>NZ_RAPY01000012.1:2228-5342 GCF_003610355.1 Sphingobacterium detergens | reverse complement strand
TTTGTTTCAAAAATTAAAGAGGAAGACAACAGTGTGTCTCTGCATGAGAAAGCTTCGGGCTATTAGTACCACTTGGCTTTGGTCTCTCAACCTTTACACCTATGGCCTATCAACGTAGTCATCTTCTACGACCCTATAAGGAAGTCTCATCTCGTGGCTAGTTTCGCACTTAGATGCTTTCAGCGCTTATCTATTCCAGACGTAGCTACCCTGCCGTACACCTGGCGGCATAACAGGTTCACCAGAGGTCTGTCCAACCCGGTCCTCTCGTACTAAGGTCAGATCCACTCAAACTTCCAACGCCCACAACAGATAGGGACCGAACTGTCTCGCGACGTTCTGAACCCAGCTCGCGTGCCACTTTAATGGGCGAACAGCCCAACCCTTGGGACCTTCTCCAGCCCCAGGATGTGACGAGCCGACATCGAGGTGCCAAACCTCCCCGTCGATATGAGCTCTTGGGGGAGATCAGCCTGTTATCCCCAGCGTACCTTTTATCCTTTGAGCGATGGCCCTTCCATACAGAACCACCGGATCACTATGTCCGTCTTTCGACCCTGTTCGACTTGTCGGTCTCACAGTCAAGCAAGCTTATGCCATTGCACTCCACGTACGGTTACCAAGCGTACTGAGCTTACCTTTGAAAGCCTCCGTTACCTTTTTGGAGGCGACCACCCCAGTCAAACTACCCACCAAACAATGTCCTCCTCATAAAGGAGTTAGAAACCGAATACAGAAAGGGCGGTATTTCAAGGTTGATTCCACGTATCCTGGCGAACACGCTTCAACATCTCCCGCCTATCCTACACATCCTGTACCCAATCTCAATGTTAAGCTATAGTGAAGGTGCATGGGGTCTTTCCGTCCCGTTGCGGGTAATCGGCGTCTTCACCGATACCACAATTTCACCGAGCTCATGGCTGAGACAGCGCCCAGATCGTTACACCATTCGTGCAGGTCGGAACTTACCCGACAAGGAATTTCGCTACCTTAGGACCGTTATAGTTACGGCCGCCGTTTACTGGGGCTTCGATTCAATGCTTCTCTTACGATGACATCCCCTCTTAACCTTCCAGCACCGGGCAGGTGTCAGGCCTTATACCTCATCTTGCGATTTTGCAAAGCCATATGTTTTTGTTAAACAGTCGCCTGGGCCTTTTCACTGCGGCTGCTCCTCTCAGAGACAGCGCCCCTTCTCCCGAAGTTACAGGGCCATTTTGCCGAGTTCCTTAGCCATGACTCACTCGAGCACCTTAGGATTCTCTCCTCGACCACCTGTGTCGGTTTGCGGTACGGGTCTTCATAACCTGAAGCTTAGCGGGTTTTCTTGGAAGTCTGTTTACCTGCTCTATCAGCGCCACCGAAGCTTTGCTGTACTATTGGGGTTCAGCAGGGTCGGCGGATTTGCCTACCGTCCCTATACCTACGCCTTTCAACGAACTATTCCGTCAGTTCGCGGCAGTGTCACTACTCCGTCACCACATCGCAGTTATGAAGAGTACTGGAATATTAACCAGTTGTCCATCGGCTTGCCCCCTTCGGGTGCGCCTTAGGTCCCGACTGACCCTGATCCGATTAACGTTGATCAGGAAACCTTGGTCTTTCGGTGGGCGGGTTTCCCACCCGCCTTATCGTTACTTATGCCTACATTTGCTTTTCCATACGGTCCAACACCCATTACCAGATATCTTCACCCCATATGGAATGCTCCCCTACCAGATGTAACTAATGTTACAAATCCATAGCTTCGGTACCGTTCTTGATGCCCGTTTATTATCCACGCCCGGCCGCTCGACTAGTGAGCTGTTACGCACTCTTTAAATGAATGGCTGCTTCCAAGCCAACATCCTAGCTGTCTGGGCAACCGGACCTCGTTAGTTCAACTTAGAACGAATTTGGGGACCTTAGCTGATGGTCTGGGTTCTTTCCCTCTCGGCCTTGGACCTTAGCACCCAAAGCCTCACTGCCGGCCATATTTAATAGCATTCGGAGTTCGTCTGGATTTGGTAGGATTTGACTCCCCCGCACCCAATCGGTAGCTCTACCTCTATTAAACTCGATGCCGACGCTGTTCCTAAAAACATTTCGGGGAGTACGAGCTATTTCCCAGTTTGATTGGCCTTTCACCCCTACCCTCAGGTCATCCGGAAACTTTTCAACGTTTATCGGTTCGGTCCTCCATTACATGTTACTGCAACTTCAACCTGCCCAAGGGTAGATCACAAGGTTTCGCGTCTACCTCATCTGACTATGCGCCCTATTAAGACTCGCTTTCGCTTCGGCTGCGTCCCTGAAGGACTTAACCTTGCCAGACAAGAGTAACTCGTAGGCTCATTATGCAAAAGGCACGCTGTCACAGAATCTCTCTGCTCCAACCGCTTGTAAGCACACGGTTTCAGGTTCTTTTCACTCCCCTGTTCGGGGTTCTTTTCACCTTTCCCTCACGGTACTGGTTCACTATCGGTCTCTCAGGAGTATTTAGCCTTACCAGATGGTGCTGGTGGATTCCCACAGGATTTCTCCGGTCCCGCGGTACTCAGGATACCACTATGTCAACATTCTTTTCCTGTACGGGGCTCTCACCCTTATTGCGCAGTTTCCCACCTGCTTCCAGTTCATAGCGCTGTACAATCTCGTGGTCCTACAACCCCGACTATGCCGTAACATAATCGGTTTGGGCTCTTTCCCGTTCGCTCGCCACTACTTGGGAAATCATTGTTATTTTCTTCTCCTACGCCTACTTAGATGTTTCAGTTCAGCGCGTTCGCGTATCATACGACTATTCTTCAAATAGTCAGGTTGCCCCATTCGGAAATCTTTGGATCAAATCGCATTTGCCAATCCCCAAAGCTTATCGCAGCTTATCACGTCCTTCTTCGCCTCTGAGAGCCTAGGCATCCCCCGTGTGCCCTTATTTACTTTCTTCACCGACATAGCCTTTTGCTACTATGCGGCTGCTTTTGATATATATACAAATATGCTACGTAAAGATTCGTTCGGCCTGGACCGAGGGTCTCCTCCCTACATCAAACACATATCAGCATTGTCTCTATACTGTTGTCTTCTCTTGTAATTTTTTTTCTCTTTCAATATGTCAAAGAACTCTTTTTTTTA
>NZ_RAPY01000012.1:0-1791 GCF_003610355.1 Sphingobacterium detergens | reverse complement strand
TATTCAATCATATATACGTGACGAGCATCGATCTTCGATACTCTAGAAAGGAGGTATTCCAGCCGCACCTTCCGGTACGGCTACCTTGTTACGACTTAGCCCCAATTATCGGTTTTACCCTAACACGCTCCTTGCGGTCACATGCTTTAGGTACCCCCAACTTTCATGGCTTGACGGGCGGTGTGTACAAGGCCCGGGAACGTATTCACCGCGTCATTGCTGATACGCGATTACTAGCGAATCCAACTTCATGGGGTCGAGTTGCAGACCCCAATCCGAACTGTGAATGGCTTTTAGAGATTAGCATCATATTGCTATGTAGCTGCCCGCTGTACCATCCATTGTAGCACGTGTGTAGCCCCGGACGTAAGGGCCATGATGACTTGACGTCGTCCCCACCTTCCTCACTGTTTGCACAGGCAGTCTGTTTAGAGTCCCCATCATTACATGCTGGCAACTAAACATAGGGGTTGCGCTCGTTGCGGGACTTAACCCAACACCTCACGGCACGAGCTGACGACAGCCATGCAGCACCTAGTTTCGTGTCCCGAAGGACGAGACCGTCTCTGGTCTCTTCACTAACTTTCAAGCCCGGGTAAGGTTCCTCGCGTATCATCGAATTAAACCACATGCTCCTCCGCTTGTGCGGGCCCCCGTCAATTCCTTTGAGTTTCACCCTTGCGGGCGTACTCCCCAGGTGGATAACTTAACGCTTTCGCTAAGACGCTGGCTGTCTATCGCCAACATCGAGTTATCATCGTTTAGGGCGTGGACTACCAGGGTATCTAATCCTGTTCGATCCCCACGCTTTCGTGCATCAGCGTCAATACCAGCTTAGTGAGCTGCCTTCGCAATCGGAGTTCTAAGACATATCTATGCATTTCACCGCTACTTGTCTTATTCCGCCCACTTCAAATGGATTCAAGCCCATCAGTATCAAAGGCACTGCGATGGTTGAGCCACCGTATTTCACCCCTGACTTAATAGGCCGCCTACGCACCCTTTAAACCCAATAAATCCGGATAACGCTCGGATCCTCCGTATTACCGCGGCTGCTGGCACGGAGTTAGCCGATCCTTATTCTTCCAGTACATTCAGCTAAATACTCGTATTTAGGTTTATTCCTGGACAAAAGCAGTTTACAACCCATAGGGCAGTCATCCTGCACGCGGCATGGCTGGTTCAGGCTTCCGCCCATTGACCAATATTCCTTACTGCTGCCTCCCGTAGGAGTCTGGTCCGTGTCTCAGTACCAGTGTGGGGGATTCTCCTCTCAGAGCCCCTAGACATCGTCGCCTTGGTAAGCCGTTACCCTACCAACTAGCTAATGTCACGCGAGCCCATCTCTATCCTATAAATATTTAATATCCAACTGATGCCAATCAGATATATTATGCGGTGTTAATCTCTCTTTCGAGAGGCTATCCCCCTGATAGAGGTAGGTTGCTCACGCGTTACGCACCCGTGCGCCACTCTCACCATCTTCGAGCAAGCTCTCCGATGGATCCCGTCCGACTTGCATGTATTAGGCCTGCCGCTAGCGTTCATCCTGAGCCAGGATCAAACTCTCCATTGTAAAATGAAGTTTTTGATTCCAACTATTTACATAATCAGAATTCTTTTTTTATATCTCTGATCTTGGATCGAATTGAACTAATTCTTGAATTTGTTCATGACTTTCGTTTTGTCTACTCGTCACGCTTACATGATTGTGTTTTCTTAAAGAACTTATCTCGCTTCAACTTCCGTATCCGCTATATTCCGATGAGCATTGCGCTCCTCTTTATCTTT
>NZ_RAPY01000011.1 GCF_003610355.1 Sphingobacterium detergens | reverse complement strand
GATTCGAACCTACGACCTCCACATCCCAAATGTGGCGCGATACCGGGCTACGCTACACCCCGAAAAGGTATCACCTTTGTTTTGTGTGGCACAAAAGTACACTAAAAATATTTTTTTTCAAAATTATTTTCAACAATATCGTTAACCAACTGATACGTTGATAAATAAATTTAAAAACACCAATAAACAATATATTTATAAACGAAAAGTCATTAAATAAATGGTCAGCAGATTTTAGATTTAGCTACTGACCATCTGATCTCATCTAGATTACCAACTTCTTTTGATTACCATAGTGGTTTTAATCGCCCCCTGCTGATTAACCAGTGTGAGCTTCGATACTGTAGAAACAATATTTTCCTGAATTTTATATTCAACACCATCAAAAATCATTGTTTTTGAATCAGGCATACTGTAATCGTAAGCTACCGCAGATTTATCTTTTTTCTTATGCCAGGCACCATCTTTATCAAAATTAAGTGTCTCGCCCTGCTCCATCATTTCACGAGTCACATTTAACTCCGCAACACTATTTCCTGAAACAGTTTTAGTCCAGCGTTCCCAATTTCCGGTACGGATTATATTCAGTGCAGCATCCCTTCCAATATTATCAACGGTTTCCTTACTGCAAGACGTCATTCCCACCGCAATTACTCCAAGCAATAGCAGCATCCAATTTTTAAAAGTCATTTTTAATATGCTCATAATTTATTTTTGGGGGTACATTTACAAGTATTATACCAAACTCTAACACCCCCTATAGTTACCTCCGATGAATTACCTCGCATTAGGCTTGGAGAAATGTTATAAAACTTTGATGAAATTGTACAAATAAGCCTTTAAAAGAAAAAATATATTTGCATCACTGATACATGAAGCCATTGCAATTTGTCAAGCATCCCATGACGCAGCCGAATTTGCAAGCAATTCAACAGATAAATTAAAACAGGTGAAAAAATTACTCGTCATCTTTCTTTCCATAATATATTCGGTATTGGCCTTAGGCCTTACACAGTACCAGCATATTTGCAAAGGAACAGCTGTAAAACTGTACAGCTGGACGAATACTGAAAACCCTGACAACAATAAACCTTGCCCGATCTGCTCTTCAAAGGACAAGAAATTAAACGAAAAAAAGAAAGACTGCTGTAAACATCAGTCCAAACTGGTCAAACTCAACGACAGCATAAAAAAGCAATCTCACTTTGACTTTTCAGTAAAATTCTGGGGTTCGGCGATACCCAACCAACTGCTGGGTGCCCTATTTGATATATCTTTTGTCAATAGCAATAACGACAAACCCCTCACTTATCTATCCTTAAAAAGCCTCATCTGGAGCAATCCGCTCTATATTCTTCATTGTACTTATCGAATTTGATAGCGCACATCTTGTAAAAGCTTGTGGTGCCTAAACTGGTACCGCCTTAATTCTTGATGTCTACTCACAAATTTTATTTTCGATGAAATTAAAACTTATTGCATCACTGGGTGTAATCTGGGGAATGAGCCTACATGGCTTTTCACAGACCTTAAAACTCGAAGATGCCCTCACACGTGCCGTTGAACAGTACGACCAAATAAAATCAAAGCAATTTGTTGCATCGGCAGCAAAACAGCATACTGTCTTTCAAAAACAACAATATCTTCCAGACCTCACCTTAGCAGCACAGCAGAGCTTTGGAACAATAAATGCCCAACATGGTCCTATGTATGCCTATGGTGGTCTTGCATCGGGTGCAACATCCATGCCCCTAGCGGAGCAAAATTGGAATGCCGCCTTTGGATCGCTCTATTTTGCTAATGTCAACTGGAATGTATACACCTTTGGAAGGATCAAAAATCAGGTGCTCCTTGGTTCAATAAAGGAACAGACAACCGAGGCCGATCTTGCACAGGAAGTTTTTCAGCACAAAATAAAAACAAGTGCCGCCTATCTGAATCTACTGGCTAGTCAACGAATAAAATATGTTCAGGAAAAAAATCTGGACCGCGCGCAGGTATTTTATGAAATGACTGCCGCCCGAGCGGAAAGTGGATTGATCGCCGAAGTGGACGCCCAATTGGCCAAAGCGGAAGTTTCCAATGCAAAATCCCTTCAGATCAAATCCTACGACAAGGAACTGGAGTACTCAAAACAACTCTCCATTTTGTTAAATGATGATTTTAAAACATATCAACTGGATACGACCTATAATACCAGCATCCCGAACAGGACAGTTGTACAGCATCAAGCTTCCGTAGAAAAACATCCATTCCTGCTATTCCAAAATAGCAAAATCAACGAGAGCTTACAAACCGAGGAGATCCTGAAATCCAATCGTATGCCTTCTGTTTCGGCTTTCGGCGTACTACAAGGACGTGGCACCGGCTTCGACTGGAACTATATGCAGGATAACTCAGCATACTCTTCAAATTATTTTAAAGGAGTGGGTATAAACCGAGCAAACTATCTGCTTGGCGTTTCATTCAGCTGGAACCTGACTAATATCTTTCGTTTTGATACCAAAAATAGGGAGCAAAAATTATATACTCAGGCGATCCAAAGAGAATATGAAAAACATAAAAAAGATTTTATGGCGCAGTCTCTCCTCGCCGATTCTCAGTTTAAAAATGCCATTGACAATTTCAGGGAAACCGAAATCCAATTGTCCGCTGCTAGTCTTGCTTACAAACAGCATAATGCATTGTATGAAAATGGACTGACGACTCTGGTGGACTATACCCAGGCATTGTATAGTTTAAATAGAGCTGAGATCGACTATGAAATTGCACAGAATAATGTTTGGCAGGCCTTACTATTGCTGGCCGCTGCGCAGGGTGATTTCAATATTTTCATTCATCATTCTTAAATCTATCCTCTATGAATATCATCAAATTTGCCTTGCAAAAACCAATATCAATCATGGTTATTGTCATTGGCCTGTTATTCTTTGGTATCAAAGCGACCAAAGATGTTAAAGTAGATATCCTACCCGAAATGGATCTGCCGGTCGTTTATGTAGCCCACTCTTTCAACGGCTATACCCCACAGCAGATGGAAGGTTATTTCACCAAAATGTACGTCAACATGCTCCTGTTTACCAATGGTATTAAGAGTATAGAATCAAAGAATACCCAGGGATTGACACTCATGAAAATTGTTTTCTATGAGGGGATTGATATGGGAGAAGCAATCGCAACCATCAATGCATTATCCAATCGTTCTCAGGTATTTTTACCTCCGGGTGCGCCACCACCATTCATCATCCGCTTTGACGCTTCCTCCCAGCCTGTCGGTCAGCTGGTCTTTCGTAGCAACACGAAAACCAACAATCAACTACAGGATATCGCGAACTTCAGTGCCCGACCATTCTTAATAAAGATACCCGGACTGACAACCGCCCCGCCTTTTGGCGGAAGTCCTCGGACAATAGAGGTAAACATAGATCCTTACAAGCTGCGGGCACACAACCTGTCGCCGGAACAGGTTGTTGAAGCTATCAGTAGAAATAACATCACCTCTCCTTCCGGAAATGTGTATATCGGTGACAAAAACTACCTGACACCGACAAACAATACGGTAAAGAAAATAGAAGAACTGGGGGAAATTCCCATCTTTAAAAACACGGTAGACAATGTATACATCCGTGATGTGGCAACCATAAAAGATGGTGCTGATATCGCCACGGGCTATGCCCTGATTGATGGAAAAAGATCGGTTTACATTAATATCGCTAAAGCAGGAAATGCTTCGACCTTGGATGTTGTCAATAAACTTAAAGAACGCTTGCCCGAAATCCAACGAAATATGCCTGACGATGTCAGCATTTCGTACGAATTTGACCAGTCGGTCTATATCAGCAATGCCCTGAAAAGCTTGGTTATCGAAGGAATTCTGGGCGCGGTCCTGACTGGCCTGATGGTCCTTCTATTTCTGAACGACCGCAGGGCAGCACTGATTGTAATTATGACCATTCCCATTTCGATTATTTCTGGCGTTTTATTTTTGAAGCTATTTGGACAAACCCTCAATATCATGTCCTTATCGGGACTAGCATTAGCTATTGGAATATTGGTCGATGAAAGTACGGTGACCATCGAGAATATCCACCAGCATTTTGCCATGGGAAAAACGCGTGCCCAAGCGATCTGGGATGCCTGTAAGGAAATTGCTTTTCCAAAACTTTTGATCATGCTCTGTATTCTGGCCGTATTTGCTCCTGCTTTTATGATGACCGGTATTCCCGGTGCATTGTTTATGCCGCTTGCACTGGCGATCGGATTTTCGATGATTGTTTCGTTTTTATTGTCGCAGACTTTTGTACCCGTGATGGCCAATTGGATGATGAAACATGATCCTGAAACATGTCATAATCCCACACATAAGAAAAACTGGTTTGATCGTTTTCGTGAGCGCTTCCTGCATCTATTGTCAAATTTGGTCGCCAAACACAAGATAATCGTAAGCTTAAGTTTGATTTTTGCATTGGTAGCATGCTTTTTCTTATATCAGGGAATTGGTAAGGATGTATTGCCTACAGTCAATTCCCGTCAGTTTCAGGTACGGATAAAAGCCCCTGAAGGTACGCGTATCGAAGTAACTGAAGGAAAAGTAAAGCAGTTTCTAACCCTTTTGAAGGAAAAAGTAGGCCCTGATAATATTGCCATATCATCGGTTTTTATCGGTCAGCACCCCTCTACTTTCGCCGTTAGCCCAATTTATTTATACAATGCCGGGCCACACGAGGCATTGATGCAGGTGGCATTGAAGAAACTCAAAGGCAATTCGGATGAATTAAAGGATGAACTCAGAAAGTACTTTCATGAAAAGATGCCGGAAATACAGCTCTCTTTCGAGCCCATTGAACTTACTGAGAAAATACTAAGTCAGGGCACCAATACGCCTATCGAGATCCGGATCTCAGGGATGATGAAAAAGATGAATCGCATGTATGCGCAAAAACTTCTCGGAAAGTTAAAGGAGATCGACTACCTGCGTGACCAGCAGATCCCCCAGTCCATGGATTATCCAGCCCTACAGATTAATATCGATCGGACAAGGGCGGCACAACTGGGACTCGATGCACAGGATATCGCAAAGTCATTGGTCACCGCTACCGCATCCACACGCTATACCAATAAGAATTTTTGGGTCGGTGGAATGATGGGAATTGCCTACGATGTGCAGGTTCAAACACCACAAAATATTTTAAACAGTAAAGAAGAACTGGAGAATCTAACACTTTCTAAGAATGCAGACCGTCCCGTGCTAGGCGATGTCGCAACAATTACGGCAACCAAAGAACTTGGTGAAAGCTATAATTTGGGAACTATGGGCTACACCACGGTTGCCGCAAATCTACATAAAAAAGATCTTGGAAAGGCTTCGCAGGACATTCAAGCCGCTATTGCATCTTTGGGTGAATTACCAAAAGGTATCAATATTGAAGTCGCCGGGATGGCACCTGTACTGAATGAGACGATGAGTAATCTCGCTACAGGTCTATTGATTGCTGTTGTGGTTATCTTTTTGATGCTTACAGCAACTTTTCAGTCCTTTCGGATATCACTCGTTATTCTCTCTACAGTTCCTTTCGTGATCGTTGGAGCGTTGATTTTATTAAAATTAACCGGTTCGACACTCAACTTACAGTCTTATATGGGACTCATTATGTCTGTCGGCGTTTCGATTGCCAATGCGGTCTTATTAATCAATAATGCAGAATCGCTACGACTGAAAAACCAAAATGCAATAAGCTCCGCTATTGAGGCCGCCAAGCTTCGGATCCGTCCCATTATCATGACAACTATCGCCATGGTTGCGGGGATGTTACCGATGGCTATCGGTTTTGGTGAAGGTGGAGACCAGGTCTCGCCATTGGGACGCGCTGTTATCGGAGGTCTTCTTTTTTCAACCTTCTCGGTACTCATCGTCCTCCCGCTGGTATTTGTATGGATACAGCACAAAGCAACAACGACCTCGCCTTCTTTGGATCCTGAAGATGAGGAAAGCATTCATTTTGTTAAAACAAAAATCTAATTCTTATGAAATTTAAGTCAATCATATTACCAGCAATTGCACTATTATTTAGCGCATGCGACCAAAATACAAAAGAGAACAACGGCGCCACAAAGGAAACCCCAAAAGCCACGAAGATGGGGTCCATGCCTTTGATGACCATCCCGATTGCCAAAATGAATCCTACTGTTCCGCTACAACTGGCGGGCGAACTAAAACCTGATCAGGAGACAGCATTGTTTGCAAAGGTGCAGAGTTATGTCAAGACAATCCATGTAGATATTGGTTCGCAGGTCAGCAAAGGGCAGATACTTATGGTACTAGAAGCTCCCGAATTGCAGGCTCAAATAGCCAATGCAAAGGCCAAAATACTTTCGCAAGAGGCGATTTACACCGCAACAAAAGCCAATTACGATCGTATGTTTCGGGCAAGCCAGACTAAGGGCGCTATTGCCCGCGATGCCCTGGATCAAATTACCGCACAAAAACTTTCTGACGAAGCCAGTGTAAAAGCCGCTCGGGCCGCCTATACAGAAATACAGGATATCAATCAGTATTTAATTATACGGGCACCCTTCAGTGGTATCATTACATCCCGAAATACAGATATCGGCGCCTATGTTGGCCCCATGGGTGGAACACCTTTGCTTATCATCCAAAATTCGTCTAAACTCCGTTTAAATCTATCGGTTCCGGAAGCACATGTTCCCTATGTAGCCATAGGTGACACCGTCAACTTCACGGTAAGGGCACTTCCGGAGAAGAACTTCCAAGCAACAATAACCCGAAAAAGTGGTACGCTGGATCTGAAGTTACGATCCGAAAAGTTTGAAGCAGACTTTGTCAATAACGATCCGGATCTTAAGCCTTTTATGGTCGCCGAAGCAAAAGTTCAGCTTAAAAACAGCAAAGCAACTTTCTTTATTCCACGTTCGGCATTGGTCGAGGGCAACATGGGAATCTATGTCATCAAAAATGCTGCTGGAAGCGCAAAGTTTATTCCTGTAAAAAAGGGAAGAATACTCAATGATAAAATTGAAGTTTTCGGCGAACTCACGGAGGGTGACCAGCTGATAAAAATGGCCAACGAAGAAATCACAGAAGGAACACCTATTAAATAGAAAATATATGAAAATGTTAAGATCAATGTTATTTTCAGCTTTATTAATTACGTTGACAATAAGCTGTAGCAGTCCTGAAAACACAAACAACAATCCGATTCTGCCAGCTGTAACGCAAAAGCAATTTGGTTATGAAAAAGGACAGCAGGTCCCACAGGATATGGTCTGTATGGTCAATGACGAATTTATGGGCAAAAAGCAACTGGCGGTACCTTTGGATGGAAAGATCTATTACGGCTGTTGCGAAAATTGCAAAGAGAGAATCCCAAAAGATGAGAATGTACGCTATGCCATAGATCCACATACTGGATCAAAAGTAGATAAAGCAAAGGCCTATATTGTCCTTATCGGAAATGAAGGTCAGGTTGCCTATTTCGAACATCAGGACAACTATAAGTTATTTCTGAAGCAGAATAAGGTATTATAGCCATACAGTAAAGAAAATCAAAACGATGGGGCTGCGTCTGGGCAGCCTCATTATTAAGATCATACAACAGTCTATTTTATATCAGCTTTAATTACTGCTCCTCAACTTCTAGCAGTTGAATAAACTGCTCACCCAAAGGTGAAATCTCGTACCCTACGGTGTGGCTTATTGTTAACCCCAGGTTTTTCAACTTGCGAATATTTAGTTTCAGCCATTCCTTTTCAAAACCCAGTAACCGCGCAATACCGATCGCATGTAGATTGGGATTTTCTCTTATGGTAGATAAGATTAACCTTGTCCATGGCCCCTGTTTACTAAAAGTATCCAAGCGGGCTATTTTTATTTTCAACTGCACGAACTGTTCCTCCGAGAGTTCAGTCCCCTCCCGCAACTTAACCCGCGGGTCTTCGGAGTGATAACGGACAGCTATCCTGAAAATCGTTGCCAAGTATTGCTGTCTGAACGATTTTAAGAGTTGATTTTTATCTTTAAAACCAGCGCTCACAGCCTCTTGATCCGTTATTGCGGACTCGTCGACCGTTTCAATCGCACCGATTTCAACCAAACCAACCGAAGTCTTCAACAGCGTCCCGCTTTTGACAGCAGCCTGTTTCCATTGACGAAAGGCCAAGGTAATTTTCCCTGATTTTATTCCCGCCAGATGAATCTCTTTAAACAGCATCGCATGAATTCTTTATATCCATATTTAATTTCCGATCCGAAACCGAATGAAATTTAAAGCAAAAATCGTGCATTCATTTACGAGTCAACACATCACGTAATCAAGCTCCTAAAATAAGAGAATGTTCTTATATAACGCATTCTCGATACTTTTGAGATGCATTAATATAATAGGACTCAAATATCTTCGGCATTACTGTTCTCGAATATCTCGTGCAATTTTTGTTGCAGTAGCTTTTTGTCAGGAAGCTGTGTTTGGTACTCGGAAACCATAGTAGGTGAAAGCGAACGGTTCAACGCATATTCCACTACTTCACTGTCTTTGCCTTTGCAAAGCAAAATACCAATACTTGGATTTTCGTGAGGCTTTCTTACATCACGGTCTAATGCTTCCAAATAGAAATTGATTTGTCCTAAATGGTCGGGCTGAAACTCATCAGTTTTGAGTTCAAAAGCTATCAAGCACTGTAAATCACGATGATAAAACAGCAAATCAATGTAAAAATCCCTATTACCTACCTGTACTTTGTATTCTTCATCAATGAAAATGAAGTCTCTTCCCAGTTCAAGGATAAAGTTTTTCATCTGTTTGATTAATCCTTTTTGTAAATCGCTTTCGCTATGTGGCTCGGATAGGTTCAGAAATTCAAATACATAACTGTCTTTGAAAGGGTTCACTATATCGGTATTTAATTCTCTTCGCAGTGTTGAGAGTTTTGTATTACCTATCATGACACGTTCAAAAAGACTTGCAGAAATTTGGCGGCTAAGTTCTCGTTTGGTATATTTCTCTTTAATAACCATACGTAAATAAAACTCCCGTTCTTCTTCGGTTTTACAACGTGAAAAGATTGTAAGATGATGTGTCCAACTCAATTCTGCTAAAAGTGTATTTTTTATGTCTTGGGGTCGAAATTGTCGCACCGCTGGCGCGACAATTTCATCTAACTTATTTTCAGACACTTGCATTTGTCGCACCGATGATGCGACAAATTTGGTTTGGGCATAAGTTTCATAAAACTGTACCATTCTGTAAAGTCCTGCACGACTAAATCCTTTCAACTCTGGATTATTTTTCCGAATGAAATCCGCTAATTCATTTACCGTTTTATCGCCCCATTCGGCAACAGATAACTTTTGCTTGACGTATGCCCCTATATTCCAATATAAGTTAATAAGTTCGACATTAACCGCCTTGATCGCATTGTTTCGCGACTGCTGTATGAGTTGTATAATGTCGGTAAATCTCTTATCCATTGAATACTATATTATAATACGAAGATATAAACAAATACAAACAAAAAGGACCGCAAAATTAACGGATACAGATAACCACGTACATAATAAAAAATCAGCAGGTTTTTGACTTTACTTAGCATAAGTCTTGTCGGAGTGGCAGGATTGGTTCGAACCTCACAGCTCCTCAAAAGGTCGTAGGTTCTCATCTCGCCTAGAAACAAAAAAAGCCCTAACTTTCGTTAGAGCTTTTTAGTCGGGGTGGCAGGATTCGAACCTACGACCTCCACATCCCAAATGTGGCGCGATACCGGGCTACGCTACACCCCGAAAAGGTATCACCTTTGTTTTGTGTGGCACAAATAT
>NZ_RAPY01000010.1 GCF_003610355.1 Sphingobacterium detergens | reverse complement strand
TCGAACCTACGACCTCCACATCCCAAATGTGGCGCGATACCGGGCTACGCTACACCCCGAAAAGGTATCACCTTTGTTTTGTGTGGCACAAATATACGCTTATTAGGCATTCCTTGCAAGCATAAATGTAAAAATAAAACTAATCAGCTGATCTATTGAAAGATATTACCTATTATTCATATTTAATTAAATAGTTAAATATAAAAGTAGTGCAGGAAGCAAGATAATCAAAGCGCTCATACGCTTTATTCACTTTACAACGGCCGAGAAGGATCGCACACAAATAATATAAAAATCAAAAACGACAACCTATTATTATAAAACACAACTCAAAAAGCTTTATGAGATAAAATTATCCCTTTAGTTATTACAAAACAAAGAAAATATTTATTTTTTTCGAAACACAGACCTAAAAAACGATCTACAGCTGAATTTCAATAAATTTGTAGCCTCTTGGTTAATAATACTCAGGCATTTACTACTTTTTTGTTAAAAAATCATTATCAAATTACCTTTATTGTTAAAAATATAATAGAAATTAACTACTTTTATTCCACTATAACAACCCTCCTATCAAAACCACTAAGATTTTGATGTTTGTTATGGGATCTCCTGCTATTATATTTTCAAGATCATCAATGCATGAAAAATTTAACCATTATTGGATTAACGCCTTTTGAAAAGCCTGACGTCAATCTCATGCCCAAAATCCATCAAGCGGGTGCATTTCCCGTATTAAGTTTGGGACACGACTTAGCCAACGCTCAGGAAGCACTGAATCAACTTGATCAGACTGCTCTGTTTACTTATGGAATTTATTTTCCAAATGATAAACTTCTATCCCTTGAAATTCCGGAGAAAGTAAGCGTCGTCATTCTTCCTTTTGGCACCTCAGTCCCCACAGCTCCACACCTGTCTATAGTGTATCAGGTCAGTAGTCTGGAAGAAGCCATACAAGCGGAACAGCTTAACACAAAAGGAATTATCATAAAAGGAAATGAAGCAGGAGGTCTCGTTGGATATGAATCCACGTTTGTACTCTTCCAACGGATTATCAAAGAAATCCACTCCATACCAGTATGGGTACAGGGCGGCATAGGTCTGCATACCGCTGCTGCCGCAAAATCCCTCGGTGCCACTGGAATTGTGTTGGACAGCCAACTTGCGCTGTTTCCTGAAAGTTCAGTTCCCCAAGACTTCAAAACACTCTGTGGAAAATTAAACGGGACGGAAACCAAGATCATTGCCAACCATCGCGTATTGGTGCGACCAAACTCTCCGGTGTTATCGGACCAGGTTGACACGACCGAACTCCGAGCATATTTTACCGACCTGAATCCTGCTACGAGTTATATCCCGATGGGGCAAGACATTTCCTTGGCCATCGATCTTTATGAAGATTTCAGAACACTGAAAAAGCTTATTTTCGGATTTAAGGAAGCTATGTACGGCCATTTAAAGCAGGCGAAAGCATTACAGCCGATTGACCGTGACAATGTATTAGCGAAACAACTAGGCCTACGCTATCCGATCGCACAGGGTCCCATGACTCGTGTTAGCGATGTCCCTGCTTTTGCCAATGCCGTAGCGGAAGCTGGAGCACTCCCATTTGTTGCCCTGTCCCTGCTCCGTGGTGAACAAGCCAAAACCTTGATTATGGAAACCAAACAACTCGCCGGAAACAAAACCTGGGGAGTGGGAATTTTAGGCTTTGCACCACAGGAATTGCGTGAAGAACAGACGGCCTATATCCTGGAAGCCAAACCTCCCGTTGTCCTGATTGCCGGTGGTCGACCTGCACAGGCTAAGGTATTTGAAAAAGCAGGCATAACAACGTTTCTACACGTACCGTCTCCTGCCCTGCTCGACATGTTTCTAAAGGAGGGTGCCAAAAATTTCATTTTCGAAGGTCGCGAATGCGGTGGCCACGTAGGACCACTTTCGAGCACTGTGCTCTGGGAAAAACAGATCGAACGTATCTTAAAAGAGGATCATCCAGAACAGATCAGTGTTTTCTTTGCCGGCGGCATACACAATGCTTTCTCAACAGCATTTGTTTCTATCATGGCAGCTCCCTTAGCTGCCCGAGGCGTAAAAGTCGGTGTATTGATGGGAACAGCATATCTTTATACGCAAGAGGCTGTAAGTACAGGTGCAATTCAGGAAGAATTTCAGCTGCAAGCCATGCAAGCCAGGGACACTGTCCTCCTGGAGACAGCACCAGGGCATGAAACTCGTTGCTTGAATACGGCTTTTGCACAACACTTCAACCTGGAGAAATCCAAACTATTGGCTGCAGGTGTAGATAAAAAAGAAGTCTGGGAAAAACTCGAAAAATTAAACGTCGGCCGCTTACGTATTGCCGCTAAAGGTGTTGACCGTCAAGGAGATCAACTGATCAACATCCCGAAAAGTGAACAACTGCACCTGGGTATGTATATGATCGGCCAGATTGCAACCATGCAGAACAAGGTGATCTCCCTAGACGCGCTGCATCAACATGTCGGCATCGACAACCAGCAGTATATCCATGAAGCAATATTACCGGAAGAACCACTTTCCAACGAAAAACCGTTGGATGTCGCCATTGTCGGAATGGAGTGTATTTTTCCGGGAGCTAAAAATCTGGAAGAATTTTGGCGCAATATTATCCTTGGAAAAGATAGCGTTACCGAAGTTCCAGATGAACGCTGGAACAAAGAGATTTACTATAAACCTGACGCAGACGGTCCGGACGTATCGCACTCAAAATGGGGTGGTTTTATTCCGAAAATTGATTTTGATCCCTTAGGTTTCGGTATTCCACCGCAATCGCTCGCAGCTATTGAACCAACACAATTGTTGACGCTATTGGTCGCCAAGCGTGCCATGGAAGATGCCGGTTATGGCGAAAAACAAATCAACCGCGAAAACATTTCCGTGATCATCGGTGCTGAAGGTGGCAATGACCTTGCCAACAGCTATAGCTTTAGAGGATACTACAAACAGGTATTCGGAGAACTTCATGAAGAAGTGAAGGAAGCATTGCCTCATACCACAGAAGATTCCTTTCCGGGCATTTTGGCCAATGTTATCGCTGGTCGGATCACAAATAGACTGGATCTCGGCGGCCGAAATTTTACGGTAGATGCTGCTTGCGCCTCATCCCTTGCAGCGATTGATCTCGCCTGTCAGGAACTTATTCTGGGTAAATCGGATATGGTGCTTGCGGGTGGAGCGGATCTCCATAATGGAATCAACGATTACCTGATGTTTTCCAGCACACATGCGCTATCACGTAAAGGACGATGTGCCACATTTGACAGTGATGCAGATGGGATTGCTCTTGGCGAGGGGGTAGCTATATTGGTGCTCAAACGCTATGAAGATGCTGTACGTGATGGCGACCGCATCTACTCGGTTATCAAAGGTGTGGGTGGATCCAGTGATGGTAAAGCCTTAGGCCTCACCGCTCCCCGAAAAATCGGTCAGGTACGCGCACTGGAACGTGCCTATAATCAAGCGGGTATCAGTGCAGCATCTGTTGGTCTGGTTGAAGCGCATGGTACAGGAACAGTTGTTGGTGATAAAACAGAACTGAGTGCGCTGACCAATTTATTCAGCCGGTCGGGTGCCCTACCAGCACAAACGCATTTAGGTTCGGTCAAAACCCAGATCGGTCACACAAAATGTGCCGCCGGATTGGCAGGCTTAATCAAAGCTTCCCTAGCTGTATTTCATGGTGTAAAACCACCAACACTTCACCTTCAACAACCGAATGCATATTATAATGCCCAAACCAGTCCTTTTGCTTTCCATGCCGAAACAGGTTTATGGGGAGAAAAAAGACGTTATGCTGGCATCAGCGCCTTTGGTTTTGGTGGAACAAATTTCCACGCTGTTATTGCGAATCATCCGCAGGAAGATAGTACAATTGCATTGCAATCTTGGCCATCGGAACTATTTGTTTTCCGTGGCGACAGCTACGACGAAGCTAAGGGTCAATTGGGTCAGGTAAAAGCACTGTTAGATATTAACGATAGCCTCCCGCTAAAAGATATCGCCTATAGCTTAGCTGTTGCTTCTGAAAAAGAGATCCAGCTCAGCATTGTTGCCGATACAGCCGAAGACCTAATGATGAAAATCGAATTGGTGTTATCTGGTATTGAAAGCAAAGACACCTTTATAGTCAATAAACGCGAAGGTAAAACAGCATTCTTATTTCCGGGACAAGGTAGTCAACGCATCAATATGGCCCGTGATCTCTTTGTGGTATTCCCTGCAATGCGAAAGCTGATCGCCCAGTATCCTGAACTGGAAAAAGTGGTCTTCCCTTCAGCTACCTTTGATGCCGATTCTTTGAAACAACAAAAGGAAATCATTAAAGATACACGTCTGGCGCAACCGCTTTTGGGGATCGTCGATTTAGCCTTAGCTAAATTCCTCCAGTCATTGGGTATCGTCCCAGATATGCTGGCAGGCCATAGTTACGGTGAATTACCAGCATTGTGTTTCGCCGGTGTATTTGACGAAGAACAATTAGTTGAACTGAGCAGCAAGCGCGCTCAATCCATCTTGGATTCGGTCGAAAATGGCGATCCCGGCACCATGGTTGCTGTTAACGCAAATGCGGAACAGTTGAAGGCACTCCTCAATCGCGTGGAAGGCTGTTATCCGGTGAATTACAATTCTCCGACGCAATGTGTTGTTGCAGGTAGCACAGCAGCTATCGGGAAACTCATGGAACTGCTAAAACAGGAACGTATCTCTGCTAAAAAGCTAGAGGTGGCCTGTGCTTTTCATAGTCCTTTAGTCGCTAGATCGAAAGAGCTTTATGCGAATGTATTGAAGGATGTTCCATTCCAAGAAATGCGACTACCGGTCTGGTCAAACACAACAACAAGCTTATATCCTACTTCGGTATCCGAAATAAAAGCAAGACTGACTGATCATCTGGTTCAACCTGTCCGCTTTGTTGAGGAGCTTCAGGCCATGTATGCAGATGGCGCACGGATATTTATTGAGGTAGGTCCAGGTAAAGTGTTGACGGGCCTGACCAAATCTTGTCTGGAGCAAGATCAACTGACCCTGTACGTAGAGGATAGCAACCGCAACAAATTGACGCACCTACTCTGTATGCTTGCACAATATTTGGGAACTGGTCGCAATTTCGCTATTGATAAACTTTTTGAAGGCCGTCAGATTCAACCAATCCAGCTAGATCAACCAAACTTATATAAGAAAAACCCTACTATCTGGCGTGTCAATGGACAAGCTGCACATCCAACGACAGGAACGCTACCTGTCAATGGCGCATTGCCAATAGTAAGCCCCATTAAAATGAGCAACCTTAACAACCCTATAGCTGCAACAACAGAAGCACAACCTGCTGCTGAGCGTATGCTGCAAGAATATTTAAACAGCATGAAAATGCTGATCCAGGCGCAACGTGATGTTATGCTTTCCTTCTTGGGACAAAACCCTCAAGTAACACCGATGCCTGTCTATTCGAGCCCTGCACCAAATGTGACTGCAGATCGTTCTAACCCGATTCCTATTCAACCAGCTCTCAGTGAAAATTCCGCTGTCGCAACAGTTGTACAAACAGCAACCAAAGACATTAAAACTTTATTGTTGCAGGTGGTAAGCGACAAGACGGGCTATCCACATGAAATGTTGGGTATGGAAATGGATCTGGAGGCTGATCTCAGTATCGATTCAATCAAACGGGTGGAAATTATCGGAACCCTACGTACAGAGCTTGGAACACTGAAGTTCGATCACGAAAATGAAGATACAGTCATGGAGCAATTGGCCGCCATAAAAACCTTAAATGGCCTGGTTTCCTGGTTAACGGAATTCAGCGGTGCAACAGCGGCACCAGCAACAAGTACTCCAGCAGCAGTATCGACACCTGCAAGCGCAACGACACCTGCAAGCGCAACGACAAACAAGTCTTCACTCTCCCTTGCAGAATTACAAACAGCAATACTGGATATCGTCAGCGAAAAAACCGGTTATCCCAAAGAAATGTTAGGATTGGATTTGGACCTCGAAGCGGATTTGAGCATAGACTCCATTAAACGGATGGAAATCATTGCTGAACTGAAGACCAAAATTGGTTTTGGGGAGGATCTCGAACACGCCGAAGATCTAATGGAAACCTTAGCCGCGATTAAAACCCTTAACGGTCTTGCTTCCTGGATCAGTGAAGTTAGTGATACAGCTCCTGAGCAGAGTCTCTTGTCCAGACTTCGTTTTGACCTGACACCAGCAGATGCTGCTTCAGCACAAGATACAGAAATTCTACAAGGCAAACGTTTTGCCATTGCTCCTGATCATGGGCAACAGACACTAGCCATCAAAACCATGCTCGAAAAACATGGTGCTATCGCCGAATTGGTCAATCCGGAAAATGATCTTGCTGTCTTCGATGGGCTAATTATCTCCGACATATTTTCAGCAACAGTACAACATAATATTATAGATCAAGTTGATCTGATCAAAAAAATGGATCTGGACAGGGCCAAATGGGTTTATTTAATCTCTGATATTCCGGCACATGTCGAAAAAACAAATGATACACATGCCTTACGCCACTACCAGGGTTACCCGGGACTGTTTAAAAGTTTAGCTCGTGAGTTTGAACAGACCAGCTGTCGATTGATCAGTTTAAGCACACCGCAGGAAACAGATCAGATCGCTGAAATCGCACTAAAAGAAATCTTGACAACCGATAAAACCGTCGAGGTTATCTACAAGAATGATCAACGTCATACATTCGATATTATTCCTTCACCACTTTCGACAGGCAACGAAGAAGTGCAAATCCAGCTGGATCAAAAATCTGTTGTCCTTGTACTTGGCGGTGGACAGGGTATCACTTCTGAATTGGTAAAACATATGTCGGCCTCCTACCCTTGTACTTACATCCTTGTGGGCAGGTCAGCAGACCCAAGAAAAGATATCCCGATCTCGAAAGAACTGGAAACAATGACCTCCAAGGAACAGATCAGAGCTAATCTTATTCAATCAGGACTATTCCATGCACCAGCACAAATTGAGAAAGAGACCCTTCGCATCTATAAGAACAATCAGATCCTACGGACTATCCGCGATATGGAACGTCTAGGAAACACTGTCGTTTATGAATCATTGGATCTCTGTGATGAGGCTGGATTAACGGCCTTGCTCCACCAGATTTATGAACAATATGGACAGCTCGATGGTGTTATCCATGGTGCAGGTTTGCTGGAAGATAAACTGTTCAAACAAAAAACGACCAGTTCTTTTGGACGTGTCTTTGACACCAAAGTAAAACCATTACGCGTATTGGCGGAACAACTACGTTCGGACTGTCAGTTCGTCGTCTTATTTTCGAGTATAGCATCTGTTTATGGCAACAAAGGTCAGACAGATTATGCGGCAGCAAACAGTGTATTGGATGACTATGCCAATGTACTGAATAAACGCTTGAAAGGAAAGGTTATTTCGATCAATTGGGGTCCTTGGAAAGGTGCCGGCATGGTTTCACAGACATTGGAAACAGAATATGAACGCCGTGGCATCTCCCTTATTCCTTTGGATGAAGGGAAGGAAATTTTCCTTAACGAGATCAGGTATGGTACGGAAAGCCAAGTGTTAATTATGTCAGGCAACAATTGGTAAACCGTCATATCCATTGATTATGAAGAAAACAGATGTTGCCATCGTTGGTTTATCTTGTGTCTTTCCGGGGGCACAAGATGCCAATATGTTCTGGCAAAATATCATTAATAAGGTCGATTCCACTGAATTTGCTCCATCCGATCGCATTGACCCTATCCATTTTAGTGATGGTCCGGGGACTGTAGATCGCTTTTATTGCAAACGTGGTGGGTTTATCTCTGACTATGTGTTCGATCCAACGGCATTTGGCATTTTACCACTTGCCGTTGAGGGAACCGAGCCGGATCACCTGTTAACGCTTGATCTGGTACAGAAAGCGCTGGAAGATGCCGGCGTATTCCAAAAACAGGTATCCCTGGAAAAGGCGGGAATTGTGATCGGGAAAGGAAATTATACTGGCCCGGGGGCTACCCGTGCCATAGAAATTGTACGTACAGGGGAACAGATTTCTTCCCTTTTACAGGAACTTTTACCGCAGGTGCCAGCTGCTGATATCGAAAAGGTAAAACAAGCATTCCAGGAACGCAAGGGGCGCTTTGCCGCTGATACGGCTATGGGCTTAATTCCTAATCTTGTGGCTTCGCTTGTTGCCAACCGCTTCAATCTTGGCGGTGTGGCCTTTACCGTAGATGCTGCTTGTGCCAGCGCCCTGATCGCTGTAGACCATGCTGTACAGGAATTGCAGCGTGGCCGTAGTGATATCATGATTGCCGGCGGTGTACATACGGGTCAAAATGCTGCTTTCTGGAGTATCTTTGCACAATTGGGTGCCCTTTCTCACAACCAGCAGATCAAACCTTTCAGCATGGATGCCGATGGCTTACTCATCGGTGAAGGCTGTGGTTTTGTTGTATTAAAGCGACTCGAAGATGCTGTACGTGACCAGGATAAAATCTATGCTGTCATCAAAGGTGTAGGCGTGAGCAGCGATGGTCATGGCACAAGCGTCATGAGTCCATCGGTGAAAGGACAATTAAAAGCTTTACAACAGGCTTGGATAAATGCTGAACTGGACAAAAAACAGATCGGCTATCTGGAAGCACACGGTACAGGGACACCTCTTGGAGATAAAACTGAACTACAGACACTGTCGCAGTTTTTCGGTAAAGAAGACGCTGCTCCAGTCGCTGGAATCGGTTCGGTCAAATCCAATATTGGTCATGCCATGCCTGCTGCAGGAATCGCGGGCCTGATAAAAACCTGTTTGGCGCTACACCATGATACACTACCACCAACCCTTTATTGCGAAAACCCGACCGCTGATATGCAGACAACGCGATTTGCTCCGGTGCAGGAAGCAAAAAGCTGGTCAAAGACAGGTCTACCTAAGGTGGCCGCGGTAAATGCTTTTGGTTTCGGCGGTATTAACGCACACGTGGTCTTAACAGGCTATGATATGCCTAAAAAAGATCCCGTATTGTTACTTGCCCGACCAACACATGCGGAATTACTTTCTGCTTTACAGCATAACGATACGACAGTGGGTGAAGGCCATTATCGTATCGCCCTATTTGATCCAACCCCAGAACGGATTGAAAAGGCAATCAAAATCGTTTCTAAAGATAAAGCTTGGCGCAACAAGCAGGATATCTGGTATACCTCTGCCCCATTATTACAAGAGGGGGGCAAGGTTGCCTTCGTCTTCCCTGGTTTAGATGGCTTAGCGAAGGGAGAGATTGACTCGGTCAGTCGCTATTTTGGATTGTCAGCACCTATACAAACCGAAGGTGAAGGACTGCTGAATGATGCGTTGGCTATTTTCAATTCTTGCAGCATTTTGGACAATTCCCTAAAAAAACTGGGAATATATCCGGACATGAATGCTGGGCATAGCTTAGGTGAATGGCTGGCTGGCTATTCTTCGGAACTAGCTGAAGCAAGTTCGGTCAAGGATCTTATAGATGTCCTCAACCCGAAGACTTTTGAACTCAAGGACTCCAAATTTATTGCCATCGGAACGGGACTAAAGGAAATTACACCTTTGATTGCTGGAATTCCCAATATTTATGTTTCCAATGACAACTGTCCACATCAGGTCATCCTATGCGGCAGCAATACCGCTTTAGAGGAGCTTGTACCTCAGTTGAAAGCGAAACAGATATTCCATCAGATCCTGCCATTCCAGTCGGGGTTTCACTCGCCTTTTGTAGCAGACAAACTCGATCTGATCCTAGCAGGTATGGAAAAAGTACAGTTTCAGCCAACCAAAATCCCTTTGTGGTCGGCCACCACGCTGATGCCATATCCATCGGATCAACAGGCCATCCGCCAATTGAGTGCCGAACACCTTGTCCAACCGGTCCGTTTCCGCGAGCTAACGGAAAAGCTGTATGACGAGGGAGTCCGGTTCTTTATCCAGGTGGGTACAGGTGGACTGATCGGCTTTATTGACGATACCCTAAAGGGAAAAGCTTTCAGCACCCTAGCATCCAGTGTGGTAACACGTTCAGCGCTTGCTCAGCTACAACGTGTCGTTGCGGCTTTATTTGTAGAAGGAAAAACGGTGGCGCTGGATTTTCTGGCGGTACAAAACCATATTAAAAAGGCGACAAACAAAGGCATGAAGTTGCAGCTCGGTTCGCCTATCGTCCGTAATTTTGATGCGGTCAAGAGCTTAGGAAAGTCTTTTGATACAGTACAGCCACAACTGACCGCCGGAACAGCTGTAAGGGGCAATCATCCATTGGTACAGGCATTTCAGGAGAATATCGCCGATATGATCCGGATGCAGGAAGAAGTATTGACACTTTTTCAGAACCGGCCAGCGCCTAGCAGTGCAGCAACTGTCGCCAAGCCCCTTGTCGTAGAAAAACCTGTAGACAGACATTTTTCAAAAATGCTGCAGGTCAATTTGGACAGTCATCCCTACCTGATCGATCATAGTCTGCTGCGACAACCGCAGGGATGGCCAGAAGTAGCGGACATGGAACCGGTGATCCCGATGACCATGATTTTTGAATTGCTGGCCGAAATCGCTCAGGCGGAACAACCTGCTACCAAGATCCATAAGATCATGCATGTGAGCGTGTTCCAATGGATGAATGTAGCGAAACCTTTTGAGAAAATGGTCAAGGGCGAATGGCGTTCCGCTCAGCTTGCCTATCTGGATATTGAGAATTTTGCAAATGCAGAGGTAGCACTGTCTACAGCATATCCCGTCGCACCACAGTTTGATCTTTCCATAGGTGAGCCCCTGCCTATCACACGTACTTCCGAAGAAATCTATGACAAGCATATGTTCCATGGAACAGCCTATCAAGGGATTATGGCGGTAACCGCTGTAGGTAAAAATGGGATCAGAGGCAAGATCAAGGGTAATGGTGGAAAGGGCTCGCTATTGGATAATGCGGGACAATTGTTCGGTTTGTGGCTTCAGCTTACGCTGACAAAAGATCGCATTGCATTCCCCGTTAAAATCAAAGAAATCGAGTTTTTCGATGAGATTCATAACCAGGACGGTCTGTTTGAATGCACCTGTGTGTTGACTGAGCTGAACGATGAATTTGCTATCGCAAACATTACACTCCAACGAAACGGAAAAGTATGGTGCTCAATCAGAGGATGGCAAAATAGACGATTGGAAATCGACGAAGCGTTGTGGAATGTTTCCATGTCGCCATTACACAACCGTCTCTCAGCGGAAATCGCACCAGCTGTTTTCTTTTTCCACCAGGCCTATACCCGTGTCGCTTCCTGGGACTTTATCCTGAAACGCTATTTCAACCAAACGGAAAAACAACACTACCAACAATTGTTGCCCAACCGCAGAAAAAGTTGGATGGTAAGCCGTGTTGCGGTAAAAGATGCTGTACGCCAGCTACTGAACCATCAGAAAAACCTTCCCTGCTATCCTATTACGTTTGAGATCCGCTCGGATGAAATCGGTAAACCTTATTTACTGGGCGATGCGACTAAAGATATCCATGTGTCACTGGCCCACAAGGGAAAAGATGCCGTAGCTATCGCCCGTCAAGACAGATCTGTAGGTATTGACATGGAACTCATCGAGGAGCGTAGTACCGGTTTTTACCCACTGGTCTTTACCGATGCTGAAATGGAATTGCTAAAAGACAGGGATCAGGCGGAATGGACGACCCGTTTTTGGGTAGCGAAAGAAGCTTACGGAAAATTTCTGGGGACTGGCCTACAGGGCAACCCAAAAAGATATGAAGTAGAACGCATCCAGGGAGATCATCTCTGGATCAATCAAATAGAAATAAAAACGATCAAACACCAAAATTATATTATCGGATGGACACTGTAAACACCACACTAAAATTGAATCATGAAGAATTATTCGCTTTATTAAAAGGCTTTATAACAGAAGTTATCGGCGAAGAATTTGTAGAAGAGATGGATATCACACCAGAAAGTTCCTTCACAAAGGATCTCGAAATGGACAGCATAGAAATTGTTTCTTTTTCAGAGAAAATCAAGGCACATTTTGGTGACCAGATTGATTTCACAGGCTGGTTATCTTCGATGGACCTGGATCAACTGATCAATCTTGACCTCCGTATGATCATCAATTATATCTACGAATGCCAATAATTACGGTCAACAACAGAAAGGTTCACATACAAGAACTAAATAAAGGT
This sequence comes from Sphingobacterium detergens, assembly GCF_003610355.1. Lineage (GTDB taxonomy): Bacteria > Bacteroidota > Bacteroidia > Sphingobacteriales > Sphingobacteriaceae > Sphingobacterium > Sphingobacterium detergens. The sequence goes on along the minus strand of NZ_RAPY01000010.1, from coordinate 10,047 downwards.
GCTGAACATACCGTGGTACTGATCCACGGCATGTTCAGCAACCTCTCTATTTATTATTTTAATATTGCTCCGATCCTAGCGCAGCATTTCCACGTGGTCATGTATGATCTCAAAAGTCATGGCATGAGTGAACGTGTATCGGAAGGCTATGATCTTGAAAATATGTCATCGGATCTGATTGCTTTGTTGGATAGTCTACAACTTCAAAACGTCCATCTGCTGGGTTACAGTTTTGGTGGACTAATCGCGCTTAAAACAGCATTACAGATCCCAAGCCGTGTGGAACGACTCGTCGTTATGGAGGCTCCGGATCCACAGGATGAGAAAGCTCGCAACATCATCGATGAGTATAGTAAGGAATTTTTGGAACATTATATTGCCAATTTTACCGATACAACAAAAATGAAAATGGGTAAGCGACAATTTGAAAAAAATCATCGCCTTTACGAATTTTTATTCAACCAGACGAGCATCAAAGCTGATATGATCAAGGAAAAATATTTCCTCCATGAAATGGATACTGCAACATTACCGCCATCCACCTTACTGTTGTATGGAGATACATCAAACTGTAAACCAACGGGGGAATGGCTGCAAACAAAAATATCTGGCGCTCAACTTGAACTCATTCCGGGAGATCACAATATACCCATACAAGAACCTACACAGATAGCTGAAACTATCGTTGATTTTTTATCTAACCCTTTATTACAAAACCATGGCTAAATTTGTGTTTGTTGTCCCCCCACTGACAGGTCATGTCAATCCGACGTTGAGCATTGGTGCTGAACTATTGGAAAGAGGACATGAGGTGGCCTGGATCAGTCTCGACAAAAACTTAACTGATAAACTTCCAGCTGGCGGAAAGCTTTTGCTTATTCAATATGACCAGACGGATGAAGAAAAAAAAGAAAGTGAACAGTACCTCGATATCATTTCAAAAAAGATCGTCTATGGTATTGATAGCATCAAGTTTCTTTATGAAGATGTACTTATCCCTTTAAATAGACATTGTTATAAAGGTATCCTTACCTTATTAGAAACATTTGCACCTGATCTCGTGATTGGTGACCATCAATTATTTGCGGCATCCATCGCTGCAAAAAAACTGGGGCTCCGCTATGCGACCACTGTCACGGCTCCCGCAGCTATTAAAATTGTCAGTGAACTCCCAAAGGTACACGAATGGGAAGAAAAGCAGATTGTTGCTTTGCAACAGGAACTCGGGGTAACTGGAAATAAATCTTTGGATTGCTCGGATTTGCTTACGCTTGTCTTAACGTCCCGTTATTTCTTTGGGGAGATGGATCTCAGCTCAAACTATCAGTTCACAGGACCTGTCCTGTCCGAACGTCGGGTATCGGCTGTATTTGACTGGGATAAACTACATGCTAGTAACCGAAAAAAAATCCTGGTCAGTATTGGTACTACCTTTGATCACGACCATAAGAAAGCATTTTTCCAAAAGGTTATCGATGCATTTGCGAGAGAGGAGCTGACTGTCGTCGTTGTTTCAGATCCGCAGCTATTTGATGCCTGGCCTGAAAACTTCATGGTTTATCAACAAATCCCGCAATTGGATCTGTTACCACATCTGGATGCTGTTGTATGCCATGGTGGCCATAACACGGTTTCCGAAACTCTTTCACAGGGTCTACCACTTGTGGTCATCCCGATCGCTTACGACCAGTCACATGTCGCGGGTCGCGTAGTGCGTACCGGTGCCGGTGAACGACTGAATTTCAATCGCTTTAAAGCACATCATTTAAAAGACAGTGTCCATACCATCTTGAATAATCCAACCTATCGTGAAGCTGCACATACCGTCCGTCAATCTTTTGTCGATGCGGGTGGCACGAAAACCGCAGCAGACCTCTTGGAAAAAACTGCCGCTCCTATCGCTTCAAGAGCGGATGTACCGGCTAAGTTCCTCTTTGTTGTTCCACCATTTTTTGGACATATCAGCCCAACATTAAGTGTCGGTGCAAGCCTCCTTGCCCGTGGGCATGAAGTCCGGTGGTTTGGCATAACGCCATTAGCTGATCATCATATCCCCGAAGGTGGAAGTTATATCTATCCTGAAGCGGATCTGGCACCTTTTCAGGAGGAACTCCAACAGCTATTGAAACGTCAGGATGATGGCCCCTCCTGTTCGGGTCCCGAAGTCATGAAACTGGCGCTGGAAGAAACCTATGTCCCGATCGCGAAAATGATGATGCCGGGATTGGAACGTCTTCTCGGCCAATGGCAACCTGATGTGATCGTAAACGACTGCATCACCTTTGGAGGTGCACTATTTGCGCATAAACATCAGATCCCTTGTGTGACAACGACTCCCGTTCCACCGGATGTCATGGGCGACACGGAGAAGAGTGCTCCTAGGATATTTGAGTGGCAGCAAAATCTGATCAAAGACCTTCAAAAGGCCGTGGGAATTTATGATGAAGGAATCTTTATACACTCCCATCAGCTCAACCTGATATTTACGTCACAAGCTTTTGCCGGCTTTGAAACGGTACCGCCACACATGAAATTTGTCGGACCGGTCAAAGGTCGTCCAAACAATACCCCTTTTGACTGGGAACGTTTGGCCGCCAGCACTACTCCAAAAGTATTTGTATCCTTAGGTACACTGCTCGTGGATATTCGAAAAGCATTTTTCGGTAAACTGATCGAGGCCTTTGCCGATCAGCCGGTGACAATTATTGCCGCTACCCCACCAGAAATATTTGAAGAATGGCCTTCCAATTTTATTGTGAGTGGCTTTGTTCCCCAATCCGCTTTGATGCCACACATGGATATGGTTATTTGCCATGGGGGCTTCAATACGGTGAACGACACCTTTACAAATGGTCTACCCATGCTGATCACACCGATCGCCTATGATCATTTTCATACAGCCAAACTTATTGAGCAGGCGGGTTGCGGGCTTAGCATCCGATACAAACGTATGCGTATAGATGCATTGCGGGACACCGTGTTTGAATTGTTGGAAAACCCGATCTATCGAAATGCCGCCAAGGAGGTACAGAAGACCTTTCTAACCGCTGGCGGTAACGACCAGGCGGTAGCGCTATTGGAAGATTTTGTGAAACAAGAGTGTTTGACATTGGCACAGGTGTAGGCGATGAAAAGAAAACTATTATTTGGTGAGCGCATGCTGTTGGGGGATGGAACTGAACCCTTCAACGCCGTCATTCCCTTTCGGCTACGTGGTGTTTTCAGCGAAGAAGATATCAAATACGCCTTGAGCCGATTACAGGAAAAACATCCCTGGCTGCGGGCACTTATCCAACATGATGACAAAAATACACCTTGGTTTCAGGTTCCGGAACTAACCGTATCGATTCCGATACGGTTAGTAAACCGAAAAAGTGAAGACGACTGGCAAGGGGAATCCAAAAAGGAATGGCATTCGACCTTCGATTATCAGACGAAACCTTTAATCCGATTTGTCTGGATTAAGGGGGAAGAAGTCTCAGATATGCTATTTGTTTTCCATCATTGCTTATGTGATGGTGGCTCGGCCATGGCATTATTGTATGAATTTCTAAAAGTACTGGACAATCCGGCCGCGGAAATCGGACTGGAAAATCCGATCCTTGGTATTGAGGATGTCGTACCCGAACATATCTTACAGAGTGGTAAGAAGCGATTTAAAGCAAAAACAATTGGCCGATTAGCAGCTTTAGCTATTAAATGTATTCCGGTCGGCAGAAAAGCGATCGATCGGCAGACGGACTATCTGATTCATTGGAAGTTTGACCAAACCACTAGCAAGCAACTTATTTCTCATTGCAAGTCATTGGATGTCACGGTCAACACATTTCTGGGGGCCACGGTATTGCAGGCATTCCGGAAAGTACGTGGTTCGTCGGCATTCAATAAAGTTTCCTGTCCAGTAGATATCAGGCGTTTTGCACCACAGATAAAAGATGACCATATTTTTGCTTTCGGATTAATGATTGTCATGTCTTCGAACCAAAAAATGAGCTTTTTGGATAACCTCCGGTTGATGCAGGATGACGTGGAACGCAAAACAGCGAAGCTCAATCCTTATATCACCATGATGGTCATGGAATCTGCCCACGATGCCCTAAAGAACTTTACCAGACTCTTAAAACGGGGCAAGTCATCCAATGACTGCATGTTTTCCAATCTGGGACGAATACAGATCCCCGATCAATATCGGGCATTCAGCCTGGAAACAATCTTCAGTCCTTCGGTCATTGGTCCTTTAGGCAATACAACGACCATGGTCACCTCCACCTTTCGTGGACAAATGGATTTCTCCTTTATGGGAAGTGAGGGGTATTTACCACAGGCAGAAGCATTGGCCATTCGCGATGAGATCATCGATCAGATCAAACAACAATTAGATTACCAGGTAGCATCATGATCGAGAGAAAACTAATGATGGTGGAACGGATCATGTATGTTGATACTAAAACACCCTTAAATTGTGTATTTGCTGCCAAGATAAGCGGGGTGATCGCCGAAGAACATCTTCGGAATGCCCTTACCAAAATTCAGCAAAAACATCCATTGCTCCGATCGGTTATCCGTATAGGGGATGCACAGCAGCCCCGATTTGCTGTCAAAGATGATATGGAATCTATTCCACTCCATATTGTCCAACGTCAAACGGATATGGATTGGCTGACAGAGTCGGAACGGGAATGGTATCGCCCCTTTAAAGCGGACAATAAGCCGCTAGCCCAATTGGTATGGATCAAAGGTAATTCCGTTTCGGAGCTGCTTTGGGTGTTACCACATTGTGTCTGTGATGGAACCAGTATTGTCACGTTGATGCGGGAGCTACTTGGCCTGTTGGATAACCCCGATAAGGAACTCGAGCCTTACCAGCTCTTTGAATCGGTTAATGAATTCCTGCCGCAGGGCTTTGAGCTCCAAAAAAAATCGCGTAAAGCCAAGTTCTATTTGCTATTGGCAAGATTTTTCTTTTTCCTGCAACGAAAGAGCGGAAAAAGAAATTTAGGCAAAAACTATGCGATGCACTGGAAACTGGATGCAGAAACAACTGCTGCCATAACCCAAGGCTGTAAAGACCAAAGCATTTCTGTCCATGCGCTCCTATGCACGGCATTTATGCAAGCTTTTCGGGAGGTGCAAGGTAAAGCTGCAAAAAATAAAGTGATCAGCCCGGTTGATATCCGGCACTTTATTCCAGAAATCAAACAGGACCACATGTTTGCCTTTGCACCAACGGTGGAGCTTTCTCTAAAAAAGGGAAATGATAATGTCGTGGATACTGCAAAAGATATCAAAACGGTGCTCACACAAAAAATAGAAAAGATGAATGCCCGAGAGCTACTCTGGATGGGGGAACAGATGCACCCACTCGTGGAGCGCATGATTTCTATGTTAAAATCGAGCCCAGGCGGACATGACGTCACGCTATCCAATATGGGGAAGCTCCAGATTCCAAACGAGTACAACAACTTCACTCTGGAGACCATATACAGTCCAACAGTGGCTTTCCCCTGGTTGAATTCAAATACTTTGGTTGCAACGACGTTCAATCAGCAAATGGATTTTACGTTTATGTCCAATGAAGATTTTTTACCAAAAGAAGAAGCGATTAAAATAAAAGATAAGGCGATCGCAATCATGACCTTATCCCTATAGCACTCCACATGACGAAGTTTACGGAATCAAAGAAAATTAAAAAAACAACGCTCAAGCGCTTTTTAAGGAAGCGCGCAATTTATTATATCCTCCCAAATGTATTCTTCAATTTCCTGGTTGCCTACGCCAGCTTTCAGGAGCTTGGATATACGCACTTTTTTGCTGGCCCACAAAGTCTGGCTCGACTGACATTGCCGATGGCCATATTTTTACCTGTTGTTCTTACAATGGACATTATCAAGCGGGTGATCGCAGCCATAGAACAGGAATCGATCGCATTAACAGTAGACAGTGAACTGAACAGGAATAAATTTATTACGAAGCTGTGTATTATCCATGGCTTCGTAACGGGTTTATTGGTATTGCTATGTCTGCTACTGGCACAACATAATCTATCTACACACTACAAGTTAAATGCGACTGCAATGGCTATTTTAGATGCGCTACTCGCAGGTGTATTATCGATTTTGTTCACCTACTTACCGATCAGGAAATTAAGAAAATATTTATCTGAGCCCTCGTTAATCATGCAGGAAATAGAACGAAATTAGCTTCCCCTAGTGGGAAGCTCGTCCTTCTAACATTTGCTACCTAAAATCAGTATATATTTTTGCTTCAAGTTCGCCCGCGCTTATTGGTGGCTTAACAAAATCCTTTTCAGGTCTGTCCGGTAATTGTTCCCCCTTTCCCCTTGCAAAACCAAGCTTGTATCCAATATTGTCATAAGTTGTCAGGTATACATTATCGTATTCTGTATCAGACTCACTGATATACAGCATCACATTTTTGTTTGCAATATTTTCGGTCACCCAACTATCTGTTGGTTTGGTGGTTGCCCAAGCAATGATTTTAAAGCTCCTATCAAAGCCTATTGGATAATTTAAGTAGTTGATAAAAAAACAATAAATATTAAAATCAACATCGAAAGGAAAAGTTACCGCGAACTTTGTGTTCGACAACTTTGTCAGTCTTGGAATAGCTTCAAAACTTTTTTGATTATAAGCATTACAGAATTCTTGCAAGATTCTTTTCACGTCATTTTCATCAATATTCTCAACAATGACCAATTTGTCATTAATGATCGTTTTTGTTGGAAGGCCGTCGCCTAGGGGTCTGATTGTATCGCTGATAGATTGTGTTTTTAGATTTTTAAGTTTTGTCCATAATATAAAAATTACAATTCCCACAATGACTATATACACTATGAATAAGTATTGCTGTTTCATCTATTGTCCAGTTTTATTTGGTCATTTAAGAATTGTCGGTAACAATTGGTTTTGTGATATAAATATACATAAAGTTTTGACAGGCCTTTTTTTATGTGTATTTATTTTTTCCGAAATAAAACTGTTGTAATGTCTTGATCTTGGGTTTTATTGACTGTTAGAATTAAACAAAAAGGGTTGTATCAAAATAATTATTTTGATACAACCCTTTTTCAATCGCCAAAAAATTGCTGTTACTTATTGTTCAATTTCTGTAAACGCTCTTTTGCTGATGGGACGATATCATCGTCTTTTTCATAATTTTCAATCACACTTTTTAACGTACTCTTCGCCTGGAAAGCATTCCCTTTACGCGCATAGGTATCTGCAAGCAATACGAAGCTCTTGGCCACCCAATATTCCTGAGTCTCCCTGTTGTTGATCACATCAAAAGCTGTTTCTTGGGCTTTATCGTATTCCTTGTTATCATACTGCAGTTGTCCCACACGGAATCGTGCCTCGGCGCCCACCGCCGTTTGGCTCTTCAGAGCCGCCAGATTGAGCTCTTTCATGGCCGACGCTATATTCTTTTCCTTCAGAAAGGCCCTACCACTGTATAAGTGTGCCTTGGCAATTTCCTCCTCTGTTGCACCATCGTAATCCTTTATAAACTGCACATATTTGGCCATCTGCTCCATATCGCCGAGTTCGAAATAACAGATCATCAGGTTGGTTACTGCGTAGCCATAGTTTTTCTTGTATTCGGAATTTAGCTCCAATTTTTTGAGGTGCACAATAGCCTCGTTGTACTCCTTTAGCTCCAGATACAGTGCAGCCACCGTCAACAAGGTATTCTCCGTATACTTACTCGTCCAGTCGTTTAGGATGATATTCAGATCGTGTAGCGCTTCCTGCGGATGTCCGGTCTTGTATGAACTCACCCCACGGATGTAACGTGCATATTTTACTTGTTTGGGTTTCGGAAATTTATCAAAATAGGCGTTGATTGCTTCCACTGCTGCTCCGTATTCTCCTCTGGCAAAGAGGGATTGTGCTGCTTGGAAAGCCTGATCATCCTGCTCCGCAGGGCTCAAATTACCGACATTGGAACCGATCGCATAGCGGATATAGCTTGTGGCATCACCCTGGTCGAGGTAGATGTTTTCAATGAAACGCATTGCCTGTTCGGCTTCCGCAGTTCGGGCATATTTCTCCACCACCTGCTGGAAGGTAGCTTTGGCCGGTTCGGGTTCATCATTATTGTACTGCACGAGTCCAATGGTCATCAGCGCACGCGGGACATAGCTGCTCCGCGGATACTTCTCGATCATCCCTTGCAGTCCTTTGAGCGCGTTCTCATAATCGCCCATCGTGAAATAGGTGTAAGGGATCTCAAAGGCCGCGTCATCGGCATAGTTGGATGATGGAAATTGTTTCAGAACGGACCGCAAGGTGCTAAGTTTGGTTTCATTGTCGCCCTGCAGGCCAAAGATCACGCCGCGCTGGAAGTAGGCATAGTCCTGATTGGGCGCTTTGCCGTTAATCAGCTTATCATAGTAGCTGTTGGCCCGGCTGTAATCGCGCAGGCACAGATACGAGTCGCCCAGACGTGCGATCACGTCATACCTTATATTTTCATCCACCGTACTTCCTCCAGCCTTCAGAAAGCGCTCAAAATAATCGGCCGCCAGCGCAAAACGGTTATTTCTGTAGGCCGCATAAGCCAGCCCATAATTAGCATAATTATAAACCTCGTTGTCTCTTGCAGCGGGCAAGCTCAGAAACTGGGAGAAATTTTCCACGGCCTCCCCGAATTTGCGCACTTCATACATCGCCTCCGCTTTCCAATAGGTAGCCAGGGCCGCCATTTCTGCATTGATCGGGAATTTTTCCGAACGCATAAACATGGAGATGCTATTTTCGAAAGCACGCTCATTATAAAATTCCAGTCCACGGTAGTAAGTTACTTTTTGATAGATCGCATCGACCTCCCGGCCTCGCTTCTTCAGCGACTCCAGCAGGCTGACCCCAGCATGAAAGTTGGTCGTCCCCCGCAAGATTTCAGCTGATAGTGATTCCGGACTTTCCTGTTTTTTTACCCCCGGGTCTGCAGGTTTATCTTCCTGGGCTATATATTTCTCGAGGATTTTTTGTGCGGCTTGTGTGGAGTCCATGGCAAGAAGGACTTTGGCGTAGTTAAATAGTGCATCGGCTTTCACTTGCCTATCGAGATCCAGTTTCGTCGCTTTGACGAAGGCATTTCGCGCCGCCTGCTTGTCGCCCGTTTCCAGGGCGATATGGCCCAGAGTCATGATCGCTCCTTGATAAAAGGCATCAGAAGGTTTCATCGATTCCATCATACCGCTCGCTCTTTTGTATTCGCCGGCCCCATAGGCCAGATAGCTGATGCGGTAATTGTCGATATTGCTTTGCGAAGCGTCCGGATGACGTTTCATCAACTCATGGTAATAGGCCTGTTTGTATTTTTGTTGCGCCAAATAAGTGCTGGTGGCGATCTGGCGCAGCTCTGTCTCGATCGCGTCGCGGTCGATAAGCTTCATATTTGGGCTCCGGCGCACCTTGACGGCATCGGCAAGCATCGGTCGGTAGTCGCGTACGACGTCGATGGAATCCATCGTTTGAACTTGCCCTTCAATCCCTTTTTGATTATGTTGGCCCTTTTCTTTCTGCTGTTTCTCAACTTCTTGCGCATAGCCGGTAACCAGCAAAGCTGAAAGTACCCCAGTAAACAGGTATTTCAGGTAATTGTCGCCGATTCTTTCTTTCAATGTCATTGTTTGTTCGTATTTCTGAGTTTTTCCAACCTTTCCTTTGCCGAGGAGACAATAGTTTGATCTTTCACTAATTAGATAGCCAAAACTAAAGAATTCCGACCACATTAGGTAAATTGTCAGGAAAAAATCCATCCAGTTTCCACGATACCCGACTCCTTTGCTCGCTATCGGCAAAGAATTAATACAATAATGGAGCCAAGAAGAGCAATAGTGAAGAGGTGATCACCTCGCGGAAATCGAAAATTAGTGTATAAAGCTCCTCCGGATCGAACCTTATAGTCCCTAAGAGGTCGTAGGTTCTCATCCCGCCTAGAAACAAAAAAAGCCCTAACTTTCGTTAGAGCTTTTTAGTCGGGGTGGCAGGATTCGAACCTACGACCTCCACATCCCAAATGTGG
>NZ_RAPY01000009.1 GCF_003610355.1 Sphingobacterium detergens | reverse complement strand
TCGAACCTACGACCTCCACATCCCAAATGTGGCGCGATACCGGGCTACGCTACACCCCGAAAAGGTATCACCTTTGTTTTGTGTGGCACAAATATCGAATCAATTTTTCAATTTATCAAGACCTAAACTCATTTTTCACACTAAACCACTGATTAATTGTACAATATTTTTATCAGTTACATTTTAAATCCCCATTATCAGGGTCAAAAACGCGGTCAATTGGTACTATATAGGAATATTTAAAATAACTTTAGATTATCCATTTCATTTTCATATCTTTGCATCCGATTTGACTGTCGGTAGATAGTTTTTTCAAAAAGTATTTTCATATTCAAAAAATAAGTCGTAATATTGCATTCCGATTTTTACAGGATATAAATCGTTAATAATTACTCGAAATCATGGATTTAGTAAAATTTGTAGAAGAACAAGCGGTAGTAAGAAATGAAATTCCCGCTTTCAAAGCCGGAGATACCATCAGCGTTCATTATAAAATTCGCGAAGGAAATAAAGAGCGTGTGCAGGTGTACCAAGGTGTAGTAATCCAATTAAACAGCGAAGGTGCTAACGCTACTTTTACCGTTCGTAAAATCTCTAACGGTGTAGGTGTTGAACGTATTTTCCCTGTAAACTCACCAAACATTGAAAAAATTGTAGTAAACAGCTACGGTAAAGTTCGTCGCGCTAAATTATTCTATTTACGTGGCCTTACTGGTAAAGCTGCTCGTATTAAATCGAAAAGAATCTAATTACGACTACCTCGGCATAAAAAAAGGCTTTGATGAAATTCAAAGCCTTTTTTTATTTTATATCCCTTCCGCCACTTCCTTTCCCCAGCACAAATACGTTCTCGCCCCCATCACTTGAATAGGAATACCAGAACCCGTGTAATAAAATTAAGACAATTGAACCTCATTTCTCAAAAAGAATCGCACCTCTTTGTCTAGCTAAAACATTTTACTTACTTTTAGCGCTGCCAATCTCTCCCGTGTAAAGATCAGCGGGAGTCTAAAACTTTATATAAACAGTGCAAGGATTGCCATTGCACTCATAGAAATCTCTTGGCGGCTAATAGACATACAATATTTTGATGAAAACTGTTTTTTTTATACTTGCTCTTACTTTACAGACGACAACCATTTTTGCGCAGCGAAATGTAGGTGATTTTCTCCAACTACAGTCTAAGCCCGAGACTTACTATGTCCAAAAAGCTCAAACTCCCATCAAAATTGATGGTAAAGATGACGAAATATCCTGGGAAAAAGCACCATGGACAAACGCATTCAAAGATATCGAAGGTACGAGTAAACCTACCCCATCATTTGACACTCGTGTTAAAATGCTTTGGGACAATGAAAACCTCTACCTCTTTGCTAAATTGGAAGAACCTCATATCAATGGCTATCTCAGACAGAAAGACACCATTATTTATCATGACAATGATTTTGAAGTATTTTTAAAACCCAATCTCCAATCTCCGGAATATATTGAAATTGAAGTCAATGCACTGAACACCATCATGGACCTTCTGATGACCAAACCTTATCGTTTTGGTGGAAAAGCTAATTTAAACTGGGATACCAAGGATATCCAGAGTGCTGTATACCATGCTGGAACAATAAATAATCAAACCGATAAAGACAATTTTTGGACCGTCGAAATGAAGATTCCCGTCAAAAGTCTAAAATACTTTGGTGAAGGAAATCAAATCAAGGCAAATGAAGTGTGGAAGATAAATTTCTCCCGCGTACAATGGCACTATGATGTCAATGAAAAAGGTTATAGCAAAAGAAAGGATAATACAGGTAAGCCACTTGCGGAAGAAAACTGGGTATGGTCGCCCATCGGTCTGATCAACATGCATTATCCCGAACGATGGGGACATATCAAATTTGTAGATCAGGATAGTAAACATTCCATGGATGATCAATTTTTGGCCTTAGAAAAAACAGCTTGGAATATCTTTTACCTGCAACAGATTTACGGGAACACGAATAAGCGCTATGCAACATCTCTTGATGAATTGAGCAAATTATATCCTGAAATCATTACTATTAGCAAGCATTATCAACTTGTCTTTTCCAATGCAAATAAGTTCTATCGCATTGAGATTAAGTCAAAATCGCAGCCCAATTTAAAGGCTACAATCGATAATCAGGGCAACATCTATTTTTAATTTATTCATTCAGTCGATCTTCAATTATAATATTGAATAAAAATTTGCTATCTTTGTATCCCGTACATAGAGCAACTATTATTGGTCGTTTTGACCACATAAAATTGAAAATCCTTTAATTGTTATGACTAAATATATTTTTGTTACGGGCGGCGTTACTTCGTCGTTAGGGAAAGGTATTATTGCAGCCTCCCTTGCTAAACTTCTCCAGGCACGTGGCTACAAAGTGACCATTCAAAAATTCGATCCTTACATTAACATTGACCCAGGAACATTGAATCCGTATGAGCATGGTGAATGTTATGTTACTGAAGATGGAGCGGAAACGGACCTTGATCTGGGCCACTACGAGCGTTTCTTGAACGTCCCTACCTCACAAGCGAATAATGTAACAACTGGTCGTATCTACCAACACGTTATCCAACAAGAGCGTGAAGGTGCGTATTTAGGAAAAACAGTTCAGGTAATTCCACATATCACCGATGAGATCAAACGCCGTATGCAGCTTTTGGGTGAATCAAATGAATATGATATTATTATCACCGAACTTGGCGGAACTGTAGGCGATATCGAATCCCTTCCATTCGTTGAGGCTGTAAGGCAATTGCGTTGGGAACTGGGAGCAAATAACTCATTGGTTATCCACTTAACTTTAGTTCCTTATTTGGCCGCAGCCGGTGAACTTAAAACCAAACCTACACAGCACTCTGTCAAAACGTTGCTGGAATATGGTGTACAGCCGGATATCTTAGTATGCCGTACAGAGCACAAATTATCACAGGAAATCCGTAAAAAATTAGCACAGTTTTGTAACGTTAACATCAATGCTGTTGTTGAATCAATCGATGCCTCGACAATCTATGATGTTCCTTTACTTATGTTGAAAGAGAATCTGGATAAAACGGCGTTAACGAAACTAAAACTTTCCAACAAAAACGAACCGGATCTAGAAAACTGGAAAAACTTCCTCGGCAAGCTCAAAAACCCAACAAGTGAGGTTTGCATCGCTTTAGTTGGAAAATATGTTGAACTTCCAGACGCATATAAGTCCATTATCGAAGGTTTTATACATGCTGGAGCAACAAACGAATGCAAAGTGAAGGTAAGCTATATTGCTGCTGAAAGTGTTACAAAAGAGAATGTTGCTGAAAAACTAAAAGGCATGGATGGTGTGTTAGTTGCCCCTGGATTCGGTGAACGTGGTCTGGACGGAAAATTAAATGCAATTAAATATGTGCGTGAAAACAATGTTCCTTTCTTTGGTATCTGTTTAGGTATGCAGTGTTCCGTCATCGAATTCGGAAGAAATGTATTGGGGTTGAAAGATGCCAATAGTTTCGAAATGGATGCGAATACCAGCAACCCAGTCATCAATCTGATGGAAGAACAAAAAAATATCACAAATATGGGTGGTACTATGCGTTTAGGGGCTTACGATTGTGAAATTAAAAAAGGTACTAAAGCCTTTGCAATTTATGGAAAAACAAAAATTTCCGAAAGACACCGTCACCGTTATGAATTTAACAATGACTATTTAAAACAATATGAAGCAGCAGGAATGATCGCTTCGGGATTCAATCCGGAGACTGGATTAGTTGAAATTGTCGAATTGAAAAACCATCCTTTTTTCGTTGCCGGACAATTTCATCCAGAATTAAAGTCAACTGTTGCAAATCCTCACCCACTTTTTGTTAGCTTTGTAGCCGCTGCTTTGGCCAACAAGAAATCAAAGTAGTATTAGAAGGATAAAATTAATTAAGTTTAATTATTAAAGATGGATAGAAATACCCTAATTGGTTTGGTCCTGATGTTTGCCATCATCACTGGTTCATTTTACCTGATGAAGCCTTCAGAATCAGAAATCAAACAAGAACAAGCGCGACAAGAGGCGAAAGCTCAGGCTGCAAAAGGACTGCCTGTAACAAGTGACTCTATCGCGAAAGCAAAAACAGCGCAAACAGCAGTGATTGCAGATTCAGCTGAACTGAAAAAACCTTTTGGTGCGTCAAAATTTGGAACTGAAAAAATCATTACCCTTGAAAATGATGCTATCATTGCCAAAATCAGCACAAAAGGTGGTAAAGTGAAATCGGTCGAATTAAAAGGCGAAAAGAATTTCAATGGAAAACCTTTGATGCTTTTCGAAGGTGAGGACAATAAGTTTGGTTTCCAGTTCAATGCTGCGGGACAAAACATCTCCACCAACGATTTATTCTTTAACACAGAATCTTCTGATATCCAAGTTTCGGGTGAAGGTAAACAATCGGTAAAATTCAAATTGAATTATAGTGCCGATCAATATATTGAATATGTATATTCTATCGCCGGAAAAGGTTACAACGTAGCTCTGGATGTCAATACAAAAGGTATTCAAAACCTGATCCCACAGAGTCAAAAAACATTGACATTGAACTGGAATACTGTTCTGAGACAAAAAGAGCAGAATATTGAATCTGAAAGACAAAAATCTACCCTATATTACCAAGAAGATAATAAAGTAGACCATTTATCTGAATCGAAGGACGATGATGAAGCTCTGGAAAAGAAAGTGCAATGGATTGCTTTCAAACAACATTATTTTTCAAATATCCTAAATGCTAAAAATGGATTCGTTAATGCGAAAATCGATGTGAAGCATGCAACGGAAGGTGATGTGGTGAAATTTTACAACACCAATGCTGAATTGGCTTTTGACAACCATAAAGACAACAATTATTCGTTGAATTTCTTTTTCGGACCAAACCAATACAATGTATTGAAAGCAGAGGGAAATGATTACCAATCCATTATCAATATGGGTTGGGGACCTATGCGCTGGATCAATCAATGGATCACTGTGCCTGCATTTAACTTCTTGGATGGTTTCCATATGAGCTATGGTATTGTCATCTTGTTACTTACTTTATTGTTAAAACTGGTCCTTTCGCCAATGACTTACAAGTCATATGTATCTATGGCTAAAATGCGGGTGTTAAAACCGCAGTTGGATGAGATCAAAGCGAAAGTCGGTGAAGACAATCAGATGTTGATGCAACAGGAGCAGATGAAGCTGTATAAACAGGTCGGAGTGAATCCACTAGGAGGCTGTCTACCTCTTGTGCTGCAAATGCCATTTACAATTGCTTTCTTCTATTTCTTTCCAAATTTATTTGAATTGAGAGGACAGAGCTTCTTGTTTATGAAAGATATGTCAACCTATGATACCTTGTTTACATTTGCACCTATTTTTGGATCATTCAACCACATCTCTTTGATGTGTATCTTGATGACCCTGACAACATTGTTGACCACTTGGTATAACAATGCGACTTCGGGCGCAACTGGTCAAATGAAATACATGGGTTATATTATGCCTTTGATTTTCTTCTTTGTCCTAAACAGTTTCCCTGCAGGTCTGAACTATTACTATTTCCTAAGTGCGTTGTTTACATTCTTGACGCAATTGGTTATTCGTACAATGGTAAATGATGATAAAATCTTAGCTAAACTGGAAGAAAATAAAAAGAATCCAAAAGTTGAGAAAAAATCAAGCTTCCAGTCTAAAATGGAAGAAATGATGCGTGCTCAACAACAAGCTCAACAAAACAAAAATAAATAGTATTATTTATATAACTGATAAAGAAGGCTTCCCAAGAGGAAGCCTTCTTTTGTTAATAGCCTTTTGTAGCAATTTGTAAAACCAAACGTTAGAAATGATGTTTTATATAAAAATTTAAAAGATGAGATTTAGAAACATTGTGGTATTGATGATGGCTGTTCTTGCTTTGGCGAGCTGTTCAGCATTAAAAAAGAATTCAGGCAAACCGGATTCGGATAATGCATCCGCTACCATTATTGGAAAAAAATGGCAATTAATTGAAATCGGTGGAAAGGCTGTTTCCGGACAGGTCAACGGTCGGGTTCCTTTTCTCAAACTGGAAGAAAAAAGTTATAGCGCCAATGGTGGTTGCAACGGAATAGGTGGCGAACTGACCTTTTCAACCAATGGAAAAATTAAGTTTGCACAAGGGATGTCAACGATGATGGCCTGCCCTGACATGTCGATTGAACAAGCTTTATCTAAGGCATTAATCACAGCGGACAACTACAGCCTAAGTAATGGTATTCTAAGTTTAAATAAAACAAAGATGGCTCCTTTGGCAAAATTTAAGTTAATGGAGGAAAAGCAAAATTTAAGCGGAACTTGGGAGCTTGATTACATCTCTGGACCACGTATCGCTTTTGAGGGCCTGTATCCCAATCGCAAACCAACGATAACATTTAACATACAGGATGGAAAGATAAATGGTAACAGCAGTTGCAACAATTACAATGCTACATTTAAGACGAACGATCACCAAATTAGCTTTGGCCCTATCATGTCTACGAAAATGGCCTGCGAAGGCAATGGTGAAGCAACCTTCTTTTCCACATTAGAAAAAATAAACACCTATGATATCAATGAAAATACACTGACCTTTATCATGGGCGATATTGCCATGATGAGATTTCAGCGCAAGTAAAACATAAAAAAGGATAGAGTTTTGGGATTACCAAAACCCTATCCTTTTTCTATATCGATTATTATCTGTACTAAATTAATTTCGGACACAAGCTTTAGACAAAAGCACTAAATCCTGTGATACTTCTTCCAACAATCAAAGAATTGATTTCCTTAGTACCTTCATAAGAATAAATCGCCTCAGCATCTGCAAGGAATCTAGCGACATTATACTCCAGCAAGATACCATTTCCGCCCATGACTTCCCTCGCCTTGGACACAATATCTCTTGTCCGTAAAGAACAAAACACTTTTGCCAGTGAAGCATGTTCATCCCTTAGTTGTCCAGCATCTTGCAGTTCAGATAATCGAAAGACTAGCGTTTGCATTGCCGTTAGATTCGATAGCATTTCAACCAAATGATTTTGAATCAACTGAAATGATGCAATAGGCTTGCCGAACTGTTTTCTTTTGCGTGTATAATCCAAGGCATTTTCATAGGCTCCTCGTGCGCAGCCCACAGCCATCCATGCAACCCCCGCTCTCGTCATTTGAAGGACTTTACCTGTATCTTTGAAAGAATTCGCATTTTGCAAACGATCTGTTTCGGGGATGATACAGTTGTCTAATGTAATCAATCCATTTTGCACAATCCGCAAGGCCATTTTATCTTTGATCTTTTCAACCGAGAACCCAGGATTATCTTTACGCACAATAAAACCTTTTACTTCTCCATCATCAAGATCCCTGGCCCAGACTATTGTAATATCAGAAAAGGTGGAGTTTCCGATCCATTTCTTCTGACCATTTAAAACCCAGCCTTCAGCAGTCTTCTTACAGGTGGTTGTCAATCCGCCTGCTGCTCCCGAACCAACTTCCGGTTCGGTTAGACCAAAAGCACCGATCACCTCCATCTTTTGCATCCTTGGCAACCATTCCTGTTTTTGTTCTTCCGACCCACAGATATAAATCGACCCCATGGCTAAACCACTCTGTACACCAAAGAAAGTAGCAACGGATGCATCTACCCGAGCAATCTCTGCAGCAATGATACCTTCCATCAACGAACTTCCCCCCATACATCCGTACCCCTCGTAAGTATATCCACATATATTTAAAGCGGCTAACTTGGGTACTATTTCAAAAGGGAATTCATCTCTTAACCAATATTTATTGACGATAGGCTTCACTTCGACCTCCATAAACTCACGTACCTTCAACTGGAGTTCGCGATCTGACCCATTCAATTTGCTGTCCATATCATAGAAATCCCCATTGATAGGTGGTAATTCCTTTTTTTCTTTCCCTGGATTTAGCATTTTCATTAAACCATGAAGCTGTTTATCATCCATTTTCGAGACCGCATCCATGACTGCACCTAGGTCTACTTTTTTCGAGATTTCCTCTAATTTGCCAAAGTCAATTGATTTTGCCAAATCCATTATATTCTTAACTTTATCAAACATAATCGCAATTTCTTTTTTACAGGGTTTCCTCTTAAAATAATAAAAATATTTGAAAATTGTTTGTGTAGCCCACGATACACCAATCAATTCAAGCCTGTTTTCCCCTGACTATAGCTATCTAAACAGTTTTATCTATCAAATCGTTTGTGCCTATTTTTAATTTCTTCTATTAAATGGACCATCTTTCTCAATAAAATGGAAACAAATAAAAAAAATAAATAGCTGATTTTAAGCACCTTATATACAATTAAAAAAAATGTATTTTTTTTGGGTTACCTTTTGGGGTTCCGTGTATTAAGAGATGAAAAAGAAAATATTTCAATTTAAATTAGAAAATTAGAAAATGAAAAACGCATTAAAATTCGGTTTCTTAGGTTTAGCTTTAACTGTAGCTTTCGCATCTTGTAACAACACTGAGAAAAAAGCTGAAGGTGCTACTGATTCAGCATCTGCTTTAGTTGATTCTGCTGCTAACACTTTGGATTCAGCTGCTAATAAAATTGATTCAGCTGCTCAAAAAGTTGATTCAGCTGCTTCAAAAGTTGATACTGCTGCTAAAAAATAATTTTAGAAGCTGAATAACGCATTTGGAGAGGCTTTTCGCAAGAGAAGCCTCTCTTTTTTTAAAAAATATTGGGCAGCAGGGTTACCTTTTCAATTTACCTGTATTAAGTCTTAAATAACAAGATTTAGAAATTACTTTTAATTTTAATAAAATGAAAAACGCATTCAAATTAGGTTTCTTAGGATTGGCTTTAACTGTAGCCTTCGCTTCATGTGGTGAAACTGGTAAAAAATCAACTGATGCAGTTGATTCAGCATCTGCTTTAGTTGATTCTGCTGCTAACACGTTGGATTCAGCTGCTAACAAAATTGATTCAGCTGCTCAAAAAGTTGATTCAGCTGCTTCTAAAGTTGATACTGCTGCTAAAAAATAATTCTTCGAAACAGAATTTCAACCAGTATAGAAATGCCTCCTCAATAGGGAGGCATTTTTTTATATCTCACCCAATTAAATTGCTAAGCTCCAAGCATTTTTTTACCTTTGCCAAAAATCATTCAATCTATGGCTTTATCATCCTTAACAGCAGTCACGCCTATTGACGGACGCTATTACAATAACACCAATGAACTTTCGGCTTTTTTCTCCGAATTTGCTTTAATAAAATATCGAGTTCGTGTTGAAGTTGAATATTTTATCGCATTAAGTGAATCGGGTATCGCTCAATTGCAGCATTTTGACAACACATTGAACGAAAAATTGCGAGATATCTACCGTAACTTTTCCGAAGAAGATGCAATCTGGATCAAAAACACTGAAAAAGTTACCAATCATGATGTTAAAGCCGTTGAATATTTTTTAAAAGATCAATTTGAAAAACTAGGACTACAGGATCATCTTGAATTTATTCACTTTGGTCTGACTTCTCAGGACATCAACAACACCGCTATCCCTCTTTCATGGAAAGAGGCAATCAAAGAAAGTTATACACCGATCATTGAAGAATTGCTGCATGAGCTAAAGTCTTTGGCAACCTCTTGGTCGGCCATTCCAATGCTTGCCCGTACACACGGACAACCAGCATCTCCAACTCGTCTAGGTAAAGAACTCTATGTCTTTATCGAGCGTATCGAACGTCAGTTACAACTTTTACATACCGTACCTTATTCAGCTAAGTTTGGTGGGGCAACAGGTAATTTCAATGCTCATCACGTGGCCTATCCAGAGACCAACTGGATTGCCTTCGGTAATAATTTCGTTAATAATATTCTAGGATTGGATCGTTCACAAACCACGACCCAAATTGAACATTATGACAACTTTGCGGCAAGTTGTGATGCATTAAAACGAATCAATAACATCATCATTGACTTATGCCGTGATGTATGGACTTACATCTCCATGGAATACTTTAAGCAGAAAATCACTGCTGGTCAGATCGGATCTTCTGCAATGCCACACAAAGTCAATCCTATTGATTTTGAAAACGCAGAAGGAAATTTAGGGATTGCCAATGCGATATTCGAACATTTAGCCGCTAAATTACCTATTTCACGTCTTCAAAGGGATCTTACAGATTCGACTGTATTACGTAATATCGGCGTTCCATTTGCACATACCCTAATTGCTTTCAAATCGACATTGCGAGGTTTACGTAAGTTGATCTTAAATGAACAGGCGCTTGCGAATGATCTTGAAAATAACTGGGCAGTTGTTGCTGAAGCGTTACAAACGATCTTGCGCAGAGAAGGCTATCCA
Source organism: Sphingobacterium detergens (assembly GCF_003610355.1). Lineage (GTDB taxonomy): Bacteria > Bacteroidota > Bacteroidia > Sphingobacteriales > Sphingobacteriaceae > Sphingobacterium > Sphingobacterium detergens. The sequence continues at coordinate 104,997 of NZ_RAPY01000009.1, read as the reverse complement.
AAACCTTACGAAGCATTAAAAGATCTAACACGTACCAATACGCATGTGACCAAAGAGACCATTGCAACGTTTGTAGATAATCTCAACGTATCTGAAGAGGTAAAAGCGGAATTAAAGGCAATCAGCCCTTCTAATTACACAGGTGTCACTTTATAAGCTTTGACTTATAGATGACCTTAACAACGCTTGTTTTGATCTATCTTTGTTTGGAATAAAAATAAAATTTAAATGGCTACTATCAACGTATATACAGAATCTACTCCCAATCCTTCAACTATGAAGTTTTTGGTCAATAAGTTATTGATCAATGGTAGTGTGGATTTCCCAAATAAAGAAGCTGCACAAGATTCACCTTTCGCGCTGGAATTATTCAAATTCAATTTCGTAAACGGTGTATTTTTTGCAAGCAATTTTGTTACCATTACCAAAACAGAAGATGCGGAATGGGAAGATATCGAAGCCTTATTGAAAGACTTCGTAAAAGGTGCTGTAGAATCTGAGCTTGCGGTGAAAGCTGTGCATCATGATACGGAAGTAAACTTTGAAGGAACAGAAACAGAAGTGAAAATACAACAAGTATTACATGATTATGTAAGACCTGCTGTTGAACAAGATGGTGGTGCTATTCATTACAAATCTTTCAACGAAGGTATCGTAACTGTTGAGCTAAAAGGCTCTTGTAGTGGCTGCCCTTCATCAACGATCACCTTAAAAGCTGGTATCGAAGGTTTATTGAAGCGTATGGTCCCAGGTGTGACAGAAGTTGTTGCTGAAGCAATGTAATCATAGATAACATAAGAATTTTTAAAAGGATTCAGCAAAATTTCATATTGCTGAATCCTTTTTTTATAGCTAATTGTATCTAGTATGCCCTAATAAGGGATATATTTTTTGCACAAACAGGCGCTGTGAACATCACTCTTTAGTCGCATCGAATGAATCTTTCAATGGTAGATTAGCAGATGAATTTCCAATAAAGATTTCAAATTTCCCCGGCTCTACAGTCCATTTATTGTATTGATCCAACAACTCAAGGTGCGCCGGTAAAATTGAAAACTGGACAGACTTTTTCTCACCGGGATTCAATTCGATTTTTTCGAAACCACGCAGATCCATCTCGTAAGTTGTTACAGAAGAAACAACATCCTTGATATAAAGTTGAACGACCTCTGCTCCTTTTCTTTTTCCGATATTCTGTACATCCACTGTAACTGTCAGCGAGTCTGTCGGTCGAATTTGCTTTTTATTCAGACGCAAATTTGAAAATTGAAAATCAGTATAACTTAAGCCATAGCCAAAAGGATAAAGAAATCCAACAACCCGACTATTTCCCCAGCCATTGGGACCAACACCGGGTTGTCCCGCTTGTGCCGCAGGCTTGGTCGGGAAATTCATTTCGATCTGTCCAACAGATTTAGGAAATGAAATCGGAAGCTTTCCGCTCGGATTATACTCACCAAATAACATATCTGCTACAACGTGTCCAGATTGACCACTTAGAAACCAAGTTTCGACAATAGCAGGCAAGTATTTATTTTCCCAATTGACAGACAATGGACGTCCATTAACGAGTACCAGAACGATAGGTTTTCCTGTTTCTTTTAACTTCATTAGGTAATCACGTTGTTTACCTGGTAGATTGAGATCTGAGCGAGACCGGCTTTCTCCAACTTCACGTTCCGATTCTCCCATGACAGCAATAATCAAATCAGACTCCTTCCCTAGGCGTACACCTTCGGACATGCTTTCGATTTCCTCTTTAGACAGATTTGTTGGGATAATTTCACTTTCGGGCCAGTTCTTATCGACAACATCCACCCCTTTCGAGTAGTTTACTTGGACTGCTTTCCCTTTAGCATATTCGATAATGCCATCTTTAATGGTTGTAATTGGATTATTGGATGGCCCATAACGACTTGTTGTATAATTTGTTGCTTCGGCCATAGGGCCCGTCACCAAAATCCGCTTATACTTATTGACATCTATCGGTAATAGCTGCTGCTCATTCTTAAGCAAAACAATGGATTCTCTATTCACTTGTAGGGAAATATCCTCATCTGCCTGTGTATGGATTTTCTTGTCCGCCAATGTTGTGTTGTCGACAAGCGGATGATCAAATAATCCTAACTTAAACTTGACAGTCAATACTTCCCGAACACGTTGATCCAATATGTTCATATCAAGTCCGCCTTCGTTGATAAGTTCCATCAACGGTGTCAGGTATGTACTCGGCGGATCGAAATTCGTCCGGACATTGAGTCCTCCCGCTAAGGCTTGCCGTATTGCATCTTTATAGTCTACAGCAACATGATGTTTACTGTTGATAAACTCCAGCGCCTCACTATCCGAAACGATATATCCTTCAAATCCATAATCCTTCCGTAGCAAATCTTGCAGAAAATATTTACTTGACGAGACCGGTACACCATCATAGTCATTGTAACTACTCATAATACCCATTGGTTTGGCCTCTTTGACAACCCGTCTAAATGGATATAAATGAAGTTCATGCATTTCACGAAAACCAACGTGTGGATCTGTCCTTGCATTTCCATCTCGCCCTCCCTTAGGTACTGAATAGACGGCATAATGTTTCAATGTTGACGCAACACCATTTTGCTGAATACCCAAGACAGCCTGTTTACCCATTTCTGCGATATGAAAGGGATTTTCACCATAAGTTTCCACAACACGTCCCCATCTTGGATCTCGGGAGACATCTAGAATCGGGGCATAGACATTGGTATATCCTAAATATTTCGCTTCTCGCCCCACTATTTCACCTGCACCCCGCACCAATTTGGTATTCCAGGTGCTTCCAATATTAATCGGAGCCGGTAGTGGCGTCGCCCGATCATGGTTGAGACCGTGTATTCCCTCATTAGTAAAATCAACTGGAATACCTAGCCGGGTATGTTCGATAAACCACTTTTGTACATTATTCAATGCAACAGCATGACGGCTGAAGGGATAAGAAAAAGAGCTTTTTGCCGACTTATTATAGGCAAGACTATTTAACATCTCGTCTATGTTGGCTAATCCATGTTTCCAAATCTCATTGTCCCAGGCAGCCGTAGGTTGTTCATCCTTCAATACTCTTCCATAACCATAGAGTGTAACGGTTTGATTGGCCTTTTCCTGCGTCGTCATCTGGCTCAACAGGTCCTCCACTCGACTTACTACGGATTGTTTGGGATCTTCATAGATATCCTTTTTACCATTTTTGTTGAAGTCAATCCAATCTTTATGGTAAACGGGTTTATCCTGAGCAAAAGAATAGAAGTGTAGTACGGAAAATGTCGCAACAAACAGAAAACGTTTAGATTGATTAGGCATCATCTTGAAAATTGTGGGTTTTATAATTAAAAGCAAGGTACAAAAAAAGTTAACATGAAAAGGTCTAAAATTGAAATGGTATCCGTTCGCAAGCTAAGGACCTATTTAACCAAATAGCTATGCGTATCACCATAAAGCCCATACTAAATAAAGAAATTCACTTTTTAACAAGCATCTAGCTTAAAAATAGTTAACTTTACGACCAATTGTGAAACCAACAAAAAAAATGAGTGCAGATATTAACAAACTAGAACAAATTGCATCACAAGTAAGACGTGATATCGTACGTATGGTACACGCTTGTCAATCAGGACACCCAGGTGGTTCTTTAGGTTGTACAGATTACTTTGTGGCGCTTTATTTCAATGCAATGAAACGTAATCCTTCCTTTGATATGGACGGAAAAGGAGAGGATTTATTCTTCTTGTCAAACGGACACATTTCACCTGTATTTTACAGTACATTGGCACATGCGGGTTATTTTGAAGCAAGCGAATTGGCAACATTCAGAAAAATCAACTCCAGACTACAGGGTCACCCAACGACACACGAAGGTCTTCCAGGCATCCGCATTGCGTCAGGATCTTTGGGTCAGGGATTATCCGTTGCTATCGGTGCCGCACAGGCAAAAAGATTGAATAAAGACAATAATCTAGTTTATGTATTAATGGGTGATGGTGAATTGCAGGAAGGCCAGGTTTGGGAAGCTGCAATGTATGCACCACACAACAAGATTGACAACTTGATTGCGACTGTTGATTACAATAATGCACAGATAGACGGATCGACAGATCAGGTACTATCATTAGGTGATCTTCGCGCAAAATGGGAAGCTTTTGGCTGGGATGTGATGGAAGTGACTAAAGGAAATGATATGGCTTCAGTAGTTGCAGGCTTAGAAGAAGCAAAATCACGTACCGGAAAAGGTAAACCAGTGGTTATCTTATTGCACACAGAGATGGGAAAAGGTGTTGATTTCATGATGGGTTCTCATAAATGGCACGGTGTTGCTCCAAATGACGAACAATTGGCGTCGGCATTGAATCAACTTACTGAAACTTTAGGAGATTACTAGAAATGAAAAAATATACTTACACAGAGTCAAAAGATACACGTTCAGGTTTTGGTGCTGGCTTATTGGAAGCTGGAAAACAAAATGAAAATGTAGTAGCATTATGTGCTGATTTGATCGGTTCATTGAAAATGAACGATTTTATCAAAGAATTCCCAGAACGCTTTTTCCAAATCGGTATTGCTGAAGCAAACATGATGGGCATCGCGGCTGGACTTACTATTGGTGGTAAAGTTCCTTTCACAGGTACTTTCGCCAACTTCTCTACAGGTCGTGTTTATGACCAAATCCGTCAATCTATCGCGTACTCAGGTAAAAATGTAAAAATTGCTGCTTCTCATGCAGGATTAACCTTGGGTGAAGATGGTGCTACACACCAAATTTTGGAAGACATTGGATTGATGAAAATGTTACCTGGAATGACTGTAATCAACCCTTGTGACTTCAACCAAACAAAAGCGGCGACTATTGCGGCAGCGAAATTTGAAGGTCCGGTTTATTTACGTTTTGGTCGTCCGGTAGTTCCTAACTTTACTCCGGCTGATCAAGAATTTGTCATCGGAAAGGCCATCTTATTGAATGAAGGTACAGATGTGACCATCATCGCTACAGGTCACTTGGTATGGGAAGCCATACAAGCGGGTGAAAAATTAGCAGAATTGGGTATCAACGCCGAAATCATCAATATCCATACGATCAAACCGTTGGACGAAGAAGCGATCTTGAAATCAGTTGCTAAAACGAAATGTGTCGTGACTGCTGAGGAGCACAACCGTCTTGGTGGATTGGGCGACAGCGTTGCACAGGTATTAGCCAAAGAATTGCCGAGCCCGCAAGAATATGTAGCGGTCAACGATAGTTTTGGTGAATCAGGTACTCCAGCTCAACTCATGGAAAAATACGGTTTGAACGCTGACGCTATCATTGCTGCGGCTCAGAAAGTAATTAAAAGAAAATAACAAAACTACACAGGTCAATATATGGATGACGCTTTAATTATAGCAAAATTCGCCGAAGAAAGTACGCGAGAAGAAGCTTTCCGTTTATTGTTGAAAAAATATCAGCAAAAGATTTATTGGCATGTGCGGAGAATGGTAATCGATCACGATGATGCAGATGATGTCGTTCAGGATATTTTTGTCAAAGTATGGAAGAACCTTGGGAACTTCCGTGAAGACTCACAATTGTATACCTGGCTATATCGCATTGCAACAAACGAATGTATTACATTCTTAAATAAAAAAAAGCAAAAGCAGAACGTGTCGTTGGATGACGACACGACTGCTTACTTAGCAGAAACACTTGCTGATGGCAATTATTTTAATGGTGACAAAGCTCAAATGAAATTGCAACAAGCTTTATTAACATTGCCAGAGAAACAGAAATTAGTTTTCAATATGAAATATTTTGAAGACATGAAATATGAAGAGATTTCTGATGTACTCGGTACAAGTGTTGGTGCATTAAAAGCATCTTACCATTTGGCAGTAAAAAAAATAGAGGCTTTTTTTAACAACCACGATTAAACCTTTTAGCGAAATTCGGTTCTAACAAATACTATGAAGGAAAATAGCACATATCATGATGGGCTGGAATCTAATCATCTTCCAGAATCATTGCGTGAAAATCCTTTTGGCGTGCCTGAAAATTATTTCAGTGATTTAGAATCTAAAATAATAGCGCAAGTCAAATGGATAGCATGCAAAGATGAACCTGTATTTGAGGTTCCTGATGGATACTTTGATTCGCTCCCTGATGTTGTGCTGAGCAAAATAGCAGCTGACTCCCTCAAAGCGCAAGTCGCTGGAGATGGCTTCGCTATACCTGAACAGTATTCAGATAAACTAACAGAAAATATATTTCATCGAATTTCGGAAGAAAACTTAAAAGAAAAAATCCAATCGGATGGTTTCGATCTTCCTGTAAATTATCATGCAGATCTTGAAGATGCTATTTTCGTTCGCATTGCGGAAGCAGAATTGAAGGAAGTTATCTCAACGGATGGTTTCGATCTTCCTGTAAATTATCATGCGGATCTTGGAGAAACTATTTTCGCTCGTATTGCGGAAGCAGAATTGAAGGAAGTTATTTCAACGGATGGTTTCGACCTTCCTGTAGACTATCATGCGGATCTTGAAGAAACTATTTTCGCTCGTGTTGCAGAAGAAAAATTAAAAGATACGGTTCCTGTCACAGGTTTTGACCTGCCACCACATTATTTTGATACGCTTTCAGACAAAATTATCGGTGCTATTCAGGATATAAAAGAAGAAAGAGATTCAACTCCGATCCGTCGCTTAGGAAAGCAAAAAAAATGGTATACTCGATATGCTGTAGCAGCTTCGTTTACAGCCATGTTAGGTCTAGGTGGGTATTGGGGTTATCAATTCCAGCAGCAAAATACGATCGCACAAGATAATGTAGCCGAGGAACAGCTCAGTCAACATTTATCTGAAATACCCAAGCAGGAAATTATTAATTACCTTTCGGCTTCGGCTTCAGGTGATGACATAATATATATGTCCCAATATACGGATGAAACAAATCTTCCAACGAAAGGATTTGGCACTAACATATCTAAACAAGAGATAGAAGATTATCTAAACTATACCTTATAATGATGTTCAACAAAAAAAACATATGGATAACATTGTTCTTTAGTATATTTTCTATTGCCTTGGGCTTTGCGCAAGACAAAAATCGATTTCAAGCTATTGAAAATGAAAAGATAGCTTATATTACTAAGGAACTAGATTTAACACCCAAAGAAGCACAGCAATTCTTTCCACTCTATAATGAATATAGCCAAACATTATGGGATATCCGGAAAGAAAAACTAAATGGAGCCCCTAAAAACAGTTTTAGAGGTGGATCGAGGGATGTATTGCAATATGATGCCAAAGAAGTACAAATAAAAAAGGAGTACCGCGCAAAATTTGCCAAGGTGATAGGCAACGCCCGGGCTTCACAATTCTTTGAAGTAGAACAGGAATTTAGGGAACATCTCTATAAATCTTTACAAAATAGAGGGAGATAATCCCGAAAATAAAAAAGAAGTCTTGAAGACTTCTTTTTTATTTTCGGACATTTGTAAAATCATGTTAAACAATAGAGAATTATTTTTAATGAACACCGCTCAGACCTCTAGCTCACCTAGATTGGTTGAAGTGGTTAAGGCCGAGGGTGTCTACCTTTATGGGCCAAATGGGGAAGAATATATGGATCTTGTCTCCGGTTTTAATGTGAGTAATATCGGACATCGTCACCCCAAGGTACTCGAAGCAATAAAGGCTCAGCTCGACCAATATTTACATGTCACCGTTTATGGTGAATTTGTACAAGCTCCCCAAGTCCAGTTTGCGACAGAACTACTGGCGGAATTACCTTCAAATTTTCAATCGGTATATCTGACCAACAGTGGTGCAGAAGCTGTCGAAGGGTCTATGAAAATAGCCAAGAAATATACTGGGCGGAGACAGATTATCGCTGCAAAAAAGGCCTACCATGGAAGTACACAAGGTGCACTTAGCCTTATCGGGAACGATGAATACCGTCAGGCTTATGCCCCGCTCCTTCCAGAAATAGACTTTATTACGTTTAATGATCCGCAAGACTTAACGAAAATTACAACTGAAACAGCTGCCGTGATCCTAGAAGCCATTCAAGGGGAAGCTGGTGTCAGAGTTCCCGATGTGGCTTATATGCAAGCGGTAAGAAAACGTTGTGACGAAACTGGCACCTTGTTGATTTTCGATGAAATCCAGACTGGTTTTGGTCGTACAGGAAAACTGTTTGCCTTCGAACATTTCGGTATTGTACCTGATATTCTGATGTTGGCCAAAGGCATTGGTGGTGGTATGCCATTGGGCGCCTTCGTTGCCGCTAAAGAAGTAATGGATGTCATTAAAGACAACCCGATGTTGGGTCATATCACCACATTCGGAGGACATCCCGTGAGCTGTGCCGCCGCACGTGCATCACTCGCAGTAATCAAATCGGAAAAACTGGTTGAACAGGTAGCCCATAAGGCCAACTTATTTAGAGAAAAGCTCAACCATCCAGCAATTAAAGAAATCCGAGGTCAAGGCCTTATGATGTGCTTACAGTTGGACAACTTTGATCAGGTTTATAACGTCAGTAAATACTGCGCGGAACATGGTGTTATGATTGACTGGTATCTTCACTGTGAAACAGCACTTCGTGTGGCTCCACCACTGACCATTACGGATGCTGAAATTGAAAAAGCCTGTAACATCATTATAAAAGGTTTGGAAAAGTATGCTTAAAGTATGTAACTTTAAGCATAACAAAAACCTAATAATGAGCACAAACCGCAGATCATTTATCAAAAAAAGTATCATTGGCGCCGGTCTTTTGACTGGAGCCAATTTATTGGGCAACGAAGCTTATGCCTATGAGGGTAGTTTCAAATCTTCAAAAATAAGTTTGAATGACGAAGATATCATCCTATTTCAGGGGGATTCCATTACGGATGTAGGCCGCGATAGGAATAACAGAAATCCCAATGACACCAAGGCCCTAGGTCAGGGTTATGCCTTGTTGGCTGCAAGCGAATTATTGAATAAATATGCCGCAAAGAAACTGAAGGTTCATAATACTGGAATTAGTGGCAATCGTGTTCCCGACCTTCAAAAACGTTGGGCGGAGGATACATTGGCATTCAAACCAACTGTATTAAGTATCTTGATCGGCGTAAATGATTTTTGGCGAACGATAGACCGCGGAGCCAAAACGACTGTTGAAGAATATAAGTCGCAGTACCAGCAATTGTTGCAGGAGACATTACAAAAACTTCCAAATGTTAAACTGATTATTGGAGAACCTTTTGCTGTAAAAGGTGTAGGCCATATCACGGATGCTTGGTATCCCAAATTTTTAGCTTATCAGGAGACCGCACGTAATGTTGCAAAAGAGTTCAATGCGATACTCCTTCCTTATCAAAAAATCTTTGACAATGCCCAAAAGACTGCGCCAGGAGCCTATTGGGCAGCGGATGGTGTGCACCCTACCCTTGCTGGAGCGCAACTGATGGCAGCAGCCTGGATGGACTGTATCAAATAGTATAAAGAGAAAACTATACAAAAAGTAAAAGTACCTGAGAATTGATTAATCAAAAGAGGTTTTAAAGGGATACAAATAAAACTAAAGAAAAGCGGGAGTGTCCAAAAAAATTGGATACTCCCGCTTTTTAATATATCATATTCTAAATCTCTTTATAGGGTGTTTTCTGTAGATTAGGAAGAAAATAGGCGACGACACCGATTAAGGGTAAATACGAACATAGATGGTAAATAAATTCGATGGACGTATGATCCGCCTGCCATCCGAGTACCGCAGACCCGATTCCCCCCATGCCAAATGCAAATCCATAAAACAAACCGGAAACCATACCCAACTTCTTAGGCAATAACTCCTGCGCGTATACAATAATTGCAGGAAAGGCAGATGACAATATTAATCCGATGATCACAATCAGTATCCCCGTCATTGTGAGGCCAACATAGGGTAAGGCCAATGCGAAGGGGGCCACCCCTAAAACGGAAAACCAAATCACATATTTCCGTCCAAAACGATCTCCGAATGCTCCACCTAGCAAGGTCCCCACCGCAACGGCAATCAGAAAATAAAACAGGTACACCTGTGCTTCCACCTCATTGATCCCAAACTTTTTCATCGTGTAAAACTGAAAATAATTAGTAATACTTGCGATATAGAAATATTTGGAAACGATCAACAACAATAGGATAATGACAGTTGCAACAATACGTGAATTGGGAAGATCTGGAACACGAATATTCCTTTTTGTTGATCTCGAAACATTTGCAAGTCGACGCTTATACCAGGTGCCGATATAATAGGAAATAAACTGGCCAACAAGTGTAAATAAGCACATCCAGGCAACAGCTTGCTGTCCTCGAGGTAAGACCAGAAAAGCAACTATAATAGGTGCTAGAGCTGTCCCTGCATTCCCACCGATCTGAAAAATGGACTGTGCCATACTCCTTCTACCACCTGAAGCCATGTAAGCCACACGTGAAGACTCCGGATGGAAAATTGAGGAGCCAATCCCAACGAGAAAAACGGAGAACAATATCCATGCATAGCTATGTGCCTGGGAAAACAACAACATGCCCACAAGCGAAAAGGACATACCGATAATCTGTGAATATGGAACAGGATGTTTGTCCGTAAATGAGCCGACAACAGGTTGAAAAATTGAAGCGGCAATCTGATATACTAATGTAATCATCCCCACTTGAGAAAAACTCAGGTGATGCTCTTCTTTTAATAAAGGGTATGTGGCAGGAATTACAGCCTGAATAAGATCATTCAGCAAGTGCACCATACTCACGGCAAACAAAATAGAAAAAATAGGTCTAGTTTCTTTTTCTTTGATCATGATTTCGCTTTAAATTAAAAAGGTCGATTTATTCAAATCAACCTATATATCTGCATTTATTTATAATACACGTACCAACAGTCCTTTGAGGTATTCTCCTTCTGGAAAGGAGGCCCTAACAGGATGGTCTTCGGGTTGATGGAATTGTCGAATAAACTGTATCTCTTTACCAGCGTCCAATGCGGCCCAGGCAAGCACCTGTTTAAAAGTGTCCATATCCATTGCTCCGGAGCATGAAAATGTCGCCAATAACCCACCACTATTCAACAGCATTAAACCCCGACGATTTAAATCTTTATAAGCCCGCGACGCTCTTTCCAAAGCTGAACGGGAAGGTGCATACTTTGGAGGATCTAAGACGATCAAATCGAATTTTTCACCCTCATCTACAAACTTACGCAATTGCTTATTGACGTCAGACAAAATTGCTTTATGCCGACTTGGCTCAAACCCGTTTTCGGCTACATTTTTTTCAAGAGTTTCAATCGCCAACGCAGAGCTATCTACGGACACAACTTCACTTGCACCTGCTTTTAAGCTATTCAGTGTAAATCCACCAGAATAACAGAAACAATCCAATACCCTTTTATCAGCAACATACTGCGCTGTCAATAACCTATTCTCACGCTGGTCACAATAGAAACCTGACTTTTGCCCATCGATGATATTTACCTTATAATGAAGGCCATTTTCGATGACGTCCACAAATTCAGGTGGTACCTCGCCAGACAAAAGACCATTTGTGTCTGGTAGGCCCTCATGCTCACGAGATTTCAGATCACTACGTTCATAGATTCCAGTAGGATTTAACAGCGTATTTAACTCTGCAATAATGATATCTTTAACCTTTTCTACTCCTACAGAATGGACCTGAATAGAAATAAAATCAGCATACTTATCCACGATTAATCCCGGAAGAAAGTCTGCCTCGGCAAAAATCAAACGAACGGTATTGGTAATGCCTTCCTGCAGCAAATGTTGTCTAGCTGCCACCGCCTTTTGAATACGGGTGCGCCACCAATCCCCATCAATCTGAGCTTGCGGATTCCATTCCAGTAAGCGGATGGCCACCCGCGAACTATTGTGAAACAATCCGTACGCAATAAACTCACGCTCGGCATTGTAAACCCCTACAATTTCGCCATCTTCAATCTTATCGGACAATGATTTAATTGCTCCGGAAAATACCCAAGGATGCAATTGCCAGGCAGCTTTATCCTTACCCTTATTCAAATAAACTGATTTCATTACTGCAAAATTAACTTATTATTTCGACATCCAAATGAAACATACGATATAAATAGCATAAGCAACAAAAACAGTGAATACCTAAGCCATAATCGATAAAAGCTAGTTTATAAAAACACTATCCAAAAAGTGAAAGCCTCCCAAGAATTAAAGATTTGAAAAGAGATTATAGGAGAAGCTACGAATAGAGAAAAAGGGGGACGCTCAAAAAGATCGCCCCCTTCGCGTTTAGTTATGGTTGATTAGATATCTTTTGAACGCTTCGAAGTTTACCGCCAAAGGTTCCGCTAATTTTTCTTTTCCCTGCAACGCTTCCGCACCGGCTGGCAATACAATTTTTGCGAACACATCGGCATCTATTGCATCTGGGAATTTACAAGGATGTGCAGTCGATAAGAATACCGAAGCATAAGTACCTGGATGATCATTCGCATAAGCCTGTGCACCTAACCAAGCGATAGCGGTATGGGGACAGGCAATATAATTTGCATCTTGAACAAGCCTGTCCATCCCAGCTTTTGTTTCCTCGTCAGTAAAGGTATAAGAAGAGAGCATAGCTTTTAACTCCGCCAGATTACCTGCAAAAAGGTCCTGAATACGCACCCAATTGCTTGGGTCTCCAACATCCATAGCATTACTCAATGTCTGAACGGAAGGTTTAGGCGCATATTGTCCCGAAGAAAGGAATCGTGGCACTGTATCGTTGACATTTGTCGCTGCCACAAAATGTTTGACAGGAAGTCCCATTTTATAAGCTAATAAACCTGCCCCAATATTCCCAAAATTACCACTTGGCACAGTAAATACGACTTCATTGATCCCTTGAGATCTTAGTTGCGCATAGGCATAAAAGTAATAAAAGGTCTGTGGGATCAATCGGGCAATATTAATTGAATTGGCCGATGTCAACCGCAAAGCTTGATTGAGTTCGGCATCATTAAAAGCCTGCTTCACAAGTGCCTGACAGTCGTCAAACGTGCCATCTACCTCTAATGCGCGTATATTTTGTCCATTTGTAGTCAACTGGAGTTCCTGCACCTCGGAAACTTTGCCTTTGGGGTATAATATTGTAACACGGGTTCCCTCTACTCCTAGGAAGCCTAAGGCTACCGCTCCTCCTGTATCTCCAGAAGTTGCGACAAGTACGTCCAGCAACTTATCATCGGATTTAGAAAAATACGCCATGATACGGCTCATAAACCGGGCTCCAAAATCCTTGAAGGCATAAGAAGGCCCGTGAAATAGCTCTAAAACAGCTGTACTGTTGTTTAGGAATTTTACGGGTGCCTCAAAATTAATCGCTTCATCAACAATCTTCTTTAGATCTGGTTTAGGAATATCATTGCCCAAAAGAGTTGAAGCAACCTCCAGAGCAATTTCCTGTAAAGAATATTGTTGTATATTTTTGATAAACAATGGATCCAATTGCGGAATTTGCTCAGGCATATACAAGCCTTTATCCGCTGGCAGCGAATTAAACACTGCGTCTTTAAAAGAAACAGCTAATGTCTTATTATTTGTACTGTAAAATTTCATCTTTTAATACTTATTTGATGTACATCTATTCTGATTAATCAAAAAGAGTACATTATACGATTTTTATGCAATCAGTAAGATACTTTGCACCTTGCTTAGTTTTTACGCGCATGGTACAGTAAAATTTCTAATTTAACACCCTTGGTCCTTCGACATTTACCTTTGACACATAACCAAAGCTCTCAATTTCATTTTCTTTGAGATGCGCCTGAATTCTGTCTGCAATATTTTTTGCGATTTGCTCATCCCGCGTAATCGCGACTACGGAGGGGCCTGAACCGGATATCCCAAAACTCAAGGCACCATGCTGTAGAGCGATTTCCTTCATTTCATAAAATTGTGGAATCAGAATCGCGCGTGTGGGTTCAATCAGAATATCCTTCATACTGCGTGCAATCAGATCATAATCTTCCATAAATAAAGCCGCAACCAAGCCGGCAATATTGCCCCATTGTGTTACTGCATCTTTTAATAGGACTTTATCTTTAATTAATTGTCGAGCATCACGTGTAGGTACATCTACTTGTGGAAATACCACGGCTGCGACTAACTCCTTTGGTGAAGGAATTGAAATAACATCTAAAGGTTCGTTCCCTCTAATCAACGTGATACCTCCATAAAGCGCCGGTGCAACATTATCAGCATGTCCGGTGCCACAGGCCAACCGTTCACCCTCAACACAAAATGGTAAAAGTTCTTCTTTTGTCAATGGACTGCCAAGCATAACATTAATCGCAAAGAGCCCAGCCACCGTACTCGCGGCACTGGATCCCAAGCCTGAGCCGATTGGCATGTGCTTGTGCAACTCAATTTCAACACCTACTTTCGAAGCAATATTTAGCGCCTGCAACAGGTACTGAACGCAAGCCGAAACGGTATTTTTGCTCGGGTCGAGCGGGAGTCTACCGTCATCTCCTGTAATTTGCTTGATAGTCACTCCGGGTTGCTCCTTGCGTCGCATGATCACCTCATCTCCAGGTTGCTCTACAGCAAAGCCCAGTATATCAAAACCACAGATCATATTCGCTACAGTTGCGGGAGCAAATACCCGAACTTCGGGTAACATCTTGTCTAAATCGATTACTTTACCTTTTAGATATTCTACATTTAAATTATTAGCCATTACTTCAGTCGTTATTTCCTCTAAAATAGTTTTATGCACCTACGTTAACTAAATCTGCAAAGACACCCGCCGCAGTCACTTCCGCTCCAGCACCGGGCCCTTTGACAACCAAAGGACGCTCTTTATACCGTTCTGTCGTAAATGAAATAATATTATCACTACCCGACAGCGCATAAAAAGGATGATTTTCATCTACAAATTGGATCGCAATGGAAACCTTTCCATGCTCCAGTTTTCCGATATAACGGATTACTTTGTTCTCGCGGGCAGCGCGCGCTTTCATATCTTCAAAATAGGCATTCTCATTTTGTAATTCCGCATAGAAGGAATCTACTGTCTCAGCTTTCAGGCAAGCTGCGGGAAGAATTGGTCCAAGGTCTACGTCTTCCGCTTCGACAGGATAACCTGCGTCCCTCGCTAAAATCAACATTTTACGCATAAAGTCTATTCCCCCCAGATCATCCCTTGGATCCGGTTCGGTATAGCCTAATTCTTGTGCTTGCTTTACAACATTGAAAAAAGTAGCATCGTCTTTGAAATTGTTAAAGATGTAAGATATAGTACCTGAAAGAATAGCCTCGATCTTTAAGATACGGTCACCACTGAGCATCAGATCTTTAAGAACCCTTACAATAGGCAATCCCGCCCCAACATTGGTTTCATAGAAGAAGTCCACTCCATGTTTATGTGCCGTATCGCGAAGCGTCTTATATTGTGCATATTTTCCAGAATTCGCGATTTTGTTACAGGTTACGATGGAGATATTGGACTTAAAGATATCTTCATAATATGTTGCCGGCAATTTACTCGCTGTATTATCAATGAAAACACAGTTCGGCAAGTTCAGGGCTTTCATTTTCTCGATAAACAAAGCAAGATCTGCCTCGGAACCATTTTTCTCGAGTTCAGCTGACCAATTATTTAGTTCCACACCTTCGGTATTGAACAACATTTTACGACTATTGGAAATTCCAACAACTTTAATCTCAATATCATTTTTATCGAGCAGAAAATCGTGCTGATCCTCTAATTGTTTAAATAGCGTCGCACCGATATTACCTGTACCGATATTAAACACATGCAATGTTTTTTTCAGTTCCGCAAAAAAAGCATCATGAACAGCGTTGAGCGCTTTGGCCAAATCTTCTTTACCGATGATGACCGAAATATTGTATTCGGATGAGCCTTGTGCTATTGCCCGGACATTGATACCGTTCCTTCCAAGTGCAGAAAATAACCTACCGGACATTCCCGGAGTCCGTTTCATATTTTCACCGACAATGGCCAATACAGAAAGATTTTCCTCGATAGCGGGGATGACCAATTTATTCGCCTGAATTTCCAATTCGAATTCCATTTCGATCAACTGGATCGCGCGCTTTGCATCCGATGGGTTGACCGCAAAGGTGATACTGTGTTCGGAAGAGGATTGTGTAATCAATACAACATTGATTTGTTCCCTAGCCAGCAGTGTAAAAAGGCGTCCGCTAAACCCTGACTTGCCGATCATTCCTGATCCACTTAGATTGATCACAGAAATATCCGAAATAGAAGAAATCCCTTTGATCGGTAGTGCCGTTTTTCCACTATCAAATTGGATCACTGTACCTGAGAAATCAGGTTCAAAAGTATTGCGAATAACAATTGGGATTTTTTTCAAAAATGCCGGGATCATGGTGGGTGGGTAGATGACCTTAGCACCAAAATAAGATAGTTCCATTGCCTCAGTATAGGAAAGTACGGGGAGTGAGAAGGCTTTTTTCACGATCCGGGGATCAGCGGTCAGCATTCCGTTAACGTCAGTCCATATTTCGATCGCCGTAGCATCCAATATTGACCCAAAGATAGCGGCTGTATAGTCCGATCCGCCACGTCCTAAGGTGGTAATGCGACCATTCTCGTTGCTCCCAATAAAGCCGGTCACAAACAGCAGCTTGTCACCATGAGTGATATACATCGATTTCACAAGCTGCTCAGTCAATGCCTCATTTAAATGGGCATTCCCGAAATTCGAATCAGTCTTTACATAGTGTGAGGCATCTATAAATAAAGCCTCCGGTATGTATTGTTCCATGACTTTAGAAACCATATAATTGGAACAGCGCTCGCCATAACTGAGAATCAAGTCTTTACTTTGATTGCTCAATTCTCTCAGTGCAAAAATCCCCTGGAGAAGATCCTCGATCTCATTGAAAAATAACTTAAGTTTCGTGAAAACAGGATTTTGGAACTTTACTGCGAGAAGTTCTTTCACAACTGCAAAATGTTTATCTTCCAAAGATTTAAGTCCATCCGAAAAGGACTTCCCTTCAGCTGCGTCTTCTGCCAATTGGGTTAGTAAATTTGTTACACCCGACATCGCGGATAATACCACAAGGGGCTTTTCCTTAGCATCGTAGGATTTCTTGACAATACTTAAGACTGCTTTGAGACTTTCTACTGTTCCGACTGAAGTTCCTCCAAATTTTAAAACTTTCATACTGATCTATACTGTTTGTTTAGTTTGATTTATGCGACAAAAAAAGCGCTTTCCCTTTTGAGGAAAGCGCTTCGAAATATTGTGTCTACAATTATATACAATGAAACTACTTCCTCCTGAGTTTTATCCCGGTGGTAATAATAATCGTTGTAATAATTGTGTTTGTGTTCATTGTTTTTGCTTATGTATTGTAAATATAGAACAAATATTATCACATTCCTAAAGAAAATTAATATTTTTTTTCAGTTTCACAAAAACAAGCCTTAAAGAATAGTATTCTAGCATAACACCGCTATTCTTGGGAGTCTGAAACCACCACCTGCTTGTAGTAAAAGTTCGACAGACCGATTAAATTTCAATATCTCCAAAAAGCGTTAAGAAAGATGTTAAAATTGTTAAAATTTCGTTAAATAGCTTTAAAAAAATTTGACCTTAAACTGATATTGTATTATATTCGCAACAGTGCTGTCCAAAATAGATGACAGTATTGAATTTTAAAAGTTAAATGTTGTACAAAAAAGCGATTTAATGAAAACAAAGAAATTTATAGCGTCAATGCTATTTATCGGCTTATGTCTAGTGTCGCAGGCACAAACCAACAGAAACTCCAAACCTGAATCAGATCCTGATAACCTTGCCAAAGAATACTTCTCACAAATTATGGGTGTTGCAGTCTCAGCAACAACAAACACAAAACTTTATCAATTTGTTTACGAATGGCTAGGTACTCCATACCGTTTGGGCGGAGATTCAAAACGAGGCATTGATTGTTCTAAATTTTCTTACGAATTATATGACAAAGTATTTAACACGTCATTGGGTTACAATAGTCGTAACCAGTATTCGCAAGTAAAGACTGTAGAGAAGAATGAGTTGAAAGCAGGGGATTTGGTATTCTTTAAAATCAGAAGTAGAAGCATTACGCATGTGGGTGTTTATATTGGTGACAATAAATTTGCTCATGCTTCTTCCAGCAAGGGTGTTATGATCAGCAATTTGGACGAACCATACTGGAGACGCTATTATTATAACGGTGGACGTTTACCAGAAGACAATAAATCGCTTACTGCCGAAATATTGAAAGCAGAAAAAGATAATAAACTGAACTAGAGGTTCAGTTATCGACATAAAAAAGTCCAAAGCTTTAAACGGCTTTGGACTTTTTTTATACAATTTAATATCCTATTTTTACCCTATAATCATTGAAATACTATTATGTCTTCAAAGAAAACGCTCATCTTAAATAAAGAACAAATAAAACAGAAGTCTATCCGTATTGCCTATCAGATTTTAGAAGACAATTTTGAAGACGAAACACTTGTTTTGGTTGGGATTGCCGATCGGGGTTATGTATTTGCGCAACGCCTGCAGGCGATATTAAAGGATATCTCAGACAAGGAAATTCTTTTGATTAAAGTTACCATGAAGAAAACAAGCCGGTCTTTGAGTGCTGGTACAGACTTACCAGTTGATATTGCAAAAGACAAAACAATCATCTTGGTTGATGATGTATTAAATAGTGGTAGAGCACTGGCCTATGGTTTGGGTGTGTTTCTCAATGTTCCATTAAGGAAGATGAGAACAGCGGTCTTGATCGATCGGAGCCATCACAAGTTCCCAATCTTTAGTGACTACTATGGCACCAAATTGTCTACCATCCTAAAAGAACATGTCACTGTTACCCTAGAGGAATTTGATAACGAAGAAGATGCAGCATGGTTAGTATAACCATGTTGCTATTTCTTTGACACTTTCAATTTCATTCCCGGTTTAATCCGGCTTCCATTCAGATCATTATCGCTTTTTAACCGGCTAACAGATACACCGTTTTTGTCAGCAATTTGGGATAAGGTATCACCCTTTTTAACCACATAATATGCTGTACGGCTAGCAGCTCGTTGTTGACTCTTCTTAACCGATTTTTCAGCATTATGCGCTAATTTAGCATTAACAAAATTATCTTCCTTCTTGATCAATAAATTTTGCCCCGGTACGATTTTATTTCCGCGTAGGTTGTTCCAGGACTTTATATCCTGAACAGTAACCTCAAATTTTTCAGCTACTGAAGCAAATGTTTCTCCGACTTTCACCTTATATTTTCCATCTTTTAAAAGTTCCGTAGGTTCGTTAGTGCCCGAACTAGCCATCACTGAAGTGGGTATAGGTGTATTGAGGGCAGCATATAGCTCCTCTGTAGCTATTTTCTTATCCAATACAGGCAAAACTAATCTTAATGGTGCTTCTTCGGTACCGTTTAAAATATTCTTCTTAAAGCTAGGATTTAGTGCGCGGAGGGTTTCTTTGGATACATCTAAAGCTGCTGCTATCTGATTTAACGAGATCCTTTTGTTGATGTCTAATGCTTGGGTTCTCAGAGAGAGCTCTGTATCAGCTGCATTTATATCGTTTTCCTCGGCATACTTCATCGCATAAGTCATAGCAATGAATTTGGGAATATAGTTTTGTGTTTGTTGTGTCAGATAGGGAGCGATATCCCAAAAAGTAGGTTTGTCTTTACCCGAACGTTGAATCGCTCGTCCAACAGCCCCTTTTCCACCATTGTATGATGCGATTGCCAAAAGCCAGTCACCATATTCGTCATAAGCTTCTTTCAAGATTTTCGCGATCGCGTAACTGGAAGCGATGGGATCCATACGCTGGTCAGTGTAACTATCTACGGTCAGGTTATAAGTCTTTGCCTCATAATACATCAACTGCCATAATCCAGTAGCGCCAGCACTTGAAATATCTCGTGGATTCAAAGACGATTCAACCACACTCAGATATTTCAGTTCTCTAGGCACACCAACCTCATCCATGATGCGATCAAACATTGGAAAGTAATACTGTCCGAGTCCCATCATTCTACACATATAAGGATTGTAATTGTTGGAGGTGTATTTGGAGATCAGGTTTTTCACCTGTGGAGAGTAATTTAAGGGTACTTCTCGTTCGATTGCTTTGAGTTTGCGAACGAGCTGTATTTCTTCTTCGGTAATGGTGGAATCATCCTGTCGACTATTTCCCGAAGATTTGACACTGTCAAGGTATTGATAAATCTCCTGTTTTTCCCTATCAATCCTTCCTTGGATAACCTGATGTGTGGCTTCTCTCATGCCTTCTACAGCGCTTTCTTGAGCCATGATAGGCAGCACATAGCACAGCCCTCCTAGTATTGAAATTAACGTCTGTTTTCCGATCATAAATTTACTGTTAAATCCAGGTCTGATTTTTCTTCTTAAAAAATCAACAATAATCTAAACGCTTAGAAATGGATTTTAGTATAAAAATGGTTCTGGTCTATTCAGCTATAGGTCCAGGATAAAACAAAATACGATTTTGTTCCTCACAAAATCGTATTTATGCTATATGGGATAAAATTACCCTTACTTGTTATCTTCTACTTCAGATTTCTTTTCAGCCGAAGAATCTTCTTTTTGACCTTCTTTGAATTCTTTCACCCCCTTACCCAATCCGCGCATCAACTCAGGAATCTTCTTACCTCCGAATAACAGTAACAATGCTATTACAATGAGGATAATCTCATTCGCTCCCAAACCCATGATTAAAAATGATGTTGACATATCTATAATTTCTTGTTTTTCAATTCTTTTAAACTAAATCTATTCTCCCTCTTTACAAATGTAGTGATAATTATTAAATATAGTAATTATTTCTTATCTCGCCAACCACGACATCGGATTCAATGGTGTTGATCCCTGATAAACAGAGAAGTCGACCATTGGTACACCTGTATCTGAATCCACATCTGCCGTACCGATTGTCTGACCCGTACTTACCTTCTGTCCCTTAGAAACACTGACACTACCTAAGTTATTATATACTGTAAAGTACTCACCGTGTTTAATCATCACAATGCGTTGTCCATACATCGTCAGCACGCTACTAACCTCGCCTGCAAAAACAGCTTTAACCGCAGCCCCGCTGGACGTTTGTATTTTCACCGACTCATGATCCCAGTTCACATTTCTACCTACGCTTTCACCACCAAAACCTTGCATAACTTTCGCATTCGAAACCGGCCAAGGCAAGCTACCACGATTAGATCTAAAATCATTTGAAAGCTTGATCGCTTCTGGTGTACTGCGTAAGACCTCAGAATCTGATTTCCGAGCGGTATTACTACTTTTTGTGCTCGTATTGTTTTTACCTTTCGAAGCATTTGCAGATTCATTTGCTTTCCGATTACGTTCTGCGGCTGCTTCGGCAGCACGACGAGCAGCTTCTGCACGTCTTCTTTCAGCTTCAATCTCCCTTCTAATGATTTCTTTGATAGCAGCATTGATCCGACGTTCTTCTTTTTGTTTTTGCGTGATATCTTTCTTCACACCACGTTCTGTAACAATGAGGTCACTCAATTGCCCAGAGTAAACAGAGCGTTGTTGAGAGATCGTTCTCTTTTCCGTTTCCTGCTCTTTCATCAATGCAACCTGCTTATTTCGGTCGGCTTGCAATTGTGCAATTTTTTGTTCGATCTGTTTCTTCGTATTCTCGATATCTGCAGCCTTTAATTTTCTTGAATCATTAAATTGCTGTAAATATTTTACGCGTCTAAATCCTTGATTAAAATCCTTCGAAGCAAAAATAAACATCAGTTTATTGTAGGCGTTACGATTACGAAAAGCAAACATGATCATCTTTTCATAATCACGTTTCATTTTTTCCAGTTCGGCCTTCAATTTATTTACTGCTGCCGTATTCGCATTAATATGTTTATTGATGACTGCTACCTCAGAAGTGATTGTATTTATCTTTTGTTCACGTAAGTTGATCTGCTTACTCAAGGCTGTCACCTGTTGCTGTGTCAACGATTTTTCCTTGGCTATTTCTTTCACAGTATTCTGCAATTCAGCAATTTCGCGAGTAAGTTTCTCCCGCTGCTTTTCCAGCTCGGCTCTCGTCTGAGCAGCAGAAATACCAATCATCAAAATGAATGCTACTATACCAAATATCGTCTTTTTAAAGTTCATTTACAGTACTATTTATTTAGTGTTTGCTCCTTTCCTAACCCCATTTTTTTCATTTACAATAGCAAACTAAATGCGAAAGTAATAAATCTAATGGAAATAGATAACTTCTTATCGGATTACTTTATATCGCGATGACACTGAAAAAGGCATTTCAACAGGTTCATTAAATGTCACTTTGTTAAAATTAATCTCTGTTTTTATCTCCTGACGTCCATCTGAAATAATCATTTTTAGCAGCATCGGAAATTCCTGACCAGAAGCCATTGCATATTCCCCATAATTTGCTTCCAACAGTTGTTTTTTGGACAACTGTGACAGCCTGAACTGGTAGGGGCGATTATTGTTGTTCAATTTATATAAGAAATCAAGTTCATTCAGTTTTCCATCCAACTGCACAGAATTTGGATCTTGTTTAAAATTCACCGCATCGATATCTGACAGTAGATTAACGGATATATTCGCCAAAAGTAAATCCTGTAGGTTAGAAAAAGTAAGATCAGGGCTTGCGAAACGATAGAGATAGTCGAATGGTTTGACCATATACTCATTCTGAAACTTATTCAGAATCTGTACGCTATCCGGCGTAATTAAAACCCGGGCGACTTCAATTCCAAGGGTTGCTGAGATCGAAATCCAGATCCTTTTATCCTTTTCGATCCGGATATTGGAGGTAACATCAAACTTATCCTTACCCAGATCGAGACGCATTTTTGCCTTTCCCGAAAACGTCGAATAGCTTAAATTGGTCAAAAAAAGATTACGCAGTGTCGCTTTCTTTGCTTCACGTGTATTGTCTTTAATGACCAGTTCATTCTCTGATTTGAGATCTGCCTCTTTCAACAGTTTCTTTTTTGAGCTACAAGAAGAAAGCAGAGTCACCAGAATACCTACCCAAACAATTTTATTCCACATAGCTTTTTGTCTCAATCTTCCTTTTTACTTTCTGTTTACTTTCATCAGAATCCAGACCTTTTTCCAGTGCTAGATTCCATTGTTTGAGCGCTTCACCGGTCTTACCCAATTTGACCAAAATATCACCATAATGCTCAAGTAAAACTGCTGTTGGTGGATTTGTATTTTTCATGGCTTTTTGAATCCAAACCAGTGCATCCTCATATTTACCGTCAGCAAATAAAACCCAAGCATAGGTATCTTCAAATGTTCCGTTGTTGGGTTGCAATTTAGTAGCCATTGCTGCATATTTCGTCGCTTCGTCCAGTCGCTCTTTTCTTAACGATAAATAGTACGCTAAATTGTTCATGGCAGTCACATTTGTGCTGTCCAATCGAATCGCCTCCATATAGGCAGCATCCGATTCTTTATACATCTTTAATGTATTGTAGATATCACCCAGTCCCCCATAGATATTCGCTTGTAAAAAAGGAGTTTCATCCTGCGCATTATTCAACGCCGCCTCCATAAACTTACGGCTATTCTCTGTATCCTTTTTCATCAGGTAGGCCATACTTGTGAAATAGAGTATGGTAGAATTATTGGCCACATAATGTAGGGCTTCCCCCCCATGGGCTATAGCTTGATCAAATTCTCCTTTATCCATATCCAGACTCATCAACATCCGCCACGCATCTATCTGATAAGGATTCATACTTACAGCCACTGCCAACGAGCTTTGTGCAGCTGTTTTATCTTCGTTCAGCCACAACACCTGCCCTTTGGCCATATGGCTCTCTGCAATGCGCGGGTGCACCTCTACTAAAATATTGGCTAATTCCAAAAGCTGCGCATTGGAATAGGGACTCTTAGGCCCCATTAAGGTCATGATAATTCTATTTTTGTCTCCGAAATCAATCTTTTTGGATTGAAATCCTTTTTTTAATGCATCAAATGATAATTTGTTTTTCTTATCTAACCGGTACAGGTCGGCCAAATCAAAATAAAGGAAGTCCTCCTGCGAAGTTTGAATACCCTTATTGATATATTCCAATGCAAGTTTTGAGTTTTTAGAAAGATTATAAGCCTGAGCCAATTGTCCGTATACCTGAGCTAATTTGGTACCTTTATCAGCCCAAGGTTTCAGGAGACCGATTACAGCATTGTAGTCTCCAGCGTCATTCAACAGCACACTACCCACCATATCAAGCGTATCGGAAGGGGTTTCGATTTCTTTTGTTTTAAGAAAATATTCGAGCGCTACGTCTTTATATCCGCCATTAAAAAGGAGCATGATACGTTCACGCTTCAATGAAGCTGTGTTATTTTCATCTATGTTGATCAATTTATCCAGATAGATCAGCGCACTATCCGCATCATTTTTGCTTTTAAAGGCATCGACTGCGAAGCTTAGATACTCAGGTTTCTGTTGAATTTCTAGGGCTGCCTTTATGGCATCTATCGCAGCATCTTGATTTCGCATTTGGGCAAAAAGGATAGCCTTTGTGAAATAGATTTCATCTGCTTTTGGGTAATCCGCTAATATGGCATCTAAAGAATCTACACCAGGGCCGATTTTCCCTTGCTTTAATATTTCCTGTACATTTTTGAGCCGCGCATCGTAGGGTTTGCTCTTCTTCTCCAATGACTGGGCCTGCACTAGGCCGACTGTACCAAAAAGAAATCCGACAAAACCCAAAACAACTCGTTTATCTAAAAAATTCAATCTCATCTACTTCCACTAAATAATTAAAAATTCTTCCTGCAATATACTAACTAATGTAACAATATTCCTTCGAGGAAGTTGTAAAAATATTGAGATTGGCCCATCCAGTTAGAAACTTAGCTCGTTTTCAATAAAATAAGTGAAATAGATTTTAAAATATAGAATAATAGATGTACCTTTGCAGACCCTTGTGATAAGGGGAAGATAAATAAAAATTTACAAATTATTTAAACAAAAGCAAGTGAATACGTTAAGTTACAAAACTGTCTCTGCCAACAAGAACACCGTTAACAAAGAGTGGATCGTTGTTGACGCTGAAGGAGAGATTTTGGGGCGTTTGGCGAGCAACATCGCGAAAGTAATTCGTGGTAAGCACAAGCCTACATTCACCCCACACGTAGACTGTGGAGATAACGTTATTGTTATCAATGCAGACAAAATTAGATTGACAGGAAACAAATTAGGCGACAAAGTTTACGTACGCTACACTGGATACCCAGGTGGTCAACGTTTCGTTTCTCCTAAAGAGTTAATGGCAAAATTCCCTGAGCGCATCATTGAGAAAGCTGTTCGCGGTATGCTTCCTAAAAACCGTTTAGGTCGTCAATTGTTTAAAAACCTTTACGTTTATGCTGGTACTGAGCACAAACATGAAGCACAAAGTCCAAAACCAGTTAAATTTTAAGGAACATCGACATGTCAACAACTAACACTTCAGGAAGAAGAAAAACTGCTGTTGCCCGCATTTACTTAACTGCTGGTAGCGGAAACATTATCATAAACGGTAAAGACTACAAAGAGTATTTCCCGACATTACCTTTGCAATACATCGCTACTCAATCATTGAGCGTAGCTGGTGAATTAGCAAACTTTGATGTAAAAGTAAACGTTAACGGAGGTGGTGTTAAAGGTCAAGCAGAAGCTGTTCGCCTAGCGATCGCAAAAGCTTTGGTTGAGCTTAACCCAGAAGTTAAACCTGCATTACGCGCTAAAGGTTTAGTAACACGTGATGACCGTATGGTTGAGCGTAAGAAACCAGGACGTCGTAAAGCTCGTAGAAGATTCCAATTCAGTAAACGTTAATCAAAGGAGGATCAAAAAATGGCAAGAACTACTTATCAAGATTTATTGGATGCAGGTGTGCACTTTGGTCACCTTACACGTAAATGGGATCCGAAAATGGCTAAGTACATTTTCATGGAGCGCAACGGTATCCACATCATTGACTTGAACAAAACTCTTACGAAATTAGAAGAAGCTGCTTCAGCTATCAAACAAATCGTAAAATCAGGTCGCAAAGTTTTATTCGTAGCAACGAAAAAACAAGCAAAAGAAATCATCGCACAACAAGCTAAAGAGGTTAACATGCCTTTCGTGACTGAGCGTTGGTTAGGTGGTATGCTTACAAACTTCGCTACAGTTCGTAAGTCTATCAAAAAAATGTCTAACATCGACAAAATGCAAAAAGACGGTACTTATGATGTATTGTCTAAGAAAGAAAAGTTGATGATTCAACGTGAGCGTATCAAATTAGAAAACCTTTTAGGAGGTATCGCTGATTTGAACCGTTTGCCAGCTGCTTTATTCATCATCGATGTGAAAAAAGAACACATCGCTGTTTCTGAAGCAATGAAATTGAACATCCCTACTTTCGCGATGGTAGATACAAACTCTGACCCTTCAAACATTGATTTCCCAATCCCTGCAAATGATGACGCTAGTAAATCTATTAGCTTAATCGCAAGCATCATTGGTCAAGCAATCCAAGAAGGTTTGGACGAGCGCAAACGCGACAAAGAAGAAGAAGCTGAAAAAGATGCTGCTGCTGCAAAAGCAAAAGTTGACAATAGTGAAGCTTCAGAAGCTAAACGTCCTCGCAAAGCGAAAGACGGAGAATAATATTTTTATTCCAAACCGGATAGCGTAGCGTTAGTTTCTGGAAAAGATTACTTTTCTTGAGCTAGCCTATCTGTCCGGTTTTTTGGTTTAACAGCTCCCGATTATCAAGGAATGTTAAACTTCATATTAGCTTAACATGTTTTAAGTTAATATTGTACAAAATTTTCAGTAGTAAACAATAATAAAAAGAAATAAACATGTCAGTACAAATTTCTGCATCAGATGTAAACAAATTGCGTCAACAAACTGGCGCTGGTATGATGGATTGTAAAAAAGCTTTGGTTGAGTCTAATGGTGACTTTGAAGCTGCTGTAGATTACTTGCGCAAAAAAGGCGCTAAAGTAGCTGCTAGCCGTCAAGATCGCGACTCTAACGAAGGTGTTATCATCGCTAAAGCAACTGCAGATGGTAAATCAGGTATCGTAGTTGAAGTAAACTGTGAAACTGACTTCGTAGCTAAAAACTCAGATTTCGTAGCTTTCGCAGAAAAAATCGCAGACCTAGCGTTGAACAACAAACCTGCTTCTTTGGAAGAATTGAAAGGTTTGGAAATTGATGGCAAGAAAATCGCTGATGCTTTGATCGAGCAAACTGGTGTAATCGGTGAGAAAATTGACGTTTCTAAATACGAAACTATCACTGCAGAGAAAGTAATCGCTTATATCCACGGTAACTACCGTTTAGGTGTATTAGTAGGTCTTTCTGCTGACGCAGCTGGTGCTGAAGAAGCTGGTAAAGATGTTGCTATGCAAATCGCAGCGATGAACCCTATCGCAATCGATAAAGACGGTGTTGATCAAAACACAATCGAGCGTGAAATCGCTATCGCAAAAGAGCAAATCATTGCAGAAGGTAAACCAGCAGAGATGGCTGAGAAAATCGCTCAAGGTAAATTGAACAAATTCTTCAAAGACACTACGTTGTTGAACCAAGAATTTGTAAAAGATTCTTCTAAAAATATCGCTCAATTCTTAGATTCAGTTTCTAAAGGATTGACAGTAACTGCTTTCAAACGCGTACAATTAGGCGCATAAGCATATTTCCTTTCTAGCAATAGATCGGAAAAAAATAAAAACAGGGACTATTGACAAAATAGTCCCTGTTTTTATTTTTATAGGCGGTCAACCTCGTACAGTCCCATTCTCCTATCATTTGTTACCATCTCTCCGTTCCCCATCATTCCCGCTTTCCCAATAATTTATCTTCATCTTCCCTATGTTTGCCTAGCATTTGTTACGACCCTCAGGTTCCCTTATCGTCCTATTAGCCCTCCCCTATTATTTACCACAATCACCTCCCCTGTCTTTCATCCATCACTTTTATTTTCATTCAAATTTATGTAACTTAATCATACATAAAAACGAAACAAGATATGGGCATGTTAAAAGAAGGTGCACTAAAAGGCAAACGCATTCTAATTACAGGTGGTGGTACTGGGCTAGGAAAAGCGATGACTGATTATTTCCTAGAGCTGGGTGCTTCGTGCTTGATCAGCAGCCGAAAGGATGATGTGATTCAACATACAGCAAAAGAACTATCCGAAAAACACCAAGGCACATGCCTGGCCATAGCTGGAGATGTACGTAATTATGAAGATGTCGAGCGTGTAGTAGCTTATGGCTACGAACAATTGGGCGGGATCGACATCCTAATCAACAATGCTGCAGGAAATTTTATATCCCCTACCGAGCGGCTTAGTCATCGTGCTTTTGAGTCTGTCATCGGAATTGTACTTCAGGGTAGTATAAATTACACATTAGCATTGGGCAAACGTTGGATTGAAAATAAGGACCAAAATAAAACGGTGCTTAGCATTGTAACGACTTACGCATGGACAGGATCTGGTTATGTTGTTCCTTCCGCGACAGCCAAGGCTGGTGTATTGGCTATGACAAGATCCCTTGCTGTTGAATGGGGAAAAAAAGGAATACGTTTAAATGCAATTGCCCCCGGTCCGTTTCAGACCTCAGGTGCCATGGAGCGCCTACTACCAGGTGAATTAGGAGAACTACTATCTCCTACGAAACGGATTCCCTTAGGACGTTTGGGTCAATTAGACGAGCTGGCTGATCTTGCGGCGTATCTTGTATCGGATTATTCCAGCTACATTAATGGCGATGTCATAACAATAGATGGTGGAGAATGGTTAAAAGGCGCAGGAGAATTTAATGGTCTGGATATTATTCCTGAAGAACAATGGGATAATATCGAAAAAATGACGCGAAGTGCAAAAAGTACTTAGTCCTATTTCTGGAACCTACAACAGCACATTGTTTTCTTTAAAAAGTCAAAAGATATAATCCAAAATAACGATATTTGGCTGTCATATCGATTATCATTCGATAAAACAAAATTTACAAGTACACAATGAATTTATCCTTTCTCCCCGAAAAAATCAAACATAAGCAAAAGATTGATCTAAGCGAACTAGGTTTTGATTTTGCATTGGCTTATATTTCGGAAGGCACGTTGGTATCAAAAAACAATGGTGCAAAATTTCTCAAAGAAAATCTGCTCTTCCTGAATACCGCTTCAGAAATACTTGAAAGTAAGAAAGATTCAAGTGTATTTATTTTATATTTTTCAAGCCATTACTTTAAAGATCTGCATCATATACAACAAAATTTTTGCTTATCTTACAATCCTCAGGATATTTTCAATTCAGAAACACTACGCAATAAAAGCCTGTCCCTTAAAAAGGAGAATAGAAAATTAATAGAAAAAGTAATCTCCTTAATCTATCAACAGGAAGAATCTGAAAATGCAGCGACCTCTACCTTTGTCTTTCATCAAGTGATGTCACTCTTTGCATTAATTGAAAATATATTAAAAGATCTGGATCTTCCGATCAATGAGTCCCGTGACATGTCTCAAGAAATAGAAGCTTATATCCAACAAAACATCTATTTCCCAGACAAGCTACAAATAAAAAATATAGCTGATCATTTTCAGATTTCGGCCAATTACTTCGGCGCCTTTTTTAAGAAAAAATACCAGAAAAGTTATAAACTGTATATAGACGATATTCGTACCCAACTTATCGAAGAAAGGTTGGCATCGAGCCAATACACCATGAAACAGATTGTGGATGAACTAGGTTTTAACGATGAAAGTCACCTGACCAACTTTTATAAGAAAAAGAGAAATATAACCCCAAGTGCTTATAAAAAATCTAGAAAAACAGTCAGCTAGTTGTCAAGTTGAATGACACCATTGAGGTCATTATTTAACGAACGTTGGATCGCTTCGTCGAGAATCAATATCTTCTGCCCCTGGAGTGTACGTTCTTGTCCGCTACTGGTATTTGTCTGTGTCGAATTGAATGATTCCAATTTCATGGGGAAATAAATTGGGTTCTCATCTTCTGAACGCCCGATGGTCAATAAGATATTATACCCCTGTAGGCGCAAACTCTGTAATGTCTGATAATTTAAACGCTTGAAAATCATAATGGCCAAGATTTACTGTTACTATTAGTAACAATGATGTTTTCAATTTGTTTGCATTATCAGATAGAATTTTATGCCTTTATGATCACTATTTTAGCGAATTTATCAATTGCTAAAAAAAATATACTACATCCGGAGTCTTCTGATATTTTTTAAAACTTTTCACGCTGCTGCCTGTTGTATTATTGAAGATAAATCATAGGATTATGGCTAGCACGGAAGATAAAAAGACGAAGGGAAAAGTCGAAGCTGACTACTCTGATTCGGAGCAAAATCTAGCTTATAACAAAGATATGGACAGTTATGAGCTGGATGTGGACGATAATGATCCCGATTACGATCATCCGGCAAATTATGACACTCTATCCGAAGGTGCAATAGATGATGACTCTACTTATGATAATTCAAATCCTTTTGTCGGAGATGAATACGCTGATCGTGAAGATTTAGAGGAAGATGAGTTAGAGGATGCACATATGCGAATCGAAAGTTTCAAGCACAATCGACTATCCCCTTTAGATAAAAAGCTGGCCCAAAATGAAGAAGATCTCAGAGATGATCTTGATGAAGAAGGATATCCAAAAAATGATAGGTAGTTTTCCAATTATAAAGTAGTTTTGAAAGGAGTCTTAGGACTCCTTTTTTCTGAATAAATAAAGCCCGCAACTCTATATTTTTATGTAAGTTTACGTTAGAAGATTTAAATATATGGAAGGTTTGTCGCCGCTCATTCGTATCATTGACCTAAAAAAATCATACGGAACAAAAGAAATTTTAAAGGGAATCAATCTGGATATATTTCCAGGTCAGGTCATTGGCTATATAGGTCCCAATGGTGCAGGAAAGTCTACCACGGTCAAAATATTGACGGGATTGATTGAAGATTTCACCGGTAAAGTTGAGATCAATGGTATCGATATTCAAAAGGATCCCCTTTCCATAAAATCTCAACTCGGGTATGTTCCTGAAAATGCGGAACTTTACGAAGTGTTGACCCCAATGGAATATCTCGATTTTGTCGGAAAATTATATGGTATGGAGGATCATACGATCCAGGAACGTTCCCTCAAATTATTAAGCGCATTCGGTCTAGCCGTAAATGCGAATAATAGAATGGATACCTTTTCCAAAGGTATGCGTCAGAAGGTGCTCCTTATATCCGGTATTATCCATAATCCGCAGATCATCATCCTGGATGAGCCCCTGTCTGGGCTAGATGCCAATGCGGTAATCTTCGTGAAGGAACTCATATCATTACTCGCTAAAGAAGGTAAGACTATTTTTTACTGCTCACACATGATGGATGTCGTTGAAAAAGTATCCGATCGAATCCTCCTGATCAGTCAGGGGAGTATTATTGCGGATGGAACGATTGACGAATTGAAGTCAAATCCCAACGAATCACTTGAGCACATATTTGCAAAATTAACCAATACCGACAACGATGCATTGGATGCATCTGACATCATCACCGCTATTCAATAATATGGAAAGATATATCTTACGATTTATTCTTCTATTTAGGGGAGTATGGGAAAATTTGGGGGTAAACTTTGCACAGTTTAAAATTATTTTAGAGACTAAAGTTACCCTAGATAACAGAAAGCCAATCACATTTAAGAAACGGAATACAGGAAAGTCTTCCTCTTCGTCCTCTATTATACAGTTTATCTTGTATATGATCATTGGTTTGATGTTCATGGTTATTCTAATTCTAATTCCGGATCGCTACTTGGCTCTTTCAATTATGCTGCTTTGTTTTATCAGCATGCTGAGCATTACATTAGTGTCGGACTTTTCGCCCATACTTTTGGATACCAGGGATCAATACATCATTATGCCCAAGCCGGTCAACGATCGAACGATAGCATTATCGCGAATAACATTTATTGCCATTAAACTTTTCAATCAGGTCATTGCATTATGCTTGCCACTTTTAATCTATGTGTTCTTCAACTGGGATATTATCGCCATTTTTCTACTGGTTGTACAACTGCTATTAAGCACACTTGTAGCATTGGTATTCGTCAACGGCTTCTATCTAATAAGTATCAAATATCTACCCATCCAAAAATTTAAAGACATTATTACCTATCTACAAATTGGGCTTTCAATGATCATTTTTTTAGCCTATTACCTTGGCCCCAATCTGATTCAAACAATCGTCGAGTCTCAATTGACCATTGAACAGCTCAAATTCCTTTGGTTATTTCCCAGTACCTGGATTGCTTCTTTTCAATCTCTGCTTTTGGGTGACCATAGTCTACAGATCACCCTATTTTCTGTTTTGGGTATAGCTGTTCCGCTCTTTGGGATCTATGCTTGTACACAGTTATTCTCTAGGGGTTTTAACGCAAAAATAGCCGCTCTAGCCAGTGCAGATGCACCTTTACCTGAATCAAAAGTGATTTCGCAAAACCTCACAAAACGCCCGTTATATAAAAAATTAGGAACAAAGCTGTGCTCATCTCCTCTTGAAGAGGCTGGGTTTAGTATTGTATGGCTTATAAGTTCAAAAACAAGGGAATTTAAGCAGCAGCTTTACCCCTCTTTGGCCTATTTACCCATCTATTTTGTATTTCTATTTTTACGGACTGGTGAAGGCCTGCCGATAAGAGAAAAGCTGGTTAAGTTAGGGGAATCTGGCTTATATATCGTTATGTTTTACCTCTCACTACTAACCATATTGACTGTATTTCAGCTGATCACACAGAGCAATAAATATAAGGCCGCTTGGATCTATTATGTCACACCAATAGATCGTCCGGGACAATTTATGACCGGTGTACTTAAAGCATGTCTTATTAAATACGTACTACCATTTAATGTTCTATTTCTTTGCATTTGTGTTCCTCTATTCGGTATCAGCTCCATAAATGACTTATTGCTTTCGTCGGCTGTTGGCGGAATCGAAAGTATCCTGATCATGCTCTTTCTCGTAAAAAACTACCCTTTTTCCAAAGCGAGTCAATCCAGTTCAAAAGCACTGGTCAACTTATTGATCTTAGGTTTACTCGGACTTTTGGGCTATCTTCATAAAGTTATCTTTCAGTATGAACTATTGATTTGGGGGCTGGCAGTACTCGCCTGGATATTGTTTTTTATCATGCTCAAATATTTACAAAAAGAGGATTGGAAAAGCCTGGCCTTTGATGATAATTAAGAAATTACCATGAATACACAGGCTCCAGAAAATGGGGCCTGTGTATTTCACGACTACTTTTTATTGATCCGTCCTTTAAACCGACTGATACCATCCATAAAAGCTTCTACAATTATCCTTCCTTTAGGAAGATGATTAAGATCATAGTTGAATATTGCATTCTTAACAGCTTTATATTCATGCTTTTGCCATAGCACACCGTCAACCGTTATCCGCACGGTCATATCGCTCTGTTTATTGGATACCACATTTAACTGCGTTTGGTCAACCACCGATCTTGGATACAGGGAGAATGCATATTGAGCCTTTATTGTATCCATTTCAAATCCCGGAACAGCCTTAAAACTAAACATTTCACCCACTCCACAATCACTTTCAAATGCATGAATAAGGTTTCCTTTCAGGTCGAAGATGCGAAGATAACCATCTCCGTTTTCGGGTTGTGCCCAAAACTGTAGTCCATTTCCAGCGGTATCTATTAGGCGAAAGGAGTAATTGCCTGCAGCAAGGCGTATCGTATCAGTATAAAGTGTGAGCGCAGTCAACTGTGCTGCCTTCTTTTGGAAAACGGTATCCTGTTGAGCATTTATTAAAGAAATACTATTGTCTTGAGGTGCTTTATTTGTAAGAAATTTCACAACAAATTCATTGGGAAATTTCTCTGGTGCTGTAAAAACAACGTCCATTTCATTGTCTTCTGACCATGCATCTTTCTTACCATTCGGTTTGATAAGCGCCACATGAAAGACATTTTCACCATCTTTTTCCTGAATTTCCCCCGGTAGCAATACATCTGCCACTTGATTAAAAGAAAGATTTCCCTTCCAATGAAATGTTTTAGAAGGAAATCCCTTCGTTCCATACACAATTGTAAGCGAATGCAACGGATCTGCCCCGAGGTTTCTGAAAGATATCCGTGGGCCAGAACTGGCTGGGTTTAATCTCGAAAAACGTTTCTCGTCGTTTGGTACCATAATAGATTCAACGACTGCATCTATTTTTTGCTTGGGTTTCGAATAATGAAACAAGTAAGCTGAGATATTTTCAACCGCCTGTATATTGCTTGAAGCAGTATAGGGTTCCATTCGCAGTGCTGCAGTATGGTGGCCCGGCTTTGTGAATATATCGATTACATCAGGTTGCTGCAGATCACCGGGACACCAATACGCCCGGTCAAAGATCCATGTTCCGCCTTGCGGGTATAAAGGGTTATCGCCACACTTTTTCCACATATCCCGCAGGTCAACGACCTTTCCGTCGAGCATGAGTTCACGCCATCGTGTACAAAACTCACTGCAACCACGAGGTTTGTCCATACCATGTCCTGTATGCTGAATACGTATACGGCTTAAGGCTGCTTGCCCAAGCGATTCGTAAGTTACCGGCAATAAATTCTCCTCTATCTTCTCGTTGGGATCGCCATATTTATAGCCCTTATTCCACAAAGGTGTTATACCAAGAGGTGTAACAACTGGAGGTCCTGATAGAATTTCGAAATCTATGCTAAGTGCCCAACCGACTGTTTTATCCTCAAAACCCGAATGTACATATACAATCTCAACGCTATCTCTCAAAAAAGGGGCAAAGTCGGTCACATCCACCTGCCACTTCCAGTTCCACCCTTTGTTATAAATGCTCCCATAGGGGGTAAGCATCCGGCCCAATTCATAGTTCAGCACCTCTCCTTTTGCTCCTCCTTTGCGTCTCAACACGATATGATCCAAATAATCCCAATGTGCAGTGTTTAAGCTGTCAGGACTTCCCAAAGTGACATGCATGGTTATTTTTCTTACGGGGTATTCGGCTTTTGGAAATACCCCCCATGCTGGATAAGGGTTTTCACCTTTAGCAGCATCACAAATAATCGTAGTACGGTTGTGCGTGACAACATGGCTTATTGCTTTCTTTTGCGCAATAGCATGATAACCGATGATAAGCCACACTAGAATAAGAATAGGTCTGAAGTTCATTATAGTAAAAAATAATAGGTAAGAAACCGCATAAATATACATGAATTTAATGTCACAACCTATCATCAGGGTGCATCGGGCATGATATACGTGGGAATTGTGTTACAAAACAAAGCTTGATCACCAACATATGGCCATTGCTAGGCAACCTTTAGGGTGAAATCATTATTGTATAACATCAGATCACTAGTACGTAATCCCGTGGATCCTTTAGTACCTAAGTGTTAGAGCCTAAACAAGAGTCACGCTTAAAGAAAATTCCCAAAAAATACTGTGCTAATCTAAGGTTATTTCAAAAATGGTTCAAAAAAAAAGGAAAATCTATATTTAGACTTTCCTTTTTAAAAGTAGCGGGGAGCAGGATCGAACTGCCGACCTCAGGGTTATGAATCCTGCGCTCTAACCATCTGAGCTACCCCGCCGTTTCGGTATGCAAATATACCACTTCGCCTGTCAATTCAAAAGATTTTTTTATTTTTTTTAGCGATTTATCCTATTCAAAAATCATTATACCACTCAACAAACTCATTCTTAACGAAGTAAAATAGCGTTTCAGTTAGGAAAAAATTCGGCATAAGATTTGGACGATTTTAAATTCAAATATTTACGAAAAAGCCTTCAACTTTTCACAAAAAAACTTGCAATAACAAAATAAATATGTATTATTACAAATAATAAGTTTATGCGATAAAAAGCAAAATGGGAAGAGATTTGTAGCGGGGAGCAGAATCGAACTGCCGACCTTTGGGTTATGAATCCAACGCTCTAACCATCTGAGCTACCCCGCCATTTTGGGAATGCAAATATAGCTTATTTTTGATTTAAACAAACTAAAATTTAAAAAAACATTTTTATGGCAGATAAAATAAAATTCCAACTAGAATATATCATCAACTCTTCACCTAGAATTTTATTTCCGTATTTGCAAGAACCAAACGAACTGGCACAATGGTTTGCAGACGATGTAAACTACAAAGACACTGTTTACACCTTCATTTGGGACGATGAACCGCATCGCGCAAAAATCGTAGCATCAAAAGAAAACAAATCAGTGCGTTTTAAGTGGCTCGATGATGATCCTTATTTCTTCGATCTAGAGATCGATCAAGACGAGCTGACAAACGACGTCGCACTTAAAATAATAGATTTTGCTAAAGAAGAGGACTTGGAAAACAGAAAATTAATCTGGAAAAATTCAATCGTCTATCTTCAAAGTGTTATAGGTGCATAAAAAAACCTATCTTTGCAATATATTTTCACCAAGGGCTCTAAAAGAGCTCCTTGGCTGGAAGATGCTTTAATGTAAAGGCATCAATTTGCTTAGCGTCACGGATGAAAAAGGTTCATTTACTTATTCTTCAAGCTTTCATTAAACCATTCATTGTCACATTTTTTATTGTGATGTTTGTGTTATTGATGCTTTTCCTATTTAAATACATCGATGATTTGATCGGAAAAGGATTTGAATGGTACACCATTATGGAGCTTATTGGGTATCAATGCATTGTTCAAATTCAAATGGCGATGCCCTTATCCATGTTATTGTCTTCCATTATGACCTTTGGAAACTTGGGGGAAAGCTATGAGCTTGTGGCCATTAAAGCAGCCGGCGTATCTTTACGTAAAGCCATGACTCCCCTATTTATACTTGTGGCAATTTTTGCTACGAGTTCCTTTCTATTTTCCGATTACATTTTACCAGTGGTCAACCTAAAAATGGGAACCTTGCTGACAGATGTACGGAATAAAAAGGCTGACTTTCTGATCAAACCCGGTATTTTCAACAATACAATTCCAGGATACTCCATTCGTGCAAGAGGCAAAAATAGGGAAGGAACGATTCTCTATGACTTAATGATCTATGATCATCGGGGTGGCAATACAGCCAACAATGTGCTAATGGCAAAAGAAGGGTACATTTATAATTCACCGGACAATAGTTATATGATCCTCAAATTGAAGGACGGTATACGCTATGAAGAGTCGCGCACAAAGAACTCGAAAACTTACGATCCACGTCAGCAATTTACACGATTTAAGTTTAAGGAAACAGAACAGAAGTTCGACATGGGTAGCTTTCAACAAGGTAAAACAGATGAAAGTCTCTTCAAGAGCCATCATGCGATGTTAAATCTTAGGCAACTGGATATGTACATTGACTCCAACCATGTTAAAATCGACAGTATGGGTAAAGCAATTACAAGAACTCTTGATACGCGCTATAATATCTATTCGAAGTATTTCAGTGCCAATCAACCTGGCCTGCCAAAGGTAAAAGAAGCGAAGATCAAACCTTATAAAGATTTAGTAGCTGATCTTGTACCTCCTGAACAACGGACACAGATCACCATGAATGCCCTGAGCCAGCTAAACTATTTAAAAGAGGATCTCAACAGCCGCACCCTTGAATTTAAAGATTACAAAACAAAAGATATACGTTATCGCATTGAATGGCATAGAAAGTTCACATTGGCCGTATCTTGTCTACTGTTATTTGCTATTGGAGCGCCTTTAGGTGCCATTATTAGAAAGGGAGGTCTCGGACTTCCTGTCGTTATGGCCATTATCTTTTTCTTAATCTATCATATCATCTCTACAGTGTCGGAAAAAACGGCTAAAGATGGTGCTATATCTTCGGCTGTAGGTATGTGGATGGCTATTATCATATTAACTCCCCTTGCTGCATTTTTAACCTATAAATCGACTACAGATTCGGCTTTGTTTGATATTGATCAGTACAAATTAAAAGCAGAAGCGGCCTGGAAATGGATCAAAGAGAAATTTGGTAAAAAGAATAAATTAAAGGAGTCACATTAGATTTGTGACAACGCTATTATAAATAAAATTAGATTCTACACTAACTTTGTATCAATACAATATAACAATTAAATGGAATTCA
Organism: Sphingobacterium detergens; assembly: GCF_003610355.1. Classification (GTDB taxonomy): domain Bacteria; phylum Bacteroidota; class Bacteroidia; order Sphingobacteriales; family Sphingobacteriaceae; genus Sphingobacterium; species Sphingobacterium detergens. The sequence continues at coordinate 66,794 of NZ_RAPY01000009.1, read as the reverse complement.
AATTAAACACGATCGAAGAAGCGATCGCTGATATACAAGCAGGAAAAGTAGTTATCGTCGTAGATGACGAAGATCGTGAAAATGAAGGTGATTTTATCACCGCAGCCCGCAACGCAACTCCCGAAATTATTAACTTTATGGCAACCCATGGTCGGGGTTTGGTATGTGCTCCTATCACCAAGGAAAGAGCGGATGCTTTGCATCTTGACCTGATGGTGGGGCAAAATACAGCGGTTTATGAAACTAATTTTACCGTTTCTATTGACTTACAAGGATACGGTTGTACAACAGGGATCTCTGCATCTGATCGTTCAAAGACGATCAAGGCAATGATAGACCCAAATATTCACTACGAAGAGTTGGGTAGACCTGGTCATATCTTTCCATTGATTGCTAAAGATGGTGGTGTACTACGTCGTACAGGACATACCGAAGCAACTGTTGACCTTGCTCGTTTGGCAGGTTTTGAACCAGCAGGTGTATTGGTCGAGATCTTAAAAGAAGATGGTGAAATGGCTAGATTACCAGAATTAATGGAAGTAGCCAAAAAATTTGATTTAAAAATCATCAGTATTGAGGACCTTATTGAATACCGTTTAAAGCACGATTCATTGATTACTGAAGAGGTGACTGTCAATATGCCCACACAATATGGTGATTTTCAAATGAAAGCCTTTACTCAAAAAGATACTGGTGAACAACATCTTGCCCTTTATAAAGGTGAGTGGAATGAAGATGAACCTATTCTTGTTCGTGTACATAGCTCCTGTGTGACCGGTGATATTTTCGGATCTTGCCGTTGTGATTGTGGACCTCAGCTTCATAAAGCGATGGAGATGATCCAAAACGAAGGAAAAGGTGTGATTGTCTATATGAATCAGGAAGGCCGTGGTATTGGACTGATCAATAAATTGCATGCTTACAAATTACAAGAGAATGGATTGGATACCGTTGATGCCAATGCCCAACTTGGATTTAAAGCTGATTTGAGAGACTATGGTGTTGGTGCACAAATCCTTAGAAATCTAGGGGTAACAAAAATGCGTTTGATGTCCAATAACCCAACAAAACGTGCAGGATTGGTCGGCTACGGGCTGGAAATCGTAGAAAACGTTCCTATTGAAATCACCGCGAACCCCTACAACGAGGAATATCTACGAACAAAAAGGGATCGTATGGGACATACCATTATGAAGAACTTGTAATAAAGATCAAAAAGAATATTTCAGAAGCGGTGTTTTTCATAGAAACACCGCTTTTTTTATGAAAGTTTCTATTTTTTATTGATTCGTATTTTTTCGCTTAGGGTATCAATGAACTCACTATGCTCGGTTTATTGGCCAGAAAAAATCTTCAATAGATTTTCATTGCTGTCGATGCTCGTGAAAGCATGAAGGTTTTATAAAAGATGTGATGTTTTCATGGCAGTTCTTTCAGTAAATAGAAGTAACTTTATATTAATGGATACGCAAGGGAAACATATCATTTTTTTTGACGGTGATTGCTTAGTTTGTAATCGTTTTGTTCAAATCCTATTGAAAATAGACTCCAATAATAGGCTTCTATTTAGTTCCTTACAATCTGACTTCGCTAAAAATAATTTACACACTATTCCAAAAAATATAGATTCTGTTGTTTATATATCTCCTAGCGGTACTTATATAAAAAGCGAAGCCATATTGAATATCTGCAAAACATTGGGTCTTCCCTATTCAATCGTCTATTTCCTCAAAATACTACCGAAAAAGTGGCGGGACTTGGGCTATGACTATTTTGCAAAAAATCGCTACAAATGGTTTGGAACAAAGAAGTATTGTACGGTTCCCAACGAACAGCAACGGAGAAAATTCGTCTAAGCAAAGCTTCCCATAAAATTGCTTGTTTGCGAAACAATAGGCGGAAGAATATTGTTCCAAAAGCAGCTGATGTACCAAATAATCGAAGGTAATATATCAGCAAGTATAAATAAATACAGGTCACAAACAGCAGCAATGGCTTGTAAAAAACAAAAAATAATGATTCCAATGAAAAATCCACTTTTAATTGACAGAGCCTATATAAACGGAAAATTTATCACATCAAAAAATACTTTTGATGTTGTCAACCCCGCAACTGGAAAAACAATTGCAGCATTACCAGATCTGAAGGTTGCAGATTGTACAAAAGCCATACAAGCGGCTGACAAAGCCTGGAAAAGCTGGAAAAATACAACAATTTCGGAACGATGTATTATTGTTCGCAATTGGTACAATCTCATTCAACAAAATAAAGACCTACTTGCTGAAATTATGACACTTGAGAGTGGAAAACCGCTCAATGAGTCGAAAGTAGAAGTAGATTACGGGAATTCATTTGTTGAATGGTTTGCCGAGGAGGGTAAGAGAGCCTATGGGGAAACGATTCCCGCTCAGAAAAAAGGGGTAAGAATGATGACAATCCGACAAGGTGTCGGGGTCGTTGCGGCAATTACGCCCTGGAATTTCCCTTTGGCCATGATCACCCGAAAGGTCGCTCCGGCGCTTGTAGCGGGCTGTACGGTAGTCCTCAAACCCGCATCCCAAACACCTTTATCCGCAATCGCATTGGTCAAACTCGCCGAAGAAGCAGGTCTGCCAAAAGGAGTCTTTAATGTCATTACCGGAAAGGATAGTGCTGGTATCGGAAAGGAACTTGCCACAAATGATCTTGTCCGTAAACTTTCTTTTACAGGCTCTACTGAGGTCGGTAGGACATTGATCGAACAATCAGCCTCAAACATTAAGAAAGTCTCCATGGAACTCGGCGGAAATGCTCCATTCCTCGTATTTAGTGATGCAGATATTGACGCCGCAGTAGAAGGTGCTATTGCTGGTAAGTTCCGAAATTCCGGACAAACTTGCGTTTCTATCAACCGCTTCTTAGTCCAAGAAGACGCCTACGACGAATTCGCTACAAAATTAGCCCATGCTGTGGGTCAATTAAAGCTGGGCAATGGACTCGACAAAGGTGTTCAGGTAGGGCCATTGATCAATGCCAAAGGTTTAGAAAAAGTACAGCATCATGTTCAAGATGCTTTGAATCACGGGGCAGAATTGGCCGCTGGTGGACATGTGATCAAAGGTCTGTTTTTCCAACCTACAGTCCTTACCAATATCCCTAAAGAGGCACTGATATTTCACGAAGAAACTTTTGGCCCAGTCTGCGCATTGTTTAGTTTCAAAACAGAAGAAGATGGTATAGCCATGGCCAATCACACCGAATTTGGCCTTGCCTCCTATTTCTACAGTACCAATATCAATCGCTGCTTTCGTGTGGCGGAACAACTTGAGGCAGGTATGGTAGGTGTTAACACAGGATTAATATCGAATGCTGCAGCTCCTTTTGGTGGGGTAAAACAATCTGGCGTCGGTCGTGAAGGATCAAAACATGGACTCGATGAATACATGGAATTGAAGTATATCTGTTTCGCGGAATAGATACGATATAGCTGAGGTTACATTTTACTGAAATAGGCTATTTGCACTATACAACCATTGTTGGTATGACACAAATAGCCTATTTATACAGGTAATTCTTATTCTTAACCACTCTTTCTTGGCAATGAAACCAAAAGATAAATTTCAACTGTAACTAACGCTGCGTTTTAATAAATGCTGTTAATTTTTCCCGAGTGGAACTAAAAGATAGTGCATCGCCTACTTTATCATAATTCTCTTTGTCTATACAGCTTGGATAGGCATATTTAGCAAAAGCCAATTTATTATCGTCCCTGATAAATAGCTCCATAAGATCTATGATTTCGGAACTGCGCAATCGCCTATTTTTCAGCTCTTGAGCCGCCACTTGCAAGCGGTCCTGATCATTTTCTTTTTGATTGAGCAGATCATTCAATTCGTTAGCTTCATTTTTATCCTGATAACCAGTATTGTCGATCGGATCGTCCTGATTTTGTTGATTATTACTTCTATCATTCTCAGACCGGCCATATCGCTCGTCTTGTTGTTGACCCCGATCGTACCTGTCTTCATTATAATCACCATTATTATAGTTGTCGCCATTGCGATAATTATCATTATAGCGACCAACAGGATTCATCGATTCCAGAACAATACCTCTATTTCCGCCACGGCTGCTTACCGAAAACACAACATTCATATATTGACCATTTTGGTCGACGAGCTGCACACCCCTCCCATTTAAAGTTCTCTGCCGCCTATTTGCGAATACGATACGGAGATTATACCTTGGGTTTTGCAAATTTGGCACATGAAGGTCAATCAACGGTCTATTATTGTACAAAACATTATTGATATAAAGAAAGAAGGGAACATCGGTCGAATATATATTTATTGTTCCGCCATAAGTTCTATAACGTTGGGCAAATCCTCCAGTTGCGATAGCAAGCAACATGATCACAGTCAAAAGTCTCTTGTACATATTCCTTTTCAATTTATAATCGTTCGACTAACGAGAATAGAAAAGGATTAAGAAAATTAAGAATTTAACGTTTTATCCGCATTGTTCTTATTTCTGATTTTTTTGTAGAGTTTCACAGCCATCATCAGGGAGACGGACAGTATTAAAAGTCCCAGAACACCGAATATCCAATTGAGAGCAGATTTTAATACGACTGTAAATACGATAGCAAATAATAAGACGGTCGCCAGCTCATTCCAAAGACGCAATTTGGTCGAGGACCAAGTCGATGATTCCCCTTTTAATTGAAACATAATACGTTGGCAAGCAAAATGATAAAGGATCAGTCCCAATACAAAGGTGAGCTTGACATGCATCCAGCCCATGGTCAACAATCCCGGATTAATATATAACATGACGAGAGCTGCCAGAATAGTGAGGTACATGGCTGGTGTTGTGATGATCCACCACAATTTACTCTCCATCAGTATAAACTGTTTATGCAAAACCCCATACTCTTCCGCAGATTTGGATTTAGCTTCTGTATGGTAAATGAATAAGCGAACGATATAAAATAAACCAGCCATCCAACAAACCACAAAGATAATATGAACTGCTTTTGCGTATAAATAGACCATGGGTACAAAAATAAGAAAAGTTAGGGGCAATCAATAAAGCTAGGCTTTAATTAGAAAAATCTTACATGAAGTATACAAAAGACGAAAGTCCATCCCGACTACTTAGTTTTAGTTTTCAATAATGCATGTTAAATAAACAACGCTTCCAATCCGATATAGATAGTACAACTTATCGGATTGGAAGCGTTGGTATTTCAACTGATCTATTTCTTCTGTGGAGAAGTTTTCAGTTCCTTATATAACAGAAATAAATGGGCTGCAGACCAGCTAAAATGTGGTGCTTTGAGCCTTTTGCCTGTGCGCGCTTCATAGTTTTCATGAATTGGTCCATGACCAGATAAGCCCTCCAATCGCTCAAAGACTTGTTTGGTATACATATCGGCTTCCTTTTGATAACCGTATTTCCTTAAACCAGCAATTGCGAAATAGACTTGATCCAACCAAATAGGCCCGCGCCAGTATCCTCTATCCATGAATTTGGCGTTGTCTAGAGCCGCAGTAGGAAAAGGTACAAAGGAGGCAAATTTAGCCGTATCCTGCATCACACGAACCACAGCTTCAGCTTGTGGCACAGTAGCTAAACCTGTCCACAATGGCGACCAGCCTTCAGGACCAAAACATGGAATAAGCGCTCCATTCAGTTTGCGATCAAAATAATAACCGCGCTCCTGGTCAAAGAAGTAATCCATGGCAAGGTACGATTCTTTTTTCCCCCGAAATGGTACTCCGAGCAATTCCGCAAAATGCATCAGATATTTTCGTTCCAGCTCAAGATAAGCACTGAGCTCCACAGATTCCTGATCCATGCTCCAGGCACCTTTTTCATTCAATAACATCTGGGTACTATCGTACCGAATGGCGTTGTCCATACCGCTCTCCCACTTGGCAGCTTCTAATGTTCCATCCGTAGCACCATACTCACAGATACCATTTTTATTGTGATCCCGGTAGCGAAACCACCATTCATGGTACAAGACTAGTTTATCGTACATTTCCCGTACAAACGATAGGTCATGATCGGCTTCATAGATCGCATTTACCGCCCAGGCAGCTAATGGCGGTTTGGAATCACGGTAATTATTCTCGCGATGGTCCGTATAGATACAATCGGCAATCATCCCGACGCTATCTTGAAAGTCAAACATAGCGCGAACCTGATCTTTCGCCAAAGCGGGATCTATCTGCGCCAATGCAACGGCATGCTTCCATGAATCCCATGCCCAAAATCCAACAAAATAGTCAGCTACATGTGAAGGGACAACACCATCATGTTTTAATTCCTTTTTTGCACTCCGCCAATTGCTCATCAGGGTCATCATACTTTTCACCATAATGCGATGTTCCTCCATGGAGAGTTCCGGACGAGTATTTGAGCTGATATAATTCACCCACCGTGCTGTATGTTGCATGCTCAAAGTCTTGCTTTGCTCAACAGCTGTTTTTGCCGTTACGAGTGCCTTTTCTAAGGTGATCGGGTTGGCATAATGGATCAGCACAATCTCCGTATCAGCTTTTTCTAAATGGGCTTGATATTTCCCCTGATCAAAAGTTACTTTCACACCAGCTTCAAAAGATAGTAAAAGAAGTTCTCCATTTGGAAGTTTAGACCACAGGGTATTACCTGCCAATGTCCATTGCCCTTGATTGAGATTGCCATAGGTCCATAGTTCTTTTGATGATTTGTTTTTAATATGTAATATGGCTGTTGTTGATGAGACCTGTTTAAGAGTTTGCTCAACCTCCATATCCTCCCCTCGCAAACGCATCCACAGGCGATCCGGATAATAACAACTGCTATCACGGCTCAATAGATTTTTTTCTCCAGCCGGAGCTGTTCCAATCTGCAGCAATGCACTACTTAACCAGGCACGCCCATCCAGATCATAGGGTCCACAAAAACCTGTTACTGTCTTATTTTCATGAATGCCAAATCCGACCCAGGCGCCGCGGTCGGTATAAAAGGGATTTGTTCGCCGAGTGGAACCTTCTGGTTGTTGCTCCACCCTTAACAATCCACCATAGCCATCCATTTTAGGGGACTTGACCGTATTGCATCCTATCAAAATCAAACAAAAACTAATTGTAACCCATAAGGTTTCGATCTTATTTCTCATAAATAACAAAAAAAAGTAACTAAAAAGGGTACACTGAGGTCAATCAATATACCATGGATGATCGCAACGAGAACATATTGTTTGCCGGAGTATTGTGTGATAATGGGTAATGCAGTATCCATACTTGTGGCGCCTGCAACAGAAATCGGCGCCAGCGGGCCAAACCATTTTCGAGCTAATGGGGCCATCAATAGCGCCATTAATTCACGCATCAAATTCGACATCAATGCTATAGTTCCCAATGTGACACCCTTATATTGTGTAATAAAAATACTTGATAAAGAGTAGTAACCAAATCCAGATCCTACAGCCATACTTTCAGCGGCATTCCAGTCGCGGATAAAGAAACTGATGATAAACGTACCTATCAATGTTCCAACGATAGTTGCCAGGGGAACGAGCACGATGCTTAAATTAACTTTTCGTAGAGATATCAAGAGTTCCCTATCATAACCAATGGTAACCCCAACCAACAACATCAATGCATAGAGGACATAAGTATTCCATTCTTCTTTCAACAATTCGGCTGGAATAATTCCCTTGAAACCGACAAAAACACCCACGACAAAAAATGCGAGAATGATCAAACTACCTTTCATGTTTGCTAAAGAATAAACGGTAAACGAACCATGAGCAAAGAACACTTCCAGCGACTCCGGCCAATGTGATCAGTATAGCTTGCAACCCCAATGTATCAAGATTGTCTACTATTTTTGGATTTTGTCCGACCTCTCGTCCCAGAAGAAACAGTAAGGCAAATATGACCAATCGGACAAGAATACCTGTATGTTTAAGAATAGGAAAGGACCGAAGTCCTATCCCTATTCCTACACCTAAAAGCATGACAAAAAAAACGGTAAACATGCTCCTTAATTAATTTTATCATTTGACTTAATCTCCAATAATGGAACAGGATAAAAGTTGTGCTTAGCCGGATCAAAACTATTCCGACCAATAGCTTGCAATGCTTCTTTCGCTTTCCCCCATCTTCTCATATCGTAGAATCGGGTATTTTCCAAGGCAAACTCCACGATACGCTCATGTTCGATACGTTTTTTGACTTCGGTAACAGACAAATTCAAAGGAAGTGCCGGCATATCTGCCCGCTGGCGTACCTGATTGATCAAAGGGATGGCATCTGCAGGACGATTACGTTCATTTAAGGTTTCAGCCAATAACAGCAACACATCAGCATAACGCATCAATGGAAGATTGACTGCTGTGCGGGACTTATCTAAATCGGCTGCTGTTCGTGGTAAATACTTTCTGAAACTTGCCCGGTCAGATCCGGCACCAAATATTTCATCGTAGGTAAAGCCATAAACTCCTCCATTCTTCAAATCATTAAAATAAGGATCATTACAGAATACGGTCTGGTACATACGTGAGTCATAACGTCCTGTTGTAGCGATCTTACCCTCCTTTTTAAATTCGTTTAAGAGCATCTTGCTCGGTAAGATTTCATCCCAACCGCCCAACTCTCCTACAGCGATCCACTTATGCAGTGCTGTGCGGTAACTCGCACCATTTGCGGTATTATCAGTAAATTGAAGCTCAAAAATAGATTCTGCACTATTTTTATTGGTACCGTCAAACATAGACAGGAAATCTTTTTCCAGGTTATACCCTGATACGGCTTTAAAGGCCTGTTCAGCTTTTCCAAGAAGTTCCTCTTTCTTGGCCGTATTTTCATATGCTGATGTTAAGTAGCTGTAGCCAAGGTAAGCATTCGCCGCCCCTCTTGTAGCTCGACCAACATTGGCCGCCTCCTGTTTCACAGGTAAATTGCCCACCGCAGCCTCCAGATCCCCGATAATAAAAGCCCACGCTTCATCACGTGTAGATAAGGCCTTGTTAATCTTTCCTTCGCTGGTGATATATTGATCACGTACAACGATCTTCTCCCAGTTAAGCAATAGTTTCAAATGGTAATAGGCGCGTAAGAACTTTGCTTCGGCAATAATCTGATTTTTCTTATTTGCATCCATTTCAATCGGTGCGGTCTTCTCTATCACTTGATTTGCATAAGAAATACCGCGATATGCTTTACTCCAATAGGCCGTAAATTGACTATTACCATTGGTATAGGTAAAATTATAGAGTTCTACCCAGGTTTGATAGTTCAATGCATCGCTACCGATTTCACAAGCATCTTCACGATAAGCCTCGACCGGAAATTTTACCTCCGCAAATTCCCATACATCAGTTGCTGCTTCCAACTGCGAATAGGCAGCAGAAAGTCCAGACTCAGCATCCTCGGCATTACGCCAGAAGTTATCTGAAGTAAGTTTGTCCGGTGATGTTAAATCCAATTTATCGCTGCAGGACAATGTCGTGCTTAGCACGCAAGCAATACCAAGAATCCATTTATAATTTGTTCTATTCTTTTTCATCTTCTAGTTTCTTTAATTATGATACAATAAATACCCAAGTCTTAAAATGTAAATTGAACTCCAAAGGAATAGGACTTGGTAAATGGAAAAATATAACGGTCTACCCCTGTATTCAACACACTAGATTTATTGTTAACTCCAGATGGTGCAAACTCAGGATCAATTCCCTTGTATTTTGTCCAGGTATATATATTCTGTCCACTGATATAAAACCGTAGATTTTCTGAACGGATCGCATGCAATAGATTTTTAGGTAAAGTATACCCGATCTGTAGCTGACGTAGTCTAATAAAGTTACCCGATTCCAAAAAGCGTGTGGACTCACGGCTGTTTCCATTTGGATCTTGTAATACAGCACGCGGAACATCGGTATCCCGGTTATTTTCGGTCCATGCATTTAACGTACTGCTCAAAAAGTTGGATCCAGAACTCATGGCTTCAAAAAAGTAGCGATTCCCATTATAGAGTTTATGGCCCCAGCCACTTCCGATCAATGCAGAAAAATCAAAGCCTTTGTAAGAAGCACCGAGATTCAAACCTACTTCCAATTTAGGAATCCCCGTACCACTGTATTTCTTGTCTTCATCATCAATCACACCATTACCATCGACATCGACAAAACGGATATCGCCCGGCTTGGCATTATCTTGTAGTAATTTCCCCTCCTTGTTGACATGTTTGTTCACCTCCTCCATGCTCTGAAAGATACCATCGGTTTGGTAAAGGAAGAATCCTCCAATCGGATATCCTACACGAGTCTGATTCGGAAAATGTTCAGTATCGAATTTTAGACCATTTCCCAAAAGAATCTGGTCTTCATTAGCGAGGCTGACGACCTTATTTTTGAGGGTTGAAAGATTTAATCCAATATCGTATTGAAACTCATTTTTCCGATTTGCATACTTGAGTTCAAGCTCAAAACCCGAGTTTCGGATCTTCCCAACATTTAATGTCGGATCTTCCAAACCTGCAGATGGAGCAACTTTCTTAGTGATCAAAAGATCATTGGTGGTCTTGATAAAGTAATTTACCGAACCTTTTAATACATTATTGAATAGACCAAAGTCTGCTCCTATGTTTTTAGACTCTGTGGTCTCCCAGCTCAACAGTCGATTCTCAAGCCCCATTGCAATACTACCTGGCCAAGGATTGCCACTTCCGCGCACATATCCCATGTACAAATTATTGTAGGTACTGATCAGTGCCTGGTGGTCGTAGTACCCCAAAGCGACCTCATTTCCGAGTTTTCCCCAGCTTCCCCTTAATTTCAGATTCGACACAAAGGATTCTTTCGGGAAGAATGATTCCTCATCGATCTTCCAACCCAATGCTATTGAAGGAAAACTTCCATATCGGCTATCCTTTCCAAATTTGGATGAACCATCACGGCGTAAGGTTAACTGTACAAGGTAACGGTCGGCATAAGAGTAATTGACACGACCAAAGATAGACATGCGGTTATAGTCATATTTAGAACCATCCGCGGAGAATGTTCCACCTTGTCCCGAACTGATCGTCATGAAATTGGGATCCAAAAATCCCTCGGCACTTTCCTTGCTCATCAGTTTACCATTCTCAACCGAGTATACAATCTTCTTTCCTTCAACGCCTACATTATTCCAATTGGATTCCTGCATATTCAACGAACTACCCAAAAGCGCATTTAAACTATGTTTTCCAAATTCTGTTTTATAGTTCAGGAGATTATCAAAGACCTGTTCCTGCCAATAGCTGCGTCCCTCCCAATAAAAAGGAAATTCATACGGGTTCTTTTCATCCGAGGCGAATGGAGGATAATGGTAATAATTTTGTGTATTGATCGCGTTAAAAGCGTAACTTGTTTTAAAGGTTAAGCCTTTCATGATATCCACGCTAACAAAAGCATTTCCGGCGAAATCCTGCTTTTTTGTCCAGCTTGTTTTATAATGTTCGTCGGCAATCACATTGACATTATTTGGAATACCACCCCAATTTGTCAAACCAAAACCACCTTTTTCCGCCGAGTCATACACTGGTACCAAAGGTGAAATCATATAGGCTTCTTTTAGACTAAAATTAGGTCCATGGTATTTGGAATTTGTATAGGCCATATTTCCTTCCACGGTGAAGATATTCTTCTTGGTTCCCAATTTCATACGGACATTTTCCTTTTTGAAATCGTTCGCGATAACGACACCTTTGTCATTACTTAAGTTCGCTGACAGGGAATAGCGGGTATTGTCTTGTCCGCCTCTGATGGCGACGCTATTCGCTGTAGAAAGTCCTGTACGGAACACCTCCTCTTGCCAATCGGTATTATTGGTACCTGGCTTGTTGATATAATCAGGAAGTTTGACTGGCGTCGTAGCATACTTATTGTATTCGTCATACATTTGACGGTGCACTTTTACATAACCGTCAGCATCGAGTACTTTTAGTCGATTGGATGTTTCTGTTACATTCGTAAAGCTATTGATGTCTACAAGAATTTTTCCGGCTTTACCGGCTTTCGTTGTGACGATAACAACTCCATTGGCGGCCACAGAACCATATATTGCGGCAGCCGCACCATCTTTGAGAACTTCCATGCTCTCAATATCATTGGGGTTGACATTACTGATTGTACCTGGGAAACCATCTATGATATACAGCGGCTCATTACTGCCAAAGGTATTGACCCCACGGATCTTGACCTGCACTCCCGCTCCAGCAATACCGCTATTTTTCTGTACATTGACACCGGCAGCCACCCCTTGTAATGCCTCAGCAGGGTTTGTTGTTGCACGTTTTGCCAGATCTTTTGTGCTAATACTTGCTATTGCACCCGTGACATCAGACTTCTTTAAAGTACCATATCCGATCACAACGACTTCGTCAAGTTCTCTATTTCCACTAGTTAAGGTGATATCAACATCTTTCCCTGCCTGTACATTAATTTGTTGGTTTTGGTAACCTACATAGCTAACCTGAAGTAAGTCCTTCGCATTCACTTCTAGAGAAAAAATGCCTGAAAGATCTGTCGCAACGGTTTTTCCACTGCCCGAAGCATGTATACTCACACCGGGTAATGGTTCACCTTTTTCATTTACTACAGTTCCTTTTACTTGCCCTGTTTGCTGTTTATTTGCAACCTTACGTTTTAATAAAATCCGTTTCCCCGTAATGTCGTATGTAATCGAGCTCTCTTGTAACGCATCTTTCAACAATGCTTCCAAGCTGCTTGCCTGACTATCATAGAAAAGTGGTGTCTTGACATCCACATCTGAATTACTGAACATAAATGAATAGCCATACTTCTTTTCAACAATCTCGATAAGTGACTTAAGATTTGAAGACTCCTTTTTGCCCGATACTTGCTGCGCGTTTACAGCAAAGAAGGTCTGGCTGAGGAGTAAAAGACTCATCAGAATAGGTTTCTTTTTCATAATTTTTGGTATATTTTGTTTTAAGTAGTTTACATCATCAATTTTTGATTATCGTTTTTTTGAAACTATAGCAACAGATTTGCCTGCTATTGTATATTGGATTGGTGTAATGACATTGATCAATTCCAAAATTTCTCGTAAACTTTCTGTTTTCACTTTGAATGTATAATGTCTATCGGACTCTGCTCCCCTCCAAGTAATATCGACACCATACCAACGTTCCAATTTCTTAAGAACACTTTCCAAAGATTCGTTCTCAAAAACAAGTTCCTCAGATTTCCAGGTGCTATATTGTACCGCGTCCAATTGTCGTATCTGCGTATACCGACCAGTCCGTTTATCCAATTGGATCCAATCATTAGGTTTTAATTCTCCGATCAATTGTCCTCTTTTATCTTTTATCGCAACTTTTCCACGCAACAGCGACACCTCTATCTTGGCATCATCCGCATAGGCCGAAACATCGAAAGCAGTTCCTTTCACCACAACATCCAAATGGGAAGTCTGCACAGTGAAAGGCATATTTTCTTTTTTCACAACATCAAAAAATGCCTCGCCTTCGAGTGTAATCTTGCGATCATGTTGATTGAATGCATGCGAATAGCTCATCTTTGTTCCCGCATTTAACCAAGCTTTTGATCCATCCGGTAATATAACCTGTGACTTTTGCCCTAAAGCCGTATAAACAGTTGTCTGCTCCTGCGAAGATGTATTCATCAAAATATTACGCTGAATAAAATACGTTCCCAATGTTCCTGACAGAAAAATAAGAATCGCAGCAGCAGTGACCAACCACCAAAAACGGTTACGGTCAAAAACAATAGTTTTTACGACAGGTTGGATACGATCTTGGATTTTGTCCCATATCCGTGGTCGATCTGCCCGACCGATGATCAGTGGCGGTTCTTTGAGATGTATCCATTCGTTTTCCAGCTGCAAAAGATAATGACGATTTTGTTCACTTGAATCGAGCCAAGCTACAATCGCTTCATTTTCCTTTACATCACTCTCTTTTTTTAGATATCGAACTAATTGCTCCAGTGACGGCTTATAACTGCTATTCATTATTTTGGGTTTACGACAAATAGACACCTAGAGCGGAGAAAACCCCTAAAAGGTTTTTTGTTTTTTTTAAAATATTTAAACGAGTACGGAAAGACCTGCACCACACATTGTTAAAACCAATAAAATCGAATCTGGATACAGTATTTGATAGCGTTCAAGTATATGTGCCCGTATTTTTTTAGACGCAATGGACATCTGATTTTCGACTGTCTTGATGGATATTTGCAGTTCTTGGGCGACCTGCTGATAGGTCTTCTGTTCTTCCTTACAGTATTGATAGATGATTTTACATTTTTCAGGCAATTTGCCAATAGCTTCCTGATAAACAAGGGAAAACTCCTCCATATTGATACACTCTTCTGCTTCCTGGCGGGTCATTTCCTCCTTAAACCAACGCTCCAAATGAGCAGTACGTGCACTTTCATTGCGTAAAGCATTGAGTACACGGTTACGGGCAGCCCGATAAAGATAGGTCTTGACATGGAAAATATGGATTTGATCCCGATCTTCCCATAGTTTAACAAACACATCCTGCAAACAGTCCTCCACCAACTGTACATCACGCGTATAATACCCTAAAAAACGGCATAGCTCATCAAAATAATGATGAAACACTTCTTCCAGCGCTTCTTCATTAATCAGCAGTCCATCCATCAAGGTATTTTTACTCATTTAATAGGTTTTGCGACTAAGCTATAAAATAAAACAAGATTTACAAAAAAAGTAAGTGTGCTCATTTTAACATATTTTGCACGAATTTTCACCATGTCCATGATAACACGCATTTTAATGCATTATAAAACAATAAAAAAAACTTTTTCACTATTCCAACTGCCATCTCTTGCTCAAAAAAAAAGACCTGCTGGTTATAGCAAGTCTTCTTTCTTCTCGATCGGATGTTTATCCAAAATCTTGTTTCGTTTTTTTAGAACTTTTTCCAATCAAAAGTTTAATAGCGAAATTCTTTCACAACCTCGATTGCGTATTTTACATTATCAAAAGGAATATCAGGCATAATACCATGTCCCAAGTTGAATATAAAACCATTCTCTCCGCGCATGCGCTCAAATAATTCTATAATTTTCTTTCTGATAACAGGCTTTTCAGCATATAGTACAAACGGATCTAAATTCCCTTGAACAGCTATTCCCTGTGGCAAGGATTGCTTCATATTTTTAAGATCTGCATTCCAGTCGATCGAAACCACATCTGGCTGCGCCTCTACCATCATTGGAGCAAAGACTGATGATCCTTTACAGAAAGATATTACAGGAATATCCTTGCGGTTCAATTTGGAGATGATCTGTTTGTTATAATAATGTGAATAATCACGGTAATCATTCCAAGACAAAGCCAAAGCCCAGCTATCAAATAATTGGATCGCATTTACACCTGCCGCAATCTGCATATTAAGATATTCTACCGTTACATCAGCAATCTTTTGAAGGATTGTATGCGCCAATTCAGGTTGGTTGTTTAACATCAACTTCGTCAACTTGAAATCCTTTGACGAACCGCCTTCAACCAAATAACTTAAAATGGTAAAAGGTGCTCCTGCAAAACCGATCAATGGAATACGATTATCAAGACGTTGTTGAATTACTTTTATGGCATCCGCAACATATTGCAACTTATCCAGACAGTCAACCGATAATGCCTCCGCATCTTTGACAGAACGAATTGGATTAGAAAAACGAGGACCTACTCCTTGTTCAAATGACAGATCTCCACCCATTGCCTCAGCTGTAACCAAAATATCCGAAAACAAGATCGCCGCATCTATTCCCAACAAATCCACGGGCAACATCGTTACATCTGCTGCAATCTCTGGTGTTTTGCACATTTCGAGAAAAGAATACTTGTTTTTGATATCCCAGTATTCTTTCATAAAGCGTCCAGCCTGACGCATCATCCACACAGGAGGTCTCTCCGTTTGCTGCGAGAATGCAGCTCTAATCAATAAGTCGTTTTGTAAAGTAGTACTCACTATAAATGTTTTGAAATTTCGTTTTCTATTTTTGTAATAATACTGGCCTGTCTTGCAGTTAAATGTAATTTGTTAGCCACATCTGTATACGCCCTTGCTCGTTCATAATCTGTCTTTCGCAGCGCAATATTCGCCAGATTGATCATTACCATACCTTTTTCATTATCTTTTTTCCAAGGCAAACGAGAAGCCAGCTGAAAATGGTATTCAGCTTCATCGATACGATCCTCTTTCAAGGCGATATTTCCCATCATAAATTCATAGAAATTACGACGCCCCTTGCGAAGTGTATCTGGATTTTTTATTTCGGACAGCAAGTTTTTTGTCTTTTCATAGTCTTGCCGATGAAAAGCTTGTGTTGCCAAGAAAACTGAACCTTCCCGAAAATGGCTCCAAATTAGATAACCAATTCCACCAGCCAACAATACAGCTGTCTGATAATGCCCTTGGTATAAACCATAGCCCAAAAGTAACGCAGCAATAAAAATAACGGCTATTCTAGCCTTAATTGTCATCATCTTTTATTTGCTATGCGTTATTGTCGGTAAATTTATAACCAACACCTCGGATAGAGTGGAAATAGATTGGATGCTTTTGATCAGGCTCAAAATATTTCCGGAATGTCAAAATGAAATTGTCAATGGTACGCGTCGAAGGATAGACGTCATAATTCCATACAGTTTCTAAAATCTGCTCACGGGAAACGGCTTCATTACGACGTTCGATCAACAGCTTCAATAACATGGTTTCTTTTTTCGTCAATGAGGTAATCGTTCCATCTGCATGATGCAATTCGTAAGAATTAAAATAGATGGTTTTATCACCGATTTGATAAGAATTCAATTCTTTAAGATCATCTGGTTTCATACCGCGACGAACCAAATTTCCTACACGGAGAATCAATTCTTCTAAATTGAAAGGCTTTACCAAATAATCATCGGCACCTTTTTTTAGTCCAGTGATACGGTCTTCACTACTGTTCTTGGCAGTCAAAAACATGATAGGAACCTCTGTATTCTGTAGTCGGATTGTTTCAGCAACCTGAAATCCATCAATTTCAGGGATCATAACGTCCAATATCACGAGATTGAAACGTTCCTCTTTAAAAACTTTCAATGCTTTTTTTCCGTCAGTAGCCGTAGTGACACGGTAACCTTCCATTTCGAGATTCAACTTGATTGCTTCTAACAAGTGTTCTTCATCTTCGACAAGTAATATTCTTTGTTTACTTTGCATTTCTTTCAAATGTTACTTCAAAAATACTCCCTTTAGGAGTGTTATCTTTAACTTTAATGGTCGCATCGTGCTTCTGCAACACGGTTTTCACGATATATAACCCCAAACCAGTACCTTTGGTTTTCCGTGTCGCTTCACTTCCCACGCGATAAAACTTATTAAAGATAAGTTTTTTCTCTTCATCACTGATACCGATACCATGGTCAGCAACAGAAAAAATTATTTTACTGCTCTCCGTATATAGTTTGACATCCACCATGGCACAGGCCGGTGAATATTTAATAGCATTCTCAATGAGATTTGTCACGACATTACTTATCGCAAATTTATCACCATGGATAATAATATCCGACTCCAGGTAAGGTTTCAATACCTGTGAGCTGCATGAATTCTTTTGAAGTCGATCGACAATTTGCTCCACCAGAGAAGTAAAGTTAAAATCCTCTTTGGGCATGCTGTAATTGCGGCTGTCCAATTTGGTCGTCATCAAGACATTCTCTACCAAATCATCCAATCGCTCAATATCTTTTAGGGAATTTCTTAAAAAAGTCTGTTGTTGCTCTTTATCCAGATCTCGTCGCAAAATGGTCTGAATATACAGTTTGACGGATGCCAATGGAGATTTCAACTCATGCGTAATAGCCAAAAGGAAATTTTGCTGCTGTTGCAACAATTTCTGTTCCCGTTCTACCAAGCGCTTTAACCGCCACGCACCCCATAAAAAAATGATCAAGAAGAAAATACCTTCACCTATAATCATGTTCTTTTTGCTTGGATCAAAGCGGATGAACATCACCCCCCACCATATCAACTGCATGATCGCGTAAAACAAAAGGAAATAAAAGAGTAAAAGCGCTTTCTTCATGTAGCAAAAATAGCTATTCACCAAGGCATTCGGAAATATCCTAAAGATTATGACACAAAGAAGAAAATTAGCCGATTCACAATAAGATAAAATCTCCCCAGAGGTGGTATATTTGTATATGTTTAATCGTGAGAAAAAGGATATTTTCTTTGATTTGGATCATACCATCTGGGATTTTGACAAAAATGCCGAAGAAAGTCTCCACGAACTATATTTTAAATACAAGTTTGACAGCTTGTTTAACAAGGAATCCCCTTCCCGTTTCATAGAAA
Organism: Sphingobacterium detergens; assembly: GCF_003610355.1. Lineage (GTDB taxonomy): Bacteria > Bacteroidota > Bacteroidia > Sphingobacteriales > Sphingobacteriaceae > Sphingobacterium > Sphingobacterium detergens. Next base: position 48,425 of record NZ_RAPY01000009.1, on the reverse strand, counting down.
CTTATACAATCAACAATCATCGCCTTTGGGGATTATACCATCATGGAAAGATTTCAAAACCCGAGTTAAGAAAGGCTCGGTTCGCTGATACCTTTATCGAATTGGGCGTAGACCCCGAATTGTTTCCTGAAGAATTTGAACTGGAATACCTTGCGATCTGTCCTCAAAAGACGAATTTATTTCCGCATGCACATGAAACCTTGGCCTACCTGGACGAAAAATACAACCTGCATTTGATTTCCAACGGTTTTAAGGAGGCTTGTGAGACCAAACTGGAAAAAAGCAATTTGAACAAATATTTCAAAAACATCTTTATTTCTGAGGTCGTCGGAGTGAACAAACCTGATCCAAGGATCTTTCAATTTGCACTGGAAACCACAGGAGCACAGGTACAACAGTCATTGATGATTGGAGATAATCTGGATGCGGATGTACGTGGGGCAATGAATGTCGGAATGGATGCGATCTTCTTTAATCCGAACAGTACGGAGCAACCTGAAGATGTACCACATATGATTGTCGATCTGAAAGAATTACAATCTATATTATAACAAAAAAGCAGCTTTAAAGCTGCTTTTTTGTTATTTTAAAACTTTTACGGTTATGTTTTTAAACCAAACATCGTTTCCATGATCTTGGAGACCAATCAATCCTGATTTACTTTCTCCCCCCACATGGCTCAGCAACTCAAAAGCCAGAGGCCATTTTTCTTGACTGAATTTACTTTTTTGCAATAGGTCAACCCAAGATTTATCCCATAGGGTATATTCAACAACCTTCACACCATTTTGGAAGTGTTCAACTTTACCATTGTTCACGCGGATCTTCACTTTGTTCCATTCACCATAAGGTTTGCCATTTTGTGGTTTCGCAGGAATCATATCATACAATGATGTAGACTTACGATTGCCATCGACACCCATCTTAGCATCTGGATGGTTTTCGTTGTCAAGAACCTGACACTCGGGTGATGAGATATAAATTGGCTGACCTTCGACTTCTTTGGCCAAAAAGAAAATTCCGGAATTTGCTCCTTTTGCTACTTTCCATTCCAATTCCAATTCGAAGTTTTTGAAGTCATGTGCAAAAATCAAATCACCACCTTCATCCTTACCCACATTCGCTCCACTATCAAATTTAATTGCGCCTTCATTGATAACCCATTTTTTTGGAACTACAGTTTTATCATATCCTCTCCAGCCTTCCATCGAAGTTCCATCAAAGATAACATATGCTCCGGCCTTATTCTTTTTGAATTTCTTGATATCCACACGTGGCAAATCCAAAATTTTGTAAGCCGGTACTTCTTTTTTTGCTTGCGCTACGGCAGTATTAAGATGTGCAGAAAATGCCATCACCGATACCGCAAGAACTGTTTTTAATAACTTCATTCTTTTTAGTTTTAGGTTTGTTTCAAAATTAAAATTAAGCATTTGGGGTCAAAAAGAGGAATATTTTTTAATATTCCTCTCCTCCACCATTTATTTCATTTGTATTTGTTTCCTTCTTTTTCAACTTATTTAGATCCTGACTACCAAAGCGGTATGAGAGCGATAAAGTAAACATTCTCTTCATCCAACGGTGTTCAAAATTAGAATTCAATTGCGGGGTTTCTGTAAAACCCTGCATTTTCCTACTGTTAAAGACATCTCTGACATTAAACATGATTGAAGCCTTTTTATTGAACACATCTTTTTTCAGGGCGATATCCACTCCTTTCATTGCATTCATTTTTCCCTGTGCCATGACCCGGGAAGAATTGTATTCACCTCTAATCTGGCCGGAGAATGTAGGGGTAAAACGATAATTTGCAGTTAGATTAGAATTGTAGGCAAAACCATTGGAAGCTTTTACGTTATAGGCCTCATTCGCTTTGTAATTAATATTGATCAAATTAAGATTAAATGTAAAATCAAAATCCTTCGTCGCATTGACCTTAGAAATAAATTCAAATCCAGAAAGGTTTCGGCTTGTCAAATTCTCCCAGCGACTGTAAGTGACACTACTTATTGTATCTACAAAATAAACGAATGGCTGCATCACCTCACTGGTGTGGTTAAAATACGCCGAGGAAATCAAGTTAACTTTTCCAAAAGTCTTAGCAAAGCTCAGCTCAAATCCATGTACATCTTCCGGTTTCAAGTTTGGGTTACCTTGACGTCTGTTCATATCATCTGATACATTCAAGAATGGATTGACCTGCCAGCCTCGGGCACGTTGAACCCTTCTTGAATAACTAAATTGAATTTTATCACCGTCATCCCCCACCTTATAGGTTAAAAATAAGGTTGGATATAATCTAAAAAAATCTTGCTTAGCTTTTGTTTCTTTTTCTGTTACATCAGGATCTTTAGAAAGATAAGTTGAATTTAAACTAAACTGCTCAGCACGAAGCCCCACTTGATAACCGATTTTATCGGACAATTTACCTTGATAATTGGCATAAAGTGCATGTACGGTGGAGGTAAAATCAAAATCGTTACTTATCCCATAATCTGGTAGATAAACCTGATTTGCGACACTCAATGTATCGGAATCCTGCGTATCAAATGACTTTCTGATCTGTGAACGATAGCCTGCTTCAAACTTACTATCTTCGGAGAACGGCAGTACATAATCTGCTTGTAGATTTATATTCTTCCCATCTTCAGAGGTTATATTTTTACGGCCAGAACTAGGAGCCTTTGATGTAAACTCCTGAATAAAATCATTGGTCCCATCTTCTTTATCTCGACCATAGCTGGCGTTTGCCGTCAGTTCTTCACCTGATCTTTTAAATTGGTGTTTAAAGTCCACATTAAACTCATAGCCCAAGTCATCCTCAAGTTGCGAAGAGGTTCTGGTGCTCTCACCAGATAATTTCGGATGATTAATGTAACGGTACCACAGGTTTTCAACACGATTATTATCCCGTACACTTAAATTTCCGGAAAAACTCAATGAATTCCGATCAGAGAGATAATAATCTACGCCGGCCTTCATCGTATGACTATTTCCTTTTCTCGAAGACTCAGAATTATTGGAAATTTGGCTGTTGTTATCTTTAAAACCGTTATCTACGGCTCCACTTCCCACCATGTTACGCTTATTGAAGTTATAGGATCCGAAGTAATTGAATTTCCGATCACGATAATTCAATGTTATACCAGCCATATAATTGTCATAGGAACCAGCGGATGTATTTACTGATCCGTTCAGCCCTGTTCGAATATTTTTCTTTAAGACGATATTGATTATCCCCGTCTGCCCTTCCGCATCATATTTAGATGAGGGATTGGTAATGACCTCAACCTTTTCTATGGAATTAGCAGGAAGACTCTGAAGCAAAGATGTGACATCGTTTCCTGCGAGTGCTGACTCGCGGCCATCTATTAGAATCTTGACACTACTGGATCCACGTAGACTCACCGATCCGTCTTGATCCACCTGAAGCGTGGGTACATTGGCTAACACATCTGTTGCTGTTCCACCCGCACTGACCAAGCTCTCGCCCACGTTAAAGGTTTTGCGGTCAATGCCAATCTGCATCGCAGGAACTCTCCCCTCGACTACAACCTCATCCAGTAGCTCACCTGTTGAATTTAAACCAATTCGTCCAAGGTCATTGCTTTTCGATGCCGCCACATCCACCCCCGCAATTGTATGCGTTTCATAGCCTACATAACTGATACGAACATTATATTTACCAGGTTTGATATCTGAGAATAAGAGAAATCCCTGATCTACTGATTGAGCTCCTTTTATGTAACTATTATTGCTCGCATCTAAAAGCGCAGCACTGGCAGATGAAATAGGTTTGGAAGTTTTGCTATCGATCAGGATAGCTTTGATTTGACCAGTTTGCGCAAGAACAACAACCGGTAGAAAAAATACAAATAATAATAAAAATTTAAACGATTTAGCGTTAAATGACATGAGAGCTTCAGCTTAGTTTATAGTTTAGTGCAAATAAAACTAAAACTTAGAGACAAACTTGAAGCGTAACCATATTATTACGGTAACAAAAAGGATAGTAAATTTATTCCACAGAGACCGTCAATCCCTCCGCTTTCAAAATCTTGCGGTAGATTTCCATCTCTGTAAAAGTTCCCTCCAAAACGGCGCACTTTCCTTCAGTATGCACTTTCCAGGCAATTTTTTCAGCTTGCTTTTCGGTATATTGAAGGTGATACATCAGACAATGAATCACATGGTCGAACGTATTCGTTTCGTCATTCCATAAAATCAGGCGATTAGAGTCCTTAACAGACGCTAATATCTCTTCTAACGTAAAGGTTTCTTCAGCAGTTTGGGTACCCATGCTGCAAAAATAGAATATTTTTTTCTAAATTAACGACAATATAAAAGGGAAGAATACAATCAATTAGAGGAATTTATTATGTTTCAGTCAAAAATCGCAGGAATTGGCTATTACGTTCCAAAAAACGTATATACCAACAATGACTTAACACGTTTTATGGATACCAGTGACGAGTGGATTCAAGAAAGAACAGGTATCAAAGAGCGTCGCTATGCCGACCGTATTGGAGAAACGACAACCACAATGGGTGTTGAAGCTGCGAAAATAGCAATTGAACGTGCCAATATCAGCAAGGAAGATGTCGATTTCATCATCTTCGCAACCTTGTCGCCTGACTATTATTTCCCAGGCTGCGCTGTTTTACTACAACGGGAAATGGGCATGAACGAGGTCGGCGCATTGGATATCAGAAATCAATGTTCTGGTTTCATCTATGCCCTATCCATAGCAGATCAATTTGTCAAAACGGGGATGTACAAAAATGTACTTGTAGTGGGTTCAGAAAAACATTCGTTTGCGCTCGATTTTTCAACCAGAGGACGTGCTGTTTCTGTTATTTTCGGTGATGGTGCCGGAGCAGTAGTTGTGCAGCCGACAACCGAAGCTGGTAAAGGCATTTTGAGCACGCATTTACATTCTGACGGCGCGGAAGCAGAAAAGCTCGCGATGTATTACCCAGGAGCATCAAGTGGAATCTGGCTGGATAAAATGCCTGATTGGCCGGAACAGGAATTGGGGGGATTATTGATGACCAAAGAAATGCTTGAAGATGGAACTGCGTTCCCAAATATGGACGGACAGGCCGTTTTCAAAAAGGCCGTTGTAAAGTTCCCCGAAGTTATTCATGAGGCTTTGACAAAGAACAACCTGAAAACTTCAGACATTGACTTATTGATTCCTCATCAGGCCAATCTTCGTATTTCACAGTTTGTGCAGAAAACCTTGGGATTAAATGAGGATCAGGTGTTCAACAATATCCAAAAATACGGCAATACCACAGCAGCGTCCATACCGATCGCACTATGTGAGGCTTGGGAAGCCGGAAAAATAAAAGAGGGCGATCTTATTTGTTTAGCCGCCTTTGGCGCAGGCTTTACCTGGGGATCCGCTTTAATCCGATGGTAGCTTACCTATTTAGGGGAGACGATAAATAAATCTTCTCCCCGATCTTTAAAATGTTTTTTGAGCTTTTTCATGTAATCTTGGCGACAGGGTTCAACCAATTTTATCATTTCTCTTCGCTCCTCGCTACTTTCATCCCAGTTAGACTTGGCTATCTCCAAAATAGTATAATTTTCCAGCAACTTTTCAGTAGAACACGTACAGTATCCTGTAACGATCGAGTCAGGAGTCGATATTGGAATACTCTCATAAAGTTTCTCTTTACAAGATTCAACAACCTCTAATTTTGTTGTTTTATTATCAATTCTATAATTACAGGAGAATAACATCAGAACAGGAAAGATGATTATAAACCTCAAAAATAGCTTTCCATTATGGATTGCTTTTCGTCCCGAATATCTTTGCATATCCCTCAAAAATCTTTTCTATATTAAAATAAATTCCTTTATCAAAAACAGTGTTATTCTCAGTGGTTAGTAAATCACAGTTTTTAACTGTCCTCTGACCGGTCACCGAAACATTCAATACATCACAGATAACATACTCGTCAGAGACATTCAATATGTGCAAAGCCGTTTCAAGCGATTTACCGTCACCGGTTGAGAAAATCGCTTTTAATATACCTATGAATTGCTTATCCAATTTAGCTGCAAATTCGTTATCGGCAAATTTATGTGCTAGACCACTGCCTGCCGAGAGTCCCCTCAAATCGAATGGATATTGATGTTTAGTCGAAATTAATGAATCTTTAAATGTTTGATAGTTGTTGTCATTAACAGATCTCGCCAGTTTGCTAATCAAATTATTTCCACGACCAGCTGGGCTATAGTTATCCTGAAAATATTGACCATAATACAATACAAAATAGTGCTCATCACTCAATGTTGTATCGAGATCATTGAATCTCTTTAATAATTTATCATAATTATTTTCAGAGTTTTCCGCAGCGATTACCTTCTTGATCTCATCATATTGGGGTTTTTGCCAATGCACTTGGGCAAAAGTCAAAGAAGTAGTAAAAAGACCGAATAACAAAAACAATAATTTCATAAAATTAGGGATTTGACATTTTCCAATGTTTAAATAATTGATTAAAGCTACAAAAAATTAAAGAAATCAGCTTATTTTCTTCCAATCTCAACTTGCTCAAAAATCTCCCTTTTTACACCTATAGTGATCTTTCTTATATGGGATAACATAATGGCTCAAAATTGAACAATATAAAAAAGGCGATAATCGTAAGATTATCGCCTTTTTATGTTTTCCCGATTATAGGATTATCCGTTTGATAACGCTGCCGCTCCAGAGACGATCTCGGTCAATTCTGTTGTAATTGCCGCTTGACGCGCTTGGTTATACGATAACTTAAGTGATTTTATTAAGTCACCAGCATTTTCAGTTGCTTTATCCATTGCTGTCATACGTGCACCATGCTCAGAAGCATTGGAATCTAAAACAGCTTTGTATAATTGAATCTTGATGGCTTTAGGAATTAACTCTTCGATAATCTTCTCTTTAGAAGGTTCAATGATATAATCCACTTCAGCTTCAATTTTTGCTTTATGCGTATGTTGTGTGTTTTGCTCTGCAGGTGGTAATAAAGGCAAAATCTGCTCTGCTGTCAACTCTTGAACTGCAGCGTTTTTGAATTGGTTATAAACCACTTCAACACGATCAAAATTACCTTCCTTAAATTGTTCCATGATAAATTCTGTCACTACAGAAACAGATCCAAAATTTAAATCAGAAAACAAGTCTGAGTGATTAGCTATCACATCGAAATTACGTTTTGAATAGAAATCGTAACCTTTTTTACCAATAGCGATGATACTCAAATTGCCTTTCGCATGCTGCTCGGCATATTTGTTAGCGATCAAGTTATTAGTCATCTTGATAGCATTCGCGTTGAATGCCCCAGCCAGACCTCTATTAGAAGAAACAACAACGATCAACACCTTATTTGGCTCACGATCTACTGTGAAAGGAGAATTACTTCCCTCCACACTTGCAGAAACATCAGCCAAAATATCTCTTAGTTTATTCGCATATGGGCGCAATTGTAAGATAGCGTTAGTAGCGCGCTTCAATTTAGCAGCCGAAACCATTTTCATGGCTTTAGTGATCTGCTGTGTTGATGATACCGAGGTAATCCGGTTTCTTACTTCTTTTAAATTTGCCATATTTGTTTTAAGTATCAAGTACCTAGTATTGAGTATTGAGTCTAGTCAATGGACTCAATACCAAATACTCATTACTAATTAATATTTTGATGCTAAATCCTTAGCTACTGTTTCTAATACTGCAGTCAACTCATCAGAGAATTTACCAGCTTTGAACGCTGACAAAACTTCTGGATGGCGTTGTTCCAATTGCGTCAAGAATTCTTCTTCAAACTCTCTTACTTTATTTACTGGAACATTACGTAATAAACCTTTCGTTCCAATGTAAATGATCGCAACTTGTTTCTCTACAGAAACTGGAGAGTATTGACCTTGTTTCAAGATCTCAACGTTACGAACACCTTTATCCAATACAGCCTTAGTAGCAGCATCTAGATCAGAACCGAATTTCGCGAAAGCTTCCAATTCACGGTACTGCGCTTGATCCAACTTTAATGTACCTGATACTTTTTTCATCGGTTTGATCTGAGCGTTACCACCCACACGAGATACAGAAATACCTACGTTGATCGCCGGACGAATACCAGCATTAAATAAGTTAGATTCCAAGAAGATCTGACCATCTGTAATAGAGATTACGTTGGTAGGAATATATGCCGAAACGTCACCTGCTTGTGTTTCGATGATTGGAAGAGCTGTCAATGAACCACCACCTTTAACCAAATGCTTGATAGACTCAGGAAGGTCATTCATGTTACGAGCGATATCATCAGAAGAGTTGATTTTCGCTGCGCGCTCTAATAAACGGCTGTGTAAGTAGAATACGTCACCTGGGTATGCCTCGCGGCCTGGAGGACGACGCAACAACAAAGAAACCTCACGGTATGCCACAGCTTGTTTAGACAAATCATCATAAACGATCAACGCTGGACGGCCTGTATCACGGAAGAACTCACCGATAGCAGCACCCGCCATTGGCGCGTAGAATTGAAGTGGAGCAGGATCCGCCGCAGAAGCAGCGACAACAACTGTATAAGCCATTGCACCTCTTTCCTCCAATGTACGAACGATATTCGCTACTGTAGAATTCTTTTGACCTACAGCAACGTAGATACAGAATACAGGTTGACCTGCATCATAGAACTCTTTTTGGTTTAAGATCGTATCGATACAAACCGCAGTTTTACCTGTTTGACGGTCACCAATTACCAACTCACGTTGACCACGACCTACTGGAATCATCGCATCAATCGCTTTGATACCTGTTTGTAATGGTTCAGTTACCGGTTGACGGTAGATAACACCTGGAGCTTTACGCTCGATAGGCATTTCATACAATTCACCTTGGATAGGTCCTTTACCATCAATTGGTTGACCCAATGTATTCACAACACGTCCCAACAAACCTTCTCCAACTTTGATGGATGCAATACGGTTGGTACGTTTAATAGTATCTCCTTCTTTAATTTCGTCAGAAGGACCTAAAAGTACAACACCGACGTTGTCTTCTTCTAAGTTTAATACAATACCTTGTAATCCGTTATCAAATTCAACCAACTCACCGGACTGAACTTTAGTTAAGCCGTAAATACGAGCAATACCGTCACCTACAGCAAGTACGGTACCCACTTCCTCTAGTTCGGCTTCTGATTTAAAGCCCGACAATTGTTCTCTTAGAATTGCCGAAACTTCATCTGGTCTTACCTCTATCATTTTAATTATTATAAGGGGTTTTTTGATTTATTTTACTTCAAGTATCAGAATAACTTAGTTACCCTGATTCAAATATCTTTCTAATTTATTCAACTTACCAGCAATACTTGCATCAATCTGGCGGTCACCAACATTGACGACAAATCCACCGATCAAACTGCTATCGACTTTATTGTTCAATATCACCTGAGCGTTGGTTTCTTTTGCAAGTACATCTTTCATCGCTGCCAAATTAGCTTCAGAAAGTGGTGCTGCAGATGTAACTGTAGCTTTCACAATACCTTTTACCTCGTTATACTCACGGACAAATTCCTGAGCTGTAGCATATACTATTGTACCACGACCTTTGTTGATCATGATCTTAAAGAATGCCAAGATATTCGGATTGATCTTATCTTTAAATAAAGCATCCAATATGTTTTTCTTCTTGTCCAAAGGAACAATAGGATTGGCCAAAACAGCCTGCAATTCTGAACTGGATTTTAAAACAGCAATGAACGAATCCATATCTGTCTTGATGGTCTCCAGTGAGCCTTGCTCGCTAGCCAAGTCAATTAATGACTTTGCATATCTCGATGCTACTTTAAATACTGACATAATTCTATTTCGTAATTTGAGTGACCGGATTAGTTCAATTTAACATCATTCAGCAAATCTGCTACTAAAGCTTCTTGCTTACCTTGGTCCTCAAATTCTTTTGTTAACACTTTACGAGCGATATCCAAAGACAAAGAAGAAACTTGTGATTTTACCTCAGCCAAAGCTTTATTCTTTTGTTCTTCGATCTCTTCTTTCGCTTGAGCAATCATTTTAGCACCTTCAGTTTGTGCCTGTGTTTTTGCCTCAGTAACGATTTTCTCTTTTAGCTCTTTTGCTTCTTTAAGGATAACATCACGTTCCGCACGAGCCTCTTTAAGCAATTGTTCGTTCTCATTTGTCAAACGAGCCATTTCTAATTTAGCTTTCTCAGCAGCTTCCAATGCATTCGCAATTCCTTGCTCACGTTCATCCAAAGCGTTGACGATAGGTTTCCAAGCAAACTTGCCCAATAAAAAGATCACAACCAATAAGATGATTAGTTGCCAAAAGAACAAACCGTACGAGAACTGATTAATTAATGCTTCCATTTATATACAATTGTAAATTATAATTTTCTTTTGTTTGTATTTTTTTGTTTAAATACAGTCTGCAACCAACCGTTGCAAACTGTATTTAGTAAACTTTTAATCAGCTTGGATTATTTACCTAAGATTAAAGCACCGAATGCTAAACCTTCAACTAAGGCACCAATGATGATCATCGCAGTTTGAATTTTAGATGCTGCTTCTGGTTGACGAGCGATAGCTTCCATAGCTGAACCACCGATTTTACCTAAACCTAAACCTGCACCGATTACGATTAAACCTGCTCCAATTAAGTTGTACATAATAATTATTTTATAAAATTTAACAAAAAAATTCGATTAATGATGTGCGTGTTCTTCAACAGCCATTCCGATAAACAAGGATGACAACATTGTAAAGATAAAGGCCTGCAAAAACGCAACCAGTAACTCCAAGAAAAACAACACTAATGTTAACAACATGGACACCCCGATACTACCACCGACAGTTAATTGTTGTTGAAATAAATATACGATTGCGATCAACCCCATTACAACGGAGTGACCAGCAGTAATATTCGCAAACAAACGCAACATCAAGGAGAAAGGCTTAGTAAACATACCCAACACCTCAATTGGCGCCAAAATAAATTTGAAAGGAACTGGAACACCTGGCATCCAAAAAATGTGTTTCCAATAATCTTTATTAGCCTTAAAGTTGGTAATAAAGAAAGTGAATAAAGCCAAACATAAAGTAACTGTAATATTTCCTGTTACGTTAAAACCTAGTGGAGTCATACCCAACAAGTTTAAAACAAAGATCAAGAAAAACACAGATAATAGGTAAGGCATAAATTCTTTATAACGATGACCAATATTTGGAACAGCCATCTCATCACGTACATATAAAACCAATGGTTCTAAAACGCGACCAACACCTTTAGGAAGGTTATTAACACCTTTCTTATATGTTTTAGCCAGACATATGAAACCCCAGAACAATAAGAATGCTGCCAATAATAGGCCCACCACGTTCTTTGTAATCGAGAAATCTAAAGGTTTTGCATTCGTAGGGTGATGTGCTTCATCAAAGTTTAAGGTACCTGCAGCATCTGTTTTATAGATCTTGCCATGGTAAAGTGTATAGTATTGACCATTTTTCTCTACAACGGATTCGCCATGATGAAACTCGCCAGAAGAAAAAACAACCAATCCATTATCAATAAGAATTACTGGCAATGGAAAACCATAATGTTTTCCTGCTTTTTGATCGGAGAACAAAGAAAAATAATGATCATCTTGTAAGTGATGTTGACTATACTCTTTGATTTCCTCAGCTTGGGTTTTAGGCGCATCCCCATGCGCTTCTTCAGCTGCTTTTAAGGTAAAAGGATTGACAGCAAGAAAAATTACTGCAAATAATAAAAGTGCTCTCTTAAGATTCACCATTTCAGATTACTATTGAATAATAAAAAATTTTGCGCAAAAATACAATTTTATTTGGCATAAATCACCATTTGTTTAAACTTTTTCCAAAAATAGTTTAAACCTTTTTATCTGCTTGATTTAAAGCGCTAAAAGCGACGTAAACATCAACAAACAGAGAGATAAAAAATACAACCAAAAAGTTATATTCGATAAAGTTATTTTCAAAGGTCTTTAACCCGTCTTTAATATAAATATATCCTGCAACACCTTTCAAGAGCACTAGGCCCAGAAATATAACCCCCAGTTTCTCCGGCATAGACCAATTTGCAAAAAATATCAAAACCGCAACCAGCAACGAAGAACAGAATCCAAAAGTATACATTCCCACCAGACTGTAGGAGGTTTTGCTCCAGTATTGTTCCACGTTCATTCCGGATATCACTAAATAATGCGCAGCAAAACTTGCCACAAAGACGATCAGCAGTATAAGTATGCTTTTCAAATAACTATTCATTCTTATTAATTTGATTTGCCTGCCTAATGAACTGATACAAGGATACAACCACACCCAACAACGTCAATCCTTTCATTCCCCAATCACCCGCAATGGCATATTTATTATCTAACCAACTCCCGACCCAATAAAACAAATATATTGTCACACCCATCTGAATCGGCATGGAAGTAAATACAATCCACTTGTTAATTTTCTTATTGGTTTTCTCCTCTTTCAATTAGCTTATAATAAAAGGTTGACAAATATACATCATAAATCCTTACCCACTACAATCCTAAAACTTTTTGTCCAATTTTAATATCTGGATAATCGATATCCGCCCCCAAAAGCATCTTCAGTTCGGAAGAAGATTTGTCTGGATTTGCACGAATAACATCAAGGATACGATCAAGCTTTTCTTGCTCAATTAATTCTGTTGCCTCTACCTCTGTACCCACAAAATTAATCAGATGCCCATAGATTGTACCAGCAACCATCCCTCGCTTGCCCGCAATATCAGCGATAGTCATCCCCTCTTTAAACATTTCTAACGAAATATCCTTAGTATCCAGTTTTTTAGCCCCTTCTTCGTCAGCGCTTTGTGCCGCCAATTCATCTTTTTCTTTTGTCTTAACCTGTGCCGCTACATCTAGCATGGCTGTTTGAAAATCTTCTCTTTTGGATAGCGTTTCGGCAATAATTAGACAATGCTGCAACTGCTCCCGTTTTCTCTTATAATCCAACAATATTGCTTTCAATTCATCAACATATTTCTTTGTTCGCTTGCGGATCTGATATTCCTCAATATGCTTTGTCAGAGCCGCTATAAGATCCTTATCCATCCGTGGCAAAAACCAATTTACAGCGGCAGTCGAACGCTCGCAAATCAGGTCATAATCAATCGCATCCTTATCCCTAAGGAGATCATAAAGGACAACAATAAATTTGTGGGCCACTTTCTCCTGTGTCTGAAGCTGTTTAACGATCTCCTGGAAAAATTGAACAGCCTGTTCTTTCCCATCGATATTACGTTCATCCATTGATTTCAGCAGCTCCGAAGTTTCCACCAAGAGGCCATCCCATCGAAAACCATTCATCAAAATCTGCCCCAGATAATTTCGTTGGCACTGTTCCAATATTTCGTTAATACTGGATTGGGAATGTGCACGTTGTGCGAACTCGACCACCTGATAATCCGTACGGATGGCATAAGATGGAATAATGGATTTAAGTACAAGTCCGTCCAAACTCGTCAAACGGCTTAACGCAACATAAACCTGTCCAGCCGCAAATGAGGTACCCGCATCAATAATTGCTTTCTGAAAAGTCAAACCCTGACTCTTATGGATTGTAATAGCCCAGGCTAGTCGCAAAGGAAATTGAGAAAATGTACCCAGGATCTCCTCTTTGATTTGATCCTGCCCCTTATCATAATTGTAACGGATATTTTCCCAAGTCTCTCTTTTGACTGTAACCTCTTCAGATCCGTCAGGAAAAGTGACTGAAACAGTACCTTGTATTGTATCAATATGTTTTACAGTACCGATCTTACCATTGTAATACTTCCGCTCATCACCGGAATCATTCCGGATGAACATCACCTGCGCCCCAATTTTTAAGGACAGCGTTTCCTCGGCAGGATAAGACCCTTGTGCAAAGTCATCCTTCACAACAGCTTTTAAGTTGAGCATCTTTCCAGACAACGAAGCCAGTTTTGCGCTGTTGATCTCATCGGCATTTCGATTATGGGATGTCAATGTAATATATTGCTCCTCCTCTTTTGGCACAAAATCCTGTTGGTAATAACCATTTAGAGTAGTTAGCATTTCACTAGTACATTGATTATTCCGTATTGCATTCAAGATCGAAATAAACCCTTCATCCTGCTGACGATAAATCTTATTAAGCTCCAGCATGACCAAAGGGCTGTCCCTTAGAATCTTTGCATTGAAGAAAAATACAGACGAATAATGATCACGGAGAATATTCCATTCCGCATCTTTCACCACGGGAGGCAATTGATATAAATCCCCTATAAACAAGACCTGTAATCCTCCGAAAGGACGCATATCGCGACGGACAGATTGTAATATCACATTGATCGCATCCAAGGTATCTGCCCGTACCATCGAAACCTCATCGATAATCAATAATTCCAGTTCCTGTAGAATCGCTCGACGTTGTTTCGTTAGCTTTATCGTACTGAACAAACGGGATTTATTATAAATATGACTATCCTGCTCATCCCAGCGCAACTCATAATCTTCAACAAATGTTCCGAAAGGAAGCCAAAACAGCGAGTGTAAGGTTGTCCCACCCGCATTCATAGCAGCTACTCCTGTTGGCGCAGTAATCGCCATTTTCTTATAGCTATGCTCACGAATATACTTCAAGAAAGTCGTCTTTCCCGTACCTGCTTTTCCTGTAATAAATACATTCTGATTGGTTTGGTTAACAAATGCAACAGCCTGCATAAATGCTGTGTTTTCTCGATCGACTTGAAAATTTGACATATCCTGAAATTAGATTGACCACAAAACTAAGTATTTCATTTTGAAAACATATCCTATCGATAGATTGTATATTTGATAAAAAACCATATTTTATTAATGATTTTAGCAAAGCTAAAACGGTTAACTAAAAATATTAATGATTTTTTTCTATATTTAGCTGCTGAATTAATGATCAATAAATTTTTAGAAATTTTATAAGATGGCTATAGATAAAACCGCATTATTTGAAAAAGTGCAAGAGATGTTGACATCCAAAGGATTCAACATTGAGAAGTCGGATGCAGCACGCCCTTGGGGTGGCTTTTTTGTCATCGACGAATCCCAGGCACAAGAGTTCGCAAATGAGTATTTTGGTGGATTGGATGTTCAGGAGTTAAGAATTTCAGGAAAATTAAGCCCAAAAATTCTGATCGTTGCTCCAGACAAGAGACTTTCTTGGCAATACCACCACCGTCGCGCTGAAATCTGGCGTGTTATTCAAGGCAACGTAGGCGTGATGGTTTCTGATACCGATGAGGAGTCAGTGGTATCTACTTTGAAAGAAGGCGAAACAATCAGATTACGTCAGGGACAACGTCACCGTCTAATTGGCTTGGATGGCTTTGGTATTTTGGCAGAAATTTGGCAACATACCGATGCGAACAACCCTTCAGATGAAGACGACATTATTCGTGTTCAAGACGACTTTGGAAGATAGAAGTACTTTCTATCTATTCTTCATAAAAGGGCTGTCCACAAATGACAGCCCTTTTTCATTTTCATAGCTATCCCCCTAGATTCGTCATTTTTTCAGATACTGAAGTCACATCTATTGCAGCCATATTTTATCAGTATGAAAATGATCAGCTAGGTCTATTCGCCTCATTCTGACCATTAATTAACCTCATGATGATTTCATTCCAATAAATTAGCTGTCACAATCCTAATTTTTATTATTTTAGTATACGTATAATAAAATGTCACATGATGAGCAACAACGAAAACCAAAGAAGTTCTGGGATATTAAACAGTCTTAAAAAATTAATTTTCGAAGATGATCAGACAAGCTCTGCCCCTCAATCTCCGGCTCCAGCACCTGCTGCTCCGACACAAGAAAAATTAAATACTCCCACACCAGCATATACGTCGGTAACACAGCCTGTAGCAACTGGCAAGACTCCGCCGCCTATTCCCATTACAGCCAACGATGGATCTACGGATCTCAAAGAAATGAAACTAAAGGTTTATGCCATCCTCGAAAAACTCAATGAACAGGGTGTCGATTTTTTTGAAGTCTGGAATGCCGCTGCTGCAATGGGAAAAGTAGAAGAAAACACCTTAAAAGCAGCCTATACCTCACTTAAGTTTGTAGATAGTTCACTATCGAAGGAAAAACTTGTGGCAACTGGCACAAATTATGCTAATAAGCTTAAAGAAACCATAGCCAAAGAGTCGAACCAGAAACAAGAGGAAAAGAAAAGGACCGAACAGGACCGAACAATGGAAATTGCGAATTTGAACAGTGAAATCAAAGCATTAACGGAAAATATAACCAAATTGCAAGATGACCTACAGAAAAAACAGGTCGCCCTGGGACAGATTAATGAAAAGTACGAACCAAAGATCAAAGAAATCGAACAAAAAATAGCAATAGGCAACGCTGCTGTTGGTGAGGTTATTACCGAAATAAACAACGCATTGCATATGATTAATCAATCAATTACATAACTATAAATCAATGGAAAAAAAAGATCAATACATCAATATTCCTGCTGAAATAAAGACACAACTCCCCATATTTCAAGTTTTGGGAGATCATTTACCTGCACAATTAAAATCTCCGGAAGCAAAAAAAACTGCTTCTACTGTTTTCTTTTGGGCATTGCTTTTGGGCGGCGCATTTGCTTTTTTCAAATTCCTTCCCATTATGCTTGAATACGCAGGAAAGAGCATTTTATTTGTTATTTTCAGTATTATCCTGATCACCTTATTGCTTTTAGCTCCAAAGATCATCGCCCTACTGCATCGCTTGGGAACTGTACTGTTGTTCAAAGGAGAGAAATCTATTATTAGAAACAATCCCATCGAGACTTTACAATTGCTGTCCCGTGATGCCAAAGACACGTTAAAACGTGTAAAGGAAAAGATCAGTAATGTGGACGGGGTTCGCATTGATATGATTCAAAGCGGTGAAACAGCGCAAAAAACTGCGGAAGAAAAGTATACTTATGCGAAAAGGTTTACAGCTGAAGCTGCTAATCTTGATGAAAAATCAAAGGAAGAAGCCAGCAAAAATAATGCTGAGAAAGCCAATGCCTATACAAGAGATGCCAAGGAAACACGTACCAAAGCTTTTTTGCTAGGTAAAGAAGGAGAATCAGAAGAACAAAATGCCCGTAGCTATGTGCAATACGCCAATCAGTTTGCGAAAGTACTGGAGGTCCTCAAAGACAACGAAAGCGCAGCACGTATCTATGTAAGTACATTGGATAGCAGTATTTCAATTATTTCCAAGAAGTTAGAAGCAACGCAAAAAATGAAAAATGCAACGGATGGGCTTGCCGATGTATTTAATATCAAAGATGGATGGGCTTTTCAGGAAGCAATGAATGCAGCTACAGGTGCTATCAGTCAAAACATTGCTTCGATTAGATCCAACTTGGATTTCTTGGATCAAAACAACAACATCACGGTCGGAGGCGCCCCTTCACAAGGAGAACTGGAAGAATTTATCCGTAAGGTCGACGAACGTAATTTGAAAGTACTCAATGTTACTCAGATGTCCGATGCGAGCTACGAACTCAAGCCAGAGGAGAAAATCGACAAAGGATTTACATTACTAGATTAATTAATAAAACAATATCATATTATTCAAAATTATGGAAGAGAAATCGACATGGGCTAGATTAAGATGGCCTATCAAAGCAATTATTATCGCAGTACCTATTCTAGCTATTGGCTATTGGGCGATGCAATCAGGCAAATTTGATACGACCCCAGCTGTTAATAAAGCAGATACAACCAGTTTCAATGCACCGGGGGCGGCTACCCCAACCTCTGGCAGCACACGTTCGTTCAATTATCAACCTGAGAAACCAGTTGATGGAGAGTATAAGGGTGTTGTAGAAGTGGGTGCCTCGGGATTTAATTCCTTTGTCGTCAATATGGATAAAGAAAATCGTTGGGAAATTATCTCCAAAGATTTTGGTAAATCCTTTGCTTATGAAGGCTTAGCCAATACCGAAGACATCCGTAAAGGATTAAAAGACTATATCGGTATGATGCTCGATAAAGGTGTGAAATCTAAAAACATCCACTTTGTTATCAGCTCTGGCGCACAGAAAGAACCTAAGACGACTGTGATTAGTTCCGAACTCAGAAAAATGGGTTTTGTTGTTAATTTAGTGACTGCCGAACAAGAAGGAAAGCTAGCGCTTAAATCTGTTCTTCCTAAAGCTTATGAAGAAAACTCTTTTGTTGTGGATATCGGTTCGGGCAACACCAAAATCTCCTGGATTGATGGTAATACCAAATCTGAGGAAGCACCTGGCGCAAAATATTATGAAAAAGATCTAAAAGACGATGCCGTTTATGCGGAAGTGAAAAAATTAGGTGAGAAAATACCTGCTGCAAAAAGAGAAGTATGTTTTATCATTGGTGGTGTTCCCTTTGAACTAGCATCTCAAACACGTCAAGGAGAAGAACGATTTACTGTATTGAATGACCCCTCCTCTTATAAAGCAGAAAAAATAAAAACCAAAAGCGGTGTAAACATCTATAAAGCACTTAAAGATGCGACCAATTGCGATACCTTTGTATTTGACTGGGACGCAAACTTCACGATCGGCTTCTTGCTTTCATTGAATAAATAATTACATTTTACAGCAACAAAAAGGGCTGTACTTTTTCAAAGTACAGCTCTTTTTGTATCACTATTACAAACCTTAACCCATAAAGCTCAAAAGATATAATATTAAAAGAATCAAAAGGATCAGGGATACTATTTTCCAGACACTGTATGGTCTTTGCCCATAAACCTTGCCATTGAAAGCATTCACCATAATTTGATAACTCTTACCTTTATACTGGTAAGCTGAGAGCCAGACCGGCAACAAAATATATTTCAATCTGATCGACTTAAAATCGCTATCGATGGAATCAATGTCCTGTGTATCCCCACCAATATCATCTTCTACCTGCCGCACAATTTCACGATCCATAATAGCGCGGGCAGTTCCGGCAGCCACCACATGATCAATACTGAAAGTCTCCGCGATAAAACCACTTAAATACTGTTCATTAAACGGTTTCAGGTAATCTAGGTTCCAGGGACCAATTTTGTCCGAAAACTTTTCGGGCAGTGAGGTCGATCCGGAAATAACAATATCTCTAAATTGGCTATAAATTGTTCCCGAGGCAGGATACCAGTTCGTGCGGCGCTCTTCATATTCTTCCGTTTCACCGTCTGAATTACGTCGTGTCCGTGTTACATAATAATATTCCCCACGGGATCCTTCATAAGAAGAATGTACATCCGAATCGTATGACCAAAATGGGATATATACACCCTTCAAACGATCATTTCGCGTATTAAAGATTTTTTTGAAATCATTGGGTGCAAACCAGACCTTCCCTGCCCATTGGGTCAATAACCCAAACGCCTGTTTGTAGTCCACTGTGAAAGGTACAAGCCCGTGTGGTCTGACAATACGTCTTTGCTGATGATCAATAACCAATGGCGATGCACAGAAAGCACAGACATCTGCGGTAACATGCGGATTCAACCTTGAATTAGCACCACAGTTGCTGCAATGAACAACCTCAGCTAGATAACTATAACGTTCATCTGCTACACCCTCCATCGCTTTACCAAAAACCTTATAATCCGTTGCTTCAATCTCACCGCTTACGGGCATTTCATCCACAATTTCATTTTTAGTCCCACAGTAAGAACATTCCAGATAGGAAGTTCCGGGCTGATAAGTCAAAACGGCACCACAACCTTGGCATTTTAACCTCCGATCTATTTCGGAGGTTTTCTCTTCAAAACTCATACTCGTGATAGCACTTATATCTCTAAACTCCAGGAATTGGTGGCGGGGTCTGTGAAAACAAATCCTTCAATTCTACAACTTTATCGGCCTCAGTCCAGTTATCGAGTCCTTCCTTCCATACTAATGTTGACGTGGTAAGCGTACCTTCACTCAGTAATCCACGCAATTGTTCCTGATCGAAAGGTCCCTCCTGTTTTCCTTTTATAGCCAGGTAATAAGCAATGCTCTTGGGTAATGGTGGTGGCCCATCTGATCCCGCTGCAACAGCTCCCGCTCCGGCAGCACCAGTAGGGTTATTTCCGTCAAAATTATTCTGTTGGAATACATTGCCCATTTGTCCAACCATCCCAGCACCCAAACCTGCACCAAAGCCTGCACCAACAATACCACCACTGCTTGGATTTTCCGCTGCTTTCTCCATCGAATTGGCTGCTTGAAATTGCGCATAAGCACCAAGGTTTCCAACAACGCCCATACTACTTCTTTTATCCAGTGCTTTTTCCACTTCCTCTGGAAATGAGATATTCTCAATCAAAAATTTGGTCAAGCTCAATCCGATCTCCTCAAAATCTCCCGTAATTTTTTGTTGAATCAATGCGGAAACTTCATCGTAGTTAGAAGCTAAATCCAACGCTGGAATTTTTGATTCCGCAATCGCATCCATACCTCTTGACACAGCAATATTTCGCAATTGCTCGGTAATATCATCGACAGTAAATACCGGAGTCGTCGCAACTAACTGTTTCATAAAAACAGGAACATCTTTCACTTGAAAGGAAAAATTTCCAAAGGCACGAAGACGTATTGGCCCAAATTCAGGGTCACGCAACATAATCGGATTTTTTGTCCCCCAACGTTGATTGACAAACTGACGCAAGTTAATAAAATAGACATCAGCCTTAAATGGACTATTAAAACCGTACTTCCAACCTCTGATGGTTGTCATAATCGGCATGTTTTGTGTCGTCAATTCATATCTTCCGGGTTGGAATACATCAGCGACCACACCCTCATTTAAAAACACCGCTGCTTGCCCCTCACGTACAGTAAGTTGCGCACCCATTTTTATTTCATTCTGATACCTAGGAAATTTCCATACGATCGTATCAGTACTATTATCGACCCACTCGATAATATCAATAAATTCATTCCTGATTTTATCAAATAACCCCATAAATTTTTCTCTTTATAATTACTTACACTAAATGTAAACATTTCTTGGGAAATCGCCAATTTTACCAATCATATCAGAAACCATAGATATCTAAAAAATTTAGTCTTCAATACCATATATCGTTTTTATTTTTTATACTTTTGTTAGCTAAGTTCTACATAAATTTATGAGTACATATAACGAAGACAGTATTAGGTCCCTGGATTGGAAAGAGCATATCCGCCTTCGTCCGGGAATGTACATAGGAAAATTGGGGGACGGTTCGGCCTACGATGATGGCATCTATGTCTTATTGAAGGAAGTCGTCGACAACTCGATTGACGAATTTGTGATGGGTGCCGGTAAAACCATTGATATCACTGTAAACGAAAACAAAGTTTCAGTACGCGATTATGGCCGTGGAATTCCAATTGGCTCTGTCGTAGATGTAGTTTCCAAAATCAATACGGGTGGTAAATATGACAGCAAGGCCTTCCAAAAATCCGTTGGATTAAATGGTGTGGGTACAAAAGCCGTCAATGCATTATCAAGCCAGTTTACGGTGCAATCCTACCGCCAAAATATAACGCGTATCGCGCAGTTTTCCAAAGGGGAATTGGTAAATGACGAGCAGAAAGACACTACCCAACGTAATGGTACATCGGTAACATTCTATCCAGACGATTCTATTTTCAGAAACTACAAATACCGTTCAGAATTTGTAGAGAATATGATCTGGAATTATGTTTTTCTAAACTCAGGTCTTACGATCAACTTCAATGGACAGCGATTTATTTCTGAGAATGGATTAAAAGATCTATTAGAAAGGAATATTGACGCCGAATCCATGCGCTATCCAATCATTCACCTACGGGGGGAGGATATCGAGATTGCAATGACCCATGGTCAACAGTATGGAGAAGAATATTATTCCTTTGTTAATGGTCAGCATACAACACAAGGGGGAACACATCAAGCAGCATTCCGCGAAGCACTTGTAAAAACCATTCGCGAGTTCTACAAAAAAGAATTTGACGCATCAGATATTCGATCCTCGATTATTGGTGCCATCGCCATAAAAGTACAGGAACCGGTTTTCGAATCCCAGACAAAAACAAAATTAGGCTCTCAGAGTGTAGGCCCAGAAGGCCCTACTGTAAGAGGGTTCATTAATGACTTTCTCAAGAAAGCATTGGATGATTACCTGCATAAAAATCCAAGTACAGCGGATGCGCTTCAAAAACGTATTCTCCAATCTGAAAGAGAACGAAAGGATATCGCAGGGATCAAAAAACTAGCGAATGAAAGAGCTAAAAAAGCCTCTTTACACAACCGCAAATTGCGTGACTGTAAAGTCCATTTCAGCGATAAAAACGAGCGCAACCAAGAAACGACACTTTTCATAACAGAGGGTGACTCCGCATCAGGTTCGATCACCAAATCACGTGATGTACAGACTCAAGCGGTTTTCAGCTTAAAAGGAAAACCGTTGAACTCTTATGGCATGTCCAAAAAGATCGTGTATGAAAACGAAGAGTTCAACCTCTTGCAGCACGCCCTCAATATTGAAGATGGGTTAGATGGACTACGTTATAATAATATCGTTATCGCTACCGATGCCGATGTTGATGGAATGCACATCCGTCTGCTCTTATTGACCTTTTTCCTACAGTTTTTCCCTGATTTGGTCAAAGCGGGACATGTATCTATCCTCCAAACACCCTTATTCAGGGTAAGGAATAAAAAGGAGACGATCTATTGTTATTCGGATGAAGAAAGACAAAAAGCAATTGCGAAACTTGGAGCCAAACCTGAGATCACACGATTTAAAGGTTTAGGTGAAATATCACCCTCTGAATTTGGTCTCTTTATCGGAAAAGATATCCGTCTGGATCCTGTTATTTTATCAAAAGACAATAAAATTCAACAATTATTAGAATACTACATGGGCAAAAATACACCAGATCGACAAAAACATATTGTCGAAAATCTACGTGTAGAAGTGGACCTTGAAGAAGAACTAACAAAAAAAGCGGGTTAAATTAACCCGCTTTTTTGCGACCTACGACCAATATTTCATGTACAACCAAACCTTAATTCTGATCCAATGTCAAGATGCTGTTGGATTAGTAGCCAATATTTCCAACACACTGGCCCAATATCAGCTTAACATCATTACCATGCGGGAATATGTTGATGAGGAGGCGAACAAGTTTTTTGTCCGTGTTGTCTGCAATGGTCTCTTTCCTGATCAGACACAGCTCGCCAATTCCCTGGCCAGCGTGCTACCTCCCTCCGCTCAGATTCAGGTCAACCCCAGTAATCGAAAGAAAATTGTTGTTCTCGTAACTAAAGAGCACCATTGTTTAGCCGATATTCTTGTCCGGCAACATTTTGAAACCTGGGGAGCGGAAGTACAGGCTGTCATTGGTAATTATGATACTTTACGTTCGTTTACGGATAAATTTGAGATCCCATTCCATTATATTTCGCATGAAGGTATATCGAAAGAAGATTTTGAGACACAATTAATTGCCCAAATCAAACAATACGATTTTGATTATATTATTCTAGCAAAATTTATGCGGATCCTCTCCCCTTTATTTGTTGCAACATTCGAAAATAGGTTGGTCAATATTCATCATTCATTTCTGCCTGCATTTATCGGGGCAAATCCTTACAAGCAGGCACATTCCCGAGGTGTAAAAATTATTGGTGCGACAGCACACTTTGTCACTGACCAGCTTGATGAAGGCCCTATCATAGTTCAGGATATTCGTCATGTCAATCATACCTACACAGTCAAAGATATGGTTACTGCCGGGAAGGAGATTGAAAAAGCCGTTTTAAGTAGAGCAATCCGCTTATTGAGTGAAGACCGTGTAATGCTCAACGATTACAAAACAATTGTATTTGAATAGTGATCACAATCACCACTTTAAACGTATAGCCATTATTTTTTTATCGCGTTATTCTTGATTATTTCGTAAAAGAACTATTTAAGAATGACGCACACTTTCCATATCCCTGTATTAGGACTTGCTTTTTCGATAGACTCAGCAATCAAAGTTGCCCGCTATGGCATCTCAACGGTCATGTCTATTGTAGACGATGAGCTCATAGAGCGTATCCGGGCATATTACTGCAAACTTAACAAGCTGGCCTTTCACCCCATTCATAAGCAAGAAGAAGATTATAGGGCCAGTCGAATCACCGCTTATCTTGACTTGGTCAAGACTTTAGTAGAACAGCAAATGGAAACGCTAAAGCAGCAACCTTTTACAGCAGATTCGGATCTAACAAAATATTTTCAGTTATTGCCGGAATCTCATCCTGCTAGACCAATCTATCATGCCATGGAGATTGAGACCAATACCAGTATCAAGCGGCAGTTACAGGAATTATTGGTCGGCTATGTAAAACCCGGCGAAATCGATGTCAATATTATGTCCAAAGTGGATAAACTGAATTTCAAAAATGATGTTGCCTTGGATCAAAAGTATTCAGACGCTTCAGCTGCGCTACGCGGATTCGTCAATTCCACTTTACATTCCGCTGTTATCCTATCAGCAGGAATGAATCCTCATTTATACGCCTATCTGGCCGAATTACCAGCATTCTTTCCAAAAACTGACGGTACGTTTGACAAAAAGGTTGTTTTGAAAGTCAGCGACTTTAGATCATCACTCATCCAGGCAAAATATCTTGCAAAAAGAGGTGTTTGGGTATCTGAATTCAGGGTAGAATCTGGGTTGAATTGTGGTGGGCATGCTTTCGCTACAGATGGTTTTTTATTGGGCCCCATCCTTGAGGAGTTCAAAGAAAAAAAAGAAAATTTAAAAATTGAACTCTTTACAATTTATCAGGATTATTGGGCATCTCAAGGTGTACGATTAACGGATTTGCCTCCAATTAAGTACACTGTACAAGGCGGAGTAGGGACAGCCATGGAGCATCAGTTTCTATTGGATTATTATGAATTTGATGCCGTAGGCTGGGGTTCCCCTTTTCTAATGGTCCCAGAGGCAACAACTGTAGACAATGAAACATTGAAAGCACTGGAGGAAGCGGAGAAAACAGATTTCTATTGCAGTGGAGCATCACCTTTAGGAGTACCTTTTAATAATTTTAGACCAAGTAGTGCCGAAAAATTACGATTGGAACGCATCAAAAAAGGAAGACCGGGTAGTCCCTGTAAAAAGGAATATCTTGTCGCCAACCGTGAGTTCGGAGAAAAACCGCTTTGCACCGCTTCTCGCGCTTATCAGCATCAAAAGATCCAGGAACTACAGGGACAAGCACTTACCGCTGAAGAATATAGCAAGTCATTTGACACCATCACTGAAAAAACCTGTCTCTGTGAAGGTCTCGCAGCTCCTGCCTACCTCAAATACGGCATCCAACGAAATAAAGAACAGACTGCTGTTTCTATTTGCCCTGGACCTAATCTGATCTGGTTCAAAAGGCAATATTCTTTAAAACAGATGGTTGATCATATTTATGGCCGCGGCTCTATCCTAATGCATTCAGATAGACCATTTGTGCTAATCAATGAATTAGACCTTTACATCGATCATATCCAAAAGTACGTCGAGGACAATAAAGAAATCCTCAATGACAAAAAAATAAAATATATCACGAAGTTCAAGGCGCAATTACAGCTAGGGATAGATTACTATCATAAGCTACAAAATAAACTCTTTCATATCCCTAAAAGTACCCTGGAAGCCATACCATTACAATTGGAACTTGCTATGATCCGTTTAAGTAATGTTCATATTTAGGTACGATATCTATTTCATGCCAAAAATAAACGCGGCAGGTCTTGTGGACCTGCCGCGTTTTATATTATTAAGTACTTACGTTTATTCAACAGCAAGATCTACTTTGCAATTTTACGAAATTTCCCAAAAACACCCAACGGCAATTTTGGTCCTGCTGTAGCCTGTAGAAAAAGTTCGCCAATTTCTAAATTTTCCACTTTCGGAAATGCAGTTTTAATTAGATTCTCAACAATGACTGAAGAGAAACCTAATGAATAAGTATTTAAGATCAAGAAATGCTCCTTAGGATCCAGTAATTGAACAACCTCAGTCATCATCTCCATGATATGGTCTTCAAGCTTCCATTTCTCTCCTTTTGGTCCATGTCCATATGCCGGTGGATCCAATATAATACCATTGTAAGTATTTCCCCGTTTTAGCTCACGCTTGACAAATTTCAATGCGTCCTCAACCATCCAACGAATATTGTCAAGATTGGAAATCTCCATATTTTCATTGGCCCATGTAACAACCTGCTTAATGGAATCAACGTGTGTTGTATCTGCTCCTGCAGCTTTAGCTACTAATGAAGCACCTCCCGTATAAGCAAAAAGATTTAAAACTTTAGGTTTTTCAGTCTTGAAAGAACGAACAGATTCCGAAATATAGTCCCAATTGACAGCCTGTTCAGGAAATATTCCCACATGCTTAAAAGAGGTAAGGCCCAATCTAAACTTGATCGCTACATCATCGTTTTTATATTGGATATGCCAACGATCTTGGATCTTCGGATTTTTTTTCAACCATTCTCCAGAAGTAGCTGAACGCCCTTTGAACTTGATATGATAACGTTTGTTCCATTCCGCATCGCTCAAAGCCTTAGGCCATACAGCTTGTGGTTCGGGTCTGATTAATATCAGATCGCCAAAACGTTCTAATTTTTCAAAATCACCACAGTCAATGAGCTCATAGTCCTTCCAGTGTTGTGGGGTCAATAGTTGTATATTCGTTGTTGCCAAAATCAAAATTTTCCGACAAAACTAAGCTAAATTTCTTTCATAT
Source organism: Sphingobacterium detergens (assembly GCF_003610355.1). Classification (GTDB taxonomy): domain Bacteria; phylum Bacteroidota; class Bacteroidia; order Sphingobacteriales; family Sphingobacteriaceae; genus Sphingobacterium; species Sphingobacterium detergens. The sequence continues at coordinate 21,620 of NZ_RAPY01000009.1, read as the reverse complement.
TGAAATTTAGCTTCTCCCTATCCCTGTTAAAAATAACATTCGTAAGATTAAAACATATAAAAATTCCATGTAAATCAATAAAGACACAATCTGCACAAAAAAACAGCTATTGATTACAGATTTCAATCATAGGCTTCCTTTGTTGTATTTATTATCCCATCGAGGCCTTAGCACTTTTCATCAATGGGCTAGCAAACACGAAATTATTTAATTCTTCGACATCTGACCGCATCATATCCTTATTGGACCCCTCCCAGAATTTCTGCCCTTTATATAAAAACAGAATATATTCACCAATTCCCATAACCGAATTCATATCATGGGTCACAACGACCGTTGTACACTTTAATTCTTGTGTAATTTTAAGAACTAGCTCGTCGATTACAATAGAGGTTTCAGGATCCAAACCTGAGTTGGGTTCATCACAAAAAAGATATTTGGGATTCATACTGATTGCACGTGCAATGCCTACCCGTTTTTTCATCCCTCCGGACAACTCTGCGGGGAACAACTTGTTGCGTCCCTCCAAATTAACCTGTTCCAAACAATGGTTCGCACGATCCAATTTCTCAGATTTAGACATATCTGTGAACATATCCAGCGAGAACATAATATTCTGCTCGACTGTCATTGAATCGAATAAGGCCGAATTTTGGAACAGCATACCTATTTCTTTCCGGATGGGAACGCGTTCCTCAAAATTCATCCGCGTGAAATCCGTTTGGTCAAACAACACTTTTCCTTTTTCCGGATGATGTAATCCGACGATACATTTTAGTAAGGTACTTTTTCCTGAACCAGATCCACCAATAATTAAACTCACTTTTCCAGGTTCAAAATTTGCACTGATCCCTTTTAACACATGGTTATCACCGAAAGACTTATTAATATTTTCAATTTGAATCATATGATCTTTTTAAAGCATTAATGCTGTAATCACATAGTCTGCTGCCAGAATGGTAATACATCCAACGACAACAGCTTCAGTGCTCGCTTGTCCTACTTCTAAGGCCCCTCCCTTCACTTTATACCCTTTATATGCAGATACAGAAGTAATAATAAAGCCAAATACAACAGCCTTTACAAGTGCTACGGTCACTGTAAATCCATTAAAATTATCTTGAATACCCAAAATATAATCCGCTGGAGTCACAGCTCCAGAAAGAGAGCCCCCCAATAGACCACCTACTAATGCACAGACTATAGCGATAATAACCAGCATCGGAATCATAGTCACCCCTGCCAATATTTTCGGCAATATGAGATAACCCGGAGCATTTATCCCCATAATCTCCAAAGCATCAATCTGCTCGGTCACGCGCATTGACCCAATCTGGGAAGAAATCGATGAGCCAATTTTCCCCATCAGTACCAATCCCGAAATCGTAGGTCCTAACTCCAAAATATTTGAATCCCTATTGATGGAACCAATAATCGAATTGGGAATTAGATCGGAAACCATCTGAAAAGCGATCTGCATGGTCATTACTGCACCAATAAACGTGGAAATGATCACAATAAGTCCTAAAGACCCTATACCGATATCAGTCATTGTCAGCATGGTCTCTTTCCAATAGATACGCCCCTTCTCCGGCCTCTTAAAGACTGACTTCAGTAATATTAGATACGCACCAATGTGATGAAAAATCATATTATCAATTTAAATTCTATGTATTATACACACCAAGCATGATGTTTGGTCCATGTATCCATTAAAGGTACTTAATTCCAACAAATATATAAACAAGCGAAAACCTAAAAAGTAGGAGAAAAACAAAATTACTTACCGATCAATTAGTCACATTTACCGAATTTTTATGTATAATAGCCTAATCTTTCGTACAGTGTCTAACAAAGCGATTTACTTTTGGGATATATAACAAACGGAATTAGTCATGAACACACAACGTATAACAACTGGAATTACAATTCTTTTTATAGGGATTGTCTTATTATTATCCCAACTTAACAGTATTTCCTTTAATTGGGTAGGAATTTTCAGATATTGGCCATTATTTATTGTCCTCGCAGGAATCCGTATGCTGGTCCCTAAGGATCAACAAATCGGACAGTTTATTGCTATCGGTGCTACTGTAGTTATCCTGGGTTTTCTTACATATATCGGATTATCTACTCCAAAAGAACCTCTTTTGACCCAATTACTAAAAAACAAGGGTGTACAGATCGATATGGACGATCCAAATGATAAGACCAACTATACAGCACAAAAACTACAAGTCCCTCTAGACGATAAAATCAAAAGCGCAAATTTAAACATCGATTTAGGCGCTACATCCTTAAAAAACGATAGTACAACTACATCCTCAATTTTCACCGCATACAATACCTCTAGTGAATATCTTTTGGGTATGACTACACATGGGGAATCTTCAGATAAAATTGATATTAACTTAAAAGGTAAATTCAAAGACAAAGATTTTAATAGCAAAAATAACAATACCTACATTGCACTCAATCCAAATATCGTATGGAAGCTGAACTTTGATATTGGTGCAATTGATGCCAAATTGGATCTTTCACCATATAAAATTGAGGTATTGGATATTGATGCCGGAGCGACAAGTCTAAAATTAAAACTTGGACAACCTTTAGCAACAACAAAAATATCCATGGACGCCGGTGCATCTTCGATCGAAATTGCAATCCCTAAAAATGCAGCATGTCGTATCACCAGCGATAATGCCCTGTCATCAACTTCTTATGAAGGCGATTTCCTAAAAATGGATGGTATGGTAAAATCAACAAATTATGATGCAGCGACTGAAAAATTTGATTTTGACATCAATGGCGGAATTGCTTCAATAAAAATTAGAAGATATTAATTGACAGCGATTTTTTAGTCAAGAAAAGCTAACTTTGTGTTATATATGAACACAAGTAATATGTTGACTTTACCAGGGATCTATTGCAATTCCAAGGTAGAATATTCGAGATGGAAAACAAGGGAAATTCAGATTGGTGATATCCCTATGGGTGGAGACAACCCGATCCGCATTCAAAGTATGACTACTGTGGATACGATGGATACACTGGGCTCTGTAGAACAGACTATTCGAATGGTAGAAGCGGGTTGTGAATATGTTCGTATCACTGCACCAAGTATAAAAGAAGCACAGAATCTAGCAAATATAAAAAGTGAGCTTCGAAAAAGAGGTTATAACGTACCCTTAGTAGCAGATATACACTTTACACCAAATGCTGCTGAAGTTGCGGCCCGGATTGTCGAGAAAGTTCGAGTAAACCCCGGTAACTATGCCGATAAAAAGAAATTTGACCTGTTATCATATACTGAAGCGGAATATAAATTAGAACTAGAGCGTATCTACACCAAGTTTACTCCGCTGGTAAACATTTGTAAAGAATATGGCACTGCCATGCGGATTGGTACAAACCATGGTTCCCTTTCAGATCGGATCATGAGTCATTATGGGGACACCCCTGAAGGAATGGTAGAATCCGCCATGGAGTTTATCCGGATGTGTGAAGATCTCAATTTCTATAATCTATGTATTTCAATGAAATCCTCCAATCCGCAAGTAATGGTCAAGGCCTACCGCTTGCTGGTTGAAAAGATGGTTTCTGAAAATATGAATTATCCGCTACATCTTGGCGTGACGGAGGCCGGTGATGGAGAGGATGGTCGTGTGAAGTCTGCTGTAGGGATAGGTACACTTTTAGAAGACGGACTTGGCGATACTGTACGGGTTTCCCTGACCGAAGAGCCTGAACGCGAAGCTCCAGTAGCAATAGCGCTGGTCAATAGGTATAATCAGCGGAAAACCAGTCTGGCCAATCAATCAAACGAAGAAATCATACAGCTCGCCTCAGATAGTCCAGTTGTTCCCTATCAGAGTCAGGAGGTCAATACCTTCATCGGTGGTTCGCTGGTTCCCAGAATTGTGACAGATATCTCGAATGAGAATCTGAAAGACGCCCAAATTCTTACAAAAGTTGGTTACCGTTATGATATCCTTTTGGATAAATATCATATGGGTGAGCAATCCGTAGATTTTGTTTATCTAGGGGATCATTTGCCTTCATTTAATATGCCCGCAAATTTAAAACAGGTATATAATTTTGGGACATGGTCCAATCTTAAAGACAAAACAAATATCCATCCACTCTATACGCTGGAAGAGTTTGTACATGCAGACAATAAGGATAGTGTGTTGAATATGGTAAAAATTCGTAATACGGATTTAACAAGTCCGCTATTTGAGTCATTGCCGTTAGACAAGACTGTTGTATTTATATTAGAAACCCATCATACGCATGGAATGGCCGATCAACGGCAATTTTTCCGAAATCTGCAAGAAATCGGCATTGATAATCCTGTCATTATCAAAAGATCCTATCGTAAAGAGGATTTTTCAGGTCCTATGGGCGATTTTATGAACCCCGAGGAGCCTATCTCGAAAATACAGTTATATGCCTCCACAGATATGGGTGCATTGTTAATTGATGGTTTAGGCTCGGGCATATGGATTGGTTCTCCGGCGACCCCGTTAGAGAACATTGCATCTCTTTCCTTCGGAATACTGCAAGCAACCCGCTCAAGAATATCAAAAACAGAATATATCTCCTGTCCAAGCTGTGGAAGAACATTGTTTGATCTTCAGGAAACCACTCAAATGATTCGGAGTCGCACCAATCACCTCAAAGGCTTGAAAATTGGCATTATGGGTTGTATCGTGAATGGCCCCGGTGAGATGGCAGATGCAGATTATGGATATGTAGGAGCTGGTCCTGATAAGGTAACCTTATATAGAGGCCAAGAAGTCGTCAAAAAGAATGTCAGTTCAGCACAGGCATTGGACGAATTGATCAAGATCATTCAAGATGATGGGCTATGGATTGATGAAGTACAAGAATAAGCGATAATATAATAAGTAAGGGGATCAAATGATCCCCTTACTTATTATATTGTAAATTCATTTTTTTTATCAATTGAGTCTTCTCGTCTTACTTAGCGAACAGAAAATCTTTTTACCACAGTCTCAGATCCAGCAACAACGCGCACAAAATAAAATCCAGTTGTCAATTTACCACCATGTTCAAAAGAAAGATTCTGAACACCAGTGTCAAGATTTCCATTCATCAGTTGTAGAATTTCATTACCTAAAGCATCCATGACTTTAATAGACACACTAGATGACTTTGCCAATTTAAAGGAAAGATTGACTTGTTCGGCAATTGGATTATAAAATACTTTAACGTTATTGATCAGTTTCTCAGTATCCTTAATATTGTTATCTCCAAATCCCTCATTACCGTTCCAAGTAGCTTGCAAAAAAGTATGGTCATCAGGAGACTTCGCATACACTTGACCTACCGCGCTGCACAAGGTCAGTGTGGTAATAAGTGTTAAATAAGCTGCTTTAAGTAGATTTCTCCCCATAGTGTTAAATTAGACTTCAAATATTGGTTACGGTTTAATCAAATATAACGCTAACTATTTGAATTATCAACAACAAAGTTAGTATTTTGTTTAAAATTTTTTGAGGTAAAGTAGGGATCGATAGATTCTTTTAACAAATTTTAACAGCTATTGCGCATGTCAAATGAAATGCTAAAATTTGGCGCAGCAAATGTACCTGCTTAAAGTACAGACAAAAAGTCTATTTTTGCATTATATTTTGAAATAAAATAATAATTAAATGACAGATAACAGTCATCACAACAGTATCAATAAGGTGAGTGTCGCCGGGTTATTGATCAGTTTAGGAATCGTGTTTGGAGATATCGGTACCTCGCCGCTATATGTCTTCAAAGCAATCATGGGTCAAGGTGCCATTCAAAAAGATCTTGTTTTGGGAGGTCTCTCCTGCGTCTTTTGGACACTTACCCTACAAACAACCATCAAATATGTCTGGATCACTTTACGTGCTGACAATAAAGGCGAAGGTGGAATTCTTTCACTTTACTCTTTAGTTCGCAAACGGGCACCATGGTTGATTTTTCCAGCAATGATAGGTGCAGCCACATTGCTAGCTGATGGGATGATTACACCCGCTATCACAATATCCTCTGCGATAGAAGGTTTGGACATCAAATTTCCAGGTCTTCCAACAGTACCGATTGTGGTAACGATTATTTCTTTACTTTTTATTATTCAACGATTTGGCACTTCTGTTGTCGGAAAAGTATTCGGCCCATTAATGACAATATGGTTTACCATTATTGGAGTTCTTGGTCTATCCCATATCCATTTGGCTCCAGAAGTAATGAAAGCAATTAATCCATATTATGCCTTTCATATCTTAATAACCTACCCACACTCTCTCCTCTTGATCGGTGCTGTATTTCTTTGTACAACAGGTGCAGAAGCCCTATATTCAGATATGGGACACTGTGGCAAGGCAAATATTCGCATTAGCTGGATTTATGTTAAGATCACACTGATATTAAACTATTTTGGTCAAGGAGCTTGGTTATTAACACAGGAAGGTCGCGTATTAGGCGGAGCAAATCCATTTTACTCCATCATGCCAGATTGGTTTATCGGTTATGGTATTGCTATCGCAACTATTGCTGCCGTAATTGCCAGCCAGGCTATGATCTCTGGTTCATATACCTTAATTTCGGAAGCTGTACGTTTAAACATCTGGCCTAAAGTTGCGATCCGCTATCCTAGTGAGCATAAAGGTCAATTATATGTTCCTTCAATCAACCTTATTCTTTGGATCGGTTGTATGATCGTTATCTGGGTTTTCGAAGAATCAAGCAAAATGGATGCGGCCTACGGTCTTGCCATCAACCTAACGGTACTGATGACAACCGTTTTAATGGGTTATTTCCTAGCCATGAAAAAAGTCAACCGTGTACTCATTGGGATTTTCCTAGTCGCGTATTTTGTGATAGAATTGACATTCCTGATCGGTAATGGTGTAAAAATTGCCCATGGCGGTTGGTTGACACTTTTATTAGCGATTGCCTTGTTTGGTACAATGTACTGCTGGTATACTGCACGTAAGATTAAAAATCGTTTTGTCAACTTTATCAATATCAATAAATATTATCCGATTATATCGGAATTGAGCGAAGACAAGTCCGTTCCGCCCTTTGCGTCACATTTGGTATACTTGACCAGTGCAAATTTCAAATCCGAAATTGAAGCCAAAATTATTTACTCCATCATTAATAAAAAACCTAAACGCGCTGACGTTTACTGGTTGGTACACGTAGATGTTATGGATCATCCCCACACGAGGGAATACTCCATTGATCAACTGATCCCTGGAAAACTTATACGAATTGACTTCAAATTGGGTTTTAGAGAAGAACAGCGTATTAGTCTACTCTTCAGAAAAGTTGTTGAAGAAATGGTGAAAAAAGGTGAAATTGACATCACAAGTCAATACGACACACTGCGTAAACATAATATTCCAGGAGATTTCAAATTTGTGGTACTGGAAAAGGTATTATCGAAAACCAACCAGATGTCATGGATCGAAAAAGTGATTATGGATATCTATGGGTACTTGAAAAAAATGAGTTTATCCGAAGAAAAGGGATTTGGTTTAGATTCCAGTTTCGTCACGATTGAGCGGGTTCCACTGAATTTCCCGCAGACATCAGAGGTTCATCTCATACGAAAAGATTAAGTCTTAAAAGGTGGTGCAAAAGCATCACCTTTTTTATTCAATAGAATTGCATTACTTTTGTGCAAATATTATATCATGGCAGACGCTAATCCAACAAAGAAATTACACCCTCGAAATAGACATCTCGATAATTACAATTTTGACGAACTTAGCAAAATCGAACCTTCCTTAAAAGATTTTGTTACAGTAAATGCTTATAAGCTCAAAACAATTGATTTTAACAACCCCGATGCTGTTAAGGTTTTAAATCAAGCACTTCTTAAAAAATACTACCACATCCAACATTGGGATATCCCAAAGGAAAATCTATGCCCTCCTATTCCAGGTAGAGCAGATTATATTCATTATGTTGCGGATGTTCTTGCCAGAGATAATAACGGTGAAATTCCAAAAGGAGGAAAGGTACGGCTGCTAGATATTGGTGTGGGAGCCAGTTGTATCTATCCCATTATTGGTCACCAAGAATATGGATGGAGTTTTGTTGGTTCAGAAATCATAAAAAAAGCGTATAAAAACGCAATTGAAATTACGCGTACCAATGTAAGCTTAAAAAAGAACATCCAAATACGATTACAGAACAATCCAAAAGCGATTTTCAAAGATATCATCCTCCCAGATGAAAAATTTGACATGATCATCTGCAATCCACCTTTCTTTAGTTCGCAGACTGAAGCATTACAACAATCCGTACGTAAAGCTACAGGTATAAAAAATGCGAAATTAGATGAGAATACCGTCGTCCAGACGTTCTCAGGACAAGGAAGTGAACTTTGGTGTGATGGCGGCGAGAAAGCCTTCTTGACACGCATGATATTTGAGAGCCAATTCTACAAAGATCAGGTTAAATGGTTCTCCTCATTGGTTGCTCATCGTGAAGACGTTCGTTTTCTACAGCATAAGTTAAAGAAAATTAATGTAAAAGAGTCCGAAGTTATCCGCATGGAACAAGGTAACAAAGTAAGCCGAATCCTTTTGTGGAGATTTTAAATAGAAAAGGAGCTATGAAAAAAAATAGCTCCTTTTCTATTTAAATATCATAGATACCAGATCTCTAAATAGCTGCTGATTTATTTAGTTTAGAATGTTTATAACCGTACATAAAATACACTCCTAAACCAAGAACCAACCAAATCACGAAAATAATCCAGTTACTTGCACCAAGCTCGGTCATCAGATAAAGATTAATCAATATCCCGATAACAGGTAAAAGCGAGAAATTCATTTTAAAGCTATAAATACTCAAACCCAACCATGTTAGCCAAAAAATGATCACTAACATTTTATGTTCTACTATTTCCAAAATGGAAAGCTTCTTCCATTCATTCAATGTATCTTTTCCATAGATTCCTATCAAGACAATCGCGATGATGAGCCCTGCTCCAACCACGTATTTACCATTGATGTAGGGAACCTTAAATTTGGATTTGGCCGATAATCCCGAATAATCCATATACAGTACACCCGCGCAGACTAAAATAAAAGCGAAGAACGTACCAACACTCGTCAAATCAACAAAGAAGTCCATCTTGAAAAATAAAGAAGGAATTGCTACAACGAGACCTGTTACAATTGTCGCAAAAGAGGGTGTTTTATATTTCGGGTGAATTGTCGCAAATTTCTTCCATAATAATCCGTCCCTGCTCATTGTCATCCAAATCCTTGGTTGAGCCAATTGATAAACGAGAAGAGCACTGGTAATGGCGATAACAGATGTTACTGATATAACCCCAGCCATATGGTCAAATCCAACATACTTAAACACAAAAGCCAAAGGATCTTTTACATTAAGTTCAGTATAATTTACCATCCCTGTCAATACCAATGTAATAGCCACATACAGTACTGTGCAAATCAATAAACAATAAATCATTGCTTTAGGTAGGTCGCGTTGTGGGTTTTTACATTCCTCGGCAGTTGTTGAGATCGAATCAAATCCGATAAAAGCAAAGAATACGGCCGCCACACTTCCAAGTACCCCCTGTAGGCCATTTGGTGCAAAAGGAGTCCAATTTTCGGGCTTCACGTAAAAGATTCCTCCAAAAATTACCGCCAGGATTATCCCGACCTTGATCATAACCATGATCATACTTGCTTTTTGGGATTCCTTAATACCTATATAAACGAGCCAAGTGACCAAAAAGGTAATTACCCCTGCTGGTAAATCAAATATAATAGGCATTCCTCCGATACGTGGCGCACTGTTAAATGCAGCAAGCCCATGCTGATCAATAGCCGTAAGACTTGACATCCCATGTTGATTCATTTTATCCACAGCGTCATAAGCATACCCTGGCGCCATCGAAAGCCAAGCAGGCATGTGTAGTCCAAACCCCTCCAGCATAGAAACAAAATATTGCGACCAGGAAATAGCTATTACCGTATTTGAAACCGCATATTCTAATACCAACGCCCAGCCGATAATCCAGGCAAACAGCTCACCAAAAGCCACATAGGCATACGTATAAGCTGATCCCGAGACAGGTACGGTACTGGCAAACTGTGCATATGCCAGTGCTGTAAACACGCAGGCAAAAGCAGTAAAAATAAATAGAAGAGAAACAGCAGGCCCACCTTCATAACTCGCTAATCCGATGGTGCTAAAGATTCCAGCGCCCACAATAGCGGCTATACCTAATGAAACCAGATCGGTTACCCCCAAAACCTTCGCGAGGCCAGTTCCACCCTCCTTTTGGGTATCCAGTAGGATCTGATCAACACTTTTCTTCCGAAAAAGTCTATGTGACATGTAATATTAGTTTTATACGTAAAATTATGCGAAAATAAATATTTTCAAGGTCTTATACTATTGGTATTTTTTGGATGGACTATTTAAAGTCGACCAACTCATAATGAATATACTGATAAATCTCTTGATAATCCGCCATATGATGCTGTAAATAAGCATTCAATTGTTCCGTCAATAATTCACGCTGATGCTCCTGAACGTCAAATTGCCATAAGCGCTTACAGATATTAAAAAGCGCACCTGCAATTTTTTCAATATGTGCATAATCATAGATATATTTCCATTCAATAAATTGATGGTAAAATTTCTCAAATTTTGGAATATCGTTTAATTGGTTTATTTTCAGAAATTTTCGCACAGCATCTTCGTTCACCTGGGACATTGCCGAATAGAACTTATCGATAGATACCGCTTTTTGCTGTGTCAGTATATGATCTAGCAGCAGTTCTAAAGCAATATGTGCCATAAAGGAAGGTCGAATGGGCAGTCCCTGTAGACTTGACTGTATCTGTAACTTTAATTGATGTGTGTGATGAAAAAAATAAGTTGAATTATGAAAGAGACGATCAACCTCTATATGACGGTTCCAACCGATATAAAGTTGTTCCAACAATGGGTTATCCAGCAATTCATCTTCATATTGCCTGGGTTTGAGCACAAAAGTTTTATCGGCATTCTTTAACAGATCGGGTAACAAGCCACCGACAATTCGCTCGGGATTGGTCGCAAACCGCTCAAAATAAAAATGTGATAAAAAATTCATATTAGCTTATTAGCGTGTGCTTTTATCTGGAATTATTCGCTCAATATACGCTTAATCTCCTATCTTTGCATCTTGTAAATTAAAAAATTAAATCCATTTAACAATGAGCTTTGTAGAAGAATTACGTTGGAGAGGCATGCTGCAAGATATTATGCCTGGAACTGAAGACTTACTGAATAAAGAAAAAGTCGCTGGCTATATCGGCTTTGATCCCACAGGAGACTCTCTACACGTAGGACACTTAACTCAAATCATGACCTTAATCCATTTCCAAAATGCTGGGCATAAACCAGTCGCATTGGTAGGTGGTGCAACAGGAATGATTGGAGACCCTTCTTTCAAATCTGCAGAGCGTAACTTACTTGACGAAGCAACCTTACAACATAATGTTGCATGTCTGAAAAAACAGTTAGGCAAATTTCTTGAATTTGGAGAAGGCGAAAATGATGCCCAGATGGTTAATAATTACGATTGGTTCAAAGATTTCAGTTTTTTGGACTTTATCCGTGATATCGGTAAAATGATTACCGTTAACTATATGATGGCAAAGGATTCTGTAAAAAAACGTTTAGAAGGAGACAATGGTCTGTCATTTACAGAATTCACCTATCAATTGATTCAGGGTTACGACTTCTACTACCTGTGGAAACACCACAATTGTAAAATACAAATGGGCGGATCTGATCAATGGGGTAATATTGTCACAGGAAGTGAAATGATCCGTCGTCAAGATCAGGGAACAGCTTATGCCATTACGACACAATTGATTAAAAAAGCAGACGGCCAAAAATTCGGAAAAACAGAATCTGGAGCGGTCTGGTTAGATCCAAAGAAAACTTCGCCCTATAAATATTATCAATTTTGGTTAAACACGTCAGATGACGATGCCAAAAGCTGGATTAAGATCTTTACACTTAAACCACAGGCAGAAATAGAGACGATCATTGCGGAGCACGATGCTGCACCACATTTGCGCATTGTCCAAAAAGCATTAGCAAAAGACATCACTATTCGCACGCATTCTGAAGAAGCTTATGAGACTGCTATTAAAACCTCTGAGTTTCTTTTTGGCAACGGCTCATTGGAATTTCTAAACGATTTAGATCACGAAGCTGTACTTGAAGTATTTGAAGGTATTCCACAATTTCAGGTAACAAGAGAAGATTTAAAAGCAGGAATCAATATCCTCGATCTGTTGGCTGTCAACACACAAGTTTTCCCTTCAAAAGGCGAAGCACGTAAAATGCTCCAAGGTGGTGGTGTTTCTATCAACCGTGAAAAAGCGACAGATATTGAACAAGTGATCACCGAAAATAATTTGGTAAACAATAAATATATTATTGCACAAAGAGGTAAGAAAAACTACTATTTGATTATTGCATAAACGTCATTTTAGGCAATAAAAAATCCCTTTTTACGGTGTAAAAAGGGATTTTTTATTGATAGTCATTAAAGTCAATCTCATTTTAACTCATGTTCGCTCGATCCTAGTGCTATAGTCACTTATTTTAATAGTTTTTCAAAAGCGCGACGGGCAGCGCCTCGAAAATGTACTTCCCCACAATATTGATACCCTAGCTTATCAAATACATGTAACATCCCACCATTATCAAAATTCGTATCCACTTTGATACTATATATTCCATGATTTACTGCTATTTCCTCCACTCCTTGCATGATGGCTGTGCCAACGCCTTTTACATGTGGATCTTGAGCTGAGGCCAAACGATGAATGCCCACATATTCCCCATCACTAAGCCATTTGCCATCAATATTATTATAAGCAGGTTCAATATCGAAAATAATAGCAACATAGCCGATGGTTTTATCATCAACCTTAACGACATGCCCATAGCCTTTGTCTATATCCGATTGTACCACATCTTCATTTGGATAACCATCTTGCCACTGCCGACTGCCTTGTTCTTTTCGTAGTGCGATTGCCTGTTGTATAATTTCCCAAATCCGTCCTTTATCTGTCTGTTCCGCTTTTCGTATCTGAAACTTATTCATAATGCCTTAATTTGATCAGTAAAACTACATAATTTACTTTAACTGTAAAAGACAGAGAAAACCACAGTATTCTGATCCACTTAGCTCAATCTTTCCAAAAATGTCTTCTCAGGGCATAGTATTTGCTAGTTACAATTGCTATTATTTATTTAATAGCCTATCTGAAATTATTCGTTTATGAAAAAATTACAAACTTAAAATAATAGTGTTCATGATCTTCAAAATACTATCAAAATAACTAAGTTTGTAAGCAGTATAATTGTGAGCTTTTCAATGTCAAATAAAGGAAATACATTTAGGCAGGCAGGAAATTCAGTTTCTGGCAAGCGTGCCCCGTCAAAAGAATCGGCAACATTTAAAAAAGAAAAAAGTCAAACAACCAGTGTCCCTAGGGATTATTCAGATGCACAACAGAAGACTGTCAAAATTCTAGGAATTTTGTTGATTGTACTCTCGTTGGCTTTTGCCACTGCTTTTGTCTCTTATCTTTTTACATGGGAAGATGACCAAAGTTATATCGCCAAAACAAATGGCGGTTGGGGAACCCTTTTTAGTTCTTCCGAAGAAATTCATGATGAGGCTGTCGAATTACCGGTCGTTGATAATAAATTAGGGAAATTCGGTGCATTACTGGCCAACCAATTTATGTATGAATGGTTTGGTGTTGCCGCTTTCCTTTTTATTCCGGTATTATTCATTTTAGGCTATCGTCTATTATTCAAAAAATCCCTGCTTCCATTATACCGTACGGTAGTTTATTCATTTGTAGCGATTGTCTTTATTTCTGTAACATTGGGATTTTTACATGGATTTATGGCAGATACGCCCCACATGTTGGAAGGCAAATTTGGTTTTTGGACCAATAAGCTATTGGAAGCACAAGTTGGGATTGTCGGTGTGGGTTGTATTTTAGCATTTGCTTACCTAACTACATTGATACTATTGTACAACTTGGATTTTAAATTTGTATTATTCAGCAATCGAAAATCTAAATCTTTATCTGAAGATCTAGAGGATGAAGATGACGAAGATTCCTATACTGCTAATAACCTAAGAACCAAAGTCCATGTAGAGGATGATTCTATACAATCCGTCAGAGAATCTTTCCAACGACCAACTTCAATAAATGAAAGATTTCAATCCAATCGGGAGAAAGATCTAAAAGAAGAGCTTGAGCGCCCTGCATTTACACATCATCCAATACCAGAAGTACAAATAGATCCAAAGGACAAGGTTGTACTTACCTTTGATGACAGTCCTTTGGAACGTACAGAGAGTACGCCTTCCATTAGTTTTACCATTGATCAGCCAGAGGAAGAAGATGCGGAAGAACTAAATAGCCCAAGTATTCAGGAAAACTACAGTCCAGCTATAACCATTACCCCTCAACCCGAGCCAGAGCTCCCTGTTGACGTTACCATAGTACCTGGTTTGGTTGTCGAAGACATCAAAGAAGAAAAAGAAATTACAGCGAGCGACCTCGTTGCTCAATTTGGTCAATATGACCCCAAATTGGACTTATCGGGCTATCAACACCCCACGCTCGACCTATTACGAGATTATGGAAGTGGTAAAATTACCATCAATCAGCATGAACTTGAAGCAAACAAAAACAAAATTGTTGATACACTTAGAAACTATAGCATTGAGATTGAAAGCATAAAAGCAACAATCGGCCCTACAGTTACCTTATATGAGATTATACCGAAGCCAGGTGTACGGATTTCAAAAATCAAAAATCTGGAAGATGACATTGCCTTAAGCCTTGCGGCACTTGGAATTCGGATTATTGCACCAATGCCGGGTAAAGGAACAATCGGTATTGAAGTTCCAAATTCGAGTCCAGAAATGGTATCCATGCGATCTGTTTTGGCTACTGAAAAGTTCCAAAAAACAGATATGGATCTACCAATTGCATTGGGAAAAACGATTTCTAATGAGGTCTATATTGCCGATTTAGCAAAGATGCCCCATCTTCTGGTTGCAGGTGCCACAGGTCAGGGTAAATCCGTTGGTATCAATGCGATTTTAACGTCATTATTGTATAAAAAGCATCCTGCTGAGCTCAAATTCGTGCTTGTCGATCCTAAAAAAGTTGAACTTTCCCTATTCAAAAAAGTTGAACGTCATTTCTTGGCCAAACTACCTGATGAGGAAGAAGCGATCATTACCGATACAAAAAAGGTTATCAATACCTTAAATTCACTTTGTATCGAGATGGATCAGCGTTATGACCTGTTAAAAAATGCACAGGTTCGTAATTTAAAGGAATATAATGCAAAATTTATCAATCGCAGATTAAACCCTGAGGAGGGTCATCGATTCTTACCATATATCGTTCTTATTGTTGATGAGTTTGCCGATTTGATGATGACTGCCGGAAAAGAAGTAGAAACCCCTATTGCGCGACTGGCCCAGTTGGCCCGTGCTGTAGGAATTCACTTGGTCATTGCGACCCAACGTCCTTCAGTCAATATCATTACAGGTACAATCAAAGCCAACTTCCCAGCACGTCTTGCTTTCCGTGTGTTATCAAAAGTAGACTCGCGAACTATCTTAGATACCGGCGGAGCAGATCAGTTAATTGGTCGTGGGGATATGCTGCTGGCAACCGGAAGTGATTTGATACGTATTCAGTGTGCATTTGTCGATACACCAGAAGTTGAACAGATCTCCGATTATATCGGAGCACAACGTGGTTATCCATCGGCATTTATGCTCCCAGAATACGTAGATGAAAACGGAGAGGGTTCAGGTAGCGTAGATTTTGATCCAAAAGATCGCGACCAATTGTTTGAAGACGCTGCTCGTTTGATTGTCATGCATCAACAAGGTTCTACATCTTTAATCCAACGTAAATTGAAACTGGGTTATAATAGAGCTGGACGAATCATCGATCAATTGGAAGCCGCAGGAATTGTCGGCCCATTTGAAGGAAGTAAAGCACGTGAAGTTCTTTATCCAGATGAATATTCATTAGAACAGTATTTGGAGACATTAAGAAACAATTAACATGAAAAAACAACTATGGTTAGTGCTAAGCTTGTTGCTTCTCACAATGAGTCAATATAGCTATGCACAAAATGATGCTGCAAAAGCATTACTCAATAAAGTAAGTCAAAAATATAACGGATATAAGACAATACAAGCTGGTTTTACCTTGGACATAAAACAAGCAAATGGAAGTTCGCATTCAGATGCGGGAACCTTGTATCTTGACAAGGCAAATAATAAATACCATGTCAATACCAAAAATCAAATTCTAATTTCAGATTCCAAAACACAATGGAATATTATGAAAGCAGAAAAAGAAGTCGAGATATCCGAGGCGAGTAACTCAACGAATGAGATCAACCCGACAAATATTTTTTCATTCTATACCTCGGGCTTTAAATATGCGCTAGCAGGTACAGAAAAAGTAAAAGGAATGAGTTTGAGTGTTGTGGAGTTAACACCAGTTGATAGCAAAAAGAATTATTCCAAAATTAAGTTGCGGATCAATAAAGTGAATAATTTGATCTACGACACGACTATCTTTGATAAGAGCGGTAATCGTTATACCTACACCTTGAATGCACAGGAAGGAAACAAGGCCATTGCGTCCAACTTTTTTACTTTTAATAAAAGTAACTACAGCGGATTTGATATTGTCGACCTAAGATAAGGTCTGCCTTTTTGATGGATCAACTCCCCGGCTAAATAAGACTAACAAAAAAAGGATTTCTCAATGGGAAATCCTTTTTTTGTTCATGATTGCTTTCTATCTAGAGCATATTCGGCTCTCTGTCCAGCGCCTCAGTGTCTTTGTCCGCATATCGTGAATAACCGTGCTTCTGTGGATGTTCGATAATCTCCTTCATCGAAACTAATTTATACACGTAAGATCCAGTCTCATTGTTCAGCTTCAAAGCAAAATAATCATCCTTCTTCTGCCTTCTCATTGAACCTTTTAAACTACCATCGCCGACATTGTATGCCGCCGCCACTAAAGTCCAATTACCAAATTGAGCGTAAAGATATTTTAAATAGCGTGCTGCTGCATGAGTGGATTTCACTAGATCTTTTCGATCATCTACAGTGCCATTGACTCTTAAGCCATACAAACGAGCTGTTGCTGGCATAAATTGCCAATAACCTCCCGCCCCTTTTGATGAAACAACAGCCTTGCTTAGGCCACTTTCAACCAGTGGGATGTACTTAAAATCTTCGGGAATACCATGTGATTTCAGGATCTTGGCGATCATAGGCAAATAGGTCTCTGCCTTTTTATGCATATCATACGATCCTGTTTTTTTAAATGAAAATCTACTGAAGAACTTGCGCAATTTGCTTTCCACTAATGGACGATCCATCGGCAATGAATCTTCAGCAAATGTCAATGAACTCAGGTAAGATTCAAAAGAATTGCTTTTTTCTTTTTTCTCTTCGTCGCCTCCATGATGAGTTGGAATTTCGACTAACTTCGCTGCTACGATCTTATCGCTGCCAGAAGTGTTGTTGTGTGGGGTTGAGTATAATTTTGACAGCAATAAAGCAAACAAAATCAAACTACTACATAATACTTTCTTTCTTATCATTCACTCCCTTAATGCTATCCTATCCACGAGTCAAATCGATCAAAAAATAGCTTGGTTCAAATTCGAGGGGACAAAGATAAACAGTATTTATTTAAAAAACAAATAGTTACGTTACAGCTGTTTTAAAGGGCATTTTTTCACGTTCACATTGTGCAAATGCAAGAAAAGACAAAAAGATAAGGATTTTTTCGCAAAACCCAAAATTATGCCTAACTTTGCAGTTCACATTTTAGCAAAACACAATGCCATTCAGCAATAAAAGGAACAGTCGTGATGACAACTCCAGAAAGTCACGGGGCAACTCAGATAGCTTCAAATCTAGAGGCGACAAGAATAATAGTTTCGGTAAAAAATCGTCATTTGGTTCAAAGGACCAATCTGAAAGAGGTTCTTTCAGAAAAGATGACAACCGCGAGAATAGATCATTTGGATCTAATAAATACGCAGACAAACCATCCTTTAGAGGAGAAAGCAACTCCTTCCGTTCAAAAGATAATTCAGACAAGCCTTTCAACAGAGGTGGCCGTTCATTTGATAAAAATGATTCTTCTAGATCTTTTGACAAAAGAGATTCATTCAACAAATTTGATAAATCTGAGCGTTCTTTTGATAAAAAAGATAATTTCAAACGTTCTGACAGAAACGACTCTTCTCGTTCATTCGATAAAAGAGATAGCTTCAAGCGTTCCGATAGAAATGATTCATCAAGATCGTTCGACAGAAAAGAAGGTTCTTTTGATAAAAGAGATAGCTTCAAACGCTCTGACAGAAATGATTCATCAAGATCGTTCGACAGAAAAGAAGGTTCATTTGATAAAAGAGATAGTTTCAAACGCTCTGACAGAAATGATTCATCAAGATCTTTTGACAGAAAAGAAGGCTCTTTTGATAAAAGAGATAGTTTCAAACGCTCTGACAGAAATGATTCATCAAGATCTTTTGACAGAAAAGAAGGCTCTTTTGATAAAAGAGATTCCTTCAAGCGTTTCGATAAGGATGACCGTTCCTCAAACAATCGCAGCAGAAGCTTTGATAAACCATCTAATAGAAAATTCGATGGAGATAGAAGCAGAAACTTTGATGAAAACAAGAGTTTTGACGATAAGCAATACACCAAACGTCCTAAGAAGAAAGCCGAAACGTCAGCAGAAGATGACGGCTTAATACGTTTAAACCGTTATATTGCCAATGCAGGTATTTGCTCAAGACGTAAAGCAGACGAATTAATTGCTGCAGGTGTAATATGGGTAAATGGTGAGGCTGTTACTGAATTAGGTACCAAAGTTGATCCAGCTACAGACGAAATCCGTTACAACAACGAGCGTTTAAAGCGTGAGAAGATGGTTTATGTTTTACTTAATAAACCAAAAGACTACATTACAACGACAGATGATCCTCAGGAACGTCATACTGTAATGGAACTTGTATCCAAAGCAACCAAAGAACGCATCTATCCAGTAGGACGTCTTGACAGAAACACGACCGGATTACTTTTGATGACAAACGATGGCAACCTTGCGGAAAAACTTTCTCACCCCCGTAATAGCATCAGCAAAATATACAATATAGAGCTTAACAAAAGTCTTACGCAAGGAGATTTCAACAAGATTAATTTTGGTATTGAATTAGAAGACGGCGTAATCAAACCGGATGATTTAAGCTATGTACAAGGCGGTTCTAAAAGAGAGATAGGGATCCAGATCCACTCTGGCAAAAATCGTATCGTACGTCGTATTTTCGAATCTCTTGGTTATGAAGTTGTGAAGTTAGATCGTGTCGTATATGCTAACTTGACGAAAAAGGATTTACCACGCGGACGTTGGAGATATTTAGAAGAAAGAGAAATTGTTCAATTGAAACATCTGATCTAATCAAATCTCATTTGATAAATAAAATAAAGGACGGTCATTCAGTTAACCGTCCTTTATTTTTTATATTTGCACCTGAGATAAGAAGAGTATAAAAAATAAAAGAATATGACTGATCCAAAAACACTTTCGTCCGTAGCGGAATTCCATAAAACATTCCAGCATCCGATCCTAGATACACCCACAATTCCTTCTGAGCAAAGATGTGCATTACGGGTTTCGTTGATAGCTGAGGAATTAAAAGAATTAGAAGAAGCTATCCAAGATAAAGATCTTGTGGAAATTGCAGATGCCTTATGTGACATTCAATACGTCCTCGCTGGAGCAGTTCTTGAATTTGGTTTAAAAGATAAATTTTCAGCACTTTTTGATGAAGTGCAACGTTCTAATATGAGTAAGGCTTGCAATGACGAAGCAGAGGCAATCGCCACTCAAGAGCATTACAAACTTAAAGGAGTAGAATCTTACTATAAAGAAGTTGATGGAAAATTTCTGGTTTTTAGAACGGCTGACAATAAAACACTAAAGTCTATTAATTATTCTCCAGCAGATCTGAAATCCATTGTCGAAGGATAATTTGACTTACAGTACAACATAAAATAAATACGGCTTCCTTAGGGAAGCCGTATTTATTTATACTATATCAATTCCAGTAGTCTTATAGAATCGTAGAAATGAACTATCTTTTTCAATCTGAAGGTCTATTCATAAAGTTAACAGAGACTACCCTGAAGGACTTTCCGAGCTTCCAAACCTTTGTCAATATAAGTTTGAATCCCTGACTTGGGCAATCCCCAATTTGGCGCTATCAATAGCTCTTTGTCTGCGATACCAAAAATACGTTGAATAATCAAATCAGAGCGCAAACGTGGAATAAATTTTGAAAGGAAGTCCGTATAACCTTCCATAGAGAACAATTCAAAAGGTTCACGCTTATATTTTACGCCCATAATTGAACCTTCCACAATATGTAAATGGTGCAATTTAACGAACTTAATCTGTGGAAACCGATTAATCTCATCAGCGTATTTTAACATCATCTCTTCAGTCTCCCATGGAAATCCGAAAATAGTATGCACACAAAGCTCTAAAGGTGTATCCTTTAACATATCCATAGCTGTAATGAATTCATCGTGCGAGCAACCTCTATTGATCCTTTCCAAGGTGTCATTATAAATCGATTCCATTCCCATTTCCAAATCTACATCATAACGATCAGTATAAGATTCCAACAATGCAATTTTTTCAAAGTCCAAACAATCTGGACGTGTACCCACAGAAAGACCTAGTGTATTTTCGGGATCTATGCTTAACGCTTCGTCGTACATCATTTTCAGCAAATGTGTTGGCGCATACGTATTGGTATTGGGTTGGAAATAAATAATAAATTTTTCTGCACCATAGCTGTTACGTGCGCGTTCAATTCCCGACTCCACCTGTTCACGTATAGAAGGAATTTTTCGCGCAGTATCGGGTGTAAAAGAATCCACATTACAGTAAGTACACCCACCATAGCCCTTGCTGCCATCTCTATTGGGACAAGTGAAATTGCCATCGACAATCACTTTAAATACTTTCTGTCCGTTATATTTTTGCTTTAAATAAGCGCCGTAATGATTATACGGCTTAATTCCGTTATCCAATAATGTACCCATTGCGCCGCAAAGTTACTCAATAAAAACCATAAATAGATTACTACTCAGGAACAAAGCGTTATAACATCGTCCATTCTTCTGTCATTTTCGTCTTGGCGGGGCCAGTAATCGCTGGGAAATATATTACAAGGTAGTAGCGTAATACCTTAAAGCAATACCATACAGATCTGTACGGATAGTACGGTTGCGTAGCTGGATCCCTGTAGACTTTTGAGAGTGGATCCTTTGTGTGGCTTTTGGGCCAGAGCAGTTGTCCTTTGGAAAGTATCCAAATGGATACCTTTTGGGAAGTATGTAAACGAAAGAAGCCCTTGACTGTTTCCAGCAAGGGCTTCCGTGTAAAAAAAGGCACCGACCTACTCTCCCACCTGTT
>NZ_RAPY01000008.1 GCF_003610355.1 Sphingobacterium detergens | reverse complement strand
CCACATTTGGGATGTGGAGGTCGTAGGTTCGAATCCTGCCACCCCGACTAAAAAGCTCTAACGAAAGTTAGGGCTTTTTTTGTTTCTAGGCGGGACTAGAACCTACGACCTCTTAAGGAGCTGCGAGGTTCGATCCGGAGGAGGCTCAGGGTCGTGTTTGGGCATTGTGTGGCTGAGCCAATCCTGCCACCCCGACTAAAAAGCTCTAACGAAAGTTAGGGCTTTTTTTGTATCTAGGCAGGACGAGAACCTACGACCTCTTAAGGAGCTGCGAGGTTCGATCCGGAGGAGGCTCAGGGTCGTGTTTGGGCATTGTGTGGCTGAGCCAATCCTGCCACCCCGATTAAAAAGCTCTAACGAAAGTTAGGGCTTTTTTTGTATCTAGGCGGGATGAGAACCTATGACCTCTTAAGGAGCTGCGAGGTTCGATCCGGAGGAGGCTCAGCCACACAATGTTAAAGAGATTTCCGAATGATAACTTGAGTAGGATTGCGTTCGTTTAAAGTTTTCTTTTGAAGTACAGCCTTAGCTGCCGCTTTTCCCATCGCCCGAAAATCAGTAGATATTACCGTAATTCCCCCCTCAAGGATCTCTTTGACGTCAGTATCATTATATGAAATAAGGCCTATATCCTCGCCCAATGTAAATCCATGTTTTTTTGCCAATTTAATTATGGATACGTCATCCGAATCGTAGCGACTAAAGGTGATAAAGGCTGTATGCTTCTTAAACTTTGTCTCATCTACGTCTGGAATAATGTCATAATTGATGCTTGACTCTTCGCAGTATCGGACGAAACCATTGATGACATGTTCGGCATGTAAAGCTTCAGGATGTGCGATCAATATGATTCTTTGGTACTTTTGAATATTATTCTGCAATAAGGAAAGGCTGTTGTAAATATCGTATTCATAATCCTGATAGATGGCCGTATAATTTCCGGAGAGTCCCAATTGATTGTAATCGATAATAATCCTTTTGTTCGGAGGTATGAGGTTGATGATCGAAGATGGATCATCTTTCAGGAATGTAACAATAACAAAATGCGTATAGTTGTTGATGTTTTCGGTGATAATATTGCGAAAGACATTAAAGTTGTGATGATGAAAATAGACGTCGATCGCTGCGGTCCCCTTGGTCTCAACTAACAAAGATTGATAAATCTGTTCACGCATGGTATTCATTTTATCCAGAAGTAACAGGATACGATAAGAATGCTCCACCTGTTTTTTCTTTACATAATATCCTTTGCGATAGACAGACTCAATTATCCCTTTTTCGAGTAGATAATTAAGACCTTTCAAAACCGTCTCTTTGCTCATGCCGAGTTGGTCCTGCAATTGATTTAAAGAGGGAATACGGTCTCCAATATGTAGGTCGTTCTTTTCGATCAATGCATGAATGTGATCTACTAGTTGAAGATACTTCATGCGAGACCCCTTGCCTGTTTCGTTTGTAGTGGACATGTGATGAATAGTCATTTACGATTATAGAGTCAAACTTAGATAAACTTGTTTTTATATGCAAGTCTTGATATTATTCAGATAACGGAATAAGTTTGATGATTTTCTCCCCCCTTGAAGATATTCTCAAGAAGAAACTACATCTTTTTTTAATTTTTTTTTGCAGGGGCAAATATAATTTATACTTTTATAAAAGCAAACCAGTCTAGACCAGACTAGATTGCAACGAATAACTAATTATAAATACTATTATGACTCTATTTCATCTAAAGGCGGCTCTGCTTTTATTGGGGATTTTTTTTCTAACGTTGTCCTCCTTTGGACAACAGCCCACTTCTGTCAAAGGAAGAGTGATGGATGTCGAAGGGCTTCCTTTGGTCGGAGTTACAGTATCTAATCAGTATAAAACTGTAACAACTTCCACAGACTCATTGGGTAATTTTTCGATATCGCCCATCTCTCAAGGTGAATTGTTACTTTTTTCAATGGTTGGCTATGTTACTGTAAAACATGCGGCCAAATTGGATCGTTCCCAGAATATCCAGCTTTCACGAAGCGAACAGATACTCGATGATGTTGTTGTCATCGGCTATGGGACAACAACCAAACGCGATTTGACTGGAGCTGTAGGTCAAGCTAATTTGACAGATATGCGTAAAGCCCCTGTTGCCAATTTCGAGGAAGCCTTAGCCGGTCGAGTGGCTGGTGTTAAGGTAAGTTCAAATGATGGACAGCCGGGAGCGGAACTCAATATCGTTATTCGGGGTAATAACTCGGTGACACAAGATAACTCTCCACTCTATGTCGTTGATGGATTTCCGGTTGAAACATCTGTTGGGAATACCATTAATCCCGAAGAGATTGAGTCATTGGAGGTGTTGAAGGATGCTTCTGCGACAGCGATTTACGGCGCTAGAGGAGCCAACGGGGTGATTCTTATTACAACAAAAAAAGGTAAAGTTGGAACCCCGGTCATTAACTACAACGGTTGGGTAGGACTCAATCAGATCCTAAAAACGCAAGAACTGCTAAATCCATACGAATTCGTGAAATATCAATTGGAACAGAATCCCACCCTGTATACAAATATATACCTAAAGGATGGTAAAACCCTTGAAGATTATCACAATATGGAGGGAATCAATTGGCAGGACAAAGTTTTTAGAAAAGCTGTTACCCACAACCATTCTATAGCGATACGTGGGGGGACCGATCGTACACGATATGCAATCTCTGGATCATTTTTGGATCAGGATGGGATAATCCTAAACAGTGGATTTAATAAATATCAAGGAAGAGTAGTGTTGGATCAGACTATAAATAACAAATTGAAAGTAGGCTTGAATCTAAACTATACGGCCTTTAAACGATATGGTACCGTGGTGTCAGAATCTCAACCTAGCCCGACTGCGAGCCTGATGTATGGGCTCTGGGGGTTTCGGCCGATCACTGGAAATGCGCTGACGGATGCTTCTTTGATAGACGATCTGTTTGATCCGGATATGGACCCAAGCTTAGGTACCGATTTACGGATCAATCCTTATCTCGCTGTGCAGAATGAGTATAATCCCCTGTTCAGTACAAATCTTGTTGCTAATGGTTATCTGGAATATAAATTGGGATCGGAGTTGACGTTTAGGGCTACTGGTGGCTATACGCGTATAAACCAACGACGGGAAGTATTCTTTAACTCAAAATCCAGAGCAGGACATCCCTTTTCAAACAATAAAGTAAATGGTTCTATTTGGAATAACGAAGTCACTAATCTATTAAATGAGAATACCCTGTCTTATGACAAGAAATTTAATGGGGGGCATCGGCTAAAGGCGGTCGTCGGGTTCACTGTGCAAGATGTCCGAAATTATACCAACGGATTTACGTCCATTTTGGTACCCAATGAATCATTAGGTATTAAAGGCCTGGACGAAGGACAGATTACGATGGCGCCAGTGACTGACGCATCCAATGGACTGATATCTTATTTGGGGCGGGTTGATTATAATTATCGATCAAAGTATTTGCTGACACTGTCTTTCAGAAGTGACGGCTCCTCTAAATTTCCGAAATCCAACAGATGGGCTTATTTCCCTTCGGGATCTTTTGCGTGGCGATTGAAAGAGGAAAACTTTTTGAAACCGATCAAGATTATCAGTGATGCAAAATTGCGCGTAGGCATAGGTTCTACCGGAAATAATCGTGTATCAGAGTATGCATCACTAACGGCCTTACAGATGAATCCCGCTTCAGGCTACAGTGTAGGTAACAGTGCTGGTCAGGGAATGGTACCGACGAATCTTGGAAATCCAAACTTAAAATGGGAGACCACCGTTCAAACCAATGTTGGTCTCGACCTCTCCATACTCAAGAATAGAGTGTCCCTTACAACAGATTATTATCACAAGGAGACACGTGACCTATTATTGAATGCAACGTTGGCTCCCAGTATGGGATTCCTGACAGGCTTCAAAAATATCGGTCGGGTATCTAACAGCGGTATCGAATTTACAGTGGAGACCAAAAACATACAGACTCCAAATTTCTCATGGAGTTCAAGTTTTAATATTGCATTTAATAAAAACAAAGTTCTTGAACTCAATGAAGGAGAGCCGAGTTTGGCAACACGTGTCACTTGGGGAAATTTCAATAATGCATATCCTTATATCGCAATACCAGGACAGCCAATAGCCTTGTTTTATGGGTATCTTTTTGATGGTGTCTATCAGTACGCAGATTTTGACCTCGTCAACGGAAATTATCTACTGAAAGCGGGGCAACCCAATAATGGAGTCCCCAGAGCAAGCATTAAACCAGGTGATATTCGCTTTAAGGATATCAATGGCGATGGACAGGTTGACAATTATGACCTGACAATAATAGGCAATCCAAATCCAAAACATATCGGCGGATTTAACAATAACTTCAATTATAAAAACTTCGATCTGAATGTTTTTTTACAATGGAGCTATGGCGGGGATATCTTAAATGCCAATCGCATTGAGTTTGAAGGCGGAGATCCTGTCGCTCGCGGTTTTCTGAATATGTTTGCTTCTTTTGCTGATCGTTGGACACCGGAAAACCAGACCAACGCGCTATATCGTGTCGGCGGTCAGGGGCCAGCAGTGTATTCTTCCAGAACAATTGAGGATGGATCCTATTTACGACTCAAGACCCTGTCTTTAGGATATACTTTCAATGCTGATCAGCTCCGAAGATTACGAATGAAATCCATACGACTTTATGTCGCTGCACAAAATCTAGTTACATGGACAAAATATTCAGGGCTCGATCCCGAAGTGAGCACCCGTCCTGGAGCATTGACACCTTCGTTTGATTGGTCCGCTTATCCGCGCCCTCGTACGATGACAGTCGGAATTGACCTTAATTTTTAAACTAACCTTGGATCAAGATGAAACGCATTTTTATTTTTTCTATATGTATTGCCTGTCTAACCAGTTCATGTTCCAAATTGCTGGATAAAGAACCTGACTTTGTGACCACTGAAAAATATTTTCGAAATGAAAGCGAATTGATGAATAGTCTCAATGGAGTCTATAACAGGCTGATTGACACCTATGGGCGGATGTATAGCCGTGGGCTTTTTAGCTATCTTGTCGTTAGTGATGAGGCCTATTTCAAGAATATATCAATCAACAATATTCGAGTGATGGTCATGGACGCTGCTGATTTGGACATTACTAGATTATGGGAAACCTTATACGAAGGGATAAATAGAGCAAATCTATTATTGGAAAATGTTGATCGTGTAGAGATGGATATCACCAAAAGAAACGCCATCAAGGGCGAAGCACTCTTTATGCGCGGATATTACTATTATATCCTAACCGATTTCTTTGGAAAAGTTCCTTTAAAACTATCTTCTACCCAGTCTCCCAACGACCCTTACCCAGCTCAGGCGACCCTGGCGGCTTTGTATACGCAAATTGTAAAAGATATGCAGGAAGCGGAAAACCTGGTTTACGAAAGTGGAGTAGTGGCTAATGAAAGAGTGTGCAAAACGGCTGTTCAGGCCGTACTAGCCCGTGTGTTTCTAAAAATGGCGGGACAGCCGCTCAATGATCACGCTCGCTATCAAAATGTTATCGAATATACGGATAAAGTGATTGCTTCAGGAAAGCATCAGCTCAATCCCAATTATAAGCAAATATTTATCAATCATTCACAAGATATCAATGAGCCGAAAGAATGCCTTTGGGAAGTTGGCATGTTTGGAAATAAGATCGGCAACATCGATCAGGCTGGTATGGTTGGTATTGAGAACGGTATCGAATGTCCCGATGAACGTATTGGGTATTCAGGCGGAGCAATGCGGATTACAGCCAAATTATACGATTTGTTTGGTCAGAAAGATACGATGCGGCGCGATTGGAGTATCAGCCCTTACCGATTTGTGACCACGGCGGGAGTTACGCAAAAACAATATTATAGTGCAGCTCAACTTTATGATCGAAACCCTGGAAAATGGAGACGGGAGTATGAGACCGGTACCAAAGTAAGAAGTGCCAATTCAACTAATTTTCCAATTATAAGGTATAGCGATGTATTACTGATGAAAGCTGAGGCAGAAAATGAGGTCAACGAATCCCCGACTACAGCGGCCTATGAAGCAATCAATCAAGTGCGTAGGAGAGCTTTTGGTAAGGCGTTAAATCAGGTTAATGGAGATAGTGATGCGCCTAGCGGAATGGATAAAATAGCCTTTCTAGACTATATAAAAGACGAGCGCCTGCGTGAATTTTGTTTCGAGGGTATCCGGAGACATGATCTAATTCGTTGGGGAATTTATATGCCCACTATGAATGCCTTGGGACGCGATATTTCAGTCAATGCACCTGCGGCACATCGATATGGTGGTAATGCTGGCCTGAACACGACGGAGAGAAATGTGCTGTTTCCCATACCAAATACAGAGATAACCATTAATAAACAGATTGTCCAAAATCCAGGTTGGTAAATCTGGTGGATCACAAAATAAATAGACACAGATGAAAATATCGATGATGTATCTCATGCTGGCCGTATTGTGTGCCAGTTGTATGAAAGAGGATATCGCCAGTGCCGATATGGAGGTCAGGACGAATGCCTCAAGTTACAAGGTAGGTGATACCGTTGTATTCCGATTTGAGGGAACCCCTGACAATATTGTATTCTATTCTGGAGAGAACGGACACAACTATGACTTGAAAGATCGCCTTTATGCAGATAACGATTTACAGGTAGATTTCAAAACACTCGTACAATGGGGTGTTATCTATGACAATCTAAAATTGTTGGTTTCCAATAATTTCAGCGGAATTTACACGAAAGAAGAGGTTGATAAAGCCGCCTGGACAGATATTTCAGACAAAGCCGTTTTCTCCACCGGGCAAGATAATACGCCCTCTGGAACTGTAAGCTTAAAATCCTATCTCAGTCCAGTGGATACAGGATCGATATATCTGGCGTTCCGATATAGAGACTTTCAAAAGCCGCAACAGAACAGATGGGTCATTCGCAGTTTTAATGCGGTAAAAATATCGCCAGAAGGCGTGCAGACGAATGTTGCTACGATATCCAATGCAGGCTGGAATGCCGTAAGTTTTCTAAATGACAGTAAGGGATGGACAATTTCGACAACACAGCTATTGATGTATGGCGGTGTTGCATCCGATACCGATAATGATGATTGGGTAATTAGCAAAGGTTTTAAAGTAAAGGAATCCATTGCGGACAAAGGAATAGCACTTAAAAATATTAGTTCAAATCTGCGGGAATACAGCTATGTGTACAAGACCCCAGGTGTCTATAAAGCTGTATTTGAAACCTCCTCCGACTGGTATAGTGGTCGCAAAGCAGGGCACGCCGAAGTGACAATAACCATTACACCATGATCGATATGCAACGGTTAAATAGACGATACAGTCATTGCGCTGGGGTATGGAAGACGATGATGATACTGCCATTTTTATGCTTCGCAAGTGTTTTCGCACAAAGCGGGGCTGATGTCCACCTAGAAAATAGTGTGCTGCAACTGATCTGGCGTGAGGGTAAAAATGGCTATCAGCTTCAATCCCTCGCCTTGAAAGATGGAGCGGGAGGAAAAAAACAGCTAACGATGGCGACTCAGCAGCGAACGATCCTTTACGCTAAACATAAGCCACTAGATAAATCTGCGACTGTTTATGATCACGATGGGAAGCTCATTCATTTTCCAGACTCTCAATATCGTTATGTAATTCCAATCTGGTCGCAAAGTTTATCACCTGTAAGCCTAAATACAGCTGGTGAAGTATTACACTATCAGCCGACTATAGTGGCTTCAGCTTCACCCTCGGGGTTGAGATTTCAATACGAAAACGAAAAAATTGCCCTGTCAGAAGAATGGAACCTTGATCCAGATCATACGCATGATATCCGTGTACAGATGACTTTAAAAGCGAAACAAAGCGGTTATTATTCCCTGTCGTCGCCATCACTAGCGATTGGTGATCGCAAGCAGTTTCAGTGGGCGGTGATTCCGGGATTATTCCAAGGAGCAGCGCTCAATCCTGACTTTGTGGATGCCTACGCTTACGGACATGGTATCCCTGATCGTCCGGTCATTGTCCGTGAACGTACAGCCTCTACATTAGCGGCGCTGTTAACGACACAATCTGGAGTGACCTTAGCGACCGTAGCTGAACCCGGAACTGCAAGGGATCCCTGGTTGCATGATACAAAGACTCATGCGGACTGGAAACTTGGATTGTCATTGATGAATAGAAATAACGAGCTTTCACCGACACTCTATCATCCAGTACTGGGTGAGGCTGGCTCTTACTTGAACGAAGGACAAGAGATCACATTTTCTTTTCGATATACAATTCAGCAAACTTCGTGGTACAATGTCCTAGGGCATGTGATAAAAGATGTTTATAAGTTTAGTAATTTTTTAAAATTGAAAGAGACGAATCGTTCCTTAACGGATCGCCTTTACGCGATGTATGATTATGTCTTAGCAGATAGCACTTCCAAGTGGCGGACCGTAAATGACAGGAATACGGTGATTGGTGCTCAGGATTATCTGGGTGGCGTGTATGGATCTGCAAAAGATGCCATGAAAAACTCTGATTATGGTGCGATGTGGATGCTGGCTAGACTGACTGGAGATACCACACTCAAACAGCAACGACTCCCTGCAGCCCTAAACTTCAAGTTGCAGCAACAACAGCGAGAGCCCGGGTTCTTTTATGGATCAGCTGCCGGGCAGTATTACCTATATCGCAGTCAACAGTTTACCGAAGAATGGGGGCCGTATAGCGAACCCATTGGCACCAGCTATTACATGTTGATGGATATCGGCAATATATTGCTTTTTGAACCAGATCGATCTGATCTTAAACAAGCCTTGCGTAAAGCCGCAGATTGGCTGTTGTCAACAATGCATCCCGATGGACACTGGGAGGTTGCATATGATAATAAGTCAGGTCGTCCCATGTTTGAGGACCTATCCGATCTCCGACCAACATTTTATGGACTCTTGGTTGCGCATCAGTTGCTAAAGGACGAAAAATATCGAGCTGGAGCAATTAGGGCCGCAAACTGGTTTGTCGAACATGCCGCAAAAAAAGGATGGTTCCTGGGTGTCTGTGGTGATACGCGATTTGCACCTGATTTTGCAACAGCACAGTCTATACAAGCCCTCCTCGATATGTATACATTGACCAAGGATCCACGCTATCAAGCAGCAGCTTATCAGGTCACCAGATACTATACAACTTCGATCTATACGCATCCGATCCCCTCTCGCGAGATCAAACGTGTGAATGGGACCGCTCGTCAAGATTGGGAAATCAGTCAAGCGGGGCTGGGATTTGAACATGGAGGTATTATGGGCTCTGCAAATCATCATGGCCCTATTCTGTTATCGAGTCATGCGGGGCTGTTTGTAAGACTGTATGCACAGACGAAAGATAGTTTATTGCTAGATATGGCAAGAGCTGCAGCCTGGGGACGGGATGCTTTTGTGGATGCCAATACCGGAGTCGCTTCCTATTACTGGGATGCAATGAATAAAGGGGCCGGGCCATTTCCACATCATGCCTGGTGGCAATTGGGATGGATTACCGATTATCTGCTCTCCGAAGCAACGGTTCGTTCCAATGGTAAAATTTCCTTTCCGAGTGGATTTATAACACCTAAAGTTGGGCCACACCGCAGTTATGGCTTTGATAAAGGGAGAATATTTGGCAGGTCTGTCGATTTGAAAATGAAAAAGGGACTTATCAGCCTCGATAATGCGCAGATAGATTATATCCTGGCAACGAACAGTGATACTAAGGAGCTCTATATTGTTTTGCTAAACAATAGTGTGGATCAGCAGGAGATTCAACTCAGGGTGGATAAAGGTCAATCCTGGCGTCTATTTGGATCAGAGCAGCGGGAGGCTTTTCTTCTCAATGCCAATGGGGAGAATGAAATCGGAATGTCAGCATCTCCAGGGTGGAAAATCACCCTGCCAGCAACGGGACTAAAAGTAATAAAAATCAACTATCAATAACCATTTAAAATCAACTAATAGTATGAATAGCAACATTAAACATTTAAAAAACTGTTGGATTTTACCAGGATTCTTTGGACTAATGTTTACGTTTTTAAGTTGTACAGGGATCGAAAAGAGCTTACAGCAAAATGAGCAGCAGAGTCAACAACAAGTAGAACATAAACTTGCACGAATGGCGTCTGCTGCCGGGCAATTGGATTCACCTATGGTGAAAAGTCTGGCTTATCAGGTTATCGTCAACAATGATACCTTGGACGTATGGCAAGAAACCTGTTATGATCTGGCCCAAAATGGCGGACAAACGGATGTACATACCGCATTGTTTAATTATGTGCCCGGTACGCAGGTCAAGATTATTTGTAGCAGTGCATTCTCAAATTTTACGCTTTCGCCTAAAAGATTGAATATACCGGTTGTGAAGAATGGCAACGAATTGACCTTTACCCTCCCGGAATATTACAATTATGCGTTAGCTATCCCTGGTCGAGCACCCTTGCTATTATTTGGATCTCCCGATTACAGTGCGTATAAACCTGGGGCCGTTGTTTTTGCCAAGGGGATACATCATGGCGTAAACGGAGTTTTTAAACTTGAGTCCAATAAAACCTATTATTTAGAAGAGGGAGCGATTTTAAGAGGAAAGGTATTGATAGAAAACGTGTCTAATGTCAAATTGATCGGTCGAGGTTATATTGATGATCGTACCGCTCCTGTCGCTGGAAACTTTGTCAAGGTCTACCGTAGTCAAAATGTGGAACTTAGGGGATTTGGCATCCGGCATGCCGCTTTAGGTTGGCAAGTGGATATGGTCAATTCGTCGAATGTCAACGTATCCCATCTTAACCTACTGAGCTTTGGGCAGAACAATGATGGTTTGGATTTAGGTTCAGGATGTCAAGATGTGCATTTCTCCCACTGTTTTATTGGATCGGGGGATGATGGTTTTGGTTGGCACGCAACAAATGCGGCTGCAGATGGTGAAACACCACTTTTAAATTGTAGCGCCCACGACTGTATGATCTGGAAAAACCAAGTGGGTGTAGGTATTCGTATAGGTTCTTCATTGGAAACCAGTAGTGTCGAACAGCTCACATTCAAGGATATTGATATAGCCAAAATGACTTGGGGAGGTCATTCTGTGGCGATACCACATTCGGATTGGGCCGATGTGAGGAATATCACCTTCGAAGGGATCCGTGATGAGACCATTGGAAATACACGATTCGTGTTGATGTATATTAAGCAGAACTCGAATTCAAATCCAGTCTATAGACCCGGAACCATTTCTAATATTCGATTTATTGATTGTGTCAGCAGTGCCACAGCGGCCACTTTCGAGGGCTATGATGCGGAGCATATGATTAAAGACGTGACCTTCAAAAATGTAAAAGTGGGGGGCAGGAATATGTTGCAATCTGATATCGTCGCGAATTCCTTTACTTCGAATATCACGGTTGTAGATTGATGTTAAAAATATTTTACGAGGACTTGTATTCAAATGGTATGCGTAGCTATCAATTAATCATAACGATCCTATTGCTTTTTTTTACAATGACTGATTTGAGTGCGCAGAATATCCGGGAGCTCGATAAGATTGCAGCTTCGCAGGGTGCCGCCTCGCAGCTATTATTTTCTGTGGATCTCGATAAAGAGGAACTTATTCATCCAAGCGATTTTGAGCGAGATGACGAGTGTATAGTGCGCGGTGGTATCCCTAATTTTCTTACTAAAATTACCAATGGTCAAGATGTGACCGTCGCATTTATTGGTGGAAGTCTGACACAGGCAAATTATTGTTACAGAATGCAGATTTCCACCTATTTGCAGGCACGTTATCCATCCACCAAATTTAAGTGGGTCAATGCCGGCGTATCTGGTACAGGTACAGATCTGGGAGCCTTTAGAATTCAGGAGCAGGTATTGACACAGCATCCCGATCTGGTTATCATAGACTTTGCAGTCAATGGTGCTTATGCTGCGGGCATGGAGGGAATGATCAGACAGATTATCCAGCATGACCATCATACCGATATCTGTTTAATTTATGCCATTTTGGGAGGGCAAACCAAACTATATCGCAACGGAAAAATACCGTTACATATTGAAG
The DNA here is from genome assembly GCF_003610355.1 of Sphingobacterium detergens. Taxonomy (GTDB): domain Bacteria; phylum Bacteroidota; class Bacteroidia; order Sphingobacteriales; family Sphingobacteriaceae; genus Sphingobacterium; species Sphingobacterium detergens. Next base: position 317,691 of record NZ_RAPY01000008.1, on the reverse strand, counting down.
CCCTGGAAGCATTAGCCGATCATTACCGTATTCCTACAGTACATCTGGGAATGGAGATTTCCCATCTGGAATTTCAGGATAAGTTGTTATGGAAGGGAGATGCGCAAGCTGCTGGAGAACGCATTTTATTTTCAACTGATGGTATCCATCCGCTTAAAGCCGGAGGCAATCTATATGCAGCGGCCATTGCTCGTGGAATTGACAAAATGAAAGGATTGTCAAGACCGGCGTCTCATCCATTGCCCAAACCGCTAGTTTCTTCCGAATGGGATATCGCGGGGATGTACAGACCCGACGATATTGCTGATTTTGATGTTAAATGGGGGGCGATTTCAACAAAAGAATCCAAGCTAAAGGCGTTCAATGGATGGTTTGATACGGTGATGGTAGCTGGGGAAGAGGGAGCGCAGTGTTCATTCGCTTTTGAAGGCGATATATTTGGTCTATTTGATATCGGTGGACCTGAGGTGGGACAGCTTGAAGTCTGGGTAGATGGCCATCGAGTAAACCTACATAAATTGCAATCAGATAGTTTTCAGCCCTATGAAATAATAACAAGGGATAACGGTAATACCCCATTGAATCGTTTTAATGCCTACTGTAATAATCGATATAGAGGTCAATATGATTTGATCAAATTGCCACAAGGGAAGCATGAAATCAGTTTTCGTATATCATCATTGAAAGCAGATAAGCGGCTGATTTTGGGGCCATCTCAACAAGAGGATATTGTTCAACATCCTGCAAAATATGACTCCTCTGTAATTTATTTAGGACGGATACTCTTACGTGGGAAACCAATTTTAAAGACGACTAGAAAACAAGAAATAGGAGACATGAGACCACAGATATATCACCAAGGGTAGTGTGAACCGAGTGAACCGAAAGATTGAGCCCACGAATACCTTAGAATACCAATTTAATGAGTAAACGAGCTCATGAATAGCATTGGAAATAAATACTTATGAATAATGTCTTAAAGGGGGAAATCGATTAATGAATAAAAAAATAATTAGATGAAAGCAACTCAATTAATAAAGCTATTTAGCTGTCTGTCCCTCTGTTTGGGCATATCGTTTACCAATGCCCAAACTGTATTGACACAGCAGCAGAAATGGGAGGAGAAGATACAGCGCTATGAACGTCTGGATAAGCAAAATCCACCACCCGACAATGTCATCTTATTTGTAGGTAGTTCGACCATCGAAAATTGGAAAACACTAAAGGACGATTTCGTCGGTCGGGCTGTGCTGAATAGAGGGGTCTCTGGAACCAAGACAATCGATCTGTATACCTATAGAGACCGATTGATTACACCATACAATGCAAAGCAAATTTTTATTTATGAAGGCGACAACGACATTGGGCTGCATTGGTCTACAGATCGTATTGTAGCGCAGTTCGCTGCCTTGTTTAGTGAAATACGAAAAACCAAACCGCAAGCTGAAATAATTTATATCTCCATCAAACCTTCACCGCGCCGATTGAAAGATAAAATACAGATCGAGGAGGTTAATGCGCGCATTAAACAGTTTTTAGAACAACAGTCTGGAACTGCCTATGCGGATGTATATTCCAAAATGCTGGATGTCAATGGTGATTTAGTATCAGCATACTATCGGGAAGATGGTCTGCATCTGACAGCTGAAGGATACACTATCTGGAAAGATGTGATTTCCAAATTTATAAAATAGACGAATTTGCCCCAGTATAAGGGGGACTAAGGTGATAAACTAGATAAAAAAGAAAGTATATATGATTTATAGCAAGGGGGGAATCTCCAGAACATTAAAGAATGAAGTTGTTACCGCCGATTTAGCGGTTGTGGGTGGTGGTATGTCTGGCGTGTGCGCTGCGATTACAGCAGCTAGGCAAGGTTTGCGTGTCGTGTTGGTACAGGATCGGTCTGTACTTGGAGGGAATGCCTCCAGTGAGGTTAGGTTGTGGATACTGGGTGCCACTTCCCATATGGGTAACAACAATCGTTGGAGTCGAGAAGGTGGGGTTATTGACGAAATATTGGTTGAAAATGTGTATCGCAATCCGGAGGGTAATGCCGTTATATTGGATATGATTTTACTTGACAAGGTAAAACAAGAACCCAACATCCGATTGTTGCTTAATACCAGTGTCTATGAAGTCCACAAAGAAGCTGGTGAACGGATCAAATCATTAACTGCTTTTTGCAGCCAGAACTCCACACAATATACCCTTGAATCATCTTTATTTTGCGACGCTTCCGGAGATGGTATAATTGGTTTTCTCTCCGGAGCTGCTTTTCGCATGGGGGCTGAAACACGAGAAGAATTTGATGAGGCTATGGCACCAGATACTTCCTATGGTGAGCTTTTGGGCCATACCCTTTATTTCTATACCAAAGATGTCGGAAAATCTGTGTCTTATACTGCCCCAGCTTTTGCCATGGATGTTACCAAAGAAATACCACGGTTCAAAAATTTCAATGCCAAAGAACATGGCTGCAAGTTGTGGTGGGTGGAATATGGGGGGCGTCTAGATACTGTACATGATACCGAAGAGATCAAATGGGAACTTTGGAAAATCATCTATGGTGTGTGGGATTATATCAAAAATTCAGGACAATTTCCTGAAGCCGACACGCTGACATTGGAGTGGGTTGGAATGGTTCCCGGAAAGCGAGAAAGTCGTCGGTTTGAAGGCGATTATATCCTGACACAAAAGGATGTGGTCGAGCAGCGTCAACATCCAGATGCCGTAGCCTATGGAGGCTGGTCCATCGATCTGCATCCTGCGGATGGTGTCTTTAGCGACCGTCAGCCCTGCAACCAATGGCATAGTAAAGGTGTTTTCCATATCCCTTATCGTTGTTTATATAGTCGTAATATCCAAAACCTCTTTTTGGCGGGACGTCTGATCAGCGTATCCCATGTCGCATTTGGTGCGACTCGGGTAATGGCGACATGTGCTTATGTTGCGCAGGCTGTGGCGATAGCGGCAAAACTATGTGTTCAGCACCAACTTGCACCACGAGAAGTTGGTCAATCCTATTATATGACGGAATTGCAAAAAGAACTGCAACGATCTGGTCAGTATATCCCTGGTTTTCATTTGTCTGATAACAGCGATCTTGTACAACAGGCAGAACTCACTTCTTCGAGCAATTTGGACTTTAAAGGATTCTTCAAAGAAAATATTTTGTGGAAAAATCTGGACATTTCCGCAGCACAACTTCTTCCTGTAGTTGCAGGCGCATTGCCTATCTTTCTTTTGGAGATTGAAGCGATGCAGCCAACAATATTGGAAGTCGAGTTGAGAAGTAGTGAAAGGAAAGGTGGTTTTACGCCAGATCAGGAGCTAGGGAAAATTAAAATTAGTGTAAAACCTGGTATTCAGACAGTAACATTGGATTTTGGATTGAAGATATATGAGGATCAATATGTTTTCCTTACGTTTCTCCAAAACAAACATGTGCGATTGGCCTATACCCTGCAGCGAATATCTGGATTGCTTTCTGTTTTTAATGGAGTGAATAAAGCCGTTTCAAATAATGGTAAACAAGTAGCACTGTCGGAATCTGGAGTAGATTCATTTGAATTTTGGACCCCACAACGTCGGCCCGAAGGACATAATCTCGCCATTCAACTATCATCGGGACTGTCCGTCTTTGGGATCGAAAATGTGCGTAATGGGATTGATCGGCCAACAATTCGTCCGAATGCCTGGGTTGCAGCAACGGACGATCAACAGCCAATAATTTCGATTAAATGGAAGCAGAAGCAGCGTATAAGAAGGATCGAAGTTAATTTTGATACCGATTGGGATCACGCGATGGAATCGGTATTAATGACCCATCCTGAGACCGTGATGCCATTTTGTGTTAGGAATTATAGCATTGAAGATGGAAATGGAAAGATTATTTACACGCAGCGGGCAAATTTTCAGACTAGAAATGTGATAGAACTTCCGGAACCTTGTGTTACAGATGAGCTGATTATATCTCTTGAACACCCTTCTCCAGATGTACCAGCAGCCGTTTTCGCTATCAGGTGTTACGCATAGTTTATAATATGATAATATTCAGTAATTTAATAGTCAATACAAGATGATAGATACAGTAGTCATAATCGTTTTTTCAGTATTCATCATGCTGGTTGGGATAAGCTTTTCACGAACTGGAAGAAATTTGAAGTCCTTTTTTGCTGGAGGTGAATCCGTGCCTTGGTTTATAGGGGGAATGTCCCTATTTATGAGTTTTTTTTCAGCAGGTACCTTTGTCGCTTGGGGTTCAATAGCGTATAGTCATGGCTGGGTAGCGATTACCATCCAGTGGACCATGTGTATAGGTGGGCTGATTACAGGGCTTTATCTGGCACCCAAATGGAAGGCCACAGGAAATCTTACAGCGGCGGAGTTTATTAAAGAACGCCTAGGAAGTGCTGTACAGAAGTGTTACATCTATGTCTTCATGATCGTTTCGGTATTTCTCAAGGGCTCCGTGTTATATTCTGTCGCCAAACTTGTTTCCGAATCGCTGGACTATCCCCTGATCCCAGTTACCATTGTGCTGGGCATCTTAATGATTGCCTATACCGCCATCGGCGGTTTGTGGGCCGTAATGGTGACGGATATTCTACAGTTTGTCGTCCTGACAGCAGCTATTGTGATTGTCATTCCATTGGTTTTTCAGGAAGTGGGTGGTGTACAGTCCTTCTTGGACAAAGTGCCAGATGATTTCTTCAATGTTGTAAACGGTGAATATACCTGGGGTTTTATTTTAGCTTTTGCGTTGTATCATATTTTTTATATTGGGGGCAACTGGACATTTGTACAACGGTATACCAGTGTTGATACGCCACGATCAGCTTCCAAGGTCGCTTATTTATTTGCTGCATTGTATATTGCTAGCCCGATTTTGTGGATGATTCCGCCAATGGTTTACAAAGCCATCAATCCGGATTTGACCGGCTTGGCGACAGAAACGGCTTACATCATGGTTTGTAAGCAGGTGCTCCCAGCAGGATTACTTGGATTGATGCTGACGGGAATGTATTTCTCGACTTCGGCATCCGCAAATACGGCCTTAAATGTTGTATCGGCTGTTTTTACAAACGATATCTATAAAGGAACTTTAAATCCACAAGCCTCAGAAAAAAAGCTGATGTTTATTGCTCGCGCATCATCTTGGTTTTTTGGGTTTTTTATGATTATTGTTGCGCTGATCGTGCCACTGATTGGTGGAATAGTCGAGTTCACCCTAAGTATAGGTGCCATTACTGGTGGACCATTATTGGCACCACCGATATGGGCGTTGTTTTCAAAGCGATTGACAGGAAAGGCTACTGTGTATATAACCGCTGTTAGCTTAAGCGTCAATCTGCTGTTTAAGATTATTTTTCCTTTGTTGATAAACTATAAACTTAGCCGAGCCAACGAGATGCTGCTTGGAGTTGTACTGCCCTTCGTTTTGTTGGTTTGTGTCGAACTGTATGCGAAATCACGTGGGAAGATAAGTGCAGAGTACCTCGCACTCAAACAAACTAAAGCGGCACGCAAGGAAGCTGTACAGCAGATTGATATAGAAGAAGAGATGGCACTGAAAAATCAGAATAAATTTGGATTGAAGATGATTGCATTTTCGCTCACCTTTATTGCGTTGTTGCTATATGTACTGTGCTTTTTCTTTGCCGACCGTTCTCCATTAGTTGGTGGAATTGCCACAGTAATACTTATCAGTTCATTGATTCCATGGCGAGCATCTAATCGTGTTATTATCCATTAGGTTTAGCGGTACTGATGGTATATATATTCGTCCTGAAATGGTAACTTGAGAATCAGTTATTGAAAAATGACTAGATTTTTGGTTTTTTTTTTAAGGACAAGTGAGGATTTTAATCGCTGTTTTAATGATTTTAATTATTTTGGCTAGGGTTTTATGTCTAATTTGGGATTAATATATCGATGCTTGGATTAAAGTTAAATTCCTAATTTTTTACTTTTAGATTCAAGTGCATAAATGCAAGCGCGTTGTTTAAAGCCAGCTATTGTGAAATAGCTGGCTTTATGTTTTAATCTGAAAATGGTGAATCTATTTAATCTTAGAAATAAAAATAGATAAAGAAGATCCATCTCTTAATACCAACTTATCTCTTTTAACCGCTTTGTGCCGCTTAAATTAAGGGTGTTGATATGAGAGCCATGACAGCTGAAATCTTCTAGAAATTCCAGACCAACGATATTTACTGACTGAATAGGGTTTTTAAACGCTATAAAAAACTTGAGATTTGGGAATTTTGTTAAATCCAGGTGGTGACTGATCCTGTTTTCATTGATCCATATTTCCTCTAATTGCGGACTACTGTCAAATTTGAATTCCTGAATCTGATTTAGATAAGCATGCACTTTTTTTAAGTCTTTAAGACCGCTGATATCGAGACGTGTCAGTTGGTTGAATCCAAGACTGAGTTCAATTAGCTTTTTCTGGTCTGAAACATCAAGTTCTCGTAAATTATTTTTATGGCAGCTAATGTTAAGTACATTGATACAACCTTTAATATTCATGGATTCCATATGAGTGTCAAATCCATAAATAAATTTTAGGTTTGTCATCCCCGAAAGATCTACATCTTTGATATCGTTTTCATAGAAGCCAAGGTCTTCCACATTGCTGAAACTTTTGATCCCCTCCAACGAAGTGATACCGGCTTTATTTACATATAGTACTTTTACATTTTTTGCTTCAGAAAGCTGGATTTTTCCGTCGCCATTGCTGTCAATTCCCTGAGCGATAAGACTTTTTTTGAAATTGGCATCGGGGATCTTTACCTCTTGGGCAATTGCCGCTGAAAATACGTTAATCAATAAAAGGCAACTGACAAATAATTTGATAGACATGGCAATGATTTTAAAGTGATACATTAAGAATCTGACCTTCCGCCGAGATTTCGATAAAGGACTCCAGTCGTTCTACAGTATTATATAAGTACTGGTATTTTTCCATGATAGGCCTGTCATAAGAAGATAATTGATGTCCATAAACATTAAAACTTCTAATGGTTTCGGTTCCGACCTGTCGCTCCGCTATTCCAGATTTTGTTTCATAGACCAAAGTATTGATATAATATTTTCCCGGATTTAGACCTGTGAACCCAAATGAACCATCCGTGTCAATCCGCGTTAGTATTCGATAACTATAGGCCTCATCTGACATATAGATCTGCTTTTTACCCTTTTTATCTTTTTTCTTCAGTTCATACCATTCATAAAAATAGTTGGTGCAAGGATAAAGCTCTACGACATTGCTCAGGTACTTGGTCTTTCCGGCAATCATACCTTTTAGTGTAGCAGTTCCATTACTTCCGATCATGCGTTTGGCCTGTTCCACGTCAAAAGAAGACTTCGGGAAAACCACTTTCGAATCTTTCTGCGCCCTGAGATAACCCGGCAAAGAAAGTAATACGAGTAGAATAATAAAGGGAGCTTTCATATACATTAATGCTGATTGTCGCGTAATAATTTGTTCGAAATTACATTTTCTTTTTGTGCCCAACGTTCCATCTTATAAGGTGGTCCTTTTTTGTTGAATGAAATTCTTTGTGATCAATTGGCTATTATCACAATGCGCTCGTAATAATCCAAATTGTATGTATTCTGTCGTTAATATGGTCAAATGGACGCGAACTCTTAGCGTTTTTTAACACGATATCCCTTGGATACCAGAGCCGAAACAGTTAAATTGCTGGAAATTTATTGTCAATTAGAATATAAACATAAACAATATGAAAAGAAAAGCGGCATTTCTTTTAGTGCTTTTGGCATCTGCTGCGCTACCGCAAGCAACTTTCGCTAAAGATTCTATAAAGGAGTCAATTGTTCAAGACCAAGAAATTGAAGGAAAAGAGCTGATCGGGCGATGGGATATTGAAGTTGACGTCAATGGTACCCCTGCACCTTCCTGGCTTGAAGTGAAATTATCAGGTTATAAGACTCTAGTAGGCCACTATGTGAGTACTTCGGGGAGTGCAAGACCTGTTTCACAGGTTTTTTATGAAAATGGAAAATTTAAATTTGCGATACCACCACAATGGGAAGGCGGAAAGATGAACTTAAGTGTGGAAGGTGAGATCCAAAATGGAACATTGCAGGGCACGATAACAGAGCCTGATGGAAAAACGCATCGCTTTAAAGGTGTACGTGCACCTGAGTTAAAAAGAACGGCTGCCGTTAAATGGGGGAAACCAATTCAGCTTTTTAATGGAAAGGATCTTTCGGGTTGGAAAGCTACAGGTAAAACAAACCAATGGGTTGTGAAAAATGGGATCCTGACGAGTCCGCAATCGGGTTCTAATCTTGTTTCGGAACAAAAATTTGAAGATTTTAAATTGCATGTTGAGTTTAAAATCCCTGCGGGAAGCAATAGCGGGGTCTATCTGAGAGGACGCTATGAGGTACAGATTGAGGATAGCCCGAAAGATGCGCATCCGAATGCCGTGCTTTTTGCTGGCGTATACGGTTTCCTCGCAGCAAATGAGATGATGAATAAAGGTGCGGGTGAATGGCAGACATTTGATATCACGCTAGTCGGACGTCTGGTGACTGTTGTAGCGAATGGCAAAACAGTGATCAGCAATCAAGAGATTCCGGGGATTACCGGTGGTGCGTTGGATAGTAAGGAAGCCGAACCAGGACCTTTGTATTTCCAAGGAGACCACGGACCTGTTGAGTTCCGTAAGGTCGTGGTTACACCTGCAATGAAGTAATCATAAGATTTATTGAAGAGACTACCCTTGAGGTGGTCTCTTTTTAAACTCCAATGACGACAACCACAATATCCTCATTCTGGTAAGAAGTATAGTACCGGTCTATTGAACCACTTTCTTTATATTCCTGCAATTCCTTAAATATCATTTTCTTTAAGGTGCCTTTTCCCTTTCCGTGAATAAACTTGATTTCGTTCATTTCCCAATAAATGGCTGCATCTAAGTTGGATCTTAGGAAATCAATGGATTCTAACATAAGTTCGTCAGCTGAATAGTCTTCCCAATCTTCAAGGAAAGCATCGGCATGTAGATCAACTATAGCGGGTGGTTTGCGCATGATTCAATATATTTTACAGTGCCGCAAATGTAAAACAAAACAATGACTTAATAGCTGAAGTCAGGGGTGAAATAGACTGCATGTGCAAATTTTTCATGCCATTTTTTTATAATGGCCGCAATTTCATATTCTTCCTCTTCGGCGTGATTAAGCATCAATAGTTCGATGCTGTGAAGTAACTGTTGGTGATCCAGAAAGAGCCCATCATAATCGCGGTAGGCTGAGACAGTTTCCTGGATAAGTTGTAGGCTGTCGTGTCGGGTCAGAATCATTGCATGACGGGAGGAAATACGATCCAATAACCATTCTTTTTTGAAATCAGATGCGATATGCCGATTACATGCTTGGTTAAACAACATTTCGAATTCAACAATCTGGCTTTTTAGACCATGTATAGCGGACTGGAGTTCCTCAAAAGTACTGATGATCCGTTCCTGTGTCTCCATATTTCTTGATATAATAGCCATGATATTTTACTTAAAGTTTATATGGTGCTGGTTCTTAATGTTTTAAATAAAAGCATGTAAGGTATATACAAATAGTTTGGAGAATTGTTTTCCTAGTGATGAATAATAATATCTAATGATGCGTGCAATGCTACGTAACATGAGGTGAACTTTAACTACTTTCTTAAAAAAGAGGAACACTTTCTTAAGAAAAGGGGGGGTACTGGGACTGAAATCGGGTCATCGATCTCTTTCCCTGATCTGTTCGCCTACAATTCCTACTACTTTTTTAGCAGAACCTGATCCTTTCAGAAAAGAACTGATTACTTTTTTGTTCACCCTAATCGCTTCTTTGGGAGCAGTGACTTCTTCTTGAGAGCGTGTGAAAACTTGTCGGATGATTAAAGATGGTTTCGTATAAACTGTGTGTGTTTGTTTGCGGAAGATAGCTTTATCTATTGCAGAATGAGCCTGTTTTACGCTGAGCCAGATTACTTTGCTCGTATTTGCATCCACTTTTTCCCTAACTGTAATCAATAATTGCTGACCTGTAAGCGTTATTACGCTCAAAGTAGACCGTGTTATGTTACTTCTGGTCGGTTTTTCGTAAAGTCTATCCAGTAATTTGCCAGGAGCATCTACATTTCTGAAAAATGTGTCTGCTCACTATAAAGATGTTACGTAACATCAAAACGAAAATAGTTGTTGATTTTCAAGAAGTGATCGCCTAATGCTAGGAAGAAACTACTCTTTTTCGCGCTTTGATTGCCTTCTTTCAATTACTAGTTGCCGATCTTGTACAAGTATCTGGTTCGTAACAAGAAGCATCCCATAATAACTCAGAAGGGGGTGCTTTGCTGTAAATAGTGGCCGGGGTGAAACAAGAAGTATTTTGCTCTATCTAAAAACTGTTTGCAGTTGTCCGTGGATGGATCGGTCCATTGCGGAGTCTGTTTACTTATTGCTTAGAAGAGGATAGTGTGAGCTGAATAGTAATAGGGTGATGCTGCAAAGGGGTGTAACTTTTTCTAAAAGTGTATTGATTCTTTGAAAAAGAAGCTGATCTCCTAAAAGAAGTTGTTGCTAAATTGTTAAAAATAATCACATTTTTCATCAAATTGCTTATTGATTGTCAGCGATAATCTTATTTTTGTTTAAGACCGGTTGCTTTCAGGCAAAGGTTGTTATAAACCGATTATTATGAAGTACGTACGAGCGAAAGGAGGATTTATTCGGATGCGCGATGCCGAAATGTTACTGGCTGTTGAGCGGATTATGACCTGTATGAAAAACAATGCGCTGTTTCCGGCCCCTGTTCCATCCTTAGCCAAGATTAGCGAGGCCCATTCGGATTATCATGATACCATACTTGCCGCCACTAATGGTGGAAAATACTATCGTGCAGCCCGACGGGAAAGTAAAGAGCGTCTGGCAAAATTGATGCAGCAGCTTGTTCACTATGTCAATATACAGTGTGATGGAGATCTGGTTAAACTCTATCAGTCGGGATTCCCTGTTTTATCTGAAAAGAAGGTGGGTAAGACGCCGGATATGCCGACATCCGCTTATTTAAGGGACGGGCGAGTAAGTGGGGAAGTGGCCTTTGGTTTTACCCCAGTAGGAAGAGATATGCTCTATGGTTACTGTTTTGCGACCGGACTGACAGCCGACGGAGAACCATTATGGTGGCCTGAAGAGAAGACCAGCCGTTCTTTTCGAGCCTATAAAAGCGGATTTGAGATAGGCCAGCAGGTTTACTTTCGTGTACGAGCGTACAATAAGCATGGTGAGAGTGACTGGACTGCTGCGGTGTTATTACGGATTAGATAATGTGATATAGCTGTTAATCGGTTCCCATTTTATCAGCTTCTCTAAGGTCGAAATTTCACTTTTTTTTCCGAATTTTCTATTTTTTATTGATTCTATTTTTTCATCAAGGTATCAATGAGCTTGCTACGCTCGGTTTATAGGCCAGAATGAACCTTCGGTCGATTTTCATAGCTGTTGGTACTCGTGAAAGCATGAAAGTTTTATTGGAATAAGTCTATTCCCTGTATATCAGAAAATAGGTAATTTGCTTTTTTTTTGCGTTATTCGCAAAGGATAAAAACAGGTTAAAAATTGAATTTAATGAAGGAGAAAGCAATCGGAAATTATCAATTAGAAATATGTTCCAATTCAGTCGCTTCGGCGATTGAAGCTGAAAAAGGAGGAGCAACACGCATTGAATTTTGTCAAAACTTGGAGAATGGAGGAACTACACCTTCATATGGTCAATTGAAGTTGGTGCGTGAGCTTGTGCATATCGGTATACACGTACTGATTCGGCCACGTGGAGGAGACTTTCTATATACAGAAGAAGAAGTCTTGGAAATGATCGCCGATATTGAACTGTGTAAGGAACTGGGCATGGATGGCGTTGTCATAGGCGTATTGAATGCAGATGGTACCGTGGATAAGATCAATACGAAGCGTTTGGTTGATGCCGCGCGTCCGATGCATGTGACATTTCACCGTGCTTTTGATCGTGTGGAAGATCCTTTTGCTGCATTGGAAGATGTTATAGCTCTGGGTATCGATCGTATACTGACTTCGGGTTTGAGAAATTCAGCTTTATCGGGGGCACCTTTACTGCAACAATTGATCGAGCAGGCAAATGGGCGTATTGTCATTATGCCAGGCGCTGGGGTGGATGCTTCCAATATTCGGACGATATTAGCTGAAACCGGAGCTATCGCTATACACAGTTCGGCAAAAGAAAGCCAACCTTCAAAGATGCAGTTTTCGCAGGATCAGGTCAAGGGAATGGATGAGGCACAGTGGATGAGCTCAAAAGAAAAAGTCCACCAAATGGTAGACTTATTAAAAAGCCTTTAAAGTATAACTTTAAAGGCTGCTAATTTCTTTTTGCTTACTTAGCTAATTGATTTAAGATAGCATCGTTTTTAACGATTTGGTTGTCAGCTTTCATTTTTGATCTAGAACCTAACTCAACGTTAGTTCCTAATTTCAAGAACTGAACTTCAACACGTGAAACAGTTTTATTTCTTCTATCTTTTCTTTTTAAACGTGTAACTCCCATTTTGATAATATTTTTATTGTTTAAATAAAACGAGGTCGGAAGCGGATTCGAACCGCTGTAGGAGGTTTTGCAGACCTCAGCCTAGCCACTCGGCCATCCGACCCTATTTTTTTCCTTTGAAGGTCTGCAAAAATAAAACTTATAATTGGAATTAAGAAATCTTTGTGATAAAACTTTTCTGTTTTTGGACATTATTCTGAAAACCAAGCTGGTAGTTTTTAATACAGGTATCACTTTAGATTTAGGATCACCTTGTCTATCGTAAGTGGAGAAGTTGAAAAAGTTGAAGTTTATTCGACCTACTGTATCTTTTAGAGGACATTCAAAAAAAATCTGGCGTGAGTTTTTTCTTTTGTTTTGAAGTGGATATGAATAGTTTATGGATTTTGGAATAGATATTGCAAATAAGACTGTCAGAAATCTCATACAAGAAATATATGGGAGGAAATGATAAAAAAGAACAAAGTAAATTAAATTAGGAAACATGAAAAAACTATTATTATCTGCGGCAATTTTATTTGGTTCATTAGGAGCTTTTGCACAAGGTGGATTGGGATACGGCCTACGTGCGGGTGTAAATATTCCTAAATATTCAATGGAAAATGGAAGTTCTGAATCGAATACAGGTTTTTTTGTAACAGGTTATTTAGACGCACCTGTGTCACCATATTTCTCTATTCAACCGGGATTGTCTTTGCAAAATAAAGGAGGTAAATGGTCTGAAACTAACAATAACAATAGTATTGCTGTAAAACAAAGTATTATGTCTTTGGATATTCCCGTGAATTTAGTTGCTAAGTTGCCTACTGGTGGGTCCGGTAATTTCTTTATTGGTGCAGGTCCTTATGTAGGGTTCGCTCTTAGTGGAAAAAACAAGTTTGAAGGTAATTTAGGTGATTCTGGTCTTAAGACTGAGGAAGATGTAAAATTTGGTAGCGGAGATGGAGATGAATTAAAACGTACTGATTTTGGTGTAAACTTCTTGGCAGGTTATCAATTAACCAATGGTTTTCAGATTAATGCTGGTTATGGTTTAGGATTGACAAATCTTGCTCCGAATTCTAATTTTACAACCAAAAACCGAGTTTGGTCTATAGGCATCGGTTTTGGACTATAAGAAATATAAGTACTTAAACTTATTATGAGGAGAAAGTCCCTGCAATTTGTAGGGACTTTTTTATTGGGTTAAAATTATGTGCGCCAAATTTGTTATTTTTATTCAAAAGTATACTACATGAAAAGATTTCTCTCTTTACCATTCTATGTTAAATTAGCCTGCGTATTAATTAGTATCCTTCTTTTAGGCTATTTGGCGAAGATCGGTGACACGATACTTATCCCTATGATCTTAGGGCTTCTATTTGCTTTGCTGTTGATTCCGTTGAGCAATTTTATGGAGAAGAAGTTGCGTTTTCCCCGAACATTGGCCGGAATACTGAGCGTGATTCTGTTTTTTGGTGTTCTGGGTTATGGCCTCTTTTTGCTGGCCTCGCAGCTGACGCTGCTCAAAGAGGACTTTCCTGCTTTTAAACATCAGATTATGGATGGCGTGGATAAGCTGCAGACTTGGGTTAGCCAGCAGTTTGGTATACAGCACAAAGATCAGATCGACTTTATTAATAAAACAGCTTCGAAATCTGTTGATTCAGGAACACTGTTTCTCGGTACATTTATCATGTCCTTGTCTTCTATTTTTATCCTGTTTGTCTTCACATTCCTGTATACATTCTTTTTGTTGATCTACAGAGGGCATATTGTTAAATTCCTGCTGTTTGCCAACCGTGTCGACGATCGTCCGATTGTGTTGGACGTGGTTAATCAGATTCAATATGTTGTCAAAAAATACCTAATTGGCCTGTTAATCCAGATGAGTTTGGTTTCCCTTTTGGTCTTTGTTACATTATCCCTGATCGGTGTCAAGTATAGCCTCTTGCTGGCTTTAATTACGGGGGTGTTCAACGTACTACCTTATGTGGGTATTTTCTCGTCAATGCTTATTATCGCTATTCTTACCTTCGCTACATCATCATTTACACATGTTGTACTGGTCATCTTAGCTTTGATTATTGTGCATATGATTGATAGCAACTTTATCGTCCCCAAAATTGTAGGATCAAAGGTCAAGGTCAATTCGCTATTTGCCATGCTATCTATTATTATCGGTGAGATGGTTTGGGGTATTTCGGGTATGTTTTTAGCTATTCCTATTTTGGCAATTGTTAAGATCGTCATGGACCGTATCAAAGAACTTAAGCCTTGGGGATTTTTATTAGGGGAGGAGAACAGTAAAGATGAGGTCTACAAAGATCTATTCGATTCTTTAAATCCTATCGAGAAGAAGTTTATTGAAAATGAGGCGAAGGAGTAGTTTTACTAATATCTCTAACCCGGTTGTTTGATTGTTACACTATTTTGGATATTTTCCTATATTAATTAAAGCAAGCAAATAGTGCTGGTTCAGATTGGTTGATAATGACAAACAGGAGACTCCTTTTTTGATCTCCCGTTTGCCCTTAACTTTTTAATCCCTAAAATGTGGGGGTAAATTCTTTTAGATAGTTTGGTTACTGAACTCTTCTTGGTTCAATACCAATTGTATACATCCCCGAGCTATATTCTCTAGTTGTATAGGACGATCCATCAAAAGCCGTTGCAATCTTATCTGCAAAATTGACAATCACATCGCCTAATTGGTCACTTTGTTTAGTGACTTTATAAGATACTGTAGATGTTTTATCTTCTTCTAAGCTTGCCCCGAATTTTAATCCAATTTTAGCTTTTTCATTTCCTAAAGAAGCATCAATTCCAAAATTGGTAGCGAATTTAACTACGCGGGTTTCAGATCTGCTTTCTTCTGCTGTGTCGTCGACCTCCTCTACGATTATCTTAATGGTTGACGCATATTCGGCAAGGTCCCAGTTAAATATAGGAATATTGAGAGGTACTTTTTTTGGAGAGATGGATTCGAGTTCCCAAACCCCACTACCGACAATGATCGGCCCTACTTTGACTCCAGTCTTTTTGTATTTTGCATCATATAAATTTTGAGCTTCCACAGTAAAGTATTTATCTAAACTGGGGCCAGCTCCATTTTTTGAGTTAACTAAAATATTTACTTTAAATCTAAAAGCGTCTCCGATCCACGGGATTCTAGGCAAATTTCCTTTTACACTTGGATCATAGTATTTTGGATTATTAATAGGATCTCCATCTTGATCCGAAATAAATCCCAAACTATTAGCGTCGTTCATACTAAAAGATGTTATATGTTCTTGGTAGTCATAATTAAATTTCCCTTTTGGTTGCCCGGGAGTAATGTCATAATATATATAATCTCGTTGCCACCCATCGGCGTTTTTATAGGTATCATAAGCTTGTTTGATTTTAGAATCAATAGCAGATGCATTTATCGTTGATGCTCTAAGTTTTGATGAAGATTTTTGATTCTTGTCGTTTAAACCATTGAATGCTTCATCTAAAAATTCGAAGGTATATAAGCTGCCTTTTAACAAATGTTTATTTGATTCTTTTTCTTCGCTGCCATTAGAAGCGGAAGCCTTAGTTGAATTAGCTGCGCCTGAGCTTACTTTTACTACTTCGTTCTCTTTTATAACGACTACTGGAAATGAAGGGGTATATTTTGCTTCTAAAATATATTCTTCACCCTTCTCATTCACAATAGGAACATTGGCTGTTGTATTCAATGTATAGGCCACTTGAGGAATTTCTGTTTGCGTGTCCCACTTTTCAGCAGAAAAACTATTCATTGGCAGCTTAGGGACAAAAATTGTAAGCGTTGGATATAGGCGATCCAATTCATTTAAATTTTCTTTCTTTTCGTATTGTTCTGCAATGATATCTTTAAATTTCTTATCACCGATCACTTCATCTTTCACCATTTGATAAAGAACATCATAATCTTGGTCAAATTTTTTAAGAGCCTCATTTTTTATAAATGCCCTTAATTCCGAGTTGGAAGCTAAAGCTTTAGCAAGAGCTTTAGAAAACTCTTGTTTGTAAACCGATTTCGCATCTAGCAGATTCTGCTCGGCTTGCTGTTGCTTGCTCTCAGAAGAGAGGTTGTCCTTCTTACAGGCTATAGTGCTGGAAAGTAAAATAGCTGATAATAAAATTTTTCTCATTATTAAATTGAATTTAGTTTAATTGTTTCGTAAACATAAATATTTTGTTTTTAATTTGTTGTATTAAGTTTATTTTAATGACAATTTAACTTGATTTTTCGATAGTAATTTGTCGAAGCAATTAGACTTGCGCTGTCATTTATGAGGATGATGTAAAAAAAGAGTCAAATAGAGCTAGGTTGGGAGTAGCTCCTTCTTTTTAAACAAATGGATTTTATCGGTTCAACTCTGGATCTATAAGACTATTAGTATTTTTATTCACCATTAGCAGCAGGGAATTCGGCGTATTGGTTCATCTTAATAATACGAGGAGAATAAGTCTAAATCACTTCGATGTTTCATGGGAAGCTTCAGTTGGTCGTAATGTTTATTGGGTACTAAATTAAGACCATATTATTACCAAGTTTGCCCTGTAAGTAGGTTGACTGCACAGTGAGTCCACGTTAAGTCCTCCTTTTAATTTGCTTTCACTGTTTTCACATGTTTTTTACAAGTCGTGAGCAGGGCGAAGTTAGCCATAACTTGTCCATAAGCTTATTACAATAAAGGGGCTTGAAAATTGCAAGATTTGCAGTTGGAATTTGCGTTAACTCGCATTACGAAGAAAACAACAAGATGGTGGCTGATCTGATTTTGCGATATACTTCTAGGTATTGGAAGAAATGATAAAAGAAGTATCAAGGACTGGAAAGTTGCTGCCAAAGGAAGCTTTAGCAACGAAAACTACCAGGAATGTAGGCCATAAATTTAATTAAAAGAAGCTATATATGATATACGATCTAAAACTAGATCTTAGTCTATTTTTTTCTTTAGTTGTATTTCAGTAAATTATACGCTATTTTAGTTCTATATTTAATTTGTTTTTTATGAAAAGAAAATTACTATCAATCGCTGCAGCATTGTGTTTTATTGCTGGAGCCAAAGCACAGACTTCTTATGGGATTAAAGCGGGCCTTAACTTTCCGAAATATACATTTTCTGGAGATGGTGGATCTATAAGCAGCGATGCTTCAACTAGTTTCTATGTAACGGGGTTTGTTGATGCACCAATTGCAAACAATTTCTCAATTCAACCAGGGCTTTCTTTGCAAGGTAAGGGGGGAAAATCACAAGGTGAGAAAACAGATTTAATGTATTTGGAAATACCTGTTAATTTTGTTTATTATGTCCCTGCGGGCTCAGGAAATTTATTTTTGGGAGCTGGCCCATATGCGGGATATGCTTTAAGTGGAAAAGCGAAAGCGAACGGAGTCTCGGTCGATATCGAATTTGGAGACAACGGAATGAAACGATTTGATGCAGGACTTAATTTTTTAGGAGGTTATAAGTTATCAAATGGCTTCTTAATAAATGGAGGATATGGTTTGGGATTAGTAGACCTAGCTGGGTTAGACGGAGCGTCCTTAAAAAATCGCGTGTTCTCAGTAGGTGTTGGATACCAGTTTTAAGCAAAAAGTATAACAAACGAAAAAAGGGCTTTTCTTACGAAAGGCCCTTTTTGTTTTCAGTGACTGAAATCTATCACACTTTGATTTCTACTTCAACACCTGAAGGTAATTCAAGTTTCATCAATGCGTCAACAGTTTTAGCGTTTGATGAATAGATATCCAACAATCTTTTGTAAGCACACAATTGGAATTGCTCACGTGCTTTTTTGTTAACGTGTGGTGAACGTAATACCGTGTAGATTTTTTTCTCAGTAGGCAATGGAATAGGACCACTAACAACTGCACCTGTAGGTTTTACTGTTTTTACGATTTTTTCAGCTGACTTGTCAACCAAATTGTAATCGTAAGATTTCAATTTAATTCTGATTCTTTGGCTCATTTTTATTTATTTAAAATGATTGCTAATTAGAGCTATTCACAACTAGCAATCGGTGTGTATTTTTGATTAAGGAACAAAGATAAAAGATAATATCCTTCAATCTTTGTTCCTTTATTCTTGAGTTCTATTATTCAACAGAACCTTTGATTTTACCTTTTGATTTTGCGATTACTTCTTCAGCAACGTTACGAGGAGCTTCTTCGAAGTGATCAAATTCCATTGTAGATGTTGCACGACCTGAAGTGATTGTACGTAATTGGGTTACGTAACCGAACATTTCAGAAAGTGGAACCAATGCTTTGATTACTTGTGCACCGTTACGTGAATCCAAACCTTGCATTTGACCACGACGACGGTTTAAGTCACCCATTACATCACCCATGTTTTCTTCTGGTGTTAAAACCTCTATTTTCATAATTGGTTCCATTAACACTGGAGAACATTTAGGCAATCCTTCACGGTATGCTTGACGAGCAGCTAATTCGAAAGACAATGAATCTGAATCGACAGCGTGGAATGAACCATCAATCAAACGAACTTTCATTCCTGATAATGGGAATCCTGCTAATACACCATTTTTCATTGAAGTTTCAAATCCTTTTTGAACAGAAGGGATAAATTCTTTAGGGATTTTACCACCAACGATTTCATTTACGAATTGAAGAGGTGATTTTGTTAAATCGAAATCTTCGTCCGCTGGAGAGATAACAACTTTGATATCCGCGAATTTACCACGACCACCTGATTGTTTTTTGAATACCTCACGGTGCTCAGTTGTACCGTTGATAGACTCTTTGTATGATACTTGAGGAGCACCTTGGTTAACCTCAACTTTGAATTCACGTTTCAAACGGTCGATCAAGATCTCTAAGTGAAGCTCACCCATACCAGAGATAACTGTTTGACCAGTTTCTTCGTCAGTTTTAACAACGAATGTAGGATCTTCTTCAGCTAATTTACCAAGACCAATACCTAATCTATCTACGTCAGCTTGAGTTTTAGGCTCAATCGCTAAACCGATTACCGGCTCAGGGAAAGTCATAGACTCTAATACGATAGGTGCTTTTTCGTCACAAAGTGTATCACCAGTTTTGATGTCTTTGAAACCAACAACCGCACCGATATCACCAGCTTCGATGAAAGGAATAGGGTTTTGCTTGTTCGCGTGCATTTGGAAGATACGAGAGATACGCTCTTTGTTACCTGAACGTGTGTTCAATACATAAGAACCTGCATCTAACTTACCAGAGTAAGCACGGATGAAACATAAACGACCTACGAATGGGTCAGTCGCAATTTTAAAACCTAAAGCTGCGAAAGGCTCGTTTACAGATGGTTTACGTGTGATCTCTTCACCAGTATCAGGGTTAGTACCTTTTACAGCCTCAATATCAAGAGGTGAAGGCAATAATTCCATTACTAGATCCAACATGGTTTGAACACCTTTGTTTTTGAAAGATGAACCACATACCATAGGAACGATCGCATTATCTAATACCGCTTTACGTAAAGCATCTAAGATTTCGCGCTCAGTCAATGAATTTGGATCTTCGAAGAATTTCTCCATCAAAGTCTCATCATAACCAGCTACTGCTTCTAATAATTTCTCACGGTATTCAGCAACTTCATCCACCATATCTGCAGGAATAGGAACCTCTGTAAAGGTCATCCCTTTATCATGCTCATTCCATACGATACCACGGTTGTTAATTAAATCAACAACACCAGTGAACGTGTCTTCAGCGCCGATAGGTAATTGTAATGCTACAGCATCAGAACCTAACATTGATTTTACTTGACCAACAACTTTCAAGAAGTCAGCTCCTGAACGGTCCATTTTATTAACGAAACCGATACGTGGAACAGCATAGTTATCTGCCAATCTCCAGTTAGTCTCAGATTGAGGCTCAACACCATCAACCGCAGAGAATAAGAATACTAATCCGTCTAATACACGTAATGAACGGTTTACCTCAACCGTGAAATCCACGTGTCCAGGAGTATCGATTACGTTTACTTGGTATTTATTACCACGGTATTGCCAGAAAACTGTAGTAGCAGCAGAAGTGATTGTAATCCCGCGCTCAGCCTCTTGCTCCATCCAGTCCATTGTTGAAGCACCTTCGTGAACTTCACCCAATTTATGGTTTACACCTGAGTAGTAAAGGATACGCTCAGTTGTTGTAGTTTTACCAGCATCGATGTGAGCAGCGATACCGATATTTCTAGTGAATTTTAAATCTCTTGCCATAATATTTTTAAGCAGCTGGCCTTATGGGCCTTATGTGTTTAAATGTAATGTTAAATAAGTACACCGACCTTGATAAAAGATTGTTCGTTTATCTGAGGTCGGTGTAATCATATTTTTTTGAATGTCTTCAAAATTAGAATCTGAAGTGTGAGAACGCTTTGTTAGCTTCCGCCATTTTGTGCGTATCTTCTTTCTTCTTAACAGCAGCACCTTCACCTTTAGAAGCTGAAATGATTTCTCCTGCTAATTTTTCAAACATTGTTTTTTCACCACGTTTGCGAGCGTATGAAATTAACCATTTCATACCCAAAGCGATTTTACGGTCTGGACGAACTTCCATAGGAACTTGGAAGTTAGCACCACCTACACGACGTGATTTAACTTCAACAGCAGGCATAACGTTGTTCAAAGCTTTTTTCCAAGCTTCTAAACCGCTTTCTTGTGTTTTTTGTTCTACTAATTCTACTGCATCGTAAAAAATAGAATAAGCGATAGATTTTTTACCATCTACCATCATATTGTTTACGAAACGTGTTACCTGAACGTCGTTAAACTTTGGATCAGGTAAAATGATTCTCTTTTTCGGTTTTGATTTTCTCATTTTTCTTTCCTCCGTTTAATTATTTCTTTTTACCTTTTGTTGGAGCTGCAGCTGCTTGTCCTGGTTTAGGACGCTTAGTTCCGTATTTAGAACGACGTTGGTTACGACCTGCTACACCTGAAGTATCTAATGCACCACGGATGATGTGGTAACGCACACCTGGTAAATCCTTAACACGACCACCACGGATCAATACGATCGAGTGCTCTTGTAAGTTGTGACCTTCTCCAGGGATGTAAGCGTTGACCTCTTTACCGTTTGTTAAACGTACACGAGCTACTTTACGCATTGCTGAGTTTGGTTTTTTAGGGGTAGTAGTATATACACGTGTACATACACCTCTTCGCTGTGGACATGAGTCCAACGCTGGTGACTTACTCTTATCAACCAGAGCTACTCTACCTTTTCTAACTAATTGTTGAATAGTAGGCATTTACCTGTTTTTGTTTATAAATTTGATACCTAAATTATTTTAAGTTCGCAAAGATACTGATTTCGTTTTGAATATTAAATAGTTAGTATATAAAATTTAGATTATTTTTTCGAAATGGAAACTCTCTTTTCCCTGAAGCGAAGCCATTTCCCCACATGGGTTGACAAGTTCGCGCTCCTTCTTCTGTATATTGTCCATGGTCTAGATGATTTAGTCGGGTGGAATTTTCATTTACTCACCTGCCGAAAGCACTTCGCCACCCGTCCAAGACTCTTAGACAGTTGGGAGAAGTGATATTTTACTCGGGTACATGACACCGACAGGACGCAAAATCACGTTGTTAAGCCGGGTAATATGCCCGTTGATTTTCCTTTGCGCTTGTCATACCGACCTGCAGATCTTTCAACAGGGGGCTTTGTTGCTATTCCGTATGGAGATTAATTGAACAGCAAGCCTGTTTATTTGTTTGCTTCGTCCTTAATCGGATTTGCCCGCGGACTTTTTTTAATTGGTGCGCAATAAAAAAGGAACATAACGAGAAATTCAGTTAAGTCGCTCTATTATTGTTCGGTAGCTATGGGTAGGATGCGAATTCTTGAAATGGACTATCTACTGGTTTCTGAGTATATTGTCTATTCTGCATGTTGTTGCGTTCTTTTGGCAAGACATTTGTTAAAAACGAAGATATAATTTTTTAGTAAAAACAAATTAAAGTATTCAAATTATGAAAATGAAATTAATGTATGCAGTAGTATTGGCGCTGGTAGCGTTCGCTTTCGTGGGATGTTCTAAAGATGATGATAATCAACCTCAGACAGGTGGAAGCATCGATGCAGCAGTGGGAACGTATAAAGGAAGTTTGGATATCGTAGGAGTTGGTGAGAAGTTTAATAAGACCATTAAAGTAACCAAAGTGGGTGATAATCGTATTAAAGTTGAGGTGGAAGATAGTTCATTGAAACTGCCTTCTCGTGAATTTAGCGTAACAAATAGTGCGGATTATTCGATACAATCAGCAGCTACCGAACCCGGAGCAATGTTTTTGTACGAGATTAAAAACAAGACTGTTAGCTATTTATCTAAGCCGTTAGCTGAGGGTGAAACAACTTTTAAATTTGATGGAACCAAACAATAAGCTTCTTCAATACAACACATAAAAAAAACGTATCAGTAACGCTGATACGTTTTTTTTATGTCTAACTAGATTGTATTACGACAACAACGTAAAATCAATCTGCCGTTTATCCAGATCTACTTTCTTCACACGGATCTGAACCTCATCACCCAATTGGAATTTCTTTTTCTTCCGTTGGCCAATAATGGCATAGTTCTTCTCATCTAGCACATAGAAATCATCCGTGATATCACGTAAACGTACCATACCCTCACACTTGTTCTCCTCAATCTCCACATACATACCCCATTCGGTCACACCCGATACGATACCCGTATATTCTGTACCGATCTGATCTTGCAGGTATTCCGCTTGTTTGTATTTGATGGATGCGCGTTCCGCTTCCGCTGCCTTTTTCTCCATTTGTGAAGAGTGTTCCGACATTTTCTCGTAGTGCTCGGCATTGACCTTTGTACCACCATCCAGGTAGAACTGCAAAAGACGGTGCACCATCACATCCGGATATCGACGGATAGGGGAGGTGAAATGGGTATAATAGTCAAATGCCAATCCATAGTGGCTTGTTTTCTTCGTTGTATAGATTGCCTTGGCCATTGAACGCACCGCCAGGGAGGTCAGCATATTTTGTTCCTTGCTACCTTCGATCTTCGTCATTATCGCATTGAGGGATTTCGCAGTTTCCTTGTCTGTTTTAATGGTTAACTTGTGGCCAAAACGTGCCGCAAATTGCGAAAATGTAGTCAACGTCTCTGGGTTCGGAACATCGTGGTATCGGTATACAAACGTTAATTTGTTTTTACCACGGCCTTGCTTACCGATATACTCAGCCACTTTGCGGTTGGCCAACAACATAAAATCTTCGATCAACTTGTGGGCATCTTTACGTACTTTGGTATATACACCTGTAGGTTTGCCATTCTCATCCAAAGTGAATTTAACCTCCTCACTTTCAAAGGAAATTGCTCCATTTTTAAACTTACGTTCACGAAGGATATAAGCGAGCTCGTTCAATTTTAAGATCTCATGGCTGAAATCACCGGATTTCGTCTCGATAACTTCCTGTGCCTCCTCATAACTAAACCGTCTGTCCGAATGGATAATCGTGCGGCCAAACCATTGCTCATGAATAGTAGCTTTTTCGTCCATTTCGAATACTGCCGAAAAACAAAGTTTGTCTTCATGTGGGCGTAATGAACATACGCCATTGGACAAACGTTCCGGAAGCATTGGAATAACACGGTCAACCAAGTAGACTGATGTCGCACGGTTAAAAGCTTCTTTATCCAACTCGGTATCCGGAATCACAAAATGCGATACATCGGCAATATGTACACCGATCTCGTAATTGCCATTCTCCAGCTTTTGGAAAGATATGGCATCGTCAAAATCTTTGGCATCTGCAGGGTCAATTGTAAATGTGGTGACCCCTCTGAAATCACGTCTTTTGGCAATCTCTTCCTTGCTGATTTTCTCCGTGATTTTATTGGCTTCTTCTTCTACCTTCTTCGGGAATTCCAATGGGAAGCCGTAGTCTGCCAAGATCGCATTCATCTCGGTGTTGTTTTCGCCTTTGACACCCAGAACATGTTTGACCGTTCCTACCGGATTCTTACTGCCACTTGGCCAATCAATGATCGAAACCACAACTTTCTCTTTGTCCTTGGCACCATTCAGGTTGTCCAGTGGAATAAAGATATCGTGCAACATCTTGCGATCATCGGCGATAAAAAATGCGAAATTGTTTGAAATGCTGATTGTTCCGGTAAAGTCGGTTTTGGCCCGCTGTAGGATTTCAATAACTTCACCTTCTTTTTTGCGACCACCTTTTCTTTTCTCAAAAGTGTGTACTTTGACAATATCGCCATGCAGGGCTTGTCTTAGTTTACGCGGCGCAATATAAATATCGTTTTCAAATTCATCCTCAGGGATAATATAAGCGGAACCATCTGCTGTCATATCCACTTTTCCGGTGACATATACTTTAATTTGTTTCAGATTAAATTTTCCGCGCTCTACTTCCACAAAAAGTCCGCTTCGTACATTTTCCTGTAAAATATCGGCAATGGCAACTTTGGAATCGTTGTCCGTCAGATTCAATTTGGAAGAAACTTGTTTATAGTTGAGGGGCTTGTTTCCTGATTTTTCGAAAATATCGATGATCAGTTGGGTTAATACCTCTTTATAGGGATTATCTTTTCTTGTCTTCATTCGTTTTATTATTTACTCATTTGTATTAGCCATCAAGTCATTTGTATGATAGCTAGTGTGTCGAATAGCGGTTATTACCCCGTAGGTACAATAAACCAATGCTATGCGCAATCATTCTTCAGTATGATTACGCTATTGATACAAGGTACAAAAAAATCAGCATTCACCCGTACAATAGCCGAGCTAATCGGAGTGAATCCGATTTCCAAATTATAGACAGATCAAGCGGAAAATTGTTTTGAAGCTGTAGGTTTGATTTATTTTTTACAATGATTACATACGCCGAGCGCGTTAACGGCAATCGCCTCCAAGCTAAATCCATCGGGGATAGATACTTTTGGCAATGTAATTTCGTCCAGACAATAGACCGAGTTGCATACCCGACAGATGAAATGCACATGTTGGTCATGATGGTCATGTTCGGAACAGTTGGTGGAACACATGGCATAGGTAGCGGTTCCGTGTAGATCAAAGATCTTATGGATAATACCCTTTTCCTCAAAACTGGCCAATACACGATACAATGTCACACGGTCGATATCCTTACCCAACAATTTCTCCAGTTCCGGCTGCGAAATAGCCGAATCTTTCGTTGAAATAATTTCAAGCACCTTTAACCGGGGTTGGGTGATTTTTAAACTATTTCGTTTCAGAATTTCTGGATATACAGTGTTGGATTGTTCCATGGACTTATTCGTTATAACCTTAGATCAATTACAAAAATACGGAATTTATCCACATAAGAAAACCGATAAGGTTAAGATTATTGTCATCTTCCCCTTATCGGTTCAAAACCTATACCGAAGTATAGTCTATTTTATTTACCCGCAGCTTTCGCGTGGTCAGCCAAGAATGTTGCTAAACCGCTATCTGTCAATGGGTGTTTTAACAATGCTAACATTGCTGATAATGGGCCTGTCATTACATCTGCACCGATTTTAGCACAACCTAAGATGTGTGCGCTATGGCGTACAGAAGCTGCTAAAATCTGTGTTGGGTATTGGTAGTTATCGTAGATCAAACGGATATCTTCGATCAATGCCAATCCGTCTGTAGAGATATCATCCAAACGACCAATAAAAGGAGATACATATGTAGCGCCTGCTTTTGCAGCCAATAAAGCTTGACCAGCAGTGAATACCAATGTACAGTTTGTTTTAATACCCTTTTTGCTGAAATATTTGATTGCTTTCACGCCATCTTTGATCATAGGAACTTTTACAACGATCTTGCTGTCAAGAGCTGCTAATGCTTCGCCTTCTTTGATCATTTCTTCGTAAGTAGTAGAAATAACCTCAGCACTCACGTCGCCGTCAACAATTGCACAGATTGCTTTGTAGTGGTTGATTACGTTCTCATCACCGCTGATACCTTCTTTAGCCATTAAACTTGGATTGGTCGTTACACCGTCTAATACGCCTAAGTCTTGGGCTTCCTTGATTTGCTCTAGGTTCGCTGTGTCAATAAAAAATTTCATTGTGTATGTTATTGAATGATAATTATTTGATTATTCTAATGTTCAAAATAATAGGTGCAAAGTTATTGATTATATTCCAGTATTACACATCTATTTCGATGAATTACATCATTATTTTTGCAAAATAGAATCTCTTCCCGTTCTTTTTTGTTATACTTTTATAGTATTATCTTTATATATGCAGATTTTTAGATCGCTCCATTATAGAAACTTCCGTTTACATGTAATAGGACAAGCAATTTCCCTCATGGGGACTTGGATGCAGCGAATAGCAATCAGCTGGCTGGTCTATGAACTGACCGGTTCGGTCTTCTGGTTGGGTTTCGTTCAGTTTATCTCCTTATTACCTTCCTTGGTCTTGTCCCCTTTTATCGGAAGTTTTGTTGATAAACATAAGAAATATAAACTGGTGTTATTGACGCAGATCGGCCTGATGATACAGGCAGGTATGCTGACATTGCTGGTTTACCTCAAATTGGAGACTGTGTTGTGGCTCTCGGTTCTTGGGCTGATACAAGGGGTCATCAACTCCTTCGATGTGCTCGGTAGACAATCCTTGATGATGTATCTGGTCGGCGACCGTAAGGATCTGCCCAACGCCATAGCACTCAATTCAACCATCTTTAATGCTGCCCGGATGCTGGGACCCGCCATCGGTGGAATCTTACTCAGTACCTATGGTGAATTGGTCTGTTTTGCATTGAATTTTATCAGTTTTGTACCCGTTATCATTACATTGTTGATGATGAAGGTGGATGAAACAAAGGTGCAACTAAGTAAAGGTAGCAACTGGGAGGGATTGGTCGAAGGATTTCGCTACCTCAAACGTTCACCACATATCTCTTCCTTGATTATTATCATGACTTTTTCCAGTTTGATCGTCATTCCTTATACCTCACTCTTGCCCGCGATAGCGAAAGAGATGTTTCATGGAGACGAGCGTATATTCTCCTGGTTTGAAAGTGCTGCCGGATTGGGGGCCATGATCGGTGCATTTAATATGGCTAGGCTAAAATCGGGAACGAATCTCCGCTATCAGGTGATGGGAGCGGCTGCACTGATGGGGCTAGCATTACTGTTCCTAGCGCATTCCACTATGTTACAGATGGCTTTAGTCTATGTGATGCTGGTTTCCTTTGCCATGATGATGCAAAATTCCAGTATCAATACCTATATTCAGACGCATGCCATACCGATCTACCGGGCGCGGGCTATTTCTTATTATGTCATGGCCTTTCAGGGTATCTTTCCAATAGGTACACTTATGATCGGTTCCCTGGCGAGTTATTGTGGTCTCCGAACAACCTTATACCTGATGGGTGGACTGGGGATCGTTATTGCGCTACTCTATTATACTTACCTGCGGATGCATATCCATAAGCGGCTTTTTAAACTGTAGTATTGAGTAGTTGGTATTGCGTATTGAGATTCTGGTATAGCAAGCCGGAGGCTTACCAGTCTAGTACGGGATATCTTACTGGCTTACTTACTCTTAATTTTTCGGTCCCGCAAGCGTAATGTCTTTTTCGCATAATCAATAACGGCACCATAATCGGCGAAAATATCACCGCCTAATACCCCGATCACAGGCTCCAGATCCATTTGCTGATAGGCATAATTGATCGAACTTAGATCCAGTACGGCGGTCTTCAATTTGTTGATGTGCCAGGTACCGATTGCTAAACTGGGAATTTCCATGTTAAAGCTTTCCATCGAGTTGGTGCCCAAACCTGTTGATAAGGTTTCCGATGGTTCCAACAGCAATTGATCCTCTAAAAGATGTCCCATTTGGGTTTTATCAAATACGGTTTTAGATGCTCCCGTATCGATGACCATTTTAAAACTGCGCTCATAAAGTGTTACATCAACGAGAATATGTGTTCCTTGCCCCTGAAGATCTAAGATTTGAAAAGGTACTGTTGTCATATTCCCAAACATAGCCAAAAATTTAATTAAAAAAAAAGTTTGGCGCCGCCTTATTTTCCTGTGAAAGTAAAATCTTTTTTGCAACATGAAAAAAGGCCGTTATTTAGAATAACAGCCTTTTTTCTCACTCGTTTATGTTGATTACAATACCTTTATCTCTTTCAATACATTATTCATCGTGCGTACGGCGTCAGCACTTTTGCTGAATTTTTCCTTATCTTCCTCATCCAGTTGTAATGGAATAATGCGATCCCAGCCTTTTTTGTTAATAACAACCGGAACACCGAGGTTAATATCCTCCTGACCAAATTCACCTTCGAGGTAAACAGAAGCAGTAAATAATTTACCTTGGTCACGTACAATACTTTCGACCACTGCGGCAGTAGCAGCACCTGGAGCATACCAGGCCGACGTACCGATCAGGCTCGTTAATGTTGCTCCACCCACCATGGTCTTATGGACAATCTCCGCCTGTTCTTCAGCAGTAAGAAAGTTACTGACCGGAATGCTGTTCCACGTGGAGTGCTTTATCAAAGGAATCATGGTCGTATCACCGTGGCCACCAATGACAATGGCATTGAGGTCTGCGGCCGATGCATTTAATTTTTCACTCAATTGATATTTGAAGCGAGCTGAATCCAAAGTACCCCCCATTCCGATAATCCTATTTTTAGGCAAACCACTTGATTTGAGCGCGAGGTAGGTCATCGTATCCATTGGGTTGGAGACAATGACAATAATGATATCCGGAGAGTGTTTTACCAAATTCTCTACAACTGATTTGACAATATTTGCATTTGTCCCGATCAATTCCTCACGGGTCATTCCCGGTTTACGGGGAATACCTGAGGTGATGACAGCAACAGTAGAACCCGCAGTAGACAGATAGTCATTGGTTACTCCTTTGATTTTGGATTCAAAACCCAGTAGGGCCGCCGTTTGGGCCATATCTTGCGCTTTTCCTTCTGCAAATCCTTCCTTGATATCCAATAACACAATCTCCTCGGCGACATTTCGACGGATTAAATTGTCCGCTGTAGTTGCTCCTACAGCTCCAGCACCAACAATAGTTACTTTCATATGTAAATTATTTGTTTTTTAATGGCCATATGGAATATCCAGTCCATTTTCACGAATGCTTGTGCTGTTTTTTGACATGGATATTTCATGAGCATTTATGTGGATTAGTAAATAATGCTTGAATTTAACGAATTATTGTCAGTAAATCAATCAATTTCACCGGAATAACTTGTTTTTAAAAAGATAATAGAAACGCTCATCCGGATTATGCTAATCGTGATACCCTTGTGGCACTATCATGGTATAATTTCTTATTGCTTACTAATGGATGTGGATGCTTATAGAACCAAAAGGCAAAAAAAAGACTGTCCTAAAAGACAGTCTTTTTTTTGTTTGAGGTGAATTTTCGAATGAGCATTTACTGATTTCAAATTTCATCCCAATCGTATGACTCAGTTTTAGAACGGATAGCCAATGGCCAGATTGAACATCAGGTTATCTTTGCGCCATTGCGAACTGCCAAAATCTATATCCTTAAATACCCAACGTTCCCCTTTAGGTAAGTAGGGGATACGGAATGGAATGGAAAAATCGGTCCGGATAATTAGGAAGGTAAAGTCGAAACGCAAGCCGGCACCACCACCTACAGCAAGTTCATTCAAAAAGTTTTTGCTGAACTTAGCGCCGGGTTTGTTCACATCTTCTCGTTGTAACCAGACGTTACCTGCATCAATAAACGCTGCCCAATGGACAAAACCAGCCAGTTTAGAACGATATTCAGTATTCATTTCCAATTTGATATCTCCGGTCTGATCAGCATAAAATAACCCATTGCTCAATTTCTCTGGAGCAACGGTTCCCGGACCTATCGCACGGGCACCAAAGGCACGGATACTGTTTGGCCCACCGACATAGTATTGTTTCAAATAGGGGAGGGACCGCGAGTTTCCATAAGAATAACTCAAGCCGAGACTCACTCGGGAAGCCAATTGGGAATTCTCAGACAGTTTCATATAATGCCTTCCGTCGCCGCTTAATTTAATATACTGGGAGAAGTAGGCATCGAACAGTTTGAATGTCTTGCCCTTATTGAAATCTGCTCCTTTAATTAAGCCCAGAATATTACCCGAAAGATCCAAATTTCCTTTGAAATAGAACGTATTCTTCAAGTGCTGCTTCATCGTATTCTGGAACGTGAAGTTGTAGTTTGGTCCGATCGTAAACTGTGGGTCAATGGCATGTCGCAAAGCGGGAATGGTATCCATCTGCCTTTGATAATTCTCCGAAATACCTTTAGGCTGTACATAGGTAATTTCCAGCAAGGCAAGGTCATGCTGCTTTTCCTCCGATTCTTGCCAGATATAACCATAATCTAGGGCGATTGAATTGAGTGTATAGGCCTTACGACGATTTAAGAATTCATAACGTCCCTTGACATAGGTTTTGGGGATAAATCGACGTGAGGGGTTAATACTGCCAAAAGGAGATAGGATCCGAGGAAATGTCAGGGTCGCTTCCATTCCGTAACGGTAATAGCTGGAATTCAGATCGGCATTTCCTCCCGTTTGAGTTTCATATCCTCCAAAGACATTAAAGCTCAATTGCTCGGCACCCTTAAATGCATTGCGCAGGGTCCAGTTGACATTGACTTCCGTACCATTATAGACCGATGCCATTTTTCCCAGCAGTTCTACCCGCAAGGATTTTTTTGGCAGGGGTGTGAGATAGTAATAGACATCGAGTGCATTGGGTATCTCCTTACTATCCACAAAGTTGTTCTTAACAAATTTCCAGCTGTTCAGATTGACCAAATGGCTGATCGTCTGGTTGTGCGCTGTACGGTTGTACGTATCTCCGGGATGGAAGAAGATATGTTTTGCGATAACAGGCTTGCGAAAGGTATTTCTCCGGTCAATAAAATAGTAGCTGCTGTCAAATAATTCTGCATTTCGGGTCGACCGTTGGTAGCCTGAGCTGGTCTCCGTGTAATTCGGGAAAATATAGATCTTATTGATTTTGGATGGAACCTTCGCTTGCGGCGGTGTCTCCTTTTTCACGGTTACATACATGTCAACCCTGTTGTTCCGATGCGAACTGTCGACTTCAACCAAAATATAATCTGGACTAAAATAGTAATAACCTTTGTTTTTAAGATCATTGTCAATGCGGTCACGCTCATTCAGCACAACATCAAGACTGTAATGTTTACCCACCTGCAAAAGACTCTTGTCCGAAGATGAACGGATATCCCGACCCAATTGGCTGTTGCTATCTACATTAAATTTGACCGACTGGATTTTGTAGATGATATTTGGTTTGGCAGTATAATTTACGGTGGCTTTTTTTTCCTCTACCAGTGTGTCGGATTTTACCTCAGCATTGAAAAAACCAATGTTCTCCATACGGTTCCGCAACAAGTTCTCATTGTATTCACGGTTGACATCACTCAACAAAACGGGTTCTTCACCAATTTTCTTGAAGAATCTCTTGATCATGTTTTTATTGGCGGAATCACCGGCCATATTATTAAAATAAAGCTTAAACGGAACACCTGCCAGACGTTTATTGGGTTTGGGCATCAATGCCGACTGAAGATAGGTTGCAAGCTTTTCCTTATTCTCCTTTGAAATGGTATCCGAATCTATAATCACATTGCCTTTGACATACAGGCTTTCCCCTTCTTTCAAATTCTTGGTGGAAGAACAGGAGGCTATTATTGTGCCCAGTGTCAATATTCCGATAGCAAATTTCAGTTTAGCTCGCATGATAACTCCTTTCCTCATCTTCATTTTTAATTGCTGTCGTTCTGATCGTATCTAAATTTGTTTTTGGACTTGGATTTTTTGGTGCATTTTTACTTGAGTCCAATTGTTGTTTACGTTTTTCTTTTTCACGCTCTTCAATACGTTTTCTATACTCCGGGCTGTGGAGCATCAAACTGTCTCTGATAACCGTACGTACGCTGTCCCGATAGACGGAATCCGTTTCCATCCGTTCCACATTAAAGCGTTTTCTAAACCCTTTGCTGTCGGTATCATAGTATTCCTTAAGTTTTTTGGAACTCATCCAGATCTCTTTAAACTTATTATAGTCCATATTGATAATAAACCCGATACCTGTTTCAACATATTGCCCCTGAAGCGTCACTTGATATTGGTTTTTGCGATAAACACGTGCAAAATAGCGACCGTCTTGAGACAGTTGATAATCCAGTTGGATATCGCCCGCAATATTATTGGCGGTTTCACCGGGTCTCGTATTGCCTTCGACTTCAAAATTGGAACCTACAGTAATTTTCAGGCGGTCATTCAGGAGCATTTTTGATACACCGATATTTAAGTCGGTCCGGGTTTGTCCAGCTCCAGTTGCATAGTCCTGCTCGGAGGTTAAGTTGAAATCCAGTTCTACACCGGTGATCAACTCTGAAGCCAAACGGTTTAACTGTCCGCTCAGGAACGAACTGATACTATTCCGAACGATAGCTTCTGTACCACCGCCACCGGATAAACTTTCAAACGGATTGGTCGACATAAATCGTCCCAATACGATGAGGGAGAATACCTGCTTGTTGAGTTCAGACGGATTTTCACGGAGGGTAGTCAAGGCATTGTTTACCTTACTGACGACATCCTGGGATACGATGGAGTTATTCTCGTCCAGATCAATATCAAAACCCAACTGTGGCTGGAAGAGCTTGTCTGTAATTTTTAGTAAAACATTGAACGGAACACGTTGTTTGTACAGATTGGCATTTTCTGATCCCAGTTGCGTCGCCACCAGTTCTAAGGTAGGCGCTTTGGTCATATATGCTGCCGTAATATTAAGTCGCGCATCCAATGGATCCCCATTCCAGGTGATGGTACTTCCTTTTTGGAAGGTGAAATCTTTTTTTACGGGGCCAAAACTAAACGAATAGCTTCCTTTGTCTACGGTAAATGTTCCCGACAAGGTAATTTTACTGCTGGCGTCTATACCGGCATTTAATTCCGCCTGACCCTGGATATTTAAAGCGTCCTGAGAACCTGCATCCAGGAGAATCTTAAATTTAGCCTCTTTATCCGTCTGTAGGTTCAGATCCACATCCATTCCGGTCAATTTGGTGACAGTCATCGAATCCAACTTCGCAAATATATTCGCGCGTGTAGTATCACTCTTATCAACAAATTCGACTACCCCTTTACGGTCTGCCATACCTGGGTTCTCATTTGGCATAACAAAGGTGAAATCGGTATCACCAAGGACCTTGATTGTTCCATCGACAACAGGTTTGTCCAGATTTCCTCTGATCCGTAGGTTGGATGTCAGGTACATCTTTCCATAGAACATGTCGTTGTCCGTCTGGGTGGAGTTTAGTACCTCAAAATTATCCGTATTCACGTTCAGATTAAAATCAAAATCAGTATAGGTTTTTGTATCGATCGAACCGGTAACTTTGGCAATATTTCCTTTTTTATCCTCTAACGCGAACTTCGTGAAATTGATTCCGCTATTATCAAAATGAACAGTTTCATCCTTTGCTTTGAAAAGGGCGTTCAACATCGCGATATTGAACTGTGCATCTTTAAACTTGACATCACCATCTATCAGCGGTTTTGAAGGTGATCCTGTAATTTTCAGCTTACCTTCAAGGTTTCCTTTTGAATCTTTCAAATAGCCCAGGCTAAATGCTTGCACAGTCTGCATAGTCAATGGCTGAATATCCAGCGTGAAATCCAGGCTCGATTCGCCTTTCGGTGGGCTAATAAAATCACCGTTTAATATAACATTATTGCCGTTTTCACTGATACTGACATTTGCACTATAGGTATTTTCTTTTTCGTTGTTGACTTTGATATTCACATTTCCAACGGTATCTTTTCCGACATAGAATTTGTCGATGAGCAAATCCGAAACAAATACAGGGTTGCTTTCCAAACGTGATATTGTTGCCTGGCCATTGATGCCACCACCTAGATCCATAATATCGCTCTCCAGCATTTTACTTAGGGTCTCAATACGGAAGTTCTTAAAGGAAATATTTACCGGTGAATTCAATACACTGTCCTGTGACGATATACTCAATTCTTGCCCCTTACTACTCAGAACAAAATCTTTTGCCTGAATACCCGTACTTCCGAATTTAAGCACATTGGCAGGGTTTACATTCCACTTGTCGTAGTTCAGCATCAAACCGTCTTGATGGAGACTGAATACAAAAGCACCATTGTCGACAGCCATATCCCCACCCAGGTGGTACTGTTCCTTCTCTTTTCTATCTTTTATCCACAAGCCAAAATCCAGATTATTCTGAATGACGGAACCACTAAATACCGTATTGACAAGTTCAATATTGTTGACCTTGATTTTATTGATCAGTGCCGAATAGTAAAGGGTGCTATCCAAGGTATTGATATCCAAGGTAACATTGTTTATCTCTGTCCCACTATAGACTATTTTTGGGGCATCCAATTTGGCCAATATTGTTTTTGTTTCACTGTTAAACATTCCATCCAGTGTGACATCTTTCATTTCGGTCAATTCCGGAACAAAATCCTGCACAAATTTGGTACGGGTCAACTGCGCTGAAAATTCGATATTCTGTGGCTCATATTTAGGTACCTTAACAGGTTGTCCGGGTTGATAATAAACTTGCAAAATATCCTGAATGGCATTTTGTAGTTCCAGAATCTTGTACTTTCCAACCAAATGGGCATTGAAAAAGGCAGATTTTAAAAGCAGCAAATTTCTCGATGTATCTGATTTTGCAATCAACGAGATGCTATCCAGGGAATAATAAGCATCGTTGTACGCGATAGAAGAGTTGGTGATATGTGCCTCCCCATTCAGAAAGTTTGGATCAGCTGAAGTAAAATGCCCGACCATCTTACCATGGTATTTAAAATCGTCTTCCATGAGTTTCAGATTTTTGAGGTTGATGGTGTCCACCATCAGTTCAAAATCCACTTGCGGATATTTAGATTTCATATTGGCCGTGGCATCCAGCTTTAACTTAATATTGGGGTCAGGACTCACTACGGAAGCTTTAATATCTCCTTTGTCTGCAGTGAGGTTCATATCGATATTCTGATAACGATAACCCATGGCATCCATACGGTTTACTTTACCGTCGAAATTGGCGACAAGTTTCTTGGGATCTGTTCCATGTCCTTTTATTTTTCCTTCAAAGGAAAGAATGCCCAGGGTGCTATCCATTTTCATGATCTGGCCAATATCAAAATCACGGATGCTAACAAAAGCATCGTAGGTCGTATCTCTGCCCGCCATGCTCACTTTCCCATCAACTTTGGCCGTTCCCTTTTCAGTAACCAACGAAAGATTGGTGTCAAAAGCGGTCATCCCGCCTTTAAATGTCCCCGTGAGTCCGATCGTATTTGGCAGTTGAAGACCTGTTGGCAACATGGTTTTGGCGACAAGTTTTTCAATATCCGAGCGACCTGTTGTTAATTTTTTCAGATTAAGGTCCATGGACATCTTATCTACATCCGGCAGCCCCTTTAGGCGCAGACTTGCAATAACCCGTGTATTAGAGAGTGTCTGAAAATCAATACTTGGAATATTCAGATCATTAAGTTTGCCCACTACGCGACCGTCGATATTGAATTTTTTGTCCATCAACGGTTTCATGACCTGCATCGTGTCAAGGAACGGTGCAAAGAAATAAATATCGCGCATATCGACATGGCTCTTTTTGACTGTTGCATTCACGTAGATCAATTCCGGCTTTTTGGTAATGATATCCAGTGAAGGGTAGCTTACTTTTAGGTAGTCCCGAATGAGTGTACGTGGCGTTTCCGCATAGAGGTTCTTAATCTCTGCTCCTGTATTGGTATATTTAAAGTCCCCTTTAAGCTGTTTGATAACAAGGCCCGAGTGATCTGATGCGGTCAGTTCATTTAATGATCCACTGATCGAATCCGCGCTATAATATAAATCTGTCAGATTTGTTTTTATTCCCGGAATCTTGATATTGAAATAATCGAAGCCTTTCATACGGGCTTGATTGTCATCCCGGTAAGCTAGACTTGTATTGTTAATATTGATGTCTTTGGCTGAGACAACCCATTTGATTTTTGTGGTATCAGCGGTGGCATTGCCTGTAGGCTGCGTTTTCTTGGCTACTTTTCCAAAGAGGACTTCATTGTCGGAGCCATCGAGATGAATGGTTTGAATATCAACAAGCTCCTTGTTTAAATCAATCTTGTTGATATCTGCACGGAGATTTTTAATGTTGAACTTTGTTTTAAGCGAGCTGGATTGATCTTCATAGCGGACAAGGATATTGGCCAAGTCGGCAATCTGTATCCCCACATCCGGAAGCAGGGTAGTGGTTTGTGCGGTTTTGTCTGTGATACCAAAGTCTTTGACGGATGGAGCCGTGCCATCTACGACCGGTTTCCATTGTTTTACGGTTGCGCTTAAGCCGTCTATTTTTACCTTTGGCAGATTGAAGGCCATGTTTTTGGTCAGGTCAAATTTCTTGATATTGGTGTTTAGTGTACCCAAATAGACGTCAGCACTTGTTCCGATAACGTCATCAGCGTAAACGATATGAAATTTATCAAGCTTTATTTTATCGAGATTGAACAGCAAGGCAGAAGTGGTATCGGCTGTAGGCTTGCTTTCCTTTTCGGATGCAAATGCTTTGACGATATAATCAAAATTAAAGGAGCTGTCCGGTAGTGTTCTGCGAATTTTTGCTGTGATCCCTTCCGCTTCGATACTTTGGATCTCGACCGTGTTTTTCAATAGTTTGAGCATATTGATATCCACAGCGATGCTTTTTCCAGCAACAAGGGTATCCTTACTCTGATCTTCCAGATAGATGTCCTGTAACACTAGTTTTTTTGGAAAATCAATATTAATATAACCGATTTTTACCGGTGTACCTATTTTTCCTTCAACATAATGAGTTACTTTTCCTGCAATATAGTTCTGAACCGAGGGTATTCGGATTAAAAATACAACTAGAATAACCAGCGCAATTATTACTCCAATAATCCACAATATTGTTTTGAAAGCAATTCGGGTAAATCTGTTCAACGTATAATTTGATTTAAGTATCTACTAATAAAAATTAAAACGGAAAAAAGTTTGCAAAGTTTTTCAGATATTAACTTATATCGCCGCCATTTAAGCAAACTAAGATAAATTTGCTTGTATATGCAAGTTTAATTTGTGCAACATATGTATGCAAATTTTAGACAATTCCCCATTTATCCCTAAAAGCTTTGTGATTGAAGGGATAGCATATAAAACACATCAAATAATTGACCAAACCATTTTTGGAGTATAAAGTTTTTTATTTTTTAATTTTATGCTAACAAAAGCACCTAATATCGATCAATTTGTCAAGGAAATTACTCCATTAGCTTTTTATATTTACCCCAATTTTCAAAAATCACCCATAACCAAATGATAAAAAGTACAGCCCAGATAATTAATCCCATTTGACTATAAAAAATCATGTTATGTGTAAAAATGCCGATGAGTATTGGAAAGATAACCAATGCGCCTAAGGTTCTCGTCTTTGGGAGGAGAAATAATAAGCCGCCCAGGATTTCGATGATTGCAACGAGCGGCATTAGCCATTTTATCGTGATGAATGCCTGAAATACCTTTTGCATATCCATGTCCATAGGTGGAACAGGCATATAATGAAAGATTTTATCTAAGCCCGCATTGACAAAAAGAAGGCCAAACAAAACACAAAGGATATTCTTTATGATGTTCATGATCGTAAAATTTAAGGGTCAATTATTTAACGGTGATTGTTGTTGGAGGCTCAGCAGAATCGTCCGGCTTTTCCTCTTCTTTCTTTTCACTGTTTCGCTCCACAGTAATTGTACACTCGGTGAGCAGGGCAGCTACTGCACCAATAGCCGCAAATACAGGTGCTAAAATCAGCCCTATTGCGCCAACAGTAATTGGAAAACTCATGATTTCTTTGCCATGTTTGTCCGAAATACTGATTTTATTTACATTGCCCTCTGCAATGATGTCTTTGATCTTTTGTAAAAGGTTTTCACCGTTGATTTGAAATGTTTCCTTGAATCCCATAATGCTATAATTTAAGTTCGCTCTTATAAAGTTATTCATTTTTTTACAGGAATTCTTATAAAGTTAAAAATCGGCAGATAGGCAATAGCATAAAGTTTTTATCATTCCATCGCATCAGATGTGGGTATGAAAGTGAAGAAAGAGAAGTCCCCAAAAGTAAAAACGAACCCTGAGCTGTTTGGATAGGAATAGGATGAGAGATACGAATAGGCGTAAAGAAAATAGGGGCTGTCCGATTTTCTTTTTGGACAGCCCCTATGGAGAAATATTGTCGATCGTTTTAACCTAAAGTGGCCAAGCTATCTTGAAGAATCTTGATTTTAGCTTCTGCATCAGCTTTCTTGCTTTTTTCGTTTTCAACGATTTCTGGTTTTGCATTTTGTACAAAACGTTCGTTTGAAAGCTTTTTGTCTACAGACACCAAGAATCCTTTCAGGTAGTCCAGTTCTTTTTCAATACGTTCGCGTTCTGCATCTACATCAATATTGTTTTCCAAGAGTACATAACATTCATCCTTACCAGCTAAGAAACTTGTAGCACCAGCTACTTTTTCTGTCACAAATGTCACAGCTTCTAGGTTGGCAATTTTCGTGATGATCGCAATATACTGTGCCAGATCAATGTCAGACTGTTGGTTGATTGCCAAAGGTAATGCTACTTTTGGTGAGATACCTTTCGAATTGCGGATATTACGAACTTCGGAAATGATCTGTTGTGCTACAGCAAAATCTTTGATAATATGCTCATCAAATGCACTAACTTTTGGAAATTCAGCGACAATGATACAGTCTTTTTCCGCTTTTGTGCCGAATAACTCATCATGCCACAGTTCTTCCGTTAGGAAAGGCATAAAAGGGTGTACCAAAGTCAATATACGTTGGAAGAAGGATTTTACCATTTCCAAAGTTTCCGAAGCAATAGGTGAACCATAAGCTGGTTTCACCAGTTCAAGGTACCAGGCACAGAAGTCATCCCATACCAATTTATAAGTTGTCATCAAGGCATCTGATAAACGGTAATGCTTGAAGTTTTCTTCAATTTCAGTCAATGCTTGGTTGAATCGTGCATCAAACCATGCAGCAGAGATTTTGTCTGATGCTGAAGCTGGAGCATCGATAACCTCTAAGCCTTTTACCAAACGGAAGGCATTCCAGATTTTATTGGCAAAATTACGGCCCTGTACACAAAGCTCAACGTCAAAAGGTAAGTCATTTCCTGCAGGAGCTGTCAATAACATGCCCATGCGTGTTGCATCAGCACCATATTCGTTCATCAAATCAATAGGGTCAGGTGAATTACCCAGAGATTTTGACATCTTGCGCCCTAATTTATCGCGTACAATACCTGTAAAATAAACATTTTCAAAAGGTAGCTGTCCACGGAATTCATAACCCGATACAATCATGCGTGCTACCCAGAAGAAAATAATATCTGGTGCAGTGACTAGATCCTGCGTTGGGTAGTAATAGTTGATCTCTTCATTTTCAGGCTCATTGATACCGTTGAATACAGAAATTGGCCATAACCAAGCTGAAAACCAAGTGTCAAGCACATCTTCGTCCTGACGCAAATCTGCAAGCGTTAGACCCGCATTGCCCGATTTTTGCTGTGCCAGTGAAAGCGCTTCTTCGGCAGTCTGTGCAACAACAAAATCATCGTTACCATCACCATAGAAGTAAGCAGGTATTTGATGTCCCCACCACAATTGTCTTGAAATGTTCCAATCTGTTACATTTTCCATCCAGTTGCGGTAGATATTTTTGAATTTTGTCGGATGGAATTTAATCGTGTCATCCATGACATTATCCAGTGCAGGTTTTCCCAGGTCTTCCATTTTCAGGAACCATTGGTTAGAGATCTTAGGCTCAATAACAGCACCTGTTCTTTCAGATGTTCCGACATTATTGGTGTAGTTTTCTACTTTTTCCAATAATCCTTTTTCTTCCAGTTCTTTTTCGATCTCTTTACGTACTTTGAAGCGATCCATACCAGCATAATGTAAGCCGTTGTCGTTTAATTTCGCTTCATCGGTAAAGATGTCGACAAACTCCAGATCATGCTTTTTACCTAGTTCGTAGTCATTGATATCGTGCGCCGGAGTTACTTTAAGACAGCCAGTACCAAACTCAAGATCCACATATTCATCTTCAATGATATTCACTTTACGTCCGACGATTGGTACGATCACTTGTTTTCCTTTTAACCAGGTGTAGCGTTCGTCGTTTGGATTGATACATACTGCTGTATCACCAAAGATCGTTTCAGGACGGGTTGTGGCAACGACAATATATTTGTCCGTTCCTTCAACCTGATATTTCAGATGGTATAATTTACCGTTCTTTTCCTTGTAAACAACTTCTTCGTCAGAGATATTGGTTTTGGCTTCTGGATCCCAGTTAACCATGCGGTAACCACGATAGATTAACCCTTTGTTGTAAAGGTCAACAAATACGCGGATCACCGATTGATACAATTCAGGATCCATGGTAAAACGGGTACGATCCCAATCACAGGAAGCGCCTAGTTTTTCCAGTTGCTTTAAGATAATACCACCGTACTTTTCTTTCCATTCCCAAGCATGCTTTAAAAAATCCTCACGGGATAAGGATCTTTTGTCAATGCCTTGTTCCTTTAACATAGCGACGACCTTAGCTTCAGTGGCAATGGAGGCGTGATCTGTCCCCGGTACCCAACAAGCGTTTTTACCCTGCATACGTGCGCGGCGAATCAAAACGTCTTGAATCGTATTGTTCAGCATATGACCCATGTGCAATACGCCAGTGACATTCGGTGGCGGCATTACAATCGTATAAGGTTCACGTTCGTCAGGAGTAGACCGGAAAAATCCGTTCGCTTTCCAATAGCTGTACCATTTTTCTTCAGCTTCTTTTGGATTGTAAGTTTTCGCTATGCTCATTTTAAATTCTATATTCAATTTTTTAAGGAATACAAAAGTAAGGAATTCTATGTTATTTTCCTTGTTATCATTGATCTTGTTATTGATTGTAGATCAAGGACCAAGGATAAGGGGGGAAGGATCAACGTTAAGGAGTAATGATTAAAGATCAGCGCTTACCCACATCTCAATACTCACTACTAGCTACTCAATACTCAACCCTTAACACTTTTTTAATCTTTTCTTCATATTACTAGTCGATTAGCCTAGTTTTAATGTAAATTAATGTAAATTTGCCTGTTTTATTTTTACACGAAGGGATGCAACGATTTGCGAACGAACTTAGAGCGTTAACACAATATTTTTTGTTTTGGCTAATTATCTGTTTTATAGATAGATTTATTTTTATTTCTGCTTTTTTTGAGAAAATAGGAACAGCCAATTTTACGGAGATTTTTAGAATCTATTTTCATGGATTAAGCCTTGATTTTTCAGCCGTATCCTATATATGTGCTATTCCATTTGTTGTTTATTGCATACTAAGCTTTTTCCCAAAGGTTCAGCCAAAACGCATCATCCTTGATATTTACACAATTGTTGTACTGGTTTTATTTTTTGTGACGAGTTTTATCAATGTTAATATCTATCGAGAATGGGGGGATAAAATATCAAAACGAGCTATAGATGCTTTCCTGGCATCACCATCCGGTGCGGTAGCTTCTGCAGAGTCTACACCTGTTTTTCTTCCGATCCTCGGGATGTTGGTGGGGATATTTTGTGGGTATTTTCTCTACCGTTGGATGTTCAAAAAAGTGTATTTTTTTAATGTTAAATCACCGATTGGCAACTTTTTAAAATTGGCCGTCGGCGTTTTTGTTCTCTTTACCTTTATCCGTGGGGGCTATGGCCGCGCAACACTAAACCCTAGTAAAGCTTATTATTCTGAGGTTACCTTTTATAATCATGCGGCTGTGAATACACAATGGTCGCTTTTGCGCGACTTTTTTACCAAGAGCACAAAACTGAAAAGCCCTTATGATTTCTACGGCTCAGACCAACAAGCCATTCAGGAGCAGTTGAAGCCTGCCTTCCAAAGTCAACCTGATTCTGCGGTCGAAGTTTTATCTACGACACGCCCCAATGTTGTTATCATCATGTTGGAAAGTTTTGTCGGTGACCTCATCCAGTCTTTGGGAGGAGAGAAGGGCATAACGCCACATATGGAAGAATTGATCAAAGGTGGAATTTTATTTGATCACATCTATTCTGCCGCCGATCGTTCGGATAAGGGGATGGTTGCTATACTCAGTGGATTTCCGGCGCAGGGACCGGAAAGTATTATTAAATATATCGACAAGCACGAAAATATGCCTGCTATTGGGCAGGAATTTGACCATGCAGGTTATGAAACTTCTTTTTATCATGGTGGACAAAGTGAGTTTTATAATTTCAAGTCCTATATGTTGACACATGGTATTTCCAGAGTGGTTGATAACGCTAATTTTGGTTTGGATGCCGAGCGGGCTTCCTGGGGAGTCTACGATCATGTGGTGTTCAACCAGATGATTCATGATTTTAACAAGGAGAAACAGCCTTTTTTCTCAACGATATTTACATTGATTAATCACGAACCATTTGAATTAAAGCACGGTTATAAATTTGGCAGTACCAACAATGCCGATAAGTTCAGAAGCACGGCGAATTATACGGACTCGGCTGTTTTCGATTTTATTGGTAAAGCCAAGAAAGAAGCCTGGTACAAAAATACCCTTTTTGTGATAGTTGCGGATCATGGCCATCGCTTGCCGTCGGAAAAATGGGAGCTTTTCCATCCAAATAGATTCCATATCCCATTGATCTTTTTCGGTGATGTTATCAAACCGGAATACCGGGGTAAGATCTTCAATCGGATCGGAAACCAAACGGATTTAGCCACGACGCTGTTGACGCAGTTGAAACTTCCGACCAATAGATATCACTGGAGTCGGGAT
Source organism: Sphingobacterium detergens (assembly GCF_003610355.1). GTDB lineage: Bacteria > Bacteroidota > Bacteroidia > Sphingobacteriales > Sphingobacteriaceae > Sphingobacterium > Sphingobacterium detergens. The sequence continues at coordinate 274,127 of NZ_RAPY01000008.1, read as the reverse complement.
TTATTTAATCCGACGACACCACAGATCGCTTTCTATAATTCCAAAGATGCCTTTGGAGCAGTTACACCTGAACAGTCGGTATCTTTTGATAATGTTGGCCGTATCATCAATTATAGATCCAATAAAGAATATCCTGCTGCCAAAACCGATAGTATATTGAATATTGCCAAAGCGTATTATCAGCAGGTTTATCGTGAATTTCTAAAATATTAACCTGATGAAGTTAAGAGGAATATTAGCACCCTATTTTGCAGTCGCCATTCGCTTTGCCTTTCTTTTAATCGTTTACGCCCTGCTTAGATGGGGGTTTTACCTGCTTAATGCCTCATTATTTCCTAATGTAAATGCAGGGAAACTGTTTGTGATGTTTGGTGGAGGTGTGCGTTTTGATACAGTTGCTTTGCTTTATCTGAATATTCTTTACATTGTTATGCAGACGGTCCCCGGACCATTCATAGCTAATCCAATCTATCAACGGATTTCCAAATGGATCTTTGTCGTAGTCAATTCACTAGGGATCGCCTTGAACCTGATTGACTATGCCTATTACCCGTTTACACTAAAACGGACCACCGGTACGGTATTGAGCCAGTTTTCAAATGAGTCCAACTTGTTTAAATTGGCATTTGACTTTTGTCTTGATTACTGGTATCTCCTGCTGGTATTTGCACTGCTCGTTTATGGCTTATCAAAATCGTATCAATTGATCCAACTGGAAAGACCAAAACGTTATTCCTGGAAATCTTTCCTTGTTCAGGTTCCTTTCTTTTTATTGACCGCTTTTCTTTTTATAGGTGGCGTTCGTGGCGGCTGGGCACACAGTACCCGTCCGATTACATTGAGCAATGCCGGTGACTATGTGGACACCCCCGAAGAAATGAATATTGTACTGAATACGCCATTTAGTATATTGAAAACCTTAAAAGCTGTTAGTCTCAAGCCGGTGAACTATTATCCAGAGCAAGAGCTGAGCAAGTTGTATGATCCAATCCATTTTCCACAAACGGACAAACCCTTCAATAAAAAGAATGTTGTTGTCTTGATTTTGGAAAGCTTCGCGAAGGAACATTTTGGTGAACTGAATAAAGATATTCAAGGTGGGAAATATAAAGGTTATACTCCTTTTTTAGATTCTTTGATTCGCAACGGCTATACTTTTACAGATACCTATGCGAATGGTCGCAAATCCATCGACGCTTTGCCTTCGGTGATTACTGGTATTCCTTCCATTGGCGAACCCTTTGTACTTTCGGTGTATTCGGGTAATGAAACCACGAGCTTGGCTAAACTCCTGAGGAAAAAAGGGTATGAAACAGCATTTTTCCACGGAGCTCCGAATGGAAGTATGGGTTTTTCCGCCTATATGAAGTTAGCCGGAATTCAACATTATTTTGGTAAAAACGAATATAACAATGATCGGGATTTTGATGGTATCTGGGGAATTTGGGATGAACCTTTTCTACAGTTTACTGCGAATAAAATCAATACGTTAAAACAACCGTTTTTTGCGAGCTTCTTTTCGCTTTCCTCGCACCATCCCTTTAAGGTGCCAGAGAAGTATCAAGGAAAATTTCCGAAAGGACCGCTACCCGTGCAGGAACCTATTGGCTATACCGATAATGCACTTCGCGAATTCTTTGCGACGGCATCTAAAATGCCCTGGTTCAACAATACCTTATTTGTGATCTGTGCTGATCACGCAACTGTAAGTTACCTTCCCGAGTATCAGACCACAGCCGGGGGCTTCCAGATCCCGATTATATTTTATGCGCCGGGCGATGGCTTGGTCGGCAAGGCCGATAAACTGGTGCAACAGATCGATATTATGCCAACGGTCTTAAATTACCTCCATTATGACGAACCTTATTTTGCCTTTGGATCAGATGCATTTAAGCCGGGAAGGGATAATTTTGTGCTGAACAATAATGCAGGAAGCTATAATTTTTACTACAAAGACTATATGATGTCTTACGATGGTCTTAAACCATTATCTCTTTATAATATGAAGCAAGATCGCTTGATGAAACAGGACCTGATAAAACAACATCCAGCTGTCCTGGATACGATGGAAACCAAGATGAAAGCTTTCATTCAACAATATAACAATCGGATGATTGAAAATAAGTTGACCTATAAAAAATAGGTCAGCTTAATTCGATTGCTGTTTTTGAAATTTGATCCGGATGCTTCTATCGATGACAAAAAGAACCAGATCATAAATGATATAGATAAATGGCAAGGTAACAATGACCAATAGAATAAACCCCCGACTGTTATCTGCAAAAATACCATTGACCAGGTAATTTGCCAAACTGCTCCAAAACCAGCAAAAACTATAGAATGATGGCGGTACGATCAGATTTCCAATGAGCAACGCATAACGGTACCGACCGATTTTGTACTTTTTATAGATATACCTGATGTGTAAATAAAATAGCACTAGGGAGCTGATGAATGCGAGGAGCCCTGGACTGATCCAGAGGATGACGCTTGCTAAAAATGAGGTCTTTTCCCCAACTTCAATTTTGAAACTGTCCTGTTTTCCGACGGATTCAATGACCCAATGTACGAGTGTGTCCGTTTGCTGTTTAGGAACGCCCAAATTCTGTGCGTAAGCCTTCATCTTATCTCCCGTATGCAGGTACAGATCAATTGGGCCAAAGGAAGACCAATACTTGGAGGGAAATAAAAGGTATTCAATTTCATATTTTGTGAGGATATCCCGTCGGTCATACTTCATTAAAGCACGGTACTGAACTTTGATGCTGTTTTCACCCTTGTGAAGTTTGGCGGTAAAATAAAAGGCATCATTCAGGTTAATTCGTTCCCATTCCGCTTTTCCATAGCTGATCTCATAATAACCATCTTTGAGCCGTAGGAAAGGGAATTTTGTGTTTGATGGATCCAAGGGGAGGGATTTAATCTCATTTTGGTTAACAGTCACCTTTTCTAATCCATCTAAATTGAAGGCAAGGAATACCAAAGGGAAGTCCATATTTTCCTCCGCATGGATAATATACTCGATATTGAATTGGCTCTGATAATCATAATCCAGTGTGTCTTGCACAAGTTGGATATCTATTCGCTCGCGAAGTACTTTTGCTTTACCCGAAGGAACCAGTTGTGCTGTGATGCTATGAGGACCAAAAGGATTGGCCATATTGGCTGAGAGTGCCAACGCAGCGAGCAAAAGAATAATCGTTAGACCTATTATCTTAGTGTTCATAATTGTTTATTTAATGCATCTTCCATTCCGCTGGTCAAAAAAATGAACCTCGTTAGCTTATTTAATTCGCTGATAATCTATTAGCAAACAAATAACTGGAAGTGAAAGTATAAAATAAAAAGATGAAAAAAAATCTGGATTTATATTCGCAGGCAGAAATCTCACAAAAGCCATAGGAGATGGGGTAGCGGGAGGATGATTTTTATCACAAATTAATATCTGGCGAGTTTTTACTTTCAGAAAGGTAAATCTCTCTTTATATTTTGGCAAACTGCATTGATTAGGAGTGGCTTGTTATATTTTGGTACATTTATGAAGGTAACGTGGCAACTTGTTCTCCTCGCAAGCCTTTTTCTACCAAATCTCCTAAAAAACGCGAAAATGGTTCTATATTGTTTTCAACACTAGCTTTTTCGAGGGTTTCCATGTAAATTTTTCGGCTTTCGACAGGTATGACTGTCCATGGGTAACCTCCGGAGGCTAACATAGCATTCATTAAAAAACGTCCCATACGGCCATTTCCGTCCATATATGGATGAATGAAGACAAAAATGAAATGTCCAAGAACGACTCGTACAGACGCTTCCGGCTCTTGTTCCAATAGTTCAAATAATATTGGCATAGTATCCCGCATTGCTTCAACGCTTAAAGGCATATGTTTGGAGTTACCAATATAAACTTGATGATTTCGGTAACCGGCAAGATCAGACGGTTTGAGTATTCCGGCAGTTACACTTGGACTGAACATATCTCTATACCATTTAGAGTGATCTTTATCGACTTCTGTACCTGCATTCTTCCCATCTAATATTGCTTTTATTGTTTCTTTTACGGATTGAAATGTTAGATAATATCCACGTGCAGCCATGGCGTCTCGTTGGTTGAGATCCTCTTCATTCTCTTTTGTGTTCCATTCACCGGAGCTTACCTTAGCTATCAAATCAGGAGTTACACGGTAGCGTTCGATCGATAGGGAATGATAAGCATCTGTTATATATATATCTTCAATAGTTTTTAAATACGCTTTCTTGTCATAAGGTATTCCCGGTGCAGGCGGGAAAGATGCAATTATTACTTTCCGCATTTCTGACCACATTAGCTTGATACGGTTCGCATAAGGTGACATTTCCCTGCTGGAAAGAGTTAGTTCCAATTTACTATCAAAAGGATCTTCCTCACGGATATCGTAGTCCGCTTGTTTAAAAGTGTCAATGATCTGATCCGCAATTTTATCCTTTTTAATATTTCTAAATGCTCCTGCCAATCGACCTGCGATTGTAGTATGTCCATTCTCCAATAGGATTGATAATATTTCAGACGAATCCTTGATCAGTGACAAAATAGTTCGCATATCAATAGGATGATGGGTATATAAGCTTGGTGAAGCATAAACTAAAGACGCTTGAAGATTATACATGATAATTCCTTTATTCGTAGTTATCCGGTACTGCGGTAAAGGAGGATCTTTTCGTAAACTGAATAATGACGTGTTATGACGGAAGGGGATACTGCTGTTATTGCCTTTTGGTGATAAAATAATAAGTTGTTGTGGGACTGAACAATTTCCAGCATGAATTAATAGAGAATGGTCAGCAGATAAGCTCCAGTTTTTATCATATTTATGGGTAATAAATCTTGGGATAAAATCCCAATAAGATGTATACCATGAAGTTGTCTCTCCTTCCTTTTCATTTGGATCTGATGATATATACCACCCTTTGCTCACATCTTTTAAGAAACCATTTTTAATAAGAATTTCTCTATACCTTCTGCTTGGGAAGTCATTGGTGTGTATACCAACAATGCCTTGATCTTGTAGCTCCTTTAATACTTGTAAAGCCTCTATAAATCTCTCTTTCGGAGTTGCCATGTTAAGATGGATTATATGATACTTTTTTTCGAATGATAAAGTTAGCAAATATTGTGTTAATCTTATTGTTTGTTGTTGTGTTAATCTTATTGTTTGTTGTCGTGTTAGTCTTATTGTTTGCTGTCGTGTTACTCTTATTGTTTGTTGCTGTGTTCGTCTAGTTAATTGCTAAATGATTTAAAATATAGCACTTAGGAAAGACCCTTCGTATAGTAGGGGAGTAACCATTGAAATTATCTGTCATTGTAATCAGTATATCCTCTAGGTTCCGCGATTGTAGGTCTGTCAGGATTCCTATCCAAAAGCTGGCACTTTCATTCTGGCTCAGCTAGATATCCGAGTTTTATAGCTACCCCTGTTCATGCCAACAGCAAGAAAAATGGTTTTATTGACCAATTTTTTGAAGGATTAGAAGGTTACTGTTCTGATATGAAGGAGAAAGAGCCTTCATCGAATTTGTTTGCAAGTATATTACTAGCAGCGAGGGGATATGAATAATTTTGTTTTAAATAAACAAGAGCCCGATCTAAACCGGGCTCTTGTTTATTTAATTTGATGAAATCGCTCAAAGTGTAGAAATCACGCTAAACAAAACATCGATCTTATTTTCTTATTAAAATTATACGCCCAACAATAAACGAGCTGGATCTTCTAATAATTGTTTTACACGAACCAAGAAGCTTACTGACTCACGACCGTCAATAATACGGTGATCGTAAGAAAGTGCAATGTACATCATTGGACGGATCACAACCTGACCATTCTCAGCGATAGGACGTTGGATGATGTTGTGCATACCCAAGATTGCTGATTGTGGTGCGTTGATGATAGGCGTTGACATCATTGATCCAAATACACCACCGTTAGTGATTGTAAATGTACCACCTGTCATCTCGTCGATCGTTAATTTGTTATCACGTGCTTTACCCGCCAATGTAGCAATCGCTTTCTCGATTTGCTCCAATGACATCGCATCTGCGTTACGGATAATAGGAACAACAAGCCCTTTAGGTGCAGAAACTGCAATTGAAATATCTGCAAAATCAGAATACACGATTTCATTTTCTTCGATACGAGCATTCACTGCTGGCCATTCTGCCAATGCTGTAGTTACTGCTTTTGTAAAGAAAGACATAAAACCAAGACCGATACCAAATTTCTCTTTGAACGTATCTTTATATTTAGCACGTAGATCCATGATCGGCTGCATATTGACTTCGTTGAAAGTTGTCAACATGGCTGTTTCGTTTTTAACAGCTACTAAACGTTTTGCGATAGTTTTACGTAAAGAAGATAATTTCTCACGACGCTCATTTCTGGAACCAGCAACTGGTGCAGCTGTAGTTGTAGCGGCAGGAGCAGCAGGTTTCGCAGCTGGAGCTGCAGCTTTTGCAACAGGTTGAGCCTTGTCAGCATCTTCTTTTGTGATGCGGCCATCTTTACCTGTTCCTTTTATAGTTGAAGGATCAATTCCTTTTTCTCTCAAAATTTTTGCGGCAGCAGGAGAAGCTGTACCAGCAGCGTAGCTATCTGGATCTTCGTCTTTTGCAGCAGCAGCAGCAACTGGAGCTGCAGTAGATGATGCCTCAGCAGCAGGCGCAGCAGCCGGAGCTGAACCACCAGCAGGAGCTTGACCTTCTTCAATTGTACAAACGACAGCACCGATTTCTAAAGTATCACCTTCTTGTGCAATGATTCTTAAGATACCTGCTTTTTCAGCTGGTAATTCAAACGTCGCTTTGTCTGACTCCAGTTCGGCGATGTTTTCATCCATCTCCACATAATCGCCATCTTGTTTCAACCATTGTGATAAGGTTACCTCCGTGATAGATTCACCTACGGTTGGTACTTTAATTTCTAAGCTCATATATAATGTTCTTTATTGACAATTGCGTCCTATACATAAGACGCAATTGATTTTAAATTGTTTTTATTCGAATGATTTATTTAAGATCTCTGCTTGTTGAGCAACGTGTTGTTTCATATAACCTGTTGCTGTACTTCCGCTTTCTTTACGCGCTACGAAACCTGTAAATGCAATTTCAGTACCCATCAGTTTGCGGCAGTAGTAAGACCATGCACCCATGTTCTCATTTTCCTCTTGCACCCATACAAACTCTTTGGCTTTGTTGTATTTTTTACGGATCGCTTTCAACTGCTCAGCCGGGATTGGAAACAATTGCTCGATGCGAACGATGGCTACATCCTTACGTTTGTCCGTTTCTTGTTTTTCCAATAAGTCATAATAAACTTTACCAGAACAGAACAATACACGTTTTACATCTTTTGCAGCTACATTTGCATCATCGATGACTTCTTGGAATACACCTTCTGTAAAGTCTTTCAATGGAGAAACAACTTTCGGGTGACGCAACAATGATTTCGGTGTAAAGATCACCAATGGTTTACGGAATTCGCGTACCAATTGACGACGTAACAAGTGGAAATAGTTGGCTGGTAAGGTACAGTTTGCCAAGATCATGTTCTCATCTGCACATAGTTCCAAGAATCTTTCGATACGTGCCGAAGAGTGCTCAGGACCTTGCCCTTCCATACCATGTGGCAACATCATCACTAAGCCGTTTGAACGTCTCCATTTTGTTTCCGCACTCGACAGGTATTGATCTACGATGATTTGAGCACCATTGTAGAAATCACCGAATTGTGCTTCCCAAATTGTTAACGAGTTTGGATTTGAAGAGGCATAGCCATATTCAAAACCTAAAACAGCATATTCTGAAAGTAAGGAGTTGTAGATCGAGAATTTGTCGCCACCTTTGATATTTGCCAATGGAATATATTTCTCTTCAGAATCTTCCAAAGTCAATACTGCATGACGGTGTGAGAATGTACCACGTTGTACATCTTGACCTGAGATACGAACACGGTTGCCTTGATCCAATAAAGTCGCATAAGCCATTAATTCACCCATTGCCCAATCGTATGCATCATTGCTGATCATTTTTGCCCGATCTTCGAACAGACGAGTAATCTTACGGAAGAATTTTTTGTCCGAAGGTAAAGTTGTGATCTCTTTCGCCAATTTCAAGAAAAGATCTTTTGCAACTTTAGTTTTATCCGTAGTTGTCGATACTTCTCCTTTTTTCGCCGGACGTAATCCTTCCCAGGCACCTTTAAACATCGGAAGATCTTCAGTCAATACTTCAATAGTTTTTGCTTCTTCAAGTTTCGTCTGCAATTCCGCCTTAAATTCTTTTTCTATATTTTTTGAATACGCTTCATCAATACTTCCTTCGGAGATTAATTTTTTCGCGTATACTTCTTTTGGATTCGGATGTTTTTCAATGATTTTGTACAACAACGGTTGTGTGAACTTCGGTTCATCAGCCTCATTGTGACCAAATCTTCTGTAACATAATAAGTCGATAAATACGTCTGTTTTGTATTTTTGACGGTATTCAACAGCCAAATTAATCGCATAAACTACAGCTTCTGCATCATCTCCATTGACATGGAATACAGGCGAAGAAGTGATTTTTGCAACATCTGTACAATATGTTCCAGAACGTGCATCTTTATAGTTTGTTGTAAATCCGATTTGGTTATTGATAACGATATGTACTGTACCGCCAGTTTTGTAACCATCTAGTTTGGACATTTGAGTTACCTCGTATACCACGCCCTGACCCGCAATTGCAGCATCACCATGGATAATGATCGGTGCAATTTTCGATGAATCACCATCGTATTTGAAGTCGATTTTAGAACGTACCATACCTTCTACAATTGGATCTACTGTTTCCAAATGGGAAGGGTTTGGCGCTAAACTCAAGTGAACCGATTTGCCATCGTTGGTTTTTACCTCTGAAGAGAAACCCAAATGGTATTTTACGTCACCACCGAAGTTTACCTCAGGATCGTCTGCATAGGTTTTACCTTCAAATTCTGAGAAGATGGATTTGTAAGATTTACCCATGATATTGGTCAATACGTTCAAACGACCACGGTGAGCCATACCGATTACAAACTCTTGGATGCCAATTTCTGAACCTTTTTCGATAACTGAATCCAACGCAGGGATTAAGCTTTCTGCACCTTCCAAAGAGAAACGTTTTTGACCTAAAAATTTAGTGCCCAAAAAGTTCTCAAATACAACAGCATGGTTCAGTTTGTTCAGTATTCTCTTTTTTGTATCCAAAGAGAATTTTGGCATATTGCGGTCCGCTTCCATGCGGTCCTGCAACCATTTAATCTTTTCTGGATTACGGATATATTTGAATTCTGCACCAATAGAACGGCAATAGGTGTCTTCAACCAGTTGACGGATATCTTTTAATGTTGCTGGACCTAAGCCAACTTCAACACCAGCATTGAAAACGGTGTTCATGTCTGCCTCAGCAAGACCAAACGTTTCCAATTCCTTTCCAGGGTAGTACTTACGTCTTTCGCGAACAGGGTTAGTGTGAGTGAAGAGGTGGCCACGGTCACGGTAACCGTTGATCATGTTCAGCACATTGATTTCTTTCAATACGTGCTCAGGAGTTGCCTCGCCTACTGAACTTGTTGTTCCACCAGCATTTTGACCGAAATCAAAGCCTTCAAAGAATTTTTGCCATCCGAAATCTACCGATTGGGGATCTTGCTTGTACGATTGATATAAGCCATCGACATAAGCCGAATCAGCATTACTCAAATATGTCAGATTGTCCATTTACAATTAAAACTATGAAATTTGTCAAAGTTATGAATAAAAAAAGAGTTTCTAATACTGAAATTGAATAATTTAATCAATAAATCTATCCAATTCTTAACATTTTTAGCATGATTTAAAAGTGCCCCACAGGGCCCTACAAATTTCTTTTGTTTTGAAATTATCTATTTCTGCCGAAGATTTATTTAGCGAATAATTCATCCAATTTTGGAAGACCGTTTGGGAAGTTGGTTTTGATCAATTTCTGCCAATCCAAAGCCTTGTTATCTTTTTCACTCGTGCCTACACCAGCGACATGGGACCATTGTCCGTATACGGTGGCTGGAGAATAATCCAAAAGCTGTTCTTCAAACCAGGATGCTCCCTTTAACCAATTGACCTGATATTCATGTACCAAGTAACTGGCGGCGATCAATCCCGCCTGATAGGGGATATAACCCGTCTTTTTCAATTGTATCATGGTACTATTGATGAAATCATGCGCTGTCTGACCGGATTTCCATTTTTCGAATAGTTCCTCATTCATCGTTAACGCCGGAATATCTGCTGTAGTACTGTTTTTTGTACCCAGCGATTTGAAAAATACATTAGGATATTTTTTGAGCATAAAACGGAAATAATCCCGCCAAAGTAAGATATCTATTATTTTTTCAAATCGTTTGTCTTTTTTTCCTTCCCCTAATTTTTTTATGTTGTTGTAAAGAAGGATCGGGGATAAAGCTCCAGCAGCGATAAAAGGACCTAATATGACAGGATCCTGCTCCGTTTCCGGATAAGTGGACAAGACCGAATGCATAATACTCAATGCCGTATCCTCTCCGCCCAATAGATAGATGTCATCAACAGATTTTATCTCCTCGTCTGAATAACCTAAGTCCTTCAATGTGGGGATCTTGGTGTCTTCAAGATGTGGGGGAGTCAGGAAATTTGAGGGAAAAGGAATCGGTTGACGGACCGAACTCTCACGTTCCACCTTTTTCTTGAAAACGGAAAATCCATTTGGAATATCTTTGATCGGAAAAGGGAGATCTTCTTTATGGTAAAGTGTATGTCCAATAAAATGACGAAGGTTGATTTTGCTGTTCCAGAGTTCACTCTCTACTTTTTCGGAAATAGAGGTCTCGCGCAGTGCAACTTCCCGATGATGATAGACTTCATTAACCTGATATTTTTGGGCAATACGCGGGATAATATCCTCAGGCTTGCCAATATAGGTCAGTAGGTCACTTCCATGGCTTTTTAATTTTTCTTTTAAGGCAGTGACAGCTTCGATCACAAATGCTGCGCGCAGCACACCTGTATTTAAATTGCCAAACTGATTGCGGTCAAAATAACGGGGATCAAAACAATAGACAGGAATGATGAAGGAACTCTTCTCAGAGGCTTGATAAAATACCTCATTGTCATGAAGTCTTAAATCATTTCTAAACCAGATCATTGTAGCCCTTTTGTCCATAGAGGTGAAGATAAATACTTTTTAGTGCAGCCTATTTTCAGAAGATTTACAAATATATAAGGATATTGTGTTTGTGAAAATATTTAGGCGTGAATTGACATAAAAAGGACAAAGAATAGGTTTTAGACAGAATTGCTACATGTAATAAATTTCTGACAACAGTTTCATTTTGCTTAAATCATGTATAGAAAATAGTCTAAACGATCAATGATTGCTTCTTTATCAGGGAAAAAAAAGCTACTCCGCCACCTCGGTCTTGTGCTCCAACATATAGACCACAGTCTTGTTGATCGACTTGACGGCAGGTGCTCAAATAGAAAAATAAAAATAGTGTTAAACTTATTTGATGTTTCTCTGTTCTAAAATTAGAGAATTATGATATTAGTTAGTCAACGTATTTGAAGAGAAAAACTAGCATGGGCTTTTGCAATCTATAGGACAGTTAAAATGAGATCCAGCCGATCGTTTGGTTACTCATTAAAACCAAAGGTAGTCTCATGCTTAACTTAAAAAATAATAATAAAAAAGGCTGCAACTAGCACATTTATACCATTGAAAGCGAGTGCTCAGAAATAATTATAAGAATGAAAAAGGTGTTAATTAGTGGGCTAAATACCTATTTGGGACGACGGGCGTCATGCTATTTACAAACGAAGGATTTTGATGTTACAGGTTTGGTGCGCAACTTGTCTATTTTTAATAAAATTGTGAAGGAGAAAGTGACAGCAAGACTTTTTGAACTTGATTTGTTGCGGAAGGGACCCGCTTATGATAATTTTCAGATCAGTAACCTGAACTTCGGAATTTATTTTACGCAGGTTCCGACCTTGGATAACGATATCCAGCTTCAGCTGGAACTACTGGGTCTTCGTAATTTTGTTGAAATCTGTAGACGGGCGGGCAATAACCGTGTAATCTATGTGGCCCGGCTGATGGATGAGCATTTTTTAGAACCTGTCCGGAATCTATTGGAAGCTTTGCGCGTACAGTACACCATTGTGGTTAAAAGTAGCGTTATTGGTAAGGAAAGTGTGCTGAACCGAATTTTTAGCAAACTTGCTAAACGGCAGACGATATTCTATTGGAACTGGGTCGCCTCCCTGAAATTTCATCCCTTACCCTTATTGGATGTCTACCGTTGGCTTCGGGAAATGCCCTGGGAAGGTAACTTTATATCTGAGGTGATTTACCTCGGTGGACATGAAGAGGTGACCTTTAGGAATTTATTTTATCAATTTCTCAATTATACTTCCGATACACAAAAACGCGAGATCGGCGTGAACAAATTTTTTGCGAAGCTATTGCTGAGCCGGTTCAACGATATCAATAAGGAAGATATCGATGAATTTAGACGGGTACTCTATTATGAAAAAAATGTGGACAATTCAACTTGGCAGAAGGTCCAGTCCTTTGAATTTACGCCACTGAAAGCCTATGTCAGTATGGATACCTGAGTTTTTCTGAATGGTCTAACGACTAACGAAAACCTGCTGCATGCTTCGTTTTGATGCTTTTTTGCTTGCTTTTGATGCTTGTCGCTATAAGTTTTTTTTGGTTTGTGAGTTTATGCTTTTTATATAAAGCATTTGTAGTTCCCATGGAGATAAACAGGGGTGAATAATTATTTACTTCTAAATTATTCTGTTAAATTTGTGGATTAACGCGTTGATACAGATTTAATATATGGGATACAATAGTCTAGCAGCATGTGTTGCGGATCTTGAAAAACATGGTCATTTAATCCGGATTAAAGAGGAAGTCGATCCTTACCTCGAAATGGCTGCAATTCATATGCGGGTGTTTGATGTCGAGGGACCAGCATTGTATTTTGAAAATATCAAAGGTTCGGAATTTCCGGCTGTATCCAATCTCTTTGGTACATTGGACCGTTCGAAGTTTATGTTTCGTGATTCGTTGGATCATCTTAAAAAGTTGGTGGATGTCAAGATGAACCCGGGTGCTGTGTTAAAAAATCCATTTCAATATATCGGTTCATCCATGACTGCGCTAGGTGCCTTGCCTTGGAAAAAGAAGTCGGGCGCTCCAATCCTACACGGTAAAACAAGCATCAGTAAGCTTCCTCAAATTGTTAACTGGCCAATGGATGGTGGTGCTTTTGTCACCATGCCACAGGTCTATACGGAAGATGTAAATAAGCCGGGGATCATGCATGCCAACCTGGGGATGTATCGGATTCAGCTTTCAGGCAACGATTATATTCCGGACCGGGAAATAGGATTGCACTACCAACTGCACCGCGGAATCGGTATTCATCAGACAAAGGCCAATGAACTTGGTGTGCCGCTTAAGGTAAGTATTTTTGTGGGTGGCCCACCTGCGCATCCTCTGTCTGCAGTCATGCCACTTCCAGAAGGTCTTTCTGAAATGATCTTCGCTGGTGCTTTAGGCAATAGACGGTTCCGCTATTTTTACGACGACGAAGGTTTTTGTATTTCAGCGGATGCGGATTTTGTGATTACAGGTACCGTTTATCCTAATGAGAATAAACCGGAGGGACCTTTTGGGGATCATATAGGCTATTATAGTCTTACCCATCCTTTCCCCTTGATGAAGGTGCATAATGTATACCATAAGAAGGATCCGATCTGGTCATTTACAGTGGTAGGGCGACCACCGCAGGAAGATACTAGCTTTGGAGCGCTTATTCACGAAATCACAGGGGCAGCAATTCCTCAGGAAATCTCAGGCCTGCATGCCGTCAATGCGGTGGACGCGGCAGGGGTACATCCCTTATTGTTTGCGATAGGATCAGAGCGTTATACTCCTTATCAACGTGTGGACCGTCCACAGGAGATTTTAACCATTGCCAATCAGATTCTTGGAAAAAACCAACTGAGCTTGGCCAAATATCTTTTTATTTCGGCATATGAGGATAATCCCAAATTGGATATCTATGATATTCCAGCATTTTTTGGACATATTCTGGAACGGATTGATCCTGCGCGGGATCTTCATTTTCAAACAAATACAACCATAGATACTTTGGATTATTCGGGCGATGGATTAAATGCGGGTTCGAAGGTCGTATTTGCAGCTGCGGGAACAAAGAAAAGGGAGCTTGCACGAGAGCTACCTGCAAATTTTGATCTGCCAAGGCCATTTAACCAAGCGAAGCTGGTGATGCCGGGTGTCTTGGCGATCGATGGGCAAGCTTTTACGGCCTATGGAGATGAAACTGCGATAATCGGGGAATGGTGCCGTGCGGCTGAAGGGCTGGCATGGGAAGGTTTTCCGCTGCTGGTACTGTGCGACGATGCCAGTTTTACAGCAGAGACAGTTAATAACTTTGTCTGGACAACCTTTACACGAAGTAACCCAGCATTTGATATCTATGGGATTAAGAGTTTTACAACGTTCAAACATTGGGGCTGTGAAGGGCCGATTATTATTGACGCACGCACTAAACCGCATCATGCACCCGCATTGATTAAAGATGAAGTTGTTGAAAAACGGGTTGATCAATTGGGTGCAAAAGGCGGGTCACTCCATGGAATTATTTAGAAATTCAGTAGGAAAGGCTAAAGACAAAGAACTTTAATAAACAATTAGCAAAAAGCATATACAATTTAATCTGATGAAAACAGAAGAATTATTAGCGAAGTCAAAGGGAAGCCAGCTTCAGTTTCAGGAAGTTTTGGATCATATCGCAGAACAGTATACCTATAGTCCAACGCCATTTCAAAATGGAAATCTGAAAAACTCTGCAACGGAAAATCAGGGGAGCGCAAAAGTATTGCATTTTGCCAAACTAAATGAGCTTTCAGTCGCAGATACCCTGCTCTTGTTTGCTGAGCATTATCAGAATGTATTGGATAACCCCGTAGGTGAGGGGCATCAAAATATCCGCCAGTTTATGGCAAATGGCTGGGATGGGGTTGTTTTTGAGGCGGATGTATTGACTGATAAATAAGTCGGGGATGTGATCATTCATTTGAATCAAATATAAGCCAACTGCCATTGCAGGATCTGTACACGATCCGATCAAATATATAGGGGCCTCGAAAGAAGCCCCTATTTTTGTAAACTAATTTATAGTACAGCGCACCTGTCTATATTAACCTTTGCTTTCGCAATCTTCGTCTTTACTGCCACCAAAATAGACCATCCAGCAGATGCCAAACTGATCCTGGAATGAGCTGTAGAGTTCCGCAAAAAATGTTTCTCCCAAGGGCATTTCCACTACTTTTGCATTGGCGCTTAACGCGGTATGTAAGGTTTTTGCTTCCTCAGCATTGTCACACATCAACATCACATAAGTATTATTGCCCTGTACGTACTGCTGACCGAAAGCTGGAACGACATCTGCACCCATAAGCATGCTCTCGCCATTGATGGAAATGGCTGTATGACAGATTTTGTTCTTGGCCTCATCTGGAATTGCTGGCATTTGTGGATCTGTGGGGATGTCACCATAACGCATGTATCCCGGATTTTTGGTTTGGAAAACCTTCTCATAAAATGTGAAAGCCTCTTCACAGTTCCCATCGAAATTTAAATAAGCGTGTAATTTTGCCATGATTTCTAATTTTTGAATATATTGATTATTTCTTGATGCGTATCTTTTTGCGTTAATACGGCTAAAGATTCGCGTTATACCTTATCTTCTCAAATTTCTCCCCAATGAGCAGTAACCAGGAGGACTGTCTTTGGATGTGAAGATAAAATTAAGCTGAAGTTTTGATAAAAATCTTGCCCTAAGGCAAGATTTGAAAAATGGACCTTCGCTGACAGGAAAAATCTTTAATTGCCGTGAACAATTTCCTTTCGGATACGGCTCAATGAGGTATCTGTGATGCCGAGATAAGAGGCGATATGTTTTAAAGGAGCCTGCTGGATCAGGATTGGTTTTTCTTTGATCAGACGCAGGTATCGGCTGGTCGCGGGTTCGGTGATCATGGCAATAGCTCTGTTTTTGCTGTGTACCAGTTCTGCTGCCATCCATGAACGCCCCCATTCCCTAAATTCAGGAATACGATGGAATAGTTCCTGATGATCTTCAAATCGTATTTTCCAAAGCTTGGTGTCTGTAAGCGCCTGAATATTTTCCACTGTGGGCGTACGCTGGAAAAAAGATGCAACTTCAATAACCACATCGTTGTCGCTGCAAAAGCCAATCGTGACCTCGTTGCCTTCGTAGTCGTGCAAAAAAGATCGTGTAAGGCCATATTCTATTAAATAGTAGGCATTTGAAACCTGTCCTTTGTGTAGTATAAAATCACCTTTTTTTATCGTAATGGCTTGGTGTTTCTCTTTTATGGAATTCAGTTCATCAGGCGTAATTGCGAGATCACTGTAAAAAGTTCCTATTAGATCCATGTCCTTGGTTTATTTGATTACTGAGTGAATTTAATGATAAATCTTGAAAGCTGTTGTTAATCTATTGTGTGATTATTGTAAATAAATAGTTGTTTTGTTGCTAATTTTACTTGTTTAAATGGTGTTTATTAGTAAAAACATAATAAAAATTAAAAATTATTATGAATTTAGTTTTTAATTGTTTTACTTTGTATCAAGAACATAATGTAAAAACGAAATATTTAAAATTTTCATAATATGTGTGGAATTATTGGCGCTTTTGAATTGAAGCAACCTGCAGACTCATTGAGATCCCAAGTATTGGAAATGTCAAAACGTATTCGTCACCGTGGTCCAGATTGGTCTGGCATATTTACGGGCGAGAAAGCTTTATTGGCTCATGAGCGATTAGCTATTGTTGACCCGAAATCAGGTAGTCAACCTTTGTACAGTCCGGATGGCAAAGTTGTATTGGCTGTAAATGGCGAGATCTATAACCACCATGAATTAAGGAATAGCCTTCCGGATTATGCGTTCGCAACACAGAGTGACTCGGAGGTAATATTGGCATTGTATTTAGCCAAGGGGCCATCGTTTGTCGATGAGTTGAACGGTATCTTTGGTTTCGCATTATATGATTCGCGTGATGACTCATTTTTTGTTGCCCGTGACCATATGGGGATTATCCCATTGTATTACGGAAAGGATGCGCAAGGACAACTGTTTGTCGCTTCTGAATTAAAGTCTTTGGAAGGTTTCTGCGAGACGATTGAGCAATTTCCTCCGGGACATTATTTATATAGTAAAGAAGGTACAACACCGCAACGTTGGTACCAACGCGATTGGGAAAGCTATGACACGGTGAAAGATAAGGAGACTGATATCGCCGTATTGCGTAAAGCATTGGAAGATGCAGTACATCGCCAATTAATGTCTGATGTTCCTTATGGTGTATTGCTTTCGGGAGGTCTTGACTCTTCTGTGATTGCTGCAGTGACCAAAAAATTTGCATCTAAACGTATTGAAACTGACGATAAAGAGGATGCCTGGTATCCACAATTGCATTCTTTTGCTGTTGGCTTGAAAGGTGCACCTGATTTAATTGCAGCACAAAAGGCTGCTGATCATATTGGAACAATCCACCATGAAATCAACTTCACCATTCAGGAAGGTTTGGATGCCATCCGCGATGTGATCTATCACCTGGAGACTTACGATGTGACGACTATCCGCGCTTCGACTCCGATGTACTTACTGGCACGTGTGATCAAATCCATGGGCATCAAAATGGTGCTGTCTGGTGAGGGATCCGATGAGCTTTTTGGCGGCTACTTGTATTTTCACAAGGCGCCTAATGCACAGGAGTTTCACGAGGAAACTGTTCGTAAACTGAAAAAACTGTACCTCTATGACTGTCTACGTGCAAATAAATCGCTGGCAGCCTGGGGTGTCGAAGGACGTGTACCTTTCCTGGATAAAGAATTTATGGATATTGCCATGCGTATCAATCCATCCGATAAAATGATCCGTGATGGTAAAATGGAGAAATGGGTCGTGCGTAAAGCTTTTGAGGATTATCTTCCGGAAAGCATCGCCTGGCGTCAAAAAGAACAGTTCTCGGATGGTGTCGGTTATAGCTGGATAGATACCTTAAAAGAGCAGGCAGAAAGCAAGGTTTCTGATCAGGAATTTGCAGCAGCAGCCGAACGTTTCCCAATCAATACACCAAAGAACAAGGAAGAGTTTTTGTATAGAACAATCTTCGAATCGCATTTTCCTTCCACAGCTGCTGCACAGACTGTTCCTTCAGTAAAATCTGTTGCTTGTAGCACACCGGAAGCCCTTGCTTGGGATGCTTCTTTCCAAAATCTAAATGATCCATCTGGAAGAGCAGTAGCCTCTGTGCATCAGGAGAGCTACGAAAAATCCAAAGTAGAAGCTGTGTAGATAATCAACCAACCATATACTAATGTTGTAATAGGGATGTCCAAAGGCATCCCTATTTTTTTGGAATATGTTTTTTGAATTATCTTTAGTAATTTTCGAAAAAAACCAAACCAACCGAACCTACGGAATGGTGAACTAATTAAATTACAAATGAAACTATATACTAAACAGAGAAATTTGAAGTCTTTTGGGTTGGCATTTATGCTATTGAGTAGCTCAGCGATTTTTGCACAAAATAAAGATGCTGTTGTTGCGGCTATTGTTCAGGAAGCTCAGGCAAACTCCCAGCTCGAAAACTATGCTTTTGAACTTGTTGATATGATCGGTCCACGTTTGGTGGGGAGTCCACAGATGCAGCAGGCACACGACTGGGTGGTCAAACAATACACCGCACTTGGTGCGGATGCACGAAATGAACCTTATGGAGAATGGCGTTCCTGGGAAAGAGGGACCTCAGCGGTGACGATGACCTATCCACGGATCAAATCACTCGAAGGGACGCAATTAGCCTTTAGTCCGATGACGAAGGAAAAAGGTGTAGAAGCAGAAGTGGTGGCGATGCCTTTGTTTAGTTCTCAGGCTGATTTCCAATCTTGGTTAAAGACGGTAAAAGGTAAAATTGTCCTGATTGGCATGAACCCGATCTCGGGTCGTTCGGATGCCAACTGGAAGGAATCTGCCTCTGCCCAGGGTTATGAAAAATATCAGGCCTTAAAGAGTGAACAGCTCAAGCAATGGGAGCTCAGTATGACCTATACTGGAAGTACACGACGTACACTACCATTGGCATTGGAAACCGCTGGTGCTGTAGGTGTGATCGATTCTTACTGGACAGAACTGCCGGGGCTTACACGGATTTTTGATGCGAAATCGAAGCAGATTCCTGTTTTTAATATTGCTTTGGAGGATTATAGCCTCCTTCATCGTATGGCTGTGCGTGGCGTCAAACCGCGTATACTCTTGCAGGGTAAATCCAAGGAACTTGGTACAGCAAAAACTTATAATAGCATTGCCGAGATCAAAGGAAAAGAGAAGCCCAATGAGTATGTAGTTTTGTCTGCACATTTAGATTCATGGGATGGTGCTTCGGGTGCGACAGATAATGCAACGGGGGTGATTACAATGATGGAAGCAGTTCGTATCCTGCGGAAAGTATATCCCGAAAATAAAAGAACGATCCTGGTCGGCAACTGGGGGAGTGAGGAACAGGGCTTGAACGGCTCTTCGGCTTTTGTGGAGGATCATCCTGATATCGCAAAAAATATTCAGGTGGTATGGAACCAGGATAATGGAACAGGACGTATTGTGCGTATCGGCGGCAGTGGTTTTGAAAAGGCATATGAATATATCGGCCGTTGGTTACAATATCTACCCGAAGAATTTCGTAACGAGATCCAGACCAGCTTTCCGGGAATGCCGGGAACGGGTGGAAGTGACCACTCTTCTTTTGTACAAAAAGGGATTCCGGCCTTTGGCCTTTCTTCCACTTCCTGGGATTATGGAAAAGTAACCTGGCATACGAATCGGGATACCTACGATAAAATTGTCTTCGACGAAGTCAAGCAGAATGCGATTATTGTTGCGGTATTAACTTACCTTGCTTGTGAGGAGCCTGCATTGGTGTCAAGAGAGAAAATCGTATTACCTGTGGATAAAACTGGTAAACAAATGGCTTGGCCAACAAATTTACAGTCCAAAAGGACAAGCGGTAATTAATGATGAAACAGCTTGTATTTACGATCGTATTCCTTTTCTTCTTCAGTTTCGCTTTTGCCCAGATTCCCCATGGGGATCTGGATAATTATAAAAGAGAATGGATTGCCTTAGAGGAAAATGCCCGACCGCTGATCGGGATACGAAGTTTTACGGTCATGGGAAGTAAATATTATCTCATAGTAGATCCAATGACACTAGAGACTCGTATTGTGGATAGTAAGTTGCTTAAAGTCCGCAGTAGAGATTCTGTACAGGTCAACAAAAGCTTAAATGGAACGGTGTATGAACGTTGCTTCTCCATCGTCAGGAAAACAGAAAATAATCTGCAGGATGCGGGACTGAATTTTAGACTGCCGAAAGAATCCGGAATAAACCTAACGATTGACTTGTGTCCTTCCCATAAACCTTTAGACAAGGATATTTTTGAAGATGTACTATCTGCATTTAAGGGGTTGGACAGTACACTGCCATTGGCGGTGTCTGTGTCAGGAAAATGGCTGTTAAATCACCCCGATGACTTAGCCTGGTTGAAATCTTTGGAGAAAAAGGGGATCGAGATCACTTGGATTAATCATACCTATGATCATGTTTTTAATAGTAAGCCTCTGGTATCTAATTTTTTGTTATCTCCAGGTACTGATTTGAGTTATGAGATACTGGCCAATGAAAAATTGATGCTGAAAAATGGACTTATGCCTTCTGTCTTTTTCCGCTGCCCAGGTTTGGTTTCGGATCGTGCGATTATCGAAAAGCTGCTATCTTTTGGTCTAATTGCCGTTGGCTCTGATGCTTGGCTGGCTAAAGGGCAACCGGTGCATAATGGTAGCATTGTTTTGATTCATGGAAATGGTAATGAAGAGTTGGGGGTGCGGGATTTTATTAAGTTGCTCCAGACGGAGGCTGACGCCATTAAAGCAAAACATTGGACGCTGTATAGCCTTTCTGAAGGACTGGAACAGTACCCCAATTAGCGATTGAACAATTTGTTCTTAATAACACAAAGGCGCCAATCCGAAAAGAAAGGCGCCTTTGTATGATGAGCTGTTACTACTTATTTTTTTAGATGCTGATTAAAATAATCCGCAATTTTCTCGTACATATGGATACGATCTTTGCCCATCACATTATGTTCGTGGGTAGGGTATAAGAAATAATCGACTTGTTTTCCAGCCTTAATACAGGCTTCTAAAAACTCCATGCTGTTTTGTTGTACAACCACTGGATCTTGTGCGCCATGGATGATCAATAAGCGTCCTTTTAGCTGATCTGCTTTGTTCAACAAGGAAGTTAGTTTATATCCTTCAGGGTTTTCCTGAGGTGTGTCCATATAACGCTCGCCATACATTACTTCATAAAACTTCCAGTCAATAACTGGACCTCCAGCGACTGCGGCTTTAAAAATATCGTTATGATGTAACATAAATGAAGTCGTCATAAATCCACCGAAACTCCAGCCGAAGATTCCCATGCGTTGTTGATCGACAAAGGACTTTGATTTTAGGAATTCAATTCCTTTGAGTTGATCGGCCATTTCATTTTGACCAAGGTTACGGTGAGTAGCCGTATAAAAATCACGGCCTCGGTAATTGGTGCCGCGATTGTCCATTGTAAAGACGATATATCCCTGTTGGGCCATATAAAGATCAAAGTAACCTGCTCCACCTAGCCATTTGTTGGAAACCAATTGTGAATGAGAACCACCATACAGATAATACATGACCGGATATTTCTTCGCAGGGTCAAAATCATTTGGATAGATAATACGGCCGGTCAGGGGATATTTGCCATCAGCCGAAGTAAGTTGGACAAATTCTATTTTTGGATTATTAATTTTTCCGCTGAATGGATTGTCAGCTTTGACCAGGACAGTTCCCTTACCCGATTTGACCTCCTTGATCTGGATTATGTTGGGTGTCTTCAGGTCACTATATTGGTCATAGATATATTTGCCATCACCACTCAACGAAGCCTGGTGTATACCAGATTCATTTGTTAGCTGTACTGTTTTTCCGGATTTGAGGTCTACCTCAAATAATTGACGGTCCATGCCATTATTGGTGACACCGATATAACTTATTTTGTTTCCATCAGCCGAGAAGTCCAATAGGTTTTCTAGCACTATGTCCTTAAAGCCTAATTTTTTAATCAGTTTTCCCTCCGTATTGTAGCGGTAAAGCTGGTTGTAGCCGTCTTTGTCGGATTGGTAAAGAAATTGATCCGCTGTGTTTGGTAAGAAGGTAAGTGGATTTTCTGGCTCTACCCAAGTTGTTGCGGTTTCCTCAAACAATGTTTTAACCAGCGCTCCGGTTTCAGCATTGTATTTATTGAACTTGAGGTCATTTTGGCCGCGGTTGAGAACGCCTACATAAATGAATTTACCTGAAGGATCCCAGGTTACACTGGTCAGGTATTGTTCGCTATGATCTCCGGTCTGTAAGGTTACTTTTTGTCCTGTAACACTGTTGTAGACAACCAGTGTTACCTCCTCCGATTTTTGCCCTGTCATGGGGTATTTTATCCATTTGATTTCGGCAACTTTCGGACTCCATTGGGGGAGTGGATAGTTGGCGACCATGGTTTCATTCTTGCGGTAGTAGAGTAATTTGTCATTTTGAGCATTCCACCACATGCCTTTTTTGATACCGAATTCCTGACGGTGGGTATAATCACTACCATTCACAATACCTTTGTCGCTGTCGTTGGTTACAGCAGTTACTTTTCCGTTTTTGTCAACGATGGCAATATTATTGTCCACCAAATAAGCGATTTTAGAAAAGTCTGTGCTTAGTTCGCGGTTAGCACCTTGGCTATCGTTGCCGATAAAACTTTCTATATTTTTAGACTTGAGATTATAGACGACAGTATATACTTTGTCTTTGCCATCTACCTGAAGCAAGAGTGAATTGCCATCACGCCATTTGTAGTCGTAAGGAAACATGCGTAAGCTGAATGTTTCGTTTGGAATTGCAGCTTTCAAAGCTGTTTCGAGCTCAGTTTTAGATAACAAGCTCGTCTCTGCCCAATTGTTTGCTGCACTTTTGGAGAGCAGATTTTGATACGATTTATCGAGGTAAGTGAGGCTGTTTGATTTTGGTATCCAGGAAGCTGCAGTAATCGATGTTGGCGCATAGGTGCGCGGTCCGAATACCGTTTCTTCCAAATTAAGGTTTCGTTGGGCATGGCTGGTTAAGGCACTTGCCAACAAGAAGAATAGCGCAATTCTTTTCATTAGAATAATTTATTTTTAATGATGCTGAGCCGACCATAAGTGTTTTTTGCTCTTATGATGGAGTTTGCTTTTAAATTTTATAGGGCTAAATTAGGGAAATAGCCCTATAAAACCTAGTACAGAATTGTTGCTTGTCTAACTGAAATTGTTGTGTCGATCTATAGTTTGCGGAGCCAGATATTTCTAAACTGGACCAGATCACCATGATCTTGCAGGATAATGGGGCCGGGACCATGGCTCACCTGTTTCGGAAGTCCAATGTACTCTGTTGTGCCATCAATCTGGGTGTTATTCTGGACAAGGACGCCATTGTGGAGCACAGTCACTGTGCCTTTGCTAATCAATAGACTGTCTTTGTTAAACTGGGGAGCCTTGTAAATGATATCGTATACATGCCATTTGTCCGTTACAATGACTTGAGCCAACGGCGGACGTTGTTTATAAAGACTTCCTGCGCCACCATTGACATAGGTCGGATTGTTATTGTTGTCCAATACCTGAATTTCATAGAGCCCCTGCAGGAAAATGCCGCTATTCCCTCTGCCTTGTCCTTCGCCCTTGATGAGCTCGGGACTCTTCCATTCAATATGGAGCTGAAAGTCGCCGAAATGCTCGGTTGTCTCGATATTTCCAGTTCCGGGTTTTACTTCAAGCGTATTATTGGCAACTGTCCAGTTTGCATTCCCCTTTTCGCTCTTCCATTTGCTCAGGTCCTTGCCATCAAAAAGAACAATGGCATCACTTGGGATTCCCTTGTTGAGTGTTACCGTTGGCGGAACAGGTTTGTAATACTCTGTATCGCTGGGTTTCATATTTGTTTGGGCATGGATTGCGCTGGAACCGCATAAGATCGCTAGGCATAGTGCCGAAGATAAAGAAAAGTTCATCTGTTGGGTTTTTGGTGTATTTAAACTTAGGAAAATTTGCTTTTATATACAATTATAATTTTGAATAGGATCTATTTAAATGTCTGCTTGTGTCTGGATGAGATTTTTCTCTGGTCTGATGCTATTGAACTCGTCGAAACTGTCGATTTTTTGATTTCGGAACAATTTGCTTAGGTTTGTGCATGGCAACCATTTTACAGACAGTCTCATTGAAAGAAGCGCGGTTTTATGCGCCGATTGGCTATTACGAGGAGGAGCAGATTCTCGGGAATGAATTTTTTGTGTCTATTGATGTCTCTTTCCCTTTTCATAATACAGAAACCGAAGATTTGCGTAATACGCTAAATTATGAAGAACTGTATCAGATCACTGCTCGTGTGATGCAACCCAAACGGAAACTGTTGGAATCTGCAGCGGCAGAAATATTGGAACAGATTCGGCTAGGGGTACCGCATGCCGTAATGATTGAGGTTGTCATTCGCAAATCGAATCCACCTTTTGGCGGCGACTTATCCTATTCGCAGGTCGGTTTGAAATACCTGAATGATTAATTTTCAAACTGGACCAGCAAAAGTTTGAAATACCTGCCTAAATTTGCGGATCCATTGTATAAAAGTGTCAAATTGTTAAGATGAATATTTACGATCTTGTTATAGCCGATAAGGAAAAGATAGCATTAGAAGATGTTTTTTTGGCGGAAGATAGCCGGCAGAAACTGCAGCAGCTGATTAAGGAGCATCGCTATATTCGAGAGCTCTCGCAATATGGTCTGCCTGTAAGCAACAAGATTCTATTACACGGTTATTCGGGTTGCGGAAAAACAACGACGGCAAAAGCGTTGGCGACGGCACTCGACAAACCGATCTATATCTTGAATCTGAGTAACTTGATCTCATCCCGCATTGGTGAGACTTCACAGCATATCAAGCAGGTCTTTGATAAGGCAGGACGTGAAAAGGCTGTACTGTTTCTCGATGAATTTGACCAGATTGGAAAAGCGCGGATCAGTGAAGAGAAAGATGTAGGGGAGATGCGCCGCCTGGTGAACACGATTATCCAACTGATCGATTATTTTCCCAACGAAGCTGTATTGATTGCGGCAACCAACCATCCCGAGATATTGGATACAGCAATTATTCGACGATTTCAGCTTCGCCTAGCTTTTGAATTACCAACTCATGCGCAGCTGGATGCCTATTACGCTAAACTATTTTCTCCCTTTCCGCAATATGATGTATTGGTATCACGAATTTATGATGTTTCCTATGCAGAGGCAAAAGATTATATCTACGATGCTGTTAAGTTTTTGCTGATTAGGGCATTGGAACAAGAAGAAAGATCAGAGCCAGAAGGGTAAAGCGCCAAGGTTAATGTTTTGTAAAATTAAATCCGCCTGAAAACAGTTTGCCTACTGCTACGTTAATGCTATACCGGGTAGTGGGATCATGTCTTCCAAGCAATGACAATATCGCGCCCTTTTATGGACGGTTTTAAATGTATTGTGTCAAAATGTCGCTTTAAATTATTTGAAAATGACATTTTGTCTTTGTTTTGCGACTGGTACGTGAATTGAATATCCCCTAGAAAAGAGTTAGAAAATAAAGCTTAACAAAAAATAAAAAAATTAGGAGGACAAAAAATGGCATTAATTAAATTCCCTACAAAAAGTTTAAATACCGACGCAGTAAATCCATTTGTAAATACTGTATTTGACAATCTATTCAATGATAATTTTATTTCAGATCGTTTAGTTTCACGTGTTCCAGCGGTGAATATTTCGGAGTCTGAAAAATCATTTAAGATCGAAATGGCAGCTCCGGGATTGGATAAGTCAGATTTTAAAATCAATGTGGATAAAAATCTGATTACTATTTCTGCAGAGAAAAAAGAAGAACAAGTAAGTGAAGAAAAACTATATAGCAAGAAGGAATTCAATTATAGTTCATTTTCAAGATCATTTACCTTGCCTGAAACGGTTGACTATAGCAATATTGAAGCAGCCTATGAAGGTGGAATATTGATTTTAACTGTTGGCAAGAAAGAAGACGCTATTATCGCAAAGCGTTTGATCGAAGTAAAATAGTTCGTGCCGCCCATATGATAAACATCATATGATAGGCGCATCCTGACCGATGGTCAGTTGATACTCAAATAAGATAGTTTTTTAGGTTAGTTTATGTTTTGATCCCTCGGAATACAAAAATATTCCGAGGGATTTTTTTATCCAATCTCTTCATATCCCTCTGCACGCGGTACTTTGGCCAGATAGGGCTCCATTTCTTCCGGTAATTTGGTCAATTTTCGCAGCTTTAAGTCAAGCCAAGCGCCATCAACATTTACTGTACAACATAATGTGCCATCCTGGCGATAAACCTGATGGATAAAAGAAAAACGACTATTGATCTTATTGTATTTAGTCAATTCCACTTTTACCTGAACGTATTCATCCAGGTGTACTTCCTTTGCGTAGATCAATTCTTCCCGAAATAGAATCGGTCCGATCTGAAACTGGGCGAACTTGTCCAAAGAAAAGCCCATTTTGTTCAACATGTTGCTCCGTGCCTGTGCACAGATATCGGCATAGGCGGAATGACGCATGTGCCTATTGGCATCTATTTGTGCCCAGATGACCTGTCCCTCATAAAATATATTTTCCATAATTATTATCGTGATTTGCCTCCTTTTTATGAACAATTTACATATTTTTAAATTAAGCTGTAACACTTTGTTTGTTTGCTATACTTATTACCTGAAAAGATCTTAAAAAGAAAATTTACCATTGGCTCATTCGGAAACAGAATTTCTTCAGTTGATTGACGAAAATAAAGGAATTATCGTCAAGGTGAGCCGTATGTATATGGATGACCAGGATGGACGGCAAGATCTTTATCAGGAAATTGTGTATCAGCTCTGGAAGTCTTACGCAACGTTTAAGCAGCAAAGTAAATTTTCAACATGGATGTATCGTGTTGCATTGAATACCGCGATGGTATTTTTAAAGAAAGAGAAGAAACATCAGATTTACGATAGCCTGGAAGAACGACATGATTTTCCGGACGAATCTTATAATCCGGATAAAGACGAACAGCTAAAAATATTCTATCAAGCGGTGCATGAACTGAATGCCGTAGAAAAAGCGTTGATCTTTTTGTTTTTGGAAGGCCAGAGCCATCGCGAAATCGCGGCACACCTTGGTATATCTGAAGTCAATGCACGGGTCAAATTAAATCGTACAAAAGAACGGATTCAACAAATCATTAAAAAATACAATTATGAATTTTGATGAATTAAAAAAATCTTGGCAGGAACAGCCAACAGATGAGGATTTACAAAATCCAAATCTCAAACATTATAAGGAGGTCGGCAATATCATGGCCAAGCTGAGACGCAATATCAAACTTGAATTTGTTTCCTGGGTGGTGTGCATGTTTTTTCTGATTGCTGTACCCATGCTGCCAATCTATAAAATCTCGGGGTATGCAGCTTTTGCGTATTACTTTTTTATTGTGCAGATCTCGCTGTCGAGCTTGCTGTATTACCGCAGGTTCTATTACCTGATCAAAAGTGCCAAGCAGATTGATCTCCTGGCGTCCCGTGAGCATCTACTAAAGCTCTATTATGACCTTAAATATGCGGTCGAAACTTATCGTATTGTTGCTTATGTGATGATTCCGCAAGCCTTATTTCTTTACCTCATTATGATTGGCCAAAATAGGGCTGTGGCTTGGTTTGAGAAATTATATAACTTCAGACAAACCCTTCAGCTGGATCCCAATTTTATATTATGGATGATCCTTTCGGCACTTATTTCGATCGTTATTATCGTGTTGATTACCGAGTTTATGATCCGTGCCTATTATGGGGATTATGTCAAACAGATCAAAGAAAACCTGGATCAGATGGAAGCGGAATAAGGGTATTGATGCGAAAAAGGTAAGGTCTTTGTGTTTTTCGAACTTGGATATTTCGTATCTTGTTATCGAAAATCCTTGTCCATGATGTACAATCCGACCAAGAAGTTACAACGTAGTTCCCAAATCTTAAGCATATTAGCAAAATATGGTTTCAAAGATGCCATTGCCCGATTGCCATGGAAAGGGCCAAGAGCGAGTTTAGAGCGTAATATAGATGTTGATAAAATCAGTGTATATACGCGTATTCGCATGGCTTTGGAAGAGCTCGGACCAGCCTTTATCAAGTTGGGACAATCGGCTTCCACCCGCGAAGGTTTGCTCCCAAAAGATCTTGTCGAGGAACTCAAAAAGCTCGAAGATAACGTCCCGCCCTTTGAAGTCGACATTCAGGAATACCTCGCTGAAGAACTTGGATTAGACATCACCGAACAATTTGAGACCATCGCGTCGGAACCTTTTGCCGCAGCGTCCATTGCTCAAGTCTATCGGGCGACATTAAAAGACGGTACAAGTGTTGTCTTAAAAGTGCGTCGACCGGGAATAGATGAGGTCATGCGTGTAGATCTTGCGCTCATGCGTGATATCGCCAAGATTCTGACCATGTACAATGACGCACTGGAAAATCTCAACCTTTCCCTCATCGTAGAATCTTTCGCCATGACCCTGCAAGAGGAAATGTCTCTGGTCATCGAACGCCATAACATTGAGCGCTTTGCTAAAAATTTTAAAGGCAACAAACTGATCAAGGTGCCCAATGTGTACCCTGATCTGTCCTCTGACCGCGTGCTCTGTATGGAGTATCTCGATGGTTTCAAAGTGACGGATATCGTGGAAATTAAACGACGGGGAATGGATGTGGAAACCTTGGTGAAAAATGGGATCAATCTATATCTGGAACAGGTGATTATCCACGGCTTTTTTCACGGTGATCCGCACCCCGGTAATATGATGGTGATGCCCGATGGGCGTATTGCCTTTTTGGACTTTGGCAACATGGGCAAATTGCTCGGAATTGACCGACGACAGCTCGAGGAGTTTATCCAATCAGCGATTTCCGAGGATGCAGTCCGATTGGCGGATGTTATTGAAGATGTGGCTGTAGTGAGTCATATCCCTGACCGAAATCAGTTTGAACGCTCCCTATATGAAATATTTGACATGATTGATAATGTTTCCTTAGGTGATCTCAGTCTTGATCTGCTGTTCAATAAACTCTGGAAGATCATTGGTGATAATCGCTTGTATTTTCCGGAATATATCTATCAGCTCATGCGGGGTATTTCTTTGATGGAGGGAATCGGCCGCCAGCTTTATCCTGATCTCAATATCATGGAGAGCATTAAGCCTTTTGCCCGACGGATCATGATGGAGCGGCTGTCACCAGAAGCGATTTTCAAGAAAGGAAAACATAAGATAGAGTCTTTCGCACGCGATGTCGAAAAACTTCCAGAGGATATGCGAGCTTTGGTACGCTTATTCCGTACGGGAAATTTCACCTTGAATCATCGTCTGATCAGTGCCCGGTCCTTCAATGCCATACTCCGTAAAGGGGTCAACCGTATTGTGATCGGTATCATGTTTATGTCCCTCAACTTACTGGGGGGAATGGTGATTGTGGCGCGTATTGAACCGCAATGGTGGGGCATTCCCGTTTTTGCCTGGATATGCCTGGGCTCGGCCTGGGTCTTTGCGGTCTATTTATTTATTGCCATGATCCGGGCAAAAGATAATGATTAAATGACCGTCCCTAGTTCATCTATATTTTTGAATAATACACACAACGAATTAGCTGATATAAGCTAATAGCATACGAAATAGTTATGGAAATCAATCTAATTGGAAAAAAAGCCCTGATTGGCGCAAGTTCTGCCGGCATCGGTGCCGGGATTGCCAAAGTTTTGGCATCCTGTGGTGCCTCGGTTACCCTAGCATCACGTAGTGAGGAGAAATTGAAGCATACTTTGGAAAGCCTGGACAGCTCGAAAGGGCAGGTACACCAATATATTCTGGTCGATTACAATGATCATGAAGACTATAAAGTACAAATAGATCGTTATTTTGAATCAAACAAAGTGGATATCCTGGTCAATAACTCCAACGGACCACAAGCGGGAACGATTGATCAGAAAAATCTGGCGGATTACCAACATGCCTTTGAACTTTTATTTCAAAATCACTGTTATACGACATCTTGTGCCTTACCTTACATGTTGGCAAATGGTTATGGACGCATTATCAATGTATCGTCTTCCACTGTAAAAGAGCCCGTATCTAATCTGGTTTTATCAAATACCATCCGTACCGCATTGATAAGCTGGAGCAAATCGCTTTCAGATGATGTTGCAAAGGATGGCGTGACAGTCAATAGTATATTAACAGGGCTGTTTGATACCGAAAGAATTCAGTCTTTGACCAATATGGATGCACAGCGCTTGGGTATATCCTATGAAGAAGCCTTGCAATTGAGGTTAAAACAGGTGCCGGCTGCTCGTTTGGGTGAGCCTGAAGAATATGGCTACCTGGTCGCCTTTATCTGCTCGACCTACGCCAACTACCTCACTGGAGCCAATATTCCGCTGGATGGTGGTATGTTGAAAGGCTTGTAAAGTAAAAAAGAAATTCGCCCGAGAATGAGAACGGCGAGCTTATGACTGAGTAGTCGTAAGCCTTAAAAAAAAGTGGCTATCCAAAATCTTGGGTAGCCACTTTTTTTTGTGTGATTTAAAAAACTTTGCTTAGTTCAAAACCAATTCAGTATTGACAATAATGTCCACATCAGAGGCAACTGCTTCTACACCTGAAGGTAATTTATCATTGTATTTGATCCCAAAATCCTGACGGTTAATTTTTGTTTTTGCTGTAAAGCCTGCACGTGTTTTTCCCCAAGGATCGGTAATAACACCACCGTTTTGAGTAACATCAAAAGTTACTTTTTTAGTTACGTCGCGGATGGTCAGATCTGCTACCATAATATATTTACCTTTCACTTTCGCATTTTTGAAGGTGACAGATTTTAAAGTCATCTTTGGAAATTTGTCTGCAGCGAAGAAATCATCTGTTTTTAAGTGATTGTCACGTGCTTCAATACGCGTGTCAACACTATTGACATCAATGGAAAAGTTTACTTTTGCATTGTTGAAACTTGTAGCGGTTGCAGTTTCCACTGTTCCCTCTACTTTGGTAAACTGACCATCGACAAAACTGATACCAAGGTGTTTTACATCAAATCTTGCATTGGTATGTCCCGGATCAGCAGACCATTTTACCTGCGCTACAGCAACATTAACCATTAACGCTGCCACTGCCAAAAATTGGAAAAATCTATTCATGTTGTTTTCTATTTGTTTATTTATCAAACGTTTAATTGTTCAAAATGTTTGTTTGAACAAGCTTCTGCAAAGGTGGGATAAACTTGAATAGAAAAAATTGATGTAGGTCAAGAATTTCGATTAGGCTTTAAAATTTGTCTTTTTAAGCGGCTCAAAAACTCTTGTGTCACCCCAAGATAGGAGGCCAGTTGCATATTGGAGATCCTGGGATATATTTTAGGATAGCGCTTGATAAAATCCAGATAGCGTTCCTGAGCCGTAAAACCTATGCTGGAGATAATACGGTGCTGGGATGCAATCTGTGCACGTTGGGCCATAATTCTGGAAAGTTTTTCATAAATCGGATGGTCTTCGTAGAGTTTGTCTTTATCCGTTTTCGATAACGTGAGTACAACTGAATCTTCGAGTGCCTGAATATTTTGTAAAGCCGGTTCCTGATAGTTGAAGCTAGCAATATCACCCACCCACCAGTCTTCAATGGCAAATTGAAGAATATGTTCTATCCCATCAGCCGTGACATAGAATGACTTAAACAGCCCGCTGACGACATAAGCTTCATAATGGCAGACTTCACCAGCCCTTAAAAAGTATTCCTTCTTCTTGATTTTTCTGACATGATAACGTGATACAATATCATTTAATTCTTCTTCGCTGACATTGATCCGTTGTTTTACAAATTCCTTGAACTGTTCCATTAGGGTGTAAAATACGAAAATTTGCGCTTTATAAAGTAGAATTAGCAGCTAGAATGATACAATTTTATGAAACTTATGCCTAAGCCGAATTTGTATCTCCAGTGCAGAGACAATTGCAAAACGATGAAAATCAAAAAAACCAGACATCTTTTATCCGTTGAATCGTTCGTTGTTCTTTGTCGGTAAATTTATTATTGAGGGTAATAGTAAAGATATGTTATCCTAATCTGTCAATTGGACATTTTGGTGTAATATTTGAATAACAGGAAACGTAATTCAACTTAGTTTCATCAATAATTGGTATCTTTTAATGAAATTTAAAATTTTGGTAGAAGTCCAACGTTAAACATGTTCTAATGAAGTTTGTAGCACCGAATAAACTTGAAAATGATAAGGTCGTATTAAAGTTGATTGACCCAAGTGATTTTGATACGCTTTATCAAGTAGCTAAAGATCCGTTGATATGGGAGCAGCATCCCAACAAAGACCGCTGGAAGGAGGAGGTTTTTCGGTCTTTTTTTGATGCTGCATTGGAAAGCAAAGCAGCTTATCTTATTTTGGATAAAACGACGGGGGAATGCATTGGAAGCACCCGATATTATGGTTTGAATGAGGCCGAAAAATCTATTTTTGTTGGCTTTACCTTCTATGCAAGGGCTTATTGGGGGGCGGGTATCAATCCTTTGGTCAAAGAAATGATGTTTGACTTTGCCTTTAATTTTGTGGATAAGATCTATTTACACGTAGGTGCTGAAAATTTCCGTTCACAAAAAGCTGTCGAACGTTTGGGGGCAAGCAAAGTCGCCGAAAAAATGGTGTCTTATGTCAACGAACCCGAACGGAAGAATTTTGAATATGCACTGGAGAAATCGACCTGGCTTAGAGCCAAGAGATAAGGGATTGATCTCTTTACAGGATTATCCCTTGACTCCGCTCAATATACTGCCTATAATCACAGTCAGCACAATCAATGTGATGACGATATAGAGCTTATCTTTTTCGATAACGAAACCAAAAAGGGAGCCGATCACCCGTACAATCGGTGTACAGATCAAAAGTAAAACCCCAAGTTGTATGATTTGGGGAATATTTTTGCTGAATGCTCCTACGATAATACCGCTGATGGTCGTATTGGATTTGCCCTCACCGACGAAATCTTTATAGTTGGGTACCGCATCTTGTCCGTGGACGATCAAATACCAGATCCCACCGATCACTAACACGGAGGAGGCCAAGATAACACCTGTCCGTAAAATCTGTCCCACCAAAAGTGAGATATCCTTATCGCTCCAATAGTTTTTTGAAAATACTTGTTTCATCTGCAAATAATTATTTATTAAATGTCTATGGCCAAGGGCATAAACGAGCGCATTAATTTTTTTATGTAATTGAACTTCCACTGTTCAAAACTGATATTCGACTGTGTGATACTGGTGAATATCAACTATGTAAAGCTTATTCGCCTAAAATTTATGTTGAAATCCATTGAAAATCATTTCCAGTGCGACCAATGTGATAGCAACGGCAAAAATAATACGCAGGGTCTTGGGATTCATTCTTTTCAAAAGCTTTGAACCGGTAATGGCACCACAAAGTACACCCAGAATGACTGGAAAGGCAATCCCTGGATCCATATAACCCCGTTGTAGATAGACCACAGCTGAGGCTGCGGCTGTCACCCCGATCATAAAATTACTCGTCGTGGTACTGACTTTAAAGGGGATTTTCATCATGCTATCCATGGCGAGTACTTTAAGAGAACCCGAACCGATACCCAGCAAACCAGATAGAATACCTGCGACACCCATCAATGAAAAACCACCGACCACATTGGTCAGTTTGTAGGGGACAAGTTTGCCATCCAATGGATAAGTACTGTTCAATTTTAGCTTTTCGGCTAAAGCTGAACCGCCGGAAAAGGCATGCTCATTTTTCTTGCGCACCGTCATTGCGGCTGAAAAGATCAGTACCACACCAAAGATAATGGCGATCGTATTGGTCGGCATATAAATTGCAATAACAGCACCGATGACAGCACCGATTGTGGTCGCAATTTCCAAAAACATGCCGAGCCGAATATTGGTAATCCCTTCTTTGACATAGGCTGTAGCAGCCCCGGAAGAGGTGGCAATGGAAGCCAGCAGTGCGGCCCCAATAGCATAACGAATATCAACATGAAATAGAAGGGTCAGCAATGGAATGACGACGACCCCTCCCCCCAAGCCTGTCAGCGATCCTAAGAGTCCCGCAACAAAAGCACCCAAAAGGAGGATGAGTGTAAAGGTGAGAATAGTCATATATTTTGTTTATTGATCCAGCATGGAATAATACCAGCTGAACGATAATTTGTTGTAAACTTAAGGGCTTTTTGTTGTTTTTGAAACTTTATGCCCTGAATAGATACAAATGTTACACCAACATGTATCTCGAAAAGAAATACTGCCTTACACCTCACGGCGTAGGCAGTATCGATGATTTTATTAATCTGCGACTCTCCGTTGTACTTTTTCAGTCCGGTTGAAGATATCATAGATGATCGGGAACACGAGCAAAGTCAAGATGGTGGCGGATATCAGTCCACCGATAATGACGATCGCGAGCGGTTTTTGCGATTCTGAACCTATACCTGTAGAGAGTGCGGCTGGCAACAATCCAATTGAAGCCATTAATGCCGTCATGACCACAGGCCGGGTACGTGATTTGACCCCTTTGTAAATAGACTGATCGTTGGGAAGGCCATCTTTTTTGTTCTGATGGAATTCGGAAATCAGGATAACACCATTTTGGATACATATCCCAAATAATGCAATCATGCCCACACCCGCGGAGATTCCGAAATTCATGCCAGTCACATGTAGTGCAATAATTCCGCCGATCAATGCAAAAGGAACGTTGGCTAAAACGAGCAAAGAGTCTTTGATATTGCCGAATAAGATAAACAATAAGAAGAAGATCAACACCAAGCTGATCGGCACGACCTGCGCCAGGCGATGTGTCGCCCGTTGTTGATTCTCAAACTGACCGGTCCAGCCAATGGAATAGCCATCGGGCAATTTGATCTTACTAACCTTCTGCTGTGCTTCGGCAATGGTACTCCCTAGGTCACGATCACGGATGGAAAATTTGATACCAATATAGCGTTTGATATTATCCCGATAAATAAAGGCTGCACCATTGTCCTTTTCTATTGTTGCAATACTTTTTAGAGGGATCAAGGTGCCATCACCACAGGGAACCATCAGCTGGGCAATATCTTTTTCTGTCTTCCGGTATTCAGGTGCATAACGCAGGCGAATGTTAAACTTGCGCTCCCCATCGTATAATACGGAAGCTGTCTTTCCACCAAAAGCCATTTCCAATACCGCCTGGGCATCGGCCGGTAGCACATTAAATGCCGCCATGCGTGTTCTGTCCAGGATAACACTGACCTCCGGCTGACCGATATTCAGGATAATACCGGGCTCCTTGATCCCCTGTATATCCTTGATCTGTGCAAAGACCTCTTTCGATAGGCGGTCCAGTGTAGCGAGGTTGTCACCAAAGATCTTAATCCCGTTCTCGGCCTTAAATCCCGCGACAGCTTCCGCGACATTGTCCGAAATGGGCTGGGAATAGTTGTAGGTGATCCCTTGATACTGCTTGAGCTTATGATCCATCTCTTCGATCAGCTGATCCATGTTAATCTTTCGTGTCCATTCTTCCTTAGGTTTCAGTGCTACAGCAAATTGCACAAAACCAAAACCATTTGGATCTGTTCCATCGTTGCTCCGTCCGGTTTGCGATAATACACCGGTTACCTCCGGAAAGGATTCCAATGTCGTTTTTAATACTTTGGTTGTTTTGATGGATTCCTTTAAGGAAGTACTCATCGGCATTTCGGCGGTTACCCAAAGTGAACCCTCATTTAATGTAGGTAGGAACTCAGTTCCTAGAAATTTCGCGGAAAATAACACTGTACCTAAGATGACCAATGATACAATTAAACTCAAACGTTTATTTCTAAAGGTAAATCCAAAACTTTTGGCCACGATTCTGTTCCAAAACTCCACAAAGGGATTATGCCGTTCTTTGACATTTTTGTTTAACAGAATATGGGATAGTGCCGGTACCAGGGTCAGTGTAAATAACAGCGCACCTAATAGGGCAAAACCGAGGGTAAAAGCCAGCGGCGAGAACATCTTTCCTTCCACTTTCTGGAAGGAAAATATAGGGATTAAGGAAGTGATGATAATCAGTTTGGAGAAGAAAATGGCTTTTCCCAATCCCGTACCGGTCTGTTTGATCCATCCTGCCTTGGCCATTTTGTTGAATTTTTCCATCCCCAGTTTATGGGCCTTATGATCCAGCATGACAAATATACCCTCGACCATGACTACGGCACCATCGATAATAATTCCGAAATCCACTGCACCCAAAGAAAGCAGATTGGCGCTCATACCTGCCAGTTTAAGACATAGAAATGCGAATAACAAGGCCAGGGGAATGACGATGGAAACGATTACTGTCGTCCGCCAGTCGGCCATGAAAAGCAATACCATCAGGGTGACCAGTACAATTCCCTCGATCAAATTGTGCATGACTGTGTGGGTCGTGAAATCCATCAGGTTGTCGCGGTCATAGAAGGTTTGCATTTTGACATCCTTGGGCAATATCTTGTCGTTGAGTTCCGCAATTTTTGCTTTTACGGCTGTCAGTACCTCCCTGGGGTTTTCTCCTTTACGCATCACCACCGTACCGGCAACAACATCATCGCTTTTGCCAAAACCAGCTTGCCCTACTCGGGGCATAGAACTTTCTTTGACCTCCGCTACATTTTTGACGAATACAGGGTTTCCACGTTCGTTGATCACCGTAATGTTTTCGATATCATTGATGGAGTTGACCAAACCGATACCACGTACGACATAGGACTGTCCACTTTTTTCGATCACATCGCCACCGACATTGAGGTTACTTTTGCTGACAGCATCGTAAACCTGTAAAGGGGTAAGATTGTATTTGTCTAATTTGATGGGATCGGTACTGATCTCATAAACGAGATCCTGCCCACCGAACACATTGATGTCAGCAACGCCCGGAACACCTCTCAATGCCCGGTCAATAACCCAGGTCTGTAAGGTCAATAGATCCCTGGAATTTCGTTGGTCGCTATGTAGGGTATACCTAAATATTTCTCCTGTCGGACCGTATGGCGGTTGCACCTCAGGATCTATATCTTCAGGGAGACTGACCGAACGCAGCAAGTTGTTGACCTGATTGCGCGCAAAAGTATCATCTACCCCGTCATCAAAGATGATTTTAACAATGGAAAGCCCAAACATGGTCGTACTACGGATACTGGTTCTCTTCTGAACAGGACTCATGCCCAGTTCAATAGGGGTGGTCACAAAGCGTTCTACCTCTTCGGCACTACGGCCGTTCCATTGGGTGATGATGGTAATCTGTGTATTGGTGACATCTGGAAATGCCTCAATAGGCATACTTTTGAAACTTATAAAGCCAGCAATAGCCAAAATACCAACCCAAATAAAGGTGAACGCTTTATTTTTTATGGAAAAGGCAATGATATTTTTAATGAATTTGTTCATTCTCGTAAAAAGCTAACACGGGTTAATTATTCAATGCTCTATAGATCAAAAGCTTGTTGTTGACAATTACTTGCTCGCCCTCCTGCAACCCAGTACTGACGTAGGTGGTTTCTACATTCTGTTTCATGGGTTGGATCTCCTGGATCTTGATGTCATTCTGTGATTTGTAGATTAACACAAAATACTTGTTCTGATCAAAAATAACCGCATCTGAAGGGATGGCCAGCGCCTGTGTATTGGAGTGATGAAGCAGCTTGATCGTGGCTTTACTATCCGGAATAAGAAGGCCGTCTTTGTTGTCCAGAACAACGCGTGCCTGCATGGCATTGGTTTGTGGATCAATGATTTTAAAGATTTTGTCGATACTGCCCTCGAATTTTTTGTCGGGATAGCTCAATGTTGAGACAACGGCGGGCATGCCCATGCTGATCTTTTCGATATCCGTTTCATTGACATTGAGTATCGCCCAGACGTCTTTGGTGTTGGCAACATCAAAGATATTGTCGCTGCGGTCGCTACGCAATTGCATATCTTTATTGATGTTTTTTTGGACGATATATCCATCAATAGGGGATACAACGGAGTAAATATTGCCCGTACGAACATTGTAAATCTGACTGACGGCCTCTGAACGGCGTAGTTGCTCCTTGGCTTTGGTCAATTGCCCTTTTGCCTCAAGCATATCTTTGTCAGTACTCAATTTACCGTTATACATATCCTCTGCGACACGGTAATTCTTTTCGGCAAGCAGCACATCCGTTTTCGCATCGGATAGATCTTTTTGTATGCCCGCAACCTCTGTACTTCTGATTGTTGCGAGTACCTGACCTTTATGTACATAATCACCCAAGGATACATTGACGGATACAACATTCCCACCAACGAGTGGAAAGATGTCAATGTAATTGTTCTGATCAGCCGATATCTTACCGAAGAAATTTAGTTCCTCCGTTACATTTTCTTTTTTTACAGTGGCAAAACTCGTCGATTTGAGCATCGTTTCGCTGATTTCAAAACCTTTGACAATCGCTGAATTGTCGGTTTCTTTATGATTCTGGCAGGCGTATAAGAATACGATGGCCACAGTGCTTAGGAGAAGTTGTTTAGTTGGCATGGCTTGAATTGAATATAGGGGTTTGCGCCAAGTAGTTAAGCTGCTCGGCATTGAGGATAATTTCTTTTTTCATATCATAAAGCTTGAGGATAGATATTCGATAACTATCCATAAAATCGGTGAACTCAACTAGGGAGATATTTCCTTTTCTGAAATTGCTGAACACACCATCGTAGACAACAGCAATATTGTGCAGGTCGTCAGCCGTAATAGTGAAATATTGGTTGTATTGGTTTTCCCAAGACTGATAGTTGGAACGGATCTGCGATTCCAATAGCTGTCGTTGTACCTCGATATTCTTTTTGGCTTCTTCTTCGGCATATTTGGCCTTGATGATATTTCCCTTGTTTTGTTTCCATAATGGAAGTGGAATCGCTGCTTTGAGATTCAGTTCATTGTGAAATGTTCCTCCGTTTTGACTGTATTCTAATCCGAGATTAATATCGGGTGTATTCAACGATTTTTGCCATTTGGTAAAAAGCTGTGAGCTTTCGGCAGTTTTTAACGCAAATTGATAGTCGGCATTATTTTCAAGTGCGAGGTCGAACATCTTGTCCATGCTCATTGTAGGTCTGATTGCTAATTCCCGATCTGCCTCGGTATCCGATAGATTGGGGAGCACATCTTCCTGATTGGAGAGCAGTACCCTTAATTGTTGTTGCATACCGATAATGGTATTGGTGGCACTCGTTTTTTCATTGGTGAGATCGATGGCCATGGTTTGCAGACGAACTTGGTCCCGAAGTGAAACGTTTCCCTTTTTTCCTTCTTCCTTGTAAGCGGTCAACAGACTGTTGAGGTAATCCAATTGCACATTGATGTCTGCCAGTTTATGCTGTTCGAAATAAAGAGAATAGAATGTTGTCCTTAGTTGTGCCCGTAGACTGGCCAACAACTGGCTGAATTGAAATTTTGAAAGCTCAACATTTGATTTGGCAAACTCAACCTCATTTTTCTTTTTTCCACCTAGATAAAGCAATTGGGATACGCTGGCATCTTTTGATCCTCCCACATGGAATGCCTTTTTATTTTGTGGATCATAAGCATTGACGGCGACTTCCAATTGTGGAAGCTCCCAAATTTTGGCCTGAATGACATCTGCTTCGGCCTGACTGATATCATATTGTTGCGCCAATAAAGAGAGGTTGTTTTTTCGGAAGGCTTCTTCACATTCAAGAAGCGTCATTTTTCTGCCAGAAGACTGCTGTATTGTTTTGCCAGTTGTATTTTCAGAACGAGCAGTTGTATTTTCCGAATGCATAGCATCGAAGGTAATTGTAGGGTTCTGTTGTGCAAATGCAACGGAATTTAAAAACAGCAAAAATAGTAAGGATTTCTTTGTCATCATGATCGAATCTTATGCAACAAAGAACGCGGGCACAGATTAAAAGCCCCTTAATAAATACTTAAAAAAAGCTTAAAATTTGATCATTCTTTACCTCAGCTGCCTATTGGATGGGTAGGGGATCGCTGTTTTCGGTGGTCGACTTGGGGAATCGGAGTGTAAATGTATGGGACGAATGCTGTGTATTGGCTTTGTATTCGACGCTGGCCTGATGAGAATCCATAATGCGTTTGACGATCCGCAGCCCTAAGCCCGATCCGGTGGTTTCTGCGGCATTCTCGCCGCGGCTGAACGCATCGAAAATACGCTTTTGATCAGTGCTGCTTAGCGCAGCTCCATGATTGGTTACCAGTACTTTCAGTTGCGTCGAAGATTCATGGATAACAACACTTACTTCAGGGTGATAGGAGTACAGCGCTGCATTTTTGAATAGATTGACAAAGGCGATTTCAATCAGCTGCGTCGAACAAACGAGGGTCAATTTAGGATCTGCGATGCCTTTAATAGAAAAATCAAGCTGCAGATCGGGGAAGGCTTTTGCGACCTTTTCGTATGCCGTGAAAATGATTTCGTCAATCCGTTCTTCCTGATAAGTGGTTTGGAGTGTTGCCGAATCAAATTTTGAAAGCAGCATCAGCGAGTTTGTTACTTCCGAAAGGTGGAGTGTTTCTTTTGCGATATTGTCAAGTACATGGCTGACATCTTCATCAAGCTGTTGTTGATGCCGGAGGTTCTCCAATTGGAATGACATTCTCGCCAGTGGTGTGCGCAGCTCATGGGAAGCACTTGAGTTAAATTCTTTTTGGGATTCAAATGCACTGGACAGCCGTTTCAGCATGGTATTGAATGCTTGGGTTAATACCGCGATCTCATCTGTATTTCCGCCATATTTAACCGGGTTGGTCAACTTACTGGCATTGATTTGTGTAATGTCCTTTTTGAGTCTGTCCAACGGATGTAATAAACGAAGAATGAGATTGTAGCTAAAGATCCAGATTAGCAAGGTACTGAGTAAGAATAGGATCGTTAATACGATCGCCAGGTGATCTAGTTTCTCGTTGCCGGAATAATCCTGGGCTTTGACCAAAAGGTAGTAAGCCTGTTTGTTGATCAGGTAGTATTTGCCCAATATTTCATATTGGTCCTGTTTGTAGAAGATTCGTTTTTCATTGTCCAGACGGTTGATAATCGCCTGATTCCAGGTAATTGTTTTGTCTTTTACCGTGCTGAAAATAAGTTTTTTATGTTTGTCCAGGATGATGACATCCTCATAAAAGAGTCCATCTTCAATATCTTGAAAATAAGTTTTATACGATTCACGATCAAAAGAAGGCGTATTGGCAATATAATGTGAAATATAATCCAGTTTATCAACCAGCCGCTGACGAAATTGATCATTTCTGAAATCAACGCTAGCATAATAGATGATGAGCATTGCGATTCCGAATAGGATGGAGAACGCAATACTAAAACTGATCGCTATTTTCTTTTTTAAAGTCATTTATCCGCAGCGAGGTAATAGCCAAATCCAGGTCTGGTGTGGATAAGCTTATTTTCAAAATTCTTATCAATTTTTTTACGTAAAAAATTGATGTAAACTTCGATGGTATTTTGTGTTGTCTGAAATTGATTTTGCCATACTTCTTCGGAAATATGTTGTTTGGATAAGGTGCGTCCATTGGCCTGTGCCAATATTAATAGCAACTGAAATTCCTTCTGCGTCAGGTTGATTTCTTCATTTGACCGCAGCACCCTGGCCTCTTCAGGATAAATGATCAGATCATCGATGACCAACGTTTTGGCGCTATTGCTTTCGTTGTGTTGCTGCCGGCGAAGAAGTGAATTGATGCGCATCAGCAACTCATCCAGCACAAAGGGCTTGACTAAATAATCATCTGCGGCACGGAGAAATGCTTCCTTTTTGTCGTCGATATCATCATAGGCGGAGAGAATGATAATCGGGGTCAGTGCATCATGACTGCGTATTTTCTTGCAGATTTCTAGACCGTTTATCTTGGGAACATTGATGTCCAACAAGTAAAAGCCGTATTTTTTTTGATGCGTCTGCGCCAAAAATTCAATGCCATCAAAGGCCTGGTCGCAAGAGAAACCCTGACTTAGTAAAAAGGATTTAATTTCAGTAGAAAGAACCCTGTCATCTTCGAGTAGCAAAATGTCCACCATAAATGTATGCATTGTCGTTTTGTAAAAGTAAGCAAATTTTGCAAACCCTATCCATCGCATCCATTTACGATATTCTTCTCTTGACAAATTCTCCACCCTTTTGACATATTCTTCTCCTGCAAATAATTTAGTAACACAAGATTTACACGAAGAAATATGAAACAAAAAGAAATCTAAGTAGATTCAAATCGAAATTATAGATAAACATTATGGAAAGCAGAAGAGAATTTCTTCGAAAGACCTTGTTATTTTCCGGAGCTGCTGGTATCGCTAGTTTTATGCCGGCCTCCATTCAGAAAGCCTTTGCAATAGATCCGGTGCCGGGAAGTAGTTTTCTGGATGCGGAACATATTGTGATCCTGATGCAGGAAAATCGTTCCTTTGATCATACGTTGGGGAGTCTCTCCGGCGTAC
The DNA here is from genome assembly GCF_003610355.1 of Sphingobacterium detergens. Classification (GTDB taxonomy): domain Bacteria; phylum Bacteroidota; class Bacteroidia; order Sphingobacteriales; family Sphingobacteriaceae; genus Sphingobacterium; species Sphingobacterium detergens. The sequence continues at coordinate 231,225 of NZ_RAPY01000008.1, read as the reverse complement.
GGGGGTTCAATGATCCACGTGCAGTACGGTTACCCAACGACCTACCGGTATGGTATCAGACAGATAAGGCGGGGAAAGTATTTGCTCCTTTTCGGCTAAATCTCAAAGAGAGCAAGGTGACTTGGATGGGCTCACTTCCCCATAGCAGGGCGAGTCAGGTGGACGCCTATAACCAGGGGAAATACGACCAATGGTTGACTGCGAAGCAATCGGGTAACAAGCAATATGCAGCAATGCCGCTGACGCTGGGTTATTTCACACGTGAAGATTTACCTTTCCACTATGCACTGGCGGATGCTTTTACCGTATGTGATCAGAATTTCTGTTCAGGCATGACCAGTACAACCCCCAATCGTTCGTTCTTTTGGACAGGTAAGATCACCGAAATAAAAGATGGATTGCAGAAGGTCAATATTCGTAATGATGATTTCGGTTATGGTAAAATGACCTGGGAAACCTTTCCCGAGTTGTTGGAAAAGAACAATATAGATTGGCGTTTTTATCAAAATGAAACAAGCTGTGGTGGCGGACTATCGGGTGAAGAGCGGGCCTGGTTGTCCAATTTTGGTTGTAATCTATTGGAATTTTTTCAGGCCTATCAGGTCAAATTCAAAGATACTTACGTCAGCAACCTTGCAACACAGGTACGTGATCTGCCAGGGCAAATCTCTAAGCTCGAGGAGCGGTCGCCCGAATCCGAAGAGCAGGCCGAGAAAATCCGTGTTGATATCCGTAAGAAAAGTGAAACCCTGGAGCGGGCCGAAGCTGAACTGAAACAATTCAATGCCGACAATTATAATAAACTGTCTGATCTTACGAAATCTTTACATCAACGAGCCTTTACGATCAATAAAGGGGATAATAATTACCGTAAGCTAGAGACATTGCAGTTTAAGGAACAGGGGAAAAAGCGGACTTTGGAGGTACCTAAAGGAGATGTGCTGGATCAGTTCCGAAAAGATGTCGACGGTGGTAAATTGCCTGCGGTATCCTGGCTGGCTGGTCCCAAAAATTTCTCGGATCATCCCAGTGCCCCTTGGTATGGTGCCTGGTATGTGTCGGAAGTATTGGATATCCTGACCAAAAATCCGGAGGTCTGGAAAAAGACCATTTTTATTATCACTTACGATGAGAATGATGGCTATTACGACCATGTGAAACCTTTCCTCGTACCGGATCTAAAGAGGAAAGATACAGGAGCCTGTTCGGCGGGAATTGATAGCGAAGTGGAAATGGTACGTTTGGGCAATGAGCTCAAACAGGGGATTCCAAAAAAACAGGCCCGTGAGGGAGCGGTTGGGTTGGGATTCCGTGTGCCGATGTATATCGCATCGCCTTGGTCACGGGGAGGAAAAGTCTGCTCCCAAGTGTTTGACCATACCTCGACTTTACAGTTCTTGGAATACTTCTTTAACCATAAACACAACAAAAATATTCATCTGGATCATATCAGTGCCTGGCGGCGGACGATCTGCGGTAATCTGACAGCAGCTTTCACACCCTTTGTCCAAGCGCAGGAGCAGCTCCCTTTTCTAGATCGAAACCAATATATAGAAACCATATACAATGCCCAGTTCAAGGATAATCCGGGCGGGTTTATTGAAATTACGGACCTGAATCAGGCTAAACAGCGGGTTTGGACTTCGAAATTCAATCGTGTACAGGAAAAAGGAACCCGTAAATCAGCGGCCTTACCCTATGGCCATGATGCTGTTGGTTATGTGCAGAACGGTCAATTTAACCTGAAGATGCAGGTGGATAAAACCATATTTGGTGAAAAAACGACTGGAGTACCTTTCAATGTTTATAGTCCACTTGCCTATACAGACGAAGAGGGCCAAATCGAAACCTATCGAAACTGGAATTTTGCGGTCAAGGCCGGAGATAACCTCGACTATCAATGGGATCTGCGGAAATTTGAAGGACAGCTATATGCCTTTGAGCTCCATGGACCAAATGGTTTCTACCGAAAGTTTGCCGGACAAAAAGACGCGCCAACGTTGTTGGCCGCGGTGTCTCCAGAACTTAAATCACTGACCAAAGCACCGACAGGCAAGCTACAACTAACACTCAAAAACCTGGATGCAAAGACTGTTCAGGTGGAGGTGAAAAGTTTGAATTATCAGCATTATACAGTGACAAAGGAAATCGGAGCCCGTAAAGAACTTATCCTGACCTTGGATATTGCCGCACAGGGCAATTGGTACGATCTTGCCATCAAGGGGCTGGGCAATGCTGGTTTTGAACTACAGCTTGCGGGACGATTGGAGACGGGAGTGGAAACCACGACTGATCCCTTATTGGCCTAGTGTTTTGCAAGCAAGGCTGTTTGTATTAGCAGTCTGGCCATGGCAGTAGGCTCGACCTTTCGTTGCAGGATTTAGGTAATACAGCAGTTTGACTGGTGCAGCTTGACTAAGGTCATTTAAAACTGCGATTAGACGTTCTTCTCATCGTAAGCGAAATAGCTGCAATGAGAAGAACGTACTAATGGTCCTATTGTGACTTGAAATAAGGTTGGAGGTTCGATTACTGAACTTGATTTAGTGATCTACACGCAACGATTGTCGTCCTAAACAGCATTATTTGCCTAAATGCGTTTATAAGGTGATAAATTTGGTTTCGGGAAAATGCTTTTGAATATAATTGCGGAGATAACGCTGTGTTTCTGTGCTGATGGTGCTGTCTTCAAGTACAGGAAAAGTGTTGTAGATGACGGTATGCAGATTAATCCCACGTGTGGCAATGGCTTCCAGGCTTAATAGGGTATGATTGATACTGCCCAATTTGCCGGAGGTTACAAAAAGCAAAGGATAACCCATTTCCTTGATATAATCGATGATCAGGTAATCCTCAATGAGTGGTACCATGAGGCCACCGGCACCTTCTACCAGTACAGCATCATAGCGCTGGCTTAACTGCGCTGTCGCTTGCTTGATTTTTTCGAAGTCAATTTCACGTTTATCTATTTGTGCCGCCAAGTGCGGTGATGCGGGGTAGCTGAAAATTTCAGGCATGGTTATTTTCTCCTGGTCATCTTCGGTAAAGGCGATGCCCATCAGTTGGCGGTGTAAGATAATATCTTCCGAAATCGTTGTGTTTCCGGTCTGTACCAGTTTCTGTGTGATTGTACGCAGACCTTCTGCATTCCATTGCTTTGCAATAAGACCAGTTGCGTAACTTTTGCCTATTCCGGTATCTATGCCGGATACAAAATAAATGTTGTTTTTCATTTTTATGTTTTTTCGCTACTTATTCGATTGTCAATTCAGTGCGATGTGTTGTTGAGATTTCGTAAAGATCTGTCACCTGTCAGCGCATTCAGGAGCAGATTTACTACACATCAGTTCGCTTTCCTATTTGGCGCTCTTGTTTAATGTGTTCATTGTTCAATCCGAAACGGCTAAACCAGGTTTTAAAACACTGCTTGTTTAATTATTCATTTTTTTCTTTGCGATGATATAGATGGGGTGATAAGTCAGCGGAACCCGCGTGCCCACAGCATAACGATCTATATATTCGGTACAATAGGCCTGAAGCTTGCTTTTTGTCCAACGATGATTTTTTATGCCTGTCACTCCGGTTTTTTTCAGGTGGCTGAGCACCTGTAAGGGGGTTTCAAAGGTTAAACTCATGAGTTCTTCTTCTACCAGGAGAATTTCATACCCCAATGCCGACAGTTCCGTTAGGAGTGCCGATTGGGTACGATAGGTCAAGCCGACTCCTGTTGTGCTGCTGATCTCGCGCATATTTTCTTCGCCAAATGTGCTGAATGCTAGGATACCATGCGCATGAAGTGCAGTATGGCAGCGCGCAAAGAAGGCGCTAGGGTCTTCAAACCATTGAATAGTGGAACAGGAGGTAATGAGATCCAGTCCGTCGGGTAGACTGAAGGTTTCGGCATCGGCACAGATAAAGCTGTAATGTTGCGAACTATGCTGCGACAAGACGATATTCATCACGCTTTTGATCATTTCTGGACAGATATCGTTGAAGATTGTATGCTTCGGAGAAAGGTACTGGAGCAACAAACGGGAAAAGAATCCGGTTCCACAGCCTATTTCGAGCACCCTGTCTGGACTGATGAGAAAAAGGTTCCGGAGCAAGTTGATCATTTTTTCGGCAATTTGACCTTGCACAACCGCGGCTGAGTGGTAACTCTGTGCGGCTTTCGAAAAGCGGGATCTGATCCGTTGTTTGTCCATGATGTTAAGCATTTTAGATCTCCTGCAAAAGCTGTTTAAATAATTTTTCGGGATAGTGGGCCATGTCGACACATTTATGAGGGGTGTGCGCCCATGCTCGTTGTTGGTTTTCCGGACTGAAAATGCGGTCATCATTTCCGATATAGGCCTCATCCCATTGAAATGCTGTTGCTGATTGTGCTGTCGCCTGCTCTTCAATTGCGGTCAGTTCTGTTCGAAGACTCGCTATGTCCCGCCTGGGGGCTTTAGCAAGAAAATGGTTTAACATCTCTCTTGATCCACACATTCGTAGCCTGAATTTATCAAGCGTTTTTTCGCTTAACGTGTTCAAGGTGGACTGGAATACCTGGACTGGAATTCCTCTGTTGTCATCAATCGGAAATGGCGTACCATTGATTGCTGTGCAGGTACTGATCGGATAATGCTGCATCTGCAGTTTCGGTAATACCTGTGAAGCTGCCCATACGCCCATAGACCAAGCGAAAACCCGGATTTCTTCGTAGCCCTTTAGAAGGTTTTCGTCCAGTGTTAAGGAAGAATAGTCGTAGGCGATCATCAGATCCTGTCCGGATCGGGCGTAATCAGAAAACAGATGTTCATCCATTCCCCATCCCACAAAGAATAAGACAAGCTTTTTGTTGGATGATATTGTATTATTTAGTGATACCAAATTATCTGGGTTAACCGGATGAAGTGCATGGGTAATTTTTTTGAATATCATAGGCTTGCTGCAAGTTGATGGATAAGCGATGCTGGCATCCCTGCTGTTAATGAAATACGTATTCTTGAAGTTCCTTCCGGAACGGTAGGTGGACGGATCGGAAGGACATAAAATCCTTTTCGCTGCAGTTCTTTTGCTTTCAGGACAGCCGCATTGCTATCGCCTATTATAAGAAGCAGAATATGGCTTTGTGAGCCGCATTCGTACCCCTTTGCGACGATCTGTTGTTTGAGCAACGTGCTGTTTTTACACAATTGCTGACGTCGATCTGAAAAACTGTCCAAGCGTTCCAGAATAAATAAACTCCAGCGGAGATTGATCGGCGGGAGGGCAGTTGTGAATAGCAATGTCCGCATTTTATTGATCAAATAATCCCGAATCGGCTGCCGACAGACGAGGTAACCGCCTAGCGAGGCCAGTGCTTTTCCAAAGGTACCTGTCAGGAAATCAATGGCATCAATGCATCCCTGCTCTTCTGCGCAGCCAAGTCCTCTTTCGCCACGTACGCCCACCGCATGAGCCTCATCAACATACAACATGACATTCGAATAACGGCGTTTGAGGCGAACTAGGTAGCCGAGGTCTGTACAATCCCCGTCCATACTGAAAATGCTTTCCGTGACGATAATGACGCGTTCGAAGTGGGAAGCATGTTTTGCTAGTAATTCTTCCAGATGGGCATAGTCGGCATGGCGATACCTGAAATGCTGTGCTGCTGAAAGCCGAATCCCATCAATTAGACTGGCGTGCACCCATTTGTCAGCGAGGATTAAGGTACGCCCATGACAGATGGCTGGAAGTATACCTGTGTTCATGTGATAACCACTGTTAAAGACCAGAGCACTTTCGGTACCGAACATAGCGCTCAACCGCTCCTCCAGTTGGGTATACAGCACATGATTTCCAGTTAATAGGCGTGAAGATGAAGCGCTGAAAAGCGCATTGTCGCTGTTGACCGATTGTAAAAAATCTTCACGCAATGTCAGGTCCGTAGCCAGATCCAGATAATCGTTTGAGGAGAGGTTGTAACCGTTTTTCTCTTCGTATTGGATGTGGTTTCCCTGCTGGGTAATCAGGGGGAGTGTTCGCCTATTTCCTTGTTTTTCGAGTTTGTGAAGTTCATCCACAAAGCTATCGAGTAGATTGTTTTCCATTAGTAGATCTCTTTAACGACCTTGAATTGAACCTGTTCTTTCTTCTTCGTTCATCCACAATGCTATAGTGTAGAATGCGCTCCATCAATTGATTTCTTTGACGACCTTGAGCAAAGCCTGTGTCAGTTTGTTTAACTCTTCAGTCCCAATGATAAAAGGCGGCATGATATAAACCAATTTGCCAAAAGGTCTGATCCAGACACCTTCTTCAACAAATCGTTTTTGGATATTGGCCATGGATACCGGATTCTTCATTTCGATAACAGCAATGGCTCCCAAAATCCGGACATCTTCTACCTGGGGGTAGTCTTTTGCTGGTGCAAGTGCTTGTGTCAGTTGTTCTTCAATAGATTTCACCTTTGTTTTCCAGTCTGTTGACAATAATAATTTGATCGAGGCAAGCGCTACGGCACAGGCCAGTGGATTCGCCATAAAAGTTGGGCCGTGCATAAACATACCCGGGCTGCCATTGGAAATCGTTTCTGCAACAGCCGTGGAAGTGATTACTGCAGATAAGGTCATGTATCCACCTGTTAAGGCCTTACCCAGGCATAGAATATCTGGTGCTACAGCCGCATGTTCACAGGCGAAGAGCTTACCGGTGCGACCGAATCCAGTGGCGATTTCGTCAAAAATCAGTAAGATGTTATTCTCCTTACAGAGTTGTGCCGCCTGACGAAGGTATTCGGGATGATAAAAGCGCATTCCACCGGCTCCCTGAACAATGGGTTCAAGGATCAGACCCGCCAATTCGTCTTGATGTGTTCTGATAAGTGCGGCCAGTGGAGCAATGTCGCTGGCATCCCATTCTTCATCAAACCCAATTTGAGGGGCCGCTGCGAAGTAACGAAGGGGGAGGGTATTGCCGAAAATACGGTGCATACCGGTCACAGGGTCGCATACAGACATGGCATTCCAGGTGTCACCGTGGTATCCCGAACGAACGGTAACAAAGTTGGTCTTGTTGATCTTCTTTTGTGCCACCCAATATTGTACAGCCATTTTGAGTGCCGCTTCCACTGCAACGGAACCTGAATCAGCATAAAATATTTTGTTGAGTGAAGGCGGTGTGATTTCAAGGAGCATTTTGCCAAGAGCAATTGCCGGTTCGTGTGTCAAACCGCCAAACATCACATGCGACATCTTGTTAAGTTGGGCTGTTACCGCGGCATTTAATACCGGATGGTTATACCCATGAATGGTACACCACCAGGATGACATGCCGTCGATCAGCTGCTGCCCATTTTCCAGTTCAATCATACAACCATCCGCCCGCTTCACCTTGTAGGCTGGCAGTGGGTCTGTGATACTGGTATAGGGGTGCCATAGGTGCTGTCTGTCGAAATCGTCGGTCGTATGCTGCGCTGTCATGATGTTATTTTTTTCAATTCCTGATTTTCTGTCCCTGATCTATTTTTCCTGATGCTGTTTGTCCAGATTGCGTTGAATTTTGTGGTCAGGTCGCGACCATTGTGGTTTTTCACCCAGTGCCTGGTATTGACTATCCTCCATCGCGATGGTTTTAGGTTGGCTTTTTTTCTCAAAAGGCTGTTGGGGAATCAGCCCTAACGTTTTGAAAAGTTCCATATCCTCGTTTATAGCAGGGTTGGGCGTTGTCAGTAGCTTATCACCTGCAAAAATGGAATTTGCGCCAGCAAAAAAGCATAAAGCTTGTCCCTCGCGACTCATATTGGTGCGACCCGCTGATAAACGAACCTGCGTTTGCGGTAATAAAATTCGTGCGGTGGCAACCATGCGCACCATTTCCCATATGGATACTGTTTCCATCTCTTCCATCGGAGTGCCAGCGACCGGAACCAGCGCATTGATCGGTACCGACTCGGGTTGTGGGATGAGCGAAGCGAGTGTAATCAGCATATCCGCCCGGTTGGCTATGCTTTCCCCCATACCAATAATACCGCCACTGCATACCGTGATATTTGTCTTACGTACATTTTCGATGGTCTGCAAGCGGTCATCGTAACTTCGGGTCGAGATAATTTCTTCATAATACTCAGCTGAGGAATCCAGGTTGTGATTATAGGCGTAGAGTCCTGCTTCCGATAACCGGAGCGCTTGATTTTCGGTCAGCATACCCAAGGTACAGCAGACTTCCATATCCAGTCTGTTCAGTGTACGGACCATATCCAATACTTGGTCAAACTCTGGTCCGTCTTTGACATTGCGCCAGGCGGCACCCATGCATATCCGTGAACTGCCGCCAGCCTTGGCTGCCAAAGCCTGCGCTTTTACCTGTTCTACACTCATCAGCCGCTCGGCCTTAACGTCAGTATGATAGCGTGCTGCTTGCGGACAGTAAGCGCAATCTTCAGGACATCCACCAGTTTTTATGGAAATCAAGGTAGATACCTGTACCTTATTTGGATCATGATAGGTACGGTGAACTGTAGCAGCTTCGTACAACAGTTCCATGATCGGTTTGTTATATAAGGCAACAACTTCTGCCTGTGTCCAATTCTTTTCTGTGCTCATGTTCTTTGTGTTTGATCGTTTGGAAATCAGGTTACTATCACAGAAAAATGCGGTAGATATCAAATTTCCATGCGCCTGTTTTTTTCAGTTGAATTGCAAAGATTACAGTTTAAACCTTAACTTTGGTAGTCCGAAATAAACATAATGAGTAGTCCGGTTAGTATAGGTTTTCATTCGATTATCAAGATAGATCGTCGCAAGGAGGATGCTGTTTATATACAGATCGTCTATCAATTTATCAATGCTGTCAAGCGCAACCTGCTGGAGGATGGGGATCTTCTCCCAGGAAGCCGAAAGATAGCGACGGAATTGAATGTGCACCGAAAAACAGTGGTCGCTGCACTGGCAGAACTACAGGAGCAAGGCTGGGTGGAGATTCTGCCAAACAGGGGTACCTTTGTGAAAAATCCCGAACGTGTGATTACTGCTGCTTCGGCAATCGAAGCTTTTCGGCAACCACCGGATCGGGCTCCGTATCATTTTAGAAAAGAATTGATCTTGGATACGCCGGTATTTGAAATTCCTGAAAAATATTATTTTACGGACGGTACTCCAGACTACCGTATTATCGAGACTGAGGAACTGGTACGTTTTTACGCCTCCATGGTAAAGCGTAAAAAGAAGAGCGATGAATTTCCGGCTACGACTGATGGAAATCTATTTTTTAGGGATCAATTGAGCTATTACCTCAATTTGACACGTGGTTTCCATCTCTCGCGGAACTTTCTACTGCCCATTGCCAGCCGTGAGCAGATCTTTTCTATTTTATCACGCTTATTGATTCAACAAGGAGATATTGTACTGGTCGAAAATCTAAGCTATTTTTTGCCGAACATGATCTTTAGCCAAGCTGGAGCCAAATTGAAAACGGTTCCTGTAGATGCGATGGGAATGGACATTGATTATATTGCAGATCATTTTGCGCCCGGTGAGATCAGGTGTGTTTACATCAATACAAAATGCCAATACCCTACTACAGTAAGCCTTTCTGAAAAAAGGAAAATACAGCTGTTACAACTGGCCGAACAGTATAATTTTATTGTGATCGAAGATGATGTTGATTTTGAGTCTTCGCTGGTCAAAGACAAAGGGGAGTCACTATTTCGCAAAAATGCAGGGAATAGGGTAATCTACACGGGGACATTTGGTCGTTTTTTGGATCCCGGTTTTCAGATGAATTTCTTGATTGCTCCTCAAGACCTCCTGGAGGAGGGAAAAAAATACCTAAATCTCTTTGGTAAGCCCAATTTTATGATCGAAAAAACATTGGGTGAAATTATCCATCAGGGCGATATCTTTCGGTATCAGCGGAAGTTTCAAAAAATAGTTGCTGAACGGAAAGACTTATTTGCGCAATTACTACATGGTAATTTTGAAAACAAGGTTACATTTGAAGTTCCGGTTTCGGGCTTAGCTTTTTGGGTTCGATTCAACGTCAGCTTTTCACTGACCTCCTTACAAGAAAAAGCAAAGGAAAAAGGACTATTGTTGCCAAGTAACTGCCTGTACCAGAATAGAACTGTGACAGCCTTGCGCTTGGGTTTTGCCCATCTCGATGAGAAAGATATGTGCGATGCGGTTCGTTTGCTGCATGAAGCTTATCATGAGACGGTTGAGGCTAAGTAGAACTGTGACAGCCTTGCGCTTGGGTTTTGCCCATCTCGATGAGAAAGATATGTACGATGCGGTCCGTTTGTTGTATGAAGCTTATCATGAGACGGTTGAGGCTTAGTAGAGCTGTGACAGCCTTGCCGCTTAGGTTTTGCCCATCTCGATAATAAAGATAACTGTGATCCGTCTGCAACCTGAGATCTATATGAAGATAGGATCGGAATTATGGTCAACTCATCTGCAGGATAGCTGTCAATTTTTCCTTTATTTCCTGAGTGGGAATCCTAAGATCAATAAAGTATTGTCCCTGCCAATTTTTACTTTGTGTTGCCTGCTTGTTTTGGGTGATACTCCAGTCGGGATATACACGAAATCCACGTTTACCCTCCTTTTGTGCTGTTGTTAGGATTTGTCTGTCGATCAGAACCTGTTTTGGGAAAACAAAGAGACCCGCATGTGGTTCTTGTTCTGCTGCAATAATGTAATAATCAATAGCGTCATCGGCTGTAAATGCTGTCGTTTGACCCTGGGCATCACGTTTCCAGAGGGTGACGAATTGTCCCACCTTTGTAGGCGTTATTTTGGCTTTTCGAAACTTGATATTTCGCTGATCAAGTTGAAAGTTAAAACCGAAATAACCAGCACAGTCCTTGTCCTCCGTTAGGTTCGTAATATTTTTGGATAGGATCTCGCCCAGTTGTTTTAATTCTTTAATCATGTATGCTGATACTGCCTTCTTTTTTTTGAATTTATGGCTGTCACGAAACGCTTGACAAAAGCCTATCCTAGCTCCTATTTCTGGAGCTAGTTGGTCGTTTTTATTTTGTGTCAGCGTTGTAAATTAACTGTACGACACCCGATTTGAACGCTCTATTTTCTACAAGTTTTAAATGCAATCGTTCAGATAGATCTTCGAATAATGGTTTTCCGTTACCCAAAACAATTGGATGGACAGAGATACGGTATATATCAACAAGATTTGCCCGTATAAAGGTTTTGATTAGACTTGCTCCACCGTAAAGCCAAATATCTTTTCCCTCTTGCTGCTTTATCGCTGAAACTTTTTGCTGAATGTCATCATTGATAAAGATGGCTCCAGGATCTTGTCTTGGCTGATGGGAAAAAACATATTTTTTCTTTGCGTGAACGTTTCTCCAAAGACTAGCCTCGGCTTCACTGGCATTGCTGTCTGGCTGAAAATTCCCCCAGGCGTCATAACTGACACGCCCATAAAGATGGTATCGATGCCTGCTAAAAAACCATCGAAGTCCATATCATCGTCCATGATGCACCAATCTATTTCGCCGTTTGGACCTTCAATAAATCCATCTAGCGTCATGGCTAGATCCAATATGATTTTTCTCATATACCTATTGCTTTAATCTATTTTTTAATGAATAAACCCTATCATAATTTGTCGTGCGGATGTGGGGCAGGAGTGCTGAATTATGGGGGATCCCTGTGTTTTTAAGGATGCCTAAATATAGTTAAATTAAAAAATGTAGACAAATGAAAAGAAAAAGCCCGGAGAGGAATCAACCGGGCTTAGAGATTATATAAGGGGAATAATACTTGCTTAAAAAAGTGAAGACCTAGTCTTCATCGGTGATAATGTCATCACCATCTAACTCGAAACCTTCACCAAGAAAGGTATACTCTAGTTCGAATAATTCTGAATCTTTAATCATTTTATTTCTTATTTTTTGATATTCAAATTTATCACCCTTATTTAAGTTTATCGTCAATATAACATGAAGTTTTTGTTAAGGCGACTATTATATCTTTTTGAGCGCAATATCTAGTTTTTGCGCCTGGATAATCCGACTAAAAAACTCTTTTAGATCAAAATATTCTTCGGGCAGAAATAGCGGTTTGTTAAATTGTGTTGCGCTCTCAATAAGTAAGGTATTCGGATCCGAATTGCTGACTTTAAAAATATAACGGGCTGCCCGTTCGGGGAGTGCCATACTGATATTTTTTAATTTTGTCTCGGGGGCGTATGTATACCCTTTGGGTAATTTGATCTCCATATAGCTTTCTTCTTGGATCATGGATCCAAAATCAATTGGGTAGTTCCGTTCGGTCAGATTAAAAGGATTTTTGGTGGTTTTGCTTTCAATGTAAGGATTGAAAGCAAGCTGTTCATTTTGCAGGCTGGCAAAATTTTCAATCTCGATCTCAAACTCTTCGGCGAGTGGTTTGTCTAAGGAGTCCCTGTTGGAAACCTTAAAGCTATTGATTTTGATACGGTTGTTTTCCTCATCCCATTTTTCGTAAAATTCCTCTTCTGAATTACTACCCTGTAGGCGTTCACGCATTCTTGATGCCAGGTAGCCATTGCGGGAGGTTACCCATTTTCCTTTTAACGTGCCATTCTCCATAAGTTCACCAAAGAAGAAATTACTCTGTGAAGAGGGGAGTTTTGACTCGAGTTTCACCCAGTCAGACTCACCAGTCAAGGGAATAGAACGACCTTGATAGTTGACGCATTTTAAAGGAATATTGCCGAAGGGTTCATAAGGAGAGGTTGCATCCAATAAATAGTATTCCTCACCGAGTTTTACCTGGGCGACAACATGGTTGAATTCCGATATTGCAGGTGAATACAATCCGGCATAACCATTGTCGCGTGTGGATAAAATAACTGGAATAGCCTCTAACTGGGCATAACGCAGTGCATTGACCAATCCGAGATTGATATCGGCGCTATTGCCTGTTCTTTTTTCAAGCGCTTCTTTGATATTTTTCGCGTAGATCGAGTGCTTATTGTTCCATTTAATCCGTTTCTGAAAATAAGCATAGAGGCGGGAGGCTTTTGTGATATCATTATTTGCCCCTTGTAGCACGGGTTCGATAAATTCTTTTAAGGCTCCTTTTCGTTTGACCTGACCGCCGAAACTTTCATCGGCGATTAATTTTTCCCGTACGTTCTCCCAGGTTAGGGAGAAGTCTTTTGTGGGTCCCATAGGGACGCTATAACGACCGAGTTCAAAAAATAGAATAGACCGGAAGTTTTTAGAAGAAGTCATATAGTCTTCACTATGGAAGGCTGGAATATTCTCCATGATATAGGTCGTTTTGGTACCCAGAATATCACCGATTTCACTACGCAGACTGGTGTTGTAATTTTCTGTTTTACGGTCTTTGATGGGAAATCCTCCCTTTAAATTGGATTTGTAATGACAGATTTCTGGTATACGTGTGACATACTCACTATAGATTTTGGGAATCTCCTCCTGAAACTCCCAGGTATTGAGGTTAAAAATAAAAGGCGATTCCGTTTTGTAGCGATATTCAATAATTGTTCCTTCCTGAACCTGTGGAATGGCAGCCTTGGTTAAGGAGATGTTTTCTGAAGAATTTTCGTTAAAAATGTTTGCCTTTGTCATTTCAGTTTCGACGACTTTATCCCCTTGTAGGTGATAGGAAGCTCCTTTGATGTCAGTGACGACCTCACGTTCATTTCCACTTTTGTAAAGGGGGATGGTGAAGTTTGCATGGTTGTAGCCTTCCTTGTTCAATATTTTGATCCGAACATGTTTGACGAACTCGACAACCAGACCTGTGTGCGAAGTGTAGTTGACCTGTGCGGAACCATACTCCCGAATGACAAATGCGTTGGCTGCAGTGTCCAATTTGCCAATATCGATCGCGAAATCCTCTTTTTTTACTTTACCGAATGAAAAATCTTGGGCATGAGCCCAAAAACTGCCGAGAATAAGCAGGCTGGTGAAAAAACCTTTCATAAAAAGTCACTATATGGTTAAGAATTATAATGCTAATGTATGAAATAATATTAAATTTTATAAGTGAAAAAATTTCCGTTTAAGTTGCTGTTGAACAGCCTTTACAGGAGGTATTGCGCAAGGTTTAACTTCTCAATTTCTTGCTGAACTGGGTCAAGCTGATCGAAATATGGAATCAAGCCGTCTGTTTCGACACCATGATCTTAAAAAGAGTGTTTTTTTTAGCGCGTTAAAGCCCTTCTTTGATGGATTTTAATACGTGAAATCAAAGGTCAGCGTTACATATCGGTTGTCCTCACCCTTCCATTTTGGTCCGGAAAGTAAAATCTCTTTGGCCTTGTTGTCCAGATAATCATTGGCACTTTGTAAGATATTGATATTGGAAGGGAAACCATCTTTATCGATATAGAAATTCAAGCGCACGGTACCTTCGTATCGACTGTTAGCTGTTTTCTTTTTAACGTAATTATTAAATGACTTCCATCCCCAAACAGGTTCTGCACTTTTTATTTTCCGAGAGGACATGGTTGTAACTACTACCTCATCAAGTGTCGCACTGGAAGGTTGCAATTTTATATTCAGGTTTTTGTTGCGACGCATATTTAATGCAACTGTGTTATAACCTACAGCCATGATATCAACCAGCGAGTCTACTGTGCTCGGTTGAATGGTGGCTTTGCCCTGAGCATCTGTATTTGTTGCCAGTTTGCTATTGGGCTGCATGATGGTAACACCTGATATCGGCAAGCCAGTTTCTTTGTCACGTACAGTGACCTGTAAAGGACTACCAAAGGTCTGTGGGGTCACATTGACACCTGCTATCCTGCCAGCGAGTGCATTGCTTTGATTGACTTGTTGGCCTCGGATTACAACTGAACTTCCCGTGATACTCTTTTTCGCTTGGGGGGTATAACCAAATACCTCCACACTGTCTAACATTTTGGAATCAGCTATGGCTCGGTCTCTGTGGATGCCACTATTCATTTTTTCAACTGGAGCTATGCGTACCGATGGCTCCTGATGTACTGGCACGGTCTCCTCCTTATATTGACCTAGATCGGAAGATTTACGGTTGTCCGCCAAGCGAGGACTGTCCTTCTCTTTTATACTGGGTTCAATGGCAGATGAGGTCGTTGTGTCATTCTGAGGGATCGATTTTGACAAGGGTACATCAGCCGGTACAGCGACATCTGCTGTACGCTTTGCCTCAGAAGGGCTTTTCTGTTGCTGGAAATAGAGAATCCCCGCACTTAAAACCGCGACTACAGTAGCAGCGATGGCCAGTCTTTTCCAATCGAAGACTTTTATTTTAGTTTCTTTTTTATGCTCAATGCGTTGGGCAATACGCGCGTTGAGTTCGGAAGGAACAGCACTGTTTTGATCCATTTCTATACCCACAAGAATATCTGCCAACATGGGATCACGTTGGGCCTCACGTTCAATGGCGTACATCTCTTTGGGAGAAAGTTGGCCGTTGACGTATTTCTTTAAGTACGTTATGTCATAATTACTGTCGCTCATTCCAAGCCTCCATGCAATTTTTTAAATTCCGCTTCCCATTCTGGATGTAACTTTTAACTTCATTTAAGCTATATCCTGTCGAGTCGCTGATCTCTTTGTAACATTTTTCCTCCAGAAAAAAGAGTCTGACAGACTGTTGCTGTTTGTCCGGTAGTTTTTCCAGACAGCCTTCCATTGCAGTCAATTGCTCCTCCTTTTCATCCTGTTGTTCATACTGATGCAGATCTTCGGGATATTTCACAAATTCATCCAAAGAAATTTGTGATTTGTTCTTTTGCGACCTTAAATACATCAGGCAATGGTTTTTGCTCAATACATAGAGCCATCTCGGAAAGTCTTTGATTTCTTGCTTATTAACTTTGTAGATGAGCTCTTCAAAAATATTCATTACGGCATCTTTACTCAATTCTGGATCTTGGAGATACCGTAAGCAGACATAATAAACCATTTCGGTATGTCGCTGATAAAGGTTGCCCAATACCTTGAGATCAGATGCCTCCTGGTATTGTTGCAAGAGCTCCTGGTCTTGCGTTGAATCCTTTTTTGACGACTTGAATGCGAACATTTTATTTGCTAAAAATATTTTTTTTTTCTGGTTTATGGAAATTTAATATTAGCTGCATCCCTTGACAAAAAAATGAACGATATGAGAACGATACTTTTTTTAATGAGCATGTTGCTATCCATTGGTGGATATGCCGGCCAACAATACGAAGTGAAAGGGAAGGTGACAGATGCAACGAGCAAATTAGCGTTAAGCGGAGTGGTGGTAACAAATGTGCAGACCAACGAACGCAAATCCACTGACCGTGATGGAAATTACCAGATTCAGGTCACTACTGGTAAGACGACTTTGGAATTCAGCTACCTCGGTTATATTACACAGCGTGTCGAAGTAAAAAGAAAGGGTAAAGTCGACATCGCAATGGTACAGAATAACCCTACACTGGATGAAGTTGTCGTTATGAGCTATGGTAAAGTTGCGAAACGAAATACAGCAAATATGATGACTGCTTCTACGGCCTTAGCAAGCCAGACTCAGGGACTCTATATTCGAGGCGGGTATATACCCGATCAAAATCAGGAATCGTATCAGAAAATCAAGGAAAATAAGTTTATCAATCCAATGAAGGAGCCGTTGTCAACATTTGCTGCAGATGTGGATGCTGCTTCATACAGTAATGTCCGTCGGTTTATCAATGCGGGCAATTTACCCGATAAGGATGCTGTACGTGTGGAGGAGATGATCAATTATTTTCAGTATCAGGTAGCAGGACCAAAGAATGGCGAACCGGTGAATATTGTAACCGAATTGACCAAAGCACCGTGGAACGATGCGCATCAATTGATGCGGGTGACGTTAAAAGCCAAAGATATTCCGACAGACAAACTCAAAGCCTCGAACTTGGTTTTTTTGATCGATGTATCAGGATCGATGATGGGGCCGGGACGATTACCTTTGGTAAAATCTTCCTTGAAAATGTTGGTGGATCAGCTGCGTGATATCGACCGTGTTGCTATTGTAACCTATGCAGGTTCGGCCGGAGTAAAATTAGAGAGTACAAGTGGAAGTCAGAAAATGAAAATCAAAACAGCCATAGACGAACTTGAGGCTGGAGGAAGTACTGCCGGCGCTGCAGGGATCAAAAGAGCCTATGAGATTGCCCGCCAAAATTTGGTCAAGGGTGGAAACAATCGAATTATCTTGGCTTCCGATGGTGATTTCAATGTGGGCGAGAGTAGTGATGAGTCTATGGAAGAACTGATCGGTAAAGAGAGTAAATCTGGTGTTTTTCTGACCGTACTTGGCTATGGTATGGGAAATTTGAAAGATAGTAAGATGGAGATCTTAGCAGACAAAGGGCATGGAAATTATGCTTATATCGACAATATTTCCGAAGCCCGGAAAGCCATGGTCACCGAATTTGGAGGAACATTATTTACGGTGGCTAAAGATGTGAAGATTCAGGTAGAGTTCAATCCGAATTATGTACAGGCCTACCGCTTGGTCGGCTATGAAAATCGTTTGCTTGAAGCGGAGGATTTCAACAACGACCAAAAGATGGGCGGCGATATGGGCGTAGGTCATGTGGTTACCGCACTGTATGAGATCGTTCCTGTCGGTGTCAGCTCGACAATGGTCGGAACAGTTGATCCGTTGAAATACCAGCAGAACTCAGCCAAAAATATCGCTGTCAAGGGAAATGGGGAATTGGCAACAGTCAAATTCCGTTACAAAGAACCTGATGGTGATAAAAGCAAATTGCAACAACAGGTGGTACAGGCTAAGGTAACCGAGTTGAATAAAGTCAGTGAAGATTTACGTTTTGCAACTGCTGTGGCCGAACTGGGGATGTTACTTCGTGATTCGGACTTTAAACAACAGGCTAATTTTGATAGTTTGATCGCACGTGCGAAAACCGCAAAGGGAGCAGATGATGAGGGTTATCGTGCCGAATTTATCCGAATGGCAGAAAATGCACGGGACTTATCGAAAACGAAAATGTAGGAGGCTTAAAATACATGCTAAGTCGCATTAACACCCGCTAGAAAATTGTGTCTGACCAGCAATGGAGTTACCGGTCAGACACAATTGAATATTGAACACTCCTTTTACTTCTTGTGGCTGATTTCCGGACTTTCCTCAAAACTGGTTAATTGTTTTTTTATCAAATTTTCAAAAAGCGTACCTTTACCAAGTTTTTTTGTTTCAGCGAATAAATAAATTTTATATAATAAAGTCAGGAAAGTGGAGTTTATTAATAAATTTGATGCATGAAGAACTTCCTATTAATATGTTTTCTCTTTTTTGGAGTGCATAGCGGGTTGGAAGCCCAAAATACAGCGCTCAACAAACAGCAGACCATAGCTTACATCAATAAGCTGTACAAGATTGCTTATCGCTATAAAGAAACCAAAATTGACACGGTTACGGTGGACGGAAAAGTCCTGACCGTTTTTCTGTCCACTGGTCAGCACTATAGAAGCGATCTGTCAAAATCCGAACCGCTTGTCATTGCACGCGTAAAATCAGGGTACCAAATCCGTTATAAATCCGCTGCAAATACCGAGGAGATCTTGTGGGCCATTCAAACCGAAGATGATGCCAAACGTCTGCAGAAAGCTGTACAGCATTTGATCGGGATACTAAAGACTGAAAAGAAGACTGATCCTTTTGGAAGCTAACGTCGCGTTGTCGTACTGTAGCTAAACTTTTTTCTTCTAGTATGTTCGGCAAGACACGAACTCGCCGAACATAAGAGAAAGTCTGGGGGCATGCACATAGAAGCTGTGTTTCGGATTGCTGAAGGGGTTAACCAAAATGCCCGCTGATATAATTACGAGTGGTTTCGTGTTGTGGATTGTTAAAAATCTGATGCGTATCTCCCTGCTCAATAATCTCCCCAAGATACATAAAGACGGTTTTGTCGGCGACACGTTGCGCTTGCTGCATATTGTGCGTGACGATGACAATGGTGTATTTTTTTTTCAAATGGTGAATAAGTTCCTCGATCTTTAGGGTACTCACGGGGTCCAATGCTGAGCAAGGTTCATCCATTAAAATAATTTCGGGACGCAAGGCTACCGCACGGGCGATACAGAGTCTTTGTTGTTGCCCTCCGGAAAGCCGAGTAGCTGGTTTTTTCAGATCATCTTTTACCTCCTCCCAGATATACGCTTCTTCCAATGCCTTTTGTACGGTTGTCTTATCAGCAATCAGATTGTTGATCTTGAGACCATAGGTGATGTTTTCGTATATGCTTTTGGGAAAGGGATTGGCTTTTTGAAATACCATACCCACACGCTTGCGTAGATCCGTCACCTCTATATCCTTTTGATAGATCTCGCGACCATCCAATTTGATATGGCCCTCTATTTTGGCTTCCGGATAGAGGTCATGCATACGGTTAAAACTCCGCAAAAGGGTACTTTTGCCACATCCTGATGGTCCGATCAGCGCCGTAACTTTATTTTCCTCAAATTCGATATTGATATTTTTCAACACCTGTTTGCTCCCAAACCATAGATTGAGATTTTCAGTGACCAATTTACTTTTCATTATTTCTAAACTTATATCGAATATAGAAAGCTGTTAAATTCATGAGGAAGACCACAATGATAAGCACCAACGCTGTTCCGTATGCAATAGGTCTGACCTCCTCAATAGACTGATGCTGCGTGGACAACATATATAGGTGATAAGGAAGTGCCATAAACTCCTGATTGAGGTTGCCAAAGGAATTGGTGATATAGAATGCGGCTCCTGTAAATAGTATGGGGGCTGTTTCACCAGCTGCGCGAGAAAGTGTCAGGACGATACCTGTGAGTATCCCCGGTAGAGAGGCGGGAAGGACCACATCTTTAATTGATTCAAATTTGGTGGCTCCTACAGCCAATGCGGCCTCCCGCATGCTTCGTGGAATACGGAGCAGGGCCTCCTCCGTTGTAGTAATGATATAGGGAAGGGACAGCAAGCCCAAGGTCAATCCGGCAGACAAAATCGAGGTGCCGAAATTCAGGGCCTGAACAAAGAGTGCCAGACCAAACAGACCATAGATAATCGATGGAACTCCGGATAAATTACGAATGGAAGCCCGGATCGTGCGGGTCAGCCAGGTATTCTCTGCATATTCGTTGAGGTAAATGGCACAACAGATTCCAAAGGGAATGGAAAATAATGCCGTTATCAGGGTCAGAAATACCGTGCCTATAATCGGGGTAAGAATACCTCCCCGTGTCATACCATCGGATGGTAGCTTGGAGACAAAATCCCAGGATAGCACATGGGAGCCTTTCGTAAAAATATCGTATAGGATCACGCACAAAAAGAAGCATACAAGCCCTGTGGACAGGAGGAGTGTACCCCATTCGACGATTGGTGCCAGTTTTTTAAATTTATGCAGCATGGTATTTTCTAAAGCGGTTGATAAAATATTCACCAATCAGATTGGCCACCAAGGTCATAAAGAACAAGACAATCGCTATGGCAAACAAAGCATAGTAATGTGTGGTCTGATAGGGGACTTCACCCATTTCGATCGCAATTGTTGCGGTAATGGTTTTGACCGAGTCAAAAAATCCTTTGGGAAATATTGCAGCATTACCTGTGGCCATCAATACAGTCATGGTTTCACCGATGGCTCTTCCCAGTCCCAGCATGACGGCGGCAATAATTCCCGGTGCTGCTGCTGGAATCGTAATCTTGCGCAATGTCTGCCAACGGGATGCTCCGAGACCATAACTCGCTTCTCGGTAAGTTTGCGGTACAGCATGGATGGCATCTTCGGAAATGGTAATGATTGTTGGAAGGGCCATAATGGCCAGTAAGATTGCTCCATTTAATGCATTCAGTCCATTGGGTAGGTTGTTTAGGTCCGCTATTCCGGGACCAACCAATACGATCCCCAAAAAACCGATCACGACCGAAGGAATTGCTGCAAGCATCTCTATGGCGGGTTTTAAGATCGTCTTGAGTTTGGGACTTGCGTATTCGGAAATAAAAGCTGCGGTACCCACACCCAGTGGAATGGCAATCAGCATCGCACCCAAAGAAACAATCGAGGTACTTACGATTAATGGCAGAATGCCATAGGCTGGTTCTGCTGCCGTGGGGTTCCATTGGCTTCCGGTGATAAAATCCAATGGCGAAACTTCCAGAAAGAAGGCAATTGCATTGTAAAGCAACATGAAGAAAATACCACCCAAAAGTGCAAGCACCAGATATCCGGTGGACTTGAATATGATTTTGGCGATCTTATCGATGGCGACTCGTTTTTTGTACTGCATGTTATTTTATTGAATAAGGTAATAACCTGAGTTTTCGATGATCTTGGTCCCTTCTCCTTTGGTTTCAAATTGGATAAATGACAGCACTTTGGCCCATGATTTTTCGGGAATAAACTGATAGAGGGGACGTTGAAAAAAATATAATCTATTTTTTATTGCTGTAGGATCTAAGGGCGATACGGCATTGGAATCTGTATCATTTTTAATTTTCAATACTTTGATCCCCTTGTTGTCCTGAATCTTTTTGGAAATATAACCAGCACCGACATAACCGATACCAGACTTGTCAATTTTGATGGCTTCCAGAATTTGAGCATTTCCGGTCATTTCTTTAGCCTTTTGGCTATAGGCTATTTTCAGCTTCTTGCGAATAAATGAATAGGTTCCCGAACTGCTCTGTCTACCATAGATATTGATCGGAACATCCTGTCCAGAAACAGATTTCCAGTTTTCTACCTGACCGCTCATGATTTTTGAAAGCGTTTTCACATCGATTTCTGTGATCGGATTGTCGCTGTGAACAACAAAAGCGGTAGCATCTTCGGCAAAGACAACGGTTTTGAGGAGCATGTTCTTTTTTTTGAAGAGTGCCTGTTCCTCTTCGGTCAAAGGACGCGATGAGTTGGCAATATCTGCCTGCCCATTCAATAGGGAAGTAATACCAAGTCCCGAGCCCCCACCAGAGATAGCCATACTGAATGTAGGATCTGTCTTATTGTACGCCTCGGCTAGATTAACAGCAAGATTCACTTCAGTATCCGAACCTTTCATTTTGATGGTATGATCGGTATTACCGCAGGACCATAACAGGGTACTGAAACCAAGAAGGACAGTAGAAATAAGACGATTGAAAGCCATATCATTCATTCTTACTAAGTTAAACACAAGAGGAATGATTTTGTGTTAGATTTGTGTTATCTTATTGTGAATTAATATTTTGTACACACATTACCTCGTGTCGGCTTTAATCTCTTTGGATAATACATTCAGCAAACAGCTAAATAGTGTTAAAGCGTTTTTATAAACTGAAATGATTTGATAGATTGTGGTAATTTTTTAGTTTTCATAGTAGCCTTGATATGAGCGTCTCCGTTAAGTTTTTATTGCTGTTATTCATTATTAGTTTATCTAGCTATTTGCGGCCAGTTTATGGCCAAAAAAGAAATGAATACCGGGGGGCAATTTTGTCAGCTGATACAACCTTGCTGCTCCGAGGGATTAAGCTTTTAAATTTAAATTCAAAAAAGCATACTGTTTCAGATGAGTATGGAAATTTTGTCCTTGACTATAAATTAGGTGATACCATTGAATTTAGACATGATCACTGGGAAACAAAGCTAGTTTATGGAGACAAGCTAAAGGATTCTGTCTTTCTAAAGAAACGGTCTATCGTCCTTGATGAAATTGTGATCACAAGGAACCGACATAACAACGAAATAAATGATTTAAAAGAAATAGAAAAAGAGAAGAACAAGAAAGGTGGCATCTATTATGGTGGAAAGCCACCTATCGCACTACTGAATCCCTTTGGTGGGAAACCGATCACTTTCTTCTACGAACTTTTTAGCAAGAATGGAAAACGAGCTAGAGCAATGGAGAAGAATATCCAACTTGCGATTAAGGAAAGCAAAATAGACAGCGTCTTTAATAGAAATGCTGTTAAAATGAGTACCTCCATAAAAGACGAGGATATTACGCCTTTTATGGAAGAGTATAGACCAACTTTTGAGCAGGTACAATCCTGGAATACATATGATCTGTACCTCTATATACAGAAAAGCTATGAATCTTTTAAGGCGGTAAAACCAAAATAGTATTCTTATTTTGAACTCGAGTTGAAGACCAGTTTTAGTATTGAATGGAAGATGCCCACTGTTTGTGATTAATGCAAAAAAAAACAGGCATTTCGCCTGTTTTATACGATATGAAATCGTAATGAATATCGTTGAGATTGATTAAAATAGAAGTAGCGCGAAGATGGGAATAAGTGCGATCATTGAATACATCACCGCGACCCTTTTTTGAAGATATAAACTGATCGATAACAATAACTCACTGTTTTCAATACTTTCTATTGTTCCGCCATTGCCCATAACCGAAGGACTTACTTCAACGATTTGTCCTTGTTCATCTTCGATTTTCCAGGCCGACATCCACATATTCCGTGTACTCCATTTGTATTTTTTGTCAATTAGACTAATGGTTGCCCCTCCTGTCCAATTGTTGTATTCGATATCGCCGATCAGTTCACCCTGTTTATTGCGTATTTCAGTATATGGGTTGAAAAGACCTTTATTTTTAAAACTATATTGATCTGAGCGGATAGAGACATTGGCATCTAGTGTCCAGTCATTGGATTCCAATGAGCCGATCAGGGTATCATTGTTATATAATTTTGATTTATTTCCCAATAAATTGTTTTTCCAGCTGTAAATAGATCGCTTTTCCATAATTGTCTAGTTTAATATGTTTATTTTTCAAATTAGTATTGGTGTTGGAAATTATGTTACAGATTTTTTTTAAAATGTGATAAATATCTTGTAGTCATCCACATTCTAACGGAAAGAGCTGCAGTGATGTCCGGTAAAAAACTGTATTTTTGTATTTAAAATCACATTACATTGACACATCAACAAAAGTCGAGTCAGATCAGAAAGGAAATAAATCTGTCCTATCAAGAGCTTAAAGGGGCTTATCCCATATTAAAACTTCAGAATAGTATCGGATTGGCTATATTTTTAATTGCTATTGTCGCTATCCTTGCCGTATCGATAGGCTGGTACAAAACGCTTGTTCCGACCTGGCTTATGATTGTTGCGAACGCTTTTTTTATGGGGGTTCTTCATGAAATCGAGCATGATCTTATTCATTGGCTTTATTTTAAAAAGCAGAAGACTGTACACCATTTTATGCTTTTCACCGTTTGGATCTTACGTCCGCTGACAGTCAACCCTTGGATCCGACGGACCTTACACCACCATCATCATAAATTTTCGGGGACATTACACGATGTGGAGGAGCGCAGTGTGACCAATGGCGAACCTTGGACCATAAAACGGCTGTTGACAACACCCGATGTTGTTTTGGGCGGACTGCTGCGTTTACATCGGATGTTTAGTGATATGGATCGGGAAGTCAAGAATGGAAACCTGAAAGTGGAGACATCATCAAAATTGAAACAGATTATGTTTCTGAGTATTGTACCTGTAACAATTTTTGCACATGTCATCTTATATTTCTTCTTTGCGGACGCGCTATTGGGTTGGTTGAATGGACGTTCTGTTCTGGATTTGAGTTTTCCACACTATGTGGATAACATGTTGATAAGTCTAAATGTGATTATTTATACGATCCTGCTACCTAATTTGCTGCGGCAGTTCTGTTTGCATTTTATCACTTCCAATATGCATTATTTCGGTGATGTAGAGGAGGGGAATGTGATTGAGCAGACACAGGTTCTCAATATCTGGTGGACATACCCGATGCAATTATTCTGTTTCTTTTTTGGCTGGACACATAGTATTCATCACTTTGTCGTCAATGAAACCTTTTATGTACGTCATATCGGTCGTAAGAAAGCACAGGAAGTCCTGAAAAAGTATGGTGTTCGATTTAATGATCTGGGCACATTCAAAAGGGCTAACCGTTTTCGGGAATTTTCGAAGTAGTGTCACTTTTCTTCCTGTATTCTTTGTAGTTGCCTTGTTGTTCAAATGCAAGTGCACCTTCTTCGCAATAAGCGGAAAGGTATACGGAGAACTTGTTGCTTTGGCTTTTGTCTATTTCCAATTCATTTAGAACCTCTGCAACGCGTTTGGGACGATGAAAGAAATTGGAGTGATAAACCAGCTGATCTAGTTTCTTATTGATCGATATTCTTTCTTGTACGTCGGGGGAGAGTGAATAAGGTGGATTAAAGGTAATATCATCCTGAAAGAAAACTTTGGGTTGGATTTCTAGGCTATGACACAGTAGCAGAAAGTTGGTCATGGTAAGATCTCGCCCCTTTTCTATACCATTCAAGGTTCCTGTCGAAATGCCTGTCAGGTTTGATACATCTCTCAAAGAATAATAGAGTTCATTACGCTTTGTGCGAAAGCGTAAACCAATCCATTCCAGTCTGTGTTTGTTGTCGTCCGTCATGTAACGAATTGAATAACAATTTGTGCAAAAAATAGTTTATTATTTTGTTTGAAAATTTGCAATTATATTTTTTTTCTCTATATTCGTTATAACATGTCATTAAAAGAATGTATGATGTTGTAATTGATTTTTATGTATATTATTTAACCTTTTTGTTTTTAATTTATATTTTATATAAATATTTATTCTTTTATTGATACTTTGTTGAGGTTCTGTTTTCTTTTTATCAATGTGTTTAAAAAATTACAAAATAGCCCTATATCCATGTTCTAGAGGTAATCTAGCGCAGACCAATGAAAAATAAATTAAGATAAAAGTCGACTTACCCAGCTTCGGTTTTCTAAAGAATCCGTCAAGTTCCGCCGAGGCTGCGGTAAGTTGCGTGAAAAAGTAAAAATTACATTGCTTGGTTGCATACTGACTTACCCAGCTTTTTGTACCCCCAGTTATCCGTCAATTTCCATAGATGCTGAGGTAAGTAGCTTGAAAAAGTAAAAAAAAAAGTAGCACTCGCAGCCGACTTACCCAGCCTCGGGTCCCCATAAGAATCCGTCGAAGTTCTTCCAAGGCTGAGGTAAGTTACTTTTTTCTACTTTTGGTGGTGTTCGTAATCTCCCTGCTTTTCGTGTTCTTTCTTCGCCATAAGCGCCTTGATAAACAGTGAATTATTTATTGGCCAGTATGCGCTTTGCGCTATCAGAAGCAATGAGCAACCCTGTCGCTAGCATAATAACATCTTTTAATACCAAACGGCCTGCTGCGGATAGGTAAGGGAAGCCAACGTTTGGTGAAGGGAAATCACCATCTAGTTTTGGTACAAAGGTCTCAGGTGTGGTTATGAGAAATGTTAGCGTCACGATGGACATCCCTATCGTAAATAGGGCACCCCATAAACCTATTTTTGGAAACCAGATTCCCAATAAAGTCATCGAACCGATGACAACAATCACAAAACCCAACAGATAAGCAAAGGTGTATGTCCCATTTTGCTGATGCCAGTTTATATTTTTCTTCACCATCAGACCTTCTGGGTTTTTGAATAGCTGATATTCGGGAACCAGTTTTCCATTTTTATCCTCGGCATATTTTCCGGTGCTGTGATAAAAGAAATTCATAAAAGGGCTATTGATGACAAATGGAACAATGCCATCCGCTTCATATTGGTACGCTTTTAAACCGCCTATCCAGGCCATGACGATAAATATCGCGATGCGGGCAAAATTGATAAAGCTGTTTTGGCTTGTGGCGAGCATGTTTACTATTTTTTCCATCTTACTTTGTTTGATTAAAGGATACAGCAAAATTAGATAGGATTAGGTCGTCAAAACATGGACAAATAGGGTTATAACATAGACTTTTGGGCAACAATAGATAGTCCGACCTGTTCGCGAAAGACTTTTGGGGATACACCGGTCATTTTTTTGAAAAATCTACTGAAATAAAACTCATCCAGGTACTGTAGTTCTGCCGCAATTTCTTTGATGCTCTTCGGGGTCAAGTGAAGAAGTCTTTTGCTTTCGAGTACAATACGTTCCTGAATAAGTGTGGAGGGGGATTTGCCCCATCTTTGTTTCACTTTTTTTGTGAAAGCAGCTGAACTCAGATTGTAGTATTCAGCGTAAAAGGATACACTTTTATGCGTTTTGTACTCATTTTCCAAAAGTTGTTCAAAACCGTCGATAGGATCCTTACGTGATGTGGTTGGCAAGGATAGTTTATTGGTCAATATTTTCTGTTTGCTTGCAATGGCAAGGATGAGCTGGAGGTAGGTCTTTGTAATAGCCTGATCAAAGGAAGCGGACGAATATTTTAGATGATCTATTTTGTCTATGATCGCAGCAATCTCCTGGAAAGCCTCTTGTGTCAATGCGACATGTGGTTGCTGGTAGATGTTGTTGAATAATAAACCATTACAAGCTACCTCGTCCTTATGATACTCGATGCAATAGAAATCGCCATGAAATTTTAAAACCTTCGTATGGTCAGGTAATTTTTCTTGAACTGAAAACAGTTGAAAAGGAGATAGAAATAAAATGCTTTTCGCGGCAGATCGATAAGGCACCAGGTCTATCGAAAAATGAAGTTCTTGTTCCATCAAAATAATGAAGTAGAACGGTTCTGTCAATTCCAACTGTGTGGACAGGGTTTCCGGGATTCCAACTAGAATAAGTGAAGACGTCATAGGAGTAAAATACAAAATTTTTATTTAGGGCTTTATATTGTATAATCGTCATCATGTAATATTCGTAAATTCGAGGTCTCCATTTGTTTATAAATAGCTGAACTGTTAAAGGCTTTTCAATATATCGAATAAATATTCCTTTAAAACGAATTATAAATAGGGGCTGTCGAATATAAAACTAAGCATTATACATGCTAGGAAAAATACTAGATTTAAGATGGATTTATGTTTTGAATACAAAAAATAAGAAATATTGATGAGTTGATATACGATTTAATAAACTACCAATAGAAGAAAGAATGAAAAACATATACCTATTGCTGTTCCTGGTTTTTATCGTACAGTCCTGTGAAAACAGCGCGCAAAAAATAACGGTGAACGGAGCACAAAAAACACTGGAAGCCGGAAACAGACAAGTTCAAAAGGATAGCGGTTATGTAAAAATGGAAACGGATGAAGAAAGAATAAAGGATGAGGAAATCGCAGGCAGCTTATCATCGAAGTTTGATGATGATACTATTCCTGATCATTTCAAAATCGTAAAAAATGAAGATGAAATCGTCCAATCTTTTCTTTCAGCTAATTTATCCGCGATAAAAAGAGAGGTCAATATAAATATTTTGAATAATAGTGTTTTATATAATAGGGAGGGGGTCGATTATTGGACGTTTTTTAAATTCATAAACAATAAGATCCTTGAAATAAGAGTTGAATATCCGGATCAGAAATCGGTACCGAATATATCTGGAGAGAGGAAAGATTTGGTTGAAAGAATAAAATATCGATTTAATGTCGAAAACCGCAGGATTCAAATCATAGGCTATGATCTGAGTTATCGGAAAGACGCCTTCTTTATTACAAAATCTATCAATTTCATTACCGGAAAATATATCGTTATCCGGAAAGAAAAAGGGAACAAAGATGTTGTTACTGATGGCTGGTCTGCAGAATTTGAGAATAAGATCTATAGCGAAGACTGGAATTTACCATTTTTGCGGGATAAGATCTTTTGGGTAGGGAACGACATGGAACCGAGTTAAAACCAATTTATTGAATAGTAATAGGTCTCAATTTTATAGGTTCTGAAAATTATTCTTTTTTATTTTCAAAACTTGATTGGCGGTAATTTGGCTGTCTGAGATCTGTTTTTGGATAGGATCTCGTCTTATTTGTATTATATTATAAATATTTATGATAATATATTTGCGCAAAAAATGTATTTAATTTAATAAATATATTTGTGTATATAATTTTAAAAAATTATATTTGTATTAACGATAGCCGATAACTAAATATGAATAACAGCGATGTTCTATTAAATAGAGATAATTGTTGTTGAGTAATTAAAATCTAATACATGAGAAAACTAAATCATAAAAATATCGTAAAGTCTCCAGAATAAAATTGAATTCGATTTTATAGACTTATTCTAATGCCCTATGTTGATAAACTCGATTATTGGCTTTTACTGCTGCTTAAAGCATAGGATGAATAAAAAAGTAAATTATTTGAAAGATTGAAATGGACTCTGTTTTTGAGTTTGTTTATGTTTTATTTTGCGCAAAAATAATGTATTATTTACAATATTGTTTTGTGTAAATAATGTGAACGTTCTTTGACTTATTGGTATTGAAATAAGGAGGATTAAAAATATAGACTGATCAGATTCTTGATGATCGGTTCGATTATGACATGAGGCTTCTTGTTAAGCCGTAGGGTGAGCGCAAAAGGCGACTCACTAAATACCCTTTTTTAATAAAGATATTATGTGTCCTAACAACTGGATTATTTTAGTTTACTGTTTTGGCTATGGTTTATAGTTAGATATGATGGTGGAGGTTGTTAGATGCTAAGAAATGTTGGGTATCTACAACATAGCTTCAATTATTTTAAAAATCTTGTCCGTTGTAAGGTGCTATGAAATGTAGGGTGTCTGCAACATTTAAGAGGCTCGTTTACCAAATAAGTTGTTAGATGCTATGAATTTGGGGTATCTGCAACCAATTAGCTCTCTGCAATAGCTTTGAACTTGTTGTTAGGTGGTATGAAATGTAGGGTATTTGCAACATCGCAATATCTGGTTCATTCAGCTCGATTGTTGTTAGTTGCTACAAAATATAGGGTGTCTGCACCCTAAAGCCAGAATCCCATTTCATAAATAAATTGCTAGGTGCTACGAAATGTGGGGTATTAACAACTCTAAGCGCTTTGGACCTCTTCGTGTTGTAAGATGCTATGAAATCTAGGGTATCTACAACTTGCATGTATCTTAATGGTAGCCTCCTCAGGTGTTAGGTACTGCAAAATATAGGATATCTACAACCTCACGTAATGATTTCATATGAATAATTAGCTGTTAGAACCTAAGAAATGTAGGGTATCTGCAACAATGGAACAAGGCGATAAGTGGATCAAAACGTTGTTAGATGCTAAGAAATGTAGGGGGGTAACAATGACAGCATCTTTGCTTGTTCATAAGTAGGTGGTATAAGGACAGTGAAATGTAAAGTATTTACAATTACTCGGAGCCGAGTTGTTTAAGATCATTGTTGTAAAAGACGATAAAACTAGGGTATAAACGACTAAAGGCACTTTTTCGTTCTTTTGATCTGGTCTGTTACAGTCAGTAAATTTACTACGATTTGACCCGATCTATACCAACGATATTTTCCAAAATCAATAATAAAATTATATTGAGGCATCTTGTTATGCCATAGGGTGAGCGCAAATGCGACTCACTAAATATCCTTATTTAATAAAGATATTATGTATCCTGACAACTGGATTATTTTTGAATAGAAGCTGGTGTTATATTTCGGTTTATAGTGAGATATGATTAGCTAGGGTGTTAGATGCTACGAAATGTGGGGTATCTGCAACATATAACTATCTTGCGGTCACAGTATGTTCGGTGTTAGATGCTACGAAATGTGGGGTATCTGCAACATACACAGTACGTAAAAGGAGTGGAGTCAAGTTGTCAGATACTGTAAAATGTAGGGTATCTACAACTAGTCAGTGATTTAATCGCTTAAATATAGATTGTTAGGTGCTACAAAATATAGGGTATCTGCAACATGAACATAGATTGCTTTTAGATCCTTTCAGTTGTTAGAAGCTATGAAACGTAGGGTATCTGCAACAATAATCTATCGGACTATCTGTACTATTTGGTTGTTAGAAGCTATGAAATGTAGGGTATCTACAGCTCCCTTACGTATTTTAAAGGGGCTCGTTCAGTTGTTAGACGTTAAGAAATGTAGGGTATCTGCAACCCGCATATGTAATGCTTGGACGTTTTTACAGTTGTTAGAAGCTATGAAATGTAGGGTATCTACAATGAGGGCGTCGGAACTCTGTGGCACGGTTTAGTTGTTAGGTACTACGAAATGCAGGGTATCTGCAACCAAATTCAGGATTATTCACTTCTTTTAATCGCTGTTAGGCGCTGCGGAATATAGGGTATCTACAACTGATATTAATTATAGCGTTCTGGGTGTGCGTTGTTAGATGCTGCAAAATATAGGATATCTACAACCTCACGTAATGATTTCATATGAATAATTAGCTGTTAGATGCTAAGAAATGTAGGGTATCTATAACTATCAACTGCTTTGTAACTAATTAAAGATGGTTGTTAGATGCTATGAAATGTAAGGTATCTAAAACGAGCTTAGAAGTTCGCTTGGACTTCTTTGTTATTTCAATGCAGAAATAAAAGACATTTTCTTCGCAACCTTCCCATTCTCAATACCAATAAGCTTTTACCATACCATGCGATAAACTTACCTCGCTCCAGTTCCCAAAAAATCCGCCAGAATTACTGGGGCGCTGGTAAGTGATTTTTACTAACTATATAAACTAATTATGAAACTTCTTACACGTAATGAGGACGTGAAAAATGCGCTCCAATGCCTTCATAATGGCAATGAAAATGGACTGAAATTCTTCTACCAAAGATTCTACGACTACTTCCGCTTTCGTGCCCACCGTGCAACAGATGACGAATGTACCGGAGAAAGTATTGCACAGGAAGCCTTTCTCAGACTCTGGCTATTCCGTGAAAATGTCAATTCCGAAACCGAACTGTTCGAATTCCTTAAATCTCAGGTTAAATCCGCCATCAACGCCTTCTTCCAAAAATCACGCAATAGGTTCCACCGTAGCCTCCTCCGATTGGATGGTATCGAAGATTATCAGGAGTTTCTGCTGGGATATGAACTCGAAGAAGAGCCCGAAGTGGATATCCTCTACCTCGAACAACTGGAACTGGAGAAAAAAGAGCAATTAAAACAGCTCAACCTGATCCTGCCCAACCTCAACAACGATCAGCAACTCTTCATTCGACTCTGTCTTAAATATAGTTTTAACTACGAACGTATCGCTTACCACATGGGAGGAATATCGGATTATGAAGTCTGCCTCCGTGTAGAGAAAACCATCGAATTCCTCCGCTCCATCTTTAATAACCAGGAAAAAATGCAGTTGATAGCCAAACCTGCTGAATTTAGATTAAACAATGAAATGACAGCCGAAGAAGCGGAGATATTCCGCATGCGCTACGAACTGCAGTATTCATTTGATCAGATTTCCGAAGCGCTGCAACTGGATGGTGGACAGGTGCGGAAATTATTTATCAATGCGCATGCAAAAATTAAGACCCCAAAGAAAACAGCATAACTAAATA
This sequence comes from Sphingobacterium detergens, assembly GCF_003610355.1. Lineage (GTDB taxonomy): Bacteria > Bacteroidota > Bacteroidia > Sphingobacteriales > Sphingobacteriaceae > Sphingobacterium > Sphingobacterium detergens. Next base: position 198,975 of record NZ_RAPY01000008.1, on the reverse strand, counting down.
AACGAAAGATATGGCTACCGATACAATGGTATTGACCCGCAAAATCCAGGTATTCGTGGACTGCGATGACAAGGAAAAACGATCTGAATATTTTAAACAACTCTTTGAATGGCAGGATGTCGTTTTCCGTGGTGCCAATATGGTCATCACACATCAATATGTGCAGGAAAATCTAAAAGATCTGATCTACCTGAAAGAGGATGTCAAAGTGAAATTGGCAGATCATGCCAAAGATGAGGCAGGGATACTCAATACTTCCCGCATGAATACCACCTATCGCCTGCTATCCGCTTACTTCAAAGGACGGATTCCAACGGATATCTTGTCGCATATAAATACTGCCTTAATAAAATATTTTCAGGCAGATCGCCTGGCCTATTGGAAAGGGGAGAAATCTCTCCGCAACTATAAAAAAGATATGCCGATCCCTTTTTCGGGTAAACAGGTTAATTTCAGCAAAGATGAGAATAATAGAGATTTTAGATTCACACTATTCAAAATACCGTTTCGAACTTACCTCGGCAAAGACCGATCGGATAAAAGGGTACTGCTGCAACGGGCATTGGTGGGGCAAATTAAAGTCTGTAGCAGCGCAATTAAGATTGTTAAAGGCAAAATATTCCTGCTGCTGGCGCTCGAACTTCCAAAGAAAATCCAAGAACTGAAAGAACATGTAATCGCAGAAGCTTCACTGGCAATTGAACACCCCATCTCGGTTATCGTAGGTAAAGAGTCCTTTCAGATCGGGAACAAAGAGGAGTTCCTCTACCGACGGATGGCTATTCAGGCCGCCCGCCATAGCTTGCAAAAGGCCTCAGCTTTCAATAAAGGAGGACGTGGAAGAAAACGGAAAATGAAAAGCCTGGAACATTATAACGATAAAGAGAAAAATTATGTGGACAGTAAACTCCACTTATATAGCCGGCGATTGATTGAACTATGTGTCAAAACGCAAGCCGGAACACTTTTATTAGTCAATCAATCGAATAAAGAGGAATTGGCCAAAGACGATGAATTTTTATTGCGCAACTGGAGCTATTATGGCCTCATCGAAAAGATTAAATACAAAGCTAAAATGGTGGGAATTAACGTTATTGTTGAATAATTGTTTCAGTTTTATCAGCCCGGAGACTGATAAAACTGAAGTATTCTAATTGGATAGCTGTTTATTTCATGACCAATGGACTGCTCCATATTTAATGTGAACTCATAAAATAATAGATCAAATAAAATACAATCAGCACACAAACGGCAATAATAATCGTTCGTTTGATATTGCGACCGGCAGGTGCATCATCTTTTTCTTCAACGGCTATCGGAGGTAATTTTTCCTCCTGCTTCTCATTGCTATGCTCTGGGGTGTTGAATTGATTTTCCATCTTTTTTTTTGTTGTCTCTACCAATAGAACAAGTTTGAGCTGCAAATCGTTTAAAATGTTCGATTTTCGAGTTGAAAGAAGACTGCTGCTAACCTTCAAAAACGTGAGGATGTGAATAAATAAAAAACCAAAACGTTGTGTTTTTTAACGGATTTGCATACATTGCAGCTGCACTTAACACGAATAAACCTAAACAACCCGTAAACTGATGTTTATGATAGCTTTCGTGTTGGATAGGTCTATAGAATAAATAAAACTCATGAAAAGAAGAACACTCATCGGATCTTTAATGGCTGGCTGTATGCTATTGGCCATCAATCCGACTTTTGCGCAACAAAAAGCCGCAAAAAAAGAAATTGGTCTACAGTTATACTCTGTACGTGAAGAAATCAGCAAGAACCCGAATTTCGATCAAATTCTACAAAAGATCGCTGCGCTTGGTTATACTGGGGTGGAAGCTGCTGGTTATAAAGATGGTAAACTGTACAACCTGAGCCCACAGGAATTTAAAGCCAAAGTGGAAAAAACAGGAATGAAGGTATTGTCGTCCCATGCGACAAAAACATTGTCTGCACAGGAACTTGCATCTGGAGATTTCTCCGAATCCCTAAAATGGTGGGATGAATGTATCGCTGCCCACAAAGCTGCCGGTATGAAATACATTGTAACTCCTTGGATGGATGTGCCTAAGACGCTCAAAGATCTTGAAACGCAATGCCGCTATTTGGATGCTGTGGGTGCAAAATGTCGCCAACAGGGAATATTGTATGGATACCACAACCATGCACACGAATTTAAAAAGGTAGAGGATAAAGTGATGTTCGATTACATGTTGGAGCATACCAATCCTGAAAATGTATTTTTTGAAATGGATGTTTACTGGGCAGTAATCGGAGATGTAAGCCCTGTGGATTATTTTAACAAGTACGCAGGCAGATTTAAAGCTTTACATATCAAAGACCACCGTGAAATCGGTCAAAGTGGAATGGTTGGATTTGATGCGATCTTTAACAATGCTAAAACAGGTGGACTGAAATATTTGTTCGTTGAACTGGAAGATACACGCAATGATATTTACACAGGCCTTGAGCAAAGTATCGACTACCTGAAAAAGGCTTCTTTTGTAAAAGATAGCTATTCAAAATAGCGAAAAATCGGGAGAAAATTGACGATGCTGAGACAATTGTCCGGTTGACAGATTTATTATTTTTCGGTAACTTGATCGTATTAATAAGGAATTGTTTAATCGTATTAAATCGGATCATATGAAACGGATTATTGTTGCTACAGACTATGCTGAAGAGGCAGAACATGCCTTGAATTTTATATTGGAAGTTTTTGCAGGTAAAGAATATGAGATTGTCTTATTTTCTCTCCAGAACCCTTCCATCCATGCGATGAATGCACGTCTTTCTCCCGATTCTATGTTCAAAATTTTTGAACATCAAAACAAGATTTTAAAACATAAAGCGGAGGCTATTACCCAGAAGAGTGGGGTGCCCGCCGTCCCTTATCTGGCTACTGGTTTGTTCTATGATCAGATTACAAAATGTATTCAGGAAACAGATGCCGATCTACTGGTTATGGGTATGGCCAAACGGTCGTTTGACCAGGATATGTTGGGCAATACAACGACCGCAGCCATCAGTAGGCTAAAAATACCTATTCTCTCTGTACCATTGGGAGCACAATTCACCGGCCTAAAACATATTCTCTTTGCCTGCGACATCGTTCGTGGTGTCCAAAAAGAGATCCTAGAAAAAGTTAAAGATTTTGCAACTGACTTTAATGCTGTCCTAGAGGTGCTCAATATCCGTAAAACCGTCGAACAGCTAAACGAGGAAAAAGGTAGTGCTACCCGCGAAGCCATCAACGATGTGATGGGGATCGTCAGCTATTACTATAAAAATGTAACTTCAAATGAAGTGGTGAAAGCTATTCGTGATGAGGTCAAAGAAAGCCATACGGACCTATTGGTCATGATTCCTTATAAATATGGTTTCTGGAGCTCGTTGACACATCGCAGTAAAACACGGATGATGGCCTCTGGCCTCGATGTTCCATTGCTGACAATATCAATATAGCTCAATACCCGGCGGTTACTTATAGTGCCTATAAAATTTGTTGTTGAAAAGTTCTGACGGGTCGTATTTTGTTTTGGTCCTGAAAAAACTGTTTGCTTGTGGATAGACTTTCCTCATTTTGTCTTTTGTGATGTGTAAACGATAAGGAAGATAATAGGTTCCTTCATTTTTAATAGTTGCATCAACCAAAAGATCTGTGAGTGTCTGCATCTCGACTTCTTGCTGTGCTGTTTTTTTCTGATTAAACAGCAGTACGAAACCGAAAACATCTTCCTGGGCATAGTTTAGGTAAGCATCATCGTCCCGATTGACCGCACGGATCGTAATATTTAGTAGATCTAGCTTTGATTTTAATAAAATAGGTTTTATATCCTGAATGAATTTCATGAAATTTCGTTCGGGAATAAAATATTCGTGGAGCAGATCTGTCGATGTGGTATCTTTATTTTCAATCAAAGAGACTTGGCTATCCATGATCTCATTTCTGGTGAAGGTAAGATGCCTTGCCGGAATAGCGGAGGATGTCTCAAGGTCCCAACGGAGCCGCTTTCCATATTCGCTATTGACGCTGCCCCGAAATATCAGTCTCTTGGTTTCTTCCATTTTCTTGTTCTGTTGATCCAGCTGTATTGGTTGTTCTGCCGTCTGCTCAAAATAGTTGAGCGTAGCCTCCGCTAGAAAATTCTTGTTGGATACTCTTAACCGACCAAAAACTAGATCGACCTTCGGGTTGTCAAGAATATATTTTTTATAGTATTTCGTGTAATTTTCGGGCGCTAAATTGATGTAATGAAATTTTAAAGATTGATTATTGACGACTTTAAGTTTCACGTCGAGTATAATACCAAATAAACCATATCCACCAATCACATGATGAAAAAGTTCGCTATTTTCTTTCCTACTGCAAAGGAGCACCTGACCTTTGGCATTCATTAATGTAAAGGAAAGTACACTGGAGGCTAAAGGTGGCGAATTTTTTTGCCATCCGTGTCCATTTACACTGAGCGAGCCTCCAATAGAAAAAGAACTAAATGCTTGCATCACCGCAATTGATTTACCATAATGATCTAAATAGTGAATAGCATCTGACCAAAGTGCTCCCGAACCGACTGTCAGTATATTTTCAACAGTATCCAGCTCCATGTGATTGTATGGGAGCATATTGAGTACAATTCCATCGGGATACATCGTATGACCACCCATACTGTGACGCGCCCCTGCGACGGAGATTTTTAGGCCCTTGGCATTTGCATACTGCAGAATTTGCCGCAATTGATTTTCGATTGCCGACCTGTCTTTTGGAATGGCAATGATGGTGTCGACTTTGGTTGGGTTTAAGGTACTGGCATCATCCACATAATGAGGTGGAAGTGTCCTGTGGATGTCTGTTTCTCCCCATTTTGTTCTAAGGATATGGACAATTGGAAATGCAATAATGCCAAGAACAATAACTATAATAACGAATGAAAAAAGTTTGTTTTTTTTAGTTACACGCATTGGCTTTGATCAATTAGATATCGCGCAATATTGCAAAAATATTTCACCACCAAAATAATATAAATTTATTGTTTTTTAGTTCTATTTTTATGGAGAAAGTTATTTAACCGGATTTTATCAAAGTCTCTCAAAAAAAAATAATATGTGTTATGGAATTCTGCCGCCCGCCGCATCCCTGTTCAAATTATTGCTTAAAAAGATGATAAAGTATACCTGTTTGTTCCTATTTGTTTGTACTACTCAGGCGCTTTTTGGCCAGGTGAGCCACTACGAAGGCAAGATTACAGATGCCAGTGGAAAACCTCTTAAAGATGCTGCCGTGATCAGAGTGTCCGATAAGGTGCTGCTCAGTTTTTATGAACCGATTAATAGTAGAGGTCGGACTGTAGTACACTCCGACGCCAAGGGCGTATTTGGGATTAACCTCAATGACCGGGATAAAATACAGGTGTGGAAATATCCAGTTCAGCTACCAACGACTTACCTATTATATGAGTTTCGGTCGGATCCATTTGAGAAGTCTGGAGGTTATCTTGTTGAACTCGTAGCAGCGAAAGAACAGCATACTGATGTGAATTTGTTTCCAATAGATAGCTCAATCACAACAGGTTCCCCTAGACCGGTCGTCTTTAGAAATAATGGTGGTTCTTATTACAGCCTCGAGGAGAAGAAAAATCGAGTGTATATTCATCAGAACCCGACGCCGGGATATGGACTCCTAGATATTAATCTGACACTTGGTGGACTAATTAGTAAAGCGGATGATCGTGTAGAGCTGCAAACTGATTATGTACAGGGGCATGCCGTCGGAGGGAAATTGGTTGCTTCGAATGATGTGCCTTATAGTTGGGGTCCCTCGGCTACCCAGGCGGGCCTACCTACAGTTTACAACAACAAAAATATCTATCGGAACGGTTACCAAGCGTCCACGACCTTGGATATGACCTACAAACAGGATGGGCTGGGGAAATTTTATGGTGAAATCGAATATACCAAGAAACAGGGGGTATTTTACCTAAACAAAACTAATTCATGGGGCGCGCAGCTGAATTATTCTCCTCAATTGGTGGCTGGACATCGCCTCCAGGTATTGAATAAGTTTAATCAATCCGATGAAAAGATGCCTATGATAGGTAATAACTACGCCAATGTCCTTATGGGAGCCTATCTATCACCAATCAATTTTGATGCTAAATCACAACCGAATGTTGTTATTTCCGATATATATGCCAATCCCTGGTTTCTATTACAAAATAATCGCGATAATCAATTTAATCAGAAATACCTAGGCACATTGAAATATGATTGGGATCATAGCCGTTTTTTCTTGGGCGCACAGCTCAACTATCAATACCAACAAAATACACTAGACTATGGTCTTGTTGGGAACATAGCCAGAGGGAACCAAGATATATTTGTCAACCGTAAATTAAAGACAAAACTCTTTGATACGAATGTACAGGGTAAGTATTATTTGGCTAAAGACAAAAAGTTGTATCTACAAGGAAATTTTTGGTACAAAAACCAATGGATGTCTTTAGATCGTTCTGTGGAGGCTGTTGCGCCAGTATCCTTGTTGCACCAATCCTCAGAATTTCAGGCTGGATTGGTAGCGAAGGAATTCGATGGAGATAATGGCAACTGGACCTTTGATCTGCTGCCAAGTATCCTGATAAGCAACAAAAGTAAAAATAAGACTGCCTTCAATTTTGTTGGCCAATTGGAAAGAAGATTTGATTTTGATTTGTTTGATTGGGGAAATATTATCACCAATGTATGGGGGCAATTCAATCTTTCACATCTTGAACCCAACCAAATCAATAATGATATACAATTTAGCCTGATGCGATATTCCATCAAGGATTTTCAATCCTTCCTACCCGTGGACGAATTGCTATTGCGGGATCCTGTGGATAAATTGCAGCGGAAAATCAATTATGAGTTTGGTGCATCAGTCAAACGACAGCTATTGACCCTTGAGGGAAATTTTTATCAGTTTTATGTGAAGAATGGCTATGTCCCACTTTGGCAAGGTAATCAATATCGCTTGAACAATGCCGTCGATTATCAACAAAAGGGATTCAGGATTGCTATTTCTTCTCATTTTGGAGTCTTCAATAGTCCGTTGAGATGGTCTCCAAGACTAGACTTTCATCGTTATGTCAATAAGGTCGATAAAATTAATGTGGAGTCTGATCGAATCCAAATAGCTGGTATGCAGGAAATCAGTAAAAACTATGTCGTTGGTCAACCGATTGGAGTGATTATGGGAACTGCATATGAACGTACTACTGATGGGCAGCTACAGATTGATAAGGATGGCTATCCCATTGTAGCTCCTGAGCAAAAGATTCTGGGAAACCCAAATCCTGATTTTGCCTTGATCTTTGGTAATGCATTACAATATAGAGGAATCCGTTTTGATTTTGATCTCGAATGGAGCAAGGGGGGCAAAGTGTGGAATGGAACACGGCAAATGCTCAATTATATGGGGCGCTCAATGGAAACCTCTACAGAACGATTGCTTAAAGATCAATTGTTTACAGGGATTGACCCGCAGGGAAATGGAAACAGCAAATTGGTTGACTATTATAATCCAACATTGGGCACCGAAAATAATAGATGGGTACGTTATGGCCTATTGGGTGTGGCCGAAGATGTCATCGAAGATGCAAGTTACTTACGTCTTTCTAGCGTAAATCTTTCACGTAGTTTTGATCTATCCTGGCGATACCTCAAAAAAATTGATTTGACCCTCTATGCCGAGAACCTGATGTATTGGAGTAAATATAAAGGGAATTACCCTGGAGCATCCCTGCTAGGACAGCGTAATGCGGTGGGCTTGGATTACTTCAACTCGCCATTGATGAAGACTTTTGGTTTTAACGTAGTACTGAATTTTTAACCTACATGCCATGATTAACGACAACCTAATTACAAAGGGAAAAAAGCTGGATAAACGATCTGTATTTGAAACTATATCGCGTCTAAGCAAAAAGGAAAAGTTCTTTAACCATAAAAAGCATGAACGGTCTTTTCTAAATTCTTTTTTTACAATAATATATGTGTTATGTACAACTTTGGCTTTTGGTCAGGTTGAGGTAATCCGTGATAAAATAAATGAGTACGCGGATCTTCTACCGTTGGAACGTGTATATGCACATACAAATAAGACTATTTTCGCACCAGGAGAAACAATTTATTTTACGACTTATCTATGTAATACTGCTTTCGGTGTATCCAATCAAAGCGATATTGTTCTTGTTGATTTGATTGCACCAAATGGACAGGTCATTCAGCATAGGCAATTTGCTGCAAATACCATTTATGCCAAGGGAAGTCTCCAATTAGGGGGACAGCTTGTAGGTGGGATTTATAAATTGAAAGTGCAAACTCCTTGGATGATCAATTTTCCAAATCTCGCTTATGAGAAAGATATCACCATCATGCGGACCAATCCACCACGACTCATCATGCAGTTGGAATTGGAAAAGGAATCTTACGGGAAGGGAGAAACTGTCGCAGCAGATTTTGTAGTCAAAGATCTGGGAAATCATCCGCTTTCAAATCAATCTTTTGTTTATGAGGTAAGTATTGGTGGCGAGTTGTATCTTTCGCGGGATAGCAAAACTGACCATTTGGGTAAGTCCCAAATAACATTTGCATTGCCAGCAATTTTGAAAGATCAACATGTGAGCCTGAATGTCCGCTTTGTACATCAGCAACAGATAGAGTCGATATCTAAGAACGTCCCTATTATTCTTGAAAATATCGATGTTCAATTTATGCCTGAGGGTGGTTATCTGCTCGGAAATTTTTTAAATGTGGTGGCCTTTAAAGCGTTGAATGCGGAGGGATTTCCAGCTGATATCGAGGGAACCATTTACGACGATCGTGGGAATGAGATCAGCAAGTTTTCCTCCTTTCATCAAGGTATGGGCAAGTTTTCATTCATCCCCAAAAAAGGGCGAGCCTATTATGCTCAATTGGAAAAGCCTTATCGAGCAAATAAGCAGATCACATTGCCGACAATGAAACCTGATGGTATAAAGGTACAGCTGGACGAGCAATCAAAAAATGAATTGAGCTTGCAGGTCATCAGTAGTATGGATAGCCGAGTAAGTTATCTTATCCGTAGGGAGGACAAAATCTTTCATACAGGTGAACTTGCAGTAACTAAGGGTATAAATTCGCTAAAGGTATCAAAAGAAGCTTTACCACAGGGGGTGCTAAGCATCTCAATCTTGCAGGGAAGACAAATTCTGAGCGAGCGCTTATTCTTTAATGCAATAAACGATGGATTACAGATTCATGTAACGAGCGATAAAGCGATCTATAAGACTCGGGAGGATGTGAAGCTGACGATTGAGACTCGCGATACTCGGGGCGAGGCTGTCCCAGCAGCGATATCACTGGGTGTCGTTGATGATAAGATTTTAAGTTACCTAAGCGATAAACAGCATGATATACTCTCCTGGATGTGGCTGGGAACTGCTGTCCATGGTGACATCTATCAACCCGCATTCTATTTTGATCCAACCAAAGAGAAACGTACTCAAGCCCTAGATATGCTTATGCTGACACAGGGTTGGCGAAATTATAAGTGGGATAAGGTGCTGAGCAATGACGAGCTTACAGTGGTCAAGACCCCTCCAAATAATTTGCTTACAGGTGTAGTCTATAGACAGGGCAAAGGACGAAATACGGTATATTCTTCAAAAATGTACGTCGTTGCAGATAGCTTGTTGTATACGGTAACGCCGGATAAACAAGGACGTTTTTCGGTTCGGACAATTCCATGTGCCTTGTGGCGAATCTATATTCCGACACATCGTAAAAATGAATTTTATTATATTACTGCATCCCGAAATGAAGACCTCGCCTCAGTAAGGGAGAAGCGACGCGCGACTGATCCTGTTTTAGTGAAGTTTGGGACAACTCCATTAATCCAACGCGTCAATGACGAAACGCCACTTCCACCAAAAATAGAAATGGAGCCACAGGCATTTAATCGAGATGGGATCCTAGAAGAGGTGGTTGTTCTTGGCTACGACGTAGATCGCAAGCGATCATTAACTGGATCGGTGGTGACAATTAGTGGTAACGATCTCTATGCACAAGCGAATTTAATTTCGGCCTTATCAGGCAAGCTCGCTGGAGTGAGTGTTAGCCCTTCTGTTGAAAGGTCAAATGCACCAGTTGTAATTCGTGGGATGAACTCCATTGGCGGTACCGGTGGCCCTCTTTTTGTTGTGGATGGAGTGCCCTATAATGAAGCCAATATGGCAAACTTTACTGGATTTCCGCCTGAATTGATCCAAAGTATTTCGATACTAAAAGATGCCTCGGCGACAGCAATTTACGGTGTCCGCGGAGCCAATGGTGTGATTCTAATCACAACGAAAGGTGGAAAAGGAATGGAGGGAGATGCAGCTAGCTTTTTAGGACATAGCCATCTGGTAGGGCCTCAAGAATACCTGACCTTGAACACTGTGTCACCAAAGGTTCGTTTTGATCATGCGCAGGAGTTTTATGTGCCCAAGTATCAAAATAAACAGGCTATGATCAAAGATGATTTTAGGGATAACATCTATTGGAACTACCATATTGAGACCGATGCCCAGGGCCGTGCCCAGGTAACTTTTCCCAATGCAGATGAGAATACTTCTTATCGGATCATAACGGAAGGAATAGGTAAAAACGGTATGATAGGACGTAATCAGCAAACAACTTATCAAGTGAGAGACGAAATTGACCTGGACGTCAAATTGCCTTTGTACGCTTCTCAGGGCGATCTGATCAACGCACAATTACTGGTTGATAATACAAGACGGCAACCGATATCAATCCGTAGTCAGGTCGACCTGGTAGGGGACAAGCTAGAATGGAAATCTGAGGGGAATATCCTGAAAATTGGCGCACAGGAGCAAAGTCAGTTGCGTGTACCACTGGAAGTAAAGCGCCCTTCAATTGATCGCGATAAAATACGTTTTTCGATCCGAACGGATTCCTCAGCCCAGGGGATTATAAAGGATATCAAATTATTCAATAAAGGCTTTCCTGTAGCGTTCGGACATTCAACATCTAAATACGTGGAACATGAATTTGAACTAAAAAATGCAGTTAAAGGCTCTCAACAGCTTTCTGTGGAGCTATACCTTAATCCTTTGAAGCAAATTACGCAGGGACTGGAGCGTATTGTCCGCGAACCACACGGCTGTTTTGAACAGGTATCTTCTTCGGTATATCCCAATATTTACGCACTTTCTCTTATGCGCCAAATTAGGGCGGATGAATCCTTGCAACGCAAGACAAAAGAGTTTTTGGAAAACGGTTATAAAAAATTGGCGGCCTACGAAATTAAAGGTGGGGGCTTTGATTGGTACGGCAAACCGCCCGCGCATGAGGTCCTTTCAGCTTTTGGTTTAATTGAATTTATCGAAATGAAGCCGTTTATTGCTGTGGATCAAAAGATGATCGAACGAACCAAAAATTGGCTTTTATCGAAAAAGGATGGTCGAGGTGGATACCATCAGGCTAAAGGACGGTATGCTTTTTCCGGGAATCGTGAGTTGATAAATAATGCTTATATCACTTATGCTTTGAGCGTTGCGGGGCTAAGGGAGGAAATTGAGAACGAATTTCAAAAGGCTTATCAGGAGGTCTTGCGGTCAAAAGATCCTTATCGTATGGCCCTCGTTGCGCTTACAGCAAGTAACCTCAATAAATTGGAGCAATTGGAGAGCCTGAAATTGCAATTAAAAGAGCTGCTCCCATTGGTCGTTGAAGGTAAAAAGGAGCTAGTAGAAGGGAGTATCACAAATTCGGATGGACGGTCATTGCGCAATGAAACGCTGGCCTGGATCGCACTTGTTTTCCAATTGGATAAAAAGCCATCCAACGAGTTGACCTTGTGTATGGAGGCACTTGTTAAATTTGCGGACAAAGGTTATTATGGCTCAACGCAAGCAACAGGGCTCGCCCTGAAAGCTGCAATAGGATATTATCAACTGTTTGATCAGGATATGAAGACGAAAAAGGGGAAGAAAATTGAATTGTGGGTGGACGGTGAAATTCTGCTCCGCGATACTACACTCCAAGCGGACTCCCTGAGCAAATTGTTTTCGCTGGAGCTGCCTGCCGGAAAGCATAAAATCTCTTTGCGCCTGGAAAATTTAGATTATGCGGTGGCTTCCTACCGATTTAATTATTTGACACTGGAACCGCCAAGTGCAAAAGATAGGACACTGGATCTGTCAACATCTTTATCCAGTAATCGTGTTCGTCTGGGTGACAATACGGTACTCAAGGTGCGGTTAAACAATAAGCGGGGTAGGGCACAGGCAATGCCATTAGCGAAGGTCGGTATCCCAGGAGGATTAACTCCCGAGCCTCAACAATTAAGGGATTTAATGGAGAAAGGCTTCGTAGACTACTATGAAATTTTTGAAAATTACTTGGTTTTTTATTGGCGTGGGATTGATGCAAATGAAACGAAAGAACTGTCTATAGATTTAAAAGCCCAAGTGCCAGGGAGATACCAAGGTGCCGCATCTTCGGGCTATTTATATTATACCGGGGAGCTAAAAGATTGGCAAGAAGGATTGAAGGTCGAGATTGAATAGTCTACTAAATTATTAATACAATCGGAATAAAACAAAGCCTGTCAATATACTTTTGGCAGGCTTTGTTTGTATCCTATAGCTGTTTTTATTGGATAAGGGGCAAAATTTTATCCCAAATCTGCTGATAGATTTTATCATCCTGGACAAGACCTTTGTCATCGTAGTAATAATTTCCGGAATTACCGCTTCCGGCTTGAAGGCGTTCGAACAGAAAAATATTGAGAATGATTTTGGACCTTCGATCTGGAAGCGGGACAACTAGAAAATTGAAGATTCTTTTATCACCATCACGACCAAATATTGATTTGCTTTTAAGCGATACACTGGTTTGAATAAAACCTGAAGAACGGTCTAATTGAGCAATATAGTAGCCATTTTCTTGAAGTGCTTGTACGACTTTTGTATAGGTGGAATCGGCTGGGATCGCGATAGTCTTGGTCCGCTCGGGATTTTGGGCGATGGCCACATTGATCCAAAACAACATAGAAAGGGTGAATATTAGCATTAATTGTAGTCGTTGAGTCATAGTTGTAAATTAAGAGTGTAAAATAATTACTTAAAGCTAATGATTTTTCTCTTGGGAGCCAATTGTGTGACTTAACTTAGCCTTTTTCCTAATATCTTTAAACTTCGTTCTACCCCATCTAGCGTAGCAATATTGGGCAGGTTGGCCCATTCCTGGAATCCCATTTTTTCAAATAAGGTGATGCTAGGTACATTATGCGCAAAGATGAAACCCAATAAGGTATGTACGCCAAGGCTGGGGGCTTTGTCTATGCAGTATTGGAGAATTTGCTTGCCCAGTCCCCGGCCTCGCTGTTGTTCATCCAGGTAGATGCTGATCTCTACTGTCGCATCGTATGCTGGTCGACCGTAAAAAGACTGGAAGCTGACCCAGCCGAGGATATTATTTTGTTCCTCTACCAACCATAATGGTCTCGTTGACGGGCTGTGTTCATCAAACCATTTCTGTCTGCTTTCTACGGTTACAGGACTGGTGTCTGCAGTGACCATTCTCGAAGCAACGGTGGTATTGTATATGGCTACGATGCGAGGTAAATCTTCTTTTCTGGCGTCACGAAATACTAACTGGCTCATGTTATATGTTGTTTTAGAACTAAGGTCAAAAATATTAGTTTTACACTATAGTTGATGCTTTTTGATCAATTTTTTCCTCTGTTTATTTGGTTGCAGCTTTTTTGTGATGAGGTGATTATTTTTATATAACAGCATATATTTAACACCGGACTCCCGGCCATTTCTTATCCGCTGGCAAAAAGAGGCTAAATGAAACATAACGCAAGCAATGTGCTTTTCAAAATGTTGTAAGATGAAGGCATAATTCCAGGAAACTTGTATGATAAAAGCAAAAATTACACTAATTTGAACAATTATTTCTCTTGAATATGATATAATATGCTCATCTTAGGGTAAGCAAATAGTTGATCTGTTTGCTAAAAATTATAAACCTGAATGCAAATGGAATCGTGTGAACATATTTTAAGTGACCGAACCCTGCATTTTACAATTCCTTAAAAGTAGCTGAGTCGTCTGTGGCAGAATTGGGTAAACGGGATGTTTTGGGCTGTGACAGCTGATTTGCTTTGGATTTATCGTATCATTATGGATCAACAACAACCTAAACAATCAATTCGAATTCGCTCAATGGATGTCATGCGGGGTATGACTCTATTTCTCATGTTATTTGTCAACGATTTATTTGCGCCCGGTGTTCCAGAATGGCTGCTGCATACCAAAGCGGATGTCGACGGCATGGGGCTGGCAGATTGGGTTTTTCCGGGATTTCTTTTTATGGTCGGCATGGCTGTACCATATGCTGTGGCTGCCCGGGAGAAGCTGGGAGAATCTCCTCGTCTGATTTTTGCGCATATTGTCACCCGTACCGCGAGTTTAATCTTGATTGGTGTCTTGATTCTGAACGGTGGACGTGTGGATGCTTCATTGACGGGTATGTCTGGTTTTTGGTGGCTAGGCTTGTTGTATCTCTGCGTATTTCTGATCTGGAATAGGTATCCTACTACTGCCGGCAGTCAGACCCTATTTAAAGGGATGCGCCTGGTCGGGGTATTAGGGATCTGTTATTTGGTTTATTGCTTTAAAGCAGCAGAGGGTAAAGGCTTGGAGATCGGTTGGTGGGGAATCTTGGGCTTGATCGGCTGGGGTTATTTTGCTGCTGCTACTACTTTTGTGTTAAGTCGGGGAAGGCTCTCCATTGTAGTATGCTTTTGGCTGCTGTTTCTTGTCCTAAATATTCTGTCTCAAACAGCATTCAAATTGCATATTCCTATCATCGGGAACTACCTGAATGTACTGTTATCGGGTAATGTACCTTGCATTGTATTGGCCGGGACAATCATTGGTATATTGATCAAACGGTATGCTGCTACACCGAAGCTACTTTTACGTTGGATGCTGATTATTGGCATACTTTGGTTAGCGGGCGGGTTTGCGCTGCGCCCCTGGTTTATATTATCCAAAATTCATGGCACGCCAAGCTGGGCATTGCTCTGTTGTGGTATCAGCCTGCTCTTACTGCTTGTTATCTACTATGTAATAGATATTCGGAAATACCATAAAGGAATATTCGTCTTCGAGGAAGCCGGAAAGAATTCTTTGACGACCTATCTCGCACCGGATTTAATTTATTTCATCTGTTGGGGATTGCAGATTCCTTTGTTTTTCTATAAGCAATCGGGTAACATGCTCCTTGCTGTTGGTGGTTCGTTGCTATGGGCTTTCGCCATGCTGTGGTATGCTATTTTACTGAAAAAGATCAATATCTATTTAAAACTTTAATAGAAGATCGATCCTTGTCCGCTTATTATCGTGTTAAATGGAGAATGGAATTTGGTCAATTAACTCGATAGCAGTGTTATTTATGTTGAATCTTTAATATGATGATGTGTATGAAATCTAAAAACAGTATAAATCCCCTCAAGTTAATAACCCTTGGCTTTACAGCAATAGCCTTATTGTTAATGACGGTTAGCCCACAACGGAGTTGTGCACATGGGAAAAATAAAAAAGTGGTGATCGCTTATGTTACATCCTGGTCAACAGTTGTGCCGGATCCGACTTATCTGACCCATATCAATTATGCATTTGGGCATGTAAATGACAGTTTTGACGGAGTGCGTATCGACAATGAAGCCAGATTAAAAAGTATTATAGCGCTGAAGAAGGCGCATCCACACTTGAAAGTATTGTTATCCATTGGAGGCTGGGGAAGTGGTCGCTTTAGTGAGATGGCTGCAGATGTCGTTAATCGGGGAAAATTTGCCAAGGACTGTGAGCGGGTTGTAAAGGAGTTTAAACTCGACGGTATTGATATTGATTGGGAATACCCAACCAATTCTTCCGCCGGTATTTCTGCGACGAAATCGGATACCGAGAATTTTACCTTATTGATGCGGGATATCCGGAAGGCTATTGGTAAGAAAAAACTATTGACACTCGCTTCGGTATCAAGTGGTCAATATATTGCTTTTGATCAGATTAAAAACGATGTAGACTTTGTGAACATCATGACTTACGACTCGGGCAATCCACCATATCATCATGCGAGCTTGCATCGTTCTCCCTTATCGGGACGCACGACCTGTGCTGAAGCTGTTAAGGCGCATATTGCCGCTGGAATGCCTGTCGAAAAATTGGTGCTCGGTATTCCGTTTTACGGACGGGGAAATAAAACGGATATCAAAGGGTTTATAGATTATAAGGATCTCCTGAATTTACAGGGCTTTGAACAGAAATGGGATGATGAAGCGAAGGCCCACTATCTGGTCAATGCACAGGGAGAATTGGTACTGACTTTTGAAACTCCAGAATCCATTGCCTTGAAATGCGATTATGTGCATGGACAGGGCTTACTGGGAGCAATGTATTGGGAATATGCCGGTGATACCGAAGGTGGGGTATTACGGGATGCGGTGTACAAGGGGATTATACGTTGACATAGGGCATTCTGATATAAAGCCTTCCAAAAAGAACCTAAAATACCGAAATTACTGAGCTGTTGCAAGACGTCTTACTTGCTGACGCAGTAATTTCGGTTATGGAATTGACTTCTAGCGCCTACGTTATTGTGATGACGATTAGAAGGCTGTCCATTTTTGACTGGACTGTCCAGAAGCTATTACCGTTTCGATAAATTTCATGCCCCTAGTTCCATCTGCAACGGTAGGGAAATCCAGCATGGCCTCCGAGGGACTGGTGCCGTTTATTTTTGCAAGAATTGTAGCTGAAAAATTCCGATAGATATTGGCAAATGCTTCGATGTAACCTTCCGGATGCCCTGCTGGTAAACGACTGTTGTGCTGAGCTAGAGGACTAAGATATTGTTGTCCTGCACGGAATAGTTGTGCTGGTTCGTTAAGCGGTTTCAGCAGGAGGCTATTGGGCTCTTGCTGGTTCCATTCCAAACCGGCTTTCTCTCCATATATCCTTATTTTTAAAGCATTCTCTTCGCCTGCCGCTACCTGTGAGGCAGAGAGTACGCCGGTTGCCTCATTTTCAAATCCCAGCAGGACATTACCGTCATCTTCCAGTCGCCTTCCTGCTACGACCGTACGAAGATCAGCACATACTTTGGTTATTTTTAGACCGGAAATATATTCAGCCAAATGAGCGGCATGCGTTCCAATATCTCCCATACAGCTGCTTAGTCCTCCTCTTTCAGGGTCTGTTCGCCAGGCGGCAAGCGGGGATTCGTTTTCAATCAATGTGCTGAGCCAGCCCTGTGGATATTCGACCATGATTTTACGGATATTGCCAAGCTTACCTTCGCGGACCAACTGACGTGCCTGTTTGACCATCGGATAGGCTGAATAGGTATAGGTAACGCAAAGTAGCAATCCCGATTCATTGACTTTCTGCTGTAATAATTGGGCCTCTTGCATGGAGAAGGTCATGGGTTTTTCCAGAAGTACATGAAATCCATGTTCAAGTGC
The DNA here is from genome assembly GCF_003610355.1 of Sphingobacterium detergens. GTDB lineage: Bacteria > Bacteroidota > Bacteroidia > Sphingobacteriales > Sphingobacteriaceae > Sphingobacterium > Sphingobacterium detergens. The sequence continues at coordinate 181,420 of NZ_RAPY01000008.1, read as the reverse complement.
AAGCATAGCAGGTTCAAAATGGGCAACATTGGGAGTGACAATACTCACAAAATGCATCCTTTCGTCAGGGGGCAACTGACTTTCGCGCAAGATCATTTCCCGAAAATTTGTATAGATTCGATCTGTAGGGAGCGAAAGCAGTTCTCCGGACTCCTGTGCTTTAACGGGGTCAGAACTTAATGCGCCGCAGCATAGTTCGACCTGTCCATCTATCCCTGCAGCCATACGGTGCACAGCGCCAATAAAAGCATTCTTGCCACCGCCTATCATGCCCATCCTGATTTTTCTGATTTCCATAATAACTGTATTTTAGGTTTAGGCTGTTACTCGTCTGATAAACCGATCAATTTTCTATTCAAGTTATTATCACTACCAGCAGCAGCAAAATTGTCGAATGCGCGATCACCTACCCGGATAATATACTCTTTGATATGCTGTGCACCCTCGCGAGCGCCATCTTCTGAATTTTTAAATGCACATTCCCATTCCAGGACTGCCCAGCCCTGAAAATCATATTGTGTCAACTTGGTGAAAATTGCTTTGAAATTGACCTGTCCATCCCCAATAGAGCGAAAACGGCCAGCTCGTGCTTGCCAATCTTGATATCCACCATAAACACCTTGACGACCAGATGGGTTGAATTCAGCATCTTTTACATGGAACATTTTAATCCGCTCGTGGTAGATGTCGATGAATTGCAGGTAGTCGAGGCATTGCAGGACAAAATGCGATGGATCGTATAGAATATTTGCCCGTTTATGGTAATTTACTTTTTCTAAAAACAGGTCAAAGGTAACACCATCGTGCAGATCTTCACCCGGATGAAGCTCATAACAAAGATCGACATCGTACTGTTCACAGATATCCAATATGGGGAGCCACATTTTGGCGAGTTCAGTGAACCCTGTTTCGATCAGATTGGCGGGACGTTGTGGCCAGGGGTATACATAAGGCCAGAGAAATGCACCGCTAAAGGTTGCGAGGGCTTTCAAACCGAGATTGTGAGAGGCTTTAATCGCATAATGGAGTTGCTGTACAGCCCATTGTTGTCGCTCTTTGGGATTATTATGCAGCTCTTGTGGCGCAAATGCATCAAATAATGGATCAAAAGACGGATGTACAGCGATCAGTTGCCCTTGGAGATGTGTTGATAATTCGGTGATCTCCAGTCCATAGGATTGTACGGTAGACTGGAGCTGCAGTGCATAGTCTTTGTCTTCAGCAGCTCTTTGAAGATCTATTAAGCGCGCATCCCAAGTAGGTATCTGGATGCCTTTGTAGCCGAGGGAAGCTGCCCATTTGCAGATACCTTCTAAAGTATTGTAGGGTGCATTGTCACCGGCAAATTGCGCCAAAAAAATAGCAGGTCCTTTAATTGTTGTCATAAATCTCTTTTTTAGGTGAAAAGGTTCCTTTTGTGGAACCTTATATCCGTAAGTTCGTTATTTTAAGCCCAAGAACGATCCCCTTTTTTATAAGGCACATCCCCTTCGTATCGACCTGGCGCCTGATTGTATCGCAGCGCCTGTTTATGGCCTATTTCCGAAGAGAAATAGCCTAGTAGTGTTAATTGCTTAAATAGGGTATAGTAGTGATTGGGTAAATCTCCTTTTTTGGCCATATACTCTTTTGCCTCTTTATCGATTGCTGTGAGTAGGCTAAGCCTTTGCTCAGCCGTGGCTTCCACGAATCCCAGCTTATGCATTTTATTACAGGCCGCATCCAAGCTGTCCATTCCTTCAAGAAAGACCTGTTGATCCGGAGCTTCATAACAATCGTTCACTATGACCTTCATAAATGAGCCGACTTTGGCTGCTTTGGCACCCGGGCTTTTGGGGGTAGTTGGAAGTATGGTGTCTGCTACTTCGTCTAGGAATGCGATTTGCTGGGGAGTTAAATTGAGGCGTTCCTTAAGGCCGCTTTCTTTGCTGGAACTGCAGCCAGTCAAAAAAGCATTGCCACCAATCACGGCTCCACCTGTAAGCAGGGCAATCATCTTTAAAAGTGTTCTTCTTTCCATGGGCTTAGCTATTATTTTTCTTGAGCTCATTGACGGCATGGTCTACAGCCCGTGCTGTCAATGCCATATAGGTCAATGATGGATTTTGGCAACCCGATGAAGTCATGCAGGCGCCATCGGTAACATATACGTTGGGACAATCCCAAACCTGATTCCACTTGTTGAGCACCGAGGTTTTGGGGTCGTGTCCCATTCTCGCGGTTCCCATTTCATGGATACCATGTCCCATGGCATGGCCACTGTCCCAGGTGTTTACATTTTTTACACCAGCGATAGTAAGCATTGCTTTCATTTCTTCCTGCATATCCTTTCGCATCTTCAACTCATTATCTTTCAGTTCAGCATCCATCGCCAATACAGGCAAGCCCCATTTATCTTTACGATCTTTATCCAGTGAGATTTTATTTTCGTGATAGGGCAGTATCTCTCCAAAGCCTGTTGCGCCGATAGTCCACTGGCCGGGCTCAGTAAGTGCGTCTTTAAAATCACCACCTATATTGAGTTCGGCAACCTCTCTGCCCCAACCTTCACGGCTGGCACCGCCTTGGTAGCCAAAACCACGCAGGTAATCTCTTTTGTCACTGCCAATATTGACAAATCGGGGAATATAAAACCCATTGGCTCTTTTACCGAATATATAGCGGTCTTCATAGCCTTCCACTATTCCGGAAGCACCGATGTTGTAATGATGGTCCATCACATTATGACCCAACTCGCCACTGCTGCTCCCTAAACCTTCAGGCCAAATGTCCGTTGCGGAGTTAAATAGGACCCAAGTGCTGTTAAGGGCTGAAGCACATAGAAAAACTACTTTACTCTTGAATTCATAGGTTTGGTTGGTCTCGGTATCTAAGACCTCAACACCAGTGGCCTTTTTGGTGTTTTTGTCATACAGGATCTGCCGAACCAGCGAATAAGGCCTGACGGTCAAATTACCTGTTTTCATTGCGGCAGGTAGGGTAGAGGACTGGGTGCTGAAATAGCCTCCAAAAGGGCATCCTTCCCAGCATCGGTTCCGAAATTGGCATTTTGATCTCCCTGGGATCAGGGCTGTAAGGTTTGCAACCCGTCCAATGATCAGGTGCCGCTTGTCTCCATATTCTTGTTTAATGCGTTTGGCTACATCTTTTTCTACGCAGTTCAACTCCATGGGGGGTAAGAACTGTCCATCCGGAAGGTGTGCAATATTTTCTAGGGATCCGCTGATTCCGGCAAATTTTTCGACATGGTCATACCAAGGAGCGATATCATTGTAACCTATGGGCCATGGCACGGCAATCCCATCTCGCTCATTGGCTTCGAAGTCCATTTGGCTCAGTCTATAGGACTGTCTACCCCATAAGGTTGATCGTCCTCCCATGCGGTAGCTGCGCCACCATGTAAAGGGTTTCAATTCGGTATAGGGACAGTCTTCTTCATTTACCCAACCATCCATGACCGCTTCTGAGGCTGCCCATCCGCGGTGGATTACGGGATATTTCTTTTTCTGTTCTACTGTTGTGCGCCCGCGGTGTGGGAGATCCCAGGGTTCCCGTAGGGCAGATTTATAATCTTTGACATGTTCATAAGGGCTGCCGCGTTCCAGCATCAGAACTTTTAAGCCCCTTTCACAAAGCTCTTTGGCGGCCCATCCGCCACTGATGCCAGAGCCAACGACGATGGCATCATAGGTATTATTTTCCATACTTGGTTATCGTTGAAATTGAGTTCATAATTTTATTTCGGTTTATTCTTATGCGATAGCCGCATACGCTTACATGTGGTTCCCTTGTCGTAAGATAAATTTACAGCATCAGTTGAGCATCTTTCAACCGCTATTTGGGTGAAAAAATATGCTATCTTGCTATTTGTTGTGTTTATAATCGTATATTATGTGTTCAGATAGCAGATGTATTCGTTAGCAATAATTTATCATGAAAACACTGATCCAGAAAATACATGTCGAAGACCAGTATTCTTTCGCTTGTCGAACGTACAGGACGCCCACTTTTGAAACGGCTTGGCATAGGCATCCCGAGTGTGAGCTGATTGTGATCACAGAAGGTAATGGAACAGCGCTTATTGGTGATTATATCGGCGATTATAAGCAGGGAGATGTGTTCTTCCTCGGTTCGGATCTGCCACATTGGTTCCGTAAATCCAGGCAGGATGCGGTTGGTAGTGCTATTGTTGTTCATTTCCTCAAGGACTTTTGGGGGCCGGGATTTCTGGCGCTGCCCGAGATGCATGTGATCGCTGGATTGTTGAAAAATGACAGCACAGGAATTCAGCTTATGGGAAATCTTTCAGCGGAAATTGATCTCATGATCCGCAAAATAGAAAATACAGAGGGGCTTGAACGTATTCAGTTATTATTGAACTGTATGGAACAGATTGGATCGTCCGAAGAGCATAAGGTGATTACAATGGCTTTTGACACGATTGCCGGTAGAGAGGAAAACATCGTTATAGAAGCGATAATAGACTATTCTTTTAAGAATTTTTTAAATCCGATTTCACTCGAAGAGGTTGCTTCCAGCACCAATATGTCTGTTTCAGCATTTTGCCGTTTTTTCAAAAAGAACATAAAAAAGAGTTATTTTGATTTTATCAAAGAACTCCGGATCGGTCATGCCTGCAAACTATTACGCGATACAGATCGGCCTATTTTGGATATCTGTTATAATAGCGGCTATAACAGCTGGGCACATTTTAGTAAACAATTTAAGGTCGTGACAAAGGCATCCCCGCTAAAATATAGGAAACAGTTTCGTACGGGGTAATGGCTGCCTCTTCATGTTATGGTTTTACAGATGGTCTAATACGGTTCGTTCTTTACCCATTGTATAGTCTCGGAATGGGTTTATCTTTTTGAGATTTATTCTTTAATTACTAGAGCGAAATTATAATCGTCCTCAGGAAGACATTGCGTTTTATCACAAGACATAAATGATACCTTTCCGGATATTCTGGTTGGCGTGGAAGAATTAAGTTTTATTTTTTGTTGAAATATAACTTCCTTATCGTGGAAAGGAACATTCACTTTAAATACGTCCTCATATTTACTTTTCGGTTTAGGTTCCAAGACCTTCCCAATGAGGTTAAAATCTTTTGATTTTGTAAATACAAATTTGGTAGCTTCAGGCCCTCCCTGTGGAACGTTCAATCCATAAATATGCCAGCCGGCGTCCATAGTAGCTTTTACGAATATTACAGCTTCGTTGCTATTAATTTTCTTAGATGCAAATGTCCATTTTACTGGTTTGAAAATCTGGCATTTCACCGAGGAAATTGTGAATCCGATAAGTGCCAACATAAGAACTACTTTTTTCATTTATTTTTTAGTTAGAGGGATGAAATTTACGTCTTAATTGTATTCGTTGCTACAATATAGTTAATTTTTCATTTTGAATGACCTTAATATTCTTAGAGACTGAATTTGTTGCTTTTATTAAGAGGCAGAAATCGAACTTAAAAAAGAGGATAGAATAGACGCTATAGCGCTACTTTTTTGTAGTGTTAGTAACCAAAGTCTAACTAATTTTATTGAATTTGTCGAAATATTTTTTGCATGGATATGGTTTTGAACAAGCTTTTCTAAGTTTATACAATGTTTATTTCCAAGCGAGCAAGTACCTAGAACTCTATTGGAAATTTGAAAGCTTTGAGCATATGATTATGGAAATCATTGATCAGATTAAATTTGACCATAATAAAGCGTGTTCTAGTGCTTTTAATATAATAGTGAAAATATGGAGGGACGTCGTTTAACCCGGCATTTTATTTTTTCTTTATGTACCTCGTTATGTTTAGCCGCGAAGCATCTTGGTTTTTGGGTAATCAGCTCACGGTGATTTGTTTCATTCTTTAAGTGAAATGTATCGTTTTTTGATGGAGACGAAAGTTAAATTTGTAAATTTATAAGCATTAGCTGCACGATGGGAAAGAAATACAATATACCGGCATTCCTGAAATATATCAATGTGAAGGCATCCTCAAACGATAGTATTCAGGTGATTCATTATGACCAGCAAAAAGAGATTTTGCTGAAATCAGATCCAGTCGAACTGGATTTCTACCTGATTGCCATCAAGAATAATATTGAGGTGCAACCACCGATAGCCGAGATGTCCGCCTCTTATCTTTTTTTAGATAGACCGGGTAACCTAATGGAATGGGATCTCTCGGGACCCTTTATGGGGTATGGTATTTTTATCAATGAAAAGATCTTAAAAAAATATGCCAAAGACTATAGTTTCACGGGCTACAATAGGCATGAAGCACTCTTTCTAACTGATCGGGAAAGTCGTATTCTCTCCGATCTTTTTATCAAAGCCTATGACGAATTCTGTCAGGATGGTTTTTCCGAAGACGTGCTTGTATCCTATACCATGCTGATTCTTTCCTATACCCAGAATTTTTATGAAAGGCAGTTCCAGTCGCGCAGCAAAATATACAATCAGGTTGTAGCCGATTTTTATAAAGAACTGGACCGATATTATTCAGCACAAGATGGCGAGAACAAAATGCCGACAGTGGCGTATTTTGCTGAAAAAGGTAACCTGTCTGTCAACTATTTTGGAGACCTGATCAAACATTTTACGGGCAAGTCGCCACTGGAACATATCCATCAATATATTATTCAGATAGCCAAGGAGAAACTCCGTCAGACCAATTTGACCATCAATGAGATTGCCTATGACCTGGGCTTTGACTATCCGACCTATTTTACCCGCTTTTTTCGGACGAAAACCGGTATCTCCCCAAAAATTTACCGCAATCAGTAAAAAGTATCGTTTTTAAGGTGATTTGTTTTCAAGCTTAGCCTTTGAGCTGCAGTAACTTTGTTCTATCAAGATGAGTAAATGAGACAAAGTCATGAAAGCAAAGGTAAAATCAATCACAATTAAAAAAATATTAAAATGAAAAAGTCAGTAAAATTTAAAGCACTTTATTGGGATATAGCAGCAGATCTATTATTCCCTGCAGATTTTGACGAGAACAAAAAATATCCGACCATCATCAGTACACACCCTATCGGAAGTTGTAAAGAGCAGACCTCGGGCAATGTATACGGACAGGCATTTGCCGATGCTGGATTCGTGGTAATGGTACCAGACGCATCCTTTCAGGGAGAAAGTGGTGGTGAACCACGCTTTATCGAAGATCCATCATTGCGTGTAGAGGATTACAGCTATGCTGTTGACTATTTGGTTACACTGCCATTTGTTGATGAGGCACGTATCGGCGTATTGGGCATCTGCGGTGCCGGAGGATATTCCATCAATGCAACAATGAAAGAGCGCCGTATTAAAGCGTTGGCAACTGTTACGGGAGCAAACTATGGTCGCGTGATGCGCGAGTTTGGTGATCCGATCGCTAATCTTGAGGCAATTGCCGCACAACGTACAGCCGAAGCCAGAGGTGCAGCGCTGCGTGTGGACCAAGGTTTATATCCAACCTATGAAATGGCCAAAGAGGCCAATGCGGATATTGATCTGCTGGAGGCGACTGAGTACTACCGTACTTCGCGTGGTGAAAGCGCCAATGGTGTCAATAAAACCTTATTCTCACACAATGCGGCAGCAATCACATGGGATGCTTTCAACCTTGCCGAAGTATTGTTGACACAGCCTTTGTTAGTTATTGTAGGAAGCAAACCAGGTGCTTTTGGAGCCTACAGGGATGGATTTGAAATTGTTCGTCGGGCAGCTTCAAAGAAAAAGGAACTGGTTGTCGTGGAAGGATGGTCTCACTATGATCTTTACGATAAGCCTGAACCAGTAAGACAAGCTTTGGCCAAGTTGATTCCATTTTACAAAGAAAATCTCTAGTAAACGGAAGGATTTCATAATACCAATGGCTAATGCTCAAAATTTGGCCATTGGTATACAACTATCAGCCACAGCAGTGCCTGAGTAAATCAAATCAAACATTCCAAAGTCGGGAAATTAGTTTTAAGGACAATAATTTAGGATAACATATGAAAACGAAAGTACTCATCCTGGGAGCAGGAGGTGCTATAGCACAACACGTAATTGGTTTTTTGCAGGACAACAAAGATATTGAACTCACATTTTTCGTCAGAAATGCTTCACATTTTTCAGCAAATCAGACATTAGGTACACACCTTATCGAAGGCGATGTATTGAATGAGCAGGATCTTGACCGCGCCATTAAAGGACAGGATATCGTCTATGCGAACCTTGCGGGTGAGGTGGATAAAATGGCGACAGCAATTACTGCGACGATGAAAAGAAAAGGAGTGAAACGGCTGATCTTTGTGACTTCGCTCGGTGTCCACAATGAGGTTGCGGGCAAATTTGGCGAATGGAATAACCGTATTATCGGAGCAGAACTGGTCCGTTATAGCAAAGCTACGAAGATTGTTGAGGCATCGGGTCTTGATTATACTGTCGTTCGCCCCTCATGGTTAACAGACAAAGATGAAACCGATTATGAGACTACGCAAAAAAATGAACCTTTTCGCGGTACAGAGGTGTCAAGAAAAGCTGTAGGGGCCTATATCGCTGCTATTATTCTTGATCCTGCCCGAGATAGCAAAGCAAGTGTCGGTGTCAATAAACCGGGCGTATATGGTGATAAACCGGATTTTTATTAGTATTTGTTTGAATACATGGAAATGAGAGAACAGAAAACAGCACTGCTGATCAATGCGCACTTAACCTATCCCAATAGGTCGGAGGGAAAGTTGAATGCTTCTTTTCAGGAAGTTGCCCGTGATTTCTTTTTGGCGCAGGGATATGAGGTGCTGGAAACCAAGATTGAAAATGGCTATGATTCGGAGCAGGAGGTTGCCAAGCATCTAGCAGCAGATATTATTATCCTTCAGACACCGATTAACTGGTTTGGCGCTCCTTGGATCTACAAAAAATATACAGACGAACTCTTTGAAGCAGGCTATGTGAAACGCGAGTTTTTAGATGGAGATGGTAGGAGCAGACAGGATATGAGCAGACAATATGGAAGTGGGGGAAAGCTGTTGTCAAAGAAATTTATGGTTTCGGCCACATGGAATGCTCCCGAAGCAGCATTTGGCAATGATAGTCAAAAGCTCATGCAGGGCAAGACTACGGCAGATTTGCTGTTGAATATTACCAGTAATTATGCTTTTTGTGGAAGCACCATTCTGCCGGGATTTAATAGCTTTGACGTCGTGAAGAACGGTACGCCAAAGGAGGATTTAGAAAGCTATAGGGCACATCTTGAGGCTATAAATATATCATGACTAAACATTTCTGCATAGCTATTAAATAGCTAAAGATCCCTAAGGGGATTTCGGACAATGGAAAAAGGAGGTAGGGAGGCTGTAAACCAGATTTTTAGAGTAATTGGTAACCGAAGTCTAACTAATTTTGTTAAAATTTTCGAACGCTAAAGGAATAGGTTGTAACTATCTGGTCAACTGTTTTTTATATGTATAAAAAAAGGAGACACTTTCTGTTAAGTGTCTCCTTAAGTGGAGGTCACGAGAGTACAGTAGAACTTTTAGTTCCTTTATTACAGTTTATAAAAAAGATAAAAACAGGCAAATAGAATTATATATGATTTTCCTATATAATGGATATTTTGATACAATTGACCATCCAAATATGAAAACAGATGACCATTCAATTCGGACAATTTTGACCATTTGAATATTACGTTGAGAAGTCACAAATCCATTTTTACTTAGTTTTTTTGGTTTTATTCAAAGTGGTCAATTCGCCTCGGAATCGTATGGTCTCGATGTCTGAAATCTCCAACCAGGCAATACCCAGGAAAATCCAAGTGGATAACGGATCGGAATTTATCTCCAAGGAAGTCGACAGGTGGGCTTATGAACATCAGGTGGAATTAGTTTTCTCCAGACCGGGGAAACCAACAGATAATCCGTATATTGAGTCATTCAATGGAAGTTTCCGTGACGAGTGCATAAATGCGCATTGGTTCCTGTCATTGGAAGATGCGAAGGAAAAAACTGAAATCTGGAGGGAAGAGTACAACACCTTCAGACCCCACAGCTGTTTAGGGGATCTGACACCTGAAATGTTTATCGAAAAACAGGTCAAAACAGCGGAATTTTCTACTTTAGAACACTCCTAAATTTGGGGCGAGGTCACAAGTCCGAATTCTCTACTTTTAAATGCTCCAGTTTTTTGAAGAGAGGTCAAGGGTGATAATAAAGATATCTTTCGTCAATAATATAGAGGCTCGAGTTTGCCGAAAATCAATTTCACTAACTATTCATTTGTTGGATAAGAATCTACTAACAAAAGGAAAAAAATCATGAGGCTGTAATTTTTTCATCGTGTCAATTGACATGTTTGTATTGGTAAAAACGTTGTTTGTCGAGTTAATTTGGTTGTTAATTAAATAAGGTCTAGAATTATCAATAATTAGGGAAAGAAGATCTTTTATAATTCGAGATGAAAGTATTTTAAATTACTGCTTTTTATTCCAACTGGATATCATTAGGGGAGATATATTCGGTGATATTATAAAAGAAGAAAGGGAAAGTTTGGGTATGAATTGTCCAATTTTAAACTTTATATATTACCGATTATGAAAAAGACACTAAATTGCATTGTTTTAATAGCATCATTTGTGGTTTTAATCACTTCCTGTTCCAAAGACCTCGTTCCGGGAGGAACAATTGAGCCTAATTCTGGACTTAAAGGTCTAAAAACTTACACCTTTAAACCTACGGAGATAAATCTTTCAAATTTTGATACGGCAGGAATACAGGGATTTACAAAAAAAGGCAAACAAAATTCACTTACATTTCTCAGAGACAGTATTTGGCCGAATAATGCTGGAAAAACTTCATTTTATGAAACCACAGATATTCCAGCGGTTCTTGAAGAGACTAGACGTAAATTATATCTTGGCGCTATCTTAAGAGGGGAAGCCGCTATTGATGTCAATAATGTTAATCCCGTCTTTGTTCCCGCAACAATGAGAAATCCCATAACAATGTATGCGAATTTTCCTACAGATAGTATTTACCGGACGGTCATTCCTTCCAAAATACAAGATTTAAGTTATTTAAGGGCTGCGTTGAGTTCTGCTGCGGGAAATCAGATTCAATCATTTACTTATGAACAAAGCCAATTTAGGAAAACAGAAGAACTTAAAAAGTCATTTGGGGCGAATTTGAATTTGGCCGGAATCTTAACTGTGAATTATCTGGATTCGCTGGCTACCACGAACTTTGCTACTTTAGTAAGGGCAGAATTTACACAGGAAAATTTTTCTATTGCTATCGAACCACCTATCTATGAGCCTTACCTTAAGAGCAACTTCGATTATTCTATATTTAATGGCATCCGCCCCGTAATTGTTAGTTCAGTGACCTATGGAAGAAAAGGGATTTTTATCATGGAATCAGATTCGTCTTATACGATGGTTAAGAACACCCTGAATGTTGCATTAACTTTATCAGCCCAAATGTTAAATATATCCTCTACAGATAGCCTCGGTCCAAAGTTCTCTGCGGAATTGAAATTGAGGCTCACAAAGGAGCAAAAGGCTACTTTAGAGAATTCTCGGATGAAAGTTTATATAATTGGGGCGGATGGGAAGAGTATTGTCAAGGCTATAACAACTGGCCTTGAGGGGTTTGCTGAGGTTCTAGCAAAAAACGGAGGCTTTACAAAAGATAGTCCCGGCGACATTCTCTATTACTCGCTAAATTATCTTGATGATTTTTCGACGTTTAGGAATCAATTCAAACTTAATATACCCAATTAGGTTATTTAAAATCTGTCTGGTATGAAAATCAAAAAAATCATAGCCATTTTTTCTCTTCTTTTATTTATTGGATGTAAAAAAGAGGAAATTCAGAGCCCATCGCCTGCTGAAAAAGGTGATGGGAAACTCCTTTCGGAATATTTTAGCAAACTCCGTATAGCACCCTTGGATATTGTTGATCTTAGGAATAAAAATAATGACGTCAAAACAGTATTTGACAAGAAAAAAACTGCAGGAATGATACATCTCCGGGACAGTGTCTGGTCCAATGGTTTAGGGACAAGCTCATTTTATGAATCTGACGAGATGGTAGTAACACCGGGTAATCTAAGTTATATTTATCCCGGTTCACTTTTAAAGGCAGCGTCAATAGCATCGGATCAATTTGAAACCTTTTCCGGTTATCAGACCGCACCGATCAGTGTTCAATTATCATTTCCTTCTAGTTTATCAATTGGCACTCTATCCTCTCCAAGTCTTTCAAATAGCCGTATATTTTTACGGAATGCGCTATTGGCTCCCGGCTTTTCAGGTAATACGATACTTAACTACTCTGATTATTTTGCCGCATTTTCAAGATATGAGGAAGTGAAATATGCTTTTGGTTATAATGTAAATCAGCATAGGCTATTTTCTTCGACAAATACTAATTTTGATTCCTATTCAAGCGGAACTTACTATTCAACTAAATTTGTGGCCAGTTATACTGTCGAGAATTTTACTTATACAATGTCTGATCCCACTGCTAATGAGCTTATTGATATGGCTTCTATTCCAGCTAATGCTTTTAATGGAATTTCGCCGGTATATATTAATTCCGTAACTTATGGTAGGTTCGGATTACTGGTACTTGAATCTAACAACAATAGTTCTGAAATGAAGAGTGCTTTTCAAAAGGTGATAAAAAAGATCCTTAAAAAAACAACAGAATCTTATACACAGGAAGAAACTAATCTTTTTGCCAGTTGTCGTATAACGATCTATCTTTTGGGAAGTACCATGGGCAATAATGTGATACAGCTATTGATCAATCCAAGTCCAGATGGGGTATCTGATTTTATCGCACAGAACGTAGGTACATTTACAGCAAGTGATCCAGGTGTCCCGATTCACTATACGGCAAAATATCTAAAAGATAACTCGCCATTTAAAACAACCTTTAGAATTGACCATTAAATATATTTTATGATGAGTACAACATGTAGACCAAAAAGTTCAGGGGTATTAATAGGATTATTTTTAATTGGGTTTTTCTTTTTCTCATGTAAAAAAGATACTCCAAACATTCCTGAAAAGAAAAATGAAAAATGGAGAACCGATACCAAAACAGATAGTATGGGTAACCAATATTATGTGGTAAGTACACTGGATAATACTTTGGAGGTCAGGGTCGATAATAAAGATGGGAAGACGATTTTTTCAGAAGTTTGCCCGACAATTGAAGCAAGTGAAATCCCTGAAAATTCAAAAAAGCTTTTTACTTATTTAGTATCGCCCAATAAATATATTAATTCTAACCATGCCACGCTTTCATTGCGCCTCATTCTTGATGATTTGGAAATTCCGAATAAGTACGTTCAACTTCTTGCGAATATAGATCTTGACAGCAAGAAATTTTATACCAAAAAGTATAAGGTTGAGGAGCCCTTAGATTGGTCTTATGTTGATTACAATATTTCTTTAGTACAATGGTACCAAAATTCGTTATTGGTAAGGGAGGGCACTGACAAAGACCTTAATAGGGGAGGAGGGAATATGGGCCTCGGACAGCGGGGAACTCAATTGGTATGTTACGAGCGGGATTTTTCAGTTCGCTATACCAAAGATATAGATGCTACCGATGCCTATTATCCTTCTGGGGGAGCAGGAAATATTCCAATTAATAATCATGAATATATGACCTTTATACCTGAGGGCGTTGTGGCTAGGTTGCAGATAGTCACTAGCGTTGAAGATAAATGGGCAGGAAAACAGCCTTTAATTTGGAAGGATAATCTCAAAGAGACCAATAATATTCCCGCTGATTATTCCATAAAAATTACTGATTATAATACTCAGAATAATGTGGTAAGCGCTAGTTATAATATTTATAATGAAAATGGTCAGATGAAGGAAAAAAGAACCCGAAAATGGGCAATAGGAAATGGAATGCCACTCGGAAATTGAGCTTAATATTGTTAGAATTTTACGCTTTTAACAAAATCTAAATTATTCAATAATACAGTTTTTAACCAATAAGCATCATGTTTTGTGTATGCCAAGGATACCTGTGCTTATAAAATTCTAGAAAAGTATGAAAAGTAAAAAGAATTATTTCTTGTCACGGATCATGAAATATGTTCCGCTGGTACTGATGATTTTTTTAACCATCAGTTGTTCTAAACTGGAATCCGACTTTAACAATACGAGCGGTAGACAAGCGTTGGATCAATTAAGAATACCGAAGATCCAAGATTTTACAGTCAGTTCAAAATCTAATCCAGACAATAATTCGTCTAGCAAAAGATCATCAGGAGGGAAAAGAGCGGATGTGACTACCCCACCGGACGAAGATAATCCATTTAAACCAAAAGCAGGTTCAGGCGGTTATAAAGATGGTCCGGGAATAATTGTTAACGGTAGTAATGCTCCTACTCCTGATCCAAATAAACTATATTTTTATCAGAAATATAAATCCCAGATGTTCACTATTACAGATCAATCAATGGGACTCAATATTTATCCGGGCGCTATATTAAAGGGCCAGAGTATAGAAGGTGTTTTTTCACCACAAATGTTAACAGGTATTTCCAATAATATCCGACCGATTACCATATCTACTTCCATGCCAGTTTCTGGTTCGGCTGTTGCCCGTACAAGTCTTCCCCGTCCGGTTTCACAAGCTGCTTTATATAACGCGGCGCTGACAGATTTAGAGAATACAAATCCCGGTGACGTGGGGGCAGCTTCTTTGATAGTAGAAATGGATACTTTCCGTGTATATGAGGAATTAAAAACTATTTATGGATTCAATAAGGGCTTAGATGCATTTTTGATTAATACAAATACTACTCAACAGGGCGAGAATCACCTAATTGCTTCAACATCGGCGATTAAGATTAAATTTTTCCAGCACAATTTTACAATTGACATGGATGTGCCCACAAATAATACGCAATTATTTGATCCTACTGGTCTGAATATGCAGGCTATTACCGGAGGGGTGACTCCGGTGTATGTAAAAAGTGTGACCTATGGTCGCATGGGTATCATGGTAATAGAATCTTCCTATAGTTCGACTAAATTGTATAACGCTGTTTATAAACAGCTCGGAATATTAAAAAATATGATTGGGATAGGTACGGCTTTAACTGCGGAAGAGAAAACTATTATAAATGAAGCGAGTATTAAAGTTAAATATACCGGGATTGGCACAGATACTTCACCTGCAGTTTCCGTTTCAGGATTGAGTGGTTTTATTCAAGTATTGAGTGCTAATACAACGTATTCCAAGGCAAGTCCAGGAGTGCCTATTGCCTTTCAACTAGCTTATTTAAATAGTGGAAACGGATTGGTCGAAGCTCCTTTTCAGATTAACTATGGGCCTTTTGAAAAACCTTATGTCCGAATTGAATATAAAAATAGCAATTGGGAGGCTAATTCATCCTCAAATCCAAAATTCACTTATTCAGATATCTACATGAGTTTTTATAAAGACCCAACGGCGAACCGAAAGTATAGTGATGCTCCGATCTTTATTGACTATAAATATGAACGGGATTATGGTTCATTAAGTACTTCTAATTGGGTCGGATCTTGGAATGACGGTAAACGAACTGAAAGTGAAACTTGGAAATACCCGACATCTGATCAATTGATTGAGAATAAAAGGGTATTCTATTATGTCCGCTACGGATCTGATGCGACTTTATCTAGGGACTATTGTCACTTTGATATGGTTTCTAGTGAGAATTACTATGTTCTTCCGAGAGTAATTGACCATTACAAGGCACAGAGGAAAGGTGAGGCATATCCTAATTAGAATTTTGAAATCAAAATGAAGCAAGCGAATATTGGAATTGTAATTTTGTTGGTCATCTTTCTAATGCAATCTTGCAATAAAAAGAATGATGATATCCCTCAAATATCTAAAGAGCAGAAAAGAATAATTGAAAATCTGGACTCTATATTTTTTCTCGCTCAGGGGGTGTATTTATGGAACGATCAACTTCCTTCAGTTGATCGTTTCAACCCCTCACGGTTTTATAATCAAGGTCTGAATGAGTTTCGGTGTTATGAAAATGGATTATTTGAAATTACGCAATTTGCAAAAGATGCTGCGACAGGCGAGCTTTATGAACGGAATATATTTGATCTGAATAGACCCAAATATTCCGGTATTGTGTTTAGAGAATTCCAAGAAAGTGAACGTAGGCATGCTTATAATGTAAGCAATACCTTTGGTCTGTCCGTTGTGGTTAAAAATAATATTCTCCGTTTATTATATGTTGATCCCAATTCCCCTGCGGGTAAAGCAGGGCTAAGACGAGGGACGCAAATTTTATCCATAAATGGAGAAAATGTACTAACTGAGGAATCGTTTTTGGATCAATGGAAAAAATCCCTTGCCATGTCCTTCATAAAGTTGGAAGTTATGGAAGAAGGCATTAAGAAACGAGAAGTACGCTTGAACGCGGCTTCGTATGAGATAAATCCAGTTGTAAAGCGAAATATATTGAGAAGTGGGGAAAGGACAATAGGCTATTTCGCATTAAATAGTTTCACTACAATTCAAAACGCGCAAAAATATCTCACTCCAATTTTTCTTTCTTTTACACAGGAAAAAATTAATGAACTCATCATTGATCTTCGGTACAACCAAGGGGGATATCAGATTACAGCTGATTTTATTGCGAATCTGGTTGCACCTAATAATGCCGACGCAAAGATTATGTATACTGAACATTATAACAGGCAAATGCAGGATGGGAATTCAAAAGTATTAGAAAACTACAAATTGTATGATGAATATCATCGGCCTGTTATCATTAATGGTAAAGAGATAAGCCTTTATGATATTGATTATAGTGTGGAAGCCAATACAACGTATTTTCATAAAGATGACGGGTTGACGGATTTAAAAAAAGTTTACTTTATAGTGAGCAACAGAACTGCATCTGCAAGTGAGCTACTGATCAATATTCTAAAACCGTATATGGATGTTCAGGTTATAGGTGTATCAGAGGATAACCTTTCTGCTGTATATACTTACGGTAAGCCAGTTGGATCATTTGGAATTCCAGTGGGGCAGTTTGATCTGTATTTAGGGATGTATGAACTCAAAAATACCAATAGGGAAAGCAACTATTTCAAAGGTATCAAATCTGATGTCGCCCTAAGTGACGATACAGATACTGACTTTGGAGGGCAAGATGACCCAGCTATTGCTTGGATTCTAGGAATGGAAAATAAAAGAATGGAACTAAAGACCGGAAATAAAATAAGGCAGGATAAATATTCATTTTATTTTAATACTGATCGGTTAATAGGAAATATTAAAAATAATAATGAGTTGAAAATTAAGATAAAATAGAACCACTTTCTTTACTGGAGATTTTGATACTGTTGACCAGTCAATACGGATGATTTTGACCATTAAAATAATAAGTTGGGAGGTTTCAACGCTACTTTATACTTATATTTTGTGGTTTTGTTCAAATTGGTCAATTAGCCTCGGAATCGTATAACACTAATGTCCGAAATCTCCACTCAGCGATCGTATTTTACTATCCCTAGAAAAGTGCTACCCTCCATTCTTCAATACCTATTTTTTCTGAGCTTGTTGAGAGAATTTTTATTTTAGAAGTTATAGATATTGAATTCTGTTTTTTTTTTATCGAGGAAATCATATTGTTTGTATGGGTCAAAGTTGAGTTGGGCGAGATAACTTTTTCGAGTGAAAATATTTCAATAATATTAGTTCGAAAAAGTATTGAAGGCCAAAAGTGTTTTAGATTTTAAAGTAAACTCCATGAGAAATAGCATTTTCCTTTTGTTAACTTTCCTGTTTTCGTGCAACAAAGAAAATTCTGACCAAACCTATATTGCACAGTTGGAGATTCAACCTAATATTGAGTACGTCGCACCCCATCCTCCAGCGAAACCAGACCAAACTAAGGATATACCAGCGCTAAAGGTGAGGGAGGGTAATAATGAAGAGTATCATTTAGGTTTAGAAGAGATTAATGGTTTTGTTTTCGAGGAAGGAAACCGTTACAACCTAAAAGTTCAGATAACTATTTTGGCAACTCCGCCAATAGATGGAAATCCCAAAACCTACAAACTTATTGAAGTTATTTCTAAAGAACAGGTAACTATAAATAAATAACATTATGAAAAGAACAAGTATTTTGTTACTAGCAAGTTTACTAGTGTTTTCTTGTAGTAAAAATCCCGAAATTGACACTGAAATCAAAAGTGAAAATTCAGAATTTGTAACCCTAAAATCAGGAATAATCGTCGAGAAAAGAGGAGATGAATATATTCTTGGAGGAGATATGATTCTATCTCCAATGCAACTAAAAGCCTTGGATGAAAAGGGCAATTTAAGTGGAGAAGATGGTAAAACCAAAGATAGTCCCGATACCACCATTCACCCTGTATTTAATATTCCGGTAGCTGCCGTCGAAAAAAAAGAAGGAACCTTACCGAGAAATTTAGGAATGAATGCAGACCCATATAGACTTTGGGCTATGGTAAGATTTACTTATGGGCCAAGTATCTTAAATCACCCAAATAAAGATTATTTTATAAATGGAATAAAATTAGCGCTCAATCATATTCAAGACAATACGAATGTAAGATTTTATAATGCAACAGGACAACCAACAGTTGATCCAACTTGGGGATTCGCATATCCCTATATAGAAATTAATTATGTAGGTAATCTATCCGCCAGTTCTTCATCCCATATTGGACGACGCCCAGAAGGAGGAAAACAAGAATTAAAATTAGCAGATTTTGCATTTCCAAATCCACCTTTTGATAACGACTATTCTACAATTGTACATGAGCTTTGCCATGCAATTGGTATGATGCATGAACAGAATCGTCCAGATCGAGATCAATATGTCTCTATTAAGACAAATAATCTAACAACTAAAGGTCTTGCCCAGTTCACGAAGGTGACGACTAATTATTCTTATTTCGGGGCATACGATTTCAGTTCAATTATGGGATATGATTCTTATACTTCCTCTACGGATCATGTTAACAACACTTCATTACCAATGTATACTAAGTTAAACGGTGATCCAATTGTGTCAGGCACCTTATTAAGTGGTCTTGATAGAATTTGGTTAAATAATTATCATCTTCCATATATAGCACGTTCTGACGTATACCGTGAACTTGCGGATGTAGTTTATGACGGAAATAATAATATTTTAACCCCTTCCCAACGTTTACAATTACAGGCACAGCTCAATAATGGAAATTCTACACCTCCAGCTGGAGGTAGAATACCCAATGACTTTTAATTATTTGTGAAATAAAGCAATATTGTCCCCCATCCATCTTTTTAATGTGGTTGGGGGTTTTTAATACCAATGAAAAAATTGAAATATTTCTCTGTAAACTTTTATCATACATATTTAATCATATTGATAGGTATCATAAAAGTTGCATATCCAAATAATCTTAGCGCACAGGATGGTTTGCGCATGCGAATTTATCAAGAAATAGAGACAAGTAATTTTAATTGGAATATCGCTGGAAATATGTTTGGTGAAAATCCAAATATTCTCTCTGAATTGAATTTTAAGAACCTATTAAGCTCAGGAACAGGAATTGAGCTTTCTTATAAACCATACAAATTCTTTGAACTGTCAGCTTCTTATGCATTTTTAATGACCTTATCTGGCAGAGGAACAGATATAGATTATCAAGAGAATAACCGAACAGGGCAGACTAGTTCATTATATTTTGATAGTGAAAATGGTAGGCAAAGTCAATTGAATTTAAGTGTTCTATACCTATTTTTTAAAGACACGAAATTCAATCTAGGAGCCGGCATAAATGTATTTGCATACCGTAGAAAGTTTGATATGCATTCAACGGAAGATAGTGATTTAACATCTTATTACAAATATCGGGCGGATGGTTTTGGTCTAAAGATTAAAAAGGATTACGAGATTTCACCTATCTTTTCTTTGCAAGGTAATTTTATATTGAATAGAGTTTATTACAATTCTTATGGGAACTGGAACCTCATCAATAATTTTGAACATCCCAAAAGTTTTACCCATTTATCAAATGGTTTTAATATTGGTTACTCGTTAAGAATATCCACGAAAATAAAAAACCAGTTCAGCATTTTCTTGATTTATAATTACCTGACAGAACAAACGTCTAATGGTGTAGATACCTTATTTCTTAAAAATGGAAGCCGTCCTACAACGAGATTGAACCAAACCCATCTAAGTATTCACGGATTAAGGCTCGGAATTATTCTTCCTATATTTTTTAATTAAACTTGAACAGCTCCAACATATTTAATAATCTTCTCCTTTTGTATTGATTAAGAATCTCAATTATGATGTACGGTATGACTGATTTCCCTAAAGATTTTAATTTTCCTTTGATCACATTAAATTCAAGGAGGACTTACTCTGTTAATAGAACTGTGCTATCAGATTTGGATAGGTCGTATGCTAACTATTTCTATTAACCAAATATAGTTAGGTCAGATGTATATAGAGAATCGGCTCCAACTGTTTACAAATCTGATAATACTGCAATGACTGCTCAAGAAAGATATACTTTGCAGGTATATTTGAACAACGGTAATCCTAATCCTCCAAATTGTTGTAGGTTAACCAATAATCACACAAATTTATAATAAAAAAGAAACCCGTATTTTCCATACGGGTTTCTTTTTATCTTTTGTATTTGACATTTACCATGGGATCACTCTGTTTATTCCGAATAATCATTTCGGAGTTACTCAGAATTTCACAATTCAAGGAAACATAAGAGTTTTCCTGTCCATTTTCATTTGGTATTTTTAAGAAAAGTGAATCTTTCTTTTTAAGAAATCCTTTGTATATTGATGATGGAGTATTTATCTCAATATTTGCATTTATGCCATTATATTCATAAGCTCCAAACATAGTATCTGCATCTACTTTATAATCAGTGTAAAGACGAAGAATATTTCCATTTGGAATTTCTTTCCATTCTTCATTTCCCTTTTTTATTGCAGTTTCTTTCCATGCATATTGGTTACTATACATTGGAGGGTCTATAATAGGAATCTCAATTTCATTTTCTTTACAAGATTCGTTAAATATAAAAAATACCGATAAAAGAAGTAATTTAAATGAATTTCTCATGTTTATGTTCGTTTGATTAGTAATTAATTAAACGGTTTATGTCTAAACAATGCTACACCAAAATACATTTGTTAATACTACTGTCCAAAATGATTAGGAAAACTGCATAAAAAAAGTGGTGTATTTCGCTTTCAAAAAACTTATATTGAAAACGCAAATACGCCTCCAGTGCAATGGTAAATATAAACGTTTTCAGTCAGCTTCTGTCTTTGATAGGCCGGGTTTTTAAGAAGCTTGTATCAAAATACAATAGCGACAAACATCAGAAAGGGCTTAACAGTTGGACACATCTGGATCTGGTTAGCATGCTTTTTTTGCCATCTCTCTTCCAGTGATTCGGTTCGAGATATCAGTAACGGTCTTGGCAGTACCAAGGGCAACATGAAGCATATGGGTATTTCTCGTACTCCCAGCAAATCGAGCATCTCCTATATGAATGAACACCGTGACCATAAGCATTTCAAAGATCTTTATTTGGCCCTTTTGGACAATCTTTGGAATAAGGAGCCCAGCCAACGCAGTGAGCTCAGGGCATCGAAGCGTAAGGTCTATCTGATGGATGCCAGAGTGATCCCATTATGCCTGTCGATATTTGACTGGGCTAAATTCCTTTGCAATAAGGGGCAGCGAAACTGCATGCCGTACTTGACTATGATGGCTTCCTAACGGTTTTTATTGAGATTACCGATGGTAAGGTGCACGAAAGTAAAAAAGCTAACAGCTTTTCTTTCCCATGGCAAACCAGTCATAGGAAATCTGCAATTATTCGGTTTATGACGAATTATTTTTGGAACTGATTTTCCACAATTCTCTTCAGTAGGCTCTATGATTACGATCTGCTCCATGCCTTTATTGCTATAAAAAGGGTGCAACATCTTTAAGTTAGAGTTCTATCCAAAAATTGATCGATGCGGATAAAAATTCTAACATCAATTTATAGCCAAGCTAAATACGCTTATAAGACCTTAATATTAAATATTCTCGTCCAACGCTATTTTGACCTTGTCAAATCACTAGAATACCATGATATTTTAAAATGTAACGATTTGAAATCTTTAAGTTTACCAAAAAAGTGGATATTTTTTTTAATTGCTTTAGCTAGAGGTTGTTGCGTTTTACGTAAATTATTTTTGAATAATGTTATATTCCGAATACGTTTCTTTAAGATTTTTCTTTATTATATTTAGTAAATTTTTGACTACATATTGAATAATATGATATAACTAATCAACCAATATTAAATGAGAAGTGAAATTATTTGGGGAAAATGGTATACACCGTATGTTCGGGTGATAGTTCATATAGTTTTTTGGGTGTTGGTCTTTTGTATGTATTATTTTACGTATAGAAGATTAGGTGGAAGCTATTTCTGGGTATTGGTGGCGAAGGAACTTTTTGTTACCACTTCCTTGTTCTATTCAGTTATATGGCTAGTTTCAAAATGGATAGAAAAAAGAAAAGTACTTCCCATCTTAATTTTTATTGTCTTTTCATACATCTGGTGGTTAAATATCACTTATTTGACGTGCGATCTTCTTAAAGATTTTGAATTAAAGGAAGGCAGTGGTATTTATAAATATGTGAATTTCTTTATTCGTGATGGTTATTTTGGAATCTATCAACTTAAAAAATTTCCAAATGCTTTCCCTGATTTTTTGACACTTGTATCTGTTCCATTAGCTCCTAAATTGATTAGACTTCTGGTGGCAGAAGGTAACAAGGTACTCTTATTGGAAAAGGATCAGGCGGAACTGAAACTTGAAAAAGCAAAATTAGGATTAAAGAATAGTAATCTGGAATTAGATAAAGCAAGTCTGGAACGAGATAACCTGAAAATGGAACTGGAAATCCTTAAATCCCAGATTTCTCCCCATTTTTTATTTAATACATTAAATAGCATATATAGGCTAGCGGAAAAAGGAGAAGCCGGTACCCCAAATATCATAATGAAACTGTCCAATATGCTGCGGTATATGCTTTATCAAACTAATGATGATAAAATATTCATTGCCAAAGAAATTCAATTTTTGAATGATTATCTGGATCTTACCCAAATCAGATTTGGTGATAGCGTTAATCTAAATTTTAATATAGCAAAAATAAGAGAGCCTTATCGAATTGTACCTTTAATGCTATTACCTTTTATTGAAAATGCAATCAAACATGGACCAGATAGAAGCAGGGCTGATGCCTGGATTGATGTTTCATTAACTATAGAAGATGGTATTTTAAGATTCTTAGTCGCAAATGGCGTAAATAAAAACAGTCCTGCACCTTCCAAAGGCGGAATTGGATTGCAAAATGTTAAAAGAAGACTTGAACTTCGATATAAGGATAAATACACGTTAAACGTGTCAGATAATCTGAATAGCTACTCCGTAATACTTGAAATTGAATTGTAATAAATATTGAGAAATGATTAGATGTATCGTAATTGATGATGAAGAATTGGCACAGGAAATACTGGTGTCTCATTTAGGAAAAATCCCAGATGTGGAAATTGTGGGTGTATTTGATAATGCATTCGATGCGATGAAGGGGTTGAAATCAAACGAATTGGACCTAGTATTCTGTGATATTCAAATGCCCGATTTAGATGGGGTGAATTTTCTAAAAAGTATTAAAAATCCTCCTTTATTTGTATTTGTTACCGGTGACCCATCACATGCTATCGAAGGGTATCAATTGAATGTCCTAGATTATATACTAAAGCCTTTTGGTGTAGATCGTCTTTTGCAGACTGTAGAAAAGGCTCAGGCATATTTAAACTTGGAAAAGGGCATGAAACAGGAACGGAACTTTCTGATTATTAAAGATAGATCAAACATTATTATTACACCTTATGATGAAGTGTATTCAATAAAAGCAGATAAGGATTATGTATGGGTAGAAACATTGGAAAAAACATATCATGTATGGAAAAAACTCATGGAGATGGAAGAATCCTTAATGAATGCGAAGCAATTTATTCGTGTTCATAAATCTTACATTATAAATCTGGATTATGCTAAGCAAGTTGAGGGTAATATAATAAAAATGAAAGGTAGTTTAGACGATGTTCCCATTGGCGGCCAATATAAATCGGTATTGTTTAAACGTTTGGGGTTGTCAGGAGGTTAATTTTCACGATCTACTCTCTTTATCTCGCTAATTAGGCTTTTGGCTAGGAAATGGTAAATTACCATTTCTTGTTCTCTTTGTTTGGTGAAGAAAATTCTATTCAATAGCATGTGGACTAGAGAAGAAATTATTCTGGAAGGCATGATTTGAAAATCATTATTCTTTTTACATTGATCTGCGCTTAATATAATCTTGGTATTATATTCCTTAAGTATCGAACCGAAATTAGCGTCTTCTGATTCCATAAAAGAAGAAATCTCATCTTTCTTTTCCCTGAAATTTTTATCCAGTTTGTATTTCAATTTTGGGATAGTGCTAAATTCTTCAAAAAAACTGTCTCTCCATAAATTAAGTAGTGTTATTTTCTCAGCAATTGTATAATTGAATGCTGAGAGAAGATTCTTGGTCATTCTCAATGCGAGCTTCCATCTTAGGTTTTCGCCTTCAAGTTTAACATAGGGTAATAATTTGGTAATAGTCTCACTCTCTAAGTTGAAAATTGATTCGCAATTTTCAATATTGGTGAAGCCATATCGTTCAAGCTCCCTCTCATAAGTATCAAACATGAATTTTGAGATCCGTCGGTTTTCAAGCAATGGTTCCAATGAGTTGTTTATGCATTTGGAGGCTATTAAAAATGTACTATCAAATTCTCCATTTAATTGAAATCGTACACGCAGATGAGGTTCTGGATCGGAGTATCTAATAAAAAACCATTTCTGAATGTTATCATGTTGCTTTAGAACTTGAACTATTCGTTGCAATTCTTCTTGAATGATTCTATCACTTTCCCTTTCTCCACAATAAATTTTTAGATATAGCCATTCGCTTCCTGGAACAAATTTTCGTTTTATACTCTTATCGGACTGCATCGTCAAAGAATTCGGAACTCTAGCTGAATTTCCAATAATTGGAATAATCATTTCATTGGATAATATTTCACCGTCAGAATTAATTACTGGGCTACTAAATTCATCATAAATATTTTCAATTAGTCTTAAATCATTATGATTCAATTCTTTTAGAATGATCTGTTTTCCTATTTCGTTAGCAAGATCAATTAGTACCTCATTGTCCCCATTTGCAATTACAACTTTTGTAGGAAGCTGATAATTTTTTATAATGTATTCGATTTTTTCATTATCATCCCTAAAATTTAAGGACCTAAGTTCTACGTACGGGATATGCCATTCTGCACGGGAAAGAATAAGATGTTTGTAGGATATTCTGGGAAAGAATGTTTTTTTCATGCTTGAATTCCAGTCCCAAGAAATTTTAATGGAATTTTCTTGTTGCTGGACATCACATAAAAATCTATAAATAGTCATTCCATAATAGAAGTTATGCGCACTACTGAGTCGAGGTAAAATATATTTATTTAGTCTTTTTGATCTTAAAATTACTTTTCCATTCTCAACTTTTATACAAATATCACTTAGCTGTATTGTATGATCCTTATCAACTGCGGACTGACTAATAATAGGAATTTCATATTCGAATAAACTTGGTCTAGAAAGAATGTTTCCTGCATTTGCTTTTGGATAAAACACTATTTCTGCCAGAATGGTTTCAATTAGTTGGCTTTGTTCCTCTTGTGCAAGCTTTACAAGTTTGGACTTAAGTGTGTTATCAAGATAAGAGAAACGGGTAAGCAAAGGTAAGCCCGATGAGCCACCACAGCCTTTAAGATGAAATCTGAAATCCTTATGGAGAGAATTTGTTTCTAATAGGTTCCCAAAAATATAGAATCCAAGAGGGAGTCTTGTCTTTTTTGGATGGTTTTGAGTCTTAAAAATTTCAAAATCTTTTTCTTTCAGTTCTATTGTACGTTTATCATAATCTGATTTCGCTGAATATTTTTGTACAATTGATTCAATAAATTCATTATAATCGGGGATACTGTTTTTTTTATTACCGGTTATTCCCTTTAGAAGAGGGAGTTCTTTTTCTAAAAACGTAGCTTGGGTACCATATCCAACACCTTTTTCGAAGTCTAAAGCTTCCATTAAGGGAATTTCCTGATCTCCGTATCGTGCATAAAATTTTTGCGCAAAAAGTTGAAGATCGGCAGATTCTTTGCTGGGATTTAGATGAATTAATTCAAATATCTCCCTTATTAAAATGGAAAGCTCATCAGTATTTAAATTGCCTTCGTTCATTTCCCTCATTGTATCCACTTGGAACAGATTTTTGGGATTCTCATGATATAACCCTGAAAAAGCTTCCTTGTTATTTCTTTTCGAAGAGCTGATTCCTTCTATCTCGGTATTAATTAAAATTTCGGAAAGTTCAATGATACTTTTATGAAAATATGTTCCTTTTGAAATCTTCAGTGTTTTGTTGAAGAAATGATTTACGCTATCAACTGTAGTTATAGGCTCTGTTTCCGGTATAAGAATTTTATGTTCAATCAGATCAAGTATGAATTTTCTTGCTTGAATTTCAGTTACACCAAACTGCACGATAGAATTCATAATCTGTTTGATTGTTTTCCCTGTGCTTACACTACCAATAACTGTCTTGATTAGTATGTTTGAATTGATCCTTGCCCAATTGAAATTTCTATCGGAAATATGATCAACAAATTCGATATATGAGAATGTTTCACCATTATCGACGAGGGTTGAATTTGGATAAAAGATTATATTTTCAATAGTTTTTTCATCTTTTAATAACTGTTTATTTATTATCTCCTGACTAGCATAATCCAACCGGTATTTAGAAAGAAATTTATTGTTTAAAACCAGCTTGGTCTTAACATATGAGATCTTACCAATTGAAACAGAGGAAAATTTTCCAAATGGAGTTGGACGGTTAGACATTCTACTTATGTACTTATATATTGACGGTAAGATATTCTTAGTTTCCTCTGTAAAGGGTTTATTTAATAATGGTTGTAATTGATTAAAAAGATCTTGACTAGCTATCGCAATTGCATCTAGAACCTGAGGGTCTTTAAAGAACTCTAAAGTGAAGTCCCAAAATTCCATTTCAGATCTACAATTATTTACTTTATCAAAAAAGCTAATTGGTAATCTAGGGCTTCTAATTATAAAGAAATCTGCTGGTTTAACAAGCCTATACATTGGTTAACTGTATATTTCTTAATATATTATCTACACAATTATTGAAATTTTCAAAGGAAATTGGCTTCAATAGTTCGTGTTTTTCCCCGAACGGAATGTCCCCCTTATAGTAGTTTAGTGGGGTAGCAGAAATTATGACAAGAATTGAAGATTCCGGAAATTTTGAATAATTGAAATCATTAGCATCTCCAAAAGGTATGACTAAATCAAGGAAAATTAATTTAGGAGAACAAATTTTCAGCAGACTTTGAATTTCAGATTGCTGGCTAGCGGTACCCACCAAGAATAGATCGTTCCTTCGACCAATATAGTCTTGTAACATTTCAATCCCTAATGCTTCATCCTCAATTAGTATACAAGAAAATCTATTCTCCATTGTTTTAGATTTAAATATTCAATCGGTTTATGAATAGGTTGTTGTCATTGTGATTGAAGTGTCAGTTGCTTCAGTCTCATCAAATATTCCCTTACCGGCATTATTTGAATAATCGGCACTCCCGATAATTTGCTTTTCGATCTTTAAAAATTGTTCAATTTCTGAATTAGATAGTTCCATAATTTTTAATATTTAGTGACTAATACTTTTCACTAAAATCTATCTCCTTTCAACTCAAAAAAAATAATCTCGTCAAACTCGTGTTTGACCAATATGAACGGTCGATTTTACCCTATTTCTTTATTTAAAGCGTTTTAACGATATTTTTTGTGCTTGTTTTTAGTTTGTCGGGTAATTCTGTTGGTTGGGATGGGTGAAAATTGAGTTTGACGAGAAAAATTGGTCCGTCGCTCTTTAAGTCTTATAATAATTGACTATGGATCGTAGTGACCAAAAAACTAGGTTGTTCGAAATGGTATGGCACGAATCATAAATGTTATATAAAATGGGGAAATAAATGTCGATCTCTAAAAATATGAATTTGACAGTTTTCTGTATTTATAGACCTAGTCATAATTCTAATCTATTTTTCAGTTGTTAATTTATTGCAACTGTCACATTAAGTCTTGACTACTTCAATTTATAAGTATGGGTTTCTAGGGATTTCAATTAATTTGTATCCATCCTTCTTTAATAATTTTTGTAACTCGATTTCGGGAAGGGTTTTAAATATAATAATACTTAAAGACTGACTTGGTACTATGCCAAAATTTGATAAAAAATCCCTAAGACCTTTTTTGAATAGAATTTTTCTAAACTTTTTCTCAGACTTTACTGCGGGAATTTTTTCACTTCCAGGGAACCAGAAGTTTGGATTGAAATTTTTGATCGCTATCATGGGTAAATTAATACCGGCTGCAAACTTTTCCATTTCCCTTTCGGAAACCTTATATACGAAATTTCCCACAGCTTCATAAGAAAAGCGGTTCTTCCATATCTTATTTACTAAACCATATTTTATCTTCTCTAAAACATTGTTCATAAATAACAAGAATGGCATTTTCATGATCGGATCTTGCGGTTCGATAATAACAATTCCCTTTTTTGCAACTCGGATCATTTCATAAAGAGCAGCATAGGGCCTTGGAAAATGATGATAGGTTTCCTTACATAAAATATAGTCTATGCTATTATTTTCGAATGAGAGATTTTCTGCATTTTCAGCGGAGTATTGCTCAACAATGCCAACCTCCTTAGATACGGCAAGAAATTCATCACTTATATCAGAGGCAATTACATTTTGGACACCATTCTCGATTAAATAGTTAGCATCATGCCCGTAAGCATCACCTACGGTCAACCAGGATGCATTCTTATATTTTGTAATGGGTTTGACACATTCAAAAAACTGATTCTGTAACCAATGGTTTATTGTTCCTTTATATGTCTTTATCCCATTTAACAAAGCTATCTTCTGTTCTTTTTCGGGGAAGAGATTTGTATACCAATTGGAATGTCTATTATAACTGTCTTCTTGAAATGATTCGGTATTGTTGTCTGTATTTTCCATAATGTTATTTTACAAAAACGGTTAGCTCGTAATAATTCTCCCAATATTTCCTTAATGATCTTATATAAGACTGATTTGCTACATTATTTTCCTGTTGGGAGTTTATCAGATCTGTAACGGTAATTTTTCCTGTTGAGAATTGGTCGATCAGTAAAGAGTATCGTTGTTTGGCAATTTCTAGCATCTTCCTTGAAATTTCAATATCTTTTAAACTATATTCAATACCATTAACTGCGCGCCGCATATTTTGGAGGATTATTTTTTTGTCGCTTTCAATAGCTAATTCCACCTCCTTTAAATTATATTCAGCAGCTTTAGCGGTCTCTTTTAATCTTCCCCAATCGAGAATCGGAAAATTTAAGGATAAGGTAGCGCTCTGTCTTGGATTCGCCCGACTATATACATTGCCTAAATGATTATCGGTAGAATTATATCCGACCGAAAGTCCAACATTTATCTTATATCTTTCTTTTTTTACTTTTTCCAAATCTCTTTGAGCTTCAAGAGCTTTAATTTTAAATTCAGTATACTCAGCCATGTTTTTTTCCATGTTGGATACTAGGTCTATATTGTCAATTTTAATTTCAGGTAATTGGGAAGGTAAGCGAAGTTCATTGTCTTTTGAAATGTGAATGCCAATATAATCGGATAGTTCGACAATGGAATTATTAAGATCTTCCAATGCCGCATTTCTTAACTTCTCGGCATCTAGCATCTGAATCTCAATCTGGGAATATTTGTTGAGAGATGTAGTCCCGATTTTCACTTTCTCTTTCTCTTCATTTAATAATCGTTGAAAAGTTTTGTACGCTTCTTCTGAAAGATCGAATGAAGATTTACCCTCAATTACATTGAAGTATAACTTTGTTGTTAATAACGATATTTGCGCTAGTTCCGCTACACTTCTTCTCTTTGTATTTTCAAGTCTTATCGGTTCAATTATATTTAACCATTTGTATTCATTATAAGCATTAATGGGTTGCCGAATAGATAAATTTATGGGAATACCATTATATTGCTTCTCTTTTAATATAAAATCATCAAACCGTGTAAGATTGGAGGACACTGAAACAGTTCCTCCGGTTTGGGGAACAATCTGTGTAATTGCCAATCCTAAAGTGGAATAATTTTGCGACCTTGATTGAAATGAGATAGTTCCGGATGGTTGTATTACACTAAAGTAATCTTTGCTATAATCCAATATATTAGATGTAAAGCTGATTTCCGGTAAAAAGAGCTTTTTGTAACTATTATATTGAGCAATATTTCTTTGATGATGTGCCACCGAGATTTTATTGGCAATTGATTCAGATTTTGCAATTTCGATGATATTCTCTAGCGTATAATCATTTGCCGAGCTCTGACAATATCCGTTAGTTGCCGAGCAAAAAGAAAATATAATAATGTATTTCAGTAGCTTCATAAATTTTTCTTTGTTACTGCATAATAAACCAATGGTATAAAACAGAATGAAAGAATCGTTCCCAGGCTTAAACCCCCAACAACGACGCTTACAAAATTTCGCTGGATATCATTTCCAATACCATGTGAAAAATAAACGGGTACTAATGCTAATGTAGTGGTGAGGGAAACCATGATTAAAGGTTTTAAACAAATTCTCCCTGCATCATGTAAAAGTGAAATGAGATTCTCCCTATCAATGTTTCTGCCTTGGGTTTTTGCTTCCTTTATTAACCTATTGACCGTTTCAACCTTTAAAGTAGGGTCATCTACTATTATACCTAGAACGACTATAATTCCTATACCGGCCATTATATCAAATTCTCCACCCATAATCCAAAGTGTAAAGAATGAACCAAACAGTGCGCAAGGCAATGATGACATAACAACAAATGGATGTAAGAAATTATCAAATTGTATGGCCAGCAGGGCAAAAAGAAGAATTAGGGATAATATAACAACAATGAACAGATCTTTTTTGATCTCTTTCTCAGCTTTGAATGCTCCGGTAAGGGACGCATTTAAGTTTTTTGACTCAATCAGTTCATTTAATTGTTTTTGAATCTTATCAATATTAAACCCTTTTGGCTTCTCATTTATGAATATTGATTTATAGTATCCGAATTTATCTGCCGAAATGGATTGATCTTCATCTGAATAGTCATATGATACAAAGTTTTGCAACTGAAAGTATCCATCGTTGCTATTCTTTAGATAAGATATTTTAAATTTCTGGATTAAGGATGCTGTATCGACGATTTGAGAAGTGAAGACATCACCGTTTCCTGTAAATTTAATTTTTTCGCTGTCATTAAAGATTGATTTTAATTGATGGATCACATCACTTTTTTCCAGCTGATAGCTACTTAATTTTCTTTCATTAAGATGTAGATCCACATTCGTAACTTTTGATAGATTGCTGGAGTTTTCCCATTTCAATTCAGGTAAGGCATTTTTAACAAGCTGGACGTTATTTTCGCTATCTCCACTATCTAAAAAAGCATCCTGTCGAAACCGAATTTCCATTTGCGGTTCATCGTTTTCAAACAAATGTGTAAAGGCATTTTTAGCGCCTGAAATTTTTATAAAGGCATTTGGATAGTTTTCGTTGAAATATGTTGACAGTTTTTTGTCCAATACATTTTTTGATTTGGTGTCTGTACATTTATAGTAAATATCCGAACTATTGATATTGCGCCTTTTTATATCTATCATAAAGTCGCTTATACCTATGTCGGCTTCCCAATGAACAACGCCATGCAGTAATTTTGAGAGTTCGTTTATTCTATTTTCATTTTCTTGTATCCCTACCGGTTCGTTCCAATCTATATTGACAGACGTTTCGTTCTCTTCAAATTGTGGCATGATCCGTATCGGAATACGGACTGCTATTAGATATCCTAATGGAATCAATATTAAAATTCCTAAAACGAATTTCCTCCTGTTTCTAAATATCACTTCGAATAAAACATCATAAAATCTCATGATAAACTTAAATACAAAGGTTTCCTGCCCAGATTTAATTCGCTTTTTACTTCTTGCATTAAAACTATAAAATAAGACAGGCGTTAGAATAAACGCTACAAACAGCGAAACAAACAAGGAAATGGTCAATGCGATTGCTTGGTCATAAATCAGCTCTCCAGCTATTCCACTTAAATAAATAAGTGGGGCATAGATGACAATTGTACTTAAAACTTGACTCAGAACAGGGACGAATACTTCTCCAGCACCTTTAATACAAGCTTCTTCAAGATCAAAATCCAGATAATTTCTTGAAATACTATCAATAACAACAATAGAGTTGTCGATTAGCATTCCAATACCCAAGGCAAGTCCTGATAGCGAAATGATATTGAATGATATTTTGAAATAATAGAAACAGATAAAAGTCAGCAATAATGATATAGGAATACTTATACCCATCAAAACAGGAGACGATATGTTATTGACAAATAGAAAAAGAAGCAATACACATAAAATGCCTCCATAAATAAGGTCCTGTGTCAAGTTTTCTATTCCTGCATTTAGGAGATAGGTCTGATCCTGAGTGAGATCAAAATTTAGCTTGTTATAATCCTTCCTGATTAAATCCAATTCATCATGGACGGACTGTATTACCTCATTCATTCGAGCATTTGCCTGTTTGTGGATCGCTAATACAATTGCCTCATCATTATTGAACAAATGCTTGCCAACTTCCTGGTCCGCTACCGATTCAATTTTTGCAATATCTCTCAATGAAATAACACGATTATTTTCGAGCCGAATGGAGATATCCTTTAAATGGTCAATGTCACTTATATTATTTGCCATCTTGACCAGATAGGAGTAGTTGCCGTCTTTTACTGTTAAAGCACCAGAAGAAGAGCCGCTTGTCTGAACCGTTTCTCTTATCTTTTGTTCTTCGAGTCCTAAATATCTGATCTTTGTTTTATCCAGAATTATTCTGACACTTCTAGTCTTTAAACCATTGATATCAACTAGGGAAACGCCTTCTATTTTTTCTATCCTTCTTTTGATAAGTTGAAGTGTGATATCAGATGCTTCCAAAAGGTCAATACCTACTTGTGGTGTGATCTGTAGATTTACTATCGGAACATCTGAAACATTTTGTTTAATTAGTTGTGGTCTAATAAAATCGCTTGGAAGATCAGGAAGCAACTGGTCAATACGTTCATTTAGTTTAATAAATTCATCACTCATATTTGTTCCGAATTCATACGATAAGTTTACTAATGCAAAGTGACTATATGATTCGCTCTCTATGGATTTGATTGATCCTACAGAACTGATCCCTTCCCTGATAATTTTTGTAACGTTGGATTCAACCGACTGTGCTGCATGGTTTGGATAGTTTATTTTTATCTGGATGGCAGGTTTCTCAATATTAGGTAGCAAAGAGACGGGAATGTTGAAAAAACAAAAGCCACCCCATACAACTGCAATTAAAAAAATAAGGTATACGGCCAGTGATTTATGCAAAAGAAACTTCATCATAATGTAGCCTTAATTTAGTACCACATTAGAATTATGGGAAAGATAATTGTTATTGGAGACAATTACGGAACTTCCCGGTAAGAGACCATTTTTGATTTCCACTTGATCGCCATTGACTACACCGATCTTTACCTCATTCCATATTGCTTTTCCAGATTCATAAGTAAATACAATATCCTTTCCTGACCTTTTTACCAACGCATTTTTAGGAACCCATAAACTCCTTTGAGGATTGACTAAAACCTCAACATCTACATTCATTCCGAGATAAAGGCGATTTGGATTTAGTATATCTGCAATAATTTCAATGGTACCATTCTCGTCAACTATGGGATTAATTTCTGAGATCTTGGCCTGAAAAGTACCGTTGAATGCTTGTGGGACAATTTTAATATTATCTCCGATTTTTATCAATTTGATTTCACTTTCCATGATTCTAAAAGAACATTTTAGATTGGACGTTGAATAGATCTTGAATAATTCGTCTCCCTCTTTGATTACACTTTTATTTCCTATTTTGGTATCATAGATAGTTCCGGTAACTGGGGAAACGATCGTTAGTTTCTTTTGCTTTGATTTCAATTCATCAAGTTCGATTTGAGAAATTGCGACTCCAGATTCGATTTCGAGCCGTTTCAATACCGTGTCAGTAAACTGTCGCCCATCTATGCTGTTTAATCTGCTCTGGCTTATTGAATCACTTTTATACGTTAAACTGTTATTAAATAAGGAGGCTTTTGTTTTACGTAGGCTGTAGTCCAGTTCGTCATTTCTTAATTGCAAAAGCAGGCTATTTTCCTGCACATGTTTTCCATTCTTTAATTCAGACCTCAGAACTATACCATCTATTGGCGAATAAATGGTATAATTATTTTTAGAAACTATTTTACCATTCGAATAGATTGAAAATGAAAGATCGGATTCATCTACTTTTTTAGCATGTACTACTATATTCTTATCCGATTTTTCGGAATTAGTGGATTTGGCCGTTTTTACCTCAGATTCTTGCGTTCCAGAACAAGAAAATAGGATTGAAGCAAAAAGAAAATATGCTATCCTCCTGTTCATTATTGAATAATGGAATTATACGTATTATCATCAAAATTTTGAATCTCACCAATTTCTCCATCATTTCCCTTGAAAGAAATAACTTGCGGATAGTTGGAGACAATTTCCGGTGCCAAGAAATAATTATCCTGATCAATCTTAACATTAGAATTTTTTAGAAATTCTTCTCCGACTTCATTTTTTAGAAGTTTTTTGTCCATTACTCCTGTAAATACTATGGTAACACTATCTTTTATTTTACTATAGTTATTCACTAAAAAATAAGTTGCATTAGATATACATCCGCCGCACCCTGCGCCAGGGACTACCACTACATATTTTTGATTCTCGATGTGGTTTTGATTTAAGGCGTTCTTATACAACCCGCTATTTTTGTTGCCTTCGGAACAAGAAGCAAATAATAAGAGTAAAGCTGTTATTTTAAATATTCGCATCTTTTTTCAGTTTATATCTATCAAAATATAGGTTATTGTTATCTTCGTTATATTTCTTTTTATTGAATACATACATATATCCATTATCAAAAAATATCATTCTGTAATCCAATTCCGTTGCGTCCGGTAAAATTGTTTCTCCAATTTTATTGAAGTTATTGTCCATGATTATTGCGCTATATTTAAATTTATAGCGGGTTAATGGATCTCTATATTCTGATTTCGTCCTTGGTAGATAAGCTAAACGAACATACACGTCATTTATGTCATCATAAAAAACTGAATAATAAGAAGGATTGGTCAGTTCAAATTCTGCTGACTTAGCCATGTCATCATGACTAGGATTTAGAGTTTTATCATTTTTGTTAGATAAAAATGGATCAATACTTTTGAAGTTCTCGCTTCCGATAAATTGACTAGGTGTCACTTTTTCGTCATTCAAATTGAATGTATATAAATGGGGATCAGCTGCATAACCCATTATTAAGCTGTTTTCTTTGGAGTTCTGGGTTCCATATAAGTAATAAAGGTTCATGTTATGGCCCCAAAATCCATAGTTATATAAATTGATCCTATTGAATAATGGTTCTATTTCTTTATTGGCTAGATTGACCTTTAGCAGATCCTTGATTTCGTTCTGAGGAGAATAATATACGTTATATGCGCACAATAAATAGGCAGTTCCATCCTTATATATAATTGGCGAATTGGTGCTTGGATTAGGTTTTGGACTGCTATCAACTATTGAATTTTCAGTGACTAATTGAACACGATCCAAAAGATCCCCATTTGTATTCAATACATTTAGGTAATCCATATTAAAAAAGAGAATTGAATCCTTCGAGATAACTTTATGCATCGAAGGAAGATTGATTGCTCCTGTATTATTCCTACCTTCCTGAAATAAGGGAACTTTCTTAATAATTGCTTTCTTATCAAAATCGAATAATAGAATAGACTTTGAGGAAGGATTCAGAAATGAAATCGTCTTAGTGTTGTCATTTTTATCCTTAAAAATATCAATACCGTAGATCTTGCTATCTGTATTTTCATCTACGGGTAATAGATAAGAATCTGTAAATTCTAGCGTAGCGCTCTTTTTATAAGATTTGGCGTTTTCATCTTTATATTCGACGGGATTATCACCAGATCCTGAACACCCATATATCGTACTGGAAAGTAAAAGTAACCGCAGAGAATTGATAAGTCTATCACTCATTTATTGGAGATTTTAAAAATAACTGATTTTTAGATTTTTGAGATTTTAATAAAGAGAACTGTTCTCAATTGAACAGTTCTCTAAGGCAATTAACCACCAATGTTGTCAATTACCGTTCTGTTACCAGCACAATCTGATCCCGATGTAGCGTAGCGGTTACACTCCACTCCATACGTGGCACTTACACATTTACCAATTGATGGTCCTGAGGCAAGACTTAAACAATAAGTCCCAACGGCGATGTGCGCAGAAGCTGAACCTGCAATACCACCAAGCAACAAAGCAAATGCTGCTACTTTTTTAATTGATTTTTTCATGTTAAATGAATTAATGAAATAATGCCTACGATTATGGGTTTAGGCTTCCCCGTAATTGATTACTGTTCTATCAAATTTAATTAAAAGACATTCAGGGTTTTGATTGCATTTTTGACATTCTGATAGTAAGTTTTTCATTTTTACCAATCACGGGGAAATTTAAAAATCATTATTTAAGTGTCTCCTTATTTACTGAAAATAATGGAATTACGAATGTGGTAATAAAAACAATTGCAATGGATGATGCTAAAATTCCGATGGAAAAAGCTGACCAAAAAGGATCATTAAATTGAGTGATTAGGTAAGTAAGATTTCCAATATTCACAATAAGAAAGGATAGGCTTATTAATTTAATGTTCTGGCGGAGATGGATTCTGCTACCTCCTATTTTTACTACTACACCTAAATCTTCCCAAAAATAAAGAAGATAACAAAATCCAATTATTATGGTAAATATAAAAGAGGCCTGCCCCCCTTCATCAAATTTAAAATCACCAATATAAAAGGTTGCAAAGATGGCCGAAAGAGATATGTAAACCATAAGGAAAACCAAGCCTGCTTTTCTAAAACTATTCAATCGAATTGTTAATAGGATAAAGATAAAGGATGTTGTAGAAAGAAATATTAGCAATTTTGTCGTCAGAGGTTTCGAACTTTCATGATCGCTTAAGACATTGATTAAGTAACCTTCTGGAAGATTTTTATTTATTCTTTCTGTTTCTTCTAAAAGATATTTGTATCCCGTTTCGAGAGATCCTACATATTTTAAATTTAATATCTGAATATATTGCCTGTTCTCCCGGACGATTGATTCTACTCTGTCTGCTTTTAGGAAGGTCGTTAACGAATTTGGCTTGATATAACGATCTTCAAGTCTAATAGGGTGGGTTAAAAATTCATTAATCGTCAGATTATCTTGATTTTTTGCAGTTATTTTTATTGGAATATTTTCGTTGTATATATTAACAAACATTTTCTTATCCATGATTTCCGAATTGTTCAGGATAAGTTCCGATTTAACATTCTTATCATCCAATTCTAACTGTGCCAGTTGTCTGTCATTTACAGACATTTTGTATTCATGATTATTATCTGAAATAAATTGGTTGTCAGAAGCTAATGTGGCACTATTGATTCTATCATTTTTGGAAATCTCTGTTTTAACAAATTCACCTATTTCTTTTAATTTGGCAAAATTATATCCACTTATTTTTAATTGGAAACTAGGATGTTCCTTAGTCATTTTATTACTAAACCCTTTGCCAATACCAAAAAACGTCCAACCAACACCACCTAAGTTTTGAGATGCATTGATTAACTGTTGCCTCAATTTTTCAGGGTAATGAATAGGTATATCATTTAAAAATTTGACTCGAATAGTTCCTCGTTGTCCAGAAAAAACCTGTGAGACATATAGTTCTATATATTCGGTGTCTGAAAGAAATTTTTCTAAGTATTCCAGTGAGCTTTTCATTTGTTCTGCTGTTGCGCCAATTGGCTGTTCAGCATAAATATTCAAAGAAGTTTCTTGCGAATCTTCAAAATCTGTATTTACATAAATATTTTCATGGAATAATCTCCACATACCTCCAAGTGCTAAACTGGATACCGGAATAATCTTATCCTGTAAAAAGGGTGTTCCAAAAATTTTATTGTAAGTGTTGTTGCCCTCTATTTTGGAAGGAAGCATAAAGAGAGGTATTCCTGTAAAGGAAAGAACAAGAAATAAAATAATATATCTGAACTTTATTATTTTAACATTCGTAAAAACTGTCAGATTTTTGCTGCTCTTTTGTCTGTTCGAATTTTTTGTTAGCAAATTGTGTAAACTGTTAGCAAAAAGGAAATTGGGAATTGTTCCCACTGCAATTACAATTATTGAAAATTTTAGAATGGATTGAAGTTGATGAAGATCTTGATAATCTAAAAATTCTATCGCCATATAAATAGAAGCAGCAATAAGAAATATAATTATTTGGGATTGCTGTATTCGTTTTTTGCCTATTTTATCAAATTGTCCCAACGCAATTAGTAGGTTAAAACATAAAAGTGATAAAATGAAGGAGATACTATTTAATGTAATTAAGTCAATTGGAATCTTAAATAAAGAATAAATTAGAACTAATATGCAGAAATTTATTATTATGGTTGTAATTACAATTAGGAGGTATTTCCAGTTCTTAAATAATAGTAATACCAAAGCAATAAGTAAAAGAGTAATTGCGCCATTTATCATAGCTATTCTGACGAGTTTCCTTAAATGTTTGGAATTATCCTGTTCTAACCTTAATTCACTTCCTTCTGGAAGTTCTTTTTTGATCTTATCCAAAACTTCGGAAATTTTCGAATAGGTCGTTAAAACATTTTCTGATTGATCCTCATAAATATGGATCAATGCTGTGTTTTTTCCATTGATACGATATGAAAAATCATTTTTCTCATAAGTTTCAGAAATAGTGGTAATGTCCCGTAATTTGACTAAGGGAGTATTTTTTAAAACGATCTCTTCTAATGCTGAGGTGCCCACTGAGTGTGACGCTAGTCTAACAAAATAATTCATGCCATGATCAGTTACATTTCCAAGATAATTTTCGTTTGTAAGACCTTGAAGGGAAGTGATTACATCACTAATAGCAATCTTTCTTGAAAACATTCGATTTTTATCATATTCAATTTGAATAATCTTTCTGCTTCCTCCAGTAACTTCCAATGTAGCTGGGATATCATTGTTTCTAAATATTTTTTCAAAAATTGTTTTTATAGAATTGATCTCTGAATTGCTTATTCCGGCTATGGAATATGATATTAAAGGTTGTTTTTCTGATCCTTGTCCTATTTGTGATATGATCGGAAAAGTTGTTCCGGGGGGTAAGTCTTCAAAAACTTGCCTTAGATTTAATAGTATATCGAATCTTTTTTGCGATAGGCTGGAGGTGGTATTAAAAGAAACTTTTATAGAGCCATTGTCCTCGGTTGAAAAGGAGCTAATTGTTTTGATATTATCTATTCTAGATAAAGCGTTTTCAATTTTTGAGGTAACATATTGTTCGGTTTCTTCAGGTGTTGTTTTAAAGGTAGAAAAGGATATCTCTAACGAGCTTTCCGCTGAGTTTTGGTTCAATTGAAAATTTAAGTTTCTTTTAGAAAATATACTTATGAAACCTAGAATAAAAAAGATTATGATTAATCTAAATGAAGTAACCATCGTTTTGTTTAATTAGGATCTCACCTAACAATTCCTTCATTTGATTTATGTCCGAATTTAGATTCGTTATTTGTTTAGCAATTATATTTTCCTGATTATCATGAATGCTTGAATCTTCTTGTATGATTTCCGCAATAAATGACATTAATTCCAAATTATAGCATTCTGCGAGTTGAAGTAATTTGGATAATGGTATTTCATGGTAATCATTTTCCCATGACGAATAACACGGCCTAGAGACATGTATTAAATCAGCTATTTCATTTTGTGTATAACCATGTTGTATTCTATGTTTTTTTAGTACCGACCCGATTACTAGCTTTGAACACTCTATTTTTTTATTTGGTTTCTTCATGAGCTACTGATTGAATGCTAAAAGATACAATTGAAGCCTTTATTAATCAAAAATTCTCGACAAACTCAAGTTTGACCAATACGAACACTTAGTTTACTAATATATTATTTACAGCTTGTCAAAACTCAAAGACAATAATTATTTACCCACTAATATTTAGACTACTTTTTTATGATTTTAGATTCTAAAAATGGGCAATTTGAAATTGTTCAATTACTAAAAATAATAATATTGAAAAATTAGGTTTACAGTGATATGTGTTATTCAAGCCTCTACTTAAGTTGGGTGGGAAAGAGTTTCTATAAAAAAAAATGGATTTAATATAATATCAGTTATGTCAAAAAATATAGTTTTAAAAGATAGCAGCAATCTTGATAAAGTGGATAAAAAAGACAATTCTATAGCAGACCTAAAAATAAAAAATGATGAAAAATTAGTAAATTTAATTGTTAAAATTTTGGTTAACAAAGCAATAAAGGAGGCTAATGAAAAAGGGTATACGCTATTTAAGATACAGCAGTGATGGTCAAAGTTTACATAGTATCGAACGTTAGGATTTGATAACAAGTCAATGGATGAATAATAGTGGTGTGGAAATAGTGGATACATTTAT
This sequence comes from Sphingobacterium detergens, assembly GCF_003610355.1. Classification (GTDB taxonomy): domain Bacteria; phylum Bacteroidota; class Bacteroidia; order Sphingobacteriales; family Sphingobacteriaceae; genus Sphingobacterium; species Sphingobacterium detergens. The sequence continues at coordinate 140,473 of NZ_RAPY01000008.1, read as the reverse complement.
CGACGAATGACACTCTGCACGAAACTTTGACAGGCCAGATATTAAGGTTCTTTTTGACTTTATCAAAAAGAACCATGATCAAATTGATTACTTGGTTGTAGCTGAATTAACAAGATTTAGTAGAATTACAGGTGACGCTATTAATATGGTTACCAAGATTCAATCGCTTTACGATGTTAGAATTGTAAGCGCTAGTAGAGGATCAATTTATGATTGTATGGATCATAATTCATTCTTTATAATGGGGCTTGAATTTTTAATGGGCAATTCTGAAAGTATAAAAAGACAGAATGATATAAATGCAGGAATCTATACAGCCAAAGCAGTTAAAGGTCTTTGGATTCAAGGCGGGCGGGCTCCATTCGGTTATAAAAAGGAGGGTAATAATGGGGAACGTCGTCTAGTAGTTGATGAAAGTGAAGCAATTGTCGTTAGATATATTTATGATGCTTATATAGCTGGAGTTGCTTTATACAAAATAAAGGAAAAGGCTTTAGAAATGGGATTAAATCGCACGGCAACTACTGCCGTTGAAAGAATACTGACAAATCCTTTGTATTATGGCTTTCACCAAGTCAAAGCATGGAAACAAAATCCAGGTGGATTATTCCCTTTAAAAAATCACGAACCAATTATTGAAGCAACGACTTGGAAATTAGTAAATGAAAAAATAAAAAGAGGTAATAAAGAAAGGAAAATTTATGACGACCAGATTCCGTTACGTGGTGCTTTACGCTGCCATTGTGGAAAACTATTAACAGGTGCAGCAAGCAAAGGTAAAATGGGAACATACTATTATTACTATAAATGTAGTATTGCTAGTTCACATAATAATATAAATGCTGAGAGAGCTCACAGACAATTATCCGGCGCTTTAGAATTAATGAGTCTTCCTGAAAAATTAATATCCAGTATAAAGGAGAAGAGTGAGATCGAGATGGATATAACTTTAAGAGAACATAAAACATTATTAAAACAACGCCAAATAGAATACGAGCAGACTGGCGAAAAACTTATGTCAATCGAAGAAAAATGGATTACAAATCGGATTCAACACGATACATATGAAAGATGGCATAATGAGTTGACTATAAAAAAAGAATCTCTTAAAGAACAAATAGATAAGTTAAGACATAATGGAGATAAGACATATTCATTGTTAAGAGATCAATTATTTTATCTTTCAGACCTAAATTACGTCTATACAGAAGCTAACACAATAGAAAAGCAGGAACTCATTAAAATGGTGTTCGGTGACTTTTTATACTATGAAAACGGTATCTATCGAACTCCGTATATTATGGGGACTTTTGTTCGTAATGAATTGAAAATGAGAGAAATGGGTTATTTGTATTATACAAAAAAACGGGATAATTGAAAAATTATCCCGTCAAGTGGAGCTGGAGAGATTCGAACTCTCGTCCAGTCATGGTACTGTATACGCTTTCTACATGTTTAGCTTCTCTTTGATTGTCGAGCGAGGGAAGGTGAGTCGCTTACCTATACCGTACGCCGTAGTTGCTGTTTCTCACAAGTGCTTAGCAACATCACACTTGCCAGTTCTATCGTTCGATGCCCCGAATGTTAAACCAAAGAACAGGATCTAACGGGACAAATAGCTATGTTAAGTCTAACTTAAGCAGCTAAGGCGTAGTTTTCTTCGCCAGTTGTAATTCTGAAAGTTCCGATTAAAGTGCTCTACTAACAACGCACTACATGCTTACATAACCGTCTCCATCCTGTCAATTCCGGTCAACCCCAATTATGTTTTACAAAGATACAGCTTTTTTGATGATAAATCAACACAGACAGCTTTTATTTGGGGAGTACCCTGTTATAAATAGCGGCAAGGTGTCATGTGCTCAAACTGTAGCACGAATAACGAACTGCGCTTGGGCTTCAAACTTAATTGTTGATTAATGATAAATTTCGAAGTAATGGGGCCCGCTGCCGCAAAATTTAAAATGAAATATTGATCTTATTTTCACCCTGAACTGGGTCGTCTTCTTTGGTTGTGAATTTGCTTAAGGTTATTTTCTTTCCACCAATATCACAGACAAATGTATCTGTCCCATCATCAACTATCTTTCCTTTTTCCTGATAGAATGCTTTCACCTTTTCAAAGGAATCGGCTGTAAACAGAAATAGGTCTCCAGCTGGATTATCCGTTTGATCGGTGGAAAAGTTGTAATAGGTGATTTTACCATTGGGATACATTGGAATCAGTTTGCAAAGTACATCCGGAGCGGTTTCGATAACGGCATCCCTAAAGTAATAGTCCATCCCACCTTTGTCGTTCGGAGTACCTTTGGCAGCTGAACTATCTTCCATATAATTGATCAATAATGCCAGGCCGATCAATATGGGGAGACCGATTAAAATGCATTTGAAGAAAAATTTGCGCCGGTTTTTATCGCGTAATAAAAAGTTGATTTCACTCATGCTATGGGGCTGTTTGGATTGATCCTAATTTCTATCTTTTTGAAGAATTAATAAATGGTGAATATATTAAATTCTTTATGATTTGTTGTAGTCAGTTACGTCAATCGCATTATTGAGGTGGAAAGGGATGTTTTAAAAATAAGGTAGGTGGTATTGGAGCAGATTTGTGTAGTTTGCCATTTAGCTGGACTAGAATTCGGAAATAGGGTTCAATATTGTCTGATATTCTTGAATTATATGGACTTTTTCTTCTTCCGTGAATGACTTTTTTGCCACTCCATGCAATCCTTGTTCACCATAGTATTCATAAAGCCTAAGCCAATATTGTAAATTGGATTTACTTAACCCTTCGTTTTTTGCAAGGCTGCAAATGCTCTCTTTACCTTGTAGAATAATAGTTACTAAGCGTAACCTAAACTCCAAATCATATTTCTGTTTTTTGCTCATAGAAATGCCCCAAAATAAGTGTCTAACTTTTTGGGGCACGTCTAAATTCGGAATCGAACTTGGACCTTATTTAATCATTGGACGGATTCGTAAAAATATCATTGCCGTCAATCACAAAGATTGACTTTTGATACTGCCTTTTATTTAAGTAATCCTGCTCGTTTGAGTAGAGGCTCAACAGACGGTTCCTGTCCTCTAAATCGCTTATAGAGCACCATTGGATGTTCTGTACCCCCTTTGGATAAGATATTGTCCTGAAATTTATGGGCAATATCGGCATTGAAAATGCCATTTTGTTTGAAATAATCAAAAGTATCTGCATCCAGTACTTCAGCCCATTTGTAGCTGTAGTAGCCTGATGAGTAACCGCCATTAAAAATATGGGAAAAGGCTGTGCTCATCGCATTCTCTTTCACATCAGGGTATAACTTGGTGGATGCGAATTGTTCATCTTCGAATGCTTTCAGATCAGCAATGGCACTTGGGTCTTGTCCATGCCAACCCATATCCAACAGGCCAAAGCTTAGTTGGCGCATCGTGGCCATTCCTTCCAGAAAAGATGCGCTCTCACGGATTTTTTCCACCAGTTCCATTGGAATCACTTCTCCGGTTTCATAATGTTTGGCAAACAGTTCCAAGGCTTCTTTTTCGTAACACCAGTTTTCCATTACCTGACTTGGTAACTCAACAAAATCCCAATAGACTGAGGTACCAGATAAGGTTGGATAGATCGTATCTGCAAGCATGCCATGTAGGGCATGACCGAATTCGTGAAATAGGGTTGTTACTTCCTGAAAGGTTAATAGGGAAGGTTTAGTCGCTGTTGGACGTGTGAAATTGCATACGATAGATACATGCGGACGTTCTTGTTTACCATCTTGCACATACTGTGGCTTGAAGGATGTCATCCAGGCACCATTTCGTTTCCCTTTACGTGGAAAGAAATCGGCATAGAAGATCGCTACCAATTCACCATTATCTTTGGTGACTTCAAAAGTCTGAACTTCTTCGTGATAGGTTTCAATGTCGTTGACTTCTTTGAAATTGATACCAAATAGTCGGTGGGCAACCTCAAATGCACCATGCAACACATTTTCGAGCTTAAAATAAGGTTTCAGCTTTTCATCATCCAGATTAAAACGTTCCTGTTTTAGTTTCTCCGCATAGTAAGCGCCATCCCATTTCTCAAGCTGTTCGATACCGTCCAGTTTCTTAGCGAAGGCACCTAATTCAGCAAACTCATGTTGTGCTGCCGGTTTTGCCTTTCCAAGCAGATCGTTCAGAAACTCGGTTACTTTTGTTGGGTTTTGTGCCATGCGCTCAGCTAACACAAAATCTGCATGGGTTGCATAACCTAATAATTTGGCGCGTTCAAAACGTAGTTTTACGATTTTCAATACATTTTGAACGTTGTTGTACTCATTGTCCTGAAAGGCCTTGCGCCCCGCTGCCAGGGTGATCTCCCGACGCAATTCGCGGTTATCGGCATAAGTGACGAAGGGCAGATAACTTGGGAAATCCAAGGTAAATAACCAGCCCTCTTTTTCGTTGGCTTTAGCTAATGCCTGGGCTGCCTCAATGGCTCCCTCTGGAAGTCCCGCCAGATCTTTTTCTTCGCTAACCAGCAGCTGGTAGGCGTTGGTCTCAGCAAGAACATTCTCACCGAATTTTAATTTTAAAAGCGATAGTTCGGCATCAATTGCACGCAACTGTTCTTTCTGCTCATCGTTCAACAGCGCGCCATTGCGGACAAAATCTTTGTAGGATTTTTCCAATAACGTTGTTTGTTCTGTGGTAAGTGACAGTTGATCTTTCTGATCGTAAACCGCTTTTACGCGTTTGAACAAGTCAAAGTTTAGCGTAATGTCATTGCCTAAAGCGGATAATTTAGGGGCGACATCCTGTGCTATCTTTTCGAGTTCATCATTGGTCTCCGCAGAATGGAGGTTGAAAAAGATACTGGACAACCTGTCTAAGGTCTGTCCGGAATAGGACATCGCTGCAATGGTATTGTCAAATGTAGCTGCTTCAGGATTGTTGACAATGGCGTCAACCTCATCTTTTGTCTTTTGAATTGCTGCATCAAATGCAGGGATATAATCTTCGTTTTTTATCTGTGAAAACGGAGCCGTATCGTGCTTCGTTTTGAATTTTTCTGTTAAAATACTCATAAAGGTAAATGTAATAAATATTTGGCTGAAGCGCCAAAATCATTGTGAATTATGTGCTATGGATGATATTTCCCAAAAATGGGTATCTTTGAAGCATGAAATTGAAATCTATTTATCTGCGGATGTTAGCGATCGGACTAGTCCTGATCATGACCATGGAGCTACATGCACAGCAGAACTGTGATTCCCTGAAAAAGGAGGTACCAGCGTTCTGTAAGCTTCTGGATGACGATGCACGGGTGGAGTTCCCAAAAGATTATGCTAAAATCGCTAGCTGTATGGAGATTGATTCTGTCACGGAGATGCTGCTTGGCTATGATATGGTCAAGATGCAAGCCTTACAATTGCAAAAGGTAAAAAATAGGCTTTTCACTTATGGTGACTGGATGGATATGGTGGAGGAACTGAAAACGAGCAAGGAATACCGCAATGCCGTCCAGATGATGCAATTGATCCATCATAAGATCAATCGTGCGGACTGGGATCAATTGTTGAAGTTGATGAAAGAGAGTCTGTTACCTAGTCATCTCGAGGCTCTTGAGCTGGATAAGGTAGAAAAAATGCTTTTTGATCCGAAGAATAAGGGAAAGAAATTCATTGAGGTGATGGAGCATATCAAATAAAAGGACCTATTTGAATATACCGTTGTGGAAAATACAGCGGGATTGATACAGCTGGGATTGATAAAAAAATGGGCTATCCAATTTTCTTGGATAGCCCATTCAGTATAGGGTGTATTGATTATGCTAATTTGCCTAATGCTTCTTTGATTCGCTTTAATGCTTCGATCAGACTTTCGTCAGAAGCAGCATAAGATAAACGAATGTAGTTGTCATTACCAAAAGAGTCACCGCCTACGGTTGCGACGTGACCAACATTCAATAAATATAAAGCTAGATCAGATGAATTTTTGATGATATTGCCATCTTGGTCTTTTTTGCCAAAGAAGGATGAAATTTCAGGGAAGAAATAGAAAGCACCTTCTGGAAGATTAGTGCGTACTCCTGGGATATCACTCAATAGATCAAATACCAATTGACGACGACGCGCAAAGGCTTCTTTCATCTTGTTGACTGACTCTAATCCTTGTTCGTATGCAACAATACCTGCACGTTGTGAAATCGAGCAAGTACCTGAAGTTGTCTGGCCCTGCAATTTATCATTTGCTGCCGCGATAGTTTTGTTGGCTGCAATATAACCCAAACGCCAGCCTGTCATTGCAAATGCTTTTGAGAAACCATTGATGATAATAACACGGTCTTTGATGCTGTCAAACTGTGCAATGGATTCGTGTTTGTCCACAAAGTTGATGTGCTCATAGATCTCATCAGATAGAATGAATATCTGTGGATGCTTCTCGAAAACTTGAGCCAATGCAGCTAGTTCATCTTTACTATAAACTGTTCCAGTTGGATTGTTTGGTGAAGAGAACATAAACAGTTTGGTTTTTGGCGTAATAGCCGCTTCCAATTGTGCTGGTGTAATCTTAAAGTTATTTTCGATCTCGGTATTGATAAATACTGATTTTCCTTCTGCTAAAACAACCATCTCTGAGTAGGATACCCAATATGGTGTAGGAATAACTACTTCATCACCTGGATTGATCAATGTTAAGATCACATTAGACAGGGATTGTTTTGCTCCTGTTGAAACAACGATCTGCGAAATATCATAGTCCAGATTATTCTCTGTCTTCAATTTATTCACAATCGCCTGACGCAATTCAGGGTAACCGGGTACTGGCGAATAACGTGTCCAGTTTTCATCCAGGGCCTTCTTTGCTGCATCTTTTACATGTTCAGGCGTGTTAAAATCAGGTTCACCTACGCTAAGGCTAATTACATTAACGCCTTTTGCTGCTAATTCGCGGCCCAACTTGGTCATTTTAAGTGTAGCCGATTCGGACAAATTATTTATCCTGTCTGATAAGTATGATGATGTGCTCATGGTAAGACAAAGATATTATATACGTCGCAAATAATTGTCTTTATTTTTGAAAATTTACAAAGAAAAGGGCTGTTTTTATTGGTGCTTTGGTAACAAAAAGCGCTTGAAGCGATTTAGCCTACAAATATTGACATCTTTGTGCTGTTGATGTGTAAAACTAATCAATTTGATTTGGCGTTATATCTTTACCTTTGTCCTACAAAATACAGGTCATGTCGAGACAAACAAGATTGGTTTTATTATCGCTGTTTACGGGAATAGGCTTAATGATCATTAAGTTTGTTGCCTATTTTTTAACAGATTCCAGCGCCATCTTTACAGATGCTGCCGAGAGTATCGTCAATGTTGTGGCCTCAGGTTTCGCATTTTATAGCATCTACCTTGCTGCACAACCTAAAGATGAAAACCATCCTTATGGACATGGTAAAGTTGAGTTTTTCTCTGTTTTCCTTGAGGGCGGGCTGATCTTTATCGCTGGTGCGATTATTTTGGCAAAAGCCTGTTACAATATCTTTTTCCCGGCAGAAATTACGCATCTCGAACAAGGGATCTATTTGATCGGAATTACCTCGCTGATCAATTTTGCTGTGGGACTTTATATCATGAAAAGAGGGCGTGCCTTGGGGTCTATTACCTTGGTGGCGGATGGCAAACACCTGCAGGTGGATGCCTACAGTACAATCGGCTTGATATTGGGTTTACTTCTGATGAAGCTTACGGGATTCCAATGGATCGACGTGGTAATCTCCATTATATTGGGACTTTTTATCTTATTCAATGGCTACAAATTGCTGCGGCAGTCTATCGGTGGCCTGATGGATGAATCGGATACCGAGCTTGTGCAGGATGTGGTGGCTATTTTGGAACGTAACCGTAAAGCGGAGTGGATTGATGTGCATAATCTTCGGGTGCAGCGCTATGGCAACGAACTGCATGTGGATTGCCACCTTACTTTGCCCCGTTACCTTGATTTAGTGAAGGTACACGATGAAATTTCGGCTGTCGATAAGATTGTCAATAAGGAAATGTCTGTTCGCACCGAGTTTTTTGTACATGCGGATCCTTGTCTCCCACAATGTTGCCGTTATTGCCAGGTGACGGACTGTCCAATACGTTCAGAACAATTTAAAGGTAAGATCGCCTGGGATATGGATAAGGTGACCCGCAACCAAAAGCATTTTTCCTACGCGATAGCCGACTAAAAATGAAAATGCTTTTTGCTTGTGGCTCATGTCTATAGCAAATCTTTTCGTCCTACCTTATCCCATAAACGAAAAATATACTTGATTCTATAAATATGTATAAAAAAAGGTATCTTTGCCTTTTAGCAAAAGAGTTTAAAAATCCTATATGAAGCACATTCGTAATTTCTGTATTATTGCGCATATTGACCATGGCAAAAGTACTTTGGCAGATCGCCTTTTAGAGTATACCAATACCATCAGTCAACGCGAAGCACAGGCACAATTACTTGATAATATGGATTTGGAACGTGAACGTGGTATTACGATCAAGAGTCACGCCATCCAAATGAATTATAAAAAAGATGGTCAGGAATATATCTTGAACCTGATTGATACTCCTGGACACGTTGACTTTTCATATGAAGTATCCCGTTCTATCGCTGCCTGTGAAGGGGCCTTGTTAATTGTGGATGCATCACAGGGGATTCAAGCACAAACAATCTCAAACTTATATTTGGCTTTAGAGCATGACTTGGAAATTATCCCGATCTTAAATAAGATGGATCTTCCGGGGGCGATGCCTGAAGAGGTAAAAGATCAAATCGTCGATTTGATCGGTGGTGAGCGCGATGCAATTATTCCTGCTTCTGGAAAGACCGGTCTTGGGGTTCCAGATATCCTGGAAGCGATCGTTGCACGGATTCCACATCCTGTAGGTGATGCTGATGCACCACTACAGGCCTTGATTTTCGACTCTGTATTCAACTCATTCCGCGGTATCATGGCCTATTTCAAAGTTGAAAATGGCGAGATCCGCAAAGGGGACAGAGTAAAATTCGTTGCGACTGGCAAAGAGTATTTTGCAGATGAGATCGGTACGTTGAAGCTCAATCAAGTGCCAAAAGAAGTCATCAAGACTGGGGATGTAGGTTATATTATTTCTGGTATCAAGGAAGCTCGTGAAGTGAAAGTGGGGGATACCATTACCCATAAAGACCGCCCTTGCGGTGCGGCAATCCAAGGATTTGAAGAGGTGAAACCAATGGTCTTTGCTGGTATCTATCCTGTGGATACCGAAGACTACGAGGAATTGCGTGAATCAATGCACCGTCTGCAATTGAATGATGCTTCTTTGGTGTTCGAACCGGAGTCTTCAGCAGCTTTAGGTTTTGGTTTCCGTTGTGGTTTCTTGGGTATGCTCCACATGGAGATTATTCAGGAACGCTTGGAAAGAGAGTTTGATATGACGGTAATTACTACCGTGCCCAACGTATCTTATAAAGCCTATATGACAAAGGATAAGGAAGAAGTGATTGTACATAATCCCTCAGACTTGCCTGATCCAAGTAAATTGGATTCGATTGAAGAACCTTATATCAAAGCTAATATTATTACGAAATCGGATTTCGTGGGACCGATCATGTCTTTGTGTATTCAAAAACGCGGTACAATCATGAATCAGCATTACCTGACTTCGGATCGTGTGGAGTTGGTTTTTGAGATGCCAATGGGTGAGATTGTATTTGACTTCTATGACAAGTTGAAAACTATTTCCAAAGGTTACGCTTCATTTGACTATCATCAGATCGGTTACCGTACTTCGGATTTGGTTAAATTGGATATCCGATTGAACGATGAACCTGTGGATGCTTTGTCTTCATTGATTCACCGAAGCAATGCCTATGATTTTGGTAAGAAAATCTGTGAGAAACTGAAAGAACTTCTACCTCGCCAGCAATTTGAGATCCGTATCCAGGCTTCTATCGGGGCGAAGATCATCGCACGTGAAACGATCTCTGCTTTGCGTAAGGATGTAACTGCAAAATGTTATGGTGGTGATATCTCGCGTAAACGTAAATTGTTGGAAAAACAGAAAAAAGGTAAAAAACGCATGCGTCAGGTTGGGAACGTAGAAATTCCGCAATCTGCATTTATGGCGGTATTGAAATTGGATTAATAATATTTTAAATTATATAAAATAAAGGAGCTCTTGGGCTCCTTTTAAATACAATCAAATCTCCTAAACATGAATCTATTAGATGGTAAACTAGTTTCCGAAAAAATCAAAGAACAAATTGCGCTGGACGCGGCTGAATTTACAACGCAAACTGGCCGTAAACCGCATTTGGTGGCTATCCTTGTTGGTAATGATGGTGGTAGTGAGACCTATGTAGCCAGCAAAATGCGCAATTGTCAATTGGTCGGCTTTGAATCTACAAATATCCGTTACGATGAAAGTATCAGCGAAGAGGAATTGATCGCTAAGGTCAAAGAAATCAACAAAGATGATACGATCGACGGTCTGATCGTTCAATTGCCTTTACCAAAACATATTGACCCGGACAAAGTTACCGAAGCAATTGATTATCGCAAAGATGTGGATGGATTTCACCCGATCAACTTGGGTCGTATGCAGCGTAATCTTCCTTGTTTTATCCCAGCGACGCCTTATGGTATTATGTTGATGCTTGATTATTACAAGATCGAGACAGCGGGTAAACATGCAGTGGTGGTAGGCCGAAGCAATATTGTTGGTTCGCCGATGAGCATCTTATTGGCTCGTAATGCCAATCCTGGAAACTGTACTGTTACGTTAACACATAGTCGTACGAAAGATCTTAAAACTGAGGTCTTGCGTGGTGATATCGTCGTGGCCGCTATCGGTAGAAAGAATTTTGTTACTGCAGATATGGTCAAAGAGGGGGCTGTGGTAATTGATGTGGGTATCAATAGAGAAACATCTACTGAAACTAAATCTGGGTTTAAATTATATGGTGACGTGGACTTTGAGCATGTCGCACCTAAAGCTTCCTGGATTACTCCGGTACCGGGCGGTGTGGGTTTAATGACCATCGTTGGATTATTGAAAAATACATTGGAAGCGGCGAAGGGAACAATTTACCCAAAACAATAAGTTTTTCTATTTGGCATAGAAGTTGTAAATTGAAGACTAGTTAATCATATAATTACAAACTTACATGAAAACATCATGCAGTTGATAGGCTCCAAAAAGGATAAATATAAGCTCTTGATGACTTCTTGCCATTAAAAAACAAATATTCTAATGAAAAAAATTGCACTTTTAGCAGTAGTAGCGGGAGCATTGGTAATGTCTTCTTGCAATAATTCGGAGAAGAAAGCGTCAGACACTACAGATACTGCACAAACAGTAGGTGAGCATGTAGATGCAGCAATAGCAGATTTAAAGAACACCGAAGAAACTGCGCGTTTGAAAGCTGAGGAAGCTAAGAAGGCTTTAGATGAAGCAATCGCCAAAGGTGATAAGGCTGCAGAAGAGAAGGCTCGTGCGGCTTCGGAAGAGGCTAACACAGCTTGGGAGAAAACTAAAACTGCATTGCGTGATGCTGGTCAGGACGTAAAAGAAGGTTTGAAAGACGCGAAAGATGCTACGGTAGATGCAGCGAATAAAGCCGCCGATAAAACTAAGGATGTAGCAAAAGATGTAGCAGATGGTACTAAAAAAGTGGCTGGTGATGTTGCTGATGGTACTAAAAAGGTCGCTAAGGATGTTGCTTCCGGTACAAAAGAAGCTGCAAAAGATGTGAAAGATGCTTTTAAAAAGTAAATGAGAATAGTGGCCGCAAAGCCAGAAATGGTAGTGATGCGTTGAAAAACTAATTCGCTTACTTAAACATAAAAAACGGAGACTGTTTCAGCCTCCGTTTTTTATGTTCTTTTATTTGTGTTGACAGTCATTAATGATCAGCTTTTGGAGCGGATATCACCGCGATGTACCAGCATGGGAGGGACGCTAATCGTCGTTACAGCAGCATATCCAATATTACTTGAAATGGTTTAGATAGTTAATGCAATAATCTGTATAGAAATAACAGCAACTATGCTGCCATTTGTATCAAATTTAGCGCTGCCGAAGGCCTATATCATCGTTGTGCTGCGGTGCAGGCAGGCTTAATCAATCGGGTAAACAAATTATTTGCCGTAGTAATCCCACAGTAATTTGGAGAGATTGCGTGTCAATACTTCTGCAGCATTGGTTTTACCCCAGCTCTTATCCTGATTGTTTTTGGTGAATATACTGAATACATAGTCTCCCTTAGGTGCATTGACCAAAATAACTTCGTTACGTACATCATCCAAGGAACCAGTTTTAGAGGCTGCCTTGACTGTAGCAGGAATCTGGGAAAGCGCTCTTTCATCATAGAACATATTGCCCAGAAAACGATACATCCGATCCGAAGATTTTACTGAGACTACTTTTCCCTGACGGATCAAAGTTAGGAGATCTGCCATCTCCTTGGCTGTCGTCTGTCCCCAACCGTATTTTTCCCAATCAGCTTTTCTTCCTTCGGTTTGTGAATTGACACGGGTATGCTGTAATTGAAGGTCGCTCATCAACTTGTTGATTGCTATTCCACCACCAGCAAGCTTTTGATTCCAGATGCTTGTTACATTGTCACTATAGGACAGCATGAGAGCGACGAGTGTTTTGAGATCAACTTTGCTGCTGTCCTTAAAAAATTGCATCAGACCCGAGCCACCATACTTTTGACTTTCACGATAGACATACTCTTGGTCCAATTGCAGCTGTCCTTTTTCAATTTTATCAAAGACGCCCACTAAAATTGGGATCTTGACAACGCTTGCTGTAGGAAAGATACTATCGGCTCCGATGTTGACTTCCTTGTGTTTCTTTAGGTCATGCACATAAATACCTACTTCTCCCTGAAAACCCTGAATAAGCTGTTTTATCTGTTTTTCCAGTTTTTTATCTGTACTTCGTTTTTGCCCGAAAGAATACAAAGACAGGAATAGTAACGTAAATGATAGGAAAATTTTACTCATAGTCAGGTCTTTATCTGTATTAAATGTGGTGGATAATCGTTATTTTTATTGTTTAATGGGCTTAAGTTATGAAATATCCATGATTGGAAAGCACAAACACTGATGAAAATAACCTGGATATTCCATATAGCCTTTCAAAGACAGATTATTTGCATATGAAATTATTTATGATTTTGATCGGTTGTAAACCGAAAAATAGACGTACAGAACAGCATGATATCTTTTTTGGAATCGGTAATGAACTGAAGGATTTTATAGACCCAATTAAAGATTTCTGGCCTGATGCTGATGGTAAAATTCATATTGATGCTTACCGTGTGGTTAATAAAATCGGAGAGTATGAAATTAAGGTGGTAGAAAAAAATAATTCTACAGTGTCGGATACTGAGTTGAAATTATTTTTTGTCAACCTGGGGGGCTATAAGCCAAATGAGTTTGATGAATTTCATTATAAGGAACTGATTGTTGCCCCCAATTTGGCTAAAGCTACAGAGAAGGCCAAACGCACCGTTTTTTGGAAGCACCATAGCACAGCTCATATTGATGATAAATATGGGTTGGATGTGGATGATATTTATGAAATAGAAGATCTGTTGCTTGATGCGGATAAAATAAAATATCATATTCAGATTGTTCCCAAAACCGGGTTGAAAGAGGATGTAATTGCAAATGGCTATTTTAAGTTGAGCGCATTATAGCTTATTTGGCAGGCGAATTCAAAAACACATGATAATTAGATATAAACAAATCGGGCTTCTTTTTTAAGAAGCCCGATTTGTTTATATGGAGACAAGTGTCAATAGATCGTGTTTGTCTCTATTATTCTATACCTTGTTGATCTCGGTGTTGTTTGCGGATAACACTATGCTTTTTACCGTAGACGAAGTAAATCAATAGACCTAGGGCCAACCAGATTGCCAGACGTTCCCAACTTTCGATAGGTAGTGAGGCCATCATCAGTACACAGACAATGATACCCATAACCGGAACAAAAGGAACTAGAGGTGTTTTGAATGGACGTTCTAGATTGGGATCGGTTTTGCGGAGTACCAATATCCCTACACAAACCAATGTAAAGGCAAATAAGGTACCTATACTCACCATGTGACCAAGGTCGGAAACAGGAACAAATCCAGCGAAGATACTTACGAATACCATAAAGATTGCATTTGTTTTCCAAGGAGTCTGTCTTTTGGAAAGATCAGAAAATATTTTTGGAAGCAAGCCATCTTTACTCATGGAATAGAATACCCGGCTTTGTCCGAGTAACATGACAAGAATAACAGATGTATAACCTGCAATAATCGTAATAATTAATGCTGTATTCAGAAAATGATATCCTGTTTTCGCAAATGCTGTAGCTACTGGTTTGGCATCGCCTTTAAACATGGTATAATTTTCAATACCTGTCATTACATAAGAGAACAATACATAAAGAAGGGTACAGATAATTAATGATCCGATGATACCAATTGGCATTCCTTTTTTCGGATTTTTCGCCTCTTGAGCAGCCGTACTTACAGCATCAAAACCAATAAAAGCAAAGAATACAACACCTGCTGCACGCAATACACCGCTGATTCCGAAATGACCGAAGTCATCGCTCTTTAGAAAAGCCCAAAAGCCTTGCTGTCCATTTTTGACCATTTCCTCACCAGCATTTACCGGGATAAAAGGATCGTGGTTTGCAGGGTTGATAAAGCTCCATCCTAACGCAATAAAAATCAATACAACGCCTACTTTTAGGATCACTAGGATATTGTTTACGCGTGATGATTCCTGTGTTCCACGCATTAATAGCAGCGAAAGCAAGCATACGATAATGATGGCTGGTAAATTAACCATACCACCTTCCCAGGGGCCTTTCAGCAGTGCGTCGGGTAGATGGATGTGGAAAATCATCAGGAGCTGATTAAAGTATTGCGACCAACTGACGGCTACAGTAGCACCCGCTAGTGCGTACTCCAATACAAGGTCCCATCCGATGATCCAGGCAACGAACTCACCCATAGTTGCATAAGAATAGGTGTAGGCGCTTCCAGCGACCGGAATCATGGATGCAAATTCGGCATAACAGAGACCAGCAAAAGCACAACCAACGGCAGCGATAATAAAAGATAGGATAACAGCGGGACCAGCATTCTCTGCAGCTGCAATTCCGGTTAGGGAAAATAGCCCTGCTCCAATGATAGCTCCAACGCCTAGCGCAATTAATCCGCCACTTGTTAATGTTCGTTTCAGTGTATGTTCACCATTTTCATTTGCCTCAGCAATCAGTTTAGGAATCGATTTTTTAAATAGCATAGGATTAATTCTTTTTCGATTATTTAGCTTTTTAATTGTTTAATTAATGTCAAATATAAATGATATCAACGACAAAAGGGAAGATTGCGCTTCCCTTTTGTAATAAAATTTTGTATAAAATCTAAATCAAACGATTGTAGCACGATTAGTAGGCAGCTGTAAAACGTTTGTTTGTAAACTGTTTGTTCTCGATCTCGTCCACGATGGCAACGGCAAGATCTTCAACTGATAGTCTCGAACGCCCTTCTTGATCAAATA
Organism: Sphingobacterium detergens; assembly: GCF_003610355.1. Lineage (GTDB taxonomy): Bacteria > Bacteroidota > Bacteroidia > Sphingobacteriales > Sphingobacteriaceae > Sphingobacterium > Sphingobacterium detergens. The sequence continues at coordinate 124,896 of NZ_RAPY01000008.1, read as the reverse complement.
CCGGCGCATCCAAACCCGTGCGATAATTGCCCGTGCGTGTACCGCCAGCATGCGGATTCATCTCTATGGCGGGGCTGATCATCGTCCAGTTCAGCTGTTCTTCCTTGCGAATGGTATCAAGATAATCTGCTGCTGCCAAAGCTCCAGGTTTGATTTCCCTCAGGAAATCTGGTGAATCGACCAGACGATTGCCATCAATTAATAAGCTTCCAGCTCCACCAACAACAATAAATCGTCTAACGCCCGCATCTTTAACGGCTTGTTGAATTGCTAAAGCACCTTGGGTAAAATCTTCGTAAAGGTTAGGGTTAGTCCAGCCCGCATTAAATGCTGAAATAACTACATCAACGCCTGTTAAAGCGTTTACCAACTGTTCATGATTGTTGATGTCAACCTGTACTTTCGTTATTTTGTCGTTCGATGGAATGCTATCTGTATGACGAGCTAGTGCTACGACCTGGTAGTTGCGGTCAACCAATTCTTTGACAAGGTGTGTTCCTACGTATCCTGTGGATCCAATTACTGCTACTTTCATGTGTGTTTTTAATTAAATGTTTTACTGAAATCAACCAGCGTCATTTTTCCCAAACGCGCTACAATATCAGTGTCGACTTCCTGATAAAGATCCTGCAATTTGGCATTGATGTTTTTACCTACAATACAAGCTGGATTGGGATTGTTAAATTTACCCGATAGCTCATTTTGTTTTGTACTTTGATAGATGTCTGCAAGGCTGATGCGCTCTTTTTCCTTGTTTATGCGAATCCCTCCACCTTTGCCCTCTTTACTGACTAATAAAGCTGCGGCTTTCAGCGAAGCGATCTCCTTGCGGACTACAACGGCATTTACCTGGATGCTTGACGCGATGTATTCGGAAGAGAGCCACTGTTCGGACTCTTCCAATTGTGCTAGGACCATAATATGTAAAGCTGTTGCAAATCTCAAGTTGTGTAACATCCTGTTGCTGATTTTTTAATTTTGATAACACAAAGGTAATGCAAAAGGTTTTAAACTGAAATAAAAAATATTACAGTTTAAAACCTTCTGACAATCACATGATAAAAAGTATCGTTTTTTATTTTTTCTCGTTAAATTTCTTGTAACTATCCATGATATAGACCCGCAGTGTTTCTATGCTGCTGTTTTGGATAAACTGATATGAAGGTCTAAATCTTTCTTTAAATAATGCTAGTTCGGAAGCGTTTAGAGGCGTCAGCTCTTTGATAAGATTATCAGTAAACTTCCGGTCAACGGCTCTTTTTTCCATTTCCGCTACGAGAAGTTTGTAGTTTGAGCGTGCCTGTTTACCTTCCTTGCCAAATATGCGACTGGGGGAGATACGGATCCCGCCGCGGTTTTTGCTAGCATCCGAATATTTTCCGGCTTCTTTTTCCCGTTGAATTTCAGCTGCAAGTCTACTGTCAGTCATCCGTTCGACGACAACCTGACTCAATTCAATAGGTGTATTTATTCTGTTCAAATAGATTCTCCGTAGACTTGTATCATAAATAAATACAGTATCTTGTTCATATCCGTTGGCTTTGATCAATAAGAGATCATTGATATTGGCATCGATGGCAAATGATCCATCCCTGTTGGTCTGAACTTCTACTTTGCTCCGTAAATTCTGGATCTGCGCAGCTTCTATCTTTTCTCCGCTGACAAGCTCCATAATAATACCTTTGGTTTTTTCCTGTGCAAATAGTTGTCCGGAGGCCAACGTAATCAATAAGCAGCTTAGAATCGTTTGTATTACTTTCATGGGGATATATATATTATACATAAATGAGCTTGTTACCTTCCGTTTTTATTCGTTTATCGCAATGAAACCATGATGAATAATTTTTTGATCATAATGGTTTCATTGCAGAGAATTTCCTTATCAAAAATAACGAATAGATTTTGAATTATCGCGCTAATTTGCCTTCCATGTATTATTGTCCGGATTCTTGTCTGGCATCACGTCATCGGGATCCAGCTGAACAGACTGTAAAGCTTCGTTTGTCGCAATTTTAAATTGCCATACATTGTTTCTTTCCCAGATTTCCACGGGTAGTTTTTTTCTTATTTTTTTGCCCGATACGGTGGTTGCCTCCACGATAATAGGCATTGGCAATTTTTCCAGATTTTCCACAGTTACCAGTGCGCCGAGCATAGGCTGATTGTTGACATAGGAAACAGCCTTGATCGCCTGATCCATTTGCCAGTTGTTGACAAACCATCCCCGCCAAAACCAATTGAGGTTTTCACCAGTTCCGTTTTCGATCGCTTTAAAGAAATCTTCTGGTGTCGGGTGTTTAAAAGCCCACTCCTGGATGTATTTTTTAAAGGCGTAATCGAAGCGCTCTTTGCCGATAATCTCATTGCGCAATAATTTTAGTCCATAGGCTGGTTTGTAATATACAAGGGCACCAATATTACGCTCTTTCATATTTTGCGGTGTACTCATAATCGGCTCGAGATTCTGTGATGTGAAAATATACGAGCGGCTAGCCTGAGGACGATGATATTCACCTTTATTGAATTCTTGTGTCGCTAACTCATTGATAAAAGTATTGAAGCCTTCATCCATCCAGCCATGTTCACGTTCGTTAGACGCGACAATCATTGGGAACCAGTTGTGGCCAAACTCGTGATTGGTCACCCCCCAGAGTGAGCCTGCCTTGGCTTGATTGCCACAGAATGACAGGGCAGGATATTCCATACCACCTACGTTGGATGCAACATTTACCGCTACAGGATAGGGGTATTCAAACCAGTTTTTGGAATAAATTTCGATGGCAGCTTTGGTGTATTCTGTTGAACGCTCCCAAGCATTGTTGCTGTTACTTTCTACAGGATAAGCTGACAGCGCAAGAGCTTTTTTGCCACTTGGTAGATTGATCTTGGCGCCATCTAATATAAAGGCAGTAGAGGATGCCCATGCGATATCCTGTGCATTGTTGAGTTGATATTTCCAGGTCAACGCTTTTTTGCTTGGTCTGGAACTTTTTGCGGTCACTTCTTCCGCTGAGCGAATCAATACCGTTTCATCACTGCGTAACGCCAGTTGATATCGTTTGAATTGGTCTGCTGTAAATACCTCCTGTGGATTTAAGAGCTCGCCTCCTAGAACAACGATATGATTAGCAGGCGCTGTGATCTCTACCTGATAATTGCCAAATTCGCGATAGAATTCCCCCGGTCCTGTGTAAGGCAGCGTATTCCATCCTCTAATGTCGTCATATACGCAAAGTCTGGGAAACCATTGCGCAATAGCATAGATTTTTCCATTTTTGGTGTCAAGGATACCCGTGCGGTCAGCACCATATTGTGGCACGGTATATTGGTAAGTAATCTTGAATGTAATTTTTCCACCCTTACTTTTCAGCGCGGCAGGTAGCCGCAGCTGCATACGTGTATCATCAATAATATGCTCTATGGTTTTTCCATTGACATCGGTGACAGATTGGATCTGGTAACCGCCATCAAATTTTGAGTTTCCATCACCATATCGGCTATTAGTCAGGGGAGAAATCAACTGACCACGGCCATGTTGTGAAAACATATTTTGGTCTAATTGAAGCCAAAGGTAATCCATATTGTCAGGACTGTTGTTACTATAGGTAATCTCCACTGCACCAGTTACCTGATCATTTTGGTCGTTTAGTGATGCCTGTATCTTGTAGTCCGCAGCATTTTGCCAATATCCGGGCCCGGGCTTACCGGCCGCAGAACGATAATCATTTCCATTGTTCTTGAAAAATAATGGTGCAAAAGCTTCTGTATAACTATAGTTGGATGTTTTTTCCTGGGAAAAGGACGGAAAAGCATAGCTCAAAGCAACAAGGCTCAAAGAAGCCAATGCAAGTCTTTTCATCATATCTGTTCGTATTAAATTATGTTTATTGGTCACAATATACAATGAAAAGTACATAAGGCAAAAAAAAGCTCCTTTTTAAGGAGCTTGTAACAATTATTTTAAGTTGCTGTTATAGTCGTCTTCACTGAATCCGAGTAGGATACTCTTACCGTGTTCGATCACAGGGCGTTTGATCATACTGGTGTGTACCTTTAATACATTATTGGCACTGTTTGCGTCAATGACCCCCGCTTGTTCCTCTGCGGTCAGTTTCTTCCAGGTAGTACCCTTTTTGTTGACCAGTGATTGCCAGTCAACCTTTTTCTCCCATTCTTGTAGTTTTTCATCACTGACACCTTCCTTTTTGAAGTCATGAAATTGATAGGCAATCTGATTGTCTTCTAACCATGTCAAGGCTTTTTTTACTGTGTTACAATTTTTGATACCGTATACCTGTAGCATAATGATTACAATATTAGTGAGCTCAAATTTAAATAATCCATGATGTATTTCATGCCTTATCAGACCTGTTTTTTTGTTGAATAGTTAGGCAGTGTCGGGAGTTTGTGAGCCTTTGCATGTCAATCTATCTGATTTGGCTTGAATTGGCCTTGCTGGATAAACTACATCTTGGATGACGAACAACTGCCTGCTTTATCACCGTACAAGGATTATGGTAACAAATATTTGATAGTGTATTTAGTACACTTTAAAAATTAGGAAGTGATAATTATTTTTAATAATTTAGTAGCTTCAAGAGTTAATAAAGATTAAAATAAATCAATAACAGTAATATGAGCCTAAAAGATTTTAAAGGTGTATTGACGGGAGATCAAGTACAAGAGTTGTTTGAAGTTGCAAAGAAACACAAATTTGCTTTGCCTGCGGTAAACATTATCGGAACAAATTCTATCAATGCGGTAATGGAAACTGCTAAAGCAGTAAACTCTCCTGTAATTATTCAATTGTCAAATGGTGGTGCACAATTCTATGCGGGTAAAACATTAAATAATGACAACTTGCAAGCTTGTGTATTGGGTGCGGTATCTGCAGCACAACACGTGCATTTATTGGCAGAGCACTACGGTGTTGCGGTAATTTTGCACACCGATCACGCTGCTAAAAAACTTTTACCTTGGATCGACGGTTTGTTGGACGCTGGTGAGAAATTCTTCGCACAACATGGTAAACCATTGTTCTCTTCACATATGTTGGATCTATCTGAAGAACCAATCGAAGAGAATATCGAAATTTCTGCAAAATACTTAGCGCGCATGAAACCACTAGGTATGACAGTAGAGATCGAATTAGGTGTTACAGGTGGAGAAGAAGATGGTGTTGACAACTCAGATGTGGACAGCTCTAAATTATATACACAGCCAGAAGAGGTTGCTTACGCATACGAAGAATTGTCTAAAGTATCTGACAAATTTACAGTTGCTGCAGCATTCGGTAACGTACATGGTGTTTACAAACCAGGTAATGTAAAATTACAACCTGTGATCTTACACAATTCTCAAGAATATATCCGCGAAAAATACAAGCTTGCTGCTGAAAAACCAGTGAACTTTGTATTCCACGGTGGATCTGGTTCTTCTCCAGAGGAAATTGCTGAGGCAATCTCTTATGGTGCGATCAAAATGAACATCGATACAGATATGCAATGGGCATTTTGGGATGGTGTAAGAGGTTACGAAGCTAAAAACCACGATTATTTGCAAGGACAGATCGGAAACCCTGAAGGTGCAGATTCTCCAAACAAGAAATATTACGATCCACGTGTATGGTTACGTAAAGGTGAAGAGACATTTGTTGCTCGCTTGAAAGAGGCGTTTGCTGATTTAAATGCAGTAGACGTAAACAGCAAACTGTAAGCTGAACAAAATATATGATAATATGAGGTGTCCTGGATTACAGGACACCTTTTTTTGTCAAAATAGGTTAAAAAAAGGGCTTAATAGTGATGATTGGCGTGTTTTTTGACATTAAGAAATTCGAATAAGTCAGAATGAATATGCAATCCCTGTGGGCAATATAAGTCACGCTACGGCGGAGAAGTATATCAAAAAGGTGGAAATATAGATAAAACAGCTATGAAATTTTTAGGAATTAGTGCATTTCTTTTATTAATGACCCAAGTCGGTTTCGGACAGGCGAAACAAAATGTAGGCGATTTTAGTTCAGTTGTCGCTACAGATAAAATACAGGTAGAGCTGATCAAATCCAATGAATCCCTGGTGACCTTTGAAGGTCAGAACCACGAGAATGTAAAGGTAGTCAATACAAATGGTGCCTTGGCTCTAAAAATGAATACCTTAAATATGTTGCAGGGAGGAAATATCTCTGTAAAAGTGTATTATAAAAGCTTGAAAAATATAGAGGCTAAGAAAGGGGCTAAGGTATTTGCTACATCAAATAATGTCGTATCATCTGACCAGCTAAAACTCTATGCATCGGAGGGTGGGTTGGTGGACCTCTATGCTGATGCAAAAAATGCTGAGGTGAAAGTGACCTCCGGAGCGACGATAGCACTCTATGGTAAAGCAGATAGACAGGAGATTATCTCAAATTTTGGTGGTAAATATGAGGGGAAAGATTTTAAAACGAAAACCACGATCGTCACAGTGAACGGCGGTGGAAAAGCGGAAGTCAATGTGGTCGATTCTATTGAAACGAAAACGCGTGGTGGCGGCACAATCGATGTGTATGGCAAGCCAGAACAGCGCGTAGAAAAGAAAATGGCGGGCGGAACAGTCAACTTCAAATAAGAAACTGTCTTGATTTTGTCAATTTTGATCGTGCGTATTTTTGATCAAAATTGACAAAATTTGAAGAAAGTTTAAGTTAAAAGATCAAATAAAAGGTTTTAGACTAAGATTTTCCTAACTATGTGTTTAACCTTTTTGTTGAAAAGGTCAAATATTTTGTTTTTCTAGTCTTGAACCTTCTTCATTTGTGCTTAAAATACGTATTTTTGTGAGGGAATAATAAAAATAGTATTATGGCAAAGCGTAATTATGTTTCAAATTCTACGGAATCTACGCGCATGTTCAAAAATGACTTTTTGGAGTCTTTGACGAAAGTGCACTGGAGTGTACCTTTGATTTTCTATGTACCCGTAGTTGTTTTCTTTTCGTATAAAGCTCTGGTTTGGGGAGAAGTTTCCCTAATGACATATCTTGGGTACTTTGTTTTTGGTTTGGCATTTTGGACAGCATTTGAATATGCACTCCACCGCTGGGTATTCCACTTTCATCCGACCTCAGAGTGGGGGAAACGGATCGCTTTCATTTTTCACGGTGTACATCATGACTATCCAAGAGACCGGATGCGCTTGGTGATGCCTTTATCGGCAAGTATCCCTTTGGCAGCGCTGGTATATTTTGGATTTACATTGTTCTTTTCAAATGAGTTTATCCTGGCTTGCTTTTTCTCCGGATTTATGATTGGATACCTGATCTATGATGAATGTCACTATGCCATGCACCATGCGAACTTTAAGAGTGGAATTTTCAAACGCATTAAACAGCATCATATGTTACATCACTATTCGGATCCTGAAAAAGGATTCGGTGTGAGCTCGTCATTATGGGATGAAATATTACGTTCAGGTTTCGAAGAAAAAGAGCCCAAAAAAGAAACATCGACACTAAAAGAAGAAAAAGCATAATGCTTTTCTATTCTTAATAAGAAAGCCTTTGGAGTAATTCCAGAGGCTTTTTTTGTGGGCAATATTTATAGTAGACGAATTTGAATTTTAAAATGCGAACTAAAAGAATGTGCTTTTTTTGATTTATTCAAGGTACAATTATTTGAACGCGAATAATAAATAAAATTTAGGCGATATGAAGAGGATTAGCTATACTTTAAAACAAAAGACCGCAAAGTATTATTTTGTCTATAGATAGCTACAAATAGAAATGATCTGATAGGGGATTATCTATGCAATACCCCTTCAATAAATCTCATTGCTGTGCTGGTTATAAGTTTGCTTCGGGTAGCTATCCGCTAAAACAATAAATAATAGGAGTAATGGTAAAATTATTTTTAGTCCGTCACGGACAATCGCAATGGAATCTTGAGAACCGTTTTACCGGTTGGCAAAATATTGATATCACAGTCTTGGGACAACAGGAAGCGCGACAAGCTGGGAAAGCGTTAATGAATGAATCAATCGATATCGCGTTTACTTCTACACTAATTCGTGCCCAGCATACTTTGCAAATTATTCTTGAGGAAATCGGAAAGCCCAATATTCCGATTATCGTTGATGCTGCACTGAACGAGCGGAGCTACGGAAACTTAGAAGGACTAAATAAGGATGAAACCGCTGAAAAATATGGTGTGGAACAAGTCCATATCTGGCGAAGATCTTTTGATGTAGCTCCTCCGGGCGGTGAAAGCTTAAAAGATACCTACGATCGAGTGATACCGTATTTTGAGAATTTCATACAGCCAGAGTTGGACGCAGGTAAAAATGTTCTTATTGTCGCACATGGTAACAGTTTAAGAGCGCTCATTATGTATCTGGAACATCTCACCCCTGCGCAGATCCTTGAGCGAGAAATAGCGACTGGAGATCCCATCACTTATCAATGGGATCACAATAATAAAATCATATAATAGTCGGATTTTGTCGCTAAGGTTTAGTTCGAATAGACTTAACTGTTTGCAAACAATCAGCACGGTATATGGACAGGCATCATCGGTCAAAAGATTAGGCAAAAAAGTACCAAACTTTTGTTACCAGGAAGCATACAATCAGGCCATAAAATACGGGTAGCAATGTCGCTACTGCGGTCCATTTGCGACTTCCTGTTTCCTTATAAATAGTGTATATTGTCGTGCTGCAGGGATTGTGTAGGAGACTGAACAGCATCAAATTAATGGCGGTCAATGTTGTCCACCCACCCGCATGTAATAGGGTGGAGACCTCATTTGCTGAGCCTTCAAACAATACACCCGTACCAGCTCCGGTACTCCCTATCGTGAGCGCAGTTAACATGAGTATGGTCGGGATAACAATTTCATTCGCTGGAATGGCAACGATATAAGCCAATAAAATAACACCATTTAGACCTATAAATAAGCCCATCGGGTCGAGGCCATGAATGAGCCAGAGCGCGATATTTTGATCAGCGATATGAATGTTGCAGATCAACCAAATAATTGCACCAGCGGGTGCAGCAAAAATGATAGCCCGCCATAAGACGATCAATGTGCGGTCTATGAATGAGCTGTATAATGTCTGAAAGAATCTCGGCGGGCGATAAGGAGGGAGTTCCAGCGTAAAGAAGGAGGATTCTCCCTTGAGCAATGTTTTTGATAATAGCCAGGAGGTGAAAAATGTAAATGCAATACCAAGGATCGCAATGAAAATTACAGCAAACATGGCGACTGAGCCAGACCATTTGGCAGGAACTAAAATGCCTAAAAAAAGACTGGCGATCAAAATCTGTGTGGGCCATCTTCCATTGCACAGCGAGAAGTTATTGGTGATGATAGCAATTAATTTTTCACGTGGACTGTTGATGATCCTTGTCGCAACAACGCCGGCAGCATTACAGCCAAAGCCCATACTCATGGTTAGTGCTTGTTTGCCATGAGCACCCGCCTTTTTGAATATCCGGTCTAGATTGAATGCAACCCTAGGGAGGTACCCAAAATCTTCCAACAATGTAAATAATGGAAAGAAGATCGCCATCGGTGGCAGCATGACCGATACGACCCAGGCTGTAGCCAGATAGATCCCGTCAATCAGAAACCCACCTAGCCAAGCAGGAATACCCATGTCTGTTGACGTATCTTTTAAAAACGGATAAACATGATCGAGCAATAGTGTTGACAGCATTTGTGAAGGATAATTTGCCCCTGTGATGGTGAGCCAAAGGATTAATCCGAGCAGCATAAACATAATCGGAAATCCCCAGATGCGGTGGGTGACGATATGATCGATACTCCGGTCTACTCGAAATGAATAGCTTTCCGAATCTGTAGAAACATGTTCTTTTACCAGTTTGCTCGCTTTTGCATAGATCGCTTCAACCAGCTCATTTCGATAATTATCTCCTAGTTTAAACCGATATGCTGTGGCGTGATGTAATATGGGGGCTAAGTTTTCACTGTCAATGGAATTGGATAGTTGTCCTTTTTGTAAGGCATCAATAATGCTTTTATCATCTTCGATCAGACGCATGGCCAGCCAATTCGTGTTGGTTAGCGTGCTGTCCAGCGTGTGGAGATGGTTGGCTATTGTCGCAACGGCGGTGCCGGTTTGCTTTGTCAACTGAAAAGAGGTTGTTTTTGTGGGGAGGAAACTACCGTTAGCCACTTGATGAATGGCCGCCAGGAGGTCTGAAAGGCCTTCTTTAGTACGGGCGCTGGTGGAAATAACGGGGATACCGAGATCCTTTGATAGGGTTCGTACATCAATCTCTATCCGATGACGTCGTGCCTCATCCATCAAGTTGAGACATAAGACCGCTTTGTTGCTAATTTCGAGGATTTGAAGAACTAGACTGAAATTGCGTTGCAACCTGCTGGCGTCGACAACAATGACAGTGACATCGGGTTGGCCAAATAGGATAAAATCTCGGGCGACCTCTTCATCTTCGGATGTAGAAAGTAAGGAGTAGGTACCGGGAAGATCAATGATTTTAAATTTATCGCCTTTATGTGAATAACTTCCTTCAGCTCGCGTAACAGTTTTGCCTGGCCAGTTTCCCGTATGTTGTTTTAATCCCGTTAGCGCGTTAAAAATGGAACTTTTGCCTGTATTGGGATTTCCCGCTAAAGCAACAGTGTAGGTGGAATTTCCCGAATTTGCTCCCCATTGCTTTAGATCCGAAGTGGGATTCAGCTGGCAGGTTTCGCATGCTGTATGTTTTTTCATCGTCATCTATTTATGGGTAATCAATACCTGTAACGAATCCTCTTTACGAAGTGAAATCAGGGTGCCGTGTATATTATAGGCGATCGGATCACCAAGGGGACTTATATTCTGGATGCTTATTTCAGCGCCCCTGACAAAACCTAGATCAAGCAAGCGCTGTCGGATTTCCTGGCGACAATCTGTCGCTATTCCCGCGATGCTTGCAAGCTCTCCTTTTTTTAATAACCCCAATGTGATTACCTGATTATTTATCATTACTTATTTTATTTTTAGTTTTACTAAATTATAAAATTAGATTAGACTAACAAAATGTAGTGTTATATTTTAGTCAAAAGATGCAAATGGGTGATGTGTCGAAGAGGTTTTTGGGCTATTAGAAAAAAATGGGAGTCCTATGTTCAGACTCCTGGGAAGTATGGACGGGTGACCCGAAAATGCAGCGAGTTATTATTAAGAAATGGGGCGTACAAGTAGTGTAGCGGTTACTTTACTACTGAGTACTGCTGAAGTTCGATCGCCATAACTGACTGTTATACTGTTGTCGAATGGCTCAATGGAAAGGATGGTTAATGTTGTGCCCAATTCGAGATCTTTGGCGCTCAGGTATTGTAACAATTCTTTGGAAGAGGGTTGTACAGCCATTAACGTCACTACATCTCCAGTTTTGCATGTATCGAGAAAGATATAGCTTTCCGAACGCATGACACCATTATGATCAGGAATCGGCGAGCCATGGGGGTCTACTGTCGGGTAACCCAATAATTGATCCATCTTGGTGAAAAATTCAGGTGAATGGATGTGCTCAATCTGTTCCGCGATTTGGTGAACCTCGTCCCATGCAAAACCCATTTTTTCAACGAGATACATTTCGGTAAGTCGATGTTTGCGAATGATAAGCGCAGCTTCTTTTTTTCCTTCTTCAGTAAGCTTGAGGGGTTTGTAGCTTTCGTAATGAACCAAACCTTTTTCGGATAGTTTTTTCATCATGCTATTTACCGTTGGCATTTTGATTTCCAGTCGTTTACTGATCTCGTTGACGCTGGCCTCGCCTTTTAGGTAAGTCAGATTGTATAATGCTTTTAAGTAGTTCTCTTCAGTCTGTGATATCATAGCCCAAATTTAATAAATATTAGTCTCGTCTAATAGTAATGTTAGAAAATATTTTGTTAGTATAATCTAACTTATTAGATTTGCAATTCTAAATTTATAATTAATCAAAACAAAACAATGATGACGGGATCCAGAGTTCTCTTGACAACAGTATTCATGCTGATCGGATTTATTTCCTTTGGGCAGACAGGTAAGGTAGTAGGTAAAATTTATGATAGCAATGGACTTCCGCTGAAGTCGGTATCTGTGGCTATCCCTCTTCTTAAGATGAGCACCAAATCCAATGAGCTTGGAAAATTCGCATTGGAAAAGATTCCCTATGGTACTTGGGAAGTAGAAGTGAAGCATATTGGTTTTAATGCTTATCGCGATTCGATCAGGATCGAACATGTATCTGAGACCAGGGATATCCGTTTAGATGGTTCCATCTTTTTATTGGATGAAATTGTGGTCACTGGAACGAAGACATTTAAACGAAAAACTGAAAGTCCGGTGATCGTCAATATTTTGGATAGTAAAACCCTGGACAACCTACAGGTATGTAATCTTTCGGAGGGACTGAAATTTCAACCGGGCTTGCGGGTGGAAACAGACTGTCAGACCTGTAACTACACTCAATTGCGGATGAATGGACTCCAGGGGGGATATTCGCAGATACTGATTAATGGACGGCCTATTTTTAGTCCTTTGATGGGGCTTTATGGGATGGAACAACTGCCGGTCAATATGATCGAAAAGATTGAGGTGGTCCGAGGTGGAGGTTCTTCGTTATATGGTTCTAGCGCCATAGGGGGCACTGTCAATGTGATCACCAAATTGCCGAAGCAGAGTGGTTATGAAGTCAATTCTTTTTACCAAAGCATTGATGGAAAAACAAGCGATTTTAATCTTGGCGGAAATGCCACCTTGGTCAATGAAAAGGGGAATGCTGGAACATCCTTTTTCTTCAATAAGCGCGATCGCGGTTTTTACGATGCAAATGGTGATAATTTTTCGGAAATACCTAAAATTGAAAATACCTCCTTCGGTATCAACTCATTCTATCAATTTTCTGAAAATCAAAAATTGGAAGTCTCCTTGAGCAATCTGAACGAATATAGATTTGGGGGTGAGATGACGAAAAAACCGGCCTACCTTACACTTCAGTCTGAGGAACGTACCCATAAAATATGGATGGGAAGTGCGGATTATCAGATTAATTTTAATCAGGATAAATCTTCATTGATCTTCTATACAGCTTTTCAAAATACCAATAGAAAGCATTATACCGGAATATTCCCAGATAGTCCGGAAGAGATCGAAAATCACCTCAAAAATCCGCCTTATGGCGATTCAAAGACAACAACATTACAGGGCGGTTTTCAATTGAACCATGAGATTAGCAATTTTTTGAACCATCGGAATGTGCTGACGATTGGATCGGAATATGTGTCCGATAAGGTTTACGATGAAATTCCGAGTTATAACTATTTGGTCGATCAGCATACGAAAGATTGGGGGAGTTTTTTTCAGAGTGACTGGGACTTTGCGGACAAGTTTAACTTGCTCTCTGGTGTTCGTGTGGACAAACATAATCTATTGGACAAAGTGGTTGTCAGCCCACGTGTAGCACTGTTATATAAGCATGCGGCCAATACGCAGTTTCGCCTTAGCTATGGAACGGGTTTTCGGGCACCACAGGCTTTTGATACAGACCTTCATATTGCCTTTGCGGGAGGTGGTGTTTCACGTGTTCAATTAGCTCCAGATCTTCGGGAGGAGCGATCAAAGAGTTTCAGCGGCTCGGTAAACTATGATAAAGCCACGGAGAAATGGATTGCGGGTTTTACATTGGAGGGATTCTATACACAACTGAAAAATGCCTTTGTACTTGAGGAAATCGGTACGGACGACTTTGGTAAGGTGTTTGAAAAACGTAATGGGAATAATGCGAAGGTAGCAGGGACTACACTTGAATTGCGTGCCAATTATAATAAAAAGGTGCAACTGGAGACCGGCTTTACCTTGCAACAGAGCAAATATGAAAATCCTGTATCTTACCTGGAGGGTATAGAAGCTACTAGATCATTCTTGAGAACACCAGATGAATATGGTTTTGCAAACCTCAATATTACACCGAATAAACGCTGGACAATCAATTTGAACTATGTGTACACGGGTAAGATGAAGATCGCTCATGCTGGTGGTGCGGACAATTTTCCGGAAGATCAAATGGTTCATACAAAAGCATTCTCAGAGGTAAATAGTAAAGTGTCACATACTTTTAATCTGTCAAAATTTAAAAATGTGATCGAAGTCTATGCTGGGGTAAAGAATATTTTTAACGCTTATCAACATGATTTTGATATAGGTAAAAATCGGGATAGCAATTACATTTACGGTCCTAATATGCCCCGAACTTTCTTTGTTGGGTTAAAGATAAAGACACCCTAGGTAAATTGACAGGGGCATTATACCGGATCTGTGTAAAACATTTCAAACTTGTTACGCTTAGAGAAATATTTTTAAACTAATTTAGTGCTATCTCATTGGAGGGATAATTATTAACCAGATGCAAAAGAAAATAGTCCTTTTTTTACTGATTTTAACCGGTTTTTTTGTCCGGTCCTATGCCCAGGTCTCATCGGTGAACCAGCTTGCCAATGCATTTTTAGATACTGTCCAACGGTATGCTTATCGTGGATCGTTGATCAAATGGGATTCTATCCGGCCAGTTTTTATTGAACAGACAAGGACCATATCGGATATTAATGCATTGGAACCCCATTTTAAAAAAATCTTAAGTCAATTAAAGGATGGTCATTCCAGACTTTTTTTTGAGAAAGCTGATCAAAATAAGGAGGCTGAACAGGAGTTGTTTGTAAGAATGGCCGGTATGACCGATCAGGAGGCCGGTTTTCCACCCAAAGTTTTTAGTCATTTTATGACGAAAGACCATTATGCCTATATTCGAATCCCAGCGGTAGTTTATGAGCAACGACGATATGTGGACACTATAGGAGCACAGCTAAAAATATTGGACGCACAGCAGCCAAAAGGCTGGATCATCGATCTGAGAGAAAACGATGGCGGGAGCATTTTTCCGATGATCTGGCACTTTGCGGATTTGATCGATGTCGACAGCACTTATTCGGTTGTGGATAGAGCGGGTGTTGAATCCAAACAAAATGTACGAATGAATAATCTGAATGATCAGGATCAAAAATGGGCTAAGTTATTTGACCTGGAATACGATAAAGTGCCACCTATTGCTATAAAAAATAAAAATGTGCCTATTGTGTTATTGGTCAGTCGGTTTACATCAAGCTCAGGCGAGTTTTTTGCGGCTCATTTTAAAGGGCAGAAAAATGCAACCGTCATCGGGCAGACAACAAGTGGTCATACTTCCGCGAACGAGCAATTCGCAGTTGGAAATAATTACATGATCAATTTGACAACCAGCGTCATTAAAGATCGTACAGGAAAGCTTTACGGAATAGGAGAAGGTATCAAACCCGATGTTCCTTTGGTAATTGATTTTGCCAAAGTCTTGGGGATCCCCGAGATCATTACTTTCGACCAGCTTAGTCAAGCTGTAAAAGAGGCTACTCCGGTATATATCCAACTGGCTACTGATTATATGAAAAAGCAGGGAATGTAAATCTCCCTTTATACTAAAAACATGGGTTATCCAATTATTTTGAATAGCCCATGTTTTTTAGCTCTGCTTATATACCCGGAGGATTGTATTCATCAACTATTCGGCTTTCGGTCATCGTGTTTTCTTTTACGAAACAGCGTCCACACCCAGCAATTAGTCCATTAAAATCCGATCCGTCAGAAACCTGGTGAATTTATCCGTAAGTGCAGACGGGAATAAATCAAACACATGTAATGCTCCGGGGACAACCCATAGTTCTGTTGTTACTCCTGCCTGGTATAATTTCTGGGCATAGTCGATACCCTCATCGCGCAGTGGATCCAATTCGCAGGCTACAATTGTGGTTCGTGGCAGATATGTAAACTTATCAAAGTGTGTTAGATCTGCATATCGAATGCTTTTCTTCACATTGTCTTTACCGAGAAAATGAGCCCAGGCAATCTCAGCATATTTTTTGTTCCAGAGTGGGGCATCGGTAAATTCCTCCATAGAGTGCGTATTAAGTTTGTTATGGATGACAGGGTACAGCAAAAATTGATGTTTTATGTTCTTTATATTGTTATCTACAGCCATTTGGGTGACGGCAGCGGCTAGATGGCCACCGGCACTGGCGCCGTATACCGTGATCGCATCTGGATGGATATTCAAAACCTTTTTTCCATCTCTAATTATCCATTGTAGTGCGTCAAAACCATCTGTGACAGGTACAGGAAAGGGATATTGAGGGGATAAACGGTAATCTACGGATATAATGGTGGCTTTGGCTGCCGTTGCAAGCTGAAACATCTGCCCGTCAACTTGTTCTGGTTGACCAAAAATATATCCGCCGCCATGGAAATAAAGAATGACCCGTTCAGCGCTATAGTCTTTGGGCTGATAGCAGTGTAGCCTAATATTGTATTTATCTATTGTACTTTCGATAAAAATATCGCGAACCTGAATATGAACTGGTTTTTGAATAGGATTGTTTCTTATAAATTCAGCTCTTTCCTGTTGTATCGCTGCCGGATTATTCAGGAACAGGGAGCTATCAAGCTCAAGGGATTGCGCGGTGCCTTCAATACTTGCCTTTAGTTCGCTATTGATTCTATTTAGATCGAGTTTATTTTGTGCTGTTGCCATAAGAAAATGGGATAGAATGATCGTCAAAAAAATAAGTTCCTTCATTTACAGAATAAATTTTTGTGGTGTTTTTTGTAAATTTAGATACCTCAGCAACTGTTTGCAAATAAACAGCCTGTTGTATGAAACATACAAAAATGTAAGTATGACTAAAATTAAAAAGACGTCAACAAATTTTGAGAATAAAAAAACGTTGGAAAAAGATTGTGCTGAAATCTATGCGATTAACCTGATCAGCGGTCAATGGATTCTGTGTATTTGCTACCACCTAAAGAAAGGTCGGCTGCGATTTTCTGAACTGAAAAATAGCATTCCCAATATTACAGAGCGTATGTTGACACTCCAATTAAAGAAGATGGAGGGTAGCCGATTAATCCGAAGAGAAGTATATGCACAGGTGCCGCTAAGGGTTGAATATGAATTGACCTTATTAGGCAAAGGGCTTCTGCCCATATTGAGCCAATTGGAGGGCTGGGGGAAGGAGCATATGAAAGCAGTGCAAGAAGATTGAAGCGTTTAAAGATTCAGAAACAAAAAATCCTGCGTGAACATAAAGTTAGCAGGATTTTTTGTTTCTGAATATCAGTTTTTATTTCAAAACGAATTTGAATCCCAATGAGAAACGAGAGGCCTCGAAATTAGAACCATGCGATAAGTTCCACCAAGGTTTCCAGTCAAAATGCATTGCCAATGGCGCTGAAGGAATTCTAAACTCTAAACCCAAAGCTGGACGGATTGCAAAATGCGTGTGTGTGTTTCCGTCTTTCCAATGGTAGTCATCATCCCAGTCGCCATGCCATTTGCCATAGTCGATAAACGATGCCTGAGGACCTACGCCAACATACCAAGATAGGCCACGGGTTCCTCGTATACGTTCGTTGTACGAATAGTCTACACCGACAACTGTAATGTTATCTCCGAACAATACTTGTGCATTTACGGCATCATTTCTGCCAAAACTGTGTTTTATCTGTGGACCGAATAGTGTTTGGCCATCGCCAAGGTCGATACCTAGACCAAGGGCTGTACGATAAGGTGTTTGTGCATTTGCCTCTCTATTGATGACAAATAAGAATGTAAAAAGTGTCAGAATAGGTAGAAGTACTTTTTTCATGATATTTTAAAAAATGTTAGTGTTAAGTTTTCGAATTGAAAACTTTCGCTGTTGTAACAAATACTTTGCCAAGCCTTGGATTTTCATTCGTTTAAAATGTTTTGTCTTGTTAACTATTTTATTATAAGTGTATTATTTTTTTTATTCCACTCTTGATCCTTTATGCTAATTTTCTAGCCTTTTATTTCTATTGAAATTGAAAACTGGGGAATTCAACCCACCTTGCTGAAACGATATCTGCTTGAACATTGTTCATTTAATAAATACAGGGATAGAAGAACTTATTGGAAACACATGCACGATAACATAAGCTTAAAGATTTCACTATGGAACATACTCAAATCAATAGAAAGAAAATAGAACAATGGTTGGCAGAAGGTTATGACGTCTTGCAGAATGGGAAGCTGTTAAAAGTCGAAGGAGATTTGCCGGAGTTTTTGGACCAATTTGCTGATGAGGCCAAGCCAAAGACCTATCTCCTAAAGGAATTAATTACTTGGCCGGAAGCGGAACTTAAAAAATTATAGGAAATGCGACAGCTAAGAACAGCTGAGAAAAAGGTTGTTTTCCACTGTTTTGAGAGGCAGAAGGATCTGATTTCTGTTGTTTCTAATCGTAATATAGGACAGAAACTTAACAGTTATAATACGCTTCAGGTATTGAGACTCTTTTATGCGTCCAATTTTCCAATGTGATTGCATAAGGATCCAGTTCGAAGGTATCGGCGTCAAAAATATAGTTATAACTGCTATTGATTAAGTTCGCACGAAGTATGGCATAGCCGGGGCCTTTTGCAGGTAGGACATTCTCAATTTCGAAGAAATCAATGTCCTCGATATCGTAAATTAGACTTGTTTTCCTTCCAGCAAAGCCAATTTTATTATTTTTCTTGTCCAACCAGATACCGCTTGACTTTCCCAGTTGTTGTTGTATGCTTGTGGGAATATTTTTTACAGCAGCATTTTTGCGGAAATCCTCCTTAATGTCCCACTTGTTTTTCAATTTGACAAGTTCGGTCACTTCGATAAGCTGATCGTATGCTGGATTTTCCAAAAGAGTGGGGTAATCACGCTGGTTGTAAAAATGGAGCGAGGTACCGCCATCGTCGTAGTTGCTCTCATCATCGTAGGTATAACAGATGGAGGAGGAGATGTGATCACCAAAATCAAAAGATAAATAGCATTGGTCTTCTCTTTCATAACCATAATCCTCCGCGTCATAGTCTTCGCCATCTAACCAGAGATCGCGGAGGTCTTTGTAACTTTTATCTGTATTGGACTCGTCATAAATAGTGATAAAATACTCTTGAATTGGTACATGCGGTGGAATATCATCACAGTAAATTTCCAGTTCTTTCAACCATAGATTGCCGATACGAACCGGGTAATCTATTTTGAAATAGAGTGTCCCATATTCGCTTGCATATTGGTGTCCAATACCGAGTTTTTCGATGTCGGCATAGCTGATATCCCAAGAAATAAATTGCGTTGGTTCGGCATAAACCTCAAAACCTATATGGTCATCTTCAAAGTCCCCGGGTAGAATATTATAGTTGCGAGTTTGTTGCTGGATCCAGATTTTGGCCTTGCAGTCCTGTTTTTGCTTAATGGTATGAAAGAATAATGCATCATCAAATCCAAATTGCTCGGACAACTTGGGATAGACCTTCGAAAAACCTTGTGAACGAGCGGGAATATAATGCTGATGATCGTCAAATAGAAATAAGTAGGGATCTCCAGCTAATAATTGAACGTATGCATAGCGCAATTGAGATAAGTTGACCTCTTCTTCGTTACCATGATCGAGGTAATGTAAGCGATCGCCATCCATCCAGATGCGGTTTTTATCATTTTCTTTTGGGAAATTGGAGCTATTCTTGAAAAAATTAAGCATGTTCAATTATTGTTTTCGATACGCTAATTTAAGATTTTAAATTCAGCTAAAATAGAACCTGTATCATGAATCTGTTGATCAATATCAGTAAAAAAATGCTACCTGAATCAGTAGAGGCTGGTAAAGCTGCCGGTATAACAGATATTGATGTATTGGAGGCAACAGATCATCGCAAAATATCACGGGGACAAAATGTGGGTGGTGCCACAAGTGTTGTATACTCACGTTTAGGTATTGGAACGGGCTGGGATGGCTTTTATCTCGCCGGAATATTGTTGACACGACCGATTTTGGTGGTGATCGGTGATAAGTCGGGCGGTTTTGGTGCATTTGGTTTTTAATTTACTCGTTCCTGTTAAGAGTATTGACACCAGGATAATTTCAACTATTATTACACTAAAGCTATCTAATCGGAGAAAATAGGAATAAAGTATCCCATCAACAAGTTTGACAAATTAAAAAAATGAGTAGGTCATCGTATAGTTTATATATAATTGGAAAGATAAAGAATAAATAAAATTGGCTTAACATGTAGTTTCCGGTGGCGCCGTATTTTCACCTAAAAAAGTAGAGATGAAAAATAACGAGCAAATTAACCGGAGGAGATTCCTTAAAAATTCATTAATTGCAGCAGGAGGGGTTTTTATAGCACCGCTTATTGAAAGCTGTTCGGATGACCCTACAGATATTGATAGCGCACCAGACAACCTTAAAAAT
This sequence comes from Sphingobacterium detergens, assembly GCF_003610355.1. Classification (GTDB taxonomy): domain Bacteria; phylum Bacteroidota; class Bacteroidia; order Sphingobacteriales; family Sphingobacteriaceae; genus Sphingobacterium; species Sphingobacterium detergens. Next base: position 104,567 of record NZ_RAPY01000008.1, on the reverse strand, counting down.
GGTGGCTTTGAATCTGGAGTTGCGAGCTTTGACCCCTCGGCAACCGGGATAATCATCTGGACGAGATATTCTGTAGAGACAGATGCTGAAATTACCTGGGAAATAAGTAAAGAGAATAGCTTTTCGGAGATCCTTCGAAGGGGACAGGTGAAGGCCGATGTTGCCAATGATTTTACATTGGCCATTGATGTTCAGAATATCGCATCCAATACAAAATATTATTATAGATTTTATAATGCCAAGACTAAAGAAGCAAGTGTTGTTGGTGAAACATTAACGCTTCCTGCTAAAACAGATAATGTCAATGAAGTAAAAATGGCTGTGGTATCTTGTTCTAATTTTCCAGCTGGACTTTTCAACGTATATGGGGCGATTGCAAAATCGGAGGCTGATGTTGTTGTACACCTCGGGGACTACATTTATGAGTATGCTCCTGGTCAATATGGCACCAATCCCTATACCAATGAACTCGGCAGAGCCCATAAACCGGCTAAAGAGATTGTAAATCTCGCAGATTACAGAGAAAGATATAGACAATATAGAAGTGATAAAAATTTGCAGTTTCTTCATCAGAAAAAACCATTTATTTGTGTATGGGATGATCACGAACTTGCCGATAATGCATACCGATCCGGCGCTGAAAATCATCAGCCAGAGGAGGGAAGCTTTGACACCCGTAAAATGGCCGCTTTTCAAGCTTATAGTGAATATATTCCCCTGAAGACAGGCAAGGACCAACGTATTTATAGGAGTTTTACCTTTGGTAATTTGCTCTCACTCTATATGCTGGATACCCGGATAATCGCACGGGATAAACAATTGGATTACACAAACTATATAGATGGAAGCGGAAACTTTAAACAGACACAATTTCAGACTGATCTGCTCAGTAACAATAGAAAGTTGATTGGTGACGAACAAATGACTTGGTTAGGAACTCAGATTAACGCTGATACGACAACATGGAAAGTGTTGGGGCAACAGATCCTGATGACTAAGATGCTGATTCCTGCGGAACTCTTGATGTTGCTGAACCAAGTGATGACTGAAATAGCACATTTTGGAAATGCTCAGCCATCTACAATGGCTGCACTTTCAGCTGCAATAGGGCAGTTGGTCATCCTAAAAACGAGATACCTACAAAAAGATCCTACACTGACACAGCAGGACATCGCAAGAATTACAACGGTACTGCCCTATAATCTCGATGCATGGGATGGCTATTTTATTGAAAGAGAGCGTTTATATTCGATTTTAGCAGGTAAGAAAGTCGTCGTATTGGCTGGCGATACACACAATGCATGGCTAGGAAAATTGACAGATGCTCAGGGTAAATTTATAGGAACAGAATTGGCCTGCAGTTCGGTCTCTTCACCTGGATTAGAGAGTTACTTGGGAATTACCACAGATACTAAAAAAGCAATGGAACTTGCTCAGGCTTTTTCTGTATTAATTGATGAACTAGAATATGCCAATCTTTATAAGAGAGGGTATCTACATGTGAAATTTACGGCCGCCACGTCGCTTGCAGAATGGAGATTTGTGGATAACGTCATTTCAGATAGTTATACTGTTACGACGGAAAAGACGTATACTATTTCCTAGTAAGAGCCTCAATAATAAACAGTCTCCAAGCAAAGTAGCTCAATCTCTCAACGAAATGGGCTAAGTGTTTGGAGACTGTCTATATACATGATGTTTATTTCGTTTCTAGCAGCACAATACCATGTGGCGGAATGTGTAATGTTTTGATGTTGCTCAGTCTTCCCAAATCCCTCTTTATCCAAAGATCACGTACTTTGGTATTCGGAGAAATTTGAAGCTTTTTACTGTCCAGATGATAATCCACAGCTTTATCCGATCTGTTCAGCATAGCGATAGCGGTATTGTTTTTTCCCTGTAGTTGCTTCACCCAAAGATCAACGGTACCGTCATTTCCTATAAATACAGCTTGTTTAAAGGCTGTGTCCTGATTTAAGGCAATCAGTTCCCTGTTCGTTAATATGGCAATGGTTTCCTTCGACATTTTGGTGAGGTCGTTCCCTGCTAGAAGTGGCGAATTCAGCATACACCACATGGAAAAATGTGTTTTATCTTCTTCGTAAGTCATTCCTCGACCTACCTGCAACATATCCATATCATTATAATGGCCGGGGCTGCTGTATTGATTCAAATTTTTGTTGAGATCAATAATAGCTAAAACAGAACCGAAATTGTTTCGAATATCCTCGGATATCCGCCAGGAGTCCACTAGTTTAATAGCCCATTCGCCGGGAAATTGCCAGCGGCAGATATTGATCCGCGCATTGGGCTTAACCCCTCGTATGGCGGAAATAATCTTACTGTATTGTTCCTGATCATTTAGTTTCATTTCCAGCCCGCCACACCAATCTATCTTAATAAAATCAAAGTTCCATTCTTTGAAGAATAGTTCGGCATCCTGCTGTTCATGCCCATACATTCCTACTCCAATACCTTTTTTATCGTTATCCCAAATTGATCCGCAGGTATTTCGCCCTCCTTCGGAATATAAACCGGCCTTTAATCCTTTCTGATGGAGATATGCTGCGATGGCATCCATGCCATTCGGGAATTTAGTACTGTCCACGTAAAGTTTTCCATGACTGTCCCGGCCTCCGAAATAACCGTCATCAACATTGATATAGCGATAGCCTGCCTGATATAGGCCTGTTGAGATCAAGGCGTCCGCCTGTTGTTTAATCAGGTTTTCATTAATGTGAATACGAAAGTTGTTCCAGCTACTCCAGCCCATAATAGGCGCTTTGTTTTCTTGCCCGACTACAGTAAGAACAAGTAATTGCAAGAATAAAAGACAGGATAATCTCAATGTTCTGACGTTGGATAAATACATGTTTTTTTTGTTCTAAGATAACACTAAATAAGTTCAAATGCACAACGAAGCACACATTGGGAGTGTATGCTGAGGAAAAAAAGCGATGCTCCTTATCTAATAAATTGAACGTACAAACCAATAAAATGCAAAATATAGGGATGTCAATTTGCATAATTTTGTATAATGAGATATCCTAAAAGCGTATACACCTATGTTATAAGAAAAAGGATATAAATTCTGTGTTTAAGCCAAAAACGTTTCAAGAAGATATATTTGATATGAAAGATTCTATTCCAGCCCATCAAGAATTTGCAACAAATAGCTACCAGCGACATGCAAACTGGTATAATGATCTCTACCCGGAGCGCATACAAAAAATGCAAATACTCTTCTCAATTAAAGATAATCAGGGTAGCATCAACCATTGGTTACAGCAGCTTTTCTTTAAGTGCTTAGATCCTTTTATGCAGGAAAAGCAAGCGAGTTGGTTTACAGTGGGGGATGCCTATGGACATGATGCCCAGTATCTTTTGGAAAAGGGTGTCGAAGACGTTACGGCGAGTGATCTCAATGGAGATTTTTTGGCCTTATCGCAAGAAATCGGACTGATCGATAAGTATGCTGTCGAAAATGCCGAAGCAATGAGTCTTGGAGATAACAGTGTTGATTATATCCTATGTAAAGAAACCTATCACCATTTTCCACGACCATATGCCGCCCTTTACGAAATGATACGGGTGGCTCGAGAAGCGATCGTCATCATAGAACCGCAGGATCCGATCTTAAAAATGCCGCTGCTTTTGTTTATGAATAATCTATTGGCGCGAGTAAATGATAAATTGATAGCGAAGGTCTGGAAGAATAGATTTTCTTATGAGCGGGTGGGCAATTTTGTCTATAAGACCTCCGAACGGGAGTTTGAAAAACTTGCGGCAGGGCTGAATCTCCCTATGATTGCAGTAAAGGCGCTTAACCCAAATTTTTGGTTTCCGGGGAGTAATAACATTCCAGCAAAACGGACATCGCATAAATTCAGGAAAGTGCTGTGGAAAAAGGGACTTCGTGACCTGCTTTCAAAGGTCGGAGCTGTCCCCAGTCAAACATTGAGCATTGTTGTGTTTAAACAGTTGCCTTCTCCCGCAGTCCGACAATCACTTATTGCTGATGGATATAGGTTGGTCGAAATTCCGCAAAACCCCTATTTGTAGGTCTCATTTTTTTATTTCCAGGGACAAATCGAGTTCTCAATCGTCTTATATAGATACGTCTGACACAAAATAGATGTAGGTCAAATTTTTTAATTATAAACGATAAATCATGAGAAACAACGATGTAAAAGGAAAGGTCGTTCTGCTCCAAACAATAGTCATAGTACTGTTGTTTGGATCTTTAAAGATGTAAAATGATGGTATTGAAAATTATAAATGTGATATTGGTACTCATCGCAGTTGCCATGGGTTTCAAACAGGGGTATGCCATGGTTTCTGGTAAACAGGAAATGTTGCAGCTGTTTGGTAATTGGGGATTCAGTAAGACTGCAGTATGTATCAATGGTCTTGTCACAATTCTTGCAGCTATTCTGATTCTGTTTCCTAAGACATTTGTCTGGGGCAACTTTTTAATGGCTGCAACAATTCTGATGATTATTTGTTTCCATTTGGTACATAAAGACCTAAAGGGCGTGGTCATTGAGTTACCGTTCCTAATGCTCAATTTAGTTATTATTTATTTGCAATATCCGTTTAAGTCTAGCTGATGAAAGATGGAGCTATACCTCTTTTTGAAATTGCTGCGGAGTAAGCCCGGTATTTCGTTTAAAAAAACGATTGAAGTTCGATGGGTCCGAAAAACCAAAAGCATAGGTAATCTCTTTGGCTGATTTTTTTAAAATTAGTTCTTTTTTTATTTCCGATATCAATTTCTGATGGATCATTTGTTGAGCCGATAAACCACTATATTGTTTGCATAGCCTGTTAAGTGTTTTCGGGCTGATATTGAGCAGCTTCGTGTAACTGCTTATATTATGGTTCATGGTATATTCTTTTTCCAATAGAAGCTTGAACTTTTGGAAATCTGAATGAATGACACCATTGTCTTGAAGGTTATATGTTTTTGAATAAAGGCGATTTATTGTTATGAGTAGCTGATATAAAAGAGCTCTTATTAAATGATCGCTATCATGCAAGAGACAGGAAAATTCTCGCGTTATTGTTTGAATCAGGTGGAGACATTGATTGAAAAAATATTCGTCCGGTTTTAGAGCAGGAGGTTGGATATATTGATGGAAGAATTGAAACCTATAGAGGAACAGATTATCGAAAAAAAATAGATCAAGAAAGTCTTTTTCAAAAAATAGGACATAACCAGTTATATCCTTTTCAATTGCCCATCTTCGCGTCTGTCCAGGACTGGTAAAGACAATGCTTTCCTTGGAAAGTGAGATTGTTTTATCACCAATTGATAATGTCCCAGTTCCTTCTTCTATAAAAATAATCTCATAGAAACTGAGTTGATGCAATGAGTCATCTAAAACATAATTTTCTAAGGTTTCAATGCGACCTATATCGAATAACAAATGTCGATTATATTTATATGGGAGAAAATGATATGTTTTAATTTTCTTGCTATTGTTGGTCCTTTTATCCATTGATAATCAGTTTTTCGTTGATCACTGATACAATATAGCATTTATGTTCCTTTGATAACAGCTGAAAGTACATAATTGTTAAGGTATTAATATTTGGTATTTAAAAACAAATGTTTTTTCTATGGAGGAATTAGTGTAAAATCTAGAAAAAAGCCGTTTCAGCATCAAATGGGATACCCCCAAAAAACATGGATTATAAATGACCATATTTGCCATAAAATGACCATTTAGACGAATAGATATCCTGTAATTTTGATGATAATCAAATTCAAATTCAAGACTTATGAAGTTGAGGTATCTAATCATCCTTTTCATGCTTACAATAGCAGCGTCGGATATACTGGCGGAGCAGTTGTATGTTAATCCCAAGACTGGAAATGATCTGAATTCGGGAGAAAAATCAGATCCCCTAAAAACTATTTTAGCAGCGGCAAAGCGTATAAATTCAAATCAAGAAAAGGGAGCCTCCACAGTCGTACTTTCCGCTGGTATACACCTGTTAACCGAAACGGTTTTATTTTCCAATAATAAATATACAGCTAAAAATCGTCTAACAATTCGCGCCGAACTTATGCCTGATGATGAAGGTTGGACTCCACAGCAGATGCCTGTGATCATGACAGCTGTGCCATTAGTTCCCGGATTTGGTGGAATGGAGGGTAGGGGGATTCAACCCGAGGTAAACCATGTGACCATTGAGGGCATACGATTTACGGGGAGTCCGGATTATTCCTATATGGATGAGGATAACTCACGCCGCTCGTACCCGATATGGCGTGATGGTAAACAATTGGACGACTTGCTTGTCACACAATGTCTTTTTGTGGGTGATATTGATGTGTTACCATTACATGTGGGTGTTATTGCTAATGGATACGGATTAATTATTGACCACTGTGTATTTTCCAATTGTAAAAATCCAGTTGTCTTTTGGAAATCTGAGGGACAGGCAGGAAGCGGTAATGCCATGCGGTATTGTCTGGTATATGGTAGCTACTTTAGTGGAGTCTGGACAACAAATGGAACCAATGGGGATACTTTTGAATTCCATCACAATATTATTGCAAATAGTAGTACGGTATGGGTCAGGGAGAAGGGGAGTACAAAGCAATACAAAGCCTTCGATTGTATTTTTTCTGACTATACCAATCTTGCTGGATATGGAAGTGGACCTTTGAGAGGTGACAATCCCACTTCGTCGGACTTTTTAACAATGGAAAGAGTGACTCTTTCCGGAGACATACAGATTGAAAGAGATCAAAGTAAAGCAAATTATCTTCAATTGAAGATGGGATCTTTTGGTTCGGATCTAGGTGCTGGACTCTTTAAAAAAAATAAGTAACAGAAAATATATATATGTTATGTTAAAGTTCCAACTTTTGTGTACCCTACTTTCATCATTTCTTCTAGATGCTTACGTTGTAACAGGTAGATTGGTGGATCATCAATATAATCCCGTTAGCTATTTTGTAGTTCATGTATATAAGTCTAATCAACAGAAAGAGAAGCTAGACAGATTGCGGGTAGACACCGTACATCATCAGAATGGAGAATTTAAAATCGGCGAATTAAACAGTGGGCATTATCTTTTGGAGATTGACGTGCCCGATTATACAGGATATACTGTTGCTATTGATATTAAAGACCGGAATCGCTCCTTACCAGAAATTCAGCTACAGCCGACAAGATAAATAGGTGATGTTGCTTTATTTAGCACAAGTATGCTTATTATGGGGGGACTTGTATGACATCTATTCTAAAGTTAAGTGTTTATTCAAAACCTAGATTACCTTTTATCAATAACTTACACACTTATCGGGATACTGCCATACAATTCGAAATCTATCATACAAAATGATAATAACGATCGCAGAAAGAGGGGGAATTGTTGAATAATATGTGCCTAAGTCTGACTACTTTTTGGCTTTCGCTAGTCACTTTTTCCAAACAAGTGATCACTTGTTCGGAAAAAGCGATCAGTTGTTTGGAAAAAGTGATCAGTTTTTGGTAAGAACCGATCCTAATGTTCGAAGGACCGATCACAATGCTCGGAGGACTGATTACTATGTTGGGAGGACTGATCACAATGTTGAAAAAGGTGATCACTATATTGAAGGAAGTGATCAGTATATTGAAGAAAGTGATCGGTATATTGGAAGAACTGTTCGGTATGTTGAAAGAAGTGATCAGTATGTTGAGAAGACTGATCAGTCAGCAGCTGGAACTGATCAGTCCTAGTGAAAAAGTGTTGCCTTTTTGGGAAAAACTGAACACGTTATTCGAAGGAGTGATCGAAGTGCTGCAAAAAGTAATCAGTTGTAGGTCCGAGGTGATCACTTGCGTTAAAAAAGTGGACAGCATCTTTAAAATACTGTTCAGTTTGTCGGAAAATGTGTTCAGTTTGTTGGAAATACTGTTCACTATTTTCCAAAGAGTGTTTAGCAAAAGCCAAAAACTAGTCAGGGATTTGGGCAAATGTTGAAAATATTTGCCCAAATGTTGTCCCATATCAAAAGCGTTTGTTCCAGTTCGTCCCAATTTGTCCCACATTTCGTCAAGCCTCCCTCCGGGTTCCTATGTTTGTGTCAAGATGTTCTACCGGAAGTAGTGCTTCATATCTCTTATAAATGGGTAATGTTCTGTAAAATGTATAAGTCTTTGTTATTCTGATGTTTTGAAAAAATAATTGAAATATTTTGGGACAATTGGAGATCTCAACCGTATGATAGATATGTGCTGTAGAGTAGGTAGCTGCAGTACCAGCTAGATTTATTCATAATATTAAGGCCGTGTAGAATATCCCATTCTCACGGCCTTATTTTAATCTTTTCCAGCTATACCTGTCGAATCAACGATGGCATAGATTTACTTGCTTTTCGGATATGATCTACCTGGGTAGGATGATCTTAAAACTGTGTTTCAATTTCGGGTATACCGATCCATTGCCATTTGCGCTGGGTGAAACCTGGATTGACATCACCATCAATTTTAAACCTTCTCAGATCGATGATACGTGTACCACGCCAGGATAAAAATATCCGGCGGACAACAACGATGTCATTCAGCGTTAGGGTTGTGGATGGCGTATAATTGGATGCTCCGGAAGCATCATATTTTGAAATAACCGAATTAACAAGTTCCACGGCATTACCCGGAATCAGTCCGCGTACAACCAATTCGGCACGGATCAATTGCATTTCATCAAAATCGCTGACAAGCAAGGGATCTCTTTCCTTAAACAAGGTCAGTGACCAATGTCCTTTGGCTGCTTTTACAACCGGAACACGAGCTTTGTCAGCTATGGTTTTTGATGCGGCAACCAAACTTGGATCAACGGCCGCATCTCTTGAATTGATATTTAACGCATTAAAGAAACCGTTGCTTACAGTACCTACGGTATTCAGAAAGCTGAAGTTTTCCGTTGCAGTAAACGACTGGTTGATATGCTGCACAGCCAGGGGATAATTGCCAGTATGGATTCCCAGCTTTGTCAGTAAGGCATGAAGCAATCGTTTCTCAGTATCGCTGGCAGCAGGAAGTGCCTGTTGCCAGTAAGTCTGTGCTTTGGTATAGGCTTCCTGATGACTAACCTCTTTGTGGTCAGCATAGACAGAGTGGCTGGTATTGCTGACACTGAAATAATCCGCCATCAGCAACCAGGCATAACCGGCATGTAATCTTGCATTGACCAAAGCCGCTTGTTTGATCTTGATGCCATCTTCATCCGTTGGATTTAAAGATTCTGCATTGGCAATCGCATCTTCGGCACGGGCACGGTAGTTTTGCACATTGGACCATACACTAAAGAGTGACGTGTTGTCCGGAGTTAATTTATCTTCATCCAATTCCTTGTAAAAAGGGGAGTTTGGAACTGCGGTAGGGACAATTTCATCCACAATAGCCCCGGAAGCGACCAACAGGTCTGACGCGGATGTTGCACCCGCGCGCCATACACCGGCGATGACAGGACCATAGACATAAGCACCTTTTTCGATACGACCGAGCATAGCGATGTTGTTTAGCTGTGATTCATCAATGGTGTTGTCCGGCAACTTGGTGTCGTTCACCCACTTGTCACAGGAGGAAAAGGAAAGTACTGCCATACAGACGAATCCTGCTTTCCAAATATCTTTTATTTTGATAGACATAATTATCATTTTTAAAAACCAATATTTACACTCATAGCGTAGCTGCGTGGAGCCGGTACCGCAGTCCAGTCGGATGATAGATAGCTGATACCACGGGTACGTTTACTACCGCCCTGTGAATCTATTTGTGGTTCGATACCGCCGTAGTTGGTCGTCAGCCACAGGTTGTTTCCTGTTAATGATAGCACGCAGCTTTTGAATAGACCATTGGTTTGTTTCTTGGCCCAAACACCTAAATCATAGGAGATGGTGACATTGCTCAAACGGATGAAATCGGCTTTCTCAATAAAATTACCGCGAGGACCAGCATATTGGGCAAGTTCATTTGCTGTTGCAATATACTCCGGCGTGCCTGGTGTCTGCGTGGCAAGCTGTGCTTTGAGATCCTCGCTTGTCTTGAAGTTATTCCCTTGGCTGGCTACATTTCTATTGGAGATATTATAGACTTTAGCGCCTTTTGAATAGTTGAACAAAGATTGGATACGGAGGTTATTGACTAACTGAAGATTGAAGCCAAATGATCCATTATAGGTAGGGAAAGGTTTGCCCAAAACCTGCGGTGCGCTTTCTTTAGCACCTGTATATACGCCGTTGCTATTGAAGTTGGCACCTTCGGATACACCTGTATAGAACGAGAATGCTGGGAGTCCCGGACGGATCAGATTGACCGTGTTGATAATGTCATTTCCACCTGAGCTGATGACTTTATTGGACTGGTGATTGAAAATCACGAAGAGGTCCAAACTGTTTTTCTGATTACTGCTGGTAAATACACGGCTGTTATAAGTCACTTCAATCCCTTTACCACGAATTTTACCCACATTTTCGGGATAGTCCCCACTCAAGCTTGAAGGCCAACCCAAAGAAGGCAATAATGTGGTATATACAATCGCATCGCGTGTGTTTTGCAAATAGTAGGTAAAGCCCAAACGTTGTTTGAAAAAGCTGAGATCCGTACCGATCTCAAACTCACCGGTGCGCTCTGGTTTGATATCAGGATTACCTTTGCGCAATGGTCTAACCAAGGTGCCAAACGAAGAGTTTTCAATAAGATAGGCTGTCTGCGCATCATTTGGATATGGTAAACGACCAGATTCACCATAAGCGGCTCTTATCTTCCATTCATCGATCTTACCTTGCATAAATTCAAAGGGTTTCACATTGTAGGCAACACTCACTGTGGGGTACCAGATACTGGCTACATTCCGACCAATCATATTGGATACGTCTCTTCTAACACCGGTATTGATAAATAACTGATTGTTGTAGCTTAAAAATGCCTCACCATAGATACCATGGGTACGTTTTTCGAAATAAGTATCGGTTGTACCTAAGATTTCAGCTGCTGAGGAGATGTTACTGATGCCTGGTACTGCAAAATTACGTACGCTGATACCGCTGACAGTTTCGGTAGATTTAGTCAACTGAGATAATAAGGCTAGATTCAGTTGCCATTTATCCGCTAAGGCAAAGTTGCGCGACAACTTGACATCCCAGTTGATATTCTGGTTTTTACGGTCACTGACCTGTTTGGCACCCGTGCTGTTTGTACCCTGTAGGTAGCCGTAAGGAAGATAGTTCAACCCATCGATCCGATTGAGGTCAAGCCCCACAAGACTTTCCAGCTTGATATTAAAAGGAAGCGTATAGTTTAATTTGACACTTCCTGTAAAGCGGTCGTTGGAATAGCTTTTCTCAATGGCACGCCAGGTTTCTTCGGAAATAAAAGGCCAGGGCGTCTGATCGCGCATCAGATTCCAGATGGCATCATCACGTCCCGAAGCTGACTGTGGGATACTCAGTTTACCTTTGACATAGCCAGCGGTGAAACCCAGTTTGAAATTGTCTTTAGTAAAATCATATCCTGCACGAAAGGTCTGTCTATTGTCTTTGTTGCCCGGAACAATACCTGAGGTGGTATTGGAGTTGGCCGAAAAGAATAGACTGTTTGCCTGATCAAACTGTGCCGATAAATTGGCATAGTACTGATTTTGATGACCGCGGTCAAAAAAGTTATTCAGCGCATCGTTGTTGACATATTTTGTGTATTTATTGGCGAGTTCGCTGAAACCGCCGGTATATTTTACATTGACAGCCACGCCTTTTTTGCCGCTCAGGCCACGTTTGGTCTGGATAATAACAACACCGTTAGCTGCCTCTGCACCATAGGAAGCTGCCGCCGCCGGTCCTTTGATCACATCGATAGAAGCAATATCGTTCATCGGTAAGTCATTCAGTGCACTCATCGCTTCTTGTGAAGAATTTACATCAGCAGTATTACTGCTACCGTAGCGTACCCCATCGATAAAGATCAGGGGATCCCGTTCCATACTGAAGGTTGCTGCCGAACGAATATCAAAACGTATGGGCATACCTACTTTTCCATTGGTATTGTATACTTGGGCGCCGCTAATTCTTCCGTTTACCAGTTCCGCTAGAGAAGAGGGATTACTTTTTGCGACAATATCTGCGGCATCAATATGATCGACATTGGTACCAATGGCCCGTTTGCTCCGTGAATTGGCCAAACTTGCTGTGACCAATACTTCGTCCAGTGCAACACCGGATTCAAGACTGATCTCGACTTGTTGTCCTTCCTGTACCTTGGCAAAATAACGCTCGTAGCTTTTATAGCCAACCATTTTAACCAGCAGGGTCTCCCCATTGTGAAGTACAAGACTAAATTTTCCGTTGCCATCGGCGACAGTTCCGCCTTGAGGGCGCTCTTTGATGATTATACTCGCACCCGGTACGATCACACCCGTGCTCTTGTCATGTACGATACCTTGAATATTTTGCGCTTGAAGGGCAAAACAGGAAAGCAAAGTGATGCTCAAAAAAGTAAAAATTCGATACATATGATTTTTATAGACTGTTTTTCTTTATTTAGTTTTGATCTAAATAAGGTAAAAATTTGCGCAAAGGTAATCATATCCTCAGAATTGACAAATTGGTTTTTAACTTTTTTTAACGAAACGTACCAATCTAACTGTTTAATTGGGAATAGTTTAGTCGAATTACAATAAATAATATGCCGGTTTCGAAAACCTACTCTTCGTATTTCTTAGGTTGTTTAAATAAAGTCTATTTGTTTGGTAGTTTTTAATTATGGTTTTGCTATTTTTGTAGCACTGTTATCCTAGATGGCATGCGTATGTGCTGTCTATTATTATATAATGCAGGTAAGAAATGAATGCATAGTGAAAATTAGCTGTTCAGGTTTTATGATCTTCTTGTATAAAAAAAATCTAAAAACTATATTTGTTCAAATCAATACATCATGCCTAAGTTGGAAAGTCTAAGCGATGAGGAACTATTTCTTTTGGTTTCCAAGAACCAAGATGGGGCATTTCATATGTTGTATGAAAGGTACAAGGCGGCTTTACTGGTCTATGCGATCAAGCGGGTCGGCCAAGATGCTGGGGAAGATCTGGTGCAGGATGTTTTTATTCGCACTTGGAACAATAGGTACTCAATTGATTATCAGGATGACTTTAAGGCCTATCTTTTTACAGCGCTAAGACGTCGTATCATGGATTATTTCGCCAAAGAAAATAATGCGCAAGGTTATCTGGAGGATCTCAAATCCTATGCAAGTGAGTTTGCATTTGACGAAGCTGATGAACACGTCCGCGCGCAGTCTTTTCGTGATTCCATCTTCGCTGTACTCCATCGTTACGGTCCGCAATATCAAGCGGTTCTAAAATTGCGTTTGCAGGGGTATTCCAATCCCGAAATAGCAGTTATGTTGGGCCTTTCTGAAAAGACGGTACGCAATCAATATTCATCTACTTTAAAAATCATACGCTCTAATTTTTCGTCTTTTTTACTTTTTTTATTTTTTTGAGGGACAATCGTCTGGCAGCGCCGTTTACCTTAGTATAGCAGCATTAGAGCTGAACTAACAATTATTACTATGAAGATCGACGATTCACTATTCGCAAGGTATCAAGCTGGGGAATGTTCCGCGGAGGAAATAGCTTTGGTTGAGCGTTGGTTGGATCAGTTAGATCGTTTTCCCGAACCTCAAGATCGTCAGATGTTAATGCTTTTGGAAAATCTGGACGACAAAATGCCTTTTATCAAAAAACGCAAAAAACAATCCAGATGGAAGTGGCTGGCTGCGGCGAGCATTATCGTTATGCTGACAACGACTGTTTACATCTATTGGAGCCAACGGGCTGAACATGTTCGATATGCAAGTATTGACGCGATACAGGCGCCCATAAAATCCAATGCTATTGTCGTGTTGGAAAATAATACGGAATATGATCTTGACAAATTAAAACCTAATGATACCTTAAATGCCGGAAGTTATCGAATTGTGCGAACTCATGACGATCAAATCATCTATTTAATTGATCCTGCACAAAAATCGAAAGTTGTCTACAATACAATTCGCACAAAGACAGGGGGTACAGCACATGTACAGCTCGCAGATGGAACACAGGTTTGGTTGAATACCAATAGTGAATTACGTTATCCGATTTCTTTTAGAGGTGATATCCGCGAGGTTGCCTTAGATGGTGAAGGCTATTTTGAAGTTGCCAAACAAGAACGAAACCATAAAAGAGTACCATTTTTTGTCCGTGGCGATAGACAAACAATTCAGGTATTGGGAACGAAATTCAATGCTGATTTTACGGCTAACAATGAAACAGCTTTATTGGAAGGTTCGGTCGCTTTCTCCGATCGGGGATCAAGCTTGGAGCAGAGTAGAAAGGACCAATTTTCCGTGCGAATCAGGCCTAATCAAGTATATGATGGAAAGAAGATTATCGAAGCTAAAGATATTACCCGTTACATCGATTGGAAAGAAGGCTATTTTGATCTGAATGAAATAAATATGGGGCAACTGTCTCTTAAATTGCGTGCCTGGTATGGTGTTGATGTTCGTGTTGATGCGCAATTAGCTCAGGTGCAATTGTTTGGTCGCGTACGCCGTGATAAAAGTTTAAAAGAGGTGCTGGACCTTTTGTCTCAAGTCCACCCCATGCAATATACATTGAAAAACAATTCTATATACATCAAATAACGAAAAGACTAACTAACGAAAATTAACTTTATGAAATTGAAAGTTTACCCTTTTGAAAAAAGAGTGGCGGCTACCGATTTGCCCAAAGATGTCGGTAAATGCTTATCGAAGCTTGTGCTGAGTGGTCTGTTGCTATCGGGTTTCATAGGTACAGCAATGGCGCAGCGTATTACGTTGAAAGAGCATAATAGTTCCATGTACTCCATTCTGGAAAAAATCCGAAAACAAGCGAATGCGGATCTTATCGGTGACTTAGCCTTACTCAAAAATAGCAAACCGATTAGCATTCAGGTAAAAGATAAGGAGATCGAGCAGGTACTAAGGGAGGTCGCTGCTGGTCAAGATGTGGATCTGGTCTTTCGAAATAACACGATTTTGGTGCGGCGAAAAGAACCCGCTCCCGGGAAAACAAACAATGAACGGCCTGCTGGGCGAAAGACTGAGGCTGGAGAACAGCGTCAGATCACCGTTGAGGGGCGTGTGCAGGATGCTTCAGGGAAACCTTTGGCCGGGGTATCGATCAAGGTGCTGCGAAGCCCACGCGGCGGGGTTCTTTCTGATGCGAATGGCAGGTTCTATGTAGTCCTGCTCAATGAGTCTTTGGAACTGGGCTTTTCCATGGTTGGCTATGAAAGACAGGAAGTTGAGGTTACCTCAGACAAACCGCTGGTGGTGACGATGCATCAAGTGGACAATAGAATAGAGGAAACGGTGGTCACCGGCTACAATAGGGTACGCCGCGAGAATTTTACAGGTGCGGCGACGATGGTGACACGGCAGGAACTGGAGAAATTCAACTCGACCAATATCTTTACTGTGCTACAATCGCTGGATCCTTCTTTTAAAGTCGATGAGCGTGTAACCGCGGGATCTAATCCGAATGTAATGCCACAAATCAATATTCGGGGAGTTTCTAGTGTGGGAGAATATGCCGTCAATGCCCCGTTGATTATTATGGATGGTTTTGAGGTACCACTGACGACACTGTATGATATCGATGTGAATCGCATTGAAACTATATCTATCCTAAAAGATGCCAGTTCAACGAGTTTATACGGTTCTCGTGGGGGGAATGGTGTGGTGGTCATTGAAACAAGATTGCCCAAAGATGGTAAGTTTACAGTGAGCTACGATATGAAACCTTCAGTTTCCATGGTGGATTTATCGGATTACAATTTGATGAATGCGAGGGAGAAATTACAATATGAAAAATTAGCGAATTTATATACATCGAAAAGTGGTGATAGCGGTTTTGACCTTATTCAACAGGAATTTTATAATAATCTATTCGCAAAACGAGAGCAGGATATACAGGGGGGAACGGATACCTATTGGTTGAAACAGCCTGTTCGAAATACATTTTCTATTAATCACAGTCTGCGGATGGAAGGGGGCGGGAATGGTGTGCGATATAGTCTTGAAGGTGGTTATTTTGATAGTAAAGGTGTAATGAAAGACTCTGGTCGAAAACGTGGTAATGCAGGTTTTACCCTAATCTATCGCATACCAAACGTGATTACTTTCCGCAACGTGGCGACTTATCTGTATAGCAAAGCCTATAATAGCCCCTATGGTGAATTTAAAACCTATACCGAGCTGAATCCCTACGAAAGAATATACAATGACCAAGGTAACTACAATGTTCGTTTTGGTGAGTTAGGACAATGGTATAACTGGGGACCAACGCAATTTAACCCATTGTATAATGCCAGTTTGGGATTCCGCGATGATGAAGTAGCCCAAACGCTTCAGAATAACATGTCTATCGAGTGGTTTGCGCTGCCAAAACTACTTGTCAGAGCATCGGGTATGATCGCACGGGAAATGAGAGATATTGATCGCTACAAGTCTCCTTTTCATACAGATTATACCAATATTACCGATGCAAACCTAAAAGGATCTTATACTTTCGGAAATCGAAATTTCACGAAATATGAAGGGAAAGTGGATGTACAATATTCTAATAAATTTGACAAGCATCAGCTTGTCGCCAATGGCATCGCAGAAATTCGTTCGGAAAACACCATAGGTAACAGCAATACTGTGACAGGTTATGTGGATGATCGCTTTATGACACCACAGATGGCTTTGCAGTATGCGGTAGGATCGTTGCCAAAATCGACTTCATTACCTGTACGTTCGGTCGGTTTTTTGGGTTCCCTGTTTTACACCTACGATAATAAATACAATGTAAGCAGTACCCTGCGATCTGACGGGGCATCGATCTATGGTAGCCAAAATCGTTTTGGGACATTCTGGAGTGCGGGTTTTTCCTATAATATGCACAACGAAACCTGGTTTAAAAATAATTTCCTGACACGGATGCGCTGGTATGTGAATGCTGGTACATCGAGTACGGTGAGTAATTTTAATGTAGGTATGGTAAGTACTTCTTATAATTTCATTACAGGCCGTAACTACTATAACCAATATGCGGCGATTTATACAGGACAGGGTAATCCAGCGGTACGTTGGCCTGAGCAACAGCAGCGGAGTGTGGGTGGAGAGTTTGGTATCAAGGGTGATCTGTTGAAATTAGATCTTTCCTTTTATGACCGCACGACCAACCGTATGATTTCTACTATTGATGTGGCGCCATCTTTTGGTTTTTATGAAGACAGATTTTTCCAAAATTTTGGTAAGGTGCAGAATAAAGGTTTTGAAGCAATGGCCAACTGGCGGGTGCTCAATAATACAACAAAAGATCTCAGCTGGTATCTGTCAGTCGGTGCAGTACAGAACCGTAGTAAGCTAAAAGAAATATCCAATGAACTTCGCGCCTTAAATGAGTCCTTGGTGACAAAAGATAAAGATGGTAATGTTATTCAGCCGGGACAATTCTACCAGGAGGGACAGTCCTTGAGTGTTATCCGTGCGGTACCGTCGTTGGGGATTGATCCCGCCAACGGACGTGAACTCTATCGCGACCGAAACGGCAATGTCACTTATACCTGGGATGCCAATAACCAACAGGTGGTGGGTAATTCGGAACCGACACTGTATGGAAATGTAGGGTCTACCGTCAATTTTAAGGGACTGACCGTCCAAGTGATCGGGAATTATTCCCTGGGTGCCGATAGATATAATCAAACGCTGATGGACAAAATTGAAAATAATAACGCTTATCAGAATGCGGATCGTCGTGTATTGGAAGAACGCTGGAAACAGCCGGGAGATATCACCAAATATAAAGCTATTGATGATCTGTCCGCGACACAGCCCTCCAGCCGTTTTGTACAAACCGAATCGTTTCTGCGGCTTTCGACCATCAATGTCAACTACTCTTTTAGCAATGCGGTCTTGAAGAAGTATAAACTTGAACGGCTGCGGCTGAACTTTTCCATGAACGATATGTTTCGATGGAGTACTGTACGCATGGAAAGAGGGATAGAATATCCTTACGCACGTGAATTTAATTTTGGTGTAATGGTTCAATTTTAAAACATGAAAAAGTTATTAATTGCATTCGTGATGCTCGTTCTATTATCGGGCTGCGAAAAGTTCTTAAATGTAAACCCGATTGATAAAGCGTATGAAGAGGATCTGTTGACAGACCGTACCGGTTTTGCTACAGCATTGGCAGGGGTGTATGAAACATTGAATACCGATACACTTTACGGCCGGGAAATGAAATATGGTTTTATGGAAACTTTGGTCGGATCTTATAATGTCAGCAATGAGGCACATAAATATTATCGTTCTTATGAGCATCAATATAATTATGACGAGCCGAAGAAGATTATCGCAAATATCTGGGGTAAATTATATCAGAGTATTAATCAGGCAAATATTATTCTGGCGAATGTAGACAGGGTAAAAGACGATCCATATTACAACCTGATCAAAGGTGAGGCAGTCGGACTGCGGGCATTCAGCCATTTTCAATTGCTAAAACTGTTTGGACCATCCATTCCAGATGAGGGGATCAATGCACAGGCAATCCCCTATAAAACATCAGTTTCCTATACAGGGACTAAATTTTCGACTACCGCAGCAGTCATCAATTTGTTGGAACAAGACTTGTCGGAAGCTCGAATATTATTGGATAAGGATCCCATTCGTTCAAATCCCCGGGATGCTAATCTCAATCAGTTTGCTTATGAACGGTACAATAGCCTGATTGACTATCGGGGTATCCGGATGAATTATTATGCAATTGTAGCCATGCAGGCTATGGTCGCGCAATGGAAAGGGGATATGGAAAGGGCTAGGCAATATGCGGAGGAGCTGATCGCTGAACTCAAGACAACCAATAGTATCCGAATGGCACTGTCCAGTGAGATGGGCCAAATAGGAAATATACGCATGCCAATGGAGAATATATTTGCTCTTTTTTCCAATAGAATTGCCGCATTAGTTGGCAGTGTATTTGTTCCGGCAGATGCAATTATTTCGAGTTCAACTTCACCTTTTCTATTTCCCAATTATTCTTGGTTGCGAACGAATTTGTATAATGCTGCAGGCCATGGGTCGTTGAACGATTATCGTTTGGCAAACTGGTTTGTACAACCCAATACATCTTATCCCTGGAAACTGTCAAAGTACTTATTTGATCAGACGAGGCAACCTGCTGATGCAACCTATCGTCCACTGTTTGAAAACAAGGTGATATCACTCCATACGATCTATATGATCGCTGCCGAAAACTATGCGGTCAGCAACCCGTCGAAAGCGCTGGAATATTTAAATCTGGTACGCAACTCAAGAAATATTACCACTAATATTTCCATGAGTGATGCCATGACGAGCCAACGGATCAAAGATTTGATATTTGACGAAATGCGTAAGGAGAATATTGGTGAAGGCTACCTGTTTACTGAGTATAAACGCCTTTTTAGGGCAATTGACCGTCGTACGGCAATACTGCCAAAAAGAGAAATTTTTAGGCTGCCGATTCCAGATGATGAATTGTTGTATAACCCTCAAAATTAAGGTAACATGAAAAAGTTTGTTTTGTTTCTTTGCACATTATTTCTGCTGAGTGCCTGTAAAGAAAATGAAAATATAGTCCAATACGATCAAGGAAATAGCTATGTATACTTTGCCTATCCAAATCCGAATAGGAGAGCCATCGAAAGATACGCCGATAGTATTTATTATGGTTTTGCCCTAGATCCGGATATTCAGGTCAAAGAGAAGACGATTGCGATTCCTATTCGGATCAGTGGTTCAGCAAAAGGAGCTGACCGCTCTTACAATTTGGTGATCGAAGATTCTTCTCGTTTTGATGTCAATGCTGTGAAGTTTTCAAAAGCTGTTATTAGCGCGGATAGATATCTGGACACCTTGTATATCAGTCTACAGCGTACAGCTAAGATGTTGTCTGAACAGACTGTTTTATATTTAAGTTTGAAAGGAAATGATGAGTTTATACCAGGCAATTTGCACAACCAGAAGCTGACGGTGATTGTTGACGATATCTTGAATGAACCCAAATGGTGGAGCACCTGGAAAAATTATTTTGGTCCTTATCATAAAGAAGTCTTTCAACGATGGATACAGATTTACTATCTGGGAGCTGATCCTTCGTCCGAGCTGATCACGAATGCACCGGGGCCAATTTATTATTGGAATAATATGCCGGCTAGCCCGGTACCAAGCTGGTATCCGATTACCTTTAATTATATAGAGGTACTCAAACAGTACCTTCTGGACAATGAAGTGTATCCTGATGGTGATAGTACAAAAGAACGTATTCTATTGCCTTAATAAATCATGAATCAGATGAAATTGAAAAACCTATATTATATTTTGGTGATTGTGCTTCTTGTGTTTGAAAGCTGCTCCAAAGATCTTGGTAATTATAATTATCAGGATATCAATGCGATTACTATTGGCGGTTTGCTGGAAAATAGCCATCCCACAGGACGGATTTATGAGATTCCCTTTAAAGATACGGTTCGGCTTAACCCGGTAATCAGCGGCTCGCTATCAGGTGCCGATACGAATGCATTGACTTTCGAATGGAAGGTTGATTCTATTACGGTCAGTAAAACTAAAAACTTGTTTTATGTCGCGAATAAACGCTATGGGAGAATTCCTGCAGCGTTTAGTGTAACGGATAAATCGACGGGAACAGTAACCAGTTATCATTGTTTCCTGAATGTGGTTAATCCCTATAAATGGGGGTACTATGTCTTGACGCAGAATAAAGCCAAGGACGCTTCTGTATATTGTCTTTCCACAATTGCGAAAAAACAATCTTGGGAGGAGGTCCTGTTTCCTCAGACGCAGACGCTAGGGCGTAATCCGATATCCATAAGCGGTACGAAAAAATATGGCGCATCTGCTTCCGATTTTTATAATGTGATTACTATCGGTGTACAGGAAGCCGCGAATCCGGTTACGGTGATTGATTCGCGTGAGTTTACACCAATCTTGTATTATAATTCATCAAGTTATGTCGGGGGTGGAAACTTCACCTTTCGCCCAAGTCAGGTCATCTCAGATCATTACTTTGAGATCATTTATGTTATCAACAACGGGAAGTTCCATGTACTGCGGCAGGGGAAAATTGCACTAGCGGCCTTTGCTAAGGATCCGCTAGATTATCAGGTTGCGCTGAATGGTATTGCAACACCCTATGGCAATGGTCGATTATTTATGAGCGTCTATGATGAAAAAAATAAAAAGGTCAGAGTCTGGGATAATGGCATGACGGGAAACGAATTTCTTTATGTTAATGATTACAAAGATATTCCAGGTCAAGAAATGATGGATGGCAAAACATTTTTGGCCTGCAGTTATGCCAATATTCCATCCATCAATCAGATTTACCTTTTTAGAAAGGATAATCAATTGTACTCGTATCGCCTGAACTACGGCGAGGACTATAAACCCGTATCTTTTGATCTGTTAGGAGAGGGACCTATGCCCACATCTGATCCCATAAGCTATGTTTATTTTGACGGGCAGACAAGCAGATGGTATATGGCGGCAGGCAAGACAATTTATATGGCCTCTTATCTAGGGGTAGAATTCCAAAAATATGTGCAGCTGCCATCGGATGCTCCCGGTAATATTGTCAAGTTTAAGATTCTGGATGGTAAATTAATGGTCGCTACGAATGATCCTACAGCGAATAAACCTGGTTCGATCTATATCTATAATGCCAATACTATGGTATTGGAACAGGCGCATAAACATGTTGTCGATGAGGTTGTCGATTTACATTTGGGCATACCGGAAGAATAGTTATTTCAACAATAAAGAACAAAATATAAATATCAAAAATAAATAAATCTAAAAAATGGGTATAAAATCGATAAAATTAGCTATCCCTTTATTGCTGTTGAGCAGTCAGGTTACTTTTGGACAACTGGCGGCTAAAAAGGGCGTTACACAGGATGAACTGTACAAGCATTTGAATGGATTATTCCAAAAGGATACGGAGGCATCCAAGGCCGAAGTGCTCAAGGAAGCGGAATTTTTGGCGAAATCAAAAAGGGAGGAAGATTTACTGTTGGCCGGACAGATTTATAGAGGGCTGGAGAAAACAGCTCAGGAAGAAGCCATAAAAAAGAGTATTACCAAAAAATTCCCGAAAGGAATCACCGCTCGAAATGAAGCCTTTGGCAAGCTGTTTGAAAAAAATGGGCCAGGTGCTCAGCAGACGGAGCTATTGTATGCCGAGTTGATCAAGAAGTTTCCCGAAGCGAGTTTTGAGGAAAAAAACAGAGGTATTTATGGCTACGGAATCAGCGCCATTGCACAACAATACGCGAGCGAAAAAAACCTGGATAAGGTGAGCTATTATCTGGATTTGTTGAAAACTAGAGAAAATTATACAAATGCTATTTTCGCTATTGGCAGGGAGTTAAACCAGCAAAAGGAATATATCTATACCCAAGCGATGCTTGAACCGGTATATTTAAAGTTGAGCCAGCAAAAAGCTGCTGCCAATGAACAAAAAAATAATGCAGGGTTACAATATTTGGGCGGTATTAGTCTACAATATGCTGAGGCTTTGTTGGGCAATCAACAGGTAGACAAAGCGCTGGAGATACTAGCAAAAGTGCAGCGAGAATTACCCTCAGAAACAGCAACCATTGCCTATGCGAAAGCCCTGGAAGCAAAAGGAAAAAGCCTAGATGCCTTTCAGCTCCTGGAGACCGAAGTAATCAAGAATGGAAAAGAACCTAAGTTAATGGCCGAATTGCTGCCTTTGTATAGCAAATTGAATAATAGCCTATCAGATACGGCAAGTTATCTAAAGGGCCTAAATGCGCGTATTGATGAAACGTTGGTGTCTAAGCTGCAAGGTGAAATGGTGAAAAAGGATGCACCGCAATTCTCACTTGTAGATCGTTCGGGTAAAGAAGTTTCTCTTGCAAGTATGAAGGGTAAGGTTGTGGTACTTGATTTCTGGGCGACATGGTGTGGTCCTTGCAAAATGTCTTTTCCTGGAATGCAGGCTGCGGTAAACAAATATGTGAATGATCCTGATGTAGCCTTTTTATTTATTAACACATGGCAGAAAGAGGAGAATTATAAAGAGCTGGTCAATAATTTTATCAACGAAAATAAATATAGTTTCCATGTTTTATATGATGAAATGAAAGATCGGGATAAGTCGGTCGTGACAGCCTACGGTGTCAAAGGTATACCGACTAAAGTCATTATTGATAAAGAAGGTTTTATTCGTTTCCAATCTTCGGGTGGTGGCGCCGACGTGGAAAAAATTGTCCATGAAATCTCAACCAAGATTGAACTCGCAAAAAAGGGCTAACCGTCCCAGGACAAGAGCATAAGTTTACGATAATAACTTAAGCCTACTGAAATCCGTAGCTTTCTTTTTAGAGAGCTACGGATTTTTTATTAAACATGCTGCAGATCATAAAAGACCTTGGTCTGCCGGAGATTGGTTTCATCTGTATTGGCAGAGGCCCCGCAGCTTATTGTGTGGGATTTCCCTTTTCCATAAATGAGCACTTCATCGCGTGTAAGGATATTATTTGGAAGTGTTTTGTTTTCTGCAAAGTAAATGTGTTTTGCTGTATATGAGATATTTTTTTATTTAAAAGTGGTTTTTTTAAAATAATTAGGCGAGATAATCGTATATTATAGTGTATAGATACTTTAGTCAATAAAAGATTAAAATAAATTATGAGAACAGAAAGAAAAACACTACTTAACTTATGTGCTGGTTTATTTGTATTGATCAGCATGGTATCTTCATGTCAGAAAAGCATTGATCCGAATTTAGAATTGGAACCTGTTTCTGACTCGATAGCTTATTTTGAAAAATTAAAGGCGTATAAAAAAAGCCCGCACCAGATTATGGCTGGCTATTATCGGACCTGGGGTGATTCATTGGTTGAATCAAACGCGGGACAAAAAACGATGCTTGCTATTCCTGATAGTGTGGATATTGTCAATGTTTTTACGGATTACACACCTGCTACGAGCCCTTTTTGGACCGCGCTCCGCGACCAGTACATCCCTTATCTTCATCGCAGAGGTACACGTGTTGTCTACACTAGGGGGATGCCATGGACAATGTCGGTAGCAGATCGCAATGCTTGGGTTCAAAACATTAATGACGATACCCAGAACTACAACTATGATGGGATAGATCTTGATTTTGAAAGCGGTGGAGGGACGACATCGACTGGCTTATTTGGTGGTTTTTTTAGTGGTAGCCAGCAGGATTTGGATCAGATTGCGTTGAATATAAAAGCTTTAGGTGCTCATTTTGGCCCTTCGTCTGGAACAGGGAAATTGTTTATCCTGGATCTGAATTATGTCAATTTACCGCCTAAATTCTTAAAAGATATCGAACCTTATATTGACTATTTCTTTATGCAGCGCTATTTTGGTGGTCAGCTTGACAAACTTTACAATGAGGCGTATAAAGGAAATATTCCTCCAGGAAAATACGTTCTCGGAGCGAGTTTTGAAGATGGTTCGGCAAGAAATGGGACGCCAGCACTCTTTTATCAATATGCAGCATGGCAACCTAGTGATGGCAAAAAAGGTGGCATTTTTAGCTATGGACTTGATGCCGATGGCACGTATAGTACACCCTCTTATATCTTTACGAAAAAGGCGATTCAGCTAATGAACCCCGCGAATTAGTAATTATTTAAAAGTATCTGTACGAAAATAAAGTGTTGTCCACTTTATTGAAATGCCCCCCAAAAGTTAAACAAGAACTTTTGGGGGGCATTTCAATACCGAACTCTCGTGTAAAAAACTTAAAAATGTTAATTTGTCCAACTTTTTTTGCACTCCAAAGATTGGATACCTGATTTTGTATCATTCAACCAAGGTTTGAACTGTTGTTAAGCTTTCTTTTGTCCTAATGCCGGATTTACTGGCGGAATAGGAATATAGCCATCATCTCCGGGAACTTCAGGGAATTGGTGCTGCTCCCATTTAGCTCTGGCGATTTTGAGGGTCTCAATGTCCGAAGCAACAAAATTCCAGTCGATATAGCGTTGTTCGGGGAAAGGTTCGCCACCAAAGATGTACACTGATGTGCCTGCTTTGATTTCGAATTCACATAATTTAGCATCCTTTGCAATCAGAATTTGTTTTGGGCCAAATTCCTGACCTTCGGCATGTACTGAGCCATGAAGAATATACAATCCACTTTCTCCATAGAGATGTTCACCTAATTTAATAAGGGAGTCTTTGTCAGCTTTAATTTCAATAAGATATAAGGGGCTGTATACAGGTACTTCGGAACGATGATTGTTAATCTCGCCCGCAATCAGGCGGTAGTTTACACCGTCTTCGCTCCAATGGGGAAGTTGAGGTTCTTCAATGTGAACAAAATTTGGTTCCATCTGTTCCAGATCCTTTGGTAATGCGACCCAAATCTGTAAACCATGTAGTTTGTGGGTGATAGATCTTAGATAGTCCGGAGTTCGTTCGGAATGTGTTACCCCCTTTCCAGCTGTCATCCAGTTTACCGCACCCGGTTTTATTTCGACCTCATTTCCTAGACTGTCGCGGTGCATAATACTTCCTTCAAACAGGTACGTTAATGTTGATAATCCAATGTGAGGATGCGGTGCAATATCCATGAACTGAGGTTCGGAGATCGTTTCAGGTCCCATATGATCAATAAATATAAACGGACCGACCATCCTTTTTTGTCTGAATGGAAGTAGTCTTCCCACCAAGAAATTACCTATGTCTGCGGCTCTTTCTTCAATAACTATTGCAATATTTGACATAATGTTTCCTTATTTTTGTGTATCTAATCTAGAGCAATTTAAGAAATGTCAGGTATAATCGATCGCATTCTGCGTAAAAAGTCTGTAAGAAATGAAGAGTTATTGGCACTGTCTGATAGATTGTCATTTGTTAACAGTCAAATAGATCATTTTCTAATGGAAAAAATCTTAGCTGAAGAGGCCGTGTTGGAAGCTGAATACAGGATATTTCAAAAAAAGTTGTTGCTATTGGAGCTAGGGACTTACCAGGAAATAAAGGTAGAGCTAGATCTGTTAAACCAATATTTCGAAATGGTCAATAGATTGATGCCTGCCGGTTTCTCACTGAAATGGGAAAACCGTTTTCAGTCGGAAAATGAGCTGATGATACCGCCACTTTTATTATTTCCGATGGTGCAAAATGCAGTTGCAAACGGATATAATAGCATGTCTTCACATCCTATCCGAATCCGCCTCTCGGGATCTCCTAAAGTAATGCTATTTGAGGTAAGTCATCGTATGAATCATTACCTGGACGGTCAATTTAAGAATACCCTAATGACAGATTTCCAGAACAGATTGGAATATCTTTTCCCAGAACGACATAGTTTGCTATTGAACAGCAATAGCAATACCTGTCGCGCTACACTCACCATTCACTTCTAAATTACACCAAAATGTTTTAAGGCATTCCAGATGCCGTTACTATCCACATCGTCGGTAATGTAATCTGCGATTTCTTTGACTTCAGGATTCGCATTTCCCATGGCGATACCAACCTGTGTATGGGCGAGCATGGTAATATCATTTCCCCCATCACCAAAGGACATGGTTTCCGAAAGTTCGATGCCAAAATGTGCTAAAAAAACATCTATACCAACTTTTTTACTTTGGCCCATTGGGTTTACATCTGCAAAAACGGATGTCCATCGTGATGCAACCGAGTTGGGCATAACGTTTTCCATAAATTCAGCCTCTTCTTCCGGATTGATAAAAACATTGATCTGCATGACAGATTCCAGATCAAAGTTGTCTTCGTAATTGCGTATAGGCGGCGTCTTTACGTTGACTTGTTGATACATTTTTAGCACTTCGGGCGTGACCTGATTTAAGGTGATTTCTTTATCGGACATAAATGAAAAGGTAAGCTCGGGATGATGCTTGGCATAATCAATTAAGGAACGAATGTCTTTTTGAGCAATGTTATTTTTATAAATAACCTGTTCATCTTTGGTGACACAATAACCACCATTAAATGTGATAAAGCCATCGAAATCAAGGTAGCGGATATGTCCCAATTGGTTAAAGGAACGACCGGTTGAAACGAAAACTTTTATGTTTTTTTCTTTTAGTAATTGAAATGCCTGTTGCGTAGAGTCGGGGACCTGGTGTGTTTTGAAACTTAACAATGTCCCATCTATATCAAAAAAAATCGCTTTAATCATAGAAATTGGAGTCAAGTTCAAATATAACAAATAAAGGAATAGTGTAATAGGTACAATATTAAATAGCTGTTAATACTTTTCGCAAAAATCTGACATAATCTTCCCTAAGAATTTCGTAAATTTCAAGTTCAAATAAATGTAAATATGCTTACATTTAATGTGTTGTATTAAAGAGGTTTAGAAATTTATGTATATTATTTTCGATACAGAGACGACGGGTTTGCCGAAGCGTTGGGACGCGCCAATTACGGATACGGATAATTGGCCACGTTGTATACAGCTGGCATGGCAGATTCATGATGAGATGGGGAATTTGGTCGAACATCAGGATTTTTTGATTAAACCGGATGGATTTGATATACCTTATGACTCCGAAAAAATACATGGTATATCCACGGCATTGGCGGAAGAGCAGGGGGTGCCCTTGCAGGTTGCTTTGGAGAAATTTAACATCGCGTTAAATAGTGCAAAATTTGTAGTCGGACAAAACATTGGTTTTGACCTCAATATCATGGGCTGTGAGTTTTATCGTTATGGTGTAGAATCTAAAATGGCGAGCATGCCGGTTCTGGATACCTGTACCGAGGTAACGGCAGATTTATTGAAAATTCCCGGTGGTCGTGGTGGTCGATACAAGCTGCCGAATCTGACTGAATTACACTCCTATTTATTTGGTGTGCCATTTGCTGAGGCCCATAATGCCACTGCCGACGTTGAAGCCACAACACGTTGTTTTCTGGAACTGGTCAGAAGAGAGGTATTTACGGTGGAGGAACTCCAGGTTGATACCGGTTACTTTGTCGATTTCAAAACGAACAATCCTGGTCCCGTTCCTACGGCAGGACTTAAACATATTAATTTAAAAGCCGCTTCTGATGAGATCAGAAAACGGGCTGAACCAGATGATGTTCGCGTTGTCGTAGATGCAGATACATTATCAGCACTTAAAGAAGCGAAATTCGCACATTTGCATAACCATTCACAATTTTCTATTCTACAGTCGACAATGTCCTATGACAAGTTAGTTTCGGCTGCGGTAAAGGATAATATGCCTGCTGTTGCGCTTACCGATCATGGTAATATGATGGGGGCATTTGAATTTGTTTCCAGGGTCATTGGTCATAATAAAGAGGTAGAAGCACAGAATGCGGAAGCGCTGGAAAAAGGGGAGGAACCTACCGGTCAGCTCCTAAAACCGATAGTAGGTTGTGAATTCTTTGTTTGCGAAGATCATAAAGATAAATCCAGAAAGGATAACGGTTATCAGGTTGTTTTGTTGGCGAAAAATAAACGCGGTTATCATAATTTAGCTAAGTTAGCTTCTTTCGCCTATACCGCAGGATTCTATTATGTGCCCCGTATAGATAAAAATCTTATTCTACAGTATAAAGAAGATATCATTGTGCTTTCCGGAAACCTTCAAGGAGAAGTGCCCAGCAAAGTGCTTAATATCGGTGAAAACCAGGCGGAGGAAGCTTTGCAATGGTGGAAGGAACATTTTGGGGAAGATTTTTATCTGGAATTCATGCGACATGGACAGGAGGATGAGGATCGGGTAAACCAGACCTTACTTAAGTTTGCCCGTAAATACGATGTTAAAGTTGTTGCAACCAATAACACCTATTACGAAAAGAAAGGGGATGCACACGCCCATGATATCCTTTTATGTGTAAAGGATGGCGAGAAGCTTTCCACACCTAAAGGTAGGGGGCGCGGGTTCCGTTTCGGATTGCCAAATCAGGAGTATTATTTTAAATCTTCTGACGAAATGAAGACCCTATTCAAAGATTTACCCGAAGCGATTCTGAATATACAGGAGATCGTAGATAAGGTGGAGATCTTCAAATTGAATCGGGACGTCCTACTTCCAAAATTTGATATACCAGAAGAATTTCAGGTTGCCGAGGACAATGAAGATGGTGGAAAAAGAGGGGAGAATAAATATCTTGCCCACTTATGTTATGTTGGTGCAGAGAAACGTTACGAAGAGATAACAGCTGATATTCGGGAACGTCTGGATTTTGAATTGGCGACGATTGAAAAAACAGGATATCCCGGGTATTTTTTGATTGTACAGGATTTTATTGCTGCAGCACGTGACATGGGTGTTTCGGTTGGGCCGGGCCGGGGATCTGCGGCTGGGTCAGCTGTTGCGTATTGCCTCGGTATCACGAATATTGATCCCATAAAATACGATTTGCTATTTGAGCGTTTTCTAAATCCCGATCGTGTTTCCATGCCCGATATTGATATTGACTTTGATGATGAGGGACGTGGACGGGTCATGCAGTATGTAATCAATAAATATGGCGCCAGTCAGGTGGCTCAGATCATTACTTATGGTACAATGGCTGCCAAGTCTTCGATTAAAGATACTGCTCGCGTGCTGGATCTGCCTTTGGGAGATGCAAATGAAATAGCCAAATTGATTCCAAATCTGAAGTTATCCAAAATATTTACTTTGGATGATGCTGGCCTAAAGGAGAAGTTAAGAACAGAAGAGATCGAGGCCGTTAATCGCTTAAAGTCGATCGCTGATGGCGCGGGACTCGAAGCCGAAACGATTCGTCAGGCACGGGTATTGGAAGGGTCTGTCCGGAATACCGGTATTCATGCCTGTGGTGTGATTATCACGCCGGATGATATTACCAATTTCGTTCCTGTCTCCCTGGCAAAGGATTCCGATCTGTATGTAACCCAGTTTGATAACCACGTCGTTGAAAGTGCTGGTCTATTGAAAATGGACTTTTTGGGGTTGAAGACCCTGACGCTTATCAAGGATACTGTTGAGAATGTTAAATTAAGCCATGGTATAGTCTTAGATCCCGACAAATTTCCGATAGACGATGTATTGACATACGAGCTTTTCCAGCGTGGTGAAACAATCGGTGTATTCCAATATGAATCACCGGGGATGCAAAAGTACATGCGCGATCTGAAGCCTACGGTATTTGCCGATTTAATTGCGATGAATGCCCTATACCGTCCAGGGCCAATCGAGTATATCCCGAGCTTTATTAAACGTAAACATGGGATTGACCCTATTGTTTACGATTTGGATGCTTGTGAGGAGTATTTGAAGGAAACCTACGGGATTACGGTATATCAGGAACAGGTAATGCTTTTATCCCAAAAGCTGGCAGGTTTTTCCAAAGGTGATGCTGACGTTTTGCGTAAGGCGATGGGTAAGAAACAAAAGGCCGTACTTGATAAGATGAAGCCTAAGTTTGTTGCGCAGGCAGAGGAAAAAGGGCATAATGCGAAAGTGCTGGAGAAAATCTGGACGGACTGGGAAGCTTTTGCGAGTTATGCGTTCAATAAATCACACTCCACCTGTTATGCATGGGTAGCTTATCAGACAGCTTATCTAAAGGCGCATTTCCCTGCAGAGTATATGGCGGCGGTGCTTTCCAATAATATGAATGATATTAAGCAGGTGACATTCTTTATGGAGGAATGTAAGCGTATGGGCTTGGAGGTACTCGGTCCCGATGTGAACGAGTCTTACTATAAGTTTACGGTAAATGAACGCGGAGCAATTCGATTTGGTATCGGTGCTGTTAAAGGTGTGGGTGCGGGTGCTGTAGATGCCATTGTGCAAACGAGACAATCTGGATTGTATAAGTCTGTTTTTGATATGGCCAAACGTATAGACTTGCGTGCGGTCAATAAAAAAGCTTTTGAGAGTTTGGCTTACGCAGGTGGTTTTGATAGTTTCGAAAGTACCCATCGCGCGCAGTATTTCCATGCCGAGGATAATTCAACAGGTATGGAGAAGGCAATCCGTTTTGCTCAACGCTATAAAGAAAATGAAAACTCTGCACAGGCCAGCTTATTTGGTGCCGGTGAAGCTGCTGAACTGCCTGAACCTGTATTGACACCTTGTCCACAATGGGGATTGATCGAGAAGCTTAAATACGAAAAAGATGTCATTGGTATATACCTGACAAGTCATCCATTGGATACTTATCGGTTTGAGATCGAACATTTTTGTCAGAATCCGGTGTCTGATCTTTCCTTGATTAACAAAGCGAAAGCTGCCGAAGTAGACGAGGAGACATTACTCGAGTTTAATCGTATCAAAAACAAAGAATTGGTTATTGGAGGGATTATAGCTTCGGCAAATCATCGCCTGACTAAAAACGGTAAACCGTTTGCCTCCTTTATCATCGAGGATTACAGTGATTCTTACGATATGGCTGTGTTTGGGGAAGAGTATGTGAAGCTAAAGGGGTATTTACAGGAGGGTTATTTTGTTCAATTGCGCGGATTGGTTCAGGAGCGTTTTAGACAGGTCGGAAACTGGGGCTTTGAATTAAGAAGTGTGCAGTTGCTTTCTGAGCTCCGCGAAAAGATGGCGAAGAGTTTTACAATTAATATTCCTCTGCCAAAGTTGAACGAAGAATTCTTAGATGGCATTAAAGATATCTTGGCGCAGAACGAGATTGAAGGTGTTGTGCCAAATTGTCAATTGAAATTTAAAATCTGGGATCCTCAGGATGAAATCTCTGTCGAAATGCCAGCTAAAAGTCTGAAAATAAACCTTACAAATGAGTTTTTGGACTGTATAGATAAGTTTGAGGGGATTAATTACCGTTTGAACTAATTTGGATTAGATTTTGTGTAATTAAGATTACAATAACATTGACAGTTGTTACTATCTTTGTTTATTGATTTTAGCAATTAAGTAGTATCGTAAATATAACTTCGGTTTATAAAATTAAAAGATTATGGCATTAGAAATTACAGATAGCAACTTTGAAGAAGTTGTTTTGAAAGCGGACAAACCCGTATTAATTGATTTTTGGGCAGAATGGTGTGGTCCTTGTCGTATGGTTGGTCCTGTTGTTGAAGAATTAGCTAAAGATTACGAAGGTAAGGCTGTGATAGGAAAAGTAAACGTAGATGAAAATCCAGAAATTTCAGTTCGTTATGGTATCCGCAATATCCCTGCTTTATTGTTCTTCAAAAATGGAGAAATTGTAGATAAGCAAATTGGAGCAGTTCCAAAATCAGTTTTAAATGAGAAATTAGAGAAGCAATTAGCGTAATAATTGCTGTTTCGATAAAAAAGGCCTGAAATATTTTTATTTCAGGCCTTTTTTTTGATTATTCCTTTTGTTTTATCTTGTTTAAGTAAGTTTTTTATTCAAAAAAATGTGTTTTTAAGTTTTTAGTGTGTTTTTTTTGTTTTGATTTCGTATTAATTCTTGTGTTTTTATTTTATTTATACTCATTTATCAAAATAAAATTGATTTTATTTTGATAAATGGATAATTTTTACTTCTTTTGGATATGAAAACGAGATAAAACTAAATATTTTGTTGATTTATTTGTTTTATTTATGGTTTTTTATTGATATTTTGATATAAATAAAGATTTTCCCTTTCAAATACCCTAGATTATGCCTCGCGTTGTTCTCAGCAGCGCGAGTTTTTTGTTTTAAGTAGGTAAGGTAAGGTAAGGTAAGGTAAGGTAAGGTAAGGTAAGGTAAGGTAAGGTAAGGTAAGGTAAGGTAAGGTAAGGTAAGGTAAGGTAAGGTAAGGTAAGCGACAAAAAAAGCGGCTATCCATTGGATAGCCGCTTTTGTATATTGTACTAAATAATATAAAATTATTCAGCGATTACTTCGAAAGGAACTTGAACTTTAACTTCTTTGTGTAAGTTTAAGTTAGCGATATATTCACCTAATTCTTTAGGTTCAACTTCGAATGTAATACGACGACGATCTACATCAAAACCTTTTGCTTTCAATGCATCAGCAATTTGGATGCTATTTACTTTACCGAAGATTTTACCAGATTCACCTGCTTTAGCACCGATTGAAAGTTTAATAGCTTCCAATTTACCAGCTAATTCAGTAGCGTCTTTTTTGATTTTCTCTTGTTTGAACTGAGCTTGTTTGATGTTCTCAGCTAAAACTTTCTTTGCAGATTCAGTCGCTTGGATAGCAAATCCTTGAGGGATTAAGTAGTTACGACCGAAACCTGGTTTTACATTAACGATATCGTTTTGCTCACCTAAGCCTTTGATATCTTGTTTTAAAATTACTTCCATTTTCTATCGTCCTCCTTATTTAATTGCATCAGCTAAGTAAGGTAACAAACCGATGTGACGAGCACGTTTAACAGCTTGAGCTACTTTACGTTGAAATTTCAAAGATGTACCAGTTAAACGACGAGGTAAGATTTTACCTTGATCATTTACAAATTTCATCAAGAAGTTAGCATCTTTATAATCGATATATTTGATACCATTCTTTTTGAAACGACAGTATTTTTTACGGTTGTCCTCTACTTTAGGAGCAGTTACGTATTGGATATTTTCGTTAGCCATTAGTTTGCGCCCTCCTCAGTTTTAGTTTCAGCTTTTTTGTTGAATGCACCGCTACGTTTTTTCTCGTTGTAAGCTCTAGCATGTTTGTCTAAACTTACAGTCAAGAAACGCATAATGCGCTCATCACGTTTGTATTCAACCTCTAATTTGTTGATTAATTCACCTGGAGCCTTGAATTCAGTTAAGTGATAAAATCCAGTAGATTTTTTCTGGATTGGATACGCTAATTTTTTCAAACCCCAATTGTCTTCAGCGACAATCTCGGCTCCGCCTTCTGTTAAGATGTTTTTGAATTTTGCGATTACTTCTTTCGCAGCATCTTCAGAAAGCAACGGGGTAAGAACGATTACAGATTCGTACTGTTGCATTTTGTTAATTAATTTTGTTATTTAAAATTCCACATTTGTGGAAGTGCAAAGGTAGGTATTATATTGTTATATTGCAACGCCTTGAAGCAAAAAAGTTTAGACCCCAAGCGAGATCTAAACTTTTTCAACAACAAACAAATTGATCACTTAGTTCAATTTGTGCATTTCTTCAGCTATCGCTACTTGTGTTTTTTCACTGATACCTACCAATGGAAGACGTAAAGTATCATGACCGATGCCTAATTTTTTAAGTATATATTTGACGCCGGCAGGATTTCCTTCCACAAAACAAAGATCTGTTATCTGGAGTAAATCGTTATGGATTGCTCTTGCTTCATGATAATTCCCTTCTGCACATAATTTTGCCAGCTTGGCAACGCGTTTTGGAAATGCATTTCCAACAACAGAGATAATGCCAGCAGCACCGAGTGCCATCATGGGTAAGGTCACCGGATCATCTCCAGAGATCAATAGAAAATCTGCCGGTTTGTCCCGTAAGATTTCGCTGAATTGAGCAAAATTGCCAGAAGCTTCTTTTATTGCAACAATATTTGAAAAATCATTAGCCAAACGTAATGTCGTTTGTGCTGTCATATTACTACCCGTACGACCCGGTACATTATATAATATAATAGGTAAAGGGGAAACTTGCGCAATAGTTCTATAGTGCTGATAAATTCCTTCCTGTGTCGGTTTGTTATAATAAGGTGACACGGATAAGATGGCACAAAAACCAGTCGGATCGAAAGCTTTGATCTGTTCTACAATCTCTGCGGTATTGTTGCCACCGATGCCAGCAACCAAAGGAAGTCTACCGTTCACGCGCTTGACAGTG
Source organism: Sphingobacterium detergens (assembly GCF_003610355.1). Lineage (GTDB taxonomy): Bacteria > Bacteroidota > Bacteroidia > Sphingobacteriales > Sphingobacteriaceae > Sphingobacterium > Sphingobacterium detergens. The sequence continues at coordinate 69,737 of NZ_RAPY01000008.1, read as the reverse complement.
AAATCCCAGATACGCTTTCGTTCTTCTTTAGTCAATGTGGCAACTTCTCCAGTTGTACCTAAAGAAACCAAATAATCCATACCCTCGTTGATTTGCAAGTCAATTAGTTGACCTAATGCCTCGAAATCAACAGATTCATCTGAGTTAAAAGGAGTGACCAATGCTACTCCTGCGCCGTGAAGCTCGTTCATCTTGTTTTTGTATTTATATAAATTTAATTAAAAAATCCTATTTGGCATGAATAAGGTCTAAGAGATCCTTTTCATTAATCATCGGGACACCTAATTTTTCCGCCTTCGCTAATTTAGATGGTCCCATTTTATCTCCTGCAACCAGATAATTCAACTTTGCAGAAATGGAAGAAAGCATCTTGCCGCCATTGCTCTCAATCAGCTCCGCGAGCTGCTCCCTGGAATAATCAGCAAATACACCTGAAATCAAAAAGGTCTTTCCGCTGAGATTTTCGCTTGCCAGAATGATTTCCTTTTCCTCAATTTCCAAATTTAAGCCATACTGTCTTAGGCTGATGAGTTGTTGCTGATGAATAGGGTTGTCTAAGTATTCTTTGACACTCTCCGCGATACGGCGTCCGATATCTTGTACCGCTTCAATTTCTTCCGTTGAAGCCTGAGCAAGGGCATCGATGTTCTTGAAATGCTGTGCTAGTTTTTTTGCGATTGTTTCGCCAACATGACGTATGCCCAAAGAAAACAACACTTTCTCAAAAGGTTTCTCTTTTGATTTCTCAATGCCCGCAAGCATATTGTCTATGGATTTTTGACCAAAGCGCTCGAGTTGCTGTAAGTCTTCCTGATGATCTTTTAGACCGTAGATATCGACGATATTATGCAGTAGTCCTTTTTTGAAAAAGGTCTCTACTGTTTCATCGCCCATTCCCTCGATATCCATCATTTTACGCCCGATAAAATGCTGCATTTTACCAACGATCTGTGGGGGGCATCCTGTTTCATTGGGGCAATAGTGAACTGCTTCACCTTCCTGTCTAATTAATGCGGTGCCACATTCTGGACAGCTGTCTGGATAAACAAAGGCTGTTGCATCTGCTAATCTCTTTTCAAGGTTCACAGCAATGATTTTTGGAATGATTTCTCCACCTTTTTCTACATAGACGGTATCACCTTGATGTAAATCTAGCCGTGCAATTTCATTGGCATTGTGCAGTGATGCACGTTTGACCGTCGTGCCCGCCAACAATACAGGTTGAAGGTTAGCAACTGGAGTCACCGCTCCAGTACGCCCCACTTGGTAGCTAATGGTCTTGAGTGTTGTCTCAACACGTTCAGCTTTGAATTTATAGGATATCGCCCATCTTGGATTCTTGGCCGTAAAACCGAGATCTTCTTGTTGGGCATAATCATTTACTTTGATAACGATCCCGTCGATTTCGTATCCAAGGTTATGTCGTTCGGTATCCCAATAGTCAATGAATTCAAAGACATCTGTCAGTGTATTACATTTTCTTGTGTGTTCACAAACAGGAAAGCCCCAGTTTTTCACATGTTCCAGGCTGTTCCAGTGATCGTGAAATAAATTGGTCCTATTGTCACAATACAGGAAATATAGAAAACAATCCAAGGGTCTTTTGGCAACCTCTGCCGAATCCTGAAGTTTTATTGTGCCCGAAGCAAAATTGCGCGGATTGGCATAAGTCTGTTCTTCATTCTCTTCGCGTTCCTTATTCAGACGTAAAAACGCGGATTTATGCATAAATATCTCCCCTCGAATTTCAAACTGTTCAGGGTAGTCACCTTCTTTGAGTCTGATCGGAATGGAACGAATCGTTTTGACATTGCTTGTCACGACATCACCCTGTGTTCCATCACCGCGGGTAACCGCTTTGCTGAGTATCCCATTTTCATAGGTGAGGCTAATGGAAAGACCGTCGAATTTTAATTCACAGACATACTCAAACTGATCGCCAATGATCTTGCGGATTCGCTGGTCAAAGTCAAACAATTCTTCTTGGCTGTAGGTATTGCCCAAAGAAAGCATGGGCCAACGATGTTTTTCCGTTTTAAATTTAGATGTGATATCGCCACCGACACGTTGTGTAGGTGAGTTTGGATCAGCAAATTCTGGATATTGACGTTCCAGTGCTTCGAGTTCCTTTAACTTGAGATCGAAGTCATAATCTGAAATAAGACTATTCGCCAATACATAGTATTGATAGTTGTAATGATTAAGTTCTGCTGTTAAGTCTTTTATCTTTTTTTCAATATCCATCGCCAACATGTTGCAAAATTACAAATAAAAAGTACGTTTAAATAAAATAAATAAAGAATCTTGTTGTAAAGAGTGCCTTATTTCTAAAATGCGTTTTTATGCATTTTACGATCCAGACTTCAAATGCCTTATTTGAAATCCTTTGGATTCAATTGCGAAAATTTATGTTTATTATTCGTGTAAAAATCAATAATAATTGAATTATTGTATTGTCCTGTCTGGTTTTCTATCGCCGTATATTTCTTTCGTTTTCTAGCATTTTTAAAAATATTTAGGAAGAAATACTGATGCGCGCGACTGATCGCCCATGCATCTTTCGGCTTTCGGTCAATTAGAAACTTCATCAATGCGGCCAAATCGAACCAAAGCCGTAGGAAAATTATCCAAATTGCCTTACCCAAAGGTAGGTTCTTTTGCAACATAACGAGATTATTCCTGAAATTTAGGTAGGTCTTCTTGGGGTTGCTGGCATTTAATGTTCCGCCACCTACATGATAGACAACAGACGTTGGACAGTAACCTATACCATAACCCATTTTTTTTAATCGCCAACATAGGTCAATTTCCTCCATATGGGCAAAGAAATCTTCATCCAGGCCATTCGCTTCTTTCCAGGCTTTCTCGCGGATAAAAAGTGCGGCTCCTGATGCCCAGAAAATCTCGGATTCCTGATTGTACTGCTCATAGTCTTCCTCTACCTCATGTAAAATTCTTCCTCTGCAAAAAGGAAAACCAAAATAGTCCAGGTAGCCTCCGGCAGCACCGGCATGCTCAAATTTCTCCTTATTATGAAAGGATAGGATCTTGGGTTGTGCGGCAGCAATACCCGGATTACGCTCCAGATATGCAATAACAGGCTCTATCCAGTTTTGGCTAACTTCTACATCTGAATTTAACAAGACATAATAATCCGCATCTACACGTTCCAGGATTTTGTTGTAACCACCGGCAAAACCATAATTCTTTTCGTTTTCAAGAATGGTAATGGTGGGATAGTACTGCTTAACAAACAGAATAGAATCATCATCCGATGCATTGTCTCCAATGACGAACTCAATATTTGGATAAGAACTGTTGTAAACGGAAGGTAAGAATTTCTCCAGAAAGAAACGACCATTCCAGTTCAGTATGACAACAGCTACTTTTGGTAATTTACTCATTTTCTACGTTTCCTTTTCCAGCGATTATGTGACCAAAGCCAATATTCAGGATTTTCACGAATTATTTGCTCCGCAAAGCGATTGTGCAAATCGGTTATTTCATGTTCGGCAAATTCAGAAGGGTCCTCTACCAAAGTCACAAACTTGCAGAAGTATTGTCCTCTTTTTGCCTTTCGGCCAATATAACAAAATACAACAGGGGCTTTGCTTATTCTTGATAGCCGCTCAGCTCCCGTATAGACCAATGTTTCCTGATTCAACCAATTGATAAAATAATCAGAGTCTGAATATAATGGGGTCTGATCAGCCACCAGCATACTAACATTGGGTTGCCCCTTCAATTTTACAATATGCCGGAGAATTTGTTTCATGGGAACCATTTCTGCACCAAAACGACCACGCATTGTATTGTATACTGTATCAATATCCTTGTTGTTTAACGGTTTGTAAACAATCAATGTTGGAAAATCAGTGATCAAACTCAGACGGTGTATCCCGAGTTCCCAGTTGGCATAATGCGAGGTTACCCCAATCACATTTTTCCCGGCAGCAAGATGGCGCGTCAGTTCCTCTTCATTTTCTAAAGTCATTTTCCGCTTGACTTCTTTGGCTGAAATCGTTTTTAGCTTAATGGATTCCACAAGTAAATCCGGAAAAAAGCGGTAGAATTTTTTTGCTATTACCAATCTTTCAGCCTCGGTTTTTTCGGGAAAAGCGTTTTCTAAATTTTGGAATACGATACCCTTTCTATACCCAATAATATAATAGAGGATATAATAAAGCCCATCGGAAATCAAATATAGAAACCAATAGGGGAGAAGAGAGATGACATAGATTAATGCGTTTAACGCTTTTTGTTTCATGCTATAGCTAAAATTCCCAGTTGTATTTTACAAATATCCTTAAATTAAGTTATTTTTGCGTCACTTATAACAAAAATCATCAGTTTTTATGGAATCGCAGTTAATACTTCCAGCATGTTATCTTCCGCCGATATCTTATTTTCATACCATTCAGGAAAATAATCTCCCTGTTGTAATCGAAAAATATGAACATTTTCAAAAACAAAGCTATCGTACGCGGGCGCGCATTGCTTCTGCCAATGGGGTACAGGATTTAATCGTTCCAATACAACATGGTAATAAGGAACGCGTCCCAATGAAAGATATCCGGATAAGTTATGAATTTGACTGGCAGCGCTTACATTGGTTAAGTATTCAGACCGCTTATCGAAGTTCTGCGTATTTTGAATATTATGAAGATGATTTTAATCGTTTTTATCAAGAAAAGTTCGATTATCTCTTGGACTTCAACGTTGCACAGTTGGAATTGATACTAAAATCAACTAAGCTAAAAAGAACAGTTTCTTTTACCGAGGAATATACGGTCAATGATGCGGACACGATCGATTATCGGGAAATCATACATCCGAAAAAGGAAAGTATATTGGTTGCACCCAAAGAGTACTATCAGGTTTTCTTGGATAAAAATGGTTTCTATCCAGATTTGAGTATTATCGATCTGTTATTTAATCAAGGTCCACAGTCCAAAAGCTATCTTTAAATTATTTTAGATACCTTGAACATTCTGCGTTTAATATTGTTCTTATTCAATATTAAACGCTTTTAAATGAATAGACTTCTTCTTGTTTTCGTTCTTCTTCCTTTGTTTAGCATTGCTACTTATGCCCAGAACGGTGTTGATACAATACATTATCGGAAAGTTTACTATTGGGGAACCACCGGAATGGGATTTCCTATAGGCAAAACGAAAGATATACTCTCTCCAAAATTTTCTGGTAGTATTGGTCTGGATATCTCCCTTAAAAATTCGATGTTTTTTGTGTCGCCAACATTGTATACCCTGTCATTCAAATATAAACAGCGCCTACCTGATCCGAATTTTGCTTATCGTATTGAGGATGCAAATACGAATTTTTATACTTTCGCATTTTCGGGCGGTGTGCGAAAACAGATGCGTCGATTGAATGTTTACGGTTTTCTTGGGCCTGGAATAGGCTTGACAAGTGAACCCCGTGCGAATGTAATGGCTGATCAGAAGCTGGTTAAGATGGAAAATATAAATCGTTTTAACCTGTCCAGCAAACTAGGGGCTGGAGCTGACTATAAATTCAATGGCTTTTTCCTTGGATTGGAATTAGGTTACTTGCACAATTTCAGAAAGATACAGGATACACCGGTCAATATTTTTACAGTGATGATCGGACTGAAATCAGATATCACACAAATTGGTGACAGGGTTATTGATGTGATCGGAATAGATGGCTCTATCAGTGGGAAAAAAGAAAAAAAATAGTGTGACTACTTTAAGACTTGAATCGTATCTCCGATATGGGCTTCTGCATCGGAGCCCATTTTCTTGACTTTTTCTGTTTGTTCAACAGCAACGGCAAATGCGGATGGAACAATACCCGCTCCAAATTTGATCGCATAAAACTTGGTAAACTCAGCCCCAAAGTAAAGTATTGCTGCGGAATAATAGATCCACAATAACATAATGATGATAGAGCCTGCGGCACCGTAAAAACTCGCCGTGGAGGAGAGGTTGAGATAAATCGAGATACCATAGCGGCCTAGCATAAAAAGAAGGCCAGTGAAAATAGCTCCACCGAGCATATCGCGGAATTTCACCTTGGCATCCGGTAAGAATGAGAAGATAAATCCAAATAGTATCACAATGACAGAAAACGTAATGCCGGTATTTACCCAAGATATCAGGGCAATCGGAATAATGGGGAAATAGGTCATAACCAGGTTGGTGACCGCGACAATAACTCCGTTTATCATCAATGAAGCAATTAATAAGAAGCCTAAAGCAATCACGATGGAAAAGGAGATGAGTCTATTGATGATCAATTTTAACCATCCTTTCTTGGGTTTAGGCTTCACTTTCCAGATATTGTTTATTGAATCCTGGATATCGACAAATAAAGTCGTGGAGGAAAGGACCAAAGTAACAATACCGACTGTAATGCCTATATTGGATTTGTTTTCAAAAGTAATTTTCTGAAGATAGGATTGAATCTGCGTGGTCACACCCTGTCCAAAAAGTATCGTAACTTCGTCCAGCACTTCATCTTGTGCAGAAGAACCACTTTGAAGATGTTCACCATAAAAGAAACCGATACACCAAATGACGATCATTAGCAACGGACCGATCGAAAAGATCGTATAATAGGCTAGCGACGCACTTTTTTTCATGCACTTGTCATCATTGAATCCGTTGAAGGCATCAATCATGACCTGCCAAATATTTTTCCAGTACCCGAATGTAAATAAATCTTTTAGTGTAACGTGCTTCATAATAAGATTATCCGCTCCAATAATCGTGCAAATTGTTATTCTTGATTCTGTTCCACATACAATTTGTCGATCGCAGTTTCATTCTCTTTTAAAATAACTTTTCGTTTCAAACTCAATTTTGGGGTCAATTGACCTTCATTTATTGACCATTCTTTTGGTAAAAGAATAAATTTCTTGACAATCTCCCAATGGCCAAAGTTACCTGATAATCGGTTTATTTCCTCTTGGTATTTTTGAACAACGTCGGAATTTTTGATAAGTTCTTCATTTGAACTACTGGATATCCCTTTTTGGGCAGCCCATTTTGAAAGGACATCAAAAGCAGGTACGATTAATGCACTCGGAAATTTGCGATTCTCGCCGATTACCATTACCTGGCCGATCAAGGTTGATTCCATTAATTTGTTTTCAATAGACTGCGGTGCAATGTATTTTCCGCCAGCTGTTTTAAACATCTCTTTCTTTCGATCAGTAATCTTTAAGAAACCATCTGTCGTAATTTCGCCAATATCTCCGGTTTTGAAGAAACCATTTTCATCGAAAGCTTCCTTAGTGGCTTCCTCGTTTTGATAATAGCCTGTAGTTATACTAGGGCCTTTCACTAGGATCTCACCATCTGATGCGATTTTTACTTCAAGGTTTTTAAGCGGTTTTCCAACTGTTCCAAATTTTAGTCCATTTGGTAAATAAGAGTTTACAGCAATAACGGGAGACGTTTCCGTCAATCCATATCCTTCAAGCACCTTGAGGTCAGCAGCCCAAAATATACGCGCTAAGCGCTCTTGAAGGGCGGCACCGCCTGATACAATAATCTTAATATTACCTCCCAATGCTTCCTGCCATTTAGAAAAGATCAGCTTACGGGCAATGCCCAGTTTAATCGAATAGAGCATGCCATTTTTGCCTGGCTCCTGGAATTTTAACCCTAAGTCTACTGCCCAGAAGAATAGTTTCTTTTTAATACCGGTCAGTGCTTTACCTTTTTCAATGATCTTGTCGTAGACTTTTTCCAGTACACGTGGTACCGTTGTAAAGACATCTGGTTTTACATCGTTAATATCAGCAACGACATTATCCAGGGTTTCTGAGAAGTAAATTTGAATCCCCTTTGAATAGTACATATACACAACCATGCGTTCGAAAATATGGCATAACGGAAGAAAACTAAGTGCAGTTTTGAAATCCTCCCGTATCAGATAATTGCAGGCGGTGACATTGCTATAGACATTTTTATGAGATAGGTAAACACCTTTGGGACGCCCTGTGGTGCCCGAGGTATAAATCAAGGTCAATAGATCATCTTCGGTAACGCTATCGCGATGGGAGGACAGATCAGTCGTGTCTTCTTTTGCACCTGCAATTAACTCAGTTAAAGGAGTATGATTTTCAATCTGGTCAAAGGTATATACCTGCGGTTGTATGCCATGTTCCTTGATCGCCTGCTCAATACGGGCTGTTAAGTCTTTATTGCTTACAAATAACACTTTAACATCGGAATCGTTCACAATAAATGAAAGATCTTGTGTAGATAATGTCGGGTAGAGGGGAACTGTTGCAAGCCCGATTTGATTGCAGGCAAAATCAACCAAGTTCCATTCCGGTCTATTACCGGACATTATTCCGACACGATCCCCTTTCTTAAGCTCCAATTTCAATAGAGCCCTACTCAAGGAATCAATTGCATCCGTATATTCTTTGGTGGAGTAAGTTTTCCAGTTGCCACTGGAATCTCTGCCCGCCACCATAATGTCCTTTGCGTATTTTTCTTTATATAAGGTTATAAAGTCAAAAATTCTGCCCATATCACTTGAGTTTATTTGGTTATCACTATTGACTTAAATATAAAAAAAATATCAGAAATAAAGTTGGAGATATTGGGATTAATGTCATAACAAATTAAACATTGTGTCGTTATAGCTGTAATTGTTACTTTTGAAAGATATAAAGTAGAGTATAAAGCGTTCAATTTTTATGAGAAAAATATTTTTGGCTGTCGGTGGAATGCTGATGTTTGGTGCGTTATCCAATAAAGCTGTAGCTCAGCTGGATAATAAAGGCGCTATTGGTGGGCGGTTTGGTTCTGCTCAAGGGATTACTTATCGTCATACACTTAATTCAAACCATGCGTTAGAAGGTATTATGAGTATTCAAAGCAATTCTGATTTCCGCCGATTTCGTGTAGTTGGATTGTATGAAATTTACAAACCTTTAGCGACTGGTTTAAATTGGTACTATGGTTTTGGTGGAAGTATCGGATCGTACAAAGAAAAAGACAAAATTATAAATGGTCAACGTCAATCCTTTGATTCGCATCTTAATTTAAGTATAGATGGTATTGTCGGGATAGAGTATAATATTCCCCAAGCCCCATTTCAGATTTCATTGGATGTAAAACCTTACTTTGATTTTCTGAATGAATCCAGCCTCAAGATATTTGATCCTATTGGATTCTCGGTAAGATATAAGTTTTAAAATTAACAGAAAGAGCAGAAATATATTTCTGCTCTTTCTGTTAAATGGTACAGTTGACTAACGTTCACATTAAGCCATCCAGATTTTTCCCAACAGTTCCTGCAGGAAGGTTTGGTCTTTAAGCGGACGGATTTCATGAATCTTCTTGTTATTTTTTCTGATTTGAACGGGTATTTCTCGAATTAAGCCGTCTCTTGCAATAAGGAAATTCAATATTTCACCATCAGTAGCATGTTGGATGATAAAATCAATCTCCTTGTCTTTTAAATCAAGTCTGATATTATTGATTGCGATTAATTCATCTCTGACATTTAAACCGGCATCGTAGGCACCTGTTCCTTTTTCAACAGTCGCAACACTGATTACACCATCTGCTTTGTTGGTCGTGATACCCAAGGTTAATGTGTCGTTATCTTCGTTGGTATCCACGATTTCATATCCTACCAAATTAAAATAAGCGTTGTAATCGAGTTCGCCATCCTGATGTGCTGCCTGGAATATATCATCCAGCGAGGTGCCAGCAATACGCTCCGCCAGGCTCTGAAACTCTTTTTCTTCAAAGCCACGGTCAAGTTTTAAGAAGAATTCTTCATAAGCAGCACGGAGGATGTCGTCTAATTTTATTTTTCCATCTGTGGCTGCTATTACTTTGATATCAAGCAGGGCGGTAAGCATAGCCCCTTTGTTATAATAAGAAATAGCCGAATTAATGGCATTTTCATCTGGTCTATAATATTTGATCCAAGTATCAAAGCTTGATGCAGCCGCAGACTGTATCTCATGTCCTGGACGGTTCAATATAATATTAAAATCATTGGCCAATAATGAAAGGTATTCCTTTTCATCATAGAACCCACAACGTTTGATGATCAAATTGTCATAATAGGAGGTCACCCCTTCCATGATCCATAATCCTGTGGTATAGTTCTCCCCATCATAGTCAAATGGGCCCAATGCCTTGGGGCGAAGGCGCTTTACATTCCATAGGTGGAAATATTCATGCGCTACGAGGCTTAGATATGTTTTGTAGCTGTGTTCATTGCGATATGCATTTCTCGAAGCCCCTAGCACGGTAGAGTTGAGGTGCTCAAGACCGCCACCACCAGATTGATAGTTATGTGTGATAATGACATAACGTTTATTGGGGTTTGATCCCCAAATACGGGTTTCTTCTTCCACAATACGTGTAATGTCTGTGGTAAGACGTTCTTTGTCATAGGAGCCACCACCCACCATTGCGCACTCATGTTCTACTCCTGCAGCATGAAACTTCCAAATATCCTGGTTGCCTACTTCAATCGGACTGTCATATAAAACGTCAAAGTTGGGCGCATGGAAAGTATGCTGCGTCAACCGTTCAAGTCCTGTTGATATACTTTTCCAAGTTTCTTTTGGCACAATAACGATCGTCGAAGGGACGTTAAGATAGCCTTCAATATGTAGAAATGTTGCTGTTGGGACGATAAATGCGTGGTCGCTGTCGAAAAAATTTGTACGGACAGAGACCTCAAAGCCATAGACCGAATAGTGTACATCTATCTGATCCAGTGCATCTGTTGTAACACGCCAGGTATTTTTTGATATTTTGCTGAAAGGAATGGGATTTCCATTGGCATCGACAGGTTTAAATCGCTCTACATTTTTTGCGTATTCACGAATTAAGTAGGAACCTGGTGACCAGACGGGCATTTTTAGATCAACATAGGGTTGATTGAGTTTTTTGATGCTCATCTTTACGTCAATGTAATGAGCTTGTACTTCTGGAAATGATACCTCAAAGTTTATTGTAGGTACATTTAAATGGTCACTATCCATGAAAAATAATTTTAGTATGCGCTTACAAAATTAAAAGTATCTTATGCTTAAATCAAACAAAAAAATGTTTTGTTGGTTCTTCAATAGCTTATTAAAATCCGGCGTACTTTGATTGATTCAAAAAGTCTCATTGGATTGTAAAGATGTCACATAAGAATTCCAAGATACGTATTTTCTTTAAGAATCGTCGTTTCAGTTTGGAGGTAATTTTTGTATATTTGATACACTAGTTTATAAGGGGAAAATAATCAAGAATTTGTATGATCTTAGTTGTTGATAGTGGCTCGTCAAAGTCAGATTGGAAATTGGAATTGCCTGATAGTGCTCCTATTTCGTTCAGTACAAATGGACTCAATCCTTTTTTCGTTAATGAAAAAGAAATCACACGGGTTATTAAAGAAATACCTGAAATAATACCCTATGCTGACGAGGTTACAGAGCTTTATTTTTTTGGGGCGGGCTGTATTACCCCTGACCGTCGTGAAATGGTTTCAAATGCATTGACCCCTTTATTTGAAAATGCTTATATCGCAGTTGAGAACGACCTTTTTGGTAGTGCTTTAGCAACCTGTGGCAATAAAAAAGGTTATGTAGCTACACTTGGTACTGGATCGGATCTTAGCTTTTTTGATGGTGAGGAGCTCATGGCCTCCCACAATGGTAATGGTTATGTGCTGGGAGACGAAGGTTCGGGCGCTTACTTCGGTAAAAAGCTCCTACGCTTATTTTTATATGGGCGTATGCCAAAAGATTTGAATGAGAAATTCGCCGTTAAATACCGTATAAATAAAGAGGTTGTTATCAAAAATGTGTACCAAAAAGAACGGCCGAATGCTTTTTTAGCCTCCTTTGCACCATTTATGTCTGATAATATTACCCATCCATTTATTATTGATCTGGTAAAAGGTGGTTTTGAAGAGTTTGTTCAGGCCTCTATTTTGACTTATGCGGATTATACACAGTATGAGTGCCACTTTGTTGGCTCAATTGCTTATAGCTTTGATCTGTTATTGCGTGAAGTGTGTGAAACACATCAGATCAAGGTCGGAACAATACTAAAGTCACCTATTAACGAATTGTTCAATGCGGTGCTGGAAAGAGAGAGTAACTCATTGTTGAGTCTTTAAATTAAATAAATATGATCGTAGCAACTATTATGGTGTACATGTCAATGTTATTTGGCAATCCCGAAATTTATAATTTCACTTTTAAGACGCTAGAAGGGCAGAAGGTGAAAATGTCCGATTTCAAAGGAAAGAAGATATTGATTGTCAATACAGCTTCTAAATGCGGTTTTACGAAACAGTATAAGGACCTGGAAGAACTACACAAAACATTTGGCGACAAATTGGTTATCATTGGTTTTCCGGCGAATAACTTTGGACAGCAAGAACCTGGCTCCAATTCAGAGATTCAGGAATTCTGTGAACAAAACTATGGTGTAGACTTTTTAATGGCTGAAAAAGTGGAAGTCAAAGGGGATCAGATTTCACCTTTATTTAAATATCTGATCACACAGGAAAATCCCGATTTTACAGGAGAGATTAAATGGAACTTTGAAAAATTCCTGATCGACGAAAATGGTAAATTAGTACATCGCTTTCGATCAGCTACCAATCCATTGGATCCAGCGATTGTAAACTGGGTAGGAAATAAGAAATAAGTAAAAAGCAAGAAATACAGCTATACCCCCAAATAGTGTTCAACTATTTGGGGGTATTTTTATGGCTGAAAGACAGCGGGATGATTCTGAAAGTGCTCCAACTCTTCTGCTTATCAAGCCCTTTTTTCGCAGTTAAAATAAATGATTGAAAATAAAAATTGTGGAACTTTTTTACTGAATATTAGTCTATTTTATATACGTGTCATATAAGGCGCGGATGCAGTCTTTGAGCAGTGGATTAAAATTTTCGCTATCAGGTATGTTGCAACCATTGGTGATCACCACAAATCCATATTTTTTTACAGGATTGAAAAACATTGCGCTGTATAAGCCGTAAGCAGATCCCGTATGTCCCGTTAATGTAACACCTGGAATTACCGTATTTTCGTTCATAATGGCGAGGCCATATCCTGCATCGCTATTAACAGCTGTTTGCATGATCTTTGCATATTTTTTATCCATTATTTTCTTCCCGCTAGCCACCCCATAGTTCATATGCATAAGCATATATTTTGCAAGATCGAGTGTCGAGATCTTCATTCCACCAGTCGGGGAGAGGACAGGAGTCGTATAGCCTAATTGATAAGCTGCAAGTTCGTCACGCCTTGGTGCATATGCATTCGGTTCTTCGATAATATTAGCGTTGTTATCGAATGAATATAAAGGGACTAATCTCGAATGATCTAGCGAGTCAACACAATATCCACCATAAAGATGCAATGGCTTAAGAATGTTTTTGGAGATGTAGTTATCAAAACGCATCTGCGTCAATTTTTCCAATACGGCGCCAGCCATATTAAAATTTAGATTACAATACTGATATTGACTGCCTGGTGTATAATTATTATAAGAACTTTTCCAATTCGGATTTTTGGTTGGATTGATCACATCCAGATTAAAATAACCGTTTTGATCATTAATGCTCGAGGTGTGAGAAAGTATCATCCGAAGGGTAATTTTTTCCTCGGGATAATTTGGATTTCTAATCGGAAAACCGATAAGATCTCCGAAATCATCATCTAAAGAACATCGCCCCTGTTTCAAAAGCTGCATAAAAGAGGTCGCGGTAAATGACTTTGATATGGAAGCGATCCGAAAGATATCATTGTCATTGAGCAAAGTCTTGTCCTCGATGCTTTTGTTACCATAATTCTTATGAAAATAAATCTGGTTGTTTTTTACAAGCACTACACTAAGTCCTATTGCTTGATATCGTTGCATAATAGTTTGCAATCGTTGGTCAATTTCTGAAGTCTCCTGTCCGAACAATAATACGGGGAGTAACAGCGCTAAGTGAAAGAAGGTAATAATGGTCTTTTTCATAGTGTGTACGGGAATAAAATGATCAGGTTGGTTACTAACCTTTATTGAATTTAAGGTATTCTTTTTGAATACATTGAATAAATTCAGCAAGAGCACTATTCTTACTTTTTATATTCGAAACCAAAATTACCTCTGTTTTACTATCTAGGTCATCAAGTTTCAGGATTTTCAATTTTAGATGTGGATACTGTTTTATCGTGGATGCCGGGACCACAGCCAAACCCAATCCCTGTGAAACGAGTTCAAGGATAGAAGACATAGAATTGCTTTGGTGCACAATTTTGGGCTCAAACCCCATGCGATTACAGGTATTGATTGTTAGGCGATGATATTCAGAAGCATATTTTTGATTGAAAGAGATAAAATTTTCATTGAAAAAATTGATGTTCTTAAAGTCAACTTCCGTGGATCCAGCAATAACCATGGGATCTTCAAATAGGGGAGTGACGAGCAGTTCGCTCGCGTAAATGGGCGCACGCATAATGCCGAGATCCAGTTTTCCATTTTCCAGGGCTGTTTTCTGTTTTTGTGTTGATGTCTCAAACAAGCTGACCCGTAGATAGGGGAATTTTTGTTGAATCTGTTTCAATACCGTTGCCAACATCTGCTTTGGTGTGGAACTGATATAGCCGAGCTTAAATTCGCCTGAAATATTGTTATGGATCTGTTTTGTGATCGTTTTGCTATGCGCTAAGTTTTGAAGTATCTCAACAACCTCTTCCAAAAAGTATTTACCAGCTTCGGTCAGTTCTACCCTTTTGTTCGTTCTGAAAAAGAGTATAACGCCCAGCTCATCTTCAAGATCTTTGATTTGTCGACTTAACGGTGGTTGGGACATAAATAACCGCTCGGCAGCCCTTCCGAAGTGGAGTTCTTCGGCTACTGTTTTGAAATAAATAAGATGTCGGATTTCCATTGATACTTTTTTGGTATGAATCGATGACAAAATAAATATTTTTAATGAATTTGAGTTAACCCTACCTTTAAATAATTAAAATTTATAGGTGATATCAATGCATAGAATGTAAAAAGCGCTTATGAAAATAACTTGGATATTCGATATTTCCATGGAATGACAAACCGAGCATTTGTGCTCACAAATATTTATTTAGCTATGAGTAAGGCAACATTACAAGAAATTGAAACACGATTTGACAAAGATGTCGAACGGTTCTCTAATTTAGAAACAGGTCAGGCGACTACATTGGATGCGGTCTGGAATATGGAACTTATAACAGACGCAATTTCATCGCTCTACCCGAATCTTGAGCAGGTGTTGGATATCGGCTGCGGTGCAGGTAATTATGATGTGAAACTGCTTCAGAAAGTCAGATCCAATCCCGATGTTACCTTGGTCGATCTGAGCTTGCCCATGTTGGAGCGAGCCAAAGAACGTGTTGGCGTTCTTACAACTGGCGCAGTTCATTTGATTAAAGGCGATTTTCGACAAGCCGATCTGTCCGCGGAGAAATTTGATGTGATTATTGCGACAGCAGTTTTGCATCATTTGAGAGACGATCAAGATTGGGAGACCGCATTTCGCAAACTTTTTAAACTTCTCAAAAGCGGGGGAAGTGTATGGATTTTCGATTTAATCGAACAAAATAGTGCCCCTCTTCAACAGCTGATCTATCGTGAAAAATATGGTGCGTACTTGACTAAATTGCAAAACGAAGCATATCGTGACCATGTTTTTGCCTATGTGGAACATGAAGATACACCACGACCCTTGGTCTATCAGCTTGAGCTATTGGCTAAGGTCGGATTTAAAGATATAGATGTACTACACAAGAATTTATGTTTTGCTTCTTTTGTCGCATTCAAATAGTACTCATGCTTGATAATAACACGACAAAGCAGACAAGATGCAAGGATAAATGCTTGGTATGGAAATAGCCAATAAAATGATAAAAAATAAGGCGATACGGGGAGTATCGCCATAAAATCACACTAACTATTAAAAAACCTATAGGACTAGGAATTTACAAATTCAATAAACCAATGTCTGTTTGATATCACTTCCCCCTGCACCCATCTCGTCTTAGCGAGATATCAAAAAAATAATAAAATGTAGTTATTAAGGTCAATACTTTAAAAAAACAAAGTATTTCCATTGGTTTACGTAAAGATATATGTTTATTTTTTAAATACAAATAAAATCGACGAAAATTAGAAATTTATTATCATTTGATTGTTTTCAAAAATTCCAACCAAGCGATTTGATCGGTTTTGAATGTCAGATCTTCTATCGAAAGCATTTGTAACGGAACCCATCGGAAGGATTGACGCTTATTATCTTCAACTTTCTGATCCAGATCAAAATCAAATGCTTTAGTCGTCGTTCTGATCTGAATGGTCGAAGTATTTTTGACCTGATAATAAATTGATATGATCTGACTATCGTTGAAGCTTGATTTTTCGTAAAAATCAGTGGTATAGATATGCTTAACGACGTCAATGTCAAATGCACACTCTTCTTGATATTCTCTGATTAAAGCCTCCAATAGACCTTCGCCGTACTCTAGCCCTCCACCGGGGAATTTGGTAAATGAAACATTTTCCGTTCTTTCATCACTGATCAGCACTTCCTCTTTCTCGTTGATCAATATCCCGTATACTCTTACGTTAAATGGAAACATTATTTATTCTCTATTTATATAATCAAATTTTTTCTTCTATAATGGCATGAAACCATTTTCAACCGCAAATTCATCCAACCCGATATAGGAGTAATGTCTTGGTAAAAACCAGCCTATTGCTTCCATGATATTCGTAAATTCTTTCTCTGTTCTAAACTGATTGGCAACGATATTAAATACCAGATCTTGAGAGGCTTTTTCTTCGTCTTTATAATTACGTGCGATAAGCATAATTTTGGCATTCTTGACACCATAATAATCCAGAAACTCACGAAGCTGTGTACGAACATGATAAGGTAGGATCGTTTCGGAAGGTTGGCCAACTAAAATTTCTTCATCTTTGCCGATTGTGGTTTGCTCATTTTTTTGCGAAAAAATACTCTCGTCTGTATAAAACTCCTCATTCAGGAAATAATTGACCAGATCGCCATAGGTAAATATCCAGTCTGGATTTTCATTTTGTGTATTAATGGCAATACCAAAGCCTTTTGGTAGTACAAAATCCTTTAAACGGTTTTTGATCACAAAGGCCTGAAAATTCTGATCTTTGGGGACACTTTCCAACTGGAAATAGGGAAATCCGTCCGGACCGATGACGACTTCGGTTTCGGCGAGTTTCAATGTACACTCTGCGATGTTATTTAAGAAGGTATCACGCCATAATTCATCCCGCTCTGCAAAAGGAACCTCCATCAGATTATTAATGATGATGGTTTTTTCCAGATCCCCTAAGCGATTGTCGTTCGCATTGTTACTATCGTCAAATAAATGTATTGTACTCATCTTGGACTGTGATTTTGTTAATTGCAGGTAAAAGTAAAAGAATAATTATAATTTAACGACGTTTTCTTGATTTTGATTGTCCTTTTCGGCCATTGTTTTGGCTACTGGACAGCATTTTCTCCCAGCTCAATAAAAATGGATGTTGATCGTCAATCTGTATCTGTTTATTTAGTGACAACTGTAGTTTGATCCACTTTTGGTTGTCTTCGGCGTCGCAGAGTGTGATGGCCGTACCGTCAGCCTGAGAGCGGCCCGTTCTTCCGATACGATGCGTATATACCTCTGGAGAGTCCGGTACTTCATAGTTTATGATAGCTTCCAAATCGGGGAAATCTATGCCCCTTGCTAGCAAATCTGTGGCAATCAAAACCCTGTTTTCTTTATTTCTAAATTTGGAGATAATCTCCTCGCGCTGCTGTTGCGACTTATCACCATATAGTGCTAGTGCCGAAATGCCATTTCGATGAAGGTCTGTTTCAATCCGTTCGACAGCATGTACTGTCCGGGTGAAAATAAGGGCTTGCGATTTAATTTTGTTTTCAAGAAGGTAACGGACTAGATTTTTCTTGTCATTTTTATCAACATATAATACATACTCGCTTATTTTTCCTTTTTTTAGATGATCTTCTACCCTGACTTCTATCGGATTTTTGAGCCTTTTTTGAATGATCTTATCCATTTCTGCTGTGCGTGTCGCCGAAACAAAAATAGACTGTCTTTTGGTTGGAAGTGCCTGTATAATTTTATTGATTTCTAATGCAAAACCAAGATCGAGCAATTGATCGAATTCATCAATGACTAGGGTGTTTATCGCTTTTAGATCAACAAGCTGTTGTTCCAAAAAGTCAAGTAATCTGCCTGGAGTAGCCAGGATCAGCTGAGCTTTAGGATAGGCCGCAAGCTGGCGTTCGTAAGTTCCGCCACCATAAAAACTGGCAATATTGAGACCTGTACCCTCAATCAGTTTAGCAATTCGATCTTTCGTTTGGATACAGAGTTCGCGTGTTGGAAGTAGAATAAGAACGGAGGCGTGTTCTCTTTGTTCTTTTTCTAATAAATGTTGTACGATCGGGATGGCAAAAGCCTCGGTTTTTCCGGTTCCCGTAGGGGCAATCGCCAAACAATCTTCGCCAGCTAATATAGCAGGGATAGCCTGTTCCTGGACAGTTGTTAATACCGAAAGCTTTTGTTTCTCAATGTTGGAAAAAAGGAGCTTATTGAGTTGTAGTGTCGAAAAATTCACAGTAAAAAGTTAAAATTTAAAAAAAGAACTATCTCAATCTCGAGTCTTTGTCTTAGAAGATCATGAAGCTATGAATTTCTGATCCCCTGCCGCTAGCGTTCAATCCCTATCTATGATAATTAAAAATCTGCAAAAATTAGGAATTTTTCTCAAAAAGTACTAATTTGAGAAATTAGAATATTCTATTTCAAATACGAACTATTGATTGTCAAATTATTTGACAAACACCAATTATATAGAATAATATTTTTGTTAAATTTGTTGAAACAAAAAAGAATATGTTTGATACTGCATTTGACCAAAACAATGAATCTATTTCCACTTTGAGCTTTGACGAGTTCAGAAAGATTATTGTGAATGATTATCGGACCGCCTTGGAAAGTCGTTACGTAAGTTTATTGGGACGTAAGGAAGTGCTTACAGGTAAGGCGAAGTTTGGTATTTTTGGCGATGGAAAAGAATTGGCACAAATTGCGATGGCTAAGGTCTTCAGAAATGGCGATTGGCGATCGGGATATTACCGTGACCAAACATTTATATTTGCTTCAGGCATCAGTGATGTCTATCGTTTTTTTTCTCAATTATATGCACATCCAGATGTTGAAGCTGATCCTTCCTCTGCCGGTCGACAAATGAACTGTCATTTTTCTACAAGGGTGCTGGATGATCAGGGTAATTGGCTTGATCAAACGGTGCAGAAGAATTCGTTTTCGGATATATCTACCACAGGTGGGCAGATGGCAAGAATATTGGGGTTAGGATTAGCATCTAAATTATATAAACAAAATAGAAACTTGGATTATTTGTCCTATTTCTCGAATAGGGGAAATGAAGTTACCTTCTGTACAATAGGTAATGCTGCAACTTCAGAAGGTGTATTTTTTGAAGTCGTCAATGCTGCCGGAGTACATCAGATTCCTGCGGTTATTTCTATTTGGGATGATGGTTACGGAATCTCGGTATCGAATGAGACCCAGACCACAAAAGGTGATATTTCTGAAATACTGAAGGGTTTTCAAAAAGAGGAACTGACAAACGGAATTGAAATTTTTAAAGTCAGAGGTTGGGATTATGCAGGCTTGTGTGAAACATACGAACAGGCCGCAAATATAGCAAGAGAAAAGCATATCCCCTGTCTGATCCATGTGACTGAATTGACACAACCGCAAGGGCACTCGTCTTCAGGATCCCACGAGCGTTATAAATCTCAGGAACGCTTGCAGTGGGAAACGGACTTCGATTGTATTGCGAAAATGAAAGAGTGGATACAAAGTTCGGGTATCGCTACAGATGAAGAGTTGGATCAACTGGATCGTGATGCTAAGGATTTTGTTCGCCAGGAACAAAAAAGGGCTTGGACTGATTATATCAGAACTTTGACGCTTGAAGCGAAAGAAGCCATTGATCTATTGTCACGAATTCCAAATGAAAAGGCGGACTTCGCCGCAAAAAAACTGCAATCGATGGTTGAACCCTCTCTGAAAGAGGTATATGGACAGGTTCGGAAGATCTTACATGAGCTAAAGGGAAAAGACACAGAAGGCCGTCAGGAATTGTTGAATTGGTATAAAGTTAAACAGGAGATTAACGAGAAACGGTATAACTCCAAATTATTTACGGATGGCGTTGATTCTCCCTTCAATGTGCCTACAGTAGAAGCGATTTATAGTGAGGATTCTAAAATCGTAGATGGTCGGGAAGTCTTGAATCTTTGTTTTGAAGAAAATTTTCAACGAGATGAACGTTTATTGGCATTCGGGGAAGATGTAGGGAAAATAGGAGATGTTAACCAAGGATTTGCAGGTCTACAGGATAAGCTCGGTGCACATCGCGTATTTGATACCGGGATCCGCGAAAATTCAATTATCGGTAAAGGGATCGGATTGGCAATCCGTGGGTTAAAACCAATTGCTGAAATTCAATACTTAGATTATTTGATTTACGGTATCACTGTTGCCAGTGACGATTTAGCCAGCTTAAGTTACCGTACTTTCGGAGGGCAAAAAGCACCGGTCATTATCCGTACCCGCGGACACCGATTGGAGGGGGTATGGCATTCGGGATCACCGATGTCTGTGATATTGGGCTCTTTAAGAGGATTGCATGTCTGCGTACCTCGTAATATGACACAAGCTGCTGGAATGTATAATACGCTTTTCCGCTCAGATGAACCAGCTATTGTCGTTGAATGTTTGAATGGATATCGCCTCAAAGAACGCTTGCCAGAGAATGTTGGGGAATTTACAGTGCCAATAGGTTATGCTGAGCGCATTAAAGAAGGACAGGATATCACTGTTGTTTCCTATGGCTCAACTTTGCGTGTTGTCGAAGAAGCAGCTGTAGAATTAGAACGTTTGGGAATATTTATCGAGATTATTGATGCGCAGACCTTGTTGCCATTTGATAAAGGACAATTATGTGCGGAGTCTCTGAAAAAAACAAATAAGTTGTTAGTGGTAGATGAGGATGTACCTGGGGGTGCTGCCGCATTTATACTGCAGGAAATACTTGAAAATCAAAATGGTTATTATTTACTTGATAGCCAACCTAGAACATTGACTGCAAAAGCGCATCGCCCACCTTATGGTTCGGATGGTGATTATTTCTCAAAACCATCTTCAGATGATGTTGTAGAGACGGTATATGCAATCATGCATGAGGCTAACCCAGAAAAATATCCATCTATGTTTGAATAGACGGATATTTCTTTGCATCTGTTATTTTAGCGATACTATTCAAAGAGCTGCTTGCAAGAAACTCTTTGAATAGTATTCTTTTTTAGGGGAAACGCTATTTTGTGTTTTTAAGTCCCTAAACTAACTGAAAATACTTGCAGCGCCGATCATGGCTGCCTTTTCACCCAATATAGCTGTATAGATAGTGAATCTATTGAATTCTTCCCGATCCGCGATAAAGATAGGAAGTGCTTTCGCAATATTGCCACCAATAATAAAGAGATTAGTCTGATATTTTTCTTCAAAAAACTGCATAAAATCGAATAGATGTGTTGCGTATTCATCTTTGATTGTTGCGAATGCAGCTGTTTCTCTATGATTGTCCAAAATTTCTTTTAAACCAGTGACATCTTTCCCAGTGATCTCTTTAAACCGTTTGACAAACCATCTTGTCACAAGATATTCTTCAAAGATACTTTCCTGATAAGGTGTATTCCAAAGGTCTGCATCGAAGGCCTTCTCGCCCTTATTCCATACCGCAGATCCTAAGCCAGTCCCTAATGTAATCCCGAGTATTCTCGGATTGGTCTGAAGGTTCTGTACAAATATTTCACCTTGTAGGAAAGCCGCTGCATCATTGATAAAGTGAATAGCAGTAGAAGGTAAACCCAACTCAGCGGATAAAAGGCTTTTAATGTCCTGATCGTACAAGTTGTCGTACTTGCTTTGCCCTAACATTTTAGAGATGCCATTTTCATAGTCAAAAGGGCCCGGCATTGCTATGCCAATGAATTGAATAGCAGTGGGTGAGGTGGTAATACTATCCTGTATTGTGGAAGCCCAGGTGTGTAAAATCGTTTTAGCATCTCCTTGAGAAAAAACGTGGTTTCTGACCACGTTCTCTAAATGTATATTCCATTGTTTGGTATCAATGATACAGGCAGAAATATGAGTGCCTCCAATATCAACACCTACGACATAATTATCTTGCAGCATGTTTGTAACTTTGATGTTTAAGTAGATGATCCGCAATCACAAGTGCCGCCATGGCTTCTACAATAATTACCGCTCTCGAAACAACACAAGGATCATGTCTTCCCTTACCACTTGCGATGGCTGGGTTGCCATGGATGTCGACTGTTTCTTGATCTCTCATGATGGTTGCAACAGGCTTAAATGCTACTTTAAAAGTAATATCCATACCGTTTGATATGCCACCCTGTATTCCCCCAGAGAAATTGGTATGTGTATGCACTTGATTTAAATCATGGTCATCTGCTACAAATATATCATTATGTTCGGAACCTCGCAACTCTGAACCTGCAAAACCTGATCCATATTCAAATCCGTGTACAGCATTGATGCTCATCATCGCTTTCGCGAGGTCAGCATGGAGTTTGTCAAATACAGGTTCTCCAAGTCCAACGGGGACATGTCTTACCACGGCCGAAATGCGTCCACCTACTGTATCACCTGCTTTTCTTACTGAATCTATAAATTCGACCATTTCATTGGCTGTAGCTGGATCAGCACAGCGTGCGATATTAGATTCGCGTAGCTCAAGCAGGGCTTTAAGATCTTTGGTGTCCAAATTGGGCGCTTCGATCGTACCCACACCCGAAACATGCGCGAAGATTTCGATGCCAAATTGTTGTAAAAAACTCTTTGCAACAGCACCTGCAGCAACGCGGGCGGCTGTTTCACGGGCTGAGGAACGGCCACCACCACGGTAGTCACGGATACCATATTTCATCTGATAGGTGAAGTCCGCGTGGGAAGGCCTGAAGATATCTTTAATGTGGGTATAGTCCTTGGAACGTTGATCTTCATTTGGTATAACAATGGCAATCGGAGTTCCGGTCGACTTCCCTTCGAATACGCCCGATAATATCTGAGCGGTATCACTTTCTTTTCGTTGTGTGGTAATTCTGGACTGTCCGGGTTTCCGTTTATCTAGTTCAGACTGTATAAACTCTTCGTCTATCGTTATATTTGAGGGGCAACCATCAATAATTACACCGATCGCTTTTCCGTGTGATTCGCCAAAAGTGCTGATTCTGAATAAATCGCCAAATGAGTTTCCTGCCATAAGAATTAAATTTCAATAAACTTAGATAAATTTGCCTTTAAATGCAATGAAAACACTACTGTAAAACCTAACTTTATCAAGTTGATTATTTTCAATCATGACTGCGTTTGTCCGCGGGTAGTATTTCTTTTGTTGCCATTAAAGCTATTAATAGCGTGTATATAGGTTATAAAACCAGGGAGTATATAACTATATTCTCCCTGGTTTTTAAAATATTAGTCAATGCTAAAAGATTGGGCCTGTAGATGTTTCCAGAAATCAGGATACGATTTTTCTACAACCATTGGCTCTGCAATCTTGATCTGGTCAAAAACCAATGCAAGGGGAGCAAACGCCATTGCCATACGGTGGTCTTCATAAGTGTCAAAGGTCACCTCTTTTGGCTGGAATACCTGTGCCGTTTTAAGATGATAGGTTTCGTTATCTGCTATCAATTCAGCGCCAAATTTTGCTATTTCAGTCTGGAGAGCTGCGATTCGGTCCGTTTCTTTGATCTTTAATGTCTCAAGACCCGTAAAAGAAACATCACGACCTAAAGCTGCAGCGACAACGACGACAGTCTGTGCGAGATCTGGGCATTCTTTGAAATCAAATAACGTTTTTTCCGAATCTATTGCTGTTTTATGAAGATGCAAGCCATCGGCTTCAAAACTGGATTGCACGCCAAAATGGGTCATGATATCGACAATTGCAATATCTCCTTGCAGACTGTCTTTTTTAAGCCCAGGTAAGACGATAGATGCGCCGTCTTCTGCCAGTGCTACAATAGCGTACCAGTAAGAAGCTGCGCTCCAATCTGGCTCCACATAGATCGTGCTTTTTGAAAAAGTCTGTGGGGCAATATGTATTTCATTCGCTGTCCACTCATGCTGTATGCCGACGCTTTTTAGCATATCGAGGGTCATGGATACATAGGGTCTGGAAGTCAGTTCGCCCTCGATTTCCAATGTAAGCCCTTTTTTCAATGCGGGAGCAATTAATAGCAGCGCAGAGATGTATTGGCTACTGATATTTCCTTTTATCCGGACACGGTCCTTTCCTTGAAATATGCCACCTTCTATTTTTAGGGGCGGATAGCCGGTTTTTTTTTCATAATGAATGTCGGCGCCGATTTCCTTCATGGCATCAACCAATATACCGATTGGCCGTTGTTGCATGCGTTCGGTCCCTGTAAGGATAAAGTTTCCTTGAACAAGGTTCAGGTAGGCCGTTAAAAAGCGCATTGCTGTACCCGCCGGACCGATGTCAATCGTGTTGTAGCCGGGTTGAGGAGCTGATGCAATCTGCAATACACGGTTTAACGTCACCGTATCAGCAGCCTCGGAAAGATTCGCTATATCAACTTGCCCCTTGCTCAACGAGTGAATAATAAGAGCACGGTTGCTCTCGGATTTTGATCCTGTCAGTTGAACCGTGCCTTTTATTTTTTTTGATGGGTGCGTCAGCTTGATGACTTGTTGATTCATTATGCTTCTGCTGTTGGTTGTTCCTGTGAATTCATTACCGCGTTTTGTTTACGGATAGATTCGTTGTGAATTAATTCTAGGAATTTTGTTGCAAATTCACTGCCCAAAGAAAGTGCTTCAGCAAGTTTTGTACGTTTTTGAACAATCTCATCCCAACGGTTTACCTGTAAGATCGTCACATTGTTATCGCGTTTGTATTCACCGATTTTCTCTGCAATTTTCATACGCTCGCCGATTTTTTGGATAATTAAATCATCCAATTTATCGATGTTGCTACGCAATTCGGCTAATTTATCCTCAAATGAAGGGTTGTCAGAATCAGCTTTACGTAATGTTAAATGATTAATCAACTCTGCTAGGGCTGCTGGTGTAACTTGTTGTTTGGCATCAGTCCATGCAACAGAAGGATCAATATGTGATTCGATGATCAAACCTTGCATATCCATATCCATTGCTTTTTGTGCGATGTACGGTAACAATTCGCGGTTACCACAAATGTGGCTAGGGTCGTTGATGATCGGCAAATTAGGACAAGCAGTTTTTAACTGGATGGCTAAATCCCACATTGGCTCATTGCGGAACGCAGTTTTCTCGTAAGAAGAGAATCCTCTATGAATAGCACCTAATTTTTTGATGCCAGCGCGGTTGATACGCTCCAAAGCACCAATCCACAACGATAAATCTGGGTTAACCGGATTTTTTACGAAAACTGGTACGTCTACTCCCTGTAGTGCATCAGCGATTTCTTGTACCGTGAACGGGTTTGCAGTGGAACGTGCACCTACCCAAAGTACATCAACACCAGCTGCCAAAGCTTCTTCGACGTGTTTTGCTGTCGCAACCTCTGTAGCTGTTAATAAACCTGTCTCTTCTTTCGCTCTCTTCAACCACTCCAAACCAATGGAACCGATACCTTCAAATTCACCTGGACGAGTACGTGGTTTCCAGATTCCTGCACGTAAGATATTTACTTTTCCAGTGTTTGCCAATAGATGAGCTGTAGATACCAGTTGTTCTTCTGTTTCTGCACTACAAGGGCCTGCGATAATTAAAGGTTTGTCTCCAGTATCCAACCATGATTTCAAAGGAGTGATTTCTAATGTATTTTTCATCGGAATAAATTTTTAAAGGTATTTGAGTCTGCTAAGCTGTTATGCTTGTTTTGTAAGTCTTTATAGCTCCGACAGATTCAGGGTAAGTTGATTTTTTTAATTATTAAATTGTTGATTATAGTTTCTCGTTTTTGATGTATTCGCCCATAATATTGAAATTGATACTATGTTTGAGTACTTTTCGGATCGCAGCCTCATAGTCTGATTGTTTTTTCCATTCAACATCAACGAAAAAGTCATATTCGTTGCGTTTTCCGATAACAGGCATAGACTGAATCTTGCTCAAGTTGATATTTTGCTCAGCAAAACACTGTAAAATTGTCGCTAAGGAACCAACTGTATTTCCCGTTTGGAACGATAAAGATGCTTTATTGGCATTTTTGTGTTCAACCACCTCATTCGATAGAACCAGAAAACGTGTTGCATTCTTTTTATTGGTTTCGATTCTTTTCTCTAGAATCTCAAGTCCATAAATCTCTGCAGCCAAAGTGCCCGCAATTGCAGCTGTATCAGTCAATTTCCGTTCAGCAATCATCTTTGCTGTGGCTGCTGTGTCTGACCCTTCGGTAATACGTACACCCTCCAGCTCCGAAAGAAATTCTTCGCATTGACGGATCGCGATCGGATGTGATTCGATATGTTTAATGTCTTTCAATTTAACACCCGGTAATACCATCAGATTCTGTTGAATGTTGAGATAGACTTCTCCTGTGATATGAAATTTATAATCCCGAAGCAGATTGTAGTTTGGTAGCAGACTACCCGCAATTGAATTTTCAATCGCCATAACAATGTAATCTACTTTTCTTTGCTTAAGCAATTCACAGGTTTTTTTGAATGAATCACATTCAACAATTTCGACTTCGCGTCCAAAATATTTAAATGCTGCCTCCTCGTGAAATGAAGCTTTTGCTCCTTGTATCGCAATTTTTAAACTCATTTTTTTGTTGCTATTTTGCCCTTAAACAAGAAAGAGTCCCGATGATCTAAACCGGGACTCTTTCTTGTTATATTTTAATGTATACACAATCTAATCCCGGCTCTTATTTTTAAAATAAAAGAAGTTAAAATAGAAATATGTATATGATCTGTTCATCCTTGTGTTGTTTGACATTTCAAATGTACGAATGTTTTTGAAATATCAAAGAAAAAATATTTTTTTTCATAAAAAATACATCATTTATCGATGTGTTTTATGCTACTTTTTATTGCTTTTTTTATGTTGTAAATATATGTTTTTTGTAGCTTTTTTGAGATGCTTTGTTTTTGTAATTTTCTTTTATATAGTGCTTTATGATTTTTACTATCTTTTTTGTGTCTGTTTTTTTAATGATTTTTTAACATAAAAAACACATTAAAAAGTGCTGTTTTTTTTGATGTTTTTTTTATTAAAAATACTAGTTTTTTTTATTAAAATATGCTGTGTTTTATCCGTTGTTTGCTGAAAAAGTATTTTATTACCTTTGCCCAAATGTAATTTTTATGCTAAAGCGATTTAATTTTTTAGTGAGTGCCACTATCATCTGTTTCTTGTTTTTAGGTTTTTCTTATAAAGGGGAGGAGCGGTATGTGAAGGTGCGACGGGTAATTGATGGCGATACCTTTGTGATTGAAAATGGTAGTAAAAAAGGCGAGCGGGTACGCTTGATTGGGATTGATGCTCCCGAAACAAGGAGAACAGCACGAAAGGAGGTTGGTTACTATGGCGTGGAGGCAAAAGAATATCTAAAAACTATGTTGACCGGAAAAAATGTAAAGCTGGTATTTGATGTCGGTAAAAAGGATCGTTATGGAAGACTTCTCGCTTATGTGTATCTTAGAGAGAAATTTGTTAACGCGGAATTGGTAGAGCAGGGCTATGCTGTGACTTACACCCTGACACCGAATGTTCAGTATGCTGATTTTTTTGTAAAATTAGAACGACAGGCCCGTCAGGCTAAGCGTGGGCTTTGGAAATAATTTAGTAATAGAACAATGATTTTTGTCCTCATCAGTGTTATTTGTAGCGTCACTGTAGCCGTATTATTAAAATTGGCAAAACAGTATGGCGTAGAAACAAAACAAGTGATTGTCTGGAATTATCCTATGGCGGTTGCTTTGACCTATTTTATATTACGGCCCGAAATAAAAGAAATTAGCTGGGATGCCTTACCATTCCCGCTGTATGTAGCACTGGCTGTACTTTTACCGGGGATGTTTGTATTTATTGCGCTATCTATCCGTTACAGTGGTTTGGTAAAAACGGAGGTAGCCCAACGACTGTCTTTATTTATTCCCTTACTAGCAGCGTTTTTTTTATTCCACGAAAAGCTACAGGGAAATAAACTGTTGGGAATAGGAGTAGGTCTATTGGCGATAATATGTTCCATCGGTTGGCGAAAATCTCTCCCTACAGTAACCCTGTCAAATAAAGGATATAAAAATACTCTCTACCCATTGCTTGTTTTTATTGGTATGGGGATTATTGATATCCTTTTTAAACAGGTGGCATTGCATGTGACGATACCTTATGTCAGTTCGATGTTTATTATCTTTGTCATGGCCATGCTGATTGCATTTGGTTTACTAGGCTATTTTATCTTTATTGAAAAGCAGATCTTTTCAGGTAAAGCTGTCGTCTATGGCCTGATTTTAGGCGCTTTCAATTTTTGTAATATATTATTTTATATGAAAGCTCATCGGGCATTACCGGAGAACCCTTCCATCGTATTTACTGGAATGAATATTGGTGTTATCTCGTTGGGTGCTTTGGTGGGTGTATTATTTTTTAAAGAAAGACTTTCGTGGTTGAATTACCTGGGGATAGTTCTTTCCATTATTTCAGTTTTAATTATCGCATATCAGTGAGTTTATTTGAAGATACTTATCGAACGATCGATGCAAACTATGAGGGAATTTTTAGAGATAAAGGAAGCAAATTTATTGCCTATGCATTTCCTTTTAAATCTGAGGAGAAATTAAAAGATCTGCTACAGGAGGTGAAATCCCTGCATCCAAAAGCAAGACACCACTGCTGGGCTTATCGGCTGACTCCAGATCGTAATGTATTTCGCATAAACGATGATGGTGAACCTTCTGGTACCGCGGGGCGTCCTATTTTAAATGCTTTGCTCTCGGCAGATATTACAAATATAATCGTCGTTGTTGTCCGTTATTTCGGTGGAACCCTTTTGGGCGTACCAGGCTTGATTAATGCTTATAAATCGGCCACACAGGATGCCTTGGATCAAGCTCAGGTAATTGAACGAACAGTTAATGATAGTTATGGGTTGACCTTTGATTATCTAAATATGAATGATGTTATGCGCATTATTAAGGAAGAAGGACTGGAAATCGAAAAGCAGGAATTTGACAATAATTGCTATCTGGAATTTGAGGTGCGTAAAATGCAGGTGAACCGTGTCGTAGAACGTTTTTCGAAAATTGAAGGTTGTCAATTGAATTATTTAAGAACGATATGATAAACAATTCAGAACTCATTTTAAATTCAGATGGAAGTATTTACCATTTGAATTTATTGCCAGAGGATTTAGCGGATACGATCATTACGGTAGGAGATCCGGACCGTGTCGCCAAGGTGTCGAAATATTTTGATCGTATCGAACTCAAAAAGGGGAAGCGCGAGTTTATCACCCATACAGGATATATTGGTACTAAACGGCTGAGCGTGATCTCTACAGGGATAGGTACAGATAATATTGATATTGTATTGAATGAGCTGGATGCATTGGTAAACATCGATTTTCAGCATAAGGAAGTAAAAAGCGAGCTGACCTCTTTGGATATCGTGCGTATCGGTACTTCTGGTGCTGTACAGACGGATGTTGAAATGGGAAGCATATTGGCTTCGGAATATGGGGTTGGCTTTGATGCATTGATGCAGTTCTATCAAAAGCCTTACGATGAAATTGAATTGAATATCCAGCAGGCTCTAATTCGGTATTTTCCACAATTGAGTTTAAAACCTTATGTAGCAGGAGCCGGAGAGCGTCTATTAGACCGAATTGCTTTTGATCTGCCCAAGGGGATGACATTGACGGCGCCGGGATTCTATGCACCACAAGGACGTTGTCTGCGCTCAGATAATACGATTCCAGATCTGATTCCTTTGGTAAATTCATTTAAGCATAACAATTTCCGTTTGACCAATCTGGAAATGGAAACCGCGGGTATCTATGCTTTGGCGAAAATGTTTGGCCATCAGGCCTTATCCATAAATGCCATTTTAGCAAGTCGGGTAGCGGGAGAATTTTCGCCGAATCCTGAAGCAGTCGTAGAAAAAGCCATTCAACTGGTATTGGAAAGAATTTAGAAAAATCTCTCCAAGTGCCACATGTACGTTAAACAACTCCTTTCCTGTTGGAGTCAAATTTGAGCATGATAAAGAGTAGTATCGTGAAACTCCAGAGTGAAGACCCACCATAGCTGACAAATGGCAATGGAATCCCGATGACAGGGATAATTCCTATGGTCATGCCGATATTGATAAACAAGTGAAAAAATAGGATAGAAGCTACGCCGTAGGCATAGATTCGGGCGAAAGCCGAACGCTGTCGTTCTGCAATATGGATGATACGCAAGAGCAGCGTGAGATAGATGGCAATTAATGTTACTGAACCTACAAAGCCCCATTCTTCCCCCACTGTACAGAAGATAAAGTCAGTACTTTGTTCGGGAACAAAGTTATATTTGGTCTGCGTTCCCTGCAAATAGCCTTTTCCCCAGAACTGGCCCGATCCAATGGCAATTTTGGACTGGTTCAAATTATAACCCTTTCCTTTGAGGTCTTCTGTTTTGCCCAAAATGATATCGATTCGGTCACGCTGGTGCGGTTGTAATACATGGTCGTACACCAGGTCCACACATAATATAAAAGCAGTACAGGCTGCAAAAAGGATACTTAGATTAATAATATATTTTCTCTTTTTTCGGAAGCTCCACATAAAAAATCCAATGATAGCAGCCAAGACTAAAATAAGAATCCATGGATTGAATAACAGCGCTAAAACGAAAAGTAAGATACAGAGACCTCCAAATATCAATAGTTCATTGTTTACATAGCCTTCACGGTAAAAAACAAAAATCAGGGAAAAGAATGCCAATGCAGAACCGGTGTCGGGCTGTAGCATAACTAAAAATACAGGAAATAGCACAATTCCGGCTCCCATGGCCAGTGTTTGCATGGTGGGGGCTTTATTGCTCTGCGCACTTAGGAAGTTGGCCAGCAACAGACAGGTGGAGAGCTTGGCAAACTCGGAGGGTTGTAACCTGAAAAATCCTAAATCAATCCAGGCCTGATTTCCGCCGACATTTCGCCCGACAACCAAAACAATGACAAGGAGTATAGCTGTTATACCATAAAATATGGGTGAGGCCGAGCTGAAAAATTTGGCATCGATAATCAAGATGGATATACCGAGAATAATCGCTGAGATCAGATAGAGTGACTGCTTTCCATAGTTGGTACCCAAGGTGAAAAAACCAGGCATTTCTGGATTAAATACAGCTGCGCGGATATTGAATAGACCGATCAGACAAAGTGAGAGCCAGAGTGTGATTGTTAACCAATCTATTTTTCCAAAGAAACTATTTTTTTGATTATTCATGTCTTCTTTTTACCTCACTATGGTGAACAATTGTTTCTTTTGGTTTTACCAATGCCGCTAATTGTCGTTTTGATTTAACAGTATCTGTTTTTGATTTGATCGAATCCGCTTTCTTGACATCTTTACTTTTCGGATCTATTACTTTCTTTGGTGCAGGAAGAAAGTTTGCTTTATAAATCCGATCCTGAATATATTTTGGTGTCGTAATGGTATCCTTCAGGTATTTTTCCACCATCATACTGGCGATTGGACCAGCCCAAGTTCCACCATAACCAGCATTTTCAACAAATACTGCAATGGCAATTTTAGGATTTTCCCGTGGTGCAAATGCAAAAAATACGGCGTGATTTTCTCCATGTGGATTTTGTGCCGTCCCTGTTTTTCCACACATTTCAATACCCGGGATACGATTCGACCAAGCTGTTCCTTCAGGTGTGTTGACAGCGTCGCTCATCCCCTGGATGACTACAGGATAATATTTTTCATCTACCCCAGCGCTGATCTTTTCTGTAAATTCCTTTTTGGCGATTTTTTGTGCGCCGATACCCTTGATGAGATGCGGTCTATAGTAAAAACCTTTGTTGGCTACAATAGCCATAATATTGGCCATTTGTAGCGGTGTTATACCCATCTCTCCCTGGCCAATAGAGAGGGAGATGTTGAAACTTGAACGCCATTTGTCATTGCCATATCGTTTTGTATAAAACTCCGATGTGGGCAATAATCCCGGTTTTTCCCCCGGTAAATCTATCCCTAATTTGTGCCCGATTCCAAACTGCGTAGTTGCATTACGCCATAGATCATAAGCTTTTGGCCCCGAGAGCCCCCGTCCGTCGATCATTTTGGCGTAGGTGAACCCATAATAGGTATTACAGGATACTGCTACAGAACGTTGTAAAGTGGTTGAACCGTGGTAGTGTGTACAGCCCATCCAGCCGCGTCCGCCACCATAGCTATAACCATGAGGACAGAAAAATACGGTGTTTCGGTCGATGACGCCAGCTTGCTGTGCAGTCAGGGCTGAAACAACCTTAAAAACGGATCCCGGAGGATACGAGGCTTGAATAGGACGATTAAAAAGGGGCTTGGTATCGTCATTCAATAATTTCATGTAATTATTGCCGACTTGTCGACCTACCATCAGATTGGGGTTGTAACTCGGGCTACTTATATAGGCCAAGATTTCCCCCGTTGCGGGCTCAATGGCGACAATAGAACCGAGCTTATTTTTCATTAAGCTTTCACCTAATATTTGAAGATCCTTGTCTAACGAGGAAACTAATCCTTCACCAGCAACGGCCAAGGTATCGTATTTCCCTTCCATAAATATCCCTTTGGGACGATTTAGCGCATCCACCATCAAATTGTTGACGCCTCTTTTACCGCGAATTAGATCTTCGTAGGAACGTTCGACACCACTTCTTCCGATATAGTCACCACTTCGGTAAAATCCGTTGGATCGTTCAATATCTTTATCGTTTACTTCACTTACATAACCCAAAAACTGAGCAGCAATACTATCGGGATAACTTCTGATGGTTCTCTTTTGAACATAAAATCCACGAAACTGATATTGATATTCTTGATATTGCGCCCAAGTCCGGACGGATAGCTGTTTTTCAAAAATTGATGCCCTGTATGGAGAATGGGCACGAGCCTTATCCATCCGTTTAATAAAGCCTTCTTTGTCAATATCAATTAATTTACAAAACAAAGCCGTGTCAATCTCCTTGACTTCACGAGGGGTAACCATTAGGTCGTAAACAGGTTCATTTTGTACCAATACTTTTCCTTTGCGGTCTAAAATAACACCCCTTGCAGGATAGACAATGACCTTACGCATGACATTACTATTGGCTGAATGTATATAGGAATCGTCGATGATCTGTAAATAAAATAAACGGGCAATCAAAGTCAGCGCGATGGCAACAAAGATTCCGGAAACGACGTACTTGCGAGCAAAAAAACTATTCATAGAAATAAATTTCTATTCACCGATCTACTACAATCGATCTTTCTTTTTGTAGAATAATATGCTAAATAACAGCATGATAATTACCGTAAATATACAACTTAAAACAATACTGAGCAGCGTGTATTGAATATGTTGGAAGGAGAAAGATTCCAGTAGATACAGGAATGTATGATGAATCAATGTACCAAAAAAGATATAGGAGAAAAACCATCTCACATTCATCAACCCCAACATTGGTGTAAGAAATGAGTCCCGTTCCTCTACTTCAAGAGTGATCTTCATAAAGAAAATTCGGAATGCAGCCAAAGCCACGCATGCGGCGGTGTTGACCCCCAATGTGTCATAAAAGGAATCAACGGTCAAACCTGTTAGAAAAGCAATCAGGTAAACCAGAAAATTGGGTGTTCCGGTCGGTAGCAAAAAGATAAATAAAATATAGGGAAATGCCGCAACCAAGTTATAATAGCCAATATTTTGGAACAAAAATACCTGCATTCCAATTAAGACGATAAATCGAATAAAATTAAATATTAAAATCCTAGCCATTGTCTTTAGTCGATTCCTCCAATGTTTTTAATTCATTACTTAATAAATCCTTTACTACATATACATGTTGTAGATTGGAGAAATTGGTGCTTAAAAGAATGCGAAGATCCAGGAATGCATCTCCAGAGGAAATGCCGGTTTGAATAACTGTGCCCACAAAAATACCTTTGGGAAAATGTCCTGAATATCCCGAGGTATAAACTTTGTCGCCTTTGTTTACTTTGATATGATTCGGAATCTCCTTAACCGTCGCTGCGCGATAATCGATGTTGTTACCCCAGACTAAGGAGCCAAAGGTCTCACTACGGCCCAAGGTGACCGATATACGGGTGTCAGGATGTAATAAAGATTGCACAGTGGAAAAATTAGGCGAAACATTTAATACGATACCAACGACGCCATTTGGAGCAATCACACCCATGCCTTTTTCAATACCATCTTTACTACCTCTATCCAACGTGATTGTATTCGCTTTTTGATGAATACTATTGTTGATGACATTTGCAATAATAAATTGGTAACGCCCAAATTCACTGCTATCGATGAGTGGTACTGGCCCGATCTTAATACTATCCGTTGATTTATAAGCTTGAAGGTCTTTCCGTAGCTGCGCGTTTTCTTTAGCTAAGGCATCATTTGTCTCGCCTAGATGTAAATAGCTTTTCCACGAGTTTACCTTTGCATAGAGGTTGCCGATTACACTGTTGGACGAATTTAACACCGAGTTGCGTTGAAACGAATTGTTGGTAATAATCAAAAATAATGAGAATCCAAAAAATAGGATAAACCAAAAGAATGCATTATATCGTCTCAGGAATAACCAAAGGTTTCTCATTTTTTATCGTGGGTATTTAATAAGCAAGCGATATAATAATTTTGCATATTATATCGCTCTTTAATAAAATCTTGTTAATTATCGAACGCTAATTATTGCATCAAGAATTTGAATCGACCAATATTTTTAAGCGCAATACCGGTACCTCTTACAACAGCGCGAAGAGGATCTTCGGCAATGTGTACAGGAAGTTTTGTTTTCGCTTGAATACGACGGTCTAAACCACGTAATAACGCGCCACCACCAGTCAGATAGATACCTGTTTGATAGATATCGGCAGACAACTCTGGAGGTGTAATTTCAAGTGCTTTTAAGATGGCTTCTTCGATTTTTGAAATTGATTTATCCAAACAATGGGCAATTTCAGTGTAAGAAACGGTAATCTGTTTAGGGACACCAGTCATGAGGTCACGACCTTGAACTGCAAAATCCGCAGGTGGTTCCTGTAATTCAGGAAGTGCCGCACCAACTTCAATTTTAATCTTTTCAGCAGTACGTTCACCGATCATGATATTATGTTGTCTACGGATGTATTGAACAATATCCGAATCAAAGTTGTCACCCGCTACACGGATGGACTGATCACATACGATACCAGATAATGCGATAACAGCAATTTCTGTCGTACCACCACCAATATC
This sequence comes from Sphingobacterium detergens, assembly GCF_003610355.1. Lineage (GTDB taxonomy): Bacteria > Bacteroidota > Bacteroidia > Sphingobacteriales > Sphingobacteriaceae > Sphingobacterium > Sphingobacterium detergens. Next base: position 34,127 of record NZ_RAPY01000008.1, on the reverse strand, counting down.
TATAATCATGTTACCCATTGGTTCTTCCACATCGATACCGATACCTACGGCAGCTGCCATTGGCTCGTGGATCAGATAAACTTCTTTGGCACCTGCAATTTCTGCAGAATCGCGCACCGCTCTCTTCTCTACTTCGGTGATACCTGATGGAATACAGACAACCATACGCAAGGATGGAAAAAACCAACTCTTACCATTGTTAACCAATTTTACCATCCCTCTGATCAGGTGTTCAGCAGCTGTAAAATCAGCAATTACTCCATCACGTAAAGGTCGTACCGTTTTTATATTATCGTGTGTTTTACCTTCCATTTGCATCGCCTGTCGACCAATGGCAATCACTTTGTTTGTGGTGCGGTCAAATGCAACAATAGAAGGCTCATCCACTACTACTTTGTCATTATGAATTATAAGGGTGTTTGCAGTACCCAAGTCAATCGCAACTTCTTGCGTAAACCAATTAAATAAGCCCATTTGCTAATCCTTAAGCTATTTTAAAATAATATGCAAACCTACACAAAAAAAATTAATCTTTTTGAGGTTCTACATCAAAAAAAACTATATTCTGCAAGTAAATTCTATCTGGAAAAAACTGTCTTTAAATTTAACGAATATAATCTACAATTGTTACGTCTAATAGTAACTTATTTTTTATTGGAAGCAATAGCAAGCAGGAATTAAAAATGTGTTTTTGACTTCTTTGCTATCCGTATGAGCACTGGGGTTTTCAGGATCGTAGCTTTGACAACGATATGGGGAGTGGGCGCCAAGTTTTAAGATCAATTATTTTTTTGATCAACTTTCGGTCGTTTTTTAGTGGTGCTGAAAAAAAAGAGTGCCATTATTTTCATGGAATAATAGCACTCTTTTTTGTGTAAAAAACAGTGTTAATCTGTCTTTTACAATTTTATTTATCGACTTTTATTGTATCGTTTTCGCTTGTTCTTCAGGCGTTGGCTCGTCATACTTATGGAAGATTAAGCGGACACCACTGTTTTTCGTGAAAAACTTCACGGTCCAGTTTACAAATGTGATCAACTTATTTCTAAAACCATAAATGGACATCAAGTGGACAAACATCCAAGTCATCCATCCTAAGAAACCACTGAAGTGAATTTTGCCCATATCAACGACAGCTTTATTACGCCCTACTGTAGCCATTGAACCCTTGTCAAAATAGCTGAATTTTTCGGTAGGTTGATTAGACATCGTCTGAAGGATGTGTTTAGCGACATATCCACCCTGTTGCTGTGCTACTGGGGCTACACCAGGTAAACCTCGAGGTAGATCGTCTGTAATAAATGCAGATACGTCACCAATGGCATAGACACCTGGCATGTCAATGACACGGCATTGATCGTCTGTCTGTATACGGTTACCACGTTGGATAACCTCTTTTTTAAATCCATCTGGATATTGACCCGCAACACCCGCACCCCAGATGACTGTTTTTGTTTCGATGCTTCTACCATCCGCGAAGGTAATGGAGTTACCATCGTATCCAGTTACCTGTACATTCAATAGTACTTCAACACCTAAATCTTTTAAATATTTTTCAGAATTTTTTGATGCTTTCTCCGATAGATTAGCCAACACTTTTGGTAGGCCTTCCACCAGGTAAACAGACATCTCTGATTTCTTTAATTCAGGATAGTCTTTCTCCAGCACATTATTCTTGATTTCTGCAATAGCTCCAGAAAGCTCTACCCCAGTAGGGCCACCACCAACGATCACAAAGTTCAAATTAGGCTTACGATCTTCAGGATTAGGGATCATTACTGCTTCTTCGAGATTTTGAAGAACGTAACTGCGTATATTAAGTGCCTCCTGGATGTTTTTCATTGGCAAGGCATATTTTGTAATTTGCTGATTGCCGAAAAAATTTGTCGTTGCACCAGTGGCAACAACCAAATAGTCGTAGTCAAAATCTCCGATATCAGTTTTAACAATTTTAGCCTCGTTATCGATGCTTTTTACGTCGGCAAGTCTGAAATGGAAGTTCTCCTGATTTTTGAACATTTTACGGACAGGGAAGGAAATGGAGTCCGCAGACAGTGTACCAGTAGCAACTTGATACATTAATGGTTGAAAGGTATGAAAGTTGTTTCTATCTAATAAGAGAACTTCAACTTCCTTATTTTTAAGCTTTTTAGCAACTTCAATTCCTCCAAATCCAGCACCAATAATGATTACTCTTGGGAATTTTCTATTTGAACTATTGCTTGGCATATTTTTAATAGTTTGTTGTAAAAATTCGTACAATCGAATTAAGCTGCAAATATCTTAAATTTTGAACCAAAAAACTAAAAAATATTTATTTATTATGGCAATACATTGTGAAATTTATCGTTATAAGGCCAATTCTTTTAATAAAATATTTTGTAGTGTTTTGGTTTTAAGTCTTTTATGACTCAGAGAGGCGCTTAAAAAAAACTTGCATAGATAACAAAGTCATTGTGTATTTTATACACAATGACTTTGTTATTGCAATGAACCTTTCAGCTTGATTTTCATGCCATTGTTATTATTATGAAGATGAAGTTGACAGGCGAGTCGACTTTGTTCGTCAGCATCTGGTAAGGTGTCTAACATATCTAACTCCTGATCGCTAGCTTCTGGAAGATTATCCAAGCCTTCAAGGACTTCAACATGGCATGTAGCGCATAGCGCCATACCTCCGCAGGTAGCCAATATGTCGTATGCTGAGGCCTTTAAAATTTCCATCAACGAAAGATTGATATCCGTAGGTATCTCGATTGTATTTTCCGAACCATCGCGATCGACGACAGTTACTTGTATCAAATTGTCTTCCATGGCTAAAAAGTATTGATACCGTTTACGGTTGTATATTTAAATGTTAACTTTTGATCCGGGTAAACAAATTTGAATGCACTTTGACACATCAGAGCAGCTTCATGGTAACCGCAGAGAATCAGTTTTAGTTTGCCGGGATAGGTATTAATATCGCCAATGGCATAAATACGTTCGACATTGGTCGAATAATCGAAGGTATTGACTTCAATTGCATTTTTATCAATATTTAACCCCCAGTCAGCAATTGGGCCCAGCTTGGGTGTCAAGCCGTATAGTGGGATGAAATAATCCGCCTCGACCGCAATCGTTTCTTTATCTTTATTTATCGTTTCAACTGTTGTAAGCGTACCATTTCCATGTATATTACTCAGATTATGGGACAAAAGTAAATTAATTTTGCCTTGTTGGGCCAATTTGAAGACTTTTTCCGCTGAATCGGGGGCGCCCCGAAAAGAATCACTGCGATGAATGAGTGTGACCTGCTGGGCAATATCAGCTAAATGGTAAGTCCAATCCAGCGCAGAGTCCCCTCCACCAGCAATCACAATCCGTTTGTCCGCATATTTGGCGGGATCTTTTACCATATAATCCACCCCTTTACCTTCAAAGAGATTTAGATTTTGAATCTCAGGTTTTCGGGGTTCGAAGCAGCCTAGTCCGCCGGCAATGACAATAACCTGTGCATGAACTTTAGTGTCATCACTCGTGGCGATGATAAAAGAACCATCATCCTGTTTTTCGATCTGTTCTACGCGTTCACCCAGTGTAAAAGTAGGCGCAAAAGGTTTTATCTGCTCAAGTTGATTATCAATAAGCTCCTGAGCTGTGATGCTCGGATAGCCCGGTATATCATAAATGGGTTTGTGCGGATATATTTCAGATAACTGTCCACCAACTTGAGGTAAAACATCGATCAAATGGCACCTCATTTTTAGAAGTCCAGCTTCAAAAACAGCAAACAATCCTACTGGTCCAGCACCGATGATACAAATATCAGTATTTATCATAGCTATTATACATTTAAATTGTTGTAAATGGTGTTTAATATTCTTGTAAAATCCTCGAAATCTTTTTCCGTTAATTTCTCCCAGGCTTTCATACGGATCGCTGCAACGATAGGGGATAAGGAAGCCACCTTAAGTTTTCCTTCTTCCGTCAAATGGAGATAGAGACTTCGGCGGTCTGCCTCGTCAATAACACGTTCAGCCAAACCTTTCTTCAGTAAGATATCCACGATACGGGTCAACGTGGGTTGATCTTTGCCGCATCGTTTAGCTAATTCTTTCTGCGATAGCTGGTCAGTTTCATATAGCGCCTTTAAGACGGCCCATTGATCCACTGTAATGTCAAATCCCTTTTCTGTAAAGGACGATTGCGCAAATTGTTTTACCTTCTTGGCCGTTTGATCCAAGATGAAAGAATAACGGTCGAATTTTTCGTTTAGCATACAAATATTTAGTGCAACAAATATATCTAAAATTATTTAGTACAACAAGTAATTTGAATGCAATAAAAAAAAGGCGCTCAAATTTTTGAACGCCTTTTTATGTTATTTTAAAGCTTATTATGGTCTTACTACTTCAGCTTTTTTTGCAGTATTACCTTCAGCTAAGTGCTTTCCTTTACGTAAATCGTATACAGAAGGCGCAGCCAGGATAATTGAAGAATAGGTACCCACAATAACACCGATTAGGATCGCGAAAGAGAATCCACGGATAACCTCACCACCAAAGATGAACAAAACCGCAAGAACGAAAACGATCGTCAATGAAGTAATGATTGTTCTACTCAATGTTGAGTTGATCGCATGATTTACAACCTCACCAAGATCTTCGTTATGCGCATTAGGTTTTGATACGAACTCTCTCAAGCGGTCAAATACAACCACAGTATCATTCACCGAGTATGCGATTACCGTTAAGATGGCCGCCACAAAGTGTTGGTCAATATCCAATGAGAATGGCACAATACCATCCAATATGGAGAATAAACCTAATAGAATAATTGCATCGTGGATGGTTGCAATCGCTGCACCCACTGAGTACTCCCATTTGCGGAAACGGATTAGGATATAAGCCGCCACGATAATAATGGAGAAGATTGCTGAACTAGTTGCTCTTGACTTGATGTCTGATGCGATACTAGGTCCTACTTTTTGTGAGGACAGGATCTCATGTTTGTTGGAAGCATCTACCTTGGATAGTCCTTGGTTTAATTTATCCAATACTTCCTTATCGGCAGCATCAGAAGTTTCTTCAATATGATACGTTGTTGTCACACGAAGTTGGTTTGATGCACCAAATACTTTTACTTCAGTTGTTTTTTGGAAAATATCGTCCAAACTGGTACGAACAGCTTCCGGATCAACTGGTTTATCGTAACGAACAGTATAAGTACGTCCACCTTGGAAATCTACACCTAAACTGAAACCTTTTGTGAAAATTGAAGCTGCAGAAATTAAAACCGCTACAACAGAGATTGCGTAGAATACTTTACGTTTTTGAACGAATTTGAAGTTTGCATTATGCAAGGTGTTTGCAGACCAAGGGAAAGATACTTTAATTTTAATATCTTTTTCCAACATCCATTCAAAAATAACACGTGTTACAAGTATTGCTGTAAACAATGATGTGATAATACCAACCATCAATGTTGTTGCGAAACCTAAAATTGGACCACTACCAAATAAGAATAAGATGATACCGATTAAGAATGTCGTAATCTGTGAATCTAAGATAGAAGGTAAAGCATGTTTATATCCATCAGCAACAGCCTGACGAATTGATTTTCCTAAGCCCAATTCCTCACGGATACGTTCATAGATCAATACGTTAGCATCGACAGCTGTACCCATTGTCAATACGATACCGGCAATACCAGGTAAGGTCAGTACGGCATTGAGCGATGCTAATACGCCCATGATAATGAATACGTTCAACAATACAGCAATGTTAGCCACGATACCTGCAGTGTTGTAGTATGCAATCATGAAGATCATCACAACGACAATACCGATTACCGCTGAATTGATACCCGCATCAATAGCCGCTTGTCCCAATGTCGGACCAACAACTGCTTCTTCAACGATTTTAGCTGTAGTCGGAAGACGACCAGCTTTCAATACGTTTGCTAAATCTTTTGTATCCTCTACAGTAAACGAACCTGAAATTGATGAACTACCATTTGGAATTTCACCATTAACAGAAGGAGCTGAATAAACTACATTATCTAAGACGATAGCGATAGCATCTCTATTTTGAGCCGCTTTTGCTGTGATTTTCTTCCATTCACGTGCACCTTCATTATTCATTTGCATACCAACGACAGGTTGGTTTTTCTCATCAAAGTTGGCATTTGCATCAGTGATCACGTCACCAGTCAATACCGCGCCATTATCTGCTCCTACTGCTTTGATAGCATATAGGGAAAGTTGCTCTGGTGTTTTTTGCTCTGGTTTTACAGCCCATAAAAGCTTTAAGTTACCCGGAAGAATTGATTTTACTTCTGGGCGTTGCAAATAAGCGTTTACTTTAGCGGTATCTTTCAATGAAGCAATACCGACCATAGCGCCAGGCATAAGTGCCATTTGTTGGTTTTCGCCCATATAAACTGCTGGGCGTAAGACTTCAAATAATGGGTTTTTCTGACCTAGATTAAGCGCCGCACTATCCTTTTTAGCTTTGCTGTCTTTTTGACCACCGGTTAAGTTGGACAATAAATCGTCTGACTTTTTCGTTGTGTCAGCAACGGTTTTATTTGTCGCAGCTGGCGCAGCTTTTAAAGTAGTTGCTAATGTTCTGTCAATATTTTCTAATACAGGGTAAACTTCTTGATTGGTGTAAGTCTCATAGAACTCCAATTTAGCCGAACCTTGAAGTAGGTTACGAACACGACTTTCGTCTTTTACACCTGGTAATTCCACTAAGATACGGTTTGTACCTTGTTGAATCTGGATGTTTGGTGAAGCAACACCGAACTTATCAATACGTGTACGGAGTACTTTGTACGAATTTTGAATGGCGTTGTCAGCTTCTTTTTGAAGGAACGATTCAACTTTTGAATCAGAATCACCTGGTTTAATTAAAGAAGCGTTGTCTTTTGTAGAAAAGAATGTCGAAAGTGGGGTAGAAGCTCCTATGGATTTATATTCTTCCATAAATAAAGCGACAACCGTTTTTTGACTGGTTTTGCTTTTTGCTACCGCTTGTTCCAACGCTTTGTTGAATTTCTCATCTTTTGGATTGTTGGCCAGATTACGGATCAACTCATCCAATGAGATCTCCATGGTAACGTTCATACCACCTTTTAAATCCAATCCTAAAGCCAGTTCATTCGCTTTTGCTTCCCTATAGGTGTATTTCGCAAAACCTAAATTGTACACTACTTCACCTGCCATAGAGTCTAGATAGCTCTTTTCTTTTGCCAAATCTCCTTTGGCAAAATTCTCAGCATCTTGCTCCACCTTGCGGGTCACCCAAGTAAATGATAGGGAGTATAGACACGCTAATGACACCACTATCACTAAAAGTTTAATCAGCCCTTTACCTTGCATCGTCTGTTATTAATTGTATTAATTTTAATGTTAAATACTGTTTATGTAATTGATAATTAGTTCTTGTTTAATCACACTTTACCAAGAATGGCAAAGGTATAAAATTTTTGTAGAATGAAAAGCTTTATTTATGCCATTTAGGTCAAAGGCATAAAATTAGAAGAAATGCTGAAAAAAAGAAATATTTAATGGATTTATTTTATAAAAAAAGGCCCTGCTCAAACCTGAGCAGGGCCTTTTTTTATAATTCTTTAACACTATCTCAATGTATATTTAATACCGAAAGTGAAAGTTGAAGCATCGAAATCATTACCATGATTTAATCTCCAGTCTGGTTTCCAGTCTGCGTGAAATCCGATAGGGGCAGCAGGGATTTTAAATTCCAAACCTAATTGTGGTCTCAAACCAACAAGAGTAATGTTGTCACCAGCGTCAACAAATGTCAATTGAGCACCAACACCGGCATACCATCCTAATCCGTTTACACCACGGAATGGTCTAGCATATTGATAATCCGCACCTACAGCAACAACGTTGTCATCAAACATCACTTGCGCTTGACCATTGTTTGTTCCACCAAAAGATTGCTTGTATTGAACACCCCAAAGATCACCACCAGTTCCGTCAAAAACAACACCAATAGCGGCACGTTGTGGTGATTGAGCTTTCGCTTCTTGTGCACCAAATGCTAATGCTGCAACAGCAGCTAATGAGAGTAAGGTCTTTTTCATAATTATCTTTACTTTATATTTTCATTAATTAAAATTACTTTTCGTGTAACCAAAAGCAAATAGCTTGCCAAAAAAATAGATGCAATCAACAGGGATGATCTTTTGTGTCAATTCATAACCGTTCTAATTTGTCTAGCGATTGTAATTTGTTTATTTTATTTTTTTATATTGCTTATTTTTCTTAGATTTGCCTGGCAAATAGAAAACCCAATACATATTTGCCATGCAATTAGATCCACAAAAATTCGTAGCAGAAGGTCTCACTTACGATGACGTTTTATTAATTCCAGCTTATTCTGAAATTTTACCACGTGACGTCGATACGAGTACCTCGCTGACAAAAAAAATCAAATTAAATATTCCATTGGTTTCTGCGGCAATGGATACGGTAACTGGTGCTGATTTAGCAATTGCTATAGCACAAGCGGGCGGTATTGGTATGTTACATAAGAACATGACTATTGCAGAGCAAGCTGCTGAAGTACGCAAAGTAAAGCGTTCGGAAAGTGGTATGATCCAAGATCCAGTAACACTATTAGCTAATGCTACTGTTGGTGATGCCTTTAATATTATGAAGGAACATAAGATTGGGGGAATTCCAGTGGTTAATGAAAAAGGCCAATTAGTGGGGATCGTAACCAATCGTGACCTTCGCTTTCAAAAAGATATGACTCGTCCGATCAATGAGCTGATGACGAAAGATAATCTTGTCGTTGCTCCCGAAGGAACGGATTTAGTGAAAGCAGAAGAAATTCTTCAGAACGAAAAAATTGAGAAACTTCCAGTTGTCAACAACGAAGGTATCTTGAAGGGTTTGATCACCTTTAAGGATATCCAAAAATATAAGCATTATCCGAATGCAGCTAAAGATAGCCACGGCCGTTTATTAGTAGGTGCTGCAGTAGGTGTTACTCCAGATACATTGGATAGGGTTGAGGCTTTGGTAAAAGCTGGTGTGGATGTGGTAACGATCGATACGGCACATGGACACTCCAAAGGTGTTATTGATAAATTGAAATTGGTGAAATCCAAGTTTCCAGAACTACAGGTGATCGTAGGAAATATTGCAACAGGCGCAGCCGCAACAGCATTAGCTGAAGCTGGTGCAGATGCTGTAAAAGTAGGTATCGGACCTGGCTCGATCTGTACAACCCGTATTATTGCAGGGGTCGGTGTTCCTCAGCTTTACGCTGTATATGAAGTGGCTAAAGCACTTAAAGGAACAGGAGTACCTTTGATCGCTGACGGTGGTATCAAACAAACAGGTGATATTGCAAAAGCTATCGCTGCTGGAGCAAGCACAATTATGGCTGGATCTTTATTTGCCGGAGTGGAAGAAGCTCCCGGAGAGACTATCATGTACGAAGGACGTAAATTTAAATCGTACCGTGGTATGGGATCTATCGAAGCAATGGAAAAAGGATCTAAAGACCGTTATTTCCAAGATGTGGAAGATGATATCAAAAAGCTAGTCCCTGAAGGTATTGTCGGCCGTGTTCCTTATAAAGGTACATTGGCTGAAGTTGTATATCAATATATCGGTGGATTACGTGCTTCAATGGGTTATTGTGGTGCTGCAACGATCGAAAAACTGCAAGATGCACAATTCGTTCGTATTACAGGTGCCGGATTGAGAGAGTCTCATCCGCATAATATCTCTATTACGAAAGAGTCACCAAACTATAATAGCAGAGGTTAAACACAAGTGATACTATAAAAATCCGACGATTTTAAATTGTCGGATTTTTTTGTGCAAAAATATTGGCAAGATTGCCCTAGTGATCGATAGGAAATTTGTACTTTTATACCCTATTCTCAGGTTTTAAAATTTAAGGAGTTAATTTGGATTATTTAGCGGGTTTAAACCCTTCACAACGAGGAGCCGTAGAGCAAACAGAGGGCCCTGTCATGATTGTTGCAGGAGCCGGTTCAGGAAAGACACGGGTAATTACCTATCGTGTTGCACACTTGATTCAAAAAGGCGTTGATCCATTCAATATCTTGGTATTGACATTTACGAACAAAGCAGCCAAGGAAATGCGTGCGCGTATTGTTTCAGTCGTCGGAAGCGAAGCAAAAAATATTTGGATGGGAACATTCCACTCCGTATTCGCAAAAATACTTCGCGTTGAAGCTGAACTAATAGGATACCCTAGAAATTTTACCATCTACGATACAGACGATACCAAAAGTTTGTTGCGTGCCATCCTAAAGGAGATGAACCTGGATGATAAATTATATAATGTCAACCATGTTTATGGCCGGATATCACAAGCCAAGAATAATTTGATATCCCCTCAGGAATACAATAAAAATGAAGCCATATTAGCCGAAGATATTTCGAATGGACGTGGGCAATTGGGACAGATTTACATGACCTATGCACAACGCTGTTATCGCGCGGGTGCTATGGATTTCGATGATCTCCTGTTCAAGACAAATGTTTTATTGAATAAGCATCCAGAGGTATTACACAAATACCAACATCAATTCCGTTACCTGATGGTCGATGAGTATCAGGATACAAACTTTTCCCAGTATTTAATTGTAAAACGACTGGCCGCAGTCAATGAAAATATCTGTGTTGTTGGGGATGATGCGCAGTCAATATATGCTTTTCGGGGAGCGAATATCCAGAATATTTTGAATTTCCAGAAAGATTATCCAGACGTGAAGATTTTCAAATTGGAGCAGAATTATAGGTCCACCAAAATGATTGTCAATGCCGCAAACTCGGTGATCGCCAATAATCAGAATCAGCTGGAAAAGAATGTTTTTTCGGATAATGAAGAAGGAGAAAAAATCAAGGTTTCACGTGCTTTTTCCGATAATGAAGAAGGAAAGATCGTTGCAGACCAGATTATTGAGGAAAAATCCTTAAAGGGACTCAATTACAAAGATTTTGCGATTCTTTATCGTACCAATGCCCAATCGCGTGCGATGGAGGAGGCGCTGCGCAAGATCAATATACCTTATAAGATCTATGGTGGTACATCCTTCTACCAACGGAAAGAGATTAAAGATTTGATCGCTTATTTCCGTCTTACCTTCAATCCCAATGATGAGGAAGCACTGAAACGTGTGATCAATTATCCACGTCGGGGAATCGGGGATACAACCATAGAAAAGATTATGATTGCTGCCGATCAAAATCAATATCGTATTTGGGATGTTGTTGCTAACGCGGCACATTTCCTGGATGGTCGTAGTGCGACCTCTGTAGGTGGTTTCGCACAGATGGTACAAAGCTTCCAGGCGTTGGCTAAAAATAATAATGCGTTTGATACCGCCATGCATATTGCACAGCACTGTGGTATCTTGAAAGAACTTTACGAGGATAAGTCTGTAGAAGGGTTGGCGCGTTATGAAAATATTCAGGAGCTGCTCAATGGTATCAAAGAGTTTTCTGAACGGGAAGATATTGAAGACCGTGGTCTGGACGTCTATATGCAGGATATCGCGTTATTGACCAATGACGACAACGATAAAGACCCCAATGCGGATACAGTTTCTTTGATGACGATACACTCTTCTAAAGGGCTTGAATTTCCCGTTGTTTTTATCGTAGGTCTAGAAGAAAACTTATTTCCGTCTCAGTTGTCATTGAATTCCAGGACTGAATTAGAAGAAGAACGAAGACTTTTTTACGTTGCTGTTACGAGAGCTGAAAAAAAATTACTACTTTCGTATGCTACTTCGCGATATCGTTGGGGAACGTTGAATAATTGCGAACCCAGTCGTTTTTTGGATGAATTGAATCCTGCTTGTCTTGCACTGGATTTTAAACCACGACAAACTTCCGCCTCAGCCGGCAGTTTTCAAGGCGAACGAATTGCATGGCAACAAAAGGACAGTGATGATACGTTTTCTAAACCTAAGCCTAAAGCAATGGTTAAAACAACGTCTATACTGCCAAAAGCCCACAAACCTACTGCGGGTTTTGCTCCTTCTGACACATCAAATCTTCAGGTCGGCATGGAAGTTGAACATGAACGCTTTGGATTTGGTAAAGTTGTCAATCTCGAAGGAAACAAAGGAGATATAAAAGCAACTATTTTCTTTAAAGAGTTGGGACAGAAACAATTGTTGCTTAAATTTGCAAAACTTAGAATAATTCAATAATAAAATACCAAAACGAGATCTTAACCGTTTAATTAGGTACTTATATTAGCTATATGAACTTTGACTACAACAGCACTAGGCCAAAATTGATCCTTGCAGAATATGGCCGCAATGTGCAAAATATGGTAGATTACATCTGTAGTTTACCCACAAAGGAAGAAAGAAATAAACATGCCCAAATCGTGATTGACATGATGGGAGTGTTAAATCCACATTTAAGAGACGTTTCAGATTTTAAGCATAAACTTTGGGATCACTTACAGATTATCTCTGATTTTAAGCTTGATATCGACTCGCCATATCCTATTGCGACAGCAAAAAGTGTTAAGCACGAAGTTGAACACTTAGGCTATCCGCAACATTCGATTAAATTCAAACACTATGGATTTACAGTGGAGAAAATGATCGATAAAGCGTTGAAGGTAACTGATGAACCTAAGCGCGAGCAGATGGTTATCGGTATCGCTAATTTTATGAAAATGGCATACGTTACTTGGAACAAGGATTCAGTATCTGATGAATTGATTATTCAGGATCTGAAAGAATTGTCAGGATATCAATTAACTTTACCTGAAGGTACGGTATTGACTAAACTTGATTTTAAGACCCCGCCTCCAGGAAATCGTATCAAAGGTCCTACAACGAGCAACTCTAGTGGAAACAATAATAGCCATAGCAACAATAATAGTTCTTCAGGTTATCAGTCGAAAGGCGGCGGCGGTAGTGGCAAGCCTCGTATGTCAAATAACAATAACAATATGAAGCGTAACAACTTTGGCAGCAATAACAATAGCAATAACAATAATAACAACAATAGAAATAGAAAACCTCAAAATAATTACAATAACAAAAGAGGCTAGTTCTTTAAGTTTTTGATTTAAGAAGCAGGCAATTGCGAAGTGATTCATAGATTTCTTTACAATTGCCTTCTTTATTTATAGTATGGATTTGTCTGTCAGTCCGGGGTTAGGTAATCGATCAATAAGATCCTAGACGGCTCAGGATTGTTGATTGGACAGCTCCACAAAATTTTTTCAATACAATTTTGTCGATTTTAAGAATCCCGAAGTGTCATTTAGTGACATAAGCTAAATTATGAGTCGGGTTTTGTTGTAATAAGAAGATATCAGTTATATAAATGAATGCATTTGAAATAATCGGTGGAAAACCGTTAAAGGGAGAGATTATTCCTCAGGGAGCAAAAAATGAAGCGTTACAGATTCTGTCAGCAGTTTTACTGACTGAGGAACCCATGACCATCAGTAATATTCCCGATATTAAGGATGTCAATAAGTTAATTGATTTGTTGGCCGCATTGGGTGTTAAAATTGATCGTATAGATAAAGATACTTACGTTTTTGAAGCGAAAGATATTAATATAGATTATTTCCAATCACCTGAATTTAAAGAAAAAGGTGGTGGCTTACGTGGTTCCATTATGATTGTTGGGCCACTGTTGGCTAGATTTGGAAAGGCTGCTATCCCTAAACCGGGAGGCGATAAAATTGGACGTAGACGTTTGGATACTCACTTTCTAGGTTTCGAAAAGCTTGGTGCTAAATTCGTTTACGATGCTGCCACACATTTCTTTAATGTGGATGCAACAGAGTTAAAAGGTAATTATATCTTATTGGATGAAGCTTCTGTGACTGGTACAGCAAATATTGTTATGGCTGCTGTATTAGCCAAAGGAGTAACAACTATTTACAACGCTGCATGTGAGCCCTATTTGCAACAGCTTTGTAAGATGTTGAATCGCATGGGTGCTAAGATATCAGGTATTGGATCCAATTTATTGACCATTGAGGGAGTAGAACGTCTTGGTGGAACATCACATCGCATGTTGCCTGATATGATCGAAATCGGCTCCTTTATTGGCTTAGCAGCAATGACCGGATCAGAAATTACCATTAAAGATGTTTGCTTCCAGGAATTGGGTGTAATTCCATCGGTATTCTCCCGTTTGGGTATTCAGTTTGAATTGCGCGGGGATGATATCTTTATTCCAGCACAAGATTCATACGAAATTGATACTTTCATAGATGGTTCTATCTTGACAATCTCGGACGCGCCATGGCCAGGGTTTACGCCGGATCTATTGAGTATCATTCTGGTGGTAGCAACACAAGCGAAAGGCAACGTATTGATTCACCAAAAGATGTTCGAAAGCAGATTGTTCTTTGTGGATAAATTGATCGATATGGGGGCACAGATCATTTTATGTGATCCACACCGTGCGACAGTAATTGGTTTGAATAAATCGCATTCTTTGAAAGGTATCGAAATGACATCTCCAGATATTCGTGCAGGAGTATCCTTATTGATCGCAGCATTATCGGCGAAAGGAAAATCTGTGATCCATAATATCGAACAGATCGAACGTGGATATCAAGATATCGAGGAGCGTCTACGTAAATTAGGAGCAGATATCAAGCGTGTTGACGTGGAGCCGAAAGGACACTAGTCTTAAATTGGGAATAAGTAGCCCGTAAAAAATAATATTTGATAATAAGAGCCTCGGAGAAAATCTGGGGCTTTTTTATGAAACGAGACATAATAACAAAACTTAAAATAAATAGAAAAGGAGTTGATCATATCAACTCCTTTTCTATTTATTTGCTAGCCCGTTATACCAAAGGAGCTGGTGCTTCCTCTTCAAATAAAGGGAATTCCTTGATAATATTGTACCAAGTAATCACTTTCTTGATATCTGATGTATATACACGCGATTCATCATGGCCAGGAGCGACTTCACGGAAGAAATCTCTCAATGTAGCACCATCCGATTTCGTGTCCGGTAATGTCAGACCTTTTTCTTTGATGGTTTCGAAAATATCCAAAAGACGGATTTCTTCTTCTTCACCATAAATGGTAATATCTTCCAATGTCGCCATTTTTGTCGAAGATAAACTTACTATAGACTTAATTTTCGCTTGATCAAGGGTTTCTAAAATAAAACCACCTTTATTTTGTCCAACCAACTTGAACAATCCTGGTTTACCAGTTACAGATACTAATGCTCTTAAATTCATTTTAATTTTTTTTAAATCTCCAAGAATTAATCTTCGATTACTTCAATTGATAAAATACGGTCTCCTTGTCTGATATCATCTACCAGATCAACATTCTCAATTACTTTTCCGAAACAAGTATGATTACGGTCTAAGTGAGCTGTATTGTTGCGGCTGTGGCAAATGAAAAATTGAGAACCACCTGTATTGCGACCAGCATGCGCCATTGACAATACACCTCTGTCATGGTATTGATTTTCTCCAGTTAATTCACAATCGATTTTATAGCCGGGACCACCTGTTCCAGGGATGCCTGCAGCGCCTTCACGTGAATTTGGGCAACCACCTTGAATAACAAAATCAGGGATAACACGGTGAAAAGCCAAACCATCATAATAACCTGATTTAGCAAGTTTAATAAAATTTGCTACTGTATTTGGAGCATCAGCTGTGTAGAAATCCACAGTCATGTCGCCTTTTTCTGTTTTAATAATCGCTTTACTCATGTTCAAAAATTTTTATGAAATACAAAGATAATGTTTCAGAGTGAAATGTGAAGTAATTCGTAATCTCCATTTTTTTTTAATTGATCTATCTACGGATCAATGACCTGAAAAATAATGCGAAATATTTTATATATTTATGTGAGCTAGCCAATTAAAGTTTAAACAATGTCAAATCTGCACAAATTAGTTATCAGGAAATGGTCTGAGGCGGATCGACCCCGCGAAAAATTATTAAATTTAGGACGGAGGGCCCTTTCCGATGCAGAATTATTGGCAATTTTGATTGGGTCTGGCTCAATGGACGAAAGTGCAGTGGAACTATGCCGACGTATATTGGCCGATGCGAACAATAGCTTAGACACAGTCTCGAAGATGGAAGTCTATGAATTGAGTCAATACAAAGGTATTGGTGAGGCCAAAGCCATCTCGATTATTGCAGCCTTAGAACTGGCGAGACGTAAGAAGGAGGCTCCTGTAGAAGAAAAGAAGATCTTAAATAGCAGCAAGCGCGTGTATGATTTTATGAAACCCATTCTACAGGATTTACCCCATGAGGAGTTTTGGACACTATATCTGAATACTGGATGCAAATTACTGGATCAACAGCTCATTGGTCGTGGCGGAAATGATTTTACACCAGTCGATGTTCGAATCATCCTAAGAAATGCCCTTGCAATAAAAGCACATTCTATTGTGCTGATTCACAACCATCCCTCTGGGACTTTGCAGCCGAGTCATGCTGACAGGATTCTGACGCAAAAAATTGTCGAAGCATCAAAAATTATGGATATTACAGTAAATGATCACCTGATCTTTACAGACAATGGATATTATAGCTTCAGAGATGAAGATATAATTAATTAGCTATAGGACAATCTAACATGAGCAAAAATAGTATTGAGCGATTTACAGATAGGGTCGTGGATTATGAAAAATTTAGACCCAATTATCCAAAGGAAATTATTCAGATTCTTAAAGAAAAGATAGGTTTGGATAAGAAATGGCTGGTTGCTGATATCGGTAGTGGTACAGGTTTATCGACGCAGCTGTTTTTAGAAAATGGAAATGACGTCTTTGCCGTTGAGCCCAATCGGGAGATGCGGGAATCATTGGTACACCATTTTAAAACCTACCGGAATTTAATTGCATTAAATGCTACCGCTGAGGATACGTCCATAGAATCCAGTTGTGTGGATTTAATTTTCGCCGGACAATCTTTTCATTGGTTCGATCGGACAGCCTGTTACAACGAATTCAATCGTATCCTTACAAAAACGGGGCATATCGTATTGGTCTGGAACCAACGTGATCCAACGGATGCGTTCCAACAGGAATATGAACAGTTTTTACGTAATCATATTCCTAATTACCAATCTGTCAGTCATAAAAATATATGCGATGATGAACTTCGGAGTTTTTTTGCGGATAGACCAATGACAAAGGTATCCTTACCTAACCAACAGATTTTCGATCTAAAATCGTTTCTAGGAAGGGTAAGATCATCTTCTTATTTTCCTAAAGAAGGGGATGAAAATAAAAGCTTATACGATGACCTCCGCTTATTGTTTGAAAAGTATGCAATTTCTCAACGTATCGTGTTTAAATATATTACCGAGATCTATATCAGCTAAGACACACTAGTGGAATCTGTGGGAGCCTTTTGTTGCTTTTTTTATTGAAAACGAGTTTGGTCGGCCCGAATGCGTGTGATGAGCGGCAAAATATGATCATTATCCTTACTTGCGGATACCGATTGGAAAGTGTATGGCATTCGGTATCACCGATGTCTGTGATAGTTAAAAAAATGTTAAAGATCTCGCTGGAATGGGTACATGGCATTTTATTTGGAAGTGATTGAGGGATAAGTTAAAAAGATATGTTTGGAGTTGAATTAATATTCTTTAGACGGTGTTTATTTCTAGTGCCAATTTTCGTGTTGGCAGGCAGAGTAAACGGTCAACAGCTTACTTCCTTCAGTAGTTGGGAGGGAAATTTTCATTTTGCGAATCGTTGGATAGATCCTTTTTTCCCTTTAAATATTCAGGCTAATGTGGTTGCATTGGACTTAGCCGTCAATGATAAAGCCAAAAATTCAGGCGTAAAGAAACAAACTATAGATAAGGTAGATCGTCCGACCGCAGAGGTTTCGATTCCCGTTGTGGAAGATAGCAAGCCTAAAGCGGGGATAAAATACTCTTCTTCCCGTTCAAGTACATTATATCGTGTAGCCTTGGATAAACAGCTTGACGAGCGCTATGATGGAAAGCAAGTTTTTGTGGATGCAAAAGGGGTAAAATATATAATTGATTCGAAATATAGAAAGCAGATCATCAAGTGATTATGTGGTGAAGTTAAAACTTTGTTAAAAAAAATATTGTAAAGAAATTTTGGCATTTGTATTGTACTTTTACCTATAATTATTTAAATAACAATTGGGTTATGAAATCAATAAATCGTTTCAAAAAAATCACAGCTGCATTAGCTCTGATCGCAACATTTGGATTGGGACAATCCTATGCGCAAACTGCTCCTAAGAAAATGGAGAAAGAAGCCAAAAAAACAGAACAAAAAGTAAAAGAGGTAAAGACCAAGGCCTCCGGGACCGAAACGAAAGCGAAAGCTGCCCCCGCTAAAGCGATGGAAAAGAAAGATGCAGTAGCCAAAGAGAAATCTACTCAAGCAAAAAAAGCTACTGAAACCAAAGCTGCTCAGGTGGAAACCAAAGAGAAAGCCGTAAAGAAGGAAGCTACGAAAGCAGCTGAGACAAAAACTGCTCAAGTAGAAACCAAAGAGAAAGCTGTAAAGAAGGACGTTACTAAAGCGCAAAAACAGGTGTCTGCAGTTAAAAAAGATGCCGTAGCAACAGCCGACAAGGCAACCAGCGAAAAATACAACGGTCATACAGTTTATCTAGGTCCAAAAGGAGGTAAATATTACATCAATGGAAATGGTAATAAAACTTACATTTCCGATAAAAAATAGTATTTAGTAAAGCATTATACATAAAAAGGGGCATCCATGGATGCCCCTTTTTATGTATAATCAATTATTTCTACCGCAATATATTCAATAGGTATTCTTTATCGAGGTAGAAAGCATTTAAACTTCCACCATCTTCAAGAATCGTGCTGCTGATTTCTTTTTTATGCTGTTGTAGCACCTGAATTTTATCTTCAACCGTATTAGGACTGATCAGACGAACGGCGGTGACATTCTTTTGTTGGCCAATACGATAGATACGGTCGATCGCCTGTTGTTCAACGGCTGGATTCCACCATGGATCGACCAGATAGACAACATCTGCTGCTGTGAGATTAAGACCCGTCCCGCCAGCTTTGAGACTAATGAGAAAAACACGGATATTTTGATCCGTTTGGAAATCGCTGACCAGCTGCCCTCGGTTTCTGGACTGACCGGTCAGTGTAAGCGACGGTATTCCATTCTTATCCAATGCTTCCTTAATCAGTCGCAACATGCTGACAAATTGCGAGAACACGATGATTTTATGTTGATCTTTTTTGTGTTGAATTTGTTCCACCAGCATTTCGATCTTGGCCGAATCTTCCGCAGATGTCAGGTCTTCACTTTGGAGCAATTTACTGGAATTGCAGATCTGACGCAATTTGGTCAGACCTTTAAGAACATGCATGGGACTTTTTTTGATTTCATCTCCATCTTTAGCGGAGATAAATTCACGGAACTCCTTTTCATAAAGATCGTATATCCGACGTTGCGCAGTTTTCATTTCACAATAGAGCACCAATTCATTTTTTACGGGAAGATCATCCAATACATCCTGCTTTGTTCTCCGCAGGATAAATGGCTTGATTTTTTCCTTCAACATCCTTTTTCTTTTACGATCGTGAAAAGCATCAATTGGTGTCGTATAGACGTCTTTAAAATACTTTTTATTCCCCAATAAGCCCGGAACAGTAAACGAGAGCTGTGCAAATAAATCCATTGTGTTATTCTCAATAGGTGTTCCTGTAAGAATAATACGGTTTCTCGACCGCAATAGATTTACGGCTTTGTACCGCTGTGAATCTGGATTTTTTATATGCTGAGATTCATCGAGTATGACATAGTTGAATGTCAGCTTTTTTAATCTATTGATATCGGTCAGCAGATTATGGTAAGAAATAAGCACGATATCCAGTTCTTCAAACTGATCCGTTATATCGCTTCGGTTTGGCCCTTCGAGGATCAGTGTGTTAAAAGATGGCAGGAATTGCTGAATTTCATGCTTCCAATTAAAAATGAGTGTGGTTGGAAGAACCAAGAGTGTCGGAGCGGATATACCCTTTGCTTTTTGAGTTGCCAGAAAGGCTAGGATTTGGACCGTTTTCCCTAATCCCATATCATCGGCCAGGCAGGCTCCGAAATTTAACTGGTCCAAAAAGTTGAGCCATTGCAACCCTTGCAACTGATAGCTGCGTAAATCTCCGACAAAAATATCAGGTAATTCTATTGGTGGGTACGTTGGTAAAGCGGAAAGTTGATTTTTTAAATAGCTAACCTCGGCTGATACTTCCTGATCGAGCTCTTTTTTGTCAAAGAGCAGATCGATTTCGCTAAACTTATATTTGGGAATCTGAATAAGTTCATCCTCGATGATTTCAGCGGCATTAAAATAGGCCTCAAATTTTTCTAGCCATTCCTCAGGCAAAATCCCAAACGTACCATCATCCAGACTAATAAATTGAGAACGATTGCGAACAGCTTTTTCAAGCTTCTTAAGTGAAACACTTTTAGGGCCAAATTTGACTAACATATTGGCATTAAACCAATTTTGTCCACTTAATACCTCAATTTGTATTTTACCTTTGAAACGGCTTAGTTTATTCCCCTTTAACGTATTGAATCCGATAATCTGGATACCCTGATTATGCCATTCATCGAAGGCATTCAAAAACCAGTCTTTATCCAGAAAATTTTTGCGGTGCAAATAGAGATGCTGAAAACTATCATCATCCAATTGCTCCTGAAAATAGGGATGCTGCTTGAGCAGTAGTGAGATCACTTTGGTTTCTACCTCTTTTTTTCGTTCTACCAAAAATTGGGCTCCTTTTGCATCAGTTCCAAAAATGTTCCTTTTACTCAAAATAGGAACTTCAACATCGCCATAACGCATGACAGGTATTATGTTGACAAAGTCTTCCGATTCTTCCAGGAAAAGGAGTGCTTGCATATCCTGATAGTAGAGATTTTCCTTCAATTGTGGTTTGCTCGCCTTGGGGATATCCTTGAAATTTAACACGACTGAATTGGCAAGGGGTTCTAGAAATAGCTCATTAAACTCTTTAAACTTGTTGCGGTGTATGCGCAGTTGATTGCCTTTGTTTCCAAATAGGCGAATCAGCTTGAGGTGAAGTTTATTTTCGACAAGGTAGAGGTGCTTTTTTATCAGGATAAAGTGGTCAAAAAGAATACGCAGATCCTGTAGATCGTAAGCGATACCGTGAATGGATAATTCCCCTTTTATACTATAGAATGCGTCATTTTGCTCGACTAACAATTTAATCTCTCCCTTGTTCAAACTGATTTGAATTGGAGATAACGAAGTAGCCGTTATATTTTCTGCTTTTTCGTGATCGTGGAGGTAGAAATCCAGGGTCAGCGGATTTTTTGCAATAGCACGCAAACTGCGTTCAACAGCGACATCCGCTTGTTGTAAAGGCTGGGCAAGCTGGTTGATTGCTGCAAAAAACTGGGTTTCTTCAATGGAATCAGTTTGCCAGATACGTGTTTGACTTTCCATAACCGAAATGGGATTTTTCGGTGCACCCGATTTCGACTGTGGCGCCTGGCATAACAATACCTGTAATTGCTTATAATAGCGATTACGCGTTAGTACGATAAAACTATGCTGCTGTTCGCTTGAAGGTTTAGAGGGGCTTGAATTCGGTTCCAGTAGATCAAAATCATCTATGGAGGTCAGGTGTTTGTCTTTTAAGACGAATTGTAGATCAGCATCTTTAACCTGTGCCGAAAAATAGGTTTCCAGCGCTGGCTCATTTTCTAAACCATACTGAACAGCGGCCTTTTTTAGTAGATTTCGATAACGGTTGAGGTCGAAAAAAGATAACCAGTTTTCTTGTCCGAATAGTTTCGTTAACGTTGCTTTCTGGTGGGTACAAAAGCCCGTTTGAGCACAATTGCAGAAAAGCGAAGTTACAGGTGATTTGTAAATAACCATCACCTGAAAATTCGTATAGCTTTCGATCACCTGAAAGGTAGCTTGATTGAATTCCATCTCCAGGACATTGATTTGGATATTTGCCAAGGCGGTATCCATCCAGGGAAAATAAGAGTAACGGCTTACTGTACCGAAATCTATTGTTGTCAATGTATGTTGATGGAAATCCATACGGAGTCTATTAAAAATTAAAATTCATGCCGCCATAATAATTTCGCAATGGGGCTGGGTTGAAATACCGACCACCGAAAGCGTTGATGTCATTACCAAGGCTATATTTTTGGTTCAGCAGATTGTCGGCACCAGCAAAAATACTGACTTTATGTCCATGGCCTACAGCTTTGCTCCAGGATATTTTGCCTTGTAAAAGATGGTAACGTTTTGCATAAACGGTATTGGCGTCATCCAATGGTATGGCAGCGGTTAAATTGGAAAGTAGATCCAAGCGAAGTTGATAAGGGAAAAGAACATTTAAAGTGTTTACCCAAACTGTTTTTGGGACAGCGGTTAATTTATTACCACTGTAATCTTTATCCCCAACTTGATAGTTTTTGAAAGAATAGTTATTTAAAGAAAAATTGCTTCCGACCTGTAAACTACGGATCAGTCCGGCAGACGTTGGTGTTAACAGATAGGCGAGTATTGAAGCTTCAATTCCTTTTTGATCTATTTTTCCTGCATTCTGAAAATATTCTGCTCCAGATTCGCGTACTTGCCGAATAATGGCATCATCCATTTGATACGTGTATGCTGCTGCATCTAATATAACACGGCGGTTCCACAAGTGCCATCGAACACCGAATTCATGGTTGGTTCCAGTCTCAGGCCTTAGGTCCTTATTGATCATATTGTCAGATGAGCGCACTTCCGCAATTGTCGGAGCTGAAAAACCTTTTGAAATAGAAGCCCGGACTGCTAATGTTGGCGTTGCCATATAGGAGACGGCGGCTCGCGGCATCCAGGTATTGCCAAAATTGATATGTGCCTTATCCTCTTGTGCAATTGGATAGCGCTGTTGGTAAGCGATCTTATTTTCATTGAGCCCAATGGACAGTTCGACTTGAAGACGATCTAACCAAGCTAGCTGAGTACGCGCAAAGAATGACTGTTGACTATTTTCCAGCTTATCTTTGGCTTGTGGATTGCCAGCCTGCCCTTGATTATTATCATAATTGTCTATATCGTACCAACCTTTTTGAGCCTCTAAACCAAATTGTAGTTCATACGTTAAGTTTTTGCTGAACCGATCAACATAGGATAAATACAACCGTGTCCCTAAGTTTTTTTCATCTCTTTTTTCATAATTGGTGATAAATGGGTTTTTGATCTGGTTGGACGAACCGAATACATTGGCAAACAAGGTTAATTTAGAATTGATACTCGTTTGGTTGCTTACACCGCCAAAAAATGTTTTATCATAGATTGCCGCTTTTTGTTCCGCAGCACTTGGATTCGGGCCACCTTTGGGACGAGATTGCCGGCGATCGCTCTCCAGTTGTGCAGCAGTAAGACCTCCGGGAGTTTGATACCCCAGATCGGTATAGAATCCCGTGAATTTGAGCTCAGAATGTTTTGCATATTGCCAATTGTAGTTCAACTGGACGGTTTTCTTGTTCAAGGATGAATGTTGCCGATAACCGTCACTGCGTGTCCAGCTTTGATTGATCGCCAATTGCTGTGTCTGATTGATTGGAAGTATGGCATTGAGCTGCTGCTGAAATAAGCCATATGAACCTCCAGTTAGCTGTAAGTTGACTTCTGGTTTGGTCAGGGTATTAAAACCCTTGCTGTAGAGTGAAATTACACCGCCAGAGTTGGCACCATAAATAGAACCATCGGGTCCTTTCAAAATATTGATCTGGTCTATTGCGTAAGGATCAATCAGATTGAGGTAAGTGTTTCCTCCAGCATCTGTGAGCGGAAAGTCATCCAGATAGATCTTTACGTTACGGACACCGAACGGAGAACGGAGCATGCTACCCCGTAATGCTAAACGATAGCTTCCGGGAGAGCGTTCTTCCATGCGTAGTCCAGGTACCGTATTCATGACAGCCACAAGTGCTGGCGATTGCTGAGATTGAATCCGCTGCTGACTTAATACGGCAGCGGATGATGTAAGTCGTAGTAAGGGTTGTTTATTAAAATAAGCTTTAATTTCGACCTGTTCAAGTCTATTGTTGATGCTGTCAGTCGTTTGGGCATATAATTTACCGTATAGACAAATTGCGGCAAGTAGGTAATTTCTTTTCATTTTTAATGGTTAGGTTGGCCTAGTCCGCAAATTCTTGGCTAAAGTAAATTTCAAAAACTGCTTTGGTTTTATTGTATTTCAAGCATTGATAATTGGCATATACCGAGCTCGTCGGTATGCACAGCGTATTTGCCATAGCATTTGTCGGGAAATCCCTGCTTAAGCATCCTCGTTTGAGGTCAAAGATATGATTGGTTGAAATATTGTTGATCGAAAATGCATTTTCATCAATCAAATAATTTGATTGACTTGAACGGATATAATCCTCTTGATAAATCAATTCTGCGCCAATACTATAATCTAATGTTCCATTGGCATAGTAACAATCGGATTGATGCAGCAAATTGGATACTTGTACGTCCCGATATAATGTTTTAAAGCGTTTATTCTTCTGATCAAAAAGAAGGATTTCAATTTGATGTTTTTCTTTATCATAAACAATATATGCCAGATCGTTCCCTTTATTCTCAAAAATATCTCCTTTTGTATGCGCCAAAATATTGAGATTTGCATGACTCTCGAAATAATTCTTTTGCTCTTCAGCAAGGTCTGCTTGCATTTTTAGATGCAACTTTTCAAAGAGTCCCTCATCAGCCAATTTGACCAGCTGTTCGCGTTGCTGATTAGCCATCTTATTGAATCGTGGATTAGTATAGGTGGAGGTATCGAGCAAAGGTTTCACTGCCTGGGGGCTTTCAGTCGCCTGCTGACTTTGGTTATTGACCACACTGTCTTTTGTAGGAATGGTCTGAGGATTAGATTGTGTTGTTTGCTGACAGGAAGCAAATCCAAAAAGCAAAAGGTATAGAAAAATTGTCTGTAAATTCATGCGTATTTATCTTCAATGGGGGGACTCCATCCCTTGGATTTTGGACGAAGTCACAATATCGGCTAATTTAATGATTTTATAGAAAAGAAGTCTTGCCGCTTTCCATTAAATTAAAATGCTTCATTCAATCCGAGGAAGAATCCACGGGATCCATATTTTCCTATGGCATAGTCCAAACAGAGGTTTGTTCGGGTGGCTTTGTTAAACAGTACCCGTAGCCCTGCACCACCGCCCGGCTGCCATCTTTCAAAAAGTTTTGTGCCCAATTCATCACTTGCACTTTGGAGGTTAAAAAATGCTGCGCCACTCAAAAAGCGGTTTTTTAAAATTGGGAAACGGTATTCTGTTTCCGCATAGGCAAAAGAAGGCCCCTTGAAATAACCGATTGTATAACCGCGACCGGTTCTTACAGCAGCATCTCTTCCTGTACCAGGGAGGTCGAAGTAGGGGAGAACGCCACCAAGTTTGTAAGAGCCCCAATACCAAAATGCAAGTACATGTGCTGGATCTGACTGCGATAAACTAAAGTATTTCCGAAAGTCGGTCGTGAGCTGGACGGCATTTTTGCTACTGCCCAATAAGCTTGTATTCCATCGTAGGCCAATATCCGAATAGATTCCTTTATAAGGTCTGTTGGGATTATCCCGGGTGGTATATTGCATATTCAATAGGAGGCCATTGGAGTTGTAGCTATCTGGAGCAAAACCATGCTTTTCGGTATATATTGTATTGGGTGTAATATTGCCATTTGGGCCACTGCTTGTTATTTTCCGTCGCAGATCGAAGGCCAGTCCGGCTCCTAAAAATAAGTCATCAGCAACCTTTTTATAGACCTTCTCATTAAACGTGAAGGCATCGTATTTGGCCCCATATTTTTTATGCTCGGGATTAGCAAGTATTTCCTCCTCCTCATTGTTCCATTTGCCCTGCGGGGTCATACCCAAACCTGCGTCTAGGGCAACCATTTTAACCAACGCAAAAGCCCCCTGAAAATTCAACTTATTGTTTGGGGTAAATACATTGTGGCTAATATAGAAAACCATGATGTTTTTGGTCGTAATGGAGGCTGACGTTGCCGCGATTGACATAGTCGTTGTTTTTGGATCACCCAGTACTTTTCCAGCAACAGCCTTGACTCCAATCTGTCCACCAATCGTCGGATTATAGGCAATGTTTGGCATTAAGGTAATCGGCGAACGTTTGCTGGATTTTTCCTTTTTACGTTTGGGGTGAATAATTCGGCCGATCAAATCCGAGATATCATATTGGCTCGCGAGAATGGAATCGCGTTGCTTTTTATAGAAGGAAGCCGAATCTATCTCAGTTTCAGATTGAGCCACAAGCCTATTGGATATCAGCAGAAAGCAAGGTAGTAAAAAACAGAGCGTGAATAAATAGTGATGACGTAAAAATTGCTGCATACCTTCGGGTTTATCTTAGATCTAAACGTCAAAAATATTAAAATGTTTTTTAAAGGAATGAACACAATTTTATTTTGGACAGTTATTGGGGCTAGCCAATTCTTGTTGGGTCGGAAATTATCTGCTTGAATCTTTGCATGTTTAAATGCGGAAATGCGTGCGGTAGACAATTTTCAGTGATAGGATAGAATCACGCAATTAAACTTGGAAGTAAGGGGAAATTTATCTTAGTTTTGATTATTTAATTCAGACATATGATACGACAAAATATATATCGCTGCAGTTTGGCCTTGCTGTTGCTAACGGGTTTTGCGCAAGCACAGGAACTCTATACACCCAGGAATATTAAACAAGCCATTGAAAAAGGCACGCGGACCACAACCGGTGTGCCAGGTAAAAATTACTGGCAAAACTTTGGGAAATATGATGTCAAGGTACAGTTGGATCCTGCCGCGAAGACCGTCCGTGGGAATGAAACAATTTTATATACCAATAATAGCCCCGATACGTTAAAGCAATTGGCAATTCGATTTGTGAACAATGTACACAAACCCAATGCTGCACGTTCTAATTATGCTTCGGACGACTATTTGACATCAGGGTTAAAGATAAAATCCTTTAAACTCAACGGACAGGTTTATGAGGTCAATAGTGGAGATTGGGGAACAGTCAAACTCGGTGATTTTGGGCAGAAAATTCTTCCCGGAACAGTGGCAACCTTGGAGATTAGCTGGGAATATCCGTTATCAGTTGAGAGTGATCGCGATGGCATGCTCAATGCATCTACTTTCTATTGCGCTTATTCCTATCCACGTGTATCTGTCTATGATGATTATAATGGCTGGGATGTTTTGGAGCATAACGGTAGACAGGAGTTCTATAATGGTTTCAATGATTATCAGTTTGAAATTGCTGTTCCTAAGAATTTTGTTGTCTGGGCCACGGGGGAGCTTCAGAATGCAGCGGAAGTATTGCAGAAGCCTATTTTAGAACGCTTTGAGCAATCGAAACGGCGTGATGAGCCTATCCATGTTGCTACAGCATCTGAAATGAAGGAGGGCAGGGTAACTGCACAGCAGGAATGGAATAAGTGGAAATTTAAAGCAACTTATGTTCCTGACTTTTGTTTCAGTGTAAGTGACAATTATATATGGGATGCTGCTAGTGTTGATCTAGGGACCAAACGCGTCAGTGTACAATCCAGTTATGTTGCTGGTACTCCCGATTTTGAACAGTATATTGGCTGGCAGCAATATTGTATCGACTGGTTTTCCAAAAATTGGCCCGGTGTGACCTACCCTTATCCGACAATGACAGCAGTACAGGGATTTGCGGATATGGAATACCCTATGATGATCAATGATTCAAGTGTGCCCGACAATTTTGTTGATGCCCGACAAACAGCAGATCATGAGATCGCACATACCTATTTCCCTTTTTACATGGGGATCAATGAGACCCGATATGGTTATATGGATGAAGGCTGGGCTACAGCACTTGAATTTTGGATTGGTAATGCGGAGATCGGAGCTGAAAAGAATAAGGAGCTTTTTAAAGAGTCACGCGTGAAACGATACATCTTTGACCCGTCTACAGAAGAGGATCAACCATTGATTACCATGACTTCACAGTTAAATGGTCTGGGCTACGGAAATAATGCCTATATCAAAGCTGCCTTATCGTATATCGCGCTACGGGATTATTTAGGTGATGCGGTTTTCAAAAAAGCGCTACATCATTATATGGATCTTTGGCATGGTAAACACCCTACGCCATGGGATTTCTTTTATAGTATCAATGCCGGAGCTGGTCAGAATTTAAATTGGTTTTGGAAAAACTGGTATTTTACCAATAATTACATCGATTTAAAGGTGGATAGCTTTAAGCAGTCTGGCAATAAAAATACCTTGTCGATCACAAACGCAGGGGGATTTGCGGTTCCATTTGATGTCTTGATTACCTATACAGACGGCACTTTGGAAACAAAACATCAAACACCTGTAATTTGGCAACAAAATGAAAAACAGGCAACAATCAGCTGGTCATCTTCAAAGAAAGTGAAGAAAATTACGTTGGATGGGGGTGTCTTTATGGACTATACAGCCAAAGACAATGATTGGGCAGCTGTAAAATAACAACGTTATTTATGTCAATCTCCTTCTTATAAAGGAGATTGACACAATTCCTGTTAAATTTATAGCCGCACATTGTCTGACAATGAAATTATTGTGCGCTTAGGTCGGGACCCAACTTAAAGTTGATGTCTTTGCAGCTGCTAATATCAGTGCTGAATATCCTTTCCCATATGGATGGGTAATTTGAAAATAATCAGCTTGACGAATCAATTGTCTGTGTTATTGAAAATTGTCAATAGTTCTGAAGGTCAGATTCACACGAGGCATAAATACCTTTTTTGTAGGGGGAAGACGGTGCAACCAATACGTCTGTGTAAGATCCTTCATAACCAGAAGACTACCATTTCCCAAAATAAGATCTACTTTTTCTTTTGTCGTTTTGTGCTTGAAAGCAAACTTTCTTTCGGCTCCAAAACTTAAAGAAGCAATGGCACCATTTTTCTTTAGGTCTTTTTCTCCGTCACTGTGCCAGGCCATCCCTTCATCACCATTGTGATATAGATTCAATAAACAAGAATTATAAGTTTCCTGCGTTTTTAATTCAGCAAGTGTTTTTAGTTCGAGTAGTTCTTTTGTCCAAGGAAGAGCTCTTTTGGTGGTATTGGAATAGCTATATTCAAAAGGCTGATCCCCATACCAGGCGACTTTGCGTTTAGTGATAATTTCGTTTCCGAAAATAATCGCACGATCGTTTACCCATTCGATGGAATTCATCAACAGGTTAAAATAATGATCCGCTTGTTGCGGATCTAGTATTTTGCCATAGTAATTGACTGTCCCATCATAGGGAAGTATATTTTTGTTTCCATCAAAAAGATTGTCGAAAAGTTCCATGTTATCCTTACCGTTTTGTTGCCCTATATTGCCGTGTGGAGGCTCTCCCAGCCGATAATCGCTGTTTTTCTTATCGGATCCCAACGATACCCCCCAAATATACCACTGTTTTGGATAACCCGGTGACAGGGAATCAGATAAGCAATAGGGTTACTGCCAATGGCTGTGCCTACAGCACGTGAAGCCTTGGGGTTTCCGATTTGAGAAGCAATCGAACCATAAGTGCTTAAATTGCCCATAGGAATTTTTAACAGTGCTTCCCATACCTTCAACTGAAATTCTGTTCCTTTGAGATGCAATTTCACCTGACCGATATCATTATCCTGTGGATTTAATGCTTTTAGTGCATTTTCATGCATTACATCCTTCTGTTGTATATATTTTGCGTTTGGGAAGCGCTTTTGAAGCGTTTCGAATGCAGATTCTTTATCTTCTTCATAAGCAATATGACAGATACCCTTTGAGGTAGAGGCTATGATGATGGGGCCAAAAAGTGTTTCATAATAATAGTATGAAATAAGCAGGTTGGCACCTTCATTCTTGTACTCAGCAGGTGTCATCCCTTCGATATTGATAAACAGTTCGTGTAATCTGCTGCTACTCGAAAGGCCCAGTTGAAAAGTGGTTTCTGCAATATTGTTTTCCTTCAGTAGTGATTTGGCGTGATTTAAACTAATATATTGCAAGAACTTCTTCGGGCTTGTGCCTGCCCAGGAGGTAAACATCCGTTGGAAATGAGCTTCACTCATGTAGACATGAGAAGCGATCTGTCCCAGTGTGGGTTGAGTTCTGAAATTTTCTTGTAAGAAATGTATTGCCTTGGCGATACGTTGAAAATCTACTTCTTGTTGAATAGTCATGATTGTCCATTTAGTTTATACAAAGTTGCTAAGAAGAAGAAGTTTATAAAATCCGATTTATGCTAAATTGAACGAATTTTAAGAAGTTTTATCGGAATGTCCCAATGATTTTTCAGGGGCGACAATATCCCGGATCAGTTGCTTTAATTCCTTTATTTCGGGAAATCGGCCTGCTCTTTTTCGATCAAAGATTTCTTTGTTGTCTATGCGTATGGTATAACGGCCCGCAATTTCACTTGGAATAAGCAGGACGCCGTGGATATCTTCCGTGAAAGAGCTCAATATCTCTTGGGACATATAAGCTGCACGCAACATCCAATTGCATTTTGGACAGTATTCAATTTCGATAACAGGTTTTGATGCCATGATTTAAACTAAGATAGTATGCGTTTTATAAAACAAATGTACTTATCTCTCTGCTGTCATCAAAACGTCCATAAGAAATCCACCCCAGACCGTTGACAAATAGTCGTTGAATAGTCTGGGGTGAAATCTTAGTTCATCATCTTGTTTTTTCGACTATCCGATCTTTAATGAAGTCATGGTCAGTGAGCCTGCTACAGAATTGTCATTAAACAAAAATAGATCTTCATTTTTTTCCTGTAAAGCCAAAGTATAAATTAAAGGAAGATAGTGTTCCGGTGTTGGGATTGCTAGGTCAAACTCTTTTCCCTGCTGCCTGAAATCAATTAAAGCCTGATGGTTGCCATCTTGAATAAACTTTTTCATCTTATCATTCGCAATGGAGGCCCATTCGTAGGCGTATCCGGTTGTATTGAGTTTATCCCAGGCTACCATTCTGAGATTGTGGACCATGTTGCCGCTTCCGATAATCAATACACCTTTTTTCCGTAGCTCTGCCAGTTGCTGTGCGATTTCATAATGATAAGAAGCTGGTTGGGTGTAGTCGATACTCATCTGAATAATGGGCACGTCAGCATTGGGGTATAAATGTTTGACAACAGACCAGGAGCCGTGATCCAATCCCCATTTATCGTCAAGATGCACTTCGGTTTTTGTAACGATACGCTGTGTTTCTTGGGCTAAGGATGGGCTTCCGGGTGCAGGATATTGTACGTCAAACAGAGCTTGGGGGAAACCTCCAAAGTCATGGATGGTAGCCGGATGCTCCATGGCGGTAACAAATGTTCCACGTGTCTCCCAATGCGCCGAGATAACCAGGATTGCTTTCGGCTTTTCGAATGTTTGTCCTATTTTTCTGAATCCCTGAACAAACTCATTGTCTTCAATGGCATTCATGGGACTTCCATGTCCTAAAAAAAGAGCTGGAAATTTATCTGTCGCAGTAAGTTCAGTAGACAATTTACGTAATGAACTTGCGGGACTAGCTATGCCTGATAAGGGTAATGTTGCCATAATTTTTATAAAATCCTTTCTACGCATTTGAATATTTCTAATAGCGTTAATTGTTATTACAAAATTAAGTAGAGTCGGGTGGGAGGGGGTATTGTTTTTTAGTCAATCTGTTGTATTATTCGGAAATCAATTTCTGTATTTCATTTCTAAATTCAGATGGTGTCATTCCGGCTTTCTTTTTGAAAACGTTGGTGAAATAAGATTTTTCCTGATAGCCTAATTCGAAGCCTATTTCCGAAATCGTCTTATTGGTTGTTAACAATAGATTTTTGGCTTCTATCAGTTTTCTTGTTTCGATGATCTCCGATACGCTCTGTTGCAATATACTTTGGCAAATCAGGTTTAAATTGCGTGCGGACATAAAAAGTTTTTCCGCGTAATAGTTAACCCCCTCTGGTCGTCGATAATTCTCTTCTAATATAAAAAGAAAGCTAGTGAACGTTGTACTTTGGTTTTTTAATTGTTGTTGGGTATCCGGAAATTGTTTTTTTCGCTCGGACTCGATCATAATAAAGATTGTACTCAACAATTGCTTAATAACGGCATAATCTACTAAGGACTGTTGTGTTTCCTGTTGGATCATTTGGCACAGGATGACCAATCTGGAAAAACAGGTTGGTTGGAAAAAAGTCAATGTTGCATTTTCATGAAAATGCGCATAAAGTTGGAAGGTGGTTTCGGGGATGAATTCGCTTTTAAATCGGATAACCCAAAAATCGATGTCATTGTCTTGGAGAAGCGGTTTTACACGATGATTTTTACCTTGCGCTACAAAACTGACAAAGGGAGCGCTGTATGTTTGCGCTTTAAAATCGATAAAATGCTCTAATCGTCCCTTTACACCAATAATCAGTTCTTCGAAATCATGTTGGTGCATTTCATTTTTCGACTCTTGGATGCGTAGTGCTTCTTTCGCATCGACTTGATATATTTTGAAAAGTTCGTTCAAAACTGCTGATAACGATTAAATTTTCCTTATTATCCAAACTTAGATAAATTGCTTTTGATATACAATATAATTACGTTTCGTATAGAAACAATTAATTGGTATCTTCTCTGCCACCGAGATTTTTTTTGTAGCGGAAATATACAGCTTAATTCCCGTTATGTGATGCACAATTTTTGGATGCTTTTGCTTCAAAAAACTGCGTTTCCAGCGAGTTAGTCCACGTGTTTAGCATTTTTTCGTGTTTTTTTTACGCTGCAGTTCGGTTTTTGGTCACTCTTGAATTGGGGCTAAATCGGGCTTTAAAGGTGTCTGAGTACAGATTTGAGCGATGTAAGTCCGGATTGTAGACATGCTGTTTCCATGTTAAGACGGACTCACCATGGACACAGCACGGACAGATACTAAAACAGTCCCGACTGAGATACACAGGAGCTCCGGGGGCAATCATTAGGTTCTCATTTCCGATCCCGCTCCGGCCCATCTCTGGGATTACTTCCTACCTGGTTTACACTTAAAAAAGTTATAACAAAGTATTAACACCGGATTAGCAGGGATTTACCCCTGTTATACCCCTGTTACCCCCCTATAAACCCTAAGTAATATCCCTTTTATTATTAAAACAGTTAGAAAGCAATCTGCCGGTTGTTCTACCCTTATAGCGGAGGCTTTTTCTGTGCTGTCCGGATTTTTCTGAAATCCCCCGGATCACTTCTACTGCCGCTCCATTACAAAATACGGGACCTTATGATCAATATAAGAACAGCTATCCCCATCGAGGAGCAGCTGTTTGGTAACTATCCGGCCTTGTCGCGGACCTTACTGCGGCCGATCCGCGCGTACATAGCCTTTTTCGGCTGCGGTTCGGGTCTCGTTCGTCCCCGCTTCGCCCTTTGTTCGGGATTTCTCTATAGATTCTCTACCGTTTCCCTATCTATTCCCTATTCAAACAATAGGGAATAGATAGGGAATGGATAGGTAAAAGGTAGGCAGCGTCCGAAGGAGGGGCGAAGAAAGGGTGAGCAGATCCCGAGGAGCGCCCGTTTGAAAATACCCTTCAGCCCCCTCCGGCAGTGACTGTCGCGGTTCCTTGCTTCCCTGATCCCCGGTTTCTGCCGCCCATCCACTTTTATCCCTTCGCTGTCTTTTTTGCGCGCATAACTGACCCTGCTGCAACCTTTCCACTGCATTCCCCGGTTTTGCGCTGCTGCGGCGTACGTCTAGTCCCATAGGCAATCCCGACCTTTCCACTGTGTATCCGCTGCGGTTCCACCATCCCCCTGCGCCGCCTTTCCACAGCGTTTCCACAGTCTCGGCGCTGTTTCCCTGCGTCCGATCTGGCCATAACCGTCCTTTTTTGTCCCCCGGAGCCCCTGGGGATCCTGTTTTACAAAAAGAATCGGCCAAGTTCACAGCGAGTTAGCGGCAAAATGAAATAAATAAGAATAAAAGGCTTGGAAGTTTGTTAGTAAACTCCCTATCTTTGCACCACTCCGCAAGGGAGGAACGGTTACTTCGAAAGAAGAGGCCATGAAAAAAAGA
>NZ_RAPY01000007.1 GCF_003610355.1 Sphingobacterium detergens | reverse complement strand
AACAGGTGGGAGAGTAGGTCGGTGCCTTTTTTTACACGGAAGCCCTTGCTGGAAACAGTCAAGGGCTTCTTTCGTTTACATACTTCCCAAAAGGTTCCAGAAGGACAATGGTGCCGCAGCTATGGAGGAACTCTTATTTTTACTACCTACAGGCGGAACTACGTTTTGTTCTTGGCCTGGCCAGGCTTGCTTGGTCGATTACGACTTATTGTAGTGGCTCAGTTTGTTCTCCTTCCATGGGGCGTTGTATTGCGAAGCGATGCCATAGTGAATCCTGTACTGTAAATATATCTGATCATGGAAACCAATCTGGTATTTGTGAGGAAAATTTAGCTGGACAATCTGTCTATAGAAAACTGAATGTTTCAGGAGATGCAGTATCCTCGAGCTGTCTAGCTTAAATTAATAAGGTCGTCGCTATAATGAAATGAATCCCAAAAGTTAGACAAAAACTTTTGGGATTCATTATTTATGAGAAAACACATATTTGAGGAGAGACTAGCTATAGTTTACCAAATGAGAAATGGGAAGCCAATCAAACAGATATTCCTCGAACATATGACGGGGTAAAAGCCATCAAAGATTTAAGTTCTGAAGATAATGTTGAAATGCTATTGGATTGTAAGCAGAAAGCCTGTTGAGTATGCTATTACCATCGCAAGTACGCGAATAATATCTTAAGAATTAACACCAACCAAGGTGTAATGAAGTGCTTCAGGATTATGAACAATTAGCACGAAAAAGGGGTCAGCAAATTTTGCTGACCCCTTTGTTGTTTGCCTTATGTTAACTTGAATGCGTGTCGATGTTAGCAGCAATTGATATTGGATGATAAAGACAATATAATCGAGCGATACAATCTATGATGTTAAAATCTGGACGAATGTTGCTAAATTAAAAGGCTTGACCATAATCCCATCGAACTGATGGATCTGCCCCTGAGGAATCTGTACGGTTACCTGTGATTCATCCGATGTTAATGCAATTACTTTGCTGTTCGCGCCATGGATAGTTTTGTTTCCTTTGACTAAATTCAAAATATCCCAGCCGCTAGGGCCATTCATGTTAAGGTCAGTGATGACAATAGCACTGGTATTATTTTGAAGATACTCCATCGCCAGTGACGAATCTTGAAAAATTTGGACGTCCTTGAACTGCTGTAGAGCCTGTTTAACAAATAAATTGTTGATTGGGTTATCATCGATAACGACAATGCGTGAGTTTATCGGTAGATTGTCCTGTGTAACCACTTGTGTCAGGCTTTTCTTTTCATCAGCAATGGGAACGATTAATGTAAATGTCGACCCTCTTCCTTGTTTACTTTGCACACTTAATGTTCCATTTAGTTGCTCCGCCATAAGCTTGGAAATATGCAATCCCAATCCAAAGCTATTTTTGGATCTGAGGTCAGTCATATAATATTGTTCAAAAATATGTTCCTGGTCTTTTGTAGAAATACCTTTTCCTGTATCTGAAACCTCTACTTGTAGGGTTTTCTTTCCATCAGAGTTGATGAATGCCTTAATCTCTACCTGACCTTTGTCAGTATATTTAATGGCATTACTCAGAAGATTAGATACGATCTGACGCAAGCGATATGCTCCGCTCTTAATTAAAGTGTCTGGTTCTATGGAAATATTGCTGACAAGCTTAAGCCCTTTTTTATCCGCCTGGCTTTGTTGCATTTTTATCAGATTGGTAAGCAAGTTGGCTGGTGAAAAATATTCTTCTTTAATTTCCAGCATGCCTGATTCTAATTTGCCAAGATTGAGTATATCTTCTACCGTATCATTGATCACATGGATATCCTGTGTGATGGAATCCAATAATGCGGGATTAACGCGATTGTTGGACGTGTTGTTCTTTAAGAGGTCAATGACGCTGACCAGCGAATTGACTGGAGTACGCACATCATGGCTCACATTGGCCAATATACTCGTTTTTTCTTTGGCTGTACGCAATGCATAATCCCGCGCCGCTGTGATTTTACGTTCGTAAATAATAGTATTATAATGATAGGACAGAATTAAGGTCACCATAATAATCATTAGGATGATTGAGGCAATAACCTGCTTCCCGAAAAAGGCAGAATTTTCCTTATACAATTTGAAATCCTGTATCTCGGCCGCCCGTAAAGACTCGTCTTCTTGTGTTTTTATCTTGAGTAGGGCGGTACTGATCGTACTAAAAAGGGCATAATTTGATTGTAGGAGTTGTCTTTCCTTATCTTGGAGTTCGACAAAGGAGCGACGAATTTTACTAAAATCTTGCTTATAGAACGTTTCATTCTGTTCAATTAATGTCTGTATCTGGCTGTGGATGGCCTTGATCTGATTGACATTAAATTGTTGTTCAAGTTTGTCGGCAACTAAAGTGTCGTTTTTTGCTTTGAAAATCCGGGTGAAAAGTTTTTCCTTTTTTCTGACAATTGTATCTTTTTTTCTGACAATTAGGGAAGTATCTCGTAATATTCTGTTAACAACGGAATCCGCGTCTATCCGATTGGTTGCTGGACGTAATGTTCGACTGGTTTTAGTTAAAAGAGAAAGAGAGTCCTTTGCCAGGAAAATCATATTATCTACGGATTTCTTGATGCGTGCGAATTCATCAGAGAGATGTATGTTTTGTTCCAGTGGTGTATTGGTTGAAAACGATATTCCTTTTTTGGAAGAAAGCGTAGAAAGAGAGTCAATATAAAAACGAAGGCTATCTAGGTTTTTTGTATAGTTTGCCAAATTCTGAGTACTGAAATCTACCGTATATGAACGGAATGCATTCCCCGCAGCATTATAAGAGGCAAACAGCTCATAAAATAAACTTGTCAACTGATTTTTGGAGCTATAGGCTTTATTTAGACGAGCTTCGGTTTTTTGATATTCAATATATTGATAGGTAAATATCGAGCCGATATACACTAAAGAAAGAATCAGAAAAGCAATTAAAACTGTCCTGAAAATAAATATTTTTCTATTATTTTTCACGTTGTTACTCTTTCAACCAATAAATTAATTACAGCCTCTTTGTTTAGTATGGAACTCAAATTTAAGACTTAAAAATGAAAGCTGTTGTTTATAACTGTCAATTAATCGCTACTTTTTAAAAAACTTACACAATCGTTTGATTGAAAGGAAAAGACGGTAGTACAATTTTTATTTTCTATTTTACCGATGGAAACCTAATAGAGTCAGATAGTTGGCTCAAAATAACTCATTTCTAATAAAGGAAAAAATTGTAAAACTGATGAAAAAACTGTTTATTTCAGCAATGTTGTCGTTAATTATCGGACAGGTAAGCTATGGGCAATCTATTATAAATGTCATTCCAAAACCACAGGAAATCACTTATGGGGAAGGTTTATTCCAATTAGATAAACAAACGACCATAAGTTTTAAAAATTGTAGCGTTAAAGATGTAGACCTGTTCATTAAGCAATTGCGGCAAGCAAGCCATTATCCAATGATGGAAAAAAGGCAATCAAGCAATACGATTGAGTTTATTTTAGATAAAAAACTGGATCTGCCTAGTGATGAAGGGTATCAATTGGATGTATCTGCTAAAAAGGTAACAGTGAAGGCAAAGACAACGCATGGTCTTTTCAATGCGTCACAATCGTTGCGCCAGCTCCTGCCCGCTGCAATCGAGACAACTAATCGTGCTGCAAATGAATCCACTTGGTCCATTCCTGTTGTTGCGATCAAAGATTATCCGCGATACCACTGGCGGGGGTATATGAAAGATGTAAGCCGTACATTCTATACGATAAATACTGTTAAGAAATACCTGGATGCAATGGCTTTATATAAAATGAATATCTTTCATTGGCATTTGACGGATGATCAGGGATGGCGTATCGAAATAAAGAAATATCCAAAGTTAACGGCCGAGAATGCGACAGTCTTCCACCGTACTGAAAAGCAACCGGCGGAGCGGAGCGGTTTTTATACACAGGAGCAGATAAAGGAGGTGGTTCAGTATGCCAAAGAACGCAATATTACAATTGTTCCTGAAATTGACGTACCAGGGCACTCCTGGCCAACAATATTAGCCTATCCTGCGTTGGGGGTGAATAAGAATTCTTACCCCAATCATATTTTTCCTTTCGTGTCGTCCTGGGGTTATTGGGGTAACCAGTTTACACCAAATACACTTGATCCAACAAAAGAGGCAACCTATCAATTTTTGGATGATGTGTTTACCGAGATTGCCAGCCTATTTCCGGGAAGCTATATTCATTTTGGAGGGGATGAGGTCCGTCATGATTTATGGGAAAAAGAATCCCATGTGCAGGATTTTATGAAGCAGCATCAGATTGCAGATGTCAAAGCATTGCAAAGTTATTTTGTACAACGTGTATCGGCTATCATTGTTCAGAAAGGGAAAAAACCTATTGGTTGGAATGATATTTTGGCCGATGCTAAGAATCTGCCCAAAAGTACAGCTATTATGAGCTGGCTTGGAGAGGAGGCGATTAAGGAGGCGACTAAAGATGGATTTAAAGCTGTGGCGACACCGGCCTCGCATCTGTATTTCGATATTACGCAGGCGGATCGCAATGATGGCACAATGACTGATCTGGCCTATCCACAGATTAATTCCCTAAAAAGGGTTTATGACTTCGATCCATCAAATGGATTGACCGCGGTAGAGGATCAATTGGTACTGGGGGTGCAGGGTAATATGTGGTCGGCGATTGCCCAGGATATCAAAGATATGAATGTGCAGAATTTTCCACGCTTACTTGCTGTTGCTGAAATAGGTTGGGCTTCTAAGTCAAAGAAAGATTATGCGGAGTTTTGTCGTAGACTGGATGCTAATCTTCCACG
This sequence comes from Sphingobacterium detergens, assembly GCF_003610355.1. Classification (GTDB taxonomy): domain Bacteria; phylum Bacteroidota; class Bacteroidia; order Sphingobacteriales; family Sphingobacteriaceae; genus Sphingobacterium; species Sphingobacterium detergens. Next base: position 345,512 of record NZ_RAPY01000007.1, on the reverse strand, counting down.
TCTGGATTCCATGCGGATTGATTACTATCATACCGGCGGTTATATCGCAGGTAGCTGGAAAAGTGATGACATCAAAGAGGAGTATAGTACACTAACCTTTGATGTCACAAAAAGGATCTACGACAATGGACGGGCACAAGCTGGTTTTTTCTTTTTAGAAGGTAAGAATTTTCTGGAGATAGATGCTGTCCAATTGCTGCAAGATGGTCGTATTATTGATGAGGACGGACATCATGCGCTTGCGGACAAATTTAGAGGAACGAATAAAATTAAACCTTTTTATTACAATTTCACCGTGAGAGATTATAATCCGAATGCGAAGTACGAAATCAAGGCCCGTGTTAGGGGTGCTGGTGGAGTAGATTCAAAAGGTAATTTTACATTTAATCTGTCACCAACTCTTCCTTTCAACAAAACGGAGAAAAGATAGTATATCCAATATACTTTTCGATTGGACAAAAGCAGCAGCCTCGGTAGCTGCTTTTGTTGTTAGAAATATCCATCTGTTGTCTAAATATCTGCTCTTTTTAGCGTGAATAGCCCCTGCTATACCCGTTGTTTTATAAAAACAATGGGTTAATTATTCTAATAACCTATATGCGAAACGTAAAAAAACAATCTGTTTTTCAGTTTCTTTTGTTCAATTTCATTTTTATTTTCAGATTCTTTTATTTAATTTCCTATTAAAATCAACTGTCTTTTGTTATTTTTTTACAAAAGACAAAATACCAATAAACCTTTTAGTAATTGTTTGTAAACTATTATCTAAACACCTCCATCTTAATTATGAAAAAGAATCATCTTTTTTACAGCAAAGCCAGACCTTTAAGTCTTTTAGGTCTAGGTCTTTTATGCTCGTCCCCTAATTTAATTGCGAGCAATTTGAAATCGAAATTGAGCTATTTTCATGTCGAACAACAGCAAATTTCGGGTAGTGTAAAGAATGAAAAAGGCGACCCACTCGCTGGCGCTACGATTACCGTGAAAGGTAGTACGATTCAAGCAGCGACTGATGCCAATGGTAGCTTTTCCATTCGCGCCAAACAGGGAGATTTTCTGGTTATCAATTATCAGGGTTATGCGCGGCAAGAGGTCGAGGTAGGTAGTGGAACGATTGCCGTGACGATGATTAGCAATACCGAGTCGTTAGAAGAGGTTGTTATCGTGGGCTATGGTAAGCAGAAAAAGGGAAATCTAACCGGGGCTGTTGCAGCAGTAAACTCTGAACAACTGAAAAATATCTCGCCATCCAATCTGTCCAATACCTTGGCGGGAAGGGCGGCCGGGGTGAATGTGACGAATACCTCAGGGATGGCCGGAGCTTCCTCTTCCTTACGTATCCGTGGAGCTGCTGTCGAACCGTTGTATGTGATTGATGGTGTGGTGCGCGACAAAGCGGCTTTTGATGCGCTGGAGGCGAATGAAGTAGATCAGATGAGTTTCTTGAAAGATGCCGGAACCGCCGCTGTGTATGGTACAAGAGCAGGTAATGGCGTTGTACTGGTGACGACAAAAAAAGGGACTGCCCAGGCACCAGTATTCAATGTGCAGAGTAATTATTCCTTCAGTGCACCTACACAGACTCTATTGGCCAATCTGACTACCGCTACGGATGAACTAATCTATCAGAATCGAGTTTCCCAATTCCGTTGGGAACAGGGCAAGAAAAGTGAACCGTGGGTAGCTCCAAATGGACAGCGGGAATTTGACTATTTTAAAGACAAAAATTATAACACCAATGATGTTATCTGGCGAAATCCTTTCAGCCATAGGCAGTCTATTGCTGTTAACGGTGGTGGCGACAAGATTACCTACTATGCCTTATTGAGCTATCGGAAAGAAAACGGATCTTATAAATCGCTGGATCACGAAAAATTTAATCTCCGCAGCAATATTTCGGCGAAGATCAGTGACGCATTTAGCATGGATTTTAATATCTCGGCCAATCAGACGAATTCCAATAGGTTCTTCTGGCCATTTAGTACATCTGCCAGTGATGATGATTTTGATGTTTCGGATTTTTACCGCGTTACTTTCAACTGGCCCAAGATGTATCCCTTTTATCTAACCGCGGACGGAACACCGAGCAATACCCCAACGGCTTATCCGGTACAGACACCGATGGGAAGCTGGCAGGCCTGGAATGTGATTGACCAGGTCATCGGCGATCGCTACATTGATCGCAAAGTACGTCAGGTAAATCCGATTATGACCCTTAATTTAAAGTTGGATAAACTGTTAGAGGGACTTTCTACAAAACTGGTGGGAAGTTACGTAGCAGAAGACTATATGCGCAAACGCTATATGAGTTTCCAAAAGAACTATACATTTACTTCGCTGAATCCAGATGGGAACCGTTTCATACCAGCCCCACCCTCAGAGGATAGGACAAATGTATTTACCTTTAGCCAGGCTCAACCTTTTATGGACTACAACCCACAGCGAAAATGGCAATACCAGGTGGATTGGTTCCTAAACTATAACCGCAAGTTTGGCAAACATACGGTGGATGGTCTGGTTGTTTATGAGCAGTTTAAATCGGGTAATACGAACATTACATCGCGGGCAGAAAATCCAATTATCCCATTGGATCAGATGTATATCTATCCGACAGATAGGAGCATGCGATCAACAGATGCCTTTGAATTAATGGACGCACGACGAGGGGTGATCGGTCGGGCGAACTATAACTATGCGGATAAGTATATAGCCGAGTTTTCTTTCCGTTACGATGGCTCACCTTTATTCCCAAATGATAAGCGCTGGGGATTTTTCCCTTCGATGTCCCTTGGTTGGCGGATGTCGGATGAGAATTTCTTTTCGTCCATCAAAAATACGGTCAGTGATCTAAAACTACGGGCATCATATGGAAGTTCGGGCAACTTTGTGGATGTGGAGGGCTATTCGATATTGCCCTATTCGTATATGGAGAAATATAGCTCGATCATCACTTCGCGAACAGGAAGCAGAACACCGGTGCCGGGATATATTTTTGGAGATAGCTATTACACTGGGGTAACGTACCTTGATAACCCGACCACGAACCTTACCTGGACAAAATCAAAGAGTTATAACGTTGGGATAGACTTTGGGTTTGTTCACAATAAACTGACGGGTAGTTTAGATGGCTTTATCCGTAAAGAGAGCGATATCCTCGGAACGAGAGGGATTAAGGTTCCGGATAATTATGGCAGAGGGTTGGCACCGGAAAACTATGCGGCGCGAAGCTTTAGAGGGGGCGAACTCTCACTCAACTGGAATGACAGGGTTGGTGAAGTTTCTTACGGTTTGAATGCGAATATGGGGTATGCAAAAGACCGATGGGATATTTTTGACGAGGAACCTTCCTACGCCGCAGGAGGAAGGGAAAATTTCCGTTCAAAAGTAGGACGTCCTGAAAATCGTATTATTGGTCTGGAAGCTTCGGGACTGGTTCGCACGCAGGCCGAAGCTGATGCGCTGAAAGGAAAAGGCTTTAAAACCTATGGACGTGACCCTTATCCGGGCATGATTCTGTATAAAGATATCCGTGGGCAGAATTATTCTGACCAGCCAGACGGCATTATCGATGACAATGATATGCAGTTGCTTTCGGAGAATAATACACCGCGTATTAACTATGGATTTGGATTTAACGCCAGCTGGAAAGGTTTCTATGTCTCTGCTTTATTTCAAGGCGTATTGGCTTATGATCGGGTGATCAGCAACCAGGAAGGGGCAGGAATGCGGCAACATGGGGATACCTTTAGACCTTATTATCCGATCTGGACTTCGGATGTCTGGACTCCAGATAATACGGATGCGAAATACCCGCGACCTGTAGGTTATAACTGGCAGGAATCTGGGGCTGCCTCCTCGACATTCTGGATTCGAAATGGAGCTTATATGCGACTGCGGGATTTAAATATTTCCTACACACTGCCGCAGGCCATGATGGAAAAAATCAAAATGAAGAGTGTCAACGTATTCTTAAATGGTACCAATCTATTTGTTTTTTCGCCGATGAAGGAATTCCATGATCCGGAGCAAAAAATGTACGATTCCTATCCGGTGATGAAAACCTTCACATTGGGTCTTGATGTTAAATTTTAATCGATTTTTAATGATGAAAAAGATATTTTATCCGCTAGTTGCCTTGTTGTTGACAACGGCTTCTTGCAAAAATGTATTGGATATTGAGGATCTCAACTCGGTAAATGAAGATAAAGTGTGGAATGATCCCAATCTTGTCAACGCTTATCTGGCTAATTTATATACCTTATTCGGCAACTGGAACAGTGGCGCAGACAATAATTCGCAACAGCTTGCTGGAATTAATTTCCCTCTGAATGCGGTGACGGTCAATAATACTGTCTACAAAGCTTGGGATTATACAACCATGCGTAAGATCAATACTGCTATCCAAAAGGTGTCCGGAAGTACAGGATTAAATGATGCGACAAAGAAATCCATCTTAGGTCAGGCACTTTTTATGCGTGCTTATATGTATTTCAATATGGTCAAGCATCATGGTGGGGTACCCTACATCACAAAACCACAGGATCTGGAAGATGATGAATTGAAAGTTCCGCGGAACAGTACCAAGGAATGTTTTGATTTAATGATAAAAGATTTGGATGAGGCGCTGACTTATTTGCCAATGACCATAGCGAAAGGTGCTGCGGATTATGGACGTATTGATGGTAATTTTGCCCTGGCTTTTAAAGCTAAAGTATTGTTGTATAAAGCGTCGCCACAATTTAATCCTTCCAATCCTTATGGGAATGCCTATTGGGTAGAGGCAAATGCGGTGAATAAAAAAGCTTATGAGCAGCTAAAGACACAGGGCTATAACTTGACCGCTGATTATTATAATATTGCATTGGTGGAGAAAGGTCCGGAGGTGGTCTTTGCTGTCATAAACTCCTACCCCAATAAGGTTGCTAACTGGGATAATGGGGTGCGGCCGGGCTCCGAAAGCCGGGGGACTGCCAGTGCTGTACCAACCTGGGATTTTGTAAAAGAATTTCCAATGAAAGATGGTAAACTATATACGGATCCAACAAGCAAATACCATAAAACAGATGAACAGTTCCTACAAAGCTATTGGGAGAACCGTGATCCCCGTTTTGACAAATCCATTGTTTGGAACGGGAAGGTCTATGAGGTTTCGGGTAAAACAGGGAAAAGACAATATACCTCGCTGGGCATCGCGGATGCACTGGACAATTTTGGAGAAAATCCAAAAGCTGGAACAACCTCCTCGAATAGAGACCGGTATACAGGATTTTTTATTTTGAAGAATTCAAAACTTTCCTTACGACAAACGCAGGTGGAGACCCAATATGATGTGGATTTCGTACTGATGCGTTATGCGGAGGTGATGTTAAATTATGCTGAAACAGCAAATGAAACAGGGGATCTCGCTACGGCAACGTCCCTTTTAAAACAGATCCGGATGCGCGCGGGTATCGAACCGGGGGGAGATAATAGCTATGGTATCGTTGCGGGTAATAAATCCGATATGCGGGAGGCTCTATTGGCGGAAAGAAATATCGAGTTCTGTTTCGAAGGCCACCGCTTTTGGGATTTACGTCGCCTGCGTAAGCTTGCTGTCCTGAACAATAAAACCAAGCAGGGAGTGGAAGCGATTGCGATCAATGCAAACGGAACCGATATGGATCTAAAGGCGGCAGCAGACTTGGCCAAAAATTATCAACTAAAAGAAAATCAGTTTAAGTACAATGTATTGCAGGTGCCTAGTACCGGAAATAAAATCAATCTGGTGCCAGATACATATTATTTCTTCCCGATTGCTCAATCTGTGATAGACAAGAACCCGAACATCAAACAAAATAAAGACTGGGGTGGAGAATTCAATCCAACGTTGGAGTAGATATTCCTGTCAAAGAGATAGGGTCTATAGGACAGAAATTGTCATTTCTGTGAGATTGAAATTAGATAGAATTCTATGGCTCTATTGAAGTCCTTATAAGGAATGTAACAAAGGCTTGGCTTATTAAGTAAGTTTAATACCTTTCGGTTGTTTTTCATGGACTTTAAACTTTTTGTCACATACAGCATTTATCCGATTATTTTTATAAGGGCTGTATGTGACATCTTTTACTTAAAGATCTCTCTATAGTAAACCAGCTTACCAGATTCCGTGATACCTTGGATGGTTATACAAAAGCCCTTTGCTCGACTATTATTAAAAAAGGTGAAAAGTCCTGATGTATTTCCGGCTTCCATAGTTGCAAAGGCATTCCAATATAATGTTGATCGATAATCTTTGGGACTATTAAACTTCTTGGCTGTAGTTTCGTAGGTCACATTGGTATATTGTGTAATCGGCATGTACCCAATAAGGGTCTGCTTATCCACTGCCTTGCCAATCTCACGGTCGACTTCACCTACTGAGGACTGAAAAAGAAGAATGGCCGGCTGATTATCTGCCTGCGGTAAACTCGCATAATATTTTACCATTGGAAAGTTAGCCGCGTCTTCAAAGAGCCCATTACCATCAATATTGGATTCAAAATTAGTAAAGATCTGTTCTATTCCATTGATATAGATTTTGTAGTTTCTTTGCGGGTTATAACTTTTGAGTTGTTTCCGTATATAATCGCTAATATCATAGGACCGTTTAATCACATTGCTGTCAAGTGCTGGATATATTATTGCATCGGGCTTTATGTTGGTCGGAACATCTGCCATATAAAACCTTTTTTGAACGCGCTCTTGCTCTCTTTGCAATCGACTTCTGTGGACGACAACAGTTGCTAGCCTGCGCTGTCCCTTTGCGTCAACAGTGAAATTTGGAGCAAAGCTTTCGAGTTGGATTAAATCTGTCGTTTTATAATCTCTTTGTGGTAGGCTGTCAGCGATATAAACCGGACGTCGGAACTGCTGCGGATTCGCAAAAGTATAATGGACAGAAAACGGCTCAAATTTTAACCGACGGTAGATTTGGCTAAATTTGGTTTCTACGGAATCAAAAATGATTAAGTTGGGAATACTAAATCTGCCCAGAGAATCAAAACCAATTTCTTGGTATTTCATGCGTGATGAGCCAAAATCCTGATAACCGAAAGAAGCTCCTCGGTCAACGCCCTTGGATTTTTCCTCCTTCTTCAATAGGTTTCGGTAGCTTTCATAAAACTTAGCCCACCTGTCTTTTGGCATTATTATCTGGCCTTTTAAAACAAGTAATGTATCTTTATAGAATTGCTTATCGCTATAGCAGATTTCTCGGAGCCAGTTCACACTCTGAATATAACCGTCTCTATTCTTGCTTTTGTTCCAGTAAACTTGAGGTGCGATTAAATTGTCTGAAGCTAATGGTTTAAGGTATAGATCAGTCAACATACTTTCATTACTATCTATCGGAACATCAATATCCGTGACTGAAATTGATAATTTTGCAGACTCTTTTAATGGAAGCTGTAATTGGAGCCTATTCCCAGATTTTTCACCTTCACCGCGTTGTAAAGAAACCTCTGGCTTGAGCAAGATTTGTTCTTGTCCAATGATGGCTGTTCGCGAAGAAAGTAATTGACCTGAAGTATCGTTGACTTTAACTTGTAAAAGCCCATATTCCAAACTGTTATTCTGAAGCGGAATATTAATTTTTTTCCCCTTAATCAGGTGCACTTGTTCTTTGAAAAGAAAACGTTGTTGTAAGCTGGCTTCAATACGTACAGATTGTGAATCGATATTGGTCTGTAATTGGATGACGGTTTGATCATTCTCCGTTATCAGGCTAGCTTTACTGCCCAATTTCGCCGCTGGTAAGCTGTTTTTTCGAATGTTTCCATCCACAGCGGTCCATTCGATGAAATAGTTTGTAGCCAAATTCGGGGTAAAATAAATCATGGCAAGCCCTGCCCCGTCAGTCTGGAAATCACCTAAAAACTTACCCTGATCATCTGTCAGGCTACCTTTGGCCATGGACGGGATTCCATTGTTGTCCGTACATTTGATTGTAAGCTGATTCGAAATGTCACTTAATAATAAACCTCCTTCAGGATAAAGAAATAGGTTGTAGTGCTTTTCTTTTTTGGGAAAATCAGATCGTTGGTCTGAAATAGGTTTTCCCAGTTGCAGTATGCCGATTTTCTTAAAGTACGGGCGGCCTTGTGGACAATTCGGATCATTTGTATAGGCATTGATAAATAACTCGTCTCCCTGATAAGTTGTTGGGATAACAAAATGACTTGCTGTAATACCTTGCGAAACCATTGCTACGGCCTGCTGGAATTCTTTACCCTGTCCATCTGCCCATTTTAGGTAGAGGTTAAATACATTTTTCGAAAGAAGACCTTCTTCCAAAATGTAACCTTTAAACCATACCGTATCGCCAGGAAAATAATAATCTCTGTCTGTATGCAGGTAAATACTGTTGCTTTGTGCGTAGCTGAAGTTTATTTGTATAAATAGAAGGAACAAGATAATATATCTCATGATCATAATTTATAAATGGTTTTCGCTTAGGGGTATTTTATAGCATTTACAATACTAAAAAGTATTGTTCAGTTTAAGGTACGGAAATTAATTTTCTATTAAAAAAGAAATATAAATCAATCGATTGCATTGTTTTTTGGTGAAAAATGGGGCAGAGAAAATGAGTGACGACTTAACAACAGGATGTGTGACGTGAAACTGAGAAAAAATGTTAAATATATTGTATAGAATGACTCTAGGACATCGTCATCGCGTATATAAAAAAAATCAAGACTCAGACAAAATAGGGACTGTGGCAGATAATTTAATCCAAGGTTGGAATAATGTATTTTCCGATCTTTAAGTAAGATATTGATGAAAATAGAATGGGCTGCCCATTGATGGGCAGCCCATTTATGTTAAATTATGTCAAGGACAGCGTTTATTTTAGTTCAATCATTTTTTGTTTTTCTTCCTCCTGTTTATCCTCTTGTAAGATGGCCAACTGCAGGCTGCAAATCAAGGTAAGGATAATAAGGACTACAAAAGCTACCGGAAAGATAATTCCAATGATCACCGCCAGTAGTAATGATATGTTGAGGTATTCCTGTCCATTTTTGGAAGAAACCTTTAAGCGTGAGCTTTTAAATGAATCAAAAAGGTCTTGAAAAGCTTTTGTGATTGTTTTGCTGTTAATGCTGAATGTTGTTTTAGTTGCCATGATGTTTATTTTTTAATGTTTTTATTTCTTATTTGATATCTCAAAGGTAGGGGAGATTTGCTGAAGGGGGGAGAGTCATTAGGCTAATCAGGAGTGAATCTCGGTAAACGGTTGGCTTATGTCGGTTAATGACCATCTGGTAATTTTTTTCTTAAAAGTCGGTTAGATGTGGATTCAGAATGATGATAGGGTAAGTCCGAAATCACTTTTACATAAAAAAGCCACACTAATGCAAGGACTAGTGCGGCTTTTTCATTCTATTTAATTTTGGTATTAGAGACCTACGTGTTCAGTTTTTGATTTGGTTGGTCCTGATGCATTTTGCTTATAAGATGGATCGTAATTCCAATGAATACTATCTGTCAATATCTTTCCGTCTTTTTGTATGATCTTAGCTTCGATCGTGTTCGCCCCCTTCGTAAGTTTGACGTTATCAAAAATGTAATGCACATCTGTTTGCCCTTTTCTAACGCCTTTGATAACAGTTCCGTTAACAGTTAAGGTTGGTTCGCCTCTATTGGAATAAATAGTTACCGGGGTAATTTCATTTCCACGATTGATCATACGGCGTTGGGTGACATACAATACCGGTTCTTTGCTCCAATTTGCTTTATACCAGTAGAAGCCATCTTTTTTCAATTTTCTATCAAAAGAAACCAATCCTTTATAATTTCTCGGATTAACGTTCAGTGCGGTAATCGGTGTGGCGAAATCAAAAGTATTCCACACGTATGACCCTAGGAAAATAGGGCTTTTGGAGATTACGCCCCAATGGACTTCATGGAATTTTGTCGCATATTCTTCTGGGAAAAATGATGGATTGCTCCATTGGTTGCCGAAATTGCCTACCTCTTCGGCCTGATCCTCAGGAACTGCTTCGGCACCGTATTCGGAAAAGATAATCTTGTAGTCTTTGAACTCTTTACTTATCCGTTGCGCCCATGTGGCGACATCGTTATCTTTATCGGATTTGTTTTCCAGTTCACCATTATACCAGCCGAAATAGTGGTTGATCCCTTGCACATCGGCGTTGTTGTTAACCGGATGATCAATTACATTGTATCCGCTGACGGAGACGGTGTAACGATCCGGGTCTTCGGATTTAGCGAGATCATTTAGTTTGGTCGTGAGTTCTATGGTGTAGGCGGACGGGGAGTAAACTTCGTTATGCATCCCCCAGATATAGATGGAAGGGTGATTGAAATTTTGTCGAATTAATTCTTTCAACTGCTGTTGGGCGTTATTGTCTTCAAATGTTGTCACGCGATTCACAAATGGGATTTCGGCCCAGATCACAAGCCCAATACTATCGCATTTGGAATAGAAATATGATGACTGTTGATAGTGTGCTAGACGGATGGAAGTGGCTCCCATTTCTTTGATAATGGATAGATCTTCGTCGTGGTCGGCGTTGCTCAAGGCTGAGCCTTTGCCCCAACGATCCTGATGTCGACATACACCATATAGGGGATACTTGATGTCATTTAAAAAGAAACCTTGGCCAGTACGTAATTCAAATTTGCGTATCCCTAAAGGTGTCGTTACCTCGTCAATGACCTGACCATCTTTTTTGATCTGTGTCACAACCTTGTAAAGGTAGGGATCGTCCAGTCCTTGCCATAAATGTGGGCTTTTGATCACAATTTGTTGTGATAAGACTTGACGGCCCTGTGGCGGCAATGTATATGCCGTTTGTTGTTTTGCTTTTATGGTTCCATCTTTTTCAAAAATGGTTGTTAGCAATTCGATCGGTTGTATTTTTCCGGATTTGTTGTCAATTTTTATTTTTAATGCTATATCCGCAGTCTTTTTTGAAACATTTTGTTGTGTGATATAGACACCTTGGGAAGCAAAGTCATTCACAGCAACATGAATGTCATCAGTGACTATAAGTTCAACAGGACGATAAATGCCGCCGTACATCGGGAATAAGGTGTGGTTTACCGGAATAACCTGTGGACTGGCTTCATTATTAACCTTGACCAACAGCTCGTTTTCCACTCCCAATTGAAGCATATTGGTTAATTCAAAGACAAAAGCAGAATAGCCGCCCTGATGTCGGCCAACAAAACTGTAGTTGCCATTTCGTTGCGAGTTATCGTAGGTAATATCATTTTTTCCTGCTTTGGAAGACAGGGGTTTATTATTTAAGTAAACTTCGGTATTGGTATTCACCCCTTCAAATCGGATGAAAATACGCTTACCTTTCCAATCTGATCCTGGGACAAACGTTTTGCGGTAATAAGCATCGCCGGTATAAAAACGTTCGTTTTTTCCAAGGCCACCCGGTTTGATCTCTGCAGTCTGCATGTCTGTTGCATTCCAGGTGTGTGGTAGGGTAACCAATTGCCACTTTCCATCAAATATCTGGTTGTAGTCCAATGCTGAGGTGGAAAACGGACCTTTTTTAAACGACCAGTTTGCATTGAACGGAATAACTGTTCTGGCTTGTAGATGCAGAATAGTTATCCCAATAAAGAAGAGCGTATAAAAAATCCTTTTAATCATATGGTTTTTAACTTAGGGTATTTGTTTCGTTTTCAAATATAACCAACAAAAAGACAATCGCTAATTGTGCGGGTTTTGGTTGATGAAGAATCTTGCAATAACATTAACTTTTTAAATCTTTATTGTTTCCATGTTTAAATATATTTCCCTATTGTTTTGTTTGTATAAAATACACTATAACGTTTTCGAGAGTTGCGCAAACGATTGACTGGATTTGACTTTCAGTAATAACTTAATAATTTCTTTACCATTGTATTACGCAGAGCTACAATTAGAATCGATTAAAGACCGTAACTATTTGGTTTTAGTTTAGGGGGACAGCAAACTCAGAATCGTAGATAAGGATTTTATAAAAATGTAGCAGGATGATGCTTTAATAATTAATTTTAACACCTTCTAACCAAGGTAAAGTCTTAATTATCATATGAAACGTAAATTAGTATTTATTATAACCTACTTGCTCATTCAAAATGTGACAGCTCAAATCGCGATTATTCCGCAGCCTTTAGCATGTAAAATGGGGCAGGGAGAGTTGAAGCTGGGGGGTAATTTTGGAGTCACTGGAGATGCTGTGTTTGAATCGTCTTTGCACTATCTTCGGAAGCTGATGTTGGGCCGTTTTGGAATTTCAACTTACGCCTCCTTGGAAAAGGAAGCAAAAATGATCGTGAAGCTTGATAGCAAATTACAGCATGAAGCATATCGTCTAAAGATTGATCGCAAAGGTATTGCAATATATGCTTCTGATAGATCGGGTATTGTCAATGCCCTTGCTAGTTTGGAACAGGTGTTTACTGGTGCTGAAAGAAAAGGCAATGCATTCTTATTACCTGTATTGAATATTGAGGACAAACCGCAATTTGGTTGGCGAGGGTTTATGTTAGATGAATCGCGTCATTTTTTTGGTAAGGAGAAAGTGAAATCTTTACTGGATTGGATGGCATTTTACAAGTTGAATAAATTCCATTGGCATTTGACAGACGAACCGGCTTGGCGCTTAAGTATACAAAAATACCCTTGGTTAACTCAAGTTGGGGGAATAGGCAATTATCTCGATCCTTATGCGCCCGTACAGTATTATAGTCAAGCTGATATCAGTGAGATCATCACCTATGCTGCTGAGCGAAATATTGAGGTCATTCCTGAAATTGATATGCCGGGACATGCTACAGCCGCAAATCGGGCTTATCCTTTTCTCTCTGGTGGGGGCAACGAAAAACATCCTGATTTCACTTTCCATCCTGCTAAAAATACAACATATACATTTTTGACTGATGTTTTGCGTGAAGTGAAAACACTGTTTCCTTCGGTCTATATTCATTTGGGAGGAGATGAGGTCGCCTTTGGCAGCGATGCCTGGGATAATGATATCAAAGTTCAGGAATTGAAAAAGACAGTAGGCTTAAAGTCCAACAAAGAAGTGGAAGAGTATTTTATCCGTCGTATGGCTGATTCTGTGGCTGGGATAAACGGAAAGATTATTGTTTGGGATGAAATGGTGGATGCCAAGTTGGCCAAAGATCAGACGGTCATGATGTGGTGGCGTCATGATAAACCAGAACAGCTAAACAAGATTTTGGATAAAGGCTATCAAGTTATACTAACGCCTAGGTTGCCAATGTATTTTGACTTTGTACAACAGGAGAATCATAAGTATGGCCGTAAATGGGGAAGGGGTTTCAATCCTTTGCAGGATGTGTTTGATTTTGCTGGAAGTCAATTGGATAGTTTGGGAAAAAGAAAAAAACAGGTCTTGGGCATTCAGGCTAATCTTTGGACAGAAACAGTGACGAATGTCAGTCGTTTGGATTACCTTGTGTTTCCGAGAATAGCGGCATTGGCGGAGGCGGCATGGGTGCCGGGAACAGGTCGAAATTTTGATGAATTTGCAAAAAAATTAAAAAAGCATTTACCCTTATACCGCGATCAGGGGCTTTATTACTTTGATCCATTTAAGGATAGTAATCCAGAGCCTGCAGTTATTAAAAAATCACAAAAACAATATATAGATAATCCAAAGTGATAATCGGATGGGCAACATATATCTGGTCAATAAACACGGATTTATTTGTCGTTGGGAGTAATCATTTTTAAAGAAATAAGGATAAGATGAAATATAATAAATTAATCACAGCATTGATTCTCGGCAGCATATTGCTGGGAGTAAAAACTACTTCGGCACAATGGACAGGTCCTCGCAAGAAAGTAGAAAACAAAGTAGACGTAAAATACGGGCCTTTGACGCCTGGACATCGGACGGATGAAGCGATGGAACGATTCCGAAACTATGGATTAGGACAATTTATCCATTGGGGCTTGTATGCAATTCCTGGTAACGAATGGGAAGGGGTCAGTGCACGAAAAGGAGCAGCGGCATCCGAATGGATACGTACCTGGAGTGGGCCAACAGCACCGAAAGACTGGAAGAATACTTATGATAACCTCTACAAAAAATTCAATCCTACAGGTTTTGACGCAAAAAGCTGGGCTAAACAGGCAAAAGAAATGGGGGCAAAGTATCTTATTTTTACCACAAAGCATCATGATGGATTTGCCCTGTGGCCTTCTAAGTATACAGACTATACCGTGGAGAAGAGCCCTTATAAAAAAGATATCGTCAAGCAAGTCGTAGATGCTTATACAGCGGAAGGAATAGATGTATTTTTGTATTTTTCAATTCTTGAATGGAATAATTCAAACTATATGGGGAAAGCTCCCTCTACTCCTGAAGAAAAGGCTAAATTCGATAAGTTTTTGGAATACACACGCAATCAGTTGCTAGAACTTCTAGAGAACTACCCGCAAATAAAAGGTTTTTGGTTTGATGGTACCTGGGATCAATCCTGGATTCAAGCGTATGATTTTACGTATAAATTAGAGAAAGAGTTACGTGAAAAACACCCGGGATTGATTATTGGGAGCAGATTTAGAAATGACGAATTTGGAAAGCGGCATTTCGACTCCAATGGTGATATGCTAGGGGACTATGAACAAGGTTGGGAACGAAAAATGCCGAAGGAGTTTGAATGGTTGGAAGGACGTGACTGGGATTGTGTCATGACGATTCCACCGAATGGTTGGGGCTATATGAAAGACTGGTCTGGGATTTATACCAAGACCTCAGATGATCTCATCGATATGTTAATGAATTGTGTTTCCATGAATGGCAATTTCGTGCTAAACTTTGGCCCTGATGGGAATGGTCATATGCATCCGGGGGAGGATAAGCTCTCCCAGGAGATTGGCGACTGGATCAAGGTAAATGGTGAAGCGGTATATGGTGTCAGACATGCTGGTCTTGCGCCATCCAAATTGGGTTACTTTACAAAAAAAGAAGATAATCTTTACCTTACGGTCTTTAATCGTCCAGTCAACAATATTGTGCGTATCGCTGTTCCTAAGAGTGCCGCTGAAGTTCCGGTTGCTGCCACTATACTCCAAAATGGACAATCCTTAGAATTACGCCATACGGATATTGGTCTAGACTTGGATAAAAATACGTATTACGATATTCTGCTTCCTAATTCGTTTATAGCAAATAAAGCCTTTGTCGTCAAAATGAAATTGGGAAAACCAAAGTCGCAAAGTGAAAAGCTGATGGATGCTAAAATGTAGCTAACTACAATATTTTAATTTAAAAAAGCTGAACTCAAACCATTGTTGGAATAAAGTTCAGCTTTTTCTTTTATATAATGTTCAGTAGTTCCTGTGGAACGTGAATAATATGCTGTGCACCGTGTTGCCTCAATTCGTTTTCATCGCGAAAACCCCAGGTCACACCAATAGCAGTCACCCCCGCGTTATTGGCTGTGTCCATATCAACAGAGGAATCACCAACATAATAGCAGTTTTCTTTTGCTATTCCTAATGTCTGGAGCGTATCCCAGACAATCTCTGGATCGGGTTTGGCCGGATGTCCTGTACGGTGACCAAGGATCAGATCAAAAGAGATCGTAGGAAAATATTTTTCCATTAACGGGATAACCGCCTCATGATATTTATTGGATGCTACAGAGATGAGATATCCCGAAGATTTAAGCGTCTGTAATAAGGAGATAATTCCAGCATAGGGTCGTGTATGAGATATTGTCTGCTCTTCGTAGTAGGTCTTAAATGCCGTTAGCAGTGTTGTTATTATTTCTGTGGTTCGTGCATGTTCGGGAAGGGCCCGTTCGATTAGTTTCTGCACACCATTACCTACAAATTTCTTGTAGGCCGGTAACTGATGTATAGGATAACCAAATTGCTGAAGGATCGCGTTGCAACTGTCTCCAAGATCTTGTAATGTATCCAACAATGTTCCATCCAGATCGAATATGATAAGCTTCATGGGTTAAAACTAATAAAAAACTATGATGGATTGATTGTGCATTTTAGGGATAAAATGGTGTTTTTACAGGAATGTCAAGTTTTTTGACGCACCGTGGCTATACCATTAAATAAAAAGACAATGCACAATTCATCGTGCATTGCCTTTTTATGGTGGAGATCTTGATATTTTTAAGGCTTATCAAGCTTTAAGCTACTGTCTTAATCGGAATAAAATAATTCGATTAAGCCAACCATGAATTATTTCCAGATACTGGTGTTGATACTTTCTTTTTTCGTGTTGTCTAAATCGGGAAAAAATGTAAATCCTGTTGCTTTTTCCAATTCACTCACTGTTAGTTTATAATTGTCAAAAGTACTTTTGGCAGGTGGAGTAACATTGTCGATCTTATAGGCTATTGTGTAATATTCGCTTCCTTTCTTCATAGCTAACGCTTTGAAATAGTATTTTGGTTTTGCGATATCTTTTTTGTCGTTGTCTTGTGCAAAGTCAAGCAGATTATCGGTATCTGTTGTTGGCATTGCTCCCGTTACAACATACATGGTATCACATTGCGCTGTCCAGGTCCGTACCTTAGTTTCCAGGTTTGCCCACAACCCCTGATTGAGGCGGGATGCCTGCGCTGTCATATTGGTAAAATAAAATGTAGTTTTATTGTGCGTGATGTTTAGGTTGCGGTCTGCGCTAGGCAACTGATGCCCCCTGTCGTAACCCGTTGGCTGGAAGCCCTTAAATAAAACCGGCTGGAATGCCGTTGATATGGAAGGATCATATCCCCAGGCATCTGTGCGATTACCAGAGCCTAAAATGCTATTATATAATGGATAAGCTACCCAGTAAGCCATTTTTAGCTTCTTATCATACAACATTGCATAGTTTCTTTGCGTGTTTGCATCAGGAAGAAAGTGCTGTATGAACACTTCATCATTGTTCAAATTGCTCATTTTGGGGATTTCCAGATAGGCTTGCGAATCGCCGATCCCGCCATTTGGTTTACCATTGTCAATTTTGATATCAAAACTGTAACGATTTCCCGCAATTAGGTTTTTCAGATTTTGATGTTGTGGTGTTGTCCATGTATAACTATCGCCATTAGGAGCTATAAATTTAATCGCCTTTCTGGTAATATCCTCTCCGGGAAGGAGGATGAATTCCACGATAGCTGTTTGGTTGGTATTCGCCGAAACTTTTCCTTGTATATCTTTCTTTTCAGTAAGGTTAACATTTAGTTTTCCAGTTGAGAGATCAAATCCCCCTTGTGTGTGTACCGAAGGTATACTGACAGCAATCTGATTGGCTTCTAAACCTGCTGTATTGGTAATGGAAAGATGAATCGCAATCTTGCTCAATTGTCTTACAAAATTGAGTGGGACGGTATTATTGGTTTTGTTGATGTTTTTTGCATTGCTGGCATACATGAAATCCAATACTGACTGGTTTGACTGATCACTCAGATTGATGGGATATTGAAAATCGGTAATGGATTTATAAGGATAATATGCAATGAAATCTACCTGTTCATTTGGTAAAATGATAGGTGATTTGCTTTGAAATAATGAACCATTAATCGTAAATACGTGATTGTTGACAGCATTCACAATTGAGGTTGATGTTAATCGCTGGCCTGATTTGATCATATAAACGCCAATTTGGTCGCCTTTGTCCCAGCTGGTCTCAGTAGCTTTGGTATTAATTTGGCCAACAATTGTAGGTGTAAATTGTAATGCAGCTTGCTCCATTCTGGACTCATTTTTTGTACATGAATTAAGAGCAAGCAACGTAATTATAAAATAAACTATTCGCCATATTGCATGCTGCGGAATAGACCTGTACTTGTAAATCATATTGATCGTTAGTGTTTGTTCGCAAAGAGGGGCAAAAGTACCTAAGAAAAGTTGAATTATCCGGGCATACATCTGCCTTTTTGTGCAAGCTAAATGCTTTGATAATGCATCTATTCGATTTTGAGATATATTTATTATGGGTATTGAATAATTTTTAAGGAAGACAACTGTTTTTAAATAGCGATAAGGGTTGGCGCTAAATTGGTTATTGGATAGTGTTAAAGATAAGGGCGGGAGAAAGGAAAGGTTTTCGTTCCAGACGGGCCAAATATCACACTTTTTTTTAAAATTTTCCTAAAGTGACGAAAATAGCACAATGTTTGCTGTTAATGCCCGAACATATATTGATTTGATAATTTATTAATCGGTACTGAAAAGAAATGAAGAGAGTTTTTAAATTAAAAGAACTGTTGACTAGGTTTTATGTGGTTATATGTGCATTGTTGATGACTTTTACATTGTCCAGTTGTTTTGACTTTGTTGAACAGATTGACCTTAAACCCAATGGTTCGGGACATATTGCGGCAACATTGAACCTGAGTAAAAGTAAAACAAAGGTATCTTCTTTGATGAAGATGAAAAGCATAAAAGGGATACAGATACCAACACAGGCCGAGATGGAAAAAGAGATTAAGGCGGCAGTTCAGCTACTCAAGCAGACAAAGGGTATCTCTAATGTTCAGTATCAAACGGATTTTACAAATTTTATTGTAAATATATCCTGTGACTTTAGTCAGATCGAGTCGTTAAATGCCTTTTCGGATATATTGGCTAATCGGTTTAAGACAAAGATATCAAATTCAAATAGATACTATTATAACGCTCAGACCAACGTTTTTGAACGTAAATTTGTAGCCTCGAGCAACTGGAAGGCTAAATTCAATCAGTTGGGAAGCGATAACACAAATCAGTTTGCGGATGCTTTTTATACACAGATTGTGCGTTTTGAGAAAGCGATAGTGGCTCAGGATAATAGTAAAGCGAAAGTTGCGGGCAATAAGAAGGGCGTGCTATTAAAATTACCGTTTACGGACTTGGTTTATGGTAAGTCTACTTTGGCAAATAAAATCACACTAACAAAATAACCTATATGAAATCAAAAATTTTATTGACTGGACTAGCATGTCTCTCTTTGATGGGGACTGTGAAGTCACAAGATTTAGTCAAGCTTATTCCAGAAGATGCTGAAGTTATCGCCGCATTTAATGTGAAGGATATCGTTCAGAAGGCAAATGCAAACAAGTTGAATGAGCTTCTTCAGAAAGCTGGTCTGTTCAAGCAACTTGAAAAATCAGGTGCTTCAGTTGGGAATGATATCAAAAATTTGGGTATCGATTTGTCACAAACGGCCTATTTCTATAACAGAAAGACAGACAGTGTCAGTTTTCTCGAGTTTATATTTCCTTTGTCCAATAAAGTGCAATTTGAAAAACTGCTACATGATGTCGGTGAACCTAAACCCATTGCCAATGGATATTCAAGCATAGGGATGAAGGCGGGGAGCGTGTTGGTTTACAACGACCGTGTGGCACGCTTTATTTCGTCGACAATGAGTACAACTTTTTTCGAGAACGACTCTGTAGCCAACCGGTATGGGATAAAGAAGGTTGCTTACATGGCGCCTGCGGCTGACGCATATTCTCCTGAATTGGATTCCGCAGCTGCAGTATTGGATTCAGCGGCAGTGGCGGTAGGTTGGGAAGAAGGCGAAAAGGAAATAGAGCCACTGAGCCCACCGATTATTGTGGAGAGCACGCCAGATACAGTTTTGGCGAATGTAGAAGCTGCCGTGCCCATGACTGTGGATGTAGCTCCCGCAGAAATGCATGATCCAAGTTATTATGATTCGCTTTATACAGAATACGAGAATCAAAATAGAAAAAATGATTCTATACGCAATGCGCTTCGTGATCAGTGGTTGATGGGGGAAGCGACACGTTTGCTATCTGCTTCCTATAAGCCTCTCTCCGTTTCAGATCAGGAAAAAGTGCTCAAAAACTTAGGATTGATCCGTCTATATGTACCACATGTCGAGGAGCTCTATCGTGGTCTTATGCCTTATAAAACCATTCCTTACCTCTATATGGGGATTAATATGGACAAATTTAAAACAGGATATCAGGACGGAATGCTGGATTTGTTGCAGGATGGAAATGTATTGCGATTAAGAGGCTCTGTGGGATTAGATCGGGATCTTGCTGAAATGTCCAAGCGATTATATGCAAGAAAACCAAATGGAAAATTCAATAAATATCTGACTGATAAAACACTTGGCTTCTTTAACGTTAATATTAATTCAGAAGCCTATTTGCGAGATATACCTAGTTATACAGCAAAATATTATAGCGGATTACTAGGTCCTCAGCAAGATTTGGTTGAATGGGGATTAATGGCACTTGAAATTGCATTGGATGAGAAAGCAATTGCCCAAGTAATGCCAGGTGATCATCTATTTGTGGTGAATGGTTTACGCAAGTTCAGAAAGGAATATATTGATTATAGTTATGACGATGATTATAATGCAACAGAGGTAAAGAAGACAAAGGACGAAACCCTGCCAGTTTTTATCTGGATGTTTACATCAAAAGACCAGCGTTTGTTTAGAAAAGGATTAGATCTTGCAGTAGCAAAAGCCTTTGGTAAAATACAGGATGGCATCTATGCATTCTCGTCCAAAAAAGGGCTAGATTTTCCAATGTATGTTCTTCTGAAAGATGATTTGGTGATGGTAAGTAATGATTCTTTGTCTTTACATGATATCCGTCAAAATAAAACGGCTGGCTCTGCAAATAAAGATTTTATTAAGTTGATGAAGCAAAACAAAATGTCTGCTGCGATTGATTTGCAAAAGTTGCCCGCGATGTTAAAAGAGATGGGTGTAAGTCCAGGAAGACAATGGGAACAAACGATGGCGCAATTGAATCAATATGGTAGCACAGCAATCACTTCGAAGGGAATTGTGGGCAACCGTATGGAAGCCGAAATATCAACAAAACTGCCAGAGACAAAAGAAGGTGCTATCGGCTATATGATTGATCAGATCTTGCGGGAGATCGGTAAATAAGATGGTATTGAACTGAGCATCAAACAAATTTATAACCCGATTGTTTGATGCAAAGTTTGTAATATTATGGTTATATTTTTATAATGTTAATATAATATTACGCTCTTTTGGACTGATAGTGGTATTTTTGTGATTTATTATTTACAAATAATAAGATAACTAAACGATTTATACTTTATATAATATGGGGATATTTTCAAAACTATTTGGAAACAAAACTCAAGAATCAAAGATTAAGGTTGTAGGTACACTCGCTTTTTTAGAGGTAGATATGCACAATCATATCCTTCCCGGAATAGATGACGGAAGTCAGTCCATTGAACAATCTATTGATTTGTTGAAAGGCTTGGGGAGAATGGGATTTGAAAAATTTATTTGTACACCACATATTATGGAAGGTGTGCATCCGAATACAATCCGAACAATTGAGGATGCCAAAGATAAATTGGTGAACGGAATAAAACAACTTCCTAACAGTCCTGCGATCTATCATGCTGCTGAACATATGATAGATGATGGCATTGCTAAACTGATCGATACGAACGAGCTTTGTGTTATGCCCGGCGGGTATGTGCTTATAGAGATGTCCTATCTGCAGGAATCCAAAGCGTTATTTCAAACTATTTTAGATATACAAAGACTGGGTTACCAGCCAATATTAGCTCACCCGGAACGTTATAATTACTACCACTATAATTTCAATATGTACAAACAGATCAAAGACGCTGGCTGTATGCTACAATTGAATCTTCTTTCTATCAGTAGATATTATGGTGTCGAAGTGAAATCTGCAGCCTTGACAATGATTAAATCGGGGATGTATGATTTTGTAGGAACGGATGTACATCACAGTCGCCACCTTGCAGCATTAGAGGAGATCGTTGCAAAATATCCGGTTCGTGACTTACTAAAAACGTGTAATATTTTAAATCCGACGCTTCAGGATCATCTGGAAAGTAATGATAATGTAATCGCCGCAGGATAAAGACAAGACAAAATTTACGCTACAGAGATGCCCATAAGGCATCTCTTTTTGTTTCTGTTAGACGATCTTTTGTCCTCATTGAGCTAATTCATCTACGGCAGTTTTGACTTTTATTGGCCAGAAAGAATATCTAAATTATTTTCGTCTATGCTTGTATTTTGCCATCATGGAAATTTCGAAAATTTGGCTACTTTTGGATTTAGCATTTTTCATATGAGAGGAAACAAAATTTTTATTCAAGATTGGATTGCACACCATACTTACCAGAAAGCAAACGATATAGATAGTTATTATTTAAGAGTTGCCAATCAGATCAACGATAGTCTGTCGACGTTGTGGTTTGAAGAGCCGGAGACAAATGACCTCATTCACACTGATGCATTAAAAACACTAAGTATTTATCTCACCTGTTATCTAGAAGATGTTATTGCCAATACAGGGATATTTGCTGCTTTTAGAACCATCCATAAAGAACTATACGACCAGTTTTTGCCTTTCTATAAGGATAATAATCTGACGGATTACTATCCTGAAGATATCAATAGCGAAGATGTAGCTGTATTGACCTGGTTATTTTTTAGTGAACGGAATCCACATTTGTTTATTGATCCTCAGGGCCGTTTGATACAGTTGATAACGGATCTGGCTTATGCAATTTTGGAGGAACACTATGAAGTGGCCCCTGAAAATCCAAAGTTAAATTCAGAATATTCATTAGATGAAAATGCGAACTATTTTGAGGTACGTAATTTTATCGAAAAACTTGTCGCAACAAACTATCTGACTGCAGGAGAGTATAACACCAACCTTAATCACCTGATGCAGGTGGCGGAATTGGGAAGATATCAGCATGATCAAGCTCAATTGCAACAAATGATTTATCGGGTCCGTGATAATCATTTCAACAATTATAGGCTACATTTATTTGCTCTTAAATCTTCCGAATTTGTTGCTGAGGTAGTGGGTAAGGAGCATGGTCTATATAACTCAGTAAAAACAATGGGTAATCGCATCCATAGTTTTTTTGAATATGTAAAGACAGATGAACAGTTTGTCCATGTAAAACATATTGGCACAAAAACAGCATTTAAGATTTATAAGGATTCAATTCAGGAATTTACGGAACCTTCTGCCGTATTATCTTTTTATATGGAAATCGTTCCTTGGAAAGATGCTTGGAATTTGTCCGGAATTATGACAGTGGTCAATCCGGAAGAAGTGAATTTTGATCTACCAGAACAATATGAAATGACTTACCGTATTGAAGCGATGAATGGTAAGGACAAGAGCCTGAAAAAAACAGAAAAGCAATTGAAGGATATGGCTAAATTATTCCAGTCTGAACAAAAGGCTGCTGTAGCTTTCATGGAGGGACGAGAAGTAAAAGAGTTTGCAAACGAATTCTTTCAAAGATATCAGCAAAAATATCCAAGCAAGGAGGAATCGCCGTTGCCAGAATCGAATTTGGAACTTACAGCGGATGCTAAAGTAACCGTTTTCTTCAATCCAAAAACAGGGTTAGAGGTGTTTGGCGGAATAGAAGAATTTTTCCCGTTGAAACATAATCCTTTTATTGAAAAGGAAGAAAAGGGGACAGAAGCAGATGTGCCCTATGCACGTTATTTCTTGAATCTTTTGGTAGAAGACTTTTTCCCAAGCGAATTGCCAAAATACTATGCTAACTTATTCAAGTCTGAAGTGGATAAACAATTCTTCTTCCCATTGGAAGAACCAATACTGGATTTTTTCCTACGTTTCTATAAAAGGGGGAGTTACTTTCTAGGACCTTTTCCGCTCCTAAAATAATAGCTTTCTATTAAGCATATATAATTTTTTTTAATCCCATTGGAATCTACAATGGGATTTTTTATTGAATTAGACCCTATTGGTATAACAGATCTTTTGCTTTCGCAACATTGTTTTTAGTCATCAATACCTGAACTGCCCGCTCGTAGATTAATTTAATGTAAATTAATCGTAGTTAAAATGTTATAATCATCCTAGGAAGGAACATGCTTTGGATCGTGATCTATTTTCATTCCGATATTTTGAAAAATTCTACCTAAACTTGTAGGGTCAATTGTAAGTGTTGAAGGATGCCTATTGAAAATAACAACATTCCAGATTTTAAAAATTTCTTTTTGTCTTATAAAGATAAGGTATATAAATATGCCTTGTTACATCTGAAAGGAGAAGATACCGCCGCCGATTTGGTTCAGGAAGCATTTTCTCGCATTTGGAAAAAGTGGAGCGAATTAGATGAAAATAAGAATCCTCAGTCTTATTTATATACAATTGCTAAGAATCTTGTATTTGACGAATTGAGGAAGCAGAAAGTACGGA
This sequence comes from Sphingobacterium detergens, assembly GCF_003610355.1. Lineage (GTDB taxonomy): Bacteria > Bacteroidota > Bacteroidia > Sphingobacteriales > Sphingobacteriaceae > Sphingobacterium > Sphingobacterium detergens. The sequence goes on along the minus strand of NZ_RAPY01000007.1, from coordinate 321,296 downwards.
TTCAATTTAAACTTGATGGGATAGATACCTCTAGACAGGTGGACAATTCAAATGAAGAATCCATCCGTTTTAAAGACTTGGAACGCGTCTATCGAGAGGCAATTGAAAAGCTTCCTAGAGCTCGCCTGGAGATATTCCTTTTGAGTAAAGAGGAATTCTTGGACAATCAGGAAATTGCCGACCGCTTGGGTATTTCTGTTAATACTGTGCGGGACCAACTTGTCAAGGGGAACAAGTTTGTACGCCAATATATTCTTGATAATTTTGAGATTTCAATAGCCCTATTGATTTTCTTAACTATTTTTTAGTGTAGCGTCGTCTTATCGTCTTTTAGATACGTATATGTATTTAAACGATGGCAAAGATGATGGATCCTAAACTAGCTGCACTATATAAAAAATACCTACTGGGGGAACTAACCCCACAGGAAAACACCATATTTTTAGATTTACTTACTGCTTGCGATGAAGATGATCTGCCCAGTCTAGAGGAGGTAATTGCACTGGATGATAGCGCTAGTGATTTGGATACATCTACTTCAGACCATATTTTTTATACGATTACCGGTACTGAATTAAATGCCAAAGTACAGCCTATATGGAGGAGATGGCGAGTTTTAATTTCGGCAGCAGCGGCATTACTGTTGATTAGTTTTGCATTTCTATTTTGGGAGATTGTGCCATCGATGCAGACTGAGTGTAAGTACAAAGTTGTAAAATATACCAATCCGACGAAATTTGTTAAGCAGCTCACACTTTCTGATGGTACTCAGGTTGCGCTTCGCCAGGGGGCATATATCGAAATTCTATCTGATTTTAATGCAGATAGTTTGCGTCGGGTAAAACTATCGGGAGAAGCTTTCTTTGAAGTTGCTAAGAATCCTGAGAAAGCTTTTGTCATTGTAAATTCTGGAGATTTTGACGTACGCGTATTAGGGACAGCATTTAATTTAATTTGCTCACCGCAACGTAGCTGTCTGGTCTTAAGCCACGGAAAGGTGAAGGTATCACATGGACAACAGTACTCTATCGTCCACCCCGGCCAGCAAGTGGCTTATGATAAACGACAAAAACAATTTGATGTATCTATCGCAGATACGGTCATTTCTTCAAATGGGAAAGATGACCTATTGTCTTTCAATAACGTTCCGCTATCGCAGATTGTCGCGGATCTGAATAGTCTATACCCCGATCAAAACCTACAGTTGATCGATTCATTTCAAGCAGCAAGTTATACAGGATATCTGCCTGCCAGTGATCTTGAAAAATCTTTAAAAATTCTTAATACCGCATTTAATCAAACAATCATCCATAAAAAGTAATTTATGAAAAGAACCAATTACTATTTAAAACTTATGGGCGGTGCTTTGCTATTTCAGTCCTTAGCACTTCAAACCATGGCCACTCAGTTTAAGACTGGGGAGGGAATCGGGAAAATTCTTGCCAAAATGGAACAAAAGTTCAATGTAAAATTTGGCTATGATGCTTCTATCAGCGATCAAAAAATCAATGAATTAGTTAACCTTGAGAAATTAAAAAAGGAAGAGATTGCCCAATTCATCCGGACGATTTCTGACGGGCATCTTGAGGTAAGAAAGATTGATGATAAGCTGTATGTGGTTTCAAAGAAAGAGAAGACTGCATCAGAAAGTAAGAAGCTCCATGCCGCACAAAAGGAATTGCGCGGAAAAATAGTTGATCAGGAGACTAACCTGCCAATTGGGGGGGCCACGATACGTGTCAAGGGGACAGCAATAGCGGCAACGACGGATCAAATGGGGGCATTTAAGCTATCTAATGTTTCAGATCAAGCTATACTGCAAGTTTCTTTTATCGGGTATGAGCTGAGCGAAGTGCCGGCAACAAGTGCGAGTTTGATTCGGCTTTCCAAATCGTCAGAGGCTTTGGAGGAGGTTGTCGTAACAGCTCTGGGTATCAAGCGCGAGCAGAAAGCTCTGGGATATGCCGTTCAGGACATCAAAGGTGACCAACTAGCCAAAGTAAAGGGGGTTGATGTAGGAACGACCTTAACTGGCCGTGTCTCTGGATTGCGCGTCATGAACAGTACTGAATTTAACCGTGCGCCAGATATACAACTTCGTGGAAAAAGCCCTTTATTGGTCATTGACGGTGTTGCTTATGAAAACATGAGTTTGCGTGATATCGCTGTTGACAATATCGAAAATATTTCGGTGCTAAAAGGCTCTACAGCGGCGGCTCTCTACGGTATTGAAGGGGCAGGTGGTGCGATTATGGTTACTACCAAAAAAGGACTTTCGCAAAAAGGAGTAGAAATAACTGTAAACTCCAATAATATGTTCTTTGCAGGTTATTTAGCACTCCCTAATGTACAGTCATCTTATTCTGCTGGATATGGTGGTAAATACAATACCGACGATGAGGTCTGGGGAGATAAGCTGGATATCGGTCGGAAATATAAGCAATGGAATCCATTCACCAAACAAATGGATGATGTAGAGACTGAATTGACTTCAAAGGGTAAAAACAATTTCCAGAATTTTTTGGAGCCTGGATTTATCTCCAATAACTCTGTTAGCTTTACGAATCAAGGAGAAAACGGGAGTATCCGTACCTCCATAAGTCATATCTACAATAAGGGTCAATATCCGAACACCAAGCTGAATATGACCAATATTTCGGTGGCTGGGGAAACCAAAATATCTGATAAGGTTAATCTGGAGACCCGCTTGGGATACAACAGAAGGCATGCTCCCAATGATTTTGGTTCAGGCTACAATAATCAAGGGTATATCTATAATATCCTGGTGTGGACAGGGCCAGAATACGATCTAACACAATATAAAGACTATTGGCAGACTGAAAATGTCAGTCAAAATTGGCTGTATAAAGCCTGGTACGATAACCCTTATCTTTCGGCTTATGAGAAAATAAGTGCAGAACTAGTCAATAAATTGAATGCTGCGGTTACCTTAAATTACAAAATGACTGATTGGGGGAATTTTTTGCTGCGTAGCGGATATGACTACTACGGTAATTCAAGAGAGCAAACCAATCCAATGGGTATCTATGGGACCCGGGGTGGTTTTGATGGCTCAGGAGGTTATGATAACAGGGGAAAATACTGGTCTAGAAAACAGGATGGCTTTAGTACAACCAATGACTTTATCTTTACGGCTAAAAAGAATTTTGGTGATTTTGGTATCGATGCGCTTGTGGGTGGATCTATTTTCTATCGCAGGGATAATACCATGACAGCGTCTACAGTTAATGGTCTTACTATTCCCGGATTTTATTCCCTGCGTAACTCCACAGGACCTGTTTCCGCTGTAGAGGGTAAAACCAAGGAAATGCGTAATGGTATATACAGTCGACTATCGTTATCATGGCGCAATGCGGTATTCATTGAAGGTACTGCCCGTAATGACTGGTATTCGATGTTGCCGGATAAGTCTTATTTTTATCCATCAGTATCAGGAAGTGTGGTGGTGTCGGACCTCATTCAAAAGCCAAATTGGCTGAATTTATTGAAAGTAAGAGGTTCTTGGGCATCTACGGTATATCCGCCTGATCCATATGAAATTAACCAAACGTTTGGCGTGAGTAATAATGTTTGGGATGGTATGACTACAGCTTCGTATCCGAATATTATAAAGGACTATTCCATCAATCCGACCAAGGAAGATATGGCGGAGTTCGGATTGGAATGGGCTGTTTTAAACAGCCGTTTGACGGGAAATTACACCTACTACGCCAGAAGACGCTATAATATCAAAGCTGATATCTCGAACTCCAATTACAGCAATATATCGCACACGACAGGTTTTAGGGCTCGTCTGATCAATTTGAAAGAGGAACGTATGACCCGAGGTCATGAGATCTCTTTAGGCGGGGTTCCGATTCGGAGAGAGAATTTTGAGTGGTCTGTCAATGGGAATCTATCGCAAAATCTGCAATATTATCATAAACTTGACCCAGATTATACAGCGGATGCACTCTATATAAAAGAAGGTATGCGTACAGATCATTATGTGACACGGGACTGGGAACGCTCACCGGATGGAGAGATTATTCACAATGCTGCCGGAATGCCCATCAGTGCTGTACATACAGCGCGATTGTTTGGTTACACAGCACCGAAATGGTTCTGGGGAATTACCAATCAATTTCAATACAAAGATTTTAGCCTCTCTTTTAGTTTTGATGGTCGCATCAAAGGTTTGTCCTATTCCAATATGAATGCGCGTCTATGGCAAACGGGAGCACATCCTGATTCCGATACGAAAGAGCGCTATGAAGAAGTGGTTAATGGCAAGCGTACTTTTGTAGGTAAAGGCGTGAAAATTGTATCTGGAGAGGTAAGCTACGATAAATATGGTCAGATTATCAAGGATACACGTGTTTTTGCGCCGAATGAAACTGTTGTGTCTTATGAAAACTATTGGAAAAGAGCTTATTCGGGCACGCAAAATATTTGGGATGAAACATTTATTAAACTAAGAGAGGTTTCATTAAGTTACAATTTGCCGAGAGAAGTAGCTTCCCGATTTAAAGCCAAAAAGGCAAGCATTGGTGTTACTGGACAGAATTTGTTTTTATGGACAAAAGAGTATCGATTCTCTGATCCGGATGCAGGTTCTGAAGATCTGAACTCTCCATCGATGCGTTACCTTGGTTTTAACATAAGCCTTAGTTTCTAATCTTACACTTTTAACACGGATTACAAATGAAAAAAATAGTCACATATTTATTAATCGGACTCTTTGGGACAACAATATCCTGTTCCAAGTTTGAAGAGATCAATACCAATCCTGAAGCGACGGACAAGGTGACTTCGGGCATGATCGCCACACGGATAATACTACACCTTGCTAACCAGCCCTCACAAAAAGGTTTTCTACAGCCTTATATGCTCAACAAAAATGTTGTTTGGACAGAATTTGTGGAGTCATATCAATATAACGGTTTCGGAGCAGGATCACTGAGCTTTAGCGCAATAAATGATGCGCAGTTCATGCCTCAATTCGCCACTTCAGAGAAATTGGCTAAATCCTATGGGGGTTTAATGTATTTTGCCCGTGCCGTCAAATTCTTTGAAGCGACCATGGATTTAGGGGATATACCTTATAACGATGCTTTAAAAGGAGAAACGGATAAGCAATACTTCCCTAAATACGATACACAAAAGGAGGTATTTATCGGGATTCTAAAAGAATTGGAATTGGCTGATCAGGCCTTTGCAGCTGGTGAAAATTTTGCTGGAGACCCTCTTTATGGAGGAAATACCACAAAATGGCGCAAATTGGTCAATAGTTATACCTTAAATGTTTTAATGCAGCTGAGCAAGAAAGTAGGTGATGCGGATTTAAATATCAAAAATCGTTTTCAGCAGATACTTGCCAATAAGCCAATTTTTACAGCAAATGCTGATAATTACCAGCTGATACGTTCGGATAAAAGTGGACAACAATACCCTTTTTATAAAGTTGGGAATAACTTTACCATCTATCCGACCATGTCTACTGAAATCGTAGATAGATTGAAAACGCGCTCGGATCGTCGTCTATTCTATTATGGAAACCCTTCACCTAAAAAGATTACTGGCGGAATGACAGCGGCTAACTACGATGCCTACGTTGGCATTGATCCATCGTTGAAATATGATAATATTCTGGATATTAAAAATTCCAACGACTATTCAAAACTGAATGATCGTTATACTGAGGTCGTAACAGGAGAGCCTACACAACAGCTTTCGTATGCACAGCTTTGTTTTATCATCGCTGAAGCAGCTGTTCGTGGCTGGATAAATGAACCTGCATTGGCGTGGCACAAAAAGGGAGTGGAAGCATCTATGCAATTTATCTTTGATAATACACCTAATACAGCCCAGTTTCATCATGGGATGCCCTTGGATGCAGCTTATATCAGTACCTATGTCGGTGGTTTGACATTGCCTACTGGAACAGAGTCGCAAATTGAGGAAATCATTACCCAAAAATATCTTGCCAGTTTTCTGCAGTCGGAGTTTAATACCTATTATGATTATAGAAGAACAGGATATCCAAAATGGAAAATCAATCCCGAGACAAGCTTGAATTCGGAGGCAACGGGCAAAATACCGGTTCGCTGGAGATATCCTGCTGTTGAGTATGATTACAACACGGAGAATGTGGATGCTGCGGTGTCCAGACAATTTGAGGGTGTAGATAATGTCAATCAATTGATGTGGATCTTAAAATAGGTAATACTTTGATCTGTTGAATTATTATTGTAAAACTATCCCTGCGCATGAGATCAATCGTGTGCGGGGATTTTTGTTAAAAACGTTATATGAAAAGCGCCAGCGAATGAATATATTCGCTGATAGACCATTGAATTTATAAGAGATATAATAGCTGTTTTTATGGATAGTAGAAGAGACTTTATAAAGAAGGCCTCCTTGTTGGCTGGGGTTTTTGGCTTACAGAGTGCTGTACCGGATGCGATACAGCGTGCTTTAGCGATTGAACCTGTTGTGGGGAGTTCTGTTTTAGATGCCGAGCATATTGTTTTGTTAATGCAGGAAAATCGCTCCTTTGACCATAGTTTTGGTACACTGAGCGGGGTTCGGGGATTTAATGATCCAAGAGCGATCGAGTTGCCTAGTGGAAATCCGGTTTGGTTGCAGGCTTCAGCTTCAGGGAAGACCTACTCACCCTTTCGATTGGATATCAAGAATTCCAATGCAGCCTGGACAGGAAATCTTCCACATTCATGGGAAAATCAAATGGCAGCACGTAACCAGGGTAAGCATGATAATTGGATTGAAGCAAAGCGTCCCGGTGGAAAAGTGCTGAGTGAGATCCCGTTGACCATGGGCTATTATACCCGTGAAGATATACCCTTCTATTATGCATTAGCCGATGCGTTTACCATCTGTGACCAGCATTTTTGTTCTTCCATTACAGGTACGACAACCAATCGTCATTTTTTCTGGACAGGCACTTGTGTGCCCAATAAAGGAGCAAAACCGTTGATCCGTAATTCGGATATTTATTTCAACCGTTGGGCGCATTGGAAAACTTTTCCTGAACGTCTGGAAGCTGCGGGTATCCCTTGGAAGGTATATCAGAATGAAGTCAGTATGGAGAGTGGTCTTAATGGAGAAGAATGGTTAGGTAATTTTACAGACAATAACTTAGAGTGGTTTTCACAATACCATATTGAATTCAAAAAAAGCCACTTGGAATTTATGCGTAAGCGTGTCGTTGAACTGCCTACTGAGATCCAGGAGCTTGAAAAAGCATTGGCGAATAATGGAACCGAAAGTGTACAGAAAACCCAAAATAAGCTTAAACAAAAACAAGAGCAGCTGAGCAGCTATAAGAAACAACTGGAACGACTCACTGAACAGGCATTCCAACAACTTCCTAAGGAGCAAATCGCTTTGCATGAGCGCGCTTTTCAGACAAATGAGGATGACGCGTTCTATCGTGAGACGACTTCAGTATTACATGAAGGAGAACAGATTACTGTACCAAAAGGGGATGTATTACATCAGTTTCGGAAAGATGTGAAGTCTGGGAATTTACCTACTGTATCTTGGCTGGTTGCGCCACAATGTTTTTCTGATCACCCTAGTGCACCGATGTATGGGGCTTGGTATGTGTCCGAAATCTTGAATATACTGACCGAAAATCCGGAGATTTGGAAGAAGACTGTTTTTATACTGAACTACGACGAAAATGATGGTTACTTTGATCATATTCCGCCGTTTGTAGCTCCTAATCCGGCAGATGTCCGATCGGGAAAAACTTCCGCCGGATTGGATTATCGTGATGAATATGTGAGTTTGGAGCAGGAGCTGGCCAGTGGTGAGAAGAAGGAGCATGCCACGGAGGGACCGGTTGGTTTGGGCTATCGGGTGCCTTTGATCATTGCGTCTCCTTGGAGCAAAGGCGGCTGGGTAAATTCGGAGGTCTGCGATATCACTTCGACCATTCAATTTATGGAGTATTTCTTCGATAAGAAGCTTGGTAAGGATGTGAAAGAACAGAATATCAGTTCTTGGCGACGTGCTATAACCGGAGATCTGACTTCGGTATTTCGTAAGGCAGAAGGCGGAACTGCTGTAGAACTGCCATTCTTGGATCGCAATCAACAGATCTATGCAATTGATCAAGCCAAATCGAAACCGCTACCGAATAATTTCCATGTATGGACTGCAGATGAGATGCAAGCTTTGAAGGCTACTGGAAAAGCTGCACAATTGGCAAGACAGGAAAAAGGTCAAAAAAATTCTAATGCGCTGGCATATGAATTGTATTCGAGTGAATCTATTGATAAGGACAAGGTAAAACTGACGATGTCCGCGGGTAATAAGATTTTCGGAGCTAAATCCCTGAGCAGCCCTTTTAATGTGTATAGTGGACCAAGTTATAAAGATGGTGTAAGTTTTTGGCCATTTGCGGTTATTGCTGGCCAGGAGTTGAGTTTTGACTGGAACAGAGCTGACTTTAAAGACGGTTATTATGATTTGACAGTATACGGGCCAAATGGATTTATGCGTAGCTTTAAAGGTGATGGGGAGTCTTTGTCTGTTGTCGCCACCTATGAGATCGGGAAGAAAGGAGTTCCTACAGGAAACCTCATCTTGGAAGTGAGCAATAGAGGAGACAAAGCACTTCATGTACAGGTGAAAGATAACGCCTACAGTTCTTGGAAGAAAAATACCATCCTGGGGGCTGGTAAATCCATCAAGTGGGTTGTAGAAGCTCAGAAAGTGAGTGGTTGGTATGATGTTACTTTGCAGATTGTTGGAAGTAAATTTGTTCGCCAATTTGCCGGTCGTGTAGAAACGGGGAGCCATTCGAAGACTGATCCACAATTGGGATAAAAATCAACAGATGTCGGCTGTTGAAAAGGATATGATTAGCATATTTGTTAAAAAATAAAAGCCCCCAGTTTTAGTTGAACTGGGGGCTTTCGTGTTTTAGCTTCGTTGATATTCGGCTTTTATTTTTTAATCCATTCTTCAATCAAAGCTTTTAATTTGGGATCGCTTGGTCTTGGGCTATCTGGAGTGATGAGTTTTCCGGCTTTGTCAATTAATATATAACGTGGTATAGAATTGACTTTGTAAGCATTGGAAAGTTCGTTATCTGAACCAGCGTGTAGCTGAATACCTTTTAGTTTTTTCTCTTTCACATAGGTATCCCATTTGGGCTTATCCTGATCTACAGATACACCTACAAATGCGACAGGCTTTCCTCTAAATTCTTCGTTTAATTTTTCCCAATGAGGTTCTTCTGCCCGGCATGGACCACACCAGGTCGCCCACATGTCAATCAAGACAACTTTGCCTTTAAGGTCTGCAAGACTCGTATTTTTACCATTTATATCTGGATAGTTAAACTGGAAAGCAGGTACACCTGTTTTTGTTTCGACTAATCGAGCTTCTACCACTTTTGCCCGTTCGATTTGCTCAGGTAGCGTAAAATACTTTTTGTATTTTTCATTCATTTCCTGAAAGTCGCCATAGGAGCGTGCCCCCTCAAGTCGCTGCAATACATATTGTCCTTTCAGTACATCTGGTCCGATTGCCGCAACTTGTTGATCAAATGTTGGTTTTGTTGACAGATCCAGCTTGCGATAAATCATATTGCTCATAAAGCGGTCGCCGTAGGGAAATTTTAATAATTCAGTTGTCAGGTATCGATCAGCGTTGAATTGTGTATAAAAATCGCTCATTTCCTCTTTGCTTGGGTGGGCTGTACGCGGCATGTAAAGATAAGAGATCGCATAATAAGCAAAATCATAATCAACTAGTTCGGGAAAGAATTTGTCAAAATTCGGATTCCCTGTTTTTGCACTCTTTTTGATGGCATCCAGTTTTCCTTTGAATTGCTCAACTTCAGGGAAGAAATCAACATAAGTGCTCATTCCGCCCGGAGTTGTGCCCTTGTCATGAAAAGTTTTTGACTGTTTGTCCCAAGCGTATAGCATCTCATTCTCTGGACTGTTTTTCCCCGTTAATTCATAGTCACTTTGACTCAGTTTTAGATTTAGCTCTTCATTTCCTTTGAAGTAAAAACGGAAAAGTCCTTGTTGGTTCTGGGCATTCCCGCTACCAACGGAGTACAAGCCTTCATATTCAGGAGTAAAGCGAAATGCAAATCGTCCCGATGCATCGGGAATAGATGTGGCAATTTCCTTTAAACGACCATTGAATACTTTAAATAGTCCGACACGTTTTACTTTTGCTGGATCTGTTGTTCCGGTAATGTTGCTCGGCTGCTGGGCGAGCGCCACAAGAGAGGAAATGATAGTTGTGAATAATAGAATGGTTTTTCTAATCATGATATAGATTGTTAGCTTAATTTAAATGGAATTATTTTCTTAATATCTTTTGCTTTAAATAAACTGGCATCTTTTTTTGAAATCGCTTCATTTAAGTCTTGCAAGTCTTTTTTGTCTATGGTAAGGAACGGAGATGTTGAATCTGATTTTAATAATCTTTTCATACAGCTGGAAGCCTTATCAAAATCTTTTAGGTAGTAATGTAATAGCGTCAGCCGATAGTTATCCACTTGATCCAGTTTTTTCCGTTGTTCTGCTGCTAGATATTCCGCTCGTATAGATTTCAGGATTGTCGGATTTTTTGACTGATCAATAATGACCGGTCCGAAGGCATTGCTCCGTTCATCCCAAGTAGGATAGAGTTTATATTGGTCGATCAGCATAAAATAGCTGGCAGCATTTTGGGAGCCAGCATAATAACTAGCAACGAATCCGGGTAAAAATACCGCCCATAATTTTTTATTGAACGTGGGACGTATATAAGCTAGCATCGTCGTTAAACTATCCAATTGCTGTGCTACCCCGTATTGTTTACTTTTTGTTTTGGCAATTGTTGAAATTTTGTTGCGGAGTAGATTTCCGCCGTATAGTTTAATCAATTTTGGAAGATTGTCGTAAGCCCAATTATTGTATTTCGCAAAGTAAGTGACACTATTGGCCAAGAAAGCTGTCTCATTGAACAAGTCCTTTTGTTGCTCGAGATATGCTTCTAATTCCGCAAAATCATGTTTTTCTCCGGTTTTAATAAAACGCTCGCTATAAGCTGCAGGATAACTGTTGTCCAAAGTATTGTTAAATGCGAGGTATTGGTTAGATTTATTTCGTTGGACAGCTTCCTTTAACAAAGGGACAAATCGGTCTACGCCAAAGAAACCTGATTCTGTCAGTATTGTTTTGCCTTCGGGGCTTACAATAACGTAGGTCGGAAATCCTGGGGCAGCGTACTTACGGGCTAATTTCTTCCCATCTGTCTCTTTCATTACATCTGTTTTGTACAGAATATAATTGTCGTTGAGTTCCTTCATAACAACTGGATCCGGGAATACTTGTTTGTCCATTTCTGCACAAGGCATACAACCAACAAAGTACAGATCGATCAGAATGAGTTTGTTTTCCTTTTTTGCCAGGGCTTGACATTCCGCATAACTGCCTTGGAAGATTTTTTCCTGGGCAATTGCAGTGTTTGAAAAGAATATGCCAAAATAGGCTATGATAATATAAAAAATAAGCTTTTTCATATAATTTGTTTTGAGAATTAAGGGTAGTATATCTTTTTAACTTGATTAGATGTTTACGATATTATCGTCAGTTGTGGTAATCGAAATAGATTCTCCTCCTGCCTTTAATCGAATCTCATCTATCAGGGTTGGATTCTTTTTCAATTGATCGACCGTATACTTGTCTATGCGTTGAATCAAATCTCCTGTTTTCAGACCGGTTGGATTTTCGGCGGCTCCTACGACTCCAAGTGCTTTCAACTTCCCGGTATTATCCCAGCCAAACTGATAACTCTTAACTAAAAAATCCTGTGGATGGGCATGTAATCTATTGGGGGAGAAATATACCTCACTTTCCGCCAAATTTATGGTGATATTATAGCGGCTTAATAGGCGAACGCCAATTGAACCATCGAAACCAGGTTGCCATTGTTCATTTCCAGCACTACCGCCCATTAGTGTGACAGGCAAGCCTTGCATTGGGGGCAGCGGAGAAATGGCAAATTGGTAGCTTTTGCCCGCAAAGGTGGGAGAGGAAACTCCCATGCTTACGGTTGCAGCCTGTGCTTCCGGTTTAAATCCGCTGACTAACAGTTTGTTTTGGCGTACAAAAGGACGGAAGCAGATCAAGTCATAGGAAGCACCTGTGTCGAAAACAAAATGCCCCGAGTAGCTCTTGTCCTTGACGATCTCAAGCTGTCCAGGCAAAATCATTACACCAGCAGGCATTGTAATCGGTACCGCAGTTCCCTTACCTTTGTATTGAAAATCTCCGAAATCGTACAATGAAATCGTGTTTTTATCGTAGTCGATATGCGTGATAAATTGGCGTATCAAAGTATTGCCGATAATCCCATCTCCTTCTTTGCCCATTTCGGGAAAGATAGCGATACCCTGTCCCGCTAGCTTAAGCGTGTCCAATAGAATACTGTTGTTGTCAGATACCTGAATCTTTGTATTGCCACCGACGACTGAAGCGTTGTTCTCACGGGTTACCTTTAGGCCAATAGCCTCAGCAAGTTGCTGGTTGACGGCCATGCCATCTGCTCCAGTGTCAAACAGGAGTCTTAATGGCTTTTCGTATCCATTGATTTTTACCTGCAGGTAAATGGATCCATTCTTGTTTTCAAACGGAATGACCGCCCGTAATTTGGGCTTACTTTCTCTTTTTAGTCCATAAAGTTGATCAAAAAGGCTGAAGTAGATCAGCTTCCCCTTGTTATCGACTAGCGCCTGATTGCTTGTTGTCTTACCCTTGGCATCTGTGACCTCTATTTGAAGTAATGTCCCTCTTTTTGTTTTTTTCTCAGAGACAATATGTACAGCTTTTAGGGGGTAGTTTTTGATAATTTGGTTTATACGAAAATTGGCTCCTGCACCAGTATGCCCCGCTACGGAGAAATTGGGTGCGAGTTCACCTGTTATCATAGAGGTGTCTTTCTGTTCAAAACAGGTCAGTAGTTTAGCTGGTAGTTGTGCCGCTAGCTGAGCTTTTGACCATGATGCCCAGGCTGTTAACAGTAAGATGCTTCCGGCTTTGATTATTGGTTTATAAGGCATGGTTTTAAGTTATTGTCTTTAGTAATTGATCTCATTAGGTTAGTAGCCGTAGATCTTTTTCAGTGCAATGTCAATATCATCTGTTGCTGAGGCAACAACTCGTAAAATGATTTTTCCATTTTCATCCACTAGAATTTTTGTTGGAAAACCGCTGATCTGATATTCTTTTACAATATCCATTTGCTCCTTGTTCTCGTTATTTAGCACATTTGTCCAAGGTAAACGGAGTTCTTCTATAGCTTTGTACCAGCTGTTTTTTGACTCATCAATTGTTTTACCTCGTTCTTGGGCAATACCGATAATTTCAAAGCCTTTGTTTTTGTAACGACTGTAAAGCTGTTGGAGGTGTGGCATACTTGCACGGCATGGACCACACCAACTGCCCCAAAAGTCCAGCAGAATAACGCGGCCTTGCATCTTTTCCAAATTAAAAGGCGTTCCGTGGGCAGTTGTCCGTGTAAATAGTGGTGCTGCTTTCCCTTTCGCAGTCACGGTTTCTTTTGCAATTGTCGACGCTATTGCTTTACCCATGTCTGTTGATTTGTAATTCGAAGCAAGACGATTAAATGCTAATTTATAGTCTTCGGAAGTATAGCTAGACTTCATTCTGTAAAGCAAAAATAAACTGACATAGGATTCAGTGTAATTTTCTATGAATTTTTTCTGAAGGTCATTTTCTTTTTTACCCAATTGACTAAGCTGTTCGAGTATCGTTTTACCTTCTGGAGATTCAGTACTTATTTTTCCCTCGAGAATTGGACTGTATAATCTATTTTTTTGCTTTACAAATCCCGCTGTAGACTGACGCAGATTATTATATTCATTGTTTTCCTCTCCACCTTTGACCTGCGCTAAATCAAGTTCCTCGGCATTGCCATCTATAAGAATGTCATCTTTAAAAATAAACACATTGAGTGGATGACGCATGACCTGTTGTAACGCGCTGGCGTTTGGATCTTTGCCAATAGTCCTTAAGGTAGCATCAACTACCCGTGCTTGTTTTGGGATCTCGATTTCAAATGATCCATCATTTATTGGAGCTGAAAAGCCTTGCCTTTTACCTTGATAATCTATAAAAGAAACGCTTAACTTCGTGGCAGGATCTGCTGCAGACGATGTAATTTTTCCTTTGATTGTAACGTTATCTCCCTGCGCAGATAGAAGCGAGGGGGATAACGTTAAAAATAGAAAGTAAATCCAAAGTTTGTTCATACCTATTTCGTTGCTAATACTTTTTCGAGGAGCTGTTTTAATTCTGGGCTCGATGGACGTGGTGAATCTATGGTGACAACTTTACCTTGTTTGTCGAAAACCATAAAGCGTGGAATGCCTGTGATTTTGTAATATTTGGCAAAATCACCCCATCCGGAAGCAAAAAGCTGAAGACCACCGAGTTGCTCGTCTTTAATCATTTTTAGCCATTTGGCTTTATCTTTTTCCTCATCAACGGAGATGCTCACTACTTGAACATCGGTTCCGTGTAATTCTTGTTCAAGCTTTTTGAGATGTGGTATCTCTGCTTTGCAGGGACCGCACCAGGTTGCCCATACGTCGATCAAAACTACTTTTCCCTTTAAATCGGCGAATTTTATGGTTTTTCCGTTATTGTCAGGAAAAGAAAAGTTAAGCCCTTGGTCTCCGCTTTTTAATTGTGCCATGTTGTTCATGATCGCAGTGGCGCGTTTCTTTTGACTTGCTGTCAGAAAATACGACTGATATTTATCTGCAGCTTCCTTGTAACTGGCATAATCTTTTTGTCTGGCTAGATAACTCAGTATAGCATCACCTTTTAACGTGTCATTGGGGAGGAAATCCATATCTTGCTGGAGGCCAGTGATACCTTTTCCGGGAGGAATATTAGCCGCACGACGAGATACAAATGAGATTGCATTTAAAGTACGGTTTGCCCAAGGGGTTTGATATACTAAAGATGCATTTTTTGCGAACTTGGCCAATGTTAGATTCTTGTAGTAATCCGCATATTCTTCTACTGCAGGGTGTGCCGAACGTGGGGTATTGAGAAAGTTTGTGGCATTGGCAGCAAGATCCCATTGGATATAATCTTGTAATCTGCTGTCAAATTTGGAGTTTCCGCTTTTATTATTTTTCGTGAAAGTATTTGCTTTCGCAACTACGGTCTCTAAATCTGGGAAGAAATCGACAAAAGTACTTTGGACTTTCATCCAATTGAAGGCTTTCTGTTCTATTGGGGTAACTTCGTTGTGCCAACGGTTAAGAATTTGATTTTCTTTACTGTTATTTGAGCCAGTCAACTGGTAGTTGTTTTCGGAAATGATGAACTCGAGTTGATCGCCAGGTTTGAAATAAAAAATATTATTTTCTGTCTGACTACCTGTTGTCCCTGAACCAATGGCATAAAACCCTTCGTATTCAGGGTAGAAAGTGAAGCCGAACTTTTTATTCAATTGTGGCTGTGCCGAAGCGATCTCTTCCATGTCACCTTCGACAACCTTGAAGAGTTTGACCGGTTTGATAAATTCTTTGTCAAATGTTCCTTTGATCTGAACGGGTGATTGAGCAAAAGCCGTACTTGCGGCAAGTATTGTTAATGAAGTTATGATGTGTTTTTTCATTTCTTTTTTTATGAATGGAACTAATAGGTCGATGGATAGGTATAGTCAGAGACGGCGGGAGCAATATAGATTATCGCCCGTGCAGTACCGGCTCCCTCAAGTGTTTGGACTGGATTCGAATCTAGATTCCCAGAATTTTTTGTAAACATTCTAATCTTGTAGTTCGATCCAACTTTTGTACCAACGACGACGAAGTTGAAAGCATATCCTGATTCTGAATATTTCAGATGTTTGATAAAAGTAACCTGTTCGCCTCCTGGTGCACTAAATTGTAATTGTTCAAATCCGTTACTTAAATTTCTACTGTATAATTGATTATTATTGACAAAGTACATTAAGTTCTCGTCGTCCAAGAGCAATGTATACAGACTTGCATTATATAGTTTGGATGAAGGATCAATTACCTCTTTTTTTATAGACAACACGTACTGCTTTTTCTCCAAAGCGCAGAGCGATTTTTGGGTAGGATCAGTTTTGTCCTGTAATATTGCATATCCAACAGTTTTGTAGTAGTAATCAGGTGCAGCTAAGTAAACATTGGACTTCATTCCTAGAAACAGCGCTTTCTGGTTGTTATTTGCTGTATTGAAATCATTGGCAGCATCATTTGAAAATATAGTCATGGTAGATCCATAACCATTACCAAGTGTTGTGAAATTTCCCCCTAGATTGTCAAATAAAATGGGGTCATTGCTACCACTCGAGATCATATATTTAGACAATTCATAGTTGCTATTATTTCCATCTATCATGGCTTTATTGCCAAATTGTCCTGTATTGGAACTCATTGCATAGATATTGTATAATTGCCCATTATTGAGGACATAATTAGCCGTACTCCCCAAGAAAGCTCCCGTGTTACCAGTTATCTGTTGTCCACCGCCCAAGAATAGATTCTGCTTGTCTCTGATTTTTTTTAGATTATTGACATTCACTGTTTGGATATCTTTTTCTGTGGTGAGGAATAATGCTCGTGTATTTGAATAAGAGGAAGGATTTAGGATGTTACTTTTATAACTGGATGAAAAGCTAATAAAATTGCCTTTGCCTTCTATTTTTTGATTATTTGCTGTACTGTAAACATTTTCGATTTTTCCATTTACCAAATTATTTTGTGGGGTAAGGTAAAGATCCAAATCTGAATTGGTACCATCATCTTTAAGGATATACCAGCCCCTTGTAAACTGTGTACTTACAGTTACTGTGGCGGTTTTGTACTGGCTATAGCCTGTTTTTTTGTTTTTAACGATACAGACTGCTACCCAGTCCTTGGCATCCTCAGTGATAAAATAGCGTAGGTTTTGGCTACGGGCGATTGTGTCCATAGGTTCAGCTCTTCCTTGAACATTGGTTTCGTAAAATCCCCATTTATATTCTAATTCACCATCTTTATTTGATTTTGCTGTGGGGGAAATTTTTAACGTGTCTTTTAGAGAGATGACCGCATATTTTGATTCAATACCTTCGATATCAATATGCTCGGTTTCGCTATAATCATAGTTGCTTTTATCTTTTGAACAGGATAAAATAGCTAAGCAACCAAGGATTAATATGTAAATATTTATCTTTTTCATGGATAGAGTTTAATTAGGGAAGGTAATGAGATCTCCGTTCTCAGCCCGCAAAGGAGTGTTCGGATGTTGCTTATTGTAATCTATCACAGCCATCCCGAGTACAGATTTATAATAGTTCATTTGATCTAATGGTAGGGAAGCTATAAAGTTTTGATCCCAACGCTGACCTGTGACCTCAATCATGAATTCATGTTTCCGAACACTGTATGCTCCGAAATAATACGTGGAGTAAGAGGTTGTCCAGGCGTTAGGTTGGCTGAGACGATCGGTAAATTGTAGTTTTCGCCAAGATTTAGTGGGCTCACCAATAGCAAAATTGGCGTTAGCGACAATGGAAATGCCAAGATTGACTGTTTTGCTTTTTAACTCGCCATCTCTTAAAATAACGATCGGTACTCTTGCGTGTACAGAGTCGGATTTGATAACATAGAGATCAGCAACAGCAGGATCATCAAATGGGATAAAGTGTTTTCCTGGGACAGCATTTTCCACGCCTTTTAGTTCCATTTGCTGGAGCTGGTATTTCCGGTCTTTTTTCGATGTTTCTCCGACGGTATAAATATCAAAATACACGGTATCCTGATGTATATGCTCTGCTTCGTAAAAGAACGTTTCAGATTTTAACGAATCTGTATATTCATTAAGTTTAAGATTCGAAATTGGAGGACCGAACTGTGCTCTTGGGATATCATCAAATATGTAATATTGGTCCTTTTTGCAGCTATTGAACGAGATGCATACAATACCAACTATAATTAGTAAAAAATATGGTTTCATAGTGCTATTAATTAATTGATTCAACTGTTGGCATGGGCAAGAGGTAATTGACCACGGCATTTGAGGGCGCAAACAATATTTGCGGTTTTGGGATATTCAGTCTTTTGTAAGCATAAAAAGCCTGTCCTTCTCCATAGAATTCCTTTCGGTACTCCTTTATAATCTCGTTTTGTAGTGTTGGTAAATCCCCAGGTATTGCCAGTCCAGATATATTCCGATTTGTTCTAAAGGTTTTAAGATATTCCACGCCTTCAGTGAAAGGTGCTGTCTCTGCCAGTATGAGATAAAGCTCACTGGTGCGTATCATTGGAAGTTGTTTGTAATCTGCTAAAACGGTTACATTATCTGCGGTGACCCAGAATTTTCTAATCACATTGTATTTGGAGCCATTTGCCAGCGTAATCATATTCCAAAGCGATGATTCTCTAAAATCAGTTCCAGTATTACCATATAATTGATTTGTAATAGTTGTTGCAGACGTTCCCTTGCGATATGTCGCATTGCCAAAGTTATCAGTATAGGTTTTCGCTAAATCAAAAGCGTAGAGCCCAAATATCTGTTCAGATGTAAGAATGTAATTGGTTGCCGTAAATTCTTTTCCGGTTGCTAATTTAAATTTCAGATCTCCATTCGTGTCTTTTGCATCGACAACTTCTTTTGCTGCGTTGTATGCATTTTGTTTCTCACCATACCATAAACTTGCACGAGCTTCTAGAGCCTTCATCGCATAGTAATTGAAGCGCATATTTCTATACGACATAAAATCATCCAGTGGCTTATAATTGCTTCCGGCGCCATTTGGATTTCTAACATCATTCATCGAATAGGAAAGCATCGGATCAAACTCCCTGATGAGTTCTTCCGCTTGTTTCAGATCAGTGAAAATTTTGCTTTTATATTCTTCATAAGAAATATGCTGATGGATTTCTCTGTTGAATTCGGTTACATAGGCGAGCTGATTTCCAATCCCAGATTCAGTGGGTATGGGGCCATAAAGGCGCATAAGATCAAAGTGGATATAAGCGCGTAAACCCAGGCATTCTGCTTTGATTACCTGATATACACCATCGGTTTTAAAAATAGCTTTATTGGATTCAAGATTTTGGAGTATAGCGTTTATTGCCGCAATTGTTGCATATTGCTTGGCAAATATGGCATTAAATTGATCAATTACGCGATTGTCGGAGTAATTGAAAAGGCCCAACTGCTGTTCTAGGGTATTTGTGGTCACATCCCAGCTCGAGATTAAACTTTCTATTGTACCAAAAGTTAAGGCCTTCCCATAGGTTGTATTACTTTTTGCAGAAATGTAAACACCTGCTAATGCATCTTTAAAACCTTGCTCGGAATTGAATAATTTATCGGCGGGTATTTGTGTCCGTGGCAGGACGTCCAAAAATTTATTGCATGAGCTCAAAAATATGGATCCAATCAGACCTACTATTATGATGTGTTTTTTCATTTTATTAAAATGTTGCGTTAAGACTAAAAGTTACCTGCCTTGAAAAAGGATAATTTGTTCCTCGTTCTTGACGGATACTAGAAATGATAAATGGATCAGATACATCCAGTCCTATGTTGATGTTTTCGAAGCCAATTTTCTTTACCCAGTTCATATAACGAAAATCATATTGGAAGTTGAAACTTCTCGCATATATGGTGTTTTCATCTTGGACAAACCGGGACGTTTTATAGGTTGGGTTTGTATTTAAAAGGCCTTTGAATGGCGCATAATCGCCAGGATTTTGCCATCGGCCAGTATAGACACGTTCATCAACATTATATTTGTAACTGCTGGTTTCGACTCGTTCAGCTAGGGTTCTATTGTAAGCCTGACCTCCAAAACGGTAACCCAATGAAGCGGTAAACGTAAATCCTTTGTAGCGTAACATCGTATTGAAATTACCCCAAACTTTAGGGTCGGTGTTTCCGACAGCAGTAACATCTTTTGAGGCCCAGGTGTAAGTTGGTGTGCCGTCAGCAGCGAGATAAAGCTCTTTACCTGTGCTCGGGTCTATTCCGAGGGATGGGACTACCCAAATAGCGTTGCTGGAATATCCCTCGATGTACATTTTGTTGGCATTATAGAGATCCCCCTGAAGTGTTTTCTGCGCGTCTTTTAATGCTTGTGAAGTTTCAAGTACCTTATTTTTGTTATGTAATACTGATCCCGAAACTGACCAGGTTAGACCTGTTGGTTTTTTCATCAGATAAACTGTCGCATATAACTCGAATCCTTTATTTCGTAATTTTCCGATGTTGGCGGTGTAGTAATCGACACCTGTTGATGCGGGGGTATTAACCGACGAAACGAGGTCATTGGTATTTTCAATATAGTAGTTGGCCTGTAGTGTTACATAACGGTCGAAAAGGTCGATGTCGGTTCCGATATTGTATTTAAGCACCTGCTGCCATTTTAGATCCGGATTGCCCAGACCCAAGACATAAGCTCCCAGCCAATTATAATATCTATCGGAAGTGTAGTAGCCATAAGTAGTCAACGCCTGGTAAGTATTGAATTTTGTAGACCCGGATGTCCCTACTGACCCACGCAATTTAAGTCGGTTGACTACCTCATTCTTTTTAAAGAATTTTTCTTCATGTAAATTCCAGCCGAGACCTGCTGACCAAAACGGCGCAAAACGCTTGTTGGCACCGAATTGTGATGAGCCATCCATGCGGAATGTTCCGTCAATAAAATAGCGGTTGTCATAATTATAGTTTGCATTTCCAACAAAACCTACAGTACGATAGTAGTATTCTTTTCCTGAAGGTTTTCCATCCTTCATATATTGCAATGCCATCGATGGAAAATCAAGATCACTGTTTGGAAAACCTTCTGCGGCGTTTGTAAGTTGGGAGGTGTTATCCTGAAAAATATTCGCCTCCGTTCCGACAAAAATCTGATGTTTTTCTTTTATTTTTTTGCTATAGGATAGATTTAAAGCTCCTTCGTATTTCATTCCACGATTGAGACCAATCCAATAAGCTCCTTTTCTAAAGACATCAACTCCAGTATAATTGGCAAAGTCAGTATGTTCTGCCGGTTTAAACGTATCGGACTGTTTATCAGATTTCGTAAAGCTGAATTTACCAATTAATCTTAATCCTTCTTGAATCGACCATTCGACAGCAGTCTGATTGGTTATATCTGTTTGATCTCCTTTGTCAAATGTTTTTAGAGTCGCATTATATAATGGGTTCGTTGGGAGGGTAGTCCATATATTTGAATAATCACTTGTACCCGGATCACCTAATACTTTATTTACATTTCCATCTTTATCATAAGGACGCCAATACGGATTGAGGTCGAAATAATCGCTGAATGATCCATATGGTGACTGCTGATTCTTAATATTATTGATGTTTAAATAATTTCTAAATATCAAATTTTTGTAGGTATAAGATAGGGTGATAGATCCATTCAGTGTATTTCTGGAAGAACCTTTCATTACACCGGCTGTATTGTTATTTTGAATACCGGCTGAATATCGGAACTGATTATCACCGCCTTCTAATCTTAAATTACTTCTTAATGCGTAGGATGTGCGCAGTGGAATAGCCATCCAGTCCGTTTCTACGCCGCTATTAACTTCATCTAACAGAAAATTATAATAACGTTTATTCGGAATGTCGGTACTTGCGTTTGGAGAGTCATAAAGTCCGGTAATACGTTCCAACTCGAGTTTGTTTCTTGCATTAAGGAGGTGGTAAGCCGATAAGTCAGCATTTTCAACCTTTAGCTCTGATCCAAAACTTAAACGTAATTTACCCGGTCTCGGAAGTTTTGTTGTAATGACGATGACACCATTAGCACCTCGGGAACCGTAGAGTGCAGTCGCTGCAGCGTCTTTCAAGAGGGTAATAGAAGCGACATCGTTTTCATTAATATCGATAAGTGCCTGAAGCGATGTCTGGAAACCATCTAAAACAATCAGTGGTGTGTTAAGCTGACTTGCAGATTCGCTTTGAATTTCATTCACATTTGGGATACTGGAATTTCCCCGCATCTGAATTTCTGGAAGTCGATTAGGATCGTTACCGAAAAGATTATTCTCGATTATATTAAACGATGGATCAATATTACGTAAAGAGGTCACAAGGTTTCTGGCACCATATTGTCGCAATTCTTTTGTCGTAATCGTACGTGATGCTCCTGTGAAACTTTTGTCTTCCTTCTTAAAAATACCTGTCGAAACAACAGCTTCCTCAAGGGCATTTTCTTGTTTTTTTAAGCGGATAATCATTTTATCCTGGTTTAAGCTCGCTTTAATTTCCTGCCTTTCGTAGCCTAAGGAAGTTATGACCAGGATTTCGTTTAGTGAAGATATGGGTAATGCAAAGCTGCCATCAGGTAGGCTCATTACCCCTTTTCGTGCATCTTCTTTAAGACGAATTGATGCCCCTGAAATTGGTTTTCCTTCGCTGTCGATGATTCTTCCTTTGACGTATTGCTGTATAGTCAAGACAAACCTTCCAGCCTCAGATGTCACCATGGTAAGCTGTTTGGGGGGCATTATACTTTTTTTGATCACTACCGTTTTATCAAAAAAGTCATAAGACAGATTTGCTTTGTTAAGAATAACATTTAACGCTTGTTTAAAGGGGGCATCCTTAATTTCAGCAGTTAAGTCGATAATCTGGTTGATCTCATTTTTCTTGTAAAAAAATGAATAACCACTTTGTTTTTCGAGGTTTTTCAAGATCGATTCCAGACTCGATTTTTGCTTTTTTAAGCTAATCTGTTGGGCATAGGTGTTTGCATCTACTTGAGACAGACCTAGGCCTAGTAGTAGGGTGATTAAGTTGATCCTCATGAGAGATCTGGATAAAGGGCGCGCACAAAGAGGCTTTTGTTTTTCATAAATTCGCCATATATAGGACGCTAGGTTAGCATCCAAATTGGTCGAATGAAAATCTTTCTCCTTCTTAATGAACGGAGTTAAGGTAAATTTCATTAAATTCGTTTGGTTTTAACGTGTTAATAATTTAGAAGTTAGACGATACTTTAATACCAATAAGTTGGACGGGTTCTGCGCCAACAGGATCCGTCTTTATTGATATCAATAGCTAGGTATTAGGGTGGTAGTTTTTCGCTTTTCATTTCGGTAATAATTTTGGTTATGTGATGATTAAGTTGATTCTATTATTCTTCCCTACAATCGCTTTTGTTTGGATATTTGCATAATTTAAAAGCTGAATAAGCTTATCTAGACTTAGGTTCCGTGGAATTTTTCCACTATATTGACCGGCATTGCTCGTCCCATTATACGTGACATCTATATCATACCACCTTGCGATTTCTTTAAATACTTCCGATGTATTTGTCCCATCAAAGCAGAATTGACCGCTTTTCCAACTAAGCACTTGGTCTATATTAATGGTCTTCGAACGGAGCTTCCCGTTCTCAGAAAATGCTTGCTCGTTGGGTCTTAATTTTACTGCACTGTGTTGTTTGGAGACAATCACTGAACCTTCTTCTAAACTGGTACGGACATCTTCTTCATCTGAATAAGCATTGATATTAAATTTTGTACCGAGTACCCTCGTTTGTTGGTTTTTTGTCTTAACAATGAAACCTTTGTGGTCTTTTGTTTTTGTTACCCGAAAATAAGCTTCACCTTCCAACTCGACGATACGGTCTCCCGATTCAAATGAAGAAGGATAAGTTAGCTTAGAATCAGTATTGAGACTAACCAATGTGCCATCTGCTAAAACGAGTTCATAGGTTGCTCCTTTAGGTGTTTTTAATGTATTTTGTTGGGGAGTAATTTTTCCGGTAGAGGCATTTCGATAGCTGATTTTCCCATGAGCATCTTTTGTTAGAATGGTCTCTCCGACTTGGATTCTCTGATTTGGCGACAATTCATCCAGATTGATCTGTTTGCCATCTGCTAGGATGATAATAGCCTTTTCGCTTCCTGGGGGAATCGATGCTAGTAGCTTGTTGGAAGCAATGTGCTCCGCTGCAGGCCAGTATCTATAGGTGAAAAAAGCGATTATCAATACGGCTGCTGCGGTACTGATAATCCTTAAGTACTTTATATTATTGGATTTTTTTTCTATTACGCCAATTTCAACTAACAAGCGATTTTTTACATTCTTTTGGATGGTAGAAAACTGCTCTGCGGGTATTTGACCGGTTGATTGCTGATCAAACCACTTAAAAAGCTGTTTACGTTCCTCAATATTTTCGGATCGGCTCAGAAAACTGCTAATCAGTCTATATAATTCTTTCACTTGCTTCATAAATCGCAACGTTATACTGGTTGGTTATAATACAAGTGATGTAAAAAGGAAGGAGCCTCCACTCAAAATGAAAAAAAATATTTTTTTTTCATTAATAGAAGATTGCGGATAACTAAAAGAATAAGATAAAGTGAAATAGATGACCTGTAGCGGTGCGTAAATGGCGAATAGCCTTGTTGATATGTTTTTCTACAGTGGATTCACTGATTCCTAATTTTATAGCAATCTCTTTGTTACTCATATAATATTCGCGGCTCAACTTGAATACTTCCTGACATTTTTGAGGAAGATTTTCTACTTCTTTGGCAACAATGTCGATGATGTAGCGGTAATAAAGTCGATCCTCGATCGGTATGGATTGGTCTTCAAACTCAAGATGTTCAATGCCCTGGGTAATCTGTATTTTCATCTCCTTGCGGTAATGGGCAAGCACCAAATAGCGGCAAGAACTAAATAGATAAGCTGGAAGAGACTCTATTTCTGTAATGAAAGCCCTATTTTTCCATACTGAAATAAAAAGGTCATGTAGGATATCCTCAGCGATTTCGCGACTGCTGATTTTTTTTGCTATAAAAGAAGTCAAATCGGGGGCAAATAAATCATATAATACCGAAAAAGCTCGCTGATCCCCTTCCTGTATAAGGGGGAGAAGTTCTTGGTATTGGTATGATTTGGTGTCTTTCATAAGGAGCTAGCAGCGAGTAAATTTAAAAAAAAATTAACATTTTCATTAAAAAATGGTAAAGTAGCTCAGATTTTTGTGTTTACTTTTGAATATTTATTAATATTCGACAAAAGTCAATATTTTTTGATATAGATCAGGAAATGATAGTCCGTCGACAAGATAAGCCCCCACCAGTACGCATGAAGTATTGACTGCGTATTGCTTAAGTATTGACTAAGTAGTGTTATAGTATCATCATGAGGATACTTTAGCTACGCTCAAATGTTATTGTGTTAGGAAGATAAGGCGCTAGTAAACATCACTACTGCAACCAAGCACGCAGAGTTGTTACGAGTAAGCTGTTTGGTATTACATAGAAATGCAGGAATAACGAAATGTTACCAGTATAAAGGGTTTCAATTGTTGATATAAACAAGTTAATAATAGCGTAATGTCTAAAAAAAGCATTCAGCTAATTTTGCGCAAACGATTGTGTTAGTGTTCCCTTGCCTCAATAAGAGCATATTCTTCATTTTATTTTCTAATTTCACTTAATTTTATGAAATGCTCTTATGGCCAAATCTATTAAAGAAATTGCGCAGGAACTTAATGTTTCCAAATCTACTGTTTCATTGGTGATCAATCATAAAGCCGAACAGGCTCGTATCAGCAAGGAGCTTGAGAGGCGTGTGCTTGATTATGTCGAGAAAGTCGGGTACAAACCCAATTCGCTGGCAAAAAGTTTGGCAACAGGACGTTCGAATACCATTGGCTTGATTGTTGAAAATATAGGCGATTCCTTTTTCGGGCCTTTTGCGCTACATGTCGAAGAGCTTTTGCGTAAGAAAAACTACCATGTACTCTACAGCAGTACTTTAGGAGATCCCCAAAATGCACAGGACATTATTGATTTTATGCTCGAAAAGAAAGTTGAAGGTATACTGTTGGCACCTACTGTAAATTTGGAGGAGCATCAACGAAAAATCCTGGAAAATAAAGTTCCTTTGGTCGTTTTTGATCGAAATTCACCAGAAGTAGCGACACATTATGTTCATATTGACAACGGTGATAGCAGCCGGAAGGCATGTTTGCATTTACAGTCAATCGGATGTAAGAACTTTGGGTTGATTACCATTGATTCGGATCAGCCTCAGATGCTGGCACGTAAAAATGCCTACTTGCAATTTTGTGAAGAAACGGGTATGCAAGCGAGGATATTGCAATTGCCATACAATCGTTTGCGACAGAAAGGTATAGCTGCTTTGCGGAGCTGGGTATCAAAAAATGTGGACTTAGATGGTTTATTTTTTACGACCAATTATCTCTGCATCCTCGGTTTGAAATCGCTTCGTTCTGAAGGAGGGGAACATTTTAATTTTCCGTTGTTTTCTTTTGATGATCATGAATTGTTCGATATATTAAATCCTAAGATCTCCTGCATCCAACAACCATTGGAGCCATTGGCAAAAACCTGTGTGAAGGTGTTGTTGAAAGAAATAGATAGCGGGATTACCAGTCCGAAGGAATATGTGATTTCGACAAATTTGATCAAAAGATAGTATCAAATACCTGAAGCGGGGATAAGTCCGAAATTTGTTCTAAAAAATAAAGCCTTATTGTAAAAATCATAAGACCTAATATGCGAAAGCTCCGAGTTTTTTTGATTTAATATTCTTTTTTATATCTTTACTAATACGTTTTAGTAGAAATATTTATATATATCCTAAATAATGAAGAAATCATTAAGTGTTTTTCTGGGGTCATTATTGTCCTTGGGTTTGTTTTGCGCAAAACCGGTTTTGGCTCAGAAGTTTAGAGGACAGCAAATGGAGGCTGTCGATCTGGTGAATCCTTTGATGGGTACAGAATCCAAATTTGAGCTATCCAACGGGAATACTTATCCTTCCATAGCAAGACCATGGGGGATGAATATGTGGACCCCACAGACCGGGAAAAATGGCGATGGATGGCAGTATCAATATACAGCTGATAAAATCCGTGGTTTGAAGCAGACACATCAGCCTTCTCCTTGGATGAATGATTATGGTGTTTTCTCTATTATGCCTGTTACTGGAAAGCCTGTTTTTGATCAGGATGAACGTGCAAGCTGGTTTTCGCATAAAGCGGAAATTGTAAAACCATATTATTACTCAGTGTACTTGGCTGATCACGATGTGACAGCAGAGATGACACCGACTGAACGTGCCGCGATGTTTCGTATCTCCTTCAATAAGACGGATGATGCTTATATCGTTTTGGACGCTTATGAAAAAGGTTCGGAAGTGCAGATCATCCCCGAAAAAAATATGATCATTGGCTATTCGTCGAAATATGCACGCGGCCCATTGCCTGAAAATTTCAAGAACTATTTTGTCCTTGTTTTCGATCAACCTTTTGCTAGTGTTGCTACCTGGGAGGGAAAAGAAAAGAAAGACGGCCAGCTGCAAATCAAAGGTGACCATACAGGTGCCATCGTTGGTTTCAAAGTGAAGGATAAATCAAAACCTGTTCAGGTAAAGGTTGCGTCCTCTTTTATCAGTGCTGACCAAGCTTTGTTAAACTTAAATGAGCTTGGTAATAAGTCATTTGACCAAATTAAAGAAGATGGACGCCAGATATGGAATACGACCTTAGGTAAAATTAAGGTAGAAGGTGATGATATTGATCAATTGCGCACATTTTATTCGACAATGTATCGCACATTATTTTTTCCGAATAAACTATATGAAATCGATGCGCAAGGAAAGGCCGTCCATTACAGCCCATATAATGGTAAAACGCTACCAGGATATTTGTTTGGTGGTACAGGCTTTTGGGACACCTTTAGAGCCTTGTATCCTTTCCTAAACTTTATGTATCCT
Source organism: Sphingobacterium detergens (assembly GCF_003610355.1). Lineage (GTDB taxonomy): Bacteria > Bacteroidota > Bacteroidia > Sphingobacteriales > Sphingobacteriaceae > Sphingobacterium > Sphingobacterium detergens. The sequence goes on along the minus strand of NZ_RAPY01000007.1, from coordinate 293,481 downwards.
TCTATCAATAAAGAAATGCAGGAGGGATTGCTTAATGCTTATCTGGAGGGTGGGTTTCTCCCTGAATGGAGCAGCCCTGGATATGCGGATATCATGGTTGGTAACAACTCTGCTTCGGTAGTATCGGATGCCTATATGAAAGGCTTGCGTGGTTATGATATCAACAAACTATATGAGGCCTTGCAACATGGTGCAAACAATGAGGGGCCAATGACAGCTGTTGGACGCAAAGGTGTTGAATATTACAATAGCTTAGGCTACGTTCCTTATGATGTTAAAATCAATGAAAATGCTGCCCGGACATTAGAATATGCTTATGATGACTTTACAATATACCAATTGGCAAAAGCATTGAACCGTCCTAAGGCTGAAATTGATCTCTATGCTAAACGTGCTCAAAATTATAAGAACTTATTTGATCCTTCCACCAATTTAATGCGTGGTAAAAATAAAGATGGTAAATTCCAAGCTCCTTTCAATCCACTGAAATGGGGGGATGCATTCACTGAAGGCAATAGTTGGCATTACTCCTGGAGTGTGTTCCATGATGTGCAGGGACTGATTGATTTAATGGGTGGAGAGAAAACTTTTGTCAATATGTTGGACTCTGTATTTGTTCAGGCTCCAAATTATGATGATAGCTATTATGGTGGTATTATCCATGAAATTCGGGAGATGCAGGTTGCTAATATGGGGCAATATGCACATGGCAACCAGCCGATTCAGCATATGCCATACCTGTATAATTATGCTGGCCAACCATGGAAAACGCAGTATTGGGTGCGTCAGGTTATGGACAGAATGTATAAGCCAACTCCTGACGGTTATTGTGGCGATGAAGATAATGGTCAAACATCGGCGTGGTATGTATTTTCTGCTTTAGGTTTTTATCCGGTTTGTCCAGCGACAGACGAATATGTGCTTGGGGCTCCTTTATTTAAAAAAGCTACATTAACGTTCGAAAATGGTAAGACTCTGACAATAGATGCACCTAAAAATTCGGATGAAAATGTTTATGTCAATGCGCTGCAGTTGAATGGAACAAATTATGGTAAAAACTGGTTAAGTCATAAAGCACTCCATGAAGGTGGGAATCTTAATTTTGATATGACAGCTAAACCAAATTATAATAGGGGAACAACCTTGAGTGCAGCTCCATATTCGATGACAAGTGAATTGAAGGATAGGCTGAGTTCAAAAAAAGCAAAAAAGAAGAAATAAGAAAATAACAATAACCTAATTATGAACTTTAAATATTTGAAAAGAACGCTTGCTGTTGTCGCTTTAATGTATTCTTGCTCGCTTTCCGCACAGGATAATTGGCAGCATACACAAAATGATCGAAAGGTGGCTGTAGATGTCGACAGTATCACTAAAGGCGGATATACCTTAATCTGGATCAATAAAGACAAGGATTTTAGTCCTGCACTAAAGGAAAGATTGGTAGCAGCTTATTTCACTAATTATCCCAAGCTGGCAAAAAAATATAATAACAAGACCATAAAAAAGGTGTCTTTTGTTATTGATCCAGATTATAAAGGGGTGGCCGCAACAGCTGGAGGTATTGTACGATATAGCCCGGAGTGGTTTGCCAAAAATCCAGGTGATATCGATGTTGTTACCCATGAAGTAATGCACATTGTTCAGGCTTATCCTGATGGGGCTGGGCCGTGGTGGGTAACCGAGGGGGTAGCGGATTTTGTTCGTTTTGATGACGGAATAGATAATGCCGGAGCAAATTGGAAATTACCTGAGTATACAGCGAAACAAAAGTATACAGATTCTTACCGTACTACGGCACGATTCCTCTATTGGATTAACAAAAATGTGAAAAAGGATTTTGTTAAAAAATTAGATGGAGCAATGCGGAGTAAAACGTATACAGATGATTTCTGGAAAGCGCAGACCGGAAAGACGATTGACGAGTTGTGGAGTGCTTATAGTCAAAATCCAAAGATCTAATCCTTAAGCGATGAACATAAGAAGTTTAGTTTGTTTCGGTTTGCTATGTGCCCCTTATTTATTAAGAGCACAGGAAACCAAATTGATTCAGTATGTCAAACCACTGATCGGAACCGCTCGGATGGGGCATACTTTCCCCGGGGCGACAGTTCCTTTCGGAGCGGTACAACTAAGTCCAGATACGGATACCTTATCCTATGCTGTAAACGGACAGTACAATGGTGATGTGTATAAATACTGTGCTGGCTACCAGTATGGTGACCCAACGATTGTGGGCTTTAGCCATACACACTTTAGTGGTACCGGTCACTCTGATCTTGGAGATATATTAGTTATGCCGACCCAGGGGAAGGTGCAGCTCAATCCAGGAACTGTAGATAAACCTCAGGAGGGATATAGATCTCCTTATTCGCATGCAAATGAACGTGCCGAGCCCAATTATTATAGTGTTTTGCTTGATAAACATCAGATTAAAGCAGAATTAACAACCACCACACGCGTAGGGATTCATCGTTATACCTTCCCAAAATCAGATGCTTCACATCTTGTGGTGGATTTAACTGCTGGAATTTATAATTATGACGGTAAAAATGTTTGGACGGTTGTCAAGGTATTGAATGACTCGACTTTGGTAGGATATCGCCAAACGAATGGATGGTCCCGTACACGTACCGTTTATTTTGCGATAAAGACATCCAAACCATTCAAAAACTATGGCGCTAAATATGAAGATGGGAAATCAGTGTATAACGGTTTTTGGCGTAAGTTTGATCAACAGCATAATTTTCCCGATCTAGCCGCTCACAACATCAAGCTGCATTTGGACTTCGACACGAAAGCCGACGAATCTATTCTGATGAAAGTTGCGCTAAGCCCGGTGAGTATGAAGAATGCACTCAACAATATGGAAGTTGAAGCTCCGAACTGGAATTTTGATGGATATGTGCGTGCAGGACAAACGGCATGGGAAAAGGAACTTCAGAAAATTGAAGTGGATATGTTGAATAAAGAGGATCTGATCAATTTCTATACAGCCATGTATCATGCCAGTATGATGCCGACCATTTATATGGATCAAAATGGTGAATATAAGGGATTAGATCAGGAGATTCATCAGGCTAAGGGTTTTACGAATTATACGTCGTTTTCGCTTTGGGATACGTTTAGAGCATTCCATCCGCTTCTGAATCTGATTAACCCTTCGCGCAATGCAGATATCGTAGCGTCGATGATGGCGCATTACGATCAGAGCGTATTGAAAATGTTGCCGATCTGGTCGCATTATGCCAATGACAATTGGTGTATGAGTGGTTATCACTCGGTATCTGTCATCGTTGATGCCATATTGAAAGGCGTGTATAAAGGTGATCCCGAAGCGGCATTACAGGCTTGTGTGCAAACTGCAAATACACGTAATTATGAAGGAATAGGTGCCTATATGGATAAAGGCTATGTTCCGGATGATGTGTCTGGTACTTCAGTTTCCAATACACTGGAATATGCTTACGATGACTGGTGTATCGCGCAATTGGCAAAGAAGCTGGGTAAAGAAGATATCTACCGTACTTTTTCGAAACGTGCTGAGAGTTGGAAATCGCTTTATGACCCGGCAATAGGCTTTATGCGACCAAAGAATTCTCAAGGGAAATTTAAGGAGAAATTTGATGTATTAGATACCCATGGCCAAGGCTTCATTGAAGGGAATTCATGGAATTATAGCTTGTACGTTCCACATCAACCCCGAGAGATGATGGAGCTTATGGGTGGTCAAAAGAAACTGGAGACCTATCTGGATTCTTTATTTACAATGGAATTACCCGATAAATATTTTGAGCATACCGAGGATATCACCCGGGATGGAATTATTGGGAATTATGTACATGGAAATGAGCCTTCGCATCATGTTGCCTATTTGTATAACATGACTCAGAGCCCTTGGAAGGCGCAGGCACGTTTACGTCAGATTATCCGAAATCAATATCATAATGGACATGCTGGGTTGGGTGGAAATGATGACTGTGGACAGATGTCTGCCTGGTATCTGTTTACAGCGCTTGGATTTTATCCTGTAGCACCGGGCGAAGATGCCTATTGGATTGGAAGCCCATTAGTGAAATCTGCAAAGATCAATCTAGAAAACGGAAAGAGTATTGCTATTACTGTGCGTAACCAATCTGAGAAGAATGTATATGTTAAATCGGTAACCTTGAATGGTAAACTCCTGGACAATTTGAAACTATCGTATAGTAGCCTAACGAATGGTGGTGAATTGATCTATACAATGAGTAGTAAACCGCGTAAATAGCATATTTGTCCATACGCATGATAAAATTCAAACAGATGCCAAACGATATCAGATAGAATGGGTAAAACCGCGTTTGGTCATGTTTTACAAGATACAATCCCCTATTCAAATAACCACTTGAATAGGGGATTTTTTTGTAACCATCTTGTGAAAATAGGCTTGTTATCCCCTATATTTAAATTTCTTATTTATATTTACTAATACGTTTTAGCTTTTTGATGAATTTTAGGACGGCTTCAACCAAAACAAGAATTATGTTTAACATTAAAAAAATAACAGGCGGTGTCCTTTTTCTTTTTGCGTCTCATATAAGTTTGGCGCAACAATCTTCTCCGGTAGACTATGTAAACCCTTTGATCGGGACAGAATCTAAATACGAGCTGTCTAATGGAAATACTTATCCGGCAATAGCACGTCCCTGGGGAATGAACTTCTGGACACCACAGACAGGTAATATGGGTGATGGTTGGGTATATACCTATACTGCGGATAAGATCAAGGGATTTAAGCAGACACATCAGCCTAGTCCCTGGAATAATGATTATGGACAATTCTCGTTGATGCCTATGACAGGTAAACCGCAGTTTGATCAGGAAAAACGCGCGAGTTGGTTCTCGCATAAAGCCGAGGTTGTGAAACCCTATTATTATAGTGTTTACCTGGCAGATCATGATGTCACTACTGAGCTTACACCTTCCCAACGGGCTGCGGTATTTCAATTTACTTTTCCCAAAACAGAACAGGCTTATGTGATTATTGATGCCTTTGATAAGGGATCGTATATCAAGGTTATTCCTCAGGAAAATAAAATTATCGGTTATTCGACCAAAAATAGCGGTGGTGTTCCAGATAATTTTAAGAATTATTTTGTCATAACTTTTGATCGGCCTTTTTCGTACCAAGCCGGAGTAAGGAATGGCAATATCAAGGATAATCAATTGGAAATTCAGGATGATCATGCTGGAGCGATCATTGGCTTCCCTTCTTTAAAAAGGGGGGAGAAAGTAATGGCAAAGGTTGCCTCTTCCTTTATTAGTTTTGAACAAGCGGAGCTTAATCTCAACGAAGTGAAGTCTAAAACATTTGAGCAGGTTGTAGATGAAGGTAAACAACAATGGAACGAGGTATTAGGGCGTGTTCAGGTAGAGGATAAAAACGTGGACCGCTTGCGTACATTTTATTCCTGTCTATACCGTTCAACATTATTTCCAAGGGATTTCTCCGAAATTGATGGTTCAGGAAGACGAATTCATTATAGCCCTTATAATGGCCAGGTTCTACCTGGTGAAATGTTTACAGATACAGGTTTTTGGGATACATTCAGAAGTTTATTTCCGCTTTTGAACCTGCTCTATCCGTCTATGAATGATCGCATGCAGGAGGGCTTAGTGAATGCCTACAAGGAAAGTGGATACTTGCCAGAATGGTCTTCACCAGGACATCGTGCGTCTATGATCGGTAATAATTCTGCATCAGTAGTAGCGGACGCTTTGGTCACCAATCGAACAGGTTATGATAAAGAAATCCTTTGGGAGGCTCTGAAACATGGTGCACATAATGCGTATCCTAAACATTCTTCTACTGGGCGTTTTGGCCATGAGTACTATAATAAACTAGGTTATATTCCAGCGGATGTAAAGGTTGACCAGAACGTGGCCCGCTCCCTGGAATATGCCTATAACGATTGGTGTATTTATGAATATGGAAAGACCTTAGGTAAACCAAAATCTGAAACAGCTATTTACGCACAACGGGCGATGAATTACAAAAATCTTTTTGACCCAACGACAAAGTTGATGCGTGGTAAAAAAGCGGATGGTTCTTTTGTCGCAAATTTTGACCCAAGTGCTTGGTCCCGTGAATATACTGAGGGTAATGCGTGGCATTGGAGTTTTTGTGTATTTCATGATCCACAGGGACTAATAGATTTGATGGGCGGAAATAAATCTTTCGTTTCCATGTTGGATACTGTCTTTGTTATCCCAAGTTATGAAGGTATGAAAAGTCGTAGCATGATCCACGAGATGCGTGAAATGCAGGTGATGAATATGGGGCAATATGCACATGGGAATCAGCCGATCCAACATATGCCTTACCTCTATAACTATGCCGCAGAACCATGGAAAGCACAATATTGGGTCCGTAAGATCATGGATAAACTGTATCTTCCGACACCAGATGGTTACTGTGGTGATGAAGATAATGGACAGACTTCGGCTTGGTACGTGTTTTCATCATTGGGATTTTATCCTGTTTCACCCGGATCAGGGGAATATGTGATTGGTTCACCTCAGTTTGATAAGGTTACCTTAAAACTCGAAAATGGGAAAGAGGTCCGTATTCATGCGAAACAAGAGCGGGGCGATCAGGTTTATGTGAACCAGCTCTCCTGGAATGGAAAAGCTTATGAGAAAAACTATATTCGCTATTCGGATCTCCTAAAAGGAGCAAATCTGGAATTTAAAATGAGTACAGAACCGAATAAAAATAGAGGAACCAAGAAGGACGATGCTCCATATTCTTTCAGTAACGAAAAGTTTTAGTACGAAAGGTAAGGAAACAAATAATATAGTATAAAAAAATTACAGGTACAATTCACTTAAAAAAGTGAAACATAAAAAACCATGATGACCAATCTATTTGCTGTCATGGTTTTTTTACACGAATAAAATAATCTTGGCTATTTAAAGTCATACCTTTGTGGTTCGAAAATTCGATATGTTAGGTAAATTATTCCATCTTTTAACACTCTTTGCGTATCTCAATCTCTTGACGTATGAGTCATTCTCATCGACGACGGGGCAAGTTTTGCATGCGGGAGAGACGATAGTGGAGTATTTTTTGGATGATGTATTGGATTTAGAACCTATTCATTCTTCACAAGAAGAGAAAGTCCTATTGCAGGATGACTACCGCATATTTTCTGTCAATAGTCAGGTACTGTCCATTTTCATATTTGTTTTTGGGATCGTATTTACTGCATTGTGCTTTTCCAAGGATAAAATACATCCATTTTATCGGTCAAAAACTCTTTGTCGACCAGGATATTATCAATTTTTATATAGATTCCGGCCTTTCTAAGGATTCTCCTATACTTTTCTATTGGAGTCTATAAAATAATAGTGTTTTTTATTTTTTCTGGTATCCAGGAGCAGTAGCTCTGGTGCATTTCTACACAATATTATTGTAGCTCCCATCTAGTTTTACATTTTATTTTTTATCGTTTTATGAAGAAATTATTTGCACTGTGCCTATTATTGGGTGCGGTAGGGATGCTAGCTTCTTGCAGCTCCTCCAATGCTAATGCCGAGCAAAAGGAAGAAATTAAGAATATACCAATTACACCGCTTGTTGTAATGGATACGACTGTCTATCAGGAGTATATTGCAGATATTCAGGCCTTGAAAAATGTTGAGATTCGGTCCAAATTAAATGGGTTTCTAGATAAAATCTATGTGGACGAGGGTGCTTGGGTAAAAAAAGGCCAGATTTTATTCAGATACAATAACGAAGAGTATCGCTCGGAGGTTGCCAAAGCAAAAGCACAATATGATAATTCCATTGCTGAAGCTCAAAAAATCAAGCTTGAGATGGAAAGAACCCAAAAGTTGGTGGATAAAAATATTGTGAGTCCTTCGGAATATAATCTATTGAAAATTCAGTTGAAGGCCGCTAATTCTAAAATTGAAGAAGCCCGTGCTTTAGTTAATCAAGCCCAAACGAGATTGGATTATACGGTTATCCAGGCACCATTTGATGGTCGAATAGATCGGATCCTATTGAAGGAAGGTTCGCTACTGACAGAGGGAAGCCTCATCACGACGATTTCTGATCTAAGCCAGGTCAATGTTTATTTTGATATTTCAGAACGGGAATACCTGACGATGATGCAAGATAAAATGAATGGAAAGGAAACTCGTAAAACGGTAAAATTAATTTTGGCGAATGGGGCCTTATACCCGCATGAAGGGGTTGCGCATATTGTCGAAAGTGAATTTGAGGCAAACACGGGTTCTATTGCCCTTCGGGTGCAATTTCCAAATAAAGAACATATCCTGAAGCACGGTGCTACTGGTAAGATTGCTGTGCCGATGGAAACTGGAGAACATGCATTTGTACATCAAAAATCAGTATTCGAGATACAGGACAAGACTTATGTTTATACCATGCAGGCCGATAGTACGGTCAAGATGACACCTTTTGTTGCTGGTCCCCGTGTAGGCCATTATTACATTGTTGAGGGCGGCCTTGATCCAAATGTTAAAGTGGTTTATGAAGGCGTGCAAAATTTGCGTAATGGGATGAAAATTAATCCAAAATTGAGGAAGCTGTAGCGGAGGATAAATTATGTTTGAAACATTTATAAAAAGGCCCATATTATCGCTTGTAATATCGGTTTTTATTACACTCTTGGGCTTACTGGCATTATTTACGTTGCCGATTACGCAATTCCCAGACATTGTACCGCCGTCGGTGGTTGTAAACGCCAATTATACAGGAGCGAATGCCGAAGTAAGTACCAATGCCGTCGCTATTCCATTGGAAAAGGCGATCAATGGTGTTGCAGGGATGACCTATATGAACTCCGTATCTACTAATAACGGAAGTACGGTGATACAGATTTTCTTTGAAGTAGGAACGGACCCGGATATTGCTGCGGTCAATGTTCAGAACAGGGTGACGACTGTACTGGATGAATTGCCTGAGGAGGTTATTAAAGCTGGGGTAACGACAGAGAAGGAAGTCAACTCCATGTTGATGTACCTGAATGTTTTTACTGAGGATGAAACTGCAGATGAACGTTTCATCTATAATTTCGCCGATATCAATATCCTTAAAGAGCTGAAACGTATTGAAGGGGTAGGACTCGCTCAGATTATGGGTATGCGTGATTATGCGATGCGTGTATGGGTAAAACCCGATCGTATGGCGGCATATAATATCTCTGCCGAAGATGTGGTAGCGGCTTTGCGCAAACAGAATATTGAAGCTGCGCCTGGGCAAACTGGGATTAGCTCAGACAAAATGCGCAATATGCAACAGTACGTCTTGCGTTATCCAGGAAAATTCACAGAGATTGATGAATATGCCAATGTGCCTATCCGTGCAAATTCCAATGGTTCGATTATTCGTATCAAGGATGTAGCAGACGTTGAATTTGGCTCGCTGGATTATGAAATGGTCTCCAAAACAGACGGGCGCCCATCTGCGTCTATCATGTTAAAACAGCTACCAGGATCAAACGCACAGGAAGTTATTCAACGGGTCAAAGATCGTATGGCTGAACTGAAGCAGAATTCGTTTCCAGCGGGTATGACCTATACCATGGGTTATGATGTATCACGTTTCTTGGATGCGTCTATTTCATCGGTTATAAAGACCCTACTGGAGGCATTCCTATTGGTTTTTATCGTGGTGTTTATCTTTTTACAGGATTTTAGAGCGACTGTTATCCCAATTCTGGCGGTACCGGTCTGTCTGATTGGAGCCTTGTTTTTTATGCAGATGTTGGGTTTCTCGATCAATCTACTAACACTATTTGCTTTGGTATTGGCAATTGGAATTGTGGTCGACAACGGGATTGTGGTCGTAGAAGCAGTTTACGCCAAGATGGAGGAAGAACATCTACAGCCCATGGAAGCAACCTTAGAAGCCATGAAAGAAGTTGGAGGGGCGGTAGTAGCGATCACATTGGTGATGTCGGCAGTTTTCGTTCCTGTTGCCTTTCTTTCAGGCCCAGTGGGTATATTTTATAGGCAATTTTCGCTGACTTTGGCCGCGGCTATCGTGATTTCAGGTATAAATGCCCTAACGTTGACACCGGCATTGTGTGCGCTTTTCTTAAAATCACCACATGATCGCAAACCATCCAATAATTGGCTGGATCGTTTTTTCAAACAATTCAATGCTATTTATGACCGAACCGCTTTCGGTTATAAAGGAATATTGATGAAAACAAGTGCTAGACGCGGACTCACGCTACTATTGTTGGGTGGATTCTTTGTTGCTACTTGGGGAAGCAGTGCGATATTGCCATCGGGCTTTATTCCAACAGAAGATCAAGGTATGATCTATGTCTCGGTAACTACACCTCCGGGGGCAACAGTAGATCGTACCGAGCGTGTATTGGATAAGATTGATTCTGTTGCACGTAAGTTGGATATTGTCGAAACCGTTTCAACCTTATCGGGATATAGTATCGTTACGGAGGTCTCCGGTGCATCTTATGGGATGGGGATGATTAACCTTAAACCTTGGAAAGAAAGAGATCAGACGGTCGATGATGTAATCAAGGAATTGCGGGAGAAAACAAAGGATTTTGTAGATGGGCAGATTGATTTCTTCCCTCCACCAACAGTTCCGGGATTTGGTAACTCTTCAGGCTTTGAATTACGGTTGTTGGACCGTAGCGGTAATGAAGATCTCAATAAGACGGCGGAGGTATTGCAGAAATTTATGGAGGATATGGAGAAAAGTGAAGTCATTCAGGACATCAGTTCCAGTTTTGATGTTAACTTTCCGCAGTATATGCTGAAAGTAGACTACGATATGGCTGCAAAGAAGGGTATATCAGTAGAAAATGCAATGAATACCCTACAAACCTTGATGGGGAGTCTATATGCAACAAACTTCATCCGTTACGGGCAAATGTATAAGGTGATGGTACAGGCAGGACCTGAGTATCGCCAGCGGCCTGAGGATGTGCTCCGTCTATATGTAAAGAATGAAACGGGAGAGATGGTACCTTATAATGCTTTTATTTCCATGGAACGTATTTATGGCCCAGAGCAGATTACTCGTTATAATATGTTTAGTTCAGCGATGGTGACAGGTCAGTCTTCTCCTGGATTTAGTTCAGGACAGGCGATCGAGGAAGTTGAAAAGATTGCATCTTCTTTGCCGCAAGGTTACAGTATCGAATGGTCGGGGATGACGCGTGAACAGAAGATTTCAGGAAATCAGGCCCTGTATATTTTTGCGCTCTGTTTACTCTTTGTTTACCTGTTGCTGTGTGCTCAGTACGAAAGCTTTTTATTACCATTACCAGTTCTCCTCTGTTTACCTGCCGGAATTTTTGGAGCCTTTATTTTCCTGAAAATATTTGGCTTGGAAAACAATATTTATGCTCAGGTCGCACTGGTCATGTTGATCGGTCTTTTGGGTAAAAATGCGATCCTAATTGTGGAATATGCTAATTTGAAATATAAGCAGGGAATGGATATTGTGACTGCTTCAATTGAGGGGGCTGTCGCGCGTTTACGTCCTATTTTGATGACTTCTTTCGCATTTATTGCTGGATTGATTCCATTAATGATGGCAAGTGGGGCTGGTGCTTTGGGGAACCGGAGTATCGGTACAGCTGCAGTCGGTGGGATGCTTATCGGGACGATATTAGGTGTTATTGTTATCCCGGGGCTGGTGATCTTATTCTCAAAAAAGGAGAATAAAAAACAGGTTATAAAACAGACATCGTTAGTGATTGCTGCACTAATTCTTTTTGGTAGTTGTTCTGTCCCCAAGAAGGCGGCACAGCCTGAGAAAATTGCCGTACCGACCGCCTTTGCAGAAAGGACTGCCGTTGATAGCGTAAATGTAGGGAATCGGTCCTGGCGCGATATTTTTAAGGATCCACTTTTAGTAGCATTGATTGATTCAGCATTACAGCATAATATTGATATTCGTCAATCGATCTTACGGTTAGAGTCGGCACAAGCTTATTTTAAACAGCGGAAGGCTGCATTAGGCCCTACTGTAGAAGCAGCTGTTGAGGGCGGGATACGTAAATATGGGCATTACACGGAATCGGGTATCGGTAACTATGATTCAAATTTTTCGGATAATTTGAAAAATGATGAAAAGTTGCCAGAACCATTTATCCCGGATTATTTTATTGGACTTCGTTCATCGTGGGAAATTGATCTATGGGGTAAATTAAAAAGTCAAAAGCAAGCTGCTTATTTTGGTTTGTTAGCCGAACAGGAAGGAAAACGCCTGTTGGAAACAGAATTGGTATCCAATATTGCAACGGCCTATTATGAGTTAATGGCTCTCGATCAAAAGATCAAGGTATATAACCGTAATATTGAACTGCATACCAATGCCCTTGAAGTCGTTGAGGTAAAAAAAGATGCCGGTTATGCTACGGAACTGTCTGTTCAGCAGTTTAAAGCACTATTAGCAAATTCTAAATCAGCTCAGGAGAAATTAAGTCAGGAGATTGCACTGTGGGAACATCATATCAACGGATTGTTGGGACGATATTATCAGCCTATTAAGCGCAGTGAATATATTGAAAACACAAATCTATATCATGCAATGACTTTTGGTACACCAGATGATCTGGTCAATCAGCGTCCGGATATTAAAACAGCTTACCTGAAGATGATGGCATCGTCAAACAATCAAGAAGCATCACGATTGGCCTTTCTACCTTCGGTAGCCATTAGTCCTTTTGTCGGTCTACAGAGCTTCAGTTTCAACAAGTTGTTTAATTTGGACAAATCTATTGCCTATAATTTATTTGGTGGTATCACGCTGCCTATATTAAATCAGAGACAATTGAAAACACAGTATGAAGTTGCAAAAGCCGATTACGGAATTGCTTTTTTAGACTATGAGAAATCTGTTGTGAATGCTTATAACGAAGTTTCTAATGTCATTATGACCCAAGAGGCAATCAGTAGACGTAGAACATTTGTAGACGAACATGTAAAAGCCTTGGACCTTTCCATTGAAGCAGCACAGGAGCTGTTTATCGCTGGACGTGTGACATCGCTGGATGTGGTTACAGCTCAAAAAGAATCCTTGGAAGCCCAGATTGGAAAAGTTGAACTGGAGAAAGAAAATACCTTGAACCAGATTTTACTTTACAAAGCTTTGGGAGGTGGATGGAAATAAACCCAATGTTTAGCTAATTAGGAAAACTATTTTTCATGCGATAAAGAATTAATTTGTTAATTCTTAGACCCCAAAAAAAGGGTCAGGGAAAGAGGCCGTCGTGAGATGTCCTCTTTTTTATTGTTATTTTTATGTAGTTTAGCTTTGACTATGTTGAACCTGACTTTATTATGTTGCAACGCATTTTTGTTTTCATTTTTCTATTTCATTTAAGTTTTTTATTAACTGCACAGGACTATTCGGATAGTACCAAGATTTTTCAACGGTTAGAATATCTAATGGAAAATCAGAAGATGTATGTTAAAAATCGGGAAGACAAATTGGATAAACTAAAACAAGAGGCGAAAGCACTTGAAGCTGACCAAATCCGTTTTTTTGAGAAGAATTATGAAATTTTTGAGAACTATAAAAAGTTCGATTCCGATGCTGCACTTACCTATATCACACTTTGCCAAAAATTAGCTCCAGCCAACAATGATTCACTTCATACAGTTATTCAATTGGATTTAGCCTGGGTGTATTCCACGATTGGACGTTATATTGAAGCATCAAAATTGTTGAACCAAATTAGCCCCTCGGGCCTTGCTACCAAACTTTTAGCCAAATATTACGATACCTATAGTTCATTTTATAGTCATTATGGACAAAGTAACAACCGTCAGGAATATTATCAAGCAAGTGAACGCTATCGAGATTCATTATTACAGGTTTTACCGAAATCTTCATTGGAATATCGGACGACCATTGCGATAAAGACCTTATTTAATGGCAGTCGGGAAGATGCGAAAAAGCAGTTTTTCAAGCTTTGGACAGAAAATCAGAAAGACTTGGAGCAGCGCGCCTTATTGTCCTATTTTATTAGCTTGATCTATAAATACGAAAAAAATACGGCCAGTCAACTTTATTATCTAGCTGTTTCAGCGAGTGCAGATATTGAGATGGCAAATCGAGACAATGCGTCATTTCATGATTTAGCGCTAGCTTATTACGATAAACAGGATTTTGATCGTGCCTTTCGCTATATTGAAAAAACGATTGATGATGCGATGTTGTGTAAAGTACGTTATCGGATTATTGAGGGCACTTCTTCCTACCCGATCATTAATGCTGCCTACCAACAGAAAATCAATAGTCAGAATAAGCAATTGATCGCCTTGGTTGTTGTGGTTAGTATTTTGTTGCTCGGTGTAATTATCGGCTTGATTGTAATCTATCGTCAAGTCCAGCATTTGCGAAGGATCAGATCGGAATTGTCAGGGACCAATCAGCAGTTGCGGTCATTGAATACTGAAATCAATCAAACGAATTTAAAACTCTCAGAATCCAATCACATTAAAGAGGAGTATATTGCGCAATTTTTTGATATGTGTTCAAGTTATATTGACAAAATGGAAGATATACGAAAAGCATTGCTGAAAAAGGCTTCCCATCACCAGTGGGAAGCAATCCGGGAGCAATTGAAATCGACACAGATGGAAGAAAGGGAGATACAACAACTCTATATCAATTTTGATCGGATCTTTTTGAACCTTTATCCAACGTTTGTTGATGAATTTAATGCCCTCCTTCAGGAGGACGAGAAGATATATCCGAAGAAAAACGAATTGCTCAATACTGAACTGCGTATTTTTGCTCTAATTCGTCTAGGAATAGATGACTCGGTTAAGATCGCTAGTTTTCTTAGATATTCCCTTCGTACAGTTTATAACTATAGGACCAAGGTACGTAACAAAGCAGCTGGCCATCGCGATGCCTTTGAGGCTTCTGTTTGTCAAATTGCAACTATTGATCGACCTTAATATCCGCTGATAAACACCGAATAGTTAGTAATACAAGCCTGTATTCGATCTCTTTTTAGTACTTTTTATCTTGTATTTGTTTTTGTAGTTAACTGTTTTGTAGTGTGTTGTGTTTTTTGGGAGGTACTTTTTAAGTACCGTCGCTTTTTTTCCTGTTTCGGTCCTGCTAGTTTTGTTTTGAGCGATGGAGCAGGGGAAACTCCTCGCTAGTTTGGAATAACCAAAGACAAAACAATAACCAATTTTTTTATTTCATATGATTTACTTTACTCGAAAAGTAACCTTTTCAATAGGGCTGATTTTCTTGTGTACCTGGTTGAATTCGGTGTTTGCGCAAGACCGAATTCAGGTCAGTGGACGGGTGCTGGATGCCCAGGATCAGAAACCACTCACTGGCGTAACAATTACACAGAAAGGTACCAGTAATGCGGTCTCCAGTAACGGAGATGGGCGTTTTCAAATGTCAGCTGTTCAAGGTAGTATTCTTCAATTTAGTTTTGTTGGCTACGACAATAAAGAATTGCCGGCTAATAGTACAATGACTGTTCAGCTGAACGCATCGACCAATGTACTTGAAGACGTTATTGTGATCGGTTATGGTGCCGTAAAACGGAAAGATGTAACCACCGCAATTTCTTCTGTATCGACCAAAGATCTGGAAAAGAGACCAGTAGTAAGTCTGGGTCAGGCTATACAGGGGAAGGCGGCAGGCGTATCTGTGATCCAACCCAATGGAGCACCCGGTGGTGAAATGTCAATTAAAGTCCGGGGTACAACCTCATTTAATGGTTCAAATGATCCACTTTATGTTGTCGATGGATTACCTGTTGAGGACATCAAATTTTTATCACCAAGTGATATTACGGACATTCAGATTTTAAAAGACGCATCTTCTGCAGCTATTTATGGGTCGCGCGGTGCAAATGGTGTTATTCTTGTAACTACAAAATCCGGAAAAGCTGGGGAAGCTAAAATTACCTTAGGCGCACAAGCTACAGCAAATGTGGTTAATAATACCGTAAAAGTCCTGAATACCGCACAATATAAGGAGTTGATGGATGAGACAGGTTATGGTAAGCTGCCTGAAGGGCTTACTGATCAAACAGACTGGTTTAAGGAAACCTATAAAACCGGAGTTCAACAGAATTACCAGTTATCAATCTCCGATGGTAACGAGAAATTACGCTATTATTTGGGTGGGGGCTATCTGACAGAGAAAGGCACACTGCAAGGTTCATTCTTTAGACGTTATAACTTCAAAGCGAATATAGATAATCAAGTAAAAAGATGGATGAAGGTTAATGCCAATTTATCTTATGCGGATTACAATACCAACGGGATTATCTCGGGCAATGGATCTAATCGTGGCGGAGTCGTTACTTCGATCATTAATACGCCAACTTATGCGCCAATATGGGATCCTCTGTTTCCTGATCGATATAATACCAATTTCAATGGGCTAAATATAAACAGCCCTTTAGAAAATCTCGAACGGACCAAGAATAACAATAATCGGGAGAATAGATTATTGGCAACAGGAAGTGTATTGATATCTTTTATGCCCAATTTAACCTGGAAGTCCTCTTTTTCAATGGACAGACGATCGGGTGTACTGACAACGTTTTTAGATCCCTGGATTACGCAACAGGGTAGAAATCAGTTTGGAGAGGCATCTGACGTTCGCAACACAAACACGGTATTGACTTGGGATAATGTGCTGACTTACAGCAGAAGTTTTGGAAAACATAGCTTGGAGGCAATGGCAGGGTCATCCTGGACAGATTCCAAATACTCCAATAGTTATATTTATGGTTCCAATTATGCTAATGGTATTATACAGACGCTCAATGCGGCAAACAAGATTTCATGGAATGGAACTGGGTCGGGGGCATCCAATTGGGCCATCCTATCCTATTTTGCCCGTGCGATGTACAATTACGATGGAAAATATCTTGTAACAGCAAATATGCGTGCGGATGGATCATCAAAATTAAGCCCTTCTGGTCGATGGGGATATTTCCCTTCGGTATCGGCAGCCTGGCGTTTATCTGCCGAGGATTTTATGAAGGACGTGGATTGGATCAATGACTTTAAAATACGTGGGGGATGGGGCCAGACCGGGAATCAATCCGGATTGGGGGACTATTCTTATCTTTCATTCAATGTGATTCAGCGTTTACCTTGGTTTGAAGACAAATATCAATATTCTCCGCCAAATATTGGGAATTCGACCACCTTGCGAGCGACAGATTTAAAATGGGAAACAACGACCCAAGCGAACGTGGGGATTGATTTTTCTACATTAAATAATCGATTGAACCTGACTTTAGATTACTACCATAAAAAAACAACAGATATGTTGATGGAAGTGAGCTTGCCTACAGGGTCTTCTTCGGCTAGTACAATTAAACGGAATGAGGGCGAGATGACCAATAAAGGATTTGAGATTGGGATCAACTCCAAGAATCTCACAGGCGATTTTACATGGAATACGGATTTCAATATCTCGTTTAATAAGAACCGTCTGGATAAGCTTGTTTTTACAAAAATCTACAATGATGCGGTTACAAATAATCTAGTCAATGCAACAGTTGTTAGAAATGAACCTGGAAGGCCTTTAGGTGGATTTTATGGTTATATCTCCGATGGTGTAAATCCGGAGACGGGTGAATTGATGTATAGAGATCTGAATGGTGATGGTAAAACTTCTCCCTCCGATCTCACTTATATCGGAGACCCCAATCCAAAATTTGTGTACGGATTGACAAATAGTTTTTCTTGGAAAAATTTTGACTTAAGTATATTTCTGCAGGGCACTTACGGTAATGATATTTTCAATGCGAGCAGAATGGAAACAGAGGGAATGTATGATGGTCGTAACCAAACGACAGTTGTACTCGATCGTTGGCGTGTACCGGGACAGATTACACATGTGCCCAAAGCAGGTTTTGATATCAAAAACTCATCTTATTTTGTGGAAGATGGAAGCTATTTGCGTGTGAAAAATATTTCATTGGGTTATTCTATCGCACCTGAAGGTTTGAAAAAGATTGGAATTCAGAAGATTCAGCCTTATTTTTCAGCAAGCAACCTATTTACGCTAACTAAATATTCAGGCATGGATCCGGAGGTAAACCAGTGGGGGAACTCGGGAAGAGTACAAGGTCTCGATTGGGGGACATATCCACAAAATAGATCTTTTGTACTTGGTGTAAATGTTGAATTTTAATTGAATTGTGATGAAAAAAACAAATATTAAATACGTTTTACCTTTGTTCATAACAGGCTTGTTGCTGGCATCTTGCTCGCTAAATCGTGATCCTCTGGACAGCTATACAGATGTGAGTCAAGGTAAAACTGAAAATGGAACACAGATCGTCTTTAAGAACAGAAGCGAGGTTGATAATTTTCTTTCCGGGATTTACCAACAGATGCGAGATCGGCAAGAGCATTGGTACCTTGATTTATTGCTGATTGGCGATTCGCATGCTGACAATGCGTACGCAGGAACAACAGGTGCGGAAGTTGTACCATTTGAGAATAATTCCATTGAGGGATCCAATTCGGTTGTTGATCGAGATTGGGCACGTTATCTGGAAGATATTGCGCGGGCCAACCGTTTAATAATCAATGTCGATAGTGTTGCGGATAAATCGATTAGTGACGCTGACATCAAAGTCTACAAGGCGCAGGGTAAAATCTTTCGGGCGCTGGCGATGTTTGATATGGTGCGCATATTTGGATCCATTCCAGTAATTACAACACAAGGAAAAGATATTACCGCGGAAAATATCGAAGCGGTATACCCAGAGTATTTCCCCAAGCAAGCAACTGAAGAGGAAGCGCATAAACAGATTGAGAAGGATCTTTTGGAGGCCCTGGTTGATGCCCCGGTCAATAACAATGCAAATAAAACTTTGTTTACAAAGTCTGTAGCCCGAGCTATGTTGGTAAAGCTATATGCTGAGAAACCGCTCAGAGATTATAATAAAGTGATTCAGTATGCAGATGCATTGGCTGGAGATGGATTTGATTTGAACCCTAATTATGGAGATTTATATGAAGTGAATACGGCCAAGACCGATTTAGGGCAACGAAATACAAAAGAATCAATTTTAGAGGCGCAATTTATGCCTGGATCTGGAAACTGGGCGACTTGGATGTTTGGTCGCGACCTCTCCAATTACGACAATGCATTTACCTGGGCCAAATGGGTCACACCATCGCGTGATTTGATACAGGCATATACGAATGAGGCAGACCAAATTCGGATGGAGCAAGCGATTGTCTACTATACAACAACCTGGAGCAACTATTACCCTTCGAGCCATTATCCTTTTATGTTTAAATTGCGTTCGGGTATGAGCAGTATCGTCAAGCTACGGTATGCAGATATTTTATTGCTAAAGGCTGAAGCCATGATCCAATTGGGGTCAAATCTTTCCGGTGCAGCTGACATTATTGATAAGATCCGTACACGTGTAAAATTGCCCAAATTACCTGCGGGAACTCGGTCGAATAAAGATGCTTTATTGGAAGCATATCTGAAAGAACGTCGTCTGGAATTAGCCTTCGAGGGGCAGCGTTGGTTTGATCTAGTTCGTTTGGATAAGGTGGAAACTGTCATGAATGCGGTGTATGCGAAGGACTCAGGAAGAAAGGCACAGGTATATCCGTTTACAAAGAATTCCTACCGTCTGCCGATTCCACAGCCTAAAATTGACCAGAATCCTAACTTAGTTCAGAATCCAGGATACTAATTATTTTAATTGTTTATGAAACGTAATAATAACACTATGATATATACATTCTTGTTGTCCTGTTTGATCACGGCAACATCTTGTAACCGTGATAGCTTCACACCCTCACAAGGTGATGATATCAAAAAATCTGGCGATGTCACTATTGTGATGACTAATACAAACCGAGCCTATGATCTGACAAAAAAATATGTCGATTTTAGTACAAAGTTTAATATGTCGCCCAGCACAATTACCTTAAATCCCGCTCAGAAGTTTCAGACAATGGACGGATTTGGTGCAGCTATTACCGGTTCTACCTGTTATAATCTAATGAAAATGAGTAAGGAGGATCGGACGAAATTTCTTACGGAAACTTTCTCCGATAAGGACGGTATGGGCATGAGCTATATTCGTATTGCTATCGGATGTTCTGATTTTTCATTGAGCGAGTATACGTGTTGGGACAAAGAAGGAAAGGAAAATTTTGGGTTGCAGTCTGAAGAAACACAATATGTCATTCCCGTGTTGAAAGAAATACTGGCCATCAATCCAAACGTCAAAATCATGGGTTCACCATGGACTCCGCCAAAATGGATGAAGGTCAATAATCTGACAGATTTAAAACCTTTCGATTCTTGGACTAGCGGTCAGTTAAATCCGAGATACTATCAGGATTATGGTTGGTATTTTGTACAATGGCTTCAAGCAATGAAGAAGGAGGGCATTAATATTTATTCAATTACTGTTCAAAATGAGCCATTGAATCGAAAAAATTCTGCTTCAATGTACATGTCATGGCAGGAGCAACAAGCATTTATTAAACAATCTCTAGGTCCACAGCTCAAGGCTGCAAGTATTGCGACGAAGATCTACGCGTTTGACCATAATTATAATTACGATAATATGGCCGATCAGGAAGATTATCCTATTAAAATCTATAATGACGCCGGGGCGGCTTCCTTTATCGCTGGAGCGGCTTATCACAACTATGGGGGAGATAAAGCCGAGCTAATTGATATTCATAATCAACGTCCGGATAAGGAGCTGGTCTTTACAGAGACATCGATCGGCGAATGGAATGACGGGCGTAACCTTAATAAGCGTTTGATGGAAGATATGCGCGAAGTAGCGTTGGGAACGGTCAATAACTGGAGCAAGGGTGTTATTGTTTGGAATTTGATGTTGGATACTGATAAGGGGCCGAATCGCGAAGGTGGTTGTCAAACCTGTTATGGTGCTGTCGATATTAGCAAATCAAATTATAAGAGCATCACGCGCAACTCGCATTATTATATTGTAGGACATCTGTCATCTGTAGTTAAATCGGGAGCGACACGAATTGGCGCTACAGGATATACAGCAGAAGGGCTGGTTTATAGTGCCTTTCAAAATACAGATGGTACCTACGCTATGGTGTTGTTAAATGAATCGAATGATAACCGGAAAATTACGCTGGCAGATGGTAAAAATCATTTTAGCTACGAGGTGCCCGCAAATTCAGTCGTCTCTTATCGTTGGAAAAACTAAATAACGGGATTATGAAAAGATATCTCATCAATATACTATTTGGAACAATAGCTGTTGTAAGTTCTTGTAAAAAGGATGAAAAATATGTCTATCAAATTGGTGATCCCAAAATTGAATTGAAATCAGCTATTTCTGCTGCTCATTTTGGGGATAGTCTCGTATTTAATATTCATGTATCGGATAGTGAAGTCGCGTTATCTACACTGAAAGCTCAATTATATTTTACGGATGACAAGGTTGCCGAAATGACAATTCGCACAAAGGAGAATGGCGACTATAGCGGAAAAATTTACGTCCCTTTTTTGAAAGACATTCCAGACGGGAAAGCTACGATTAAGTTTGTTTTGCAGAATATTAGTCAGAAAAAAAACGAACAATCCTTTGATATAGACTTAAGCCGTCCGGATTTTCCTTATCTCACTTTGGTCACCGAATCAAAGTCCTATCGGATGGAGAAAACAGGTCGAAATCAATATGCGGCCAAAGAGAATTTTCCGTTTTCTGTAAAAGGATATATTCAAGCGCCAAAGGTTGGTGAGCAGGGAAATAGCATGAATTTTGGATGGGTCAATAATGCCGTTACACTCGGATCCACATTGGATATTCCTTTCTCAAATTCGACCTCTGGTGTGTATAGTATCGCATTGAATACGTTGACTTATCAGGCATCACCATTTATTGTCGCTTATGCAATCGATGGGACAGTATTTAGTCGTCTTGATGATACACATTTCAAGGCGGAACTGAATATGACCAAGGGTAATGCGGTTACGATAGATGGTATCGAGGATCTAAAAGATTGGTGGATTGATCCGGATTTCTTCAGCCAATCAGCTGACGGGGCTATTACTTTCAATGGTGTTAACGGAAAATACCGGATTACAGCTGACTTCGCGTTGAAGTATTTTGTCGTTGAAGCAATGGCCGGAAATGATCTTGCCAAATTGCAGGAAGATGGTACTGGAGCCGTGTGGATTATTGGAGAAGGTGTTGGAAAGCCCAAAGTATCCAGTAATCAGGTGGGCTGGAATACTGATAAAGCACTTTGTTTAGCTCCATTGGGTAATAAAAAGTACCAAATTACATTAAAGGCCGCCGAGTCTATCAACACCGATAATATCAATTTTAAGTTTTTCCATCAGAAAGGCTGGGGTGGAGAATTTGGAGGTACGGATGTGACAACGTCGAGCGATGTGATTTTTATTGGTGATGGTAAAAATGGGCGTGATTCCGGAAACTTGGGTGTCAAAACAGGTAAAACCTTGGAAGCTGGAAAAACCTATCTATTTACGCTGGATTTAACTGCCGGTAATAAAAAAGCAGTGCTTACAGTTGTACCAAAATAATCTGTTTTTTGATTTTTCAGTCCCCAGGTAAAACCTTACCTGGGGACTTTATTGTTCCTATTGAATTTGTTTAATCAAGGATTCATTTATATATTTGCCGAACTCACAAGATGAAAGCTAGACAGTTCATATGGATTTTATTGCCTTTGATGCTCCTCCAGAGCTTCTCAACAGTATGGCTGTGGTCCATTTTTGAGCTCAATCGAGATTACATTGCACGCTACGAATGTATCAACCGTTTCAATGAGAACGCCCTTTCGTGTAGAGGACAATGTATCCTAATGAAAAAAATGCGTGAACACGAAGAAAAGGAGCAAAAGAACCTTGAATCACGTATTATCGATGTCGTTTTTATCAATAACTCCCAGAATTTTGACTTTAAGGTCTCTTCTTTATTTCAAGAAGATGTTGCGGAACGCTCGTTCCCTGAATACAACGAAAATTATTCTTACAGACCTATTTTTACCATTTTCCATCCTCCATTAGTTTAAATCCATTTTAAGGAATCATCATGAGTTTTTTGTTGTTCACGTAGAGCGACAAATAGTTTCTCGTGGTCACCTCATCCTGTTTAAGGAATAGTTTATTCCGATAAAACTATCATGATTTATTCAATCTTATAAGGAAATGAATAACTGAGCAAAGCGAGCCTATGAATGCCGCTGAAAACATATGCTCGATGAATAAATCCGATAGCTTCGTCACAACTGAATAAAAAATTAAACGGATGAAAACTTTATTTGAACAGGTTATCGGCTCTTTAGATGTCGGGTTCCAGTTAATTTAGAAGATTCTACGAATAGGATATGTATCGTTATCCCTTTTTGTTGGCACATCTTTCTGTCGTCGTTTTTGTCGTCTTCTAACTATACTTATCCTACACTAAGATTAGTCTCCTGTTAACTAAGCTAAGATGGTATTTTTATGAAGGTAAGTATATTGATAAAAACAATAGTTTTTTATGTTGCTATAACATGCGTATTTCTCGGGTCATGTACAAAGGGAAAAACAAATTATGAAGCCGAAAGAGGGGAGGTGGTTGAAGAAGGTGTTGAATTTAAAGAGGTTACAGATTTTGTGGCCGCTGGTTATACGATTAGCATCGAGGCGTTGAATGGCGTATTGTATCGCGGTTATAATGATATCCGCGTGAGAATCAAGAACACGCAAACGAATACTCCTGTGGAAGTGTCCAGCGTTACATTTTTGCCAATCCAGACTGCTGTTTCAGGAGAGAAAAGATCATGTCCAAATCAGTATAATTTCAGTTATAAATCGGGCGATAAGTATTTCTCGGGGTATACAGTTTTTACCAGCGAAAGTGGTGCGGAGGGCAGTTGGGAAATCAATGTCAATTTTACAGTTGGCAGTCAAAATTTCTCTGTGATAAAAGAAGTATTGGTCCGACAACAAACCAATAAAAATCTGAATATGACTATGTTCACAGGGAAAGATGATGAGCAATATGTCATAGCATTGGTCTCTCCACAGAAACCTAGTGTTGCTGAAAATAAATTGGTCGCTGGTATCTATAAATTGAATAAGCCACTTGATTCTTCATCGAAGAGCATCGCTGATCAATTGCAGTTTTCCTATTCGCAAGTCGATCGTTATACACTGAAGTTAGACCCACGTATGCCTGAACCGTCTATGGGCAATCACTCGTCTCCTAATAATAAAGATTTGATACAGGAAGCGGATGGTTTATATCACGGTATTGTGAATTATACGATGACCGGCAACTGGACGTTAAATTTCATTTTGTTGAATCCAGATGGAAAAGTAATCCGTGGTACCGAGGTGCCAAAGGATTTTACACCGGGAGTAGAGGGCCGTAAAAGTGAGTTGTACCTTGATATCCTATTCTAAGAGTTATGAAGAAACTAAGTATTATTCTTTTTATTCTTTCTCTTGGATTGAAAGTACATGGGCAAAGCATCTCCGTAAAAAGAGATACAACGAGACGTTTGGGGGAAGTCAATGTTGAAGCGGCGATCAAGCGAAAGATTGAAAGTGACATGAAAATGGCCGTCTCCGTCGATGAATTTTTGGCTTCATCAGACAATATCAGCTTTATCAAACGTGGGGCCTACGCATGGGAACCCTTACTGAATAACATGAGTACTGAGCGTTCCACAATCACAATTGATGGTATGCATATTTTTGGTGCCTGCACAGATAAGATGGACCCCATAACTTCCTATGTGGAAACGAACAACCTTTCTTCCATTGATATTAAATCTGGGCAAGAAGGGAATATGCATGGCGCGACAGTGGCTGGAAGTATTGATCTCAAAAGGAGAAGTACGCCTTTTGGTCTGCAACAAAAAGTAGGTGGTGCGTATCAGACAGGTTTTGAGTTTAACAATAAACAAGCGTTTAACCTTGGAAATCTATTCTATTCAACCGACAACTTCGTTGCTGATGGTAGTGTTGCCTTTCGTAAAGCCGGTAATTATTATGACGGAAACAACAAGGAAGTACTACACTCGCAATATAATAAACTGAATGCATCATTGGGTCTAGCCTATAAGACAAGTCCACTTTCTGCCATCAGGGTAGATGCGATATTTGATCGGGCAAAAGATGTTGGCTTTCCGGCTTTACCAATGGATCTATGGTTATCGCGGGCGATTATTACATCAGCATCCTATAAACAATTGTTTGAGGAAGGGTTGGTAAAAGTGTGGGATACCAAAGTTTATTTCAACGCCGTGGAGCACTATATGGATGATACGACACGGCCGGAGAATTTGGTACATATGGATATGCCCGGATGGAGTACAACCTATGGATTGGTGTCAAAAATAAATTTAAAGAAAGACCGATATTCTTCAGAAGTACAGCTAAATGCTTATGATAATCTTTCAATAGCGGAAATGCGGATGTACCCACAGGATCGATCCAAACAGACCATGTTTGCCTATAGTTGGCCCTGGGTAACAACCCGTTTTGCGAGTATTGCAATGAATAATTCTTGGGAGATTTCAGATCGGAGTAAAGTGAACTTGGGTGGATCGTTGGGCTGGAACTACAATTATTCTAAATATGTGGAATTTAACTGGATTTTTCATCCGGGAGCACCGCAAAAAAAGAATAGATGGCTTCCAGGGCTACATGCCAGTTACGAGTTAAACTTAAATCAGTTTGATATTTCTGTCGGAACAGGGTTTGGACATCGCGCTCCTTCCGTTTCCGAAGCCTATGGCTATTATATTTATAATAGCTTTGATCGCTACGATTACATCGGAAACCCTGATCTCAAAAATGAGATTTCTTATGAGGTTAACGCCAGTGTTGGCTTCAAAACGGAAAAGCTAAGTATATCCGCAAAAGTGAACTACTTCTACATCGACAATTATATCATCGGACGGATTTTGAGTTTAGGGAGTCCAATGAATTATCAATCCGTTGGTGTGAAGGGTTATACATCTTTAAAGTATGGGACGCTGTTTAATACAGCGATGAGCATAGATTATAAAGTCCTGGATAACCTGCATTGGAAAGCGGTGATAACATACGCCAGAGGTAAGGACGACGAAGAGGGGAATCTACCTTTTATACGCCCGTTGAGCTATCAGACATCACTGCATTATAACTATAAACGAATAGGCTTGCGGACGTCATTAAATGGAGATTTTACACAGACAAATTATAGCCCAGCCTATGGTGAAGATCAAACCTCTTCCTACAAAATATGGAATTTATCTGCCGATTATAGTTTCAGCCTAGGCAAGTTCAAAACTGTATTTCAGGTTGGCGCCGAGAACCTGTTGAATGAATACTATAGCACCTATGCGGATTGGGGAAATATTCCACGAATGGGGCGGAATATTTTTACCTCCCTAAAAGTCAATTTTTAAAAAAATCAATCACATTTAAATAACACATACAATGAAAAAATTAACGAACTATCTAATTTTATCTGCTGCTTCATTAATAATGATTTCCTGTAGTAAAAACGATAACAACCCCGTAGCAAATAATATCAGCCTACATTTTAACAATACATTTAAAAATAACACGATTGTCCTTGGAGGAGCTGCATCTACTGATGCTACCGTTAACACATCAGAAAAGGATCAAGCACACCACCTCTCAGAACTTAAGTATGTTGTCAGTAATATTCGACTTGTTAAAACAGATGGGACTGAAATTCCTTACAATGTAAGTGACCTGGATAAGGGGGCTACTGTGGTTAACCAAAGCAAGCAAGCGAGTTTGGATTATGTATTGACTAATATACCTGTAGGGGAGTATCGTCAGCTCAAATTTGGGTTAGGGGTAAAGCAAGAAATCAATACATTGGATCAGGTCAGATTTCCGGTATTTTATGCAGCAGCGGGAGCTAATGATACCGACATGATGTGGCAATGGGCTACTGGATATCGATTTACGAAGATCGAAGGATTTTATGGTGGTGAAAATAATGCATTTCAGGTCCACACCGGAAGTACGCTGAATGGAGAGGGAGGTAAACCTGAAACATATACGCAGGGCGTGGATGCTTATCGCGATATCACGTTGGATCTAACGACGACTGCTGTTGTGGGAAACAATGCGCCTAAAATCACGATCAAAGCTGACTTTGATAAACTCTTAAGTGGAAAAACAAAAGTAATCCTAACCTCGAAAAATGCAACAACACCGAGCCTACATAGCAGCATGGCAGCCATGGAAGTGTTTGTAAACAATATTGGGGGGGATGGTAAAGAGGATAAAAGCGGCATGTTTTCTGTCGAGCGTGTCGAAAATAATTAAAGGAAATATAAATTGATAGCAGGGCCATCAGGAACTTAGGAATATTCAGATTGGAATGTCTGTGCTGTTCCTGTGATGGCCCTGTCTAACATAAAATCTAACAGACCTTTTGTTAGTTAATAGGGAACTATAGCGGTATAATACCCCGATTCTTATTTGCAAATCATTTATTCTAATGAAAAAAGTAATCTGCGTTTTAGGTGTTTTGTTGATTGTGCTATCCTGCAGTAAAAGGGATATAAACGAATCAATCAAGGAGGACAACCCAGAAATTTCTCTGGAGATACCAGCTGAATTTCCAGCGCTAAATGGCTCCGTAGCACAAAATAGACCTACAAAATATGGTGTTGAATTGGGCGAGAAATTATTTCATGAAAAAAGGTTCAGCGGAAATAATACGATTTCCTGTGCGAGTTGTCACAATCCCAACCTAGCTTTTTCAGATGGAAAGCAACAAGCGGTCGGAATTTATGAACGGGTGGGACTTCGTAATACCCCTGCAATTCAGAATATGGCATTTATGAAGTTTTATAATTGGGATGGAAATATCCTGCAATTGGAAAAACAACCTCTCGTTCCGATTATAACACATGAAGAAATGAACTCTTCTATTCTTGAGGTGATTGGTAAAATTGCTGTTGATACCGATTATAAAAAATTATTTCAAAAAGCATTTGGCGATGCAAGCATAACGGCTGATCGAATTTATCGCAGTATTGCACAATACGAGTATACATTGATCTCTGCAAATAGCAAATATGATCGTGTAAAAAGAAATGAAGGGGAGCGATTTACAGCGGAACAGGAGAGAGGGTATACTACTTTCAAAAGTAAATGTGCAAGTTGTCATAGTACAGCGCTATTTACTGATCAAAGCTTTAGGAATGTAGGGTTTCCATTGAATCCAAACCCAGAAGAAGTCGGCCGCGGTCGGGTCACAGGGCGTATTGAGGATCAGATGGCATTTCGTGTTCCGTCGTTAAGAAATGCCATGTATACGGCCCCTTATGGGAGTTTTGGTCAATTTCCAACTTTAAGATCTGTTTTGGATTATTTCGATAAAGGCGTGTTAGCAGCGGAAAATCTCGATCCTATTCTTAAAGAAAACGGTAATCGAATTCCATTATCAGAACAGGAAAAGCAGGATATTATCGCTTTTATAGAAACATTAAGTGATCCAACATTTATTGGGAAGTAAATACAACATACTCCGAGCGATGTTTATACAGATAGTGTGTGCACTGCTCTAATAGAAGAGATCAACAAGCTGTTTCGCTTCTGCGACATCATGGACACGGAGTATCTGTACACCTCTTTCCAAAAGTAGGGTATTTAATGCCGTTGTACCATTGAGTGCTTCTTGGGCCGTAGTACCCAATTTTTTGTAGATCATGGATTTACGTGATATGCCACCTAAAATTGGTAGACCAAGATAGTGTAATTCATCGACCCGATAAAGCAGCTCGTAATTTTGATCGATTGTTTTGGCAAACCCAAACCCGGGATCGAGGATTATATCCTTTACACCCAGATCCCTTAAACGAGCTATACCTTGTCCCAAAAAGGTAGCAACATCAGTCACGATGTCGGTATATTCGGTTTGTCCTTGCATGGTTTCTGGAGTTCCACGCATATGCATGAGGATATAAGGCACCTGATATTTGGCTACTGTTGCAAACATCTCCTCATCAAGCGTGCCTCCTGATACGTCATTGACAATATGTACACCCGCGTCAATGGCTTCTGCAGCGACATCCGCCCGGAAGGTGTCTATGGATAAGATCGCTTCTGGAAAGGCGTTTCTGATTGCCAGGATAGGGGGAAGCGCTCTGTCCATTTCTTCCTGAGAAGAGATTAATGGCGCGCCGGGACGTGAAGAATAGGCCCCAATATCGAGGATTTGAGCGCCTGCCGTTAAGAGACTACTTGCTTTTTCCAGCGCTTTCTCTACTGTTGTATTATCTCCACCATCAAAAAAGGAATCTGGTGTAACATTGAGAATACCCATAATAACAGGTTTTTCAAATGTCATTAGCTTTCCACCTACATTGATGGATGGGGCAGTTGCTGTTTGAAATTTTTTCATCTTACGACAAGAACCCCATCAGCAACAATATTAATATCGTTTTTTGGCTGAGTAATCTGATTTATTTCGGCTTGAGATTTACCGAGATCTTTTGCGGCATGTTGCAATGAAGCGACTGAAGTTTCTTTCCGCTTGGCTACACCTTCGACAACAACTGTCTTACCGATGATATCTGCGGGCATAAAGAATCCATAATCTTTAAAACGTACCATAATAGGTTCCTCTCCGTCGCGTTGTAAGGTCATGAAACAGCCTTTCTTTTTGCAGACTTCAACGACTTTGCCTTCAATTTTACCGTTGAAAGTATTCTTGCTACTTAGTTCTTTTTCCAGTTTAGCAACAGAAATCGCTTTATTAGCCTGAATTTCCTTTCCATATTTTACACCCGGTTTCGCTGAAGGAATCTCCTTTTTCTGAGCGTATAATTGCGTATTTACAGCAATTGCCAATGCAAAAAATAAAATGATCTTTTTCATCTGTATAAATTATTTGTTCATCAATCACGCTGCCTTCGACGGTTTCAATTGTGATGAAGCTATCCGCTTAGTCTCCGAGCGCACGGGCTCGGTTTTCATCGCGACTATATGAAAGCTGCATGCAAGATAACTAACACCATTTATTCAATCTACTATGAGTTTGAATACATCATGATGGATTGATATTACTTTCGAATGAATTCAAATTTACCACTTGGGTCCAGCTTCATAATGGTAGACGATTTACCATCAGTCTTCACATGCCTGTCGTATTCGACAATATAGTCTACACCTGCTTTGATCTCTTCAGCTATTTCGTCAAAATCCTTCGCTGTTGGTTCACCACTGATATTTGCTGAAGTAGAGATAATAGGTTTACGGAAACGTTGTAGAAGCTGTTCACAAAAAGGATGTTTGACAATTCGAATGCCAATCGAACCGTCCTCTGCAATGGCATTAGGAGCAAGATTTTTGGCATTCGAATAGACAATTGTCAATGGCTTGTCCGTATATTCAATAAGTTGATAAGCAACATCTGGGATTTCGTTGACATAACTTGCCAATTGGTTGTCGTTATGTAAAAGGACGATCAGACTTTTGGACTTATCTCTTCCTTTCAATTGAAAGATTTTCTCTACGGCATCAGGATTAGTGGCATCACAGCCTATCCCCCAGATTGTATCTGTTGGGTATAGAATTAATCCACCTGCTTTTAGCGTTTCCAACGCTTTGTTTAAATCCTCACGATCCACAAATGCATTCATTTTTTATTTTTTTAGTTCTGACCTTGAATTTAGACAGCTACATTGTGCTCACGCAGAGCATCATTTAATGAAGTTTTCTTATCAGTAGATTCTTTACGTTGACCAATGATCAATGCACAAGGAACTTGATACTCGCCAGCGGCGAATTTTTTAGTATAAGATCCAGGGATGACAACCGAACGGGCAGGAACATAACCTTTGTATTCTACAGGTTCAGGTCCAGTAACATCAATAATTTTAGTCGATGCAGTCAATACGACATTAGCACCTAATACAGCTTCTTTTTCTACGCGAATTCCTTCAACAACGATCGCTCTTGATCCAATAAATACATTGTCTTCAATGATAACCGGAGCAGCTTGAACTGGCTCAAGTACGCCACCGATACCAACACCACCACTTAAGTGAACGTGTTTACCGATTTGAGCACAGGAACCGACTGTTGCCCATGTATCTACCATGGTACCTTCGTCTACATAAGCACCGATATTAACATAAGAAGGCATCATGATTACCCCCTTCGCTAAATAAGCACCTAAACGAGCAGAAGCGCCAGGAACCACACGAACACCCGTGTGTTTGTAATCTGTTTTTAGCTTCATTTTGTCATGGAATACAAAAGGACCTGCTGTCATTTCGCGCATATCGTTGATCGGGAAATACAAGATCACAGCTTTCTTGATCCAGTCATTTACATGCCATCTCGTGCCGATCAATTCCGCTACACGGATTTCACCGCTGTCTAGCTTCATGATCACGGTACGAATCGCTTCTGTATATTCTTTATACTCCAATAATTGTCTATCTTCCCAAGCTTCCTCAATCAATTTTTTAAGTGGCTCTACCATATTATTTGTTTGCTTATTTGAATTTGTTTATTTTGATGTACAAATATGTTAATTTTCGGTGGGAATACCACGATAATTTGCTAATATAACTATTTTTGCACTATGGCTGCAGCATCAGAAAAATTGAGAATTGATAAATATTTATGGTCGATAAGATTGTTTAAAACAAGAACTTTGGCAACCGAAGCCTGTAAGGCGGGACGGGTCAAGCTGAATGGTCAAAATATTAAACCTTCTTACGAAGTTAAGATCGGCGATGTCTATCATATCCAAAAAGGAATAGAAAAGAAAGTTGTTAAAGTGATCGGTCTTCTCGAGCGGCGGGTGGATGCAAAAACTGCTGTTCAGTTTTATGAAGATCAAACCCCTGTAGAAGAGACTGTAGGCTACAAATCGGTATTTCAGGCACCTGTGCTTAAGCGAGACCGCGGAACGGGAAGACCAACGAAGAAAGATCGTCGTGAAATAGACGATTTGCAAGCTTCAGACTGGTGGGATAAAGAAGATGAATAACGCAAAAAACATTTCATTTCTTCGATAATTATTTGCATTTTAGGTTAGCTAAAGTTATCCATGTTGATACGCTTTAACACTGACCAAAAATGTAGATAATTATGAGAGGTAGCATGCACGCACAAGCGCTGATGACACTAGCGCTCACCCTAAACCTAGCACCAACTATTGCCAAGACTGGAAGCAAATCCATCTCATTTGCCAATCATGGAAATTCATTTGTAGTATTTCAACAAACTATTCGAGGAAAAGTCATTGATGAGAAGGGCCAGGGCATAGGAGGCGTTACCGTCAGAAATTCAACGGCAGGAACAACGGCACAGTCTGCTCCAGATGGCAGTTTCAGTATAGCTGCAAAACCGGGGGATCAATTGGAATTCTCCTCTGTGGGCTATGACCGACAGCGCAATACTGTCAGTGGTTCTGGTCCGCTAACGATTGTATTGGCAAATAAGAGCACGGTGTTGGAGGATGTGACGGTGACAGGATATACGAATTATTCGAAAAAACAGTCCGCCAATGTTTCAACCACAGTGAAAGCAAAAGATCTGGAACAGGTACCTATGGCTTCTGTTGACCAAATGCTGCAGGGGCGTGTTCCGGGGATGAGTGTGATGGCTAGTTCAGGACAACCCGGTGCTACTGCTTCTGTCGTTATTCGAGGAATTGGTTCCATCAATGGTATTTCGGATCCTCTGTATGTAATCGATGGAATTCCTATTGCCACATCTGAACTGAAGAATTTCAGCGCGAATGATTTTGAATCTGTCAATGTATTGCGCGATGCAACAGGAAAATCTTTATACGGATCCAGAGGTTCAAACGGTGTTATTGTTATCACGACAAAAAAAGGTAAATCTGGCCAGCTAGCTGTGAATTTTAACTCTCAATATGGTCTTTCCAAACTGACACGGCCAAAATTCCAAATGATGAATACACAGCAACGTTTGCAATTTGAAGAAGAATTGGGGCCCTTTGTCGATCCAGATAACAATGAAGGCATAGGTCCCGGATGGACGTATTCACCTAAAAATCCCGAGGTAGCGGGCGGAACTTCCGCTTATAAAGCGCGAGCAGCTCAAATTTTGGATAGTTTGAGAGGGATTAATGTTGACTGGCGTGATTACTTCTTTCGTAACGGAAAGTTTATGGATCAGCAGGTGAATATAAGTGGAGGCGGGGAGCATGTGCGGTTCTATAGCAGTGCGGGATACTATAAACAGGAAGGTGTTGCCATTCGATCTGGTCTTGATCGGTATACCTTGAAAAATAATGTAGATTTTGATAAAGGGAAGCTTTCAGGAGGTGTAAATGTGACCCTTGGGTATACAAATTCGAAATTTACCGAAGGTGTAGGAGCTTCACGTGTCGGATCGTCTATGGCATCGGTTTATTATGCACTACCTTATGAATATCCGTATGCACCGGACGGAACGCTCATTCATTTTGGTAATGAAGACGATTACTTTATTTTGGATCAGCGTGAAGGGAGTGCCGGATTGGAACGTCTGCTCAACTCAAGTAGCTCTTCTGAGTTATTTAATACCAATGTTGGCCTCAATCTAAATTATCAATTGCTACCGACCTTAAAAGTCCACACGCGATTGGGGATAGACTATAATACGACTACCGGCCAAGATTATATCAACCCGGATTCTTATTATGGATCACGGGATCGAGATCCGACACTTGGGGGAAAGGGATTATTTGCAGAAGACAATCTCCGGTCTACCAATGTGATCAGTACCACAGGATTAACCTATCAAAATACTTTTGACGAAAAGCATAATTTGGAGCTCTCGGCTTATTTTGAATATTTATATCGACGTAACCGCGCCTTTGGGTACAAAGGTTACGGTATTGATAGCCGTCTACCGGAAAATCCGAATGGTGTAACTGTAAGTCCGACCTATTTACCAGCCATTTTGGGTGGGCGCACCAAATATGCATTGGCTTCGTATATGGCCCTGGGAAGGTATACTTATGACAATCGTTACTCGTTGACGGCAAGTTATCGTTATGATGGCTCTTCCCGTGTAGCGGAGGCGAATCGTTGGCATGGTTTCTATTCCTTCGGTGCCAATTGGAATGTCAAGGAAGAGGAATTCTTGAAGTCCAATGAATTCATACAAGGCCTATCCCTACGGGCTAGTTACGGTACCACGGCCAGTACAATCAATGGTGATTTCAATTACTTAGCAACTTTTAGAAAGGACATTACCTATGGTGGTGAAACAGCCATTCGTCCTTATGATCCCGGAAATCCGAATTATGACTGGGAATATGTGGATGAGTTCAATGCAGGATTTGATCTGGAGCTTTTTCCATCAAAGCGGCTTCGTGTTGCCATGGATTATTATAATAAAATAACCAAGAATATGTTTTTTGATCAGCCGATTTCCTTGACATCGGGATTCTTGGATCGTAAGCTACCATTGAGCACGGGCAAGATGCGTAATAGGGGAGTGGAGATGAGCTTATCCGGTGATGTCATAAAGAGGGAAGATTGGGGGCTGACTTTAGGGGTCAATGCTTCCTATAATAAAAATACTATATTATATCTTTCTGATGCATTGACAGAGGTTTTAGATGGAGATACACGGATCATGCGAGTTGGATTGCCTTATGGAACCTATTATGCGCCAGAGTGGGCGGGGGTTAATCCCCAGACTGGCGATGCGCAGTATTATAACCGTGATGGTAGTATAACAACCGAATATGATGAAACTTCACAGGCCGTTACAAAATCTGGCAGTATGTTTCCAAAATGGGTTGGCGGATTTAATACAACTGTCCGCTGGAAAAACCTCTCGTTGGATGCTTTGTTTGCATTTGTTAGTGACGTGCGCCGTTGGAATAACGAGGATTTTTATAATGAGAATTCGAGCTATATGACGAGTAACCAAAGTATACGCATGCTTACTGACCGTTGGAAGCAACCGGGAGATAATGCCATTTTACAACGGATTGATATACCGCGCGAATATACATCCAAAGATATCCAGGATGCTTCTTTCCTCAGGTTGCGGAATGTCAACTTAGTTTATCAGTTTCCAAAAACCTTGTTTGGGGATCAAAAGGTAATTAAAGGGGCCCGAATTTTCTTTCAGGGGCAAAATTTATTGACCTGGACGTCCTGGAGGGGGCTTGATCCCGAAAATAGTGAAGGGATAAGTCGTTTTAACTATCCAGCTCCGAGAACATATACAGCAGGATTCAGTGTTAATTTTTAAAAAGGACTACGGCAATGAAATCATTTAAAAATATATTAGTAATTGGCCTCTTTACTGTGGGTTTGTCGACTTTCTATTCCTGTAATAAATTAGATCTAAAACCTTCAGATACGATTGATCCCGAAAAGGCTTACCGTAATCTGGATGATATCGATATGGCCATCAAGGGTGCTTACGCTGGTATGACCTATACACTCATTGGAAATAGTGTGGTTGTCTCGGATGAAGCAATTTATCCACTGGAAAACACCGTCGGAAATGTTAGTGCTTATCGTTGGCAATATACCGCCTCAAGTTCATCGGTGACGAGCGCTTTTGGTGAGTACTATGTGGTCATAGATCGTGCGAATCGCGCTTTGGCAGGACTGGAAAAATTGGAGAAAGTGGATGCTGATAAGCAAAAGCATTACCAAGGCGAATTGCTTGCCATCCGTGCTTTTGCTCATATTGAGCTTTTGAGAGCTTATGCAGCGGGCTATGAGCCTACAGCATTGGGAATTCCCTATATGTTAAAGTCTGAAATTGGACATCCACCACGCAAAACAGTTGCCGAAGTAATCAGCTTGGCCCAAAAGGACATTAATGACGCTTTGGGATTAATTGGAGATGAAGAGGCTGTTTACCGTTTTTCTAAGACTGGCTTGTATGCATTGCAGGCAAGAACCGCTTTATATGCAAAAGATTGGACCTTGGCAATTGCTGCTTCATCAAAAGTCATTGCTGCAAAGCCACTGGCTGACCGGACTTCTTTTCCGAAAATATGGTCAGACGAGAGTTCCAATGAAGTGGTGTTTTCATTGCGTAGGACAGCCGCAGATCTACCTAAAGAAGATGATTCTCCAGCTGAAGGACCTATCGGGGCGATGTTTTTTAGGCAGGATGGCGAGATAGCACTTTACACACCTTCAAATAAATTGATTGCTCTATTTGACAAGAATAAAGATATCCGTTTTGGAAGCTATATTCTCGATGATCCCAATCGGGGAGAAGGGAAACAACAGTACCTGATTGGAAAATATTTGGGCCGTAAAGAAGCTGATGCAACAGCTGGCCTCGTGGACGTAAAATTATTTAGAACAGGCGAGATGTACCTGATCCGCGCGGAGGCCAATGCGGAGACAAATAAGCTCAATGAAGCAAATAATGATTTGAACGTGTTGCGGAAAGCGCGAATCCAAGATTATCAAAATCAGGTCTTATCCTCCAAAGACGAATTAATTGATGCTATTTTAGCGGAGCGTTATAAGGAATTGGCATTTGAGGGTCATCGTTTTTTTGATTTAAAAAGAAGGAAAATGCCTGTACGTAGAGGAGCCCAAGATGCTATAAATACTGCGGGAGCACTATTGTTGGAGTCAACAAAAGCGCAATACAATTTTCCTATTCCCGCAGATGAAATATTTGTCAACAAAAATATGGTGCAAAATCCAGGTTATACAAAATAATAAAATGAAGATACATGCAATGATAGCCATGATTATTGGAAGTGCTGCGGTTGCAGCTTCTTGTAATCACAATGACGGAAAGGAAAAACAAGAAATGACGAAAGAACAATTTGTTCTGGCAATTCATGGAGGTGCAGGGACAATTTTGAAAAAAAATATGACTGACTCCATGGAGCAGGCGTATAAAACAGTTTTGGAGCAAGCTTTGAATGAAGGTTACAATCAATTGAAGAAGGGGAATTCCAGTTTAGATGCTGTTGAACAAGCGATTCATGTAATGGAAGATTCTCCTTTGTTTAATGCAGGCAAGGGAGCTGTCTTTACGAATGAGGGAAAAAACGAGTTGGATGCTTCTATCATGGATGGAAAGACATTAGCTGCTGGTGCAGTAGCTGGAGTCACCACCATTAGAAACCCAATTTCCGCAGCGCGTGCGGTCATGGAGAAGTCGGAACATGTGATGATGGTGGGCAAAGGAGCAGAAGAGTTTGCCAAAGAAGCTGGTTTGCAAATCGTTGATCCATCTTATTTTTGGACGAAAATGCGTTGGGATGCCCTGCAAAAAATTAAAAAAGAGGATAGTACCAAAACACAGCTGGATCATGATCAGAAACAGAGTTCCCGTTTGGGGATTCTTAATAAGGATTCTAAATTTGGGACAGTGGGTTGTGTCGCATTGGATAATCAGGGAAATTTAGCTGCGGGTACTTCGACTGGTGGGATGACGAACAAAAAATTTGGTCGTGTTGGTGATTCACCAATTATTGGTGCAGGGACTTATGCTAATAATGCAACTTGCGCAGTTTCCTGTACCGGTTGGGGTGAGTTTTATATTCGTAATGTAGCCGCATATTCTGTTTCGGTCTTAATGGAATATAAAAATGATAATGTATGGCAAGCCGGTCAAGCTGTCATTGATCGGATTGGCAAAATGGGCGGAGATGGTGGAATGATTGTTATGGATAAAGAAGGACATGTCGCCATGCCGTTCAATACCGAAGGCATGTATAGGGGCACGGTAACAAAGGAAGGTAAGATAAAAGTAGAAATTTATAAGTAATCAAACGTATAATCTAAGGGAAGCTGTTATGAAAAAGTTGTTGTGTATTATCGCGGTAATCGTTTTGTGTTCTTTCACCAGCCAGAAATCACGCATTTCACCTAAAGGAACATTGTTTGTCATTGGTGGCGGACATAAAGATGAACATCTGATGGAAGCTTTGGTCGAAGCAGCGCAGCTTTCACCAAAGGATTACATAATGATCTTACCGATGGCTTCCACCGTCCCCGATGAGTCTGTAGAGGGGATGGTAAATCAATTAAAGGAAGTGACAAAAAATAAGATCACCAGTATTAATTTTTCGAAATCGGATGCTGAAGATCGGAAGCTTGTTGATTCGGTACGCCATGCAAAACTGATTTATATTACAGGGGGAGATCAAAATCGTTTTATGTCGATCGTAGCACATACAGCATTGTTCGATGCGATTCATACAGCTTATCAGCAAGGTGCTTGTATTGCCGGTACAAGTGCTGGTGCGGCTATTATGAGCGAGACAATGATAACAGGTAATCAATTAAAAGATTCGGTCTATCGAGCTACCTTCAATAGACTGGAACACCAAAATTTAGAGACAGCCAAAGGTCTGGGACTGATAAAATCTGCGATTATAGATCAGCATTTTGTAAAGAGAAGTCGATATAATCGACTTTTTACTGCCTTAGCGGAGTTCCCTGACAAGACCTGTATCGGGATTGATGAGGGAACTGCTATCATCGTTCGACAGAATACCGTAAAAGTGGTTGGGGAATCCCAAGTCATCGTTGCCAGAAATCCACGTGGATTAAAGAAAAAATCCAATGGAATGATCACTTGGGATAATCTTACATTGAGTGCCTATGATGAAGGCAAAATATTTAAGATCAAATAATTACAGGTATTTTTCAATTTCGTCAAATTGAATATCCCCATGTGAAGCATCGTAAAGGCTGTTTTTGCCTTCGACAATCAGTATCTGTGGCGATTGATGTTCGATATTCCATCGTTGTGCAATTTCATTGGAAAGTGCCCGATAGCGCAACAGGTCTAAAAGATAAATAGAATAGTCCTGATCAACAGTAGTTGACATCCGTTCCAAACTGCGTTTTGCCATGTTACTGATACCACAGGTTGTGCTGTGTTTGAATATGGCGGACACCTTATCGGATTGATAAAGTTCCTGTAATTGTTCTTCTGTATTTAATTCTATCCAATTAATCATAATAGCTATAATTCTTTAAATTTCTTTTGCTCGACTTGTACAAATGAAGAGATCGAAGAGAATACACAGGTTCTCTTGTCGTTGCTTGCAGCACTAAATAAACTAGGTAGACGTATTCCATCACCTATTTCTTTGTATTTGCTTACCTCATAACTGATTTTTTCTGTTTTATCAGTGTATTCGTAGCGCGTAATCTCACCCGTATTTTGATCGATATAGATTAAACCGTCTAGCTTCGAGCCAAGAACCGGACCTGATGAGGTAATACTTGCAACTGTTAATTTTTGCCCACCAATAAATCGTTCTTCCTGATTTTTAAACTGAACACTTCTTTGCTCTATCAGCGTTGGTAGCAAGAGCAGATTTAGATCCGCAAAAAGTTGATTTTTTATGGATTTCTTTATTTCTTGGCCATCAGTAGATAGATTGCCCGCAATAAAAAGCTTATCTGTGCTGCTTCCTTTAAAATTGAATAAATAGGTTACCTGATCAGATCCGCTAAATCCATCGAATCTACATTCTCCTGTTGTACGGTTAAAGAGGAATTTACGTTCTTCATTGGACAACTCTTCCGATACGGTATTACCCTTTGCAGAAAAAGCGAGATACTGTAGGGAATCCCATTTACCTTGGCCACCAATACTGCGCCAGATTTGCTTATTCAGGCTATCGTCTTGAGCAGATAAATGCCCGACAGAAAGAAATGATAGCATAAATACGAAGAGTATGTTCGATAATGTTTTCATAATCATATCTAAAAAATAAAAATCGATTAATAAGATATTATCATACTTTATTAATCGATTTATTTAAAATTAAAGTACTTGTGCGTTTCTATGTTTTGGCCCAGAATACTTTTTCATGATTAAATAATAGACAAAATTGATACCAAACTAGAATTTTTTAGCAATGGCAGCCATTTGTATTGCTGTAATAGCAGCTTCTTCACCCTTATTGCCATGTTTACCACCGGCACGGTCCAAAGCTTGTTGAAGGTTGTCTGTCGTTAGTACACCAAAGATAGCTGGTTTGTTGTACTTCAGTCCTACGTTTGAAACACCATTGGCTACCGCATGACAAATAAAATCGAAATGGCGGGTTTCTCCCTGGATTACACAGCCTAGACAGATAACAGCATCAAAGCTTTGATTTCTCAATGCCAGATCTGCTCCAGAGGTCAGTTCGAAGCTTCCTGGAACCTCGATAACTTCGATATTGCCTTCTTTTGCACCATGTTTTTCTAAACCTGAGATAGCACCGTTCAATAGTGCACCAGTAATTTCTGCATTCCACTGTGCAACTACAATTGCAAATTTGAATGGACTCGCATCCGCAACTTGGATATGCGAAAAGTCTGATAGATTTTTAATGCTACTTGCCATAATAGATGCAAAGATAGTGATTTTAGATGGTCACAAAAAAAGAGGCTATCAAATAGCCTCTTTTTTTGTGTATTTATGATTTCTTATAAATGTGCTTGTACTCTACCCAATAGACCATCGATAGTAGAAGCTTCTTGGCTTTCCGGAAAATCTGTTTTGATTTTTTTGTAAGCTGTTTCAGCACTTTTGTAATCGTTTTGTGCCTCGTAAACAAGACCTAATTTTTTTAGGAATAATGGAGTTGTGTATGAGTTGCTTGATTTTTCAGAAGCTTGTTTGTAATAATCAGCCGCTTTTTTATAGTCTTTTAACTCTGAATAAGCATCTCCTGTCAAACCAATAACTAGCGGGTCTAAGATTTGACTTCCTGTAGGGGAATATTTTTCCAATGCTTTTACAGCATCATCAAATTTACCTTGACGTAAGTAAAGACCTCCTAAATATGCATTTGCAATATTTGCAGATTTTGTGTTTGAATATTCGTCTGCAATTTGCTTGAAACCAAGGAATGCGCCATCTCCTGAAATCGCTTTATTCTGTAAAGAATCAATTGTAACAAGCTGCTCGGCTTTATACATACGATTTGATGCTTCCTCTGCTCTTGGTTGCAAGTAAAGTTTTTCGTATCCAAAGTACAGCAAAATCAACACAACGATACCACCTAAAATAAACGCAACGCTTTTTTGGTTATCTTGAAAAAAAGATCCTTTTGAAGGTTTCAAACCTTGATTTGTATTATTTGTATTTTTAGACATTACTAATCAGTAAAATATGGTTGCAAAAATACACTTTTCGAGCAAATTTGCAAGTGTTTTACAAATTTTAAAGTGAATTAACTTTTGTTTTCGGACTCATTTGATAATTCGATTTCTTTATCCAGTTGTTCATAGATCGAATTTTTGCTTTTAAATTCTGGAACAATAAGCTTCATTTGATAGACGACCTCATTTTTATTTTGAGTCGCTAACTGCTGTTCTAATTCCGCTAGTTTCAGACTTACAATGTTATAATTATTTTCACGAACCTTGGCGATCATAATTTTCTCATGATGGGTTGGAAGAGTGTTTTCTAGATCGTTTAAGAGTTCTTCATATAATTTTTCACCTGGTCTT
The DNA here is from genome assembly GCF_003610355.1 of Sphingobacterium detergens. Classification (GTDB taxonomy): domain Bacteria; phylum Bacteroidota; class Bacteroidia; order Sphingobacteriales; family Sphingobacteriaceae; genus Sphingobacterium; species Sphingobacterium detergens. Next base: position 252,021 of record NZ_RAPY01000007.1, on the reverse strand, counting down.
AGACCGGTGAATTTTATTTCGATATCTTCATTTGGTTTGAACCCGGAAAGACGTATCATCTTCTTGGCCAGCTCAACAATCTTCACGGATTTACCCATGTCAAAGACGAATATTTCTCCACCCTGACCCATTGCACCAGCTTCAAGAACAAGCCGACAGGCTTCGGGGATAGTCATAAAATAACGTGTAATCTCGGGGTGAGTTACTGTAACAGGGCCTCCTTTTTGGATCTGATCTCTAAATCTAGGAATAACAGAACCATTTGAGCCAAGAACATTGCCAAATCGCGTAGTAATAAATTTGGTATTGACGTCTCCATTCGATAAACTTTCCAGATGATTGTTTAGGGCTTGTACATATATTTCGGCAATTCGTTTTGTTGCCCCCATAATATTTGTTGGATTAACAGCCTTATCTGTAGAAACAAAAACGAATTTTTCGACCAGAAATTCCACCGCCAGATCAGCTAGGTTTTTGGTACCCATAACATTGGTTTGTACTGCTTCAAGCGGATGGTTTTCCATCATAGGAACGTGTTTATAAGCTGCAGCATGATATACATAATGTGGTTTGAATGTTTCAAAGAGTAAACGCATTCTTTTTGTACTTCTGATATCTGCTATATAAGTATGGTATACCTGATTTGGAAATTCGTCCTGTAAATCCAGTTGTAAATTGTGCAATGGGGATTCCGCCTGATCACAGAGAATAATCATTTGGGGTTCATATTTACCCAATTGTGAGGCGATTTCGCTCCCTATTGATCCAGCGGCACCAGTAACAAGGATTCTTTTACCTTTGGTTTGGTTTAGGATATGATCATCATTGATTTTGATTGGATCCCTTTCTAATAGATCTTCAATTTTTATTTTTTGAATCTGATTGGGGTTAAGATCCCCATTCATAATTTTTTTGACAGGTGGAAGTGTTAAGATACTTACATTTCGCTCTAAAGCAATATCCGTAATTTCGTTTTTGCGCTCTGAAGGAATATTGTGTGATGCAATAATGACCTCTTCTACATTCAAGGTATTGATCAGATGATTGAACTTCTTAGATGAATAGATTTTCGTTCCATCAATTACTTTGTTGATCTTTTGATCATTATCATCCAAAAAGCCAATGATCGCATTTTTCGATCGTACATCATGATCTAATGTTCTTTTTACGGCGATACCGAGATCACCGGCGCCATAAATCAAGGTTTTCTTTCTGGTGCCATTGACTTTCTTTGTATAGAGAAAGAAAATTTTAATAATAGTTCGATATACGGTTAATATTAAAAATGAGAAGAGCGCAAAGAAGATGATCAACGCTGTGGGAATATTCCGTTCAATTTCATTTGCTTGAATAATCAATTTGATGATTAGAAGCATGAACACGCTAAATACTATGGTGGATAATATCCTGATGGAGTCAATGGCGCTTGTGTAACGAATGATCCCAGTATACATCTTAAATAAGTAAAATGATAGGGAGCAGACGCTTATAAATAGAATATATCTTATGCTGAAATCTATGTCAAGGAGAAAGTCAAAGTTAAAATCGTAATAAATGACGTTTGCAAGGAGATAGGCAATAGAGACACTGAAAATATCCAATAAAAAAATGATCCATCTGGGTACGATACTGATTTTACTTAGCATGGTATTATATCTGATTAATTTAGACAAATGTAGATAATTTTGTTTCATTCCCATGGCCTTTGTATGGATTAATCTTTTACCCAATTTAATAGCTACAGGAGGTTGATAGGAGCGCTATGTAGCCTGTAGATCACCAACTAAGGAGCTGAGCAGCTTGTCAATTTTATCTTCGTTTGATTACATTGATTATTTATTGTAATTTTAACTAAAGTCAATTTAATAAAATGAATGAGTTAGGGAAGCTTGCGAGTCAGGCCATGATTTCTCCGAAAGAAATGCTTTTTGAGAAGAAAAAGAATGGGAAAAGTCTTTTTATTGGGATCCCAAAGGAGACCTCACTTCAGGAAAAGCGTATATGTCTGACACCCTTGGCGGTAGCATTACTTGTCGAAAACGGACATGAGGTATTGATTGAAACTGGAGCCGGAGCCGGAGCGAATTTTTTGGATCACCATTATAGTGAACAGGGAGCTCGGATCGTGTCATCCAGAGAAGAAATATATCAAGCAGATTTGATCATTAAAGTTGGTAGTCCTACCGTCTCTGAGGTTAAATTGATGAAAGAAAGGCAAGTACTCTTGTCTTCCCAACAGCCTTCTTTAATGAATATTGAGGTGTTAAAGGCGCTGATGCATAAGAAGATTACCGCGATCTCTTATGAATATCTGCGGGATGAAGGGGGGTGTTTAGCTGTGGTGCGGGCGATGAGCGAAATTGTCGGGGCGACAGCGACTTTGATCGCTGGGGAGTATTTAAGTAATGCTTTCGGTGGAAAAGGACTCATGCTAGGAGGTGTTACAGGAGTAGCTTCTACAGAGGTCGTCATTATAGGCGCAGGGACAGTTGGGGAACAGGCTGCACGAACAGCCTTGGCGCTGGGCGCACAAGTAAAAGTATTTGACAATTCAATTTATAAACTCCGTCGTTTGCAAAACAACCTCGGCAGTCTTGTATTCACTTCGGTTATTCAACCAATTATTCTCAATAAAGCCGTAATAAGTTCAGATGTCGTTATTGGTGCATTACGCGCACGCAATGGCCGTTCTGCTTGTGTGATTTCCGAAGAAACGGTTTCAAAGATGAAACCTAACTCGGTTGTAATAGATGTCAGTATCGATCAAGGAGGGAATTTTGAGACATCGGAAGTAACGTCACATGATAAACCTGTTTTTCGGAAATTTGATGTCATTCACTATTGTGTTCCCAATATCGCTTCTCGGGTCGCTCGTACAGCAACCTATGCAATGAGTAATATTTTCACCTCTATCTTGTTGGACTTCGCCGAGTTGGGCGGATTGAAAAATGCAATTTGGAAAAACCCGGGGATAAGAAGTTCAATCTATCTGTACCAAGGTAACCTAACCAATGCCGATATGGCTTCCCGATTTAATATGACGGCAAAAGATTTGGATTTATTGGTAGTTTCTTCACTTTAGGGGATACCACATATTATATAATATAGATAATAGAGATGAAAAAAATTCTTATGATCTTATGTTCTTTGGTTTCGCTTGCAAAGGCTCAGGAAGTTATAAATCTTTACCCAGATACTATTCCGAATGCAACAGATAAAGATCAGGTTCTTTTGGAAAAAAACATACCCAAATTATTTGTTTATACTCCAGCTGAAGGTGCGGCCAAAAATATTGCCGTACTTGTGATCCCTGGAGGTGGATACGCACATATCGCAATGGATCATGAAGGGCATGCAGTCGCTCAGGAACTCGTAAGAAATGGATATTCGGCTTATGTATTACAATACAGATTACCCTCACCCAATATCATGCGGGATAAGAGTATTGGGCCGCTTCAAGATGCTCAACGGGCAGTACAATTGATTCGCACATCCAACCCACAACTTAAAAAAGTTGGTGTTATTGGATTTTCGGCGGGAGGACATTTAGCATCAACCTTAGTGACAAAATTTAAGAAAGAATATATTTCCAATCCGTCACATGTGTCACTTCGACCGGACTTTGCAGGACTAATATATCCAGTTATTTCTATGCAGAATGATGTGACACATAAAGGTTCTAAAATCAATCTGATTGGAGAAAATCCATCCGAAGAACTTGTTCAATTATTCTCTTCAGATTTACAGGTTTCTCCTGAGGTCTGTCCTGTTTTTTTTGTGCATGCCAAAGATGACAAATCTGTTCCGATTGAAAACAGCTACCGAATGATGGCAGCATTGGATAAGGTGCATGTCCCAAATACAATCTATGTGTTTGAACAAGGCGGCCACGGCTTTGGCTTGATCAACAAAACTTCAGAAAAAAAATGGTTTGATGCATTTCTATCCTGGATGTCCACCTTGAATTAATCGAAAGGAATCCAATGAGAAATTGTTAATTCAACAGCCTGATTTTTTTGTGGGATTAGCTGTGAAATGGTTGTGCAATGTAGGTCAACCACATTGTTTGAAACAACGATTTCATAATAGAAGCCTCTAAATTTAGTGTCTTTTACAAAGAAAGGTGATTCTTCGGCGAGCATAATAGAAATCCATTCTTGATGAATTGCAATGGGCTTTTCACTTGCTATACCTAAATTTTGTGCTTGTTGGGGATTTAGGATATTACTTTTTGCCAACAATTGTGCCGTATAGGGGTGTGATGGTTGGCTATATAATAGGTGTGGATTATTTTGATCTAATATTTTTCCTGATTTCATGACAATAAGGTTGTCTGCCAGCGCAAGCACCTCAGTGGGATCATGCGAAACCAAAATGATCGTAAGACCTGTTTCCTTCACAATATCTTTGATGTCCTGTTGCAAGGTGTCGCGAAAAGATGCGTCCACTTGGTTAAATGGTTCATCCATCAATAATACCTCAGGTTCATTGATCAATGCGCGGCAGATCGCAACACGCTGTTTTTCTCCGCCACTGATATCGGCAACTCGTTTTTTTGCCAAATGATCTATGCGTAAGCGTTGTAAAATCTCTGCGGTTTTATCCTGCTTGCGTTTGATATCCGTATTGGGTAGCTGTGAAGCAACGTTATCCCATACATTCGCATAGGTATTTAAATCGTCGAATCCTTGCGAAACGAGTTTCATGGCATCATGTCCGGGTATTAGCTTGTCTTTGCGTGTGGGAACTTGCCAGCCTTTATACCGTACGACTCCGTCCGTAGGTTCTAACAAGCCATAGATTAATTTAAGAAGCGTACTTTTTCCACTTCCGGACTCACCGATGATAGCCGTTATTTTTCCCCCTTCAATATCAAAAGAAGCATTTTCAACAGCAAACTGTACATTGTTTTCATGGAAGGAGAAACTTAAATGTTCTGCATGAATAGCTGCTAACCCTGGTACGTGGATATCTGAAGGAATATATTGACAAGACGATGAATGAGCCATAATGGAATATGATAAAAGATAGATTAACGGATAGATATTTTTCGGGTAGCGGCGTCTATGATGCTGATATGTATTTCTTTCGCTTCTTCGGGCAACAAATTTGGTATTTTTTCAGGCCACTCAATAAAGCAGTATGCTCCCGAATAGAAATATTCCTCATAACCAAAGTCAAATGCCTCCTGTTCATCTTTAATCCTATAAAAATCAAAATGATAGATTGGCCCGTTATCAGAATCATATTCGTTAACAATCGAGAAGGTAGGACTAGACGTGCTATCTTTTACACCTAATTGTTCACACAAATATTTTATAAAGGTCGTTTTTCCTGCCCCCATTGCACCATATAACAGAAAAATTCGATCCTTTGGAAACCTGTTCAAAAGAGTTTGGGCTGCAACAGAAAGATCTGCCGTTGTATTTACGATAATTTCCATGTTGCAAAATTACTATTTCGGCAAGTATGTCGCAAAGGGGATGATCATTTCTTCCAATGATATTCCTCCATGTTGGAATGTTCCGTTAAAGTAATTAACAAATTGATTGTAATTGTTTGGATAAACAAAGTAGGAATCCTCTTTGGCGAATACATAGGTTGAGCTAACATGAAGTTTGGGCAACTGTGCATCATGGGGATTTTTTATCGTAAATACATCTTTTTCAATGTAGTTTAGATTTTTCCCTTGTTTATAGCGGAGATTCGTATTTGTATTTCTATCTCCAACGATTTTGCTCGGTTTTTTTACCCGAATCGTCCCATGGTCCGTTGTGATAATAACACGTACTTTTTTCTGTGAAAGCCATTTAAGGGTCTCTAATAGGGGTGAGTGCTCAAACCAGGATAAGGTAAGCGAACGGTATGCCGCTTCATCATTCGCCAGTTCACGGATCATAGAGCTGTCTGTTCGTGCATGGGATAGCATATCAACGAAGTTGTAGACCAGGACATTGAGCTGATTATGCATCAAGTTCCCTAAATTATCTAAAACGTCCTTGCCTTGTTCAAGTGTTAAAACTTTGGTGTAAGAATGTTTTATCGGTTTACGATATAACCTTTTGACCTGATCATCTAGAAATTTGTCTTCATATAAGTTCTTGCCCCCCTCATCCTCGTCATTTTGCCATAACTTCGGAAACCGTTTTTCCATTTCTAATGGTGTTAAGCCGCTGAAGATTGCATTTCTTGCATATTGTGTTGCAGTTGGAAGGATGCTGAAATAGTTGATCTCTTCTTCCAGTCTAAAATAATCTGTAATCACCTCGTTGATGATTTTCCATTGATCAAAACGCAAATTATCTATCAGGACGAAAAAGGTAGAGATTTCATCCTCAAGTACTGGAAATACTTTCTTTTTAAACAACTGATGGGATAAAATAGGTGCATTTTCCGGGCGATTGATCCAATTGATATAGTTATTTTCTACAAACTTTGAAAATTGCATGTTTGCTTCCGACTTTTGCATGGTCAGGATTTCATGCATGTTGTTGTCATCAAGCTTTTCAAGTGATAATTCCCAGTAAACAAGTTTTTTATATACTTCTGACCACTGATTGAAATCCAGATCGTCATTTAAGATCATACCTAAATTGCGGAAATCTTGCTGGTAGGCCATGGAAGTTTTCTCATTGACAATACGTTTATTTTCAGTGAGTTTTTTTATTGTCATCAAAATCTGCTTGGGATTTACAGGTTTGATTAAATAGTCATCTATCTTAGATCCGATGGCATCTTCCATGACATGTTCCTCTTCATTTTTGGTGACGAGCACGATAGGAACTGTAGGATTAATGGACTTGATGATCGCAAGTGTTTCGAGCCCAGTTAGCCCCGGCATGTTTTCATCCAGAAATATTAAGTGAAAAAAACCATTTTTAAAGGCTTCAACCGCATCATTTCCATTGTTGACTGTGTCAACTTTATACCCCTTACTTTCTAAAAACAAAATATGAGGTTTTAGAAAGTCAATTTCGTCATCAGCCCAGAGAATATGTGTTTTTTGCATCTTGTTATATATGTCTACTATAAGAGAGGTTGATATGTTACTCAAATTGTAACAAAAGAAAATACCTCGTTCATTGAATGGATTTCAATATCGTGCTAACATAAGCAAATATCGTGCTTTAGATTTATTTTTAACATTTCTTAACGATGAACTAACTATCTTTGTTTTAAGTTTATATTAGTGATAACCATAAGTTTGTGTTTTACACAAGCGGGTTTTCTATTTAATATGTTGAAAAGTAGCATTAATTTATCGCCGCATTGAACAAAAATAAAATCATCAATGATCCTGTATACGGGTTTGTTGCCATTCCTACGGGGTTGGTCTTTGACCTTGTACAACATCCCTATTTTCAGCGACTTCGTTATGTTAAACAGGTGAGTATGACTCATTTGGTCTATCCAGGGGCGTTACATACACGATTTCAGCACGCGATAGGAGCGATGCATCTGATGTCGATGGCATTGGAGACGCTTCGAAGTAAAGGGGTAGAGATCTCTGAAAAGGAAGAAGAAGCTGTCTTAGCCGCGATTTTGCTACACGATATCGGTCATGGTCCCTTTTCCCATTCATTGGAACATAGTTTGATTGCAGGCGTTTCACATGAATTGCTTTCCTCTTTGTTGATGGATCGGATGAACCAGGATTTGGGTGGGAGATTAAGTATCGCGATTGATATCTTTAATAATAAATACACTCGAAAATTTCTCCATCAGCTTGTCTCCAGCCAATTGGATGTAGACCGGATGGATTATCTAAATAGAGACAGCTTTTTTACTGGCGTTTCTGAAGGTGTAATTTCATTTGACCGCATTATTAAGATGTTGAATGTAGTGAATGACGAGATTGTAGTTGAATACAAAGGACTTTATTCTGTGGAAAAATTTATTATTGCACGGAGACTGATGTATTGGCAAGTGTATTTACATAAAACAGTTATAGGGGCAGAGCAATTATTGATTAAAATTTTACAAAGAGCAAAATATTTAACAGCATCTGGAGTAACACTCTTTTCTACCCCAGCATTCCATTGGTTTTTGAGTCAGGAGATTGACCTAACAAATTTTATGGCAGACCCGTTGCATTTGGACTGGTTTACTCGTTTAGATGATACAGATATTATGTCAGCGATAAAAACATGGGAGCTGCATGAGGACAAGATTTTGAGTAAAATGTGTCAGCGAATAATGAAAAGAGACCTGTATCGTTCAGTTATGAGCAATAAACCCTTTTCCCCAGATTATATCGAACTGGTAAAAACCAAAGTGCAGGAGTGCTTGAGTGTAAAGGAAGAGGATCTTCATTATTATGTGTTTACACAGGAAATTCATAATCGCGCATATAACCCTTCCAATGATCAAATCAAGATATTATTGAAATCGGGAGAGCTTATTGATATTACTGAAGCGTCGGATCTTGGAAATTTAGAAGCATTGTCAAAAAATGTGTCCAAATACGCATTATGTTATCCGAAAGAGGTAGGATATATTGCAATTCCTTCCATCGGATAGTTATTTTTTAATAAAAAAACATAGATTTGTACCATGCAATTTACTGCTCAACAAATAGGGACATTATTAGAAGGAAGGATTGAAGGGAATCCTGAAGTTACTGTAGGTAACCTTGCCAAAATTGAGGAAGGTAAAAAAGGCGATCTTTCTTTTTTGTCAAATCCAAAATATGAGCATTTTATTTATACTACTGATGCATCAATTGTCATTGTGAATGAAGATTTGCAATTGATGCAAGAGACCAAACCCACACTGACGATTATTCGTGTTAAGAATGCCTATGCTGCTTTCTCTACCATATTGAATATGTATAATGAGTTTCGTCTCGACAAAAGTGGACGTGAAGAACCTTGTTTTATACACCCTGAGGCAACAATAGGAGCAGGGGGGTATATTGGAGCGTTTGCGTATATTGGTAAGGGGGTTACGATTGGCGATAATGTGAAGATTTATCCACAGGTTTTTATAGGAGATAAAGTTACGATTGATGATAATACGACCCTTTATCCAGGAGTAAAGATCTACCATGATTGCAAGGTAGGTAAGAACGTTGTTGTTCATTCAGGTGTCGTTATTGGCTCTGATGGTTTTGGTTTTGCCCCTCAGGAAGACGGTTCTTATAAGAAGGTCCCACAAATAGGTTATGTTCAAATAGAGGACAATGTTGAGATTGGCGCGAATACTGTGATCGATAGAGCTACTATGGGGGCAACTATTGTGCGTGATGGTGTCAAATTGGATAATCTGATTCAAATTGCACATAACGTTGATATTGGTAAAAATACAGTAATTGCTGCGCAGACAGGTATTTCTGGAAGCTCAAAAATTGGAGAGCGAGTGGTGTTAGGAGGACAGGTTGGTGTCGTAGGACATATTGTCGTGGCTAAAGGCTCCCAAATACAAGCTCAATCGGGTGTTAATCGGTCAATTAAAGACGAAGGGAAAAAATGGGGTGGCACACCTGTGATGCCGTATCAGCCTCAGTTACGCTCAAATGTGATATTTGCGCGCCTTCCAGAGTTAGAGAAACGCATCCAAGAGCTAGAAAAATTAATAGAATCAAAGTTAAAATAATCTTTTTTCATTGAAATAAACTGTTATTTAATTGTAATGAAGCGATCATGAGCAGTCTAGCTTGCTGCTATTTCGATATAAATATTATAATCTCATGATGGTTTTGTCAAAAGAAGTTTTGATTTAAAAATATGTTATTAGAAATGAATGTGAAACAGAGAACCATCAAAAACGAGGTTGAAATTTCGGGGGTAGGTCTTCATACAGGAAAAATTGTATCGATGACGATCAAACCAGCTCCGGAAAATCACTGGTTTAAGTTCAGACGTGTAGATTTAGAAGGTCAACCTGAGGTTTTGGTTGATGCAGATAATGTTACAGACACTTCCAGAGGGACCACTATTTCTCAGAATGGAGCAAGTGTCAGTACAATCGAGCATTTAATGGCATCATTAATTGGTCTGCAAATCGACAATGTCATGATTGATATTGATGGTCCTGAAATTCCAATTTTGGATGGGAGTTCAGCAATTTTTGTGAAATTGTTGGAAGAAGCGGGGTTTGAAGAACAAGATGCAGACAGAGATTATTATGAGATCTCTAGTAATATTCATTATGCAGAACCAGAACGTAAAGTAGAGATCCTGGGAATGCCTATGGATGATTATCGTTTGACTTGTATGATTGATTTCAATTCACCTGTCTTGGGTAGTCAACACGCTGCGATTACTTCTATAGAAGATTTTAAAGCAGAAATAGCTTCTTCACGTACGTTTTGTTTTCTACACGAATTGGAGATGTTAGTCGACCACGGACTCATTAAAGGAGGGGATCTAAGCAATGCAATTGTTATTGTTGATAAAGAAACTTCTCCTGAGGAATTGCAGAAACTTGCGCATCTTTTTCATAATGATACAGTCGCCGTTGCAAAAGAAGGTATTCTGAATAATATTCAGTTGCGTCATCAGAATGAGCCTGCTCGACATAAACTGTTGGATATGGTTGGTGATTTGGCACTTGTAGGTCGACCTCTGAAAGGCCATATTATGGCTGCTCGTCCGGGACATGCTGCAAATGTCGCCTTTGCAAAGAAAATCAAAGAGCAGATTAAGAAAGATAAAACACGTAAAAAAATAAAAGTTTACGATCCAAATATGCCTGCATTGTATGATACTGTGGAGATTATGAAAATCCTTCCGCATCGTCAGCCAATGCTCATGGTCGATAAGATTTTAGAATTAACCGAGACACATGTTGTGGGGTTAAAGAATGTAACCATGAATGAAGACTTATTTATGGGACATTTTCCTGGAGCTCCATTATTCCCCGGTGTATTGCAAGTTGAAGCAATGGCTCAGACTGGTGGTATCTTGGTCCTAAAGACTGTTCCAGATCCTGAAAACTGGCTAACATTATTTCTCAAAATTGAGAATGCACGTTTTAAAGCACAAGTAACCCCTGGGGACTGTGTTATTTTTAGATGTGATCTCATGGAGCCGATCCGGAGAGGTATTGCTAAAATGAAAGGTGTGGCCATGGTGGGAGAGAAAATAGTCTGCGAGGCAGAACTTATGGCACAGATCGTAAGAGTAAATAACAACTAAAGAAGTATAGATGATACAGCCATTAGCTTATATTCATCCAGAAGCAAAGATTGCTAAAAATGTGGTCATTGAACCATTTGTAACCATTTACAAGGACGTTGTCATTGGAGAAGGTACTTGGATTGGATCAAATGTGACCATTATGGATGGAGCTCGAATTGGAAAGAACTGTAAGATATATCCCGGTGCCGTGATTTCTGGTGAACCTCAAGACTTAAAATTTGATGGCGAGATTACAACAGCAGAAATTGGAGATAATACAACGATTCGTGAATGTGTAACAATCAATAGAGGAACGAAGGACCGTTATAAAACTGTCATCGGTAAAAACTGTTTGATTCAAGCCTACAGCCACGTCGCACATGATTGTGAAGTGGGTGATAATTGTGTTTTTTCGAATAACAGTACCCTTGCAGGACATATCACAGTCGGGGATTATGTTGTTTTAGCAGGGATGGTCGCAGTACATCAATTTGTGAAAATTGGTTCGCATGCATTCGTCACAGGAGGTTCTTTGGTACGTAAAGATATTCCACCGTTTGTAAAAGCGGCCCGTGAGCCGATTTCTTATGCCGGAATTAACTCTGTAGGATTGCGGAGAAGAGGTTTTTCGGAAGAGCAGATAGCTGAAATTCAAAATCTTTACCGTATTCTATTTGTTCAGAACCGAAATTTAGCCAAAGCAATAGAAATTATTGAAGCTGAATATCAGGCAACAGAGATCCGTGATGAAATTTTGGATTTCATTCGGAATTCCGGAAGAGGTATCATGAAGGGATTCAACAATAGAGCGATGTAATAGCTTTACCGATTTTTATAGCTTTGGAAATAACATTAAAGGATATTGGTCGAAGATATAACAGTGAATGGATTTTCAGGCATATTAACTATCGTTTTGAATCCGGAAAGAGCTATGCTGTCCTCGGACAGAATGGTTCTGGAAAATCCACCTTGTTGAAGGTTCTTTCTGGCAGTCTGTCATCTTCTGAAGGTGAATTGGTTTATACGAATGGAGAGAGCATCATTGGTATCGATCAGGTTTACCAACATCTGTCTATTGCCGCACCATATATAGAGTTGATCGAAGAGTTTACCTTGCGTGAGCTGTTCGATTTTCATTTTCAATTTAAAAGTTATCTTCAGGGTTTTGATAAAGAGAGTGTATTAAATTTGTTGGGGTTGGAAAGTGCTCTCGACAAAGAAATAAAGCATTTTTCATCAGGGATGCGCCAACGGGTTAAACTGGTGTTGGCATGCTGCTCTAATTCAAATTTAGTATTGTTGGACGAGCCAACAAGTAATCTGGATAGTGAAGGAGAGGAATGGTATTTGAATTTAATAGCGCGTACCAAGCTCGATTTTAGATTGTTTATTATCTGTTCAAATCAAAAAAAAGAATACGAATTTTGTGACGAAACAATTTCTATTGTCGACTTCAAAAAGTAACGAATGAAATTTTAATAAAACAATTAGTTTTTGTATTTTTGACGACTCAATAATGAGATAACCGTTTAAAGTTCAATTCAAAGAATGGCTAAGGCATCAGAGGTAAAATCAGGAAATATTTTAAGATTTAATGGAGAGTTAGTCTCTGTAGAAGAATATATACACCGTACACCAGGTAATTTGCGCGCTTTTTATCAAGCAAGAATGCGTAATGTGAAGACTGGGAAATTAGTTGAATATCGTTTTAGAGTTGATGAGAGTGTGGAGATTGCGCGTGTTGAAACGAGTGATTACCAATACCTATACGAGGATGGCGAATTTTTCGTCGTGATGGACAATAATACATACGAGCAATTCAATATTCCTAAGTTTTTATTTGGTGATTCAGCACGTTTCCTGAAAGAAGGAATGACTGTCATTATTGCTTTTGAAAGTGATGAGCCTATTATGGCAGAAGCACCTAAAAGTGTTGAATTGGAAATTACATATACGGAGCCAGCAGTGAAGGGAGATACGTCTACAAACGCTTTGAAAAAAGCTACTGTAGAAACAGGAGTAGAGATTATGGTGCCTTTATTCATTAATCAGGGAGAGAAAGTCAGAGTCGATACGCAAACAGGTAACTATATCGAACGCGTAAAGTAATATAAGAATTTAGGTTTAGGTTGATTATTCGGTCTTGATAGCGCTCGCTACAAGGCCGTTTTTTTTGCTTGGTTCCGTCGATTTGCAGTTTCATTATCGAGAATTAGATCATCCATTTACTGGATGCGTTTTATCGGAATGATGGAATAAAAAAATTATCTTTAAGCATGAAATCTAAAAAGGAATTAAGACAGGAGTTTAAGATGAAAAGATGCCAACTTTCCAAAGAAGATGAGGAAAGTCTTAACCATGAATTACTGTTACAATTTCAAAAAATAGCGCTAACAAAGGTTAGCTATATGCATGTTTTTCTTCCTATCCAAAAATATCATGAACCCAATACTTATCCCATTATAAATTATGTGAAGGAATTTTTTCCGAAGATCATCTTGGTCGTATCCCGCTCAAATTTTTCGGACTATTCTATGCAACACTATATCCTTGATCATCAAACGATTTTTGAGACGAATGAATGGGGAATTCCGGAGCCTGTTGCAGGAGTAGAAGTATCCCCTTCAGTTATTGATTTTATTCTAGTTCCTCTATTGGCGTTTGATGTTGATGGTCATCGAGTAGGTTATGGAAAAGGATTTTATGATCGTTTTTTTGCACTTTGTGCATTAGAAACCCAACGAGTAGGATTATCTTTTTTTGATCCTATCGGACAAATCGCTGATCGAAATGAACACGATGTTGTGTTGACTAAAGCAATTACACCAAATCGCATTTATAATTTTGGTACTCATGGACGTGATACCTCATTTTAGCGATCTTTAAGATGTCCGGAGATCTCCATTTAATGATTTATTTTATCGGATCGATGTATTTCTCTTTTTATCCGTGTGTTGATTTTAGTGTATGCTGATTTAATTAAAATTATTTTTTATTTTTAGTGAGAAATTCTACCTCTATACCGGTATGCTGAGATTTTTTATTATACTATTTTTTATAACGATAATTCCCGGTCGCGCCGTTTTTGGAATGGATTTGATGGATTCCAATTCCTCGGCGGAAGAGAAGAATTTTTATGAAACAATTATTCGGGAATCACAGAAGTATCAGACTTCTAGTTCGGCATTGAGCACATACCTAACCCCATATTTCAATCAGGCTATTCGGAAAAATGACAATGCATTGCTCGCAATCTACTATTGTTTGTTAGCGGATCAATCTTTTGACAGTGAAGGTGGAAGAAATAGCTTTAGTGACAAATACTACCTAAAGGCCCTCGATCTGGAGAAGGATTATAATTATCAGAATGTCAAAGCTTGGGTGAAGGTGATGTATGGTTTTTATTTGTATAGATGTCTGAAAGCTTCTGAGGCACTTCCTCTATTATTAGAGGGTGAAAAGGGCTTAGAGGATATATCAAAGGATCTGGTGTTAGATCTGACACATACTTATAAAAAACTGGGTTATTTCTTCGGCACTTTGGGCGACTATAGAACGGGAATTAAGTATTTGGAACTCGGTCAGCAACAAGAAGGCATTTCTCCAAAACTTAAAGCGGAGATTTTGGACAACCTTGGCTTATTGACTTTAAAAAGTGGTGGGGATACGGCACAGGCGATGAAAAATTTTGAGATTGCCCAAAATCTGGCGCTTTCTGAGAAGGATTCTCTTCGCTATGCCAAGACCTTGGGCAACCAGGCACGGATCTATGAGGGAATGAAAGATTATCAAAAGGCATTGTCACTTTTAGATAAAGATCTGGAAATCTCGAAATCGCTGGGTAATAATAAAAACACCATTTTCGCTTTAATGATGCGGATTCGTTTGTGTATTTCTATGGGAGCAAATCGGGAAGTCCGTCAAATGATCAAGGAGACCGAATATCTATTGGAAGGAGCTGATGACAAAAAAACGATACTGGAGCTAGAGGGGCATAAGTTGAATCTTGCTATTCAAAATGGCGATTTGAAACAAGAATTAAACGCACGTCGGCGCATCGAACAACTTCAGGATTCATTGCGATTTCTGGATGGAGATCCCGTTTTGTCGCAACTGAAATTTATGGCTGACAAACAAAAATATGCTGATAAACTATCGTTGGCTCAGGCGCTCATCAAAAAGAAACGTGCTGAGACGAGATTGTGGGTGATATTGAGTTTGTTTGTATTGGTATTATCCTTTTTTATTTATAATGCATTTCGATACCGTTCACGCAAGCGTATGCGGGAATATGAATACCAATTGTTGAATCTAAAGTATACTAAAGCCGAATTGGACAAGGAATTGATGAGTTCCAAAAGTCAGCTCGAAGAGTATATGGTATATCTCAAGCGTAACAATGAACAGATCGATCTTCTTTCTTCGATGCTTGATGAAATGGGGGAGACAAGTGCCAAAGACCGGGATGAACTTAAAACACTTTTGCAGTCTCATCTTATAACGGATGAGAAATGGCAGGAATTTAAGCTTTTGCTGGCTAAGGAGTTTCCGAACTTGTTGCAGGATATCCAGGCTAAATTTCCAGATATTACTGAATCTAACCTGAGGGTGATTGTGCTTATGAAAATGGGCTTAAATAATAGAGAGGTTGCCAATGTTTTGGGCGTTACTCCGGATGCAATCAAAAAATCAATGCAGCGTTTGAAAAAGAAACTTGGTGGACAAGCCGGTATATTGATGGAATATATTTCGGATAAGGAGCTTGTTTAGCGATTTATTCCGAACTATATTTTTTTAATAAAGCTCCAAATCTAATACACTAACAATAACTACTTTTATACCATCTGATCACGTCGTATTTCTGCTACAGTTTTGAATCATGGAACTTCATCTTGCTTAGACAAAGTGGTCCTAAATTAATTTCATTTATAACTTTTTCTCTATTGGTGATCTTCGATCATCCCTGCCCTTTGCTGGGGACCAAATTAAGACCAAGTTATTACCAACTTTGGACTGTAAGCAGATTGAGTGTACAATGAGTCCACGTTGAGTCCACCTTTTTATGTGCTTACACTGTGTCTGCATGTTTTTTACAAGTCGGGAGGAGTGCGAGCTTGGGGCAAACCTGTTCCTAAGTTATTTACAAGAAATGGCAAGGAAAATTGCAAGAATTACGATTGTTATTTAGCGTGAATTTGGGATTACCCAAAAATCAGCTAGATGCTTGATAAAGTGGGATTTAGTATCTTTAGGTGCAGGGTCAATGGTAATGGATTTATCAAACACCTAACGCGGCTCTTTGTGTAGATTTGCTAACAAAGATAAGCCGATTTGGCCCAGATTTGCTTCGTCACAAACAAGAGGTAGCTTTTGAAAGAAGAGAAAGGATGTAGACAATCCAATTCACTACTACCAAAAATATGACCGTCTCAGTTCCCTGGACGGTCATATTAAGTGTAGAGCTCAATGGGCTCCTATTTAATCCAAAGGATTTTCTTTCAGATTTTTTTCCCATGCCCATGCAGAGGCCATCATCTCATCGATGCCCAATGCAGCTTTCCAATGCAGTTGATCTGCTGATTTGGTCACATCACCATATACCTTGATGATATCGCCATCCCGACGTGGGCCAATTTCATAATTCAATTTTTGACCAGAAGCCTTCTCAAATGCTTTGATGGCTTCAAGTACTGAATAGCCGTTACCGGTTCCTACATTGAATACGTCATATTTACCGTTAGGGTTTCCTTTTTCCAATAATTTGATTGCAGCGACGTGGGCTTTTGCTAAATCGACCACATGAATATAATCGCGTACACAAGAACCATCCGGCGTATCATAATCGTCTCCAAATACGGTTAGTTTTTCTCTTTTTCCGATCGCAGTCTGCGTAATGAATGGTAGTAAATTTTGAGGTACACCATTTGGCAATTCACCTATCAAAGCAGACTCATGCGCACCTACTGGATTGAAGTAACGCAGGGCGATAATGTTATAGTTATCGTATGCAGTCGCTGTTTCTTCAAGAATCTCTTCGGCGATCTGTTTTGTATTTCCGTAAGGTGAAGTTGCTTTTTTTACAGGAGCACTTTCAGTGACAGGAAGAGTGTCCGGTTCACCGTAAACTGTACAGCTTGAAGAGAATACAAAATTAATCGGTTTATTCCGATAAGATTCCAAGATGTTGATCAGGGAGAAGAAATTATTGTGGTAGTATTTTAAAGGGTTTTGAACGGATTCACCTACAGCTTTAGATGCCGCAAAATGAATAATCCCTGAAATATCACTGTTATTTTTCACAAATTCAATTACCTTATTGGCATCACAAAGATCGAATTGATGAAATTCAGGTTTAATTCCGATGATTTTTTCTATTTGATCCAATATCTTGATATTTGAATTGGAAAGATCATCAACGATTACAGGAATATATCCTGCCTGATGTAGTTCGACAACTGTGTGAGAACCAATATAGCCTGTTCCGCCTGTGACTAATATTTTTTTGCTCATTATTTTTGATTATAGTATGTAAAGTCTTTATGTGATAAAGTTTCCAAAGGAACCTTTTTGTAAAAATCTATCGTTTTTTCTAAACCTAATTTTCGGTCTATTTTGGGCTGCCAATTCAACTGTGCCTTCGCCAGACCAATATCCGGTTTACGTTGTTTAGGGTCGTCTATGGGCAATGGCCTATGGCTGATCTTACTTGAACTTCCGGTTAGTTCTATGATCTCCTGTGCCAACTGCAATAGTGATATTTCGTCGGGGTTGCCTATGTTTATGGGCTGTATACAATCTGAATGCAACAACCTATAAATGCCTTCGATTTGATCATCGATATAACAGAACGACCGTGTCTGTGAACCATCACCAAAAAGGGTAATGTCTTCGCCTCGAATAGCTTGGGCTATAAACGTTGGGATGGCACGTCCGTCATTGAGACGCATTCTGGAACCAAAGGTGTTAAATATTCTTACAATACGTGTGTCAAGCCCATGTGCATTATGATAGGCCATCGTAATTGCCTCCTGAAATCTTTTGGCTTCATCATATACCCCTCTGGGACCGACAGGGTTAACATTGCCCCAATAATCTTCTGACTGTGGGGAGACCAGGGGGTCGCCATAGACTTCTGAGGTCGATGCCACTAATATTCGGGCTTGTTTTGCCCTAGCCAAGCCAAGGAGATTATGCGTACCTAAGGAGCCGACTTTGAGTGTCTGAATAGGGATTTTGAGGTAATCAACGGGACTGGCTGGAGAAGCAAAATGGAGGATATAATCCAAATCCCCCGGAATATGCACAAACTTTGAAACGTCGTGATGATAAAAGTCGAAATTCTCCAGCTTGAATAAATGTGCGATATTCTGTAGGTCTCCAGTGATTAGATTATCCATCCCGATAACATCGTAGTCTTCGGCAATAAAGCGATCGCAAAGGTGGGAACCAAGGAAGCCTGCTGCTCCAGTGATCAAAATCCGTTTGCGATGTTTATTTTCCACTCAATGGTTCCTTATTAATGAAATGGGTTTGATATCTTTGACTAAGATAAACATTATTTTAACAACATGCGTTTGCTTTATTCAATTGGAATCTTTCTTTATGGACTCTTATTGCGTATTTTGGCCCCTTTTCATGCCAAAGCGCGCCTTATGGTAACAGGGCGAAAAGACTGGTATTTGCGGATGAAACAATCGGTTGACTCTAGCCAAAAACATATCTGGTTTCACTTCGCTTCATTGGGCGAATTTGAGCAGGGAAGACCTGTTTTGGAGGCCGTGAAAAATAATTATTTAGACCATAAAATCATTGTAACATTTTATTCTCCTTCAGGCTATGAGATCAGAAAGAATACCAATCTGGCGGATCATGTTTTCTATTTACCTTATGACACGGCCCAGAATGCACGGTTGTTTTTAGACCTGATCAATCCCTCATTTGCAGTCTTTACAAAATATGAGTATTGGTATTATTATTTTGAAGGCTTACACAGCAGGTCTATCCCATTATTTCTTGTTTCGGCAATTTTCAGACCGGAACAGATTTTCTTTCAGGCTTATGGTACTTTTTTTCTGAAAATTCTGGGCTTTGTGACATATTTCTTTGTTCAGAATGAGGAAAGCGTGCGTTTGTTGAAAGAATATGGAATTAGAAATGCGGGATTAGCAGGCGATACACGTTTTGATCGTGTGATTGACCTGCCTAAGGTTCGAAAAGAAATACCGCTGATAGCGGATTTTGTGGAAACAGCTCCTGTTTTGGTGGCTGGGAGCACCTGGCCTGAGGATGAGAAATTATTGAAAGAACTGCTCCAACGGTTTCAAGAATATAAGCTGATTTTAGCGCCACACGAGATCAATGAGGGACATATTGTCAGCATATTAAATCTGTGGCCTGCGGCGCTTCGTTTTTCAAAAATGACGGAATATGACAGGGCAACTTTAACGGAAGCAAAGGTATTAATCATAGACAATATTGGACTTTTGTCTTCTTTGTATGGTTATGGTCAGGTCGCCTATATCGGCGGCGGATTTGGTGTAGGGATACATAATACACTGGAAGCGGCAACCTATGGAATGCCTGTCTTGTTTGGTTCCAATTTTAAGAAATTTCAGGAAGCGAAAGATCTGATTGAACAGGGGGGAGGCTTTTCATTTGCGGATAGTAAGGGGCTTCTGGATGCCTTTGAACGATTACAGGATCAATCAAAACGTGTGGAGGCAGCGAAATCCGCCCGCCAATATGTACAGCAAAAAGCGGGAGCAACACCCATTATCATGAAATATTTGAAGAATGCCAATTTATAAAAATATAAAGAAAGCTGCTCCAAAGATAAAAGCAAACTAGCTGGGAATTGAATAGCTGAAAAAGAGACGTTAAGCGTAGACGAACGACATTAAAGAAAAATAGGGTATCCAAAATGATCGGATACCCTATTTTTATATTGAAAATGAGATTTTAATAGTACGTATATCTTCTTACACCTGCAATATGCCGCGATAAACGCATAACTTGATGGGAATAGCCATACTCATTATCATACCACACATAGAGCACAATATTTTTACCATCAGCTGAAACGATGGTTGCTGGTCCATCAACGACAGCAGCAGCTGTTGTACCTATAATATCGGTAGATACAAGCTCATCATTGCTTGAAAATTTAATCTGTTCGACAAGATTGCCTTGTAATGCACTCGTTTTTAAGAGTGTGTTTATTTGTTCCAAAGCTATGGCGGAGGTCAATTCTAAATTTAATATTGCTAATGACCCATTAGGGACAGGTACCCGGATTGCGTTGGAAGTGAGTTTGCCTGTTAATGTCGGGAGTACTTTTGAAACAGCACTGCCGGCCCCAGTCTCCGTAATGACCATGTTCAAGGCCGCAGCACGACCTCTTCTGGATTTTTTATGCATATTATCCACCAGATTTTGATCATTTGTATAGGAATGGATCGTTTCTATATGGCCTTTCAAGATACCTATTTTCTCTTCGAGGACGGCCAAAACTGGCGCAATAGCGTTTGTGGTACAGGAGGCTGCGGAAAAAATAGCATGTTTTTCCAGATCTATCGTGCTTTCGTTTACACCGTAAACAATGTTGGGTACACCTTTGCCAGGTGCCGTCAACAATACTTGCGAAGCGCCTTTAGAGGTTAAATGGCGTGCAAGTTCTTTTTCATCACGAAAGGCACCTGTATTATCAATAACCAATGCATTATTGATGCCGTATGCGGTATAATCAATATCTTCAGGTTGCTTAGCAGAGATGACGTTGACTGTGATACCATTAATAATTAGCGCATTTTTTTCAGGGTCTGTATAAACTTCACCCTCAAATTCGCCGTGTATAGAATCGCTTTTCAGGAGAGCAGCTCTTTTTAACAATGATTTGGCATCATTGGGGTCTCTGGTGACTATTGCCCGTAGACGAAGTTGCTTGCCAGAACCCGATTTATTAATGAGTTCGCGTGCGAGCAGGCGACCAATACGACCGAAACCATAGAGCACAACATCGCGGGGTGTTAATTCCTGCGATTCGGCGATTCCCTGTAATTCATTGAAAATAAAAGAAGACAAATCCTCCACATTGATCTGGTCGTTTGTGGCTTTGATCGCAAGTTTACCGATATCAATTCGAGCGGGAGCCAGATTTGATTTTTCCAATACACGAGCGACATTCAATAGATCAAATATGGTCAGTATATTGCCGGTAAGGATAGTGCTTTCCCGGAGGTGGTTGAGAATCACACTTACTTTTTCATCAACAAGCTGCTCTCTGAACAGAACGAACTCAACGGCCTGGTTATACCAAAGATTACTAATGATTTGAATCAGTTCAACAGCTGCATTCTGCTGCTCTCTGTAACTTTTGATTTCTAAATCAAAAGAAGGGCTATGTAACATAATATTTTTATAATAGATTATGTTGCAAACATAGTATAAACAGCGCTAAAAAAGTGATTTGATTTTCATTTTCGTAATTATTGAAATAAAAATACGCTTACTATTGCTGTTTTGATAATTTTTTAGACTATTTTGTTGTTAATTTTCAATAATAAATAATTCGGACATGATATGGTCCGCCATTAGTTTGCCAGAATCTGTTAATCTTAATTTATTATCGTCTAAAATTAATTGTTGCTGCTCGAGAAATGGTGCGGCATCTTCCATTATTTTGCTTCTAACGGAGTAATCAAAATTCTTTTCTAACTGCTCCAGATCAAGCCCCCACATGGTGCGCAGTGAGGTCATAATAAACTCGTTAATCTGATCGCGAACAGATAGATGCTCGATCTCCAAGGGAAGCTGGTTGGTCTGTATGGAACCGATATACTTGGCATTATTGGCGATATTCCAAGATCTGGAATGACCATTGAATGAATGGGCTGAAGGGCCGATACCTAGATAATGTTTGCCTTTCCAATAGTTTGTATTATGACATGCATATAAACCATTTTTAGCAAAATTGGAAATTTCATATTGTTCATAACCCGCACCTTTCAATGTTTCGATCAGCAGATTCATCTGATCGGCCGCCTGATCTGAATCAATGGCCGGACTCATGCCCTTCTTGATGAAATGATCTAGTGCTGTTTTAGCTTCCACAGTCATTGAATAGGAAGAAATATGGGGGATCGCAAAATCGATCAGTTGTTGCATATTGTAGCGCCATTTTTCATCGGTCAACAAGGGGTAGCCATAAATAAGATCACAGGTGATATTCTCAAATCCTGCATCCTGTACACGCATGATTGCTGCGGATGCTTCCTGTCTGGTATGTGCCCGATTCATCCATTTCAGATCTTCCTCAAAAAAAGACTGTACCCCTATACTGAACCTATTCACGGGAGTTGATCTTAATGCATTCACTTTTGCGGCATTGAGGTCATCTGGATTGGCTTCCAACGTAATTTCAGCCTGATCACTTATGTCAAATTGTTTGGCAACAGCATCAATGATCCTTGAGATTTCGTCCGCCTCCAACAGGGAGGGTGTCCCACCACCAAAATAGATGGATTCAACTTTTCTGTCTTCCAAATAGGGAGACCTAAGTTCGATTTCTCGCAAAAGGGCGTTAACCATTTCGGTCTTGTATTGCAGTGAAGTACTGAAATGGAAATCACAATAATGGCAAGCCTGTTTGCAGAATGGGATATGGATGTAAATCATGGGCACAAATATACCAAGACTGGTGTAAATTCGGCGTTTATTCATATTTTTTCTTCCATTTGGGGAGCCGTTTCCCCTATCCTCTTGGATATTTTTTATTGGCGAGCAACAGCCAGTGTTATGTCATCTCGATGTTGAATGGGGTTATTTTTGGAAATAGTCTTTTAAAAATAGGAGATAAAGAGTTTGACAACAAAGGAGTTATTTTCTATCTTGATGGTCAGATTCATTTTACATAATCAAAAAACCAATCTTATGAAAATATCTTCCCGTCGTGACTTTCTGAAAAATGTCATTGGTGCATCGAGTATGCTATTGCTTTCACAGCAAGGATTTGCGGTGGATAATCGGTATGAAGAAGCATTTATCGATAAGTTGCTCCCAGCACCAAAAGGAGGTGGATTTGCCATGGCAGATTATTGGATATGGGATCCTTCAGTGATTAAGGGAGAAGATGGTAGATATCATATGTTTGCATCACGTTGGAGCAAAAAATATGGCTTTGGTAATTGGGTGACCAACTCGGAAGTCGTGCGTGCGATTGCTGATACACCCGAGGGACCTTACGAATTTGTTGAGGTGGTATTGCCTGCCCGTGGGAAAAAGTATTTTGATGGTTGTACAACCCACAATCCCCGGATCGTTAAAAACGGTGACTATTATGTACTTTATTATTTTGGAAACAATTATGAGGAGCCCAATCCTGGTTATTCCGAGAATGTTTGGGAATCGGGTTTGGGACAGAGGGCCTGGATGCATAAACGTATTGGAATGGCCTATTCAAAGTCGATATCAGGTCCTTGGAAGCGCGTCGATCAGCCCATTTTGAATCCGAGGCAAGGCGAGTGGGACGCTTCCATAACATCCAATCCTTCTCCGGTTGTTTTGCCCGATGGAAAGGTGTATCTGATCTATAAATCATCACCTGTGAATTACAATCCCCCTTTGCTATTGGGTGCGGCGCAAGCTGATTCGTTCTTGGGGCCATATCTTCGTTTGTCTGATAAACCTATTTTTTCTTTCCATACTGATCAAAATCATGAAAATGATGTGGAAGATCCTTTCGTATGGCATAATGGTCAGCATTTTGAATTGATTATGAAAGACCGCTATGGCAAAATCTGTGGGGAAGAGGGCGGCGGCATCCATGCATATTCGAAAGATGGAATCGATTGGCATCTGTCAAAAGCCGTCAAAGCTTATTCCAAGACGATCCGTTGGAATGATGGTACTGTCAGCCATCAAGCCAATTTTGAACGGCCATTTTTA
The DNA here is from genome assembly GCF_003610355.1 of Sphingobacterium detergens. Classification (GTDB taxonomy): domain Bacteria; phylum Bacteroidota; class Bacteroidia; order Sphingobacteriales; family Sphingobacteriaceae; genus Sphingobacterium; species Sphingobacterium detergens. The sequence continues at coordinate 227,959 of NZ_RAPY01000007.1, read as the reverse complement.
CTATTTGAAAATGGAAAACCGACACATCTTTTTGCAGCTACAGGAGATGGGACTGAATCTTATCAGTTTGAACGGACCTGGAATATGGTCATTCCGTTGGAGGTATAATAAAAGAGCTGTATCAAATTTTTAGTATGATACAGCTCTTTATGATTTTTATGATCTCATCAAAGGAACAGCATCTGTTTATAGATGCTTATTTTTTCAGCATTTGAATTAGCGTGTGAGGCTATTGTTCGCTGATTCTACATCCGCAAGTCGAAGCGATGGATCTATTGTGATTGTTTTTGGAGCCTTATTGACTGAAATTTTATATTCAGGGTTTGTCCAGAACCAATCCTTCAATATCGTGCGTTTTATACCCTTATAGATTTCAAAATTTTCCTCTGGTTTTTCACCGCGCATTTCACGTAAAGGGATGTAAAATAGCTCTTTGCTTCCATCTTGATATTCTACAAGTATATCGAGTGGCATCGCAAAGTTTGATTTATTGAGCAGTTGAATTTCTGAATCGGTTACCTTGCCAATTGCATAATCAATTTGGCGTGTCGTATTGATGAACAAATTGAAATACCACTTCAGGTTTATTCCGGATACATCCTCTGCAACGCGTTTGAAATCATTCGGTGTCGGATGTTTGAATTTCCAGATGTCGTAGAATTTCAAAAAGGTTTTCTCTAGATTTTCCTGACCGATAATATAGCCTAATTGCTCCGCTAGCACAGCACCCTTATTGTAAGCCTCATTACTGTACCCATAATTCGTATTGTAATAATCCGCAAGCAGGCTCATCGGCTCTTCCTTGCCTGAAAGTGCTAATTTATAATAAGCTCGATAGGCATCGATAAGGGGATTCGATGCAATGGCGCCCCGTTTTTCGAAGAGATGCTGCATGGCCAATTCTTCCACGTAGGAAGTAAATCCTTCATCAAACCACTCATCTACTGTTTCATTGATTCCAAATAAATGTTGATACCAGGAGTGAGCAGACTCGTGAAAAATTACACCAACAAGGCTTTTCAGATTACGGCCTCCAGTAATCAAGGTTGCTGTGCCATATTCCATACCACCGTCACCGCCTTGGATGATGGTGTAAGTCGGCCATGGGTACGTACCAAACTTAGCACTGCAAAAATCAAAAAATTCGGTAGATAGACCCAAGGCTGTCTTCCAATTTGAAATAACCTCTTTGTCAGTAGGAAGGTAAACAGTATACACTTTGATTCCATTTTTGCTAGCTGCAGAGTCTACAACAAATTTGGGATCTGCAGCCCAAACGAAATCGTGAATATTTTGGGCTTTGTAATGCCATGTAGCCTTACCATTGCTGGCTTTTACCTTGGCTTTTGCCTGATAGCCTTTTACCTCATCTGGATTTTGAAGAACACCTGATGCACCGACAACATAATTCTTGTTGAGGTGTATTGTGACGTCAAAGTTGCCGAAAGGAGCTATAAACTCACGGCCGATATATTCATCGAGATGCCAACCGAATTCATCAAACTGTGCCATCTTCGGATACCATTGTGCCATAGAAAGCGCCACGCCTTCTGCCGAATTGCGGCCTGACCTCCGGATCTGTTCAGGTACCTGTGCGGTCCACTCTATATTAAAATTAGCTGTTTCCCCGTCCTGGATCGCAGTGGGCAGGGTGACCTCTAGTATGGTACCATCAATCTTATAGCTTGTATTGGCCCCATTCATGCTGAGGCTTTTTATTTTTTGGTAACCGATCTGGTTTGGTTGTAACGTTTCGATACGGCTTTGCAATATTGGTTTTTCTTTGGTGCCAATATTTGATACCATCCGTTTATCTGGATCACTGATATTTTTCAACCGGTAATCCATCATTGATCCTGGTTGGAATGCGTTAAAATATAAATGAAAATAGACTTTTTTTAAGGATTGGCCTGAATTGTTGCTATATTTCAAAGCCATTTTTCCATCATATTGATAAGCTTTTTCATCTACGTTGACATCCATTGTATAGTCAACCTTCTGCTGCCAGAATCCTTTTCTCTGGGCCTTTACTTCCTGTCCTCCAATATTTATGACACATATAAGCGCTAGAAAGGACAATATTTTGATTTTCATGTTCCAAACTTACAAAATTGTCTCAAGAAATGCCGATTAATCAGCCCAATCCAGATAAATGTCATCAAATCTTGACGAAAAGTGATTTGATTATTAATAATTGGCTTGGTTTTGGTTAGAAAATTTATCTGATGAGTTACCAAATATTACAAATAAATTTATGGAAAATCTGTATTATAAGCCTTCGGGGAAGGTGCCTGCTTTCGCATTAATCGGCTCGCTTGTGTTGGGTATTGTAGGATCAATTATCTTGGCAATTGTCTATATCGCCTTACAGTGGTTTATTCCGATTGTCTATTTCAATGTCTTTATCACACTTGGATTTGGAGCAGGACTGTTTTATCTGCTTAATTTTTGTTTCAAACAATGGAAGCTCAGGAACAAAGGTGTTGCGATTATCATCACACTGATCGTTGCTATAGTTGGTTTTTATGCACAGTGGGCGCTGTTTGTTTCGTTGATGTATAATGCTGAAGGTACCATGGGTGGAGACACCTGGGTGAAATCTTCTTTTAGCCTGGAAGGCTTTAAAGCATTTTTTATGCACCCCTCTTTTATCTGGGAGGCATTACAGGGCTTAAATGAGGTTGGTACATTTAGCTTGAAGAAATCAACTGTGTCAGGAGGGATGCTTTGGGCCGTATGGGGAATTGAAATGGCAATCATTCTGATTACACCTATTATTATGGCTTTCCGGGGTATTACCATTTATCCTTTTTCAGAGAAAGACGAGATCTGGATGAACAAACGGATTTTACCGGGGCGATTAAAGTTTGTTGAAGACAAAGACGCTACGGCGAACACATTGGCCAATCATGATTTTGCCTATGTCTACGATCATCTTTCTGATGAAGAAGAGCATTTTTCTTTTGCAACGGCAGAAGTGTACGAATCGGATACCGATGACCATCAATACCTGACCATCTATAATCATCAATTCGTGGAGAAGAAAGGGAAGATGGAGGAAAAGAAAGATGAGGTTATTGAATTCCTTCGAATTAACAGGAATAGCTTGTAGAAGCAGCTGAATGACTGTGATTATGTGAAAATAAAATAGCTCCGGGATTTATTTCTGGAGCTATTTTATTTAACAGGCTATTTAACTAATAGACCACCTTTTGCTTTCCAGTCATTGATGGACGCACTATATATTTTAATGTCTTTAATTCCATTTTTAGCTAAGATCGAAGCTGCAATTGTCGCCCGGTCTCCAGATTGACAATGCAGGTATAATTCTTTTGTGCGATCAATTTTGTATAGATTGTCTTCAATTGTTCCAACAAAGAGATGTGTGGCATGTGGTAGATGTCCTGCCGTAAATTCGGCTGTATTCCTGACATCCAGAATCTGAACGTTGGGATTGTCAAGGACATCATTCATTTCCTGAAATCCGATAAGCTGTTGTTGTTCCAAAGGAATTCCCAATTGTGGAATGGCTTCGACTGTAATATAGCCGACAACATTGTCAAGACCTATGCGCATTAATTTACGTGCAATTTCGTCCTGTTCGTTTTCATCTATGATAAGAATAAATGGTTTTGTGTAATCCAATATCCAGCCGGCCCAGGTGTTGAATGTCCGATTATGTTGTATGTTGATGCTGTTGGGAAGATAACCTTTTGCAAAATCAAATTTATGTCGAGTATCGATGACCGTGGTACCTGACTGATACAGTCTGGTGAACTCTTCCATCGAAAGCTTGGGATACTGAGGTACGCTTGTCTGTAGCGGACGCATGATTTTGTTGAGTTTCTTCATCATGGCAAAATAGCGCGGCGGCTCAGGCTGTCCTTCTAAAAGTTCCGCAACAAAATCACTTTCATTATTTTGATATTGAAACGCCCAGTTGCGTATCCGTTCATAACCAACCGTTGAACTAGGTACAGCACCCAATGCTTTGCCACATGCTGATCCAGCACCATGAGCAGGCCACACCTGGATATAATCTGGTAAGGTCAAAAAATGCTGTAAAGACTTAAACATCTGCTGTGCACCGACTTCCTTGGTACCAATGAGGCCAGCGGCATTCTCCAAAAGATCTGGACGGCCAATATCTCCAACAAATACAAAATCACCTGTAAATATCATCACCGGATCCATTGTTGCTGGCGTATCAATTAAAACAAAACTAAGACTCTCAGGCGTATGTCCAGGGGTATGGAGCACCTTGAAAATTAGATTTCCAAGATGGATCTGATCACCGTCTTTTAATCCGATATGGGGAAACTCATATTGCCAATCCTCGCCTCCTTCGTCGGAAAGGTAACATTGGGCGCCTGTTAGTTCAGCTAATTCCAATGTTCCGGAGAGATAATCAGCATGGATATGTGTTTCGGCAATATGTGTAATTTTTAAATTGTTTTTTGCTGCAATCTCTAAATAAGTGTCGACATCTCTTTTGGGGTCAATTACCATGGCAACACCCTTGGCCTGACAGCCAATTAAATAACTTGAATGTGCTAAAGATGACTCGAAAATGTGTTGAAAAAACATAATATATGATTTTTAGTGATTTACGAATTGAATGATTTCGAAAGTAAGAATTAGGATACCGATACTGATCAGGAAATAACCAAAGATCCCCTGTAGTCGTACCACCTCCAATTTGTCTTTCCATTTGGAACCAATCTGAAGGCCTATTAAAGTGATTAGCGTAAAAGTAAGCAATATCGGCCAATTCATGTGGTTCAATAGCTGGTAGTTTGCAACCAGACCAAAGGAGGCGTTTAACCCAATGATAAATAGCGATGTTGCGATAGCCTGTTTTAATGGAATTCCCAAAAGGAGCACCAACGACGGTACAATAATAAAGCCGCCACCGGCACCGACAAGTCCTGTCATGACACCCACAAGTAGACCCGCGATAATTATTTTGAGGACTTGACCAATATGCATCGTGACAGCTGGTATTTCGACCTGTTTCCTTCTGCGGATCATTGCCAGTGCGGAAATCAGGATGACAATCGAAAACAGCAGCATAATAACGTGATTTCTGGAGACCGCTATTTCCGCAAGATGAAATTGCGTTGGTATGGCAGCCAACAGGTGGCGCTTGGTCAAGTAGACCGATAGTAAAGACGGAACCAAAAAGAACGCCGTGGTTTTTAAATCTATTTCGCCTCTGGTCAGGGGTTTAATTGAGCCGATTATGGCCAGTATTCCAATGGAAAACAGGGAATAATCAAGCGCATATTGGGGCTCAATATGAAATAGGTAGACGAAGATCGGTAGAGTTAAAATACTGCCGCCACTCCCCATCAAACCCATTGATAGCCCAACCAATATCGCCAATAAAAAGCCAATTATAAATAGTAGTTCCATTTTTGTTAAATCAAATGCTATCGTTATACCCACAGACTCATGATCATCTATTCTCGGCTTAATGAGGCAGCTTGTGTCTAATTAAACCATAGATCCATGTCCCCAGGATAGCGAAGATCAGTACAATGCCCAATGTCCAATAGCCTGAACCGATCAATGCAAACATAGGCCCCGGACAGGCTCCTGATAATGCCCAGCCCAGCCCGAAAATGGTACCACCGACGAGATAGCGTGTGATACTTTTGTCTTTCGCCTGAAATGCGATCTGCATGCCATTGCTGTCTTTAATCTGTTTCCGTTTGATAATTTGTACAATGATAATCGCTGTTGCGAGCGCCGTACCGATCATGCCATACATGTGGAAGGAGCGGAACTGAAACATCTCATAAATGCGATACCATGAAGCGGCTTCTGATTTGTATAAAATGATCCCAAATAAGATCCCGATCAATATAAATTTTACTGCTTTCATTTATGCGAAGATTAAAGGAAATAAGAAGTGAACCATGATGATGCCACCTATAAAAAAGCCAATGACAGCGATTAAAGAGGGAAGCTGAAAATTGCTGAGTCCTGAGATGGCGTGTCCGGACGAGCAGCCTCCGGCATATCTTGTCCCGAAACCGATCAATAGTCCGCCAATGCTCAGTATTAAAAACTGAAACCAAGAGCCATTAAAAATAAAGATCGATTCGGGAAGATAGCCCTGTAGTTGATCTATTATGCCTAGTTCCTTTAAATCAGCGACACTTTTTGCATTGATTTGCGCAGCAGAGCCGTCGCTTAAGAAGTAATGGGCAATGAATCCTCCAATGGCGGTTCCGAGTACCACAAGAAGGTTCCAGGATTGCGTCTTCCAGTCGAAGCGAAAAAAAGAGGATGATTTACCGGCACCTAATACCGTACACATCGTCCGCAGATTATTCGACATACCGAAATCTTTTCCTTGTTTTAGCAATAAGTACATGACTAATGCAATTAAGGGCCCCGAAATATACCAAGGCCATGGTTGTTTGATGTATTCCAATAACATAGCTTGTTCTTAATTTATATGACAAAGGTACATACCGCTATTACAAAAAACGGTAACAAATGTTACCGTGGAATGTATGTTATTACATATCGTAATACTCAATATTAGCCTCTTTGAGTGCTTGGGTCAATAGGGGCAGATCATCTTCTTTCTGAAATAATTTATTACGCCAGGTACGAAAAGCGGAACCTTTGTTTTGGTTTATAATAATCAAATTGCCGCCGGAGCGTCTGAGATTTCGAATATGTGAAATGTTGCTCAAGGGGAATTCAACTGTTTTTTTTGAATTGCTGACGGTGAGTGTATCTTCATCCAACCGCCATGTGGAATCCAGTGTAGAACACTTGATCGCCAAATACAGTGCAAGGGGAACCATCAAAAGAGCGATGATGATCTTATAAATTTCTTGAATCGGAACTTTCGACATGCCTATCCCTATCAATAGAATCGAGGTCAATAGAATAAACATGTATTTCCCGCGATGCAATGTTGAAAGATAGAATGTTTGTGGATTACTCTTCATACTTTTTTATAAACTTTCCTTTTGCATTAATATAGTAAAAATTCTCAAGGTCTTCGCTGACCAAGGCTAATCCATTTTCAAAGGGTTGTGCATTCTGGAATTTAAAAGGAATGACCACTTTGCCACTGTAGTCAAGATATCCATACGTGTTGTCTTTAAAAACCAATAATAATTTCTCACCAGCAAAAGATAAATATTCCTGACCTGTAGGTAATAATTTTTTGCCGGATTTGTCAACTAACTGATAGGTTAGATTTTCAACAATCAGTGCTAGATTGTCGCGATACTCTGAGATAGTTTCGTATTTCGCAGGAATCAATACGTTCCCTTTTAGATCGAGTACACCAGTAAAGTCTCCTTCGTTGTATAAGGCATGGCTTAAACTTGGGACAGAGATGAAATCATATTTGGCAGCGAGCAATAGCTTACCGCTGTTATCCAACAGACCATATTTCTGATCTTTCATAAATACTAATGGTGCCCCTTCCGTATCTAAACTCAACGATTCGTATTGACAGGGGATAACTTCTTTTCCCTGTAAGTCGATCAGGCCAAACATTTGAGCTGCATCGGTGACGATGGCATAATCACCAACATACGCATAGATGGAAGCATATTTTGCTGGCGTGAGTTTATTGCCTAAGCTATCCTGTACGCCAAAAAATTCAGTATTGGGATCTTGATACCAGGACAAATGATCATTTAGTGCAGAGTCGGTCGCAGTTTCTTCTGCTTCTCCTTCTTCATAACCTTCCGGAATTTCGAATAATGCCGTTTCGTAAGGGACCTCTTCAACTTTCGTCGCTTGGATTCCTAAACCCTCGGCACCGATAGATAGCGCTGCTCCGGGTACCTTTTCTAGGTAATCGTAGGTTCCCCAGTATAGTTTTGGTAAATTTTCCGCATACCAGACTGTGATTTCGGTTTGTTTATCTTTACTACCTGCTAGATTAAATGTTGCTTTTTTACAGGACAATCCTGCGATAATTTTCTTTTCATTCGGAATTAAGCTCATTTCAAAATCACTCGAGTACGCATAATCTCCACCCGCTGATGTTTCAATAAGCTTACCGGTAGCAAGATCCGTTGAAGTATATGTTTTGCTGTTTTCGTCGATCAGATAAGAAGTCTCGTCTTTGATGTTGCTAATCTGTATGGATTTTACAAACAGCAAACTCTCTACACGCATTTGATCCTTGCAAATATAGGCGTGCATCAATGCTTCTCCGTTTCCGGCCAAAATTTTGATAAATTCAGAAGCTGATGTATCTGTACCTGTTTCGGGATCGGCAAATTGATAGGTTATTTTAAAGACCTTTTGTTGAGCCAGACTGGTTTTAGCAAAAACTAATGTGAAAAAGGCTATGCAAAGGAAAAAATGTTTCATTGGAAATACGAATTAGAATACGAAAGTATTGAAATTTGGTTGGTTTGTGAAATAATCTTTTGTCGATTGGGAAAAATCATGCAGAAATTTTGATATTATTGTATTCAAATGCCATTTTGTAAAATAGGTGATGCTAGTAGACGGGAACATAATAAGTGCGTTTCTATCATCCTGAAAATATCATATAAAAGTCAAGAATTTGTGAATTTCATGACATTCAGTAGCTTAGGTGAGACGTGCGGTGATATTTTCGTATTTTACAAACCTTAAATTTACTTTTTAAAACAATATCTGTGGAACTACTGCTTATAGAAGACGAACCGTCGGTCATATCCTTGATAGAAAGAGGGCTAAAGGAAGAAGGCTATAACATTAGCATTGCAATGGATGGCTATACAGGTCTAAAAATGGCCGGATTAAATCATTATGACCTCATCTTGTTGGATGTCATGCTTCCCGGCATGAATGGTCTTGATGTATGCAAAAACATCCGGATGTCCAATAATGAAGTGCCGATTATTATCCTTACTGCATTGAATCAAACCGAAGATATTGTGGAAGCTTTTGAACGTGATGCGGATGATTACCTGACCAAACCGTTTCGCCTGGAGGAACTAAAGGCGCGTATAAATCGCTATAGCCGCAAGTCCAAAACGGTGACCGAACAAAAGAATGTCTTGACATTTGATGACCTGCAATTGGATCGGGATAGTAAATCTGTTCAACGTGGGGAATCTCCGATCATACTTACAGCCACCGAATTCCGCTTATTGGAATTCTTGATGCTCAATCGGAATAAAGTATTGACACGAATAGACATCTTGGAGGAAGTGTGGGGTATGGATGTCGATTTAAGTACCAATGTTGTGGATGTTTATGTCAATTATTTGCGTAAAAAAATTGACAAACAATTTGCCCGTAAACTGATCCATACGGTTATTGGTATGGGCTATGTTATCCGTCATGAAAATTAGGACCAAGATTGTACTCTTATTTTCTATTATCAGCACGCTTCTGCTTGTTGTCTTTGCCTTGTATGTCTCTTATTTTACCTATGATAGTTTGCAGACCAAGTTTTTTCACCGGTTGGAAGAAAACGCGGTCATCGTAGGTGACCATATTGTCAACCAGAAGGAAGAAAACAAGGAACTCTATATTCAAGTAAAACGTAAATACCTCAAACAACTATCTGAAGGAACAGATCATTTGCTCCGTGTGGTAAAAGGCAGTGACAGTATCCGTTTTAAACCCAATTTACCTATGCCCATGAGCTTCTATAAAGATGTGCTGCGGTACGGCAAGGGTAGGTACATGCATAATGAAACCGCATTCGTAGCGGTATTTTTTAAAGATCAACTTCATCACGATAATTTAATTGTTGTGTCAGAAGGAGTTGATGAATATGGCCATGATGAACAACGACAATTGGATCGTACCTTGATTACAGGTGGATTCTTAGCAATTCTATTGATTATCCTCATGTCATTTTATTTTGCAGATCGACTACTAAAGCCTATAAAAGATATTAACAGTGATTTGGGGAAAGTGGATATTGCTAATCTGGACTATAGACTATCCAGTAAATTCAGCAATGCTAAAGATGAGCTAGGGGTATTAATTGCTAACCTCAACTCGATGCTCAGTCGTTTGGATATTTCTGTACAGTCGCAACAGAGTTTTATTGGAAATGCATCCCATTCATTAAAGACTCCTTTAACAATTATTGGTGGTGAGGCCGAACTTGCACGAAATCTAATCCCCAAAGAACACGAAGCCTACTATTCATTGGAGACGATTTCCAAGTATGCGGATAAGATGGAACTCATTATTAATAATCTCCTTCAATTATCCCGTATGGGCTTTAAAGGAGAGGTAGATAATAAAGTGCTCATTCGCATTGACGAATTGCTCTATGAAATTTATAAGGCTGAACGAAGCATCCATAAAGATTTTAGGTTGTCATTTGATCTTACTCAAATCCCTGAGGATAGCGATGAGTTAACCGTGTTTGCTAATCCTGATCTATTCTATATTGCATTTAGCAATATTATCTCCAATGCCTATAAATATGGTAATGGGGAGCAGGTCCAGGTCGCTATTAGCTGTGATGACCGAAATATTACAATTAAAGTATTTGATAAAGGGATCGGAATCCCGCAGAAAGATCAGCCTCATATTTTTACTTCGTTTTATCGTGCTTCCAATGTCGGGGATATCTATGGAAATGGCCTGGGGCTTGTTTTAGCCAAGAATATCTTCGATCTCCATGGTGCCGAGCTCAACCTTTATTCTGCAGAAGGGCAAGGTACCCAGGTTGTTGTTACGCTGCCTAAAATTGCTTTCTAATCTCATTTTAATCTCATCCTTATTCCATTTTTAATTTGCCGTGATATACTTGTACCAGAGATAGGTATATCATATGAAACCATCACGATTTATTCAAACCTATAAAGGAATAAATCTGATAGCTTCATCACCAACAAAAAGCAAGTTATACGGATGAAAAAAACACTTTCACTTATTACAACGTTGGGTTTGGGCATTGCGACATTACATGCGCAGGAACAGGCTCCAACAGATTCCATTCCAGCAGAAAGAAATAGCTTATTATCCAGAAGTAGTTTATTGTCAAAGGAACCAGCTAGGGCAAAATCATTTCAATTGGATGTTTTGCTGCGTGCAGGTCTGCAAGCTGATAACAGCGATGGCTCTGGTCAGGCAAAAGCAAATCTGGACGATGCCCGCATCTTGATGAGCGGTGATTACAATGATCAGCTTTCCTATAAAGTACGTTTTCGTCTGAATAGATCATTTGCACCAACCAGTCAGGACAATGGATCAAGGGCATTGGATATGGCCTATATCAAATATAAGTTTGGAAAGGATCTGAAATGGTCCGTCACAGCGGGTAAGCAGAGTGCTATTGTGGGTAGCTACGAGTTTGAAAATAATCCTATTTACGAGTATAAATTCACGGATTATGTTGACCGTATCCTGAATTTATTTGTGGTCGGGGGAACATTGTCCTATGAAGTTAACCCTAATCATTCCTTACATGCACAAGTTTATAATACGACAAACGATAGTTTTATGGATGTGCATACCAAAAATGGTTTTGCAGTAGGTGATCTGGAGCGATCTGATGTGCCAATGGGTGCTTACTTTACTTGGGTAGGAGCCTTTATGGATAAAAAAATCAATACGAAATGGTCCTATAATATCTCTCAGTTTGCGAAGGGGCATACCAATCATTCCATCTCTTTGGCAAACAAGTTTAAAACGCCGAAGCAAATGGTCTATTTAGACCTGCAATATTCTTATCTAGGTGTTGACCATGCCTTGATTGCATCATCGGCAATCAATGACTTTTATGGACGTACGGGGACAGGACGCGTTTTGGCAAAGGATGTCAATTACGCTTCGGCAATTGTACGGTATGATCAATTTTTAAGTGAAAAATGGGAGGTAGCTCTGAAAGGTGGTTATGAGACTGCTGGATCGAGAGATGACGATCAAGTTGGTGAAAATTTCCGTCAAAACTGGACCTACTTTGCGACCCTACAACATAAGCCTTTTCATAATCAGGATTTGCGATTTTACCTTGGTTATGTAGGTAATACAGTAAACTACAAGGGGCATATGGATATGGGTAAGAGTCAATATAACCGTGTTGCCTTCGGAGCATATTTTACAATTCCGGTCTTGTAATAATTCCTTTAACAAAATAACAAATAATTATTTTTTATGCGTTTAACACCAAGAGAAACAGAAAAGCTGCTATTGCATTTAGCAGGAGAATTGGCAGCAAAGCGACTAAAGCGCGGGGTGAAACTAAATTACCCTGAATGTATTGCCTATATCAGTGCTCAGATTATGGAGGAAGCAAGAGATGGTCGGTCTGTTGCGGACTTAATGTCTTATGGTACGACCTTATTGAAAAGAAGCCAGGTGATGGAAGGTGTCCCTGAGATGATCCATGATGTGCAGATTGAGGTTACTTTTCCGGACGGTACCAAGTTGGTAACAGTTCATGATCCTATTCGTTAATAAATCTTAATCATATGATTCCAGGAGAATACATTTTAAAAAAAGAAGAAATCAAAGCTAACGTGGGGCGTAGAACCACTAGCCTTGTTGTAAAAAATGAAGGCGATAGACCGATTCAGGTAGGTTCGCACTATCATTTTTTTGAAGCGAACAAATTGCTTTCGTTTGACCGCGAAAAAGCATTTGGTATGCGCTTGAATATTCCTGCAAGTACAGCGGTACGGTTTGAACCAGGTGAACAGAAGTCTGTTGTACTGGTTGAATTTGGAGGAAGCAAAGAAATTCACGGTTTCAATGGATTGACAAATGGTAAGTATACTGACCAAAATGTCAAGTCAAAAGCTGTTGAGAAAATGAAAAAATTAAAATTCAGACAATCTAAATAATATAGAATGGGAGGATGGAATAGACGCGAATGGATTAAGGTGGTAGGACTCACGACATTGGGATCTACCGTTGGTCTACATGCGCTTGGTTTAGATAAACTAGGTTTAGACAAATCATCTGTTAAATATATTGATGGGGAGCTTTATATCCCTAGAGAAAAATATGCTGCTCTTTTTGGCCCGACAACGGGTGATAAGGTGCGTTTAGCTGATACGGAGTTGTTTATTGAAATTGAAAAAGATTTCAACGTATATGGCGAAGAAAATAAATTCGGTGGTGGTAAAACGATCCGTGATGGGATGGGGCAATCTGCCCGTGCCCTGCGCGATGAGGGTGTTTTAGACTTCTGTATTACCAATGTAATCATTATTGACCACTGGGGTATTGTGAAAGCTGATGTCGGTATCAAGGATGGTAAAATTGTTGGAATAGGAAAGGCAGGTAACCCTGATGTACAGGATGGTGTAACCGAAGGAATGATTATCGGAGCTTCTACCGAAGTACACGGTGGTGCGGGTTATATCCTTACTGCTGGCGGTATTGATACACACATTCACTTTATATCACCACAACAGATCGAAACTGCATTATACTCAGGTGTAACTACATTTATCGGCGGTGGTGCCGGTCCAGCAGATGGTACCCTGGCAACAACTGTTACTTCGGGTAAATGGTATATCGAGCGTATGTTTGAAGCGTTTGAAAACTTACCGATCAACGTTGGTTTCTTCGGTAAAGGTAACGTTTCGACAACCAAGCCGATCGAAGAGCAAATTGAAGCCGGTGCATTAGGAGTGAAAATCCATGAGGACTGGGGGGCTACGCCTGCGACTATCGATGCCGCGTTAAAAGTTGCTGATAAGTACGACGTACAAGTGGCTATACACACGGATACATTGAATGAAGCTGGTTTCTTAGAAGATACGGTTGCCGCAATCGACGGTCGTGTTATCCACACGTTCCATACAGAAGGAGCTGGTGGTGGACACGCACCTGATATCATCAAAATTGCGATGTATCCAAACATTCTCCCTGCATCTACCAACCCGACAAAACCGTTTACAGTGAATACCGCAGAAGAGCATCTTGATATGTTAATGGTCTGCCATCACTTGGATAAAAATGTGAAAGAAGATGTTGCCTTTGCAGATTCACGTATCCGTCCACAAACGATCGCTGCTGAAGATATTCTTCAAGATATGGGTGTATTCTCTATTATGAGTTCGGATAGTCAGGCGATGGGACGTGTAGGTGAAGTTATCTCGCGTACATTCCAGACGGCACATAAAATGAAGATACAACGTGGTCCTTTGGCTGAAGATAAGGGTAAAGATAATGACAACTTCCGTGTAAAACGTTATGTGTCCAAATTTACAATCAACCCTGCAAAAGCGCATGGTATTGATAAATATATCGGATCTATTGAGACAGGTAAATATGCCGATTTGATCTTGTGGAAGCCAGAGTTGTTTGGTGTGAAGCCAGAGTTGATTATCAAAGGAGGTATGATCCTAGGTGCGAAAATGGGCGATGCGAATGCTTCTATCCCTACACCACAGCCTATCATCTACAGACCGATGTTCGGAAACTATGGTAAAGCAGTGTCAAAATTGTGTTTCAACTTCGTTTCAAAAGTATCCATAGAGAATGGAAATATCCAAAAATTGAATTTATCACGTAAATGTTTGCCAGTAGAAGGCTGTCGTACAGTGATGAAAAAGGATATGGTACATAATCATGCCACACCAAATATCGTGGTCAATCCAGAAACGTATGAAGTAACAGTGGATGGTGTTTTAGCTACTTGTGAGCCATTAAAAGAGCTTCCAATGGCACAACGTTACTTCCTGTTCTAATTCAGCATATATGATTTTAGCAAGAGACATTAAAGGCAATATTTGGGCAGATGGCAAGGAGCAGGATGCTGCGGAACTTGATTTTTTAGAGCTTGAATGGTTTGATACCGAGCGACGTGTCATTCGGGGATTTACCGTTCAGGGCCGAGAGATCGGATTTAAAAATCTGGGTGAAGACTCCTTGTTCGATGGTGATATTCTGTTTGAAACAGAGGAACTCCGTATCGTTGTCCGAATATTGCCCTGTCCTTGTTTGGTTGTACGACCAAAAAATGTATTGGATATGGCAAGAATATGTTTAGAAATAGGCAATAAGCATATCCCTGTTTTTATCAACAAAGATCATGAAATCATAGCGGCCTACGAAAATCCGCTGTGGGAACAATTACTGCGGGCGGGATTTACACCAACGAAAGAGTCGCGGGTAATCGAACGCACGCATACATTGCGCATACATCAGTATGCCGTAGTGCAAAATAAAATCACACTAGCAAAGGAGATATAATATGAAATATCCATATTGTAGCTACATAAATCTAATGACCACAAAGTATGATCAGGCGATTGCTAGCAGGAGTGATAGAACAAAGTAATCTGGATATTCCATATGACCATTAAAAAACAAATAATTTACATATGAATCCATTGTTGACATTGATGCAGATCAATGATTCCGTTTTTCCGATTGGAGGATTCACACATTCCTATGGATTGGAAACCTATATAACCAAAGGTCTTGTACACGACTCGAAAACTGCCAAAGAGTACGCGCAGACTTTATTGGAACATAGCTTCTATTACAACGATGCGGCCTTTTTTCATAAGACTTGGCAATTATGCGAAACAAAGGCAACAAAGAAGAAGGTAGCTGAATTAGATGCCTTGATCACGGCCTTTAAAGCGCCTTATGAAATTCGGGATGCAAGTAAAAAATTAGGAATACGCTTCTTGAAGCTGACTGAAAAATTGCAGCCGGTTAAACGTTGTTCAGCTTATTTAAAAGCAATAAATACACAAGAATTGCATGGGCATTACGCGATGGCATTTGCCATGTTTGCACATGCGCAAGGGATTAGTTATTCAGATGCATTGAGTGCTTTTTATTACAATTCACTCAATGGTATTATGACCAACTGCGCGAAACTGGTCCCTATTAGTCAAATGGATGCACAACAGATTCTGTTTAAGTTGCAGCCATTAATCAATAAGTTGGTTATCGCGCAACCAGCGTTGGAAGAGGATTTAATCGGTAATTGTTGTATCGCACAAGATATCCGTTGTATGCAACATGAAAAGTTATATACACGTATCTATATATCGTAAAAGAAAGATTACTGCTATACTTAAAATTTATTTTATCTGATTGAGCAAGGTAAATTTTAAGCATCATAAACTTCATCTAAGCGATGAAATAAATAGTTAAGGATGAAAAAGACGTCAAAAAGAAATTATGTAAAAATTGGTGTTGCCGGACCTGTTGGATCGGGCAAGACTGCTTTGATCGAACGATTGACACGTTCGATGTCCGCAGATTATAGCATCTGTGTTGTTACAAATGATATTTACACACGTGAAGATGCGATGTATCTGCAGCAAAATTCGGCCCTACCAGCGGAACGTATCATTGGTGTAGAGACTGGCGGATGCCCACATACCGCGATCCGAGAGGATGCATCGATGAATATTGAAGCCGTAGAAGAATTGGCCAATCGTTTTGAGGATGTAGAGCTTATTTTCGTTGAAAGTGGGGGGGATAACCTGACAGCAACATTCAGCCCTGATTTAGCGGATTTAACCATCTTTGTTCTTGATGTTGCTGAAGGAGAAAAAATGCCGCGTAAAGGTGGGCCCGGTATCACACGCTCAGATTTGTTATTGATCAATAAAATTGATTTGGCGCCCTATGTACATGCAGATTTGGAGGTCATGCGCCGAGATACATTGCGCATGCGTGGAGAACGTCCTTTTATTTTTACGAATCTGATGACATTAGAGGGGTTGGAGGATGTAAAGAAATGGATTAAAGAATACGCTTTATTAGAACAAGTAGGCTAAAAACAATAGGATATGGATAGTAAGATAGTATTAAATGTAGCCAAAGAGGACGGTAGAAGCAGACTGAAAGAAAGCTACCATAATGCGCCTTATAAATTGACCCATTATGGAGCAGCGAATCTAACTGACCATTTGGAAATGATTATCATGAGTGCATCACCCGGTATTATGGATACAGATCATCTTCATATTGATGTCCATGTAAAGGAAGAGGCCCAATTAAAGCTGTTTACGCAGTCTTTCAATAAATTGCATCCGATGAAGACTGGTGCCAGCCAGCACACAGATGTACAGGTGGCTACGGGGGGTATATTGCATTACATCCCACACCCGGTCACGCCTTTTAAAGACTCCATATTTAAGGCGACCAATCATATTCATTTGGCCGAAGATGCGGTTTTGATGTGGGGTGATATTATCAGTGTCGGGCGGATCTATATGAAAGAAGCATTTGAATTTGATCGTTTGCATACACAGACTAAGATTTTCAGATCAGGAAAACTGGCCTTTATTGATAATCAGCTGTTGCAACCCAAAAAGCAGCCCATCCAGAAGATGCTCTTCTTTGAAGGTTATACCCATCAAGCGACCTTTATATTCTCCGCCCTTTTTGCACAGGAATTAAAGAACGAGCTTGATGAAATATTGACCGTAGAATATAATGACATCTCTTATGGATTTACACAGGCTTCATCAGATGTCGTTATTTTACGAGCGCTTGGTTCTGATGGTGAATTGCTCTATGATTTTCTGCAAATGTTGGGGCAATTGTGCTGGGACTTTACCATGCATAAACTGTCGGAATCAAAAGAAGTTGAAGTCATCGAAAAAGAGGTGACAGAGCCTGTGCCAGTTGTGGCAGAGTCGACTGTGGTAGAGGCTGCTGCGGCAGAGGCAGTTGTCACTAAAAAGAAAAGTACAGCCAGCCCGCGGAAAAAGAGCGTAAGCAAGAGTAAAACGGAGGAAGGACTGAAATATGCGTAAATCGAAAGAGCCTACCGAAATCCTCATTGAGTCCATTTCCAATTTTGAGCATGTTAAATTCAATCGTGAATCGGATATCTTGGATCTTTCCTACTTTGAAGTGAATAAACGTGTTATCCATCGCAAAACGCGTAAGGGCAATACGGTAAAGATACAACGGGATGACAGCACGGCCTTGCAGTCGGGGCAATGTATCTATCATAGCGAAGATCTGTTTATACAGGTTAATATCTTACCTTGTCTTTGTGTATTGCTTGACAGTCAAGATCTTTCTGTGGTCGGAGAATTCTGTTTTGATGTAGGCAATCGTCATTTGCCCGTGTATCTGAAAGCTGATGGGCGCTTTGCTGTCTCCTATGACGGACGCTTGTATCAGGCATTAAAAGAAAAATATAATGGTTCCATTTCCTTGGAAAATGCCATTTTGGAACCGGATGAACAGATTACGTCGCTTCGTAATGCGAAAAAATAAGAGGTGAGTATTCGAACGCTTGTTTTAGGTTTTGATTTGATAGCGGGAACCGATCTTTGTTTGTACGCTGCTTGAAAATGCTGAAAAATTGTGCATTTTTGTTGTTATGACATTTGGTGCGGAATTGCAGGGATGGTATCAACAGCATAAGCGTGATTTACCATGGCGGGAAACAAGAGATGCCTATAAAATTTGGCTCTCTGAGATTATCCTGCAACAGACTCGAGTAGAACAAGGGCTGCCTTACTATTTACGATTTGTGGAACGGTTTGAGACAGTCGTTGACTTTGCTAACGCAGAGGAAGATGATATTTTACACCTTTGGCAGGGACTGGGTTATTATTCAAGGGGACGAAATATGCATAAGGCTGCACGAATCGTCCGTGATGAATATAATGGCATTTTTCCCATAGACTATAAGACCTTGCTAAAGCTTCCCGGTATAGGTGAATATACCGCTGCCGCAATATCATCCTTTTCCAATAATGAGGCCCAGGCAGTATTGGATGGGAATGTGTTCCGTGTGCTCTCGAGATATTATGGCATAGACACAGCGATTAATTCTACTGAGGGAAAGAAAATTTTTACGGCTATCGCTCAGGAAAATTTGGATCAGGACCATCCGGCATTATATAATCAGGCCATTATGGATTTTGGTGCAATTCATTGTAAGCCGAAGCAACCTTTGTGTATTACTTGTATGTTTAATACATCCTGTTACGCCGTGCTACAGGGAGAGGTTGATCGATTACCGGTTAAACTTAAAGGCAAAGCAAGCAGAGAACGGTACTTTAATTATTTTATCCTTAAAGACGAAGCGCAAATCTTGATGTCAAAACGCGGAGAAGGCGATGTCTGGCAGAATTTATACGAGTTTCCCCTGGTCGAGTCTGATCGAACATTGAGTATACCCGAGCTCCTTGGAGATGAGCAATTTGTCCAGTATTTCGGGGATAAGGCGGAGATCAAACTTCTGCAAAAACAAACTAAACATATTCTGAGCCATCAGAATATTTATGCGACATTCTTTGAAGTGCGGTTAAAGGGCGGTCTAAATCAAAAAAAATCCAATTGGGATTATGTATTTTTAAAAGATTTAGATAAATTAGCTAAACACAAGTTGATCTTTACCTTTTTGGAAAGATCCAATTTTTAACCATTTATGCTTTTAAATTATGTCAGGAGTTAACAAAGTTATTTTAGTGGGACATCTTGGAAAAGATCCCGAAATTCGATATTTAGAAGGCAATGTCTCCGTTGCCAGTTTCCCATTGGCAACTTCAGAAACGTATAACAAGGACGGAAAACGAGTAGAACAAACCGAGTGGCACAATATTGTCATGTGGCGCGGTTTGGCAGATGTGGCGGTAAAATACCTTACTAAGGGCAAATTGGTCTATATCGAAGGTCGATTACGTACGCGTACCTACGAAGATAAAGAGGGGATCAGACGTTATGCTACTGAAGTAGTTGCTGAGACTTTTACCCTTTTGGGACGGAAATCAGATTTTGAACCTGCTGGAGCTGCTAACACGGGGAATGTTGCAAGTACCCCGGCGCAGAAAGCTGAGGATAAAGAAATCGAAGTTGATTTTACCGAAAACGATCAGGAGGATAATCCACTTCCATTTTAATCGAACTTAAAGGTAGCTTTGAATATTAGAAGATTATCATTGTATATTAAATATAGTTATGGGCAAAAGAGCAGATTTTTCATCTGCTCTTTTTGATTTCTTGGATATTTCTAAATCCTTTTAATCACAATAAAAAAGAATCCAACCATTTGTGCAGGTTCAACGAGTTGATTACAAAGACCTTTGTCCCATCGAATCATAAACACTAATTTTCGGTACAGATACGCTTTTGACACGAGTTGAGAGATCGCTAAAATTTCTTTTTGGCGGAAATTTTGGCTATGTTTGTCGTAATTATGTTGCAAGATAAAATTACGCAGTATACTGAAGAAATTAAGGCGTTTGTGCCATCTTCTTCAGCCGATGTAGAAAATTTCAGATTGAAGTTTTTGGTTTCCAAAGGGATCGTAAAAAATCTTTTTGACGAATTCAAAACAGTAACTCCTGAGGAAAAACGTACTTTGGGGAAAGTACTGAATGAATTTAAGCAGTTGGCAGAAAATACATTCAAGGAAGCACAAGAGAAATTTGGTTCCGGTGAGAAGCAGAAATCCCAACAAATGGAAGGTGATTTGACATTGCCTGGTAATGGATTTCAATTGGGGTCTAGACATCCGATCTCATTGGTACGCAAGGAAATCGTTGAGATCTTTAAAAAGCTAGGCTTTATCGTTTCTGAGGGGCCAGAGATTGAAGATGATTGGCACAATTTCTCTGCGTTGAATTTTCCTCCTGAGCATCCGGCGCGTGATATGCAAGATACATTCTTTATCAAAAAGCAAGAAGGTAACGATATTACGCTAAGAACGCATACATCTTCTGTTCAGGTTCGCCTTATGGAAGCGGGTAAACCTCCTTTTAGAGCGATTATGCCCGGACGTGTGTATCGGAACGAAGCCATTTCTGCCCGCGCGCATTGTTTCTTTCATCAGGTAGAAGGATTATATGTGGATGAAAATGTTTCGTTTGCTGATTTGAAGCAGACTTTATATCATTTTGTTCAAGAAATGTATGGTGAGGGAACTAAAGTACGTTTCCGTCCTTCTTATTTCCCCTTTACAGAGCCTTCTGCGGAGATGGATATTTCTTGTACGATCTGTAAAGGTGCTGGATGTAATCTTTGTAAATATTCAGGTTGGGTAGAGATTTTAGGTTGTGGAATGGTAGACCCTAATGTACTTGAAAATTGTGGCATCGACAGTAAAAAGTATTCAGGTTTTGCCTTCGGTATGGGTATCGAACGGATCACAAACCTTAAATATGTGATCAAAGATTTGCGACTTTTCTCTGAAAATGATTCGCGTTTCTTAGCTCAGTTTGAGACTGAATTAATATAAATCAATGCTAATAAAGACTATTGAAACCATCACACTATTACCACTCTCCAAGCATATCTTGTTCTGTTCAGGAATTGGAAATAGTGTGATGTGTGGTAGTCTTATCTGAAGAATATGGAACCAGATCATATCATTGAATCCATAAAAAGAACCGCACGGGAACTCTTTCGTCAAAATGGTTATCATAAAACCAGTGTAAACACCTTAGCAAAAAAAGCTAAGATCGCTAAAGCGACTGTTTATAAATACTTTGATAGTAAGGAGATGATCTTGCATGCTATTTTGATGGATTATCTGCGGGCGAGTTTGCTGGAGATCTTAAAGACGACGAAATATGAGGATGATATGGCCTCTTTTTTGGCTTCTACCATTCTTCGTGTCAGCCGACTGACCTATACCGCATGTAATGAGTTGATTGGCTGGGAATTTATTCGTGAATCTGCCAATGCACAGGAATATCTAAAAACACTATCTGAGGATTTGGAATTTTTGCTTTTAAGTACATTTATTCAGAATGAAAAGATTAATGAGGCGATCAGTGAGGAAAAACTGACATTTCTGATCAAATCAAGTAAGAGCATTGTATTCTCCTTTGCTTTTACGGCGGTTTCGGATGCTGATGTGCGTAAAAATTTTATTTCTTTTCAAAAGGAGATTCTTCCTTATCTCGTGCAGGCAACTATACTTTAGGCGAGGCTAGGTCTTATTTGCCTATTGCTCTTCGGTTGTCCATTTTTAAAATACTCTTCAATTTTTTTTCTGAATTATCTGTTTTTTTATTGATTTGTGCTTTTTATTAATGCATCAAGGAGCTTGCTGGGCTCAGTTAGTTGCCCAGCATGAAATTTTGGCCAATTTTCATAGCTATGGTGCTTGTAAGAACATAACGGTTTTAATGCGATTATTTACAGTTTTCTTCGCCTTTTGGAGTTTAGGCGGATAAACTGATGGCCTTTGATCTCGCTTGAATCATTTTGAATATTGGGTAAATCGGATTGTTGGAAATGGATTATTGTGATGTGCAAAAGGTCTTTTTTTTAAGACCATGTGGGTCAGTGGAAAATCATTATAAAAAATTGTATTTTTGCAAACTATGAGTAGAAGAATTCCGCAAGAAAAAAAGTTCTTGAAAGATATTGCAATCATTGATATTGCCGAAGAAGGTAGAGGTGTAGGTAAAACTGATGATTTGGTTTTGTTTGTCGAAAAAGCTGTCCCCGGTGATGTTGTGGATGTGGAGTTAATGCGCAAGAAGAAGAATTTTGCTGAAGCTCGGGTGACGAGTTTAAAAGAAGCTTCTACTTATCGCGTTGATCCTTTTTGCGAGCATTTCGGTGTTTGTGGTGGTTGTAAATGGCAACACATGAGCTATGAAGCCCAATTGAAATTCAAGCAACAATCTGTTGATAATGCTTTATCCCGTATTGGGAAAGTCGATACTTCTTCCATGGAAGATATTTTGGGATCGGCACAAACGGAGTATTATAGAAACAAATTAGAATATACATTTTCCAATAAGAAATGGTTGACCTCTGTTGATGAAGATTCCTCGCAATTGGAAATGAATGCTTTGGGCTTCCATGTACCTGGACGTTTTGATAAAATCTTAGATATCGATCACTGTTTTCTTCAGGAAGATCCTTCCAATGAGGTGCGAAATACCATACGTGACTTTGCATTAAGCAAGGGGATGACCTTCTATGACCTTCGTGAACATACAGGGGTATTGCGAAATCTGATTATCCGTATTTCTTCTACTGGGGAGATGATGGTCATTGTGGTTTTTGCCTACCCAGAAGAAGGACAAGTGGAATTGTTGATGGACTTCATCAATGAAAAATATCCGAAGATCGCTTCACTCCTTTATATTGTGAATCAAAAGCGCAACGATACCATTTTTGATCAAGATATTCACGTGTATGCAGGGCGGGATTTTATTTATGAGGAGATGGAAGGTCTTCGCTATAAGGTCGGGCCGAAATCATTTTATCAGACCAATTCTGCGCAAGCATACGAACTCTATAAGATCACACGTGATTTTGCGGATCTAAAAGGGGATGAGTTGGTTTATGACTTATATACAGGAGCTGGTACAATTGCGAATTTTGTTGCTAAGAAAGCAAAAGAAGTGATTGGAGTTGAGTACGTACCTACGGCAATTGAAGATGCAAAGGTCAATTCTGCGATCAATAATATCAACAATACGAAGTTTTACGCTGGGGATATGAAAGATGTGTTGATACCATCTTTTATTGCTGAGCATGGTAAACCGGATGTCGTGATTACGGATCCGCCAAGAGCAGGTATGCATGCGGATGTTGTGGCCCGGTTATTGGAAATGGAGTCTCCAAAAATTGTTTACGTGAGTTGTAATGCAGCAACACAGGCGAGAGATTTAGTACTATTGGCAGAAAAATACGATGTAAAACGTATGAAGCCTGTGGATATGTTCCCGCATACACAGCACGTAGAAAATGTCGTTCTATTGGAACTAAAAAAATCATAATATTATGGAAGTAGAGGATTTATTTTCGGGCGGAGCCAGAAATGAGGAAGCGAAATCTACTGGGCAGAGCCCGTTGAAAAGTTTGCAGGTAGATCTTGATTTTTATAGTGAGTCGATCCGTGAAGTTTCGATGGAAATCATAGAGGAAGGCTATTCTTCCTATCCGATTTTTGTAGCACATCAACATGAGGTTTCCGTAGGGGAAGTGATTTTAGATCGTGTGGATCTGGAAACTAATTGGACAATCAATGCCTCTACTTTGGAGGAATTTGTCGAATTGGATATCATTCAGGAGGATCGTAAAGCTGCTTTTATTCAGAATTATAAATCTGCGAAGGATTATATGTGTTTGTTTGTCGTTGTTGCTGAGGGTGCCAATTTTGTTTTCTATCCCTATAAATAGAGAAGGAATATTTAAACTTTTTTAACAATACAATTGTCAAACTATTACTATTTTTAGCGAAATAGGTTGAAAGCATGATGGATTCAAAAAGCTATAATGAGCAGACTGGAGAATCAGGTCGTTTGGATTTAGAGTCGTTGATATTACATTATAGCTTTCAAAAGACGCTAATGGCGAGATAAATGCCTGAGAAAACTAGCGTAATAAAACAATATATTCCAATGAGAAGAATACACATAGGAGGGCTATTAGGCATCTTGATATTGCTTTTGACGGCATTCGGTGCAAAGGCCCAACATATACAGAAAGTGTCAGGTATGGTGATGCAAAGGGGAACTGCCAATAGAATTGGCGATGTGGTGGTCCTGAATTTGCGCACGAGTAGATCAGCATTGACAAACTCTTTTGGGGTGTTCACAATAGATGCCTCTGTGGGAGATTCTCTTTCTTTCACTAAAGTTGGATTTTCACCTGTAAAGACTGTTTTGACAAACCTGAATGAATTCTATATTGAGATGCAGGAGGGAATTAAGCTTGAAACAGTCATTGTAGAACGAAAGTCTAAGGAAGCCGAGTTGAATGATGCCATGGGGAATTATTCAAAAAAGGGGGTCTATAATGGCGGGAAAAATAAATTTGGAACCTATTTAGGTAGTCCTGCTACTGCACTTTATAATCTTTTTGGACGTGAGGCGAAAAATGCGAAACGCTTTGGACGTTTTATGGACCGGGAAAAGGAGGAATTGCAGGTAGACCGTATCTTTTCAAGGGCAGCTGTCCAGAAATTAACGAAATTGGATAGTGCTGATCTAGATGCGTTCATGATACGTTATCGTCCCTCATTTGATCTAGCTGAACATTGGGGCCAATATGATTTGATGAATTATGTACAGCAATCTTTAGCGGATTTTGAAGCAAAAGGACGTCCAAAAGGGTCATTGTTGCCTGATATTGAAGTTAAGACCCAAGAGAAATAAAACATTTTTCATTTTATGCTGTTAGTTCTTGTGAACATTGACCGTCAAGATTATTTGTAGCTTATCGTCTTCATTTATCAACGTTGTGATGCTTTTTTTGGAGTATGGTAACAAAAAAGTTAAAAAAGGATGCTTTTGGCACTTTGTTTGATTTTAACATGAACAGTAATTTAATTTGAATATTAAAAGTCTTAGATAGATATGAAAATGAATAGAAAATTAGCTGTATTTGGTTTGACTGTTGCAACCTCGGCTATGTTATTTGGAAGTTGTTCTACAATCCAAAATACAAATAATACGACTAAAGGTGGTGTGATCGGTGGTGTTGCGGGTGGTGCTTTAGGTGCATTAATTGGTGGTAAGGCTGGTAATACGGCTATTGGTACATTAGCAGGTGCGGCAATCGGCGGTGCAGCGGGTGTATTGATCGGTAAGAAAATGGATAAACAAGCTGCTGAGATTTCTAAAACCGTCGAAGGTGCTGAGGTGACTCAATCTGCAGAAGGTATTGTTGTGAAATTTGATTCAGGTATCTTGTTTGATTTCAATAAATCTGATTTAAAAACATCTGCAAAGGATAATATTGCAAATTTAGTTGCAACATTAAATAAAGAGCAAGGAACAGAAATTTTAGTTATCGGACACACAGATAACGTGGGAACGCTAGCTGCAAATGACAAAGTTTCTTTGGACCGTGCAAATTCGGTACGTGCCTTTGCAGTATCTAAAGGTTTATCTTCTTCACGTATTAAAACTGAAGGAAGAAACTTCTCTGAGCCAATTGCAAGTAATGACACAGAATCTGGACGTGCCCAAAACCGTCGCGTAGAGATCGTTATCGTTGCTGGTGATCAAATGAAGAAAGAAGCAAAACAACAAGCTAACCAATAACAAGCTAAACATATCACTCCCCTAGGAACGAATATGTTTGACTCTTCTAAATGGCGAGTTTGTTGAATTTCGAAAATAACAGAAGGCGCGGATTTTATCCGTGCCTTTTTTGTGAAATATCCCGCCAGACCGCTATGATATAAATTATTTACTTCAGAAATTTGACAAAGTATAAACCATATTTCTGGCTGACAAACTGTCATTATATGAATTTTAATTTCTAACTTTGTAGTCTTTGAAAATTGAGCTATGCTAGATTTAACACATACAACTAAGGAACACGACGAATCTCGTCAGGGTGAGGCATTGTTATTGGAACAAGATCCAAAGATCAGTAATGGACGTAAACTGTATATTGAAAGTTACGGTTGTCAAATGAACTTCTCGGATAGTGAGATCG
This sequence comes from Sphingobacterium detergens, assembly GCF_003610355.1. Taxonomy (GTDB): domain Bacteria; phylum Bacteroidota; class Bacteroidia; order Sphingobacteriales; family Sphingobacteriaceae; genus Sphingobacterium; species Sphingobacterium detergens. The sequence continues at coordinate 201,652 of NZ_RAPY01000007.1, read as the reverse complement.
TTGCTTCTATTTTGTTGGATAAGGGTTTTGAGACAACAAAGAATTATCAGGAAGCTGATGTTGTCTTTATTAACACCTGTTCAATCCGTGAGAATGCAGAGCAACGTGTTCGTAATCGACTGAAAGAATTTGAGGCGGCAAAGACCAGAAATCCTGGAATGATCGTCGGTGTACTTGGCTGTATGGCTGAGCGTTTAAAATCGAAGTTTCTAGAGGAAGAAAAATTAGTTGATGTTGTAGTAGGTCCTGATGCGTATCGCGATCTTCCTAACTTAATTGATAAGGTAGATGACGGTGCCAAAGCAGTGAATGTATTGCTATCGCGTGAGGAGACTTATGCTGATATTAATCCCGTTCGGTTAAACTCAAATGGAGTAACGGCCTTTATTTCGATCATGCGTGGTTGTGATAACATGTGTTCGTTCTGTGTTGTTCCTTTTACCAGGGGACGTGAGCGTAGCCGCGACCCACAATCTATTGTGAAAGAAGCGCAAGATCTATTCAACGCTGGATATAAAGAAGTAACCTTATTGGGGCAAAATGTGGATTCCTATAAACATACGGCGCCAGTTGCAGAAGGAGAAACTCCTGGTGAGACGGTAACGTTTGCTAAATTATTGACGATGGTTGCGGAGGTGAGCCCACTTTTACGGGTTCGTTTTTCGACTTCCCATCCAAAAGATATCACGGATGAAGTTTTGTATGCCATCGCATCACATGAAAATGTTTGTAACTATATCCATTTGCCAGTACAATCTGGGAATTCTAGGGTATTGGAGCTTATGAATCGTACTTATGATCGTGAGTGGTATATGGAACGTGTAGATGCTATCCGTAAAATTATTCCTGATTGTGCGATTTCTACTGACGTTATTACCGGATTCTGTACAGAAACGGAAGCAGAACATCAGGAAACGTTATCGATGATGGATTATGTGAAATATGACTTTGCATACATGTTTGCTTATTCTGAAAGACCAGGTACATTAGCTGCGAAGCGTTATGAAGATGATATTCCTGAAGATGTCAAAAAACGCCGTTTGACTGAGGTTATCAACAAACAACGTGACCATAGCTTATATCGTTACCAACATTTTATTGGAAAAGTTTGTAAAGTTCTGATAGAAGGTTTTTCGAAAAGATCTGAGTTTGATTTCTGTGGTCGTAATGATCAGAATGCCTTGGTTGTGTTTCCTATAGACCCTCGTTACAAACAAGGGGATTATGTCAATGTGCTTGTGGAATCATGTACATCAGCAACCCTGCTCGGTAAAATTGTTGATTAAGAAAACGTAATATAAATTTATTTCCAACTGGAAATTTATGGATAATCAAGATATAAAAAATAGGTTTGGAATCATCGGTAATTCACCGTTGTTAAATCGGGCGATTGATATTGCCCGGCAGGTGGCTCCAACTGATATTTCTGTATTAATACAAGGTGAAAGCGGTAGTGGTAAAGAAGTTTTTTCGCATATTATCCATCAATTGAGTTCCCGTAAGCATGGGCCATTTATAGCGGTCAACTGTGGAGCAATACCGGAGGGAACAATAGACTCTGAATTATTCGGACATGAGAAAGGTTCCTTTACCGGAGCACATGAAGCACGTAAGGGCTATTTTGAAGTAGTTGATGGCGGGACAATTTTCTTGGACGAGGTCGGAGAGTTACCTTTAGGTACACAAGCTCGATTACTTCGTGTTTTGGAATCTGGGGAGTATATTCGTGTGGGATCATCAAAGGTTCAAAAAACCAATGTGCGTGTGGTTGCTGCGACAAACGTCAATATGTTTGAAGCTGTTCAAAAAGGTAAATTTAGGGAGGATTTATATTATCGTCTAAATACCGTTCCTCTGCGTGTGCCTTCACTCAGAGAACGTCCCGAAGACATCAATTTATTGTTCCGCAAGTTTATTGTTGATTTTTCGGAAAAATATCGCTCCCCTGGTGTGCAGCTGACTGAAGATGCACAAAATATGCTACGTAATTATAACTGGCCAGGTAATGTGCGTCAATTGAAAAATGTTGCCGAACAAATTGCCGTTTTAGAGAAGGAACGTATTGTTGACGCGCATACACTACAAAACTATTTGCCAAATGAATCACGTACGAGTCTACCAGCTATAGTTACATCCAATAATAACGCAAAAGAAGATTTCTCTGAAAGAGACCTCCTGTATAAGGTACTTTTCGATATGAAGAAAGATATGGTCGATCTGAAAAAGCTCGTAGTCGAGTTGATCCAGAAAGGTGTGGATTCTTCTACATTCGATCAAAATTCTCCTTATATCAATCAGCTCTATCAGGAAATTGAACCACAGATAAAATCCGATACCGAAGGATACGGTATCGCGCCAACCTTGACGATACATTCGCCGAATAATAATAATACCGCAAATGTATTGAAGAACCCTGTTGCGCAGGACGATTATCTGCAAGATGCACAAGAGGTGGAAGAGTCTTTGTCTTTGGTAGATAAGGAGTCGGATCTGATCAAAAAAGCCTTGAAAAAACATCGCGGGAAACGGAAAGCTGCAGCACAAGAATTGGGAATTTCCGAAAGAACTTTGTATCGGAAAATTAAAGACTTAAATTTAGACTAAGGTTTTGCACATGTTGTCAAGAAGAATTTTATATACCTTTCTCACAACCGCTTTTCTATTCATCATGAATAGTTGTGGTGTGAAATATAGATTTACAGGAGGATCCATTCCAGAAGGAATGAAGACCGTCAATATTCAATATTTCGAAAATATCGCACCTTTGGTTTATCCGACTTTAAGCCAGAATTTTACAGAGGCATTAAAGGAACGTATTCGAAACCAATCCCGATTAAGCCAGGTCAACCAAGATGGTGATGCTACTTTTGAAGGGTTCATTACAGACTATACAATCAGTCCAGCCGCCGTTGAAGCAGGAACAGACCGCGCTGCGATGAATAGAATGACGATTACAATTAAAGTCTCCTATCATAATAAGCTCAATCCTAAAGACGACTTTGAGCAACCTTTTACACGTTTCAAAGAGTTCGCAGGAAATCTTCAGAGTGCACAGGAGGAGACCTTGGGTAAGGAAATTATCCAAATGTTGACAGAGGATATTTATAATAAGGCATTTGCTAACTGGTAATCCTGTTCCAAGATGAATATTACTATGCCACTATCGAATAACGACCTTTTCTTTCGAGCAATCAATCATCCGGAGTCTATTGATGAAGATGTAATTTTGGCTTTGATTGAAAAATATCCCTATGCGCAAAGTTTGCGATTTATATATGAACGTAAAGTTTTTGGTGAAAGCAAGCCTGTTCAGAATTTATCGTCTGCATTGCTGTATGCTTCGTCTCCAAACTGGTTGTACGAATTTATGCATAGCAGGTCAATTGTGGCAGTAAAAGAAATCCAATTGGAAGATATCGTTCTTGATGAGGAAATTGAAGATGGGTTGTCGGAAGGTATAGTCGTTGAGGAAGTAGTCGCGGTTGATACTGAGGTTGAACAGGAGGAAACTGAGGTTGACGAGGTGGAGAAGACAGATGAATTGGACCGTTTGATTCAAGCAGGTGTAGCGCAGGATTATTTTCGTTCGCGTGAAGCAAAACAACAGGCCACCATTATTGAGTCAACTGAAACTGTTGAGCCAGCTCATTCTGAAATTGCTGTTCAGCCATTGGAGGATACGCAGGAGCGTGTCACAGTCTATGATGATGATACAATGCCCTATAGCTTTTTATGGTGGTTGCATAAGACGCGACTTGAGTATGCTGAAACATACCAACCTTATGTAAATTCACCGTTGGGCCCAATGACACCATCAAATGATGATATTGCAAAGATCCATGAAAAATTGGATAGCCAGTTATTGGATCAACAGATTCGGGAAAATATTTTCCATCTGCAATCACCAGAGGCAAAACTCAGCGATGAGGTGAAAACAACAATCTCTTTCCAGATTCCGCGCAAAACGGATGAGGTGATTGAAAAATTTATCCGTGAAGAGCCTATAATCCAACCGTTGCAGGCTGAAAAGTTAGATTTAGAGAATAAAGCGAGAAAAAGCTCAGAAGATCAGCATTCACTAGTGACAGAGACCCTTGCAAAAATATATACCGAACAGGGTTTATATCCTAAAGCAATAGAGGTTTACGAAAAATTAGTTTTGAAATATCCAGAAAAAAATGCTTACTTTGCGGCACGCATAACAGAATTAGAAAAGAAATTAAATTAATTACATAAAGAGATGCAAGGATTATTAATTGGTCTTATCATATTAGCTAGTATTATTTTAGCATTTTTGGTTTTAATCCAAAATCCAAAAGGTGGTGGTTTATCATCTGGTTTTTCCGGTGGAACAAACCTAATGGGTGTAAAGCGTACAGGAGACTTTTTGGAAAAAGGTACATGGATCATGGTGATTGCTATTATGATTTTTAGTTTGGGTGTTAACATTATGGGATCATCTCCAAGTACATCTAAAGGTGGTTTGGGTGGTCAAATTGAAGCCCCAGCACAACAACAAGGGCCTTTGAACTTGGGTACGCCAGCACAGAAACCTGCAGGTGCTCCAGCAGGACAAGAGCAAGCTGCTCCAGCGCAATCAGAACAAAAAACTCCGGCGACAACGCCAGCAGCTAAGCCAACTGAAGAAGCTAAGAAATAGTTGCGAACAAAGAAATTCAAAAGGCCTCGTCTACAATTTAGACGAGGCCTTTTTTTGTTATATGCGATTTGTCAGTCTGCCTATCGAAGTAGGATTGGGATGGCAAACAGAGTTTTGTAAGGATGTCAGACAAACAGTGACAGTGTGACAGCAAAATGTGCTTTTATCTGTGAACATGTTAAGTTTTCGGTGAAAAATTGTCTTATACATCATCTTATTTACAATTGGCATAAAAGATGTTGTGTTTATAACGATTATAACATAAAAATAAATTCAATAACAGATAAAAAGTAAATTAATTATGGCATTAAGTATCCAACCTATCGGAGATAGAGTAGTAGTAGAAGCTGCTCCAGCAGAAGAAAAAACAGCTTCAGGGTTATATATTCCCGATACAGCAAAAGAAAAACCATCTCAAGGTACAGTAGTTGCTGTAGGTACTGGTAAAGTTGACGAGCCGTTAACTGTAAAAGTAGGTGACAAAGTATTATATGGTAAATATGCAGGTACTGAAATTACTTACGAAGGAAAAGAGTACTTAATTATGCGTGAGTCTGATATTTACGCTGTTATCTAAGCGATTAAAAAGTCTAAATTACAAAGTTAAAATTTAAAAGATTGAGGCAGTCCGTAGCTGCAGACTTTTAACATTAGAGTCTCACTACCAATATCTCAATACTCAATACTAAAAAAATGGCAAAACAAGTAAAATATAACGTTGAGGCTCGTGAGGCCCTTAAAAAAGGTGTAGACACTTTAGCTAATGCTGTTAAAGTAACATTGGGTCCTAAAGGACGTAACGTAATTATTGAGAAGAAATTCGGTGCACCAGTAATTACTAAAGATGGTGTTTCAGTTGCGAAAGAAATCGAATTGAAAGATGCTTTGGAAAATATGGGTGCGCAAATGGTAAAAGAAGTTGCTTCTAAAACTGCTGATCAAGCGGGTGATGGTACAACTACGGCTACTGTATTGGCACAAGCAATCGTTGCTCCAGGTATCAAATCTGTAGCTGCAGGTGCTAATCCAATGGATTTAAAACGTGGTATTGACAAAGCTGTGGCAGCTGTTGTTGCTAACTTGAAATCTCAATCTCAAGTAGTTGGTCAAGACAACAACAAAATTAAACAAGTAGCAGCGATCTCCGCGAATAACGACGAGATCATCGGTTCTTTGATTGCGCAGGCAATGGAAAAAGTTGGTAACGATGGTGTTATCACTGTTGAAGAAGCAAAAGGTACTGAAACAGAAGTAAAAACTGTAGAAGGTATGCAATTTGACCGTGGATATTTATCTCCTTACTTTGTTACGAACTCTGACAAAATGGAAGCGGAATTAGATAACCCTTACATTTTGATCTACGACAAGAAAATTAGCAACATGAAAGAGTTGTTGCCTATCTTGGAAAAACAAGTTCAAACAGGTAAACCATTGTTGATCATTGCTGAAGATCTAGATGGTGAAGCGCTTGCAACATTAGTTGTTAATAAAATCCGTGGTTCACTGAAAGTGGCAGCTGTAAAAGCTCCAGGTTTTGGTGACCGTCGTAAAGCGATGTTAGAAGATATTGCTATCTTAACTGGTGGTACCGTAATCTCTGAAGAAAGAGGTTTCAAATTGGAGAATGCTGAGTTATCTTATTTAGGTCAAGCTGAAAAGGTTCAAGTTGACAAAGATAATACAACAATTATCAATGGTGGTGGTAACGTAGATGACATCAAAGCTCGCGTTGCTCAAATCCGTTCACAAATCGAAACAACCACTTCTGACTACGATCGCGAGAAATTACAAGAGCGTTTGGCAAAATTGTCAGGTGGTGTTGCTGTATTGTACGTAGGTGCTACTACTGAGGTAGAAATGAAAGAGAAAAAAGACCGTGTTGATGATGCTTTACATGCGACTCGCGCTGCAGTTGAAGAAGGTATCGTTGCTGGTGGTGGTGTTGCATTTATCCGTGCTACTGAAGCTTTGGTAAGCCTTAAAGGTGAAAACGAAGATGAGCAAATCGGTATTGACATTATCAAACGTGCTATCGAAGAACCTTTGCGTCAAATCTGTAATAACGCAGGTATCGAAGGTGCAGTGATCGTTCAAAAAGTAAAAGAAGGTACAGCTGACTTTGGTTATAACGCACGTACTGACCGTTACGAAAACTTAATCGCAGCAGGTGTAATTGACCCGACTAAAGTATCTCGTATTGCTTTGGAAAATGCAGCTTCAGTTGCTTCAATGTTGTTGACAACAGAGTGTGTATTGGCTGACGAGGCTGAAGAAAACCCTGTAGGTGCTGGTGCTCCTCCAATGGGTGGTGGTATGGGTGGAATGATGTAAGATCATCCAAACTATCAGATATAAAAAAGGCTCATCTGGGATTCCGGATGAGCCTTTTTATTTGATGTCTAATATCCTTTTGCCGTATCATCTCCACGAGGATCGGCCCCGGTCTGCAATTTGCCGTTTGGAAGGATAAGAATATTTTCTACACGTCCTATTGTTCCTCTGGGATTTATCACATAGCCGTCTTTTGTCAATTTGTCCCGTAGTTTTGTGTCAATCGCACCTTGCTCAACATCAATACGGTCAGGTAACCACTGGTGATGGAATCGGGGTGAACTGACAGCAGATTGTGCATTTTGTCCAAAGTCAATCACATTTAATATGGTTTGGAAAACGGAGGTAATAATAGTTGATCCACCGGGTGTCCCCACCACCATAAATAGTTTACCATCCTTTTCTAGAATAGTAGGTGTCATTGAACTCAACATTCTTTTCCCAGGCTGAATTTCATTTGCCTTTTCTCCTGTCAGACCATACATATTAGGTACACCGGTCTTTATTGAGAAATCGTCCATTTCATTGTTTAATAAAAATCCTGCGCCATCTACGATAACACCAGATCCATAGGAATCATTGAGCGTGGTGGTGATAGAAACTGCATTTCCCTGCTCATCAACAATATTGAAATGAGTTGTTTGCTCACTTTCGTATCCCGAAATAACATCTGCATTGACGTTTTTACTCAATGTTGCCTGATGGAAATTAAACGGATTCAGTTTAGTGGCATTTGTCGTGGAATCTATCAGTTGTTGTACAGGGACATTGATAAAATCTGGATCCCCTAAATACTTTGCTCTATTTGCATACACATAGCGTTCTGCTTCAACGATGACACGTATGGTGGAGTCCCTCTGGAATCCCCAGCGCTGAAGTGGGAATTGTTCAACCGACTTTAATAAGGCCAGTAGGGAGGTTCCGCCGCTCGATGGTGGAGGCATAGAAACAACCTTGTGTCCTCTATAGCTCGATGCAATCGGGGCACGCCAGACTGCCTTATAGCTCGTTAGATCCTCATGGGTAATGATCCCTTTACCTTTATTCATTTCTGCAATGAGCAGATCGGCGGTTTTTCCTTTATAGAAGCCGTCACGTCCTTCATTAGCGATTCTTTCGATAGTATTGGCTAGATCTTCTTGTACAAATAGGTCACCAGTTTTCCAGGTTGTATTTTTGATAATTGCGGCACCAGTGGGATTCAGCTTCACAAATCGCTCTTTATGGCTTTCAAACTCGCGGGCCTGCCTTTCACTGATCTTGAAACCTTTTCGCGCAAGTTCAATTGCGGGTAAGAGCAATTCTTTCCAGGCTAGCTTCCCATATTTCTGATGGGCGTCCCACATGCCGGCGACAGAACCGGGCACACCCGATGCGAGCGCACTGTATAGGCTCAAATCAGGGATAACATTCTTTTGTGCATTCAGGTACATATCCCGGTGAGCCTGTTTAGGCGCGGTTTCCCGAAAGTCTAGTGCGTCGTACTGCCCCTTATTGTTGCGATATAGCATAAAACCACCGCCACCAATATTTCCTGCATTTGGATATACTACAGCAAGGGCAAACTGCACCGCAACGGCAGCATCAATGGCATTTCCTCCCTTTTTTAGCACCATGACACCAACTTCCGAAGCTATGGGGTGTGCTGTTACCACCGCCGCTTTGTTGAATGTCTCGGGGCTAGTTTTATATGCGTCAACCTGCCTGCGGGTATTGGAACATGAAGCGAATAGCAAACTTCCTATTAGCGAATAAATAAATAGTTTATTCATAATATCTGCTCTAAAATTGTGCGTAAGATTAATATTAAACCTTGTATACCTCTGAAAAACAAAGGTGTTATTTTAATTTTTCATTGTTTTTATGACGGTCTGCATCCCGGATAGATTTCTTTTGCAGGTTCTTTTCCAATGCTTCGGTCAGGTCTATGCCCGTTTGATTTGCAAGACACATTAAGACAAACAATACATCGGCCATTTCATCAGCCAGATTAACCTCTTTATCTGATTTTTTGAAAGACTGTTCACCGTATTGTCTGGCCATGATCCGAGCCACTTCGCCAACTTCTTCCATAAGCATGGCAGTATTTGTCAGCTCATTGAAATAGCGTATCCCCGTTGTATTGATCCATTTATCAATTACTTCTTGTGCTTCTTTGATTGTCATTTTTTCGGATTAAGTAGTTTAAAAATTGTCCTTATCTTTTGTATCCATAATGATGGTAACGGGACCATCATTCAATAGATTGATTTTCATGTCAGCTCCAAATACGCCGAGCTGAACAGGCTGATCGATCAGTTGAGAAAGCAATTTGGCCATTTCTTCATACAGCGGTTTGGCGGTATCAGGTTTGGCCGCGCGAATAAATGATGGCCTATTTCCTTTTTTTGTCTGGGCGAATAAGGTGAACTGAGAAATCAGTAAGATATTACCACCGATATCCAGTATAGATTTATTCATTAGTCCCTGCTCATCTTCAAAAATCCGTAGGTTAACGAATTTTTGTCCCAACCATTTTAAGTCTTCAATTGTATCGGCTTCTTCTATTCCCAATAGGATCACTAAACCTTTTTGAATCTGGCCGGTGATCTGTTCGTCTACTGTACAGGAAGCATGTTTTACCCGTTGTATTACTGCACGCATAATGAAAAGTATAAAACCAAAGTTAAAAATTCCCATCGTCAAACACGATCCAATCTAGCATTTATTGGTGCCAAAATAAAAAGCCACCTTATCTATTTAAGTTAAGGTGGCTTTTATATATACAGGATCTTAATTGTTAGAATTTGATATTCAGGCCTAACATAAAATTTGTAGGTGCCTGTGGGAAGTAGAAATTGTAATATTTTCGGGTATCGCCATCCATCCCACCAAAGGTGTAACCATTGGTTTCATACTTTTCGTTCAGGATGTTGTTGATCTGTAAAGTTGCATTGATGTTTTTGATGCCTAACGCGGTGAAGCTATAATTCGCCAACAAATTGTTGACAAAATAAGAAGAAATGCTTCTTTCTTTTGCGGATGAATTATCAAGATATTGCCGTCCAACATATTTGGATAGCAAAGAAAATGTGAGCGACTCAATAGGACTGTAGGCAAAGTTACTGGAGAGTATAGTTCCCGGGGAAAGCGCGATGTCCGTCTTCGAATAGAAAATTTTGGTATCGGGGCTGACACCGTTGATATCTTTCACAATTTCTTCGAAATTCTTAATTCTGTTTTGACTGAAGCTGGCCGTCGCCTTCCAGTTCAATTGCTTACTGATGTTCCAGGTTCCGTCAAATTCCAGCCCGATTCTATAGCTGTTTTTCACATTTTGGCGGATAGGAGAACCAGTATCACTGATCTCACCTGTTGGGATCAATTGGTCATTATAAAACATGCCATATCCATTCAATCCAAATTCGAATTTAGTGTTGTTGAATCTATACCCGATTTCGATATCCTGCATTTTTTCTGGCGTTGGATCTGGAAGTTTGCTGTTTTTCTCTATGAAATCCTTCCGGACGGGTTCTTTTTGCGCAAAGGCATAAGAAGCATAGATATTTGCATGGTCATTTAACAGGTAGGTTGCTCCTGCTTTGGGATTTAGAAAATTGAATTTTGGGTGGTAATTGTAATTTTTGACCTTATCATCATCGCCATACATGCGGTAGTCTACATTTCGGTATTGCACGTCAGCCATTAGGATCCATTTATCCAATTTGTAATCCACTTTTAAGAAATTGCTGAAGTCATTTTTCTGCGATTTACCAAAATAATATTTGTCGTCTATAAATCCTGTCGAAGCATATTGAGCCCAGATTACCTCACCATAGTGCTTTCCTCGATATTGGTTGTATGCACCGCCCCATATAATTTCAAGCTGATCGTTGGGTTTGTAATTAAAGGCATAGGTCATGCCGTAGAAATAATTATCTAACCATCTTCTACGGACTAGATCTGTTTTTTTGATGGTATCCTGACCAATAATGACGTCTGGCAGTCCATATTTACTTAATTTATCCCCCGGTCTCATCTCCTCATAGTAGCCATAACCTCTTGTATAATGTAAGGCGGTATTCAATGTGAGTTTATCACTGAGGATATTGGTATAGTGAATCTGGTGGTGCTTTTGGGTATAGTTATCCGTTTGGTTTTTGTACGTATAAAGGTTATAGTTTCGCCCAGCATTCATAAAACGGTCTTTTTCTGTCCCCGATATATATAAACCATTATCTGCATAATCATCCATACGGGATCTGTCTCCAGTAATCAAGGGCTCTGGTACACCGTTCCAGGCTTGGTAGGTTTTCTCTTTTCCCCAAAATACGATCCCTTTTAAAATATGTTTCTTTCCATAGTAGCCTCCATCGATATAAAAGGATTGTAAATCTGAAGAAGCTCTTTCAATATAACCGTTGCTGCTAATCCTAGATAACCGTGCATTGAAAGCAAATTTGTCGTTGATCAAACCGGTTCCGAGCTTTAAGGTGTTTTTCCAGGTATTATAAGAACCGAAAGAATTATTGAGCTCAACATAGGGTTTTTCGGCTAAGGTATTGGATTGAATATTTAAGGAAGCACCGAAGGAACCAGCACCATTTGTCGAGGTTCCAATGCCCCGTTGCACTTGAATGCTTTCGGTAGATGATGCGAAATCAGGAAGATTGACAAAGAATGAGCCCATGCTTTCAGCATCATTTAGTGGAATTCCATTAAGCGTGACATTGATACGCTGGTTGTCAGACCCACGAATGGTCATGTTTGTATATCCTATGCCGGCTCCTGCATCGGAGTTGACCTGGACAGAAGGTGTTTGATTCAATAGATAGGGGATATCTTGCCCTAGATTGTTTCGGGAAATCTCTTCTTTTGAGATATTCTTGAATGTTGTTGGGGCATTCTTTTTGGCTCTGGTAGATACAACGAGTACTTCTTCTGTACGAATTGTTTTCGGATCAAGTTGGACCGTCAATTCCATATCGCGCTCAATGTTCAGGTTTTGGGTCCAGGTATGATATCCTATAAAAGAAACTTGAACGGAATGCTTCCCTTTCTGGATATTATACAATTTGATCAGACCATCTTTGTCCGATTTGGTTGTAAATGAAGCCTGTCCATCCAGGGATACTGATGCATTTTGTAGCGGCCTTTGTGTGTTCTTGTCTACGGTCTTAATCGTCAAATTGTGTTGAGCAACAGCAATTTGGATAGAAACAGTAGCTAAAGCGCTACAAATCAAAAATTTGATCATGTTGATGTATTTTGTTTAAGTTAAACAAATCATAGAAAGGGGTCACTATGATCGTTCTATTTAACTAACCTCTCCCTCCGCCAGCATTACCTGGATCAGGTGCACAGAACTTAATCTGTTGGGTATAATCTCAGCCCTTATTTGTGTTTCTGACAAAACAAGGCACCCCTATTCGATGGTGCGAATATATACATTAAAATCGGAATGGTATAACATGATGTGTTTTTTGACAAAAGGACAGTCTAGTTAAAAATTTGTTAAAATTTCCTTATGGTTTAAAGTTTTACGTTTAGGCTTGTTTTTGGTATTTATTGTTCTTTTTAGGTACCTTGGCATAGAGTTTTCTACTGTTAGTATGTATTCATATCGGTCAAAAATTTTTAATTACTAATTTGAGAGTGAGGAGATAAAATGTTAAAATATTTAAGCGCAAATTATATTCTACCGGTCACTTCAATGCCAATAAAAGATGGTATTGTAGCGGTAGATGAAGAGGGGGTAATTCAGGGTATTTACGACCCCGCATCGTTTACTTTGAATGATAAAGTCAAGATCGAAAGGTATGATGGCGTTATTATTCCAGGTTTTATCAACGCCCATTGCCATCTTGAATTGTCACATATGAAAGGTGTGGTCCCTAAAGGTACCGGTCTACCGAATTTCTTGAGTCAGGTGATGACTTCACGCAGTGCTTCAATGAAGAAAATGGATGATGCAATGGCAAAGGCGGATAAAGAAATGTATGAAAATGGTATTGTAGCTGTGGGCGATCATGCGAATACAGATAACTCTTCTACACTGAAAGAGGAATCGCAAATACTTTATCATACGTTTGTGGAAGTCATTGGTGTTGAACCTGAGGAAGCTGATTTTAAATTAAAAGAAGCAAAATCGTTGACGCAAGAATTTAGAAATGGCCATGTGTCGATTACACCACATGCACCTTATTCCTGTTCAAAAGCTCTTTTCAAAAAATTCAAAAAAGCTGTCCCTGAGACGAACATCATTAGTATTCATAATCAGGAGAGTGATGAAGAGAATAAATTGTTTAGATACAAGACAGGTGAGTTCCTGGACTTCTATAAGAGTATCGGAAAAAATGCAGATTCTATTAAAGCACAAGCCCGGAATTCGATCCAGTCTTACTTACCTTATTTGCCTTATCCGAATAAGTTGTTGTTAGTTCATAATACGTATACTTCATTAAAAGATTTGGATTTTGTGGAGCGTATGGATCGGGATGTTGTGTGGTGTTTGTGTCCGAAAGCAAATTTATATATCGAGGGTGCTTTACCTAAGATTCATAATTTTATAAATGCTGGACAACCCTTAGTTATCGGAACGGATAGTTTGGCATCGAACGATACGCTTTCAGTATTGGAAGAGTTGAAGGCATTGCATGAACATTTCGAAGATTTGGATTTCTTGCAAACCATTCAATGGGCTACAATCAACGGGGCTGTTGCGTTGAATATCCAAGATAAATATGGATCTCTGGAAGTAGGTAAAAAGCCGGGAGTTGTTTTGCTCCAAGGTATGGAACACATGCGTTTGACAGATAAAGTTAAAATCAAACGTTTAGCATAGTATTTAATTCCACAAAAACTTCTGTACTTTTGCTCTTATGAAACATTTGAATATTTCAATAAGGGGTAAAGTACAGGGAGTCTTTTTTCGATTGACGGCCAAAGCTGTTGCAGATCAGGTTGGTGTAAAAGGCTTTGTTGTCAATCAAAAGGATGGATCTGTCTATATTGAAGCTGAGGGTGACGATTTTGCACTCGATTCAATGATGGACTTCTGCCAGGAAGGTCCAGAGGATGCAAATGTTGAAGCTGTTGAAGTTGAGGAAGGTGAGCTGAAAGGCTTTTCTAATTTTGAAGTGATTAAAAGAGTTCAATCTTAATTCTTTCCGTTTTGTCAGTATTAAAAAAATTCGCCGGGCAGACCATGATTTATGGGATGAGCACGATTATAGCACGTTTGCTTTACTTCGTGATGACGCCCCTGTATGTCAATAAATATCCTCCTGCTTCTTATGGTGTTGTTACTCAGATGTATGCCTGGGCTTCGATGATCAATGCGGTACTCGCATTTGGTATGGAGACGACCTTTTTCAGGTATCTCCAAAAGGTCGATGAAAAGGATAAACCCAAAGTCTTTAACAATAGTTTTATTGTCATAGCTGTTCTGGCAGTGTTATTTTTTGTAACAGCATTTGTTTTTGCCGGTACAATTGGTACATGGCTAAAAAAAGGAGAGTATAGTGCAGATTTTGAGCGGTATGTGAAATATTTTGCCTTGATATTGGCAATGGATGCCTTGGCCGTAGTTCCTTTTGCAAAATTGAGATCCGAGGGAAGACCAATTCAATTTGGGGTGATCAAATTAGCGAATATCGGTATCATGGTCTCTTTAAATCTATTCTTTATTATGCTGGTTCCTTATCTGATTAAACAGGGAGGGGCTATCGGGACTTGGTGTTCAGGTTGGTATCGCGATGAATGGATCGGATATATATTTATTTCTAATATTGTTGCTAGTGCTGTTACCTTATTGCTGCTTTTACCTCAGATGAAGGGATTTTCTTTTAGACCTGAGAAGCAATTGATCCTAAAAATGCTATCCTATAGCTCTCCGATCTTAATAGCCAATATTTCATATATAATTAATGAAAACCTGGATAAGATCGTTCTTCCGATTTATTTGCCAAAGGATGTCGGTGATCAAGATTTAGGTATATATGGAGCCGTGGGTAAATTGGCGATGTTTCTGAGTATTTTTGTTCAGGCTTTTCGTTTAGGGGCTGAGCCATTTTTCTTTTCATATTCAAAAAATGCCAATGCAAAGAAAACCTACGCAGTAATCATGGAGTATTTTGTCATTGTTATGATGTTGGTGATGCTGGGAATAACAGCAAATATAGATTGGTTAAAATATTTTATAAAGGGAAAGGACGAGGTAACGCGGGAGTTATACTGGTCGGGCCTTTTTATCGTTCCTTTGTTGCTGTTTAACTATGTTTTATTGGGTATCTATATGAACTTGTCGGTATGGTATAAGCTATCTGACCAAACACGTTATGCACTCTATATATCACTTGTAGGAGCCGTCATCACAATAGTTGCAAACTATTATCTGATTCCTAAATACAGTTATGTCGGTGCGGCGATTGTTACATTTATGGCTTATTTTTCAATGGTGGTACTTTCCTATTTCTGGGGACAAAAAAATTATCCTATTCCATATAAACTGGGGAAAATATTGGCATATATCGTAACGGGTATATTGTTCTCCTACCTTTCCTATTTTGTATTTCAGCACAATGTCGTCATCGGAAACGGTTTGCTGATTGTTTATATAGCTGGTGTATTTCTGATGGAAAAGAATCAGCTGAAGCAATTCATTAAAAAAGGAGCTTAGAGAAAAAGAAGCAGTCCAGAGATGAAATCGAATCTCGCCCAGAATTGAATATCTGAAAAGAGGAAACGGGGGCGGGTACAAATGATGTTAAATAAAAATGTCGCATTGATATAAACTCAATACGACATTTTTTATTGCTAAGCCTTACACCATTTCGGATGTAAAGTTATGTTCAATATCATGGAGTACATCCAAAATTTCGTCTTGCGTTTGTAAGCTGACAAGTTTCATTCTGGATTCTTTAAAATTCGGAATTCCTTTGAAATAATTTGCGTAATGTCTCCGCATTTCAAAGATCCCTAATTTATCACCTTTCCATTCGATGGATTTGTTTAAGTGTGTTTTACATACCTCGACACGTTCGGCAATTGTAGGTCCCTCCAGGCGTTCACCTGTATGGAAGAAATGTTTGATTTCTCTAAAGATCCATGGGTAACCAATTGCAGCACGACCGATCATAATACCATCAACCTCATATTCTTGTCTCCAGGCAGCGGCTTTCTCCACCGAATCCACATCACCGTTGCCAAAAATTGGAATCTGAATGCGTGGATTGCGTTTGATATCACGGATCATAGACCAGTCTGCCTGACCTTTGTACAATTGTGCACGGGTACGACCATGTATTGCTAATGCTTTGATGCCGACATCTTGCAATCGCTCTGCTACTTCGTATACATTTTTGGTATTGTCATCCCAGCCAAGACGGGTTTTTACTGTCACGGGCAGATGAGTTGCTTCAACAACAGCTTTAGTCATCGCAACCATTTTATCAATGTCTTGCAATAAGGAAGAGCCAGCTCCCTTACAGACCACTTTCTTAACAGGGCAACCGTAATTGATGTCGATTAGATTTGGATTTGCTTTTGTGCAGATTTCCGCTGATTGACGCATACTTTCAATATCTCCACCGAATATCTGGATACCAATGGGCCGTTCATATTCAAAAATATCTAGTTTTTGAACAGATTTAGCCGCATCACGAATCAGTCCTTCTGAGGAAATAAATTCAGTATACATTAAATCAACACCATTTTGTTTGCAAACATACCGAAATGGGGGATCGCTGACATCCTCCATCGGAGCAAGTAACAATGGGAATTCTCCCAATTCAATATTTTCACCAATCTTGACCGACATCTTCAATTTTTTTTTACAAAGGTACAAAATTTGGTATTAGTATAAAGTTAGCTAACTGTCATGAGTTTAGAGCCTACTTTTTATGTCTTCAGAACCCGTAGCGCGTTGTGCTGTTGCGTTCTGAGAACCACCGAAACGGTAGCTGAAAGATAAGATGGCGGTCCTACTGTCGGGGTTAGATCTACCGATGAGCCTGATGGTCGGGGAGATGGTTTCATATCGTCGATTGTTGGTTCTGAAAATGTCGTTTACGACTAATTTCAGCGTGGCTTTTTTATTGAGGAAGTTTTTTTGGATGCCAGAATAGACCTGTCCGTAGCTTTTGATATGACTGATCCCTACCGTCAAGCCAGACACATAGTTGCCCCCCAATTCAATAGACCAATCCTTAGGCAATTTGAAGGAATTTTGGCTGTTTAGACTTAATGTATTGCCCTCGCGGACAATTAGCCCATCTTCTTGTGGCAATTCATATTCATTCCGATAATAGTTTGCAAAATGTGTTGCCGACCACCAGCTGGTAAATTGGGTCGGGGCAATAAAGGAGATCCCATAATTTTTAAAAGAACCTATATTCTCGGGCCTTTCAAAAGTAATATAGGGATTAAGTGGATCTCTGCCCAATATTTCGTTGACAACATTTGACCGCTGGGCATAATTCAGCGTTAAGACGTATTTGCTTGCGTAAGTATAACCTAGTTCAAAGGAATGTTCGTATGCTGGGTTTAAGTTTGAATTTCCCTCAGCATAGGAAAAAGGATCTGTGTATACCCTGAATGGATTTAAATCCCAAAACGAAGGTCGTTGTACGCGATAGCTGTAGCTGGTCTGTACTTTATGATTGTCATTGGCTGTATAAGTGAAAAACGCTGCTGGGAATAGTTTGAAATAGGATCTTTCAAATTGTTCGTTCAATGTAATTTGATGACTACCTGTACGGGTGTGTTCACCACGAACGCCTATTTGCGTTGAAAACTTATGCCAGCTTTTTGATAGATTTAGATAACCCGCATGAATAGTCTCTTTGTAGATAAAGTGATTACTTGTACCCAGATCCGGAACATATTGATCATTTTGTAATGTATCATAATGTAGATCGTTTTCAGTGCGTACGTAACTGCTCTTCCAGCCAGCTTCCAGTTTATATTCTTTTGGAAGAGGAAGTGTATAATCTAGCTTGGCGACATATACCTTATTGTCTGAGGGGATATCACCTATTCTGGAGGAGCTTGCAGGCGGTGTTGAAGCTCCGACATTGTTGTATGCCGTATTCAGCTGCTGATCCATTTTTGAATAGTGGTCAACAAGGTCAAGATCTATTTTTAATTCATGGCCTTTATCATTGAGCTTTAAATTATAATTGACATTGTACAACATATCTCGCCAACGCTCCTTGCCCTCCGTGATGGTCGTGGATGACCATACTAAATTATCAGTATTAAAGTTTCGGAAACTATTCGTGGTAGGCTCGTACTTTGGAAATTTCCCGAATCCTCCATTAATTAAGAAACCTATCGTCTGTTTGGGATTTATGCTGTAGTCCATGCCGACTCTAAAATTATTAGATCGAAGTTTGGGCTGTATGGTGTTCTCCTGCTGTGAATACGATTCAGGGACTGATCCTTGATCAGTGTAAAAATAGCGTGTAAGTGAGTTATAATATTTCAGATTTTGGAAATACTGATTATAAATCCCGAATACATTGATTTTTTCTGTACGATAATTAAGGTTTAGACTCCCGCCAAGATGTGCTCCTCTACCGGCACCGGCATTAGCCGATACGGAACCATTAAACCCTTGTTTGAGTCCTTTCTTTAATACAATGTTGATGATACCTGCGGATCCAGCGGCATCCTGTTTTGCATTTGGATTGGACATGACCTCGATTTTATTGATGTCCATTGAGGAGGTGCTACGTAGGAGATTGGCCAATTGATCGGCGGACAGGTATGTAATTTTCCCATTGATCATGACCGTCGCTCCAGATTTACCTTTAATACTTAGCGAACCACTTTCGTCGACAGCGACACCAGGAATCTTGCTAAGTAATTCCAGTCCGTTGTTGCCGTCTGCGAGCATTGAGTTTTCAATATTGAAGACCAGCTTGTCCTGTTGCTGTTCGATAAATTGTTTTTTTCTTTCGACAACGACCTCGGCGAGATAAGCATTGTTTTGCAATAATAGGATCTTGCCAAGATCATACTCGTCAAAATGTTCGTCCAACCTGAAATGGGGACTGAAAGTATCCTGATGGGTAAGGCTTTTGACTTTAATAAAATAGCTGCCCGCTTTTGTATTGGTAAACCTGAAATTTCCGGTACTATCTGAGCGTGCCGTACTAGCCAGTATTCCATCATTGACGTGATAAAGCGAAATACTTACATAAGGAATGGCCTGTTTATCTTCGCCCACAGTCTGTCCCTTGATATGATTTGCTTTTTGAGCTTGGCTTGTAAATAGGGTACAGATCCAAAGGAGACTTAAGAGATAACGGAGGATATAAGGCATGATTATATAATTAAGTTGTTGCTAATTGTGGACGTCTTGTTTTTTTTGTTGACTTTTTTTTCTTTCCCCACCAGATGTAGAATCCTGTTATAGGCAAAGTCGCACAGATAAGTGATGCGATGAAGTAAATTATTTTGGTGGTCATTCCACCGATAAAACCAGTATGGAGGGCGTAATTGGAACGCATGAGCCATTCCGTGGTATTGGCTTCATCAATTGGTCCTTGTTTGCGCCCGGTTAGTTCCAGTGTATTGCGGTCAAAATTAAGGTCTCTCCAGCTTCCGTTGGCCATGTCCGTGCAGGCATACACCGCTTTATCGTCTTTTTCGGGGTAGTGGACAATAACAGCTTCTTTGTTGAATTTTGCATATTCATGACGCACTTTATACCAGATCTGATCAGCAACTACCAACGCATCATTTAGCGGTTGATCTGGAAGCTCAGGTTTATTATTCTTTTCCGTTTTTGGTTTGTTGGGATAGCCTCCCGTCATCCAAACGACAGAACTTCGAATCCAGGGAAAACTCATGATGAGCCCTGTAAAACACATGACGAATGCGATTGTTAGCGCATAGAAACCCAGTACGTTGTGGAGGTCATAATTGACACGTTTAAATTTAGCTTTCCATTTGATGGTAAAACTCTGTTCTCTCGATCTACGGTTCCATTTCTTTGGCCACCATAATACTAGGCCTGTAATCAGTAGTATGAAAAAGATAAAGGTGCTCCAGCCAACGACCTGCCTGCCTATTTTTGTGGGCATCCAAAGATGACGATGCCCCTCATCCATGAAATGGAAAAAATCCTCATGGTTGACAATCGCCAGCACTTCGGCTGTATAAGGGTTTACATAGACAAGACTGTCAGAGTGATCTAGACTTACTTTAACTGATTTGTCCAGACCATAATACCAGGAACTCGCAATTTCATAATCAGGAAGCGTCGCTTTAACAGATTTATAGATCGCAGATGGAGGAAGCTGTTCTTCCGATTTTTGAGCTGTGACCTGAATATAGTTTGTGGTTAATTCTTTGATATCATGTTCAAAGACAAGTACGCAGCCTGTAATTCCTAAGATGATAACAGGAATACCCGCAGCGATTCCTAACCAAAGGTGTAGCCAGGCATTAATTTTACTGAGCATAATGGGAAACGATTTTTTATAATCCGATCTGCACATGTTGGTCGGCAGATCGGATCATTGCGGATGATTAATAACTGATTTTGCTCATTGATGATACTTGGGATATCCCAGTAAATTTCAACCCTCTTTTTGCTGAAGCGTTGTTGATATCAATGATGTAGGTGTAATATTGTTTGTCGTCTTTATCCTGACAGGTATAGTAAGCCTTAGCGCCACCTTTGTCAACATATACGACATCTTTATAACCTTGTTGTTCATGTGAAGGAATCTCTATGATTTCTGTCATTTTTTTTGTTTGTATATCTACGATATATAATTTGACAAGACCACCGCCTACACCTTCGGACTGTTCACCCTTGTTGTAGATCGTCATTAAAAATTTATTGTCTTTGAGATAACTACCTCTTGCTATTTTACCCTTTCCAAGAGATTCGATATCGAAATAATAATCTTTATCAAATTCATCCGTTCCTTTTTTGATTCTTAGGAATCCAGATTTGTTTTTTGTAGCCAATGATGCTTCATTTGCCGAGAACCATACATATGCATCACCTTTATCGTCTACTGCTAAACCTTGTTGAGCAAACCAGTTTCCGATATGGGAACCTCTTCCATCACGGATTGTTTTTTCAAATTTAAGTTCAGGATAAGAGAAGATACCGATATAGGTTGTATCTGTCGTCGTAAAATCTCCGCCCCAGTTATTTGAACCATCTCCAGATTGGAAAGGAATATAGACCTTATTACCTACTTGGAATACACCTGTCCAGATCGCCATGCGTTTACCTCCCAATACTTTGGAAAGATCGACCGTGTTTTTGTTGGCGATGGAGAAATTTTGAGCATCATAGTTTCTTAGCGTCGCGACAGGATTTACCATGCTTCGGTTGGTTGTCCCTAAAATCACATTTTTATCACCGAAATTACCATAGATACCTGCGGTTTCGGCGTTTACCTGATCATCTTTAAGTCTTTGCAGATCGCCTTTGGCATCAATAGCATAAGGAGTTATCGGGCCTTGGCCACCGTATGTCAGACCAAAAACATGGTTGTTTTGATTAATAAAAGAGAATTCTGTTGCTGGCATACCGTTACCCACAATACTTAAATTACCTTGGCTAACATCATCCGTAGTAACAATATAAGTACCCGATGAACCTGACTCCGAGCTCCCTTGACCAGTTACAATAAAGACAAATTTTTCCTTCTTTTTCGAGTTCCCTGAATCTTCTCCTCCTTCAACGGGCTTGTCCTTTGAACAAGCGGTAATTGTTAATACGCCACAGGCTACTGTAAGCAATCTTAAGTAATTTGACTTTTTCATTTTGAGTTATTTAATAAATTGTGTGTTATTTTTTGCGTATAAAGTATCTGAATTTGACATTGAAAGACCGACTAGGTTTCTGCATTTCAAAATTGTCGTATCGTGTTGCGTCGGTTAGGTTATTACATTCCAGCGCAACATTGTATTTTCCCGAAGCCATTGCATAGACAATGTTGACATCGTGAGATAGCTGTTCGGGAATAATGAAACGCTGTGCTGGCGTGCCTAAACTTGGAAAGTCCAAAAAGAAAGCATGAATATATTGGAGGTTGTAACCGATCGTCAATGTATTATGTTTACCTCCGAAGTGGTGCAAATAATAGGCAGCATCTGCATTACCATATAAATATGGGATATTAGGCATGCGATCCTTGTAAACACTGCTTTCTACGAGTTGACCGGGCTCATATTTCGTGTTATTGATTATATTTTGGTAGGTTAGATTACCACCGATTGAAAACTGATTTTTATAGAAATATTTTAGATTAAGATCTACTCCATTATTGAGGACACTCCTTAAATTGAGGTATTTACTCTCTCTTTTGTTGTTTGAGCTTAATGGGCTGATGTAGAGTCTTATAAAATCAGTTGCATTTCTATAGGTATAGTTGGCATCTATGATGATATGATTATGCTCATTCCATTTTTTTGTGTAGGAGAGACCGACATTGATGTTATGGCTATTCTCTGGTTTAAGTGTTGGATTTGCACTCAGATCTTGTGCATCGCCAAATAATTCGTTGTTTTCAGGTAATCTGGAAGCTTTCTCATAGGAAGCTTTCAATTGTAGGGTTGGATTGACAAAGTAGGAAGCCGCAAAGCCATAGCCTAATTTATTGACCGTCGTTTCTACATTTTTGTAGATTTCATTTTTCTTGACTTCTTCAAAGTACTTACCTTTTTGATTGTAATTTTTTGCAAATACATTTAAATCCCATTGATCGGCTATGTTGGTACGATAACCTAATGCAGTAATATTTTTTGTGGTTTTTCGTGGCAACTTATTGATTTCGAGATCTGGGTAATATTTATCTTTTCCTTTGCGGTCAAAGGTTGTCAATAGGTGATTGACCATAAAATGGTGTTTTTCATTGATCGCATAGGAGAGATTGGCAATGAAGTTGCCATTGTTATTGTTGAAACGATAATCGCGTAGTTCGTTTTCACCTCCGGGAGCATTAGGGTTATTTTTATCTTTGGGTTCACTCTCTCCGGACCAGGTAAATCTTCTATTCACTGTGTCGAGGCTGCGTTCTTTACCGAGGTTGTATCGGCCAAATATGTTGACATCTAGTCCCTTTACAAATAGATCCTTTTTGATATATTTTACACTGGGTTGGATGATATTTCCTAGGGCTTCCCTGCCCCCATAAACATCGTCCATGTGGTTTCCGGTCTGGATTTCTTTTTTGTTTTCACCCAGTGTTATTCCAAAAAGTAGCTGATCTGCATATTTCTTGTTGGAGACCCCGATATTATAAACCATAGTTTCATTTCGGTAGGTATCATGAAAACGCCTTCTTCTTCCATTGGTATATTTTCCGGTGTTAAAATCAGCGGTCCGCACATTTACCCAGTAATTGTTGTCCGAATAGTTTTGGAAGGCCGATAAGGTCATCGTTAATCCGTTATTCGAGATGTATCCCGCATTTACCGCAGTCTTATGTGTGTTGAAGGAACCATAAGAATAAGAAGCATCAAGGTACTTACCAGGGTCATTTTTGGTGACAATATTCACAGCACCACCCAAAGCATCGCCACCCAGCCATACCGGAACAACACCTTTATACACTTCCACACGCTCGGCAAAATTGATCGGGATATTATTCAATTGAAAGGATGAACCAAAATTGTCCATCGGAATGCCATCCAGAAATAGTTTCACCTGATTGCCGGAAAATCCATTAATACTAAAAGACATATTTGATCCGACACCGCCAGACTCTCTCAAACGTACACCCGAGACTCTATTAAGTGCCTGACCGATATCTAAAGTCGTATTGTACAGTTTTTTTGCATCTATTGCAGAGACATTGTAGGGTTGTCGTGTTACTTCACTTGTAGTGGATCTACCTATAACTTCAACTTCCGCCATGATTTTTTGATCTGGGGTCATTTGAATTCCGGATAGATCAATAACATTTTTACTACAGGTTACTGACCGATTTATGGTCTGATATCCGACCGCGGAAATTGTAACCTGATGATTACCGAAAGAGATTCCGCTTATTTTGAAAAAGCCATTTTTGTCTGCTTTGGCTCCTTTATTTGTACCTGATAGGACAATTGTTGCCCCATGAATAGGCTCGTTTGATGTATTGGTAACACTACCTTTGACTTCGGCTAGTTGTTGGGAATGTGAAGGAAATGATATGATTAGGAAAAAGAATAACCATACTACTTTAAATTTTGACATTACTTTATTTAGATTAATTACATATAGAGAAGTTGCGTAACTCTAAATCTACCGAAGGTCAAATAAGTAAATAAAAATTATTATTTTTTAATAAGCTGAATATCAGTTAGAAATTTAATGTAGACGGTCTATTCTAACAATAAAATCGGTCGCTTGATCTAGGGTAAGGCCAACCTGAATATTTTTTGATTTGATATCATAGATCCAAACTTGATGCTGATCCTTTGCATCGTCTATTGTGATATAGGCTTTCCCATTTTCGACAAGAACGGATTCTTTGCGTGTCCCCTTGTCGAAAGGGAGGTTTAATTTTGTCGTAGTTTGGCTGATAAGATCGACCACATAGTACTCAAATTGATAGGTGGAATGATGATCGCTAAAGTCGGTGTAGCGATCTCTACGTTCACTACGGACGATAGCCTGATTGTTGCCCAAATACCACATGCCATAAGCATGATTGTGTGTTTTGGCTGTTAGATTGAGAAAATAGGTAGGGTTGATGTGGGTGGAATTGCTGTCAATTCTGAAAATTGCGGTAGGTTTTGATGGGCTGTTGCCTAGTGCTATACCAGGGCAGGACATAAAATAGAAATTGCCATTTTCGTCATGGAAGCTATAAGATTGAACAGTATTGACTCCTCCGGGGTAAGAAGAACGAGTATCTTTTTGTACATTTTCTAATTGTAAAGTCGTCTTATCCAGTGTCGCAATATACATTGTATCTATTGTGGTAAAGTCAGTCTCATTAATCACTTTATTAAAGGTATAACCGATCAATAACTGTTGTTGATGTATGGTGCCAAACCCGACAGAAAGAATCTTAAAGTCCGCTGAGGCTGAAGGTAGTTTTACTTCTTGCTGTTGGTTGATTTTGAAATCGTTGACCGTAATTTTAGAGACCCATAGCCGACGGTTTGTTTTGTTGTCCGAAGTAAATAGGAGTAATGTGTCTCGATCAAGCCAGTTTATATTTTCAATATGCTGATCTTGCATAGCCAACTGTGCAATTTCCTTTAATCCATTTGATTGAAGTGTATATTTTCTGAATTTTCCCGCTCTTAAAAAATAAAAATGCTTGTCCTTAACGATGATGCTTCGATCGAATTGCTGTGTCGGAATGTCTATGCCATTTTTTGAGATGGTTAGATTTCCACTATCAACGGTATTTGAGGTGATGATCGTGTTTCCGAGATCTTTATTCATCGTATAGAGACTGTACTTCCCGTCGATATTTCTCCCCCCATCTTCCGTTCTGCAGCTTATTACTAAATGAAGTAATAACAAGGATAAGAATAGCGTGAAGCGGTTGGATAGCATGAGTGTATGGACTAATTGAGGTTTTTCTTATTTAGATGATATTAAATTGTATTTTCAGTTCGTGTTGAATGGTAGGGGCTAAAAAAGTAAGTTCCGATTTGGAGATTATTACCTGCTTGCCATTTTTTTGTGGTTTTAATACAAAATATGTTTCCCCATGTTTGAGTTCTTTCTTTTTATCTGTTCCAGAAAAGCTAAATGCAAAATTTTTTTTGGGAATGAACATCATATTGCCCGAAGTTTTGAATTCCCCGGTATCCGTATTGATCTCAGCCCGTGCATTTTTACCGAGGATGATATTGTAACTATTCTGGTTAATATATTTCAGTCCAGCACTTGTTCTGTTATCAAAGATGGCGGCAGTGTTTTCGGCATCCTTACTGAATTGATAAAAACCAAAACAGAGTAAAAATATAATACTGGCTGCTATTCCAATATATTTAAAGTTATATTTTTGGGGAGGAACTATTGTTGGGACTTCGGACTGATCAATATGGCTGCTCAGCTCGGCCCAGATATCCGTTTCTAATTTTGTTTTTTTAGTGATGGAAATAGACAAGGGCTCCGATTCGAGGGTATCATCCAATAACCATTCCTCCACAAGAAGTTGTTCTGCGGGAGAGCATTGGCCTAAATGATATTTCTCTATGAGTTTATGATCTATTTTCATATAATATACTTCCTGACAAAAGTACAGGATTTCTTTTGTATAGCTAAATTTAGGATATATATTCCGTTAGTTCTGTTTTTAATGTTTTTAATGCTCGTGAAATATGGTATTCTACCGCCCGTTCGGAAATATAGAGCTTATGCGCGATTTCCTTGTTGGTGAGCCCCTGTTCTCTGCTCATGCGGAAGACATTTTTGCATTGTTTGGGCAAACTATCGATCAGATGTGATATCTTCTTGGCTAGTTCATCAGCGATCAGCGAATTATCTACGTAATGCTCTTCTCTTGTATTTGAAATATTGTCCAGGTGTTGTTGTCGTGATACTTTATTGCGGATGTATTCAAATGTTTTGAGCTTTACTGATCTGATCAGATACCGCTCGACCTCTATGAGACGAAGCTCTTCACGTCGTTCCCAAAGAGATTTGAAAACATCCTGAACGATTTCCTTGGAATGTTCTTCATCTTTGATACTGCTCAGGCAAAAGGCAAACATACCTTCCCAGTGTTGAAGATATATTTGCTCAAAACCTGCTTTATCTATAATAAAAAACTCTTTTTCCAAAATACCAGTTCTCTGCTTGTTCTGACGCAAAGATAGGCTTATTTAGATTCGTTTTAAATAATTTCTAAATTTCTTTTACGAAATCCTTGATCGCTTTACCCGGATCTGCAGTTTTCATAAAATTTTCACCGATTAGAAAGCTTTGGAAACCAGCTTTTTTCAATGCTTTAATAGTCGTGGGATCAGAGATGCCACTTTCAGAAACTTTAATATATTCGGATGGAATTTTATCCAAAAGCTCGTACGAATGGTTTAGATCTACGGAAAAATCTTTTAAGTTTCTATTGTTGACACCAATGGCATCAATATCGTCGAAAAGATTATCCAAAAGTTCCTGTTCATTGTGTACTTCAAGCAATACATTGAGTCCGATCTGATGTGCATAGGCGGCAAACTCCTGAACTTCTTCCTTTTTGAGGCAGGCTGCTATTAGAAGGATGACATCGGCACCATAAGCCTTGGCCTCAGTAATCTGATATTTGTCGACAATGAATTCTTTACGCAAAATAGGGATGTTAATTGCTTCCCTTGCTTTCGAAAGATCTTCAAGATTGCCCTTGAAAAACTCCCCATCGGTCAGCACAGAGACCGCCGAGGCACCAGCTTCTTCATAAGCCTTGACAACATCTTCGACTTTTGCCGTACTGTTGATATCTCCTTTTGAAGGTGATGCTCGTTTATATTCAGCTATAATTCCTGTTTTTTGAGGATCTAATATAGATTCCCGTAAAGAAAGACAGGCTACATTGAAATAGGGATAGTTCAACAGCTCTTCGAATGGAACTAAGGCCTTCGCCTTTTCTACTTCTATTCTTTTTCGTTCAATGATTTTATCGAGTATCGTCATTTTTAGTATTTAGTATAGATATTTTAGTACTTTAAGCCTTTGGCATATAGTTGAGTATTGAGATACTAAAATAACCAGTTTTCAATTAATTTTTTTCCATTTGTTGTCAGTACTGATTCCGGATGGAACTGCATGCCTCGCACATCATACTCCGTATGTGTCAGTGCCATGATGATACCATTCTCGTCTACGGCTGTCACTTTAAGTGTACTTGGCAATGTCTCTTTGTTTACAGCCCATGAATGGTAGCGTCCTATTTTGGAATCTTTCGGGAAGTCCTGAAATAGCTTTTCGGATTCATCAGTAACGATAATGCTGGTTGCAACCCCATGCAGCGGTTTTTCCATATTGAATAGTGTGCCGCCAAATACTTCAGCGATTGCCTGTTGCCCCAGGCAGATGCCCAATATACTTTTGTGCGGAGCATAGGTGCGGATCACGTCAAGCAATAGACCTGCCTCTTCCGGAATCCCGGGACCTGGGGAAAGAAGTATTTTATCGAATGCTTCCAGCTCTTCCAGTTTGAATTTATCATTTCTCAATACCACATAGTCCTGTCCCAACTCCTGTAGCAAATGAACCAAATTATAGGTGAATGAATCGTAATTGTCAATGACGACGATTTTATTGTTGCTCATAGCCTCTTGTTGTATAGTCCTGATTAAAGTAATTATCTATTTCCTGAAATATCGCTTGAACAAATTCCACTGGCAGGTCGAATTTCTTTGCCAGTGTCGCCTGATTGCTGCTGATATTTTTAATAATATGCTGCCCGGCATCGGTATGATCATCCAATACTTTTGCCTTATTGAGATAGGTCTTCCGCAAAGCCAGCAATTCAACGATGCGGTTGTCGATGGTGTCTATCGAAACATTGATATGTTGTGTATTGACACAGTATTCTAATGGTCTGATCATAACGTTTCTGCTAATTGTAATGCTTTTCGCAAAGCAGCTATTTTATTGTTGACTTCCTGAAGTTCCATTTCAGGGTCAGAGTCCAATACAATTCCACCACCAGCTTGATAGTGCAATGTGTTTTGTTTACTGAGGAATGAACGAATCATGATGGCATGATTGAAATCGCCATTGAAACCCATAAAGCCAATCGCTCCGGAGTAGAACGAACGTTGCAATCCCTCGTAGCGGTCAATGAGTGTCAATGCCATGTGTTTTGGAGCCCCAGAGAGCGTCCCGGCAGGGTAGGTATCTCCTACAATGTCGAATGGATTGATATTATCTTTTAATACCCCTGTTACCTTCGATACCAAATGGATGATATGCGAGTAGTATTGTGGTTCCATATAGGATTCTACTTTAACCTGTGTACAGTGTCTGCTCAGATCATTACGAGCAAGGTCTACCAACATCACATGTTCCGAGGTTTCTTTCGGATCCTGTTTTAGCCTAGAGGCAATTTTTTGATCTTCCTCCATGTTTCCGGTTCTTTTGAAAGTTCCGGCAATCGGGAAGATCGTAGCCTGCTTGCCATGGATGCGCAATTGTGCCTCAGGCGATGAACCGAATAGTTTAAAGTCACCATAATCAAAATAGAATAGGTAAGGTGAGGGGTTAATGGAACGTAATGCACGGTAGACATTAAATTCATCACCTGAGAATGGTGTCCGGAAGCCTCGGGATGGAACAATTTGAAAGACATCTCCACGTTGGATATGTTCTTTCATCTTTTTCACCAATTGGCGATGTTCTTCATCGGTACGGTTGGAACTTTCCTCTCCAGCCAATTTGAACGTATATTCTGGGAAGTTTTTGTTCTGGATCAGGAATTGCATGCGTTCCAGTTCTGACTCTTCATCTTCCAAAAGATGTTCGAAGATATAAAGCTGATTACGGAAATGGTCGATGGCAATCACGTACTTGTAGACATGGTACTGCATAAACGGTATTTTCCGTGCCGGATCGACGGGTGTCGTCAGTTTGATATCCTCAAAATGTTCGATGCAATCAAATGTAAAGTAGCCAAATAGACCATTGGAGATTAGGTTCAGTTCGGCTATCGTAGAATCTTCAAAAGAATTCCTGAAATCGGATACCTCCTGACGTAATTCTATTTCTTGTGCATTTTTTACAATTCGTTCCTTTCCGGGATAGGTTAATGTTAACTCTCGCTCATCTAGTTGAATCCCTGCAATGGGCTGGCAACAGATATAGCTGATATTGTTGTCACGACTATGGTAGTCGGAGCTTTCCAATAAGAGTGAATTTGGAAAGATATCCCTTAATCGAAGATAAATACTCACCGGTGTTGTTGTGTCGGCGAGCAACTTTCTGCTCTGTGTTTTGAATTTATACTTCATTTTATTCTTTTTCTTCGTTATGATAAATTTTATACAAAAAAAACCCGATACTGGTTAGCATCGGGTTTGGAATTTCCACAAATGGTTTTGGTTGATTATGAAATATTATGACAATACCAATTGATTCCCGATGCTTATTGCTTCAGGCCACCACCAATTTGTATTTGTATATCTTCGTGTCATTATTACACAAATTTATAAAAAAAAATAAATAACCAAACTTTTTGTGATAAAAAAACAAAAAATCCCCTTATTTCTTAATCATTTAATAAATCAGGGCGTCGTTCTTGTGTTCTTTTTAGCTGTTGTTCGTCCTTCCATGCAGCAATTTTTGCTTCATGTCCACTGAGTAAAATATCGGGTACTTTGTGCCCTTTCCACTCTGCAGGGCGTGTATAGATCGGTGCATCCAACAATCCGTCCTGAAAAGAATCTGAAAGCGCAGAGGTTTCGTCCGATAAAACTCCGGGGATCAAGCGGATGATCGCGTCTGTAACAATTGCCGCTGGAAGTTCACCTCCAGACAGCACATAATCACCTATAGAGATTTCCTTTGTCACATATATATCTCTGATGCGTTGGTCTATACCTTTGTAGTGACCACAGAGAATCATCATGTTACCTTTTGTCGAGAGCCCATTTGCAATATCCTGATTGAAGGTTTCTCCATCGGGAGTCATATAGATGATTTCATCGTATGTCCGTTCGGCCTGCAATTGTTCAATACACTTAGCGAAGGGTTCGATCTGCAGCACCATGCCGGAGCCGCCGCCATAGGGGTAATCGTCTACACTTTTGTGCTTATTTGTTGAGTAATCTCTTAAATTGTGTACATATATCTCCGCGAGGCCTTTATTCTTTGCACGTTGCAAAATAGAGTGTGCAAATGGACTTTCCAAAAGGTCTGGTAGGACCGTAATAATATCAAAACGCATGGCGCAAAGATACACAAAAATGATCCATTGTATATTTATAAGATTGATTCGCTTATCTTTGTGGCAAATTTAAGTGTACATACAGTGATTGACGTAAATAATATTTCTGTTTCCTTTGGGGGAACGACTCTTTTTTCGGATGTGTCTTTCTCGATCAATGAGAATGATAAGATTGCATTGATGGGTAAGAATGGTGCTGGTAAATCTACCCTGTTGAAAATTATCGCTGGAGTGGGTAAACCTACGACAGGTAATGTGGCGGGGCCAAAAGATGCCGTCATTGCTTATCTACCGCAACATTTGCTGACACAGGATCATGTGACGGTCTTTGAAGAGACCTCGAAGGCTTTTGAAGAGGTCTATGGGATGCGGGATGAATTGGAGCAGCTGAACGAGCAATTGAATATCCGTACAGATTATGAGTCGGATGATTATATGCAATTGATCGAGCGGGTGTCGGAACTGAGCGAGAAGTTTTATTCGATCGAAGAGGTCAATTACGATGCAGAAGTAGAAAAGGTATTGAAGGGGCTTGGTTTCGAACGTTCTGACTTTACCAGACAGACGTCGGAGTTTTCCGGGGGATGGCGTATGCGTATCGAGCTTGCCAAAATACTCTTGAAGAAGCCAGATCTGATTTTGTTGGATGAGCCAACCAACCACATGGATATCGAGAGTATCCAATGGCTAGAGGATTTCCTTGTCAATTCTGCCAAGGCAGTTATTGTTATTTCACACGATAGAGCCTTTGTTGATAATATCACGAACCGTACCATCGAGGTAACGATGGGCCGTATCTATGATTATAGAGCCAAGTATAGCCATTATTTGGAGTTGCGTCAGGAAAGACGTCAACACCAATTGAAAGCTTATGAGGAGCAACAACGTTTTATTGCTGACAATCAGGAATTCATTGATCGTTTCAGAGGTACTTACTCGAAGACGCTGCAGGTGCAGTCGCGTGTAAAGATGTTGGAAAAGCTGGAGGTTATCGAAATAGACGAAGTAGACACTTCGGCGCTGCGCCTGAAATTTCCACCTTCACCTCGGTCGGGTCAATACCCTGTCATTGTGGAGGATCTTACCAAGGCTTATGATGAGCATGTGGTATTCCATAAAGCCAATATGGTGATTGAACGTGGCGAAAAAGTTGCCTTTGTCGGTAAAAATGGAGAGGGTAAATCGACCATGATCAAAGCGATTATGGGTGAAATAGATTTTGAAGGTACATTGAAGGTAGGGCATAATGCCAAGATCGGTTACTTTGCCCAAAATCAAGCGGCATTGCTTGATGGTGAATTGACTGTTTTTGATACGATTGATCAAATTGCAATAGGTGATGTGCGTGTTAAAATGAAAGATCTCTTGGGTGCTTTTATGTTTAGTGGTGATGACACGACGAAAAAGGTGAAGGTATTATCTGGTGGAGAGCGAACTCGTCTGGCCATGATAAAACTTCTTTTGGAGCCAGTGAATGTGTTGATTCTCGATGAGCCTACCAACCATTTGGACATGAAGACCAAAGATATTATCAAAGATGCCTTAAAGGATTTTGATGGTACCTTGATCCTTGTTTCACACGACCGTGACTTTTTGGACGGCTTAGCAGAAAAAGTATTTGAATTTGGAAATAAGCGTGTCCGTGAGCATTTTGAGGATATCAAAGGATTCCTGGAATATAAGAAAATGAGCAGTTTGAAGGATATTGAGCGATAGCATCTAGATCAATGGAATGTAAATGTATGCTGTAAGTCTATCTCATATAATCATACGCTACAAGTTTTTGTTCAAATCCTGATATTTGCAGCACAGAAATCAGAAACTGTAAACGAAGCCTGCTTAGCTCAACTGGTAGAGCAACTGACTTGTAATCAGTAGTAGGTCCTTGGTTCATCCCGACAGGAGGGCTCAGTTATAAAAAGCGGCTTTTTGTATAAAGTCGCTTTTTTGCGGTTTAAACAGAGATTAAATCGAATTTTCAAGCTTTTGTCCCGTAATCCCAAAGCGTGTGAAAGATACCTTCCTGATCAATACGTTCATAGGTATGTGTGCCAAAGTAGTCTCGTTGTGCTTGTATAATATTTGTAGGTAATTTTTCCGATCGGTAGGCATCAAAATAAGAGAGTGCGTTTACATATCCGGGTAAGGGTATCCCGTTTGCGATAGCATCTTTCAATACCTGGCGAAACCGTTGTCGGCGATGTTCAGCAATAAATTACGTCCCATTACGCCGAGTCCAACTATTCCAAAATCGTAGGTATTCATTTTATCTATACTCATCGTTTAATACCGTTTTTCAAAGTTGAAATTTACCATTTTTGTTGAAACTATAAAA
The DNA here is from genome assembly GCF_003610355.1 of Sphingobacterium detergens. Classification (GTDB taxonomy): domain Bacteria; phylum Bacteroidota; class Bacteroidia; order Sphingobacteriales; family Sphingobacteriaceae; genus Sphingobacterium; species Sphingobacterium detergens. The sequence goes on along the minus strand of NZ_RAPY01000007.1, from coordinate 168,483 downwards.
GACAATTATCAGCAGATCGGTATGAGGTGCTTTTCTCGCTTCAATTACTTCGCTGGTATTGAGTCTTTTGTTGTAAACCAACAGATAATCCGTATATTGAACTCTCCTAAACATCAATTTTATTTATGATCATTGGATTAGACATTGGGACATCATCTGCGAAAGCTGTTGCATTTGACTACGATGGTAACATCTTGTCGCAGCATAGTATACCTTATCCCATATTAAACCCGTCGGAAGGTTGGTATGAGCAAGATCCGGAGATTGTTTATGACGCATGTATTGAGTCTATTGCACATGTAATGATTGGCTTAAAGCAATCTAGTGCCGAGATACCGAAACCCGTATGTATTTCGGTGAGCAGTGCTATGCACGGACTAATCGCTGTTGACTCGGCGGGTAAGCCACTTAGCAATTGCATGATATGGGCAGATCGCAGAAGCGAGGATATTGCGGTTGCCTTGCAGGCAAGTGAGGCGGGCAGGCTGTTGTACCAGCAGACGGGCACACCAATACATCCCATGTCTTTGCTTTGCAAATTAATGTGGATAAAGTCTAACGATCAAAAATTATTTGCTCAGTCGCACAAGTTTATCGGTATCAAAGAATTTCTTTTTTACAGGCTCTTTGGAGTTTATGTGGTCGATCATTCCATTGCATCTGCAACAGGGCTTTTCGACATACATCAGCTAACATGGTCTGAGCAGGCATTAGGATTGACGGACATATCGGAAGAGCAACTAGCATCACCAGTTCCGGTCGATTATGTTTTAAATATGCCTAGCCGAGAAATTGCGGCCTTGATGCACATCCCTGAAGATACCCCTTTTGTTATAGGTGGTAGCGATGGTTGTTTGGCTAATCTCGGGGTGGGGGCTATAAGTCCTGGGGTGGCTTCGGTAACTGTCGGTACCAGTGGAGCTATTCGCGTAGCAAGTTCGCAGGCAAATCAAGAAAAAAAACAAAGGCTATTTACATACCTACTGAGACCAAATGAATATATAATTGGTGGAGCGGTTAACAATGGCGGTGTATTACGCAACTGGTTTCGAGATAATTTTTTGCAAGAATTTAATCAAAAGGAAGCGGATGGAGATCCTTCCGCGTTGTTAAATGCTTTGGTGGACTCCGTCGTTCCAGGGGCGGAGGGCTTGATATTCTTGCCCTATTTAACTGGTGAACGGGCACCACATTGGAATTCCAATGCAAAAGGCGTTTATTTTGGAATACAGTTGCATCATGGCAGGGCGCACTTTGCGCGGGCCATGATGGAAGGGATGTTGTTTGCAATTTACAGCGTAGGATTCGCATTAGAGGAGAACACCGGCCCCATTCATACGATCTTTGCAAGTGGTGGCTTAGCGCGTTCATCGTTGTGGGTACAAATGCTTGCAGACATTTTCAATAAGCCTGTATTCACAAAAAATACGGTAGAAAGCTCTGCATGGGGAGCAGCATTGATAGGTTTGGAAGCACTGGGTATACAGAGGGGTAATCCTACCGTAAAAAACAAGCAAGCGGAGGGAACACAAGATACCGAGCGCTATTACAAACCGAGTGCGGAGAATCACGCCGTATATATGAAGAACTTCCGGAAATTTGAACACCTGTACCACATATTGGAAGGTGAGTTTTAACTAGCTATAAATTATTATGCCTCTAATCATCGTTATTTTGGGAGTAGCTTTACTACTTCTTTTGGTCACTGTCGTCAGGTTAAACACGATCTTTTCATTACTGATAACTTCTGTTGCGGTCGGTTTTGCTATGAATATGAACGCCATGGATATCCTTAAATCTGTTGAAACCGGAGTGAGCAGTACCATGGGTCAGTTGGCACTTTTGTTGGCTTTCGGGTCTTTACTGGGGAAGTTGATGGCAGAGGGCGGTGCTGCAGAAAAGATTACAACGGTACTCACGGCTGTATTTGGTAGAAAGAATTTACCTTGGGCAATGGTTCTCACAGGCTTTTTAGTAGGAATTCCCTTGTTTTACAATGTCGGTTTTATTGTCTTGGTACCGTTTGTTTTCATGATATGTGCTTCCAATAAAATGCCCTTGCTTTACGTAGCCATTCCATTGCTGGCAGCGCTGTCCGTGACGCACGGTTATTTGCCACCACATCCGGGAGCTACGGCTATAGCGCTTGCCTACAAAGCGGACATAGGTTTGACAATGGCCTATGGCGTTGTTGTGGCGATTCCTGCTATAATTATCGGTGGACCACTCTTTGGCAGGATGCTTAAGCGTATTCCGACCAACCCACCGGCCGAGTTTTTTCCTGAACACAATCAAGCAGATAGGGAAGAGCTTCCCGGATTTGCAATTAGTATATTCACTGGGCTGTTTCCAATAGTTTTAATTGCTGTTGGTTCATTTTCACATCTACTATTCCCAGAAGGCTCCGCTTGGCTGACGGCACTACGTTTCTTGGGTGATCCGGTGGTGGCTTTAATGATTGCATCGCTAATGGCAATGTACACGATGGGTATCCGCCAAGGTAAAAGTTTGCGGGAGCAGTCAGCAAGTGTGGAAGAAGCAATCCGCGGGATAATGATGATCCTTTTTATCATTGCAGCATCAGGCGCCTTCAAGCAAATTTTGGTAGATAGTGGTGTAGCGAACTACATCGCTGACTTAACCGCAGACCTTAGTTTGTCGCCTCTTGTGCTTGCATGGTTAATAGCCGGTATCATTCGCCTGGTTATCGGTTCGGCTAGTGTTGCTGGGCTCACGGCAGCGGGCATTATGCTTCCCATTGTGCAGGCGGGAGATGTTACTCCCGAATTAATGGTGCTAGCGACGGGAGCGGGTAGTCTCATGTTCTCACACGTCAACGATCCGGGGTTTTGGATGTTTAAATCTTATTTTGGAGTGAGCATGAAGGATACGTTTCGCTCATGGACGGTGATGGAAACGCTCGTTTCTGTTATTGGATTGATCGGTGTCTTAATTTTACACTGGCTTGGTCATTGATAGCGATAAACAGGCCCGCGTACTGTGGCTGTAGCTCAACAAAACGATTATATAAAGTAATTGCTAGGATACATTAATAGGACGGAGAGTCTCAAACGAATATTGAATTATACAGGCCCATAATCGGTTGATTATGGGCTTTTTTTTGATGGAAACCTTTGTTTGATTTTTTTTTCTTAATATCGTGACAATGAACCAAATTTTGTTGTTTGAGTTATTCTAAAAAATATGCATAGATCACATCAACTCTATATCTTCCTTTTATTTTGGCTAAGCTGCTGTTTAAGTGCTGTTCCGGTATTGGCACAGTATACTGTCGATAATGTACCTAGTCCGAAATTACAGGGACAAGATTACTTCGTGTCCAATCCCGATGGGATCTTGTCATCGGGTACCGTCGCTGAATTGGATGGTTTATCCACACAGATCGAAGCAGCTACCAAAAGTGAGTATGCCATTGTATTGGTCAATGACTATGTCGGTGACAGCGATTTTGAATTTGCACTTAAACTATTTAATACCTGGGGTATCGGCAAGAAGGGGAGTAACAATGGTCTATTATTGTTTATTGCCAAAGATCGGCGGGAATATCGTTTTATTACGGGGTATGGGATGGAAAGTACCTTGCCTGATGCCTATTTAAAGCGGATCGGTGAGAAGTATCTGGTGCCTAATTTTCGAAATGGAAATTATGACCAAGGAGTTCTTGAGGCTTCACAGTTTATCAAAACCATTCTAACTTCTCCTGATAGCAAGGCTGAATTGGAGCGCCTGATGCCTGAGGCAACTCCGATCTGGAGCTTCAGCAGTCCTATCCTGCGAAATTCACTTTTGGTGCTGGCTTTATTTGCGATCTGTTATATCTGGCTGGGTGAGGTGACCCGCGCGATAAAGGGACAGTTAACCAAGAAAAGTAAGTATTTTCCACCACTGGTCAGCGGCTGCGGTTGTATGGGGATGTTGATGTTTGCCAGTGTATTTATATGTGCTTTTGCATTGAACAACTTTGAAGTCGTTTATCAATGGAAGAACCTTCCTTACTTTATTTTTATATTTGGCAGTATTACATTGGCGATGAAATATAATGCGAGCCGTACGCAGATTGTCAATTCTTATCGCGATGAGGAGAATATCCAGCAAGCCTTGCGTAAATTTCGCATTTGGGGACTTGTTCCTTTGTTGCTAAGTCCTTTGGCGCTGTTTGATCTTTTTGGAATAAATAAGCGGATTCGAAGGAATGAACTACGATTGACCCCTCCGGATGGTTCGGGGCGTTGGTTACGGATGAATAAGGATGATGTATCTATCCGAGAAAGTGCTTACCTGGATCAGGGACAGCTCATGGAGGAGAAAATTGGTAGCCGATCTTATGAGATTTGGATAGATCAGACAAGCAATGAAACCAAGTTGGTTCCCTGGGATGAAAACGCAGGGTACATTGATTGTCCTCAATGTCATTACCGTACGTTTGAAACGGGACTTACACATACGATCCGATCGGCAACATACAGTTCGCAGGGCTTGGAGGAACGTTTTGATAAATGTAAGAACTGTGGGCATCGCGTATCTCATGGCGAGCATACTATACCTGTTAAAGTACGGTCTTCATCGAGCAGGTCTGGTGGCGGTGGATCCAGTAGTAGCGGTGGCGGAAGTTTTGGCGGCGGTTCTTCAGGTGGTGGAGGCGCAGGTGGGCGATGGTAGTTCGTGATTTAGGGGCAAAAAAAAAGGTTTTCAATCGGGGAGAATGAAAACCTTAAATAACCAATTATAAACCTAAATTATGATGGTACAAATATAGTGTATTTCTTACACTATCAAAAGTTTTTTTTAAAAAAAATAAAAAAAGTAAGCTATATAGCGCATATATGATTTCTGTTTATAAATTAAAACCAAAGTTTCAGCAGTTATTGATGCCGATTCTGACTTTGTTGCATCGGAAAAAGGTAACAGCCAATCAGATTACTATTGGCTCGATCGTTTTGTCTTTGGTTATTGCAGTGTCGTTTTGGTACGCTGACCGGATGCCAATTTTGTTCTTGGCATTACCGATCGGTTTATTATTGCGGATGGCCTTCAATGCATTGGATGGCATGATGGCCCGTCTTTTCAATCAGACAAGTAAAAAAGGGGAAGTCTTGAATGAGGTAGGTGATATTGTCTCCGATGTCCTGATCTTTTTCCCCTTGCTGAAATTTCATCCCGAGAGTTTATATCTGGTGATATGCTTTATTATTTTGAGTGTCATCAATGAATTCTGTGGTCTGATTGGAAAAGTTGTGGCCAATGATCGTCGGTATGATGGGCCCATGGGTAAAAGTGACCGTGCATTGTTGCTCGGCGTATATGGTATTTTGAGCTTGTTACAGATCTCGATAACGACTATTTCAGTCTATATTTTTGCTGTGTTATGTTTGTTATTGGTCTTGAGTTCGATAACGCGATTGAGAAAGGCATTGGTGGTACATGAGTGAAGTATCCAATCCGAAGGACAAATTTGCTGACGTACCTGTACGGGTCAGAAGCTGGGGGTACATTGTACTGGTACTGGCGGTTGCTTTCGTTCCGCAAACAATAGCATTGCTGTTTGTTTCCTGGCTGACGTTTCAGGGGATGCGCGAATTTATGAAGATGTTTGTGCCCAATTTTAGTTTTGCGTTGCCTTTTGCTATTGTAGCTGGTCTATTGCAGCTGATCCTTTTAATCTACTGTTCATATAGCGCCTATCTATGTTGGGCGACACTATTGTGCATAGGGGTTGGGCTGTTTTTCCGGTTGGGACAGAAAACAGCGATGGACGCTGCTATCGGAATGACCTTTGGAGCGGCTGCCTGTCTGCTTGCATTCAGCCAGTTGGCCTTTATCCGGGCAGTACAAATCAATCAGGATGAGCTGATGGGATTACGGCTTGTGGCCTATATCATCGTTTTAACGGAACTGAATGATGTATTCCAATATCTAATGGGTAAATTCTTTGGTAAACGAAAGATCGTTCCGCGTATCAGCCCAAACAAAACTGTTGCCGGATGTATCGGTGGTATCGGGCTGACGGTAATTTTGAGTAATATCTTGGGCTATCTGTTATTGCCATTTGGGGATTTTATCTGCTTTTCGTTGCTTGGTCTGCTCTTTGGTACTTTAGGATTTTGTGGTGATGTGCTTTTCTCCTTTTTGAAGCGCAAGACGGGAGTCAAGGATACGGGTACATTAATCCCCGGACATGGTGGATTACTGGATCGGATAGATAGCTTGGTGTTTAATGCACCTGTTTTCTATGGCTTGATTTGTTTGATAGAAATGACGAATTTGTAAATAAAATCAGAATCTCATAGCTAATATATCGCGAAATGAATTATCAACGAGCAGTTTTATTTTCAGGAGGTGGTACTCGTTTTGGCTTGTACTTGGGAATGTATGCCGCGTTGGAGGAACTGGGGTTAAAACCGGATCTACTGATTGCTACCTGTGGTGGATCATTGGCTGCTGCGATTATTCAGGCCTTTGCAACGGATGCAGAGCGGAAATCTTATCTCCAATCCGAAGAGTTTTATCGCTTCTTCTGTGGACATCGGCTTACGGAACAACGTCATCTGGGTAAACTGGGGTGGTATGTGCTAAAAAAGGAGTGGGATAAACGATCTGCTCCTTATCTGGAAGATGTCTTTGATCGTTATCTGGTCGATATGGAACATGATCTTTCGCCCTTATTACCGACTTTGAACCGCCCATTTTCGGAAGAAATACCGTCGATTATTATTGGTTCGAAAATGCTTTTTGACCGTTCGGAAGTTGGGGAGAGACGTGGCGAACGTAAGCTTTATCAGAAAATCCTGATGGGGAATACAAATGCACTATCGAACGTAAATCTGGATAGCATTCAAATTCAAGGTGAAAATTATGGACAAAGTGCTGTTGCCCCAACGATAGCGATAAATTCAGCGGTGACATTGTTGGAGGCTGTTCGTATTTCCATGTCCGATATGTTTTATATTGAGCCGATACAGCGAAATGGGGAATATTATGCCGGTGGAGCCATTGATCTGGTCCCTGTAGAGTTGGCGAAGTCTTTGGTGGCAGAAGTGATCTGTGAGCGGAAACAGTCGTATAAATTGCAGGAAGAGGGATTGGTAAGAGCGGTATTGGGCTTTAGCGGAAACCAACGCTTGCGGGATATTGATCAGCAATTTCAAGGAATCCGATGGATCGATACGGCTGATGCTGCGGAACAGTTAACAGGAAACTATTGTAAAAAAGGCATCGATTGGCGTAGATTTGAAATAACATTGTCCCTACCAGCAAGTCTGGATGAATTTGCCACCGCTTTGGAAGCACAGTGGAATTATGGATATCGGAAGACGCTGGAACTGCGTATGGCGTAGTACACGATGTATCGGAGTAATGGTCGTCGGAAGTGTATATGGTTTAATACGGGATCTATTGGAGAATTTGGGCTGCATACATCGAAGGTTTATTTGGTTGACAAGATAGCCCGATTAAGCAGGTAATATAATCGCTATTTTTTTGTATAAAATGAAGGTATTTATCGCAGGCGGAACAAGCGGAATAGGTTTGGCACTAGCACAATGCTACCTCCAACAGGGGGCTGAAGTTGCTGTATGTGGTCGAGACATTTCAAAGTTGACCAATCAGCCAGCATACCATGCGCTCATCAAGTTTGAAGTAGATGTATGTAATCGGGATGCTTTGGCTGATGCCGTTGATTCTTTCTGTAATCATGTGGCATTGGATCTTTTTATCAATTGTACAGGCAGTTATGCCGATGATGTGGCAGAGCGCATCAGTTATGAGGAGGCAAGTGCGATGCTCCGAGTCAATATGCTGGGTACCCTGAATTGCTTTGAAGTCGCCAGCGAAGTCATGCGTGGACAATCAAAGGGGCAGATCGCAACAATAGCATCCGTCTCGGGAACTTTAGACTTTCCGAATTCAAGTTTGTACAGCAAAACAAAGCGAGCCGCAATCCAAGTAGCTGACGCTTATCGGAGGGCATTGCTTCCGTATGGGATTGCAGTGACAGTTATCGCACCAGGGTATGTGGATACAACTAAGCTCCGTCAACTTAATCAGCAGGATCTCTCCAAAAAGCCCTTTTTGATCAGTGTAGACGATGCCACACAACGCATCTTAAAAGCGATACAACAAAAGAAAGAAATCGTGATTTTTCCGAAGCGTATGAAATGGCTGATGAGATTTTTAGGCCTGCTCCCCCATGTATTATTAAGTAAAATCATGTTTAGGAAAGCCAAATGGATGAAAAACGATTAAAGAAAGTAGGCGGGCAGCTCCTTGTTGTCATCTATTGCCTGTTACTTTTTCAACTTACCTATCCTTATACAGCAGCCTACGCCTCCAGTTTAGCTGCGGTACCTTCTTTTGTATTTGCTTTTGAACAGTACATCCCATTCATTCCATGGATGATTCTGCCCTATATGAGCAGTGGGCTGTTTTTTTGCCTTGTGCCATTTTATTGCGGACAAAAGAGCGAACTCCAGTGCTATGCAAAGCGATTTACGTTTGTTACCCTGATTGCGGCATTGTGCTTTCTCCTTTTTCCGTTGCGGTTTTCTTTTGACAGACCGTCGGTTGAAAATCCTCTGTTTACCATTTTCTTTTCCTTCTTAAAGGAATATGATTCGCCTTTTAATCAGGCACCCTCCCTGCATGTCGCTTATGCCTGTCTTTTTTGGTCGGTGCTGCGTTGGAAGTTCAACGGATGGAAGAAAATAATCTTGGGCATCTGGCTCCTGTTGATGGGCCTAGGGACATTGACGGTATATCAACACCATGTGATCGATCTATTGACAGCTTGCATATTGGTTCAGGTCAGTTTTATACTCTTTCCAAATAAGGAGTGGGGCAGAAATCAACAGCCAGCGAATACTTATTACCTCATCGGGTGGATATTCATGCTACTGGCACTCTTCTGCGAGGGATACGTATTGCCGCTGATTGTTTTTGCTTGGATTGCCTTAGTCTGCTTTGCGGTTGGTTACAATTACCTGCGCGGTAATAAGGGGTTTTTAAAGGATCATCGGGGTCGAATACCGCTGATAAAGAAAGTATTTTACGCCCCTTACCAATTTGCGTACCGGTTGATGTGGCGTTTTTTTAGAAAGAAAAATAATCCGCCGCTGATGGAATTACTACCCCGCTGTTATGTGGGGCCAAGGTTGGACGCTTCGGAACTTATAGCCTTGGGGTTGGATCGCAATCTGGTTGTTTTTGACCTTGCAGCTGAACTGGAGGAAGTAAAACTCTTGGGTGCCATAGAAAAGTATCATTCTTTCCCTTTGCTGGATATTGCGGAGATCAATGTGCATGATGCCTATGTGATCATAGACGCAATGGTATCCGCTTATCGTACATTGGATGAACATGAAAATATGATCATTCATTGTACAATGGGTTATAGTAGGAGCATGATTTTTGCTGTTCTGATGATTCAGAAATTATTATCTTTAGATTTAAATAAAGCTATTGATCGAGTGAAGTCGGTCAATAGGCATATGGTGTTACAGGATCATGCGATCCAGTTGATGAAAATTATCGTCGCGGACAGATCCTAATCAAAAAGGGTGGCTTGGTCTTTGTTTTTAACCGCCATATCTGAATAGATACTAAAATTACATACGCCATTGTATTGATGGAATAAATTATAAAAAGATGAAATCAGGTTATTTTAAGAGTTTCGATCAAGGGGAACTGCTATATCGTGTTTGGAATTATCAAAAGGGACAAAAGGCTTTAGTTGTATTGCACCGTGGGCATGAACATTCAGAACGCCTGCAGGAGATGGCTACCGATCCACAGTTTGCCGATTATTCCATCTTTGCATTTGATCTGCGTGGACATGGCCATACCAAAGTGCCGGTATCACCAGTTTTCATGGATAATGTGCGCGATCTAGACAGTTTTGTGGCCTATATCCATGCCGAATATGCGGTTGATACGAAGGATGTCTTTGTCATCGCCAATAGTATTGCTGGGGTCATTGTGAGTGCTTGGGTACATGATTTTGCTCCTCCGATCGCAGGTATGGCTTTATTGGCTCCTGCCTTTGAAATTAAACTGTATGTACCACTGGCCAACCAGATGATTGCGCTTGGCACCAAGCTGAAAAAGGATCTTGTTATCCAAAGCTATGTCAAGGCGAAGGTACTGACCCATGATATTGAGCAACAACAGGCTTATGATGCCGATCCCCTAATCTCAAAATCCATTAACGGCGCTTTATTGGTCGACCTATTGAAAGCTGGTGTGCGTATCGTAGACGATGCAGCCGCAATCGATATTCCCGTGATTGTGCTATCAGCTGAAAAGGACTATGTGGTTAAAAACTCGGTGCAAAAGCAATTTTTCGTTTCCATCGCTTCCAAGCTAAAGACATTTATTACCCTACGCAATTTTTATCATGGTATCCTGTTTGAATCCAACAGACAGAAAGTCTATACCTATTTAAAAGATTTTATTACGAAAGCCTATGCAAGGCAAAAGCCTGAACAGGGGCTGGAGCCTGACGAGTTTTCGGTGAAAGAATATGAGAAATTGTATCATAAGGTGATGCCTGCGGCTGAGAAGCTTAACTATGCTTTTCAGAAATGGACTTTAGGCAAGATCGGATCATTGAGTCATGGTATGAACTTAGGGCTTCAGTTTGGTTTTGATTCGGGAATTTCATTGGATTACGTCTATCGCAATGAACCGAAAGGCAGGTTGGGGCTGGGTAAAGTCATCGATAAAGGGTACTTGGAAGCGATCGGCTGGAAAGGAATCCGTATACGCAAACAGCATCTATTACGTCTATTAGAAGAGAATATTGAGCAGGTCGAGTCTACAGGCCGACCTGTGAAAATTCTGGATATCGCTGGCGGTACCGGAAATTATTTGTTTGACATCAAAGAAAAATATCCGGAAGTGGAGATCGTGATCAACGAGTTTATGTTGTCAAATATTGCAGTGGGAGAGAAAATCATCAAGAAGAAAGGGTTCCAAGGAATACGTTTCAGCAATTACGACTGTTTTGATCCGGAGACTTACAGCAAACTGGATTTTGAACCTAATATTGTGGTGATCTCTGGTATTTTCGAATTGTTTGGCAACAATGAAATGGCGAGCAGGGCGGTACATGGTGCGACTTCCATTTGTGAGGAAAATAGCCATCTGGTCTATACCGGACAGCCATGGCATCCACAATTGAAAATGATCGCTTATGTGCTGAACAGTCATCAGAAGAAAGACTGGGTCATGCGTCGACGTTCGCAGAAAGAACTGGATCGGATTATGGCTTACAATGGAGTGATCAAAGAGCGGATGCTTATTGACGATTACGGAATATTTACCGTTTCTTCGGGAGCTGTAAAGTAGGGTAATTCCGCTTCGAAAGGACTGTAGATACCATCGTTGCTAAATCATTTGATAAATTATTTTTCTCCATTGGTTCGGATAGACCAATGGAGAAAAATTAAGTTTATGGTTTTAATTCTTATACTCCCGGATCGCCTGAATAATGCCTTCCAGATTTTCATTGAAGTCCAGTAGCTGACCGAATACTTTATCGTCTTTGGCCAGTCCACCATGTTTATTGTTCTTGCGGAAGATTTGCTTGATCGTTTCCCAACGTTCCAGTTCAACAGGGTTTAGCAGCTCGGCTAACTCTTTTAGCTTTAAAAGGTTACTTTCGGTATCCGTTGTCAGTGTCTGCGATTCGCTCTCATAGTGTGCGAGAAGAACCTGATCAATTTCCTGCTCATTCATCATTGGTACCACCTGTGCAACCAGTTTGCTCATATTCCGATAGGATCCCTGCATTTTGAATGGTGGTTCGGTGCGGTAATTATCCTGCATCGCTGCACTCTGAATATAATTCTGATTCACTTTGATCACGACATTTCTGATTTTCAGTACATGTCGCAGCACCGCGATAAAGTCATCAACATCCTGTTTCAGGTAGTTGCCCTCTAAATCGGGCAATTGATCCATAACAGACTGTGCATAATTGACTAGGGCATAAAAGTCATTAAATGATTTGCTTGCAATCTTTTCGAGGTAGCTGTTTTCAATCGCCGCATTTTCAATCAAACTGAGGTTGAATAATGCTTCGGTATCACCGATCACATCACCGAGATTGTACACGTCGGCACGGTTGGCAAGCATGTCGGGAATCTGAAACTTAGAGCCGCTCTCTGTATATGGGTTTCCGGCCATCACGATGCAGAAGCGCTTGCCACGGAGGTCATAGGTCTTGCTCTCGCCCTCAAAAATACCATCAATCTTACGTTGACCATCGGCAAGGGAGATAAATTTCTGTAAAAACTCCGGATTTAAGTGCTGGATATCGTCCAAATACAGCATGACATTGTCGGCCATCTCAAATGCAAGATTGATCTTTTTGAGCTCTTCCCGTTCTCCGGATGTTTTCGCTTCAATCGGATCAATGGATGTAATCGAATGACCAATGGTCGGGCCATTGATTTTGACGAAATGTAAGCCCATCGTTTTGGCAAGATATTCCATTAAGGTGGTCTTACCGTAACCTGGTGGCGAGATCAACAGCAGCATTCCCATACGGGCTGTACGCTTGTTGTCGCCTGCGGCTCCTAGCTGTTTGGCGAGGTTATTTCCGATCAATGGGAAGTAAACTTCGTTGATCAGCTTATTACGGACAAAGGAAGTCAGTACTTTGGGCTCAAACTCACCGATCTTTAGTTCTTTGGCATAGGACTTCGCAAGTTGTTCCTTCAATGTGGAGAATGCCACAAAACGAGGTACATTATACTCACTGAATTGCGCCAGACGTGCTAAAAACTCATGATATTGGATATGTTCCTCTCCATTGTTCTGGATCGGGTGATTGCCTTTTAATCCGCTGATATGCGCCTGGTCTTTTGCGATGATCAGGTGATACGCATGGGTCGGATAAAGCAACATGATCGCTGCTTCCTCGATATATTTGCGTAGCGTAAGATATTCCGGATGCTCATCCACAAAGGAGTTGAGCCAGTTTAAGGTCAGGTAAAAGCGATCTACCAAGCTAAACTGTTCGTTCTGAATATCCGCTTCAAATAGCTTGTAACTTTTCTTGGATTCCAGCAATCGAATAAAAGCCTTTTTCAGTTCATCGGATTGTTCACTGACGACAAAGGTATTGTAGCTTGTAAACGTCTGAAAAAGGTAAGTCGCGAGGTCGCGCCCCTGAATGGTAGAGCGATCCAAATGTGTCTCCCATGCATTGAATAACTTGGTCAGTTCATCAATGACAGACTGGTAACGATTTGAATTTGGAAACGTTTTTAATATCGTGTATGTCGAGTGTATCAGTGCCAGCTGCTTTGTCCGTTGATCATCCGAAAGGGATTGCCAAAATAACTGAGCCATCGTACGCAATAGGGGATCATAGCGAAGCAGATCCAATTTAGTATCCAACTGTTTGACCGTATCATAGATCAACAGTGCATCCACATTGTGAACTCCTTTGACATAACCTTCCGAATAACTTTGCTCCACAGTCTGTGTGATAAATAATGCGGCATCAAAATCTTGTTCTCCTTTTGAAGCAACGAAAGCTTTGTATGCAAGGTATTCTGCACGATAGACTTCCTTATTTTCAGAGACAAGTTCCTGATCCCAGATGTCCTGAAAACTGTTGATTTCCTCGGCCTGCACCTTTTGATAGAAACTTGTCCCAGTGAGGTGGAAATACAGTTCATCATTTCTGCGCAGCAAGGTAAGGCTGAGGGATTGACTATTGACTGCAAACTTATGCTTGCCCAGTGCAATGATATTTTCGCCATCAACAAAGAGATCATTTTTATCGCGTAAAACCCGTAAGGCATCTTCCTGTGATTTCTTTAATAGATTTTCAAGGTTTTCTGCTTTTGAGACATCCTGCAGTGTTTTTAGCTCCTGTACCAACTGTCTGATCTTGTCGATCATCAGATCCGAGGCAAAGAAGCTAAGGATCTCTTCCCGCGTTGCAAATGTCTTGGATTTGTTTTCAATGTTCTTTAATACACGAAGACCGATCTGTTCGAGCGAGGATGTCCGCTTGTTGATCTGTTCAACGATTTGTTCCCTGCGGGAATTAAAGGCCTTGATAACCTCATCACGTTTGTCCGCGATCTTCAGGGCAAAATCTTCAAATTCAGAAAATTTACTTTCAAGTTCCTCCAGCTGAACGATGACTTTTGTGTAATATTCGTCTACCTTTTCGGTTGTCGTTGACAGTTCGAGGTAGTTGGTCACGGATTGCTCCAACAGAGTCAGTTGTGCTGAGAACTCCGCTATCGCTTCCGTACTCTTCAATGAATTGAGTTTTCGCGTAAGCTGTGCACGAACCTCATTTAAGGAGGAGAAAATAACCGAAATCTTCTCAATGATTTTGGTTGTCTGTGTAGAGTCGTCAATTTTTAGACTATTGAGGATATCAATCAATAGTTCCAGTTCGCTTGAAATGGCTGAATTGGCTTCCTCAATTGCTTTGGCATCGTAGACCTTCACTATGGCCTCCACATTTTTCTTCTGCTGTTCCACCTTTTGTTCGTAAGGAAGCAGGGCTTCATCACGTAGGAGAAAAGTAATGGTTTTTTCGGCCAGTTCGGAGGTGATGCCCTGCAATTTTTCCAACAGACTATCTATCCTGACCGTATCAATATATTTTACATTTTTAAGGTCGATGATCTCACCCTGAAGACGACGGGAGTCGGCCAATTGATGGACGAGCTGATCGAGTTTGTCTACAACAGTACTATTGATGGAGAAGGTGAGTTCTTCCATCTTTTTTTCTGCTGCTATATTTAATTCTGCTGCATGTTTGCGTTGCGCCTGTACTTTGACGAACTCATCAATAGCGGTATTGGCGACTTCCTTGATCTGTGTTAATGGCTGGCCAAGATTTGATAAGGCGTCATCTTTTATCCAAAAATAGGAATCCAATAAAACTGTGGATTTTTTGAGGATATCTTCGTATAAACCTTCGTAACTGTCTTCTTTGTTGATCAGTTGTATGACCTCCTGTGCCTCGGCCATCGCCTGCACGATTTGTTTATTACCTACTTTATAAAGGGGATCATCTTTCTTCTGCTCATTTTCTTTGAGCATGGCCATATAAGGTGTTTCCCAGATCTGCACCTGATGATGTCTGGTGGCTTCCGCCTCGGTTCGGAAATAAATTAAGCTACCATCTTTGAACAGGGTAAATCCATTGCAGATAATCGGGGTTTCGACATGCTGTTGGATGATGTTATAGGACAGTAGGATATAGGTATTGGTTTCCTCCTGACAGAATATATACAGAAAATCTTCACCATTTGGGGAGGCTATCCTACGCAGGAACGATACATGTTCAAACTGGGCGTCAAAAACCTTGTGTGTACCATTTTGTAAGTAGTATCCATTGGAAAAAATAATCCCTTGATTGTCCGGTAATAATATTGCTGATTCATTCAGTGATTTGAGGTTGATTACTTCCTTTGTCCGTTGGTTATAGACAAAGGCCCTGAAATCTTCCTGGTAGGGTTTGATGCGTACAGCAATAAGATTGCCGAGATCTGCATAGTAATAATCGGCATCGTCCAATTGTTGGTCTGCATTGACCACTTTTTCGGAATAGATCCCTTTGCCACTGTCTGTATTGTTTTCGATCTTGAAGGTGATGTCGCCATTGATTGCCTCAATAAAGATCTTATCCATAATGGATATATGGGGATATTTTCCGAGTCGGCGATCATCGAGCGTTGTTTTTGTCCAGTCAAATTCAAATTGGTTGGGCAATTTGGCTTCATGAATGCTGCGGTCATCCTGATATTGGAGCTTACCATCTTTGATTAACCATTTGAATGCTTTAAGGTCAGCAGGATTTTTGCTGGTCTGAAAGATCATATACAAATAGTTCTCCGTCCTACGAAATTTGGAGAATATGGAGTCCCTATAGTATTTATATAGATTTTGATAATCTGAGATAAAATTTTGATCGTTGATCAGGTCGAGGGACTGCGGAATAAATTGATTATTCTCAAATGCATAAACACTGAAAACATCTTCCAGCTTGATCTCGGTACGCAGTCCAAAATGCACGTTATACCCAAAAATACATTGATTATCCAAGGCCAGAATGCCGCGGGCAACACAGTTGTTTTCTGTGGTGATCCGTTGATTGGCTTTGAGGACAAAGCTCGTTGAATTGAAGACTTCTTTACGGGCTTCATTCAACTGTTGGAGCTTGGTCGCTAGTTCTTCTTTTTGTGTAAGAAGCCGCTTTCGGATAATCTCATATGCACCTTGATCAAGGCTATCGTTCTGATTTATTACGTTTTCTTCTGGCATAAGTTCCGCTAGTTCTTGACTTATTTAACTTTATTGAATTTTAATTCCTGACCATTTTGATACAGCGTCAGCGCTGTGATCTGATCATTTTCTTTGCTGAATTTCAGCTCGGCTTGCACAGCCGTATAAAATAACTCTAACTCGTTTTTCGGATAGACTTCGATGGCTGACTGTCCCGATAACTGGGCAAATAGACTACCATTATCATCCGCTGTAATTTTGAACTTCAATTCAGGTTGTTTTGTGTATTCATATGTCCCTAAAAGCTGTTTGATCTGAAACTCCACAAGAATGATCGCTCCCGTTAATTTTTCACGTTCAATAACTGGAGCTTTTCTTTTTTGAAGAATTGCATTCACAGCGGATGTCAACGGATATACATCAACCGTATTCCATTTGTTCATTAAAGCGATGAAATATTTTTGTTCTTTAAAATCTCGAATGTTGATCGTTTTATAGCCTGGATATCCCCCGCTGTGAAAATGCATCTTGCTTTCACTGTTGGTACTGTCGGTAAAGAGCCAGCCAAAACCATAGTACAAACCTGCCATTTTAATGGATTTGCCATTATTGAGCGTATCGACAGAGATGGCCTTCATGAAATTTTGACGCGTTAATAGCGTATTGTTTTGGATAGCCTGATTCCATTTGAAGAGATCTTGAGCTGTACTACTTATTCCATAGGGGCCACTTCCGCCATCAAAATAGGTTAGATAGCTAAATGCGGGAAAGTCATCAACACTTTTGAAGCTCTTGGTCTTCGCATCATAGGCCATTCCTTTTGCGTAGTTTTTAAGGTCAGCATTGGATGAACGCGCCGAAAATACAGACGTGTTTTTCATTCCGGCGGGTTTGAATATATGCTGCTGCATATAGGAAGCAAAAGATTGCCCAGATACTTTTTCTACAATCAGAGCTAGAAGCAGGTAGTTTGTATTCGAATAAGTGTATTGATCACCTGGCTTAAAGGAGGTGCTGTCAATCTTTGTCTCAATTATTTTGAGGAAGTCCTGATTTGTATTTATTTTTTTCTTGTCAATCCATTGCTGATCCCAAGCCAAAAATTCCGGTATTCCCGAGGTATGACGCAATAGATTTTTGATACGGACATTTTTGAATTTTATATGTGGGAAATATTTGGTAATATCATCCTCATAGGAGAGTTTGCCCTGTTCTTCCAATTGCATAACGGCCATCGCTGTAAACTGTTTACTCACCGAGGCCAATTCAAAACGACTATTGCTATTTATTTTTTTCGTTTTTGCAGGGTTTTCGAAACCTATATATTTCTCAAAAACAACTTTTCCACCATCGGCGACCAAGAATGCTCCGCTGAATTCACCGTCCTGATTTAGGGATTGGAATAATGAATCCAATCGTTGCTGCACCGTCTGGGCAGTTACCAACAGGGTGTTTAAGCACAGGAAAATAGAAAATAGGACAAAACGAATCATATGATTACTTTGGTTTTTAGGGTATCATCTTGAGCCTGTTAAGATTTGATTCTTTAAAAGGCTCAAGATGATGAATATGGTTACAGCTTTTTATTGGAAATGCCTAAGTTTTTTGCCAATCCAAATAGGGAATTGATAAAACCTGCATCTTCACCGTTCTCGGCATCTGTGGCCGCTTGCTGTAATTTGATCAAAGCTGCAGAAACTGTTAAGTTCTTGATATCATTCGATGAGATACCATATTTATCTGCTAATCCACGTACTTTTTCAGCAAGATCACCTTTCCCGTCTGGGCCCAATAGCGAATTTTTGATATCAGTTGCATGTTTCGAAGTGTCGATCAAATGGTCAAAACCTTTGGCATTGGATACCTGACGCACAATGTTTTCGAAGAACATGGTTTCACCACCAACGATGTCAATCTTCGCTGTTTTAAGCGCTTCGGACAATACACCAGCCTGTGCTTGTGCAATATCTTTTTGGATATTGATCTGTGCAAGTTCAATGTCTCGTTCTTTCTGTAATTGTAATTTGAACTCTTCGTGGTCTTTACCCACACCATCCAGTTTTTTCATGGCCTCGGCTTTCTCTTCAATACCTTTCGCTTCGGCAAGAGCTTTTTCACGAACAACTTCCGCCTGTGCTAAACCTTCTTTGCGCATGGCTTCGGCTTTTTTCTCGATCACAGTTGCCTGTACAGTGCCTTGCTTCTCTTCGGCTTCGGCTTTTGCAACCATTACTTCGGCTTCAGACAAACCTATTGCGGCTTCTTCTTTCGCTTGTGCTTCCGCTATGATCTTACGGCTTTCGGCCTCTTTGAGGGACGCTTCTTTTTTCGCTTCGGCATCTATTAATAATTCCTGTGCACGTTTTTCAGCGATCTTACGTGCTGCTTCAGCGTCAATTACTTTTTTCTCCGCTTCTTGTTCTGCAGCAATTTTCGCTGCTTCAGCAGCTTTTACTGTAGAAATTAATTTCTCTTCGGCTTCTTGTGATGCTGCAATAACGCCTGCTTGTTTCTTCCGTTCTACTTCGCGGAATACTTCAATATCTTTGACTCCTTGTTGCTCTTCGATAACACCTTTTTCCAATTGGACACGCTCTTTGATCACACCCTGGATACTTTTCTTCTCAGTCTCAATAGAACGTTCTTTGTCAATCTGAGCCAAGGTAACAATACGCTCACGTTCGGTTTGTTCCAGTGCACGGTCTTTTTCAACACGTTCTGCTTCGACAGCATCTGTACGTTGCTTGTTCTTCTCGGCGATGATTATCTGACGCAGCTTATTTTCTTCCTGTACGGCCAGTTGCTCTTCGGTCGAAATGCGGACGCTTTCATATTTCAAGCGTTCTTCTTCACGTACCTTTGCTATTTCAGCTTCTTCACGTGCCTTGATATTATCAATTTCACGTTTTTGTTTTTCTTCTTTTTCGGCAAGTTGACGATCAAGTTCTAAAATCGCCTCACGTGCTTCGACGTTTTGCTTTTTGATCAATTTCTCTTCGTCACGACGGATGAAGTTGGCATTGATATTTTGTTTTGCTGTCAGCTCGGTGATTTTCTTGATACCTTCACTATCCAGGATGTTACTGGGATTTAAGTGTTCGATATCTGTTTGTTCCAGGTAGTCGATCGCACAGTCATCAAGGATATAACCGTTCAGGTCGGTACCAATGATATTGAGGATTTCATCACGAAACTCACGACGGGCTTCATACAATTCGATAAAATCGAATTTCTTACCTACGGTCTTTAGCGCTTCAGAAAATTTAGATTCAAAGATGCTTTTTAAAGTCTCAGGCTCACTTGCACGGTCACAGCCCAAATTCTGGGCAACGTTGATCACATCATCTACATTTTTGTTGACACGAACAAAGAATGCCACCTTAATATCTGCACGGATATTATCTTTACAGATCAATCCCTCGCTCTGCATACGGGCAATCTCAATTTTTTTGATGGAGATATCCATGATCTCCATCTTGTGGAAAACAGGGACGACATACATCCCCTTATTGAAGGCAACTTTTGTCCCGCCGACCCCCGTCCGGACAATCGCTTTTCCTTGTGGGATTTTTTTATAGAATGCACTCAGTACAACGAAGAATGCAAAGATTAGAAAGACAGCTAAACCGACAATTAGCAATATAATTCCGTTTAAGCCACTTAAAAATAAAAGAGGTTGATATAGCATATGATTAGTATTTATTTAGATTTTAGTATTTAGATTTTTCTTGTGCAAACTTATGGCTGACAAGGCGGTTCTGTTTTGCGCTTCAATTTTAAATATTGTCTATGGTGATTTCCTTCGTAACATAATAATATTTTTTGTCCTTGGATTCGTCCACGATAATGACATCATCCCCATAGCCGATCTTTTCACCATTATGACTCACGACATTGAGACGGATAGGGTCTTGTTGGATGATAAATTCAGCGGAACCTACTTTTTTGCCTTCAATACTTGCGCGCATTTTTCCCATGCGACCCAGGAAGTCATGGCTTGCTTCGCCATTATAGCCAATATTTTTAAACATTCTTGCGAGCGGTTTGGTCAGAAAATGCATTAAGAAAAACGTAACGATAAAAACAGGAATTAAGATCAACACCGATTTTATTCCCCAGGATGCGACGTCAATATACAATGAAGATACAATGGTGATCACCCAGCCAATGAATTTAAACATGGTCACAATAAGCATAATCGGTACTTTTCCGACATTGATATAATCCATTGCCTTGGCAAAGAAGCCCGGTTCGGTATGCGTATCGGAATCCGTATGATGGTGTGGGTGATCTGATCCATCAGCGTTCATATCATGCGAGCCATCTACGTCGCTGACATCGGGAGTAGGGTGTAGATCTATATCGGCATCCGCATCAAATAGATGTACACCATCGCCCATAAGAAACATAAAAAACCAATACACTACAGAAAGTCCTGTCAGGACAGTCATGATGCCATTTGATAATGGGTTGAATAAGATATTGATTAATTCTGTCATCGTATTTTCTTTTAAATTTTTTCTCGTTTGAACGTGTAATGAAACGACCAAGAGTGACCATTGACCTCCAAGTCTTGCATCGCAACCAATTCCCAGCCCTGATTACCTAGATCATTCAGGATCTCGTCGATTTTGTCCGGATCTAATTTGGTCCCCCAGAAACCTTTGGGCTCGATTTTGACTGTTTTATACTCAAATCTCCGCATCGCCATTTAATTTTCGTTTTAACTCTTCCAATTCATTGTTGACGGAGTCCGAACCACCGATGTTCTCATTGATCTCATCTATCCTACTTTTGTTGCCCGTTGCGATTTCGCCATAGGCTTTGGCCAAAGCCTCATCCTCTTCGACCTTTTCCTTCATGCGTTCCAGCATGGAAATGGTGCTGTTGGAATCAATGTTGGCTAGTTGTCGGTTGACCATTTTAGCCGCATTGGATACTTTAACCCGTGCTTTTAAGGTTGATAGCTCACTTTCCCATTTAGATATATTGAATTTAAGTATATCTACATTTTTATGCAACTCCTCTGCGGAACTCTGATGGATCGTCGCCTGTTTTTCCAATTCGGTGGCTTCGATCAATAACTGTTTTTTTAGTAATAAGGCTTCTTTGGCTAAGCTCTCTGCCTTTTCTGTAGAAAGGTCGCCTTTTTGAGCCTTTTGCAATAATAAAATGGCTTTGTTTTCAAATTCATTGGCCTCTTCTTTTTTCTTCTCACAATTATTTTGCGTACGTATGGCTAGCGCTTTTACTTTTGCGTAAGCTTCCAACGATTGCTCTAGGTCTTCTTTCATCTCACGGATACCTTGTTCCGTCATTTTGATGGGGTCCTCCATTTTGTCCACTACAGCGTGGATTTCTGCTTGACCGATTCTGAAAATTCTCTTAAAAATATTCATTATTCTATAATTTTGAAAAACTTATTAACTGATTATAATATTCACTGATCAAAAGACTGAGCGAATTAATAGCCGCATCAAATTCATTTTGATCGAGATTATGTATTTGCATGGTATATCGGAATATGACCTTTTTGCCATCCTCTGTCAAGGCAAACCCGCCATGGATGATATCTCTATTTTTGATGAGCAACGATTTGAACATGTCCATGTTTTCGTTGTTTATGGTAAATAGGTACTGCTCGAAAATTATGATAGGCTGCGCAATACCTACAATGAGATTGCGAATACCATCATCTTCGTTTTCGATAACAAAAACACCCTCTTTTTCATCTTTATGAGTGATGTTATAACCGATATTGGCGATATAATTTTCAATTTTTGAGAAGTACATAATCAAGTTTTTTATATATTGCACATATTCTTTGCATAAAGATAGTGAATTGCAAAAATATTTTGCAAGAAAAAATTAATTTTTTTTTAAAATGAGTAACGTCGGGAATAATATTAAGAAGCTGAGAAAGGTGAAAGGATTGAGTCAACAGGCTTTTGGAGATGTTTTTAATCTTACTAGAGGTAATATTTCATCTTACGAAGAGATGCGTGCTGAACCAAAAATCGAGATTGTCTTGAAAATTGCAAATTATTTTGGCATTCCTGTGCAGCATCTGATTGAAAAAAATCTATCCGTTAATGAGATCCTCAATTTTAACGACTATTTTCAGCCCGATATTCCTACATTAGGTGGTAAGCGACTGTCGCAGGTTCCGTTGTTGGAGCGAGAAGTGTTGTTAGATGCTTGTACTTATGTATCAAAACTAAATGAACTTCCGGTCATTGAGTTCCCGCTGCAAAGCCGTAATCGTTTTATAGCAATGGAGTATATGGATGCTATACCGGTACCAGGTGATTTTGTCATAACAGCACAATCGATTCTATTTTTTGAAGAAATTGATATTGAAAGCCTGCATACACTAAATAATGCCTTTGGACTGTGTTTTTCGGCAGAGGAATTCTTTATTGGGAAATATACCATGGTAGAAAGAGAAATAAGTTTGGTGTTAAACGCTTGGAAAAAAGTCGACTTTGTGTTGGCCGAGAAGGGAAACTTTTGGAAATTGTATGGTAAATTTGAAAGAATATAGATTAACATTGGTGATCGGGACCAAACACCAGCTCATTTGTACT
This sequence comes from Sphingobacterium detergens, assembly GCF_003610355.1. Taxonomy (GTDB): domain Bacteria; phylum Bacteroidota; class Bacteroidia; order Sphingobacteriales; family Sphingobacteriaceae; genus Sphingobacterium; species Sphingobacterium detergens. Next base: position 145,618 of record NZ_RAPY01000007.1, on the reverse strand, counting down.
GATGAGATCAACACTTATAGCGCCAAAAGCAGCGTGAATCGAGCGAACCGAAGAACCGAATGATTGAGCTCACGAATACCTTAAAATACCAATTTAATGGGTAAACGAGCTCATGAATGCCATTGGAAATAAATACTTACGAATAACACGTTAATCTAAAAATAATTGATGAACAAATAATTTATACAGATGAAAAAACAGATCTTATTTGTCCTTTTGATATCATTCCTTGCTTTTATCAGTTGTCAAAGCAATACATCCACTAAAGCAAAAAGTGACCAAATCCCTGAAAAACCAGCTGTAGAGCAAATTGAAACCTCAGCCAAAATAGGCGAGATGGCAGGTTGTTCAACAGAAGAGGCGATGAAATTAATCCTGGCGCTGAAAGAGGTTGAGGAAAGTAAAAGAAACTTGGATAGCTTGACTGATCACAAAGCCAATATTTCGTTCATGATCGATAGTTTGAAACAGGATGGAAGAGAGCTGTATTCTCTTACCGCTGGATATAATAGTGAAGAAAGATTTGAACCTTACTATCATTTCTATTTGAATAAGAGTGATTGTAAGAATATCCAGATTCTGGACATCGTTTCTGGAGAGTATCTTCCTTTGGAGGCCTGGAGGAAGCAGAATCGTAATTAAAGCCATGGTTTTGTTACAATCAGGTGCTATTTCAATCATCGGAGATTTAAACTTAAACGCATGGGGAAGAGAAAAACTGAGGTTTTTTAATATTTATTTGTTTTGTGAAAAAATATATTTGGATTATAAAATAAAATAATCCAAATTTAAGTTGGTAAATAATTTTAATTTATTATAAACTTATTCGTTTCATGAAAAAAATGATATTATCTGCAGCAATTGCTGCAATTTTCTTTGCTTCTTGTAATAATGCAGATAGCAAAAAAGTAGAAACAAAGGATACAGTCACTACAACTGATACTGAAGGTGGTGTTGCGCAGACAACAACAACAGAAACAACTACGACTACTGCAGTGCCTAAGTTTAGTTCTCCAGAAGCACAACAGTTGGCGGACGATTACACAAAATATGTGAATGAATATGTTGCTGCTGCTAAAAGTGGAGATGCGACTAAAATCCAAGAGTTAGCTGGAAAGCAACAGGAGTGGGCTACAAAAACAGCTACTGCTCTTACTAAATTAACTCCGGAAGATGCAAAGCTATGGACAGAGTATGCTCAAAAGCTAGCAGCAGAGTTAACTGCGAGTGCAACAAAATAGTTTTTTTGATATAAAGCGGAAAGTAGGACAACGTTAGATGTCCTACTTTCTTTTTATCCCTAAATTAAAATGGGAGCTCATCCTCATCCTCCTCTTGTAGTACTGGAATATCCTCGTTTGAGGAAGTTTGATCTGATAGAATCAAAAAGCTGTCAACTTTGATTTCGGTAATATACGTTTTTATTCCTTCAGCATTTTCATAGTTACGATAGGTAAGTTTCCCTTCAACCATTAGTTTGGTCCCGCGACGACATTTCTTTTCAATGGTATTATTCTGCTTACCCCAAATGACAAGGGTATGCCATTGTACTTCTTCAACCCATTCACCCGCTTTGTTTTTGAAAAGATCATTTGTGGCAAGTCGTAAAACTGAGTAATTTGTCCCTGTTGAAGTGGTTTTGATGATAGGATCATTTCCTAAATGACCGATTAATTGTACTTTGTTACGTAATGTGCTCATTTTGTCTGATTTTTAAATGTTTCTAATAATTCTTATTTTAGTTATAGGCCATAACCTTTAATGGATGTGGAATGACCTTGAGCAAAGATGAAAAGGAGAGGAAATAATAATCGTCTGTTTACCATTTGTATTCGACTATAGTCGGTTGTAACCGTTTGTTGTCGTTTAAATTTCATATTAAACACTATGGAAAAAATCTGTTTGGAATGTGGGCAAAATATAAAAGGAAGATCGGATAAGCGCTTTTGTGATGACTCTTGCCGAAATGCATATAACAATAAACTGAATAGCGATCAAACTAATCTAGTACGCAATCTGAATAATATCTTGCGCAAGAACCGCCGTATTCTAATGGATGTACTAAACGGAGAGGGGAAAGGGATGATAAAGGTGCAAGGTGAAAAATTAAAGAGACTGGGTTTTGATTTCAAATTCCACACACATACATTTGCTAATAATAAAGGGCAAACCTATAAATTTATCTATGAGATGGGCTACCTCATGCTAGAAAATGACTGGGTATTGATTGTCCAAAAGAAGCCATGATAATACGCTATTTACGATTTCTTTTTCCTATTATTTCTTTTGGGAGAAGAGTTCTTCTGATTTTATAAAATCTATTCATACAGCTGTATTTCAGCTTACATGAATCATGAATTTCGATTCGCGCAAGCTGAATACCAATTAATCCTAACTTACATCGGCTCCTCTAATTCTAAAATAGTTTACTGCTGAGAAGATGATAATCACGAAGTAATAGCATAGAGGGATTAGCAGAAAAAGCCAGCCTGTAAAGATGTAATTTAACGATGAAGGCAATCCAATTTTTAAAAAATCTGCCGCAAAAATATAACCTATAAAGGCGCCGAGAAATAAAAGACCGGTGGCATGTATGATGATTATCTTTTTTAGATGCTTGCTGTATTGGGCATCTTTATTTTGCTTGGTGTAGCCCATGATCGCTGGGACCAACAGGCCTAATAGCGGGTTGACTAGAAAAGTTAAGGAAGCTAGATAAAGTGCCTTTATACTTCCGCTTTGATTTTTGTCGATACTGATTTGATTTACATTTGGCATAATTAATTGTTCTAAAGGAATTTCTAAAATCTGACTGATTTGTCTTAAACTGAAACCACTGATCTCCTCTGTCCCCTTTTCGATTCGTTGTACTGTTCTTAGAGATAGGCCGGCTTGATTGGCGAGATCCTGTTGTGTCAGTCCTCTGAGCTTTCTAGATTGTTTGATGAGTTGATTTACTGTTTGACTTTCCATGAAACGAAAATGACTAAAAGATTGATGATGTTAAAAAAAACGATATGACAATAATATGCCAATGATATAGCGCATTTGTAAGTTGTTAATAATCAAATATTTTGTAATTTGATAAATATTTTGAATCTTTGCAGCACAATAAGGTATTAATATAAAATAAAAAAACGGAAGAATATGTTTGCTATACTAAAAACCCCAGCTTCGTCCTTAAAGAAGAGTCTTGGGCATATTCTCCGGAATACCGCACTCTCTTAATCTTCTTTTCCGGACCACTTTTGGCATTTGTATATGACATCGGATTGTGATGTCTGTATTGCCACGAGATCATTTGAGATGATCTAACCGATAAAAGGAAATGGCATCTGTGTGGCTAGAGGTAGCCGCAAGAAGCTCAATACTCATGTAATGTTTTAAAAAAACGATGAATTCAGTGAATAAATATGTTCTCCAGGCCTTGGATAATTATCCATATTATCTGGAGGATACGCTAGAATCCTTATCCTATGCCTTGTCATACGATGAATCCAATACCATGGCATTGTGCCTAATGGGGCGGGTCTATGCGGAGCAGCTGTTTGATTATGAACAAGCAAAGAAATATTTTCAGGAAGCTTTAAGCCACAATGTGCATGCTTTGGAGGTGTATCCTTATTTTATACAGACCCTGATAGACATGGGGGATTACGAAGCGGCAAAGAAAACCATCAAATATGCGTTGACATTGCCGGGGATGTCCCTGGCTGTAATCTGGATCAAGAAGGTGTTGCTACTTGAGAAATTAAAGAAATACAAAAAGGCTTTAAAAATCCTCAAAATGGCTAAATTGGATAATCTGAACAGCGATCTGTCCACGATCATAAAGTCTATTGAAGATCGGATTAAAGGAAAATTGGAAATGAATAAGATGGGCAAAAAGCGGAGTAAATAACAGACGAAGACGCTTAATGTCGGATAAAGTATTCAAAAAAAAGCCCAAGATGAAATTTCATCTTGGGCTTTTATCAATATAGTTTAAGAATTATTCTGCTCTTAAGATTTTCGCAGCTTCAACCATTGATTCTAAAGCAGCTTTAGTTTCAGGCCAAGCACGAGTTTTCAAACCACAGTCAGGGTTAACCCAAAGTTGTTCCGAAGGAACTACTGCTTTTGCTTTGCGCAATAGGTCTACCATCTCATCTTTGCTTGGTACGCGTGGTGAGTGTATATCGTATACACCAGGACCGATATCGTTCGGGTATTTGAAATCACCTGCAAAAGCATTCAATAATTTCATTTGCGAACGTGAAGTCTCAATTGTAATTACGTCTGCATCCATTGCTGCGATATCTTCGATCACGTTGTTAAACTCAGAGTAACACATGTGTGTGTGGATCTGCGTATCATCCTCTACATTGGATGAAGATACACGGAATGCACGTACAGCCCAGTTTAAGTAATCTTTTTGATCTGCTTTGCGCAATGGTAATCCCTCACGGATCGCTGGCTCATCGATCTGAATGATTTTGATACCTGCTTTTTCCAAAGCTTGTACTTCGTCTAAGATCGCCAATGCGATTTGGTAAGTTGTTGTTGAACGTGGTTGGTCGTTACGTACGAAAGACCATTGTAAGATTGTTACAGGACCAGTCAACATCCCTTTAACTGGACGGTTTGTCAATGATTGAGCGTATGAAGACCAACGTACAGTCATATCTTCTGGACGGTATACATCTCCATAAATAATTGGAGGTTTTACACAACGTGAACCATAGGATTGTACCCAACCGTTTTGTGTAAATGCATATCCAGCTAGTTGTTCACCGAAGTATTCAACCATGTCATTACGTTCGAACTCACCGTGAACCAATACGTCGATATCTAATTGCTCTTGAAGACGGATTGTGTTTTCAGTTTCTTCAGCAATTGCTTTATCGTACTCTTCTTGTGTGATCGATCCCTTTTTCAAATCAGCTCTCCATTTACGCACATCTTTTGTTTGTGGGAAAGAACCGATTGTTGTCGTAGGGAATGCTGGCAAGTTGAATTTCGCTTGTTGTGCCGCTTTACGGTCAGCAAAAACGGATGTACGCTTTGCATCATCATCAGTAATGTTGCTTGTACGTGTTTTAACTTCTGGTTTGTGGATCAATGGAGAAGTACGACGGCTTTCTGCAGCAGCTTTGTTTGCTTCAAAACGTTTTGTTGTTTCTGCATCAACTTCGCCTTCTGCTAAGACAGCTAGATCTTTTACCTCCGCTAATTTTTGTTTTGCGAATGCTAACCAGTTTTTAACTTCAGCAGGTAATGATTGCTCATTGTGCTCATTATCTAAGTCAAAAGGAACGTGCAATAAAGAGGAAGAAGGAGCAATCCAAACGCGGTCTTTGCCTAAAGCATCAACTGCTTGTTTGATTTTAACCAATGATTTTTCGTAATCGTTTTTCCAGATATTACGGCCTTCAACAATACCTAAAGACAATGTCAATGAAGCTGGAACTTTAGCTAAAACGGTATCCAATTGGTTTTCTCCACGTACTAAATCCAAGTGTAATGCATGGATCGGTAAGTTAACCGCGATATCTTCGTTGTCTTTTAAAGCTTCGAAGTAAGTTGTCGCGATCAATTTGATGTTTTTGGCAGCAGCAGCCAATTTCTCAAACGTAGGTTGGTATAATGCTTTTACTTTTGCATCTAAATCTAAAGCCAAGAAAGGTTCGTCGATCTGAACATATTGTGCTCCAGCTTCTGCCAATTTAGACAAGATTTGCTCATATACAGGAACTAATTTGTCTAATAGGTCGATACGGTCGAAACCAGCTTCTTTTTCTTTACCGATCAAAAGGTAAGTGATTGGACCTAATAAAACAGGTTTTGTCTCAATACCCAATGATTTTGCTTCGTTGTATTCATTTAAGAATTTCTCAGAAGTCAATTTGAACTCTTGATCTTTTGTGAATTCAGGAACCATATAGTGGTAGTTGGTATCTAACCACTTGGTCATTTCCATTGCAGTCACATCGATTCCTTCTTGTTGGAAACCGCGCGCCATTGCAAAATATAAGTCTAAGCTGTAGTTGTTGTCTACTTTATTCAACAAAGAATGGTAACGAGCAGGAATTGCGCCAACAGTAAGGGTTAAATCCAATACTTGATCGTAAAAAGAGAAGTCGTTGGAAGGGATCAAATCTATTCCAGCATCTTTTTGTGTTTTCCAATTGCCTTCACGAATTTTTTTTGCTGTGTCCAATAATTCCTCAACAGAAGATTTTTTAGCCCAATAGGCCTCATTGGCTTTTTTCAATTCGCGGAACGCGCCCACACGAGGGTAACCTAAATTGTTAGTCAATAACATAATAATGTTTTTAATATTTCTTTTCAACTATATTTCTTGCTAGAGAGAGAAGGACACACTAGAATTCGGTGACTTCGGCTTATCATTCCCATATCAAGTAGGGTAGAATTTAGCACCTTGTCAAGGGACAGGTTGCTAAGGCTTCATCGGGTCTATTCCCTCTGCCTTTCTCTATAAGCGATGCTAAGTTAGAACATTTCTTTTTGATATGCAAATTTTTTATAAAAGTGCATCTATTTTTTATATTCTACTAAGGATAGAAATGATTTATTTCTTTCTTTTTATTGGAAAGGAGGGTGAAATCACGCATTGGTATCTCACCCTCTATGCCTTTAACTCACCAGGAGTTTGTAACCTTTACCGTGGACATTGACGATTTCAACCTTGCTGTCTTCTCTTAGGTATTTACGAAGTTTGCTCAGGAATACGTCCATACTTCTACCTGTGAAGTAATTGTCGTCATGCCATATTTTTAATAAAGCTTCTTCCCTGGTCAATACATCATTCTTTTTTAAACAAAGTAGGCGAAGCAATTCAGCCTCTTTTGTCGATAGTTTTTGCATTTGACCCTTGTAGGAAATCTGCTGACTCGTATAATCGAAGAAGTAATCTCCAATTTCAAACTTATCTGCAACTACTTCGTCCTCTTTATCTCTGACACTTCGTTTCAATAGCGCATTAATCCGAAGAAGTAACTCCTCGACACGGAAAGGTTTTGTGATATAATCATCCCCACCTAATTCAAACGCTTCTGTCTTGTCCTCCATCATGCCTTTTGCGGTGGCGAAGATAATAGGTACTGTGCTATTTGTTTTTCTGATCTCACGGCCCACGGTAAAACCGTCTTTTTTAGGCATCATGACATCGAAAATGCATAAATCATAATCATTTTTTTTGAACTGAGAAACGGCTTCATCCCCGTCAATACAGAGCGTAACGTCAAATTTTCCCTTTAATTCGAGATAGTCCTTTAAAAGATCCCCCAAATTGGGATCATCCTCTGCTAATAATATCTTTTGCATAATGAATCTATTAATTTTCACTAATGTTCCCTGAATATACAAAAAAGGAACGTGTTATTTTTTTACGGGCAAAATTACTTCAAAGGTTGTGCCCTTATCTTTCTCACTTTTTACGGTGATTCTTCCATTGAGTCTTCTCAAAATATCCTGAACATAGCTTAAGCCCAGACCAAAACCTTTAACGTTGTGGACATTTCCTGTGGGGATACGATAAAATTGATCGAATATCTTTTGAAGGTGATCCCTACTCATGCCGATTCCATTGTCTGCGATAGTGATAACAATGTTGTCGCCAATATTTTTAGAACTGATATTTACATGTAAATCTCCTTTACTGTACTTAATTGCATTGTCCATTAGATTGTAAAATACATTGGAGAAATGCAGTTCATCCCCGACAACAATATCTTTTGTTGCCGCGAGATCGACACTGAATTTTCCGCCGATATTCTGCATCCGGAGCTGCATACTGTCTGTGACAGCGGCAACGAGGTCATTTATATGCACATCTTCGCGGTCGAGTTTCAGTGTTTCCTTTTCTAGTTTTGCTAAGTCTAATACGCGTTCAATATGATTTCCGAGGCGAACATTCTCATCGTAGATGATATTGGCCAATTTCTGTACACGTTTGTGGTCCGCATTGATATCAGGATCCTTAAGTGATTCACTGGCAATCATGATCGTGGCCACAGGAGTTTTAAACTCATGGGTCATGTTATTAATGAAGTCAGTTTTCATCTCAGATACCTTCTTTTGTCTAAAGATAATGATGAGTGTATAAGCAAAACATCCGACCAATAGAAATAAAAGTGTGAGCATAGGAAGTAGCAAGTAGCTCATATTATCTGCTATGATCGCCTTTTTGTTTGGGAAGTATATGGTCAGCTTCCCTGGGGCAGCACCAACATCACCTTTAAATAACGCTGTAGAATACTTTGTGGTATTTATGGGATTATTTAGTTCGGCCTCATTGAGAATATTATTTAGCAAAATATTGCTGGTGCTCCATATCTCGATATTAAACGGTGCTTTGATGTCACGATGGATCAATTCTTCTTTTAGGAGTTCCTGAACAATAATAATATTCAACCGATCCTTAAGCGGTCTTTTTGCCAACTCCATTCCGATAGCGACGTCTTCGATATAATCAGCCTTTTTACCACCAAGCATGGCGACAGAGTCATAAACATTGAAGCCATAGCCTGCATTTTTTTTCGACAGTTTATTTAATTTGGTTTCTAGCTCAAAAATTCGTTTCGATAGTTTTGGATTAGATCTTGGGGGAAGAGCGATAATACTTTTTGCTAGCAACCTTTTGAAATCATCGATATGAACAACGAGAAACCGAGTACTGTCGTCTTTTCCTTCTACACGTGGAATCGTTTTTGTTGCAGAAACAAGAATATCTTCTTGGTAATATAGTCCACTTGTCGGGGTTTTAACGATGTTAATTTCAACGAGATCTTGGTATTGAGTTCGTTTGACATAGGTTTCGTAAAACCAGTTTTCAATATTAATAATATTTGGATAGGTTGCTTTTAATCTATCTTCTTCTAATTTATATTTTTGATATATATGGTCCAATTTGCCTCTCAGGTTCTCAATCTGAGTTTGTAGTTGGAGCTGTTCGGTCAACTGTTGTTGCTTTGCCTGTTCCTGTTTGGATTTTTCGATATTACGCTCCTGTTGTACTTTCGCGAAATCGACAACTTCACGTCGCTCGAGTTTTCCAGCAACAGCAGTAAGTGCAGCATTGACTGACTCGTCAAAGAGCTGTGATTTTTGACGGTAGGAATCTCTCAGGAAATAGAATTGCATAGCCAATACGCCGATTAGTGCCAAAGACATTAGTCCAATGATTAATACAATACTATTTTTCTTCATGAAATTATGTTTTGCAAATATATATTTTCAATAGCATCATGAGCTCATTACATCCTGTGATTCTGAGCCATTCCCACATTCCATCTGTTGCTTTACTTGAATTGTTACAAATATAAAGATGCTAATTTGTTTTGGAGTTGTTTTAACAATGTTTAACAGCAATTGCTTTAAATCTTGGTTATGTTGTTGTAAATTAGAAGTTAAAATAGATTATGTTATGAAAACTTATGTATTATCATTGGCATTGTCTTTTACAGTGGGGATTGCTTTCGGTCAGATTAAGCTAAAAGAGCATCGTCCGTTACTGCAGGATAAGCAATCCAAGATGCCAGTCCTTGGATTAGATACCACATCGGCTAAGTATAATATGCCTGTTCAGAAATTCAAAAAGCTGGATGGTCTGGCACCTATGCCGGGAACAGAAAAATCGCCCAAGAGAAGAAAATCACAACAGGATACATTGCGGTTTAGGCTATTGGAAGATAGTTTGAAAGTAAAAGATTTCAAATTAAAGATTGACTCCTTGTACCCTAAGAAATAAAAAAAGAAAGGCATTCTCACGATGAGAATGCCTTTCTTTTTTATGATCCTATTTCTTACAACTGAGAAACACGGATTGTATTTGTTTTACCTTTTTCAATTAACGGAGTGGATGCCGTATTGATGATAATTGATCCTGGTTTAACATAGTTGTTTTTTACAATAAATCTATTGACATCATGGATAGAACCATCTGTGCTCTCAAATTTGTCGTAGATAAATGTTTTTACACCCCAAAGCAAACTCAATTGTTTCAATAGCTTTTCTGTTCCGGTAAATACCAAGATGTCTACGTTTGGTCTATAGCTTGTAATTTCAAATGCAGTTGCTCCAGAAGAAGTCAACACAGCGATTGCTGAAGCATTTGTTTTTTGAGCAAGATAAACTGAAGAAGCGCAAATCGCGTCTGGAATAAGTGTTCCGTCGTGGATTTCACTAACTTTCTCATTATAATAAGGATAAGAAGTTTGTTCCACGTGGATAATAATCTTACTCATTGTTTCGATTACAATTTCAGGGAATTCACCCACAGAAGTCTCGCCACTTAACATCACTGCATCTGCACCATCCAATACTGAATTGGCAACATCGTTTACTTCAGCACGAGTAGGACGAGGTGTTGTAATCATGCTCTCTAGCATTTGCGTAGCAATAATTACAGGTTTTGAAAGGTCTCTACATTTTTGGACAATGATCTTCTGAAGTCCTGGTACCTCTTCCATTGGAAGTTCAACACCCAAGTCACCACGAGCAACCATGACAGCGTCGGTAGCTTCGATGATTGCATCGATGTTTTCGATTGCTTCAGGTTTTTCTACTTTCGCGATTACGCGTGCGTGGCTTCCTTTTGCAGCAATGATTTCTTTGCATTGTGCAATATCTTCTGCCGAACGAACGAATGACATCGCGATCCAGTCAGCTCCGTGATCCAATGCAAAGTTTAAGTTATCTAAATCTTCTTCAGTCAATGAAGGGATAGATACTTTGGTGTTTGGTAAGTTTACGCCTTTACGTGAAGTAAGGACACCACCATGCACCACTTCACAAGTAACCGTGTCTTTATGGTTGGTCTCTAAAACACGAAGTTGAAGTTTTCCGTCATCAAGTAATATGATTTCGTTGGCTTCAACATCGTTTGGAAAGTTTTCGTATGTAATGTAGATTCTGTTTTCGTCTCCAATGAGTTCATGTGTGGTAATTTCAACTTTTGAACCATTTACGAGAACAGCACCACCCTCTTTCATTTTTCCGATCCGAATCTTGGGACCTTGTAAGTCAGCTAAGATGGCAACATTGAATCCGGTTTCATTATTTATTGCATTTATAGTTTCGATTACCTTAAGGTGATCTGCCTGGCTGCCATGAGAGAAATTCAACCGACACACATCAACCCCTTTGGCAATCATGTTGGTCAAAACTTGTTTGTCTGCCGAAGCAGGGCCTAATGTTGCGACAATTTTAGTCCTTTTTTGAACTTTTTCCATCTGTTATTTTGTATTTTTAATGTTCTTCATTTATGACAACAAACGGCAAGCCGTATTGTTGTCTTTTGTCAAAACTAAATCGAATTAATTTAGATTTACAGTTAGGTGTATTTGCTACACTAACCTACAGTCTGCTAAAATATGAGATTTTCTTTAGATTTCAATATTTTTGGTGATATTTCTTTTGCAATGACCACTTCCGGTAATTTGCTGATCCTTTTGATTATATGTTCAACATCGTCTTCGCAGATGTAATTTTTGATGATGACAAAGAAATCAAAATGGGGGTTTTCGGGAATTAAAAAGGTTCCCTCAATACTTTTATTGTTAATAAGAAAATATTCTGTGTCGGAATCCGGACTGAGATAATGAAAAGCAGTGAAGTGATAGCTGATTTTTTTCTTTACGTCAAAGATGATATGATATTCAAGTTCTTCTTCTGATTTATTTTTCGGGCGACCGTCATGGTCGTATTTGCTCTCCTTGCCTCTGGAAAAATCCAGGTTTGTCACTTTGTTGATAAAATGGCAGAGGCGGTAATCTTTAAGCGGACAGGTAATGGCGAGGAGGGTGAAATCTAACTCTTCATCCATATCCATGTCTAACCTTGCTACTAACTTATTGACCACTTTTTTCCTAAAATATATGTCCTTATGCTAACGAAGGTACTAATAATTTTAAGGTGGGAATATACTTTTTGTGTAAAATTTGAGTTAATTAGCTGAGTGTTTGGAATACAAAATAATTTTTGTTATACTTGAACTAAGTTAATATAGAGTGGGTTAGCTAGTATAAGACGCGAATAAGTTCGGTCGCCTAACATGGTGACTTTCATCTAAATATCAATTTAGGTTTGAATTTTGATGAAATTTATTTTTCTTTGCACAGATTTATTAAACAATTAAACTATAAAATCATGTCAGATATCGCTTCAAGAGTAAAAGCAATTATCGTTGAAAAATTAGGTGTAGACGAAAACGAAGTAACACCAGAAGCTTCATTCACTAATGATTTAGGTGCTGATTCACTTGACACTGTTGAGTTGATCATGGAGTTTGAAAAAGAATTCAACGTTGCTATTCCTGATGATCAAGCAGAGACTATTGGTACTGTTGGTCAAGCAATCGCTTATTTAGAAAAAAACGTTAACTAACTAATTTAATTAGGCTAATCGTAATAAATGGAGCTTAAAAGAGTAGTAGTAACAGGATTAGGCGCCCTTACACCAATTGGTAATACCGTCTCAGAATACTGGGAGGCGTTAATAAATGGTGTAAGCGGAGCTGCTCCTATTACGCATTTTGATGCGTCAAAATTCAAAACTCAGTTTGCGTGTGAGGTAAAGGGGTTTGATCCACATGATTTCATGGATCGTAAGGAAGCTCGTAAAGTCGATCCTTTTGTACAGTATGCAATTGCGTCTACTGATGAGGCAATTAAAGATGCTGGCTTAGATTTTGAAAAATTAGATACAAATCGTATCGGAGTAATATGGGGCTCAGGAATTGGAGGTCTGACAACTTTTACAGAAGAAGTTGCCAACTTTGCAAAGGGAGATGGAACACCACGTTTCAATCCTTTCTTTATTCCGAAGATGCTCGTTGATATTGCTCCAGGACATATTTCAATGCGTCATGGCCTTCGCGGTCCTAACTTTTCTGCAGTATCGGCCTGTGCCTCTGCTACCAATGCAATGATTGATGCTTTCAACTATATTCGTATGGGCAAAGCAGATGTGATTGTTACTGGTGGATCAGAAGCTACAGTCAATGAAGCTGGAATTGGTGGATTCAACGCTATGCATGCTTTGTCAACAAGAAATGATGATCCCAAAACAGCTTCCCGTCCTTTTGATAAAGACAGAGATGGTTTTGTTTCGGGTGAAGGTTCAGGTGCCTTGATCTTAGAAAGCTTAGAGCATGCCTTAGCACGTGGTGCAAAAATCTATGCAGAGATTGCAGGTGGTGGAATGAGTGCAGATGCACACCATATCACAGCTTCGCATCCAGAAGGATTGGGCGCTAAACTGGCAATGACAATGGCTGTCAATGATGCGGAGATGGATTTTTCAGATATTGATTATATCAATGTCCATGGAACATCTACACCGGTCGGCGATATCAGTGAAACAAAGGCTATTGTTGACCTGTTTGGTGAACACGCATATAAATTGAATATCAGTTCAACTAAATCAATGACTGGACACCTTTTGGGTGCTGCAGGAGCTATAGAAACTATCGCTTCGATCTTAGCTGTGCAAAATGATATTGTCCCACCGACAATCAATCACTTCACAGATGATCCGGAAATTGATAATAAATTGAATTTTACTTTCAACAAGGCGCAAAAACGTACAGTGAATGCGGCGTTGAGTAATACATTTGGATTCGGTGGCCATAATGCTACCGTGATTGTAAAAAAATATAAAGCTTAATGTTTGATCCTTCAAACATGGTTTGGTAATATGAGCTAGCGACAGGTTCTTTAATTAGAACTTGTCGCCTTATTTTTAGATGAGATGCCTTTTTCAAGGATATACAAGTTATATATTTCGCCGGATCGGGAATATGTTAAGAAACTAAAAAACCTACTAGGTTTTGTTCCCGGGAATGTGCATTTGTACAAGATGGCATTTAGACATAAGTCTGTTGCAGTAACAATCAAAGAGGGGGCTAAGAACAGTAATGAACGCCTGGAGTTTTTGGGGGATGCTGTTTTAGGTTCTGTCGTTGCCGAATTGTTGTTCAAGAAATATCCGTATAAAGACGAAGGTTTCCTAACTGAGATGCGTTCCAAAATCGTGAGTCGTGCAAACCTGAACCAACTTTCCAGAAAACTAGGATTCAACGAAATGATACAGTTCGATGCCCGAATGATCAGTTTCCCGAATAAACAAGGATCGTTGTTAGGTGATGCATTTGAAGCGCTGATTGGTGCCGTGTATCTGGACAAAGGTTATGTATTTACAAAAAGCTTTCTCCTAAACCGTATTATTAAACCACATGTTGATATCCAATTGTTGGAGCAGACCGAGACTAATTTCAAAAGTCGATTGATCGAATGGTGTCAGCATACTGGAAAAGAAATCCTATTTCAACAAACAGATAATCCAGAGGGTGAATCTTCGAAGATGTTTAGTGTCGAAGCTGTTGTAGATGGAGTTGTATGTGGTCTTGGACGCGATTTTAATAAAAAGTCGGCTGAAAAATTAGCAGCGGAAAAAGCCTGCGAATTTCTCAAGATTCTGGAAGTAGAATAAAGGATTTTTTGTTCTTTAATTTATTTAGTCCCCGCTAAATATTAACTTTGCCGGATATGGCAACAGTAAAACCTTCTTTGGCGAAAGGAACCCGTGATTTTTCGCCTTCCGAAATGATCAAACGTAATTATATTTTTGACACATTGAAAGCTGTGTTTAAAAAATATGGTTACAATGAAATACAGACGCCTTCATTTGAGAATTTAACGACCTTAACAGGTAAATACGGTGATGAAGGTGATAAATTGATCTTTAAGATCCTTAATTCCGGAGACTATTTGACAAAAGCTCCAGATAGTCTACTACAAGATAAAAATTCGAATAAGCTAATTCCTCATATTTCTGAAAAAGCACTAAGATATGATTTGACGGTGCCTTTTGCACGTTACGTTGTGATGCATCAAAATGATATCTCCTTACCATTTAAGCGTTTTCAGGTACAACCAGTCTGGCGTGCGGATCGTCCGCAAAGAGGCCGTTACCGCGAATTTTACCAATGTGATGTTGATGTGGTGGGATCAGAAAGCTTGCTGAATGAAGCTGAATTTATTCTGATTTATCAAGAGGCCTTCGAACGTTTTGGATTGAAAGATTTTAATATTAAAATCAACAACCGGAAGATCCTTTCTGGTATCGCCGAAATTATCGGAAAGCCAGAACTTATTGTCGATATGACTGTCGCCATTGATAAGTTGGATAAAATCGGATTGGATGGAGTCAATAAAGAATTGTTGGAAAGAGGTTTTACCGAAGCCGATCTAAATCTTTTGAAACCGATTATCTTATTGGAAGGTTCAAATGGGGAGAAACTTGCATCGCTAAAATCTATCTTGGCCAATTCCTCCATTGGTTTAACCGGTATTGCAGAGATTGAAGAGGTCTTTGATTATATTACCAAGTTGAGCGGGGATACGGAGTTATTGACCCGTATTATTGATCTGGATATTACATTGGCGCGAGGTCTCAATTATTATACAGGTTGTATTTTCGAGGTAAAGACAAATGAAGTAGCTATGGGAAGTATTGGGGGCGGTGGCCGCTATGATGACCTTACAGGAATGTTCGGATTGAAGGATCTGACAGGAGTGGGTGTCTCATTCGGTGCTGACCGTATATACGATGTGTTGGAAGAATTGAATTTATTCCCGGCAAATAAAGCGGATTCTACCAAGTTGTTGATTATCAATTTTGATAAACAACTTGAAACCTATACGCTAGGTTTGCTCAATAAACTTCGCAAGGAAAATATTGCGGTTGAATTGTATGCCGCTCCAGTGAAGCTGAAAAAGCAGATGGGTTATGCTGATGGAAAAGGAATCCCTTACGTGTTGTTGGTTGGAGATGAAGAGGTTTCATCCGGTCAATTATCGCTCAAGGACATGGAAAGTGGGGAGCAGGTGAAGGTTACCGAAAGTGAGCTTATCCAAAAACTGCGCTAGTAAACAATTTGTATAAAATAGATAAAGCCAAATGATTATTAAGTCGTTTGGCTTTTTTATTTTCATAAGTTTTTGATTTATTTGATTGTGCCGTTCATTTATTTGCTAAAAAATGCTATATACTTTAAATCAAATGTCTTAGAAGTGTCTTAAAGTATAAATAAAATTGACTTTTGACCAAGAAAATTCATCCAAAATTATTAGATTTGTAGTCTAGAATTGTAAGAAAATCAAAACTTTGAAATGAGTTCAACACCTATAACAAAAGAGACATATTTGGAGTGGTATAAGTCTATGTTACTTATGCGTAAGTTTGAAGAAAAAGCAGGTCAACTTTACGGACAGCAAAAGATTCGTGGTTTCTGTCACTTGTACATAGGACAAGAGGCAGTAGTCGCTGGAACGATGTCGGTTATCAAACCTGAGGATTCTTTAATCACTGCTTATCGTGATCACGCCCACGCTTTGGCTAAAGGCGTTTCTGCAAATGCTTGTATGGCTGAATTATATGGAAAGATCACTGGTTGTTCAAAAGGTAAAGGAGGCTCAATGCACTTCTTCTCTAAAGAACATAAATTCATGGGTGGCCATGGTATTGTCGGTGGTCAGATTCCTTTAGGTGCTGGTATCGCATTTGCTGAGAAATATCTTGGTACAGATAATGTAAACATCTGTTATATGGGCGATGGAGCTGTACGTCAAGGTGCATTTAACGAAACACTAAACATGGCGATGTTGTGGAAACTTCCAGTTATCTTCGTGTGTGAAAACAACGGTTATGCGATGGGTACTTCTGTACAACGTACAACTAACATGCAGGACATTTACAAAATGGGATTAGGTTTTGATATGCCTTCTGCTCCTGTAGATGGAATGGATGTCGTTGCTGTACACAACGCAATGGATGAAGCTGTTCAACGTGCTCGTGCTGGCGAAGGTCCTACATTCTTAGAAATCCGTACTTACCGTTATAAAGGACACTCAATGTCTGACCCTGCGAAATATCGTACGAAAGAGGAATTGGAAGCGTATAAAGATCGCGATCCATTATTGGCTACTAAACATGCTATTTTGGAAAACAAATATGCGGATGATGCTTGGTTTGCTGAGGTTGAGGCCGATGTGAAAAAAGTAGTTGATGAGTCGGTGAAATTTGCAGAAGAATCTCCTTACCCAACTGCAGATGAATTGTACAAAGATGTTTATGTACAACAAGACTATCCATTTATTTTAGATTAATACTCTTTAACTTGATAATATAATACAGAATGGCTGAAGTAGTAAGAATGCCCAAAATGAGCGACACAATGACCGAAGGGGTCATCGCAAAATGGCACAAAAATGTTGGTGATAAAGTAAATTCTGGTGATTTAGTAGCTGAAATTGAAACAGATAAAGCTACAATGGACTTTGAGTCTTACCAAGAAGGTACTCTTTTATATATTGGCCCTAAAGAAGGTGAAGCAGTAGCGATCGATGCTGTTATTGCTGTTTTGGGTGAACCTGGTGAAGATTTCCAAGCTTTGTTGAGCGGTGATGCTCCTGCAGCTGAGAAAGCACCAGAAAAAACCGAAGAAAAAAATACAGAGGAAGTTTCTACTCCAGAATCTTCGGCGAGCACAGTTACAGCTGAGGAATTGGGATGTACTGTGATCACAATGCCATTGTTAAGTGATACCATGAAAGAAGGTGTTATTGCACAATGGAATTTCAAAGTTGGTGACACGATCAAATCTGATGATGCTATCGCTGATGTAGAAACAGATAAAGCGACAATGGAAGTTACAGCTTATGCTGACGGTACATTGTTGTATGTTGGTCTTGAAGCCGGAGAAGCAGCAAAAGTAAATGATATTATTGCTATTGTTGGTCCTGCAGGAACTGATATTACACCTTTATTGAATCAAAAATCTGCTCCTGCAAAAGCGGAAACTGCGGAAGCACCTAAGGCTGATTCAGCTCCTACTGCAACTGCAGCTCCAGTAGCATCTGCTACAAATGATGACGCTCGTGTAAAGGCTTCTCCATTAGCACGTAAGATTGCAAAAGACAAAGGCATCAACTTGAGCGATATCAAAGGATCAGCAGATGGTGGTCGTATCGTGAAAAAAGATGTTGAATCTTTTGTTCCTGCTGCGGCGAAACCTGCTACAACAGCAGCTGCAGCGGCTCCTGCTACAGAGACAAAAGCAATTACTTTACCTACGTATGTTGGTGAAGAACGTTATACAGAGAAACCTGTCAACCAAATGCGTAAGACAATCGCGCGTCGTTTGGCGGAATCATTGTTTACAGCACCGCATTTCTACTTGACAGTTTCTATCGATATGGATAATGCAATGGTTGCTCGTGCGCAAATCAATGAGATCGCTCCAGTAAAAGTATCATTCAATGATATCGTGGTGAAAGCTGTTGCTGTCGCGTTGAAAAAACACCCAGCAGTGAATTCGTCTTGGCAAGGAGATAAAATCCGTTTCAACGAACATACCAACATTGGTGTGGCTATGGCTGTTGAAGATGGCTTGTTAGTTCCTGTAGTACGTTTTGCTGATGGTAAATCACTATCTCACATCTCTGCTGAAGTGAAAGATTTTGCTCAAAAAGCGAAAGCGAAAAAATTACAACCCGCGGATTGGGAAGGATCTACTTTCACAGTTTCCAACCTGGGAATGTTTGGAATAGATGAGTTTACATCTATCATTAACTCTCCTGATGGTGCTATTCTTTCAGTGGGAGCTATCCAAGCTGTTCCGGTTGTGAAAAATGGTGCTGTAGTTCCTGGTAACGTAATGAAAGTAACTTTGGGCTGTGACCACCGTGTGGTAGACGGCGCAACAGGTGCTGCATTCTTACAGACTTTAAAAGCATTGGTAGAAAATCCAGTTAGATTACTAGCATAGATTCCACAAGCCAATAAAATATTAGCCACTTTAGTAATAAAGTGGCTTTTTTTGTTCTAAAAATTCGTTTTTTTATACTAAAATCTTCATTTTAGCATTATTATCTTTAAACACGATTCTTTATTGAAAATCAAAAAGAATACACATTAATCAGAGTAAGAATAGCATGATTGTGATACAGGTATCGTGTAAAAAATGAGATACAGAATTGGCTTAGTGAACTAGGCAAACATAACACAATATAGAAAATCCAGGAGAAGCAATACGTGAAATTATTTTTTTTAAAGGGAATGGCAGCTCTTTTGTTCGTATCTACAATCGCTTGTAGTTCAAAAGAGAAAAAACAAAAAGAGGCGGCGATAGCACAAGCAAAAATAGATAGTACAAGACTCATTTATAATCCCCAGGATGCTGATCCAAAGATTGATGCCTTTATGAAAAACTTGCATTCAAAGGCTGCATTCAATGGAAATGTGCTGGTGGCGAAAGATGGAAAAATTCTATATCAAAATACTTTTGGCTGGGCCAATTACCTGAAGCGCGATAGCTTGGCAATTGATGATAAGTTTGAATTGGCTTCAGTCACCAAACCAATAACGGCTGTGGGTGTATTGAAGTTGGTCGAAGCTGGAAAATTACGTCTGGATCAGACGATCAATGATTTTTATCCGGATTTTCCGTACCCCGGTATTACTATTAAAATGCTATTGACCCACCGCTCGGGTTTACCTAACTATGTCTATTTTTCGGAAGACCACTGGCCTGATCGAAAAAAAGGAATGACGAATCAGGATGTTATGAAAATGCTGACAGAATTTAAGCCAAATAGATATGGTGCTCCGGGTGGTCGTTTTTTCTATAATAATTCCAACTTTATGGTTTTAGGAGCTATTATCGAAAAGGTGTCGAAGCAGGATTATGCGACCTATATGAAAGATAGTGTCTTCAATGTTGCAGGTATGACGAATACTGCCGCGTTGTCAAAGGCTGTCTATGATAAGATCCCAACTAATGTTATTGGTCATGATAAAGTATGGCGAAGATCTGTTGTACAGAATTTTCAAGATGGCCCATTGGGTGACAAGGGAGTTTACAGTACAGTACGTGACCTATACCGCTTTGATCTGGCGCTGCGGGATGGACGATTATTGAAGCAATCGACCTTGGATTCGGCTTATCGCGGTTACCCTGATGCCAAAAAAGGCATTTTTAGCTACGGCTACGGATGGCGGACATTTGAACATGGAAACGATCATATTGTCTACCATACCGGATGGTGGCACGGTTTTCGTCACATTTATGTACGGGATCTGAAAAGGAATATTGTGATTGTTTTACTTTCCAATATGACAAATGGTAGCTTGGTGAAATTGGATGAACTTTATAAAATTTTGGGGATGCCAGTTTTACGTAAGAATGCCTACAGTACCCATGGCGATTTTATTATTGATGAATAGATCCATTCCCTTGATCGCTGTAAAAAATAGAAGCAGTGTGTTTAAAGGGAAACTACAGGATTAAAACTCCAATACCGATGAAGGCTGTGTAAATGCCTTTGCGCCGTATAGTTGATGAACAAATAAGTATAAGGATGAAAAAGACATTAATCTTAGGTGCGAGTACGAACCCTTCGCGTTATTCAAATAAGGCAGCGAATATGCTCCGTAAGCACGGACATGATATTGTTAACATCGGTTTGAGCGGGGGAGAAGTGGCTGGTGCGCCTATCGAGAAGAAAGGCGAGGTGCATACCGATATTGACACAGTGACCATGTATCTTGGGGAGCAAAATCAAAAGGAGTATTATAACTATATTCTAGCAACTAAGCCAAAGCGTATAATATTTAATCCGGGAGCTGAGAATGCTGAGTTAGAGCAGATAGCTATGGAGAATGGTATTAAAACTGAAAGAGCCTGTACTCTGGTATTATTGAGTACAGGTCAGTTTTAGATTTTGGATTTCTGGAGCAATTCAACAGACAAATACTTTGTGATAAAATAGTTTGTCAAACCGATTGTATTACTGTCCAGATTCAAGCTTGATACTTTTATATCGCAATGTTCTTTTAATATCGCCATTGTATACGAATTGATTGCCTGTTGTATCGGGATCGTGATTAATTCATTGGCTTTGGCAATTTTACCGCCAAGTACAATAAGTTCTGGATTGAGCAGCTGGATCAGGGACGCGAAAGCTTTACCTAGATTTGTTCCCAACTTAGAAATTTGGTTTATAGCAAATTGATCACCTTTATTAGCCGCCTCGATCACATGAGTTGGTGTTAGGTGATCCAGTTCCTCCTTATGTAATTCATTGAGCTTAGTAAGTTCACCTTTTTGGATCTCCTGTTTTGCATTGTTGACCAGAGCAATTCCCGAAGCAACTGTTTCAAGGCAACCTCTTTTTCCACAATAACACAATTCGCCATTATCAATAAAGGGCATATGACCCACCTCGCCGGAATAACCATCCCGTCCGAGATAAACTTCACCATTGGAAACTATTCCAAGACCTATTCCCCAATCCATTAAGATAATAAGGCTATTTCTCGTGTTTTTGGCTAGACCAAATTTTAGTTCTGCATATGCTGCGCCCTTTACGTCATTGAGTATATAAACAGGTTTGCTATATTTGTTCTCGAAGTATGCCGTAATGGATTGTGATGCGTCATGCAAAAACGTCTCATTAGTTCCCTCCTCAGCATTGATTAGACCCGGCATGCTAATGATCAGTCCGGTTAAATTTTCCGTATCTACTGATTTTTCTAACAAATATTGATCGATAATCCGCGTAATATCATGAAGATTATCAGCATTGCGTGATAATTCATTATCCAGTTCTACAGTTTCAGCAACTATATTTTGGTTGTTATCCATGATGCTCAGCGTAATGGAGAAGCGCTGCAGCTCGATGCATAACACCTGAAACAATCCATCACACAGCCGATATAGGTTTGGTTTGCGACCACCGATAGATTCTCCCTTGTCAAATTGACGGACAATGTTATCCTCCAATAATTCAGCAATCAGGCTGTTGACCGTAGGAAGGCTTAGGGAGAGATTTTTTACAATGTCGTTTACTGATACAGATCCTAATTCGGCTATTAATTTGATAATTGAAAGTTTATTGAATAGATTTTTCTTTTCAGGTTTACTATCCAATTTTTTGTTAATCAGTAAGTTCACGGCTTTTGTCATAAAACATCATATTTTGAATTAGAATCCTAGAACCTTAATTTAATAAAAGTTTTGGAATCATTCGGTTATTTTTCTCACTTGTCAAACAAGCCGGTTGTTTAGAAAAAAGGGGATAAGATCCCTTATCCCCTTTATTTTACACTTCGTAAAACTATTTGAGCTTTTTTACTCGAATGTCTTTGAAGAATACTTCAGTTCCATGTCCCAAGAAACCAAGGTGGCCACTTGTACGTTTTAAACCTGGATGCTCTTTACCATCCAACGTGCCATTTTTACTGGCTTCAGCAATATCAGCGTCAACGATGACAGTGCCATTCAAGGTTACCTTAACACGGTTGCCTTTTACATAGATTTCTTCGGAGTTCCACTCACCCAATGGTTTTAAGTAACCTCTTTTAGCTGTTACCACACCGTAGATAGAGCCATGATATTGATAAGGTTTTAAATCTTTATAGACATCGGCATCGTTATCGAGAACTTGGATTTCCATGGCTTCATAAGCCGCATCACCTTCTAATGGGGCACGTATCCCGACACCATTGTTAGCTCCTGGTGTCAATTTGAAGTCAAAGCGATAGATAAAATCTGAGTACTCTTCTTTTGTATACAAGTTTCCACCAAATTTAGCATTAGGGTATACCCAGATATAACCTTCATCATTAATGATGTAAGCTTTGTTTTCAGTCCATTTGTCCAGATTTGTTCCGTCAAATAGCACCTCAAAACCATCTTTTTTCTCTTGGTCGCTTATTTTGAAGATCTGCTTTCTAGGGAATTCCTTGATGAAAAGATCTCTGTAGTAAACAACTGACCCATGAGCTTGGAGTTCGATCTGTTCTGTAGGGAAAATGGATTGATTTCTGTCCCAATAATTTTCAAGTGGAATATTATCGGTGACCAATTGACCATTTAACCAAACGGTGACTCTATCGTCGACCATTTTGATTTTGAAGGTATTCCATTCACCAGTAGCATTGTCAGCAACCTTGAGTGGTTTGCTTTCATTTTTTTGGTTGTTGTACAATCCACCTGAGCCTACTTGAGCGCCCACTCTTGTATTGGCGATATCCCAAATTTGTACTTGTGGAGTGCCTCTCAAGTAGATACCAGCATCACCCTCTATACCACCATAGTTCTCCAATTTCCAGTCTACAAGCATCTCAAAATCTCCATATTGTTTTATGGTAGCTAGGTTATCTCCTTTTCCACTAAAAACAATCTCTCCATTCGAGGCTGACCAACCCTTGCGCATGATCTCGTCTGCTTTCGCTTGCTCGGTTGCCAGCGTTTTGGCGTTCATTTTACCTCGTTTGATTGGATCGGCGACTAATCCTTTCCAACCGCTAAGGTCCTTACCATTGAAAAGTGATACATACCCTTCTTTTACTGGCATTTCAGAAATGTAGCGAACAACCGCCTCTTTCAGGTAACCACTCTCGCTACCGGATAGTTTGCCAATTACCTGTTCTAGAACTTCTCTGACTTTGCTACCATAGTATTTATTGTCCATGGCAATATTCATGGCTGTATTCGCAGCGGCTTCTCCTAGCTGGGAGTCAGCCATTTTATCTGCAGCAAAAATAAAAGCTTGATAAGTACCTGTTGGTTGAAGAGCTGAAAGTGCAGCCTTCTTCTGTTCTACAGTCTTTGCAACACTAAATGCGTCACGCAATAAAAGTGTTTTTTGATCAGCCGTATTAGCCGAAGATGAAATAGACTTGATTAATCCTCTGTAAACCGTATTGAATAGGTTGTCATCTTTTTCTGTTCTTGATAAGGATACTAGTTTAGGAAGTGCATTAGCGGATGACCAACTTGACAGCGATGTAATGGCTGCAGTCCTTAATTCCGGATTATTATTATTTACGTAATTGCCGACTGCTTGCAACGATTGATCGTCACCAAGTCCAGCAAAAATAGGGAAGTATTTTGCAGCGCTAGGAGCGGCTGATTTTGAAATATTTGCAGCTAATTTTCCTGTTAATCCTTTTGCATTAGGGCTTGATTGAACAACATTGACAACTGCTTTTTGCAATAAAGTTGCCGATTTCGGATCAGTGGTATTGTTCAACCTATTGAAAAGTTCTTCAAGATCAGATTCCTGAGCGACATTAGGTAAAGCTTTATTTATTGCTTCCTCTACTGTTGGATTTGTTGTTTTAATCGCTAGAACAGCTTTTGAAGACGCATTATTGGAGCGTTTACTCAATATATCCAATAACTGAACTTTTTTGCTGTCATCAACAGAAGCGAGTGCAGTATTGACATCATTGATCACATTAGCATCCTTTGAGGATAGGATAAGCGCCTTAACAGAATTGTTAAATTCTTGATCCGCATCAAAGGCCTGTATTAGGGTATTGGTCTCTTTTCCTTGTGAAAGTGTGTTGATCGCGCTTAATCCTGCCAATTTTGTCACTGGCGAAGTCGTTTTGCCGACTAAGGCCTGGATTGCGTTTAAACTGCTCGCAGATCCGTTGTGTGCGAGATAGTTTAGGACACTTTCCTGTACCTCTGGTGTACCCTTACTCGCTAGAGCCAACAGGCTTTTCGCATCACTACCTTTACCATATTTACCGAGCAATTGCAACGCAAGGTTACGGTATGCACCATTATCACTCTTTACAGCAGACAGTAGATTTTTTTGTTGCTTACCTGGATTGATGGCAGCCAGTAATTTCAATGAAGCAAATTGTCCGTTGATGGATTTCGCTTTCTGTGATTCCTGGAAGAATTTGTTCAGGAATTTGATGGCATCTTGATCATGCTTATTGTCGATCAACGATTGTGCATAGTCAATACCTAGTCCGACAGCATCAAATTTATCGTAACTGTATGCCGCATCGTTCAATTTATTTTGGAATAACGAAGCGGAAGCTGTACCACCAATTTTACTTAATGCGATCAAAGCGGTGCGTTGGAAAGCATCAGAGTTATATTTTTTGGTGAAATCCAAAATAGCGTTTTCAGCATTTGCAACCTTTAAATCACCTAGCGCTGTAACAATAGCGATTGCAGTTTTTTCGGTTGTAGAAGCTGCTAATGCTTTTTCCAATGCTGCAGCTGACTCGTTGGTACGGATAGAGACCAAAGTTCTTGCAGCAGCATCAGCTAGATTATCGTTCGTTAAACAATTTGCCACAGCTGAGATTGCGGAGTTATCTGCGCACTGGCGGAGCAAACGTAAGGCGAAAACTTGATTTGTAGGTTCGCTCAGTTGTGCAATGGATTTTGCTAAACCTTCAACATATACTTTTTTTTGCTGTTCTTTTCCAGTCTGATTGACATAAAAAGAATAGCTGTTGGCAGCGAATTCAATTGGAGCATTATTACTTCCTGGCGCTTTTAGACCTTTAAGAAAAGCAACGATGTCATCGGAAGTAAATCCTTCCAGCTCGTGCATGGCGAGCAGGAACTTTTCTTTTTCCTCTGCGGGCTGCTGAGCCAGCACATCAGCTATTTTGGTAGCTGTGGTTCTATTTTGCGGTTGCTGGGCATATGAGGCACTCGAGATGAGAAGCAATACAGCCAGCGAATTAAATATCTTTTTCATTGAGATTATTTATCTTTTATCGGCATGAATCTACCATGATTACTACTATCCATCCGGTGTTCTGATGTCTTTTTTTGTTCATGATATTTCATCGGATTATAATTGTTAGATAGACCAAGGACCTCTCATTGGTTGGTGAATTAAACGATTTGCAGCGTCATCATCAATAAATTGCTCATTTTGAGAATCGTATTTTAATGAGCGGTTGAGGCGCAGTGCTGCTAATCCCATATTAACCAATGTACAGGAGCGGTGTCCATTTATTTCATTGAGCGCGAATTTTTCGCGTGTCCGGACAGATTCCAAAAAGTCGGTGATTTGTGGTGCAGGCTCAGGGTATTGCGCCAGTTTTCTTTCCAGATCAGGAATATCGGACGCAAATCCTTTATATAATTTACCTTTAGGCCCTTCAATATAAGCCGCTTTTTCATCTTTGGCCTCACCATCTAAAATGATCTGACAGCCATCAGCATAAGTGAACGTAATGCGTCTCCAGGTACCAACGGCATCTGGGTGTTGTTGTGGTGCATCCACATCTACACTCACAGGGCTTTCATTGTCTTTACCCAAGAAATATTGCACTGGATCCATATAATGTTGGCCCATATCACCTAATCCACCACCATCATAATCCCAATATCCTCTAAAAGTGGTGTGTACGCGATGTTTATTGTAAGGTTTATATGGTGCTGGACCCAACCAAAATTCGTAGTCTAGTTCGGCAGGCACTTGTTCTTCTGGTAGGTTTTCTTTTCCTACCCAGTAGAATTTCCAGTCAAACCCTGTATGCTTACTTATCGTTACTTTTAATGGCCAACCCAACATGCCTGTATCTACTAGTTTTTTGATTTTACTAACAGGTACATTCATTCCATAAAAATCATCTTTGAAGCGAAACCAGGTGTTCAAACGGAACATATTTCCGTGTTGTGCAATGGCTTCTTTCACTTTCTTACCTTCACCAATCGTACGCGTCATTGGCTTTTCACACCAGATATCTTTTCCAGCTTTAGCAGCCTCTATAGACATAAGACCATGCCAGTGCGGCGGAGTTGCAATGTGGACAATATCTACTTCTGGAGATTTGATTAATTCTCTAAAATCGTGGTATTCTTTTATGCCGCCACCCAAGTCACTTTGTGCAGCTGCAAGATGGCTTTTGTCAACGTCACAAATGGCAACTGTTTTTGTTCCGGCATAGCCGAAGTGCCCACGGCCCATATTTCCGACGCCAATTACTCCTTTGGTTAGATGATCACTCGGAGCAAGATAGCCTTGGCCTCCAAGTACAAAGCGTGGTACAATAGAAAATGCTGCAGCACCTACCACTGATTTTTTAATGAAATCACGCCTTGATGAATTCTGTTCTTTCATGTTGGTTGGATTAGTTGTTTTATAATTGATCCATTTTAGGCTGTTAAAATTAACTGCAATTGGATATTGAACCTAAAAATAGATAAAAAACTGATAAATATAAACTGATAACTAAAATTTTATTATTGTTTCTTCTTGTTTTATGAAAAAATAATAAAAGAATAGCTCTAAATTCATTTCTTTCGTATATAAGGATCGATTCTATTGTCCAAAGCTAATATTTAGTTACAGAATTGTTACATGGGTTGCACCGCCAGAATTTCTTACTAAAAGGCAAAAATTTTCCAGACACAATCTAATCCACCTCGTGATATAGACCTTCAGTATGTGGGCATTTTGAAAGGGCAGAACGATTTATTGGTCCTATTGATACCTGAATAGTCCGCCTTAATTTGTATTCATCCAGAGGGTACTCACAAAAAAGCAGGTGGCAGGATACCAGAAAATCGTGAAACCACTCAATCGTTTTCGTAAAACAAGCTTGATTATACTTAGAGAATCAAGCATCTTTATGGAGCCTTCAAAAGAAGGAAACCGATATGATGAAACCAAAAACACTATTCATAATTATTTTTGCGACAATCCTACCCGTAATGGGATTTGGGCAATTTAAAGTTGCGCCACTCGGAAATACGATATATGAGGGTGTGTTTACAGGGAATGGTCTATTGGGAACGATGACTTACCTATCGGGTAAAAAATCTGTGCGTATTGACATCGGCCGAACGGATGTATATGATCACCGTGCAAACTCGGAGGATAAGTTGTTCGATAAAGCCCGTCTTTCATTGGGGCACTTTGATCTGGACCTGGGGAGTGCAATCGTCCAAAGCAGGGGTGATATCCATCTAAAGGAGGCTTATGCCGTGGCAACTGTCTCGACAGATCAGGGACAGATCAAAGTGAAGACGACAACACTTTCCAATGATAATATTATCTTATTGGAGGTGTTAAAAAAAGAGTTTAAGGGGAAGTATACGCTCAATTGGGTAGCCGATTCGGCAATCAGTCCACGCATGAAATTTTCCTATACCCAAAAACCGAAAAGATATCTAGCTAATCCTGCTGGAAAGAATGGACAAGAAGGTCATATAAAATACTATGAACAAGCATTAACAGCGGGTGGGGGGTATACGACTGCCTATCTGCTGCGATCAACGAAAGACACGGATACCTATGTGGTCACCGTTGGCTATAATCAAAAATCAACAGATTTTACCCAACAAACGTTAGCGTATCTTCTAAAATTTGGCGTGCGGGAAATAAATGCCGGTTTGAAACAACATCGTCAATGGTGGACGAACTATTTTAAGGCATCTACACTTGAACTGCCTGATTCAACTTATCAAGGTTTCTATGATATGCAATTGTACAAGCTGGCAAGCGCAACGCGATCGGATAAACCAGCTATGGATCTACAAGGGCCGTGGACGAGTCCTACTCCCTGGCCAGCTTATTGGCTCAATCTAAATATGCAGCTCGCCTATTCACCGACTTTTAAAGCAAATCATCTGGATATCGCCAATTCCTTGATTCAAATGATTGACCAAAATAAGGATAATCTGCGCCTTAATGTTCCGGAACCCTATCGCTACAATAGTATAGCTGTGGGGCGTTCTTCTGCACCAGATTTATGGAGCCCAGTATTATTGCAAAAAGGTGTCTCCCTTGAAAAAGCCTCTGATGGTGATAAAGAGCTTGGTAACCTTGTATGGCTACTGCACAGCTACTATCAGTATTATCGGGCAACACTGTCGCGAGATGTATATGATCGTTTATTCCCACTTTTGAAGGAAGCAGTCAACTACCATTTGCATTTGCTGGAGAAAGATCAAAATGGGAAATATGCTATCGCTGTTAAAACCTATTCACCTGAATATTCAAAAGGATTTGCTTATAATACAAACTACGACCTATCAATCCTAACGTGGGGCTTAAAGGCTTTACTGGAACTAGATGACGAACGTGGAGGCAACGATCCACTTCATGCCGTATGGAAGGATGTGCTGGAACATTTGGTTGAATACCCACAAAACACTGATGGTTTTATGATTGCCAAAGATGTACCCTATGACGAGTCACATCGACACTATTCGCATCTGATGATGATTTATCCTTTTTATGATGTAAACTGGGATCAAAAGGAAAACAGGGAGCTGATTGAAAAATCTATTGCACATTGGCAGAGTAAAAAACAATGGCTTCAGGGCTATTCCTTTTCGGGGGCGGCTTCGATGTATGCCATGATGGGACGCGGCGATGCGGCTTTAGCTTCGTTGGATGTTTTATTGAACAAATATGTAAAAGCGAATACCCTCTATGCGGAAAGTGGTCCTGTGATCGAAACACCGTTGGCCGCCATGGCAAGTATACAGGAACTATGTCTGCAATATTGGAATGGCATATTGCGCGTATTCCCAGCTGTTCCGAGCAAATGGAAGGATGTCTCCTTTAACCAGTTTTTAGCGGATGGGGGGAATTTGATTTCTGCACAACGTAAAAATGGGAATACAGTAGCTGTTGAAGTTAAAAGCCAATACGGTGGAACATTAAAGCTAAAGCTCGATATGCTTAACCCAATCGTTAAAATACAGGGAAAGGGTAAGTATACGAAGCAGGAGGATGGTTTAATCAGTTTAGAACTCAATAAGGGAGCTATAGTCGCTATCCGTGAAAGTAAATAACAGCAATATAGATTAAAACAATTAAAGTAAACAACGTATAGAAAGGGAATATAACTAATGAGATTTAGAAAGCAAATTTTTATGATTTTATGGGCTGCTCTGGGAACAGGTACTTTGGTCCATGGGCAAACTGTGAAATTGAAACTGTCAAAAGAGTTTGTACAACAGCAACTGGATGCAGCTGCCAAGCAGATTAAAGTTTTGGATAAGGAAACACCGGCGGATAAGTTTCCGAAAACATTTGAAAATGGTAAAGAAGTTTTCTCGTCATCAAGCTGGTGGTGTTCAGGATTCTATCCTGGGACTTTATTCTATTTATATGAAGGAACCAAAGATCCAGATCTACTAAAGAAAGCGGAGGATAAATTAACTTACTTAGAAAAGGAGAAGAATAATAAGGGTACACACGACTTGGGTTTTATGTTGTTCTGTAGTTTTGGAAATGCCCTTCGATTGACTGGGAATACACAACAATATGAACCAGTTTTGACAACAGGAGCAAATTCATTGGCATCGCGTTATAGTCCGAAGACCAAAACTATCCGTTCATGGGATCACGGGTCCTGGGATTATCCCGTCATTATAGACAATATGATGAACTTAGAGTTTTTGACACAGGTCTCTAAAATAACCGGAGATAAAAAGTACTATGATATTGCAGTCACACATGCTGAAACTACGTTAAAAAACCATTTTCGGAAAGATTATAGTTCTTACCATGTGATCGACTATGATAAGAATACAGGTAAAGTTCGCGCGAAGAAGACACATCAAGGTGCATTTGATGAGTCAGCCTGGTCACGGGGACAGGGTTGGGCCTTATATGGTTATACGATGATGTACCGTGAAACAAAGAAAAAGGAGTTTTTAAAGCAGGCACAGCAGATAGCGAAATACATTCTTGATAATCCAGACTTACCTTCAGATTTGATCCCGTACTGGGATTTTGATAAAGATAAGATCGCTGCATCTGATAAGATGTACCCAAATAAAGATTTAAGGGACGTCTCCGCTGCTGCGTTGTACGCTTCGGCCCTACTTGAGCTTTCGCAATACACCAAAGGCAGCGAATCCGCACTTTACTTTGAAAAAGCGGAGAAAATGATCAAAAATCTATCTCAAGCACCTTATTTGGCTACTTATGGCCAAAATGGTGGCTATATTCTTCAGCATAGTGTGGGGGCGCTTCCTTTAAATTCGGAGATTGACGTACCATTGACCTATGCTGATTACTATTATGTGGAAGCATTGGTGCGTTATAAAAGGCTCTTGGATGGCGAACCAATGATTAAGGAAATCGCGAAGTAAATACAATAAAGATACCAAGGTCAAGATAACAAAGGCGCCCAAAAAGGGCGCCTTTGTTATCTTTTAAATCTATTCGTATCCTCCCTACAGTCTCTTTTCAAATATTTAATAACCATTTTGTGTTTTAATCATCTTCGTAGGAATCCCCTACTTGTTCTGATGGATTATATCCAAATTGTTTCTTGAACTCCCTGCTAAAGTACTTTCTTTCGGAAAATCCAACTGCATAGGCTACCTCACTGACATTCAGCGAAGATTTTAGCAACTCCTTCGCTCTGTTAAGCCGGTACATCTTTACATAGTTATTGATAGAAAGGTTGGATATCGCCCGGAGCTTACGGTAAATAATAGGTGTGCTCATGCCCATCTTTCGGGAGATAAAATTAACATCAAAATCATCCGACTGCATATTATCTTCGATCAGTTGATCCAATGTGGCAATAAATTGAGCATCCAGTTCATTGTCGAAATCTGTCTTTTTAACCTGAAATTCCTTGCTCTTTTTATGACTGACTGCGATGAGATTCTGCACAGATAGAAACAACAGCCTATTGTCAAAAGGTTTTGTTAGATAGATGTTTGCTCCATATTGTAGGGCCTGTGTCTGTGAGTCAGTATCAGTCACTGCGGTCAACAGGATAACCGGAATATGGCTGGTTGCGATATTTGTCTTTACCGCTTGGCATAACTGGGCTCCATTCATATAAGGCATCATCAGGTCAGATAAGATCAAGTCGGGGATATACTCTTGCGCTTTCGATAAGGCATCTTCTCCATTGACAGCAGTGATGACGGTATAGCTGTCCTGAAACAAATGTACAATGGTATCCAGTAGTTCTCTATTGTCTTCGACAATGAGGATAGTCTGTTGCAAAGATCTGTCCATTACGGTCGGAGTTGCTAAATTTGATTCATCTATTACAGTGATCAATGAATCTGTGGGAGAGGATATACGGACTTTCGATAGCTTTGGCAAACGTAGGTTGAACACTGTCCACTCTCCTTTATCATCTTTCATGGTAAAACAACGGATCTCTCCCTGATGCTGTAGGACAATCTGTTTGGTTAAAGCTAGTCCAATACCGGTACCTATACTGTCATTTGCCTGTTCCTCCCGATAATACTCTTCAAAGATCTTGAATTGATTGTCCGTTGCAATGCCAATTCCGTTATCAACAATGTTGATAATGATGCTGTCTTCGCTATCAAGGAGCTCAAGATAAACGGTGCCATTCTCAGGGGTATACTTAATGGCGTTTGACAATAGATTGAACATGACCTTGTCGAATTGAACAGCGTCGATGGATTGTAACCCTACGGCATCCAATTGTCGGATATAATAATTGAGATGTTTATTCTGCGCAAGATCATTGAGGAGGTAGAATGTGTCTTCAATATATTCCCTGAAAGGAATATCGCTTTGTTTCAAGATGAAGTGCTTGTCATCAAATTTTTTGAAATCAAGTAACTCGTTAACAACCCCTAATAATTTGGCCGCGTTCTTTTTAATCCGTTTTATCTTAGATTGCGTAGTCGATAAGTTGGCCGTTTCGGTGATGATTTCATCCAGAGGAGCAGTGATCAAGGTCAGCGGGGTCCGGATCTCATGCGAAATTTGTGTAAAGAATTTGATTTTCTTTTCCTGTTCTCTTTCAGAATTGATCAGCATCTGGCGTTCTACGACAAACTTGATGACAAAGTGTACACCGAGGGTAAATAGTCCAGCGTATAAGAGGTAAGCCCACCAAGTTCTCCAGAGCGGCGGCTTTATATCAATGTGTATTTGTAGCGGAGTACTGCTCCAGATGCCATCATTATTGCTGGCATATACACTGAGTGTATGTCGTCCTTCGGGAATATTGGTATATCTGACACTTGGCGTACTGGTTTCTATCCAATCCTTATCAAAACCTTCGAGTTTATAACGATATCTATTTTTATGTGGTTTAATAAAATTGGAACTTGAAAAATTGACTGTGATAAAATTCTCGTCATAACGTAATTGCAACCTATAGTTGTTGGGGCGATCACCTTGCTGGATGCGCCCATAGTTTAATGGTGTCTCTTCAAGAAATATATTTCTAAAAAGCACGTTCGGTTTTTTCTGATTAAAGGTGATTTTTCGGGTGTCGATCGAAACCAAACCATTCAATGTGGTCACGAATAAAACACCGGCGTCGCTGCTATAGACCTTAGCTCCCTGCATATTTTTAACAGGGAGACCATCGTACTGATTCAGGACAGTGTGAAACTTTGTCCTTGGATCGAAAAAAATCAGTCCATTTTTACTACTGATCCAGAAATGTTTGTCAATCATGACAGGCCAGCCTAAGGTGTTATTGTGAAAACGGGCCAATGGCTTGATATCGCCCAAATGATATAATTCAGTTGCAGTTGTAAACCAAATATTACCATCGGGGTGGACATAAAACCCTTGAATGGATAATTTTGGATCCGTAAATAGTTGAATAACTTTTGTTCTGGGATCTTGCTTGTAAAGTCGCCCCGCCAATAAAAAATAAACACAATTTTTGTTATCCGCTTGGATATCCGTTAATGTAGTAGGGAGTATTTTGACCGGATATGGCGGTTTCCCTGGAGGTACAATATATAAACCAGCATTTGTACCCAGATACAGATAGTTGTCTACTCCGGCATAGATGCTATAGATATTGTTTTTTAAATGTAACGGATTTTTGTCCAATAGGATATGTTGTGCAGTTTTAGTCGTTAAATCAATGATCGAGTAACCGCCACCATGCTGTGCAGCATAGAGGACATTGTTACGTATTGACAGGTCCTTGATCAGATTGGATCGTGATAGCTGAGGAAAAGGATGGATTGTTCCTGTTTTTTTATCTAAAAGATTTATTCCTTCCTCTTCGGTACCGATCCAATAAGCATCCTGGGATTCTGCAAAACTGCCAATAATATCACTATTTAATCTGTTTTGGGGAGACTCACGACTCGAATAAACATGCAGGGGGATCATGTTCGGATAAATGGCATTGATTCCGCCAAAATAAGTGCCTAACCAAATAATTTGTTGATCGTCGACAAATATATCATAAATGGAATTTTGGCTTAGCGAATGTGGAACCAAAGTATTGTGCTTGTAATTAATAAAAGGTGTACTGCCTGTAAATACAGAAAGCCCTTTTAGTGTGCCCAGCAATAATGTATTATTGGGGCCTTTATTGATTTTTCGGATGTTATTACTTAGGAGATTGCTGTTCCCTTCATGAATGTGCTGCCAATGTTGATCCGATAATCGATATTGAAATAATCCCTGCAGTTTTGTTCCTATCCATAATACGCCATTTTGGTAATATAAAGAGCTAACAATACCCTGATCTTTTAGTGGCAATGCGATATGGTCTATCCGTGTTATGGTATTATCTTTTAACGTACAAAACTCAATACCACTATCGCTGGCAACAGCATATGTTGTCGAATTAACCGGAATAATGGCTTGGACATGATTGCGGGTCAAGATCGGTTTTATGGTATAGGAGTTTCCCAAAGGAATGGCAAGATAGAGCCCACGAGCGGCAGAGATGATGGTCTGATTGCCGTGAACATAAATATCATGGATAGCTAAAGGAAGATCAAATGGTTTGTTTTGTTGATAGACGGGTTTTCTTTTGTCAATATTGAAAATGAAGAGTTTTTTCGCGGTTGCAATAAAAAGATCGTTCCGTGTATTGATATTAATCCTATTGATGTAATCCACATTTTTGAAAATCGAGTCAGAGACTAAAACATTCGTCACATTCCTGGAATCGTAAATAAATAGGTTGTTTCCCCCACCAAACCACAATTTACCTTGTCGATCTTGCGCGATTGTAAGTACCGCCTGTTTGTCCAGGATATTATCCTGTGTCAGTGTTTCGAAACTAAAGTGCTGAGCACAACAAATGATACTAGAGCAGAGGAGCAAAAGAGTAACGACGATGCTTCGGATCTGTTGTACTGGAAATTTCATAGATAAATAGAGGTTACAGCATCAAATTTAAGATTTTACCCCTTAATATTTATAAAAATCACCCTATTAAATAATCGGTCTTGCTCAATTTTGACATAGTTAAGTAACCATTTTAATTATAAAACCAATTTCCTAAAGTATGGCTAAGTTTTACACAATAGGATTGTCCGCTATGACGTTATTTGCTGTAGGTGTCGTTCATGCACAGCAGAAAATAAATGTCACAGGACAGATCAAAGACAGTCAGGGAACACCTTTGTCAGGTGTAACCATTCGGGAGAAGGGCGGAACGCTCTCCACTTCCACAAATGGATCGGGAACCTACTCCTTATCTGTTAACGCTAACGCAACAATAGTAATTTCCTATGTAGGATACCAAAACCAAGAGATTGTACTAAACGGCCGCAAAGTTGTTAACGTAACGCTCGAGAATGCAAGTTCAGCGATTGATGAAGTTGTTGTTGTAGGATACGGAACGCAGAAAAAAGCAAATTTGACGAGCTCGGTATCTACAATAGATCAAAAAGTTCTGGATTCCCGCCCAATATCCAATGTCATGTCTGCAATGCAGGGAGCTGCACCCGGCTTAGTTGTGACTCGCTCTGGTGGACAACCCGGTGCCGAGGGCTTTTCGGTTAATATTCGTGGAGATCTATCTACGGGTTCATCTAACCCATTGGTACTTATTGACGGTGTTCCTGGTTCTTTGACCTATACCAATCCAGACGATATTGCAAGTATTTCTATTCTTAAAGATGCCTCGGCCACGGCCATATATGGATCTAGGGGAGCAGCGGGTGTTGTTCTTGTGACGACAAAATCTGGTCAGGGAAAATTGAAGGTAAACTATCAGGGGATGTGGACTGCAAAAAAGATGGGACTTTTTCCGGAGCGGATTAATAGCTGGGAGGAGGCTGAAATGCAGAACCTCGCTCGTATAAACGCTGGTCAATCTCCAGATTGGTCGGCTGAGTTAATTGCTTTGATGAAGGATCCCAATCAATATTATAGAATTAACCCAACGAACCCCACTGCCTATCAATATTTTGGCAATTATAATTATCCGGAGATTTTATTGAAAGATAAATCAACACGTTTAAATCAAAATCTATCTATTTCAGGAAGTACAGAAAAGGATAATTACTTGTTCTCATTGGGGTATATCACGGATAAAGGAATTTTTAGATTTGGACCAGATGACTATAAACGTTTGAATGGACGTTTTAATTATCATCGGGAACTTTCCAAGATGTTTAGCTTGGACTCTAAAATATTATACAGTAGATCGGAGAGGAACTCAAGTGTTTTAGGAGCCAGTAATGATTATGGTTTGATTTATAATATTGTTTCTTCAAGGAGTATTAGTCCCATATACCTTCCAGAAAGCGGTGATACAAAATATGCTGCCGGAAGTGCTGCTGGGGAAACTGTTGGGTTATTAAAGGATGGTGGACGTAACAATAATGTCATTCAAGAAATTGGCGGAAGTTTTGAGCTCGGAGCAAAGGATATTTTTACAGAAGGTTTAAAACTACGTGTTTTATATAGTCCAAGGATAGTAGTCGAAAATGATAATAATACCAGAATACCAGTTCCAATGTATAATGTAAATGGACGAACTGGATGGGCAGGGGGAATTAATCTTAATTCAATCATTAAGGGGCGTTCTCAAACATTAACGAACAATTGGCAGGCGGTAGGTGAGTATAACCGTACTTTTAATGACAAACATGAAGTATTAGCACGTGGAGGCTACCGTTATGACGATTACCGTTACGATTATATTGGCGCGTCGGCTTCTAATCTTCCGACGGATGATGTCTTGGCTTTAAGTCAATTTGGGGATAAAAATAACACCACTGTTGGCGATAATATTCAAACTAATACATTGATTTCTTTCTTTGGTACCGCGCAATATGTTTTTGACCAGAAGTATATTATTCAAGGAACGTTAAACAGAGAAGGAAGCTCACGTTTATCACCAGCCAACCGCTGGATCACTTTACCTGGTGTCTCTGCAGGATGGCGGATAAATAATGAATCTTGGTTTGGGGCTGCTTCTAAAATATTCAATGAATTAAAATTGAGAGCTGCCTGGGGTAAACAAGCCAATGACCCCAATAGTGATAATCCTCGCGCAAGCAATTATGACTATACGAATTTATTATCTAAGGGCGATGCATATCCATTTAATAATGTCCGTAATACCTATTATTGGATTAACGCCGCCGCGTCACCTTTAAGAAAATGGGAAAAAGTGACAAATACAGATGTAGGATTGGATTTTGCGATGTTCAATAGAAAACTCGATGGATCATTCTCCTATTTTTGGAGACAAACAAGAGGAACTTATGGGGTAGTCATTCAACCAGGTGTATTTGGTATTGGAAGCCCGAGTACTAATATTGGCGATTTTGATTCTTGGGGCTGGGAACTGAGCTTAAATTGGCGTGATAAGATAGGGGAGGATTTCAATTATTCTATTGGTGCTAACTTATCTGATAATAACAATAAAGTTGTTAAATTTTTAAATAGAACCAATGTAAGTAATGGTGTCGCTTCCCTTTTAGAAGGATATTCTAAAAACTCAATTTTTGGATATCGTACGGATGGTTACTTCCAAAATGCTGATGAGATAAAAAATAACCAGGTAAATCATCAAAACCCTAATTTGGGGCCTGGAGATATTCGCTATGTTGATGTAAATGGTGATGGGATTATTTCCTCTGGCAAAGGTAACTTAGAAGATCCAGGTGATTTAGTATACCTCGGTACTCAAAATCCAAGATATTCTTTCGGATTGAATCTAGGTTTTAATTATAAAGGATTTGATTTTAGTGCATTTATTCAAGGTGTTGGGAAAAGAGAGTTTTTACTACCTTCCGTTTTGACCCTTCCTTATGTTGAAAGCTGGCGGCAGGCCTGGGCCATCCATAAAGATTACTGGACGCCAGAAAATCCAAATGCAATGTTCCCAAGGCCAGTCATGGGGGGCGGAAGTAATACAAGGATTTCGGATAAATGGGTAGTCAATGGTGCCTATGCACGCATGAAAAATATCCAATTGGGCTATACCTTACCAAAGGAATTGACGACAAGAGCGAAAATAGAACGTTTAAGAGTCTTTTTCTCCGGCGAAGATCTATTTGAATTTAAAAAATCATGGAACCCTTATTATGATCCTGAAACGCCAAATGGACAGGCATTCGGATATCCATTTTTCCGTTCATTCACATTAGGGGTAAATGTTACGTTTTAAAACCTGGGAAATTATGAAAATCGAAATAAATAAATCAAAAACCATTATAAAGAGAGTTGCAAAATTGGGAGTCCTAATCGCGTCGGCCAATATCCTATTTTCATCATGTATGAAGGATTTAGATAATAAGATAGATGAGACTAGGGTGACGGATGCGTCTTTTTGGAAAACCGAACAGCACTTGTTGATGGGGGTAAATTATCTTTATACCTTCTTGCCAGGAATAGGCGAAAATAGCGCCGCAAATTGGACTGATGATTCTCGTTCAACAGGGAACAATTCGATCAGCGATGGATCCCGCTTGGTGCCTAATGGTAGCGGAGATTATACAAGTAATTATCAGCTAATCCGCGCAGTAAATACTGTCTTGGAAAAGGCAGAAAAGATGTCGCTAGACGCAGTTGTTATAACGAAATATAGCGCTGAAGCACGATTTTTTAGAGCTTATGCTTATGGCGAATTGCTCAAGAGATTTGGAGGAATGCCGATTATAACCCGTACCATGGACCTTGGGGATGAATTGCTTCAAGCGCCAAGAGGAACACGTGATGAAGTTGTCAATCTGATTTATAGTGATCTGGATTATGCGATCCAAAATTTACCTGAGGCCAGTGCGACAAAATCCACCGATTACGGTCGAATCAATAAAAGTGTTGCACAGGCGCTTAAGGTTAGACTTGCACTTTTTGAAGGGACTTTTGAAAAGTATCATCAATTTGGAGATGCTAAAAAACACCTGACAATAGCGAAAAATACAGCCAATGATATTATTTCATCAGGCTATTTTAAGCTTTTTACTTACGGAGCTAACCCGGAAAAGAGTTATTATTATCTTTTTCAAAAAGAAGGAAACGGTTATGCAAATAAGGAAGTCATATTACCCCGTTTATATGGGAAAGATATGACAGATAGAATCTCGACACATAATTATAGCCGGAATATAGAACAAGGGGCGATTACACCCACACGTTATTTAGTGGATGCTTACTTGTATATCGATGGTTTGCCTAGAGAGGGGGCGAATAGATCTCCGTATTATAAACCGAGTGTAAGCACATTAACGGAATTTGAAAATAGAGATCCTCGTTTGGCAATGACTGTTTTTAAAACGGGAGATACCTATATCAATGGTTCCAAATATCAACCTATGTTTTCATTTACGCAAACTGGCTATAAAACCTTCAAATATTTTAATGATACAGATTGGGTGAATCAAGCTAGTTTCAATGAGCATAAAATTATTCGATATCCTGAAGTACTGCTGTCGTATGCTGAGGCAGTCTATGAGTTGGATGGAAATATTTCAGATACTGACCTGAATAAGTCTTTAAATATAGTTCGTGAGCGTGCAGGAATGCCAAAATTGACAAATGCTTTTGCTTTAGACCATCAATTGAATGTATTAGAGGAGATTAGAAGAGAGCGTAGAGTCGAATTTGCAATGGAAGGTGAGCACCGTTATTGGGATATTATCCGGTGGAAAATCGCAGAAAAGGTATTACCTCTACCCACACTTGGTATTCAATTTTTCAAAGGTGAATATGCGGAACAGCCTGTTGTGAGTCTTACGCCTGAAGGATACGTGATTGCCCAAACAGCTGCTACGAGAAAATTTGATCCTGCTCGTGATTATCTCTGGCCGCTTCCTATTTCAGAATTGTCCTTAAATCCGAATCTGGTGCAGAATCCTAAATGGCAGTAAGGTTTAAGTTGTAACAAAGTTATGGATCAATCGCTCTGGCAAACGATTGCACGAGCGATTGATTCTTTTTAGCTTGTTTTTCTATATTAAAATAAAGATTTTTAATGTTTTATGTGCGCTTGTAGCGTACACATTTACTTATAAACCATTATCGATGAAGAGAAGATCTGTATTAAAATTGTTAGGCGGTGCTGGCGTTGGTGCATTGACTGCCTCGTTGCCAATGGGGGCGAAGGCAAGTGTTTTATCTGATGAAAGTATAAGTTATGCTGGGAATGACCGTGCTTATTGGGTTTCAATACTAAGCAAGATGGCTACACCTATATTGGATAATATCAGTAAACAGCAATGGCGCAAAATGATGCCGATGGAGGTAAGTCCTACTTTTGACAGTAGAGATCCAGGGGTTGGTTATCTTGAGGCTTTCGGTCGATTGCTGGCTGGCATGGCGCCTTGGCTGGCTTTACCTGATGACAGCACGGAAGAAGGGAAATTACGTAAAAAATTACGTGATCAAGCCTTATTGGGTATTCAATATGGTGTAGACCCTAAATCTCCGGACTATTTTACATGGCGGGGACCTTCATCACAAACGCTGGTAGATGCTGCACATCTCGCCCTTGCGTTCCTGAGAGCACCCAAAGCACTTTGGGAACCATTGGATCAGGTCACAAAGAAAAGGGTTGTCGAAGAATTCAAACTATTACGTAAGATTAAACCTAATGAAAGTAACTGGTTGCTTTTTGCTGCAATGACCGAAACTTTCCTATACAGTGCAGGTGAGGAATGTGCGCGTGAGAAAATAGACTATGCCGTCAATAAATTTGATCAGGAATGGTATGTTGGTGATGGCTGGTATAGTGATGGGGCGCGCTTTAGTTTTGATCATTATAACGGCTACGTGATCCATTGCATGCAGGTCGAATCACTTCGTCATAATATCTCCGCTGATGGAAAGTACAAAGAAATGTATGAACGTGCCTATAAACGTATGCAGCGTTATGCGCATCATTTAGAACGGATGATATCGCCTGAAGGATACTATGTGGTTGTAGGACGTTCGTCTACCTACAAAAATGCAGCGTTTCAACCTTTGGCAACTGTAGCCTTAGAAAATAAATTACCGGACGATATTTCAAAAGGTCAAGTGAGGGCAGCCCTGACTGCAGTACTCCGGCACATCTATATTGACAAAACTTTCGCTCCGTCGGGATGGCTCCGTATGGGGGTGGTTGGAGACCAGCAGTCAAATTTGGCCGACTATTATACCAACGCCGGATCAATGTATGTGGCATCGTTGTCGTTCCTACCCTTAGGATTACCTGCTACGGATGAGTTCTGGACATGTGCCCCACAGAAATGGACATCACAGAAGTGCTGGAATGCGGAACAGTTTCCAAAAGATTATTACGTCAGTTACTAATTCCTTGTTCTTTTATTCATAATCTAAATACTAAAAAAATAGAGATACTAGGTAGGTCTTAGACGTGTATAAGTAAAATCTTGATACTCATATCTCAATACTCAATACTAATATGAAGATACAACACTAT
The DNA here is from genome assembly GCF_003610355.1 of Sphingobacterium detergens. GTDB lineage: Bacteria > Bacteroidota > Bacteroidia > Sphingobacteriales > Sphingobacteriaceae > Sphingobacterium > Sphingobacterium detergens. The sequence continues at coordinate 104,170 of NZ_RAPY01000007.1, read as the reverse complement.
ATTACAGGAGCTTTAATGATTGGGCTTGGCGTACAAGCAATATCATGTTCTAGTCAGAAGAATTTAACAACAGCCAAATTAGGACTGAACAAAGAATTTGTCAAAACCAATCTTGGAGATGCACATAAACAGATTAACTATCTAGCTTCGTCCATCCAGGAGTCGGATATTCCTACCACCTATAAAGATGGGAAATATGTCAATTGGGGTTCTAGCTGGTGGTGCTCCGGATTTTATCCGGGTACTGTGCTCTATCTTTATGAATATACAAAAGATGAAAAGTTGTTGAATGAGGCAAAACGAAAATTAAAACATTTAGAAAAGGAGAAAAATAATAAAGGAACACATGATCTTGGGTTTATGCTTTATTGTAGTTTCGGTAATGCATTACGGTTGACAGGTGATTCTACAGCATATAAAGGCGTGTTAAGTACAGGTGCTGCTTCATTGGCAACACGCTTTCATGAAGCTCCAAAAACAATCCGCTCATGGGATGGCGGTAAGAATTGGGACGGGCAACCGTGGACATATCCAGTTATTATTGATAATATGATGAATCTGGAATTTTTGACCGAAGTGTCCAAAATGACAGGAGACAAAAGATTTCGGGATATTGCCATACGGCATGCAAATACGACAATGGTCAACCATTATCGAAAAGACTACAGTTCTTACCACGTGGTAGATTATAATCCGGATAATGGAAGTATAATCTCAAGAAAAACAGCACAAGGAGCATTCGATGAGTCTGCATGGGCAAGGGGACAAGCTTGGGGATTATATGGATATACAATGATGTACCGCGAAACAGGTGAAAAGAAATACCTGGAACAAGCGCGGAATATCGCTAAGTTTTACCTTAATCATCCCAATCTTCCAAAGGATCTGATTCCGTATTGGGATATGGATCAAAATAAACTGACCAAGGAAAGTAAGTATTTTAATCAAAAGGATCTGCGCGATGTTTCTACTGCTGCTGTTACAGCTTCTGCATTGTTGGAATTGGCACAATATACAAAGGGTAGTGAAAGTCAGTTGTACATTTCCAAAGCTGAGCAGATGTTAAAGTCACTTTCTTCGAAACCATACAAAGCGGATTACAAAGAAGCTGGGGGGTATATATTGAAACATAGTGTCGGTTCTATTCCGCATAAAACGGAGGTAGATGTGCCATTGACTTATGCCGATTATTACTACGTTGAGGCATTGATCAGATATGACCGAATGCTCAATGGCGAAAAAGTGATCAAACAATAAGGGCATTATCTATGGATAACGGATGAGGGAACCTAGTTCCATTTAAAATAAATAATTCCAATACTATGAACTATAAAAAATTAGTCATTATCATATTGTTAGTGCCACAGGTATTATTTGCTCAAAAGAAAGAGGAAAATAATGGTTTACAGCAGCGGGCATATTTGGTAAAAACGCTTACCAAAATTGCTGATCCTGTATTAATGGCATTAAGTAAAGGCGAATTAGTTAAAACAATGCCGATCGAATCGCGTAACAGTCTGGACCGGACAGGTTGTACTTATCTGGAAGCATTCGGTCGGTTAATGGCTGGAATGGCGCCTTGGCTTGAACTTGGACCGGATAATACCGTCGAAGGTAAGTTGAGAAAGAAATATATCGATTTATCCATCGCCTGTATAAAAAATGCAACGGATCCCGATAATCCGGATTATATGAACTTTAGAAAGCATCCCACAACACAAAGTCAAGCGTTGGTGGATGCTGCATTTTTAGCGCAGGCGCTTTTAAGGTCTCCAAATCAACTCTGGGGTAAATTAGATGATCAGACCAAGAAAAATGTGATCAATGCATTTAACCTGACCCGCGAAATGAATGCCTATGGCAATAACTGGGTGTTATTTAGTTCCGAAATCGAAGCCTTTTTCTTAAAATATGATAAAGTTGTTGATAGAAGTCGGTTGGACAGGGCTATTGACCTAATGGTTTCCTGGTATAAAGGTGATGGAATATACGGTGACGGCCCTAACTTTCATTACGATTATTACAATAGCTTTGTAATACATCCGATGCTTTTAGAAACTAGTCTGGAACTGAAGAATGCTAATTTGGATACAGCAAACCTCTATCCGATATTCCTAGATCGCGCCAGAAGATACGCGACCATACAAGAACGTTTAATCTCTCCAGAAGGAACTTATCCACCAGTAGGACGTTCATTGAGTTACCGTTTCGGTGCCTTTCAGCTGCTTTCGAAAATTGCTTATATGCACGAATTAGATAAAGGAATCGAACCAGCTCAGGTGCGATGTGCGCTTTATACGGTAATAAAAAGACAGATTGAAATGCCGGGAACTTTTAATAGCTCCGGTTGGTTAAATATTGGATTTGCTGGTCATCAACCAGAAGTGGGCGAAACCTATGTTTCTACGGGAAGTGAATATTTATGCTCAGAAGCCTTTATTATTCTGGGCTTACCGTCAAACGATCCGCTGTGGACTGCCGCTGATGCAAGTTGGACGGCGAAAAAGGCATGGAATGGTGAAACAATGATTATAGATCACACGTTGACTCCGGATATTATTGGTGCAGATGTTTACAAAGAACGGAAGAAATAACAAGCACAATAAAAATGAAAACAAACTATGTGTTAGTTCTGATCGTAATGCTATTGGGCGCTGTGCATGGAAATGCTCAAAATAAGGCATTAAACCCTCGGTTGGATATTCTTAAAATAATAGATAAAAGTCTGAAAAATGCGACGGAACAATATAAGGTTCTGATAAAAAATGTGGAGCCAGACAAATTTCCTGAAACATTTACAAAAGGATATGTAAAGCAAAAGGCTCCTAACGGATGGGTAACGGGATTTTATCCAGGTACATTACTTTATTTATATGAAGCAACGAAAGATACAGTGATGTACAATGCCGCCTTGCAAAAACTGCCCTTACTGGAGAAGCAAAAATACATCTCCTCACATGATATTGGGTTTATGATTAATTGCAGTTTTGGGAATGCCTACACGATTGATCCTAAAGCTGAATATAAAGAAACCATTATTACGAGTGCACAAACATTAGCTAGTCGTTTAAATCCGACGGTCGGTTGTATCCGGTCATGGGATTCACAAAAAGATTTTCTCGTTATTATTGATAATATGATGAATCTGGAATTGCTGACACTCGCTAGTAAACTGTCTGGTGATTCCAGTTATAAAAAAATCGCCATAACCCACGCAGATACAACATTAAAGAATCATTTCCGTCCAGATTATAGTTCTTATCATTTGGTTGTTTATGATCCGCTGAGCGGTGCAGTAACAAGAAAGAAGACTGTTCAGGGGGCCGGTGATGAGACAGCCTGGGCGCGTGGGCAAGCTTGGGCACTATACGGTTACACGATGATGTACCGTGAAATAGGAGACCGAAGATATTTGGAGCATGCTAAAGGTATTGCAAAATTTATTTTAGACAATCCCAATTTGCCTAAGGATAAAGTTCCTTACTGGGATTTTAGCGCACCAGATATCCCAAATGCGTTGAGAGATGCATCTGCGGGTGCTTTATATGCTTCGGCTCTAATTGAGCTTGCTGGTTTTGTTGATACGAAAAGTGCGAAAGAATATATCCATGTAGCCGAAACAATTATTAAAACCCTATCGGGACCAGAATACACTGCGGCTATTGGTGATAATGGTGGATTCTTATTGAAACATGGCGTCGGTAGTTTACCCGATAAAAGTTTTGTAGATGAGCCATTGGCCTATGCTGATTACTATTATGTCGAGGCCATGCTCCGTTATAAAAACCTTGGGAAAGGAAAAAGATAATTGATATTCAAACAGGGTACGAAAATAATCTTGGGAGAGTTGGAACGACCATTACATATATTTTCATTGGGATAAGCGATTGATTCAGTTTATTCTGTTAGTAACTAACATGAAAGGAGGTTGCCTATGGTGTGTTGAAAGCGGAGGTTTATTTTTTGATACGCTGTAAAAAGCTTATCGTTCATTCAATTATTTATAAACAATTTTAAATTATGTTAAAAAAATCTTTTATAGTAGCATTTATGCTATTGATCAGCGTGAGCTTATTGGTTCAAGCGCGCGATCATGGAACCTCAAATCTTGTTAAAAGTTCGAAAGCAGCAAATAAAACTTTAACAACTCATCTCTCCAACAAAAAGGTAGCAGGTAAGCGTACAACAAACCTTAGCGATACCTTTGAGTTTTATGTCTGGAATTTTACTAGTTCACCTATTTATTTAACTTTTAGCCCCAATTTTTCTGGTGGTTCAACTCAACATGTTACTGTTCCGGCAAATACACGAGGATATACTGTTAATTTACAGAGAGGAAGCCATTATATCTATGCAAGCTGCCCATATGGACTGTCTATGCGATATATGATGAGTTGCGGTTATTCTGGCTTAGGACAATACTATACTTTTGAAAATGTCGTTTTGTCTGATACCCAGGGATGTACTTCTTTGGATATAGAAAACGAATAATTAATAACACGATATTTTGAAAACGCCTGTCTCATTTTGTTGAGGCAGGCGTTTTTTATAGAATTTAGGATCGATTCAGTCTAAACGAATAGCTGTCTTTTAAGGGGTATTTTTCTATGCATTTGTTGATAATCCTTTGCTTGTATATGATGTTGATCTTTTCTCGATTGTTTGCTATTCGGGAGCTGTTCAGGAATCCTTCGGGAGCTCATTGACATTGCTTCGGGATAGCGTTGAGACAAGCTCGGGACTGGTTCGACTGTTCTTCGGCTGTTGTTTACCCTGTTGTCGATGAATGACCGACGCCGAACTGACCAAATGTCGAACCAGTGCTGACGCAGTCCCGAAGCATGTGCAGAGCGTACTCGAACGTTGTTGGCACTTGCGCGGACTTGAAGGGACTTTAAGGGAGTTGAGGGGACTTTGTCGACTCTGACGATCTTGGTCTTATGTATTGTTTTACATCCTATAATTGATATGATTGATTTGGAATTACATAGGATATAACTGTGGTAGTTGTATAAAATGTCGTCAGAAAACAACAATATATTGTCTTTTTTTTGCATTTTGTGTGATAGAATTGGATCAATCTGTCAATATTAAACTGAATAGATGAAAAAGCTTGTTTTTCTTACAATGCTACTGTGCAGTACGCTTTTATCTACTTTTGCATTACAGCAGAGCGGGGCATCAATCAGTTCCATTGACAGTCTACGGAATGTATTCAATACCGTTAAGAACGATAGCGTGAAGGCCAGAGCAGCGCTATTATTGGCAAATAACCTCATGTTTGAGCAGAAGGATACCGTCGCTGCGACAGGTTATCTGGGGGCAGCACAGAAATTGTGTACAACGAAGCCTTACCTGAAAGCACTATACACCTATTATAGTGCCTCCCATATCTTTATGACTGCGGGTGAAACTGATGAATGCTTACAGCTGTATAAACAGGCTGCGGTAATGCTCGAGAAATTTAAGACTAAGGAAGCTTATGAATTCTGGGTGAAGGCTTGGTGGAATTACGCCATGATCATCGATCATAAAGATGATCGGAAAGGTATGGTACGGATCCAGGTTGATAAAATAATTCCCGAAGCAATTAAGCAAAAGGACTATAATCAAGCTGCTAAATCCTACCAGTCGATTGGCTTTGCTTTTAAGGAAATCGGCGATCAGGAAAAAGGAATCTATTATTTCAAAAAAGGGCTTGAGCTCTATGAAAAATATCCCCTGTCAAAAGAGAGACATGCAATATCACTACTAAACTTGGCACGTGAATATGTTGAATCTCGCGAACTTAACTTAGCGAAATCCTATCTGTTAAAATCGGAGCAAATTCTGGATACGCTACAGGAGTCCTTAGCTCACCTAAACTATGGTGAGACAGCCAGCATGTATTATTGTGCGAAAAATGATTTCACGAAGGCCCTCGAGGTTGCCGAGAAAGCACTGAAAATTGCAGAACGACTAAATATGCCTTATGAGATCGGCATGATGCATTATCAGAAGTTTAATATCTATTTTAGTTTGGAAAAATATGAACTGGCATTGAAGGAGCTTAAGATTGTCATGCGGGATATGCCTTATGATATGACAAGTAACATGCAGCAATTTGCCAAGGATTTGTCTGATACCTATGCCAAATTAAAGGATTACCCCAATGCTTATAAATGGCTGGGAAAACATGTTGCCATTAAAGACAGTTTGGCCCAAGCGGCTTATAAAAGTGAAATAGCTGGTCTTGAAACCAAATTTAGAACGGCCGAGAAGAACGAGAAGATCATGAGATTGGAGTTTGAACAGAAGCAGACGGTACTTCAACAGAAAAATCAGCGTTTGTATAATTATATATTGGGTATATTTTCTTTGGTATTGTTGTTTTTGCTCGGTTTGTCTGTTTATTTATATCGTCAGCATAGAAAGAGGTCGCAGCGCGATATGGAACTGTTGGCGCAGCAGCAAGAACTTCGGGTGACCAAAGCACTATTGGAAGGGGAGGAACTGGAACGTCATCGGGTTGCCCGTGATTTGCATGATGGCCTTGGTGGCCATTTGACGGCGATGAGACTCCAGATCTCTTCCGAAGGGAATCTGCCTGTATTGGATGGGATAAAATCTCAGCTGGATCAGATGATTGCTGATGTCAGGTTGATCGCCCACAATATGATGCCAGAAAACTTATCACGCTCGGGGCTATTGGTTGCACTTGAAGATCTCTGTACTTCGATGCAGCATGGTGCTGTTGCCATTGAGTTGCAGTGCAATGGCCTGTCCAACAATATTGCGGAGAATATGCAGGTCAATATTTATCGTATTATTCAGGAGTTGATCAACAATGCCATTCGACATGGGAATGCCGATCAAATCATTGTGCAATGCCTGCAAAACGAGCAAGGCTTTTTGATCGGGGTGGACGACAATGGGAAAGGATTTGATGTGGAGGCCGTTGTGGAAGCTAACGGGGGAATGGGACTTAAAAATGTACAAATGAGAGTTGAATATTTAAATGGAAAAATGAACATCTTATCACAGCCAGGGGCGGGAACAAGTGTCAATATCGAAATACATGTCTGAGCAGCAAAAAACATTGGCTATCTTGGACGATCATCCAATTGCCATCGAAGGGATCAAATCATTTTTAAAAGAAAATCTATCCTATGACCGGGTACTAGGGTTTTCGCTGGGACAGGCGCTGACCGATTTTTTGAAACAGGATCAGGTAGACCTACTCTTATTGGATATCGCTTTGCCTGATGCGAATGGTATCGATCTCTGCGGCGAACTCAAAAAGAACCATCCTGAGCTTATCATCGTTGGCTTTAGTAATCATATGGCGCGCAATAGCATACTACAGATGCTTGCCAATGGTGCTGCTGGATATATCTTGAAAAGTGCTGATGCGGAGGAAATTATTACTTGTATTCAGAAAGTTTCTCAAGGTAACATGGCCTTATGTGGGGCAACACAACGGATCATAGCGGCCTCCCCAACCCGACAACTACCCTCATTGACAATGCGCGAGAAGCAAGTGTTACAATTGTTGGCAGAGGGAAAGACAAGTGCACAAATTGCCGAGAAACTATTCTTAAGCCCATTAACGGTGGATACTTATCGAAAAAATCTGATTCAGAAATTTGCCGTAAAAAATACCGCAGAACTGTTGACAATATTATTTAAGGAAAATTTGCTCTAATTCAATAGGAGCAGGGATACCCTAAAATTAGGAGGGTAAATTACCCTATTTCGTGGTATTGTCCTGTGTACAGTGTATTTCTACTTTTGCTTATATAGATATGCAAAAGATGAAAACAATAAACAAAAACCTAATGATCCTTTGCCTAGTGGCAATGGTTGCAATGATCTTTGTCGGATGTAGCAAAGATAAGAATGAGCCAATAGTCTCAGGAAAAATAGATGCCATTGTAGGCACGTTTAAAGGAAAGATGGTCATCGGTGGGGATGCTGAATATTTTAATGCGATTATCACTGTTACCAAAGTTGATGATGGCAAGGTGAAAGCAACAGTGAAAGCAGGGGAGGCGTACAGTAGAGCTACAGCAAAAACATTCCCTGTACAGAATGTTTCCAATATCCATGTTTCCGGTCAGGGACCTATGGGGGGAATTACTTATACAATTGATGATAAGAATATCCAGATCACTACGGAGGCTGAGGCCAGTGGTGATGTAGTATACCTCTTCCAAGGGACAAAACAATAGCCATCGCTGCTCTAGGGGCTTTTGGTAATAAAAGATCACGATCCATGTATTTGGATCGTGATTTTTTGTTTTGTCATGCTGTTTTAATCAATATCATTTAGTTTAAAAATATGGAATAACTCGTACCTTTACCCTTATGACCGACATTCAGAAACGATTCGACCGTATCCTTGCTATCTATATGCACTTACAGGCAAAACCTGTGGTGACAGCCGCTGCGCTGGCAGAAAAATATGAAGTAAGCCTACGGACAATCTATCGTGATATCCGATCCCTGATGCAGGCTGGAATACCTATTTATGGCGAAGCCGGAAATGGTTACTCTTTGGTTGAGGGGTATAAGATGCCGCCATTGCAATTTAGCCGCGAGGAGGCCTTGAGTTTTGTCGCCGCAGAGAAATTGGTCGAAAAGTATACAGACAAGAATCTCGCGCACCATTTTACGACAGCAATGCTCAAGATGAAAGCTATTTTGAGAGGGAATGAAAAGGAACATGTTGCTCTGGTCGGAGATAACTTTTTAGTACGGGGAGAACGTCATCAATTCAATGAGAAATTAACGCATGGAACCAATACACTTATTGAAAGTATAGCGGCGAAAAAATGCGTAGAAATCTATTATTCCAAACCGTCTGACAAAACCCCAGAAAAACGTGAAATCGAAGCAGTTGGTATTTTTGTGGAAAGTAAGTTTTGGTATATACTTGCTTTTTGTAAACTCCGAAAGGATTATAGGCAATTTCGTCTGGACCGGATCAGCAATATCCGGATACTCGCCGACGATTTTGGGAAAGACCATCCTGAACTTTCATTTTTTCTGAATAAGAAACATGAAATGCCAACAACCAAAGTGGTGGTTCAGGTGGACAAGGAAATGGCGCGATATATGGAATGGGATCGCCATTACTTTGGATTTCAAAAAGAAGTGGTTACTGATAGTTATGTTGAAATGCACTTTGAAAGCATTCATGTTGAAGGTGGATTTGCACGCTGGTACCTGATGTTTGCTGATAAAGGAAAGATTATAGAGCCGGAATCACTAAAAGGAACCGTAAAACGATTGCTGGCGGCCGCAATCGAACAGGTTTAATCTGAGGTTAGGGCCCCTGGTGTTCTCCATCACGACATGACTAAAAAGGATACTTGCCCGGTATCTGAGTTGACCCCGAACAAGTATCTTTATATTGTATGGATTTTAAGATGTCAGTGATAATAACATGGTAGGTCTCCAATACTATCTAGCGCGTCTTCGACTAGTAATACTAGTATCTCCTATCTCAAATCTAATATCTCTCATCTAACAATTAGTCCCGCTCCCAGAAAAATGGAGGTTGGATACCCAACAAACGTAAATAGACAAATCCTTGACCACGGTGGTGGATCTCATTATCGATGAAATAGAATATACTGTGGATGATCGGCGAATTGTATTGTCCGAACAGGTTAAATTCTTCGGAGAAACGTTCTGTTGGAATCTTGTCGAATAATGCGCTGATCTGCGGAGTGGCCTCGTCCCAAGCTTGTAACAGTTGAGCCTTGGTTGTATAGCTAAACTTCTCATTAAGCTCACCGCTTTTATTATTGACAATTTCCTGTAGCCCCGGGACAGCAATGCCCAAAAGCTCCTGGATCATTTCGGCAAATGTCCGCATGCCCTCTACTTTATAGTTGAAAAGTGCTTCTTCGGGAAATTTTTCGATTGCTTGTCTTGTTAAGTTTCTGTGGCCCAGCCAATGTGCAAGTAGTTCGTTCTTGGAAATGATTTCTGTTTTCATGATTATCGTATTAAAGTATTTAAATTTTAGTCTATACTAAGCGTCTTGCGTTGTTAAGACAATTCAAAATTAGCTGATCCAATGACAGCTGTGTGGCAGCAGGAAAATAGAAATATTAGTTTTTTATATTTTTTGTGCGGGCTGTTATGATCGGGAACAGGAGCTGTATAAATGGAGGAATAAAAACTGATAACGGAGTAAAGTAGAAAATAAAAAAAAATAATTCACTAATTATTTGACAGTTATAAAAATGTTTGTAACTTTGCAGTCCCTTAATGGGAATAGTGTGTCTTGAGCGAAGCCCTACTGCTTCGAAGGACTTTTAATTAATTAATTTACAACATGTCAGGTATTATTGGAAAAAAAGTAGGAATGACGAGCCTGTTTAACGCTGATGGGAAAAATATTCCTTGTACAGTGATTCAGGCCGGGCCGTGCGTGGTTACGCAGATACGTACGGAAGAAAAGGATGGCTACTCGGCAATTCAACTTGGTTTCGACGAAGCTAAGGAGAAAAACACGACAGCTCCTTTGAAAGGGCACTTTGCGAAAGCAAACACAACGCCTAAGCGTAAGTTGGTAGAGTTTAAAACTTTCCCAGATGCAAAACAACTTGGTGACGTAGTTGACGTTACACTTTTCGAGGAAGGCGAATTCGTAGATGTAGTTGGTACTTCAAAAGGTAAAGGTTTCCAAGGTGTAATGAAACGTCATGGATTTGGTGGTGTAGGTGGTGCGACTCACGGTCAGCACAACAGATTACGTGCTCCAGGTTCATTAGGTGCTTCATCATGGCCTTCACGCGTATTTAAAGGTATGCGCATGGCTGGTCGTACAGGTGGTGACAGAGTTAAAGTTCAAAACTTACAGGTGTTGAAAGTTTACGCTGAGCAAAACCTTATCGTTGTTAGTGGTTCCATTCCAGGAGCTAAAGGTTCTTATGTAATCGTAGACAAATAGTAGAGATGGAAGTTAAAGTTTTAAATTTATCAGGTAAAGAAACAGGTGCCAAGGTGCAACTTCCTGAGTCGGTATTTGGGTTAGAGCCTAACGATCATGCGATCTATTTGGATGTGAAACAATACTTAGCGAACCAACGCCAAGGAACTCACAAATCTAAACAACGTAATGAAATCGCGGGTTCAACTCGTAAATTACACAAACAAAAAGGTACTGGTGGTGCTCGTGCGGGTTCTATCAAATCTCCATTGTTTAATGGTGGTGGTCGTGTATTCGGTCCTCAACCTCGTGATTACTCGTTCAAATTGAACAAAAAATTGAAACAAGTAGCACGTAAATCAGCGTTATCTTACAAAGCTCAAGATAACAATGTAGTTATTTTGGATGCAGTTCAATTTGATTCTTGCAAAACAAAAAACTATGTAGCTTTAGTAAACGCGTTGAACATTGCTGACGAAAAAACTTTATTGGTTTTGCCAGCATATGATAAAAATGTTTATTTATCAAGCAGAAACTTGAAAAAAGCAAAAGTTATTGTTGCTTCTGATTTAAATACATATGATGTATTAAACGCAACAAAATTATTGTTGACTACAGATTCTGTTAAAACTTTGGAGGAAGCATTAGCTAAGTAATATGGAAATTATCAAAAAACCTATCTTGACTGAGAAAGCTTCATTGTTAACGGAAAAATTAAACCGTTACGCTTTCAAAGTAGATCACAGAGCAAACAAAATCCAGATTAAATCAGCTGTTGAAGCTATGTTCGGTGTTACAGTTCTTGCTGTAAACACTGCGGTTGTAGCAGGTAAAGCAAAAAGCCGTTACACAAAAGCAGGTTTCGTATCTGGTAGAGCTCCTAAGTATAAAAAAGCTATCATTACTATTAAAGATGGCGAAACTATTGACTTTTACAGTACTATATAATTTAAGATGGCAGTTAAAAGATTCAAACCGGTAACCCCTGGTACTCGTTTCAGAATAGGCGCAGATTATTCTGATGTTACTACAAACGTTCCTGAAAAATCGTTAGTAGTAAAAATCAACAAGAAATCAGGTGGTCGTAATAACTCCGGTAAAATGACTATGCGTTATCTCGGTGGGGGACATAAAAAAGTATACCGATTAATTGATTTCAAACGCGATAAAAAAGATATCCCTGCAAAAGTAGCTACTATTGAGTACGATCCAAATCGTACTGCTCGTATTGCTTTGTTGCACTACGTAGATGGTGAAAAACGCTACATCATTGCTCCAGCTGGTTTAAAAGTTGGTCAAACTGTAGTAGCAGGTGATAAAGTTGCCCCAGAAGTTGGTAATACATTACCATTAGCAAACATTCCATTGGGTTCTATCATCCACAACATTGAATTAAATCCTGGTCAAGGTGGTTCAATTGCTCGTTCGGCTGGTACTTATGCTCAATTGTCTGCTCGTGATGGTAAATATGCCATCATCAAATTGCCTTCAAGCGAAACACGTATGATCTTATTGACTTGTGTTGCTACAATTGGTTCAGTATCGAACCATGAAAGATCTAACCAAGTGTTAGGTAAAGCAGGTCGCAAACGTTGGTTAGGTCGTCGTCCAAGAGTTCGTGGTGTTGCAATGAACCCAGTAGATCACCCTATGGGTGGTGGTGAAGGCCGTACTTCAGGAGGTCACCCACGCTCACGTACAGGTGTATTAGCTAAAGGCTTCAAAACACGTTACAAGAAGAAAACATCGAATCGTTACATCATTGAGAGAAGGAAAAAATAATGGCTCGTTCAATTAAAAAAGGTCCTTATATCGATCACAACTTAGAAAGAAAAGTTCTTTCTATGAATGAAACTAACAAAAAGTCAGTTATCAAAACATGGTCTCGTAGATCAATGATTTCACCTGATTTTGTTGGCCATACCTTCGCAGTGCACAACGGGAATAAATTTATCCCTGTTTATGTAACAGAAAATATGGTAGGTCACAAGCTTGGTGAATTCGCGCCTACGCGTACATTCAGAGGCCACGCAGAAAAGAAAAAATAATAGGTAATGGAAGCAACAAAAAAACTTAAAAAGTCTGTCTTAATTAGACAGCGCAAAGAGCAAGAGAAAGCTCAACAAGGTGGAGCTTCGGATGCCAAATTATTGAACTGCCCTACTTCGCCTCGTAAGATGCGTTTAGTGGTAGACTTAATTCGTGGTCAGCGTGTTGAAAATGCATTATACATTTTGAAACACTCTAGTAAAGAAGCTGCTGCTCGTGTAGAAAAATTATTATTATCTGCAATCAAAAACTGGGAAGCCAAAAACGAAGGTAAATCAGTGGAAGAAAGCGAACTTATTGTAAAAGAAGTATCAGTAGGTGGAGGTCGTCAATTGAAAAGATTGCGTCCAGCTCCTCAAGGTCGCGGATACAGAGTTCGTAAACGTTCAAATCACGTTACGTTGGTAGTTGATAGCAAATTAAACGTTGAACAAAACTAATTTATTGAGAAATGGGACAAAAAGCAAATCCAATAGGTAGCAGATTAGGAATCATCAAAGGTTGGGATTCTAACTGGTTCGGAGGTAAAAACTATTCCGATAAATTAGTTGAAGACGAAAAAATCAGAAAATATCTTTCTGTTCGTATTGCAAAAGGTGGTGTTGCTAAAGTTGTTATCGAAAGAACTTTAAAACGTATCACTGTTACAATTCACACTGCTCGTCCAGGTATCGTTATCGGAAAAGGTGGTCAAGAAGTTGACAAGATCAAAGAAGAGTTGAAAAAGCTGACTAAAAAGGATGTTCAAATCAACATTTTCGAGATCAAACGCCCTGAGTTAGATGCTAAGTTAGTAGCTGAAGGTGTCGCTAAGCAATTAGAGGCGCGTATTTCATTCCGTCGTGCAATGAAAACTTCAATTGCTTCTACAATGCGTATGGGTGCAGAAGGTATCAAAATCATGTGTTCTGGTCGTTTAGGTGGTGCTGAAATGGCGCGTACTGAACAATACAAAGAAGGAAGAACTCCTTTACACACATTGCGTGCTGATATCGACTACGCTTTAGCTGAAGCATTGACTACATACGGTAAAATCGGTATCAAAGTTTGGATCTGTAAAGGTGAGGTTTACGGTAAACGTGACTTATCTCCAAACATTGGTCAAGCATCAGGTGTAAAATCACGTGGCAACCACGAAGGTGGTGGCGAACGTCGTGACAACCGTAACAACAAAGGTGGTCGCGGTGGAAACAACCGTGGTGGAAACAACCGTGGTGGAAACAACCGTGGCGGAAATAACCGTGGTCCGAAAAAAGATTAATAGAGTTTATTTAGATTACAACAAAAACCTGCTGAGGAAGCAGATTTAAAAAGTATACGAACATGTTACAGCCAAAAAGAACGAAGTTCAGAAAGATGCAGAAAGGCCGCATGAAAGGTAACGCTTCTCGTGGAGCGGAGTTAGCTTTCGGTTCTTTCGGTATCAAAACAATGGAGCAAGCATGGATCACTAGTCGTCAAATCGAGGCAGCTCGTATTGCGGTTACACGTTATATGAAACGTGAAGGTCAAGTTTGGATTCGTATTTTCCCTGACAAACCTGTTACGAAAAAACCTGCAGAGGTACGTATGGGTAAAGGTAAGGGTGCTCCAGAATACTGGGTAGCAGTAGTACGCCCAGGCCGTATGTTATTTGAAGCAGAAGGTGTGCCTTTGGAAATTGCCAAAGAAGCTTTACGCCTTGCAGCTCAAAAACTTCCGGTTCAAACTAAGTTTGTGATTCGTAGAGACTACGTTGAAGCATAAAAATCTTGGTAATGTCATCATTTAAGCGTTAGGGCCGTTACCCCTAACGCTATATATAAACGGATGATAACCCAAATAACAACTGAAAAAACATGAAAAATTCAGAAATTTTAGAATTATCTAATGAGGACCTAGCAGCTCGTCTAGTCGAGGAGAAAACGGCCCTTACAAAATTGAAATTTGCACATGCTGTTTCAGCTATTGAGAACCCTAACGTGATCAAAGCAGCACGCAGAGCTATCGCCCGTATTAGTACAGAGATCAGTGCACGCAAAGCTGCAGCTAAAAACGAAACAGCCTCTGAGGCGTAAAAATTAAGTCGAAATGGAAAGAAATTTAAGAAAAACAAGAATCGGCTTAGTAGTTAGCAACAAAATGGACAAATCTATTGTAGTAAGTGTTGAGCGTAAAGTAAAACACCCTATCTATGGTAAGTTCGTTAAAAAAACTACTAAATTTAAAGCTCATGACGAAACTAATACCTGCGGTATCGGCGATACGGTATTAATCATGGAAACTCGTCCGCTGAGTAAAACGAAAAACTGGAGATTAGTTGAAATTATAGAAAGAGCTAAATAACATGGTACAACAAGAATCAAGACTTAATGTAGCTGACAATAGCGGTGCTAAAGAAGTTTTAGTAATCCGTGTATTGGGCGGTACGCGTAAGCGTTATGCATCAATCGGAGATAAGATTGTTGTATCGGTGAAAAGCGCTATGCCTTCAGGAAACGTGAAAAAAGGTTCCGTTTCTAAAGCAGTAGTAGTTAGAACGAAAAAAGAAATCCGTCGTAAAGATGGTTCTTATATCCGTTTTGATGACAACGCCGCTGTATTATTAAATAATAATGATGAGCCACGTGGCTCACGTATCTTTGGCCCTGTTGCCAGAGAGTTGCGTGAGAAACAGTTCATGAAAATTGTATCACTAGCACCGGAGGTTTTATAATTATGGCAATCAAGAAAACAAAAACGACTACGCACAAAATCAAAATTAAAAAAGGTGATTTAGTGAAAGTTATCGCTGGTAACTCTAAAGGTGTTCAAGGAAAAGTATTAACTGTTTTAGTGGATAAAAATAGAGCTATCGTTGAAGGCGCTAACATCGTAAAAAAACACACTAAACCAAGTGCAGCTAATCCTAATGGTGGTATCATTGAGAAAGAAGCTGGTATTCACATCTCTAATTTAGCTGTTATCGATCCTAAAACGGGTGAAACTACTCGTGTAGGTCGTAAGTTAAATGCAGATGGTAAATTAGTTCGTTACGCTAAAAAATCAGGGGAGGAAATTAAATAATGACTTACGTACCAAGATTAAAAGTGAAATATGCGGAGGAAATCCGTAAAGCACTTCAAGAAAAATTTCAGTATAAAAGTATTATGCAGGTTCCTAAACTTGAGAAAATCGTTGTTTCACAAGGCGTAGGAGCTGCAACAGCTGACAAAAAATTAATCGATAACGCTATCGCAGAATTGACTTTGATTACAGGTCAACAAGCTGTTGCTACAAAATCGAAAAAAGATATTTCAAACTTTAAATTGCGTAAAGGTATGCCTGTAGGGGCACGTGTTACTTTACGTGACAACAACATGTTTGAATTCTTGGATCGTTTGGTAGCAGTATCGCTTCCACGTATTCGTGACTTCCGCGGTATCAACGATAAAGGTTTTGACGGACGTGGTAACTATAACTTAGGTATCACTGAACAAATCATTTTCCCTGAGATCAACATTGATAAAATCAACAAGATCCAAGGTATGGATATCACTTTCGTGACTTCTGCTCAAAATGATGTTGAGGCTTTAGAATTGTTGAAACAGTTCGGTTTACCATTTAAAAATCAAAATACTAATAACAATGGCTAAGGAAGGATTAAAAGCACGCGAAGTAAAACGCGCTAAATTGGTAGCTAAATATGCAACAAAACGTGCAGAATTAAAAGCTGCTGGCGATTACGTTGCATTAGATAAATTACCTAAAAATGCTTCTCCGGTACGTTTACACAACCGTTGTAAATTGACTGGCCGTCCTAAAGGATATATGCGTCAATTCGGTATCTCTCGTGTAACTTTCCGTGAGATGGCTTTAGATGGCAAGATCCCAGGGGTGAAAAAAGCTTCTTGGTAATTAAAAAAAAATACTTAATTTTGCCCGGGCAATTCTACTAGGGATTGCCGGGGTTTTTGCATTTTAAAATTGTTTAACAGATAGAAGGTCCCATACCAATGGTTGGGAGGGAAACCGCTGTCACAAATTTTCATATATAATGACTACAGATCCAATTGCGGATTACCTTACACGAGTAAGGAATGCCATCAAGGCCAACCACAGGGTTGTTGAAATTCCTGCATCGAACCTTAAAAAAGAAATCACTAAAGTTCTTTTTGACAAAGGTTACATTGCTAATTACAAATTCGATGAGAATGGCGTACAGGGTACGATCAAAATCGCATTGAAATATAACCCAATTAGCAAAATTCCGGCTATTCGTACGTTGACACGTGTGAGTAAACCTGGTTTAAGAAAGTATGCAAGCGTTGATACTATGCCTCGTGTTTTGAATGGTTTAGGTATTGCTATCTTGTCAACATCTAAAGGTGTAATGACAGATAAAGAAGCTAGACTTCAAAATGTTGGTGGTGAAGTTTTATGTTACGTTTATTAATCTAGGTAAAAACACAAAGAAATGTCAAGAATTGGAAAAGCGCCTATCGCTATCCCTGCTGGGGTAACTGTTACTATTTCGGACAAAAACTTAGTTTCAGTAAAAGGTCCTAAAGGCGAATTAACACAACAAGTTGACCGTGACATCACTATTGCTCAAGAAGAAGGCAATATCGTCGTGACACGTCCAACTGATCAAAAGAAACACAAAGCATTACACGGTCTATACCGTTCCCTGTTGAACAACATGGTTCAAGGTGTGACTGAAGGTTACAAAACTACTCAAGAGTTAGTCGGTGTAGGTTATCGTGCTACAAGTACAGGTAATGTATTAGAGTTAACTTTAGGTTTCTCTCACCAGATTGTTTTTGTATTGCCAAATGAAGTTAAAGTATCAACTACTGCTGAAAAAGGTAAAAACCCTACAATCACTTTAGAATGTGCTGACAAACAATTGATCGGTCAGATCGCGGCAAAAATCCGTGGCTTCCGTAAACCAGAACCTTACAAAGGAAAAGGTATCAAGTTTGAAGGCGAAGTGTTGAGAAGAAAAGCAGGTAAATCAGCTAAAAAATAATAATCATGGCAGGACAAAAAGCATCTCGTAGAGAGAGAATCAAAAAAGGAATCAGAAAAAACCTTGCTGGAACGTCTGAACGTCCACGTTTATCGGTTTTTAGAAGTAACAAAGGTATCTATGCGCAAATCATTGATGACAATGCAGGTAAAACATTAGTTGCTGCATCTAGCTTGTCAAAAGATTTTGTTGCATCTGGTAACAAAGTTGATCAATCTAAAGCTGTAGGTAAATTGGTTGCTGAAAAAGCAGTAGCAGCAGGTATTAATAAAGTAGTTTTTGACCGTAATGGGTACTTATACCATGGCCGTATCAAATCTTTGGCTGAAGGTGCTCGCGAAGGCGGTTTAGACTTTTAATCTTAGAAAGAAATGGCATTAAGCAATATAAAAAGAGTAAAATCAAGCGAAATTGAATTGAAAGATCGCTTAGTAAGTATCCAACGTGTAGCTAAAGTTACTAAAGGTGGTCGTACTTTCAGCTTCTCTGCAATTGTTGTAGTAGGTGATGAAAACGGTATCGTTGGTTACGGTTTAGGTAAAGCGAAAGAGGTAACTGAAGCTATCACTAAAGGTATCGACGACGCAAAGAAAAATTTAGTGAAAGTTCCTGTAATCAAAGGTACTGTTCCTCACGCGCAATATGGTAAATATTCTGGTGGTTCAGTTTTGATTAAACCAGCTGTAGGTGGTACAGGAGTTTTGGCAGGTGGTGCAATGCGTGCAGTATTGGAGTCTGCTGGTATCAAAGACGTATTGGCTAAATCATTAGGTTCTTCTAACCCACACAACGTGGTAAAAGCAACTGTAACTGCTTTAGCAAACATGCGTGATGCATATACAGTGGCACAACACCGCGGTGTCGATTTGAATAAAGTATTTAACGGTTAATTATCATGGCAAAAATCAAAATCACCCAGATAAAGAGCGTTATCGACAGAAGCGAGCGCCAAAAGAAAACTATTGAGGCATTAGGTTTGAAAAGAATCAACCACTCAGTAGAAGTTGAAGCTACTCCATCAATCATTGGAATGGTACGTAAAGTAAACCATTTAGTAGCTATCGAAACTATTTAATATTAGCATATGGAAAGGGTCTTTGGGCTCTTTCCATTACTTGTTATTAATAATAATTATTTTTTAATCGCTAGTACCTGTTTAGTGAGAGCGAAGGGCTAGCACAATTTAGTTTAAAAATGAACTTAAGTAATTTAAAACCTGCAAAAGGTGCAGTAAAAGGTAGCAAACGTATCGGTCGTGGTACTGGTTCTGGTCGTGGTGGTACTTCTACACGTGGTCACAAAGGTGCTGGTTCTCGTTCAGGTCACTCTACGAAAATCGGTTTCGAAGGTGGTCAGATGCCTTTGCAACGTCGTGTACCTAAATTTGGTTTCAAAAACATCAACCGTGTTGAGTACAATGGTGTCAACCTAGATACTTTGCAAGCGTTGATCGAGAAATTCAATTTGACAGCTGTAGATTTCGATGCATTGAAAGCTCATGGATTAGTGTCTAAAAATGACAAAGTAAAAATCTTGGGTCGCGGTGAATTGAAAGCTAAAGTTGAAGTAACAGCGCACGCGTTTACTGCTTCTGCTCAAAAAGCTATCGAAGCTGCAGGCGGTTCTATCGTTAAAATTTAATAAATGAAGAAACTAATCACAACCTTAACCAATATTTGGAAAATCGATGATTTACGTACGCGTATTCTAAATACCTTACTTTTTCTTTTGATTTACCGTATTGGATGTCACGTGGTATTACCAGGTGTAAATCCTCAGGCTTTGGCTTCCGGTCAAAAAGAGGGTTTATTGGGCCTATTGGATATGTTTGCGGGGGGCTCGTTCTCTCGTTCAGCTATCTTTGCGTTAGGGGTAATGCCATATATCTCGGCATCCATTGTTGTTCAATTGTTGGGCATCGCGGTTCCTTACTTCCAAAAGATGCAGAAAGAAGGGGAAAGTGGTCGTCAAAAAATGAATCAAATTACTCGCTATTTAACATTAGGGATTACTTTGCTTCAGGCTTTTGCTTATGTACGTACTCAGATCGAGCCAAGTGCTAAGACAATCGCTGACCCATTGTTCACTATTCTGACTGCCATAGTTTTGACAGGCGGTACTTTATTTGTGATGTGGTTAGGGGAAAAAATTACTGATAAAGGTATCGGTAATGGTATTTCTTTGATCATCATGACTGGTATTATCGCTCAATTGCCAAGTGGTATCACTGCGGAATGGGTTTCTAGAATGGCGAAAGGTGGTGGTGGTCCAATTCCATTGTTGCTTGAATTTGTGGCTTTGTTTTTCGTTGTGATCTTTACGATCTTGATCGTACAAGGGGTTCGTAAGATTCCTGTACAATACGCGAAGAAAATTGTTGGAAACAAGCAAGTCGGTGGAGTACGTCAGTATATACCGTTAAAGGTAAATGCTGCAGGTGTAATGCCGATCATTTTTGCACAGGCAATTATGTTTGTGCCGATGAGTTTAGGACAGTTCTTCCCAAATCTTCAGTCGGAATTTTTGACTTCGTTGAGTAACTATACTTCTGTAGCGTACAACGTGACTTTTGCGGTGTTAATTATCGCATTTACGTTCTTCTATACAGCGATCATGGTTAATCCACAACAGATGTCAGATGACATGAAGAAAAACGGAGGTTTTGTTCCAGGTATTAAACCGGGATTGGAAACTAGTAATTTTATAGACCGCGTAATATCAAATATTACATTTCCAGGTGCAATTTTCCTAGCGATCATTGCTATTCTACCTGCTATTGCAAGTTTGTTTGGTATTAATAATCAATTTGCGCACTTCTACGGAGGTACGTCCTTATTGATTTTAGTAGGTGTGGTGTTGGATACTTTGCAACAGATCGAATCTCATTTATTGATGCGTCATTACGATGGATTGATGAAAACAGGTCGTATTAAAGGTCGTTCGGCCGCGTCTGTTGAGGGAATGGATCATTCGGCAATTTAATTTCTTTAGATGTCTAAAGTATTTTATAAGTCAGCAGATGATATAGAGCAATTGCGGAAGTCAGCAGATGTGCTTTCGCAATTGCTTGGTGAAATCGCAAAAGTGATTAAACCTGGGGTAAAAACTATATCTCTTGATAAATTAGCTTATGAGTATATTCATGATAACGGTGGAACGCCAGCGTTCTTAAATTATCATGGATTTCCATACTCTTTGTGCATCTCTGTCAACGATCAGATTGTACACGGTTTTCCTAGCGATTACGAAATTAAAGATGGTGATCTTGTTTCTGTCGATGGGGGTGTCAATTTGAACGGTTTTATCAGTGATTCAGCCTACACTTTTGGTGTTGGTGAAATTTCTGAGGAAGCGCAATTGTTGTTGGATGTCACAAAGGAATCATTGTACAAAGGTGTTGAACAGGCTGTGGCCGGTAAACGTGTTGGGGATATTTCCTCTGCGGTTCAAGAGTACGTGAGCAAATTCGGTTTCGGAATTGTGCGCGAACTGGTCGGACATGGCGTTGGATATCATTTACATGAGAAACCTGAGGTTCCGAATTACGGAAAACGTGGCGCAGGTCCAAAATTGGAAGAAGGTTTGGTTATTTGTATCGAACCGATGATCAATGCAGGACGCGCAGGTGTTCGTTTTTGGGATGATGGTTGGACTGTAAGTACAGTAGATGGGAAGTTATCGGCGCACTTCGAACAGATGGTTGCAATCCGAAAAGGAGAACCAGATGTGTTGCTGACATTCGAACATGTAGAGAAAGTTTTGAACAAAAAGTAGTTGGTTTTCAATTATTTTTATTTATCTTTGCACTCCTGTTCGCAGGCTTTTAAATTAAATTTAATCGAGAATATATGGCTAAACAAGCCTCAATAGAACAAGACGGTATAATTAGAGAGGCACTTTCTAATGCTATGTTTAGGGTAGAATTGGAAAATGGACATGAAATCATTGCCCATATTTCTGGTAAAATGCGTATGCACTATATCAAAATTTTACCTGGGGATAAAGTTAAATTGGAAATGTCTCCGTATGATTTGACTAAGGGAAGGATCACTTACCGCTATAAATAGTCGTAAGCCTTTTAATTAGCGCAAGCTTTTGAAAAAATAAATATCATGAAAGTAAGAGCATCAATAAAAAAACGTAGCGCGGACTGTAAGATCATCCGTCGTAAAGGTAAAGTTTTTGTAATCAACAAAAAGAACCCTAAGTTTAAACAACGTCAGGGTTAATTCATTAAAAAAATAATAGCTTAATATTATATGGCAAGGATAGCAGGTATTGATTTACCTAAAAACAAAAGAGGTGTGATCGGCCTTACCTATATTTTTGGTATCGGTCGTACAAGAGCTGAATATATCTTGGAAAAAGCTGGTATCAGCGAAGATGTGAAGGTACAAGAGTGGAATGATGAGCAATTGGCAGCAATTCGTAGCATCATCAACGACGAATTGAAAGTAGAAGGTGCATTGCGTTCTGAAGTTCAATTAAACATCAAACGTTTAATGGATATCGGTTGTTACCGTGGATTGCGTCACCGTAAACACTTACCAGTTCGTGGTCAACGTACTAAAAATAACTCACGTACTCGTAAAGGTAAACGTAAGACAGTTGCAAACAAGAAAAAAGCTACTAAATAATAAATAAGAAATGGCTAAAACTAAAAAAGCTGCAAAAAAGCGTATCGTTGTTATTGAACCTGTAGGTCAGGCTCACATTAACGCAACGTTTAACAATATCATTGTAACTTTGACTAACAATCAAGGACAAACTATTTCTTGGTCTAGTGCTGGTAAAATGGGTTTCCGTGGTTCTAAAAAGAACACTCCATACGCTGCTGGTCAGGCTGCACAAGATTGTGGAAAAGTTGCTCATGATTTGGGTTTACGCAAAGTTGAAGTGTTTGTTAAAGGACCTGGTGCTGGTCGCGAATCGGCAATCAGAACATTACAAACTGTAGGAATCGATGTGACTACTATCAAGGATATCACTCCACTTCCTCACAACGGTTGTCGTCCTCCAAAACGCAGAAGAGTTTAATTAATTTAAAGATAAGATTCATCGGCTATAGGCTGATAGATACTTTAATTGTAAAAGAAAATGGCTAGATATACAGGACCTAAGTCCAAAATTGCCCGTAAATTTAGAGAGCCGATCTTCGGCCCAGATAAAGCGTTAGAAAAGAAAAATTACCCTCCTGGACAACATGGAGCTTCTAAACGCAGAGGTAAACAATCTGAATACGCTATTCAGTTGTTAGAAAAACAAAAAGCAAAATACACTTACGGTGTATTGGAGCGTCAATTCGCAAACTTATTTGTTAAAGCTGCCTCTAAACAAGGTATTACAGGTGAGATCTTCTTGAAATTACTAGAAGCTCGCTTGGACAACGTAGTTTACCGTTTAGGTATTGCTACTTCTCGTGCCGCTGCTCGTCAGTTGGTATCTCACAAACACATTACTGTTAACGGAAGTGTTGTTAACATTCCATCATATAGCTTGCGTCCAGGTGACGTTGTAGCAGTTCGTGAACGTTCTCAAACTCTTGAAGCCATCTCAAATTCAGTTGCAGGTCGTACTGTAAATAAATTTTCTTGGTTAGAGTGGAATGCGAAAGAATTGACAGGTACTTTCTTAAGCTATCCAGAAAGATCTGATATTCCTGAAAACATCAAAGAGAACTTAATCGTTGAGTTATACTCTAAATAATAAATAAAATAGAAGTATGCATAGTCCATTTTTGGGGTATGCATCTTTCTATTGTATTACAATTATTATTACAAATAAAACATTAAAAGAAAATAAATGGCAATTTTAGCATTTCAAAGACCGGATAAAGTTATCATGCAAAAATCTACGGATTTTGATGGTACGTTTGAATTTCGTCCATTGGAGCCTGGTTTTGGTGTAACCATTGGTAATGCTTTGCGCCGTATTCTATTGTCCTCGTTAGAAGGATATGCAATTACGTCGATAAGGTTTTCTGGCGTTTCGCACGAATTTTCAACGATCAAAGGTGTTGTTGAAGACGTAACTGAAATTATCTTGAACTTGAAACAAATCCGTTTCAAAAAAACAGGTGAGATTGGCGACAACGAAAAGGTATTTGTAGTAATCAATGGTCAAGAACAATTCTTAGCTGGTGATATCACAAAATTCTCTAATAACTTTACTGTCTTAAATCCAGACTTAGTAATCTGTAACATGGATAACGCAGTGACAATTGAATTGGAATTGAGTATTGCTAAAGGTCGTGGATATGTAAATGCAGATGAGAATAAAGTGACTGACGCTCCAGTAGGTGTTATCGCTATCGATTCGATCTTTACTCCGATCAAGAATGTTAAATATACCATTGAGAATTACCGTGTAGAGCAAAAAACTGACTACGAGAAATTGTTGTTAGATATCTCTACAGATGGCTCAATTCACCCCGAAGAAGCTTTAAAAGAGGCTGCTAAGATCTTAATTCAACACTTTATCTTATTCTCTGATGAGAATATGCTTCTTGAGTCACAAACGAAAGAAGAAACTAAAGTAGTCGATGAAGAAATCTTGCATATGCGTAAGATTTTGAAAACTGAATTAGTAGACCTTGACCTTTCAGTGCGTGCATTGAATTGTTTGAAAGCTGCTGATATTCGCACATTAGCTGAGTTGGTAACTTACGACGTAGCTGATATGTTGAAATTCAGAAACTTCGGTAAAAAATCGTTAAGTGAAATCCAAGAATTGGTTAAATCTAAAGGTTTATCATTCGGAATGAACTTAGCAAAATATAAATTAGACGAAGAATAATAATTTATTAAGCGACCACTATATGTAATTCCTCTTGAAATCGATTGCTGAAGAAGATAGGCATATTGCCTTTGAAAAGTTTAGCAATTTAGGTAAAACAAGAACGGTATATATAGTATAATAAAATCAAAATGAGACACGGAAAAAAAGTAAATCACTTAGGCCGTACGGATAGCCATAGAAAAGCAATGTTGGCTAACATGGCAACATCATTAATCCTACACAAACGTATTACTACGACTTTGGCTAAAGCTAAAGCATTGCGTACATACGTTGAGCCTTTGATTACTAAATCTAAAAACGACACAACACACTCTCGTCGTACAGTATTCGCTTATTTGAAAGATAAAGACGCAGTTTCTATCTTGTTCCGCGAAATTTCTGAAAAAGTAGCTAACCGTCCAGGTGGTTACACTCGTATCATCAAAATGGAAAACCGTTTAGGTGATAACGCAGAAATGGCTTTCATCGAGCTAGTTGATTACAACGAAATCTACGGTAAAAAAGCTGCTGCAGCTGAGAAAAAAGCTACTCGTCGTCGTGGCGGTGCTAAAAAAGCTGCTGCTCCTGCTGAAACTGACGCTCCTGCGGAAGTAAAAGCTGAAGTAGAAGGTGAAGAAAAAGTTGACGGAGAATAATATTGTTCCCGTTATCATAGAAAAAGTCCTCTTTTTAAGGGGACTTTTTTTATTTTATGACCATTCCTACCGTTATAACTGATATATTTGTAATGCTAAAATCTGATAGCTTTTTCTAATACAAGCTATTTCGTTTATCAATCTATAATTCATTAAGATGAAACCATTTGATGTTTATCCCATTAATCCCATTAACATAGTTAAAGCTAATGGATCTACGGTGTGGGATGCCGAAGGAAATGCTTATTTGGACTTGTATGGTGGCCATGCCGTGATATCGATCGGACACACGCATCCACACTATGTGCAACGTATTACAGAGCAGTTGAATCGTATCGGATTCTATTCTAATTCTGTTGAAATTCCAATTCAGCGTGAACTTGCACGATTGCTTGGCAAAGTATCTGGTAAGGTTGATTATGACTTATTCCTTTGTAATTCTGGCGCTGAAGCGAATGAAAATGCATTGAAGCTTGCTTCTTTCTATAATAAGAGAAAAAAGGTAATTGCATTCTCTAAATCTTTCCACGGTAGGACGTCGTTGGCTGTAGCTGCTACGGACAACCCGAGTATTGTTGCGCCTATTAACGAAACAGAGAACGTTGTTTTTCTTCCTTTCAATGATGAGGATGCACTAAAGGAAGCATTTTCAGCTTATGGTGATGAAATATCTTCTGTTATTATCGAAAGTATTCAAGGTGTTGGTGGAATTAGGGAAGCATCCGTTGCCTTTCTTCAATTGATCCGCTCACTTTGTGACCAATATAATGCCGTATTTATTGCTGATGAGGTACAATGTGGCTATGGTCGGACAGGTTCCTTCTATGCACAGGATTATTCTGGAGTAGATGCAGATATTTACACGATGGCGAAGGGAATGGGAAATGGTTTTCCTATCGGTGCAATCAGTATCTCTCCCAAGTTTAAAGCTTCCCATGGTAGTTTGGGGACAACCTTTGGCGGCAACCATCTGGCTTGTGCAGCAGCTTTGGCTGTTTTGGAGGTCATTCAACAAGATCGTTTGATGGAGAATGCGAATGCTGTAGGACAGTATCTCATTGACGAACTAAAGAAAATTGAAGAGATTGTAGAGGTGAGGGGTAGAGGATTAATGATCGGAATTGAACTTCCAGCATCTTTGGCACATGTAAAGAAAGATCTTTTGTTAAAGAATCGTATTTTTACGGGAGAGGCTAAACCGAATGTTATTCGATTGCTTCCAGCATTGAATATTACCAAAGAGCATGCTGATCAATTTTTATTGGCATTAAAAGAACATATAAAGGCGGTCGTAGTCGCTTAAAGATAATAGATGAAATAGTCCAGATTGGCCTTCTGATATCGGGTAAGATCAATCTGAGTTGTTCCATCAGCATAAATAAACAAAGTGGGTAGCACAGTGTGTTGTGTCATAGAAAATACCCCCATAAATGATTTATATATAGATGAAAAAGTTTTTCTCTGTAAAAGACGTGTCCAGTGTAGCAGATGTTGTCCAGGAGGCGTTAGCGCTAAAAGCGGCACCTTATGATAATCAAGATCTTGGTAAACATAAGACCTTGGGTCTTGTGTTTTTGAACCCTAGCTTGCGTACTCGTCTGAGTACCCAAAAAGCGGCGATGAACTTGGGGATGAATGTGATGGTCATGAACATGGACAAAGATGGTTGGGCATTGGAAACACAGGATGGTGTTGTGATGAACGGCAGTACTGTTGAGCATATCCGCGAGGCGGCAGCGGTCATGGGCGAATATTGCGATATACTTGGATTGCGATCTTTTCCGAAGCTAAAGGACCGAGAGGAGGACTACAGCGAGGATCTATTCAATAAATTTATTAAATATTGTGGTGTCCCTGTTGTTTCTTTGGAAAGTGCCACACGTCATCCATTACAGAGTTTGACGGATATCATTACCATTACCGAGCATAAGAAGACGGCGAAACCAAAGGTTGTATTGGCTTGGGCTCCGCATGTGAAAGCTTTGCCACAAGCTGTGCCGAATTCCTTTGCAGAGTGGATGTGTAAGGCACAGGAAGAAGGGCTTGTAGAGTTTACGATTGCACAACCTATGGGTTATGAACTGAGCAAGGATTTTACAAAGGGAGCTACGATTTCAACGAATTTAAATGAAAGCCTGAAAGACGCTGATTTTGTTTATGTGAAAAACTGGTCATCCTATCAGGAATATGGTGAGGTATATACGGTAGACGAGGATTGGATGATGGATAATGAAAAGCTGTCTTTGACAAATGATGCGAAGGTTATGCATTGTTTGCCTGTAAGACGGGATCTGGAGTTGTCATCTGAAATCTTGGATGGACCGAACTCGTTGGTTATTAAAGAGGCAAGTAATCGTGTCTGGGCAGCTCAGGTTGTTTTAAAACGAATGCTGGAAGATCTAGTCTAAGACCGATCTTTTGATTATTGAGAAACTATTTTTATTTGGGAAAAGTTGCGTAATGGCTAATAGTGTATTAAATATTATAAAAATTGGCGGAAATATTATCGATGATGAGCGTCTGTTAGATTCTTTTTTGGAGAAATTTTCTGCATTGTCTGGGAAGAAGATCCTAGTGCATGGCGGTGGTAAAATTGCAACACGGTTGGCAAGTGAGCTTGGTGTACAAGCTCAAATGGTTGAAGGCCGTAGAGTGACTGACGAAGATATGCTGCGTATAGTCACGATGGTATATGCAGGATTAACAAATAAAACCATCGTTGCCAAATTACAAAAATTGAAATGTGATGCTGTAGGTTTAACTGGTGCTGATGGGGATGTGATAAAGGCTATAAAACGCCCTGTCAAGGATATTGACTATGGTTTTGTAGGGGATTTATTGCATGATTCTGTGAATACACTGGCGATAAAAAAATTCCTGGAAGCGGGTTTTATTCCTGTGTTCTCTGCCATCACTCATAATGGTTTAGGACAGCTGCTTAACACCAATGCAGATACCATTGCCTCTTCGTTAGCGGTCTCTCTGGCGTCTTTATATGAAACGTCATTGGTCTATTGTTTCGAGAAAAATGGTGTATTACGCGATGTGACAGATGAAAACTCGGTTATACCAACGATTAAATCCGAAGAATTTGAATATCTCAAAGAATCGGGAATTGTCAATGATGGTATGATTCCGAAACTACAAAATGCATTTAATGCAATAAATAAAGGTGTTCAGGAGGTATATATTGGTCATGCCAATAATTTGCACTTATTCCAACAAGGACAGTTTGGTACCTGCTTGACATTAAAGTAATCATGTAATCTAATCTAAACCCAACTATGAAAAAGGTCACTATTATCGGAAGTGGCAATATCGGTCTATCCTTGGCAAAGGGGCTTGTAAAAAGCGAATTTGCCAGTGCTGCTGATATTACATTGACCCGCAGAAATCTGAATGCTTTGGCTGAAGAGGCAAGCCAAGGATTCTCGGTAAGTAATGATAATAAAGCTGCTGTTAAAGGCGCTGATATTATTGTCTTCGCCATACTACCACAGCAGTTAAAAAAGGTATTGGTCGAAGTTGCTCCCGAAATAGATAAGAAAAACCAGATTTTTGTATCCATTGTATCTGGCGTTTCATGTGCTGACCTGAAAGCAGTGTTGGGTGAGGATGCAACTGTAATACGCGCTATGCCGAATACGGCAATCGCGATTGCTCAGTCGATGACTTGTATTGCGAGCGATAATGCTTCGGATGTTAGCCTTGCTGAGGTAGAGAAGATGTTTGAGACCGTTGGATCAGTTGTCGTTATCAATGAAGATCTAATGACTTCGGCAACTGCTTTGTGTGCCTGTGGAATAGCCTTTTTCCTGCGTGCTATCCGAGCAGCGTCTCAAGGTGGGGTTGAAATAGGTTTCCATGCACATGATGCCTTGAAAATGGCCGTTCAAACAGCTAAAGGTGCTGCGGATCTATTGTTGCATACGAATGCTCATCCAGAAGGTGAGATTGATAAAGTTACTTCGCCGAAAGGATGTACCATTGCGGGATTGAATGAGATGGAACATAATGGTTTTAGTTCTGCATTTATCAAGGGAATAAAATTGTCTGCGGATAAAGCAGGAGGATTATATCATGAAGGATAAAGATAGCTTATTTCAGGATAGTCTAGCTTTATTGAAACAGTTGATCGCTGTATCTTCCCTAAGCCGGGAGGAAATGTTGACAGCAGATCTGATTGAGGCCTTTTTCAAAGAACGGTATGTTAAGACCTTCAGGAAGGGAAACAACGTTTGGGTATATAATGCGCATTACGCATCAAATAAGCCAACGATCCTGCTTAATTCGCACCATGACACAGTGAAGGCTAACCCTGGTTATACCCGTGATCCATTGGTTCCTACGGTAGAGGAGGGGAAGCTCTATGGCTTGGGTAGTAATGATGCAGGCGGGTGTTTGGTGTCACTGATTGCCACCTTCTTGTATTTTTACGAAGAGAAGGATTTAAAATATAATTTTTGTCTGGTAGCGAGTGCTGAAGAGGAAATCTCAGGTCGAAACGGTATTGAATCTGTCTTGGAAGATATTGGAACGATTGATTTTGCAATCGTTGGTGAGCCAACACTGATGGATCTTGCCGTAGCCGAAAAAGGGCTGATGGTATTGGACTGTAATGCAATAGGAATAGCAGGCCATGCCGCTCGTAACGAGGGTGATAATGCGATTTATAAAGCAATTAAAGATATTCAATGGTTTAAGGATTATGCTTTTGAAAAAACATCAGCGACCTTAGGCCCGATCAAAATGTCAGTGACGATGATTCAAGCTGGATCGCAGCACAATGTAGTCCCGGCCAACTGTAGTTTTGTCGTCGATGTAAGGACCACTGATGCTTATACCAATGAAGAAACCTTAGCGATAATCAAGTCCCATGTCTCTTCGGAAGTTTCGGCTCGTTCTACGCGTTTGAAATCTTCTTCTATTCCGGAAGAACATCCTATTGTCCAAGCAGGAATAACGCTTGGCCGTAAACTATATGGCTCTCCGACGATGAGTGATCAAGCGCTTATTCCGGTACCTTCTTTAAAGCTGGGGCCAGGGGATAGTGCGAGATCGCATATGGCGGATGAATTTATCTATATTGATGAAATTAGGGAAGGAATTGATTTGTATATAGCGATGCTACAAAAGATCGTATAAAAAAAGCTTCCAACTGTTGGAAGCTTTTTTTATACTAGACTAAGCTGATCTGACGCTTAATACTTTCTTCAAGGGAGATGATCGTTTCCGTACGCTGGATGCCAGGTACCGATTGGATATCTTCGTTCAATACTTTTCTGAGGTGGACAGTGTCCCTACAGATAATTTTTGCAAAAATACTGTATTGGCCGGTACAATAATGTAGCTCAACCACTTCTTTGATTTCTTTCAATTTATCTACCGCATCTGCATATTGTGAACCTTTTTCTAGATAGATACCGAGAAAGGCAGTGATGTCAAATCCAACTTTTTGAGGATTGATAATAAGATTTGAACCTCTGATGATACCTAACTCTTCCATCTTCTTCATTCTAACGTGGATGGTACCACCTGATACGATTAGCTTTTTCGCTATCTCAGTATAAGGAATAGAAGCATCGTTCATTAGAATAGACAGGATTTGGATATCCAAATTGTCTAGATCATAGTTTGCATATTGATTTTCCATTAACAATGGGTTTTGTGTTTCATTCATTGGTCATACATCAAAATCTGACCAATAGCTAAAATAATTAAATTTATTTCAAAATTACTAAGAATTTTCGGTTTATAGATGTAAATTTAATAAAAAATACTTATTGATATTGATAATGTTATATGTTTTTGATTGAAAGTGCTTATAATTGTTTTAGAGGTGATTTTATTGTAAGGTTATCGGATTGTTTCGTTATCTTGTTATTAAAGTCAAGAAGACGATAAAGATGTAGGATAAAGATCAAAAACAAAAGACAAGTAAGCTGCAGGTGTGTTAAACCAAAGTCTCCGTACGCATATCTAATATCTCAAGACTAAAATAAAGATGGAAGAAGTTCAAGATGTAAAGATTTCGAGGAAGAAGCCGATATTTGAGGTAGGGGAAGGGCTTCATAAATATCTTAAGCTATATCAAAGGGATGAAAAGCTGCCCATTGGTTATAAGGATTTATTGAATTTTACAGAGACCGTACCGGTCATGGATAAATTTGGTAATGATACGTTCTGGGAAACACCACTTTATCCTCAATATCTGATTGATCAATTATATGATGGGCTAAAGGTCATCTATGCAAAGCTTAAAGCTTCTGGCAACACACGCATTGTACAGCACAAATATATCGACCGTGTTGAGTATTGTGGTTTTGGTAATACAAGACCATTTCGGATTCGTATTGTAAACCGATTGAATGACGTTTATGATTATTTTTATATCAAACAGGCGGATGCATCACGGATTTATGGGTTAGAACTGGAGGAAATATTATCTCCAAATCAGGTCAACTATATGGTGGATCAGGATACACTGGTTGAAGAGCATATCGTTGGTATCCCTGGTGATATATTTTCGCAAACAAGGATGTTTACACCGGATTACAATTTGACACGTATTTCGAAGGAATTCGTCAAGTTTAATGAACGTTGTATTATCACGCTGCTGGGAGATATGCGTGCCTATAATTTTGTTATGCAGATTACACCTGATTTTGATGATTTTCAGTTTCGGATCAGAGCAATTGATTTTGATCAGCAATTTTATGAGGGAAATCCCAAGGTTTATATGCCGCAATTTTTTAAAGAGAACTATCCATATGTCAAGCTTGCGATGGAACATCTAACTGAAAAAACGGTGTTGCAATACCAACAGGAGGAGCGGTCCTCGATCGTACATCGGGTACGAAGTGAACGGCACAGAATCGCTGATCTTCGGGACGCTTCGCAGACTCAGATCCTTTCGACGCCGGAAAATATTAAACAACTGCGCGAAGGCTACGCAGAGTTTTACCAAAATAATTCTTATTTGAAGTGCAAGACCATGACTGATATTGTCGAATTAAATGTGAAGAATGTAATTCGACAGGTACAGATGTAGCTATTTGATTCGGTCTTTGTTGTCTTTGATAAAAGAGGACCAGCCTGAATAAGATTTGCCGCTACCTGAGGTACTATTTTTTTGAAATGAATGACAAACAGCAATTGCCAGCCCATCTGTTGCATCTAGAAATTGAGGTGTCTCTTCGAATTTTAAGAGATTTTTGAGCATGGCAGAAACCTGTTCTTTCGTAGCGTTTCCATTTCCCGTAACGGATTGCTTTATTTTTCTGGGTGAATATTCAAAAATCGGAATATCCTGTGCCAGCGCTGCCGCCATAGCAACACCCTGTGCCCGTCCTAGTTTGAGCATCACTTGAATGTTTTTGCCATAGAAGGGTGACTCCAGTGCAACACAGTCTGGATTATATTCTTGCATTAATGCAGAGGTTTTTTTGAAGATGCGTTGCAATTTTAGCGCATGGTCGTCGAGATGCCCCATTTTGATGACACCCATTGAAATAAGGGAGATGGTATTGCCAACTTCTTTAATAATTCCGTACCCGAGTACGACTGTACCGGGGTCGATCCCTAAAATAATTCTTTCTTTCGCCTTTTCCTTCTGCATGTACAATATTACAAATTTTGCTTTTTATAAGTGGATTGCTGTACACAAAACTTAATCATTTGGCTAAAATTTAGTAACATTGCTCTCTAATTATCAAAAGTTGACTGGGAGACAAAAAAAATATATCAGTCTTTTATTGAAGATACTTGTGTTTGCACTTGCAACATGGTACATTATTACCAAGGTATCTGATAAAAGCAATATCGATAAGTTTAAGACGCTAATCACAGGACTAGAGCAACATTCTGTTGTCTGGACATTGATCTTGATTGTTGTTTTAATGCTTGTAAACTGGCTTCTGGAGGTTGTTAAATGGCGCTATCTTGCATCCAAACTGGAGCATATATCCTTTTGGAAGGCATTTCAATCTGTTTTTTGTGGACTTACATGGGCGATTTTTACCCCGAATAGGATTGGCGAATATGGCGGAAGGGTGTTGTTCCTGAAGCCGCAGAATAGGGCTAAAGGTGCTGTTGCGATGGGCGTAGGATTATTTGCTCAACTGGTATTGACAAGTGTTGCAGGTTCGCTGAGCATTGCTTGGTTTATCTGTAAGTTTTTGTCCACACCTTTATCCGTCCAATTTGGTGTCTGGTTGCTGGCCATTATTTACGCTGCTGGATTTGTCATTTTGTATTTTAATGTGAGATGGGTGGATATGCTTGTGGGGCGAATTAAGTTTTTGGCGAAAATAAAACCTTTTTTTGAGGTACTGGAGCATTATTCCGCACGTGAACTGAGCATTGTTTTGGTAAACTCACTAGCAAGGTTTATTATTTTTACTTCGCAGTATATTATTTTGATGAAGCTAACCTTACCAGAGTTGCCACTTGTCTCCATGGTTTTGATGATCTTTATCCTCTTTTTTGTTCAGGCAGCTTTGCCGACATTGGATATTTTCGATTTTAGTGTACGTAGTTTTGTGGCAAGTAATCTTTATAGCTATATTACGACACAAGAAATTGCGGTGATGGCTATTGTATCGTGTATCTGGTTTGTCAATTTGATTCTCCCCGCGATATTTGGTTCTATTTTTGTTTTTAAGATTAATTTTTTCGGTGATACAAATTCTTAGCTATTTATTGATCAGTTTTGCCTGCGTGTACGCCATTCTAGTATTATGGATGCGTAAAGGCTGGGCCACGATTCAAGCGCCCACAGGTCTCTTACTTTCTACCAAGACTGTATCAGTTATTATCGCTGCACGGAATGAAGAATTGAATATCCGGCGAACGATAGAATCAATAATGAATCAAAATTTTCCGGGTGAACTTCTTGAACTTATTATTATTGATGATCATTCGGATGACAATACCTCCGCTATTGTAAAGGAATATGCGGAACGGGGTGTGAAATTGATTCAGTTAAATGAGAATGGCCGAATGAATTCCTATAAGAAGCTTGCGATTTCAAGAGCAATTGACTGCTGTAGGGGGGAGATTGTCATTACTACAGATGCAGACTGTAGGATGGGAGCAAATTGGCTTGCGACTGTGATCGGAACCTTTGAAAAGGAGGATGCTTATTTATTGTCTTCTCCAGTTGTATATTCGGAGGAAAAGAGCTTTTTTGAGCGATTGCAGACCTTGGAATTCCTGTATCTCATAGGTCTTGGTGCCGCAGGTATAGGTAATAGAAAGCCTACGACCTGTAATGGTGCAAATTTGGCCTATCGAAAAGATATATTCAAGCAAATGGGCGGTTTTAAAGGAATTGACGAGCTGGCATCTGGGGATGATGAGTTATTTTTGCATAAAGTGGCGGAGAAGCACCCTGAACGAATTTCTTTCTGTAAATCGGAGGAGGCGACCGTGTATACAGATGCCAAGCCCGATCTTAGGTCATTTATCAGCCAAAGAAGACGTTGGGCATCTAAGAGTACCAAGTATAAAAATAAGGGAGTTATTGCTTTAGGGATCGCTATTTGGCTGTTTAATGTGTTATTATTGGTCGGAGCCATTCTTGCAGTTGCAGGTATTAAAACACTTGCTTGGGTTGTCCTCTTCGCATTACTACTTAAAATGATAGTCGAACTGTTTTTTATCCAGCCTTTAACCAATTTTGCAAAACGGACTAATCTGCTCTGGTATCTTCCTATATTGAGTCTGGCCCATATTCTGTATTTAGCTTATATTGGAATATTGGGGAATATTGGAAAGTATGATTGGAAGGGTAGACAAGTCAAATAATTCTACTTTATTTTTCAACTTTCTGCTTAATAGTCTCTTCGGCTAGTTTTACGATTTCTTCAATGTCTTTATCCTTTGTATCTAGTGGATCAAGTACTTCCCATGTCATATGCAGAAAAGGAGTCAACGGATACATACCATATTGTACCATCTCATATGATCCTTTGATCGCAATAGGGACGACCAATGCATTTGGGTTTTTCTTTAATAATGTTGCAATACCACCGACGTGAAAGGCTTTCATCTTACCTGTTTTTGATCGAGTCCCTTCTGGAAAGATAAAGGCCGACCAATTCTTTGTTTTCATATTGTTGGCAAGTTTCAGAATCTCAGCTATCGATTGTTTGGGGTCATTGCGATCGATATTGGCTGCGCCACCATGTTTTAGATTGAACGAAATACTCGGTATACCACTGGCCAGTTCAATTTTTGAGATAAATTTTCCATGAAATCTCCGCAGAAAATAGATGAGCGGTGGAATATCAAAGGTGCTTTGATGATTGGCAACAAATATAATGGGTTGTCCTAATGGGATGCATTTGTTGTCAATAAAAGTGACTCTATTGAATAATGTATAGTAAGATGCAACGAGGCATGCATTTAAGATGTCAACACTTTTTTTGTGTGCATTATAGCCACCGAATTTCAAGCACAGCCATTGGATGGGGTGGAATATAATCAAGGATAAGCCAAAACAGAACCAAAATATAATAGATAGAATATAGCCTAAAAACTTTTTCATATGCTTTTTTTATTGTTTACAAATATATCATTAAGCAATGATTTTGAAAAATATTGATAATATTGTGTTTGATTTTAATATTATTAATATTAAATTTAATAATATCAATGGTCTTATTGTTAAATGAAAAAGATACCTGTAAATTGTCCATGTTGTGATGCAAAATTGAAAGTCTCCAAGCTGGTCTGCGATTCCTGCGACACTGAAGTTGTCGGTAAGTTTACTTTACCCTTACTGATGCAGTTGACAGTCGAAGAGCAGGAGTTTGTTCTCAATTTCTTAAAGTATTCAGGTAGTTTAAAAGAAATGGCCAACCAGATGGGTAAATCTTACCCAACGGTTCGTAATATTTTGGATGATCTGATTCATAAATTAAATTCGCTCGCCAATGAAAATTAAGCAGTTATTTTTAAATCCGTTTGCGGATTTTTCAGAACGGACATTGTTTCTCGTGGGTATCATCGGTTTCTTATTATCCAGTTACCTGATTTATTTATCAGGTCAGCAGTTCAATGGCTTTATGCACTTCTATAAGCCTGAGGTGACCGTCTCTTTTATTGCGGTGTTAAAAGTTCATGCCTATATGGTTTTGGCTCCTTTAATTCTGCTATATATTGTGGGTGTTATAGCCAATAATAAGACAAGAATTATTGACGTGTTGAATGTTATCTTGATTGCACCATTTCCACTTTATCTAATGTTGCTCTTGAGTAAGTTAATCAATCAGGACAAGTTTACCAGTGAGATAGATCAAGCGTTAAAAAATGGTGACCATACCTTGTCGAGCATTGATAAGGGGCAGATGGCACTATTTGGTTTATTTGGGATCTTTGTGTTGTTTCTCTTGTTTTATCAGTTCTATTTATTGGTGAAGGGAATGAACATTGCTGTTAACAATAAAAAGGTTTGGATAAGCATTTTGTTTGTGGCATTATATTTTATGCTTGATTTGGGTATACAGTTTTATTTTTAACGGACAGAAAACTATGAAGAAAATTCTCTACTTATTTTTGATCTTTTTACATTTTTCATGCGCTGATGCGCAAACCTTTGACGGTTCGTGGAAGGGGGAGGTGAATGTGTCCGGACAGAAATTGCTTTTGGTGTTCAACTTAAAGAAGGATAGTAATGCGAATTGGGTAGGAACCTTTGAAAGTCCAATGCAGACCTCATTGAAGTTTCCAATTAATACAATAAAAACACATGAGGATTCGATCTCAATGGATGTCAAAGCAATTGGGTTATCGTATACGGGCTATCTGGATCGGGATAAAGATGTGATGAAGGGTGTTATGAAACAGGGGAATTTTGAGTCTGCGATGATATTGGTGCGTAGTGAGAATGAGCAAAGTGGGCTTTCACGCAAGCAAGATGTCTTTCCTCCGTATGATTATATTGAACAGGACGTTTCATTTCAAAATGCAAAAGGCAATGCTTCTCTAGCCGGTACCCTGACTTATCCAAAGGGTGGGGGATCTTTTTCAGCTGTCATTTTGGTCAATGGGAGTGGGCAGCAAAATAGAGATTCGGAAGTTTTCGGCCATAGGCCATTTAAGGTATTAGCGGATCACCTCAGCAAAAATGGCTTTGCTGTTTTACGTTATGATGACCGCGGTATTGGCGGTTCGAAGGGTGAGGTTAATTTGGCAACAACGATTGACTTTGCGTCAGATGCAAATGCAGCGGTGGATTTTCTGAGTAAGCAGCAGATGGTCAAAACCGGTAAAATTGGTATCATTGGTCATAGTGAAGGGGCTTTGATAGCGGAAATAGTTGCCGCTGAAAACGATAAGGTCAATTATATTGCTTTGTTGTCTGGACCTGTCCTCAAAGGTGATTCCTTATTGATCTTGCAGAGCTATGCTTTGGGAAAAGTGGCTGGACTATCTGAGCCTGCATTGGAGGCAAATAAGCTCAATAACAGAAAGCTATATGACATTCTGCTAAGGGACGAGCCGCCGAAGGTTTTAGCAGAATCATTGGAAAAAGAACTTATCCGTCAAAACAATGGAAATGCATTAACATCTGATATGAAAGTTAAACTGAGCCCGATGTTGATCCCATGGTTCAAAACATTCCTGCGTATTGATCCTGCCTATTATCTGAAACAAGTGAAAGTACCTGTTTTCGCTTCTTTTGGAGGTAAAGATATTCAGGTTCCTGCAAATGAAAATATCTATGCACTTCAACGCTTGCATTTGAATACGACAGATGTCACAATTAAAGACTATCCAAATTTGAATCATCTGTTTCAAAATGCGCAAACAGGAAAAATTGAGGAATATTTTGAAAATCAGGAAAGTTTCAATGAGCAATTGATGGATGATCTGACCAAGTGGCTTAAATTGAAAACAAAGTAATCGAATCTTGATGCCCGTCGTTATGACATGTGCTTTTGCACAACTTGGAATAGCTGCTCGCTATAAAGGCGAGAATTAAAGGATTGTCTCAAAAATAAAAACCCTGATTATAAATCAGATTAAATTTTGGAGATCGCTTTAAAAGTAAGATCTAAAAAAAATGACCAAAATTCATTAAGAACTTGGTCATTTTTCATTTGATTTAATGAAGTCTCGAAATTTTATTTGGAGCCATTTGCAACATCGACGTTTGACATAGCCCTTTCATATATGAATATTTTGATGCTAATCGTTAGGCTGCTATCTGGTCGCCATTTGTTATGGTGTTGTATTGGCAACAGGTAGGATTTTGCCGTTAAAGTATTTGTGCCCATTCTGCGCAAACTCCGCAATATATCTACCCATTTCAAAAGCTAGTGTACCTGCTTCCATACCCGGAAAAGCGGCTTCAAACATTTCAGTTTGTGATGATCCAAGGGCCAGGCAGTTGACTTTGATTCCTTTTTCCTTAAATTCTTCAGCCAGACATTCCGTTAAAATTGCCAATGCACCTTTACTGGTAGAGTAGGCGGATAGACCAGGGAACTTCATCGAGCCTTGAAATCCACCCATACTACTGATATTGACAATATGTGAACCTTCACGCATGAATGGAACGATATGCTGGATCATATTAACATGTCCCATCACATTTGTTTGGAGCATTTCTGCAAAATCCTGTCCAGTGGTTTCCATAAAAGGTTTATTCACTAATGCTCCAGCATTGTTGATCAGGATATCAACAGTCTCGAATTTCGATTGAATAAAAGGGACCAATGTTGCGTAGTCGTCATAGACGATATCAAATTGAGCGGGGAAGAGTGTTCCTCCATCATGATTGAGCTGACTTGCAATTTCATGAAGTTTTCGCAATTTGTCTGCTGATCGGGCCAATGCGATAACTTTGTTGTCCTTTTTTGAGGTCAAATCAAGTACTGCTTCAAACCCAACACCGCTACTTGCTCCTGTGATAATAATATTCGCCATGTTTATTCTTCTAATTTTTGACTTTGCTCAACTTCCTCGACAGAAGGGAGTTTATCCTCTCCGATTGCTTTGGGATTGAAGATAAAATAAATTCCTGAAAGAGCGACCGTCGCTGAGATAATATAAAATAACAATGTGATCAATACAGCATTGTGTGAATCTACGTGAAATATACCTGCCCCCCACATGATAACAAGTTCACGCATACCTAATCCGCCTACTGAAAAAGGAATAATAGATACTAATGAAGATGCTAGAAATAGGAATAAGTAAGGTGAAAACTTTCCATTAAATTCTAGGGCGTAAAGAATCAAAATTGCAGCGATTACTTGCATAGACTGTACACCAATTGCTTTTAAATGCGCCTTTAAGAAGGTAGCCTTATACTCTTTGAAAAATTTTGTGACAATAAAATAATAGAGGATACTACCCAATATAAATAATATGATCGTCAAGTAATTTGGTATGCCCAGTTGTGGCATATAGGTAATTAAAGCTGCAATAATTAAACATAAGGCCCATAAGCCACTTAGTCTATCTAGGAATAATGCTGTAAATAATTTCCTGCCCTTAATACTGAACCTTTTCCGGAGAAAGAAGATCTTGTAGCCATCTCCACCTACTCCACCGGGGAGAATCAGGTTATAGAATAGTCCCAATTGATAGAGCTTTAAATTATATTTTTCGGATACATCTAAGCCGATAGCCCTTAAAAAGGTCAATAAGCGTGAAGAGGATATAAAAATCGATATACTATAAGCTAATAAGGCTAGAAATAAATAGATGGGATTTGAATTAATTACAGCTTCTTTGAGATCTTTGAGTGAAACTTTGCTGAAAACCCAATACAAGGCTCCTACAGTAACGACAATCTTTAGTATGTTTTTTAGGATCTTTAAACCTTTTTTTTTGTCCATAGAAGTTTATTTTTCCAATCTTGATCAATTATAATAGCGATTTTGGAAAATTCAAAGTTAGGAACTTTGTCGAATTGTGCAATTGAACTTAGGCAATAGTTGGGTAAATTCTTGAATACAATAATATCAGATATAAAATACCGAATATAGTCGCAAGAGAAAATAGCCAATTTAGGTCAATTCTATTATATTTGTGCTTAAGCACAGCAATCATTAATCCGACGATAAAGCAAAATAATAAAATAGGGGCAATGAAAGCAACCTTATTTGTGAAAGCGAGGCTTATTTGGCTTAATTTTGCTTTGGCTTCCTGTCCTAAAAACAGTGGATAGGCGGCGAATGCCAAGAGGATAATAAATAACCGCAAAAGAGTTTTTGCTATTATTTTGCTTATGGTATGATTTTTGGCTGTTACGTTCATGATCTGTGGATTAATTTACCCCAAAAATACAATTTGAAATTAAAATTTATACATATGAATCGATTCGTTTTATCATTAGCAACTGTTTTTGCTACGGTGACCTTGTTCTCTTGTGGTGCACAAAAGCAAGGTACATCATCTGGAAATCCTGGTAATGGTTCTTCCAATACAAGTGCAGCTTCGGGACCTAGCGCTTCGGAGTGGAAATCTGCGGTGAAAGGAACTTGGACATTAAATTCAATCGATAGAGAAAATTTGCCTTCGACTTTCACTATTAAAAGTGTCTTTGAAGAAGCTCCGGCGGAGTGTTTTGTCGGTAGTAACTGGAACTTTATTGGAAATGGAAGGGGATCAATCACGTTCAACGCACAAGGTACTTTATGTGCTCCGGGTGCATCACGTGAGATCTTTTGGTCTATCTACAATCCTGGAAAAGGTTTAGGTGAACCACAATTCCAATTTAAAAAGATCTATGCAGGAGACAAAGCTAAAAACGTAACAACAGGTTACCGTTTGGATTTGTCTTATTCTGATGGTAATAAATTAGTCATGAAAATGCCGTTGACAGTTGCCAATGGTGAAGCATATTTAGTGTTTAATTTTTCCCGCGTAAACTAAGGTCAAACGAGAAAAAAAGAATAACGAAAAGCTATAGGAATTCCTATGGCTTTTTTTGTTGAAAATTTAATACTTTTACAGTCCGAAACGATTTTGATTTATTCAACTCGCTTCATCACCTTTAAAAACAGATTGATCGGATAAAAATAGCATGATCCCCAAGGGGTAGCTTAGGGCATGCTTAATATAACTAGAAATATGGCTGAACAAAACACGAAAACTGCGTTGATAACAGGTATTACAGGTCAAGATGGTGCCTATTTAGCAGAATTCCTATTGAAAAAAGGTTATAGGGTTCATGGTCTAAAACGCCGTAGTTCTCTGTTCAATACTGATCGTATTGATCACCTTTATCAAGATCCTCATCTTGACAATAGAAATTTCACATTGCATTTCGGTGATTTGACAGATTCAACCAATTTGATCCGTGTCATTCAAGAAACTCAGCCGGATGAAATTTATAATCTTGCAGCTCAATCCCATGTTAAAGTAAGCTTTGATACACCTGAGTATACAGCCAATGCTGACGGTATCGGCACGCTCCGCATATTGGAGGCAGTCAGATTACTCGGAATGATTGAGAAGACGCGTATTTATCAGGCATCGACGTCAGAATTATATGGTCTTGTGCAAGCGGTGCCGCAAAGTGAGACGACTCCTTTTTATCCGAGAAGTCCGTATGCTGTTGCCAAAATGTATGGTTACTGGATTACAGTTAACTATCGGGAAGCTTACAAGATGTATGCTTGTAATGGAATTTTGTTC
This sequence comes from Sphingobacterium detergens, assembly GCF_003610355.1. Taxonomy (GTDB): domain Bacteria; phylum Bacteroidota; class Bacteroidia; order Sphingobacteriales; family Sphingobacteriaceae; genus Sphingobacterium; species Sphingobacterium detergens. The sequence goes on along the minus strand of NZ_RAPY01000007.1, from coordinate 62,118 downwards.
AACCACGAAAGCCCTGTCCGGGGTGAAACATTTGTGACACGTAAAATAACCCGGGCTGTGGCGAAAATTGCGTTAGGTTTGCAGGACAAACTCTACCTTGGCAATCTTTCCGCTCAACGCGATTGGGGACACGCAAAAGATTATGTTGAAGCGATGTGGCTGATCCTCCAACAGGAAAAACCTGAGGATTTTGTAATTGCAACTGGGGTCACGACAACTGTTAGAGACTTTGTTCGTTTGGCCTTTGCCGAATTGGGGATAGAAATAGAATTTAGTGGAAAAGGCGAACAGGAAAAAGGTGTTATAATAGATGTCGACGAGGAGCGTTTGGCCGAATTAAATATTGATAAATCGCTTATTAAGTTTGGACAAACTGTCGTTAAGGTAGATCCAGCTTATTACCGTCCAACGGAGGTTGACTTACTTATTGGAGATCCAACAAAAGCAAATACCAAACTGGGTTGGATTCCTAAATATGATCTCCAAATGTTGGTAACAGATATGGTACAATCAGATCTTCATTTGATGAGAAAGGAAGAATATCTGAAACAAGGCGGTTTTGAGACCTTGAACTATTTTGAATAATCATAAATAATAGAGGAAAAATAAAACTGGAATAATTTTTGTTTAAACATTTAAATGGTATGAATCAATAAATTCATATGATGAAAATGACAGTGCATGTATTATGATGAATTCAGAGGTTGTTTCGAGTAAGAAGGAAGACGAAAAGAAGAAAGATTCTTCTAAAGTTTATTTCTTCATCATTGCGATAGCGGCGTTACTAGCAACGAATATATATTTTTATGTTAAGTTTAAGACGAACGGTGAGAAAGTCTATGCCTTAACAGTGGAGAAAGAAAACCTTCAGGTACAAATCGATCGGATAGAAGCCGAATTGGATAAGATTGATGTCGAAAATGTTCAATTGACTCCTGAAATGACTGTACAAAAAGAGGATTCTAGAACTGAGATTGCGGAACTTCGCAAAAAGCTTGAAAATAAGAGTATTACTCCTAAGGATATTGACGACGCTCAACGTAAAATTAACTTGTTAAAAAAACAAGTTGATAACTATCGCATAGATGTTCAACGATTGATTCAAGAAAATCAAATTTTATCAAAGCAGAATTCTAATTTAAATGAATCGGTAGTTGAGAAAAATAAGCAAATTACTTCTTTGACAACCACTAATTCTGAATTGAAAGAGAAGGTGACAACAGCATCTGCTTTGAAGGTTTCAAGTATCAGTATCAACGGGCTTGAGGTCAAAAGAAACGGGAAGGAATCTGTGGAAGAACGCGCCAAGCGGGTGGATAAATTGAAAATCAATTTTACTATCGCTGATAACTCGCTTGCTAAAAGCGGAGAACGTGACATTTTTATAAGAATAATCGATCCTCAGGGAAATCTTGTCGTCCAAGGCGATAATATCTTCTTTGTACACGGTGAAAAATTACAGTATACCTTTAAACATAACATTTTGTTTACGAATAAGGGTGAGGATTATATCGTATATTGGGCTGCCGAAGATGGTTTTACCAAAGGAGCATATACGATATTACTTTATGAGGACAATGCGATCATGGGTAGATCAACTGTTGTATTGCGTTAGCAAGATATTACGTAAAGAATAGAGAAGGGGCAGTCCAGAGTTGAGCTGCCCCTTTTGCTTTAGTTATTTCATGTAATAACCTCCGAGTGGGTCTTTAAATATTCGTCCTGAATAGGTTCACTTTTACTTTTTACAGTACATTTAGTATCAGTCCTGTCTTTATTCTTCCTTTACTGTAGGAAGGCCAATCGGAACTGCTGATGTCTTTCGTCTGTTCGATGATACCCTTTCTGAATTTAGTATTTAAATGCGCATCAGAACCAATTCGGTATAGGCCGTAAAGTTCCTTAACAAAGGATTTAATGGAACTGTTGATGCTTTTATCTGTCCGATAAGGGCGATCTTCTTAATTAATAGATAGAGCTCTTTGTGAGCCAGGTTTCATATATGCGGTGAGACTCATAACATCCACCATACTTAAGATTCAATTTGTTGTAATGGAAGCAAAATATGGAATGTCGTGCCTTCACCTTCCATCGTCTCAAAATATATCTGTCCATTACTTGCTTCGATTGTTTTCTTCACGAGCACCAAACCTAGGCCATTTCCGGAACTCTTCGTTGTGAAGTTGATCTGGAATATTTTATCTTTCATTGCTGCAGGGATACCATAGCCATTATCCTTGACATCTATTTTGACGAACTTGTCAGAGTATCGTTCGATAGAGATCTCTATCTTCATGTTTTTTCGTCCATACCCTCCTTCAATAGCGTTTTTTATCAAATTATTGAAGGTCCGTAATAATTCGTTTCCATCTGCTTTAACAATCAATGTTTTTTGATCAGCATTGTTTATTAATCGGATACTGACATTTGGCGTATTATTGTATACCGATATCGACTTCGTTATTTTCTCCACAATATTGATATTTTCCATCACAGTCGTTGGAAATTTTGCAAAGTGGGAAAACTCTGAGGCAATTTGTGTTAAGGCATCTATTTGTTCAATAAATGAAGTTGAAAATTTATTGAAACGATCAGGAAATTTAGGATCATCATCTTTATATGATCTTCTAAGCTGCTGTATACCTAATTTCATCGGTGTTAACGGATTTTTGATCTCATGGGCAATCTGTTGTGCCATTTCCCGCCAGGTCGATTCACGCTCAGTATCCTTTATTTTATTGGCATAGTCTTCCAGCTTTATGATCATGAGGTTGTACTCTTTGATCAAGGTCCCTATTTCGTCATTTCGCTGCCAGAATAAAGGTTCATTGGGTTGTCCCAATCGTAATTGAGATATTTTTTTACTGATTATACTAAGCGGATTGGTCACACTATTGGCTACAAAAGTCGCATAAAAGCCGAAACCAATGATAATTAGAGAATAAATATTGACAATGGTGTTTAATAGTAAGTTTTTATTAATATTCTCTTCCTTTTGGAGAGAAAAATTCGGAATGCCGATATAGGCTAACGTGCTATAATCCTTGTCTCTTATTGTTGCATAACTCGTCTCAAACTGGAATGTTCCGATACGCTCATCCTCTATTGTTTCTGATTTTTTAAGCAGTGAGAGATTTTTGAGTGCTGCGGGATTAATAAAAGTGGAGAACAGCTCCAGATCATAAATTCTACGCTGGGAGCTATATAATAATTTGCCAGATTTTGAATACAAATTGAAGTCCTTCGATATCGTCTCGGATAAAGTCTTTAAAATATTGGTAAGCTGGTCTTCATTAGGAATTTCCTCGGTAGAGGTTAACATATTTTCCAGCCGTTTGCCCAGTTCGATGATGAAACGCTCTTTACTATTCCTGTTGTTATTGTAGAGCTGTTTATTGATGCTGATATATGAAATGACGGCTGATATCAGAATGGCTAATATAACCGAAGAAATAATCGAGGTCTGGATACGTGTGGAATACTGTATTTTGTTTATGATCTTATAGAACTGATATTTTAGGTTACGGAACGTGAGTTTTGTATTCTTGAGAAAGATATAAAAAGACGCTGCATAATGGAAAATCATGAAAATCATGAAAAATACCAAAAATAGGAAAGAAGTTGTGGCGACATAGTCCCAGAAAGAAGGCTTCTGCTTGCTAATGATATAAGTCGAAAAGGTATTGGCAACATAAGCCATATGCAGGTATGAGTCCCGATCCAATACTTCAATGTATTGCCCGGGTGCCCCTTTTAATCCCCGAAGGTTATTTTCATAGGTATATTTTCCAAATTGTGTAACCAGCGAACCGCCTTTATATAGGGCAATCGAATACTCTCCTTTATTGTAATATTGCGAATTATTGATTCGCATATCTGTTAATATCTCAGGATAGGGTACTGTGTAGCTGAAATCCTTATTGGATAGATTGATGATCACATTAACGATCCTGTTTTGATCGATCGTCACCGGAATGATCGAAAAGTATTCATGAGTTCCGAGTTCAGCACTGGCACGGTAGAAATTTTGAGTAACCTTTATCGACTTGTTGATTACTTTCTCCCGATATTCATTAATTCTGTTTTGACTGTTCGGGTTTAACGGAATATTATTTTGATCATAGTAATACGCCTTAAATTCATATTTCGAAAGGTATCCGCTAAAGTATTTTTTCTTAATGAAGTCATTGATTCCCTCCGTATTGGTATTGGGGAGACTGATGTTAAAGAGATGTTTTAATTCCTTGTCATTAGAGATGCCACTCTCAATATCCGAAAACAATGAAACAGCGTTTAAGTCATCTTCTGACTGCAGATTGTTCAACAAGATCTTCATATCGATAAGATCCCGCTCTTGGTAGAAGCGTGCATGCGTAATTGTACTTATGATCGCCCATAGGATCAAAACGGCGATATAGTTGGTCAATATATGCCTGTCGAAATATTTCTCACCAAAGGATTTGATCAGAATAATTAGTGCCAAAAGCAGATTGACCAAGCTGTTCTTTTCAATGTAGATCGAAATAATGAGAATGACAAAGATGACACTGGCTAATTGAATATTTAATAGTTGAGTGGGCTTTAGTTCTAATTTTTTAAGAATGAACAAAACCAGGTCTATGTAGATATTTAATGCTAGAATCCCCATGCCGACAATGCCAAGGTCTACCCAGCTCAGGAAATGTAGGTCAACAAGTTTGGTGAAGTCAAAATAGATATTATTTGAATGGGTAATTAATGTCCCGGCGATATCATATAAAAATGCAAAGGATAAATAAATACTCAATACAAACGCAATCGCGATAGGCAGTTTGAAGAACCGAATGCTTTTTATTTTATCGAAATTGAGTTCTTTTCGGATAGAATAGATAAATAGTATGAGCCAGAGAATCAATATTGTGGTTGATAAAACGGACCAGATATTGGGGAAGAAGCTGTTGTAGGCATAGTTGCGTGAATCAAATATGGCGAATGTAGCATTTTCGGAGAGTAGATTCCATTTTAGATCCGCAAATTTAACAAGGATAAATACACCCGCGAGTAGCGCTATTGCCCACCAGGCTCTTTTGGTCTTGGCCATGTGTAGACAGAGACTATTGAAGAATATCAACAGTGCAATCCAAGCTAGCAACCAGCAAAAGAACTGCAGGATGGTATAGATATTTTCATGGTCACCATCTTTGAGCTTAACCGAAAAGAGGTAGGATCCCTCGTTGCTATAGATGTTTTTGATTGCTACCGTATCTGTATAGGACGCGATGTCAATGTTTCGCGTATCGAAGAAATTTCGTCGTAAAGAGGAGTTTAAATATGGATTGTTGTTATTGGTATAAGGCTTAACAAGGATATACGCAAGTATGCTTATATTTCCGATTGTTTTTTTGCGAACGACATAGGAACGATTATCGTCCTGTACAAAATTTGACTTTTCCAAAAAGCCCTGATCAGTGATGGGAACAAATAAATGTGTACTCCACATTTTTGGTTCATGATCCTTAAATAAGAATAAATAGACCTTTTCATCATTTTTATACCTTTCAAAAGCTTGATAGACAGCAATAGGATATTGATCATAATTCTTAAATGTTTTGAGAAGCAAGGAATCCTTAAAAAGACGATCTACTTTTTTCTCCTGTTTGGCAACATAATCATTGAGGGATTTGGTATCAATGTCGAGTATTTCCTTATTTGTAACAGATTCTTTGATGGTGATAGCTGTTCCTATAAAGCATAGTGTTAAGATCAGTAGAAGTAAACGAATTTTTATACCAGAATTCACGTGCGTCAATTTACATTATTGTAAATATAAAAAAAAGTCCTTGCTTTCTCAGGACAAGGACTTTTATATTATTTTATTCTAAAATGCTTAAGCGTGCGGTTCTTCTTGTTTGAAAATTTTCGCAGTCAAGTACTCGCGGTTTAAACGCGCGATATTAGTTAATTTAATACCTACTGGACATTCAGCTTCACAAGCACCAGTATTGGTACAGTTACCGAATCCTTCAGCATCCATTTGATCTACCATTGCTTGTGCACGTTCGTAACGCTCAGTTTGACCTTGCGGTAATAATGCAAATTGAGATACTTTAGCGGATACGAATAACATTGCAGAAGCATTTTTACAAGCTGCAACACAAGCACCACAACCGATACAAGTAGCAGATTCGAAAGCTTCGTCAGCGATACGTTTTGGAATAGGAATGACATTGGCATCAGGGACACCACCTGTATTGATATTCACATATCCACCAGCTTGTTGAATACGGTCAAAAGCAGTACGATCAACAGCAAGGTCTTTCAATACTGGAAATGCAGCAGCTCTCCAAGGTTCGATTACGATCGTTTGTCCATCGTGGAAGCTACGCATGTGCAATTGACATGTTGTTGTACCTTCTTTAGGACCATGAGGGCGACCGTTGATTACTAATGAACACATCCCGCAGATACCTTCACGACAGTCGTGATCGAAATATACAGGGTCTTCACCTTTACGTGTCAATTCCTCATTCACAATATCAAGCATCTCTAGGAAAGACATATCATCAGCGATGTCGTTTGCCTGATAAGTTACAAATTGACCTTTATCTTTATCATTTTTTTGACGCCAAACTTTCAGCGTTAAATTCATATGTTGTGCCATGATAATTTTCCTTCTTATTTATAACTTCTTTGTGTTAACTGAACGTTTTCGAATACCAAGTCTTCCTTGTGTAATTCCTCAGGTACATTGTCTCCTTTGTATTCCCAAGCAGATACATACGCGAATTCCTCGTCATTACGTTTTGCTTCACCTTCTTCAGTTTGGCTTTCCAGACGGAAGTGACCACCACAAGACTCAGCGCGTTGCAATGCGTCAACAACCATTAATTCACCCAATTCCAAGAAGTCAGCTACACGGCCAGCTTTCTCTAAAGAAAGATTTAATTCTTCATTATCTCCAAGAACTCTAACGTTAGTCCAGAATTCTTTTTTCAACTCTTGGATCAAACCTTGTGCTTTTTGTAATCCTTCAGCAGTACGTGCCATTCCACAGTATTCCCACATGATGAGACCTAATTTTTTGTGGATATCATCGACGGTTTGCGTACCGTTTAGGGATAACAATTTGTTGATTTTCTCTTCAACCTCTTTACGTGTAGATTCGAAAGCAGGATGACTATGATCTACTGGTGCGAAAGAACCTAGTTTAGCTAAGTAATCACCTACAGTGTAAGGGATCACGAAATAACCATCAGCAAGACCTTGCATCAATGCCGAAGCACCTAAGCGGTTTGCACCGTGGTCAGAGAAGTTACACTCACCTAAAGCATACAAACCTGGGATTGTAGTCATCAAGTTGTAGTCAACCCATACACCACCCATTGTATAGTGAACAGCAGGGTAGATACGCATTGGTTGTTTGTAAGGGTTTTCGTCAGTGATTTGGTAGTACATGTCAAATAAGTTACCATATTTAGCACGTACAGCATCTTCGCCTAGACGACCGATAGCTTCTTTGAAATCCAAGAATACGGCGAAACCAGTTTTACCAACACCGCGACCATCATCAACAGCTTCTTTTGCATTACGTGATGCTACGTCACGAGGCACTAAGTTACCGAATGAAGGGTATTTACGTTCCAAGAAATAATCTCTGTCATCTTCTTTGATGTCGTTGGCTTTGATTTCACCTTTACGTAATCTTTCAGCCATTTCTTGAGTCTTAGGAACCCATACACGACCATCGTTACGTAATGACTCTGACATCAACGTCAATTTAGACTGGTGATCTCCAGTTACAGGAATACAAGTTGGGTGGATTTGCGTGTAACAAGGATTAGCGAAGTAAGCACCACGTTTGTGCGCTCTCCAAGCTGCTGTAACGTTACATCCCATTGCATTTGTAGACAAGAAGAATACGTTACCATAACCACCAGTACACATCAATACAGCATGTGCTGCATGTGTTTCAACTTTACCTGATACGAGGTCACGAGTTACGATACCTTTGGCATGACCATCGATCATGACCAAATCCAACATCTCATGACGAGTATATGATTTTACTTTTCCTTTTTTGATTTGACGGTTCAATGCTGAATACGCACCTAACAACAATTGTTGTCCAGTTTGACCACGCGCATAGAACGTACGGCTTACCTGAGCACCACCGAAAGAACGGTTGTCCAATAAACCACCATATTCACGTGCAAAAGGAACACCTTGCGCAACACATTGGTCGATGATGTTTACAGATACTTCAGCTAAACGGTAAACGTTTGCTTCACGTGAACGGTAGTCACCACCTTTGATTGTATCGTAGAATAAACGGAACACAGAGTCACCATCATTTTGGTAGCTCTTTGCCGCATTAATACCACCTTGCGCCGCAATTGAGTGCGCACGACGAGGTGAATCTTGGTAACAGAAGGTAATTACATTATATCCTAACTCAGCTAAAGATGCTGCTGCAGATGCACCAGCAAGTCCTGTACCAACAACGATAACGGTAAATTTACGTTTGTTAGCAGGGTTAACCAACTTAAGATTAAATTTATGATTTGACCACTTTTGGGCTAATGGGCCCGCTGGTACTTTTGAATCTAACATATCTCTTAATTTTATATTGATCGATAAGGCCTAAGCCCCATCTTAAAAGATTCTGAATTATTTAAAGAAGAAAAACAATGGCATCATTGCAAAGCCAATTGGAATTAATACCCCAAATACCCAAACTCCGATTGCTCTGATAATTCCAATATATCTTCTGTGGTTGAAACCTAAAGTTTGGAATGCAGATTGGAAACCATGAATTAAGTGGAATGCCAAAGCTGCCATCGCAACAAGATATAAAGCGACTAAAGCTACATTTTTGAAGGCAAAGTCAACTTGCTTGTACAAATCTCTTGCTTTTAAGATTTGAACGTTGTTTTCTACCGTTTCTTGGTAGTCGTGGAATTCAGAAGCTTGAAGTTCTCTAGCTGTTGTTTGTCCAGTTGCCAAATCAGTACGGTATTCGATGTACGGTACTTCATCATTGTGAAACTTCCACCAAAAATTAGACATGTGCGTAGCTAGGAATACTAAAATGACAGTACCTAAGATACCCATGTTACGTGAATTCCATTTACTGTTTGCTTGACCATCATATTTGGCATAACCAATAGGACGGGCGGCTTTGTTTTTCATCGACAATGTAATGGCGTAGATGACGTGAACGATTACCGAAGCGTACAATAAGTAAGAAACAACTTTGATTGGTGTAAAGTGAGTCATGAAATAAGCGTATTTGTTGAACGCTAGACCCGCATCATCTTTAAATAATTGCAAGTTACCAACCAAGTGAACAACTAGGAATAAACATAGGAAGATTCCTGTTAAGCTCATGATTAGCTTCTTCCCAATCGAAGAACTGAAAACTGGCTTTGATTTACTCATTATCCTTGTAATTTAATTTTAATTAGGCAAATCTACTATTTGCTATTAAATATGATACCATTTTGACAAGAAAAAGGAATAATTTAGAACGGTTCTAAAGTTTCTTAAAATAAAAAGTCCGTTTTGGATAAAAACGGACTTTTTAATAGTATATATACTCGAGTTAACTACTATAGAATACTGAATAATCTATAGCCTAAACCAATACTCCACATGTTGATTTTTGGATTTGCCTGACTTTCGTTGTTAACCTTGTTCAAGCCCATTTCGTAACGTAGATCTACACGTAAGCTTGAAATATCAGCACCGACACCAAAAGCCCAAGAGGTACCACTTTTTTTGTAGCTGTTTGGATTCAGCTGCTCAATGATTTTGTCCTGGTTATCATCCACTTTAAACGAAAAAATTGGACCAGTCTGGATTCTCGCTCCAATTGGGCCTAAGCCAAAACGCTTGCCTAATAATACAGGAATATCAACTGTTGTAAACTTAACATCAGTAGTTTCTCCATTTTCTGCTTTTACAGTCGTGTTTTTGCCTGTTAAATAGACCTCAGGTTGAACATGGAATCCCAATACACCAACACGTCCATAAAGACCTGCTTGGTAACCTGCTTTATTGTCTGAACTGAAATACTTGCCATCGCTTTTAAATTTAGAAAAATTCAAGGCGCCTTTTAAACCGACCTCAAATCCAGGCAATAGCTGCGCTTGTGCTGTTGCTACGCTACCACAAATCAAGAGTAATGCTGGTAAAATCTTTTTCATAATTTTTTATTTATGTATATATTGTATCTTTAAACAAACTTTCACAAGTTTGGTAAAGATATACAAATTTTATACCTAAATCATAGTTATGCTGAAAATTAACGAAGAACAATGGCAGGTTGCGAAAGAAAAACTCCGTCGCAAGTATAACCATCTAAGCGATGAGGATCTTGCTTTTCAAGCAGGCGAGGAAGACAAATTGATCCATAAACTTTCTTCGCGTTTAAAACGCAAACCCTCTTATATTATATTTACAATTGGTAAAGAAATTCAGGACATCGATAGCAATAGATTATGAGTGACACCATTAGTTGGGCGGATTTCGAAAAATTAGATTTACGTGTGGGAACTATTTTGGACGCACAGGATTTTCCGAAAGCTAAAAAGCCAGCTTACCAATTGAAACTTGATTTTGGAAGTGAAATTGGAATATTGCAAAGTAGTGCCCAGATTACAGTACATTATAGTAAGGAAGAACTGATCGGGAAACAGGTTGTTGCAGTCGTGAATTTTCCAAAGAAGCAGATCGCTAATTTTTTTTCTGAGTGTCTGGTGACTGGATTCGCTGATGCGAATGGTGATATTATTTTGACTTCTGTTGACAGAAAATTACCAAATGGATCGAAACTTAGTTAAGTTTGTGGTATGACATTTATAGATTTTGAAGGAACACAATTAATCGATAGTGATGAATCATTTATGCGCATGGCATTAAATGAAGCAAAGAAAGCTTTCGAAGAAGGAGAGGTTCCAATTGGTGCTGTTATCGTGCATAAAGGACGTATTATCGGTAAAGGGCATAATCTCACACAACGCTTGAATGATGTAACAGCCCATGCAGAAATGCAGGCCTTTACAGCAGCAGCAAATTATCTTGGCGGGAAATATCTGGACGATTGCACATTATATGTGACTATTGAACCTTGCATCATGTGTGCTGGGGCAGCATATTGGACACATATCAGTAAAATTGTCTACGGTGCGAAGGATGAAAAGCGCGGTTATTCCCATTTTCATGATAAGATTTTACATCCGAAGACCGTCGTTACGCAAGGTGTTTTGGAGGAAGAATGTGCCGATTTGGTAAAATCATTTTTTCGTCAAAAACGCTAACGAAATATTGAATTTATTGTAACACATAAAAACATAACAGGCTATATTGTGTTATATTTGTATATAAAAACGAAGTAATAAACATTTAAATTAAAATAGATATGGCATTTGAATTAGAAGCGTTACCATACGCAGCCGACGCATTAGAACCACATATTGACAAGACTACAATGGAAATCCACCATGACAGACACCATCAGGCATACGTGGACAACTTAAATAAAGCAATCGCAGGAACAGATGCAGAGAACTTATCTTTATTAGATATCATCAAGAATGTGAGCAAATATTCAGCAGCTGTTCGCAACAATGGTGGTGGTCATTTCAACCACTCTTTGTTTTGGAAAGTTTTAGGTCCAAATGCTGGTGGAGCTCCAACAGGTGAATTGGCAGAAGCAATCAATGCAACTTTCGGTTCTTTTGATGAGTTAAAAAAACAACTTCAAGCTGCTGGTGCTACGCGTTTTGGATCTGGCTGGGCATGGTTGATCGTAGGAGCTGATGGTAAATTAGCGGTAACTTCTACGCCTAATCAAGACAATCCATTGATGGATGTTGCGGAAGTAAAAGGAACACCAGTTTTGGGTATTGACGTTTGGGAACATGCGTACTACTTGAAATTCCAAAATAAACGTCCAGCTTATTTGGAGGAAATCTTTAATGTTATCAATTGGGATGCAGTAGCACAAAATTACGCTGCCGCAAAATAATTGACCATTTTGATAGGTACAAAAGGAAGCGACAATATGAGTTTATTGTCGCTTCTTTGTTTTATGGGATACAGGGTCAAAACAGTAGGTGTTTTTGCAATTTGTTGCCGAATATATTAATCCGGATATATGAAGTATAGACTCTTAGACGAATCACTGACGATCAGGATCCCCTATCAATCCACAAAGTAATGATATGCCCATGAAAGATATTATTATAATTTTTGCAGTTATTTTTTTGTTGAGTTCTTGTCGAGCTCAAGAGCCGAAGGCCGCGAAATCGGACTTTTCTAAACTACCAGCAAAAAGTGTAGGGAGCTTGGATACTGCAACATTTGCTGCAGGTTGTTTTTGGTGTACTGAAGCACAGTTTAAGGAGTTGAAAGGGGTACAGAAAGTTGTTTCTGGCTATACAGGCGGATGGGTAGCCAATCCCAGCTATGCTCAGGTCTGTACAGGTAATACGGGGCATGCTGAGGCAACCAATATTATTTATGATCCGAAAGTGATCAGTTACGATAAATTATTGGAAGCCTTTTTTGTCGCGCACGACCCTACACAACTCAACCGTCAGGGGGATGATGTAGGAACACAATACCGCTCAGCCATATTTGTCCATAGTAAGGAGCAGTTGGATAAAGTGCAGTTTTATATCGAGGCTCTAAATAAGGAGAAAGTATACAACGAACCAATCGTAACGGAGATCGTACCAGCAGCTGTCTTTTATCCCGCAGAGGACTATCATCAAGACTATTATAGGTTAAATGGGAAGGAACCATATTGTCAATTGGTTATTAAACCGAAATTGGAAAAATTTAAACGTATCTTTTCCAAGGTGCTCAAAGAGGGAGAGTAACTTTGGGTATTCATAAAATTTAAGGTAATTTTACTCATGTTGGCACCATTTAGTGTGGTGCTAATAAGTTGAAAAATAAATAATTGTAATATGTCTAAAGGATTTTTTACAGTTCCTGTTCCTGCAAATGAACCGGTGTATACTTACGCTGTCGGAACGAAAGAACGTAAGTTGTTGAAAGCAGCAATTGATGAAGCACGTTCGAAACAAATCGATATCCCAATGTATATTGGTGGTAAAGAAATAACTACTTCTAAAAAAGTAAACCTAGCTCCTCCACATGACCACCAACATATTTTAGGTCAATACAATCAAGGCGAGAAATCTCATGTAACAGATGCAATCAATGCTGCTTTGGCAGCTAAAAAGGATTGGGAAAATCTAGCATGGGAAGATCGTGCGGCGATATTCTTGAAAGCAGCTGAATTGATTTCAGGGAAATACCGTTATGAGTTAAATGCTGCGACAATGTTGGGTCAATCGAAGAACCCATATCAAGCGGAAATTGACTCAGCTTGTGAGATTATAGATTTCTTGCGTTTCAACGTGCAATACATGAGCGAAATCTATAAGCAACAACCTCCTGTATCTGGAAAAGGTGTATGGAACCGTGTAGAACAACGTCCTCTAGAAGGCTTTGTGTTTGCATTGACGCCATTCAATTTTACAGCTATTGCAGGTAACTTACCTTCATGTGTTGCTATGATGGGAAATGTCGTTGTATGGAAACCATCTAATACGCAGATCTACTCAGCAAACGTACTGATGAAAATCTTCCGTGAAGCTGGACTTCCTGATGGTGTTATCAATTTAGTGTATGTTTCGGGACCAGATGCTGGTGATGTGATTTTCCAACACCCTGATTTTGCTGGTATTCACTTTACTGGTTCAACAGGTGTATTCCAAGATATCTGGAAAACTATCGGTGATAATATCCACCGTTATAAAACTTATCCACGTATCGTCGGTGAGACAGGTGGTAAAGATTTTATTGTTGTACACCCTTCAGCTGATCTAAAAGCGGCAAATACAGCTTTGGTTCGTGGAGCATTTGAATATCAAGGTCAAAAATGTTCAGCAGCCTCACGTGCATATATTCCTAAATCATTGTGGCCAGCATTGAAGGAGTCTATGACAACAGATGTGAAGTCATTTACAATTGGTGGAACTGAAGATTTTACAAATTTTTTCAATGCAGTTATCGACGAGAAATCATTTGATAAATTAGCGAAATACATCGACCGTGCGAAAGAATCCAACGAGGCTGACATCGTAGTTGGTGGTACTTATGATAAGTCTAAAGGCTATTTCATTCACCCAACGATCATTGAAGCTTCAAAACCGGATTACGAAACAATGGTTGAAGAATTGTTTGGTCCAGTATTGACCGTATACGTTTATGAAGACGCTAAGTTCGAAGAAACATTAGATATCGTTGATACAACTTCGATCTATGCATTGACTGGTTCAATTATCGCACAAGATCGCTATGCCATTAATTTAGCTACAGATAAATTAAGACATGCTGCGGGTAACTTCTATGTGAATGATAAATGTACTGGTGCAGTAGTGGGTCAACAACCATTTGGTGGTGCGAGAGGTTCAGGTACAAACGACAAAGCTGGATCTATGATCAACTTGTTGCGTTGGGTATCTCCACGTACAATCAAAGAAACGTTCAATCCAGATACGGATTACAGATACCCTTTCTTAGAAAAAGGCGAATAAAATAAATCGAATTATCTCCTGCACGAACGGTAGCCATCGCTTGGTTGCAAGCTCTATCGACGATAACGGATACATTCAACAGAATAAAGGCACTCCGCTATGTGGAGTGCCTTTGTTATTTTTTAAACTGTCCGAGTTCGGTTCCATCGTCTCGGGTCATTCGAATAGCCAGTGATTTGGCAGATCCCGAAATATCGATAATGGTCCTTTTTCCAGCTTTTGGACCACCGCCTATAAATACAGGATAATTGTGGTCTTTATCTGCTGGATAATATCCATATTGATGCGTATGGCCCGAGACCATTGCATCTATTTTATATTTCTGAAACAAAGGGTGGAAGCATTCGCGGTTATGCAATGTGCCATGCCATTCATCTGAATGGAATATTGGGATATGGCTGATAACCACCGTATGTTGGGCCGACTTTCTTTCTTTAGATTGTAATACAGTTTCCAACCACTTCGCCTGTTCTTTTCTGTAATTGTCGTAATCTACGGTACCAGCATACACTTCATGGCTGTCTGGTTTATCCTCACCACTGTCCAGCATAATCCAAAAAATAGGTCCCCTTTTGAAAGCTTGATAGTATTTATTGTTGGGATAACCGAAATACCGTTTGAAATTGCGTGCAAAGGAACCTCTCGTTTCATGGTTCCCACGGTTCATAATGAATGGTTTGCTTGTCGCAATGAATTCGATAGGCTTCAGTAGTTTTTCTGTAATGTCCTCCTGATTGCTCACATAATGAAAAGAGTCTCCATTTAAGACAAAGAAATCATAGATTGAGGTGTCTTGATTGGGTACAAGATCACGATAACTACTTTTTTCTTCATGGACATCATTATAGACCAGGCAACGGATTTGTTCTTGATTATTTTTTGCCAGTTTTGCCTCAAAGATTGGCGTTTCGATTTCTTGCGCATAGACAATCTTATAGGGATCGAATTTTTGAATTTCTTTTGCTTTGATGCGATAGCGGAATGATCGAGGAGCCTCTTCGACAGTAAAATGAAAGAAATCTGTATTTGCATTAATCATACCATCTTCGGATTGATGGATGGTTTGCTGTACATTACCTGCATTGTCAAGGATTTCCAACCAAGCTAGAGCAGGTTTGCTCAAGATCGTAAAGATGCTGATGCCTTTCTCTGTCTGATTCTGTAAATATGCAGGTACTATAAAACTAAAATCTCCTTCTAGATTTTCTGTTTCTTTTTCTTTAGCGACGCTGATATTGGGCAATGTAATTCCGGCCAGTGCTAGCGCTTCTAAAAATCTTCTTCTATTAAAATTCATAATGGGTTATTTAATTTCGATTTCAACATATAGTGGTCGATGGTCGCTCGCATATTTCTCTTCAAGAACACGATGGTTGAAGAATTTTGGATGTGATGACGTATTGACCATAATATAGTCTATTTCGGTATTAGGCTTATCTTGGGGAAAGGTTAAGCCATTTTGGCTAGTCGTCTTTGTGAATAACATGTCAAGCTCTTTAATCGCAGGGTCAGTGGGTTCGGAGTTTAAATCGCCGACCAGAATCGTTGGTAGCTTTTCATTTTTGAAACGGGATGTAATGAACTTTGCCTGTGCGATTTTGTTTTTGTCTTTTAGGTCCAGGTGGGTGTTCGCAAATAAGATCTTCTTATTGTTGATACGCACTTCAATAATGGATAAGCTTCGACGTTCACTTTCGACGGGAGAAGGTAGGAAATGTTTTTCTACACGTTCTATCGGATGTTTCGATAATATTGCTGTGCCATATTCACCTTTTTCAAGGTCTATTCCTTTTGAAAAAATGTAGTGCATTCCTGTTAGCTCAGCTAATCTTTTGGCTTGATCCTCGTTGTAGGAGCGCCCTAGGTTGACATCAATTTCTTGCAATCCGACTAGGTCTGCATTACTGTTTTTAATAATTTGGGCGATGGTATCGAGATTGACAACAGATTCCTTTTCTGAGGGTGGATTCCCATGATGAATATTGAAGGAAAGTACGCGGATTTTTTGTGCACTGAGATGGAATACTGATCCAAAAAGGATCAAAAGAAATGCAATTAGCTTACGGTTCATTTTTCAAAGTTAAGTTTAGAATGAAGTCAGCGATTTATGTTCGCTCCGCTAAAAATACTAAAATCTTAGGGTACAAACTCAAAACTTTGGACATGTAACAAAATAATCATTTAAACAAAACAAAAATAGCCATCCCAAAAAGGATGGCTACCTGCATTATACTAATTTTTACAGCAACTAGTCTTCATTTTCCTCTACATGAAGCATCGGATCTTCTCCTGTTACTTCAGTACGGATTTTTGCCTCAAGTTCGTCCATTAGATCTGGATTGTCAAACAATAGGGCTTTTACAGCATCTCTACCTTGTCCTAATTTGGTTTCACCATAGCTAAACCAAGAACCCGCTTTTTTGATGATGCCATATTCAACACCTAAGTCAATGATTTCACCGACTTTTGAGATACCTTCACCAAAGATGATATCAAACTCCGCGATACGGAATGGAGGTGCTACTTTATTTTTTACAATTTTAACTTTTACACGGTTACCAGATACCTCGTCAGAATCTTTAATCTGTGATGTACGACGGATATCCAAACGTACAGAAGCATAGAACTTCAATGCGTTACCACCAGTTGTTGTTTCTGGGTTACCGAACATCACACCAATTTTTTCACGTAATTGGTTGATGAAAATACAACAACAGTTTGTTTTGGAAATTGTTCCGGTCAATTTACGTAATGCTTGAGACATTAAACGGGCTTGAAGACCCATTTTTGAATCACCCATTTCACCTTCAATCTCACCTTTAGGTACTAATGCAGCTACAGAGTCAATTACAATAACATCAATGGCACCTGAGCGAATTAAATTGTCTGCAATTTCTAAACCTTGTTCACCATTATCTGGCTGAGAAATTAACAAGTTCTCAACATCAACACCAAGCTTTTGTGCGTAATATTTGTCAAAAGCGTGTTCCGCATCAATAATTGCTGCAATACCACCTTTTTTCTGTGCTTCAGCGACAATGTGTGTTGCTAATGTCGTTTTACCCGAAGATTCAGGTCCATATATTTCAATGATACGTCCTTTTGGAACACCGCCAATTCCCAAAGCAATATCCAATCCTAAGGATCCTGTAGAAATCGCCTCGATAGGCTCAACAGCTGTATCTCCTAATTTCATAATCGAACCTTTTCCAAAGCTCTTTTCCAATTTATCTAACGTCAGCTGTAACGCTTTTAATTTATCTGGGTTGCTCATATTTTTAGTATATATTTATCAAAATTAAAAATAAAAAATAATAAACCAAATATTTTCACTAAAAAAATTAGTTTTTTATTTCTATCGCGCTTGGAGCACTCTTTATGTGATGGGTTTTCTCAAAGTATTTACACATGTAGGTAATCGGACATTTTTCGCAGAGTGGTTTTCGGGCTAGACAAATATATCGTCCATGTAAGATCAACCAATGGTGCGCAACAGCAATAGTTTCTTTCGGGAGATTTTTGACTAATTGTTTCTCTACAGCCAATGGCGTTGTTGCACGGTAGGTTAAGCCAAGTCGGTTAGCCACACGGAATACATGGGTATCGACGGCCATCGCAGGGTTATGATATACCACAGACGAAATGACATTGGCCGTTTTTCTCCCTACGCCAGGGAGCTTGACCAAATCTTCAATCTGCTCAGGTACGATATTGTTAAATTTTTCAATAAGCATTTGTGCCATTCCTACCAGATGCTTGGCTTTGTTATTTGGATAGCTTACCGAGCGGATATAACTAAATACTTCATCAACGCTAGAAGCTGCTAAAGTATGTGCATCTGGGTAACGTTCAAATAGTTTTGGCGTAACCTGATTAATTCTCTTGTCTGTGCATTGGGCAGACAGGATAACAGCCACGAGTAATTCATAAGGATTACTATAGTCGAGCTCTGTCTGCGCATCGGGATTATTTTTGGAGAAATATTCCACAAAAGCCTTGTATCGTTCTTGTTTTAACATCATTCCAAAACTAGCCAAAATTTCCATTAAAAAAGAAAACTTGCAGCTTACTCAGTACTTTTCAAATTGATTTTTTTACAGTATAAATAGATCGTGATAGTCGTTTGCATAACAAGAGATCCATAGCTTATTTTAGGAGTGCTAAGATGCTATTTGTCGACTTAGCGCTAGGGCGTTTGTATTCCAATAAATAAGGCCTAATCTCAAGATTAGGCCTTTCTTTTTTCCATTTGTTTGGAATATGCCATGATATTCGCAATACATTTCTTGCTTGGATTAAGCAACATTTTGGGTAATTGAAGCTTCAATTCATTTTCTATATCCTCATCAGTCATTACCTTCTCGTTTTGGGTTAGTAAATTTTGAACTTCGTTTTCTGATTGGGTAAAGTTTTCTACCATAAGCATCTTAAGTTTTGTCCCTGTAAGTTAATTAATTAAACGGACAAAAGATGATTTTGGTATACAAAAAATGAGAATATTATTTATTTTTTCTTTTTACTACTAAATTCTTCGGCCTTTATGATGGCGTTATATGCATTGACAATCCCTCCAGTTACAGAAATATCCGCAAATCTGACCGTTTTTGTAGCCTCTTCACTAATTTTTACCTGGACCGTTTGTTCCGGTTTTACAACAGATTCTAGAATGATCTGCTTGGTTTCTGCTGCAGAGAGGTTGGGGTAATAAGAACGTATCATAGCTGCTAGTCCCGCAACGACAGGGGCAGCCATACTTGTACCTTGTTCTTCTTTATATTTTGAATCTGGAATAGTGGAATTAATTCGAACCCCGGGAGCAAAAACATCAACTGTTTTTTTGCCATAATTGGAAAAATCTGCCAGAAGTTCATTATCCGGATGTAAACCACTTGCGCCAACAGTGATCCAGTTATTTGCTATTCCTGTGGTGTCCCCCTTCGCATTCGTATAGTATTTCATTGGAAAATTGGGTTCCACATCATTATCCTCACTATCATTTCCGGCAGCATGTACCAGTAGAACATCTTTGGACTCAGCGTACTTAACAGCATCATCCACAGTTTGCTTGTTGTGTGAATAGCTTTTTCCGAAGCTCATGTTGAGCACTTTCGCTCCATTATCTACTGCATAACGGATCGCATTTGCGACATCTTTGTCCCGTTCATCGCCATCCGGAACTAAACGTACTGTTAATATCCTGACATTGTCTGCGACACCGTTTATACCAATATTATTGTTGCGTTTAGCGCCGATGATACCCGCAACATGACTTCCATGGAGCGCGTCAGGTCCCTTTACATCCGCATTTCCGTAATGACGTTCGGAGGCATCCTCGTAATTGTCGCCAATAATGGGACGGGAGTCATACTCTTTATTTAAATGGTAGTCAACTTGATTGTTGAAATACTTCGCCCCCTCGGTGATATCATCAAAAAATTTGACAAAGCCATTCGTTTGAATTTCGTCTTTTGCATAACCCAGAGCGATACGTTGATTGTTCGATTTTGGGTTGAAGTTCTCTAGATCGGCCAATGTGATTTCCTCTGGTTTTTTACCAATTTCACGAACCACAGCGTCCAAGTTGCGTTTAAGAGCGTCATAGGAAAATTGGCCCATTTTGGCTTCTTCGAGCTTATTCTTGTATTTTGCCACCATTTTTTGATACGCCAAAAAAGCCTTTCTGTCCGCTTCATTCAGCTCAGTGGTTGGGGTGACATGGGCGAATTTTTTGTCTAAAATCCGCAATTGTCGTGTTAATTCCAGATTGTCAAATTGAACATCTTTCCCATCGGCGTTACCAATAAAGTTCCAGCCATATTTGTCATTGATATAGCCATTACCATCAGCATCTTTCCCATTGGAAACACTGTCTTTTGTATTGATCCAAACGACATCCTTCAGATCTTCGTGGGAAACATCCACACCACCGTCTAATACACCGACAATAACAGGTGTTGATTTTTTCCCCTTTAATAAAGTTTTATACGCTTTCTCCGTACTGATACCCATTACACCATCCGTGTTGTAATCTAAGTTATACCAATTCAGAGGAACAGCCTCAGCCTGAGCAAACGAGGTCATCGGCAAAGCACCCAAGGCAATCAGATATAGTGATTTCTTTAAATTCATAAAATTTTCTCCTAGCACAGTAGCAAATATAGTATTATTGGCCCTGTTGAATTGTTAATTTTTATTAAAAGTGACTTTTTATATAGATAATGAAGGATACAGAATAGGTCAGCTTATACTATATATCAAAATGAAGGGGATATTTACAGTCGATCTATTCCTGTTTATATATAGTTTTGCTATTTCTCTAGAAATGCATTAAATTCAATGTTCTGGGGAGTGATGACGAATAGCAAAGTACAAGTCGTATTTGTTTTTATTAAAAAAGAGATTTAGCGCATTCATATTAATATATGCAAGATAACAAAAATATACAGTGGCCCGAAGTTTTGGCCCCGATAGCAGCAGCACATCCACGCAAAAGACAAATTCATGGAGATACTGTCATTGATGATTATTACTGGATGATTGACTATTTCAAAAAAGGACAACGATCAGCAGAAGTTATCGACTATCTGACTGCGGAGAATACCTATACTGCCGCGATGTTAAAGGAGACGGAATCTTTTCAGGGAGACTTATTCCGGGAAATGAAATCCCGTATCAAGGAAAAAGATGAGTCGGTACCCTATTTTAAAAATGGTTACTATTATTACAGTAGAACAGAGGAAGGGAATCAATATTTCAAGTTTTGCCGTAAGAAAGGGACCTTGGATGCTGACGAAGAGCTATTATTGGATATAGATCATCTCGCAGAGGGTTATGCCTATTACGCAGCAAAAGGCTTTTCGATCAGTCCTGACAATCGCTTGCTGGCTTTTAGTGTGGATACGGTTTCCCGAAGGGAATACGCGGTATATATCAAGAATCTGGAGACAGGTGAGATCTATCCCGATCGGATCGCTAATACAGAAGGTGCTGCAATTTGGGCTAATGATAACCAGACCCTGTTTTATACAGCCAAGAACCCGGTCACATTACTGAGTGAAAAAATTATGCGGCATACACTGGGAACCGATGTTTCCACAGATGTGTCTGTGTATGAGGAAAAAGATAACACAAATTATATCGCAGTTGGTAAATCAAAAAATGGGAAATACATTATTATCAGTTCGGAAGGTACCCTGTCCTCCGAAATATGGTTGTTGGATGCCGATCTTCCCAATAATGATTTTAAGGTGTTTCAACCACGCCGAAATGATGTGCTTTATACCATAGTTCCTTTGCAAGATCGTTTTTTAATATTGACGAATGATGATGCGATTAATTTCCGAATTATGCAATGTCCATTGGACAAAACAGATCGGGAACATTGGACCATATTTATAGCGCATCGGCCAGATGTCCTCGTAAGCGATATTGAGGAATTCAGTTCATTTTTGGCAATAGCTGAACGAAAAGATGGATTGACACAGTTGGCAATTTATGACCTGAACAGCCAAGAGCAGCATTATCTGGATTTTGGAGAGGTGGCCTATACAGTATATCCAGGGATAAATGTTGAATATAATTCCGAAAAACTGCGTTATGGATATACTTCATTGGTAACACCTAGTTCCGTATATGAGTATAATATGGGGGATCGCAGCAAAACATTGTTGAAACAACAGGAAGTTTTGGGCGGCTATGATCAGAGTGCCTATAAGACTGAACGTATCTATGCCGTGGCGAGGGATGGAGCAAGGGTACCTATTTCTCTTGTTTATAAGGAGGGAACTCAATTAGATGGCACGGCTCCCTTATTGCAATATGCCTATGGTTCTTATGGAGCCTCTATGGATCCTAGTTTTTCCAGCAATCGCTTGAGTTTATTGGATCGTGGTTTTATATATGCATTGGCACATATTCGTGGGGGCGAAGAAATGGGGCGTCTGTGGTATGAGGATGGGAAGATGATGCGTAAAATGAATACTTTTTATGATTTTGTGGATTGTGGTAAGTGTCTTATTGAACAGCGTTATACATCGCCAGACCACCTTTATGCGCAAGGAGGCAGTGCCGGAGGACTTCTGATGGGTGTAGTTGCGAATATTGCAGCAGCGCAGTATCAGGGTATTATAGCACAGGTGCCATTTGTGGATGTTGTGAATACCATGTTGGATGAGACAATACCATTAACGACGAATGAGTATGATGAATGGGGCAATCCCAATGAATCTGATGCTTATTTTTATATGAAAAGTTATTCACCTTATGAGAATATCGAACCACAAGAATATCCAAATCTACTGGTTACAACGGGATTGCACGATAGCCAGGTTCAATATTTTGAGCCCGCCAAATGGGTAGCAAAATTACGGACGGTCAAAACCGGGAATTCCATTTTACTCTTGAAGACGGATATGGATTATGGACATGGAGGTGCCTCGGGCAGATTTGACTATCTGAAAGAAATTGCGATGGAATATGCCTTTCTGTTTAAACTGGAAGGGATCAACCGCTAAAATAGAATATGATGACAACAATAAAAAAGCGGCAAAAGCCGCTTTTTTATTGTTGAGCATGATTAATGCTGTCCTGTTGTTTTTGTAAACGTTCTTCACGTTCGATTTCTCGAGAATCGATTTGATGTTGTTGATAGTTGTCCATCGCAACTTTGCTTGCTTTCTGCGATACGTAGATCGCCAATATGGCAACTATGGTAATGATTGCAAGCCCCCAAGCATATTTACGTTTGTCCTGTTTGACAAGCCAATACATAAAGATGATATAGGGTACAGCAAAAATAATATAGAAAATTAAACTCGGTGACATGCTATTTTCCTCTAAATGATGTATACAAAAGTATCGTTTTTGTCTAAAAATAACGAACCCATAGAAAAAACACAGCTTTTCAATTGACAAAGCCTTAAACCTTTATCAGTTTTATTGTCAAATTAATATCGGTTGTAGTGTGTGGGCATGCCCCAGTTATAGTTGATTAATTGCTTGAAAATGAAGGTTACAGGGCGGTTTTGATGCTTGATTGTAATTTTTTAATTTTTGCAAAAAATCCATGATAATATTGTGGAAAAGAAAAAAATATTTTTATACATTTGCATCGTCAGAAACAATTGACAGAGAAATAAAAATGAAACAGAGCAAAAAGAACGACTATTCTTATACTCAAACTTTTGAGAAGTTTATGAGAAAGGTCTTCTGTGCTTTCATTTTCGTAGAAATGCCTGTTTTACGCTTCCGACGACCCATACTACCTCGGGCTTGATTTGAGGTAGTGAATCTTTCCAAGCAAAACCATGATTGTCCGATGGTTTTTTGAATCCATTATTTTATTTATTCAGTAACAAAACGCAGCAATAGTTGTTGTTTTATTATTAGGGTCGTAAGTCAATGACTATATCAGATTTTTTAATTATTCCAGCTAAGCCTGAGCATGCGCACTATGCGGAGGTTATTTGCAACGAAATGTTCGAGTCTGCAAAGGCTCGTGGTACTGGTATTGCACGTCGTAAACCAGAGTATGTTGCCAAGAAAATGAATGAAGGTAAAGCAGTGATTGCTTTGCATAAAGACGGTCGATGGGCAGGGTTTTGCTATATTGAAACTTGGGGCCACGGCGATTACGTCGCAAATTCAGGACTTATTGTCAATCCCGAATTTCGAAAAGTTGGTTTGGCAAAGGCCATTAAGAAAAGGGTGTTTGATTTGTCTCGTGAGCAATATCCCAAAGCGAAGATATTTGGTCTGACCACGGGTTTTGCAGTCATGAAAATTAATTCAGAGCTGGGATACGAGCCAGTACCTTATTCAGAATTGACGACCGATGACGAATTTTGGAAAGGATGCCAGAGCTGTGTTAATTACGAGATTTTAATGAGCAAAGATCGTAAGAATTGCATGTGTACCGCTATGCTTTGGGATCCAGAAGAAAAAGAACGTGAACTGAGAGAAAAGATTCAGCGCAAGCATGAGGCAAAGGAGCGTTTGGAAAGAATCACACAAAAACAATCGTTATTAAAACGTATACAGGCAAAGTT
This sequence comes from Sphingobacterium detergens, assembly GCF_003610355.1. Taxonomy (GTDB): domain Bacteria; phylum Bacteroidota; class Bacteroidia; order Sphingobacteriales; family Sphingobacteriaceae; genus Sphingobacterium; species Sphingobacterium detergens. Next base: position 37,481 of record NZ_RAPY01000007.1, on the reverse strand, counting down.
TTGGAAGTCGGCAAATAAATTTATTGCGGTCAATTTTCCAAAGCATAATAAAGTTGCCAAAGGATTTTAATAAGAATCATACATAGCATGTCAACTGGCGTAGCAGCCATTGAAAATAAATAATGAACAGGGGATGAAACGGTCAATTTAAGGTTTGAATAGAACCGGATTGGTTCATAATCGTTTCACCACATTAAAAACAATTTATCTCAATGAAAAAAGTAGTTTTAGCATTCAGCGGAGGATTAGATACTTCGTTTTGTTGTATTTATCTGACGCAAGATTTAGGTTTAGAGGTTCATTCCGTCGTCGTAAATACAGGTGGTTTTTCGGATGAAGAATTGAAGAATATTGAAGCACGTGCTTATGCATTAGGCGTGAAATCACATACAGCGATTGACGAAACAGCAGACTATTACCGCGAAACTATTAAATACTTGATCTTTGGTAACGTGTTGAAAAATGCAACATACCCATTGTCAGTATCCGCTGAACGTGTATGTCAGGCTACTGCCATTGCAAACTATGCGAAGAAAATCGGAGCTGAATGTGTGGCACATGGTTCTACTGGTGCTGGAAATGACCAGGTACGTTTTGACATGATTTTCCAAACCTTGATTCCAGGCGTTGAAATTATTACACCTATTCGTGATTTACAGTTATCCCGTGAAGCGGAAATAGAATACTTGAATAAACATGGTGTTGAATATTCAGCAGAAAAAGCCAAGTATTCGATCAATAAAGGTCTTTGGGGTACTTCCGTCGGTGGAGCAGAAACATTGACATCCAATCAATATTTACCGGAATCGGCATGGCCAACGCCAGTGACTTCTTCAGAGCCCCAACAGATCACGATAGATTTTGAAAAAGGTGAGCCAGTTGCTTTAAACGGAGAGAAAATGGCATCTGTGAAAGTCATTCAGGAATTGCAGGCTATTGCGCAACCTTATGGCATCGGTCGTGATATTCACGTAGGTGATACAATTATTGGTATCAAAGGTCGTGTAGGTTTTGAAGCCGCAGCTTCAGTGATTTTAATTAAGGCACACCACACCTTGGAAAAACATACGCTGACTAAATGGCAATTATCTTGGAAAGATCAAATCGCTGCTTTCTATGGAAATTATATGCACGAAGGACAGATGCACGATCCTGTGATGCGCGATATTGAAGCATTCTTACAGTCTTCACAAGACACTGTAACGGGCCGTGTGATTGTTGAATTACATCCTTATCGTTTTGTTGTGATTGGTATTGAGTCAGAGCACGATTTAATGTCCAATAAATTCGGTAGCTACGGTGAGATGAATAAAGGCTATACGGGTGATGATGTGAAAGGTTTCTCTAAAATTTTCGGAAACCAGACTATTATCTGGCATAAAGTAAATCAAAAATAAAGGAATAAGGATACTTCTGTAAGCCAGAGGCTTGCAGAAGTAACTTCTTAATACTAGCTACTCAATACGAAATAAAAATATGATAAAAGTAGGAATCGTTGGTTCAGCAGGATATACTGGTGGAGAATTATTGCGGGTATTGATTTATCATCCTGAAGTAGAGATTGTGTTTGCTAATAGTGCATCTAACGCAGGAAACAAATTATATGAAGTTCACAATGATCTGTTTGGTGATACAGAACTGACCTTCTCTTCTGACTTTCATAGCGATATTGACGTCTTGTTTCTATGTGTAGGACATGGTGATGCACGTAAGTTTTTAGACGCAAATCCGGTAGCATCAGCTGTAAAGATTATTGACCTTTCGCAGGATTATCGTCTTCGGGCAAATACAATGTATCAAGGACAGCAGTTTGTATATGGACTTCCAGAACTAAACAAGGAAGCGATCAGATCTGCACAGTATATCGCCAATCCGGGTTGTTTTGCCACCAATATTCAATTGGCATTATTGCCATTGGCGAGCAAGCGCTTATTACCTGATCAGATTCATGTCAATGCAACGACGGGATCTACTGGTGCCGGACAGAAGCCTGGGGCGACCACGCACTTCTCTTGGCGTAACAACAATCTTTCTGCATACAAGTCTTTTGAACACCAACACCTACAGGAAATTTCGGAGTCCTTGGATCAATTGCAAAATGGATTTTTACCAGCATCTGGTGATTCGTTGTTAGCGCGGGCTGCTGAAAAGATAAATTTCGTTCCACAGCGTGGTGATTTTGCAAGGGGAATTTTCTCAGCGATTTATGTAGACTCCGATTTGACGGAGGAACAAGCTTACGAGTTGTACGAAGCGTATTATGCAACACATCCATTTACGCACGTTAGCCGCAGCAATATCGACCTCAAACAAGTTGTAAATACCAATAAAAGTATTATCCATTTGGAGAAACATGGAAATAAGTTGCTGATCTTAAATGCTACAGATAATTTGTTGAAAGGAGCATCTGGACAAGCCGTGCAAAATATGAACTTAATGTTCGGATTGAATGAGCGTACAGGATTAAATTTAAAGAGCGTTGGCTTTTAGTTATTTATGAGTTATTCAACAGCTGTATTAACAGAATGTGAATAATCGAAATAGGTGAGAACTCTATAAAATACAGTTATCAACATAGTTATTAACACTGTGTGGAAAAGTGAAGAGGATAACCGCTTCACTTTTTTTATGCCCGCTGCGGTTTGTATAAAGAATAACGTGAATACGCTCAATGACAGCTTAGGTATTAGGCCGATTTTAATGCAAATATTGGAGCAGTTCGCATTCGGTTTATGCATTGTATTGTTACCGTATGTTTCTTAACTTAGTGAGTATAAAATCGAGTTTAATTCGATCTTGTTTAGCCAAATCAATGTAGCGATAACCAATTTCAAAATGGAAAAAAGACCACGCATAAAACTCATAACGACGCTCGGCGATATCATATTGGAATTAATTGGTTACCTGTCCTTATTCACGTTATGGTATCTGGTTGCTATAAATTATTATAAACTACCTGAAACTATTCCAGTGCATTATAATGCTGCAGGAAATGCGGATAATTTTGGTGGGAAAGAGACTATTTTGGCTTTGCCAATTATTGCCACAATATTATTTATAGGGATGACCATCTTAAATCGATTTCCACATATTTTTAACTATCCCGTTCGGATAACTGAAGAAAATGCCTTCCGGCAATATGCGAACGCAAGTTGTATGATACGGTACTTGAAATTTATTGTTGTAGTTATTTTTGGTGTAATCACTTTCAAGGCTATTCCAAATTCGGCAGGAACTTCAGATGGGCTGGGCGAATGGTTTTTTCCGTTGACACTGGGATTTATTTTTATTCCTGTGATCTATTACGTTGCACAGGCATTTCGGAAAGCTTAGTACTTCATTACGATCACATTCTATGCATTATATTCATTCCATAAGAAATACAAAACCAATCGAGGATCGAATAGCTTATCCATTTAATATTGCTTCAATATTGAATTTGAAAGAATTGCGTTTTAGATCCCCCGTAACCTTTATCATTGGCGAGAATGGTTCGGGCAAGTCCACGTTGGTGGAAGCTATTGCTATTAATGCTGGTTTCAATCCCGAAGGAGGGACTAAAAACTTTAATTTCCATACGAAAGACTCCCATTCCGAACTTTTTAATGACCTGCAGGTCATAAGAACAGCCTTTCGTGAAAATGACGGATTTTTCTTGCGTGCTGAGAGCTTTTATAATGTAGCGACAGAGGTTGATGATATATTTGAAGATGATTTGGGAGCTCTTGAGACAAATTATGGCGGTTCATTGCATGAATGCTCTCATGGCGAGAGTTTTCTTAATTTAATGCACAAACGCTTTTCAGGACGTGGACTGTATCTACTTGACGAGCCTGAATCAGCACTTTCCATCAATAGCCAATTTCGGCTACTAACGAGAATGAATCAATTGGTCAATAATAAGTCTCAATTTATTATTGCTACCCATTCGCCAATTTTGCTGGCTTATCCAGATGCAGAGATTTATACCGTGTCTGAATTCGGCTTGCAACAGGTGGAATATGAAGAAACAGAACAGTTTAAACTCTATAAGTATTTTCTGAATAATTATCAGAAGATGGTTGCCGAACTCGGCTTACATGAATAGGCATTGATTTATTACTGTTTTTTTTTACACAATCGATTGATGTACATTTGGTTTCTTTTCATCACAATCTAAGTTTTATCTTCATAAAATAATCCAGTCTCCCTGAACGATTATAAATCTACATTACGATCTAGAGGCAGGGGTAGGAACGGTGATTATAAAAAAAGAAACGGGCAATAGCCCATTAGATTATACCCAAATGGAAAGAAAACATTTTATTAAGTATTTTTTTTTAGGTGCCTTATCTTGCCTTTCATTAGGTGTTAATGCGCAGACCTCTACGAAAGTTTATTCCGTTCCGCTCGCGGGCAATGCTTTTATTACTACCGGACAAGATGGTGGTGCGGAAATTTCAGGGCGTAATGGATTGGTGAAGTGGTCGAGTGATCAAAGCATTGCATCGGTATATTTCAGAACAGAGAAAACCGGAAACCTTGAATTGAAGCTCAAAGCGAAAGCCGATGCTGGAAATTCCTCCAAAATAGAGATTTCTGCTTTGGGAAAAAAGAGCTCCTTAGATATCAAAGGGGCTGAGTTATCCGAAACAGCGGCCTTGTCTATTGATGTCAAAACACCGGGCTACGTACAGGTGAATTTAAAAGGATTAAGTAAATCGGGTGATAACTTTGCCGATGTAACGGAATTAATCGTTAGTGGAGAAGCTGCATCTGAAGGTCTTACCTACTCAAATGATCCTGATTATTACTATTGGTCACGTCGTGGTCCTTCCTGTCACTTAAATTATACGATACCGAGTGAAGGGAATGTCAGCTATTATTACAATGAGGTAACTGTACCAAAAGGAGAAGATAAAATCGGTTCATATTTTATGGCCAATGGTTTTGGAGAGGGCTACTTCGGGATACAGGTGAACTCGGAGACCGAACGACGTATTCTTTTTTCGGTTTGGAGCCCCTTCCATACGGATGATCCGAAAAGTATCCCAGAAGATCAAAAAATCCATTTATTGAAGAAAGGAAAAGACGTGCATACAGGAGAATTTGGCAACGAGGGATCCGGTGGGCAGAGTTACCGTAAATATTTCTGGAAAGCGGGTGAAACCTATAAATTCTTGTTGAAGGGTGTCCCAGATGGAAAAGGAAATACAGACTATACTGCTTGGTTTTTTGTACCCGAGGAAAATGCATGGAATGTAATCGCCAGTTTCAAACGTCCGCAAACAAATACATATTTAAAAAGGTTTCATAGTTTCTTAGAGAATTTTAGTCCGAATCAGGGATATCTAGGAAGACAGGTGGAATTTAAAAATCAATGGGTTTATGACGGTCAATGGCGCCCTGTTCAATCCGTTTCATTTAGTGTTGATAATACCTACCGTGCCCATCAACGTATTGATGCTATGGGTGGAACGACAAAAAATGGCTACTTTTTAAGAAACGGAGGCTTCTTTAATGAGATTGTTAAACCGGGCAGCAAGTTTGACCTTGTCAATAAAAATACTGCACCGAAAATTGATTTTGAGAAATTACCATAACACATCGATATAATTCTGTTTTTCTTTTAAATATTTAGTAATTTGGTAACGATTAATAAATATTATAAATGAAGAAACTTGTTTTTGCACTGTTTATGCTTTGTGGTTCGCATACTTTTGGTCAATCCATGAAGATTACGTCTAATGGTTTTGTTGATATGACTGATCTGACCAAGAAATATGTCATTATTGACTTTCCAGGTATTTCGAGAGAGCAACTTTTTAAAGAAATGATCAAGTTTATAAATGCAAACTATGAAAGGCCTGAGGAAATTACCAATGTTATAGCGAATGAACAAATCGTTATCAACGGACATGATTGGCTTAAAGTTGAGCATGGATATCTTGTTGGGGGACTAAATGCCCAATATATTTATAAATATGATCTGCAATTCAGAGATGGAAAGATTCGATTTGAACCGATTTTTGATCACATAAAATATAGGTCAAATGAAACTTTAAGCTTAATTGGTAAAAAGTCTTGGACAGCAGGTACAAGTGGTCTTTTTACTGAAAAGGGGAAAGTAATCAGTAAGCGGGAAGTGCTCTTAATTGACAAAAAAATAAATGAATTTATTCAATCGATAAAGGATAAACTTACATCAGTTAACGGCAAAGATTGGTAGTAAACAAGAGAGTCGCATTAGAATGCGACTCTCTTGTTTTTAAATGACTATTTTTCGGAGAGTTTAATATCTCGTTCTACTGATACATTATCGCCGGTAACGGCATTTCCCTCTTTATCTACCAGGGTTAATTTTACTTTGTTATTCCCCATAGGTAAGCCCTTAATCTCATAGGGACCCCATTTGTCCAAAGTAAAAGTTTGACCGTTAATATCCGCACTAATTTTGTTGCCGTCCGGAGCAATACTTGTGTTGACCAGATAGAAATCTAAAAGGACATTTTTGGTTTCATCACCTTTGTATTCTCCTTTTGGACGAGAATAGAATAAGGATGCTTCTTTAGGTGTCGGCTCCTGTGTCAATTTACCCGTTGCATCTATCTTGAATTTAATCAATTTTGAGGCTTCAGCTGTTTTAATGGATTCGTGATAAGACCGCGACAAAAACGATAGGAGATAATGCTCTGAATTTAAAGCTAAAGTGACACTGTGTTCCGGTTTATATAATGCAGTATATGGTTTATTGTCCAAAATAAAATGGATGTGCTGTCCATCATGTGAGTTTGCCATGTGAGCTGCATGCTCGTCCGTTGTCATTTCAGTAAGCTTAAAGTTGCTAACATTATATTTCACGGTAACTTTTGCGGAGTCTGTACCTACTTTTTCAGCGCTTATGGAAGAGATTCCTAGACTCGCTCCTGGAAATTGTTTTGAATCTGCAATTGGACTAACGGAAATAGAATCCATTTTCTGTGCAATACTTGTATCGGGACCACCCATTGAATCTGTATGGTCGGAGCCCTTTTTGGTTGAATTATTACATCCAATAGCTCCGATTAATAAAGTTAATGCGGCGGTAATGTCGGTAATTCTGTAGTATTTCATGATCTTTTGTTTAAATTTTTAACACTCAGCATCTTAAATAACAATAGTACGGGATCTTTTGTTTGTAGTAATGGTAAAACAAGGTTTTGATTGTAGGCATATGTTATATTCAGTTGCAATAAAACTTGTTTAATAGTTCTTGAAAGCACCTAACAGTCCAGAACAATTAGAACCTATTATTTGAACAAATAAATATTTTAAAAAAATTATTCATATTAGATGTAATAAATAGAAAGCTTGAGATGTCTTGCTTATATAGAATGCAAAAATGGTAAAGGAAATGAGATAACTTGTATTTAAAACGAATAAAGAAAAATTAGGTAAGCTGAAGGTTTGTACGATCAAAATCTCAAATCTAACATCTCAATACTAAATACTAAAATGAACCAAGAGCAATTTAAGAATACCGTTTTCGTCCATAAGGATAAGCTATTTCGCTTTGCGAAACGGATCTTGGTTGATGAGGATGAGGCGTTTGATGCGGTTCAAAATGTGATGATGCGTCTATGGCAGGGGAAAGATAAATTGTATCAATATAAGAATTTGGAGGCATTTTGCATGCAGAGTGTTAAAAATGAAGCACTAAATCGGATAAAAAGAGATAAAGTCCGTACAGATTTTGCCGAACACCATCAGATTATTTCAACAACAGAAAATGCTGTTGGAAATACGAAAGAAATAATTTTAGAGATGATCAACTCGCTGCCTGAGAAGCAGCGTCTTGTAATGCACCTACGCGATGTGGAGGATTATGATATAGAGGAGATCGGTGAAGTGCTGGAAATGGGGGAGTCTGCTGTTAGAGTTAATCTAATGCGGGCCAGACAGAAAGTAAAGGAACAGTTGACAAAATTATTTGATTATGAAAGCTCCCGGATTTATTCAAATAAAAAATAGATCCAATAGCTATCATTAATAGTGATACTCAAATTTGTAATGATGAAAAACAGAAGATTAGAGGAATTGAAAGATAAATACTTTGATGGCAAGTCGTCATCGGAGGAAGAAAGGGAACTGAAAAAATCGGATGAACTGTTCTTTCAGCTATTGGATCAGGAAAAGGATGTGAAAATGGATTGGTCGTTTGAGGATTTTGAAAATCAAGTCAAAGCAGATCAGAAAATCATCCGATGGCGAGACAATATCTGGATAAAATATGCAGCTGCGGCAATTCTCCTGGCGGTTATGGGATTAACCTTTTATCTGAATCAAGAGCCAGCAACACAGCCGTCGGTACTTGCTAATAAAGAGCTGAAAGAGCCTCAAAGACCGTCGACGAAGGTGGTGACGGAGAACAGTGAAGCAACAGTTCATTCGGATGTGGAGACGGTGGCAAGCAGAGACAGGAAACGAAGTGCAATGCTCACGGCAAATACTTCGACGCGTTCCAATCAGCGTGTACGATCAAATAGAATAATGGCGAAAAAGAAGAAGGTTATTCAATCTTTACAACAAATGGAGGAAGGCTATCAAGCGGATTATGTTGTATTGAACGGTAAACCTGTTGCCAACGAAGAGGAGGCTGTAGAACTGACGCTCCGTTCATTGGGATTATTGGCAAATAATCTGGAAAATGGAGTAGATAAAGCAATGAATATAAAACAAATGTCAATATCGATTAACTAAAATAGTATGAAAGGATTATTAATAGCTTGCCTATTACTTGTAGCAAGTATGGCAAACGCACAGATTTCCAAGTTAGATAAACTTTTCGAGCAATATCAAGGGAAAAAAGGAGTAACGACGCTTAAAATTGGAGCCCCTATGTTCAAATTGTTAGGGAACTTAAAAATTGATGATGAGGATATGGAAACGATTACGCCACTACTCAAGAATGTTAAATCTTTACGTATGTTGATTGTAGAAGATGGTGAAGATAAGGACTTGACAGGTATCATTCGTGGTGCGGTTTCAAATTTAAAATATGAGGAACTTATGTCGCTCAACAGTGAAGGTCAAGATATTCGATTCATGGTGGAGAATATGTCTGCGAATGCAGATATCCTAAACAATTTGTTGCTTACAATAAATGGAGATGGACAAAATTTATTTATGATTCTTGATGGGGCAATACCTTTGAAAGACGTGACTAACTTGGTCAATGAGGGAAACAACAAAGTGAGTAAGGATAAACAGAATAACAATAAAAAGTAGATATTATGAAAAGATTACTAACATTGTTATGCCTAATTGGAGTGCTATTTTCATTGCAATCCTGCATCATCAAAAAAGGCTCCAACATGGATTTCGTCAGGGGATCCAATGTTTCGAATAATGCAGAGATCGTTGCCATTAATTTGCCGATGTGGTTGACAAAACCATTTATCAAAAAGGCATTGCAGGATGAGAACGACGAGGATGCACAGGTCATGGCGGGCATCGTCAAAAAGTTGAAAAAATTCAGGATGATGACATTATCAAACAATGATCGTGAAAAGAATATGTTGATATTGGAAGATTACCATAAGTTTTTAAAGAAGAACAAATTTGAGGAGCTACTGGTGATCAACAGTGAAGGGGAGGAGATCTCGATTAATGCGCGCATTGATAAAGATAATGTGATCAGCCGGGTTTCGCTATTGGTCCATGATGAAGGAGATGAAAGTGTATTTATGGATATAAAAGGTAAGTTTTCACTGGATGAGCTTGTTCAGGGATTGAATAAGATAAAATCGAAGGATAAAAAGCTCGCCACTAAATTGGCTGATACCCATACTGTAGTTCAACAGGAACTTTAGCTCAGACAGCGGTTCTTGATTAAACAGTATATAAATGCCCCAAAAACTCAGATAGTTTTTGGGGCATTGTAGTATTATACTTTCCTTTTATGAATGAAAGACGATGTCCAAGGCATCGAAAATATGCTTCTTGGCGGTATTTAAATCCGCGTCGGTATGTGCAGCAGAAACAAAACCAACTTCATAGCCCGAAGGACCGAAATAAACCCCTCTATTCAGGAGTTCACGGTGCATGATTTTGTATGATTCCATGGAAGCGGGATCAATTTCACTTGCTTTCTTGATATCTTCTTGCTCTGTAAATGCAAACCAGAAAATAGAGGCAACATGGAATAACTGTACTTGATAGCCTTTTTCAGCGATATAATCACGAAGATCCTGAACGAATGCCGCGGTTTTCGCATTTAAGTTTGTGTAGAAATCATCTTGCGCCAAAATAGTCAAGGCTGCAATACCTGCTGCCATGGCCACAGGATTCCCAGATAAGGTACCAGCTTGATAAACGGCACCGTCAGGTGATATACAGGCCATAAGCTCTTTGGATGCACCATAAGCTCCCACTGGCATACCACCGCCTATGATCTTGCCATAGGTGATAATATCTGGCTGGATTTCGTAGTATGCAGAAGCTCCTTCAAAACCGATACGGAATCCGGTGATGACCTCATCCATGATTAGCATACTCCCATTTTCTTTTGTGATATCACGTAGGAAATGCATGTATTCTTTGGATTGCATTAATAGACCATTGTTGGCTGGAATACCTTCAATGATCACTGCAGCAATCTGATCTTTAAATTCTGTAAAAGCAGCTCTCAGCGCGTCTTTGTCATTTAACTCGATGACGATTGTTTCATCTGCAAAAGCTTTGGGAACGCCTGCCGAAGAAGTTTCTCCGAAAGTAACCAATCCAGAACCAGCCTTCACTAAAAGCGAATCCGAATGACCATGGTAACATCCGTCAAATTTGATAATCTTATCGCGTTTGGTATATCCTCTTGCCAAGCGGATTGCAGACATCACAGCCTCGGTTCCTGAACTGACGAAGCGGATTTTCTCGATATACTTATTTTTTTCAATAATCAATTCGGCGAGTTGGTTTTCTAGAGCAGTAGGTGCGCCAAAACTCAATCCTTTACCTAATTGTGCGGCAACGGCCTCGCGAACTTGATCGTTATTGTGTCCCAAAATCAAAGGACCCCACGAACAGCAGAAATCGATGAACTCATTGCCATCGGCATCCCAAAGACGTGCTTTGTCACCTCGTTCTATAAATAATGGGGTACCAAATACAGATTTAAAAGCCCGAACCGGAGAATTCACACCGCCGGGGAAATATTGTTTTGCTTTTTCAAATAATTCAGCAGATTTTGCTCTTGAAATATCAGGTGCTTGCATAGTCATTATATTTGAATGCGAAGTTATCTTTTTTTGCCAAGATAAGTCTCATGGAAACGTAAGGAATCAAGAATTCAGTGATATTCCTTATTTAAAGGTTGGGGTATCCTCTTTTTTTCGCAATAGTATTTCTTGTTTGTTGAGTTTATTTGACCAAAAAAGGTTCGAAAACTTAATTTCGAGCCTTTTTAATATTTACTTTTGTCTTTGAGCAATTCGCTGTTTTTAGCGCGAAAACCTGATCTTATTTGCCTAAATAAAACCTTTTTCCAGAACTTCTTTGGCGTGGTAGGATAAAATTGCTGTTGCGCCCGCACGTCTGAAACTTAATAACGTTTCCAAGATCACGCGTTCATCCAGCCAACCATTTTGAATGGCGGCTTTTAACATAGCATATTCACCACTGACATTATACACCGCGATTGGGAGATCAAAATTATCAGCGAGAAGCTTCACAATATCTAAATATGGAAGCCCTGGTTTAACCATTAGAAAATCAGCACCTTCTTGCGCGTCTAACTGGGCCTCGATAAGTGCTTCCTTCGCATTTGCAGGGTTCATCTGATACGTTTTCTTATCCCCGTGTTTAGGAGCAGAACCCAAAGCATCTCTGAAAGGACCATAATATGCTGATGCATACTTCGCTGTATACGACATTAGAGACACGTTTGTGAAACCATTATGGTCCAATAGCTCACGAATATACCCGATACGTCCGTCCATCATATCTGATGGTGCGATAATATCTGCACCGGACTGCGCATGTGCGAGTGCCATCTTGCCCAATACTTCCAATGTTTCGTCGTTTAGGATCTCGCCATTTTCGACAATTCCATCATGACCATCGCTGCTGTAAGGATCCATCGCTACATCGGTAACAATACAGGCTTCAGGGAAATTTTTCTTTACCGCTGCAATGGCGCGTAAATACAAACTTCCATCGCGGTAACTCTCCGTCGCATATTTGTCCTTCAATGATTCTTCGATATTGGGAAATAGGTCAAATGAACGTAAGCCTAATTTGAGGCAGCTTTCCACTTCTTTCAATAAATTATCTATTGAATAGCGGTAGATACCCGGCATAGATTTAACCTCGGTTTTTTGATTTTGGCCATCTACAATAAAAAGTGGAAAAATCAAATTCGACGCGTCTAAACGTGTCTCTTGAATCATGTCGCGAATCACGGCAGATTTACGATTTCTTCTCGGACGTTGTAACATTATATTTAATTTATTTATTATCTAGTGATCCAGTGTTGTTCAATTGCAAAGGCAGTAAATGCGTTTGCCAACTACTCAATACTAATTGCGCAATACTATTTAATATTCTAAGCCAAAAACAGCCTCTGAGAGACCGATCTCGTCTGGTGAATAGGGAAGTGTATAAGGAACATTCATCTCATCAAACTTGGCTCCGGTCGAACGACCGATGCAGATGACTTTTTGTCCCGGTTCTAAAAGATTGTCCGCAAAATAAGCTTCTACATTACTAGGGCTTGTAAATACCAGTACTTCTGCATTGGATGGATCGACGTCCTCTTCCAATACAGTCTCATAGACTGGGATATTAATGATTTTAGTTTCTGGACTTAATGCTTTCTGAATAGTCTCAAGCGATTCCTTTGCACGCGGGATAAGTACCGTTCCTCCATTTGCCAATTCGGCAAATTTCTTGGCGATTTCATCCATATTAATACCCTCGCTGTCACCGGAAAAATCCGCTACGCGATCGTACTTACGTAATATTTCTTCCGAACCACGGCCGATAACGCCAATTTTGGTCTTTTTACTTAACCGCGGCTCCAGATTGAAGAAATGCTCAATCCCGTTCTTACTTGAAAATATGATCCAATCGACATGTTTTAAGATAAAAGGATCCAACTTATTGATGATCGGAAATATTTTGATCAATGAACGGCCTTCGATCGTGATATTATGTTTGGCCATTGCACGAGCGAAGTAGGAATTTTCGTCTACCTCCCTGGAAATAAAGACAGATTGCGGCAACTTACGATCTTTTGCATACTTGCTGAAAATACGTTCAGCCAATCGGGTTGGATCAGTATCTCTCAAGTATACACGGTCAGGAAAGTCTTCACTTGTATCGGCAATGGAAGCCCAAGCTTCATATTCATCACCACTTTTGCGGCAATAACATCCGAGTGGTGCATGACATCCAGCGTCAAATTTGTTCAATACCAATCGTTCTACTGCAATGGTTTTAGCGACCTCATTGTTATTTAATGGTTGCAATGCAGCAAAGAGTTCTTTATCGACTTCACGGATCTGAATAGCTAAGACACCTTGTGCTGGAGCAGGGATAATTTCTACCGGTGGAATTTCTTCGACATGAAAGTCTGTGATATCCATTTCGATACGGCTGATACCGGCTTTTGCCAGTACAATCGCATCGTATTGCTCGTCCCGCAGCTTCTGCATTCTCGTTTGGAGGTTACCTCTCAGATCGTCGAATTCCAAGTCTGGACGTAAAGCCGATATTTGTGCTTTTCTACGGTTGGAAGATGTCCCGACAGTTGCGTTATGTTTTAGAGATAGACGCTTCTTGATATCTACACAATCCTTGTGGATAATCAATAATTCGGAAGGGTCCTCCCGTTCAGAAACAGCCGCAATAATCAATCCCGGCGGATTGATTGTAGGTAAATCTTTGTGTGAGTGTACAGCTAAATCAATGGTCCCATTCAAAAGTTCCTCCTCAAGTTCTTTGGTGAAAAATCCTTTACCTTCCAATTTATCCAGACGGAGGTGCTGAATAATATCACCTTGAGTTTTGATGACTTTTAACTCTGCTTCGATACCGATTTCCTGTAGTCGGTCTTTCACAAAATTTGCCTGCCACATTGCAAGAACACTTCCCCGGGTGCCAATAATTAGTTTTCTATTCACGTTATTTTACTTTACCTATTAAAATGTGTTTAATACCATTTATCGAAGCAAAAATAAATAAATAGGTGGAATATGTTGACACGTTACTGTCATTATCTAAAAGGAAATGATTGATAAACCGAAAATTAGAATAACGGTAGGGTTATGACAAAAAGGAAACGGCATACGAACAGCAGTGTTGGTCGCATGTAAGAAAGTAGCAAGTATATTTTGTCAGGAAATGATTGCAACGATATGATTGCAATTAGTTTTTCTCGGTCTCAGGTGTTTTAACCAAAATCTCTTTCGCCATTACCATTGGAACTTTGATGTATTTCTTTTCCATATAGTTGATGACTTTTTCCAATACTTCTCTTGCTTCAGGTGTCAATGCCTGTACTTCTTGTGCAAAGACCTCGTTTAAAGCAAATGATTTGATTTCTTTAATCTTTTCAGGAACTTCACGCATGGCGACCTCTACGCGACGCTGTTTGATCAGTGGTAAGAATTCCTGGATATTGTCTTGAATGATTTTTTCTGCACTGTCCAATTCGTTATAACGTTCTTGGATATTTTTCTCCGCAATAGCTTGCAGGCTGCTGACTTCGATGTAATGAATTGGGTTATTTTTGATTACTTCGGTATCAATATCATTTGGAACAGCTAAATCAATGATAATTTTCTTGTCGGTTTCACCATTTAATAGTGATTGGTACAACGTATTATCAATAATTGATGTTGGTGCACCGGTACATGTAATCAGAATATCAAAACCTTCTTTGTATTCGCCAATGCTAGCAAGCGGATAAGCCTCAGCGTTTAACTCCTCAGCTAATGCTTTTGCATTTTCAAGCGTGCGGTTAAAAACGACAAATTTGGCTTTTTGATTTTTTTGGAAATATTTCGCTAAGTTTTGGTTTGTTTCCCCTGATCCGATAATGACGATCCTCGGGTTTTCAACCAACTTTAATTCACGTAGTTTACGGTAGGCAAGGGAGACAACAGAAATTGGGTTTCTGGAAATTTTAGTATAGGTATAAACTTCTTTTGCTGTCTTTACCAATCTGTCCATCATTAGACGAAGGAAATCACCCGTAAAACCGGCTTCTCTACAACGGTCATAAGCTCTACGTACCTGCGCTAAGATTTCTTTTTCTCCAACAACCAAGCTTTCAAGCGAGCAGGACATACGAAGTAAATGATGTAAGGCATCCATTCCTTCATATTTGTTGACCTGACCCAAATAACATTGAAGTCGCTCTTGCGGAACACAGAAGTTCAATTTTCCCATAAACTCCGCAATAAATTCATTGGTCAATTCGTGAGCTCCATAAAATACAAACTCTACCCGGTTACAAGTACCAATGTAAAAGATCTCCGGAATATCTAGGCTGTGTTTTAAGCTAATGAGGCGACTTTCTAAATCCTCATTGCAGATCACTAGATTACCTAGATCTTTTAATTCGACATGTTTATGAGTAAACGCTAATACTTTAAGATTTTTCAAAGCTCTAATCCCTCGCTTATATTTAACGGTACAAATGTAGCTTAAATGCTTTGTGCTTGTGTCAAAAATCTGTCAAAGGGATTAATTTAGAAAGATTTTAAATAGATGTTTTTTATTGTTAATGTATTGTATTTCAGTTTGTTATATTTTATTTTTCGATTAGATGATTTTCATCACGTTGATGCGTGATAAAAATTTCGGTCTATCGAAGGTATTAAACTATTCACTATTACCTGTATTTGTTTGTGCTGAGTCTATCGTTATGTCTTCCAATTCCTCCATATAAGGGGCCTCTTCAGCAGTGGTTGCTTCTTTAATTTCACTGTCACTATACTGATAATAGGTATCGAAAGTTTTTGTTCCTTTATTGTAAATTAAGGCATATTTAGAACTTTTGTTTTTAACAATAATTCCATCGGCTGGAGCGGGCACTAATTTCATCTCATCCATAAAAATCTTCTGCCCTTTTTTAAAACTATTGATCAAGGGAAGTTCACTGGAATATTCTTTCCAGAATAAGATATCTCCTTTTGCTGATATAATCCAGATCGCACTGCTTTGATAGTCATTTTTTTCCACAAGAAATGCCATTTCTTTGTTCCAATTATCTGCGTCATGACGATCAGTAAAATTACCGTAACAGAATACCGACTTTGCACGATCCTTTATACGCGTAAATTTATAGATAGGTTTATCTCCGGAAGGTTCCAGGTAGCTATTCCCCATAAAGATCTTTGTAATACCTCTGCGGTAACGTAATGGAATATTGTCATACTCAGGGATTGTAAAGATGGCATTGTTCCAATGGGCGTAGTCATCAATGGAGCTCCAGCCATCAGCTTCTTCGAGATCTTTTGGATCTGCATTCTCAAATCCGTCCACGGCTGTTGCTGCAGTATCTACAGCTATGGCATCAAGGTCTTGCCGCAGGACAAAATTATAATATCCTCCGCCGGCAAGTATGGCCAATAGCAAGACAATTCCGATAATGATATATCTATTTTTCTTTGATTTTGGCTGCGGTGCCTGCTCCGTTGCAGTTTCTTCAAACGCTCTTTTCATCTTCGATATCTGGCTTAAATTTAAAATAAACTTTTAGGTACGAATTCCTTTCAATTGTTCGCTTTACTGTTATCTTTTGAAGTATTGCTCCTTGTTCGGAATTCTGTACGAGAATTTCGTTTTAAAAATAGATTAATTTTTCAGAAAATTGAAGACAAGTTATATAAGTGGCAATATTCAACTTATATTCGTATCAATTTTAAAGTAATTTGAACCATGGTCATCATTAGGAAGTATTTTGCCATTGTTGGACTTATCATTTGTTTTTTGTCCAGTATGACTCCATTTTTAAAAGTTCCTATAAAAGGTAACTGGAACCTTTATCAGGTGGACGCCTATTTATTTTTTATCACTATGCTGATTTTGGGAATAACAGCATTGTTATTTTTTGTCCGTGCAGTACGCGCCTATCAATGGATGACCAGGTTGGCAGCATGTTGGTATCTATTAAGTGTTTCTGCAGTATGGTTTAAAATCAACAACTATTTTGATTGGGGTTTTGCGGACAAACTGCTTTCCAAATCACTCCATATGCGTTGGGGCTGGATAGTCTATTTAATTGGGATCCTGCTGCTGTTGTTGAGTACAAAGAAGATCGGGGCAACAAATGAGTAAGGTATTAAAAAAATAAGCTAGATAATTTATCTAGCTTATTTTTTGTTTGGACGATGCGGTATAAAATGCGTCTTTAGTTTATCTAGTCCTAAATCCTCTTCGATTTTGTCCAATTCATAAGACCAGATTTTTGCATCCAGAATTTCATGAAGCACCTTTGGATTGGTCAGGTCCACTGGACGGACACGCTGTTCCTTATTGATCGGATTAGTCAGTTCCTGCAAACTGCTGCTATGTCTAATGATTTGAAAACGGAATGTCGGCCATTTTCCCACATTGGCAAAGTTTCCTGTATAGAACTGAATGGAATCATGTGGTGGTATTTTATTGCTAAAAAGTCCTTTCACTTTATTTGCTGTAGCTTCGGAAACCGATACAAGGAGTTCATAACTTGTCTCATTGATGATATGTAACTTGGCTAATCCATCTTTGTGATCGCCGGAAATGGCCAGTAAAATCCCTTTTTCTATAAACCGGTTTGGGGTCAATGGCGTGGCATGCTGATCAAGCTCGTCATCCGCTCGCCGCATATTTCCAAAAACGAGGGTTATCTTGTCCATAGGAACAGGAATTTCGAACCCAGTTTCATCTGTTACTCCTACAATATTGTTGGCTTGCATGGAGGTGATGTGGCCTTCAATGGGTTCATCCACAAACCTGACTAAATCGCCTATTCTAAATTTCATGTTTAATTTGTTTTTGTATCTATAATATGTAATAGTTTTTCAAGATCTGCATGGTCATTGTAGAGGTGGAATCCAACACGGATACCAGTGCCGCGAGGAAAACATTTTATACCCTCATCCATCAGGAGTTGAAAATTGTTTGGGTTAATCTGTATATTGAAGATATTGCTTTGTGGACGTCTATTGATAATGCTATCCAGGAGTAGCCCTCTATTGGCCAGTTCAACTCGCGCTTGCGCCACTAGATCTTGTGTGTATGAAACTGTTTCAGCATAACCCCATTGTTGAAACTGCATCAGAGACCGTTGTAGGGTTCCATGAGCTAAAGTGTCCAAATGCCCCGGTTCAAAACAAAGTTGAACGACAGATTTATTCATCCATTGATTGTTGAGATAACTGTAGTTTTTCTGTACGTCAGCATAGAGGATTTCTTTAAGCCGATCGTTTAACAGAATAAAACCATTTCCGAATCCAGCCATAAGCCATTTATATCCGCTACTTAACACGGCGTCGAAGCCTGACGTATTAAAATCAAATAAATCGGTTCCTAAAAATTGTGTGCCATCGCCAATAATTAGCAATTCAGGATGCTGATGTTTTAATTCCTGTATAAAAGAGAGGTCTATTTTTAAGCCAGAGATATACTGAACAATGGATAGAATAAGCACATCTGGTTTAAAAGTAGCTATGGCATCCAATATATTAGCCTCAAGCTGCTCGTCCATAGTGACGAAGCTATGCTCAAACCCCGTGATTATTGTCGGGAAATTTACCGACGGATAATCATTGTTTAAAAGTAGGACCTTATAATGTTTAGGTAGACCCGCTAATAATGCGTTGAATGCAAAAGAAAAGCAGCTTGACAGAAACACGTTGTTTCCCGGACAATTGAAGAATTGTCCGAGTGTATTTCGGCAGGAATCCAATGCAGCTCCCTGTTGTTCACGAAGTGTTGTGTTTGAATCATGGAATTCTTGATCCCGTTGCGCACGCCATTGCTTTGTTTCACGTGAAAGTAGACCTGAGCCAGGTGTAGTCAAGTAAGTTATCGCTGTGTCGATATCGAAATGTTTGCTATAGGGACTGTTCATATCTTAGGTCTTTTGTTAGTATTGCTAAATAATCTGATAAGGGAAGGTATTCACCACCCATGCTCTCCAAATGGGCTGTATGGAATTGGCAGTCAATCAATTGTAGGTCTATTTCCTGTGCGAGATAGATCAATGCCACTTTGGATGCATTTGGTACTTTGGAAAACATGCTTTCACCACAAAATACACCATTGATCAGAACGCCATAAAGCCCGCCTACAAGTACGCCTTCTTGCGACACTTCAACAGAATGGGCGTAGCCCATGGTATATAGGGCTGTATAGGCCCTGATCATGTCTTCTGTGATCCATGTTCCATCTTGATCCTTTCTATTGATCGAAGAACAGGACTTGATGACTTCATCGAAGTTTTGGTCTATGGAGATCGAAAATGTATTCTTCCGTATACAGGAAGCCATACTTTTACTGATCTTTATCTTGGATGGATAAATGACGAAGCGTGGATCAGGTGCATACCATAATATTGGGCTATCATCACTAAACCAAGGAAAAATACCATTGCTATAAGCTAATAATAGCCGTTCAGCCGAAAGGTCACCTCCGATGGCCAATAGACCATCTTTTTCGGCGTAGCTCGGATGTGGAAAATCCAGCTTTTTGCTATCCAGTTCAAATATCATTGATTCTTAGATCAGCCAGTTTAAGGTACATTATTCTTCTGGTTGGCGTGGCTCTTTACTTATTTCTTCAAATAATTTGTCCATATGCTCCACATACTCATTGGTGTCATCAAGGAAAAAGTCCAATTGAGGGACAATTTTTACCTGGTTTTTAATTTTTGATCCCAACTTATAGCGTATCTCAGATGTTTTGGTACGGATAGCTTTAATATCTTCCTGTGCAGTCTTTGTGTTTAGAAAGCTTAAATAAACACGTGCGATAGCTAGATCAGGAGTAACTCGAACACGTGTAACCGTAATGAATGCCCCTGGAGCCCATGCCTTGCCATCGCGTTGAAATAATGCTGCTAAATCCTGTTGAATGACCCCAGCAAAACGTTGCTGTCTCTTGCTTTCTGTTCCCATCGTATACGTTTTATGTTGAATATTCTCAATATGATACACAAAGATAAGTATTTTAGGCAAGAATATATGCTACATGTTGACTAACTCCAGTGGTATGAATAAGAAAAAAGGCACATCTTGGTTTGACGTGCCTTTAAATTTCGATTCACAATTGGTTAGGTAATTTCTTACAAGTTTTAAGACGTTGGGGTCTATCATATTTGGTTCTAAAATTCGGTGTATTTAAAGTGGTAAGTATTTACTAACCTTACCGGCTTTTATTTTTTCATCTCCCTTACACTACAAACATAGGAATACTTAAAAAACTGACAAAATAAGTTTTAAAAATAAAGTGAGTGGTTACTTATAAAATGTGTTTATCGCCATTTAACAAACTTTTAACATTTGTTTTTTTTTGTAACAGGGTTTTTCCTACGTCAAAAATTCTACTTTTTACCCTTTCCATGAATAATGTTGAACCTAAAACAGCTTGGCATTGATATAACCATTTGCAATTGGTATTTTTGTCAAGTTAATAATATATATACATATCCGTAATCAAATCGATCGTTTAGAACAGCAGATAGTATCATGATCCTTATGATTGTTTCATACGCAAAAAACAAATCGGATATAGCATATGATCGGGTGATGGATAAAAGAAAATATCGCTGTAAGGCATATAAATGTCTTTAACGCGGGGATGTAATGACATACAAATAAATATTCTGAGGAAATTATTATGGGCTATGATCAGCAGCTAAACCGAAATGAATAATTGGCTCATCATAATTTCGTTATCATAAAACAAAATATATTAATGAAAATCTGGCAAAAAAATATAGATGTTGATTCATTTGTGGAATCATTTACTGTAGGTAATGACCGTGTAATGGACCTACAACTTGCAGCAGCGGACGTATTGGGCTCTTTGGCGCATACACGTATGTTGAATAGTATCAACCTCATGACTGATGAAGATCTTGTTGTGGTACAGCAGGAATTGAAAAATATCTATAAAGAAATTTTAGCTGGAGATTTTCAGATTGAAGATTCTGTAGAAGATGTACATTCACAGGTGGAGATGTTGCTTACACAGCGTATCGGTGAAGCAGGAAAGAAAATTCATTCGGGTCGATCCCGCAATGATCAGGTACTCGTAGATCTGAAATTATACTTCCGTTCCGAAATCCAAAATATTATTCAGAATACGGAGTCTTTTTTCAATGAATTGATTCAGCTTAGTGAGCGTTATAAGCATATTTTGATTCCGGGGTATACACATCTTCAAATTGCGATGCCTTCATCCTTTGGTTTGTGGTTTGGCGCCTATGCAGAAAGTTTAGTGGATGACCTCGAAATGATGAAAGCGGCCTGGAAGGTCTGTAATAAGAACCCACTGGGATCTGCCGCTGGCTATGGTTCATCTTTTCCACTAAATAGAACGATGACAACTCAGTTATTGGGCTTTGAAGATTTGAATTATAATGTGGTTTATGCACAGATGGGGAGAGGAAAGACCGAGCGTATTCTGGCACAGGGGATGAGTTCTATTGCAGCAACCCTAGCTAAATTTGCGATGGATGTCTGCTTATATATCAATCAAAATTTTGGTTTTATATCCTTTCCGGCACATTTGACAACGGGGTCCAGTATAATGCCACATAAAAAGAACCCTGATGTATTTGAGCTGATTAGGTCCCGTTGTAATAAAATTCAGGCCTTACCGAATGAAATCGCTTTGATGACAACGAACCTTCCTTCAGGTTATCACAGGGATCTCCAGCTGTTGAAAGAAAATCTATTCCCAGCATTTAAGTCACTTAATGAATGTCTTGAAATAGCTACGTTTATGTTGGCAAATATTTCTGTAAAAGACAATATTCTTGATGATCCCAAATACGATTATCTATTCTCGGTAGAGGTTGTAAACAATGAGGTGCTCAAAGGTGTGCCTTTCCGCGAAGCGTATCGGACTATTGGTATTGATATTGATGAGGGACGTTTCAAACCATCGAAAGAAGTAAATCATACACATGAAGGTAGTATCGGGAATCTATGTAATGATCAGATTCAGCGCATGTTTCAGCAGGTGAAAGCGACTTTCGAATTCGAAAAAGTAGAAAAGGCCCTAGAAGAATTGGTGAAATAGGGGCGTTGTGTCCTTGAGTCTACGAATGAAATTGATGCATGTTTGCTGAGTGGACTATGCTCTTAAATACAATGAGAAAGGGCCAAATTCTTTAAGAATTTGGCCCTTTCCTGTTATTTCTTTATTGAAAACTTGAAGTGCGTTTCTGAATCAAATTGCGCTCCGGCTTTTAACAAGGTTGAAGGAAATTCCCCTTGATTGGGGCTGTCGGGGAAATGTTGCGTTTCCAGACAAAATCCCGCATAGGGTAAATATTTATTTCCTCTTTTACCGATGTCGTTTCCTGTCATCCAATTCCCTGTATAAAGTTGCACGCCTGGCTCGGTAGTGAATACATCTAGCTGTATTCCTGTGTTTTTTGAATAGACCGTTGCACAGGGCTGCGAGATTGGTTTATTATTGACATAACAATGATCGTAGCCTTTGGCCGAGATGAGCTGCTCATCATTTTCTGTGATATCCTGCGCAATCTTTTTTGGGGTTCTAAAGTCAAAAGGAGTGCCTTCAACGGGTACGATCGCGTTGGGTATTTGATTTTCATCAACAAATAGCACCTCATCTGAATTTATTTGAAGCACCTGTTGCAATACATCTCCACTTCCTTCCCCATCAAGATTGAAATAAGTGTGATTTGTTAAATTAACATGTGTGTCAGCATCTGATTGCGCGTGGTATTTGATGACGATTTCGTTGTTTCTGGTTAGTGTATAAGAAACCATTACTTTTATATTCCCAGGGAAGCCTTCTTCACCATCTTTGGAAACATAGTAAAATTCTACATGGGATTGGTAGGTCACTCTGCGATCCCAAACTTTATCGTGGAAGCCTGAGATACCGCCATGCAAACAATTGATCCCATTATTTTGAGGAAGTGTATACTGATTCCCATTAATTTCAAATTTGCCATTTGCAATACGGTTTGCAAAACGGCCAGCAGTACAGCCATGGTATTTTTCGTCTGATTCCAGGTAACCCTGTATTGAATCAAAGCCTAGGGCTACATCAACCAGATTACCTTTGTTGTCGGGGACTAAGATACTGACAATGCGCGCGCCATAATCCGTTAAGAGCACCTGCATACCACCCTCATTTTTTAATAAAAGTAAATGGGTGTTTTTTCCCTCTATAATGCCTTCAAAATATTTTGGAATAAGTGATTGATATTTAGTCATGATTGTTCCTATTGGTATTGAAAGTTAAAGATACAGAATATAACCTGTATAAAAATGACCTCGGTAACAGCTGCCTGTAAAATTTGTCATTTTGAGATTTGGTTCAAACCAATTATTGGAGAAATGGTATATTTGCGCTATGTCTGAAAAAATGAACTGGAAAGATTTGCTTTCTGCAAAACGCTGGGGGTATGAAGATAGAACAGCTGATAGCTACCTTGTGGCTCGATCGGAATTTCAACGGGATTATGATCGGTTGATTTTTTCTTCCCCATTTCGAAGATTACAGAATAAAACTCAGGTTTTTCCGCTTCCAGGGGCTGTGTTTGTACACAATAGGCTGACACATAGCTTGGAAGTAGCGAGTGTAGGTCGTTCACTCGGCCGTATGTTCTATGCACAGGTAAAGGAAGAAAACCCAAATATAGATACCGAATATCCGTTCCTACAAGAGGTTGGAAATATTATCTCAGCGGCTTGTCTCTCTCATGATTTGGGGAACCCTGCATTTGGACACTCAGGGGAGTCTGCGATATCTACGTACTTCACCGATGGTGATGGACGGAAATATCAGGAACAGGTAACAGCAGAAGAATGGGCAGATCTGACCCATTTTGAAGGTAATGCCAATGCCCTGCGGATTTTGACTCACGCTTTTCAGGGAAAAGATCCAAAAGGATTTGCCTTGACCTATACCTCATTGGCATCTATTGTGAAATATCCGTGTTTAGCTATTGATGGGCATGTCAAAAAAAGCCATCATCGCAAAAAGTATGGTTTTTTTACAGAGGAGCAAAAAGCTTTTGAGAAAATTGCGGGCGAGTTAGGGTTACTAAGAGATCCTTCCAATCCCAAGGGTTATTTGAGACATCCCTTGGTGTATCTTGTCGAAGCGGCCGACGATATCTGTTATAATATCATTGATCTGGAGGATGCGCATCATTTAAAAATATTATCCTACCAAGAAGTAGAAGAACTTTTGTTGCCATTATGTGGTTCCGAAAATCTTCGTGACCGATTGGACGGTTTGCTTGATACACCGAGTCGTGTGGCGCTTTTACGGGCTAAGGCAATTAACACCCTGATCAAAGGTTGTGTCGATGTATTTGTTCGTGAGCAAGAACAGTTTTTATCTGGAACTTTTTCATCCGCATTGATGGATGCACTGGATGACAGTATTGTAAAGCAAATGAATAAGATCTCGAAAATTTCTATAGCGAAGATCTATAATGCGCCAACGGTAGTCCAGATTGAGATTGCAGGCTATCGTGTTATGGATGCCCTGTTGAAAGAGTTTGTACCGGCATACCTCAAAAAGAACAAAAATAATTACGACAAGAAATTAGTTGCTTTGATTCCGGAGCAGTTTTATACAGACAAACAGGACTCCTATTCCAAAATCCGTTGTGTGCTGGATTTTGTTTCTGGAATGACCGATGTATATGCCATCGAACTCTATCGTAAGATTAAAGGAATAACAATTCCGAGTATCGAATAGGTTTGCGAACAATATAGTTTGTTAACTAGTGTTCCTGGTTGTCGATTTGTTAAGATCATGCTTACTTTTGTAAGTTGTCTTGTCAAAAGTAAAAATGAAAATGCTTGATAAGCCATAGGCTTGTATAGGTAGCGTCTCAAATCTCAATATTCAAATTTCAATACGCTAAAATGAAGGTTGTAATAGCTGAAAAGCCCTCCGTGGCTCGTGATCTGGCCCGTGTGATGGGAGCGAAGGAAGTCAAAGATGGCTATATCGCCGGAAATGGCTATGCTTTTACCTATGCTTTTGGTCATTTGGTTCAATTGTGTACGCCTCAGGCTTACGGTTATAATAGCTGGACGATTTCCAATCTTCCAATAATCCCTGCAAATTTTAAACTGGAATCGAAGAAAGTCAAACGGGATGGAAAGCAAATGGATGATACCGGTGCGGTCAAACAGCTCAATACGATAAAGTCACTATTAGAACAGGCCGAAGAAATTATTGTAGCGACGGATGCCGGACGGGAAGGTGAGCTTATCTTTCGTAATATCTATTACTTCTTGGGTTCAAAGGTGCCATTTAAACGGCTCTGGATTTCAAGTCAGACGGATAAGGCCATCAAAGAAGGTTTCGCAAATTTAAAAGAGGGTACTGAATACGATAGTTTATATATGTCTGCCCGATCGAGATCAGAATCGGATTGGTTGATCGGGATCAATGCCACACAGGCAATCACTTTGGCTGCAGGCAACAAAGGACTTCTTTCTTTGGGAAGAGTACAGACGCCTACTTTGGCGATGATCTGCTCGCGATACCTCGAAAATAAAGATTTTAAGCCGCAGGCATTTTATAAAATCCAGGCAGGCTTTGAGAAAGATAATATCAGCTTTAAAGCCACTTCAAATAAAATAGATAAAAAAGATGTTGCCGAACAGACAATCGCTCGATTGACTGTTGGAACAAATGCGCGTGTTGCAAAAGTAGAGGCCAAAGAGACAAAGGAACAACCCCCTTTATTGTTTGACTTAACCTCCCTGCAACAGGATGCGAACAAAAAATATGGTTACTCAGCTGACCAAACCCTGAGTATTGCGCAGACGCTTTACGAGAAAAAGGTTATTACCTATCCCCGTACAGGATCCCGTTACATCGGTGAGGATGTTTTCGAACAGATCGAAGCGCTTTTTCAGCATCTCTCGGATCATGCAGAGGAATCTATTGCATCCATTGCCAAGAATTTAATCGGGGCAAAGTTAAATAAGCGTTCTGTTGATGACAAAAAGGTAACCGATCACCATGCGCTGTTGGTTACTGATGAAAAGCCCGGCCACATGTTGAAAGAACAGCAAAATATTTACAACATGATTGCTAAGCGTATGGTCGAGAGTTTCTCGGAAGTCTGTATCAAGGATATCACCACAGTTACGATAGATGCGCAAGGTGTCGAGCTGATCGCAAAAGGGACGGTCATCAAACAATACGGCTGGCGTCTTTCTGCCGAACAGATAGAGGCTCCAGATGAAGATAAGAACAACGATGACCAAGACAATGAGAATGCGCAGTTACCTAAATTACTGGCTGAGGAATTACTGCAAATATTGACCTTGGAACTTGCTGAGCGTTTTACCAAGGCACGTCCGATTCATACCGAAGCTTCCCTCTTAAAAGCGATGGAAACATCCGGTAAAGAAATTGAAGACGATGAAATGCGTCAGGCGATGAAAGACTGCGGTTTGGGAACACCAGCTACCCGTGCGGCCACGATAGAGACACTTTTTCAGCGCGACTATATCAAACGGGATAAGAAAAAACTGATTCCGACTGAAAAAGGACTGGCTGTGTATAACCTAGTTAAAGATCGTTCGATTGCGAAGGTAACATTGACTGGAAAATGGGAGCAAAAGCTGGAGGAAATGCGGGCCAATAAGGTTTCTTATGATGTTTTTATGAAACATATAAAGGACTACACGGCGAAAATTACCAAAGAATTATTGACACTGCGAATTTCATTGGCGCAAGAGGAAGTCAAACCACAACAAAAGGGGAAAATCAAATGCCCTAAATGTGAGAAAGGCTTAATCCTTCTCTATGATCGGGTGGCACAATGTGATCACTATGCCCGCGGTTGTGATTTTAAGATCTGGCGAACATTGAACGGTATTTTTCTGGAAGAAAAAGAGATGAAGAATCTTTTGGAAAAAGGGAAGACCTCGGAGTTTAAAGGAGTTAAAAACAGTGAGGGCGCTATTGTAAATGCTCCGCTGGTATTCGAAAACTTTAAAGTTAACGTGGGATAGGTCGGCCTATCCCACGTTGTTGCTAATATCGTAGCTGTTTATTTCAGGATTAGAATATCGTCTAAAGCCTTTCCAATCGTTGGAAATTGAAATGTAAAACTAAGTTCCGTTAATCTTTCTGGTATTACCCAACGACTTTTCAATAAAAGTTCAGTTTCCGTCCCGATCAACAAAGCACCTATTTCCAACAACCATTTCGGTGAGGGGAGACCAATTTTTCGATGCATGACGCTTCGAAAAGTCCCCATAAAGGTTTTATTCGTAATCGGATTGGGGGCAGCACAATTTATGATGCCATCTATTTCATGATGTTTTTGTATAAATAAGATAATCTGGAATAGATCTTCAATATGTATCCAGCTAAAATATTGATCACCGTTACCTTGTATTCCACCTAAACCGAAGCGAACAAGATTTTTAAAAGGTTGTATAACACCACCATCAGCGCCTAGGACAATAGCCATCCGAAGAGCCACCTGTCTGGTATGGGGTAAGTGGAAATCGAAAAATGTCTTCTCCCATTTCTTTGCGACCTCGACAGAAAATCCCGTTCCGATCTCACCGCTACTTTCAGTCATTGGTCGATCGACTGCATGACGGTAGATTGTTGCGGTGCTTGCATTTAACCAAAGAATAGGAGGATGGCTGCAATTTTCAATGGCCTTACCTAAAATACTTGTCGTCTCTGTTCTTGAAGAAAATATTTGTGCTTTGTTGCTGGCATTGTATCGACAATTGACGGACTTGCCCGCGAGGTTGATCAACATTTCAGCATGTTCAAGTGCGGCTGAAATACCATCCGTATCGGTCCAGGGTATATTTCCTTTCTGTCTGCCAACGAGGATCACCTGATATCCCATTTTTTGGAATCTTTTGGAAAGATATTGTCCGACAAAACCTGTTCCACCTGCAATAACTATTTTAGGCATGATAATACCATTTTTAGAGATCTGTTTTACTCGTTAATTGTTGCTGGCATATTTCTTCTTTGTTTTGCGATTCTTTTGCCCCGGAAGAATAGGAACATATTCAGAAAAAGCATGACACCTAAATAAATGCTGAATCCACCGATTTTATAACTGAGCCGCTCAATGAGTTCCTGTACACTCGGTTCATATAAGCTGATCTCAAGGATATACAAAGCAAATCCCAGGTTCATGAGGTAGAAACCAATCCGGAAAAGATTGTTTGTCGCGT
The DNA here is from genome assembly GCF_003610355.1 of Sphingobacterium detergens. Lineage (GTDB taxonomy): Bacteria > Bacteroidota > Bacteroidia > Sphingobacteriales > Sphingobacteriaceae > Sphingobacterium > Sphingobacterium detergens. The sequence goes on along the minus strand of NZ_RAPY01000007.1, from coordinate 9,081 downwards.
TGGCGACTTCCGGTCGCCCCGCAAAAATATCATTCATGTACACGATACTATTTTTGAAAAGCACATACGCAACATAATAGGTCAGTGCAATTGCAATGGGTAGATAAATAAAATACCCGATAACTGTTAAATTTCCCATGATATTATGATTTAATAGTGAATGAATTTGTCTTTTTAGCGAAGAAATAGATGCCAAGCATATTAGAGTAATGCATGCAGACAAGTACAAATAATAATGTTCCTGTTTTTAATGCAATACTGCTGATCAGATCCTCAAATGTTTGGATTTGTTTCCAGTAACTGAATTGAATGACGGCATAACCAATATTGAGCAAATAATATCCCATAAGCAATAGATTGTTTGTCGTGTCAGTTAGAGCAATGTTGTTCTTAAACAACGAAAGAATAAAAATCCGACCATTTTTGTGAAACAAGCGACCTACCCAAAGGATAATGTAGCAGGTTAGCAAGCCATATATCGCGTAAGAAAGGATATTAAAGTTCATAAGATTACATCATTAGTTTGATCAATTTTAGTAACAGATCCCCGCCGCTGGTATTGAATAGTTTGTTTGCGATGGTTTCGAGTTGATCTGTTAATACCTGGATATCTTTTACCGTCTTATGAAACTCCTTGCCTTCTGGCGTTTTATCTTTCTCGGTATTTTTGCTGATTTCTCTGAGAATATCCATGACAGGATCAAGTTCTTTTTGCTTGCGCATAACAGCAATTTTCATCGCCCATTTTAATACGTCTTTCTCCGCAACGAAATATTCCTTTCGGTCTCCTGCAATATGTTTTTTGTAAACAATACCATAATCGACCAATTGACGGATACTCATGTTGGCATTACCTCTGGAGATAACCAGCTTCTCCATGATTTCGTCTGTAGACATGGGGTTGCTCGCAGAAAGGAGTAATGCATGTACCTGAGCAACGGATTTGTTGATCCCCCATTCGGAACCCAACGCTCCCCAAGTATCTATAAATTGCTGTTTTGCTTCTTGTAATTCCATCTTCATTTTTATTTCTTACTCAAATTTATATATAGTTTTTGAATTTTCAAAAATTTCTGAAAATAAAATAAATTCAATAAACAAGTCACCATATCGTAATAAGGTTTTCCTTTTCTTGTGTCCTTTTTGATTTGTATTAACTTTGCTGGCATTATGGCAACAACTTTGTATAATCCATTCAAACAATTTCAGTTTGATCCAGCTATTTGTTTTTTAACAGGCAATAAACTTCAGTCTGAGGAGGAGAGCATCCAGGTCTTTCCTGTTTGGATGATGAAATCTTTTCAATTGGAAGATAAGCCTTTCAAAATGTTGGATGAGAATCTAGTGACTTATAAGTCACTCAAGCTTCCATGTTCGATTGATACAGCTGAAGCAATAGAACAAATGGAACGTGCCGTTGAGCAATCATTTGAGCAGGGCTACGAAGCGGTCAGCCAATTAGATCCTTTGCTACTTTTTCAATGGATGACAAAAATCATCTATGGCGTTGTCTATAACGAAATTCTTGCTGGAATCCGCCAGCAGAAAGCCTCAGGTGAGGATATGAACTTTTCGCAGGCGCTGGCACAGCGTTTTACCAACTTGCACGCCATGTTGCAGTCGTTGGTCGTTCCGATGGAATTTGAAAATACTTTCCCATTTTCCCTTGTTGTAGTGCCAGTAGAAAATGCGCCTGATACTTTTATGTATCGTGATGAAATAAATACCTTGATTTTTTCTATTCGAATGAAAGATTTTGCGGTTATTGCCTGCCTTCAGGATAATGCAACAAACAATATCTATCATGAAGACATATTGAAGACGATTGCAGGCAAAAAGCTTCACCCCATACAGTTTGAAGAGTTGTGTGCGCGCTATTTCTACTCTGCTTACCTTTTTAACCGCCTGCCGGATTACACCTATTTAAATACACCTCAGAAAGTATATGTTGAACCTATGCCGTTAGCGGATATGTCTATGAAGCCTATATTCGATCATTGGCAGAATAAGACCTACGGTCAGGTACTGGAAAATTTCTGGAAACCTTGGGGTTTGACCTTGTTCGAAATTATTAAAAATCCAGAACAACCAATTAGCTTTTTACTGGATGATCAAGGAGCTTTTATCACGGATGTTGATATGCCTATAAATTGAATCTGAAGAAAATAAAGTAATAAGTTGCTCCAAATACGCGTTAAAATGGTATGATTATGGATAGGATCAGGTATGTATTCACCAAAATTTAAAATTACTGTTTCGACAGTCCTGCTTTTTATCGTTTGTTTGACTTCACGGGCGCAGACTGCTGCTGTTCGTAACATACCTGCAGATAGTATAGCCCAAAAGGTAGATGATTTTCCTTATTTTAAGGGCGGGGTGGTGGCCTGGTCCAGATTTTTACAGAATAATCTCGATTTGACACGAACTGTCGGAGCTATGGATAGTGTTGCTTATGCAAAATATGGCTCCAAACAGACTGCGATTCTTAATTTTATCGTTTGTGAAGATGGGGCTATTTGTAATATTGAAATTGAGAATCGGGAGAAGGTGAGCCCTGAATTTGCGAAAGCCGTATTGGCGGCAATGCGGAAATCCCCGCAGTGGATGCCAGCTTTAGTCAAGGGAAAGCCAGTCAAAACAAAATTTCGGCAGCCAGTAGTCGCTGTTATTGAATAATTGAAATACAAATGTAATTTAGGAAATTAACCATTTATTCACTTCATATGTCATTTTGGGATAAAGTCAAAAAAATCATGAGCGGGGGAGAGGACGAATCTTCCACTGAAAAGAAAGATGTCGAAATTACTGCTGGAGGTTCGACCATATATCGTTATGAAAGTCAGCCTGAGGAAAAAGATCCGAAAGATCTATTCCCTGAGGTACAATGTGTGTATCTTGAAGAGATAGAAGAGCATTTGACAAAATATATCGCTGAACCAGATCTGGTATTTCACGAAATTATATCCGAATTGGTACATATTGATGTACACTGGATCAAGCCTAGTGCGAATTATCCATACAATATCCTGGTAACTTCTGGTATGAGCGACCTTCCCATGAACGTTCCAGAGGAAATAGACGATAAGGAAGCCTACGAGCGTGCCGAGTTGATGGTGGTACTTCCTGCTGATTGGAAAATAGGGGATGAAGAGTTTAAGGATGATAACAACTATTGGCCAGTCTACTTTTTGAAAAGGTTAGCGCGTTTTCCACATGAGTATAAAACATGGTTAGGTTATGGCCATACTATTCCCAATGGGATGGAGGCCGACGAAATAGCAAATACCGGTTTTGGCTGTATGCTCTTATTGCCTCCGATGTTGAGCTTTGATGAAGAATTTTTAGAACTTCAAACAAAAGATGGTAATATCATTAATTTCTATGCAATGATTCCAGTTTATAAAGAAGAGATGGATTTCAAACTGGAAGAAGGAACAGATGCCTTATTGGATCTTTTTGATGAATATGGAATATCAGAGCTTGTGGACATTGATCGTCCAAATGTTTGTAGAAAATAATGACCTTGGTCAATAAGTGCAGTACTATTTGTGGATTAGTCACCAATAGTACTGCATTTTTTTTATAGACTGTTTTCGATGATCATGATCGTTTTGTCAATATCTTCCTTGCTGATATTAAGATGCGGTCTGAATCGTATACTTTTTTCACCACAGCCCAGCATGATCAATTTATTGGCATAAGCCCTTTTGATAAATTCGTTACGGGAATCTGCAGAATCAAAATCCAGCGCAACAAATAATCCTTCACCTCTTAAGTTACTGAGTTGCGGTCTATCTTTCATAACTTCCCGTAGTTTACTCTTAAGATAAGTTCCTTTTTCAGCAGCATTCGCCAAGAGATTTTCCTGTTCGATCACTTCAAGAATTAGTTTAAAGCGGAGCATGTCTATAAAATCTCCCCCAAAGGTGGAGTTGATCCGACTGGATTCTTTGAACACATGATGTTCCACTTGATCAAATTTTTCCCTGCTCGCTAATATGCCACAAACCTGGGCTTTCTTACCAAAAGCAAGTACATCTGGTATAATATCATAATGTTGATAAGCCCACATTTTTCCGGTAATACCCAGCCCCGTTTGTACTTCATCGAAAATCAGGAGAATTTCATTCTTGTCGCAGATCTGGCGCAGTTGCTGGAAAAATTCTTTCCGAAAATGATTGTCTCCACCCTCGCCCTGTATTGGTTCAATGATAATGCAGGCAATATCGTTGGGGTTGTCGTGGATGGCCTGATTGATCTCTGCGATTGCTTTCTCCTCTACGTTTATTGTTTGGCTGATATTTTCTGTCGTTAATGGATACGTTAATTTGGGGTTTACAATACGTGGCCAATTGAACTTTGGAAAATACATATACTTTCGGGGATCCTGCGTATTTGTTAGGGAGAGCGTATAGCCCGATCTACCGTGAAAAGCCTGTTTAAAATGGATGACCTGACTCGCTTCTTTTTGTATGCCCTGAGCGAAATTAAGTCTAGTTTTCCAGTCAAAGGCTGCTTTCAATGCATTTTCCACGGCCAATGCTCCACCAGAAATAAAAAATGCATAGGGGAGTTCTTTTGGTATTGCCACACGGTCGAAGGTATCCACAAAATCTGCGAATTCTTTGGGGTAGATATCCGATATAGCAGGCTTGTTGACTGCCATTTTGCCTAGAAACTCACGATGCTTAACCAGATGGGGATGGTTATAGCCAACAGCCATAGAGGCAAACATGCTAAACATATCCAGGTATTCGTCCCCATTTTCATCGACAACATAAGAGCCGTGTGATTTTTCCATATCCATGACCAGTGGAAACCCGTCTGCCAATATATGTTTACTTAGTCTTTCATGTACGTTGCTCATAATTTCGAATCTGAATGGTTTATAAATCAAATTTTATACCTTGTGCCAATGGTAAGTCTGTTGTGTAATTAATGGTATTTGTCTGACGACGCATATATGCTTTCCATGCATCCGAACCAGATTCTCTACCACCTCCGGTATCTTTTTCTCCGCCAAATGCCCCACCGATTTCTGCACCTGAGGTACCGATATTGACGTTTGCTATGCCACAATCCGATCCGGCGGCGCTGAGAAATAGTTCGGCTTCTCTCAGATTGTTTGTCATCACAGCTGAGGACAGGCCTTGGCTGACACCATTTTGCAAGGCGATAGCATTGCCTATGTCGCCTTGATACTTTATTAAATATAGAATGGGAGCGAAAGTTTCGTGTTGCACGATCTCATAATGATTTTCGACTTCCGCAATAACAGGCTGTACATAGCAACCACTTTCGTAACCTTTGCCTTCTAGTACTTTTCCTTTAATAAGAAGTTTCCCCCCTTGTGTTTTAATTTTGTCTAGTGCGTTTAGGTATGATTTTACGGCGGCTTTATCAATCAATGGTCCTACATGATTTTTTGTATCCAAAGGGTCGCCAATTTTTAATTGACCATAGGCTTTTGTCAGTTGTTTCTTGACTTTGTCGTAGATACTCTCATGGATAATCAGTCGTCGTGTGCTAGTGCAGCGTTGTGCTGCTGTCCCTACGGCTCCAAATACGGCACCGATGATTGTCATATTGAGGTCTGCATCTGGGGTAACAATAATCGCATTGTTGCCACCAAGTTCCAGTAGCGTTTTACCCAGCCGTTGTGCGACGGTAACAGCAACTTCTTTTCCCATTCGTGTTGATCCTGTTGCCGACACCAAGGAGATGCGGTTGTCAGCAGCAAGCCATTCACCGACTTCTTTGTCGCCCATGACCAAGTTGGAGATACCTTCAGGTAATCCATTTTTATGGAGGATTTCTGCTAATAGTTTTTGGCAGGCAATGGCACATAGTGGCGTTTTCTCACTGGGTTTCCATACGACTGTGTTTCCGCAAACCAAAGCGATGGCTGTATTCCATGCCCACACGGCTACAGGGAAATTGAAGGCGGTAATAATACCAACCACACCCAAAGGATGATATTGGTCATACATGCGATGGCCGGGACGTTCAGAATGAATGGTATTGCCATAGAGTTGTCGGGATAGCCCCAGCGCGAAGTCACAGATGTCAATCATTTCTTGTACTTCCCCCATACCTTCTTGATAGGATTTCCCCATCTCATAGGATACTAATTTTCCGAGTGTCGGTTTCAATTCTCGTAATTTATCGCCTAGTTGACGGATAATGTCTCCCCTCTTGGGAGCGGGGATAAGTCGCCATGCTTTGAACGCGTTTTGGGCATCACCGATGACTGTCTCATAATCCTTCTGGCTGCTACCGGACACTTTTGCAATGAGTTTTCCATCTACAGGAGATAGGGATTCGAATACCTCACCACCAGAAAACCACTTTTGGCCTGTTGACGAGCCTAAATTCTGGGATGTTATGCCGAGTATTTTAAGTTCTTTTTTTATCATAATGGTTTATTTTATTCGTGGAATATGTTAAATATAGGGAATAAAATTCTGTTAAACAAGTTGTGTGTGAATATTGTTCAGTTTGAAAATATTTTATTATCTTAGAGAAGCTAATGTAGACTATACGATTATGAAACAAATAAATGTTGATTATTTTCAAATGGATGACCTTTTATCGGAGGAGCACAAGCTTGTCCGTCGTGCTGTTCGGGATTTTGTTCGGTCAGAGATAAAACCAGTCATAGAAGATGCAGCACAGGCACATCAGGCCATAGAAGGGTTGATGCCCAAACTTGGTGCAATAGGTGCTTTAGGTCCTTATATTCCAGTCGAATATGGTGGCGCGGGATTAGATCAGATTTCTTATGGTTTGATTATGCAGGAACTGGAGGCCGGTGATTCTGCTGTTCGTTCTGCGGCTTCGGTGCAATCTTCTTTGGTGATGTATCCGATATATACCTATGGTAGCGAGGAGCAACGCCGTAAATATTTGCCGGGACTTGCTTCCGGGGAGCTTGTGGGCTCTTTTGGTTTAACCGAACCGAACCACGGTTCTGATCCCGGAGGGATGGAAACACGATTGACAGCGAGTAATGGTGGTTTTTTATTGAACGGTGCTAAGATGTGGATTACAAATTCACCAGTATGTGATCTTGCTGTAGTTTGGGCACGCGATGAGGCGGGAAAAGTGCGAGGGGTAATTGTTGAACGAGGAATGGATGGTTTTGAAACACCGGAAACATTACATAAGTGGTCTTTACGAGCTTCTAAAACTGGCGAGCTGGTTTTTCATGATGTCTTTATTCCTGCTGAAAATGTATTGCCTGAGGTAAACTCGATGCGTGGGCCGCTGTCTTGTTTGAATTCTGCACGATATGGAATATCTTGGGGTGTGATAGGAGCGGCGATCGATTGTTATGAAACGGCTGTTCAATATGCTCTGGAGCGTCAACAATTTGACCGACCAATTGGCGGGTTTCAGTTGCAACAGAAAAAATTGGCTGAATTCCTGACAGAAATTACGAAGGCACAGTTATTGTCTTGGCGTTTGGGGCTTTTAAAGAATGAAGGGAAAGCAACTCCACAGCAAATTTCGATGGCCAAACGGAATAATGTGCATATGGCTTTGCAGATTGCGCGTGAATCCCGGCAGATTTTGGGAGGAATGGGCATTGTCGGGGATTTTCCAATTATGCGACATATGATGAATCTTGAGTCTGTTATTACATATGAAGGAACTCACGATATCCATTTATTGATTACTGGTCAGGATATCACAGGGCTCAATGCATTTTCTTCTTAATTCTGTTTATATCTTAAATTCTATTTGAGATACTATTTAAAGCTATTAGTGGAGATCGCATACTTTTGGCGGAGCTCGCATTTTGCTTTTTATGGGAAGTAATCTGCTGAATTCATATTTTTTGATCCGTGGTTTTTTGAATCCTTTTGTTTCAAAAAAACTGCGTTTCCGGCGAGTTAGTCCACGTGTTTAGTGTTTTTTGGCGCTGCGTTTCGGCTTTTGGTTACTCCTGAATCGGGATTTAAAGGTGTCTGAGTGCAGATTTTAGCGCTGTAAGTCCAGACTGCAAACATACTGTTTCCATGCTAAGACGTGGACTTAAGGCGGACTCATCATGGACACAGCACGGACAGATGCTAAAGCTGTCTCGACGGAGGTCCACAGGAATTCCGGGGTCAGTCATTAGGCCCTCTTTTCCGATCCCGCTCCAGCCCATCTCTGGGATTACTCCCTACCTGGTTCACAGCTAAAAAAGTTATACTTAAGTCTTAACACCAATATTACACCGGTATAACAGGGATTTACCCCTGTTATACCGGTGTTAACCCCCTGTTAATACTAAGTAATATCCCTTTTATTATGGAGACAGTTAGGAAGCAATCTGCCGGTTGTCCTACCGTTGTATAGGAGGCTTTTTCTGTACTGTTCGGATTTTTCTGAAATCCCCGGATCACTTCTACTCCCGCTCCATTACAAAATACGGGACCTTATGATCAATATAAGAACAGTTATCCCCATCGGGGAGCAGCTGTTTGGTAACTCTATTCGGCCTTGTCGCGACCTTACTGCGGCCGATCCGCGCGTACTTGGCCTTTTTCGGCCGCGCTTCGGGTCTCGTTCGGCCGCGCTTCGCCCTTTGTTCGGAAATTCTCTATATATTCTCTATCCGTTCCCTATCGTCCACCTATCCAAACGATAGGGAATGGATAGAGAAACGATAGGTAAACGATAGGTGGAGGCCGAAGGAAGGGCGAAGAAGGTATGGGCAACCCCCGGAGAACGGGCGAACCAGTCGTCCTTTGGGCCGCCATTGCGTATAGCTGACCCTGCTGCAACCTTTCCACTGCATTTCCCGACCTTTCCACTGTGTATCCGCTGCGGTTCCACCATCCCCTTGCGCCGCCTTTCCACAGCGTTTCCACAGTCTCGGCGCTGTTTCCCTGCGTCCGATCTGGCCATAACCGTCCTTTTTTGTCCTCCGGAGCCCCCTGGGGATCCTGTTTTACAAAAAGAATCGACCAAGTTCACAGCGAGTTAGCGGCAAAATGAAATAAATAAGAACAAAAGGCTTGGAAGTTTGTTAGTAAACTCCCTATCTTTGCACCACTCCGCAAGGGAGGGACGGTTACTTCGAAAGAAGAG
>NZ_RAPY01000006.1:333801-405189 GCF_003610355.1 Sphingobacterium detergens | reverse complement strand
CACGCTTACATGATTGTGTTTTCTTAAAGAACTTATCTCGCTTCAACTTCCGTATCCGCTATATTTCGATGAGCATTGCGCTCCTCTTTATCTTTTTTTTGTTTCCCTCCGTTTCCGTTGGGACTGCAAAGGTAGAAATCTTTTTTGAACTTCCAAAAAACTTTTGAAGTTTTTTTTCTTTTTCTTTTTCCCGATTTCAGCGTTTAAAATAAACTGAACGGGATTTTTAAATCCTGTCGCGCTCACCTAAACCCTTCTTTTTTTCATGATCACCCCTTTCGAAGTAACCGCCCCTCCCTTGCGGAGTGGTGCAAAGATAGGGAGTTTACTAACAAACTTCCAAGCCTTTTGTTTATTATTTTTTAATATTAAGGTTAACTAACTGTAACATTGAATGATTCATTTAAGATAGATATGCTGTAAACCGTCCAATCAGGTTAAATTAACCAATTAAACGACCAAGCTGCTTACTATAAATTTCAGTTCGCCCCTTCCCTTAACAAACAATTTCACAGCTAAAAGAACAAATTAAATACTATTTACTACGTTCTTCTATACCACATAAAGTCGCTATAGAAACAAAAAAGGTCCAGACATATGCCTGAACCTTTCTATATAAAATAATCTATGATAGATTAATCTTCTTCTTTCGAAGCCAACAATTGATCGTACTCTTCGCGAGAACCGACAATTAAGTTGCTGTATTGACGGATACCTGTACCTGAAGGAATCAAGTGACCAACGATTACGTTTTCTTTCAAACCTAACAAGTTGTCACGTTTACCTGCGATAGCAGCTTCATTCAATACTTTTGTTGTCTCTTGGAAAGAGGCAGCAGAGATAAACGATTTGGTACCTAATGATGCTCTAGTGATACCTTGCAACAATGGACTTGAAGTCGCTGGAATTGCTTCACGCACTTCTACAAGTTTTAAGTCACGACGTTTCAAGCTTGAGTTTTCCTCTCTCAACTTACGTAAAGAAACAATCTGTCCTGGACGTAAGCTATTGGAATCTCCGGCATCAACAACGACTTTCTTGTCGAACAAGGAATCATTCTCTTCCATGAAGTCCCATTTGTTTACAGCTTCTTTCTCTAAGAAACGTGTATCTCCTGGATCTTCGATGTTAACTTTTTGCATCATCTGGTGAACGATCGTTTCGAAGTGCTTATCGTTGATCTTCACACCTTGAAGACGGTATACCTCTTGGATACCATTCACGATGTAATGTTGTACCGCTGATGGTCCTTTAATAGATAAGATATCCGCTGGAGAAATCGAACCATCCGATAATGGCATACCTGCTTTCACAAAGTCATTATCCTGAACAAGGATATGTTTAGAAAGTGGCACCAAGTATTTCTTGATTTGACCATCACGTGATTCAATCGACATCTCACGGTTACCACGTTTCACACCACCCAATGTTACCACACCGTCGATTTCTGTTACAACAGCTGGGTTAGAAGGGTTACGTGCTTCGAACAACTCAGTTACACGTGGAAGACCACCCGTGATATCTCGTGTTTTACCAGTAGAACGAGGAATCTTAACTAAGATACCACCTTCTTTAACAGTCACACCGTTAGCAACAGCAACGTGGGCACCTACTGGGATATTATACGTACGAATAACCTCTCCGGATTTATCAAGAATTTTGATGGATGGGTTTTTCGTTTTATCACGTGTTTCAATAATTACTTTCTCTTTGTGACCAGTTTGTTCATCTGATTCCTCACGGAAGGTAACACCCTCGATGATCGCATCAAACTCAACTTTACCAGCAAATTCAGAAATAATTACTGCGTTATATGGATCCCACTCTACCAATTTATCACCTTTAGCTACTGTACCGCCATCCTCAACGAACAACTGCGAACCATAAGGGATATTTTGTTGGAATACAATCTTATTGTGTGCATCAATGATCTTAACCTCACCAGAACGTCCTAAGACAACCTGATGTGTACCATTGTCATTTGTTTGCGAAACGGTACGCACATTTTCAAATTCGATTTTACCATCGTATTTAGAAATGATGCTTGAGTCAGCGGCGATATTTGATGCCGTACCACCCACGTGGAACGTACGAAGTGTCAACTGTGTACCCGGCTCACCGATTGATTGTGCTGCGATAACACCGACAGCTTCACCCAATTGAACACGTTTACCAGATGCCAAGTTACGACCGTAACAACAAGCACACACACCACGTTTCGATTCACAAGTTAATACAGTACGAATTTCGATACCTTCAATACCTGCTTTTTCGATAACCTCAGCGATTTCCTCAGTGATATCTTCATTTGCAGAAACGATCAACTCCTCTGTCTCCGGATGGAATACATCATGTAATGGAGTACGACCTAAGATACGGTCGAATAATGGTTCAACAACATCATCATTATCTTTCAATGCTGTTGTGTAGATACCACGTAAACCACCACAATCTTGTTCAACAACGATCATATCCTGAGCAACGTCATGTAAACGACGTGTCAAGTAACCCGCATCCGCCGTTTTCAAGGCTGTATCGGCAAGACCTTTACGCGCACCGTGGGTAGAGATAAAGTACTCTAATACGGACAAACCTTCTTTAAAGTTAGACAAGATCGGGTTCTCAATAATCTCACCACCTGAAGTACCGGATTTTTGAGGTTTCGCCATCAAACCACGCATACCACACAACTGACGAATCTGCTCTTTCGAACCACGGGCTCCAGAATCCAACATCATATAAACTGAGTTGAAACCTTGGTTATCGTTGGAAAGAATATCCATTACGTGCGCAGTCAATCTGTTGTTGATACGTGTCCAGATATCGATGATTTGGTTATAACGTTCGTTGTTCGTAATGAAACCCATGTTATAGTTGCTCATTACTTCCTCAACTTCGTTTGTTGCTTGTTGGATCAACTCAGCTTTCGCAGCAGGAATGTTCAAATCTTCCAAGTTGAAAGAAAGACCACCTTTGAAGGCTGTTTGATATCCTAACTCTTTCATATCATCCAAGAATTGTGCTGCACGAGCCATACCCGTAGTCTTCACAATCTCACCGATGATATTACGCAAAGATTTTTTAGTCAGCAATTCATTGACAAATCCCATTTCCTCAGGAACAACCTGGTTGAAGATCACACGACCTACAGTTGTCTCTAATAAAGTATCAACGATGCTGCCATCTTTTTGTCTAACTTTTGTTTTTACTTTAATCCAAGCGTGAAGGTCAATTTGCTTCTCATTTAAAGCAATGATAACCTCTTCCGCTGAATAGAAAGTCATATCTTGACCTCTTACGATATGGTCACCAGCAGTTTTACGGCCTTTAGTAATATAGTAAAGACCCAATACCATGTCTTGAGATGGTACAGTGATCGGTGAACCGTTCGCAGGGTTTAAGATATTGTGTGCTGCCAACATCAAGATTTGGGCTTCCAAAACTGCAGCATTACCTAAAGGTAAGTGAACTGCCATCTGGTCACCGTCAAAATCGGCGTTGAACGCTGTACATACCAATGGGTGTAACTGAATCGCTTTACCTTCTACCAAAGTAGGTTGGAAAGCTTGAATACCCAAACGGTGAAGCGTAGGCGCACGGTTAAGTAATACAGGGTGACCTTTCAATACATTTTCAAGGATATCCCATACCACTGGATCTTTACGATCTACGATTTTCTTAGCGGATTTTACTGTTTTTACAATACCACGCTCGATCATCTTACGAATGATGAATGGTTTGTAAAGCTCAGCAGCCATATCTTTAGGAAGACCACACTCGTGTAATTTCAAGTGAGGGCCTACAACAATTACCGAACGAGCTGAATAATCCACACGTTTACCTAATAAGTTTTGACGGAAACGACCTTGTTTACCTTTCAAAATATCAGATAATGACTTCAATGCACGGTTACCTTCTGTCTTAACAGCATTCACTTTACGTGAGTTGTCAAATAAAGAATCCACCGCCTCTTGAAGCATACGTTTTTCGTTACGTAAGATTACTTCTGGCGCTTTGATCTCGATCAAACGTTTTAGACGGTTGTTACGGATAATAACACGACGGTATAAGTCGTTCAAATCCGAAGTCGCAAAACGACCACCATCCAAAGGCACCAATGGGCGCAATTCTGGTGGAATGATAGGAACAATCTTCACGATCATCCATTCAGGACGATTCTCGATGTTTTCACGTGAGCTACGGAAAGCTTCAACAACATGAAGACGTTTTAACGCCTCATTTTTACGTTGTTGAGAAGTCTCGTTAGCAGCTTGGTGACGTAAATCGTAAGACAATTGATCCAAATCAATACGTTTCAACAAATCTTCCAATGCCTCAGCACCCATCTTAGCGACAAATTTTTGAGGATCAGTATCGTCTAAATATTGATTTTCTTTTGGTAAGGTATCTAAAATATCTAAATATTCTTCTTCAGTCAAGAAGTCCATAAAGTTGATACCATCTTCTTCCTTAATACCAGCTTGGATAACGACATAACGTTCATAGTAAATGATCATATCCAATTTCTTGGTAGGAAGTCCTAATAAATAACCGATTTTATTAGGAAGAGAACGGAAGTACCAGATGTGTGCTACAGGAACCACCAAGTTGATGTGTCCCATACGCTCACGACGTACTTTTTTCTCTGTTACCTCAACACCACAACGGTCACACACGATACCTTTATAACGGATACGCTTGTATTTACCACAGTGACATTCGTAATCCTTTACAGGACCAAAAATACGCTCACAGAATAAACCATCACGTTCTGGTTTGTAGGTACGATAGTTAATCGTTTCTGGTTTTGTAACTTCACCACTTGAACGCTCCAAAATAGTCTCTGGAGAAGCCAAGCTGATCGTAATCGAAGTGAAGTTGCTTTTAATTTTATTATCTTTTTTGTAAGACATACTTATTCAAAAGTTAAAGCTTTATAGAGAAGCTTTGAAGAACGTTCGTTCTTCAAAGCCCTAATTGCTTAATTAATCCAATGTGATATCTAGACCCAATCCGCGCAACTCGTGTACCAATACGTTGAACGATTCTGGCACCGATGGTGTCGGAAGGTTGTTGCCCTTAACGATTGCTTCGTAAGTTTTGGCACGACCAACTACGTCATCCGATTTCACGGTTAAGATCTCTTGAAGGATGTTAGATGCACCGAATGCTTCCAATGCCCAAACCTCCATCTCACCAAAACGCTGACCACCGAATTGTGCTTTACCACCCAGAGGTTGTTGTGTGATCAATGAGTAAGGACCAATTGAACGTGCGTGCATTTTATCATCAACCATGTGACCTAATTTCAACATGTAGATTACACCTACTGTTGTTGGTTGATCGAAACGGTCACCTGTCAATCCGTTGTACAAATATGTACGACCTGATTTTGGCAAACCGGCTTTCGCAACCCAGTCCTGTACTTGATCCATCTCAGCACCATCAAAGATCGGTGTAGCAAATTTAACACCTAATTTTTGACCAGCCCAACCTAATACGGTTTCGTAGATCTGCCCCAAGTTCATCCGTGAAGGTACCCCTAATGGATTCAACACGATATCAACCGGAGTACCATCTTCCAAGAATGGCATATCCTCATCACGTACGATACGTGCAACGATACCTTTGTTACCGTGACGACCTGCCATCTTATCTCCTACTTTCAATTTACGTTTCTTAGCAACGTAAACTTTAGCCATCTGCACAATTCCTGATGGAAGTTCATCCCCAACAGATACTGCGAATTTATCACGTTTGAATGAACCTAATTCTTCATTAATTTTAATATTGTAATTATGAAGGGCCATTTTGATCAACTCGTTTTTATCTTCGTCAGTTGTCCATCCCATTGGGTTGATGTTGTTGTAATCTAATTCAGCTAAGATTTTTTGTGTAAACTTAGCACCTTTAGCAACTAACAACTCTTTATATACATTGTATACACCTTGGCTAGTTTTACCATTCACTACAATGAATAATTTCTCTACCAAACGGTCTTTCAATGATTTAACAGCTCTATCGTGAGCAACCTCTAATTTCTCTAAAGTTTTACGTTCAACTTCTTTAGACATTTTCTTCGCACGAGAGAACAACTTCGTATCGATAACAACACCTTTTAATGAAGGTGGAGTTTTCAATGAAGCATCTTTCACGTCACCAGCTTTGTCACCAAAGATTGCACGTAATAATTTCTCCTCTGGAGAAGGATCAGACTCACCTTTAGGTGTGATTTTACCGATCAAGATATCACCACCACCAACTTCAGCACCGATACGGATAATACCGTTTTCATCTAAGTCTTTTGTCGCTTCTTCAGATACGTTAGGAATATCAGCTGTTAACTCTTCTTCACCACGTTTAGTATCACGAACTTCGAGTTCGAATTCTTCAATGTGAAGAGAAGTAAACCAGTCTTCTTTCGCTACACGCTCAGAAATTACGATCGCATCCTCAAAGTTATATCCTTGCCAAGGCATGAACGCTACTTTTAAGTTACGACCCAATGCTAATTCACCATTTTCAGTAGCATAACCTTCACACAATACCTGTCCTGGTTCAACTCGTTGACCTTTCTTAATGATAGGCTTCAAGTTCATACAAGTATTCTGGTTAGTTTTCTTGAATTTGATCAATTTATATGTTCTGACATCATCATCAAATGATACAAGGCGATCATCATCGTTTCTGTCATAACGGATTTTAATTTCATCAGCATCTACATATTCAACCACACCATGACCTTCAGCATTGATCAATGTACGTGAATCTTTCGCTACACGACCTTCAAGACCAGTACCTACGATAGGAGCTTGCGGACGCAATACAGGCACAGCCTGACGTTGCATGTTGGATCCCATCAATGCACGGTTGGCATCATCATGCTCCAAGAAAGGAATCAATGAAGCCGCAATAGATGTAATTTGGTTTGGAGCAACGTCCATATAATCAAGCATTTCAGGCTCGATAATTGGGAAGTCACCTTCGTATCTGGCTTTTACTTTTGCATCTTCAAAATTACCTTTGTCATCATACAAAGCATTTGCTTGCGCAATTGTTTTACCATCTTCATCCTCAGCTGACAAGTATACCACAGGTTGGTCTACAACAACAACACCATCTTTTACCTTACGGTAAGGAGTTTCAATAAAACCTAAATGGTTGATTTTTGCATGTACAGCCAAAGAAGAAATCAAACCGATGTTTGGTCCCTCTGGTGTTTCGATTGTACAAAGACGACCGTAGTGTGTATAGTGAACGTCACGAACCTCGAAACCTGCGCGCTCACGAGAAAGACCACCTGGACCTAAAGCTGACAAACGACGTTTGTGCGTAATTTCAGCAAGAGGGTTGGTTTGGTCCATGAACTGAGACAATTGGTTGGTACCGAAGAACGAATTGATTACTGACGATAATGTACGTGCGTTAATCAAATCCGTTGGTGTAAACACCTCGTTATCTCTGATGTTCATACGCTCACGGATTGTGCGCGCCATACGAGATAGACCTACACCAAATTGAGCATATAATTGCTCACCAACTGTACGTACACGACGATTTGACAAGTGGTCAATATCATCCACCTCAGCTTTGGAGTTGATCAAGTTGATCAAATACTTCACAATTGCAATGATATCCTCACGCGTCAAGACCTTGGTTTCATCTGGTGTACCCAATTTCAACTTACGGTTGATACGGTAACGACCTACATCACCCAAGTCATAACGTTTATCAGAGAAGAACAAACGATCGATGATACCACGAGCAGTTTCCTCATCTGGTGGTTCAGCGTTACGCAATTGACGATAGATATGTTCTACCGCTTCTTTTTCTGAATTGGAAGTATCTTTTTGTAAAGTATTATATATAATAGAATAATCGGCATTATTTGACTCATCGTCTTTCGCTAAGATAATAGACTTAACGCCAGCTTCGATAATCAAATCAATGTGATCTTCTTCTAGAACAGTTTCACGTTCAAGGATAATTTCGTTACGGTCGATAGATACTACTTCACCAGTATCCTCATCCACGAAATCTTCTACCCATTTTTTTAATACCCTAGCCGCAAGACGACGGCCAACATATTTCTTAAGACCAGATTTACTAACTTTTACTTCATCAGCTAGGTCAAACAATTCTAAGATATCTTTATCTGAATCGTAACCGATCGCACGCAATAAGGTAGTTACTGGGAATTTCTTTTTACGGTCGATATAAGCATACATGACGTTGTTTACGTCTGTAGCGAATTCGATCCAAGACCCTTTGAAAGGAATTACCCTTGCAGAATAAAGTTTAGTACCATTTGTGTGTCTACTTTGACCAAAGAAAACGCCCGGTGAACGGTGTAATTGCGATACGATGACACGCTCTGCACCATTTACCACGAAAGTACCTTTAGGAGTCATATAAGGGATAGTCCCTAAATATACATCCTGAACAATAGTTTCGAAATCTTCGTGTTCTTCATCATTACAAGATAACTTTAACTTAGCCTTTAGAGGAACGCTATAAGTCAAGCCGCGTTCGATACACTCTTGGATATCATAACGTGGTGGATCAATGAAATAATCCAAAAACTCTAGCACAAAAATGTTTCTTGAATCAGAAATAGGGAAGTTTTCCGAGAATACCTTGAACAGCCCTTCCTGATGGCGGTTGTCAGAAGTAGTTTCTAATTGAAAAAACTCCTTGAAAGATTCCAATTGCACATCTAAGAAATCTGGATATTCCAATACTTTCTTACTTGTTGCAAAGTTTATTCTTTCTTGTTGAATATTATTGTTTGCCAAGGGAATATGAATTTTAGTTTTAAAAAAACTGCGCTTACATGCATGCTGTAAACCACATGTCCACTGTGCCCAGCATATACACAGCATAGTGGCGTATTGATATAAATAGGAATAGACTCTGACGAAAAATCGTCAGAGTCTAAACCTTTTCGGGCTAATTAGTTGAGATTATTTAATCTCAACAACAGCACCAGCTTCTTCTAATTGTTTTTTCAAAGCTTCTGCTTCGTCTTTAGATACACCAGCTTTCAATTCTTTAGGTGCTCCGTCAACTAAATCTTTAGCTTCTTTCAAGCCTAATCCAGCTAAATCTTTAACCAATTTAACTACAGCTAATTTTTGACCACCAGCTTCTTTCAAGATAACGTCAAATGAAGTTTTCTCTTCTGCAGCAGCAGCACCACCTTCAGCTGGAGCAGCAGCTACAGCAACAGCAGCAGCAGCAGGCTCGATGCCATACTCGTCTTTTAAGATATCAGCTAATTCTTTAACTTCTTTTACTGTTAAGTTAACTAACTGTTCAGCAAGTTGTTTTAAATCTGCCATTTTATTTTGAATTTTTGAATGTACTTTGTAAAAATTGTTAATTAAATTGTAACGAATGATTCTGTTCTAGAGGATTCGTTAACCTCTTTCTTCTAAAGCTTTTACTAAACCTGCAACAGTATTTCCTCCTGATTGAAGAGCCGAAATAACATTTTTCGCAGGTGACTGCAATGCCGCGATAACGTCAGCAATAAGTTCGTTTTTAGATTTAAGATTAACTAATGCAGTTAATTGATTATCTCCTACGAATGCTGTTGCCTCAATGAAAGCCGCTTTTAACAACGGTTTCTCACCTGTTTTGCGCAATTCTTTGATCAATTTAGCAGGTGCATTAGCGACTTCTGAAAACATCATTGTAGACGCTCCTTTAAGCGTTCCAAAAATATCTTCTTCTTCAACACCAGCTTCGATCAATGCTTTCTTAATTAAAGTGTTTTTAACAGCTTTAATTTCGATACCTTGCTCAAAACATTTACGACGAATGTTATTCACTTTTTCAACTGACAACTCAGCAGTATCGGTAATATAGAAGTTACCGTAAGATTTAATCTGTTCGGCCAAAGCTTGAACAATTTCTTGTTTTTCTTCTTTTCTCATGATTAAATACCTGCTACTGATTTAGTCTCAATATGAATACCAGGACTCATAGTTGAGGAAATGTGAATACTTTTAAAGTAAGTTCCTTTAGCTGCAGATGGTTTCAAACGTGCTAGAGTTTGTAATACCTCTAATGCGTTATCATATATTTTATCTGCATCGAACGACGCTTTACCAATAGAAGTATGGATGATACCGGTTTTGTCAACTTTGAAATCGATCTTACCACCTTTTACATCTGTTACAGCTTTACCAACTTCTGTTGTAACTGTACCAGTTTTAGGGTTAGGCATCAAGTTTCTTGGACCTAAAATACGACCCAATTTACCAACTTTAGCCATAACACTAGGCATAGTAATAATGATATCAACGTCAGTCCAACCACCTTCAATTTTGCTGATGTAATCATCTAAACCTACGTAGTCTGCACCTGCTGCTTTAGCTTCTTCTTCCTTATCAGGAGTACACAAAACTAAAACGCGAACAGTTTTACCAGTACCGTGAGGTAATGTTGCAATACCACGCACCATTTGATTTGCTTTACGAGGATCTACGCCCAAACGAACGTCGATATCCACAGAAGCATCAAATTTGGTCAATGAGATTTCTTTAACTAAAGCCGAAGCTTCTTTTAAAGAGTATGCTTTACCAGCTTCAATTTTGGATAGTGCCGCTTTTTGATTTTTTGTTAATCTAGCCACTTTTCTTAAATTGATTTCTTAATTAATTGTTCCAAGGAGCATTACCGGATACAGTAATACCCATACTACGTGCTGTACCAGCTACCATTCTCATAGCAGCCTCTACAGTAAATGCATTTAAATCAGGCATTTTATCTTTAGCGATTGTCTCAACTTGTTCCCAAGTGATAGCCGCAACCTTCTTACGGTTAGGCTCGCCAGATCCACTTTTTAATTTAGCAGCGTCTTTCAACTGAACTGCTACCGGTGGAGTCTTGATGATAAAATCAAATGACTTATCCGCGTAAACTGTAATGACAACAGGTAATACTTGACCTGGTTTGTCTTGCGTACGAGCGTTAAACTGCTTACAGAAATCCATAATATTCACACCTTTAGCACCTAATGCAGGTCCTACTGGAGGTGAAGGATTCGCAGCTCCGCCCTTAACTTGTAATTTTACTAACGCACTGACTTCTTTTGCCATTTTGTTTTGAATTTAATTTTGTTAAATGTCTGTTAGTAAGTTGGAAGCAAATAACGTAACATTCATCGATCAGGACGTAACACCCCAACCGAGGTGCAAAGTTAATAAGAAGATTTGAATCCTGCAAGTATCTAACTTTTAATTTTTCAGGAATTTATGTTTTTTTTCTCAAAGCCAACCAAAATTGCAAAACCTCTCTAAGGCTCTTTATTTTATATGACCAACCTATTCGTCCGTGTCTTATCAAAAGCAAAAAATTACAATATGATATTACCTCAAACTACACATCATAAAACACGCTTGGCATAGTAGGAACGAAAACCGACACCTTTGGAACAAAGGAAGAACAAGAAACAAAACAGTAAAATTAAATGGAATCAGGGCAAACACAAAATACCGGAGCCGGAATGATTGCTAAATCTCGCGAAGCAATTTGAAAATATTGAAAGCGGAAACTATACGATACAGTATCATCAAAACAAAAACAGGAATCCCCCTCCTGTCGCAAACGATAAAGCCAGAAGAATTGCTTCTAGGATAACTGATAAGGTAAATAGAGAACCAACCTCCTGAATCAGTTCTCCATTTACCTTAAATATTTTTATAACAAACCTTTAATAAAGTTAATCGTGTTGACAAGGACATTAGTTACACCTTTGATAATTCCTGTCAAAGTAATGCAACCACCTTCTACATTTACCATTTCTTGTTGGTTCATTTCTTGAAGACCCAATTTCGTTAAATCTGACTTATTCATCTTAGTTAAGTTTATAAAAATTAATTTCCTACTCTATTTCAAGCTTTTTCGGATTCCTGCTGCGTTGATCAACAATACTAAATTACATTTGTTCAATGCACAAAAAAAGCATTTAAAAAATTAGTTTGGACAAAATAATCACCTGCTGAGATATGCTTCATCTGGTTAAGATTGAGCTGTTGAATATCCACTTTTATTTGGATGGAATATTCATTCTCATAGTAATACGTACTATTCGATCGGTCAAAGGCAACTGGAGCACCAAGATCTTTCAGGTGTTCAATAATACGTGCCAGACGTGATACTGAAATCCCCAGCCGTGAAGCTAATTCACTCTGCGTACCGGTTTTACGCTGCCGGATCAATTTGTCCAGCAGGTTTATTCTGTCAATATATTTAAATAGCTGCATAGTCGTTAGTTTATATCTCCATAAATCTGATATTGTAGCATGATCTGATTGAACAATACATTGTACTTCGCCCGTATTGTCTCCGTATCAGCTTTCATTAAATTATTTTTGCTCGTATTGATATCATAAATAGACACCTTGCCGGCCTCAAAACTCCTCAATGTATACATAAGAGACTGACCGGTAGCCGCACTTGCTTCCTGAGCAATCGTATACAATTGTTTATTTTCCTCTAATTCGAGCAATAGTTTGTCCAAAATCTGTTGATGGAGGAGTTTCTCATTTTCTGACGAGAGCTCGATCGCCTGCCTATTAAGCGCAACCTGCTGTAATTGCCGTTTTGTTTTCCCTTTATTAAAGATGGGGACGGACACCGTCACCGCCAGTTGCTGTGCAAAATTGTCTTTACTCTGAATAAAAAAGGATCTTTCACCCGGAGCCTTGAATGCATTAAAATAAGTACTTCCGAGACTCGCCGATCCTTTGACTGTAGGATACAGAGCGGATTTGATCAGCTTAGACTCTATCGCTAATTGTTCTATCTGTCCTCTATATTTATTGAGCGTAGGATTGTGTAGATACGCCTCTTCTCTTATTGACATTAAATCAGGATAAACTTTATAGCTTGATAGGTCATTTTCTAACATTGGATCGGCTAGGATAAGCTTTTTATAATCGACAAAATTCAATAACTGAGCTAGCTTGAGTACCGACTTTTGCAATTCCTTATGATATTGTTGATACTGTTGTCTCTCCCTTGATAAATTGGACTTCGCTTCCGCAACAACAGATTGGGCCGTTGTTCCAATAGCGGTGCTTTTCTCAGCTTTTTGAAGTAACTGCATTGAAAAGCGAATGGCAGAATCCTGGGTTGTGACAAGTGCCTTCGTCAATAAAGACTCCAAATAGGATTCCATTACCCGAACCGTCAGATCTCTCTTCAATATTTCCATTTCGATCCGCTCCTGTTCAGCTTCTGAGGCTGCCTTTTTTGCCTGATTACGAAAATAGTTATACTGATATAAAGTAATTTCACTATTTATACCCATATTGCTATTCATATTGTCGTTCCTTCTGATTGTACCAAAGACATCTTGTGAATGGCCAAACGTCGTATAACCATTAACGTACCCGTTGATACTAGGTAAGCGTTCCCGGATGGCCATTTCCTGATCCAGTTCTTTTATTGCGGCTTTCACATCTTGTTGCTTTATTGGCAAATTATGTACTACCGCATAATCGATGCACTCTTGTAGTGTCCAAGCTTTCTGAGCAATCACATGTACACACATTAGAACAAACAAAACAGATAGGCCTATTGTTTTTTTCATGAGGATCATTCGTTTATTCATTATCACTTTTTCCTTATGGCTACCCCTGTATACTACTTTAGTTTAACAATATGGACTGCTTCTTCCACATCTCTCTATATGCTGACTCCTGGGCCAGCAACTGGTCATGTTCCCCCTGTTCGATAAGTACGCCGTCTTTTAGGACAAGGATGGTATCAGCAGCTGCAATTGTGCTGAGACGATGAGCGATGACGATCATAGTTTTTCCTGAATCCCGGAAACGATGAAAAGCGCGTTGAATAACTTGTTCTGTAGACGAATCGAGCGCTGAGGTTGCCTCATCCAAGATCAATATATCTGGATTCCGGTACAAGGCCCTTGCAATAGCAATGCGTTGACGTTGCCCTCCAGACAGCATAGAACCATTTTCCCCCAGATAAGTATCAAAGCCCGAAGGCAGTTTTTCTATGAATGGCATCATCTCCAGTTCATTGACGATTTCCAAAAAATGTTGAAAATTGGGAACATCTTCGCCGACCGCTATATTATCGATCACATTGCCTGAAAATAAATCTATCTGTTGCGGAACGATAGATATGCGTTCACGCAATGAAGATTTGGAAATGTAATTCAGGTCGTATTCGCCGATACTGATTTTGCCTTCCTGCACAGGGTATAACTGCTGGATCAATGCGCCCAAGGTTGTCTTGCCACTTCCACTTTCACCGATAACGGCTGTCATTTTCCCCTGCTTAATCTTACAGCTAAAATTCCGGAATACCTCAACCCTCGAACCATAGGAAAAACGGACATTATCAAATACAATATCCCCAATAAGATTCGATGTTAGATGTAACTTATTCTCGTTTTCGTCACATTCCAGATCCATAATCTCAAATAACCGGTCAGCAGCAATAAGCGCATTTTGCATGGTTTTATTCATCCCGATCAGCTGTGTAACTGGTCCTGTAAAGTATCCGATCAATGCATAAAACGACAATAATTCACCTGGAGTTATGGTACGCTCGATCACATAATATGAACCGGCCCATAACAGAATAATCGTAAATAATCGGGAAAGAAATTCACCAGCCGTACCTGAAAACAGACCATTCATTACCGAATCGTAGATAGTCCGCAGTAACCGGGAAAACCGCTTATCGGTTTCACTATTAAAATAAGTTTCAATACCGAATTGTTTTATTGTCTTTACCGCATTCAGGGAAGCAACCAAATGGGATTCCAATTCGGCACTCTCTTCCATCATTCTCCGTTCGACCTTTTTATTAAGTCTATTGGATAGCCAATAGACTCCAGCATAGAACGGGATGACCAACAACATCAGGAGCGCAAGCTTCCAGAAGTAAGTAAACATCAATGCGAAGGAAAAAACGACGATAAATACGTTAACCACGACCTGGATCGCCACATCGTTGATAAAAGCGCGGATCTTTACTGCGTCATTGACCCTAGAGATGATCTCTCCGACTTTCATCGTATCAAAAAAACGCTGTGGTAGCGTCAGAAGATGCTTATAATAACCTAAAATAAGATATTTATCAATGCGCTGCCCTGTCTGTAAAACCATCACGCTCTTGAGCGTTCCTATTAACAGCTGGAAAACCAAGATAACCAGCATGATGATGGAAAGCAGGTTGAGTAACCTGACATTTCCGTCAATCAGGACATAATCCGTTATCTTCTGTATATAAAATGAAGTTGATAATCCCAGGAGAGTATATACTGCTGCCCCAACCAGTGCCTGAACAGCCACTGAACGATGGGGTCTGATAAGATTCCAAAAACGTTTGTAGACACTCGTTTTTTCGTTCTTCTGTTCGAAATACTCATTGGGCTCCATCAAGATAAGAACACCCGTCCATATCTCCTGAAATTCATCAATTGTATACTTTTCTAGCTTTCCCGGTCCCGGATCCATGACCAGCACTGTCTTTTTGTCTACCTTGTAAATAACGACATAATGATTCAGCTGCCCCTTCAGAATGACATGCGCAATGGCAGGCAAAGGAATTTGCGGTATCGCATCTATTGCCCCTTTGACTCCCTTCGCATTAAACCCCATTTGTTGAAGCCCCTGCACCATTCCCAATACGTTTGTACCTCGAATGTCAGTATGGCAATACTGCCTGATCTTAGCGATGGGCATATCGATTCCATAATAGCTACCGATGGAAGCGAGACAGGCAGCACCACAGTCACGGATATCATGTTGTTGAATACAAACTGGTGTTTTTTTCATCGGATTAGCTTATTTAGAAATGTTTGGTTCTCTGTCGAGAGATAGTTAATAATCGGTGAGCAAGTAAGTTTTATTGAATCGAAGACATACTAGTCCCCAAATTGGGATTGAATAGCTCATCTGCCCTATCAAATAGTAACTGCCATAATGTTCGGTCCAGAAGGTAAAAACGCGCATTAAAAGTATTGCCCTTTCCAACGAAAACTTTATTTCCATTTGGTAGGCTCAGGTAATTTTGATCTATACGACAACGTACCTTAAAAAAGGCCCCCTTCTGTTGGTCTTCAATAAGATTATAATCTATATCCGTTACTTTTCCATTAAGTAAGCCCCATTGATTATAATTGTAGGTATCCATCTGAAACTTCACAGCCTGGTCATGCCTGATATATCCAATTGATTTCGCTGGAATCATACATTCAGCGATGAGATTATCTTCAGGAGAGATCTCCAGGAGATCCTGCCCCTGTACGATTGGACTTCCCTTCTGGTATCCCTTAAAATTAACGACAGTACCACCTAGTGGTGCCCGGACCACATAGTTTTCACCGTCTATCAGAATTGATCTCTTCTCCGAAGACAGCGATTGTGATTTTTGCTGTAGCTCAACCAGCTTCGCACTCCATTGTGCCATCTGCTGTTTCTTTATGGATAAAACCTGATTTTCCAGTTGCTCAAAAGTATATTTGCTTTTTTCCAGCTCGGCCAGCGCTACGACACCTTGTGTATATAATTGATTGTTTCGTTCATATTCCCGGCGTGCCAGGGTAAGCTGAGACTTCACTTCTGACATCCGCTGTTCCATGGAAAGATACTCGAGTTTATATTGCCCAGCAGGAAGACTTGCTGCATTTCCATGAAGAATCAACTTCAGATCCGAGATTTGCTGCGTATAGTCAGTTTGCAGGTCCCGGTTCAATACAAGCTTGTTCTCTAGGTCTTTGGAAACTACGATCATTAACGTATCCCCCTGTTTGACTTGCTGGTTACTATGCGTGATACGATTATCCACGACAAGTCCGCTCACCAGTGACAGAATCTTTGTGTTATCAATAATTGGTCGAATGGCGCCGCGGGCGGAAATAGAAATCGGAACTTTTATAACCGGTAGCATCGCAATACTGCCGACAAACGCTAAAATCAACAATATATAGATATAATTCGCTCTTTTCATTTCTACAAATTTGAACATTGGATTACATACACACTACAACCCAGAGTTATATTTTGAAATTTATTATCTATTTTAGCAGCATTAGGAAAGCGAACCAAATGAAATTTTTTGATATATTTCCAACCTTCTCAGAGTCACCTTATTCGTATACACTCGTTCCTGTAGTTATGATCTGTAGCACCATTGGTTTTTACTATAAACCTTTCTTTCATGCGCTGATCCTACACCCTTATGAGATTGCAAATGGTAAACGGACACATACTTTATTTACCTCAGCTTTGATCCATCGCGGTTGGCTACATTTACTGTTTAATTGTATTGTGATATTCAGTTTGGTCTATGATATGACTAGTATACTCAAACAGGAGTTTGGACAGACGGTCTCTTACTTAGTAACCCCTATTTTGGTGCTTACATTAATTGTGCTACCTAATTTATGTCAAACCTACTTACATCGTAAGAATTTTATCTTCACATCTATTGGAGCATCGGGACTATCCCTAGGCTTATATGGTTTTTCGGCGCTGTTTTTTCCATTACAAAAAATCAATCATCTCTTTGTTCCTTGGATACACAACTCTGCTCAGTATTGGATCTATATTTTACTGCTGTTAATCTTGTCTTCCTTTATAAAAAATACCAAGATTAATAGATCGTTGCATCTGATTGCTTTTATTTTGGGATCGGTTTTAGCACTTCTAATCAGCCCCTATACCGTTGAGTTACGGGAAGCATTTAATTAGAAGGAAATCAAGAGGAGCATTGCCTCCCAAAAGTTTCCACTTTTTTCATCTTTTCGCTCGCCTCCAGCTTCAGTATCCATCATTTCGGATAAAGTCATTTCTTGAATGTCGATTGTTGTGATTTTATCTTCCATCATAATTTAAATTTTTACATTTCAAATTTGCTAGAAATAGCTGTTATATACCACAACTACAAGTTATATTTTACAACTATAAGTTTTGAAATAAAAAATACTACAAATTCAACTTTTATTTATTAAATTAGAATCGCTATATTTTTAAAAGAAATGGCAGTGGCGCAAATCGGAACTTATATCAGACAAAAGAGGGAGAGCCTAAGGATATCGCAAGAGGCAGTTGCCTATGTATTGGATATGTCACAGGCAGCATATTCAAAAATTGAACGGAATGAGACCAAGATAAAAGTAGATCAGGTATACAAAATAGCAGATTATTTTGGAATTAGTGTTTACGAATTATTACCACCATCATTAGCCAGTGACGTTACCGGCGAAAACCTATTAAGCTTATTATATCATTATATCAACCGCTGGCTTAAAAAAGACCGTAAGACTGTTTAAAGCCAAATTAGGTTGTTTCTTAAGAAGCATCGCTGCCTCCTTGCTTTTTTGGCTAAAAACAAAAAAAGCCTTCCAATTTTCATGGAAAGCTTTTCTCTATCGTTAATTACTAATCTTACTCTTTTTCTACTTGCATGTAGTTCAATTCAAGTGGCGTCTTACGACCGAAGACCTTCACCATGACGATCAATTTCTTCTTGTCTTCATGTACCTCTTCAATTTCACCTGTAAAACCGTTAAAAGGACCATCGTTTACTTTTACAGTTTCACCAACGTAGTAAGGGACATTAATGGTTTCACCCTGCTCAGCCATTTCATCAACCTTACCTAAGATACGGTTAACTTCTGCTTGGCGTAAAGGGACAGCGTTTCCAGCTTTATCTCCCAAGAAACCAATTACGCTATTGATATTCTTAATGATGTGCTCCAACTCTCCATCCAATGCGGCTTCTAATAAAACGTATCCCGGGTAGTAGTTACGCTCTTTAGCGACCTTCTTACCATCGCGCATCAAGTAATATTTTTCCATTGGAATCAACACTTGAGGAATCAAGTGTTCAATACCTAAACGACTAACCTCGGCATCAATATATTGCTTTACTTTCTTCTCTTTCCCACTTACAGCACGAACTACGTACCATTTTAAACCTTGATCTGCCATAAATAAATACTATTGAAAATTAAGAAGCAATACCGTACAAGAACTCTAACCCTACGCTTGAAGCCTTATCCATTACAAAGACTACCAATGCAATAAGAAGAGATGCAATAAGCACAATAACAGCTGAACTTTGCAACTGAGACCATGTAGGCCAAGTCACTTTCTCAGTGATCTCTACATAAGAGTCTTTAAAAAAATCAAGTACTTTTGCCATTTTAGTTTATCTGTTTTTATAAGCACGGGCACCAGGACTCGAACCCAGACCAAAGGTTTTGGAGACCTTCGTTCTACCTTTAAACTATGCCCGTGTATTTCTTATTTTGTGATGCAAATATAGTGTTTTAAACCACTTTCTGCAAATCTTTTTTAACTTTTTTTTATTTTAATCCGATAAATCGCTTATCGAAAAAATAAGCTAATCAACCTCAGTCGATTAGCTTATTTTATATTTTTCTAGATCTTTACAGACTAGATGATTTCAGTTACCTGACCAGCACCTACTGTACGACCACCCTCACGGATAGCGAAACGTAGACCTTTTTCCATTGCAATAGCAGAAATTAATTTCACGCTGATTGTAACGTTATCACCTGGCATAACCATTTCAGTACCTTCTGGTAAAGAGATCTCTCCAGTTACGTCAGTTGTACGGAAATAGAATTGAGGACGGTATTTGTTGAAGAATGGAGTGTGACGACCACCTTCAGCTTTTGACAATACGTAAACCTCAGCTTTGAAATGATCGTGAGGAGTTACTGAACCTGGTTTACAGATAACCATACCACGTTTGATATCAGTTTTCTCAATACCACGTAACAATAAACCTACGTTATCACCAGCCTCACCGTAATCTAAGATTTTACGGAACATCTCAACACCTGTTACTGTAGATTTCAAGTTCTCAGCACCCATACCTAAGATCTCAACTGGATCACCAGAGTTGATTACACCTCTTTCGATACGACCTGTAGCAACTGTACCACGACCTGTGATCGAGAATACGTCCTCTACTGGCATCAAGAAAGGCAACTCAGTTAAACGTGGAGGAATTGGAATGTAGTTATCAACAGCATCCATTAATTCCATGATTTTCTCAACCCACTCAGGCTCACCATTCAATGCACCTAAAGCAGATCCTTTGATTACAGGGATATCATCACCTGGGAATTCGTAGAATGACAATAACTCACGAACTTCCATCTCTACTAAGTCTAACAACTCAGAGTCATCAACTAAGTCAGTTTTGTTCATGAATACTACTAACGCAGGAACACCTACCTGGCGAGCCAACAAGATGTGCTCACGAGTTTGAGGCATAGGACCATCAGTCGCAGCAACTACGATGATAGCACCGTCCATTTGAGCAGCACCAGTTACCATGTTCTTAACGTAGTCAGCGTGACCTGGACAGTCAACGTGTGCATAGTGACGGTTAGCTGTAGAATATTCTACGTGTGCAGTATTGATTGTGATACCACGCTCTTTTTCTTCAGGAGCAGAGTCAATTGAATCAAATGAACGAGCTTCTGACAAACCTTTATCAGCCAATACTTTAGTGATAGCAGCTGTAGTTGTAGTTTTACCGTGGTCAACGTGACCGATAGTACCAATGTTTAAGTGTGGTTTACTACGGTCAAATTTCTCTTTTGCCATGTTTATGCGAATTAGTAATTATAAATTATTTCTATTTGTTATATACTCTTGCTTAACTTTTACACAAGTACGAGCCAAAGATGGGATTTGAACCCACGACCTCTTCCTTACCAAGGAAGTGCTCTACCCCTGAGCTACTTCGGCTTACTAAAAAACCTTATTTACGTATTAATGCCCCCACCTTTAGATACATTATTATCAAAGAAGATAGAGACTAAATTTAATACTTGAAAAATTTGAGCGGAAGACGAGGTTCGAACTCGCGACCTATAGCTTGGAAGGCTATCGCTCTACCAACTGAGCTACTTCCGCTTAATAATTAGAAACTAGAGTAAATCTAAACTCCAATTAAAAAAAAGTGTGGAGGGAGAAGGATTCGAACCTTCGAAGCCGAAGCAACGGATTTACAGTCCGTCCCATTTGACCGCTCTGGAACCCCTCCAGACCTGTAACTTTCGTTACATTTAGAGCCTCTTATCGGAATCGAACCAATGACCTACTGATTACAAGTCAGTTGCTCTACCAGCTGAGCTAAAGAGGCTTCTAATATTTTTTAAATAACTTACGTTCTATCAACGCCTATCAGATGTTTTATCTTTTCAGCGAGTGCAAATATCGAATTTACTTTTGATTATTGCAAGTTTATTTTTTACTTTTTTTTCATTTAAAGAACTAAGCAAACTTCGTTGTTAAGAACCGTTGTTCCCTTGTTTGCTGATGCAAAGATAGACACAAAACTCACTTTACAAAAATATTTACCAAAAAAAAACAACACTTTTTGTCAATTATACTGATATGCAGCACAATAATTTTTAATTGTTTATTTGCCTATTTTGGTTATTTGCCTAATGTACTATCTTTGGGCATGCAAATTTTACCGCAATCACTTTCAAAACTTACTCGGTATACGGTGCTCTGCACTCTGTTTATAGCCGGAACAAGCGATTTGAAAGCTCAAAATATTATTCAAAAATTGAGTAAAAAATTCCTCTCTGCCGAAAAGGACTCTACCCGTTCAGGCAGTTTTATGGTTTTACCTGCCGTCGGTTACGCACAAGAAACAGGCGTAGAATATGGATTAGCCAGCTCATATAATTTTTACCTGGACAAGTCAGATCCCCATATTCGTACATCCACGATGACATTGATGGGAACCTTTACATCCAAACATCAGTCAAATTTTAAATTTCAAACCGATCTTTGGACAAAAAATAACGACTACCATTTTGTAAGTGAAATCCGTTACCGCAACTGGCCATTTAATTATTACGGCATTGGTATGGATACATGGAAGGCAGATGAAGAACGCGTCGATCAAAAGCTATTTCGCGTAAAATTGGAGGCAGAAAAAAAAGTCGGCAACAATCTGTATTCCGGAATCAATATACAGTACGATAATTTTTCGATCCGTAGTGATAGTAGCGACCATATATTTAACCGATCCGATCTTATTGGAAAAGAGGGCGGGCAACAATTGCTGCTCGGTCTATCTCAGTTATTTGACAATCGGGACAATGTTTCCTATAGTACACGTGGTTATTATGCCAAATTGCGGCTGGCTTACGCACCTAAGTTATGGACCAGCACAGACTTTAATGGAGCTAATCTGGATCTAGACCTCCGCGGATTTATTCCATTACATAAAAAAGTCACACTGGCCCTTCAAGGGATCTTTCGTTCGACATTTGGAAAAACAATTCCTTTCTATAATTACCGTGAATTAGGTGGTGATATGATGATGCGCGGATATTACCTCGGGCGTTATCGTGACAAAAACTACCTCGCTTCGCAAGCTGAATTACGCTATCGCTTTCATCCTCGTTTTGGCATTGTCGGTTTTTCGGGAATTGGATCAACCTTTTCAAAAGAAAATAGCAGCAGGTATGTACCCAGTTATGGTGGCGGATTGCGCTACTTCTTCAGTTTAGAACACAATAGTAGTATTCGATTTGATTATTCTTATGGCGAACAAAGAGCTGGTGAGAAACGTCAATCAGGCTTCTATCTATCCCTAAGTGAAGCTTTTTAAATAATATCTTCATGCGTTCAGCTACGGCTATGAGCGCATGAAGGTTCTTACTGACCGCCTCGAGTCCACGTCAAGTCCACCTTTCCAAGTGGAGTCATTATCCAGACAGCCTGCTCACGCTCCAGTCATAACACGAAGTTAATAGCTTTCAATATCCTGAGTAAACATTCATTAAAGACTGTAGGAAGGACATCGAACATGCTAAAACCTGATCAGAAAATTTTCTTTACGTTGCCCGGCTCTAAAAAAGACCAAGCCAATTCGATACAGATCTATGCTGACAACTACGCGACCATCATCCTTTAGCCTGTTCCAATAGTCTTCACGTTCTGCTGACAAATGCGGTTCGTTCACAATCAGCATATCCCTTTCATTGATAGCATTCAGCAAATTCAAGTCAAGATTCATCTGATCTACATAATAGATCTTCCGAAAAGAGTAACTTCCGACCCTATCTTTGAATAGTGTCTCATAACTCGCTAGAGGTTTTTCGGTCAAAAACACAAACTGATCATAAGCAAAAGCCTTTAATAGACGATCGACCAACAGATATTTTTTTTCCTCTGCCTTTCCTCCTGCTCTGATGTCGTGAGGCAAGTTTGAGACCGTATCAGGATCATCTTTCTGATAAATTACTTCATCGACCAATTTATAAACAAAGGGAGAATGTGTCCCATGTCGGCTATGGGAGATGAAATAATGGCGCCAATACTTCAGGTGGTAATTCATTTTGCTGCAAACATCGAAAAATTTACCCTGATATACAATTAAATTCTCGTTCTGTAGCGGCATATTTAATCATCTATAGCACTAGTAAAAAGCATTTCACGTCCGAATCCAGCAAGAATCGACCTTAGTTTTACATATCACAATACCACTTTTACTAATTATTTCACATGGAACATTCAAGCACGTAGACATAAACAAGTCATTTAAAACCCTATTCGGGATATAAGGAGAGCTTCTGTATAATAAGACATTGTATGTGGGATGATATTTAAAATTGAAGTATAAAAGCACTACCTTCTCCCTCAACACTATTGAGAAAGATGGTACCCTTATGCAGCAACATAATTTGCTTGCTCAGGGTCAGACCAACCCCTGTTCCCGTTTTCTTTGTTGTAAAAAAAGGTGTAAATATCTGTTCCTGGAGATCAGCGGGAATCCCCGAACCATTATCTTCGATACGAATCTGCACACTTCCGTCAATTTCCAGTGCAGACAAACTGATATAAGCTTCCTCCCTGGTCTTTACTGCATCAATAGCATTTAGCATCAGATTGATAATAACTTGCTCAATCAAGTTGACATCAGCATACAGTATCAACCGGGTATTCTTTAAAATGATATCAACATCAATATTTTTCTGAATTAACGTTGGCTCGAGCAACTGATAGATATGTTCAAATAATTGGGAAACCTGAATCGGAGCCACCTGTGGTTGATCCACTTTGTTGATCATGCGGTAGCTTTTTGCAAAATGTAAAAGCCCCTCGCTTCGACGTTTGATGGTAGATATACCAGTTTTTAAATCATCAATGTCCTCATGTCCCCTGAAATGATCCAAACGGCCGTTGAGTGTTTCAGCTAATGAACTGATCGGCGCAATAGAATTCATGATCTCATGTGTAAGTACACGCAATAATTTATGCCAGGCCTTTGTCTCAGTCTCGTCAATAGCTTCGTTGATATTTTGATAAACGACAATGCGAAATATCGCATCTTGTGTTTCAAAACTAGAACTCTGAATTAATAATTTTATCTTTCCTTTACTTGACTGAATAGACTCCATTTGTTGCCGCCCATTATCGAGTAACATGGTCTTTTCATAAAGGTCAGGATTTTTCTTTTTTAAGCCGGCAATATTCCCCAGGTGTGGTAGATGAAAAAGCTGTTTGAAGGCATCGTTTACCCACATTACTTTCCCTGTGTCCATTTCATAAAAGATAATAGCCGAGTTAAGCATATTGATGACACGATCAAGGTACTGGTGCTGGATCTCCTGTTTAATGTTGATTTCCTTATATGTTTCGTTAATCTGATTAAAAGCGAGAAAAAGCTGTCCCTCAACCGATTTTGGGTTTTTTACCAAAAAACGTCGTGTGAAATCGCGATATTTAACTGCCTCGGCAAATTCCACAAGCTGCCTTTCCAAAAAATTATATTGGGCATATAGATTAAAGCCAAGATAGAGCATAATACAAAAGATTAAAGACGCTTGTACATACTCACGCTTCAGCAAGAGGTAGGCACCCACAACCGCAGCTACCAACAGCAAAATAATCTTAATTACATTTAAAATCTTTCCATGTCTCATAGACTAGATATCGTATTTCTCCAAACGCCTATAGAGTGCCGCACGGGTAAGCCCCAGTTCCTTTGCTGCCTTACTGATATTTCCATTAAAACGTTCGATGGCCGACTTAATGGCTTTTCGCTCCAACTCTTCCAGATTTTGACTACTAGGAACGGATTCAACAACGACCTGTTCTGCTTGCTGCTCAATAGGAGAGAAAAACAGATCATTTCCAGCAATACTTACTTGATCGGCCATGATTACAGCCCGTTCGATACTGTATTGTAACTCACGCACATTTCCGGGAAAGTGGTAAGCAAAGAGCTTTTTTATGGCATCCGGTTCAAATCCTTCTATCCGTTTATTGTACTTCTTCGCATAGATATCCAGAAAATGTGCCGCCAATAGTCTAATATCTTCTCCCCTATCCCGTAAAGGAGGAACCTGAATTTCCACGGTATTGATCCGATAAATCAGATCCTTCCGAAAACGGCTTTCGTCGGCCAAGTGTTTAAGGGATACATTTGTTGCGGAGATTAGGCGTATATCCACAGGGATCGGTTGATAAGAACCCAGCGGTGTAACCTGTCGATTTTGCAGTACAGTTAACAGTTTGGCCTGTTGCTGTAAGGAGATATTTCCGATTTCATCCAGAAACAACGTTCCACCATTTGCCGCTTCAAAACGTCCCTGACGGTCTTCACGTGCATCTGTGAATGCCCCTTTTTTATAGCCGAAAAGTTCACTTTCAAACAAAGTTTCCGTCAATGCTCCTACGTCAACTTTCACATAGACCTGATCCGAACGTAATGAGCGCCGTTGAATAGCCTGCGCAATTAAATCCTTACCTGTACCATTTTCACCCAAGATCAAGATATTGGCATCCGTTGGTGCTATTTTCTCAAGCTTATATTGCAGTTCGTCCATGACCACTGAGTTACCGATCAGATCCGGGCTATTGCTGGAGCGCAACAACGAACTCTTATTTTTCTTCTCTTTATTTTTTGATTCAGCAAGTGTGCTTTCAATTGTTGCCAGCAGCTGCTCGTTTTCCCAAGGCTTGACCACAAAATCAGCGGCACCCTGTTTCAGCGATTTTACAGCCAGATCTACCGCACCATAGGCAGTGATCATAATCACATGCACCTGCGGGAATTTTTCCTTGATCCGCGACAACCAATATAAACCCTCATTTCCGGTATTGATTGTGCTTTTGAAATTCATATCCAGAAGCACAAGGTCATAAGGCATTTTCTCCAAATGCCCAATCAGGTTCTCTGGATTAGATTCGACTTGAACGTGGCTGACTTTAGGTTTTAGCAAGATCCTTGCTGCTGTAAGTAAATCTTGGTCATCGTCGACAACTAAAATAGATGCTTTTTTCATATTCCCTGGCTTCATTCAGACACTAAGATAACTATAAATTTAACGAGCCTGCGTAATAATCATTGATATATTTTTGTAGCAACCATTCATATTGCTTGACAACCAATTGAATCTGGCTATTATCATATTTGGTCTTTGCAGTTAAAAATATGACCGAATTACTGTTTCCCAGCTCGAAGACTACCTTAGCGATGCGAAATGATTCAGCGTAATTTGTATTTTGCTCATGTAATTGAGTGATTGTATTGCTGGCATTTTTCAGGTTAAAAACCGCATTTGCTGTCTCGGCCCTCAAATTATTCAGTGCAATCTCGCGTTGAAATTTACTTGATTCCAAATCCAATTTAGCCAGTTTAACATCATTCTTAACCTTAAATCTATTAAAAACAGGTATTGAAAGATTTAGTGATACATACTTCCCAACATTATTTCGCATCTGATACCAATAATCCCCATCCATTCCATTTTTGGAATAATTCGAGTTCAATCCACCATTTAAAGATAAAGAAGGCCAATAGGATGATTGTGCTATTTTAATATTCTTTTCGGCGGCCTTAATTTTCCATTCCAGTGCAGGAATATCTGGAAGGCTCTCCGTCGCTAATTTATAAAGTGCTATAGCGTCCAATTTTTGTGCATCAGCTTTTAATTCCAATGCCTGCAAATCGCCCAAGTGCGCCTCTTCAACATTTAAAAAACTGGCTAGCTTTACACGATTGGTATAAAGGATCTGTTTATTGCTTTCGATCGTATTAATATCGTTAGCAAGTTGCCCTTTTAGATCAAAATAATCACCGGGATTAATTGCTCCTTCTTTTTGCATCGCTTCAGCACGACGTACCTGCTCACGCGTGACCTCTGTTTGCATCTCCGATTGCTTCAACACATCTTGTGCTGTTAACACCTGAATATAAGCCGTAATAACATCCAGTTTCAACGCGTTGACCTGCGAATCAAACTCAAGTTTTCCAGCAGTCTTCGCATCTGCACGCATCCGAATATCATTCAATATGCGAAATCCATTAAAAACGGGTACACTAGCGTCCAACGAAAAATTTCCAGAGGAATTATTTCTCGTAATATATTGATTTGTGGAGTTATCAACTGAACGCCCCGAGGTAAGGCTATGACCTAAACGTCCATTTAAATCAGGTAATCGATTCGATTTGGCTTGTGAAAGATTCACCTCCGCACGTTTAACAGCTAATTCATTTTGTAATAAGGTAGGATTGGCTTTTATCGCCAACTGGATACATTCGGCCAAGCTGCGTTTTGCATCTTGCTTATCTCCGTTAGCGGCAGCTTCTATTTTTAAAACATCCTTCTCCCCTGTTCCTTGCTCAGTCTGCTGTGCGTCAACTTTCATATAAGTCAGCAAAAAACACAATGTACTATATATATAGATTCTCTTCATATCCACTTTTTGTTTTCCAAGCAGACCATCCCCATGCCAAACAATAAAATTTCTGATTATCAACAAGATGCACAAAACCACGAACGATCAATGTCCAAGTTCGTACAATCAACTGTCCGATATTGAACACCCACACAATCTTATTAAAAGACAATAAAAATAAACCGTAAAAATCGCAGATAGGACCGAGGTTGTACGCCATCGTACATGAAGTGTCCGCTATCGAACACCGAACAGCAGTACAAACAAAATAAACAACTAAAAATCAACAGGTTAAATTATTGGCACAGCTTTCATAGTTACATAGCAAATTGATATTAAATTATGGACAGACCTTTAGAAAAGAAGAAGTGGAATAGCAAACGCATTATGACCATTGTAGGGATTGCTGGCATCGTTGGATTAATCGGCGCTAGTTTTTACTTTACCTCGGGCAAAAGCAAGCTAAATGTAGAAGCGGACCGTATCTCTATTGTCGAAATAAAAAATGGTAACTTTCAGGAATTCATTCCAATCAATGGTACAGTGCTTCCAATCAGTAGCATCTATCTCGATGCTTCTGTAGGTGGTCGTGTGGAGGAGAAATTTGTTGAAGATGGTACTGTCTTAAAAAAAGGTGATCCGATTATGCGTCTATCCAATACAGATCAGGAACTCACGTTAGTTCAACAGGAAACACAAGTACTGAACCTTTTGACACAGTCGCAGATCGCTCAGACTAATGCCCAACAAGCAACTATTACCAACCGCAACCAGATGGCAGATGTCGAACAGGCTTTTAGAGAAGCCGAGCGTATCTATAATTTAAACAGAAAATTGCTCGCGGAAAAAGCCATTGGCACACAGGAATTTGAAAAATCAAAAAACGAATATAATTACCAAAAGGAACGAGTCAATCTAACAAAACAGATTCTAAAACAAGACGAAATATCCAACGCTCAAAAAACCAATCAAGATAAACAGACTTACCAACGTACGCAAAGTGCATTGGAATTAATGAAACGGAAAATCGGCGACCTTATTGTACGCGCACCTGTAGATGGTCAGTTAACCGCTTTTGATGCTGAAATCGGACAGAACAAAAATGCGGGCGAACGTTTGGGACAGATTGACGTACTGACCGGATTTAAAGTGCGTGCTGATATTGACGAGCATTATATCAACCGTATTTTCCCAGATCTTCAGGGCGAGTTTTCCATTGGTGACAAAACCTACAAGCTTCGTATTAAAAAGGTATATACACAGGTAACCAATGGCCGCTTCCAGGTCGATATGGAATTTATCAATGAAGTACCCAAAGGAATCCGCCGTGGACAGACTTTACAGATACGTCTCGCCTTAAGTGATGAAACGAAAGCATTATTATTAGCTAAAGGTGGTTTCTATCAGCAGACAGGTGGCAACTGGATCTTCAAACTCGATAAGAATGGAAATACAGCCTATCGTGTTGACATCCAACTGGGCAGACAGAATCCGGAATACTATGAAGTGATCAAAGGATTGCAACCCGGAGACAAGGTAGTCGTATCGAGCTACGAAACCTATGATAAAGTCCAGGAATTAAGTATCAAGAGGTAAATTTGAATTGAAAAAATAAAGCCAGTGGTAATCCACTGGCTCATTTAACCAAAATCTGAATAAGCAACACCGATTACGCAATACCACGATGATAAAGAACTTTATAAAAACAGCCTTTCGTAACCTTTGGAAAACCAAAGGTTATAGCTTTCTCAATATTTTTGGGTTAGCGATCGGCATTGCAGCGGCATCATTGATCTTTTTATGGGTAGAAAATCAGTTAAGTTATAACGATAACTTCCCAAACAAAAAAGATATCTACGTCGTCAAGTCAAAACAGACCTATGATGGTGCAACCTTTGTGTTCGAATCAACCCCCGGTCCCCTGGCACAAAATATAGCGAAAGAGATTCCGGGCATTAAACATGCCGTACGTATGACATGGAATAGCCCAATGTTATTCTCCGTTGGTGACAACAATTTATTTCAAAATGGACTATATGCTGACGCGACCATTGCCGATGTACTTTCCCTTGAATTTATGGAAGGAGATCGTAAGACTGCATTTGACAAAGTAGATAACATCATTTTATCAGAATCTGGTGCGAAAAAATTATTTGGTAGTCAACCAGCGTTAGGCAAAACAGTGAAGACCAATAACAAAGATCTTTACATCGTTTCAGCCATTACAAAGGACCTCCCTAAAAATAGCAGTTATGAATTTCAATGGTTAATTCCCTTCAAAAAATTTGAGGCTACCCAAGACTGGTTGACCAGATGGGACAATAATGGTCTCCAGACTTTGATTCAGGTTGAAGACAAGGCAAATGTTGATCAAATCAACAAACAGCTCATGAACTACGTCAAAAACAAAACCAATGGCGAGGTTACTTTTTCACAAAACTTCCTCTATCCTATGGAAAGATGGATTACGCATAACCGATTTGATAACAGTGGAAATGAGAAAGAAGGAAGCTTAAAAAATATTCGTCTGTTCACCATTATTGCTTGGATCGTTTTGCTGATTGCCTGTATCAATTTTATGAATCTTGCTACCGCCAGATCCGAAAAAAGAGCAAAAGAAGTCGGTATGCGCAAAGTTGTTGGTGCAAGTCGTCAATCGCTGATCGGACAATTTCTCGCAGAATCATTGGTCCTAGCCTCTATTTCCTCATTAGTTGCTATTTTATTGGTTTATATTTGTATTCGGCCATTTAATACCATGATTGGCCAAGACCTTCAGGTCGATTTATTAAAACCGATGCATCTTGCCTTTGTCATCACAATTACTTTAATATGCGGACTATTTGCAGGAAGTTATCCCGCATTCTTTCTGTCCGCTTTTAAACCACTATCGACCATCAAAGGAGCAAAGCAGAAAGCTGGGACCGGAAGTCTTATCCGCAAGGGATTGGTTGTGCTACAGTATACCGCATCAGTTGTACTGATCATTTGTACGATTATCATTTATCAGCAAATACAACATAACAAAAATAAAGACCTAGGTTTTGACAAGAGCCAGGTATTGACCACAGCATTGCAAGGGGACATGGCCAAACATCTTCCCCTGATCAAAAACCAGCTCATCGCAACCGGGCTAGTGGAGCAGGTTGGTGTCAGTGATGTGAGTATTCTCAACATTTACAATAATACATCTGGTTTCAATTGGGAAGGAAAAGATCCCAACAAGAGTATTCTGATCGGAATGTTGCGTGCCGATGAAGGCTTAGTACCAGCATTAGATCTTAAAATGTTTGATGGAAGAAACTTCCACGCCAATTTACTAGGAGACAGCACGTCAGTTCTTATTAATGAAACCCTTGCTAAATTAATCCGCAAAGATGGTCATGTAGTGGGTAGTATCCTCAATTACGGCGGAGAGAATTACACGATTGCCGGAGTCGTCAAAAACTTTGTTTATAACAACGTATATGCCGATCCAGATCCCATGTTATTTGTACCCCTGGTCAGAGAGAGCGGTCTATTGAATATCCGTACAAAAGCAGGGATTGACCTGCCACAAGCTATCCAGCAAATTGAAAAGATTATTGTGAAAAATAATCCCGGATTTCCTTTCGATTACAAATTTTTGGATGAAACCTTCAATAGCAAATTTCAGGCTGAACTTTTTA
The DNA here is from genome assembly GCF_003610355.1 of Sphingobacterium detergens. Lineage (GTDB taxonomy): Bacteria > Bacteroidota > Bacteroidia > Sphingobacteriales > Sphingobacteriaceae > Sphingobacterium > Sphingobacterium detergens. The sequence goes on along the minus strand of NZ_RAPY01000006.1, from coordinate 373,778 downwards.
TACAACAGCTATCCAGCGTATTTGCCATCATATCGATTATTATTTCATGCCTAGGCCTATTTGGTTTAGCTGCCTTTGCGACAGAACAACGTGCCAAAGAGATCAGTATACGCAAAGTCCTCGGTGCTTCCGTTTCCGGTCTTATTCAGATGCTCAATCGCGAATTTATTATCCTTATTGGTATCTCCTGTATCATTGCATTCCCGATTGCCTGGATTTTCATGCACAAATGGCTCGCAGACTATGCACATCATATTACTATTTCTTGGACAGTCTTTGTACTGAGTGGCCTATCTGCAATAATTATAGCCTTATTAACGATTAGCTCACAAGCTTTTAAAGCAGCGATAGCCAATCCGACCAAAACACTCAGAGACGAATAAACAGAAAAATAAACAATTTAAAAGAATAGAATTAAACAGAATAATAACCGCCTAAAGCGATTGCCTAGGGCCCAAAACATAAAACCATGAGCGCAAAAAATATGATTAAAATAACCAATCTTCAAAAGTATTACCGCACGGAAGAAGTTGAGACTGTCGCATTGAACAATTTGAATATTCACGTAAAAGAAGGTGAATTTGTTGCCGTGATGGGCCCTTCTGGTTGTGGCAAATCAACTTTACTGAATATAATCGGACTATTGGATGATCTGGATGAAGGGAGCTATTTATTCAACGAGATCGAAGTGGCCAAATTTAAGGAACGCGGCCGTTCAGATCTGCGTAAGCACAATATCGGTTTCGTATTCCAGAGTTTTAATCTGATTGATGAACTGACGGTATTCGAAAACGTGGAACTTCCTCTAGTTTATACCAATGTCCCTGCAGCCGAACGTAAGAAACGTGTCGAAGAAGTACTGGAGAAAGTACAGATCATGCACCGCCGCAACCACTTTCCGCAACAGCTTTCCGGGGGACAGCAACAGCGTGTAGCCGTTGCCCGTGCTGTCGTCAATAATCCCAAATTAATTCTTGCCGATGAGCCTACCGGTAATCTGGATTCCAACAATGGTAACGAAGTGATGCAGCTCTTGACCGAACTGAACGAAGCTGGCACAACCATCGTCATGGTAACCCACAGTGAACACGACGCCAAATTTTCGGATCGCGTCATCCGTATGCTGGATGGTCAGGTCATTATGGAAACGACATCATTAGGATCCTAGCAAAGCTAGTGGCCCATTTTTAGGACAAGAAATGTTATTAAAAATCTAAAACGCTAACCTATAAAGGACCAAGAGTTATTAAACGAGTTTAAAGTATAAAACGATGAAAGGGTTAAAATTAATTTTGAGACAATGGGGACGTAACCGTCTATTTACTTTCCTTAATATCATAGGTCTAGCGATCGGGATCAGCGCAAGCTGGATTGTATTTCGAATTGTCAATTACGAATTCAGTTTTAACCAGAGTCATCCCGACAAGGAACAGATTTATAAACTTTACTCGGCATTTAAGGAAGGTGAAAATATCCATCGCTTTGATGGGACCCCCTACCCTCTTGGCACTTATCTCGGCACTAATTTAAAAAAAGACCTGACCGGATTAGAATTGGTTGCACCTATCGCTAACCGATCATTTGAAAGCATTAAGGTAAAGCGTTCCAACAATGAAACATTGGAATTCAATGCCCAGGACAAAATTGTTGCAGCCACCACGGATTATTTTAAACTTGTTCCCTACAAATGGATTGTTGGTAATCCGAATACCGCACTCAAAAACAACAATGAAGTTATCCTGACGGCCTCCCGTGCAAAACAATACTTCCCCGATGCAGATTTAAAATCCCTTCTTGGCAAAACGATACAATACGATGATCAGCTTCTTACAGTAACCGGAGTTGTTGCAGACTTAGACTATCCGAGCAGTTTTGTCGACAAAGAATTTATCCGTGTAACTCCCAATCCTCAGGAAGCAGACAATTGGGAGAATTCAAGTTCAAATTTCCATGTGTATGTTAAATTAACTAAAAATGGACTGCCTTCGCAAGTAATTGCACTAGCAACCAAGAAGTTTCAGGAGATGGTTGGCGAGAAATTTAAACAGCACAATATAACGGCTGGTTATGAGTTAGCACCACTGACGGACTTGCATTTCAATAAATTCATCTTGAATGGAAGTGACAAGCAGGTGTTGTTCGGACTTATAGGTATAGCCGTATTTCTACTTATACTGGCAAGTATCAATTATATCAACCTGACTACTGCCCGTGTTCCTGCCCGGGCCCGAGAAATTGGTATTCGGAAAACATTAGGAGAACAGCCCAGACGCCTGACACTGTCCTTTATCAAAGAAACCTTTTTTACCTGCCTATTTGGGTTGTTATTCTCCTGGCCATTGGTCAAGATATTTGAACTTACCTTTAGCACATATTTTCCGGAAAATATAAACGCCTATTCAGATAGTCTACCAGTCTTTATCTTTCTATTGGGACTTATTACCCTTTTGACGTTAATTTCCAGTCTGTATCCAGCTTACCTCATCAATAAGGTACATGTCGTAGAAGCTATCAAAATCCATGCAGCAGACAAAATTTCGTTTGGTGGTATTTCGCTCAGAAAGATCCTCATTGTCTTTCAATTTGTAATCGCTCAGGCTTTTGTTGTCCTGACAGTGATCATGGGCTTGCAGCTACAACATGCTTTAAACAGCGATGTTGGCTTTCAGGATGATGCTGTCATTACACTCAAACTACCAAATAGAAAAGCGGAAGATTCCGGTAAAAGTCCATTTCTGTTGAAGGAGCTTCTCCAAAAATATACTGAAATTGATCAGGTTTCGCTAGGCCACCTCCCAATGAATAACGACCAATGGGGAAATAATATCGTTATGCAGAGCGATACCGGTCAGATCATGGTCAATATGCCTTTTAAATATATCGAAGAAAATTACCTGGATGTATTTAGAATGAAACTACTGGCCGGCCGGGCACTCAAACTTTCGGATACAACTTCAGGAATACTGGTCAATCAAAAAGCCATTAGTAAGTTTGGATTTAAATCCCCTACAGAGACCGTTGGAAAAACCGTTTCTGTAAACGATTGTCCAACGACAATTGTCGGCGTACTGGCCGATTTCCACAACTTTAATCTCCACGCCCCATTAGAGCCCCTTGCTATGCAAATATCAGCTGACAAGGGCACGCTGCAGAATATTAATATTAAATTAAATGGAGATCCTAAAAAATGGCACCAAGCGATTGCATCCATAAAGGCTGAATGGGAAAACGTATATCCAAATGCACCATTTACCTACCAATTTTATGACGAGAGGATCAAGGAACTCTATGAGAAAGACTATCGTTTTTATAAAATAATCAATTTATCAACCTCAATTACCATTCTATTAAGCTGCTTGGGATTGATCGGCTTAGTGACATTAACTACGCATCAACGGACAAAAGAGATCGGTATCCGAAAAATTTTGGGAAGCACGGTCAGTGGAATTGTGCTACTGCTATCAAAAGATTATATCAAACTAATTGTTATCTCGATCCTAATTGCTACACCGATTGCCTGGTTGGCGATTGATAAATGGCTAACCGACTTTGCTTTTAAAATAGAGCTCAGCTGGTGGATGTTTATTATTCCAGCGATAGTAACTATTGGCGTAGCATTTTTAGCCATGAGTTATCAATCCGTCAGTGCTGCCCGTGCAAATCCAGTAGATAGTTTAAGAGATGAATAAAGAGACATTAAAAAAAATAAACCCAATAAAACCGAATTGTAATGAGTAATATGAAATTGATTTTTAGACAACTCTGGCGACATCGTCTTTTTACTTTTCTGAATGTATTGGGACTTGCCATAGGTATAAGCGCCTGTTGGTTTATCTTTCGTATTGTCAATTATGAATTTAGTTTTGACCGACAACATCCAGACAAAGAGCAGATATACAAAGTATTCTCACATACACAAAGTGAAAAAGAAAACGGAGATTTTGACGCAGTACCATTTCCTCTTCCTTATTACCTGAAAGAGAACTCGCAAGATGTCGAATTGGTTGTACCTTATTATAATCGTTATTTTGAAATCGTAACACCAGCTTCCAAAAGTGAAACGCCCACAGAGTTTGCCGGACAGGAAAAGATTTTTGCAACGACAGCCGACTATTTTAAAATGGTCCCCTACAAATGGCTTGCCGGAAGTCCGCATCAGCTTTTCAAGCTCCAAAATGAAGTTGTTCTTACCGAATCGCGTGCGAAAGCCTATTTCCCAAAACTGCAAAGTCAGGATATTATAGGCAAAACCATTTCTTATGATACGACACAGTTTACTGTATCTGGCATTGTAGAAGACTTAAGTTATCCAAGTACTTTTATTGGTAAGGAATTTATCAAAATACCTGATCAGGATCCGAACCTAAACAATTGGATGATGCTGATGAACTATTATCAGTTATTCGTCAAAGTCAAATCTGTCGATCATCTTAAAAATCTTGCCAATACCATCGATCAAAAATTAGTGCAGATGAATGGCGAAGAATATAAAAAAGAGAACTATAAGCAAACTGCCCGTTTTTCACCATTATCTGAGCTACATTTTAACCCAACTATACAAAATCACAGCAATATCAAAGTACTCTATGGACTTATTGGAATAGCTGCTTTTCTACTTGTATTAGCTGCAATCAATTATATCAATCTAAGTACCGCGATGGTGCCTATGCGCGCGCGATCCATCGGTATACGGAAAACACTGGGGGAACGGGAAGTCTATTTGACCCGAAGCTTTTTAACAGAGACTTTCTTGGTCGCACTATTCGCCCTCTTGCTTTCCTGGCCTTTTACAAAAATGATGGAAGTACTGTTCAGCGATTTTATCCCTTCGGACATTAACAACTACGACGATCAGTTCAATTTGTTGTTATTCATCATTGGGTTACTTGTCTTAATCACATGCTTCGCTGGAATATATCCATCGATATTGATTAACAAAGTAAAATTGATCGAAGTCATGAAAATAAAGAGTTTATCCAATAACTCAAACAAAGGCGTATACCTCCGCAAAGGACTGATTATTTTTCAGTTTATTATCGCTCAGGTTTTCCTTATTGGCACTTTCGTGATCACCATTCAGATCAAACATATGCTCAAGAGCGATCTGGGATTTACTAAAGATGCTATTGTGACCGTATCAATTCCCAATCGGGCTGCAGATAAAGCAACAACAGATCCATTTGTATTTAAGCAGGCCTTATCCAAATATCCGGAAATCGCCCGTGTCTCCTTGGGACATTTTCCTATGGATAATAGTTATTGGGGAAATAGAATCCGTAAATATGGCGAAGAGGAAATCAAAAATAGAATCATGCAATACAAGTATGTTGATCAGGATTACATTGACCTCTATGATATAAAACTTCTTGCTGGCCGCAAATTAATGATGTCCGATACGAGTTCGGGGATTATAATCAACGAAAAAGCAATGACCGAACTGGGATATAAAAGTGTTGACGAAGCAATCGGACAATCTGTTATCTCCAGAGACAAAAATGTAAAAATTGTAGGTGTTATAGCTAATTTCCACAGCAAAGATCTTCACCAGCAGTTAAACCCTATTGTGATGGAGGCTTCAACCAATAGAGGCCCCCTTGGACACATCAATGTCCGTTTAGACCATGATTCTAAAAAATGGTCGACTGCTTTAGCGAACCTCGAAAAGGAATGGAAAAGCATTTATCCACATGCCAAATTCAGCTATCGCTTTTATGACCAGGAGATCAAATCTCTTTATGAAACAGATATACGACTGTCCAAGATTATCAATCTGGCAACAGCAATCACCTTATTGCTGAGCTGCCTTGGTCTCGTTGGTTTAGTTACGATAACAACTGTACAACGCACAAAAGAAATTGGAATCCGCAAAGTATTGGGAAGTACCGTTGCGGGCATCATTGGTCTACTGTCTAAAGATTACATCAAACTGATCATTATTTCAATTTTGGTATCAACACCAATTGCATGGTGGGCCACACACGAATGGTTGCAGGATATCACATTTAAAATTGAGATACAATGGTGGTTATTTTTTATACCTGCGGTACTCACGATAGGAATAGCATTTTTGACATTAAGTTTTCAATCATTGCGGGCCGCACGTGCAAATCCAGTAGATAGTTTAAGAGATGAATAAAAGAAGCTCAATAGTGATCAGAGAAAGTAATGGGTCTCAATAGTGAGCCCATTGCAATCTCTACCTACATCATCTCAATTAGAAGTAAGAGCAATATTTATCACGATAAATGTTTAAAAGACAAATAAATAAAATAATGATATGTCGGAAGGTTATAATATCTCGGAAAAAGATAGAAAGAATAACCCCGATAAACTTTCATAAAAAACAGCGATCATGATACAAAATTATATTAAAATAGCCTGGCGCAATATTCTAAAGAATAGAGGTTATGCCACCATAAATATTGTAGGCCTCGCCATTGGCTTGGCCTGCTGTTTATTAATTGTTATTTATGTGCAGCATGAACTTTCCTACGATAAATATCATGTCAACAAAGACCGTATTTTCCGCGTCGTACATGACTATAAAGAAGTCGGCAGCACAGAACAACATCAGATCTGGGGAAATGCCCCGATCGGAGAAGCCCTAAAAGCCGACTTCCCGGAAATCGAGAAGATCGTTCAGTTCTCCGGGCAAACGTCCATCCTACTCAAACAAGGAGAAAATAGATTCCAGGAAGAAAATGTATTTTTCATGGATTCTACAGCATTCGATGTATTCAGCTGGAAAATTTTGGCTGGTAATCCACATACGGCATTAAAAAATGCATATTCTGTAGTATTGACAGAAAGCACCGCTAAAAAGTATTTCGGTGACCAGAACCCTATCGGCAAAACCATTGAAGGGGGATTAGCTGCTGGCCGTGCAGATGCCGGCCTGTATACCGTAACAGCCGTGATGGCAGATGTACCAGCCAACTCACATTTTACCTTCGATGCTTTACTATCCATGAGTACCTTTCGGAAAGGACGACCAGATGTATTTGAAAAAGAAGGTTGGGACTATGTAGATTTTTATACCTATTTTTTGACATCGAAAGAATTTGATCCTACAAAATTCAATCAGAAGATACCTGACTTTCTTAAACGGCACATCCAAGTACATGAAAACGCCAGCTCAAAATACGGTTTCCATCTCGAGCCCATGCTTCAAGCATATATGCACTCCACTGCGGATCGCCAACCGGGAACAACGGGTAGCTTTCAAAATTTGTACATTTTCGCGATTATCGGCGGATTTATCCTGCTGATTGCCTGCGTCAATTTTATGAATCTTGCTACGTCCAGATCCATGGAGCGTGCCAAGGAAGTCGGTGTCCGAAAAGCCATTGGCGCCAATAAAAGCAATCTCATTCTACAGTTTATGTCTGAATCGCTGGTACTCGTATTTATCGGCGGTATATTAGCTATCGCTTTGGTCATTGCCTTTCTCCCTTTTATGGAAGCTTTTTCAGGTAAACAGTTTGGTTATTCAACCCTCCTTAACGGCACCACATGGACGATTTTCTTTTTAGTAACACTTATAACCGGGATATTAGCCGCCAGCTACCCCGCATTGATCCTGGCAAATTTTAAACCGATTAAAGTTCTGAAGGGGACGTTTAGCAACAGTAAAGGTGGGACATTATTACGTCGGGGTCTCGTCGTCTTTCAATTCTGTCTTTCTATTGCATTAATTGCAGGTACGGTGATTGTATTCTCCCAATTGAATCAACTGCAACAGCAAGACCTTGGATTTCAAAAAGCACAACGTCTAATCATCGACTATAATTTCGATGAAAAAGTCAACAATAACTTAGAGGCAATCAAAAATACACTCGCAAAAGATAAAGATGTACAGTCGGTGACAGCTTCACGCACCGTACCAGGAGCATTTTTTCCAAATGCCGGAACAGAAATTATGTCTACCGATGGCAAAATGACCAATTTCGCTCCGTCGCTATATGAAGTAGATATAGACTTTATCCCCAATATGGGCATCAAGATGGCAGCAGGAAGAGCTTACTCACGCGATTTCCCAGCAGATAGCGCCCATTCACTTGTGATCAATGAATCAGCAGCCAAATTATGGGGCTATTCAAATCCACAGGATATCATCGGAAAACAATTTAGACAGTGGGGCAAAGAAGGCACGGTCATCGGCGTTGTAAAAGATTTCAATTACCTGTCCCTACATCGCAAAATTGAGCCATTAGCGCTACGACTTGAGCCAAGTAGCAGTCGTTATCTGACCGTGAATCTACAAAATGTCAATCAGCAAACAATTGACCGAATGGGCAAATTGTGGGCCGAACTCGCCCCTCACCGTCCCTTTCTATATAGTTTCTTAGATGATAATTTTAACCGTCAATACGAAGCCGATTATAACTTCAGAAGACTCTTTACAGCCTTTTCAAGCCTCGCTCTTTTCATTGCCTGCTTGGGTTTACTAGGATTGGTGACCTATACTGCTCAACAGCGTACCAAAGAAATCGGGGTCCGCAAAGTCCTTGGCGCATCTATATACAATTTAGTGCTGCTGCTTTCTTCCGATTTTATCAGACTATTAGTCATTGCGCTCTGTATCGCTACACCGTTATCATGGATAGCAATGAACAAGTGGCTGGATAATTTTGCTTACCATATTGAGCCAAAATGGTGGATGTTTGCTTTTGCCGGATTTTCAGCTGTTCTAATTGCCTTGGTTACCGTTAGCTTCCAAACGTTTAAAGCCGCTAAAGCCAATCCAGTAGATAGTCTGAGAGATGAATAAATAAGATAGAACCTTTATGATCATCATAAAATAATTAACAATGAATACGCTTATATTGAAATCGGCTGTTCGCCAGCTTTTGAAAAATAAATTGTTCACACTACTGAATATTGTCGGATTGTCTATCGGCATTACCTCCTGTTGGATGATATTCAAAATTGTTAATTATGAATACAGTTTCGAGGAGGGTATTCCACAATTGGAGCGTAGTTATCGTTTAATATCTAAATTTGGTAATGAGGGAAAAGCGACTTATAATCCAGGTATTGCGAAGCCATTTCATCAGGCCATAAAGAAAGAAATTCCAGGAGTCGAACTGGTGGCACCGGTATTTCGAGATTATTCCATATCCGCTGTTACCATCAACAAAGGCACTGCTGATCAGAAATTGATTGAAGATTTTGCCGATGCCGCCGGAAATGTTACTGAAACGACCCCAGACTATTTTAAACTCGTTGGCTATAAATGGCTCGCAGGTTCGCAGGAGAAGGCATTCGCTACACCGGATAATTTGGTATTGACTCAAAAACGGGCAGCGCTTTATTTCCCTAACCAACCAGTAGACCAGTTGATCGGCAAAACCATTTTCTATAACGATACGATTCCAAAAACCATTTCTGGAGTAATCGCCGACCTACCGTTTAACAGTGAATTTGATGGCACCGAGTTCGCTCTGGTTAAAGATGAAACATACCCGCTCTATGTTTGGACAAATGTCAGTGGTACAAACCGTCTATATATCCGCTTGGAAGATGGTGTAAAAAATACCGATATCCAAGCAGCCATAGCAAAAATAGGCAAGAAAAATTGGATCGCGTTTCAAGAAGCGCAGAAAGCCGAAAACGAATATAAGTGTCAAATAGAAGTGATGCCGCTCAAAGAATCTCATTTTGCGGCACATGTACAAGATTGGAAAGGTGAAAAGACAAGCAAAACACTGATTTATGGGCTGGTAGCAGTTGCTATTTTCTTAATGGCTCTTGCCTGCATTAATTACGTCAATCTCAGTACCGCACAACTCCCAGCACGCAGCAAGGATATTGGAGTCCGCAAGACATTAGGTAGCAGTCAGGGGAGTTTGGTTCTTCAAATTATTTTCGAATCCCTGATAACCATTTTTATTGCGCTCTTATTTTCGGTCCTATTGACCAAACTAGCTTTCCACTATTTTCAGGAAATGATTCCCGATAAAGTGCAGAGTTTTACCAGTTCTGGCTCATCTAGCTTATTTATCGCTATCCTGCTTGCAGTAACAACGGGTATAGCTGCAGCTTATCCGGCTTGGTTAATCAAAAAGGTGCAACCTGTCAATCTATTTCGGGCCGGAAAACAATTCCAGATTGGAAAGACTCAGATCAACTTGCGTAAAACCCTTATTGTCTTTCAGTTTTTTATTGCACAGTTCTTTACGGTATCGGCCCTGATCATCGGTCAACAGCTATCTTATACATTGAACAAAGAAATGGGCTTCAATAAAAATGCTGTTGTTACATTGGATATGCCTTATAAATTGGTCAATAAGTTTTGGAACAAAAATATAGACCAGCAAAAGAAACAGACTTTCCTCAATGAAATCAAAAAAATCAAGGGCGTTTCCGTTGCTTCAGTGGGCTCACTACCATTAACAGATAACTATTCCTCCTCATGGCTTCATTTTCAAAATCCTTCAGGGAAAGAAAAAGTCTCATCCGACGTCTACTTCAAAGATGCAGATCCCAATTATATTGAGGTCTATGACCTGAAATTAATTGCAGGAAATAATCTTACCCAGTCAGATACGACCAATGCTTATGTGATTAATGAATCCGCAGTCAAAGCTTTTGGGTTTAAATCTCCACAAGAGGCAATAGGCAAATACATTGGTCAAGGACAGAGCAACTACCCTATCGTTGGTGTAATTAAAGATTTCCATGCGCAAAACTTCTATACAGAAATCAAACCTTTAGCATTGCGTAGTTTTAGCTTCGGATCCTACACTTTCAATATGAAATTATCAGGTAATAGTAGTGAGTGGAAATCCGCCATTGAAGATATTAAAAAAGTATATGCCAGGTTCTTCCCGGAATATCCTACAGAAATCAAATTCTACGATGAGACCATTGCCTCCCTCTATCAAAAGGAACAAAATATGGCCAAACTGATCAACTGCAGTACAATCGTTGCCATCCTCATTGGTTGTTTGGGGCTATTTGGACTTATCACGCTTGCAGCCTTTCAACGTAGCAAAGAAATCGGAATCCGCAAAGTTCTCGGCGCCAGCATTCCCAGCATTTTTCATTTGCTGGCCAAAAATTTTGTACAGCTGATTTTGATCAGTATTCTCATAGCAGCACCGCTGACCTGGTGGCTGAGCAATAAATGGCTGGAAGACTTTTATTACCGCATAGATATTTCAACCACTCCATTTTTGCTCGGAGCAGGCCTATCGCTATTCGCGGCAGTTTTTACCGTTAGTTTTCAGGCCATAAAAGCAGCAATTCAAAACCCGGTCGATAGCCTGAGAGACGAATAAATAGTATACAATCAAGAACAAACTTAATATATCAGCACGAAACAAATAGATACGATCATGATCAAGAACTACATAAAAACAGCCTGGCGAAGTATCCGGGCCAACCGATTTTTCAGCATCCTTAATATTAGTGGATTAGCGATTGGCATCTGTGTGTCCCTGCTGCTATTTGCTTTTATCCGTCAGGAACTGAGTTTTGATACCATGTATTCGAAAGCTGATAATATCTATCGTTTGCACATGCAGCTGTCGGCAGAATACAATCGGGAGAAAATGATCAATCTGCCAAATGCAGTGGGGCCCGCACTGAAATCCGATATTGCTCAGGTCGATAATATGGTGCGACTTGTAAAAGATGGCTTTGGCGCCACGGCTTCTATACGTGCCGGAGAGGAAAATTTCAATGAGAAACAATTGTACCTAGCCGATTCAACGTTATTTTCCATCTTTGATTTCCAATTTATAGAAGGGAATGTTCACACTGCGTTTCTAAACAAAAAAAGTATTGTACTTTCCCAATCAACAAAGGAAAAATTCTTTGGAAACAATGAAGCACTGGGAAAACTCATTTCCATTAACCAAAGAGATACTGTACAGGTCACCGGTGTATTCAAGGATCTTCCTGCAAATAGTACCCTGGACTGTAATATGGTCATGAATATTATGGATTCCTGGATGGGACAAAATGTCTATTGGAGTAATGCCAGCTATGAAACGTATATATTACTAAAAAAAGGATCCGAACCAGCTGCTGTTGCGCGAGAAGCAACAAAGCTGATTGACAAATACGTAGAAAAAGACACCCGATATTTTACCGAATTTTTCTTGCAACCACTATTAAAGGTTCATCTCTACTCATCAAGTCTCGGAAAGGGAGTTACCAAACGTATAGGAAACATTGACACCATTCGAACGCTATCCGTTCTTGCTTTTCTTGTCATCGCGATTGCCTGTATCAATTACATGAACCTGGCCACGGCAAAATCACAAAAGAATGCTAAAGAGGTGGGTGTAAATAAGGTACTTGGAGCTACCCGAGGCCAGCTCATTGTCCGCTTTTTTGTCGAAACCGCAACGATTAGCCTATTTGCGATGACAATCGGCGTGGTTCTGGCCATTATTTTGATCCCGCTATTTAATTCCATCGGCAGTACAAATATTACCATCAGACAACTTCTAAACTGGGATATGCTAGGGATATTGGCGCTATCCTGGTTTATAATTACGTTTGTCGCGGGCAGCTACCCAGCCTTATTCTTATCGAAAATCAAATCGATCGCATTGATGAATAAAGGTTATAACAAACAAGGGAAAACAGTTCTGATCAGACAAATATTGGTGATATGCCAATTTACCATTTCGATTATATTGATCATCGGCATTAGTGTGATGCTCACCCAGATGAATTATATCCGAAATAAAGACCTCGGGTATCAACCTGAACATGTGGTCTCTATCCCTATCCGTTCTTTCCGGAGTCAGGAAAAACTCAACACGCTCAATCAGCAGGTCCAAAGCTTATCACATACGCTGTCCACCACATTCGCACAGTCTGTACCAGGAAGCAATGAAAGCGGAAAAACAACCTATAAACTCAGCACAGATAAACAGGGATTACCAACACTAAGTTGTGTCACTTATGGAAAGACAGTAAATACACTTGGATTAAAATTGCTTGCCGGAACAGATTTACCCGACATTTGGGGACGTCCAGATTCCACCTGTTATATGTTGATCAACGAGAAAGTACTGAAATACTTAGGGTATAAATCCCCACAGGAAGCGATTGGAAAACATATCGTCACCGAGATGAGCCCGACCAACTCGATCATCACCGGTGTCGTCCAGGATTTTAATTATGCAAACCTTAAATCTGAAATCGGGGGTTACAGCTATTACACTATGAATGATCCCTCAGAATCACCACGCAACTTATTGATCCGTTATAAAACAACAGATGTTCAAGGATATATCGAACAAATAAAGAAGATCTATACGACTGTTGCTCCAGAAGCTGCATTCGATATTTCCTTTTTAGATCAACATGTGCAAGACCAATATGAAAATGAAATCCGGTCATCCAATGTCATGAGTATGTTTTCATTTCTTACTCTTTTTATTGCCTGTCTCGGTCTGTTGGGATTAGCAGCCTATACCACCGAAGCCCGAAGCAAAGAAATCGGTATCCGCAAAGTCTTGGGAGCTAGTGTTCCGGGTATTATTCATTTATTATCATCAAATTATATCAAACTGATCCTTCTTGCATTTCTTATTGCCGGACCAATCGCTTATTATCTCTTTAGCCATTGGTTAAATGATTTTGTGTATCATATTGAGATGCCATGGTGGGCTTACCTGATTGCGATCGTATCGGTCACACTGGTGGCATTTATCACAATAGGATTCCAGACATTTAAAGCCGCGCTATTGAATCCGGTAAATAGTCTAAGGGACGAATAGATCTTCATCTGGTTGAATCAATTTAAAACTAAACGACAATGATTGGAAACTCACTAAAAACAGCCTATCGTTTTTTGAAAAAACATAAGTTGATTACATGTATCAATGTCATGAGCTTAGCCATTGGCATTACGGCAACATTAGTTATCTTTTTGATGATTCAATACGACTATAGTTTCGATAAAAATGTTCCCAACCGCGAACAGGTTTACCGTATTGTCAGCAACGGTGATTTTAAAAATGCAGGTGTATACATGCCTTTAGTACGAACTATGGAAGAAGAGCTACCAAACCTCGACGCCATAGCTCCAATCTATCGAAGTCATGTTCAAAAATTGAAAATCACGACCGCTAGCAACAAAGCTCAAGTTTTTCCAAAAGAGCAACGTATTTTACTAACCAACAGCCAATATTTCGATATTTTACCACGCAAATGGCTATCCGGAAATCCACTTAGCCTAAATACAGCCGGTCATATCGTGCTAACAGAAAAAACACTGGAAAAATTTTATGGAAATGAGTCTCCAGCCAATGTCATTGGCAAAACCATTGTCTATGCAGACAGTATTCCCCTTCAGGTTGTCGGCGTGGTCGAAAATGCACAGCAAAATTCAGATTTTAATTTTGACAGTTTTATCTCCGAAAAAACAATTCCACAGAACAACAGTCTGAAAGAGATGTTTAATTGGGAAGCCTGGAACAGTATCTCCGATTCCCATCAGGTATTGATCAAAACCAAAGCGGGTACTGCTCCAAATGTAGTAGAAAGCAACATCGCAAATCTACTCAACAAGTACAGAAACAAAAATGGTAAAACATTTAAGGATAAACTTATCTTACAGCCCCTATCGGAGGTTCATTTTGACTCAACTTTCAATTATGGAGCGACCAAGCCCGAAACACTCCGCAACCTAATTTTGCTTGCCATATTTCTATTGGCATTGGGAGCTGTTAATTTTATCAATTTATCTACCGCACAATCCATTGAACGGGCAAAAGAGGTAGGTATTCGCAAAACATTAGGAAGTTCAAAATCCACGTTAATTAAGCAATTTTTAGTAGAGACATTTTTGATCACCCTAACAGCGACACTACTGGCTGTCCTATTACTACCTTTGTTTTTACGTGTTTTTGAAGGATTTATTCCCCCAAATTTAAGTCTGGATTTATTAGATAAAAAATTAATCCTACTGTTCCTATCTGCTCAGCTTATTCTCGTCACCTTATTGGCTGGTTTTTACCCTGCCTGGGTACTGACAGGATATGCTCCTGTATTAGCCCTTAAAAATCAACTGGGAAAAAACACCAATCTTTCCAGAAGTGCATGGATACGCAAAGCCTTGACCATTTTTCAATTTGTGATGGCCCAGGCTTTTCTGATCTGTGTGCTGATTGTGATTCGACAGATCAATTATCTATCCCACAAGGATATGGGATTCCAACGCGATGCAGTCATCAACATCGATATTCCAGGAGCATTTCAAAATTCGGACAAAGGGCAAATGCTCAAAAACGAACTGCTGAAACTTCCCGAGGTAAAAGCGATAAGCTTTGGAAATATTGCACCGGCAATGAGTGGTTTTATGACCACTTCAATGGTGTATGATCAATCACCGGACAAAAAATCCTTAACTTTTGATAACCGGTCAGGCGATGAGAGCTATCTGGATGTTTATAAAATCCCACTTTTAGCAGGAAGGAATATTCGTTTACTGGACTCAACAAGTGAAATGCTGATCAATAGAAAAGGTTTAGAATTATTAGGTATCCAAAACCCACAGGATGCAATTGGTAAAACTTTTGAAAATGGAGAATCCACTATTGTCGGTGTTATGGAAAATTTTGACATCGCTTCGGCCCGTCAGACGATCAAACCTGTACTCTACATCGGAAGCAAGACCGGTTATGTACTTCATATCGCTTTAGACCAAAAACATCCGGAAAATTGGAAAACAGCAATTGATAAAATTACCTCCACTTACAAAGCTTCCTTCCCTGATGATGAGATCGACCTCCGCTTTGTGGATGAGATTGTCCAACAATTCTATGAACAGGAAAAACAACTTTCCAAATTGTTGTCCTGGGCTGTCGGGCTCTCCGTATTTATTGCGGGGTTAGGATTATTTGGCTTAACCATATTTACAGCCAACCAAAGGACAAAAGAGATTGGCATACGTAAAGTTCTAGGTGCTTCCGTATTACAGATCACCTTTTTATTGCTTAAGAATTTATTGACGCTGGTGGCTATAGCCTGTTTGATTGCATTCCCGATCGCTTATTACTTTATGGATCATTGGTTAAATGATTTCGCATATCGCACCGAAATAAATCCATGGATTTTTGGGCTATCTGCCCTAAGCCTGATTGGATTTGCAAGCTTCGTGCTGTCAACCAAAAGTATTATGGCCGCAAAAGCAAATCCAGTAGATAGCCTAAGGGACGAATAGATCAGCTGATGGTGGCGAGAATGGTATACAGTTAATTTTGAATCTAAAAAACGGATCACAATGATAAAGAATTTCATCAAAACCGCGTGGCGCAGTATTTTTTCCAACAAATTCTATAGTGCTATCAATATCCTCGGGCTGACTGCAGGATTAGTTGTGGGAATCTTCCTACTACTATGGATAAAGGATGAATTGTCCTTTGATCGTTTTCATAAGAATCAAGGCTCTATCTACAAAATTGGGATTGAGGGTGGAACAGGGATCTCAAAACGAATATTTGGATCTATCATTGCCCCTGTTGGGAGTTTTGCTAAGAGAGAAATCCCTGAGGTTCAGGACGCCGTACGTATCTTTAGGATCGGTGATGCCGCCATCAAGTATAAGGACAAACGATTTAGAGAAAAGAATTTCGCTTTTGTAGATCCAAGTTATTTTAGTGTTTTTGATTTCCCTCTTATTCAGGGCAACCAGAAACAACCCTTTCCCGACAACAATTCCGTTGTTCTTACCGAGACTACCGCCCGTCGGTATTTTGGTGATGAAAATCCAATCGGCAAAACGGTGGTATTGGGAATAGAGGACCTATGTATAGTTAGCGGAGTTATCCCCGACTATCCCGAAAATTCTTCCTTTCAATTTCAGGTGCTCCTCCCCCTTTCACGGTTTAATGAGCAGGCTTACATCAAAAATAAGACCACCTATGACAATAAAACCTATCTGTCATCGATGGATGAAGATTGGTCGAGCTTCTCCTTTGGCACCTACCTGCAGTTGAGAGCCGAAGCAAACCCTGCTCTGGTAGCTCAGAAATTACAAAAGATACATGAACGCAATAAACCCGAAGATACTCCCGTGCCCTATGTCACGCAAGAATTAGCGAAAATGCACCTTTACCAGATGGATGGCAGCGATGCAGGAATTGGTACAGTCCATATCTTTATCGGTGTCGCATTGATGATTCTTGTCATTGCTAGTATCAATTACATCAACCTCTCTACCGCACGCTCCTTATCCAGATCCAAAGAAGTCGGTATCCGTAAAATTATCGGAGCCGGAAGAAAGGAACTATTTTTCCAATTTATGCTGGAGACGACACTGCTCTTCACGATCGCTGCGACTTTAGCAGTCAGCATTGTTTTTATCTTTCTTCCCTTTTTTAACAATTTCTCGGGCAAACATATTTCTTTGCAGCTATCTAGTATTGATCTCTGGAGCTATATTTTAATCATGTTGATAGGCACATTACTATTGACCAGCATTTATCCGGCATTATTACTTTCAAACTTTGACCCAATCAAAGTATTAAAGGGCAGATTCGGAATGAAGAAATCAAATTTTAGAAAGATATTAGTCGTATTACAATTTACTGTATCGATTGTGCTCATCATAATGACGATCGTCATCGGTCGACAATTGGAATATATACGCAACAAGAACCTGGGGTACGAAAAGAACAACATTATAGCTGTCTCCATGGCTCCAAAAATGGCGCAACATTTTGATGCCGTCAAAAGTGATCTACTGAAAAATAAAGGTGTAAGTGATGTCATTCGACTTGGAAGGGATATGGTATATGGTGGTGGATCGACAGGAGATAACGATTGGGACGGAAAACCCAGCAATTCAAATCTTTGGTTCAGCATTACGCATTCGGATCAATATGCACTTGATTTTTTCAAGATAAAACTGGCTCAAGGGAAAAATTTCACTGGCTCGATGGCAGATTCTACGCACTTTCTCATCAATGAAACTGCCGTTCGTGAGATGGGATTAAAGGATCCAATTGGTGCCCGTCTACGGATCCGAACTGTTCCGGGAACCATTATTGGTGTGGTCAAAGATTTTAATTACGCAAGTGTACGTCAAAAGATCGAACCCATGGTCTTTCAATTTAGTCCCAAAGATTGCCAGCAGCTTTATATAAAAACAAACCCTGCCGGAACCGAATCGGCGTTGCATGCGCTGCGACAGATCTGGAAAAGCTACTATGACGATATGCCGATCAGTTATAGTTTCCTCGACGAAAGCTACCAACAGCAATATATGAGCGAGCAAAAACAAGGAACATTGTTTAATTTCTTTGCCATCATAGCGATACTGATTTCATGTCTGGGGCTTCTTGGACTATGCACCTATACCGCACAACTGAAAACCAAAGAAATTGGCATCAGAAAAGTCCTCGGTGCAACGGTATTCAATATTATGCAAATGCTGAATAAAGAATTTTTGCTTTTGATCATTATCGCGAATATCATTGCAATTCCTGTCGCGCTATATTTCACTTCGAACTGGTTAGATGGATTTGCCTTCAGAACAACAGTGCCGATAACAATATTTTTAGGTGCGGGCATCCTAACGATTATGATTGCCCTATTTACAGTTAGTTTCCAATCGATCAAAGCAGCTATTGCCAACCCCGTCAAGAGTTTAAAAGACGAATAGCTTGTGTTCATAAAAATCAACTCTTTATATATTGGATAATTAATCAGTACACCAAAAACAACAAACATAAGCATCAAACACCGCCATGATTAAATTATTTTTGAAAACCGCTTTACGCAATCTTAAACGCAACCCCTTAAATACGGCAATCAATATTCTCGGGTTGTCTTTGGGATTTACGGTTGCTTTGGTGAGCACCCTGTGGATCTTGAAACAATTTTCCTTCAACCGCAATCATGAAAACTATGATAGTATCTATCAAGTCATGTTAACAGGTACCTTCAATAATGAAAAATCTACGGGTCCCTCTACTCCTGTCCCTTTAGCAAAGGTTATTGCATCTGATTTTACCAATGAGGTGCAGGATATTACATTGGTCACTAACGAAAGTAACAACCTTAAGGTTGGGGACAAGAAGTTGAACGTCGATGGTTTCTATGCAATGGGCAAATTTTCCGAATTGTTTTCATTAAAATCTGTACATGGAGATATTTCTACCCCTACCGCAGCATCCACCATGATAATCTCGGAATCATTAGCCAATCGTCTATTGGGGTCAACTGATGTAATCGGGAAGACTATTCAGCTCAACGGAAAAGAGCAATATAATATACTCGGTGTTTTTGAAGATATTCCCGAGAATAGTACTTTTCAAGGATTGGCGTATATTTTGCCTTTTGTCGATTACCTCCGCAAAAATGAAGGTATAGACGAAAGTTGGTCAAACTGCTTTTTTCGCACGTATGGCAAAATCGAGAACCCACAAAATATCCCGGGACTCGAGCAAAAACTGACCAATATCTTTAGAACAAATCTTACAGATATCAACCCTGAGATCTTGTTGCATCCCATGTCCAAATGGAATCTTTATGATTCATTCAAAAATGGTAAAAATGCAGGTGGACAAATTCAATATGTGTGGATGTTTGCTTGGATAAGCATATTTATTCTTTTGTTGGCCAGTATTAACTTTATTAACCTCAGTACAGCCCGAAGCTTAAAAAGAGGAAAGGAAATTGGTATTCTAAAATCTGTTGGTGTAAACCGTCGGCAACTGATTGCCGGATTTTTAGTTGAGTCCATCCTCTCCGTATCCTGTGCTTTTCTGATAGCCCTTATAGTAAGTACTTTGCTTCTTCCGTGGATAAATACCATCACCAATACCGCATTGCATGTTCCATTTACGCGTCTTCAATTCTACTTATACTCCTTTTTGGGGATTCTCTCTATTGGTGTTCTTGCTGGACTATATCCCGCACTATTCTTATCCTCTTTCAATCCGATCCTTGCGCTCAAAGGAAAGATGAACATCGGCAAACGGGGATTTAATGCTAGAAAGGGAATGGTTATCATACAATTTGCGATTTCCATCTTTCTGATGATTGCAACCTATTTGGTCATCAAACAATTGCACTATACAAAGGATCGTCCGATTGGTTACAAAAGCTCAAACTTAGTCAACATCACCAGTACTAGTCAATTAATTTCCAAAAACTTTGAGATTCTGAGAAAAGAACTGATCGGTCAACGTTTGATCCAGGAGGCCTCACTTACTTCGAATTTTGTAAACAAACTCACTTTAACTGGTGGCGGTTTTAACTGGCAGGGGAATGAAACAAAGGAAGGATCCATTATGGGGATTTTCACGATAGACGAAAACTTTGCCAAAACCGTACAATGGAACTTTTTGAAGGGAAGAAATTTCTCCAAAGATTTCAAGACAGATTCCACGGGAGTAATCATCAATGAAGCAGCGGCCAAATTTATGGGAGTTACAGATCTGACGAGCAAGCAGCTATCCAAAAGAGGTATCAACTATACCATTATCGGTATTATACAGAACACCTTATCCGAATCCCCATTTAAGTCGATTACACCTACTGCCTATTTTCTTGATTTTCTGCCAAAAAATAAAATAACACTCAGACTGAATGAACAACAAGATATCAGTCAGACGATGAAAGCAATCGCTCAACAATTCAATCGTTTTGATCCAGATCTCATCTTTGATTATGCGTTCACAGATAAAGAATATGCCAAGCAATTTGAACAAATGGAAATGATCAAAAGTCTGACCAGTATTTTTACGGGGCTTGCCATATTGATTTCTTGTCTTGGGCTATATGCATTGGTCGCATTTCTAACCGAGCAACGTGAAAAAGAAATTGGTATCCGTAAGGTTCTTGGCGCATCAGAAGTTGGTTTATGGAAATTATTATGCACCGAATACCTCTGGTTGACATTGATCGGTTTCCTCGTAGCAGCTCCGCTGGCCTATCTGTTAATGGAAACATGGCTTGACGATTATGTTTATCGTATTTCAATTAGTTGGACCGTATTTGCCCTTACAGGATTAACTGCACTGGGCATCACCCTAATAACGGTCAGTTATCAAGCCATTAAAGCAGCATTGGCTAACCCCGTCATCACATTACGGAACGAGTAAATCCACATGTTCGGCGACGGACAGCAGACTGTCCGTTTCCGAACATATAACAGGCCGTCAAAACAAAACAACAATTAATAATCAACAAGTTACACTTATGGCAAACGAATTGAATTAGCTATTTCTATTGTGGCATGACCAGCAAAAGCCTATCTATCCAGATAAACGACTTTGCTGGACAGAAAATTATGAAAAAGTCAAAAACTCAATACGATGATTAAGAATTACCTTAAAATTGCCTGGCGGAATATCAAAAAAAATAAGGGGTTTTCCTTATTAAACATGTTTGGCTTAAGTTTGGGCATTACCTGCTTCCTGTTATTAGCAGCCTATATTTTTCACGAATCAAGTTATGAACGTTTTTTTCCAAATGCCGACCGTTTAGCTTATTTCAGTCTGACCTATAAGGCACCCAATAGTACCGAAGAGGTCAATTCCAGTGTAACACCAACAGCCTTGGCGCCAACCTTACAAGCAGAGCTTCCCGAAATCGAACAGGCGACCCGATTATTTGAATATTCCAAAGCCGGAAATGTAGAATCGAAAGACGAAACGACGAAGGAAAAAAAACTGATGTATGCTGATCCTAATTTTTTTAACACTTTAGGTTACACATTTATCGAGGGCGATGCAAAACATGCATTAACTGAACCGAATCAAATCGTATTGACTAAAAAACTAGCCGAAAAATACTTCCCAAAACAATCCGCGCTGGGAAAAACCTTAACTATCGATAAAGTCAACTGGAAAGTCTCCGGTGTCATACAAGATTTACCGACAAATACACAGATAAATTTCACGGCCATTCTTTCCAACAAAGATTTAGCGCGATACAAGCAACCAGAATGGTCTTCGGCAAATGACATCACCATCGCGCTACTAAAAAACAAAGACAGTTTTGGCGCCATTCAACAGAAATTAGATCAGATCACCAAAGCAAAATTTGCCGAGGCAACCAAACAAGGTTATCAATTTAGCTTTTCAATCGAAAAACTAATAGATATTCATCTGCATTCTAAGGCTGCGGGTTCTGGCAACCTGGTATATATCTATATTTTGATGGCTCTAGGAGCTGCGCTTATTATCTTGACGAGCATTAACTTCACAAATTTAATATTGGCACATGCCATCGAACGCAAAAAGGAAATTGGAGTTAAGAAAGTTTTAGGCGCTGCCCGAAAAACGATTTTCTTGCAGTTCTTCTTAGAATGCAGTTTGATGGTATTGCTCTCCCTTTCTTTAGGTTTGCTGGCTACATTTCTATTATTGCCCGTGTTCAGTTCGTACATGGGAAGCGAAATGCAATTAACGGTATGGACAGATCCTAGGTTCTATGCGATCCTGTTTTTATTTTTTATCGTATTGACTTTAATCTCTGGTGGATGGCCGGCCTATTCCATTGCCAGCTCAAAACCAATGTCTATTTTCAAACGGAAATTGGCGGAGAAACAAAGCGGGATTTCTTTTAGCAAAGTATTGGTCACCTTCCAATTCAGCATATCCATCTTTTTTATCATCTGTACCCTATTTGCGGGACGTCAAATGCAATTTATACAATCCAAAAATACAGGACTAGACCGCACGGATATGCTGGTCATTGATGGGCAGGGATGGCAGGACAAAGAGCGGCAATTATTAAAAGATAAATTGATGCAGCTCAATAGTGTTCAGGGTGTAACTGCTTCCTATGACAATCCGGTCAATATTCAGGGCGGATATAGCATTAATGAAGTTGAAGGGCAACCTGCCGATTTTGAAATGAATGTGACAGCAATTCCTATTGAAAAAGATTTTGTATCAGTCTTCCGTATTAAAACGCTAGCAGGCGATCCACTTTCTGATACAGATATTTTACGTGCACGGGATACCGCATCTCCGGAATATAGTTTTGTGATCAATACACTCGCGGCATCGGCAATGGGGTTTACACCACAACAGGCAGTCGGTAAGAAAATTAATTTAAACGGCCGTAAAGGCAGTATTAAACAAGTTGTTGCCAGTTTTAACTTTGCCTCACTCCACAATGAGATTAAGCCTATTGTACTTTTTCCTGAATACTATTATTTTGGTAATATTTTCATTCGACTCAACCCAAATACACCGATTCAGGACGCAATAGCACAGGTGAAATCGGTCGTGAAAGATATTGATGCGAAAAATCAATTTGAGTATCATTTTCTAAATGATGACTATAGCAAACTCTATTTAAAAGATCAACAGACGACAAAAGTCATGCAGCTCTTTTCGATTATTACAATTGCCATTGCTTGTATGGGATTATTCGCACTATCCGCTTATGCTGTGCAACAACGTGTAAAGGAAATCGGAATCCGCAAAGTATTGGGTGCTTCCGTATTCAAAATTGTCAAGATACTCAGCGTTGACTTTATGATACTCGTTTGTTCAGCACTTTTGATCGCCATACCATTGGGATGGTACGCCATGCATCGCTGGATGGACAATTTTGCTTATCACATTACACTGGACTGGTGGGTATTTATTATCGCAGGATCAAGCGCACTGCTGGTTTCCTTTATTACAATCAGTTTTCAGACAGTAAAAGCAGCAGTCACAAATCCCATTGACAGTTTAAGGGATGAATAATTATCCATTATCTCATATTTTAATAGAAACAACATGATCAAAACATATATCAAAGTAGCTTGGCGAAATCTTTGGAAAAGTAAGAGCTATTCTATTATTAATATTATTGGACTTTGCATCGGCATGACTGCTGTATTGATTATTGGCATATGGGTGCAAAACCAATTACAGTTTGACAATTTTTATAGCGATAAAGAAAACATCTATAAGGTTTTGAACAAAAACCGTAACGATGAAGGTAAAATCAGCTTGCAAGAATACACCTCAGGACAAGCTTCCCCAGCATTGATTGCTGATTATCCCGAAGTTGAGCGTGCAGCACGCATGTATTGGAGCATTAGCAAGCTACTCTCTTTTGGAGACAAAAAAATCAAATCCAAAGGCAACGAAGTCGATCCGGCATTTATTCAGATGTTTGATTTTAAACTTTTAAAAGGCAATAACAATAAGGCTCTTGGAGAGACAAGAAATATTATCCTGACGGAAAGCCTGGCAAAAAGTATCTTCGGGGAGAAGGATCCATTAGATCAAACAATTATATTGGACAATAAGGAGCCTTATAAAGTCTCCGCTATCATGCAGGACCTTCCAGGCAATACAAATTTTGATTTTACCTATCTCATACCCTTGGTAAATGCAGAAGGTTATTCGCCAAACTGGAATACGATCGCCTTCACGACCTATATTCAACTAAAAAAAGGAACCAATGTAGATGCTTTTAACAATAAGCTTATCGATATCATCAAGAAAAAGACCAATAGTGAATTGGGAGGATCCCTTTTTTTGTATCCAATATCCAAAATGCATCTGTATTCGAAATTTGAACAGGGTATCCCTGTTGGCGGAAAAATTGATCAGGTTAAAATTGTTACTGGAATTGGCTTATTAATTTTATTGATCGCTTGTATCAATTTTATCAATCTCAGTACGGCGCGCAGTCAAAAAAGGGCTAAAGAGGTCGCTATACGAAAAGTTGTGGGCGCACAGCGTTTCAACCTCATCGCACAATTTCTGACAGAATCCTTATTATTGGCGATCATCTCAGGAGCACTTGCGATCACATTGGCAGTACTGACGCTTCCCCTATTCAATACGATATTTGATAAACCGTTGGTACTTGCTTTGTCAGATCCAACAATCTGGCTCTCGTTGATCGGTTTTATTTTTCTAACTGGCATACTGGCGGGACTATATCCTGCATTTGTGCTATCGGCTTTTAAACCAATAAAATCATTAAAAATATTTCGCTCATCAAAAAAGATCGCTTTGAATTTCCGTGAATTATTGGTCATTTTTCAATTCGGTGTTGCCATCATACTTATTATTGCCACGATTGTCGTCCGGAGGCAAATTGAATATGCGGGACAACGTGATGTTGGCTATACTACTTCCCAACTGATAGAGATCGGCATGGAAGGCGATATGGGGGGAAACTATGAAGCAATTAAATCAGAGCTGCTCAACAATGGAATTGCTACTGCTGTCACACGTTCGGGGTCATCAATAACCAGTAATGCTGGCAGCGCATGGGGTGGTTTTTCCTGGGAAGGTTCAACGCCGGAACAAGGAAAAAAAATGGGTTTCAATCTGGGAAGAACAGAAAGTGACCTTATCAAAACACTTGGATTAAAACTTATTGCCGGTCGGGATATCGACTATGCTAGGCTAGCAGCAGACAGTTCAGCAGTACTCCTGAATGAGGCAGCCATCAAAGAAATGAATTTGAAAAATCCCGTAGGAACTTATTTAAAATGGGGAAGTACCACCTATACCATCGTAGGAGTTATAAACGATTATATCAGTGGTTCACCCTACAATCCAGTAACACCCATGCTCATCTATGCAACCAAGAAATCCCTGTACAATTTAATTATCCGAACCAATCCAGCCTCGTCAGTACAGGATCAGCTCAAACAAATCGAACAGATTATTAAAAAATTCAATCCAGCGTATCCCTTCGAATATCAATTTGTCGATCAAAAATTTGCGGGTAAATTTAAAGATCAGCAACAGACAGCTCGACTGGCATTCATCTTTTCGGGGTTGGCGATTTTTATATCTTGCTTAGGCTTATTTGGATTAGCGTCCTATATTGCAGAACTAAGAACCAAGGAAATTGGCATACGTAAGGTACTCGGTGCCTCGGTTAGTGGCATTACAACTATGCTCTCCAAAGATTTTATCAAATTGGTGATTATTTCCATTGTGTTGGCATCACCGATTGCCTGGTGGGCAATGAACAAATGGTTGCAAGATTTCTCCTATCGCATTGAGATACAATGGTGGATTTTTGCGCTGGCAGGTGCTGCAGCCGTTTTGGTCGCCTTCGTGACAGTAAGTTCACAAGCCATTAGAGCAGCAAATCACAATCCGGTAAAAACATTAAGGGATGAATAAAATTATCCATTATCTCATATTTCAATAGAAACAATATGCTTAAAACATACATCAAAGTAGCTTGGCGAAATTTACTGAAGAACAAAGCTTTTTCGGCAATTAATATCTTTGGTTTAGCCATCGGTATGGCTGGTGCCTTACTTATTGCCTTATGGTTGCAGAATATGTTGGGCATGGACAGGTTTCATGAAAAAGGTGATCGGCTTTATATTATCAGTAACCGCGATACCTATCAAGGCGAATCACAGGCCTGGACAAATACACCTAAGATCATGGGGCCAACACTGAAAAGTGATTTCCCCGAAATCGAAAGCTTTACACGTATCGAGCAGGATGATAAATTTCTAACAAGCTATGGGGATAAAAATCTTGTTTCCAGCGCTACTTTTGCCGATGCTGGTTTCTTCAATATGTTCAGCTATCCATTGCTTAAAGGAGATAAAACCAATCCGCTTAAAGATGCAAACTCAGTTGTCATTACAGAAAAATATGCGAAGGCTCTTTTCGGTGATACGGATCCAATAGGAAAAACCATCAAAATAGAATCGAAGTATTTAGTCACCGTCCAGGCGATCGTAAAAGATCCTTCCAGCTACAGCAGTATACAGTTTGATTATCTGCTATCATGGGATTTGGCCAAGAAAATGGGCTTCGTAGATGAAAATTGGTCTAACAATTCAACCTATACTTATGTGCTACTACGGGAAGGGACAACATTGGAAAACTTCAATGCTAAAATAAGACTTTTCAGCCAGAACCATATCAATGTAGGTGATAACGAAATCAAGTCAACAAACGAAATCTTTGCATTTCCATACAAAGACACTTATCTCTACAACAAAAGCGAAAATGGCGCTTATACTGCAGGGCGGATCCAGTTAGTTCATTTATTTACCTGGATCGGTGTTTTTATTTTACTTGTTGCCTGTATCAATTTCATGAATCTCAGCACGGCCCGCTCCGAGAGAAGAGCCAAAGAGGTCGGCGTGCGTAAAGTAGTCGGAGCACAAAGAAAAAGTCTTATTCTACAGTTTATTGTCGAGAGTATCCTGATCAGTATTGGAGCAATGATACTCGCGCTCGTAGCCATCGTATTAGTTCTCCCAGCCTTCAATGATCTGGTTGAAAAAAACCTTACCATCTCCATCCTGTCCAGTGATACCTGGTTGTTCTTAATTGGCTTCACCTTGTTGACTGGAGTATTGGCGGGAAGCTACCCTGCATTTTTTCTCTCCTCCTTTAAACCTCTGAAAACATTAAAAGGGAAATTGAACACATACAACAAAGGAATCAGTGTACGCTCCATTTTGGTTGTCGTCCAATTCAGTCTCGCAATTATCTTGGTCATAGCGACCGTCATTGTTTCGCAACAGATCCAGCATACCAAGGATCGGGACCGCGGTTATAACGATAATGGACTTGCTGCAACCCGATTTACGGGCAAACTTAACGGTGGAAAGATCTACCAGACTCTTCGAAATGAATTGTTGGCCAGCAATGCCGTGCTCTCGGTGACAAAAAATATGTCCCCAGTCACGGATCGCTACAGCAATGGCTGGGGCTTCTCTTGGCAGGGCAGTACGGAGAGCGATAAAAGAATCTCCTTTGACCGTTTCAGTACCGATGCCGATGCCGTGAAAACGTTGGGTTTTAAACTTGTTGCTGGACGAGATATAGATATATACAAATACCCAACAGACAGTAATGCTATGTTACTGTCCGAAACAGCTGTCAAACAGATGCGCTTGCAGCATCCGGTTGGGCAAACGATAAACGGTGACGGTCAGGACTGGATCGTCGTTGGGGTAATTAAAGATTTTATCACGGAATCTCCTTTTTCGGCAGGTTATCCAATGGTCATCTTTGGCCCTAAATCCTGGTTTACCAATATCCACTATCGCTTAAATCCAAACAACAATACTGCGGCGAACTTGAAAACCATCGAAGCTATCTTTAAGAAATTCAATCCGGAATATCCATTTGAGTATAAATTCATCGACGAAAATTTTGAAGCTAAATTCAAGGAAACACAATCTATTGGGACGATTTCAATGCTATTTTCAGGCTTGACCATCTTTATTTCCTGTCTTGGTCTACTCGCCTTGATCGCATATATGGCTGAGACACGTATGAAAGAAATTGCGGTTCGTAAGGTCCTTGGAGCAAGTTTAACACAGGTAACTTCATTGCTGTCAGTAGACTTTATTAAATTAGTGATTATTGCTATTCTGATAGCCTCACCAATCGCTTGGTGGATAATGGACAAATGGTTGCAGGATTATAGCTACCGCATCCAGATCCAATGGTATTATTTTGTGATTGCGGGGCTAATGGCGATATTAATCAGTATGGCAACCATAAGTTATCAAGCCATTAAGGCCGCACTTAGCAATCCGGTGAATAGTCTGAGGAATGAATAACCAATAATACAAACCAATACGATCCCATTATGATAAAGAACAATCTAAAAATAGCGTGGCGGAATCTAAGAAGAAATTCTTCCACCTCGATCATCAATATCACCGGGTTAGCCTTGGGGATTGCGATCTGCTTACTGATAAGCCTATATGTCGCTGATGAGTTCAGTTTTGACCGGTTCAATACAAATGCGGATCGAATTGTACGCGTCGTCTTTCGGGGCACGGTTAAAGGCGGAACGATGAATGAGGCACATGTTATGCCTCCTGTCGCAGCCACAATGAAGGCTGAATTAGCCGAAGTCAAGGAAACAGCACGTTTGAGACAAGGTGGAGCCCCCTTATTTACGGTTGGCGATAAGGTTTTTCGTGATGAGCAGATGGCCTATGTTGACGCCTCCTTCTTTAAAATATTTACCTTGCCTCTTATTAAAGGTGATGCGAATACCGCCGTGAAGATGCCCTATACCGTGGTAATATCTGAATCCATGGCACGTAAATATTTTGGAACAACAGATGTTGTAGGTCGGGATCTCACCATAAAAGGTGATCAAAATATCCTAAAAATTACTGGGGTAATGAAGGATATTCCCAGAAACTCCCACTTCCATTTTGATATTTTCACCTCAATGGCGGCACTGGAAGACTCCCGTTCAAACTCCTGGATGACATCCGAGTATTATACTTATGCACTGCTCGCAGAAAATACCTCATTAAAAAGTCTAGAGAAAAACTTAGCGACCTTATTTGACAAACATGTTGGCGCTCAGTTTATGGCTGGATTCGGAATGAGCTATGAAGATTACAAAAAATCAGGCAATACAATAGGTCTCTATTTACAGCCCCTAACCGATATCCATCTGCATTCCAATTTTGGCTACGATCTAAGTCCATCCGGTGATATTCGATATATCTATATTTTTAGTGCTATAGCGCTATTTATGCTATTGATCGCGACGATCAATTTTATGAACCTATCAACGGCAAGTGGTTTCCGGAGAAGTCGGGAAGTGGGTGTACGGAAAGTACTCGGCGCCGACAAGCAAAGCCTGATCCGTCAGTTCCTCTCCGAAGGCATTCTGCTGGCCTATCTGGCCTTGTTTCTGGCCGTCGGGATTGTTTTACTGGCTCTTCCCTTATTTAATCAATTATCGGGTAAATCTATTGCAATCCATCAGCTTGATTTTGCCAAAATAATCCCCCTCCTGCTCGCATTCGGCTTATTGGTAGGTCTATTTTCGAGTACTTATTCTGCTTTATATCTAGCGGCATTCAACCCTTTGGTTGTATTAAAAGGACGTTTGTTGCGATCTACAAAACGGTTCAATCTCAGGAGCAGCCTTGTGGTCTTTCAGTTTATTATTTCCGTGGGGCTCATTTTCTGTACCGTAGTTGTCGTCCGACAGCTCGATTATATGCGGAACATCAAATTAGGTTATGAGAAAGAGAATGTCATTGTGATTCAGAGCTGGCCCTTGGGCGAAAACGAAAAAACGTACGTCAAGCTATTATCCGAAGACAGTCGTATCAAGCATATTTCCCGCTCATCTTACCTACCCGCTGGAGAAACCAACAACAATAACTTCTTTGTCTATCCGGACGGAAACACCGAAAAATGGGTCAAAACACTACGTTATGATGTAGACGAGGAATATATTGCTGCAATGGGCATGCAGCTTCATGAGGGACGAAATTTTTCGAAAGCTTTTGGTAACGATACCTTATCCATTATTGTGAATGAAGCCGCAGCAAAAGATCTGGGCTGGAAAGGAAAAAGCCTTGGCCGTACATTGACCAATAAGGATAATAAAACCTATCGTGTTGTGGGTGTTGTCAAAGATTTCCATTTTAAATCGCTACACGAACCCATCTCGCCCTTGGTCATGGTATTGGGCGATCAAGCTGGGAGTCTGATTGTCAAAACAGAGACAAAAGATACAGAGGCGCTGATTCAAAAGTTGAAAGCGGAATACGATGCCTTCCCTACCGATATTCCATTCAACTATTCTTTTCTCGATGAGCGCTATGCCCAAACCTATCAGGCCGAAGTCAAAACAGGAAAATTGTTGAGCATATTCGCCGGACTGACGATTTTTGTCGCTTGTCTGGGTTTATTTGGATTAGCTATTTTTACGGCAAACCAGCGCCGGAAAGAGATCGGTATCCGTAAGGTCATCGGCGCATCTGTCCCCGGTATTACAGGGATGCTTTCGGCAGAATTTATCAAACTTGTCCTGATCGCTATCGTGATTTCTTCACCGATAGCCTGGTGGGCGATGTACAAATGGCTG
Organism: Sphingobacterium detergens; assembly: GCF_003610355.1. Classification (GTDB taxonomy): domain Bacteria; phylum Bacteroidota; class Bacteroidia; order Sphingobacteriales; family Sphingobacteriaceae; genus Sphingobacterium; species Sphingobacterium detergens. The sequence continues at coordinate 342,992 of NZ_RAPY01000006.1, read as the reverse complement.
GAGAATTTTGCTTACCGCATTGAAATACAATGGTGGATGTTTGCCGTTGCAGGGCTACTTGCTGTACTGATCGCGCTGCTGACAGTCAGTTCTCAGGCCATCAAGGCAGCTGTAGCAAATCCGGTTGATAGCCTGCGGGAGGAATAACCGCCAAGACGACAAAAACAATGATATTGTAAACGCAACACAATAAAATTATGATTAAAACATATTTCAGATCAGCGCTACGGCAACTATGGAAACATAGCTACTATACCTTTTTAACAATTGCTGGTTTAGGCTTGGCAATTGCATGTAGCTTATTTATCTATAGCTATAACAGCTTCCAATATAGTTTTGATCAGTTTCATACCGATAAAGATCGCACCTTTCTAGTCGTACAGGATCTCAAACTAGAGCAGGTAGAGCATAGCAAAGGCGGATCCTATGCCATGTACAACGCTATTTCACGTGAAATTCCACAAGTGGAGCGAACAGCATTATATATGGATAATAAAGATCTGACGCTGCGGATAGGGGACCAATTGTATAAAACAGAAGGTAAAGCAGCTTTTGTTTCATCAGAATATTTCAGCACCTTAAATTTCCCTTGGTTAGAGGGATCTCCAAAAGATCTGGACCAACCTAACACCGTCGCGTTGACCAAAACAGTTGCCAAAACTTATTTTAATAACGATAACCCCTTAGGAAAAACGATTCTGGTCGATAGCAAATTCCCGGTAAAAGTTGTGGGTATCATCGATGAGAGCAACAAAAATTCAGACTTCCGTTCAGAAATCTATTTTTCACAAAGTTCTGTTGCCACCTTATGGCAGATCCCTCAAGATGATGGCTTCTTCAACAATTGGGGCTATTCCAACTCAAGTAATAATATTCTTGTCACCTTAAAAAACGCTGCCGATAAAAGTACCGTCGAGCAGGCCATTCGTACGCTTGTTGCCAAGTATTGGCACAAAGATGTACTACAAACATTCAATTATAAACTCCTGCCATTGACAAGCTATCATTTTGACACAGATTACGGCAAGGGAACACAACGTACACTGCTGAATATCCTGGTCGCAATTGCCATCGGAGTCAGTATCATGGCTTTGGTCAATTACAGCAACATCACCTTTGCCAGACAAATGAACCGCAGTGTAGAAATGGGCGTGAGAAAGGTATTGGGCAGTTCCAAAAGACAGCTGTATATTCAGTTTCTGATCGAAACCTTGATCCTGACCGCTGCTGCTGTTATCTTTGCCTTGATTTTATTACTGATCTTTTCAAATTGGGCAAATCAGGCTCTTTTTCCGAATGAACCCGTACAGGTTGTGCATCCCCTGTCATTTATAGCGATCATTGGTATCATCTGGATTTTAACGAGCCTATTGACCTCCATCTATCCGCTGATTTTCGTCAACCGGATGAACATCCAGCAGGCACTGAAAAAGCTGACCATAGGCCCCTGGAGTTTTAGTCGCAAAACACTTATTGTATTTCAGAATGTGATCGCCATGACGCTGCTGATTGCCACTTTCGTTATTGTCTTACAAGTAAATCACCTCAAAAACACAGATATAGGGTTTAACAGGGAGCAGGTTATCCTGCTTCCGTTCACAAAAAGAATGATCCAATCAAAAGCGAAAATCGCTCATTTCATTAGCAATAGAACCGATATTCAATCGTATACTTTTAGCGATAATCCACCTTCATCTGAAAAGGTATGGGGCGGAACCATCCAGTTTGACAACAGAACGGAATGGGAGAAATGGCCTGCCCGATACGCTATCGGGGATTCTGCTTATATCAGCACATTCAACATCAAATTATTGGCAGGAAGAAATTTCAACGATAATCCGCAGAAGCCAGAATTTCTGATCAACAAGAATATGGCTACCGCATTGGGCTTTAAAGATCCCAATGATATTATCGGCAAGTCTTTAAACGCCGGCGGGCTGAACGAAGAACAAGCAGGAACAATTGTAGGTGTTGTTGCAGACTTTAGCACCAATTCGCTGAACGAACCCATCTCCCCTACAGTAATTGGGTATAACGAAACACGGTTAAAAAATGTAGCGATTAAACTAAAGGGTACCGATCATAAGCTGCTCGTGAAAGATCTGGAACAACAATGGAAAAACTGGTATCCCGATGAAGTGTTCCAATACAAATTCTATGATCAGCAGATTGCTCAGCTCTACAAGAAAGAAGCATTACTGGAAAAACTGATCTGGATCGCTGCTATCGTCGCGATAAGCATCAGTTTGCTCGGTTTTCTAGGGCTGCTCTCCATCAACATCCTCAAACGAACAAAAGAAATAGGAATCCGGAAAGTGTTAGGTTCTTCGGTAACAGGTATTATTGTGTTGTTGTCACAAGATTTCTTCAAATGGATAACAATCGCTTTTGTACTTGCGACACCACTGGCTTATTATTTTATGAACCGCTGGCTGGACAATTTCCCATTTCGGATCAGTATGGGCTGGTGGATCTTTGTATTGGCTTTTTGCGTTGGGCTTATTTTAACGATTGCCGTGGTATACCTACAATCTATAAAAGCAGCTACAGCCAATCCTGTTGATAGTTTAAGAGACGAATAGGAAAGGAAGCTGTCAAACAAATTACAGCGAAACCGCTGAAAGTTGAAAAGAGACTATAGGAGTGTCCACCCTTTTGAACACTCCTTTTCGATGTTCCATATTTGAATAGAGCCGGACTAAAGTATAGATGCCGGTTCTATTCTTTTTTGATTACAAATCAGTATAACACCTGTATTTCTGTAGTAAGCTTATTTTACTAAATTCCATTAAATTCCTCCAGTCCATCTGTCTGGTTATTTGCTAATCGTTCGAGGAATCGACCAGACTGAGGTGTTCGCGGGTGTACAATGACTGTCCGAAATCGGACAGTTCACTCGACGAAAGCCATCTTAACAAATTAACAATCAGTAAACTACAGGCTTGGCTAAGGATTTGTATTATCGTACACAAATTAGCAAAAACCAAAGCCTGCAGCCAATCTGTTTGCGGCGATGGAAATAAACCTTATACGAGTGACAATGACTTTTACAAACTTCAAGATTGCCTGGCGGAATATTCGAAAGAAAAAAATTCAAAACCTGATCAACCTAGTTGGATTGACCCTTGGCATTACCTTTTTACTACTGGTCGGGGCCTATGTATGGGATGTTCAACAGGTAAATAGCAAGATAAAAAATATAGATCAGCAATTTTTATTACAGAGCAAGTATAAGAAGGAAGGATTTGGGATCAATTTGACCACAATCGGAGCGCTCCCCAAAGCCCTGTATGAAGAATATCCAAATTTGGTGGCCAACTATTATCGTATCGATGGACTGACAGGTATTATCGCCAATGGAGCTACGGTCCACGAAGAAGGAATGGCCCTCGGTGATCCCAGCCTTTTAACCATGTTTGGTTTTGAACTTTTAGCAGGTAATCCCAAGACTGCGCTAAATAACCCTTTTTCTGTGGTGATCACTGACCAAGCTGCTGTAAAATATTTTGGAAATGTAAATGTTCTCGGAAAAACCCTGCAGATTAAAAATTTCAGAGGCGAAAAACATGATTTTGAAATTACTGCTGTCATAAAAACTGCAGTACAAAATGCGGTCATGGATCTCACAAAGGATATGCACTCTGATATTTTTCTGCCCATTGCCAACGAAGAATATTTCGGCCGATCCCTGGATAACTGGAATAATCCTTACATCGCAGGTTATCTCGAATTGAAAACTGGAGTAACGACGCAACAATTGGATGCAGCGATTCAAACGCTGGTTCACAAAAATACAGATAAGGAATTCGCCAGCCAGTACAGCCCAAATCTAAAACCCTTGAAAAGCTATTATCTAGACGATAATCAAGGCGCTGTCCGCAAGATGATTCAGACCCTAATCTGGATTGCCGTTTTTATTCTGGTCATGGCAATCATCAACTTTATCAATTTTAGTATTGCACAGCATATTACGCGGTTGAAGGAAATCGGTGTGCGCAAGATTATGGGCTCCTCCAGACCACAATTGATAAGGCAGTTGCTGACAGAATATATCCTTATTGTAGCTATTGCAGCATTGATCAGTCTGCCCATCTATAGCATAGTACGCCCTTTATTTGCACATGTACTGATGCGCGAGCTGCCCTCTCTAATCAGTTTACCGGGCTATTTTTTCGGTTTATTGGGTCTATTGACAGTAGTGATCGGTATGCTGGCGGGATTATACCCAGCAATTAAACTGTCCAATATCAAGATACTTCCCTCGGTCAAAAATCAGTTCTCCGCATTAGGTGACAAGCAATTAGTTCGAAAAGTGCTATTGTTCTTTCAGTTCGCCGTTGCGCTGCTCCTATTGGTCTGTACCTTGATTATCTCCAAACAGGTCAATCTATTTATAAATAGCAATTTAGGATACAACAAAGATTATCTGTTGACGGTACAGGCACCAAGGGACTGGTCTGAAAATGGTATCCGGAAAATGGAGACCATTCGGCATGAGCTGCTGCAGGAATCAGCGGTTAAGTCCGTAAGTCTTTCTTATGAGACACCGGGGCTATTAGGCTTCAATATGCAACCGGCTTTTGGCAATAATATCGATACAGAGGTGCAGGTTCAACGGATTAACAGTGACAGTTACTTTCTGGAAACCTATGAAATCCCCCTATTGGCGGGTACCTTTTTACCCAAAAATGCGGTGACAAATGCCACAAATAGATCCGTTGTGATCAACAAGAAAGCCATGGAAGATTTTGGCATCCGTGATGCCGAAAGTGCAATCGGTCAACAGATCGCCCTGAACGATCCAAATGTTAAGATGACCATTGTGGGCGTCACCGATAACTTTGTCGCAAATTCTCTTCACCGGGCATCTCCAGCTATTGTCTGGACAGATATCCATGAAAATTTCCAATACCGATACCTGAGTATCCGTTTAAAACCGGGCCGACTGTCCAGCGCGGTACAAGGACTGGAAAAGAAATGGAAAGAATTAATGCCTGATGCACCATTTAAGTATCAATTTATGGATGACCGCATCAAAGGTTTATATGAAACGGAACTGCAACTGCACCGGGCAGCACAGATTGCGACTGCTGTTTCACTTTTGATTGTTGTATTGGGGCTGACCGGCCTAATCTCTCTATCGATTCATCTCCGTAACAAGGAAGTAGGTATCCGCAAAGTACTGGGTGCCTCATTAGCACATTTGATGCTGTTATTTTCGAAGGAATACTATGGCATATTTCTATTAGCGGTTTTGGTTACAGTACCATCTAGCTATATGCTGATGCAACATTGGCTACAGAACTATATCATCCGAATAGAAATCAATGCATTTACCTACCTATTACCAATGGGTATACTGTTGAGCGTACTTGGTCTACTGGTAGGCTTCATCGTATTTCGGGCGACCCGGTTTAATCCGGTTGAAAAATTAAGGGATGAATAATGTATTTCAAATAGCCCGTATCAATCCCGTCAATAGTTTACGGGATGAATAAGAAAAAATAAGCCGTAGGTTGTTGACGTTCAAAAGTGCATTTATTATTAACCGATTGGGAATGAAAGTTTATAATTGGTGTACCTACGACTTAGGATCTTTGCAGCAATTTTTAGCTGTTCCCAGTGAACAGCTAAAAATTGCTTATTTCTTTTCAGTCGATTTTGCGTGAGCAGCCAAAACATAGCCGAATCCGCGTTCAGTTTGATGACGAACAATCCTTGCCGCCTCGCTACCTTGAAGCAATTCATCTAAAACTAACATCAAATTTTTAGGCTGTATGTATCGTTTGAGTTCCGTACAACATAACTTTTGTATTTCATAAGGTTCTTTTTCCTCATTAAAATATCCTGCATCAATTTGCTCATCTAAAAGAATCCTTATCTTTTTGACCTCCTCCGTTGTCGAATTTGTATAAGGATCAATATCGTGACGAATGTCTATTAACTTAAATTCCATTACTTTTTGATCCTGTTCTACATCAATCTTATATAGCTCATAGATAACCCGATCCGTCAATTGAGTCAGATGTAATTCATACTCATACTTTTGCAATGATAGCTTAGCTCCCACGAACACCATGGAATCTATACTATTTACCTCTAAAAAATGATGCATGACAAGTAAATCGTACATAAAAATTCGTTTGGTTTTGAACGTCTCGAATTTGCTTATAAAATCGAATGGTTTCCCCATTAAAAAGGAAACTTCCTCAGGTGACAAGTGCCGCGAAATACGCTGTAGCAGCATACGATAATATATAAGTATGTCTATCTCTTTTCCCTTTCTCTTATAGATCTTTGTTTTCTGAATTTTCGCTGTTTTCATAATTGGCACATTGAAATAATATAGATTTTCAATACAAAGAAATAGAAAATGTTTCAAAAATAAAAACATTTGTATAAATAAAAATAACATTATCTATATTTATCTATACAAAATGATGAAATATTAAGATAACACAATGACCAAACTAGGCGAATTTTTAGCGAAGAAGTCTGTAAATAAGTCTCAGATTGCGCGCAGAACTGGACTGAGTAAAGCCAGGATCAATGAATTGACGATGACCGAAACATCCAAATTACGTTTGGATGAAATGTACTTAATCGCTTTGGCTATCGATACCGATCCAGCTAAAATGATGTTCGAATTATGTGAACATCTTCAATTGAAAGAGATTGAGGATTAAGTTCCGCATCTCGTAATTTTATGCACTTATGCGCATAAAACTACGAGATGTTATTGCTTCCTCCTATTTCCTGCCAATTCACCAGTACCTCTTATAAATTTCATCCTTAAAAATCTGAAACACCAAATCATTCGAAAAGATAAAGCCAAAGGCAACATATTGGGAAATATGATTATTTCTTGGCACAAATCATCTGATGCCGATGGATATTAAAAAAAAGAAGGGATATCACATCGTGGGAATAATCTGTGCGGTATTGGACGTAAAACTGTTCGATATCGTACAGACACAAAATCCAACAAACAACACAAAAACCTAAAAGCCAACAATTTAACAAAATGGCAATACAATTGACTTCAGTATAATGTCTAGATTGACCTGTCGATTACGGATCAATAAGACCTTAAAAAAGTATTGTTATGGTAGGAAATAGTCTTAAAATCGCTTGGCGAAATATGGCAAAAAATAAACTCTATTCTTTTATAAAGATCGGAGGATTTGCTTTTGGTATCGCAATCTGTATTCTCATCGTACTTTACATCAAACAGGAGACGAGTTACAACAAATTTTATCCAACGATGGATCGAATTTATCGTCTGGTTGTTCAGCTTCCGATCGAAGGTAAAATAGAGCGCTGGGTGTCACTTTCGGCCCCCGTTGCTCCAACGCTTAAAGCTGAAATTCCTTCCATAGAACAAACAGGTCGAGTACTTGGTAATCCCTTGTTTGGTGCGGGCAGCAACCAACTCTCTCTGAACGATAATCCGCAAAGCTTTTACGATGATGGCTTTGTGTATGTTGATCAATCTATTCTGGACATGTTTCCTACACCTATGGTTTCAGGAAGACTTGAGCACGCATTGGATCAACCTAACACATTGGTCATTACGAAAAGTAAAGCCGAAAAATATTTCAAAACTGATCCTATCGGACAGACCATCTATCTGAACAATAACAAATCCAAACTATATACCATTACTGGTGTCATCGAAGACATCCCACAAAATTCTACGCTGGCCGGTTATAGCTTCTTTATTTCTCTTGCTGGGGAACCTTTTTACCCTGGCGAACAAAACCAATGGCTCAGCAATAATTACACGGTCTACGTTAAATTAAAACCACAGGTCAACATTGAACAAACAGAAAAAGAAATCTTAAAAAACTATAAAGACCACTATTTGCCTGAATACAAAAAATCAGGTCGTAAGCTCAATCCTTTATTCGAGCAGGCAAAAATCAACTTACAAAATGCACTTGACATCCATCTCAAGTCTACGGATATAGATGATGATAAAGTCAGTACACTGAATCGAGGTGATATCCGCATGGTCTGGACATTTGCCACTGTAGCACTATTTATTCTGCTAATTGCCTGTATCAACTTTATCAACCTGTCCACGGCCAATGCCGCTACACGTGCCAAAGAAATCGGTATCCGGAAAACAATTGGTTCGACAAGGGCATTGTTGATCGGACAATTCTTACTCGAAGCGATTTGCTATAGTGTATTATCTTTGTTCGTTGGCCTATTGCTGAGTTGGTTTTTGTTACCAATATTCAACAATCTCGCCAATAAGTCCTTGACCATTCCCTGGACATCCCTATACTTTTTCCCATCGTTATTGCTGGCGATAATTTTCATCGGCAGCTTGGCCGGAATCTACCCAGCCTTATATCTATCCCGATTTAAACCGATTGCTGCATTGAAAAATAAGACCGCCGGAGCCAAGTCATCATTATTCAGAAATGGTCTTGTCATTTTTCAGTTTGCAACCTCCATCATCCTCATTGTAAGCGCCCTAGTGACCAATCAACAGATACGCTATATCCTAGAAAAAGACCTCGGCTTCAAAAAGGAACAAGTGATCGTCCTTCGTGGCGTTGGTACATTGGGAAATCAGATCCCTAGTCTTAAAAATGAATTAAAGTCCATTCCAAATGTCAGCTCCGTTTCCCTAGGTGATTTCCTCCCCGTTCCCATTGATGGTGCCAAAAGAAATGGTAATCCTTTTTGGAATGAGGGTAGACGAGAGGTCGATATGGCGACACAAGGGCAGTTTTGGGAGATTGACCAGGATTATCTTGCGACCTTCGGATTGCAATTGACGAAGGGTAGAAATTTCGATCCCAAAATGGCTACGGACAGTACCGCTGCGATCATCAATCAAAAATTAGCGGATGACCTGGGATTAAAAAATCCCATCGGAGCAAAAATAACCAATGGCAGTACCTGGACAGTAGTTGGTGTCGTGGACAATTTTATTTTTGAGTCGCTGAAAGGTAAAGGATTCGCTGGCTTATGTATGGTATTGCGAGGTTATCCATCACTCCTCTCGATTAAAGTTAAGCCCGAAAACTTACAGGAGACCCTAACCGGGATTAACACGGTATGGAATAAATTTTCACCCAATCAAAAAATCAATTACAGCTTTTTGGATGAGGGCTTTGCTTCCCTTTATCAAGATGTTGAACGGACGAAAAATATATTCAGCTGTTTTGCAATCG
>NZ_RAPY01000006.1:0-333702 GCF_003610355.1 Sphingobacterium detergens | reverse complement strand
ATCAAAAAATCAATTACAGCTTTTTGGATGAGGGCTTTGCTTCCCTTTATCAAGATGTTGAACGGACGAAAAATATATTCAGCTGTTTTGCAATCGTCGCCATTTTTGTGGCTGCCCTTGGACTCTTTGGTCTGGCCACCTATGTGACACAACAGCGGACAAAAGAAATCGGTGTACGGAAAGTGCTTGGCGCAAGTTCCCTCAGATTGCTGAAACTGTTGTCCGGAGACTTTATAAAATTGGTGTTTGTTGCCATGGTCATTGCCTCACCTGTTGCGTGGTGGGCAATGAACCAATGGCTCAGAGACTTCAACTATAAAATAGATATCAACTGGATGTACTTTATTCTGGCGGGTATGGGGGCTATCCTCATCGCTTTAGGTACCATTAGTTATCAAACATGGAAGGCTATCCGGACCAATCCGGTCGATAGTCTGAGGGATGAATAAAGTCAACATGTTAATTTTATTATTATGATCAGAAATTACCTAAAGATTGCTTGGCGGAACATGACCAACAACAAACTCTACTCAACCATCAAGATTGGTGGTTTTGCATTTAGCGTTGCAATCTGTATACTCATCTTACTGTACATCAAACATGAAACAAGCTATGATAGGATGTATCCGGATATGGACCGTGTATTCCGGCTAGTCATTCAAGCTCCGGACGGGGACAAATCAGTGCAGTATCTTTCATTTCCGGCCCCCGCCGCTAAGACCCTCCAGGCCGAAATACCTAGTATTGAATCAGTAGGGCGGGTACTCCCCAACACTTTATTTGGCGCCGGAAGTAACCTCTTCACAGTGAATGGCAACGCCGAGAATCACTTAGACGCAGGTTTCGTTTATGTTGATCAGTCTATCCTGGAAATGTTTCCACTCCCGATTATTGCAGGACAGTTAAATCATGCTTTAGACAAACCCAATAGCCTGGTCATTACAAAAAGTAAAGCGCAGAAGTTTTTCAAGGGAAATGCTGTTGGGCAAACAATCTATCTGAACAATAACAAGAACGTTCTGTACAATATCACAGCCGTTATTGATGATGTACCAAGCAATTCAAGCCTCTATGGTTATGATTATTTTATCTCGCTTGCCGGTCAACCTTTTTACCAAGGTGAACAAAACAACTGGGGAGCAACGAATTACATCACTTACGTTAAGCTTAAAGAAAATACGGATCTCGGAACGGCACAACATGCTATTTCAAAGAACTATGTCGAGGATCATTACATTCCGATCAACAAAAAAAACGGAATGAAAATATCCCCGGAAACCATGCAATCCAAGGTGTTACTTCAAAATGCATTGGACATGCATTTATACTCCAAAAATATTTTAGAATACGCCATGGCAACGCAATATCAGGGTGATATCAAAATGGTCTGGGTATTTGCCGGGATTGCATTTTTCATCCTACTGATCGCATGCATCAATTTTGTTAATCTGTCTACCGCCAATGCCGCTACACGAGCTAAAGAGATCGGTATCCGCAAAACCATTGGATCCAGTCGAAGTACTTTAATCACCCAATTTATGACTGAGGCGGTATGTTACAGCTTAATTTCTTTAATTATTGGTCTTTTACTAGCTTGGACATTACTACCTCTTTTTAATAGTTTGGCCAATAAGACCTTAGTTATCCCTTGGGCAACATGGTACTTTATACCCTCTTTGATCTTAACCATGTTGACCATAGGCGGCATAGCTGGTATATATCCTGCGCTATACCTCTCTGGATTTCAACCGATCAATGCCCTAAAAAGTAAATCAGGTTCCAACCCAAAAACAGCATTATTGCGTAATGGGCTTGTTGTTTTCCAATTTGCAACCTCCATCATCCTGATGGTCTCTGCCTTGATCGCCAATCAACAGATCAGCTATATGCTCAACAAAGATATTGGCTTCAATAAGGATCAAGTCATTGTACTCCGTGGCATAAATAGCATTACCTCAGAAGTACAAAACCTGAGAAATGAACTGAAAGCCATTCCGGCTGTGAGCAATGTATCCATAGGTGATTATCTCCCAGTGCCATTGGATGGTGTAAAACGTAATGGCAACCCATTTTGGGCTAAGGGAAAAGAAGACCTCGAACTGCCAGAAGCTGGACAATTTTGGAATATTGATGAAAATTACGTTTCCACTTTTGGACTTCGATTAATCGCAGGTCGAAATTTTAATCCACAGATTGCTTCCGATAGTAGTGGTACCATCGTCAATAAAAAAATGATCACAACGCTGGGTATTAAAGGTAATCCAATCGGTGCACAGATTACAAACGGAAGAACATGGACAATTATCGGCGTTGTCGATGACTTTATTTTTGAATCATTAAAAGGTGAGGGATATGTCCCTGTCTGTATGACCTTGGCCAGCAGCCCATCGCTCCTTTCGATCAAGACCAAGTCAACTGATATGGCTAAAACTTTGGCTGACATAAATACCGTATGGGACAAATTTGCACCTCATCAAAAAATCAATTACAGCTTTTTGGATGAGGGCTTTGCTTCCCTTTATCAAGATGTTGAACGGACGAAAAATATATTCAGCTGTTTTGCAATCGTCGCCATTTTTGTGGCTGCCCTTGGACTCTTTGGTCTGGCCACCTATGTGACACAACAGCGGACAAAAGAAATCGGTGTACGGAAAGTGCTTGGCGCAAGTTCCCTCAGATTGCTGAAACTGCTGTCCGGAGACTTTATAAAATTGGTGTTTGTTGCCTTGGTCATTGCCTCACCTGTTGCGTGGTGGGCAATGAACCAATGGCTCAGAGACTTCAACTATAAAATAGATATCAATTGGATGTACTTTATCCTGGCGGGTATGGGGGCTGTCCTCATCGCTTTAGGTACCATTAGTTATCAAACATGGAAGGCTATCCGGACCAATCCGGTCGATAGTCTAAGGGATGAATAAAATCAGAAGATCTTAAAAATTGGTGTTTGTTGCCTTGGTCATTGCCTCACCTGTTGCGTGGTGGGCAATGAACCAACGGCTAAAGGGGGGATGAATGTTCGATTGTGAACGAAAACTGTCCGAAATCGAACATAAAAAACGCAGCAAAGCCACCTAACAAACTCATAATAAAAGCATTAAAACAATGGCAAGGGGATTGTATTTTTTAGCGGCGGATTTGATACGGAAGAGATCGAAACATAAAACCTTACAACATGGCACAAAATGATTTCAAACTAGCTTGGCGTAAACTCTTAAAAAATAAGGGTTTCACGTTCTTGAACATTATCGGATTGATGCTGGGTTTTACCGGTTTTATCCTTTCCTATCAATACATCAATCGGGAAACAAGCTTTGATAAATGGAATCCAAACTATAAGGAAATCTATCAGCTTGGTCTGGAAGCAGAAGGTGCTTTTACGGACGAAACCTCTCCTTCCCTTGCTCCGTTGCTAAAACAGAATTTACCGGATATTGTATATGCTGGTAGAAAAATGGTTTACAACTATGGTAGCTACCCACTCTTTGGGGAGAAGACGGTGCTTATCAAAAATGCTGCATTAATTGATTCTTCGACTGCGCGGATCTTTCAGGTAGAAAATGCCAACGGACCGCTATACAAAAACAAAGATCAAAAGGACGCGACCATGGTCAAAAGTCCTATTGCCGAACAGCTTTTCAAAAAGGAGGATTTAACATTTGACAGTCCCCATTCCATTCCGTCTGTTAGCCTTGCTCTGGGTGTGCGTGATATGATTTACGGCACCATCAAAAAGCAAGATCTTTCGATGATTGATTATGACCTTCTTTTTATCCGTGAACCACAGGATCTCTTTGCTGAAAATAATCCTTTTTTATACCAGACTTTTATTCAGGTCAGACCGGGTACAGATATCGCTAAGTTGACCGATCAGATCAACACAATTTATCACAAGGAAATCGCCCCAAAAGATAAAATACGCTCTTCCGCTTATGCCAAAGGCAAGATTTACTTAGATCCATTGGCCAACCTGCATCTGCGACCAAAAACCGGAAGCAACACCGCCTATATCATGACATGGATTATCGGTATTCTTTCCCTATTGATCCTCCTGCTCGCCTCCGCCAATTTCGCCAACATGATTATGGCGCAAGCCGATCAACGTCTTAAAGAGCTTGCCCTCAAAAAGATATTAGGAAGTTCGCGCTGGGCTATCGTAAGGCAATTGTTATTGGAAGTGTTTATACTGACCAGCAGTGCTGCAGTATTGAGTTTTATTACCTTGGCACTTACCGGGAACATATTACAAAGATGGTTCAATGATGATCTGAGAAGTTATATTTTAAGTTCTGAAACCATTATCCAGCTCTGTGTCGCTGTACTATTAACAACAATCCTTTCGGCAATATACCCTGCCATAGTTCTTTCAGGTTTCAAATCCGTCAATCTGCTCAAAGGAGGATTATCGGCAATACTTAAAAAAGGAACATTCCGAAATGCTTTACTAACCTTTCAGATCAGCATGGCGATTCTGTTTATTTCAGGTATGCTGGTCATTAGGGCCCAGCTACAGTACATGCAGCATACAGATAAAGGGTTTGAGCCAGCGCAAGTGGTCAACTTCAAAGGAGTGGGCATGTATTACGACTCCAAAATTGATGGTTCTTTCCACCAATTGAAACGGCGATTAGAAAATGATCCGAGCATTGAGGTGGTGGCTTCCGCAACAAATATCCCGGGAGAAGGGGAGCAACCTCCCAAAATGGAGTTCTCCTATGCACAAAAGAATATTTCCTTTGCTCATGTCGGTATCGATCCGGGCTATTTCAAAACATTAAATATCCCTAATCTACAGGGGAATATCAATCTGTCAATAGATCAGTTGCTCCGTGATTCCCTTTCCAACTATGCGGTCATCAATGAATCAGCCGCTAAAAGTTTGGGACTTTCGAATCCCATTGGCGCGAAAATCAGTGGCTGTGACGCAAATTTCGAAATCGTCGGCCTTGTCAAAGATAGTAAGGCCTATGGCTTTGAAAATGCCGTTCAACCTACCCTCTATTCATTTAAAAATGAGTGTGGGAGCATGCGTTTCCAAACGACACTTATGGTGAAAACAAGATCTGGAATGGTCGATCAGGCAATTGATGCTGTCAAGAAAGAATGGACAAAAAATACATCGGCAAAAGATCTACCTTTAGACTATTCTTTTATGGATCAGCAATATGCATTACAGCACAAGAAACAACAGGAACTACAGATCGCTTTCAATAGTTTCGCCAGCCTTTCGGTTATTATCGCCGCATTGGGACTGTTCAGTATGGCCGCTTATCAGGCCGCATTACGCAAAAAAGAAATGAGTATCCGGAAAGTACTCGGTGCCTCGGCACAACTGCTCTTTGTCCAATTAAATAAACCGTTTTTCAGGCTATTTATGATCGGTATCGTCATAGCCCTTCCTTTAGCATATTTACTCATGGACAAATGGCTTTCCAATTTTGCATACCATGTCAATATACAATGGTGGTCGTTTTTGATCCCGATATTTTGCATATTTATCTTAATATTGATTTCCATTAGCTTCCAATCGTTGAAAGTTGCAAGAACAAATCCGGTAGATAGCCTGCGGGATGAATAAGTAAAAATTAAAAGACAAAATAAAAAAGAGATACCGGGTAAGCCGAGGCTTGTACAACCAAAATCTCAATACTCAATACTAAAATCTCAATACTAGAAAATGATACAATTAAAACATTTATTCAAGTGGTATAACGTAGGTGGTACACGCTCATTTGTGCTCAAAGATGTCAGTTTAGATATAGCAGAAGGTGATTTCATATCCATAATGGGCCCTTCGGGTTCAGGAAAATCCACCCTGTTGAATATTATTGGTATGCTGGACGAACCGGATGAAGGTGAATATATCTTTATGGATGAAAACGTATTGGAGATGAAAGCAAAAAAACGGTCGCAGCTCTACCAATCTCATATTGGATATGTATTTCAGGCTTACCATTTACTGGATGAATTGACAGTATATGAAAATATAGAAACACCACTGATCTATAAAGACATTTCCAGCAAAGAGCGCAAAGCCATTGTGGCTGATATGCTTGACCGTTTTGGTATTGTAGGAAAGAAAGATCTATTTCCGGCTCAGCTGTCCGGAGGGCAACAACAGATCGTTGGTATCGCACGTGCGTTGGCGGGATCTCCGAAACTCTTGTTGGCAGATGAACCTACGGGTAACCTCAATTCCAAACAAGGCGAAGAGATCATGGAACTGTTCAAACAATTGAATGATGACGGTGTCACGATCATACAAGTTACCCACTCCGAAAAAAATGCGGAGTACGGTAAAAGAATTGTCAATATGCTGGATGGTCAGCTCAAATAATTGTATACCAATTTAACCTGAATAATCCCTACCTGGTACATGAATACTGTAGGGATTTTTTTGTATCATTTCTCAATTCATTTTTTTAACTTCGTTATGATGAATGAGAGAGAGCTGAAATCGTTAATATTCCTGTTGGACGATACCGATCAACAGATTATTCAGGAAGTGGAACATCAGTTAAAAAGCCAAGGTCCTGAAATTGTTCCTTATTTGGAAAAATTCTGGGAGTCGAGCTTTGATCCAAGAGTCCAAGGGCGGCTGGAAAACATTATCCATGAAATTCAATTCGACCAGACCAAAAATGAGTTACAGATCTGGAATCTGAGCAATTCCTTCAATCTGCTGGAAGGACTTATCATTCTCAATAACTATCAATATCCTTCTTACGAAGACCATAAAATCGTGTTGAAGATCGAAGATCTGAAAACAGAGGTCTGGCGTGGACTACAATACGATATGAGTCCATTGGAGAAGGTGAACCTGCTGAACCATGTGCTATTTGGTTCCTTTGGTTTATCTGGCAATACAAAGGATTATCACCATCCGCAAAACTCCTATATCGGTCAGGTTTTGGACACGAAGCAGGGGAATCCGTTGACCTTATCCTGTATCTATAGCATTATTGCGCAAAAGCTAGATATCCCGATCTATGGGATCAATTTACCCAAGCATTTTATCCTGGCTTATATGGATTCGGATGAGGAAGGAAATGAACATGTTTTGTTTTACATCAATGCATTTAACCGGGGGCAGATCATGCAAAAAAGTGATGTTAATTCGTTCCTGAAACAGTTAAACTTAGGTCCAGATCGGGAATTTACATTTCCCTGCGACAATGTGACTATCCTAAAGCGCGCTTTGCGGAATCTCCTGTCAGCGTATGAAGCTCATGAAAGTTCAGGCAAGCAACAGGAAATCAGAGAACTGTTCGAATTGCTTGCTTGACAGTGTGTATAAATTAAAAATTTGTCCTTTCTCGGGCATCCAAAAAGATATAATTTGGCGTCAATGTCCCATACTCTTGTGTTAGTTCCGGTGCTACATTGCCTTCATCCGTCAATTTAAACCGACTGATTTTCCTATTCTTCGCATCTGAAATATAAAGAAATTTTCCATTTTCAATACGGTCATCAATGGCAACTCCCGTAGGCTCTTCCAACCCAGTAACGGAACCACCGATCACATAATCGGCAGGGACAGTTTTTTCTCCAGTTCCAGTAAACAATTCCTTCGGGTTCCTAAAGAACAATACTTCTGCTCCTGATGTAACGGCCAATAATTTTCTATTGGGCGCATAAGAAACAGCTCCCAAGTCTGTTTTTCCCTGCACATAGACCTTCAGTGTCGGTACAAATCTAGACGCCGCAACAATCGTATCTCGAGGCCGATCAATCAGTTCTTGTTTAAGAATTGTATAAACAGCGAAACCATTACCTTTACTTGTACCATCATTTTCAAATCCTACGAGCAGCAGTTTTTCATTTTTATCAGCTGTATTCCCTTCTAATAAGGTCAATGAGGTTGGAATAATCGTCCCGAGGCTAATCTGTTTATCGATGATCTTGGAACCACCTGTTGATCCTCCTTTTCCTTCGGGGCGGCTTATCGCATATAACATATTGCCACCTGTCGCTGCAAGTAGAAAGTTGGTCACTGCCGATCCCCCAGGACCATTTTGTTGCGCATAGCTGTAATAACCTAATCCTACTACATTTCTAAAACCTGTAAACCCAAGTTGACTAGCATCACCGGGATTCCCATAAATGTCGTCCAAAGGAATCCGTTGGATAAAGGTATCTTGAGTAACGGCTCCCGAGCTTGCCTGGAAAATAGATGTTGCATTGGGATCAAAGAGCACCGGTCCACCACCTTTCGCTGGGGAAAGATATTGAACGGTATTATTCAGTGTATTGGTGTCCGCAGGATCAACAATCATAAGATTCTTGATCGAATTATTTGTTCGATAGTCAGAGAAAGAAATATACAATCGTGAAATAAGTGTCGGCAGACCATTTTCTGGTTCATCATCCAGTTTTTTACAGGAAGCAACACCTATTAAACTGGCAAATAATACAATAACACAGGTTTGAAATGAAAATTTCATATTTTTTTATTATAAATAGCTTATTGCGTCAAACATACAAATCTACTAATATATGCAGAATATCAATGAATTTATCTCATTCTTTTAGACGGATACTATGATGACTAAAACGGAAATATTTGCCATTTCGCTACTTTTTGATTAAAATTGCCTTTGTTTTTGATATCACATACGATTATGGAAAAGAAGGAATTTGTACGGGAGAAGTTGGCATTACCAGGAGAGGGCAAGAAATTGCTTTTACATTCCTGCTGTGCACCTTGTGCCGGAGAAGTCATGGAAGCATTGATTGCTTCGGATATCGATTTTACGATTTATTTCTACAATCCCAATATCCACCCACGCAAGGAGTATGATCTGCGCAAAGATGAGAATATTCGTTTTGCAGAGAAGCATAATATTCCTTTTATTGATGCAGACTATGATGTAGACCATTGGTTTGATCTGGCTAAAGGTATGGAACAGGAGCCTGAGCGAGGAATCCGCTGTACCATGTGTTTTGATATGCGTTTTGAAAAAACTGCAGAATACGCGGCGGCTAATGGCTTTGATGTGATCTCTAGTTCATTGGGTATTTCCCGTTGGAAAAACATGGAGCAGATCAACGACTGTGGCTTACGTGCAGCTTCCCGCCATCAAGATATGGAGTACTGGACGTTCAACTGGCGCAAGAAAGGTGGTTCGGCAAGGATGTTAGAAGTCTCCAAAAAAGAGAAATTCTACATGCAGGAATATTGCGGCTGTGCTTATTCGCTACGTGATACCAATAAATGGCGCATGGCAAATGGACGCGAAAAGATAGAGTTAGGTAAAAATTATTATGAATAAGTCGTGCTCTGTGTATATATAAATCATTCGGCTGGAATATTTAAAAAAATATTTCCATCCTAATGATTTTATACATACCTTTGCAGGCTCAAATGCAAGATTGTGAAACATCTAAAACAATACAGAATTCCCTTTTCGGGACTCAACGCTGGAAAGCACAATTTTGAATTTGACATTAATAAAAAGTTCTTTGACTGCTACGAACATTCGATTGTAAAAGATGGCAATCTGAAAGCAGAAGTTGAATTGCAAAAACAGGAGAACCTGTTGATTTTGCATTTTGATATCCAAGGCGAGATCCAATTGACTTGTGATACCTGCTTAAAAGAGTTTATGTCACCGATTTCAATTCAAGAACGGATATTGGTCAAATTCACGGATGAAGATTGGACAGACAATACCGAAGAGGTGTTGATCTTATCAAAAAGCGACCATGAGTTGGATATAGCTGAGCTGTTGTATGAATACATCAATTTAGCTGTTCCCTATATTGTGAAATGTGAAGAGCAGGGAGAAGGCATACAATGCGATCCTGAGATGTTGGCTTTATTTACAAGCGAGCCGGATTCAGAAGAGCAAAAAGAAGAAGAAATTATCGACCCACGTTGGGAAGCATTGAGAAATATTAAAAATAACTAAAACAAAAATACGAGATGGCACATCCAAAACGTAAAACTTCTAAATCAAGAAGAGACAAAAGAAGAACACATTATAAAGCTGAAGCTCCTAGCTTGACAGTATGTAAAGAAACTGGCGCAGTTCATTTACCTCACCGTGCTTACAAAGTAGACGGAAACTTGTACTACAACGGTAAATTGATCATTGAAAATACAGCTGTTGTCTAAGGTAAACCTTTCATAACACCAAAACATCCCAAACAAGCAATATTTTAGAAATTTGCTTTATTTTGGGATGTTTTTTGCGTATTATTGATTTACTAAATAATAACGGATGAAGATTGGTTTAGATATTTTAGGAGGAGATTATGCTCCTAAAGCAACGATAACAGGTGCGATTGAAGCACAAAAACAGCTTACTGGAGACCAAAAGATAGTCCTTTTTGGTAAAACTGAAGAGACTAAACAATTAATCGATCAAGCCGGAGGAAATTCATCTGACTTTGAATATGTGGAAGCTCCAGAAGTCATTGCGATGGGTGAACATCCAACCAAAGCAATAACTCAAAAACCCAACTCAAGTATTGCGAAGGGATTTGAATATTTAAAAAACAAAGAAATCGACTCATTCGCATCCGCCGGTAACACCGGAGCCATGCTCGTGGGATCGATGTTCAGCGTGAAAGCTATCCCAGGCGTATTACGCCCAGCCATAGCATCAATTGTTCCAAAATTGAAATCAGGATTCGGAATCTTACTGGATGTCGGTGCAAACGCAGACTGTAAACCAGAGATGCTGAATCAATTTGCAATGTTGGGCAGCCTCTTTGCCGAGCATGTATTCAATGTATCCAACCCTAAAGTAGGATTATTGAACATCGGAGAAGAAGAAGAAAAAGGAAACATCCTGACAACCTCTACCTACCCCCTACTTAAAGCCAACGACAAGATTAACTTTATCGGAAATGCAGAAGGCCGCGACCTGTTCAGTGACCATGCCGACGTATACGTCTGCGATGGATTTACGGGCAATGTGGTCTTGAAACTTGCAGAATCATTTTATGTAGTGACCCTGAAAAAAGGTTTTAAAGATGATTTCTTCGACCGATTCAACTACGAGCAGTACGGCGGTAGTCCAATCTTAGGAGTTAACGCTCCTGTCATTATTGGTCATGGTATTTCAACACCTGAGGCCATTAAAAATATGGTTTTATTTTCAAGAGATATGATCGAGTCTAAATTCATTGACAGTATCAAATCTATTTTCAATTAAGTATTTATGTCAAAGATTCATGCCGCGATTACGGCTGTAAATGGTTACGTTCCGGATTACATCCTCACCAACAAAGAGTTGGAAACAATGGTCGATACCAACGACGAGTGGATTGTATCACGAACAGGAATCAAAGAAAGACGCATCTTAAAGGGCGAAGGGCTTGCTACATCAGATCTTGCTGTACCTGCCGTTCAGGGTTTGTTGAAAAAGAGAGGAATAGAAGCGACGGATATCGATTTAATTATCTTTTGTACAAGTACACCTGATATGCTGTTTCCCGCTACGGCAAATATTTTAGCCGATAAAATCGGTGCGACAAATGCATGGGGCTTTGATCTACAGGCAGCGTGTTCGGGCTTCTTGTTCGGACTGAATACCGGAACACAGTTTATCAAAGCAGGTACGCACAAAAAAGTGCTTGTCATCGGTGCTGATAAAATGTCATCGGTAATCAATTATCAAGACCGTAATACCTGTATCCTTTTTGGAGATGGTTGTGGCTGTGTGTTATTAGAGCCAAATGAAGAAGGATTGGGTATACAAGATGCGATTTTGAAGACAGATGGTTCTGGTGGCCAATTCCTAAATATTAAAGGTGGTGGTTCATTAAACCCTGCCTCCCATGCTACGGTCGATGCAGGATTACATTATGCGTACCAAGAAGGCCGTACAGTATTCAAATTTGCAGTGACCAATATGGCTGATGTTGCTCATGATGTCATGGTGAAAAACAATTTGAAGTCAGAGGACATTGCTTGGTTGGTACCGCATCAGGCCAACAAGCGTATCATCGATGCAACAGCAGAACGTGTAGGTCTTCCGGAAGAAAAAGTGATGGTAAACATCCAAAAATATGGAAATACAACCAGTGGAACAATCCCTTTATGCTTATGGGAATGGGAATCTCAATTGAAAAAAGGAGATAACCTGATCCTTGCCGCTTTCGGTGGTGGTTTTACCTGGGGATCCATCTATTTAAAATGGGCGTATTAATTGTCCATTTTATGGTATAATTTATTACTTTTGACAGTTAGAATTTTTTAAGAAACAAACAAAACCTAGAATACTATGGGTATGGATATCAAACAAATTCAAGACTTGATTAAATTCGTTTCAAAATCAGGTGTGAATGAAGTCTCGATTGAAGAGCAAGATTTTAAAATTACAATAAAGACAAATCAAGAGCCTACGTACGTAACAGCTTCTGTTCCAGCTGTAGCACCAATTGCCGCTGCTCCTGTTGCTCAAGCAGCTCCAGTAGCTACCCCTGCAGCACCAGCTGCTAGCGCTGACGCAAACTTGATTACTGTTAAATCACCGATGATCGGTACATTCTACCGTTCAGCTGGACCTGGTAAACCATCTTTCGTTAATATTGGTGATGATATCAATACAGGTAATGTATTGTGTATTGTTGAAGCAATGAAATTGTTCAACGAAATCGAATCTGAAGTTTCTGGTAAAATCGTTAAGATTTTGGTAGAGGATGCTCAACCTGTTGAGTATGACCAACCATTATTCTTAGTTGAGCCTAAGTAATTTACAAACGTAAATGAATACTATGTAGCCTCCAAAGGGCTACATTTTTGTAAACTTCATAATTCAAGACAATGTTTAAAAAAATATTAATTGCAAATAGAGGAGAAATTGCCCTGCGCATTATCCGTACCTGCCGTGAGATGGGTATCAAAAGTGTTGCAGTATATTCGACCGCAGATAGAGACAGCTTACACGTACGTTTTGCTGATGAAGCGGTTTGTATTGGCCCTCCACCGAGTAAAGATTCTTACTTAAACATTCCGAATATTATTTCTGCAGCTGAATTGACAAATGCAGATGCTATTCACCCAGGATATGGTTTCTTATCTGAGAACGCACGTTTTTCGGCAATTTGTGCAGAGTATGGTATCAAATTTATTGGTGCTACTGCTGAGCAGATCGAAAAAATGGGCGATAAGTCCCGTGCGAAGGATACCATGAAAAAAGCCGGTGTACCTACTGTACCCGGATCAGATGGTTTGATCTCAAACGTAAAAGAAGGGATCACGCTAGCCAATGAAATAGGTTACCCTGTTATTATCAAAGCTACTGCCGGTGGTGGTGGTCGTGGTATGCGCATCATCTGGAAAGACGAAGAGTTTGAACCAGCTTGGGATTCTGCCCGTGTTGAATCTGCTGCTGCATTTGGTAATGATGGTATCTACCTTGAAAAATATGTTGAGGAACCTCGTCACATTGAATTCCAGATTGTAGGTGATCAGTTTGGTACAGTATGTCACTTGTCAGAACGTGACTGCTCGATCCAACGTCGTCACCAAAAATTGATCGAAGAATCTCCTTCACCATTTATGACGCCTGAATTAAGAGCTGAAATGGGTGAAGCTGCTGTGAAAGGTGCAAAAGCTGTAAACTATGAAGGTGCCGGTACAATCGAGTTTTTGGTTGACAAACACCGCAACTTCTATTTTATGGAGATGAATACACGTATTCAGGTAGAGCACCCTGTAACAGAAGAAGTGATCAACTTCGATCTGATCAAAGAACAGATCAAGGTTGCTGCAGGTATTCCGATCTCCGGAAAAAATTATGAACCGGAAATGCACGCGATCGAATGTCGTATCAATGCAGAAGATCCATTCAACAATTTCCGCCCTTCACCGGGAAAAATCACTAACTTTCACTCTCCGGGAGGTCATGGTGTGCGTGTAGATACACATGTATACTCAGGCTATACCATTCCACCAAACTATGACTCTATGATCGCTAAGTTGATCACTGTTGCACAAACACGTGAAGAAGCGATCTGTACCATGGAGCGTGCATTGAGCGAATTTGTGATTGAAGGCATCAAAACAACCATTCCTTTGCACCTGAGATTAATGCGTGACCCTAACTTTAGAGCAGGCAATTTCACAACAAAGTTCATGGAAACATTTGACCTAACTGAATATCCTGTAGAAGATTAAATAAAATTATCTTTACATACATAAAAAATACCATTCTTTACAATAAGAATGGTATTTTTGTTTCCAAACAATTTTTATGAGTACACCAAATTCGAAAGATCTAATACAAGCTATCAAAAATAAGGGGAAGAATATAGAAGCAGAGATGTCCTTCTTTGACCATCTTGAGGTCTTAAGATGGCATTTGGTCCGTTCAGCTATTGCAATCTGTATCTTTGCAGGTATCGCTTTCACATTCTACGATTTCGTCTTTAAAGATATTATCATGGGCCCAAAAAATCTAGATTTTTGGACCTACCGCATGATGTGTAAAGCGGCGGATGTATTTAATTTAGCCGACTTCTGTGTCAAGAAAATACCTTTTAATATTATCAATACGGAATTGGCCGGGCAATTTATGCTCCAGATCAACTCCTGCTTGTTGATGGCTTTGATGATGGGTTTCCCCTATCTTCTTTTCGAAATTTGGTTGTTTGTGAAACCGGCATTGACAGATGTAGAAAGACGTTCTGCCCGTGGGTTTGTATTTTACGCTACAGTATTATTTGTTTTGGGCGCTCTTTTCGGATACTATATTGTTGTACCATTATCCATCAACTTCCTAGCGAATGTATCCTTAAGTGACGAGATCGTCAACCAGATTACGATAGACAACTACCTGTCTACCATTGCGACATTGACATTAGGCTGTGGAATCGTATTCCTACTGCCGATCATGGTATTTATTCTGTCTAAAATAGGTATTATGACGCCTGAATTTATGCGTGCCAGTCGTCGTTATGCAACAGTAATTATTTTGCTTATAGCAGCCGTAATCACACCTTCTGCAGATATTATCACCATGTTGACCGTTGCTGCGCCGATGTTCTTATTGTATGAAATAAGTATCATGGTCTCCGCGGATGTCAAAAGAAAAAAATTAGCAAAAGAACAATAAAATAACAATAGAAATGAGCAGCGTAAAGAAAATTGCGATTGGAAGTGACCATGCAGGTTTTGAATACAAAACAGCATTGGTTAGCTTTTTAAATGAATTGGGTTATGAAGTAACCGACTTTGGAACAAACTCTCCAGATTCAGTCGATTACCCAAATTTTGCACATCCGGTCGCATCGGCGGTAGAGAACAAAGAGGCTGATGCTGGTGTTTTGATCTGTGGCAGTGCCAATGGTGTTGCGATCACAGCCAATAAACATCAAAATATCCGTGCTGCAATCTGTTGGTTGGAGGAAATTTCGGCATTGGCACGTCAACATAATGATGCCAATGTGGTGTGTGTCCCAGCCCGTTTTATCGATCTTGATCTCGCTAAAAAGATCGTATCAACTTTTATGACAACCGAATTTGAAGGTGGACGTCATGCCAATCGTGTCAATAAAATAGCTTGCAGCTGTTAATAAATTAACATATTTTAAGAAGCGGATGAAGAGTAGAATATACTTTTCATCCGCTTTTTTAGTTATATTGTGTACTGATCTAAGGTGCTAAAGATTGGCATTGCTATCATTTCATAGTGTTATGGACATAATGATACGCTGTTGTTAATTGTTATCCTTGATCATCTGATATACATACTATTTTAAACGATAACAAAGTATTGCGTACAGCAGAGCCCACGCTTACAGCAGCAGGATCTCGATACTAAATACTACATACTAAATACGAAATGAAGAAAATACATAACCTGATTTGGGTAGCGCTTTCTGTGGTGAGTTGTGCTCAGGCACAGGATGTCAGTACCAAATATGCGAATGAAATCACTGTAGAATCGACACAAAAACATCTACGAACGCTTGCTTCGGTGGACTTTGAAGGAAGAGGAACAGGACAGAGAGGTGGTCAGTTGGCTGCGGACTATATCGCAAATGAGTTCAAAAAATACGGACTTTCAGCACCCGTAAATGGATCATATTTCCAACCCCTACAGCTTATTCATAATAGTTTTAAGGTCAAGCAATTTACAATCAATGACCGGCCTTTTCAAAATGGGAAGGATATCTTTGTCATTGGAAACAATGAGGAGAAACTCTTTGAAAGCAATGAAATAATCTTCATTGGCTATGGAATTGATGATCCAAAGTATTCCGATATCACGGGCTTAGACCTGACCAATAAAGTTGTCCTGTTATTGAACGAAAGTGAACCTACGGATGATAAGGGAAATTCATGGATCACTGGAAAGAAGACTCCATCTGACTGGTCGACCAGCAGGAATAAGAAAATCAAGGAAATTCTCAAGAAGAAACCAAAGTTGGTGTTGGCTGTCAACAGCCAATTATCCCAATTGCTTGAAGAGGCAGGAGACCGCGCGACAGAAGGACGTTATAACCTAGCTGTAGATCAGCCTGCGCCCGAAAAGTCGCCCATGATCCCAGTCGTCAACATAACGGATCATGCTGCGAATTATATCTTTAACCTTGCACGTACAAATCTAGCCGCTGTTGTCGGCAAAATCAACCGCTCTGGACAAGCAAATTCTTTTGTAATTAACACCAATCTCATGGCCGACTTCGGTACAAATGCAAAACCTTTAGCTGATCCAAATATCCTGGGATACCTAGAGGGAACCGACAAAAAAGATGAAATTGTTGTCATTGGTGGACATTACGATCACGATGGCAAAGATTCCAAAGGAAACATCTTCTTTGGTGCTGATGACAACGCCTCCGGAACAACCGCTGTACTGGAACTTGCCCGCAGTTTCTCCCGCGCAAAAGCAGCTGGTAATGGTCCAAGACGCAGTATCCTTTTTATTACTTATGCGGCTGAAGAAAAAGGCCTACTAGGTTCTAAATTCTATACTGAAAACCCAGTTTTCCCACTTGCAAATACTGTTGCCTGCATCAACATCGATATGATTGGCCGTGTGGATGATAAGCACCTCAAGGGGAATCATGACTATATACATGCGATTGGTTCAGATAAACTGAGTTCTGAACTTTATCAGATCAATAAAGATGAAAATGAAAAAAACACCAAACTGGAAATAGATTATATGTATGATAATCCAAAGGATCCAATGCGTCTGTATTACCGGTCAGACCATTATAACTTTGCAAAGAAAGGCATACCATCTATCTTCTATTTTTCGGGCCTTCATCCAGACTATCATACCCCTGCGGATACGTATGATAAGATCGACTTCCCGCTTATGGTCAAACGCGAGAAGTTGGTCTTTTTCACGGCATGGCAGATCGCTAATAGAGAAAACCGCTTGGCAATAGACAGTAATAAAGAATAAGCGCATTGCTTTTCAATAAAGGCAAAAAGTCCTGGGTATTGAATACCTGGGACTTTTTGTTTTTGATCAAAATAAAGAACAAAGCCCTTATAAATTTGTTATATTTATTATAACACAGCAAAGATATATGGCTTTTGTAGATTACTATAAAGTGCTTGGCATTGATAAAACAGCCTCGGCTGATGATATCAAAAAAGCATATCGCAAATTAGCGCGTAAATACCATCCTGATGTAAACCCGAATGATAATGAGTCTAAACAGCGGTTCCAGGAGATTAATGAAGCAAATGAGGTATTGTCCGATCCTGAGAAACGCAAAAAATACGACCAATATGGTGAACATTGGCAGCATGGGGAGGAATATGAAAAAGCGCAACAACAATACAGACAATCCCAATCTAGTGGCGGAAACCCGTTTAGTGCTGGAGGAAATCCATTTGCTGGTAGTGGCGGTTCGCAAGAATATACCGGAAATTTTGATGACGGCCAATTCTCAGATTTTTTCGAACAGATGTTTGGAAGTAGACGTGGCGGTGGTAGGCAAAGTACTTTTCGCGGGCAGGACTTTAATGCCGAATTGAGTTTAAGCCTCCAACAGGCCTATACAACCCATCAACAAACCTTTAATATCAATGGTAAAAGTATTCGTATTACAATCCATGCAGGTGTAGAGGATGGACAGAAAATCAAATTAAAAGGATACGGTAGTGAAGGGATCAACGGAGGCCCTAAGGGCGATTTGTATATTACAATCAATATCACTCCCGATGCAACCTTCAAACGACAGGGAAATGACCTGTATACTTCGCTAGATATCGATCTCTATACGGCTGTTTTAGGGGGCGAGGCGACACTCGATACCTTTGGAGGTAAGATCAAATTAAAGATAAAACCTGAAAGTCAAAACGGTGCAAAAATGCGGCTCAAGGGTAAGGGTTTCCCACTCTACCGGAAAGAAGGTGAATTCGGAGACCTCTATGTCAGCCTTAATATCAAAATGCCCAGCAATCTTTCCGACGAGGAAAAAGCATTGTTTCAGCAACTGAAGGATTTAAAACAATAATCTCATGGAAACGACACTCATAAAAGTTATTGACTTCTGCCAATCCAGAAAAGTTGAAACAACTTTTCTACAGACCATGGAGGAATATGGCCTTATTCACATTATCATACAACAGGAAGAACAATTTATTGATGAAGATGAACTCAAGAAACTGGAACGTTTCTCAAATCTTTATTACGACTTGGAAGTAAACCCACAGGGAATTCAGGTGGCCAATCACCTATTGGATAAGGTCGAGCAACTTCAACATGAAGTTCTACAGCTCAAAAATAAATTAAAATCCTTGGACTATTAATCCAAGGATTTTATACCAATCCATAAAATAGCATAACTAGAATACAACATCCTTCTCTGTATTGATTTTGGTCTGCCAGACGATTTTATCTTGCAGTGTTGTATAGTGAATTTCATAGTCTCCTTTGCAAACGACAAAGGATCCAAAAAAATCTTTTGGTTTCATTAGTCGATAGACTACCAATGTACGCTTCCCTTGGACCTTCCCGTATGCTTTCATCAGCATATAGCCAGTTTTATTAATCTTCTCGTCAGGAATCTTATAGTCCAAGTGCGAACGGCTTCCATCATCGGGGCATTGTATCTCCGTCCTGCTCGGCGTAAAAACATAGCGATCCCGGTACATCGCTACATTGGATTGCACAATATTCTTCGCCCAGACAATATCATTGAAATCAGGCGGAAGCAGAAAGATCATACTAACCATCTTCTCGTGCCAAAGCCGGTCATTGAACGGAATAACAAAGTGTAGTAGCTTCTTCCCCTTAAATTCACCTATGCTATAAAAATAGCGCCCTTCCTTGTTTTCCTCACGCTGGAAAGTGGTCAAGTCGAGTAAATGACTTTTCTGGTCTTTAACATTCGGATAATTGTTTATCACAGCAAGCATATCATAATTACAATTCCCTTTCAGGCTTCCCGTAAACAATACCTTGTAAGCAGTATCCTGGTAATTTAGATGCTTAAGCACTTTTGTGTATTCTGCCTTGACCGTACTCACATTGATGGGTCCGGTATTTGCACCCCAGTTTTCCTCTTTTAAAATATCATCTCCTAAAAATACAGCAAGATTTTTATCCACATTGATGAAATATTCATCGCCCTCCACTGTATAACCATTAGGCGCTACCTGATAGGATTTGCAGGATACAAGTGTAAAGATTAGCGAAAGGGCGATAAACAAGAATAAGGTACTCTTCTTTCTAAACATCCGATCGATCTCCTACGATTTAATCTTTTGCACCTTTACCCCCTCCCAACGATAAACATTATAAAGATCTGCATTCATCTTCATTAGCCTTAACGTCAGTTCATATTGATTTTTAATTGGACTACCGTCAAGAATACCAGGTTTCCACTTTGTTCCAAATCGCAACAATCGAACAAGCTCATCACCTGCCTTCGTACTAGGAGTACTGATTACTTTAAAATTATTCAGTTGTCCATTTTTTTCGACGACAAACTGCACAACGACGTTCCCGTCTTCACCTGTCGAATTTGGATTAAAATTCTTCATGACATAATCACGCAATGCAGTCATCCCTCCTATAGGTTCTGAAGTGACATCCACCCGGCTATAATTTTTTACATATTCACCACCAGGTTTAAATTTGAAATAAAAAGCTGCCTTTGATTCCACGGGGCGACCATTTTCTAAACCTGGTTCCCACTTGGTCTGTGACAGCAATTTACTTGCCCGGTCACGAAATTCTTGACCGAGATCAGAACCAACAATTAGAGACTTTATGCTGCCGTCGGAATTAATGATGAAAAAACTCTCAATCACTGGATCAGCATCTTTATTGGATATTGCTCTAGGCATTTTAAAATTTTCGGCAAACCAAGTTCTCAACCCTTCGGCTCCAAGCTTAGGTGTAGCAACCGCTTTTTTTGCTTTAGTCGGCTTTTCTTCTTCCCTAGTCAAGTTTAAACGGATAGGTAAAGTATAGGCAACACGTACTTTTCTACCATTTTGTACGCCGGGATTCCATTTCGCAGCACTTCTCATCAACTTCAATGCAGCCTCCCCGGTGCCGTAGCCCAGATCCTTTGTGATTTTAAAGTCCGTTAAGCTTCCATCCCGCTCCACAATAAAGGAAATTTCAATAACACCGTTCACTGTATTTTCCAATGCGGCTTTTGGGTAATCATAATTGTCGGAAACCCAGGTCATAAATTTACGCATTCCATCGACTGGCTCGGGAATAACTTCAACCTCAGTAAAAATAGTGCCTTTCCTTGGACTTGTAGTATCCTGCTGGATCAATCCTGCTCCCTCACCATTTAGTGCAATACGGCCTTCAATACCAGGTTGAATAGGCTCAACAATAGCAGTCAATTTGGGTTTAGGTGTTTCGTTTGCCACCATTAGCTTTTCAAGATCTGTAGCGACGTCTTTTGCTCCTGCAATCTCTACCTGGTTGATCGAACTTTCTACATCTGAAACAATATCCTTTGCACGCGTGGTATTGAATGCCAGTGTAGACCCTGCAACAACTAGCAGCATTGGCAATACAGCGGTATATAACAAACGCTTTTTCCGCGCTGATTTATTCTTAAATAACATCATAATTCTTTTCTTTAAAAATGAATGATTAGAAAACTCATGCGTTAGTGGTAAATGATCCACCTGCAGCGCATGAGCAACCAGCATTTCGGCATAGGCCACCTTATCTGTCGAACAGATTTCGTCGGCAATACACTCATGCTGGAACTTTAACTCCTTTTGAAAGAAATATAAAACCGGATTAAACCAGTTGAAAATTTTCAACAGCTCCATCACAAGCAAATCATAGGAGTGCCCCTGATCGACATGAACACGCTCATGTGATTCAATATTACTTTTCTCCTTAATAGACTCTCCAATGATGATTTTATTGAAAAATGAGAAACTTAGATAATCATGTTCATCTCGTAATGCACGTACCAACTTCATCACTCTAAATAGCAACAACGTGAAAGCAATTGCAACACCTACCCAATACACATAACTCAAGATGTCTATCAAGTAAATTGGTTGCTCTTTGGGGCTATTGATGGCGATCTCCATATAGCCACTCAAATCCACCATAGGTATGGAGTACGCGATTATCTCTGCTTTCGGTAATTCTATAAATATCCCAATGGGTGCCAAGAGCGAAAAAATTATCATCCCAATCAAATAGACGCGATTCCATTGAAAGAAGGTGAGTTTTTGAAAAATCAGCTTATAGAGCGCAAAGCTGATAATCAATGAAACATTGACAATCAATAAGTAAATCATAATCAAAAGTTTATAAGAGGTGGTTGTTGTTACTTACTTTGTTGGATGATCGAAAGAATATCGTTCAATTCTTTGACATCCAATTTATTCTCTTCCAAAAAATAAGAAAGCATGCTTTTGGGAGAATTATCAAAATAATTATTCAACAACTTACCAGTGATTCCTTTTTTATATTCCTCTTTTGAGATCTTCGGTAAATACTGATGGCTTTTACCAAAAGACTCATGCGACACAAAACCCTTGGTTTCGAGAATACGCACTATCGTTGAAACTGTATTGTAAGCAGGTTTCGGTTCAGGTAGTCGGTCAATGATATCTTTGACAAAACCACGTCCCATTTCCCAAAGCTCCTGCATGATCTGTTCTTCTGCTTTAGTCAATTCTTTAAAATCTTCCATAACTCCTTATTATTAACAGTACCGTTGTAATCGATTACAACACAAGTATATAACTAAAGAAATAGTTTTACAACTATTTCTTTAGTTATATACTTAACATACTGAATATTAAATAAATAAAATTTAACTAAATACCTTTTTATAACAAATTAATCCTCAAAACTTCGTCTACGTGAAGCTTTCAATTGGGATTGTTGTTTCTTCCGATCTAATCTTTTCAGCACACTGGAATAAGGTATTTTGGTTTTCTTTCTTGGCTTAGTGGGTACAAGGGCTTCCTTCAGTAGATTAAGGAAACGATCAATGGCTATTTCCTTATTTCGTACTTGTGAGCGGTCCGTATCCGATTCCAATTGCAATATTCCTTCTTTATTGATACGATTCGAAAGCTTATCAGTCACCACAGCCTTTTCTTCCGCGGAGAAAATTGCAGACTGCTCCACATTCCATTGCAGGGTAACTTTGGAGGATACCTTATTGACATGTTGTCCCCCTGCTCCTCCCGATCTTGAAAATTTAAAGGTCAGCTCTCCTATTAATCCTGTTATATTCATTTGTTTTTAAACGCTTCTTCTATTTTTTCCATTTTCTGTAACAGGAAGCCCAATTTTTCTACTTGGTCACGCTGCACATCAACGAGTTCCTGTTCTTTTCTAATAATGAGGTGATCAATTTTCTCATGTAGTTCCCTGATTTCAAGCTCGGCCTTCAGATTAACCATATAATCATTCCGCGCCCGTTCACGATCCTTGGCCTCTTGTCTATTTTGGCTCATCATAATCACCGGGGCCTGCAACGCAGCCACACAGGACAAAATGAGATTAAGCAGAATAAATGGATAAGGGTCGAAACCTTTATTATTTAACCAATACATGTTGACCGCGATCCAGATCAGCAAAAATACAACGAAAGAAATAATGAACGTCCAACTTCCTCCAAATTCAGCAACTTTGTCCGCAACACGTTCGCCCACTGAGGCTGCTGTTACTCCATCGTTATCCATGCTTGCACTAATGACCTTGTTGTCCTTAAAGCTCTGTATAACCTGTTGATCCAATTGACTGAGCTGTCCCGACTCGTCTTTCAAAAATTCGGTAATATAAGCTTCCTTAAACCGTGTCAGTTCTGTCGCTGCAATATATTTATCTTTCCCAAAATTCGGATATTCCTTCCGGATTAATTTAAAAATGGGTTGTCGAATAGAGGCCCCCAAAATACGTTGTTCCAAAGGGAATTGTTGCCCCGAGATGTCACTGGTAAAATTGTCCATATACCGCTTAAATGTCTACTTAAAGATAATGCTTTTTAAGTAATCAAAAAATTCACAAAACTATGGCAATTGGTTTTTGTTATTTTAGGCATAAATAGTCGAAATTTGCAACACAAAAATTAGAGATGAAACCATCATGATTTATTCCATCCGATAAAGGCTGATTAAATCTGAATACGTCATCTGCTTTAAAAATCAATTCATAAAGATGAAAATAGGCATTGTTTGTTATCCCACGTTTGGTGGCAGTGGTGTTGTGGCAACGGAATTAGGAAAGGCTTTGGCAGCCAATGGACATGAGATCCATTTTATTACCTACCGACAACCTGCACGCCTAGATTTCTTTTCGGAAAACCTCTATTACCACGAAGTTGCAGTATCCCAATATCCGCTTTTTGACTTTTTACCTTACGAATCTGCGTTGGCCAGCAAATTGGTTGATGTCGTACGTTTTGAAAAGCTGGATCTGATCCATGTGCATTATGCCATTCCCCATGCTTCGGCTGCGTTCATGGCAAAACAAATATTACTGACGACCTATGGTATTAATATCCCTGTAGTAACCACACTTCATGGTACAGATATTACACTGGTTGGAAAAGATAAAAGCTTTAGTCCTGTAGTCACCTTCTCGATCAATCAGTCAGACGGTGTTACAGCCGTTTCACAAAATCTAAAAGATGAGACACTCCGGTATTTTGATATCACCAGAGATATTAAAGTGATTACCAACTTTATCGATCTTGATAGATTCAGCAATAGGGACCGCTCCCATTTCAAAAAAGCGATTGCTCCAGGCAATGAGCGGATCTTGGTTCATACCTCCAATTTCAGAAAAGTAAAAAATACGGAAGATGTCATCCGTATATTTAAGAAAGTACATGATGTCATCCCTTCCAAACTATTAATGGTTGGTGATGGTCCTGAACGTCGCAACGCGGAGGAACTGTCCAGAGAATTGGATGTATGTATGGATGTTCGTTTTTTGGGTAAACAAGATGCTGTGGAAGAGATCTTGTCCGTTTCCGACCTTTTCTTGATGCCTTCGAGCTCCGAGAGCTTTGGTTTGGCGGCCTTAGAGGCAATGGCTTGCCGGGTTCCGGTTGTTTCATCCAATACAGGTGGATTGCCTGAACTGAATGAAAACGGTGTGACAGGATTTCTGAGCAATGTAGGTGATGTGGACGATATGGCCAAGAATGCGATCTATATTTTGGAAGATGCTGACAGATTAGAGGAATTTAAAGAAGCAGCATTAAATCATGCAAAAAAATTCCAATTGTCCAATATTATGCCTTTATACGAACAATATTACCACGAAGTGATTGATCAAACAACAAAAGCGCAATAAATATCACTTTTGGCCTTAAGGGTTGAAAAAAAAATTTTATCTTTGACCTTTGGAAAATTTCCAAAAAAACAATTATGAAATACAAACGTATCTTATTAAAACTTAGCGGTGAATCCTTAATGGGTGACCAAAGCTATGGTATCGATATTAACCGTGTATCACAATACGCTAATGATATCAAAGAAATTCACGATCAAGGTTTAGAAATTGCAATTGTTATCGGTGGTGGTAACATTTACCGCGGTTTAAGTGCTGAAAAATCAGGGATGGACCGTGTTCAAGCAGACTATATGGGAATGCTTGCCACTGTAATCAACAGTATGGCGCTTCAAGATGCTCTTGAAAAAGTAGGTAAGAAGACACGTTTGCTAACAGCTATCAAGATGGAGCAGATCTGTGAACC
Organism: Sphingobacterium detergens; assembly: GCF_003610355.1. GTDB lineage: Bacteria > Bacteroidota > Bacteroidia > Sphingobacteriales > Sphingobacteriaceae > Sphingobacterium > Sphingobacterium detergens. The sequence goes on along the minus strand of NZ_RAPY01000006.1, from coordinate 308,568 downwards.
ATTTATTCGCAGAAGAGCTGTACGCCACTTGGAAAAAGGCCGTATTGTTATTTTCGGAGCTGGTACTGGAAACCCGTATTTCACAACGGATACAGCAGCTTCTTTGCGCGCGATTGAAATCAATGCCGATGCTGTATTGAAAGGAACACGTGTAGATGGTATCTATACTGCTGATCCAGAGAAAGATCCTAGTGCAACAAAATTCGAAGAAATCTCATTCACGGAGGTATACGAGAAAGGGTTAAATGTAATGGATATGACTGCCTTTACCCTTTGTCAAGAAAACAAATTACCAATCATCGTATTTGACATGAACAAGCCTGGCAATTTATTGAAACTTGCCAATGGTGAACATGTTGGAACTGTGGTAAAATAATTAATATCTGTAAAAAACGTAATCTTATATGAACGAACTAATTTCAATTGAATTGGACGATTGTAAAGACAAGATGTCCAAAGCAGTTGCTCACACGGAGTCAGAATTAACAAAAATTCGTGCCGGTAAAGCTTCTCCATCTATGTTAGATGGTATTTCAGTCGATTATTATGGTAGTGCTACTCCACTTTCACAAGTAGCTAACATCAATACAACTGATGCTCGGACTATTGTCATCCAACCTTGGGAAAAATCGATCATCAACGCAATTGAAAAAGCAATTACGGATGCTAATCTTGGTGTCAACCCACAGAATGATGGTATTGTGATCCGCTTGAATATCCCGCCTTTGACAGAGGAAAGAAGACGTGACTTGGTGAAAAAAGTAAAAGAGGAGACTGAAAGAGGCCGTATTGGTATCCGTAATATCCGCAAAGACACCAATGAGTCCATCAAAAAATTAAAAAATGATGGTGCCTCAGAGGACGAAATCAAAACCGCCGAAGGGGAAGTACAAAAATTGACTGATGCATACATTGTAAAAGTTGATAATCTGTCTGAACTGAAAGAAAAAGATATCATGACTGTTTAAGTTCTTATTCTTAAACACAAAACGAGGATGTTCAAAAGCTTGGACATCCTCGTTTTTTTTATTGCTGTTTTGTATCCTCTCCCCTCCACTTAGCAAATGTGCAATTTTCAGCAGGTTTGTTTTTACTTTTTAATCAAGTCTTTCTTATTTTCTGATAATTTAATATTATCCTTTCACAAAAATATTCCCGCATGTTTTATTGATTTTTGAACAAAATAATTGTACATTGTACACTAACACATAATCAGTTATATGATGAACAATTCTCGCCGTCAATTTTTAAAGCAAGCTGGAATAGGTCTTTCGGCAGCTTATCTGATGCCCAACTTGATATCTTGTCAAAACAAAACGGGTGCTGTCAGTGACAATCCTTTGCAGAATATAGGCGTACAGCTGTACTCCATACGTGATTTGATGGATATAGATCCGAAAGGATCTTTGGAGCAGGTCGCAAAAATTGGCTACAAACATGTTGAGCTTTATGGCATAGATTCTACTGCCAAACAATTTTGGAAATTACCCTATAAAGAGCTTAAAAAGATTCTGGATGACAATGGCCTAAAAACGCACTCAGGGCACTATGATATGTCTAAATACCTCAGTAAATCACATACTGATAAAGAAGATTTATCCGTTTACTTTGATGCTGCAAAAGAACTTGGACAGGAATATGTGATTGCGCCAGTAACACCGATGTTCGATATCAATGCGCTTAAAAAAGATGACTATCTCTATGCTGCCGAACAGCTCAATAAGGCTGGAGAACAAGCCAAAAAGATGGGGCTAAAGGTTGCTTACCACAACCATTTTTGGGAATTTAGGGATTTAGGGAACAATACGACAGGTGAAGATGTCATGCTGGCTTTTACAGAACCTGATCTTGTCGATTTTGAGCTTGATCTTTTCTGGACCGAGAAAGCCGGGAAAAACCCCATCTCCATATTTGAAAAATTCCCCAATAGATTTAAACTATGGCATGTGAAGGATATGGACCGTACAAAATCTAATCCGATCGAATGGCCTAAGGATGGTAAGTTACCTGTTGAACAAATCTTTAAGGATATCAGATATACCGAAGTTGGTACCGGAAGCATCGCTTTTCCGGAAATTGTCAAAGAAAAGACTAAAGCTGGCTTAAAATACGCTTTCGTAGAGCAAGACGATATCTATATGCCAAACAAGATGGAAAGTCTTAAAAAAAGCTACGATTACGTTCAGGCAAATCTTATCAAATAAAAAAGGGGAGCAATGCTCCCCTTTTTTATTTGATAAGATTTTATTAGAATTGTGTATCCTCTACTTCGACCGCAGTTTCAATCACTTTACGGGCTAATTCTTCTTTAAAATCAATAATTTTTTTGCTTATTGTCGCATCATGCGTACCTAGGATCTGAGCAGCCAATATACCCGCATTTTTTGCAGCGTTTAGCGCAACTGTTGCGACAGGAATACCATTAGGCATCTGCAAGATGGATAGTACCGAATCCCACCCATCAATAGAGTTAGATGATTTTACAGGTACACCGATTACAGGCAAATGCGTTATTGAAGCCACCATTCCTGGTAAATGCGCAGCACCACCAGCTCCCGCAATAATTACTTTCAAACCACGGAATGCGGCATTTTTAGCATAATCAAACATACGTTGTGGCGTACGGTGTGCCGAAACGATTGTGACCTCAAATTCTACTCCAAGGACTTTCAGGACATCGATGGCATCCTGCATAACCGGAAGATCGGATTTACTTCCCATGATAATGCCTACCTGGGCCTTATTATTGACTGACATAGTATTATTAAGCTTTAACTTTTAATATTTCTTGTACTTTTCTTGCGTTGGAGATGGCTTTATCCCGGTCATCATTGATGATACAGATATGTCCCATCTTACGGAATGGTTTTGTATACTTCTTGCCATACAGATGTAAATAGACTCCCTCCATCGCCAATACCTCTTCTACTCCATCATATTTTGCTAAGCCCTCATAACCATCCTCGCCCAATAGATTGATCATGACAGCAGTTGTCCGGCATCGTGTATCTCCCAATGGTAAATTGAATATTGCTCTTAAATGTTGAGCAAATTGAGAAACATAATTCCCCTCGATTGTTTGATGTCCACTATTATGCGGCCGCGGAGCTATTTCATTCACCAGAATGTCACCATTTTTCGTTAGGAACATTTCCACTGCAAGCAAACCAACGATCTGTAGATCATCCGCGATTTTCTTCGCAATTGCTTCCGCACGTTGCTGAATCTCTACACCATATAATGATGGCGCGATAAGAAACTCCACTAAATTAGCTTGTGGATTAAATTCCATTTCTACCATTGGAAAAGTGGAAACATCACCTCTATCGTTACGTGCAACAATAACAGCAATTTCCTTTTCAAAGTCTACCCACTCTTCAATCAAACTTGGCTCTTCAAAGGCATCCTGGATATCCGCTTCAGTAACGATCTTCTTTACACCTTTTCCATCATAGCCATCTCTACGTAGTTTTTGAATGTAGGGTAAACTCAACGAAGCATTTGTTAAGTTATCTTTAGTTGATATCAATTGAAACGCAGAAGTCGGGATATCATTTTGTTTAAAAAACTGTTTCTGTAATCCCTTATCCTGGATCAGGCGAATAATACGCGACTGCGGATAAACGATCACTCCCTCCTCTTCCAGTTTCTCCAATGCATCCACATTCACTTTTTCGATCTCGATAGTAATCAAATCCAGGTCTTTACCAAAATTATATACTGTCTCGAAATCGCTCAATGAACCACATTCAAATTTATTGCACAGTTTACGACAAGGAGCATTCTTATCGGGATCTAGTATATGAACGTTTACATTGTAATTAATGGCTTCCTGGATTAACATTCTTCCGAGTTGACCACCACCAAGAATGCCTAATTGCAGTTCGCCATAAAAATCTTTTGCCATAATTGATTCTAAAATCTTATAAAATTTATCTTTTAAGCTTTTTCCTTGAACAGCTGTTCACCTAATAAGCTTTCTTTATCTATCTTTTTTTGCAGTTCAATAAAAGCACCTATCAGTGCTTCCGGACGAGGTGGGCATCCCTGAACATACACATCCACCGGGATAATCCGATCCACTCCCTTCACCACATGATAACCATGCTGCCAATAGGGACCACCACAATTGGAACAGGATCCCATTGAGATCACATATTTCGGATCGGGCATCTGCTCGTATAGTTTTTTTATACGGTCAGCCATTTTAAATGTGACTGTACCAGCAATAATAATAACATCTGATTGTCTCGGTGAGGGTCTAGGAAAAACACCCATCCGATCCAGGTCATAAGTTGAAGCCATGGCTCCCATCATTTCGATCGCACAGCAGGCAATACCAAAACTCATCGGCCACATCGAAGAAAGTCTTGCCCAATTTAGCAGATCATCCAATTTGGCAACAACGACACCATTATTTTGCAGTTGACTATCTAAACTCATGCTTACTCAGGTTTTTTAAATCGAGGTTTAAAAGCGATCTTCGGCGCAGCTGCCACTTCTTGCGCAACAGTATTCTCTACGACCGCAGCCGCCGGCTCTCTATAGTCCCGCACTTGATAGCTGCTGTTGTTCAATGTTGAATAAGCACTTTGAGGAATATTTACAGGAACCTTAGGTAGAGATACATTGGGTTTTACCCATTCCAAATCTCCTTTTTTCCAGACAAAAACCAATCCCAAGATTAAAATACCGATAAACATCGCCATTTCAATCATCGTAAACCATCCCCATCTGCCGTCCGCGGCAATGTATTCCGATTGGCCAAATACTGTAGCCCAAGGAAAAATAAAGATGAGCTCAACATCAAAAAGCAGGAACACTAAAGCGATGACGTAAAATCGAGGATTGAATTGTACCCAAGAGGAACCGATAGGATCTTCGCCACATTCGTAAGTACCAGATTTAATGGGATTATTCTTTTTGGGAGAGATTAAACGTGCTAGAAAAATGGTCGCACAGACTAACAATGCCCCTATCAGCAGAATGATAAGGATTTTGCCGTATTCCGATAATTGCGCGGGGTCATCCATAATGTTTACAAATTTAACAATTATTTCGTTTACTCTAGCGAGGAACTTGAAATTACAAATTATTTATTAAAAAAAATGGGGCATTGTATGCGTACAATGCCCCATCGTATATAACTATACATTAAAATTACATTTTTCCAGGCATTTTAGGCATATTACGCATCAACTTCGCAGCCATTGCAGGATTAGACATTTGTTTCATCACTTTACGCATGTCACCAAATTGCTTCAACAATTTGTTCACTTCATTAATGTCAGTTCCTGAACCTTTAGCAATACGTAAACGACGCTTTTGGTCTATTACATCCGGATTTTCACGTTCAAAAGGTGTCATTGAATCAATGATGGCTTCGATAGGTTTGAATGCATTATCATCGACTTCAATATCCTTCATTGCTTTCCCTACTCCAGGAATCATACCCATCAAATCTTTCATGTTACCCATTTTTTTGATCTGTTGGATCTGAGATTTGAAATCATTGAAATCAAATTTATTCTTACGGATTTTCTTTTGAAGCTCCGCAGCCTGCTTTTCGTCAAACTGTTGTTGTGCACGCTCTACCAAGGATACCACGTCACCCATACCTAAAATACGGGACGCCATACGATCTGGGTAGAAAACATCAAGTGCATCCATCTTCTCTCCGGTACCAATAAACTTAATTGGTTTATTGACAACAGATTTAATTGATAATGCAGCACCGCCGCGCGTATCACCATCTAATTTGGTTAATACGACACCGGTAAAATCAAGACGATCGTTGAATGTCTTCGCTGTATTGACTGCATCCTGACCAGTCATCGAGTCAACAACAAATAAGATCTCATCAGGTTTTGTCGCTTCCTTAACAGCGGTGATCTCCACCATCAAAGGCTCATCTATGGCCAGACGACCAGCAGTATCGATGATAACAACATTATGACCATTGCGTTTTGCCTCTTCAACACCTGCTTTGGCAATAGCAATCGGGTCTGTTGATGCTCTATCAACATAAACAGGAACACCAACTTGTTCAGCCAAAACTTCCAATTGATCAATCGCTGCTGGGCGATAAACGTCACCTGCGACCAACAATGGTTTTTTATTCTTTTTATCTTTCAGGAATAATGCTAGCTTACCAGAAAAAGTTGTTTTACCGGCACCATTCAGACCTGCAATCAAAATAACAGTAGGATTTTTGCCAATCTCCAACTCTGTGACAGACCCACCCATCAATTCTGTCAACTCATCATTCATGATTTTAGTCAACAACTGACCCGGAGAAATACTTGTCAATACATTCTGCCCTAAAGCTTTTTGTCTAACATCATCTGTAAAAGTTTTAGCAGTCTTGTAATTCACATCGGCATCCAACAATGCTTTGCGAATTTCTTTCATCGTTTCAGCAACGTTGATTTCGGTAATACTGCCTTGTCCTTTTAATACCTTAAAGGCCCTATCTAGCTTATCTTGAAGATTTGAAAACATAAAATCTGAATCTTATTCTATATAAACAGCAAAGTTAAAAAAATTGTCTGTAGTAACCTCATTAACACCCCATAAAAAATGCGACTATTAAAAATAATCGCATTTCTTTGTATACTCGAGTTACCTAGCCACTCATTAGTCACTCCTACGCCCACCAAATAAGATGGAAGCATAGTATAAAAGTGTTACCAAGGCACTCAAAGCAGCAACGACATAGGTCATAGCAGCCCATTTTAATGCATCTTTAGCACCATCATGTTCCTCACCATTATAAGTAACACCCGCATGGTTCAACCATTCCAAAGCGCGGTTTGACGCATCAAATTCTACAGGAAGTGTGATAAACGAAAATATTGTTGTAATCGCCAATGCACCTACACCTACCGCTAACAACCACGGATTACCGCCTTTGGAAAAAGCAAATAACATCACACCGAGCATTAATACCCATGAAGTTAGTTTGGAAGCCGCATTGACCATTGGTACCATCGCTGAACGGAAACCCAACCATTTATATGCTTTCGCATGCTGGACAGCGTGACCACATTCATGAGCCGCGACCGCTGCTGCCGCTACACTGCGACCACTATATACTTCAGGACTCAAGTTGACCGTTTTATCCGATGGATTGTAATGATCGCCCAAGCGATCAGGGATCGACAACACCTTTACATCATATATACCATTATCATTTAGCATTTTCTGCGCAATCTCAGCACCGGACATTCCATTCCCCAATGGCATCTCTGAATACTTCTTAAATTTGTTTTTAAATCTTGTCTGGACAATTAGGCTTACCACCATTATTCCAATAAATAAAATCAAGTACATAGCTTTTTTATATTTTTATCGTTATTCTCTTTTTAATAGTTTCAATATAATCATCAAACCTCATTCCAATTCCTATAAATTGATAAAGGCATGAACTTCTAAGATAATAAAAAGCGTATAACTGACAAAAAGAACAATTTCTTCTGATGCCGACATGACATTGTAGCATAAAAAAGGGAGTGAAAAATTCACTCCCTTTGCTTGTTATTTTCTAAATTATAGTGCTTATTTCATTATCCCATCTGAAAGACCAAGTCGGAGCCTTCTATCATTTTACGCAAATTACTCAATGCATAGCGCATTCTTCCTAAGGCGGTATTGATACTCACCTCTGTTATCTCCGCAATATCCTTGAAACTCATATCACAGAAGTGGCGCATAATTAAAACCTCTTTCTGATCATCTGGTAGTTTCTGGATCATTTTCTTTAAGTCGACATCGACCTGTTGTTTCAGCATTTTTGATTCAGCACTTTCATCGCTGAATTCCAATACTTCAAAAATGTCGAAACCATCCGCATTAACAATATTTGGGGCCCGCTTGGCTTTTCTAAAAAAGTCAACGATCATATTGTGGGCAATACGGATAGCCCAAGGCAAAAATTTCCCCTCTTCATTGTACTTGCCCGATTTTAATGTGTTGATGATTTTAATGAAAGTCTCCTGGAAAATATCTTCAGCAAGATATTCGTCTTTTACTTTCATATATATAGAGGTGTAAATTTTCGATTTATATCGATTCAACAATGCCTCTAGACCGGACTCTTGGCCCCCGACATACATTTGGATCAATTCTTGATCACTCTTACTTTTCAAAAGTCTCATACGTCACTTACTTTTTAGCAGTTCGCAAATAAATTATCAGTTCTGTTGTAAAATGTAAATGTTTAGCGTATAGTGTTCCTTTCTTATTGTAAAACAATCAATTAATAGTATTTCAAAGTACCGTAAAATTATTGAGTAATCAAATTATTACATTTCAATTTAAGATTTTTTAACATTTAGGAATGTAAAAACTCCATCCACTTCGCAAAAAGGCATTTGATAAAAAAAGCTTATGCCTGATTCAATTTATCCAGTGACTAACTTTGAGACAAATTCGAAACTAACAGGGACTTTATAGGGACCTCACTCGGACCTTGTCCGGACCTCATTCGGATAAAAGCGTATAAAGTACCTATTAATCTCCTATTATATTAGGGTAAAATCCCTTTTAATTAGAAGGTTGGCACACAGTTGCCCGCAAGATAGTATGGCCTTATTTCATAGCAGATACGGAGCATAAAACTTAAAAAAAAATGCATTAATGGCTCGTATGTGGCGGAGCAAGTACGCGGGGGGTATCGTATAAGATCAAAAACGAAAAAAGCGGAATCACCCTAAGATGATTCCGCTTTTCTATATGATAAAGACTTGTCTTATTTATACAATGGGAACTCGGCCATCATGGTTCTCACTTTACCATGAATCTTATCCAATTCAGCATCGTTGGATGCATTTTTCAATGCCTCATCAATTAACTCTCCGATTTGAATAATATCATTTTCTTTGATACCACGAGTAGTGATTGCGGCAGTACCGAAACGCACACCTGAAGTTACAAAAGGAGAACGTGTATCAAAAGGAACCATATTTTTATTAGTTGTGATACCTGCTTTACCCAATACAGCTTCAGCTTCTTTACCAGAAATATCTTTGTTACGTAGATCAACCAACATCAAGTGGTTATCTGTACCACCAGAAATAATCTTATAATCTCGCTCAACGAAGAATTGTGCCAATGCAGCTGCATTTTTCTTCACCTGAACAATGTATTCCATATACTCGTCTGACAAAGCCTCACCGTAAGCAATTGCTTTTGCAGCAATTGTATGCTCCAAGGGACCGCCTTGCGTACCCGGGAAAACAGCTAAATCCAACAATTGCGTTATCGTACGGATTTCACCTTTAGGTGTTTTGATACCCCAAGGGTTTTCAAAATCCTTACCGACCATAATCATACCACCACGAGGGCCACGTAGTGTCTTGTGTGTCGTAGTTGTAACAATATGACAATGAGGAAGTGGATCATTCAATAGACCACGCGCGATCAAACCTGCTGGATGGGAGATATCAGCCAAAACAATCGCACCGATTTCATCAGCAACTTTACGGATGCGTGCATAGTCCCAGTCACGGGAGTAAGCTGAAGCACCACAGATGATCATTTTTGGTTTTTCACGAAGCGCGGTTTCTTCCAACTGTTCGTAATCAATTAGACCTGTTTCTTCTTTTACACCGTAAAATAATGGTTGATAGATCTTACCAGAAAGGTTTGCTGGTGATCCATGAGTCAAGTGTCCACCATGAGATAAATCAAGACCTAAAATTTTGTCTCCAGGTTTGATTGTCGCCAAAAAAACAGCCGCATTTGCCTGCGCTCCAGAGTGAGGTTGAACATTTACCCATTCTGCGCCAAATAATTGCTTTGCACGATCAATTGCGATGGTTTCAATTTCATCCACAACTTCACAACCTCCATAGTAACGTTTTCCTGGGAGGCCTTCTGCATATTTATTTGTCAACACTGAACCAGCAGCTTCCATCACTTGTTTTGAAACAAAGTTTTCCGAAGCAATTAATTCAATACCTTCTTCTTGGCGTTTCAGCTCATCAGCTATTAAATTAAAAATGGCTTGATCTCTTTCCATTGTTTTTAAATGTTGTAAAGTAAATTTTGTTTTTATTTTAATGCCTCAAAGATAGCATATTCCATAAAGAATATCGACAAAAAGCCATATTTTATTAAATGTTCCTAGAAAAATGGGCTTATTTATGCGAATTAGCTAATTAACGTAGTCTCCTTTTAACTCCTATCTGGAGTCTCCCAATCCAATAAAAATCGAATGTTTTGTAAATGTCAAAAAATCTATGGTGGGCGATTTGCGATTAAAAATATGTATTTTTGCTAAAGAATTGGCTAAAACATTATTAAAATGAGCACAGAACATACAGCAATTGCTCCTGTTACCTTAACGCAAGGGGCAATCAAGGAACTCAATAAATTAAAAGATCAGCAAGAAATTTCTGATGATTTTGGTTTACGTGTCGGTGTAGAAGGTGGTGGTTGTTCAGGTATGAGTTATATCCTTGGTTTTGACCAGAAAAAAGATGGAGACAGCGAGTACGAAATTGAAGGAATCCGCATTTTTATGAACAAAGCACATGGCTTATACCTTGCAGGCATGGAAATTGACTTCAAATCAGGGCTTGACGCAAGAGGTTTTACTTTCAATAACCCAAATGCAAGTAGCACTTGTGGTTGTGGAAGTAGTTTTTCAGCATAAGTTGAAATTTACACATATTCTAATGAAAAAGGGATTGCCGAAAGCAATCCCTTTTTTGTATTAGTCCTCTATAACAGCAATCCTAATCAACGGTTTCGAAAAATTCAACTGCCCTTTAATCAACTTATTCCTACTACGGTCGCCCTATCTCCTAGCTTTCAATTCGACTTCATCAGCCACCATGATCGTGTAATCGTTGATCATTGACAGTATTGGGGTTTTTCAAAAATATTTTGCACATCATATAATGATACTACAGCAACAAAGCCCTCTTTCTTTTTCCATCATAATTCACTAAATTAGCGACCTTTAGAAAAGAAGCATACAACAGTCTGATGTACAAAGAATATAAGCAGTTAAATTTACCGGAAATTGGTAAAGAGATTTTGACCCGTTGGGAACAGGAAAAAATATTCGAAAAAAGTATCAATAATCGCCCTGAGAGCAAGTCATATACATTTTTTGAAGGGCCACCTTCTGCGAATGGAATGCCTGGAATCCATCACGTGATGGCTCGTACGATCAAGGATATTTTCTGTCGCTACAAGACATTGAAAGGCTACCAGGTAAAACGAAAAGGAGGCTGGGATACCCACGGACTTCCAATTGAACTTGCCGTCGAGAAAGCTCTTGGTATTACTAAGGAGGATATCGGCAAAAAGATTACCGTAGAAGAATATAATGACGCTTGCCGCAAGGAAGTGATGAAATATACCGATGTATGGAATGACCTAACCAACAAAATGGGTTATTGGGTTGATCTTGAACATCCTTACATCACGTATAAAAACGAATACATCGAAACGTTATGGTATTTGTTAAAAGAGCTCTATAAAAAGGGCTTATTGTATAAAGGTTATACCATTCAACCTTATTCACCTGCTGCAGGTACAGGATTGAGTTCGCATGAGCTTAATCAACCGGGTACATATAAAGATGTGAAGGATACAACAATTGTTGCTGAATTTAGATTGATCAAAAGCCAGCTCCATCCAGCGATTGAAAAGTTAGTGGATGATGAAGCCGAAGATGTTGCATTTATCGCCTGGACGACTACGCCTTGGACCTTACCGTCCAATACAGCTTTGGTTGTTGGCAAGAAAATAAACTATGTCAAAATCAGAACTTTCAATAAATATACAGGTGCACCAGTATCTGTTATATTGGCAAAAGATCTGATCAGCAAGCATTTTAAAGCAGAGGGGCAAGATGCCTCTTTCCAAGACTACAAGTTGGGTGATAAAGTTATCCCTTGGGAACTTGCAACAGAATTTGTAGGGGAAGAGCTTGTCGGCTTGCGCTATGAACAATTGTTGCCTTATATCACCAATGAAGATTTACAAGAGAATGCTTTTCGTGTAATCCCTGGTGACTTTGTGACCACTGAAGATGGTACGGGTATCGTGCATGCTGCGCCGACCTATGGTGCAGATGACTTTCGTGTAGCAAAAGAACACGGTGTACCGGGTATTTTGGTCAAAGACGAAAATGGGAAAGATGTTCCTACGGTAGACCGTACAGGTCGTTTTGTGAATGAAATCACCGATTTTGCAGGACGATTTGTAAAAGAGGAATACTACAGTGCAGAAGAACGTGCGAAAGAAGATTTCAAACCTACTGACGTCTTGATCTCGATCAAACTAAAAGAGGATAATAAGGCATTTGATGTTAAAAAATACGAGCACACCTACCCACACTGTTGGCGTACAGACAAGCCGGTTTTATACTATCCATTGGATAGCTGGTTTATCCGTACTACTGCGGTAAAAGAGGATCTGGTAGCTTTAAATAAAACGATCAACTGGAAACCTGAAGCTACCGGAACAGGACGCTTTGGAAACTGGTTGGAAAACCTGGTCGATTGGAACCTTTCTCGCTCTCGTTACTGGGGTACACCACTTCCAATCTGGCGTTCAGAAGATGAGAATGAAGAGGTCTGTATCGGTTCGTTACCTGAATTAAAGTCTTTGTTAGAGGCCTCCCTGACTTCGGATGTTCTATCGGCAAATGAGAAAGCGAAAAACCAAGCCTATCTAGATAAATTTGACACAGAAAAGCTAGATTTACACCGTCCATATGTTGACGATATCGTTCTTGTTTCTGATGCTGGTCAAAAATTATTCCGTGAGCCTGACTTAATTGACGTATGGTTCGATTCGGGAGCAATGCCTTATGCACAATGGGGATTGGATCATGAGAAACTGGCAAAAGGTGAAGAGTTTCCATTTAAAGATGGATTCAATCATGCATATCCTGCTGACTTCATCGCCGAAGGTGTGGATCAGACTCGTGGATGGTTCTTTACGCTACATGCGATCTCTACAATGATGTATAAATCGGTCTCTTTCAAAAACGTTGTTTCCAATGGATTGGTATTGGATAAAAACGGAAATAAGATGTCCAAACGCTTAGGCAATGGTGTTGATCCTTTCTCAACGATCGATCAATATAGTGCTGATGCTACCCGTTGGTATATGATCAGCAATGCTGCTCCTTGGGACAACTTAAAATTCAACATGGAGGGATTGGATGAGGTACGCCGTAAGTTCTTCGGTACGCTATACAATACCTATGCATTTTTTGCGCTTTATGCCAACATTGATAAGTTCTCCTATGTAGAACCAGATATTGTATTAGAAAACCGTCCTGAAATCGACCGCTGGATTATCTCGTTACTAAATTCACTAACGAAAGAAGTGGATGAATATCTAGCGGATTACGAACCGACGAAAGCCGCACGTGCAATCCAAAACTTTGTGGATGAACACTTGAGTAACTGGTACGTTCGTTTGTGCCGTCGTCGTTTCTGGAAAGGAGAATATACCGAAGATAAGATTTCTGCATATCAGACATTATACACTTGTCTGGATACCATTGCGAAATTAATGTCACCAATATCGCCATTCTTCTCGGATAGACTGTTCTTAGATTTGAATACTGCAACCAATAAGGAACAAGTTGAGTCAGTTCACTTAGCCAACTTTCCAGTATACGATGAAAAACTAGTGGATAAAGATCTGGAAGAACGTATGGCCCTGGCGCAGGATATTTCGTCTTTGACACTTTCACTACGTAAGAAAACGTCGATCAATGTACGTCAGCCATTAAACAAAATCCTCGTTCCTGTATTGGACAGTGCTTTCCAGGAGAAGGTGGAAAAAGTAAAAGATTTGATACTTTCGGAAACCAATATCAAAGATATTGAGTTTATTACGGATACAACTGGTATAATCAAGAAAAAAATAAAACCAAACTTCAAAGCTCTTGGCGCGAAAGTTGGTAAGGATATGAAGTTAGTTTCTTCGTCTATCCAATCGTTGACTATAGATCAAATCAGCACATTGGAATCAGCCGGTGAATTGGCCCTAACAGGTACGCCATATACTATTCTATTAAGCGATGTAGAAATTATAGCAGAGGATGTGGAGGGATGGCAAGTTGCTAATCTGGGTAAATTGACCGTAGCTTTGGATGTTCATATCACCGAAGAATTGAAGAAAGAAGGTTTATCAAGGGAGTTGATCAACCGTCTACAAAATTTACGGAAGGAAAAAGGACTTGAGGTGACTGATAGAATTAACGTAAAGTTAACAGCAGCCTCAGAAGTAGTCAATGCAGCGAAAGAAAATTTATCTTATATTTGCACCGAAATTCTAGCCGATTCATTGGTATTTGAAGATTCACTAACTGAAGGAGAGACCATCGAGATCGATGGCAAAGAACTTAAGGCATTAATCCAAAAAAATTAAATTATGGCAAACAACAACGAGAAAACACGCTATAGCGATTCAGAATTACAAGAATTCAAAGATATTATCTTGGACAAGCTTAGAATAGCAAAAGAAGAGCTTTCCTCGTTGACAGCAACGCTCAATAACAGCAATGCGAATGGTACAGACGATACTGCGGGTACATACAAGACCTTAGAAGATGGCTCTGCAACTTTGGAGAAGGAACAAACCAACCAATTGGCTGCACGTCAAAAGAAGTTTATCGACAACCTGGAAGCAGCGTTGGTGCGCATCGAGAACAAAACGTATGGTATCTGTAGAGAAACAGGAAAACTGATCCAAAAAGAACGTTTGAAAGCTGTTCCGCATACAACCTTGAGTATCGAGGCGAAAAACAAACAATATTAATTTTAGGTAAAAATATATGGTCTTTGCGTAGGCAAAGACCATTTTTATAGCACAATGAAGGGGTATACGAAACCAGTCGCACTAATTGTCGCGATTCTTTTAATAGACCAATTGTCAAAAATATGGGTTAAGCTCTCTATGACAATTGGACAAAGTCATCACATATTAGGTAAATTTTTCCAAATCCATTTTATTGAAAACAATGGAATGGCCTACGGAATGGAATTTGGTGGTGATTACGGGAAATTGTTCCTGACCGTGTTTCGGATACTGGCCGTAGCTGGTATTGGGTATGGTCTACATTACATGATCAAGAATAAATACAACCGTGGCTTTATATTAAATGTCGCCCTGATTCTTGCTGGTGCTTTGGGAAATATCATTGATTCAGCATTCTATGGTGTGATCTTCAGTGACAGTACTTTTTACGACAAGGCATCTTTATTTCCGGCGGGTGGAGGATATTCATCCTTCCTGCATGGAAAAGTAGTTGACATGCTTTATTTTCCTTTAATTGAAGGTACTTTCCCTACTTGGGTACCTTTTTGGGGTGGTGAAGAGTTTCTATTCTTCCGGCCGGTATTCAACATTGCAGACTCAGCTATTTCAGTGGGTGTCGTACTGATACTATTATTCCAAAAACGGTATTTCAAAACGGAAAAAGAAGAGAAATCGAGTATCCATAGTGAAATCGTTGAAGATTAACGAAATATCTTACAAAAGCCTTGTTAATCGCAAGGCTTTTCTTTTAAAACGTTAAAAACGGGGATCGTATTCCGATTATCAAGCAATCTGGTCATATAGGTTATGACGGTCTCCATACTAAATACCAAAAAATGAAAAACATAAACTTATTCCTAATCGTCTGCGCACTTTTTGTGACAAAAGTAGCACAAGCACAACAAATTGAAATCCCGAATCTAAAAAAACATATCTACTACCTGGCGGATGACAAAATGCAAGGTCGCGGGACAGGTAGTAAAGAAGTGTTCAAAGTAGCGGACTATATCGAAAAGGAGTTTAAAAAATATAAATTACAACCCAAGGGCGAAAAAGGCTATCGCCAATCTTTCAAAGCCAAGGTATGGAAGGTAAAAGTAGCTGACAGTATTCGTAATGCTGACAATATTATAGGTTTTATCGATAATGGAGCTCCGCTGACAGTTGTGATAGGTGCGCATTACGATCACCTGGGAACAGGTCGCCAGGGTAGCTCAAAAGACTCGCTAGGTGTTGGTAAAATCCACAATGGAGCCGACGATAATGCTTCGGGTACCGCAGGTTTATTGGAACTCGCCCGTTATTTTAGCAGCAATAAGGAAAAAGAACCTTATAATTTATTATTTATCGCTTTTGGTGCCGAGGAACTGGGTTTGGTGGGTTCCAAATATTTTACCGAACACCCTACCCTACCGTTGGAAAAAATCACGGCAATGCTTAATATGGATATGATCGGCCGCTACAATCCCGACAACGGTCTTGCCGTCATCGGATACGGAACAAGCAGTCAATGGCCGACTATTTTCAAAGATATCCAAGCGCCTATCAAGTTCAACTTAAGCAAAGACGGTAACGGCGGGTCGGATCAGACTTCATTCTACAAAAAGAATATTCCAGTATTATTCTTCCATACTGGCGGACACCCCGACTATCATATGCCAACCGATGATGCAGACAAGATCGATTACAATTCATTAAAATCTATTCTTGATCTAGAGAAATCGGTAATCGAGAATATCATGAAACAATCGAGTAAAATGGACTTTATCTGGACCAACTAAAACGGATAAAATAATCCGTTGATGGCCTTTTAAAATATAGCCTCGGCTCGAGGGCAAACGAGAGCGGATTTATTAAGGTACTTTAGATACCCACGAGATTAAAACACAGATAAAAAAATAAGTATACGGATGAAAAAAATTCTTGTCACAGGATCCAATGGCTTTTTGGGTCAGAAGGTCGTCGACCTACTTGCTGGAAATAATCTTTATGAGGTTACAGCCATTTCAAAAGGCCCGAATAGAAACCCGAATCAAGCGGGATATATTTTCTATCAAGTTGACTTATTGGATCAGACCCTATTAGCGGATTTTTTATCCAACCATATTTTTGATGCGATTATACACACCGCTGCCATGACCAGTGTGGAAGCATGTGAGGCCGATAAAGCAGCCTGCCAGCTGATCAATGTAGATCTGGTACAAACACTAGCAAGTTACTGCGAAAAAAATAAGACACAGTTGATCCATCTCTCTACCGATTTTGTATTTGATGGCAAAAAAGGCACTGCCTATAATGAACTGGATGCACCCCAACCACAAAGTGAGTATGGGAAAAGCAAATATGCCTCTGAGCAAGTACTGGCGCAGTCTTCCTGTCATTATGCGGTCCTACGTACAATTTTGGTCTACGGTATCAACGGAGATCCGAATCGTTCCAATCTAGTCCTTTGGGCTAAGGCAAAGCTCTCCCAAAAAGAAGCTATAAAAGTGGTTAATGACCAATGGAGAATGCCTACCTTTGTAGACGATTTAGCGCATGCTTGTCAATTGGCTATTGAACGACAGGCTCAGGGAATATTTCATATCTCTGGAGCGGAGTTGATGTCCATCAATGAGGCGGTTTATAAAATCGCAGATTATTGGAAACTGGACAAAACATTGATTTCTGAAATCAGCGCATCAAGTATTGGACAAGCGGATAATAGGCCGCGCCAGACAGGTTTTGATCTCAGTAAATCCGAAAATGAACTGGGCTATGTACCAACAACATTTTTGAAATCTTTGGAAATAATTGATAGCCAATTCGAAGCATTTGGACGATAATGACAAAAAACGATATGATAGAGAAATTTGCTAGAGAGTCATACACGGAGATGAACGAATTGGTCCTACCTAACGATACCAATACCTTTGGAAATCTAATGGGCGGCCGTTTATTATACTGGATGGATATCTGTTCAGCGATTGCCGCACAAAAACATTGTAGCAATGTGGTCGTTACAGTATCTGTGGATAATGTATCTTTTAAGCGTTCGATCAAATTGGGTGAAGTGGTCACCATACAAGCGCAAGTGACACGTGCATTTAACAGCTCCCTGGAGGTACGCATGGAAATTTTCGCATCAAATCTGCCCGAGGGCACACGCGTAAAAACCAATGAGGCTTATTATACCTTTGTTGCTGTAGACGCCGACAACAACCCCAAAGCTGTCCCTGTATTGATCCCTGAGACAGAGTCAGAACACAAAGCTTACGAGGATGCGCTACAACGACGAGAACTTCGCCTTATTCTGGCAGGGAAATTAAAACCCGAAAATGCAAAAAAACTAAAAGCATTGGTCAGTTTGTTCAGCCAAAAGAATTGACACCTTATGCGATAATTGCAATAAATAAAAAGAGAGAAAATATATACAAGTTCTCTCTTTTTATTTATAGTCCTGTCCAAACAGGAGCAGTATGTTAGTCTAGCATTCTTCTAAATCAACTAGTCCTCGTTACCTAAGGCTAAGATTCGATCAAATTCCTCCGGTTTAAGTGGCATCACCGATAGGCGGCCCTGTCTTACCAAAGCGATATCCTGTAACTGTTCATCTGCTTTGATCGTCTCCAGGGAGACAGATTTCTTCAATGTTTCAACAGGAGCCAGATCCACGACAACCCAACGTTCATCATCTGTAGTTGGGTCCTGATAAAATTCTTTCACCACTTTCGCGACACCGACCACATCCTTTCCTTCGTTGCTATGATAGAACAGAACCAAGTCCCCTTCTTTCATCGCTTTCATATTATTCCTAGCCTGGTAATTGCGTACACCATCCCAAAACGTCCGTCCATCTTTATTGAATTGCTCCCAACTATATTTAAATGGTTCAGATTTTACTAAGAAATATTGCATAGTCAAATATTTGTTAAGCGTTAAAAACTATTGTTGCGGCATTAATACTTCCATTTTATCCGCAAAATGCGCACAGTAATCACGCAAGTCACCAATAACCTTCTCAGCCATGGGATCTCCACCGGAGGAACGGATAAAGGAATCGCCCAAGGTTTGTAAGGTTTCGTAAAAAAAACGCTTCATTTCATCATAAGGCATGTCTTTGGTCCAAAGGTCAATGCGCATTGAATTTTTATAATGTGAATCCCATAGTGCTAAAAACATCGCTTTAGCAGGTAATTCTTCTGCATTATTCCCATCTGTGGACGACCACATGATGTTTTCAGGAACATTGTTTTCGTCCAGCTCTACTTGTAATTTTATTTCCGCTTTTTTCATTTTAGTATTTAGTATTGAGATTTCAGTTTTGTAAGCCCATGGCATACATCGTATCTCTTCTTATTTTTTTATTTTCCACTACGCAAATGTCACTTTGACGATCAGACTGGCAATACAGACCACTACCAAAAACGCCAACTGTAACATCCACATTTTTTTATTCTCTTTGATAAGTACTCGAAACAAAATATCGACTACCGTCAGTAGTACCATCAAGGCTATAAATGCTCCCCATGTAAAGAGTGCCTTTTCGTCATTGGGATTTTCCATAACAAACCAAGCGACCAAGCATGCACTAGCGATATTTAATGGAGTAAACCGCATTTTTAGCTATCGCTTTTTGAAATTACGATTTGACCCTGTTGCCTTACCACCAGACTTCCCTTTGCTCTTGGCTTTCGGCTTAAAGCCTGAGGCACGTTGTGCTTCACGTACCTCCTTTTGTTTGATCACATATTTCTTTTCATGGAAGGCTCCCTGATAATCTGGATTGTCTTTTTTCTTTTGATTATCAATATCGCGTGCTATATCCTGTTTCTCCTGAAAAGGTGTTTTCTCAATAAATACCTCCTCTGGAATTGGATGCACCGGAATACTCTGCTTAATCAATTTCTCAATTTTTCGAACATAATATTTCTCGGCCTCATTACAAAAAGTGATTGCATCTCCTTCATTGAAGGCTCTACCGGTACGTCCGATACGATGCACATAGTCTTCTATAACAATAGGAACTTCGAAGTTGATTACGTGGCTCACATTGGACACGTCAAGTCCCCGTGCTGCGACGTCCGTTGCAACCAAGATACGGATGTTACCTTCCTTAAATGCATTGATCGAATTTATACGGGTATTCTGTCCTTTATTGGCATGAATGACACGAACTTCATCTTTGCCATATTTACGTTCCAGAAAATGAAAAACGTTATCTGCAACTTGTTTTGTTTTACAAAAAACAATCAGTCTGCTAAAAGCTTCATCATCTTTTAATAAATGCTGAAGTAAATTCAGCTTCGTTTTTTGATTCGGAACAAGATATAATGCCTGACTGACCGTTTTAGCTGGGGTCGCTTGTTCGGACACCTCGATAACGGTAGGAAAAGCAAGAAAATCTCCAGCGATCTTACGAACAAGCTCACTCATTGTTGCTGAAAACAATAAATTTTGACGTTTGCGCGGAACGATTTCTAATACTCGGTGGATTTTGCTGATAAATCCCATATCCATCATCTTGTCCGCTTCGTCCAAAACTAAAAATTTGAGTGATTTAACAACGATATGTCCTTCTAAATATAAATCAAGGAATCGACCTGGTGTAGCAACGATAATATCGACTCCTTTTTCAAGGGTTTCTATTTGAGTTTTTGGGCCTAATCCCCCATACAATACAACAGAACGTAAATCGAGGTAAGTAGAAAATAATTTGATGTTCTCCTCGATCTGCATCGCCAACTCCCGGGTTGGTGTCAAAATCAGTGCACGCGCATCATTTCCCTGTGCATACTTCAATTTCATCAACATGGGCAATACAAATGCAGCTGTCTTTCCCGTTCCGGTCTGGGCTATTCCCATCACATCCTGCCCCGCCAATATCGGTGTAATTGCCTTTTCCTGGATCTCAGTCGGTTGTTCATACCCCGCTTCTGTTATCGCATTTAAGATCTGTTTATTGAATTTAAAATTTTCAAATGATTGCTGCATCCGACAAAGATAAGGAAAAGAGTCCATTTGACTTTCTTTGATAACCAATACGGCACACATTTACTTTGAATTGACATAAAAATTGGGAAAAAGCACAATATAAAGTCTAATATTTTGGTTTTTAATAGAATTAAAGCATTTTTGTAGGGTATAAACAAACTTTTTATCAGGTTGATATGAAAAAATTATGGATGTGTTTGTTGTTGATAACAACAAGCTTTGCTGCATTTGCCGACGAGGGAATGTGGTTTTTAATGTATCTGAAGCGTCTAAATGAGGCCGATATGCAAAAGAAAGGCCTTCGTTTGAGCGCCGAAGAGATCTACAGCATTAACAACTCGAGCTTAAAAGATGCTATCGTGCAATTCAACGGTGGCTGTACCGCAGAGATTGTGTCTGACCAAGGCTTGGTATTCACCAATCACCACTGTGGTTATGGCGCAATTGCCGAATTGTCCACACCCGAAAACGACCACTTAACAAATGGTTTCTGGGCAAAAACAAAAAGCGAGGAATTGAAGCCTAAATCATTATCTGTACGCTTTTTTGTACGCATGGATGATGTTTCGAAACGTATCTTAGGTTTGGTCAACAATAAAATGACTGAAGATGAGCGTAACAAAATCATAGCGGCTGAGATCGCAAAAATCCAAAAGGAAAACAGCGAAAATGGCAAGTATGTTGTTGAAGTAAAATCTTTCTACCAAGGAAATGAGTATTATTATTTTGTATACCAAGATTATAATGACGTACGTCTAGTGGGAACTCCTCCAAATAGTATTGGTAAATTCGGTGGCGACACCGACAACTGGGAATGGCCTCGTCATACAGGTGACTTTTCAATTTTCCGCGTGTATGCAGACAAAAACGGAAACCCAGCGGAATATGCACAGGACAATGTTCCATTGAAACCAAAACATTTCTTGCCTGTCAGCTTAAAAGGTGTTCAGGAAGGCGATTTTGCCATGATCTTAGGTTACCCTGGTCGTACCAACCGTTGGATGCCTTCAGGTGGCATCAATCAAAACGTGAAATTTGCGTACCCTGCTTGGGTAGAGGCTTCTAAAACAGGTATGGATGCCATGAAGAAATTCATGGACCAGGATCAAGCTGTCAAATTAAACTATGCGTCGAAATACTCTCAGGTAGCCAATTACTGGAAAAATCGTCAAGGTATGATTGATGCATTGACCTTACATAAAACAGCGGCATCTAAAGCTAAAGATGAGGTTAAATTTGACAAATGGGCAAATCAAGCAGCCAATAAAGCGGAATACGGTGATGTAATCAAAACAATCAATGCATTCTATACCGCAACAAATGAGAAAGCGAAACACGATAATTACCTGATGGGTATGATCCGTTCCAGTGCAATCGCTACGCTACCTTATTCGATCGGTTCTGGTTTAGAAGTTTATGCTGCGGGTGATGAAGCGCGCAGAAAAGATATTCTTCCACGTTTAAAATCAGCAATCGATGCGGGCTACGAAAAAATGTATATGCCTTTAGAAGAACAGGTATTAATTGATGAATTGAATCTATACGCAAAAAAAGCTGGGAATATCGCTCCTTATGTTGCTGAATTAGCTGCTAAAAACAATAACGATTTCACAGCCTATATCAAAGAATCTGTAAAGAATAGCATTTTTGCCTCTGCTGAGCGTTTAAACAATTACTTGGAAAAACCAAATCCTGAAATTTTGGCAAATGATCCATTGTATAAGTTATCTTCGGCATTGATCAGCAAATACCGTGAGGAAGATCCTAGCGCGAAAGCTGAGCATGACAAGTTTGAAGGTGCTTATCGTAAATATGTTGCCGGTGTATTGGCTTCCAATCCAAAAGGTAAATTCTATCCGGATGCAAACAGTACATTGCGTCTTTCTTATGGCACTATCAAAGGCTTACCAAAAGACCCACGTAACGATGCTGACAAGAACTTCTATACAACCCTAAAAGGTACTATTGCCAAATACAAAAAAGGTGACGAAGAGTTCGATTTGCCACAACGTTTGATGGATTTGTACAAAAATAAGGACTATGGTCGCTACGCTGACAAAAAAGGATATTTACCAGTAAACTTCCTAAGTGACAACGATATAACTGGCGGAAATTCCGGTTCTCCAGTAATAAATGGCAATGGCGAATTAATTGGCCTAGCTTTTGATGGTAATATCGAAGCAATGGCTGGTGATGTGATCTTCGACCATAAGCTACAACGTACAATTTCAGTTGACATCCGTTATGTATTATTTATCATCGATAAATTTGCTGGCGCGACGAACATTATTGACGAACTTAAGATTGTTGAATAGTTTTTTTTAAGCTTTTTTGATAAAAAAAAACGAAATTTATTTTCAAATTGATTCGTTTTTGTATATTTAGGGAGTGTTTAGGAAAAACCATAAAAACTAAAATTATAATTATAAAAAAATGGAAAACTACGTAAAATTAAAAGAGTTAGTAGCTTCTATCGAAGCTGATGCAGACAAGTTCTTCAACAATGGTAATTCTGCTGCTGGTACACGTGTACGTAAAGGATTACAAGACATCAAAACCTTAGCACAAGAAATTCGTAACGAAGTTACTGCTAAGAAAAACGACGGAAAATAATCTTTCTTGAGTTTACATAAAAAAGGCCTTTCAAATGAAGGGCCTTTTTTATGCATTAATGCGACCTAAAACTTGTTACAAGTAGTAACAGCCCATCAGGAGGTTATACACCTTCACACCGAGATAATCACCCAATACAGCATCTAGTTTATCGTAAACTTGCTTTCTATTCAAAGGTTTGTCTTTTTTCTTAAGAAGCTCGTTAGAAGAAATCGTTACAGGACTCAGCTCTACTTTGGTGGCAAACATATTATAGTGAAGCTCCGGAACAGCCAAACCCAAAATCATCCCAGGTAGACCATTGAATGCAGACGGCCCGCCAGATACGGGAATTTGATCTGTATAAAATGCAACTGCATAGATTGAATCAAGTACAAGCCCATTAGCTCTGCGGCATTGGTATCCTGCGATCTCCCTATACTCGTTCGTAATTTTCCACTTAATCTTCAGAGTAGAATCGGCTATCACAATCCGTTCTCCTGCCAATTCAAAAGTAGATTTGAATTCCTTTGTTTTCAAATTCTGATAACTGCTGATTCCCGACTCAAAAATTCCCATTCGCATCAGCTGCTCAGCAGCCTCAGGGTAATCCTCAGGAACATGTTCGCAAAGGACCTCATTTGTAGAAAATTTCAAGGTCTTTTTAAGCACCTGGTTTTCTGGTGCCCCTTCCACTACTCCCTTTATTTGATTTCGGCTCTCTTCATCCTTAGAATAAGCCACATAGCGCTTAATCAAATTTTTAAGAAATACGGTTTTCTCAAAAGTAATCGTTCCCTGATCTGGAAAATAAGCATATTGCCCCTCCGCCACCTTTCCCAAACATAGTATTAAAAATAGGATTATTATATTTCTGATTGTTCTCATTTTATTTTGATTTAACTAACATCTTATTGATTTCCCAACTCAGTTTTACCATATAATACCTACCGATCGTATTAAATCGGCGCTCGGTCAGCAGTGTTCCATTTTGATTTCGCTCAAAGCCAACATTTTGGTTCAACACATCATTGATCATAAATGTCAGTTCCAGCTTCTCGTCTTTCATAAACTTTTTTGACAGTCCGGGACTCAGCACAAAACGCTCAAATTTCTTACTATAAACCGCCGTTGGTGCCTGATATATGTAGTTAAACTCTGTCCGTAATACAAATTTGGCTGGCAGGAAGTATTTAAATTCTCCATTAGAAGAGAATGTAAACCCTTTACTATCTTCCATCATACCAATCGAATTATCCTGGATGACATATCCCGGTGAAACTTCAAGTCCAAAATCCAAACCTTTTGAAGTGGACTTATAAAGTCCATAACTCAATGAATAGGTCTGAAACTTTGCATTGGCTAAAACATTATTCACGTAATTATAATTATTACCGATAGAAATAGCAGGTCCTCCACCGTGTCTCAATTGGTACTTTTTCCATAAAATCCCATAATACATCGGTCTTATGCTAATTTGATTATTGGCGTTATTGTCCAAGTTATCCCAAATAAAGGTCGTTTTACCGACAGAGTCGATTGTGGTATTTTGAACCAAAGCTTTATTCGTTCGGGAGGCATTGATGTAAATAGCATAAAACTCACCCGTAAGAATGGAGAAAGATCTAAAATTTAAATTCAATTCATTCGTATAAGATGGCTTTAGATTTTCGTTTCCTAAATATTCGTTCAATGGATCAAGATTTGAGCGTAGTGGCTGAATCTGATTGAGCGAAGGCAATCCATTTGTTCCTCTATAGATCACGGAAATCGATTTATTTTTTTTAATCTCATAATTTAAATCCAAGACGGGATTATAGACAAAAAAAGATCTGGACAAATGTGCGTCGTCCGCCCTGTTCAATTGTGACAAATCACTATTTTCAAACCTGTTGGCAATGTTAACAACGAATTTTTCCATCGGCTTATAGTTGATCGAAAGATTATAGGTGTTCTTCGTTGTTTTGTACAAAAAGTCATTGCTATACACATCATCCTTATCGTCATATTTTCCTGTGTTCAGATTTTTATTCAGGGATTCTACCGAATTACTATTACGGTTAAAATTAATACCGTATTCAAAAGCTAGTATGACCTTTTTTGATAACGGTTCAGAATATGACAGCTCACCACCAGTTGTAAATGTATTGTTATCAATGACCTTTTTCTGATCCAAGATCGTATTTCCCACAGAATCTCCATTTCTATAATAAACTAAGCTTGAATATAGCTTTTGCTCACCATCCTGCTTACTTCCTGAGGTGAAATAATTGATTGTTAATGAACGCCCCTTTTTCTTAAATCGTTTCACATAAAGTGCTGAAGCATTATACTCCTCTGACTTGGTATCATTGTTAAGATCTCGGGTATTTCCATTAACCAGCTGATCAAATTGGTTGACCGTATTTGAAATAGTCCTTGAAGAGCTGATATCCCGTCTCCTATTGGCGCCTGCCCATACTGTCAAATCGGATAAAGAATCTATTTTAAATTCATATTTCAGTCCAACATTATGTCTTTTATTATCACTGGAAGCAGCGGTATTATTATTACTAATCAAAATGGTATCCCTTGCTGCATTTCTGGTAAATATACTTCTATCCAGATCTACATTTGACTGGCTATATTTATAGTCAATCCGCCAGGAATGTTTCTTATTTGCGGTTTTATCCGAGTATAAGAAACCCGTATTGAGAGACTTTGGAATTCCTTCGCCCTCAAAGTTTCCAGAACCGTCACCATCACCGCCTATACTTGAAGCTTCCTGACCATTCAATCCTGTTTTACCTGTATTACTTGCGATCAAATAAGTTGAAACCCGAAAAGATTGATTGAAATAATTCAAAAAACCCTGACCAAGGTAAAATTTATTGTTTCCTCCTCCAGCATCTACTTTACCAAAAATACCGCGCTTGGCTTCCTCTTTTAACTTAACATTGATGGTCTGCGTGCGTACGCCATCATCAATACCTGTTTTCTCTGCTTTATCGGATTTTTTCTCATAGACCTGAATCTTATCCACCATATCCGAACGGATATTTCGGCTCACCAATTTTGGATCGTCACCAAAAAACTCCTCCCCATCAACAAGCATCTTTTCAACGGTTTTCCCTTGTGCGGTAATCTTTCCAGAGGCATCTACAGTGATCCCCGGCAAAACTTTCAAAAGGTCCTCAACCTTCGCATTCTTTTCTACCTTGAAACTCCTGGCATCGTATTCTGTTGTGTCTCCCTTTATTGTTATCGGAATCCGGCCCGTTACGATTACCTCCTGCAATAAAGTAGCGCTATTTGTAAGCCCGATCGACAAGTTTGAATAATCTCTCTTTGGTAAGATATCGGCATAATATTCGCCATATTTTGGATAGGTGACGATAAGCACATATTGGCCAGTATCTGGTTGTAGTAAAGAGAACCTCCCCTCTTCATCGGATCGGGTGAAGTCTGTCAGAATCGAATCTTTGGCAGTTAACAACATAATCGTCGCATTATGAAGTTTAAGCTTGTCTTTTGCGTCGTTAATTTTTCCCTCGATTTTGGATTGCGCCTGAACTATTCCGCATAAGCAAAGTAGAAAAAGTAAAAGTGATAAACACACTCTTTTCATAAAATTTATTAAATGGTATTTAGTGACAAATTGTAATAACAGGCAAAACTACTATTTTACTGGATATTTTTTACTCCATCATAAAAAAAATAACCATGTAATGAAAAAATCACCAACGAACTAAAGATAAGTCAATAGAAGTCAGATGATATTAACAAAATTTCACATAAGATCATCAATATTAACATTGATTTTATATTACCACTATCGACAAAGGGCTATCCATGGATAGCCCTTTGTCGATCAGAACAACTCCTGTCTTCAAATCACATCGTTTGTTGAATAAGTTGATCTTCCTACAAATTGCCTAGCTCCATAATAAATTGAACCGTTTCCTTATTCATATGCTGTGACAATACGCCTGAAATCTGATCGGTCATTGTCTTTCTGGTCATCCGTTTCACTTTGCTTTTTTCGAATCTCTTTTTATCCATAATCACATCACTGCTTAATTCGACTTTAGTGGCAAAATAGGAAACGTGTTGACTTGGCACCACTAATCCAAGGATCATCCCGGGAAGCCCGTTGATAGACTCAGGTCCACCACTGATCGGGATCTCGTTACAATAATACCCAATCACATAAATCGAATCAGCTGTAAGACCATTAGCTCTCCTACAACTGTATCCCGCAATTTCCCGATATTCATCAGTAACTTTCCATTTAATACGTTTCATGGTGTCTTCCACAATAATCTTTTCACCTACGATATCATTATACCTTTGAAAAGATCGGGTCGTCAAATTGGATAAGGTAACCCCTTCAAAGTCCAATGCAAACATCATAATGTATTGCTTGACCATCTGATCCAGATTATCATCTTTGACAGGTTCAAACAGGGTTTCATTGGTATTAAATTTTAATGTCTTTTTCAACACCACATTTTCGGGTAATTTGGGTAATACCTGTTCAAAAAATGTTTTTGAATTATTATCAGCTTTCGCAATGAATTTCTTACTCACAATATTCTTCATGTACATGGTTTTATCATAGGAAATACTCCCAGACCTTCCGAATAGCGTGTATTGTGCCTTAACGCTTAACATTGTACAACACAAAAAGAGAAAAAAGATATATTTTAACATGGTTATTAACTTAAATTTATAGAAACATTTTTGTGAAGTCCCAAGATAGCTTGAGCATATAGTATCTACGGATCGTATCATATCGACGTTGTGTAAAAATTGATGTTGATGCCGAACGGCTGAAACCTTTATTTTGGTCAAGCACATCATTGATCATAAAATCCAACATAAGTGATTCATTCTTCAGGAATTTTTTACTTACCCCGGGGTGCAACAAAAATTGTTCAAATTTTTGATCAAAAGCCTTCGTTGCTGCTTCGTAGGTATAGCTATAGTTTGTATACACTTTAAAGGTTTTGCCAATAAAATATTCTACACTACCATTTGATCCAAATACAAAGCCGTTGCTATTTGTGTTGCGCTCCAAGCTGGATTTCATTAACCGATATTGCGGACTGAAGTTCAAATCGAAATTCAATCCAGTCTTCGTATCTCTTTTAAAGTTGTATGTAAAATTGAAATTCGTTGTATTGACCTTGTTCAATTGCTGATTGAATAGATTATAATTGTCACTCATATTCAGATAAAACTGTGGCGAATTGGACAAGCCTAATTTTTTGCTCAATTTAAAATGATACCCAGACCAGATGTTCACAGAGGTGTTTGTTTTACCCTTTACATTATTCCAGGTATAGATATTGAGTCCTTTTATCGTATCTATATTTTGCGTGATCGGATTTTTATCCAAAGTGATATTTCCGCCCGCATAGACATAACTTCCTGTCAGAATACGAAATGAGTTATAATTGATATTTAAAGAGTTTCTAAAAGAAGGTTTTAAATTTTCATTTCCCAAATAACGGTTAATCTGATCCGAGTTATCCAGAATAGGCTGAATCTGAGTCATGGAAGGTAACTGATTCTTTCCTGTATAATTCAACCATAATCCTTTGGTTTTTGTAAATGAATATCCCGCACTTACATTGGGATTATACGTAAAATAACTTCTGGAAAGCCCCTCTTGGCTATAGTAATTATATTGTTTCAGTTTGTCATTATTAAAATTATTGGCAACGGTAAACTTAAACTTATCCGTCGTATGCACAATGGCTAATTTATATCTGCTGCTCCGTCTATCAAAATCGTAATTGTTACTGAAACGACTGTCCAGGTCATTATATCCCCCGTCAGCACCTTTATTGAATGATTCAACACGGGAGGAGTTATTACTACTTTCTATGCCCGTTCCGACAACAAGATTCCAAACTTTTGACAAGGGCTCTGTATACGATACCGAAGCGCCTAGCACCTCATTTTTATTATTGCGCTCCTTACGTTGATCTGTAGAGTCTATTGGCGTATAACCTGCGGTATCCTTCTTAGCCAAACTATTTTTAACCTCTGAGAATAGATAACCATCT
This sequence comes from Sphingobacterium detergens, assembly GCF_003610355.1. Lineage (GTDB taxonomy): Bacteria > Bacteroidota > Bacteroidia > Sphingobacteriales > Sphingobacteriaceae > Sphingobacterium > Sphingobacterium detergens. The sequence continues at coordinate 279,154 of NZ_RAPY01000006.1, read as the reverse complement.
CCTATCATTTCAGTTCGTCTGACTTGGCCATCAAATGTAAATGAACGTCCCTTTTTCTTAAATTTATGGGTAAAATAAGTACTAAAATTCAACTCGTTGATAGTGTTCTTGATCGTCTCATGAGTTTTTTCAGCTACAGTAGTATCCATATTCTGAGTAAACTGATAGGCTTCACGTTTGTTGTCCGACCAAAGATTTTTGCGGGAAGCTCCGCCGCGGATGGTCAACGTATTTAATGAATCAAAATTCAGATCATATTTTAAATTGGCACGATGTTGATCGTTCTCTGTATCGACGGATTTAGTTGATTTATTATTGATCAGCCCCGTACTAATTGTCTCATCGTCTCCATCACTGCTTAATCTTCCGTATTTATAGTTAATATTGACATTATGTTTATCCTTGTTGAATTTATCCGAAAAATTGACACCCGAATTGATCGCACGTGGTATACCGATAACACCTTGTCCGGAAAAAGGATCCGTAAAATTGGTCCAGGACATGGATCCGTCATCCCCGTATGAAACACCCGAGTCACCACCATATTTCTGTGCATCCTGCCAGTTCATACTTGTCGTCCCATTATTTCCAAAAAGACCATAAACGGAGATCTTTTGAGATCCTTTGAATTTGTTTAACATCAACTGTCCCATGTAATAGTCACTGGTACCGCCACCGAGTAAGGCTTTTCCGAACATGCCATTTTTGGCTCCATCTTTTAGTTTGACATTAATCGTCTGTTCACGTTGACCGTCATCTACACCTGTTCGCTCTGCCTGCTCGGATTTCTTTTCATACACCTGTACCTTATCAACCATATCTGATCGAATATTGCGGGTTACCAATGTCGGATCGTCACCAAAAAACTCCTCACCATCCACCAATACCTTTTTGACAGTTTTACCTTGTGCGGTAATTTTTCCGGACGCATCAACTGTGATCCCAGGCAAGACCTTCAACAAATCTTCAACCTTCGCATTTTTTTCTACTTTAAAACTACCAGCGTCATACTCGGTGGTATCTCCTTTTATAGTAATGGGAATTCGACCAGTAACAATAACTTCCTCCAATAAAGTAGCCGTTTTGGTCAGCCCAACAGCTAACTTGGAATAATCTTTATCCTTAGAAATCTCTGTATAATAATCACCGTATTTGGGATAACTTACGATCAATAGATAAGATCCTGTATCTGGCTTTGATAAAGAAAAAAGTCCATTTTCATCTGATCTCGTAAAACCTGTCAATATGGAATCTTTAGCGGTTAACAACATGACTGTTGCATCAGATAGCTTGACCTGATCTTTTACATCGCTTATTTTTCCGGCAATTTTGGACTGCCCTAGCGCTATTCCATGAACACCGAAAACGAAAAATAAGAGAATTTGCAAAACTCTTTTCATAAAATTATTGGATAGTATATTAATATCAATATAACATTAGTATATAAAACCAATGTTTTGTTACAGTAAATTTAATTTTATTTCTCAAAAAGTATTTTGAAACGGTCTACGGCTAATTGAGACGAAATAAAAAGGTTATATAATCAGGATACAGCAATCGAATAAATTCCACAAAAGATTCGGAATTATTGATAGCTTTTATCGCGTTGTATCTTGATCAATTTCCATAATTGCAGGCAGAAAAAACAGACCAATACCACAAAAACAATCTGGGAGAATATCGCTATATAATTGCGGTATGTGGCCATCATCTCCATCATCTCAAGTTTATTCATCCAATAGCTATTGAGTAGAATACCACAGATTGATCCCAAAAGGAAAAATATAATGGCATATTTTTTATCTGAAAGAGCTTTAGATTTTGCGTTTTCTAAATCTGCGATCTTGCCCATAATACGTTGTTCGAAGTCATCAAAGGGCATGCTTACTTTACTCATTTGCATGGCCTGTTTCATTTTCTTGTGTTCGTTATCCATGATATTCGGATTTTTTAATCAATTGACTCAATACCTGTTGCATATTTTTTCGTGCCCGATGCAGAATGACTTTCGTATTAGCGAGTGTCCAACCCATTATTTCCTGGATTTCTTCCATGGATTGTTCCTCCAGGTAGAATAGACGTAAGGCGACAGATTCCTTGGGAGACAAAATAGCAAGGGCATCATTAATCATTTCTCTTCGCTCATTGTCGATAATTTCATCAAGTATAGACTCATCATAAGCCTGATCATGGTCTGTGAGATCAAAGTCGATCAGCGTCAATTTCTTATACCGTATGCTATTAAAAGCAATATGAACAACGATACGATAAAACCAGGTGCTAAATTTTGATTTACCTTTAAATGAGGACAGCGACTGATAACATTTTATAAAAGCATCCTGAACAACATCCTCAGCCAAATGTTCCTGCTTAACAATGGAAAGCGCAACAGAAAAAGCCATATCTTGATACGTTTTTATAAAATACCGGTATGACTCTACATCCCCGGATAGTACTTTTCGAATATAGATTTCGTCCATTGAATGGCTAAATATCGTGTTTTTTATCCAGTCTATTTGCGACAATCATTGCTATACCAGCAGATATAATCAGAATTGCAACAGCGAGTGAATCTGGTAAGCCGGCGCTCACATAGTTTTGTATTACACCCACAATAAACAGCCCAATTCCTATGCCTAATACCAGAATCCCTGGTTTTTGCCAATCAGTAGGCTGCTTTCTTTTTTCCTCTCCGGGAATATTGATTGCTGTACTGCGATAACGCATGACAAAATAAACACAAAATGTGATACAGGTAAATAATCCCACAGCCACAACTGCTGCCATTGTCTGTTTTTCCATAATATTTGATTTAATTTTAACATTAGTCACTACCGACTCCGAAAAGGTTACAACAAATTGAGTTAAATGTGTCTATTTGTGTAAATTTGTTTCAAATACAAACAATATGCAAAACATTAAAGAATATGTAGAAGCAAACAAGCAACGTTTTTTAGATGAGTTGTTTGATTTATTGCGTTTACCTTCGGTCAGTGCTGACCCCAAATTTAAGGGCGATGTACAGAAGACTGCTGAATTTGTTGCTCAAAAATTGCGTGAAGCAGGTGCCGATAACGTAGAAGTTTGTGCCACTGCTGGTAATCCAATCGTTTATGGCGAAAAAATTATTGATCCTTCATTGCCAACTGTACTGACCTACGGTCACTACGATGTACAGCCAGCAGATCCATATGAGTTGTGGGACACCCCTCCTTTTGAACCGACTATCCGCGATGGTAAAATATATGCCCGTGGTTCGGCAGATGACAAGGGACAGTTTTATATGCATGTGAAAGCTTTCGAATATATGATGCAAAACAATGCTTTGGCATGTAACATCAAATTTATGATCGAAGGTGAAGAGGAAGTCGGTTCTGTTAACCTAGGTACATTTGTAAAAGAAAACACTGAAAGACTTAAAGCGGATGTTATTGTGATTTCGGATACGTCTATGATCAGCATGGCGCAACCGTCTTTGGAAACAGGTCTCCGTGGGCTTTCTTATGTCGAAGTTGAAGTCACTGGACCAAATCGTGATTTACATTCTGGCGTATATGGTGGTGCCGTTGCGAACCCAGCTACTATTCTCACAAAACTCATTGCTTCTCTGCACGATGAAAACAACCATATTGCAATCCCTGGATTTTACGACGATGTCGTTGAATTAACGGCTGAAGAACGCAAAGCATTGAATGAAGCTCCATTTGATATCGAAGAATACAAAGCAGATTTGGGTATTCAGAATATCTGGGGAGAGAAGGGGTATACAACTTTAGAGCGCACAGGAATCCGTCCTACTTTGGAGGTCAATGGTATCTGGGGTGGATATATCGGTGAAGGTGCAAAAACGGTGTTACCTTCCAAAGCAAATGCAAAAATCTCAATGCGTCTTGTTCCAAATCAAAATTCTGAACGCATTACGGAACTATTCAAAAAACATTTTGAGGGTATTGCACCAGATTACGTTAAAGTAGAGGTAAAACCGCATCACGGTGGTGAACCAGTGGTCACTCCAACAGACAGTGTTGCTTATAAAGCTGCTGAAAAAGCATTGCATGAAACATTTGGCGTAAAACCAATCCCTACCCGTGGTGGTGGATCTATTCCAATTGTTGCTTTATTTGAAGACGTTCTAGGACTAAAAACGGTGCTTCTTGGATTTGGTCTTGACAGTGATAACCTGCATTCACCAAATGAGAAATATGGAATCGAGAATTACTTAATGGGTATCTCTACAATTCCTTTATTTCATAAATATTACGCAGAACTAAGCAAATAATTTAGTTTTTCATTAGATAAAGGGTTATTTTTAAATTTTAGAAATAACCCTTTATCGTTTTATGGATTTTGATTTTCGTCTCATCGTTTTCTATACTGCAGCTCAGCATCTTAATTTTACCAAGACAGCTTCGGCACTCTTCATCTCACAACCTGCGGTCAGCAAAAACATCCAGGAGCTGGAAAAAAAACTCGGTGTTCCTCTTTTTGAGAGAAAGGGAAATAACCTTGACCTGACCGAATCGGGGCAAATTCTCTATAAATATGCCCAACAGATTATCAATCTCTACAATCAGGCAGGACAGGAAATACAAGAACTACAAACTGGACGTAAAGGGAATCTTGTATTGGGGGCCAGCACGACAATCTCTCAATATGTGCTTCCAACCTTACTGGCAGATTTTTTATCTCAATACCCAAACAACCGCATCCAATCTTTTCAATCCAATAGTCGAAGCATCGAAGAACAGCTTATTGACAAAACATTGGATCTTGGTATCACAGAGGGATCAACCGACAATAGGGCATTAAAATATATCCCTTTCATGAAAGATGAGCTCGTATTAGTTACCAATAGCGAAAACCCGCTATTAAAACAATTAAAAAATCCCATTCTCTCCGATATAACACGTTTACCTCTTGTTCTTCGCGAACAGGGTTCGGGTACCCGTACGATTATTGAGAATGCATTAAAAGAACAACGGATCAGTCTTGCTGAAATCCAGATCGAAATGATACTCCCATCAACAGAAAGTATCAAAGGATATCTGGCCCGCCGTCATAGTTTTGCCTTTCTTTCTATTCATACTGTTCAGCGGGAGGTATTAAATAATCAATTGACCATCGTCGATATTCCTCATTTGTCTATCGAACGTTATTTCTATTTCACGCATCTATATGGTGGTCTTGCCGGTACTCCAAACCAATTCCTACAGTTCTGTCTGAGACAAAATTTCAAGATATAACATTTGGTTATGTCTCATAAAGAAACATCGTTTTAATCCTTGTCGATAGGCTGGTAGATTTGTACAAACGAATTAGAGGCATGGAACACAAAAAACTAACAAATTATCTAAAAGCGCTCAGTTGGATCATTGTCGCACTGTTTATTACCTGTACAACGCTGTGTGTGTTTCCGCTTAAACATGCAAATAATGACAGGTCAATGGATTCACTTGCTCTCGCTAATGACTCATTGATCACACATGTATCACAATTCAAAGCTGTTTCTTTCAAAGACAATCCGGAAGGGGAAATGGCTAGTTATGGTGAAAAACTGATCAAAAACACTTACGACTACTTTTACGACGGAGACATAAAAATCGGAAATAAATTGGCTTGCAGCAGTTGTCATCTCAACGGTGGGACCAAGGCATTCGCGGCTCCTTATGTTGGTCTCACAAATGTTTTCCCAGTTTACATTGGACGGGAAAACAAAGTAGAATCTCTGGAGGAACGCATTAATGGTTGTTTTGAAAGAAGTATGAACGGTCGTACTATTCCAGAAAACAGTAAAGAAATGCGCGCTATTGTTACCTATATAAAAAACATCAGTATCAATACAGTCAATAAAGGAAGATTAGCCGGACAGGGTTTTGTCAAAATGGAGATCCCAAACCGTGCCGCAGATTTAAAACACGGTCAGCTGGTATTTGAGGGCAAATGCACGAGCTGTCATGGAAAAGATGGACAAGGCATGACCCAGCCTACCGGCAAGGGATATCTATACCCGCCACTTTGGGGAAAAGACAGCTATAACGATGGAGCTGGTATGGCACGATTGCTTACCGCAACACGCTTTATCAAAGCTAATATGCCCTTAGGAGCAAGTTACGACGCACCTCAGCTCAGCGACGATGAAGCTTATGATGTCGCTGCCTATATCAATTCTTTTGACCGACCTAAAAAAGCAAACAAGGAGCTCGATTATCCAAATTTGGCAAAAAAACCAAAGGATAGTCCCTATCCCCCATACGCAGATAATATTAGTTTAGAACAACATAAACACGGACCCTATAATTTTTAATATGATGAAAAAACAACTGACAATTGCTTGCATCCTCTTAGCGATGACAACGATTCAAGCTAAAGCACAAAGCAATAAATTATTACTCAACAACCATCAATATACGGGTGCTGTTGCAAAGAAAAAAATGTATAAGGCGATCTATCAATTGGATAGCAATGATCCAAAAACAATTGAGAAGGCCATCCGAAATATCAACAACGTTTTGAAAGATCCTCGATTAAAAGGGCATCTTCAAATTGAACTGGTTGCTTTTTCAGGCGGGACAGAAGCTTATTTAAAAAAGAATAGTCAGTATGAAAAACCACTGCAGGACCTCGTAGAAAAAGGAGTTATTGTCGCCCAGTGTTTAAACACATTGGAAGAAAAACATATTGCAAAGGAAGAATTATTCGATTTTATCGGGTACGTCCCTAGTGGAAATGGTGAGTTAATCTTGCGGGCTAATGAAGGCTGGGTTATTGTAAAACCATAGTATGATGAAAAAGCTAATCCCCTTCACCCTCGCTATGGCCTTGTTCGTATCGACAAAAACTAAAGCGCAAGAACATCGCTTTGATCCTCCATGGAATAATCCCCCGGAATCAGCACTTAATTTTACGGTTCCTGGGATCGATAATATCCCCGATCTATATGGCGATATCGAAAATCCGCAGCTAACAGTTTTCTTTGCTGGTAATCAATTTATGGTTGTCGATGACCTATTAACATCTTTCAAAAAGGAATATCCTCAGTACGAACGTATTTTTGTAGAAACATTGCCTCCCGGAATTCTGGCAAAGCAGATAAAAGGGGGCTCCATCACCATCGGTAACCTACGCATTACGCACAAACCTGATATTTACACGGCAAGCAAACGCGCAATTAATGACATGGCTGATTATTTCAGTCATACCCAGACCTATTGTTATAACAATATATGTTTGATGATCCCAAAGGGAAACCCTGCAAATATCAAAACATTGAACGATCTGGGTAACTCCAATGTGCGCATTAGCATGCCCAATCCACTATGGGAAGGCATAGGAGAGCAAATTAAAGCATCGTATAAAAAAGCAGGAGGCGAACAACTGGTCAAGAAGATTATGGAGGATAAAGTAAAGGATGGAAGCACGCATTTAACAAAAATACATCATCGCGAAAGCCCGATGCGTATCCTTTATAGTCAAGCAGATGTCGCACCGGTCTGGACATCTGAAGTTGTTTATCAAAAACTTATTGGCCATCCGGTGGAAGGTATCACAATTCCGGACAGTCAAAATACCACGGCAACCTACGTGGCCGCAAAACTAAAAAATGCACCACACGCACAGGCGGCAGATGATTTTCTGAAATTTATGGACTCCCCTACAGCCAAGCAGATTTACAAGAAGTATGGCTTTACAATAGACTAAAAAAGAAAATGGATAATTAATTATCCATTTTCTTTTTTTACTTTAGGTCAAAATTAGTTGAATTGTATGGTTCTATTGCTCAAAAAACTCCATCGTTACTGGTATTTTATTAGCGTTCTACTTGTATTCATCGTATTATTCCCCTATATCTATTTTTTGGCCCAGCATCCAGAAAAGAACTATGCGCGGATTGCACGTATGAGGCGTTGGGTCTCGATTGGAGGATCGGCATTGGCAGGCGTATTTTTTAAAGTAACTTACGAATCGAAAATAGACTGGAACAGACCGATGGTATTATGTCCCAATCATACTTCAGTGCTTGATATCACAGCACTCACCTATTTATGCCCGGTCCCATTTTCATTTATTGGCAAGGCTTCTCTTCTTAAAAATCCCGTTACCCGAATATTTTTCAAAACCATAGATATCCCTGTCACGCGAAGGAGCAAAGTATCTTCATTTAAAGCATTTCAACGGGCTAATGAGCTTGTCCAAAGTGGTCGAAGTGTCGTTATTTTTCCGGAAGGAAAGATCGATGATGGATTTCCGCCTCAAATACATGCATTTAAGTCTGGTGCTTTTCGTATTGCCGTTCAAAATGATGTGGCTGTAGTGCCTATTATTATTGAAAATGCATGGGACATTTTCTTTGATGATGGCGCAAAAAGGGGGTCTCATCCGGGAATTGTTAAGGTACATGTTTTTTCACCTATCGAAACAAAAGACTTTGACGACAACAATGCGTCCGACTTGGAGAAAATTGTATATGACAAAATGCATTCCTATTGGATTATGAAGAATAAATCGTATTTTCATCAACCAGAGAACGTCCAAAAAATATGTCAGGAAAGATATTAATCGAAATTAAAGATATTGCGCGGGAATACCAAATAGGCTCAGAAACAATTCATGCGCTCAGTTCGGTTACACTCAATATCCATAAAGGAGAATTTGTAGCACTTATGGGGCCTTCAGGGTCAGGGAAATCCACATTGATGAATATCCTGGGTTGCTTGGACACCCCTAGTAGAGGTGAATATATCCTCAATGGGATTAATGTAAGTGACATGTCCGAAGATGAGCTCGCTGAAGTAAGAAATAAGGAGATAGGGTTTGTTTTTCAAACGTTCAATCTACTTCCTAAAAGCACCGCACTGGAGAATGTTGCACTTCCTTTGATCTATGCTGGATACAATAAGGCCACACGTGAAGAGAAAGCTACTGGCGCACTGGAAAGTGTTGGACTGGGACATCGTATGGATCACAGACCCAATGAGCTATCTGGTGGACAACGTCAGCGGGTCGCTGTTGCGAGAGCGCTGATCAATGATCCTTCCATTATATTGGCTGATGAGCCTACAGGAAATCTTGACACAAAGACATCCATTGAAATCATGGGTCTGCTCGAAGAGATCCACTCCAGGGGAAACACCATTATCTTGGTCACACACGAAGAGGATATTGCACTACATGCCCATCGTATTGTACGCATGCGCGATGGACTAATTGAAAACGATTATCCCAATGCTGATATTAAATCTGTATCGCCACGACTAAGTGCGCTGAATGAAAAGGGGAGCGACTTTGAGAATATTTAAAAATATTATTTCATTATAAATCAAACACTTATATTATTGACACAAAAATAACAGTTGATTTACTTGTTTAAGTTAAATTAAATGATAGTTTTGCGAAAATAGAGAACTTAAATTGTTTTTATATGTATTGGACATTAGAATTAGCTTCGCATCTAGAAGATGCACCATGGCCAGCAACAAAAGATGAATTAATCGATTACGCTATTCGTTCGGGTGCACCAGTTGAGGTGATTGAAAACTTACAATCTCTTGAGGATGACGGTGAGCCATATGAAAATATTGAAGAAATTTGGCCCGATTATCCAACAAAAGATGATTTCTTCTTCAATGAAGATGAATACTAGAAAATAAAAACGCCTTTAGTTAAAGGCGTTTTTTATTTCAGTAAATTAATCCATTGCCGTGAAGTTCAGTCTTAAGCTTATGAAAATAAAAGTAAAGGTATTGTTGTTAACGTTTGTAAGCTGTATACTCTATATTTCCGTGTTCGCACAGGAAAAGCCGGTTATTTCCGAAAATGTTACTGTATTAAAGCAATTTGTACATCGTCTCAATGATACCAATCTCGCTACGGACATCATTTTAAGCCAGGATATATTAACAGGGAAAAATCTAGATGAAGACCAACAGGAATATCTTCTGGCCAGCATAGATGAGATGCGAATCAACGTACAGAGCAAGGATATCAACAAATTGGAATATATCAACTTTATACAGGCCGGTCGAAAAGAAACTTTCGATATTGACCTTGAAGGAATAGATCCGAAACAGGTTTATTTCGTTAGGCATCTCAATCGTTTTGTTTTTGCTACTGTTATTCGGGACAAGAAAATAGCCTCCTTTACCTTGGTTTCTAAAGGGAACAATAAAGCACATTTCGTATTCTATTAGTCTTTTATTGACTTTATTGTTTGTTGGTCCAAGTAGACATACCTTCTATGGTATGCGAGCAAATCTGATGATACAATCTTCGTATTCTCGGAATAATAGGTGGGATGCTTTCACCTTGTTCCCTTTTTCTATGACATGCTGTTTGAAAGCAATTTTAAGCGTAACAAGCTTTCTTAAAAATTTTTCAATAAAAACACTTGCATTTTAAAATTCTATCAACCATATTTGTAATAACAAAAAACGGAAATGATAATAACTGTATTAAATAAAGCTTGGTGGTGGCACAACGAATAACGTTGTGGCAAACTCCTATTGCATTATTTGATATATACATCAAGATATGATGGGCTTGCCTGAATAAGGTAAGCCCTTTTTTATTTAAAAAATATTATGAAAGAAATTTTAGCCCATTTATTTGAATACAAGTCTTTTTCGCGACAAGAAGCTTATGAGATCTTGACGAACATTGCCAAAGGTAAATATGACAGTCATCAAATCGCTGCTTTTATGACAGCTTATGGCATGCGTAGTATTCGGGTGGAAGAACTTGGTGGGTTTAGAGATGCCATGTACGACCTATGCCTCCAATTGGATTTTGATGACTACGATCTGATCGACCTATGTGGTACGGGTGGTGATGGCAAAAATACGTTCAATATTTCTACAATTGCTTCTTTCGTTACAGCCGGTGCGGGCTATCAAGTTGCCAAACATGGTAATATAGGTGTATCATCGAGCTGCGGATCTTCGAACGTAATGGAGTATTTGGGTTATCAATTTATGAATGACAAAGCTGAATTACAGCGTCAGCTTGACGAAGCCAATATATGCTTCCTACACGCACCATTATTTCACCCAGCTATGAAAACAGTTGCGCCGATACGTCGTGCCCTGGGTGTAAAAACATTCTTTAACATGTTGGGGCCATTAACAAATCCGGCCAACCCGAAATTTCAATCTGTAGGTGTATTCAGCTTAGAGCTCGCACGTCTGTATGGTTATCTATACCAAAATACAAACAAACAATACTCCATTATCCATGCATTGGATGGCTATGATGAAATATCGATGACCGGCGATTTCAAGGTCATTAACAATCAGGGTGAAAATTATTATAATATGGAGGAACTAGGCTTTAGCCCTATTCTTCCCGAGGAACTCGCTGGTGGAGACAGCATCGCTGAAGCAGCAAAGACTTTTTTATCTATCTTAAATAATGAGGGTACAGATGTACAGAACAATGTAGTTTTGACAAATGCAGCATTTGCCATAAAAACATTTCATCCTGAAAAATCCTTTGGTGACTGTTTCTATGAAGCCGAGGAATCACTTATGGGAGGAAAAGCGCTCAAAAGTTTCAAAAAAATAACAAACCAGTAAAATGGCAGTCAAGATAAAAGTTTGTGGCATGAAATACCCCGACAATATCGTTGCGGTTACTGGTCTTGCTATTGATTACATCGGTTTTATATTTTATGAAAAATCCAAACGATTTGTTGGCAACGCCAACCAGGAATATATAAAAGAGCTTAAGGGTGTCATAAAAGTTGGTGTCTTTGTGAACGCAAGCTTAACGGAAATTTATCATAAAATAGACGAATTCAATTTAAATGCGGTTCAATTACATGGAGATGAAAGTCCTCAATTTTGTGAGGAGCTTAAACAACATACCGCTGTAACCGTGATCAAAGCTTTCGGTATAGACCAACATTTTGACTGGACAGTATTGAACGCCTATACCGGAGCAACTGACTATTTTTTATTTGACACCAAAAGTAACGCTTACGGAGGTACAGGCTTGCGATTCGACTGGTCTTTACTGCATCAATACAAGCTCGAGTATCCTTATTTCCTTAGTGGCGGATTGGATGTGGACAATATCAAAGACGCTTTGCAGGCGAATGATCCCAGGTTATATGCCTTGGATCTCAATTCAAAATTTGAAGTAGAACCGGGGTTAAAAGATATCGATCTTTTAGCCCACAGTATAAATAGTATTAAACAATGAGTATATACCAAGTCAATGAAAAAGGGTACTACGGTCCATTTGGTGGCGCCTATATCCCCGAAATGCTCTATCCCAATGTAAAAGAGCTACGTGAAGAATACCTCAAGATAATCGAAGAGAAAAGTTTTCAGGAGGAATTCAATCAACTACTCAGTGACTACGTAGGGCGTCCCTCCCCTTTGTATCATGCGAAACGACTGTCTGAGAAATATGGTACAACGATCTACCTCAAACGCGAGGATCTTAACCATACTGGCGCACATAAAATCAATAACACCATCGGACAGATTCTATTAGCTGAGCGTTTAGGAAAAAAAAGGATCATCGCAGAAACAGGTGCTGGACAACATGGTGTAGCTACGGCTACCGTGTGTGCATTAAAAGGGATACAATGTGCCGTCTATATGGGTGAAATTGATATCCAAAGACAGGCACCCAATGTTGCGCGAATGAAAATGATGGGTGCGGAAGTTATTCCTGCAACATCTGGTTCAAAAACGCTCAAAGATGCGACCAATGAAGCTTTGCGTGATTGGATCAATAATCCGGTCGATACACATTACATTATTGGCTCTGTTGTAGGCCCACATCCATATCCTGACATGGTTGCCCGCTTCCAATCCATTATCTCCGAAGAGACCAAAAAGCAGTTATTAACAAAAACAGGTAAAGAGAATCCTGACATCGTATTAGCTTGTGTGGGTGGTGGATCCAATGCCGCCGGTATGTTCTATCATTTTCTGGATGATGAATCTGTACAGTTGTATGCTGTAGAAGCTGCTGGACATGGTGTTGATTCCGGTGAATCTGCAGCGACAACAGCACTCGGAAAAGAAGGTGTACTGCATGGTAGTCGATCCATATTAATGCAAACTGAAGATGGTCAGGTAATAGAACCTTACTCTATCTCTGCCGGACTTGATTACCCTGGCATCGGACCGCAACATGCTTGGTTGTTTAAATCCGGAAGAGGAAAATATGTTAGCATCACAGATGATGAGGCGATGCGTGCGGGACTGGAGCTCACTCGACTGGAGGGTATTATCCCCGCAATCGAAAGCTCACATGCACTCGCTTATTTAGGAAAAATCCCTTTCAAGGGTGATGAAACCGTTGTCGTTTGTTTATCAGGACGCGGCGATAAGGATCTCGATAACTATATGAAATACTTTGATTTTTAACGCATGAATACGATTGAAAAAAAAGAAGGCAATCCCCTTCTATCGATATATTTTACAGCAGGATATCCCGAACTGGACAGTACGATCCGCATAGCCAAGAAATTGGAAGAAGCGGGTGCAGACTTTTTAGAAATAGGTTTTCCCTACTCCGATCCTGTTGCAGATGGACCTGTTATCCAACACAGTTCAGAAGTTGCTCTGGCCAACGGAATGACTGTCAAAAAATTATTTGAACAGTTACGTGAACTACGCCAACATGTGCAGATCCCAGTCTTCCTAATGGGTTACGTCAATCCTGTAATCCAGTTCGGTGTGGAGAAGTTTTGTGAAGAATGCAAAAATGTCGGTGTGAATGGTGTCATTATTCCAGACCTACCGATGTATGAATACGAGGACCTCTATAGGGAAACTTTTGAGAAAAACGGCATCGCAAATATCTTTATCGTAACGCCACAGACTTCAACTGAAAGGATCCGAAAAATAGATAGTCTATCCAATAGTTTTATTTATTTATTGTCCTCCAATGCCACAACTGGAAAAACACTGGATGTAGGTGAGGATACCAATGCTTATTTCAAGCGGATACATGATCTTCAGCTGAACAACCCTTTAATCGTTGGGTTCGGAATTTCAAACAGAGATACATTTCAAAAAGCAAGTCAATATACCACTGGTGCGATTATCGGTAGTGCATTTGTGAAAAGATTGACGGAGCAAGATTATATGAATCAGATCCCTGATTTTATAAAATCAATAAAAGGATAGTACAACAACAAAGTGCTAACGTGAATCCAACAGAAAACAACAGATTCACGTTAGTACCTTGTTCACCATTTCAAAAAGAAGCATTATTGCCCTATTGTAGAATACCTAAAGTTCCACTCCTTTAAAAGATATTTGCAAACTTTATTCATAATTTACTAATATTGTAGCGTAAATACGCTTTAGCTGATGATATATCTTTTAAGATCGCTTGTTTAGTCTTAGAATAATATACACAATCTGATTACATTCAGTTAACAACCAATTCATGTATAACCAATAGTTTCGCAAAATGAAGAGCAAGGCTGAAGATCTGAATTATACTGCCTGGATCATTCGCTTAAATGCAGGTGAAATGATAGCTTTTGAATGGTTGTACAATACGTACAAGCATCAACTGGCAAGCAACCTGCTTAAACTCGTAAAAGCGTCCGATATTGCAGAAGATATTCTTCACGATGTTTTCGTTAAAGTTTGGGAAAATAGAACAAAGATTGACCCTGAACGTTCCTTTGAAGGTTACCTTTATCGCATAGCAGCCAATATGGTAGCTGACTTTTATCGAAAAATCAGTAAAGATCGAAATTATCAGCAATATCTTGTCAATATCCAAGAAACTGTCTACCAACATATAGATGAGCTTTTGGAAAATAAATACCGAAGAGAATTGATAGATAAAGCATTGACAGAACTTCCCCCTAAATGTAGAACGGTATTTCAATTGTGCAAAATAGAGGGGCGCAGCTATGAGGAAGTTTCAGATCTTTTACAAATATCTCCCAATACGATTAGTAACCATTTAAATCGTGCCAATAAAAAAATATTACTGTTTCTACAGAACCCAGTAAATCTCCCTTATTTCCTTCTTCTTCTGTGGACTAAATAGCTCTTTCAAAAAAATAAAAAATAATTTCAATTTCGTGTAGTGACTTTTCATTAGCAAGGCGTAATAGATATAAAAGAAGTGCCTTGGAAAAGAAAAATTTGAATAAGCTGTTTCAGGATTTTATTGTCAACCGTTGCTCAGCTGAAGACATCGAACAACTGATGCAACATTTTGGTTCTACTGCATCCATCGAGAATCTTCGTGAGCTAATAGAAGAACAGATTTCTACGCAGCAATGCGAACCACCCACCCAAGTCGTTGAGTCGATCATTTGTGCTGTTGACAAAAAAATGGCACAAACACTAGCAACGCTTCAGGAGAGAGAAAAAAAACAAAGAAAAGTACAAAAACTATGGACATTTGCTTCGGCAGCAGCAGTACTAATCCTAGGCATGTTAACCATACTTTGGCATTACAAACCAAATATATCTGAAAATCTACCGCAAAAGTTTGTCGAAAAACATCCAACAGAAATACTTCCGGGGAAAAACCAAGCACGTCTGACACTTTATAATGGCGAAAAGCTTGAGTTTAACAAGCAACACACAATTAATGAGAAGAACAGCATAGCAAATCTGAACTACGAAAAAGGTCGATTGGTTTATGGCGGAAGTTCCGCTGAAGAAACTATTCAATGGAACGTGCTCGAAGTTCCAAAAGCTGGAACTTTTGAAATACAGTTACCAGATGGATCGACTGTTTGGATAAATGCTAATTCCAAGCTCTATTTTCCAAATCGATTTCCTACAGATGAGCGCTTTGTCAAAGTCGAAGGAGAAGCATTCTTTAAAGTACAAAAAGATAAAAAACGTCCTTTTAAAGTCCAAACTGGAGATCTCAATATTTCTGTATTAGGTACTGCTTTCAATGTAAGAGCCTATCATCCCAAACATGTATCAACCACATTGGTCGAAGGATCGGTCCAATTGACCTATCATGATCAGCACATCGTCATGACACCAGGGGAAAGAGCTTTTATAGATGAAAAAAACAAGTTAAAAACACAAGCGATAGATATTGAAGGTGCTACTGCATGGAAAGAAGGATATTTCTATTTTAAAGATGAAACATTAGGTAAGATATTACAAGATATTAGTAATTGGTATGATTTGAAAGTCAGCATAGTTGGAAATTTACCCAAGGGTCTATATAGTGGTAGTATGGATCGTAACAGTAAATTAAATGGCGTACTGAAAATGCTTGCAAATGTAGGCAACCTGGATTTTATCCTTAATGGCAATCATCTTACTGTTAAACAAAAAAACAAATAAAAACGCTGCCTATGATACGAAGTTAACACAAAAAAAGCGGAGATGGTGGTAACATCTCCGCAGTCTATTCAAAAAAGCTGTTCAAAAAAATCGTTAAACAACCTTAATTCAAAATTATGGAATATTTCTGTGATCGTAAAGAAACGATACAACTATGTCGTTTTTTTACGGAACATTATTTAATCATTAGAAGAATGAAATTGACAATCATCTTCATCTTGTTCTCAATTGGGCTCAATGCCAAAACAAACGGACAACAAATCAACCTATCAGTCAAGCACATGCGCTTGGATAATGTGCTAAAAAAAATAACACAACAGACTGATTATAAGTTTTTTTATTCAAGCGACCTGGTAAATAAAGCAGAACCAGTTAATCTTACAGTAGAACAGGCGTCTTTAGATGAAACATTGGAAAAAATCCTCGCTCCGAGAGGGCTGACCTACCAAAAGATGTCGCGAACAATCACAATTACGGCAGCCCTTAGGTTACAACAAATCGAGATTTCAGGGACTGTAAGGGATGAAAAGGGACCACTTGCTGGCGTTAATATCTATACAAAAACTGACAATAAAATTGGAACCCGCACGGATTCAGAAGGAAAATTTGCATTAAAGGTATCCGTTAACTCAACACTAGTCTTTAGTTTTTTGGGATACGAGAGAAAGGAAATTACAGTGAAAGACAAAGATCTTCAGGTAGTGATGAACCCAATCAGCAATGCGATGGCGGAAGTGGTCGTCACTGCCTTAGGTATTAATAAAGAGAAGCGGAAGGTGGCTTATGCTGCACAGGAAGTTAAGGGAGAAAGTCTGTCCGTAGCCCGTGAGCCTAATGTTGCGTCCAGCTTGGTTGGTAAAGTTGCTGGTCTCCAAATCAAAACTAAATCTACCCTATTTGAAAATCCCGAAATTACACTGAGAGGGGGCAATGCTACAATCGTCATTGATGGGGTTCCTGCCCCAGATGGCTTTAATATGTGGAGCATAAATGCAGATGATATAGAAAATATTACTGTATTGAAAGGAACTGCTTCATCAGCTTTATATGGTTCAGTAGCACAAAACGGTGCTATTATGATCACCACCAAAAAGGGCAAAGGCGGAACTGCAGGAATTGAACTCACCTATAACTCTAGTACGGAATTTCAAGCCGGATTCTTACGTATTCCCAAAACACAGCAGGACTATGGTATGGGATTTAATGGAAAATACGCGTTTGTCGATGGAAAAGGCGGTGGTATCAATGATGCCTATGGTTACGTCTGGGGACCAAAATTGAATCAACCTGATCCGAGCACAAGTAGCGGTTTTGTCGAAATACCACAATACAATAGTCCATTGGATCCAGCGACAAATAAATTGAAACCCCTTCCATGGATCAGTAGAGGGAAAGAAAATTTAAATAATTTTCTCACTAATGGCTTAATAACGACCCATAATTTGAGTGTGGCCGGATCAACGGACAAGTCAGATTATCGCATCTCATTATCTCACTTGTATCAGAAAGGCCAAGTACCCAACACCACGTTAAATTCTACCACATTAAGCCTAGCAGGGAAGCTCAAACTAAACAGTAAACTCGATGCCGAGGCAACACTATCCTATAATAGACAATACTCGCCTAATTATCCAAATAGTGATTATTCTCCTGATAATTATCTTTACAACATCATATTATGGATGGGACCTGATGTCGACATTCGGGATATGCGGAATTATTGGAAACCAGGGCGGGAAGGCTCGGAACAATTAACCTATAATTATAGCTGGTATAATAACCCTTGGTTCTTAGCATACGAGAAGGAAAGAGCCTATACCAATGATGTCATTGTATCACAAGGAAATATCAAATATAAGTTTAACAACGACCTAAAATTACTCGTTCGCGGTGGCATTACCACAAACTTTGCTAACAGTGAAAGCCGCGTTCCATATAGTTATATCAATTATGGTACTTCCGCAGCACCATATGGTAATTATAGCGTCAATCGTGATAATCGCATGCGTTTTGTCAGTGATGCACTATTGACCTATGATAAAAAACTATCCCAAGATTTTACGATTAGTGCCAGTGTCGGGGCGAGTACCAGATTAGACCAGTACAATAAACTGGAGTCTAGGACAACAGGTGGGCTCTCTGTTCCAGCATGGTACAACCTGGATAATTCCAGAGACCCTGTCCGCTCTACCAATGAACGCGTAGAAAAACAAGTATATGGAATGTATGGCTATGTTGATCTGGACTATCGTAATATGGCAACTTTAAGTTTAACAGGAAGAAACGATTGGACCTCTGCTCTACAATCCCCTTACAATTCATATTTCTATCCTTCAGCTTCCTTGAGCCTGATCGTATCTGAAATGTTCCATTTACCTACAGTAATCTCTTACTTTAAACTACGCGGTGCTGTAACAGATGCCACGACCGATATCAATGCCTATAGTGCGCTATTAAGCTACGAAATCGGTAGCAGATGGAACGGAAACCCTTCTTTGTATCTTCCTGATGCCTTACGTCCTCCAGGATTAAAACCCAACAAAACAATCTCTCAGGAATACGGTGCTGAGTTACGGCTATTTCGCAATCGGATCGGCGTTGATTTCACCTATTTCAACTATGACCGGACTAACAATGTTGTAGAAGTCCCCCTATCGGAAGCTTCAGGGTTTGCAAAACTTCAAGTAAATGGTGACCGTTACCGACGGAGAGGTATCGAAGTTGTCGTATCAGGAACACCTATACAGACGGAGAATTTTAAATGGAGTACAACATTAAATTACTCCCGATTACGTAATACAGTGCTTGAATATCAAGGTGGTGAAGAAATTCGCGGTGGTGTAAAAGTGGGGCAACGAATGGATATCTATCGCGGCTGGGCATGGCAAAAATCTCCAGATGGACAGATTGTCCATGAAAATGGAATTCCGCAATACATTAATCAGCAGGTCAATCTTGGCTATATGCTACCGAACTGGGAATTTGGATTTCTGAATAGCTTTCAATATAAAAATTTCGGAATTTCCTTTGCTCTCGACGGTCGTATTGGGGGGAAAACAAATAATGCTATAGAAGCAAAAATGTATGAAGGTGGTATGCATCCCAATACCGCAAATAGTTACCGTGACGATGCTTACCGTGGAGAAAAGACCTATCTTGCCGGTGGCGTAACACAAACCGGAGGAGATGTTACCTATGATGCCCAAGGTAATATAACCGGTGATTCCCGCACTTTCGTTCCTAATACCACCAAGGTAAACTATGTGGATTGGGTTTTTGCAACTTACACAAACGGAATTGATGAGTCAACTCTCTACGATCGAACTTTTGTTAAACTACGAGAGTTGACACTAAGCTATCAAATCCCCAGCAGCCTTTTAACCAAAACACCATTTAAGACAGCGAGTTTTTCATTGGTAGGACGCAATTTATTACTCTGGTCTAAGGTCCCTTATATGGATCCTGACGGATATAGTGACTTACAGCTCGCTGAACCGACCGTTCGTAACATCGGTTTCAATGTCAATCTTAAATTTTAATTGGAGAACTTATTATGAAAAAAACATATATTCCTTGGCTCGTTTGCTTATTCACCATGGTGACTAGCTGCAAAAAATTTGATTATTATCAAGACAACCCCAATAAACCGACCAAAGCTACGCCGGCATTATTAATGACCTATATCTGTCAGAATATCTTTAACAATAATCCTATCAGTGCAGCTTATGCCTCAAGGCACCTCACTTATTATGAACGACCTAACGAATCCATCAACTACAATTGGAATCGCGGCAATTATGATAATTATGGAGGTTTACGTCAAGTGCTCAAATTAGAACCTCTTGTTACGGACAACAAAAATTTCCAAGGACTTGCTCATTTGTTTCGTGTAATCTATTTTGCGCAAATGACAGAAACCTTTGGCGATATTCCCTATACAGATGCCCTTCGCGCCGAACTAGACGGTCGCACGCCAATCTATGACAAACAAGAAGATATCTATGATGGACTACTGCAAGAACTGGAGCAAGCAAACTCTCTCCTGGATACAGGAAATGGAAAAATAGACGGAGATATTATATACGGCGGCGATGCCAATAAATGGAAAAAACTAATAAACGCTTATCGATTACGTCTGCTCATTCATCTTTCAAAGAAAGAAGGCCAAACCAAAATAGCCATTAAGCAACAATTTCAATCTATAATCAGTAATCCAGTCAAATATCCACTCATGGGGAATATTGGTGACAATGCACAACTTGTATTCAATACCTCTGATCCCTCAAACTACTACCCTACAGCAGGACACCTAAGCGTTTCAACCTTAGTATCACTCGAACAATCTTTTGTAGAAATGCTTCAGAAAAGGGAGGACCCTCGTTTATTCTCATTTGGGGACGCTATCGCTGGTAAAACAGCGGGAGTTTTCTCAAACTATAAAGGCGTAGATGCAGGGCTCTCTCCTGCCGATCAACAAGCTAGTGCCGCTCAATCTTCGCTAATTGCCAGAAGATTTGTCGATCTTCGAAGTCCAGTGAATGAACCGATGATCTTTTTAAGTTATGCCGAACAGGAATTTCTAATAGCAGAAGCAATTCAACGGGGCTGGATCTCCGGAGATATGAATGATCATTATCAAAAAGGAATAACTGCATCAATGGCTTTCTATAAAATAACCGGAACGATCGTTTCTGATTACCTGAATAAGGGTCTTGTCAAATTAGAAACAGGCGATCCGCTAACAAAAATATTGACACAAAAATATATTGCTTTCTATATGAATTCCAGCTGGGAACCTTTCTTTGAACAGCGACGCACTGGTGTCCCTGTGTTAAGAGTTGGCCCCGGAACGTTAAATGGAGGTAAAATACCAAAACGCTGGCAATATCCGCTTTCTGAGTCGCAATATAATGAATCCAACCTGGATGCAGCTGTAAAGCGACAGTTTACCGAAGGAGATAACGTAAATGCCACAATGTGGTTAATAAAATAAAAAACATGGACACAAGAAGAGATTTTCTAAAAAAAGCAGCAATGCTTGCCGGAGGAGCCTCACTTTCACAGGTTATTCCTTCTGCTATTGCAAAAGCAATGGCCATCAATCCCGCTTTGGGGAGCACCTTTTATGATGCTGAACATGTGGTTCTACTGATGCAGGAAAATAGATCTTTTGATCATGCTTTTGGTACACTACGGGGAGTGCGAGGTTTCAATGATCCAAGGGCGATCCGCCAGCCAAACAGAAACAAAGTGTGGTTACAGACGCAAAAAACAGGTGAAACATACGCTCCTTTCCGATTGGATATTAAAGATTCAAAAATTACATGGATGGGATGTTTGCCTCATAATTGGACCGATCAAACCGATGCCCGAAATAAAGGAAAGATGAACAAATGGCTAGATGTCAAACATTCTGGATTTAAAGAGTTCGCAGACCTTCCACTGACGATGGGACATTATACGCGAGAAGACATTCCATTCTACTATTCACTGGCAGATTCTTTCACGATCTGTGATCAACATTTCTGTTCAAGTATTACAGGTACAAATCCCAATAGACTCTATTTTTGGACAGCTAATATTCGGGAAAACTTAAACGGAAAGGCATTGGTATGGAACGGTGATTCAGAATTTAGTGGTAAAGCGAACTGGAAGACCTTCCCAGAACGTCTTTCAGCACTTGGTGTAGACTGGAAAATATATCAAAATGAGATTTCTTCAAGTAGTGCTGGATACAGTGGAGAAGCCAATGGATGGTTAGCGAATTTTGGATGCAACCCCATGGAATATTTCCCTCAGTATCAAGTCAAATATAGTCCGCGCTATAGAGAGCTGCTTGCACGCAAAAAAGAAGAACTGGAACAGAAAATAGCCACCACAACGACCAAAGATGCACTTGAAAAGTTACATAAGGAACATCAACATGTGCTGGAAGAGCTACAACAATACACGGCGGAAAACTTTGAAAAACTTGATGAACGAACGAAAGATATTCATCGTCGTGCATTTGTGAATAACAGTGCACAGCCCGATTACATGGAGCTCGAAACAATGCATTATCAGGAAGGCGAGCATCAACGGGAACTGCAAATCCCAAAAGGTGATGTGTTATACCAATTTAGAAAAGATGTCGAAGCAGGTAAACTACCAACGGTTTCCTGGCTTGCTCCACCTCAACTTTTCTCCGATCATCCAGACTCTCCTTGGTTTGGTGCCTGGTATGTGAGTGAAATTATGGATATCCTAACACAAAATCCGGAAGTCTGGAAAAAGACAATCTTTATCCTTACCTATGATGAGAATGACGGTTATTTTGATCACTTCGCTCCTTTTACAGCTCCTAATCCTTATGAAGCAGATAGTGGCAAAGTGTCCCCAGATATTGACCCAAAATTGGAATTTGTACGTCGCGACGAACAGTATTACCCCGAAAGTGGAAGGGAAAGCAACATCGGCTTGGGCTATCGCGTACCTCTAATCATCGCTTCTCCCTGGACAAGGGGTGGTTGGGTAAACTCACAGGTATTTGACCATACCTCAAGCTTGCAGTTTTTAGAAAAATTCATTAGCCACAAAGTAAAAAAAGAAGCAAAGGAAACCAATGTGAGTAGCTGGCGACGTACGGTCTGCGGAGATCTCACTTCTGCTTTTAGGCCTTATAATGGAGAGCTAATCAAAAAGCCATTGGTATTAGAACGTCAGCCATTTATCACAGAGATCCACCAGGCAAAATTTAAAGGTCTTCCGATGGGATTCAAAGCATTAACTGCAGATGAGATCAAGCAGATTGATCAGGATCCCGCCCGTTCACCTTATTTTCCAAAACAGGAAGAAGGGCTTCGTGACTCCTGCGCTCTCCCCTATGAACTTTATGCACATGGAGAATATCTATCTGATGGAAGGTATCAACTGACATTTGAAGCTTCAAACAAGGTATTTGGAGACCGCACTGCGGGTTCACCGTTTACAGTATATCATAGTACTCCTTATAAGGGTGAGATTGGAACTTCCCGTAACTACGCCGTATCCCCTGGAGGCAGTTTATCAGACAATTGGGCTATCCATGCGTTTGACAATGGATTATTTCAACTTGATGTACATGGACCAAATGGATTTTATCGTATGTTTAAAGGCGACACTAACCATCCAAATATCAAAATCCGTTGTACTTATGAAAAGAGCAGAGATGAAAAATCATTTACGGGACGTCTGTTGTTCACTTGTATAAATCAGGACAGTAAAGGTCATCGTCTCCTACTTGAAGACATCAGCTATGGACAGGGCAAAAAAGAAGTCCAACTCAAAAGTGGTGAGTCAACAACAATTCAGTTTGATCTTTCCAAACAAAGTTTTTGGTATGATTTCCGTATCAGCTGCAAAGATTGCAATACATTCCAAGAGCAGTATGCAGGCCGTATAGAAGCTGGGAAAAGCGGAAAAAGTGATCCACTATTAAGCCGATAACAAAAAATTGAAACGGGGTTATTTTCGAAAAGAGATAGCCCCGTCTATCTGTGATTCTTGCAACAAATAGTCAATACGTCTGAAATCTTCTATTTTCAGAAATCATTACACGCCAAACCATACCTTTCGATATTATTCCTGTATACGACGAATAACGTGGTAGAATCCTTTATACAGTAAAACTGCACCAACGATCAAAAAAACAGCTAATAAATATAAACTGATGGAGTTAATAAATAATAGACACATCATAACGGTAATTTTTGGTTTTTCATTTCTTATGTACAAGTTATAACATTTATCCAAAATATTACAAAAAAAAAATACAAATTTTCTCTACTTTTGTCGGGATGAGGAAAATTGCATTGTTTATCGGCTTATTTTTTTATTTGCTCGCAGCAAGTGGTGCAACCCTACATTTCCATTTCTGTCAAGGAGAAGCACAAAGTGTATCATTAAGCCAAAACCAAACGGCTCATTGTCCGATGTGTGCCAAGTCGCAAAAAAAACATCAAAACCACTGCCATCAAGAAGGTAGTTGCAAGGACGTAACCATCGCTGCCCAAAAAGTAGATGATTTCAACAGATTATCTCAGACACTCAATTTCAATAGTTTTTCTCCTGCAATTATTACCCTTCACTGGATACATAATTACTATCAATTTTCGTCAGATGAGGATAGTTCATCCAAATTAAGTACAAATCAGAACACCTTCCTAAAGAGATATAGTCCTTCTGTATTTATTCTAAATCAGAGTTTCAGAATTTGATTTCCTAATTTTTTGATTTTTAATCAAAATAGACGTCGAAGATATTACCTTCGACCTTACATGCTATGCACGTTTTTTTTAGGCCGTACATTATCAAAAAACTATGAATCAAATTTTAAAACAACTATATACTACAACCCTTTTATTGTTATTTTCCTTTGCAATTGTGCAGGCACAAAGCGACAGCACAAGAACGCTTACTGTAGCTGGTAACTGTGCGATGTGTAAAAAAAGGATTGAGACTGCTGCAAAATTACAAGGTGTCGAAAGCGCTGTGTGGAACGCGAGTGATAATTTGCTACATCTTAAATACAATGCACAAAAAGTTGAACTGGAAACAATAAAAAAGAATATTGCCCAAGTCGGACACGATGTAGACAATCTGATTGCAAGTGACGAATCCTATGCAAAGCTTCATGAATGTTGTATGTATCCCAGATTGGAAAACGGACAAGTTCCCGAAAAAAAGGCAGTACCTACCGAAGCTGGACATCATAATCATCCACATGCCGTGACAGGTGTTGTTGTCGAAGAGAATGAAAAAGGTGATCTAAAACCTATTGTTGGAGCTAATTTACATTGGGCGAATTTGCCAAGCAGAAACACCCGAAGTAATGAGAATGGTGTATTTAAGTTAGAACACAAAGAAGGTTTTGACAAGCTTGTTGTTAGTTACGTTGGGATGAAATCCGATACGATTACCATTAAAGACTTACACGAGGTCGTCATGATTACAGCCAAAGGTAATGTACTGATGGAGGTCGAAGTTAAAGGAACACGTAAATCCACTTATATTGATCGTATGACACCTGCAAGACTGGAGGTACTGACAGGGAAAGAATTATTTAAAGCTGCCTGCTGTGATTTAAGTGAAAGCTTTGAGACCAACGCTTCAGTGGATGTGATCAGTGCTGATGCTGTAACTGGTAGTAAACAGATTCAGATGCTTGGCTTAAGTGGTATTTATACCCAATTGACTGTAGAAAACTTACCGGGACCGCGTGGTTTGGCGTCACCTCTAGGACTAAATTCCATTGCTGGTACTTGGATCGAATCTATTCAAATTGCCAAAGGAGTTGGTTCTGTAGCTAATGGATATGAAAGTATGGCCGGTCAGATCAACGTTGAACTGAAAAAACCTCAAAACTCCGAAAGGCTGTTTTTTAATGCTTACGCCAATAACATGGGACGAACCGATGTGAATTTGAATCTTTCACAAAAATTAGGTCAACATTGGTCGACATCAGTATTATTGCACGACAACTTTATGTACAATAAATCCATGAATTTTAGCCACAATGGATTTAGGGACGTCCCAGTTGGTAACCTTTTCTCCGGAGTAAACCGTTGGTTGTATGAGAATGGTAAAGGTCTAATGGTACAATTTGGCGTGAAGTATTTAAATGATGATCGTACTGGTGGGCAAATAGATTTTAACAAAAAAACAGATAAGGGCACTACGAATCGTTATGGTCTTGGTTTTGACATCGAACGTGTTGAAGGTTTTGCTAAAATCGGTTATGTATTTCCGGAAAACAAACACCGCAGTATTGGCTTGCAATTAGCCGGCTCCAACTACAATCAAAAAAGCTATTTCGGGTTAAAAAACTATAATTCTGAGCAACAGAATGGTTACGCAAACCTATTGTTCCAGGATATCATAGGTACTGTAGCCCATAAATATCGTGTAGGTGCCTCTATCAATTACGATAACTACGATGAATGGTATTTAACAGATCAAAATTTCAAACGTAAAGAAGTCGTTTCAGGTGTATTTGCAGAATATACCTTCAGTCCATCCGAAAAATTTGATGCAGTAGTGGGTCTACGTCAAGATTACAACTCTTTGTACGGATGGTTTACAACACCACGGTTAAATTTACGCTATGCTCCTATTGCTGGAACTACATTCCGTGCAAGCTCAGGAAGAGGTCAGCGTACAGCAAATATCTTTGCGGAAAATACAGCCGTTTTGGCCAGTAGTAGAAGACTGATCATTCAGTCCCAGGATATTTATAATAAAGCCTATGGCTTACAACCAGAAGTTTCCTGGAACACAGGAATTGCGGTGGATCAAAACATGCGCATATTTGGAAGAGAAGCTTCTGCCTCGGTTGAATTTTTCCATAACAGCTTTTCCAATCAGGTCGTGGTCGACTATGAGAATCCAAGAGAAATCAGTTTTTACAACTTAACAGGAAAATCATTTTCAAACAGTTTGCAAACAGAATTTAGGTTTATGCCTGCCCCACATTTTGAAACGAGATTAGCTTACCGTCTATTGGATGTACAGACCGATTTTCAGAGCGGAAGAAAAACCAAACCCTTGTTAGCTAAACACCGTGGTTTTGTCAATTTAGCCTATAATCATCATTCCGGATGGAGCCTAGATTATACGTTAAACGTTGTTGGACCAAAACGTATACCTTCAACCATGGACAACCCCGTTGAATACCAGATGCCAACCGAATCAAAAACGTATGCTACGATGAACGCGCAGATCAGCAAAACATTCGGAAAGGACAAAAACTTCACCGTTTATTTAGGGGGTGAAAATCTTTCAAACTATTTCCAGAAAACACCGATTCTTGCAGCGGATCAACCTTTCGGAAATCACTTTGATACCTCCATGTTATGGGGCCCTTTAACAGGACGGATGTTTTATACAGGGGTACGTTATTTCATAAAATAGTACTGAGTTAATATAAAAAAAGCGGCTAAGCCGCTTTTTTTATATTAAGTTTTTCAATTCCTGATATAACCGTGCTGTCGGTAGCCCGACCACATTATTATACTCACCTTCTATCTTCTCAATGCCAATTAAACCGATCCATTCCTGAATACCATAGGATCCAGCTTTATCAAGTGGCGAAAAACTAGTAACATAATAATCTATCTCATCCCGATCCAAGACATGGAAATAGACTGTTGTCGTTTCCACAAAGGAATGTACAATACCTTGCCACTGTGTTGCGACAGCAGTGATGACCAAATGCTTCTTTCCAGATAAATTTTCTAAAGTCTGTATGGCTTCAGCCGCAGTCTTTGGTTTTCCCAAAATCTCACCCGCTGTCGAAACAACAACGGTATCGGCACAGATAACCAAACAGTCCGATTTATCCGCAAAAGCTTTCACTTTTTGCAATGCGATCTGACGGACAGCCTCAATGGCAGAAAGATTCGGATCAACATATTCATCAGTCTCCCGAACTTCTACCTCAAACTCGATTCCTAATCCCGATAATAACTGTTTCCGTCTAGGCGATTGAGAACCCAAGATAACCGTTTTATTCTTTAAATTTTCTAACATCATTAAATGCTTTTTATCGTTTCATCCTCGTACCAATTCCCCTGTACTTTAAGTACCTTTTCGATCAGTTCCCGTACAACTCCCTTTCCACCATTAAAACCAGAAATGTAATGCGATATCTTCTTGATCTCCTCCACAGCATCTGCCGGCGACACAGCCAAACCGACAGATCGCATGCAACTAAAATCAGGAATATCATCCCCGATATACATCAATTGATCAAGTCCAAGATTATATGCGTTAGCCAATGCTTTCAATAGCGAAAGTTTATCTGAGACACGGGAGTGAATTTCTTTAACCCCTAACCCTTGTAGACGCAGTTCCACCCCTTTTGAAGCTCCACCAGTAATGACAAAAATTGGATAGCCCTTTTTTATAGCCAATTGCATCGCATATCCATCTTTGATATTAAAAGTTCGCAGCTGTTCTCCCCTCTCGTTGACTTGTACAGTTCCATCTGTCAATACCCCATCCACATCCAATACAAATCCTTTTATCGTTTTAAATTCAGTCAGTACCATCGAAATATATTTTTGTAAAAATAAGGCATTTCAGTTAAATATACGATTACGCTATATCGTCTTATTTACCGCATTTCTGTCAGTAAATTATTCAAATAAGCCAAAATATCATTTATTTGTCACAACATAGTTGTATTAGCAACTTATTATAAAAAACATTTGGATGGAACCTGATATTTACCGTATCTTTGTAGAAGATAATTAAAGGTTATCTCGCTATGAAAACACTAACAGCGCTATTGAAACAGGTAATTCTGCTAAAAGCTGCATAAGATTAAAAAAACAATCAACTTAGTTTTTCAGAGCAAAAAACACGGCAACTAATTTAGTTTGGTCGCCCTTAAAAAGTCTTTTCATAATTTAGGTTTATAATTGGTTAGTAACAAACCCTGGTGCCCATCATCAGGGTTTTGTTTTATTAGGACTTTTTCTTCCCTTATTTACAATATTGTATCTATTCGTATTTGCGACTATTTTAGGAATAGCAAGTTTTTTTGTTATTTTACATATATCTTTTTTTCCCCAGGTAATATCAGGAAAACTACCTACAGAAAAATGAACGATAGTTGGGCGACCAAAATTCATTAAACTCATTCTCGCATGGATCAAGAAAACTATAGAAAGCAAATTACCATAGGCGTGATAATTTCTTTTTTGCTTATTTTTATTTCTGCCCTATACTTTTTTATCTCTTTGCATCATATTCTGGATAACGAGCGTAATATCGTTCATATAGCCGAAAATAGGTTTAATGTTATCAATGAAATTAGATCAAACATAGATGAGATCAATGATGTTAAACTTCATTATTTCACAAAAAGAGACCCAGCATTATTTATTCCATATCAGCTCGGACGAAAAAAGGCAGACGAGTCATTGAGAGCTATTAGTAAAGTGGATGATTTCTATACAGTTTCACCGCATGCGATCGAAACTATGCGCAAAGAAATTGCCCTTTTCTATGATTTTGATAAAGATATAGCCTACGCCAAAACTAACAACGGCACTTTACCACCCTACATCCACGAACAAAAAATAGCTATTTTCAATCAGATCGATATATTATCCAGGGATCTGCTCGATCAAAGAGCAAGTCGACTGGAAAAGTCCAGAAACGATCTTCAGCTCGCACAAAACATTACTTATCTCTTCATTGCGATCGGTTTAAGTGGATTTTTCTATATTCTAGCTAAAATTTTCTCGATTTCAAAAATATTAAGGTCAACAGTTAAAAGCCAGCAAGAATCAAACAACCGTCTCCAACTCCTGCAAGATCAGACCAATAATGATAACTGGATTTTAAATGCGATAAACCATATTGATGAACAGCTACGTGGTGATTATAGCGATAAAAAAATAGCAGAGATCAGCCTAAATGCTATTACGGATATGACGAAAGCATTGGGAGGTACAGTTTATATTTTTGATGATACCTATCAGGAGTATCAATTATGCCATAAAATAGGGATCGCTTCCACACAACAGGTAAAAAAGAGCATTAAGGAAAATGATGGTATTTTAGGCGAAGTAGCCAATAAACATGTCGTTGTTAAAATCAAGGATATTGATCACGCTCATCTCGTTTTAGAGACTTCTTTATCCAATAGGATCGAGACTGAAATTTACATTATTCCATTTGCCTATGAAAATCATTGCGTAGGGTTGATGGAAATCTGCTGCCCGCTGGTAAATGAAAAAGAGGAGCAGTTAAGATTCAATTTCTTGGATAAAGTAAAGGGTAACATCGCTATCATTCTTAAAGTTGCGCAGACGCACGGCAAACTCGCCGATCTTTATGAGGAACTTCAACAGCAAACTGAGGAACTGGAGGCACAGCAGGAAGAACTAAGAACGACCAACGAAGAATTAATCCACAAAACCCATTTGCTGGAAGCCTCAGAAGAAGAGCTACGGGTACAACAGGAAGAACTTATCCAGACCAACAATGAATTGGATGAGAAGGCAAAATTACTCCTTGCTCAAAATGAAGATCTAGAGAAAGCAAGACAGGCAATCGCCCAGAAAATAGAAGAAGTTGAATTATCAAGTAAGTATAAATCTGAGTTCATGGCAAATATGAGTCACGAATTAAGAACTCCACTTAACAGTATTCTTATACTTGCCAAATTGTTGCAGGACAACAAAAAGGAAAACCTGAATGACGATCAGA
Organism: Sphingobacterium detergens; assembly: GCF_003610355.1. Lineage (GTDB taxonomy): Bacteria > Bacteroidota > Bacteroidia > Sphingobacteriales > Sphingobacteriaceae > Sphingobacterium > Sphingobacterium detergens. The sequence goes on along the minus strand of NZ_RAPY01000006.1, from coordinate 248,624 downwards.
TAAAGTATGCCTCCGTCATCCATAGTGCGGGTTCGGACCTGCTTCACTTGATCAACGAGTTGTTGGATTTAGCAAAAATAGAATCTGGAAAAGTCGAAGTTCAAAAAGAGCATATCAACACGAATTATCTAGTCAATTATATTAAAGACTTTTTTCTTGATACCGCTGAATCAAAGATTATCAAATTCAATGTCGAAATTGATGGCGATACACCGCAGGATTTTATTGGTGACGAGCATCGTATACAACAGGTTTTAAAAAATTTATTGTCGAATGCTTTTAAATTTACTGGTGAAAATGGGACCGTATCGCTCAAGATAAATGTCGAAGATGGAACCATATATTTTACAGTCCAAGATAATGGCATAGGGATCGCTCCAGAAAAACAAGAACTCATCTTCGACGCCTTCAAGCAGGAAGATGGTTCCACAAGCCGCAAATATGGCGGTACAGGACTTGGTCTGTCTATATGTCGTGAGATAGCGAGTCTATTAAAGGGAAGAATCACATTAAATAGCAAAGTTGGCGAGGGTAGCGTGTTCATTTTTAGTTTACCATTAGAAGCGGAAGCTCAAGGCGAGAAAATATCAGAATTACCCGTCATTGAAACAAATACACCAATTGCATATCCTCCATTAGAAGATATAGCGATCGGAAAAGAGCACCCAATTGACAATAGTAGTAAAAATAATAAACTGTTAATCATCGAAGACGATTTCATCTTTGCGGATATACTAAAAGATTATGCAGTTCAAAATGGTTACGACGTCTATATCAGCTACGATGGACAGGATGGGCTCAACAAAGCGCGAAACTTAATTCCTGCAGCAATCATATTAGACATTATGTTACCGAAAATGGATGGTTGGGAAGTGTTACGTAATCTCAAAAAAGCGAATTCGACGAAGGATATCCCAGTACATATGATGTCCGCAGGAACATTTCTCCATGATGAACCAATATCTGCAGGCGCTATCGGGTTTATGTCCAAACCCGTCTCTGAAGAATCTCTCGCCGAAACTTTCCTGAAGATCAAAGCTTCCACAAGCCGCCCTATTAAGAAAATTCTATTGGTAGAGGATCAAGAAATTCAAAGTGATTTTATCAAGCAATCTCTTGAAGAAAAAAATATTCAAATATTTCAGGCATTCGATGCACGTCAGGCGCTCGATCTACTGATTCAGGAAAAAATCTTCGACTGCATCATTATGGATCTAAATCTGCCTGATAAATCTGGAATCGAACTCCTCAATGAGATCAAGTCAAACAGTGATTTTAAGGATCTGCCGATTATTATTAACACCGCAATGGAGTTAAGTCCTGAACAAACATCAGAAATTTTGCACCACAGTCAGGCCATGGTGTTAAAATCAGCCAAATCCAACAATAGATTAATTGACGAAGTCAATTTATTCTTAAATAAAATCCGAAGTAGCAAAACGGAATATCATTCATTTAGCCACAGTTCATCTGTACTTGTAGAGAACAACTTGGCTTCCAAGACTGTATTGCTGGCTGACGATGATATGCGGAATATATTCGCTTTAAGTACCGCGTTCGAAAGCTATGACATGAAAATAGAGATCGCCAATAATGGTCAGGAAGCATTGGATATCTTAGCACGTAATGAGCATATCGATATTGTTTTGATGGACATTATGATGCCCGTTATGGACGGCTATGAAGCCATCGAAAAAATAAGGGAGAACAAAAAGTTTTCGAACCTTCCCATTATAGCTGTTACGGCGAAGGCTATGAAAGGTGACCGGGAAAAGACAATCGCTGTAGGAGCAAACGATTATATTAGCAAACCCGTTGATGTGGATAAATTGATATCCTTAATGCGTGTATGGTTGAGTTAAGCAATAAAATAGCAGCAATGATTACTTTTGAAGAGTTGGAGGAAATTATTGACGTTGTCAAAAACCTCCACGGTTACGATGTTTCCGGATATACAAGGTCATCCTTAAAGCGGCGTGTCACCAGAATTATGGAACTCAACAAGCTAGATCTGGTTGAATTAAAATCTAAATTAATTAACCAACCTGGCTTCAGTACTTATCTTTTACAGGAAATTACTGTCAATGTGACTGAAATGTTTAGAGATCCGGAATTTTACAAAGCGTTAAAAAATGATGTATTTCCTTATCTGGCAACCTATCCTCATATTAAGTTGTGGAGCGCAGGTTGTTCCACAGGGGAAGAAGTCTATTCATTGGCAATTCTACTAAAAGAAGCTGGGCTTTATCAGCGTTCGTTTATTTATGGAACGGATATCAACACAAAAGTATTGGAAAAAGCCAAAAGAGGTATTTATTCTCTGGCAAAGGTGAAAGACTACTCTGAGAATTTCATTAAAACAGATCCCAAAAGTTCTTTATCCGAATATTATACGGCGATGTACAATGCTGCCACGATAAATAATAGCCTTAAGAAGAATGTTCTTTTTTCCCAGCACAGTTTGGTTTCCGATCGGGTATTTAATGAATTTCAGCTGGTCACATGCAGAAATGTATTGATTTATTTCGACACAAACCTCCAGGAAAAGGTATTGGATTTATTTTATAATTCGCTCTGTCACCTAGGTTTTTTATGTTTGGGTTCAAAAGAGTCTCTGATCAACTACAAAAATGCGGCAAAATTTAAGGTTATAAACAAAAAGCACAATATTTATCAAAAAATAGCTTAGATCAAGATGGAACGGAAAATTCTTTTATTAGCGGGATCTGCAGGCGGCTTTAGTGTTATTCTAAATATCCTAAAAGGATTGGAACGCCCTATTCAAATACCGGTCATCGTTATTGTGCACAGAAATCCTAAATATGCATCGAGCATCGAAGATACATTATCAAAAGCATTATTGCAGCGGATAAAAACAGCAGATGATAAAGAAACCATAGCAGATGGAACAATCTATTTTGCTCCGGCGGGTTATCATTTGCTCATCGAGCCTGATTATAGCTTTTCCTTGGACATCTCTGAACCAGTCCAATATTCAAGGCCATCGATTGATGTGACCTTCGAATCTGCAGCCGAAGTCTATAAAGAAAACTGTACTGCTATTTTATTTTCCGGAGCAAATCAGGACGGCGCGCAGGGGTTATTGATGATTAAAAAATATGGTGGTAGCACTTTTGTACAAGATCCACTGGATGCGGAAGTTCCAATTATGCCCCAGGCGGCCATAGAATTAAATGCGCAAGATAAGATCTTAACAATAGCCGAAATAAAGGATTACATCATGCAATTAACCTAAAGTTGTATTTAGATTTGATATAATGAAGAAGATTAATATATTGATCGTCGATGATAAAGTTGAAAATATTATCAGTCTCACAGCCTTGCTGGAAGATATCGAATATGTAAATATAATTAGCAGTACGGATCCCAACGAGGCCCTGAAAATCTGTTGGAAAGAAGAAATAGATCTTGCCTTAGTTGATGTGCAGATGCCCGAAATCAATGGATTCGAATTTGTTACTTTTTTGAAGAAAAACCCTAAAACGAATCACATTATTCCGATCATGGTAACCGCAATTTCGAAAGAGGATAAGTACCTTATTCAAGGACTTAACAGTGGAGCTGTAGACTACCTGTATAAACCTCTTAATCCAGAAGCGACCATAGCAAAAGTCAAATCTTTTGTTCAGCAGCTGTTAATACAACAGGAAATTAAAGAGAAAAATATCGCTTTGGAAGAATCGAAGCAAGCGATTCTTAAAGCAAAAGAGGAAGCTGAATTAGCAAGAAAATCTAAGGAGACTTTCTTGGCCAATATGAGTCATGAAATCCGTACCCCCATCAATGGTATTATGGGGATTACCCAAATGTTAAAAAACTCACAGCTTAGTATCGAACAAGAAAACTGGATCAATAAACTCGATTCAGCATCTCAGAACCTACTAACAATTATCAATGACATATTAGATCTCTCCAAGGTCGATTCTGGCATGATGAAACTTAACATGGAATCCACTTCAGTACATGATATTACGGATGATTTGAATAACTTATTTATAGATAAGGCAAATTATAAGGGATTAAATTTTTATATAGATGTGGACGACCGGATAAACAGTTATTTTTTAACTGATCCTCTTCGTTTAAAACAGATTCTAACCAACTTTATCTCCAATAGCTTCAAATTTACCTCCGCAGGTTCGGTCATTTTAAAAATTCAACTTCTAACGGAAAGTGATCAGCAAATTGGTTTACAGTTTCAAGTTATAGACACAGGCATAGGCATAGCCGAAGAAGCTTTGGAAAAAATATTCATTGCTTTTGAGCAAGGGGAAGACAGTATCACCAAAAAATTTGGCGGCACTGGATTGGGCTTAGCAATTGTCAAACGCATCGCTGCCCTTCTCAATGGAAAAGTATTCGCATCGAGCGAATATGGTAAAGGAAGCATATTTTCTTTTGAATGTGCCTTCGACAAAATAGAAGATAAACCCCTAGAAAAAGAAACACAAGTGCTTTATACAGAGTTACCGAAGTTTAATTCACCGATGATCCTTATCGCCGAAGACAACGAATTAAACAGCTTTATGTTAGCAAATATCCTAAAAAGTTGGAACTGCGAAATTACACTGGCAACAAATGGACAGCTTGCGTTGGAGGAAATAAACAGAAAAAAAATAGATCTGGTATTTATGGATGCACATATGCCCCTAATGAGCGGTTTTGAAGCTATTAAAGAAATACGTCGCCATACCAACCCAATAATTGCGAATATGCCCATTATCTCTATCTCAGCTTCAGTTTTAAAGGCGGAACAACAAGAAGCCATGGATGCAGGGGCAAATGAAGTTGTTGGGAAACCATTTGATCCTATCAAATTATATAAAACAATTGATGCTTTATTGTCAAAATTGAAATGATTGTTTCTATTTACCAATGAAATCATTAATTTTAAAGAATTAACAAAACGTAATAATGAAAAAACTTTTTATGATACCAGCAGTTGCAGTTGCATTGTCAATTGCATCTTGTGGCGGAAACAGTGAGAAGTCTGGCAAATCAGCTAGTACAGAATCGACAACTTCAACAGAAAACCAAGCGACAGAAACAGTACCTGGAATTGAAAACGTGGCTATTTCTAACAGCTTATCTTTAGAAGGTAACGATCAGATGAAATTTGACAAGGACTTATTCCGTGTTAAAGCTGGTGAGCCAGTAGAATTATCTTTCAAAAATGCTGGTACCATGCCAAAAGAATCTATGGGACATAATGTTGTCATCCTTAAACCGGGTGTAGATCTTCCAACTTTCGGCGCTGAGGCAGCAGCAGCGGTGGCTGATGAGTATGTTCCAAAATCAGCATTATCCTCTATCGTGTCCCATACGAAATTATTGGGCCCTGGTGAAACTGATAAAATTACATTTACTCTTGAAAAAGGAGTATATTCTTTCATCTGTAGTTTCCCTGGACACTATGGTGTAATGCAAGGCAAAATCGTTGCAGAATAACAACATAAAAGCAAAAAGGATATTCAATTCTGGATATCCTTTTTGTTAACTATTTTTTTGCGCTGGGATAGAAAAAAATCCGCTCAAGTACGCTTTCAATATCCATTATTGCCTATACTCTGTTGCTCTTCATAATCCTCTTTCAATATTGATACATCGATATACTTTTCTTCTAGAAGCTTCACCTCTCTATATATTTTTCTTTCATACAAATTATTGACCTTAGATGATCTTAAAGGGGGTAAGCCGCATTTCTTTTATCAAAAAAATGTAAAGTAAGTCTATTCGGTTACAAATCGCAAGTTTTGATTTCCTATCCCATTAATAATCATTAAATTTGTACTACTAAAAATTAAAACGTAATCAATGCAATACGACGTAATTGTAATCGGAAGTGGTCCAGGCGGATATGTAGGAGCTATCCGTTGTGCCCAATTAGGATTAAAAACAGCTGTTATTGAAAAATATAGCACATTTGGCGGTACTTGTCTTAACGTTGGATGTATTCCTTCGAAAGCGCTTTTAGATTCATCGGAGCATTACCACAATGCTGCCCATAATTTTGATGCATTCGGCATCAGTTTAAAAGATCTTAAGGTAGATATGGCAAAGATGATTGCTCGTAAAGACGATGTCATTGCGCAAAATACTGCCGGTATCACTTTCTTATTTAAGAAAAACAAAATTGACAGTTTCCAAGGTGTAGGTTCATTTGTGGATAAAAACACCATTAAAATAACAAAAGCAGATGGTTCTACAGAACAGATCACTGCCAAAAATGTCATCATTGCAACAGGATCAAAACCGACTTCGTTGCCATTCTTGCCAGTTGACAAAAAAAGAATTATTACTTCTACTGAAGCCCTTAATTTAAAAGAGATCCCAAAACACCTTATCGTCATCGGCGGTGGTGTAATTGGTCTGGAATTAGGTTCGGTATATGCTCGTTTAGGTTCAAAAGTCTCTGTAGTTGAATTTGCGAAATCTATCATTGGTACAATGGATGGTGGCTTAGGAAAAGAATTGCAACGTGTTTTGAAAAAATCATTGGGCATGGAGTTCTACCTAGGACATAAAGTAACAGGTGCTACAGCAAAAGGTAAAACGGTAAAAGTAACTGCTGAGGATCCAAAGGGACAAGAAATCACATTGGATGGTGATTACTGTATCGTTGCTGTTGGACGTACAGCTTATTCTGAAGGTTTAGGCTTGGAGAACATTGGCATTACATTAGAAGAAAGAGGTAAGAAAATCCCTGTAAACGCACACTTAGAAACTTCTGTTCAAGGTGTATTCGCAATTGGTGATGTCATTACTGGAGCGATGTTGGCGCACAAAGCGGAAGATGAAGGGGTATATGTCGCGGAATATATTGCTGGACAAAAACCACACATCGACTACAACTTGATTCCAGGTGTTGTGTACACATGGCCTGAAGTAGCTTCAGTTGGAAAAACTGAAGAGCAACTTAAAGAGGCTGGTGTGAAATATAAAGCTGGATCTTTCTCTTTCAAAGCTTCTGGCCGTGCAAAAGCATCTGGTGATACAGATGGTTTTGTAAAAGTACTAGCTGACGCAACAACCGACGAGGTATTAGGCGTACATATGATTGGTCCGCGTGCAGCCGACATGATCGGCGAGGCTACAGTAGCGATGGAATATCGTGCTTCTGCAGAGGATATCGCACGTATCTGTCATGCTCACCCAACCTATACTGAAGCTATTAAAGAAGCGGCATTAGCCGCAACTGCAAATAGAGCAATACACGCGTAAGCGTTAAACAGAATAAACCTAAGGGGAAAAGGAAACTTTTCCCCTTTGTCATAAATACCTATATCAGATGAATTTTTATACAAGAAAATGGGTCAAACCCGAAGACCTTAACCCCAATGGAACATTGTTCGGCGGAACACTTTTGCGTTGGATAGATGAAGAAGCTGTTATTTACGCTATTGTACAATTGGGAAACCCTAAAGTGGTTACAAAGTTTATATCCGAAATAAACTTTGTAAATTCAGCCAAACAGGGGGATATTTTAGAATTAGGTATTGAAGCGATCAATTTCGGAACAACGTCATTGACGATGCGTTGTGAGGTCAGAAATAAAATTTCAAAGAAAACAATCCTATCCATCGACAAATTAGTGTTTGTCAATTTGGACGACGACGGAAATCCCACCCCACATGGAAAAGATAGTATAACGTATGCTTATATGGGCATCGAGAAAACAGGGCGAGATGACTAAACATCTCCCCTGTTCCTTTGATATTAATAGGTGTTTTTTATAAAGCTCTATTTGGAAATTTGCGATCACAAATTATCAAGCACCATGCGGAAAGCTTAACTTTCTAAGCCATGGGCTCACACTTTTGGAATCTCTATGCAAATATCTCACTATTACGATTTTTGTCTTTTGCCGTCGATTTCCTTCTTTAGATCCAGCTCCACCCAAAATCCCAGGATTGGAACCAAAGAAGCCAAAAAGTACTTTATAGCTTTTAGAATAGGCCATTTATATTCGACAGTAGACATGATGAGCATCACAACGAATATAACGACAAAAAAGCCATGAATGGATCCCGCAATCTTAACAGCCTCTGGTATTCCAGCGAAATATTTCAAGGGCATTGCAATAAAAAACAAGCAAATCGTGGAAATAGCCTCCCACAACGCAATCTGTCTAAATATTCTTAACATAATGATAAACTGAGTATTGTGAACTTCAAAAATAAGACTCTAAATACGGTTGCCCCATTATTTTTTACCCTTTTACCGAGTCGTGACATTATCCCGAATACATTGACATTGTTTTATCAAAAACCGCCAATTTTACAATAAATAGTTCATATTCATCAGAAAAAATACGTACTTTTGAATGAATATAAGGTTCGGTACCTTGGTATTTGAAGCTATAACACTCAACTACAGAATATTTATTTATATGAATTACGACATCATTGTAATCGGTAGTGGTCCAGGCGGGTATGTTGCTGCCATTAGAGCCGCTCAGTTAGGGTTCAAAACAGCGATTATTGAACGCGAATCATTAGGCGGAATTTGTCTAAACTGGGGCTGTATCCCTACAAAAGCATTATTGAAAAGTGCTCAAGTATTTGAATATTTAAACCATGCCGCAGATTACGGCATCAATGTTCAAGGTGGTGAGGCTGATTTCGAAGCTATCGTCAAAAGAAGCCGCGGCGTAGCTGAAGGAATGAGTAAAGGTATTCAGTTCTTGATGAAAAAAAATAAAATTGATGTCATCAATGGAACTGCAAAAATTAAAAAAGGTGGTAAGATCGATGTAAAAGGCGCAGACGGTTCTACCAAAGAATATGCAGCAAAACACACCATCTTGGCGACAGGTGCACGTTCACGTGAGTTGCCTAACTTACCACAAGATGGCAAAAAGATTGTTGGCTACCGCCAAGCAATGACATTACCTAAACAACCAAAATCTTTAGTTGTTGTTGGTTCTGGTGCTATCGGTGTTGAATTTGCTTATTTCTATAATGCAATTGGAACAAAAGTGACTATCGTTGAGTTTATGGATAGAATCGTTCCAGTTGAAGATGAAGAAATCTCAAAACAACTAGAAAAAAGCTTAAAGAAACAAGGTATTAATATCCTTACTAAATCAGAAGTTCAATCTGTTGACACATCTGGAGAATTGAGCAAGGTTTCTATTAAAACTGAAAAAGGTGTTGAAGTAATCGAAGCAGAAGTTGTATTATCTGCAGTAGGTATTGCTCCTAATATCGAAAACATAGGCTTGGAAGAGGTTGGTGTAAAAACTGATCGTGGCCGTGTTGTCGTAGACGATTTCTACAAAACAAATATTGAAGGTGTATACGCTATCGGTGATATCGTTAAGGGTCAAGCTTTAGCGCACGTTGCTTCAGCAGAAGGTATTACTTGTGTTGAAAAAATCAAAGGTCTTCATGTAGAACCTATTGATTACAACAACATCCCTGGATGTACTTATTGTTCTCCAGAGATAGCTTCTGTTGGTTATACTGAAAAAGCAGCTAAAGAAGCTGGATATGAAGTTAAAGTAGGTAAATTTCCATTCTCTGCTTCAGGAAAAGCTTCGGCAGCTGGAGCAAAAGACGGTTTCGTAAAAGTTATCTTCGATGCAAAATATGGTGAATTCCTAGGAGCACACCTTATTGGAGCTAATGTTACTGAAATGATCGCTGAGGTTGTTGTTGCCCGTAAATTGGAAACAACAGGACATGAAATGATCAAAACAATCCATCCGCACCCAACAATGAGTGAAGCTATCATGGAAGCATGCGCCGATGCGTACGGTGAAGTGATCCATTTATAGTCACAATATAAACATAAAAAAGAGGGGAAGATCGAATGATCTTCCCCTCTTTTTTATGTTACTCTTTTGGTTGAAAATTACATTACCAACCTCGACTTAAATACAATTTGTTGGTCTGCTACATCTGAATTCTCGATTCGTTCAAATAGAATTTCGGCTGCCTTACGCGCTTGCATACCTGGAAACTGTTCGATACGACCCATTGGTGGGTTTTCCATGTATTGCCAAAGAGGATAATTAGCATAGCTAATAAAGAAGATATCTTGATTTAAAACCAACCCTTTGTTGCGCGCTGCCTTCATCAAATCCAGTGTAACAAAGTCATTGAAAGAAATAATCGCTGAAGGTCGTTCGGACATCGCAAATATACTGTCCATTGCTTTCTCATTTCCTTCGGTGCTCAGGTCTGTTTCAATAATATTTTTTTCCAAGATATCCATCCCATTTCGCTTCATTGCAGATAAATAGGCTACTTTTCTATCCTCACTCGCAGGCAAAGTCTTTGGCCCATTGACCAAAGCAATGACTTTATGCCCACGGGCAACAAAAGCATCAACAGCCTCATTCATTCCTGTGGATAGATCGCTTTGAACTTTATTGATATTCGGCAAACTAGGAACACAATCAAAAAAGACAACCGGGATTCCAGATGACTCCAATTTCTCGATAAACTCCAAATTAGTCGTTTTCTTACCGATAGACATCAAGATACCATCTACCCTATGATTTTTAAATGTTTTTAAAATCTGTTCTTCCCGATCAGGATCATCCAACGACTGCCCCATTAAAACAGTGTACCGTTGTGCCGAAGCAACATTTTCTATTTCGCTGATTGCAAAAGAAAAAAATGGTTCTGAAAGACTGGGTAAAATCACAGCTATGGTAAACGTTTTACGCTGTTTAAAGAAAATGGCTGTTTGATTGGGTTCGTAGTTCAATTCTTCGGCCATTTTTTTCACACGCATTGTCGTTACCAATCCAATACTTGGATGGTCATTCAATGCTCTTGACACCGTGGAAGGACTGATTTTCAGCTTCTTGGCAATTTCCTTAATCGTGGCAGGCTTGTTCACTTTATTCATAAATCCAAGGGCTTTATATAAAAATAGGGCTTTTATATCCCTAATCATAATTTTTTTTCAACAATGTTTATTCAGTATATTTTAAAGTCAAAACATTGTTGGTAGATAATACAAAGATAATCAATGAAAACTTAGTCCACAAATTGAATCGCAGTGATATCCACTGCAAATTCCTGTACTAAAAATTGAGTAGGGTCTATCTGCCGGAAATCAAGTTCATCCTGAAAATAAATTTTCACTCGATTGCTAAACTCACCCCAGTCTACAAATTTTACCTTATTCAATTGTTCCAGTGGATTCCCTTTCGTCAAAACACATATTTCCTTACCTTCCGCATCCAATTGCGAAAATAGTGCAGTAATATGGTCAAAAAGATGCAACTTAAGTGGTAATACAGCATTTACATGTAGCCGTTCAAAATGCTCCTTGTACTTCATATCAAATCCAAAAGTCGCTTGCGCATGTTCAAATAGGGATTCCTCGCCCTGATTTTCCAAATGATTTTTCATAAAGTTGACCAAATCACCCTGTGGGGGGAAGGTCTCCGTGAATTCTATAAAGTTAGCAAAGAGATAATAAACTTGGAGTAAGTAGTCTTTTTTCGGAAAAAGAACATCATCCAATTCAAAGACATACACTTTTTTTTCTTCTGGAAACATCATCACTAATAGACCTTTAAATTAAAAAAGTTGAACAGATTATGCCCAACAGATACCAAATTGAGAATAGGATTATATTACTTCGACACACAGACTAAAGCGAACTCTTCAGCCGAATCCGAAGTGATCATAAGTCCATCCAATGTACTTTCATAAATCTCCTCGCCCAACAAATTATTGCCCTTTGAAAGCAAAACATAAGGAAGATCAGCCGGAGGGTTTTCAATGATAGAAAATGTTTCAAGGAAATCCTTATCTGGAACGAGAACTGAAATCTGATATTCTTCAAATAAAACTTTGGCTTCGGCCAATGGTTCCAGTTCGAAACCGCCTAAAGGTAACACATAATCAACCTTTTGATCTAAACTCAATTTTAGCACCTCATGCGCAAAAGTTGGTAGCAAGCCCTTTGGAATGGCTGCATAATTCCCAGATTTTAAAAGTAATTCCGGAATCTCTTCCGAACTCGCATACAAAACTTCAAAACTACCTGAAAGTTTTCTAGCAATACGCATTGCCAGCGGTCTGGTTCCGAAAGTTATCAATATTTTCTTCATCAAAATAAAATGTTATTCATCGGCAATTAAGCCCTCAAAGATTCGTCCAATAAATCAAGCTGGCTCCTTTCGTCCCATATCTTGATCTATTAAACACAATGGATTTCCTATGAAATAGGTTACACCACCAATCCGTCACGCATATGAATTGTTCGATCCGATATACGGGCCAATTCTTCATTATGGGTAACGATGATAAATGTTTGTTGGAATTTGTTTCTAAGATCAAAAAACAACTGATGTAAGGCCGCTGCATTTTCGGAATCCAGGTTCCCTGAAGGCTCGTCAGCTAAAATGATTGAAGGATCATTCATCAGCGCCCTAGCGACAGACACACGTTGTTGTTCACCTCCAGACATTTCAGCAGGCTTATGATCAATACGATGAGAAACACCGAGTAGCTCCAATAGTTCTTTCGCTTTCGTTTCGGCTTCAGCCCGTCCCTGGCCACGGATAAATGCAGGAATACACACATTTTCCAATGCGGTAAATTCAGGCAATAAATGATGAAACTGAAAAACGAAACCAATATGCTCATTACGAAATGCACTCAGCTTTTTGGCACTCAGTTTATGGATATCGACACCATCAATAAATATCGAACCTTGATCAGGTTTGTCCAACGTTCCGATAATATGCAAAAGTGTACTTTTACCTGCCCCTGACGCTCCGACAATACTCACGATTTCACCTTTTTCCACGGTTATGTCGACGCCTTTTAAGATGGGCAATGCCCCATAAGCTTTGTGAATTCCTTTGGCTTGTAACATCATAGGGCAAAGATAAATAAATTTACGATATCACACCTTTGAATAAATAAGCAGTTATTTCTCTATTTCAGCCATTTTATTTTTCACAAATGTCAAAAAATAGATAAAAGAGCAATTTATCCCTTGTCTTATCCCCCAAAAAAACATATTTTTACGCCAAATATTTTTGCAAATGAACATTCACGAATATCAAGGAAAACAAATACTAAAGAGCTTTGGTGTGCGCGTACAGGAAGGTATCGTAGCAGATACTCCAGAGCAAGCTGTGGAAGCGGCTAAAAAGATGAAAGAAGACTACAATTCCGACTGGGTTGTTGTCAAAGCTCAAATTCACGCTGGTGGCCGTGGTAAAGGTGGTGGTGTCAAGTTAGCTAAGAACTTAGATGAAGTCAAACAAAAAGCAACTGACATCATTGGTATGCAATTAGTAACGCCTCAAACTGGACCTGAAGGTAAAAAAGTAAACAAAGTTTTGGTTGCTCAAGACGTTTACTATCCAGGTGAAAGCGAAACAAAAGAATTCTACATGTCTGTATTATTAGACCGTGCTACAGGACGTAACATTGTTATGTACTCTACAGAAGGTGGTATGGACATTGAAGAAGTTGCAGAAAAAACACCGCACTTGATTTTCAAAGAAGAAATCGATCCAAAAGTAGGCTTACAAGGATTCCAAGCACGTAAAATTGCTTTTAATCTAGGTCTTTCTGGTGCTGCACACAAAGAAATGGTAAAATTCGTTGCTGCACTTTACAAAGCATACGATTCTACTGACTCTTCTATGTTCGAGATCAATCCGGTATTAAAAACTTCTGATGACAAGATCTTAGCAGTTGATGCCAAAGTAAATCTTGACGAGAACGCATTGTACCGTCACCCTGATTACGCAGCTATGCGCGATGTAACAGAAGAAGATCCAACGGAAGTTGAAGCTGGTGAATCAAACCTTAACTATGTTAAACTTGACGGTAACGTAGGTTGTATGGTAAACGGTGCTGGTCTTGCAATGGCAACAATGGATATCATCAAATTAGCTGGTGGTGAACCTGCAAACTTCTTAGATGTTGGTGGTACTGCAAATGCTGAAACTGTAAAAGCTGGTTTCAATATCATTTTGAAAGATCCTAATGTAAAAGCAATTTTGATCAACATCTTCGGTGGTATCGTTCGTTGTGACCGTGTAGCGCAAGGTGTCATTGATGCTTACAGTGAAATTGGTAATATTCCTGTTCCTATCATCGTACGTCTTCAAGGTACAAATGCTGAAGAAGCGAAAAAATTAATCGATGAATCAGGCTTACAAGTTTATTCTGCAATCTTATTGAAAGAAGCTGCTGAATTAGTAACTAAAGTGTTGAAAGGTTAATTCCTTCAATCATCATAAAGCTTAAAAGCGGGACAACTCAGTTGTTCCGCTTTTTTTTGCCCCAAAGGCAGCTCTTTTTTGCTCAGTTTGACGCAAATAGTGGCCGGGAAAAATTAAGCTTAGAAGCTTATTGATCCTTCATTCAGCGAATTAAATCAACATTTATACCCAATAAACCAATAGAATAGCTTATTTTTGTATTGCTTTTTTAACAAAGCATCTTTTACAAGTCATTCTCCAAAAATTAAGATGGAACACACAAGAATAAAGGAACTATTGAATGCCACAGAATTCGGCAAAGAGGTCGTTGTTAAAGGTTGGGTAAGAACTTTCCGTAACAATCAATTTATAGCAATTAATGACGGTTCGTCAATCAATAATATTCAAGCAGTAGTCGATTTTGAAAATACACCTGAAGATATCCTAAAGCGTATCACTACCGGAGCTGCAGTTCGTGTAAAAGGTCAATTGATAGAATCGCTAGGTAAAGGACAAAAAGTAGAAGTTAAAGCTACTGAAGTAAGCATTATAGGTGATTCAGATCCTGAAAAATACCCTTTACAACCCAAAAAACACAGCTTAGAATTTCTACGTGAAATTGCTCACTTACGTTTTCGTACAGGCACATTCAATGCTGTATTCAAAGTTCGTAATGCCTTAGCTTTCGCTGTACATAAATTTTTCCAAGAAAATGATTTTGTGTACATGCACACACCGATTATCACAGGTTCTGATGCAGAAGGTGCTGGTGAAATGTTTCAGGTGACTACCTTAAATTTGAGCAACCCGCCGCGTAAAGAAAATGGCGAAATTGATTTCAAGGAAGATTTCTTCGGAAAATCGACAAATCTTACTGTATCTGGTCAATTGGAAGGTGAACTCGGAGCAATGGCTTTTGGGAACATCTATACTTTTGGGCCAACCTTTAGAGCTGAAAACTCAAATACAACACGTCACTTGGCTGAATTCTGGATGATAGAACCGGAAATGGCATTCTATGAATTGGAAGACAATATGGATTTGGCTGAGGCCTTGCTGAAATACGTGATTAAATACGCTTTGGAAACTTGTCCTGAGGAAATCGAGTTTTTGAAAAGCCGTTTGTTAGAAGAAGAGAAATCAAAACCAGCAGCAGAACGTTCTGAATTAAATTTGGTTGAAAAACTAAACTTTGTCTTAGAGAACAATTTCGAACGTGTAACTTATACTGACGCTGTTGAAATACTAAAACGTAGTAAGCCAAACCAGAAGAAACAATTCAAGTATCTAATTGATGACTGGGGAGCTGACCTGCAATCTGAACATGAACGCTATTTAGTGGAAAAACACTTCAAAAAACCTGTTATCCTAACCGATTACCCAAGAGAAATCAAATCTTTCTACATGAAACAGAATGAGCCTGATGCTCAGGGTCGTAATACTGTTCGTGCCATGGATATTCTTTTCCCAGGTATCGGTGAAATGGTCGGTGGTTCGCAACGTGAGGAAAATCTTGACCGTCTATTAGCACGTATGGCCGAAGTAGGTATACCAGCAGAAGAAATGGAATGGTTCTTGGATACACGCCGCTTTGGTTCCGTGCCACATTCAGGATTTGGTGTAGGCTTTGAGCGCCTGGTATTATTCACAACCGGAATGACAAATATCCGCGACGTAATACCATTCCCCCGCACACCGAAAAACGCAGAATTTTAATATAAAGAACAACAGCCAAAACAAAATATTTTGGCTGTTGTTCTTTTAAATATATACGTATTGGAAGAATAGTTTTGAAGCTTTGACATCATCCGCTTCCTGCTCGAAAGTGACCAGATTAAAAACTAAAATCACCCTACGCCATTATAAATTTTACCAGACTAGATATGCTTATCAAAATATATAACGACAATCCCAATCCAAAAGCCATCGCGCAGGCCGTTGATATCCTTAGGCGTGGTGGTGTAATCATTTACCCTACAGATACCGTTTACGGTATAGGCTGTGATATTACACAACAAAAGGCAATTGAACGTGTCTGTGAGATTAGAGGCTTAAAGCCTGATAAGGCCAACCTATCTTTTATCTGCTACGACCTGACCGATATTTCACAATACACCAAATCTTTCGACACCGCCGTCTTTCGTGTCCTTAAGAAGGCACTACCCGGCCCTTTTACTTTTATCTTTAACGCTACCACCAAAGTTCCCAAATTATTAAGTTCAAAGAAGAAGACTGTGGGTATTCGTGTACCTGACAATAACATCGTTCGGGAAATTGTGAAACAATTAGGCAATCCGATTGTGACAACTTCCATCCACGATGAAGACGAAATTATCGAATACTCTACGGATCCCGAATTGATCTATGAGAAATATCAAGATCTCGTGGATGCCGTTATTGACGGAGGTTTTGGGGACAATGTTGCTTCAACAGTAGTAGACCTGACAGAGGGAACCTTTGATGTTGTTCGTGAAGGAAAAGGTGATCTGGAACAATACCTATAGTATTTAGTATTCTCCAAATAGTGCAGGACTATTTAACATTTCAACAAACATCTTAACACACCAACAAAGATCAACCCAGATTAGATTGTTGGTATTTTGTGCATAAGATCTACTTTCCCATACTTCAATACTCACTTTTCCACAAAAACAACCACTTATTAACAGTTAAAATGTTAATAAGTGGAACGTATACATATAACCATTGATCTAAAATGTGCATAACCCAGCATTTATTAACAATCAAATGTGAATAAGGTAAATAAGCAAATCTAGAAAATACCGATAAATGTGTAAAACTAAAGTGTTATCAACACAAAAATGTTTATAACAAGCTTAAAAGCTCTTCGGCATCGAAATATGATGTGTATAACAGATCCAAATTCACATAACAATGTTGAAAGTTAACAACTCAACTCCACACGTTGCTTCAATGCCGTATTGAAAAGCTCAAACCCCTGCCTCGTTGTCAACAATAACTTTCCGCAGAATGGGATTAATAAACCAGAAAACAGCTCACCTTGAATGAGTCGAACCTCCCCCTCCTCCATCTGTTCCAATATAAAATAATGCTCACCATCAAAGATTCCCGGAACAAATAATTCACCTTTCCAACGCAGCTCGCGGTTAGAGTCAATACGTAAAAAGCGTGGGTTCATCTTTATTTTAAAACCATCAGGTTGTTCCAGCATGACTGAACAGCTGTCCCAATACAGGTTCCTGTCCAAAACTTTTAATCGTTGGACTCCACTCTGGATAAGTTTTGAAATCTGTTAATACTTGCCATACTTGCTCAATTGTCGCTTTAATTATGATACTTGTCTCAATTTTTTTCATTGTTTCAATATATATTTATATCCCTGCAAAATGAAGCCCACATCCTTACCCCAATAGCCCTTATCGGTTGCTATACCCTATGATGGATTCATTGAATTGACGATACTCCAGAAAACAAGTGTGTACAAAGTGTTTCAAATTGAATACCTTATTACACAGAAGCCTTAGCCCAATTCAAAGCCTATCGGCTCCTCATTTACTATTGGAGATAAAACAAAACTAGGATAAGAAATGGAGACAGCTCTTGACTTTTGTCAAGAACTCATTTTTGCGCGGATACGACTAAGTGTTTCGGGGCTCATACCCAAGACTGAGGCTATATAGTGAAGTGGTACTTGATGGAATAGGGATTTATGTTGCTCAAAATACTGTTGATAACGCTCTTCTGCCGTCAAACAAATAAAATCAGAAATTCGTTGCTCCATCGCTCCGAAACATTTTGCTAAAAATGCCTTTTCAAATTTATTCCATTCAATAACCTCAGATTCCATGTTTTGGTAATCTGATTTTGACAAACGGTACAAATGACAGTCACTGATGCATTGAAAATTCCATTTAGAAGGGGTATCAAAAATAAAAGAAGAGAGATCTGTAACGAAATGATTGGCTGTACCAATCCACTGTGTAAATTCTCCTTTTTTACTCCATGCGAATTGGCGAATCAGTCCGGATTCGATAACAAATAAATTGGAAGAATAGTCCCCTTCTTTGATCAGATAATCTCCTCTTTTGAGTTTAATTTGTTCGAAACTTGCGAACAATTTTTCCTGAGTGGCTTCGGGAAAAGGAAATAGGTTTTCAAACAATTGATTAAACATACTTACGTAAGCAAACTACAAGATCACGACTTCTTCGATGATGACGTGTCCTACATACTCGTTTACCCTTCCAAGGATTTGCCGACGCATTAATGCCAATTCGTTTTTAATAACAGCAGACTCCACTCGCACAAACAACTTTTTGTCTCGTACATAAAGCTGTTGCGTACGATTGGCAATTGCTTTACCAATTAATTGAGGCCATACCGAAGCGATTGAGGTCTCATCAAATTTTCGACGCAGTTTGTAAGCTTCAAGGAGACGTTCTACCCCCTGCTTAATGGTCATATCATCACTTGACCGAATAAATTCTAGGCTCTTTTTCGTTGGTTGCTTCTTATACATTCACTTGTCCTCCTTCGATACCAAATATACGAACAGGGCGGTTGATTTCGTCAAAGATTCGTTGAATTCTTTTCGAATCTGTATCCGTTAGAAAAATCTGCCCAAAACCATCCTCAGAGACCATCTGCATTAATTTATGGGTACGACGATCGTCGAGCTTATCAAAAATATCATCCAAAAGCAACAAAGGTTTGAATCCCTTTTTCTGTTGTAGATAAGAATATTGAGCAAGTTTCAAAGCAATGAGAAATGATTTCTGTTGGCCTTGCGAACCAAACTTTTTCAGTGGCATTCCACCATGAATGGTAAATATCAGATCATCCTTATGAATTCCCTGACTGGTGCGTTCCAGAATACGATCACGCTCCAGGTTTTTCTCCAGAATATTCAAGAAAGAATCTAACATCAGCGGAGATTCATACTGTAATTGGACAGATTCAGCATCCTCGGTCAGGAATTGATAATGTCGATCAAATTCAGGTTGGAACTCCGCCATAAATGATCTTCTCTTTTCAAAGATAATATTGCCTACATCCTCGAGTTGAAAGTTAAGAATTTCGATTAAGCCCAGATCCAAGACATTGGTCTGGCGAGCTTGCTTCAGCACGCTATTTCGTTGGATCAGAAACTTGTTGTAGATGATTAAAGTATCTAGGTATTTATTGTCAGTTTGTGAAATCACGTTATCCACAAACTTTCGGCGTTCCTCACTACCGTCTGTGACGATTACACTATCATTGGGAGATATCATGACCAAAGGGAAAAGCCCAATATGATCAGCCAATCGAGGATAATCTTTTTTATTTTTTTTAAACTGCTTTTTTTGGTTCTTTTTTAGGCTACAGGAAATAACATCGCTATTCGATTCCTTATCAAATTCTCCCTGCACCATAAACCAATCATTACCGGATTTGATATGTTGCGAATCAATAGGATTAAAATAGCTTTTACAAAGTGATAAGTAGTGGATCGCATCCAATAGATTGGTTTTACCAACACCATTATTCCCTGTAAAAGCATTTACTTCAGGGAGAAATTCCAATGAAGATTCCGAGTAATTCTTGAAATTTAGAACAGAAAGTTGCTTGAGCCACATAGCTACAAAGATACGCTATTTGGACCGCTAAAAATTATTTTATTTCCTCAAAATCGACAAACTCACCAGCTGTTTCTGTCCCCTTACGCTCTGGAGTTTCCTTCGGTGGAATATAGTCAACCTGAATTTTACCCTCTGGTTGGGATCTTTTATTTTCTTGCTGTCCTTGACCAGTGAATTCGTAATAGAAAGCACCACCTTGTCCCTGTCCGCTATATGCTCCCCCCTGTTCCTGCGCTTTTTTCATCAACTTTTCAGCGGCCTTGCGCATCGCAAACGGTAAAAATAATTTGAATAAGAATCTTATTACAAAGTAAACAGCGACTGTAATAAGTATAAATTTTAAAAATGCCATAGTTAATTCGTTGCTATTTTCTCAAATTTAACCAATAACTCGATAAACTGTTGTCTTTAAATTGTCAGATAAGAAATATTAACAAATTTTAAGACTTTCCTAATTTCCCTTTTGTCTCCATGATCGTGCGGTATAGCTCTTCATGCCGTTGGGTTCCTAACACATAAGTTAGTCCATCTTTATCTGTTAGATATACAGCATTTTTTCCACCAGCAAAAAACTTAATCTTCCCTTTGGTATGTAGATTATAAACAGGATTATTAAAAAAGAATGTACTATAAGGAGCCTTTTCAACCTTCGAGATGGAGGCCAGATCAATTTTTACAACACGCGTTGACCAAAGGCCACTGATCAAAATGTGGTCCTGAAATACCTCAATTCGAAACAAGACCATATACATCATCACAATAGATGTAATAATAATCCCAACTCCGACAATGAAAAACAATTGACTGGAGATCAAATGATCCAAGTTTAGATAAAATGCCGTAAAGCAGAATAGCACAAGTACCAAACGCACGCTTATCCAAACACGGTCACGTCCTAAATATTGATTTTCCGAATAGAGTACACCTTCTTTCATTTCTTTTATTAGTATTGAGCTAGTAGACTTAAGCCTTAATCACATTTACAGACTAAAGTAAGGACTTTTTTTGTATTGCTGGTAATCTTATAACGATTATCCATACGATAATTGGCTAGCCAAAGGATATCGCCATTACCATTCACTACAATGGGAATATTTTCCTTTTCGAATAAGCTGATTTTTTTATTGATGAAAAAATCGCTCAGTTTTTTCCGACCTTCCATGCCTAAAGGATAAAAACTATCCCCGATCTTCCACGAACGAATCGTTAGGGGAAAGACAAGCAGATCGTAATCAAGTTTTGCGATCTCTTTATTGTTGGTGATGGTAAGTTCAGTAGATACACCCGCATGGAAACAATACTGCTTCCACTCCACGGTTGATGTTTCCGAGGTAATTATTGCTTCGTCCGAAGATATAAATTCCTTTTCTCTGATAAAAAGTTCATTCCTATCCAAAAGCATATTATAACAATCCGATTGAAAAATACGACCTGATTCCTTGGCCCAAGCCTGCTGCAAATCACTTAACACTGCTTTTGAAAAATTAAAACCAGAAAACAGTTCGTATAATAAAGGCAAATTATTCAAATATTCTTCCAGGTCCTCCTTACGCACAATCCAACCATCGCCCATTGTCTGAAAAAGTTTATTACGTATGGGTTCGACAAATTGTTGTAACAAAACATATGATTCCTTAAAGTGTGTAATATTCTGTTCAAAAATCTGTTCAAAATCAGGTTGTAGTTTTTTGAAATGAGGAATAATATCTATTCGTATCTTATTACGAGCATACTTGGTCGAAAAGTTAGATTGATCATCCCGATAAGCAATGGCATATTCCTGAACGTAATATTCAATTTCACTTGCTTTAAGAAATAAAAGTGGCCGAATGATACGATCTCTTAAGGGTAAAATTCCCTGAAGACCCTGTAGTCCAGTTCCACGTGAAAGATTTAACAGTACAGTTTCAATGTGATCATTGAGGTGTTGGGCCACAGCAATCCGGTCAAACTGAAGTTCCTCCCGAAGCTGCTCAAACCAGGTATAACGGAGTTCACGTGCAGCCATCTGGATAGAAATTTGATTTTCCTTGGCATAGGTCTTGGTATCAAATTGATTGACAAATATTGGAATTCCATTATCAGAAGCAAACTTTCTAACCAAGGCCTCATCCAATTCAGAATCCTCCCCACGCAACTGAAAGTTACAGTGTGCAATAGCGATTCTAAAGCCCGCTTTTGCGAATAAATGTGCCATCAACATCGAATCTTTCCCACCACTTACTGTAAGCAATATTTTGTCATGAGGCATCATTAAATGCTCCTTTTCAATATATCCCTTTAATCTTTCCAGCACATTCATATAACAAAGTTACGGTATATTTTGTCCGAATGACAAATTCACATCTTAAAATTTGTGAAATCCAATAAAGTAGCAATTAAAATCCATATTTTTGCCCTTGTGAGACAATACATTTTTACCCTTATTGTATTAATTTTAACTGCCTTGACGGTCCAAGCGCAGAAACAGGACGAATTAAAGTTACTTTCTTCGTCGCATATTATTACTGGAAAAAACGGTAACGTTGTTTTCTACCGTCCGGTTTATGAGCATGTTGGTTCGACGCTATCCTCTGACAGTGGGTATTTACATAATGATAAATTGGGTCGTCAATTCTTTGAAGCCTATGGAAATGTAATCATCACCCAGCCTGATGGCACACAGATATTTTCCAATAAACTGCATTATGAAGCGGCCATGCAGTTAGCCACATTGACCGGAGCTGTCCGTATGGTCAGTACCAGTGGATCAATATTGACCACCGACCATCTGGTGTATAACATGCGTAGTAAAATTGGAAACTATTATAGCGGTGGACGTATTCTCTCCGGAAGTGACACTATCACCAGTCAACGCGCGACTTATTTCGAAAATACTGGTGAATCCTATTTTAATCAAAAAGTTGTTGTCCGATCAACCAATGTTAAAGTCTATACAGACTCAATGAAATACAATGGCAACACCCGCATAACGGATTTCTACGGCCCTACGAATATGAAAGGAAACAAGGGCGAAAATCTATATACTGAAAAAGGCCGTTATCATATGGCTACTGGTCAGGCTTATTTTTCAAAAAACAACCTATATACAGAAGGCACTAAATTCCTTAAGGGGGACAGCCTTTTCTATGACAGACAAGTTGGCATCGGCAAAGCCGTGAAAAACGTTGTCTTTGTAGATACCCTGGATAAATTCTATGCTTATGGTGGATATGGACTCTATAATGGAAAAAACGAATCCATCACCATGACCGATAAACCTCTGGTTGTTTCGGTGGTGAAGAAAGATTCCACCAAAAAGGATTCGGTCTCATCCTTCTCTCCTGTGCAACAAAAGTCCGAAAAAGAGCTGAAAAAAGAAGCTAAGGAATTAAAAAAAGCTGAAAAAGAAGAGCAGAAGGGCAAGGAAAAAAACAATAAAGCTGAAATTGTTGCCAATAAGGATTCTAAAAAAAGCTTAACGGAAAACAAAAATGTCATTGGCAAGGATGAAAATTTAAAGGAAAACGCCGAAATGGACTCTGTCTTTATGACCGCTGACACCCTATTCTCTCAAATGATCTTCCGTCGAGATTATATTGCCCGAGATTTTAAATTAAACCGTGAAGGGGGAGCCATCGAAGAAGACAACGAGGTCGATTATGGCGATAAAGATTCCATTTCTGCGGATGTTGACTCAACCAATACACTACAACAAGCAGCAGATAGTCTTAAGAAAGGCATAGATAGTTTGCACAAAAAGGAAATCAAGAAACCAGTCCTTGACAAGGTGGGCAAGAAATTACCAGATACGGTTACAACCAATAGGCAGAATATTCCCAAAAAACAACCGGTAATAGTGGGGGATCAAAATCGCATCGAAATTGAGAAAAACCTGAAAGCCGATAGTGTCTTGCGTAAAAAAGCAATCATTCCTAAAGGTGGGGAATCAGATAAGATTATGGGCGCTGCACTAAAAAATGCACAAGAAGGAAAAAGAGATTCCCTATCCCAGGATACGACTAAAACAAGGATTCTAAAAGCCTATTATAATGCGCGACTATTTAAATCCGACTTACAAGCCGTTGCCGATTCGATGTATTATGGCATGCAAGATTCGATGTTTAGGTTAATGGGAAAACCGATGATGTGGGCTGAAAATTCGCAGATATCGGGCGATACGATATTCCTGCAGGTGAAAAATCAGAAGCTGGATAACTCCCTATTGGTTGGAAATGCGTTTATGGTCAACGCAACAAGTGATTCATTAAAGTTCAATCAGATTAAAGGACGAAAAATCACCAGTTTCTTTACCAATAACCGTATGGAGCGCCTCTTTGTTGATGGGAATGCTGAAAATATCTTTTATAACATCGATGAGAAAACCAATGTAACAACAGAACTCGTTCATGACCGAAGCAGCCGTTTCAAAATTCTGATGGAGAACAATAAACTTCAGGAATATGTTTCTATCCGAAAAGTTGATGGAAAAGTCTATCCGATTGCTGAAGTTACAGCGGACAAAGAATTTTTACCAAACTTTACATGGCGTCCTGAGGACCGTCCTAAATCCAAAGATGATCTATTAAATAGGAAACGTGATCTTTCCAAGTCCTCTTTTACAGCTCCAACAGAAAAGGAAACCGAGGACAATGGAAAAATGAAATCCAAACCAAAAGAGGACAAAGGAAACCCTCAAAAAAAGACCAGGGAGACCGAATCAGGGGCAGATGTTATTACAGACAAGACAAATGGTAATGCTAAAACAGCCAAGCCTGCAACAACAGCTAAATCTCCAGTAAAAAAGGACATTGCTCCCACGGCCGATAAAAAAACTGTTAAACAGGATTCAACGAATCTAAAATCACCAGCACAAGATAGTACTCAAATGTCCAAAAAGAAAGAAGTAAAATAGTCCGTATACAGGATAAAAGCAAGCGGGGCAAAATATCAATTTTGCCCCGCTTGCTTTTATCGTCAACAATAAAGTTAATCGACCAAACCTTATCTCAGTATTATTTAGTTTTCAAATAAGTGGCAAGCTTGCCTACAGCAATCGCACGATGGCTGATCGCATTTTTTTCATCTGCGCTCATCTCAGCAAAAGTTGTATCGTACCCATTTGGAATAAAAATCGGATCATAACCAAAGCCTTCTATTCCTCTGCGTTCTTTAATGATCTGTCCTTCGATACTTCCCTCGAAAAAATGTTGCTGTTCGTTCAGATAGAGGGAAATGACAGTTTTAAATCGAGCGGTTCGGTTGGGGTTGTCTCCAAGTCTTTCCAAGACGAGATCAATATTCTTTTCCATATCCCTTGAGCCCGAGTAACGTGCCGAATAAACTCCTGGTTCACCATTTAATGCGTCTATTTCGAGACCTGAGTCATCACCAAAACAATAAAATCCATATTTGTTTACCAAATAATCCGTTTTTTGCTGTGCATTTTCCTCAAATGTAACTCCAGTTTCTGGGATATCATCCTGACAATCGATATCGTTCAAACTTTTAATAACAAAAGTGTCTCCCACTATTGCTTGGACCTCTTCCAATTTATGGGCATTATTTGTTGCAAACACAAGTTCTAGCATCTTCTTCAAATTTATATTGCCAAAAGTAGAAATTCTTATTTAAAAGATGGTAATCATTATGAGGGGACAAATCGTTTTTAAAAGTTAAGAAACAATAAATGTTTTAAACTCGTTCCAGAACAGTTTCTTTTTATTAACATCGGCAAACATTTCTTCAAAGCTGAAGGTATTGAAAACCGTTGCTATGCGCCCCTTCATATAGGAATTATGTTCGATCAGAGGAAGTTTCAACGATGCAGGCTCCACACCTAACAGAATAATCTTCGTCGGTTGAAAAAATTGCATAATCTGTTTAAAATCGTTCGGATTATGCGTATTGGCCAAGTTAACCACCGCAACAGTTTCCTTAGTTAATTTTAGGGCGCCAATCGTTTTTTCAAATGCTTCGAGTGCTGCTGGAGAGAAATAAGGATATTGTGCATAGCGCAGGATAAAAAGTATTCCCTGATCTTTGCTACCCTGATAAATAAATTCTCCACCTAATACCTCAAGGGCATTATTTCCTTCTTCATTACCGAGATAACCTGACCCCATGATTTCGTCTGTGACAGACAGCTTAACAAGGTGATCAGTAGCAGGAATTCCAACAGCGACATATTCTGTATCCTTTGCTTTAGACACAGCTTCCTGCTCTGATTGAAAATCAAAGCCATTGGCAAAAATAGTCTCATCCATCAAGGCTTGTAGGGCGACAGGATTATCTGTTGTTAAATTGCTCATTGTTCGAAAAGGAAATAGTAGAAAGTAAAGATAAACAAGAAAAGAGTAAAAGAAAAAGGGAGTAAAGAATAAAGAAATTGCCAGAGACAAATTCTTCGTTCCTCACTCCCTTTCGTATATCGAAAAGATTAATGTCCTAAGATATAAGAGAAAATCAAAGGTGCTACGATTGTAGCATCAGATTCTACAACAAATTTAGGCGTATCGATATCCAATTTACCCCAAGTGATTTTTTCGTTTGGAACTGCTCCAGAGTATGAACCATAAGAAGTAGTCGAATCAGAAATTTGACAGAAATAGGCCCAGAAAGGTACTTCTTCCCACTCCAAATCTTGATACATCATCGGCACTACACAGATTGGGAAATCACCGGAAATACCACCTGCAATCTGGAAGAAACCTACGCCTTTTCCAGCGGAATTGTTACGGTACCATTCTGTCAAATAAATCATGTACTCAATACCTGATTTAACCGTGCTCGCTTTCAATTTACCTTTGATCACATTTGATGCGAAGATATTACCTGTAGTTGAATCTTCCCATCCCGGACATACAATCGGCAAGTTTTTCTCAGCAGCAGCAACAATCCATGAGTCTTTTGGATCAATTTCATAATATTGTTCCAATACACCAGAATTAACTACTTGATATAAGAATTCATGTGGCAAGTAACGCTCACCTTTCGCTTCTGCGGCATGCCATACATCTTCAAGATGCTTCTGCAAGCGACGGAAAGCCTCTTCTTCTGGAATACAAGTATCTGTTACACGGTTATAGTGATTATCCAATAATTCTCTTTCTTGTTCCGCTGTCAAATCTCTATAATTTGGGATTCTTTTGTAATGTGAGTGAGCAACTAAGTTCATCACATCCTCTTCCAAATTAGCCCCAGTACAAGAAATAAAGTGTACTTTATCTTGACGGATCATTTCTGCCAAAGAAACACCCAATTCAGCAGTAGACATTGCACCTCCAAGAGAGATCAACATTTTTCCACCATCCAAAAGATGTTCCTCGTAACCTTTTGCAGCATCTACTAATGCCGCTGCGTTAAAGTGACGGTAATTATGCTCAATAAATTGAGAAATAGGTCCTTTTTGAGTACTCATAATATTTTCTAACTTTTATAAAATAATAAGTACGGCAAAGGTACTGAATATTATCTATTTCAGGTTCCCTCTCCCACCAAAACAGCTATTAACTACTTATTTTTTAACAAATGTAAAAAAACAGACAATTTCTACTTCTTCAGTAATCTTGAAAAGAAGAAATATGCAGCCACTAAAAAAATAACAATAACAATAAGGACGGCAACCTCTTGGCCACCCACTCCCCAGTTCATACTATTCATACCTTCTGTATAAAAGTTAAATCACCCATTTCTCACAGCGATCCAAAAATGCTTGGTCTATATCCGCACCGATACCCGCCTCATCCGAAATATGGATTTTGTATCCGTCATATTGTATGCCCCCAACCACAGGATCCTCCAGATGGCCAACCATGCAGGTATCTAAATCAAAAAACTTGACATTAGGAGCCGCATAGGCGAAATGGACTTTTGCGGCCAATGCTAAGCGAGACTCCAGCATCCCACCAATCATACAGTTAATACCATACTCCGATGCAACTTTATTGATTCTCAAAGCTTCTTGAATCCCACCTGATTTCGAAAACTTGATATTGATGTAATCACAAGCATCTGCTTTACAAAGTCGTTCCGCATCATGATGCGAATAAACCGACTCATCAGCCATAATCGGGACGATCGTCTCTGTGCGCAATTGCGGCAACAATTCATCATTCCAAGTCCGCATTGGCTGCTCACAAAATTGAATTTTAAACGGTTCTAACCCCTGTAAGGCTTCTACCGCGTCTTCATAAGACCAACCTTGGTTTGCATCTATCCGAATAGGCATCTCAAATCCTACCGCTTTACGTATTTCACGAATACGAGCCACATCTGTTTTCGGATCCTTGCCCAATTTTACTTTCAACATTACAGCTCCCCCCTCCTGCAGACGCTTAGCTTTTATTGCCATCTCCTCTGGAGAGGCTATACCCAGTGTCATATCCGTTGTTATCTCGCGTTTAGCTCCACGCAAAAACTGATACAGTGGAATACCCGCATGTTTGGCTGCTAAGTCATGCAATGCAATATCAAAAGCAGATTTGATGGTTCGATTTCCTGCGATATACAAATCTAGCTCAGCCAATCGTTCATCGATGTCCAGCGGGTCCTTTCCTTTCCAGATCTTGGCAAAATCACGTGCCAAAACCAGACAGGTATCCTGTGTTTCTCCCACAATCATCGGAAAGGCAGAGCATTCACCGACGCCGTAAATAGTCGTATCGGTATGTATGCGTATAAAGGTATTTTGCGCATAATCCATGGTTCCAGTTGCGATAACAAATGGTTCCATGGGAATACTTAGTCTGTAGATCTCAATTTCAGTTATTTTCATCTTAGTGTCTATAAATTAAGGCATGTTGACGCAGCACAAACAGCCTGCAATACTTTGCCTAATTTATACATATTATTGCAATCATACGATGCTTTTTCAATACCTACCTAAAATTTATCGCCAAGTGATGCATTATTAAGAAATGAAAGATGAGGTTTACATCCTAAAACAATAAATATGATATCAGTAATAAAACAGATAAAAAGAAATGATAAAATCAAAACAAGTGCATTTTTATTAGAATATTTATAATTTTATTCATTTTTATTCCTATATTAGCAATGTATAATATTTGAAAAGGAAAGATGATTCAACAAAGACCGAAAACGGAGGGCCTTTACGACCCTAATTTTGAGCATGACGCCTGTGGAGTAGGCTTTGTCGCCCATATCAAAGGGAATAAATCACACGCACAAGTAAAAGACGCATTGACCATGTTGGAGAACATGGAGCATCGTGGTGCTTGTGGTTGTGATCCCGAAAGTGGAGACGGAGCTGGTATCATGATTCAACTGCCACACGAATTTTTATGGGAAGAATGTATCAGCTTAGGAATACAGTTAGAGGAACCAGGGTATTATGGAACAGGAATGGTATTTCTTCCGAAAGAAGAAGGCATGAACAAAATATGTCGGGACTTAATTGAGGAAGCGGCAGTCGAAAGGGGTATGAAATTCCTTGGCTATCGTCCAGTACCAGTCAATCGTGAAGGTATTGGACCAACAGCACTCAGTGCCGAACCTGAAATCGTCCAGTTTTTTGTTAGTAGACCGGACGGAGTTTCAAACACTGAAGAATTTGAACGCAAACTTTTTGTGCTACGTCGCCTGATCATTCAAAAAGTTAAACAACAACAAGAATACCCTCTCCCACTTTACTTTGCATCGCTTTCTTGCAAAACTATCATTTACAAAGGTCAATTAACAACATACCAAGTCGGCACCTATTACCTGGATTTACGCGATCCCCGTGTGGTATCTGCATTTGGATTGGTACACTCACGCTTCTCGACCAACACTTTCCCTTCTTGGTCACTAGCACAACCATTCCGTATGTTGGCTCATAATGGTGAAATCAATACCCTAACAGGTAACCTCAATTGGTTTTACGCTGGAATGCGTGCCCTTTCGTCACCTTATTTCACTGAAGACGAGATGGAAATTCTGCTTCCTATCGTTGATCGAGGTCAGTCGGATTCAGCCTGTCTTGACAATGTTGCCGAACTCCTTTTACACAGTGGCCGTAGCCTGACACACGTCATGTTGATGTTAGTACCCGAAGCATGGGATGGCAATACCCAAATGGATCCGTTGAAACGTGCATTCTACGAGTACCATGCAACCTTAATGGAACCCTGGGATGGACCTGCAGCACTATGTTTTACAGATGGTAAACATATCGGAGCAACACTAGACCGCAACGGTTTACGCCCATTACGTTATGCAGTAACCTCGGATGACCGTGTTGTCGTTGCTTCCGAAGCCGGCGCACTTCCAATCGAAGAATCGACCATTATTAAAAAAGGCCGTCAACAGGCTGGCAAGATATTTCTCGTCGACATGGAGCAAGGTCGCATCTTGACAGACGATGAAGTAAAAGATCAATTGATCAACCAACAACCTTATAGTGATTGGTTGGACAACTATAAAATCAAGTTAGAAGAACTGGAAGAACCTCGTGTCACCTATACCTATCTTTCCAAAGAATCCGTTTTCAAATATCAAAAGACATTTGGTTTCTCACGAGAAGACCTCGAAACAATCCTGACGCCAATGGCATTAACAGGATACGAACCAACAGGGTCAATGGGTTCTGATGTTCCTCTGGCTATTCTCTCTGATCAACCACAACATATCTCAAGTTACTTTAAACAGTTTTTCGCGCAGGTAACTAACCCTCCAATCGATCCGATCCGAGAACGTTTGGTGATGAGCTTGGCAACTTTTATTGGTAATGCTGGAAATATCCTAATCGAGGACAAAAAATTCTGTCACTGCGTGACCCTCCCTCATCCTATCCTCACATCCAAAGAACTTGAAAAATTGCGTTCCATTGATACCGGATTATTTCAGGCAAAAACCATCCAATCCTATTTCCGTTCAGACGGAAAGGCAGGTTCGCTGGAAGCAGGTCTAGAGCGTCTATGCAGATATGCTGATGATGCAGTACGTGATGGTTTTCAGGTATTGATACTTTCGGATCGTGCCATAGATTCCAAACACGCGGCTATCCCTTCTTTGCTTGCTGTATCGGCAGTTCACCACCACCTGATCAAAACCGGTAACCGTGGTGCTGTCGGTCTAGTTGTCGAAGCTGGCGATGCTTGGGAAGTACACCACTTTGCCTGCCTATTGGCATTCGGTGCTACAGCAATCAACCCATATATGGCATTGGCAAGTATTCGTACTATGAAGGAACAAAACACCTTAGATACCGAACTTACTTGGCCTGAGCTATCCAAAAACTACGTAAAAGCAGTTAACAATGGCTTGCTAAAAATTTTCTCCAAAATGGGGATTTCAACATTACAATCTTATCACGGAGCACAGATCTTTGAAGTACTTGGTATCGACAAATCTGTTGTTGATAAATTCTTCTGCGGCGCTGTATCTCGTATCGGTGGTATGACACTGGATGATCTAGCTAAAGAGGCCTTATCTAAACACTGGCGTGGATTTGAAAAAAGCCGTACACCACAAAATCTTTTGCCAGAAGGTGGTATCTATCAATGGAAACGTCGTGGCGAAGGTCACTTATGGAATCCTGATACCATTCACTTATTGCAGCAAGCATGTCGGACCGGAGACTATGCTACCTATAAAAAGTACGCGACCAAGATCAACGAACAGAAAGAACATATGTTTACTCTTCGTGGGCTATTGGATTTTGCTAAACATCGTAATTCCATTCCATTGGAGCAAGTTGAGCCAGCAAGTGAAATCTTAAAACGTTTTGCGACCGGCGCGATGTCCTTTGGGTCTATCTCCCATGAAGCACATAGTACACTTGCCATTGCGATGAACCGCATCGGTGCAAAATCAAACACAGGTGAAGGTGGAGAAGATGAATTGCGTTATCAACCACTTCCGAATGGTGATTCCATGCGTTCGGCAATTAAGCAAGTCGCTTCTGCACGTTTTGGGGTAACATCCAATTACTTGACACAAGCGGACGAACTACAGATCAAAATGGCACAGGGTGCTAAACCGGGTGAAGGTGGTCAATTACCGGGTCCTAAGGTAGATGCCTGGATTGCGAAAACCAGACACTCTACGCCTGGCGTTGGTCTGATTTCTCCACCACCACATCATGATATCTACTCCATCGAAGATTTGGCACAGTTGATCTTCGATTTGAAGAATGCCAACCGCCAAGCGCGGATCAACGTAAAACTGGTCTCTAAAGCCGGGGTAGGAACGATTGCCGCCGGTGTTGCTAAAGCGCATGCTGACGTTATCCTCATCGCTGGTTTTGATGGAGGAACAGGTGCATCTCCGATCAGTTCGATCAAACATGCCGGATTACCTTGGGAACTTGGTCTTGCCGAAGCACATCAAACTCTTGTGAAAAACAAATTGCGTAGCCGTGTCGTTTTACAGGCCGATGGACAGGTAAAAACTGGTCGAGATATCGTTATTGCAACATTATTAGGTGCCGAAGAATGGGGTGTATCCACAGCTGCACTGGTCGCTGGTGGCTGTATTATGATGCGCAAATGTCACTTAAATACATGTCCAGTAGGTGTCGCTACACAAGATCCCGAATTACGCAAACTTTTCTCTGGGAAACCCGAAGATATCGTCAACCTATTCACCTTCCTTGCCGAAGAAGTACGTGAGACCATGGCGTACCTTGGTTTCCGCACCATCAACGAGATGGTAGGTCGCGCCCAGTTCCTGAAAAAACGTGAAAATATCGACCATTGGAAAGCTAAGAAGATCGACTTTACCGATATCCTTCATGTTGAACGCAATGAACCGGGACAATCATTATACAATACCGAAGAACAAGATCACGGCATGGCCATGATTTTAGATTGGGGATTATTGAAACAATCCAAATTAGCGTTAGATAGCAAGACACCGGTCTTTGGAACTTTCAAAGTGAAAAATACCGACCGTACCATCGGAACAATGCTATCCAATGAGATCTCCAAATTATATGGATCTGAAGGATTACCTGATAACACCATCAACTTCAAATTTGAGGGATCCGCAGGTCAGAGCTTTGGTGCATTTTCAACAAAAGGTCTTTCCTTTGAATTGCAGGGAGAAGCCAATGACTACGTTGGTAAGGGCTTATCAGGTGCACAATTGGCTATTTATCCAGTAACAGAAAGTGCCCTTGTACCTGAAGATAACATCATCATTGGTAATGTGGCATTATTCGGGGCTACATCAGGACACCTATTCGTCAATGGACAAGCAGGTGAGCGTTTTGCCGTCCGTAACTCAGGGGCTACTGCTGTCGTCGAAGGTGTAGGTGATCACGGTTGTGAATATATGACCGGTGGTCGAGCACTGATCCTTGGTGCAACAGGACGCAATTTTGCGGCTGGGATGAGCGGTGGTATCGCTTGGATTTACGATATCAACGATGACTTCCGCGAAAACTGCAACCTGGAGATGGTTGATTTGGATCCATTGGAAAGTGAAGATGAAACAGCGATCATAGCGTTATTGAAACGCCATGTATTGTTGACCAATAGCCGTAGAGCAGATTTCATCTTACAGAATTGGGCCCGGGAGAAAAATAAATTCATAAAAGTATTCCCGAGGGAATACAAAAATGTCATTCGTCAAAAATTAGTTGAAGCATAAAATAGGAAGCACAGATCATGGGAAAAATTACAGGTTTTAAAGAATTTGAGCGCGTGCTTCCAACAAAAGAAGCTGTTGAAGGCCGTGTACAGCACTTCAAAGAATTTAATAAAGGATATTCTGAGAATGAGCTAAATAAGCAGGCTGCACGTTGTATGGATTGCGGTATTCCGTTTTGTCATTCAGGCTGCCCACTGGGCAATGTTATTCCTGAATTCAATGATGCAGTATATGACGGAAAATGGGAAGAGGCATACCAGATCCTGACCTCAACCAATAACTTTCCAGAATTTACAGGTAGAATATGTCCAGCACCCTGCGAATCTGCGTGTGTATTAGGCATCCATAGCACTCCGATCACAATCGAAGAAATTGAAAAGCATATCATTGAGATTGCATTCAAAAAGGGCTATGTTAAAGCCCATAAAAGCTATTTAAAAACAGGCAAGCGTATTGCTGTTGTCGGTTCCGGTCCCGCTGGACTTGCTGCTGCTGCACAACTGAATAAAGCCGGTCATGATGTCATTGTTTTTGAACGTGACGATCAGGTTGGTGGTTTGCTCCGCTATGGTATTCCAGATTTCAAACTGGAGAAGTCTGTGATTGACCGCCGGATCAATTTAATGAAAGAGTCAGGAATTGAATTTAAAGTAAATACAGAGGTCGGAAAAGACATAAGCTTCTACGAATTGAAAGCTTATGATGCTGTAGTATTGGCTACTGGATCTACTGTACCTTGGCATATGCAACTACCCGGTCATGAAGCCAAAGGAATACACTTTGCCATGGATTTCTTGAAACAGCAGAACCAAGAAGTTAGTGGTATAGATATTGATCAGGAGCGTATTCTGGCAACAAACAAACATGTGGTCGTTATTGGCGACGGTGATACAGGTTCGGATTGCATCGGTACCTCCAATCGCCACCGGGCTAAGAGTATTACCCAAATTGCCCGTAAACCAACACCTGCGAAAGAACGTTTAAAAAATAATCCTTGGCCGATGGACAAAGTAACATTTGGCACTTCCTCTTCGCAAGAAGAAGGCTGTGAACGACTTTGGGCAACGGAAACACAAGAGTTTGTTCATGACGAAAATGGTCATATCACAGCGGTCAAAATCAAAGAGGTTCAATACGAAGTCGACGAATTTGGACGCCGTACAAGATTGGGTGAATCCGAAATTCGGGAAATCCCCGCAGATCTCGTTTTATTGGCTATTGGCTACAAACATACAGAGCAAAGACTATTGGAACAACTCGGTGTGCGCGTTGACGAAAAAGGAAATATTCTAGCCAATGATAAAGATTATCAAACCTCTGTGGAAAATATCTTCACCGCAGGTGACTGTCGCAAGGGGCAATCATTGGTGGTCTGGGCGATTTCTGAAGGCCGGGAGTGCGCAAGGAAAGTAGATGAATACCTTATGGGTTATTCCGAACTTGAAAGCAAAGATTTCCTAGCAGCACAAAATGCTTAGCTATTGCAAATCTAATGTATCCTTCTGCACAATGGGAATGTAAACCAATAGGCGACAGTCGATGCTTTAGATTTTCCAACCAAACACAAAAAAGCCTGTTGATATATCAGCAGGCTTTTTTCGATACAACTAAAATAAATAATTACTTTAATGGAGTCTTTAATTTAATAAAGTAGATGCTATTCTTATCAACGGTATTTATCGCTGGTAACATCTTCGATTTATAAGTCCCCTCTCCCGTAACCCCAAAATCATCATCGTTACAAACTGCGATAAGTGATGAATTGATAACGGCCAAACCCTCTGCTTTGTCGTGCGGATATAATTCCTTGATATCGGTCATTAAATCAGCAACTAGAGTTTTTGTGACAGGTTTAATGTTATATTTAGCCAAGGTAGCAGCATCTTTTAGTTCTTCGACCGTCTTTGTGCCATTCCCAGGGAACAAACCATTAACACCATTATTAGGATCAGAAATATCTGTTGCTCCCGCAAGATCTATTTGATAGATTTTTTTGAACACTTTGCCCCGTGTTGCCTCAGTTGCATATTCACCATCACGCTCCAATACAATAAAGGTAGAGTTAGACACTGCAGCAATCTCACTTACCGCCTGCAAATCGGTGCGTTCCATCATATAAGCGTATTGTTTGGTGTTTCCTGTTGCGATATCCATGGTTACAATACGGATAACTAAAGAATTTTTCACCGCATCTTTTGAAGGATTATAGAGTGGAAATTGCATAATACCGACCAATGTCTTGCCATCTGGCGTAATCGTTAGACCTTCCATTCCACGATTTGGGCGTCGCTTAGCAAATACCAATGGTAATTTCTTTCCTGTTGTCCAAGGATTGATCCGCTCAATCTCCTTTCCAGAAGCATCAAAGTGAACAATATGTGGACCATACTCATCACTTACCCACCAAGAACCGTCAGCACCTCTTGCCAATCCCTCTGAATCGATCCCGTCTTCACTTTTTCCCAAATCTTTTCCATTCGTATCCAAAGCTTTCTCTCCCGAACCACCTTTACCCTCAGGGTTCGGTAAGCCGTTCAGTTTTACGCCATTTTTATTCTTTAATTCAATTGCTGATTCAAAAACCAGTACATTATCCTTTAATCGAAATTTACCGATCTGCGGTGTAAACATAGGATTGGCAAAAACTTTGCTATCTTTTTCTGTACCATCAATATTTGGCCCACGATCCGTCAAAAGATAAAATACTGTTTTATCATTCGGATCCTGAACCATAGAAGATCCATATCCACCATTATATACCTTTACCTCACCAACTGTACCCAATACTTTTGGATCTGTGGCTACGGCCTTATCCGGATAAATTAAATTGACAATTGGATCAATAATCTTTGACACATCGTCCTTACTACAGGAAGCACACAAAAGAGCAATCCCCAGTGCACTGTATAATTTTCTCATAATTTGTTCTATTATCCCGCAAACATAAACCTCACATATTAGGCAATCATTAACAAATGTTTAAATAACTTACATCCACTGACCAAATCATAATAGTAAATAAAAATAGGTTGCCGTTATGGAATTTGCTTTTTCACTGCATCAAAGAAAAAATAGGCAGAGGAATTAGGTGAAAAACAGTATTGACCATTGTCAAACACCAGCCCCTAATTCTGATGGAAACAAGCAGATAAACAATGATTCAAATGAAACCATCATGATTTATTCAAACCGAGCAAAGCTAGCTCATGAATGCCGCTTAGAACAGACACTCGATGATTAAATCTGATAGCTTCATCACAATTAAAACCGCCGAAGGCAGCATGAATGCCTTAAAGAGAAAATCGAATAATGAATAAACAAACCGAGTGAAACGAGCTCATTTATACTGATGAGACCAACACTTATAAATAATTTATACGGATGAAAAAGACCATATTAGCCCTCCTCACCCTTTTGGTATTTTCCAATGTGGATACAAAGTCTCAAATAAAAGCCAGCCGTGAGGTACCCAGCTTAAAAATAAAAAATGAGCAACGCGTAGATGCAGTAAAACTCGTCGACCTAAAAGTGGCTGTCAGTATTTTTGGAAATATTGCCAAAACATCAATGACCATGACTTTCGAAAACACGACAAATCGGGACCTCGAAGGGGAACTTACTTTCCCGATGCCTGAAGGTGTTTCCGTTAGCGGTTATGCCTTGGATATCAATGGAAAGCTACGCCAGGCGGTACCAGTGGACAAAAATAAAGGCACCGAAGTTTTTGAAAGTATAGAAACACGACGAGTAGACCCCGGATTGCTTGAAAAAGTAGAAGGAAACAATTTCCGAAGCCGAATCTATCCCCTACCCTCAAAAGGACGACGTACGATCCAGATTAGTTATTCTGAAAACCTAACACCAGAATCCGATCAGGCATTATATTATTATCTTCCTTTGAACTATAATTCCATTATTGAAAACGTCGAGCTGAGCATCAACGTATACCAAGGCAATAAAAAACCAAGCTTTACTGAGCAGCCTGATGGTTCCTTGGCATTTTCTGAACAAAACCATAACTACACTGCTACATTACAAAAGCAACAGTTTAAATCCTCAAAAAATCTCGCGATTAAACTCCCTTTAAACGAAAACGCCGTCTCAGGATTAAAACAATTCAACCAGAATGGCAGTTTTTACTTTCTAGCCAATGCAAAATTGGAAATACCTAAACAAACGCAAAAAAAATGGGGCAACAACATAGCCATTATTTGGGATCGTTCATTAAGTTCAAAAAATAGAGACCTGGAAAAAGAGTTCAGTCTCTTGGATCAGTTTTTCAATGAAAATCAGAATATATCAGTGGATCTAGGTTATTTAGATATTCGTTTCAGCAAAGCAAGGACATTTCAGATCAGTCAGGGAAACTGGGAAGAGTTGAGAAATCAACTGAAACAAACAGTTTACGATGGTGGAACCGATTATAGCCAAGTAAAGAGCGGAGTACTGCATGGCGCAAATTATCTCTTTTTCAGTGACGGGCTTTCTACATTTGGCCAGGGCAAAATTGTGCTTGATCAGCCTACTTATTGTATCACCTCTTCAACCAGCTCAGACTATGCTAATCTCAAACAAATTGCCCAGACTCATTATGGGAAAATGGTCAATTTGACAAATACAACGATCACTCAAGCCTATAACGCGTTAAATTCAATCGACCTGCTCTTTTTGGGAGTAAAAGAACAATATGCTTTTACGGAAATCTATCCGGAGAAAGGCTCACCTGTTCAATCCTATTTTTCTGTCTCGGGGCTTGGCAAAGACAGTGGGGCAAAAGAAATCACACTTTTAGTCGGTGACGGAACACAGATAATTAAAGAGATCAAAGTTCCATTAAAACCCGACAATGGAGAGATCGATCTGCAACAGATCTGGGCACAAAAGAAAATAAATGCGCTGGACATTCAATACGACGACCATCGGGATGAAATCGAAGCAATCGGAAAACAATTTGGCATTGTGACACGGAACACCAGTTTAATTGTTTTGGAAAATGTGGAAGATTATATACGTTATGCAATCACGCCACCAGCTGAGTTGCTTCCCGAATTCAATCGACTCATAAAAGAAGAGCGCATAGAAAAGGAAGAACGCGTAGCGGATTTATTGACACAGGCCCAGAATATCACCGAGCAACTTCAATCTTGGTGGAATACCGACTTTCAGCAAAAAACGAAATATCCACAACGGGATCGGTCAGGTCGGTCTACTGATACAGCTATTGTCCAAGACGCTCCCACTGTAAATATCGCTGTTACCCCAATGCCATCCCGTCCCTCTGCAAGTCCAGTGGCCACACCGCCGGCCGTGGAATACAGATCAGCAGAAAGGGCTAGTGACGAGCGCGTGTATGCGGCAGCCAATTCAAGAGTTGCCAACGCAACAGCCAGCGAAGTGGTACTAGAGGATATCTCATCCAAGGACGCACTTAAAGAATCCG
This sequence comes from Sphingobacterium detergens, assembly GCF_003610355.1. GTDB lineage: Bacteria > Bacteroidota > Bacteroidia > Sphingobacteriales > Sphingobacteriaceae > Sphingobacterium > Sphingobacterium detergens. The sequence continues at coordinate 209,797 of NZ_RAPY01000006.1, read as the reverse complement.
TTACTGTAAATGCTGTTCAAGCACTAGAAGGACGCGTTGCTGGAGTACAACCCACCAGTACCCTCGGCAGCACAACCGGCAAAATAAGTATTCCCGAAATTAAGGAAGACAATGCTTACCTAAAGGAGCTCAATCAATCCAAAGATCCTTACAAAAGCTATCTTCAGCTACGGGATCAGTATATGGGAACACCTACCTTCTATTTCGATGTTGCCAACTTCTTTTTCAAAAAGGGAGATAGGCAAAAGGCTTTACTTATCCTAAGTGCGTTGGCAGACCTGCAAATTGAAAATGCAGATCTTTACAAGACCATTTCCTACAAGCTCCGGGAATGGGGAGATGTTGACAATGCATTATATATAACCACTAAAGTACTAAAATGGCGTCCAATGGATCCGCAAAGTCATCGTGATTATGCCCTGGCATTACAAGATAAAGGTCAGTACAAAGAAGCCCTAGAACAACTTTATGGCATTTTGACACAAAGTTATTCACCCGAGGCCGCCAATCGGGACGATGGCATTGAAGAAATCCTTGTGATGGAGATCAACAACCTTATCAAACTCCAGAAAAGTGCAACAGCTAAAGCTGCTGTGGAAAAGAAACTTGTCGCTGACCTACCTGTTGACATACGGGTAGTCCTCAATTGGAATTCCCAAAATACCGATATTGATCTCTGGGTCACAGATCCAAATGGAGAAAAATGCTTTTACAGCAACCCCGCAACAGCAATTGGAGGTCGATTAAGCAATGACTTTACGGGAGGTTACGGTCCAGAACAATTCTTATTAAAAAAAGCATTGAAAGGGAAATATAAAATAGAAGCTGATTTCTATAACGATAGCTCCTTGACTCTGGCTGGCCCTGCGGCTGTCTTAGCTGAAATCTTCACCTATTATAGTTCAGGAAGACAGGAACGTAAACTCACCACAATCTACCTTGACCGTGACAAAGAAAGAAATATATTAGTGGGCGAATTTGTGTTTTAGTTCACCCGAAAGAAAGGATTACTGAGAGATTCAAAAAGAGCAAACCCTCTCCGAATTGAATAGTTGAAATAGAACTGCAAGAGAGTACGAGCAGAGTGAAAGAAAAAAGGTGTCCAGCTTTGCTGGACACCTCAGTAATCTTTAGTGCAATTTGCGGATGATAAGCTCTTTTTGTCTTTTCTCCAGTTTAGTCTTCACATAAGGATAGGTAAACACAGCACCAAGAACGATACAAGCTCCTAGATAAAATCCACCACTCATCGTTTCCTTCTGGCCAAAGATCAACATGGCTAAAAGTATACCATATACAGGCTCCAGATTAGTGGTTAATGCAACAGTAAAAGCGGATAATTCCTTCATGACTGCGACCCCCATCACATAGGCAACCGCTGTACAAACTACGCCTAATAATAATAAATAAATCAGATCCTGCTGTCCCAACTTCATCTCAGCGTTAAAATCTCCTGTAAACAACATAAGTATACTGATCCAAAAACATGCTCCTAGCATTTCATAAAATGTGATCAGCGTTGGACTGGATTTCTTGACCATTCTTGCATTGGCAATAGAAAATATACTTGCACAGAAAGCGCAACCAAGGCCAGCCAATAGACCAACCAGATAATGTGTCTCAAACGAAAATATGGTATAAATCCCTACAATAATCACCAAACCGACGACAATATCCAATAATGCGATACGTTTTTTGTTCACAATAGGCTCCAATATGGCCGTAAACAATGTCACCGAAGATAATGTGACCAGCGTTACCGAGACGGTAGATACCTTAATGGAATAGAAAAACAAAACCCAGTGTAAACCGACAACCGCCCCCACCATAAAAAACTGAATAAACTGCTTTCTAGAAACCAATATCGATTGTTTAGTCACCAGAAAATAGACCAACAAGGAAATAGATGCTATCGCCACGCGATACCAAACCAGGTGAATAGCAGAAACAGAAATGAGGCTACCCAAGATCCCTGTAAACCCCCAGATAAGGATTGTTAAATGCAGAATTAGAATATTCCGATTTAGTTGAATTTTAGACATATTCAATAGAATATAAATTATTTTGTAATGGCAATGAAAACGATTAGGAGCAGCACTTATTTTTTCCCTTTGTTATAAACTGCTTAAGCTAATAATGATATGAATAGGAATTATTTTGGAGCTTTTATCGTCAGATAAATTGCCACCAACAAGAAAGTCACATTAGGGATCAATACCGCAACCAATGGCGGTAATCCTCCTTTCAGCGAAAACATGGTCGCAAATTGAATAAAAACAATATATGTAAAACTTAAGCCGATTCCGATACCCAAACTTAAACCAATCCCCCCTCTAACCTTTTTGGAAGAAAGGGCCACACCCATTAAGGTTAAAACAAAAGCGGAGAATGGATAAACATAACGTTTATATTTCTCCAGCAGCAGATCATTCATCACCCCAGTCCCCCTTGTTTCCTCTTTATGAATACGAATATTGAGTTCACGGGTATCCATTGCAGTAAACATATTATCCCGTAATTCAAAATCCGATGGTTTCATGTCCAAAGTCGTATCTTTGACCGTTCCTTTGTCCATTCGCTCATGTAGTCCGTTAATAACACGATTGGTGTATCCCTCAATTTTCCATTTTGTCGCTACGGAATCCCATGTGATACGGTCAGCCATCATCTTTTCCTTCAATGTATCCCCTTTGAAAATCTCCAATACAAAACCATAACCAGTCTTGGTTGTATTATCAAAATTATCAATATACACATAGCTGTTTTTATCCAGTTGCATATGCGTTGAGACACGAGAATTATCTTTCAATGGCTTCACATAGATGTTCTCAAAATCCACCTTCATTTTATTGGTATGCGGAATAATAAAAATATTGAACACCAAAGAAACGATAAAGATCAATGTTGCAGCTATCATATAAGGTCGTAGCAAACGGTTGAAACTGTATCCCGCACTTAATATCGGAACAATCTCCGTCTGATCCGCCATTTTTGAGGTAAAAAAGATAACCGCGATAAAATTGATCAGTGGGCAGAGAAAATTAAGATAGAATGGAATAAATCCAGCGTAATACTCAAAGATAATCTTATCTAAAGGTGCCTTATATTTCAGAAAGTCATCCAATCTTTCAGACACATCGAAAACAACCATAACCACGGTGAATATGGCCATCGTGAACACAAATGTTGTCAGGTACTTTTTGATGATGTAACGATCGATTAACGAAAGCATATTTTTAGATTTGAGCATTAAGATAAGAGATTTGAAACTCTACTTCTGTAAGCCTATGACGTACATACTTTATCTATATTTTTTTTATGTGACTCTATTACAAACGTTGATCCAAAATTTTCACCATTTTATTTTTCCAGTCATAGAATGTACCATCTATGATTTTCTCACGGGCTTGATTGACCAACCAAAGATAAAAATGTAAATTGTGTAATGAAGCGATTTGCGCTCCCAAAATTTCCTGTGATTTTATCAGATGTCTTAAATAAGCCTTTGAATAGAATTGATCTGTATGTAAATCACTTTCAGCTTCAATAGGCGAAAAATCATCCTTCCATTTTTCATTTTTGATGTTGATGATACCATTTTGTGTAAACAACATACCATTACGCGCATTACGCGTTGGCATTACACAGTCAAACATATCAACCCCCAGAGCGATATTTTCCAGGATATTTACAGGAGTACCCACCCCCATTAAATAACGTGGTTTTTCTTGCGGTAAAATATCACAAACCACTTCGGTCATCGCGTACATTTCCTCTGCCGGCTCACCCACGGATAATCCACCAATTGCATTTCCATCCCGATTAAAGGATGCTATTGTTTCTGCGGATTTTATCCTTAAATCTTTATAAACTGATCCCTGCACAATAGGAAATAATGTCTGATCATATCCATAAAGGGGATCAGTGCTATCAAAACGATCTACACAGCGTTTCAACCAGCGATGGGTCATATCCAAAGAACGACGTGCATAACCATAATCACATGGATAAGGTGTACATTCATCAAATGCCATAATGATATCCGCACCAATAATACGCTGCGTATCCATCACATTTTCTGGAGTAAAAAGATGTTTTGAACCATCAATGTGCGAACGGAAAGTAACTCCCTCTTCCTTAATCTTACGCACCTCTGTCAATGAGTATACTTGATAACCGCCAGAATCCGTCAAGATCGGACGATCCCAACCATTAAACTTATGTAACCCTCCGGCCTTATTCAGTACATCCAATCCTGGGCGCAGATAAAGATGATAGGTATTACCTAAAATAATCTGTGCTTCAATATCATTTTTCAACTCATGCTGATGAATGGCTTTCACCGTACCAGCGGTGCCAACAGGCATAAAAATTGGAGTTTGAATGGGACCGTGTGCAGTTTCGACAACACCCGCACGTGCTTTTGATAGTGTATCTTGTGCTTGTAGCGTAAATTTCATTAATATTTTCCTCTGTGACTAATTATATTCCAGTAGACAGATTTCTGCGCATGTTCTTTCATAACGCCAGTAAGACTGTTTTTCGTAACGGAAATAAGGTTCCGCGTACGGATATGTTTACGCCCGTCTTTTCCTAAAATATGTTGCAAAAATACTATAAAAAGATTTGCAAACAGGATGTTTCAGGAATAAATTATCATTTTCCTTTATAAAAAGATTATGAATGCGCTTATCTTTGTGGGCTATGCTTGACCTACATGTATTTTTGGCCAATCTTCCATATATCATATTTGGGATATTAGGTCTTTTCCTATTGGCACAATTATATTACATCTTATTTGTTTACAGCAAATTGAGCAGGTATCAAATTGAACTGCATCAAACAGAAACCGATCTTCCTCCATTATCCGTCATTATCTGCGCGCACAATGAGCAGGACAATCTCAGGGAATTTTTGCCCAGTATCCTAAATCAAGATTATCCCAATTTCGAGGTCAATGTCGTAAATGATTTTTCTACGGACGAAACGCCTTGGGTGCTTCAGGAATTTGATGAGCAATATGCTCATTTAAAGATTGTCGATATCAAAGAGCATATCCGGTTGAAACATGGTAAAAAATTCGCTGTGAGCATGGGGATCAAAGCTTCGAAATATGAGACTTTGGTATTTACCGATGCGGATTGCGCACCTCAATCTGATCAATGGTTGAAAGAAATTGCTTCTGCCTTTAGACCCGAGACCGAAATCGTACTGGGCTATTCCCCCTATTTTAAGAAAAGAGGTCTACTCAATCTCTTAATCCGGTTCGAAACAAGCCATACTGCTATGAGTTACCTCTCCTATGCACTCAAAGGAGATGCTTATATGGGCGTTGGTCGAAACATGGCCTACAAAAAAGATCTCTTCTTTCGAAATAAAGGATTTGCAGCACACATGCATATTAAATCTGGTGATGACGATCTTTTTGTCAATCAAAATGCAACAGCAATAAATGTCAATATCGCCCTTGCACCAGCTGCTATTGTTTACTCAGCTCCCAAAACGACCTGGAAAAGTTATTATAAACAAAAAGCGAGACATTCTGGGGCATCCACCATCTATAAAAAACGCCATCAACGCATGTTGGGAACGCAACTAGTTTCTGCGGTATTATTTTACCTGACCCTGATTGCTGCTACTATTGCATTTCCTACTTTTTGGTACGTTCCCCTTACAGCTTACTTGCTGAGACTATTCGCCCAATGGGCCGTTTTTACATCTATTTACAAGAAACTTGAAGTGAAAGAGCTGATTTGGTGGCTTCCTTTGGTAGACTTCATCTACTATTTCTATATTTGCATCAATGGTTTGTTCAGCCGAAAAAAGAAAAAAATAAGCTGGAAATAATTCACCTTTAAAACATCACATTTTGAATCCTACAGTCGATATCATCTACGCCTACTTTCCGAAATTAACGGATATACAGAAAGAACAGTTTGCAAAACTTGCAGACCTCTACACTTTATGGAATAGCCAGATCAATGTAATTTCACGTAAGGACATCGATAGTCTATACCTTCATCATGTATTACATTCATTGGGTATTGCCAAATTTGTGCAAGAGTTAGCCCCAGGAACACAGGTTTTAGATGTCGGAACCGGTGGTGGTTTCCCGGGTATTCCCATGGCGATCCTGTTTCCAGAAGTTAAGTTTCATTTAGTGGATTCGATCGGAAAAAAAATCAAAGTAGTTCGTGAGGTCGCAGCAGCATTAGGACTTAAAAATGTAGAAGCCGATCATATTCGTGCTGAACAATTAGACGACAAATACGACTTCGTTATTTCACGGGCTGTAACCAGACTCGGAGATTTTACACCTTGGATCCGAAACAAATTTGCAAAAAAAGACAAAAACGGAATTCCAAACGGGATCCTCTACCTCAAAGGTGGTGACCTAAGTGAAGAAATCAAAGAATCAAAATTAAAAGCCGAATTGCACCCACTATCGAGTTACTTTAAGGAAGACTTCTTCGATACAAAATATTTGGTATATGTACCTATGTAGTTAAAGTTTTGCATTACCCATAGGAAACTGAAGTCGCCTATGGATAATGTCTACAGAATCTAGATAATATGTTAAGCACTTATGTATATAAGCGATCTTCTCATACCGATCATGCTCACGAAACCACTTTATAGTGGGTTCATAATATATCCTAAATTTGCGCAACGAATCTCCGGACAACTTACTGTATTCCTTCGTCAGCGGATGCCATTCTTCCCGAATCAGATCCTGTTGGTATTCCTTTTCAAACTGTCGCTGAAGCTTTCTCGCATTCCGCCCTTTTCGACTTAACTTATTATAAAGCTTATTAATACTCAGCCCTACCCCACCTTTCTTGGGCAAGTTAACCATCTCCTTGCTATCCCCTAAGGCGTAAATGGATTTGTAAGTCTCTTTTTTTTCGTTAAGCTTGTCCTCTGCCAGGCTATTTTTACGTTTAACCTGGATTGTATCTAATCGGAGTGTATCCTTTCCATTTTTCTTTTTTACGGTATCCTGCAAAATGAATTCTACAGGCTGAGCAAAAACCGGCCGATCAGAAGCCAAATAAACACAAAAAGCGATTAAAAATAGGAAACCAATACGTGCCATATCTATAATTGATTACCCGAAGATAATCAACAGGAAATAAGGCCGAAATGACTTTAACGATCTTTAACTTATGCGACTTATTGCCCCAGTTCTTTTTTGATCTCCTCACCGATCAGGTTAACCTCTTCGTCCATGCCGAACATTGGCAACTCAGTTTCAGGATTCAGTTTCAACCAAGTGGTATCTGTATCCTTAATAATTTTTACATATTCCGTTCCATCTTTAAAGACAACATAGGTATCTTCCTCTTCCGGAAAAACAGAATAAATCACTTCACCTAACTCGATATCAAAAGGTTCTTTCATTTCCATGCTAAAAATATTGTTAATCAAGCAAAGCTACCAAATCCGGCACATTCTTTCCAAACAGGACCTCAATTTCTTCCTCATAAAAGAAAGTTCACAGATTATTATTATCCCAACAGCAATAAGACAAATGGACATTCCAGCTCAAAAAATCATTAGCCAGCGGCAATAATATGAAAGGTGCGGTACAGAAACTATGCACGACCTGCCAGCTCATTTGTAGCACCAAACCCAAGGTATATTATGGTCCAGCCTATTTCTGTTGTGCTTTCATCCAATTAAAGATTATACATGTTGTTAAAAACAACCTTCAACACGAATTGCTTATTCTAATGAAAAGTCATGCAAGATTTATAATTTTTCACTATATTTAAAGTACCCAATTATGAAACTAATCTATCCCATAGCTTTGACTAAGATCAAGGGCATTGGCCCTAGAACAGCCCGTAGTATCATAGCCCATAGTGATAGCTTAGCGGATTTCTTTTCCTATTCAAAAAAAGATCTGATGCAAATCCCCGGAGTACGGGAATCAATTGCAGACGCAATACGCAACAAAACATACCTGGAAGCCTGTGAAAAAGAACTCGCTTTTATTGATAAACATCGCATCAAAGCCTTATGGATCGAAGATAAGGACTATCCCGATCGACTCAAACAATGTGATGATGCTCCCCTCATGTTATATTACAAGGGACATGCCGCACTCAACTCAACAAAAGTGATCAGTATCGTTGGGACGAGACATGCAACACATTATGGGCAACAGCTATGCGAAGACTTTATGCAGGGCTTAAATGAAAATAAAGATCTTCTGATTGTCAGCGGTCTCGCATATGGCATTGATGCATTAGCACATCGCAACGCCCTAAAGAATAACATACCAACGGTTGCAGTGCTCGGACATGGATTGGATCGGATATACCCCGCATCGCACCGTGAGCTAGCATCAAAGATGCTCGAACATGGCGGCTTATTAACCGAATTTACATCTGAAACCATACCTGAACGGGTTAATTTCCCCATGCGTAATCGGATTATCGCTGGAATGGCTGATGTTACAATTGTTGTAGAAGCAGCAATCAAAGGTGGAGCTTTGATCACAGCCGAAATAGCAAATAGCTATAATAGAGATGTATGTGCCTTTCCGGGATCCATTTACGAAAAGAGCAGTGAAGGAACCAACTATCTGATCAAAACAAATCGCGCACATATGATCAGGCATGTTCAGGATCTCGAATATCTGATGAATTGGGAAATCAGTAAAAAAAATGAAGCCAACCAACAATTAACACTTCCCTTTAAGTTGGATAAGGATCAAGAGCGCCTTTTTAACCTCATTCATGCAACAGGTCAACTGGAGCTTAATCAGATGATCGACCAGCTTCAATGGCCGCAGAGTAAATTGGCGCTGGTCCTATTGGAATTGGAAATGCAGTCACTGATCCATTCGTTGCCCGGAAAAGTCTATAAATCGCTTGGACAACCTGTCGTAGCAACCAAATAAATTATTTGGAGGTTACCACTACAAAATTTTAAATAATACAATTATATTTCTACAGAAAGCAAACATAACACTAAACCAATTATTAATGAACGACAACAGTACAAAGAGCATCTGGAAAGTCATCGGAGCCTCTTCCATGGGGACACTTATTGAATGGTATGATTTTTTTATTTTCGGAAGCCTCTCCATCGTAATATCAACCAAGTTTTTCCCCTCCGACAATCCGACAGCAGCTTTTCTGTCTACATTGGCCACCTTTGCCGCTGGATTTGTCGTACGCCCTTTCGGTGCCTTGTTTTTTGGTCGATTAGGCGATATTATAGGACGCAAATACACCTTTATGGTGACACTGATGCTCATGGGTGGTGCAACATTTTTGATCGGCTGTATCCCAAGCTATGCAAGCATCGGTTTTTGGGCACCTTTAATTGTCCTGATCCTGCGTCTTTTACAAGGACTAGCTTTGGGGGGTGAATATGGTGGTGCAGCCACCTATGTTGCAGAACATGCGCCAGTGGGACAACGCGGTTATTGGACATCTTGGATACAGACAACAGCTACATTTGGCCTATTTATATCCCTCGTGGTGATTCTTTTAACCAAAAGTTTTCTGAGTGAAACACAGTTTGACAGTTGGGGCTGGCGCGTCCCTTTTCTGCTCTCATTAGTTATGGTCTACGTATCATATCTCATCCGTAAGAAGATGAAGGAATCACCCGAATTTAGCAAAGCCAAAGCTGAAGGGAAGACAAGTACAAATCCATTAAAAGAGAGCTTCGGAAATCGCTATAACCTCAAGTTTGTGTTATTAGCCCTATTTGGTGCAGCGATGGGACAAGGTGTCGTTTGGTACACCGGTCAATTCTATTCCATGAGTTTCATGAAAACAGTCATGCATCTCCAGTCCGATCAGGCTGATACCATTTTAGGTATTGCACTGCTGCTAGGCACTCCTTTCTTTGTCGTCTTTGGATGGCTTAGTGACAAAGTCGGCCGTAAATGGATCATGTTGGGCGGCATGCTCCTTGCCGTGCTGACCTACCGTCCAATCTACGAATCCATGTACCAGCTATCGAATGTTCAACAGAAAACAAAATTAAACGAAACAACAACACCTGGCACCGAACAAAATTCAGCCATTGTGACCGTAACCAAAAGTCAATATGACGATGGAACAGAAATGACCAGTTCAAAAATACTGCATCAGACAGGAGAGCTTAAAGGAAAAGAAACGATTAAAACAACCACCCATTTGGCCGGTAAAAATTATATCCTACTCGTTGCCCTTATATTTATTCAGGTGATCTATATTACCATGGTATATGGACCTATAGCAGCATTTTTGGTCGAACTATTTCCCGTAAAAATCAGATATACCTCCATGTCCTTGCCCTACCATGTCGGTAATGGTATATTCGGGGGGCTCCTACCCGCAGTTTCCACTTACCTCACCACAAATGCTGAAGCTTCCAATACCCCACAATTCTATTTAGCGGGATTAGGATATCCCATCATTATAGCCGCCGTCTGCTTTATCATTGGCAGTCTATATATCAACAACAAATCAACACCTCCAAACCATGAATAATCTAAAAAAGCTTCTTGGTATTGTATGGATCCTTTTGGCCATATACACCGCATACTTTTCCATTTTTGAACTGGCATTACCCAAGATTTCAACAGGGCACCAAGAGGATCTGGTCTTTGGTATTATTATACTCTGTATCTTAACGCCGATCATTTCCCTCGGTTTGGGTCTGTTTGGATACTATTCTTTGTTGGGCGAGTATGACAGAAAGAAGATGTAGCGCGTTAAAAAATACTTTATGGCCATCTTAATGGATTATTTATGCCGGCAAGATGGCCCCCCGAACAATTTATTCTAATGAGAATCAGCACCCTAGAATAAAAAGGCATTTTTTCTTTCCTAAAACTATTTTTTTTTCTACTTTTGTGGCGGGTAAGTCTTCTACGACCAGCTCCCATTGACTCCCCCAGGTTGGGAACAAAGCAAGGGTATTTGGTTGAGCGGTGCGATAGGAGTAGCTTACCCTTTTTTTGTGCCTAAATTTTTGGTTCAATCCTCCTTCTTAACCTGACTTCAGCCCCTTTTTTAACAAAACAATTTGCGTTCTAAACTGGTCTATTATTATACATCGGAATATTAACAAGTAAGCTTTTTTGACAAATCTATTGATTTACTGCCATTTACATTCAACACAATTATAATTGTATATAAAAGCATTTTTATCTAAGTTTGTAATCGAATAAGAACTATCGTATGAGTTGGTTTAAAAGAGAAAAAGCTGGTATTAGCACAGCTACCGCTAATAAAAAAGAAGCACCAGATGGCATGTGGAACAAGTGTCCCACTTGTAAAAAGCCGTTGTTGCATCTTGAACAAGTAGAAAACGACTATGTTTGTCAATATTGTGACCATCATTTAAGAATTGGCTCCAAAGAATATTTTTCAATTTTATTTGACAATAACGAATTTACTGAACTATTCCCTAATCTAAATTCTGGTGATCCACTGGAATTCTTCGATTCAAAACCATACCCTGAACGCTTAAAAGAAAGTCAAGCAAAAACAGGTCTGAAAGATGCAATACGCTCAGGTCACGGAAAAATGAATGGCAAAGACATCGTGATCGCTTGTATGGACTTTAGCTTCATTGGTGGATCAATGGGATCTGTTGTAGGAGAAAAAATTGCACGTTCGATTGATTACTGTATTGAACATAAAATTCCATTTATGTTGATTTCAAAATCAGGTGGTGCGCGTATGATGGAAGCTGCATTCTCTTTGATGCAAATGGCAAAAACTTCAGCTAAATTAGCTTTGTTGGCGCAGGCAGGACTTCCTTATGTTTGTCTATTGACGGATCCAACAACAGGTGGTGTTACTGCATCCTATGCGATGCTAGGCGATGTCAACATTGCTGAACCGGGCGCATTGATCGGATTTGCGGGCCCTCGTGTTATTAAAGAAACAATCAAAAAAGATCTTCCAAAAGGATTCCAAACATCCGAGTTTGTCCTTGAACATGGATTTTTGGACTTTATTGTTGACCGTAGACAATTAAAAGACAAAGTAGCTACTTATCTCAAATTGGTCGGATAAAACGGACAAAAGGAAAGCTAAATATAAAAAAGCTCTTAAAATATATTTTAAGAGCTTTTTTATGCTCTAATTATTTCCGGATCCACAATATTTATAAGTGATGCCAAAATGCCCAGATCTTCCTTTTTGACAAGTAATCGGGATCATCTTCGTGACGATAAGCTTCTCGCTCGAAAGAAATATGGAGATAGGCCTGATCAAAATCGCGCAAGCGAGCAAAACGGATCGCAAATTCACACAAATACCAAAGGTAGAAAAACACAACTCCCAATTCCAATGCCTGGCGCAGATGGATGCGCTCATGACGGATTAAAACCCTATTATCTTTAAAAAAGCCGTATTTTAGAAATATAATAGGAAAGATAGTAATCGCATTAGCTTTACCAAAAGAGAATAAATTTGTCCAAAACTTGCTAACTATAATCATACGATCGATCAAAATAGGTTTCAAACCTATCCAAACTTAACTAATTTAGCCTTCATTTACAATGCAAACCATCGTGTACAAATAGCAACATCATAGACTCAAGGTTTACAGCCCCTGCGATAAGGCATACAAGAGATGTTCATCACTTTAAAAAATCTGTTCGGAATCAGACAACAATTCGTTATTAACGACTCATTTTCATAGCTCTATTTCCTCCTGAACTAAAATAAGAGGTCGCAAAATTTCTTTTTGAACTGGAATTTTTATTAAGTTTGCTATAGATTAATTGCGAAGATATGCCGTACAAAGAGCGTGAAATAAATAAATTGTATTATACAATGGGAGAAGTGACAGAGATGTTTGATGTAAATGCATCCCAGATACGTTTTTATGAGCGTGAATTTGATATTCTTCAACCCAAGAAAAATAAAAAGGGCAATCGTCTCTTTACGCAGGAGGATATCGCAAACCTCAAAATCATCTTCAATTTAGTAAAAGAAAAAGGATATACCCTACAAGGTGCAAGAGACTATCTCCGTGACAATAAATCCGAGGCAAAAGAAAATCAACGCGTAGTGGACTCTTTAGAGCGGCTAAAAAGCTTTCTTCTGGAAGTACGTGATTCCTTATAAGCAATCAAAGATACGCTGCCCTACGACTGACTACTGTATCCCGAAGATTGATTACTATCAAGAAAGAACACGAAATAAAACGACTTCTGCTTTTCACTTAAAATCATATATTTATAGTATTGTAATCCATTGTGTAATATAATCTATAAAAAGCAAGCCCATGAAGATCGTTATAAAAAGGATTTACGATCTACCGTCACCCGATGATGGTTATCGTATGCTTATTGACAGGCTTTGGCCACGTGGAATGACCAAAGAAAAAGCCAGTTTGTCTGAATGGAATAAAGACCTATCCCCTTCCTCAGAGCTCCGCATCTGGTTTCACCAAAACCCAGATCTATGGCATGATTTTGCAAAAAAATATAGAGAAGAGCTCGATCAGCAGGACTTTGGAAAAAAATGGCTGGAAGCACATAGGCAACAAACCGTCACCACATTGCTGTATGCAGCTAACAACAAAATACACACACATGCCACAGTTTTGCAGCAATATCTACAGGACCTTCAATTGACGATGTAATCGATATGCTTACGGATTGCTGCATTGGGCTAACGGCAGCAATTTTTCTGGCAAATAAAATCTGATCTATAGAAGTCTTTAAATAGATCTTTTATTGGCTATCTCTCATTGAGTTCAATAACTTCCAGGTTTTCGATCTTATCTTTATTGATCTCAAAGCGCATGAGTGTCCTTACTTTATGCCAACCATGTTTTCCTGCAGCTCCGGGATTGAGATGAAGACAACTGATTTTCGGGTCAAACACAACTTTGAGAATATGGGAGTGTCCTGTGATAAACAACTTAGGTGGATTTGCTATTAACTCCGCCTTTATCCGTGCTGCATATTTGCCAGGGTAACCACCAATATGGGTCATAAAAACCTCTACCTCCTCACAGGTAAACCGCAAATCTTCGGGAAAACGTAACCGCAGATCTCTTCCATCTATATTTCCATATACCCCACGCAAAGGCTTAAAAGCTTCCAATTGATCTGCTACATTAGCATCGCCAAAATCCCCTGCATGCCAAATTTCATCACAATCAGCAAAGTACTTGAATACAGATTCATCTAAATAAGAATGTGTATCCGAAAGAAGTCCAATTTTTGTCATAGTTTAGAAAGCTAAAAAATAAGGCGCCAAGGCATTCTTGTATGATTCCGAGTAAACACCCTTAGATTGATAAATCACAAATTCAGCTTGATCAATCGCTGTTATTTGCAGACGCCCAAAGGTCACAATCTTCCGAATAACAGGATCCCCATCGAATGATCTTATCTGAATTTCAGCAGTACAATGCAATCCATGATCAATCGCCAGTGCGGTTAGGGTTTCTGCAAGTTGCGTAGGGAGAATCAAAACGAGTTTACCCCCGGAAGTTAAATGCAACGACGCGAAGTGCAGCAGTTCACGGAAAAAGTCTAGATCACTGTGCCGGGCCAATTTCTTCCGCGCATCTGGGTTATGCAACGAATCTGTGTAAAAAGGAGGATTCGATACAATCAGATCGTAGTGCTCGCCTGTTCGCAATTGTTGAAATGACTTAGCATGCAATACAAGACGGCTCCCAAAAATCGAATTACTGAAGTTTCTGCTCGCCATCTCTGCGGCCAACGCATCTATTTCTACAGCCTCTATGTGGCTATCTATCAAGCGCTGAGCCAACATGAGGGCAATCACGCCAGTACCGGTACCCACATCCAACACACGCTTTGCACCCTTTGTATCAACCAATGATGCCAGCAATACCCCATCCGTATTGATCTTCATCGCACAATTGGATTGATCAACTTCAAATTGTTTAAATCGAAATATTGACGCCATGAGCCAAAGATAAAACTTTTGGAATGTTTGCTGCAAAATAACGGCGGCATCATACAATTAATTTGTTAATTTAGTCTCTGATAAATCCATAAGCCATGATGATCCGTCAGTTCATTTTTGCAGTATTCCTATTAATCTGTTTCCCTGCGACACAAAAGGTATGGGCACAAGAAACATGTGAAAAACACACCGCAGAAATCCTCCCCTTCCTAACAAATTCACTGAACAGTAACGAATTCGACAAAATCGAACCATTATTAAATACACTACAAGCCAGTTGTGGTGTAACAGAATTTGGCCAACGTTTGCGGATTCTTCTGCTTATTATCGAAAAAAAGAATAGTTCCGCTGAAATTGAACGTTATATCAACAATCAATTGGATAAGACATTTGTTCAACGCTTAGATGCAGCCGACCAGGATGACTTTATGGCTCAGTATGAACAAAATAAAGAAAAATACAATTTCTACCCCTTGCGACATCCCTTGGATAATTTAATCAAGATCAGAGCCAAGGCACTTTTATCATCAGACAATTATAAGCTCAATAATGATGAAATAGATATTCTTCACCTATTTGCTGACACGGACACTCCGGAAAATGGGCAAGTAGATCAAGATTATTCCCAAAATGCTGAAAGACCTGTTAGCCCTCCTAAAACCTATGGGAACAGAAGTAAATCCAAATTAGGTTATGTCCCTTTGGTCGGTGTAATGAGTCCCTTAAGTGGTTCGAATAAGATCTTTGGCAGCAATGTCACCTTCGGGTTTATGTTCATGAGTTCATTGGAACGTAAATTTATCTTCGAGGGCGGTTTCAAAGTACGGATCAATTCAAATGATAGAAATATCGACTATAATTATGAAGGGTCCAATGTTACAGTCAATTCTTCCGCAACGGGATTTATAGGTGGTGCTGTTGGATACAAAATTTTTGATAATGAAAAATGTATTCTGATTCCCAAGGGGATATTAGGAATAGATATTACAGATACTGGTATTACCGAAAGTATTTATTCAGACGGATATTATGACCCAGACGGTTACTATTATGAAGGAGGCTACAACGATCGCATGGTAACCATTAACAATGTACACTTGGGATTAGGTTTTGCTTCTCTTTTTCAGATGAAGAATAAGAAATATGTCGGTATTGAACTTGGTTATCACTATGCACCTTATGACGCAAGCAGCAAGGTCCTGACACCGATACAATCAAACTATGGAAGTGTAGAAGTCTTTTTCAGATTTTAGTCTAAAATAAAACGATCGTACTGTCACGAGACCAATAGCAATGAAAATGTACTGAAAGTTCTTTCTGATCAGTAAACCGGGCATAGCGAGTTCATTGATACCTTAATGAAAAATACGAATCAATAAAAAAAAGACAATTCGAAAAAAAATACCATTCATTTAGCGACAACAATGGTTCATGCTAAATGAATGGTATTTACTCAAGCGGCTATATCACTCCTTAATTTTTTAACAAACGCTGGATTTCATCCAGTTTCATCAATGCTTCCACAGGGGTCAGCGAGTTAACATCCAAGTTATTCAACATATCCCGGATTTTATTTAAAACAGGGTCATCGATAGAGAACATCTGCAACTGATAAGCCTGTTTCTGAATCTTACGCATACTATCTTTGATCTGCTCACCGCCAGTACGTTCCTGTTCCAATCGTTTTAAAATCTGATTAGCACGGTTCAACAACTTTGGCGGCATCCCCGCCAGCTTGGCAACATGGATACCAAAACTATGCTCGGATCCCCCTGGTACCAGTTTACGCAAAAAGATCACTTTATTATTGACCTCCTTTACGGTTACATTATAATTTTTGATACGGTCAAGCGAAGTTGACAGCTCATTCAATTCATGGTAGTGTGTTGCAAAGAGGGTCTTCGCTTTAGCGGCAGGATGATTATGCAAATATTCCGCTATCGCCCAAGCGATTGAAATTCCATCATAAGTACTTGTTCCACGTCCAATTTCGTCCAAAAGGATCAAACTCCGATCAGAAAGATTGTTCATGATACTGGCTGTTTCGTTCATCTCCACCATAAATGTAGATTCACCGGAAGAAAGGTTATCTGAGGCCCCAACACGGGTGAATATCTTATCCACCAAGCCTATTTTAGCTTCCTTGGCTGGTACAAAACAACCGATCTGCGCCATCAACACGATCAAGCCAGTCTGACGGAGCAGGGCCGATTTACCGGCCATATTGGGACCAGTAATAATAATAATCTGCTGCGCTTTCGGATCAAGATAAGTATCGTTAGTAATATAGTCCTCCCCTATGGGTAGATTTTTTTCGATAACAGGATGACGTCCGCCCTTGATATCCAAAATCTTGCTATCGCTAATTACCGGTTTAACGTAGTAGTTTTTCTCGGCGACGATGGCAAAGTTGAGTAAAACATCCAACTTCGCAATAAGTTGTGCATTTAGCTGAACCGGTTTGATATATTCCGCAATGGCAACCAATAGTTCGGCATACAATCTATTTTCCAATGCCTGGATCTTTTCCTCCGCACCAAGAATCTGCTCCTCATATTCTTTGAGTTCCTCTGTGATATATCGTTCGGCATTCACCAAAGTCTGCTTACGTATCCATGTTGTTGGAACCTTGTCTTTATGCGTATTGGTTACTTCAAGATAATAACCAAAGACATTGTTAAATGCTATTTTTAAAGATGGAATACCCGTCAATTCAGCTTCCCTCTTTTGGATTTCCAGCAAATAATCTTTACCACCAAAAGAAATCTTTCGAAGACGATCCAGTTCAGCATCAACTCCCGCAGCGATTACGCTACCTTTATTGATTGCTACAGGAGGTTCTGCCTGCAATTGCTGCTCAATCCGTTCACGAATCGCCACGCAGGCGTCCAATTGATCAGATATCAGGGCCAAAGACTGCGCGTCCTTACGGTCAGTCAATTCCTTGAGCTTTTCAATAGCGTGCAAAGCGCGTTTCAATTGGACGATCTCTCTGGGATTGGCTTTTTGGAGTCCAATTTTTGATATCAACCGTTCCAGGTCACCAACTTGCTTGATCTGGCCGATCAGGTCGTCCCGCAGTTCACGGTTGTTAAAAAAGAAATCCACGACATCCAAACGTTCCTGGATACCCTTTTTATCTTTCAATGGCATGACGATCCAGCGCTTGAGTAGCCGAGCCCCCATTGGACTGGCTGTATGATCGAGGACATCTGATAGCGTAACAGCATTTTCATTCATGGAACCGATCAGTTCCAGATTACGGATCGTAAATCGATCGAGCCACATAAACCGGTCCTCTTCGATCCGCGAAAGCGTAGAGATATGTTGTAGATTGCGATGCTCCGTCTCATTAAGGTAATGTAGCGCAACCCCAGCAGCAACGATGCCAGCTGACATCCGGTCCACACCAAAGCCTTTCAGCGAAGCCACTTCAAAGTGCTTTAACAATGCTTCGGCAGCATAATCTCCGGTATAAGGCCACTCATCCAAAAAATAAGTGTAATAATGTGCCCCGAATTGCTCGATAAAATCCTTGCTCTGTTTCTTCGGCAAAATAATTTCAGTAGGTTTGAAGCCCTGAAGTAATTTATCAATATAAGATGTACTTCCCTGAGCAACCAGAAATTCACCCGTCGAAATATCCAAAAAAGCAATTCCGATCTTATCCTTATCCGTAAAAATAGAAGCGAGATAATTATTCGATTTCTGTTGAACAATATTATCATTGTAAGAGACACCCGGAGTAACCAATTCGGTGACACCGCGTTTAACGATTGTCTTGGTCGTTTTGGGATCCTCCAGCTGATCACAGATTGCTACCCGTTGACCTGCACGCACCAATTTAGGGAGATAAGTCTCCAGAGAATGATGCGGAAACCCCGCTAAAGCTGTTTCTGATTCCGAACCATTCCCTCGCTTGGTCAAAACGATACCCAAAATCTGAGCCGCCTTGATTGCATCCTCACCAAATGTCTCGTAAAAATCGCCAACACGGAACAACAATAACGCCCCAGGATACTTGATCTTGATCGCATTATACTGCTGCATTAACGGAGTTACTTTCTTTTCTTTTGCCAACTTCTAAAATCAAATTTGTGAAGCGTAAAAATAGGATAATATCGTCGCTTTGACAAATTACTATATCGAACAAATTTTAACATTAATTAAGAGGACTCGATTTTTTTAAATTAATATATTTGACTTACATATAAACCACTTATTATGAAAGTCTATATTATTGCTTTATTGCTTCCACTATGGCTGCCATGTATGCTTTATGCACAAAAGAATTTCGAGCCACTTTCTCTAACGGATAAATCCTATGACCAATTGAATAAGAAGCAACCGGCGAAAGTGACCGGTAAAATCTTAAATGCAAGTCAGGAAGATCTATCCAAAATCCAAATCCAGTACAGTATCGTCAATTTGATAGGACCTCATCAAAGTAAAGCAACGATACCATTGAGCGCTGATGGCACTTTCGAATTTAGACAAACGCATAACCTTCCCTATCAGCAGGTCTGGTTTAGCTTGGGTGACTACGTCTATACCTGTCTTTACCTTCAAGACGGTTTAGAACTTATCTTTGATTTAGAAAAGCTGAAGAAGAAAAACGTTTACATGATCGGTGATGGCATTTCCTTCGCTGGAAAAGATGCTGAAGTAAATCGACAGATGAATGAATATACCTTATTTGATAAAAAACATAATCCCGATTTTTATAAACCCCTACAAAAGCTTGAAGCAAAGGACCCGCGCTTTCAGCAAAAATTAGACTCATTATTTACGATTCAAAGAAATACAAATACCGCCTTTTATAAAGCGTATAATACAACCTTTAAGCCGTTAATTGATGCAGCGACCGATGCAGAGTATACGTATAAGCTGTTGAGTTACTATTTAAGCAATAGAATTAAAAAAGAAACTATTGAGGAAATACTAGTTCCGATATATTCTGTGTCAAATGAAACCGGCAACTATCTTCACATGTTAAATACCTATTCCAGAGTTTTGCTCTATCCAGACAACAAAAGTCGTGGAGATTTTGTAAAAGTATCCGAATATATTTCCAAAATTTTCCCAGAAAACTATGCGGATATCGTCAACCTAAGATTCAAGGATGGAGATATTCAATCACAAAATGCTATCTATAGTATCATCCTACCAAAATTAAAGAGCACATGGGCCAAAGAAAACCTTCGTATTGAAATAAAAAATTTAACAGCCAAACAGGCAAAAATGAAAGATATAATAGACTCCGCTCCTACTGAATCGAAGCAGACCTCTTTTGGCACCTTAATAAAGGAGCTCCCCTTTGATGCTACATTATTAGTGAACAACACGAAAAGTGGTGCCGAACTGATTCAAACCATAAAAGCAAAATATCCAAATAAACTAGTTTTATTAGATATATGGGCGACATGGTGTGGGCCCTGTCTTGACCAGATGCCCTATGGCAAAAAGCTACATAACCAAGCAAAAGAAGCAAAACTTCCTGTAGAATTTATTTATCTATGTACCGACGCATCCTCTGATCAACAAAAATGGGTCAACAAAGTAGCAGAACTAGAACAGCCGGGTACACATCTGTTTGTCGGAAATACTGTGATTAGTGAACTATTCACTTTATTTAATCGTTCCGGATTTCCAACATATGTTGTTATAAAACCAAATGGCGAAATAGATACAAAAGCTATATCTTGGATGAATGGTGTGACTTTGGAAAAATTAAAAGAAATGATGAGGTAATGCATGGAAGTATAACTTTTTGATGTTATGTTTGCACAAATTTTGTAATGATATGGCCATCAAAAGATCTGGTAAGCAAAATACAGCCAGCAAACAAAAAAATACCTTTAAGAAAGTTTCCTTCAATCCGTTGAAATCTATCAAATCGCCCATTCTCCGCATCATAAGCAGAGTTGTTCTTTATTTTATCGGTATTAGTCTTTTTTGGGTAATTAGCTTAAGGTTCATTAATCCCCCCATTACTTGGTTAATGATTCAACGTGGTTTTGAACTTAAGGAACAGGGAAAAGGGTTTAAATTGGAAAAAAATTGGTTGAGTTACGACGAACTTTCGGACAATTTAAAACTAGCGGCCATTGCAGGAGAAGATGCTCATTTTATGACCCACTGGGGTTTTGACCTCAAAGGTATCCAAAATGCCATCAAGAAAAATGCACAAGGCAAAAAACTGCGTGGCGGAAGTACAATCAGTCAACAGGTCGCCAAGAACGTCTTTCTATGGCCAGGACGCTCCTGGTTAAGAAAAGGTTTCGAGACTTATTTTACTGTTTTAATTGAAACATTTTGGAGTAAAAAACGTATTCTTGAAGTCTATCTTAATGTCATTGAAATGGGACAAGGAGTTTATGGAGCAGATGCAGCTGCAGCATATTACTTTAGCAAAACAGGAAGTAATCTTTCCAAAAAACAGGCCGCACTGATTATTGCGATCTTGCCAAATCCCCGCGAATGGGATGCCCGTAATCCTTCTTCTTATGTCAACAGAAGAGCAAATGCAATCGCAAAATATATGCATCATTATACCATTCCGGAATAGTAACAACCCCTATTGGATCCTAGCGTTAAATATGGAGATTTCAGTGATTTGGCGCAGCAGAAGATAAAATGCAGATCACTTCATTTATCTTATGATTCATCGCTATCTCCTAACAACATAAAAAAAACGCCATTGATGAAATGGCGTTTTTTTTATGTTGTTATTTTCTGCTATGCAAATAATCTTTTGTGCCAGCTCTCCTTAAAAGGAACCACCCAAGCATTATCCAATTGGTGCTCGTAAGTAATGGTATTATCAAACACAAGCGTGTTATCATCTATCTCACCTGCAGCCAATAACCTTTCAAAACCCGAACGGTTGACTACTGCGACACCGTTAGTCGATTTATATGCAAATTGCATACGATCGAAGAGTTGAACCCCGTACTTTTCTTCTATACCTTTCAAAAAACGAACAGAACTATCTACAGAACAACCTGAAGCGGCAGCAACATCCTCGTCAACCTTTAGGATAATAAAAAGATGATCACGAAGCTCAGCTGAAGCAGACAAAGGTTTTCCATGAACCTTCCACTGTTCAGCAAAAGCGGCCAGTTCCACCGAAATTTGCTCGCCTTCTTCAACCGAAAGTATACGGTCAGCCTGATAAATCCAAATACGTTTCATAAGTACACTCCTTTCCTTTGTTAAATTAACCTATATAATAGGGTGAAATCATCAAATAAACAATGACACCTGTCACGGCAACATAGAGCCACATGGGGTAAGTGATCCGTGCCAACTTTTTATGTCGCGCATAAGATCCCGAAATACCTCTTACAAAAGTAAAAAGAACAAACGGTATGATTATAATAGATAAGAGAATATGTGTGATCAGTATAAAGAAATAGATTGGTCTCAAAATTCCCTCACCCCCATATTTTGTTTCAATAGACGTCATGTGATAAGCCACGTACATCGCCAAAAAAGCCAAGGAACAGGCAATACAACATTTGATCAAACGTTCATGCAGCGCTTTGTTACCTTTCTTTATTGCAGCTACTGCCCAAAACAACAAAATTGCAGTAACACCATTGATCGTCGCATAAATAGGCGGTAAAAAAGTCAATGGCTTCACATCATAACCTAATTTTTGTAGATTGACAGTAAATAATACAGCCACGACAACTGGTATAACAACAGAAAGCACCCAAATCCACTTACTGTATTTTTTTTCTTTGATAAGACTCTCTTCCATGTTTCTAACTATCTCTTTTGTTCTATCGTAGCGGGATGATTTCGGATCTCCTCCACCAACAATAATTTAATTTCATCTTCCAATCGATCAATATCCGTCTTGACATTGATATCATAGATACCTCTAATCCGTCCCTTTGTGTCAAGCAAAAGATAGTTGGATCCGATGATAAAAGGTTTTGCTTTGTCGTTACTTACGATTGCATCCTGCAATAAACTCTCTTTGGCAAATTTAAAGATATCAACAGCAGGATCTGTCACAAAAAACCAAGATTTAGTCCAGGGTTTGTAAACTTTAGCATATTTCGCAAGTACTTCTGGTGTATCGTATGTGGTATCGACTGTTATGGAATACAGCTTTACCTTTTTGTTATGAATAAAACGGTTGGCAATCTGATCCAATCTTTTAATCATCGTTCTCGACAGCGATGCATCCCGCGAATACATCAGGTGAACGACTGAAAGTGTCGTATCATTATCCAATAACTGTACAGGCTTACGATCGTAATTAACAAAATTGACCGAAGGCACAGTATGATAAATCGTATCAGGGATATCCCGTCCCCATTTACGGTGTGTTGTTCCAGGAACTTCCTTCTTACCAAAAATAGGGAGGGAAACGTAATTATTGGAACCACTTTTATTTAGTATAAAATATAAAAATCCTGGCAATAAAAGAATTACTGCCAGGATCAATATAGTTTTAATACCTTTCTTTTGTCCAGTATTATTATCCATTATTCACTTTATCTATTTATTTGGAAACAATTGATGCTCCTGAAAAGCACCCGCCAAGAAACCTCCCTCAACTAACATCAGGACGATAAAATAAATAATAAAAATAAAGACTATTGCTACGGTAACGATGAAACTCGATTTTTCGAATTTCAAGTGCATAAAGAATGCAACGATATAATATGCTTTAACCAAAGTTAAAACGATATAAATAGTATTTACCAACGCACCTTTGGCTAAAATTTGCCAGTGGTGAACAAAACCTAATGCAATTAAGAACTCTAGACAAGTAAGCGCCAAAAGTACGCCAAATACTCTCCAGATGGCCTTCTTATCCATCCCACCTTCGTGAGCATGCTCTCCGTGAGCGATATTATCTTGATATTGTGACATAGCGATCTAAAATTATTAATTCAGTGATTAGATTAAGTAGAAGAATGTAAATACGAATACCCACACCAAATCCACAAAGTGCCAATATAAACCTACTTTTTCAATCATTAAGTAAGAACCACGATTTTCGAATGTATTATTTAACGTCATGAAAAGAATGATGATGTTTAAAATAATACCAACTGTAACGTGGAAACCGTGGAAACCTGTAATCGTAAAGAACAAGTTTGCAAATTGCAACGCCGAAGTATAGGAAATATCGTGTGTAAAGTAAGGTAATAAGGCCGTCTTAATTGCATCACCTTCTAAACCAGTCGCCGGGTTTTTACCAAACCAGAATCCCATGTGGTGTAAGTGAGTCCACTCGATAGCCTGACAGCCTACGAAACAGATACCACCCAAAATCGTCCAAAGCATCCATTTAACGACTTCATTCTTTTGATTACGGTGACCAGCTTCAACAGCCAAAACCATTGTTACCGACGACATAATCAAAATAAACGTCATCAAACCAACGAATACCAAAGGTTGACCATGGTCAGCAATACCCGGGATAGATTGGAAAATCTTATCAGGATCAGGCCATGTTGGGTGAGAAAAGCGTTGCGCGCCGTAATAAACCAAAAATGCAGAAAATGTGAAGGCATCCCCTACCAAGAAAAACCACATCATGATTTTTCCATACTCTAAGTTCCAAGGTGATTTTCCACCATTCCATGGACCAGTTTTTACCTTATCCAATTGCGATACTGTTGTACTCATTGTTTACTATTATTGATTCAAAAGTAAGAAAACATATATATAAATCCATAAAAGATCGAGAAAATGCCAAAAAATACTGGCAAGATCCATGCGGAAAAGATTGCCGTCCTTAGGAAGTTTGTTAACCCCTATAATCGCGCCAATCAAAACGATCAAACCCGCAATAATATGTGCCAAGTGCATCCAAATAAAAACGTAAATAAACGACTGAGATGCATTGTTATTCACAAAATAAACACCTCTTTCGATTAATACGTTCCAAGCATGTACCTGTAACGCAAAAAACACGATGCCCAAAACAAAAGTGACTATCAAAAATGCCTTTTGTTTGGAAGAATCACCATTTTTAGCCGCTTTATGTGCTAAAAACATCGTAAGACTACTTACTGCAATCACAATCGTACTATACAATAGTGCATTTGGTAATAAAGTCTTGATCCCTTTGTCCACGCCACTCGCTGTATATACAATGAAACCACTGGATAACGCAGCAAACATCATGAACATGCCCAACATACCCAACCAAAGGTTGAATTTCTGAGCTTTTCTCTGTACTAACTTCTCGTCAGTCTGTGCTTGTATATCTAACATTATTTCAAAGGAATAAAGTTAAGCAATAATACGAGTTGTGTAACAGGCAAATAAATGAACGATGTAAACATAACTTTCTTTGCTGAAGGAATATCACAATTCTTAAAAAGCAAATAGCCATAATAACCAAACATCAATCCACCAATGACCGACACTATCGTAAACCAAATTCCACCAAAGCCAAAATAATAAGGTATAAATCCAGCAGGAATCATTAACAATCCGGTAATGAATACCATAAAGGCCGATATCTTATCACGTTTTGTAGTTGGTAACAACCTAAAACCAGCCAATTTATAGTCATCATCCACAACCCAAGCGATTGCCCAGAAATGCGGAAATTGCCATAAAAACTGAATCGCGAACAAAACGAAGGGAATAATAATAATTGCGGCTTCGTTGTGTCCACTGTAATAGGCCAGATCATCCTGTGAAAAGGCAGCATAATAACCAATTAATGGTGGAAATGCGCCCGGGAATGCACCTACAAACACGGCTATTGGTGATTTTCTTTTTAAAGGTGTATAGATGAATGCATAAAGTAAGATACAAAAAACCGACAGTAGGCCAGCGACAAAATTTAGGCGAACCAATACCAAGGTACCCAAGATGCCCATAAAGACACTCATTACCAAAGCTTGACCTGTTGTCATCCGACCAGAAGGTAGCGGTCTATCCTCTGTACGTTTCATCAACTTATCTAGATCTTTTTCGATGATTTCATTAAAACCATTGGCAGAACCTGTTACCAGAAAACCACCCACAGTCAACAACAACCAATTGACCCAGAAAATTTCACCCTGTTGTTTTGATCCTATCAGAAAAGCAATTGACGCGGAGAATACCACCGTCAACGTAAGTCTTAACTTAACTAGCTTTTTAAAATCTGAAATAAATTCTTTCATAATTAAAAGAGACCTCCTACTACCAGTGTATTCAAACACATAGTTTTTAACATAAACATCTCGAATTTCAAAATTAATGCCTTTGCTTATTTAACAGCAACAACAGATAAAATTGAGCACCAAATAAAAGTGTCCCAACAACCAGATGCGTTGTCTGCGCAAATGCAGGTATTGCAAATCGAGCTAAGATAATTCCTGATAGCATTTGGATACCCACGAGGATCAACGCGATTAAAGCAAATTTAAACTGCTTAGATCCCGTATTGAAACTTGTGCGGACCAAAAAGAATAATACAATAACTAAAATCAAAGAACAATATGCCAACCATCGATGTACTTCGAATTGTTGGCCAATAGCTGTTATAAAATCGGCGCGGGCAATGTTGGAGCCAGTCAATAGATCAACTTCCTCCCGAACTCCCGTTCCGACGATCACCTGCGTTAACATCAACAAAATGGAGATCAACGCAAGACCTTTTAATACGCTTAAAGAACGATTAACCAATATGGTCTTGTCACGTAGTGTAACCGCTTTAAAGTATGTATATATACTGATACAAACAATTACAAGCGCCAAGAGCATATGTACGGTGATGATCCAGGGCATCAAATTGGTTGATACCACGATCGAACCTAACCAGGCCTGAATGACCACAACAAAAAGATTAACCACTGACCAAACAACGATCGAACTTTTTGATTTTATATACGTGAAGGAATAAATTGCGGTAAACAATAAACAGAATCCAGAAATAACTCCCACCAAACGATTGATATACTCCGTCCAAGTCTTCGCAACATTAAATTCCTCATGTTGCAAAATACTTTTGTCGGTACGAAGCTTGTAAGCCATTTCCTTATCACCAAAAAATTCGACAATCTTGGCGAAACGTTCATTCTTCTTTGCTCTCCCTTCAATATAATGTTGTTCGTATCCTTGGGGTAATTGGGAAATATCTGTGGGTGGAATAATGCGGTTAAAACATTTAGGCCAATCTGGACATCCCATGCCTGAACCTGTACTCCGCACAACACCCCCAGCAATAATGACCATAAACAGTACGATAATCGTAATAAAATTGGTCTTTATAAATCGCTTTTCAGCAGCTGGAAACATAATACTACCCCTACCTCTTAAAATACAAACTTGTATAAAATAGAGTAGGTACAAGCCCTACTCTATTCTACTAAATCTTATTAGTCTTTTCTACCATTTTGAGCATTCCATTCTGCTTGGATACGCTCAGCTTCCTCATCTCCTTCAAAATCATGAGGCAAATTCGAGCTCATCGTTTCAGAGAAAGGAACATCTTGAGGAATGAAATCCTCACCATGACCTGGCTTACTGTAATCGTAAGGCCAACGGTGCACTGTTGGAATTTCTCCTGGCCAGTTACCATGAATATGTTCTACCGGAGTAGTCCATTCCAAGGTATTCGATTGCCAAGGGTTTTGTGGTGCTTTCTTACCGAAGAAGATCGAGTAAAAGAAGTTCCATAAAAATGCAACCTGTCCCAAAGCAGCAACGATAGCAGCCCAAGTAACCAATTGATTCACAGAAACCCATTTTGCCATGAAAGCAAACTCAGTAAATGCATAATAACGACGTGGCACACCATCAATACCCATAAAGTGCATTGGGAAGAATACCATGTAAGCACCGATGAAAGTCAACCAAAAGTGTAAATAACCTAATTTCGTGTTCATCATACGACCAAACATTTTAGGATACCAGTGGTAAACACCACAAAGCATACCGAAGATGGACGCAGATCCCATTACCAAGTGGAAGTGGGCTACAACGAAATACGTATCGTGCAAGTTGATGTCCAATGCCGCGTTACCCAAGAACAATCCTGTCAAACCACCGGAGATAAAGAAAGATACCAAACCGATAGCAAACATCATTGCAGGTGTAAAACGGATATTACCTTTCCATAACGTTGCTAGGTAGTTAAATGCCTTAACAGCAGATGGAACAGCAATAATCAAGGTTGTGATCATAAATACACCACCTAAGAACGGATTCATCCCCGTCACAAACATATGGTGCCCCCATACGATAAATGACAACACTGTAATACCGATCAAAGAGTAAACCATGGCATGGTAACCGAAAATTGGTTTACGTGAGTTTGTAGCAATAACCTCAGAAGTCAAACCTAATGCAGGCATAACGACGATATATACCTCAGGGTGACCCAGGAACCAGAATAAGTGCTGGAACAAAATTGGAGAACCACCTTCGTTAGGTAAAATC
Source organism: Sphingobacterium detergens (assembly GCF_003610355.1). Taxonomy (GTDB): domain Bacteria; phylum Bacteroidota; class Bacteroidia; order Sphingobacteriales; family Sphingobacteriaceae; genus Sphingobacterium; species Sphingobacterium detergens. The sequence goes on along the minus strand of NZ_RAPY01000006.1, from coordinate 181,472 downwards.
TGTCCTTGTACAACCAAGTCAGACAAATAGAATGACGTACCAGCGGCACGGTCAAAAATCAAAAGAACCACCGCGGATACCAATACCGGGAATGACAACATACCCACAATCGCAGTTAAGAAAAACGCCCAGATTGTCAAAGGCATTTTCCATAGATCCATACCTTTTGTACGCATGTTCAAAATCGTACTTACGTAGTTGATACCACCGATCAACTGAGAAGCAACGAAAAGAACCATACTGACCAACCATAAAGTCATACCCGTTGCAGATCCGGAGATTGCAGTCGGTACAGCCGATAATGGTGGATAGATTGTCCAACCAGCAGAAGCAGGTCCGCTCTCTACAAAGAAAGAAGCGATCATGATTACTGATGCAATGAAGAACAACCAGTAAGATAACATATTCATAAAAGGCGACGCCATATCGCGCGCACCGATTTGATATGGAATTAATAAGTTACTGAATGTACCCGATAGACCCGCTGTCAACACGAAGAATACCATAATAGTACCATGGATGGTCACCAAGGAAAGGAAAAAATCCGCCTTAATACGGCCACCTTCAGCCCATTTGCCCAAGAATACCTCTAATATAGGGAAATCTTTATCCGGCCATGCTAATTGGATACGGAATAATACTGATAAAAGCATCGCAAAAACTGCCATGATGATACCAGTGATCAAGAATTGCTTGGCAATCATCTTGTGGTCACCAGAAAAGATATACTTTCTGATGAATGATTCCTCGTGATGATGTCCGTGCGAATCGTGATGTTCAGCGCTATGCGATATTACTGTACTTGACATATTCGATTTTATATTCAAAAATTCTTAATTAGTTCAAAGATGCTGTAACTTGTACGCTATCCTTTTTTACGTTAGCCGTTTTACCACTGAATTCTTTTTGTAGGTCTTCAGTAAAATATTTGTTTTGTTTAGCTAACCACTCTTTGTATTGTGCCTCAGTTACAACAACAACTTTCTTTTGCATATTGTAGTGACCCATACCACAGATCTTGTTACATAACATCACAAAATCATAGTTGTAGTCTCCCAAACGATCACGCATTTCTTCTGTTGTTACAGTAGGTGTGAATTGGAAATAGTTGGTCATTCCCGGTACCGCATTGATCTGAACACGGAAATCTGGGATAAAGAAAGAGTGAATAATATCTTTTGAAACGATATGGAAACGAACTGGTTTATTTACAGGTAACCAGATTTCAGAACCTTGAATATCATCCCATGAATTTTTATCATTAAAGTCAATACCGTAAGAATTCGTCGGTGTCGTCATTTTGTAATTACGCTTACCAATGATACCATCCGTACCAGGGTAACGTACTTGCCATTGAAACTGCTCACCTAAAACCTCAATTTGCAATGCGGATTTTTGAAGATCCTCAGGAACATTTGTAATTGATCTCCAAGTAAAGAAACCGAACAATACCAATACGGTCAAAACTACAGCAGGAACGATTGTCCAAATCTTCTCAATAGTATTGTTATGCGGATAATAATAGGCTTTGCTTTTGGCACGCATACGGTATATGTATGGGAACGTCAACAACAAGATATGTGTAATAACCAATACAAATGTTGTAATTGCGGTTGTAATGATAAACATGTTATCAATACGTAAACCATGTTCAGTTACCGCAGAACGCCAATATGCAGCGCCCCAATGGACGTATGACCAGTAAACACCGTAAAGAAAAACAACCAAGAAGATAAACAACAATGTCGATTGGAATGTGTTATTCGCAAATGGATTGTATCTACCGTTCATTTTCCGTGTCAATTCGTAGATCGAAAGTACCTTGCCGACAACAGCAACTATTGTACAGATGACCAAGAATAATAACACATAGTATGTGAAGTTTTTATAAACCTGAGGGTCTATTTGCTTCACTTCTTCAACAGCAGGAGCAGCAGCGCCAGCTTCTGTCGTAGAGCTAGCAGATGCAACAGCAGCAGTACCTGCTGCCGCTGTTGTATCTTTTGCAACCGAATCCGTTGCTGCAGGGGCAGCTACCGCTGTAGTCGCCACTTTAGCAGAGTCAGATGCTACTGTATCTTGTTGACTTGCAAGAATAGGATTTGCAAAAAGCAGCCCTAGTGCAAGCACAAAACCCGAGATGGATTTGAATCTATTATTTAATTTAAAGCTCATTTCTTTTATAACGTTTTTACGTAACCTTCCTTTAAAAGTGAAACTATATTTGGTGATGCAAACTCTCATCCAAGAAAGGATGATTTTTAGGCACCAAGGCTTGTTTACTCAATTTGTTCATCACTAAGAATACAAACAAACCTAAGAAACCAAGTGCAGTTCCGATTTCAATGATACCAAATCCTCTATGTTCAGCAACAGTACCAGGCATGATCATGATATAATAATCTAGCCAGTGACCTGCCAACAATAGAATCGCTACGAACAACATAACATTTTGTTTACGTTTAGCATCGCGATCCACTAATAGTAACAATGGTGCCACAAAGTTAATGATAATACTCAACCAAAACCAAGGTTTGTATTCAGGTTCCCAACGTTTGTAGAAATAAACTGTTTCTTCAGGAATGTTTGAATACCAAATCAACATGAATTGTGCAAACCAAACATAAGTCCAGAAGATTGAGAAACCGAACATCAATTTACCCAAATCGTGTAAATGATTTTCGTTTACCCAGTTCATATAACCAGCTTTCTTCAATACAACAACGATGATCGTGATACAACAGATACCACTTACCCACATTGCTGCAAAGTTGTACCAACCAAACATGGTAGAAAACCAGTGTGCCTCTAAGGACATGATGGTATCGAAAGACCAGATTGGTGTAGTAAAACCGAAGATAACCAAGAAGATTGCAGACAATTTGAATGATTTCTTGTAAGAAGCCAAACCGCCTTCTAAATCCTCTTTATAAGAAAGTTTCGCAAAAATAACTGCAAAAATGCTATATAGTCCCATAAATACAACTTGACGGATCAAGAAGAAAGGAACATTTAAATAAGCAGATTTACCTGCGATAATAGGGTCGTAATTTGCATTATTAGGGTCAGTAAGACCATCTGCATGCCAGTGGTGATACAAGTTATGTGTAGTCAAACCTAAGCCTACAATAACCAATAAAATCAATGATGCAATTGGTAAAACACCCGCCATAGCTTGAGGTATACGTACCAGACCTGCAGACCATGCAGACTGTGTTACATATTGCAAAGCAACAAAGAATGTTCCTGCTGCACACACACATGTAAAGTAATAACCCATCAATAACAAGTTGGCGTATGTACGCTCTACAGTAACGTGATCGCCCGAGAGCAACCCCATAGCTACAGCAGCTACGCCTAGTACAACAGCGATAATACTGAACATTTTAGCTTTGCCAGCAAACTCGTATCGCTCGTTGAAATTATAATCGTGATGATGACTGTGAGTTCCCATTTATATATCTGATGTTAGATTATTTCTTTTGTAATTCGTGAACATACATAACAACTTTCCATCTCTCTTCTGGAGACAATTGAGATGCATGCGATCCCATGGAGTTATGTCCATAATAAATCGTATGGTAAATCTTACCATCTGTCAAGTCAGCCATGAAACCACCTCTTGAAGAGTTCGCTTTATCCGTTCTGTGATAAGACGGTGGCGGCGGAAAGTTCTCTAATTGACGAGTACCTCTAGAATCAGTTACACTACGATCTTTCGTAAGAGGTCCATCCCCTTTACCTTCTACCCCGTGACATACTGAACAGTATGTAGTGAATAAAGCCTTACCTTTTTCAAGGTTTTCAGCATTAACAAGCAAAGGATTTTTCACCTCAGCACCAGCGCGTACATAATCCTCTAATGTATTGGCATACTCAAAACGAGTGAAACCAATTGGATCTGTACCTTTAGGAGGTGCCTGTGCTGTCTTTCCATCAGCAAAATTCGCATTGGGTTGATCCGGATTGAAAGCAAGCGGATCGTACATGTTACGGGAAAATTCCAAACCTGTACTACGAGTCGTTTTGTCACCACAAGAAGAAACAAGTGCTGTCAATGCTACAGCTGCGCATACAGTTCCAAGTAAATTCTTCTTATTCATAGCTAACATATTTTCTATCATTGTACTTAACTTCAACAGCACCTGCTTCTTTCAATAAGCTATCGATCAAAGCGTGGTCTGCATTTTCTTTGGCATCTACTGCAAGGATGAAACGGTCATCTGTTGCTCTTAGGTCCATCACGCGAGGCGTACGTCCCGGGAACAAGTGGTTACGGAAGAAAAATGTAGCAACCATTCCCAAAGCACACAATAAGATCGTAACCTCAAATGTTACTGGAACAAAGTTTGGCATTGCAAATGATGGTTTACCACCGACATTCATCGGCCAATCGTATACCATAGTATAATACAACAAACTAAAACCTAATGTCGTTCCTAATGCTCCAAAGCAAAATGCTGCGATAGGCAAGCGAGAAGGTCTTACACCTAACTTCGCTTCGATGCCGTGGATAGGCATCGGAGTAAAGCAGTCATAAATACTTATATTGTTTGCTTGCAATTTGTCGATCCCATGCATCATGTCATCCGGATCCGCAAAACTACCTAATATATATTTTGTATTGCTCATTGCTGATTATTTTCTAACTGATAATTCTTTAATCTCTTCTTCTGTCACTGAATCATATTTTTCCAATGATTCTTGGAAGTACTCAACTTGCTCTGCAGGGAATGCACCTTCTTGAGCCAATTTAGTTTTGTGTTGTAATGACGATGATTTCAACAACAATTTAACTTCGGCAATTGCGATACCTGGCAAGAAACGTAAGAACAACAAGAATAAAGTAAAGAATAATCCAATTGAACCTACAAAGATACCTACGTCTGTCCAAGTTGGGTAGAACATTGCCCAAGATGAAGGCAAGTAATCACGGTGCAATGAAGTCACGATAATTACGAAACGCTCAAACCACATACCGATATTTACCACAATAGATAGAATCCATGAGATCGGAATACTTGTACGGATTTTTTTGAACCAGAATAACTGTGGAGAAATTACGTTACAAGTCATCATTGACCAATACGCCCAAGCGTATGGACCCAACATACGGTTCTCGAAAGCATACATTTCGTATTCTGAACGAGAGTACATTGCAATAAACAACTCTGTTAAGTAAGCCACACCCACGATAGAACCAGTCGTCATGATAATGATATTCATTGACTCAATGTGGAACATTGTGATGTAGTTCTCAAAGTTCATTACTTTACGTAAGATCAACAATAAGGTCTGTACCATCGCAAAGCCTGAGAAGATCGCACCTGCCACGAAATATGGAGGGAAGATCGTCGTGTGCCATCCAGGGATAACCGAAGTTGCAAAGTCCATGGATACGATTGTGTGTACAGAAAGTACTAGCGGAGTTGAAATACCTGCCAAGATCAAGGACACGATTTCAAAACGTTGCCAAGTCTTCACAGAACCATTCCAACCGAATGATAATACAGAATAGATCTTTTGTTTTAATCCAGTAGCACGGTCACGGATAGTCGCGATATCCGGCAACAAACCACAGTACCAGAATACCAAGGATACTGTAAAGTATGTTGAGATCGCGAATGCATCCCATACCAATGGAGAGTTGAAGTTTACCCAAAGTGATCCAAATTGATTTGGAAGAGGGAAAATCCAATATGCCAACCAAGGACGACCCATGTGAGCTACAACGTATGTAGCCGCACAGATTACCGCAAAGATCGTCATCGCCTCTGCGGAACGGTTGATTGAGTTACGCCAGTTCTGGCGGAAAATTAATAATACAGCTGAAATCAACGTACCAGCGTGACCGATACCAACCCACCATACGAAGTCGGTGATATCCCAAGCCCAGCCTACTGTTTTATTCAGACCCCAAGCGCCGATACCTGTCCAAAAGGTATAACTAACGCTAACTACCCATAATAAAGCACCCAATACAGCAACGGTAAAACCAATCCACCATGCTTTATTTGGTTTATTTTCAACCGGTAGTAAGATATCATCCGTAATTTTTGCATACGTGATGTCTTTACCGGTCATTAATGGTTCTCTTAATATTGATTCGTTATGCGATGACATAGTATTTTTATTTCAAATATTGTACAAGATTACGCCTCAAAAGTGTTTCTAACTTTTGTCATATAACCGATACCCGGTTGAACATTGATTTCCTCAAGTACGTAATAAACACGCTCATTGCGTAATGCTTTGGAAACTTCTGATTCTGGATCATTCGCATCACCAAAAATAATTGCATTTGCCGAACATGCTTGTTGACAAGCCATTTGGATATCGCCATCTTTAACTTTGCGATTTTCAATCTTAGCTTTCAATTTACCTCCTTGGATACGTTGGATACACATCGAACATTTTTCCATTACCCCACGTGAACGAGTTACTACATCTGGATTCAATACCAATTGTGTGAACTCATTGTTCAAGTAGTTATCAAAACGTGAATCATTCCAGTATGCAAACCAGTTGAAACGACGTACTTTGAACGGACAGTTGTTCGCACAGTAACGTGTACCGAAACAACGGTTGTAAGCCATATGGTTCAGACCTTCTGAAGAGTGTACTGTAGCCAATACCGGACATACAGTTTCACAAGGTGCGTGACCACAGTGCTGACACAACATGGGTTGGTGAACAACAGTGATATCTTCGAAATCCAATTCAGCTGAAGCTTTCGCAATCTCTTTCTCTTTTGTCAGATCTTGATCTTTGCCTTCGATTGTATAGTAACGGTCGATACGTAACCAGTGCATCTCACGACGACGACGAACCTCATCACGACCTACAACAGGGATGTTATTCTCTACGTTACAAGCAACGATACAAGCACCACAACCTGTACATGCGTTCAAGTCGATCGCCATCACCCATTTGTGACCCGGTTGCTCATATTTGTTCCACAAATCGTACGTTTTGTGATTATCTGTAAAGCGTCCTGCCTCAGAGTTAGGATCTTTCAAATATTTCGCAAACGTAGTCTCACGAATCACGTTACGACCTTCGATTGTGTGGTGTGTTTGTGTTTGTGCCAATTGGTAAGTTCCAGAAGCTTTCGCTACTGTTGCTTTTGCAACACCTTGAACAGTACCGTTGATGATAGAAGCAAATGGGAATGCGTTTTTACCAACTTCATTACCTGCTTTACCAACTTTAGTACGACCGTAACCTACAGCAACTGAAACAGTTCCTTGAGCTTGACCTGGTTGTTGTACAACTGGCAATTCCAATTCGACACCATTTGCTTTTACAGTCACTTTACCATCTTCACCTAAGCCTAGTTTTTCAGCATCTTTTGGATTTAGGGCAGCATAGTTGTCCCAAGTTACTTTAGATACTGGATCAGGTAATTCCTGTAAGTAAGCGTTGTTTGCATAACGACCATCGCGAAGAGCAGAAGGCTCGTAAAGTTTCAATTCAAACTCACCAGTGATTGCTTTGCTAGAAGCTTCGATTGCAGTAGCGGCAGCGGCAGCATTTCCTGTAAATGCAGGAGCAGTTGCAGCTTTAGCACCTTTATATTCAAAACCAGTTTGCAATACAGCATCCCAGTTTTTTGTAGAACCAGCTAAGATTTGTGTAGACCACAAGTTCTTAACAAAGTTGTACATATCTGTTGTGTTTCCTGCCCAAGTCAACAAGCTTTGTTCAGCTTGACGCGTTTGGAAAACAGGATTGATTGTAGGTTGAACGATAGAGTACAAACCTTCTTTCGGGTTAGCATCACCCCAAGACTCCAAGAAAGTACTTGCAGGAGCAATCGCTGTCAATTCCGACGCAGTCTCATCAGCACGTTGTGCGAATGATAATGTGAAAGGAATCTGTTTCAAAGCTGCTTTTACATCATCCGCTTTGAAGTAGTCATATACAGGGTTGCTGTTCAAGAAGAACGCTACACCCACTTGACCGCCTTTAGCAGCAGCTAAGAAAGCTTGGAAAGAAGAATCCGAACCTTGGTATTGTTTAGAATAGTTATCTAAATCAATGATTGTACCGTAAGCGCCCAATGCAACGTTGATTGCATTGACCAATACCTGAACATTCACATCATTTGAACCGGCAACAACCAGGGCAGCGCCTTTGCTGTTCACCAATTCTTTTGCTGCAAGAGCTACACCTTTTTGTGCTTTTTTGTTTGCAGTCGCACCAGCCAATGTTTGACCAGTGATTGCATTATATAAAGCGACCAAGGTAGCACCTTCTTCTGAAGGTTTGATAGCAATACGTGCATCAGCATTTGTACCAGTCATCGAAAGACCAGACTCAAATTGCACGTGACGTGACATTTTTCCATTTTTCAATGATTTATAGTCACGGTTTTTAGCGTATTGTTGTGTATGCTCCTCACCTGCTAACCAAGTTCCTAAGAAATCAGCAGCAACTGAAACGATTACATTTGCTTTATCAAAATTGTATGAAGGAACTACAGCTTTACCAAAAGAAGCTTTATTTGCTTCGATAATACCGCTGTAAGAAACAGCATCGTATTGTACATGATTCGCTGTAGGGAATTTCGTTGCGAAAGCAGCGATAGCTGCCAAAGTTGAAGGACTGTTTACTGTATTAGAAACGATCGTAATTTGTTTACCAGAAGATGCAGCAGCAGTCAATGCTTTAACAACTTCCCCATCCAATTTAGACCACTCAACATCTTGACCTTTCAATTGCGCTTGCTTCAATTTAGATTCATCATATAAATCCAATACCGAAGCAGCAGTCGTTGAATCCAAACCTTGGTTCAAACCAATTGCATTAGGGTTAGGTTCAACATTGATAGGACGACCTTCACGAGTTTTAACTAAGATACTTTGACCATTGAATGTCGACGTATAATAGTTAGGGATACCTGGAGTTACCTCTTCAGGTTTAATCAAATAAGGAACTGCCTTATGCACAGGAGTACGGTTACAAGCCGCTAAAGAAACAGCACCCAAACCAAAACCTAATGCTTTCAAGAAGTCACGGCGAGGAGTTTTAGTACTCAAGCCAGCTTCGTTTAATACATCTTCTACAGGAATAGATTCGGCAAACTCACCCTTGCTTCCCTCAACGAAAGCAGGAGTTTGATTTAACTCTTCCAAACCTTTCCAATATTTTTTATTGCTATCCATTTAAGCTGTATATAAGATTGCGTATTTCAAATAATTATTAATAGTGACATTTACCACACTCAAGACCACCGATCATGGCTGCAGTCATTTTCTCACCTTTCTTAATTCTTTCGTGTGCCTTGATCAAATCTTCATAATATTTATTATCTGATTTGATATCTGTCTTTTTGTGACAATCAACACACCATTTCATCGTCAATGGAGAGTATTGGTACACTTCTTCCATATTTTGGATCGGACCGTGACAAGTCTGACACTCTACTCCTGCTACCACAACGTGTTGTGAGTGATTGAAGTAAGCGAAATCAGGCAAGTTGTGGATACGAACCCATTGAATTGGCTTAGGATTGTTACCGTAAGTACGCGTCTCAGGATTCCAATCCAATGCACGATAGATTTTAGCAATTTCTGGAGAGATCTCACCATCATAGTGCTCTGATGCAGTGACTGTATTGTGACAGTTCATACATACGTTAGCCGATGGAATAGAAGCATTTTTAGATTTAAATGCACCACCGTGACAGTATTGACACTCAATTTTATTTACACCAGCGTGGATTTGGTGTGAGAACTTGATTGGTTGAACAGGTTTGTAGCCTTCGTGAACACCTACGTTCCACATCGTCTTCCAACCACCTACTGCCAATAAAGCAACAAGCATCAACACGGTAAATCCAACCAATTTTTTGTTTTTAACGAATGCTTTCGCAAACTTCACAAAACGTTGATTGTCTTCAGGTTCTTGTTGCGCTGCAATAGCTTCCTGATTCTTAGCAATTACATTTTCTAAGGTACGGATCACACGGTTCAACACCACGATCACAACAACCGCCAAAACAACAACAGCGATCAAGCCCAAGATCATGAACATTGACGCATTATCATCTTTTGCAGCAGCGCCACCAGGAGTATCACCTTTCGGTTTCTCTACTGAGGCATCTTTGATAAACGCAATTACAGATTTAATCTGATCATCAGATAGATCGGTAAAAGAGGTCATCACAGATTTGTTGTACTCTTCGAAGATTTTAACCGCCTCAGCATCACCTGTAGCAATTAAAGCTTGAGAGTTACGGATCCATTTAATCAACCATTCTTCAGATTTAGTATCTGGAACTCCTTTCAAAGCAGGACCAACTACTTTTCTGTCAATGGCGTGACAGGATGTACACTTAGATTTGAAGATTTTTTCACCTTCCTTGACATCTTGCGCATGCAACGTCGTAACGGCAAATAATAGCATCAAACTCGTTGACACCACCCTCGCAAGGCTTCCCAAAACGGATGAGATAGTTCTCATATTTAGCACTTTATACTATTTATTTGTGAATGTAAAAAATTAACTCCCATGGTTAAAGGAGCCACTACCCCCCTAACAATGCCACAAAAGTATGATTTATTAACAAATCGCTGACAATTTTGTGACCTTTAATATCAATTTATAATCATTCTAAACAATTGCGTTTAAACCACATTAAATCCCTATTATGTGAACGAAGTACATCAATTACCTTAACTTTTCATCACGCTACGCCTATCAAATATAAGACATTACTATGACAATTTAAAATACCTGAATATCAAGATCATTCCGGGCTAAAAAAACATTTTCCCATATTAATTTCGTAACTTTATAGGTATGAAAACGCTATTATATAGCTACTGTATCTGCTTGTTCCTAATAGGCTATTCCTGTCAGGGTCAGCAGAACATTAAACAGACTACGAAAATGGAAACGAATAAAAAACACAACCCGTTAAGCAAAGAAGAGGAATATGTGATTGTACATAAAGGGACGGAGCGTCCTTTTACGGGTGCACTTTTGGATAACAAGGTGAAAGGAACTTACATTTGTCGACGTTGCGATAGTCCACTATACCGTTCGGAATCAAAATTTGAATCTGGTTGTGGCTGGCCGAGCTTTGATGATGAGATCCCTGAAGCAATCACGCGGATCACGGATGCAGATGGACGCCGTACAGAAATCCTGTGTACTAAATGCGGTGCGCATTTGGGGCATGTTTTTCTTGGCGAAGGTTTCACGGCAAAAAACACGCGCCATTGCGTCAATTCTATTTCAATGAAATTCGTAGCGGATACTACAAAGTAACCTTTGCTTTCGTCGACTCACGAATTTTCAATTCACAAGGCAACACCATCTTACGTGTTGCTTTTATTTTGCCCTGTAGACGGAGCAAAAGTATATTGATCAGATTTTCTGCTATCTCCTTGATCGGCTGTGAAACGACAGTGATGGAAGGCTCCAGTAATTTAAATACGGTATGATCATCGAAGGCGATCATTGCCGGCATGACAAAATTATATTTCTTCGAAGCTTTTAATCCAGAAATCGCCAGATAATTGGTCGAAAACAAAACAGCATCCAAACGATTTTCACAAATAAAATCTTTTAGTGACTCCATTGCTTCGTCATCTGATGCATCCATCTGCACCTTCTGAATAAAACTCTGCTGCTTATTATTATCCATTGCTTTCAGATATCCCTCCGAACGCTCCTTCATCTGGGTCTGATCCGAGTATAAAGACACAAAGCCGATACGCTTATACGCCTGTTGACATAAATGGCTTGTGGCATCAAAAGCACCCTGAAAATTATCTGCGCCAACATAGTCTGTCTCCAGATCCGGAAAATAGCGGTCAAAAAGTACAACAGGAATATTACTTTGCTGCAATTGTTTGACAGTATCCTCCAAACCATCTGAAGGCGTAATGATAAAACCGTCAACCTGACGATCGTAAAACATTTGGATCAGTTCCTTCGCCTTCTCGACATCATTGTTGGTACTACAATAAATAATGCGGTATCCCTGCTCGTATACTTTGCTTTCGATCAAACGTGCAATATTGCCAAAGAAAGGATTCGAGATGTCTTCGATAATCAAACCTAAAATCTTGGTTTTTCCGGTTCGCAAGCTCTTCGCCAATTCATTTGGCTTATACCCTACTTTCTTGACATAATCCAATACGCGCTTGGTCAACGCCTCGCTGATACGCTTCTCTTTTGCCTTGTCATTCAAAATAAAGGATACTGTAGTTACAGAAATTCCCAACGCCTTTGCGATATCACTGATCAGAATACGTTTCTTCATGTAGAGTAGGTTTGTTAAGTTTTTATTTCGAAGATTACTAAAGTAAAAAATTTAACGACAATTTACTAAAATAATAATAAAATTGCGCTAAAAGGTTTTATTTACTAATTTTAAGCAGTTTCAAATACCCGAACACAAAACCTATGACAGGAAATAAACTCATCACAACAGTGTTGGGCACGCTAATTTTACCATTTTGCGTTCAAGCTCAGCAAAATTTAACACAATATGTCAATCCATTTATTGGATCAGCAGATCACGGACACGTCTTTGTCGGAGCCAATGTACCTCTAGGTGCGGTACAACTTGGGCCAACGCAGATCCCACAGATCTGGGACAAATTCAATGGCTGGGATTGGTGCAGCGGCTACAATTACAAAAGCCAGGAAATATTGGGTTTTACCCACACCCACCTGAGCGGAACAGGCATTGGCGACCTCAATGATCTTATGATCGTTCCGGCGAATGGCAAGCTACAATTGACACCTGCAGAATTCAACAAAATGAATACTGGCTATGGCTCGTCATTCAAAAAGGAAAATGAAGTCGCTAAACCCGGATTTTACAGTGCCTATCTGGATGACTATAAAGTTCAGGCCAATCTCACAGCAACAGAAAGAGTTGGTTACCACCAATACCAATACGAAAAAACAGACAATGCCCATATTTTAGTTGATCTGGGTTATCACATCAATTGGGATAAACCAACTGATACCTATATCAAACAGATCAATGATTCTACATTCGTTGGTTATCGTTTCTCCACAGGCTGGGCCAGTGACCAAAAGCTATACTTTGCTATAAAAACTTCGCAGCCTATCCAAAAGGTTAGATTCTTTGATGGCAAAGACGAAAAATTCGGTCAGACGACCTTCAAAGGACAAGCGATCAAAGCAGCGCTTTTCTTTGATGCAGCTAAAAACAAGAACATTGAACTGAAAGTCGGTATTTCGCCAGTCAGCTCGACCAATGCCTTAAATAATATCAATGCGGAGATTCCAGGCTGGAATTTTGAGAAAGTAAAGCAAGAAGCCGATCAACGTTGGAATAAAACCTTAAACAAAATCCAGTTTGAAGCAGATAAGGATACAAAAACAATCTTCTATACTGCTTTATACCACACCTACTTCGCCCCTACAATTTTCAACGATGCAAGCGGTGATTATTTGGGTACGGATAAACAGGTTTACGAAAAACAGGATTTTGTAAATCATACTGTATTCTCCCTTTGGGATACCTATCGCGGGCTTCATCCACTGATGACCATCCTTGAAGACCGTAAAATCAATCAGGATTTTATCAAAACCATGCTTGCTATATATCAACAACAAGGGAAATTACCGATGTGGCATTTGCAGGGTAATGAAACCAATACCATGGTTGGCTTGCCGGCCATTCCGGTCATCGCAGATGCCTTCTTAAAAGGAATCATCGACGAGAAGGATTATCCGTTGGTATGGGAAGCTGTCAAAACAACCGCTATGGGCAATGACCATGGGTTGAAATTTGCGCGCGACCTGACTTATATTCCTATCGACAGTATGCCGAATGAATCCGTTGCTTGGGCATTGGAATATGCTATCGCCGACTTTGGCGCTTATAAAATTGCCGAGAAATTAGGAAAGACAGAAGATGCTGCTTATTTCAAAAAACGCTATAAATTATATGAGCAATATTTTGATAAAGAAGTAGGTCACTTTGTTGGTAGAAAAGTCAATGGTGACTTCCGCAGACCTTTTGATCCATTAATGGCTAAGCACCGTGAAAATGATTACTGTGAAGGGAATGCATGGCAATACACTTGGTTGGTACCACAAGACGTGACAGGTTTGATTAATCTTTTTGGCGGCGAACAGCAATTTTTAAAGAAACTGGATTACTTCACAACCATGTCTTCGGATCTCGGTGGAGAGGCTTCTCCAGATATCTCAGGACTAATCGGCCAATATGCACAAGGCAACGAGCCCAACCACCATATCCCTTACCTATATGCCTATGCAGGACAGCCGTGGAAAGGTGCCGCATTGGCGCGTAAAGCGATGACCGATTTCTATACAAATACACCGGCAGGACTTTGTGGTAACGATGACGTCGGTCAGATGAGCGCATGGTACGTATTCTCGGCGATGGGATTCTATCCATTGAATGCTATGAGCGGTGTATATGTATTTGGTTCGCCGATGATGGAACATGCCAACATCAATTTGCCAAATGGTAAGACTTTAGCGATAACAGTCAAAAACCAAGGTAAAGCAAACCAATACATCAAATCGATCAAATTGGACGGGAAGCCTTACACCAAGACTTTCATCACACATGCACAATTGCTACAGGGTGGTCAGATGGAAATTGAGATGAGTGCTACGCCGAATAAAAACTTTGGAAAAAACAAAGCAGACAGACCTACAAGCGTTGACAATAATTAACTGAAAAATTGTCAGCAAAACATTCATGGATTAATATTTGTTAACACCTTATTATATAAATTTAAGGAGAACAAAAAATGGCAGATTACAAAAACATCAATATACAAGACATCCCTGATGGTGGCGAGAATCCAAAAGACTTCTATGAAAGCTTCAAAGAAAGATTAGAAGATTTGGAGACCTTTCCAAAAGACTATACCTATAAGTTTATCTTACCAAAGGATCAGGATCATTTCAACCAGATCCAACGTGTATTTGATGATACTGATGCACGGTTTGACTTCAAGGATTCCAAAACAGGGAAATATACCTCAATCACAGTCAACCTGAATGTAAAAGATGCAGATCAGGTCATTTACTTCTACAAAGAAGTCGCCAAGATAAAAGGTGTTATTATGTTATAAAAACTAAAAGAGGCTGTCGAAATGACAGCCTCTTTTGTTTATGGTCCAAGAAGTTCCTGCGTGAACAAATCCCCTCGAACAATCAATTCCTCCATTTTTACCTTATCAAACAATTCTTTCGGAACTTTGAGTTTCAAAAGATAACATATCGGGCGCCCGGATTGAATCCCTGGGCTCCATCTTTTTTGCTTTCTTAGAAAATCAATTAGAACGGGATCTTTAGAATCACTTTTCCTGTCCAATAGTGTCCCGTCTTTTGTGACGATTATCTCAAATATATGATCAGCATATATCGCTTTATCCAACCGACTTTCCCTCATAACTTCTTTTAGATAGTTTAACCAATGGATCTTAAAATTATGCATACCGCCCTTCGGTTCAAGAAAAATTTCCACTGCATTATACATACGGACTGTATCAGTATTTTTTAATACTTGTGCCCCAACAGGACCATATAATAACAATAGGAAGAGAAAACAATATATTCGAACCAAAATTTAAAGAATATCAACAAGTTAATCAAATAAATCCCACAAAAAAGCCCGCTATTAGCGGGCTTTTCTATATGAGTTCAAGATCAAGTTTATTCCTGACCGGCACCAGCTACTGGAGCTTCACCATTCGGGTTATCTTGTTTTGGCTTATCTTCTCTTGGAGGACGAGGCAATAAAGCTTTACGTGAAAGTTTCATTTTACCTTGTTTATCAATATCCAATAATTTAACTGTTACTTTATCACCTTCTTTGAAGATTCCGTCCATTGTTTCAAGACGTTTCCAGTCAATTTCAGAGATGTGCAATAAACCATCTTTACCCGGCATAATCTCAACAAATGCACCAAATGGCATAATTGATTTTACTTTACCTTCGTAAGTTTCACCGATCTCAGGTTTAGAAGCAATCGCTTTGATACGACCTACAGCATCATCAATTGCAGCTTTATTGTCTGCAAACACCTGAACGACACCTTTGTTATCAACCTCCTCGATAGAGATTGTTGCACCAGTCTCACGTTGCATTTCTTGGATGATCTTACCACCTGGACCGATCACAGCACCGATAAATTCTTTATCAATCAACAATTGAACGATACGAGGTGCATGTGGTTTGTAGTCTTCACGTGGAGCAGAAATGGTTTTCTTCATTTCACCTAAGATGTGTAAACGGGCTTCTTTCGCTTGATCCAAAGCCTGTGTCAACACTTCCCATTTCAAACCATTGATTTTTAAGTCCATCTGACAAGCAACGATACCTTTTTCAGTACCAGTTACCTTAAAGTCCATATCACCTAAGTGATCTTCATCCCCTAAGATATCCGATAAAATTGCATATTTACCAGTTTTCTCATCAGAGATCAATCCCATTGCGATACCAGATACAGGGGCTTTCAACTTCACACCAGCATCCAAAAGAGCCAATGTGCCGGCACATACTGTCGCCATGGAAGACGAACCATTGGATTCCAAAATATCAGAAACTACACGGATTGTATATGGGTTTTCATTATCTGCAGGTAATACTTGTTTCAATGAACGCATCGCCAAGTTACCATGACCAACTTCACGACGACCAGGACCTCTATTTGGTCTTACTTCACCTGTAGAAAATGCTGGGAAGTTGTAGTGAAGGATAAATTTGTTATAACCGTTGATAAAAGCACCATCAATCATTTGCTCATCGTCTTTAGCGCCTAAAGTAACCGAAGTCAAAGATTGTGTTTCACCACGTGTGAATACAGCAGAACCGTGTGCTGCTGGCAAGTAATCCACTTCAGACCAGATCGGGCGTACCGTACGTACGTTACGACCATCTAAACGCATACCTTCATCTAAAACTAGATTACGGACAGCATCATACTGAACATCGTGGAAATATTTTTTGAATAAGAATGCAGTGTCATCATCCAATTCTTCAGGCATTGTTGCTCTGTATTCCTCCGCAATTTTTGCAAAGTTTTCAGAACGGTCATGTTTCGCAGAAGCTGATTTTGCAATCGCGTATACTTTATCATAAGTAGCAGCAAAAATAGAATCTCTCAATTCAAGATTTTCAGGCTCGTGATTATACGCACGTTTCACAGTTTTACCAACCAAATTAGCCAATTCTACCTGTGCAGCAACTTGTTTTTTGATAGCCTCGTGAGCAAAAGCAATTGCTTCAACCATTTCAGCTTCTGAAATTTCTTTGGCTTCACCTTCCACCATACCGATATCCTGAGCAGAACCAGCAACGATAAATTCTAAAGTTGCATTTTCAAGTTCAGATAACTTTGGATTGATGACCAATTGACCGTCAATTTTCGCTACACGAACTTCTGAGATAGGACCGTTAAAAGGAATATCAGAAACTGCAATTGCAGCAGATGCTGCCAAACCTGCTAAAGCATCAGGCATGATATCTTTATCAGCAGAGATTAAGCTGATGGCAACTTGTGTATCTGCGTGATAGTTTTCAGGGAATAATGGACGTAATGCGCGATCTACCAAACGAGAAATCAATACTTCATAGTCTGACAATCTAGCCTCACGACGTAAGAAGCCACCCGGAATACGGCCAGTAGCCGCGTATTTCTCTTGATAATCTACTGAAAGGGGTAAAAAATCAACACCAGATTTAGCTTCTTTGGCAGAAACGACAGTTGCAAGCAACATCGTATCACCTTGTTTTAATACTACAGCACCATCAGCTTGTTTCGCTAATTTTCCTGTAGACAATTCGATCTGGGTGCCATTACCCATATCGATGGTTGTTTTAATTTCGTTGTAATTCATTTAATCTTGTTTTTGACACGCTTTTCATCTTGTTGGCAGCGTGCCGATATTTTAAATACGTTAGATTTCAGCACAAAGGTAAATTAAAATATTAAGATTAATGCAATTAACATAATGCTAAATCATCAAAACGACCAAGATACGACAAGCGATTATTCTTGCACCCAGAACAATAAGCATATCAAAGTCCCTTCAAGTCCCCTCAAGTCCGCTTAAGTCCCTTCAAGTGCCAACAGTGTTCGAATCCGCTAGGCACCCGCTTCGGGAAAACTGTGACACTGCCTCGGGAATGCTTCGCCCCTTGTTTGACAGTTGCTCGGTAGCGCGTCGGTTGTTTACCAACAACAAGGCAAACAACAGTCAAAGAACAGCCGAACGAGTCCCAAAGTTGTCCCGACTCAGTCCCGAAGCAATCTCAATGCACTCACGAAGAATCGCCGAACAGCGCCCGAATCCCCGTCGAACGGTTGTTGCTTGGATCAATCAATATGAGCTACCAAATGACCTTTTGCCAAAGTAAAAACCTCCGCGATTCAAAAAGAGCTTGCACAAGCTTTCTGGACTGTTTCCATCGTTAAAAACAAACAATGGGGTAATGAAACGAAGAAAGCCATCCAAAATTTGGATGGCTTTCCTAAAAACCTTTGTACAAAAGCTTATTTGATGATATCACGTAGACCTAGACCTTTGATGATCGCACGGTAACGGTTAATATCAGTTTTGTAAAGATAAGCCAATAATGAACGACGTTTACCTACCAACATTTGTAGGGCACGTTGTGTACCGAAATCTTTTCTGTTCTTTTTCAAATGCTCTGTTAAGTGAGCAATTCTCTTAGTGAATAAAGCAACTTGACCTTCTGTAGATCCAGTGTTAGTAGCTGATCCAGCAAATTCTGCGAAGATTCCAGCTTTGTACTCTTTACTTAAATACATCTCTTGAATAATATTAAAGCGTTAAAAAATTTATTAATTGCGTGCAAAGGTAGTATTTTTTTTTGGATCAGCAAATACACCGTCCTAACCTCTTCGCTTTCACTATACTTTTACGTATATCTTTTTCTTGTCCAGCCAGTAGCAGATTACCCACATCAGCGTTAAAAAACACAGTGAATAGACAAAAGAACCAACTTCAGGGATACCTGGAACTTGGGCACAGACATATTTATAAAACCAGCCAAAAGCGTCAATATATTTTTGTGTTCCATCGTCAGCCAGTCCATCCGGGATCCGGAATAGCCCCAGAAAACGAGGTAAAATTCCGCTCAGTACAAATATAAATAAAGGGTTTTTGCCGAATACATCAAAAAATTGAGTCAACTTATTTTTAACACCTTGCACCTCTATAAACCAAATCATACCTCCAATGGTCATTGTAGCAAGTCCTGTGGTATACAGCACGTAGGAACTGGTCCAGATTTTTTTATTGATCGGAAACCCAAGCGCCCAGATCCATGCCAAAACAACAAGGATAAAACCTGTCACAAACATCCCCGACAACAGCTTAAAATGAGGTTCGTTTGAAGTGGGCACCTTAGACCAAAGCCAGTCCACCTGGCCTTGTTTTTTAATAAATACACCCACCAGATAACCAAACACAACCTGAACTACTGCCGGCAAAGTACTCATCAATCCCTCCGGATCGAATGGAACACCTTCACCTTTATAGATATGCGGCACCCCTAAAATAGCGATATCGTACTTTGTCCCAAACCACCCTTCTAAACTATATGGGTCCGCTCCCCCCATCAATGCACAAACAGCCCAGTACAGCAATAGTATACCAGCAGAAATCCAGATAATTGCCTTTTCTTTAAAATAATAAGCTAATATAGAAGCAAAACAATAAGCGATGGCAATACGTTGCAATACCCCAAGAATACGAATACCTCGACTTGGATCATTTGGATCTACCCATTGTTTAAAAACCAGTTCTGCTCCTTCCCATTTAATAAAAGGCCACCAGTTAATAAAAAGACCAATTGCAAAAATTAACACTGTACGCTTAAGCACTTTTTTCCAGAAAACTGCTGGACCAGCTTCCTGCAAGCGAGGAATCACAAAGGACATCGCATTCCCTACAGCGAATAGAAAAAACGGGAAAACCAGGTCCGTGGGTGAGCATCCATGCCAGGCTGCATGTTTAAGCGGTGCAAACATATGTGCCCATGTCCCAGGATTGTTTACCATAATCATCAGTGCTACAGTAGCCCCACGAAACACATCCAAGGAATAATAACGTTGTTTCATCATAAATTAAGTGATTAGCTAGTAAATATAGGTATTAGCCAATTCATATTTATGCATAAAAAAAATAATAATGGCACAAACAGGATTTCTTTTTATTTTTTTTTAAAAAGTATTTGGAACTTAATAATAAATACCTAATTTTATGTAACGAAATTTATACTAACCATATTTTGTTTTTTAAACATAACGATCCGGAACAATAAGCCAGATCATACGGATTATTAACTAGAGTACCTAAGATTAACATTTAACCAAAAACTATAGCTGATCCCAAGGATTGACATAGTACTAAACAATTTAATTAACCTTAAATAGTAGAAAATGAGTGTCTTTTACAAAAAAAGTGCAGGCTTAGCCCTATGCACACTGTTTAGCGCAACAGCACTTTACGCGCAACAAACGGTTTCTGGCAGTGTGTCAGACAAAACAGGCCCCCTTCCTGGTGCTACTGTATCCGTTAAAGGCTCAATTGCCAAAACACTTACCAATGAGCACGGATCATTCAAAATCAACGCTGAAAAAGGACAAACGATCCGAATTTCTATGATTGGTTACAAACCTCAGGAAATCGTTGTCGGTTCGGCGAGCGCAATTAAAATCTTATTGGAAAGCGACGAATCTTCATTAGATGAAGTTGTTGTAACAGCTTTAGGCATCAAAAGAGATAAAAAATCGTTAGGTTATGCAACAGCAACCGTTACCTCCGACGACCTGCTAAAAGCAGGGGCAACCCAGAACCCTTTTCTAGCAATGTACGGAAAAGCCGCAGGTGTGGGCATCAATATAGGTTCAGGTGGTCCAACAGGTGGCGTCAATATTCGTATTCGCGGAGCCGCAGGATTGGAATCTGGGACTAATACACGACCACTATTTGTTGTAGACGGTGTACCGCTTTATGACGAAAGTACTTCAATGGAATCAAGGGGATATGATCCTTTGAATTCTTTTGATATGGGATCGGGAATAAATGACTTAAATTCTGAAGATATTGAGTCAATCGAGATCCTAAAAGGGGCGAAAGCCACCGTGCTTTATGGTAGCCAAGCTTTAAATGGTGTTGTTTTAGTAACAACAAAAAGTGGACGAAAAACACGCGGGCTAGGAATTCAAGTGAACCAGCAGATAAGTATTGACAAACCATTTACTTATATTGACTTCCAAAATGACTATGGATCTGGAGCATCTACCAATGATATCCAGTATGCAGATATTAATGGTAAAAAAATTAGAAAGTTACCACTGAGTAGATTTAGTTTCGGGCCTAAATTTGATAACTCAGACATTATGCTTTATGATAGCACCATGAGTACGTATCATGCCTATCCGGACAACTTTATCAATTTTTTCAAAACAGGAATTAATAACAGGACTAATATAGCCGTTTCAGGGGGAGGCGAGATTGGTAGCGCCCGTGCATCCTACACCACCAATACCTACAACGATATATTACCTGGGTTTAAACAAAAGCAAAATACATTTAGTTTCAATGGGAATTTTATGCCATCGAAATTTGCCAGTTTCGAATTTGTGAACAATTTGTATAGCGTCAACACAAAAAATAGAAGGCCCAATATTCAACAATGGGTGGCTACAGGCCTAAATCGCGACTATGATTACAATTGGATTAAAGGATTTTATCATGACGCACAAGGATACAGAAAAGATCTTGAGCCCTATGGTTTAGCGGGCGGTTCACCGGGCTTTTGGCCTAATGCCACCTCTAATATTCTTTGGGAACAGAATGATAATCTAGATAAAGACACCAAATTCCACTTAGTCAGCTCAATCAAAACGACATTACAATTTAGTCCACATGTTTCATTTATTGGACAAGCGTCTATTGATTACACCAATACAGATGTTGTTACTGAAAATAAAATAACCAGAATGGTTCCAGATAGAATTGGAGGCGGATATAAATGGACCAAACGCAATACAACCGTACAAAACTATCAAGGACTCATGAAATACGAAAATAGTTTCAACAAAGATTGGAATGTTTTTGGATTTATAGGTGGCGCATATCAAAAGATTACCGACAACAATATGTTTACTTCCACAGGGAATATGGGCTTATTGTATCCAGACTGGTATTCATTAAACAATGCCAATATTGCAAATTGGCCTACTGCAGGAGCCCGAGGTCAGGTGATGGGAAATGGAAGAGGATCTGATGTTTTATATAGCATGCTCGGATCGGCTACAATATCTTATAAAGAAAGTCACTATTTGGAATTGCAGGCCCGAAACGACTGGAATTCTACCTTACAATCACCTAATAACTCCTATTTTTATCCTGGACTTTCCTATACATGGAACTTTTCAAACGACTTTAAAATACCCAAGCTACAGTATGGTAAACTTCGCGTAGCCTGGGCAAATGTCGGTGGAGGTCCATCGACCGCTACCGGAGATCGATATTTTGCAAATAACGTTTTTAGTGTGGGACAGTTACCATACTCTTATGGCCCAGTTACTGTCACTCCACCATCCAGTCTCTTCCTAGAAATGATAAAACCGTTTAGAAAAAGAGAAATAGAGATCGGATTTAATACAAGGTGGTTCCAAAACAGTAGATTAGAAATTGATTATTCGTTTTATAACAACAATACCTACGATCAGATTATTTCTCAGCCCTTATCTTCCTCTACAGGCTACTCGTCTGCCAAAATTAATACCGGAAATTTAAGGAATTGGGGACACGAGATATTTATCAAAGCTGCTCCAATTGCGAACGAAAAATTTAGATGGGATCTAACATTTACAGCTGCTAACCAATTTTCAAAAGTCATCGCATTATACCCAGGAATCACTCAAAAATACATCACTGGAAATAGTGGTTTCCAAGTATTTGCTGAAGAAGGAAAAAGAATTGGCGAGATTAAAGCCTATGACTATAAAAGAGATGATAGCGGAAACAAGATTATTGGCCCAAATGGATTATACCAATTATCTGACGATGTCTCCTACATTGGAAAAAATGTCAATCCCGATATTTTCGGCGGTTTTATGAATGATTTCTTCTTCAAAGGGTTCAATTTCCACCTCGGATTGGATTACAAATTCGGGGGATCTGTATTTTCTTATACCAATAATTATTTAATGGGTACAGGAGTGATCAAGCAAAGCTTACCAGGGCGTGACGAAGAAAATGGAGGTGTTGCTTATTACATCGATAAAAACAACAAATTTATCCAAACGCAACATAACGCAGCTGCTCCATCGGATTCCAAAGATGGGATAATTTATCACGATGGTATAATTTTGGACGGTGTAATGGAATCAAATGGATCATACGTCAAAAACAACCAAATTGTAAGCGCGCCCACCTATTATGGAACTTATATCAATGACCTTGGCACATCTTGGCCGCCAGATCGTTTATTCAAAAACGACTATATCAAATTTCGAGAGATCTCGGTTTCATACACCATTCCGCAACAATGGGCTAATAATTTAAAACTCCAAAAGCTGACTTTGACGGCTGCTGCTAGAAACCTCGGATATCTTTACAAAAGTATACCAAATATTGATGCTGAAGCGGCTCTTGGTGCACAATCCTACATTGAAAATTCGTTTTATCCATCCGTCAGAACATTCACTTTCGGTGTTAACGTTAGTTTTTAACCAATTAGACATTCAATCATGAAAAAAATATCAATAGTAATTGCATCGGTTTTTATCCTATTTACTGGATGTAAAAAGACATTAGATAAGGAATTTACCAATCCGGAAATATATGACAAAACAGGAAATCTTTTTAGTGGATTATTTACGTCTACACTGTACCAATGGAAATTTTATGTTCAAGACTACGGCGAATGGTGGTGGGATATAGCGGGAACAGGTGCCATGGGTGTTTCCGGTTATACACAAGTCTCACAACGCTATATAACGGATCGCTATGCTTGGTTTAGTCTTTATGATGACTTATCAGGTGTTAACGGGTTCGGAAGTGAAAACCAATTATGGCAGAACAGAATGAAGGCGTTTTATGAGCGCGCGAATGCTTGGGCTGTGATCAAAGACAACCTAGCTAATGTATCCGGGCAGGAGCTTGACGATAATATCATATACTATCATTTAGTGACAGTTGTTAAAGATTATGCAGCTCTATTAACTGTTGATTTTTACAATTCGATACCATATTCAGAAGCCTTTCGTGGCAAGGATCGTTTATTTTTTCCAAAATATGATGATCCAAAAGAAATCTATCTAAGTGTATTGGGAGATTTAAAAAAGATCTCAGATGAACTTCCTGCTGCATACGGCAAAATGAGCCCTGCTGCTGTTTCAACATTTAAAAATCAAGATATTGCATTTCGAGGCGACATCAATAAATGGCTTCAGTACATCAATGCTTTGCGCCTAAAATATGCATTAAGGATATCCGGAGTAGACGAAAATACGGCGAAGACGCACATTAATGAAACGTTAGCAAAGAACAATCTACCTACAACAGATATGGTTTGGCAAATGCCTTATGACTTAGATCCAAGAAACGGTGGAGAATGGGTTAGAGGATTATTTGAAGGTTGGGCAGGCACATTCATCCCTAATATAATAATAAAAAGGATGAACTATGGCACTTCTGCGTATGAAAAAGGTGTAGATGACCCTAGACTACCTGTAATTGCCTTTCCAACTAAGCATAGTAATTTTGCCGAATCCATCGGAGACTATCGTGGAGTCAGTATGAATGCAGATGCCCAAAAACCAATTTATGATGGCGGAGAAAAATATTACACAGGTGGACCTAACGGGAATATAAGTGACCATTTCAACCAGAATTCAAAATCTCTTTATAACTTTGCCAACATTACTATGAACAAGAAGTTCCCAGTCTATATGATGTCACAAGCAGAAGTAGACTTGATCTTGGCCGAAATTACTTTAAAAAACTTAGGAAATACCGGTCGTACAGCTGATGCACATATTAAAAATGCAATTTCTAACTCTACTAATTTTTGGTATAATAGAAGTGATGAAAGTGACTTCCAAAAAAGTCAACTGATATTACACCCAGCCAAACCAGCCGCGAGTGATGTCACAAAATATTCTGACTTCATCGCAGCTAAATATAATGCTAAAACCAATGCCGATGATAAACTGGAAATTATTATGCAACAAAAATATATCCATTTAAACATCATGTGCCCATACGAATTATGGACAGAAGTCAGAAGAACAAGACATCCAAAACTGGAACCAATGACTTTTAATGGAAAAGTAATGAAACCGTTCCCTGAAAGATTAAGATACCCTACAGCAGAACAACAAAACAACCCAGATAATTATGCGAAAGTCAAATCGGATGACAATTTCACAAATCCAATCTTTTGGGTACCGCAAAATCTAAGAAATGTAAATCCTTATTGGAGCAATTCCAATTTCGAATAACACTTAGCTCAATATTTACCCGCACAGAAAGCCTAGAATCAAGTCTAGGCTTTCTACTTTTTAAAAATATTTAAAAAGTATTTTGAACTTATACACAAAATACTTTATCTTTATATTACAATTATAACCGATTCTTTCACAAGCCAATTATACCGATGAAAGCCGACATATTAAGATTATTATATTATAATGAGACGCAATCAATTGCGGATATCTCAAAAAATCTTTCAAAAAGCACTCCAATCGTTACAAAAAACATTAACGAGTTGGTTAAACAAGGACTTATTCTTGATAACGGTTTAGGCGAATCAACCGGGGGACGCCGCGCTTCCAAATATGGTCTAAATAATACACTTCCCTACCTTATCATCAGTATCGCCATAGATCAACATTATAGTTCCTTCACGATTTCCAATTTGGCCCATAACATCATTGCCCAACAAAAAGATGTACCTATTAATCTCAAAGAACAGAATGCTGGCGAAATTATCCTCCAAAAGCTAGAAGATATTGTCAAGGAAAGTAAGATAGAAGAAAAGAAAATCATCGGCGTAGGCATCAGTATGCCAGGATTCGTTAATCCCGAAGAAAAAATCAACGATTCTTATCCTAAAAATTCCTCCCTTCACCACCTCTACAAACAAATTGAAGAAAAACTAAACATAACAACTGTCATCGACAATGACTCCCGCTGTATCGCTTGGGCAGAAAAAGAATTCGGCCACGGTGTGGACATCGCGCATACACTCGTTATCAATTTAAACTGGGGTGTTGGTTTAGGAATCATTATAAATGGTGAGATCTTTAAAGGTGCAACAGGTTTTGCTGGCGAATTTAGCCATATCCCGCTATCTGACAAAAATACGCTCTGTTCTTGTGGGAAAAGAGGCTGCCTAGAGGTTGAAGCATCTTTGAACGCTGCAATACAAAACACGGAATCCGATATTGAGAATGGTGAATATTCAATTTATTCAACCTTTGTTAAAGTAAATTCCAACAAAGCAGATGCATTGATCGAAGCAGCAAAATTAGGCGACCAAATTGCAATTAATAACCTCGGGAAGATTGGCTATATGTTAGGGAAAGGTATTTCCACATTACTTCATATTCTCAATCCAAACAAAATAATCATTAGTGGCCGTGGAGCAGAAGTAGGTGACATCATAGCACCCCAAATTCAAGTTGCTATTAATGAATTCAGTATTCCTAAGATAGCAAAAATGACGAAAATAGAAATTTCGTCACTACACAAAGATGCGCAGCAAATGGGAACTGCAGCATTGGTTGCTGATCACTTGATTGATAATATTATTAACTAAACTATTTTCATACAAACACCTACATTATGAGTCTATTTCAAAAACGAGCTGCAGGTTTAGCGTTGTGCACCATATTTAGTGTCACATCGCTATATGCACAGCAGTCCATTACGGGTACAGTAAGGGACGCAAACGGACCAATTGCTGGGGTATCAGTCTCTGTAAAAGGAACAAATCGAGCTACCCAAACCAATGAAAACGGAAGTTTTACGATCCAAGCAAGTCAAGGAGAAACGTTACGTATATCCATAGTCGGATATAAACCTCAGGAAATTCAAGTCAATGCAACAAAGACTATCGATGTAACCCTCTCTAACGATGATTCAAGCCTGGATGAAGTTGTCGTTACAGCATTAGGAATCAAACGTGAAGCCAAATCACTGGGCTATTCAGTACAAAAAGTTGGTGGTCGTGAACTTACCCAAACAAATGCACCAACTGTTGCCACTGGACTAATGGGAAAAGTTTCGGGAATGAACATCAGCATGTCTAATGGTGTTGAAGGGGGATCGCAACGCGTGGTTATACGTGGTGCAGCCTCATTAACCGGAGCAAATCAACCGCTCTATGTCATTGATGGTATGCCCATAGATAACAATCAAATTACAAGTAAAGGAAATGACATTACCAAAGCAAGTGGATCCTATCAGGACTGGGGTTCGATATTAAATTTTATCAACGCGGATGATATTGAAGATGTAAGTGTATTGAAAGGACCAACTGCGGCCGCATTGTACGGCGCACGAGGTGGTAATGGTGTTGTTTTAATAACAACAAAAAAAGGAAAACTGAAAGAAGGACTTGGAATTGACTATAATTATTCATTTCGTTCCAATGACCCCTATCGTTATCAAGAAATGCAAAACAAATACGGATACGGCGGAGCGATCGCGCTATATTCGGCCATTCCAACCTTACCTGTAGACGCTAATGGTCAATTAAGATACCCAGGTGCAGACCCTTGGTCCGGAACAAATATTACTGACCAGAAATGGCTTAGTCACGGTACTGTCCCGGGAGGGAAAAATACCTGGGACTACTTTAGCTGGTACGGAACAGGTGCTTCATGGGGAGCCGAAATGAAGGGTCAAGAAATCCTATGGTGGGATGGCACCAAGAGAAACTACTCACCACAACCGGACAATATTCAATCATTTTACCGTACAGGGAATACACAAACCCATAATGTCGCATTTAGTGGTGCAAATGAACTAGGAAGTGTACGTTTATCTTACACACGCCAAAACAACACCTCTATCATTCCCAATAGCAACTTTAACAATAACACCTTCAATCTAGGAACTAACGTCAAAATATCGAAGAAAGTAACAGCAGACGTCTCGGCTAGTTATATTAACTTTTATCGTCTTAATTCTCCAGATGTCGGTAATAGTGATAACTCCTGGGGTAAATTTTCAACCTACGGTATGTCCCGGGATTATAAAAATCTTGAAAAAGACATTTACAGAAATCCCGATGGCAGTAAAAATTTATTAGATGGCTCTGTCTACAATATGGGGTATCCTTATGGTGGATATGGAAGAAATCAATATTGGAACATTTTCATGAACAATACTGAACTGAACCGTGATCAGCTATTAGGAACCGTAAAGTTAAATGCTGAATTAACAGACTGGTTAACTTTAATGGGGAGAGCCTCAGGAAATTTCTCTTCTGACGAATTCGACAAGAAATCCTACCCAACGGACAAAGAAGGCTTACAAGGGAAATATGGACACGAACTTTATAAAACAACAGACCGAAATCTTGATTTTTTAGCGACTGTGCATAAGGAGAACTTAAATGGATCCAAATTTAGTGGGAGTTTTTCGTTCGGAGCAAGTTCCTGGAAATCCAATTATCGCGGTATACAAGGATTTAATGACGGTCCGTTCAATGATCCATTCTTATTTTATTTAGCAAATATCAATAAAAACGGTTCGGTTTCAGGTTTTATACCTACCGAAGAACGGATGGAACAGCAAATAAATTCTTTGTTTGGAATAGCCAATATCTCGTATGATAACTTCCTGTTCTTTGAGGGAACATTCAGAAATGACTGGGCTTCAACTTTGCCTAGCAAAACAAGGAGCTATAATTATCCAGCAGCTTCCTTAAGCTACGTCTTTACCGAAAAATGGGCAAGCAAACCCAGTTGGTTCGACTATGGAAAATTAAGAGCCGCATTTGCGAAAAGCGCGATTGGAACAAAACCTTACCAGACCTCATATATCTATGGTACCGGAACATTTAATGGCCAACCGATCCGCAAAATTTCAAATAATTTATTGCCTGTAGATTTACTGAAACCACAACGTTCAACTTCCTATGAACTCGGAACAGATCTGAGCTTTTTGAAAAACCGCCTGGGATTGACCTTTACTTACTACAAAGTCAATTCCACTGATCAAATTATCGACCTAAACGTTGCTCCTTCTTCAGGCGTTACTGGTGTACGAACAAATTCAGGAGAACTCCAAAACCAGGGTATTGAATTTACTTTACGGGGAACACCGATTAAAACGCAGGATTTTTCGTGGGATCTGACATTAAATGGCGCGCATAACAGGAACAAGCTTGTTAAATTGGCTCCAGGCATTAACGAATATTACTTAGATGAGATGTTCGGGAGTTATGGAGTCACGATGAAAGTGAAAGTAGGTGACAATTTTGGAACAATCTATGGATCGGACTTCGAATACTATGAAAACAGCGATAG
This sequence comes from Sphingobacterium detergens, assembly GCF_003610355.1. GTDB lineage: Bacteria > Bacteroidota > Bacteroidia > Sphingobacteriales > Sphingobacteriaceae > Sphingobacterium > Sphingobacterium detergens. The sequence continues at coordinate 151,908 of NZ_RAPY01000006.1, read as the reverse complement.
AAGGCTTGTAGAACGTGTATTGGATGGAAAAGGAAATCCTACTGGGACGAGGTATAAAGTAACTGGCGATCAGGTACCAATTGGTAATGCTAATCCAAAATTAACAGGTGGTCTGGGAACCAATCTACGCTATAAAGATTTTTCACTCTATGCATTGGCTGATTTCAAATGGGGGGGTGATATTTGGAGCGGGAGCTATTCCACAGCCATGGGTAATGGTCTTTCACCACAGACCCTATTGGAACGCGATGGCGGAGGCTTGCCATACACCTATCCAGATGGATCAAAAGCAAATCATGGTGTAATTTTGGACGGTGTATTTGCTGATGGAACGGAAAATAAAGATGTCGTTCACTATATGTGGAAATATGCTGGATCTTATGCTGCTTGGTCAGATATCAAAATGCCTAGAAGTTTGGCTGTTTTAGAAAATTCTTGGGCTAAACTACGCGAAGTCAGATTAACCTATCAAATTCCAAAATCTGTGGTTCAAAAAACTAAATTCTTCCAAGGGATGTCCGCATCGCTCATTGGTCGTGATCTATTTTACATTTACACGAGTTTACCAGAGAATTTAAATCCTGAAGCGATCAATGGTATTGGTAATGCACAAGGCATCGAATTTGGCGCCCTTCCGGGTGTCCGTTCCTTCGGATTTAGTATTAGTGCATCATTTTAAAAATTGGAAATCATGAAAAGAAAATATCTAAAAACACTCTTATATAGTTCACTATTTTTGGGGACAGCTATAGCAACATCATGTACCAAAGATTTTGATGAAATGAATGCGCCCTGGAAAGACGCGCAAACAGCAGACATAAAAAGTCTCTTTAATGGGGTTGTGGCCAGCATGGAACTTGGAGCTCAAGAACAAGCGACTTCCAACACTTGGATTTATCCAATCACTCAATTGGCGACTACTGTAGGGAATTCGGCTTATTCGAGACAGAATGCAGCAAACGAGCTATGGGAAAATTACTACCGGGCGCTTATTTCCATTCGATTGACTGAAAAATTGATCAATGAATCTCCGGATAAGGCTAAATATCAAAATTTGCAGGCCATGCTGACGATCCTAAGAGCCTACAAGACATTCAAGATGACCGACATCTTTGGTGACATCCCTTATACAGAGGCGGGGAAAGCTGATCAAGGACCAAATAACTACAGGGCAGCATTTGATAGTCAAAAAAGTATTTATGAAAGCTTATTGAATGACTTAAAAACTGCGGTGGCAAGCCTAACAAGCTCCTCTGATCAAATCTCCATCGGTGCATCCGAATCGCTGCTGAATAGTGATATTGCCTTATGGAAAAAATTTGGCAATTCTTTACGTTTACGCTATGCACTACGCATGAGTGACGCAAATGGAACAGTTGCAGCCACCCATGTGCAAGAGGCTTTGGCCTTACCACTTCTAGAAAATATTGAAAATATAGGATTGACACCCGCTGTCCAAAATTTTACTGGCGAATGGCGTGAATGGTCATTCTACGCCGGAATATATTTACGCATGGGGAGTACCGCATGGGAAATGCTGAGCAACAATAACAACAAAGATGGTTCTGGAATCTTCGATCCAAGAGCCAAAATCTTTTTTGAAACAAATGCTAAAAATGAATGGGTGCCCAAGCCGCAAAACGTCGCCATGTCCGATGGTGGCGAACCTTATAACCGGAGAAGAGATGATGACTGGTCAGATAAGGGTGCCGGCAATTTATTGTCAAACGTTAATTATTATTTTGGCCGTGATAAAAATATCCCGGAATTGATTATTACTGCAGCAGAAGTCTACTTTCTAAAAGCAGAAGCAGCGGCAAAAGGGATTGGATCCTCTGCAAACTTAGCTGCAGCTAAAACAGAATATGAAAATGGCGTCAAGTCATCAATAAATTTTTGGACGACGATGGCAATGAAAAGTGTGGTCTGGAAAGAGAATAAACCCACTTCTTTACCTTCTGGGGCACAACTAAATACCATCTTAGCCAATCCGAAAGTTGCATTTTCAACTTCGGCTAGCACTACGAATGCGTTAAAATTAATTTATGCACAACGTTGGTTGGACAACTTTAGACAACCATATGAGGCCTGGTCGCTTCTAAGACAAACGGATGCCACGCCAAAAGCAACTCTAAGTGACAATCTGTATGAGAATGACTTCGGCATAATAAAAAGATTAAATTATGCAGAAAAGGAATACCAGTACAACTTGGACAATGTAAACGCTGTCACTAAAAAAATGGATATTAATGACTGGCAAAAAACAAGGGTTTGGTGGGATGTAAAATAAAACCATAGATACCTATTCATTCTAAACGCCCCCAAATTTGGGGCGTTTTTTCTTTTATACAAAATAAAATTAGGCACATAAAACAGAATACTTTTTAAAAATATTCAAAAAGTTATTTTCACTTAACACAAAAATAACATATCTTTAGCGCTCACTAAATGGGAAAACACTAACGCATCCCCACATAACGTAATGGAATTGAAGGAGAAAATCCTTGTACATCTGTATTATCTGAAGGAGTTATGTATTGCAGAACTTTGCAAAAGTCTCGCAAAAAGCACCCCTATAGTTACAAAGGCAATTAATGAATTGTTAGATCAGCACATTATTGCAGACAAGGGTTTAGCCGCATCCACTGGCGGCAGAAGAGCTGCATTATATGCATTAAATGATGAGGTCGATCAACTCATTGTAAGCATATCCATTGATCAATTCTATACATCCATCCATATCTGCAATCTGAGACAGGAGATCCTATATGAGCAAGTAGACATTCTAATAGACCTCAACGAGTCCGCTGCTGGCCCTAAGATTATTGAAGCGCTCAAGATGCTTATCAATAGTCACAATGTAAACAAGACCAAAATTATAGGAATAGGAATTAGCATGCCTGGTTTTGTCAATACGACCCTCGGTGTCAATGATTCATTTGCTGATCATGAACCGATCCATCATCTCAAGGATTTAATTGAAAAAGAATTAAATATTCCAACGATAATCGACAATGATTCTCGTTGTGTCGCTTGGGCCGAAAAGGAATTTGGTGGTGGAGTCGACAGTACCCATACCTTAGTCATTAATCTGAATTGGGGAGTAGGTTTAGGGATTATCATTAATGGTGAAATTTTTACTGGTGCTACGGGTTTCGCTGGTGAGTTTAGTCATATCCCGCTTTCGAACACCAACAGTCTATGTTCTTGTGGAAAAAGGGGCTGCCTCGAAGTAGAAGCATCTTTAAAATCTGCCATAGAGCAAACGGAGATAGCCATCCAACAAGGAGAATACTCTATCTACAGTACGCTCATCAAAACCATGAGCAACAAAAATAACGCACTCATTGAGGCTGCAAAAATAGGCGATCAATTGGTTATTTACAATATCGGAAAGATCGGTTTTATGATCGGAAAAGGCATCTCTACCCTGCTTCACATCCTCAATCCGAATAAAGTTATCATCAGTGGTCGAGGGGCCGAGATCGGAAATATATTAGGACCGCAAATCCAGAATGCCATCAATGAATTTAGTATTCCGAGAATAGCTAAAATGACTGAAATAGAAATTTCCGGACTACACAAAACTGCACAACAAAAAGGGACAGCTGCATTAGTTGTCGAACATTATATCAATCGCATTTTAACGAATTAAACTCTTTACTTAATTACCTAAAAAATGAGTCTATTTTACAAAAAAGCAACGGGCCTAGCATTATGCACTATATTTAGTGCTTCAGCCCTCTATGCACAACAAACTATTACGGGTAAAGTATCTGATGACAAGGGACCTGTTTCAGGGGTTACTGTAGCAGTCAAAGGAACTACAAAGGCAACACAAACGAACGCCAGCGGATCATTCAATATCGATGCCGCTCCAGGAGAAACAATCCGTCTATCAATCGTCGGATACAAAACTCAGGAAATCGTTGTTGGCTCGACTAAAACGATTAATGTTACATTGACCGCAGATGCTTCGACATTAGGAGAAGTCGTCGTGACAGCAATGGGTATAAAAAGAGAAAAGAAAACATTAGGTTATTCTTTTCAAGAGGTTAAATCCGAACAACTTACAGATGCCAAAGAAACCAACGTTGCGAATGCTTTAGTTGGTAAAGTTTCTGGACTTCAGGTGATCAAAGGTTCTGCAGGTCCAGCATCTTCGACTAAGATCACGCTTCGTGGTAACAACTCACTTACAGGAGATAATCAGCCATTAATCATTGTTGACGGTGTGCCGATGAATAATTTCCTTGGCGGTATGAAAGGAAATGGTGATAAAAACAATGACATGTGGAATCCAGCAACCGATATGGGTGGCGGATTGGGCGATATCAACCCCGACGATATCGAGAGTATGTCTGTCCTTAAAGGCGGTGCAGCATCAGCGTTATATGGATCAAGAGCTGGTAATGGTGCCATCGTCATCACAACCAAATCAGGTAAAGCACAAAAAGGTGCTGGTATCACATATTCTTCCACCATTGGTCTTGAAACTATATTCATGACACCAAAGCTTCAAAACAGCTATGGTCAAGGAAAAGATGGTGTTTACAATCCAATAAGCACGACAAGCTGGGGCGATAAAGCAACTAAAGTATATGACAATATTGGTGCATACTTTAACACAGGTGTTAATCACACACAAAATCTTGCTTTTCAACAACAGCTGGGTGAAACCAACATCTATTCTTCTGCAACCTATCTAAATGATCAAAGTAAGATCCCGGGTTCTTCATTAGAGAGAATCAATTTGATGACGAAAGTTACCTCATCATTTGGCCCTGACAAACGCTGGACCACTGATGTCAAAGTGCAGTACATGAATATGAATGCCAAAAATAGACCTATTTCGGGCCAAAACAATTCAAATGTTTATAGCACTTTGTTTACCATGCCTCGTTCCATGAATATTCTGGATTTTAAAAACCCATTGAATGCAGTGGGGGATATGGCTTGGTATGGAACAAGTGAAAATAAAACAATGAACCCGTACTGGTTGGAAAAATACCGTTTGAATAACGATATCCGTGACCGTTTTATCATGAATGGAAACATCAAGTACAAATTCAATGATTGGTTGGATGCTGAAGCAAGATTTGGGCGTGATCAGTATACAACCAATTATGAAAACAAAACTTACGGCGGTAGCCCATTGATTACAGGTGGTAGTTATGGAGTTGGTAAAAATACATTCTTTGAGAATAACTTCACTGTAGCTTTAAATGCACGTAAAGATAACTTGATTGGAAAATGGGGTGGATCTGCTTCTGTATTCGGACAAATTATGAAAACGAGATCTACTGGGATAGATGCAAGTACAGGAGAACTTCAGGTTCCAAACTTGTTCTACATCAACAACAGTAAATCTTTTCCTACGATCGAACAGAGTTTACTGCAAAAACAGATCAACTCACTATACGCTACCGCGGAAATCAATTACGACAACTACCTATTCTTTAATGTGACTGGAAGAAATGACTGGTCATCAGCGCTAGGATTGGACAACAGATCTTTCTTCTACCCTTCCGTAAGTGGATCATGGGTAATTTCGGATATGATTAACAAAACTGGGGGTTCATTACCTAGCTGGTTATCTTTTGCGAAATTGAGAGGATCTTATGCTGAAGTTGGTAACGATCTTCCATCTTTCCAATTGTATAATGTTTACAACATTGGAAAAGATCCAAATGGTAATACCACCGCTGGTATGGGGAATACCAAATATAGCCCTAGCATCCTGAGCGAGCTAATCAAAACCATCGAATTTGGTTTCGACACCCGATTATTCAACAACAGATTGGGGTTGGATTTTGCTTGGTATAAAACCAATGCAACCAACCAGTTGATTGATCTTCCGATGAACCCTTATAGTGGTTATGAATATGAAAAAATCAATGCTGGAAATATTCAGAACTCAGGGTTTGAAATTGTATTGGACGGAAGGATATTAACCAATAAAGATCAATTAACCTGGAATTCAAGCCTGAACTTTTCAAGAAACAGAAATAAGATCATCAGTCTTGCTGACGGTGTAGATATGTACCCATTAGGATCTTATGACAACGTTTCTATCCGTGCCCTTGAAGGTGGATTATATGGTGATATTTATGGCACTAAATTTCTAAGAGTTGAAGATCCGAATAGTGAATTTAATGGTCAATTGATCTTAAATGGCAGTGGACTGCCACAGGCTGCAAGCGGCTTGCACAAACTCGGAAACCAAGCCCCTAAAGCATTGGTAGGTTGGAACAATAATTTTGCTTACAAAAACTTTGGGTTGAGCTTCCAAGTAGACGGAAGATTTGGCGGTGAATTCTTCTCCGGAACAAATCTAAATCTACAGGCAAATGGTAATGCTGAAGTCACAGCTCCAAATGGCGAGCGCAATCCGTTTGTCGTAGATGGCGTGATCGCATCTAATGGCTCTTACACAAAAAATACAATTCAAACCACGCAACAATTATATTGGACGCAAGTGACTTCCACTTCAGGAAACTACGGTATTACAGAACAAAATGTGTATGACGCAACCAATATCCGTTTGAGAAATGTGACATTAAGCTATAATTTCCCAAAAAGCATACTGGGCAACAGCATTGTACAACGCGCTAAAGTTAGCTTGACAGGAAATAATCTTTGGATGATTAAAAGTTATGCAAATGGTGTAGATCCAGAATCTGTATTTGCAATCAATTCGAATGCGACAGGCTTTGAGAACTTCTCTACGCCAACATCCAGATCATTCTTCCTTAATGTCACTTTAGGCTTCTAATCAATAAAAACGATAAATCATGAAAAATATCATAGCAAAAATAGGTTTTGCAGTACTTCTGGGAGGAGTAATCAGCTCATGCTCTAAATTTGAAGAGATGAACGTCAACCCTTATAAGGCCAATGACGATCAGGTCAAAATAGAATTCTTTTTTAACAATTCACTTACGGGTGCGCAACAAGATCCCAATATCGCTGAACGTATCTTTGTCCTCGACTGGAAGACCACTGGAAGACAGCATATGACCAACGGTTTAGCTACTGGAACAGTAAATGATGATTGGTCTAAAGAGTATTATAGATATTCAGCTGAATGGATCAAAAATGCAACCAAAGGAATTGAAGTTGCTACCAATGAAATCAACGCTGGATCCGCAAAAGATTATACCAATAATTTATTACAGATTTCCCGTATCTGGAGAGCATACCTGATCAGTGAGGTAACGGATAATTTTGGTCCTACCCCTATTGCATTTGCAGAAGGAGTCAATCCTAAATACAGTTCGGTGAAAGATGTTTACTACTATCTTTTCGAGGAACTTAAAGATGCGACATCCAAAATAAAACCTGGCATTAAGGTTCCTGATGATGTCGTGAAATTTGACCGTGCCTATGGGTTTAACGATGAGAAGTGGATCAAATATGCTAATTCAATGCGGATGCGTTTGGCGATGCGCCTATCTGAGGTTGATGCAAACAAAGCAAAATCAGAGTTTGAAGCCGCTGTCGCTACCAATAAGTACATCAGCAATACAGCGGACAATTTCACTGTTGCCGAGAAAGACGGTTGGGATCCATTGACTGGCGTTATGAGCCGCAGCTGGAACTACCAGGCGCTTTCAGCGACATTAAATAATCTATATCTTGGATTAGGTGGTATTCAAACAGAAAAGCAAGTTGCTCAAGATTTGAAATCTTCAATAAAAGCAGAGAACTACATTGGTAAGCGTTACAGTAACCATTTCACCAGCATGACTAATGATCCTTCTGCTGGTTACTGGCTGGATGGTCTTCCAAATAAAATAGACCCACGCGCATTGAAGGCATTCTTTATTCCTGGAGATTTTAACAATCAAAATTTCTTCGACAATGGAGATGACTCTAAAAAAACGGTAGATACCTTAGTGAATGGTAATACCAAAATTGCGGTAAATACAAAGTATACCTGGAATGCATTTTCATTAGGAGACTGGGCCGCAAAGGGAACAAACAACCGTTTAAGAAGCACATTAGTTGGTAAAGTTCCAGCAATCGCGGTTCAGTTCAGAAGAAGTGCAAATAGTCGCATCTTCTTTGCCAACTGGGAGACCTATTTCCTTTTAGCTGAAGCATCTCTAAAAGGATGGGTAACTGGAACAACAGCACAGGCAGCTTATGAAAATGGTGTCAGAGCTAATTTTGATTACTGGGGAGTAGGTCAGTTTGCTTCGGAATACCTAAGCTCTACAGACTATAACAGAGTGGGTACATCAGTTAGTTTCACACATATTGCGGAACCAGGTGATGCACATACCATGGATTATATCGATGGTTATACCAATGCTGCCGGTACAGTAAGCATTAAATACCCGGTCAACTCACTTTACAAAAATGGTACAGTACGCAATGACTTATTGACGAAGATTATTACTCAAAAATTCATCGCTAATTTACCTTGGTTACCATTAGAGTCCTGGAATGATCAAAGAAGATTGGGTTTACCATTCTATGAAAATCCTGCGATTGAAAATGCTTTACCGAACTTGCCTGATCTTACATCAGCAAACTTTATGACAAGCAATATCAAATTCTTTCCACAACGATTAGCATTCCCTTCTTCATTTAGGGATACTGATCCTGCTGAATACCAAAATGCGGTATCGCTATTGGGTGGTGCTGATAAAGTCTTGACACCACTTTGGTGGGCAAAACAGAAATAATTTTTTTAGACGACAAGTCAAATTTAAAGGAGGTGTATCATAGATACACCTCCTTTTTTTATATAGCCTTTATGCCCGAATTTTTCAATACGACCATTTTGAATTTATCTGAGTCATCAATCTAATCATAATGATGCGAATATCCGATATGTTACCAATTAGATCGTCCTGAAAAAATCACTTGAGCCTACATCTTGGTAATTGTCGTATAAGCCCAATTTGTCCAAACCCCATCTTTATTTTTTACCCGCGCCGAAACTGTATATGTACCGCTATTAGAAAATTGTATCCGTACACCAGTATGGTTTTCCAAGAGACAATCCAATCCCGAATCATATGTAATTGTTGCCGAAGGTGAAACCTGCCATTCCGTATCTACGGCATCAGTGCATCTATTGGGGTATAAAGCAACGAAATTCATAGCCGGCATCGGACCTGAACCTATTGTGGCCGATTCGCTCCATATCCCATTCAGTACCGTTGGCAGAGCTGCCTTAATAACCATTTTCGATTTTGAAGAAGGAGCCGTTAAATAGCGTTCGGCATTGGAATTTAAATCTGCCTTTGTGAAGCCAAAGCTTAGGATAGCTCCTAAGCATAGCAAGCTTTTGAAAATTTGATTTTTTTTCATAATTGTTTATTTATAATTGAAGGTAATCGGCTTGAAATCTGATCAAACCCTATATAAATATAAACAATTTGTTACATATTATATTCTCAATTTCACAATAAGACACAGCCATCTTATGTATTATATGTATAATTTTAACATTTCTTTTTAAAAAATTTAAAAAGAATTTTGAACTTAATAGAAATACTACATATCTTTATCACATCAACATAGTCTGGATCGCAGCTCATTCAGTTATTCGGACTTGGGAAAGACTAACGTTGTGCATACTAACTTAGATATTAGGTAAAATAATATCTGTTTAAACTTACAAACCAAAATCACCACTCACTGAAGTTGAACTAATATGGTTGTCGATATATTAAAAAATTTGTATTACCGGCCGATGCAACCGATTGCGGAAATTGCAAACACCCTATCCAGGAGCATACCTTCCGTTACAAAACAGCTGAATGGTTTGTTGACAAAAGACATCATCGTCGAAAAAGGATATGCCGCATCTACCGGGGGGAGAAAGGCTATTCAATATATGTTAAATGAAGACTTACCTCATATCGTCATCAGTATATCGATTGACCAGTTTTACACTTCAATAGCATCAACGAATTTAAGAGCGGAGGTACTTTGCGCTGAAAATAACATCCCAATTGATCTAAAGGATCCAAAAGCTTCGAACTTAATTATAGACGGCCTGGCTCATTTTCTTTCAACACATCACATAAATACGCAATTGATTATAGGCATCGGAATTAGTATGCCCGGATTTGTCAATTCTGAAACTGGACTAAATGAATCATATAACGAATATTCTCCCTTATACAACATCCGTGAGCAAATTGAGTTTAAATTCAATATTCCCGCTACTATAGACAATGATTCCCGTTGTGTTGCATGGGCAGAGAAAAAATTCGGTGCCGCACAAGCTTCCCAACATTCGCTGGTTATTAATCTTAACTGGGGGGTTGGCCTAGGTATCCTTATCAACGATGATATATTTAAGGGAACTTCAGGATTTGCTGGCGAATTCAGTCATATCCCGCTTTCTGATACATTGACATTGTGTTCTTGTGGAAAAAGAGGATGTCTCGAAGTCGAAGCGTCCATTAGTGCGGCTATTCGCAATATTCAAAATGACATCAAAAAGGGTGAATATTCAATTTATGAAAAACTTGAAGGGGAACATAACAATAAAATTGAAGCACTCATAGAGGCCGTCAAAATCGGAGATCAAGTTGCCATTAATAACACGGGGAAAATCGGTTATTTACTAGGGAAAGGAATATCCACACTAATTCATATCCTCAATCCTCACAAAATAATCATAAGCGGAAGGGGGGCTGAAATAGGTCAAATATTAACACCGCATATCCAAGTTGCTATCAATGAATACAGCATTCCAAAAATTGCAAAAGAAACAATGCTCAGTATCTCCAACTTGCACAAATGCGCTCAACAACTGGGTACAACAGCATTGGTAATCGAAAAATATATAGCACGCATAATAAACTAATAATTTACACAAATACCTAAAACATGAGTCTATTTTACAAAAGAACTGCCGGATTGGCCTTATGTACACTATTTAGTGCCACATCCCTTTACGCGCAGCAAAGCATTACTGGAATTGTTTCAGACGCTAATGGGCCTATCTCTGGGGTGACCGTAACGGTAAAGGGAACGACAAAGGGTACACAGACAATCGCCAATGGATCTTTTACTATTCAAGCCGCCCAAGGTGAAACATTAAGAATTTCGATTGTTGGATACAAAACACAAGAAATTGTCGTTGGATCAAATAAAGCGATCAATGTTACATTGACCTCCGATGCAGCGGCACTCGATGAAGTCGTTGTAACGGCGATGGGTATAAAACGCGAATCTAAAGCCCTGGGATACGCGGTAAGCAACATTAAGGCTGATGAAATTACAAAAGCAGGAAATACCAACTTCGGTTCCGCATTATATGGTAAAGCACCTGGCGTAAAAATTACCACCGCACCCGGTGGTTCAGCCAGTGCTGTAAATGTGCAGATTCGTGGTATCAATTCATTAAACTACCAACGCCAGCCGCTTTACGTTGTGGACGGAATTATTATCCGAAACGATCAACAAAATGGTGCCGCCGGGGCCAACAACAACAACTTCGATCGCGATCAAAGAATCCGAGGAAACGGGATGCTGGATATCAATCCTGCAGATATTGATAACATCTCCATTTTAAAAGGTGCAGCAGCCAGTGCATTATATGGTTCAGATGCTGCAAGTGGGGTGATTGTGATTACAACAAAAAAGGGAACAAAAGGACGTGGTCTAGGAGTCGATTTTAATTATACTGGATCATTGGAACGCGCAGCGTTTTTACCGAAATTTCAAAATGAATATGGCCCAGGCTATGATGCTGGTATCAACGTGACCAATGGCGCTACTGCAGAAGGTTGGATTCTTGATCCTAAATCCCCGAGCGGCCGGAGGCCTTACTTTAGATCCTACGCAAGTTTTGGCCCAAAATTTACGGGAGAAGACGTCCTATGGTGGGATGGTCAGGTTAGACCTTATGTCGCACGCAAAAACAATTACTATGATGTCTTCGACAAAGGATACAACTCCACCGCAAACGTTGGAATATCAAATCAGACTGAAAAACTCAATTATCGTTTGAGTGCGACCCGTATGGATTACAAAAGTACCAGTCCTGGAAGCAAACAAACAAAAAACACGTTTAATTTAAATAGTTCTCTAAAGCTAAGTAACCGTTTATCCACTGATATCGTAGCGAATTATATCAACACCAATACACATAATAGAACGTATTTATTGGGTCAGGTACTTGGTAGTTTTGACGGCTTCTTCAGTCGAACTGAAGATATGGCCGCTATGAAAAAAGCGTATCAAACATCAGATGGTTATAAGTATTCTAAATTAGGAACAGGACGACCAGAAGATTTTATCTACACGATGCGTGCATCAAATCTATTGGATTATTTCTGGAATCAATATAAGAACAGTTATGATGAAGTTGAAAACCGTATCTTAACCAGTGCTACGTTAAACTGGGATGTGGTTGATCACCTCAAATTCAGAGGTAGAATAGGAAATGACTTTACATCAGCCACCAGTACAAATAAGCAGTATACTGAGAATGCAACAAAGTACAATTCGCCATCAAGCAGCACGGGAGGTTATTCAACAACCAAAGGAGCCTACTCAATTTTATATGGCGATTTAATGATGACATATAGCAATAAGATCAATGAGAATTTCGACTATTCTGCTAGTGTTGGTTTTCAATCTCGATCAGAAAATTATGATGATCAATCGTCAAGCACCGCTTCCGGACTTGTTACTGAGAATTGGTTTAGTTTAAGTAATAGCTTAGCACAGGCAACAACGACGAATGCTCGAAAAGAAATGCTTAAATACGCTTACTTTGGTTCATTAAACATTGGCTACAAAGGCTTTGCTTATCTAGACGGAACATACCGTTCAGAATATTCATCAACTCTTCCTACACAAAACAATAACTATCAATATGGTTCCCTTAGCGGTAGCTTTATTTTTAGTGATGCATTTAATATCAAATCCGACAAGTTTACCTATGGTAAGTTACGTGCTTCGTATGGTATCGTAGGTAATGATGCGGCTATTTATGAAGCAAATATCGCCTACACTCAAGCTCCTTTATTAACTGTGAATGGAGCTATACCAGCATTAACCTACAAAAATCGATACGGTAATCTAGATCTCAGACCAGAGAGGAAATACGAAATGGAATTCGGTTTGGAATTGAAATTTCTAAAAAATAGATTAGGACTAGATGCGAGTTATTACAACAACTACATCGAAGATCAAATTCTTGGGTTGACAACACCTGCATCAACAGGAGCGACATCTCAACTCCTCAATATTGGAAAAATAGCCAACCACGGTTTAGAACTATCTATTAACGGAACACCTATTCAAAACGAAAATTTCACTTGGACTTCTAGACTAAATTATTCTTTCAACCGCTCTAAAGTCAAAGAACTATTGTCTGGTGTTGACGAATTGGTTTTTTATTCGGCTGATGCCAATTCATTAAAAATTACGGCAAAAGCAGGAGAAACTTTGGGAAATATCTATGTATACGATATCGCTAAAGACGCCAATGGCAATAATCTTATTTCGGATGAAGGGTTCTATGTAATGGATAAATCCAAATACAAAATGGTCGGTAATATTATGCCTAAAGCGATTGGTGGATGGACGAATACCTTCAATTATAAAAACTTTAGCTTAGATTTTACAGCTGATTACCGTTTTGGTGGTAAAATGGTCTCTGAAAACCTTAAATATGGAATGGCTTCTGGGCTTTATGAGAATACGCTTCCATACAGAGAAAGTGGCATTACACTCCCAGGTGTTAATGCGAACACAGGAAAAACCAACGATGTACATTTAAGCGGGGCAGAATACTACTTCAATACGTTTAACTGGGGCGATGATTCTTGGTCTGAAAAAGGTGCGGTCTATGACAATAACTTTATCAAATTAAGAGAACTCTCCATTGGCTACCAGATACCGGACAGTTTTACAAAGCGTATCAAAATGAACAATCTTAGATTTTCATTAATTGGAAGAAATCTATTCTATTTCTATAGAACATTGAAAAATCTCGATCCGGAAGCTCCAGTAGGAAATGCATGGTGGGCTCAAGGTGTTGACGTAGGTTCTTCTGCCGCTACAAGAAGCTTTGGATTTTCATTACACGCTAATTTTTAATCACTTTTTACTGAAATCATGAAAAAAATATTTTTTACCATATTTACACTGGCAACTGCATTGACCTCTTTGGTGGGTTGTAAAAAGCAATTGGATGAAAAATTTCAAAATCCAGATGCTACTGAAAAAGCCAGTATTTCAGCGTTCTTTGCTGAATTGTTAAATAATGACCGAGTGAGACCTTCCTATTGGCATTATAGAACCTTCATTTTATCAAATCAGGCAATCTATACACAAACCGCATCATTTATCCCTTCCAACTCAATGTATCAGCCAAATGATGGTTATTCATACGATTACTGGGTAGATTTCTATTCGCCGGGTGTATTGGGTATTTACAGAGCGATGGAAAAAGCCTATGCCGCACTTCCTACAGAAGAACAAGCCAATGCCAAAATTATCTTACAAGCAGCAAAAGTAGTTGTCGTAGACGAAGCTTCGAAGCTAGTAGACAACTATGGCGATATTCCGTTCAGTGAAGCTGGTAGCCTGCCTGCAACAAATGTGATCAAACTTCCAAAATTTGATGAGCAAAAAGAGTTGTATTATCAATTTATATCAGATTTAAAAGAGATAAACAATTATTTCGGAACCGTAGAATCTAATCCAGAATTTGCAAAATATGACATACTAAACAGCGGTAATGTTAGCAAATGGAGAAAATACACAAACTCCTTGAGACTTCGTTTATTAATGCGAATCTCCAATGTTGATGAAGCCAAAGCTCGCACAGAGATTTTAGAGATCCTAAATAATCCAAGCCAATTCCCGTTAGCAGATGGAAATAATGTCGGCAGTTACGATCCAAAAACAGAAGATATCCTTTTAGCGCCGTTGACAAACTATACGGGTACATTAAGACAAGGGCTGATAGAGGGGCCTAATCACTATGCTACTGATCATATGTTAAACAAGGTGATGTTACCATCAAAAGACCCTCGTATTCCAGTATTCTATGACAAATTTGGGGTAACCGTAAATAACAAATTTATACCGAACAAGGAGTATAAAGCGATGCCGATTACCTTCACGTCTACTGAGATGGAAAAGAACTATCAAAGTTATTCTGTTTTGGACTCCACAACATTTGCTGACAATAAAGAACTTCCTGGCATTGTATTTTCCGCCAGTGAAACCAACTTTATTAAAGCTGAAGCTCAATTAAGATGGGGGTCAAGTGCAACAGCAAAAGAGGCTTATAACACTGCCTTAAAACAGTCCATATCTTTCTACTACTATTTGAACAATATAAATAAGTCTGGTTTAAAAACCGAAACTAAACCTGCTGAAACTATAATCAATGATTTCATTGACAAATCCACGGTAACATTCACAGGTGATAAAAATAAAGACCTTGAGTTAGTCTATACACAAAAATGGCTACACTATGGTTTTCTACAGGCACAGCAAGCTTGGTCCGAATTAAGACGGACAGGCTATCCAGTTTTAACCTTTCCGGTAGCCGGACTTGTGAACTTTGCAAATCCACCTATGAGGTTGAATTATCCTTCTTCTGAAGTCTCAAACAACAGTAAAAATTATGAGGCTGTGAGGGCAAAAGACACAAGAACAACCAAAATTTTCTGGGACGTCAATTAATCGACACTACATCTACCAAATAGAAAGCCACTCTCGGGTGGCTTTCTTATGTTCATTTTCATTATATTTATACATGCAAAAACTGACAACCATTATATCAACCGCATTGCTGGCAACAACTTCTACATTGACCTTTGGGCAAGCACACAATGTATCGGGTGGCTACCAAAAACCCACAGACCCCTTAGTGATCGAAAACCTCGAACAATGGCAGGACATGAAATTCGGTCTTTTCATGCACTGGGGAACCTACAGTCAATGGGGAATTGTTGAAAGCTGGAGTATCTGTCCCGAAGATGAAGGCTGGACACAACGCAAACCAGAGCATGGCAAAACCTATTTTGAATACCTCAAGAATTACGAAAATCTGCAGACAACATTCAACCCGACAGATTTCAATCCTCAAAAATGGGCCGACGCAGCAAAAGCAGCCGGAATGAAATATGTGGTCTTTACAACCAAACATCATGATGGATTTGCAATGTTCGACACCAAAGAATCGGATTATAAAATTACTTCTACCAAAACACCTTTCTCCTCCAATCCCAAGGCAAATGTGACCAAAGAAATCTTTAATACATTTCGCAACGACGGGTTCAAAATCGGAGCCTACTTCTCCAAACCAGATTGGCACTCCGAATACTATTGGTGGCCCTATTTCCCACCAAAGGACAGAAATGTAAATTATGACCCGAAAAAATATCCTGAACGTTGGCAGAAATTTAAAGATTTCACCTACAACCAGATCAATGAACTAACGTCGGAATATGGTAAAGTGGATATTCTATGGTTGGATGGTGGACAAGTACGTCCCCTAGAAACTGTAGACAAGTCAGTAGACTGGCAGCAGACGATCAAGGTGGATCAAAATATTGACATGGACCGTATCGGTGGTATGGCCCGAAAAAATCAACCAGGTCTTATCGTGGTAGACCGTACTGTTCCCGGAAACTGGGAAAATTATGTGACACCCGAACAGGCAGTCCCTGAGCATCCATTGGATATTCCTTGGGAAAGCTGTATTACTATGGGAGACTCCTTTAGCTATGTTCCCAATGACAATTACAAACCAACAAAGAAAATCGTCGAAACGCTTGTCAAGATTATTTCCCGTGGTGGCAACTATTTACTTAACATCGCCCCAGGCCCCAAAGGTGACTATGACCAAGCAGCATATGATCGTCTAAATGAACTATCAGCTTGGATGAAAATCAATCAAAGCGCAGTATATGCAACACGTACCGTTGCCCCTTATCATCAAGGCGACTACTATTACACCAGAAGTAAGGACAGCAAGATCGTCAATGTATTTCACCTTTCAGCGGGAGACGCTTATCAACAGCCTAATGAATATGTCTTTCAGGTTCCAGCGGATTTTAAAGTGAAAAAAATCACAATTTTGGGCCATAAAGGTCGCTTGGATTGGTCACAACATGATAATCAGATCACCCTGAGAAGTCCGGGCACCAGATTCAATTATGCTACCGCGATTCAATTGCAAAGCAAATAATAAAAAAGCAGCTGAATTACATCAGCTGCTTTTTTATTATCCGATAACGATGATCGACTTCAGGTATTTTCAAAGACTTTCATTTGCCTATTGAAAAACAGCAAATACAAATCATCCCGATCTCCATCCTCCATTAATACCCGAATAACTAAAAACACTAGCTATAAAAAAACAGCACTTGTGAACTTAGCAGCACATACTAACAGAATGAAACAAATAACCTTATTTTTAGCATTATTACTCCTAACATTTTATTCATGTAAAAGCTATAAGCCCCAGATAATCTCGTCTCAGCAGATCTTCCAAGAGGGACAGGTCCGCTTCAAACAATGCCATGCATCAACTATACAATCCATCGGCAAAGACAGCCTCCTGGCCTGCTGGTTTGGTGGTACACATGAATCCAATCCCGATGTGGTGATATGGAGTTCTCATTATACAAACGGCAAATGGCAACCAGCAGTCCAAATCGCAGATGGGATTCTTGCTGATAAGCGTTATCCAACCTGGAACCCTGTACTCTATCAACAGCCAAAGAACGATACCCTCTATTTGTTTTATAAAATTGGTCCTAATCCACGCGAATGGAAAGGCTACGTCAAATATTCCATAGACAAAGGTCATCACTGGTCAGCAGCACGGGCATTACCCGATGGTATTTTAGGTCCAATCAAAAACAAACCATTTACATTATCTAATGGGGATATATTATCCCCTTCCAGTACTGAATCAAAAGACGAAATCTGGAAAGCACATATGGAAATCAGTCACGACCACGGCAAAACCTGGTCTGTTCATACAATTCGGCCTGACACAAGTATTCAAGTCATTCAGCCGAGTATTGTTCAACATAAAGATGGCCGCCTCCAGGTACTCTGTCGCAGTAAAGAAAATAAGGTAATGAGTGCTTTTTCCTCTGACCAAGGCAACAGTTGGGGACCTTGGAAGGCGACCAACCTGCTCAACCCCAACTCGGCTACTGATGCCATTCGATTGAAAAATGGACTATTTATGATCGTTTACAATCCAGCAATCGCTGGAAATGACTGGTGGGAAGGACGCACAAAACTCCATGTCGCAACGTCTCATGATGGTCTTCACTGGCATGATACACTAACTTTGGAAGATGGGGTCAAAGGAGATGAATATTCTTATCCGACCATTATACAGGATAAAAGTGGTCTAGTACATATCACCTATACCTGGAATAGAAAGAGTATCAAGTATATCCGATTAAAATAAGTCATCAGTCTGTAGCAAATTAGGCTTCATTACGTTATGCTATAAAAAACTAATTATGAACCCATTAAAAAACTTCTTTTTCTTTGTGGCTTCGCTCGTTTTTATCAGCTGCTCAAAGGAAAAATCCGAAAACAGAACAGTCCTAGAGGGAAGTTATTCAGGAATATTTACTACCTATAACAAAACTAATGGCGAAGAATTTACTGGAGATGTCATCGTAAAATTTAAAGCGGATAGTTTCTTTTCCTCTGCAAATAAAAACAGACATCCAGCTGGTGGCTCAGGAACCTATGAAATTCTTGGAAACAAGATTATTTTCAAGGATCAAAATGCCTGGACGGCGGAGTTCGATTGGGGATTGATATTGGCTCACGAATACAGCTATATCTTGAAGAGTAAAGAGCTTACTTTGACAAAATCGAACAAGTACACGACCTATACCTATAAGTTGAAGAAGGATTAATTAATAATCCTTCTTTAGCTCCATCTCCCCTTTTAGTCGAATATCATCGGATGATGTACCTACTAGCAATTTGAATTTCCCTTTTTCTGTTTTCCAGGCATTAGTTGCATTCCACAATTTGAGGTCTTCTTTGCTCAACTGGAAAGTGTACCGCTCTTTCTTTCCTGCTGGAATAGCTCTACGTTCAAATTGTTTTAACTGCATAATGGGTGTTACTACCGAACTGACTTCATCGACAACATATAATTGTGCTACCTCATCGCCAGTCACACTACCCTTATTTTCGACATCAAAGGATACTGTACATACAAAATCATCTGCGCCTTCGGTCAGTCCTACCTGTAGGTTGCTGTATTCAAACTTACTGTAACTTAACCCATAGCCAAAAGCATACAAAGGTTTGGCGGACATCTCCACATAATCATGATGTTTAGGTTTTGTATGATTATAATGTACCGGAAGTTGACCCACAGATCGTGGTACAGAAATCGGTAACCGGCCGGCTGGATTATAATCGCCAAACAAGACATCAGCAATGGCTAATCCTCCCTCCTGTCCGGGATACCAGGCATTCACAATTGCAGGAATATGCTCCGCGGCCCAATTTAGATTAAGCGGTCTTCCCATAATGGTCACCAGCACCACAGGCTTACCTGTTGCCTGGATCGCTTTCATAAGTTTTAATTGATCACCCATCATATCCAACGAAACACGGTCAAACCCTTCACCACTTTCCATATCACTGACTGTATTGGGATCTACATTCGCCGCTCCTGTTGCCTGGTAGGAAGTTTTAAAATCCCGTGCACTGGAACCGCCGAGAATCAAAACCACAGCATCGGCTTGCTGTGCTGCTGCCACCGCTGCCGCAATATCAGAATTTGTCGTGTCACGGATAGCGCAACCTTTTACATAATCAACTTGCGTACCTTTACCTACCGCTGCGCGAATGCCTGTCAATACCGTCTGTATCTTACCATCAGCCTGTGGAGCCGTATAGTCCCCCAGTTGATTGTAAGCATTGTCGGCATTCGGTCCGATAACCGCAATGCGTTTCAACGATTTGCTTAATGGTAAGATATTTTTTTCATTTTTTAGCAAGATAATAGATTCTCTAGCAACCGCTCTGGCAACAGATTTATTCTGCGCTGTGGCAACTTTCTGGATCACCTGCTTCTCGTCTACATAGGGACGATCAAATAGCCCAAGATTGAACTTCATCCGTAATACACGGGCTACTGCGGTATCCAATACAGCAGGCTCCACTAGACCTTGTTGCACAGCTTTTAAAAGATTCGGACCATATCCCGATCCGCTCAGGTCAACATCCAATCCCACATGTATACTTTGTGAAGCAGCTTCCTCCGCTGTAGCGGCTGTCGCATGTCCCCCATTAAGGCCGGAAATGCTCAATAAATCGGATACCACAAATCCAGTAAAGCCCCAATCTTTACGGAGAACATCTTTTAACAACCAGGGATTTGCAGAGCATGGAATTCCATCAATACTATTATAAGCTGTCATGACCGAGCCTGCGCCAGATTTAACGGCCTTTTCGAAAGGTGGTAAAAAATAGTGTCTTAGACTCCGTTCACCAAATGATACCGATTCACCGTTGTGCCCACCATCTGGTGCAGCATAAGCGACAAAGTGTTTTAATGTACCAATGATTTTATCCTGTTGTCCAAGTTTCTCACCTTGAAAACCACGGATCATTGCAGTTCCCATCTTGCCTGTTAAATAAGGATCTTCGCCATAAGTTTCTTCTGTCCGCGACCAGCGTGGGTCGCGCGCGAGATCCAGGACCGGCCCATAGCCATTTTTTCCACCCACAGCGTAGGTTTCCAGCGCTATTGTTGATGCCATACGTTGAATCAGATTTGGATTCCAGGTACTCGCTTGCCCTATTGCCGTCGGAAATACCGTAGCACCGATAGCCATATGTCCATGTGGAGCCTCTTCCGACAGCAGCAATGGGATTCCCAAACGGGTACTGTCCAGCATATACCGCTGAATGGCGTTGGTCGCACGTGCAGCCTCAATCGGATTAAGACCATTCAAGAGTGTTTTTTGCGTCCAGGGATCAGCACGCAATGTTGCCCACAACAACCCGATGTGCTGCTCTTTGACCGCTTTCTTTAATTTGTCGCTCACCCCTACATACTTCTCCTTCTTTTCATACATTTCCCATCCAAGCAATTTGCTCAGCTGCCCCACCTTCTCTTCCACGGTCATTCGCCCCAAAAGATCATTGACACGTTGTTCGGTAGTGAGACGGCTATCCTTATAAGGCAATTGTTGCGCTTGGAGTTGTGGATAAAGCAATGTTGACATCGCTGTCAAAAGTAATATTCGGAGTTTCATTTAGTTTAAAGTTAACGGGGTTATGCAACCGGTTTCCAAAAGACTAAAATAAGGATTTAAAGATAATAATCAAGATAATTTTTCTGTTATAGAAATTTAAGTAATAGCGTCAATAGAACCAATCAACTGCCAACACTTATGCAGTAATTAAAAATGATTTTCAATATGAATATTCAATATTATGGTGAATATGGTTAAGAGATCAGTAGCAAACATGTACAATTCATAGTATGTAAAAAAAAATTGTTTACATCCCTAAATAAAAAAAGACGGCAAGCCGTCTTTCCATTCATGTGTTATAGGAATGCTACTTATTTTTTTCTTTACTTTTTCCCTTAAAATAATATGCCCTGGGAATAACAAAAGCAAGGGGATCGTTATTTCGATAGGTTAAGACCAAATAATCTCCGTCCACAAGGACACCATAGCTTTCGTACTGATCGCTATCAGCAAACTTAATGCTCTTTTTCTCTTTGTCATAGGTAAAAGATCGTTCAGACTTTCCATCTAAAATAGACTGTTCAAAGGTTTCCTTATTGGCTCCACAAAGCTCTTTTCCTGGCTGCAGCTTTAATTTTTGAAAATCATTGCCAAAAGAAAAAGAATAATTATTATCCTTTTCGCAATCTTCCGGTTTATAATGATACAGCTCATCTTTCGTATCACTCGTAGAAAATGCGGGAATCCAATCATAGGCTTCCAATTGTTTTTTCACATCCTCTGGTGCTATTTTTTCTGGACTAATGGTATCCTTACTGCAACTGCAAAACAAAATCAATACTAGAATTCCGCTAAATAATTTACTCATCTTGGTTCTCATTTAGTTATAATTTCATAACGTTTCAATATAGCTGGCCGCTACAGCGCACAGATACTTTTTAACCAAATAGATAAAAAATAGTTATTTTTTTAATAAGCTCGTCCTGTAGACAGTCCACAGGCAGCATACAAATCTAAACGGAGTAATATATGGCTAAGAAATCACCAATTACCCTCCGTCTTTTTCAAAAAAATCATCTCATCAAAAACAGGATAAAAATGTTAATAACAATGTTAATTAACTGGATATAAGAATCATTTTTGTTAATAACATTCCAGCAATTTGAAGTTTTTGACGAGGAAAAGAAACCAGTTTAAAAAAATTATACTGATCACTAAGGGTAAAGTGAAAGTTAGCTGTCATAGAGATAAAGCTTAATCAATATGAAACTAACATCAATCTTAATAATTGCGCTGGCGACTCAGGCCACGCAATCACTTGCCCAGGCACAAGATTCGACGAAGACAAACCGACGGGTCGTGACCGAGACTGTTAAAGGTACTATCCTGGACAAAAATACAAGACTTCCAATTATTGGTGCCACTATTGTACTGTCCTCCAATGGCAATACAAAATCTGTGAGTACAGATCAGCAAGGCGAATTTAGGCTGCTGCAAGTTCCTGTAGGACGCCAGGTCCTACAAATACGCATGGCAGGCTACAGGCAGGAAGAATTATCAGAGTTGCTTATTACCTCAGGGCGCGAGAATGTACTCAACATTGAAATGGAACCACAGGCAAACACGTTGAACGAAGCTGTCGTCTACGCCAATACGGGAAAACAACCTTTAAATCAAATGGCCATGACCAGTGGACGCTCATTTTCACCTGAGGAGACCAATCGATATGCTGGCGCTTTTTTTGACCCCGCAAGAATGGCACAGAGTTTTCCCGGAGTCGTTGCTGGAGGTGATGACAATGAGATAATTGTGCGTGGAAATTCGCCTAAAAGCCTACAGTGGCGATTGGAAGGGATCGAAATTGTAAATCCCAACCACTTTGGAGCCGAAGGAGCCGCTGGTGGGGGGATCAGTATGCTCAATACCATGGTTTTGGGAAAATCTGACTTCTATACCGGTGGACTTGCCGCTGAATACAACAACGCGATATCGGGGGTGTTTGACCTTAGATTTAGAAAAGGAAATACCGATAAACGCGAATACACATTCAATGTCGGCGTGTTGGGAGTAGGTGCAACTTTAGAAGGTCCTTTCAAAAAAGGGAGCGATGCATCGTATTTAATCAGCTACCGGTACTCCTCATTGAGTCTATTAGAAAAAGTAGGTGTAAAAGTCTCGGATACCGGTATCCCAAAATATCAGGATCTCTCCTTTAATTTTGTATTTCCAACCAAGAAAGCTGGAACATTTTCACTGTTTGGGATTGGCGGCCTCGGAAAAATAAAGGAAACTGCCAAACGCAATTTCCAAGAATGGGAGGAACGAACAGACGCGCAGGACATGAACTTGGGATTTAACGCTGGTAGTGCCGGGCTAAAACATCAATATATCGCCAATGATCGATTGTATTTCACAAATATTATTTCGGCATCGGTCAGCCGCAATTCCAATAAAACAGATACCCTGACACAGGATTATGTCACTAGCCTATATCACAAAGATAAATTTACAAATACCGCAATCCGTTATGCTGGAAGCCTCAATTATAGAGCCAGCAGCAAAAATACGATCCGTGCGGGTATCAATGCCAGCCTGCTTCGCTATGATCTCTATGCGCTAACCTACGATACCAAACTCGCGGCATTAAAAGAAAGGATCAATGAAAATGGAAGTACCAGTACGTATGACGCCTTTGCACAACTCAAAACTGAGCTGTCCGACCGTCTGACATTAAACACGGGTGTACATGCCAACTATTTTTCCTTAAGTAAAAGCTGGACTGCAGAGCCCCGATTGGGATTAAACTGGAAGGTCGCTCCAGACCAGACGGTATCCTTTGGTACCGGACTTTACAATCGTTTAGAACCCCTCAGCTATTATTTTGCCAAGAGCGGAACCGGACAAAATACAACAGATAATACCGCGCTATCTCCTACCAAATCTGCTCAAGCTGTCATTGGATATGAAAAGAATCTGAGTCGTACACTCCGGGTTAAGACCGAAGTCTATTATCAACATTTATATAATGTCCCGGTTTCTTCAGATCCAGCAATGAATTTCTCCCTGCTGAATGTGTCAGATATTTCGGCAATTGGTACATCGACCTATCGTCAACTCGTCAATAAAGGTACAGGCAGAAATTATGGCGTTGAGTTAACGGTTGAAAAATCACTTAGCAAAGGCTATTATTTTATGGCTACCACTTCGGTATTTGATTCCAAATTCAAAGCACTCAATGGGAAAGAATACAATACAACATTCAATACACGCTATGTCGGTAATCTATTATTGGGAAAAGAATGGACAGTAGGAAAGAATAAAAATAACCTATTTGGTATGAATGCCAAACTGATCTATGCCGGCGGAAGAAAATACTCTCCGGTATTGGAAGATGAATCCTTGCGTTTAGATGAGGAAATCATCGATCAAAGCCAGATTAATACCTTAACTGCCGATCCTTATATTCGACTTGATTTTTCATCCACCTATCGAATAAATCGTAAAAAGGTGAGTCATCTCCTTATTCTGGATATTCAAAATATCCTCAATAGAGAGAACACTGTCGGGATGCATTACAATTTCAGCAAACGTATCATCGAGCCGCAAAAATGGACTGGTATCATACCAACCATTAACTATAGGATCGAATTCTAAACGCTGTATATAATAGGACTTACAAAGAATTGATACGAGAGCCCATTCCCAACTGGGCTCTTTATATTTACCCCTATAGTCCATTCTCTGAACGAAAAATATTTCCTTTAAAATCATAAGCCTTTTCGCATTGTAATTCCTAGAGAATACTTCATTATTGAAGGCTATTGTTACGAAAACGATTGCGAGGAAATGACAGAATCGTTCATACTGAATGCTGTAAATTCACAGTACAGAAAATTCATTTTTTCATCCAATTAAATCTAACAAAGCCTATGATCAAGATCCAAAACGCATCCGTTGCGAAAAATCGCTGGGTGCACGCGGCAATCCCATTATCCTGCCTGTTGGTCGTATCCAATCTGGCAACTTCCCACGCCGCCCCGTTGACCCCTAAATTTACACATAGCAAGCTTTCGCTAGCCATACAACAGAGTTCCATCCAAGGTAAAGTCGTAGATAGTGAAGGTAAGGCCATTGCAAACGTGACGATCCAAATCAAAGGGACCAATCAAGCTACTTCAACTAATGCAACCGGTTTATTTGAACTCAATAGTCAACAGAAAGATGTCACTTTAGTGGTAAGAAGTATTGGTTACAAAACCATCGAAACTGTTGCTCATGCCGGTTCACCCTTAACAATCACCCTGGATAAAGAATCTAAAGGGCTTGAAGAGGTTGTTGTCGTTGGTTTCGGTACGCAGAAGAAGGAGAATGTGACAGGTTCGGTCTCCACTGTTCAAATGTCTGAAGTGCTGGAAAGCAGGCCCGTTACCTCCCTGTCTGCAGGTTTAGCAGGTCAGGCACCAGGACTATATGTCAATCAAGGTTCAGGTAGACCAGGTAGCGATGGCGGTACTCTGCGGGTGCGTGGTCAGGGTACATTAAACAATGCGAATCCACTTGTTGTGATCGACGGCGTGATCGGTGATATGAACCTGATCAACCCGCAGGACGTCGAAAGTATGTCGGTATTGAAAGATGCTGCTTCGGCTTCCATCTATGGTTCACGCGCAGCCAATGGTGTCATTCTCATCACGACGAAAAAGGGAAAGATCGAACAGTTTAAGGTTACCTATAATAATTATTTCTCCAGCCAGAAACCATCCAATACCATCCAAATGGTTTCCAACTACGCCAATTATATGGAGCTGATTAATGAAGGCTACAAAAATGGCGATCCAAATGCAAAACCTACATTTTCACAGGAGAAAATAGATCTTTGGAGACAAAATGCTGGCCAGGATCCACTGAAGTATCCCAATACAGATTGGGTTTCTGATCTCTTCCAAAACAAGATCAGCCAAAACCACAATTTGTCCTTTACAGGCGGAAGTGAAAAAATTAAATTTTTCGGTTCCTATGGCCTATTGGACAATCCCGGCATTATTGAACAAGCTACCTACAAACGTCATACGGGTCGCATTAACCTAGAAGCTGATGTAAAACCCTGGCTTACGCTGGGAGCAAATATCAATGGAGTCGTGTCAAAGACCGATATCGGCACCAATATTATCAATGATGTATTTACCTTTGCAGGCGCTAGTACACCAGGTATGGTGCTAAGGGCTCCAGATGGCCGATTTGGTTCGCCCAACAATCCAGAGGACGACCCGCAATCCAACAATGTGCTTCATCGCCTGTATGGACAAAAAGGGAACATTAACAAAAATCGCTTTGTATCCCGCTTTTATGGAAAATTAAAACCTATCGAAGGTCTTTCCATTGAGGGATCATATACCTACACCTATGATGATGATTTTATCTATTCGCAGCCTGTTTTTAATGACCGTTGGAATTTCTTGACAAATACCGTCGCCACTGCAGGTACTGGCCGTTCCTCAGTAACCAACGAATCTGTTAAATCGTACCGTTATTATATGGACGGAGTTGCCAAATACAAAAACAAGTTATTTGAGAAATTAAATTATGAGGTGATGGTGGGTGCCAGCCAGGAATATTTTAAAGATGGTTGGTTTGCGGCATCCAAGTTGGATCTCGTCGATCCTTCACTGACGGTGTTAAATGCGGCGACAATGGATGCTTCGGCCTCTGGCAACATCACGGATTGGGCCATGCGCTCTTTCTTTGGGCGACTTAACCTCTCCTGGGATGATAAATACCTATTGGAAGCCAATCTCCGTACCGACGGTTCATCACGCTTTATGACCGGAAAAAGCAGATGGGGTACCTTCCCTTCAGCATCCTTCGGTTGGAAGATTTCTTCCGAAGAGTTCTACGACGTCAAATGGATGCCAAGTCTTAAGTTTCGTGCCTCCTATGGTGCTTTGGGCAACAATGGTACTTCGGATGTATCCTTCCGCAGGGATGATCAGCTCACAGGGGCAGATAAGATCAACAACTACGAATATTTGACACTGTACAATCCAGCCAACTACATCCTGAACAATCAACTGTATGTCGGATTTGCACAGACGGTGTTAAGCAACCCCTTTTTGACCTGGGAAAACACCTATATCCTGAATGCAGGCCTAGATTTTGACCTCTTCAACTATAAATTGAATGGTTCAATTGATGTTTTCAATAAAGTAACAGACAATATTCTGATCAATCTTCCCGCACCTTTAGTTGTCGGAAATGCCACCATACCACGTACGAATGCGGCAAAAGTCCGCAATAATGGTATTGAGCTTAACCTCAACTACCGCGACAAAATTGGCGATGACTTCAAATTCAATATCGGTGGTAACTTCACCTTCATTGACAATAAGGTGGTCAAATTTAAAGGCAACGACAAATCTATTTCAGGAGCAAATCTTCTACAGGAGGGTTATGCCATCAACACGCAGTATATTTTGTTGACCGATCGCATCTTGCAGACAGACGCAGACATGCAACTTGTACAGCAAATGATTGACAATGCGCCTACTGATCCAAATACGAATCAAAAAGTAAATCCATTTGCGTCCTATGGGACACCAAAAAAAGGTGATTTACTATATAAGGACGCCAATGGCGATGGTATCATTAACGACAATGATCGGGTGCCTGTCGGACATGGTACTGCACCAAGGATCACCTATGGTTTTAATATGGGATTTGATTATAAGGGTTTTGACTTTTCAGTTTTCCTGCAAGGCAATGCAGGCAATAAGGCTATTTGGATAGATAATTACTACACACCAACCGTACGTTGGGGCTACCAGATCAACCAGGAAATCGCGGATGGCAGATGGACAGAGGGAACTACCGATGCCAAATTCCCTAGACTATTACCATATACAGATACCAGAAACACAAAAAACAGTGATTTCTGGCTACAGAACAAAGCTTTTATCCGAGTAAAAAATATTCAGCTCGGTTACACGATCCCGAATGAAATTACCAAACGGATACAGGTACAGAATCTACGTGTTTTTGGTTCACTGGAAAATTTCTGGACGATTACCAGTTACAAAGGATTCGACCCTGAGGTGAGTGGCACCAATTACCCAACAATGAAACAGGCCGTCTTCGGTCTTAGTTTAACATTTTAAGTTGTCAAATATCATGAAAAAGATTTCACTACTCATAGCTGGATGCATTGCATTATCATCTTGTTATAAGCTCGATACAACACCTTACAGTCAGGTCAGTGCCGATACATTCTGGCAAAATGAAGACCAGGCACTCGCAGGCATATTAGGTTGTTATAATGATCTCAAGAAGGAAGCGACCTTCGGTTTACAATTTTCTTATGACGGACTCAGTGACAATGGATTAGGCTATGATAATCAAGGCCTAGGCGAAGTCATCAGCGGTACATTTACAGACCGCTCACCCATTATTGTGGATAGGTGGCAGGCCGGATATGACCTGATCCAACGCTGTAACCATGCCATCGCTCATATTCAGCCGATGACCATAGATAAAGCCAAACAGGAAGGTTTTATTGCCGAAGCAAAATTTCTCCGTGCGCTGATGTATTTTCAATTGACAAACCTCTATGGAGCTTTGCCTATATATGACGAGACAGTTGATCTGAACAAAGATTTTAGTTCACTCAAAAATAGCCGTTCTTCCGTTGAAGATGTCAAGAAATTCATCCTTACGGACCTCAACTACGCTGTCGATAAATTACCTGTAACCTATGAAGCAAAACACTATGGCCGAATCACAAAGGGTGCAGCCTATGCTTTAAGAGGCAAAGTGGCCCTATACAATAAAGATTGGACTTCGGCAATCCGGGATTTTGAAGAAATTGTTTATAACAAAACCAACAACTACGGTTATAACCTCAGTGCTAATTATGCAGCATTGTTTACCATGGAAGGGGACCAGGCCCCTGAGATGATCTTTGCCATACAGAACATGGGTGGAACAGGATTTCCTTATGGGATGCCTATGGCTTGGTATATGGGGACAAGATCAACTTTTGGTAGTGATTGGAACAACTGTATGCCGAGTACACGGCTTGCAGACCGTTATGAAAACCGGGACGGAAGTCCTTTCAACTGGAATGACCATTTCCCAAATTATAACACAGACAATGCCGTTAAAAAGCAATCAATGGAATCCACACAATCCGGTGGTGTGCTGACGAAAGTACCTGATACAGCCAAACTACGTCAGATCTATGCAAACCGGGATCCACGGCTGAATCAGACACTTATTGTCCCTTATTCACACTATTTGGGCTGGAACGCCAACAAAGAGCGTGATATGCAATTTATTCTTGCAACAGGGGTAAATGAAAATTTCGGGCAGATCCGTAATAATCGAGGCTGGTATACCTACCTATGGCGCAAATTTGTACCTGAAGGTAACCTCAAAGGAGCGATTACTGATCGTACCCATACACCAATTAACTTCCCGATCCTTCGTTTGGCAGATGTGTTACTGATGCTCTCCGAAGCCTATAATGAAACCAATCAGCTGGACAAGGCAATCACGGAACTCAATAAGGTACGTGCACGTTCAAAAATGCCGGGGCTAAACAGCGGCAGTTCATTCCTGGTCGTGAACAGTAAAGCGGAAATGAGCAAACGTATCCAACACGAACGCGCAATAGAACTCGCGGGTGAGGGTTGGCGTTATTTTGATCTCAAGCGTTGGAATTTATTGGAAGATGTGTCAAAGGGCGTTATTGAAAAAGGTATTACAGGTGATAATCTCGTGACAAGAGGGTATCAACCCCGACATAAGCTTTGGCCAGTACCGGGACAAGAAATAGAGATGAATGCGGCTCTTCTGCCACAAAATCAAGATTGGTAAACATGAGAATATATCTAATCCTATTCTTCTTTCTCAGTAGTCTCTCTTTTCAGGGGCTACTGGGAAAAGAATTAAAGCTACTCACAGGGACTTTTAAACAGGAAGATCTCAAGCTCAACCTGAGTCGGGACAAGTCCTGGGTTCCCTATCCAAGTTATTCCGATCGCAAAGCATGGGATCAGCTGATAGCCCCCTTCCGTGAGGAGGTTATTGCGAAAGGTGACAAAGCACTCGACTATCAATGGCAGGTAGTCAAGGCAACTGATTATCTGGAATATGAACGCTCAGGCAATCGCGGCATGATGGAAAAGCCGATGAACGAAAACTGTACAGCGCTCACAAACCTGCTCTTAGCTGAATTAGCAGAAGGAAAAGGACGCTATATCGATCAGATTCTAAACGGCACCTGGCACATGACCGAGATGTCTACCTGGTCATTATCGGCCCACTTACCCGCTTTCCAATCCAGCAAAAGATCCCTACCACAAGAAAGGACACATGTCATTGACCTCATGGCTGGTGATGTAGGATCCTTACTTTCGTGGATACACTATTTCTTTCGGGACAGCTTCAATACCATCAATCCGGAAATTAGCTTACGCTTGAAACAGCACATCCAACAACGCATTATACAACCTTATCTCGATCGCAACGATATGTGGTGGCAGGGCTTTGAACTCAAAGGAAACCAATTGGTCAACAACTGGAATCCCTGGTGCAATTTTAATGTGCTCACCTGCCTGCTACTGATAGAAGACAATCCGGATGTTCAACTGGCTGGCATCTATAAAACAATGACTTCGGTCGATCGCTTTATCGATTATATCAAAAAAGATGGTGCCTGTGAGGAAGGTCCTTCCTATTGGGGGCACGCCGCCGGTAAGTTGTACGATTATCTCAAGATACTTGCCCTTGCAACACAGAACAAGGTCAGTATCTTTGACAAACCTCTTATCCGCGATATGGGTGAATATATCGCACAATCTTATATTGGTGGTGACAGATGGGTGGTCAATTTTGCCGATGCCTCAGCCAAAGGTGGTGGAGACCCGCTTCTCATCTATCGTTATGGGCAAGATGTACACAGTACCGAAATGATGCAATTTGCGCGATATATGACAGATCTTGGCGGTAAAGGTGCGGACTTCAAACCCTCACGGGATATCTTCCGTGCATTTGAAGACTTACGCTGTTTTCCGCAGCTTCAGCACACACAGGCAGCACTTCCCCAAAATGCATTTAAGTGGTATCCGGAAACGCAGTTTCTCTACCTGAAAAAAGGAGGTTTTTTCTTCGCCGCCAAAGGTGGTTTTAATAATGAGAGCCACAATCATAACGATGTCGGGAGTTTTATTCTATACCAGGATCAGCAGCCACTTTTTATTGATGCGGGTGTGGGAACCTACACGAAGAAAACATTTAGCGACGATCGCTATAGTATCTGGACCATGCAGGGTGCCTACCACAACCTGCCGCAGATCAATGGTACTGATCAGGCTTTCGGTAAAGAATTCAAAGCCGAAAATGTTTTATTCTTACCTGAGCAGAATAAATTCCAGCTCGATATCGGGAATGCCTATCCAAAGACAGCCAATATTGAACATTGGAATAGAAGCTACCGCCTCACAGCCGATGGTCTGACCATAGAAGACGAGTTCAAGATCAAAAACCCGAACCAGTCCAATATGGTACATTTTTTAGTTTCAAAAGAACCTCAGATCAACAAGGGAGTGATTGCCATGGGCGACGGTCTGGCCGCATTGCATTTTAATCCTGCACAGTTCGTTGCTTCCTACGAGGCCATCCCACAGGATGACCCTCGTCTGAGCCAGGTATGGGGCGAGCGGCTTTACCGCATCAGCCTCAAAGCCAAAAGCATCAAATCGACAGGAAAATATAGTTTTATCATTAAAAAAGCCAAATGAAAAGAAGAAATTGGATTCAAGCCGTAACATTAACTACCGCAGGAGCGCTAATGAACAGTCCCCTACTTGGTCGCAGTCAATCCAGGGGTTCAGCGGCGCAACCTTCTACTGACGACCGTGCGTACTGGGTGTCTATTTTAACAAAAATGGCCAGTCCTATTCTCGATCGTATCAGCAAAGAGCGTTTTCGCGCAGAGATGCCAATTGTTAAAAGTAAAACTTATGACTATATAGATCCCAGTGTGGGTTATCTGGAAGCATTTGGTCGATTATTGGCCGGTATGGCTCCATGGTTGGCTCTGCCAGACGATAAAACCGCAGAAGGAAAATTGCGTGCTAAATTTAAACAACAAGCCTTACTGGGCATACAGCATGGTGTAAATCCTGCTTCGGCAGATTATTTCTCCTGGCGTAGCAAGTCCAAGCAGCCTCTGGTTGATGCAGCACATTTAGCCCAGGCATTTATGCGTGCCCCAAAAGCATTATGGGATCCATTACCGCAGGTGACAAAGCAACAGGTTATTACCGAATTTAAACACTTACGCTGGATCAAACCCAACGAAAGCAACTGGCTATTATTTGCCGCAATGACTGAAACTTTTCTCTACAGTATCGGTGAAGACTGTGTCCGTGAGAAAATAGACTATGCGGTAAACAAATTTGATCAGGAATGGTATGTCGGCGACGGATGGTATAGTGACGGTGCGCGATTTAGTTTTGATCATTACAATGGATATGTCATCCATTGCATGCAGGTAGAAACTTTAAAAAACAATCTTAGTGCCGATGCGAAGTACCAACCCATGTATGACCGCGCTTATAAACGTATGCAACGCTATGCACATCATCTGGAGCGCATGATTTCACCCGAAGGCACCTACCCTGTTGTTGGGCGGAGTGCAACGTATAGAAATGCAGCATTTCAACCGCTCGCTTCGGTCGCACTCGATGGAAAGCTCCCCACGGATCTCTCCAATGGGCAAGTGCGCGCAGCATTGACAGCAGTCCTCAAGCATATCTATGCTGATCGCATTTTTCATGAGGATGGCTGGATGGCCTTAGGGTTTCTCAATGCCGATCAGGGAAATATAGCAGACAGTTATACCAACTCGGGTTCGCTCTATACTGCTTCCCTCTCATTTCTACCCTTAGGGCTTCCACCAACGCATGCTTTTTGGTCCGACGCTGCTGCACAGTGGAGCTCACAAAAAGCTTTTGCAGGTTTACCCTTTCCAAAAGATTATTATGTAACTTACTAAGAATATACGCTGTTAGGAAACCTTAGGTGGTCGTATGAGCCGGGTGAAACGAACGATTGAGCTCACGAATACCTTAAAATACCAATTTAATGAGTAAACGAGTTTATTTATACCGACGAGGCTAACACATATACCGTCGAAGGCAGCGTGAAACGAGTGAACCAAACGACGAGAGTTCATGAATACCCTAATCCTAAAATAATAGATGAACAAATAATTTATGCAGATGAAAAAAAGAAAAACCAGTTTAAAAACAATCCTTCTTATCGCTTCGGGACTTTTTGCGCTCAGCTTTATTGACCAAAAGGCAAAATTTATCGACGCTAGCTTCAACGCTGCGGAGAAACAATATCAATTTTTGGCCAAGGAAGCTGACAAAGACCATAAGTTCCCACGTACATTGACTCCTTCCGGACAATTGCGCGGAACCGATGAATGGGATTGGACAGGAGGTTTTTTCCCTGGCTCACTATGGTATATCTACAACCACACACACAATAAAGAAACGGAGAAAGAAGCGATAAAATGGACCGAAGCGCTCGAAAAAGCGAAGGACCTGGATCAACATCACGATATTGGTTTTGTTATGTACTGTTCCTATGGAACAGCAATAAAATACCTCAAGGATCAGAAAAAAATTGCCGATTATAAAGCCATCCTTGTCCATTCGGCCAATACCGCATTAAAGCGCTTTAACCCGCAGGTTGGTGTCATCAAGTCATGGAATGAGAAAAAGTCATGGGATGGCAAAACACTTTGGAAATATCCGGTCATCATTGACAATATGATGAACCTTGAAATGCTTTGTTACGTTTCCGATCTGACAGGTGATCCTAAATATAAGGATGTTGCTATCAGTCACGCAACGCAAACCATGAAAAACCATTTCCGCACAGACTATAGTACTTACCATGTTGTAGACTATGATGCCAGCGGTAAAGCAATCCATCAACAGACAAACCAGGGCTATGCCGATAATTCAACCTGGGCACGTGGACAGGCTTGGGCTATCTATGGATTTACCATGATGTATCGGGAGACAAAAAAACCAGAGTTTCTCAAAACAGCACAGGCAGCAGCTAAATTTTACATGACCCACAAAAATCTTCCAAAAGATAAAATCCCTTACTGGGATTTCAATGCTGGACAACAGGGATATAAATCAGATGCTGATTTTTCAACGTTAAAACTCAATTACATCCCTCGTGATGCCTCCGCAGCAGCAATTGTCGCTTCGGCACTCGTTGAACTATCGACCTTAACTTCAGGAGCAGAAAGCAAATCCTATTTAGCTTTTGCTAAAGAAAGTCTACAGACACTTTCAGGAGCAGGTTATTTTGCCAAATATGCAAGCAACGGTGGTTTCTTGCTCAAACATAGTGTTGGCAGTCTGCCACATCACTCTGAAATTGATGTCCCTTTGACCTATGCAGATTATTATTATCTCGAAGGTTTAACACGCTTGGAACAACTCAAAAAATAATAAAAACAGGCTGTATCAAAAGCTAAATTCTGGCAAACAACGCCAACTAATCTTTAGAAACCTCAGTCGAACGAATGAATAAGGTCCAAGTTCCTTACAGATCCTGGACCTTATTTTTTAATATTCAAGGCAATTCGAAAGAATTAAAACCTTATTTATTATCGGTCGGGATTGTTGCTGATACAGTACTACCCGCGTACTCAGCCTGTGGAAGCTTTATCTCGACAGTTTGATTTACTTGTGCACGTTTATTGATGAGATGAATACGTACGGCTTTTTCCTGTTGCAGTGGATCTGCTACATCCAGCTTGAAGGCTTTATCTCCCTTTGTGATTTGCAGAATGACCGGCTTATCCACCTGAATAGACCAAGCCCCAATTTGATAGGTGCCTGACTGATGAAACACCGCCTGAATAGTGAGCAGCCCCTGATGTTCTACAGCTTGAATCGCAGGCGTATTGTACCAGATTTTTAGCTGCTGCATAGCCCGCTTATCGATCTGATCCACACCAGGTACCACGATATAAGCATAACCTCCATTTACAGGTTTCGCTGCGTGCTCTAACCATAGCTTAAAGACCTTACCATGGACAGCATCTTTTGATCGGGAACGATTGATGCGGTACCAAGAGCCCGATTGTTCTTTTGCCGTCAGAGCGACTTTCATCGCTTCCGGAAAATAATAGCCGACCTGATTGTGCATCACATATTCACCTTGTTTTACATTTCGAACCAGTGAATCGGTTGAAATCTTCTCTTTTCCATTCCATACGACAGGGCCATTCAACCAAGTCTGATTCAATGTTGTGACGACCGGTTCAGTAGCACTACTGCTAATTCCACTGCCCAGGC
Source organism: Sphingobacterium detergens (assembly GCF_003610355.1). GTDB lineage: Bacteria > Bacteroidota > Bacteroidia > Sphingobacteriales > Sphingobacteriaceae > Sphingobacterium > Sphingobacterium detergens. Next base: position 116,321 of record NZ_RAPY01000006.1, on the reverse strand, counting down.
AAACAATCTCCTTATCAAAAAAGAACCATGCTTTTTGCGCAGCCAGGCCATCGTATTGAACAGACATGGCCGATGCGCCGATTGTACCATTGCTGACCCCACCAGAGAAACTATTGGCAGCCAGTACACCCCACTGTTCTTTGAGTTCCTGATCACCCTGATAATCTCGGGTTGTTGTCCCTGGAATTTTGTCCCACTCCCATACCGGCATGATATTATAATATTCCGGACCAAATACCTGAATATTGGTTACACCATCTGTCATATTTTTACCAAGCATATTTTCACCGTTTCCTGATTCCGACTTGTTGGTTCGCTTGCTTGCCAGACGCAGGTTGAAATGAAATTGTTTTCTGAGGTGTGTTGTATAATCTCCTTTCCAATAATGTCGATGCAGAGATTGATCTTCCGCATTAAAAGCCTGTACACTATCTAATTTTGCCAATCCTTTCTTCCAGATCTCATTTTTAGCCGGATCGATCAACTGCATTTGCTGCAGTATGGCGACTTCCTGATCCTTGCGCAATATATCTGGTCGCGATATCCCACGTCCATGCACATTAAAATCAATATAACGTGAGCGTATGATCGGCAAGTAGGTTTCCAAAAGAAATTTTTCAAAGAGATCCAATTTCTCTTTATTAACGGCATAAGGCGTCTCGCGGACATAGGCCATTACCTTAGAAATTCCCTTTAAAAACTCTTCGCCATAACCCGCAATATACAATTGTGGCCCGTGCTGTAAGTAGGAGAAATCATATTGCAAACCCTCTTTCCCATCCACCAACTGGATGGGAAAAAGCAGCTGTTCCATAGCGGCAGCCAGTAGAGCGGTATCTTCCAAGATCAGTGCACGATAGAAATAATGCATAGCAATATCACTTTTGTTCGCGCCCGTTTTCTTATAGGGGTCCCCTCTTTCCATCAACTTGACGAGTGCTGTTTCCACTGCAGCCGGGATTTTCTCCTGACCAAATTTCATCAGGATCAGGCAGACACCTATTGCTTTGGGAGAAGCGATTTCATTGTGCCACCAGTTGGCTGATTCAAATCGGTTATTTGCCCAGTACTGAGCTGCCCGTACAATCTTGTCATACAGCAACTTTTGCTGATAAGATTTACTCTTGGGCGATACATAAGCTACGATCAAAGCTTTCAAGCGATCCAAGTGTTCTCCTGGAGGCCAGAGTGAAATTGATTTACTCGTGTAATCTATATCAGACCAAGTACCAGCTTCAGTCAGCTGATTACTCCAGATTATGGTTTTATCACCGTGCGTGGCCGAACTTTGCAATTCGTCCTCGTACACATGTTTTTTGATGCGATCAAATGTATGTTTGTCCTGTGCCCTTGTCATGACCAGTCCAAATGATAATAAAAATATAAGTATAGCTTTCATTCTTTTCCAATTAAATCCGATTAAGGGTATTTCTTTTCTGCTGCCCGTCCAATGACATCCATTCGATGTTTCATTATTTGGTTCTGATCATTATCCAAGACTCCACTCAACCATTTGGGAGCAGCCATCTTTTTTTCCCACTCAGCCAATTGACCCAACATTTCCTTCACGTTATCGGGATATTTTTCAGCGAGATTATGTTGTTCTTTCAGATCGTTTTTCAAGTTAAATAACAATATCGGATCATCCTTGACAACAATCAGTTTCCATTCGGCATGACGGACCGCTTTAGCGACTCCCCGTCGCCAAAATAAATATTCATGCCCATTCTTCGCCGCCTTATAGGATGATAACAGGCTTAGCCCATCGATCGCTTGTCCGGGGATGTTTTTCCCTTGTATGGCATCTATACTTGTTGGCAAGATATCCATACCCGATACCATGGCATTGACTACTTTTCCTTTCGGGAGCTTTGCTGGCCATTGCATAATCATCGGCACCCGTATCCCGCCTTCCCATTTCGACCCTTTCAGACCGCGCAGCTGGCCATTATCGGCACCATTATTTGTGGCCGCACCATTATCATTCATAAAGATAATCAGCGTATTATCATAAAGTCCATCGCTTTTCAGTTGTTCTATCAAACGGCCGATATTACTGTCCATATTCTCCAGCATTGCCAGATAAGCGCGGCGCAAAGGATCTGCAACATGATTATATTTACTATTCTGCGTCAGCGGAGCCTCCACAGGAGTATGTATAGCATTAAAAGCCAGATACATAAAAAAAGGCTGTTGGCGATAACGATGAACATAGGAGATTGCCTTATCGGTCAATGTCTCTGTCAGATAGCGAATGGAATCTTCGGGAAAAATGCGCCCATCATCGACCAACATTTGTGTTGGTTTTACCTTTCCGGGGATTGGAAAATAAGAGCGATCTCCGCCGATAAAACCAAAGAAATGATCAAAGCCACGCTTAAGCGGATGAAATTGGGGACCGTCCCCCTGATGCCACTTGCCGATGCCAACGGTTTTATAGCCGTTGTATTTCATAAAATCAGCTATGGTTGCCACCGAGGTATCCATCCCAATATCTTCCAGTGCCGTTCCATTGGTCGGCCGTTTGGAAATATTGTGTTCGAAGCCAAAGCGTTGTTGGTACCGACCCGTCAGCAGACCGGCACGTGAGGGTGCACAAACCGATGCAGATGCATAAGCACACTGAAAACGAATACCCTGTTTAGCCAGCTCGTCGATATGCGGTGTATACACCTCTTTACCACCATAGCAACCAAAATCATCGTAACCGCCATCATCGCTCAAAATCACAATGACATTGGGCCGCTGCTGTGCAAAAACAGAAATTTCAACTAGAGAAAGTACACTCAGCAAAGTAAGTATACGATAGAACGTTATCCGGTAGATCATCGCATTAGATTTATCCCTAAATGTAAACCTAAATGTATTGGATTTTTTGTAAAAAAACCGAAAACGATTTCGTTAAGTCAATTTTTTTTAGTCCTTTAGCGGGGAAAATCCAATCCGAAGCAGATGGAAATAAACGAGAGAAATCAACTAGCAGCTATTGCTAAAATTTTGGTCAGGAATGATTATGATAAGGCATTAGATGAACCCCTGATGCGGCTCCTCCAAAGTGGGCAAAATACTGTTCGATCCGACCTTTTTAGCTTTGCAGAAAAATGGTCAAAAGCGACGTCTCCAGGAGCATTAGCCGAACTCTGGGAAGAGTTCAAAATCCTCCTAGCCCTTCACCCTGATCTTGGCTTTGTTGTTATTGAAGGCGCACGTATTGCGGATATCCCGAGCTTTTATGCTGAAATCAATCGAGTCTATATGGCTGATGAGAGTTGGCAAATTGGGAGTCTGGATGGTTTTGATGATCTACTTTATGGTGGCTTTGGAAAAGTACAGGATGCAAAAAAACAGACGATCATTTGGAAAGACATCGCCCATAGTAGAGCGGCGTTAGGAGTAACAACCACCCTCGCCTACTATCAGGAAAAACTTGCCGCCAATTCACCATTCAATCATGCCTATTTCCAACAAAAGTTAGCCGATTTACAGGCTGGAAAAGGACAGACTTATTTCGATATCGTAGCGGAAATAATACAATCGCATCCAAAGATTGACTGGATTTACGAAAGGATTTAAAGATTTCAAAATGGTATCTTTATCGAACCTAAACAGAATACCATGAAACATATAGTAAAGATATTTTTTTTGTTGACGATGCTATTTCAGCATGTTGCTTATGCGAATAGTCCACTTAAAGTCGCTGTTGCGGGACTCAATCACGACCATGTATACCTCTTATTAAATTTATACAAAGAGAAGAAGGTTGAGATCATTGGAATAGCAGAAGGCAATAGTATCCTCGCGGACAGGATTCAGACACAATACAACCTTCCGAAATCCGCTTTTTACCCAGATCTCCCTTCGTTATTGAAAAGAGTAAAACCCGATGTTGTTCTCGCTTACAACCCCACCAATGAGCATATCAATGTAGCGGAAATCTGTCTACCGCTCAAAATACCTGTCATGGTAGAGAAGCCGATGGCAACCACATTGGCCGATGCCAAACGCATAGCAACTTTATCCAGGGAAAACAAAACGGCTTTTTTGGTCAATTATGAAACGACCTGGTACAAGAGCAACCAGCAGCTCAAGCAATTGATTGATCAAAATGCAGTGGGCCGTGTGACGCGGATGATTGTAAAAGATGGACATGAAGGGCCCAAAGAGATCGGCTGCAGCAGCTATTTTCTCGATTGGCTAACAGATCCACAGAAAAATGGCGGTGGTGCATTAATGGATTTCGGCTGTTATGGGGCCAATCTCATGACCTGGCTCAAGAATGGTGAACGGCCTATTTCTGTCAGCGCAATTACACATCGACTGAAGCCAGAAACCTATCCAAAGGTTGAGGATGACGCGACGATTATCTTAAATTACCGCGATGGCAGCACAGGTATTATCCAGGCATCTTGGGCTTGGCCTTACAGTGTGAAAGACCTACAGGTATTTGGAACGAAGGCTCAACTCTATGCACAAAACGATAAAACATTGTTAAAATACGTCCAGCATAACGATAAGCCAACAGTCATTCCAACAGATCAACCTTATTTTGAAAATCACATCCAATATTTAGCGCATGTTTTAAGCGGAAATCAGCTGATGGAGGGTGATCTAGGCTCCATTAGCAACAATGTGACTGTCGTTGAGATTTTGGAGGCAGCCAAGCGTTCCGCAAAGGAAGGAAAGACGATTGTATTAAATTGATATTTCACAGAAAAAGGTAGGTGGATAACCATTTCCACCTACCTTTTTCAATATATACCAACATTATTGACAAGGACATGTCGGATTTGTTTCATATTGTTCAATCGGAGTTCTGAGGCAAACCGTTAGGGATCCAGCGGTTCGTCCGGATCGATTGTGAATGCTTCATCTTTCGCCTGAAATTCGATGATAACATCCGAAATTCGTTTTCCAAGGCTATAGGGTACATAACCCAATTCGCGAATACAACGGTCGGCCATTTTTTCTACCGCATCGATATGTGCCTTACTGCTGTTGACAATGGCAAATTTATCTTTGGGAAATCCATAGTTCAATAGTATACGGGCAGTATTACGCAGATTTGTTGTTGTATGGCGGGCATGCGGATCGATCAAGATCGCCTGTTCAGGGACTCCCATGACATTGATCAAGTACTTTTTCATCTCGATTGCCTCGATATACGTCGTTTTATAAGGGTGTACCTTTCCACCGGAAAGTACAATAAAAGGGGCCAATTTTTCAAAATAACTACGGGCAGCCATACGTGCTCGCAACATACCGCCGGGACTGATCGGTTGTCCATAGATTTCAGGGCCCGCACCGAGGGTCAACAACAGGCTGTAAGGGTAGGCTGAAAAATTCGTTTTTTTCACTTGTTCAAACGCCTTTTTATTTTCCAGTGCTATTAGTGGCTCCAATTGTGCAGCGTCCCAACGCTCATTGATCTCAAGCAGTCTTACCGCTGTCATCATTGTCATAAAAAGCGCCTCCTTGCCAGTCGGAATATCTATTAGCACATCCTGACGTACATCATCTAAAAGCTGAAAATAAGCCTTACGATTCACATCAAAAGAAATTGAATCAATCTTGGGATAGTTGGGCCTCTTGCCGCCACCATAGACATTAACAACATAGTTCATTGCGCCAAAGTCCTGTAACAGTGCTTTCTTAAGATACACTTTTGCGGTCTCATCCCTTGGTATACCATAAGTCTTTGATGGCATCAACGTTGATTCAACCAGTTCTGCCAATTTCCTGTTGCCCTTGATCTGACTTGAAATTTGTTCAGCCATGAGTTCGATCTCAGAATCTTTCCATTTAAAAGCTTCCAGAAAACAGCCGAGATTCGCGCAATGATCACTACCCTTGAACCGGTCAAATCGCTGTTTCAACAATGTTGAAACAGTTTGGGATGCACAAAGCTGCTGTGTTAAGGCAGGATCCTTTAGCAACAGATAAGTCGCGTAATAATTCTTGCGAATTACCCAATCCTGCGGACCGGCAGGATTGGGTTGGGGTTGGCCTTTGGAAATGTACATTACGCATATTCCCAAAGTCAACAAAATGATCTTTTTAATGATACCGCTCATATCCGATTCTATTAATAGCCAGGATTTTGATACATACGCTGTGGATCCAATTTATATTCATCAAAAGGAATTGGATAGTACCGATCCTTTGTAGTTATATTGGAGATTTTAGCATTCCCATAATCCGCCTGGTTTTTAGTTTTAAAGTACGTCACCAATTCCTGTGGATTATAGTTCCGGATTAAGTCAAACCAACGTTGATTTTCGAAAGCCAGTTCCACTCGACGCTCGTGCAAGATCGCTAACTTTAATGTTGGGTATTTTGTACGATAGTCATTGTTTAACATTGAGACTGCATAAGAAGGCAAGCCTGCACGTTCGCGCACCTGATCCAATAGCGCAATTGCTTCCGCGTCTTTACCTAAACGATATTTCGCCTCGGCCAGTAATAACATGACATCTGCGTAACGGATCAAGATCCAGTCGTTTCCACCCCAGCCATTGGTACCCGCAGCGTCACTATTATCCCTAAATTTGGTTACAAACCAATCGTTAACTTGCGTATTGGTGGCAAACTTTACGGAGAAACCTTTTCGGATATCGTCTTGCTCGTAATCTTTAATCAAATCTAGTTTTGCTACTTCACCAGCACCTGTCGAATTGTAACGTGAGTTGATAGTTTCTCCTCGCGCCTGGTAATTACGGGCGATACTCGAGCTATAGTTTTGGTCTCCCTGTTTGTACTGAATCTGAAAAACGAGTTCTTTACAGCTATTTTTCTTAGTCACATCGAAAACATCCGCATAGGGGATTTCGTTTAGCTTGCCAAAAGTTCGCATTTGGTAAGCCGCATTGAGGTACTGTTCTGCCTTCGCAAAATTTTCTGCACTCCCCGACGTCTGCGTTGCACCCAACGTTAAGTATACTTGCCCCAAAATCGCATTAATGGCCGATTTAGACGCTCTACCAATGACGTAATCTTTCTGTGTATTGGGAAGATTGCTGGACAATGCCTCCGTCAAATCCTTAATGATCTGTTCGTACACAACCGACTCTTTTTGCCGAAAAGCCAATTCATTTGCTTGCTCTTTACTTGTCACCTGTACCGTAGACAATGGAATATCTCCAAATTTGCGTACCATATGGAAATATAGCAATGCACGAACGAATTTCGCTTCCGCAATATAACGGCCTTTTAATTCTGCACTTGTAAAGGTCACATTATCGACATGTGAAAGAACCACATTACAACGGCTGATGGCAGCATACATGGCAGACCAATGTGTCTTGAGATAAGTATTACTCGGCAGCAACGAGAAGTCATTGAACTGGAATGGTTCCCCGGCATTGGATTGGTTATCATTACGTCCTGAGTTGTCCGAACGTTCTTCATTGTATAAAGTGCTCGATTCGCCGAGTGTACTTCCCGAGCGAAGGGACTGATAGAGCCCGTTGACAGCCAAGAGCACATCGTTTTCTGATTTGAAATAATCATCGATCGTGACGGCATTGGGATTTTTCTGATTTAAAAAGTCTTTGGTACATGAAGACAATGCCAACAAAACAAAGGGTAATATATATCTTTTTTTCATCCTGTTATTTTTTATTTTTTCCTGCCTACCTCCTTTTAAAGCGAGGTTTGCAAGGCTATTATTTATAAACACGAAGCTACTGATAGGGGTTTTTTCCTAATATGCCTATATGCACAATAGCTCCTTGGTCAAACCATTAGAACGTTACTTTCACACCAAGGTTATACGATCTCACCAATGGATAGAGCCCATAATCCACACCTGGTGTCAGGTTGCCGCGTTGATTATAATCCGGTTCCGGATTGTAGCCTTTGTATTTAGAAATCGTAAATGGATTGTCCACTGTAGCATAGACCCTTACCCCAGAAAGTGTTAACTTTTCTGCAATGCTTTTGGAAAGATTATACCCCAGAGCAATATTTGTCATACGCAAGAATGAACCGTCCTGCAGATAAAAATCGGAGAGACGCGTACTGTTACTTTGCGTACCGCCACGCGATGCACGGTACACTTTTCCATTTCCTGGATTTTGAGCCGAACGATAGCGTTGTGCGACATCCGCATATTGATTGCCGGAGCCCTCCATATTGTAGAGGTAATAATCATAGCCATCCAGCACTTTATTCCCTTGGGAGCCATTAAATGATGCGCGTAGATCGAATGCCTTATAGCGTGCGTTGACTGCAAAGCCATAGGTAAAATTAGGATGCGGATTGCCGATCACCCGTTTATCGGCATCATTGACTACACCATTGCCATCTACATCTTCAAAATAAAGGTCTCCGGGTTGTAGCGGAGTTGTTGAAGCCGCTGAAGGTGCGACAGCTTTATAGTTTTCCTCAGTTGCAACACCGAGAACTTTAAAACCATAGAACATACCAATCGGACTTCCTTCTTGTGTAATATGCGTTAGGTATGAGCGTTCAGCGCCATTCGTTAAGATTGTAGAAGCACCTCCTAGATCAAGCACCTTATTTCTGTTGACATTAATGTTTCCGCTGAATCCCAATTCAAATTCATTTTTTCGAATCAGTGTTGCATCAATCTGTACATCAAAACCTTTATTCTGCACCTTTGAATTTGGCAGATTGGTCAAGATCGCTGTTGATCCAGATACAGCGGAGAGTGGCTGGTTGAATAATAAATTAAAGGAACGGCTCAGGTAGAAGTTGGTCATAATGTTGAGTCGGCCTTTTAATAAACCGAGGTCCAGACCGGCGTTGTATTGCGAAGTTGTTTCCCAGCTCAATTTTGGATCGAGTAGATCACCTGCGGTATAAGAAGTCTCCACTTTATCGCCAAGAATAACTCCGGCCGACGAGTTGATAATGGATATCGCGCGATAATCACCAATATTATTATTTCCACTACGTCCCCAGCTCGCTCTTAGTTTGACTGTCGATTGTTGTCCTAACCAATCCGTATAAAACTCCTCTTTGGAGACCGTCCATCCAGCTGAAACCGATGGGAAAGTTCCCCATTTGTTATTTGGCCCGAAGCGCGATGAACCATCTGTACGAATGGATGCCGAAAGGAAATATTTCGAATCAAAACTGTAGTTTACGCGGCTAAAATAAGACTGGAGCGTTGTCGTACGTTTGAAAGTATCGTCTTTTAACAATTGGAAATTAGAAGGATCGGCTCCCTTATCGGTAATTTCGCCAATCGCATTGTTATTAAAGCCGTTGGCCCGCACACCTTGATAATCGTAATCTGTTCGTTGAGCCGAATAACCCAATAATGCAGATACCTGATGTTTCTCACCGAAAGTCTTGTTATAGTTTAATGTTGTTTCTAGCAATTTATCCAGTTCATTTTTTGTCTTGGCATCTGCGTAGGCTGCAGAAATTGCCTGCGGTGAAAACGGTTTGTTGTTTCCATCGGATATACTTGTCGGACGGAAATAATCATACTTCTCGTCATAAGTAGACAATCCACCGTTTACTTTCAGATTTAGGCCATCAATAATGGAAAAATCAGCAAAGACATTATATATCCCCCTCTTTCCACGGCGGTTGTTTTTAATCTCAGTAACATAGGCCAGTGGGTTTTCTGGATTCTGGATACCAAAGTTATTTGCCGACAGATCAGCCATCAGGTATTTGGCATAGGTTCCATCTTCGTTATAAACAGGGAGGGTCGGCAAATAAATTAATGCGGCCATTGATGGGCTTCTGTCGTAACGCCCTGTCGTCACCTCGTTGTTGTCATTATATGTAAAGGAAACATTTGCGCCGACGGTCAATCTTTTGCTTACCTTGCTATCAATATTGGCGCGGAAATTAAAGACTTTTTGATCCGTCCCAAGCATGATCCCTTGCTGATTCTGATACGAGCCACTCAGGAAGTAGCGATTTTTTTCGTTACCGCCATAGGTAGAGAGATTATGACGTTGGAAAGGTGCATTACGGTATAAGGCATCCTGCCAATCCGTATCATATTTCGCTTTTTTTGCGGTGCCGGAGGCAAAGTCATAATAGTCTTCAGGAATACTCACCGAGCCTGCATTTCCGACATTGGCGATACGCGTTTTATTATCATCAAAGCGCCGACTATCACTCCAAGCGATCCCTTTCGCGGCCAGAAGGTCTTTATAGGAATTATTACGGCCATCAATCAGGAGATCAATAAACTGTTCTGAATTTAAGACGTCTATTTTCTTGGAAAGCTGACCAAAGCCTCCCAATACTTCATAATCCACATTACTTTTACCTTCCTTGCCACGTTTGGTTGTAATCAATACGACCCCGCCAGCACCACGGGATCCATAGATCGCAGCAGAAGCAGCGTCCTTTAAAACATCGAAAGATTCTATATCATTAGGATTGATATTTAAATTGTTTCCAGATGGGTAACCATCGATTACGTACAAGGGATCCGAACCTGCGTTGATCGATCCCATACCTCGGACACGCATTTTGGTTCCATCGTACGGAGCCCCGCTTGTTTGCATCACTTGCACACCTGCTACTTTACCAACTAAAGCCTGAGATAGTTTCGGCGCACTGAGATTTAGTTCTTCGGCTTTTACACTGGCGATTGCACCGGTAACATCGGACTTCCGTATTTTCTGATAGCCGATGGAAACCGTCACTTCCTCAAGCGTATTTTCATTGGGCTGTAAGACAAAGATCTGTCCATTGGATTGCGCTATAGGCTGGACAAGATTGTTAAATCCAACATAGGAGATACTGAGTCTATCACCGACCTCCGCATCGATATGGAAATTTCCTTTTTCATCGGATTGAACGGACTTTTTACTTTTTAAATTTTGAATTGTTGCTCCTGAAACTGCATTGCCCTGCGCATCGACCACACGGCCGCTAACGGGATGCTGTACCTGTAAGAAATGCGGTTTGGTTAGCGATAGAGGTTTAGCTTGAACAGCCGATGAGCTCGCTGCAATGGCACATAACAACCAAAAGACATTGTTGGCTTTAATTTTCATAAGTAGTGCATTTGATTTATGGGTACAAGGTTACAAATGCAATATGAAGGTAGTATCAATAAAAGGTTAATAGTTTTTAACTAAACCGCGTTAGCATATAAAATAGTCTTAACAAAAGGCTAACAATAACGACAGAAATTAGCGCTTATTTTTTCCAAAAAGAGGGCGAAGAGACAGGTGTAAAACAAGGTATATAGCTAGTGCGATAAGGAAATTACCGATCAGTTTAAGTGGTTCAAAATTTTCGAAACTGGCGTATTCATCACGTTCAAGATTATAGCCTGTACCCTCTGAATAGAACTCCCAGGGAAATCCAATCACCAATTTACCATCCACGGGTAGATCATTTTGATAAGAAATGGCCGTCAAAAAAGCAAAAATAAAAATGGTACCAGCCAATCCTTTGAAAATGGCTGGTACCATTGATGTTCTATTTGTAGGAATCATTTTATTCATTGGGATAAATATAATGATTGTTTTTTTACTCAACGCCAGCCATTTAATAAATACTGTTTGCGACTAGCTTGCTGAAAAGCCGTTAAGAAAAATGAAAAGCTATTTTCTATATTTCTGACAACGAGTTTGTTTTGTTGAATAAGGCTATACAAGACATTTTTAAGATGTCGAGGAAAAATCTGTAAATGAACAAGACCGGTAGGTGCGACTTTACGAAACATTTGCAACGCCGTAGCACCGTTTTCAAAGTAATTACTGTCCAATAATACGTCCAGTTTTTGCCGAACATGGAGCATAGCATCCGATTCAAGTTGAAGATCTTTCTCGGCCTTCCATTCCTCAAATTGCAATTCTGGTGCAGGAGGAAGTTCCTCTCCCTTCTCAAACTGCCAGGGTAGTTCAATAGTATAGTTCCATTTCACCTCATCTTCTTCAATTTTAAGACGCACCAGACGCTCCTCGGAAACCTCATATTTTTCCCGGTGGAATTCCATCGCCTCGATCCGAGAACTCGTATATATCCGATCCAATAAAATAGATTCTTGCGTTAAAAACTTTTGGACTTGAAACATCCGCTCAAAATCGAGATAGGCATGATCGGGCTTGCCTAGTAAGAACGAAAGCTCCTCGGGGCGCCACTCTTTTTCTATCCGTCGCTTGAGATAGGTATACCAAAGTTGGAAATCACGTGAATACATCATTCCAGCGTGAGAAGTTTTTATTGTAGATTCGGTATTCATACGTTAAGTTTATAATTGGTTACTCGAATAATTTAAGTAGTTCTTCTTTACTAATGGATTTCATCAGATTGGCTTCGTCCAAGATTATACCCTCAGCCATTCTTTTTTTACTGGCCTGAAGTCCTAGGATTCGCTCTTCGACAGAGTCTCGGCAAACAATCTTATAGGCCATAGTCTACCCTACTTAAGTGAGAACCTAGCATTTCATAGCAAGCTTCAATTTATTTTAATCCCCGATTTCGCTTCCAAATATTTCAAACTCTGCTGGCAGAGATCCAAGAAAATATTGCCGATATCACTTGCTTTCGCACTAAAAACGCTCATGTCCAACTGGGTCAATTCAGGAGGTAACTCATAGATCCGTGATTTGGTCTGCCGCATTAGTTCTGCATTTAATATCCCATCAATATCGTTTTTAGCGATAAAAAATTCTTTCAACCTATTATCGCAGATACAAGTCCAATCAATCAGTTCTTCCAAATTCGCATTAAGTGGCGCATGGCCGATACGCAGATAGAGATAAGTATATACCCCAATCGATAGCAACTGATTAAGCAATGAAACTGCCAATAATCTGCTTGAAATACGCTCATCTGTAAAAAGCTCTACCGTATCCTGCATAAGCTTTGAATTACGCTCACAACAATTTACGGTTTTCAATAAGGTATCGGACCAAGCTATTGGCCTTACAAAGTAACATGGTTTATACTGCGGATCACGGAAGAGAACGATGGAGTCAGTCCAAATCGTATTCGAAAAGCGACTTCCTTTGTTCAATTTTGTTTCGATAAAATTGCTGCTTAAAAAAGAAATAACTGCCGTAACCCGTCCAAAAGAAACTTTACGAAAATGCACTGGTCCAATCCGTTTTTTAATGACAACTAAATAGAGAGTCGCATTGCCTATTTCTTTGGGTGGAAAGTCGAACAATCCGCCCCCATTGGCGTTACTCACATAGTAGTTGAGCAACATAATCTGTTCGGGTTGATTGTCCTGGCAGATCTGTTTGAGCAGCTGCTGTATATCGGACTGATACCGATCCGGCCAAGGGAAAGATTGGAGAATAGGATTATTTGAAACAGCCGGCTGTGCTGTGGTTACAATCTTCTTGTCAGCGGGCGAAGCAGCATTCTTTTTCATTATTTCCGGAACCTTCGTAACGGTGGTAACCGTCGGTTCGGTCTCTGCTTGCGGAATATCGATCTGTGTGGCCGTGATCTGCTCATATTCAGAGCGAAGAGCCCCTATAAAATAGTGAAATAATTGATCGATCGCATCCAACATTAACCGACTATGATCATATAGGCTAGAGGCTTCAAAAGCCGAAATTTCCAATTCCTTATTTTGCTTTACTGCATCAAAGGCTCCATCTAACAATTTAAAGCGCTCTCTTGCCAGTTCATTATCGCCTATAAAATGCGTATCCAGTGTCTCAAAATGCTCGCTTAGATTTCTAATTCTATTATTTAACCGGTGTACATTATTCGCTCTCCCTTCGACCATAACCTGTAACAACCGTAAGTGATTTTCTAGTCCCTGATGTAGCATAAATACCGCTTTAAGGTAGTTTCCTGCAGCAGCAAAAGCTTCCGCTCCCTTTAGGAAATCGGCTGATAAAGGCAGTATTTTCTTATAATATTCCTCAGCGAGTTCCAATGCACTTCGCAATTCTTTATGTCCCTGCAGCTTATTATTTTTGCCATCAGCAAGAAAAATGATGTGCTTAGGCAACGAAGCATAGGCATAATATATGCTACCGATCTTTATCTTACTCTTCAAATCCCCAATTAGAACGATCTCATAGGTAATATTCTCCTGATCCATCAGACATAACTCCACAATAGGCTTCAGGGCCTTGGTGGAAAGCCCGCTCACTGGCTTAAGCGCTAAAAGTAAGTGGTGGTGTTCCTGATTTAAGAACTGATATTTGAAGAAATAAATACGATCGAGATCCATACGCAGGGATAAACGTTCAATAATCAACTGACTATTAATTTCCATAATAAATGATTGAATGGTTAAAAAATCCCGCAAAAGATAGTCTTCAGTACAACAAATCGTTAAAGACTATTATTGCAAATAATAAACAGTTTTTTTGTAAAAAACACAGAAAGACAACCAAGATGACTAAATAGATAATCAACAGGTAAAATGCATATACGTTTGCACCTTGGTTTATTAAGAAAAGGCCGGCAATGAAAACAATTGTATCGAAGTTTCAGCTTGACTGCGAAAAAATACCTACCTGCTTGCCGACTAAGATACAGGTAAGGCATTTGTGTTATTTACACAAAAACACCATTACGATACAATAGTATAGTTTATATATACAAACGTAATAATTAATAATATAAAAAACAAATATTATTAAGAATAATAGTCTTTCAGTTATACAAAAAGATAACCATCCTTTATTACAGGTAATCATAGTAGACCAGTAGGCCAACTACAGCACGGAAATAACACTGGCTAGCTATCCAAAATCTATATTGTACAAATACTATAGCAATACTTAATCTATACTTTATCAATACTTAAACAATACTGTAAGGGTGCCTAATCCGACCTTAACAGCGCCCATATTCCTTCCCCTTGGACAGGCAACTGTTTTCTAAATTATTACTAAATTTAAGTCCCAATTGCGCCGAACAAATCTGATAAATAGGATCAGTCCTTCCCGCTCCACAATTGGATGTAAACGAATCATAAATAGCCATAAGCGAATCGTAAATTCCCTCCGCACACATGGTTGATGTATTGTATTTTTAAAATACAGTGGATTATGCAGTTCATTATATTCAGGAATAGCAAAACTTCATCAGGGCACAAATCATAGAAATGAAAGCATGAAACATATTTTTAAAATGGGAATTATCGGCACATGTATAGGTTTGTTCTTTTCCTGCAAAGAGCAGCTCAGTCCTTTGTCTGAAGACTACTATAAAAAAAGTGGGGCGATCTATTTTATCCCCGGAGGCAATGGTTTTGAACGTGGTTCAAGAAAAATGGACGCAGATGTAAATAGTTTTTCTGTGATCAGAGGTGTCTATGGACGTGATAAAGACAATATCTATGTTATGGGCTGTCCACAACAATTTGTAGACACAAAAACTTTTCGATTGAAAGGAAATATTCCCGTCGATCAGTCTCATGTATTCGTTTTCGATGGTTCGACGACTTCAACTACACGAAAATGTAGCGAGCAACAACTCATCGCCATTACGGGTGCTGATCCCGAAACGTATATTACCTTGTATGATACGATCGCATCCCTAGCGAAAGATAAATCACATTATTTCTACAATGCCCAACCATTACTGGTTGACTATGCTTCATTTAAAATTTTGAATGAAAATTTTGTAAAAGACAAAAATAGACTCTATGTGGTCACACAGAAAAGTATCAATCCGCTCAATTACACAACGGACAAGATTGATGTGCTCAATGACGAATACATCATTTTGGATGGCAAAAAATTACTTTATTACCAACCCTATCAGGGTATGGGTGTGCTCGAAACGACTTTGCCTTCAACCAATAACATCAAATTACTTGACAGAAAAACGGTAATCATTGATCAACTGGTGCTGATCGAAGGAAAGAAATTTGAATTCATGGATGTCGATGCCGCCAGTTTTAAACTATTGGAAGGCATTGGTGGAAACTCTTTTTGGTCCGGTGACAAGAATCACATCTATTATAACCAACAGCTATTTGCGGAAGCGGATCCAAAAACTTTTGAAGTCCTTAGACGCGCTGTCGCCAAAGATGCCAGACATATTTTCGTCGGCAATAAAATCTTTGAAGGGCCCGATGTAAAAAGTTTTAGAAATGTAGATAAAGCAAAAACAAATCATGATTTTGAAGATGATCTGGGCCACAAGTACTGGTACCGGCCCAACGAGGGAGGCGCAGAACTTATTCCGGTAGACAAGAAATAATGATATCGCTTGAATCTATTATTTTAAAATCGGTCGTTTAACTAAGTATAAGTTCATAATGTACGGATCTTCCAAGCCCAATTTGTTCAAATATACCCTGCTCTTGCAGGTATTGCAGGCACCTTGTTGCAGTAGCTTTTGAGGTCTCCGCAATGGACATATACTTTTTTGCGGTCATGCATTTGAGCTGCTCCTAAACTCTAATCGGCTCATCGAAAAAAATAATGCAGGAACAAACGGGCTTAATATGGCTATCCAGCAACCAATCAAGTCGCTTCATAATCACTGAATTCGGCTATTTTTCCAAAGGCAATTTTCGTCTACTTTAGCCTCAGGATCCCTGTATTTAACATGAATCCTGTCATAAAGCGTTGCATTGGCATAATGAGCATATACGTAACTTTTCGTTGCTCTTTTAACAGCGAACGCTTTCAATTAAAAAGAAAAAAGATGATCAAATCAATATTATTAGGTTTAATAACCATTCTTTGTATGACAGCCTGTGCACAAGAGTCTACCATAAATTCATCGTTAAAATCTATCCATTGGATTCCGATGCAGACCCAGGACAAACAATTCGTCTATGTGGACAGCTTGCTCCGGAAGCAGCTGACACAAAAATTCTATGGAGCCGAACCTTTTACCCACACTGGGTACGCTATCGTCTCAAACGAGAAAAACCAGCAGGCTTTAATTAATTCAAAGGGAGATTTTATCGAAAATTATTCTGATACTGATCTTGGGTTACAACCACTAGGTTCAGTGACACTACTGATGAAACGTCTGGAGCATGAGAAAAAACTGCCCTTCTGGAATTGGGACTGGAATATCATGGGTGGTGGCGTAAAGAAAACAGCGACCTATGTTAAGGTAGAAATCCGTGTGCTTGAAACCGACCAGATCCTCTTGGACAAAGATGTTCCCTACGACGAAAACGAATACAGTTCGGCTGCATACGATCTGGATGATAAACATTTCGTCCTAAATGGGAATCTTTATGAACTAAAAAACCAGCATCTAAAAAAGCTTAGTACAAAAATTGATATGCTTTTGGAAAATGGCCGATACATTCCTCCTGCTGAAAATCGTTTTGAGATCTACGATATTCAACATAAGCGGCCTATTTTTTCCAATTTGGTTGGTGTCGATAAAATAGACTTGCTTTGGAACGGCCAGCCCTTACAGTTGGATTCCATCAATCAGGATCGCTACAAACCAACAGTGCCCAAATTGTTAAAAGACAACAGTACAGGGGCCATCTATGTTTTCCCGCAATATGAGAAAGCTTTGCCAAAACAGATCAAACAGGCTACTGCAGCACAACTGGCTTTCCTGAAAGAAGTTTCTCTCGTGTATTCTGTCAACAATTCACCTTACTTTATTTTGGGAAGATTTAATTATGACCACGAGGTATGGGCTTATGATTGGCTGTATCTTGACAAGGATGGCAATTTATTGGATAAAATCAACGTTAAGGATTTCTTTATTTTGGATCAGGTAGGTTATCTGGTCTGGCCGGATAAGCATATGTTGTTTACAAAGAACACCCTTGAAAAAGATTGGAAAACGGGAAAAATAAAATACGTCTATCAAACCGAAGCATTATACCTCATCAACGTCAAAAAAGGTGAGCAGGATCCCACCATGGGCCTCTGGAATGCCGAAACCAAAACATGGGATCTACCGCCAAGTTTTCGGTATATTGATATCTTGAATGGCCAACAACAGATCTTTGCCTTACAGACGCAAAAAGATGGCCCTTTTACGTTGTACAATAATAAAACGAAACAGCAGATCGGGACCAAAAGCTATGACACGATCAACCCAAATGGTCTGGTACGGGTAAAAGGCGAGGAAAATAAAGATAATTACTATTACATAGACATCTATACCGGAAAAGAGTACAAGGAGTAATCTCAGGTGGAGGAGCAGAATCGGGCTATTACTTAAGGGATAAAAAATGCCCCGTTGTGATTTGATACACAAACGGGGCGAAAAGTGTAAAGGAAATTAAAATTTTTACTTCGCAGCTTCCAGTAGTTTATGGAAAATAGCTGTATTATCATATACCCCCCTGAATAAAAACGAGCGGGCTCCGTAAGCAAATACGGGAACGAAAGCATTCGTATGATCGTTGCTGCTAAAATTAACCATCACACGTCCTGATTTACGGTCAGAATCGAGTAATGTAAGTCCGCCAGTTTCATGATCTGCAGTTACAACAACAAGCATCTCTGGATCCTGATCGGCCAACTTTAAGGCTTCTTCGATCGTTTTGTCAAAATCCAATGTTTCCATGACCGAATATTTAAGGTCATTCGCATGACCAGCATAGTCAATCTGCGCAGACTCTGCCATCAGAAAGAATGGTTTATCATCACGGGACAGAAACTTTATGCCATCCAGCATAGACTGTTTTAAAATCGTTGATCGACCATCTTTCACAGGCTTAAGAAGCTCGTCTGACAGGAACACAATCTGCTTACCACCGGATTGATTGATCTGATCTTTTACAATCGAAACACCGGCATATCCTTTCCAGTCACTTTTCTTCTGCAACCATCCGGGTTTTCCGCCCAGAATAAAATCCATTGTGGAATGTTGGAACTGTCCTAAAATGGATTCGCTCTCATTCCGTTCCTGCTGATGGGCATAGAATACTGCGGGAGTGGCGTCAGTCACATCACCGATGCTGATCACCCCTGTTTTCCACCCCTGATCGGCCAGTACCGCAGCTACGCTGGGCAATGGCTTACCGTTTGCATCGACAGCAATTGCGCGGTTATTTACTTTCTGTCCTACAGCGATAGCAGAACCTCCAGCGGCGGAGTCGGTATTGTCCGAATTCAATGCCTCGGTCTGCGAAAGTCCGACTGTTTTGATCTGTGTCATATTGAGCGCGCCCCCATTGGCCAATGTCGCTGCTTTTACAGCGGCCAGCCCCATACCGTCTCCAATCAAAAGCAGAATCCGCTTCACCTTACGGTCCTGACCGTCATATTGAAAACTCGGTGTATAGATCGCCTGTGGTTTTGCCGACTGGAAAGATGACCGTTCACGCTGCTCAAGAAATAACTCTAAGGTCTTGGGATGATCGGTATTGATCCAGTAAACGCCGAGATTGATAAGCTGCTGCCAGGCATTGGGACTGTCGTGTGTTCCGTAAAAACGAAAACGAAGTCCCAGCGAATCTGCCTTGGCGACCGCCTTTTTGATGGCTGGAATATTTTCAGGTAATCCCTTACCATTCCAATCCGTATAGTCCTTTAGATCAGCACTGATCAATCCGGTCTGTGCCAGGCTTGCTGCATCGTAGTTCCAATTGACTTCGCCGTCAAAAAACATCCATTTGGGATAATCCTTAAATCCATCTGGTTTAGGTCTCCCACCTGTTACGATTACTTTAATGGCATTGGCATTTTTAAGTGGATTGAACAGATCACCATATTGTTCAAGCGCCTTGATAAGAACGGGCAATACCTGTTTATAGTTTTCTTTGACGTCAATCAGCAACTGTAGTTTTTTTGCTTTGTCAGCAAAGGCTGTTCCGCCATTTTTGCGGTATTGCTTAGCAACAGGATCCAGATAAAGCGCATTGAGCGTATTCTCCGTTTTCATTTCCTTTGCGTCATGCGCAACCATCAATTTACCATTGCGCAGGAAAATATCTGCTTCAATGGATTGCATTCCCGCGTAATAGGCCGTATAGAAAGGCTGACTCTGCCAGTAATCATTATGACTATGTCCAGCATAGTTGATCGCCCCTACCTGTCCTTTTTCACGGTTGAACATCAGCTGCTCAAATTTCTCATTGAGTGTTTGTGCGGAAGACCCTAAAGGTCCTCCGCACAAGCCAGCGATTATCAATAAGCCGCCCAATTTATTTCGGGAGACTTTTGGAACTTTTACCATCCTTGATTCTGTTTAATCAGACCTGCACTATTATCCACTTCCTGTTGAGGTACTGCCCACACATGGTGAATTTTTGGGTCAAACTTACGACCGGCGAACTCTATTGGCATGCCTGAACCATTCTTCATCGCATAGGTATGAAGCGGCTTGGCATACGTTGCCTCGGCATCACCCCAACGTACTAAGTCACGATGACGGTCTGAAAATTCGCCCGCCAACTCATTACGGCGTTCGCGTTTCAGATCAGTCAATGTCATCCCTGTCTTTTCGATAAGGTTGGCACGTTTACGTATCATATTCAATTCTTTATCTCCTGCACCAGCACCATTCAGCATAATCTGAGATTCGGCTTTGATTAACAAGATCTCCGCAAAACGGATCAAAGGTACATTTAGATCCGTAGCCATGTGATTTCCATTTGGACTCACATGAGTACCGATCGGAGATGGATGCGAGAACGGCTCCATATATTTGTTGAACTGCATATCACAAGTCGCCGAACCTGCTGGAGCAAATATCCGCTCGCTTCCAAAGAACATAAACTTATCCCCAGGCTTCAAGATCGTTGCTTCCCTACGGGCATCACCTGTTTCATAAGAATCATAAAGTTCTTTGGTTGGCATATAGTACCCCCAGCCATTGTATAATCCCCAGGCACCATTGGTCAACATCACACCTGGTAAAATAGATCCCCAGCCATCGGTACCAGCAGGGGTACTTGTAACAGACCAGATGTACTCAGGTCCCCAGTTATTCGCAGCTTTAAAGACATCCGTAAAAGATTTTTCTAAGCCACGTTTACCCTGATTGATCACCATATCGGCATAAAGGATCGCATTTTTATAATCTTTCTTATACAGGTACATTTTGGAAAGAACTGCCCATGCGGCTACTTTATGTGCACGGCCATAATCGGCCACATCTAGCTCATCAAAAAAGGGCAATTGATCAGCAGCCGACTTGAGCAACTTTTCAATATGAAGATAATTTTCTTCGACATTAGCCGCTCTTGGTGTTGCCTTTTCGTTGTCCATATTTTCAACGGTAACAATAGGGACCCCAGCGCGTTCGTCCGCATAATTCGCCGCCAGTTGGAAATACATATAACCTGCATTAAAATTTGCTTCGCCCAAAATGCGGTTCTTAAGCTTCTCATCCATAGCAATGGAAGGGACGTAACGTAGGATTTCATTGGCCTGTTTGATAATCGCATAGCGCATTTGCCATTGTGATTCGGTATAGCCACCACCGATATAATTGCGATTAAATGTGCGAATATTTTCTGCTTGCGCATTATTTCTTCCAGTGACCATATCATCACTTGCGTTTAGAAACCAGGCAAATCCACGACCATAGAAATCCTCATCATCATAAAGATTGTAGAGTCCATTAGCCCCTTTTACGGCATCTTCTTTGGTTTTCCAATAGCTAGCCTTAGATGGTGCTCCTTCCGGCAGGATATCTAATTTATTCGTACAAGATTGAAAAGACACCCCCATGCTTCCTAAAAGCAGGGCAAAACATATATTTCGAGTTATTTTTTTCATTGGAGTATTTTTTTTACAGGATAATCAAGTTGAACCATTCGATTATAAAATCCCATACAGTTTCCTATTTTATCCAAGTTTGAAATTAAAAAGTAACAGCCGCTCCAAACAAGAATGTACGTGATTGTGGATAACGACCCGCATCCACACCATAATTGTTTATTCCTACCTCAGGATCCATTCCCGTATATTTCGTCACAGTAAACAGGTTGGTTGCCGAAGCAAAGAACCGCAGCTTCTGTATCTTATACCTTTGTGTTAATTCCCGTGGTAGCGTATATCCAACGATCAGATTTTTTAAACGTAGATACGAACCATTTTCAATGTAGAAGTCTGAAACGTTAGAGAAATTACCATTTAGATCTTTTACAGAAACACGTGGTATATCCGAATTCGGATTGGACTCTGAATATGCATTTTTTATTTCCTCAAACATATTATAAGGTTGTCCTGATGCTGCATTTAAACCTGTATATTTCAATGCATTGAACAGCTTATTACCTTGCACACCCTGAAAAAAGATATTGACGTCAAAGTTCTTATAGCTACCATTGAAAGTCACACCATAGTTAAAGTCAGGGTAAGCACTTCCTAAAAATACACGGTCCTTTGCGTCTATAATACCATCACCATTCTGATCCACAAACTTCATATCCCCTGCCTGCGCATTTGGTTGTATTTTCGTTCCGGCACTGTTTTTATATTGCTCAGCTTCTTGATTAGATCTAAAAAGACCTGCGGTCTCCAAACCATAATATGAATAGAGTGCTTGTCCAGGTTCTGTTCGTAAAGGTTTTAGTATTCCGCGATAATCGACTTGAGAAGGAATACTTGGATACTGATCAATCAAAGATTCCACATTGTTCGTGATCTTGTTGACGGATGCCCTGACATCATATTGGAATGCCGCGTCGGCTTTACTACTGTAGTTCAAGGCGATCTCTAATCCCTTATCTCTTACAAGACCACCATTTACATATTTATTTTTCACACCTGTCGTACCTGGAAGTGTGATTTGCATAATCATATTGCTTGTATTCTTAACAAAATAATCCGCATTTAAGGTTAGGCGGTTGTTCAAAATACCCAGATCCAAACCAATATTGGTTTGTTTGGATTCCGCCCAGGTTAAATTCGGATTACCCATTGCCTCTTGAATATATCCAGGTAATAGAGCTGGTGTTTTTCCAAACCAAGCGTCCACTCGTTTCAGCAAAGGACTAACTGCTGTAGAAGGTAATGTGGCCAAATCACCCAAAATACCGTAGCTCACCCTCAATTTTAAGGTATTAATTACTTCTGAATCCGAGAGAAATGCTTCCCGATGGATCGCCCAGGCTCCAGAAACCGATCCATAGTTTTGGAACTGATTCTCTTTAGCGACCAAGGAAGTACCATCGCGACGACCAATCAACGTCAACATATAACGGTTGTCATAATTGTAATTTGCACGCAATAAGTAAGACAACAAGGCCGTTTTTCCCAAACCATCATCAACAGGCTGGATACGACCTGCATTGACCAAGTAACGGTAGTTTTTAGCTTCATCATCAAAGTTTTCACCAATGACATATTGATAATTCATTTTGGTCTGTTGATACATAAATCCGGCCAAGCCCTCAATATGATGTTTGCCAAAATCCTTCTCATAAGTCAATGTTTGCTCCGCCAAGATATCTGTTGACCGCTCGGTCCTTATCGTAAGGGAATTGGACATATTGGGTTTTCCAATTTCTGGAATGCGTGCTGTAAACTCTTTGAAATCGGTGAATTGCTTGGTGTAGGCAAAATTTGATCTAAATTTCAACCCCGGAAGCAATTTGAGTTCTACATATGGATTGATCAACAGGTTATGTACAGGGTTATCCACGTCCAATCGACTTAAATAGGCCACCGGATTAATCACATCTCCATAAGATCCCGGACCATACTTTTCTGGAAGTCCTGAAAATTTGCCTGCATCATCATAAACAGATACATTCCGTGGGTAATGAATTGCGGACAAAACAGCCCCTGTATAACCCGAGCTTGTATTTGCGCCCTGTCCATTGGTAAAGGAATAGGAAATATTTTCGCCCAATTTTAACCATGGTGTCAACTGCGTTTGCGAATTTATACGGAAATTGTAGCGTTTTCCATACGTATTAATCAATATACCTTCAGCATTACGGTAGTTGAAACCTGTATAAAAAGAAGACTTTTCATTGCCTGCACTTGCAGATAGATTATAATCCTGTGTGCGCGCTGTACGAAAAATCTCGTCTACCCAATTGGTACGGGTAATCTGCCCATCGGGATATTTGCTTGCATCAAAAGCGGGGTCGCGTGCTACTCCTGCATTATCTGCCGCCTGATTGGAAATCATGGCACGGTCTGCCGCATTCAACGATTGCAGAAGGTTATGTGCTTTTTGCAATCCATATTTCGCCTCAAAATCGATTTTTAATTCCCCTGCTTTTCCACTCTTTGTTGTCACTAAGATAATACCACCAGAAGCACGGGCTCCATAGACAGCCGCGGATGCATCTTTCAAAACACTGATATCCTGAATATCATTTGGATTCAGATCTGGCACCCCATTAAAAATTACCCCATCAATGACATAAACAGGTTGTTGACCATTCAAACCGCCCATTCCACGGATATTGATACTTGGTTTAGATGTTGGATCCCCGCCTTCAGCTGTTACTGTAACCCCAGGAGTTCTTCCCTGCAATACTTCCCCTATCCCTGCCATTGAACGGCTGTTTGTACCTTTCAAATCTGTTGTAGCAACAGCACCAGAGACTGTACTCTTTCGTTGCGTACCATAACCAACCACCACTACTTCCTCCAATTGACTGGAATCTTCCGTCAGGGTAACTGACAGACTATTCCCTGTCACCTGTTGATCCAGTGACTTGTACCCGACAGAACTAAAGCGAAGGGTCTCGCCTTGTTTGGCTGACAATTGAAATTGTCCCCTTGCATCCGTTACTGCTGTTTTTCCTGATTGAACGTTTTTAACTGTTACTCCTGAAACAGGCACGCCATTGTTCGCGACAACTGTTCCTTTAATCTGGTCCTGAAAGACACTACTTCCAACAATGGAAGAAAAAGGCTTTTTTACGGGGAATGCTTGTCCCTGATAGGCAATCCCAAGCGCGAGTGGTAGAATTAGAAATTTATTCATATGATTGATAATGTGTGGCGAAAGTAGAAATTAAGGGTTATTAAAATTTTAACATCATGTTAACAAAATGTAAACCCGTCCTCAGTTCGTTTAATTGGTATATTTTTTTGGTTTTCATAAAAATATAATTTTTTTTCATATCTTCAAATGTATGTACATAGATAAAAATTCGATTTAGCAGACTATTTTTCCAACCCTTTTGTATTCCAATAGAATTGGATATACTATTCCTACTTTTTTACTTATCTTGTAATCCAAACAACAACAACCTTTATGATACCACAACTCAAAAGAATCGCGATCTTATGTTTGTTACTGATCAGCGCTTCCTTACGACTTTTTGCTCAGGACAATGGAAAGGCGGATTGGTTTAAAGATGCCCGTTTTGGCATGTTTATCCACTGGGGCTTATATAGCGCTGCTGAAGGTATGTGGAAAGGTGAACCTTTACGATATATGAATAATTATGCGGAATGGTTACGCTACCGCAACCGTGTATCGAAAGAAGAATATGGTAGCTTGGCCAAACGCTTTGACTGGAACAAGATAGATCCAGAACAATGGGTGCTCCTCGCAAAAGAGGCCGGAATGAAATATATGATCATCACGACCAAACATCATGATGGTGTCGCGCTATGGGATACCAAAGTGGGAACCTACAGTTTACCTAAACTGAGTGGATCCAACCGCGATGTGATCAAAGAAATCGCAGCGGCCTGTAAAAAACATGGCATGAAACTCGGCTTCTACTACTCACACTGGATCGATTGGGAACATCCTTATGGCTGGAATCATCAGCAAGAATTGTCCGGACACGTAACCGATGCCCAATACAATCAGTATTGGCAAGAGAAGGTAATACCACAGCTTCGTGAACTTATGAGTAACTACGGCGATATTTCGCTGATATGGTTCGATATGTGGATCCCTTATCAAAAATCAATCATCAAAAAAGAGCAGTTACTTCAGGTCGTAAAATTAATCCGCGGGCTACAACCGAACTGTCTGATCAATTCACGTCTTGGTCTTCCGACAGATGCCGAAAATGTAGATTTCGAAACCCTTGGTGACAATCAATTTGGCAGCAACTATATTGCCCACCCTTGGGAAACGCCAGGTACCATTGCCCACTCCTGGGGATATAACGGTCAGGAAAACGAATGGAAATCAACAAGCCAGATCTTCCAATCATTGATTTCCAATGTCAGTCTCAATGGTGGATTCACCCTTAATATTGGTCCGCGAGCCGACGGAACTGTTCCTTATGAAAGTGTAAGCCGTTTACATGATGTAGGCTCCTGGCTAAATTCCTATGGCAAAAGCATTTATGGCGCCACTGGTCTTTCTTTAAAAAACAACCATTTTGACTGGGGTTACCTGACCACAAAAACCGAACAAAATAAAACGGTTGTGTATGCGCATGTATTTAACTGGCCTTTGGATCATAAACTTCGTATTACAGGTATCAAATCCAAACCGTCCAACATAGCAGTAGTGAAAGGTAACAGTTCGACTACTTTGAACTATGAGCAGAAACTGAGCTCAATCCATATTGACCTACCTGTGGATCAACCGGATCATTATGTTTCGGAAGTAAAATTAACTTTCGATGGTCCCCTGGAACTGGACAAAAATACCGTCCCTGAATCCACTTTTGGTGGTTTTTCTCTAAAATCAACCAATAGCCTCAACAATGAACTGAAAATCGTACGTTATAATGGCAAAAATCCAACCTATGCTGTCCTCACAGGAAATACGAAGATCGACTGGGAAGTAACAGTTACAGAGGCGGGAACATATGCACTAGATTTCTCTGCGCACAATCCCAATAAAGAAAACATTCCCTTCGAAATTAGTGTAGCTAGTCAACAACTGAACGGAACTTTTGAACCTACAAATAAAATGGTTGTCGAACCAAATGAAAATAACTACACCGAAGAATTTGTAGAAAAACGTATCGGAACATTAAAATTTGATAAACCGGGTAAATATATCTTGACCTACAAAAGTCAACAACAGCTTCCACTCTGGTTTAATTGGTTATGGCTGGAAAAAACAAAAAATTGAGCTGTTTAGATCAATAACTATTAAAAAAAGGGCTTATGATGTTTTGTCTTCATAAGTCCTTTTTTTATAATTGAAAACTGTTTTATATTCTTTTTCATAAAACCTTCCTCAACAGTTTAAATCCCTATTTTCAAATCATTTTTGACTGGATTAATTTTACAAAGGATTTATTTAAAACCTTCCAAAACCATTTGCTCTTTTCCGTGTTACACATAATAACCTACTCAGCAACCCGTTATATAAAAATTACCTATTTTAATATTTTTTTATTATTTTGTGGTAAAAGTTACCAATTTTGTAAATTGAGACCAGACCAGTCTCATATCTTATAAATGAGTAAATTAATCCTAAATATTGTTGGATAATGCATCTGCAACGGGACTCTTTATCTACACCTTCCGCTCAAACGCAACGTTCGGGATTAGAAGGATTGATTACAACTTCGGAAGATGGAACCATGTTACATCTCAACGCACGCGCATGCGAGCTTTTAGCCTTGGACGAGAATGGAGCTAAAGGCAAGAAATTACATGAATTAATCACATTCTATTCACCCGAGGATGCATCCGCTCTCAGCGCGAAACGTTCCCCCTTCCAAATCGCTCTCAACAACAATCAAGTCCATCAGGAAACAATCCTGGGAATCGCAATAGAAGACTCCTTTAGGTGGTTTGTATTTCATATTACGCCATTCACCGAAGAAAATAAGCCCCACCTGCTGCTGTCTTTCATCGATGTCTCCAAGCTTGTCAATCAGAATCAGGCATTAAAAGATAAACAACATGAGCTTCAATTACTGGTTGCCTCGCTCAATGATCTCGTTTTTGAAGTCTCCGACATAGGGGTATTTAAAAATTATTGGACAAACGATCCAAGTTTGCTATTCTATCCACCGGAGGAATTTCTGAATAAAAGCCTGATCGAACTTTTCCCGGCAGATCTAGCCATACCGACAATTCAGCTGATCCAAAATTCATTAAAGCTTGACCGTGAGTTTAAAATGGAGTTTCAGTCTCCTTCGGAAAAACATAAAGACAGGTGGTATAGTTTGCAGATAAAGCCTATTCACCGAACACAAAACCGGGTCGCCTTGGTTATTTCAGATATAACCAAACAGATAGAATCAACAGAAAAAATAAGATTTAACGAGCATAAATTCAATCAGGCATTCCATTTCTCGGGTCTGGGTATTGCATTGACAAACCTCGATGGCTCTTGTATTGAGTCGAACAATACATTGACAAAAATCGTGGGCTATACACAGGAGGAAATGTCGAAAATGAAATTCGCCCAAAAAACACACCCAGATGACATAGAACGCGATATTGAGCTTCGCAAAAAGCTTATTCAGGGTGAAATTGATAGCTTTACCGTACAAAAACGTTTTCGACATAAACTAGGCCATTTTGTATGGTGCTCTGTCACCATGGCTGCTGTCTTCGACAGCGCCAATACGCCATTGTTTCTGATCAGCCAGATCCAGGATATTTCCGAATCCAAGAAAAATATCGAGATATTAAAGCAACAGAAAATAGAATCCGATCTAGTTAAAATTGATCTTGAGACCAAAGTCAGGCAGCTGGAAGAGTTTGCCAATATCCTGGCACATAACCTAAAGGGCCCCTTGAGCAATATGCCAATGCTTATCGATGAACTCAAAATTTCGAAAGATGAAAAGGTGAAGGCTGATTTTTTAGATCTTTTAAAAATTAGTAGTGAGCAACTCACCGAAACCTTACACGACTTAGGCGATATCCTTGAATTACGTTCAAATAAATCGCTCGTATTCGAGAACTGCAATTTCCTCGATGTATATCTGAAAGTAAAACAACAGTATATTCAGGAAATACAATTGAAGAATGCGATGATTTCAGTAGAATTCAATGTAAAACATATTCATTACCCCAAAATCTATCTGGAGAGCATTCTAAGTAATCTCATCAGCAACTCCCTTCGGTTTACAGCGCCAGGCAAAGCACCACATATTGAAATCAGCACTTCCATGGTAGAGGACGGCACATTGCTAACTGTAAAGGACAATGGACTAGGCATCAATCTACCTAAATATAAATCGCAGCTTTTCATGTTCAAGAAAGTTTTCCATCGTGGTTTTGAGAGTAAGGGTATCGGATTATTTCTCACACGCTATCAGGTGGAGTCACTGGGAGGTAAAATAGATGTACAAAGTGAACCAAACGAAGGCAGTATCTTTTCCGTCAAATTTTTAGAAAGAACGTAATGAATCAGGAAAATAAAAGAAAAATCATCCTCATAGACGACAATGCAATATTACGCACTATTTTCGGCTATATGCTTCAAGGATTCTCGGATTACCCTATTGAATTTCACCCTTTTAAGAATGCATTGGATGCATTGGATTTTTTAGACACGCATGATATCAGTACATCTTTGGGGCAACCCATATTATTTGTTGATATCAATATGCCTTTTATGACGGGTTGGGAATTGATGGACGTTTTAGAAGATAAGCCCGATTTCATTAATCAAACCAAGATTTTTATCATCAGCTCTTCCACAAGTAAAAGTGATCAGGAACAACTGGCAAACTACCCTTTTATAAGTGATTTTATCTTGAAGCCTTTTGGTAAGGAATTGTTATATGAAATTCTGAGACAGAGCAATTAAAAAATTCTCATACTCAACAGAAGCAATTGCCTTCAGAGGTTTGTTTAGTTAGGGACATTATTACTTACCCGAATATGCTATTAAACCTTTAATTATGGGCAACCTATCTTAGTTGAAAATAGAAATAGGACCCCGCAAGATACAGGTTCCTATTTCTATTTAAATTGTTATATCGCCTTACATTTGTCGGCCAGCCAATTCTTTTCTTCACTTGAGAGATGCGTTGATAATTGATCAAATACCCATTGATTATAATTATTCAGCCACGAAAGATGTCTTTTTTCCAACAGCGATTTCTCAATCAAGTCTGTCGCAATATAACATATTGTCAATGTCTCAAAATCCAAGAAGTCGCCGAATTCCGAGGAACCTGCCTTACGCGTCAACACCAAATTCTCGATGCGGATACCATGCTTGCCAACACGGTATAGACCAGGTTCAATGGAGGTGATCATACCCGGTTCAACAGCAACATCTATCGCAGCAGCATTAAATGTCTGCGGTCCTTCATGTACATTTAAGAAAAATCCAACGCCATGGCCTGTACCGTGACCATAATTGCGCAAGGTCTCCCACAATGGACGGCGAGTAATCGCATCGATTTGATAACCACGGGTGCCTACAGGAAAAATTGCCTGCGACCCCTCTATTGTACCTTTCAGCACCAAAGTATAGTCCTCCTTTTCCTCCTGGGTAAGTCCGCCGAGCGAAACAACTCGTGTAATATCCGTTGTACCTGTTTTATATTGGCCACCAGAGTCCACTAACAACAAGCCCTTTGGACGTAAAGTATAATTGGATTTCTCATTCGCCGAATAATGTGGCAATGCACCATGGTCCAGGTAGCCTGCAATTGTTGTGAAAGAAACATCAACAAATCCCTCTTGGCTCTCACGAAATCCACGCAATTTATCTGCAATAGAAAGTTCAGACAGCTCTTCGCTGGCAACGTTTTCTTCCAACCATTTAAAAAACTTGGTAAGTGCAACACCGTCTTTTACAAAAGTATGCCTGTTATTTTCAACTTCTACTTTATTCTTAATTGCTTTTAAAGTCGTAGAAGGATTTATTTTTTCGACTATTTTAATGCTTTCTGGAACGCTATCAAACATCGCAAAGCAGGTGCGTTTTGGGTCAATCAAGATAGCCTTTGCCTGCAATGTCTCGATCGTGTGATAGATATTGTCGTATGCAGCGATTTCAACGCCATAGCTTCCTAATTCAGCAACGGTTTCGGCGCTCAATTTCGATGGTTCGATGTAAAGTGTCGCAGTATCAGCAGTGATCAATACGAATCCCAAAACAACTGGATTGCAAGGTACATCCTGACCACGGATATTAAGTAGCCAAGCAAGATCATCTAAAGAAGATATTAAATGTGCATCGGTCCGATTTTTCTTCATTTCAGCCCTTACAGCTTCAATCTTCGCCACGGTAGATTGTCCTGTTGTACTTTCCGGCAACAAGTAGGCCTGCGCTTTTGGCAGCTCTGGTCTACCTTCCCATAAATCAGCGAGTAAATCAACATGACCATCCACCTGAATATCCAAGGGTTCCAAGACTCCTTTGACGGATTGAGCCACCAAGAGTGACGCCAGATTTCCGTCAAAAGCAACCTTCGCTCCTGCATTCAATTTCTCTCCTAACCAATCCGCATACTCCGCCGCTGCCTGGACTTTCAGTTTAACCAATTCAAAACCGGTTCCTTCCAATTGCTCCACTGCCTGGACAAAATAACGGGAATCTGTCCAAAGACCCGCAAAATCTTGTGTGATTGCCAAGGTACCTGCAGATCCTGTAAACCCTGATGCCCAAGCAATACATTTGTAACGTTCTGGTAAATATTCACTGATATGAGGATCTGATGATGGGATAATATATCCATCGATTCCTTGAATCTTCATAGCCTCACGAATAGCAGCTAATTTTTCGATATGCTTCATGTCGTCTATACAATTTTATGCAAGTTAGGATTTTTTAGGGTCGAATGCCTAACTTTAAGCCAAATAAAACAAACAAGTCAACGCGTATATGCATACATTAAAGTTGTACGCCCATCGCACCAAATGTAGAATATCAAATAACCGGACCGTATAAGGTCCGACGAAATTACATGTTAATGAAACCATCATGATTTATTCAAACCGAGCGAAACGAGTTCATGAATGCAATTAAAAAACAAATTATGAATGAATAATCCCATAGGGGAATGAGTAAATCTGATAGCTTCATCGCAAATGAAAAACAAATTAAAACGGATGAAAAAATTTGCATTATATTCCATTGCACTATCGACCTATGCACTGACCGGCATGACAAGTTCTTTATTTGCACAGGATATCCGAGCCAAAATCCAAGACGCATTCAATCAGTTTCAAAATCAGGAAAACGTAAAAAACGGTATCAGTTCTTTAACGGTATTTGACGGAAAGACAGGACAGACTATCTATGCTGTCAATGAAAATATCGGGCTAGCCACAGCTTCCACCATGAAAGTGATTACCGCGGCTACGGCATTAGATTTTCTGGGCAAGAATTATCAATTTAAAACCACCCTATACTATACCGGTACCATAGATGAAACCGGCGTCCTGAATGGCAACATCATTGTAACAGGGACTGGTGATCCTACCTTGGGCAGCGACCGTTACCCGGAGACCAAAGCGGCTATCGTGCTGAACAAATGGATCGCAGCTATTCAAAAAGCTGGGATACGAAGTATCAATGGAGCAGTTATTGCCGATGACCGCCTCTATAACGGCAATCAACTCCCTGGAGGATGGATCTGGACAGATATGGGTAATTATTACGGTGCCGGCATTTCATCACTCAACTGGCATGAAAATGCTTTTGGAATTGATTTTAGTCCAGCAGCCAAAGTTGGTGCAAAAGCTGAAATTATCCAAGACACGACACGAGCTCCTTACCTGAACATTATCAATGAAACCACAACAGGCAGAGCAGGCAGTGGAGACAATGTCTATGCCTATGCAGCGCCTTATTCTACCAAGATATTTGTCCGCGGTACTTATGGTCAGGATTTGAAGAAAACCATCGAGCTCGCTTCTCCCGACCCTGCATACGATCTGGCTTTTCAACTGAATGAAGGTCTCAACAAACAGGGCATCCTTGCAATCCAGCCACCCGCAACAGGGGCGAAGATGGATTCAATAGACGTATCCCAAAAGCAAACACTGGATGTGCACCTATCTCCTACCATGGATAAAATTGTCTATTGGTTTAACCAAAAAAGCATCAACCTCTATGGGGAAGCCCTATTAAAAGCGATTGCCTATACCACTGCAGGAAAAACAGGAACGGATGATGGGGCCAATTACATACAGAAGTATTGGAACGCCAAATTAGGAATCAAGCCAAGTGAACTCAATAGTATGGATGGTTCGGGGCTTTCGCCGCAAAATAGGGTCACCACACTCGCCATGAACAAAATCATGCAGTATGCACAAAAGCAAAATTGGTATCCTGTATTCTACGAAAGTCTGCCGACCTACAACGACATGAAGATGAAGAGTGGAACAATCGGTGGCGTACTGGGCTATACCGGTGTTCACACCAATAAAAATGGGCAATCATTTACTTATACGCTATTGGTCAATAATTATTCGGGATCAGGGTCCAATATGCGCAAGCAAATGTTTAAATTGCTGGACATTTTAAAATAACATATTATTGTCTATTTATAATAAGATATTGGCAAATATTTCCAAATATCAAAAAGAATGATAGATTTGTAGCCTTAAATTAATAAAATCGTAATGAGTAACACTAATCGTAAACAGGCAGCGTTAAATTACCACTCAATGGGTAGACCTGGAAAAATAGCTGTTGTTCCGACAAAACCAACAAATTCGCAAAGAGACTTATCATTAGCATATTCTCCTGGCGTAGCGGAGCCATGTTTGGCTATTGCCGAGAATAAAGAAGATGCTTATAAATATACCGCAAAAGGGAACCTTGTTGCTGTTATCAGTAACGGTACAGCTGTATTGGGCCTAGGTGATATCGGCGCTCAAGCAGGTAAACCGGTCATGGAAGGAAAAGGTTTATTGTTCAAAATTTTTGCTGACATCGATGTATTTGACATTGAAGTGGACACCAAAAATGTTGACGAGTTCGTGAAAATTGTAAAAGCATTGGAGCCAACTTTCGGAGGTATCAACCTGGAAGATATCAAAGCTCCTGAATGTTTTGAAATTGAGCGTCGCCTGAAAGAGGAAATGACGATTCCCGTTATGCACGATGATCAACACGGTACAGCGATCATTTCGGGTGCAGCCTTGATCAATGCCTGTGAAATTATCGGAAAAGATATCTCCAAAGTAAAAATCGTCGTTAATGGTGCCGGTGCTGCTGCAATGTCTTGTACAGCAATGTATATTTCTGTAGGCGCAAGCAAAGAAAACATTGTGATGCTAGACAGTAAAGGTGTTATCCGTACAGATAGAGAAAATCTGGATAGCATGAAAGCACAATACGCTACTGATCGCGATATCCATACCCTAGCAGATGCTGTAAAAGACTCGGATGTATTTATCGGATTGTCGGCTGCGGATGTCATGTCAGCAGAGATGTTGTTATCAATGGCTCCTAATCCAATTGTTTTGGCAATGGCCAATCCAAATCCGGAGATTGCTTACGATTTAGCGATGGCCACCCGCAGTGATATTATCATGGGTACTGGCCGTTCGGATTACCCAAATCAGGTAAACAACGTATTGGGTTTCCCTTACATTTTCCGTGGTGCTTTGGATGTGCGCGCAACAGCAATTAATGAGGAGATGAAAATTGCGGCAGTACGTGCGATTGCTGATCTAGCGAAACAACCAGTTCCGGAAGAAGTCAATCAAGCTTACAATACCAGCAACTTAAAATTCTCTGAAGAATATATTATTCCTAAACCGACCGATCCACGTTTGATCACAGAGGTTTCTATGGCTGTAGCAAAAGCAGCGATCGAATCTGGTGTAGCGAAAACAGCAATCGAAGATTGGGATAAATACCGCGATGCATTGCGTAAACGTCTGGGTAAAGATGATGCGATCATGCGCAATTTAACGATGGCAGCTAAAAGAGATCCAAAACGTGTTGTCTTTGCTGAAGCAGATAATTACAAAACATTACGTGCTGCTCAAATCGTAAAAGAAGAAGGCATTGCGCTTCCAATTCTTTTAGGTAAGAAAGAGAAAATCCAACGTCTGATCCAAGAGTATGCTTTTGAATTAGATGGTGTAGAAATTATCGACCCAGTTGCTGAGGTTGATGGAGAAACAGAGCGTTCAAAAAAATTCATCGAGCACCTTTATAACAAAAGACAACGTAGAGGGATCTCTCGTTACGACGCGCGCAAGCTGATGTTTGACCGCAACTATTTCGGTGCTTCTTTGGTTGAGTTTGGCGAAGCAGATACATTGATTTCTGGTATGACCAAAAATTATGCAAACACCATTCGTCCAGCTTTACACGTTATCGGTGCTAAGCCGGGCAGCCGCGTAGCAGGTATGTATATGATGTTAACCAAAAAAGGACCTATTTTCATGGGCGATACGACCGTGAATGAGGATCCTACTGCACAAGAATTGGCTGATATCACCTTGCTTTTGGACAAAGCTGTTAAACGTATGAATATCCAACCGCGCATTGCATTATTGTCTTACTCTAATTTTGGTTCCAGTGAAGGAAAAACACCAACCAAAGTAAGAGCAGCAGCGCAGATTATTCACGACCAACATCCTGACATCATTGCTGATGGTGATCTACAAGCTAACTTCGCCTTAAACAGCGATATGTTAACTGACAATTTCCCATTCAGTTGTTTAAATGGACAATCGGCAAATACGCTTGTTTTCCCTAACCTGGAATCAGGTAATATCGCCTATAAACTATTACAAGAAGTCGGTGAAGCGGAAGCTGTAGGTCCTATTCTTTTGGGTATGAACAAGCCGATCCATGTACTGCAATTGGATAGCTCTGTACGTGAAATTGTCAACATGGTGACTATTGCCGTAGTTGATGTTCAAGCTCATCTTAAAAATTTATAGAATCGCTTAAAATCTTCCTATATTCGTATTACTATGTACGAATATTTCAATGGAAAATTAGCATATAAAGCCCCCACTCATGTTGTTATCGACGTGAGTGGGATTGGCTACTATGTTCACATCTCTCTTTATACCTTTTCCCAAATCAAGGATCAGGAAAACTGCAAATTATTTATTTCGCTGCAAGTCAGGGAGGATTCCTACACACTGTATGGCTTTGCCACGGAAGGCGAAAAGAAGCTGTTCGAGAATCTGATTTCGGTTTCAGGCATCGGCCCCAATACGGGTCGAATGATACTCTCATCCAATACACCTGATGAAATACAGTCCGCCATTGTCAATGGTCAGGTTGCCTTAATTCAGAAAATTAAAGGAATCGGCCCTAAAACAGCACAGCGTCTGATCCTGGAACTTCAGGATAAATTGAAAAAACAAGGTGTGGAAACGCTCTCGACAACAATTCAATCGCAATCCGTCCCAGACGAAGCTTTGTCTGCATTGGTTATGCTAGGCTTCAACAAAGTGGCAGCTGAAAAGGTATTGAACACCATTTTAAAAACAGAAAGCAACCTTTCTGTAGAGGATATGATCAAATTAGCACTAAAGAGGCTATAAAATGGGATATCATGGTTTGTTTGTTGATCCGCTGACGAACACTCTGTTGATCTGATTCATCGCTACACACAGAACAAAATATATAACTCATACTATAAAAGGAACTTTCGGGTTCCTTTTTTTATTTTCTCAACAGCCGTCTTCATTCGAATCCCGCATAGCTATACTGTGTTTTGAACAGCGAACTTCTAGCTAACAATCTATGAACTGAAAGTAGACTAACAGGGACTTCATAGGGACCTTATACGAACCTCATTCGGATAAACACGCATGAAGTTCGTTTTATCTCCGTCTAAAATAAGTGTTAAAAGCATAGAAAAGACAAAGAAGAATCAAACTTGCCCTCTCCTTAACACGAGCTTATTTGCTTCGATAATTAAGTGATCCGCTTATATCTCTATGTAGAACCGTGGAATAATAGCAATTGAAATAGAGTTTATCGGATTACAAGTACGGTTATGAGCTTAATAATTACAGTACATCTTCGAGAGATAACACAAACGATTGCCCTACAAAAAACAAACACATAATCAGTTAGTTACAAAAACACATAAGAACCTTCCTCCTCGTTGCTACAGCCTATTTGTTACAATCTGGCGTTGCTAAAACGTATTTATTACCTTATTTTTAGCACTTCGTATTTCAGTTATAATCGCACACATGAAAAAACTATTTTCACTTGCGCTCGCTTTAAGTTTAGGAGCAGCAGTATTTGCGCAAGAAAAGAAAGACATCACCTTGAACATCGTGCCTCTACCACAACATGTTCAGATCAAAAACGGGTCATTTAAAGTCAACACAAACACTAAAATTGCATTTGACAGCGATGAGGATAAAAAAGTTGCCACTTTATTCCAGGATTTTCTAAAAAGTAACTACAACCTCAATCTGTCTTTAGTTAAGTCACCTGGTAAGAATAGCATCTATTTTTCGTCCAAAAATGCAAAATCCACAAACACGGAAGCATACGAACTTAACATCGCTGCGGATCAGATTACGGTCAGTGGAAAAGCATCAGGTCTGTTTTATGGTATGCAATCGCTGATCCAGTTACTACCTGTAGACAAAAAAGCAAGCATCGAAATTCCACAGGCATCCATTCAGGATGAGCCACGTTTTGCTTACCGTGGGCTGCATCTGGATGTTTCCCGTCACTTTTTTCCGGTAGAATTTGTTAAGAAGTACATTGACATTCTGGCTTCTTACAAATTGAATACTTTTCACTGGCATCTGACGGATGATCAAGGATGGCGCATTGAAATTAAATCACACCCGAAGCTAACACAGATCGGTGGCTATCGCAATCAAACGCTTTTAGGTAACTATAAAACTGATGGTGACTATGATAACACGCCTTATGGCGGTTTCTACACCCAGGACCAGATCAAAGAAGTCGTGGCTTATGCCAAATCTAAGTATGTTACCGTCATCCCTGAAATCGAGATGCCCGGCCATGCTTTGGCAGCACTTTCAGCTTACCCAGAGCTCGGTTGTGGTGATAAACCGGGACCGTATACTGCAGCACAGACCTGGGGAGTATTTGATGATGTATTCTGTGCCGGAAAAGAAGAAACATTTAAGCTATTGGAAGATGTAATCGACGAAGTGATCCCATTATTCCCTAGCGAATATATTCATATCGGTGGCGATGAATGTCCTAAAACAAGATGGAAGACATGTCCGCATTGTCAAAAAAGAATCAAGGATAACAATCTTAAAGATGAGCATGAATTACAAAGCTATTTTATTCAACGTATGGAAAAATACATTAATAGTAAAGGTAAACGTATCATTGGATGGGATGAGATCTTAGAGGGCGGTTTAGCACCAAATGCGACTGTTATGAGCTGGAGAGGTGACCAAGGAGCTATCGATGCTGCAAACCAAGGCCATGACGTCATCATCACGGCAAATAGCTATGGTCTATACTTTGATCACAAACAAGGAGCTGATCAAAATAGGGAGCCATTGAGTATCGGTGGTCTTTCGACATTGGCTAAGGTATACTCTTCTGATCCTATGCCTAGCAAAATCTCTGAAAACAACAAGAAACATGTCTTGGGTGTTCAAGCAAATATCTGGACGGAATATATCGGTTCTTCCAATAAAGTAGAGTTTACAGTATTACCACGTGTATTGGCGCTGTCTGAGATTGCCTGGACACAACCGGAAAAGAAAAACTGGAAGAATTTCTCCGAGCAACGTGCGGCACGTCAACTGGCAAAGCTAGATCAGACAAATACATTCTACCGTGTACCCGAGGCTTATGGTATCTCTGATACAACGGTATACGCTTCAGAATATACCATCCGTGGTTTGAAACCATCTGTGGAAGGTGCCAAAATCTATTATACCCTAGATAACTACGATCCTTCGGAATTAGATCTAGAGTATACAGGTCCGGTTAAAGTGACTGTTCCAAATAGTAAAGAACGTGTATTCAAAGCGGTCGTTATTACTCCTTCTGGAAAAAGAAGCAATTACATCCGGGTAAACATTATCAATACAAAGAAATAAAATAATATACCCCATGCGAAAGCGCTAATATTCTGTTAACTTTGAGCAGATATTAGCGCTTTTTTTCTGAACCACCTGTTCTTTCGGGTGCAGAAAGAACCGTCAGTTGATTTTCTTTACTGTTGGTGCTTTTAAAAGCGTGAAGGTCTTATTGAAAGTGTGTATTTCTACAAGAATTTAAAAAAGAATTTTTATGGCTGAGGATCTACGAATTGCCAAGGGCAGCAAAGAGGAACAATATCAGAATTTACTTCCGCAGATAGGTGGGTTGTTACAGGGAGAAAATAATCAGGTTGCAAACCTTGCCAATATCGCAGCAGCGCTTAAGGAACAGTTTAATTTCTTTTGGGTGGGTTTTTATCTTGTAGACGGTACTGACGAGCTTGTTCTCGGTCCCTTCCAAGGTCCTATCGCCTGTACGCGCATAAAAAAAGGGCGCGGTGTATGCGGTGGAGCTTGGGCACAGGAGAAAACACTCATTGTACCCGACGTAGAGCTGTTTCCTGGACATATCGCCTGTAGTTCTCTGTCACGCTCTGAAATCGTATTGCCTGTATATAATCAGGGGGAAATTATAGGTGTTCTCGATGTGGACAGCAGTGAATTGGACAGCTTCGATGAAATTGACGAAAAATACCTGGTGCAAATCTTGCAGTTGTTGGATAAATAAAGAAAAGTGGACGCTATCGGAGCGAAAATAGATTCATGAACAGATTTAGAACCTATGTTCCCTACATAGGAGATATTTGAATAGATCAAGTTTACTTATTAACATGTTAGGATTTATCTATTGTTTGTCTTAAATGATGAATGTAGATGGCCTATAAAAAGTTTATTTCTCTCATAAAATAAAAATTGCAATTAGACGTTTTTCTAATATAACGTTTGTTCAATTTTCTAGCATTCCCACATAAGGGGGCTTAACCAATATAAAACATTATACTTATGTTTAGAGAACAAGGACTTATTGTTGATATGTATATCGAGGGCAATCCTCTTACCCATTTCCTATCATTTAGCCTGATACAAGAATTTAATTCCCATCATCATTTTGAGCTAAGGCTTGAACATGGTAGGCTGGGCTTACCTGGCTTGATCAACCTCAATGAGAGCCGGGATTATATTGGGCGTACTTTTTCTGTTTCCTTTGGTTATGATCAGACAACACTGCAAAATTTTAGCGGTCTGATCACCAATGTTGCTCTATCACAATCCAATGGTTATCAAGGGGAATTGGTTATTACAGGCCATAGTCCGACAATCCTGCTTGACAGGGGCGCAGACTTAGGATCCTATCTGGATCGCGACCTCTCTTCTATTGTCAAATTAGCAAGCAATGAATTGGCCTCGAATGACCTTTATTTTGCGATCAACCCCTCCCGAAAAGCGCCGTTAGATTATGTCATTCAATACCGCGAAAGCGACTTTGAATTTCTCAACCGACTGTCTGCCGAATACTACGAATGGTTCTACTATGATGGTGAGTGCCTGCATTTTGGCAAACCTGATGAGCTTGAACATGCTAAATTGACTTATGGACAAGAAATTAGCACTTTGGATTATGGGATTAATATTGCTCCTATTAAACAAAAACGCTTTTTTTACGATGCGAAGTCCGATGAAATGATGGCGAGCGAAAGCGAGGGGAGAGTCAAAGGTAGCGTTGATTTGCTTCATGCGGCAGATCGGTCCAACTTGATGTATAGTAAAGTATTCAATCAGCAAGCAATTCCACGAATAGATAGTTTTGGCGATCTAAGAGATCTTGTTCAATACGAAGAACAGGCCAAGGTGGGGCAATTATTAAAAGTAAATGCAACCTCAGACAGTCCGAAAGTTAAATTGGGGCTAGAGGTCGAAATTGAGACATCGGTTCGCCAGGAGCTGTCCTTTGTTTCCGATACTTTGGGCAAGTTTTTGATCACGAAAGTGGAGCATCATCTTGATGGACTGGAACATTATAGCAATCGATTTGAGGGTATTGTCGGAGGGACTGAAAGGCTTCCCGTAAAAAATTACCGGAAACCGAACGCTGACCTTCAATTGGCCAATGTTGTTGCCAACGATGACCCGGACGGACAGGGGCGTGTAAAAGTGCGTTTTAAGTGGCAATGCCATACGAATGAGGAGACTACATGGTTGCGTGTGTCAACACCAGATGCGGGCGGCAGCGGACAGGTCAAAACGAATCGGGGGCTTGTGAGTATCCCGGAGATTGGGGACCAGGTTATTGTGGCCTTTGAAGAAGGAAATATTGCCAGACCCATTGTTATGGGATCTGTGTTTCATGGTAAGACGGGCACAGGTGGGGGGAATGGAAATCATATAAAAAGCCTGAGCAGCAAATCAGGTAATATGGTCAAGTTGGACGATCGTGATGGAAGTGTGTATATTACGGACAAAGGGGCGGCCAATATGCATTTTGACGGGGCCGGAAACTCGACCACAAATGCGAATAATACCCATGCTGTCAATGCCGGCAGTGCAAACGTGATCAATGTTGGCGCTAAGAAAGACACCCCACCACAATCATTGCTCAAAATGGACGCAGACGGTAATATCGTTCTGGATGGAAAGAAAAAGATTACATTTTGTGTTGGGGAAAACAAAATCGAAATCTCCAAAGAAGGTATCGTGATTACGGCCAGTGAGGGAAAAATCGAAGGCACGGCTTTGACCGGACCTGTTGCTATCGAGAGCAAAGTGGCAGGTGTGGACATTAAGGCATCAACCGCTTTTAATCTAAAAGGTGCTGATGTTGCTGTCAATGGAGATGCTACGATCCGGTTTGGCTCGCCGGATACAGACATTACATAAGATAAGGAGATGATATATGCCACATGAATTAGAATATATTGTCGACAAAGCCATCTGTCAGTGTGACAAAGGGGAAAAACCGAACTACTTTCGAGGTACACATAATCCCAATGTGAAGATAAACGGCTGTATGGCCTGTACTAAAGCGGACAAAATCCAATTGGTCAATATTCCCTCTTTTGGTGTCTGTAGTGTTACGGGATCGGCCTGTACACCTTCGCCTATTGACTGGGAAGATACCTATAAAGTTAAAATAAAGGGGGAACAGACT
The DNA here is from genome assembly GCF_003610355.1 of Sphingobacterium detergens. Taxonomy (GTDB): domain Bacteria; phylum Bacteroidota; class Bacteroidia; order Sphingobacteriales; family Sphingobacteriaceae; genus Sphingobacterium; species Sphingobacterium detergens. Next base: position 74,570 of record NZ_RAPY01000006.1, on the reverse strand, counting down.
TTACTGTATAAGTCTAAACTTCCCTGCGGGCAAGGTGGAAAGATAACTTTTTTGACTTCAGGGCAGATTCCGATCAGCGAGGAGGAACTTGCGGAGATGATTGACGAGCATAGTGAAGAGCAGAAGCAGGAAGATGAAGGTTGGGGTTGGTGGGATACGGCCGAATTGATCCCTGTCATCGGAAGTGTCATAGGTATCGTGCGTTCAGCCGCAAAGGGCAACTATTGGATGGCAGCCGCAAATGTCGGTTTTTTGGTGATGGATGTAGCGGGAGTTGTTAGCTTTGGCGCCACCACAGCAGTATCTACCGGATTGAAGACAACAGCTAAAGTGGGCCTCAAAGCGGGGGCCAAAGCAGCCGTAAGAACAGGCTTAGAAGCCGCAGGGAAGATATTGACAAAAACTGGTGCTAAGGCTGTTGCCAAAGCAGCGGCAAAACATGTAGATGACATTGCTGCCGCAACAAAGAAGCTTTGTGTATTTGCCTGTTTCCCTGCCGGCACGTCGGTTCAGGTAGAGGGCGGGGTAAAAAATATCGAAGATATACGGGTCGGTGATTCGGTATGGGCGTATAACGAAGAAACGGGACAAACAGCACTGCGAGCAGTAACGGCAACCCTGCAACGAGAAGTAGATGCTACTGTTTATCTAACCTTAGAGGGCGAAACTATCGAAACTACGGCTGAACATCCATTCTACACACACGACGGCTGGAAAGATGCAGCGGATCTTGATGAAAGAGATCAAATATTGACCAAAGATAATGGATATAAGCCTGTCAAAAGTCAAACTTTTTCGTATACTTCGAAAAAAGTCTTTAATTTCGAGGTAGAGGGATGGCACACTTATTTTGTAGGCATGCTGGCCTGGTTGGTGCATAATGCACGTCCTTGTTTAAGCCAAATAAAGCATTTGCCCGATTGGTTGGCCCGTATGGCGAAAGGCAACTATTTTAATTTTATCCGCGAGCAATTCTATAAACGTTTGGGGGGCTTTAATGAGGTTGTCCTGGAATCCGGAAAACGATTGGACAGCTATTTACCGGGTAAGGAGATCATCTCCAGAAAATTTACCCAATTGGCAAATGTTACTGAAAAGACAGCAAAATCTTATATCGATGAATTGGTGGAAAAATATGGTACTGATCAAGTGATTAAGAAAACCACCCGAAATGCAGAAGCAATTGCGCAAGGAGGGGAAAAACTTAAAGGCAAACTTATTCTAGAGGTGCCGAAGCAAGCAGGAGAAATATCGAAGGAAGTACTAGAGCATGCCTCAGATAATTTTGTAAAAATCAGAGATATTACAGGGAAAATACTTAATCCATAAAAAATGAAAATAATTAAATATATAAATTACTGGACTGAAGACAAAAAAATTAAAAGTGAAAAAGCAACTGTCGGAAAATGGGATATCTGGAACAAAACCAAGTATAAATCAAAAGTAGAAAAAGGAGAACTTACATCCGAACAGGTAGCTCGGGATAACCATCCCAAAGGGTTTGCCTATGAGTTTTGTGCATTTGAACGGGAAGGAGATGAAATCCCCTTTGCTTTGGTCAACTTAGTATTAAGGAGCAATCATGCGGGGGTCGATTTTATTGATCCTGCAGGACGTAATTACTTGAGCTATCTATTTGGAGAATCTAAAAGAAGCCCGGAAGAGCTCTTTCTTCGGGAGGTATGGTATTATAATTTTCCGACAGAAAATACCGAAGAGGAGGATTATCGTATGCATTTTGTCTTTGATGAGGAAGGCAATGTGAACTACCGAAAATACGACGAGGTTAATAAAAAAACGCTGGACTATGAAAGCAATCGACAGTTTAATATGACAGGGTTGTATGAACCTATTCCTACATTTGGCGACTATGAAAGTCTTATCCGATTGGAGCGTGACCTTCCAATTGATGTGATGATATAGCTGTGCTAGGATAAAAGGAAAAGTACCTATTCACCATCCAATTGAACAACACATGTTAAAAAAAAGCCGGAATAATTTGATTTAAATCCCTGTAGCAAAATTTTTATGCTATTGTAATTCCCAAATTTTAACAAGCTTGTCGTCGCTGACACTAAAGAAATACCGACCATCGTCAGACCAGACTCCTGCATTGACAGATAGGTGATGACCATCTTGCATTTTGTCACGACTCATATTCTTCAACAAAGCAAAATCCGAGTTAGACCAAAACTTCACTGACTTATCCCGGCTTACCGTCGCGAATAATGGTTCAACTGGATGTGGATAGATTCCATATACAGTAAACAAGTGTGGGACAAATGAAAAGTTATTACTCAACTGACCGACTTCGGAAATAATGAGCTGAGCATCACGTCCACCGCTTAATAGTCTATTTTGAAGAAAAGCCAACGAAGTTGTGGGCATACTATGGAGCTGCATACGCTCAATGACATGAAAGTCTTCACTATCCAGTAAATATACCCAGCCATCTTTATCACCCAATGCAATTCTGTTTGAGTTTTCATCAACGGCAATACTCCGAACAGTCGTTTGGGATAGCTGTAACTCATAAATACTTTTATATGTTGCGAGATCGATCACATAGAGTCGTCCTTCCTCCCCTACAGCCAGCAGCTCATTTTTTTGTTTGACAAACGCTAGAGCAAAGATGGCTTTTTTACCCAATTGTAAACTCGCGACAAGTTTTTGTTCTTGCACATCCACAAAAAGTAGTTTCCCCTCACGTAGTGCAATCGCTAAGATCGCTGTGCCTGGGATTAGTTTTAAAGCATACACAGAGGAAGTCACTGCACAAAGGATACGTTTAAAGCTATTTTTTTCGATATCCCATTCAACCACGCCCTTGTCATTGCCACCTGTAAAGAATGTATGCGGATCGTATCCTTTTTCTACACAAAAAATAGGATTTTGATGTCCGGGTAATGTCGCTCTTAATTTAATATCCATAGTAATATCTTCAAGTTCTCCAGATGACATTTGGAGAGGTCATTCTTGATCAATCTTCTTCCAATTGACCGTCCACTTCTCATTGAACTGTTCTTTGCTTCGTTTCACTCACTCACAATAAAAGCGCAGAAAATAATAAAACCTTCATGCTTTCAAACAAGCACCAACAGCTATGAAAATAGTCTGAAGGTTCTTTCTCGTCAATAAACCGAATGTAGCGAGCTCATTGATACCTTATGAAAAAATACGGATCAATAAAAAACAGGCAATTCAAAAAAAGAAGTGCAGTATATCTACAAATATACTGCACTTCCAAGACTATTTTGTCATATTAGGTTAAAGCCTCGTTCCGATCCCTAGATCCAATCAAATTTATTCAAGCATATTCAGGGTCGATAGCAGAAGCTTTCTTTGAAAAACAGCGCTATTGGTGTCTGCTTTCAAGATTTTTAGCAATTGTTTCCAACGAAAAGCCTTTTTCACGCAACAATACGATCAAATGGAACAATAGATCGGAAGTCTCATTGATAAAGTCGGTCTCCGTTTCCGTTAATGCTGCGATCACGGTTTCTACTGCTTCTTCACCTACTTTTTGAGCGATCTTATTAATTCCTCTGGAACGCAGACGATTGACATAGGATTCGTCGGAAGGATTTTCGTAACGATGATTTACAATACGTTCCAGCTCCAATATGAAATTTTGATTGAATTCCGTATTGAAACAGCTCCGACTTCCTGTATGACAAGTAGGTCCCATCGGATCAGCCTTGATCAATACGGTATCTTTATCGCAGTCGATATGAATACTCTTTACATTTAAAAAGTTACCACTCTCCTCTCCTTTGGTCCAGAGACGATTTTTGCTACGTGAGAAAAAAGTCACGCGCTTTTCCGTCTGTGTTTTTTGCCAAGCCTCTTCGTTCATGTACCCCAGCATCAACACCTCTAGTGTTTGGGCATCCTGCACGATCACTGGAACAAGTCCGTCACTTTTTGCGAAATCTAACATTGTATTAGTATCTAGTATTTAGTATCTAGTATTGAGACTCTGGTAGCGCAAGCCGAAGGCTTACATACTATCTATTTTCTCCTCTTTTTATTCTTTATTCCTTGATCCACGACTACCGCACAACAATATCATTATGGCGTAAGGTTTGTTTAAGATCTGGAATCAATATTTCCCCATAATGGAATACAGAAGCTGCTAAGGCAGCATCCACATTGGCCTGTTGAAAGACATCGACAAAATGTTGTTGATTTCCAGCGCCACCAGATGCGATTAAAGGGATATGAATGCGATCGTTTACAGCTTTTAAAAATCCGTTATCAAACCCATTCTTCGTACCGTCGTGATCCATTGATGTCAGCAGAATTTCTCCGGCACCACGTTCCTGCGCTTCCAGTATCCAATCCAGGGTATTGATCTCCGTCTTGATACGTCCACCACTCAGATGAACAAAATCTTGCCCTTCGATTGATCTAGTATCTACCGCAACCACAACAAACTGGGCACCAAAAGCCGCAGCCATTTGATTGATCAGTTCAGGATTGCGCACAGCCGCAGAGTTGATGGATATCTTATCTGCCCCAGCATTTAACAAGATGTCGGCATCTTTGATTTCATTGATACCGCCACCGATTGTAAAAGGGATATTCACCTGACGAGCTACTGCCTTTACAAGATCGATTGTCGTCTTGCGCCCTTCATGCGTAGCCGCGATATCTAAAAAAACAAGTTCATCCGCTCCTTGTTGGGAGTATTCGTAGGCTAGCTCAACAGGATCTCCAGCATCGCGCAAGTCTACAAAATTGACTCCTTTTACTGTACGTCCATCTTTAACATCCAAGCAAGGAATTATCCGTTTTGCCAGCATGTTAAAATCTGATTAATGATTTAAGGTTCCAGTCTTTGACTTCATCGATGGTGATTCTATTCTCATAGATTGCCTTTCCTACGACTACTGATTCTACTCCGCCCAGTTCCTGAAGTTTTTGAATATCATCCATCGAACTGATACCACCGGAAGCAATCAGCTTAATGATCGGTGAATGGCTCAACAGTTTTTGATATAATTCTACACCTGCACCACCCAATTTACCATCTTTGCTAATATCGGTACATAGAAACCTAAAGAAACCCAGAACCAAGCATTTATCAATATACTCAATCAATTTAATCGGCGAACTCTCTAACCAACCTGAGTATTTGATCACTTCATCCAATACGTCAATTGCGATCACAATATGATCCGCATATTTCACTTTACCTTCATTTAAAGTCGCTAGTTCTTCCAAAAAAGAAGGATTTGTAATCGCTTGCGTACCCACAATAACACGGTATACACCAGCATCTACCAATTCTTTTACTTTTTCAATGCTCCTTACCCCGCCACCATATTGGATTTTCATATCTGTCTTCTGAATAATATCGAACAAATATGCTTGGTTACTAAAATCACCTTTGGCGCCATTCAGGTCTATGATATGAACCAATTCAGTACCATTCGCACGATAGTTTTCTATCTGCGCTTCCAAACTAATATCATAAGTTGTAACGTCGTTGTAGTTTCCCTCTCTTAAACGGACAACTTTTTTGTCCAAAACGTCTATTGCTGGAATGATATACATAATCGAATATTTTTAGTCTATTTGAATAGTTGAAAAATTGAGCAGCAACTGCTCACCTGCTTTTCCGGACTTCTCCGGGTGAAATTGTACACCAAAGAAATTATCTCTGGAAATGGCTGCTGAAAATGGTAATCCATAGTCGCATTTTGCGGCTGTAAACGCCGTATCATATTCTATATAATACGAATGCACGAAATAAAAATAAGTCTGATCTTCAATATTCGCAAATAAAGGATTATTTGCTTGTACCGAAACGCTATTCCAGCCCATATGAGGCACTTTGCCCGCTACTCCGGCATCAAAATGTAACGTTTTCAAAGGAAATAGCTCCAACATATCGGCATCCCCTTCTTCTGAATATTCAGTCAAAAGCTGCATGCCAACACAGATACCCAAAACAGGTTTACGCAGTTCTTTAATATAGGGTACTAATCCCGACTCACGCAATTTATGCATAGCTGCTCCCGCATGTCCTACTCCTGGAATAATAATACGATCGTAAAGATCGATCTCATCCGCAGTATTGATCATACCATAGGTCACCCCCACCCGATCGAGTGCAGCAGTCAGGGAAAAGATATTCCCAGCGCCATAGTTAATAATTCCTATCATTTTTGAGATTTGAGTATTGAGATTTGAGTATTGAGACTTTGGCCTCACAAGCTTACGCATCATTCGGTCATCGTTAATCTTTACTCATTTATCCCATGGATTCTCTTTATTAATTAAACAAAACTACAAAACACCTTTTGTACTTGGCAGTTGCATATGATCTGCATCTCGTCGTACTGCTTTCTTAATAGATTTAGCAAAAGCCTTAAAAATTGCCTCGATCTTATGGTGCTCGTTATCCCCCTCGGCTTTGATATTTAGATTTGATTTGGAGGCATCAGAAAATGATTTAAAGAAATGGAAGAACATCTCCGTCGGCATGTCACCTATTTTCTCACGTTTAAATTCAGCATCCCAAACAATCCAATTGCGTCCACCGAAATCCAGCGCAACCTGCGCCAGGCAATCATCCATTGGTAAGGTGTACGAGTAGCGTTCAATACCACGCTTGTCTCCCAATACCTTCAAAAACACCTCGCCCAAAGCAATCCCTGTATCTTCGATGGTATGGTGCTCATCTATATGAAGATCGCCTTTAGCTTTGACCGTTAAGTCCAATGCACCATGTCGGGCTATCTGATCCAACATATGGTCAAAGAAGGGCAATCCTGTTTCGATTTCCGATTTACCGGAACCATCCAAGTTCAATTGAATAAAAATATCGGTTTCATTCGTCTTACGATGATGTTCGGCAGTACGTGTTCCCAATTTCAGAAATTCATAAACTGTTTTCCAGTCCATTGTTTCTAAAGCTACGACTGTAGGGTCAATGTCCACATTCTCCAATGCGCCCAATTGATCATTTGCACGCAGCCAGATAGCCTTTGCACCAAGATTTTGAGCAAGCTTAACATCATTTACGCGATCACCAATAACAAACGACTGGCTTAAATCATATTTTGAAGCGTCAAAATATTCACCGAGCATGCCTATACCGGGTTTACGTGTATCCGCATTTTCGTGTGGGAAAGTCTTGTCAATATGTTCTTTGGCAAATACTACACCCTCTGCTGCAAACGTATCAATCACAAAATGATGGACAGGCCAGAAGTTTTCTTCCGGATGGGAAGATGTCCCTAGACCATCTTGGTTGGAAACCAAGATCAATTCAAAATCCAGTTCCTTCGCGATACGTGGCAGGTACTGTAAAGCACCCGGGAAGAATTTTAATTTTGCAAAAGAATCAATTTGCTCATCTTCTGGTTCCAAAATTAATGTTCCGTCACGGTCTATAAACAGTACACGTTTTAAGTTATCAGGCATAGTATTATTTATTGATTTGATTAAGTTTTTCTAATAATGTCCGGTTCTCAGCAGGTGTCCCAACAGTAATTCGCAAGCAGCCTTCACAAAGTTCTACTTTAGAACGATCTCTGACGATGATCCCATATTGAACCAGATAATCGTAAACTTCTCTCGGCTGTTCCATCTTGACCAAGATAAAATTGGCATCAGAAGGAGTGATATACTGTACATAATCCAGTTCGAGGAGCTCGCGTACCAGTTTTTCACGTTCCGAAACAGTTTCTTTGATCCAGTCATTGACTTGATCTACATTATTCAAGGCCTCCAACACGATATCCTGTGTTGCTTGATTAATGTTATAAGGTGGTTTAATTTTATTATAAACTGCTATAATTTCTTTACTTGCAAATGCCATGCCCAACCGCAGCGCCGCAAGTCCCCATGCTTTAGATAAGGTCTGCAATACCACCAAGTTAGGATATTCAGCCAGTTCCTGTGTAAATGACTTCACAGCGGAAAAATTGATATAAGCTTCATCGACAACAACAAGTCCCTGAAAATTATTCAATACCGTTTCTATATCCTGACGACGGATAGAATTTCCCGTTGGATTATTTGGTGAACAGATAAAAATCAATTTGGTATGCGCATCTATCGCATTAGCGATACCATCCAAATCCAATTGATAGTCTGCTGTTAGGTTTACTTTCTTGAAGGCGACATCGTTGATATTTGCAGACACCTCATACATACCATAGGTAGGTGGAACTAAAATCACATTGTCCACACCGGGTGTACAAAATGCACGATATAAAATATCTATAGCCTCATCGCTTCCATTACCCAAAAAAATATTTTCTGCGGGTACACCTTTTATGTTTGAAAGTTTTGCTTTGACTTGATGTTGGAGTGGGTCTGGGTATCGGTTGTAATCATGGTTTAGTGGGGATCCAAAAGGATTTTCATTGGCATCAATCAATATGGATGCCTCCCCTTTAAATTCATCTCTAGCGGACGAATAAGGTACGAGCTTCTTGATATTTTCCCGTAGTAGGTTGTTTAAGTTGAATGGATTATCCATTATAAAAAAATTAGAGCCGTAAACTTAGATAAATTGTTTATCAAAAGCAATATAATAAGCAATTTAAAAAGCATTTGATCGTAGAAATGTGGTATAAAACGCACAAAAAACTAAACTGAAAACCATTTTCCTTCGATAGAAAGTTCGGTATTTGGGAATGCCGTTCGTGCCTCTTCCAATAAAGGGTTCAAATCCCGATATCGGGCGGAGTAATGTCCCAGCAATAATTTCCTTGCATGGGTCTCTTTTGCGATCTCCCCTGCCTCCAATGCTGTTGTATGGAAAGTCTCTTTGGCCCTGTCTACCATATCATGCAGGAACGTAGATTCATGATACATAAGATCAGCATGCTGAACATAAGGCAGATAGTCAGCTGTACGTACCGTGTCCGAACAATATACGTAGCTTCTGGATTTAGGCGCAGGTAAGCTCAATTGGTCGGCCGGATAAACATTCCCATTTTCGTCTACGTAATCCATCCCTTTCTTTATGGCGGGATAATAGACTGTGGGAATATTGAGCGCCTGAACCACATCACCGAGTAGGGTGCGGGCTCGCGGTCCTTCATCGAAGCGAAAACCTGTACAGGCAATACGATGTGTTAAAGGGAATGTGCTTACTTTCATTGTTCGATTTTCAAAAATAACACCGGGCTCGTCGGGTGAAATCGGATGAAAAATAAGATTATAACGTAAGACTGTCTCAGAATGTAGAAATTGTATATCCAAAATCTCTTTTAAGGCAGCAGGACCATATAGATGAAGATCACTTTTACGTCCGACCAGGTGCATCGAAGAAAGCAACCCCACCAAACCTAAGTAGTGATCTCCATGTAAGTGGCTAATAAAAATATGTCCTAAGCGATTGCTTTTAATTCCATATCGGCTGAGTTGCATCTGCGTACCCTCGCCACAGTCTATTAAAAACAATTGCTCATTAAAGTTCAACACTTGGCTAGTCGGATGGCGATCAAACATCGGTGTCGCGGAACTATTTCCTAATATCAGAACTTCAAACTTCATATTAATCTTCAATTGTCCCCCGGTATTCAGATTCCAATTCGTGCGCAAAGATTAAATCTTCAGCAACCTTGAGTGATGGCGCAATCTTTATCGATTTATCCAAGTGCGACACGCGAACCATATCCATTAATTTAGGACAAAGATTGACCAAAATAAATACGCCGCCAACAGATTGACATAAACGGTGTGCCAGTATCCCCAAACGAATACCCACTTCATCCGTCTTTTGGACATGAATCATATCCAAAACAATATTGCGTTGACCAATCGTATTACGCAACAAAAACTCCCCCTTCAGTTTAGCTGCATTATCGGCATCTATCACTTCGACATGAGGCTCTATGACAATATAACGATCGTGCTTATCAATAGTGTACTTCATAAGTCTATTTCATTAGTTTGAGGATACAATGTACTAATAATTTAGCTCTTTTAAGGCTTTTGCCACATTTCTTTCCACACGTTCCAGCACATTTTCCTGATCAGGATAGACAAATTTTTCTCCAACAATATGTTCGTATAGCTCAATATAGCGTTCGGAAATTGAAGCAATAATTTCATCTGTCATCTCCGGAACCACTTGCCCATCCTTACCTTGAAAACCATTATCGATCAACCACTTCCGGACAAACTCTTTTGACAATTGTTTTTGTGCCTCACCATTTTCCTGACGTTCCTGATATCCATCTGCATAGAAGTAACGGGAAGAATCCGGTGTATGGATCTCATCAATCAAGACGATTTTGCCCTCTTTTTTACCAAATTCATATTTGGTATCCACTAGGATCAATCCTCTTTGTGCTGCGATTTCAGTTCCGCGTTGAAACAATGCTTTGGTATATTTCTCCAATTGCACATAATCCTCTTCGCTTACAATACCTTTTTTCAAAATATCTGTTCGAGAAATGTCTTCATCGTGACCTACGGCTGCTTTGGTCGTTGGCGTGATAATTGGCTCTGGCAATTTATCATTCTCTTTCAGTCCCTCAGGAAGAGACTCGCCACAGACTTCACGTTTACCAGCGGCATATTCGCGCCAAGCATGCCCAGATAAATAGCCACGGATTACCATTTCTACTTTAAACGGCTCACACATCTGACCGATAGTTACACTAGGATCTGGTACAGATACAACCCAATTGGGGATAATATCAGCTGTAGCCTTTAAAAATTTAGCTGCAATCTGATTTAACACCTGCCCTTTGTAAGGGATAGGGCGAGGAAGTACCACGTCAAATGCCGAAATACGGTCAGAAGCTACCATCGCCAAGTAAGTATCGGCAATCGTATACACATCACGTACCTTTCCTCTGTAAAAAGCTGTCTGGTTTTCGAAATTGAAATTTGTTTCTTTTATAGCGTTCATGTTCAAAGTAAAATTCTTATATCAGTAGTTATTGATTAAATATCGCCGTATGCTTCCAAAATACGTCGCACCAATTTATGACGAACCACATCGCCGCCACTCAGGTGAATAATATCGATACCTTCAATATTTTCCAGCAAACGGATTGATGTCGAAAGTCCCGATTGATTCTTTTTGGGGAGATCGACCTGCGTCATATCACCTGTAACAATAAATTTTGCGGTAGGTCCCATACGAGTCAAAAACATCTTCAACTGCATATCCGTTGCATTTTGGGCTTCATCCAAAATAACGAAGCAGTTATCAAGGGTACGCCCCCGCATAAATGCCAATGGTGCAACCTCGATGGTACGGTTTTCTAAATATCCTTTTAGTTTTTCTGCTGGGATCATATCGTCAAGCGCATCATAAAGTGGTCTCAAATAAGGATCGACCTTTTCTTTCAGATCCCCAGGTAAAAAACCCAAGTTTTCTCCAGCTTCTACAGCCGGCCTAGTCAAGATGATCCGTTTGATTTCCTTATTGCGAAGCGCTCTGACTGCCAGTGCTACAGCTGTATATGTTTTTCCTGTTCCTGCTGGGCCAATGGCAAATAAGATATCATTTTTGGAAATACTATCAACCATCCGTCGTTGGTTGGCCGTACGGGCCCGAACAATCACACCATTAGGTCCATAAACAATGGGTTCGGAACCAAATGCCGCATTCTTGGCCGCAATTTCCTTTTCCTGCTGTGCGGCTGAGCCTGCGCTCGCCCCTAGGAGATTTTCAAAATCCAACATGGTAATGTTGTTGAATTTCTCTAGATGAGCCATAACTTCCTTAAACGATTGCTCAAATAGTTCCAATTCCTTCGCATCTCCCAGCACTTTCATTTCACTTCCACGAGCTACAATCCGCAATTTTGGGAATTGTTTCTTCAAATAATCAAAGTGCTCATTGTCTGCTCCCCATAATATGGGTAAATTCAGACCATCTAATGCAATTAGTAATTCGTTCAAATTTTATCCTATTTTAGAAATAATTAGATTGTAGCCATTACGCAATAGCTCCTGTACGTAATACCATTCAAAATTAACGTATTCTAATGAGAAAAGAGGCCATCCAGCTGAGATTTTTGCAAAAAGAAAACCAAATTATTTTTTTTACGTTTCATACATAAGTTTCGCTTTTAAAAGTGGATCTTCAAGGTTCACAAACCAATTCTTTACAGTAGAAATAAAAGCTATGTTTGTGTATATCAATTGAAAAAAGTTATATTCAAAATAAGTTCTTCAATTAACTTTACAAATCAGCTGATAAATAGTAATTTTGTCCTCTATTTGAATAGATTTTCAGGAACAGAATATGCAAACGACAGGAGATCTATTTCTATTCATTCAAAAAGGGAATTTGACAGCAATTCGGTCTACTTATAGATTATAATGGCAGTAATTACGTTAACGACAGATCTAGGACATAAAGATTTTTATCAAGCTGCGCTAAAAGGGAGCCTTTTAACGCAGTTGTCTGATGTTAATATTGTCGATATCACCCACGAGATCCCTGCATTTAATATTCCGCGCGCAGCCTTTGTACTTGGTAATGCGTATCATTATTTCCCAAAAGGAACGGTACATATCATCGGCATCAATACCCTCTTTCATGAAGAATCCAAATATATCGGCATGAAATACAGGGATCATTATTTTGTTGGTGCGGACAATGGAATTTTCAGCTTACTGTTGAATGGAAATGAACCACAGGAATTGTACGAACTCAATTTGATGCAGGACCTGAGGTATCTCCATTTCCCGCTTGCAGATATTCTTTCGAAATCTGCCTGTCATATTGCAAAAGGAGGCAAACTGAAAGATGTCGGTACACCCATGCATCAACTGATCGAAAAAGTCACTTTGCAACCGATCTTTGATAAAGACATGATCCGTGGCAATGTTATTTATGTGGACGCTTTTGGCAATGCCATTACCAATATTTCCAAAGACCTGTTCAATAAAGTCCAAAAGGGACGGAATTTCATCTTGTATTTCAAACGCAATGAAACAATCACCAATCTTTCTTGGCATTACAACGAGGTCGGTGAGGGCGAAAAATTGTGTCTTTTTGGTATCAGTAATTACTTAGAAATTGCCATCAACAAAGGCAATGCGAGCCAACTCTTGGGGCTTCACGATGACGATTCTAATGTCATTCGTATCGAATTTAAAGATTAATTTCATAAATTCATTTCTAGAAATAGTTTATTCACTTCAATCTGTCCCTAAATTACCCAACGGGGTTTTGGCAGTTTAACACTGGATTTTGCGGGCTTGTCAGCCCCACTTTGCCGTTTGACAAATTGATGCAATTTCAGTAACGTTAATTTCAGATTGATTGTTCAAATTCAAGTATGAAATCTTTAAAATACACACTACTATCTTTCCTGCTATTGTTTAGTCTCGGGCTTCTAAGTGCACAGGAAAATGCAGATTCCAGTGCTTTTGAGGTACAACGCAAACGTGTCAACAGCCTACTCGATGCACGACAACAGAAGTTTGGCGCCTATGACACGAGCCTTACCCAGAAAACAGGCCTTTTTGGCCTATTCAAATCCAAAGGCGATATGCAAAAAAGCATCGATATCCTGAAGGATGTCGTGATTACAGACAACAACATTTTTTTAGAGACACAGCAACTGTTAAAAATCAAAGATTTCGAAAAGGACAAATTTCGACAGATGGCGACTGAATATGACAAACAGATCTCTGCTTATATGGGTACGATCAATAAGCTTCAAAACGAAAATGAACGACTCCGGACCGAGTTGGACAAAACCGAAGGAAAGGGCCTGGCTGGTAATTTATGGCTTTACATCGCTTTACTTGTCATTATTGTCCTCGCAGCTTTGTTGTACCGTAATCATACACAAAAAACGACACGCATCGGCAAAAATTCAGGCTAGTCCTTTGGATCTCTCCTATCAATCGGTGACATGTACCAAGAAAACAGGTCAAAATATAACTTTAGTTGATTAAAATAGGTAAAAAGCTAAAAAATTGACCAAAGTATGATAGCAAAATATTTTTAATCTCTTTACATTTGTCCTCGCAACAAAACATTGAAGTAGCGGATTATGGCAAGAGGTTTCAATAGTGGTAATAAACAAGAAGAAGATCTACCAAAACCAAAGTTAAATAAGGAGCTCCTATTACGAGCTTCGAAAATAATGACCTATTTAAGGCCTTATCGGGTTAAGTTTGGAATGGGAATGTTATTTCTGGCATTATCCAGTCTTTCTATGCTGACCTTCCCTGCACTATTGGGTGCTATGATTGACGCTGCCCAAGGCAAACAAACCTACTCTTGGTTAACTCCTGAAGTTTATTACATCGGCGGGGTCGCTTTTGTTATCCTATCGTTCACCTCCATTGTTTCATTTTTTCGTATCCGTATCTTTGTCGAGATCGGAGAACGTGCTTTGGCAAAAATACGTAAAGACACCTATCATAAACTCATCTCCTTGCCAATCGAATTTTTCGCCAACCGCCGTGTTGGAGAATTAAACAGCAGGTTATCCGCAGATCTATCTCAGATCCAAGACACCCTGACGACCACATTGGCTGAAATTTTAAGACAATTGATCAGTCTTTGTTTTGGTGTATTTCTGTTGGTCTGGGTATCACCCAAATTGGCCTTGATGAATCTTTGCATATTACCCGTTATTGTGGTTGCAGCCATTGTCTTTGGGAAATTCATTCGCGAATTATCCAGACAGGCTCAGGATAAGATGGCGGAGTCAAATAGTATTGTTCAAGAAACATTATTAGGCATCAGCAATGTAAAAGCTTTTGTGAATGAATACTTTGAATTCAACCGCTACAGTAATCAAATGGACTCTGTTGTCAAATTAGCCGTCAAGGGAGCAACCTTCCGCGGTGCCTTTGCCTCCTTTATCATATTCTGTATTTTCGGAGCTGTTATAGCCGTCATCTGGTATGGTGCGGCATTAGTATCTATCCACGAGATATCTGTTGGAGATTTAACGACCTATATCCTGTATTCTATGTTTGTCGCCGGGTCAATGGGTAGTTTGCCAGAATTATACTCGAATATCCAACGCTCGTTGGGAGCGAGTGAAAGGATCCTGGAAATTCTTGATGAGCCACAGGAAGATATCAAGGTTGAACCGAGCTGCAAAGATATTCGTAAAAAGATCAGTGGAGACCTCAGCTTCAATCATGTGGCCTTTGCCTACCCTAGCCGACCGGACATTGAAATTCTCAAAGACATTAACTTTACGGCTAATGCCGGCGATAAAATTGCCATAGTCGGCCCCAGCGGGACCGGTAAATCAACCATCGCATCTTTAATACTACAATTTTATACAAACAATAAAGGTGAGGTGCTTTATGATGGCAAGCCCGCCTCAGATTTTGACCTCTGTGATATACGGAATCAGGTTGCCATTGTACCACAGGACGTTTTATTATTTGGCGGAACTATCCGCGAGAATATCGCTTATGGTAAATTAGATGCTACCGAAACTGAAATAACTGAGGCCGCCCAACGTGCCAATGCACATCAATTTATATTAGGTTTTCCTGAAGGTTATGATACCATCGTTGGGGAACGCGGAGTAAAACTTTCTGGCGGACAACGTCAACGCATTGCTATCGCCCGTGCGCTACTCAAAGACCCTGCTATTCTGATCTTAGATGAAGCAACATCCTCTTTAGATTCAGAATCTGAACGTCAAGTTCAAGATGCCTTAGAGGAATTAATGCGTGGCCGTACGTCCGTTATTATTGCACACCGGCTTTCTACAATCGTCGATGCAGACAAAATCATTGTGGTCGAAAACGGGGTTGTTTCGGAGAGTGGAACACATTTCGAATTACTACAGAAAGAAACTGGCCTCTATAGACACCTGTACACCTTGCAATCCAAACAGCAAAAGGTAGATATGTAAAATTTTGTTAATTATTGATTCTTTTTAAACAAATTGTCCCAGAGATTGTTCATTTGGTATCATACTTGATTATCATTTGAATACACAATAAAATAGAAGAATTATGAAAAATAAAAATGGATTAGTGGCATTTGCTTTGGTAGGATTGGCTGCGGGAGCTGCTGCATGGTATCTTTTAGGAACCGATGACGGGAAAAAACAATTAGATCGTGCAAATGATGGCATCAAAAGCTTAACTAAGTCATTGAAGGATCTTTCGAAAAAAGAAGCTAGAAAAGCACAAAAGTTAGCAAATAGAGCTTCTGCCGAGTTGGACAACTTAAAATCAAAAGCTCAAGCTGCTTTTAGTAAAGCTTCAGATGATGCCGATGCATTGAAAAACAAAGCAAAAGAAGCCGGTAGAGAGGCTTTGGACCACGCAAACAATGCAGCTCAGAATTTAGCAAGTAAAATCGACAACACAACCGATGCTGCTAAATCAAAAATTTCTAATGCATAAGTAAAAAAAACATTTTTTTAAGAATTGATGGTTTAACCACCTCCTGTGGTTAAAATACATTTGTATCTTTGCGGTATATGACTTTACTGCAACAGGTAAAAACTTTGATTCTTAAAGACATTATTCTAGAATGGCGATCAAAATACGCCATCAACGGAATCCTACTATATGTCGTATCTACTGTATTTGTTTGTTATCAAGCATTCAAATCAGTAGATACTACAGTTTGGAATGCATTGTTTTGGATAATTATGTTATTCGCTTCAATCAATGCAATCAACAAGAGTTTTGTTCAAGAAAATCCCAACCGACAGCTCTATTACTATTCACTAGTTGACCCAAGAGCTATTATACTCGCCAAAGTTATTTACAATATGTTATTGATGACCATCTTGGCGACAATCGCTTATTTCGTCTATTCAATCATATTCAAAAATCCACTGGGGGATCCCACGCTATATTTCATTTCAGTCATTCTTGGTAGTATTAGTTTTGCCAGTGTATTTACCATGATTTCTGGTATAAGTTCCAAAGCTGGAAACAACAGTACGCTCATGGCTATTTTGAGTTTTCCGGCTATCATCCCCCTACTGATCGTATTGATCAAGCTCTCCCGCAATGCCATAGAAGGCCTGGAAAGGGCGGCAAGTACAAAAGAAATAATTGTATTACTCGCAATTAATGTAATCACGATCACTATTTCTTTATTGTTATTTCCGTACCTTTGGCGAGATTAAATTTTAGAATTGAAAACACATTAAATTCAATTTACCATGAGAAAAAAATGGTGGAAAATATTAGCTGTCCTGATTATCTGCGCAGTCATTATCAATGGCCTTTTGGGCCCTGTTCCCCGCCTATTTATCCTTCACGAAAGTATCCGAAACGTCTATTTCCATGTCCCGATGTGGTCTGCGATGATCGTGATGTATCTGATTTCAGTCATTTATAGTATCAAATACCTCAATACAGGAAAACAAGAATATGACCTAATGGCTATTGAAGCTGTTAATACAGGTATTACTTTTTGTTTTTTTGGTTTGGCAACAGGAATGTTATGGGCAAATATTACCTGGGGTGAACCTTGGCCAAATGACCCCAAATTAAATGGTTCGGCAATAGCGACTTTAATGTACCTGGCCTACCTTGTACTCCGCAATGCGCTCGAAGAAGAGCAGAAAAGGGCGAAAATATCTGCAGTCTACAACATTTTTGCATTTCCGATTATTATTGTGCTGCTCTATATTCTGCCAAAAATGACAGATTCTCTTCACCCCGGAAGTGGTGGTAACGCTACTTTTGGCCAGCTACAAATGAGCAACGAGCTTCGTCCAACATTTTATGCCGCAATGATCGGATGGCCAATGATCGCTTTCTGGATCTGTTCACTCCGCTATAGAGTACGTTTATTGGAAAGAAAAGAACAGGAAAGCTAAACGTAATCATCAATAAGAATAAGAGGCAGGGTATTTTTCATGTCTTTGAAGAGATCCCCAGTCAACAACGAGCTTAGGCTCAATAAAAAAGGGTTAAAATAGCAATCGCCAAAACGTTCTTCAGCATAAATTTAATACTGGATTTCATGCGGCGACAACATCGATAAAAAATAGAAGTCTGATAAAACCAAAGCGTAAATAATATTTGCAAACAATACTTTTTTATTTACGCGGGTTCTAATCAGCCATTAAAAGACAAATAAATAGCATGAAAAAAATAACATTGTCAATTGCATTATTAATCTTATCAACTTTAAGCACATTTGCACAGGATGACGTTGATATGGCAACGGGCTTACGTAGTGAGGGCAAAATCTATGTGGTTGTTCTTGTGATGTTGGTCATTTTTCTAGGTCTAGCCTTCTTTCTTTTCTTGCTCGACCGTCGTATAACGAAGTTGGAGAAAAAGAATAAATAGTCAAATATTTATCGCGCACCATGATTATCAGTCAGTTCAGAAATTACACACCAATAAATATTCTATTTTTATCCCTTGTGGGTTTTGTACTATGCCTTGGCATATTCTTACATGTACCGGATAAACTTGATTCTGTGATTTTTGAACCTGCACTTGGAAATCTACTGGGAGAAAACAATTTAATCAACCTCTCGCCAGCGACCAACGTCTTCATCACACTGATCCTGACCATTTTTCAGGCAACGATACTGAATCGGATCACAAGCCATTTCAATTTACTGGGAAAACCTAGTTTTTTGGTTGCATTGATGTATATGACGCTGGCCAGTTTATTTTTACCCTTTCTGGTTCTGTCTCCCACTCTCATCTGTAACTTTATTTCGATCTGGATGTTGAGCAAATTGCTTTCCCTCTATCGTCAGACAGATGTAAAGGCAGAAATGTTCGATCTAGGGATGATTGTCGGGATAGGAAGTCTGATCTACTTTCCTTTTTTGAGCATGTTCTTCCTACTTTGGATCGCCCTACTTATTTTTAGGCCATTCAATTGGCGCGAATGGATCACACCACTATTGGGGTTGGCTACAATCTATTTTATATTGGGAGTAATCTATTTATGGGTAGGAAAAATGGAATTATTTTACACCATATGGTTGCCATTCACCTACAAATTCCCAACGGCTATCCGTATTCAATTATTTGATTACCTGGTATTGGTTCCTGTACTCTTTACACTGATCCTCTTCTTGTTGATCCTCAAAGATAATTTTTTCAAGAGCATTGTGCATATCCGAAAATCCTTTCAGTTGTTATTTTTCATGTTATGCTTGGCTGTAGCCTCCTTTTATTGGAATAAGAAATTAACTGAGGCACACTTTTTACTCTGTGCTCCCCCGATTGCGATTTATATGGCCTACTACTTCACCTACGCCAAAAAGAAATGGTTTTTCGAGGTCGTGTATGCAATCATCGCATTAACCATAATCTACTTTCAATTTTTCTAAACATTTGTACAACAGGTGTTTAACCTTTTTTAACAAAATCGGCTTAACAAGCTCACAAAAATTGAATAGTTTTGTATGCGAATAAAAGCAAAGAACATTTAATTACACGAGTCAAAAAACTCAAAGATTTCACAAAAACTAAATAAACATTAGTTTCTCAATTTTATAGATTGACCATGCAGAAACGCTTTATAAGCTCTCTAAGAAATAAATCACTCCAACTGTTGTTAGCAGGTGGAATTTTAGCTAGTTCTACTACCGCATTTGCCCAAAAAACGACATCCGCTTCACCTTATTCTCAATTGGGGATAGGTCAGATACGTGAAGATTTATTACCTCAGTATAGAGCTATGGGGGGGATTAATACAGGTATCCGTACATTCGACGGTGTATACAATACCAACCCAAGCAATCCTGCATCTTACTCTGCAGCGCGAGTGAGTATTTTTGATGCCGGTCTATATGGCAACTACACCCAACTAAAATCAACAACTAGATCTGCAAATACCGCTGATTTTGCATTTAGTCATATCACGATGACCTTTCCGATGAAAAAATTCGGCGGTATCAGTATGGGGATATTGCCATTCTCGGATGTGGGTTACCGAACAAGTTCACAGGAAAGTATCAATTCGCAGACCTTCAACAAGGTTTTTACTGGTGAGGGAGGCCTCACAAAAGCTTATGCAGGTTGGGGGGTACGTGTTTATAAAGGATTGAGTATCGGTGCGAATATGTCTTACCTATTTGGTACATTAAATGACTATAGCCGCGTTGAATTTCCTTTATCCTCTGGAGCTTTGAATCCGCAACGTCAAAATAAACGTGAAATCCAAGGTATTATTTTTGATTACGGTTTACAATACGAACAGCCTATAGGTAAAGAATATGCCTTGACCTTTGGTTATTCGGGATCGCTAAACAACGATATAAAAGAGCGAGCAACAATCATTGATACCAGAACTCAGCCATCATCAGATCCTGACAATCAAAATATTCCAATCGATACAACTTATATGTCTGATAGAATCAGCAGACATTTGACACTTCCTTTAAAGCATAATGTGGGTATTACCCTTGCGCGAAGTGGCCGATGGTTGGTTGGTGCAGATTTCAAATATGCGGATTGGTCAAGATTCCAGGTCAGAAATGGTGAAGGCGAGTTACGCAAAAATTATGGCGTAGCAGTTGGTGGACAATTGACTCCAGACAGATCATCTCTTAACTATTTAAAACAAGTGGATTATCGTCTTGGATTCAGATACAACAAAACACAGTATTTTCAAGCCGGCGAAAACGTTAATGATATGGCTGTGACTGTAGGTGTGGGCTTACCATTAGCTAGAACGCTATATTTAGGTGCATTTTCCAAAATCAATTTATCGGCAGAATTTGGTCAAATGGGTAAAGTAGCCAATGGCTTGTTACGTGAACGTTATATCAACTTCAATATTGGCTTTACGCTAAATGACCGTTGGTTTAGAACAAATCCACTTGACTAAGATAATGGCACGCAAAGTATCTGCAGCATCCATATTACAAAATATATCGCCCCTGGTAATTCAATTTTTGCTAGGGGCGCTCTTATTGACTTCCTGTGAGCCAGACCTAAAGGAAGTCGACCGGATCGCCAACTTAAAAAAAGAAGAAGCTGTGGACATATCACGCCATGTCGATGTTATCTATAGTGATTCAACCCGGGTTAAAGCGAACCTAACCGCACCTGAAATGCGGATCAAACACGATAGTACAGAAGTCTATGAGTTTCCAAAAAGCATAAAAATTATCTTCTATGATGAGAAGCTAAAGGAAACACAACGCATTACCTCTGACTATGCAATCAGGAAAGAAAAAGAGAAAATAACCGTCTTTACCAAAAACGTCGTTGTCACCATGGCCGATGGGTCTATTATGAAAACGGAAGAAATCGTTTATGATGAAGGAGCTAAGGACCCCAATAAAACTTTTTACAACAATGTTCCTGTCCAGGCATTCTTTAAAGATCAAAGGGGAAACCTACAGGGATCATCTTTTACATCCGACAAAGACCTGCAACATGCCAATATACAGAATGCAACTGGTGTTGTTATAATCAAGGATAACAGTCTATTTCCATCCATAGGTAGATAGAGCGATTATACTTTCATTGGCCTCCCTACGATCATGTTATTTACTAGCCTAAAGATATGTACCTGCAAGTAGATCCCGTAAGCAACTCTGTCACAGATTTCTTAAAGGATATTACCGTCACCTGATCAAGACCCTCTCCAATAAAAAATAGCGTAATACAAATACTTTTCAAATTTGTTTTATTACATTCAGGAAAATATTCCGTTTTTTTTTATAAAAATTGTATCTTGCACCGCATTTTGCTATGCTATGCATAAATTAACGAAATACAAGTATTTACACAATATAAACACAATAAGCAGACTATGGGATTAATGGGCTTTTTGCGTAACAAAGCTGGTGTCATCTTGACCGCAGCCATGGCTATCGCAATTTTAGCATTTTTACTAGGCGATGTCGTTCGAGGAGGGGCTCCTTTCTGGGCTAGACATCAAAATCGTGTAGGGGAAGTCAACGGAACTGAAATTGAATATCCTGCGTTCAACCAACAGGTAGAACAAGCAGAAGAAATGTTCAAACAACAAATGGGTGGCGCTGTTACTCCTCAAATGAGAACATACGCCGTACAACAG
Source organism: Sphingobacterium detergens (assembly GCF_003610355.1). Lineage (GTDB taxonomy): Bacteria > Bacteroidota > Bacteroidia > Sphingobacteriales > Sphingobacteriaceae > Sphingobacterium > Sphingobacterium detergens. Next base: position 52,618 of record NZ_RAPY01000006.1, on the reverse strand, counting down.
GTTTGGAATCAATTCTTATCCAGAGAAATCTTGAGAAAAGAGATTGAAAAAATCGGTTTGACAGTAGGTAGTAAGGAATTAAATGATCTAGTACAAGGGCCAAATCCTTCAGCTCAGATCGTTCAGGCATTTACGGATCCACAAACTGGACAGTTTAATCGTGGTCAGTTGTCGACTTTTATAAGCCAAATCAACACAGCTGGCAACCAAGCCATGGCTGATCAATGGGAAGCTTTACTTGGGGGTGTTAAAGATGAACGTCTAAGCAGCAAGTATGGCGAATTGCTTTCGAACAGTGTATACGTAACTTCATTGGAAGCAAACGAAGAATACCAAGAACGTAATAAATTGGCGAACTTCAAATACATTCTTTTAGACTACGCTTCTGTAAAAGATGCTGAGGCTAAAGTGACTGACGCCGATTTCCAAGAATACTATAATGAACATAAAAGCATGTTCAAAACACAAGAGGAAACACGTGCAATCCAATACGTTACGGTAGATGCAAAACCTCTTGCAAAGGATTCATTGGCTGTAAAAGAAGCGATTGACAAGTTAAAACAAGACCTTATTGTTGCAAAGGATGATTCATTATTTGCATCTATCAATTCGGACAACAAGTATCCTTTCACCTATGTGAAAAAAGGCCAATTGAGTCCTTCTTTGGATTCAGTAGTTTTCAATGTCGCTGCAGGCACTACAGTAGGTCCATTCCTAAGCAATGGTGCTTACGAAATTGCAAAAGTGGTTTCAACTGTGGTAGGTCCCGATTCTGTAAAGGCTTCGCATATCCTATTGGATGCTACTGCTGAAGGTGGTGTTGACAAAGCTTTGGCAAAAGCTGATTCAATCAAAGGGCTGATCCAAAAAGGAGATAACTTTGCAGCTTTGGCTATTCAGTTCAGTAGTGACCCTGGAAGTAAAGCAAATGGTGGTGAGCTTGGTACTTTCACAAGAGGCCGCATGGTACCTGAATTTGAAAAAGCAGTATTTGAAGGTAAAGCCGGAGACATTAAAGTTGTAAAATCTCAGTTTGGTGTGCACATTATCAAAATTGAGAAACAAATCGGTACAGCAAAATACGCTAAGGTCGCTATCATCGATAAAGTAATCAATAGTGGCAAAGAGACTTTAAATAATGCACACAGCAAGGCAACAGCTTTCTTATCTGCTGCAACTGCTCAAAACTTCGCACAAGAGGCTAAAAAACTTGGTTTAGAAGCCAAAACTGCATCACGTGTTACTGCAATGGACAATGTACTTGATGGTACTGAAGCACCTCGCGATTTGATAAAATGGGCTTTCGAAGCTAAAAAAGGTGATATCTCAGATAAGGTATTTGAAACTGAAACTTCTTATATCCTAGCGAGTTTAGTGAATGTACAACCAAAAGGGGTACTTTCGTTGGACGCTGTGAAAAAAGATATCGAGCCTGCAGTTAAAAACATGGTTAAAGCTAAAGTCCTAAAAGAAAAATTTGGCAAAGCTTTAGCTGGAGCTTCTTCAATTGACCAAGTGGCTCAAAAAGTAGGTAAATCGGCTATTCACGTAGAGAATGTGGTATTTGCCAATCCTGTTATTCCGGGTGTAGCCTTAGAGAACGCTGTAGTAGGTACAGTCTTTGGACTTCAACCAAACAAACCTTCTAAAGCAATTGAAGGAAACACAGGTGTATATGTCGTACAGGTAAATGGTTTCACAAATCCATCAGCGATCTCTGATATCAATGGACAAAAGAAACAAATGCTTGCAGCTAAAGCACAACGTGCTTGGGGATCTATTTTCCGTGCATTACAAGACAAAGCTGAAATCATTGACAATAGAGTGAAATTCTTTTAGAAGATTTTTAAGTAAATTTGTAGCCGGACGAATTATCGTCCGGCTTTTTTTTGATAGAATAGTTATGGAAATTCAAACAAATATTGTCAATAAAGTTGCACAAAGTGGATTAGTGACAGTTGATCTGGCAGATTATCATCCAAAGACCGACAACGTCCTATATGATATCAAGGATAATTTGTTCCATGGTCTAATGTTAAGGGAAAAAGATTTCCGCGAGTTCATCAAAACACACGATTGGTCACAATATACAAATAAGCATATCGCCATAACCTGTAGCGCAGATGCTATTGTCCCAACATGGGCTTATATGCTACTGGCAAATAAGTTAGAGCCATATGCTTCGACCATTGTCTTTGGCGATTTAGATGAACTGCTACGTATACAGTATGCCGCCGCTATTGATCAAATTGACATGGAACAGTTTCGGGATCAAAGGGTAGTTGTTAAGGGCTGTGGAGATACTTATATCCCTGAATCGACATTTGTCCAATTCACGGTGAAACTCAGCAAAGTAGCGAAAAGTATTATGTATGGAGAACCTTGTTCAACGGTTCCAGTTTTTAAAAGAAGTCCTCAAGCGCCAAAAGCAGCTGACAAACAAGTATAAGCAGCGGGCTCATGTGGGTTTCATCACCTTAAAGAGACAATTTATTCTGATGAAATTAACATCTCTTTTTCAAACAATTTTCGTAAACTTACGTACATGAAACTTATATCGACATTGCTCCTTTACTTATCAGTTTTTGTAAGTACAGTTTTCGCTCAGGATTTACCCCATTTAAAAGAATCTGCATTTAAAGGTGGAGAGAAATTAAAGTATAAACTCCGCTATGGAATTATTTCAGCTGCAACGGGAACGTTGACTGTTGGCGATACGAAAGACGGATTTGGGAATCCCTCCTTTCATCTGTATGCCGCGGGTAAAACAGCAGGAGCTTTTGCCATCTATACCGTAAGAAACGAATACAACTCGTATATAAATAGCAAGACGTTTTTGCCTTACTATTATACAGAAAACATTCGTGAGGGAGGTTACAGACGGAATGACAAAGTACGTTTCAATCAGGATACACGTACGGTGAACGGAAATAAAGGAACATTTACATCCAAGGTGGATCAGACCTTTGATTTACTATCGTCCTATTATTTCGCTCGCAATCTGGACTTAACTTCGGTCAAGCCGGGTGAATCCTTTAAACTGACTTACTTTCTGAATGATGAAATAGCCACCTTGGGCATACAGTATATTGGAATCGAAAAAATAAAAACAGAATTGGGCACATTGGAATGCCTAAAATTCAGTCCCGAAATTAAACCGGGACGTATCTTTAAAAAAAATAGCAAGCTTTATCTCTGGGTAACCAATGATGGTAACCGTATTCCAGTGAAGGCCAATGTTGATATTTTAATTGGCTCTGTTACCTTAGAACTTCTGGAAGCGAGTGGACTAAAATATAAATTGGGGCAAAAAGCAAGCTACTCAAAATAATTAGAATGATTGAAGTAGGAAATGTGTTGGTACATGAAGATCTGATTAACAATGATTTTGTGTGCAACCTATCAAAATGTAAAGGAATATGCTGTATCGAGGGGGACTCGGGAGCACCTTTGTTAGAAAGTGAAAAAGCAATTCTGGAGGAAATATACCCCAAGGTAAAGCCTTATATGACGGAGAAGGGCATTGAGGCCATCGAAGAACAAGGGAAATACGTCATTGACGTAGATGGTGATCTAACCACGACATGTGTTGATGGACACAAGGAATGTGCTTATGTAACCTGGGAAAACGGCATTACCAAATGTGCAATCGAAAAGGCTTATGAACTAGGTGAAATCCACTGGCGGAAACCTGTTTCCTGTCACCTCTATCCTATCCGTACAACACATTATCCGGAATTTGACGTCCTTCATTATGACCGTTGGCATATCTGCAAAGACGCTTGTAGTTTTGGCAAAGAACTACAGGTGCCCGTATATAAATTTCTAAAGGATCCCCTGATCCGTACTTATGGAGAAGAATGGTACAAAAATCTTGAGCAAGCAGTCGATGAGTTGTAACAAAATTACTATCTTTAAGCTTTAACTTTTTTGGTGTTTCATTCCAATTCATGTCAAAATTAACAGAGATCCAACGCCCTATTATCCACGAACTTGAAGCTTTTGAAAAGAAATTCAAAGCATCGATGAAAAGCTCCGTTCCTTTGTTGGATCGTATCACGCAATATCTGATCAAGCGTAAAGGCAAACAAATGCGACCGATGTTTGTATTTTTTTCGGCGGGCATCTGCAATGGGATTAATGAATCTACCTACCGCGGTGCTGCTTTGGTTGAATTACTGCATACAGCTTCGCTTGTTCACGATGATGTCGTGGATAACTCCTACGAACGTAGAGGCTTCTTTTCAATCAATGCACTCTGGAAAAATAAGATTGCAGTACTGGTTGGTGACTTTTTACTGTCAAGGGGTTTGCTACTCTCTGTCAAACATCAGGACTACCATCTATTAAAAATTGTTTCGGAAGCGGTTGACCAGATGAGTGAAGGGGAATTACTCCAGATCGAAAAAGCGCGTAAACTGGATATTGAAGAATCCATATACTTTGAGGTCATCCGGAAAAAAACAGCATCGTTAATTGCTTCCTGCTGCGCCTGTGGATCTGCGTCATCCAATGCGGATCAAGAGACGGTAGAGAAACTGCATCAATTTGGAGAGAAAATTGGTATTGCTTTTCAGATAAAGGATGACTTATTTGATTTTGGTTTGGATGACGTGGGTAAGCCCCTGGGGAATGATATCAAAGAGAAGAAAATGACATTGCCGCTGATCCATGCCTTAAATCAGACAAGCTCCAGCGAAAAGCGGCGAATCATTAATCTGGTTCGAAACCATAATGAAGACCCCAAAAAGGTTGCTGAAGTTATCGATTTTGTACGCAACAGTGGCGGATTAGCCTATGCAACAAACAAAATGCTGGAATATCAACAAGATGCATTTCGTATCCTAGAAGATTTTCCAGATAGCGAATACAAAGAAGGATTACTTCAATTAGTAAAATATACAACAGAAAGAAAAAAATAATGAGTCACGAATTAATGTTTTTTGGAGGTTTCCTGATCTTCATTGCACTGATGCTAGCCATTGACCTTGGACTATTTTCCAAGGGCGATAAACCCGTTAGCTTAAAGACTGCCGCAATCATGAGCGCTGTATGGGTATTATTCTCATTAGGCTTCTATTGGCTGCTCCGTCAGTATGGATTTGAATTACATAATATACAAGACCTAAACCATCTGCAGGAAGTCATTACAAAACATCACCACGATATTAAAATTATCCCTGGCGATCTTGCTGCAAGTTTAGCAGTCTATAATAACAACTTAGGTTTGGAATATTTAACGGGATATGTTGTTGAGTATGCTCTCTCTGTCGATAATATTTTTGTGATGGTACTGCTCTTCACATCATTTGGGATTCCCGAAAAATACTACCATAAAGTTTTGGTATGGGGGATTCTGGGCGCTATCGTCATGCGGTTTCTGTTTATATTCCTTGGCGCAACCTTAATCGCTCAATTTGGATGGATTCTATATGTCTTTGGTGCTTTCTTGGTGTTCACAGGTGTCAAGATGTTTATCAATCGGAACCAAGAAGAAGAGGTCGATCCTCAAAACCACCCTGTTGTCAAATTTGCGTCCAAATATTTCAAGGTAACCCCAAAATTAGATGGCGGTCACTTTTTCCATATCGAGAATGGTGTAAAATACATGACACCCCTATTTTTGGTTTTGTTAGTGATTGAATTTACCGATCTAATTTTCGCAGTGGATTCTATTCCCGCAATTTTCTCGGTTACCAAAGATCCTTATGTGGTATTCTTCTCTAATATTTTCGCCATCCTTGGATTGCGCTCCATGTTCTTCCTATTGGTCAATATTATCCATAAGTTCCAATATTTAAAAGTCGGGTTAGCTTTTCTATTGGTCTTCATTGGTCTGAAGATGTTATTGCATCACTGGTTGGCAGAGGTCGGCTTTACAACGACGCATTCGCTGATTGTGATCATCGGTATACTTGCCCTAAGTATTATCGCTTCGCTACTCTTTCCAAAGCATAAAGAGATTTCCCAATAAAAATAAAAGCAAAGGGTCGTAATTTTTACGACCCTTTGCTTTTCAATATTTTAGCCTAGTTTTTACTCCTCCTTTCCTGTGTCAAAAGGACCTAAATTATAGCCCATTTTTAAGAACAATTATTTTACAGAGGAATTTGCCTTACTAAATTTTATTTATTTAATTTAGCACCACTTTAAATTAACAAAATACTAACAAATGAATTGGAATAAATCGATTGTACTAGCTGCCTCTCTTTTTGCAGCTTCATTCCAAGTACAAGCACAGGACAATTTGATCAATGCCCTAAAAGCAAATCAAAATGACAATAGCAAATCTGGATTTACATTTACAGAAGTTATCAATTTAGGTAATACTTCGATCAAGAATCAAGGTTCTTCGGGTACATGTTGGTCTTATTCAGGAAACTCTTTTCTAGAATCTGAAATGATCCGTATGGGTAAAAAACCTGTTGAGATTTCTCAGATATATACAGCACGTAATACGTACTTAGATAAAGCACGTACCTATGTACGTCTTCACGGTGGATTATCATTGGGTGAAGGTGGTCAATTTCATGATGTATTGAATTCATTCCGCAAATATGGTACAATGCCACAGTCAGCCTATACAGGCCTTCACTATGGTACTACACTCAACAACTTTGGTGAAATGACATCAATGCTTGACGCGATGCTAGGCTCGATTGTAAAAGGGAAAGGTTTAACTCCAAACTGGGAAAAAGCCTATACCGCAGCAATGGACTCTTACTTAGGTGAAGTTCCTGAAAAATTTGATTACAATGGCAAATCCTATACACCACGTACCTTTGCTGATCAGGTAATTGGTATCAATCCAGATGATTATGTTGGTATTGCTTCAGTTACTGACCACCCTTATTATAGCCAATTCGTGCTATTAATCCCAGATAACTGGTCATTTGATCGTTTCTACAATGTTCAGATGAATGATTTAACAGATATCATTGACAACGCGCTGCAAAAAGGTTATACTGTCGCTTGGGCAACTGACGTTTCAGAAAAAGGATTCTCCTGGAAAAACGGTGTTGCGTATGTTCCAGAAAAACCATTCGAACAAATGAGCGATCAAGAAAAATCAAGCATGTTCGTTGGTCCTAAACCAGAAATGAAGATCACACCTGAAGAGAGACAAAAAGCTTTCGACAATTGGCAAACAACAGACGATCATGGTATGCACATCGTCGGTTTAGTAAAAGATCAAAATGGTAAAGAGTATTATATTGTTAAAAACTCTTGGGGAACATCCAACGACTACAAAGGTTACTTGTATGCATCCAAAGAATTTGTACGCTATAAAACAACTTCTTTGCTGTTACATAAAGATGGTCTGACAAAAGATTTAAAATCGAAGATAAATATCAAATAAGCGATTTATCCATCGTTTAAAACACCTCTGAAATTAATATTTCAGAGGTGTTTTTGTTTTCAGATTAATTTGATAACTTAAACATAATTATGAATCTAGTTGTTCAGTGAGTTATGAGAAGTATAATCGCATTATGCCTTGCAATTTTATTTGGGAATTTAGCACATTGCCAGACCAAAGGGGTGAAATTTGTAGAAGGATTAAGTTGGAAACAGGTCAAAGAAAGAGCGAAGGCAGAAAATAAGTTTATCTTCGTTGAACTTTTTGCGACATGGTGTGGCCCCTGCCAATTTATGAGTAATGAAGTGTTCCCCTTGGAACAGGTTGGTCAGCCCATTAATCAAAATTTCATTAGTATCAGAGTCCAAATGGACTCCACCGAAGCGGACAATGCTGCTGTCAAAAAGTGGTATGCTGATGCACGTGCTATTTCCAATGAGTACAATATCCAATCTTTTCCAACTTTTTTGATTTTCAATCCAAACGGAGAAGCTGTACACCGGATTGTTGGCGCAAACGATGCGCCTGAATTTGTCAACCATGTGTCGGACGGACTTTATCCCGAAACACAGTATTATACCTTGTTAAAAAAATTTGAGAAAAGACCGCAGGACATCTACACTGCCAAACAGATGTTAAAAGCGGCAAATATCGCTTATGACGAAAGCACCGCGCGTAAAGCTGAAAATACTTTAGCCAATTCTTTGGGCACTGATGAACTTTTTAAAAAGGAAAACGTACATATTCTTCTGGCGGCAGCCAAGTTTACAAATTCAAAAGCCTTTAACCTAATCCGCAACAATAAAGAAAAAATAGATATTTTGCTGGAATCACCGGGGATCGCCAATCGTACGCTCGCGAATGTGGTTGTTAATGAGCTTTTCTTGATTAAAATAGATGCTAAACATGAACCCAACTGGGATAGTTACCAGAGTGAGCTGTCAGCAAAATATCCGGACATAGATTTCGTTCCGATGTTTAAAAAGATCAAAGCACACTACTATCTTCAGGTCAAGAATTATGTGGCTATGAAAAACACCATCAATGATTACCTCTCATCAGAGGATTTCACAGCACATCAATTGAACACCTTTGCCTGGACAATTTTTAATAACAGCAGTGACCCCGAATGTATCGACGCAGCGATCAGCTGGAGCAAAAAATCGATCATAGAAGATCCCAGCTCCGCATTCTTAGATACATACGCCAACTTACTTTATAAAAAAGGTGAAAAAGATAAGGCGATCAAGTGGCAAAATAAAGCCATAGAGATGGCCAGTGACGACGATCGACCGATCTATCAGGAAACATTGGACAAAATGACCAAAGGGATAAAAACCTGGGAAAATTAGATATTGACGAGAAAGAGGTCTATTTATTTTCCGATGGCATTTCGAGTTGGAATAGATTTAAGTCACTAGATTCTTCAATTTTTTATAACATCAACTTCAGCGATCCCGTATCTGAACTTTGAAGTATATATTCATGCAGGAAATCGTCGTTCAGCAGTTGGGTGATAAAAGTCCATGAAGCCATCTGTTTTGTTGGTCGGGCTTTCATTCCATGGAATCACCACTTATTTTTTCAAGATAGTAAACTCCCTGATTAATTTTTTTTATAAAACTTTTCTTGATAGTGATTTTATTCAGTAAATTAACACCTAAATATCAACGGATTATGAGAAAATTAATTTTAATGCTATTCTTGGTTCCAACATTACTATTCGCTCAGAGTGAGGGTGTAAAATTTGAACATGGCCTCAATTGGAATCAAATCAAAGAAAAGGCAGCTAAGGAAAACAAATTTATTTTTGTTGATTGTTTCACCACTTGGTGCGGCCCCTGCAAGTACATGACAAGCACAATCTTCCCACAGGCGAAGGTCGGCGATTTCTTCAATGCCAAATTTGTCAATGCCAAAATCCAAATGGATAAGACTAAAGAAGACAATGAAGAAGTAAAATCCTGGTACACCGAAGCAGATCGTTTTGCCAAAGACTATAAGGTAGTAGCCTATCCTACTTTCTTGATCTTTGATTCAAAAGGCAATCTTGTTCACCGCATTGTAGGCGGTGGTGATGCGGATGGCTTTATTGCTAAAGCCCAAAAAGCACTGGATCCGAACAGCCAATATGAAACCCTATTGGCAAAATTCAATGCTGATCCACAAAATACAACAATTGCAAAAGCTATGGCTGCGGCTGCAAAAGATGCTTATGATAAAGAAACACAGGCAAAGGCTGAGGGCGTTGTATTATCTTCGTTATCAACAGACCAGATCTTTACAAAAGACAATGTGGAGTTATTGCTTTCTTCGGCGAGCATCAAGGATTCGAAAGCATTTAACTTAATAAAAGACAACCCAGCCAAGTTTGACGCCATCAGTGATAAGGTTAAAGCAAATGATTTCTTAGCTAAACTATTGATCGGTGAAGCTGTCAATACCAAAATACAGGCTAAAGAAGCTGTAGATTTTGCTGCTATCGAAAAAGAACTGGCGCAGAAATACCCGACGGTCAATACCGAAAAAGCGAGTCTGGAAATGCAACCGCGTTATTTCTCTTATACCAAAAACTATCCTGGACTGAGAGACAGTTTTAACAAGTATATTGCCAAATACGGTTCGACCATCACTGCAATGGAATTAAACCAGATGGCTTGGTCTATCTTTGAAAACTGTGATGACCCAGCTTGTTTAAAAGCGGCTTCAGAATGGAGCAAATTATCACTGGAGAAGGAAAAAGATACACCGATGTACCTCGATACCTTTGCCAACCTGCTTTATCGTCTAGGTAACAAGGATCAAGCAATCAAAACACAAGAGAAAGCGATCTCATTGTTGACTGCAAACGATAAAAAAGAGGATTATGTTGCAACGCTGCAAAAAATGAAAAAAGGCGAAAAAACTTGGGAATAAGTAATATTCAGAAATAAAAAAGTCCAGATCGACGACGTTGATCTGGACTTTTTTATTGTCTTTGGATAAAACTATCTACAACCGAAATATACCGTAGATAGTCTTTCCGATATCCTTATTTCAATTCCTTGACACCCATATTCCAGAGTGCAAAAGCGTATTTATCAACTGTACTATTGATTAACACCTCTGTAGATCGACCAGCACCATGTCCAGCTTTGGTTTCAATACGAATCAATACAGGGTTATCTCCAGCCTGCTTAGCCTGCAATTCCGATGCAAACTTATACGAGTGTGCAGGAACAACACGGTCGTCATGATCTCCGGTCAATACCATTGTCGCCGGATAACTGACTCCTGTTTTCACATTATGTACAGGCGAATAAGCTTTCAGGTAATCAAACATCTCTTTGCTATCAGCAACCGTACCGTAATCGTATGACCAGCCCGCACCTGCCGTAAAAGTATGGTAACGCAACATATCCAACACGCCAACCTCTGGTAGTGCCACCTTAGCTACTTTAGGGTCAATGGTCATTGTTGCTCCGACAAGTAAGCCACCATTGGAACCTCCCGACAATGCGGTGTATTCAGGTGAAGTATAACCATTTTCTTGTAAATAATGAGCAGCAGCGATAAAATCGTTAAACACATTCAGTTTATTGAACTGTCTACCTCCATCATGCCATTTTTGACCATATTCACCACCACCTCGTAAATTGGGAACAGCATACACACCACCATTTGCCAACCAAACCGCAACGGAAGTACTGAAAGCCGGAGTCAGACTGATATTAAATCCGCCATAACCGTATACAATCGTTGGATTTTTACCATTCAAGGCGATGCCTTTTTTATAGGTAATAATCATTGGAACCTTTGTTCCGTCCTTCGAAGTATAAAAAACTTGCTTCGATTCATATTGGTCGCTGTCAAATTTGACCTTCGGTTTGATATAAAGTGACGATTTTCCTGAATTGACATCAAATTTATAACTGGATGAAGGCGTAATGTAATTTGAGAAACCAAAGTAGATTTCCTTTTCCTTTTTCTTACCCGAAAAACCACTGGCGGTCCCTACACCAGGTAATTCAATCTGTCTGATTTTTTTACCTGTATAATCGTATTGGATAACAACAGAAACAGCATCTTTCAAATAGTTTGCAAATAGATAGCCACCACCGGTACTGATCGAAAGTACATTTTCAGTTTCAGGAATGACATCCTTCCAGTTTTCCTTTGCTGGATTTTTTAGATCTACTTTAACTAATCTATTGTTGGCAGCTTTATAGTTGGTCTCCAATAAGAAAGTATCTCCGATATTATCAACTACGCCTGTATTTGCATCAAAATGATCCTGTAGGCAGATGATCTTGCTATTCGGCTTGCTCAGATCCTGGTAATAAAGTTCATTTCCCGTCGTTGTATTTGCCGCAGAGATAATCAGATAGCGCTGGTCATCTGTTAATGAAGCACCGACATAACGTCTCGGGGTTGCCGAACCGCCAAAAATCAGCTGGTCCGTAGATTGTGCTGTTTTAAGTTTATGGTAATACAATTTATGTTGATCTGTTTTCTCTGAAAGTTCAGACCCTTTGGGTTTATCATAGCTTGAATAGTAAAACCCATCATTACCCTTCCAGGCGATACCTGAGAATTTGACATCAACAAGGGTCTCGCCCACCGGTGCTTTGTCCTTTGCATTCAATACGATCACTTTTCTCCAGTCCGAGCCGCCCTCAGAGATCGAATACGCCACTAGACTTCCGTCCTTTGAAAAAGAAACGTCGGCCAAGGAAGTCGATCCATCTTTCGAAAAAGTATTTGGATCAAGAAAAACTTCCTCCGCTCCATTCTCACCTTGTTTGCGGTAAAGCACAGAATGTTGTTGAAGCCCATTGTTTTTAAAGAAATAGGTATACGCTCCTTCTTTGAAAGGTGTTCCTATTTTTTCATAATTCCAGATTTCCGTTAATTGCTCTTTCAATTTCGACCGGAAAGGAATAGTATTTAGATAATCAAAAGTGACTTTATTTTCGGCCTGAACCCAACTTTTTGTTTCTGCTGAACGGTCGTCTTCCAACCAACGGTAGGGATCGGATACTTTCTCGCCCCAGAATTCGTCTACGACAGTGCCTTGGCTCGTCGTTGGATATTTCAACTGCTGTCCACAAACAGTACTTGCTGTACCTGCCATACCTATCATCATCAGGATAAGGCCAATTTTTTTGTTTATCATAAAAAATTTTATACTTGTTTCATCCAAAAATAACAAATATAATTTCAGAATTCATAGTGCTAATCTCAAGTAAATGTCATTCTCGTCCGTTCAGAAACAATAATTCACTCTTTTCAAAGAACTGACCGTGTATCATATCAATGGATTTTCCGAAATCGTTATTTTTACATCAGCCGAAATTTATTTAGCTTTATTTAAATCTTCTAAATAATTCAACAATGCGCAAAAGAATCGCTTTCCTATACTTGGCCATATCCCTTTCTGCTATCGGTATGAGTCAAGCGCAGCAACTTCCGATAGATCAGCAATATCGTTCCACTCCCACTCGGGTCAACAACCTCGTTCATACCAAACTCGATGTCCATTTTGATTATAAAAATCAATTTTTGAATGGTAAAGAATGGGTCACCCTACAGCCACATTTTTACCCCACAGATTCACTCCGTCTGGATGCCAAAGGCATGGATATCAAACAAATTGCACTGGTCAATGGGCAGCAACTAGTTCCCTTAAAATTCACCTATGACGATAATTCTCTTCTGATCAAATTGGATCGCAATTACCTGTCCAATGAGAAATATACCATCTACCTGGATTATACGGCCAAGCCCAATCTACTAAAAGCACAGGGCAGTGCAGCAATCAATGATGCGAAAGGGCTCTACTTTATTAATCCAGCTGAAAGCACCCCGAATAAACCAAGACAGATCTGGACTCAGGGCGAAACAGAGGCTTCCTCTGCCTGGTTCCCAACCATTGACCGCCCCAACCAAAAGACGACAGCCGAAATTTCAATGACAGTACTGGATAATTATGTCAGTCTGTCCAATGGAGCTCTGGTCAGCCAGCAGAAGAACAATGACGGCACACGTACCGATACCTGGAAAATGGATCTTCCTCATGCGCCCTATCTATTTATGATGGCCGTTGGAGATTTTAAGATCTATCAAGATAAATACAATAATATTCCTGTTGATTATTACCTGGAGCCGAAGTATGCCCCTTATGCGAAGGATATCTTTGGTAAAACACCAGCCATGATGGATTTTTATGGCAAAACCTTGGGAGTCCCTTATCCTTGGAACAAATATGCGCAAATCGTCTGCCGCGATTATGTCTCTGGTGCCATGGAAAACACCACAGCAACCTTACATGGTGAGCATGTGCAAAAGACCAAAAGGGAACTTTTGGATGAAAATGAAGAGGGCACTATTGCCCATGAGTTGTTCCATCAATGGTTTGGGGATCTGGTTACCGCCGAATCCTGGTCCAACTTAACGATGAACGAATCTTTCGCAACTTTTGGTGAAATCATTTGGCATGAGCATGATGGCGGCAAGGAAAAAGGTGATAAATCAAGATTTGAAAAATTACAATCCTATCTCAAATCAACCAAAAATGGCAATAGTCCAGCGCTCGCGCGCTACTATTATCACGATAAAGAAGATATGTTTGACAACATCAGCTACGCCAAGGGCTCATTGATCTTATACGCCTTAAAAGAACAGATGGGTGCTGCTGCCTTTTATCAATCACTCAAAAAATACCTGACCGAGAATTCTTTCAAAACAGGCGAGCCACAACAGCTGCGTCTCACCATGGAGGAAGTGACAGGTAAAGACTGGGCACCTTATTTCAACCAGTGGTACTACAAAGGAGGTCATCCTATCCTCAAAGTGACAACCAAAAATGAAAACAATATACTGAGCCTCAACATCGCTCAGGTGCAAGATTCCGCTGTTCAAACGTTTCAAATACCGCTTGCCATTGACATCTATACCAAAGAAGGCAAAATGAGAAAAACGGTACAGCTCAACAAACGGAATACTCAGCTGACAATTCCCCTAAAAAATACAGTTGAATTTATCGATATCGATCCCGAAAAAACACTTGTCGGTGAGATCCATATTGACAAAACCGAAGCAGATTATCGTTATCAGTATGAGCATGCACCTTCTTTCGCCAACCGTGTCGCTGCAATACTATTTGCCATGAAAAACTCGAAAACAACAGCGGGACGGGAGATACTGACACAGGCACTGGCTGATCCGGATGCAGACCTTGTGGCGACCGCTATTCAGGGGCTCGATCTAACGGATCCAGCTAGCCGGAAATCGACTACGAACATCATTGCTTCATTGGCAGAAAAATCATCCGCTTCCGTCATACGTGCTTCAGCGATCCGAAAGCTGGGACAGATCAAAGATAAAAAGTATAAAAACCTGCTACTTAACGGAGTTAAGGATCAGTCTTATATGGTTATCGCAAGTTCAATCATGGCGATTAAAGACGCCTATCCTGATCAGCTCCAACAGACTTTGAAGCAAATCGATCCCGAGGCTTCGGAATATTTGAAAACCCTCCTGACAGATTTGTCCAAATTGTAAAAAAGATATTGTGGAAGCGAATTTTGTATTCGCTTCCATTTTCTTTAGATTTGGGCACATGTCAACAAGAAAAAAAATCTATTTTGCCTCAGACTTCCATCTAGGATCCTATCCGTTGGAGCATTCGCGCGAAAGAGAGCGATCCATTATTCAATGGCTCGATGCGATCAAGGTCGATGCCGCAGAGCTCTATCTTGTTGGTGATATATTCGATTTTTGGTTTGAATATACGACTGTGGTTCCCAAGGGTTATATACGCTTTTTGGGCAAATTAGCGGAAATTGCCGACCTCGGTATACCGATCACGTTATTTAAAGGCAACCACGATATGTGGATGTTTGATTATCTCAAAAAGGAATTAAATGTTCAGATCGTTGACAATGAACTGGAACTTGTATTAGACAATAAACTTTTTTATATCCACCATGGGGATGGATTGGGTTCCGGTGATTATAAGTACAAATTGCTCAAAAAAGTATTTCGGAGCCGTTTCTGCCAATGGTTATTTGCACGATTGCACCCCAATCTGGGCATAGGAATCGCTACCCGATGGTCCAAACACAGCAGGCTCTCCAATAATGAAGATGAAAAATTCCTGGGCGAAGACAAGGAATGGCTGATCGGTTATGCGAAAGAACTCGAAAGCAAGCAACATCATGATTTTTACCTATTTGGCCACAGACACCTACCCTATGATGTCAAACTAAATCCAGAAAGCCGTGTTGTCAACTTGGGCGAATGGATCAATTATTATACCTACGCGGTATGGGACGGGGAAACTTTAAGTTTGGAAAAATGGGAGAAAAAATCGTAATTTCTTTAGCAGACTGCTTTCAGGGCTACCATTTTCTAAACTCAGACAGCATTGATCGGCTCGACCAGATCAGTCAAAAACTTGTATGTAAGCGGAATAGTGTATTGATCAGGCAAGATAAAATCCAGAAGGACATTTATTTTTTGGCATCTGGATTAGCGCGGGTCTATTATGAAACTGCAGACAGACAGATTACCTTGGATTTTGTATCTCCGGGGGGTACCTTGATCTCGATGAACAGCTATGTACATGACACACCAGGATACGAAAACATTGATCTTCTAGAAGATAGTATTGTCTACCAAATTGACCAAAAACAATTATTTGCGCTCTATGAGAGTGACATTGCCATTGCTAATTGGGGAAGGAAAATGGCTGAGCTAGAATTTATCAAAGCGGAGCAGCGTACGATGTCCAAACTTTTTAATACGGCCCAGGAACGGTATGCCGAGTTGCTCGAAAAATATCCCCAATATATACAGCGGATCAAGCTTGGTTACATCGCCTCATACTTAGGTGTTAGCCAAGTAACCCTCAGCCGTATTCGTGCGAATATCCTTTAAAATTTTTAACATTTGTTAAAATTATTCTGCGGAAAAACGTAGACCTTTGTCCCTGGAACAAAAAAACAGATATATGAACTGGGTATTTTTAATTCTTGGAGGAATATGTGAAATTGGTTTTACAACCTGTTTGGGAAAAGCCAAGGATGCAGAGGGCAGCGAACAATGGCTTTGGTATGGCGCCTTCGTTGTCTTCCTATTTGCGAGTATGGGCTTACTAATCAAAGCAACACAAACACTTCCCCTTGGAACGGCCTACGCTGTGTGGACGGGTATTGGTGCAGTCGGAACAGTTTTAATGGGTATTATCTTCTTTAAAGAACCCGCAGATTTCTGGCGCATATTCTTTATTTTCACGCTGATTGCTTCTATCGTTGGGCTAAAAGCAGTTTCCTCTCATTAATAGCTGGCTAGGTAGTTCAAAAGCAACAAAATTTCCTTACTTTTGTACTCTCAATAGTAATCTAGGTCATAAATTCCTAGAAGAAGCATTTTTGATATATGTTAGATAAATTACAAGCGATCAAAGAAAGATGGGAAGAAGTGGAAGCTGAATTAAGCAACCCTGACACCATGCAAGATATGAAACGTTTTGCCAAATTGAATAAAGAGTACAAAGATTTGGGCAAAATCGTGGATCAATACCATATTTATAGAAATATGGTCAGTAATATTGATACCAATAAGGACATCATCATGAACGAGAAGGATCAGGAACTTCGTGAGATGGCCAAAGAAGAGCTGGATGTTTTATTGGTTGAAAAAGAGGAAAAAGAAGAAGAAATCCGTTTGATGCTCATCCCTAAAGATCCTGAGGATGCCAAAAATGCCATTATCGAGATCCGTGGTGGAACAGGTGGTGATGAGGCGGCTTTATTTGCCGGTGACCTTTACCGTATGTACACGCGTTATTTTGAAACAAAAGGCTGGCGCAATGAGGTGATGGACGTTACTGAAGGAACTTCGGGCGGTTATAAAGAGGTTATCCTTAAAGTAATCGGTGAAGATGCTTATGGTCAATTGAAATATGAGTCTGGTGTACACCGTGTTCAACGTGTCCCTGATACAGAGACACAAGGACGTGTACATACATCAGCAGCTTCAGTTGCCGTATTGCCAGAAGCGGAAGATGTCGACGTAGAGATCAATCCGGGTGATATCGAATTACAGACATCCCGTTCAGGTGGTGCCGGAGGTCAGAACGTCAATAAAGTAGAAACAAAAGTACAATTGACACATAAACCAACAGGTATTGTTGTCGTTTGTCAGGTAGAACGTTCCCAATTGGCAAACCGTGAGTTAGCGATGGAGATGCTTCGTAACAAACTTTATGAGCTTGAACTGAACAAAAAGAACGGTGATATTGCTGCAAAAAGAAAAACTTTGGTCTCTACAGGTGACCGTTCAGCAAAAATCCGTACTTATAACTACCCACAAGGTCGCGTAACTGAACATCGTATTGGTATGACGATGTATAACCTACCGGCGATTATGGATGGTGATATTCAAGGAATTATCGATGCATTGCAGTTTGCGGAGAATGCAGAGAGGATGAAAGACGGTCAGGTAGACTAGTTTTTTTTCAAAAAATCTTTGCAGATACGTAAACAAACGCTATATTTGCACACCTTCTGAGGAGAAGGGTTGAGGTCTGGTAGTTCAGCTGGTTAGAATACATGCCTGTCACGCATGGGGTCGCGGGTTCGAGTCCCGTCCAGACCGCTTCAAAAAAGAGAGTAATCTCGGTAAGTTCTTTAACAGAATAAGTTTTTAAGATTTTTAGGTCTGGTAGTTCAGCTGGTTAGAATACATGCCTGTCACGCATGGGGTCGCGGGTTCGAGTCCCGTCCAGACCGCTAAAAATTATTAAAAACAATCTTTAAGATTTTAGGTCTGGTAGTTCAGCTGGTTAGAATACATGCCTGTCACGCATGGGGTCGCGGGTTCGAGTCCCGTCCAGACCGCTAAAATTTTAAAAAACACACATTGTTGGTCTGGTAGTTCAGCTGGTTAGAATACATGCCTGTCACGCATGGGGTCGCGGGTTCGAGTCCCGTCCAGACCGCCAACAAAAAAAAGCATCATTTGAATAAAATGATGCTTTTTTTTGTTACACGAATTTCCTCATCTATTTTTTTAGTTCATACTGCAACGCTCCCGAAGGACAACGCTTAATCTGATCAATCAGTTCCGCTGTGTTGGCATTTTGAGCCGTAATCCAAGGCCGATCTTTTGGATGATATACCTGTGGCAAACTTTTAACACAGACGGCGGCATGTTCACATCGCTCGGGAATCCAAAGTACAGTGATCTCCCCATTGGGATGATCATATCTAACAATCTTTTCTTCCATAATAAAAATCTCTCCTGAAATACTAATATCAATAACTACGATTTTGTTTTAGGAAATCGGACGTCTTCGTTTGATCATCCTGCTGACACGATAGATCATAAAAATACTCAGCACGGAGAGTAAAACAACAATAATACCCAAGGTTGGATAATGCTCCAATGGACTTTCTTTTGTCTGTTGAACAATGATCACACCGGCGAGTGATGCAGCTACTCCCCCAGCCAACTGTTGCAAGGACGAACTTATGCTCATAAATGCACCCCTATCCTTCATCTCAGGAACCGCACTGATTAAAGCCGAAGAAGGAGTCATGCGACTCAAGATGCCGGCCATCATCAGGATATTCAAAATGACAACAAGATAAAATGGTGTAACCCCCAGATTGGTATAAATCAAGACCACCACCATCAGCCATATTGAAGCTAGCGCAAAGATTTTAAACTTATCATAACGGTCACTCAATTTTCCAACGATAGGCATAATAATCAGTGAGGCAACACCGGATATCATAAATAATAGGGGCAATTGCTCATGACTAACATGTAAATTATTGACGGCAAAGGCACTTCCGAAAGGCATCATCATATAACCACCAATAGAGAGCAACGCTGTCGCGAGAAAACCAATGCGATATTCCTTTTGCGAGAATGTGGACCAAAGGTGCTTAAGTGCAGATTGATGCTTCTGCAAGCCGATATGTGCAGTTATAGGAATCAGTTTAACTGCAATAATAATGACAATGATCAAAGCCATGACAGCGATCCATAAGAAAGCACTATGCCAGCCCCAATTATTGGCTATATATAGACCTATTGGGATCCCCAGCACCTGACTCGCACCAAAGCCCATCTGTACAAAGCCCATGACACGCCCTCTTTGTTGAAGCGTGAATATATCCGTAATAATAGCCATGGAAATCGATCCAATGACACCACCAAACAAACCCGTCACTATACGGGCAGCAACCAAGGTCCAATAATCATTGGCGAAACCACAGAAAAAAGTTCCGACAATAAAACCTGAATAGAAAAACAGCAAGAGCTTCTTCCGATCAAAGCGATCGGCAAAACCAGCAGTCAATAGTCCAGATGCGCCGGCACTAAAAGCATAGGCTGAAACTGCAATGCCAAATTGAGATGGTTTTAGATCGATGGCCTTCATCAAGATATCGCCCATAGGTGACATCACCATAAAATCGAGCACGACGGTAAATTGTGTAATCGCCAGCAAAAACACCACGAGTTTTTGATACGCCGTAAACGGGGCATTCGCCTGTTGGTCTATTTCCATATGATAATGATGATCTTGGTTTAAACTGTGTTAAAAATACACAAGCGCTGGAACATTCTCAGCAATAAGTTTATAAAAATTATTCAACAGGCTTTTTACCCCCTTTAGATCCAGTTTTTTAACGAACCTACAGGATTCAACAGCGCTACTACCGACATTTTCTAACCCTATAGTGTTCTGTCTGCTCCCTGATAGCAGACACTTAACCGTCAGTATTACCATGCAATGAACAGATTCCTTTCATTTATTGAGATGTATTGAATCCGTAGAAACGGAAGCATTTACTGAAACCTGACATATAAAACAAAAAGCCAGCACCCCTGTTCCCAAGTGCTGGCTTTAATCGCATCTCGTTTATGCTCTATTCCGCGATAACAGCAAACTCTGCTCCTGAAGCGAAATCATCGCCACGTTGTGAATTTAATGCGGTAAAGCGAATATAACGTCCCTTGACAGGTTTCTCAAAACGAACGGTTTTGAGTTTTTTATTTCGCTCGAATGTACCCGACATCACATCTTCCCAGTTTTTACCATCTTTACTTACCTGAATTTTATAATCCTTGATATCGCCATTGGCGCCATCTGGCCTCGGCAAAAATGTAAAACCTTTGATAGTCTTCACACTCGCAGCATCGAAATCAACCCAATGCGGATATTGAGCTACGGTGACCGAGTACATTGTATGCCAGATCGACGTAGGATCTCCATCCAATAAGTTCTTGGCATCACCTTCACCCGTCTCCTGACTGGACGCAAAGACCACTTCCATCGGAACTGTTTCGATCTTACTGTATTGTTGTGTTACTTTTAGTTTTTCATTTCCCTGATACCACGCTGTTATTGTTCCGCCCTGACGCAGATCAAAAGAGTTCTTATAGGTATTTGCTTTTCCATTATTCAATGTATACAGTACAGTCTCCGCTTTATTTCCCGAAAGAACAGATACCTCGCCTGTTGAACTTCTAGCGAAAGAAATAGGGGCATCTCCAGCTGTAGCAACATGAGCTTTGGCTAGGTAATCATTTTGCTGGATCGGACGGATAATAAAACCGATTGAAGTAGGAACCGCTTTCACACGGTCTTTTTCCAATGGCGGCCCTTGTCCGCAGCTATTACCCCCGAGACCTGTGACCGCAGCGTCCAAATGCAAATGCACACCGGAGCTCTTTGGTAATTGATAAGGGTGCGGTGCAAATGTCAATTCTAGTTCACTATATTCCAATGCGGACGTAGCGAGATGTTCCTTTGCAATGAAGATCGCTCCTTGTCCATCCTTATTGGTCAAAGATGTCCAACGCACATCCTCATTGTTACTCATATTTTGCGGGTTGGGCCAAGGTACAAATTGATCTTTTACGGTGCTTTTATGTAATTCAATAAATTGCGCCGTCTTACGATCCGCATAGTTATTGATCGGACCACGTCCATAATAGCTGTAGTTACCAAACTCACCTGGCAATTGCAAGGAGTACCCCAATCTTGCCAATACAACACTTGCATTGTTGGAAGTGATACTAGATGATAATTCAATCGAACCATCCTTATATATTGTCCAGATCTGATTGCTTGTAAATTTGAAATCATCATTACCAAATGGCTTATCTGTATGCTCTTTGAGCGTATACGTCCCAGATGTTCCACCTAATAAAGAAGCACCATAGGGAGCTTGTGACTCGATTGTAAATGCCAAAACGACTGTACCATCTTTCTTCGTATAGCTGTTTGAAGACAACACTTTGTGCTTTAAATTATGTAAGCCCTTTTCAAACCATTGCTGATAAGCCCAGTTATCATTATCGACAGGTGCACGCAAAGCATCTAGTTTAGGGCCTTCACCATCCCGTATAATTTGCTTGTTAGCATACGCTAAGCTATAGATTGACCCAGTCTTATTGTCAAATTTTGCAACAAACTGATCCCCTTTTACCACCTGCAACTCACCTTCTTTGGAAAGCACAGGATTTTTTCCATTGGCCACAGACGAAATCAACGGTTTGTTTTCCGCCGCTTTAACAAACAGCTGTTCCTCCATCTGAATAAAGCCTTTATTTGCCCATAGTTTGTCAGCATTAAGCAAAAACTGAACTTTCACAAAATATTCAGATCCGGCATCCAATTTACCATATTCGATCGGTAGGGCAATCTGTTTCTTCTGACGAGCTTTAGGCAAATCAGCAGCTGCTATTGTACCGGTGCTTCCAGCAACAGCAACACCATCTTTGAACAAAGACCATTCGACTTGATAATCACTAAGATCTTTGAAATAGTTTTTATTAAATACCTCAATTTTTCCCTGTTGAATATCGATAGCTTTAACTCCTACATTTTGATAAACCTTTTTGACTTCAAAGTATTGTGGTTTGGGCTTCATATCAGCGAAGATCAATCCATTGTTGACGAATGTACCGTCATTAGGTTTGTCCCCAAAATCACCACCATAAGCTAAAAACCGCTCTCCGGTCTTTTTATCGTAATAATACATGGCCTGATCAATCCAGTCCCAGATTGCCCCACCCATGAAAAAGTTTGTCGACTCAATAGCTTCCCAGTAATCGATCAGGTTACCGACAGCATTTCCCATGGAGTGCGAGTACTCGGAAATATGGAATGGGTACTTCAATTTGTATGTTCCTTTGACAGCCCCTCTGACCCAGTCAATAGATGGGTACTGATTTGAACCCATATCTACTATTGTGTTGTTACGTTCGTATTGGACAGGTCTTGAGGTATCGATTTTCTTGATCGCATCATAGGCGGCTACAAAATTATCTCCAGGACCAGCTTCGTTTCCGAGCGACCAAATCACAATAGATGGATGATTAATGGTCGCATGCACCATTTCGATATTACGTGCCACATGCGCATTTTTCCATTCTGGTACATGAGAAATGGACTCTTTTCCATAATAATATTGATGGCTTTCGATATTGGCCTCATCCTCAAGATAGATACCATATTTGTCACAGAGGTAATACCAATATGGAGGCTCTGGATAATGTGAATTACGCACATGATTGATATTGGCGCTTTTCATCAACTTCACTTCAGCTTCCATTTGCTCCCGGGTAACGACTTTTCCATGTTCAGGATTTGTCTCATGGCGATTGACACCTTTCAGTTTAACCGTTTTGCCGTTGATGTAGTAATAACGTCCAGCAAGGCCAAATTCGTCGTCAGACGCTTTGGTATCTTTAATTTCAACCTTCCGAAATCCGACATAGGTAGAAACAGTCTCAATCGTTTTATTTTTTTTGTCCTTCAATTCGGCTACCAATGTATACCGATAGGGAAGTTCAGCGGACCATTTATCTGGATTTTTTACCGCTAATGTCGCTTCAATACTGTTCGAAGCCTTCGCATCCAATTGCGGAACAACAGCTGATGCTTCAGCCTGGTCTACAAGTGTATTCTCATCACTATAAAGTTTATTCTTATATAAGGAATAGACAAGCTTATAACCCTCGGCTTTCTTATCGCTCAAATTACGGACGGTACCCGTAATTTTTAACGTACCATTTTCGTAGCGATCATCCAATGTTGGAATTGCTGCCAGATCACGGACTTGGATTTTGGGTGTTGAAGTCAATGAGACATCGCGAAATATTCCCGGTAGTCGAAACATATCCTGGTCTTCCAGGAATGAAGCGTCCGAACTCCGATATACCTCTACAGCCAATACGTTCTCTCCACCTTTTTTTAAGAAAGCAGAGATATTAAAGGAAGCAAGATTTCTTGAATTTTTCGAAAACCCTACATATTTACCATTTATCCAGAGATAGAAAAAAGAGTCTACTCCATCAAAATTGAGAAATACCTCACGACCATCCCAATCCTTTGGGACCGTAAAATTACGGCGGTATGACCCCACTTCATTGCGGTATATATAAGTCGTCCAATCTTGTGGCGGTGTACGCATTACCCCTCCACGCCAATCATCCACCTTTACCTGATGTTGAAAAATCACCCGTTGGTTGGTATAGATAGGCACACCGTATTTTAAGCTGCCATCCTTTTGAATACCGTAGATATTCCAGCTCATTGGAACAGGTACAGATTCCCAAGCATTGACATCATATTTGGGATCGTAAAATTCTTTTGGACGTTCCTCGGGCGTCTTTACCCAATGAAACTTCCAGGAACCATTGAGTGAGCGCCAAAAGTTACTATGCTCAGGAAGTACTTTTCGCGCATTTTCTACGTTTGAAAAGGAAAAGAACGAAGCATGTGGCAGTTCTTTGTTGAGCGATAATAACTGTGGTGATTCCCATTCATTACCTTTTGGAGATAAGATATCTTCATACTGGAAACCTTCGATATGTGGTGTAAAAGACTGTCCCACTGTCAAGGTCGAATGAAGAGCCAGCAATGAGGTCAGTAACGTGGAAAAAATAACTGATTTTCTTAACATAATGTATTTAAGCATTTTAGTTCAGGAAACCAAATGTAACTTCATTTTATAGGAATAACAAGCAGATTATTAAAGCACTCGATTGCGAAACTTTTTCGATACATAAATAAACAACGGATGATTCAAGGATCATCTGAAAATCGAAGCAAAAACAAATGCTTTCGGTTTCAGGGAATAAGCAGTATTTTTGGGCATAGATTTCGCATTAAACAAATAAAAGTTTACGTTTGAAAATATTTTGAAGATTTTCATTTTTCAAAGGGTTACAATTTAGGCATTAAGGTATTAATAGGTGAGTAAATTCAGTAAATCAGTCCTGCTAGAAAATGATGAGCAGATCATTGAAGGCCTCAAGGAAGGCAATAGCTTGGCGATAGATAGTATCTATAAACGATATTATCCATCCATAAGCCATATGATACTGCAAAACAATGGAAGTGAGGATGAAGCAAAAGATATCTTTCAGGAGGCTGTAATTGTGCTCTACGATAAAGTTGCCAAAGGTGACTTTGAGCTCAGCAGCAAACTCAAAACATATCTTTACTCGATTTGCCGAAGGCTTTGGCTTAAGCAACTCAATCGTGCGGGTTTTGGCAATAGTGACATTAGCGGTTATGAAGACTCCTTATTTGAGGAAGAAGATTTACAACAGCACCAGGAACTTGAAAAAAAGTTCGATCAAATGGAACTTGCGCTAGAGAAAATGGGTGAACCCTGTAAGACGATCTTACATGATTTCTATATCTTAAACCACTCGATGCAGGACATCTGTGAAAAATTTGGTTATACCAATACAGATAATGCCAAGACTCAAAAATATAAATGCCTTCAACGGCTGAAAAAAATATTTTTTTCAACAGATTAAAATTTGAGTAACACCATGGGAACAATGAATCAAAAAGAATTTTTCGAATTGGCTGACCAATATCTCCGCGGGGAATTACCTGCAGCGGAAAAAGTGGCATTCGAATCTTTTTGTGCTGAAAACCCTTCGTATGCTGCCCAATTACAACAACACCGTGACTTTGTTACCAATATGAAGGAAACTAGCCAGAGGCTTGATTTCAAAAATGTATTGGCCAACTCAGCCAAGGAATATCATAAATCCCAAGGTACAACCACGAAAGTGGTTCCGATGAAACAGTCTACTGTTATTTCTCTTTGGGAGCGGATCAAAGCAAGCTCTTTAGTAGCTGCAGTTGTGGCAGTATTTGCGGTATTTGGCACCTTATGGCTAAGTGGCTATTATAGCAACTTGGAAAAAGCCTCTTCAGATTACAGCGCATTACGTCGTGACATGAATAATGTCAAAAAGAACGTCAATGCACATAACGCTGCGATCAAAGATATCAATGATAAAAAGTCGGTTAAAAGTAGCGAAAGCCAATTTGGAGCGACAGGTTTTATGTTGACAACAGATGGTTATGTGGTAACCAACTATCACGTTATCAGTGGCGCAGACTCCATTTATCTGCAAAATGGTAAAGGTGAATCTTACAAAGCACAAGTTGTTCACACCGATGCCAGCAAAGATTTAGCAATCTTATATATCGCCGACAAAAACTTCAAAAAGGCTAAAAGCTTACCTTATACCTTCAAAACGTCTACTTCAGATTTAGGCGAGGATATCTATACAATCGGCTTCCCTCGTGATGAAGCAGTATATGGACAAGGATACTTAAGCTCTTCAACAGGTTATGCGGGTGACACCATTGCTTATCAAATATCCGTCCCTGTCAATCCAGGAAACAGCGGTGGTCCGGTCCTAGATAGTAAAGGGAATGTGATCGGTATTATTTCAGGTAAACAAAGAGGAATAGATGGTGCTGCTTTTGCCATCAAAACCAAGTCAATCATGAATGCCCTTGCTGATATCCCTAGCGACTCATTAACCGCAGGCGTAAAAATCAATAGGAAAAATGCATTGGCAGGTCTACCAAGAACCGAACAGATCAAAAAATTACAAGACTATATCTATATGGTTAAGGTCTATTAAGACTGTAATCTTATCATATTTATAAAAAGGCGGTACATAAGTACCGCCTTTTCTTTTGACCTTCGGTCACTTTCCCTTTTTAGTATGCTGCCTATATCTTTCTGCTGTATCGTTTACAGGTACAAATCCAAGTTTCAACAGCTATTCATGAAGCAATTTTAATGTTGGAACATGAGCGATCAGAATTCCAGATCGTAAGGAATATATCCTGCATGAAAGATATGCTTTCAGTAGATTGACAGGTCCGAATAAGTTGAACAAACTTGCGTATAGAATAGGCTCTAAAATGAAAAACGTCAGATCTTTTTGGATCTGACGTTTTGTATACCTCTAAATTTAACCTAATTGCTTATAGATTAGGCTGCGGGGTTGTTCTTAAATAAGGCTTGATTTCCTTAAATCCTTTTGGGAATTTTGCTGGAATATCTTCCGTCTTAATGGCAGGTACCACAATCACGTCTTCACCATGCTTCCAATCCGCCGGTGTAGCCACCTGATAATCTGCTGTCAACTGTAATGAATCTATTACCCGTAAGATTTCATCAAAATTACGTCCAGTAGATGCAGGGTATGTCAAGGTCAATTTTATTTTTTTATCTGGGCCAATAATGAAAACCGAACGTACAGTAGCTGTCAAAGAAGCATTCGGATGAATCATATCATACAGCTCAGAAATATGCCGATCCTCATCTGCAATAACAGGAAAATTCACCTCCGTTTGTTGCGTTTCATTGATATCCTTGATCCAGTTCAAATGATCGTTTACATTATCTACACTTAACGCAATCGCTTTAACGCCTCTTTTGTCAAATTCAGACTTCAATTTCGCTGTACGCCCCAACTCAGTTGTACATACAGGGGTATAATCAGAAGGATGTGAAAAAAACACCACCCAGCTATCTTTAATATAATCGTGAAAATCGATTTCACCAATAGTCGTTTGCGCTTTAAAATTTGGCGCTTCGTCTCCTAATCTTAAACTCATAATCTTATCTTTTAAATATGTTCAAAACCACATACTCTACAAATATAGTAGATTAAATTTAGCAAACAAATAATTCCCTACTTTTTTAAATTGAGATGAAAAAACGCCAATTAAATACTATGCAAGCATAATATATATTTTGTATATTTGGTTATAAGCTAGCAGTTTCCCTAACAAAGGACTGAAATTAGCGCCAACGCCGCGATACCAAAACATTTTTTGCTTCGCGACGATTAAGTAAAGAGTTACAGTTGTGATAAGTTATAGACCATAAAATTGAGATATCATGAACTTTGAATTAAGCGAAGAACATAAAATGATCCGTGATGCAGCACGGGAGTTTGCCCAAGAACTAAAAGCGGGTGTAATACAACGGGATGAAGAAGCCAAATTTCCGACAGATTTTGTCAAACAGATGGCCGACCTTGGATTTATGGGTATCATGACACCGGAAGCCTATGGTGGTGCTGGTATGGACACCCTGGCTTACGTACTTGTATTAGAGGAAATCGCCAAAATTGATGCATCCGCAGCCGTTATTGTTTCCGCTCACAATTCTTTGGTACTCTATGGACTGAATGCTTTTGGAACAGAAGAGCAAAAACAAAAATACCTTGTTCCATTGGCTAAAGGCGCAAAACTGGGCGCATTTGCACTCTCAGAGCCTGAAGCTGGATCGGACGCCTCCTCACAACATACAACAGCCGAAGACAAAGGTGACCACTACCTACTGAATGGTACGAAGAACTGGATTACCAATGGCGGTCACGCCGATATTTACCTCGTCATTGCACAGACTCATCCAGAAAAAGGCCATAAAGGAATCAATGTATTGATCGTTGAAAAAGGATTACCTGGATTCACAATTGGACCAAAAGAAAATAAATTGGGAATCCGAAGTTCTGATACCCATTCGTTGCTATTTTCGGATGTTAAAGTACCCAAGGAAAATCGTATCGGTGAGGATGGTTTTGGGTTCAAATTTGCCATGAAAACACTCGATGGAGGACGTATAGGTATCGCAGCACAAGCATTGGGTATTGCAGCAGGAGCATATAATCTAGCGCTTGCCTATTCCAAAGAACGTAAAACATTTGGCAAGCCAATTTCAGAACATCAGGCGATCCAATTTAAACTGGCCGATATGGAAGTAGATATCGAAACGGCGAGGCTATTAACCTATAAAGCGGCATGGACCAAAGATCAAGGTCTACCTTATGGAAAAGAAGCTGCGATGGCCAAGCTACACGCTTCTGAAGTAGCCATGAAACATACTGTCGAAGCTGTCCAGGTCCATGGCGGTTATGGTTATGTGAAAGAATATCATGTAGAAAGATTAATGCGTGATGCCAAGATCACACAGATCTATGAGGGTACTTCTGAGATACAACGACTGGTTATTGCACGGGAAATCTTACGTTAAGCATGTCCATCGTATAACTTAAAATAAAAAATCCTGTCCCTTTCTTTGAGAAGGGACAGGATTTTTTATTGATTATTCAATTTACCATCGATCATCGACAGGTATTGATAATCCTGAAAAGAGAAACTCGCCGTCTCAGCCATAGCCAAGTTTAAGATGAGCTTTGCTTTTCGCAATAAATTCTGTTGTTCTTCACCCTTAGCATTCAAGCCATCAAATAGTAAGGTCAATGCCAGTGGGTGTAACTGCTGTGCCTGAAGTTCCGCTTTTGAATAGGTCGTCAGTTCGCTTTCGGAAAGTCCCAAAAAATATCCCCTACTCTTTTCAAAGAACTTTTCATAAGCACCTTCAAAAACTGTCGGATCCGTCGGTTCCGTAAAAGCATCATGCCCTTCCGTCCAAATACGCAGAAATTTACCAATTTCCTCGATCCAGTTCATCAATACATCTTTCTTAAAACTTAATCCCATAGTCTTTTCTTATCGAATCTGCCCATTGCCACGGACAATCCATTTTTCTGTTACCAACTTCTCCAATGCAAAAGGGCCACGTGCGTGCAGTTTTTGTGTTGAAATGCCGATTTCTGCTCCCAATCCAAACTCACCACCATCGGTAAAACGAGTTGAAGCATTCGCATATACCGCCGCTGCGTCCACTGCATTCAAAAATCGTTCGATAGTCAATTCATGCGAAGACACAATACACTCCGAATGTTTTGATGAATATTTTTCGATATGTTCCAAAGCTTCATCCAATCCATTGACTGTTTTTATCGAACACTTCAAATCTAGAAATTCTCTTCCAAAATCTGCTTCTTCGGCCGCCACTAAATTTGAAAATTTTTGATGCGCCAATAATTTATAGGCAATGGGGTCTGCAAACACTTCCACCGAAGCATTTTCAAAGTAAGGTGCTAGTTTAACTAAAAATTCTGGTGCCACCTCCTTATCCACTAAAACCGTATCCAAAGAATTACAGACCGATGGTCTGGAGATCTTTGCATTGGCTACTATTTTTGCGGCCATCTCGAGATCAGCAGTTTTATCCACATAAGTATGACATACACCAGCACCAGTTTCTATAACAGGGACTTTCGCATTTTCCCGAACAAAATCTATCAGGGACTGTGAACCGCGTGGAATAATAATATCGACATATTTAGTAGCCTCCAGCAATTCCGATACATGTTTACGCGCTACAGGCAGCAATTGCACAATGTCTGTGGGAATACCTTTTGCTTCTAATACACGATGGATAACGCGCAGCAAGGCCTCGTTTGTATATTGCGCATCAGAACCACCTCTCAACAAACAAACATTACCAGACTGGATACAAAGCGCCGCTACATCTATTGTAACATTCGGGCGGGACTCATAGATCACACCAACAACACCAAGCGGGACAGTTATTTTCTCTATTTCCAATCCATTGGGTAAAATTTTCTTGAGCAACAGCTGATCGGTCGGATCTGCTAAATCAGCAATCTGTTTTACGCTAGCTGATAGTGCCTGTAAGCGATCACTATTCAGCAGAAGACGATCTTTCTTTGGATCTCCATCATCCATACGATCCAGGTCAATTTTATTCGCATGCAGGATTAGAGCCTCTTCTTCAACAAGTGCCGCAGCGATAGCCTCCAAAGTGGCCTTTTTAGCATCTGGAGCAAATTGTTGCAAGAATTGTTTCGCTCTAGCTGCCGCCTTCAATTGTTCAATTATTGATTCACTCATAACAATACGATATCATTTGCATGCGCAATTTCTAAATTCTTTTTACTGGACTGAGATAACAACGATGAATCCATTTTTGCCCGGGCCACAGCCACTGTCAGACCATCGAGGTTCACAATGTTCAGCACCTCTCCTTTCTCAAAATGCTCAACAATACGCGTTACACCAACGGCAAGTAAGCTTTTATGCTTCAACAAAGCCTCCTCAGCACCTCGGTCCACCATCAGCTCACCCTTAATTAGACTTCCACTCGCCAACCATTTTTTTCGTGAGGAGATCTTTTTACTCTCCGGCAAGCACAAGGTACCTGTCTCATGTTTGATCGCTTTCGTGATCGCATCTTCAGTCTGCATACTAAAAATAACTACTTCAATTCCCATCTGATTAGCTAGGCGTGCAAAATTCAATTTTGAGGTCATCCCCCCTAATCCTACCGCAGATTTATCCTTCCTAGCCAATCCCAGAACATCCCGGTCAATGGTTTCGATCTTTTCTATGATTTTATTATTTGCATCCAATACACCTGGAACAGAAGTACTAAACAGTAATTTTTCAGCACCAAATCCAACAGCAATCAACGTAGCCAGTTCATCATTATCCGAGAACTTCAACTCTTTATTGCTCACCACATCATTTTCGTTTGCTATCGGGATAACATTGTTGCGCCACAGTTCCTCATAGGTATTCTTTAATTGGAGGAACTGGTCCCGATTGGAAAAATGATGTCTTTCACATAGGCTTTGCGCCAATGAAATCTTAAAAGGCCTGAAGTAGGTGGAATACGTATTAATCAATATCGGATTTCCGATGGCGGCAGCGGCCTTCCGCTCCGACAATGTGCCCGTATAACTGGGGAGAAAACGCTTGCCGGCAGCAACAGCACCTGAAGATACCAGGACAATATTGTACTTCTTCTGCAGAGAAGCAATCTGCCGGGCAACCTCCAAAACAATACGTTCATCAACTTCTCCCTCTTTCGTGGTAATAGAAGCCGATCCAAATTTGACAACGAGAATAGGCTTTTTCATTGTAAGTATGCTTTAGTTTAGATTAAAGCCCTAATTTACTGAGAAGAATTTGATTTTTGCAAAATATGTTAATAATTGAACAATATTGCGCAATAAAATGCCACCTATTTTTAAGCAGGTAAGCCACCTTCGCACGAAAAATAGATCGTAAGGAAAGGCTATCCAAAGAAGTAAAAGTCCCCTCCTGAGCATTGAATATTCAGTAAGAAACCATAGGTGGGTGCGCACAACATGAAAGGGAAATACAGCCTTATTAAAAAGTAAGTATATCTCATTTACGATGAAAAACGCTCATCGTAGAGCTTTTCCAAAGAGAACATTTCATCACGGTATTTGGCGGCTTCCAAGAAGTCCATTTCTTTCGCAGCTTTATCCATCTTCTTGCGAACAGCATCAATCGCTTTTTTCAGATCTTTTTCGCTGAGGTACTGCATGACAGGATCCGCTGCAATAGCCTGCGTAGGATCTGGCTCAACATAAAACTTTTGCTCAACGCCTGAGAAATCGGCGACAGAGGTCTGCTCCAGAATTTCTTCCCTGGTCTTTCCAACCGTTCGTGGCGTAATACCATGTTCTATATTATAGTTCATTTGCTTTTCCCTACGTCGATTGGTCTCATCAATTGTTACGCGCATACTATCTGTCATTTTATCCGCATACATGATCACCCGTCCTTTATCATTCCGAGCAGCACGTCCGATCGTTTGGATCAGTGAGCGCTCCGAACGTAAAAAGCCCTCTTTATCGGCATCGAGAATAGCCACCAGTGTAACTTCGGGTAAATCCAATCCCTCCCGAAGTAAATTCACGCCAACTAAAATATCAAACTCACCTAAGCGCAATCCCCGTAAAATCTCTACACGTTCCAAAGTCTTAATTTCGGAGTGTATATAACGAACTTTCAGATTCAACTTGGTCATATATTTGGATAACTCCTCAGCCATCCGTTTGGTCAGAGTCGTCGCCAAGATACGGCCTCCTTCCTTGATCGTTTTGTCTACCTCTTCCAAGAAATCATCCACCTGATTTATAGCCGGACGAACCTCAATAATGGGATCCAATAAGCCTGTCGGACGGATGACCTGTTCAACAACGACACCTTCCGTCTGTTGCAATTCATAATCTCCGGGAGTCGCCGAAACATAAATCGTCTGATTGGTCAACGATTCAAACTCCGGAAAGTTGAGCGGTCTATTGTCCATGGCCGCAGGTAAGCGGAAACCATGTTCCACCAAAGAGACCTTACGTGAGCGGTCACCACCATACATGGCCCGTAACTGCGGCAAGGTAACATGGCTTTCATCAATGACAAGCAGATAGTCCTCCGGGAAATAATCCAGCAAACAGAAAGGACGCATCCCCGGCTGTCTTCCATCAAAGAATCGAGAATAGTTTTCTATTCCAGAACAATAACCAAGTTCGCGCATCATTTCCAGATCGTAATTCACACGTTCTTCCAGACGTTTAGCTTCCAACATAAGCCCTTCCTCCTCCAACTGTGTTTTACGCTGCATCAATTCATCCTGAATGGCCCAGATAGATTCCTTAAATTTCTCCTTCGGAGTAACGAAAAGGTTCGCTGGGAAAAGGGCTAAATCCTCCATTTTATTCAAGGTCTTACCAGATACCGGATCGATCTCACTCAATTCGTCAATCTCGTCACCAAAAAAGGAGATACGGATCGCAAAATCTAAATAAGCGGGGTATACATCGACGGTATCTCCCTTGACACGAAAGGTACCACGTTTAAATTCAGTTGTTGTTCTAGAATAGAGGATTTCGACCAATTTATGCAAAAAGGCGTTCCGGGTTATTGTCATTCCAACCCCAAAACGAAAAATTGATCGCGAGAAATCTTCGGGATTTCCCATACCATAAATACAGGAGACGGAAGAAACCACAACAATGTCCCGTCGTCCGGACATCAATGATGAAGTCGTTGCCAATCGTAGCTTCTCTATTTCCTCATTGATCGCCAGATCTTTTTCAATGTACGTATTCGTGGAAGCTATAAATGCCTCCGGCTGATAATAATCATAGTAAGAAACAAAATAATTAACCGAATTATTCGGAAAGAACTGTTTGAATTCACCATACAGCTGAGCAGCCAATGTTTTATTGTGGCTTAATATCAGGGTTGGTTTCTGGGTTTCTTGAATTACATTGGCTACAGTAAATGTTTTACCAGATCCGGTAACACCCAAGAGCGTCTGATATTGTTCACCTTGGTCCACACCTGCTACCAATTCTTTGATTGCCTCTGGTTGATCACCCGTCGGTCTATACTCTGATGTCAATTCAAATTTCATACAATTCCTATTTCTTAAAGAAAACTATTTCGACCTTTTGCTAAGCATCAGCAGCGAAGCATCGCTAAATCCCAGCTTAGAAAAATCCGTCACATGCACACAATGATAATCTATAAATGTTACGATTTTGTAACATACGGTCTAGGGCCATATTTCAAATGGTCTTCACACAAATTTACTAATTTTTTTACCATTTTATATCAAACTATAATTATGCCGCAGATGTTATTACTTTCAGTTGATTATTTACTATCTTTAGCTTTAACAGAACTAGCACGCAGGTCATGGTCACTATTCTATCTACCCAAAATAGCATTGCAAATCATTTTATTGCAGAATTGAGAGATGTCACTATTCAGCGGGATCGCATGCGTTTCCGTCGGAATCTGGAACGACTCGGAGAAGTATTTGCTTATGAGATCAGCAAAACCATGGCCTTTAAACCCGTCGAGGTTGAAACACCTTTGGGCGTTGCCAAGACACAACTATTGATGGAACAGCCGGTATTAGCCACTATCCTAAGGGCAGGACTTCCCTTTCATCAAGGTTTATTAAATATCTTTGACCAAGCCGACAATACTTTTATCGCGGCTTATCGGCATACCAAAAAGAGTGGCGAATTTGAAGTTCACAAAGAATACGTCAATACACCGAATTTAGATAATAGAACAGTTATCATCGTCGACCCGATGCTGGCTACCGGAAAGAGCCTGGTCTTATGTTGCAAAGATCTTTTGGCCGAATATGAGATTAAGGAATTACATATTGTTGCAGCAATTGCATCGGAAGAAGGATTAAACCATGTCAAGGCTTTCGTTCCGACTGCGCATATCTGGGTGGGTGATGTTGACCACGAATTGACAACAAAAGCCTATATCGTTCCCGGTCTTGGCGACGCCGGAGATCTGGCCTATGGTGAAAAACTTCATTAATGTGGAGAATTATTTAAAATTAAATTAACACTTAGATCATTGAAATTCAGTAAATTTATGTCAATGATGAAGTTTAATTTATATATATCTAATTTATACCACTATGAGATGGCAAAAATACAATGGCGAATCCATTCGCTCCACGATTTTCGATGCTGTTGAGGAAGTCATTAAACGAGAAGACGCCCTAGGAAACAAGCTCAAGGTTTATATCGGCACTGATTCCCAAGTAAAGAGAGGAATCATCGACTTCGCCACCGTCATCGTCTTTCTCAGGGAACATAAAGGTGGATTTATGTTTATCCAACGGGACAAAAGGCATCACCGAATGAGTATTAAAGAACGGATGCTACTCGAAGTCCAAAAATCCATCGACATCGCCTACCAACTCTGCCCCCTCCTCGAAAAACACAAAGTAGACCTAGAAGTCCACGCCGACATCAACACCAATCCAAATTTTCAGTCAAATGTAGCCCTCAAAGAAGCGATGGGATATATTATGGGTATGGGGTTCGTATTTAAGGCCAAACCTGAGTCTTTTGCGAGCACCAATTGCGCCAATAAACAGGTGCAATAGCTAACTTTTGGGTAGACTTTGTATCTTTAAGGTGTAATTTTTAATACACCAGATGCAGGATTTTTTTCAGCAGATTGCCAGTCAATTTGCCCAAACCACTTGGCTCGAATGGTTAGGTACGCTAACTGGCTTCCTTTGTGTCTATTTGGCCGCAAAGCAAAATATATGGAACTGGCCGATTAGCATTATCAGTGTGGTTTCCTATGCCATTCTTTTCTATGATGCAAAACTCTACGGTGATACCGTATTACAATTTTACTTTCTATCCACAGCCGTGTATGGCTGGTATTATTGGCATAAGCGAAAGGAAGAAAAAAAGAAACCGATTGTTAAGGCCAATAGAAATCAACTCATCTTGAGCATACTTGTCATTATTTGTCTGACAGCAGCAATAGGCTACCTTTTGGACAGTAAGACAAATTCTGATGTTCCCTATATCGACGCCTTCTGTACTTCAGTTAGCTTTGTGGCTCAATTTCTAATGACGAGGAAATTACTTCAGAACTGGCTTCTCTGGGTTTTCGTCGATATCTGTTATATTCCATTGTATATACACAAAGAGCTTATGCTAACAGCTGTACTGTATCTCGTATTCGCCGTTATTGCATGGAATGGTTACCGTGACTGGCAAAAAACCTATAGAAATTTTGCGTAATATTGCCTATCAAAAAGATAGATGTGGGAAAAGAGTTAATAAAAATTGCCGTCGTAGGCCCCGAGTCTACAGGGAAGTCAACCATGGCACGGTATCTCGCTGAAAAATTTCAAACGGTCTGTGTACCGGAGTATTCGCGCTATTACTGTCAGAGTCTCAATAATAAATATACCTTACAGGATGAGGTCAACATGTTTTATGGACAGGTCGCGTTGGAAGAAGCACTCCTTCCATTAGCAAAGGAAAACATCCTGATCTGTGATACCACCTTTATGACCGTCAAAATCTGGTCTGACCATCTATTCGATCATACTCCAAAAGAAGTTACCGATAAGATCCAGCAACACCCCTATGACCTATACCTGCTGATGGATATAGATCTACCTTGGCAAGACGATCCATTACGAGATTTTCCGGAGCAACGGGAACACTTTATGGAGGTATGGAAAAAAGAATTAAAAGCTATCAGTGGTCAATATCGCATTATCTCAGGGGAGGGACAGCAGCGATTGGAAAATGGCTTAACAGCTGTTAACGATTTTCTGACATTGATTTGAGACAAGCACCTTGACGAGAAAGCCTTTTACATCTATATTTGTAAAAGTAAAGTATAGCGCTTTGGCAAAAGATCATTTAATGTGAAACAGAAAATCGCGCTCTACCGAATTAAATTAGAATATTAACATTTTTACTTAAGAAATAATGTATCCAGAATATTTAGTAGCTCCAATGCGTCAAGAGTTAGTTGATGCGGGATTCGAAGAATTAAAAACTCCAGAAGCAGTTGATACTGCAATCGCTTCAGAAGGAACTGTGTTTGTCGTTGTTAACTCCGTTTGTGGTTGTGCGGCTGCAAATGCACGTCCTGCAGCAAAAGCGGCTGTAAAAAACGAAAAACATCCTGCAAAACTAGTTACTGTTTTCGCAGGTATGGAAACTGATGCTGTTAACACAGCACGTAACTACATGTTGCCTTACCCTCCATCTTCTCCAGCAATGGCGTTGTTCAAAGATGGTAAATTGGTACACATGATTGAAAGACATATGATTGAAGGTCGCCCGGCACAAATGATTGCTGACAATTTAGTTGCTGCATTTGACGAGTACTGCTAATCACATATTTTGATTTTTGAATTAAAACGGCTATCTGAGTTATTTGGATAGCCGTTTTTGTTATCCGCTCTCGACGCTAATCCATAATATACCAAACGATATTTCAGCAAATTCATACGATACTACAATCAAATCATATTTTAAAGAAATAACCCTCGCTTTATAAACACTTTTTTCTATTTTTAGGATATGAGAAACTTTCCAGTTATTCTTTTCCTTTTTTCCATGATCTTCCTTGCCTGTTCCCCCCAAGAAAAGGTAGACCTGATTGTGTACAATGCCCAAGTGTATACCGTTGATTCCACCTTCAGCACAGCACAGGCATTTGCTGTCAGGGATGGTAAATTTATTGCAATAGGCTCAGACGACGAGATCCAACGAAAGTATAAAGCCAAAGAGAAAATAGACGCAGACGGGAAAGCGATCTATCCTGGATTCTACGATGCGCACGCTCATCTATTTGATGAAGCCGAACTGATGGATCAGGTCGACCTGAATGGCGCAGATTCTTTCGAAGAAGTGATTCAACGGGTCAAAAGTTATCAGCAAAAGAACCCCAATAAAACCTGGCTCATCGGCGGTGGCTGGGACCAAAATCGCTGGAAAGACAAATCCTTCCCTACAAAGGAACTACTGGATAAAGCTTTCCCAGATATACCAGTGTACCTGATAAGGGTAGATTATCACGCCGCAGTGGCAAACTCCAAAGCCCTGGAATGGGCCAAATTGACAAATATTCCAATTATTCATGGTGGCGTTGTCGGTGGAAGCAACAATACCCCGAATGGTCTTTTGATCGACAATGCAATGGATCTGGTCAACAAAACAATCCCGGTACCCAGTGAAAAAGAGTACCTGAGAATGTTAAAGCGAACCCAGGACTCATTGCTTTCTGTGGGCCTTACTTCTATTGTGGATGCAGGTTTATCAAAAGAAAGACTCAACTTATTAAAAAAATACTATCAGGATGGGGAATTGAAATTTAGAGATTATGCGATGATCCTTGGCAATCCGCAAAATATCTCCTCATTTATAGCACAGGGATTTTACGAAACGGATCGTTTAGAAATCAAATCATTCAAATTACTCGCAGATGGCGCATTAGGCTCAAGGGGAGCTTGTCTGCTCGCTCACTATCATGATGCACCTACACATGGCTTTCTTTTGCATAGCCCAGAGGAATATGAAAATATGATCAAAGCGATTGCCGCCAGTAATTTTCAGGCCAACACCCATGCGATCGGTGATTCAGCTAACCGAATTATCTTGGATATCTATGGCAAATACCTCCAGCCACATACAGATCGCAGATGGCGTATCGAA
This sequence comes from Sphingobacterium detergens, assembly GCF_003610355.1. Classification (GTDB taxonomy): domain Bacteria; phylum Bacteroidota; class Bacteroidia; order Sphingobacteriales; family Sphingobacteriaceae; genus Sphingobacterium; species Sphingobacterium detergens. Next base: position 14,217 of record NZ_RAPY01000006.1, on the reverse strand, counting down.
CACGCACAGATTATATCGCCTGTCGACTTCGATAAATTCCGAAAATTCCAGATTATCCCCTCTGTGCAACCTACCCACGCCACATCTGATATGTATTGGGCAAAAGACCGACTAGGAGAAGAGCGAATGAAAGGCGCCTATGCGTACAAGCATCTCTTGAAAGAATATGGCAAACTCGCTCTGGGAAGTGACTTCCCGGTTGAACATTTCAATCCGATGTATGGCTTTCATGCAGCTGTGGCTCGTGTTGATAAAAAAGGTTACCCAGATCAGGGCTTCCAAATTCAGGATGCTATCAGTCGGGAAGATGCATTGCGCGGAATGACAATCTGGGCGGCATACTCCTGCTTTCAGGAGAAAAAACGGGGAAGCATAGAAGCCGGCAAAGACGCCGATTTTGTTATCCTTGAACAAGACATCCTCAAAACACCAAACGAACAATTGCGGAACGTAAAAACAATACGAACGGTAATTGCTGGAGAAACTGTTTTCAATAGACAACAACAATAGTTTCACACCTAACAGAACTGCGTCTCATCCTTCCAGAAAAGCACCATTCACGGGATAGTAGTGAAAAGTTACAATAATTTTCATTATTACGAATATTTCGTATATTTACGATATAGACATAATATTATGAAATATTCATTATCCTTTTTATTATCTGTAGCTATACAGATTCTATTTGCTCAGGAAAACTTGCCAGCAATAGCTAAAGTACATTACGAATTCAAACACATTAATGACACTACGCAGCGTGATCAATTTATTCGCGACGAAACGGTCGCCTATCTTAATCAACAGGCCAGTTTCTATACCTCATACTCCACGGATCGTATGCAGGATGAGGTCAAAAAACAGATGGATGCCCCCTCCTTTGATGGGAATATAACTATCCAGACACGAACGACACCTTTAGGGACATCCTATTTACTCGATTTCAACAACAACAAAATGACAGAATTGATATCCGTTGCTGGGGACAAGTTTGCTATACCACAGACTTACCCAGCTCAGGAATGGGAAGTATTAGGTGATCATAAGGAGATTGGAGGATACAGTTGTCAAAATGCAAAAACAACTTTCAAAGGTCGTACCTATGAAGTCTGGTTTACGACAGAGCTGCCATTTCCATATGGTCCTTGGAAACTTCATGGACTACCGGGGCTCATTTTGGATGCAAGGGACACAAAAAACGAGGTCGTTTTTGCCTATGCTGGATTTGATAAACTCGAAGACAGTAAAGTACAGGTGGCCCTACCACAAGGCGTGATTACAACCTCACTGGAAGAAGTTCAAAAAATCCAAGCTGCATTTAAAGCAAATCCACAAGCCTATATGAACGCTCAATCGGCAAAGAGTCGAAGTATCAGTTTAGGTTCCGGCAATGCCATTACTGTTAAAAGTGGTTCAAGCACTGGCGCGAAAACTGGAGATGGTGGTATGGATGTGTCTCGGATCAAAAGTTTTAATATACGGAAAGATGAACTATATAAACCTTCTAAAGTCACCAATAATCCGATTGAGTTAATACCTTAATGAAAGTATCTATGTGTTTATTTTTAATCATTTGGTTTGGGCAAATTTGTTTTGCCCAACAAATGATTAGTGGGAAGGTACAAGAAGCAAATACACAGAAGTCCATACCCTTTGCAAGTATAAATATCCTGTCTGAAAATAAAATCATTGCTTTTAAAACGACTGATAAGGAAGGACGGTTTATGATAAAACTTGCTAAAGAATATACCACCATATACCTGCAGATCAACCATCTTACTTACGAAAAATTCGAACAGCAAATTGGTGACAAGTCGACCGATCTCCAGATTATCTTAACCCCCAAAACAAATCTATTAAAAGATGTCATTGTAAAGAGTAAACCCAAAGTAAATCGTTCCAACGACACCATTTCCTATGATGTAGGTTCTTTTGCTAAGGAGGAGGATCGAAATATCGGAGACGTCATCAAACGCCTACCCGGTATGGAGGTGACAGAATCTGGCTTAATAAAATATCAGGACAAAACTGTTTCCAAACTTTACATTGACGGTGATGATCTGCTAGAAGATCGTTACGGAATAGGCACACGAACAATTCCGCACAAAATGGTCAAAGACATTCAGGTACTCGATAACCATGAGCACTATAAAGTACTTAAAAACAAAAGATTTACAGACGATGTAGCCATTAACCTTGTCATCAAAGAAGATGCTAAGTTAAAGTTAACTGGACAGGCTAAAATAGCGGCTGGTACTCCCAATAACTATGACCCCGAGCTAAACACAATCCTTTTTAACAAAAAAGTTAAAATGCTGAATGTACTCAGTGCAAATAACATCGGTAGGGATCTTTCTGCTGATGTCGTAGGCAATAACCAGTCATCTTTACTCGCAAAGTTTGGCGCTTCCTCTATTAACAATCTCCTTGCAACAAGTACAACTGGAGCTCCCAATATCCCAAAAAACAACTATTACTTTAACAATACAGGCTCCCTCAACACCAATAATCTATATAATTTCAAAAACAAATGGCAATTGAAATCAAATATTCAGTTACTATTTGATAAGGAAAGGCAGAATAACGCGGCTAGTACACGATATTTACTCGATGGAGGTGATGTATCCTTTGAAGAACAAAACGCTATCAGAGCAGAGAAATGGCTAGGGGCGGCAAAACTCTCGGCATCCGTGAATACAGAAAAAAAATACATCAGCGAAATACTCTCCTTTGAATATGAAAAAAAAGATATAAAAGCCCTATTAACAAACTCGACCAGTAAAATTGACCAATTTCAAAAACACCATATCAAAGGAATCAGCAATCAGTTCAGTTATATACCGCAATTAAAAAACAACGATATTATAGTCGTTAATTGGACATTAAACTATGGGAATAAACCACAATCTCTACAGATTTATCCAGGTGTTTTTCCTGAAATATTAAATGACAGCATTCCATACAAAAGTACCATTCAGCAAATTGAGGTTCCCTCATTTTTCACTGAGGTTTCGACAGGTTACCACTTCAATAAAAGTAAGATCAAGCAGCAATATCAGATCGGTTTCAATACCGATCGCCAACATTTTACTTCATTATTATATCTTCAAGATAATGAACAGATGGATACAAGACCAGGTCAAAATACGAGCAACGATCTACACTGGAGCAGATCTCAAGTATTCATTACACCACAGTATGACTGGAAAAACGATCGCTTCGAGGCTCACCTCGATATCCCAATCACCTACCTGATCACCCATTATAACGATAATACACAGGCTTTGGACATTTCAAAAAATTCATGGTTGATCAACCCCGGGCTAAAAGCACGCTGGCGAGCCTCCCAAGAAGATTATCTCCAATTTGCCTATCAATATAGCCAGGACATCGGGAATATTGAAGACGTATTCCGTGGAGCAGTACTACGCAATTATAGGATGCTTAGCCAAAACAATGCTGCGCTGAATGAATCTCAAAAACATACCTTTAATCTCAATTACAATCTGGCACGTACATTGAAAATATTATTTGCTAATGCAGGAATCAGCTATTCAAGGCTTTCATCCAATACGATGTTATCCTCAATTATAAAAGACGATATCACAGAGAATATATTGGTTAATATGGACAATCTGCAAGAACGCTGGTCCTCACAGATTGGATTTGATAAATATATATTTCCTTTGGCAAGTACACTCAAGTTAAAAGGTAGTATTGCATATTCCCGATTCAATCAATTGCTAAACAGTAGTGTTGTTCCCATAAAAAGCATCAATTACAGCCTCCAACCTAGTTTTGAAACAAAAATATTCAAACCCTATAATGTATCCTATACAGGTACACTCAATTGGAATAGAAGCCAACAACAGGGGAAAGACCATCTGATTCGGAATAAAACAACCATGATGATACATAACTTAGGTTTCCCTATAAGCCCTTTCAAAAGCGGCTATGTACGCGTAAACCTACGTAACCTCTCCACTTTCCAGACGAATATGAAGAATGCGAGTTATACCTTTATAGATGTTTTTACGCGTTATCGATTGAACAACTGGAAAACTGACTTTGAATTGGATATGAGCAATTTAACCAATATAAAAAATTACCGGACCTACATGACAACAGCCAATATGATTTCCCAAAATGAATTTGAACTACGTGGAAGAACGATTTTACTACGCGCTGTCTTTAATCTTTAGATCTTAAACTTATGATAACCAGCTCTTTTAAATGAAATCAGATCTTTAAATGAAAGACCACTCCTCCCTGTGCCCGACTAAAGGAAAGAAGGTCCCATAAAAATGCCCAGGTGAATTATTCCACCTGGGCATTTTATATGTTAACATGGAAACAACTTTTGTTTTTCCAAGAAGTATAATCGTTTAGCACGCTATTATTGCATATCGAACAAATGCTTTTCAGCATGGTAAGATGAACGAACCAAAGGCCCAGATTCAACATATTTGAATCCCATTTCCAAACCAATTTTTTTATATTTTTCAAATTGAGCTGGTGTGATAAATTCGATAACGGGATGATGTGCTTTCGTTGGCTGTAAGTATTGTCCAAGAGTCAAAATATGAACACCAACATTATATAAGTCCTGCATTGCCTCAATCACATCTTCTTCCGTTTCACCAAGACCCAACATGATACCTGACTTCGTACGAAGACCTGCTTCTGAAATCCGACGCAAACATTCCAAAGAACGGTCATATTTCGCCTGAACACGTACTTCTCTAGTCAATCGACGTACAGTTTCCAGATTATGTGAAACGACCTCTGGGCGAACCGCAATGACACGATCCAAATTGTCCCATTGACCTTTAAAATCTGGCAATAATGTTTCCAAAGTTGTTTCTGGACTTTCTTTACGGATTGCATTAATCGTTTCTGCCCAAATTGTAGAACCGCCATCTTTTAGATCATCACGGTCTACAGAAGTGATAACACAATGTTTTACCTGCATCAACTTCACAGAATTGGCTACCCTATTTGGTTCATCCAAGTCTACTGGCAAAGGACGACCTGTTGCTACAGCGCAAAACGAACATGAACGTGTACAGATATTTCCTAATATCATGAAGGTTGCTGTTCCTGCCCCCCAACACTCACCCATATTTGGGCAATTTCCACTCTCACAAATTGTATGTAATTTGTGCTCATCTACAAGACTTCTGACATGTCTATACTCTTTACCAACAGGCAATTTGACACGCAACCAATCTGGCTTGCGTTGTGCAGGAGTTGCCGGAATAACTGGAAGTTCAATCATACAACAAAGTTAAGGATTAAAAATGTAATTTCTATTGGGCAATTTGTTGGTTTTATATCATAAATACTTATCGAATGACGGCAATAATAGAATAATGAAACAAAAATTAGGATATTTGTGTTGATTATCTATTGATCTAAATACTTTACTATGCGATTGAGCAAATCTTTATCCCTGTTATTGCTTGGGGGAGCTTGCATTTTTAGTGCGCAGGCCCAAAGTAATTTTGACATTATTCCCAAGCCTTCCAAGGTGACCGTAGCGACTGGAATATATACCATCCCAACACAACTCACAGTTATTGTTTCTGATGATTTCCAACCAGCGGTGCAATTGCTTACTGAACATCCTGCGATCAAGAGTTTAACCCTTGAAGTGCTGAAGAAAAACAAAAAAGCACCAAAAGAAGGCTTTCGTATTGTAAAGGCGGTTGATGCAGACAACCTCGGCAAAAATGCCTATTCGATTCAAATTGATGAAAAAGGTCTCCTGCTCAAAGCCTGGGATACTCCGCAGGTCATCAATGGGATTTATACCTTGGTTCAATTAGGCTATCTACAAGCTGATCCCAGCAAAATAGCATTTGCGACTATCGTTGATGAACCTCGTTTTTCATACCGAGGATTACATTTAGACGTTTCCCGTCATTTTATGCCACTTTCTTTCGTAAAGAAATATATCGATGTCATGGCCATTTATAAGTTCAATAACTTTCATTGGCATTTGACAGATGGAGCGGGATGGCGACTGGAGATTAAAAAATATCCAGAATTAACACAAAAAGCAGCTTGGCGTACACATACCCATTGGAAAGATTGGTGGAACAATGGACGTCAATATGTGGAAAAAGGAAATCCAAATGCCAGTGGTGGCTTTTACACACAGGAAGAAGCGCGCGAATTGGTCGACTATGCCGCCCGAAAAGGCATCAATGTCATTCCGGAAATAGAAATGCCCGGACACTCAGAAGAAGTAATGGCCGTGTATCCCGAACTTTCCTGTTCAGGGAAGCCCTACAGCCAAGGCGAGTTTTGCATTGGCAATGAAAAGACTTTTGAGTTTCTAAAAAATGTACTGGATGAAGTACTGACCATATTCCCCTCTCAATATATTCATATTGGAGGTGATGAAGCGGAAAAGAAACATTGGGAAACCTGTCCAAAAGATCAAGCTCTTATGCAGAAGGAAGGTTTAAAGTCCGTTGACGAATTACAAAGTTATGCCATCAAACAAATGGATCTGTACCTGCAATCAAAGGGTAGAAAGCTTATTGGTTGGGATGAGATCTTACAAGGTGGACTCACCGAAGGAGCAACAGTCATGAGTTGGCGTGGAGAAGAGGGCGGAATAAAAGCTGCAAATGCGGGCCACGATGTCATTATGACTCCCGGCTCACATCTTTATTTCGATTCCTATCAGACAGACCCAAGAACACAACCCGAAGCTATTGGAGGCTATCTAACACTTGATAAAGTCTACTCCTACGACCCTATTCCAGCTGCGATACAAGGTGATAAAGCCAAACATATCCTGGGTGCGCAGGCGAATATATGGACAGAATATGTGCCGACGACGGAGCATGTTGAATATATGGTATTTCCACGTGCATTAGCATTATCCGAAGTCAATTGGACCACAAAAGATGCAAAAAGCTGGGCTGACTTTCAACGAAGATTACAATCACACTACAAGCTATTGCAAGAACTGAATCTGAACTACTATCGTCCCTCGTTCAATGTTGCCTATATAGCATCGTATAATGCGATTAAAAACAACAACAAAATTACACTTACAACAGAGCAATTGAACACGGATCAGATCCGATATACAATTGATGGAAGTGAACCTACGATTCAGTCTACACCATATACCGGTCCATTTGAACTTAGTTCAACAGGACATATCAATGCAGCATATTTTCAGGACTCCATTAAAATAGGTCCTACATTGTCATTTGATATTGATATTCATCGCGCTATCGGAAAAAAAGTAACTTACAACACACAATGGTCTGGATATCCAGCCCAAAAAGATTCGACTTTAACCAATGGTCTAATGGGGGGACTCTCTTACCACGATGGTCAATGGCAAGGTTTTACGAGTCCGATTGATGTCGTAGTCGATTTAGAGCGAAGAGAAGAAATTCATCAGGTTGCCATGAATTTTATGCAAATGATAGGTCCGGGAGTTTACATGCCTGGTGAAATGGAAGTCTTTCTTTCGGATAATGGACGTAGCTTTAGAAAAGTAGGTACGGTGATAAATGATATATCCGATAAAGAATCCAAATTAACTTTTAAACGATTCGAACTTAAACTTGATAAAGCACAACAGGCACGCTACATAAAAATCAAAGCCAGTAACCCGAAAAAAGGATATTTATTTACAGATGAAATTATTGTTTATTAGCCGAATAATAAACGACTCACGATAATAGTTGGAGAACCCACTCCTTACGTTTTCCAACTATTATTACTGCTTTCAAGACTACTTTTCCAATAAAGGTCATTTTATTTTGAAATATTATTAAAATAAATACTTCATTTTCAAAATTTAAAATGTAACTTTGCACTCCGACAAAGCAGTCGGAATGACCCTTCCCCATGAGCTATTTTTGATTGTCTTTGCTCAGATTTACAATAGGAAATTTAATTTTTTGAACTAGATATAATGCCAAGAAACACTTCCATTAAGTCGGTTTTAATCATCGGATCAGGTCCCATCGTTATCGGTCAAGCTTGTGAATTTGATTATTCTGGATCTCAAGCATCCCTTTCATTGAAAGAAGAAGGTATTGAAGTATCCATCATCAACTCAAATCCTGCAACAATCATGACGGACAAAGTTGTTGCAGACAATGTCTACTTACTTCCATTAACTTGCGAAAGTATTGAAGAAATATTGCAAAAACACAATATTGACGCTGTACTTCCTACCATGGGTGGTCAGACAGCTTTGAACTTATGTATCGAAGCTTCCAACCTAGGTCTTTGGGAAAAATACAATGTAAAAGTTATCGGTGTTGATGTTGCTGCCATTGAAAAAACTGAAAACCGTGAAGAATTCCGTCAATTAATGGTTGATATTGGTGTGGGCGTTGCAACATCAAAGATCGCAAACTCATTCTTGGAAGGTAAAGAAGCTGCACAAGAAATTGGTTATCCCCTTGTTATACGTCCTTCCTATACCTTAGCAGGTACAGGAGGTGGATTTGTACACAGAAAAGAAGATTTTGATGCAGCCTTAAATAGAGGTTTACACGCATCACCAACACACGAGGTTTTAGTCGAACAAGCTGTATTGGGTTGGAAAGAATTCGAGTTAGAATTGCTTCGCGATACCAACGACAATGTCATTATCATCTGTACAATTGAAAACTTTGATCCAATGGGTATCCACACTGGAGACTCGATCACAGTAGCTCCAGGTATGACATTATCGGACAAATGCTACCAAGATATGCGTAATCAGGCTATCCTGATGATGCGCTCGATCGGTACATTTGCAGGTGGATGTAACGTTCAATTCTCGGTAAATCCAGAAAATGAAGAAATCATTGCAATCGAGATCAACCCACGTGTATCTCGTTCATCAGCTTTAGCATCGAAAGCAACTGGTTACCCAATTGCAAAAATTGCAGCTAAATTAGCGATCGGATACAACTTGGATGAGTTGCAAAATCAGATTACTAAGACTACTTCAGCATATTTCGAACCAACATTAGATTACGTCATCGTTAAGATCCCGCGTTTCAACTTTGACAAGTTCAAAGGTGCAAACAAAGAATTAGGTCTTCAGATGAAAGCTGTAGGTGAGGTAATGGCAATCGGCCGTACATTTATCGAAGCTTTACAGAAAGCATGTCAGTCACTTGAAACTGGCCGCGCTGGTCTAGGTGCCGATGGTCGTCAATGGAGAAATCTGGACGAGATCATGGATAGCTTAGAACATCCAAGCGGTGACCGTTTGTTCCATATCAAAGATGCATTCGAATTAGGTGTTCCATTGGAATCAATTCGTAAAGCAACACGTATCGACAAATGGTTCTTGGTACAGATCCAGGAGTTAGTACATCTTGAGCAAGAGTTACGTCGTTACCAACTAAATAATATCCCACGCGATTTCTTCATGACCTTAAAACAAAAAGGTTATTCAGATGTACAGATTGCTTGGTTGCTAGGTAATGTAACAGAAGATCAGGTATATGATCGTCGTAAGGAGCTTGGCATCAACCGGGTTTACAAAATGGTTGATACTTGTGCCGCGGAATTCCCAGCACAAACTCCATATTACTATTCAACATTTGAAGAAGAAAACGAATCCATCTCTTCAGACAAGAAGAAAATCATTGTATTAGGTTCAGGTCCTAACCGTATCGGTCAAGGTATCGAGTTCGATTACTCTTGTGTACACGGGTTATTGGCAGCCAAAGAATGTGGTTACGAGGCAATCATGGTTAATTGTAACCCTGAGACAGTATCGACAGACTTTAATATGGCCGACAAGTTATATTTTGAGCCTGTATTCTGGGAGCATGTTCGTGAGATCATTGAATTAGAAAAACCTGAAGGTGTAATCGTTCAATTGGGTGGACAAACAGCACTTAAAATGGCTGAACGCTTGGAGCAGCTTGGTGTAAAAATCATTGGTACTTCTTTCGAAAATATGGACTTGGCAGAAGATCGTGGTCGTTTCTCTGATCTTTTGAAAGAATTAAATATTCCATATCCAAAATATGGTGTGGCTACTTCGGCAGAAGAAGCATTACAAGTTGCTAACGAAGTTGGCTATCCAGTTTTGGTTCGCCCTTCGTATGTATTGGGTGGACAAGGTATGAGTATTGTCATCAATGACGAAGACTTGGAAAAAGCAGTTGTTAACTTATTGAAAAACCTTCCTGGTAATCATATCCTGATCGACCACTTCTTGGATCGTGCTGAAGAAGCGGAGTCAGATTCTATCTGTGATGGTGAAGATGTACATATCATCGGTATGATGGAACACATCGAACCTGCTGGTATTCACTCCGGAGACTCTTCGGCAGTATTGCCTCCATTCGGACTATCCCAAGCTGTTCAGGATAAAATGGAAGAATACTCGATCAAGTTAGCGAAAGCACTAAATGTACGTGGTCTATTAAACATTCAGTTTGCTGTCAAAGGTGAGAATGTTTATGTCATCGAGGCTAACCCACGTGCATCACGTACAGTTCCTTTCATCGCGAAGGCTTACGATGTTCCTTACATCAACATCGCGACAAAAGTGATGTTAGGTGTTAATAAACTGAGTGACTTCACGATCGAACGTAAATTGAAAGGATACGCTATTAAAGAACCTGTATTCTCCTTCAATAAATTCCCTGAGGTAGACAAACAATTAGGCCCTGAAATGAAATCAACTGGTGAAGCAATCCGCTTTATCAAAGATCTTCAAGATCCATATTTCAGAGAATTGTACAATCAAAAATCAATGTTTTTGAATGCACAATAAGGTATCTCTATAAAATAGAAAAGGCTTGCAAATGCAAGCCTTTTCTATTTTATATCTTTTACACATCGGAAACCGACATTATTTGTTGGGCTATTTACCTCACCTTTCCCCCTGCTTCCTGCTTTATAACGTTCACAATACTGATCATTACAGAGAAACGATCCGCCTCGTTGGACACGTTTCTCGAGATTAGGTTCCTGTGGATCATACGAACTCTCCGGTCCCGTGGGATTTGACGCCACGCTATTCTTGTAATAATCTGGTCTATAGTAGTCCGAACACCATTCCCAGACATTCCCTTCCATATCGTAGAGTCCTAAAGCGTTCGCCTGAAAAGATTTCACTGGCGCCGCACCTTCATAACCATCCTCTTTTGAATCTTCAACAGGGAATTTCCCCTGATAAATATTGGCCGTCCATTTACCATTTGGTTTCAGCTCTTTCCCCCAATAATACAGGTCACCATTGGTATCCTTACGCGAACGGGCGGCGTACTCCCATTCAGCTTCAGTAGGCAATCTTTTTCCAGCCCACTTTGCATAGGCAGCCGCATCCTCATAGGCAACCTGGACAACTGGGTAATTCATTTTATCTTTTATGGAACTATTAGGCCCTTCAGGATGTTGCCAATTTGCCCCCGGAACATACTCCCACCACATCAGATAATTATTTAAAGAGTTGAGTTCTTTGGGTTTTGAAAATACAGCAGATCCGGGAACCAACATATTCGGATCCACACCGGGAAAATCTTTTGGGTCAAGTTTTCGCTCAGCTACCGTCACATAGCCCGTTTCCTTTACAAATTGGGCAAATTGCGCATTTGTAACTTCATGCTCATCCATATAAAATGAATGGAGTTCTACAGCATGTACAGGTTTACTATCTTCGAAATTCGAACTTCCCATCAGAAATTTACCACCTTCAATTAAAACCATCTTTCCAGTGGTATTATTGCTTTGTTTGGATAACTGAGATTTGATCATCCCGGCCCGTGTAGGTATATTTTCACCAACACAACATGAAAGGGTATCATTTGCGGAAAATATAGATAGACAGGTAACTAGCGTCAGATTGATTAACATACCTAAAGATAAACATAAAAGGGGAACAATAAAATGCTCCCCTTTTAATTATTGACCTAGATGCAGATTTTATACATCCAATTGTACATTTTCTTTTTTTGCATTTTTTGAGCGAATAGGTGTATTACCACCACCTTTTAAGGTGATATCCACTGGGTTATTATTTTTCCATGCACCTTTTGTAAAATCCGGAACTGCTACCGTTTTACAGTTCTTTTCAACGGACTCAAAACTTAATGGTACAATACAACTCCATGAAGCAGCGTCATAGACATCTTGATCCAACGGCAACCCGTTACGTAAACAGTCGATTAGGCGCCAGTCCATCATAAAGTCCATACCTCCGTGACCACCAACTTCTTTGGCTTTATCACCGATGTATTTCACTAATTCTGGCGTATATTTATCATATAATTCTTTGAGTTTTTCCTCTTTAATAAATTCATGACCAAAAGCAATATTCTCAGTTGGGTATTTTTGGGCAAAACCTTTTGTACCGCTTAACGTATGAAGTCTTGAATATGGTCTAGGCGAGGTCACATCATGTTGTAGCATAATTGTTTTACCCTTCGCGGTGCGAATTAGCGTCGTATTCATGTTGCCACGGTATTTCTTTCCGACGAATTCTTGAAAGAACGAATCCTTTCCAGCGAGTTCCTTAGCCTTCTCACCCATCATAAAATCATTGGACGACATCGCGACAAGATGATCCATCTTGTCTCCTCTATTTATATTTAGACACTGTGCGACAGGTCCAAGTCCGTGAGTTGGATAGAGGTTTCCATTGTATTTAATATTTTCCCTTAGACGCCACATATTATCATAACCATTCTTTGAGAAATTCAAATCCAATAAGTCATGGATATAAGCACCTTCACCATGGATCAATTCACCAAATAAACCCTGGCGGGCCATATTCAATGTCAACATCTCGAAAAAGTCATAGCAACAATTCTCCAACATCATACAATGTTTTTTTGTTGCTTCAGATGTTTTGACTACCTCCCAACAATCTTTTATTGTTAATGCAATTGGCACTTCACAAGCCACATGGTTACCCGCTTTCATAGCTGCAACACTCATGAGTGCATGGTAGTCCCAAGGTGTACAGATATAGACCAGATCCAGTTTTTCTTCCTTCAATAATGACTTCCAGCCATCTTCTCCAGAATAAGACTTTGCAGCCTTCAAACCTTTTGAGGTAAGAATCTTCTGTGCTTTCTCAACTCTTTCTGGATGTTTATCACAAAGTGCAACGATTTCACAACCTTCGATAAAAGATAGTCGTTCGACTGCACCAGGACCACGCATACCCAATCCAATTACAGCAACTCTCACTTTATCAATTTTGGGTGCAGCATAACCGCACATATTAAATGCTTCTGCAGTTGCATTTGCATTAACCAACGTAGGAAGTGAAACAGCCAGCGATGATAAAATTCCGGCTTTTTTTAAAAAATCTCTTCTAGAATCCATAATTTAAAGTTCATGTAAATTTAAAGGGACCAAAATGGTCCCTCTAAAAAATCACCTATTTTAAAACAAACTAAACAGTCAATAAGAAAAATCCATTTGGATTTGGATTTATACTTGGTTCTAACTAAAGAACTTAATCTCTATAACAATAATATAACACTTTTCTCGAAATAAAAAATCAAACTTTAAAGCAATCGTTTGTTTAATCTACACAAACGATTGCTTAATTTATTATAATCATTATTTTTTTACCGAAAGTGTGACCGTTAGATAAATTCATGATTTCAATTTCATAGCAAAAACTTAAAGAGCATATACTCAAGATGATAAGTTTATTATTCCTTTATACTCGAGATCTCCGTTGCCAAGTATTCTTTTACCGGCGCTACCACGAGTCGAATCGGGAATCACTTGCAGAATATCTAACCATCCAGTAATTTGGTTACCGAATCCAATCATCAAGCCGCTTTCATAAGTGAGTGGATAGATTGAGCACTGGCGGCTTCTATTCAGGAAAAAATCAGGTAATCGCAGATCCTATCGGTAAAGATCATTGCAGTAAGGCGGCCAACAAAAACGTGGATTAGGATAGGTGCTTAGGCAGTAGGTAGGCTGTCCGGCTCAATTTAGCTTATAAATGCCTTATGTTGTTAGCTGCTATCGCACCTAAAGCGGGCAGGAGTCTACACTGGGTCTGTAGCACGTGGTGTTATTACCGTGCCTTTCGATGCAGCAAGCCCAATGCATGTACATTGAAAGTAGCGTATACAATTTAAGCACGCCGCCATGGTTCTTTGGAACCTTTTGGGAAGTATGTAAACGAAAGAAGCCCTTGACTGTTTCCAGCAAGGGCTTCCGTGTAAAAAAAGGCACCGACCTACTCTCCCACCTGTT
>NZ_RAPY01000005.1 GCF_003610355.1 Sphingobacterium detergens | reverse complement strand
CACGCTTACATGATTGTGTTTTCTTAAAGAACTTATCTCGCTTCAACTTCCGTATCCGCTATATTCCGATGAGCATTGCGCTCCTCTTTATCTTTTTTTTGTTTCCCTCCGTTTCCGTTGGGACTGCAAAGGTAGAAATCTTTTTTGAACTTCCAAAAAACTTTTGAAGTTTTTTTTCTTTTTCTTTTTCCCGATTTCAGCGCCTAACTCTCGTTAAACCCTTCTTTTTTTCATGACCACCCCTTTCGAAGTAACCGTCCCTCCCTTGCGGAGTGGTGCAAAGATAGGGAGTTTTTATAATCACTTCCAAGCCTTTTGTTCTTATTTATTTCATTTTGCCGCTAACTCGCTGTGAACTTGGCGGATTCTTTTTGTGAAACAGCATCCCGGGGGGCGCCGGAGGACAAAAAAGGACGGTTATGGCCAGATCGGGCGCAGGGAAACAGCGCCGAGACTGTGGAAACGCTGTGGAAAGGCCGGAGAATGCAACGCGGATAGAAACAGAGACCTCATGGGAAAAGGGGCTCCGGCTAAGCTCGGGTTAACAAAAGGCAAGTGATGCACGGAATGCCTCCGGAAACAGGATGGTGTAATTATAATGATCGTCGCTAGGCAGGTTCCCTGCCGCCGCTCCGCAGTAGGAATAGCAACAAAGGTCCCTGTATTTATAGCAGCACCCTGTGGATATAATGGAGCAGGGGCAGATCGTTATAAAATGACCTGTTCAGGGCACAATCAGGAAGAAACAGCAACAATAGACCTTAACAGTGGATCTCATGGGTAACCGGAGGAAATCCAAACTGCACAGAAAATTCCACACTGCAACAGCGGGACAACCCGCAGATTGCTTTCGAATTTCTTAGAAAATAATAGGGATATAACTGGGGGTTTACAGGGGGTTAACAGGGGTATAACAGGGGTAAATCCCTGCTAATCCCGTTTAATATCGTAGTTAATACTCATCTATAACTTTCTGAAATACAAACAAGATATGACGCAGTCCCAATGAGGAACGGATTACAATACAATCGTCTATATAATAGAGTTCCATTCCAATAGACCAACACCATAACCTAATTATCAAGTTGAATGATTTGAGTATATACGCTCAGCCAGATTAAGATCCAATACCTACAGCAATGGAATCCTCTCCATAAGCTCAAAAAGACAATTCACGACATTATACAGCCCAACTTAATCGCTCACATAAAACACTGAACGATCGCACAAACTATCCGACAAGCTCTTGTTCACCAAAAAATCACATAAAGCCTTATCATACCAAACAAGTTTATCGTATTATAATACACAGAAATTACACCTCACAATAGGCTACCAATGATCGGAAGGGTAAAAAACAAGGTTTTTTATTTTCTATCAGGACTATAAAGTTTGATCTAGATTAAAAAATTACGAAAAGGGATTACTTGTATATAAGATGTTAAAGATATTGAATACTTTTATTCTAAATAAACATCATATTAGTCATGATAGATTATAACGAACTTTTAAAACAGGTAGAAGAATTTTCGAACGCTTATATTATACAGAATATCTCCTCGTGTCATTGTTTTCACAACAGTATACATACACATTCAGTAGTACAAGCTGCAGAGGAGATTTCCTCGTTTTATAAGTTAAATGACGAAGATCATTTTATAGTGATCAGTGCAGCCTATTTTCACGATTTAGGTTATGTAAAATCTGACAATGCGATTGGCCATGAAAAAAGAAGCGTAGAAATCGCTTTAGACTTCTTAAAGGATAAAGGCATAACCGAGGAGGTAAAAGAAAAAATCAAAGGCTGTATCCTAGCCACCAGAATGCCCCAAGACCCCAACAATCTATTGGAACAGATCCTTTGCGACGCCGACTTGTTCCATTTTGGAGGAGAGGACTTTGAAAACAGGAATAAACTAATGAAGACCGAAGCAGAGGCTGTACTAGGTAAAGAAATTGATAAGGATGTTTGGCGTGCCGGCACTATAAAGCTCTTAGCAAGTCATCATTATCATACAGATTATGCCCAACAAAAGCTCAACACAAAGAAGGAAGAGAACTTAAAAGAACTTGAACGCAAGCAGGAAAAATCCAAGGACAAGAAAAAAGAAGACAAAAAAGAAACAAAGAAAGAGAAAGAGAAAAGTGTCAAACCTGAACGTGGTATAGAAACAATGTTCCGGATAACATCGTCCAACAACCAACGTTTGAGTGATATGGCTGATAATAAAGCTAATATTTTATTGACTGTTAACTCTATTATTCTATCTGTCGTTATTGCTGTATTATTTAGGAAATTGGATAGCAACGAACATCTTATATTTCCAACAATTATTCTCACAGTAATTGTTGTGGCCACTATGGTCATGGCTATACTGTCAACTATACCCAAAATACCTTCTGGAAAATTTTCAAAACAGGAGATTGATAATAAATCTGTCAATCTATTATTTTTCGGAAATTTCTATAAAATGAAACTAGACGACTATAATGAAGGAATGCAAAAGGTAATGATCGATTCCGAATTTTTATACGGAATGCTCACAAAAGATGTTTACTCCCAGGGAGTTGTATTAGGCAGAAAATACAAATTACTACGTTATGCTTATGGCATCTTTATGTTTGGTCTGGTTATCTCTGTTATTACCTTTGTTATTGCAACGCTATTGTAAAGCAGATACTCAGCATAAATTCATCATTTTTTAATTATGTTTCGGATGAAAAAAGAAGACCTGTACATCAATAGAGATATCAGTTGGCTTTCCTTCAATGACAGAGTACTTACCGAGGCTGGACGTAAGGAGGTCCCGCTATTGGAAAAATTACAATTCCTTGCTATTTTCTCATCTAACCTTGATGAGTTCTACCGCGTACGGATGCCTGTATTAATGGCATGGAAAAAAATTAAAAAGAAGGCAACTGACCAAGTTGTCCCGAATCTTGACATTGGAACGTATAAAAAGGCCTCTAAAATTATCGATAAACAGCAGGAAAAATTTGGATTCCTTTTAACCGATATTATCCATCAGTTAACTGAGGAAAATATTATTCTGATCTATAACCAGGAGATTCCAGTAACGATAAAACCTCTTGTAGCCAACTATTTTTTTAATACTATAGCCTCCTACCTGCAAATAATCCCTGTTGACGAAGAATTTTCCTTTTTTCCGATCAACAACCATCTATACTTTGCAATGACAGGCAATAATACAACAGACTTGTTCATTGTCAACATACCTGCCGATCGCATCAATAGATTTTTCACTTGTCAGGTCAATTCTAAGACTTACGTTGTCTTCATCGATGATATCATTAAGCTATTTTTACCGGGTCTACTACAAAGTAAAAGTTTAAATTTTTATTCTTTCAAAATCACTCGTGATGCTGAACTCAATTTACAAGATGAATTTGATGGTGATATAGCGCAGAAAATAGAGGCAGAGGTCAAAAAGAGAGATCTTGGTTATGCAACTCGATTCTTACATCAACCCGGTTTTCCAGACCAGCTTATCGAAAGACTCGCTATTCTTTTTGACTTAAGAAAAAGTAGCATTGTCACTGGTGGATATTATCATAATTTGAAGGATTTCTTCTCTTTCCCAATAAAAAAGGGAGAATTGTCTTTTCCACCACAGCAACAACTAGAAGCACATCAGGACTTTGAGCATTCCATTTTTGACCAGCTTGATCAGCATGATATGCTAATATGTACTCCTTATGAATCTTTTGATCCTATTCTTCGTTTTTTTAATGAAGCAGCAATAAACCCTGACGTAACGGAGATCCATACCACGCTCTATCGAATTGCCAGCGATTCGCATATTGCCCAAGCCCTAGCTACCGCAGCTAAAAATGGTAAAAAGGTGAATGTATTTGTTGAGTTAAAAGCGCGTTTTGATGAAGCCAATAATATCCATTGGTCAAGAATTATGAAAGAACAGGGGGTAAAGATCAGTTATAGTATCCCCAACCTTAAAGTACATGCTAAAATTGCCCTTGTCAAACGAAAAGATGGAAAAGAGAGCGCGTTGTTTGGGACAGGCAACTTAAATGAGAAAACTGCCAAGGTATATACCGATTATTTCTTAATGACATCCGATCGCCTGCTGGCAGAAGAACTAAGCCTACTATTTGAATTTTTACCCAACAGACAGAAACCAGATAAGCCAACAGATATTCCATTTCAAGAGCTTTTGATAGCTCAATTCAATCTAAAGCAGGCTTTTGACAATTTGATTGATGAAACCATTACTCAGGTAAAGATGGGCATCGCCGCCTCAATAAAAATTAAGCTAAACAATTTAGAAGAAGAATCGTTAATCAATAAATTATACGAAGCCGGTCAGGCTGGTGTGAAAGTGCAATTATTGGTCAGAGGAATCTGCAGGCTTAAACCCCAGGTAAAAGGACTAAGTGAAAACATTGAAGTAAAACGGATCGTAGGGCGATATTTAGAGCACGGAAGAATCTTTATATTCCAATATGGAGAACATACAAAGGTGTATTTAGGTTCCTCAGACTGGATGAATCGTAATATCTACCATCGAATAGAGACCTGTTTCCCCATTACGGAGCCAGTATTGTCCAACAAGATTCAGCAGCTATTTGAAATTCAATTCGCTGACGACGTTGAAGCAACTTTCCTTGATGAGATGGGGCAAAACATACCTATAGAACATCCGACTGGCAATAAATCACAACAGCAAATTGTTGACTACTTAAACAACTGAATTCATGAAAGACGCTACACGATTAACAGCTCTTGCTCTAGGAATGATTTCCTCGGTATTGCTAGCTTGTAACCCTAGTAATGCGAATAAAGAACGTACGACTAGTATATCCGACGTTACAACAGATAAACAACAGACAATTCCGTATAGATTATCATCCGGCGAAAAGATAAATTTGCCCGATGAACTGCTCGAAATATCAGGTATTGCATTTCTTGAAGGACAAGACCAAGATATCTATGCCATTCAGGATGAACAGGGGCTACTTTTCAGGTACAATTTGTCGACTCAAAAGCTCACATTCAATCCATTTGGAAAGGATGGTGATTACGAAGACATTGGCATTAGTAAAACACATTTCTTTATTTTAAAGAGCAATGGGGCTATCTATTCCTTTCCCATCACGGAGAAAGATAACATACAGACGGTCACCGAACAAAAAGATATTTTACCCAAAGGTGAATATGAGGGGCTTTTTGTAGACAAAACAAGTAACCTTGCCTATATACTCTGTAAAGAATGTCGTACGGACAAAAAACAGTCACAAACTACAGGATATATTTTCTCCATTGGAGCCGATGGCAAGTTCAATCCGCAAGGTGAATTTGCAATTCAGATTGATGAACTGAAAAAATTTGATCCGAAAATCAAAAAAACATTCAAACCTTCAGCCCTTGCAAAGAAAACCGACAGCAATGAATGGTACATTTTATCCTCCATTGACAAGGCACTTGTTGTAACGGATGAAAATTTCCATGTCAAATCTATAACAGCGCTGGATCCAAAGCTGTTTCCACAACCAGAAGGCATCAACTTTGATTCAAAATTCAATCTTTACATCAGTAGCGAAGCTGGCGATCAAGACAAAGGGATCATTTATAAATTTGAAAAATAATAAGCATGCAACGGGTCTTACCATTCTTTTTACTTTTTCTCGCTACACAAGCTTATTCTCAGCAAAAGAATAAGTCGAATTCAACAATTGACACGCACAAAGATAAATCGCTGACTCAAGCCGTGATTAAAGACAGTACTATTGTTGTAGCAAATGCAAAGTATGGGAAGGCGAGTGGATTTAAGAAGTCATTTCTTGGAGAAAATTATCGTCGAGAATGGGCTGCCGAGACCACCTTACCCCTGTTACAGCTCTCTAGATTATACGGTGGCCTGACCCCTGTTAAACAGGGAGGAGGCATGCAATCCATTTCACTCAGGTTAACAGACCCAACAGGTAGAGAATGGGCGCTGCGATCAGTAAATAAACGAACAGAATCTTTGATTCCAGAGGAATTGCATGGCACCTTTGTACAGGACGTGCTGGACGATGCGACGAGCGCGCAACATCCTTATTCCGCATTGATGATTCCTGCGCTGGCTAATGCGGTGAAGGTTCCACATGCACATCCCGTTATAGGAGTCGTTGCGCCGGATACAATCCTTGGCGAGTACGCTCCTTTATTCGAAAACACTATTGCCTTATTGGAAGAACGAGAGCCTATGGGCGACTCCGATAATAGTCCAAAAGCCGTGCGCAAGCTTCAAGAGGACAACGATGATGATTTCAAACCCAAGGCATATCTGAGGGCGCGTATGCTAGATGTAATTGTAAGTGACTGGGATCGTCATGAAGATCAATGGCGTTGGTATAATGAAAATCAAGATACTGATGATAGAGACAAGGATTATATTCCAATTCCTCGGGATCGAGATCAGGCCTTGCGTGTTACACAAGGATTTTTGATGAAAGATATTTATCAACAGTTTGTCAACCCCGTTATGCAGGGTTTTACAAAAGGCATTCCAAATATCAGATACTCCCTTTTCAAATCCAGATTTTTAAATGCACATCCAAGCAATCAGCTCTCCCACGAGGAATGGACAAAAGAAGTAAATCAGTTTGTCTCCAGTTTGACAGATTCGGTACTTTGGCAATCTGTCAAAAGCTTACCCCAATCATCCATCGCTATTCGCGGGGAACAGATTTTCCACACCCTTCAGAGTAGACGAGACGCTTTACCCACGGCAATGGAAGAATATTATCGTTTTATAAACAATATTGTCGATATCCATTTCAGTGATAAAAACGAAAAGGTGGAGATTGTCAACACCAAAGATGAGGGATTAAAAATCATTGTGTCCAAAATCAACAAAGATGGAAAGGTGACTAAAAGGCTAATGGACAAAACTTATGAAAAGAACCTAACAAAAGAAATCCGGTTATACCTTTCTGAAGGTCAGGACTCAGTGTCCATAAATAACGTAAATTCGCCGATAAAACTGCGCATTATTGGCGATAGTCTGCCAAAGACCTATATAGTTAACAATAGTAAATCAAAGATAAAGCTCTACGAAAATACGACCAGCTCCACTTTTTTAGGAGAAAAAGGACGAATCAGGCTACACCAAGGTAAGGACAGCTTGAATACGCAATTCGTTCCCGTCAACCTATACAATTCCTGGCTACCTTTGTTAACAGCGGGGTATAACGCTGATGATGGCTTTTCTCTCGGACTTGGCGCAGCATATACACATCAGCGGGGTTTTAGAAAAACGCCTTTTACCTATAAACAACAGATTACTGTGGCAGCGGCATTTCGAACAGGGGCCTATAAAATTCATTATCGTGGCGAATGGGAAGATGTAATAGGTAATGCCGACTTTGTCCTCGATGCATTAGCAAAAGCCCCCGACAACACGCAGAACTTTTTTGGCGTTGGCAACAATTCCCTATTTCTAAAAGATCAGTATGGCGCGAAATACTACCGTAGCAGATTCAATATTTTCAATGTCAACCCACTACTGCGGTGGCACCCTTCGTCTACACTGAATTATGCTATTGGTCCCCACATCCAGTTCTATCACCTGGATCCAATTGAAAATCAGGACCGTTTTATCTTAAATCCGCAAGCGCTCCATTCTTACGATAGTGTTTCCATTACCAATGACAAAGCTTTTGTCGGGTTAAATGCTTTTCTGACGCAGGATACACGCAATCGTAAGATTAGTCCGAGTAAAGGAATCTTTGTCAAGGCGGCGTTGCAATCCTTTTTGGGCCTAAATAAATATTCCCGAAATTCAGCGCAATTGAGCGCAGAAATGACAGGCTATTTTAGCGCGCTAAATGAAGGGATTATATTCGCCAACAGAGTAGGAGGTGGAACGGTAGTGGGCAATCCTACATTCTATCAATATCTATTTCTAGGAGGTCATGAGAATCTTCGTGGTTTTCGCCAATATAGATTTGCTGGCGAACAAATGGTATACAACAACCTAGAAGCCCGCATTAAGATTCATGAGGTCAAAAGCTACGTGCTCCCGGGAGAACTAGGGATCATGGGGATGTATGACATCGGGAAAGTATGGGCAAAAGACCATAACAGCAAGACCGTCCATCAAGGATTCGGTGGCGGACTTTATTATATCATCGCCAATGCATTGCCCCTTCACTTTGTGATGGCCAAATCTAATGAAGGTTGGTATCCCTATTTTAGTACCGGCTTCCGTTTCTAAAAGTGTTCAATAAATGGAAATAAAGAATATACGACTAGCCAAAGGCGAAAGCAGGCTATATAATATCGATAAGAAGCTCCATTTCGAACCTTTTTTTCGTTACCTAGAGTCATTTACGGAAGGCAATGTATCTACAGATGACATGATTCCATTATTTGCTCTGGAACGCATCCGGGAGATTGAGCAGGTTAGTGGCAGGCTGTGTAAGCAAAACTTAAGTGCATATAAAGATATTTTACAGCTCATTTACAGCCTTTCGGTATCGCTAATTGACACCGCCCCCAAAAAATACTGGGCACTTGCAACACCACTCGCCGAAGAAACATTTTATGGCACAGAAGCCTTTTTCGAACTCTGGAAAAATAAGCTGGAGGAACAAGATCTTCAGGATCAGATGCAAGATGGGGGCATCCTGAACAATCAGGAAAAACTGATGTATGCCCTTATTTTTGAACGGTTATATGGACTTCCTGCCAAAGAAAATAATACGATCGTTTACTATCACTTAAATGAGCAGGGTGAAATCATTGATTATTATGATTTAAATGTAGATTTCAAATTTGTTGATATTAAACCAAAAAAGGAACTTCCACAATTTGACGTAGGGCATCTGACCAACAATGCCAATGATACCTCTTTATTCGATTGGAATATTGTTGTCAATACAATTAAGATCGAAGATTTTGAGCTATCTGGATTTACCATCCTCACTGTCAAGAAAAGCAGTTTAGAGCATACTCTTAAGCGGATACAATCTATTTTATTGGATCTCGCAACATACAATTATCACCTATTCTTATCTGATCTCGAAAAAATTATTGCTCCGATCTTGAAGGGATCAGATACAGTTTTCAGCCTGTTTCCATTATTTCAGCTCAATGGACTACCATTTTTTGATTATTCCATTACCAATAAAAGTATTTTAATTTCGGAAACCTACGCAAACAACAGCTATACCAACATCAATCCAGAAGTCGCCAATTATCTAAAACATCCGCATCTGATCTTCTACAACACGATGGATGCCATTAAAAATACCACATCCATTTTTGATGAACGTATCAAAACATCCGGAGTCAAAACCTATCTATGCATTCCGTTGATACATAATCATTCTTTGTCTGGCATTCTAGAGATTTACAGTCATCAACTGGATCAATTGGATAATGAGACGATACACTCACTTCGTGAGCTTGTACCGCTACTATCCCAATTATCACATGATATCACGACAGAATTTAAAAAACGTATTGACGAGATTATCATTAACCGGTTTACAACAATACAGCCAGCCGTACAGTGGAAGTTTAACCATATTGCAGCTCAATATATTCAGGAGCTCGAAAATGATGAACAAAATGCGCATATTAAACCAGTTATTTTTGAAGAGGTATATCCACTCTATGGCGCTATCGATGTCAAAGATTCCACGATCATCCGTAATGCGTCTATTTTAAAGGATTTTAGTTTCAAAGTAAAACAACTGGCTCTCCTTATTGACGAATTGTCTTTGGATGGCAGACATCAGCTCATTGTTGATTTTTCAAAACGTGTAGATCAGATTACCAGGTCGCTTGACCAGATCTCGTTTGATGAGTCTATGGTCAAGATCATTGAATTCTTCCGAAAGGATGTGCAACCATTTCTCGATGCGGCGAGAAGACAATTCACAACAAAGCATGCTATTATTGAGCATTATGCCCGGCACTTTTTTACCAATCGTGATACAGGTGAATTTTATAGGAATGAATTTGAAACCTCTTTGCGTCAGGTAAACCATATTATCAGTAAAGAACTCAATCATTTCAACAGCTTCATTCAGGGCAATTACCCATCTTACTTCCAAAAATTCAGAACGGATGGTATTGAGTATGATATTTATGTTGGGGAATCCATTACGCCACAGCAAACTTTTAGCTCCGAGTTTATCAATGTTTTTAGGCGGCAACAAATTATATCCATGGCCCGAATCGCCTTAAAAGCACATCATGTGAAGCGCGATCTACCACTTGCGCTAGAGACCACACAACTTATCTTCATCAACCCGCATAGTATTGACATCAGTTTTCGGGAAGACGAACGTCGATTTGATGTAGAGGGGTCATTAAATATCCGTTACGAAATCATCAAAAAAAGAATAGATAAGATCCGGATAAAACGTACAAAGGAGAGGCTTACTCAGACCAACAAAATAGCAATTGTCTATTTATCAGATGAGATTTTAGAAGACCTAAATCTAAGTATACAAGCCATTTATGATATGGGAATAATTGAAAGCACTGTAGAACATCTCAAACTGGAAGATGTGCAGGGAATTGTAGGTTTGAAAGCTATTCGTCTTACAGTAAACCTAAACTACAGAGATTTCTCCTAAATTTGTCGAAATCTCTCTTTGCAGTAGAGTAAATAAATAGGAAAAATATTTTAAAAACAGGATTACGATGATAACTGATGCCAACTATTTTTATTTAAGCGATTTGCTTGGCACCTTATTTTTTGCAATATCGGGGACTTTATCCGCAAAACGTAAGGATATCGACATCTTTGGAGCAGCTTTTTTGGGCTTTGTAACAGCTATTGGCGGCGGATCCATGCGTGATGTATTTTTAAACCTGCGTCCCGTTTGGGTCAACGACAGCAATTACCTTATAGCCATATTCCTGGGCATCTTGATCGCTATCGTATTCAATCGGCAGCTCTACGGTTACTATCGCACCCTAACACTTTTTGATGCCATAGGAATCAGCTTCTTTACTATCTTAGGTGTACAAAAATCATTGAACTACGAAAGTAACGTCTATGCAGCCATCATTTTCGGTATGTTTACTGCTGTTTGTGGAGGCATGACACGAGATATTTTGCTCAATGAGACACCATTGATCTTTAAAAAGGAAGTCTATGCAACAGCCTGCTTGGCAGGTGGATTAATCTATATCTTGCTCGTTCATCTTGATCTTGACTTGTCTTGGGCAGCTTTCATTGCTGCAGGTGTTGTCTTCCTCGTTCGGATGACTGCGGTCAAATACAGATTATATCTTCCCCGATTGGATTGAGGGGTGAGGTTTGGAAATTATTGCTGTTAACAACAAAAGAAAAAACGCTAGTATGGACTAACGCTTTTTCTTTTGTTGTGGAAATTTCATTTTATAGCTCACTCGGATATTACCTTTGGCAATTGCATCCAATCTGCTTTTCAACATTGTTTTCTTCAGCGTACTTAGTTTGTCTGTAAACAATTTCCCTTCAAGATGATCATACTCATGTTGAACGACACGTGCTGCCAATCCAGTTAGATCCACTTCATGTTCTTCAAAGTTCTCATCCAAATAATTGATGCGAATATTTTTGTGACGAAGCACATCTTCATTAATATCAGGAATACTTAGGCAACCTTCACCAAAAGCCCATTTTTCACCAGATTCTTCAACCATAATCGGGTTGATAAAGACTCTTTTGAAAGACTTAAGCATTTCTTTATTCTCTTCGTCATCTTCTGCAAACGGTGTTGCATCAATAACAAACATTCGTATTGGCAGGCCCACCTGTGGCGCTGCAATCCCAACACCATGCGCGGCATACATGGTATCATACATATCATCAATCAATTTTTTTAAATCGGGATAGTCTTCATCTATTTCTTCAGCGACCTTTCTCAATACAGGGTCGCCATACGCCACTATCGGAAGTTTCATAGTACTATTATATTTTGCACAAAGATACGGATAATAATTAAAAGCGAATATTTCGTCAAAACTTCCATAAAAGTTACATTTGTCTTATGACTCCATCCTTTAAAGACTTGGCTATTCGGCTAAAAATTGGCCTCGAACAACAGCTCGAAGTACAACTACTCCTGATCGAACTTGATGGACTTATACAAATCACCGCTACTGAAATAACAAAAAACATTTTTATTTACCCTAATGAGCGATTTTTTCGCTATCAGATCTCTGAATCTGGCATTCATATAGATGAAGATCAATTAACGCAAAAATTCGATCTCATCGTACAGCGCATCGTTGCCAAATCAAAGAATAATAGACGCATCTATGCCCGGAAAACCGTCGTTGCCCGCATTGATAAAAAAGTGAGTCAACAGTTCCTCGTGGAACATCATCTACAGACAGCTCTCCCTGGGAAATATCGGTATGGACTATATGAACAAGGTGAACTCGTTTCTATTGCTGTATTTTCTGGCGGACGTCACATGAATGATAAAAATGAAGAATACCGCTCCTTTGAGTTATTGCGTTTTTGCAATAAATCCGGTTACAATGTGATCGGTGGGCTAAGTAAATTAATCACCGCATTCGCTAAAGATTTCCACCCGGGAGATATCATGACATATACCGACCGAGATTGGAGTCAGCATTCCTCATTGGAAAAAATAGGTTTTACAACAAAAGAAATTACGTCTCCTATTAACTTCTGGATAGCGGGACGACATCGATATACCTATCGCACCAAAGAAGAGCTACAAGCATTAATGGAGCGAGCACCAACTGGCTTCCCAAAGGAAAACATGGGCAGCATCAAGATGATTTTATATATAAAATAAGCTAAATTGTGTATATTGTACACTGTATTAGTTTGAAAAAAAATAAATAATCAAAAATAATAACGTTATGAAGAGAAAACTTCGCATGGGTATGGTCGGAGGCGGAAATGACGCCTTTATTGGAGCTGTACACCGCATCGCCGCTTTTATGGATGGCAAGATTGAGTTGGTTTGTGGTGCATTTAGCATCGATCCACAGATTTCAAAACAATCTGGAGAGGACTTATTTGTAGCTCCCGAGCGTGTCTATCTAAACTACGAAGAGATGATCGAAAAAGAATCTTTGCTCCCAGAAGGCGAACGCATGGATTTTGTAACGATTGTTACTCCTAATTTTCTACACTTTGCGCCAGCGAAATTAGCCTTGGAAAATGGTTTCGATGTTGTCGTTGAAAAACCTATGACAGTATCCGTTGAAGAGGCAAAAGAATTGCAGGAGACTGTAGAGCGCACAGGCCGTACACTATGTTTGACACATACCTATTCGGGGTATCCGATGGTAAAACAAGCCAAAGCGATGGTGAAAGAAGGCCACTTTGGTAAAATAAGAAAAATTGTTGTTGAATATCCACAAGGATGGTTAAGCCGTTTAACCGAACGTGAGGGTAATGCAGGCGCTGCTTGGCGTGCAGATCCAAAACGCTCCGGCAAATCTTTGGTAATGGGAGATATCGGTACCCATGCGGCTCATCTTGCAGAATATGTTTCAGGATTAAAAATCGAAGAATTATGTGCGGATTTGACAACATTTGTTGAAGGCCGTCTATTGGACGATGATGGTTCGGTATTATTACGTTTCGAAAATGGTGCAAAAGGTGTATTGATGGCATCACAGATCTCAGCAGGAGAGGAGAATGCAGTCCGTATCCGTATTTATGGTGAAAAAGGAGGGCTAGAATGGGCCAATGAAGACCCGAACAACCTGATCATTAAAATGCTCGATCAGCCTCGCCAATTGTACCGTACAGGAAATGCTTATGCAGCTCCATATACTTTGAGTTCTTTTGCTACACATAATACGCGTATTCCTGCAGGTCACCCAGAAGGCTTATTGGAGTCCTTTGCGAACATTTACCGCAACTTTACCTTGACTGTGACTGCAAAAAGAGAGGGCAGAACCCCAACGGCTGAACAACAAGATTTTCCGACTGTTTACGATGGTGTAAGAGGTATGACTTTTATTGATACTGTTGTAAAAAATAACGAAGGAACAGAAAAATGGACTAAATTTGTTGTGTGATAGACAGATTAGAACATATACTTTCTCTTTTGGAGCGGACAGCTGTTCCAAAAGAGAAAGTAATCGTTATTCTAGGCCCAACAGCCTCTGGAAAAACCAAACTGGCAGTACAGCTTGCCCAACAAATTGATGCCGAAATTATCAGTGCGGATTCCCGTCAAATTTACAGACATATGGATATCGGCACAGGAAAAGACCTCACTGAATATCAAGATATCCCATATCATCTCATTGATATACAAGAACCAGGCGCGAAATACAATCTTGGAAATTTTATCACTGATTTCAATCAGGCCTACCAATCTATTTTAAGAAAAGATAAGCATACGATCCTTTGCGGTGGGACAGGTTTATATCTACAAAGTGTTATACAACGGGCGCCCTATGCACTGATTCCAAGCATCGAAGGATTCAAAGAAGCGCTTTCGGAACAGACTGAATCAGCATTAATGGAACGGGTAAGCTCTTACACATGTCCCCGAGACTTTCAAATAGATCATTCTACCAATAAACGTATCATCCGCGCCATCGAAATACTGGAGTTTCTCAAACAAAATCCAGATTTCAAACCCGAACAGCAAGCGCCTGACGCTCTTGTCTTTGGACTAAATCCAGCTCTTGAAAAAAGAAGATCAAGCATCAGTAAGAGACTGAATGAGCGAATAGAAAACGGTTTTCTTCAAGAAGTCGAACAACTATTAGCCGACGGGATTTCCCATGACCAACTGCAGTATTATGGGTTAGAATATAAATATGCATCTTTTTATCTCCTTGGACAGTTGGATTACGCGACCTTCTTCACAAAATTAGAAACGGAAATACATCGATATGCCAAACGTCAAATGACTTACTTCCGGAAAATGGAAAAAGATGGAATAATTATTCATTGGATTTAAAAACACCATAATTGTTCTTCATTGTAAAAAATATTTCATATTTTTAAGAGAACCTTATGACTATTATGACAATGAAGAAAACATTTTTTACCTTCATACTACTTGCTGGCAGCATACTTACCTTAAAAGCCCAAGAAAAAGTTATTGCCGAAATTCATTATCAATTCAAACATAGCAACGATACCAGCAAAACTGCTACACCAATAACGGATGAAACTGTCACCTATCTTGGGAAAGAAAGTAGTCTTTACCGGACTTATGGTGATATCCTTACGAAGCAACAAATTGATGCCAAAACTGCTGCTCAAGATTTTGACGGAAATCTAACCTTGAAAATGCCAGCCAGTCCACCTGTTTTGGATGGATACATTATTAATCCCTCTTTAAAAAAAACAATACATATAGAAGGAATATCTTCACCAACTGATGCCTATTCAAGCGAAGCTCCCTATGAGCCGCAAAATTGGGAGGTAACAGATGAAACAAAAACAATCGGTGGCTACCTTTGCCAAAAAGCCACATGCCAATTTAAGGGAAGAGAATACACTGCTTGGTTTACAACTGAACTTCCATTTACCTTTGGCCCATGGAAACTACATGGCCTCCCTGGTCTTATTCTTTCGGTTCATGATGCCAAAAACGAAGTAAGTTGGGAGTATGCAGGCTTTCAACAGCAACCGTCAGATCAAGCGCTCAAAATTGAACCCGCCAAGAGTGTTATTCCGGCAAAAAAAGAGGAAATCCAAAAACTAAAAAAGGCGTTTAAAGATAATCCTAATGCTTACTACCAGAGCCTTGCCGCATCAGGCCGTGAAAACCCATTTCAGATAGACTATTCCAAAGTTAATATCAGTTTTGATTTCCAAGGAGCAGAACCGTCTAAACAAACGAACAATCCTATCGAATTAACCCCATAGGATATGCCCTACAACTTTTTGCTGTTGGTCAGTTTTTGGCTATGCGGCTATTTTTGTTATGGACAACAACAGATCTCAGGAACCTTACTTGATAACACAAATCAGAAAGGTATTCGCGCAGCAAGCGTCAACTTAAAATCTGCTGATGGAAAAATAATTTCTTTCAAAATAACAGATGCCTCTGGCCGTTTCGAAATGACAACATCTAAGGATCTGACGAATGCCTATATAGAGATTAATCACATCGGTTACAAACGTTTCAAACAACAGCTCGGAAGCCGGTTACAACAGATTCAGATCACCCTAGAACAATCCAATATTCTATTGGAGGAGGTCGAAGTTAAGAGCGCACCCAAAATCGTACGCAAAGGAGATACGCTCAATTATAATGTATCTGGATTTGCCGATCCAAATGATAGGAGTATTGGCGATGTTTTAAAGCGAATGCCCGGACTGGAAGTCCTTGAAAATGGTGAAGTGAAATACCAAGGAAAGTCGATATCAAACTTTTATATTGATGGTGACGATTTGCTGGCTGAAAAATATGGTATCGGAACCCGATCAATATCACTGGATATGGTTAAAGATGTACAAATCATATCCCATCATGAACATATAAAAGTACTCAAAAACAAAAGGTATAGTGATGATGTTGCACTAAATCTCGTCATAAAGGATGAAGCCAAGCTTAAGATATCCGGAAAGGCCTTGTTAGGTTTGGGGCTACCAAACCAATATGAAGGAGCATTAAATACCATGTTATTCAACAAAAAGGTTAAATTTTTAAATACCATAGAAGCAAATAACATAGGCCAGGACCTCGCAAGCAATATCGAAGAAACTAGATCACAAGAGAAAATTGACAACTTACTTTCTTTGGGAACAATCGGTAATCCACCATTGAAAAAAAAGGATTATCTGCGCAATAAGACGGGACTATTAAACATAAATTTGTCAAAACCAATTAAAAAAGAATGGTCATTACGCACAAATATCCAAGGGTTATATGATAAAAACAATATTCATTATGAGGGAAAAAACACCTATTATGCCGAACAGGGTGATATATCCTTCTATGAAACTCAGATTTCAAAGATTCAAACAAAAGCAGCGGTAGCGCAACTAACCGCCGAGAAGAATGCGAGCCATTACTACTTTAAAAATTCCCTATCAATGGGCATAAATGATGGAGATGCTGAGTCCAGCATTATATCAAATACGATTCCCATTAATAATCGGATTCTACATACGTCTAAGAACATAAGCAATGATCTAATTTATGTACCGGAGCTTAAAAACGGAGCTATTATCCAATTTCAATGGTTAAGCAAATATTATTCAAAGCCGCAGCGACTAAACAGTTCTACCGAAGCATTCAATGATCTCTTTTATCCCATCATATTTGATGAAATAGTCCAACATGTGAACGTACCGACCTTCAACACGACTGCAGCACTAGGATATCGCATACCCAAAGGGAAAATACAGCAGTACTATACTGCAAATTTCGCATTGGAAAACCAACGCCTTTCTTCTAACATAGAATTGATTCGCGAAGACAATGTCCAGTTGCCATTGTCTGATTCAACTATAAATGGGATGAATTGGCTACGTACCTCCAGTGAGTTTAATGCACAGTACTCATGGAGCAAAGAGCGCTTTAGCTCGAATTTATCTTTGCCCATTGCCTTTATTCACACCCAATTTGAAGACCCCCATTATCAACTTAATAATCGGAAAAATCGCATTCAATTCACGCCAAACTTTCGCGCACGATACCGTATTGGCTACGATGATGAAATCTCCTTTTCCTATAAAAACAGTAACAATCTGGGCAACATAGATGCTGTTTACCGAGGTTTGATTATCCAAAATTATCGAACAAGATCTTACAATAGCTCAGCTAGTCCCGAAAGCAGAAACAATGATTTTCTATTGGATTATAAATTAGGCAAATCGGTTAAATTACTATTTTTTCATTTCGCCCTGGGTTATGGACAGCAATCTACAAACAATATTATTGCCACCTTGGTTACGGACTCATTGACTGCAACACAATTGACATCAAGAGAAAATTTAATTCGCACTTATACTGCATCTATTGGTCTTGATAAATATTTCTTCAAATTGGGAGCGCTATTCAAATTGAAATTCAATTGGAAACGTTCTAACTACGATCAATTATTCAACAATGAGATTCTGCCTATTTCTTTTACGTCTTATGAAATACAACCTAATTTTAACAAAAAATTTTCCAATGCTATTGCATTGAACTATAATGGATCGATCAATTGGTCTATTTCTTCCCAAGGAAATGTTTCGCTCGATCGGCGTCTTCTTTTTATCAATCAATCGTTAGACGTTCCCATTACTATTGCAAAATCTGTTCAATTAACATGGAACTTCCAACACCTCTTTAATAAACAGCCTGATTATAAAAATACAAATTATTTATTCTGCAATATCACGACAAGATATAGCAGATGGGGGATGGATTTCGAGCTGGATATCCGTAATCTAGCTAATATAAAAAGTTTTGAAACTAACTCCATAGCGGCAAATATACAGTCTCAGAATCGTTATGAACTTCGGGGAAGAACGGCGCTGTTAAGAGGGGTTTATTATATCAAATAGGTATCCCTATAAGAACTTACATGCTATAAAAACAAAAAAGGGTTAGTATTGCTACTAACCCTTTTCGTTAATCTCTTTCTATTATAACTTGATTTCCTCATCTTTCGCATTGAAAAAGTGGAATTCAGTTAGGTAATATGACGTCATTGGATTTACTTTAATCCATTTACCGTACTTCATAAACCATTTCATTCTTTTAGAAATCAAACCAGACTTAATGTAAGCGTCTATGTATGGGTGAACACATAAGGTCACCTTTTTCTCATTCTGTTCTTGAAGAATAAAACTCAAATTATTCTCAATATCATCCATCAGGACAATACTTGATCGGATTTCACCTGTACCATCACAAGCAGGACATTTCTCGTTTGTGACAATATTCATTTCAGGTCTTACACGTTGACGGGTGATTTGCACTAAACCAAATTTACTTGGTGGCAAAATCGTATGTCTCGCTCTGTCCGACACCATACATTCTTTTAAGAACGTATACAACTCTTTTCGATGATTGGGTTTGTGCATATCGATAAAATCGATGACTACAATTCCCCCCATATCACGCAAACGCAGTTGCCGCGCGATTTCTTTTGCTGCTTCCATATTGACCAGCAATGCATTATCTTCCTGATTCTCCTTATTGGCAGAACGGTTACCGCTATTGACATCAATTACATGTAGAGCTTCGGTATGCTCGATAACGAGATACGCACCACCCGGCAATGTAACAGTCTTGCCAAAAGCTGCCTTGATTTGCTTTTCAACTCCGAAATGGTCGAAAATTGGTTCTTTATGTTTGTAAAGTTTTACAATTTTCTCCAGATCTGGAGATATATCGTGTATATATGATTTTGTTTCTTCGAAGATCGAAGGATCATTAACATAAATATGCGAAAACTCATCCGTTAGGATATCCCGTAGAATCGTGGATGCACGATCCATTTCGCCGAGAACCTTTTGCGGTGGTTCAGCATTACGAAGACGTTTGGTAAATAGCTCCCATTTTGAGATCAGGTCCAATAAGTCTCGCTGTAGTTCTTCGACACCCTTTCCTTCAGAGACTGTACGGATGATTACACCAAAATTAGCTGGTTTAATTCCTTCGACAATCTTTTTGAGGCGGTTGCGCTCATTACTACCTTTGATACGCTTGGAAATGGAAACAGTACTTGAGAAAGGGACCAAAACGACAAAACGACCTGCAATTGAAAGGTCTGAACTCAGACGAGGTCCTTTTGTTGAGATGGGTTCTTTGGCGATTTGTACTGGCACGAGCATATTTTTGCTCAAGACATCAGAGATCTTACCAGCTTTATCGATATCCTTTTCAAGTTTTAAACTATTGAGCAGTTTCTCTTGATAACTGCCATTCTTTACTATACGTGTAAGCTTTAGCAAAGATTGAACTTGTGGACCCAAATCTAGATAATGTAGAAAAGCATCCTTTTCGTAGCCTACATCTACGAAAGCCGCATTCAGTCCCGGCATAATCCGCTTGATACGTCCAAGATAAATATCTCCGACAGCGAAATTGTTATTTGCGGGCTCGCGGTTAAGTTCAACAAGCTGCTTGTCTTGTAGTAAAGCAATAGTTACCCCTTTATCAGGAGTTGAATCGATAATTAATTCCTTTACCAAAAGCTACTCATTTTTGATACCTATGCAATATCCTATCGCAATTTTTGGTATCCGATTAAACATTTAAAGAACGTTGTTACGAAAAAAACAATCTACACACCCATAAAGACATGTAGATCGTTTCGTAAAGCTATCTCAGCAAAATGGGCCAAGATGTTTAAAAGCTTAACACAAGACTATTTTTTCTTGTGTCTATTTTTTCTTAAACGTTTTTTACGTTTGTGAGTAGCCATCTTGTGTCTTTTTCTTTTTTTTCCGCTTGGCATAGCTAAATTTTTTAATGATTATAAAATAATAAATTAATTACTTGCTCAATTCCCCGATCTTACGGTCGATGAATTGTGATAGGGACGGATCAGCTGCCAGCTCTTTACTTTTTTGAAAAGCAGTTACGGCCTCTTTTTTCATCCCAATATTTTCATAGCCTGTGGCTAAGTAAAAGTATGACTCTGCATCGGGTTTTTGATCGATAACGGTCTTAAAACGCTCGATGGCTTTGTCAAACTGACGGGACTGTAATGAAAACAATCCCAAAGTTTTATTCGCTTCTAAGTTTTTCGGATCAGCAGCAACAACTTCACGCAATAGCGCAATACCTGCCATTGGATTGTTTGTTCCTGATACCATTGCGGCACCTAATCCTGTTTTTGCATCAAGACTACTTGAATTAGCTTTTAGCGCCGCCTCATACGCATGAATTGCATTCTGATTAAGAGCTTGGGCTAAAGTAGAATCTTGCAAATTAGTATAAGCAGCACGATAAGCATTACCTGCTTTCAACCAATATTCAAATTGAGGAGAAACCTTTGCCATTTCCTCATACACAAATGCCTGAGGGGCTGGTTTTGCGACATCGTCCCACTTATTTGCCAACTGTTGCAACAGCTTTATCTTATCTTCACCAGAAGCTTTTGCAACTTGGGCCTCAATATCGGAAATTTCTTTGACTAAACTAGCATCTAAACCTTGTTTTGTCATCGAAGAGATATTTTCCAAGTTTACTTCATTGGAAGGTTTCGATTCAGATGCTGCAGCAGTTTGTTTTTCTTTGTCCACCAAACCTTTAATAGGCTGTGCAAATAGCACAGCAACCAAGGCTACTACTGCTCCTATGACTATTATTTGTTTGGTTTTTGCCATTTTAATCTATTTTAAGATTATTTATTGCCGTTTTTTACTTTCTCAACGAAAATTTTAGCTGGCTTGAAGCTAGGAACAAAGTGCTCTGGAATAATGATTGCTGTATTTTTTGAAATGTTTCTTGCAGTCTTCTCAGCTCTTTTTTTGACTACGAAGCTACCAAAACCTCTTACATATACATTTTCTCCTCCGATCATTGCGTTTTTGACAACTTTGAAGAACGCCTCTACGGTCTCTTGAACATCTACCTTCTCTAAGCCAGTTTTGTTAGAGATTTCTGCAATAATTTCTGCTTTAGTCATATCTATTTTACTGTAATTATTTATTTTTCAACCCTTAAGCCAACTAATGTTTGGGGATGCAAAAGTATTGTTTTAAAATGAGGAATGGAAATTATTTAAACACTTTTTTGATAAATAAGCTTCCAAAAGCCAAACATTTACAATCAATTAACGAGATTTCACATCGAGCAAACCGCTAAATAAGTTTCAAAATTAACAACAATTTCCTAATTTACAACAAGTTGATTCATTGGATGTCATAAAAAAATCAAGATATGCCAATTGCATGACTAATACGTTCCAAATCCTCCCGAGTATGGTGTGCATTGACAACAATTCTATTCAATAATGGATCAGTAGGAAGGGGATAAGGGAAACTAGAGACCAATATACTTGCTTCCATCAGCCTTTCATAGAGACTAATATCACTGGAAGAGAAGACCGGAAAATTAGCGATGGTATTTAAATATCCTTTTGAAAGCGATGCGAAATAAAGAATATTTGCCTGCAATTTCTCAAATTGCTTACGATAGATCTGCTCCCCATTTACAAAAGCATAAAGACTCGCTGGGGAACTCGGGGAGGCTCCAGTATAAAAATTTGATTTTTTAAGCTGTTCTATCCGTTTCTGGCTGGCCAAAATCAGGCCCGCGTCTGTCGCTAAGCCCTTTGCCAAAGAGGCCACGACAATCAGCTCTATATTTTCTCTCAAAAAACCACGCTCCACCAGTGAAATGCCATTTTCATGCAGCACACCGATTCCGTGGGAATCATCCAGCAATAGGGTAACCCTTTTAGCATCCGAAATTTCATCAAAAACCGAAAAATCATACCTTTCAGGCTTCATGTTATCTAGGCTATTGCTAACAATAACAAAAGATGTTTCTTTGGATTTATTGATATAATCGACAGTATGGAAGCTCCAATCCCTAAAATCGCCAACTACGACTGGGTTTGCGTCAAGCCACAAGGAAGGATGGCTAGCAGGTGCATAGAGCAATTCTCCCTCTTGCGACAACGTTTTGACAACAAATTGAGTCGCCAAGTAACCGCTTGACAGCAATAATCCAGACTCAAATCCAAATCGCTGCGCCGCATATTCCTCGGCTTTGTCAAATATAGCTTGCTGTACATTGTTATTGCGAGAAGTACCGTTATTAACACCATAACGCCTTAACCCTTCGATGAAGAGTTCGGTATATTCATTATCCGTCGCCAACCCTAAATAGGAGGTTCCTCCAAAAAAAAGGTATTCCTTTCCATCCAAGTAGATGGATCGTCCAGTCGGTTGATCAAGTTTCGTAAAATTTTTCATTTAAACACTTAGGCGGGTGTCCTCACAAAAGGAAGGACAGCCCATTTTTCATTAATACTGCTCTAATCCCCAAACAGCCTTTCCTTTAAATTTTCAATTACCGAGGGGGTACTTTTACTTTCGGACAATTTGATTTCAATCAATAATACACATTTGGTTTGACACCTATCACATTGCAACAGGAACATTTATTTCCTAATCTTTTGATCCGCTTATAAACAGAGAATAGCATTGCAAGTGACAGTTTCCTAGCTTACGAACCATCTATCAATAGACATTCCCATCAACCCTGCAACACCTCCGGATTGGCGATATGCTGTGGAACTCCTTGTGCGAAAGCAACAATATTCTCAAAAGCCAACTTAAATAGCTGTTCGTAGCCATTTTCTTCAACGTAGCCCAAATGGGGTGTGCAAATCACATTCGGCATCCGCAACAATGGATAATTGGAGTCTGTAATAGGTTCTGACTCGTAGACGTCAACCGCAGCAGCGCCTGGTGTCCCACTGATCAAAGCATCCAAAAGTGCTCCCTGTTCAACCAATTCCGCACGCGAAGTATTTACGAATAGTGCTGATGGTTTCATGGAAAGCAGATCTTCCAACTTTACGATAGCTCTGGTTTCTGGCACCAACCTCAGGTGCAGTGTTACCACATCCGCAAAATGAAAAAAATCCGACTTACTTGATGCTGCTAAGAATCCGTCTTTTACTGCCTCTTCCCGAGAATTTTCGCTACCCCATACAATCACCTGCGCGCCAAATGCTTTTGCGTACTGGGCAACCCGGCGCCCAATCTTTCCGTAACTCCATATCCCTATCGTTTTCCCCGCTACGGATTGACCAATATTCGTCTGCCATTGCCCCGCTTTCATTCCAGCAATCGCTTGTGGTAGCTTCCTCAAACCATTCATAATTAATAGCCAGGTCAGTTCGGCAGGTGCGACCGGGGATCCCATACTTTCTGCAACAGCAACTTGATAAGCACTGCAAATCGCCAGATCAAGGTGATTGGAAATTTTACCGGTTTGGCTGATGAGCTGGAGGTTTGGAAGTCTGCTGAGCAGATCAGCAGAGATTTTCGTTCGCTCCCTGATCAGCACCAACGCTTCTGTATTTTTAAGCTTTTCGGCCAGCTGAGCTGGATCTGTATAGGATTGTTTCAATATCTGAACATCGTGACCATCAAGTATTTTGAAACAATCCAGCTGTCGGACAGCATCTTGATAGTCATCTAAAATGGTAATTCGCATTTTTTTGTGACTTAATTTACACCACTCGTTATCACGATCGGTTCTCATTTCAAGCATTAATTTACAGCATAAAATCGGAATACGACATTTCATCATCATATTTTGACATTTCATCCACTCTTTTTCGTGGAAGCAATTGCTCTGTTTCATTTTTGGATAAAAGTCAATACAATGAAGCTGTTATTAACCTTACTATTTTTAAGTACCACCACCATTTTCGCACAGTCTATTCTCAAAGGCAGGGTAGTAGAGAAAAATGGTAAACCTATCTATTTAGCCAATGTTTATATAGAAGGCACCTACGATGGGAGCACAACAGACTCGCTCGGAAATTTTACTTTTGAAACCAATGAGCGGGGTGCCAAGACAATCAAAGCGTCCGTTGTAGGTCGTCCACTGTATAGCAAACCTATTGAATTACCATATAAGGAACTTTTGATCATTCAATTGCAGGGTAGTGAGAATCGATTGCAAGAGGTCAGTATTCAGGCAGGGGTCCTCCAAGCCAACAGCTCAGGCAAAAACACGGTAATGAGCCCCTTGGACATCGTCACGACAGCAGGAAGCATGGGCAACATCATTAGCGCTTTGGCAACATTACCGGGAGCACAAGTTGCGGGAGAAAACGGCCGTCTCATGGTTCACGGTGGAGATGCCTCCGAGACACAGACTTACATCAATGGGATACGAGTAGCACAGCCCTATACCGCAAGCCCAAATGAAGTTCCTGT
Organism: Sphingobacterium detergens; assembly: GCF_003610355.1. GTDB lineage: Bacteria > Bacteroidota > Bacteroidia > Sphingobacteriales > Sphingobacteriaceae > Sphingobacterium > Sphingobacterium detergens. Next base: position 402,341 of record NZ_RAPY01000005.1, on the reverse strand, counting down.
CAGGGGTCGCTTCTCGCCAATGCTCTTTAAGGGCGTCAATTTTTCTACCGGAGGTTATTCTGCGGAATTTGGCAATGCCTTATCCAGCATTTTGGCCCTTAGTACAGAAAACACTATTGAACAGCCCAAAACAGAAATTTCTTTATCCTCGGTAGGATTAGGTCTAGGACATACATTACAATGGGGTAAAAACTCACTGACATTCAACAGCAACTATACAAACTTAAAGCCCTATTCAAAAATCATTACCCCCGATATCAGATGGACCAAGCCCTATGAAAACGCTTCCGGAGAACTGATCTATCGCCATCAGTTTAAAAAAGGTTTTCTAAATATTTATGGGGCGTACAATTTTGAGAATATGGGGCTTTACCAATCCGACATCAATTACGAAGAGCCTATCCCATTGAAAAAGAAGTCCAACAATAGCTACGCCAACATCACCTATAGTCAAGACCTAGGAAATCGCTGGGCATTCCATTCAGGCGTTGGAATAGGCTATCTGACAGACAAGCTCCATCACAGTGATATTTACCTGCCCAACGACGAAAAGAGCCTTCATCTAAAAGGGACACTAAGAAAAACCTGGAAAAACAGTATAAAAAGCATTTGGGGAATAGAATATTTTGACAACAATTACAAGGAAGAATACCATCGTCAAGAACTTGCCTACAGCTATGGATACCATAGCAAAATGACTTCATTGTTTACCGAAACCACTTTTGGCCTATTACCTAACCTTATTGGAAAGATCGGCCTACGGGGGACTACGTCCAATTTACAAAGCAAAAAAACAATAGAGCCAAGGGCATCCTTGGGCTACGCTTTGAACAAGTATACTCAGCTCTCGCTGGCCTATGGAACGTTTCATCAACAAGCTCCAAGCTCATTTTTAAAATATGATCCTCAGCTGGATTGGCTAGCCGCCAGACATTATATCGCAAATTACTTTTACGAGAAAGGTGGACACCTGTTGCGTCTGGAAGCCTACCATAAGACATACGACAACCTGATAAAATATAACAGCCAAACAGCAAGGTACGACAGTCAATATGACAACAATGGCAACGGCAAAGTCAAAGGCTTTGATGTATTTTACAAAAACACCAGTAGCGTAAAGAATCTACAATACTGGATTTCATACTCCTACACAGACAGCAAAAGAAATGAAGCGAACTATCCCCATACAGTTACTCCCTCTTATGTTTATAAGCATAGCCTTTTTATTGTTGGAAAATACTGGTTTGCAAGCCTCCGTTCACAGCTCAGTTTGACAAATTCGATTGTCTCAGGAAGAAATTACAACGATCCTAACCAAACCAACTTTATGAATGGCCGCACCAAAGGATATAATAATCTATCTATGAGTTGGTCATTCCTCTACAGTCAACAAAAAATTATCCATTTCTCTGTCAGCAATGTCCTCGGAGCTTCACCGATCTATGGATATCAATATGCAGACCGACCAAATACACAGGGTATTTATGATCGTAGAGCTATTGTGCCTACAGCTAAACGCTTTGTCTTTTTGGGTTATTTCTGGACGATAAGTAAAAATGAAAAAGACAATCAACTGGATAATCTATAACAATCAACAACTCATCATCAAAATATGCCGGTTCATCCAAAATTATTCCCATTTGTCAGTTGCTATCCGCAATTTCACTGGAGTTCAACAAAATATGAACCAGCTATCGAAGAATCAAAAATGTTAACTACTAAACGAAAGATCATGAAATCAATTATTATCGCCATTATCTGCTTCATAAGCAGCAGCACATTTGCACAAAGCAACTACGAAAAAAGTATGGGGCAAGCCATGGGTTTATGGCAGTCTGGAGAGATACAGAAAGCATCTGCACTACTGGAGCGTATTGCCCAAGCCGAAAAAGACAATTGGATTCCGACCTATTATCAGGCAATGATCCTAACGACAGCCGCCTTCAGGGAAAAGAACAAAGAAACACAGGCAAAATACATACAATCTGCCGAAGACATCCTGAATAACAGTACGCAGGACAATAACTCGGAATGGCTTGTGTTGCGAGCAATGAATAAAACCGCATTAATGGTAACCGATCCCATGACAAAAGCCAAGGAGCTATCACCAATCATCATTGGTTTGTATAAAAAAGCATTGGTAATCACACCTAGTAATCCACGCGCGATGTTGGGGCTAGCTGAATTCCAGATGAACGCAAAAAAATATTTCAATCAGGACAGCAGTAAAGAATGTGAGGATGTCAAGAAAGCACTATCTTTATTCAATGAAGAAAAAGTGACTGTTCCCTTTTCTCCATCTTGGGGTAAAGACCGGGCAGAACAAATACTGAAAGAGTGCAAATAATATTGCTGTGAAGAGATTTCCATTTAAAGCCATTATTCAGGCCATATTAGCAAGTGTGGTTGTCTCCATCTATTTTGTAGTTGTAGCCAAACTCGATCATAAAGATGTCCCTTTGTTATCGATCATCTTGCACCCTAATATGGTCAGAGGTTTATTGTATGGTTTTTTTCTCTTTCTGAGTCATGGCTATCTATCAAAATGGGTGGCGGATAAGTACCCAAACAGTAAAGACTTTGGAAAAAAAATGGTTGTTTTTTATGGCATCAGCTTTATCTTGACCATATTTGTCGTTTTTTTAGTGAATGCTTTTCTTTCGGGTCTGTTTATCCCGACTGGTTCCAAAGACTTTCTCCAGCGCTTCAATCATTTTATTAATCAGCAGCGTGTTGCTTACTACTTTCAACTTACGATTATCTCCTGGTTTATTTCAATGCTATTTTTTGGCTTCTATTTCTATAAAAGGTTCAAAGACTATCAGATTAAAGAGTCGGAGCAGGAAAAACAACAAATAACAGCCCAATTCGAATCTCTAAAAAACCAATTGGACCCTCACTTTCTGTTCAACAGCTTAAATGTGCTGAACGGGCTGATTGAAGAGGACCCCAAAAAGGCTAGCCTGTTTACAACAGACCTGTCAAGGATATACCGCTATGTACTGGAACACAAGGACAAGAGTCTTGTTAGCTTACAGGATGAACTCAGGTTTTCAAAAGCCTATTTGAACCTTCTGGGCCTACGGTTTGAAGCAGGTATCCAGATTGATCTACATATTTCTGAAGACGAGAGCAGTGGTTTTATTTTACCGCTTTCTCTTCAATTGCTCATCGAAAATGTAGTCAAGCACAATGTTATTTCGTTAAAGAGCCCACTGATTTTAAAGATTTATCGTAAAAACGATTATTTATATGTTGAGAACAATCTACAAAAAAAGAAAGTGCTCAATAGCAACTCTGGCATCGGTTTGAAAAATATCCAGGAGCGTTATGCATTATTGTCCGATCAACCTGTTTACATTCAGGAAAGCGCTGATTTATTCGCTGTGGGGCTGCCTATTATTGCCAAAACAGTAGCATGAAAACCAGCTAATTCAAACATAAGTCAATGCAGTAACATTTGACGACAAGGATCAATCCGGTCCAAGAGACCATTAATTAAAACAAAGAAAATACCAGTAGCAATTAAATGTCATAAGCAGGCAGGTATGACCTGAATGCGAAATAAATAAACCACTCAGGGATCAGACGATCAATGAGAACGACGATATACGATGAAGATATTAATCATAGAAGACGAACTTCCCTCCGCAAGATTGCTCCGAAGAAAATTGGAAGGGCTCGGGTACACGGTGTCAGCCACACTACAGACCGTAGAAGAATCGATGGAATGGTTTAGGTCAAATGAAGAACCTGATCTACTTTTTATGGACATTCAACTTGCTGATGGCATATCATTTGAAATCCTCGAGCAGATAAAACCTAGTTCGGCCATTATTTTCACGACAGCGTATGATGAATATATGTTACGGGCATTTAAACAAAACAGCATCGACTACCTGTTAAAGCCAATTGAAGATGAAGAACTGGAAAACGCGATTGAAAAGTTTCTGCAGTTTAGGCGTCCAGTCTCTCCATTTGATCTAGCTACCTTTGAGGCATTATTTAAAAATACCACTCAAACATTTAAAGAGCGTTTTACCATCAGGATCGGCCAGAGCCTCAAGGTTGTGACCACCCGACAGATCGAGTGCATTTACAGCGAAAACAAAGGCACCTATTTATATACCAATGAAAATGGGAATTATCTGTTCGACCAAACACTGGATGCCTTAACCCCACAATTATCGCCCAAAGATTTCTTTCGGATCAACCGAAGTGCTATCGTGCAATTTGATGCTATCAAAAACATTGCAGTACACTCCAATGCGAGATTAAAAATATACCTCAAGCATTATGAATCTGACGAATTGATCGTTTCGAGGGAGAAAGTTGCTGCTTTCAAAAATTGGCTCGATAAATAACCTAGGATTGAGCGTACAATTTACTGTTCGTGAAGCTATTAAATCACACACAAGGATCCAGGCTCACGTCATCGAACGATCACTTAGCGGCAAGGAAAAGAAGAATATAGTGGAAGAGGTTACATATTGAGCCTATAATTCAGTGGAATACTGAATCGCAGAGACACGGCAAATCCCTTCATTGGCCGATAATCTTTTTTGTCTTTGATGGAAAAACCGTACCCAAAATCAATATCCAAAAGCGTCGCTAGACTAACCCCGACTTTAGGGGTGAAGGTATAAGGTGTCACTTCCGTGCGGACAAATGGGGTCAGCACAAAGCTTTGCGGATAATATGTTAGCGCCGCTTCTGGAATAACCGCAAATTTCTTTTGAGTCCAGGTGTAGTTGGCCGTGGCATCTGCCCGCAAGATGTTATCACCTATAAATGGAAATGCAAAATAAGCTCCTGTTTTGATGATACTCCCTTTTTGGAACTGATAGCTCAGGGTCGGACCAATCAAATGGTCTTGTGCTGCTGCCTTTTTTCCAAAAGCCAGCAAAACAACCATACAACCTACCCAAAGTATATTTCTATTTTGCATGACTCATCATTTAATAGAGATGAAAATTCAATGGTATATTCACACCTACAGATATGGTAAAACCATCTATTGGCTTGAAATTTTTCTTTGTATTATAATCGAATCCATAGCCTATACCCAAGTCGACAATTGAAAACAAACTCGCTCCAACTTTAGGAGTAATGGTATAGGGTGTCAACTCAGCTTTGACAAATGGGAACAGGACAAAGTCATTCAGGTAATACGTAAACCCCAGTTCCGGAATTACCGTCGTTTTGTTTTCCATCCAGCTAAAATTGGCACCAGCATCTATTTTCATATACTGGAAGTCATTTGGTGCAAATAAGCCCCAACCTGAAACTTTCAAGAAATTTCCGCTCTGATATTGGTACCCCACAGAAGGCCCCCAGATCCATCTATTATGTTCCTGTAAAGGCTTCCTCTGAGCCTTTACTAGCGAAAATGAACAACATAGTGCGGCAATTAACGACAGTGCTTTTAGTTTCATCCAGCTAAATTACAAACTATAATCTATTTTATGGAATACAACAGGCGCACTCCGGAATAGTTTTACTTAAAACAGAAAATAGTACCTATACGGCTCGGTATCCGCAAATTAAATTGACAAAACTCCCGTTTAGGACAATTTTAATGCTCAAGCAGCTTGATTCTGATAAATTGAGACCTTTCACTCAAGGATCCTTCTTCGCCCCAATAACCATTTATATGGTTGGCCGCGGTATATATATGTCCATCTTTACCCCAAAATAACAGTTCCTCTTTCCAGGTCGGCATCCATTCTTTAAAGCTTACCGAAATCATCGGGATTACTTTCCCTTGTTTCACGTGGAAGAGTTGCAGATCACCTGTCGATTCATAGGGATCAGCATGGAAAGTCATCAGATATTTTTTGTCAGCAGAGAAGAAGGGATAATCACCACATTCCACGATAAGATGTCCATCCTTTCGGTCAAAAAGGCGTACATCAGCACTTTCCCAATAGTTTCCCGCAACGGCAAAGGCATTCAGAAAATCGTAATGACCCATGTACGAATAGCGAGACTCCAGCTCATTGTCGATATCTTTATCTGTAAAAGTCAGCTTTTTCCCATTTTCTAGCGGTAATTCCAGAATCTTTCCATTTTTAGTATAGGACAGCGTATCCTTGATCATATAATTTTTGGCCGTATTTCGGGCCGCTAAAAACGTTTGTTCATCGATCAATTCCACAAGAAGATATTTATCCAAAGGATGCCCTTTTTCGTAATAGCTTTCTTTTCCGTTCACCGTCTGTGAGACAATGATATTTAAATCCTTGGGTGATATTGTAATTTTATCCTGTTTGCCCAGTTTAGATTTCGCCACATATACTTTTTCCCATCGTGTTACATCATTGGCTTCGCCGTTAGCCCCTTTATAATCCCGTTGAACACGATCCATCACAGCAATCCACTCACCTTCCTCAGCGATTACATCCAGTTTTGTACCATAAGGATACTTTCCAAGTGTCGGAGCACTTTCATCCGCGCCCTGACGTAACACCACACCAGCACGGTCGATCACATAGAGGTTTTTCAAGACCTTTGTCTGATCATAGTTGATCGGCAATGGAGGAAATTTCTCCGCTACAGCAGTATTCTTGACCACAACCGAATCCATTTGAGTAGAATCTCCCTTTTGGGTACCCGTCTTCTTCGAACCGTCACCGCAGCCTGACATTCCTATGGAAATAGTCCCGTCGACCAGTATACACAGGGGTAAAAATAGCAGTCTTTTCATAAGGGTGAAGATAGCGATTCCTGTGCCGAAAAAAAATACTGGTATTCAGGGGTTCTTACCTCCCGATATAAATATCAAAAAGCCAACAGCTTTGGTTCATCGCTATTTGAGTAGCGACCACCGCAATTATTGTCTTTTTCATCCACAATAATTTTAGCTTTTTCGCCAAAGCGTCTTACGATTCACCTGAAGACCACCATGCATTCTTTTTGCCTTAATTACTGTCAATGTAATAACGATCGTGATCGTCAAAAAGCGGAAGCTATTCGCGTACCAGTTCCCAGCGGCAGTATCATCGACATCAAAGAGCATCCAAGCCAGATTCATCAGGATATGTAAAGCAATGGGAACCCAGAGGTTAAACTTCCACTCGGTATACAACCAGCCAAACAATACTGATCCAAAAAATGTTGTTGTGAAAATGAGGGCCAATTCCACCGGATCCTGACTTTGATATAAATGCAGTAATGCAAATACGAAAGACGTCGCCAGGATAGCGGGTATAAAACCCAAGCGCGTATAGCGATAAACAAGACCAAAAAAATAAGCCCTAAAGATAAGCTCTTCAAAAAATCCAGCAGATACAGTATTAATCATCAAAGAATTGAAATCAGGTTCTTTGATCAAGGAAAACTTAAATGCATACCCGATAAACATCGGGAGTGTTGCCAGCCCGCCGATAGCTAGCCCCGAAATAAATGATCCATTCAAACCAAATTTAGAAATCAGGGTGTCCTGATCTTTTGGGCGAAGTAAAAATGCTCCTACGAGCAGAGGGAGTAAGCTAAGTCCATAGGTTGATATATGCCCCAAGGTTCTGTTGTGAAGGAGGCTGGTCATTTTGGAATGGACAGAAGCAAAGAATAATTGATCCAAACCAAAGTAAACCCCGAAAAACAAAAACAAAACAAATAAATTCAAATTTGTGCGATTCATAACTTTTTGGGACAAAACTATAGGACAATCTCAGGACTGACAAAAATAAGTGGCGGATAGCAAAGATTAGGGACGAATGGCAAACAGCAGCTTAGAGTTTATTAAGCAGATTAATTCACTAAGTAGGGTTTTACCGAATGGAGCATCGAACGGGACACGAAAGCATACTCCTCCATATCCTCGAAACGCAAGAGAAATCCCTGCGCATTGCCCTCTTTGCTCAGGATCTTATCGAAGTTAACCAGATATGATCTGTGACAACGGTGGACATTTGCACCTGTCAGCAGCTCGGCTAGCTTCCCTAGCGTAATACGCACGATCTCCTTTTTTACCCTATTACCTTCGTAGAAATAGACTATGCAATAATTATCCATGGATTTGGCAAAAATAAAATCCTTTCGGCTAAAATATAAAAGCTGACTTCCATTAGCAACACAAACAATAGCATTGTCATCAGGAACAACAGCACGCTGATCCGTAAAGTCCATCCGAATCGGAGAAGCTGAATTCTGAGAGATGGGGTTCGATATATGCTGTTCAAGTAAGTTCGCTTGTATCGGCAAAACAAGATCTAGAGAAACAGCGGGTTGAGAGACGGAGTTCGGTATAAGCGGTTCAGATAAACCCGTCGGTACCAGAGAGGCCAGTCTCTGAGGCGCAGAGTTCGAGCCATGAACAGTAGGTTTCGCCAGATTTGTATGTATAATTGCTAAAAAATAGATCAGTCCAATGGGCACATAAAGTGATAGGGTATAAAGCCCCATATATAGCAAGTTAATCCATTGCATGGGCACTTGACTAACAACCGAACTATTATACAGAAAATTCAATATCGTGGCTAATACATATACCAACAGCATACGCAGGAATTCTTTTCTTACTGTCCATTCCTTCCCATTGGACAACAAGGCCGAAGTTAATAGATAAGATAAGGCGAAAATAACCCCATAACCGGCTAATAGTAAGTACTTGCTAGAACCTTCGAAATTATAAGTACCAAAAGGCTGAAAAATAATTAAAAAAAGATAACAGGATACTCCCAGCAAAAAAGCATAACGCAGCGACCGCTGGAGTGAAAATATCCCCGGAATGACCTGTTGCCCCTGCTTTAACCAAAAGATTAAATTGATCATAATCAGCGACAATTTACTAAAATTTCATCATTTCATATTGTACTTTTCATTCGCGGAGAGACTTTCAAGCCAATTATAGCGACTACAACTTGCTGGTTTGCGAAGCTCATATGCCAGCAAGCTCCAGCCCATTGAAGATCTGCCATGGCAGGCGTACTCGTTGTTTATGGTAATCCACTTAGAGTGCTAAGGCTACTTGGTAGCCCCCTCCAAAAATTCCTTACCCAACTGTCAAAGACAGAACCTACCCATAACAATAGTTTACAAAAACGTTGATATAGCGATTATAGAGCTGTTTAAAGCTCTTTTTACATAGCTCTTCTCTGAAAGATACTCTTTTTGTAAAAGGCAGATCATAAAGCTGTTTATTTGATAAACCTATAAACAGCTTTGCTTTTTATTGATTAGTTTTGTGTTTCAACGATAAATTAGAGCATTTCGGTGGCATTATTATTCAACGAGGGACGTCCGGTAGTTAGACTAAGAGCATTTCGTGCTATCGACGATCCTAAAACCTGTGAACGTTTTATAGAAGGGCATGCCCATGTCTTGACAGCAATAGGTGTCAAGAAAGTTACTTCATCCAAAAATGACTGGATGTATAATCCGGCATCATTCGTCCTTATTGTAGAGTCACTTGACGGTGAGAAGGTATATGGAGGAGTTCGGATACATGCTGCTGGAGGGAGTGAACCACTACCGATAGAACAGGCTACAGGCGCTATGGATGCACGTATCTACGATTTAGTATACGACTACGCACTTCACGGTACCGGAGAAGGCTGTGGTCTATGGAACTCCCGTGAGATCGCAGGCTATGGCATCGGCAGTATCTTCCTCACTAGAGCCGGAGCAGCTATCAGTACACAGATCGGGATCAAATCCCTGTTTGCACTATGTGCTCCATACACAGTAAAACTGGCTGAGAGTGTCGGTTATCGGATAGATACCAGCGTTGGTAACAATGGAACTTTTTACTATCCCAAATTGGATTTATTGGCAACAGTTATGATCATGAGAAATCTGGATACATTAACCGAAGCCGATCAGGAAAACAAGGAGGCAATATTTTCACTCCGAAGCAATTCCAATATTGTCCGGATAGAGACCTTGCGAAAGAAAGAAATTGAAATTCACTATCAAATAGACATTCCCAATTTAGATCGTTGGGATCTTGACGAAGTCATAAAAAATTTGCAACACACATCGGCAGATCTCAAAGCAGATCATCGTAATCTAAATATTTTGTAATGGATACTAAACACTATGGTGCCAATTATTTACAGGACACCGGAGACTTTCTCAAGCAACTAAAAATACATTCCTATAGCCCTTTCAACATAATCAAAGAAGGGCTTGTTGCCGATCTGGGCTGCGGTACCGGAATGGACGCTGTTAACCTTGCAAATATGTTAGGAAACAATGTACAGGTCGTTGGCGTTGACCATGACGCTGTATTGATCGATCATGCCAAGTCGGGGAGCAAGGGCGTCAGCAACGTCAATTTCGTACAGGGCGAAGTATATCAGCTTGGTTTTGAGAATGAGAGCGTTTCGGGCGTACGGATGGAGCGACTTGTTCAGCATCTGACAGCTCCGCAAAACATGTTTCAGGAGGTCTATCGCATATTGCGCAAAGGGCAACCCTTGGTTATTGTAGAAACAATATGGAATAGCCTGACTTTTTATACGCAACATGTGGATATAGAGGCTAAAATATGTCATTACTTGACAGAAGATAAAGTCAATAACGGTTGGGCAGGCAACAAACTGACAACAGATCTCCTTGCAAATGGATTTCAACAGGTTCAACTGCAAACATTCAATATGGTAACACGCTCTAGGGAAGAAGCTAGCCGTTATTTATTTTTGGATAAAATACTATTGGAGATGTGTGAAAAGGGTAAATTAAGTCAAGCAGAATATGACGATTTCCAGCTAACACTGAACCAATTGGATGAATCTGGCTGTTTTTTAGTCTCCATGAATTTAGTAATCGCTCAAGCTAAAAAATAGTATCCTAAAGATGAAGCGCTGGTTTTTCCTGATCTGTCTTTTTATTTTCGCATACCTGCCATCACGTGCGCAGCTCACTATTGATCAATCTGGGCAACGGTTGCTGATTGGCCATATGCTCGAGCGCTATACAGGCCCCGAAATCTCAGATTTTTCAACAGTTTCATCATCATCGGCCTTTCAACCGCTAAACAGTGAGGTGCCTAACCTAGGGACATCCCCCGATGCCATCTGGTTACGCCTGCCTGTTAAAAATAATACCAAACAAGATTTAGATCTTCTTTTAGAGATCGCCTATCCATTATTGGATGAGATTGAATTGTATAGCCCTAATGAGAATGGTACATATCGATCCATTAGACTGGGAGAACACCAAAATTTCTCACTAAGAAAATACAAAGTCCCCAATTACATATTTGATATTCATCTGCACTGTCAGTCAGAAAAAGTCTTTTTTCTCCGTATTAAAAGTGTTGAGCAAATCATATTGCCGATCTACCTCAGTAGCGAACGCAAATTTATGACGCAGATGAATAACGATAGCCTCCTTAGTGGTATTTATATTGGTATCGTGTTTATTATGGCGATATACAACCTTTTTCTGTTTTTTTCTGTCCGGGACAAGGGCTACCTCTACTATGTCCTATATGTTGTTTGTGCAGGGATCACTCAAATGGGTATCAAAGGCTATAGTTTTCAATATTTATGGCCGAACTGGCCTTATTTTGCGACCAAAGGTCCGATTATTTTCGGTTGTTTGTCTGGACTTAGCGCCTTGCTCTTCGCGGGTTCATTTCTCCAATTACAGAAGAATGCTCCTCGATCAAAACGTATAATCACGATCTTTATCGTATTATTTGCCCTTGGTACCATCCTCGCATTGATCAATCTAACACAGCCCGCATTTTTTGTGATGCAAGTGACCACCGGTATAGGCTCTTTGTTTGTCCTCTATCTATCCTACCGCATCATGATCAGCGGCTATAGCCCCGCGAAATACTTTGTCTATGGTTGGACAGTCCTATTATTGGGATCCGTAGTGTTTTTGTTAAAGGACTATGGAATATTAGACTACAACAACTTTACCAGCAATTCGGTACAGATCGCTTCAGTTATCGAAATGGCTTTACTTTCATTCGGTCTGGCATACAGTATCAATATACTTAAACAGGAAAAAGATGAGTCCCAAAAACGAGAATTGGCTATTTCTTTGGAAAATGAACAACTTATCCGTGAGCAGAATACGGTGTTAGAACAAAAGGTAGATGAGCGGACACATGAACTGAAAGAATCCAATGCATCACTGCAAACCACACTGGCACATCTGAAAGAAGCCCAGTCACAGCTTGTCGAAGCTGAAAAAATGGCTTCTTTAGGACAGTTGACAGCGGGAGTAGCCCACGAGATTAACAATCCGATAAACTTTGTCACCTCCAATGTCGCTCCACTGAAGCGCGATATCAAGATGATCTGGGAAACATTGGACGAAGTCGAACGTATTGCATTTAATACAGACCTTTCCGATAGCGAAAAACAGTTACAGATCAAAAAATTTAAAGATGATTTGGATATCGGATACCTGAAGACCGAAGTCGATTATCTATTGAAAGGAATGGACGAAGGAGCTCATCGAACAGCTGAAATTGTAAAAAGTTTACGTATCTTTTCTCGTGTCGACGAAGACACCTTAAAATTTGCAGATATCAATGAAGGTCTAACGTCCACCATGATCATACTTAACAGTTTGATAAACAATTCGATCGAAGTAGAAAAAAATCTTGGCAATCTACCAAGAATAGAATGTCATGCCGGAAAACTGAATCAGGTATTTCTGAATATTATCACTAACGCGGTGTATGCCATAGACAAAAAATTCGGTGGCAATAGTGGAGGGCAACTATGTATTGAAACGGGACTTACAGCTGATCAATCCGCTATTTTTGTTAAAATAGCAGACAACGGTATTGGTATCCCAGAAAGCATTAGAGACCGAATTTTTGAACCCTTTTTCACGACAAAAGATGTAGGTGAAGGAACTGGACTGGGTATGTCTATTGCCTATAATACCATTGCAAAACATCATGGTAAGATTATTGTAGAATCAGAAGTAGGAGAGGGAACTGCTTTTACATTATACATTCCCATACAACAAACAAATTGATGCCAAAGTAAACCCGAATAGTTCGATAAATTATCATTAATTTCGTTCATTTTGGGAAGATAAACCAGATTATAAAAATTATGCAGACGGAGATTGAAATATTATATATTGATGATGAAGCAAATAACTTGGTTGGTTTTAAAGCAAATTTTAGATACGACTATGTCATTCATACCGCATCAAATACAGCAGAAGCCGAAAAAATACTTCTTTCCAATCCAGATATCCGTGTGATCTTTTGTGATCAACGTATGCCAGGGGAATTGGGAATAGATTTTCTCCACCGCATCAAAAAAGATTATCCGAAGCCAATCCGTATTCTATTGACCGCTTATGCTGACATGGATACGGTTATCGATGCGATCAATAAGGGCCATATATTTCGGTTCGTTCGCAAGCCCTGGATGGGTGAAGAAATTATCTCTGCGATCGAAGAGGCGAATAAATTTTATGTCGCAAATTCACTATTGGAGACAAAGAACCAAGAATTGCAGAAAGCATACGATGAGCTCGATAAATTTGCCTATAGTGTGAGTCATGATTTACGTGATCCGTTGACAGGTGTACTCTCTGCGGTAAAACTAGGACTAGAATTTAACAGTATAGACCGCATCCACGAGTTGCTTACCTTGATGGATAGTTCATTGGTCAGTCTGGACGCCTACATCGATAGCTTACGGGATTATTACCTCTTGCGAAGAGGCGAACTTATGTTATCTGAAATTAATTTTGATGAGCTTTTTGACAATGTTAGACAGTTCTATAAAATGTATACACAAAATAAGGATGTAACATTTGATATCCGTGTGGAGCAGAAAGAACCATTTCATTGCGATAAAGCCATCCTGGAATTAATCTTGCACAATTTGCTGTCTAATGCTTTCAAATATCAGCAAAAAGAGCAGGCAAATCCATTTGTCAAATTATCGGTTGACGTATCTGACCAACAAGCGACCATTGTTGTGAGGGATAATGGTATTGGAATTTCGCCCGAACATATCAGCGATATTTTCAAGTTATTTTTTAGAGGCAGTGACCAGGCCAAAGGAATGGGATTTGGCTTATACAATGTACAGAACGCCCTGCTTAAGCTACAGGGTTCAATCGATGTGCAATCGCCACCAAATACAGGAACAACATTTACAGTTAGGATACCGAGCAAATAAGATTTGCTATCCTAAAAAACAGCATTTTTAGGATAGCAGCTTTTGCCGTAGCATAAACTCCAATTGATCATTGGACGTTTCGAGCTGGGCATTCGTTTCAATTATTTTTTGCCGTTCAGTATACACTTCATAAGCACGTTGAATTGTTTCATCGAGCTCCTTCTCACTCCAAGGTTTATTGAGGTAATGAAATATCTTTCCCTTATTAACGGCATCGACCACTGCAGCCATATCGGCATACCCCGTTAAAAGGATGCGCATTGGAGCGGCATCAATTTTTATGACTTCTTCCAAAAATTCTACGCCTGTCATTTCAGGCATCCGCTGATCAGTGATAATGATATCAATGGGGTTATTTTTGACAAGTTCTATCGCTTCGGCACCACTGATGGCCGTAAACACCTTATATTTTAATCGAAATGTTGCTTTAAAGGAAAACAGGTTATTCTCCTCATCGTCAACATACAATATCGAAATCTTCTTATTTTTCATAAGCTCGTTACCTCCGGTACAAATTTACGGAATAAATCTTCCGGATTAAGTAACAAGAAAGTAGTTTTATGCGATTAGCACTTCTGTCGATAGCTTATACTTCTAATTTTTAGCAGTAATCGTTAGATTTTTAAAGTCCCCATCTGATGTATGACCTGTCCAAAATCCCACTTTTCCCTCGGATTTTCCATGTAAGGATTGCACCTCAAGTGCTGGGGTAGTATCCGAATTAAAATAAATTTTGATCGTTTGTCCGATTACAAAGAGCTTTACATGAAACCAATCGTTAGGGTCCACCACAGATGTTATGGGTGCTTCGTATTTATCGGGAAACTGCTTTCTCAGATAGGGCCAGTCATTTGTTGGTAGCGCAATATACTGCACCGCATGTTTCTTTCTTATCTGATCCTTTGCATAAAAATTAAATGGGCGGAAATATATGGCTTCATAGGTTGTATCATTAATCCCGTGAAATGCTATCCCGACAAAGCTCTGTTGCAATAGGTCTTTTCCTCTGACATCGAATTCGATATAACCATTTTTAAAAGAACTATCTTTTATCCATGCGATACCAGCGTTGGGCCGACCATTCATATGGACGACAGGTGTTCCTGTACTGTCCTTTTCTACAGTCACTGTCCTGTTGACAGGATATAAATTATCCAAAGATAAATTTGTTTTGACGGGCTCCTGTCCTGATGCTATAGACAGCAAAGAAAAGAGTAAACACAAGCAGCATGTAATTTTAAATTTAATCATATTGTTAAAAGATTTGATGTTTATATTAGGCATTGCAAAATATACTTTGATAAAGATAGTTCGCAATGGATATATCCTGAATTCATAGCTTGTTCAAATCTGTGCAAGTTTAATCGTGATTAAATATGACTGAAAATCAACACCATATCAACAAATGCAAAGAGCTCATCGAAGAAAAAGTCGGGTGGGGAAGTAGCGCAGGTTGGCAATCGCAGGATTTTGATAACCTGAGTGAATTGATTTATAAGCAAACCAATGTTGTCCTCAGCACAAGCACCCTCAAAAGAATCTGGGGAAAGGTACAATACAATAGCAATCCCAATTTAAGCACACTAGATGCGTTAGCCAAATTTTCGGGATTCTCCAATTGGCGCACACTAACATCTTCCATCCCCATCGCTGATCAAAACAATAAAGAGGAGCTCAAGAGAAGACCTCCTGCTAAAATAGCATATGGCTGCCTTATCCTGTTAATATTAACAGGATTTCTGATAGGGATCAATAGATTTCAAGGAAAATCAACGAATGAATTATCCTATCGTAAAATCAGCTTTAGTAGTAAACCTGTGACAACAGGGGTACCCAATACTGTCATATTCGAGTACGATGCAAGTCATTCCAATGCAGACAGTGTCTTTATTCAACAAAACTGGGATTCAAAAAGAAGGATAAAAGTCGATAAAAACCGTCATGAACACGCCAGTACCTATTACCGTCCGGGATATTACCGGGCAAAATTGGTCCTCAATGACTCTATTGTCAAAGAGCATGATATTTTTATAGAATCCGAAGATTGGATGGGCTTTATAACGAAGGAACCTATTCCAATGTATTTGCCCAAGGAAATGATTGATCATGGGGACTGGCAGGGGCTGAAACAACAGGATATACCACAAAGTACCAATAACTACAATTCCGAAATACCGGAATTTGTATTAACACAGGTTTCCAGGGGATGGAATATCGACAGTAAAAATTTCACTCTATCCCTGGCCATTCAGAATACATATCAGCAACTTAATGCTCCTTGCCAACAAAGTGGAATAACACTCTTGGGAACGGATGGGATAATTATGATTCCGCTCTCCAAACCAGGCTGTGTCGGCGAACTCCAATTGTGGATTGGAGAACAATTATTGGATGGTACCTCCAACAATCTATCTGCTTTTGGAGTTGACTTCTCTTCACCTGTAGCAGTCAAATGCGTATCGAAATCGGGAAAGATTAAGATAGAACTGAATGACAAACTTGCCTATCAGGGATTGTTTCCTACTGGAATCGGGAAGATTGTTGGTGTCCGAGTTTTCTTTCAGGGGTCTGGACTTATCAAATCATTTGATATCCGTGATACAGCCGTATTACCCCATTAGAACTTAACCAAACACTGAATAGTAATTATACTTAACATCCCTCTTCGTTGCATCTAAATGTAAAATTTGGACAGCTTTAGTTCTATTTCTTAAGCAAACAAATTGTCCTATTCAGTTATTTAGGGTTTACGACGAAGGTCCAGATCTTGAAAATCAAAGCTAAAATCAATATTTGGAGAAATCCCCTTCATTTTGATGCTTTCAGCCTTTCCTTCTTTATTTAAGGTGAAGGTTGCAAGTACATCACAGTTCATGTCCTGATAATCCCATCGGATAGCGAAAATATCCTTCTCATACACATGCATTAAACCATTTAATTTGGGAGATCGAACACTGCGGATTCGAAGTTCCTTATCTTTTAGATAGACTTGTACTTCTCCAAACCAGCGATCAGAGTAGGAACCAATATATTTCTGAATATCAACCTTCTGTTTTTTTAGCGAATCTACCTTCGCCCATACTTTTGTTGTTGCCTCATCATCCTTACCTTTGTTTTGCGCAAGGAAATTGACACCCATGTCGACCCATTTCAGTTCACTTAAGCCTAAATACTTATCCAAAATAGCGTTTGTTACAGCATGATTGAGTGCCCCACCAGAGTGATCTGAATTATTTAGTATAGTAATACCCAAGTTCAGATCTGGCACCAATATCACCTCAGAATGCATTCCTGGTACATATCCAGAATGTGAAACAACCATACAACCATTTTTATCTGTAAGAAACCAACCGAGCCCATAACCTAAAAAATGTGATTTATAGCGTTTTGATTCCTCTACCCCCAATGGTGTATGAATTGTCCACATCCGTTTGCTATTGGCTACAGAGAATAAGGTTGAATCTAAATTATGTCCGTATTTTCCTCGATTCAATTGAACAGACATCCACTTGGTCATGTCAGCAACATTTGAGTAGATTCCCCCTGCTGCTGCGGCTTCACTGTTTTCGAAAAAATTTATCCTTTTCACTTTATTGGCTATCAAACTATGTGGGCTAGCAGTATTCTCATCTTTCAGCATGGACTTTTTATCCACTTTTGAGCGATTCATTCCCAAAGGCATCAGAATACGATTTTCGACAAACGTTCCGAAAGGCTGTCCGCTCACACGATGGATTACCTCTCCAGCGACAATATAAAGTAAATTATCGTAGTCAAATTGAGTCCGAAATGCGGAAACGGGTTTAAAATATTGAAAAACTTTTACGACATCCTTTGCACCAAAATCTCCCCCGTCCGGAAAGAACATGAGATCGCCAACACCAAGTCCAAGTCCACTGCGATGAGTCAACAGATCAGCAATATTCATGTTTTCGGTGACATAATCGTTGTACATCTTAAACTCCGGAATGTGATCCTTTACTTTATCCTCCCAGGTAATCTTTCCCTCTTCAACCAAAATTGCCAATGCGGCCACGGTAAAAGCTTTGGACGTGCTGGCTATCTGAAAGTTAGTATACTCATTAACAAGGAATGGTGCATCTATATCGCGGGTTCCATATCCTTTTTGAATGACTACTTTTCCATCTTTGACAATTGCGATGGCTGCGCCGGTCACCTCTAACTTGGCCAATGCGGACTTCATAAGCGAGTCTACCTGAAATGCTGTTACTTGTGCAATGACTTGCATTGATATTCCAAAGTTGATCAATGCCGTAAATAGAAATCGTTTAAAAATCTTCATGTCATATTTAATATGGATACATCCCGCTTACAATATCATGGTCAGTACTCCTTTTTTTAAGGAGAAATTGCAATACGCTAATTTACATTAATTATGGGTTTATTTATTATCGATCGAGGCTTACTTACGTAGAAAGTAACGGGTTTCTATTCAATTCTCGAATCTTTTTCCAGTTTTTTGGTTTGGGCTTTGTTATAGGACCTGCCCTTGGGGGACTTTTTACTACATGGGGATTGCGTACACCATTTTATGCTGCAGATATTCTTTGTTTTTTAAATTTTATTTTTGGTTATTTTGTTTTACCCGAATCATTAAAACCTGAAAACCGCCGCCCTTTTTATTGGACAAAAGCCAATCCCATTGGTTCACTAAAACTTTTTTCCAAATACCCTGCACTTTGGGGATTAGCAGTTTGCTTTTTACTTTTTAATTTAGCAGGCCACGCCGGACAAAGCAATTGGAGCTTTTTTGTCATGGATCAGTTTGACTGGACAGAAGCTCAAGTGGGTGTTTCGCTTGCAATAATTGGCGGAATGATAGGTTTGGTACAAGGTGTGTTTATTCGTTACACTACCCCACGATTGGGAAATGAAAAAAGCGTGTACATAGGTTTGCTTTTGTATGCACTAGGTATGATATTGTTAGCCATTGCTACCCAAAGTTGGATGCTTTATGCTTTTTTGATCCCTTATGTACTAGGCAACATTGCTTATCCCGCTTTACAGTCACTCATAACGGAGCAGGTACCACCCAACGAACAGGGGGCGCTACAAGGTGGACTGAATAGTATTATGAGCCTTGCGGCAATCTTTGGCCCCCTGATGATGACGCAGACTTTTTATTATTTCAGCCAGGGCGACGCGCCAATACATTTTCCCGGCGCCCCTTTTATTTTGGGGGCATTGCTGATGCTGTCCAGTGCGCTATTATCCTATTATTTTTTGCACTATAGAAAAAGACGGCGATAATTTTCCAATAAACAAAAAAAGCCGCCCTACTTGCGTAAAACGGCTTTTTTCTAAGGTGACCCCGCTGAGGCTCGAACTCAGGACCCACAGATTAAGAGTCTGTTGCTCTACCAACTGAGCTACGAAGTCATTCGATAAATCAAATGTAAGATTCACCAAAGAGAAAGTCAAGTATAAAATAGATTTTTTATTCTTTGCCTTTCATTTTTTGCGCCATTGCTTCGATCGCCTTGGATGTGCGTTCATACATCGGTTCTACAAATTCATATAACATCTGATAACTGTCAAAAACCTGCTCCGCAAAGTCTAAATTCGACATATACGTACCTGATATTTCCTGATAAGCTTCCAAAAAAGCCTGCTGATCATCATCGACAGAAACAATATTGACGGGTTTAAAATTCTCGTGAACAAATGGAGGTAGAAATCGGCATACACTAATATTTATTCATCGTGGGAATGTCCACTTACTTCATAGGGGCAGCTATCTTTCCCATAATCATCGGCCTAACCGTCATCTCTATCGGTTTTTTTATTGCTGTTTTAGCTCCTTTTTTCAATGGGATGACGACAGTTCGATAGCCGATCATTTCTGCCCGAAGTTCCTGATTCTTGTTCAGGAGCGATTGCGGTACCCAAAGTTCAAAATTACCTTTTTCATCAGCCTGTGTATGATAGTTTCCTATGGTCACATTAGTGCCCATCATACTGTCCCCTCCAGAAGCGCAGACAATTTTTCCGGCAATCTTTACTTTACTGCTATCCTGATTTGATGATACCTGCCTGTTGTTACCTCGAAGGTTTGAATTTATTTTTTTACCTTCAGATTTACTTGTTCCATCTCCCTTCAATTGTACCACAATCACTTCTCCTGTCGTCTTATTATTAACACGATGGTCTGGATTTAGTTGCTTTCCGACAGTTTTATTTGCCCCTTTTGATTGTACCGTAGTGACTTCTCCCGTTGTGAAGGTCTTCTGAGCCTGCGCAGTATGAAAGCTCAATGAACCGATCAACATCAGTCCTGCAGCAATACCACTCCATCTATTGCGCCATAGCGGATTTTTTGCAAAGGAAACACTGGCATCCAGTTCACGTAACAGCTGATCTTCATAAAATCGGCCACAAAGCCCTTTACTAGATTTTTTGATCTGATCTACAATTTCCTGATCGCTCATCTCCGAGAAATCAACGACTACCTTTTCACACTTGCCACAAAAGCGTCCCTGTTCCTGTGCTGTCATTTTACCCCAATCTGCTGTGCAGGATTCTTTTACTTGTAATATGATCTTTTCCATGTCTATCTCTTTATGTTTGGTAAGGGATGCACAAAAATTCAAGATTCCACAAGGGCGGAACAAAATAATTTTAAATAGCTGTAAAGAGGGAATAGGGGAATACCAGTAAAAATAAAAAACAGGCTGAATCCAAAAAAAGGTCGGACACAGCCTGTTCACAATATATATTATCGCTTTCAAATCAACTTTGGAAGCTATTTTTCGAAATCGCCTTTCGATATAGTCCTGCTATAGCTGGAGGGGATCCCCCAGCCTGTAGCCATTTATTCATATCACCGCACTATTTGAGATCAGCTAGGATTTCCTTCACTGCACGCTCCAGCTGCGGATCTTTATTTTCCATACGGTCCTGTACAGTATTTTTCACAAAAATATCCGGTGCGACACCCGTCTGCTCCAGATCCTGTCCATCTAGGGTATAACATCCCCAGGAAGGTAATCGGTAGAAAGAGCCATCGACCAATCCTTTACCTGAGGTAAAGATGATCCAGCGGTAGGTTTCGTTACCTATAATTTTACCCAGTTTCAGTGCTTTGAACCCCGCTGCAGTCATCTCCGCATCACTCAGCGATTGCTCATTGATCAACAGCACGATCGGCTTGGCTGCAGGTGCGAAATTACTTTGCGGTGCACGCTTCCCACCACGATATTGCCATTGTAGGTAAGGGCGCTGCGACAAAAAGCGCAATACCTCATCATGCACATTTCCACCGGTATTATATCGTAAGTCTAAGATGATACCTTGCTTGTTATTTTCCTGCTCGGCCATATCGATGAGAAAACGTTGCAATTCGCCGCCCGACATATTCTTCATGTGCGAATAGGCGATCTTATTGTCACTCAGTTTATCTACACGGCTACGGTTATCCTTGATCCATTCATCGTAAATCAATTCCCTAAAAGCTGTACTGGAAGCCGGTCGTACATTCGTTTGAACCTCTTTTCCATTACGGCTCAAAGTCAGCTGAATTTCCTCTTCTAATGATGGCCAGGTAAAATAGCTGTCTCGATCTGCCGCAGTATTCAATTTAACACCATTGACAGCGACCAATACATCTCCTTCTTTGATATCCACCTCTTTCTTTGCCGCCGGTCCATTGGTCACAATGCGACTAATCTTATAAGGGTTCTGGCTATCATATTCCACGCCGATTTCGTTGGTCACAAAGCCGAATGGTTTACGCTCTTCAGCTCCCATTGAACTGAAGCCCAGGTGTGATGAGTTCAGCTCGCCCAACATATCATTCAGGAGAATACGCAGGTCATTCCGGTCGTTGATGCCGGCCAGATATTTTTCGTATTTCTTTTTGGTTGCGGTCCAGTCTACACCATGGAAGTTGCTATCATAAAAATTCTCTTCCAGATTGGCCCAGGTCTCATAAAACATCTGGTTAAACTCTTTCTCCAGATCCTTATTAAATTTATAGCTCATGGTTATTGCGTCGAGCTTGTTTCCCTCCAGGCTATATTTCTGTATGATACCGCGTTGAAGTACAAAATACTTGCCTGCCGATTCCTGTATCTGTCCCATTCCACCCTCAATAACTTTTTCTGTTTTTGGAGCAGTGAATGGTTCATATACTGTACGGTAAGCACTGAATTTTCCTTCGTGGTCAGACGAATAGAACACATAGGTCTTATCTGCCTTTTGGATTACCAAAGGACTGTACTGAGTCCCGGATGCAGGGCTGACTTGTTCAATACGATCCCGCAAGCCCTCAAGATCAAGCTGCACCAAGACTGTTTTCTTTGGTTCTGCACTTGGGGCCGTCGGCTTATTCTTATCTGCATTAGCCTTACTCTTATCCTTGGCATCGTTTTCTTTTTTAGGTGTTGTTGGCTTATTTGAGACTGAATCTTTCTTTACAGTAGGCTGTGCAAATAATTCATCAAACTTCGTACTGCGATAAGGCTGGTCAAAATTGGTCAGCGCCATACGGAA
The DNA here is from genome assembly GCF_003610355.1 of Sphingobacterium detergens. Classification (GTDB taxonomy): domain Bacteria; phylum Bacteroidota; class Bacteroidia; order Sphingobacteriales; family Sphingobacteriaceae; genus Sphingobacterium; species Sphingobacterium detergens. The sequence continues at coordinate 379,713 of NZ_RAPY01000005.1, read as the reverse complement.
AATACTCAAATTTTGCATTCCGGTAGGGTATAGAGGTTTTATTCTATTGCTGGCAAAGTAAATATACTTCCCATCTGGAGACCAATAGGGGCTAATCTCAGAAACACCGGTATTGGTCAGGTTGGTCGTTTGTCCACTTTTGAGGTTATGGACAAAGATGTCCTGCTCAAAATTACGCATTGCGGTAAATAACAAATAATTACCGTCGGGCGAAAATGAAGGCGAAGAATTTTGGAATCCCCAGATTTCGTCTTTGACTACGGTCTGACTCTTTAGACTACCTAGATCCAACGTACGTACCTCATCACGGCCACTTAGGTATACCGCTTTTGTCCGGTCGGCATTAAAGGTAATGTCACGGTTGTTTCGAAGATCTTGGGTCAGCTGTTTCACTTCACCTTTGCCATCCGCAGTGCGGGAAAACCAATTTTGATAGCCTTGGAATGTTTGGCTATAGAGTAAAGTTTTGCTATCCTTAAGCCATTTGACCTCCATGACGCGCTCTCCCTGTCCGGACATCTGACGGACAAACTTGCCCTCGCTATCGGAAACAAAAAGCTCTCCTCGGGATACAAAAGCTATTTTTTTGCCATCTGGCGAGACATCAAAATTACTGATATTACCCGAAATATTGAATTCCTTTAGCTTGCCGAGGACCTGATTGCGGTTTAAAGCAATATTGGGTTGCATTGTTTTCTTTCCATTGACATCGTAAATATAGAGTTGATAACCCTTTTCAAATACGATCTTTTCGCCGTTTGCTGACACAAAAGGTCTCTTTACGGATTCTGGGAAGCTTGTCAGTGCTGTTTTGGTCTTGCCGTTGAGCTGATACAGGTTGTATTCGCCGTTGTTTTCATCCGAAACGTAGTATATTGTTCCCTTTTGGTCTATTGTAGGCCATAGGTCTTTTCCGACATAGTCTGTATATTGTTGAAATGCTTTTGTTTTGGGATTATAGGAGCGGATATCTGGATTGAATGCTCCTTTATAGCGCTTGCGGTTTGCCGAACTATATCCTTCCCAGCTATCGTTGAACAGAAGCTCTCCCGATGGTGTAGGAACGATCCCACTGATATAATTGAAAAAATGTGGAAATAAGCGTGTTGCCGTACCGCCATCTACTGAGACCTGGTAACCTCCCATACGATTATAACGTGTCGAAGTAAAATAGAGCGTTTTACTGTCCCAGCTCCAGCTATCCACTTCATCCGAGGCGTCATGCGCGGTCAATTGACGGATATCTCCACCCGCTAAGGGCATGACATAGACATCCATATTCCCGTTTTGATTAGCCGAGAATGCTAACCATTTACCATCTGGGGAGATTCGGGGATTGATCTCATTACCTTCCATACCAGTAAGGCGGACAGCAACCCCACCTTGGCTTGCTACTTTCCAAAGATCACCTTCATAACTGAATACCATCTCCTTCCCATCGGGTGTCAACGCGGGATGAGACAAGAATGTCGGTTGTTGCGCAACAACATAAGCAGTTCCGCCATAGGCCAGAACTGCACTCAAAAGCAGTTTTTTTATCATTATATCTAGGAGGCTAATAATTGTTTGCCTTTAACAAAAATAGAATAGCTTATTGAAAAATCATGGAAGTATTGCGAATTTTACATTTTTATTGAATTTAGCCCGGTGTTAATAGGCCTTATTTGAACATCTTCGTATATTTAATGTAAAGTAGGGACCTTCAATAGCTGGCATCTAATCATAGTAGCAATTAGCAGTATCGAATCAGACACAGGTAACATATATAGAATGTTGATAGTAAAACATTTAAAACATAAAAATTTATCCCAACGATTAAACGAAGATAATTAGTGTTGTTTATGAAGATAATTATCACTAGACTTTAATTACCGATTATACGCTCGCTCCGCTTAACGATCTTTTTTCTGTTGAGACTGGGCCGCCAAATTTCTTTATTGATCCTGTCGTAAAATGAAATAGTTATCCGTAACTTTGCACGCTCAAATCAAATACTATGGACGCACCGTTAACTCTCTCAGAGGAAGATCTTTACAATAAGCGCAATCGCATACGGATTGCAGTATCACTTTTCTTTTTTTGTCAGGGTATTGCTTTCGCATCCTGGGCTAGTCGCATCCCTGTCATCAAGGAGCGCCTCCATTTGAGCGAAGGACAACTAGGAACAATCCTATTGATGCTTCCTGTGGGACAACTGGCGACAATGGCTCTTTCCGGTAAGCTAGTTACAAAATATGGCAGTGCCAAAGTCCTGAGTATCGTACCGATTGCTTATGCATTGGTCCTCTGCTCCATCGCCTTTGCTCAAAATGCCTGGCAACTGGGGGCTATTCTATTTCTTTTTGGTGTAACTGGTAATATGTGCAATATTTCGGTCAATACACAGGGAGTAGCTACAGAGCAGATCTATAAAAAGTCTATTATGACATCTTTCCATGGCGCCTGGAGTATCGCGGGTTTTACAGGAGCGCTAGTTGGACTGCTGACCATGAACCTTGGCCTGGATACGTTACCTCATTTCTTGATTATATTGGCTTTCGTAACGGCCAATACCTTGATTAATCAGCGGCATCTGGTTCCGGGAAAATCGCCGCAGAAAGAAAAGCGGAGTTTCTTTTCCAGACCGGAGGGAAGCCTTTTGCAACTGGGTATCATTGGATTTTTCAGTATGGCAACCGAGGGAGCCATGTTTGACTGGAGTGGGGTATACTTTAAGGAAATTGTACACGCTCCCGAAAAATTCGTAGTCGTGGGATATGCCTCTTTTATGATCATGATGGCTATAGGCCGTTTTGTGGGTGATGGTGTAATTCGCAAACTGGGACGCAAAAGAACCTTACAATATAGTGGAATCTTGATGTTTGTGGGCATGATGACCTCGGTCGTTTTTCCTCAATTTATTGTATGTACCCTTGCTTTTATGCTTGTGGGGATCGGTGTTGCCTGTAATGTACCGTCGATCTATAGTATCGCTGGCCAAAACAAAAATGTCCCATCGGGCGTGGCATTGGCCATGGTATCGAGCATTAGCTACCTTGGTTTTCTAATGGGACCGCCGCTGATTGGCTATATCGCGGAGGTCTTTAGTCTCCGTTATTCTTATGGCGTTTTCGCCTGCTTCGGCTTACTTATGTTTGGCATGGTCGGAAGATTATCACTATTTAAGGAAACGCAACCACATTCGTAACAGTATTGGCTGTAGATTGTATACTCTTAGTATGTATACCTAACATTGATCGCCGCTTTTTCCACCGCTTTTTTACACGATTCCCTACGGTGTATTCGCCTGCTTCGGCTTACTTATGGTTGGCATCGTTGGAAGATTTTCCTTATTTAAGGAAACGCAATCTAATTAGCAGCATTATTGACCTTAGATAGTATATTCTTAAGAATTTAGTTGGATTCGACCGTTGTTATCGGCTTTTTACCGCCACTCCATAGGTGTTTTTGCCCGCCTCGGCTTAGCCATGTTTGGTATGACTGGAAGGCTACCCCTATTTAAGGAAAGGCAGCCAAATTCGTACTTAACCATGTTCGCTATGGTCTTCGTTCTTGCTTTGACCTATTTCTGTTTATCATGACCGGAAGGACCGCTCCCATCAATTTGATTTGAGGTAATTTAAAGTTGGATACCGGACGTTTATTGAATGAAATCATCGGCATAAGAATAAAATAAATACAGGTAGTCCCCACACCCAATAGTGATCCAAACGCGACATCTTCAAGGAAATGCTGCCCCAAATAAATTCTGGAATAGCCTGTTAACGCGGCTAGAATAAAACAAAACAGACCTATTCTTTTGTCCTTGGAAATAATAGCAACAGTCGCCGCCATAGCAAATGCAGAAGTCGTATGCCCCGAAGGAAAGGAATTGGCGTAGGCCACAGGTAACCAAGAGACAACATGGAATGTCGGGTCCCCTTTAAACATCGCTGCCGGACGCTCTGCATGAAATATACTTTTCAAAACACAGCATACCAAGCCCGAAAAAACATAAGTTCCAAAAATTCCCTTGGCAAAATTCCATTTTTTCAGAAAGCAAAACACAAGAGCTAGGGCTATAATACAGATCCCATCCCCAACATATGTGTTCAATGTCATGAGAATATCTGCCCACAGAGCATGATGACTATTAATAAACTGAAATGATTCTCTCTTTGTAACAAAAAGTAGGATAGAGGCAATCAGTATAAACCATATACCGAAGGTTATGAAAAAGGCACGATTGGTATTATATATCCTTTTAAATTGATTCTGAATCACTTTTATCATTTCACAGGCTTTATCGGACAAATTTAGCTGCCGAACATTAGTAAGTCATTAATTTGTAATAAAATTTAAATTAACACAATTTTTACCAATACTGAAAATATTATGACAAAAGTCCGGAAATGTTACAGAATTAATGACATAATGAGTTTATTGATGATCAACACTAAAAGATATATCTCTTTTTAATGTTCTCTGTATCCCATGATCTATAATTAGTGCTATCCCCGCTCTTTCCTTTTGAACCAACAGTTGATCATATTTCAGGAACACAGTATGTTTTTTATTCAAGAGCCAATTATTCAAAAGCCAAAAAATGTTATTTCATATTGATGCGCGTTTCCAAAAAGTATTCCAGTTAGAATAATAATCCATGCAATACTTTATAATAACATCGGTTTTTATTAAATCTGTTATGCGAACAAATTTAAAATCGAAAAGAAAATCGAAAAGAAAATCGAAATGACAACTTTAATGTTTAACAATATGCCCGGCGGAGAGCAGGTGCAAGTCCTGCACATATCAATTCTTTTTGAGTGTACGCAGCACCGTTGGGCTACTTATTTAAAATCTTCAAAAAGTTATGCGTACACTCAAGAAGCAAATAAGCACACGACCTGAGGTCAGGAGCTTAAAAATCCAACCAACAATCAAATTTAATCGCTGGTGCCAGACTAGAGTACCTGTTATCAGGTTAAGCAGCCTCTGGCTAGAAAAATTAGGCTTTACTCCCGAAAAGCGGGTCTCTGTCATGACCATGGACAAGCTTCTCTTTATCAAATTAGAGGAATAGCACTACAGAATAGCAAAGATGATTCTGTCTTAAAATAAAACAGGAGAAATACCTTTTATCGTATTTCTCCTGCAATTGAAAAGTGATATCATTACTATCATTTCTCTCTATGTAGCCCCGAGCAGAATCGAACTGCTATCAAATGTTTAGGAAACATCTATTCTATCCGTTGAACTACGGGGCCCTTTCAAAAGCCAAACTTAGGTTTATTTTACAAATAAGTCAATAGCTATATGAAAATCCATCCTATATTTTTTGTAGGCTTCCATCATTAAGAAAAAAATAGCTCGATGATGATGTTCAACAATGACTCAACGACCATTGCATGACCATATACATCCAATAACGAAGTAACTAAGAATTAATCCGGAATAGCCTTAGATACCCTGCGACAGTTCACCCATAACTATAAACACAACAGGTCAATGCAGCCATCTTAAACAGATTGCAATCGGTGCAATGTGCTCAACTATTTGACAGGAAAATTTAAAGTGAATTTTATAAAGAAAAAAAATGTGGAGGGAGAAGGATTCGAACCTTCGAAGCCGAAGCAACGGATTTACAGTCCGTCCCATTTGACCGCTCTGGAACCCCTCCAGCATTGCGCTATTTTGAAATAGAACGTCGCAAAAGTAGGTTTTGCATAGCACTTGTGCAACTATTTTGATGCATTAATCTGTAACTACCCCAGTATGAATTGCTTTATTTTTTCGAAACATCCCAGATCCCGTATAAACACATCATCAACCACATATTAATATAATAAAAACTTATTGTTATATTCTAGTCATAATAGATTTTGACGATAGTGTATTGGTAAAATCAATTCGCTTTTTGATCGGAGTTGCCTTATCTTTGTGCCAACAAAAAAAGAAAGATATATTATGAGTTTCACAGGTAAAAGTTTTCCAAGCATTACGGTAGATGCAATCGATTATTTAGGCGACAATTTGCAGATCAACATTTTCGAAAAAGCAGTTAAAGAAGGTAAAAAAGTAATTTTATTCTGGTATCCAAAAGATTTCACTTTTGTATGTCCTACAGAATTACATGCTTTCCAAGAGGCTGCTGCTGAATTTGAAAAACGCAACACAATCTTAATCGGTGCTTCTTGCGACACAAACGAAGTTCACTTTGCTTGGTTAAACACTGCAAAAGATAATGGCGGTATCGAAGGTGTTGAATATCCTATTTTAGCTGATACTAACCGCAACTTATCTAGTGTATTAGGTATCTTAGACGTTCAAGAAGTTGAGCATCCTGAGTATGGTACATTAGCACAAGGATCTGCTGTTACTTACAGAGCTACTTATTTGATCGACGAAACTGGCCGTGTATTCCACGAGTCTGTAAACGATATGCCTTTGGGCCGTAACGTAAAAGAATATTTACGTTTGATCGACGCTTACGCTCACGTACAAAAATTTGGCGAAGTATGTCCTGCAAACTGGGAAGAAGGTAAAGATGCAATGAATGCAGACAGAAAAGGTGTAGCTGACTATTTAGCTAAACACTAACAATAAAAGACCCTAGGTCTTATCAACAGGGGCCTTTATCCCGGCTCCTGTTGATTTCTCCATCAATCACCTTAATAATAAAATCATGTTACAAGAATTAGAAAACGATAATTTACAAGAAATTGTAAACAATAACGATATTGTGATGGTTCAGTATGCTGCTACCTGGTGTGGTAATTGCAAAATCATGAAACCAAAATTCAAGAAATTGTCTGGCGAAAATGAGCGTGTTCCTTTTATCATCGCTGATGCAGAAAAATTCCCTGAATCACGCAAATTGGCGAACGTCAATAACCTGCCTACATTTGCTGCATTTAAAAACGGTAAATTGGTGAATCAAGTACAAACAAATAAGTTGGACGTATTAGTAGAATTATTCAATGAAGCTGCCGGTAATTAAACATCTTACAGAATTCATCGAACAGAATGATGTCGACTATGTATTGGAGACCATCGAGACATTGGAAGCGCTTACTGAAGCTCCATTGAAAGATGAGGAACTCGACGTGATCGGTGAATTAATTTCTAACCTATACGGAGCAGTAGAGGTTGATAAATTGATAAAAGAAGGTAATTCGAAAAAAGATGCCTTAAATATGTTCATGAAACGTGTTTTAGGAGCAATTGACAAATAATTTTGCTTGATTAAACACCCTGAAGTGAAACTTTCTTTTCATATTTTTAGTTGCCCAAAAGCTAAATTGTTGACAAAATTTAGCAATGTGGAAAACTAATTGAAGGAATCTGACAGAACTAAATATTTTCTACATATATTTACTATGTTAAAGGTTGCCACTTGGAGCGAAGCGACAAAATAACTATTCTCTAAAAATTCGTTTCAGGAAAAAATATTTTAATTGTTAAACGGAAATTTCAACTTGGTTGGAATTTCCGTTTTTTGTTTTCAGCTGAATTTTAAGCTAACTCCTTTATTTTCGCGGGGTTTCACCTACTTTATGGCGAATAATATACATTAAAATTACAATGTACAACGATGCGGTTTTGGATGAAATCTTTATCTTTAAACATGCGAAAACCCTTTCTTTCTGTCATTATTCTATTGGCTAGTATGCTGTCAAAATCGACTGTACAAGCACAAAATCCGCAGTGGAATGCCGCCGAGATTAAGCTTAACCTAGAAAAACTGAATGTTTTAGGCTCTGTCCTGTACTTTGCAGCACATCCGGACGACGAAAATACCCGTCTGATCGCTTGGCTCGCCCAGGAGAAAAAATATAGAACGGGTTACTTATCCCTGACCCGTGGAGACGGGGGACAAAATCTTATCGGTACCGAACAAGGCATCGAACTGGGACTGATCCGTACGCAGGAACTTCTTGCCGCACGAAAGATCGACAAAGGGGAACAATTTTTTTCCTCAGCCTATGATTTTGGGTTTTCCAAAACGCCCGAAGAAACGTTTGCCTTTTGGGACAAACAACGGGTGCTCGCCGAGGCAGTATGGTTGATCCGCAAATTCAGACCTGATGTCATCATAACAAGGTTTCCCCCCGATGCCAGGGGCGGACATGGTCACCACCAGGCCTCAGCGATGTTGGCACACGAAGCTTTCAAAGCCGCAGCCGATCCCAAACAGTTTCCAGAGCAGCTTCAATATGTACAACCCTGGCAGGCGAAACGTCTCCTTTGGAATACATTTAATTTCGGGGGACAGGACAACACAAGCGAAGATCAGCTAAAGGTGGATATCGGAAACTATAATGCGCTGATAGGTGCTTCCTATGGTGAAATTGCTGCGCATAGCCGTTCTTCCCACAAAAGCCAAGGCTTCGGATCTGCCGCTCAACGTGGTTCATCCATCGAGTATTTTGAATATGTCGACGGTACTCCCGCAAAAGCTTCTCCACTGGAAGGAATAGATACTTCCTGGAAAAGAGTCCCAAATAGCGGAACAGTACAGTCACTGATCGCAAAAGTCAATCAGACCTATCAAATGGACAAGCCTGAATCGGCTTTGCCCGATCTGATCCAGCTCTATAAAGCCCTGGATCAGATCAATGATACGTACTGGAAAAATGAGAAGAAAAAAGAGGTAGAAAAATTAATCTTAGCCTGTGCTGGAATTTGGTTTGAAAGTATCGCAAAAAATCCAGATTATGCGGTAGGTGATCAGATCAATGTCGACAACGCCATTATTGCAAGACGTCCGGATGTTACCGTACAATTGGCAAAGCTAAATGGCAAAGAGATCCATAAAAACCTTGTCAACAACCTTCTTTTAAAAGATGCTACCACCATTAGTGCTACAAATTCAACACAGCCTTATTGGCTAAATGAACCTCACGCCAAAGGAAAATTTAATGTCAGTGACTTCAATCTCACCGGTTATCCCGAAAACCCCAATAATCCAAAAGTACGCTTTGAATTATTGATCAATGGCACTGCAATTGCATTTGACCAGAATATACAATATAAATATACCGACCCCGTTCGTGGCGAAATCTATAATCCAATAGCTGTTCTTCCACAGCTTACAGCAAGGAGTTCCAGCCCATTGGCTTTGACTCAAAATGCCCAATCTGTCAAAGTAAACCTGTTGTTCCAAAAAAATGGACAGGATCCGGCACAATCATTTAATGTAAAGACTATTGGAGCAAAAGGCTGGGAAATATCTCCCGCTTCATTTGACCTCCAGTTTGCCTCTGATGTCAGCACTCTCTCCAAAGAGATCACTATAAGCCCCTTAGATGCCACTGTTTCGTCCATTGATACACTGCTTTTTCAAGTCAATCAAAAGGATAGACTAAAAGAGATAAAAACAATAGCTTATAACCATATTCCGGAGATTGTATATTTCCCTGATGTTGCTATAAAAATGAGCAATATCAATCTAAACAATGAAGTTAAAAAAGTAGCCTATATCCATGGCGCAGGAGATCTGATTCCGGAATCGCTCAGTGCAATTGGCATCAAAGTGGATGTGTTAACAGGCGAACAGCTATTAAAAAGTGATCTCTCAGGCTATGATGCGGTCATCTTGGGCGTAAGGATCTTTAATGTCAATAAAGATATCGCACAGATTCAAAATAGACTATTGGATTATGTGAATAACGGCGGAACCGTGCTCGAGCAATACAACGTAAGCAATGGCTTAGTTTCGAAAAATTTTGGCCCCTATGCTTTTAGTCTTGGAAGGAGTCGGGTTACCGATGAACTTGCCGATGTTCATTTTGATGAAAAAGATCCGGTTTTCAATTATCCCAATAAAATTACAAAAGCAGACTTTGACAATTGGGTACAGGAGAGGGGATTGTATTTCGCTGAAAATATCGACAAGAGATACCGTACACCAATCGCCATACAGGACCCTGGTGAGCCTTTGCATAAGGGATCGTTATTGATTACGGACTACGGGAAAGGAAAATTTGTCTATACATCGCTATCTTTTTTTAGACAATTACCTGCTGGAATTCCTGGAGCTTACAGATTATTTGTAAATTTGTTATCAAAATCAAAATAAAATATCACAATGGAAAATCAGATTGACAACAACTGCACAACGATAGATGCTGGCAAAGCAAAAGGGATCATCCTTTTGGTCGCTGTAGTATTTGGTGCATTAATTGGCTTCACTGCAAATGAGACATTTTTAAGCATCATTGGCGGTGCGGTTATTGGATTGATTATCGCTGCGTTTTTTAACAGTGTTATCTATCCTCAAAAGCCTTCAGACAGATAAAATACAGGATGAATAGCTGGAAACGCTACTATTGGATGGTCGTTATCTGGCTATTTATATTTATCCTTTTTCTGTACTTTTTTACGAAACATTATTCATGAGTACAGCAGATTGGGCCGTTCTATTACTAACACTTTTGTCGATTGTCGCCTACGGCATCTATAAAAGTCGAGGGATCAAAAATATTGATGGTTATCTTTTGGGCAATCGTTCTTTGCCTTGGTACCATGTCGGGCTTTCGGTAATGGCCACTCAGGCGAGTGCCATTACTTTTTTGTCTGCTCCCGGATTAGCATACTCCTCAGGAATGAGTTTTGTACAGTTTTATTTCGGTCTCCCATTGGCCATGATTGTACTCTGTATTACCTTTATCCCAATATTTCACAGACTTAAAGTTTTCACTGCCTACGAATTTCTTGAGAAACGTTTCGATGTTAAGACCCGCGGGCTTACAGCACTGCTTTTTTTAATCCAACGGGGTATTTCCACTGGTATTACCATTTTTGCACCAGCGCTCATCATCTCAACGATTCTCCATATTGATCTGACTTTAACAACTCTGGTCATTGGGAGTTTTGTGGTTATCTACACCACCTATGGTGGTACAAAAGCGGTATCACATACACAATTGCTCCAGATGAGCATAATATTTGGTTCCCTGCTTATTGCGGGCATGCTTGTCATCCATCTTCTTCCGGCGGACATCGGTCTTTCGAAAGCACTGCATATCGCCGGCAAATCGGGCAAAACCAATGCCCTGGACTTCACATTTGACCTGAATAACAATTATACGTTGTGGACTGGGCTGATCGGAGGGTTTTTCCTCCAGCTTTCTTATTTTGGTACAGACCAGAGCCAGGTAGGCCGTTATCTCACCGGATCTTCCATAAAGGAAAGCAGAATGGGGCTAATTATGAACGGACTTCTAAAGATCCCGATGCAATTTGCCATCCTGCTGATCGGTATCCTGGTATTTACCTATTATCAATACCACCAGCCACCGATCTTCTTTAACCAGGTCGAAGTCCAGAAGTTGAAAGAAAGTCCATATGCGGCTTCCTACCAAGAGCTTGAACAAAAACACACCGAGCTATTCAAACAACGTGAATCTCTCGTCAATGGTCTCGGTACGGCACTGGATCAGGATGATCAGGAGAACATCGAGTCCTCCCGAACAGCATTGCATCAACTGAATGCCCAAATGCAACAAGTAAAAGACAGCACACTGACACTTATCAAGAAAAACAATCCTGCAGCTGAGACAAACGACAATAACTATGTTTTCCTTTCGTTTATAACTAAAGCTTTTCCGAAAGGTCTGATCGGTTTGCTGATCGCTGTTATTTTTCTGGCATCTATGGGCTCCACCGCTAGTGCCATAAACTCACTGGCTTCAACGACAACCATAGATATCTACAAACGTTTTATAAACCGCAACGCAACCGAAAAGCAGGATCTCCTCTGGTCTCGTATATTTACCTTAATTTGGGGTATTTTCACCGTGGTTATTGCACTATATGCCAACAAGCTGGGCAATCTTTTAGAGGCAGTGAATATCTTGGGGTCCTTATTCTATGGCACAATCCTAGGCATATTTATCGTTGCTTTCTATATGAAAAAAATTCAGGGAAAGGCTGTTTTCATCGCCGCGATCCTCTCTGAAATCTTTGTCGTTGGCATCTGGTACCTAGACAAAATTCCTTTTCTCTGGCTGAATCTCATTGGCTGTCTGGCCGTCATGATAATTGCATATTTTATACAGCTTTCGCTCAGAAATAATTCGGCTATACCAAATACAAGCAATACGCAATAGAACAACTTGGAAAAATTAAGTGACTTGCTCGCAAATAAGATACCTGATTACGAGGTTGTACTTAATTAGCAGAGGTCTTCTTAATCCCCGCCAATATTAAAAAAGTCCGGATTCATAGCGAACCCGGACTTTTCATTTTTATAGACTGAGATGCCAATATCTTATCTAGCATCATCTATCAAAATTCGTATTTTGACAGCTTATTAGTATTTCTTGTAAATATTGTAAAGTACGCTCTTATCATATATGGTCAGCTCGGGTGTTGTATCCCGTACAATAAATTTACGCTTAAATGCAACGATAGCTGCCTTTAGGTTGGATGTATCATACCCGATGATTTTAAGCGCGTCAATGGCATTAAAACTGTCAGGAGGAGCAACCAGTTGGCCCTCATCATACCAGATACCAAATCCTCTGCTCGCAAGCTTCTTCCAGGGGAAGAAAACGCTAGGATCATTCTTTCGTGCCGGAGCGATGTCTGCATGACCAATAAAATTATTGTCAGGTATCAGGTATCGTGATTTTAATGTATCTAAAACGGTCATCAACGAATTGATCTGAGCATCTGGGAAAGGTTCTCTACCATTATTGTCCAATTCAATCCCAATAGAACAAGAGTTCATGTCCACAATGGATCCCCACTTAGCCACACCGGCATGCCACGATCGTACATAATCATTCAACATCTGAATAATCTCACCATTTCGACCAATCACATAATGTGAACTGACCTTGGTGCGTGGGATCTGAAACGTTTTTATCGTCTGACCAACACTATCTTGTGCTGTATGGTGGATAATCACAAAATTTGGCTTGCGAACATCATAATGAATGGCTTCTGCTTGGCGCCAGTAAGGGTGAGTCCCTGTCTTTTGTAAGAAGATGACCTTTCTCTCCTGGGGTGTCAATAGATTGGTGTCGGGTTTGGCGACAACTTTTTCCTCCAGTACAACCGCAGGGGCAAAAGACGCCACCAATGGCTTGGCCACAGCAGCTTGTCCCTTGGACTTACAGCCAGCCAAAGACATAAAAACAGCAAGTATGATCCCAATTGACACTGGTCTAAACATTATTTTGGTAAACTATAAACTATTCCCATAGCCAATGACTGGCTCAATTGAACTCTTGAAATAACATCCGGATCATAGATCATAATCCCGTTTAGATTGACGTTGATTACCCGGGTTACTTTCGCTGTTATTGTGACATCAAGACGATGGGTTGGATCTGAAATTTTCTCGTAATCAGCAAACAGATTATAACGTGCTTTCACATTCAGTTTATCCGTAAAGTTCTTATCCAAGTTACCCGTAAGCTGGAATGCGAGCGCATTGGCAAAAGAGCGGTTTTCTTTTACACCAAATCGTTCCCCTGTTCCCACCGTAGGGTTTGCAGGATCTCTGTAATAACCATACTTCTCATAAAAAGCCTCTCCGGAACGAGGTTTTACACGCTCATCCAAAATAAACGTCTGCCGTGCAGTACCCGTACCAAAACGCAACGAAAACTCATTGCTCGGCTTATACTCAAGACCGAATGATTCTGTTAGATAGGCGGGCGCCATAAATGCATTTTCAATATAATCGATCGTGTCCTTGCCATTCACGGTTTTATACTTATAGCCCGCATCAAACTGTGACTCGAAGGTTACTGATGTAAACAGGGCCCAGTTTGCCGACAATTTATAAGACAACTTGTTATCCCAAAATATACGGTCATTATTCTTTTTAGCGATATTATTCGTATTCTTGATCTTACCGTACCGGAGGTCAACTTCAGTCACGAAATTAAAATTGTCACGGGTATAGTCCGATTTGTGATTGGCATTGAGACCAACAGCAATAGATCCAACACCGCCACCTTTCCAATTATCGTTAAAGGATGCCTGGTTTAGATTGATCCCAAATTTGGTCCAATGCTTCCAGTAATCAACCTCAAGATTGAGCTTGGGTACCACTGGACGAATGGTTTTGATATTTAAAGGTTGCTCTTTTTGGACAGAAATTACGGTATCTGGTTTTGCTCTAAGATCTTTCAGATCCTGCGCCTTTATGCTTGTAAAAGAAAGGCAAAGCAAAGCCATGCCGACAAAATTGAATAACTTCATTCTGAAAACGTCTATTTTTTGTTTACGGTACTAATTTATAATTAATTGTTGGAAAAGGATCAATAAAATATTGAGAAGGGTTTATTCGATAACGGGAATAGCAATCTTTGATGTAATTTGTTACTTCGTAATCGCTTGCCGCCAGAATGAAAAAATAGGAGGGTCTAAATATTCTCCTAAATCGCTCGGCCTCTTCAAAATTGAGCCCCGTGACCTTACTAATAAGTTCCTTCGTAAATTTATAATCAATTACATTTTCCTTATAATCGTTTTCTATGGTTTTAGTCAGTCTACGCGCTCTTTTAGCCTCCTTACTAAACAAGCTATAAATAGAGTTGATGCTCAGTCCCGCCCCAGTAGGCCCCACCGAAAATACATCACCATATCCGGCCAACCGGTAGGCTTTCTCATAATCTTCTTTGGCTTTTCTCAGAATTTCCTCAGGGTTCTTTCGTGCTGATACCTGCACCTCATCAATATAGATCGACTCCCGGATTAAATGAAACAATAATAATCCCTTATTGTCAACAGCAAGGGTATCTGAAAAATATTCCTTGCTCATTGCAACAATCTGATCACCTATCCGGGCAGAAAAGTCAAATTCACCTTTAATATTATTATAGAATACCTCTCCCGTCCTTAGATTGGCAAGTTTCACATTTCCGATACGTTGCTTGGTTTTTTTGTCAAATACGATCCCTTCAACTTTCTTTTCTTGACAAAAAAGTAGGGGGGTAATGCCTAGTATGGCTACAAACAGAAAAATATAGCGTATTAGTTTCACTTTCGTAAAACTACTATATCGCCATACAAAACTGAAATATTTAACATCTTTTAAAGCGTAACTATTTAGATATAACCAATAGCTGTCCTAGGGACAATGCTTCATCTGTAAGGCCATTTAATGATTTGATCTGTTCGACAGAGACATTATAGAGCTTACTAAGCGAATAAAGCGTTTCCTGCGCTTTCACCTCGTGAATACGCATCGCTAAAGGGCTTTTGATCTCCTCAGTCTTCACAGTAGCAGGAGGGGTCTCCTGAACATTCTGGACGATTTCTTCTTTTACAACCTCTTCACGCACGACTTTCTCCTTAGGAGTCTCTCTTCGGTCATATTGATCAAGATGATATCGTTCTATCATTTCTATCAATAGATCCGGATAGCGGGGGTTGGTTGCATATCCTGCAGCCTTCAGTCCCTTAGCCCAGCCCTTGTAATCATCCTTATCCAACTTAAACAATGCCGAATAACGGGGGCGTAGCAGAAACTCGGAGTGATCCCTAAACGATTGTTGAGGATTGTCATATACACGAAAGCAATCATTAATATTGTCGTCGGGACGGGTCACGGATTTACCTTTCCATACGCCGCCGCACTTAATACCAAAATGATTATTTGCTTCACGTGCGAGGTAGCTATTGCCGTTGCCAGACTCCAACAGAGCCTGAGCGAGCTTAATGCTGGCCGGAATACCATATTTGTTCATTTCTGCAATTGCTATATCTTTATATTGAGCAATGTAGTCATTTCCAGCAATGGTGGGTCGGCCTACGGAAGAAGATGAAGAAGTTTTTGAATTGGATCCGGACTTAGAGGACGATAAGGTGCCTCTCCGGCTTGAACATGATGTAATCAACATCATGAATACAATCATGCCATAAAAAAACTTCTTCATGCAATAATGTCGTGCTTATTTTTTTGTTGACGAGAATTTATTTTGCTTGGAATCGTTATCAAACATATCAAGATGATATAGTTTGATCGTTTTAAGTACTTTCGCTGTCCAGTCTCTACTCGTAGAGTATCCCGAACGAGCTATCGCCTTTACCCAAGCTTCATATTTTTCTCCTGGATGTTTTTCAAAAAGGCTTTGAGTAGTCTTCTTTCTTTTTACTATTCCTACAAAGTCATCATATGAGTCTAATACAGACCTATAACCTTTGTAAGCTGACCGAATAACGGTACTTCTGTTCTTTCCTTTGACACCAAAATGGTTATTCAAATTCTTTGCTATCCTGCTACCACCATTTCCGCTTTCATGCATAGCGATGGCTAAGATAACCGATGCTGGAACTCCGTGTTCCTCCATCATTTCTTTTGCTATTGGACTGTACTTATCGACATATGCCGCACTTTGAGCTGAAACTTTTGAAATTCCAAAAGTTGCCAAAGCCAGTACCAGTACAAAGCTTTTTAATTGTTTTAAATTCATGAAGAATGTTTTAGTTCTCAAATTACTTCTTGCGCAATGCAAAAAGTCCGTCTCGAATCGGTAATATTACCTTTTCTACGCGCTTGTCCTGAGCTAAACGTGCATTCAAATCAATGATCTGCTTTGTTTGGTTGTCTGGTTTTGAATCTAACACCTTACCTTTCCATAAGACATTGTCAATCAAAATAAGTCCCCCAGACGGAACTTGATTTATTATCGTTTCGAAATAATATAAATTTCTCTTTTTATCAGCGTCAATAAATACCAGATCAAATGTTTCATTCAATGTGGGTATAATCTCCGCTGCATCGCCAATATGATATCTGATTTTATCTGCGAATTCAGACGTATCAAAATAACCTTGGACTCTTTCCTGTTGCTCTTCATTGATATCAATGGTATGTAAAACCCCATCTTGCTGAAGACCCTCTGCGAGACATAATGTTGCATATCCCGTAAAAGTTCCGATCTCCAAAATACGTTTTGGAGCAACCAATTTACTCAATAAAGAAAGAACTCTTCCCTGGTAATGACCAGATAACATATGGGGCATTGTTTCCTTCAAATATGTCTCCCGATTTACCCTTTTCAGTAACGAATTTTCATCGTCTGTAGTATGTTCCAAATAGGACTCCAAATCGTCGGCAACAATTTCCATAACCACAAAGGTACCAAAAAACATTTTTATGATAAAAATATTTTTTTATAAACAACTGAAAAACAGATCGATATAATTATCGGTTTGTAAAGGAATTTTTTAGTGACTTGCCTTAAAAGCCCAAAAACGCAATATCCTCTTTTTTTGATTTTTGTATTTATTTCCAAATTTCATCAAAAAATAAGCCCTCGAGAAGACGTGCTTTTCGAGGGCTTATTTTTATTATTTATCGATAAAAATATTAAGCAAGATCCGCTGTGATCAAACGTAAAAATTCTGATCGTGTCACATCATTTTGAAATGCTCCAGTAAATGCCGAGGTTGTTGTAACAGAATTCTGCTTTTGTACACCACGCATGGCCATACACATGTGTTTGCACTCCATTACAACAGCAACTCCACGTGCGCCTAGTGTTTCCTGGATACAGTCTCTGATTTCGTTGGTCAGACGCTCTTGTACTTGCAGACGGCGTGCAAAGATATCTACAACACGAGGAATTTTACTCAAACCTACAATATGTCCGTTTGGAATATAAGCGATATGTGCCTTTCCAAAAAATGGTAACATGTGATGCTCACACAAAGAGTATACTTCGATATCCTTTACGACCACCATCTGGCTATAATCTTCCTCAAACATGGCACCTCTCAGCACTTCAGCAGCATCGATATCATATCCATGTGTCAAAAACTGCAAGGCTTTAGCGACACGCTCAGGAGTCTTTACCAGACCTTCACGCTTAGGATCCTCTCCCAAGCATTCCAATATATCTGTATAATGAGAAGCGATGCGATCTACTTTTTCAGTATTGTATTTGTCGATCTTAATATATCCATCCAACTCTTCGTTGTCAAATGAGTGTTGACTCATAGTTTCTACTATTTAAATGTATTAAAGATTAATCGCCAAAATATTCGACGTAGTTATTTTCGGTTTCGTGCAAACGAACACTATGTAGTGCCACTCTTTGTTCTTCAAACAGTGGTTTCAGGATCTTGAATATTTCAATAGCAATATTTTCTGTAGAAGCCATGACACCCTTCATAAAATCAACATCCAGGTTGAAATTACGATGATCCACTTTATCAATGATGCTGCGATTGATAATTTCCTTCATGATCTTTAAATCAATCAAAAAACCAGTTTCGGGATTTACCTCCCCCTTGACTGTGACAAAAAGGTCATAATTGTGCCCATGCCAATTTGGATTAGAACAGAGTCCAAACACTTGTTCGTTTTGTTCATTGCTCCAATCTTCACGATACAGCTTATGTGCTGCACAAAAACGTTCACGACGAGTTATAAATATCATAATAATACAAAGATACGGCTTTAGGCCCAATTTTAACATTTCTATTTTAGGAATGCCGTCAGAATATGGTAATATAATTAACAAGTAAAGATCAGCTGTCAATTTTTATTTTAATGTACTAAAGACATCCGCTATAATTCGTAATTTTCGCATACTATTTAAAAGAAGTCTATCATGAAGATATTAATCGTAGCCGCTACGCAATTTGAAATTCAACCTTTTCTTGAGGTTGCCTCCAACTACCCCAATTGTGATACGGTAATCACAGGTGTGGGGATGGTTGCAACAGCATTTGAATTAGGACGGATACTACATGAAAACGAATATGATCTCCTTATAAATATAGGTATAGCAGGATGCTTTGACCGCAACCTGAAAATAGGAGAGGTCGTGCAGGTCACCTCAGAATCGTTTGTAGAATTGGGTGCAGAAGATGATCAGCAATTTATTCCGATCGAACAATTGGGTTACGGAAGATCCAGATTCGAATCGTCTTTGCTTCATGGTGAAAATGTAATGCTCCCCTTTTTGTCCCAAGGACATGGCATTACAGTAAATAAGGTACATGGAAATGCCGATAGTATCGCAAAAGTGCAACAGCTCAACCCCAACAGTTGTATCGAGAGCATGGAAGGTGCGGCTGTTTTCTTTGCTGCGGACAAAATGGATCTTCCAGTGATCGAGCTCCGTGGGATCTCTAATTATGTGGAAAAAAGAAACCGTGCCACGTGGAACATTCAGCTGGCAATAATGAATAGTAATAAGGCACTTATACAAACATTGGATTTCTTGCCGGACTTATTTTCCAAAATTTAATACAAAAGTCATTTACTTATTAAAAAATGACATAAAACTATACAATTAGGCTAGTCAAATCTTCAAAATATCAATTTTAAATAGTAGATTTGTAATCTAAAAATTGACACTATTTTACAACTGATGAGAGAAATACAATTCAGAGAAGCACTTCGTGAAGCAATGAACGAAGAAATGCGTAAAGACGACAAAATATTTTTATTAGGTGAAGAAGTTGCAGAGTATAACGGTGCTTATAAAGTAAGCCAAGGTATGCTTGATGAATTCGGTGCAAAACGTATCATTGATACACCTATTGCTGAACTTGGTTTTGCTGGTATCGCTGTTGGTGCAGCAATGAACGGTCTAAAACCAATCGTTGAATTCATGACGTTCAACTTTTCACTTGTTGCGATTGACCAAGTTATCAATGCCGCTGCAAAAATCCACTCCATGAGTGGTGGACAATTTTCTATCCCAATGGTCTTCCGTGGCCCGACAGGAAATGCAGGTCAGCTAGCAGCACAACACTCTCAAAACTTTGAAAACTGGTTTGCAAATACACCAGGTTTAAAAGTGGTTGTTCCTTCAAACCCTTACGAAGCTAAAGGTTTATTGAAATCTTCTATTATTGATCCAGATCCAGTTATTTTCATGGAATCTGAGGTCATGTACGGTGATAAAGGCGAAGTTCCTGAAGAAGAGTACTACTTGGAAATCGGAAAAGCAAATATTATCCAAGAAGGTACTGATGTTACTGTTGTTTCTTTCGGTAAAATGCTTCCTCGTGTTGTAATTCCTGCAGTTGAAGAATTGAAAAAAGAAGGTATCAGTGTAGAATTGATCGATTTGCGTTCTGTACGTCCTATTGACTACCCAACACTTATTGAATCTGTAAAGAAAACAAACCGTCTTGTTATCGTAGAAGAAGCATGGCCTTTGGCATCAATCTCTACAGATTTAGCATTTAATGTACAACGCAATGCATTTGACTATTTGGACGCTCCTGTAATTCGTGTGAATTGTGCTGACGTACCTCTTCCTTATGCTCCGACATTGATTGAAGCTGCTTTACCTAATGTAGAAAAAGTAGTTAAAGCTGTAAAAGAAGTATCTTACATCAAAAAATAATTGGATTCTTTTTTGAATCAAATAAAAATCCCTTTTACTGATTGTAAAAGGGATTTTTTTATATATTTATCTGTCCTGTTATTATTAACAAAAATTCCAATAGATGAAAACACTAAAAACAATAGCTTTGACGGCTGTATTCGCATTTGTAGTCCTATCTGTATCAGCCCAAAAGAAATATACCCTACGGGTGAATCCCGAAGAGGGAAAGAAAATAGCGCAAAATGTCATCATGGCAATGGATATCGAAACTGGCGAACAGAAGATTGTGACAGACTTAACAATGGGCTTTGATATTACAAATACAGCCAAGAAAGACAATTCCTTTCTATTTGAGCTTAAATACACTGGTATCAATATGAAAATGAGCGGAGAAGCCATGGAAATGACCTATGACTCCAAAAATCCGGAAGCAAATGAATTTTCAAAACAGATGCATGCAACAGTAGGCAAGCTAGTAGATAGTAAGATCAGCTTTTCAATAGATCAATTGGGGAAATCTTCTGATATAAAATTGCCGGAAGGCGTCAACCTTCCTTTTGATCGCAGTATGTTTGAAAATATTAGCACCGTATTGCCTGAACATGCCATTGGTATTGGAGAATCATGGAGTTCAAAATCAGAATCGGAAGAATCGGGTCTACTGGTCGAAAACAAAATGACCCTCGCCGAAGTAAATGAACAGGGTTATAAGGTAAATGTGGAAGGAAAAATGTTTGGATCGGAAGCAAAACAGGTCGGTAGTATCCAAGGGTTCTATGTATTGGATAAAAAG
Organism: Sphingobacterium detergens; assembly: GCF_003610355.1. Classification (GTDB taxonomy): domain Bacteria; phylum Bacteroidota; class Bacteroidia; order Sphingobacteriales; family Sphingobacteriaceae; genus Sphingobacterium; species Sphingobacterium detergens. Next base: position 358,626 of record NZ_RAPY01000005.1, on the reverse strand, counting down.
ACTTGTCTGACTAAAATAACAGAGATGACAAGTGATGTCGATATGCCTGAAGCAAAAATCAAAACAGTTATAAAATGCCAATAGATGGCAACAAAAAAAGGGGCTTAATTTTAAAATTAAGCCCCTTTTTTTGTTATCACAACGATATTAAGCGTTGATTTCTTCTTTGTATTGATCTGCAGATAATAATGCGTCTACGTCTGCTACATTATTCAATTTAATACGAACAATCCAGCCCTCACCATATGGATCAGAATTCACCAATTCAGGAGAAGCATCAATTGCATCATTAACTGATAAAATTGTAGCTGCTACAGGCAAAAACAAATCAGAAACTGTTTTTACAGCTTCGATTGTACCGAAAACTTCATTTGCGGCAACTTCTTCACCTACAGTGTTAATGTCAACAAAAACGATGTCACCCAATTCACGTTGAGCGAAATCGGTAATCCCTACAACTGCTTCATCACCTTCAACACGAATCCATTCGTGATCTTTGGTGTATTTCAATTCTGCTGGAAAATTCATTGTATCTAATTTTTTGATTTTTAATGCCGTGAAGTTACAAAATATCTTCAATTGTCAAAAATGATATTCATTATAAGATTTTTGTGTTTATTTTTAGATTATGAATCCTCAAATCGAAAAACTTTACCAGATCGCGCTAAAAAAAGAGCGTTTTATTATTGGTTTAATGTCCGGAACATCTTTAGACGGTCTTGATATCGCATTGTGCCGTATTGAAAACGCCGGAAAGACGACCAAAATCAGTTTAGAAAAGTTTATCACAATGGATTACGAGGATATATTCAGAACGAAAGTCCGTGAAATATTCGCAAAAAGAACCATCGACCAGCAGTTATTTTCGGGCCTCAACGCATATGTTGGGATCACCCATGCGAACCTGATCAACCAGGCACTTGAAAGCTGGAATATTTCAGCTACCGAAATAGACTGCATCGCTAGTCATGGACAGACGGTATACCACGCCCCACAATCGTTGACAAAGGACCTTGGTTGGCCAAATAGCACACTACAAATTGGTGATGGGGATCATATTGCTATACATACCGGCATAATTACACTGTCAGATTTTAGACAAAAACACATTGCTGCAGGAGGAGAAGGGGCACCATTAGCAGCCTATGGAGACTACCTTCTTTTTTCCCATCCCACCGAAAACCGATTTTTACTGAATATAGGCGGCATTTCAAATTTCACCTTTATTCCGAGTCATCAAAGCAAACTGGAAGCCTATGCGACAGATTTAGGACCAGGAAACACAATGATGAACCAGTATATGAAAGCCCATTTTGACCAAGAGATGGACAGAGACGCCATGATTGCAAAAATGGGGACAGTTAATGGACCATTATTGGAGCAGCTCCTGGCGGAAGAATTCCTAACTTTGGAGTTCCCGAAAACAACAGGTCCGGAATTATTCAATCTTGATTACCTGAAAGAGGCTCAAAAACGTTCAGAGACGTTAGATCTCTCAGCAGAAGATATCATGGCAACACTCAATCGCTTTTCGGCCCAAGCGATGATCAACGGCATACGTCGGCAAGCCCTTGGCTTAGCGAATTTCTCAGTATATATCAGTGGTGGGGGATTGCATAATCCGCTACTTTTTGGATACATCAAAGCAAATCTGCCGGACATCAAAGTAGAGAGCTTCGCCACATTAGGGGTTGATCCCGATGCGAAGGAAGCTGTATTATTCGCCTTGCTAGCCAATGAGACCCTCACTGGAAATAAATCCAATGTCGAACATATAAAAGATTCTCCGGCGGTCTGTATGGGCAAAATTAGCCTACCAGAGTAGACTATTCGCTGTCGATCGCCTCTTGTAAAAATTCCTTGAAGGGTAACATCTTTTTATAAGAGGCGATAATATTATCCAATGCGTTTTTGTTTGACAGATCTTTGATCGTCAGGGGTTGATCCAGAACAAAGCTTTTTAACTTGATAAAATCAATATAGGGATTATCTTCGCCATAACCGGCAGGAGCACGTTTTAACAGATCCTCTTTGAAAAGATTTATTTTCCCCTCATCTAACAATCCATTCAGAGTCTTAGCCAATTGTTCGCCACTGTAGTCTATCTCCTGTCTTATCGCTTCCAGGTGTGGCTTCTCTGGTCTCCAATAGCCACAGGCAATAAATGAATTTTCAGCACCAATATGAATATAATATTCAGGGCCACGCAATTTTCTTCCATCAACAGATATTCCGGCTCCAAACCAGGTCTTATAGGGCGTCTTGTCATTTGAAAAACGGGTATCTCTATAGATACGGAACAGACATTTATTGGCTTGTATGGAGGTATTTATTTTAGGATCAAATTCACTCAGCGCGGCTATCAAATCCGTTAGAAAACTCCGTACATCAGCCAATGCAGACTCGTATTTCTCCCGGTTATCTGCAAACCATTCTCTTGTATTATTTTCCTTTAATTCTGTCAAAAAATCAAAGGTAGATTTCTGAATGTGACTCATAATTCTTTTAACTGATTAAAATTAAGAAAACATAAACTATCGGTGCTGCCAATAATAAGCCGTCAAAACGGTCCAGGAAACCTCCGTGCCCCGGTAAGATACTGCCTGAATCCTTGACGTGCAAGCTTCGCTTTAACATCGATTCGACCAGATCGCCCAATGTTCCAACAATGCTGATGATCATAGCAACGATAATCCATTGCCACAATGGCAAACTTCCAAAATATTTTTCAAGATTTACAGCTACGACAATAGCTAAAATAAAACCACCGAAAAATCCCTCCCATGTCTTTTTCGGAGAGATCCGCTCAAACAATTTATGTTTACCAAAGCTCCGACCTGCAAGATATGCTCCAGTATCGTTGGTCCAGAGCAATATTAAAAACCCGAGGGGAATATAATGATTATATACACCATTGATAAATCCTAGTTTCGCAAAAAGAAAGAAAGGAAATGTGACATAACAGATCCCCAAAAAAGTATAGGCTATATCATTAAAGGGAAAACTTCGTTTTTGAAAAAGTGAAATAATATAGGTCAAACCGACCAATGGCGTAACGAGCCATAGAAATTTAGTTTCCAACAGGTTCATAGCTACCATAGACCCCACAGCAAATCCGGTCACCGCTAAAATGATCCCTAAGACCTTATTAGGCGCACGTTCTTCGGATGACACAATACCGTAAAATTCGTACAAACACCATGCACTCAACAGTGTAAAAAAGATGCTGTATAAGTATGGTCCAAATAAGGTGGAGGCCACCATGACAGCTACAAAAATAGCACCGGTTATCGCTCTTGTCTTCATTTTAGTTCTCTCCCTCTACTTCTTCAATCAATCTTTCGGCAATCTCAACCGAGTTTTCACTAACATATAGTTCTATTTTTCCAAACAGATAAGAAGAATCCTGCTTATTTAATATAACCGCGGGAATACCATTCTCTTCCAGCATTTGTTTTACTATTTCAGCCTGAATAGCATTTGTATATGTTTTAATTTTCTTCCAATCGTTCTCCATGGTTTCCTTTTTGTGTTGACAGATAAAATAAGAATACAAAAATAGCAGTAAAAATGAAGCCTCCAACATATATCCACCAAGATTGCACTTCAAATGCATTGATTTCAGCGTAACTTTTACCATTTTTTGTATAATAAAAGGCCATGATCGTAGCGCCTGCATTGTTGACGAAATGACCAAAAATAGGCAACCAAATATTTCTGCTCCATAAATAGAGATAACCAAAAAATGCGCCCAACAACATCCGTGGTATAAATCCAAAAAACTGCAGGTGTATGGCACTAAAAACAATAGCCACAATCCAAATGACAACGTGGGGGTTGGAAACCCATCTTCCGACAATATTTTGAAGAACACCTCGAAATAATAGTTCTTCACCTACAGCAGGTATCAATGCCAGAACGATCAAGTTAAATAGAAATCCAACAAAACTTGTTTCTACGATAATCCCCTCAATCAGATCCCCCGATTCTCGCTCACTACGTTCCATCCAAACCTGAACAGATCTCATATTATCAGGCAACTGCAATGATTCGTTCCAATGCCCTATTAAGCTCATCAATGGCATAAAAGCGAGCATTGCGAAAAAGATATATGCAAGTTGCTTTGCCTGTGGCGTATATTCCTGTTTAAAATAAGTGATTCCATATCCCTCTCGGGTATTCATCAGGTAGGCTGGTACAACAAAGGATCCCAAGCTACTCAACAGCAATAGAAAACGCATTTCATTCGCTGATCCCTGCATTAGGGTAGCCATTGAAAATGCCTGTCCTGTAAACTTGTAGTAGAAAAAGAGAATAAGGATACCGATGACCTGTGAAAGAAAGGTAAATCCGATGACCAACAGGACCAAACGCAATAACGATTGAAAAGGGGAAGTAGTTTGCTCGGGGTACATAAATTTAAAATATGCTTTAAAGATAATAATAAAAGCAAGCTACTTTATAAAATCACTACATTTCAATAGCCATTAATTCATTAAAGTAGCAAAAAAAGACCATTTACTAAAAGCCTATCTAAGATGATTTTAAAATACTTATCAAGGGAAGATAACGAGCCTTACAAACATGCAAAAAGGGCTTTGGAAGTAGTTTCCAAAGCCCTTTTTATCGCGATTCTCTTATTAGTTCACCCGTATTGGATCCGCGGGTTTCTGTAGATTTTTGTAAGGATAGGTTTTCATTTCTTCCAATAAAATCTTCACCGTTCTTTCCAATTGTGGATCACGTCCTTCTAGCAAATCTTTTGGTAATTGCTCAACAAAGATATCCGGAGCAACACCCTCATTTTCTATAATCCAGTTGCCTTTCAGGTCATATACACCAAAATTTGGTGAAGTAATACGTCCACCATCCAATAACGGCGGGTACCCACTGATACCGACCAAGATTCCCATTGTTGTACGGCCAACCAATTTACCTAGGCCTTTGAAACGGAACATGTACGGCATCATATCACCTCCAGAACCAGCATTTTCATTTATGATCATCGCCTTTGGTCCGTAAATACCATTACCTGGAGTCGTAAATCCCTTGCCATCACGAATACCCCAGCCAGATATTAATTCACGGGATAGTAAGTCAATGACATAATCGGCCACCCAGCCTCCACCATTGTTTCTTTCGTCCATCAGAAGGGCCTTTTTATCCATCTGAGAGAAATAATAACGGTTAAAGTAGGTATACCCCTCAGGACCCGTATTTGGCATGTATACGTAAGCGATTTGTCCATTGCTTAACTGATCTACTTTCTTACGGTTGCGCTCCACCCACTCCATGCTACGCAAACTCATTTCGTCTCCAAAAGAAATCGGTTTTACAATGACTTCCCGAGCACCAACCAGAGATGGTTTGGAATTAATTTTTAACGCGACCTGTTTGTCTACAGTATTATCAAATAGACTATAGATATCCTTATCTTCTGTTAATTCAACACCATTTACAGCGACAATATAATCGCCTTCTTTGATATTCAATCCCGGTTCTGCCAATGGTGCCTTAAAAGAAGGGTTCCATTCCAAACGTGTAAATAACTTTGCTATCTGGTAATATCCATTTTTGATCGTATAGTCAGCCCCTAATACACCTACTGATACAGATGGGGTAGAAGGTTGATCACCTGGATAAATATAATTGTGTCCAACAACCATTTCGCCCATCATTTCGTTCAGTAAATAACCCAAATCAGAACGATGGTTAACAAATGGAAGAAACTTCTCATATTTGGTTTTCATGGCTTTCCAATCAGCACCATGCATATTCTCTACATAGAAATAGTCTTTCTGCATTGCCCAAACTTCATTGAAGACTTGTTTCCATTCTGCAACAGGATCTACCAATTGTTGGATACCATCCAATTTTATCGCACCTGCAGTCGGAGACGCAACTTTCTGTCCCGCCGTCACAATATTATAACCATTCGCTGTCTGATATAACATCTTCTTGCCATCGGCACTGATTACAAAACTACGAGCATTCTCCACCAATGTCTTATTTTCCAGATCTTTAAAATCGTAGGCCCCAATGGTACCTCCGCGTTGGTATGTCAACTGGTTTGGAACCAAACCGTTCAGATTCCAATAGGTACCTACTGGCAACGGTAAAGCGACAATGCGGTTCTCGATACGGTCAAAATCTACCTGAATGGATTTGTCTTCAGGTTTATTAGCTGGCGTTTCCTCTTTTTTGTCTTTTTTCGGCGCCTTTTTATCATTTTCTTTTACGCGAGCTGTTTTGCTGTCTCCTTTTTCAGCTGGTTTGTCCGCTTTATCTTCACGAATCTGCTCTTCATCACTTTCATTCTTAAAGAACGAAGGGGTTTTACTTGACAAAATAAAGGCATATACGGCATAATCAACATTACGTTGCGTCGCTGACATATGTAGACCAGAATTGGTCAATCCTGTATTAGTACTCGCTGTGAAGAAAAGATATTTACCATCCTGTGAAAAGGCAGTACTACGAACAGAACTCATACCGTCTGTAATCTGCTGCGTTTTCTTTGTATCCAGATTGTACATAAATACAGCCGGAACGCCATTTTCCAAAGTACGTGTAAACGAAATCCATTTTGAATCTGGAGACCAGCTTGGTTGAAAATGATTGGATACTCTACCGGTTTGTCCACTCAGTTTATCGTCTGCAACCTTTACAATAGCCTTAGATGCGATATCAATATAGTACAGATTGAGGTGAGCGTCGTTATAGAATAATTTTTTCGAATCCGGAGACCACGTAGGCTCAAAATAAAAATTGGTTTCGCCCAGATTGAAATATAAAGGCTGATCCTTTCCAAACTGATCCACTAAAACCAACTGATAGGAACCATTTTTATCTGAGATGTAAGAAACCCATTTTCCATTGGGAGACCAATCTGGAAAACGTTCATGAGAACCTGGTGAATTCGATAAATTACGTGCCTCACCTTTTTCTTTTGGCACAGTAAAGATCTCCCCCCGTGACTCGAATAGCGCACGTTGACCTGTAGGAGAGAGGGTCGCATAGCGAATGTCCTCTTTGATATTTTTATAATAAGGACGCTTAAACATAGCGTCTGTATTTACACTAATATGTAGGGCGGTTACCTTATTATTGTTTAAGCTTAATGTATTTAATACGCCAGCATATTCAAAAATCAGCTCATTGCCATTTCCATTGAGCGAGCGAACATCGTAATCTTTGAAATCAGTTAGTTTTTCAACTTTCTTTGATTTGGTATCGTAACTGAAGATGTTTACTATTTTATCACGATCCGATAGAAAGTAGACCTTACTGCCTAACCAAAGGGGTTTAACATCGTTGCTTTTTACCTGTGGAATTGCTTCAATTTCCTTGGTTTTTGTATCAAAAATCCAAATCGTCGGTGTACCACCACCTCGGTAACGCTTGAAAGCTACACGATCGCGCTCTGTAGGATCAGTATTTTTGATATAAGCCCAATAACGTCCATCCGCAGAGGGACTGCCTTGGTTAGCTTCTGGCATCAATAAAGCTTTGTCCATACCCAATCTTTGGATATTGGAACTATATAATCGTGGACTCAGCGCATAGGTAAAATCACGTGATGTAGTATAAAATACTTCGTCATTATTCAACCAGCCACGCAATACATCTGAAGATGGATGATACGTAATACGCTTGGGTTCACCTCCTTCAATAGGAAGGACATATACATCTGTATTACCATCATAATTGCCTGTAAATGCTACTTTTTTTCCATCAGGCGAGAACATTGGGTTTTGTTCTACGCCAGGGTTTGTCGTTAGACGTTTTGGATTTGCACCATTTTTGTCTGCGATCCAAATATCTCCTCCGTACACGAAAGCAATATTATTGGCACTGATACTTGGATTTCGGAGCAATAAAGTTTCCTGTGCTTTGGCCTGTAGAAATGATGTTCCTACCAAAAACGCAGCAATAAACTTAAAATGAGTTTTATTCATAAATGTTTAGTGGTTAAAATTTATTATGCAAAGCTACTATTTTGTCTAGTACATCGCTTCGTATATCAACAAAGTTGCATAAAAAATATCATAAAAAAAAAGCCCTGCTGTTGAGCAGGGCTTATATACTGTTATCGAAGATTAAAAACCGTATTCTTGTTCGATTTCCAATACAATACCTTCGTCTACCAAAACACGACCGCAATGTTCGCAGATAATGATTTTTTTACGTTGACGAATCTCAGATTGCATCTGAGCGGGGATTTTGTTGTGACATCCTGAGCAGCTATCACGATCGATAGAAACGACCGCTAAACCATTTTTGAAAGAATTACGTAAACGGTAGTAAACTTTTACCAAACGCTCCTCAATATTAGCCTCCGCTTCAGCAGCTTTAGCTAATAAACCATCTTCTTCCTTTTGGGTTTCAGAAGTAATTGTCTCCAATTCTTTCTTTTTACCTTCAAGCTCGCCTTTGCTGTATTCTAGGTTACCTACAGTAGTATCGTAGTTTTCTGTTTTGTTACGAATCTCGAACTCTGCTTCTTTGATTCTCTTTTCACAAACCTGAATCTCAAGACCTTGGATTTCAATTTCTTTCGAAATAGCGTCGTATTCACGATTGTTCTTTACCTCATTTAACTGCGACTCATATTTTTTGATAGCAGCTTGGGCATCCTTAATCATGTTTTTACGCTTAACGATTGAATCTTCTAAATCGTCTAAGTCTGTTCTGATCTTCTCAATACGAGTTTCTAAACCCGCAATCTCATCTTCAAGATCTGCAACTTCCATAGGCAATTCACCACGAACCTGGCGAATTTTGTCTATTTTAGTATGTATGGCTTGCAAAAGCCATAGTGCTTTCAATTTTTGTTCTACGGTTTGTTCCATCAACTGTAGTATTTTATAGGATTTGTATCTATTTCTGTTGTTAAGGTTGCAAAGTTAGGAAATTTTTTCGTAATAATGTCGTACAATAATTCTTGCGTAAATTGTTCGCTCTCAAAATGTCCCGTATCCGCGATGACAATTTCACCCTCGGCATCAAAAAATTCATGGTATTTATAATCAGCTGTCACAAAAAAATCAGCGCCAGATCGCTTTGCTGCACCTAACAAAAAACCTCCTGCGCCACCACAGACGGCAACTCTACTTACTTTTCTGCCAAGAAGTGCTGTATGGCGAATAACGTTTAGTTTAAGGTTTTCCTTCAAATAAGCTAAAAAATCCCGTTCGTCCATAGGCTCGGGTAAATTCCCGATCATTCCAGCTCCAATTTCCACTGTTGTATTCTGCAAATCGAAAAGATCATAAGCCACCTCTTCGTAAGGATGCGCTTCATAAAGTGCCAAAAGCAGCTTTCTTTCTATTGAACGTGTATATATCACCTCGATCCGCGTTTCTTCGACACGTTCCTGTGTTCCTATTTCGCCGATAGTAGGTTCGGATCCCGCCAAAGGTCTGAAACTTCCATAACCTGCAGTATTAAAACTACATTGATCATAATGTTTCCCAATTTGGCCCGCTCCAGCATCAAATAATGCTGTCCTGACTTCTTCTACATGACTCCTTGGCACAAACACAACCATCTTGCGCAATACATTGGGTTTCGATTCCAATATAGCCTGATTAACCAATCCAAGTTTATCTGCTATCTTTGAATTGACCCCGCCAGTGACATTATCCAGATTGGTATGTATCGCGTATAGCGCAATTTTATTCTCAATAGCTTTTATGACAGTGCGTTCCACATAATTCTTTCCATTGAACTTTTTTAAGCCTTTGAAAACAATGGGATGATGTGAAATAATTAAATTGCATCCTTTTTCGATCGCCTCCTGTACAACTTCCTCTGTACAATCCAACGAAATTAATACTTTGGTAATCTCCTGATTTGCATCGCCTACGATAAGTCCGGCATTATCATAAGATTCCTGCAAATCCAATGGAGCCAGCTGCTCCAAATATTGAATAACTGCTTTAATTTTCATCGTTTATAATCACCTCCTTTTCTCTAAATTTATCGTGTTCTTCTAAAATTCTACGGTTTGCACTGATGTTGAACCAATAGTTGGCCAATGTGACAAAGTGCATAATACCCAAAACACCTAGAATAGAAATCGGCAAGGGGATATTTGCAGCCAAATAAATCCATGCATATAATGATCCTTTCCGATAAGTTGGGTTTTCCTCTACAGCTATCTTACGATCATAGAACTCATTGATGAGGGAATCTCTCAGGCGGGAAGCGACCTGAAAATTCCAATAAATATTGACTAATGGAATCGCCACCAACCAAGATTGATTGGGTGTCATCAATCTATTTTCCACCGCGACCAAGTTTAAAGTTTTGCGAATCGTATTCGCAAATAATAACCAAATAATGGTGCGTATAACGATTAGACCTAAAGCCGGATAGAGTATTTCGGGTTTACTTAATTCATTTAATAATTCTTCTTGCGTCATTGAAATATCTTGCTCTTATTTATTTTTCCTGTAATAACAAATCTACTAATTCTTTCAGCTTTTTTATTTGCGGATTATGATCTCCGATCAATTCAACGGTTTTAAAATGACGTTGCTTAGCTTTTGCGTAAAATGGATAAAAGTCATCTTTGTCCATTGTCTTACCTTCTTCGTAGGTCAAGATATAAGTAGCGGGAATTCTCTCCCTTTCTGAGTTTCTTAAACTGATTTTATCAGTCATCGTTTTCAAAGGGTGGGGGACGTCCCGCGGAAACTTACTTTCGTCTTTTACCCAAAATGGAATAATAAAACCTTCCTTCTCAAATTTCAAAAGACCATTGTCCCCAGGCTTTACCATCAAACTCAAGACCGATTCCTGATTATCGGGAAGGATGGCGTCTAAATATACCAATTTTTTTATTCTATCCGGAAGACTGTCTGCTACACCCGTTATTATCATTCCACCATAGCTATGTCCAACCAATACAATATCTCGAAGATCTTCAAATAATATCGTATTGACAACATCGTTGATGTGGGTCTGTAAACGAATAGAAGTATCCGCTAAATGATAACGTTCTCCCAAACCGGTTAGTGTAGGACGATATACTTTATGTCCTTCTTTTTCTAATTCATTTGCTGTCTTTTTAAATTGCCAGGCGCCACCCCAGGCACCGTGTACAATAACATAAGTAGTTTGCTGTGCATAAGCAGATTTTAAGCCTACAACTAATGAAAAAAACAATATAAAATAACCTAATTTATTAAATTTCATTACATTATGTTTAGTCAAATTAACACGTCACTCCTCCTAAATCTACTCAACAATTTGCTATGTTCCAATAAGCGTTTTCCATTTTGCAGTCGAAAACGACATATGTGAGTAATTACTCACAAAACTACACCTAGCTTTATCCTTGTTTAAAGATAGATTTCATATTAAAACTGTCCCAACAGATAAAGCAGGGTAGGGGAGAACTCAACATAACTTGTTAGACATACAGCAAAAATATTGTAGGTTTTTTATGGTAATCCTCTTTTTGTTTTTTCCATTCAGCAATGGTTAGACTCTTTATAGACTCGTCAGCGGAAGTGACATTACAGGCTACGCAAAGCTGTGTATTGGATTTACAGTTTTTTAGAATATCTTCAAGAAGATGGTTGTTTCGAAAAGGAGTTTCAATAAATATCTGAGTTTGCTTCTCGCGCATAGATTGTTGCTCTAGATCTTTGATTTTCTTTGCACGTTCATTTTTATCAATAGGCAAATAGCCATGGAAAGCAAACTTCTGTCCACTAAATCCTGAAGCCATAAGTGCTAATAGGATGGAACTGGGACCAACCAATGGTACCACTTTTATCCCAAGCTGATGAGCACGAGCAACCACAGAAGCACCGGGATCCGCTACACCCGGACAGCCGGCCTCCGACATCAATCCTACGTTTTTTCCTTGCTTCAAGCCCTCGAAAAAATCATTGATATTTCCTTTGTCCCGCGCATGTTTACCATAATCATGTATCGTCAATTCACTTTGAGGAATTTTTAATCCGGCCAGTTTGAGAAACTTTCTCGCCGTCTTTTCATTTTCCACGATATATTCATCCAATGTATTGATTGTCTCAATCAAATAAGGAGTAAAAGATTGGAATGCAGCATCATCGCTCAAAGGAACGGGAATTAAATATAATATACCTTTTGCCATATACAAACCTACTAATTAACGACCATTTGACTATAGTAATTTTAAACTTAGCATAATTTAACCTTTAAAAATGATTAAGTTTGCGAATTTTAAACTCATTATTAGTATTTTAGCATAAGTATTTGTTGCAACAATAAACATCATCCAAATGATCACACAAATTACAGAAGGCGTAAAAATCTCGGTTGAAACCATGTATCAATCGGAGTATTCTAATCCCGACCGTGAACATTTTATGTTTGCTTATCACATTAGCATAGAAAATTTGAGCGATTACACGGTACAATTAATCAGTCGTTACTGGAAAATATTTGATGCAAAAGGCGACTATCGAGAAGTGTCGGGAGAAGGTGTTGTAGGCGAGCAGCCTGTTATCGAACCGGGCCAGGTACATCAATATACTTCGGGATGTAACCTCAACAGTGAATTTGGTTTCATGGAAGGTCATTACAATATGATCCGTTCTTTGGATAATAGCAGTTTCCAGGTTGAAATACCACGTTTCAATCTGATTGCGGATTATGCATTGAATTAAATTTATCAAGGTAATATCATTATTGCCGATTTATCACACAACGAAGCTTTTTTCGCATCGAATAAGAAACTATTTCTTTATTTTTGCGTGCATTCTAAATCAACTTGTTACTGAGATTATGCTGAACTGGATAATTTTGTTCCTCAGCCCCTAGTTAAACATAGCATAGAAAGCCATCCATTAGATTTAATTAGTCAGCAATCAAAAAAGATTATTGATTCAATATATAAATAATTGATAATCAAACGCAACAATATAATTACTTGATTATCAATACATTAAAAAACAATCAGGGGTAATAAATTCCTGAATGGGATTTTATTGTATTAAAATGACTAAAATTAATTTTAGGGTGATATAACGTGAGTATTTTAGCTACAGAACAAGTAAGCCATTCCTTCCATGATAGGTGGCTTTTTAGAGATTTACACTTCGGACTCCAAAAAGGAGAGCGGGTGGCTTTGGTCGGAATAAATGGTACAGGCAAATCAACATTGCTTTCTATTTTAGCAGATCGTACCTTGCCAACATCAGGAAAAGTTGTCAAAGAAAAGGGTATAAAAATAGGCTTTCTCGAACAAGATCCTGATTTCACAGGATTAAAATCAATCAATGATTTTATATATAGTGCAGACAACGATCAGCAACGTCTAATCAGGGAATATGAAGAACTTCTTGAAAGTACTGATATTGATCAAAAAAAATTAGAAGATCTTACCGAAAAAATAAGTTCATTGAATGCTTGGGAATATGAGCATAATATAAAGACGATTTTAAATCGTTTAAATATTATGGACTTTCAGCAGGATATCAAAAGTCTCTCCGGGGGACAACGTAAAAGACTCGCACTGGCCAAACTTTTGATAGACGAGCCGGATGTATATATCCTGGATGAGCCAACCAACCACTTGGATATAGAAACCATTGAATGGTTAGAAAAGTTACTGACCACTGGCAGCAAGACAGTACTTTTAGTTACACACGACCGCTACTTCCTCGATAATATATGTACAGAAATCAGAGAACTGGATAGGGGTAATCTTTACATTTATAAAGGTAACTATTCCTATTTTTTGGAGAAGAAGTCAGATCGAGAAACTATCGATGCAGTCATGGTCGAGAAGAGCAGAAATCTACTTCGCAAGGAATTGGAATGGATGCGGCGTCAACCTCAGGCAAGAGGTACCAAATCTAAATCCCGCATCGAAGCTTTCTACGATCTAGAAGAAAAATCCAAATCAATAAAAGGAAATGACTCTGTTCAGCTTAGTGTAAAAGTAAGTAGACAGGGTTCTAAAATTCTCGAACTGGAACATGTATCCAAGCATTATGGAGCGAAAGAAATCATAACAGATTTTTCCTACACATTCAAAAAAGGAGACCGTATAGGTCTAGCTGGAAAAAACGGAACTGGTAAATCAACCTTTTTAAATCTTATCACAAAAGAAGAAACTCCAGATGCTGGAACCATAGCAGTAGGAGAGACCACTGTATATGGATACTATAAGCAAGGGGGACTTGAAGTAAATGAAAATGATCGTGTACTTGATGTTGTAAAAAATGTTGCTGATTATATTGAGATGGCAAATGGAGAAGTGATTACAGCATCTCAATTACTCACACACTTTTTGTTTCCTCCAGAGAAGCAATTTGGTTTTGTCAACAAACTTAGTGGTGGGGAAAGAAAGCGTCTTCAATTGATGCGGGTATTAATGAAGAATCCTAATTTCCTTATACTAGATGAGCCATCCAATGACCTGGACATTGACACATTAAATGTATTAGAAGATTTCCTTGATAATTATAGGGGCGTACTTATATTGGTATCCCATGATAGATATCTATTGGATAAGTTGACAGATCAACTTTTCATATTTGAGGGAACAGGTAAGATCCGTATCTATAATGGAAATTATGCCGACTTTAAATCAGAACAAGACGAAATCCAAAAATTAGAAAAGGAAAAACAAAAGAAAAATAGCCAAGACAAAGCTAAACCTGAGGTAAAAGAGGAAAAGAAAAAGCTCTCTTACAAGGATCAACTTGAATACAATAAACTGGAAACAGAAATAGAAAATCTCGAACTACAGGTAAAGACAAAGACTGAAGAATTAAATCAATTAACAGATCATGTCAAGCTTTCAACATTAGCAGAGGAGATTAAAACGATACAAGAACAGATAGACCAAAAATCGGAACGATGGTTATATCTTGCAGATTTTATGTAAAATTTTCAATCGGGTTTCACGTGGAACGTAGATAAAAGAGTAAATTTGTAAACAAATAAAAAGCCACGTTTCACGTGGAACAAGGATATAGAGATGTTTAAAAAATACAATGTAATTGTAGTAGGTGCAGGACATGCCGGATGTGAAGCAGCAGCAGCAGCAGCTAATCTGGGTTCTTCCACTTTGCTTATTACAATGAATATGGGTGTGATAGCTCAAATGAGTTGCAACCCCGCTATAGGTGGTGTAGCCAAAGGACAAATCGTAAGAGAAATAGATGCAATGGGAGGATACACAGGTATCATTGCAGATAAATCAACGATTCAATTCCGCATGCTTAATCTTTCAAAAGGTCCAGCGATGTGGAGTCCACGTACACAAAATGATCGGATGCGATTTGCAGAGGAGTGGAGATTACAATTAGAATCTCTGCCAAATCTAGATATGTGGCAAGATACCGTCAAAGAGGTAATCGTTAAAAACGGAAAGGCATGTGGAGTCATCACTTCTATGGGAATAGAAATTGAATCGGATGCTGTTGTCCTAACAAACGGAACATTCTTAAATGGCGTAATCCATATCGGTGACAAAAAATTTGGTGGTGGTAGAACAGGAGAGAAGGCTGCTACGGGACTGACGGAACAGCTCGTTTCACTGGGCTTCGAATCAGGTAGAATGAAAACTGGTACGCCACCAAGAATTGATGGCCGTAGTCTTAACTATGGTCTCATGGAAGAACAATGGGGTGATGAAAAGAAAGGACGATTCTCCTATACAGATGTAGAAATGCCAACAGAACAACGCTGTTGCTGGATTACATATACCAATGATAAGGTACATGAGATGCTTCGTACGGGCTTCGAAAAATCACCTATGTTTACCGGACGAATTAAAGGTTTGGGTCCCCGTTATTGTCCCTCAATAGAGGACAAAATCAATCGCTTTGCGGAGCGTGAGCGACACCAGATTTTTGTGGAACCAGAGGGTTTCAAAACAGTAGAAATTTATGTCAACGGATTCTCCACATCACTTCCAGAAGATGTACAGCTAAAAGCGCTACAACTTATACCCGGATTTGAAAATGCAAAAATGTACCGTCCTGGATATGCGATAGAGTATGACTATTTTCCACCAATGCAGCTTGATCTAACATTGGAAACCCAATTGGTAAAACATCTATTTTTTGCTGGACAGATCAATGGTACTACGGGGTATGAAGAAGCCGCAGCGCAAGGATTCCTTGCCGGTATAAACGCTCATCAACGTATCAATGATGACAAAGAACTTATTCTAAAAAGATCCGAATCTTATATTGGAGTATTAGTAGATGACCTTGTCACAAAAGGAACAGAGGAACCGTACCGCATGTTTACCTCTAGAGCAGAACACCGTTTACTGCTACGTCAGGATAACGCCGATATCCGTCTTACACCATTAGCCTACAAGCTAGGATTAGTCGGAGAGGAGAGACTAAAGAAAGTGCAAGATAAAATAGATAACTCCAATAACATCATTGAATACCTCAAACAGAATTCAACGAATCTTGAAAAGATGAATACGGTATTGGCAGAAGTTGGATCCAGTGCACTTGCTCAAAAAACACGTTTAAGTAATGTACTAGCCCGACCACAGGTCAGCATACAAGATATCGTCAAAGGCGATGAAGCCTTTGCTCAATATGTTTCGCAATTTGATAATGAAACAATAGAGCAGGCAGAAATTAACATGAAATACGAGAGCTATTTTGAAAAAGAAATAGAAATAGTTAATCGCATGAAGAAGATGGAAGATAGAGAAATTAATCCTGATTTCGATTATAGTTTACTAACTTCACTGTCAATTGAAGCAAGACAAAAATTAGCGAAGGTAAAACCTAGAACATTAGGTCAAGCTTCCCGAATTTCGGGCGTATCACCATCAGATATCAGTGTTTTAATGGTACATATGAGTTAATTAATTGATTTACAGGTAATTATAAATAAAAATAAACAAGCTTAAAATAAGCGATTTAAGACAATATTCTATTTTTTATGACAACTTCTTTAAAAAGTAATAAAAGTAGTTCAGAAAGGCTAAAAAGTAGCTTAAAAACGAGATTACTTATTTTAAGCATGTTTATAATGCTCATTGGCTTGTCTATACAATGTGCGAGTATACAACAGCCAACAGGAGGACCTAAAGACTCTATTCCTCCAAAAATTCTGCAGGAAAGCCCTACGAACTTTTCGAAGAATTTTACCGAAAAAAAAATCGTCATAACTTTTGATGAGTATGTCAAGCTGGCCAATCAGCAAAAAGAGTTTAGCATCACACCGGATATGGGAAGTAATCCCCAATTCAAAGTCAAGAAAAAAAATCTGGAAATCACATTACCAGATTCATTGGAAAAAAATACGACTTATAGCATCTATTTCGGCAAGGGCCTAGTAGATTATAATGCAGGGAATGCATTGGTAAATTACGCTTATGTATTTGCAACAGGTGACAAAATTGACTCACTCAGTATATCGGGCAATGTAAAAAGTGCAATGACAAAAGAAGTATTAAAAGAGGTTAAAGTTCTTCTAATACCTACAAGCCAAGATTCTATTTTCGGAAAAAAGAAAGCCAATATCTTTACAATAACAGATACTGCTGGAAACTACAAACTAAATAACCTTCGTGAGGGAACATATCGTATATATGCTCTCCAGGAAAAGAACAATGATCGGATCTATAATGCACCCGATGAAGAAATAGGCTTTCTAAAAGATTCCATTGTATTAGAACGGGACCTTACCAATATCAATTTAGAAGTATTCAAAGCTGTTCCAAAAAAATTCCGCACGCAAGAAAAGAAATTTGAGAAAAATGGAAGTGTGCTCCTCATTTTCAATAGAAGAGTGGATAAACCAAAGCTTAATATTCTGAACGATGAAATCAATAATAAGGATAAAATAGTACGATTCTCGAAGAGTTCCGATTCTGCGACGTTGTTTCTTCCCAACCTAAAAATAGACTCACTCAAGCTCGTTCTAACAGAAGGTGAGAAACCTTTGGATACTATTCTTGTCAGAAGAGGAAATGTGAAAATAGAGCAGGTTATAGACCCACAATTTACACCAAATAATGGTAAAGTGGATAGAATCAATCACCTTCAGGTATCAGCTTTTACTCCGATAAAAAATATAGATAAAGCGAAGTTAAAGTTCAAAGAAGATTCTCTTATAAGAACAAATTATCAATTGGCAGTGGATACAAATGACTCCAATATTTACCATATCCGTTACAATTGGAGAAAAGAGAAAAAATATCAGATAGAATTTACAGAAGGTGCCATAACAGGATATTTTGGGGAACAAAATAAAGAGAAGAAATTCGATCTGACTTACGATGATAGTGAAAACTATGGGGATCTAATATTTGACTTTACGGATCTGGATAGCAATACAACCTACTTGGTCGAACTGATCAATGAGAAAAAAGATAGGATATATAGAATGGATAAGATCAATAGTGTTAATCCATCAGTAGTTTACAAACAATTTCCAGGAGGAAAATATACCATACGTGTCATTCGCGATGACAATAATAATGGAATATGGGATACCGGAGATGTTGAGAAGAAGACTTTCCCTGAGCCTGTTGTCTACCTAAATAAGGTTTTCACGATACGTGCAAACTGGGAACAAAAAGATAGCTTTTCATTAAGTGGACTCAAAAAGGAATAAAATTGAGACTAATTTTAAAAAACAAGAAAAAAACTATTGCTAATACGTTTAAGCTAAAACCAAGAGCTATATAATACATAGTTATGTGGTAGCTGTTGTAAAAGCGCTTTCTGTTCATCAGTCAGCGCTTTTATTTTTTTTGCAGGAACTCCAGCATATAAATATCCCGATTCACAACGGGTATTTTCCAAAACAACAGCACCAGCAGCAATAATTACATTGGATTCTACCACCGCATTATCCATTACTATAGCGCCCATCCCGATCAGAACATGATCTTCCACGACACATCCGTGTACCATGGCCTGATGGCCAATATTAACGTAATTACCAATGGTAGTTCCGCATTTTTTATAGGTACAATGGATAACAGCACCATCTTGTATATTGGTATAATGACCTATACGAATATAATTAACATCCCCGCGAATTACCGCATTGAACCAAACCGAACAATGGTGTCCAATCTCTACATCGCCAACAATAGTCGAATTGGGGGCTAAAAAGCACTCCTCAGCTATCATTGGAGACTTATCTAAAACAGGTAAAATAAGTGCCATATCTACTAAAATATCGTATCCTGTAATATATCCGAATGCTGGTGATAATCTGTCGTATAATGCAAGCCCCTGCTTTCTTTTCTAAGCATAGCCGACTTGGTTACAATATAAGCAACCTGGATCACATTCCGCAGTTCACAAAGCTTCACAGAAAGCCGAGTATTGCGATAGAATTCCTCTGTCTCCTCATATAGTAAATGTAGGCGTTTAAGCGCTCTTTCTAGTCTAAAATCTGATCGAACAATACCAACATAATCACTCATGATCTTTTGGCATTCACGTAGATTATGACTAACTAAAATATCCTCATTGGAAAGGGAGGTCTTCGAGTCATCCCATTCGGGAACATCGGAAACATGGTTTATAGCTCCAATCGATTTTGTAGCATCCAAAAAGATCCGATGAGCATATACAAGAGCCTCAAGCAAGGAATTAGAAGCCAATCGATTTGCTCCATGCAACCCAGTCGATGAACACTCTCCACAGGCATATAGATTACGTATGCTGCTTCGTCCAAAATCATCTACATAAATTCCACCACACAAATAATGGGCAGCCGGAGTGACCGGTATAAAGTCTGTAGCCATGTCCAATCCTATAGAAAGACATTTTTCATAAATATTTGGAAAGTGTTTAATAATATCCTTCTTATCCCTATGGGTAATATCCAAATACACATAATCTATACCTGACCTCTTCATTTCGGCATCTATAGCGCGCGCAACAATATCTCTTGGAGCCAAAGATGCTCTTTCGTCATATTCCTCCATAAAAGACTCACCATTTATCCTTCTAAGAATCCCTCCGAAACCACGAACGGCTTCCGAAACCAAAAAAGCGGGTGAATCCTTCGGATTATATAATGAGGTCGGGTGAAATTGCATAAATTCCATATTACGCACCTTTCCTTTCGCTCGGTAAACCATCGCTATACCATCACCAGTAGCAATAGTCGGATTAGTTGTACTCGAGTACACATGTCCCGCACCACCAGATGCCATGACAGTCACCTTGCTCAAAATCTTGTCTACGAGATGCGATGAGGTATCAAATGCATAAATACCATAACAGGTAATATCTTCCCTATTCTTATCAACATACTCCCCCATATGATGCTGGGTAATCAGATCGATAGCAAAATAATGAGTAACCATTTCAATATTAGGATCGTTGTGTGCTTGCACCAACAACGCTCTTTCTATTTCATAACCTGTTATATCTTTATAATGGAGAATACGATGAGCCGAGTGCCCCCCTTCTTTAGCTAGATCATAAACCCCGGATTCCTCTTTGTCAAATGAGGTTCCATAAGAAATAAGCTCGGCAATCCGATCTGGAGCCTCCCGTACCACGTTTTCCACAATTTCCACATCACATAATCCATCTCCAGCTATCTGAGTATCAATGATATGCTTTTCGAAGCTATCCGACTTATCCACAACGGCAGCCACTCCCCCCTGTGCGTATTTCGTATTAGACTCATCCTCATTGGACTTAGTGACTATCAACACTTTACCAAATTTAGAAGCTTTCAATGCAAAGCTCAATCCGGCAATACCTGATCCAATGACCAAAAAATCTACTTTTCTATCTGCCATATATTTTAAAATTCACAAACTATCCCCAAAAGTGATGGTTCAAATTAACGAAAAATGTGGAAAACGTGTAAATAAAAGGTTAAATAAAAATGAAAAGTATTTAACATTCCACAAATCCCCTACTTTCACTACGAATTCCAATTATTTTTCCGCACAAAAATTGGCAGATTTCCACATTTTACAAACATTAACTATTCAACAAAAAAATATGGAAAATAAAAAACAGGAAAAATTAGAATTTTAAAAATCAGCTCTTTAATACCAAATTTCTGTTGAAAAATTGTTGAAAACTCTATAAAAACCTAAAATCAAAATCGATTCAGATCAATTTATACCACTTTTCCACACCCTAATAAACAATAAGAGATTCTTTAATTTAAAATATTAGTATTTATTGAAAAAAAAGATTGTGGAATACGTTCGAAAATCTTTGTTTAGTTTTGTCAACATCGAATCAAACCTTTTTAGGTTACGATATTTGGAAGTGATTAACTCCCCTATTGAAATATCGAAATCTAAACGGGTTTATTTTCGGGAATCAAATTCTTGAGGGATTTTTGAGCTCTTTAGAATGGAATATTTTTTTTAAAAATTTAAAAACAACATTTTATGAGATTATAAAAGAGTTTGTATTGGCATTTTTATGCTTTTTATTCTGGAATTTTGTTTTTGAGGCTATTAGACTTGTTTATTTCACTTCTGATAACTTTATTCGGATTTTATCTGAATCTTAATGCGTTTAAAATCATTTTGAATGGAAAAATCTGTCTATTTAGGTCGTTTTGGCTTTAATATTTACTTTTTTCTAGAATTTTCTTGATTTACTAGGTTTAAAATAGTTTAAACGAGGATTTTTTATTGAATTTTCGAACGTAATTTTGGGAGATTTCTATATTTTGAAATTTGAAATTTTAACCCTTTCAGAATCAGATAAACGATTCGTTAGTATACTTTTAACGTTTTATCGGATTCCTGGGGGCTTTAAGACAAGGAAAATTTATTTTAAGATCGACTATTTCCAAAAAAGTAATTTTATATGAGTGAAAATTTTGAAAAACGCCATTTAATGGTGGTTTATTACCGATTTCTTTGAGATATTCAAATTTTCGTAGTATTTATTGGTATTTATGCTATTCTCAGCGGCTTTATTATAAATTTTTGTAAAATAGAGGCGATTAGAATTGAATATTTTCCATTGAATTTTTTTAAGAAATTGTTATTAGATTCTAAATAACATTTTGAAATATACTAATCGAATCGCATGAACCGTGTATTTGATGAGTTTAGCATAATTTCACAGTAGATACACTGAAATCGAATGTGATTGTGTTATTTGAAAAAAATTTATTGAGAAATGAACATTCTTACTATATTTGCGACCCAGTATCGACTGGCCATTTTTGGAAATTTAAAATTTAAGTGCTTTAGCTTTTGATGAATGGCATTATTGGATATTGTATATTTTCTATGACAATCTCAAGGAGTTTATTTTTAAAATAAGGTCTCTATGAATGCAATAGAATTATATACTTTGTAACATATAAATTTTGGTCGATTCTAAAGGAGTTTATTTGTGCTGGATAGCGGATTCTAAAGGCTTTAAGATTGGCTTATTCGAAGGATAGGATTTATGTTTATAGATTATTGAATTCTTAGATCCTATAAGAGGCTTTACAAACTACAATAGTTAATTATAATAAAATTTTATACTTGTTTAAATTATATTGATATTGTTATTGTAATATAATTTTATATATGGTTTATATTTAATTATATAGAAATTTTTTAAATAATATTCCTTTACACCGATAGAAAGCATAGAAATGACAATTTTTTCTATATATTTCTGAGTTATTTTGAGCGTATTAGTGGACGCTTTAGTAGAAATACATTATTCTCTAAACACTCAATTCATTTCTATTCGACTAATGGATTTTATTGGGCGTTCTAGATTCCGATATCAGCCTATTTTCTATTTATTATATTGAATAGTTCACCCATAAGGAGCTTGTTTAATAGTCAAGGCCTGCTAGACTTGAATAAAATCTGATTTACTGATTTTTCATATGGATATTCTATTCCTACAGCTTTCATTTAGTTGAATTTCGACCTTACAAGTAGACCAAACCCTCCTAGCTTTCTATATAACTTTTTACTTTCTTATTTTATTAAAAAATTGGATTCTAAAAGACTTTTATTCCGAATAGCCAATATTTGTCTTTCGGAATCGATTTATTTTCAAAATCGATCTGGGTTATTTAATCAACTACTTCTGACTGTCTAAACCTATTTATAATACAAATTTTTATTTTCGAAATTATGCTGCATAAAACACTTTACCCAAGAATTTAAAGTCTTTGAGATTTTGCTGCAGCACATTATGTTGATAATAGAGACAGATATTCAATTCTCAGCGACTTTATTTGAAAATGGATAGCGCTTGTCTACGCTTGTTTTACTCCTTTCGATTTGCACATCTAAAAAATAGCTCTATTTAAAAATAAAGTCTTTCAGGTTTTCTTAAAACTTCACCGTTAGCTGCCAGTATGTGAATAATCAATTCTCAGCGACCTTATTTGAAAATGGATAGCGTTTAGTTTACGCTTGTTTTACTCCTTTCGATTCGCACATTAAAAAATGGCTCTATTTAAAAAATAAAGTCTTTCAGGTTTTCGTAAAACTTCAGCGTTTACTGTTAGTACGCGAATATTCAAATCTCAGCGGCCTTATTTGAGGGTGGATTCTGTATAGACAAACCTTTATCAATTTTTTTAGATTTTTATTTTTTCAAAAACTAGTCGATTTAAAAATAAAGTCTTTTAGATTTTTTTAAAAATCGCGGCTGACTTCCTGCACGGGAATAATCAATTCTAAACGACTTTATATTTGCGGATGCTATTCTCTTTGAAATCGACATATTTTTACCCTCTATAGCGGCTCGATATGGTAGTTATTAGAAGGGGGATGGTTATTGAAGTTTCTTCCTAAATTTCCCTAGACATCAATATTTTTTTCCTTCATAAATTCATTTTTGAATAGCGGATTCTAACGGCTACAAATTTCCATCGGATAGAAAATGTTAATAAATAAAGCTTCCGTTTATGCTATATTTTTCCTTGTTTTGTATCATGCCTAAGAACGTTCATAAGGCTAGAAATTTATAGAAATTCGTTTTCTGTGTTAGAAAGATTCTGAAACAAACCCGCTGAGATTTTGATATAGGATATATAGCTTGGTTATTTATAGGATATACGACTCTAAGAGGGTTTAAAATTGAATATTTCTGGAGTTATTTTGTTTTACGATAATAATTTAACTTTAGTTTTTGTATTATTTTTAAATTACTCTATCAACATATTTGATTAATTTGCTTTTTGCTGACTTTTATATATGTAACAATGCTTATTTTTGTTGTTCATAAACTGTTGAAGGTACCCGCATGGAAATTGTAAATTATGAGCTTCAGGCAAAAGGATATAATGATGCTCCGATTGACCCCTCATTGGATTTAGTAGCCGAAATCCAACGATTAAAGAAAGAAAAGAATGCTGTAATTTTAGCACACTATTATCAAGAGTCTGAAATTCAAGATATAGCAGATTATATTGGGGATAGTTTGGGCTTGTCGCAAGAAGCGGCGAAAACGGATGCAGACTTGATAGTGTTTGCTGGAGTACATTTTATGGCCGAGACAGCCAAGATACTTTCACCAACAAAAAAAGTTATTTTGCCAGACGCTAAAGCTGGTTGTTCATTATCGGATTCATGTCCACCACATTTGTTTGCTAAGTTTAAAGAGCAATACCCAGATCATTTGGTGATTACTTACGTAAATTGTACAGCTGAATTAAAAGCGCTTTCAGATATCGTATGTACCTCAAGCAATGCTGTACAAATCGTCGAGAGTCTTCCGATAGACCAAAAAATCATATTTGGGCCAGATCGTAACCTTGGGGCCTATGTAAAGAAAAAAACTGGACGTGATCTAGTGTTGTGGAATGGAGCGTGTATGGTACATGAAATTTTTTCTCAGGATAAAATAGATCGTTTGAAAAGCGAATACCCTGAGGCTAAATTTATTGCACATCCGGAATGTGAAGACCATATTTTAGCTAAAGCAGATTATGTTGGTTCCACAGCCGGAATGCTTAAGTTTACACAGACAGATAGTGCCCAGTCTTATATTGTTGCCACGGAATCTGGAATTCTTTATCAGATGCAGAAAGCAAGCCCTGAGAAGACTTTTATTCCTGCTCCACCGAACAATGCCTGTGCATGTAATGATTGCCCTCACATGAAGCTTAATACGCTTGAGAAGCTTTATAATTGTTTGAAATATGAATCGCCTGAAATTTTACTTCCTGAAGATGTCATACTTCGCGCACAACGGCCTATTGAACGGATGTTAGAGATATCGGCAAGTTTGGGACTGTAGTAATTTGCATAGTTTTTGATAATAATCGATATGAAAACAAATTGGTTTTCATATCGATTATTATTTTATAATGCTATTCATCAAGTTATCTTGATGAGGATCGAGGGAATATCCTGATGAAGCATTACATGATATTTTGAAATTTTAAATTTTTTAACATGTTTGATTTTGATAATACTGAACGTACCAATTTGGAAGAAATGGGGGAGTTTGGTTTAATTGACTATATAAGTAAAGCAGTAGAGTTGACCGAGAAATCGACCATTAAAGGAATTGGTGATGATGCAGCAGTATTGGATTTTGAAGGAAAGAAGACTTTAATTTCTACTGATTTGCTCCTCGAGGGAATTCATTTTGATCTGCGATATGTTCCATTAAAACACTTGGGCTATAAAGCTGTACAGGTAAATTTGAGTGATATCTATGCCATGAATGGAATTGCTTCTCAGATTACATTTTCTATTGGTTTATCTTCCAAATTTCCATTGGAGGCGGTGGAAGAGATCTATCAGGGAGCTTTGATTGCCTGTAAAAAGTATAATGTTGATCTCGTGGGCGGGGATACCTCGGCTTCAGCGCAAGGCCTCGTTATATCAGTAACAAGTATAGGCTATGCCGATGCTGAAAAGATCGTTTATCGTAACGGAGCAAAAGAAGGTGACCTATTGTGCGTATCGGGAGATTTAGGAGCAGCATACATGGGATTACAGCTACTGGAGAGAGAAAAGGATATTTATTTAGAAAATCCTAATGTGCAGCCTGATCTAGAAGGTAAAGACTATATCGTGGAACGTCAGTTAAAACCAGAGGCACGAAAAGATATTGTTGAATTATTTGCAAAATTGGACATTATACCTACGTCAATGATGGATATTTCAGATGGTTTGGCTTCCGAAGTACTTCATATTTGTCGCCAATCTGATAAAGGTTGTAGACTGTATGAGGAAAAAATTCCATTGGATCAGATGACTTATGATACTGGACGTGAATTTGGTATTGACCCAACCGTTGCCGCTCTTAATGGTGGAGAGGACTATGAATTGCTGTTTACAATAGCACAGTCAGATCACGATAAGATTAAGAATTTGCCTGATATCAGTATCATTGGCTATATGACAGCGGCTTCAGAAGGTTGTGAAATGATTTCGAAATCTGGAAATCTGTATCCGATTACAGCGCAAGGCTGGAATGCTTTCAAGAAAAAGGATTAACAAGAAAAAGGATTAAAAAGAAGATATCTAAAAAACAAGAAACGAATTTTCCACGAATAAATATTAAAAAAGTTCGATGTGGAATGTTTCGGTAAAGCAAGATAAAAAGAGGCTGCCAAACTAATTTGGCAGCCTTTTTTTATTGCTCTAATTCTTCTTCAAACACTAAATCTTCTTGTTGTGGATCTCGCTCACCAACATTGAAATTATTGTATCCAAGACCTACTTCTATCTGCAGTAAACGCTGTTGTAGCATCTCTAGAATGGCCAGAAAATTATATACAAACTGAATCTTGTTTTCTGAGTTTTTCAATATCTCCTGAAAATCCAATTTCTTATTGATTTCAATAAGCTCAGCTATCGCCTTTTTCTGTTGTTCGATAGTATAGGGATACTTTACAACAGTATGTGTTACTTCTGCTGGTCTATTGCGAAATTGATACATCATTTGTTCATAGATCATCATTAGTCCATAGAGATCAAAGCTGTCTAGGTTTTCACCTGTCGCATCCAATTGTAGTCGTTGTCGTATATCATATTGGATGTTGCCTCTACTAAATAACTGGAGACGATTTTCTTCCATTACCTTTAAGCCTTCACATACCTCTTTAAATTGCTTATAGAGGATAAGTTTCTGAACAAGGTCTTCTCTCAGATCTATTTCGTTTTCGTTTTCATCCAGATCTGGTCTAGGCAGTAGCATCTTCGCCTTAATACGCATCAATGTAGAGGCTACAAAAATAAATTCGCTGGCCATCTCCATATTGAGTGCCTGCATTTGACTCACGTAAGACAAAAAATCATCGGTAATTTTCGAAATAGGGATATCATGAATGTTCAATTCATCCCGCTCGATAAAAAATAGTAATAAATCAAAAGGTCCCTCAAATTGGGGAAGCTTGATTTCGTAACCTTCTTCTACTTGCATATCTAATACAAATTTACATAATAAAATCTTTTGGAATTGTTCATATAGAAACTATTGGTGCTTTTATTTGTTGTAGCTCAATATGGAAATGCGATTTATTTTAAAGATTAAATAAAATTGTCGTTACTTTGTGTAAACATTTAATGTAAAATAGCAGTACTATGCAATTTGAGGCTGGAGAACTATTAAGTAAAATAAACGATCCCTCTGATCTTAAAAAGCTAAAGGAAGACCAATTAGAACAACTAAGCCAGGAATTACGTCAATTTATTATTGATCAAGTTTCGGTGAATGGTGGTCACTTTGCAGCAAGTTTGGGAGTCGTTGAGTTAACCGTGGCATTACACTATGTAATGAATACACCTTATGATCAATTGATCTGGGATGTAGGTCATCAGGCTTATGGTCATAAAATTTTGACTGGACGTCGTGAGATATTTCATACGAATCGCATAGAAAACGGAATTTCGGGTTTTCCCAACCGTTTTGAGTCCGAATATGACGCTTTTGGGGTAGGGCATTCTTCTACATCAATTTCAGCGGCTTTAGGTATGGCTGTAGCTTCCCAAATAAAAGGAGAAAAAGATCGTCAACATATTGCGGTTATTGGAGACGGAGCTTTAACTGGCGGTATGTCATTTGAAGCTTTGAACCATGCCGGTATTTCTAAATCTAACCTATTGGTGATTTTGAATGACAATTGTATGTCCATAGATCCCAATGTTGGCGCACTAAAAGAATATTTAACAAGTATTACTACATCAAAACGATATAATAGATTTCGGGATGATATAGCTGCTGTGTTGACTAAAATCTCGGAAGTGGGGCCAAATGCTCTCGGCATTGTAAAAAAACTGGAGAAAAGCATCAAAGGTACTTTATTGAAGAATGCTAATCTTTTTGAGTCATTGAACTTTAGATATTTTGGTCCAGTTGATGGACATGATGTAAAGAAGTTGGCCAAGACGCTTGAAGATCTTAAACATATACCCGGTCCCAAATTGCTACATGTTGTAACAATGAAAGGAAAGGGATTTGCGCTTGCTGAAAAGGATCAGACGAAGTGGCATGCGCCAGGCCTATTTGATAAAATTACTGGGGAGATAAAGAAATCTTCAAGTGAAAAACCTGTAGCACCAAAATACCAGGATGTTTTTGGACATACTATGGTAGAACTTGCTGAAGCAAATGAAAAAATTGTTGGTATAACGCCAGCAATGCCTTCTGGCTCCTCAATGAATATCATGATGAAAGCAATGCCTGACAGAGCATTTGATGTTGGTATTGCCGAACAACATGCTGTTACATTTAGTGCTGGCTTAGCGACGCAGGGCTTATTACCCTTTTGTAATATTTATTCATCGTTTATGCAACGTGCCTATGATCAGGTTGTCCATGACGTCGCCCTACAAAATTTGAATGTTGTGTTTTGCTTAGATCGTGCTGGCGTAGTGGGAGCTGATGGTGCAACACATCATGGAGCCTATGATATTGCTTTTATGCGTTGTGTCCCGAATATGACTGTTTCTGCTCCAATGAATGAAGAGGAGCTTAGAAACTTAATGTATACTGCACAGTTACCTAATAAAGGACCTTTCGTCATTCGCTATCCGAGAGGAAATGGGGTGATGCCAGATTGGCGCCGTCCATTTACGGAAATAGAAATAGGGAAAGGACGAGTGATTACTGAAGGGGAGGAACTCGCTATCTTAAGCTTCGGTGCTATTGGAAATGAAGCCGTCAAAGCCGTACAGCAATTGAATGAATTGGGAATACACCCTGCGCATTATGATCTGCGATTTGCTAAGCCTTTGGATGAAGCCTTATTGCATCAAGTCTTTAAAAAATTCAAGAAGATAATCACCGTTGAAGATGGTTGTCTGCAGGGAGGCATAGGTTCCGCTGTATTAGAATTTATGGCTGACCATGGTTACAATAGTCAGATTGTACGATTAGGTATTCCTGACCGAATTGTAGACCATGCTGAACAGAATGCCCAATGGCGAAATTCTCATTACGATGCTGCTGCAATTGTCGAAGAGGGAAAGAAGATGTGTGATGGAAAATTTACACATACAATGGTTGGATAGATCCAGCCACTTATAATTTACCATAAAAAGGAAATCCTCTAAGGGGATTTCCTTTTTTTCTGAGAAAGTTTTTTTGGAGTCTTCCTTTCTGTCATGTTACAAAAACGATTGTTCAATGACTTGTAATTATTATACTTTTTTATTTCACAAGGGCTTCAGAATAGAGTAGAAAGATGTTGAGTAATGTTGTTAAGTAGAGTTTAAATTCTTATAAATTTAATATTAAAAATATATGAACTAAAGGTTGTATTTCGCTTTTATTTTGGTTAATTTAGTTCTATACCTTTAAGACTGAGCTGTAGTATGTTTACTACTTTTTTTGTTCTTTTTTTTGAAATAAATTTGGAATGTTAATAATTATTTTTAGAGATCAATTTTAGCGCGAGTTTTCCACAATTTTACAAGGTAATTTACTGATATATAAGGTTTTATTAATTATTTTATATTTTAGTTTTTTAGCTGATTTTTTTTTGTCATCTTCGTTCTCAGAGAAAGTTATCAACATATTTTTTGTCGCGTATTGTAAATCAACTTATTAACAATTTTAGAATGGAAAAAACGTATTCAAGTGTCTGGAATAATTGTCTTTCGATTATCAAAGATAATATCCCAGCACAAAGTTTCAAGACCTGGTTTGAACCTGTGAAAGCAGTCCGTTTGGAGGGTGACGTTTTGACTATTCAAGTACCTAGCTTATTTTTTTATGAGTGGTTGGAAGAACACTATGTTGGTATTCTTCGCAAGACCGTAAAGAAGTTTCTAGGAGAACAAGGTAGATTGGAATACAATATTGTAGTTGAGAAGTCATCGGCTTCTCATCCCTATACGACTAATCTTCCATCGAATGGCAATGGGGCAGAGGGTAAGAGACAATCTATTCCTGTGCCGGTATCTTTGAATAGAGATATCAAAAATCCATTTGTTATTCCTGGATTAAAGAAATTGCAGGTTGACCCGCAATTGAATCAAAACTACACATTTGAGAATTTTATTGAAGGCGAATGTAACCGTCTTGCTCGTTCTGCAGGCTACGCTGTAGCAAACAAACCAGGAGGTACTTCATTCAACCCTTTAATGATCTATGGTGATGTAGGTTTGGGAAAGACACACCTTTCCCAAGCTATCGGTAATGAAATCAAAAGAAATCTTCCCGATAAGTTGGTCATTTATGTGTCCTGTGAAAAATTCTGTCAGCAGTTTGTGGATTCATTGAAAAATAACACAATCAATGACTTCGTTAATTTCTATCAGGCAATGGACGTAATCATCATGGATGATGTGCACAATTTTGCTGGTAAAGAGAAAACACAGGATATTTTCTTCCATATATTCAATCATTTGCATCAATCTGGAAAACAAATCATTCTGACTTCTGACAAAGCACCTAAAGATCTAGCTGGTTTAGAAGAACGTTTGCTTAGTCGTTTCAAGTGGGGATTATCTGCAGATATTCAAATTCCGGATCTTGAAACAAGAATGGCGATTTTAAAGAAGAAGATGTATTCTGACGGCATTGAATTACCTGAAAATGTCGTGGAATATGTAGCAACTCAAATCGATAACAGTGTTCGTGAATTAGAGGGAGCAATGGTTTCTTTATTGGCTCAATCTACATTGAACAAAAAGGAAATTGATTTGGGGTTGGCGAAATCGATGTTGAAGAATTTTGTGAAGAATACACATAAGGAAATTTCAATGGATTTTATTCAAAAATTAGTTTGCGAATACTTTGAGGTTCCTGTGGATATGGTAAAGTCAAAGGTCAGAAAGCGTGAAATCGTGCAGGCCAGGCAAATTTCGATGTATTTAGCAAAAAGCCACACAAAATCTTCGCTCAAATCGATTGGTGCATTCTTCGGAGGAAGAGATCATTCAACTGTCATCTATGCATGTCAAACCGTTGAGGATTTAATTGAAACTGACAAGAAATTTAAAACTTATGTCAGCGACATTATGAAGAAATTGAAATCTTAATGTAGCTTGATATCGAGTTAAAGTAAAAAAGGCTGTCTAGATAGACAGCCTTTTTTTGTACTCATATGTGGTGAAGGAATAAAAAAAACCTCTGAATATGCCTAAGCATATCCAGAGGTTTAATACATTCTTCTTAATTTAATAGAATGATTATTGTTGTTGATTGCTGTTTTCGTTGTTATTTTCCTTTTGTTCTGTTGGTGCCGGAGTGGCAGGTATGCTTACTGCAGGTCGCTCCTCAATGTATTTTTTAAAGGCCACTTTCTGCTCATCGGTCAATAGTAGAGCAATCTTGCTATCTGATTCACCTTGAAGCTTCGTAATACTCTCTTTTTTTACATCAGCTGTTGTTGTGGTATCTTGGATAACAGCTGCTATCGCTTTTTCTTGATCCAATACAATTGGTGATACAGCAGTTTTTTGTTCATCATTCAGTGTAAGCTTTGTTACCAATTCAGTTACAACCTTAGTTGCATTTTCTTCTGGGGTGGTTTGCTGTGCAAATATTAGGCTCATCGCTAGGAAAAAACCTATACCGGTTAAAAATAACTTTTTCATGATGTTTAATTTTAAATGAAATTATTCAATGAATTTATTAACGTCTGTTTTTAATTATTCCAATAAGCTATTAATTAGCACTGGAATCTGTTTTAGTAGGTTCTGTACGCGTAGGGACAGCTTTTGCTGGGCGTTCAGCAATTACCTTCTGATAGATAGTTTTTTGATCTTCTGTAAGTAATTGACTCACTTTGCTGTCTACTTCTGTTTGAAGTTTATTGAGGGTTTCGCCTTTCGCAGCAGCAGTGGAAGAGCTGTCTTTTAGAATCGTTTCTTCTGCTTTTGCCTGATCCAATAGAATGGAGGATACAGCAGTTTTCTGTTCATCATTGAGATTCAGCTTTTGTACCAGTTCGGTAGTAGCTTTTGCAGCGGTTTCCTCAGGTGTAGCCTGTTGGGCGAATGTTAGGCCAAGTGCCAAACACAATCCTATACCTGTTAAAATTAGCTTTTTCATATCTATTGTATTTAAAAGTTATAACTACAATGTCTTAATATAAAAACTATTAAAATTGAGCTATATTGTATCAAGTATGTTACTTTAACAAAGTTTTAACGCTACATATTTATGTATCTTGTTTGTTGTCAGCTGTATATGTGTTTTAGGGGCAAGATATAATAGATAACGATTGTTTTGTTTTAAATAAAGCGCGGAGAATCGCTTTTGGTATAGAAGAAAGAATATGTTTGCTTGGAAGGATAAATGGCCTTAAATGACCTAATAATGGTATTATATGGCTTTATAGGTCTAATATGCTATAGAAAGATACACGCTCTACTATTTTGGCTAGCCATAAGTTAATTCATAAAAAAGGTCGATAAATAATCGACCTTTTTTATGAAAATTAGTTTTCAGAACGTTTTTTCATTCTATCCTTCATTTTTTCTTGCTGTTCATCGAATAGTTTTACTTGATCCGGAGTGAGCCATGATTTTATTTTAGTTGCCTGAGCTTCTTGGAGCTGTTTATACTTTTCCATATTGGCTTTGCGGTCTCCGCCATCACTTTTTATTGCCGCTCGTTGTTGGGCTTGACTTAATGTAAGATTATAAATGGAATCTTTTTGCACTTGATTAAGTGTAAGTAGTTTGTCTAGATGTTCCACACGCATCTTTGCCTGTTCTTCGGGACTACGTTGTTGGCGCTGTTGTGCAAAAGCTACTGTTGTTGCCAAAAGCAGGCCACCTATTACCATTAAAGTTTTCTTTTTCATCGCTTTATATTTTAAGTTTACTTTCCTTTTGAATATAAATTTGACGAAAAAGTTTACTAAAATATTAGCCCTTAACAAAATTTAAGGTTGATTAACACTTAATGCGACTGTATCACTTATAATATTACAAAATTGATCTCTTTGTTCTGGATCATTAAATTTAAGTCCTATCGGTAAATAGACGAGTTCTATAGTATCGAAACGATCTTTATATGGTTTTAGCCGCTGATAATCCTTTTCAGTGGTTAATATTATTTTATTGCTGCTATTTAGAGATTGGAATGCTTTTATGATTAGGTCAATATCGGAGTCGTTAAATGCATGGTGATCTCCAAAAGAGATATGATTGACAGCGTTTGCTTTTTTCTTGACATGATCTAGTAATGGCTGTGGTCTGGCTATACCAGTCACTAATATGATATCCTTATCTTCGATATCAATCGATCTCCCATCGCTATTAACAGGTTCAAAATAGTCTATATGGCTAAATGCGATCAAGGCTTCGCTGTTATAACGACGGAGCTTTTCTTCTATACGTATCTTTTCCTCACTGGAAATATTAGGCGGACATTTTGTAATGACTATGATTTGCGCTCGTTTAGATTCAGTGAGTAGGTCTCTGAAATTTCCAGCAGGAAATACAAACATAGGTTGCGAAAAGGATCGGAAATCAAATAAAAGAATATTAAATAAAGGAGATAATTTTCGATGTTGATAGGCATCATCCAATATAATAAGCTGATGATCTGTCTCAAGATTTTCTATTCCAGTACAACGATCTTCACATACCGCTACTGTGATATTTGGAAGCTTGTTTTTGAATTGCAATGGCTCATCGCCTACTTCTGTTGCTAAAGAATCTGTTTGCACAGTCCGGAATCCTTTTGTTTTTCGACCATAACCTCTGCTGAGGATAGCTACCTTGTAGTTACTACTAAGATAGGAGACAACAAATTCGGTCATGGGACTCTTACCGGTACCACCAACTGCTAAATTACCAATTACGATGGTCGGAATCTGGAAAGATCGAACTGGTAGCAGATGGGAATCATATAGGCGATTTCTTAACCATACGATTAATCCAAAAATAATGGAAAAGGGAAGAAGGAGATATCGTAGGAAAGTCCACATTATTTTGGTATTACTGTCAATCCAATATCTGTAATTTCCTGCAAAGGATTATCTCGCATATTCTGTTCAATGGATATCGTATATAATCCTGTATCTGGAAATACGTAATCTTGATGAATGATAGATTGCTGATTGTAAAGACTGCCTGATGATTTTCCAATCCACTTTCCATCTGATTTTGCCAATTTAATTTCCTTACGGAAGGTATTTGTTTTTTTATCGGGACCCTGCTGGTAAATCAAAACAAAGAGATTAGAAAAGGCATATTCGGGTGTATGGCGTACATCTATAAGTACATTGTATTTTTTTGTCTTGTCGCTAATGTGGAATTGAAAACTAGGATGTGAGGTATATAGCCACGTCTTATTTTCGATAGGTTTATTTTCATTGATAATAGCAGTTTGGTCACAGGATGTCCATAAACCAATACATAAAATTCCAAAAAGAAAAGCCTTTAGTTTCATTTTAAATCTATATAAATAGAATATGCCTAACATTTTAAAATTAGGCATATTCGTTTTATTCTGTTTTTGAGGCAGGATTGTTATTGTTGCCTTTGTTTTTATTTCTATGACGATTAAAGCGTTTTTTAGGTTTATTATTTTGACCCTCTTTATTTTCTTTGCTCGCTGTTGCAGGATTTGTACTATCCGGATTGCTTTGCTGTTTGGCCACTACCTGTTTTGGTGGATTTTGTTCAGCCTTATCATTTTTCTGACCGCTTTTGTTTTCCGGTTTAGCATTATTGCTTTTAGTTTTCCGTTTTTTCTTTCTTTTGTTGCGGTCATCCAAACGTGTTAAACTATCTTGACCGACTACATTTTCATAATCGTAGTTGATAATTTTTTCCTCTCGGATATCTTCGGTTTCTATTGCACTTGATATGGCTTCTGGTTTAATACCCTGCTTATTCATTTCGACAAGTTCTTTGACTTGTTGAACTGGCATTGCAATCCAGTTTTCTGCTCCTGGGAAAGAAAACCACATCATTTTTTTGAAGATATCGGTTTTTTGGAGATAAGCCACACCTTTTAGTGTTTCAATACGGTCAATATTGTTAGGAATGTCTTTCAATGCGTCCATATAACTATCCAATTCATAATTGAGACAGCATTTTAACTTACCACATTGTCCAGCTAGCTTTAAGGTATTCAATGATAAATTTTGATAGCGGGCAGCAGAGGTGGATACGGTTTTAAAATCCGTTAACCAAGTAGAACAACACAGTTCGCGTCCACATGATCCAATACCGCCAAGACGGCTCGCTTCCTGACGCATACCGATCTGGCGCATTTCAATCCGTATACGGAATGCTTCAGCCATTTTCTTGATCAATTCACGAAAATCCACACGACCTTCTGCCGTATAATAAAACGTTGCTTTCGTTTTATCTCCCTGATAGTCTACATCCGAAATTTTCATTAATAAGCCTAGATCCAAAGCAAGTTTACGTGCTTTATGCATGGTTTCCCATTCAAGATCTTTCGCTGCATTATACTTCTCTACATCCACTTCATTTGGCTTCCGATAGATCTTTTTTGTTACCAATTCAGGGGTAACATTGTTCTTTTTTAATTGTAATCGAACTAGCTCACCCGTCAAGGAAACGTGGCCAACGTCATATCCCCCTGTTGAGGGCTCTACAACGACCATTTCTCCCATTTCAAGGTAAAGGTTGTCTACATTAATAAAGAAATCCTTTCGAGATCCTTTGAATCGTACTTCTACGATATTGAATGGTTTATAGTTTGATGGCATATCCATATCGGAAAGCCAGTCATATACATCTAATTTATTACATCCGCTAGTCATGCAAGAGCCATTATTTTGACATCCTGCCGGTGTACCACTTGCTGTGGTAGTACCGCAACCTCCGCCGGATGAGCAACTGCCACATCCCATAGTTTTCTATTTATATATATTGAGTTCCTTTCGGAAACGTTTTGTATTTGTATATTAATGTTAATTGCAAAGATAAATCTAAAAATAATATTTTAGGGTTTGCATTTCTTTCTACAAAATAATGCGTTTCCTCAAATAGATTTATTGTTTCTTCAATTTGTTCTATGCTATAATGTACTGCAAATTTTTGGACAAAATCCAATTCTTTGGCAGGTAAAAATACGAGACTGGCGAGACCTTCCTTAATCAAAATAATCTGCCGCATCATATTGATCGCGTAAAAAAGAAAGGTCTTTTGATTTTCGCGACCCATTTTGGACAAGTCCTCTTCAACTAAAGAAATCATGTTTGTTCCTGCGTCCGATACGATAAATCGTAGCCAGTTTACCAGAATACCAAAATGATTATTGGTCTGTGTATTGAGTTGATTAAGCGCTTCCTGTAAGTTTCCATCAGCTATAAAAGCTATTTCAGATGCTTCCTGATCAGAAAGATGTTGCGCAGTCTTCAAATACTGTGAGACTTCGGTATGATCTAGTTTCTTAATTTTGACCAGCTGTGTCCGAGAAATAATGGTATTTAAAATTTTATCTTGATTCTCTGCAACCAAAATAAATAACGTTTTTTCAGGTGGTTCTTCAATCAATTTTAATAATGCGTTGCCTTGGGTATCCAAGTATTCGGGCAACCACATGATCAAAACTTTATACTCAGCCTCAAAAGCTTTAAGACTCAATTTCTTGATGATACCATGTGCTTCCGCAATATTAATATTGACCTGTTTATTATCTGCATCCAACTGATTTCGCCAGTATTCCAAACCCATATAGGGATTGGTTAAAAAAGACTTTCGCCAGTTTTCAGCATAGTCTGTGGCTGTATCTTCTTTGTGTTTGGCAATAAAAGGATAAGACATGTGCAAATCTGGATGAATCAGCTTGCCATATTTTCGGCAAGAGGCACATTCGCCACAACTATCCGTAGCTTGTTTGTTTTCACAGTTTAAAAACTGAGCATATGCATAGGCTAGAGCAAGGCTTCCGGAGCCCTCTGGGCCTAGAAATAATTGCGCATGGCTCACACGGTTTTCATGAACCGTACGAACAAGATGTTCTTTGATGTCTTTATGCCCAATGATATCTTTAAACTGCATACACTATTGCTATTATACAAATGTAATAAATATTGTGATTTATCAGGGTGAATTTGCTTTCTATACTTTTGAAAGCGTGCTTATTAATTGAAATACAATCGCTTATTTAAGTGCAATAAATCTTCGTATGTGGAAAGAAAGGCATTTACAAATCTCAAAAATATTGATTAATTTGTGTATTATTGCACATAATAATTAGTAATTAGGAAATGAGATTCATTGTATCAACATCAATTTTATTAAAGCAGTTACAAGCTATCAATGGAGCATCTAGTACAAGTACTGTTTTACCAATATTGGAAAACTTTCTTTTTGAAATAAAAGACAATAACTTGACTATTTCTGCTACGGATTTGCAGACGAGTATGGTTACTTCTTTGCAGATTGAAGCAAAAGAAGAAGGAAGAGTAGCTATGCCTTCTAAGATTTTGATAGAAACACTAAAAACTCTCCCAGATCAGCCCGTTGCTTTTTCAGTAGACATGAATACATTGGCTATTGAAATCAGTGCAGGTGATGGTAAATATAAATTGAGCGGAGAAAATGCAGATGATTTTCCTAAAATTCCTTCTATTGATAACGGATCTATTATAGAAATGCCAGCTCCGGTTCTTTCGGAAGCTATCAGTAAGACTATCTTTGCGGTAAGTAACGATGAATTGAGACCAGCGATGTCTGGGGTTTTAGTGCAATTGGCTGAGAAAAATGTGACTTTTGTTTCTACAGATGCACATAAATTGGTACGTTACACGAGATCGGATATCAGTGCTGAAAAACCTGC
Source organism: Sphingobacterium detergens (assembly GCF_003610355.1). Taxonomy (GTDB): domain Bacteria; phylum Bacteroidota; class Bacteroidia; order Sphingobacteriales; family Sphingobacteriaceae; genus Sphingobacterium; species Sphingobacterium detergens. The sequence continues at coordinate 320,488 of NZ_RAPY01000005.1, read as the reverse complement.
TTCACTTATTCTACCTAAGAAAGCACTTTCTTTATTAAAATCGTCATTACCATCGGATGATACAAAAGTATCTATCGAATATAATCAGACTAATGCATTTTTTAGTTTTGGTAATATCAATCTGATCTGTCGTTTGATCGATGAGCGTTACCCTGACTATGCTGCGGTAATTCCTCAGGTCAATCCAAATAAGCTGACGGTTGATAGATTACTTTTCTTAAACACTTTGAGAAGAGTTGTTATTTTCGCAAATAAGACAACACATCAAGTACGATTGAAGATATCAGGTAGCGAATTGAATATCTCTGCTGAAGATTTGGATTTCTCCAACGAAGCACACGAGCGTTTGTCTTGTCAATTTGAGGGAGATGATATGGAGATCGGATTTAACGCTAAATTTTTGGTTGAAATGTTAAATAACCTTGAAAGCGAAGAGGTTGTTATCGAAATGAGTACACCAAACCGTGCCGGTTTATTGATTCCTGCGACGTCTGAAGATCATGAGGATATTTTGATGTTGGTTATGCCAGTGATGTTAAATAACGCTTAATCTTCTTATCGGTTTTGGAAATAATTACACATCTTATTGACTTTATTCTCCATATTGATAAACATTTGGTTGAAATTGTCAATGATTATCAATTATGGACATATCTTATTTTGTTTCTTATCATTTTTGTGGAAACGGGTGTGGTCGTAATGCCTTTTTTACCGGGAGATTCTTTGCTGTTTGCTGGCGGAATGCTTGCTGCACAACCGAATGAATTGAATGTTTGGTTGATGATATTGATTCTGCTGATTGCTGCAATATCAGGCGACTCTCTTAACTATTCCATCGGAAAGCATTTTGGGATGCGATTGACAAAATTCAAACTTTTTGGAAAACAGGTTGTCAAGGATGAACAGATTGCCAAGACACACGCTTTCTATGAAAAGTATGGAAGTAAAACGATTGTCATAGCTCGTTTCGTACCCATTGTACGTACTTTAGCACCATTTGTTGGTGGTATTGGCAAGATGAATTATGGTACTTTCATTACTTACAATATAGTAGGAGCAGTGTTGTGGGTGGGTGGCATAACATTAGCCGGCTATTTTTTGGGTAATATTCCAATTATTCGAGATAACTTTTCGAAAGTGGTACTACTGATCATTTTTATTTCAGTACTGCCTATTATATTTGAGTTGGTAAAAGAAAAAATAAAAACTAAAAAGGGAGTTCAATAGGACTCCCTTTTTTTATTTATCAAATATGGAGATTGTTTCTCAGCTGGTCGATTTTATCCTACATATTGATCAACACCTGTTGCAGATTGTCAATACCTATGCTGGATGGACTTATTTCATTCTATTCTTGATTATCTTTGCTGAAACAGGATTTGTGGTTACACCATTCCTTCCGGGAGATTCAGTATTATTTGCATTGGGAGCCATTATTGCCCGACCAGAAAGCAATCTTTCACTGTCACTTTTCCTATTTATTCTAATATGTGCGGCTATTTCTGGCGATTTTGTGAATTATGAGATAGGTAAATATTTTGGAATTCGAGTTTTTAAACCAGACTCAAAAATTTTTAAACCATCCTATCTTCAAAAAACACAAGATTTCTATGCAAAATATGGTACTAAAACCATTGTTTATGCTCGTTTTGTACCTATTGTCCGAACCTTTGCCCCTTTTGTAGCTGGTATTGGCAAGATGCCATACCGCATTTTTGGCAAATACAATATAGTAGGTGGTATATTATGGGTATCGTTATTTATTCTAGCGGGTTACTTTTTTGGGCAGATTCCTTTTTTCAAGCAGAATTTTTCCCTAGTTGTATTAGCTATCATATTTATTAGCCTAATACCCATGTTGATACAGTTTTTAGCGGTTAAAAGGTCAAAAAAAGATTAAACGTTAAATACTAAAGTCAGTCTTTTAAGGTTAAAGGATTGATATGAAATACTTCATTTTAGCATTTACCTTATTTGTCGCACAGCTTGCTTTGGGGCAACGTGTCTCTGTCGATCGGCGTCAAGCAAAAGAGGCTTACGATCTGTTGAATAAAATTCGAACAAATCCTGAAAAATATAAAAGGGAATTAAAACTTTTCAATCTACAAAAGATTACTCGAACAAAGCTTAATTGGAACAAGCAGCTTGCCGAAGTTGCAGAATATCGAGCTAAAGATATGGCCAAACGGTCTTATTTTGATCATGTCTCTCCTGAAGGCTATGGACCCAATTATTTTATCGAAGAAGCCGGATACGAGTTAAATCAGTCTTGGCTAAAGAAAAGGAGTGCCAATAATTTTGAATCCATTGCTGCCAATCGTGCTAGTGCAACCGATGCTGTTAAAGCATTAATTATCGGAAGAGAAGCGCCAGGTTATCATCACCGTACGCATTTATTGGGTATGGATCAATGGAACGGATCACTATATGATATCGGGATTGGTTATGTGAAGTGCAAGGGAGCTAGTCCTTATGAAAGCTATCTCGTTGTTATTATTGCAAAGCATGACTGGTAAATATCTATCCTATTTGGAGGTAATTTGAGGAGTATCAGCAATTAATCTATGTTGCGCCTTCAACTTTTATTCGAAAAGTCATACCTTTGCATATGATAAAATCCATGACAGGATATGGCACGGCTTCCAAAGAGAACGGTAAAGTCAAATATAGTGTCGAAATAAAGTCCTTAAATTCAAAATTCCTTGAATTAAATCTTCGTCTGCCCAAAGTAGTTTCGGACAAAGAATTGACCTTGCGTACTGAATGCAGTAAGCTTATTGAACGCGGAAAAGTTAATCTGAACGTAACCGTAGAATATGCTGATCAAACAGCCAAGGCTTCATCTATCAATGCTGATTTACTAAAAAAATATTATGGTCAATTGCAGCAGATCGCAAATGAGCTAAATGATACGAATGTCAATCTATTCGAATTGGCGTTAAATATGCCTGAAGTTGTTACCAACAATGACGATACCGTTGATGATGAAGAATCTAGCGTATTGATGGATGCTTTTTATGATGCGGTAAGACATTTCAATACATTCCGTGAAGATGAAGGAAATGTATTGGCTCAAGATCTAAAAAAGAGAGCTGAAATGATTTTGACCTATTTGGGCGAAGTGGAAGCACTTGAAGTTGAACGTATCCCTTTGATCAGACAACGTATAGAGCAATTTCTCAATGATAGTGTGGGTAAAGAGAATGTAGATCAGAATCGTTTTGAACAGGAGCTTGTTTATTATATCGATAAATTAGATGTCACTGAAGAGAAAGTTAGGTTGCGTTCCCACTGTAACTACTTTCTAAAAGCCTTTGATTCTGACGATTCAAATGGTAAGAAACTAGGCTTTATCTCTCAAGAAATGGGCCGTGAAATCAATACTTTGGGATCTAAAGCTAATCACGCCGGTATACAGCAGATTGTGGTTAGAATGAAGGAAGAATTAGAAAAAATAAAAGAGCAGTTGCTCAACGTATTATAAGGATGAGCGGTAAATTAATTATTTTCTCAGCACCGTCGGGCGCGGGAAAAACAACTATAGTAAGAGACCTTTTAAGTAAACATGGCGATAAAATAGAATTTTCTATTTCTGCGAGTACCCGTGATCCAAGGGGACAGGAAGTCGATGGAAAAGACTATTACTTTATGTCCAAAGAAGAATTTTTGCATAAAGTTGCCAAACAAGAGTTTATCGAATTTGAAGAGGTCTATTCAGGTACATTTTATGGTACTTTGCGTTCCGAAATTGAACGTATCTGGAAAGAGGGTAAAAATGTTATTTTCGATATTGATGTCGTTGGAGGATTACGTCTGAAATCTAAATTTCCAGAGCAGGCAATCTCTATATTTGTGCAACCACCATCATTAGAAGTACTTAAAGAACGTCTAACTGGACGTGGCACAGATTCGGAGGAAAAACTACAGGAAAGATTTGCCAAAGCGGAATTGGAACTAACCTATGCGAATAAGTTTGATGTAATCCTGAAAAATTTTGATTTAGCTACAGCTTGTGCCGACGCAGAAGAAATTGTAATGGGCTTCATCAATAAATAAAGGGCGAAATGAAAAAAATTGGTTTGTTTTTTGGTTCCTTTAATCCGGTGCATGTTGGGCATTTGATTATAGCAAATTACATGGCCAATTTTACTGGACTGGATGAAGTTTGGTTTGTGGTATCTCCACAGAATCCATTTAAGAAAAAATCTACCTTAGCTGATCCATACGATCGTTTAGAGATGTTAAATCTGGCAGTGGAGGATTGTGAACATTTGCGCGTGAGTGATATTGAATTTCATTTACCAGTACCGTCTTATACAATAGATACCTTAACATATCTAAAAGAAAAATATCCAAATAGAGAATTTGTGCTTTTGATGGGGGAGGATATCTTAGAGTCATTGGAGAAATGGAAGAATGCGGAGATTATTTTGCGCGATTATCATATTTATGTATACCCTCGTCCAGGTTATGATGGAAGAAAACTAAAGGATCACCCTTCCATAACCATGACAGATACACCATTAATGGAACTCTCTTCTACTTTTCTGCGAAAAGCGATCAAAGAGAATAAGAATATTCAGTTTTTTACGCCGCAAAAAGTTATTGATTTTATAGATAAAAAGGGCCTTTATTCATAAGGACGGCAAAATATACAACGTGAATCCCTGGATCTCTTAGGAAGTCTGGGGATTTTTGTTTTCTATGTCGTTAGAAAGCTAATTGTGCAGCGCATAGCTTTGGAAAATGTAGATATATCGAAAGTGATACCCTTAAGATCAGAAGGAAATAAAATTTATGGTATTAGGTTTAACAAATGGAATTGTTTTTGGTAGGAATAATTTCTTTACTTTTAAATAGCATTATGTATACTTTATGAGAAGTTTAATTTTATTATTTATTTGCTTAGGTAGTTGGACTTGGGCTTTTGCACAGACAGAAAACGAGGAGGGAAGTAATTATATGATGGATCCCGCAGCTATTGAATTCAGGACAAAGATGACAATACCACCTTATGGTTTGGCAAAGGTGAAAGCTTTGATTGCTAAATTATCTCCTGTAGGGGATAAAGATGGGGGAGAGACTAGTGTGCTTGCTCTTTCTGCAACGGATTTTAAGAATTTAAGTTTACGCGAAAAATTTACCTATACTATGATTCATGCTGAGGTAAATGCCCAGAATTGCGATATTCCAGAAAATCAGAAAGCTATAGACAAGAAAATATTTGGTAAGTTGCTTGGTGGTTTTAATGAAGCTTGGTGGTCGGAAAGACAGACCGATTTTTTACAGGAAAATAGGGATTCGGTTATGAAACTGATTCAAGAGTCTGTCTTGAGAAGCAAACGAATGGGGGTGAATTATAAGGAGACGATTGAACAGATCAATGGCTGGCAAATGATTCCATTTATTATTGAATATGCAAAGAAAACCCCTAAAGATAAGGATGCATTAACTTTGCTGTTGTTACTGATGAAACGTGGCGAGTATAGCGAATTTATGAAGTCTACATCCTTCAAAAAGTTATATGGCGAGACAAGTAATTATTATGCCTATTTGGATTATAATAAGGAGAATGAAGCATTAATATATCGTAGAGCAATGGGGTATTACAATGAAAAAAAAGGTAAATAAAATATGGGCTTGCTGCTTGATCTTGTTAGGCTTTATCAGTAATGTGAGTTTTGGCCAGGAATATAAAGATGTTGCCTGGAATGAACCTCGGTCAAAAGATTCAGCTTATTATGCGATGCGGGAAAAAGAGAGTATACCACCTTTTGGTCTCAAAAAGGTTCAAGGCTTAGTGGAGCAACAATCAAAAAAGCTTCCGGATGGAGCATTGGTAGACTATAACGCAGGAATTTCGAGAGCTGACTTTGATAAGCTGAGCTTTGAAGAGAAGTTTACTTATATAATGATCTATCCTGAAATTTACAGTCAGGCTTGCGCGGAGCGAATGTTTGTATTCGATCCTCAGAACAAAATCTTTGGGCAATTGCTTTTTGTTTATAATGGTGTCTTTTGGAGTGAACGACAACTTCTTTTTATGAAGAAAAATAAAAAAAGAATAATAGATCTGATTATAAACCAAGCGATCCAGAACCATACACTCGGATTGAATTATAAAACAGCATTAATAGAAATTGACGCTTGGGAAAGTATTCCCTTTTTGCTCAGTTTCTATCAAAAGAATCCAAAGGACAAAGATATATTGACTACTTTGCTTCAGTTATTGAAAACGTCAAATTTTGGCGCATTTGAACAGTCTAAAATATACAACAAGTTATACGGAGAAAATACGCATTCTGATAGTTGGATAAATTTTTCAAGTGTCAACGAAGAGTATATTATTGAATCTGCTCAAGCATTATATAAAAAACGTCAAAATCAGTGAGACAAGCACTATCCATATTGATTTTGTTTCTCTTGAGCTATATATCATTAATAGGGCAGGAGAAGGGATATGTTTTGATTCCCGGAGGAGATTACCAACTGGGGGATACAATGAGTCTGGATAATCCGAAAAGAACAGTACATATAGATCCTTTTTGGATTGCTCAATACGAACTGACCAATGCCGAATTTGAAAAATTTGTACAGGCGACGGGCTATCATACTTTGGCAGAACGATATCATAATGCGATGGTATTTGAGCCAGGGCTTGCAGAATTCAGGTGGCTACAAGACAGCACTGCTTATTGGCGTTTCCCTAATGGGGTAAGCCGTGGTGGTATAGTAGACAAAATGGATCATCCTGTCACTTGTATATCTTTTAAAGACGTATTGGCTTATTGCGCTTGGGCTGATTGCAGGTTACCCAGTTTTGAGGAGTGGGAGGTTGCTGCGCGGGCCGGTAGTGATGGACGTTATTTTGAGGGGGTGAATAAAGAAAATATAGGTCAATATGCTAATATATGGCATAGCAGGGATCACCTTAAAGCAGACTATTCGGATGGTTATATGTATACTTCCCCTGTAGGGGCATTCAAACCGAATCCATGGGGACTGTATGATGTCTTTGGTAATGTATTTGAATTTTGTTCGGGCAAGCTAAATAGAGATGGGGAGCGTTATGTGGCTCATGCAAGAGGAGGGTCATGGTGGTGCAGTAGAAATAGCTGTTCGGCATTCAATACAGTCTATATTGGTTCTGTTAGCCCGAATGCCTCATTCAGCAATCTTGGATTTAGGATCGTAAAAAAAGCCTTTACCCCGAAGGATAAAGACTTTTAAAACAAAAAATCTTAAAAGGTTGATTTTTCATCTTCCCATCCAGCCACCATCGACAGTAAGGATGGTACCATGTACGTAATCTGCTGCTTTTGAAGCAAGGAATACAGCAGGTCCTTTAAAGTCTTCCGGCGTCCCCCAGCGTCCAGCAGGTATACGGTCCAAGATAGATTTAGAACGTTCTGGATCGTCTCTCAATGCTTCCGTATTATCCGTTGCAATATAACCTGGAGCAAAACCATTTACATTCACTCCCTTGGAGGCCCATTCATTTGCAAAAGCCTTTACCAATGACCCTATTGCGCCTTTGGAGGCTGCATATCCAGGAACGTTGATACCGCCTTGAAAAGTCAATAACGATGCCGTGAATACAATTTTTCCAGTTCCACGTGAAATCATATCTTTTCCAATTTCCCTTGTCAGGATGAATTGCGCATTTTGATTGATTTCGATAATTTCATCCCAGTACTCATCGGGATGTTCAGCTGCTGGTTTACGCAGAATATTTCCAGCATTGTTGAAAAGGATGTCTATGGTTGGATGCTCCGATTTTACTTTTTCAATAAACTGATAGAGTTCGGTTCTTTTTGAAAAATCACATTGGTAAGCATAAAAATTCCTTCCTAATGCTTGTATGGATCTTTCTACTGCCGACCCTGTTGTCTCCAGCGAAGCCGAAACACCAATGATATCTGCCCCAGCTTCCGCTAATGCTTCGGCTATAGCTTTACCTATCCCTCTTTTACAGCCAGTTACCAAAGCGACCTTCCCGGTCAAATCAAAAGATTGCAGTATGGACATTATTTTGAGTATTTTATCGTTAATGGTTGATTTAAGTTATTTCTAAATTCTTTGATATAAGATTGCCATTGATCAAAACTGGTTATTTTTCCTGCTTTATTGAATGCAGCTCCAGCAAAATAGGTCAAAGGACTGTTGTTTTTGACCGTAGTTGCCAATAAAAACTGTTTTGGACTATCCTTAAATACATATTTTACTTTATTAGGTAAGATCACGGCAGTCCCAGTGATTTTATCACCCTCAGCGGGCTCCCAATAAGCCAAAATACCATTTTTGGTATCGTTTAAGAGTTGAGGTTTATCCTCTTTTCGTTTGGCAAGACCAACGACTACAGGAGTGTTGCTTGAAGTCGTATTTTTGATTGCATAACGTATTTTGTTCAGTTGGCTTCCAGCGTCCAAAGAGACTGTTTTTTCAACTTGTATATGTTGACCCTTTACATTTTCTGGCTCATAGATAAGCTTAAATGTAGTGCGTAAAGGACCATTATCTAGGACTTCGTATTGACGATAATGTTTGTGATAGACTACCTGCTGATCAATAAATGGAGTTGCGTCGCCTACTCCTAGCGTTTGACCCACAGAATAGTAATCTAAACCTTTACCATGATCGGCATGATAATCCCCTGTTTTATACCATTCGTCAATAATAAGGTCATTCGTTCTCTTAGACCAAAAATCAAATCCCTGGGCATCTTCAGAGCTCCCTTCTAATGCTTTTCCATAGGCTCTGAATGCAGCAATGTCATTTTCCCAGGCAAAGTCATCTTTACGTTCGGGGACATAACGCGCAAATGTTTTGGTAGTAACGGTTTTTGGATTATTTCCAGTTACACCAAAAGTCAAAGCACTTTTAGGTGCAATAGATACTTGTATCAGTACATTTTGAGGGGTTGGCTGTCCTAGCTTTTCCAATTGGTAAGCCAGTTCCGCTTTATCCTTGCTATCAACAATCGTAAAGACATTTTTCTTCAACTCGAAATGTTTTTCGAACGTTGCATAGGGAATACTGATCAGCTCTGTTCTAGATACAGCTGAAGGATTTTTAACCGTAATCGTCTTATTGTTTTGGGCAAAGGCGATGCTTGAAAGCCCCAGCGTTAAACTTAGTATGAATGTTCTTTTCATTTGATAATGGATTAAAGAAAAAAGATATCTAAATACTACTTAAGCTCAGTGATAGCGCACTTATCCATATCATCGTAGTCGAGGTTTTCGCCCGCCATACCCCAGATAAACGTATAGTTGGATGTTCCAGCTCCTGAGTGAATTGACCAAGGAGGAGAAATGACAGCCTGATCATTATGCATCCAGATATGACGTGTTTCGTCTATCGGTCCCATAAAATGAGATACAGCCTGACCTTCTGGTAACTCAAAGTAAAAATAAACCTCCATACGACGGTCATGCGTATGCGATGGCATCGTATTCCACACGGATCCTGGCTTTAGCTCTGTCATTCCCATTTGCAGCTGACAGGTCTGTACAACTTTATTCAATAACATTTGATTGATTGTACGGTGGTTGGCTGTTTCCAGAGATCCTAATTCTATTTTATTAGCATCTTCCTTAGTGACCTTTTTGGTCGGATAACTATGGTGCGCTGGTGTTGAGTTTAAATAAAACTTTGCCGGATTCGCACTGTCTTGGCTTGAAAAATAGACATCTTTTGCACCTTGTCCGATATAGAGCGCTTCTTTGGTTTTAAGTTCATACAATGTTCCATCTACCTCTACCTGCCCATTGCCACCGACATTGATAATACCCAATTCTCTTCTAGAGAGAAAGTAAGGTTCTTTTAATAATTCGGGGATTGTTTCTAATTTAATTTTAGAATTTACGGGCATTGCACCACCAGCCATGTAACGGTCATAGTGTGTGTAGACAAAGTTAACTTTATCAGTTTCAAAAACTTTTTCAATGAGAAAATTATCTCTTAATCCTTGTGTATCTAATGTTTTGTATTCTTTAGGCCCGATTGCATAGCGGGATTCAAAATTAATGCTCATAACGGAATGATTTTTCTTTATTTGAAAGCTAAATTTAGGGCTAATATTTCTCAAAAACGATACAATCTTACGCAATCGATGTCGTACTTATGTAAAGGATCTATTAAGACAAATTTTCTTGCGGTTTTTATTTTTCAGATTTGCTAACTTCGTATATGGTAAAGAAGAAACCGAATATTTTAGTTGTTAATGACGATGGTATCACAGCGCCGGGAATTAAGGTGTTGTTAGAAGAAATGCAAAAAATTGGCAATGTGGTTGTTGTGGCACCAGATTCGGCACAATCAGGTATGGGGCATGCGATTACGCTTGGTAGACCACTTCGATTGGATAAAATCAATCTCTATGAGGGAGTTGAGATGTACCAATGTTCTGGAACACCTGTTGACTGTGTCAAGCTCGCTGTTAATAAAGTCTTCAAGGGGCAGAAGCCGGATATCTGTGTGTCCGGTATTAACCATGGGCTTAACAATTCAATTAACGTGTTATACTCTGGGACAATGTCTGCTGCGGTCGAAGGAGCTATCGAGGGAATACCTTCTGTTGGCTTTTCGTTGGATAATTTTTCCCATGATGCAGACTTTAGCTACTGTAGACCTTATGTGATTTCCATAACGGAACAGGTTTTGGCCAATGGCTTACCCAAAAATACACTGCTAAATGTCAACTTTCCACAAACACAAGGATTTAAAGGGATTAAAATCTGCAGACAGGCTGGAGGACATTGGGTAGAGGAATTTGATGAACGTATCGATCCACATAACCGTGATTATTATTGGACGACAGGAAAGTTTGTCTTACAAGACCGTGGAGAAGATACGGATAGTTTTGCATTAGCAAATGGCTATGTTTCAGTTGTTCCTACACAATTCGACATGACTGCACATCATGCTATCCCAGAACTGAATTCATGGAGTTTTGATCATTTGGAAGGTACGACGAAACACAGCAAAGGTGAAAAATAATCTTTGGGTGGGTTCGGGCATAGGAATTGCTTTTCCCTTGCTGGCATTTTTGTTGGTGCATTTCACCGACATCGAACTTCATTTTCTGCCCGAGAAGCCAATGGCAACGTATACCATTGCTGTATTGATCAATTTGATTTTCTTAAGGTTTGCATACCGTTCAGGTAATGATCAGGTAGGGAAAGGAATTATCATCATGACATTTTTAGCCATGATATTATATTTAATTACACATAAAGTGACAGTATAAAACGAAATGTAAAGATATCCGAGCTATACAGCGAAGGATATTTGCGAGGTTTTTATTGTTTATTTTTTAAGAGGAATAAGATGAAATTAACACTGGGGTTTTCTCCTTGTCCGAATGATACATTTATTTTTGATGCTTTGATTCACCATAAAATTGATACAAAGGGGTTGGATTTTGATGTGGAATATCAGGACGTTGAGACATTAAATTTGAAGGCATTTCAAGGAGATCTGGACATCACCAAACTGAGTTATCATGCTTTTGCTTATGCCGTTGAAGACTATGAATTATTGGATGCCGGTAGCGCTTTGGGCTTTGGTGTAGGGCCTATGCTGATCACAAAAGATGCGACTTTGGCCGAAGTGCTCCAAGCGAAGCTAAAAAGTGGTGACGGTTTGGGTGAATTTGATAAGTTAAAGGTGGGATATCCGGGGAAGTTTACAACAGCAAATTTTCTGTTGGGGCTAGCATTTCCGGAATTAACCAATAAAATAGAGCTGGTCTTTTCTGATATTGAGGGTGCTCTATTAGATGGTTCAATTGATTTGGGACTGATTATTCATGAAAATCGGTTTACCTATTCAGAAAAAGGACTGTATAAAGTGGTCGATTTGGGAGAGTATTGGGAAAATACGACAAAATTTCCGATTCCGCTTGGTGGTATTGTCGTAAAACGTTCGTTGCCGAAAGATGTGAAAGACACTCTTAATACAATTTTAAAAGAAAGTGTTGAATTTGCTTTTGCAAATCCAAAGTCCGGATTGGAGTTTATCCGTAGTCATGCACAAGAGATGAGTGAGGAGGTGATGTATAAGCATATTGAACTGTATGTCAATAAATATTCCGTTGAATTGGGTGTCGAAGGACGTAATGCAATTACCAAAATGTTTGAAAAGGCTCAGGAAATGGGTTTTATCCCACATTCGGATAAAAAACTGTTTCTTTCATAACATCATCACTGATATTTAGTAGCCGTATAAGTAGGCCGCTTGTGCAGGAACTAAGTCTACCAGTTTGGTTTCAAATGCGGCTATTTTGGGTTTAGAGAGCAAATAATCAGGATACCGAGCATATGAGATACCCGATAATAGGATAAATTGAACCGTGCAGAATAACAAGCTAATCCGATAGAAAAAAATAACGCAAAAAAAATAGTGGTAAGCTGTTAGATATCATATCTAATAACTAAATTTGCCCGATTAGTGTCAAATTGTCTGCAATTTTACTTTGGAGTCATTATTGTACAAAATCTTTAGTTGAGATAGAAAAAAAATTATGTTAAAGTTTTTAAGTAAATTATTTGGAAGTAAATCCGAAAGAGATATCAAGGGGATTCAGCCAGTTGTAGAGCAAATCAAAGCTGAATATGATAAACTTTCAAATCTAACCAATGACGAGTTACGTGCCAAGACCGCTGACTTCAAAGAAAGAATTAAAAATTACCTTGCAGATATTGACCAAGAAATAGATACGCTTAAAAAAGAGGCGGATCAAGATGAGGACGATATGGCTAAAAAGACTTCTATTTACGAGCAAGTAGACAAATTGTCTAAAGATCGTGATAAGAAGTTGGAAGAGGTATTGAAGGATATTTTACCAGAAGCATTTGCTGTGGTGAAGGAAACTTCAAGACGTTTGACAGAAAACGAAGAATTAGAAGTTACTGCCAGTGATTTTGACAGAGAATTGGCTGTCTACAAGCCAAACGTTATTATCAATGGTGATAAAGCCATTTGGAAAAACAAATGGATGGCTGCTGGTACAGAGGTAACCTGGAACATGGTACATTATGATGTACAGTTGATCGGTGGTATTGTATTACATAGCGGTAAGATTGCTGAGATGGCTACGGGTGAAGGTAAGACATTGGTCGGAACTTTGCCAACCTATCTGAACGCACTTTCTGGACAAGGGGTGCATATCGTGACCGTGAATGATTACCTTGCTCGTCGTGACTCTGAATGGAACGCCCCATTATTTGAGTTCCACGGTTTATCAGTAGATTGCATCGATAAACATCAACCAAACTCGCCACAACGTCGTAAAGCCTACCAATCGGATATCGTATATGGTACCAACAACGAATTTGGTTTCGACTATTTACGTGATAACATGGTTCAGACACCTGATGCATTGGTGCAAGGTAAATTGCATTTCGCCATGGTCGATGAGGTTGACTCGGTTTTAATTGACGATGCCCGTACACCATTGATTATTTCAGGTCCGATCCCTCGTGGTGATCAACATGAGTTCTATCAATTGAAACCACGTATTGAGCGTTTGGTACATGTTCAAAAAGCTTATATCAATACTGTATTAAATGATGCTAAAAAAGCATTGGCTGCAGGTGATTCTGATGTAGAAGGTGGTGGCCTAGCTTTATTAAGAGCTTACAGAGGTTTACCTAAAAATAAAGCCTTAATCAAATTCTTGAGTGAAGGTGCTAATCGTTCTATCTTGCAAAAAGTAGAAAACTACTATATGCAAGAGCAAAATAAAAATATGCCTAAAGTTGATGCTGAGCTTTATTTTGTCATCGATGAGAAGAACAATCAGGTTGAACTGACTGAAAAAGGTATTGAATTGATCACAGCCACAGGAGAGGATCCTTCATTCTTTATTTTACCTGATGTAGGTACTGAGATCGCGGAAATTGAAAAGTCTTCGTTGACTTTGGAAGAAAAAGCCGCTCAGAAAGAAGACATGTTACGCGATTACTCTATTAAGGCTGATCGTATCCACTCGATCAATCAATTATTGAAAGCATATACCTTATTCGAGAATGATGTAGAATATATCGTTGACGAGGGTAAAGTGAAAATTGTTGATGAGCAAACAGGCCGTATCATGGATGGTCGTCGTTACTCAGACGGTTTACACCAAGCGATCGAAGCGAAAGAAAATGTAAAAGTCGAAGATGCTACACAGACTTATGCGACGATTACATTACAAAACTACTTCCGTATGTACCACAAACTCTCGGGGATGACTGGTACAGCTTCAACAGAAGCGGGAGAGCTTTGGGAAATCTATAAATTGGATGTTGTTGAAATCCCTACGAATCGTGGCATCCAACGTCATGACCAACAAGATTTTATTTATCGTACTGCACGTGAAAAATACAATGCGGTGGCGGAAGAAATCCAACGTCTGACAGAACAAGGTCGTCCTGTATTGGTTGGTACAACATCGGTAGAAATTTCCGAATTATTGAGTCGTATGCTTCAATTACGGAAGATCAAACACAACGTCTTGAATGCGAAGTTGCACCAGAAAGAAGCCGATATCGTTGCAGAGGCTGGTCAACCGGGCCAAGTGACCATTGCTACGAATATGGCTGGTCGTGGTACCGATATTAAATTGACCGAGATCGTTAAAAACGCTGGGGGTCTTGCGATAATTGGTACTGAGCGTCATGAGTCGCGCCGTGTTGACCGTCAGTTACGTGGTCGTGCAGGTCGTCAAGGGGATCCGGGATCATCACAATTCTTTGTTTCCCTGGAAGATAACTTAATGCGTCTATTTGCTTCCGAAAGAATCTCCAATATCATGGTAAAAATGGGTGTTGAAGAAGGCGAAGTGATGCAACATAGCATGTTGACCAAATCTATCGAGCGAGCACAACGTAAGGTAGAGGAGAACAACTTCGGTATTCGTAAACGTCTATTGGAATACGATGACGTCATGAACTCCCAACGTACAGTAATCTATTCAAAACGTAAGAACGCTTTGTTTGGCGAACGTTTAGACGTGGATTTGAATAATATGATCTTTGACGTTGCTGAAGAGATTGTTGCTGAAGCCAAAGAGCAAGGTAATTTTGAAGACTTCCAAATCGAAGTAATCCGTATTTTTGCGATTACTCCGGAAATTACTGCAGAAGAGTTTGCACAAGGTAAGATTGAAGGATTGACAGATCGTCTTTTCGAGCAAGCAATTAACGCTTACCATCATAAAATTGACGCTATTGGTGCATTGACTGTTCCAGTATTGAATAATGTGTATGCAGAACGTGGTCAGATTGTTGAAAATGTCGTTATTCCATTTACAGACGGTATCCGCGGTATCCAAGTTTCAGCGAATCTGAAAAAAGCAATTGAGACCAATGGTAAAGAGGTTTTCAAATCGTTTGAAAAAGGAATTGTCTTGGCATTGATCGACGAAGCATGGAAAGAGCATTTACGTGAAATGGATGATCTAAAACAATCTGTTCAAAATGCTGTTTATGAACAAAAGGATCCGATTATTATCTATAAAATGGAGGCCTTTAACTTGTTCAAATCCATGTTGGCTGCTATGAACAAGGATGTCGTGAGCTTTATTTTCAAAGGTGAGATTCCTGGACAGGAAACAACTTCATTACAGGCTAGACAAGTAAATCAAGCTCCTGTAAAGACGATTGAAACAAAAGCAGAATTAGTTTCACCAACAGGAGTCAGTGAAGAAGATGTGAATGATGGACCGAAAGAACCTGTTCGTAACGAGAATACAGTAGGACGCAATGACGAATGTCCTTGTGGTTCAGGAAAAAAATATAAAAATTGCCACGGCGCAAATAACTAATCGATAAGAAAAGTTAAACTATGCTGAAGAGAGGATTGATTTTCATACATGCACTTGTGCTATTTACGATCGTTAATGTAAAAGCGCAAGAAAAGGGTGGAGTTATTGTAACCAAAGATTCTTTGATTACACAGCTTCAAAATTTTAGGGCTGCCATGGGAATCAATCCTGTCGAAAGCAAAATCACGACGGTTCCTTCGAAACCAGTTGTACGTTCTGCTGCAACAAGAGTCAAAGTGAGAGGCTTTCGCGTACAGATCTTTGCTGGATCTAGTCGAAATCAAGCTTTTTCGGAGCAAACTCGTTTTCGGGGAATGTATAAGGATGTTGATACCTATATCACCTATGATGAACCCAATTATCGGGTGAAGGTGGGCGACTTTAGAAGTCGTTCCGAGGCAAATGCGTTTATGCGTGAGCTACGTCAATATTTTAGTAACGTTTTCGTATTTTCAGAAAGCGTTTTTGTCTATCAATAAATCAAACAACCTCATGGCAAGTACGAAAGAAAAAGTCTTGGCCTTAGCCCATCAATATTTTGAAGATACAGTCGCTAACCGTAGACACCTTCATCAAAATCCTGAACTTTCCTTTGAAGAGTATAATACTTCGGCATTTGTAAAGGCGCAGCTGGATCAATTAGGCATCCCTTACGAAGTAAAAGCAGATACAGGTATTGTAGCACTAATTAAAGGTGAACTTCCTTCAGATGAAGTAATCGCATTACGCGGGGATATGGATGCATTACCTATTCAGGAAGTCGAAGGACGACCGTATGGGTCCAATAACCCAGGTGTCATGCACGCTTGTGGCCATGATGTACATACATCCTCGCTTTTGGGAACTGCGAAGATATTACATAGCTTGAAAGCTGAATTTGGCGGTACGGTAAAATTAATCTTCCAACCAGGCGAAGAGCGTTTGCCCGGCGGAGCATCCATTATGATCAAAGAAGGAGCACTACAAAATCCAGCACCTTCTGCAATAATAGGTCAACATGTAATGCCGTTTATTGAAGTCGGCAAAGTCGGATTTCGTGAAGGGAAATATATGGCTTCCTGTGACGAGTTATTTATGACCGTTAAAGGAAGAGGAGGGCACGGAGCACATCCACATCAGAATATTGATCCGATTGTGATCACAGCACATATTATTACAGCCTTACAACAGATAGCAAGCCGCTTTGCAGATCCGCGTACACCGACGGTTTTGTCTTTTGGCAAAATCATCGCTAACGGTGCAACAAATATTATTCCTGACCAAGTTTATCTCGAGGGTACATTCCGCACATTCGATGAGCAATGGCGTGCTGAAGCACATGAGAAGATGGTAAAAATGGCTGTCGGAATCGCTGAAAGTATGGATGCTACCTGTGATTTTGAGGTTCGCAAAGGCTATCCATTTTTGATCAATGAGCCAGAACTGACGAAGCGTGCGCGTACTTTTGCGGAGGAATATCTTGGAAAAGAGAACGTCTTGGATTTAGATCTTTGGCCTGCTGCCGAAGATTTTTCCTACTACTCACAAGAAATCAATGCTTGTTTCTACCGACTGGGCACAGGAAATAAAGCGAAAGGAATAACTTCTGCAGTTCATACACCAACCTTCGATGTTGACGAGTCCTCGTTGGAGATCAGCACAGGGCTAATGGCGTATATCACGTTGCGCAGATTAGGCTATTAGATCTTTAGTATGTCATCGCATCATATTGTTCGTGAGAACCAGGAACCTGCTCTGCTGATTGAAGACCTTTTTCTCATAGACGAAGAAGATTTGGGGCAATTGCTTGAATGGAGTCCAACAATTGTTATCGAAAACAATATGGTTGATCCATTGGACGCTAGAGGATACAAGTTTGATATTGTTTTTGCGCAGACCCAAGCGAATCAAGCACAGGAGAATTTAAAAATAATTCCATATATCGATAATTTTTTGCAATCAGCCATTGGCTATCTCATTAAACATCAGTATAAGGCGGTCAATATTATTACGGATCAAATAAGTCTTGCACACTATCAACACTATTTGGATCTGATCAATGTGGTCTTGTTAGCTAAGGGGGTACGCTACTATTTTGTCACTACAGGTTTTACAAAATGGAAAACAGAGGGTGAACAGCTAAAAATAGATTCCCAAAGTGAAGAAATCACGACAGAAGGGCTTCGAAAAATTGGTGATGATCTTTATGAAACAGTAGCGGATGGCTTATTTACCCTCAGATTTTCGAAATCAAAATATATTTTAATAGGAGAGACAATCTCATGATAACAATAGAATTAGCCGAACAGACAGATATCCGTAGCATTTCTAATATGGCACATATTATATGGCCTGACGCGTATGGAGAAATACTTTCAAAAGATCAGATTGATTTCATGCTGGAGAAAAGTTATACCATTGAGGGCTTAGCGGAAGGAATGGTCGGTGGACAGTTCTTTTATATTCTGAAGGAAGACGGTATTGGCCAAGGTTTTGTTGCATTGAAAACTCTTGCAGATAAACTTCGTATTGAAAAGCTCTATTTGATGCCCAATGTACAGGGAAAAGGTTTTGGGAAAGCATTGATTGACTTCGCTATCGAAAAAGCGAAAGTCAAAGGCAAGGATATTTTGGAACTCAATGTCAATAGAAATAACCCTGCTTACCATTTCTATTTAAAGCAGGGTTTTCAGGTTATTGAAACTGTTGATATTCCCTATTATGACTATGTGTTGAATGACTATGTCATGCAGCTGGCAATAGATCGTACAGCCAGTTCCTAGTCCTTTAATTTTTCCACACGCGAGGGAGTTTGCTTGCCTTCTACAATACCTGAAGCTCCAATCGCAATCGCTTCGATACTGGAGATAATATTTTGGACATTTAATGTAGCTACTTCATCCTTTACCGTGTGGTAATATTCATCTTTATCCATTTGGGAAGTTGAGAATGAATGTGCAGGAACACCTTTTGCGGCTAACACAGCATTATCACTTCGATAGAATAAATTTTGCTTTATATAAGGGTCTGAATAAAATTTGAACGTTGTGTTCTTTAGGTTTTCTTGCATTAATTTGCCTAAATCGGATTGATCATATCCTGTTATATAGACCGTATTGGGACCAAATTTTGAATCTTTTCCGATCATTTCCATGTTGATCATTGCTACAACCTGGTCTGCATTGATGTGATTAGAAAAATATTTTGAACCATACATGCCAAGCTCTTCTGCTGTAAATGCCACAAAAATAAGCGTCCTTTCATTATTGTTTTTCTTTTTATAGTAGTCTGCAAGTGTCAACATCGCTGTTACTCCCGAAGCATCGTCATCTGCTCCATTGGCAATCGAGTCCTGTCCGACAGCAGGTAATATGCCGATATGGTCATAATGGCCGGAGAAAATTACATATTCATTTGGTTTACTTTTTCCGGGGATAACTCCCGCAACATTAAAAAGTGGAAAGTTTTGAAGGTTCCGTTCAATATGAATGTGGAATGTTTTTGGTTTTTCTTTTGTCAGCAGATAAACTATTGAGGGTTTTTGTATACTCGAATCTTCAATAAACTTGGGATTGCTGAGCATTTGGCCAAAACGAACAAAAGAGGCTTCAAAGGATGGATCTACTAGTACAAGCGTATTTTCCTTGGATAAGGACTGTTCCCGAAAGGCTTGGGCGAAATCCGCATCCGATGTAATATTAACGATTTTAATGGGACTCTTATCATCCCATTTGAGATCCACATGGTTTCCAAGCGATATGATATGTTCGGCAGGAATTGTCTTTTTATTTATAGTTGCTGTATTGCTTTTTGGCGAGAGTTTGTCCAGTTGGAATGACTGTCGGAAAGATTCTTCCGCATAAGGTTTGAGGCCTATTTTTTTCATTTCTCCGGCGATAAAATCTGCTGCAGGCTCGATGTCTTTTGTCAAAGCCGATCGTCCACGCATATCATCCGAAGCCAAGGTATTTAAGATACGGCTCACGTCCTGACGTTGCTGTTCGGAAATTACTTGCTGTCCAAATGTCATGGAAGATAGCGCAATTAACGATAAGGCTAAAAATATTTTAGGTGCTGATTTCATAAAGTTAGTAATGTTCGGATGAAGATAATGATTTCGCCTGTAATTTTAGCGGAAATTTGTAGTGCCTTAGCATAAACCCATATCATCTTTATGCTAAAGGTCATGACTGTTGAAATGGAGATGTTAATGAGTTCCGGGAAAATATGCTTTCAATAAAACTTTCGTGGATGCTATCGAATTGGCAACAGGCACGAAAGTTCTTGATGGCCTTTGAAGAAAGACAATTCAGAAAAAAATGTAGTATATTTGGGTATAAATTATTTGACAATGAAAGAAGTATCTGTACAAGAATTAAAGAGCAAGATCGATAATAACGAAGATTTTCAATTGATTGATGTGCGTGAGTCATTTGAATATGAAGTTTCAAATTTGGACGGTTTAAATATTCCACTTTCAGGAATTTTGATCGAGTCCGATAAGATTGCGAAGGATAAACCAGTTATCGTTCAATGTCGTTCTGGAAAACGTTCAGCACAGGCAATTATGTTGTTGGAGCAACAAGGATTTGATAATCTAGCAAATTTAAAAGGCGGTATCTTGGCCTGGAAAGAGGAAATCGATCCAGAGTTAGACGTTTATTAATATGAAAAACTTGGAGCATCAGACTAAACAAGCTTTCTTGTTTAGTCTTGCTTTTTATATCGTAGCCCTATTAACTCGGCTCTTAAACTTAGGGATCTTCCCTGTATTAGGTAGTCTCTCTATTTTATTGTCCCTCTTATGGGTGATATTGGCCTTGCGGGAAATTATGCTTTCCAGGACTATTTCCAATGGTGAGCGGATGTTGATGGCACTGGCGATCGTACTGCTTAATATTATCGGCGGAATTTTCTATTTCTTTGTGTGGCGACCGCGTGTATTGGGATTAACAAAAAAGTAATATGACAAAATATTTTATACTGAATATTGTATTGAACCTAGCCATTGTATTTTTGGCGTATTGTGGATTTGAAGGGTATAAAGCCGGAAATATGTTGGTGACAGGATTGTCTATCGCATTTTTGGTTGTTCTGATTTACCTTAAGGTTGTCTTAAGCAAGCGGATAAAAGTCGTTATCCAAGAAAAGGATCGTGAAAAAAAACAGGAATATGCTGCTAAGCAAGCGAAAGGAAAAAGTAAATAAGAGCGGAGTTTCTTACTTATCATATACAAAAAGAGCAGAAAACGATAGTCTTCTGCTCTTTTTTATATCGCCTACACCTATTCTTATTTGACAAATGGAGGTTTCGTTACCTTAGCTTTAACTTTTTGATTACGGATATGGATAAAGATATCTGTACCATCTTTTGCAAATGCGGTATCTACGTAACCCAAACCTACCGATTTTTTCAATGTCGGAGATTGTGTTCCCGAAGTAACCCGACCGATTACATTGCCATCAGCATCTACGATTTCATAATCATGACGCGGAATACCTCTGTCGATCATTTCAAAACCAACTAGTTTCTTTTTAAGTCCAGCTTCTTTTTCAGCTTTAAGCGCAGCGGAGTTTACAAAGTCTTTTGTAAACTTCGTTACCCAACCTAAGCCAGCCTCTAAAGGAGAGGTATTGTCGTCGATATCATTTCCATAAAGGCAGAAACCCATTTCTAGACGTAATGTATCACGAGCACCTAATCCGATAGGTTTAATTCCGTAAGCTTTTCCGGCTTCAAAAATAGCATCCCAAACTTTCTGCGCATCTTCATTGGCAACATAAATTTCGAAACCACCTGCACCAGTATATCCGGTTGCCGATACCAATACGTTATCTACTCCCGCAAAAGTACCTTTAGCAAAGGTGTAATATTCCATTGGTGCAAGTTCGATATCTGTCAACGATTGTAAAGCATCGGCTGCTTTAGGTCCCTGAACGGCAAATAAAGAAGTCTGGTCAGAAATATTTTTCATTTCTACACCATCAGTATTGTATTTGGAAATCCAGTTCCAGTCTTTCTCAATATTGGACGCATTGACAACCAGAAAATAGGTGTTATCGTCTATACGGTATGTTAGAAAATCGTCTACAACACCGCCAGTTTCATTCGGAATATAAGCATATTGAACTTTGCCGTCATATAATTTCGATACATCGTTGGAAGAGATTTTTTGAAGAAGATCCAGGGCCTTTTCACCTTTAAGGATGAATTCGCCCATGTGGCTTACATCAAAAACTCCTACACCTGTACGAACTGTTTCGTGCTCATCATTGATACCAGTATATTGCACTGGCATGTTGAAGCCTGCGAAGGGAACCATCTTTGCTCCTAAAGCAATGTGTGTCTCCGAAAGGGCAGTATTTTTTAACATAAAAATTAAGTTTTAATCAGTTGCAAATTTAATAAAATATACGTGATTCCTAGCTTTGATTCTATTTTAGAACAAACGATTTAATTCGTTACTTTCAACGAATAGACAGTCAGCTCAGCATCTTCTGTATCAGTATCTTCGCAGAGTAAGAAAATTAAGCCGTTATCGGTTTTCTCCTTGAAGGTGATTCCCTCAAACTTGTGATTTTCGGGTATTTGAAATACTTCCGGTTTGGAAGACAGATCTGTTGATATTTTCCCAAGTAGAGATCCTGCAATCTCGCCATCGAGATAGGTCGATTTTGCATCTTCTGCAGTTGCGATAAAATAAATGTCGTCACCAACAACTGTCGCATCGGAAAAACCAGTACTGATCCCATTTAACTTGGGTAATTCAATAGGAGTATACCGATATTTATCTTCAGCCTTACTGTTATATTCTAAAACAGCATTGATGCCTTTGGGGCCATTCCCTCTATTGAAAAACAATATCCGGTCATCAATATGTACTACACCTTCTATGTTAAAGTCCTCCTTGCTTATCCCAAATTTCTGCATAAAATGCGTATAGATCTTGCTATAGTCTTCCTGTATGACCTTTTTTCCGTCCCAGATAAAGCGATTGTTTCTTTTTTCAGTTGACCCTGAGCCATAGAGATAATAACGATTGCCATCGAATGTAATAGATTCAAGGTCCATTTTATTCGCTTTGCTTATATTTTCCATGGGCTCAGCTTCCAATAAGACTGTTTTGGATAAGTGTTGCTGAGCGAGGTTATAGCTATACAGGTAATTGCTATTGTCCGAGACTATATGAAGCTCATCATTGTTGTAGACAATCCCAGATGCAGCCGCGATGCCCGATATGCTGATAAATGCTTCGAGAATTAATTTTAACATAATTCGTGTATGTTTAAGATTCCAAGGACTTTCTGGAAATCGGACTGGATTGCTGCTTTTACATGAACAGTTTCACCCGAAAGGGGATGTTTGAAGGTTAATTCAGAGGCATGTAGTAGCATGGTATCCATCTGGTAGTTCTCTTTCCAGAATTTATTTTGCTTATTACAGCCATGTGGACGGTCACCGATAATGGGATAAAAGATATGCGCAAAGTGACGTCGCAATTGATGCATGCGGCCAGTAAGTGGATTGGCTTCAACAAGACTGTAACGCGAGGTCGGGAATTTTCCGAAAGGAATATCCAGTTCACTTTTAGCTAGCAACCTGAACGATGTCTGGGCCTCCTGTATGGTGCCATTTTCTTTTTTCAATGGATAATCAATCAACCCTTCTTCAGGAGCGAAGCCTCTCAGTATGGCGAGGTACTTTTTGTCTATTTGATGTTCCTGAAAGCTTTTTTGTAAGTATTGATCCGTTTCTTTATTTAATGAAAACAGAAGGACACCTCCAGTTTTACGATCTAAGCGATGTGCCGGATATACCGTTTTCCCTAATTGATCACGTAAGAGTTGAAGGGCGAATTCGGATGTATCACGCGCAATGGATGAGCGATGCACTAATAGACCATGTGGCTTATTAATCGCTACAATGGATTCGTCTTCGTAAAGAATTTCTAAGGACATATTAGATCTTTTTCAATGCAGCAATGATTTCATCTGCTTTTTCATCAATCTTGGGACTCAACCAAATCTGTTTAAATGCACCACCACCTATGATCTGTTCTTTACCTTGCCATTTGATCTTGGTGAGGGAAAAGAGGTAGTAATTGTCCACAACAACAGAATTTTGGACAAAATCATCGACTAATTTGTTTCCAAACAATTGCATGCCCAATCCAAAAAAGGCTTGGTCTTTTGCATGAAGCTGACTTTTCAATAATTGTTCGGCTTTTGCACGTACAATTTTCTCATGTTCCTCTTTGCTTGGATTTGTCAGGATGGCCGCCAGCATGATGACAACTAGAAGTAGGGCAAATATTCTTTTTTTACTCATTTTTAATGCTAAAATTAGTGTTGATAGATCAGGTCAAAACAGCATCTATCGCTATCAAAATTATTAAATAGATATTAGATATGCACAATTGTTTTTGCATGAGGGATTTGTTGTGGACGGCGAGAGGAGTAAAAAAGGTTGGATCTTAAAAAGAAATCCCATTTAGCAGGGAAAACGCCCAGGAAAAGAAAATCCAGATCAGGTAACAAGTGCCTCCTATTAAGATAAATAATATGAATATTATTGTTAGGATAATACCTATACCAGAGCCTTTGTGTCGACCCTCATAATAGTGCTCGCGTAAAAGTTTGATATTCTTTTCATTGGCTTTGCTATAGAAATCGAAGATGTTACCTAGAAAGGGGATGCTTCCTAAGATCGCATCAAGGGTGATATTGAGCAGCATACGGATGACTAACTTGGGGCTAGCACCATTTCGCCACATGGCGATGACCAGAACCAGTGATGTGCCAAAGCCGGCGATAGCACCGCCCAAAGGAATCAGATTCAAAATTGGATCTAATCCGAACCGGAAATTGCCAATCTTGAATTGATTATCCATTAACCAAGATATTCGGTTGATCCAACCGAAATCTTGGTCTATTTGTTTCTTCTTATCTTCTGGAGATAATTCTCTATGCATGATTATAATAGTTCGAAAGAAGCGCTGATTTCGCTGGTCACTTTCATCGGTCTGATATTTAAATCAAGACCATTTCCACCAGCATCGTCTGCTGCTTCAGCCATGGCGCCTTTAAACATTGCATTACGCATCATTGGTTGAACACCAAAGATAATTTGTTGCGGTGTCTCAGAAAGCACGATCGCTTTACCAATTTTTTGTCCTGCTGCTTCGGCAAGAATTTGCGCATTCGCTTTCGCATCCAATACAGCTTTCGTTTTTAAGGTCTTTTCTAACTCTTTTTTCTTCGAATAATCATATTCACTGATGTAAGTGCTTTGAATACCAGCTTTATCAACCCCATCCAACAATTGATCTAAGTTGTTTAAGTTCGTTACTTTAATGCGGTATTGTCTAGAAAGTAAGATATCCGTATCTTTTTTCTTTTTTTCTGGTGTATTGTAACTCCAGATATTCTGGATCGTAAAATCTTCTTTTTTAACACCAGCTTTTGTTGCCGAGTCAAATAAGTCTTTTTCTAACTTGTCAATAGCAACCTTTTTCTTGGTGTTTCCATTGTCATAAAACTCTTTTAGTGTAACATCTATATAGATGATGTCTGGAGTCACTTCTTCCTCTGCGCGACCCACTGTGGATACAAATTCTTTATTTACCATTTGTTGAGCGTTTAGTTTTGTCATCAAACCTAAAAAAGCCAGTCCTAATAATATTTTTTTCATGTTTTACTATCTTAAAGTTTTATAATAATACGATTGCTATTGTCGCATTGCTACAAGATTGGAGCCAAAGTAGACAAAAAAGTTTAACGCATAAAAAAAATAAAAACGTTAAGATTTTTAATTTTATTTCTATACCTTTAGGGAAATTAATAAAATAGTGCCATGCAAGAAGGTAAAGTAAAATTCTTTAATGAGACCAAAGGTTTCGGTTTCATCATCCCTAATTCAGGCGAGAGCGAAATTTTTGTTCACGTTTCTGGATTAGTTGACAAAGTTCGTGAGAATGACAATGTATCTTACGAAGTTGAACAAGGCCGTAAAGGTCTTAATGCGGTAAATGTAAGAGTTATCTAATTAGATTCAAGATATATTTATTGTGAAAAAGCCTATGCCATCAGCATGGGCTTTTTTATTGAGCAAATGTTTTGGACTGATAATTGTATTGACATGTATCAAATATATAGTTTAACATGAAACGTACTTTAGTATTGATCCTTTCTGTTGTGGTGGCAATTTCGATGTCTGCATGTTATTCCACGCATCATGGGCATGGGCATAGGCACAAAGGTGGATCGAAGGGAATGCCCCCTGGTCAGGCAAAAAAATATTATGGAGAACAATCAGCAAAAGATTTTGCTCCTGGACAACAAAAGAAAAAGAAACATAAACATTGATCTCAGGGATTTTTCGCTTTTGCAGAAAATTCCGCAATCAACAAAAAGTGAATAAGAAAAAAGAGCTTTCATTTATTAAATGAAAGCTCTTTTTTCTTATTCAGAATAATCTATGCGAATGGATCATTATCCGGAGGAGGAGTTGAAGATGAAGTAGGTGCTTGTGAACTTCCAAATGGATCCTTTGGTTGCGAAGAGCCAAATGGATCTTGGGCTTGATTGAATGGATGACTTGCTCCATTTTCCTCCGCTTTTGGATCGGGACCGTATTGATTGGGTCCCTTGTCACCCTCAATAACCATCAGATAAATCAAGTATAAATTGACTAATGGGATAAGACCCAATAATAAAAACCAACCCGATTTATTTGTATCATGTAGTCTCCGTACTGCAACAGCGATACCTGGAATCAGTAAAGCTAAGCTTACAAGATAGGAGATGTAAGAAAATAAACTTGCGATTTGTCCGAGTATTCCGAATACAACCCCAATGATAACGTTTGCCAAAAAGAACATCCAGTACTCTTTGCGACGGGCGCGGCCGTTGAAATTTGCATAATTATCCCTTACGACTTTCAAAAACCAATCTTTAATTTCCATATAATTTTAAGATTTTTAGGTGAAAAATATGTGTTAGTAAATCAATGTTATTACAATTCTGTTACAATAAATGTACCAATAATTTATCTGATAAAACAATTATTATGGAATGCATCGTTGTTCAATTTCATTGTTGAATAAATAGGGGGATGAAAAGACCTTTTCATTTATAGTATATGTTCGTGCATCGTATTAGCGAGTGGCGGCAGGATATGGAGGTTTTGCTTGCTGTAATTTGGGATTGGGTCACAGCACTAAGCACTACCGAAAGATCTCTTCAAGTATATAAAGCGATTTTATCTCCTTGAAATTTGTGCGGTGAAGACGATAGAAATCCAGTAGCTTTTCCAATAAAAATTGTCGGTCTGTACTGGACATTTTGATATGATCACAATTTGAATATTCTGCTGTTATTAAATCCCGGAAAATTGAAGTATGCGGTTCCTGGAGCACAAGGGGGTGTTCGGGGAGACTGTTTGAAAATGTCGCCTCGTGTAGGTTAAAATAGGGCAGAGTCTGTTTGGATGCGGCCGGATAAAAGCCAAGAAAGCGTGTCAGTTTGATTAGAAATACCAAGTGAAAATTGGCCAGATTTAAATGGGTTTCATCTAACCATCGGATAGACTGATGGATGAATTCAAATAAATAAGAGTCACTCTCCTGTTCTTTCAATACTTTATACAAGATTTCATTTAAGAAGAGCGCCAGTGAGCTTTTTATAATATCGTAAGGTATTTCTTGCAATACCGGAGTCTGGCGAGCTTCCGAGATGCGCTGCAGTGAACCATTATCCTTATGTGTTGCTATAATTTCCAACAGATGTAAAGGTTGTAAGATATTGGCTTTGATTTTTGCCTTTGGCTTACGTGCGCCAGCAATGAGATAAGATTGCATGCCAAACGACTCGGTATATAATTGCGCGACGAGGCTGCTTTCCGAATAATTTGTTGTTTTTAAGACGATACCCCTAGTTTTGTTCAGCATCTTCTTCCTTATCTTTTTTATGAATATCCTCTTTATGAGCCTCTCCACGCATCTCGATAATCGCATTACGGTCCACTTTTCGAATCATTCTATAAATTAATGTAAGGAAACCAATGCTGAAGGTAATTACTCCGACGAGCATTGCTAATTTATACCAGTTGGATCGTTGTTCCATCAGGTAATAACCGAGGATAACCAATAATACACCAATGATTATTTCTCTTAGACCCTTGCGAAGATATTTGTTCATAAATGTGAATTGTTGAAAACTATTTTTCTTTACAGAGCAAATATAATACAATAAAATGCTTTATTTTTGCCCATACCATTCCTGTGTAGAACTATTTTTAAAAATAATTCCCATAATGTTGTTGCTTATCTAAAAAAAAATATAGATATTTGCAAACTCTTTGCAGAGAGTGCAAAGGATTAACATATTGTAATAAAGACAACAAAAAAGATAATATCATGTCAAGAATTTGTGATTTAACAGGCAAAGCAGCGTTAACAGGAAATAACGTTTCTCACTCAAACGTTAAAACTAAACGTAAATTCTATCCAAATTTACAAACTAAACGTTTTTACATTCCAGAAGAAGATCGTTGGATTACGTTGAAAGTATCTACTTCTGCTATCAAGACTATCAACAAGAACGGTATCACAGCTGCGATCAATAAATTTATCGTTAAAGGATCAATTTAATATTGATTTATCGCCTGTTACATTAAGATTATTCATGAATTTCAATCCTATATTAGGATCAAAATAAAGTAAAACAATGGCTAAAAAAGGAAATAGAGTACAAGTTATCTTAGAATGTACTGAACACAAAGAAAGTGGTCTTCCGGGAATGTCTCGTTACATCACTACTAAAAACAAAAAGAACACAACTGAGCGTTTAGAGTTGAAAAAATTCAACCCAGTATTGAGAAAAGTTACTGTTCATAAAGAAATTAAGTAATTCACCGATCTTAGCACTTGCAATAGAGGGCTGAGTAAAAATATTTAAAATACCATGGCAAAGAAAGCAGTTGCATCGTTACAAAAAGGTGGCGGTAAAGAATTTACAAAGGTTATTATTACTACTAAATCTGCGAAAACTGGCGCGTATACTTTCAAAGAAGGTATGATTCACAACGATAAAGTGAAAGACGCAGTTGCAGAAGCTCAAAAAAATAACTAGTAGCATTTTCCTTTTTTAAAGTTTTTCTTTAAAAAGAATTCGATAAAAATAGCCGTTTTGGTATCCTACCGAAAGGGCTTTTTTTGTTGAGGACATTTGTTTATATTTGGACATCAATTTTCACTAAACACTCCATGGGATTATTTGATTTTTTTAAGAAAAAACCACAAACACAAGAAGAAGAACAAGCCTTAGATAAAGGTTTGGAAAAAACAAAAGAAGGATTTCTTTCCAAGATAACGAAAGCTGTAGTCGGTAAATCGACTGTGGATGACGATGTGCTTGATAATCTGGAAGAGGTTTTGGTTACTTCTGATGTCGGGGTTACAACGACTTTAAAAATCATCGACCGTATACAGGCGCGTGTGGCCAGAGATAAATATGTGTCCACTTCGGAGCTGAACAATTTACTGAAAGAAGAGATTCAGACATTACTGGCAGAGAATAATAGCTCAGATTTTGAAAACTTTAATTACGGAGATCATAAACCTTATGTAATTATGGTTGTCGGGGTGAATGGTGTTGGCAAGACCACCACAATCGGTAAACTTGCCCATCAACTTAAACAGGGTGGAAGTAAAGTGGTTTTGGGGGCGGCAGATACGTTTCGTGCGGCTGCTGTAGATCAGCTTAAACTCTGGGGTGAACGTGTTGATGTGCGCGTTGTTGCACAGGCAATGGGTTCAGATCCCGCTTCGGTCGCCTATGATACCATTAAATCTGCTGTAGCGAATGGTGAAGATGTCTGTATTATTGATACTGCCGGTCGTCTACATAATAAGGTTGGTTTAATGAATGAGTTGACCAAAATTAAAAATGTCATGCAAAAAGTTGTTCCCGGCGCTCCGCATGAAATTTTATTGGTCTTAGATGCTTCAACAGGTCAGAATGCTATAGAACAATGTACGCAATTCACACAAGCGACAGATGTAAACGCTTTGGCACTGACAAAATTGGATGGAACAGCCAAAGGCGGTGTTGTTATCGGGATATCCGATCAGTTCAAAATCCCCGTGAAATACATCGGTGTGGGTGAGAAAATAGGCGATCTCCAATTATTTAACAAAAAGGAGTTTGTAGACTCACTTTTCAAATAGAATACTAAAACAATTGTCAGAAATAAGGCTTTCATTCTTTACCGGGAATGATTAATAAACAGCCGCCCTTTTTTCTCGACAAACCCTTCTAATCATATGAAGACAAAATATACGAAATCTGTCCCTTTGATCAATAAACCCCGTGTGAACGTGGTTACCTTGGGCTGTTCGAAAAATATTCACGATAGTGAAGTGCTAATGGGCCAGTTGAAAGGTAATCAGATGGAGGTGGTCCATGAAGCCTCGAATATACAGGAGAATGATATTGTTGTCATTAATACCTGCGGATTTATTGACAACGCCAAACAGGAATCTATTGATGCGATTTTGCAATATTCGGAATTAAAGGATCAAGGTAAGATCAATAAGGTGATTGTTACCGGATGTCTTTCGGAGCGTTATAAACCCGAATTGCAAGCTGAAATACCGAGTGTGGATGCCTATTTTGGGACAAATGATTTGCCTGATTTGCTAACCGCTATCGGAGCAGATTATCGTCATGAATTATTAGGCGAACGTCTATTGACGACTCCTTCACACTTTTCTTATTTTAAGATCGCGGAAGGTTGTAACCGCCCATGTTCATTCTGTGCAATACCTTTAATGCGTGGTAAGCATGTTTCCAAATCCATTGATGATTTGGTTAAAGAAGCTAAATTTTTGGCTTCAAATGGAACCAAGGAGTTGATTTTAATTGCTCAGGATTTAACCTATTATGGATTGGATATCTACGGTAAACGTAATCTTTCTGATTTGATGCGCCATTTATCAGATGTGGATGGTATCGATTGGATCCGTTTGCAGTATGCTTATCCTTCTGGTTTTCCTATGGATATTTTAGATGCAATGAATGAGCGTTCAAATATTTGTAATTATCTGGATATGCCATTGCAGCATATCTCCGACCCGATGTTGAAATCTATGCGTAGAGGTACGACCAAACAAAAGCAGGTTGATCTTGTCAATGCCATTCGCGACAAAGTACCGAATATCGCATTGCGAACAACATTAATCTGTGGATATCCAGACGAGACCGAACAAGATTTTCAGGAGATGTTGGAATGGGTAGAGGAAACCCGTTTTGACCGTTTGGGCTGTTTTACTTATTCACATGAGGAGAAGACGCATGCACATACCTTGGCGGACAATGTGCCACAAGAAGTAAAAGAAGAACGTGTTGAGGCGATTATGGAGGTTCAACAAGGCATTTCTTATGAGATCAATCAATCTAAAGTAGGTAATACCTATAAAGTGCTTGTGGATCGTGTGGACGGAGATTATTTTATCGGACGGACAGAATATGATTCCCCAGAGGTGGATAATGAGGTGCTGATTTCGGCAGCGGATTCCTATGCACGGATCGGAGATTTTGTTCAGGTAAAAATAGATCGTGCAGAGGATTTCGATCTCTATGGCGAAATTGTCAAAAAATAATACTTGATTGATCTGTGCAGATCATGAAATAATATACAGAGGAGCCTCCCAGATATGGGGAGGCTCTTTTTTTGAAATTGCTTTTTATTTGATTTGTATTTTTTCATTAAGGTATCAATAAGCTCGCTATGCCCAGGTTATTGGCCAGAAAGACTTCCGTCGATTTTCTGTGCTGTTGGTGCTTGTGAAATCATGAAGGTTTCAGTTGGACATTTGTCAATAGAATGATATAATTTAAAAGTGGAATGAGCTTTTTATTAAAAATCAGTATTTTGTCTGCTCAAACTAAATACATTTGTATATCGTACAATAAGCATATATGAAAGCAACTTATATCGAATATAGTGAGACAAACAGTTTCTCCAAAACATTGCTGGCCTATCTGGCTCATGACGAGGCACTGAAACCGTTTGTTGGACACTGGCCTACATTTGACGGTTTTGAGAAGCAATTGCACGAAAAAAGGCATTTTGGCCACCGCACCATTCTTGTGGAGCGCCTAAAAGCTCAATATGAGACTTTGTTGGAGGATTCTCCCACTGTCGCCGCAAATATAGATTTGTTGTTGCAGGAGAATACCTATACGATTACCACAGGTCATCAACTGAATATCTTTACAGGGCCCTTATACTTTATATTTAAGATCATGACAGCAATACGTCTGTCAGAAGACCTGCATGCCAAACATCCGGAAAAAAACTTTATCCCGGTATATTGGATGGCAACTGAGGACCATGATTTTGAAGAAATTAATCATACCAAGGTCTATGGGAAAAAAATAGCATGGGAGACACCTGCGGTATCCGCTACAGGGCGTATGGATACCGCTTCCATTGTTGATGCGGTAAAGCAATACACCAATATCCTTGGCCTTTCAGACAATTCTGCTAAGCTTACTCGTATTGTAGAGCAAGCTTATCTAAAACACACCAGGTTAGCTGATGCGACGCGTTATATGGTGAACGAACTTTTTAAATCCTATGGTCTTTTGATTATTGATGCAGATGATAAAGAACTGAAGGAATTATTTAAGCCGATTATCAAAACGGATATTTTATCTGAAAATAGTTTTAAGGCTATTACAGACAGATCGAAAGAATTGGAAGCGAAAGGGTTTTCTACACAGGTACATGCCCGGGAGATCAATTTCTTCTATTTGACCGATGAATTTAGAGAACGCTTGGTTCTGGCCGCAGACGGCCGATATGAGGTTCTGCATCAAAATATATATTTTACCAAGGAAGAGCTGGAAAGAGAAATAGATGCTCATCCCGAACGTTTTAGTCCAAATGTGGTGATGCGCCCCATGTATCAGGAAATTATCCTTCCTAATTTGGCCTATATTGGTGGTGGTGCTGAGATGGTCTATTGGATGCAATTAAAGTCTAATTTTGATCAGTACCAAATAGATTTCCCGATCTTAATTCCGCGAAATTCGGCCATGATTACCGAAGATAATGTGGCCGCCAAGCTTTTCCGTGTCGATCTAACCTTCAAAAGCATTTTTCGCCCTGCGGAGGTTTTGAAGAAAGAGTATGTGCGTCGTCATACCAAGGAAAGATTGAATCTGAATGATGAATGGATGGAACTGAATGCGATCTTTGGAAAGATAAGGTTACGTACACACAAAATTGATCCTAGTCTAGGACCGAGCACCGAGGCGATAAAAGCTCGATTGAAAAAGGCGATGAACAACCTAGAGAAAAAGTTGATGAAAGCCGAAAAACGAAACCATCAGCATGCATTGGCAGATATTGATAACGTAAAGGAGAAGCTCTTTCCCGGAGGAGGATTACAAGAGCGATCTGAAAATTTTGCCTTGTTGTATGTAAAATATGGTGATAACCTTTTTAGAGATCTCTATAAATACTTTAATCCCCTAGATTTCAAATTCACAATCTTATATTAAAAGTCAGTATTTTACTGACTTTTTTTATGAATATCAGGCAAGGAGGAGGAAGAAACTTTGATTTTTGCTTCGTTATTTTTTCATATAGTGTTTTATGATGCTTTGTTTATAATTTCATAATATTTCGTTTAGCTTCTGTTAATACGATCGAAGTAATTTTGTTGCCGTATTACAACCAACAACTAAATGAAAGAAATATTACTTACGACTTGTGCCATTGCGATAGGAACAGGTTTGTATGCGCAAACAACCCAAGCAGGATTTTCCGGAAAGATTACGGACGAGAATAACAAAGGGGTTCAAGGGGCTTCAGTAGAGGTTCGTAACGAGTCTACAGGTTTTACCACCAAAACATCGACCAACGCCAATGGCGATTTCAATTTTAAGGAACTTCCCCTCGGAGGACCATACATTATCAAAGTTACCTTTATTGGTTATGGCGAACAGATTCGTTCGGGCTTTACACTAAACCAGGGCGATATGATTCGCTTGAATATTCCGATTCAAAATGCATCTAACGTATTGGAAACAGTTGAGCTCACAGGAGTAAGTACATTGAAAAATAAAATTGAGAACCTTGGTGCTGCAACTGCGGTGACAGCCCGGGATATCGCAAAACTACCTGTCAATGGTCGTAACTTTACGTCTTTAATGGATCTGTCTCCGTTAAGCAAAGGCGATAATATTGGTGGCCAGTTAGGGTCTTCTACCAATTTTACGATAGATGGTATGAACGCGAAAAACCCAACCTCTGCGGGGTCGACAACAAGTCGGAGTGGTGCTCCCTATTCCATCTCTATCGAAGCCGTTCGTGAATTTAAAGTGGTGACCAACCAGTATGATGTAACCTATGGCAGAGCAGGTGGCGGAACGGTCAGTGCTGTGACCAAACAGGGAACAAATAAAACGCAAGGTAGTGCCTGGTTATATTCTCGAGCAGACTGGTTGTCCAGCCCATATGATATTCGGGGAAACAAACGGAGCAACGATTTTTCCACTTATCAATATGGCTTTACTTTGGGTGGTCCCATTATAAAAGACAAACTTCATTATTTTGTTGCCTGGGATCATCAGCAGGACTCCCGTCCTCTGATTATTGCTGATATTAACTCTGAAGCCGATGAAAAACGATTTAATGTTACAAACGCAACATTAGATGAATTTGTCAATATCGGGCGGAAAAAGTACGGATTGGGGAACGAACGCCAATATGGTGCTTTCGATAAAAAAAGAGGTTCTGACGCGATTTTTGGACGTATTGACTGGCAGATCAATGATAAAAACTTATTGACAATCCGTAATAACTTTACAAGTGATAACAATAAGCTGGGGCTGCAAGACAACAAGCCAATTACTTTATATGAATCTTACGGGAACGATAAGAATATTGATAATAGCCTATTGGCTACTTTGCGTACCACCATTTCCCCTAAGGTAACCAATGAGTTAAAAGTACAACATCTCTATACCTATCAGAAAAGTAGTCCCGGAGACCTTTTACCTGGTCAGAATATTCCACGTGCCATTGTGGAAGATGCGGTATCCAAAGTTGCTGGGGAAGATAAAAAGACCACATTGCAATTGGGAGGGCATCGTTTTGCGCAGGAATCTTTTAAAAATAATGTATTTCAGCTTGTTGATAATATCTATTACAGTACGGATAATATCAATTACACTTTTGGTGTGGACCTGATGTATACCCATGCAAATTCCATTTACGGAAGTGAGGTCAATGGTCGCTTCCACTTTAGACCAAGTGATGGAAAGACGGCTATGCAGAACTTTGACGACATGAAACCATATGCTTACTATCGTGAAGTTCCTTTGATGAGTGATCCGGCTGTGGTCGGTAAGATATTCAATGCCGGTGTGTATGGACAGTTGCAAACCAAGTTAGCGCAGGGATTAGACTTGGTTGCCGGTTTGCGGTTGGATTACGGACATTATCCGACTTCTCCTCTGAATGAAGAATTGTTAAGAGAAGTCGGTGTCCGTACAGATCATAAACTCAAGTCTTTTGTGGTGCAGCCGCGTTTCCAAATGACCTGGGATGTGAACGAAGAAAGAAAAGATTTCTTTCGAGTGGGCGCAGGTATATTTGCATCGGATATCAATAATTATATGACGATCAATAACCTTACTTTTGATGGGAAGCATTTTGCTACTGTTGATGTTCGCGGTGCGGATGTACCTACACCAAATTTTGTCGACTACAGAAAGGATCCGTCATCCACACCTACTTTAGCCCAGTTTCAGGTCCCGACCATCAATACTTATGGTCCCGATGCCAAAATTCCAGTCGTGTATAAGGCTAATGTATCTTATACACACTTTTTCACAGAAAAGCTGAAGGCAAGTCTTTCCGGATATATGAATTTGGGACGCAACAATTATATGTATGTCGACCGTAATATGGTGAAAGATCCTTTCTTTAGGCTTGCAAATGAAGATAATAGAGGCGTATTCGTTCCTGCCGCATCCATCGTCGATGGAGCTCCGGATTGGAAAAAAGGAAGGATTTCCGATAAGTTTGGTCGAGTTTTAGAATTGAATTCTGAGGGGAAAGTCAACCAATTTGCTGTCGTATTTGATGCAAGTTATCAGTATTACAAGGATGGAACGATATCGGTTAGCTATACTTGGAATGATGCGAAAGACAATACCTCCTTCAACGGAAATGTAGCCAATACGGCGACCTTATCCTTAGCTGTGAAAGATGATCCTCGTGATTTGAGCAAGATGAGCTATTCGAACAATCAATTCCGTAATAAGATTGTTATTTACGGAACTTTGCCAACGTTTTATGGTGTCAGTGTCGGCGTTCGCTACTCAGGTATCGGAGGTACACGGTATAGTTTGCTCGCCGGCGGAAATATCAATGGAGACTTTGTTGCCGGAGACAATGATCTGGCCTATATTTTTGACCCGAATAATTCCAATACTTCAAAACAGCTGGTCACCGGGCTGAATAATCTGTTGAATAACCCAGAAGCGAGTCAGAGCCTTAAAGATTATATTAAGAAATATCAGGGTAAATTAGCAGAACGTAATGGCGGAGTGAATGGTTTTTATGGTTTGATTGACCTTCGGATTGCTAAAAAATTCAATTTATATAAAAACCATGCTCTGGAAATATCAGGGGACCTTTTCAACGTTGCCAACTTGTTTAAGAAAACTTGGGGTGTAAATGAGTCTCTAGGCAATCAAAATCTGTATGCTTTAGGCGGGAAAGATGCTGCCGGGGAAAAGTTGATCCCCTTTGATATTGCAAAGCAACAGTTTAATTACAATGTAAACAATTCAGGTATCGTTACTCCTTCTGGTAACCCATACCAATTCCAGCTGGGATTACGTTATTCTTTTTAATATGTTTTAGAAAAAGGATAAGGAGCTGTTTCAAACGTCGATTTTGATAAATGGCTCAAAATAAAACGTTAAAAATTCATTAAATCAAATGGGAAAGGACCAAAATTCAGTAAGAATTTGGTCCTTTCCCATTTGATTATCTATAGAAGTGATGAATGTTTAAGCATTCATCACCTTTTCTTTTGGCAGGAATACCTCAGCCATCATATGACGGACACTGCCTCCACCACAGGTTTCAATGACATGTAAATCTTGATGAATGATTTTGCCATGTTTTTCCAATTGTGCCGTTTGGTACAGTGTCAATGAGGACAAAGCTTTATCACTTAGGACAATAAAGCGATTTCCATATTTATTTCTCACCTGAAGGCAATTTGCCGCAAAATTTTCCAGTTGATTTTCGTTGATCTCGATGATTTCCTTACCTGTTTCTTTTAATTTCTTTAGTAGTGCATCACGCTCAGATGCATTATCAATCGCAGTGGGGCATAAAATTGCAAAATCTTCTCCCACAGCCAATACCACGTTGGTATGATAGATAGGTCTACGTTCACCATGGACTGTCTGAAATGCATGAAAGACAACAGGGGTGTAATTTTCCGTTTTACAGTACTCGTCCAACATGGCTCGATCTGCTCGTTCAGACAGGGCACAATAAGCAATACGATGTGTACGATCTAGTACAAGAGCACCTGTTCCTTCTAAATATTGTCGATTATTTTCGGACTCGCTGAGGTCTTTAATCAACTTTACATAATAACCATTTTGCTTCAATGGCCCCTCAAAGTCTAATAAATGTTCTTTTCGACGGTTGGGGGCAAACATCGGATAAAAGATAATTTTACCATCCTGATGGAAAGAGACAATATTGTTCGGAAATATACTGTCTGGGCTTTCGGATTTTTCATCGTCTTGAATGACGGTCACTAAAATACCATGTGATTTCAATTCGTTGACAAGGGCATCAAATTCACCTTGTGCTTCTCTATTTACGTCTTCGCCGCTTAGATTTTCAATATCCTTTTGGAAAAAATTATTGACTGCGGTCTGTTCATTTTTGCGGAAGACAGAGGGTCTTACTAGAAGTACGCTGTCTGTTACCTGTTTTCTCATGATTTATAATCGTTACTTCGCTGGTTTATATTTGTTAAAAAAGAAATGATATTCTTACTTGTATGAGTCCTATTGTAGGAAAGAGAAAATACCTGTTCGCGATATTTTAAGCGAATCAGCGTATCCCAGAATATGCCTGACATTCGTTTTGAATAATTTCGTTGTGTCAGCAATCACTTTACAATTGGTACTTATACTAATGTATCGAAAAATCAGCGCCATTGCAAAAAGAATATCTTTAAAAAGAAAAAATGATGGTTGAAAAATAGTAGCATAATCTTTTGTTTTTTGTCATTGTGTCAATTTATTTCAGTATTGGTTAGTATATTTTTAAAGCTGATAGTTGTTGGTTGTTTTTATTTTAATTTTAATGTAGTGAGGACAATCGATTGCACATTAGCTTGTACTTAAAACTGACTTTTTATACACTTTTTTGCTTCGTTTTCAGTCATTTATTTTGCTATCTTTGCTCATCCAAAAAACGACTGTTTATAAGAGAGTTAATTACCTAATTATTATGTCGCTAACTGTCTATAAGCGTTAACTTTTTGCACACATGAGCAATATACACTTCCAAGAAAAATTCGAAAGTCGCCACAATGGCCCAAGTCCAGTTGAAGCGAATGAAATGTTGGCCAAATTGGGCGTATCGTCAATTGACCAGCTAATTGACCAAACGGTCCCTTCTCAAATCCGCGCTCCAAAACCTTTAAATCTTCCAAAAGCATTGTCTGAGGTTGCTTATTTAAAGCGGATAGCGGAAATCGCAGAGAAAAATAAAGTTTTTAAATCTTTTATTGGTCAAGGTTACTATGACGTGATCCTTCCAGGTGTAATTCAACGTAATGTGTTTGAAAACCCAGGATGGTATACACAATATACGCCTTACCAAGCAGAAATTGCACAAGGTCGTTTACAGGCTCTGTTAAACTTCCAGACCGTTATTTCTGATTTTACTGGATTGGAAATTGCAAACGCTTCATTGTTGGATGAAGCTACAGCTGCTGCTGAAGCCATGTTTATGCTTTATTCAGCACGTAAAAACAAAGATGCAAATGTATTCTTGGTTTCTGAAAATGCTTATCCACAGACGATCGACGTATTAAAGACGCGTGCGCTTTCTTTCGGTATCGAGCTGAAAATTACAGCTATTCAAGAATCAGAATTGACAGATGATGTTTTTGCTGCATTTGTACAATACCCAGCAGCGGACGGATCAATCATTGATTACAAATCATTTGCTGACGCTGCACACGGTAAAAATATTACAGTATGTGCGGCTGCGGATCTAATGAGTTTAGCCTTGTTGACTCCTCCGGGAGAATGGGGGGCAGATGTTGTTGTTGGTAACTCACAACGTTTTGGTGTACCAATGGGATTCGGAGGTCCTCATGCAGCATTCTTCGCTACACGTGATAGCTTCAAACGTAATATTCCCGGACGTATCATTGGTGTAACTTCTGATTCAAATGGAAAGTACGCTTTACGTATGGCTTTACAAACTCGTGAGCAACATATCCGTCGTGATAAAGCATCTTCGAATATCTGTACTGCTCAAGCTTTATTGGCTATTATGGCCTCTTTCTACGCTGTTTACCATGGTCCAGAAGGAATCAAAAATATTGCATCCCGTATCAATGCTTTAGCAAATTTATTGGATCAAGCTTTACAGTCTTTGGGTTATACTCAATTGAATAACGCTTACTTTGATACATTACGTGTAGATTTAGGTGGACATGCTGGCGCTTTGAAATCTGAAGCGTTGAACAATGAATTGAACTTCTACTACAACGGTTCACAAGTTTCTATCGCTATCGATGAAACAACAACATATGAGGATATCAAAACGATCGTAAAAGTGTTTGCAAAAATTCAAGGCAAAACATTGAACGATGTAGATTTCGATACGCTAGAAGAAAACTTAAGCTCTTCGATTCCTGCGGAATTGGTTCGTACCTCAGCTTACTTAACTCATCCAAACTTTAATAGCTACCATTCTGAACATGAAATGTTACGCTATATTAAATCGTTGGAGGCGAAAGATTTATCGTTGTGTCATTCTATGATCCCATTGGGTTCATGTACAATGAAGCTGAATGCGACAGCTGAAATGACTCCAGTTACCTGGGCGAGATTTGGTGGATTACATCCATTTGCACCAACAGATCAAACTTCTGGTTACATGCAGATGATCGGTGAGCTGAACGATTGGTTATCAGAGATCACAGGTTTTGCTAAAATGAGCTTCCAGCCTAATTCAGGAGCGCAAGGTGAATATGCAGGTCTAATGGTTATCCGTGCTTATCATGAGAGCCGCGGCGATCATGGCCGTAACATCTGTTTGATTCCAGCTTCTGCACATGGTACAAACCCTGCATCGGCTTCAATGGCTGGTCTGAAAGTGGTGGTAGTGAAATGTGATGAACTTGGAAATATTGACATCCCAGATTTAAGAGCAAAAGCAGAAGAGCATGCTGCTCACCTGAACTCTTTAATGGTAACTTACCCATCTACACATGGTGTATTTGAGGAATCTATCATTGAAGTTTGTGAAATCATTCACGCCAACGGTGGTCAGGTATATATGGATGGAGCAAACATGAATGCACAGGTAGGTTTGACTAGTCCAGGCCATATTGGTGCTGACGTTTGTCACTTAAACTTGCATAAAACGTTCTGTATTCCACATGGTGGTGGTGGTCCAGGTATGGGGCCGATCGGTGTTGCTAAACACTTGGTGCCTTTCTTGCCAAACCATCAAGTTGTTTCTACTTCAGGAGAAGAAGGAATTACTGCTGTTTCGGCTGCACCATTTGGCTCGGCATCAATCTTGATTATCTCCCACGCTTATATTTCGATGATGGGTGGTGAAGGGTTGACTAACGCTACACGTACAGCAATATTGAATGCAAACTATATTAAAGCACGTTTGGAGAATGCCTACCCAGTACTTTATTCTGGTAGCAATGGTCGTTGTGCGCATGAGATGATCTTAGATTGTCGTGGATTCAAAAATGTAGGTATCGAAGTTGCTGATATCGCAAAACGTTTGATGGACTACGGTTTCCATGCACCAACAGTTTCTTTCCCTGTTGCGGGAACCTTGATGGTTGAACCAACAGAGTCTGAATCTAAAGCTGAATTGGATCGTTTCTGTGATGCATTAGTTGCCATTCGTCAGGAGATTGCTGCGGTTGAATCCGGAGATGTTGAACAAGCAAATAACGTGTTGAAGCATGCTCCACATACAGCAGCAGTCGTTACTGCAGATGAGTGGGATAGACCTTACAGTCGTCAAACTGCGGCTTATCCGTTGGAGTACGTAAGAGAGCGTAAGTTCTGGCCTTCTGTAGGTCGTGTAAACGACTCTCAGGGAGACCGTACATTGATCTGCTCATGTCCTTCTATCGAAGAATATGCCGAGGCGTAATAGTCTTAAAAATAATATGCTTAAAGCCTCTCCACATCGGAGGGGCTTTTATTTTTACTGAGAATTTAGAAACGGTCATTATATTTTTGTTATACAAAATATATTGACTTTTAGCGTGAGACGAATTGGGGCTAGGCAAATAAAGCATTATACTGTAAAAGGTTTAATCCAGACGAGTTTATTTGCAGGAGTCGAAGCAATATTTAAGGGTTTTCAATTAAGCCTTTATAAACCAATAGGATAGATACCAAAGAGTATATAAGTATGATGATCCCCAAACATTCTTAGATAAGTTCAGGAAAAACGAATAGGACTATTTTACGGCTATATTTTAAATAGTTGCGCCAATTAAATCATTTTTTTATCTTTCTAACGTTTTATCTAAAAAACTGATAATCATGAAAAGACAATTGAGCATAATGTCCCTATTATTGGGCGCAGCTATTTTGATCACAAGTTGCGGTAATCGCAACGAATCCAAGGATGGTGCAGGAGATGATAATGAAACAAGTACGGGAATCTCGGATGTGGTTAAGGGGGTATCTAATCTAGATAACCTGACTGACGGTGCAAAGAAAATGGAAGAACTCCAGACCAAACTAAAATCTGAAAAACCATTGAGTTCGGACGAATTAAAAGCATTTCTCCCAGAAAGTTTAGACGGTTTGAAAAGAACATCTTATTCTGCCGGCTCGATGTATGGCGTCAGTGTTGTTTCTGGCGACGCAACCTATACTGTTGATGATCAAAAGGATATTAAAATAAGCATTATTGATGGTGCCGGTGAGACCGCTTCGGCTATCGTTAGCCTTGCTCAAATGGGTTTTATGGTCGATTCAGAAAATATTACTGATACAGAAGTAGAGAAAACGGGTGATTTTGAAGGAAAGCGTGCAAAGACAATGGATAATAAAGGTGTAGAAGGTTCGACACCAAAGAGTTCCGAAATCAGTTACCTAGAAAAAGATCGTTATTTGATCACACTAAGAGGCAATGGGTATAGTTTAGATGAGCTGAAAGCATTCATGGGTAAATTGAATGTAAGCGCTTTAAAATAAAATATCGATACGTTACATCGATCTCAAAAAGTCCAGCTATTCCGTCTGGACTTTTTTGATGATCAGCTACTCGTGTGCGGTAAATCGCTCAAGAACAACTGGTCATTTCATTGGAGGCGCCTCTGAAAAGAAAGATTATTGTATCATTTTAGGGTACAATCACACCGATATCCTATTTTGGAAGTATATTTGTGTTGAAACATTTCGATATGAGGATAACATCACGATTCAATCTTTTTATTATTGCAGCATTGATCACATCTTGTGCTGGCAATAAATATGCTAAGACCGAAAAGGTATATAAAAACCAAGCAAAAGAGTTTTCTAATTTGTATCGCCAGTCTCCTGTATCTGGGCAGTTGGAGAAAGTAAATGTCAAAGATCAGCAATGGATCGCCTCCATCAATTTTGGTATCCGAAAACCTAATTTTGTCGTCATTCATCATACAGCTCAGGATTCGTTAGGACAAACAATCCGTACCTTTCACTCTGCGAAAGCAGGTGTAAGTTCACATTATGTTGTGGGGCGGGATGGTAAGGTGGTACAGATGGTAAATGATCTATACCGGGCCCATCATGCAGGTTTGGGTAAATGGGGGAATGATACTGATCTGAACTCCTCATCGATAGGTATCGAGTTGGATAATAATGGGACGACAGACCCCTGGACGGATGCACAGATAAATGCGTTGATTCAGCTGCTGAACTATTTGAAAAATACCTATAAGATTCCACAGGCAAATTTTATTGGACATATGGATCTGGCACCTTCGCGTAAAAATGACCCATCACGATTCCCTTGGAAAAAATTGGCAGATCAGGGATTTGGCTATTGGTATGAGGAATTTTTAGAAACGCCACCAATCGATTTTAATCCAAAAATGGCTTTGCGTATTATTGGCTACGATGTCCGTAATCTGGATGCAGCCATAAAGGCTTTTAAAATTCACTATATTCAACAAGATGTGAATACTGCATTTTTGAATGAAAACGATCTAAAGATTATGTATTCCATCTATAAAAAATACTTATAGTGGTTTCTTGATCTGTATAAAAATGAGAGGAGCAATTTGTGATAGAATTGCTCCTTTTTATTTGAAGGGCTAGCAGACCCTAGAGCTTCTATTAGCGTGCTGTTGATGGCGTTTGGCCATGATAAGGATGGCGTCGAAGTCCTTCTATCTCCATAGGGCTTTTTTGATAATCCTATTTCTTGTATTTGTCCCAATAGGTTTCAAATACACGTTGATAGATGAGTTTGAACCAAGGGGTAAATTTCTCCGGAAAGTGCGCGATCTCATCTTCGATCTGCTGCTGATCCATATATTGTATGGCTGCTACTTCTGCAACATTAAAATTAGACTCACCGTTGAATTTTCCAATAAGCACGTGATCAAATTCATGTTCGGTAAGGCCATTGTCAAACTCGGCTTTGTATACAAACGAAAATGAATCATATAGGTCTGATGCCTTGATCCGGAGTTCTTCCATCAGACGACGTTCGGCAGCATCTAAGTTGCTTTCGCCAAGCCGTTGGTGAGAACAGCAGCTATTAGTCCATAAACCGCCGCAATGATATTTGTCCAAAGCCCTTTGCTGCATGAGCAACTGACCCCTGTCATTGAACAAAAAGACACTGAAAGCTCGATGTAGCAAACCCTTCTCGTGAGCTTCGTATTTTTCCATACTCCCAATGACACTGTCATTGGAATCGACTAGTATTACATTTTCTTGCTTCATAAGGCTCAAACATAAATATAGTCCAATTTA
Source organism: Sphingobacterium detergens (assembly GCF_003610355.1). Taxonomy (GTDB): domain Bacteria; phylum Bacteroidota; class Bacteroidia; order Sphingobacteriales; family Sphingobacteriaceae; genus Sphingobacterium; species Sphingobacterium detergens. Next base: position 276,387 of record NZ_RAPY01000005.1, on the reverse strand, counting down.
ACCAAATTGGACTATATAATAAATTATCGCGAAGATTTGTGTTATACGGTTTTTACAAATTTCTCGTCGTAATTTTCAATATCAATGATATAACCGTTTTTAATTAAGAATTCAAATAGCGGTTTGGCTTCTTCCGAAACGGGCATATTTTGCGTTGTGATGATTTTATTTTCCTTTTTCAATAGATATGGATAAGCATAAAGCTTTACATTCTTATTGAACATACCTGATATGTAGGATAATAATTCGTTGGTGTAGAGTTCTTTATTGTAATTGTCCGAATTGAAGATGTTCTTTAAGTTATAAACGTTCGTTGCAATCCCGATATTTTTTGGCTTGAAGTTGCTTATAAACTCGGCTAAATGGTTGTTTCTACGGAAGTTGCTGACGATAATGTTATTGCCTGTAGCACATAATTCATCTGCTCTTGACGCAAATTCCTGTAGATCTTCATCTGTGATCTCATGTGTATCTTCCAATACATTACCCATTAACACCTCAATCAATACAATGGTATCGTTGTCTGTTGCCCCTGTATTTTTCTTAAACTGCTCGACAGCAAGGTTAAATAAGTCAAAGTTAGGAAGTGATTTCTGGCGGTATTTTGTGCGAAGTAAGATGATATTCTTTTTGTACAAATAATCCTTGATCTGTACCGCTTTACCATCAGGTTGGAAAATAGCAGCCTTTGCAAATCCTTTGGCAATGAGATATAAGTTGATCAGTCGTTGGCTGACATTTTCAAACAAAGGACCGTTTAACTTAACTAAATCAATTTCGACAGATCCGACAGATAAATTATCGACCAAGGATTCAATTAAGGTCTGCACATTTTCTGTATAGTAGTAAGCCGCAAACAGCAGGTTTACACCGATAATGCCCAGTACTTTTTGTTGCAGCTGATTGTCACTGTCTAAAAGTCTGACGTGGACAATAATATCATTTGTCGGGCCACCAACCTCGTGCTGAAAACGTAGACCAATCCAGCCATGAGGCTCATTGGTTTTGGTGAAGTTAAGCGTGGTAACAGTGTCCGCAAAGGCAAAGAATTTTTTGTTGCAATACTTATCACCATGTAGTCGTTGCGTCAGCAGGTTAAATTCATGGGAAAGCATCTTTTTTAAGCGGGTTCTGCTGACATATCTGCCGTCTTCTTCCTCACCGTAAATCGCGTCACTAAATGCCATGTCATAAGCCGACATTGTTTTTGCAATTGTGCCGGATGCGGCCCCTGCATTGAAAAAGTTTCGTGCGACTTCCTGTCCAGCACCGATCTCAGCGAAGGTTCCATAAATCTCAGGATTTAGATTTATTTTCAGGGCCTTGCGCTTGGTTTCAAAAATTTCTCTTGCCATAGCACAAAGGTACAAAAATCAAAAGTCTAGTGAAAATTAAAGTATGAAAGAGAAAAACAGAATAAAATTAGGCTTGTTTTAAAACAAGCCTAATTTATTAAAAGCATAGAATAATGCGCTGCTGTGTAATGCCTGACTAAATTTGTTTTCCAGCAACATTGTTTTCGCTTCCTCAAGTGGGATAAGAAAAACCTCAATCTCCTCGTGTTCGTCCAAATCTTGTTCCTGAACTTTCTGTCCACCTGTCATGAGATAGGTATATGTAATGTTGCCACTTGTCGCGGGATTGGCATAGAGGCTCGCAATCTCTTCAATTTTATCAAACTCATATCCCGTTTCTTCGAGCATTTCCCGGACTGCGGCGTCTAGCGGATTTTCTCCCGGCTCAGTTGTACCAGCTGGAATTTCCAATGAAATGATACCTGCACCATGACGGTATTGCCGGATTACTAACAACTCATCTTGTGCAGTGATGCCGACCATATTGACCCAATCCGGATATTCCAGGACATAATAGTGGTCATTAATTCGCCCATCGGGTAGTTCGCATGTATCCCTGCGTAATGTTGCCCAAGGTTCCTTACAAATATATTCGGATGATAATCGTTTCCATTTTTCCATTTATCCAACAATATCTTTCATCATACGGTCTACTTTTTCTTCCAATGTATTTTGAAGACTTAGGTAATCACTTTTATCATGAAGCGTCCCCTTAACGGAGCAATAGAATTTGATTTTGGGCTCTGTACCGGAAGGTCTCGCTGAAATCACGTCACCATCTACAGTGATAAACTGTAAGACATCCGACTTTGGAAGAGTAATTTCGCTTTTACGGCCTGTTTTCATGTCCGTTGTTTGGGAGAGCTCATAATCCCGAATTTCTTTGACTTCGATTCCGCCGAGTGTGGTAGGTAGATTTTGGCGTAGGCCCGCCATCATCGCTTGAATTTCCTCAGCTCCAGCTTTTCCTTTTTTTGTTAAGGAGATCAATTTTTCCTGATAGCAGCCAAACTCTTGATAGATATCTAATAACACTTCATAAACAGTCTTGCCTTTTGACTTAAAATATGCAGTCATTTCCGCCAAGAATGCACATGAATTAGGCGCATCCTTATCCCGGACTAAATCGCCGACTAAATAGCCATAGCTTTCCTCTCCACCGGCAAGATATTGTGCTGAGTCGCCTAGTTTTGTCATCAATTCGCCGATATATTTAAATCCGGTGAGTGTTTCATAATGAGCAACATGGTAATGGTTTGCAATGTCCGCTTGAAGGTTACTGGTTACAATCGTTTTCACAATATAGGGATTGTTGCCCAATTGCTTTAGATCACTTTTTGCACTCAGCACATAATAGATTAACAAGCTGCCAATTTGATTACCATTGAGTAATTGAAATTGCCCCTGACTGTTTTTAACCGCGATCCCAACACGGTCCGCATCTGGATCGGTTGCTAAAACAAGGTCCGCGTCAATTTCTTCCCCTTTTTTCTTCGCTAGGGCCATGGCGTCCTCCTCCTCAGGGTTAGGGTAGATCACTGTAGGGAAGTTCCCATCTGGCGTCGCTTGTTCGGTGACCACAGTAACGTTTTCAAAGCCCCATGAAGCAAGCATTTTTGGAACGATCGTGATTCCGGTACCATGTATCGGAGAATAAACTATTTTTAGGTCCTTCTGTGCCTGTACAGCCTCAGGGTGTATACTTAATGCTTTGTTGGCTTCAATATAGATTGGATCAATTTCTTCTCCAACAGGAATAATATTTTGTGTATTTCCTTCAAATCGGATGTCTTTGACGCTGGCAATAGCATTGACCTCATCGATCACATTTTTATCATGGGGAGCCGTCAATTGGGATCCATCGTTCCAATAAGCTTTATAGCCATTGTATTCTTTAGGATTATGTGAAGCTGTCAACATAACCCCACTTTTACATCCAAAATGGCGGATGGCAAAAGATAGCATCGGTGTAGGACGTAGTTCGTTGAAAAGATAAACCTTAATGCCGTTTGCTGCAAACACCTGGGCAACAAGCTGACCAAAGGACTGCGAATTGTTACGGCTATCGTAGGAGACAGCTACTTTTATTTCCTGATTTGGAAACTGTTTTATGAGATAGTTCGATAATCCTTGTGTCGCTTTCCCAATCGTATACTTATTCATGCGGTTGGATCCCACGCCCATAATCCCTCTTAAACCGCCTGTTCCAAACTCAAGATCCTTGTAAAACGAATCAATAAGCTCTGTCTCCGCTTGATCATCTATTAATTTCTGGACGGAGGCTCTTGTTTCCTCGTCATAACTGGAGCTTAACCAATCGTCGATTTTCTCTAGTATGTCTTTATCTAAATTTCCCATGATCGTTAAATATGGCTAAATGTAAAAAATTATTTTATGCATCACAACCTGCATAGGCGCGGTCTATAACTGTAATATACCACTTTTCCCCCTCTTTTGTTACATGAAAAACAAAAGGTTCTTCGCTTTCGTTGGAAGTCATGATCGCTCGGTAGCTTCTGGTTTCTATATTTCTTAATCGCTGTAATTCGGTTCTATTGATTTTTGCATCTAAAATCTCATTCATGAATTTGGCTGTTTGTGACAGTTCATTCGGACGGGACTTCTTATCATAGAAAAAACCTAGTTTGTCCCATTTCATTGTTCCACAGTCAAAAGCAGGTAGTTTTTCTGCTTTTAGAGGACCTTTGTAACTCAGTTTTTCATACGAATGATATTCTGGTACTGGTTTGGAAAAGTTAAAATTACTTTGATGTACATACGAATCCAATGCCCCCGGACGATAGATAATATAGATCCCTAATTTTGGATGGATATAGTTGTTGATTGTTTTACTGTCTTGATCGGTATATGCTTTGGCAATTTTTTCCAATACTTCTTCAAGTGTTTCAGCATCCTCTTTCTTCACTTCTTTTTCGATCGTGTCCAGTTTGCTTATAGTATCCAAAGGGATAGAATCCTGGGCAATTTTTACTGCCTTGTCTTCTTTTTTATTGTTTCTACAGGAGATCACACCTATGGAGAGACAGATAAGAACAAAGAAAAAGAGATTTCTCATGTGATTTTCGTTTATTATATATTATTTTTTTGAAGTCAAGTTTTCGATGATCGACTTTAATATAGACCGTGTTGACGGCAGCCACCATTGCTCGAGAATAGCCTGAATGGTTTCTTCTCTATTTTCGCGCAATTTAAGAATTATTTCTTTTCTGAAGTTTAGTTTAGAAGTCTGCCAGGTATTTTGATTAAACTGCGTGATCTGTCTTATCTTCTTTGCGGCGGTATTAAAAAGTATATCCGCTGGAACGACTTCATCCACTAAGCCCTGTGATTTTGCTTCCTGAGGAGAAAGCAGTTTTCCCTCGAGGAGATTCTGATAAGCATGTCGTTTCCCGATCCAAAAAGCATAAAGTTGAAAGATACTTTCAGGAACGATAAGCCCAACAGGTATTTCATTAAGTCCTATAACAAAATTACCCTCAGCCATGATTCTATAATCGCAACATAAGGCAAATACACAACCTCCAGCAGGGCTATGGCCAGATATGGCGGCAGCTATCGGTTTAGGGAAAGAGGCCAGTAGCGAGGTTGCCTCTAAAAAAAGATTCCAGAATTCCCGGATTTGATCCTCGTCATATCCGAACAAGGTTATTAGGTCAAGACCAGCACTAAAAAAGTTCTCCTTACCAATAAGGATCGCCCCACGCACGGCATCGTTTTCTTGGCTAGATTCCAATGTCTCTATAAGCTCTTTCAATAGCTGTGTATCGATGGCGTTAGACTTTCCCCGATCTAAAAAAATACTTAAAATATGGTCTTCTATTTTGGTTTTGATATGCTCCATAACGAATTTATATAAATTTATAACGGTTTGTTCGGGTTGCTATTGTGGTTTTACTTCTATTAAATATTCAAGATGGGCAATTTTACCCTCCATGTCAATTCCTTCGACGGTAATTTTATAAGTTCCGGGTTCATCAGAAGTGAAAAAATCAAATTTGGTTTTTCCATTTTTCTCTGTGACCAAATTAGGCTCCCAGGCGATGGTTGTTCTTAGGTCACGCCTAAGTTCCTGCTTTTGTGTGGTATTATATTGTGGTTTGAAAAAACTACGGTTTACATGCAGTCCTTTGGGCACAATAGTGACAATTCCGGTCGGTGTATAGGATGCTGATAGAGCATCGCCAGATTTACTCGTAATGACCAATACCCCATTTCCGCCATACATACCATAAATGGCGGTATTACCTATGCTTCTCAGCACCTCGATACTCGCGATATCCTGAACATTAATCATGCTGATCTGATCAGCTTCAATGTACATGCCATCTAAAACAACTTGCATTGGACTACCCCCGTTCATTCCCATCGATCGGGTACTGTAAGGGACTCCATTTCTGAAGATCACGCCTACCAGTCTCCCTGCGAGACATTGCTCCAGGGTTGTGCAGGTCGATAGATCTTCGGCAGATATGACCTGATCTGCATGGCCGGGGCCATTGAGATTTCTTGAATTTTTGTCTGCTTTATTGGTCCTTACCCTGTTCACCTGTACTTCCTCCAATTTAATACTTTTTTGAATAATACCAGCAGCTTCCAGTTCCGTCAAAAATTGCTGGCTACCTTTGAGCTGATCGATCAGTTTGCTGTTTACATCATTCGCGATCAATGGCTGGTCTTTGCTTTCATTAACTGCAGGAGCTGTGGTCTCGTCGACAAGTATATCGACCCTATTCTTTTCCTTCGGACCATTTCCGGTTACTATAAATTTAATACTGTCGGCGAATAAGAGGTCCTCAAAAACAAATCGACCATCATTATTTGTCAATGTATCTATACTCAGCATCATATTGCTGGTTGGTACTAGGGTCACTTTAGCATTGGGAACGACCGCTTTGCGCCCAGTTTTCTTTACGGTTCCCGAGATCGTGAGACCTTTTTCTGGTGGATACAGATTATTGGTTGGAAGGAGAGAATTCTTCCAATCCAATATACGCCAGCCTTGGATCAACATGAGGTTGTCAAGCTCACTAAACCGAATGTTATTTAGATCTTCAAAATAATAATTGGGCCGCTCTACAAAACCACGGAGATCGGATTTGAGTAGAAGCTCCGAGATTATGGAAGAATAATATTGGTCAGTGGTAGAGTCGACTTTACTTAGATTGACTACAGCTGCCGAGAGTGCCGCTATTTTTGAGGTATCGCTACTGCCTTCTTTAACGGAGAGGTTTGCGATGACCTGGTCTCTCGTCGCAAAGGAGGATTTATTTAATTGGATCGCTATTGGAAATATTGTTTTAGGAGCATTGTAATTAAAGACGAGCCTCTCGATGATGGGAGCCATCTGCTCATTAAGTACAGACAGTTGAATCACACCCGAAGGAAGATCCTTTTTGGGAATGTTGAATAGAATCTCCGGTCCATTTAACTTTTGCTTTACAGCATGCAGTACGATGCCGTTATATTGTGCGATTAGATAAACCTCTTTGCCGGTTACCAAATCGTTAGTGGAGGATAATTGGGCTGCAATCTTGTCTTTTAAACCCGAATTTACGGTCAGTACATAGCCTGAGGCTGCTACAGGAGGCAGTGGGGTGCTTACCGAATTTCCATCTGGGAAGATTGCTGTGGCAATATATTTTTTTCCAGTGCTTAGAATTAGCGGCATACTTCCCATACCAAGGGTATTGGTCTCAAATTCGATGATCGGCGCTTGGTTTTCCTCCCCGATTTTGATTTTTGATTTTATACCCAAGCCTGCGGGGCTAAGCACTTTGACTCCAGTTTTACTCAAGATATTGTTTACTAATTCACCGCTTTCAGGAAAAATCTGGATACTGTTTTGCTGATTTGGATTTGGGATAGTAAAACTCTTTAAAACACGTCTTTTATCTGAGGACAGGAATTGCAATGTTAATAGCCCGCCTTTAAAGTTATCTTTGAGTTCAAGTGCTATTGTTCCATTTTCATTGGATTTTAGCCGTCCAGTCTTTTCCTTTTGGCCATCTTGTTTGAGGGCATAGCTTACACTACTGTTTATTAGAGGTGCTCCTTGAATTGTTTTTAGATTGATCTGGAAGAAATTTTCATTTCCATTTTTAAGGAATGTGCTTTGGGTTATGACATTATCTGCTCTTCCGTTGGTAATAGGGATAATGCGCTCATAGAAATTGGATATGGAATCATTTTGCATCCAACGGGTGTACGCTCTAATTCTATACGAACCCTCTACGAGGGTGTCAGATAAGCTGAAATCACCAATGCCGAGCCCTAATGTTAGTGGAATTTTGATGCTCTTGATGACGTTATTTGTTGGGGAGATTAATTCGATATTGGCGATTTTGCTGATATTGCTCAAGTAATTGAAAGGTGCGGTGGTGCAATACATTTTGAACCAAATATTTTCACCGGCTGAATAGTCATTTTTGTCTAGGTGTAGATAAATTTTTTCGGTTACATGATTTTCATGGTAAGACTCCAATTTCTGTAACGTTTGATCAATTTGAGCGAGCGCCCAGAAAGGAAGTAATAGGCAATTGACTAACAACAATATTCGAGCGTACATATGACTAATGTTTCTTGAAAATTAGAAAATATTTTTCCTTTAATCAACTTATAAATCAAAATATTATCGAATTGGAGAAGTTAAATTATTTGTATTGATGCTTTGGAGTTCTTTTAAGCCGGAAAATAAATTTAAAATCCGTTTTTGAACCATCTTATGCCTGAAAATTAGCATAAAAAAAATATCTTTGTGCTATGAATATCCTAATAATCGGTTCCGGAGGTCGTGAATCTGCCTTCGCCTATAAGTTGTCGAAAAGTCCACGTTTAGGTCAATTATTTATTGCTCCAGGAAATGCTGGTACAGGAGCATATGGCCAAAATGTCAATATTAAAGTTACTGATTTTGAAGCTATAGCATCCTTTGTGTTGGAAAATGCTATCCAGATGGTAGTCGTAGGACCTGAAGAGCCATTGGTAAAAGGTATTCATGATTATTTTTTGAACCGTGCAGATTTGAAAGATATTCCAGTAATCGGCCCGCAAAAGGAAGGAGCCCAATTAGAAGGCTCAAAAGATTTTTCGAAACAGTTTATGGATCGACACGGCGTACCTACCGCTGCATCACGTTCTTTTGATGTCGCGTCATTGGACGAAGGATTGGTGTATCTAGAGAGTCAAAAGTTGCCGATCGTTCTTAAAGCTGATGGTCTGGCTGCGGGAAAAGGTGTTTTGATCTGTGAAACACTTGAAGATGCCAAAGCTGAATTGAAAGCTATGATTGCGGATTCCAAATTTGGAGAGGCCAGCCGCGTCGTTGTCGTTGAGGAATTTTTAAAAGGAATTGAGCTATCGGTATTCGTATTGACAGATGGAAACTCCTATAAGGTATTACCTTCTGCGAAGGACTATAAACGGATAGGTGAGGGGGATACAGGGTTAAATACAGGTGGAATGGGATCTATTTCTCCAGTACCTTTTGCTGATGAAACATTTTTGAATAAAGTGGAAGAACGTATCATCAAACCAACTGTCGAAGGACTGAAGAAAGATGGTATTCCCTATAAAGGCTTTATTTTCATCGGTTTGATGAATGTTGAAGGAGAGCCATATGTCATTGAATATAATGTTCGTATGGGTGATCCTGAAACAGAATCTGTATTGCCACGGATTGAATCTGATCTGTTGGATCTGTTGGAAGGCGTTGCGCAAGGAAATTTGGACCAACGTTCTTATACGGTTTCTCCAAAAACAGCTGTTACGGTGATGTTAGTGGCTGGAGGTTACCCCGGAGCCTATGAATCTGGAAAAGAAATCGCGAATATGGAAAACGTCAAGGAATCTATTGTATTCCAAGCAGGAACCAAGGAGCAGGACGGTAAGGTTGTCACTGCCGGTGGACGTGTGATCGCTGTTACGACATTACAAGACTCACTTTTTGATGCTCTTCAACAGGCTACTGCTGATGCCGGAAGAATTTATTTTGAAGGAAAATACTTCAGACGTGACATCGGTTTTGACCTCATCTAAAAAATATTTAAAATTATTTTTGTAATACTGATTTTAAGGTCTATATTTGCAACTCCAAAAACAAGAAAGCTTTTGGAGTTGCATTACAAATGGCCCGTTCGTCTAGGGGTTAGGACGCAAGATTTTCATTCTTGAAACAGGGGTTCGATTCCCCTACGGGCTACAAAAAAAGCAAAAAACCTGCAAATCAAAATTGTAGGTTTTTTGCTTTTTTCAGTATCTATAAAGCCTATATTGATTCCCAAGGAAAAGTGAAGAATAACCTTCATATGCAATTTCCTATCAAAAGATAAAATTCCAGCTAAGCATTTGAGCAGAGTGCTTTTTCCTGAACCATTGCGTCCTTTGGTCAGTATATTCCTTCTCCGAATTCTACATCTCCTATCAGAAAGGCTAGGTGATTCCCCTAAAATTTCTTTAAATTATTTATTTTAAGCATCTGGCCTTTTTTAAGATTTTCGCACTACGGTTTACATTCAATCTGGAATAATGACACATGGTACCGCTCAAACCTTTATCTTGCCTAAATGCAGACTGTCTGTATTACCTCCACCATAGCTCTTTACAAAAAATATATACACTTCATAAGTCGCTTCCTTTGTATGTTCTGGAATATTAACATCCTGTTTGCCAGATATCAAGCTATTTTTCGAGTCGTTCATCAAAAGTGGAAATTCAGCCCCATTATCTTCTGCACTATATAGGATTAAAAAGGAATCGTAAGACCCTGTGTCAAACTTCTTTTCCAGATAGGCATCATATTCCCAGGTAATCTTGAGCACTTGGTTTTCTTGATCGAAATCCATCGTGTAAGAAGTGATGGGATTGGGGCTTCCTTTGGCAATCATAAATTTCTGCCAGTCAACTACAAAACCGTCTTCTTTCTTGATAAGTGCTTCGTTCAGATTATAAGACATGGCGACATCGTATGCCCGCTTAGGATAGCTGTACGCCTTATAACCAAGATTGATGACGGCATTTAATAGGCTAATATGCGACCTCACAATTTTGAAGCGTGTTCTACTGAGCAGCTGTTCAGGAGTGGGCTCCCGTTCTTTAACACGTGGGAGAGAACGCACATAATTTCCTGTTTTCGTTAACACAAATACAACGGAACCTGCCTTCCCAGAAACAGTTCCATTTACGCCATTTTTGATTATTGCCATAACTAACTGATTATAAAGCTGATAGTCAAGATAAGCATTAAAGCTGGAACATCCTAATACCAGATTATACCTAATAACAATTTTCAATCAATGTTTAGACAGTGATCAGTCACTGGTTATTCAATCTATACTGAGCGATCACTGAGCAAGCACTGAACGAGTACTGAACAAATACTGTGAAAAGACCAAATTTGATCACTAGTTGATCCCCATGTGTTGTCCCTAAAAGTATCGACAAAAGAAACTAACATTCATAAAGAAAAGGATCCAAGATTTCAACTGGGCCGAAATAAAATAAATCTACTTTTCAAGGACTCTATATCAACTAGCTGATGGCCTGTACAGAAAGAATAAATTCTTAATAGTCTAGTTTATAGACTATTGGATTATGGGTGTTTTGGTTTGATACAAATGCGCAGATTATTGAGATAATTCGATAGTCTCAAAAATTTTACGTTCCCTACTTTTGAATAATCAATTATAAAGCAGAACATCTTAGAGAAATATCGGAAACCGAAATTTAAGAAATATCCAACAATTTTTTTGAACGAAACAGACAGTACAATGCGAATGATCAGTAGAATGGTTTGAAGTAACTATTAAACGGGGAACAGGGAAGTTTCTAATAAAACATCAAGCCGTGCCATGTTCGGAATTTGAAAAAGGGAAATAGAAAATAATAGAAAAGTAATTTAAATAAATTGGGAAGACTTTGAAGCTATTGCAATAAAGTCTTTTTTAGCTGTCAAAAGCTAATACCATTTAGCTTTAATTTTAAATAATCAATTATGTGTAAATTTTTAAAAGGAGTTTGCCCTTCAAAAGGGCGGGCATCGATTCGTTCGTCCTAAAATTACGATACCAAGAAAATTAATTAAATCCCTGAGATACCTCCAAGGAGAGAAGCCTAAAGATAAAATATCCGGAAGTGGTCCACGGGGATACTGAAAAGAAGTATTTGAAATAAATTCTAACCAATTAATAACTTATGAGAAGAAAACAAGTAGCGAGTAGAACCTTGTGCCAATTTGGTAGACTCTGGGTCTTTATGATTCTCACCTTTGGTCTTTGGGCCTGCAAGAACGATACAACAGCAATTATTGGAGAATCTAAGCCTTTTGATCCTACAAAACCAGTCGTCGTGTCTGATTTCAACCCAAAGTCGGGGGGTATGGGACAACGCTTAATTATTTATGGGCAAAATTTCGGAAATGATCCGAAGAATGTTACTGTGCTTATAGGTGGACAACAAGCAATCGTTATTAATGCTTTAGGTGAGTCATTGTATTGCCTTGTCCCCAAACAGGCTTTCGAGGGCAATATCGAAGTGCGTGTTGGCGGAGCCGAGAAACCTGTCATCGGCCGGGCTGAAGCAAAGTTTGATTATAAACGTAAGCTTGTGGTATCCACACTCGCCGGCTACAGGAATGCCCGCGGTGACGAACCTTGGAAAGATGGTAAGTTTAAAGATACTGACCAAAATAAAATGGCCAGTGGTTTTTGGCTCTCCTCTTTTATGAGGTTTGACCCTACGAATCCCAAACATCTGTGGGTGACATTTGATGACAATAATGGCCTTTATCTGGTTAATTTTGAAGATAGCACGATTACCAAAAAACGCTCCGATTTTAACCGCCCACGTAGTGTAGATTTTTCGGTAGATGGGAAATATATGATTGTGGCGCAAGATCGGGGCGGAGAGAATGATGAGTCTACCCTATTGTTTTCCCGTGCAAAGAGCTTTCTCGATAAAGAAGTACTGACCAAAAGTAGACAATGTAATGGGGCCTCCATTCACCCAGTTAATGGAGAGATGTATTTTAACAGTTATGCGAAGGGAGAGTTCTTCCGGTTTGATCTCAATCAGTATTTCACGGATAAAACGGTAAAAGCTGAGCAGTTATATGTGATTCAGGATCCGGAGTGGGAATATCGGGCCTTGATTCATCCGACTGGAAACTACGCGTATATTTTGGTGATTAACCAAGGCTATATTATGCGTGCGGACTACAATTGGGATAAAAAGCGGTTTAACCAACCCTATTTAGTTTGCGGTAAAGTCCGTGAATCTGGCTATAAAGATGGGGTCGGATCCTCAGCCCGTGTCAATCAGCCCTACCAAGGGGTGTTTGTCAAAAATCAAGCCTATGTGGAAGCAGGTAAGCCTGACGTCTATGATTTTTATTTTACAGACCTTATGAATCATGCCATTCGTATGCTTACGCCTGAAGGTGCTGTAACAACTTTTGCCGGCAGAGGTAGTTCAAGCCTGAATACTAATCCTTACGGTTATGTTAATGGAGATCTAAGGGCAGATGCTCGTTTTGATCGACCATCAGGTATTGCTTATAATGAAAAAGAACAAGCTTTTTATATCGGAGACCGAGAGAATAGGCGAATTCGTAAGATCGCACTGGAAGAAATGGATGAAAATGACCAAGATTAACCTGTGATAAGATGATAAATAAAATATTACTAACATGTATGGCGCTTCTCAGTTTCAGCTGGAGTGTGTTCGCACAAGAAATTGTTGAAGTATCAGGTGTCATTGTTGATACTCAGAAATCCCCATTGGTCGGTGTCAGCATCGCTGTGAAAGATGCCCCCGGTCTAGGGACGACCACGGATAGCAAAGGTAACTATAAGATAAAGGTTGAGCGTTACAAAACACTTGTGTTCTCTTCTGTTGGCTACCAAAAACAGGAAGTACTTGTGAAAGATTCACCTATCATTGATGTGAGCTTGAAAGAATCGGAGACCAGTGTATTGGATGAGGTGGTGGTAACAGGTACGGGAACTCAAAAGAAGCTGACTTTGACGGGGGCTGCAAGTGGAGTCGATGTAGAAACGATGAAAGCCAACCCGACTTCAAGTATAACGAATGCACTTGCTGGAAATGTACCAGGAGTAATGGCGATGATGCAGTCTGGTCAGCCCGGTAGAAATATCTCCGAGTTTTGGATACGTGGTATTTCTACCTTCGGTGGCGGTAGTGCCGCTTTAGTTTTAGTAGACAATGTCGAGCGCGATATCAATGATATAAATATCGAAGATATTGAAACATTTACAGTGCTCAAAGATGCAGCGATGACCGCAATTTATGGTTCTAGAGGTGCAAATGGCGTTATCCTGATCACAACTAAACGCGGGAAAGAGGGGAAAATCAACATCAATTTTAAGGACGAAACCATTTATAATACACGTACAATTACGCCTGAATTTGAGGATGGTGTAACTTATGCTAACTTACTAAATGAGGCCCGAATCACACGAAATTTTGAACCTATTTATCGTCCTGAAGAGCTGGAAATCTTGCGTTTGGGATTGGACCCAGATCTTTATCCCAATGTCAACTGGAAAGATCTGTTGTTGAAAGATGGTGCCATGACCTACCGGGCAAACCTCAACATGACTGGAGGTGGGGCTACAACGCGTTATTTCGTGTCGGGAAGCTATATAGATGAGGGTGGTATGTATAAAACGGATGAAACACTGCGCAACGATTACAACACAAATGCTAATTATAAACGTTGGAATTACCGTTTGAATGCAGATATCAACGTGACCAAAAGCACCGTATTGAAAGTTGGCGTCGCGGGATCACTGGACAAACGGAATAGCCCAGGCCTGGGTGATCAGGATCTGTGGGGTTCTTTTTTTGGATATTCTCCGATCAGTACACCAGTACTGTATTCCAACGGCCGTGTACCAACAATAGGAGATGGCAATAAGATCAATCCATGGGTCATGTCAACACAGTCCGGATTCAATGAAAATTGGCAAAACAAAGTGCAGACCGATGTCACAATCGAACAGAACTTTGATTTTATTACCAAAGGTTTAAGACTTAGAGGGATTGTCGGCTTTGATACCTATAATAATAACAATATCACGCGTATTAAATTGCCTGAATTATGGCATGCCGAACGTGCGCGTGATGAGAATGGAAATCTGATTTTTACGCATAAGGCTAATCCCAGAGAAATGGAACAGGGAGGGTATTCTGAGGGAAATAGACGGGAGTTTTATGATGTCATGTTTAATTATGATCGCAAAATTGGAGACCATAATTTGGGAGCAGTAGCACGTTTTACAAGAGATGCTTTTACCAAAACAGTTGATTTGGGCAATGACATCAAAAATGGTGTCTCACGACGTAACCAGGCATTAGCGGGAAGATTAACCTATAATTGGAAGTCGCGTTATGTTGCTGATTTTAATTTCGGTTATACGGGTTCGGAAAACTTTGCCATGGGACAACAGTATGGCTTTTTCCCTGCTGTAGCGGCAGCATGGAATATCTCCGAGGAGCCTTTTGTCAAGAATAATGTTCCTTGGCTGAATTTGCTTAAAGTACGTTACTCCTGGGGTAAGGTGGGAAATGACCAACTTAAAATAGGTGATAACAACGAACGTTTTCCGTATTTGTATACGATTGAGGAAATCTGGCGTAGAGATGATAGGGGTAACCTGATTCTGGATAGTAATGGTCAGCGGATTCCCGCAGGGGGTTATCAATGGGCTGACTATGGCCTAGATCGTCCCTATGGCGGTATTCGCTATAGTCAGGTGGCTTCGCCCTACGTAACATGGGAAATGGCTACCAAAAATAACCTGGGTTTGGATATCGCTTTATTTCGCGATAAAATTGTCGCCAACTTTGATTTTTTTGATGAAAAACGTACTGGCATCTATATGGAACGAAGATTTTTGCCAAGCATGGTTGGTTTGGAGAGTATTCCAAGAGCGAATGTGGGTGGCGTAAAATCGCGTGGTTTTGACGGACGCTTGGAATATAAACAGAAGATCGGTGAATTGAACCTTACAGCACGTAGCAATATCACCTATAGTAAGAACGAAATTACGGCAATTGATGAGGAAAATAACGTATATGGTTATCAAAATCAAAAAGGCTATCGTGTGGATCAGTCTATAGGATTGATCGCTTTAGGCTTGTTTAAAGATTACGATGATATTCGCAATAGCCCGAAACAACAGTTTGATAATAATCCCCCCAATTATCAGCCCGGAGATATAAAATATAAAGATGTCAATGGAGATGGCATAGTGGATGATGGTGACCGGGTGGCCATAGGAGCAACGCGGAGACCTAATTTGGTTTATGGTGTAGGTGCTTCTGTGAGTTGGCGGGGATTTGACCTTAGTGTCCATTTCCAAGGATCAGGGAAGTCTACTTTTTCGATTTATGGAAAAACGGTGCAAGCCTTTCGTGAGGGCGAATGGGGGCAGGTAATGAAAGGTGTCATGGGCGATAATCGTTGGATTTCTGCCGACATATCAGGCGATCCGTCGACCGAAAACCCAAATGCATCTTATCCACGTTTAAGTTTTGGAGACAATATTAATAATTTCAGAGAGTCAACATTTTGGTTAAAAAACGGACAATATCTTCGTTTGAAAACCCTGGATATTGGATATACACTGCCAAAACATCTGACCAATCGGATCAAGGCCAATAGTATTCGCCTATTCCTCGTCGGTTCAAATTTATTGACCTGGTCAAAATTCAAACTTTGGGATCCGGAACTGGCAACACCAAGGGGTGAGGATTATCCCTTACCTAAGTCATTTACATTTGGCATCAATATTAACCTATAAAATTAGAAAAAGATGCAAAGAAAGACATTATATATTGCGTTGATGCTCGTTTTGGGCACGAATGTGATCTCATCCTGTAAAAAGGATTACTTAAAATCCGACCAATATTTTAAAGATCGGATCACCTTGGAAAAAACATTTAAAAGCAAGCTGTATTCGGAGAAATGGCTGGCTCATGTATTTGAAGAGTTTAAAGGTGAAAATGCTGATGTCGCCAGTAAAGGCCTGACACCGCACTGTTTCGCGGATGATATGTATTATGGTGATCGGGACAAGGATTACGATCCATCAAAAAATGAACTGTCCTATAATATGTTTAAAATGGGTTTGTATACCGAAACGGATAAACAGGGGACATGGACTCAATCGTATCGCGGGATTCGGAATGCTTCGACCTTTATCCATAATATCTACATGAATACTGAGATGTCCGAGGCCGAAATCGTAGATTATCGGGGGCAGGCGCGTTTTGCGCGGGCTTACCTCTACTGGTTATTGCTCCGTAAATATGGACCAATTCCGATACTACCCGATGAAGGCCTGGATTATACAGATAGTTACGAAGAACTAGCTATTGCGCGAAACACCTATGATGAGTGTGCTGAATTCATCAGCAACGAACTATTAACCGCCGCGAAAGAAATGGAAGCCCTTGGGATGAGACGTGGACAGGATGGTTCTAGCCGCCCTTCTGTGGGGGCAGCATTGGCAGCGAGGGCTAAGGTGCTCCTGTATGCTGCAAGTCCATTGGCTAATGGGAATAATTCAGGTTACGCTGCCCGGTTGGTAGACAAGCAGATGAAACGCCTGTTGTCTGCCGATTATAAAGAAGAGAAATGGGCAAAGGCGGCAGCCGCTGCACGCGATGTCATCGAACTGGGAGTATATCGGCTTTACACCGCACCTTTTCAGGAAACGGGTGATGATGCAACAGTCAAACCTCCTCAGGATCATAATTTTTCGGATAAAAGCTGGCCAGCAGGTTGGGCGGACATTGATCCTGCCAAATCATATGCAGAGGTCTTTAATGGGACATTGACTGCTTCGGGTAATCCGGAGTTAATATTTACCCGGGGTAACAACCAGCCGAATGAGGGTATCGACCAAATGGTCATCCACCAGCTGCCGCGTTCAGCAACGGGATGGAATACACATGGACTGACACAGAAGCTAGTGGACGCCTACTATATGAATGATGGTACGGATGTACCGGGTAAGGATAAGGAAATCGGCCGTGGAAATGGTTCAAATCGTGTCAGTGGTTTTGTGACTCAGGAAAATTATGACAACAAAAAATACAGACCATTGCGTCCCGGTGTGTCCTTGCAATATGCAAACCGAGAACCGAGATTCTATGCTTCGGTGGCTTATAGTGGAAGTTTTTGGACACTGCTTAATGAAACAAAAGAGGAAAACCGCAATAAACAAATCTTCTATTATAGCGCTGACCCGAAAGGAAACGGCTTTAATTCAGCGAATGGCTATTGGTTGCGTACGGGTTTCGGGGTTAAGAAGTTTGTTCATCCCAGTGATACTTATGAAGGTGGAGTTGGCTCTCGTATTATTCCTAAGGCGGAGCCAGCCATCCGTTATGCAGATGTATTGTTGATGTATGCTGAGGCGCTAAATGAATTAAGCGGTTCGTATACGATTCCTTCTTGGCGTGGAGCAAGTTACTCGATCAGCCGTGACATTGCCGAAATGCAAAAGGGTATCCATCCTGTCCGCATCCGCGGAGGTGTGCCTGATTATTCGGCCAGTATATATGGGAATAAGAATGAACTGCGCAAAACATTGAAAAGGGAGCGCTTTATTGAGCTTATGGGCGAAGGCCAGCGCTACTATGATTTACGTCGTTGGATGGATGCGCCTGTTGAGGAAGCATTGCCGGTGTATGGCTGTAACGTTTTGATGAACGTAGAGGAACGTGACCTTTTCTATCAGCCCGTCGCGATCTGGACCTTAAAGACAACCTTTGCCGACAAAATGTGGTTTTGGCCGATTAGCCATACCGAACTTAAGCGCAATAAGAATTTGACTCAAAATCCTGGATGGACTTATAATGATTAACCAAATATGCATTTTATGAACAAGTCATATATACAGTTGTTGTTCCTCACTTTACTTGCTGTCTGCAGCTCTTGTAATGATGAATGGAAAGAGGAACAATTCGAACATTACATTTCTTTTAAGGCTCCCTTGGAAAGTGAGGGCGTCGCGAATATCTATGTTCGTTACAAGGATGGGCAAAAGACGACCTTTATGCAGCCGCTGGAAGTCAGCGGATCGACAACCAACGATAATAATCTTTCGGTCAAGGTTGGAGTGGATGCTGATACATTGGGCGTGCTGAACTACGAGCGATTCCAAACGAGGACGGATTTTTATTACAAACAGCTCAGTACTAACTTTTTCGCGATTCCATCAGCGGTGGATATCAAGTCTGGGGAAAATACCGGATTAATGGCCATTGATTTTACATTGAAGGGTATTGATATGACCGAAAAATGGGTACTTCCCTTGACTATTTTGGATGATCCAGGGGCTAAATATAAGGTCAATCCCCGGAAGCATTATAAAAAAGCACTATTACGCATCAACCCTTTTAACAATTACTCCGGGACCTATAGCGGGACAGCCCTGAAGGTTGTTATGGAAGGACATGAAAATGAAACCCCGATCGTAAAAAGTCAAATCAAAAGTTATGTTGTCGATGAGAATACGATCTTCTTTTATGCGGGTAATATAGATGAAGAACGAAAGGACCGGAAGAATTATCAAGTTTTTGCAACATTCAATGACAAGGGTGGGGTAAGCTTTCGTGCCGTAAATCCAAATATGAAGTTCGTCGTCAAAAAAGATGCAAGTTATACTGTTTCAGAACAGATGGACGCCGTCCGTCCTTATTTATTGCATCGTTATATCACAATCAATAATGTGGATTATGAATTTACCGATTATACGCTTGTTTCTACTACGGCGATCAAATTCAAGGTTTCTGGTTCATTGATTTTGGAGCGTCAGCTCAATACACAGATTCCAGATGAGGATCAAGCCATTGAATGGTAAACTTTATCAAACCATTCGGCGAGCTATTGGTTATATCATAAGGTATAAAAAATAGTAGTTATGATTGGTATAGTAGGTGGCCTAGGTCCTTATGCAGGCTTGGATATAGCCAAGAAAATTATAGATGAAACAGTGGCAAGTTCCGATCAGGAACACTTGCCACTGTTATTGTTTTCCTGCCCTAATTTGATTCCAGATCGTTCCGCATATTTATTGGATAAATCGAAGGAGAATCCAGGAAAGGCAATAGCGATGATTTTAAAACAACTGGAACAGGCTGGCGCAACGATTGCGGCAATTCCTTCGAATACAGCGCATGCAGAACCGATTTTTTCAGTTATTCAGGATGAGATGGCATGTTTAGGGAATGAACTGAAGTTGCTTCATATTGTCCATGAAACAGTTCGCTTTGTTCATGAAAATTATCCAGAGAGTACAATAGGTGTGTTATCGACCGCTGGTGAACAAGCCTATAGTCAGTATCGAGAAGCTTTTATGAAAAAGGGATTTCCTATTGTGGAGCCAGAAGGGGCAGAGAAGGAAAAGGTAAACAATGCTATTTACGATAAAGATTATGGTATTAAGGCACAACCAGCACCCATAGCCAATAAGGCAAGAGAAGATTTACTAATGGCGATGGATGACTTGAAAAAACAAGGTGCTCAGGTGATTATTTTGGGATGTGCCGAATTGCCGTTGGCCATTCCCGAAAAAGATCATAATGGAATGGTTGTAGTTGATCCCAATAGGATTCTTGCCCGGGCACTTATTCAAGCGGTTGCTCCTGATAAATTGAAAGTGCTCTAAGTGAGTTTTTTGTCAAATTGGCAGAATTTTTAGGGAAATGCTTGTTGGTATGAGTTTTGTCCTCTGATTAATAGTTGTTTATATAACAGGGAGGAACAGATGCAAAAGATCATACACCGAGAAAACGATCGTGGCCATGTTGATTTTGGTTGGTTGAAAAGTGCCCACTCGTTTAGCTTTGGGCAATATTTTGATCCAGAAAAAGTAAACTTCGGGGCTTTACGCGTATTAAACGATGATCAGGTTGAAGGGGGGCAGGGCTTTGGTCGCCATTCTCATGACAATATGGAGATTGTGAGCATACCTTTGGAAGGAGTACTTTCCCATCAGGACAGTATGGGCAATGTCCGAAACATTGAAACCGGAGATGTGCAAATTATGTCTGCAGGCAAAGGAGTAAAGCATTCGGAGTTTAATGGCGACCAGAAGGAGCTTGTTAAGTTTCTTCAGATCTGGATAATACCTCATGAAATGAATCTTACACCGGGTTATGACCAGAAGTCTTACCTTCATTTGGACCGTCATAATAAGTTTGTAACCATTGTGTCCCCAAATGTTTCGGACTCGGATGCGGTTCATATTCATCAAGATGCATATTTCAATATTGTGGACTTGGATGAAGGGAATACAATCCCGTATACTGTTCATTCTGAAAGAAACGGAATTTATCTTTTTGTATTAGAGGGTAAGGTACAGGTAGCGGACGAAATATTATCGCGAAGAGATGCCATCGGCATCTACGAGTCGGATAAAATTGAGATTAAGGCAGAGTACAATGCAAAATTGCTGCTGATTGAAGTTCCAATGTTTTAATACAGCTAATATATTATTATGATTTAGTTAGACCGATATCATTCCATCATATCTTGTACTTCGATACCTGACAGTGAAATAGTGAGACTGATGAGTTACGGGAAGAAGAAATCTAAACGCATTGATTAAAAAGGAGTCCTATAAATGGACTCTTTTTTCGTAAATTGGGGTAAGAATAGCTATCACATCCATGAATGATTTATTGTACGCTTTTGAAGGCCGCGATGTCTTATTGATTATGTTATCAGTTCTGATTGGACTTTTAATTGGTATTGAACGTGAATACAGGAATAAATCTGCAGGATTACGGACTTTTATACTGGTGAGTTTTGGCTCCTGCCTTTTTACTATTATTTCGTTGAAGATAGGTGTCGGAAATCCAGATCGACTAGCAGCTAATATTATTACAGGAATTGGTTTTTTAGGGGCTGGAGTAATCTTTAAAGAAGATAATAAGGTTAGCGGAATTACAACAGCAACAACGATATGGGCAACAGCATCTCTGGGAATGTGTGTCGGCACAGGGAATATTTTTTTAGCTTTTATCGGTGTAGGGTTGGTTTTAGTGATTTTGGGGCTGTTGACCTATTTACAGACTTATATTGATAATTACCATAAAATTAAAGACTATGAGCTCCAGACCTTATCTGAAGCAGATTTTGAACATACAGAGCAATTGATCAGACAGATGGGGTTTAAAGCAACAATCGTAAATCAACGGTATAATAAGGAGAGTCTAAACACTACCTGGCGATTGACAGGCAACATAAATCAACATAAAGAGCTCGTTAAAGTTTTGCGAAGGGATAAACAAATTGTTGCATATCAATATTAGGAAGGGGAGCCAGAATCTGAATCTTGTACAGGAGAGATCTTTTGCAACAGTTGATTCACTTCGTCTTCGGTTGCGGTCAATTTTGCCCGACATACCTCAATGAGATCAGATGCACGTTTGATTTTCTCTGCAAGCTCATCAATATTTGTTGTTCCATTCTCAATTTCTTTTACAATCGTTTGTAATTCATTGAAGGCATCGGTATACGTGTATTTTTGTTCCATTGTATGCTATCTCTTTAAATTTTTCACGCTAAATATAGTTCCGGTTAGTTGTTTTTGGAACTGGTGCTAAGCGCCTTCTTATCCGTTACAGTACTTGTAATTTCGCCATCTTCCACCATCGTTTGGATCAGATCACCCGGAGATATCTGATCGATAGATTGAAGTAACTTGCCATTGACTTTTGTAATGGAAAACCCTTGTTTAAGCAGCCTCCGCGGATCAGAAAGCTGGATAATCCGTTCAGTATGTGCCAACGCCGTTTTATGTTCATAAAAGCGTAGTTTGATCAGCGCAGCCAGTTCGTGTTGAATCTGTTGAATATTAGTGCGCGCAGTCTGAAGTTCTCTTTTCCCAATCCATTGGATGTGCGTTGCCATTTGAGCCAAAGTATTCCTTTCTTCCTTAAAACGAGTAGAGATCAGTTGTTGGATGCTTTCAGCTGCTTTGTCAATAGGAACAGAAAAATTATGAAACTTTTGAATGAGAAAATCAGCCAGCTCACTTGGTGTGATTGCATTTTTGTAGGCCACCATCTCACTCACAGTATAGTTGGTAGAATGGCCAATTCCGGTCAATACAGGAATAGGGAAGATTGCGATAGCCCTTGCCAACAAATAATTATTGTAGCTCGATAGGCCAACCTCACCGCCACCGCCACGAATAATGGCAACCACATCAAATTCAGCTATTTTATCGGCAATGATCGCAAGTTGATTGATGATTGATGGAATAGATTTATCACCCTGTAAGAGCGCCGGAAATAAGGTGCATTCCAACCGATAACCCCAAGGATTTTGATTGATAATCTTGTAAAAATCGGAAAGGCCTTTACTTGTTTCCACCGAAACAATGGCTAGTCTTTTTGGAAGTGTTGGGAACGGAACGGATTTATTAGCCTCATAAATGCCCTCTTCTTTGAGCTTTCTTATGCTATCCAACTTCTCTTTCTCCAGCTCTCCCAACGTAAAAGTTGGATCAATATCGACAATCCTTAAGCTCAAACCATACATCGGATCATAGGAAATACTTGCTTGAAATAACATCGTAATACCCTCCCGTAAGGGTTCTTGCGCAATTTTCAGAAAATTGTTGTTGATTCGGGTGAAGTCTGCTTTCCACAAAGTTGATCTGATCTCGGCTACAATTTTACCGTCTTGCTTTTCAACGAGCTCAGGGTAACAATGTCCGGAATGCGTATAATGGTTGAGTTTATTCATCTCCGCCTTGATCCAATATAAGCTCTTGTAACGCTCAGCAAGCGTTTTTTGGATACTTTTGCTAACCTCCAAAAGGGAAAATATTGTTTTATCTTGAATCAATTCCGGCATTAACCAAACTTACAGAAAAAAAAAGATTTATACTTGCTCAGGCCAAAAATCCCTATACTGAAGCTGTAAAAAACAGGCGTAACAAAATTGATTTTTTTTAGGGAAAGGACTTTGCTTTTTTATTTTATTCGTATTTTTATTTGATAGAACCTAAAAAACGATAAAATCAGAATGAAAAAAGGATTTTTTGGGGTGTTATTTGCAGGTTTGTTCTGTATTGGCCCCTTGTTCGCTCAATATAAGTCGACCATAAAGAATGAAACCATACTTTACAATAATGTAGATCAGCTACTCCCTTTGGGTAATCTGGCACAGTTACGTATTGCTGTCGTTGTGCCTCATGCTGAAAAATATGCTGCGTTTACAAGCCAATTGGCACGTTATGCAGGCATTACGCTATTTGATTTCAGTAAATTTGATGAAGATATCAAATATTATAATACAATTATTGTTGCGGGTAAGGAAGATGATTTGGATGCCGATTGCCTGTCACAGTTAAAGCAGGCTGTACTGAACAATAAAAAAGTTGTTCTTTGTCATTTCTTTGAACAAGAACGCAACAAAAAATCATTGTCCGAACATCCACAGTCTGATTTGATCGAGTTGTTGGCTCCTTTTACGGAACTTGGTCAACGCAATGCCGCGATGTCTATTTTTGGTGGTGCCGCGATTACTGTAGGAAATGTTAAGACGGCTCAATCGAGACTGCAATACAGTTCAGGTGAAAACTCCAATCTGAATTTGGGTAAATTGACCAAAAAAATTGATGCCATTGCACAAGAAGCTATTGAAAAGCAGGCAACCCCCGGTGCAGTTGTGATGATTATCAAAGATGGACAGGTGCTATTGGAGAAATCTTATGGTTATCATACCTATTCAAAAGACATTCCAACAAAAACAGGTGATATTTTTGATCTGGCCTCCGTCAGTAAAATTGCGGGTACTACACCCGTGATTATGCGATTGACGGAGCGTAATATCATTAATCTCGATAGTACGATGGGGCATTACCTGTGGCAGGCAAAGTATACCAATAAAAAGGATATCAAATTGCGTTCTGTGATGCTACATGAAGCAGGGTTTACACCATTTATTCCTTTTTATAAATATTTAAAAGCAGGTGATGTTGTTGCCGTACCGGACCAACAACATCAGGTCAAGATGGCTGACAATAGTTATATTCTCAATCATTATTACCGCGATGTGATGTGGCCCGAAATGTTAAAATCGCCTGTTAAGCCAACAGGAAACTATGTGTATAGTGATATTAGCATGTATGTGATGAAGGAGGTTGCTGAACATCAGACGGCCGAACCATTGCAGGATTATGTTCAGGAAAATTTCTATAAACCATTAGGTATGACACATGCAGGATACCTTCCAAGGGAGCGATTTGCGAAGGAACAGATTGTGCCTACCGAGCAGGATACTTCGTTCCGTAAAACATTGTTGGAAGGTTACGTGCACGATCAGGGGGCAGCTATGGCCGGCGGTATCGCTGGACATGCGGGCTTATTTGCCACAGCCAATGACCTCGCGATATATGGCCAGCTTTTGCTCAACCGTGGAGAATACGGAGGCGAGCGTTATTTTAAGACTGAAACAATCGATCTTTTTACGTCTAAGCAGTCCACGACAAGCCGAAGAGGGTTGGGGTTCGACCGCTGGGATCCAAACCCAAAAAACGAGTACCCCTCTAAATTGGCCAATAGCACTGTCTTTGGGCATACGGGATATACAGGCAC
This sequence comes from Sphingobacterium detergens, assembly GCF_003610355.1. Taxonomy (GTDB): domain Bacteria; phylum Bacteroidota; class Bacteroidia; order Sphingobacteriales; family Sphingobacteriaceae; genus Sphingobacterium; species Sphingobacterium detergens. The sequence goes on along the minus strand of NZ_RAPY01000005.1, from coordinate 251,371 downwards.
CTGTATCTGGGTGGATCCCCAAAACCAATTGATTTATATCTTCCTATCCAATCGCGTGCACCCGCAGGTCAGCACCAAATTGTTGGATCTCAATATCCGTAGCCGGATTCAGGATGCCATTTATGAAACAATCAATGAAGTGAAGAAATGATAAAAAAGCTATTGTTCATGGGGCTGGGCATGTTATCTTTAAACAGGTTGGCTTATAGTCAGGATTATAAAAAAGTTCATCAGGATCTGGTTATTGTGGATGGACATAATGATGTAATCTATGAATCAATTTTCGGAGGAAAGGATATTGGTCAGCGACTGAGTACAGGCGCTACGGATTTGCCAAGATTAAAAGAAGGTGGAGTCGATGTGCAGGTATTTGCTGTGTGGTCCGATGATGCAAAATGGAAGACCGGTGCATTTGAGCATGCCAATGCGCAAATAGATGCACTGGAGAAAATGATCGTTGCCAACGCCGAGAACATTGCTTTGGCAAAATCAGTAAGGGATATTGATGCTATTTTAAAAGCCGGAAAAATTGCTGCATTGATCGGTGTGGAGGGCGGTAATATGATCGAAGGGAGCATAGACAATCTCATCAAACTCCATGAACGTGGTGCGAAATATTTAACCTTGACCTGGAACTATAATGTGCCTTGGGCGAGTTGTGCCGCAATGGAGTCTGGCAAGATGGATTCGAAGGCAAAGGGATTAACAGATCATGGGAAAGCGATCATTCGAAAAATGAATGAACTTGGCATGCTAGTCGATCTCTCCCACGGTGGTGAGCAGACTTTTTATGACGCCATTGCGGTGTCCAGTAAGCCTATATTGGTGTCACACAGTAATGCCTATCGTTTATGTCCACATTTCCGAAATTTGAAAGATGAACAATTGGAGGCCCTGAAGAAAAATGGCGGTGTGATCGGTGTCAACTTTTACTCTGGTTTTTTAGATCCCGAGTATGAGACACGATTAAAGAGAATGTATACACGGCAATTTGGTAAGAATGCCGACACTACATTGAGTACCTGGAAGATGTATGATAAGTTGCCCGTTGATGTTAGGTATGAAGTCGATGCACCAATGTCCAAACTATTGGACCATATTGATTATCTGGTCAAGAAAGTAGGAATTGAACATGTTGCCGTTGGATCGGATTTTGATGGCATCGAATCTGCTCCCCAAGGCTTAGAAGATGTTTCTAAATTTCCTTTATTGACAAAAGGACTTTTAGAAAGAGGTTACAACAAAGCCGATATCGCTAAAATCATGGGACAGAATTTTCTACGGATTTTAAAAGAAAACGAAGGGTAAAGTAAAGGATAGAAATTTGTAATTTCGTAGAATGGCAAAAACAAAATCAGCATATTTCTGTCAAAACTGTGGCTATGAGGCTTCCAAATGGATGGGACAGTGTCCATCGTGCAAACAATGGAATAGTTTCGTGGAGGAAGTGGTCGAAAAGTCAAGCTCAAAAGTTCCTGAATGGCGAAGCACCACAACAACAGGGAATACAAAGCGGGCAAACAAAGCGGCTATTATTCATGAGATAGTATATCAGGATGAATCGCGTATCTTGACTCCAGATCAGGAGTTTAATCGGGTGTTGGGAGGGGGAATCGTCCCGGGGTCCCTGGTGTTGATAGGTGGTGAACCCGGAATTGGAAAATCCACATTGATGCTCCAGCTGGCTTTGTCCATTCCACAGGTCAAAACGCTCTATATTTCCGGAGAGGAGAGTGAGCAGCAAATCAAGATGCGGGCCGAGCGATTGTCACAATCCTCGAAAGCCAATTGTTATATTCTGACGGAAACATCGACACAAAATATTTTCAAGCAGATCGAGACAGTACAACCTAATGTCATTGTCATAGATTCCATCCAAACCTTGCATTCAGCGCAGATTGAATCGGCGCCGGGGTCGGTTTCCCAAGTGCGGGAATGTACAGCCGAATTACTACGGTTTGCCAAAGAAACCAGTACCCCAGTATTTATTGTGGGCCATATTACCAAAGATGGTTCGATTGCAGGACCGAAAGTCTTGGAACATATGGTCGATACGGTACTCCAATTTGAGGGTGACCGCCATCACGTCTATCGTATATTGCGTGCGGTAAAAAATAGGTTTGGCTCCGCTTCGGAATTGGGTATATATGAAATGCAGGGTTCCGGATTGCGGGAGGTGTCAAATCCGTCCGAAATTATGATTTCACAACGCGATGAGCCCGTGAGTGGTGTTTCCATTGCGGCTATGCTAGAGGGGATGCGGCCGATGATGATTGAAGTTCAGGCCTTGGTGAGCAATTCCGCATTTGGTACAGCCCAACGCTCATCTACAGGTTATGATACAAAACGATTAAACATGTTGTTGGCTGTATTGGAAAAGCGATTTGGTTTTCGGTTAAGTGCACAGGATGTATTTTTGAATATTGCCGGAGGACTTCGCGTTGAAGACCCAGCCATCGATCTGGCAGTTATCGTGGCTATTATTTCGTCACAACAAGATATTCCGATAAAGACCAGCCTGACCTTTGCTGGCGAAGTAGGTTTATCCGGAGAGATCAGAGCTGTAAATCGGATTGAACAACGTATTCAAGAAGCTGAGAAGTTGGGCTTTGATGGGATCTTTATTTCCAAGTTTAATACCAAAGGATTGGATGCCAAGAAATATAATATTGCCATTAGACCAGTAGCTAAATTGGAAGACCTGTTTAGCGCCTTATTTGGTTAATATAGAATAAGAACCATATTAAAAAAACAGGTGCCCGAATTTTCGGACACCTGTTTTTTCTTTAATATTTCTTCTATTTCCTTATAGCCTCATGGCTAACATTCCTTCTTACTTTAATACTTCTTTTAGCTTGGCACGTAAAGCATCGCCATGTAAATTCTTCGCAATGATTTTTCCACTCGGGTCAATCAACACATTTTGGGGGATAGATTTCACCGCGTATAAAGTGCCAACATCATTTTGCCAACGTTTTAAGTCAGAAACATGTTTCCAATGTAGCTTGTCTGTGTGAATGGCCTTGATCCAAGAGTTGCGGTCTTTGTCAAAGGATATACCGAGGATTTCAAAGTTGTCTCCTTTGAACTGTTCATAAGTTTTTACAAGATCTGGACTTTCAACGCGACAGTCTGGACACCATGAAGCCCAAAAATCAAGTAATACATATTTACCTTTGAAATCGGATAGTTGTACAGGGGTGCCTGTTGTATCATTTTGTGTAAAAGCAGGCGCAACTTTGCCGATCTGAACAGTCTCTAGCGCATTCAGATATTCCTGAAACTCTTTTCCTTCAATGGAATTTTTTACATTGCCACTCAAGGTATTATAAAGTGCCTGTAACTCGGTATAGACAGGGTCGTAGCCGCCTACACGACGCAAATCAACTAAAGTTGAGATGGAATCCGGTGCTGCTTTTACGCGGGCGATATATTCCTGTTTGGTCAATTCTTTTTTCTGGGCTAAACCAAAGAACGGAAGAACCAAAAAAAGTAGTGTGATGTATTTTATCATGTTGCTATTCTTGTATATATTTACAAATATAAGAAAATCCACTAATTTGGTAGATTAATAAAATGTCAAAAAATGAACTTCAACCTAATAGCTAAACTTCCACATGTCGGTACATCGATCTTTACCAAGATGACCACGCTTGCCAATGAGGAGCAGGCGCTGAATCTGTCACAGGGTTTTCCAGACTTTGAGACGGACCCCAAGCTTGTACAATTGGTCTCCGCCGCAATGGAAAAAGGACATAACCAATATGCGCCAATGATCGGTGCCCAAAGCCTACGGGAGACGATCGTAAATAAATACAAGGCGGTATATGCCGTGGATATAGATCCAACTGAAGAACTCACGGTTACAGCCGGAGGAACCCAGGGCATCTTTACAGCTATAGCAACGGTCGTCAGCCAGGGAGATGAAGTGATTATATTCGAGCCGGCATACGATAGTTATGCCCCAACGATTGAATTGTTTGGCGGTAAGGTTGTTCCAGTTCGATTATTGGCACCAGATTTTCAAATTGACTGGGATTATGTGGCTACACTGATCAACGAAAAAACGCGATTGGTGATTATCAATAATCCGAATAATCCTACTGGAAAAGTACTCGGAAAAGAGGACCTAAATAAACTTGGGAAGCTATTAGCGGGAACAAACACCCTGTTATTAAGCGATGAAGTTTATGAACATCTCGTTTTTGATGGAGTTTCGCCGCAATCTGTTTTAAGTATACCGAGTTTGCGTGAACGGAGTTTTGTCGTCGCTTCCTTTGGAAAGCTGTTGCATACCACGGGATGGAAGATTGGCTACTGTGTGGCGCCAGTTCTATTGATGCGCGAATTTCGGAAAATCCATCAGTTTAATGTATTCAGTGTTAATACGCCTATGCAGATCGCAATTGCCGAATATTTGAAAGATATTGCTTATGTGGAGAGTCTTGCTGGTTTCTTTGCGAAGAAGAGAGACTTACTCAAAAATGGATTGGCGCAGTCTCGTTTCAAGATTCTCCCTTGTGAAGGGACCTATTTTCTTAATCTCGATTATAGTGCCATTAGTCAGGAGAAGGAGTTTGATTTTGCCTGCTATTTGACAAAACATCACAAAATAGCGACGATTCCGCTCTCGGCGTTTTACAAACAAGCTACAGATCAGCAAGTTTTACGTGTTTGTTTTGCTAAACAGGATGTTACTTTGTTAAAAGCAGTAGCGATTTTAAACGAAATATAGTGGGATTTCTATGCTAAAATAAGGGCTAAAAGGTTTTATTTAAAATATTGTTAAGAATAAGCCACTTTATTAAAATTTTACTTCAACTTAACTCACTAATTTCATAAATTTGTAATTCACGTTTATCAATATATCCATAAAATGGCTAGATTAAATTTATTGGAAGAAACACGCTTCGAAAAAGTCCCTGTAAGCGTCTATCCAGATCAAAATTCAGCTTCGAAAAACGTTGCAAATCGTATTGCTGAAATTATTCGTGCAAAGCAGGAGAAAGGTGAAAAAGCTGTTCTAGGTCTTGCTACTGGTGCTACACCGGTGAAAGTTTATCAAGAATTGATTCGCTTGCACAAAGAAGAAGGTTTAAGCTTTAAGAACGTGATTACCTTCAATCTTGATGAATATTTTCCGATGCAACCTGACGCCGATCAGAGCTATGTGGCTTTTATGAACAAAAATTTGTTCGATCATGTAGACATTGATAAGGCGAATGTAAATATTCCTGATGGTACCCTAGCACCGGATCAAGTCAATGCGTTTTGTGAAGCATACGAACAAAAGATTACTGCTGCTGGTGGTTTAGATATTCAATTATTAGGTATTGGTCGTACAGGCCATATTGGATTTAATGAACCGGGGTCTGCTCCAAACTCTGGTACCCGTATTGTAACCTTAGACGATTTGACACGTCGGGATGCATCACGTGCTTTTGGTGGTAAAGAAAATGTGCCGAGAAAAGCGATCACGATGGGTGTCGGTACAATTTTCAAAGCGCGCGAGATTATCTTGATGGCTTGGACTGAAACGAAAGCCGAGATCATTAGGAAAGCGGTTGAGGGCGAGATTTCGTCAGAGATTCCTGCAACATATCTTCAACTATCGGATAATGTCGAATTCATCTTAGATGAGGCGGCGGCATCCTTGTTGACACGTTTTGACCTTCCATGGTTGGCAGAAGATGTTACCTGGACGCCAACATTGATCAAAAAAGCCGTTGTTTGGTTAGCGCTGGAAATCAATAAACCGATTTTGAAACTGACGGACGAAGACTATAGCGCTCATGGTATGGCAAAGTTGGTGACGGAAACTGGCCCTGCTTATAACATCAATATCCGTATTTTTAATGAACTTCAACATACGATTACAGGATGGCCAGGGGGTAAACCCAATGTAGACGATTCACAACGTCCAGAGCGTGCTAATCCGGCGAAGAAAAACGCGATTGTATTTTCTCCGCACCCAGATGATGATGTCATCTCTATGGGCGGAACATTTATCCGTTTGGCTGACCAAGGGCACAATGTACATGTTGCTTATCAGACTTGTGGTAATACGGCTGTGTGGGATGATGATGTGGTACGTTACTTGGAATTTGCTGAAGATTTGGCAAATCAAATTGGTGCAAATACCGAGGCCGCTCAAATCAATCAGATTTATGATGAAGAAAGAGCAATCTTTGCAACGAAAAAACCAAATCAGATCGATACCGAACTTGTTCGCAAAATAAAGGCATTGATCCGTAAAGGAGAAGCTATTGCTGGAGCTCGTTTAGTCGGTTTGCCAGATGAAAATATCCATTTCCAAGATCTACCATTCTACGATAGACAAAAATTTGCGAAGGATGTATCGTTTGAAGATGATATCCAACAAACGATGGAATTGTTGCGTCAGGTAAAACCGCACCAAGTATTCGCAGCAGGAGATTTTGCAGATCCACATGGTACGCATAAAGTATGTTTCGATATTTTGTTCGAGGCTCTGAGAAGATTGAGCAAAACTGACGAGTGGACAAAAGACTGTTGGTTGTGGTTGTATAGAGGTGCATGGCATGAATATCCGATCCATGAGATCGAAATGGCAGTTCCATTATCTCCACAAGAGGTATATCGCAAGCGTTTAGCGATCTTCAAACATCAATCCCAAAAAGATCTACCTGTATTCCCAGGTGATGATCCACGTGAATTCTGGGTACGTGCTGAAGACCGTACGAGCGATACCGCAGCAATGTATGACCGATTAGGTCTTGCAAACTATGAAGCGATAGAAGCTTTTGTAAGATGGAAATTTGACTAAAATAGTCTGAATTAATATAGGAAAGCTCTGAATCTTAATTGGTTCAGAGCTTTTTTGTTTTTAGTTGTTATAGCAAGCAAAATTTTTATACCTTTGCTTCACTATTTAGATTAATTAAAAATAATTACCCAAAATTATTAACATGGACAAACACTTACTTGCACTTGCCTCTACATTTTTAATCGGAAGCGCTGTATACGGTCAAACTTCAGGAATCGTAAAAGGAAAGGTTGTAGATGCAAACAACAACCCATTAAGCTCAGTAACCGTTTCAATCGGTGATAAAACAGTACGGACAGACCATAAAGGTCATTTCAGACTTCAGGGTGTCGATCAGAATGCAATCATTCGTTTTACTTATCTAGGTTATCAGGCGACATCGGTTGATTATGTTTTTAGTTCCACTAGCCGTGAGGTTGTCATGAAACCGGTGGTGTTAGTGGGCAATGAGCAAGCCATCGATGAGGTGGAAGTGTTTGGTGAGCGGAATAAAAAGCCGAAGGGGCTTGAGATGATTACCCGTATGCCGTTAAAACCTTCCGATCAGATTCAGAGTATATCGGTGATATCCAATAAAGTAATTCAAGATCAGGGTATATTGACATTGACTGATGCTGTTAGAAATATTCCGGGTGTTACACTATTTGGTTCTTACGGTGGCGTCAAAGAATCACTATCTACACGGGGTTTCAGGGGTGTACCAGTTTTGAAAAATGGCGTACGTATGGACTCGCAGTTTCAGACAGCTTCTGGCGTCGTTGATATGCAAGGGGTGGAGTCTATTCAGATGATCAAAGGATCCGCAGCGGTGACGCAAGGTGTTATTACTGACCTCGGGAATGCCGGTGGGGTGATTAACGTCGTGACAAAAACGCCTAATTTTACAAACTCTGGGGAGGTTGGGGTACGTGTGGGAAGCTGGGGGCAGTTTCGGCCAACATTCGATTTTCAGACCGTATTAGACAAAAAAGAGACTGTCGCTTTTCGTATGGATGGTGCCTATGAAAGGAATGATAGTTTCAGAAAAGGGCTTTCAGCCAACCGTGTCTATCTGAACCCATCACTGGCCTGGAAACCTACTGAGAGAACAACGATCACATTGGAAGGAGACTATTTCAACGATAACCGTACCCCGGTAAATTCGGCGGTTAACTTAAACCCTTCGCAGAGTATTAATGCTTTATATGTCATACCCAATAATAAATTCTTAGGTATGAATTCTGATAACGTTAACACAGAGATGAAGAGCTTTATGGGACAGATCAATCATGAATTGAGCGACCGTTGGAGTATTCGCGCCTCAATTGCGACCTCATCTTATCAGGTCGATAACTTGACAACATCGGCGACTCTGATAGAGGACAAAGAGGAAAAGTTCAATACCTTTTCGCGGAAGATGAGTAAGAGCTTAAGAGATGATAAGAATAAGACATTTCAGTTTGATCTGATTGGAAAAGATCTTTATACAGGTAAGGTAAAGCATTTGGTACAGGCGGGAGTTGACTATCGTATCGCCGATGCAACAACAACTTCGTTTGGTACCAAATTGAGTTTGTTGGACAGTAAAGTTCCCTTGTCAAAGCCTGATCAGGCAGCTTTAGCCGGGGGTATAATTGACGTGATTGATATTCATGGCGATTGGGCCAACGATTTGACCCAAGTATATTATGTGGATTCATTGGGGAATAATCAGATAGGAAAGAAGGTGGCTTTTGAGGCTAAAACTCCTGTTAGAAATTACTATTCTTCTGTTGGCTTTATGGCGCAGGATGTTATTGAATTCAATAAATACATTAAGGCAGTATTGGGTTTGCGTTACTCTGAGATGACGACGAAGGACTTTATATCAAACGGAAATAAGAGGGTATCAGCTTGGAATCCGATGGCAGGTGTTATCGTAACGCCTTTCGAGAATTTCAATGTATTCGGATCTTATACGAACTCAACCAGTCTCAGAAGTGCAGCCAATCCAATGGTTGATGGGACCAAAGCGGGTGCTTCAACTACCGAACAATTCGAAGGGGGGATTAAATCAGATTGGTTGGATAATAGACTGCGTTTCAATTTAACTTATTTCCATATTTATACATCTGACCTAACGAATGCGGAATATAATGATGCGAATCAACCAACAGGTCTTTATTTTAAAGCGGGTGATTTAGTCCGGGATGGTATCGAAGCTGAATTAAACGGTCGTGTGTTGGAAAATCTAACGGTGATGTTGGGCTATGCATATTTAGATGCCCGATATAAAAATTCTCCATCCTACATGAATGGCTCTGCGCCAATGAATGCGCCAAAACATACGGCCAATGCTTGGGTGCAATATGTCTTTAATCAAGGTGCTTTAAGAAATCTGAGCTTAAGTGCCGGAGTGTATTATGTGGGCGATCGTCCAGTAAATGAGTATAGTCTAACACCGCAAGGCCACGGTGAATATTATGGCGAAAAACCATTCAATATGCCAGCTTATACAACTTTAAATGCACAGGTGGGGTATAAATGGCGAAGGTTTGATGCAAAAGTTTTTGTTAACAATATCACCAACGAGATTGGCTTGAACTCGTATTTCCGTGGCGGTTTTATCAATCAGATCGACCCTAGAAATGCTGCCGTATCATTAAGCTATAAGTTTTAAGCAGAGCGCATTTAATAGTGAGCGCAAGTAAAAAGGGGTGTTTTTCGAATAGAAAACACCCCTTTTTTAATTTTAAACGGCCATCGGAAGTATTATTTCAGCACTTCAATGATGACTTTCTCTATGTTGGCTATTACTATTTTTGTTGTAATAATCCCGTTCAGTTTTTAATATGCAATAACGTCTCCGGATCTACCTTTGGCATCAAAGACCTTGAATAGATATTTCTTGCCCGCTTGAAAAGGAATTGCGCCATTTACTTCTTTTGATTTCAATGTCGGTGTACTTCCATTCTCTGTATAATAGACTTTGAATCCGGGATAATCGGTGTTGATATAAAGCTGGTTACCTTCTTTTTTAATACCAAGCTTCGGAAGGCGATAGGTGTAACCCCCATCAATAATATCCAGTTTCTTCAATTCATCCTCGCCTAATTTCTTAATAAATGCTGTATACGACTTACGATAGGTTGCTTCATCATAAGAATTGCCTTTTTCCCAAGCTTGTTCTTGCGCCCAGGCGCGATCGGCAATAGCAATTAATCGAGGGAATATCATCTCTTCAAGGCGTTGATCTGTCGATACTTTTTCGGCCCAGAGGGCACCCTTAATGCCGAGTAGATTTTTCTTTCCTTCAGCAGTAAGCTGCACTTTGTTGGTATACGCTTCTTTTACGAGATCTTTTCCGGTATCATCTTTACGAAGATTAATGAAGAAGTTTTCCGGCGAGAAAGAATAGGTTCTGTTCAGGTTTACAGTACCTACCCAGCTATGGCCTGGATCTGCAAAGTCGCGGTCCCATGACATATCCAGATAGTTGTTTGCCGCGCTGGTATAGACAACTTTATAGCCTGCATTTGCTAAGCGGTAAGCTAAATCCTCCTGTCCTTGACCCGGAAGATTATTCCATACATTGAGATGGATGCCGGATTTACCCAATTCCGCGTTAACTTCCATTCCTTTCCCTTTATTGCGCATGCCCATCTCTTCCCATCCAGACATCGTCAAACCCTTATCTTGAACAAGCTTGTTAATTTTGGCGATATATATCGGCCATACATCAAGTACATTGCTGATATTATTATCCTTCATGAAAGCAAGGATTTTTGGTGATTTTTCCCAGACACCACTCGGTGTCTCATCTCCTCCCAAATCGATAATTTTCAACGGTACTCCAGCTTTTTCATGGATCGTTTTGATTTCATCGACCACTTTGCTCAGGAAATGATATGTTGAAGGTAGGGCAGGGTTCATCACATTATCATTCCAGTTTTGTGCGGAGTTATAGACCGATTTGTCATCCGCATCATCCAACAGGAATTCTTCAGCTTTTTGCTTATCGCCTGCCTTAGTAAAATGTGCAAAGCGTGCACGCATTGCTTTGATCGCGGCACGGGCATGCCCCGGTGTTTCTACTTCAGGTATCACATCGATATGCCTTGCTTGCGCATATTTTAAGATTTCGATATAATCAGCTACGGTGTAGAATTGATGCGCTTTTGCAGTTGCACCAGAGCCGTAAGCAGGTTGAATTCCTTTACCGTCTTCAAAATTAGCGGTACGGTTGGCCCCCACTGCAGTCAGTTCCGGTAAGGATGGAATTTCCAATCGCCAACCTTCATCGTCAATAAAGTGGAAATGGAATTTATTTAATTTGTAGGCAGCCATCAGATCCAAAATGCGCAACACTTCTGCCTTGCTATGAAAATTACGGGCCGCATCCAACATAAATCCACGGTAGCCATAACGAGGACTATCTTCTATTTTTGTGTAAGGTAAGGCAATTGATTTGCTCGTTTTATTCCATTGTTGATGATTAATCAAGGATTTCAAAGACTGTATGGCATAAAATGCACCTGCCTTATCCGCCGCTTCTATACGGATACCTTTTGCATCGATGTTTAGGCGATAAGATTCAGCTTTTAGATCGTTTGCTTTGACGATAACAACACCATCTTGTTTTTCAGAGCTAGTTGACAACTTGATACCTGCGTATTTGTTTAGGAAATCTGTCAGAAAGCTTGCTTCGGAAGAGAATTCACTGGCGATAAATACTTTTGTACTAGTCGATATATTGAACTTTGTATTATTGTCAATACTAATATTGCTGGGTAGGGGGATAATGGCCTGCGCCTCTATACCCTCGGTAAGTTTATTTTGGTCATATTTATAAGACCAATAATCCGCTTTTTCAGCATCGGATTGAGGTGCTGTTTTCACCGCAGTGTAGTTCTGAATATCTGTTGAAAGCCCAGTTTTGCTATTTTTTATGTACAAACCGATTGGCCCGTCGGTATAATTGACGAGTCCTGTTGTGATGAAATCAATATGGATGGTGTCCTGTGATTTTAATAAAAAATTGTTTTTCTTAAAGCTTACCTGAAATAGATCGCCATTCCTGTGGTCAATGGCAAATCTTTTATCTACTTTACCAGGATCAATAGATCTGATAAAATTAAACCAGAGGCTCCAATCATTGAGCTGTATCGCACTTTTGCTCGTATTTTTCAGAATGATTGTTGAGACAGGATTTTTACGGATGTTCTGGCCATCCTTGACCTGCCAGGTGAGTTGCAGCTGATCTGCAATTGAGCTCGATTTTTGAGCATATGCTGCTTGGCTAAAAAGTGCCATGCCAAGACCCGCATAGAGTAGAGGATTTTTAATTTTTTTAAAATTAGTCATGTTGGTTACTTTTTCAATGAGTCTAAATATAGCTATTTTAGAGGGTTTTAAGATCTATTTTGAAAAAAATGAATAAAAATTTCGATAAAATTTTGACGGATTTAGAAAACTTTCTATATTTGCACACCGAAACAGAAAACGGCCCGTTCGTCTAGGGGTTAGGACGCAAGATTTTCATTCTTGAAACAGGGGTTCGATTCCCCTACGGGCTACGAGAGTGAGCAAATCAAGTTTTTACTTGATTTGCCTTTTTTTTTGACCTCTTCAGCTACTTTGTTCACATATCCCAATTTGTATTTTTACGATTTATTCATCTGTTAGATTTGGTTTTAGCGTTTTATCATAGATTTATAAACACTATTTTTTTAACATATAATTCCTGTTTATAATATACAGGAATTATATGTTAAAATCCCTTTTGCACCCTAATTAGTGATTCTCTAACAATTGTATTAAGGAGATAATGCTTTTTTTGATCTATTTCTCCCAAAAATCCAATTCAGCAATGGCCAAAGTCTTTTTGTTGGCAGCAATAGTCGTTGCCTTAATCTGAATATATCTGGCAGAGACCTGTTTTTTAAAATAGTGTAACCTTGGTGTTGGATCATTTATGAGATTGCCAAATTCAAAGTTTTCTATGGTCTCCCAGTTTTTGCCATCGTTACTGACTTGTATAATACCTCTTTCCATCATGCCATCTATTTTTTCTTTTGGAGGAGTATAAACAAAGGCGTTTAAGTGTTTTTCCATCCCTAAATCTATAGCGATTTGCTTTTTATCCTCAATTAAGGAAAGCCAATAGGTTTCTTTGTTAGCATCAAATGCCATTGATGCATTATTTGTGCTGGCTTCACTACTTACATTTAACAACTTCCAGTTTTTCTTGATCAAACCGAATGTTTCCGAGGCCACACTGCCCTTATCCTGATGTGAAATAGCAATCGCTTTAATCTTGTTATTATTAATTAGAACAGGACCTGTATATTTTTTTGATGATATACTAGGTTCTGTGCCGTCTGTAGTATAATAAATCTCAGTTCCTCTGCTTAGATTTTCTGCGGCATTCTGTCCATGGGGTTTCCATCCAAATACATGTACTTTGGGCGATATAGTCAATAGTCCATTAATATCTCTATCGAGCTGTAGTTGAGGAGGTTTTTCACGGTAATAATGCGCTTTAATTGTTGCAATGGCTGGTGATGCTCTAGAGGAAAGTACTTTAAGCCTGAACTTTGAAGCTCGGACCTCCGGAAAACGTAGGATACGCTTATAACCGATATTTGTCGCTGAAGCTACTTTTTGCCACTTATTCGATAGCCAGGCTTCAAGTACGTGTTCCTCTACTCGTTCACCATGAGAAGCTATTGCTTCCTGTAGAACAATTCTATTTATGGTAATTGGGTTTCTAGTGGTGATTTCTATTCTTTTCTCAGCTTTATTCAATAAAACATACGTATTTGGGTTATTATCTAGTACCTGTTTATTACCCTTAGCATTAGCAAATAAATTTTTATCATAGGTTTCTCTAATTCTTTTACCTACTTCAGTCAGTACTTTTACATCTTCAGCGGAGAATTTACCCGCTCTGTTTGGAGGGATGTTTAATAAAAATGTAGAGTTGCCTCCGACAGCTCTCTCATAGATATCAAACACGTCATCTGAACTACGTACTTTTTGTTTTTCATCATCGCGGTAAAACCATCCTTCACGTATTGAGGTATTTGTTTCTGCTTGCTGGTAGTGTAAATATTTCCCTTTGTATAGATCGTCCCTGCTACCTAAAGATTCTTGAGTTAGGTCCGGAAAATTGGTCGCAGTGTTAGGATTCTCGGGGTAAGGAATTATGTTCCACTCAGTACTTCGTGTTGCTCCGGCCTCATTACCACACCAACGGATGTCTTCTCTACCAAAAATAACAGCCTTTGGTGCCAAGGTATGGATCAGTTGCTTCCATGCCGCATAGTTATATTTCTGGCCACCTTTTGTTTTTGGATGGGCGCCGTCGAACCAAACTTCATCAATCTGTCCATACTCCGTTAAAAGTTCAAATAGTTGGTTAAGGAAATATTCATTATAATCATCAACTTCAAATTCAAACCTAGTTTTGTTCGTAAAAGGCTTTCCGCTGATCTGACGTGGAATGCTGCGTTTGGTGATTTTACTTAAATTTCCATATAAACCAGTAGGGCTTTCTATCTGGAAAAGGTCCGCCGGCGATAAATAAACGCCTAGTTTTAAACCATATTTTTTACAAGAGGCTGATAGTTTTTTTAGAATATCACCCTTACCATTTTCGAAATCTGTAGACATGATGCCGTGGTTGGTATAGCGGCTTTGCCAAAGTACAAACCCATCATGGTGTTTAACGGTCATAATAACCATCTTCATCCCCGCAGCTTTTATAGCCTGGCACCACTGATCAGTATGAAGTTCCTTTAAATCGAAAATTTTAGGGTCTTCTTTGCCATTGCCCCATTCCATCTGCGTAAATGTATTCGGGCCAAAGTGTATAAAGGCAATAAATTCATTTTTTAGAGCCGCAAATTGATTCTTTGTTGGTACAACATGTGCTGCTTTAGCTATAATAGTAGCCTTGGTGTCATTTTCAAAAACAGGGATTGTATTCTGCGGCTTTATCATATTGCTTTGCGCAGATGCATTTAAATAAAATAAGAGCCCTATTAATATATTGATAATTCTTCTTTTCATTTTAAGTTGATTTTTTATGTAAAATGCGGTTAAATTTAAGTGTCTGACAGCAGCTGATAACAGCTACAATTTGTGTTGCATTTTCTGTCTCAATAGCAATAAATCATCCATATAATCATCTGCGTAATTTATTATAAATATGTAGGTTATTCTAACTGTCTTAATATGTCATTTGGAGTAGCTTTAAAATCAAATGTTGATTTATTTTTGTGTTCAGTGATTTGCACCGAAAAATCATAACTTTTCTCTTTTTCGAACAATTGACTAGTTTTAAGCGATTTTACAATACTTTTATATTTTCCTACGGCTGGAATATAGTCTTCTGCCAGCAGCTTTTTCTGCCCATCAATAGTGGCATACAATTGTACTTTACTTGACTTTGATGCGATTAATCCAAAGTTCTCTATTGTTATTTTTGCTACAGTTTGTTGTGTAGTGGTTTCAAAAATTGGTCTTCTCGCACTTAAAATGGCGTCATTATAGTTAACCCAGGGTACTCGGGTATAGCCAAAAAGTATTTTGCCAGAACGGTATTTACCAAGCAACTTTGGGGCAAAATCATCCTTTTCTAACTCAAGGCCGTTTATGTTGAAGGTCAAAATCAAGTCTTTTCCAGATTTTTTTGTCTCAGTTACGCTGGCACCTCTACCGAAATTTACTGCCGTAGATGATCCAAAACGAAGCGAATTAACATCTATTTCAGTTTGTGGGTCAAAACCATCTTCTGCTTTTATCTTAATTTTTATGCTTTTTGTTTTTGGATCTGGGAAACTTTGATTGATCATTGTAATCAAGACACCGGGGTTCAAAGGAATTACAATGGCCTTGGAGCTATGGTTGTCATTGGCCAAATCTTTATCTTTTTCGATGTCAACTACAGCAAAATTCGCTTGGATGGCTCTTCCATGTTTATCTTGAAAAACCCGCATTCTTTCATATTTAAACCAGTTTTCTACATACCCATCTTCGTGAAAGGAAATACCAGGGATGTAGGCTTCACCAGCTTCTGTAACCCAGTTAATTCCATCTTTTGAACGAAGATAGTAAGCAATGCGACCTAGCCAATCATTTACAATTAAATTGTACTGAATATTATCCTTCCATATTACAGGATCTTCAAACTCTCCTTCTATATCTGGGTAAGCCCTTTTGTTTGAGATCTGATTATAAGTTGATATACCAGTTTTACTTATCCAACTACCACCGCCACGACATATCATGAGATAAGATCCATCCTCTCGCTGCGCAAAGGTAAGATTGGAAAGTCCTTCTATAATTGGCCGATCTCTTTCGTCGAATTTAAACTTTCCTTCAACCCATGGTCCATTTTCATTATTGGCTATATAATTTTTATCAATAGCGTACAATACTAATCTCCCATCCTTTAGTCTAAAGGCATCTACATTATGTCCATAGCCAATGGTATCTTTAATTTTGAAGGGGCCAAAAGAACTTTTACTGACAGCATGATAAATAATAGATTTTGGCCATTCGTGATGGCCTTTCGGGGCACTCTCACGCCAACCGGCAACGTACATGTGATACAAATCATCCTTGCCTGAAATAATATCAGCACACCAATAAGACCTTTGGCGGTCTTCAATTCCGTTATCCACATATCGTGGCAGTATATTTTTTCCGCCCCAGCTATCATCACTTAGTTTCCCTTTGGGCATGGGTAAAAATCGATCTTTAAAAGCGGCTCCTTTTACTAATTGGCTCCAGTTTGAGGGACGTGGTCTATCAATTATTTGTGCATTAACTTCACTGGTAGTTATGACAACCAACAATAGGTATAATAGTTTTTTCATTATCCGTTTATATTAAGTATTGGTAAAAGCCGACATCGAATATACTCCCCAGTGAATGAAAATGTCAAACTTAGCATCTTTAAACCATTCTGGTGTCTGATTTTTTTTCAAAGATTCCCAATTAGCCTGATAAGATTGTTGTGCTTTTGCCGGAGTTGTTAAACAAATCAATAACAAAAGGAATAATAAATAATTCATAATTTAAATATGGTTAGAAAGATATTTTTTATTTCCAATCAATCTCTAGCGAAGAGAGGAGTGATTAGCAAATCGTCAAAAGCGTCAATTTTTTGTTTGATTATACAATAATATAAATTTGGAAATCGATTTCCAAATTTATATTATTGAATCCATAGTGAATTTTTGAAAGCTCAATTAAAAATTACTTTTTTAGAACAGCTTTACTTTCTTTTGGAACTATTTCGGACAATAAGTTCACTTTGAATGATTAATCTTTCTCCTCTGCCCTTATTCCCTCCATTTTTCAAAAAAGAATTAAAATATAGATTAGCAGTATGCCTACCCAGCGATTTACTATGTTGATCTATAGAGGATAAGCTGGGCGTGGTCAGTGCGGTAAAAAATTCGTTTGCATAACCAATAATTCCTAACTGGTCCGGTACAGAAATCCCTAATTGTTTTGCAGCCTGCAATACACCTAAAGATTGATGATCAGAGGTAACAAAAAAAGCATCGGGCGGTTCGGTCGTCGAAAGTAGTTTGACGGCTGTCTTGAAAGCGTTTTCCTCATCAAGTACATCAGAAACAACGAGATCATCTATTAAAACTAATCCATTATCTCTTATTGCATTACAATAACCTTGCTTGCGGTCCTGGTAGATTGAGATGTGATCAGGGCCACCCAAAAAAGCAATGCGACTATACCCTTCTTTAAGTAGTTGTTTAACAGCGCTGTAGGAGTCCTGTGTATTGTTGTTGGTGACACTATATCCTTTTGTACACTCCGATCCTTGATTATATTCGATAGATCTATCAAACTGGATTAGACCAATGTCATGATGAATAATTTCTTCGAGATATTTTGGGGACTGTGTTTCTAAACTAATTGAAATAAAGATGCAGTCTACATTTTGTCGAATCAATGTTTCAATTGCCAAGCCCTCTTTTTTAAAGGATTCATGCGATTGGCAGATAATTAGGCTATGATTATGCTCAAAACATACTTCTTCAATACCAGCGATGGCATCTGAGAAAAAACTTTGATTAATATGAGGCACTATAACACCAATAGTCTTAGAAGAGCCTTGTCTTAGATTAGCAGCTGAAGAATTGTGTTTGTAATTGAGTTCTGCTGCTTTTTTCCTCACCATTTCGACAATATCCTTATTAACAGATGGGTAGTTATTTAGAGCTCGGGATACATAAGAAGCTGTGATACCCAGTTCTGTTGCTATATCATATATTGTTACTCTTTTTTTACTCATTATTATCAAATTTGACACAAGGTATCCAATTTTCAGTCATATAAAAAAAATAAGTATGTATTTATTTGGAAATCGATTTCAAACATTTATTTTTGATCAGAATAACTGAATATTAACAGCAAATGATAATAAATACATTGAGAAAGTGTACTTACTATTGCGCATAAATGCAATTAATGTTTGTTTGCAAGATTAAACCGCTAAAATGACAACAAAATCAAATAAGCCTCCTGGTGTGGTAGTTTGCATTCTTTTCGTATGCGCAATTGCGTATCACCTGAGCTTTTTGATATCATTTTTAAAGAACTCTTTTACGTTGAATATTGTTAAGACAGCTATCATAGGTTCCAGAATAATACAAAATATGGATATAACTGCGTACGGGCTGTGTCAGGGGCAAATGAAATAGCACTAGTTTTCAAAAATTATTGAATCTTATAAAGACTAAATTATAAATGAATATTTCAAAATCTTTTATTTGTCCGCCAATATTGTGCTATAGTGTGAAATTACGATGACAGCGTTAAATTTACCAAAGGTGATATTAGGGACTAGTTGTCTAGGAAATCTCTACGTTGCACTCCCATACGAGATTAAGTGTGCGATTGTATCAGCATATATCAAAGGTAGCAATCCTGATGAACCCGTTTTTTTTGATACTGCTGGCAAGTATGGGGCTGGTTTGGCGCTAGAATGCCTTGGAAAGTGTCTGAGAGATCTTAAAATTGAATCATCGGCAGTATCTATCAGTAACAAACTTGGCTGGCTAAGAACAGAACTTATCGGCACTGAACCAACGTTCGAAAATGGTGTTTGGAAAGAATTAAAATATGATGCGGTTCAGAAAATCAGCTATGATGGCATTTTAGAATGTTATGAACAGGGCAATATGCTATTGCAAAGCTATCAGGCTAACTCTGTATCTGTACATGATCCTGATGAATACCTAGCAATGGACGCTAAAGGAGACAGCCAAAGATATCAGGATATTATGAATGCCTATGTGGCATTGAAGGAACTAAAAGCTGCAGGCAAAGTAAATTCTGTTGGTGTTGGCGCAAAGAACTGGCAAGTTATAGCAAGGATTTGCCGGGATATTCAACCCGATTGGATAATGATTGCGAATAGCATGACAGTACACAGTCACCCAAAAGATTTACTCGGTTTCATCAAAAGAATGAAGTTTCAGGGGGTCCATGTGATTAACTCAGCAGTTTTTAATGCTGGTTTTTTAATTGGTGGAAGCCACTACAATTACAGGTATGTCGATCAAAAAACACCGGCGGGCAAAAGGTTACACCTTTGGCGCGAGCGTTTTTTTAAAGCATGTGCATCTTACAATCTTACTCCAGCAGCAGTGTGTGCAAAATTTGGGATAGCTGCTTCGGGAATAAGTAGTATCGCTTTAAGCGCGAGTTCTCTCGAGCATATTGAACAGAACATTGGTTTGATCCATACCTACATACCTAAAAGTTTTTGGCATCATCTATATCAGGAAAATTTGATTAGCGAGGAAGGTTTAAATATGACGTTTGGCTTTTAGTATATGAATAAGTGTCAAAAAAAAATAAATTATGAAAACTTTAATTTGTACAGGACCACAAAAACTAGCATACAAAGAAGGCACAATGCCAAAAGCCAAAGCTGATTTTGCGATTATAAAAATCCATCGCATCGGGGTTTGCGGCACCGATTTACATGCATTTGAAGGAACGCAACCCTTTTTTACTTATCCCCGCATTTTGGGGCACGAGATTTCTGGTGAACTGATCGATACTGGCGGTAATCAAAACTTTGAAGTGGGGGAGCCTGTGACATTTATCCCTTACATCAATTGTGAAAACTGCATTGCCTGCTTAAGTAAAAAACCTAATTGTTGCATAAATATAAAAGTCTGCGGAGTGCATACTGATGGAGGAATGGCGGAGTTTATACAGATTCCTGCACGTTTGTTGGTAAAGGGATGTGGCTTAAGTTTTGATGAACTGGCTTTGATAGAGCCTTTGGCTATAGGCGCCCATAGCCTTCGTAGAGCCCAGATAAAGCCGGGTGAGTTTGTCCTTGTAGTCGGAGCGGGTCCAATAGGACTTGGTATTATTGAACTCGCCAGAATTGCTGGCGCTCAAGTAATTGCGTTAGATGTCAACAACAATCGTTTAAATTTCTGTAGTGAAAAATTAAATCTAAGACACATCATAAATGCAAACAATGAAAATGTAGCCGATAGATTAGCTGAAATTACTGCTGGTGATATGCCTACACTGGTGATAGATGCTACCGGCAACCAAAAAGCGATTAACAATTCTTTTTATTACATGGCACATGGTGGCAGATATGTATTGGTTGGCTTACAAAAAGGTGAATTGATTGTGAGTCATCCGGAATTCCATAAACGCGAAGGGACCCTCATGAGCAGTCGAAATGCAACTATAGAAGATTTTGATCATGTCATAAACTGTATGAAAAAGCGATTGATCAACCCCGAATATTATATTACACACAGGGTATTTTTTGATGAAGTAAAAACTAAGTTTAAAAGTTGGCTCGACCCATCATCATCGGTAATAAAAGCGATGATATCCATTCGTTGATATAAGTTAATCATAATTTAGTCCCCATAAAATACCGCATAATATAAATTAATATATTCTATTAAAAACCTTGAAAACCCAAAGGGACTATCAGTATGATCAAAGTAAAAAGTAGTTTATGAAAACAGAGTGATAGCTATACGCAATCATGACATTCAAAATAGCGTGTACAATTTGAATAATAACCATTTTGGTGAGAACTAAGTATAGGTAAAAAGAAAACAAAAGCTTTTGGTATTAAAGAAATAGCGTGATGAATTTAGATAAACAACATTTAGCGGGTATTGACAATCAGGAAATTGAAGTTCCCAAGGAGTCAATATTTACTATGCCGGAACGGGTCATCCAATTTGGAACAGGAGCACTCTTACGTGGCCTGCCTGATGATTATATCCATCAGGCCAATCAAAAAGGAATATTTAATGGCCGTATAGTTGTTGTCAAATCAACACGCACTGGAAATACAACTGCATTTGACAATCAGAATGGGCTCTATACTTTGATTACGAGGGGGCTGGAGAAAGGAAAAATTAAAGAATTGAAATGTATTAATGCTTCAATCTCCAGGGTGTTGTCTGCCCATGATTCGTGGGAAGAGATACTTACAACAGCGACTTCTCCTTTGATAAGCATTCTGATTTCAAATACAACTGAAGCTGGACTGTTGGAATTGGGAGGAGCTATTGATGACAGCCCCCCGGGAAGCTTTACGGCAAAGGTAACAGCTTATTTATATCATCGATTTTCCCATTTTAATGGCGATAACTCTAAAGGTCTTGTCATCATTCCTACGGAGTTAGTTTCAGATAATGCTAAAGTACTTAAGCGTAACATCGTCTGGATGGCGGAACAGCAAAAATTAAGCAAAGATTTTATTGATTGGATTGACAAGGCCAATTACTTTTGCAACTCGCTGGTAGATCGTATTGTTCCCGGTAAGGTCTCTGAAGAGGTACTTTCCTATACTGATCAACTTGCAATTATGGCCGAACCGTATAAATTATGGGCTATTGAATCAGATAATCAGGATGTTAAGAATATTTTGAGTTTTGCATTGGTTGATAGCACTGTGAAGATAGTTCCCAGCATTGCGCAATATCGAGAATTGAAACTGCGTCTCCTTAATGCGCCGCATATCTTATGTTGTGGTATTGCGCTCTTGTCCAATACAGAATTTGTTAAGGACTTCTTTAATAATGAGATCTTAGACCGTTATATTCAATATTTACTTTTTAAAGAGATAAGTCCAATAGTTGAGCAATCAGGGATCAGTCATGAGCTTATTCAACCATTTGGTGAGGCAGTTATTGATCGTTTTAAGAACCCATTTTTATTACACAAATGGCAGTCCATCGCATTTCAGTATACGGCCAAACTTAACATGCGCGTGTGTCCTTTAATTGAACAATGGTATAGTAAACAATCTGAACCACCGATTGGTATTGCTATTGGCCTAGCTGCATACATACTTGTCATATGCAATCAAGCCACAACAGAACCTTCATTTCAAGATGACGCAAGCTTAATAATATCAAGACACCGGGAGTATTCCAATTTAACAACAAGGATATTATCCGATCCTAAGATATGGGATAAACCACTTCATAATTATCCAGGTCTCACTTCAATAGTTCATACAATAGTTACTCATATAGAGCGGCAAGGTATATTGGCAACCATAAATTATTTTTTATAGACTAACCAAAAGTGTCTTTTAATCTAGGATAGATTACAGATTACTTGATTAATTTTTCATTGATATTTCAGGTAGTCTTTTAATTGACAAATAAACAAGACTCCCGAATTTAGGCATTTCCCAGATTCGGGAGTCTTGCAGATGCTATTGTCTATTAGAATTTAAAACAGGAAACATTTCCTGCGAAATCAGCGATATAAATAAAATCGCCATCTACTGTGATTTCTGAAAAAATAGGAGCACCCAGATTAAATTTGGAGAGTAGCTTCCCTTGTTTGTTGAGCATATAGACGTAACCATCCGAAGCACCGAAAAACAGCTTCCCTTGGACTTCAGTTACCGATGACTCTACGGTTCCAACCAATTTATGTTGGTCAGGACTACTGTAAGGGGAAGTGTATACCAGTGCCTCGCCAGTGGAAAAATGCCATTTCTCTTCTAAAGTCTGAGGGTCGTATGCTTTTATTCCGTTTGTGGATGTCGGCATGACCAATAGGTCCTCAACAATTTTGGGCGAGGCCATGACTTTGAAATCATCAGTTTTGATACTTTTTTGCGCGATTTCGCCAGTCTTTAAGTTTAGCTTAAATATACCATTGAGCCCCGTTGTATACAGATAACCGTCTTTTGCTGTAACGCCGCCGCTTCTAAAACGTAGTCCATCTTCTTGACGTTTCCAAAGTAGCTTTCCCGTTTGGATATCATACGCACATAAAGCATTCCAATTGTATCCTGCCAATAAGGTTTGATCTACGACCGATAGCTCTGCTGGAGTCGCTTCGCCGCCCGATGGATCGACACCTTCCCAAAGCACTTTTCCGGTATGGATGTCAATTGCTGACATACGTTTGCCCAGACCTGCATAATAAATTCCGTTGTCAAGTGCTGGACCAGATACGAATGTAGGAAGACTTGGATTGGATGGTTTTTTTGTCCACAGGATTTTGCCTGTGTTTGCATCGATGGCATATACATTTGTTTCGACATCAGTTGCGAGCAATATTCCGTCGCTGTAGCGCAGCTTATGTTTGATGGAATTGATTGTTGGCAATGACCACAGCGTTTTGCCCGTGCGTTTATCTAGTGCTATAATGGAATGATTAATCCCAATACCATCGTCCATCGTCGCAACGAAAAGTTTATCTCCAACAATCAGCGGACTGGTTTTCCAGATATTTCCGTTTACAGCAGCAGACCATTGCAGTTTCATAGTGCTTTCTGCATGGCCAGCCAAATTAAAAGACTGCCTTTTTAAGGCTTGTTCACCATTTTCATAATGAATAGTAATGAGTGCATCATATTGTCCTTTTTGTTTTCCGAATGGCACTTTTGCTTGCCATAACCAATCGCCAGAAGGAGACAGCTGAACATTGGCTAGACGTTTACCGGTTTCGTGGGCAGAGATTTCCACGGCTACCTTTTGTATTTTTCGCTCACTGTCATAAGCACTGACCAAGATTGGAAGAGTTTCTAGCGTATTTATTTGCTGGTCAGCGGTCGGATGTACCAGTTGGATATGGTCACGTAGATTGGTATAAATAGGTTTAATATCTTTGATTCCTTGTTTGTCGATATCGACCACGACAAACTGCGCTGTCGAGTTATCAATTCCTCCTTTATTGGGAGCGTTTGAACAGACAACATAGACTCCCTTTTGTTTAAAGACAAAATTGTTGTGCCAATGGCCATAAAACCAAGCTTTCAGATTAAATTGCATCAAGTCAATTTGCTCTTTCTCACCTTCCAGGATAAAGTCTGGACCAGCGAAGAAGTCATGATTGATAAAGATCAAGGGTTTTGATCTGTCCATTGTTGCAAGGTCTTTCTTAAGCCAGGCGATGATCTGGTCGGCTGTGTAACTTGGTTTATAATCTCCATTTGGCATTGGTGTCACGACAAAATGGGCAGGACCAGCATCAAACGAGTAATAGGTCGGACCAAAGAGGTCTTCAAATAGTTTTTCTCCATATTCTCCCTTTACGAGATCATGGTTGCCCACTGTATAATATGTAGGTCTGCCCATCAGTTCGGAGTTTACTTGCTTGGCATGAAAAAGCATGCCTGGTTCATAACAGATATCACCGGTATGCATAATCAAGCTCGCCTTTTGCTGTTGCGCATAATTTCTGACGTTATCTATCCATGGACCATAAAGAGGCGTTTCAGTATCCGTAATTTGGATGAAACGCAAAAAATCAGTTTGTTGTACGGCGTCTTTGGTTAAGGCAAAATCCAAATTTTTCTGCTCGGCAAGAAGCGGAATATAGTGTGTTTTAGTCGCCTTATATCCACTAGGGATGGTAACAAACAAAAAGCGCGCGCTTGGATTGTGAGGTAAGGTATATGTTCCTGTGTTGTCCGTTTTTACAACATCATAACCGTCAGAGACAACAATTCCGGCAAGTTGTTTTTCGTTCTGTTCGAACTGGTTGTTTGCATTCTGATCTTCAAAAACCCGTCCTGTCCGTTGCTGTGCAAATAGGGGCGAGATCAGAAGTAGAAGGCATGTGATTAGTTGAGTTAATTTTATCATAGTTTTATAAAGTAGAGCCAGCTGCTTCGAAAGGAGAGCTGGCTCTATATGGTTAAAATCAAACCGTTATTTCCAGCCCATTGGTTGTTCTAATTTTGGGTTCAATACAGTTTGTTCGATGGGTATCGGAAAGTAATAATATTTCGCTTCATTGAAGCTTCTTGGGCGTTGTGGTGCTTTATCATCCAAAAACATAACCTTCCCTGAGGTTTCGTTTTCAAGAAAGAATGTTCCTTCATTCACATAAAATTTCACAATTTTCTCCTTTACTGCTGCGGGAAGGTTTGCTATTGGCGATTCATCCCCTTTTTTAAGGATGGCAATATCAGCGACCCCATCTCCGGTTACATCTATTCCACCTAACGCAGGAATATACATTCCTCCTGGAGCCTGTGCAAGTAAAGCTCCGGCTTTCCAACGATAAAGATCATCAAAACGGAATCCTTCACAGGCGAGTTCAACACGACGTTCTCGGCGAATTTCTAAAAGTACACCTTTATTGACACCAGAGACTGCTGGGTATTGGTTTGCGAGATATGTATCTGGTGTCGCATTGGCAGCGGCAAGGTTTAAAGCAGGCATACCTACACGACTACGAATCTTATTTACTGTAGCATCAATATCAGCTTGGGTCAATTTTGCTAATTCAGCTTTTGCTTCGGCGTTGATCAATAATACTTCAGCATAACGCATAACTGGTAGATCTGTATAATTAAGGTCCCAGCCACCACGCAATGCAGGATCGCGAGGGTAGAACTTAATTTGAAGTAAGCCTCCAAAGTCGGGACGAGTGATGTAAGGCGTGCCTGCGGCATTATTACTAAATCCTGGAGGCATTACTGTCTCCGCAAGGCGTGGGTCGCGATTCTGGAAAATCTCTGTGAAATTTTTCTTGCCATAATTTGCTTCAGAAGTAAATGGGGTACCATCTTTCATTAAAAATTCGTTGGCCAAGCTAGCACTTAGCGCCCATTGCCAATCTAACACTGTATGCGTATTATTTGCAACGCCTAGATCGCGACTATTCTTTTGGATAAAGATGATCTCTTTATTGGTCGATAAGTTATTGCTAGAAAAGAGCGCTCGATAGTCCGCCGCGTTATTTCCTGAAATTACAAAACCGCCGTTATTTATGATTTCCTGAGAGGCAGATGCAGCTCTTTCCAAAAATGTCGCTGCGGTATTTTGTAAATTTAATTCTGTGTGGTATTTACGGAAAGTTCCTTCATGAAGTGCGATTCGTGACAATAGTGTCAATGCGCTCCATTTTGTTATATAAGAATTGTCTGTCCTTGCTGGTAGTACGTTTGCCGCTGCAAATTCTAGATCTTTCATAAGGGAGTCGACCACCGCGGTACGCGGGTCTTTTGCTTTATATAGATCTTCGGAGGAGGTTCCTAATACTTGAGAGTACCAGGGTACGTCGCCATATTTTTTTACCATCTTATAGTAGAAGTTCGCACGGAATAAACGTGCAATTCCTATATAATGCTTAATGACAGCAGGGTCTCCGCTTACTTTTCCGACATTATTAAGCATATAATTGACATCACGCAATGGTGCCCATGCATCCTTATCCCAGCCCTTGACGGTTGCAGGAGAAAGCGTGCCCGCTAGGAGTGTTCTGACCTCCGCATTTTGATCGTTGTTGCTCAAGGCAATATTATCCGAATATAAGTCTGTATATTCAGCCCGCATTTGTTTGTAAAGACCATTTGTGTATGTCGCTAGATCTCCGGGAGTATTAAAAAAGACCTCTTTGGTGATAGCAGAACCGGAAGTTCGATCAAGGTAGTCTTTTTTACAGGATACTCCTAGGAATACCAGCGATGCTAAAGCGATATAATTGATACGTTTCATTTTTTGAGTTTTAGAATTAAAGATTCATGTTCAGACCGAAAGTAAATGTCCTTTGAAAAGGATAAGCTGCCTGTACCCGATTCGCTGATGATGGGTATAGACCGCCCAAGGATTCTGGATCCAATTTTACCTTGAGGTGTGAAATCTCGAAGACGTTTTCTGCACTAAAGAAGAAACGTACCTTATGCAATTTGATGCGTTGTAGTACGGATGCAGGCAACGTATAACCGAGTGTAAAATTTTTTACTCGCATATAAGCCCCATTTTGCATATAGCGTTTATTAGGTATACCGAGTTGCTGGTAGTTGTCCTCTGCAGAATAAGCGCGTACTGCCGGGAAATAAGCATCCTGGTTTGTCGGCGTCCAATGATCGGCATTTTGTGCTGTAGGGTTAGTCCAAGGTTGCGCATACACGCCCCAGAAATAGATGTTGGATCCACCCGGGTACCAATCGCGTTTTCCGATACCCTGTAAGAATACGCGGAAATCAAACCCTTTCCATCCTGTAGAAAGGTCAATACTATAGGGTAGTCTAGAGCTATTGTTGCCGATGATATGCATGTCTCCTGGATCATCTACAGTTTTCTTACCCATATCTACTTTGCCGTCCCCATTACGGTCTGCAAAGATCGGATCCCCAGCATAGAATTTATAGGATTGATCGTCGGTTCCCATAGCAGATTGATTCGGATGGTCAGCTACATCAGCATCGCTTTTGAAAAATCCAGTGATATCAGCTCCCCATATTTCTCCGATTTCTTGCCCGACGTAATTGTTTATCCAGTTGTTACCCAGAGATTTGCTTGGGTTGTCGAATCGTGTTATCCAGGATCTGTTATCAGCTAATGTGAGCGCAATATTATACCAGAAAGGTGAACCGCCTAATTCTTTGCTATCGCGCCAAGTCAGACGCAATTCCCAACCTTTGGTTTTTAAATCACCTGCATTTTCTACCGGAACGACTGTGCCAAATGGACCTGGCAATACTTTTCCTGGGACCAGCATGTCTTTGGTATAACGTGTATATTTGTCAAAATTAACTCCCAACTTGCTGTTGAAGAAATTCATATCAATACCCGCATTGACCGTTTGTATTGTTTCCCAAGTAAAGGTGTCTGAAACAGCATTGGGACTATATACAGCTTGTGGTTTTCCGTTACCCAAGATATAATCCGTTTGTTTGTTGGTCATAATGGGAATGTATGGATAAGTATCACGGTAAGGATAATCAGAATTGTAATTGAATAACTGATTACCCAAAGAGCCATAAGACCCTCTGATCTTTAGAAAATCCATGGCCAGCGCATTTTTTATGGGCTCAAAAAAGTTCTCTTTTGAAACGGCCCATCCTGCGGAAATAGAAGGAAAGAAGCCCCAGCGATTACCTGCCGGAAAACGAGATGACCCATCAAAACGACCATTGAACTCTGCTAGGTATTTTTCTTTATAATTATAGCTAACGCGGGAGAATATACCTTGCACTGCCCAGTCTTTAATGCGCTCATCTTTGGAGATATCTCCAGTCGCGGTTCCGATAGAGGGAACAGACGAAGAGATTAGGCTTAGCGCTTTGATCCAGCTTGTATTGTTGTAATTATATTCTTGGTTATAACCGACCATTGCCTGCAAATAATGGTCTCCGAATTCTTTATGAAAGTCGGTATAGATATTATAGACATTATACCGGGTCGTTGAATTGTCATTTCTTGCATAGGTATTCGAAAATGTCGGTGTTAAGATCGCTTGCGGACCCGTTTTGTACATGGATGGGACATCGTAAGAACGCGTCAGGCCAGAAGTCCGTCGGATTGTTGCATCTGCATTTAAGTCCCAAACTCCTTTGATTAATGAAGCTTTGGCCGCAAATGTCGTTATAAATTCATTAATGCGATCATCCTTTCTTCCTCCTTCTTGTAATGCGCCGAGTACCTGAGCACCGGCTCTTGTCCAAGTGCCATCAGGGTTAAAAGGTACATCTAAAGAATTTGTTCGGTTAACGTTCCAGAAGAAGTCTCCGTCTAGAAATACCGGTGCTTCATAATTGGTACTGGTTAAAAGTGTATTGTTGGAAATTTGCAGCCAACTGGTTACATCAAGATCAACTTTTCCCCTGACGTTATACCGTTTGTAAATATCATTTCCGTATTTTAAAAGACCATCTTGCTTATAATAATCACTGGAAAGGTAATAGCTGATTTTATCAGATTTCTTAGCGATACTCAGATTAGCGTTGTAAGTTGGAGCTGTATTGTTATAGGCTTCTTTTAACCAATCTGTTGTACCTGTATACACCCAATCTTGACCATTATCGGATAAGGTCACAGCGGGTAACGACGGATCTAGCGAACGTTTTTTTGCATATTCACGGGCAGATTCTGGATAAAGGTTATACAATGGCTTGCCTGCTTCGTTCTTGATATCCATGACCTGATAAGGGTCTGTAATAAATTTAGGTAACTTTCCTAAAGTCCGATAGCCAACATTGCTGCTGAATGAGATATCTAATTTGTCGCTCTTCGCTTTTTTGGTAGTGATTAATACAACGCCAAAACCACCACGAGCACCATAGATAGCCGCAGAGGCAGCATCTTTTAATACAGATACATTCTCTACGTCATTTGGATTGATTCGAGCAACCTCATCTGTCGAATAAGGAATATTATCCACCAATATTAGTGGTTCTCCACCATTTAAACTTGTAAAACCACGGACATTAAATGAGGGATTGGTGGTTGCACGTCCATTAGAACTTGTGATATTCAAGTTGGGAATTAACCCCTGTAATCCGGCTCCAAGATTTGCGATCGGACGGCTTTCTAGTTGTTTTGAGGATATCATATCAACGGCTCCGGTGAGATTCACTTTCCGTTGTGTACCGTAACCCACAACAACAACCTCATCCAATTGAGAATCGCTGGCTGTTAAAGTAACATTCAAAATACGTTGGTTGCCGATTTGTACCCGTTCAGTTGTATAGCCCAGATATTGAAAAAGCAACACGGCCTTTTCGGGTACACGAAGTTTAAACTCTCCATTGGCATCGGTTTTTGTGGACAGGGTAGCGTTTCCTTGTACAGATACCGTAACACCGGCTAATGCTGATTGTGAATCCCTTACAGTACCGGTTACCTCAATATCAGTCCTTTGCTTCTCAGAGATCACGATCGTATTGTTCAGAATTTGATAAGTCAGGTTTTGGCCATTTAATGCTTTGGAAAGTACCTGTGTTATCGAAGCATGGTCAGCATTGACGCTTATTGGGGCAAGATTATCCAATAGCTTTTCATCATAGAAAAAGCGGAGATCGGTTTGTTTTGAGATTTCTTGCAATACACGTTCTACCTTTACCTTTTTTAGGGAGATGTTGACGGTTTGTGCTGTTCCCGACGCATGGGCTCCAAGTGCGAGGGAAAGCAAAGAAAGAGTGCTTAACTTTATCATACATAAAGTTTTAAAGGCCGGAGGGATACGGAATTCCCGATCTTTCTCCTGCCTTTTCATTGGAGAAAAAAAATTCATAAATTAGAATGATTTTTAAGGTTTTAAAATTTCTGTTGGTAATCAGTAAAATAAGCCTTGAATTTAACAGGGGATGCGTCAACATCCCCTTTTTTGTTAACCACAAGGCGCTAAAGTTGATGTCTATACCATAGGCCGTTTAATATTTGGGTAATTAGTCTCATTGTATTATAACCTTTCGTCCGATAATATCAAATTTGCGTCCCGTGGCAAGAGCCAAGATCTGCAATACTTCTGAAAGTCTACTATTTCTGCTGATGGAGCCTTTGTAAGTTGAATTTGCTCCGATTGTCTCCATATTTTCAAACTCAACATCATACCATCGGGCGATCTGAAGAGAGATATCTTTGAAATTGTTGCCATCGAAATAAAATTCATCCCGTTGCCAAGCTGTATTTTTTGTCAGGTCAGTTGCTGTAACTTTGATATCGTTTGTTAGCGATGTTGTTGCCTGTTGGCCTGGCTTGATAATAATTTGGTTGCCTTCTTTAAGGACTTTCACGCTGCCTTCCACTAAAGATGTAGAAACCTCATCGTGATAGGCATTGACATTAAAAGTTGTTCCAAGGACTTCAATTGTGGTACCGTTGGCATTGATCCGGAAAGGTCTGTTAGCATCTTTTGCTACTTCAAAATAGGCCTCCCCTGTTAAAGCAACTTGACGTTGATTGGGTTCGAAATGTGTGGGGTAGGATAATTTTGTAGAAGCATTCAACCATACTTTTGTTCCGTCTTCAAGAATAATCATATAAGAACCCGCTTTTGGAACATCAACAAGAAAATTCTTTCCTTGTTGATCGGATGATTGCTCAAGTCGCTGTACAAATGGATCTGCTAGTTGTTTCTCCTCTCCTTTTGGGGTTATGATTTTGGCATAATGCCCTCCAGGAAGGATATCATTGTGAAAGGTCTGGTCCTGTGAAGGTACTTCTGCAGCCAGTTCCAGCGGCTTTTGATCAGACGAAGAAAATCTGTTGTACATCCAAAGGCTACAGCCCGAAACGGCTACAAGCATCGCTGCCACCATCCATTTGGAGCGAAACCAAGTTAGTCGTCGGACGGTAGGAGTAGATTCACTAAATAGCTGTTCCTCTAGCTTCGTATTGATACGTGATGCTAATCCTGTTTGGTGTTCCTTTAATTGCTCCTCCTCGGGTTGATCCTGTGCATAAAACCAGTGAAGAACTTGTTGTTCTTCCTCTGGGGTACACTGGCCTTCCAGATACTTTTTGAGCAAAGCTTTAGCTTGATCTGACGATTCTTGTTCCTTCATACAGACCTATAATCGGAGAAGGAGAATAAAAGTACCGAAGAAAATTATGAAAATAGTTTAAGTGGTTGTAAACTAGGCGTATATTTTTTTATTCGTTATTTGAAACGAAGCTTTAGCCAACCCAGGGCTAACGAAATATTGTTTTTCACGGTTTGTTCGGATATGGCGAGTTCCGAAGCAATATCTTTGATGGACATGGATTCCTTTCTGCTAAGTGAAAATGCCGATTTCATTGTTGTGGGCATTTTTTCTATTTCGGTGTCGATCAATACCGCTAATTCTTTTGCCAGAAGTTCATCTTCGGATGTCGGGGACGCCCTTTGAAAGCTTGCCAGTAGTTTTTCGGCACGGACAATTTTCTTTTGTTCGTTTATTGTCCAGTCGATAATTTTATACTTAGCCGTTTTAAATAGATAAGGGTATAACGAGTATTCTATTGTGATGTTAAGACGTTGGTGCCATAGTGAGACAAATATTTCCTGCAAAATGTCTTCACTGTCCTCAGTACAGGAAACACGGCGCTGAATAAAACGGAAAAGTATATCTGAATAGCGATTGACTAATTCAGAAAAAGCATAACGGTCATCCGCTTGAATTCTGATGAATAGCTCGGTGTCGTCTAACTGTTTCATAAGTACCGCAATTTGTGCTAAATATCCCTTAGTTTAATGAGGTCAAATTTATAATTGTGGTGTTAAGTTAATATTAAAAACAAAAGATTTGATGATGTTTTTTTAAGCAAACGATTGCATAATCTCCATTTATAACAAAAACCATCAGTTTTCTCAATAAATACTAAGAAAACTGATGGTTTAAAAGAATGTTACCAGAAAATAATCAAAAAAAAACACGACCCTACAAGCGCGCGTCCACTAATTTTCGATCTAATATTCCTTTGATATCAAATACAACGGAAGGATTCTTTTTCAAATTTTTGAGATCCAGATGTAAGAACTCTCGATGACCTACAGCAAGAATAATACTGTCATAATTGCCGGACTGCGGAAGAGTTGTTAATAGGTTAAGGCCAAAATGTTTTTTTAATTCATCGGGGTTTACCCAAGGGTCATAGATATCGACCTCCAAACCAAATTCTTTGAGATCTTGAATCATGTCAACGACTTTACTATTACGAATATCTGGACAGTTTTCCTTAAAGGTTACGCCCAATACTAAAGCTTTGGCACCATCGAATTTGATGTTCTTCTGTATCATCAGTTTGACGACCTTGGAAGCGATGAAAGAAGCTACTTGATCATTAACCTCCCTACCGGATAGGATAACATGAGGATGATAGCCTAACTGTGTTGCCTTTTGAGCAAGATAATAGGGGTCTACTGAAATACAGTGTCCACCAACTAAACCGGGTTTGAAACGGAGAAAGTTATACTTTGTTCCAGCGGCATCGAGCACATCCTGCGTATCTATACCAACGCGGTCAAAGATCAAAGCGAGTTCGTTCATAAACGATATATTGACATCACGTTGTGCATTTTCAATAACTTTCGCCGCTTCGGCCACTTTGATTGAAGGAGCAAGATGTGTCCCCGCATGGATAATTTGTTTATAAAGTCCATCCACAACAAGTCCCGCTGCAGCAGTACTTCCGGAGGTTACTTTCATCACTTTTTGCAGTGAATTAACTTTATCTCCGGGATTTATGCGTTCTGGTGAGTATCCAACAAAGAAGTCCTGATTAAATTTCAAACCTGAGTTTTTTTCCAAAACCGGAACACATTCTTCTTCGGTACACCCGGGATAGACCGTGGATTCATAAATTACCAGGTCACCAACTTTTAGGAGCTCACCGATCATTTTAGAGGCAGCCAAAAGTGGCGATAGGTCTGGCGAATTATAACGATCTATAGGCGTTGGAACAGTTACAATATAGACATTGGCATCTGCGATATCTTGAACGGCTGCACTTGCATCATAGCCTTTGCGCTGTTCCGATTTCGTAAATAGACTCCTTGCACGCATAAGCTCATCTGCAGGAGTTTCCAATGTACGGTCTATGCCGGCTTTAAGTTCGTCAATACGTGTTTTGTTGATATCGAAGCCAATCACTGGAAAGAAATCAGAGAAAGCTATCGCTAAAGGCAATCCCACATATCCCTGTCCAATGATGGCAATTTTTTTTATCTGAAAGTCTGTCATATTTATATTTAAAGTAAAGATACGTTCTTTACGTCGAAATTAACCTCTCGTCAACCAACCACTACGTCCAGCAGTAGCAATGGCATAAGGAGTGATCCAAAATAAACTAAAGGCATAAAATATACTGTAGCTATATGCCCAGAATGCTTCTTTCGCATTTGCATTTTTAGAGGCAAAGAAATATGCCTGGATACTTGAAAATATAAGAATACCTACCAACGTTGAGCTTAAGAACATCAATGGATAATGGAATACTGTCCATAGCATCAATAATAGCATAGGGTAGGAGAGCAACACTTTTTGCCATTGCATAAGCAATAAGATACGCGCACCCCACTTCGGTCCTTTGCGAAAGTTCTTAAAGGCAAATTGACTCATCATAATGTTTTCACGCACATTGCTTCGTTCCCAACGGATAAACATTTTATATAAATTTTTATAACGTACAGGAGTATCCGTATATACAAATGCGTTAGACTGGAACAATACATGATATCCTTGCTTCAAAATCATATTGGTCATGGCACGATCTTCTCCAATGTCGGAAGGTTGTCCCATAAACGTTTGGTGAATCCAGTCTTCAAGACAGTTCATCACAGCTTCTCTGCGATATCCAGATAATGCCCCTGGCGTACACATTACAGTACCTAGCATGCTTTGAGCCGAACGTACAAATTCAAAACTAAAGACGAAACTCACATTTAACATACGTGGTATAATAGCCTTTTTATTATTCAATACACGCACATTACCCGCTACAGCACCACATTCCTGATTGGTTACAAATGGGCTGGCCATATTACGGATCGTATCCTTGTTGACCACAGAGTCACTATCTACTGTAATAAATACTTCACCAGTACCTAATTTAAAACCGCGGTATAACGCATGACGTTTACCCATATTTTTAGGTTGTTGGTAGATCTCTATGCGATCGCCCAGCTCCATTTTGGCACGTTGTATCCAAGCGAAAGTATTATCCTTACTTCCATCATCAATGGCGATAATCTGAAGTTTTTTATCGGGATAATCACTACTTGCCAAGCTATGGAGTGTATCGTAAACCAATTGTCCTTCATTATAAGCCGGAACTATAATTGTACAGGTTGGAAGTTCTTCATCTGAAACAGATGCAATCGGCTTGTATTTACGATGAAGTACAATTAAAAAGATTAAAAAGCTGATCGCGATAGTGGCCAAAAATATTCCTAAGCCTACTAAAAAGGTTCCACCTATACTATCTAAACGTTGGAAACGTAATGCATCAAAATCTGGTTGGAGCATATATACACCGAAGACCGATGCAAATAGTACGAAAAAGGTCGCTCCAAAAATACCGTATTCCTTTGGTCCAAAATTGCTTTCTTCGACTTTCTCTACCTTGGTCTCGGATTGCTGCTGTTCTTCATTTACGTCGTACATTGCAGGTTCCCATTGTTTAGCCATCTGCTTTGATACGATTGAGTTTTCTTTCATGTAATTCATAGCCATTCTATTTTTAGATATACATTCTTCTTTACTTTCTTTGCTGACTCAAACGAGGAGTCTTTTGTAATGAAAATATTACGAATCCATAAACGCAAAATACATGCCTTTATTTTGTGCCAAAAATTGAGCGAACGACTCTTTTGTAACGTTCTTGATACACTTTTATTGTTTTTAAGTTGTTGAATTACAGTGTTTTATTACTATATTGGCGCTTGTATAATCAAAAAATAGCAAACCTAGATGAGCAGTAGACATTTAAGGTTTTTTAACGTTTTTGGGATATTTTTTGAGAGAATTTGACAGTTTAAGTGACAAACTGTGTCGGAAAGAAGGCAGTGACTTTATGTGAAAAAAGGGATATCAAGCCTTGCTGATACCCCTTTTGATTTTGCAGATTTTTCGCGATAGATTAACCGCCAAATTCCATCAAATAATTTTTTAAGAAATCATTGAGGTCTCCATCCAATACCGCTTGTGTATTTGATGTCTCGTAATTTGTGCGTAAATCCTTAATCAATTTATAAGGATGTAGAACATAGTTACGAATTTGGGATCCCCATTCGATTTTCTTTTTATTTCCTTCGATCGCAGCGGAGGCTTCTTGTCGTTTGCGCATTTCAATCTCATACAATTGTGATTTCAATAGGCGTAACGCATTTTCCTTATTTTGCAATTGCGATCTCGTTTCCTGATTTTTGATAATAATGCCTGTGGGCTTATGGTGGAGTCGTACAGCTGTTTCTACTTTGTTTACATTTTGACCACCAGCACCTCCAGAACGGAAGGTATCCCATTCGATTTCTGAATCTTTGACGTCTATTTCGATATTATCATCAATCAGGGGGTATACATAAACCGAGGCAAAGGAGGTATGTCGTTTTGCATTGGAGTCAAACGGCGATATACGAACCAGTCGATGTACTCCGTTTTCACCTTTAAGGTATCCATATGCAAAGTCTCCAGATAGTTGAAGAGTTACACTTTTAATTCCGGCAACATCCCCTTCCTGAGAATCCTGTTCGGTGACTTTATACCCATTTTTCTCCCCCCACATGATATACATCCGCATCAACATGGCCGCCCAGTCACAGCTCTCAGTACCACCAGCTCCCGCGGTGATCTGTAAGATCGCATCCAGCTGATCCTCCTCTGCACTGAGCATATTTTTGAACTCCAGTTCTTCGACCTGTTCCAATGCAAGTTTATACTGGTCGTCCAGTTCTTTGTCAGTTGCGTCTCCAGATTGAAAAAACTCGTACATTACATAGGTGTCTTCAACCGCTGAAGCAACTTCATCAAAATGATCTGTCCATACTTTCTGGTTTTTGATGGCCAACAGTATTTTCTCTGCCGCTTTGGAGTCATCCCAAAAGGTTGCTTCCATTGTAATGGCTTGATCTCTTTCTATTTCTTCTTTACGGACATCGATGTCAAAGATGCCTCCTCAGGGAAGTAACACGATCCCTCAAGTCTTGAATTTGTTCTTTTGTCATATCTGCTAATGTAGATATTTTTAATCAATAAATCCGTTCTTAAATTCAATATGTTATTAAGACTGTAGCCTGTTATATTAAGAATAATATTATAAGCCATAGACTTGTACTGCTGGCCTCTAATTCTGCAATACTCTCCACTCAATACTAATATTTGACCTTTTTTTTTTAGTTTTGATATCATCAACAGCATAAACCTTCATTTTGCGATCTGTGCAAGGTGTAATGAAAAAATACGGAAGGTTCTTATTAGTGGTTTAAAACAAATAATTTCAACAAAAACAGTATGTTTCCAAAAATTAATTTTACAACAACCAAAGCCTACCAATATTTGGTAGATCATTATATTGATATCAATCAGCAGGACCTCCGTGAGCTTTTCGTGGCAGACCCACAGCGATTTGAGAAGTTTTCGATCCTTTTCGAGGATATTCTTTTAGATTATTCCAAAAATCGCGTAAACGAAGAGACAATGGCACTGTTGATCCAGTTAGCAAAAGAATGCCAGCTCTCCGAAGCAATCACGGCTATGTTTGCGGGTGAGCGGATCAATGTGACCGAAAACAGACCCGTTTTGCACACGGCATTGAGAAATCAATCCGATCAACCTGTTTTTGTCGATGGAAAGGATGTGATGCCTGCTGTTAAAAGCGTGTTGGCACATGTGAAAACGTTCACAGAGCAGATTCTCTCCGGTGAATGGAAAGGCTATACAGGCAAGGAGATCACGGATGTTGTTAATATCGGTATTGGTGGTTCTGATTTGGGACCAGTAATGGTTACTGAAGCCTTAAAAGCTTACAAGACCAGGCTGAATGTACACTTTGTCTCTAATGTAGATGGTACACATATCGCTGAAACGCTAAAGGGAGTAAACCCCGAAACAACCTTGTTCCTGATTGCGTCCAAAACCTTCACAACACAGGAGACGATGGCCAATGCGCATACCGCTAAGGATTGGTTTCTAAGTAAGGGAGCAAGTGAGCAGGATGTTGCTAAACACTTTGCGGCGTTGAGCACCAATACGGAGGCAGTAAAGGCTTTCGGAATAGACCCACAAAATATGTTTGAATTTTGGGATTGGGTTGGCGGACGTTATTCCCTATGGTCTGCAATCGGACTGTCCATTAGCCTAGCTATTGGTTTTGATAATTTTGAGGAACTCCTAAAAGGTGCATACGATGCTGATGAGCATTTCAGAACCAGCGCCTTGGAAGAAAATATTCCGGTGATATTGGCTTTGCTTGGTATATGGTACAATAATTTCTTTGAAGCCGAAAGCCACGCCATTCTTCCTTATGATCAATACTTACACCGTTTCGCAGCCTATTTCCAACAGGGGGATATGGAGAGCAACGGAAAATATATAGACCGGAATGGCGAGCGTGTAGACTACCAGACAGGGCCGATCATTTGGGGTGAACCTGGAACAAACGGACAACATGCCTTTTATCAATTGATCCACCAGGGCACGAAATTGATACCATGTGATTTTATTGCTCCAGCAAACAGCCTTAATCCAATAGGCAACCATCATCAGCTTTTATTGTCTAATTTCTTTGCACAGACAGAGGCACTAATGAACGGTAAAACGGAGGAAGAGGTTGTTGCTGAATTACAAAAAGCGGGTAAATCCAATGAAGAGGTGGCGGAATTGAAAACGTATAAAGTATTTGAGGGTAATCGACCAACAAACTCTATTTTATTGAAAAAAATGACGCCACGTACACTGGGTAGACTCATTGCCCTGTATGAACACAAGATTTTTGTGCAAGGTGTGATCTGGAATATCTACAGTTTTGACCAATGGGGCGTTGAACTAGGGAAACAGTTGGCCAATAAGATTCTACCAGAATTAAGTGATAATAATCCCATCACTAGTCATGATTCTTCCACCAATGGATTGATTAATACTTATAAATCCTGGCGTGATTAAGATGACCGGAAAGTACATGGCATTCAGGAATACTGATACCACTATATAACATAAGCGGCTGACTTTGGGAAAAGTCAGCCGCTTATGTTTTACCGATTTTGCACAGTTTTCTTCTGCTAGCAAATTAGTTTATACAGTTTTACTTTGTATACGGATGGCATTTAGGATCGCCAAGAGTGCTACCCCAACATCAGCGATAACAGCTTCCCAGAGCGTTGCAACTCCCCCGGCACCCAAGATCAAGACAATAATCTTTATGCCCATTGCCAGGATGACGTTCTGCCAAACAATATTGCGGGTAATTTTACCAATTTTTATTGCGGATAAAATTTTATGTGACTCATCATTCTGGATCACGACATCTGCCGTTTCAATGGTCGCATCTGCTCCTAATCCACCCATTGCTATACCTACCTGAGCTAAAGCTACCACGGGGGCATCATTGACGCCATCTCCTGCAAAAGCGACATTGCGTCCTTCGTCGATCAGTCTCTGCACATGACTTACTTTATCTTCGGGTAGAAGGTCCCCGTAAGCTTTGTCAACACCAAGTTCCCTCGCGACCTCATCTACTACTGCTGTTTTATCACCAGACAACATGACCGTGTATAAGCCTCGATCCCGCATCGCCGAAATGACCTCTTTTGCATCAGGCTTATTTCGATCTGCAACGGTAATGTAGCCCGCATATTGATCCGCTATGGCAATCAATACAATGGAATAGACAATTTGCTTTATTTCTTCCGGATAGCGAATGTTGAACTTGTCCAGCAATTTACTATTGCCAGCGAGGACAAGCTTATTGTTGATCGTTGCTTTGAGTCCATGGCCCGCGATTTCCTCAATCCCTTCAGTAATGAATGAGTTGTCTCCCGGATGGTAGCTAGCTATTGCTTTCGCGATAGGATGGGTAGAATTTGATTCAATGGCCTTGGCATAATCCAGTAATGTTGTCGCTTGTCCGTTGACAGCGTGTACCTCCTTTACTTCAAAAACACCTTCAGTGAGGGTACCTGTTTTATCCATAACAATAGTATCAACTGTGGTGATGGCATCCAGGAAATTGCCTCCCTTGAACAAGATTCCGTTTCTGGAGGCCAATCCTATTCCGCCGAAGTAACCCAAGGGGATCGAGACCACGAGTGCACAAGGACAACTGATCACCAAAAAGACCAAACTGCGGTAAAACCAGTCTCTAAAGCTATAGTCACTGACAAGGAATATAGGGACGATAAGTACCAGAAGTGCCAGCGCAAAGATAATAGGGACGTAGATTTTTGCAAACCTTGAGATAAAGAGCTGTGTTTTAGATTTGCGCGCTGTTGCATCCTGCACCATCTCCAATATCTTGCTCAATTTGCTGTCCTGAAACGAGCTGACTACAGTGATTTCAGCAACTGTTTCTAGATTTATCATACCTGCAAAGACAGCCTCACCCTTATATTTGGTGTCCGGTTTGCTTTCTCCGGTTAGCGCTGCGGTATTGAATGCCGCCCGTTCATTGATCAGTCTGCCATCCAGAGCGACTTTTTCGCCGGCTTTGACGAGGATAATTTCACCGATTTCAACCGTCTTAGGGTTGATATCCACTTGTTTTCCATCTCGCAAGACAGTGACTTTGTCCGGACGGATATCCAATAGTGATTTAATGGATTTTTTTGCGTTGTCCACTGCGGTGTCCTGAAACCATTCGCCAATCTGATAAAATACCATGACAGCTACGCCTTCCTCAAATTCCCGTATTGCGAATGCACCCAAGGTTGCCACGCTCATTAGAAAAAACTCGTTGAAGAAATCGCCGCGCTTTGCCTTTCGAAAAGCCATTTGGATAACCGGAATACCTGCCAATAGGTAAGCAATGCCATTTAGAAGGAGAGACGCGTAAAACGGAAGTGTGATCTTAAATGCATACTTCAGTATCAGCAGCGTGATCAATATGATGAGAGCTATAAGGAGTTTGCGTTGTGAAATCCACCAAGGAGTATCTTTTTCTGTATGGCTATGCTCGTGATTGTGTTCGCACATATATCGAGGGGTCTATTAAATAATATAAATTTAGCTATTTTAAGCTTAAAAAGCGAGTGGAGGCTTAATAAAAATGGCAGATAAAGAGGCTTTCAAAATAGATGTCCCATCAGTAAGACATTCACCATGCTGAAACAGAAAAGGCTGTTCTTCAAATAGAAAAACAGCCTTTTTATATTCAATAAATATAATTTTAGTCTTTTGAAGTACTTCCGATGATCATTTCTAGTATTGCGACAACAATGGCAAATAAGGCCGCAGTCCAAAATCCATCCACATTAAATTTGTCTCCAAGGAGTGAGTCTGAAAGCAAGACCATTAAAACAGTGATAATAAAGGAAACCAAACCCAGTGTTAGCCAGTTCAAAGGAAAGGTGAACAGCCTCAAAATAGAACCTACAGTAGCATTGACAAACCCGATAACCAATCCTGTGACAATAGCCCAGCCAAAACCAGCAACTTTTGCACCCGGTATAATCCAGCAAGCGATTGCGACAACAACCCCGGTGAGTAAAAGACTAATAATAAATTTCATAATATGCGCTAATTTATAAACAGTGAATAAAGTAATAATATAAAAACTATCGTGCAAACGCAATGCCAAAATTTAATGTGTATATGCCGACAAACTGCTGTTTCGTTTCCTCTTTTCTCACCCTTTGTCCGGATCTGCTTAGACCTTGTTCGGAAGTCAACGATTAATTCGCTATCATTTCCTTATCGATTCAGTAAGTGATCTATAGCGAAACGACAGAAAAAGGGGATAAGATTTACAAAGAAGGGGTGTACTAAGAGTCATGCGAGGTCGAATAAGCCCCAAATAAGACTTGATAATGAGGAGTGTAGAGTTAAACCAAAAGCGAATCTTTGTGTCTATTTAAATAAATTGAAATCACGGAATATAAATGTATGCAAGCATAGTAAATATTTTGTATATTTATTTATATTAATAAATAAGATACTAGCGATCGTTTTTTAGTTATAACTCATAAATAGTAGACCAATGAAGAAAATTATGATGTCATTCATCATGTTACTTGCTACAGTAACATTGTTTGCACAAACAGATCCGATCATCGGAAAATGGGAAAACCCAAGTGGTGAGGGGCGTGTGGAGATTTATAAAAAGGGAGACAAATTTTTCGGTAAACTGTATTGGCTTAAATTTCCGAACAATGAGTCCGGACAGCCCAAGAAAGATGTGAAAAATCCTGACAAAGCGCTTCAGAGTAGGGCGGTTCAGGGATTGGAGATCCTGACCAATTTTACAAAAGACGGCAATACCTATGAGGATGGAAAAATCTATGATCCAAAAACAGGAAAGACCTATAGCTGTAAAATGACTTTAAAAGGTGATAAACTTGACATACGTGGCTATGTGGGGGTCAGCTTATTGGGTAGGACTGAAACCTGGAAGAGGATAAACTGATAGGAGCAAAGTGAGCAACCCAAAACCGACCTTCTTGATGGCAATGGTTTGGTATAAAAAAGGCAATTTATTTCATTAGAATAAATTGCCTTTTGGTTTTGTGGAGGAATAACAGTATTTTCATCTGCAAATTATAATAATCGCTGTATGTCCGTAAAAATGTCTTATGTTGAGAACGTAAAACTTGCGCTGCAATCTATTGTAGGCAATAAACTTCGGACATTTTTAACAGCGTTGATTATAGCTATTGGGATGATGGCCCTGATTGGCGTGTTGACATCTATTGACGCCATGAAAAATTCCCTCACGGATTCTTTTTCGTCTATGGGCTCCAACTCATTCAATATTCGAAATCGGGGTATAAATGTTCAGATTGGTACCGGTGGAACTCGATCCAAGGTCTTCGCAAATATAACCTATGCCCAGGCATCCCGTTTCAGACAGAATTTTCATTTTAACGCGATAACCTCCATCAGCGCCAATGTCACCTGGAATTCGACCGTAAAATTTCAATCCAAAAAAACCAATCCCAATATTGGACTCATCGGGACAGATGAAAATTATCTTCAAACCTCAGGATATGTAGTCAATGAAGGACGTAATTTCTCTGTTCGGGATGTGGAAACCGGTGGAGCTGTGATTATTATTGGTAGTGAGGTCAGCAAAATGCTTTTTAGTGAAATCATAGATCCAATAGGACAATATATCACAGTCAATAACATTCGTTATCAGGTGATAGGCGTATTGAAAAGCAAGGGGTCCTCTGCGGGTATGGGGGGGGATAGAGCCTGTTTTATCCCTTTGGTGAAAGCAAGATCTGTTATGCAGGTGGTGGAGCCATCCTACGTGATTACCGTTTCTTCTAATGATCCAATGCGATTAGAAGCTGCAATTGGAGAAGCTTCCATTGTATTTCGGAATATTCGCGGGCTATCTGCAAGACAAACCAATGATTTTGAGATTACCAAATCCGATGCTGTAGCACAAATGCTTATGCAGAATATGGCGATGGTGACCCTAGGAGCTGTCGTGATTGCTTTTATTACCCTTGTTGGTGCATCTATCGGATTAATGAATATCATGTTGGTGTCTGTTACCGAACGGACACGGGAGATAGGTATACGGAAGGCAATAGGGGCTACACCCAGTGTGATACGCAAGCAATTTTTGATGGAGGCCATTGTCATCTGTATGATGGGCGGCGTCGCGGGTATATTTATCGGCATCCTGATCGGTAATTTATTAGCCCTTCAACTGGGGACATCCTTTATTATTCCTTGGGCAGCTATTATTCTTGGATTTGCCGTGTGTGGTCTTGTGGGGATGTTATCTGGTTATTATCCCGCATCAAAAGCTTCAAAATTAGATCCTGTGGATGCGCTGCGTTACGAATAAACCAAATCTGTATTAAATTAATACATGGTTGATCCCTATCAGTTGTTACATTTTTAACACTGCGCTGTCATGCTGCCCGTGATCCGAGGAGGCTTGCCAGTAATCCGAAATCGCCAGCCAGGGATCTATTCCATGATGATACCATTATTCGTTGCAAAAGGAAGGAAATGAAAGGGCGGTATAAATTTGTGCAAACGGTTTAATGTTATCAAAACATTGATTTGAGGTGAATTCTCAATAAACAGGCTGTTTCCACCAAAGAAAAACTGTAATATTGTATAAAAAAATAAATTCGAATTATGTACAATACATTACAACCAGTTTTACAAAAGGAATTGGAAGCAATCAAAGAAGCGGGATTGTATAAGCAAGAGCGGGTGATTGTTACCCCTCAAGGAGCAGATATTAAAGTGAGCACAGGACAGGAAGTCATCAATTTTTGTGCAAACAACTACTTGGGACTATCTTCTCACCCGAAGGTTATCGAAGCGGCAAAGGAGGCCATTGATACACATGGTTATGGCATGTCTTCAGTACGTTTTATCTGTGGTACACAAGATGTACATAAAGAATTAGAAGCAAAGATTTCCCAGTTCTTAGGAACAGAAGATACGATTTTATATGCTGCGGCATTCGATGCGAATGGCGGTGTTTTCGAACCATTGTTTGGTGCTGAGGACGCAATTA
This sequence comes from Sphingobacterium detergens, assembly GCF_003610355.1. Taxonomy (GTDB): domain Bacteria; phylum Bacteroidota; class Bacteroidia; order Sphingobacteriales; family Sphingobacteriaceae; genus Sphingobacterium; species Sphingobacterium detergens. Next base: position 207,196 of record NZ_RAPY01000005.1, on the reverse strand, counting down.
TTTCCGATGAATTGAACCACGCTTCGATCATTGATGGTGTACGTTTGTGTAAAGCGCAACGTTTCCGTTATAAGAATGCAGATATGGCAGATTTAGAAGCACAGTTGCAGGCAGCCTCAGGAGCAAGACACAAAATCATCGTTACTGATGGTGCATTCTCTATGGACGGATCAGTAGCGCCATTGGACAAGATCTGTGATCTTGCAGACAAATATCAAGCTTTGGTGATGATCGATGAATCGCATTGTACAGGTTTCATTGGTGCCACAGGCCGCGGTACGCATGAACTTTTCAACGTGATTGATCGCGTAGATATCATTACCGGAACACTTGGTAAAGCCCTTGGTGGTGCTTCTGGTGGCTTCACATCAGGTAAAAAAGAGATCATCGATTTGTTACGTCAGCGTTCACGCCCTTATTTATTTTCAAATACATTGGCACCAGCAATTGCAGGCGCTTCTGTTGCGGTTTTGGATATGCTGAGTGAGACAACCGCTTTGCGTGATAAACTTGAATCCAACACCAAATATTTCCGTGAAAAAATGACGGAAGCAGGATTTGATATCAAACCAGGTTTCCACCCAATCGTCCCTGTGATGCTTTACGACGCGAAACTTGCACAAGCTTTTGCTGCTAAGATGTTGGACGAAGGTATTTATGTGATCGGTTTCTACTATCCTGTTGTACCTCAGGGAAAAGCTCGTATTCGTGTTCAAATTTCAGCAGGACATGAGCTTGCTCACTTGGATAAAGCTATCGCCGCCTTTACTAAAGTAGGTAAAGAATTAGGTGTAATTAAATAAAATACACATAGTTATAAATTTTATGGTGCAAAATGTTTATCTTTGCACCCTGAATTTAAAAACAAATTTACTTGCTAGATGCAAAATATTAGAAACATAGCGATTATCGCTCACGTCGATCACGGTAAAACTACGTTGGTAGACAAAATCTTACACTTCACAAATCTTTTTAGAGACAATGATGGTACAGGTGATTTAATTCTGGATAATAACGATTTAGAACGTGAACGCGGTATTACTATTGTCGCTAAAAACGTTTCTGTTGAATATAAAGGAGTAAAAATTAACGTTATTGATACACCTGGTCACGCCGATTTCGGTGGTGAGGTTGAGCGTGTATTGAAAATGGCTGATGGTGTTGTATTGCTAGTGGATGCTTTCGAAGGTCCAATGCCGCAAACACGTTTCGTTACACAAAAAGCATTATCCTTAGGTTTGAAACCTTTGGTTGTTGTCAATAAAGTGGACAAAGAAAACTGTCGCCCAGAAGAAGTATACGAAAATGTATTTGATTTATTCTTTAGCCTAGATGCGACAGAGGAGCAATTGGCATTTCCAGTATTATATGGTTCTTCCAAACATGGTTGGATGTCAACAGATTGGAAAGAAAAGAAAGAAGATGTATCTGAACTATTAGATGCGATCATCAATCACTTCCCACCTTCACCATTTGTTGAAGGTACATTGCAAATGCAGATCACGTCGTTGGATTACTCTACGTTCGTAGGACGTATTGCTATTGGTCGTGTAGCTCGTGGTATAATTAAAGAAGGTCAACCAATCTCGTTGGTAAAACGTGACGGTAAGATCGTGAAATCACGTGTAAAAGAATTGCATACATTTGAAGGTTTAGGCCGTCGTCGTGTACAAGAAGTTAAATGTGGTGATATTTGTGCTGTTGTTGGTATCGAAGGTTTCGACATCGGTGATACAATCGCTGATTTTGACAACCCAGAGCAATTGGAAGTTATTAGCATTGATGAGCCAACAATGAATATGTTGTTCACGATCAATAACTCACCATTCTTTGGTAAAGAAGGTAAATTGGTTACTTCTAGACATATTCACGATCGTCTACAAAAAGAATTAGAAAAGAACTTGGCATTACGTGTCGTTCCTACTGAATCTCCAGACGCTTGGTTGGTATATGGACGTGGTATCCTTCACTTATCTGTATTGATCGAAACAATGCGTCGCGAAGGTTACGAATTGCAAGTAGGTCAACCGCAAGTAATCTTGAAAGAGATCGACGGCAAGAAATGTGAGCCTATCGAGGTGTTGGTTGTTGACGTTCCTGCAGAAGTTTCTGGTAAAGTGATCGAGTTGGTAACACAACGTAAAGGTGAGCTTTTAGTGATGGAAACGAAAGGTGAAATGCAACATCTTGAGTTCGAAATTCCTTCTCGTGGTATCATTGGTCTACGTAACAACGTATTGACTGCTACAGCTGGAGAGGCTGTTATGGCACACCGTTTGAAAGGATACGAGCCTTGGAGAGGAACAATCCCTGGACGTTTGCATGGTGTATTGATCTCTTTAGATAAAGGTACAACAACTGCTTATTCTATTGATAAGTTACAAGATAGAGGTAAGTTCTTCGTTGATCCAGGTGTGGATATTTATGAAGGACAAATCTTAGGAGAGCACATCCGTGACAATGACTTAACGATCAATATTGTTAAAGGTAAACAATTGACAAATATGCGTGCATCTGGTACAGATGATAACACACGTATCGCACCGGCAATTAAATTCTCTCTAGAAGAATCTATGGAATATATCCAAGCGGACGAATACATCGAGGTTACACCACAATCTATCCGTTTGCGTAAAATCTACTTGACAGAAAATGAGCGTAAAGTAAACGCGAAAAAATTTCAATAGTAGGTAACTAAAGATTATAAGACAAAAGCCATCGAAATACTATTTCGATGGCTTTTTTTATACGAGCTTATACACTTTTTTCCCAGGTTAGTAATATATGGTTTGATAATGGCTGCTACCGTCTTCGTAAAGATCAAGCAGCGAATAAGCCGGAGGGAAGTCGTCTAAAATACCATTCCACCAATTGCCAGATACAGCACCACCACAATAGTATTGTGTACCAAGGTAAGATACCTGATCTACATAGTGTACATGGCCGCTTAAAGCGACTTTTACATTCCCTGCCTTTTTAAACAGAGATTTGATTGCCATGACATCAATATGTTGGTCTCCGCCTGGAAACCGCAATTCATTGGCAGGTTTGCTTTGCGCTGCATATAATAGGGGTGTTACGGAAATAATCGGGACATGGGAAAAAATAAGAATGGGCCGTTCTTTAGGAATATCTTTAAGTTGCTGTTCTAACCAGAGCATCTGTTCAGGGTCGATCATATAGCCTCCTTTTTCAGCTGAATAATGGATACTATCCAGTGCGATGAATTGCCAGTCTTTCTGTGCAAAAGTATAATATGTCCCAGGTAAACCCAGTTTTTTCTTTATCCAAGCTTTGCCGTACAGTTCATCTTTCTGAGCTACCTCATATTGAGGGTCACTTTTTGCCAGTGACCATACATCGTGGTTCCCAATACAGCTTTTCATCGGAATTGCATTGTGCTGCATTACCTCATCCCAAGCGGACCATAACTGCTGGACGCGATCTTTGGGTTGGCGGTTCATATCCATTAATGAATCACCAGTATTGATAAGGAGATCCGGACGATCTGTATGCTGTGCTAGTTCTTTTAAGACTTTGATAACAGCCGCTTTTGGTTCTGCTTTATCCAATAAATGGATGTCTGTCAAGTGACCGATTCGAAGGGATCGTTTGACCCCTTTTTTTAATTTTTCTTTTGAAAAGGCTTCTAAGCTGGAAAAGGCTAGGAGGGAAGAAGCCGATAAAATACTAGCTCCTTTTAAAAAATTTCTTCTTTGCATTTGTATAAATTGAATGGGACAAACGATCGTATTGATTTTGTTTATTTGATAGACCAGATGACATCGTTTTGTGTATCTGATCCGTTAAACTGCCGTTGCAAAGCCTCTTTTAAATTGCTTTCGTTGGTGCTATATTCGTTTTTCGGATAAGCCCAGCGTTTAGGGATCTGGTTGTTGTTGGCATTTGCCGGACCTACATTGAATTCCGGTATACCAGTACGACGTTGCTCAAAGAAAGCCTGTTTGCCTGAATTTTCAAAAAAGGCAACATATTTTTGCGTGAGTATCTGTTTCAAGCCTTCGGAATTATTTCCTTTGTAAGCATAACCTTTTAGAAAGGTGTCAATCTTATCCGAAGAAATCCCATAGAACTGCATAGACAGGGATATGCCGGCTTCAAATCTGGACTTTGCATCAGCATTGCTCCAACCACGATTGATCCCTTCTGCAAGCGCAAATTGCACCTCAGAAGCTCCAAGCTGAATGGATGGTAAACCCGAAGGTGAGGCGAGCCAATAGTCAAAATTGATCATGGAAAGCTGGCCCTCAGTTGCTTGTTTCAAGAGGGTGCTTTGTAGGTCGCCGGTCTTACCACCCTGATAGGCCTCAAACGGTTTTGTCGGATCAAATGGTAAAGCAGAGGCTGGTAATGCCTGAACCAGCAATCGTGGATCTCGGGTTGTTTTTAGGATATCTAAGTAGGTTGCTCCCAAGGTATTCCGCACATCTTTTTTGATAATCACACCATCAGTAGGCCAGAGCGGATAGGTATTGATAGCATTATATTGCAACTGGAAATTGTCCCTATTATCAAGAATCAACGGGAACTTTGAAGGATTGGTCAACAACTCTGCAAATCGCTCTTTAATGCGTAGCGCAGGACTATCATCGGCGCGTTTGCTCAGGCTTAACAGTACACGCAGTTTCAGGGAGTTGACCAACTTCTGCCATTGTTCCGTCTTTCCGTTATAGAAGAAATCACCGTCAAGTATAGTGCCTTTCTCTTTAAAACCAGCCAGTTCGGTATTGGCCTCCTCTAGCCAGGAGAGCACTTGCTGATACACTTCCTGCTGGGTGTTGTACCGAGGGGCAAAGTTGTTGTTGGCCTCTCCCTTTAGCGCATCTGCCATTGGAATATCGCCAAACATTTCGGTTGTACGGACAAAAAAATAGGCTTTGAAGAATTTGGCTAGCGTGAGGTACACAGCACCCAATTCAGGTGTTTTAGCCGCTTCGATCTCCATCCGATATACATCGCGTAGTACACCATAAGGTGTCTCAAAGGAACCTGTCGTCCAGCTGTATGGCTGCCCAGTATAATAGGCCTCATTTTGGGTCATGTACTGATTGTAACGATGGTCTTCGCTCCATGGGGCGTCATGAGATCGCATTAATATACCTGTAAAGAGCAGTTTGGGAGCAGGATCATACACGGCCGCGGGATCCTTTTGTAGGTCTTCGATTTTTTTACAGGAGCTCAACGTGCTGCCAAAGAGCAATAAAAGTAAGACTGATTTAAAGTATTTCATGGTTGAAAATATCTTGATGTGTTAAAATCTTTAAAAAGTTGCATTAATATTTAGACCAAAGCTTTTTACCGATGGAGTCTGGTAATCCGAACTGGCGGCAGTAAATTGATCCAGATCCATGTTTTTTGTGCCTTTTCCGGTAAAGTATAATAGATTTCGGCCGACGAGGGATACACTTGCGCTACGTAAAAACCTAGAGTTTTTCAGTAAACTAGTTGGAAGGTTGTAGCTGAAGACAATTTCCCGTAACTTGACAAATGTCCTGTCTTTAGCACTAATCGGTCCGGATTGGTAATAATTGGTCGCCCAGTTTTGCCATAGAACGGGGATGTCGTTTGGTGCAAACTCCCGTGTATCAGAGATTATTTTACCATCTTGGTCTGTGCTCAATTGGCCTTTGACAATTTTTAGCCCCTCGGTCATGACCGAACCCTTGTAATCCTTGCTGTCTCTGTTTTCCCAGTCTTTTAAGCGATAGCTGTTGGCCGATTCAGGATGAGTTCCTGAACCCCATTGTTTGGCATCCTGCACATTTTTGATCAATCCTCCAAAGCGGCCGTCGACTAGAAAGCTAAAGTTGAAATCACGGTAACGGAAACTGTTGCTGATACTTGCGGTGAACTTATTATCGCTGTATCCAATCTTGCTGACGTAAGGATTGTAGGCCGGCAGACCATTGGTTCCCACGATTAAATTCCCTTTTTCATCGCGTTGAAAATCATTTACATAGAAGCTGTCCCAGCGTTCTCCGATGCGTACATCCCCTGATCGGGTCTGATGGCCATCTATATCGTGCAACCAGGCATGATTGGTCGATGCATTGACCAATACATTCCAGCTAAAGCGTTCACGTTGGATTGCTGTTGCGTCGATACTCAATTCGATTCCTTTTCGCAGTAAAGTCAAGCCGTTGGTTTGTCTTGCTTTTACACCTGAAGTGACCGATGTGGCTAGCTCGATGATTCGGGGACCTTCTAGGTTTCGGAATACCGCTAAATCTACGCCGAGACGGTTGTTAAAGAGACGGGTTTCCAAGCCGATCTCCGCAGTCTTTACACGCTCCGCTACGAGATCAGGATTCGGTAATACATCTGTATAGGTGACACCAGTCATGGAATTCGCCCAGCGACCATAATTAGTATAGGCTGGCAGAAGCTTGTATATATCATATTGTGCCGTTTCATTCACAAAATCACTGGCAACATTTGCATAGGCACCGCGCACTTTCAGCGATGAGATCACTTTGGGTAAAGATACCATCTGCGATATGACGGCACTTAAGGAAGCAGATGGATAAAAATAGGTGTTATTTTTTATGGGCATGGTCGACGACTTATCAAATCGACCAGTCAGATTTAAGAACAGCATATTTTTGTAGTCAAGATCCACAAAACCATAGGTACTCCCGACTTGGCGCAGTGCACGGTCGTTTGTCGATACGGTTGGCATGACCGAATTGCTTAGATCATAAACTCCAGGGACAGTCAAACCTCGATCCGTACGGGCAAACAATGATTTTGCACTTACTGTTCGTAAATTTCCGAATACCGAACCCGTGAAGCCGATGTCTTCTGAAATGCGGTTTTGATACTTTAATGAAACTTCGGTGTTATTTTCCCAGAAGGTATCGTACGTCTCTTGGTAACCACCGACACGGCTTCCGCCAATATTGTAATTGTATAAATTGGCCGAGATTGGAATTTTGATGGTTCGGTTCCTGTTCCAGGTACTTGCGCTGGTACGTGCATTGAAAGAGAGATGGCTGTTCCATTTGTAATTAGCGGAAACATAGCCGTAAATATCATCTTTATCATAAGTCCGTAGGTTTTCATAAGCTGTCATCCAAGGGTTGTCATATATCGTGTATTCACGATTGTACTGTTGTACATTTTCTTTGCCCGGTTGCCAATAGTTCCTCAGATCATTAATGTCATAGTCCGCGCCTCCCCATAGTGTTAGGATATAAATGGGACTGTTTGGCCCATAAGCGATATTGGGGTAGTTTGGCGAATACTGTTTATTGTAATTGATGCTTGCGTCAATCCTCAATTTGCTTCCAGCATTGATCCCCCCTGTTAAATTGATATTTGTGCCACCGAGTTTTGTATTCGGTGTTGTGCCGCGTTGAAACATCTGAGAAGCTGATAGGCGAATGTCCCCGCGCTCCGTTTTACTTGAAATAGCAATATTGTTGGTGCTTAACAATCCATTTTGAAGGAATTTCTTCAAGTTATCCTTCCCACGAGCTTCCCAGGGAAGCGGAACCAACGCGCCTGTTTTAGGGTCGATGGGACTGTTGTACTGTGGGATAAGTTGGCCTTCAAATCGAGGCCCCCAAATATTATAGTCATTGTCGTTTATTCCACCACCACGTCCATCTTTGAAGGCATATTGAAAATTTGAACCAGGACCGTATTCGGTTTGAATCTTAGGAATCGCATTGTATCCTGTTTGCAATTGTGTACTCGAGTTGAACTCTACTTGAAAGCCCTTACCCTCCGTTTTCGCTCGTTTGGTCGTAATGACAATGGCACCATTCTGTCCGCGATTTCCATATAAGGCTGCTGCATTCGCTCCTTTCAATACCGAATAGGATTCAATGTCGTCCGGACTAAGGTTCCAGGAGTCTGTATTGATCGGCATTCCGTCCACAACGATAAGAATATTGCTTCTTCCGCGTAATGTGATGCCAGGGTCTCCAAATAGATTTGTGCTTGGCGTAATTGTCAGACCCGATACTCGGCCAGCAAGGCTAGAGATCGCGTTTGGTTCACGGGCTTTTACCAGATCTTTTCCTTTGATCTCCTGTACGGAATAACCGATAGCTTGCTTTTCTTTTTTTATACCCAAGGCAGTTACCACAACTTCATTGAGCGATTGTTGATTGGGAGATAACGAAATCTGTAGAGGTCCCTGATTCGAAATAATAAAGCTTTTAGGAAGATAACCCATAAAACCTATACGTAAGGTGTCTCCGATTTGCGCCTGAATGGAAAAATTTCCTGCCTGGTCTGATGAAACTAATTTACTCAGATGAGAATTTCGAATGGTTGCGCCATGAATTGCATCCTGACTCACTGAATCAATCAGCTTTCCTTGAAATGTTTGGGATTGGGCAAAACCCTTTGCAGATAACGTCGTTAAGATACACGTGAGTACTGCAATTTTTGGTAGATGTAATGAAGGTTGATTAAACATGATCATTTTATACTTATGTCTGAAAACGTAAGCAATATTAAACTTTGTATATTAATACTAAACTAACCGAGTGTTAAGTTTATAGTATTAAGATCTTTTGTTTGTTGTAATGTCATGTAAATCATGTTCTTGAAAGTGTCCTTGCCAATTTTTGGGAGAAATGTAACGAGAGAGGTAATGATGTTGACCTTTTTCTTAAACAGCATATAAAAAAAGAAAGTCTCCAATTTTTATTGGAGACTTTCCGCTACAAACTGTGCTTGTTTGCTATTATTTTAAGTAACTAAACTGTATGATTACTTCTTTTCTCTGACTTCAGCAGCACGATAGGTATCCCCATCCGTTGTGTAGATTTTGAATTGCGCTTCATAACCTTCAGGAACATAAATAACGATAGGCATCCGACCATTGTAACGTACGGTCTCAGGTTGAGCACTTACAAAAAGATTTCTTTTTGCTTGATCTGGGCATGCCATCATTGTGCTTGCTACATTTCCATTCGTTTTAAATACGTAATAATCATAACCCCAGCCTTGAAGATCTTTTTTCTCAAAGGAACCAGCTAGATTAAAATTGTTACAACCATCTACCTCCATCCATTTACCTACAGAGAATTCAATCTTCTTATTCTTATCATTCTCCGAATACGGAACTTCGATAACCATTTTTTTGTATCCTTTTTCCGCTGCAGGAAAAATATTTAAGTCTATTTTATCAATTACCATTTGTGCTTTACTTACTGTTGTGGATGCGACGAAAACGAATAGCATCATGACCATAACTTTAAATACATTTTTTCTCATAACCTTTTTTTATTTTATTCTTTAAACGCAATTTCTATCGCTATTGCTACTTTGTTTTGTAAAACTATATTTCTAAGACGGCTTAAAATACAGAAGGATTAATTGGTAATGAATAAATATTTAGAATAATTGTTTGTTAATCCTGTGGAAGGTGTAAAAGAGCTCCTTTTGATGAGCTCTGGTTGATGCATTTGTTCATCGTTTGTTTTGTAACAAATCATGGTACCTTCATGACCTCAACAGGAACGCAAAATCCGTAGCTGACCTATATGGCATTAACAGCTAGAGCCGTAGATTATGCTGTCGCTGAAATGGAAAAAAGGCGACCTCTAAATTCATAGAACTGCATCATGACAGCGGCTGTATTTTTTCGTGAGAGCTTTTAATTCATAGCGACTATAATCAGCCAAGATTGCGTAACTTTGTGTGAGATAAGGATTATTATGAGTAAAAAAGTGGAGCATACTCCAAAAGAATATATTCAAATAAAAGGGGCTAGAGTCAATAATCTGAAAAATATTGATGTTGATATTCCCAAAAATAAATTAGTTGTCATTACAGGAATGTCGGGTTCGGGAAAATCTTCCCTCGCTTTTGATACCCTATATGCTGAGGGGCAGCGACGGTATGTTGAAAGTCTTTCTTCCTATGCACGACAGTTTATGGGACGGATGAATAAACCCGAAGTCGATTACATCAAAGGGATCGCTCCAGCGATTGCGATTGAACAACGTGTTATTACCAGTAATCCCCGCTCTACTGTCGGAACTTCTACCGAAATATATGACTATCTGAAATTACTATATGCAAGGATCGGTAAGACGATTTCTCCTGTATCAGGCAGGGAGGTGACTAAAGATAGCGTGAGTTCGGTGGTAGATTTTGCGCTGAAGTTTGACGAGGGAGAATCTGTCACACTCTTGGCTCCATTGGTGCCTTCCCACGGGCGAAAGCTCAAAGAAGAGTTGTCTCTCTTACTGCAGAAAGGATTTGTCCGTGTCGTTTATCAAGATAAAATGCAAAAAATCGAAAGTATTATTGACGATAAGAGCATGGCAAATGAAACGATTCAGGACGGCGAAGTATTGATCGTAGTGGATCGAGTACGTATCGAGCAGGACGATGATACCATTAATCGATTATCCGATTCCATTCAAACGGGATTTTTTGAGGGTAAAGGTGAGTTGTATATCGAAGAAAAGGATAAAAGACATCATTTCTCACACAAGTTTGAACTCGATGGAATTACCTTTGAGGAGCCTAGTCCTAACTTCTTTAGTTTCAATAATCCCTATGGTGCCTGCCGTCGGTGTGAAGGCTATGGGAAGATCATTGGTATAGACCCAGATCTTGTTATACCAGATAAGAGTCGTTCTGTCTATGATGGCGCTATTGCTCCTTGGCGAGGAGAGAAAATGGGCGAATGGTTACAGGTGCTGGTAAAAAATTCTTTAAAGTTTGATTTTCCGATACACCGCGCCTATTCTGATCTGACAGCAGCGCAAAAAGAATTACTCTGGACGGGAAATAGTTATTTTACAGGGCTTAACCAGTTCTTTGAAGAGCTTGAAGAACAGACCTATAAAATTCAATATCGCGTGATGTTATCACGTTATCGTGGTAAGACCGACTGTCCGGACTGTAGAGGAACAAGATTGCGCAAAGATGCGACCTATGTCAAAGTAGGTGGTAGGTCAATTACCGATATCGTATTGATGCCTCTTGAAGAAGCTTTGGCATTTTTTACAGATTTGTCCTTGGAGGGAAATGAAAAGGTGATCGCCAAACGCCTATTGGCCGAAATTAATAACCGGCTACAATTTCTATGTGATGTAGGTTTAAGCTACCTTACCTTAAACCGTCTGTCCAATACATTATCTGGGGGAGAATCGCAACGGATCAATTTGGCAACTTCACTCGGAAGTTCGCTCGTCGGCTCAATTTATGTATTGGATGAGCCGAGTATTGGGTTGCATCCGCGCGATACACAGCGTCTGATTTCGGTACTGAAATCCTTGCGTGATGTAGGTAATACAGTTGTTGTGGTTGAGCATGAACAGGAAATGATGGAGGCTGCAGATTATCTGATCGATATTGGCCCCGAAGCTGGGATCAATGGCGGAGAGATGGTATTTGCTGGAACGTATAGCGAGATCCTAAAAGATGATAGGAGCTTAACAGGTCAATATCTGAGTGGCAAGAGCCAGATCGAAGTCCCAAAAAAACGGCGAAAATGGTCCAATAGTATTACTGTGAAGGGAGCGCATGAAAATAATCTTCAGGGGATCGATGTGCAGTTCCCTTTAAATACATTTACTGTTGTATCAGGGGTATCGGGGTCCGGAAAGACCTCCTTGGTAAAACGGATTCTTTATCCGGCATTGCAGAAATCAATCGGTAATTATTCTGGTGAACAAACAGGTGTATATGATTCCATAGAAGGCGATATTGCACAAGTAGAACAGATCGAAATGGTTGACCAGAACCCAATCGGTCGTTCTTCAAGGTCCAATCCAGTGACTTATGTTAAGGCTTGGGATGAGATCAGGGCCTTGTATGCTAATCAAGCGGCATCCAAAGCTGCGGGATTGAAACCTGCTGCGTTTTCTTTTAATGTCGAGGGCGGCCGCTGTGATGTCTGTCAAGGTGAGGGGGAAGTGAAGATCGAGATGCAATTTATGGCGGATATCGTACTTCCATGTGAGGCCTGTGGTGGAAAACGTTTCAAGCAGTTTGTGCTAGATGTGCAATATAAAGGTAAATCCGTAGCGGATATACTTGAACTGAGCGTGGATGAAGCCATTGTCTTCTTTGACGATCAGCCTAAGATATTGGCTAAGTTACAGCCATTACAAGATGTTGGTCTGGGGTATGTAAAGCTCGGGCAGTCTTCCAGTACGCTCTCAGGTGGTGAGGCTCAGCGGATTAAACTTGCTTCCTTTCTGATCAAAGGCAATAACAGCAAGAAGACCCTGTTTATCTTTGATGAACCGACTACTGGTTTGCATTTTCAGGATATTAAAAAACTGCTAAAATCGTTTGATGCTTTGATTGCTCTCGGCAATAGTATTTTGGTCATTGAGCATAATATGGATATGATCAAGTCGGCGGATTGGGTAATTGATATTGGCCCTGAAGGGGGTAATAAAGGCGGAAAGGTGGTTTTTATGGGGCTTCCAGAAGATCTTGCGCATTGTAAAGATTCTTATACAGGACAATTTTTAAAAACACATTTAAAAGATTAAATCCTACATTAGCATTCGTTATTAAACGATGGGGCCTGCGCAGTGGCTGCTGAAGTTAGGAACTAAGATTAGTAAAGTCAACGGTTAAAATTAATAAGTAAAAAAAGGAGATTTAGATAAGTCGGAGACTTCGTATTTTGAGCGTCTCAAATCTAATATCTCAATACTCAATACTATAACTATGATTAAAAGATTTTTTTTAAGTGTCGTATTTGGAATAGCCGCACTCTCCTCCATGGCACAACAACCGGAAAGACCCAAATTGGTCGTCGGTCTGATGGTGGATCAGATGCGCTGGGATTATCTATATCGTTTTGCCGACAGATATGGAAATGATGGTTTCAAGCGACTTTTGAAAGAAGGCTTCTCCTGTGAGAATACCCTGATCAATTATATTCCGACCTATACAGCTATAGGACACAGTTCGGTATACACTGGTTCTGTTCCTTCAATCCACGGTATTGCGGGTAATGATTGGATCGAGGAGCTTACAGGCAAGAATATGTATTGTACCCAAGATGACAATGTCGTCGGTGTAGGTACTACAGAGAAAGAAGGAAAACAATCCCCACGTAATTTACTGGCGTCTACAGTAACGGATCAGTTGAAACTGGCTTCAAATTTTAAATCTAAAGTCATCGGTATCGCGATTAAAGACAGAGGCGGTATATTACCTGCCGGTCACTTTGCGGATGCTGCTTATTGGTTTGAGGCGAAGTCAGGCAATTGGATTACCTCCAATTTTTATATGGATCAATTACCGAAGTGGGTCGTTGACTTCAATAAGAAAAAGTTAGCGGAAAAATACCTTAAAGCAGACTGGAAGCCGATGTACGATGTGAGTACTTATGCGGCGAACAGTATTGCTGATGATAATATCTATGAGGGAAAATATCCAGGTGAAGAGAAACCAACCTTGCCGCGTGCGACATCTAAGTTGATGAAAGACGAAGGTCTTGAGTTGATCAAAACAACACCAATGGGTAATCAGTTTACCTTAGATCTGGCAATGGAAGCCATCAAGAATGAGCAGATGGGAAATAACCCAACTAAAAATACCGATTTCCTTTGTGTCAGTCTTTCGGCGACAGATTATGTTGGACATCGTTACTCATTGACAGCTGTAGAAATTGAAGATATTTATCTGCAATTGGACAAACAACTGGCCGATTTCTTTGCTTATCTGGATAACACTGTTGGTAAAGGCAATTACACCTTTTTCCTGACAGCTGACCATGGTGCTTCTTACAACTCTAGATTCTATATGGATATGAAAGGAAATGGCGGTTATTTCTATTCCCGTCAGATTATCTCGGATCTAAACAAAAAGTTGAAAGAGAAATTTGGACAGGAAAAAATCGTCAAGAGTATGATGAATTATCAGGTGCATTTGAATAATCAAATCATTGATTCGCTTCAATTGGATCGGGATAAAATTAAAGAGACAATTATTCGCGAATTGCGCCATACCGAAGGTGTTGCATATGTTGCAGATATGGAAAAGAGCGAAGGCCTAATGATTCCGGAGCCTGTGCGTGAAAAAATGATCAATGGGTATAACTACAAACGAAGTGGTGTTATCCAAATTGTTTGTGAACCACAATGGTATGATGGTACGCCACGATCTACGGGTACGACACATGGTACTTGGTCGGGATACGATTCCCATATTCCATTGGTATTTATGGGCTGGGGCATTAAGCCTGGTGTGTCCAATACCGAGGTCCATATTGTGGATATTGCGCCTACAATTTCATCACTATTGCATATTACCGAACCCAATGGAAGTATCGGTAAACCCATTACAGCAGTATTGGGCCAATAGCAATTAGATGATCAAATAATATTCGCCCTTAGCATAAGGATATCCAATGGGTAATTGTGCTAAGGGCTTTTCTTTTACAGGCTAGTTTTATAGGTTTTATTCTATTGAATAAAAAACGTAAATTTGCAATTCAACAGGGGGTTAACAAATTATGCTTTCCAAAAAGACAAAATATGCAATTAAGGCACTTATGGTGCTCGGTCGTAACTACGGAAATGAACCTATGCAGATCGTTAAGATTGCACAGGAAGAAAATATTCCAAAAAAATTCTTGGAACAGATTCTCCTTGAAATGCGCAACGCAGGGATTCTCTATAGTAAAAAAGGTGCAGGTGGTGGCTATAGTCTAAATAAAGCTCCAGAAGATGTATTTTTATCTCAGGTAATGCGTCTGATCGATGGACCGATTGCTTTGCTCCCTTGTGTCAGTCTAAATTTCTATCGTTCCTGTGAAGAGTGTACCGAAGAGCATGCCTGTGGCATCCGTGATACATTTGTGGAAGTGCGGAATGCGATGTTGCAAATTTTGAATGACACCAGCATTGCACATCTAATCAATAAAGAAAAAGAATTGAATCTAAACGTCGAATAATCGACTTGTTCGATGCCGTCCGCAGACTAGACAAAAAAGCTTGTTTGCAATGAATAGTATAGACAGCAGTGGCGCAAGCTTACTGCTGTTTTTTTATACTGAAGGTATTTCTAAAAACATATCTTGGCAGAATAAGGCCTTTTAGCATAATTTATTGGCATAGACAATAATTGGAGTTTTGCTTTAGAATAAGATAAATTTTATAATTTTAGGGCTATCATAATATACGGACAGATCACTTGAAAAACGATGAAAATGATGAGGTTAAGCTGGTTTCTCTTTTAATTAAGGGAGACAAAATGGCTTTCTCTAAGCTTTATGAACACTATTCTCCCACCTTGTTGCACAAGCTGAACAGATTGCTACCAGACGAGGAGCATGTGTTGGAAATACATCAAATTGCCTTCGTACGATTATGGGATATGCGCGCCAAAATTATTCCCGAGAAAGGCGTTTGGTCATTGCTACATACAATAGCCCGTAACCTGACCATTGATTATTTTCGCCAATCAGCTACAGATGAAGCTGTGCGTAAAGCACTTCTGACACAGGCAACCTTATATTATGAACTGGATGAAGCCAATGATACGTTGGAACAGCTATCTGATGAACTATCAAAAGCGATAGAAAAATTACCCCCCAAGCGCAGAGAAATCTTCCTGTTGTGCAAATTCCAGGGAAAGAGTTATGAAGAAGCCGCAAAGATCCATGAAGTTTCAGTTGGTACTGTAAAAGATCACATGGCCAAAGCGATGCGTTTTTTAAAACAGGAGCTCGGAGCCAAACTTTTTATGCTGTTGATAACACTTTTGGGACTTCTTAACTAGGGATTTGTCTCACATAAGGCTAGTCTCAAAAGTCTTTTTTATCCTCCTTAAACCTAATTTTAAATTTTTTTAAAAAAAATGATTTTCTAAGCATAGACTTTCTATGTCTTCTCCGTATTAAGGTTATTAAGGCTGTGATTTGAGCGATTATTATGTACGATAAAAAGGAGATTTTCGAGAAATACTTAGCCGGCACCTGCACGCCGGAGCAGGCCGCTTGGTTGGTAGCATTATTCGCTGACGAATCTTTTCGTGAGGAACTGGAAATGTATATGGATGCAGCAATGGATGATCGGCTAGAGGAAGAGGACATTATTGAGGAACTGTATACCCAATCGAAAAACCAATACCCAATCTTAGAATCGCTGCTCACTGGAGAAGAGATTAAAACGAAACCATCCATTTTGATCCGCTTATGGCCATGGGCAGCCGCTGCGGCAGCACTACTGATTCTTTATGTAGGAGGGTATCAATATAAAGCATATGAGGAGGCTTCAAGCACTACCGCTGTTACTGTCACGAATAAACATATGGAAAGCGCCAAAGTGGAATCACTGATGACATTAACGCTGCCGAATGGCGAGAAAATTGAGTTGACGGATAGTAGCAAAACGCAATACGCTGCTGCAAAAAAAACAAATGAAGATTCTTTTTTTGAGATCAAAAAATTTGAGAATGCCTCCGAACCTATGGTACAGGAAATTAACGTTCCAAGGGGTAAAACTGGAGCAATCGTGTTGACCGATGGAACCAAAGTTTGGCTCAATACAGGTACTAAATTACGTTACGATGCTAATTTTGTTGGATCCGAACGTGTCGTTTATCTGGAGGGAGAAGCTTATTTTGAGGTTTCGCACAATAAGCAGAAGCCTTTTGTGGTGGTTTCAAATGATCAAAAAATCAAGGTACTGGGGACGCATTTTAATGCTAAGGCTTATGCAAGTAATCGGACCACAACAACATTGATGGAAGGCAGTGTTGCCGTTTCTACTGCATCGAAGGTCCGTATTTTGACCCCCGGAGAATGCAGCGTTGTCGACCCTGGGAAGACTAATATCGATGTTTCTCCGGCCTTATTGTCCAATGTTAATGCTTGGCGAAATAATGAATTTTCATTTTTTAATGCAGGTTTGGAAGAGATTGGAGCGGAGTTGTCGCACTGGTATGGCATAGATGTTAGGGTACTCGGCCAAGCTGACGAATTGGGCTTTACTGGAGTCATTTCCAAAGAAAAGACATTAGAAGAAGTATTGTCCATCTTGCGGAGAACAGGACAGATAAAATATCAAATCACTCCTTGGGGAGCAAAAGAAAGGAGGGTGATTCTGATGATGTAGTTTTACCTATGCAATCTAACTAACCACTGCTGAGCGGGGGACAGCAGTATACCTTAATTATTTGACCAATAAATTACGACCAAATGAATTTATTCAATTCCAGAGACCTATTGAAAAGGAGGGCTTTGGGCAAACGCACTGCAATTTTATTTGTTGCACTGACCTGTGCGCAGTTTAGCCTGGCGGCTTTTGCACAACGGGTCACTATAAAGAGGAAGGGAGTTCCACTTTCTCAAGTATTTAGTGAAATCAAGAGACAATGCAATTGTGATTTCTTCTACAATGAGTCTCTTGTCAAATCCAATACGGCGGTGGATATCGACATGCAGAATGCTACTGTGCAAGAAGTATTGGATCATTGTTTTAAAGATCAGTCGCTGCAATATAGCATCGATAATAAAACAATTGTAATTACCCCTAAGCCTCGTTCAGCCAAACAGCAGAAAGTACAGCTACGTGGCCGTGTAATGGATTATAAGGGAAAACCGCTGGTCGGCATTACGGTAGCCGAAAAAGATAATCCAAAGAATGCTGTTGGAACGGATACTGATGGGACGTTTATCCTATCGGTAACAAATGCAAATACAACATTGATTTTCAAAAGTATGGGTTTCCAGACTTTGCAGATATCCATGCAGGGTAAGACTTGGATAGAGGTGCGCTTGACTCCTGTGGAAAATCAGTTGGACGATGTGGTCGTCACAGGCTACCAAAACCTCCAACGCAAATCATTGACCGGTTCAGTCGCTACGGTTAATATGGAGCAGTTAGAAACGATATTTCAGCCGAATATTGATAAACTCCTACAAGGACAGGTACCTGGGCTTATGGTCATGAGTACTTCGGGTGCTCCGGGCGCTATGCCGCAAATTCGCATTCGTGGTACTGCTGCGTTAAGCGGGAATGTGCAGCCTTTATGGGTTGTCGATGGTATTATTCTGGATGACGCGGTGAATGTTTCTGTTGATGATATTATGACTAATAGAAACCTGATCGCTTCTGGTATTGGTGGTGTCAATGTGGAAGATATTGAAAGCATCAATGTCTTAAAAGATGCCGCGGCAACGGCTATCTATGGAACTAAAGCCGCTAATGGTGTCATTGTAATTACTTCCAAAAAGGGGCGGGCTGGTAAAACCCGGGTGAATTTTTCAAGCACCTTAACTATGGGAGAGCGACCACAGATAGCGGACGCCTATATGATGAACTCCAAGGAACGGGTGGACGTCAATTTAGAAATGTTACAGCGGAATTTATTTAACGCAAACAGCCCTAAACCTGGCGAATATGGCACTGTTACCGATTTTGAGCGTTATTTTATTGATGCAAATGATAAGCGGATTAGCTGGGGTCAATTTGAAGACAAGATAAAGTACCTGGAAACGGTCAATACCGATTGGTTTAAACATCTATTCAGGAATTCGCTATCTCAACGGTATAATGTAAGTTTTTCCGGTGGAAATGAAAAGACGACTTTTTATGCCTCAGGAAGCTACAATAATGATCAGGCGACTGCGAAAGGCGTGGGACAGAAAACTTATACTGGATCATTGAAAGCCTATACTTTCTTAACACCCAAGATGCGATTGGGAGTCATGATGGATATCAATGCGCGCGACAATAAGAGTTTTTTTGCTGTCGATTCGCGCGAAAACCCCTATGAATGGGCGATCTATACCACACGTGCGCAACCCGCTTTTGATAGTGATGGAAATTATAGTTATTTCTACCATAATACCCTGAAATATAACTTTATGGAAAACAGGGGACAGGGCTGGAGAAATGCGAATAACTTCGGACTACGGTCTTCAGTGGATTTTGAATGGAAATTCATGAAGGATCTGACATTCACCTCTTTGTTTAGTTATACAAAGCAAAACACACGAGATGTAGATATAGCTTTGGAGGACAGTTATTTTGTGCGGAGCCGGAAAAAAGACTATTATGATATCGTCGACTATACAGCAGTGCAGATCTGGAAGGATGGAGGTTATAGAAGAGGAAAGGCATCAGTTAACGGTTCGATTACCTTTCGGAATCAAATAATCTATAATCCTCTCTTTAAAGACAAGCATTATTTGAATGTGATGCTAGGGCAAGAGATCCGTAAATCTAAGACTGAGGAGGAAGTAACCCAGGTCTATGGATATGCACATGATCGGGGCCATCAACAAGTGCCACAGTTTGAGCTGATGAAAAAGATGGGTGTTCCCTATTGGACAGAACGTCTGGATGAAGCTGCTGCGGTATCTTATTTCGGTGCATTCAATTATACCTTTGACAATAGATATACTGTAAGCTTTAACGCCCGTACAGATGGTTCCAATAGATTTGGTCTGAAAACTAATCAGTTATTTCAGCCACTTTGGGCATTTGGAGCGAACTATCAGATGAAGCAAGAGCGTTTTCTAGATCAGATTGATTGGTTATCCTATTTGACACTAAGAGGATCCTATGGCAGCCAGGGTAATGTTGCTTCTCAGGCCTACTCCGACTTGGTTGCGACGATCGGCGCCGTGAATGTAGATAATCCGGTCAATTATTTAATTATCAACGCACCGAAAAATCCTTATCTCAAATGGGAAAAGACCTATACAACCAATTTGGGGCTTGAATTTGGCTTCTGG
Organism: Sphingobacterium detergens; assembly: GCF_003610355.1. Lineage (GTDB taxonomy): Bacteria > Bacteroidota > Bacteroidia > Sphingobacteriales > Sphingobacteriaceae > Sphingobacterium > Sphingobacterium detergens. Next base: position 187,491 of record NZ_RAPY01000005.1, on the reverse strand, counting down.
AAACGCCGTTTAATGGGCTCTATCGAATTTTATAATAAAAAAGGCACAGACCTGTTGGGATCAAAACAAGTGTCGCAAGTGACCGGATTCGAATCGCTTCAGGTGAACTGGGCGACAATGCGCAATCGAGGTTGGGAGTTTTCTGTCAGCTCAATCAATATTGATTCTAAGAATTTTAGATGGTCATCAAATATCAATTATGGCTTGAACAAAAATGAGGTATTGGACGTTAATGCCAAGCCAACGGTGGGCAGTCTGACAGAAGCAAATCGGACTAATTATGCATCATCTGCAGTAATTGGCAAGCCACTAGATGGAGTATGGTCTTATCGTTATGCAGGACTCAATACAGATGGTAGAGCTACATTTTATACCAATAAAGAAGGGGAAAAGGTACTCTATGGTATGACGAACTTGGATGGCCTGAAGTACGAGGGACCCAATCTGCCAACGACGCAATTGGGGTTTACCAATACGTTCGCCTATAAACGTTTGTCTTTGTCAGCCTTGTTTATTGGTAGTTTTGGTAATGTGATGCGACTGCGCAACCTCTCACAAAACTATGCCTTGACTTTTCCAGAGCCTACACAGAACCTGTCGAGAGAATGGGTAAACAGATGGCGTAAACCTGGGGATGAACTCAATACGAATATCCCTAAACTTGAAGACTCTGCGTTTGAGGCTGCTGTGACAGGTACTTCACCATACAATGGCAGAATGTACGATAACTCTGATCTGAGAACAGTAAAAGGTGATTTTGTGCGCTTGCAGAACCTCTCCATTTCTTATGATTATTTTACGCCTAGATTGCGGGCATTGGGAATCCAGAATATTCGCCTTATGTTACAGGGAAATAATCTCTATGTATGGAAAGATGCTAAACTGAAAGGTCAGGATCCGGAGGCGCAAGGAAGCAAAATGTCTTACGCAGACTCGAGATCCGTTCAGGTATCGTTTGGAAATACATTCCTTCCAGTGCCACGATCATACACAGCATCTTTACAAGTTCAATTTTAAACCTAAAAGCTATTATGAAGACTACATCTAAATATTTGTTGTTGGGTCTGTTTTGTTCAGCAGTAGGCTTGTCATCTTGTACGGGCTTATTGGATATAAAACCCGTCAATAGTATGACCCCCGAAACAATCAATGATTATGAATCGATTTTATTAGGCGGGTATCCACGCAGCGATTATTTCTATAAAACCGAATTAATGACCGATAACGCAATGGTCAATCTCAATACGACGTATAAACCCAGTGCTGCTGATGAACCCTGGTTCTTGTTTGCCTCATCGCATTTATTGGACAATAGTCCAAACGATCCTTATTGGGGGCAGCTTTACAAGACTATTTTTTATGTCAATACAGTCTTGGATAAGTTCAAAGAAGTCATCCCTACCGGTGAAGAACAGTCAAACTACGATAGGATAAAAGGTGAAGCATTAGCATTGCGGGCATATGCTTATTTTTATCTGATCAATATGTATGCTGATGTATATGCGGCAAATAACCTGGAGCTTCCTGGGGTACCAATGCCTCTTGATGCTGTCGATGTTAACGAATTCAGCAAGAATAATGTACGTCAACCTTTAGGAAAAGTATGGGGGCAGATCGAAGCAGATTTGGGACAGGCCGCAGATCTATTGCGCGGAAAGCCTACGAATGATCGTTTTCGGCTCAATATTACGACTGTGCAATTATTACGCGCCCGTGTGTCATTATTTATGGGACAATATGATCAGGCAATAGCCTTTGCTGGAGAAGTGATGTCAAGTGCAAAGCTCGCCGACCTCAATACCATGCAATCTTATATTGACAGTAAGTCCAATAAGTATGCTTTTTCGGGCAATGTAGGTTTTATTGACACAGATTATAATAGAGAAATACTATTCTTTACAGCAGGAAGAGCCAATAATAATATCTTTTACTATGCTCAGGCAGCATTTAAACCATCCGAAGAGATTTTGGACCTGACTAAGAGAAATGGTAATCTGGTAGATTACAGGCAGTACTTGTTTGATTCATTTGAAGACTTTTCACAGCCTGATGGTGTCATGGTTGGCAAGACGGTGTACCATATGTTTGCCACACAGGAAAAATATTGGTTTTATATTGGCTTTAAAGCCAGTGAGGCCTATGTGATACGTGCTGAGGCCTACGCTAGAAAACAGCAATATAGCAATGCTTTGAAAGACCTCAACGATCTGTTGGTGACGCGCTACAAAAAAGGAACGTTTATCGGGTTAAAGGAAAGTGACTATAGTGATAAAGCAGGTATTTTGAAAAGAGTACTCGAAGAGCGCCGTCTGGAAACTGCATTCGATGGTGGATTGCGATTTTTTGACTTACGTCGACTTGGAAAGCCTGAAATCAAGCATGCCTATAAAAATGGACAGGAGTTTGTAATGCGCAAAGATGATCCAAAATATGTCTTGCAGATTCCGCAATCAGAACAGAATAATTCACCAAATATGCCTATTAATCCACGATAATCAATTCATCAATGAAGAAGATATTTTCAATCGGCCTAGTAAGCATGTTGTTACTGGCCAGTTCATGTACAAAAAATGAATCCATCAATTCCTCGGAATCTTTCGGATTTCAAGAGCGTTTTGGCCCAAAAGAAGAGGAGTTACCCGCTGTTAAGGAGATGTTCAAGACCTATGATTTATGGCTGCGTCTTAATTTTAAGGATCCGAAGGAAGTGACAAATAGTATTTTGGTGCAAGATGTCAATAATCGCTATGGAGCAACACCAATGGAGGACAAAGCCAAACCAAGTGCCATTATGTTTGTAGATACCCTGCTGCATAATGTTTCTACGGATTTTGTACGGCGGGTATTTCCACGGGAGTTCTTTTTCGTAAAGACCTATAATGGCTCTTGGTGGAAACAGGATATTTATGTCTTGGGGCGTTCGCGTTTAATTGTCTGTTGGCCCAATGAACGATTAAATACCCAACCTATTACGGTGCCTGAAACACATTATTACCAGGATTCTGTACTTACGCGTATGGTTTGGGGCAATTTGTCCGGGATGCTCGCGCAGCGAATGGAAGGAAAGGTTCCTGGATTTGAGGCTGCCGGAATGCCTTATGACAATGGAAAGGCACTCGATGAAATTAACAAAAATTTTCCGGGCAATAGTGATGAAGATATTGAAGCTCGTAATCGTGAGGTTTCCAAATTAGCCGCAGAACGAGGTTATATCTCCGGCTCTGGCTCGAGGGGTTACGAAGTTGACTTGGGGCAGTGGTTTAGTCTGTTGACAACGGAATCCTATCAAAATATTAAAAAAGTATACTTAGATACCAGTGAAAAAAGAACCGCTAAATACAAGATATTGACAGATTTTCTCAAGAAGGAATACCATTGGGATATTCAGGCAGCAGGCAATAAGTATCGCCAAAAATTAAATAGCTTTAATTAATGTCACGCCAAACCTTATAGAAATACAGCAAAAAAGCCAATGCATCATAGACGGGTTAAAGACGCTCGTCTATGATGATTAACGAGTAAACAATTATTAAATACAAGCATCTAAAATCAAATTTGTACACATGAAAATTTTAAAAATGATCGCCTTGTTGGCTCTCCCTAGTGCGGTGATGGCACAACAGTCGGATTTCAGTATTGAGGGGAAAATACAACAAGCCAAAAAAGAAGGACAGGTATTTATGTCTATCCGTACTCCGAATAGTCAGGTATTAGACTCTGTAAAAGTAGATAAGGGTAGGTTTACTTTTAAAGGGCAGGCAAATGGACCTACAATGGTTTATATTGTATATGATCAGGAGAATAAAGGTTGGGACAAGATCGGGTACAAAGGGGACATGGTTGGTATTTATGTCGATAAGGGAAAAACGACAATCACTGCAAAAGATTCTGTTAAAACAGCCGTTATAAAAGGTTCGTCGTTACAGGATGCTCACGCAGCGTATAAGAATCTTATCAAGGAAGCCGAGGACGGAATTAATGCGATCAATCTGAAATACAGCAGTGCTACTGCAGAGCAACGCAAAGACGATGCTTTCGCTGGGCCGCTTCGGGAGCAGTATATGAAATTTGCGGAACAGAAGAAACAGTTGCAACAAGACTATATCGCGAAGAATCCAAACTCTTATTTCAGTTTATTGGCGATTCAGGATCAACTTTATGCTGGGGCCGACATTTTAACTTTGGAACCTGAATTTAATAAGCTTTCGGCATCCGTACGTAGTTCGGAAAGTGGAGAAGCTTTCGCGAAGCAGATCACGGCAGCTAAATCAACTGCGGTTGGGGTACTTGCACCAGACTTTACACAGCATGATGTCAATGACAAACCTGTTAAGTTATCTGATTTTAGGGGTAAATATGTTTTGTTGGATTTCTGGGCGTCTTGGTGTGGTCCTTGTCGGGCAGAGAATCCCAATGTTGTAGCAGCATATGATAAGTTTAAGGATAAAAATTTTACTGTATTGGGTGTTTCGTTGGATCAACCGGGCAAGAAAGACAATTGGTTGAAGGCTATTGAGGCGGACAAATTAAGCTGGACAAATGTAAGTGATCTTAAGTTTTGGAATAACGAGGCGGCTAAGCTTTACGGTGTCCGCGGTATCCCGCAGAACTTCCTGATCGGTCCCGACGGGAAGATTGTTGCTAAAGACCTGCGTGGCGAACAATTGCATGAAAAATTAGCAGAGCTATTGAAATAACATGATGACGAGATTAAAGTTTATTGCACTAGGAATAGGAACGATTTTATCCTTGTTTTGTGTTTTTGCTCTTCGTGCTCAGACAACTTCTAAGGTTGTTTTTGTAGGAAAAGTTGACCCGAGATTTGATGGTACCAAGATCTATCTTTATAACAATATTACCGGCGATAATGATACAGCAACTGTTACGAAAGGAGCTTGGCAAATAGAACGACCATTTACGGTAGCCACCAGGCACATGTTGGCCGCTGAGGCGGAGTCTAAAAAACATGGCGGTTACGCACCCTTTGGTATTCTGGTTGATGCTCCAGTAACAATTCACATTGCGGGTGATCTGGAGTCTTTCTATACCTCCAAGGTTTCGGGATCCAAAGCCCATGATGTACTGAATCAGTATTTCACACTTATGCAGACTAAGGGGACGGATGAAGCTGCGGTGATTACGCAGGTCGTTGCTCAAAATAACAATTCTTTTGGAGCAGCTTTTTTATTGGACCGCCATGGAAAGGCCATGAAACCGGAGGAAGCCTTAAAGGTTTATGAGGGACTGACGCCTGCTATCAAGCAATCCTATTATGGTAAATCTGCCGGCAATCAAATTCGTGGAGCTTTGTTGTCAAAAGAAGGAGCTTTGGTGGCGAATTTTTCGTTGCCAAATGAAACCGGTCAAAAGATTGACTTCGCTTCTATGAAAGGTTCCTATGTGCTATTGGACTTTTGGGCTTCTTGGTGTGGGCCCTGTGTCGAAGAGTTTAAAACACTCCAGGAGATTTACGGAAAATATAAGGGTAAATCGGCGTTTGAGATTTTAAGTATTTCTACTGATAAGAGTGAAAATGCATGGAAGAATATGCTTAAAACCCAACAATTACCTTGGATTCAGCTGCACGATATTCCGGCGGACAATAGCATTGCAGTCAGTCGATTTGCTGTGACAGCACTACCCACGACTTTCCTGATAGATCCGAATGGAAAGATTCTTGCTAAAAACCTAAGGGGAGAGGAATTAAAGACTTATTTGGTTAAGCTATTCGGTTACTAACCGCTCCGTTAGCCAATTTTAAGCGTAAGCGTCAGCATCTGAAAATGCTGGCGCTTTTTTGTCTTGAATAATTAAAGGAATGGAAACTATATTTCTTCTGATATTATTAGGCGTGTCTTATTGAGAAAAGAAAGCTGGTGTAACATCATGTTCTATCCCGTTTTATTGGATATTTCTATTTAATTGATTGTTTTGCAGCCTGTTGTTGTGGTTTTTTATATTTTTTTAATTTCTTAATTATTTAACATTATTTTACGAATTTTCCGTAGCAACATTGATATCTTTATTGCGACAATATATAAACGGAAATTTATGAGACTAACCTATACCTTAGTTTTGTTTCTTGTACTTTCAGCCATAAGCTCTATTTCCTATGCCCAACAGAGGCTTACAGGTGTAGTTGTTGATGCCAAAGACAAAGCCAAACTCCATCAAGCGTCAGTTGCTTTACTTAACCCAAAAGATTCTATTTTAATTAAGTTCGATCGAACAAAAGAAAATGGGACTTTCCAAATTGCCAATCTGGATACAGGTATTTATAAAATGGTCGTGTCCTATCCGCAATATGCAGATCTCGTGAAAGATATCCATATTACAGCACAAGGTCTTGATCTTGGCATGATATCGCTGTCAAAGGCAGCATTACTTTTGGAGGAGGTACAGGTCAATGGACGAATTCCAGTCGTTATTAAAGGAGATACGATAGAGTATGATGCCGGAAGTTTTAAGGTTGAGAAAGATGCTAAGGTTGAAGACCTGCTCAAAGTGCTTCCCGGTATTACGATCGATGGGACAGGGAAGATTACGGCGCAGGGAAAAGAGGTAAAAAAGGTACTGCTTGATGGGGAGGAGTTTTTTGGGGATGATCCAACCCTGATCACCAAAAATATTCGGTCGGATATGGTGAGCAAGGTACAGGTATACGAAAAGAAGTCAGATTTGGCTGTTCGTACGGGTGTGGATGACGGAGAACGTACACAAACTATTGATATAAAACTCAAAGAGGATAAAAAGAAAGGGATGTTTGGTCAGGCAATCGCTGGTGCAGGAACAGATAAGTATTATGGCGGGAAAGTCATGCTCAATAAGTTTAAGGGAGCGCAGAAGATTGCCGCTTATGGTATTTTGGCCAATGATGGCATGGTAGGTTTGGGCTTTGAGGATAGTCAAAAATATGGTGTGGGTGGAAGTGGCAATGTGCAGATGATGGATGGTGGAGGTATCATGATCTCTTCCAGTGGAGACGAAACTGATGGTGGATGGGATGGCCAATACAGGGGTGGAGGTGTGCCTAAAGCGTTGAATATGGGGGTAAGTTATTCCGATAAATCTAAAAATGATAAGCACAAAATTAACGTCAATTACAAACGCAGTCAGATCAATGTTGATAATACAAGTACCTATAATGCGCAGAATAACTTGCCAGAACGGGCACAAATAGACAGTAATACAACCAGAACGGAAAATGAAAACAAAGCAAATGTTGCTAATTTGAGATATGACTATAAGTTGGACTCGTTAGCTGATTTGACCGTGAATATGGGCTTTAATAAATCCAATAGGGATAATATCTCTGAGGCGGAAGCTTATCAGAAAACATTGAGTGGACAGCCGATTACAAATACCATATCGCGTACGGATCTGAATAGTGATCAGGATAAATTCAATGTGAATGCTATCTTGACCCGACGGTTTAAAAAAGAACGTCGCTCCATCACATTTAATGTCAACGCAAATACGGATCGGAACCTTTCGAAGACACAGTATTTTTCGGAAAACTATTTTGAAAATAGCCGGCGTACCGACACAATCGATCAATTTAAAAAAGATGAATTCAGAAATAATACTTATGGCGGTTCGGTAACCTATACAGAACCTCTTTCGAAAAAGATTACAGGATCAATAGGGTACTCTTTTTCCAGCAATAAATCTGAGACACTCAATCAGGCCTTCAATAGAGATCCTATCACACAAAAATATACCGTGCTGGATGAAAGTGTATTGAATGATTTTAATTTTTCCAGTTTAAAAAATAGTATCAATACTTCGCTGAACTATAAAACAAATGACTTGACAGTCAATCTGAGTAACCAAACAGAATTTGAGGCTGTGAAAAGGATATATAATAATTTAAATACCGTATTGCAACGTGATCAGACTTCTTTAAGGCCCTCACTTTCGGTAAATTACAAAATTTCTAAAAGTAAAAACATCGGTTTCCGTTACAGTGGACAGACTGCTCAGCCTTCATTGACACAGATCGAACCACTCAAACAAAATGCCCAACCGCTCGTAGAATACTTGGACAATCCAGATCTGAAAGCTGGTTTCAATAATTCCTATTCTGTCAATTATAACTCTTATAAACAGCTAAAAGATCAAAATATGTATTTCTATGTTGGCGCTTATCAGGGAAAACGCAATATTAATAGTAGTGTGCGCTATAACTTGGAAGAGGGTACCCGACAAATCTCCTATGTCAATATTGATAAGGATAATTGGTCTGTGTATGGAGGTGGAAGCTATAGTTTTCCGATACAAAAGAAATGGGGATTAAAGATGAATCTTGGTATGGACCTTAACTATAATAGCCAGTATAGTTATCTTTCTTTATTGAATCAAGAACCACAGCTAAACCGTAACAAAACTTGGAGCGTAGGTCCTAATATAGGTTTTAACCGTTATAAAGCAAATAAAATGGACTTTTATGTTACATTGAGTCCTGGCGTAGAAAAAATGGATTCCTATTTACAGCCTGAATTGAATCAGACAACATTTAAATTCAATTCTTATTCGCAAGTCACCTATTACTTACCCAAAGACTTTAAAATTTCGCTATCCATGCAACAGAATTATCAGGCTGCAACAAAGACTTTGCAATCCATTAACATGATGAACATGAATGGCTATATCTCTAAAAAGTTCTTAAAGGACAAATCTTTGGAAGCGCAATTATTTGTCAACGATATATTAAATAAAAATATTGGAGTGCGTCGCTATCAAGATGGTACGGCATTTATCCAGACAAGCAACAATGTATTGCGTCGTTATGGGATGTTAAAAGTGATCTACAATTTTACAACAATGAAAGGAGATGCCAAATGAGGAAGCAAATAATATTAATGATGTGGCTTTTATGCTTGTCCGTCACTACCATACAGGCACAGCATGCATTCTTTCCGAACAGTGGTACTGTGACTTTCGAACGGAAATTTCATGTGCAGAATTACTTGAAACGAACTTATTTAAGTAAGCCAGATCTGGATACCTGGGATAAACTGGGGGTAGAGAATGCGGTCAAAAATGGACCTGTTGAAGTGATCACACATCATACGTTGAAGTTTTATGATACCGAGACTTTGTTTGAAACCGTACAGGAAGATTACCCCACTAACTATCGAAATGTCTCCTGGTATAATCCGGCATTGACTGATTCAAAAACTTATTTGAATTTCAACAACCAAGAATTTATCAAATTATTGCCTTTTGGCGATGAACAACTGTTGATGAAGGATTCTCTGCCAACAGTGAAATGGAAGTATACTGATGAGTATCGTAACATCGCCGGCTATGATTGTAGGCGAGCAAATGGAATCATACAAGATTCAATCTATGTTGTCGCATTTTTTGCGGGACAGATTCCGATATCAGGGGGGCCAGAATTAATCCATGGGCTTCCGGGCTTGATCTTAGGGATATCTATCCCCAGTATGAATATCAATATGTTTGCAACGAAGGTCGAGATCACCAATACTCCAGTGTCCAATGTACTTACCAAAAAGAAGAAAGTTGTTGCCGAATCTAAAACGGAGGTTATAAAAAAGTTAAAAGATACTGTCTATGATTGGATGGATGAGAAAGATTTTAAGAAGAGATTACAGAATGTCTTATTCTAATCGCTCTTGGCTTGGTATCCGTAGCTAAAGCAAATCATTAAAAGGGAATAGAAATACCGGATGGCTTGTGAAAACAAAGAATGCCTGTCGCAAAAGACAGGCATTCTTTGTTTATGCTATATTTTACGTTTAACTAGCGTACGGTGCTACCAACTTTGATCGCTGTATCCGGTTTGACGAAATCCAATCTACCATCAGCATCTTCGGCCATCAGGATCATACCCTGTGAGGTAATGCCTTTGATTTCACGAGGTTCTAGATTTACCAAAATTGAGACCTGGCGTCCGACAATCTCTTCTGGACTAAAGAACTCCGCAATACCAGATACAACGGTGCGTTTGTCAATACCTGTGTCTATTGTTAATTTTAGTAATTTCTTTGTTTTCGCAACTTTTTCAGCTTCTAAAATTGTCCCTACGCGGATATCCATTTTGACAAAATCGTCAAAACTAATATTTTCTTTAGCAGGGGCGACTTTCGCGTTGTCTGCGCGGTTTTTTAGCTTCGCTTCCGCAAGTTTGTTTAATTGAAACTCCACTTGTTCGTCTGTTATCTTATCAAACAACAATTGGACTTCACCCAACTGATGACCATCCTGAATTAGGCCTTCGTTACCTGCATCGTTCCAATTTCCTTGCGGAAAATTGAGCATTTCAAATAATTTGATTGCTGTTTTTGGTAAAAATGGTTGTGCCAACACGGCAAGGTTAGCAACAATCTGAGACGCTACATTTAGGATCGTTTTTACGCGCTCCTCGTCCGTTTTGATTACTTTCCAAGGTTCTTCATCAGCCAAATACTTGTTTCCAAGGCGTGCCACATTCATAAACTCCGCCAGCGCTTCACGGAAACGGAATTGCTCCAGTGATGATTTGATAGACGCCGGATAGGATTTTAACTCATCCAATACCGCTTGATCCACTGCTGTTAATGGAGATCCACTTAATACCTTACCATCGAAATATTTATGGGAAAGTACCATGACACGATTGACAAAGTTACCAAAAATCGCTACTAGCTCGTTGTTGATCCGCGCTTGGAAATCCTTCCAGGTAAATTCAGCATCCGAGGTCTCAGGTAAAATAGAGGTTAATACATAACGTAATTCATCCTGTTTGTCTGGGAATTCCTGTAGATACTCATGTAACCAAACAGCATGGTTTCTGGATGTCGATAACTTATCGCCTTCCAAATTAAGGAATTCATTTGCAGGTATATTTTCTGGCAGGATATAGTCTCCATGAGCATGAAGGATCGCCGGGAATATGATGCAATGGAATACAATATTATCTTTTCCGATAAAATGGATCAATGTTGAATCGTCCGCTGGATTATCATGGGTTTTCCAATAGTCTTCCCAATTTTTTCCGTGGTCGATTGCCCACTGCTTCGTTGCAGAAATATAGCCTATTGGTGCATCCAGCCATACATAAAGTTTCTTTCCCTCTGCTTCTTTCAGAGGAACATCTACCCCCCAGTCCAAATCTCGGGTCATGGAACGTGGCTGCAAACCGGACTTGAGCCAAGACTGACATTGGCCAAAAACGTTGGATTTAAGAATGTTTTTCTTACCCTCGATTAACCATTTTTCCAACCAAGGTTGATATTTATCCAATGGTAAATACCAATGCTTCGTTTCTTTTAATACGGGAGTCTTCCCACTTAATGTGGAAATTGGGTTGATCAGGTCTGTTGGACTTAGTGAGGTACCACATTTTTCGCATTGGTCACCATAGGCACCTTCGGATTTACAGTTTGGACAGGTCCCGGTAATATAACGGTCCGCCAAAAACTGATGGTACTCTTCATCGTAGTATTGCTCCGAAAATTTCTCGACAAATTCACCTTTATTGTATAAGTTCAGGAAAAAATCTTGCGACAGTTGGTGGTGAATCGGTTCGGAGGTACGGTGGTAGATATCGAAAGAAATGCCAAACTCTTCAAAGCTTTCTTTGATTTGTTTGTTGTATTTATCAATGATCTGCTGTGGCGTAATACCCTCTTTTTTTGCGCGGATGGTAATGGCTGCACCATGTTCATCCGAACCACAGACATAGACCACATCTTTTTGATTTAAACGCAAATAGCGAACAAAAATATCACCTGGAATATAAGCTCCGGCAAGGTGTCCGATATGTAAAGGACCATTGGCATACGGTAATGCCGAAGTAATTGTATAACGTTTTTTATCTAGAATACTCAATGCTTGAAAGTATATTAAAGTTTTTACTTGTTTCTTTCACAAAGATAATTCAATTTGCGGTATAATACTAAGATAAATTTGTTGTCTCCTCATCCATTGAAAATTTTTATTGGAGGAAACCATCATGAGTTGGAACAAATTACTTTGGGCTAAAATTGAAATGAGTTGGCTAATGATCTCTTCATGGTCATAAAGGATCAAATTATATATGAAACATAATAAATATGTCTAAAATACCTGATTTTCTTAAAGAAGGCGACAAAGTCGCCATCGTTTGTCCTGCAAGCTTTATCCGCGGGAATATTGATATGGGGATTGAAACATTGAAGAGCTGGGGGCTTGAAGTCCTGGTGGGGGAGACAGTAGGGACATCTTATCATCAATTTGCCGGCGATGACCACTTACGTGCTGCAGACCTCCAATGGGCCCTGGATGATCCATCCATTAAAGCCGTATTTGCTGCCCGAGGGGGCTATGGTTGTGTTCGGATTGTCGACGAGATCGATTTTTCTACGTTTGAGCAGCATCCCAAGTGGCTGGTTGGCTTTAGCGATATCACAGTATTGCATAGCCATATTCAACGTAACTATAAAATTGCGACGATACACGGGCAGATGCCCAAATCTTTTGAATCAGGAACCAAAGCTTCCTTGGAAACATTAAAAAATGCGTTGTTTGGTGCTTCCACAGACTTTAGCTATGAACAATCTGTATTCCCAAACCGTTCCGGTGAGGCTGAAGGCAAACTAATTGGTGGAAATTTGGCTATTTTATTGTCTGTTTTGGCGTCAGACTCAGATGTCAAGTATGCAAATAAAATTCTTTTCATCGAAGATGTGGGTGAAGCTTATTATTCTGTGGATCGGATGCTGTGGGCGCTGAAACGTGCTGGCAAATTCAAAAAATTGAAAGGTCTTATTGTGGGCAGTTTTTCATCCATGAAAGATAACGATCCTACATTTGGACAGACCGTAGAGGAGATTATCTGGGATAAAGTCAAAGAATATGATTTTCCTGTCGCCTTTGGTTATCCAGCAGGACATATAGATGATAACCATGCATTGGTATTAGGCCGGAAAGTGAAATTAGTAACGAGTGCCGATAAAACGGAGCTCATCTATTTATAGCGGTTAATCCTATCGACAATTAAATAATTTTGTCCCGGACAAAACTATTTAATTGTCGATATTTTTATATTATCCCGAATGTACAGGAATAACCATCATGGCTGCCTGGCTTTTCCAAGCCATTTTTTGTGCGATACTGGTGTTGAAAATCCGGCTAAGTAACCCTTTGTCGCGATGGAACGTAACCATCATATCAATGTGGTTTTCATTAATATATTGATTGATGCCAACTGCAATATCCGAGTGTAAGATATAGCTGTATATGGGATGGTAGGGGGCCAGCATATCGTTCATAATGTTAATCTCAGTGCTGACAACTTTACTGGCAGGATCTTCCTTGGTCACGTGAACCACATAGACCTCACTCTTTCGGAGTACTTCAGCTGCATTGATCAGCAGCCGGTCTAACTTAAGCTTCACTTCTTTGAGATTGGTTGCGATCAGCATCTTTTTAGGAATTCTGAATTCGGCTTTGGCAGGTACAACCAATAACGGCGTGTGGCAATTCTCAATTAATTTTAGTGTGTTACTACCCAAGAGAAGCTTTTTAAAACCACTTTTTCCAGCAGTTCCAACGACAACAATATCGATATCTTCCTCAGCACAAGTGCGGTTGACACCATAGCTCAATTCATACTCCTCCAGTATCACTTTCCATGCTATTCCCTGTGGAAAGAGTTGCATAAGGTCTTCTTGCCACACATTGAGATCTTTTTGTTTTTCTTCTAGTATATCCAAATTGCTGATGACAACAGGCTCTGTTCCAACCGTTGGTATAACCTCATAAGTATGGTACAACACAACCCTTTCTATGCCCCAAAGTGGAGCTAATTTTGCGGCATATTGAGCTGCAGCATAGGCATTGTCCGAGAAATCTGTTAACAAAAGAAGATTCTTCATAATAATTTTATAATCGGGTCTATGAGACTTAAATTACGTATTTAGTATCATAATTGCAATATTTTTCTATCAGCATCCCTATTTTTCTCTAAATGTACTGTCCCATTTGGACTTTCTTTCCCGCGCTCGAATCGATCAGTTTTGTTGAATTTCTTAATCTATATCAAGGGGAAGTAACACATTTTGACCTAATTTTGTTCTCATGAAAGGTGGATAAAGCGCATAACATGAAGGAGAAAGTTCACCGATACCACCGTAGCATAAATGGGTACTAACTCGCGAATGAAATGAGTTTATTTATATAATTAAGAAATAAGCGCAAATCAATAACCGAGCGAAGTGAGCTCATTGATACCGCTGAAAATAGACACAAATCAATAACCGAGCGAAGTGAGCTCATTGATACCGCTGAAAATAGACACAAATCAATAACCGAGCGAAGTGAGCTCATTGATACCGCTGAAAATAGACACAAATCAATAAAATTTGATTATTTTAGAAAGATCAATCAGTAATTAACATTTTAATACATTATAATTTTCTATTTATGGCAATTTGGAATTCATTGGGAAAATATAGGGATACAGGTTTGTTGATCCTCCGCATCGGAGTGGGAGTCATGATGATTATGCATGGTTTGCCGAAGTTGCAAGGAGGTCCTGAGCTCTGGGCGGGGGTTGGAAAGGCCATGGGCAATATGGGCATCAATTTTATTCCGACATTTTGGGGCTTTATGGCCGCGGCTACGGAAACTATTGGTGGTCTTTTCTTACTATTGGGCCTTTTTTTTAGACCTTCAGCCTTGTTACTTGCTTTTACCATGGTTGTTGCTGGATTGATGCATCTTTCAAAAGGCGATGGAGTCTCTGGCGCATCTCATGCCATTGAATTGTTCTTTGTATTTCTGGGACTCGTGTTTATCGGTCCAGGGAAACATTCTGTAGACAAGAAATAGATCCTGTACATAGAAATCTATGTAAAATGGCAGCAACCCAAAAAGACAAAAGTATATCCTGAATATTGAATATTCAGGATATACTTTTGCCCCAGCCCTTTATGCTATTTATGATTTATCCATCGGAATAACTAATAAGTTTGCCGCGCCATTCCAAGCGATTTTTTTGGATATACTTGTTTTAAATAAGCTCGCCAGTAAACCTTGTTTCTTGTGAAATGATAGGATGAGGTCTATATGTTTCTCTTTCGCATATTCCGCTATTCCCAATGTAATATCGTCATGACTGATGTAATCATAGATTGGTTTATATTTGTCCAACCGTTCATGCAAATATTTTAATTCTTGTGCCAAATCTGCGGCGGAGCCTTCTTTCTTCGCAACATTCAAAACATATAACTGCGCTGAAAAAGTGTCGAGGACTTGATCCAGATTAAACAAACTCAGTTTTCTGTCAACTTCTTTCAGGTCAGTGGTTGCCAATACATTTTTTGGAACCGCCGGATTTACCTTATGGGAGACAATTAACATCGGTTTATTGCAGATGTCCATTAGGGTAATGGCATTGCTTCCCACCAGGATCTTGGCGAAACCAGTCTGTCCTGTTATCCCTAATGCGACAAGATCAATATCTCCGGATTTACAGAGGTCATTTACACCTATTGGGAGATCGACATCTTCCATCTTGTGGGACAGTGTCACTTGTGCTGGAAAGAGTGGCCCGATTAGCTCCAACCAGGCATTTAATTCTTTCTCTTTGGCCTCTTTAACTTCGTCATTAACCACAACAATAGGTTCATTGTTTACAATTGTTACACTGTTATAAGTATGGTAAACAATAACTTTTTCAGTTTTCCAAGCCTCTGCACATAAGGCCACTTGTTTTGCCGCTAAAAGTGCATTTTCTGAAAAGTCGGTTAGAAGCAGGATACGTTTCATTGTGATATCGTTTTAAGGGTAAAATCCATCATTATCCAGACTCTTATTTTATAGATTCTGACGTTGTGAAACAATTGTCAGTGCTATTTTTAAAGTCTCTATGTGTAGAACAATTAATGTTAAGATAAGTTACAAAGAAAAGATGAATTTAATGTTAAAGGATTGAGATTGTGATGAGCATCATAAAAAAAGGCAACCGTTGTTACGATTGCCTTTTTTCGTGGAATTTTATCCGTCTTTATTTTTTGTTCGCAAAATTAATGATATAATCAGTCATTACTTTCGCACTCTCATCTTTTACAAAGTCAAGGTCCATCTTAGGTTGAGGTTTGCCTTCTTCCCATGCCGGTTTACCTTGTAATTTCAATAAAGCATTGATACGTTCTCTGTTTTTCTTGAGATTATCGTCTTTTTCTTTTTTGAATTTATTTAATTCCAATGAAATTTTGACATCTTCATCTTTTTGAGCCTCTTCAATATCTTCTTTCAAATACTTGTATTCGAGTGAATTTTTAATCCGGGTCTCATGTAGCGTCTCCAGCTTTTTATCCACTCCACTCATATCCGCTACTTTTTTGAAGTTACTGGATTGAATTTGATCCCAAGGAAGAGCAGATTTTTCTGAGCTTTCACCAAATTTCTCTGCAGAGAATTGGGACGGGAATGTAATGTCAGGAGTTACTCCTTTGTGTTGGGTACTGCTACCATTGACACGGTAAAATTTGCCCAACGTGATGTTGATTTGTCCATATTGTGGTGCTCCTTCCGGTGTGTCCGGATCTTTCTCTCCTGATGCTTTTAATAATAGGCGACTTGTAGGGCTAATCACGCGCGACATGTCGATAGCCGATTGAACAGTTCCTTTACCATAACTTTGTGAACCAAGGATTACTCCTCTACCATAATCTTGAATTGCACCAGCGAAAATTTCTGAGGCTGAGGCAGAGAAACGGTTGATCATTACACCTAATGGGCCGTCCCATGCTACACCTGCATTCTTGTCTTCTTCGACATCAATATTATTTTTGGTATCTCTTACTTGTACAACAGGTCCCTTGTCAATAAACAATCCGGTAAGATCAATCGCTTCAGGAAGTGAGCCCCCGCCATTGAAACGTAGGTCGATGAGTACAGCATCCACTTTGGCTTGTTTCAGCGTATCTAAGATCAGCCTTACATCTCTTGTTGTACTTTTATAGTTCGGATCGCGTCTTCTGTAAGCCTCAAAATCCATATAAAATTTAGGGATATTGATCACTCCGACTTTATACATTTTTCCATCAGCCCCTTTGATGTTCATGATCTCTTTTTTCGCAGATTCTTCCTCAACAACGATTTTTTCACGTACTAAGGAAACAATGCGCGGATGCGAGTTCATCGGTTGTCCTGCAGGGATAATCTTAAGTCGTACGATTGTTCCCTTCGGACCTTTTATTTTGGCTACAGCGGCGTCTAATCTCCAGCCGATGATATCTTCAAATTCGCCATCTTTACCTTGTGCCACAGCGATAATCTTGTCATTCACCTGAATGGTCTTGTCTTTAAAGATAGGTCCACCCGGAATGATCTCATTGATGCTTACGGCTTCATTGTCTATGGTCAATCTTGCTCCAATACCTTCAAATGTATTGGCCATCCCTTCATTAAAGGCTTGCGCATAAGAAGGGTTGAAATAAGAAGTATGCGGATCTACAGCATCTGTAAGCGCCTGCATGATGATCTGAAAGGCGTCATTTGAATTATATTTCTTTGTTTGGGAAATTAAATTCACATAACGTTTTTTCAATGTTTCTACCTGTTTAGTTTTTGCACTGTCAGTAGATTTACCACTAGCAGTTTCCAGGTTCAACAAATCGTACTTCACACGTTTACGCCATTGATCGTTGGCTTCGGCATCCGTTTTGAACCAACCTAATTTTTCACGGTTAGGCTGATAATATTCATCTTTGGTAAAATCTTGCTTTTTGTCGATTTCAGAAAGTGCATATTGCATTCTTTCCAAATATCTCTTTTTATAGACATTGAAGATCTGAAAGGCCGAAGAAAGATCTCCTCCTTTTATATCCTGGGCAAGGTTACTCTTGTAAGCCTGAAATGCATCAATATCCGATTGAAGAAGATAATTCTTGCTCTGGTCTAAACCTTTGATCAGATTATCATAGATAATTCCAGATATCGAATCATTCATTTTGACCTTCTTGTAGCTCGCATTTTCCAATAATCCAATCACTTCTTTCGCGATGATCTGATGCTGTGTGCTCGGTTTGAGCCCACCATCATCTGGAAGTGCTACCCGTGGTTTTGAACCACAAGAGACAATAGATACCACAAAAAGTGCAAATATGAGTTTCCTAAACATATTTTCGACAGTTTTAATAATCATTTTATAAACTAAGATAAATTTGCTTCTATATGCAATTTTAAATTAAGCTGAATATAGAACAAATTTATCGTTCTCTCCTTTGCCATCAATAAACTTTTATATAAAGGAAATAAAAATATTCAGCTCTTATTGATAAGCGTGCTAAATTTAGTGAAATTCATAGCACATTATCATAGATTCTAAAAATTTATTTGATTTATCCTTTAATATTTACAAAAAGCTTAAAATACGATTTATTTCTTACTTTCGATTCTTCGGCTGCTATTATCTTACGAAGATCAATTAATTGTACAATTCGTTTTTCAGTTGTGTATAAGCCTTGTAGGTCTGGTCGGCCGAAGGATAGTCCTTCAATACAAGGTATACTTCGCCCAATTTGTCTAATATCGCCAACGACAACTGTTTGTTATTCTCGTTTGCGGCCAATTCAGCTGCTTGAATAAATTCTTTGATGGACACCTTGTAATTCCCATCCTTTTGCTTGGAAGCGGCAAGCAGATATTCGATCTCCGCAAGTTCACCACTCAGATTTTTTGCATTGGCCAAGTCACGTGCCTGCAATAAAAACCATTGTGCCTCGGTGTATTTGTTTTGTTTAAAATAGATCTCCGCCAGCATCTCCCATGCGAATATTTTACCTTCATAAGCCTTTGCTTTATTAAATAAGGGGATAGCGCTTCGGATAATGTTATTTTCGGCGGCCTTAAAGTTTTTTTGCCCTGCACGGGCCATGGCAATTAATAACCAAGCATTGGCCTGCTCGAGATAGCTTTTGCTTACCGTGGCATAGCTATGATATTTTTGGGCACTTTCTTCGGCTTTGTCGAAATCGCCATGATACAATTGAAAATTGCTCAAATTCAAGTTAATTGTTGCAATATCATCTTTGTTGTCGGTACGATTTGCTAATGATAATGCGTCATATAGAAATTTTGAAGCTGCACTACTATCATTATTCTTAATTGCAAATAGGGCTGCTTCATTGGCTAAGGCATAGCCCGCAATCCAGTTTTCTGCTTTTTTCTGATTTTCGATGGTATTATTCCATGCTGAGGTATTAGCCGGAACGGGATTCATCAGATATTGAAAATGCCCCATATTATTGGTGCTTTTCAACTGCAGTAATAAACGTTGGAATAGCAGTTGCCTGGCGATTTCCTTGCTAAAGCTTTTTTTGCTCGTATAATTGTCTTCAATAATTTCGTTTTCAGTCTTTGGAGGAGGTAGGAAATACACCTCAGGACCTACGCCGCTAAATGAAGCATCATATTTTTTTATCGCCCCAGTATAGTCCTTTGGGGTATTCTGTGCCATAACCTTTCCGCTCATTCCAAGGGTCGTGGTTAGGGCAGTCAAAAGTAAGGTCCAGTATTTCGTCATACTCATTCATTATTACGCGTCAATTAACGTCTAATGCAAATATGAAGAAAAATTGTGTGAAAAAATGTTAAAGTGTTTTTTGAGTATTAAGTAGTTAGTATTGAGTATTGAGACCTTGGTGGTACAAGCCTGTGGCTTACCGATTATTTTCTTTTTTAGTTACACGCCCACTGCTTGGGTATACTTCATCAGACTACACTAAAATATTTAGTTATTGTAGGGTTTAATTTTTAAATTTGTACTATGGCAACACGTATCCCTCTTGCAGAACGATTACGACCACATCAATTGAAAGATTATGTGGGGCAGCAGCATATTGTTGGTCCCGATGCAGTACTTTATCATGCGATCCAACAAAAGAATATCCCTTCAATGATATTATGGGGGCCTCCAGGTGTTGGAAAGACAAGTTTAGCGCTGTTGATTGCCAAGGAGCTGGATAGACCTTTCTTTGCCCTGAGTGCAATTCAGGCTGGGGTAAAAGATATCCGGGAGGTCATTGATAAAGCCGAGCGACTGATGAATTTCAATCAGGATCAGCCAATTCTGTTTATTGATGAGATACATCGTTTTTCCAAATCCCAACAGGATTCGCTACTGGGAGCCGTTGAGCGCGGTTTGGTGACACTGATTGGCGCGACAACTGAAAACCCTTCATTCGAGGTTATATCCGCTTTGTTATCCCGTTGTCAGGTCTATGTACTGGAGCATCTCTCAGAGGCAGATCTTATCGGTCTGGTTCAAAAGGCGCTTCATGAGGACGAGTATCTCCAAAAGCAAGCGATTGCTGTTGAAGAGTATGAAGCGCTGTTACGCTTGTCCGGTGGTGATGCACGAAAGCTGTTGAATGTGCTTGAACTTGTTGTCAATGCCGCAGTTCTCCATAAGGAATCCATTAGCAATGCTTTTGTGCTGAAGCAGGTGCAACAGAATATGGCGATCTATGACAAAGCTGGGGAACAACATTATGATATTATTTCAGCTTTTATAAAATCTATACGAGGATCTGATCCGAACGCTGCCGTATACTGGCTTGCCCGAATGATCGAAGGGGGAGAAGACCCTTCATTTATTGCGCGTAGGTTATTGATTTTGGCCTCTGAAGATATTGGCAATGCCAATCCCAATGCGCTCTTGTTGGCGAATAACTGTTTCCAGGCGGTGAACGTCATCGGATGGCCCGAATCACGCATTATTCTTTCGCAAACCGTCATTTATCTTGCAACTTCGGTCAAGAGTAATGCATCCTATGAAGCCATTAATAAGGCGCAGGCGCTCGTGAAACAAACCGGGGATCTGTCGGTTCCCTTACATATCCGTAATGCACCGACTAAACTGATGAAGGAGCTCAACTATGGAGCCGAATATAAATATGCACATGCATATCCTGGGAACTTTGTGTTACAGGAATTTCTACCCAAAGAGGTTAGTGGTGTAAAATTATACGAACCAGGACAAAATCCTCAGGAGGAGAAGGTCCGACAGAGCCTTCGGGACAAGTGGAAAGAGAAATATAGATATTGAGAAAGTAAAAATGCCACTACAAAATCTCAATACTCAATACTAACTACTCAATACTAATATCTATATTTGTTTTACAAATTGCTTCAACATATGAACATAGTGCCTCTAAAGCAAGTAGGGCGTTGGGCAGCGATAGCGCTGATCGGACTTACTGTTCTTTCCTGTAAAAAGGATAATCCAAAACCCGAACCGGAGCCGGAACCAACTGACCGTACCGAAGGTCAGCTTATTAAAGACGATATTTATAAATATTATAAGCTTTATTCCGTATGGGCGGATGGATCTATTCCGGATTATTTAAAAAATCCGGCTCAGTATACCGATCAATATGGTTCGGCGAGTAACGTGCTTGATGCACTCAAAAGGCTGACACCAGTCCATATTGCCGCAGGATATGCGGGTGTTTTTGACCGCTTTTCCTTTATGGAAGGGATCAACGGCTACAATATCGCCGAGCAGGCCAGTACAAAGATGGATAATAACGAAGGCTATGGCATCTCAGTACAATGGTTTTCGCTAGATAGTAAGACTGCGCGGCCCTATATTTCCTTTGTTGAAGGGGGCTCTCCAGCGCAATTGGCGGGGTTTAAACGCGCAGATATCATTACAGCTGTCAATAATGACAAGGAAAATTATTCGATCGAAGTCAGCTGTCCTGACGCGGGCGGTACCTGTCAAGTGAAAGATCCAGCAGCCTACAGCCGCTTGCGGAATAATATCAATTCGGCATTGGATGCCGCAAATCTTACATTGCAGGTGAAACGTGCGGATAATAAGCTGTTCGAAAAACCGATGAGCTATAACAATTCGTATGTGATCAATCCGATCTACAAGGATACGATCTATCTCAACAGTAATAATAATGTCGGTTATCTGGCCTTATCTTCTTTTGAGGAGATTGGCAGTAACAATCAAAATCAGAAGAATATTGATGCGGCCTTTGCCCAATATGAAGCCAAACAGATCAAAAGCCTGATTGTTGATCTGCGTTACAATGGCGGGGGCTATGTAGATGCGGCTATCTATGTTGCGGATAAGATCGGCGGCGCCAAGACCAAAGGTAAACTGATGCTGACTTATGAAATGAATAAGTATATGCAGTCGGATGCAGCAAAGAACTTAAGAGATCAACTGAATATGCATGATACCTACTTTGACGGACTAAGTACGTTAAATCTTAATAAGGTTTATTTCTTAGTGAGCGAAGAGACTGCTTCAGCGGCTGAGATGCTGGTCAACGTACTTACTCCGCATCTTCCAGTTCAGATTATAGCCACTGAATCCAGAACCTACGGTAAGCCCGTAGGGTTTTTCGAGCAGAAAGTCCGGGACAAAGTATCTTATTGGCCGGCTTCATTTATTCTGAAGAATTCACGCGGAAATCTAGGCGAGAAATATAACAAGGGAACTGAATCTGGTCTGCGTGATTATTGGGACGGTCTAGTTCCTGATAAGAGCGGTATCGGTGACGATGTTTCAGCTGATGTCGGAGATCCTAAGGAGAAAATGCTGGCAACGGCTTTAGCTGATGCAGCTCCCACAAGTAAATCTCGAGCGGCTATGCGCAGTATTTCTGCACGTACGATCCAAACAGTGGATCAGGGCAAAATGCATACAAGGCCAGAGCGGGGCATGATCAAGACAAGGAGTAAATAAGTTAGTGTTGCTACTTGCGAAGAGAGCAAGTATGAGAATAGCTATGAGAGATATGGAGGTCACAGGATAATTAAGTCATCCTGTGACCTCTTAGTTTATTAGAAATCTCAATACGAACTATTTACTGCCAAATATGAATGAATGACACAGCTGGGCAGCAGCCGCGTCGGGCAAGCATTGTAAATAACCTACCGGTATTTCACCTACAATTTTTTCCAAAATTGTATTCATACTCGCAAAGAGATCTTTATTCCATCGGATTGCTGTGCAACTTGGTAAAACAGCAACAAAGCCTTTGAGTCCTGGTTGCCAGGTAAAGGTATTGGTCGGAGCCTGCTGTAACCGGACAAAGGCTTTTAGTGGTAATCGTTCATTTATATAACAAGGGGTCTTGCCACTCCATGGTGTTCCATAGATAAAAATGCCCTCCGCTGTTATTCGGACAGCCGGATTATCATCATTGAGCAATACAGTGTTGGGAATATGGGTAAGCCATAGTCTACTATGCGTACTTTTTCCGGTTCCACTTTTCCCTAAAAATGCGATTCCAGTACCTTGATGATTGACCACGGAGGCATGGATCATAATGGTCTCATGTAGAAGGCTGGCTTGGCCGAATATCATCATGGACATCCAGGTAATTACAGCACTCTGTTCAGCTGCTGAGCTCTCAGGAACATAAATCGTAGATCGCTCAAAGTTGCGGTTGCTATACTGATACCAAGTTCCATTTCCGTTATCATTTACTATTGTCGTAATAAATGTGTCCTCCTTCTCATAAAAACGAAAGCGATCTCCCCAAGCAATAGACTCATCTGTCCGCAATAACCCCATATCCGCTGTTACTGGTGCTTTTTCTAGACTGATATTAATTGTAATATCAGCTTTATCGTCAGCAATACCGATCTGAAAATCCCGAAAGGAACCCAGGATATGATTCAAAGCAATATGAGTTGGATGGTTAAACTCCAAGATTAAGTCAGCGATGCGGTAGCGGGTTTGAGATAACTCAGGTGAATTCGTTATATTCATAATTCAGTTCCTATGTAATAATTACTTCATGAGCTTGAAGGCTCGGTTCGTCTTTTATATTTATTGGTATGCCCAGATTTTTTTCATAACTATTTGTATTTGCTAATCACTGCTAGTACATTAATCGAGGTAGATGCGGTGTTGGCATTTATCTGCGAGATGTAAGTCGTGTGTTACAAATAGACATATTTTATGTTTTCCATATTCGAGCAGGCGTTGTGTAAGCATATCTGAAGTCGTTCTATCTAATGCAGAGGTTACTTCGTCAAAGAGCCAGATATCACCATCGTGCATCAGCGCGCGGGCAATAGCGATACGTTGCGCTTGTCCCTCGGATAAACCCATACCGGATTCCCCTACGAGGGTATCAACGCCATCTGGAAAGTCAAATACAAATTCTGCACAGGCCAACCATAGCGCCTGTTCTATATCTAGCACTCCGTCTTCTTTCACATGGAGGAGAAGATTTTCCCGTATTGTTCCGCTAAAGAGTGAATTGCCCTGTGGGATATAGGCAAAATTGACGCGATGTTTTGCCTCCAGCGATCGTTCTCCATCTATGTCTACCAATGTGATATCGCCTTTTTCAGCTTTGAGCAGTGATAACAATAGACGGATTAAGGTGGTCTTTCCTTTTCCACTGGGACCAATAATTGCTGTTGGTTCACCCACTTTGAGGGAAAGGTTTAACTGCTGCAGTACCCATTTGTCCTCGTAACGAAAGGATAGGTCGGTGATGCGCAGTTCTTCTGTTTTGTTCAGGCGCTCCTGTTTTACTTGAGGTTCAATCTCACCTTCTTGTAATTCCAGTAGCCGATCTGCAGATACCCGAAAGCGAACAAAACCTGGAATATAAGCAATCAATGCAAGAATTGGTGTTTGAATTCGAGCGACCAATTGCAAAAAGGCCGTCATTGTTCCAAAAGTAATCTGTCCGGATTGTAGCCGATAGACTCCCCAGATGAAGGCGACCAAATATCCTGCATTCATGGCGACTTTCATAGCGCCCTGGGTATAGGTTGAAAAATTAATCTGACGCATTTTCAGTAAGAAAAGCTGCTGCTGACTTGCTGTCAATTTTGCCCTCCTTTTTGGGAAAATGCCCATGGCGCGGATAAGCAAACGGAAACGTAAATTTTCCTGGAGAACTTTTGAAAAATTACTTTCCTCCTCTTTTACCTCCTTGCTCAATTTGCGCATTCTGCGGAAGTAAATCTTTGAAAATACAAATAGAGGTGATATGGCCAGGATCATAAGCGCAAGCATCGGATCCATATACCATAAGAAGCCGACCGAAGCCAATAGTTGGATAATAGTCAATACAAAGGAAAGCACCATATTGGCAATGGTATTGGCAACTTCTTCACAGTCAGTCTGAATCCGGATCTGGATATCACCTGTATGCCAGTTTTTGATCAGTTTCCATACGGATAACATCTGTGCATCGAGCATGGTTCGTTGCAGTTGGAGTGTAAGCATGAGCTTGACACGCTCCAGAAGACGGCCTGAATAGCCTTTTATAGCCACATTTAGCGTGATGCTTCCAATAATGCCGATCAACAGCCACTTAAGGGATAATACTCCCGGGGAAGTCGCCACATCAACTGCTTTTTTGGACAGGTATACAAAGATCAGGGAAAGACCGATACAGATCAGTTCCAATACAAAGTATAGGAGCAATCTACCGCGGTAACCATCGCTGACTGACCATGCCCAGCGCGCATGTTGTTTCAGGCTGTTGTTGTTCATTTGGATAGATCAATGGAAAGGTTATTTTTCCAATAGTCCTTGTTTCTCAAAATCCGCAAGTAAAACTTTAGCATCGGATTGTGCTTGTTCCTCTTCCACCTCATAGTTTTCACAGAGTAGTTTAACGATTGTGGTCGTGTCAAACTCTTTTTCTTTTAATTGCTCCCAAAGCCATGCTGCAGTGCTGTTTAGTGTGTATACCGTTGATAAATCAACCATATCCTGACTCGGGTCAACAATTAAATGATCTGAACCAATTGTTCTCAATACTAAATCCGATCTTAATTTCATATATAAATTATCTGTTTATTCATGAGCTAATTTTCCTTTTTTAATATACTCATGCTGCCTTCGGCGGTTTTAATATCCTATTGAATACCCAAATTTTTCTTACTTGTTTATCGTATTTGGGTATATCACGTATTAGGGTTAAATAGAATAAGTAAAATCAAAGTTAATAATTATTTTTTCAACCTTTTTATTTGTCGTTATAGATTTCAGTTTCTTCAGTAGGATCTGCTCTATCGGGCTATTAAGCGTTTCAGTTTTGCAATAACCCGGCGTAGCAGACGAATATGATACCATCCTAAACCGCGTAATCTCGCCCAACTACGATTTAAATTAATTTCCAATGCTGAGTTTTGTGGAAAATGAATAGAAGCGACCGCAATAATATCTTTGCTACTTATATACTCCCGCAATACAAGATTGCCATCGCCTGCTAATACGATCTGCGTATTCTTTTCTCCTACATAACGGTGAAAAACATATTTCCCCTCATGTTTGGCCAATATATTACTGCCTAGTTGCAAAGGTTCACCGCGATAAGCCTGTAATAAAACGCTGTCTCCGTCATCAATAAAAGGACGCATGCTCCCGCCTTTGATACGGATACGAACTTCCTTGCCCTCATTTAGCATACCTTGTACTTCGGTAAAATAGAGCTCATTGGAGATAACACGTGTCTTATTGTCTTCCGAATGTTCAGCCATATATTATTGATTGGGTTGAACAAAATATTGGATCACTGGTTGTAAATACGTGTCTTTTAATAGGACTTTCTTGTTTTCATCCAACAGATATATTGTTGGAGATGCCTTGAGGTCATACAAGTTGAACGACAGTATCTTGCTATCGGTATCAAAACCATTGATCCATTTTTCGGACATTTCTGGCATATAATTTTTCCATTTACTGCGATCTCCCCAAGGGTCGATGGCTAATACTTGCACTTGTAGTTGCGAGAATAACTCAACCAATTGTGGCGTATCACGGAGTTGGTGAATCGTCTCCTTACAATGGGCACAATCGGGGTCATAAAAGATCAAAAAGGTGAATTTTCCTTTAGTTTGTGATAGTTTCTGTTTTGTCCCATTGGCCAGCTCATAGCTAAAATCCTCAGCGGGTTGACCTACCTTATTACGCAACACTAACTTGTAGACAGGTCTATAGGCCTCTTTCTCCAGATCCGATAATAAATCTGTTTTGATCATATAACGTAGAACAGACTCGTAGATGATGTCATTTCGCATCGGTGAATTACCATCATAGAGATAACGGTCGTATAGTTTGATGAAGTAGTCGAAACTGGTTCTATTGGATTTGGCTTTGTCTAACATCAGGTCTACCGCTTTGTCTCGCATAGCGGAATCAGGTGTTTTTGATAATAATCCGATAAAATCAGCGAGTTGCTGCTCTCCTTTGTCTGGATTTTTAACCTGAGCAGTGTCTTTCATGTCGAATTTATCCCAGAAATGTAACAAGCTACTATCTGCGGTACTCATGGCACTCGCTTTTTGCGGTATTGTTTCGTTACTTTCTTTTTTTGATTTATTATTTCCATCACAGGCCCACAAAAGACCTACAATCATGCCTATCGGCAACCAAAAACCAAGAGTTGAACTTTTCATTCTAATTTAATGCTTAACTTCGCTAAGTTAATAAAACTTTCAGGATTCCATGGATAGAATCGACAGCATTAATTGAGGTTACAGCTGCCTATGTGCCTGGCCACTATTTAAATTGAAGTTCCTGATTTCTTTGGGGCAAGTCGTAGCAAAAGAAAGCCTTTTTACGTTAGATACCTGAATAGCGAAAGATTTATGCGAGGAGGTAGAGAGCTCTTTCCTGCCTGTTTAGAACCACTGGTGTAAATATTTTAAACGATTTAATTAAATAGTTTTACTAATTTTGCGGCAAACGCCAATATATCGAATGAAAAAAATAGTATTATGGTTTTGCATGATCGGATTTGTGGGCTCAGTATACGCACAGACCAATCCTGCCAATATCAAAGTAGATAATCTGACAGATGCACAGATAGAGCAATACGTAAAACAAGCTGCCTTAATGGGCTATGATGAAAGTCAGCTAGATGGTTTTGCTCGTGCGCAAGGGGTGTCTGCTGTTGAAGTACAAAAATTAAAAGAACGTTTGGCGAAAATTAAGCGTAAGAAACAACAACCCGATCAATCGCAGCGAACTAATACGACCGCTACCACAGGACGAGCAGTTGGTCGTCAAGTGGGGGGTGTAAATACGACAGATTCCTTACAGAATAAACGCAATGATAATCCCGATTCCGTTCAGCATGATGATGGAAAATTGAAGATTTTTGGCGCGGACTTGTTTAAAAATAATAGTATTACTTTTGAACCTAATCTTCGGATGGCGACGCCAAGTTCTTATATCATTGGTCCTGATGATGAGATCTTATTGGATATCACTGGTGATAATGAAGCTTCTTATACACTTCCTGTCAGCCCAGATGGAATGATCAAGGTGGAATATGTTGGTCAGATTAATGTTGCGGGCTTATCGATCGCTGCGGCGAAGAGCAAGATTGAACAACGTTTGAGTGGAACCTATCCTGCAATCCGTTCAGGAAGGACCAATGTAAGTGTAACAATTGGTAATATCCGCACCATTCGCGTTACCTTGACCGGAGCTGTCTCCAAACCAGGTACCTATAGTTTACCCTCTTTAGCCACAGTCTTCAATGCACTCTATGCTTCTGGAGGTCCTAATAAAAATGGTACCTACCGTCAGATCCAAGTGATCCGTGGTAATCGTGTCGTCAGCACAATCGATGTCTATGACTTCTTGGCTAATGGTATACAACAAGGTAATATACGTCTACAGGATCAAGATATTATCCATATTCCTGTATATGGAGCACGTGTGCAGTTTGAGGGTGAAGTAAAGCGACCTGCTATTTTCGAGACTGTAGCAGGAGAATCCTTATCCGATATCTTGCGTTATGCAGGCGATTTTACAGAGAATGCCTATACTGCAAAGATCAAGGTTTTGCAAACAACAGGACGTGAGCGCAGTGTGCAAGATGTCTACGCTGATCAATTCGCAAATTATACGCCTAAGGGTGGAGATCAATATATTGTTGAGCCGATATTGGAACGTTATGCCAATCGGGTATCTGTGCTTGGGGCGGTATTCCGTCCGGGTATATTTGGTTTGGAGTCAGGTCTGACGCTCAAGCAAGTGCTTGAAATGGCCGATGGTGTGCGTGAGGATGCCTTTTTGGAACGAGGGATCATTAACCGTTTGAAAGCAGATAATACGTCAGAACTGATCAATTTTAATGTACGGGAAGTATTGGCTGGTACAGTTGCTGATATACCATTGAAGCGTGAGGACAAGATCGAAATCGCTTCTATTTTTGATTTACGTGCCGAATATAAATTTACCGTTCAAGGCGAAGTACGTTTTCCTGGTGATTTACCTTTCGCTAGCAATGCAACGCTAGGTGACGTTATTCAAAAAGCTGGTGGATTTACTGAGGCTGCTAAAAATGCACGCGTGGAGATTGCTCGAAGACTTCAACAGCGCAATGCTGACGATCATAGTTCTTCGCAAACGATTTTAGTCGATATTAAAGATGGTATCCTTACAGATCCGACTATCGCTTTGCAACCTTATGATGTTGTTTCGGTATTAGGAGACGCGGGGTTCCGTACACAGCGACAAGTGACGATTGAGGGTGAGGTACTCTACCCGGGTATTTATACCATTTCACGCGAGGATGAACGTATTTCAGACATCGTCAAGCGGGCGGGTGGCTTAACAACGTATGCTTATACTGAAGGAGCATCTTTAAAACGTACGGGGATGTCCAAATTGAAAGCAGAGGAGAAAAAAGAGAAAGAACGTTTGAAAAAAGAGTTGGAGCAGGATAGTTTGGACGCGATAGGAGATAATAATAAAAATAAACAAGATAAGGAAAACGACGAAGAGAATACAGACAGTTCAAAGGCAAAAAGTAGTGCCTTAGCGAAGGTGTCACAGCAAGGGATGACGGCTGCTGATGTTGAACCAAGTGATCTTGTTGGGATTGAGTTAAATAAAATTTTGGAGAAGCCTTACGAAAAAGGCGATTTATTGGTATTAGATGGTGATATTATTACTGTGCCCAAAGAACTGGAAACAGTGAAGGTCGTAGGAGAGGTTTTGAATCCCAATAACGTCGTATATGTCAAAGGTAAAAACCTAAAATACTATATCAATCAAGCTGGTGGATTTACGGATAATGCCTTGAAAAAACGTGTCTTTGTTCAGTATGCCAACGGCGCTGTAAAAGGTAAATCGGGCGGGTATCCTGAAGTAAAACCGGGAGCGGAAATTGTTGTCCCGAAACGTGCGCCAAGAGAGCGAATGAGCGCTCAAGGTTGGGTTGGACTGGGAACAGGTATTGCCTCCTTGGCGGCTATTATTGTAAGTTTATTGAGATAGTATGGACGGAAAGAATAATTCTGAAAAGATTAGCCTAAAGGAGATACTTTTAGAAGTAGCAGCGTTATTTAGCTATTTATTTTCGAAATGGTATATTATCCTAATCGTTAGCATTTTGGGTGCAATGTTAGGTTTTTTCTATGCAAAAATGCAAACACCAACTTTCAGATCCACAACGACATTTGTTTTAGAATCAGGTGAAAGTGGAGGCGGAGGAATTGGACAGGTTGCTGGATTAGCAGCTTTGGCAGGTGTTGATTTGGGACAAACAGGGGGTGGGATCTTTCAGGGCGATAATTTATTTGAATTATATAGATCTAGAAAAATGATCGAATCTACGCTATTGCAACCGTCAGTTAGCGACAGCTCAATACTTCTTTTGGATCGCTATCTGGAATTGACCAAAGAAAGGGAGATGTGGAAAAAATCAAACCCTGAGCTGTTGAAAATTGATTTTTTAAAAGACCTAAATTCTAAAAATATTCGTTTAAGAGATAGTATTCTTCAGAGAACAGTACAGGATATAAATAGAAATAACCTTGAGGTGGGTAAGCTTGACAAAAAGTCTTCGATTATAAAAGTTGATGTGCTATCCCAAGATGAAGTGTTTTCAAAAGAATTTAATGAAGAGCTGGTAGGTCAGGTAAATAATTTTTACATCAAAACTAAAACAAAAAAATCTTTAAATAATATTCAAATTTTACAGCAAAAGACCGATTCTGTTCGTGCGGTGATGAATGGCGCTATCAGCGCGTCGGCCGTAGTCGCCGACGCAACCCCCAATCTTAACCCGACCAGACAATCGCAGCGTCTGATTCCTACACAGCAATCACAGTTTTCTGCGGAAACAAATAGAGCAATATTGGGTCAGCTCGTGCAAAATTTAGAAATGTCAAAAATGGCTTTACTAAAAGAGACTCCCCTTATTCAAGTGGTAGACCAGCCGATCTACCCCCTTCATGTTATTAAAGCAAGTAAATTAAAAGGCTTGATCGTTGGTGGATTTTTAGCCTCTTTCATTTGTATTGTTACTTTGTTGGGAATTAAATCATTCCGAGATTTAATGGCTAATTAATATTATTCAAATGGATTTGAGGCGTTTTTTAGTGAATTTGCTGTCAAACTGCATGAGTGCTTTGACGGGGGTGGGATTGACTTTTTTTTTGACGCCTTATATTGTTGATACACTAGGGAAGGAAGCCTATGGCTTTTACCCGCTGTCTAGCAATTTTATTATGTATGCCGGAATAGTAACAACTGCTTTGAACTCCATGTCTAGTCGGTTTATTACCATTAGTCTTGAGAAAAAAGATCTAAAGCAGGTAAACGTCTATTTCAATTCCGTTCTATTCGGGAACTTGTTGGTTTCCTTTTTTTTTATAGTTATTGGTGGGCTATTTTGTTATTTTGCCCAGCATATTCTAGACATTCCTGTCAATATCGAGTTGGATGTTAAGCTCCTATTTGCCTTTGTATTTTTAGGATTAGTTATTAATGTTTCCTCTTCCATATTTTCTGTAAGCGCATTTGCACTGAATCGATTCGACAAATTAGCAATGATTAATATTGTGATGAACGTCATTAGGTTGCTGATCATTATTCTTCTATTTTATATTTTCACGCCACGAATTTATTTCCTAGGGGTAGCCTCGTTTTTTTCATCATTATATTTTATGTATGCAAATTACAGGCTTACAAAAAATATAATGCCGGAGATTATTTTCTCTTTTAATAATTTTTCATTGGCAGCTATTTCTACGCTAATTGGAGCCGGGATATGGAATTCGGTACTAGCATTATCGAATGTCATTAACACTCAATTAGATCTAATATTGGCAAATCGTTTCTTTGGAGCCAGTGAAATGGGGGTCCTTTCTCTTACTAAAATGGTGCCTATAGCTCTCCAGATGCTTTTGGGTATTATTGTACCGCTTTTCCTTCCAGAGCTTTTAAAAGCGTATGCAAATAATGATTTAAAAAAAATGAAGGCTAATTTGGATTTTTCTTTTAAAGCTATTTTTATTGTTTTATTGCTTCCTATAGCTGTTTTCTTTGTGTTTGGACAAGAATTCTTCAAACTTTGGCTTCCACATGAAGATTCCGAGCAGCTTTATCTGTTATCGGTTATAACTCTTATACCCTTTATTATACATGGGACTATCGAAACAATACATCATGTCTTTGTAATCACAAATAAGTTGAGATTGGCGTCCTTTTGGGGTATTTTTATTTCTATTCTCAGTATTATTTCGGTTATTTTGCTGTGTAAATTTTCCAAACTGGGACTTTATGCTATCCCAACTGCGGCTCTTTTGACCGGTATAATTAGTCATCTTACATTTACACCTCTCTATGCTGCACGATGTTTAGGAGAAAGCCCTGGATATTTTTATAATCGAATAGGAAAGGGATTTGGTAGTTTTTTAATATTAATGCTTATTGCATATTTATGGAAATACTTTGCTATTATCTCACTGGATAGCTGGCAAGGTTTTATTTTAAATCTATCAATTTTGACTGTAATTCTACTAGTTGTTTGTGTAGTAGTGTTTTTTGATAAATCCATTATGAACAAAATATATATGGAAGTGAAAGGAAAGTTAAATATATGATACCGAAGATAATACACTATTGTTGGTTCGGCCGTGGAGCGATGCCTGATTTGGTATTGAAATGCATTGCCTCATGGAAAACATATTTGCCCGAATATGAGCTACATCTTTGGAACGAAGATAATTTTGATATTAATTTATATCCTTACGCAGCGGAAGCTTATACAGAACGTAAATTTGCTTTTGTTTCGGATGTATGCCGATTACATGTATTGAAAGAATTTGGTGGTATATACGTAGATAGCGATGTGGAAATCTTAAAACCTCTGGATCATTTTTTAACTCAACATGTCGCTTTTTCGGGGTTTGAAGATAATAATTATGTGCCCACGGGTTTAATGGCAAGCGAGAGAAATGGTCTATGGGTTAGCGATCTTTTGGCATATTATGATAGTAGGAGCTTTTATCTAAGTGACGGATCGCTGGATATGACAACCAATACCGAAGTAATAACTCAATTTATGAAAGGTAAAGGACTTATACTTCAGAACTCTTTTCAGGAGATAAATAATTATTGCACTTTTTATCCTAGTGAGTATTTTTGCCCGAAAAGTTGGAAAACAAAAGAGATTAATATCACAGCAAATACATATTGTATACATCATTTTGCGGGATCCTGGTTGCCGACTAAAAAGCGGTGGAATAAAAATGAATTTTTACTGAAGTTGTTGGGACCTAAAAAATTTGAACGATTGGTGGCCTTCTATTGTAAATTAAAGAAATAATGGAAAGGGTTATTCAGAATAATGTAAACAACTCCCAAGCGTCTTTGGTCTCTATTATTATTCCCATTTATAATGTGGAACGGTATCTTCGTGACTGTATTGAAAGTGTAATTAAGCAAACATACAAAAACCTAGAAATTATTTTAATAAATGATGGATCACCGGATAATTCAGGAAACATCTGTGACGAATATGCAAACCAAGATGCACGTATTAAAGTCGTCCATAAGAATAACGGCGGACTTTCAGATGCGAGGAACGTAGGATTAGATATTGCACATGGAGCATATATTTCTTTTATAGATTCGGATGATGTTATAAATGAGGATTTTATCCGTATTTTGTTAAGTATGTTACATGACTCAGATGCTTCGATTTCGATGTGTGATTATACCGAATTTTCAACGATTATACCGAAGATAGATTCTACACATAAAAATACATTCGAATTATACACCGGGGAATACATGCTTAATAACTTATATAACAAGTGTTGGACTCCAAGAAATGTAATTGCTTGTAATAAGCTTTATGAAAGATCTGTTTGGGATGGATTGCGATATTCAGTTGGTGTTCTACATGAAGATGAATATATTATTCATGAATTGTATGCTAAAGTACAGTCAGTTACTTATTGTTCAGCGCCTCTTTACTATTATAGGCAGCGAGAATCGAGTATTACGAAGGAAATTTCGTCTAAACGAATTCAAGATATATTAGCTATTTTTGATCTGCGAACAACATTTTTTAGAAAAAGAGGTTACAATGATCTTATTGTGCAGAATGCTAATGCGAAACTTTTGAATATTGCCATATTAGCAATAACTTATAAGAATAAAACCACAAGACGGCTATTAGTAGAAAATCTTCCAGCAATACTTAAACAAAGAAATGTTCCATTGAAGATGAAATGTTCCTGTGTTATTTTAGCAGCATTCCCAAAAATATTTTGGAGGATTAAAAGTCTGAGGAAAAGGGCGGTCTAAAACTAAAAGAAGGTGGTGTTATGAAGTTTTACATTAAACATTTTAAGGGAATTGTTTCAGAGGGCGGTGCTGTACGTAATGAGGCTTTTTATCAATATTTTAAAATGCGTGCTGATGTAAAGATAATGGATCTTACTTCTATGAATATACTGGATAGGATCATAAACACCCTGAAGTTTATTTTCTATTTTAGCGTTCGACGTAACGATTACATTTATTTGCACATGGGGGCAATTTTTGTTTTATTCCCCACGTTTTTATTTCGGATGGGTTTGTCACGTCTTATCTTTATCATGCTTGACCAGATTTCCAAAAAACATGTTTTGCATATAGAAGTAAACGATTTGCCTTTCGAACAAAGTAAAGATCTAGAATTACCAAACTTATCTTTTTGCCAATCTTTTCAAAAAAATCTTTTTAACCTTAAAAGAATAAGATTTGATTTTGCATCTAATAGTATGCGAAATTACGTAATAAACGAATATCAGCTAAAAGCAGAACAATGTCAAGTTATATTGAATGGGTCAGATAAATTAGAAGTATTTGATCAAACTATTTACGAATCTCTGTTGGTTAAAAATTCGAATAAGTTAAAATATGTTTATGTAGGTTCCTTGAATAAAGGACGTCAAATTGAAGATTTGATTGGAATTTTTAAACAGTCTCAACATGAACTGTTTTTACTTGGACCCGGAGGGCAATGGATAGCGCAGGAGCTGAAAGGTGATACTACTCCTAATATTAAATACTTAGGTGTCTTTAGCGATCCTATAGCACTCCAGATCTCTTCGCTTTGCGATGTCGGCGTTATTCCCTATGACGACAGTAGGTTCTACTATAATATCTGCTATCCAACCAAAGTGTCTTTTTATCTCGCCGCGGGTCTGCCTATTCTATCAACAAGATTATCGGAAACACAAGGGGTATTAGCACATAAAAATATAGCATGTTTTTTGCCAATTGATGCTTGGGGAGAGTATATTTCAAAGAGCACGATAGTGGAGATCAATACGTTGAAACAAAACGTTTTGTTTTATAGAAGTCAATTTTATTGGAGTTCTCTTTTAGAAGGACTGAATTTTTAATTATTGGATTAAAAACTATGGCACTATACTACATTATTTTTATAACGAGTTATCTGCTCTGCATATTTGATTTCACAGAATCAAGATCGGTCAAATTCTTGGTTTATTTTTCATTTTGCACATTAGTAACGCTTATCGTAGGGTTTCGTGAGGTTGGTATTGACAATGACAGTGTTGCTTACCAGGAGATGTTCGGATCCTATACCAATTCTACTTTTGACCAGATCATTGCTGGAGGTTACGGTTATGTTGAAAAAGGTTATGTATTTCTCAACAAGCTGATTGCCTTATTAGGAGGAAATTATAGGATACTTTTTATAGTTATGGCAATAGTTACAGCATTGTTTAATTATATTTTTTTCTGGAAGAAATCTGATTACTTTTTTTTAAGTCTGTTATTTTATATCAGTTTTTTCTATCTCTATAGGGATTTTACCCAGATACGCTACGGTTTGAGTGCTGCAATCTGTATGTGGAGTACGTATTATTTTTTCAAAAAGCAGTACTTTTATACCATATTAACTTTTATTCTTGCATTAGGTTTTCACAACTCAGCTGTTATTCTTCCCTTAGCTATACTTATTATTCGATTATTTAGAAGCCAAATTTGGTACGTTGTTATACCCATACCATGTATTTTCATTGGGAAATTGCTGACGCTCCAACTTCTATTCTCAGTTTTCGGCAATGGTACCGATCACATGGATATTTACTTAAAAGATGAAAGCCTGGGCAGTGCGTCCATTTCTTTGGTAGGCTATTGTATATGCCTGCTCTATTTCTTCCTTGTAAATTTTAAAGCGGAACACCTGAATAAAGAGTCATTTCTCATTAGAACCGGTGATTTTTATTTTAAATTGGTTTCTATAGCAGTGGCGATGAATTTTCTTTTTATCAATATTTCGATTTTTCAACGTTTTTCTTTTATCCTCTTCCAATTTTCCAGTATATTAATATCTATTACGATAAGTTTAATGGCGGAAAGAGTAAGAGAACGATACCTGTTTGTCATCTATTACTTTTTTATCGCCTCATTTTTTTTATTTTATGGTATGAGAATGATTAACGTTGACTTGGTTAGACCGTATAACTTACCTTTTTATGATTGATATATTACTTGCAACATATAATGGCGGAAAATTTATAGAGAGTCAACTCCTCTCTATTATTGGTCAGACGTTTAACGAGTGGAGATTAGTTATCCATGATGACGGATCGTCTGATGACACCATGCTGATTTTGAAGAAATATCAGTCTATTGATCCTAGAATATATATCATAGAAGACGCTGTCATGTGTCATTCTGCTGCTAAGAATTTTCTGCATTTATTATCTTATGCCACCGCAGAACATATCATTTTCTGTGACCAGGACGATATTTGGTTTGAGTCAAAATTGCAGACATTATATGATGCAATAAAACTAGAAGAAAAGCCGATGGTTGTATATTGTAATGCGTTTGCCTATAACGGTGTCTATATTACAAAAGATAAGGTCAATCTTTTTGAGCGGGATTGTTTAGCAAATAGTCTTTTTTTAAATAGTGGCGTCCAGGGGTGTTCCTTGATGTTTAATCGTGCACTTCTTAATGAAGTCATTGATTTTCCGGATTTCATCATCATGCATGATCATTATATGACAATGGGAGCAGTATCTTTTGGTAAGTTGAAGTACATCGACCTGTCTCTTATGCTCTATCGCCAACACGATAAGAATGTAACTGGCCATGTTGCCACCTCTTTGCTAGACCGTATGCGTAGCTTTTTTAATCACGCTACTCCTATCTTAGATCGCGGACATTATGAGGCGAACAAATCATTTTACGAAAGATTTAGAAAAAAGTTTACTCCTGAACAATCAGTTGTTTTTGAAGCCTATCTTAAATTTCCCGAATTGAATTTTATAGAAAAGATATTCTATATTTTTAAATATAATTTTCGGATTGGAAAGAGCAGAACCGTTTTATTACTAAAACTAATTTTGAAACGTACAATTTAATTTAATGTTGCTTTCTATCATTACACCGAGTTTCAATAGAGGCTATTGTTTGCACAGAATTTATCAGACACTCATTCAGTTTGACCCCCATGACTTTGAATGGGTTCTGGTCGATGATGGATCTACGGATGATACGATGTCAATAGTACAGCCATGGCTTGATGAGAAGAAACTAAATATCCGATATATAAAACAGAATAATGCGGGCAAGACAAATGCTGTTATTCATGCATTTGACCAAAAACCTGTTGGGACCTATACATTGGTCTTGGATTCTGATGATTATCTGCTCCCAAATGCATTGGAACTCATCAAACGATATATTTCGGAGTTGAGGGCGGAGGAGATCGGTTTGGTATTTCTCAAATCAAACACAGTAGGAGAAATTATCGGTACCGAGTTTAATTTGGAGACTTCGACCTACATCGAGATGTACTTTGGAAAGTACAAATGTGAAGGTGATAAACTATTTATTGTACATACCGCTTTATATAAAGAAAGTTTGGTCGCTGCCTATCCGGGGGAAAAACTGATTCCCGAAGGTGTTATCTACATGAATATGCAACGATACGGAAAATTTAGATGCGTAAATAAACTTTTATATGCTGGAGATTACCTAGCAGATGGTTTATCCTCCAGTACAACTAATCTTGCGGCAAATAATATTAATGGGTTTATACTTGAGAAGCGTATGCTCCAAGATCAACCACTCGATTTATTGTCTGCAGCCAAAAATTACGTCAAATATATATCATATTCTATCTCGGGAAACAAAAGTTTTAGAGAGATTTTTTATCATTCGCGAAATAAATTCCTAATTTTCCTTTTACTATTTCCCGCTTTCGTTTTGAGTTGGAAACGCATCAGCCAGATAAGAGCGATAATTAAGAAGCGGAAATTTTAATTAATAGTGTTGTCACCCATTAAAGTAATTCATATTGAAGGTTTTACATGTAATCAATAGTCTCCATACAGGTGGTGCTGAGAAATTAATTATTTCTATTTTGCCCAGCTTAGTACAAGGGAAGTTCCAGGTTGACTTATTATTGTTAAATGGAGAGCGGACGCCGTTTTTTGAAGAATTACAGAAAAAGTCAAACATTCGAATTGAATTCCTGGGGAAATCATTTTATAATCCATTTTATATCTTCAAGTTAATTCCCTACCTAAAGAGATATGAGCTAATTCATGTACACCTTTTTCCGTCCATGTATTTTGTTGCTTTGGCAAAGCTTTTATCATTTAGTAAAACAACGTTAATATTTACAGAACATAGTACTTCCAACCGTCGGCTTCAAAGTTGGGTGTTTCGTCCGTTGGAACGCGTGATTTATTCGATGTATACAGCTATCATTTGCATAAGTGAAAGCGTGAA
Organism: Sphingobacterium detergens; assembly: GCF_003610355.1. Lineage (GTDB taxonomy): Bacteria > Bacteroidota > Bacteroidia > Sphingobacteriales > Sphingobacteriaceae > Sphingobacterium > Sphingobacterium detergens. The sequence continues at coordinate 148,481 of NZ_RAPY01000005.1, read as the reverse complement.
AATAACTTTGCAGAATAAAATGGGAGCAGCCGACAGCAAGTACAAGGTGATAAATAATGGAATCCAAATAGGATGTATTAATGAAGCTGTGGCGCATGACAGAAGCCTGTTTGGATTTGGTAATCAGGACAAATTGATGTGCATGGTGGCAGCATTTCGACAAGAGAAAGATCAAGACACAGTGGTTCGATCATTACAATTGCTTCCCCAGCAATTTAAATTGCTGTTCATCGGAGAAGGGGAACGCTTTGAAGCTGTCAAACAGCTTGCAATAGCGTTAGGTGTTAGCGAAAGGGTGACTTTTTTAGGAATACGAACAGATATTTATTCCTTAATAAAAATGTGTGATATTGCTATTCTAAGTTCACATTGGGAAGGGTTTGGCTTAGCCGCCGCCGAAGCTATGGCCTGTGGAATTCCGACAATAGCGTCGAATGTCAATGGTTTGGCTCAAGTAGTGTCTGGTGGTGGATTATTATTTGAAAAAGGAAATATAGCGGAACTTGCTGAACAAATTTTATCTTTAGACGATCCGATATTCTATTGTAATATTCGAGAGAAAGGTTTGCAAAGGTCTCAAAATTATGATTTGGAAACGACAGTACATCAGTTGATAAATCTATATAACACTTTAAAATACAAATTATAGCGGGTGACAATTAATTGTGCGGAATGAAAAAAATATTACATGTAATCAACGTGTCATTTGTGGTTAATCACTTTTTTGGGAATCAATTCTCACACTTTTCCAAGAAAGGGTATGATTTCACAGTGGCTTGTACTGAGGATGAATATCTTTATAAACAGGCTAAGGAAAAAGGCTTTAAAGTATTTCCTGTTGCAGTTCTAAAGGCTATTTCGCCACTTCAAGATGCTCTCTCCATTCTACGGTTGACAAGATTTATAAGGAAAGAGAGATTTCCGATTGTAGTGGCACACTCGCCAAAAGGAGGACTTATTGGGATTACAGCAGCTTATTTAGCCAGAGTAGAAAAAAGAGTGTTTTTTAGACATGGTGTTGTTTTTGAGACAGCCAAAGGATTTAAAAGGACATTATTGATCATGATTGAAAGATTTGTGGGGGCATTAGCTACAGATGTGGTGATCGTAAGCGAATCCCTGCAGAGGCTATCTAAGGATTACAAACTGAATAATCCGGCCAAAAGTATGGTATTGGGAAAAGGAACCTGTAGTGGAATAGATATACAACGTTTTCAATACAGGCCAAAGCAAAATAGTGATTTCGTAGTCGGATATGTTGGTCGGCTTGTTAGAGATAAAGGCGTAGTAGAGTTGATACAAGGCTGGCTACAGTTTGCAGATGGAAAATCTGATGTTTATCTACATATTGTTGGACCTTTGGAAGTGCGGGATGCTGTTCCAGAAGATACACTCCAAAAAATTAAAAATAGTCCTTCAATTCGTTTTTTTGACTTTGTAGAAGATACTGCTTCATGTTACAATGAAATGGATGTCTTCATCCTGCCATCATATCGTGAAGGCTTTCCTGTGGGGATATTAGAGGCTTCGGCCAGTAGGTTACCTATAATCACAACCAAAAGTACTGGTTGTATCAATGCGATTCAAGAAAATATAACAGGTATATACACTGAAATTGCACCCAAGCCGATTGCTGAAGCAATAGATTACTATTATAAAAACCCACAAGTTAGACAAGAACATGGTAGGAATGGTGTCTTATTTGTGAAGAATAACTTCTCCGAGCAGAAACTATTTGTTGAAATAGAGAATAAGATATTAAATTAATACAGAGAAAAAAACGTTAACGTTTTTTTCTCTGTATTAATTTAAGTTGTTTGCATGCTTTTTGCAAAAGATCACTGATTCCTTTTTTATCAAGTCAAGAAAGCTGTTTTTTTGTATTGATCCTCATTTACAAAAAAAAAAACAAAAGAAATATTTTCTTAATGTAGCGAAAATGTTGTTAGTAACGTTTGTTAAATAAAACTTAATATTATTATATTTGCACAGCTTTATTTGACTCACTAATTACATTTTATGATTTATATCTTTACTCTTATATTCCTTTTCGCCTTAGAATTTCTTTATTTAAAAATTGCAGATCGATTTAATATAATTGATAAACCCAATGAGCGTTCTTCACATACGAAGGTGACAATTCGTGGGGCGGGTATTATTTTTTATGTCGCTGCAATTATATATTTTATAAACAACGATTTCCAGTATCCCTGGTTCTTTTTGGGCTTAACGCTTTTAACTTATATTTCATTCTTGGATGATATTCGAGGAGTACATCCAACAGCAAGATTAACAGTGCATTTGGCATCCGTTTTACTTATGGTGTATGAGTTCGGTATATTCAATTATCCTTGGTATTACCTTGTATTGGCTTTTGTATTTACGATTGGAGTTATCAATGCTTACAATTTTATGGATGGCATCAATGGGATGACTGCTTTTTGTACATTGATCATGGGCGGTCTCTTATTTTACGTTAATACAAAGATTAATTATATCGAGCAAGATTTCCTGATCTTTACCTTATTGGGGGTGGTTGTTTTTGGATTTTTTAACTTTCGTAAGAAAGCAGCTTGTTTCGCCGGAGATGTAGGACCAGCCGTACTCTCCTTTATGCTATTGTTTGCTTTGGGCAAATTAATTCTTAAAACGGGTGATTTTACGTATGTTCTTTTCCTCGGGGTATATGGTATTGAAATCGGTTGGTCCGTTGCACGTCGTGTTTACCAAGGTTATCATATCTTTGAGCCACATCGCACATTCTTACTCCATGTGTTAAGCAACGAAGTTGGTCGCAGTAGCTTGCTGGTCTCCACTGTTTATGGCCTTGTCCAGTTAGTGCTTGGCGCATCGGTCATTTATATTGTCCAATTTGATGCATCAACGCAATGGTCCTTTGCTATAGCTATATTAACAGCATTGAGCGCTTTTTATCTCATTGTCAAACAGTATATTTTTAACAATTATCATATAAAAGGCGAAATCGAGCATGCTGTACGCCGCCGGCGTATACAGATGGTGAGGGCGCGCAGAAGCAGAAGAGCACAGCGGATTCCAGAAGTGGCTGTAGTCAAAGAAGCAAAAATTATCGAAATGCCTAAAAAAGAGAAGCAGGAGAGCTTGTTGCAAACGGGGGTTTGATATGATCTAAAAAACCTCTAATTTTACCTCGACTTTTAGGAGGAGTGAACATGCAATCAGGATTAAGTTTTACAGCAATAGATTTCGAGACAGCTACGGCCAACCAAAACTCCGCTTGTGCCATTGGCCTGGTGGTAGTGGAGCAAGGGGTTATCGTTGAAGAGTTTTATTCACTGATCCAACCTCCTCAAAACCAATATATGTGGCAGACAACGCGTGTTCATGGGATTAGGCCAAGAGATACAGCACAAGCGCCTACTTTTAAAGAGTTGTTTTCCCGGATTTTCCCATTGATCAATAATCGAATTATGGTTGCACATAATGAATTATTTGACCGTGGAGTATTGCGTAAAACCATGAATTATTATAATCTACCTTACGATAGTTTGGGTTTAATGGAAAAATGGGAATGCACGTTCAAGATTTATCAAGAAAAAGGCTTTAAGCCGGCCCGACTGAACGCCTGTTGTGAAGTGCTAGGGATTGAACTTAATCACCATGAGGCACTTTCCGATGCACGTGCCTGTGCGAATTTGTACCTTAGACATGCCGATGTCCCTTCTTTGGTGTGATATTCGCCTTAATTTTGTCGAACTAAATGTTATTTTCTATTGTTCTCCTGTTATAATTTTATATTTGGTAAATTTATAAAGGAAGTACCTTTAATAATTAAATTTTAATGTTATTATGGTAAATATACCAGCCAAAAATACGCGTATCGGTATCACATTCAGTGCATTTGATTTGTTACATGCCGGACATATCAAAATGCTTGAAGATGCCAAGCGTCAGTGCGATTTCTTAATCTGTGGTCTGCAGACCGATCCGACCTTGGATCGTCCCGAAAAAAACAAACCTGCGCAAACTGTTGTGGAACGTTATATTCAGCTCAAGGGCTGTAAATATGTGGATCAGATTGTACCTTATGCTACTGAGCAGGATCTGGAGGATATCCTGAGGTCCTTTAAAGTCGATGTGCGTATTGTCGGCGATGAATACCGGGAGAAGAGCTTCACAGGAAGGGAGTACTGTGAGGAAACGGGTATTGAGTTATATTTTAACAGTAGAGACCACCGTTTTTCAAGTTCAGGCCTGCGTAAGATTGTTGCGGATGCTAATTCAAATGAAGAAACAGTTTTAAAATCTATTTAGAGAAAGATGAAACCGAGCTTGCGAGCTCTCATCAGCAAAAAAACATAATTAGATGAAAATAGGAATTACTTTTGGTGTATTCGATCTATTGCATGCTGGCCATATTATGATGTTGGAAGAAGCTAAGCGACACTGTGATTATCTGATCGTTGGACTTAATACGGATCCTTCGGAGGTATTTCCGGAGAAAGCCAAGCCCACACAGACTATTGTCGAACGTTATATTCAATTGGAGGGCTGCCGCTATGTGGATGAGATAATCCCTTATGAGACTGAACAGGATTTGATTGATATGATCAAAGCTTTACCAATTCATATACGTATTATTGGCGAGGAGTATCGGGATACTGATTTTACAGGAAGATCCTACTGTGTAGAAGAAAATATTGAAATTTATTATAATAAGCGTACACATCGTTTTTCAAGTGCGGGTTTACGAAAAGTCGTAGCCGATAAGGAAGCGGGAAATAATTAATTGATCATGAGTACTATTATCCATGTTGTATTAACTGGAGGAGTTGGTAGCCGGCTGTGGCCCCTATCACGGAAGAGCTATCCCAAACAATATCTCTCTTTATTCAAAGAGGGGTCTTTGTTTGAAATGACCATTAAGCGTAATCAGTCCTTATGCGGTCAGGTGATTGTCGTAGGCAATCGTGACAATCATAGCCTGAGCCGGGAGGTGATGGAAAACAATAAAGTGGACTATATCGATATTGTGGAAGCTACACCACGCAATACGGCCGCAGCAATTGCATTTGCTGCTTTTGCAGCACAGCCAGACGATATTCTGATTGTCACGCCATCGGATCATGTTATTGTAGGCGATGATGCTTACGCAAAGGCTATTCAATCCGGAATTGAAAAAGCAAACAAAGGTTATATTGTCACCTTTGGTATACAGCCAACACGACCTGAAACGGGCTACGGTTATATTGAATACAAAGATGATAAGGTGTTATCTTTTCGGGAGAAGCCAAATCAAGATACGGCGGAAGATTTTATTGAGCGAGGCAATTTCCTATGGAACTCAGGGATGTTCTGTTTCCGTGCAGACACTTTTCTTAGCGAATTACAGAATTTTGAACCCAAGGTATATGCAACAGCGTTTAATGCCTGGCAGCATCGCCAGGATGGGGAGCTCGGCTTGACTCTGTCAAAAGAGATCCCATCCATTTCTATTGATTATGCGGTCATGGAACGGTCCAAAAAAATTCGCGTGGTTGCAACAAGTTTTCAATGGTCAGATCTCGGATCTTTTGAATCTATGTATGATTATTTAAAACAGACAGGGCATCCTGTGGATGAAAATGGTAATATGGTCATAGGTACGGATGTTTATACTGCCTTTGTTGGTTTAAAAGATAGTATACTTGTGCATACCAAAGATGCCATTCTTGTACTGCAGAAAGAAAAGTCGCAGGACGTCAAAAAAATATATAATACTTTAGAACGTCATCAGTCCAAACTGATTGACTAGATCGACAAAGGAGCCGGATCATATTATGATCTGGCTCCTTTGTTTCGGAATTGTACTTTTTATTCAAACCTATACCCGGGACTTTGTTAATAAAAAGTTAATCTGCATAGGGGGCTGTTTGCGAGTGCATTCTCAAATGTCCCTTATTTGTCCCTGGTCGATTTAATGTTGAATTAATAGTAATATCAGATATTTGGTTGTGTTTAATAGCACCGATGTGTGCAACACGTTAGTCATTTAATTTTAACCAACATATTGATATGATGACCATAGCCGTACTTATTTTTTTATTTTTAGGGGGGTATCTTTTTTGGAGGAAAAGACAACTTGAGCAACGATTTAATAGAAGCGTTGGAATGACTGTCAGCTATATGTTTCAGGAGCGCCCGGGGCAATACAGTGGCGATAGAAATGCCAGAAGTGGGGTGTTTGTCTTCAAAGCCGAACGAAACGATGACCGTCTCAAGAATATTGTTATTCGAAAAGTAAAGCCATTACATTCTGCTTTGGATGTTAATTTGGAGCAAATTTTGGTCATTCCATTTGAACGGAAAGACAATATAAAGTCTGATGTTTCTGTTCGCTTTAAGGTGAATCGAAGGGCAGCAAAAATTGAAAACTTAACTGGTGGACGGGTAACTATCTCAGGTGTGTTAAATTTTGAGCAAAATAGACCAGAGTCATTTACAGCAACTTTACCTATTTCAGATCTCTATCAAGAAGCTGAGGTTTAATTGTGTCAAAATAACGCTTGTTTTTTGTTTTTTTAGGGCGCCTTGTTACAGGGAGCCCAATTTTATTTCTTTTTCCCTTGATGTTCCACGTGAATTATAGCGCTTAAGCCTTGGTAATTAAACCGTTTGAAAAGATATATGTAAATAGTCAGAAGTTACAATTGTTATTTAACAATTTCTTCATTTGCATTACCTAATTGTATTGAGTACTTTTGTTACTCATTAAAACTAAACCGATGTTGGACTCATTAATTACTTCCAAAACCCGGCTCAAACTGTTGATTAAGTTTTTTGTTTCTGCAGGCAATCAAGGGCACCTACGTGGACTGGCTGATGAGTTCCAGGAATCTACCAACTCCATTCGCAAAGAACTTAATCAGTTGTCAGAAGCGGGTTTTTTAGAGAAAAGTACATCTAAGAATAAGATTTTATACAAGGCCAATACCGAACATTCTTTATTTGGGCCATTACAAAAACTAATTCATGCCTATTTAGGTATTGACGAAATCGTGGAGAAAATCCTACAAAAAGCAGGAGATATTCAGGAGGTTAGCTTAATAGGAGACTACGCTGAGGGAGTGGACTCCGGGAAAATAGATGTGTTAATTTTAGGAGAGAACATAAAACAGGCATATTTATTGCAGTTAGCGGACAAGGTTGAAAAAAAATTAGGGAAAAACATTAAAATCCATTTCAAAACGTTGGATATAAGACGGAAAATAGTACTTTTTGAAAGCAGTGAAAAACAAAAAAATAAATAAAAATTGGCTGAAATTGCTGCCCATTCAATAAGCAAGATTTTTGATTTGACTAATAATATATGAAGAAGAATTTAATTGTATTCGGAACTAGACCAGAGGCTATTAAGATGGCTCCTTTGGTTAAAGAGTTCCAAAAAGATGAATCTTTTGAAACAAAGGTATGTGTGACGGCACAACATCGTGAAATGTTGGATCAGGTATTGGAATTTTTCGATATCAAACCCGATTACGATTTGAACTTAATGAAGCCAAATCAAAATCTATATTCCTTGACCGCTGATATTATCACTGAGATGAAGGCTGTATTGGAAGATTTTAAACCAGATTATGTTTATGTGCATGGTGATACAACGACAACAATGGCCTCAAGTATTGCTGCATTCTATTCTGGTGCGCAGGTATGTCATGTTGAAGCAGGTCTTCGTACGCATAATAAACGCTCGCCGTTTCCAGAGGAAATAAATAGACAGGTCGCAGGACGCATCTGCGATTTCCATTTCGCTCCTACTGAGGCCTCCCGTCAAAATTTATTACGTGAAAATATTCAAGATCGGGACATTCTGGTTACAGGAAATACTGTCATTGATGCTTTATTTGAAAGCTCAGGTCGTGTAAAGGACTTGGATAATAGTGAAATTAACCGTTTAAAAGAGTTGGTTGATCCTACGAAAAAATTAATCTTGGTAACAGGGCACAGACGTGAGAATCATGGACAGGGTTTTATCAATATTTGTCAGGCATTAAAGGAAATTGCGTTATCTAATAGCGATGTGCAAATTATCTATCCAGTGCATTTAAATCCAAATGTGAAAAAACCCGTATATGAGATCTTATCTGATGTACATAATATTCATTTAATTGATCCGCTAGCTTATCCAGCTTTTGTCTGGTTGATGAATGAATCTTACTTGATTATTACAGATTCTGGTGGTGTGCAGGAGGAAGCGCCAAGTTTGGGTAAACCCGTATTGGTCATGCGTGACACGACCGAAAGACCAGAAGCGGTTGATGCGGGTACAGTGATCTTGGTAGGAACAGATACACAAAAAATTATTAAAGAAGCTCAGGATCTGTTGAGTAACGAAGGTAGGTATCAGCAAATGAGTGAATTACATAACCCGTACGGGGATGGGAAGGCCTGTGAAAGAATTGTTAACTTTATTAAGAACTTAAAATAAATCATATCAATGCAAGCAAAAGTAGTAACCGTTGGTTTAGGATATATTGGACTGCCTACCTCGGCATTAATAGCAAATAGTGGTATAGCGGTTCATGGTGTAGATATTTCTCAACATGTAGTCGATACAATCAATGCTGGAAAGATTCACATCGTTGAACCGGATTTGGACAAAGCTGTAGCAAAGGCCGTGGCAGAGGGCTTTTTAAAAGCTGATACAAAACCGGTTGAGGCAGATACTTACTTAGTCGTTGTTCCTACACCTTTTAAAGGTGATCATCAACCTGATATTTCGTATGTGCAGGCTGCTACTGAAGGGATTATACCATTGTTGAAAGAAGGCGATTTATATGTAATTGAGTCTACTTCGCCTGTCGGAACCACCGAGAAGATGATGGCTTTGATTTTTGCGAAGCGCCCCGAACTTGAGGGAAAGATTTCTTTGGCATACTGTCCGGAGCGTGTTCTTCCTGGAAATGTAATGTACGAATTGGTTCATAACGATCGAGTGATCGGTGGAGTAAACGATGCATCTACCCAAAAGGCATTAGCATTTTATGGGCAATTTGTAAAAGGTGAATTGCATCCAACAAATGCACGTACTGCTGAGATGTGTAAGTTGACTGAAAATGCATCGAGAGATTCTCAGATTGCTTTTGCAAATGAGCTTTCTTTGATCTGTGATAAGGCAGATATCAATGTCTGGGATTTGATTCGCTTAGCTAACAAGCATCCACGTGTGAATATCTTACAGCCGGGTTGTGGGGTAGGGGGACACTGTATTGCAGTTGATCCGTATTTCTTGACAGCAGATTTCCCGATGGAATCGCGTATGATTGCACAGGCGAGAGAAACTAATAACTATAAGTCTTTCTGGTGTGCAGAAAAGGTAAAAACAGCACGTTTGGAGTTTGAGATTAAGAATGGCCGCCAACCTTCAATAGCGATTATGGGGCTGGCCTTTAAACCAAATATCGATGATTTGAGAGAATCTCCTGCTATCCATATTGCAGAGCGTGTGTTACAGGATTCGGGGGATGCAGATATGTTTATCGTCGAGCCGAATGTACATGAGCATAAGGTGTTTAAATTGACAGATTACAAGGATGCGATAACAAAAGCGGATATTATTGTTTTCTTGGTGGCACATAATGAATTTAAAAATCTGGAAATTGCTGAAGAAAAGGTAGTCCTTGATTTTTGTGGAGTGACAAATAAATAAATATGAAATCTATCGTTATAACTGGTGGTGCAGGTTTTATCGGGTCACATGTTGTACGTGAATTTGTCAATAAGTATCCAGATTACCAAATCATTAATCTGGATTCTTTGACTTATGCGGGTAATTTGGCTAATTTAAAAGATATTGAATCTCAATCAAATTACACCTTTGTTAAAGCTGACATCACAGATGCATCGCATATTTTAGAAGTATTCAAACAGTTTCAGCCTGAAGGAGTTATTCATCTGGCGGCAGAATCACATGTCGATAGATCAATCGCAGACCCTAAGGCATTTGTGATGACTAATGTGATCGGCACAGTAAATTTATTAAATGCGGCGAGGGAAATCTGGAAAGACAACTTCGATGGCAAACGTTTCCATCATGTATCTACCGATGAGGTTTATGGCACATTGGGTGAAACAGGATTGTTTATTGAGACAACAGCATATGATCCACATTCTCCATATTCGGCATCTAAGGCTTCTTCGGATCATTTTGTTAGAGCTTACCACGATACCTATGGTCTTCCGATTGTTTTGACGAACTGTTCTAATAATTACGGTCCAAATCATTTTCCTGAGAAGCTTATCCCTTTATGTATCCACAATATTTTATATAATAAACCCTTGCCCATCTATGGTGATGGAAAATTCACACGTGATTGGTTATTTGTAATAGACCACGCACGTGCCATAGATTTGGTGTTCCATTCTGGAAAAAACGGTGATTCCTACAATGTTGGCGGATTCAATGAGTGGAAAAATATAGATTTGGTTAGGGAGTTGTGTCAGCAAATGGATGAAAAATTAGGCCGTGCGGAAGGTGCTTCATCACAGTTAATAACCTTTGTAAAAGATCGTCCTGGACATGATCTGCGTTATGCGATAGATGCAACAAAAATTAATCAGGAGTTAGGATATCAACCTTCCGTTACGTTTCAAGAGGGGTTATCAAAAACGATTGATTGGTATTTAGCAAATCAAGACTGGTTGGATCAGGTGACATCCGGGGAATATCAAAATTATTACGAAAAGCAATATCAATAATAGAGAGACAAATACAATGAAAGGAATCATATTAGCTGGAGGATCAGGGACACGTTTGCACCCGCTGACAATTGCTGTTTCAAAACAATTGTTGCCGGTATATGATAAACCGATGATTTATTATCCGTTGTCGGTGCTGATGTTGGCTGAAATACGGGAGGTTCTGATTATCTCAACACCGCATGATCTTCCTAATTTTAAGAAGTTGCTTGGAGATGGATCACAATTGGGAATTTCACTAAGTTATGCTGAGCAACCGAGCCCTGATGGGTTAGCGCAAGCATTTATTATTGGCGAGGAATTTATTGCTGACGATGATGTTTGCTTGATCTTAGGCGATAACATATTCTATGGGGCTGGCTTTCAAAAATTGCTTGCTGATTCCGTCAGGAATGTCAAGGAAGATAAGAACGCGGTTGTTTTCGGTTATTATGTTGAAGATCCTGAACGCTATGGAGTCGCAGAATTTAATTCAGAGGGAAAGGTACTTAGCATTGAGGAAAAACCAAAAGAACCGAAATCAAATCATGCTGTAGTCGGTCTGTATTTTTATCCGAATTCTGTGATTGAGGTCGCTAAAAATGTAAAGCCTTCGACACGAGGAGAATTAGAAATTACTTCTGTTAATCAACATTATTTATCCCATGGTCAACTTAGTCTTAAAACTATGAGTCGGGGATTTGCTTGGCTCGACACGGGGACGCATGAATCATTAACCGAAGCGACGGAATTTGTTAAAGCTGTTGAAAAGAGGACTGGTCTAAAAATTGCATGTCTTGAGGAAATTGCTTCTCGTTATCAATGGATTGATAAGCAAAACCTCCAAAATCAAATTAGAAGCATGAAGGGAGATTATTACGACTATATTAAAAAGAAAGTTCTAAGTTAAAGAGATGAATTATATGCAGTTAGCTTCATTAAAGTGGGACAGTGATTTTTTTGGCTACAATATTGCGAAGTTGGAAGTTGATGATCCAATCAATTTTTCTTTTTCATCGAGTCCATTTTTTCGACTGGTATATGTATTTAGTAAACAGCCTATTCATGGATTTGAATCTAAATTAGTTGACAAAAAAGCTTGTTTTTTCACAGATTGTATTAGCATAAACAATGAAATAGTGAATCAAGACATTTTGATAGAGCCTTTTGATGCACTTAGTCATTCTTATGATCAATTAAAAAGTCTTACATTGGAAAGCGGTATTTTTTCACGTTTTTTTGTGGACAAGAATTTTGTTAATAATGAATATTCCAAATTATATACAAAATGGATTGAAAATTCAGTTAGTAAGGTCTCTGCTGTTGAAGTTTTTGTAGCAGTGCAGGATAATGAACTATTGGGATTTATTACACTAACAAAAAAAGCAGATGACCTGGCAGATATTGGATTGCTAGCTGTCAGTCCCAAAGCTCGAGGAAGAAAGGTTGCCACTTCTTTAATTGAACATGCAAAAGGATATGCGATAAATTTGGGCTTTACACGTATACAGGTGGTAACACAACTTAATAATTCACCTGCTGTAAAACTATATGAATCCGTTGGATTTGAATTAAAAGAATTAACATACATTTACCATATTTGGAACTATGATACCATTTAATAAACCTTACTTAACAGGCAAAGAAGCCCATTATATGTATGATGCTGTGTACACTGGAAAGTTGTCCGGCAATGGGAAATTTACAAAAAAATGTCAGCAATTTTTTGAATCTACATACGGTTTTAAAAAGTGTCTTTTGACAACCTCTTGTACCGATGCCTTGGAGATGGCGGCGATTCTTGCCGATATTCAGCCGGGAGATGAGGTCATTATGCCTTCTTATACCTTTGTTTCTACTTCCAATGCCTTTGTTTTAAGAGGTGCCCATATACGTTTTGCAGATAGTAGAAAAGATCATCCAGGAATTGATGAAGATAGTATTGAATCGCTAATTACAGATCGAACAAAAGCAATTGTACCGGTCCACTATGCAGGTGTAGCATGTGATATGGAAAAAATTATGGCAATAGCTGCTAAATATAATTTGTTGGTTATTGAAGATGCAGCACAGGCGATTGATAGCTATTTTACTTTTAGTGATGGTACTGTTAAAGCGTTGGGTGCTATAGGACATTTAGCAGCTTTTTCATTCCATGAAACCAAAAATATTATATCCGGTGAAGGGGGACTATTAGCAATCAATGACGATAGGTTTTCAAAGCGAGCTGAGATAATTTGGGAAAAAGGAACAAATAGATCTGCATTTTTTAGAGGAGAGGTCGACAAATATGGTTGGGTTGATATAGGTTCTTCGTTTTTACCATCGGAGACAATCGCGGCGTTTTTGTGGGCACAACTTGAGAATTTAGATGATATACAGTCTAGACGTAAGCAGCATTGGAATACATATTACGAAGGGTTGAAAGAATGGGCTGAAAAGAATAATGTTGGCTTACCACAGATTCCGAATTTCGCGACTAATAATGCGCATATGTTTTATTTAGTATGTGAATCGATTGAACAACGTTCTGCAATTATTGAACGATTGAAATCAAATAATATTTCTGCGGTTTTTCATTATTTAAGTTTACATAAAAGTCCTTTTTACAATGAAAAACATGATGGAAGGGAACTACCAGCATCAGATTTTTATTCGGAATGTTTGGTCCGGTTACCAATGTATTACGAGTTGAAACAAAATGAAATAGAGCAAATAATAGAAGTTATAAAAGCTTAGTGGTGTCCAGAAAGAAAATCCTACATTTAATTCCTAACGAGAAGATAACCTCTCAGATAGTTGACAATTTTAATTTGATTAATGTAGAAAATATATTTATTTTTTTTACAAATGATTCTTATTCTATTAATGATTCAGTAGACTTATTTTCTATTAAGAATCTGAAATTAAATGAGATAATTAATGAAAAAAAAATTGAAGGACTAATAATCCATGGGCTATATCCTCAATTTGCGAAGCTAATTTGTGGTTTAAAGAGCGATATTAAAATTGCTTGGTTTGTATGGGGATTCGATATATATAACAGACCAAAAGTTAGGAGAACTCTTTATGCGGCAGAAACTAAATCCATTGTTTTAAATAGCATGAGTATAGCAGAAAGATTTAAAAGTTATCCTTTTTTAAGGAAGCTATTTTGCTTAATAACTAAGAAGGAGGATTTTGAAATATATATCGAATCTTCATATAAGCGTATCACCTACTTTTGTACTTATATATTTGAAGATTTTAAATTTTTCGATACCCATTTTAATCATAGAACGAGTTTTTTCGACACCCCATTTTGTAGCATTGAACAGTACCTGGCGGGAAATAAGGAATTAAGGATTAATGATAATGCCAGGGATATTATTATTGGTAACTCTAATTCCAGCGAGAATAATCATTTGGACGTATTTCTGAATTTAAAAAAAATAAGTTTGGAGTTACCGAATATATATGTTCCCCTGAGCTATGGTAATGATTTGGTATACAGGGGAGTCGTTTTAAAAAAGGGAAAGGAAATAATTCGAGAGCATTTTCAACCATTGTTGGATTTCATGGATAGAGGTAAATATTTTGAAATACTGCGAGGATGTAGTGTGGCCATTTTCTATCATTATCGTCAGCAGGCAATGGGAAATATTATAGCACTGCTTTATATGGGAGTACGTGTTTATTTATCTCAGAAAAATCCGATTTATCAATTCTTTTTAAGGCATGATATATCTGTATATGATTTCGATTCAGAATTCAAAAAATTCAGTAATCAGAAGATGTATTCTGAGGATGCAGAAAATAATAGAAGAATTCTATCAGAACTGTTTAGCGAGGAGCGAATTAAAAAATCTTTGACAGCTTTAACTAATGAGTTATAATGGATATTAGATCAACAGTTCTTAAAGGAGTAAAATGGACGACTGTAAGTACAATTGTTTTGGCAGTAGTTGCTATATTGAAAATTTCTATTTTAACTCGTTTTCTTGATAAATCAGCATTCGGTTTAGTTGCAATTGTCACATTTATTTTGACTTTTATGGAACTTTTTAATGATATGGGGATTTCAACCGCAATTTTGCACAAACAAGATATTAGTGAGAAACAATATTCAAGTCTCTATTGGACAAATCTCATTTTTAGTAGCGCATTATATGGATTAGTATGTCTGATTACGCCCTTAGTTGCTTCATTCTATGACCAACCAACATTAAGCGAGATCATGCCCCTACTCGGCCTTAATTTAGTTTTTACTGGTATCGGAAGGCAGTTTCGTGTCATTAAGCAAAAAGAAATGAATTTTAAAAGCTTAGCGATTGTGGATATTTTTTCGGCTGTTACTTCGCTAATATTGGCTCTCTTTTTAGCTATTAAAGGCCAGGGGATTTACTCTCTAGTATATTCTACTGTTTTTCAGTTTTTCTTTTCCAATCTCTTCTTTTTAATGACGGGTCTTAAAAGGCATAGAGTTAAATTTTATTGTAACTTTATGATAATCTCTGATTTTCTTAGGATAGGTGTTTTTCAAGTTGGCGGACAATTAGCAAATTATTTTAATAGGGACTTAGATGTATTAATTATTGGTAAGCTTTTCTCAGCAGATATTTTAGGTGGATATAGTTTAGCCAAACAACTCGTTTTTCGGCCATTTCAACTAATCAATCCAATTATTATAAAGGTCGCTTCACCCGCCTTAGCAAAATTTCAAGATGATACAGTAAAACTTAAATCCAATTATCTAAGGTTGTTGAATATTGTATCCTCAATAAATATTCTAACTTATTTAATAATGTTAGTTTTTACTCCAATAATAGTATCAATTCTATATGGTAATGGATATGAATCGATACATATGGTTGTAAGAATATTGTGCATATACATGATATTTAGGGCTATAGGTAATCCCGTAGGAAGTTTAGTTGTCGCAACAGGAAGAACTGATTTAGATTTTAATTGGAATATGATAACTCTTATCGTAACTCCATTATCAGTAGTTATTGGAAGTTCATTTGGCATAGAGGGAGTTGCTTTCGCCTTAACTATGGCTATGATTTTTTTATATTATCCGAGTTGGAGGTTTTTAATTAAACGGATGATTAATGTTACATTTCTTGATTATGTTATAGCATGCTTTAAAATAAATGTAAAGACTATATTAAATAAATGACGAATAGTTTTTTGAGTATAAAGTTGCTGAATTTCGTCTATAAAATGATGGTGTAATATTTTATAACAAGTTATCTGCTCTGTAGAATTAACTGATGGTGTAAGAAGATAGTTTAAACTCTGCTTCAAAAATTGTATTAAATTTATAATAATGATTAAATATCTGTTTTTGTTTATTCTCTTTGTTAGTTTTTGTTTGCCAACAAACACTAGCTTCTATATTGAGTTACCTGGTATCCAATTAAAATATTCTGAATTGGGCTTTTTATTGTTACCCATATTGAATCTACTTTGTAAGGGAGAAAATCAACAAGTAGCCAATCTAAAAAGTTTTAATATTAATATTGCTGTTCTTTTATCGATTGTTTTAATTAACGAGTTTGTAATCAAGTATGTTGTTTTTTCGCAGAGCCCTTCAGATGCATTCAAGTCAATTCGTATAGGTTTACCTTTGTTTTCTTCATTTATCCTATTAAAGACAGGTTTTAATATTGATATAAAACTCGTTTGGAAAACCTTATGTATGGCTGTTTTAGTTTCTATTAGCTTATCTTTCATTTCAGTCTTTTTTCCTCTTCCAATTTTTACAAAATTGGAAAATGAAGATGTTTTGTTATATAGTGGTGGTAGGATCATGAATTCAAATGCTGCATTTGGTTTTATCGGTCTTTATTTTTCTTTTAATAAAAAAGGAGAATGGTTTAATAGCGGTAAATTTTATAATTCAGTTTATTTGCTTTCTATTATTTCTTTATTGGCCACTTTTAATAGAACATATTTAGCTCTATTTGTTCTCGCAACTATATATCTAGTTGTTTCAAATAATTTACTAAAGATGACTCCTAAAATTATATTCTTGTCCTTGGTTATAATCATTATTTTTTCCACTATATATAATAGTTTTGAGATTGTGCGTTTACAAATTGATCGACGAATTTTGTCTATTTTAATTTCTGATCAGTCAATTTATGAATCTGCCATATCTAATAATCGAGAATTTATTTATGATGGAATTAGAGATAAACTAGCTCAGTTCCATTGGGTAATAGGATTGCCTTATGATATGCCTATTTTCATTCGACCTGCGATGTTCGGGTTGGATGCTACAAATATGAAGACAACTGATACGTCTTTTGTAAATATTATTTTGCGCTTTGGAATCATTCCTTTATTTCTAATTATCAAAAGCTATATTATTCTATTTAGAAGAGACATTGGTGGGATATTTAGATTCTTATTTCTTATATTTTTATTGGCATGTTGGAATATTGATTGTTTATTACAGCATAATAGCGTGTTTTTTCTAGTTTTGGTGTTTTTTATGACAAATAATAAGGATTATTTGTTTTCTAAGTTAAATATAAAATAAAAAAAATGAGTAGATCAAAAATTTTAGGAGTTTCAAAAGGCTTATTTATAGTTTTTTTTTACAATCTATATATATTGACAGCTTTCTCTCAATCTCTACAAAGCTCCTTTTTCGAAAAAAAAATTGTTCAGGTTTTAAATAATAAATCAAGCCAAAATAACATTGATAATCTTATTAGTGTCGCAAAGAGAGGTAATCCAAATAATTTTCTAGTGTTATCATATTTTATAAATTCAAACAATCATAATTTCTCTAGAACTAAGGAAAGGAATTATTTAGATTTGAATTTACGATTGATAAATTCTATTATGAATAGCGGTGATAATGCAAAGGGAAAGAAAAAGTGGACAGCAGAAATTTCTTCAAGGGACATTAATTATAAAATGAATGGACAAGAATTTATGTTATATGAAGGATATTTATTTAGATACATATTAGAATTTTTGTCAATAGGAGGTTCAAATATTGATAATGAAACTAAGAATGGTATTTTATCTTTTGTTGAAGACAACTTTTTTAAATGGTATGACCGCTCGATAAATCAGTACAATGACGTTTCTCTATTTATTGGGGCACGTGTTCATATGGGAGCCTTATGGGGAAGTATTGCTGTTTATCTAAACAATATGTCTTCGAAAAAAGCAGTATTAACTGCTTCTAAAGAAGTATTCACTACATTTAATAGCCTTTTAAAGAAAAATATGAAAAAGGTTACTGAAGGTGGTAAGTCTTGTTATATTTGGAATTCAAGTTATGATTTAAGTGCTACAAAATATTTGTCATCGGCAAAGTTCAAGTCCTGGAATAAAGGGACCGAAGTTCAAGATATTTCTCATGGGAATCACGTAATCCAATTTATTTTGGATTGCATAAAATTAAAAGTAGGTGAGTGGAGTAATAATGATCTTTTATTGCTATGTAATACTTTAAAGGAACGACTATGGAATGCCAAAAAATCAAATTTTCATTCATTAGTGAATGGACAAGAATCGAATGATAAAATCATACGAACTGGTTCTTGGAAAGTTTCAGACGGATGGTTAAAGTTAATTAAATATGATAGGTCATTGGTCTCAATTTTTCGAGAATTTTATTCTAATAATAGAACTCAAATAGATGGGAATAGTATGAACTATCAGTTTTATACAATGATTTTGCAATAATGGGAAGAGTGTCAATAATAATTCCTACTTATAGACCAGGACTTTACTTCAAAGAGTGTATTGATTCTATCAAAAGCCAAGTGAATAGAGATCCAATTTTAGAAGTAATAATAGTATTAAATGGAGAAAGGAGGGGTTATTTTGAAGATATTTTGAAGTGGATTGGTAATTGCGATATCTTTAAACTAATATTTAGTAGCTCTGTTGGCGTATCTAATGCAAGAAATCTTGGAATAGAACTTGCGCATGGAGATTATTTATTGTTCTTAGACGATGATGATTATATTAGTTCTGATTTCCTACAAGGATTAATAAATAGGATTGAAGTAGGAGATCCGCCAGAATCATCAATAGTAGTTTCTCGGTTTTTGACGTTTGATGACCAATCCAATAAAATAGGAGAAGATTATGTCACAATGGCATATAATAATCTTAAACATGCTTCTACCTTTAATATAGTTAAATATAGAGGTTTTTTATCGAGTGTATGTGGTAAATTAATCCCTCGAAAAGTAGTTGCAAATTTTCGATTCAAACCTTATGTTAAGATAAGTGAGGATGGGCTCTTTATGTTTGAGATCTCTCAAAATATTACAAGTATTATTCTTGCTGAAGAGAATGTTATCTATTATAGAAGGTTGAGATCGGGGTCCGCTCTAAGGTCTAAGAAAACTTGGGTTTATAGGACAAGGCTTTGGATTGCTTCTTTAAAAAATTATTCTATGGTATATTTTTCTGCTCCGCTTAAATATAGTTTTATTTTTTTTGTCACACGCCTACTAGCGGTTAGCAAGGTTTACTTTTATAGTTTTTTTAAATAGTTATGGAGAAAAAAGTTGTTTTTATAGCCAAGACAGATCTAAATGTTGATGGTCGGATTATTAACCAAATTAAGATTTTAAGAAATAGTGGATTGATTAATAATTTGGATTTTATTTTGTTACCAGATAAGCCATATCAGAATTTTTTAGAAGGTGTAGAGGTTTATGAACTTGAATCTAAATTTAGGAATAAATCTTTATTTAGGATTTTTACAGTGATAGATACTACAATCAAAAGTTTATTGCTCTTATTTAGACTAAGGCCTGACGTTCTTCACGTTCAGGATACAGCTGTGGTTCTTCCTTCATTAATCTATCGTATAATAAAGGGTAAATCCTTTACATTAATTTACGATGACCACGAATTACCAAACGAAAATGAATCTCTACAATATAGGGTTTATCAATCTTTGGAGAACCAATTAATGAGGAAAGCGGACTTGGTGATTTTTGCAAATCAGGAAAGGATGGACATTGTCTGTCAGAATTTAAAATTGAAATGCAATATTGATTTTTTCCTTAATCTTCCTTATTATAATGATAGGATTAATGAAGATTTGTTAGTAAATGATGTGAGATTTCAAGAATTAGATTCAGTGTTGAACAAAGGAGTTAAATTTATAATGCATCAAGGATCTTTAGAGGTCGAACGGGGGAGGGAAAAACTTGCCGAGTTCAGTCGAATTGTGCCTTCAGATTTTAAAATACTTATTGTAGGAGTAAGTGATATTCAATTTAAAAAATTTTTAAAGGAATTTAAACTGGATGCTGAGAATTTTTATTTCTTTGGCACTGTAAAGTATGAGTTATTGGGTAAAGTTTGGTCAAAGTGTATTGCATCAATAGTTATGTATTTACCTACATATATCAATAATAGATTATGTGCACCAAATCGATTGTACATTTCATTAAAAAATGCTATGCCAGTCATAATAAATAAAGATAATCCGGTACTTAATGGAATTGTTTCACACTTGGAATGTGGCTGGAATATAGAGGAATTTAAGGTGGAAGATTTTCCAAAATTAAAGAAGAGGGATGTTTTCTCCCAAAGTTTGGATCAACTAATTAACGAAAATGTTTCAAAGTTTACCAAGTTGTATTGGGATATAATACTAAAATAATTATGAGAATTTTATTGTTACATCAATATTTCTTAGAAGAAGATGATCCTGGAGGGTCGCGTTGGAACGAAATAACAAAGACATGGACTGAGATGGGGCATGAGGTTGTCGTTATTGCAGGGATGATGCATGCCCATGGAAATAAAAAGCGGGCAGAATATGGCGGGAAGTACTTTGTGAAGAAAAAACAGGGAAATGTTACTGTTCATAGAACTCACGTTTCTGAGTCATATAATAATGGGTTTTTGGGGCGACTTTGGGGATATTTCTCTTTTATGTTTTCGTCTTTATGGGGCGGATTATTTAAAGTGAAAGGAAAGTATGATGTTGTAGTAGTGACATCACCTCCATTGTTCGTTGGAATTTCGGGGTATTTGATTGCCTTATTTAAACGTTTGCCAATGGTTTTCGAAATTCGTGATCTTTGGCCCGAATCTGCTATAGATACGGGTGTTTTGACAAACAAATGGATTATAAAATTAGCTTATTCGGTCGAGCGGTTTATCTATAGAAAAGCGAGATTAATTAATGTACTGACACCTGCTTTTTTTAATACTTTAAGAGATAAAAAAAGGATTTCCGAGGGTAAATTAATTATGATCCCAAATGCTGCAGACTTCTCATTATCAGAAGACCTTGTTAAAACTTTTGATAAAGAAAACTTCAGACGGGAGCATGATTTAAAAGATAAGTTCGTTATTACATATGTTGGAGCGCATGGAGTTGCAAATCATCTTGATCAATTGTTAGATGCAGGTAAGCTATTAGAGAATACTCCAGTTCTTTTTTTGCTAATCGGACAAGGTATGGAAAAAGACAGGTTGATTGTTAAGGCAAAGCAGATGCAAATTCGAAATGTACGTTTTCTCGACTCTGTACCAAAGCGCGAGGTTTTTAAATTTATTTTAGCATCAGATATGGGGGCATCGGTCTTAAAAAAAGTTGATACATTTAAAACAGTTTACTCAAATAAAACGTTCGATTATTTCTCCTGCAAGAAACCTATATTAATGGCTATTGATGGTGTATCGAGAGAGCTGGTTGAAAAAGCACAAGCTGGTACATACGTAGAGCCAGAAAATGCATTAGAGTATGACCGTATTATAAGAGAATATCTTTCCGATCCTGTACGAATCACGCGTGAGGGAGAGAATGGATATAAATATGCGAAAGAGAACTTCGATAGGAAGTTTTTAGCGGAACGTTTTTTAATTGAGATTCAAAACATCACAGAGAAGTATGTATAAGCATTCACTTAAACGCCTTGTAGACTTTTTTGTAGCTTTATCGGGGTTATTGATACTTTCGCCACTATTTGTTTTGGTGACTGTCGGATTGTATATTGCAAATAACGGTCGGCCGTTTTTTTTTCAAGAGCGCCCGGGTAAAAATGGGAGGATATTTAAAATCATCAAATTTAAAACCATGAATGATAGGAAGGACGAAGAGGGAAATCTCTTATCCGATACCGATCGTTTAACTCCAGTTGGTGCGTTTGTGCGGAAAACTTCTCTTGATGAAATTCCTCAGTTAATCAATGTGCTGAAAGGCGATATGGCATTAATTGGACCTCGTCCACTTTTGGTTCAATATTTGCCTTTATACAGCGATGTGCAAAGAAGAAGACATGACGTTCGGCCGGGAATTACCGGATGGGCACAGGTTAATGGAAGAAATGCTATATCTTGGGAACAAAAGTTCGAATATGACGTTTGGTATGTAAATAATGTTTCTTTTTTAGTGGACGTTCGAATATTTTTTTTAACAATAAAAAAGGTATTTATACGAGAAGGGATATCAGCGGAAGGGCAAGCAACGATGGAAGCTTTTAAAGGAAATAAAACAAATAATAAGTAGTTTGCTTAGCTTCGTATGATTCAATTGTGGACAATCTTTGATATAATCGATAGATTAATAAATAAATAAATTAGCTATGGGCGTTAAAATACAGGCATTAGAATATTATTTGCCAACGAATAAGATTACAAATGAAATGCTTCAGGATCGTTTCCCAGATTATGATTTTACGAAATTTGAATCTAAGGTGGGAATTAAGTCCCGGTATTGGGCGAATTCTGAGGAAACGGCTTTAGATTTAGCTGAGCAAGCTTGTTTAAAATTATTTCAAGTCATTGACAAGACACAGGTAGAATATATTGTCTACTGTACACAAAGCCCAGAATATATTTTGCCAACTACTGCTTGTCTGTTACAAGAGAGGCTTGGTCTTTCACGTTCTGTGGGCGCCTTTGATTTTAATTTAGGATGTTCTGGTTATGTATATGGATTAAGCTTAGCTAAGGGACTTATAGAGAGTGGACAGGTTAGCAGTGTCTTACTTGTAACTGCTGAGACGTATTCTAAATATCTCAATGTTGAAGATCGTTCAAATAGAGCAATATTCGGAGATGCGGCGTCAGCCACGTTTTTAGTCAAAAGTGATCAAGATGGATTAAGACAGTTTGCTTTCGGATCGGATGGAAGTGGTGCCGAAAAACTGATCATAAAGAACGGTGGGACTAAAAGCTCTTGTGTTACAAACCCAGAAATACGAGTATACGGCTCTGAAAATCAATATACAGATAATGATTTGTATATGAACGGTCCAGAAATTTTTAATTTTACGACTGAAAATATTCCGGATTTCACAAAAAAAATATTGGAAATCAATAAAATGGAATTGAGTGATCCAGACTACTTTGTTTTTCACCAAGCAAATTCGTTTATGCTTGATTTTTTACGGAAGCGTATAAAGATAGAAAAGGATAAGTTTTACGTAAATATGTCTGATAGCGGTAATACGGTTTCTAATACAATCCCTATAGCATTAAAGCGTTTAATGGAAGGTTTAGGTAATGTTGAAAGTCCGTTAACAGTGGTTATTGTAGGGTTCGGAGTAGGGTTATCGTGGGCAGGAGGAATAATTGAAATTGATAACAGTTTAATATAGTCATTATGAACACAGAAAAATTTTTAGAATTATTAAAAGAAGAATTAGAACTAGAATCTGATTTACAGACGTCAACAAACTTGAAAGAGTTGGATGAATGGGATTCAATGGTAGCGATGCTATTGATAGGTCTTGTATCCAATGAATTTGATGTAAACTTGACGGGAGATGATATAAATTCTATTACGACTGTTCAATCCTTAATGGAGAAGATCGGAGCCGAACGTTTTGAATAATATGTTTGAAAAAAGAAATATACTAATCACAGGGGCGACTTCCGGTATAGGCAAAGCTTTAGCGAGCTTTCTTGTTAAAGATGTGAATACTTGTGTATATGGGATTGGAAGGGACGAAGAAAAGATACAGGATTTAATAGGCTTTGAGAATTTTAACTTTGTAAAGTTTGATCTGTTTAATGTTGAAGAAATTGAAAACCTTTTTAAGTCAACTTTGGATATTAAATTTAATGGCTTTGTACATTGCGCTGGGTTAGAAGAAACATTACCTATTTCGTTATATACACAAGACAGAGTACAGCGAATCTTCACCTTGAATGTCTTTTCTGCAATAGAAATATTAAGAAATTTGTCCAAAAAAAAGTATTCAACGGAAAGTGCTAGTTTTATTCTATTGTCATCGGTGATGGGAGAACTCGGTCAACCTGGCAAGATCGGATATTGTGCTAGTAAATCTGCTTTATTAGGACTGACTAGGTCATTGGCATTGGAGCTTGCAAAGAGAAAGATTAGAGTAAACAGCGTTTCTCCGGGGATTGTAAACACTCCTTTGACCCAAAAGCTTTTTGAGCAACTAGAGGAGGATAATAAAAAGAGAATTATCGGTATGCATCCGATTGGTATCGGAGAGTCTGAAGATGTCGTATATTTAATTGATTATTTGTTGTCAGAAAAATCTAAATGGGTAACGGGGCAAAATATAAAAATAGATGGAGGATATTCAATTCAGTAAAATAAATGTAGATATCATTGGGGCAGG
This sequence comes from Sphingobacterium detergens, assembly GCF_003610355.1. Taxonomy (GTDB): domain Bacteria; phylum Bacteroidota; class Bacteroidia; order Sphingobacteriales; family Sphingobacteriaceae; genus Sphingobacterium; species Sphingobacterium detergens. The sequence goes on along the minus strand of NZ_RAPY01000005.1, from coordinate 124,203 downwards.
TGGACTTGCTAGAGAGCTGCTTTCTTGGATAAATAAGGATGAGCATGCATTTATGAAAATTAATGGATTTTGGGATGATAATCTCGAAGCTTTGATGCCCTATGAAATGACACACGAAGTATTAGGCAACATTGCTGCATTTCAATCGGGGAATGTGCTGATGGGAATTATGAATCCTCACGTAAAGGAAAAAATTTTAGAGGGTTTTGCTCGCAATACATCAATTAACGTATTAAGCTTTTTCCATTCTTCTATAATATTAGGTGAAAGAACAAATATAGGAAAGGGAGTTATTTTGTTTCCGAATGTAATCGTATCCTGTGATGTGAATATAGGAGACGGAACGTTTATAAATTTAGGCTCGCAAATTGGGCATGACGTGAAAATTGGTAATAATGTCAGCATAATGCCTAATGTGGATATTGGTGGTGGATGTGTTATAGGAGATAATGTATTTATTGGATCTGGAGCTACAATATTGCCAGGAGTTAAAATCGAAAGGAATACAAGGATCGGAGCAGGTGCTGTGATATTAAAGACAATAAAAAAAGAGGGAACTTATTTTGGTAACCCTGCAAAAAAAATTTTTTAGCAATGAAAGATAAAATATGGCTGTCGTCGCCTCACATGGGAGGGAACGAGCTAAAATACGTACACGAAGCATTTGATAATAATTGGGTTGCCCCCTTAGGTCCCAATGTTAATGGGTTTGAGCAGGATTTGGAAAAATTTTTAAATACAGATGTTAAGATTGCGGCATTGTCCGCTGGAACTGCGGCACTACATTTAGCTTTAATTGAGTGCGGTGTCGGTTACGGAGATGAAGTGATCTGTCAATCGATGACATTCTCCGCTTCTGCAAACCCAATAGCGTATCAAGGAGCTATACCGGTGTTTGTTGACTCTGAAATAGATACTTGGAATATGTGTCCAGTAGCTTTGGGAGAAGCTATTCGCGATCGTTTTGCGAAAGGCAAGAAACCCAAGGCTATTATTGTCGTCCATCTCTACGGAATGCCGGCAAAAATGGATGAGATTCTTGCGGTAGCAAAAGAGTTTGATATTCCTGTGATTGAAGATGCGGCTGAAGCTTTGGGATCAATTTATAAGGGGAAGGCATGCGGTACTTTTGGAAGATTTGGTGTATTAAGTTTTAACGGAAATAAAATTATTACTACATCAGGTGGTGGCGCATTAGTTTGCCATACACAGGAAGATAAAGATAAAGCCGTATTTTTATCTACGCAAGCCCGTGATAATGCTCCACACTATCAACACTCTCATATTGGTTATAATTATAGAATGTCTAATATCTGTGCAGGTATTGGTCGGGGGCAAATGGAAGTTTTAAAGGATCGTATTCAGGCACGTCGTGAAATGACTCAATTTTATATTGATTTATTTGCTAATATTGAGGGTATCAACGTTTTTACAGAACCTTCAACAGATTTTTATTCTAACCATTGGTTAGCGGCAATCACAATAGAAGCGGGTAAAGTGGGGAAAACTCGTGAAGATCTTAGACTGGCTTTATTGGAAGATAATATCGAATCCCGGCCGTTATGGAAACCAATGCATTTGCAACCAGTATTTAAAAATGCAGTATATTATGGGGAAAATGTGGCTGAGGATTTGTTTAATAACGGTCTTTGTTTGCCATCGGGGTCTAATTTGACAGATGTAGAGAAGGAACGTATTAAGGAATCTATCGTTACTCTTTTTAATTAAGCGGTAGTACTTAAAACCAGTGATGATAACCTAATTTTTTAAGAACAAAAATAGGCTATGAAAAGTTTTTATAAAAATAATAAAAAAGAGGTTTTAGGCATAGATCTTGCCTGTGTAAGGAAGATTTTTTGTGATGTGTTTTGAAAATGATGTTTTTATAGTTGTAAAAAAGATATATTTTTGTCTGCAAATCATGAATCAATTTATAATTTAAATAGCGCATGCGATTTTTTTCAAAGTATAGTTTGATATTAGGACTGTGTTTATCAGTTTTAATAATGTTTAGTTCCTGTGGATCCCGTAAGAATATGGTTTATTTACAGCCAGATTCCACACAGATGACCACTTTATATGAACAATATGTTCCTAAGATTCAGGTTAATGATATTTTAACCATTGTGGTCACAGCGGCCGACCCAAAAGTAACAGCTCCTTTCAACCCAGTCAGTACAATGGCAACAAGTAATTTTACGCAACAAACTGATATGGCACTAAAACCTACATATACAGTTGATGAGCAGGGTGATATTACCTTGCCAATGTTAGGAAAGATAAAAGTAGCTGGTTTAACTAGAATACAAGCTATAGAAAAATTGAGAATAGAGTTAGGTAAATATATTAAAGATCCCGGAGTTAATATGAACTTTAATAATTTTCGTGTTTCTGTGTTAGGTGAAGTTGCAAGACCTGGATCGTTTATTATGCCAACTGAACGTGTGACAGTTTTGGAAGCATTAGGCATGGCGGGAGACATGACCATTAGAGGGGTTCGAGAGAGAGTTCTGCTAGTTCGTGAAATTGATGGTCAAAAAACTACACATCGCTTAGACTTAACGCAACAGGATATTCTAAACTCACCTTATTACTATTTAGCTCAGAATGATGTAATTTATGTTGAACCCAACAAGGCACAAATTAACAACTCCAAGCTTGGCGCAAATACAAATATCATTATATCTATAGCAAGCCTTTTAATTACCGTAATTTCAGTATTGACCCGTTAACAGAATTCATGGAACAGCGATCTACATATATAAAAGAAAAACAAGAAGACGATATTAATTTAAGGCAGCTTTTTGAGCAATATGCCTTCTATTGGAAATGGTTTGCATTAGCAATTATTCTATGCGTTAGCACTGCTATAGTTTACCTAAGGTATGCAAAGAAAAATTATAGTGTCACCGCTAAAATCCTGTTGAAAGACGAGCGAAGTGCTTCGGCAGGTGAATTAGCAGGTATTGCGGAATTGAGTAATAGTATGGGGTTTGGTGGTACCAGAGGGGGCTTTGTCACCGATCAAATTGAGGTTCTTTATTCTCGAAGATTAATGCGCAAGGTTGTGGATCAATATCATTTGAACGTAATATACTCAGAGAAAGGCAAAATAAGATCTTCTGAGGTTTTAGAAAAAGATATGCCCTTCTCTGTCCAACCGCTCGGAGATCAAGATTCTACAATACTAGCTCTGAAGGTGAATTTTATTGCTAATAATAAATTACACATTAAAGATCTAACTTCAGATAGAAATTTTGATATTGATTTTGATAAAACTGTAAGGATTGGGGAAAACACAATAGTATTTAAGAAAAGTATTAACAATAGATTAGATACAGATAAGGAATATATAATAAATATAATTCCTAAAGACTGGGCTGTAGATGCGAATTTATCTTCGATAAATATTACACCTAGTAAAGAGATGCAATCTTTCATCGTAAACTTTGCAATGGTTGCAGAATTGGGTAAAAAGGCTGAATTGATATTAAATGCATTAATTGATGTCTATAATACGGATTTGACTAGCGACAAGTTACGAATGACCCGTGCTACATCTGATTTTATTAACAAGCGCTTGATGTTGATATCTAAGGATCTCTCTGGCGCTGATGAGCAGGCCGCTGAATTTAAATCAGCTAACTCGATGGTTGATATGGCAACAGAAGCTGGTGTATTCTTAAATAATGCATCCGAGAACGATAAGAAAGTCTTGGAATATAAAACGCAATTGAAGCTCGTTGATCATATGTCGGATTTTTTGAAAAGCCAAGAAGTAGGGAAATTATTACCATCTAACATTGGCTTACAAGATGCTTCTATTGGTGATGCTATTGCTGCTTATAATAAGTTGGTTTTAGAACGTGATGATTTATTAAAGTCCGCTTCTGAACAAAATCCAGCTGTAATCGCCCTAAACGAGAATATTAAGGAGAGTGATAAAAATATCCGTCAATCTCTGCAAAACTACCAAAAAGTAACTCAGCTTGCATTAAACAGTATTGAACGAAAATCAACTGAAATTAAAGGTAGGATTAGTTCGATTCCAAATCAGGAACAAGGCTTTAAAAAGATCTCAAGGCAACAACAAATCGTTGAATCTTTGTATCTTTTATTACTCCAAAAGCGTGAGGAGAGTGAAGTAAAGGCAGCAGCCACCCCTGATAATTTGAAAATAATTGATGCAGCTTATGTTAATGGGAGACCTGTATCTCCTAAAAGATCTATAGTATTATTGGGCGCTTTATTTTGCGGATTTTTTATTCCTTTTGGTATTTTATATTTAAAATTCCTTTTAGATAACAAAATCCATTCGCGTAAAGATATTGAAGATATTGTCAAGATACCAGTCTTGGGAGAGATTCCGACAGCCGAGGACACTATTGTGCATCTTAATGACCGTTCCTCCTTAGCTGAAGCCTTTCGTATATTAAGAACTAATATGAACTTTATGTTCGGAGCAGATCAAAAGGATTCTTCAAAAGTTGTTTTTGTAACCTCAACAATTTCTGGTGAAGGTAAATCATTTGTCACTACAAACCTGGCGCAGATCCTATCCATGTCTGGAAAAAAAGTTGTGCTAATCGGTGCTGATATTCGTAGCCCTAAGGTGTTAGATTACTTGGGTCTTTCCCATTTGCAACATACTAATGTTGGAATTACGCAATTCTTAATTAATCCGGAGATGAATGTGGATAACATTATTATCAAGAAACCGGGGAATTATGATTTTGATGTGATCTATTCAGGATATATTGCACCAAACCCTGCCGAGTTGTTGATGAATGGACACTTCGATGATGTAATCAAATATACTCGTGAACATTATGATTATATTTTAGTGGATACAGCACCAGTCAGTTTAGTTACCGATACGCTATTAATTGCACATAATGCCGACTTGACCCTGTATGTTTCTCGTGTTAATTATCTTGATAAACGTTTATTACAGGTGCCGCGTGAGCTTTATGTAGATGGCAAATTGAAAAATCTTGCAGCTGTAGTCAATGATGTGGACTTTGCCCGCGGCTATGGTTACGGCTATGGCTACGGTTATGGTTATGGTGACAAAGGCAAAAAGAAAACAGGATTTGCAAAAGTATGGCAGGATATCAAAGATCGATTAAATATAAAATAGATCTATAGTTTAATAGATTTTGGCCTTATTGTTGTTAACCCCAAGTCGTGCATTCGACTTGGGGTTTTATTTTACAATAATTATTTATACAATCCGTTATGATTGTAATATTTTTAATACTAATCAACACACTATGAGAAAAAAACTATTATGTACAGCAGCAGGAATTTTAGGTTTTATGATAGGGACAGTTTCGGCACAATTTTCAAGACCTATTAGTGTGGGAGCAGGTGCTGGTGTAGCTTATAACTTAACAGATCTGGCGAATGTAGAAGCTAAATTTGCTTTCTATGGCGAAGCTGATTACCTAATCAATCCTTTTATATCCGTTGGTTTGCGGGGCGAAAAAGGTACATTGAGTGGCAATGGTCACAATAGTGATTTTGAAAATAGATACTTTGCTGGGAACCTAAATGGAAAAGTTCGTTTGGGTCAGTTTATGGGACATGCAGACAATTACAGTTATTATACACTACAAGCCAATACACTTTCACGCATTCTTTCCAATATCTATATTGGTGCTGGTGCTGGTTTGGTTAAAAACCGGATTAAACGTAATATAGATCCAATTTATGCTGATGCAATTACCAATCAAGGCGGTGAATTTGCTGACGATTTAGGTGAAATCCATTTTGTGGTTCCGTTAAATATTGGTGTTGATATTCCCTTTGGGCGTACTTTATACGGGCCACAATGGGCAATTAATGTAAACTATCAGCATACCTTAACGACCAATGATAATCTTGACGGTATAAAGAATAAAAATAACGATCAATATGGTTTTGTCTCGTTGGGTGTAAAATATGCCCTTTTCAATCGGAAATAAACGAATCGAACAACCTAATTTAATTAACAAATGATGATAACGATAATAAAACAGATCTCTAAAAATCGTCTGTTGGGTTTTGGTGCTTTGGCACTTTTAATCGGTTTCTCTGCCTGTAAATCGAACTCAGCAATATATAAAGCACCCAAGGTAAATGCTTTTCGAGGTGGTAAACTCCCAGCGCCTCCGGGAATGGTTTATATCCCTTCAGGAACAATTCTATTCAAGGGCTCTTTGGATAGCGGTAATGTTGGTAAAAATGTAAGTGTAAGTGCTTTTTTCATTGATGAAGCTGAAGTAACAAATAAGCAGTATCGTGAGTTTGTGAATTGGGTAGCTGATTCTGTTGCGGTAACGGATTACCTGCAAGATGATCAGTACTTTTTGGAGATTGCCGGCGAACAGGTTGGACAGCGAAGAATCAATTGGGCAAAGGTCAAGAAGGTATCTCCCTTATGGAAAAGCAATGACCCAAGCATTCAGGAACGTCTTGCTCCCATGTTGGAAATGCGGGGCAACCGACGTGCGCTTAATCCAGAAGTAATTAAATACCGCTTCTCGTATTTACAGTCAAAAGGAAATATGAAAAAGGGGTATGTAACGGATTCCGTTGCGGTGATGCCCGTGGAAGACATCTGGACAAAAGATTTTCCAAACGCACAATTAGCTTCTTTGGATGCGAATTATTTTACGCACCCTTCCTTTGATTATTATCCCGTTGTTGGAGTAACATGGAGACAAGCGCGGGCATTCACGGATTGGCGTGCAAGCGAAATGGCGGCTACAGTATTAAAAAATTCTTACCTCAATGGTTATCAACTAAGCCTAAGCTTACCAACAGAAGCGCAATGGCAATATGCCGCATCTGGAAAACTGGATCCACAAGATACAATAGCTGGTTCAAGAATGACTATTGATGGTACAGAGGGGAAAAAGAAACTGGCTGTCAACTTTAAACAAGGCGAGGGTACTTACTCACGTGATGGAGCCACGTTCACACTACCAGTTAAATCGTATATGCCGAATGCATTTGGTGTCTACAATATGGCGGGTAATGTTTCCGAGTGGACATTGGATGCCTATAGTCCATCGGCTGTCGTATTTGTTAATGACCTTAATCCCGCATTATTATATGATGCCGATGCAAAGGATGGGGATGCGCTCAAACGAAAAGTCGTACGTGGCGGCTCATGGAAAGACAATGGTGAACAATTAAATAGTGAAACACGTAATTATTCGGTGGATTACGAGCCGCATTCTTATATCGGTTTTCGTTGTGTGATGTCTGCATTCGAAATGCCAACTGTGCAAAGTAAAACACGTAAGTATTAATTCGGACTGTAAAATATAAATTCGATAATGATGAACATGAAAGCAGTAATGACAGTTACCATGGCATTGGTAACTGGATCATTGTTCGCTCAGCAAGAGACGACAATAGATACGGTTCCTAGAAAACAGGATACTTTAAATAATGTAATGTCAGCGATACCAGTCGTTTCGGGGGAAGTTAATCCGGATACGATTCCAACTACAGATGGATTTTATCAGGCGAACAATATGGAAGATGCGGTGCCATTTGCTTATCCTGAGGTGAACAAGAAGAATATTCGTTTCTATAAACGGGTATGGCGTGATATCGATCTAAAGGATGAAAAAAATTATATTTTAGCCATTCCAGGAAACTCTTTGATTGAAGTGGTAATGAAAGCAATTGAAAAAGGAAAACTTTCGCTTTATAGCCCTGATGATGATTCTTTCAAAGGTCGTTTAAGTGCACAGGAAGGTATGGCGCGTTTTGCAGATAGTGTGTTGGTACCCATCTTTGACGGCGAAGGAAATCAGATCGATTCCAAAATGGCCCTGAACGAGTTTGATCCAAGCAGGGTGACTAAATTTCGCGTTAAGGAAGATATCTTCTTCGATAAACAACGGAGCAGATTGGAAACACGCATTATCGGTGTGGCTCCATTAATGAATATTACTACTTCTGCTGAGTTAGCGGAGTCTGTGGGTGCGACGCCTGCTTTTTGGCTATATTTTCCACAATTACGCTATAGCTTGGTACAGGTAGATATTTCTGATCCAGATAAAGGGCTTTATGATATGACCATGGATGACTTTTTTGTGCAGAACAAATTTGCGAGTACAATTGTGCGTGAATCATCTCCAGGTATGTTACAGAATGTAAAAGAATCTGAGAATGGTGGACAATTATTAGATGGCCGGAAGGTAGAGGAGAAGCTGGACGCTTATAAAAAGAAATTATGGAGCAATCCGAAAGGAGTGAAGGCGGAGGAACTCGAAGGGAGTCAATCTAATCAATCGGAGACTGAAAAAATAAAAACTCAGTCGGAACAGCAAGAGAAAAATAATTCTGAGAATTCAGAAAATAATAAAGCAACGGAAGAGAAGCTGTAAAGGTATGAATTAAATGGACGGAAGCGAGTTTGTTCTATTTCTATAGGTCAGCTCGCTTTCTTCGTTAAAATTTCATGATTTATTAATAATAAACGAATGAGGTTGGTATAAATATTGCCTATAGGGTGTTCTATATAATTAGGATAATTCTTTTTTAAATAAAAAATCGCTTTTAAACTAACGTAAAAATGAGGGAAATATTAGATCAAAAGCCAATTTTGGTCATTTTGGCGGCCGGGATGGCAAGCCGTTATGGTTCAGCAAAGCAAGTAGAGAGTTTTGGGCCATTTGGTGAAAAGATAATTGATTATTCTATATATGATGCAATACGTGCTGGCTTTGGCAAGGTGGTTTTTGTCATTCGAGAGGAGTTTTTGGAGGTAATGAAAACTAATGTTGGTGATAAATTGCCTGATACAGTCGAAGTGGAGTATGTATACCAAAACTTTGATTTAAGTAAATTTGGTGTAGATCGTATTGTTGAACGTCAGAAACCCTGGGGGACGGGCCATGCAGTAATGAGCGCTGAGCAGGCTGTGAATGGGCCATTTTGTGTCATCAATGCGGATGATTTTTATGGCTATGATGCATTCCAGAAGATGGCGCACTTTCTTCGCGAAAGAGCCACCGATCAGGAGATGTCCCTTGTAGGATTTGAAGTGGGGAATACCCTGTCTGATTTTGGTTATGTATCCCGTGGTGTCTGTGAAGTCAATGACGCGGATCATCTGCAAAGCGTGACTGAGCGGACTAATATTTATCGTAAAGACGAAAATATAGTGTATGCGCAGCAGGAAAATGAAACAATTCTACCCAATAATACGAGGGTTTCTATGAACTTTTGGGGATTTACGCCCAAAATATTTGACGTAGCACGTGCGTTATTCCCCGATTTTGTCGAGCGTAATTATGAAAATCCAAAGGCAGAATTTTTTATTCCTGACCTTCCGGATTATATGGTGAAAAATGGTCTTGCTAATTTTTCAGTATTACCAACAGATGCAAAGTGGTTTGGTGTCACCTATAAAGAAGATAAAGATCAGGTACAACGGAGTATTCAGGAGTTGATCCAGGCACGTCATTATCCAGAACGACTGTGGCCGGTTAAAAAAGTGGTGGATGAGACGATTTATTTAGATTTCTAAAATAAAACCAAATAATAGAGGAAAGGGCGTATTTTTCATTAAATAAAGAGATACGCCTTTTATATGCAAAAAGACTCCTTCGTCCTAATCGCTATCTCGCCCCAAAAACTTCGAGTAAGTATGAATTAGGGGAAAAGCGATAGCTTCCTGTGGGGCATATTTTACATAGCGTTTAAAATTTTGCCATAAACGTTTTGGCGAATCCGGCCGGGCAAAACGTGTTGATTTTTTACTGTTTTCAAACCTTTCGTCCTTGAAACCGAAATTTCCCGAATACCATACTTCATCAAGCATCCAGTCGGTTTCAAGATTTTCTGGGTAAGGGAAAGGTAGTTTACTCGTAGGAAGACCTAAATTTTCAACCAAAATCTTGTGTAAGAGATGTGTCCATTTCATTACACCAGTTTTTTCATAGATCTTTTGCAGTGCTTCATTATTTATTTGTGCAGAGACAAGATAATAGAGTCTTGCGGAATCACAAAATTGACGTAGGCCTATACCATAGGTGATCAGATGCTTTAGTATGTGTATATTGACTTGGAGCAACTGTAGTTCCGGCGCTAGTAATCGTACTGAAATATCATTTATCGATACGGTTTGTTGTTTTTCCTTATATACTTCCAGAAGTTTTTTGAGGTAACTTCTTTTAAGTGGACTACGAAAATCAAATGTCTTTTTATGGTGTTCAATATGAATCCCTTTAAAGTTATAATCTAAGCTGAAGCCTGCGGTATCCTGAAATTTTAGCTGATTTTCTTTCAGAAAGCTCCGTGCTTTTGCATAGCCGTCGTCTTCAAAACAGAAATCAATGTCCCCGCTGATTCGATGGTTGGGGATTCGGTAATAAGAAGCTACCCCCTGACCTTTTTGTAAAATGGGGCGGATACCATGAGAGCTAAAAGCAGTAAACTGCTCCGCAATGACATTGTTCATTTTTGCATTGTGCCGTTCAATCTGATCGACACGTACTGCCCATTTTAACCTTAGCGACTGTGGTGGAAGCTGATGTTCTTCTAAAAAAGAGAAGCTATCATATATTAGACCTTCTATGGTATGGTTGGTTGCATAACGGTATATTCTATTCCAATCATCTGTTGTCATTGGTTGATCCAGAGATAAGGTTCCTTCTCCCCATAAACCGATTCGTAGCAATTGAAAAAATATATCCTTTAGTTGGTTGTCCATCTAGATGCTTAGCAAAAATAATTTGTCCAAAGATAGTGATTTTCACTCGTACTCCGATGATGTTGAAGTTTCATGATCATAGTAAGCAGCAAAAAATAATATATAAAATGGTAAAGAGGATACCTCCATTCGGCATGTTTTTTGTCAATTATTTGTCTTGTAATTTAGTAATTTCGCAAACGATTAATTGTTTTAAAAATATTTAATTACGGAAAGGGATACTTTTTAATCGTATTCTGCGATTAGAGTATATAATATCTTTATAGAATTTAGATGAGTAATTTATGGAAAGAAGGTTTGTCTATCAACAAACCTCGTTGGATAATTTTGCTGTTAGACATGATCATTGTCGCAACAGCATTTTTGATCAGTTATGTTCTTATATTCAAGCATAGAGGGGGAGTAGAGATTGACGACATGATCAGACAGGCGCTGCTTGTTTCAGTCGTTTATTTGATCTGGTTCTGTATTTTCGGTACGTTTAAGGGGGTTGTCCATAAGACTGGTATCCGTGAATTGCAACGTATTGTCCTGGCGATTGGATTGGCTTATTTTTCTGCTGTACTGATTTGTAAAGGAATAGAGTGGTCATATCCCTCCTATAATGCGATGTTGCCTTTTTCGGATACACAGCTTCTTTTTCATGCATTAATTGCGGGTTTCGGTATGACTTTCAGCCGGGTGCTTTATCGTGCACTGTATCATGAGCTGATGTGGGGGAATAAAGATAACCGTATTCCTGTTATCCTTTTTGGCGCGGGTAATATGGGGAATACCACCTTTCACTTTATCCATACAACTTCGCGTAATAAATACCGTATCGTTGCCATTATGGACGATAACCCACATCGTATAGGCAACCGTATTCAAGGGTTTAAAATCTATGATATAAACGATTTAAATAAAGATTTTGTATTAAGGCATGGCAAGGCATCCGAAATTATTATTGCCGTGGATGACCGCAAACCAGAGCGACTGAATAGGGTATTTAAACTCGCTGAACCGATTCCATTAATTGTTAAAATTATTCCAGATACTGCCCGTTTATTGGCAGGTGAAGTAGCGACACGACAAATCCGGAGCTTACGTATAGAGGATTTATTAGGCCGAAAAGCGATTGATCTGGATAATCCGACCATTGCCTCCGAGATGGAAGACCAGATCGTTTTGGTAACCGGAGGGGCGGGTTCAATCGGTGGTGAACTGGTGCGCCAGCTAGCCCATACTGACTTAAAACAGCTTATCGTGGTGGACCAGGCTGAATCCGCTTTATATGATATTCAACAGGAACTGAGTAGCAGCAATCATTTTGTCCGTTGTACCTTTATTGTCGGGAATGTTCGGGATGAGTCCTTTATGGACACCTTGTTCCAGTTTTATAAACCTACCTATGTCTTCCATGCTGCCGCTTATAAGCATGTGCCTTTAATGGAAGCCAATCCTTATGAGTCTATTTTAACTAATGTATGGGGATCTTACAACGTCGCTCTGCTGGCCGATAAATACAATGTTTCCAAATTTGTGATGGTTTCTACTGATAAGGCGGTGAATCCGACGAATGTAATGGGGGCGACCAAGCGTGTTGCCGAAATCGCGATATCAACGGTCAATATACATTCGAAGACTAACTTTATTGTGACCCGCTTTGGTAATGTATTGGGCTCTAATGGCTCCGTCATCCCACTGTTTGAAAAACAGATGCTCAAGGGTGGGCCGTTGACAATTACCGATGAAAATATAACCCGGTATTTTATGACCATCCCCGAAGCCTGTCAATTGGTACAGGAGGCCGCGGTAATGGGTAAAGGTGGGGAAATATTTGTCTTTGATATGGGCGAACCAGTTAAGATTATGGAGCTGGCCAAGCAGATGATTAGGCTCAAAGGATATAATTATCCCGAAGATATTGATATCAAAATTGTAGGTCTCCGTCCTGGAGAGAAAATCTTTGAAGAGCTTCTTGCGAATGGGGAGAATACCGAAAAGACCTATCATGATAAGATAATGATTGCAAAGGTTAATACACCCGATTTGGAATTGCAGAAGGCACGTGTAGAGCAATTATGTACACTTGTGAAAGCTGCTGATCCTAATGATGATAAAATGAATTTGGTGCAGTTAATTAAGGATATCGTACCCGAATACCGCTCCCAGAATTCGATGTTTTCGGCATTGGACAAATAACCCTCGTCAGGACGTAAATAGTAAATGCATTTTTAACTCAAAAATAAGTATCTTTATACAACGGGCAATAGATGAGTTTGTTATGAAGGTGTTTATTTTTTCTCTATTTTTTACTTTTGCGATCAATCCCTGCTTGCTAGCACAGGAAAAATTTGATCCTGTAGCTTGGCAAGCTCCATACAGTCTTAGTCTTGACGACTGGGGAATAGAACGATTTCCGATACCCATTGACTTTGCACCTAAAATTCCTTATAAAGGAGTAGAAGATGTACGTTTTACAACCGGATGGAGTAAGCCCGAGAGTGATGAATACTGGTCTTATGCTTTCTTGTGGTATGTGGAGGGGCAGCAAGCACCTGATGCAAAAACAGTTGAAAATAATCTGGCCATGTATTTCGATGGGCTCGTAAATCGTAACATCGAAAAGCGCGCCCTGCCAAAGGAGCTGATCAAGAAAACCAGGGCACATTTCAAGAAATTATACAAACCGGAAGGGCAGGACGAATCGACCTTTACCGGAACCATCCATATGGTGGATTACATGGGTAAAAAGCCAATTGTTCTACATGCAACTGTTCATTTAAAAAAATGTGCCGGAATAGATCACACAATTATTTTTCATCAGTTTTCACCACAAGAACGAATTGCTCCTATATGGACAAAGCTAAATGGATTATGGGAAAGTTTTCGTTGTTCTGAATAGCTCTGTTTATCTGTTAAGGAGTATTATTCGACACGATATCTAAAACATCATTGAAAACCTAATCCTCAGCCTATGACTTTCGTGATCGGCTATTTCCATTCAATTGTAATATCTTTAAAGTCTACAAAATAAGGTTCTCCTGCCGAATGCGAATAACCGAATTTAAATAATTTGATCATTTTCACAGCCGGTAGTATACCTTCGAATGTATAGGTACATTTTATAGGTACATCCGTATTTAGTTGAATGGCTGTTAGGTAATCTGAAGCGCCATTGGTGAATGATTTTAAACGATATTCATTGCCATCAATATCGATAATTGATCTAACGTCTGAATTAATATACCAATTAGCCGCTGAAGTAGTCAAAACGATAGTACACGTAACGGTTTGTGCTTTTGAATCCCCTTCGACTTTTGTTAACTTAAATAGAATTTTATCTGTATTGAATTCTTTTACTGCTTTTCCAATTTTTAAAGAGTTTTTTAGGTATTCATTTTCGGCTTTGGTTTTTTTCAATGCTACTTTTATCTCTTGGCAATCCTGTTGTGCCTGAGAATTCATAGTGATGCCCAAAATCAGCATACCAAATATCGATAATGTCTTGAACATGTTCCTATGTTTTTAGATTTATAATAAAATTACGAGTTAAATATACGAAAGCATCCAGATTATTTGGTGTTTTTTTATTTATCGAATGAATTATTGTAGAGCAATAAGAAGTCGATGCAAAATGGTGCTGATTTTAACATTTTATAACATTATTCTTTAAACGATTCTGGGCGTAGGCTGTTCTATTTATAAACAACGAAAGGAAAGATATTATGAGTGAATTAACATGGAAAGGCCGTTGGAATGAGATCAAAGGCAAAGTAAAACAGCAATATGCAGATCTTACGGATGATGATTTATTGTATGCAGAAGGCAAAGAAGATGAATTGGTTGGTAAACTTCAGAAGAAAACTGGTAAAACTCAGGATGAGGTAAATAGCTGGTTAAACGGTTTGTAGAAATAAGTGTTTTTTTGCGATAATAGGAAGCGGATAGCATTATGTTATCCGCTTTTTTATGTTGTTTTTTCTCGCCTTAAGTTCTTATGGAAAGTACTATAGTTTATGGGGAAATCTTTTAAAATTAGTCGGAAGATAATGAATTAAAAAGTTCTACTATTTTATTTCTAACCCGTCTTTTTTTGCGCTGTTACTAGGTGCGTTGCCCTGATTATCATCCTGATTTCGCAAAAAGACATTTGTCTGGTCACATTTTTAATTTTTTAAACTGAAGTGAATTACTCTTTTTCGTCATATCTTTGATATTTGTTGTTAATTATTATCTTTGCATTTAATTGTAAAAATTTAGCCTAGAAAACGTTAACCTGATTTTTAGCACGTATAGTGCGATATCTAGAGGTTTCTAATTCCACGTTTGTATAATTATTTAAGTCGTTAAGGAATTATATCGACAATTTTTCAAAAAAAATGAATAGAACAGAAATTGAAGTATTATGCGGTTCAAAACAAATATATGAAGCGCCAAAAATTGAGGTAAAGAAAATAGAATTAGAATATGGCATCGCTAGTGGATCAAATGCAACTCAACAAGGGTGGAAAGATTCACAGACTATAAGCGAAGAAGTTGAAAATAATTATTGGTAAGCCATATAAGTAAATCCTATTTTAATCTTAAAAGTATCAAAAATGAAAATAACTCTAAATAAAATCGTGGTATTTTTTATGGCCACGCTAGTCTTTTCCTCGTCTTGTCAGAAAGATAAACAAGAATATAACGCAGATTCGGATAAAGGCAAAGTAAAACTGAAAATGGGGGGTACAAGTTTTACTCGATTAGACGATAACATTTCTTCAAAAGCTTCGAATGGAAAAAATGCTATAACATCTACCGCACCACAGTCTCAAGAAGTTCCATTCAATGACGAATATAAAATCATAGCGACTCTAATTCCTGTCGGCACAAATCAACCAGTAGTAAAGGGATCAACCCGTGCTGAGTCTGTACCAAACGGAGCTGTTATAGAGCCATTGGAAAAAGGTATAAAATATACGATCAACGTAACTGGGAAGGGCGCAGTAGAAAATATACGTCTTTCAAAAAGATTTATACATGGGGTCGATGATGCAGATATCTCTTTTGATTTAGCGCCTGGCGAATATACGCTTTTAGCTTTCGATGATGATCGAGGTTATACCAATAATCGTCTTCGTTGGCAAGGGGATATTAAAGTCGTTGCGGGCAAAGATGTCAATCTAAATATTGTTCTTCAGAATATGTTTGCTCAAGCTACTGTAACTTTGAATACAGAAAATATAGGTGCTATTCAGCAGATAGGAAGCCTTTACGTCAATCCCGTGTTTTATGCCCCGGTATTAAACTTTTATACAGGTTCTATAACTTATGAAGGGAAAGGGCATGCTGAAAATATGCTTTATCCAGCAGTCAATCCTTCGAGTTCCATCTGGAAAAGTAATCCATTTGTATTAAAGACAGGCCCGAATAAAGCTGAAATTAGTATGTATAATGTTATTATAAACGGAATTGAGGGACAAATTCATTTGTCTGGCCTAACTATAGAAGATGGTGTGAAATATGATATACAGCTTAAATTGGGCTCTAAAACTGATAAGACCTTTAAAATTGCAGGGGTAGAATTCGCGGATGCAAATTTATATTATGATCAAAATAACGATAGTTACTCTTTTGCTAATGCTGATAATGCTTACAGAAGAGATGGATACTTCTTTCCTAATTATGTAAAGCCAAAAGTGAGAGGCTCTGAGGCGAATAAAAAACCAAACTCAACTATTAACGGTAACAATGGAGATCCATGCGAGCTAGTTCAGCCATTAAACAAATGGAGACTCCCTACCAAAAATGAGGTTGAAATACTGTTGACAAACAACAAGACTGTTCTAAGTAATTTTACCTACTATCCTCCAATTGAAAGCTCAAAAGAAAGAGGGGGAGTGTTTTTTGGTATTGAAACTCATCCGTCAGATCGTTACAGAGAGTTTCTTTTCTTGCCATTATTAAATTATTATACCAACTCGACAAGCACAACGGAAAATCCAGGCGAAGCAGGAAGATATTTATTGAAAAATGGATCTAGTGAATTTGCTCAATTAGCATTGTCGTTATATAAATCGCAAGGTGTTATTTCTACGACTGGAGAACCGCGTATTATAAATCAAGTTCCAGAAGATATGGCTCTCTCTATTCGTTGCGTAAAGAAATAATTATGCAAAATAGGATTTAGTTAATAGTCTTACGGATGATGATTTATTGTATGCAGAAGGCAAAGAAGATGAATTGGTCGGTAAACTTCAGAAGAAGACTGGAAAAACACAGGATGAGGTTAATAGCTGGTTAAACGGTTTGTAGAAATAAGTGTTTTTTTGTGATAATAGGAAGGCGGTTAACAATGATGTTATCCGCTTTTTTCGTGCCCAGATTTCCGTGTCTAGGTTAATTTGGTTAGATGTGCTGAATTAATAATTAATGCAACTGTATTGCTTTTGTATGTACGATTGTTATATTTGCATCTATGTTGCATTTGTGTTTGCCGAACAAAAAGATTTTAATCCTTTCTCACTGGCAGTATGAATAAAACAGCAAAACGTATAAAACCAAAACATATGACCAAGTCAGTAAAAATTCTTCTCGCAATCACGCTCATCGCTGGACTATTTGTTTCTTGCAAGAAAGATAAACAAGAGTCCGAAATTAGTCAGCCGACAGCTGAAAATGTCGAAATCGGTTATGCAAATAATAAACAGGCAATTAGAGGCCGCGATTTTCATTTTAATGCAGATCTCCTTGCCGGAGATAAAATAGAATCTGTTCAGGTCAAGATTTTGCCAAAGGCTGGGCAGACCTATACCTCACCATGGAAAATGGAAATTGCCTGGGATGAGTTTAAAGGATTAAAAAATGCCAATGTCCATAAACATTTTACCATTCCAAAGGAAGCACCCGAGGGAAGATATGATTTCTTCTTTATTGTAAATGACGTAAATGGATCGAAGCTGGAGTTAAAAGAAGATTTTCAGATTTTTGATGCTGCTAATATGCCCGTCGATCCCGTCGTGGACCGTGATATCTTTTCCCGAAACGATGATATGGTTTACTATATGGGTACCTATGTTGAGACCCCGATAGTATTCAAAAAAGGAGATAAGTTTACGGCCCGGGCGCAGATTAAACAAATACAGGGTGACGGCATCTTATATACAGCATTGATCAAACGGACGCTGAACTACTTTCCTGAAACCGTTGATAAGCTAAATCTCACGAAAGCCATAATTATTTCCAAAGTGGAGCATAAAGATCTAGGGCCAGCCTCTAAAATCAATACGTATAAGCTGGCCAATGGTGCGATAAGTGGTGATGATATTATTATCGGTGCGGAAAAAGACGGTTTGGGCAATCAAATCACTGGCGACCGACAATGGCAATCTGGTCAGTACAATCTGGTCATTCTATATAAGAACACAACGTTTAACATGAGTACCTTTAGGTCTGTTCCCCTTACCATAGTGTATGAATAAATTCGTCTCATTTTAATAGGTTTGATCAACAATGATTATATGTGGCTTTCTATCACGGAAAGCGACATATAATCATATCTGGGAAGTTTATTTAATCTTAACCAGTTCTACGCGACGATTTTGAGCTCTATTGTCTTCGGAATCGTTGGCGACGATCGGGCGTTCGGTACCGTAACCTTTGGCGCTTAAATGTGATTTGTCGATTTTTTGACCCATTAATGCTGTCAGCACGGCATTGGCATCCCCATCGGATAGCTTTTTATTGTGGGCTGCATCGCCCGTATTGTCCGTGTGTCCTTCAATGGAGATTTTGAGCGTAGGATCATTTTTTAGCGCTTCTGCAATCTGAATGACCACGTCTGTACCCTCAGCCGTGATGCTGGGTTTGTCACCAGCCTTTTGGCGGAGTAAAGAAGGGAAGTACGCCGATATCGGCACCCGGATAGCGGATACTAGCTAGATCCAAGCGTTGCCAATGTGTCAATTTTATAAGGTTTCTCTGTTGCTGATGTATCTTGTGGGACGGAAGGTGACGTGGTTTCCTTTGGCTTTTGATTACAGGAAACCATAGTTGCTGCGAGTGCAAATAATAGTACTTTTCTTTTCTCTCTTTGAATTGATAAATTTGTGCCTAAAGCGAAAAATGAAAGACTGCCATTGCCGATCTTTTTGATTGAATGCGGATCAAATAACGAGAAATTTCGCAACTATTTAGTAGGAAATCGATAACTTTAATAAATTACTTAACCGTAAAATCCAAATGCATGAACCATCATAATTTTATTTCCGCTATTGATCAGAGCATTTCTGAAGGTGTTAAAAGAGGTATTCTTCATTTAACTCAGGATGGTAATCTGACAACCGACAACCTTATCCGCATTAATGATTCAGAATTAGTGAACTTTACCTCTTGTAGCTATCTGGGACTGGAGCATGATGAACGTTTAAAACGTGCTGCAATAGCTGCCGTAGAAAAATATGGGGTGCAATTTTCCGAATCAAGAGCATATGTTTCCATTGATTTATATAGAGAACTGGAAGAGTTGATGAGCGGGATTTTTGAGGCCCCTACCATTGTTGCACCGACAACAACACTTGCACACCTGTCCGCCATACCTGTGATTCTGGATCCGGGAGATGCTGTCATTGCTGACCAGCAACTTCATAATTCCGTGTTAAGCGGTATAAACGTATTTAGGGCAAATTGGCCAATTCACTTTGAAGTCCTTCGCCATAACCGCTTAGATTTACTGCGGGAACGCATCGAAACACTCCAAAAAACATATAAAAGGGTCTGGTATTTTGCTGATGGTGTTTATTCCATGTTTGGGGATCGCTGTCCAGCTGATGAGATCTTTAATTTGTTGGATGCCTATCCTGCATTCCATACCTATATCGACGATGCACATAGTATGAGTATATTGGGTAAAAATGGAAAAGGATATATACTTGGTAACCATACCATACATGAAAGGATGATCGTAGCCTCATCGATGGCCAAAGCCTTTGCGACAGGCGGAGGTCTTTTGGTTTTTCCAAATAAGGAAATCGCCAGAAGGGTACGTGCCTGTGGGGCACCTTTCAATTCCTCCGGCCCTTTGCAACCTTCAACCTTAGGTGCTGCGGTTGCCTCTGCGAAGATCCATTTAACTGAGGAGATTTATGAACTACAAACAGCATTAGCGAATAGAATAAAGTATGCAAGCTCCTTATTTAAAGCAACCTCCCTGCCGTTAATTTCGAATTTTGATTCGGGTATATTCTTTGTTGGTACGTCAAGAGCCGAGCTGGCATACATTATTATGGAAAAAATGATCAAGCACGGATTTTTGCTAAACATTGGGGTATTTCCCGCTGTTTCAAAAAATCATTCGGGGATAAGATTTACAATAACGACACTTCAGTCATACAATCAGATAGAAAATATGGTTAAGACCCTGAATGACGTATTTTTTGAGACATTAGAGGAGCATCAATATGCAGTCGATCAGATCTATGCTGCATTTAAGGTCGTAGCCCGCTTGGAGGATCGTCCGGACGGTGAATTTGTTAGCGAGCATGGTACTGAAAAGGAATAAAACAAGCAACAGGATCTTCTGAAACCAAAACTTGGTTTATCCCGCGGGTTCTTCAACCGAGTTGTAAGCCCAGCCCAAAATGTTCTTGATCGAAGTTTTGATCCTGTTCATCCCTTCCGGGGTTGAAATGTCGATTTCACAGACCGTACTTTTTGTATGTACCGAGTGAAGAACAATATAATAAATACCTGCAACCAAAATTGTTACGACTGCCCTCAGGTCGAGATCCTTGCCCTGAAGTTCTTTATCTGCAAAGGCGAAGAAAAGCGCACTCATCTTTTCCCGTTCTTGGGAGATCTCAGACATAATTACAGACTCTTCGCAGATCTGCCAGGCCAAAATCTTTTGCATTTCAGTGTTGGAAAGGAAATCTTCCAATTGATTTAATAATAAAGATTCTAAAAAACCTCTTGATCCTACCTCGGGCGCATTTCCAAAATACTCAACGGCATTCATGGTCGCAGAAAGCCAATAGTCTTTGCCTCTTATGTAAGTTTCAACCAGCTTGTCCAAATTGCCAAAGTATAAACCAATGAGCTTACGGTCGACACCTGCCTCCTTTGAAATATTAGCTATGGTAAGTCCGGGGTAACCTTTTTCTTTAAGGACTTTACCAACGGCAGCAATTAGCTTGCCCATCGTCCGCTCTTTATTATTCTTTTCTCCCTGGTATTTTTTTCTCGACTGGTGTTTATCGGTCATAATATTACTTGTTGAAATCGAAAGATTTACAGATTAATATCAAATATATGAAAAAATCACCTTGGCTTAAATTTAATTAGCTGAAGAGTTGAAAATTATTTAAGCATTTAGTTATAAAAATTACAGTAATTATTTCACGAATTGACCTGTTTTGAGGCCAGTTAATGTTAAAGATTAGGAGGTAGGGAGTCGTTAGATATAATAATACTATTGCAGGATGGATCACTTAAACCAATGAAGGATTCTATCTTTATGTACCCCAATCAATATACTTAATTAAGGTTTGCTAATTATTTTAGTTTTTTTTGTATCTTTGTGTTAATAACCAAAAACTTAAAAATTATGGCTAAGTTAAAATATATTGGTAAATACGTTGATCCGAATACTGACTTTGGTTGGAAGCTTTATTTCGGACGAGAAGAAAATAAAATTCTCTTAATCGAATTCCTCAATAGCCTATTTGAGGGTGAAAAGGTAATTTCTGATTTATTTTACAAGTCTGTAGAGTATGACGGTGATCAGGAAGATATGCGAAGAGTAGTTTTCGATTTACATTGCATCGGAAATGATGGCGAGATATTTATTATAGAGATGCAGCAATTATTTCAAGAATTTTTTAGGGATCGAGCTGTGTACTATACCTCACGATTAATTAGTAAACAATTATCAAGGGGAAAGAAAGGCAATAATTACTGCCTACCTGAGGTTTATTTTATCGGTGTTTTAGAATTTAAGCTGCATGGAGAGAGCAATGTCCTCCCACTACGTAATACTGATCGACCCTATTTCTATGACGTAGCACTATGTGATAAGGATACACATGAAATCTTTTATGACAAGTTGGGATATAAATTGGTTTCATTGCCTATGTTTAATAAAAGGCCTGCGGAATTGGAAACAGTAATGGACCAATGGCTGTACGTGCTTAAACACTTGAGTACCATGGATAAGTTGCCGTCATTTTTGGATAAGAGAATATTTGGTCTTATCTTTGAAGTAGGAGAAATAGGTAAATTAACAGAGGAGGATAGAATGTCATACGAATCAAGTCTAAAGCATAAACGAGATGCCGAAAGTGTTTTTAATTCGGCTTTGAGGTCTGGAGAAGCGCTGGGACATGCTAAAGGTTTTGCTGAAGGAGAACATAAACAAGCTATTGAATCTGCACGGAAGATGTTGAGCAAAGGTTTTAGCAAGGAGGATATTAGTGATGTTACGGGCCTTCCTATGGAAGAAATCGAAAAGCTTAAATAGCGTAATTTTTGAAGTTTATAAATAATGTTGAAGCCATTTCCTAAAGGGAATGGCTTTTGTCATTTTAAGCTGTTGTTTTCTTAAATTAAAAACTCCCCTGTATTCGGTCGATGTGAGGTAAGTACTTATTATTAACCTATATTTTATGAAAAGTATTTTTAATGATATTCAACTTGGTAGGTATAATCCCGTTTATTGGACATTAGGCATCGCCGTAAAGGTATTCGAAAAGTTGATAAAATGTACTTTTAAAGACGAGCAAAACTAAATTACGGCCATTAAGTCATCAAGACCGTTTTCTTTAAAAGCTTGCTTGTCAACTTTATTCGGGTAAAATTTTGACAGCAACATTTGAATCAAAGAAAAGCTCTGTTCAGATTGGACTTTGGGAGCGGCAAGGGCATCTATGAGCTGAGCCATTAATTTTACTTTTTTTGCTTCATATTGTGAAGCCATAAATTCGTTACTTTCTGCATTTTTGTGCAATAGAATAACAGCATCAATTCTCTTGATTTCATCAACAAGATCCATCAATTTATATAATTCTATATTTTTCATTCTACCTTCAATTAACGATTACAGAATAATCTCAACAAATCCTTTTGGAACTTTTACTCCGTTCCTATTACGTTTATTTTTATCAAATTTGTCCATCCAATACATCTCGTCTCCAATATAAAGTGAATATTTAGTGTGAGTTCGCGGATATACTTTTACGATATAAGCATTTAACCCAAATTTAGCTAAAGAATTTGGATATTTAAAATCCTGCAAAAACTGTTCCTTTTGATCAATGGTATCATAATTAATGAAAGTGACCAGATCCAAGTCGTTAGGCTCTTTCTTCTTGGTCGCAAATGAACCATTTATCCAGCAAATCAACTCAGCATCATCTATTGCGTCTTTCAGATTTGAAGTGTATCTTAAGAAAGATTCATACAGAGACGCTCGAATTGGGGTGGCGATTTCCTCAACAAAAACCTTGTGAAATACCTCTAAAGAACATTTAATGTTGCTGTTGGGCACAAGATTGCCTTTCGAATCAAAATTTAGTGTCATATATAGTAATCTTTTTATTTTACGTCTTCAGCAGCGGGTACTATGTCTTATAACAGGTCTTTGCTGCTGTCATAGAAGTATTCAAAAAATCGTTAATAATTAAGCCTCCCAATTTGCATTAGAAGGCTTAGCTAAATGTTGGTTTTCTTTTAACCGGCATAACTAATTTAGTTATAAATATTTTATTATCAAAAAGATCTGTATTTTTTTCTGTTTAATCTTCGGTCTCGGCAACTGATTTTACTCAGAAGCTGTAATTCCAATCATTGGGCGTGGACCGTCGCCGTAGAAGTAGTCGAAGAGTTCACTAGCTTTACATGCTAAGGCTTTAGATAAACCATATATTTCATCCGCATAGAGTTCCTTAAGTTCTCCCGAAAAGAGTCTATTAAATCTTTTAGCAATAATTTTAGAGCTATCACTAAGTTGATTTTGGCTATTTATATAAGGATTAATCAAATCGTGAAATAAGTTTCCATTCTTCTCTAAACTTGCTAATATATGCCCCTCGTGTTTACCAAAATAATTGTTACAAAATGCATCAATATCTTCTCCTAAAATAATCAAGACCTTATGAAAAATTCTACCATCCAGTTTGGGGGAGCTCTCACTAAGAAGATTTGATATTTCCTCAGATTTCTTTTTTAATGCTGATCTATCTTTAATCTTTTTCTTAAGTATGGATGAAATGTGTTTAGAAAACAATTCAAGTTTATTTGATTGATAATCAGTCATTTTTTTTATGTTTTTAAATAAAAAGTCTTGAATGAGACTTTTGTTAATTTTTATTATTATATTTGTCTTATAATCAGTTTATCTGATTTAGTCTCGAATACGGAAACGACGAAATTTCAATGACGCGAGACGTAGGGTTTGCGAACCCCCTGTGCTTTTTGTATTTTCGCAAAAGGAAGGGGCAAGCTCCCCTATTGGAAACTGCGTCATGGGTATTCGTCGTACCTCGTATTCAGTAGAAGATAGTGGGGCTTGCCTCTTCTATATTTATAGATATGCCCTTCTTATTTTCCTCCTAGGAGACTCTGTTTGATAACCCAACTATTGAATTATGATACAAAGAGAGTCAAGAATAATCACAGCACGACAGCAGATCAAGGATCAACTTCGGCAGCTTGCAGTATCGCTGCTTATCAAGAACAAATACTGCCCACCAGAGTAAAAACTAATAACCTCAAAATCGACAAAGCCGATACCTTATGGTAGCGGAATGCACATAAAAATGCCTTAATGGCATATTTACAGCATGTCAATTGTTGGTTTTACCGACCCGATTTTTTCAAGATCAATGCCCGACAAATGCCCGATCTTCCATTCTTTTATTCTAGCACCCTAAAAGTACGGAATTCGCAAGTCAGATGCAAAGTTTTAGAAAAGATAAATATAGAATTTCTATAATAAAGGTCGGTTTTTCATTTTTTCCAACGGATGCGGTATCGTCTCTATCAAATCACCTGTAATTGTCAAGCACCGCATCTGAGAACCTATTAATAGTTCTATTTATTTACTGGAGTGGCCTGAGCAAGGCTTAAGAACCTAGAAAAACTGATTTAAGTCGGAAGGGGAAGCGATGTGTTTTGGTCACTCTTTAAACACCTAAAAAATGAGACATTTTTTTGGGGCAGGAGAGCTCTTGCCCAATCTGAAGACAACATGTATATATAGTGCCCTACTATCTATCCTATGCTTAGTTTCTATGTTTAGTTTATCGGCTCAGACGCCCCGCAAGGACAGCGGGGCCGATGGGTCTCTTGCTGTAAAGCCGCTCCAGATCGGGGATACTGTGCCTGCATTAATATGGGAATCAAAATTTCCAGCGTTAAATACGTCAACTGGTCGTAAAGCAATTTCCCTAAATGACTATGCGGATAAGAAGTTACTGATCATTGATTTTTGGGCTACTTGGTGTGCTCCTTGCATCGCCTCATTGCCAAAAATGGATTCTTTACAGCTTACCTACAGCAAGGATATAGCTGTTATTCCTATAACCTATGAAACAGCAAATAAAGTCAGTAGTTTTTTTGAAATGCGAAATAGAGCACAGGTAATGCCGTCAAACTTAGATTATATAACAGACAATACCCTCTTTTCAAATCTTTTCAAACATAGTACCATTCCGCATTATATATGGCTGGATGGGAAGGGTAGGGTACTGGCGATTACAGATGCTAGGCAGATAAATGCGGATAATATAGAAATAATAATCCGTGGTCAAGAAATTAGTCTTCCCATTAAAAATGACTACCATCCGCCTTATGACAAGACCAAGCCTGTTTTCTTTGATCCCGACAAAATATGGAATACGAATTTTATCAAACAAAGTACCCTGACTGAATATTCAGACAGATTCGGTTGTGGATATACTTACACGGTAGGGCTGCATGATGACCATCCGCAAGTGAAAGATGTGGCATATAGACGGGTCTTTGCACACAACCTAAGTATGATACAGCTGTATCAGCTGGCGCATTCCGACCATAACCGTTATTTTAACTGGCATAATACCATCATATTGAGCAAGGATTCCCTCGCAATAAACAGTAGAAAGCAGGGTGCTGAGTATATTTCCTGGCTACAGGCAGATAGGGGCTTTTGCTATGAATTGGTGGTAGCGAATAAATATCAAAACCAAGCCTGGAGTATCATGCGCAATGACCTTAGACAGCATTTTCCTGATTACCGTGCTTATACCGAAAAAAGAAAAGTGCCGTCCTATGGCCTCGTAAGGACTTCGGATGTCGACAAGATAAAATCCCAAGGCGGAGAAAAGATCAATACCATCAGTCCCTATGGCGGTAGGATCAACCAATATCCATTGAGCTTACTAATCAGTGTTTTGGAAGATCGTGTTTTTGTTCCCTTGAAAAAACCGTTGGTCAACCTGACGGATTATCGTGGGCCGGTCGATATTACGATCAATGCCAAGCTAACTGATCTCAAAGCCCTGAACAGGGAGCTTGCAAAGTATGACCTTGCAATCGTAGCGCAGGAGCGAGATGTAGAAGTACTGATCATCGCGGATGAAGTTTCAACTAAATAGCATGAGAGCGTTTACAATTTTACTTTTTGTACTCCTGATTCAGGGAATCGGGAAAGCACAGGATAGGCAAGGCTTTGTTATTCATGCATCGCGGGACAATGGAGCTGTAACAGATGCGCGTGTCAAGATATTGTCTACACAACAGCTTTTATTAAAAGATCATACGGGTAAATATAGAATTGACCATCTACGGCCAGCAGACTCCATTGAAATTGCTCATCTATCTTTTATGACAAGACGGGTCGCTGTAAAGGATTTGTTGCTAAATCCTGTGGTATTGCTTGAATCGAAAGAGAATCAATTGGAGGAAGTGCAGATTTCTACCGGCTATCAGTTTATAACAAAAGAACGGGCGACGGGCTCCTACGCTACGTTGGATGAAAAGCAGCTGAACCGGCAGGTGTCAACGGATATTATCAGCAGACTTGATGGTAGTGTGCCAGGGATGCTCTTCAATAGAAACAGCCCCCGGGCGATCTCGATCCGTGGACAGAGTACGCTATTTTCTGAATCCAATCCTTTAATCGTATTGGATAATTTTCCTTACGAAGGCGATATCCTTGATATCAACCCGAACGATGTGGAGCAGATTACCGTATTAAAAGATGCTGCAGCGGCCTCGATATGGGGGGCTCAGGCTGCCAATGGCGTAATCGTGATCACAACTAAACAGGGAAAGCGAGACAATAGCCCAAAACTGGGATTTAATGTAAATATGACTATAGGAGCTAAGCCTGATTTATACTACCAGCCTCGTATGTCAACAGGCTCCTTTATCGAACTGGAAAAATACCTTTTCGATAAAGGTGTATATAAAGCTGCTGAGACCAGTGTCAATAAAACGCCCTATACGCCGGTGATCGCTCTGCTAATTCAAAAACGGGATAATCCGGCGATGGCAGATCAGATAGATGCCCAGATCGAACAGCTTAAGACCATTGATAGCAGAATGGACATGGACAAATATCTTTACCAAAATATGGTCAACCGTCAATACAATATCAATTTAAGTGGGGGCAGCAAGAAGCAGACTTATTACATTTCTCTAGGGTATGATGATAATAGGGAAGAACTCGTCAGAAATGGGCTTAAACGTCTTTCCGCCAACTTAAAAAACACCTTTTTCTTGCTGGATGACCATTTGCAATTGACGACCGCAGTAGATCTGAGCGAGCGCAGGCAGGAGAGTCCCAATCTTGGAAATAACGGACTGAATATGACTGGGCAATCGCAGCTTTATCCCTATGCACGGTTGCGTAATGAAGATGGCAGCTATGCAAGGACAGTGAAAAATTATCCTTGGGCATTTATTGATCAAGCGACAGCAGACGGATTGCTGGATTGGAGTTCTCGTCCACTAGAAGAGGTTTATTTGACAGAAAGGACTGCTGCAAGTTCATACTACAGAATGTATGCCGATCTGAACTATAAGATCTGGGATGGCCTACGTGTGACAGCACTCTACCAGTACACACAAAACAAAAATGATTTTCGGAAATATAATCCGCCGGAAACGTTCTTCAGTCGTGACCTGATCAATAATCTCACACAGATACAATCCGATGGAAGCTTGATCAGACCTATTCCCTTAGGTGGGATATTGAATACCGAAAATAGTAAAAGCCATAACCATGCATTTCGCTCACAATTGGATTATCAGAAAGAATGGCAGCAACACCAATGGCGTGCTATGGCTGGCTTTGAAATCCGGGATAACCCTGCGGTTTCCAATTCAAATCTGCTCTATGGATATAATGATGATCTGGCCTTCAGTGCGAATGTGGATTTTGTCAATAGCTACCCGCGATATGTAAATCCTAATTCCAAACAGACCATAGCTAATGGCGAGAAGCTGGTTGAAACCGTGGATAGATACCGCTCTTTTTATGGCAATATCGCATATACTTATGATCGACAGCTGGATTTTTATGCTTCTGCACGTTTGGATCAGTCCAATCTCTTTGGCGTACGTACCAATCAAAAAGGGGTGCCGCTCTGGTCGGTAGGGATGGCCTATCAACTATCTAAAGCCTCCTTCTATAAATCGGAAATATTTCCGTACTTGAAGCTCAAAGCTTCTTATGGTTATAACGGCAATATAAATAAAAGCATTACAGCATTTACCACGATCCGTTATTATGGAAATGCGATCCTGACAGGACTGCCTTACGCGCGTGTCGTCAATCCACCAAATCCGGCATTGCGCTGGGAACGGACCAAAGTGCTGAATCTCGGGCTCGATTTCGCAAGTAAGGATAACCGTATTACGGGAGGAATAGAACGGTATTGGAAACGGGGACTGGATCTCATTGGCGAAACCCCGTATGCGCCATCTGCTGGGGTGAGCTCCTTTACAGAAAATTATGCAAATACAAAAACTTCCGGACTGGATGTACAGTTAAAAACTAAAAACTTTATAAAAGCTTTCGGTTGGGATACAGAATATTTTTTGTCCATCGCCAGGGATGAGATAACGCATTATCTGCCACAGGTGACCAGCTTCACCGGAGCACAGGTGACGCTGGTCGGAAAGCCTCCGTATGGTCTTTATTCTTATCCTTTTAAAGGCCTCAATCCGCTGAATGGAAATCCGGTCGGTTATCTGGATGGACAGGAAAGTGAAAACTATGCGGCCATTATTGCGGGTATGGATGAGCATTCGATTGTCTATCATGGAAGCCAAAGGCCTACGGTATTTGGTGGTCTGCGCAATACGTTTACCTGGCGTAATCTTTCCCTCTCGGTCAATATGACCTACCGCCTTGGATATTTTTATCGTCGCAATACCGTCAAGATGGCTGCGGTACTGACAGCGAATAGTCAACATGGCGATTACGAATACCGGTGGCAGAAGCCGGGAGATGAACAGTACACAGTGATCCCGTCAATTCCCGAGACAAATAATGCAAACCGGGATAATTTTTACAATAATACGGGCTTATTTGTCGAAAAAGGTGATCATCTCCGATTGCAGGATCTAAAACTATCGTATGCAATAGCTCAAAATAGGCTCCGGAAAATGAAAATTCAGGATGCCTCGTTCTTTGTCTATGCGAACAATCTTGGAA
Organism: Sphingobacterium detergens; assembly: GCF_003610355.1. Lineage (GTDB taxonomy): Bacteria > Bacteroidota > Bacteroidia > Sphingobacteriales > Sphingobacteriaceae > Sphingobacterium > Sphingobacterium detergens. The sequence continues at coordinate 94,822 of NZ_RAPY01000005.1, read as the reverse complement.
TAATCTGGAAGTCCTCAAAAAATAGCCTTGATCCAGATTATCCATTGGTTGACTTCCCGCCATCAAGAACGATATCGTTTGGTCTAAACTTTAAATTTTAATGCAATGAAGATATTTAGCTATTTATATATGTTCGTATGCTTGGGTATGATATCCTGCTCGAACGATTTCCTCGATGTAAAACCGGACAAGGCACTCGTAGTGCCTAAAACTCTGGCGGATTACCAAGCCTTACTGGATGACGTCGCGCAACAGATGAATCAGACCCCCGGTCTGATAAATGCGGCTACGGATGAATTTATTGCCAAAGATAACAGCCTGCAATCATCGGCCTCCTATCTGTCGGATGCTTACCTTTGGAATTATGAGGGCCTGCAGCAGATGGAAATAGATTTTGACTGGACGAATATTTATGCGCAGGTACTGAAAGCAAATTTGGCGCTGGAAGGTCTGGATGACATGAAGGATGTCTCCGACAGAACACGATACAATCAGGTCAAAGGGAGTGCGCTGTTTCTCAGGGCATGGCATTTCTTTCATCTGCTGCAGCTGTATGCCGTTCCTTACGACAAAGAGACAGCTAATACGGATCTCGGAATTGTCCTGAAACTAAAGGCGGATATCAATGATAAAGCGGGAAGGTCAACTGTCGACGTCTGTTACAATCAGATTATTCAGGATTTATTGAGAGCAACGGAGCTGCTCTCAACGGCTTCCATTGCCATTTCAAGACCCAGCCGTTGTGCAGCTTTTGCGCTACTGGCACGCGTATATTTAAGTCGCTTTGATTACGAAAATGCGGAGAAATATGCTTCGTTGAGCCTTCAGTTACAGCCTGACTTGCTCGATTATAATCTTGTCGGTAACACATTCGAAGATCCCTTTAGGGTAAAAAATCCGGAGATTATTTTCTATTCAATGCCGATTTTACAGGCTTCGCAACTGTATACCAACGGGATCGTTAATCCTGCATGGATTTCCTTATATACGGCCGAAGACTTACGGAAAAGTAAATATTTTAAGTTTGACGGGCAAGGGAATGCGCAGATGAAAGCAACATATTACTTTAGATCATCGGTACCTTTCACTGGGCTGACAACAAGCGAAATGTATCTTATACAAGCCGAATGTCTTATCCGTAGAAACAGCATTGCAGCAGGATTGGCTGCATTAAATCATTTGCGGAAGTACCGATTCAACAAACAGGCAAGCACCATGATGCTTAAGGCAGAAGACGTGGGTGATGCAATGACTATAGTTTTAGACGAGCGGATTCGGGAGCTGGTCTTTCGGGGATTGCGTTGGTTTGATCTACGACGGCTAAATAAAGATCCTCGTTTTAAGGTTACATTGGAACGGGTATATAATGGTAATACTTACCGTCTGGAACCCAATGGTAAGATGTATTGTTTTCCCATTCCGAGAACGGAAAAAATGTATAACAATTTGATAGAATAGTTAAGGAATAAATTACAGAAGCCCGTATTTACGACAAATACGGGCTTCATTGATAAACCAGGAAAGTATCCTAGTTTAATTAAGGAAGTGTAATGTAGCCATTGGAAGCTTCATTGCGGATAAATCCGGGATCCGAAGAAGTACCTGTAACGGGTGAATAACCTTCCTCATAAACCGATTTACAGGGCTGTGCATCAGGTGTACAATCTAAGTTTTGCTGCTCTGGTGTCGTTAATTCATGCCAGTTGCCATTTTGATCCCGGCCAAACATGACCTCACTTTGTTTTAATGGTTTTGAGTGTGTGGTGCTAGCTGCCAATCCTGCTGCTCCGCCGACAAGTGCCAATCCGATTAGCACTGTGCTCATGATGTTTTTTGTTCTCATGATAATTTAGTTTTATGTATTAATTTGTGATTATATCGAATGGCATAGACTCCTAATGCTAGCCATATCAGATTAAATACAAGGTGGCTGTACCAGCCCATTTTTTCGATCGCTTTACCACAGTGGCACATTTGATCGGGATGATACTTCATCATCCAGGAAATAAAAATTGTGAAAGCTAACATTAACACTGTTGAACACCATAGCGAGATCTGTTGAATTCGTCCCGGGATAATTAGCATAAAAGAAAGGGAAATCTCCAGCACAAGAATACCTAAGCCAATTGCTAAAGCATAGTCCTGCAGGTAAGGAACTTTATGAAGTCCTCTTATAAAACTTTCAATGTTAATAAGTTTATCTACTCCAGTGAACATATATAGGCAAGCATAGCCGTAAACGCTGATCCGAAAAAGCATCATGGAGGCTTTCCCTACGGTTCGTTTGATTTTGTCATTCTTCAAACGCTTATGGTGCTTTAGTGACTGCAGTTTGCCTGTGATCATGTTCATACTTTTTTGCTGTATCTTATACCAAAGTTAACTCAGTAATTTTCAAGGCATGTATGGTTTTTAGGTAGGTCGTTGTATGATTTTTTGTTTGAAGCTGTCCGTCTTATTTTTAGGCTTGTAGTATATTATTGTTTAGAAATGGTGCCTATTTTAGGGACGAAGGGTATGATTTCATTGACTATTTATATTTACTCGGACAGACCCCTGCCTGCTTCCGAAAAAATGTTGAGAAATTTTGCTGCTGCCCATATCCACAATAATTGCTTACTTCTTTGACCGAATGCCCTGCCAGCAATAACTCTTTCGCTTTTTGAATCAGAAGCTTATTCCAGGTATGTCTTGGATTTTCGTCATAGATTGCTTTGTATATTTTATCCAACTTGCTCATGTCTACTTGCAGCTGGTCAGCTATTGTCTGTATCGAACAGCTGCTAAAAGTCTGCTCGACTTGATCCCTGATCATCCGAAAGGCACGTTCGGCAAGCGACTGATCCAAATTTATCTTTTCATGAAGGTAGAAGTTCTTGTAAATAGCAATATCAAACAGATCATAAACAACTTTTATAGCAATGACCTCATTCTCTTTGCGGTACTTAAATAAATATACCTCAATGTAGGAAAGTTGATATCGTGTCCGTTCTTTAATTGGCCACAGGGCACTTTGGAAGAGCCGCTTTTTATCACGCCTATGGGCTGCTCTGAATTCATGTAAAAAATGTTTTTCTTTGTAGATCTCCGGTCGGATGAGGCCTATATCAATTAATACACCATACAGCAGATATTGCCCGGGAGACAGGTCTACCTGTATTTTACCCTTCGGAATATAAACATAGCTGTGGTATTCCGATGGCAGCGCTGCCTGGCATTCCTGGCTTGGCTGTTTGATAATGATGTCCTCCGGTGACGCCATATTATAGAGCAGGTGATAATCCGCTTTGGTGGTATTGACGGACAACCTAAAATGTTGCTGCACCTGTGCCTGCAACCGATAGAAGATGACCGGGCGATAGTCAATGTACTCTTCAGTAAGCTGAATGCCTATATCTTCATAACGCTGTATAAACGAATCGGCCAGTTTGGGCAAAAATGCTTTCACTTGATCCCTAAAATGGTCTACTTCGGGTAACTTGAAATGGAATGTTTTTTTCATAAACGGAATTGTGGCAGCAAATTTTTTGAGATTAAATACTGCTTATAAAGGTAAAATCGAAGATTCCACTTTTCCGAATAAAATGATAAACGACGCGTTTTTAGGAAAAAGATGCAGTAAACTGATGTTATCTGTATGATTCTAATCCCAAAGGCAGCCGGTTGGCGTTAAAACTGTCCATTTCTGCAACATACCATCTCTTTCGCTTTTTTCGCGATTTTCTCCAACATTTGTTTTGTTAGCTAACCGATTTATTAAATGTTCGTAAGACAGCGGGATTGGCCTGACCCGCACGGTTGCAGGCCATATTTAAATGATTTCCAATGAAAGATACGAGAGATAGTATGGTCATCGACTCTCCTCAAATAATGGGGCTGACAATGGAGCAGATGATAGGAATGTTCCCTGAAATGGATGATGTGGTTGATGACGAAAAATGCTGGGTGGATATTCCCTGATCTAAGTATTGCCTCCCACCGCGGAGGCAATGCCTAATAGTTGCAATAGAAATAAATGGGCATCTCGTTGCAAATGCAAATCGACGTTCGATCGTGGATGCTGAAAACAAAATAATAAACCAATGGACAAAAATCACTTAACCAAGCCTTTTTGGTTCGCCAATGTCTGGACCTTCTTTCCTGATCTGGGTATCGATGATCTCGAAATTAACTATTTGAAATGGAGGGCGCTCCGGAGCTCGTTCGCGCTGATGGCTCACCCCACTTTATTGATGAAGGTCTTGGATCAGGAAATAGTGCAAACAATACCCAGAGACCTGACCGGAATATGTATCGCATTTCACTATGGTCCCTACCGAATGTTGCCGCGCTATCTCATTGCTGCCGGTTATCGGATTGCTGTAGTTGCGTCCGTCGAAGTAATCAAGCGCGACAGCGAGTCGGTTTATAATGAGCTCTTGATCAATGACCTTCCCAAGGATACACTGAAATACATAGATGCTACCCGTCCCACAGTGCTCCGCAGTATCGTCTCAGCGGTAAAGGATCGTCGGATAGTACTGCTTTATTTGGATGCGGATGAAGGTGTCCGGAAGATCGCCGCTAAAAATCACCAAGCCTTGATCAAGGTTCTTATCGCGCAAAAACAACTCTATTTCCATTCCAATAGTGCGCGGCTCGCATATAAATTTGGCATTCCCATATCTTTTATGCTAATGGACAGGGATGACATCGATGGCCGTTGGAAAGTATCGATAACGAATAAATTGGTATTCAAGAAAAATGAACCGCTAAAGGGCTATTTGAAAAGATTTAAAATGAAATTCGCAGTGGTTTTGAATAGGATCATGGGACAATACTGGATGGCTTGGGAAAATTGGCCTATGCTTCACTTGTACCAGCCAGATCTCGCTCAAACAAATCATAGCACTTCAAATGATCCTGTTTGGGTGATGCCGATATGTATGCGGCAAAGACAATTCTTTTTTGACGTGAAAAATAAACGCTTTTTTGAAATAAAGTCAGACTAGAAAATTACTTATAAGATGCTGTTATTTCCTTTATGGAAAAAATTATGTTTAAATAATTAGATATACTGTCTTGTTTTATTTATATTTAGGATTTTGAATGACCAATTAACGTACCCGTTACACTATTGTATGAGAACGACAAAAATCAGCCAGCTAACAGCTTATTGGGTTTTAAATAAAACCTTTATCCTGTTTGTTTTGGGCCTTGGAATCATTGTGTCAATTTTGATCAAGATGAATGTACATGTCTGGGGACGCCTCTCCATACGCCATCTAATAGCTTTAATAGGTCCTTATCTTATTTCGTTTACAGTTTTTTGGCTGATGATCAGGCTATGTTGGCGACAGTCATCAACCATTAAAATAGGGATACTGCTTGTTTTGGTTCTTTGGATCGGTTATTCGGCAGACTTTTGGTATGAATACGCCTATCATTGGCTCCCGGAAAAAGGTGTTAATTTTGTCGGAAAGATAACGCCCCGCCGTCTGATACAATTTAATAATAGAGTATTTGTAGGAAATACCTTAGTTATAGTAATCGCTTTTATCGTACAATTTCTGACGCACTACCTTTCGTTTCGGACACGTTTTAAGAGACGTTCAAATGCATTGAATACAACAATAGTTTCTGCACGCTTGTCGGATCATTTTACCAGACAATGGATCAAGATCGTGCAGGACAATAAAGTGCTACATCGTCCAGAGACAATACATTTGCTGCAATACATGATTGATATAGTAGCGAATAAAAAATTAAAAGTCGCTATCGCGGAGGAATGGATGCAACTCCGGGTAATGGCTTCATGTTTTACTGATAGAACTGTTCTATTCGAAGGTGAGCACCTGCTTGCCAGTGCCGATTGGAATAGGTCTATTCCTGCGGCGGCATTGCTTTCTTGGTTTGAAAACGCCCTTGACCATAGTCCCAAGGGAGAAAAATACATAATATGGATCACCTGGTGCCGCAAGGATACCAAACTCCAGCTCCAAATGAGGAATACGGTAGCCACGGCCAGATCGCATGGTCACTCGGGTACTGGGACCCAGATGGTGCAGCAACTATTTGATCAGCTGCTTCCCGGAAATTATAAAATCGAATATATAAATCACGCAAATATGTTTACCGTTCAGCTTTCTTTTATGTAAAAACAAATTGTTATGCCAATAATCCCTATTCTAATTGCTGAAGATGTTCCCAATGATGCTCAACATTTAAAAAAATTATTGTCCCAGACAGGACTGGATCTTCAGATAGATACGGCTGATAGTACTAGGGAAACCATCAGCAAAATCAACGCCAACAAGTATGATATCATTTTTATGGATATTATTTTAGGTTCGGATCCCGAGACGGGCCTGCTAAATGGGATGGACCTGTACGCGTCTATTGATCCCAAAAGGAGGCCACAGGTTGTTTTTGTTACTGCCCATGATTCCTTTTCCTTGCGCTCTTATGCATTGGATGCTGCCGATTATATCTCCAAACCCGCGACTTTTCCAATGCTGTGTCGGGCACTGAATAATGCATTTTTCCGCATGGCCCTGCCCATTAACATCGCATACAAGCCCCAGCCTGAAGCTGTCTATCTCGAACTGTCAGACCGCATGTATCATCGTATGCAGTTTAGGGATATTTATTATATCCAAAAAGTGAAAGGCGACAATGAATTGGCATTTTTTGAAAGAAATACGAGAATAGACAAAGATGGGCGTTTAAGCCCGCGGACAGCCAAAAAAACAATAAAAGAGATCATACACTTTTTACCCGAATCTGGATTCGTTCAGGTTGACCAATCGACAATCGTTAATATTGATTTTATAGCATCCTTATACAAGGATACAATACATATGACCGAAGGTCCACAACTTAAATTCAAGGTAACACGCAATTATATCAAGGAATTACGGCAAAAAATCAACGTTTTAGATTAGCTCCTTTTGTAATTGAATACTGTGCGATTTATTCCCGAGCATTTAACCAACAATTAAAATATGAACTAAATTAATGAAACATGGAAAAATTTTTTGAAGAAGTGAAATCTCAATTAAGGGATTTGGTACAGGCCGTCCAGGTCATCGCCGTTCAGGCACAGCAGCTAAGCCAGAGTTACCTCGGTACTGCCGCCGATTTAATGGATAATACCGACATGAAATCTTTCTTGAAAATAAGGGATACCAAGCTTGGTGAATTAAAAACACAGTTGCCCATATATAGTCTGGATGGCAAGGATTTTTACTTCAAAGATGAGATAATCGCTTATATTAAGGCTAATCCGAAGAAGAAAAAATAGCTCATCCATTCCATTTGCCCAGGTTCGCTGTCCCAGATCTGGGCAAACTTTTAATCCTTGCTAGCTCCACACAATAACCTTACTCCCTCGACACAATAAACTTCCTTCCTTAGTACTTGTTAAGCACAACCTCAAGACAAGCGCAACAGGATACGTTTAGGCCAACCAAGTTTTATATGGCCATTTTTCAACGTTTTTCGCCGCGAATAACCGCAATTCACCGTCGTCCCCATTGCTGCTTGACAACGGCTATTTGGGATAGCATATTTGTACTATCAACGCAATTAAGGGCGCCCATTGTGTTGATAGTAAACAGATTTTTAAATAGATAAAACAACAACAAAATGGCAAAATCAAGAGATAATATCGTTATGCAGGGTGCATCGGGCACCGTAGGGAAGATGCTGGTATTCCGCCAGCGGGGTGATCAGACTGTGATCGCACGGAGACCCAAAAAGTCAGCAAATGCAAAACCGCCGACAACCAAGCAGCTCGAGGTCCAAAGTAGGTTTATGGATGCTTCACTGTATGCACGCACTGCAATTCAGGATCCCGATATGAAGGCAGCTTATCAGGCAAAGGCCAATATCAATCAGACTGCTTACAATGTCGCATTTAAGGATTTCTTTACAGCACCGGTAATCCGGCGCTGGGACGATAGTGGCTACAAAGGAAATGCAGTGGATCAGATCACATTGATGGTCAAAGATGTAATGGCTGTGGTCAAGATCGAAGTACGGATACTAGATCAGAATGATGCGGTCATCGAAACGGGCCTTGCGCAGGATATGGATGGGATCGGCGTATCTTGGATGTATCAGATCCAGCAGGACAATCCGGATTTTCTACAGGCCAAATACCTGGTCACACTGACTGATACGCCGGGGCATCAATATGCTTACGAACTCAAATACGGGGATAAATAGCAGGCCTATGCAACTCACACTCAAACGTGTTCGACAGGGGAAGGAGAGTACCCTGTCTGAACTTTATCGCGATGGGATCTTCCAATGTTACGTACTCGAAGATAGCATCCGGGACAGCAAAGTGAAAGGGCAAACCTGCATCCCGATCGGTAGTTACAAGCTCGGACTCAATTACTGGGGTGGGATGAACACCGCCTATAAAAAACGGTTTCCGGATATACATCAGGGCATGATTGAAATAAAAGATATTCCCAATTTTAGCATGGTGTATATGCATATAGGTAATACACATGCCGATACATCCGGTTGTCTTTTGGTAGGGACTTACTTCCATAAAAGTACCGATGGCACCGATTATGAAGTATATCAATCCACGCAAGCTTATTGCGAATTCTATAATGCGATCATCGAAAAGGTAAAAAAAGGAGAGGTGACTTTACGTATCGAGCACGCCTTTGTTAATATGCCTTAAGCTTAACGAACTGGGATATCACTACCCAAATCTCAATACTAATATCTCAGTACGAAATAAAAGAAAACAAAGAGTAACAGTCTTTGACTTGCTCAACCAGAGTCTCAATACTCAATACTAATATCTCAATACTAAATAAAAATGAATAAAATCATTAGCAAAATAGGAAATGTGCTGCAGCTCGTGCTGGCAGCACCGATAAAACTCCCCGGAAAAACGTTGAATATAGTCAGGTATATAGCACTAGGACTGGGGATTATCGAATCGGTTATAAACGAGAAAGATGACGAAACCACGGATTCGGAAAAAATAAATCATAAAAGCCAATTGGATAAAACCAACACGCCCGCAGCGATGGCGATGCGTAATAATAAGGTAAAGATGGATTTGCCGCGGCAGAAAGGAGGAGCAGATGAAAATCAGTGATGTACGGCTGTCTGCTATTGGTGGCACCCTCTGCGGTATCTGGGCGTCATTTTCGGTGGACGATTTGCTCTATGGTGCCCTCACGGCTCTCATCGGTACCTTGGTTAGTTTCTTGCTGAGCAGGCTGTTAAATCGGATATTCCGACGAAAATAGGAGCGGGGCATCTGCGCGAGTAGATGCCCCGATTTCGACGGTAAAAGTATTTATACGCTTGATCTGTATTAGTACTTTTTATATTTCGATTGATACGGGTCTTGTCTTGTGAAGGCTGCGATGGCATAAAGTTTGGATTTAACCTACCGATTTTAATAAAATTTTGACTTACATGTACACGCGAACGATGAGAAAATTTATTCAAACTTTGGGATTAGGTATGCTTATTTTGACAGCGATAATCAGCTTCACATCATGCAGCAAAGATGATGATCCTGCAGACGACAATCTTTTTATCGGTAAATACGAAGGGAAAATCGCATTTGACGACCTGAAGGATAATAGTAAGGATGTCGCTTCTGCAGATGGTACCATTACAGTAACAAAAACCGGTAATACCTATAACTTTGCTTTTGGTAATAGTATTCCCAATCTAAATGGTGTTGACTTCGAAGAGAAAGACAATGTGTTGATTAATATTGGCTCGGCGGGGACAGGAGTGATCCGCATTGATGCCGGCAAACTTACGATCGGCTATACCAAAGATGACAAGGTCTGGACAGCCGATTGCCAGCGTAAATAACGGTAATAGATTGAATTCTTTTTTGAGCCATTGCCATTTTGGGAATGGCTCTTTCTATGTACATATCCCTTCACTTAATTTCTTTTAGCAAAAAGAGGCTTCTTCAAGATACTGCACAATTCCTCCTCAGTAGACCGCTTATTGCCGCGTTGGAGCAGATTGAACCCACGGACAAACCATAGTCCTTTCCTCAAAAATGCATTTCGGTCTAACGGCGATGAATTCAGTTCTTTCTATAGGAGTGGATTTTTGTAAAAAAAGCCTTCTCCAACAAAGGAGAAGGCCTCATATATAAATGTAGGGGGTGATTTTTCTAATTTGCTGTCAATGCCACAGCATTGAGCTGTCTGGATGTTCCATCCGGACCCACCGCGACGATATTATCAAAAATAACACGAGTGCCCGGTACAATACCATTTAAAGCCGATGACATGCTTGAGCTCAATTGACCACCCGAAGTGGATAGGACAATCGCATCAGCCCGGGGTTTAGCCAGGATCATCGTAAACTTGGTGACCTTGAAGGAGGCATCAAAATCAAAGTTATCCAGTTTAGCAAATAAGGCATTCTGCGCTTTCAGTGCGACTGTCGCCATTGATCCACCCGTTTTTCCGGCAAATTTAGCAATCGGGTCTGGGATCCTTTTGACACGAAACTCGGTTGAGCTCAGTGTCTGTGTCTTACCAGGAGCGACTTCGGCCGAGACGGAGATACGGGTTGTGCCGGGTGAACTTACCCGTACATTATATTTACCACCTCCTGCGCTGGATATACTGCCCCCTCCGCTCATGTTCACATGAACTTTATCCGTAGGTGTTCCCGGAGCGGAAACCGATATCGGATTATTGACTCCGATATACAGTACATTCATTTTATCCGGTGATACAACCGCCGAAGGCCGTGCGACCTGGTAGGTCTGCTGTGGAGTTCGGTACTCTTTAAAGGATCCATCCGTCTGTTTAACTTTGATAACCCCAGTCCATGAGAAGATACCCTCTCGATTAGTTGGCACCGAGTAGACACCTTTGCCATCTACAATCTGTAGGGCCGAGCCGTTGACCGAAATAGCTGGTTCGGACTTGGAATCGGATGCAGTCAAAAAGACCTCGGCTTTGTAAGGTTGGCCTTGTACCAGATAGGAGGTAGGTGCCACGGCTACTGCGGCAAACTTATCCAGATTGACTACTGCCTGGTCCATTTTACCTAAGATAATCTTAACAACATCTGACTCTGCATTTTGTGCATCGGTCTGGATCTTTGTGAGGATGGTCATTGCTGCAGTCAATGGTGTGCCACTGCCAAAATTAATTTCTTCCCAGGATTTCTTGCCATTAACAGACTTTTCGGGATTCTTGGCTTCCAGAGAGAAGGAGACCATTTTCTGCTCCTCTGGGGTAAGCAGTGCCAATAACTTAGCACGAGTGTCGTTGATCTTGTCCTTGAGGACAGTTCCTTTTTTCTCGTTGATCATCATATTGGGTGAGATGTCCTCATTTTCCCGTTTGACAAGGTCTCCTTTTTCTTCATCGTAACCTCCGCCCTGTTTGACAAATTCTTCTTTCAGGGACAGAATATATTTATCCAACTCGCCAATAATCGCCTGCGCCTTTTTAGCTTTATCGTAAATAGGCTTAGCACGTGCTGGTTCTTCTTTTAACTTGGTATTTTCAAATGCAGCAAACAGCTGTTGTACAGCCGTATTGACATTTGACTTGGATGTTTCGAGACTATTATTGATATTTTTGAATGCATCCAAGATGGAATCCGGTACATTGAGCGCTAATAAGGCCAATAGTACCAGATAGAGGATGCCGATCATCCGCTGTCTTGGCGTTTCTCTTCCTAATGCCATTTTTTCTAATTTAAGTAATACAAGGGTAAATTATATACGCGGCTGGTTCATAGCACTGAGCATATTGCCGTAGATGGCATTCAATGCATTGAGGTTTTTAGCCAGCTTGCCGACTTCTTCCTTGAACGCCTTGGAGTCGTCCAGGGACTCGTTGAAGTTTTGCATGGTATAGCTCAGGTTCTCGTAAAACTTATTCATGGATTGTAGGTGAGATGCAGAGTCGCGTAGTTCACGTTCGTACATGGCATTTAGCTGCCCCAGATTGCTGGTCAGGTTTTTCACCTGGTCATGGTAGTTTGCAGTATCGCCAGAAGTATTGGACATCGCCACGAGGTTTTCCGAAGCTTTTTCAAAAGCGAGGCTCAGGTTGTCAAATTTGGAGGTTGCCGTGCGAAGTTTCTGTGTAAATTCTTCGGTCGCCAATGAAACGTCAGACAGTTTGTTGATGGCGGATACCTTCTCGCTGAAGTCACGTAACCCACGGCCCAAGTTTTCGATACTTGCTGGCTCAATATTGGCATCTGCAAACATTTTGTCCAAAGCGGCTGTCGCCGATGGACCTGCAGGCTGTGCAATCACTGCCTTGCCACTAACAGGAAGTTCGCCATTGAAATTATCGTCCAATTCAGGATAGACACGGCTCCAGTCTGGTTCTGGCGCTGGGGGATTGAATCCCATCAGAAAGAAAAGTAGCGCCTCTACACCCAGTCCGATACCGATCATATAATTGGCTGTGCTACCACCGATATGGAGAATCTTGAAAAGTACCCCGATGATGACGATACTTGCTCCCCAGGATATGGCCACATTTAGCCATCTTGAATTGTCTTTTTTCTTGCTCATTGTGATTATTTATGTTTTTGGTTTAATTTTTTTTGAAAGTTTTATTTTCGTTTGACTTCATCTGTATAAAACGGATTTGTCTATTTAATAGTATAGCATTATGCCGATAGTATTTCATTTAGTGTTGATTATTTGATAGATCTGCTTGTTTCAAAAAATATACCAAAGATCCATGAAGTCTAAACTCTACGTTCTTATTCAATCCATTTGAGATTTGAAATAGACTTTTTTTTAATAAAATAAACGTTCGTTGGTCTCAATAGTTATATTGATCGTAAAGTGATGTAGAAAGATAGAAAGCCTGTCACTGATATAAAAATATCCCGCTCAAGCAATATCTTTGTAAAGTAAATTTGAAATCAATATGCAGATCTTATTTCTTGTTTTATCAGGGGTCTTGATCCTCCTTAGTTTACTGCCTTTTGTCCGATGCCAGCACTGGATCTTTCGTGTGGCTGAGTTTGTGAAATTGCAGTTGCTGGTTTTTCAGGTGCCAGTGCTGGCCTGGGGATTTTATCTGCTTGCCGAATCACCATGGATTTGGGCAATACAGATTGTTCAGGCCCTGCTGATTGCTTATCATGTATTTATTCTGGTGCGTTACACTAAATTCTGGCGTAAGGATAAATACGAAAAAGGAAAAGATGCCTCGGATAGCATTAAAATTATATCTTGCAATGTGCTGCAGTTTAATAAAGAACATGAGCGTTTTATCGATTTGATCCGCAAAGAACAACCCAAGATCTTCCTGACCATGGAAAGTGATGCGGTATGGGAAAAGGCTTTACGGGTATTGGAATCGGACTATCCAAATGTTGTCAAAGTTACCTTGGACAATACCTATGGGATGCATTTTTATACCAAGCTGAAAGTCAATAAAAGCCAGATTCACTATTTTGTTGCAGATGATATTCCAAGTATCGAAGTTGAACTGGAAACGGAAGATGGCCATCGTTTTGTCTTTTTTGCGGTACATCCACCGCCACCGAGTCCTACGGAGGAAGAGAATTCCAAAGAACGGGATGGCGATCTACTCAGTGTGGCAAAAAAGGTACGCGATTATAAAATGCCCGTGCTGGTTACGGGGGACTTTAACAATGTGGCTTGGGCCAGATCCTCCATCCTGTTTAAGAAAACCAGCAAGCTGATCGATGCGCGTATAGGACGTGGGATCTTATCTACGTTCCACGCCAATTATTGGTTTTTTCGGGTGCCCTTAGATTTGCTGTTCCACAGTCCAAATGTATTTATTGATAAGTTGTTTATTTATCCTTCGGTGGGTTCGGATCATTTCCCCATGGGCTGTACCTTTTTTATCGACCGGTATTCGGATGAACAGGCTGAAGATATCGAACATCTTGAACAGGGAGAAATGTCCGAAGTAAACGAGCTTATCGTCGAAGGCCGTGAGGAGGAAAGTGATAATCGAAAGTAGGGCATAAACTATCGCCCTATCTTTAGTTTATATTCCTTTAAAGAAGCAACTGAGAAATAACCCAGCGCATTGTTGGATATATTGGATCTGGGATTACCTGGGGCTGCATTACTCACATTATTATTTTGGTATTCGTTCCAGTATCGATATGCTTTTTCATCCACACAGTAACGGCGAACGATGACCTCGTCACCCTGGGATAAATCTGTTTCTAGATCGGAGATGTAATGTGTCACTTTTAACCCATCATTGAACTGGTCAGATTGCGCATCGGCAAAGCGAAATGGGCCATTATTTATAGATAATGTGTAGATATAATAATTGGAAATCTTGGCGGGATCTTTAAAAGTCAGTGTTGCAAAAAAATAGGTTTTTCCAGTGAGACTTTTCTCTGAAATGCCAGTGGAGTCAACGGCGACATAGCCTGGCATCTGACAGCTCGAGCTGTATTGTTGTTTTTGTACGGTAACATTCAGTGCATAAGTCCGGCCGGCAACGGGTTTAAAGCTGCGATGGATATAATAACCATCTTTTTCATATTGAAAGGGATAGATTCTATTTTCATTGTCTTTTACCGATACCGTGGCATCTTTGACACCCGAATTATTGACGAGATCATTAAATCCAACGGATCGCGAGACGCGTATCCGTTGTACTAAACTGGCGTCAGACAGCTGGGCGTCAATCACAACACGGGCCGCAGCTTTATGGAGATCAAGATCCATTTTTTCCTCACAGGACGAAATGAGTAGTAATAGACAGGATAGGATAGAAGATTGTCTAGCATTCATGGCATTTAAAATTTAAAATTCCAGGTAACTGAAGGGACGATGCCAAATAAAATTATTTTATAAGCTTCTGTCAGATTGGGGTTGGTTTTGTTCTCCCGAAAGTCAATAGTATAAGCGTTTTTGCGGTTGTAGGCGTTATATATGCCAATTGTCCAGCTGGAATGAAAACGTTTATTCGTATGATGTGGATCGTAAGTCGCGGATAGGTCCAGGCGATGATAGTCCGGCATACGGTAGCCATTCCGCTCTGTATAGTAGAATAAGGATTTGCCGTTGACAAGGTACTTCCCACTGGGAAAGGTAACGGCATTTCCGGTATTGAAGACAAATGTTCCGCTAAGTGTCCAGGTATTTGAAAGCGCATAATTCGCCACAACCGCGAGATCATGCGTACGATCCTGACGCGCATTGAACCAATTTCCGCCATTGATCCCATTAAATTTACGACGGCTCTTGGAAAGTGTATAACTAATCCAGCCCTTTAGCCGGCCGCTGTTCTTGCGGAGGTAGCCTTCCAATCCATAGGCCCGGCCTACACCAAAGAGTAGCTCCCCTTCAAAATAAGCATTAGCCTGTAGTGTTGCCCCATTGCGTATATCAATCTGATTGCCCAGACGTTTATAATAGGCCTCGACCGAAAAATCATACTGCTTGTTCGCAAAAGTACGAAAGTATCCCAAAACGGCCTGGTCCACACGTTGTGGTTTGATATTTAGACTGCTGAGGACATATTGGTCAGTAGGTAGGCTTGCCGTGGTATTGGTCAGTTGATGGAGGTTTTGCACGATGCGGTTATAGGAGGCTTTTAAACTGCTCTGTTCATCGAGCAGCAGGCTGGCAGACAGGCGTGGTTCCAGATTGATATAGTGTTTAGCAATCCGGCTGTTATCCCGTTTTTCAGAAATAGGCTTTCCGTTTTCGTCAAATTGATAGAAAGTCCGTTTGCCTAAGACCATAAAATCATGGAGATGGATGCCATAGTGTATAGATAGATTCGTTGTAGGTTTCCATTCATGGGAGATATAGCCCCCCAGATCGATCCCGCGCTGGCTTTCGATAGCGGTCGGATTGACAGATTGGCTCTTACCGGTAGCGAGATTAGCTGGCCGAATGGATTGGGCCAATGCAGCGACACCAAGTCGGATGGTATTATTGGTGTTCGCATAAAAGGAAAAATCCTGCTTGGCATTGATATTCCGAATTTTGGAGGCGACCTGAAAATCGATCTGCTCGCTGGAAACACCTGCCTGATAGTCGAAGCCGCTGTAAATAAGGGAAGTGCTGCTGGATATTTTATCATTGAATCGGTGGTTCAATCCTGCTGTTGCAGTGCTGTTCCCCCAAGCAATATTAAAGAGGTCGCTGTACTTTAATTTGTCTTTGCCATGATAGCCAGATAGGTATAGGCTGGTCTTCTTCCCAAGGTTAAAACTGAGTTTGGCATTTAAATCATAAAAATACAAGCTATTATTGGCCATGTCTTTACTTTTGGCCAGTTTTAAAAAGGAGTCTGCATAGGAGCGACGGGCACTGAATAGAAAAGAACTCTTGTCGCGGACAATTGGCCCCTCTAATTTTAACCGGGAAGCGATAATCCCTAGACCACCTTCGCCGGAAAATTGCTTTTTGTTGCCATCCAACATGGAAATGTCTAAGACTGAGGAAATCCGTCCGCCAAATTGGGCGGGTATTCCCCCCTTGTAGAGCTGAACATCCTTGATCGCGTCCGAATTAAAAGTGGAAAAGAATCCCAGCAGGTGCGAAGCATTATAGACGGTAGCTTGGTCGAGCAGGATGAGGTTTTGCCCACCATCCCCGCCACGTACATTGAAACTGGTCGAACCTTCTCCGCCGCCTTGTACACCGGGTAACAGCTGTATGGTTTTAACGAGGTCTTTCTCGCCAAAGAGTACGGGGACATCCTTAATATCTTTCATACTGAGATGGACCGTGCTCATCTGTGGGTCATCGAGCGCTTCACCCTTCTCTTTTGCCGATACAACAACTTCAGCTATTCGATTGGCAGCAGGCTTTAGATCAAAATTTCTTTCACGGGATTGGAATAGCTCAATCGTAACGACCTGTTGCTGATAGCCGATGTAACTGATCGCAAACCGATGTGTTCGCTGAGGTACTGTTATGCTGTAATGCCCCAGTAGGTCTGAGCTGGCGCCTATGCTGTCATTGACGCTGGAAATAATTGCCCCGTTAAGCGGCTTTCCGGTGTTTGCATCCCGAATGATACCACTTATTACAGCTTCTTGTGCTGAGACAATAAAAGGGGATAGTACAAGAGAAATGGGCAGAAGGTACTGAATTATTGGACGCATTTGTGGCTCTTATCTGAATTGATGTATACAATAAAAAATGAAACGATGTATTAACCCTTTATTAATATTTGTTTTGATAGTTTAAGTTAAGCTCACGACATAATGTCTCCTATTTTTGTTCGGTTTAGCTATTATGTAACGCTTTTGGTACATTGAATATTGTTCTAAACCTGTTATTTAAGCGACAGATTTACTTGAGATCAGCATATTGATTTACAGGGCAAGAAACGATATGATGGATATTTATTTAGAAATGTGTAATTTAACAGCTGCTAAACAATGTTGTAAATCTAACTAATGGGTAAAGATTATCATTTTAAAATGTCTGCCGAGGAGCTGCAGTCGAAGGTCATCGATTTTTTGCGCTTCCCCTTGATCGTCGGGGTGGTATTTATTCATACCGATTTTTCAGATATTGTGATGACGGGTGTAAAGCAGATTAGTTTTGTTAATTATCCTGTTTTCTCACGGATCTTTTTCTTATTCTCCAGGGTTATTTTCGAGGCCTGTGTGCCGCTTTTCTTTTTTATTTCAGGTTTTTTATTCTTCTATAAAACAGTGGGTTTTTCAAGGGAGATTTACCTTCAGAAATTAAAAAATCGTATTCGATCACTTTTGGTTCCATATATTTTCTGGAACCTGTTGATCATCCTATTCCTTATGCTTGCGCAAACGTTTTTATCGGGCAGCTTGGTTTCTGGTAGGAACAAATTAATAACAGATTATAGTTTATTGGATTGGCTCTGGTCCTTTTGGGATACTTCTCAAGTAAATCCACATATGAAGAAAACCTTACCGATCAACTCGCCATTTTGGTTTATTCGTGATTTGATGGTCGTGATAGTTTTTTCTCCGATAGTTTATATACTCATTAAAAAGTTGAAGGCTTATGCTGTGATTATATTGGGATTGCTCTGGATTTTTAATCCTTTCTTTTATTTGCCGGGACTGAGCATCGTTTCTTTCTTTTTCTTTACAGCGGGAGCTTATTTCAGCATTCATAAAATGAATTTTGTTGAAGTCCTAAAACCAATGTTGCGCGCGCTCGCCCCCTTGTATATTTTGATAGTGGTTATGGCGCTCTATTTCGCGGGTGCTGGATGGTGGTCCTATCTCTATTGTGCAGGGGTTGTAGTGGGTCTTCCCCTCACAATAACGGTATCCGCCTATTTTATCGAAAGCGGAAAATGGCATTTGAACCCTTTTTTAACCAATGGCAGCTTTTTTATTTATGCCTACCATCGTTTGCCATTGGTATTTGTGATCAAAATTTTATTTAAGTGGCTCCATCCGCGGTCGGATGGAGCATTGTTATTGTTGTACTTAGCTTGTCCGGCTATCGTCATCCTGCTGGGGCTGCTTATCTACAGCCTACTTAGGCAACGGTTGCCCCGATTCACGGCGATAATCAGTGGTGGACGTTAATACGATCAATATGAAGAAGTATAAATGGATAATTGTTGTTGTACTGGTGCTATTTGTAGGTGCATTGTCCGTCAAGTATGGCCGAAAGATGCTCAACAAAAATAAATACAAAAGAATCAAAACCGAGTATGTTTTTACGGATGTCATCAACCTAGGATGCACTTCGGTCAAACAACAAGGAGCATCAAATACCTGCTGGTCCTACACCGGTAATTCGTTTTTGGAGTCGGAGATGATTCGGATGAGGAAAGAGCCTGTTGAAATTTCTCAGGTTTTTACCGCTAGACAGGCCTATTTGGATAAGGCGCATAATTTTGTACGCCTCCATGGTGGCTTGACAATGGGTGAAGGTGGGCAATTACATGATGTATTGAATGTATTCCGTAAATATGGCGCGATGCCTCGATCGGCTTATGCTGGACTGCGTGGTAATCATACCTATAATGATTTCAGGGAAATGACCCCATTATTAAATTCAATGCTCAAAGTATTGGTCAAGAGTAAGCCCTTGACACCGAATTGGGAGAAAGCCTATAGCGCTACACTGGATGCGCATCTTGGGGAAGTGCCCGAAAAATTTGACTATAAAGGGAAGGCTTATACCGCACGCGCATTCGCAGATCAGGTGATTGGAATTAATCCGGACGATTACATAGGGTTTGCGTCTGTGACAGATCATCCGAATTATAAACCTTTTGTGCTGCTGGTACCCGATAACTGGTCCTTTGATCGGTTTTATAATGTACCAATGCAAGATCTGGTGGATATTATTGACAATGCACTGCAACAGGGCTATACGGTTGCTTGGACAACGGATGTATCAGAGAAGGGTTTCTCCTGGCAATATGGGATTGCTTATGTGCCCGAAAAGTCCTTTGACAATATGTCTAATGAGGAAAAGAAGAGAATGTTTGTAAAACCAATGGCTGAGAAAAAGGTCACAGCCCAAGAGCGGCAACAAGCGTTCGATAATTATGGTACCACAGACGATCATGCCATGCATATTGTTGGGCTTGCCAAGGATCAACATGGTAAAGAATATTACCTTGTTAAGAATTCCTGGGGTAAAGCCAACGATTTTAAAGGGTACATGTATGTCACCAAAGAATTTGTGAAATATAAAACGATTACACTGATGTTGCATAAAAATGCGCTCAATCCTGCATTGTTATCTAAAATTAATTTAACAGAACTATAAGTATTGCAAAAAAAGCTGCAGATGTTGTTGTAATTCCCAATTGTTTCCATAATTCAATGGGAGGTTTGTTGTATGAAAAACAACAACACAATCATACAATTTTCTGGAGCTTTCCTGATGGCCTGGATGCTATTGGGGGTAACGAATGCGCAAGCCCAACAAGGTCGATCTATACCCGATAAAGTACATCATGCCGAACCCTTATATAATGATCTTGTTCGTGATTTGGGCGCAAGGAAGGGAGAAAAGGAGTTTAATGTTGGCGCAGATATCAAAAAAATGAGTAAAGCAGATGAGTATGGTTATTTGGCCGAATATGAGTTTGCACCCATAGATCGATTGGGGCTGGAAGTAGAGACAGACTTTGCTTATACAAAAAGTAAAATGACCAATGTTTCCTCAGGCAATAAACTCGAAAGATTAAGATTGTCATCGCAATATTCCTTTTATGTTTCTAAGCCGCAAGCAACAACATTGGCTGTAGGTTATACCCAAATTTTTAATTTTGTGGATGGGGGAACTGCATTTAATCCTTTTTTCGTAGCTGCTAAGAGCTGGTATAACAATTGGCATACATTGATCTATACAGGACCAGAAATTGCTTATCATTATAAATCACATACAACCGAAATGAACTGGCAGATCAATACCTCCTTGCATTACACGCTACCCCAAACAGACCATTTTATTGGATTGGAGATCAACCAAGAAATCGCCTCAGGGAGCTTTGAAACGACACTTCGCCCACAGGTGAAATTGGGGCTGAATGATAAATTAGCTATCGGTATGGCGGTCGGATTTCCGATAGGAGGAAAGGAAAGCGCAATTAGCTCATTTTTCCGTTTGATTTATCAGCTTTAAGATCTCCGAAACCCTTTGGGACAATCGCCGTCGATAATTATCGTCGAATCCTAATGTAATGAAAGTAAATGAACTGCTTTTGCCAAAAATTCCTTCGGGCTACATGTAATCTTTAGACCAAAAATTTGCTCTTATAAGCTTCATCTAGATAAGCTCCCAATGAGCGGGTTCTTTCGGTGTCCGTATTGCTGATATAACGCTGAAACATCAGCTCGGTACTATGTCCTGTTGCTTGCATAAGCAACGGTGTGGGTATCTTTCCGTAAAAATTGGAGGCAAAGCTGCGTCGGCCGATGTGACTGGTAATGGCTTCCCACTTTTGTATCAGCTTTTCTGTCGACCTGAAACCAGTTCTGGTGCGAACTTTGATTAGGCTATTTATGCCGGCAAGGCGTGCGATTTCCTTAATCTGTTCATTGTATTTCTGAGCAGAAAGTTTTGAGGGGAAGTTGTTTCCATTGTCCGACATAATATGTATGGCTGTCGGATGCAGCGGCAACAGTATTGTCTTTTGTGTTTTCTGCTGTGTAAAGGAAAGACAGGGTTTTCCGTCGAGGATTTCCATCATATCCAGGTTAAAATTCATAAAATCCGAAACGCGCTGGCCTGTGTAACAGCTAATGACCAGCCAGTCTTTAGCGGCCTTCAATTCTGGGGGGACGACAGTTTCTTTGATACGAATGAGCTCATCTTCGGTGAGACTGATGACCCGGTTGTATTTTTTGATTTTTGGGAGTTCCAGTTCGTAAACGAAGGTCCGTATTCCTCTTTTTTCTAAAAAATTGAGTACAGTACGAACAAAATATATGGTGCGATAAATGGTGCTTGAACTATAGGTTTCCAGTTCACCGAACTTAATAAATTCTTTGACAAAATTACTATTTACTTCATTGAGCATCAGGTGTTTTTGCTGGAAGCCTTCAAAGCGCTTTAGCATGCTAAAAAAGACCTTGTATCTTCGATGTGTATTGCTGGATATGAGATGCAAACGGCTCTGGATAAAATTTTCAGTCGCCTCCAGCAGACTTCCTTTTGCAAACGAACTTTCGTTCAGAACGCAGGACTTTTTTATAAGGCGGGTGACAACATTGAGCGAGAATTTACGTTGTTTAGATGCTACCTCCTTCAGGTAATTTGATACGGCGATTTTGATCGCGTCTAATTTTACATTAAGCTTTTTGTAAATTTTTAGATAAATGTTTTCCGGGCGTTGTTTGTCCGTATTCCATCGGGTAGGATTGATCTTTAAAGTCGTTTTTACAATGAACTCATTTTGTTGTTCATCAATAAATTTTAGGGCAATTATAGAAGTTGAACCTGTTCTCAACAGGGTAAAATTGAAAATCATCGCGTACACTTTTTAGTATTATCTGAGCATAAAGATAATAGTATATACGAATTAGTCTAATTCAGACTACAATTTCACTTACTCAAATATACCATTTTTATTTTAAAGACGTGCAATAGATTGTGTTAAAATAACTGCGAGATTAAAAAAAAAATGTAGTTGCCAGCCTAATCCAACGCTATAAAAAAATCACAAAATTTATCTACCTCATAATCAATGAAAAATATTTTTTTTCTAGTCTGAATTAGACTAATAATGTAAAGTCAAGCCCTTATTAAAAAAACGTTTAGAAATCAATAAACACAAAAAAAATGAAAGCCAAACTGAATTATATCCGGCCCAAAGTCTGAATAATACTTGTCGAATTGGAGAAATGTTTTAATAAAAATTCTCCTTACCACCACGAAAAAAAAAGACAAAGGAATTGTAACAAAATGTTAAATGTTAAACTGGTGGAAATGAAAATACTTCCATATTAATCTTTTGATGGTTTTGAGGGAGTGTCCTATAGTTTAATGCAAAAAACAAGCACACATGGAAAACAAGATTAAGTTGATCTTTGCGGATGACTGCAGGCTCCAGCAAAAAATTATTGAGCTGCTTTTAACGCAACTTGATCTGTTCGACCTGCAATTTATGGCAGATAATGGGAGTGAATTGCTACGGTATCTTGGGTCTTGCAAAGTACTGCCCCAGATCTGTATTTTGGATCTGCATATGCCTGTTATGAATGGGATAGACACCGTGCGCGAAATGAGACGCAGATTCCCATCCATTAAAGTATTCGGGTATACAGCTACAGATAGTCTGATCGAAATAAGTGATTTCAGACGGAATGGAGTGCTGCAGGTTTTTTCAAAACGCAATCCGAAACAGATGTTGGAGGTGATTTGCAGTTATGGAAAGATGGGCGCACGATATGAGAGCCCCCTAGTTGTTAGAAAAAATAGTTCAATCATTTCGTATGACAACTCCTGATAAATTGGGCAATATCACGACTGCCGGCTTCCGGTTCTTTGGTTTTCGGAACATTCCCGATCAGGACATCGAACAAAATTTGGGGGATTTTTTTAGGATATTCAAGACCTTCGAGCCGATTGATATCGTCGTTGAGAAAGAAAAATATCATCTAAGAGCAAACCAGATGATATTTGTTGGTCCGGGTAGGTTCATTGACATGTCAAATCTACGTGTGGGCAGAGGTTATTTGCTCTGTTTCACGGCCGCATTTTATGAACGTTCGGTGGAGGATACCGCGACTATTCATTCACCAGTATTTTTTGGGGAACGCCCGGTACTGTATCATGATTCCTGCTTTGGTGAACAAGTTTTTAATCAGCAGATTACGATCCGTCTCGGTAGGGCGCGTATGCAGGGTGATTATATATTTGATCTTGTTGCACATCACTGTGTGGAATCACTTTTGTTGGATGTGTATCATGAGGTATCGGCCGGCGATCAGATGCCGCAGCCAAAGCACACAACCGATATCGGACTGGTAAACCATTTTTCGATGTTGATTCATAAACATTGCCGGGAATATACTGCTGTACAATTCTATGCTGACCAGCTTCATGTGACTACGCGCAAGCTGACGGATATATGTTTGTCGATGACTGGAAAAACTGCTAAATCGATGATTTTGTCGGTTTTGGTGCAGCAGGCTGTAAGGTATATCAAGCATACCAATCTGTCCATTTCACAGATATCCTATGAAATGGGTTTTAATGATGAATCTAACTTCCGAAATTTTGTAAAAAAGCAGACAGGTCATATTCCACGTGCGCTTCGGGAAAGTTAGTTCAAATGAAAGTCAAGGAAAATGATATCGTATGAAAGTTGACCGTTTCATCTTGATCGTGGTTATGTTGCTTTTTGAGCTGTTCAATAGCAGGAATGCTATGGCGCAACAAGCTTCATTGACAATTCGATTGGGTACTTTTATCTCGGTAAGCTGTGTTACCAATCATGTTTATTTGCCGTCGGGTGACAGCGGTAAAATTTCTTTGGATTCTTTGGTTTTTAAAGTTCCTGGACCATTTGAGTTGCAGGTAATTAGCGAACGCGTTGATATTGGGAAGGAGGTTGGTAGCGAAACAACTGGGCATAAAAGTTTTATATTTGGGAACAGACCACCTATAGCACAGGATAAGGGTGTTAAGGGAATAAATGGGCAGGGGCAGATAAGGTTTCCGCTTCAACCTCAGACAAATACTTGTGTTTCAATAACTGCATTATAGCCCTTGAGTTTCGGCCGCGGACTTAAAATACAAAAAAGGTCTTTTGCTGATGCTACCTTTACATTTGGGTTTGGGTAAAGGTTTTCGTTGCAATACTTCATGCCCCACATATTTTCGTAACAAGCTATAGATCCTTTCGGTGCTAAAATTGATTTTATAATTTTCATGAAAATCATCGACCATCTGTTCGAGTGTCCGGGGTTCGGTAAAATAATCCGAGGCATAAACAACATAGGCGATCAGTTCGCGTTGTCGCCTCAGATCCTCATTGACCGTTTCATTAGCGGGATCAATTTTCTGTTTCAGAAGGAAGTTTTGCTCCTGAGCGGATGTTATTTCTTTAAAGACGCTTAAGCTGGGAAGATTGTCGGTATCTATGACCAGTGCTATTTTTGGATTGAAAAAATCTGCAAGTGGAATGGAAAACGGACTGCATATTTTTGCGACATGTTCGACGGTGATGGTGAGCGTTTTATTGTAATGACTGCGCAGTGGTCCTGCCGTTAAACCGGCGAAATTGGCGAGACCGTTGAGAGAGAGCCCAGTCTGATTCATAATCTCCGTAATTCGTGATGAAATTAATGTGGCCAATGCATTGTCTGTAACTTTTCCCATTTTATTTTCTGAAATGATATCCTGTAGCGCAGCGGATCAATTGTCCATCGTGTCACCTGGATCAAATGTCAGGCTGCCGATATGTTAAGAAGTTTCAGGGTTAAATCGTCAGCTTCTTATGTTGCAGAGACTGGCAATAGGTGATGTGGATTTTGATGTAACAAGTTGGTTATCAGGTGTAAAAAAAATAATGGAACGAACGCCTTCGTTCCATTTTATCCATTAATATTATCAAGTCGAACGCAAAAAAAATGACTTGATGGTTCAAAAGTAGAAAATATAATTGGAACTTTTCGTGTGAAAATTGACGTTAATCGTGTTAAAAAATGTAAAAAAAATATTTTGTAGGGAGTAGGCTACAAAAAAATGCGGCTAGATATTATCTAGCCGCATTCTTGGTACGTGATATTGTTCAATATCAGTTTATTTTAGTTTGCGCGTACACAACGTACGTTTTTGAATGTAGTTCTTAGTAGATCTAGACCCAGTAGCTCAACGTTTAGAGCCTCAGCAGTAGTAGATGCTTTTATAAATGGATCTCCAAATGGTAAGCCTAAAACTGCACGTCTGGTTGTGAAAGCATGGTAGCCATAGTAACCAACTCTTGTGCCTAAAAGATCTAAAAGAGGACCTGCTAATACTGGAGAATCTGTCCAGAATGCGGCTGCAGTATTATAGCTATCGCCTAGAATATCTACATTCGTTCCAATAATTCTGAAACCTAATAGATCTGCATTAAGTGTTGATAATCCCAGCCCCAATAACCCTTGCCCGCTCGAGCCAATCTGTGTGAGTAAAGCTGTATTAACAATCTGTCCATTGTAGAAAATGCGCATATTGTTTGAGTTTGAAGTAGCATCTCCAAACGCATTTGTTCCAGCAGTACCTCCAGCAGTGAACGCATATTGTGCATGGTTGCCACCAGTTGTTCCAACGGCAGATCCTGGTGCAGGATCTGCAGCTCCTAATAACGTTCCTACTAGGTTCAATACATTATTTAGTACCCCAGTCGAAGAAGTTAATGTTGATACTTGAGCGCCAGTAGGCTGTTTCCAAAGTCCTTGAGGATATATTTTAGTACAAGGGTCTCCCTTTTGTGCCAAAGCGGATGGGAATCTTGCTGCTACTAATGATCCATAAGAGAAGTAACCGTCCGCTCTACTTCTTTGCGCATTTGTCGCGTAGAATGCAAAATTACGAAGAGGATCAGCATTATTTCTGTCATATAGGTTTGAACGACTCCATTTTACGGCTGCTGCTCCAGAACCAGTGGTTAAAGGCGATTCAACGACATTTAACAATAAGTGGTGACTTTTTCCCAATTCGGGTGTAACAGAGAAATTAAAATTAGATGCAGTCGTAAAGTAGGTACGTGCCAATCCGCCATCCACATGATTAACAGTTAAATTTTGCAACTGTACGGAGATCGCACTTTGTGCAGCAGTTGAGGCTGTATAGACATATGCGATTTTAGCATCGTTGTATAAAGGATCAACATTTTTGAAATCAGCATAACTAAGGGTCGGCGTAAATGTTGAGCCTGCAGTAACCGCACCTGTCAGTAGGTCAATACTACCAGTTGCCAAATTCAGGCCTGATACAGATACACTTGGATTTCCAGTAATATTACCGAATACACCGATGGTATTTAGTTCTATGCCAACACGAGAAAATGAGTGATTGAAAAGGATATTAATATTCGAACTAGTTGCTAAATTAACCGTACCAGAAGCATACAAGACATCCTTATTTTGAGGAAGTGCAATTGCTCCGCTCGCTGGCGTTAATGATGGTGCGTCAACTTTTGAGTTGTAAGAGAGTGCGACCCAAGTGTAAGATCCAGCTGGATCAAGCCCATCAATAGTGCCTGCGGTGCCAGACTGCAATTCTTTAGCTGCAACCAATGTACTTCCAGAGTAGATGTACACCACATATTTAGTGTCTTGTTCCATATTCTCTGTAACACCAGGTGCAACGTCGGCAGCTGTGCCATTTGATCGCGCTGCATGAGCAGTGGTAGTTTTTACAGGAACAGTATTATCCATAGAAACTGCCATATCAACATCGGAGAAGGAATAAATTTTGCTCTCGGCTGTGTTGTTAGAGGAAGAAACTCCTGCACGCTTTACGCCTGCGTCGTTATTGGTTTTAATACCACCTACTGCGATGGTTAATTTGTTGCTTTTTGTGTCAACAATCGCTGTTTTTGAATCTTTGGAGCAGCTCGTTATTAACGTACCTGGTATCGCAAGTATTGCCATTGCAACAACCCAGTGAGCTCCTTTTTTTTGTAGAAATTTCATTTTGTGCTTTTCTGTTGTTAAT
The DNA here is from genome assembly GCF_003610355.1 of Sphingobacterium detergens. GTDB lineage: Bacteria > Bacteroidota > Bacteroidia > Sphingobacteriales > Sphingobacteriaceae > Sphingobacterium > Sphingobacterium detergens. The sequence goes on along the minus strand of NZ_RAPY01000005.1, from coordinate 67,716 downwards.
AATTACAATACTTCCTAAGATCCTTCACCGTTATTGGTTTCATCTGCTCCAGCTCCCCAGCCGCTCGATTGTGGAGTCGCGCCCGGTTGTGCTTGTGAACCTGCAGCAATGCCTTGCTCAAGTTCAATAACGTTCTCCTTAATGGACGGAGCAACGTACATTTTTTTTGCGTTCTTATTCATGATAATATTATTTGGATAATTCCATGCTATTGCTAGCATGGGGTTTAAAATTTAATGGACAATTTAATTCTTCATTGTTAAAAATTTAAAAATTAACGTTTTGATAAGCTGCTTGTCTCTGCGTACAGACAAGTATTGTTGTTATCGTCGCGCCAATTTTGTTATAATAATCTTATTAATGCTGTTATAAATTTATATATGTCTACTACTTTTTTCTAGTTTGGCTAAAACACTGTATGCTTTCGAATTGTAATATTACGACTAAATATCAACTTGTGCAAAAAAATATTGTAAATTATTTTCTCTAATAAAATTCATTTGATTTTTGAATATGGTTCCTTTTCATCACTTTTTTGTTTACCAGCTTTTTTGCATAACTGTCATTTAATGTAGAATAGAAATGTTTTTTAATACTTTTTTATTGTATTATATGACTGTAATACTCTGCTTGAACAAAGTTGTTTGCCTTTTGTTTTAAATTTTAATAAAATTTTTTTGGCAAATTTTTGTTTTATAATTAACGTGTTTGAACAGTCATTTTCTTAATAGTCCGTATTTATACGTGGATGTCGGCGCTTGCTTTATTTCTGGATTATATTGAATGTTTTTAATATCGATAATCAATTTCCTAATAATATTCACTTCTTTTTGAAATAAAATATTAGCCATTATGTTCTTTTAATATTTATTGAAAAACAGTTATTGTGATTTATATTTATTGTTTTGGAAAAATATATATCTATTTAGGCTTATTGTTTTTTAATGTTGTTTAGCGTTTTTGATTTCATAATAATTAAAGTGTTTAAGCAATTAATGAATTTTTGACTTCCGATTTCAACTCAATCGTAGGCCTCACGCTTTTGTTCTTTCTAAAAATTAGCCCCCACTCTTTTTGATGGCCAATTTTTCGTGAATCTGATCCTAATTCTCATGGAAATGTCATGGAAATAACTCCTTTTGAGTTGGTTTGTAGTGCTTTCGCTACAGGAAAATAAACATCGTCCGAATTCTTTTGGCTCCTTTTGAATATTCTCTACTTTCGTGCAACTTCTGATTTGGAAGTGTCATATTATTCTATACTAAAGGTCTTATTATTAATTAGATAACGTCTTTTTTGTAGTGTGTATAAATTACACAAATGTAAATTGCTTTAGAACATTTTAAAAATATAAGAAATGAAAACGAACAAAGAAAACTTGGCTAACCTAAATGGCCGTCTTCCTTATGAAGCTCCTCGTGTAAATGCTCAAAATGTAGAATTGGAATATAGTGTTGCCGCTGGCTCTGTAAACAGTTCGGTAACCGAATCTTGGCAGACTGAGACGCAAAGTCAAGAAATCGATTGGTAATAAGACGAGTTAATTAATTGGTGATATAAACAATTATTTTCATGAATAAGTTTACAATAAAATTTGGTTTTGCTACGATCTTAGCATGCGCATTATTTATCTCTTCATGTAGTAAAGATAATAATAACGTGATCATTCCAGATGGGCCAACCATACGTTTAAATATAGGACAGGGCTTTGCAGCAGCTGATCCGGTAAAAGCGGCTTCAGTTGGCCGTACCTATGCTTCGGCAACACAAACAGTAGAAATTCCGTTTGACAATCAATATACATTGGTGGCGACCTTGACCGCTGAAACGACAACGGCACCGGGCTTAAAAGCGTCTAGCCGGGCAGCTACCGTTTCAACTGGTACCGATCAGAAAGCATTGAAACAAGGAACTGTCTATTATGTTGCCATTTTTGATGCAGCGGGTGACTATAAAGAAACAAAAACTTTTACACAGGGAAACAGTGCACAGGATTTTGCGATTGACAAAGGAAAATATACTTTCGTAATTTATGCGTCCGGTACCAATAAGACATTGCCTTCAATTGCCACTGGAGCAAAGTTGAGCACGGTAAATTTCGCAGGTCTAACTGCAGATAAGGACTTTATGTTGGATCAGGTTGATTTTGAGGTAAAAGATGGACAGAATCTATTGAATGCTGATCTGGCGCATTTGTTTACACAGGTAACGCTGAAATTTGATGCTTCCCAATTGGGTTCTGTAAGCAGTATTGCGGGCGCAACAATCGCTCCTTCCAATGCAGCTGTTGATGTTGCACTTACAAACGGTGCATTGACCTTTACCGGGGCTGCAAATCCCGTAGCCTTCAATCTTAAAAATACAACCGGAAAAGTAATCAATTCAGATTCTACTTTTATCACAACGGCTGCTACAGCAAACGGTACAATTGTACTGTCTGGTGTTTCGATCGCTGGAAGTGCTGCAAAGAACTTGACAAAAGCGGGCTGGAATCTTAAACCGGGTGTAAAATATCAACTGGACATTACCTTGAAGAAACCGATTGAAGTGAATATCGGTGATGAAGTCTGGGCTTTAGGAAACTTGACCTATACGACGGATGGTAATGGAAATCCAGTATACGGTTTTGCTAAAACAAATGATACTTATGGCAACTATTGGTTCAATAGCTATGTAAAACCGAAGGTTTTCAATGTCAATAATCAACGTCCGAGCAGAGATGTCAATGGTGTTGATGGTGATCCTTGTGCATTGGTGTTGCCAGCGAATACCTGGAGACTTCCAACAGCTGCGGAAATTAACCAATTGATCAACAACACAAATAGTGGCGGCAAGGATAACCCGCAGGATGTCAATGCCTGGGCGCCGGCTCGTTATGTGGATACGTACAGTGGTACAGCTGCAACCAATTTAGGGATGTTCTTTGGTAAACAAGGTAACCCTGGGGCTGATCGCTATAAATTCCTTTACTTACCTTACGGCGGATCGTATAATGATAATAACTCTGGCGATGGAATGGGAACACAAGGTTTATATTTATTGGCAGGTAATCAGCGTCTGCAAATGACTGGTGCAAAGGGTGACAGTGGCTGGTCTATTAATGTAGGCCCCGCGGAGGCAAATTATGCATACCAAGTGCGTTGTGTAAGAAAATAGCTTTTCACCGATACATCGTAAGGATAATTTATTTGGATAATAAGTTTAATGGAGGCGCATTCCCCAAATCGGGGAATGCGTTTTTTTATGCGATTTTCTTTATTTCGTGTTATTTTTTGTTTGCCATAGCATTTGACCTGTCTTGAATAGAAAATAGGACAGTCCGATTATTTAGCCTGCTATTCCCTGGGATTTGTTGCTGTCCAGGTGATCCAATAAAGTCTGATTTAAAATTGGAGAGGTTTTTAGCATGTCGCGAACGGGATATTTTTCAGCTATATTCTTGAGCGCCTCAAGATGTCGCTCATGGTGTAAGTCTGTACCGACAAAATCATACATGCCCGATTTGAGCAATGTCATGGCTATCGCTTTGCTATCTACACCATAATAGCGACTGAGCGATAATAAGTTCAATTGCAATAGACAGCCTGCATCCTTAATCTGTTTGTAAATATTAAAATTTCCGTGATAATAGTTGTATCGCTCAGGATGCGCAAGAATAGGTTTATAACCAAGTTTCTGGATGTCTAAAATAATGTGAAAAAGTGCTTTGGATTCGGATAGGTAGGACATCTCGATCAGAACATAACCACCAGGCATCACACAGAGCTCATCCTGTTGGATAAGTGATGTCAAGCCATCATCGATCATGTGTTCGGCAGCAGCAAAAATATCGGCTCCATTGCCATTCTCTTTCAATCCTTGAACAAGGGCCGTCTGTGCTTCCTCGATCGTTGATTTATTGTTTGGATGCACACCAGCCATAATATGGGGGGTACAGATAAATTTCTTTAAGCCCAAACGCTGCAACTCTTGAATATAAGCGATAGAATTTTTTACCGAGGTACTGCCGTCATCTATTCCAGGTAGCAGATGGTTGTGCATGTCCACTTCCAAAAACTCCAGCTGCGCCAAGGGTCTTACGGATGATGGCTTTTTATTTTTAAATAAATTGGTTAAAAAATTCATAATATATAATTCAGCTATATGGTTTTGTCTGTCTTACAGGATGTTTTACAAACAATATGCCAGTTTTAACGTTTATCAAAGAGATGTAAAATATAAGAAGGGCAAGGTTTTGTTGAATAATAATAAATTTTAACAGCCTTTTGTTGGTGATTTTTTAACTTTTACCATTGTTTGTAATATTTTCGGTATAATAGTTGCTTAGTCCACGATGATATGGAGATGGGTATATGGCGCCTGTCATTATCGATTTTTCAGTAAAAAGACCAAATGATTATCAAATTTTGAGTATCTTGGTCGTCCTTTACAAAATTGAAATAAGCCATATGCGTTGTACCAACTTCATTAGAAAATACGACGGTAAAGAAATAAACTAAAACGGGAAGAAAGCTATGATGGGATCTCTATGGGATTTAAGAAAACGGTTGCGGAAGGATAATCCTCGATGGGTCATTTTGCTGATCGATATGTGGTTTGTATTCGCAAGTTATGTGTTTTCAAATTACGTAGTAAATAATTTCAAGGGCGTCTTTGATGTCGCTTTGATGCTAAAAAAGCTTGTATTGGTCTTGCCAATATACTTGTTAATGTTTCTATTTTACAATACGTTTAAGGGGATTGTCCGGCAGACAGGAATAAGGGATACCATTAAGATTTTTAAAACGGTTGCATCAGCTTACCTCGTGCTTATGATATTAACCTTTGGTATCAAGATGACTGTGGAAAAAGGAACGGCGATGGGTGATTTTTTCCGCTTATCGTATGGTGTTTTAACAATGCAGGCTTGTATTTTAATTGTAACAATGGTTGGCGCGCGCGTAGTCTATAGAACGATTTTTGAGTATTTGTTCCTACCCGCGCGAAAAGGTGAAAATGTGCTGATTTTTGGTGCGTCACGCCCAGGGCTAGTCTCTTTCTCGCTCTTGAAAGAGGATCCTAGAATCAAGTACCAAGTTGTCGCCTTTGTAGAAGATAAAGTCTCGCGCATCGGAAAACGTCTTGCTGGTCTGAAAATCAAAGATATTACTGAAATTACCAAGGAGTATATTAACAAACATGAAATCACACAGGTGATTATCGCGGTAGAGAACAATGATCCGGAGCGGTTGGAATATGTGTCAGACTGGTTCCAAAACATCGGGCTTGAACTCAAAATTATGCCATCAGCCCGCATCCTGCTCAATTCCGGAGCAAAACGGGAGATCCGTCCTTTAAAAATCGAAGATTTGCTTGGTCGTAAGCCTATTAAATTGGATCATCCGGAGATTGAAGAAGAGATGAAGGGAAAAGTGGTTCTCGTCACTGGTGCTGCAGGTTCCATTGGTTCGGAATTGGCTCGTCAGATTGCCAGACGACACTATAGCAAATTAATTCTATTGGATCAGGCTGAATCTGCCTTGTATGATATCCAGCAGTCGATAAAAGCAACACAGCCCGAACATTTGCACTGTATTGTTGGCGATGTGCGTAACTACGCTTTTATGCAAAATATATTTGCGCAGTACAAGCCGGATCTTGTATTTCATGCGGCAGCATATAAACATGTTCCATTGATGGAGGCAAATCCTTATGAATCCATTCAGACAAATGTGATTGGAAGTAAGAATGTTGCTGATCTCTGTATGCAGTATGGGACAAAGAAAATGGTGATGGTGTCCACAGACAAGGCCGTCAATCCGACGAATGTCATGGGGGCGACCAAACGGATGGCTGAAATCTATGTAAGCAGTTGTAGTGGTCGATCCGATACTAGTTTTATCATCACCCGATTTGGAAATGTGCTCGGTTCCAACGGTTCGGTAATCCCGCTGTTTGAAAAACAAATGGCGAGTGGAGGACCATTGACGCTGACACATCCTGAAATTACGCGTTTCTTTATGACTATTCCCGAGGCCTGTCAGTTGGTACAAGAAGCCGGTGTGATGGGAAAAGGAGGGGAGATATTTGTCTTCGATATGGGTAAATCTGTTAAAATAATGGATCTGGCCAAACGGATGATCAAGCTGAAGGGCTATCGCTATCCGGAAGATATCGATATCAAAATAGTTGGCCTTCGTCCGGGTGAAAAAATTTATGAGGAACTTTTGGCCAATAATGAAAATACGGTAAAAACCCATCATCCGAAGATTATGATTGCAAAAGTAAAACATGATGAATTGATCTTGAAAGCGGAACGGATCAACGCTGTTTGCCAGCAGATTGTGGATGCGGATCAACATTTACCAGACTTTATGGGCTTGGTCGCAGCGATGAAACGAATTGTTCCTGAGTTTAAATCTCAAAATTCCGAATACGAGGCCTTGGATAACAATGAGCTCGTGGACGAGGTTCCGGTATATTCGCTTATAAAAAAGATTTAAAAGTAACACAAAAGAATATAGCCTGATCTAAATACAAAAGTCCCAGTAATGGGACTTTTGTATTTATTATGCTTTCTCAATCGATTAAAACTTGCCAATTCGCAAAAATCAACCTAATTTTAGCGAACGATTTAACTAGAGTAATAATTTTGACAGATTAGCTCGTGCGGTATTCCGTCGATAAGCAACGTATATGAATAAAAAAATTTTAATCACCGGAGGTGCAGGATTTATTGGATCCCATGTCGTCCGTGAGTTTGTTACAAAGTATCCTGACTATCAAATTATTAATCTGGATGCGCTAACTTATGCCGGTAATCTGGAAAATCTGAAAGATATAGAGGATCACCCGAATTACACTTTTGTGAAAGCCGATATTACGGATCAGGCTACGATAACCTCAATCTTCGAACAATATCAGCCGGATGGTGTCATTCATTTGGCCGCAGAATCACATGTTGACCGTTCAATTGCAGATCCTACAGCGTTTGTGATGACCAATGTGATCGGCACCGTAAATTTGTTGAACGCTGCTCGAGCAATTTGGAAGGATAATTTTGAGGGAAAACGTTTTCATCATGTCTCAACAGATGAGGTGTTTGGTGCTTTGGGCGAAACAGGTTTTTTTACAGAGGATACCAAATATGATCCACATTCACCTTACTCTGCCTCCAAAGCAAGTTCGGATCATTTTGTGCGAGCCTATCATGATACCTATGGATTACCGATTGTCCTAACCAATTGTTCAAATAATTATGGCCCCAATCATTTCCCTGAAAAGCTAATCCCGCTGTGTATTCATAATATCTTACATAACAAACCACTGCCCGTATATGGGGATGGAAAGTATACGCGGGACTGGCTCTTTGTAATTGACCATGCGAAAGCGATAGACCTAGTTTTTCATCAAGGCAAAAATGGCGATTCTTACAATGTAGGTGGTTTTAATGAATGGCAGAATATAGACCTGATCAAAGAACTATGCCGACAAATGGATGCCAAGTTAGGCCGTGAAGAGGGGACAGCTGCTTCGCTAATTACTTTTGTGAAAGATCGGCCTGGCCATGATCTGCGTTACGCGATTGATGCAAACAAAATAAATACGGAATTGGGCTGGAGTCCATCAGTGACATTTGAACAAGGCTTATCACTGACGATAGATTGGTTTCTGTCCAATCAGGAATGGCTGGATCATGTGACTTCCGGTGACTATCAGAAGTATTACAACAACCAATATCACGGCGCTTAAACATGAAATATACTGAAACTAAACTATCGGGTTGCTTTATCTTGGAGCCGGCCGTTTTCGAAGATGAGCGAGGTTATTTCTTTGAATCGTATAATGAAAATAAATTGGCCGAAATATTGGGACATAATCCCCATTTTGTACAGGATAACCAATCGAAATCTCAATTTGGCGTGGTCAGGGGATTGCATATGCAAGCAGGTGAGCATGCACAGGCAAAACTGGTCCGTGTGTTAGAAGGTCGCGTATTGGATGTGGCTGTTGATGTTCGGCCCAATTCACCCACCTATGGACAGCATGTTGCTGTAGAACTCTCAGCCGAAAATAAAAAACAAATGTTTATTCCAAAGGGCTTTCTACACGGCTTCTCCGTGTTGTCTGAACAGGCCGTATTCTCCTACAAATGTGACAATACCTATCACAAAGAAGCTGAGGATGGTGTGCATCCATTAGATCCGCAATTGGCTATTGATTGGCGGATTCCTGTCGATCAGATGATCTTGTCGCAAAAGGACAAAGAGGCACAAAATTTTACAGCTTTATACAATAAATTGAAATAACAAAATAGAACGCCGATGTGCTTTAATGCTTCTGTTTGGGAGAAATAGATACATCAGGCTTAAACCATAAAAAAGATTTGATGAGAATTGTCATTACAGGCGCTTCTGGACAGTTAGGTTCCGAATTAAACGAACTATTGGCGAATGAGACCGAAAAAGAGTGCTACTTTTTGGATCGGAAGCAGTTACCGCTGGATCAAGTGTCCTTAATTCAGGATATTTTGGCGATGTATCAGCCAGATTTGATTATTCATGCAGGCGCTTATACTACAGTTGATAAGGCGGAGGAAGAACCTGAGCTGGCAGATTTGGTCAACCACCTAGCCTGCGAGGAGATTGCGCAATACTGTCATCTACATGGTGCAAAATTGATTGCGATTTCGACGGATTATGTATTTGACGGTGGTTCGGCTATTCCGTTAACCGAAGACGCGCCAACGGCACCGATCAATGCTTATGGCCAGACCAAACTTGCTGGCGAGAATGCTATTCAAAAATGGTGCTCCGAAGCGATTATTATCCGGACCTCCTGGGTATATTCTTCCTATGGAAAGAATTTTGTGAAGACGATGTGCCGACTAATGGCTGAACGAGAGGAAGTAAATGTAATTAATGATCAAATTGGTAGCCCAACCTATGCAAAAGATTTGGCTAGAGCGATTTTGAAAATCGCTGATGCAGCAAATTGGGAAGCTGGAATCTATAACTACAGTAATGAAGGCGAAATCTCCTGGTATGATTTTGCTGTAGCAATACGTGATTTTCATTCGTTTGATTGTCAGGTAAAACCAATTCCGACGAGTGCTTATCCGACGCCAGCGCAACGGCCAAAGTACTCACTGCTTGATAAATCGAAGATTAAAGCGGTCTATGATGTGGTCGTGCCCGAATGGAAGGAGAGCTTAGCTAAAATGCTAGCCGAGGAAATTAAAAAATACTAAGATCTCAATACCCAATACTCATTACGCAATACTATAAAATGAAAGGAATTATATTAGCCGGTGGATCTGGAACCCGTTTGCACCCATTAACACTTGCAGTAAGTAAGCAATTAATGCCAGTATATGATAAGCCAATGATATATTATCCCTTGTCTACATTAATGTTGTCTGGCATTCGCGAAATATTGATTATCTCGACTCCACAGGATTTACCAAACTTTCAAAAGCTATTGGGCGATGGTTCTCAACTAGGCTGTAGGTTTGAATATAAGGAGCAGCCAAGTCCTGATGGCTTGGCGCAAGCATTTTTGTTGGGCGAGGAATTTATAGGTGATGATAAGGTCGCGCTAATTCTGGGGGATAATATTTTCTATGGCTCTGGCTTGTCAAAGTTATTGCAGTCTTGTGCCGATCCAGATGGTGGTGTTGTATTTGCTTATCCTGTACATGATCCCGAACGTTATGGCGTGGTGGAGTTTGATGAAGCGAAAAATGTTGTTTCTATTGAAGAGAAACCGAAACAACCAAAATCGAACTATGCTGTTCCTGGAATTTATTTTTATGATAACGATGTTGTAGCAATTGCAAAAGGTATCAAGCCATCAGCAAGAGGAGAGCTAGAGATTACAGATATCAATAAAGAATATTTAAAGCGGGCAAAATTAAAGGTCGGTATATTTGACAGAGGGACAGCCTGGCTGGATACGGGTACTATACAATCATTGATGCAGGCCGCGCAATTTGTGCAGGTGATTGAAGAGCGCCAGGGAATGAAAATAGGTGCTATTGAGGAAGTCGCGTATCGTATGGGGTACATTGACCGACAACAACTGCTTTCTGTTGCTGAACCTTTGTGTAAATCAGGGTATGGGGAATACCTGAAACATATCATTAGATAATCGAATTGCTGTGTAATGCTAGTCTACCTTTAGAATAACCTCTTTTATGAAGAGTGAATAAAGAGGCTTCATAAAAAGCGAATTTTTTGCTGTTGAGGCGTATTTTTTATATATTGTGTATAGTCATCTTATTATACACAATATCCATTATGAAAAGTTTCTATTCTCCTTATGTGCAGGAAGTCTTCTACTTATTTTTACGACATAAAATAATTACTCTTATTCCAATTCCGGGAGCTCAGGTAAGAGACTGACCTATATTGAAAAAAATTTCATTATATTTATGTATTTTTCTTTTATAAAACAATTCTTTTCTAATAGTTGTTTTATAGAGAGTAGTAATAAGATATAGATCAATTCAGATTCCGCGTGAATCATTCGAATTAGTGCTAAATGACTGAAAAGAGGTATTACGGCATATAGGACTAATTATTATATGGAATAATAACAAGCACATGATTACTGTAGGCATTATTGATAGAGACGAACGCGCAAGACAAGAAACCCAGCGTATACTTAATGAGAAAAATGAAGTGGGAGCAAATAGGATCGAAGTTCTTTTTGATATAGGCAGCGGACGTGTAGATCGAGCGATGCTTGCTCCTGATATATTGATTGTTGACATTGAAAATCAGGAACCCTTAATTGTTGAACATGCAAAAAATGCCTTTCCAAAAACTGAAATTATCATATTAACCGAAGTGGCTGATGTGAGAACTGTGCGTAACTGCTTCCGATACGGTGCTGTCAGCTATCTATTAAAGAAAACTTGCTTGGAATCATTGATGTCTGCAATCAAGATTACGATAAATGATGGATCATTTGTGAGTCCCAGCATTAATAGAGCCCTGATCGAACAGAGCTTTAAATCAAAGAAGTATGAGGATCTGCTTACTGCACGGGAACTCCAGATTGCCAATGGGATTATCGAGGGATTGAGTTATAAAATGATTGCTCAGAAGTATACCATTTCATTGGATACCGTCCGTATTTACATCAAACGTATCTACCGGAAGCTTCAGATCAATAGCAAAGGGGAGTTGATCGCCCAACTGACGGCGTAGCATTTCGTTACATGAATATGTGACGTCGTTTATTTTAATCTCATGGAATTTAGCCTGACTTTTATGGATATTTGAATCGTATACTATGCCAATAAGAAGCCGCTGGATTTTCCTGTTTCTTTTCTGCTATGCTGCTCTTTTCTTGTCCCAAGCGAAAGGTCAGCAACTATACGATATCACGTATTATTTTGAACGTGATACAATACAAATTATACCTTCGCAAACATTCTCCAATAAATTAAACATCAGTAACCATACGGATAGAGCAATTGAATTAAAGCCTACAGCAGCTAACACTGCGGCTCTTCGGGGCTTAATAAAATTGCCGGGGTCGATTACTTTAAAGCCCAAAGAAACGAAGTGGTTTCCGCTAAAATATATGGCCGATCGCCAGACCATTGCTGAGGGAACACAGGCCTTTACAATCGGATTTGAATCGAATGATCCCTTAGTAAAAATACAGGGACATCAGTCCTTTTATACGCAATTGGCTATGGAACAGTCTTTCCTTATTCAGACTGAACAATCGGAATATTACCTGGATCAGGCCACGGGGCAGACACAATTTTTAGTGCGGGCTGTCAATCGGGGACTGGTACCCCTGACTGTCCAGTTGCGTTTTCCTAACCTTTCTCCTGACTTGGAGATCATTGGTGAGACTCTGCCATTTACATTGGCCGCGGGAGGGCAGTCTTTGCTGACTTTTACCGCCCGTTTGCGTAAGAAAAATATAAACATGGATTTTGATGTTGATATTCAGGCCGTCGAGGGTGGTGGTAGCGTGTTGGCCTCCAATCGTATTCGTATGATGACAGTGGGAAGTGTAAAGCGTTTCTTTTCCAATATGAATTTGCAAAACCAACCCTTTGACAATCGAGCTGCTTTACGTTATATCAACATGGGTAAAAATATTTCGGTTTACCAGTTACAGGGAGATGGTAAAATTGATCTGAACAATAAAGATAAATTGAGCTATCGAATGAATTTTGATTATTATCAAGATCAACGCACCTTTAATCTATACGATACCTATCTGGATTATGAGACCGAAAAGTGGGGCGTGAAACTGGGGAATATTTATGAAAATCTCGATCAGTTTATCAATGGACGCGGTATAAAAGGTACCTACAAATTCGATAAACAGCGTTCCCTCAGCTTGTATGCAATCCAGAACAATTACATGTTGTTTACGGAGATGGATAATCCAATTCCTGGTGGAGAGATAGTTGGCGTTAAATATGCTGTTCAAACCGAAAAAAACCAGGAAAACAGCATCGCCTACTTACATAGCAATAATGATTATCGTGGTGTACGCAGCGGTCTGTTCAGTGGTAAACGTTTTATTGATTTGGGCAATAATAATAGTCTTTTCTTGGAAGGAGGGACGAGTATCGAACAGGTTGAAAGCGGAAATAATAGGCTAGCGGTAGCAGGGGGCATAAATTATAATAACTCTTTTGGCAACTATCAGATTACAAGTGTCAATTATTATAGTTCACCATACTATGTGGGGCTGCGTAGAGGTCTTACCCAAACAGATTCACGTATAACGATGTCAATGGCCAACGATCGAAACCTTTCTGCCCGGATCAGCTATATGGATAATAATCCAAAATACCTTGCGGGAGATAGAAACTATTTTTTTAATAATGCCTCTCGGATACAGATTTATGAGTTGGGGTATCATACCGGTCTTGGAAAACTGCAACTTGAGCTCAGGCCTTATTTTATGGCACAACATGGTGCCTATCAGAATTGGTGGGGAATTGCAACTAATCCGGTGAATTGGAAGTCGAACTCCCTTCGTACAGTAGCTGACCTTAATTTTTTTACCCCCAGTCACCGGTTCTCACTGCAAACGGATTATGGATATACCTATAGGAATACATCCAATAGACCTATTGCGCCATTTCATTCGGTCCGCATCAATGGTAATTATACGAATACGTTTTTTGGATTTAATACATTTATTCAGATTAACCCGTACTATTTAAGCGATCTTTTGGCTACCAATGCAAATTCGAATTACAGCATTTATTCATTGGGTCCAAATACGCAATTTTACGCCTTTAATAATCAGCTACATGTGCAGCTCTCGACCATGTATAGCTATTATGGCTTCTCCCGAAGTAACAATCTCTCGGTAAATGGTAATGTCCGCTGGCAAATCAAAGATAATTGGAATTTGACAGCCGATATATTCTATACTGCAATAAGCGGAAAATCGTTGTTTCTTGTAGATCCGAATTTACCACCTGATCCTAACCCACTGAATCGTTATTCTTTTGATAATAGGCAGATTCGCCTGGGAATAGAAAAGAATTTTGGCCGACGTGCGGGACAGAAAGGTCATAAGCTGGAACTGACTTTTTTCGAAGACGAAAACAATAACGGTAGCAATGACGTCGGAGAAGCCAAAGCCGGGGCCGTTTTGGTGCGGATTGGAAAGGAAGTGGCGCTAACAGACGAGAAAGGCCGTGTGAAATTTGTTGATATGGATACCGGTCCATATATCGTGCAGGTGGAGAATAGCAAAGGCTGGGTTTCGCTGGGACCGATAAATGTATTGATGACTAAAAACCAACGGCTGGAAATTCCACTGATAAAAACAAGGCCATTAAAAGGTCGCATTAAGGTCGTTGAAAATAAGTATCTAAAAACGAGACCGCAGCTAGGGGGAATAAAAATAACCGCCGTAGATCGCCAAGGGAAAATCTACAGTACGCTAAGTTCAGAAAGCGGCGATTATGTGCTGTATCTCCCATTGGGAAATTACAGTATAGCTGTTGTTACTGAAGGAATGCCCTTCTCGATCGAAAATCAAAATTGTGCAATCGAAGTTAAAGTGGATAAGGATTGTGTGATTCCGGATTTTAACTATCGGGACGAACGCAGAAAAGTTGGTGTTAAACGCTTTTAAGGAGCGACGAAGCTAAAAATAATATTGGCCGAATATGCGCCGGCAGGTTTATTGAGAAGCATACCTGTTGCGCTCGCGGGGATACTATAAAGAATATTCAGATTACGATCTATTACAGGGTCGGCACCCTGGATAAGCTGCTGAGCTGTGGTGGATAGGGCAATGGTATTCATGCCGCTTTGACCGGTCATTGGACCAATGCGCAATACATTTAACGGAATGCTGTTGGCTCCTGAAGCAAAGCTTGTCGATGTCGCGCGCACGTAGAGGTTGTATGGCGTGGTTTTACTTATCTTAAGATGGGCTGGCATATTTAAATTGACACCATTCTTATAATCATTGGTTGTCGCAAAAGCAAGATTGACGGTTTGTTGATTGGCAACGATTTCGCCTAGGTCGCTTACCACAACAGACAGGTTTCCATTTGCTTGTGCCTGTAGGCTGCCGCTGGGATAGGCTGATGATAATTTGTTCCAGCTGTAGGTCAATGGGACGGAATAGGTGCCTGCCTGAATAAAATTTGTTTTCAGCTGGTTTAATCCAATGTTATAGGTATACGTCAACGTCTGATTATTGTTGGTTGGAACAGCAATACCGGCTGTATTGGTTAAAGATTGATCCGTGGTGGATAAAGCTGCGCTTGTGGCATTCGCAATACCTGTTAAAGTCGTATTGACGGTTGAGACAGGAGTAACCGGTGTGGTGTTAAAGGCCGAGTTGCTACTAAAGCTAAATTGTGTGTTTCCGCTCTTGATACTTGGTATATAGGGGACGGTGGTCGATAGAGGTATAACGCTATTACCGTTGATGCCATTAGCAGTACGATAATAGCTCAAATCATTGATCAAAATGCTGGTTGTACCGATACTCGCTGGAGGGCTTATAAACCCGGGCACATCGATGGAGAAATCTTGGCTCGCGGGAGTAATGGTGCCGCCTAAAATACCTGAGGCGGTAAGCGATAGTGTAGTTTTATAAATGCCTGCAACCCAGGTTTGATTTGCAGTCACAAAACGTGAGTTGATAATAACCGGACCTGCAGAAAGACTTACAGTTGCTAGCGAACTGATTAGAATTTGATTGGTAGTTGATAAGATAACATCATTACTTGAACCGAGTAACGAAAGATTGTTAATTTTTTCTAGTTTAAGGTGTGCTACATTTAAAGGGACTGCTCCCCCGCCTGTTGTACTGACAAAACTCGTACTGTTAATTGCCCTGGTGCTGATTGTTGGGAGTAGGGCGATTAAAGTAAAAGAATATTGGCCACCTGTAAAACTTTGGATATAATCCGTACGTGCTTGAATATTTGCTTGCGGCAAACTGATCGTGACTTGAGCCATCGCATGAGGTATACAGTGGCTTATACCAATCAGGAATGCAGCGAGACTAATATGTAATTTCCTTCTCCGCAATTTTTAAATCATATTGGCTACCAGCATCGAGTATCGCAACAGCGAGATATCGACCGGGCGCAAGTTTACCAGGTAGGTCTACACGGACCCATTGTTCTGAATCGGGAAGCATTGCTATGGCCACAGCGTCCACAGGTGTTTCTTCCCCAGTTTCTATATTGGTCAGCTCAAAACGTACATAAGCATCCTTATTGATCTGGCCTGTATTTTTAACCTTGACTTCCATCCGATGGATGGTTTTACCTTCCTGAACAGTAACAGCGCCTTTATCTTCAAAAGCAAGAAATTCCAGATCGCCGGCTTTTAATCCTGTTGGCGTATGGTATACTTGGATACCAACCTCAATCAGGACGTTCATATGGAGTCCATTTGCCTGCGCAGCTTTTTGTTCTTTCACCTGTGTAAAGAAAAGCATGCTATGACGCTGCTGCTTTGTTGTCGGATGATCAGGGATTGTCATGGAAAGATTGACCACTTTTGTTTCCCCAGGAGCCAGCTGTACCGTATTTTCAGATAAGGTAAGCCAGGAAGCATTTGACACGGCATTATTCCCTGTGGCATAATACCGTTTGCTGCCCAACGAGTCACGGTCCCAATCTTTCAGATTCGCGACAAAGGAAAGTGTGCTTGTGGTAGTGTTGTTGAATGTAATAGTCTGACTGACGGTCTGTCCAGCTTCACCCGTGAAAAATATGCGGGAAGGTGAAATGGAAATACCCTGTCCGTGGATCAGGGTATTGCATATTAGGATAACAAGTACTGCTAAATAATATCTCACGAATAAAATGTTTAGTCAGATTTTTATAGTTGCGTCGCTGTATAAGTTACTGTCGTGCTATAAGTCGATCCTGCAAGATCTAATAAAGATGCCGGATTTGAGATCGTATAATCAACGGTATAAACAGCGCCTGTAGATGCCGTCGAACCATTAACCAAAGGAGCAGCAGTAGTGCTAAGTGGTACATTGGGAACTGGAGTTCCACCATTGGCGGTTGCAGCCGGTACAGTAACTGTAACAATACTTAGTGCAGGCCCACCAGCAGGAGTAAATGCATCTGTAGCGGCTACAGTCAGGTCGTAGGGCTTATTGCTGACCACCGTAAAATGATTCGCTTTCGTGACAGTTTTTGACGCCGCATAATCGGCCGCTGTGGTATAATTAAAGTCGACAGTGGGACTGGCTCCTAAAGTGATTGAAATAGCATCGGTAAGATTAATATTGACAGTGACGGGTCCCGATGTGGCAGTTTGCGCTTTTGCTTGAAAACCGAAGCATATGGCGGCGACGGCAATAAAGACTATTAATAGGTTCTTTTTCATAATTTCCTCGTTTTACGGATATTTAATGTGAGTAAAGTTAACTAGGATGCAATGGAAATACAATGTGCCATAGTCACATAATGATGTTATAAATTCGATAATGCATGCGCGATTGCAAGTCGAAATTAACGATTGTAAATAATGAGGTTTAGCGCGCTCTTTTTTGGAACCATTATCCGAAACTATAAATCAAACCGCCTATATTTGCGCTCAAATGGCTGAATCCAAAAGAATCTATCAAATTGATCTGTTTCGCTTTATTGCCGCATCCGCAGTGGTATTGTATCACTATTTATATCGGGGATATAAAGGTGGAAATATGTCGTTGTTGCGCTTCGACGAGATCGGTGAATATTTCAAGTATGGGTATCTCGGTGTAGACCTTTTTTTTATCATCAGCGGTTTTGTGATTGCCTTTTCTATAAAACATCGTTCACTACCAAAATTTTGCTATTCGCGATTCAAACGTTTGTATCCAATGTACTGGATCTGTTTGATCATAACATTTGTGATCGTTTATTTCTTTGGGGCGCCACGCTACCTGGTCACATTCAAACAGCTCTTGGCCAATTTCACGATGGTACAGGAATTGTTAGGTCAGGGAAATATTGATGGTGCTTATTGGTCCTTGTATATTGAGTTGAAATTTTATCTCATTATTGCTGTATTTCTTATCGTAAACCGATTTAAGCAGATCAGTCTAGACTATCTTGTCTACTTTTGGCTGTTGTTGTCAAGCTTGCGCCTGTTTATTGAACCATCTGAAATTTACGATGCCATTCACCACCTCTTCATTCTGGACTGGAGTGCTTATTTTATTGCAGGAATCGTATTTTGCCAAATTTTTCTACAGGGTCCCGCGTTGAAGCATTTTATCGCATTGCCCTGGTGCCTGTACTTGTCCATCGATGGCGCTCTTGGTCGAATCCATTGGTTAGCAAGAACTTTCCATAGCGAGTTTTCTCCCTATATTATTGCTGCGACCATTGTTGTATTTTATATGGTTATGTTACTTGTTTCCTGTAAAAGGCTACAACGCTTCAATTCACCTAAATTTGTCAAAATAGGAATGCTGACCTATCCCTTATATCTTATTCATCAGCATATTGGTTTTATTATTTTCAATCAGCTTCACAGTTACATAAATAAATATGTACTTGTTTCTGCTGTTACGCTTCTGATGTTGGGTATTGCCTATATCCTGAGCGATTGGGTAGAGCCTCGTGTCATGAGACTCTTTAAGCGATCGTAACATCGACTTAATATCCTGTTATGGTTGTCGGATAAGTGCAATAACTTTTTCTAGGACTTCATCTTTACCTGCCCTGATTACGTCTATTGTTGGGCTTACTTTGGGGTCCAGTCCGAAAATTACTCAAAACCCTGGTTGGAAATAGCTTTTAAGTATCTTAAATTAGTGTGCCAGGGTCTAAAGCGACTAGGTATACTTTGTGAAAAGGCTGGGTGTTAAAAACACCCAGCCTTTCTGTTTTTCATGGTATAATGTAGGGGGGTATTTTTTCCAGTGAAGTGCACCTTCATGTGCAAGGGCCATGGTGGGAGATACACGCGAAACAGCTTCTGCTGAACAGCTTGCGTCGATCAGCACAAACTCAGCGCCGTCATTCGCTTTGGGCCATTGCATATTGCCTTTGTCATCCAATGGCAAGCTATTGTGTGTTGCAAAGCGAAGTGTCCTTGATAAGTCAAACTCAGATCTCCAACCGTATATTTCGGCCATTAAATTGGCTTTTGCTAACATGTTTCCGGGGCCAAAAGTGCTCCAATAGTCCTGTACGTTGTCATTTCCCACCAACACTTCAACACCCTGTTTCAATAATGTTGGGATGGGCATGACTAAGTCACCGAATGGAATGGAAGAGACAATACCGACTTTGGCAGCAGCCAATTTTTCGGCAATGCGTTCTACCTCAGCTAGTGGTAACTGAGCCAACACAAAGGCATGACTCACAAAAGTACGTCCCTGTAGCTTCGGATTCTGAAGCGCTTGTTCGGCAAGGTAATCAATCGTGTGTATACCTTCTTTTCCACCGTCATGCAAGTGGATGTCAATTCCTTTGTTATTGTCAAGGGCTAGTTTTACAGTATAATCGAGTACTTTTTCAATGTTTTTATCTATCCCATAGGGATCTACACCACCGATATAAGCGACTTGATCCATCTGTGCCACATCTTTCATCAAGGGAGCGGAGTCGGTATAAAAAAATCCATGTTGCGGAAAGGCAACCAACTCTGCTTTGAAACTCTCCTTGCGGCTGCTCAGTGCTTTTTGGAGGTTTTCCAAAGAACGAAGCCCAGAAGTGGTGTCAACATTAAAATGTGTCCGGGCAAAGGTGGTCCCATAGCTTTGCAGCAGATCAATAAGTTGCTCTGCCCGTGTGGTCGATGTCTGAAGTAATTCAGGGATAATTTCCTGTTCATAAGCAATCATTTCAAGCACCGTTCTCTTCTTTGGAGATTGTGCTTGCCATGGAAGTCCATAAAGTGTCTTGTCCAGATGGACATGCATATCGCTGAAAGCGGGTAGCATCAAGTATCCCTTCGCATCAACTGCTGTAGCGAGCTTTGGATCGTTTGGAAATATCTTTGTAATTTTTCCGGCATTAACTTCTATGCAAAAGAGTTCGGTTTTTGTTGCTTTTATCCCCCGTTCATCTGAAACAAAGCCAGTTTCCAAAAGGACATTTTTTAGTGTATAATTCCCCTTTAATGGGGCTGTGTATGGAGTTGACATGATGTTTAATACTGTTTGAATAGCAATTGTATGTCACAATGGAGCAATCAAAAGCTTATAGAAAGCAATTGACCGCCATTGTGTTAAAAAGATCTGTTGTGTAGTACTTCGTTTGTCAGAAGCCTAGTAGACAATATTGCCCTGATAGATCAGGGATCCTACGGGTGAAATCCGTGAAATAGCCTCAGCCGAACAGCTCGCATCGATGAGTACGATGTTTGCATCATCGCCGGGTTTAGGCCATTGCTGTTTTCCTTTGTCATCCAAAGGAATCGGGCCTGCCGTCGCCAATTTTAGCATACGTGACAGGCCATACTCTGTGACCTGACCATATACTTGTGCTGCCATACTAGCTTTTTGAAGGACACTTCCTGTTCCAAAAGTATTCCAATGATCGACAATACTGTCATTTCCCGTCATCACGGTGACGTTATTTTCCATCAGTGTAGGAATAGGCATAATTAGGCCAGCAAAAGGAATGGTAGAAACAATACCAATCTGTGCTGCACCAAGCTTTTCTGCCATTTCCTGTTGTTTGGCTTTTTCCAATCTCCCCAATACAAAACAATGGCTCAGGTAGGTCTTGCCTTTCAATGCGGGGTTTTCATTTACTTTTTTGATCAGATACTCAACCGTTTTTAGTCCTGATTCTCCGGACTCATGTAAATGAATGTCAATCCCTTTGTTGTGATCCAGTGCCAGTTGAACAGTGAAATCCATTGTTTTCTCAATGGCACCGTCTATACTAAAAGGATCCACTCCCCCAATAAAATCAATATTGGTCTTTGCGGCCTCCTTCAGGTAAGGTACAGTATCCGTGTAATAAACGCCATGTTGCGGAAAGGCAACCAGCTCTGCTCCGAAACTATTTTTTTTGTTTTCTAGCGCAAGCTGCAGATGACGGAGCGAATCTAACTTAGATGTAGGTTCTATGTTTACATGGCTACGCGCGAAGGCTGTGCCCTTGGATTGCAGTAATTCAATTAGTTTTTCCGCTTTATAGGTTGAATTTTTCAGTAGCTCTGGAAGGATCTGTTGTTCGAGTGCAATCATTCCTTTAACACCACCTGCGCCTCGTCGTACCGCTTGCCATTTATCACCATAGAATGTCTTGTCCAGATGAATGTGCATGTCTCTAAAAGAAGGAAGCATCAATCGCCCCTTTGCATCTATGGCATTCGCATCAGTACTGTTGGCGCTTATTTTTTTGATTTTTCCTGCTTCGATCTGTATGGAGAAAAGACCGGTTTTTGTAGCGATGACATTGCCATTTCCATCGTACTCAAACCCTGTTTCCAATAGAACATTCTTGAGGGTATAACTTTTTTTGCCTTGATGTCCGTCCAAAACCTGATGATGGGCTAGTTGGCCACCGTCTTCTGCTAATAGCATACCTGGGATCAATGTTGCTCCAGCAAGTGCCAGGGCAGAGTTCCGTATAAATTCCTTGCGTGTAAGAGCTATTGGTTTCATTTTATTTCCTATTTACGTTACAATCTGTATGACCGATCAATAAAATCGATCCGTCTTTTACAAAGGTATTTATAGAAAGCTTTAGTATTACTGGGCAATTTCTGCCATTTCTTGTGCGATTTATCTTTTTTCTCTAAAATCACTGGGACTTACACCAGTCTGCTGTTTAAAGAAATTAGAAAAATAGGCTTGATCTGCAAAGCCCAATTCAAACGTAATTTCCTTAATGGAGGATTCCGTACTTTGGAGAAGACGTTTTGCTTCAACACAGATTCGTTGGTGGATAAGCTGGGTAGCGGAGATTTTCAGATGTTTTTTACACAGAATATTAAGATAGTTTGGAGAAATATGTAGCTTGTCTGCATAGAATGCGACCATTTTTTGTGCTCTGAAAAACTCATCTATCAGCATGTTAAATTTGGCAAGCCGAGGGACAGATTGATAGACTTTAAATTCGGTGAAGACATGCTCTGCTTCTCTACTGACAATGGCCGCGATAACACCGGCACGGGCCGTAATCAAGGGAATCAGTGAATGCTCCCGTTCCAATTCCTTTTTGACAGATTCAAATTCATAATGTAGCTGAATGAAGGCCTCCTTGGTCAGGTCGATTACCGGATGATTCTGATAATTGGTGAAGGAAAAGCGAAAGAAGGGCGCAAAATGCTCGAAAAACGACCGTTCGATCATTAATTGGTAGCCAATAGTTCCAGCATACACATGCCATTTGTGCATCTGACCCGGGAATAGTACATGCACCTGATGGTCTTTAATGGGATAATCTATGGAATCAATGGTATGTACACCAGAAGCTTTGTCAAATAAATTGATAATAAAAAAATCGTGCTTATGGGGCTTGTCAATTAGCCTTTCTCCATGTAATTCATTGAAAAGAAGCTC
Source organism: Sphingobacterium detergens (assembly GCF_003610355.1). Classification (GTDB taxonomy): domain Bacteria; phylum Bacteroidota; class Bacteroidia; order Sphingobacteriales; family Sphingobacteriaceae; genus Sphingobacterium; species Sphingobacterium detergens. The sequence continues at coordinate 45,741 of NZ_RAPY01000005.1, read as the reverse complement.
TTCACGTCCGGCGGTCTGTTCTTTGCGAAAACCGTCCAGTCCAATGACAGGTGCCCAGATGTTAGCATTTCGTTTGTCCATAGTAGATCTTATCCGACCTAAAATACGAAATGCGCTTTGTTTTTTCGCTAATACGTAAAAATAAACAGGCTATTCGATCTGCACGGTGTTGCTGCTGGCAACTAACAGTAGTCATTTTCCTAATTCTTTCCTAAATTCGGAATACATTTGTAGCAATGAGAGCAATATACTGGAGGTAAGCAGTATGGAAATTCGGTAATAAAAAAACAATAGTCCAATGAAAGTACTTGTAATTGAAGACGAAGCGGAATTGAGAGAAATAGTAAAGGACTCGCTAGTCAAAGAGGATTATATCGTAGAGACCGCTAGCGATTTTAGATCTGCGCTGGATAAGGTGTCGGTCTATGACTATGATTGTATTTTATTGGATATCATGCTTCCGGGTGGGAGTGGGTTACAGGTATTGGATCTGCTGAAAAAAGAGGGTAAGTCGGATAATGTTATTATTATCTCTGCAAAAGATTCGTTGGATGACAAGCTAAAGGGACTCGAGCTCGGAGCGGATGACTATCTGACCAAACCCTTTCATATTGCCGAATTAAATGCGCGGATTAAGGCCGTGTTGCGCAGAAAACAGCGGGATGGTAAAAACACATTGGAGATGGGTAATCTTGTGCTTGATCTGAATGAGCGCAGTCTTTCGATTAACGGCGAGTCTGTCCCTCTGAACAGAAAGGAATTTGATATCCTCAATTACTTTTTACTGAATAAAAACCGTCTTGTCAGCAAGAATGCATTGGCAGAACATGTTTGGGGAGATAATACAGATCAGGCGGATAACCTCGATTTTATCTATTCACAGATAAAGAACCTGCGAAAGAAATTTTTGGTAAAAAAAGCGGAGGTTGATTTTGAAGCGGTCTACGGGATAGGATATAAACTTGTTGAAAAATGAAATTAGCCAATCAAACGCTCAAATATCTCTCTATTTCGGTACTGGTCGTCATTGCAGTATGGTCGACCATCTTTTATTTATTTATGCTGGAAGTAATCCATGATAATATCGATGAGGAATTGGAAAATCAAAAACGCTTAATTATTCAGGAACTGGCTTCTGAGGCAATTGTATCTCCGGATCTGGAATTTGGCATTAACAATTATAAGGTGCGTGAAATTTCCGAGCAACAGGCCATCAAAATGCAGAATGTATATAAAGATACCATGCTTTATATGCAGGATGATGATGATCCGGAGCCTGAATTGGAGCCTGTACGTATGTTGACGACTGCGTTTGAGCATAAGGGACACTACTACGAGTTATCAATTATCAATTCGATGATCGAGGAGAGCGATTTAATCAAAAACCTGTTTTATTCCGTCCTGATTTTATTTATCCTCTTGGTCGTCAGTATTGTCTCAATCAATAGAGTAGTCATACAGCGATTATGGAGCCCACTATATCGGTTCTTAGATCAATTGACCAAATTCCGGCTGGGAAAATCTGGCGAGAAGCCTGCTATGGATACCAATATCCAGGAGTTTAAAGATTTACAGCTCGCTGTCACGACCTTAATCCATCATAATGAGGAAACGTATGAACAGCAGAAACAGTTTATTGGCAATGCATCACATGAGTTGCAGACGCCTCTGGCCATTATGATCAATAAGTTGGAGATGATGGCCGAAACTGGTGGGCTACAGCCTGAACAGTCGAATACAATCGCCGAAGTATTGAATACTGCTGAAAGATTGGTTCGATTGAATAAATCATTATTGCTGCTCAGCAAGATTGAGAACAAACAATTCCTGAACAACGAGGATCTCTCAATCAATCAGCTTGTAAGACATATCACCGATGAACTAGAAGATATTGCCGCTTTTAAAAATATCAGGATTAATGTCGGACAACAAGATGAACTGAATGTACGATTAGATAGCGCTCTGGCTAATATCATTGTATCAAATTTGATCCGTAATGCATTGTTTCATAATATGGAGGGAGGAGAGGTAAACATAGCGATTACTGAAAATACACTTGTAGTGGCGAATACGAGCAGACAGGCTGCTTTGGATAAGGGGCATGTGTTTTCAAGGTTTTATAAATCGGATGTCTCATCCAAAGGTACCGGACTGGGGCTGGCAATCGTCCAGGCGATATGTAATTTATACGGTTTTTCTATTTCCTATCATTACGACAATAGTCAACATATATTTAAGCTAGATTTTCGCTCGGCATAAATTACATTCCCAAATCTTTACAGAATCATGGTTTTACTTTGTAATACATTAAAAATAGGAAAGTCATGAACGTTAAAATGATATTAAGTGCATGTATTTTTGCACTCTCAACAATTGGAGCTTCTGCTCAGGATATTCTCCAAAGTGAGGTACCCGCTGTGGTGGTGAATAGTTTTCAACAGAAATTTCCCAAAGCCAAAGGGGTAGACTGGGAACTTAAAGCAGGACTATATGAAGCCGAGTTCGAAACAGGTTTGTTTGGTACAGATCATGAGGTATGGATTCAAAGTAATGGGAAGATTGTGCGTCACAAAGAAGAACTTGCCAAAAATGATTTACCAAAAGCTGTTATTGCAAAAGTGAAAAAGGATTTTTCGGGCTATCGCATAGAAGATATAAAAAAGATCACTGAGGAACAAAAGATTACGTATGCGTTCGAAGTAAAAAGCCGGACAGAAGAATGGAAACTTGTTGTGGACACGCAGGGGAATATATTGGGTAAAATAAGAGATTAATCTGAACAAATAGTTTAGCTTAGTAAAAAAACACCTAGTTAGTATGTCTAGCTAGGTGTTTAGTATTTAAATTATCGTTCTCGCAAAATTAGTCTTCACCCTCTTCGGCATGCAATTCGAAAGTTAGACGGAGAATGTCATCCCCGGGATACTTGGCAACATAATCAATACGATTCCAATCTGCACGGGTAATAGTAGCTTTGGTTGCGGAATCCTTAAATTTACGTAGAACGAAGGCAACCTCTTTTTCACCGGCATTGTCTTTCCCAGCTGTAAAATAAGTCGTAATACCAGTGGTCTCAATAGCGCCTGTTACTGCCGAACCATCACCGTAAGCCGTTTCTTTTGGTTGAAAAATAGCGCCTGTTAAGCTATTGCCGGAATTTAATACAAAGGCACCGCCGGTCAAAAAGGCTTTGTATAAAGTGGCTGTTGCTTTATCTTTAATATATTGTCCCTGAATTTCCTGACCAGTGGCATCAAATTGTTTGAAGTCAATTTTATAAATTCCGTCTGGTTTAAGATGAGCGTGTCCAGCTAGTGCTTTGCCGGTATTGTCAAAGATAATAGTAGAAGGTTCTACATTCTCTTTATCGGCAAGATCATGGAAATGGTTGCCATGCACTGTACCTTTAACTTCCGTAAAAATAAGCTTATAGCTTGCTTTTACATCTGATGCTTGTATGGTCAAAGGAGATTCTACGGTCGTCGCATTTCCGGCCTTATCCGTCACTGTAAAGTGAAAATGATATTGGCCTGCAGGAACTTCAGATGGTATGTCGATGTGCTCATGGAAAGTCACATTTTTTTTGCCAACATATTTCTCGTCAGTATAAATTTTGGCAAATTTGAAGGATCCACCTTCCTGATGGATTTCGATCTCAATCTTGTCGATAAGCGCTTCAGCTACAATATCACCTTCAAGATGGAGGTCTGTTCCGGCTTTGACTGTTTTATTATTTTCAGATCCGATTTCTAGGGTGCCGATCGTAGGTTTTGTTGTGACAGGAATATCGGCGTTGTCTTTCTTACAAGAAGACAAGAAGCCAAAGAAAAGTGCTGTAAACAGGAATAAAAAGTGAATGTTTCGAGTTTTCATGTTCATTGGGTTTGTAGATTTTGTGATAAAAAAAATGACGTATTTTGTCTATTAAGTTGCTGTTATTCAATGATACGGACACTGATGCCACGCTGGATACTCCAGCCGGATTGATCCGTCACTTGGATCATAAAGTGATAGTTTCCGGGATCAACATCTGCAGGGACATCAATCTGAAATTGTGCATCATACTGTTGTGGTTGTCCTGGTATATTGACAGACTTGACCAGAACAAAGGGTTTGACGGGTTTCTTGATAGGCTCTAATGTACATTCCTCCACTTCGGTACTGTGTGAATGATGGTCAAAATTATGATGAACGTCAATACTGTAGCTGCCTAAGGCAACATTGTCGGATAGTTTTGCACGGAACGTAAAACTGGATCCACGTCTGATTTGGCTGCATTGTTTCGGAAAGGCAGTCGCTGCACTGATATCAATTGTTGGTTTTTCGGTATCAATATTTTCCTTATCCTTCGTACAAGCGATGGCAGAGGCCGCAATGAAGGCTATGATTCCATATTTTTTGAGTGTTTGCATATGTATATTTATTTTTATCATGATGAGTTAGTACTTGTGTATTTATTGTATCAATGAGTTTGTTAGCTTCGGTTTTGCTTTCCGAAAGGAATCCCAACAGATAAGATGATATTTCGTCCCTGTTCAGGGAGTGAGATCAATCGGTAGAAACTGGTGTGATCCATATATCTTGTGTCAAAAATGTTCTGAACTTGTAAGCGCAATTGAAGAACCGATTTGCCCAGGACCAGCTGTGTTCCTGCTCTGAAATTGAGGATTTGATAACCTTTTGTTTTTTCTTCGGGTGGGACAATATGCTTTTGGCTAGCTGTCCATTTGGAATCCAAAGAGAGGTAAGACTCCTTAAAATAGGTGCTACTTTTGGGCAACCAACTGAGATCCAATACAAGTGAAGGGGCAGGAGAAAAGGGTAATGTATAACCTTTCTTGCTGCCCGAAAGTTGTTCGGATCGAACATATTCACCCAATAATTCTACTTTCCAATGGGTTAACGGACGATACTCCACTTTTAGTTCAGCACCATAACGCCGTACTTTGCTTTGGGAATATTCAAATATTTGGTTGCCGGCACCGTAAAACTGGTCATAACCCGATGTAGGATTGAGATAGATGTAATTGGAAAAATAGTTGAAAAAAGGGGTGAAAGCAATATATGTATTTCCAGTGCGCCGAGCTACAGATAAGTCCATCTGGTAGGATTGTTCGGGAGAAAGGGACGCATCCCCCTTTTCATAACTGAAATAATGATAGTTCACACCATTGGCGGCCAGTTCTTGTGCAATAGGTACCCGAAAACTTTTACCAACGTTCAATTTTGCTTCCCATAAACCCATTTGCCGTGTTGCTCCAAGAGACCAAACAAGGCTATTGAAACTACGACGAAGTTCATCCGCTCTAACGATATTGGCAGATTGATTGTTTTCCAGTTTGGATGCAAACCAGTCCTGATAAGGCGAGCTGTGGATATTGCTGTAATCATAACGTAAGGCACCATAGAGTATGGTTTGTTCGTTTATTGGATACTGATCGTGGATAAATAAACCTAGTGCTTTTTGCCGATAAGCAGGAATAAGGAAGCTCCATCCATCGATATTGTTAAGTTGATACTCCGCATTACCTCCTATAGTGAGTCGATGTGCAGCCATGATAAATTCATCTTTTACTGTCATATGATAGATCTCTTTATCATACAGTCGTTCGAGATTCATCGGAATGGTCATGTCCTGCGGGTAAACTGGAGGCATATACCCATGTGCCGTATAGTTGTTGAATTCCTGGCGATAATTTCTTTGGTAACCCAGATCCACCCAGATCTTATGGGCGTCCTGAGCAATGTAGTTTCGGCTAATGAGTTTAAAATGATTAACATGTTGACTTGGATAGAGGATATCGCGATCAGAAAGGTCATAGAGCGCTGTATCTACACCCCGTGGCTCTAAACCATGCGCATTGGCGAAAAATCCGATTTTAGTATGGTAATTACTCAGATAAAAGATAGAGGAAAATCGATCGGAGACATAACCGCCTCGAAGTTGAAAACTGGTCTCTTGTCCTGCGGTATTACGAACCTGTCGATCTTTTAACCGGACAGCATAGTTGTAAACATATACCGTGTCGGTCGGTACACGATAGTCGGCGTAGCCCAAATGTGTTACCCCGCCACCAAAAACCCAGTTACCATTCCTACCCTGTAGTTGTAGCGAACCTCCATAGGTGGCATTATTGGATCTGGTCAATAGATTGACATGACCTTTCAATCCGTTTTCTTGGAGTTCTGTTGGCGAGGACAAACGGATGACGCCTCCAATAGCATCCGATCCATACATAAATGAACTGGCACCTTTAATAATTTCAGCAGTGCCAATGCTGTATTGGTCAATTTCCAGCCCATGATCCAGCCCCCATTGTTGTCCTTCATGCTTAATTCCATTTTCTACAGTGGCTACCCGATTAAAGCCGAGGCCTCGGATTTGGGGTTTAGATTGACTTGCACCAATGCCTATGGCATTGACACCTGGAAGTCGGCTTAACGTTTGCATCAAACTGCCCGCCTGATATTTCTGTAATGAATCACTTGTCAGAACGTCTATGGACATTGCCCCTTCAGCTGATTTTTTATAGCGTCCTCCTTCAATATATACCTCCTTTAACCCAATTGTCTTTGTTGCTTTTTCTTGCGCACAAGCGGGATGTAAGATACTATAGGTAAATAGAAGTGAGAAAATCGTACGTCTGTTCATTAACTGAGTTGGGTTTGTTATAAATTTTATGTTGCAATTAAGTTGCAACAAATATAAATAAAGAAATATTAAAAGCAACTATGTTGCGAAATATAGCTGCAGGAATAAATCCCTGAATTCAGTGATAAAAAAAATATTTTAACTCAACTATCTTTGGCTAAGTTGATTAGGTTATTGTAAAGAAGCAGGCGGAATGTGTAAACGAAATAAGGGGTAGGGGACGTTTATAAATAAAAAGACACGTAAACCATAAAATATAACAACAATGATGAAACAATTTATAACAGGCATCTTGACCGTAGCGGTGCTGACGATCTCAAGTTGTGGTTCAGGAGTGAAGGATCCTGCGACGTATAACAATTCAATTATCACTGTCATCAATGGAAGTGAAAAGCATATTGAAGCGATGAATGCTGCCATGAATGCCGCCGATTATGCAAAGGCGGAACAGGTACGCGCGGATTGGGGAAAATCCCTGGACGATGATATTAAAAAAGTAGAAGATTTAGGTGATTTTAAAGGTGATGCCAGCTTTCAGAAAGCGGTGCTCGAGGGGCTGAATGGTTACAAAAAAATTGTGACCGAGGATTATCCAAAGCTGATCGAATTGCGTAAAAGCAAAACCCCTGACGCGACTACAGAATCGGCATTGCTTAATAATATAAATAAAGCCTTTGAAAACATGAGCACTGGAGTGAACAAAGCTTCTACTGAATTTGAGGGTAAACATAAAGGGTAAGGTCTAATTTTAAGCAGATAAAATGAGCTGTTCCAAATATTTTGGGCAGCTTTTTTTTATAAATCAGCATATTGATCGGTTGTCGATGTTCGCTATAAGTTTGTCATTTGCCATGGCATAATTCTGACAGGATAAAATAGCAATCACTCCGAGAAACAGATTTACTTAAGAAAGGTTAAAGCTGGAAGAATTATAGCTGAATCATGTATTTTTATGTAGCTTTACAGGTATAAATAGTGGTTTATGAGACTGATATCAAATTTTAGGATTGTTTTTTTCTTATTTTTTTTATGTAGTTCAGCTGTAGTACAAGCGCAAAAGGATGAAAAAAATGTAGATTACCTCGTATTGATGAATGCGGATACGTTGTATGGAAAGATCTCTTCGGTTAAGGATCGTAAGCTAAAATTTGAGAACCTACAAAAGGAAAAGTTGACTTTTACCCCCGATCAGGTGTTTCGTGCTTATTGGCAATCCAAAAAGAAGGTGTATGCACCATCCTATGTAGAAAATGGGCTGGATCCCGTTCCGGGGACTTCTCCGCAGACCTATCAGATCCGAAAGGCACAAGACCTGGAACCGACTTTTGCAGAAGTGCTTGTCGATGGCGAAATTATGGCCTACTTTGTTTCCGAATTACATTTTGGAGGCAGTGGTGGAATGATGATTGGTAGTGGTGGAGCTGCACCAATGATTGGTGTCGGATTTACGAAGTCAAAATATGCTTATGCGCTCAAGAAAGCAACAGGTGAGGTGATTGAAATAAACAGTAATTCGAGTGGCTTATTTAGTGGAAATAAAAAGAAACGCACACTGACATTGGGGCGTCTGATAAATGATGAACCGGAATTATTTGCCGAATTTGAAAAAGAACAGAAATATAATTATGATGTATTTATCAAATATATTATGAAATACAATGAGTTACAGCGCGCGAAAGAATCTCCGTTGGATTCATCCAGGTTGTTTATTTATTAACGTTTATCTAGTTACATTTCGATAAAAAAGAAAAATATGGGGCTTATTATTTTTATTGTACTGACCATTATCGCAGCTTATGGTTTTTGGCTTTTATTTGGAAAGGCGGGACGTCGTGGTTGGGAAGGTATTGTTCCGGTTTATAGTCAATGGATTCAAGGGCAAATCACCAATAGACCTGTTTGGTATATTGTGTTGTTGATCGTTCCCATTGTGAATGTCTTTGTCTTTTATAATTTATACCTCGATTTTATCCATTGTTTTGGCAAAAGAAGATTTTGGGAAAATTGCGCTGCGGTATTGATACCTTTTATCGTATTACCGCTATGGGGGCGAGATAAAAATGTTCAGTTTCTCAATGGAATTTATGCCAAAAAGCTTAAAATGGCATCCGGCGAAGGAAAGGTAATGACAAAGGAAATCCAGCTGGACCTGCTGCACGAGTCCTACAATGAATTCAAAGTCAAGTATCCCTATAAGAAATCCATGATCCGTGAATGGGCGGATGCGATCGTTTTTGCAACCGTTGCAGCAACACTGATCCGAGGTTTCCTACTGGAGGCCTTTATGATCCCTTCGGGGTCCATGCAGCAATCACTTTTGATCGGTGACTATTTATTTGTGAGTAAATTGAATTATGGACCACGTATCCCTAATACACCTATTGCATTTCCTTTTGCACACCACACAATGCCCGTTATTGGTGGAAAAGCTTTCTCGGAGCTGATTGAACTTCCCTACAAGCGGCTTCCAGGTTTCCAGCAGATCAAGCGGAATGATGTTATCGTATTTAATGCACCAGCAGGGGATACTGTTGCGATAGAGAATCAAGACCAACCTTATTATGATTTGGTGCGCTCAATGGGTTATGAGGCCGTACACCAGCAATTTACCATTAAAACACGTCCTGTGGATAAAAGAGAGCATTTGATCAAACGTTGTGTTGGAATGCCGGGTGATAAAATCAGTATGAAAGAGGCTGTATTATACGTAAATGACCAACCTGGTTTTGTCGCACCAGAAAGTCAGATGGATTATATCGTGATGACCGATGGGACAGAGTTGGATGAACAACGAATGAAAGATATGGGCATCGAGATAAAGATGCTTCAACCAGGAGCCTATATTGTTTTTCTAACCCAAGAGCAGGCTCAAATGGTGAAATCATGGTCGAATGTCAAATCCATGCAGATGGACATCGCTAAGCCAGGGGAAGCGCAGATCAACACGTTTCCAAATGATCCGCAGTACAAATGGAATTATGATAATTTTGGGCCTTTTGTGATTCCGAAAAAGGGGATGAAAGTTATTTTAAATGCACAGACCTTGCCTCTTTACGAGCGCGCCATTCGGGTTTATGAGCATAACCGATTAGAGAAGAAAGCTGATGGCTTATACTTGAATGGTAGCAAGACGGATTCATACACCTTTAAAATGGATTACTATTGGATGATGGGGGACAACAGGCATAATTCGTTGGACGCAAGGGATTGGGGCTTTGTTCCAGAGGATCATATTGTGGGTAAAGCCTTATTTACCTGGATGAGCTGGAATACAAATGGAAAGGGGCTTTCTAAAATACGTTGGAACCGGATTTTCAAGGGTATTCATTAAATGGACAAAAATAAAGTGCAAGGAAAAGGGGATGGTCGTACAGGACCATCCCCTTTCTATTTATATTGCTTTTTCTACTTGTTTATTTTTTCAAACAGCGAACTTGAACTGCCGCATTTTGATTGAGCGATGCAATTTGTGTGAAGCCAGTAGTACCTTGTGTTCCTGTCAGAAGTAATTTGCCTAGCCATGCTGTGTTTTTAGGAACAATCTTGGTAATTATGGTATGATTCTTACCAAGATATGATTTGCTCTTTAAATTTCGTTGAATTTCGATTTTTCCGTATTTAATTGATCTGAAATAAGGTGTATTTTTAAAGATTTCTATTTTAATTTTAAAATCACGAGCTAGTTTGGAGTTCTTCATGTTGTCCTAATAGTTAAATATAGTATTTATTTTTATCCCTTTCTTTCTTTCTTTTTGCAGATAGCTTTTTGTGTTAATTATCCTTAGTGAAATGGGTTATTTTTAATTGTATCTCATTATATAGCACTTTTGTATTGTATTTTAATCAATCGATTGCGTGAATTTTACGCAATCGATTGAGATGTTTTATATGATAAAATATGTCGTAATTATTATTTTATTGTCACGTAATTTTTGTGTGACTAAAATTTTTGATCTACCTTCACTAGCACTAACACTAAATTAATATGAAGAGAATCCTACCTATGATTACTCTCGTGTTGTTGTCTTATTTCCATGTTTTCGGTCAATCAATCCCAGTGGAGGGGATCGTTCGAGGTGGCAAAGGGCAACCGTTGGCGGGCATGACCGTCACCGAACGAGGTACAACAAATCAAGCGTCGACGAACCAGCAAGGTTCGTTCACCTTATCCGTAAAAAGCCTTCCAATTACATTGGTTTATTCTGGTGTCGGCTATAAAAAGCAAGAAGTTCGGGTTACAACGCAGCAAGCTCCGTCGGTGGTCCTTTCGAGTGACGATTCATCATTGGGTGAAGTTGTTGTTGTCGGGTATCAAAAACAATCGGTCAAAAAGACAACCAGTGCTGTCCAAGTGATTTCGGGCAAGTCCATTGAAGATCTGCCTGCGCCAAGTTTCGAAAGTCTGTTACAAGGACGCGTAGCAGGGGTCAATATTCAAAACTTTACAGGTGAGCCTGGAGCAAGGAATACTTTCACCGTTCGTGGAAATACGACAATATCTCCAGATCTAAATTCTGAAGTCGACCTGGCAAATACCATGAGCTCTCCATTATATATTATTGATGGTATGCCATTATCTGTGTCTGATTTAGGTGGTTCTTCTGCGACAGGAACAAATTATATCGCTGGTATTAATATCAATGATATTGAAAGTATTGTCGTCCAGAAAGATGCGGCAGCAACAGCAGTATGGGGTTCTCGCGGGGCGAATGGTGTAATTGTAATTAAGACGAAACGAGGCCGGGTGGGAATTCCATCTATCCGAGCTTCTTATTACAGAGGAATTACAGAGCGCCCTCAGTTGCAGAGAACACTAGGTGGTGCTGCTGAAAGACGGACAAAGATGGATATTCTAAGCCAATATGCTTCTTGGAGTCAAATGGGTGGATTTACACAGCCTTTGACAGATAGTTTAAACAGTAGCTATAATAATGCTACGGATTGGCAGGACCTATTTTATACCACGGGCAATATCGATAATGCTGATGCGAGTATTTCTGGTGGAAGTGAGTCGGTTAACTATAGATTGTCTGCTGGATATTATAACGAAGACGGTGTTGTCCGTAACACTGGTTTTAAACGCTATTCAATTAGAGGAAACTTTGGATTCACGCTCTCACCAATTATCAAATCGGATTTTATGGTATCAGCAGCAAGGATTAACCGCAAACGTGGACTCGGTAGAGGTATTGATCAAGTTGTTCCTGTTAACCAGGGAGAGATGCCTTCTTCTTTTGTTGGTCTTGGCCAAGCGGATTATGATTTCTATCTGGGTCAATATGATAAATTGAAAGATGATAATCAGACCGATAATATCAATATATTCTCAAAAACCTATGTAGACATTATTGATGGCTTGCAATACTCATTGGAGGGGTCTGTACAAGCAAATCTCGATAGTAGAAACCAATTTCAACCTAGAGAACTTAATCAGGGAATCAATTATGCTGCATCAACTGGCAGAAATGCATATACCTATAATATCGCGAACGTTCTGAATTATATCAAAACATTTAACGATAAACATACAATTAATTTAACGGCATTACAGTCCTTTCAATATGATAAACAGCTATCTCACAAAACGGAAGGGTTTAATCTGCCTACAGACGATATTCATGTCATCCAAGGTGTTGCGACTAAGGACTTAATCGCAAGTACCAATAAAGTTGAGTCTGGACTTCTATCCTATATGGGACAGTTTTCTTATGATTATAAGTCACGTTATATTTTCAATGCATCTTGGCGTGCAGACGCATCTTCAAGATTTGGCGTCAATACTAAGTGGGGATCTTTTCCTGCATTGTCTGGAGCTTGGGTTATTTCCGATGAGAGTTTTATGGAAAAATTTGACTGGGTTAACCTGTTTAAATTAAGAGGGAGCTGGGGAAGGTCAGGTGTACTACCTGAGGATTTTTATGCACCATATAATGTTTGGGCATTGTCATCCGATACTTACAATGGTACAACATTCGCTGTGCCATCATTTGCCAAGCCATTGACTTTAAAGAATTTGACCTGGAATAAATCAGAGCAAACAAATATTGGATTCGACTTAGGACTTTTCAATGATCGTCTAACTGTAACGTTCGATGCCTATAGAAAGGTGCTTAAGGACCCAATTATGGGATTTTCATTCCCGTACTACACCGGTTACACAAAGTTATCGTTTAATGTTCCAATGTCAGTTTATAATGAAGGTATTGACCTGACTATTATGACTAAAAATTTATCTAAGACAAGTGCATTGCAATGGAATACAAACCTAAACATGACTTTTAATAAAAATAGAATTGGTTCATTGCCATTTGGCGACCGTAGTTTCTATGCAGACTCTAGGGGATATAATCAACAGTTATTGTACACGGTAGGTAGCCCGATATATCGCTGGGCTCAAATGTTGTATCAAGGCGTATATTCACATCAGGATCAGATCCCTGTAAATCCGGTAACAGGAAAACCGCTCACTGTTTTTAAAGGAAATTACCCTGTTAAACCGGGCTATCCGATTTGGACAGATGTAAATCAAGATTGGGATACGTGGAGCGATGAGGATAAAGGGGCTGCAGACGGTGACTTAATGTTGACAGGTAATCCTAATCCACGTATTACAGGTGGTCTGTATAATGAGTTTATATACAAAGGTTTTTCGATCAGTATGTTAAATACCTTTACGATTGGTCGTGATATTATTAATAACTTAAAAAGTAACCAGTTCAATGCTATTGGTGGAAATGTAACTAAATTCACCAATAATAGGTTGCCTGACTTAGAAGGTCTGGATTACTGGACTCCAGAAAAGGCCAAAGATCCTAATTATCAAGCGAATTTTCCATCGATATCTCCCTACGGAAGTTATTTCTATCAATACCTTCCATTTAGTACTATGTTTAATGAAAATGGAACCTATTTCAAAATCAAAACAATCTCTGTTGGATATCTTCTGCCAAAACATATCGTAGAAAGGTTAAAAATAGGTGCACGAAATATTAGATTCTACGGTATGCTGGATAATCTTCACACGTTTCAGAAAGCTTCTGTACCCGATGCTGAATTGGTAACGCCTCAGGGTGAGTACAGTGGTGGAGCGTATCCTTTACCTAGAAAATATACAATTGGTTTAGAAGTTAACTTTTAAAAGCGATCAAAATGAAATTTAAATATATATTATCGTTAATCGGGATGTCGAGCCTCATATTTTTTAATTCCTCTTGTTCGAAATATCTCGATTTGAAGCCAGAAAATAGTACGTATGACGAGGTGTTTTGGAAAGATGGAGAAAATGTGAATAGGGCAACTTTGGGTGCGTATGCGCTATTACGCAATTCACTCCGGGCAGATCGATCTTACTTTATATTCGGCGATATTGCGTCCGGAATAGTACACCCTGGAACTGATGATTGGAATATGAATGACTTCTCAAGGTCAGGAGGCTATAAATTTAGTTATGCTCCTTACCTGGAAGGTAGTTTGTGGAACTGGACACGTTTCTATGGTGTGATTAATCAATGTAATTTAATTGTTGAGCAAGCCGAGGCGATGGATATCAAATTGTTTGAAGGTGGGGAAGAAGAGAAGAAGGGCTATATTTCAAATGCTCGATTCTTAAGGGCATACACCTATTTCTATATGCAGCGTGTTTGGGGGGATGTGCTATTGGTCAAAGAGACTTTTAAAGATCCCCAAAATATCCCCGATATGACCAGAACGCCAGAAAAAGAGACTTTGGCGTTTTGTAAGGAAGATTTATTATATGCCATAGCTAACCTTCAGCAAAATTCAACGAAGAGTTTTGCCTCTAAAGGAGCGGCCAATGCCTTGATGGCAGAGGTTTGTGCTTGGGAACACGATTATGTTAATGCTGAAAAGTACGCGAACGAGACGTTAAAACTTGGATATGCTTTAGAAGACGTCAAAGATTATCGCAAGATATGGCAGGGTAATTCTAAAGAGTCGATCTTTGAATTGAATATGCTGTATAGTGAGAGTGGAAATGAATTCACTGAAGATTTCTTTAGTAGATTTTTGTCAAGTGCCAGTATCCCAGGTAAAGGCAGTGGTTCCGTGTGGAAGATTGAATCAGAATTTCTTGAAACAGAGTTTGATGAGCCTGAAGCAAGATTAGATTCCATGTCAATGCCGTTCCCAGATAATGCGCAGGTGAAAACTATTCGCAAATATGATCACGTTGTCGAGTATAGAGAAGGGAAGTACGCGGTTAGTAATAATCTGGTATTAATTCGTCTTGCAGATATTATTTTATTGAGAGCAGAGGCTTATTATAAGAATGGTAAGGCAGCATTGGCATTAAATGACCTAAATACAATTAGAAAGCGAGCAGGGCTCAAGGAGATACAAGTTTCTGGTGAAGAATTGTTTAAAGAAATATTCAGAGAACGGAGAAGGGAGCTCATTGGAGAAGGGGTCATTCAATTTGATTTGATTCGGATGAATATGTTTGAGCAACTTGATGAATATTCGGCTTATTATTCGGCAGATAGAATTGCTAACAAAGGATACTATTGGCCATTGGATATGCGCAACTTATTGCCTCAGAACGAATTGTTGACGCAGAATCCGTGGTGGAAAAATCATTAATTAGAGAAATCATGAAAAAAATTATTGTAAATATAGCTTGCCTATTGGGAATTATAGTAGCTATTAGTTCATGCAAAAAGAACGATTATTTTGTTGGTGGTGACCTCCATAATCCAAAGATTAATATGACTACCTATGATTGGATGAAGAGCAACAAATATGGCGTTTTTGATACGGTACTAATGCTGATCGATAAGGCGGGTGTGAAGGATAAGATCAATGCGCAGGGCATTACTTTTTTTGCGCCAACAGATTATGATGTTTATAACTATGTGCAGGCTCGGACGAAACAAGTTCAAAAAGTAGACCCCAAAAAAATGTGGACAGTAGACTCAATTATGAAATATGAATTGGGACGATTTGCAGATTCTATTGATATGTATATCACAAAAGAACAATTGACAAATGATAGACTAATAGCTGCAGGTAAAAAATATAAAAATAATAAAGGAGGCAATTTTATCATTTCGTATGAAGAAACACGAGATCCTGCATTGGGTTATAATGAAAACTCTACTGTAATTCCAAGGGTAGTATTGTTTACCTATCTGTATCAGACTATTGGTGATGTTTTTGATGTGAAATCAATTGTTCCACCTGTTGGTAGCCGTACATTAGTCCAAACTTCTAATGCGCAGACGACTACAGGTGTGGTACATGTATTAAGTAATTCACATGTTTTATTCTATTATCGTTAATGACTATGAAAAGTAAATTAATATATACTATCGGACTTGTGGCACTTGCCCTAGTAGGATGTAAAAAAATACCAGAAGGTAACTTGAGCGACATTATACGTTATGAAACGCTCCCTATAGAAATTCAAATGGGAAGATCTACGGTTTCAACAGCAATAAATCCTGCAGGCTCTAGCAAGCCTATTGAAGTCAAATTGTTGAAAGTATATCAGAAAGAAACAGGGAAGGATGTAACAGATATTTTCTTACAAACATTTCCTATTAAAATCTGGAAAAAACTATACGATTCTAAAGTGGATACTACATTGGATTTGATTGCTGCAAAACAAAAAGATACTGTAATGGCGGCTTTAAGTATAAATAAATTTTCAGGAGCAGTTGAGGCAACTCCAAATACCCTGAAGCTTCCAAAGGGTAACTATGTTTTTGATCTCGAAATAAAAAATGCGGTTGGAACCAGAGTATACCCAGCGATCGGTGAGTTTTCACTGGTTGAGGCGCCTTACTTCGATGTCCCGGCTGTTAGATCTACTGTTGCTATGAAGGTGGGGGCGGAAACGACCACGAAATCTATCCCAAGCAATGCGAGCCATATTAAAGTGACTTATTTGGGACTTGGAGAAAATAAAGTCGTTGTGAAAATAGTTGATAAAAACGGTCTTCCATTTAATCCTAAAAAAGGTGAAATAGCGAGACGTCCGAATTCGGGGACCGCCGGAGGCTTTTTACAGACAATGCAAGATTACTCCATTTCAACTACGTTATTTGATGATCGGATGGAGTTTGTTTATGGTGTGTTGCCTTTCCCATTGGTGTCATTGGGCAACGGGTTTAATTATTATTACCGAATTCCAGCGCCTTATGTTAAATTTGATGATAGTCTAGACTTGCCTTATAATACTTATTCATGTAATGCGAGATTTTCTTTTCAAGCATTTGTCCCAGGGACATATCAAGTGGAGGTTATAGTTCCGCAGGTGACAAGGGTGAATTAGTTATCATATGCTATTATATGAAAAGGAGGTGTGCTTTTGTATACCTCCTTTTCATATAATAGAATCATTGTTTTTTATGTGGTTGAACAATGTAGATTTTAGATCTGTTGAATAGAAAATTGAACAAATTAGATGTATACCAGTTAATGGCTAAATTAAAGATATAACCAAAATAATCATCGATATGATAAATAAATTTATGGCCTTAGGGGCCGGTCTATTGTTGAGTGCCAATCTAATGGCACAATCTGCTCAGGATTTTAAGCAGACCTATGCGGATCTTTCTGTGTTCGAAGATGCATTCGCATTAAAATTAAAAAAAGGTATTAAGAAAAAGCAGATCGACCAGATTGGTGACACCACATTGCGCAGGGTAGCCTTAGCTATGCTAGATGGCAAATATAATAAGGAATATAGATATGCGACTTATTCTGCCTTACTGAATCCATCGACATTGGGTCATCAGTTGAGTATTGGTGATGGCTATAGTAAGTATGAGAATATAACTGGGGTATACCTTCCAAAAGGGCGGCATATTGTCATTGTGGATGGGATTGCAAATGGGAAAGAAGTCAACCTAGTGGTGCCAAATTGGTTGCGTAAAGCTCCGGATCCGACCAAACCTACAGAAGATCCGAAGGGCTGGGGATTAGAAAAGGAAGAATTTAGGCTGCATAATGGCGTGAATATTATCCAGCTCAACGATTTTGGAAGTTTAGCTTATATCGATTATTTCTCTGACCAACCTGAAAAAGAAAAACCTGTTACTGTACATTTTCCAACAGGACAGGTAAATGGATATTTTGATATAAAAAAACAGGGGAACAAAGAATGGGATAGTCTGATTGATCATGCAGTCTTTCCAATTATGGATGCAAAGGGCGAACATATACAAACAGCTTATCCTATAGAGGCAATGAAGAAATATGCCTATGGGAGAGGTGTTGAACTGATCAGTAATTATGATTCTTTAGTATTCAGACAGCATCGATTGATGGGTTTGGAAAAATATAAAAAAATTCCTAAGAATCGCATCCTTGCACGGGTAAATTATAATTACTACATGTTCCGTGATGGGGACGGTGTTGCCTATATGGGTGACAAAGTCGGTTATGCGATGGGTATGGTTGTCGATCCTGCTTCGGTAATTAAAGGAGATCCCTGCTGGGGGTTTAGCCATGAAGTAGGACATGTCCATCAAACGCGACCTATGTTCAATTGGGGTGGACTTGGTGAAGTGAGCAATAACCTGTTTTCTTTATATGTAACACGATCATTTGGTAATAAAACACGGGTTTCTGAGCAGGATAACTTTGAAAAGGCCAAATCCAGTATTATTGAGAAGAGAATTTCCTATTTATCCGATCCGGATGTGTTTAATCGTTTGATCCCTTTCTGGCAATTACAGTTATATTTTGAGGGAATTGGAAAACACCCAGATTTTTATGCGGATTTGTTTGAGGCTTTTCGTCAACAGAATAGCGTTAGACCTTCACGAAGAGGGCGTTCGGATTGGAGTTCCGATAGGATGATGGGCGAGCGAAATCCAGCTGTTCATCAATTAAACTTTGTTAAAACAGCATGTGAGGTTGCTAAAATAGATCTGACGGATTTCTTTGATAAGTATGGCTTCTTCTATATCGGTACATTGGAGTATGATGATTATGGAAAGTATACCTATACAATGACGCAGGAAATGGTTGATGAATGCAAGAAGGCTATTAAGAATATGAATTTGTCGCAACCTAAAGTAGATCTTACTACGTTAAGAGATAATTAGTATTGACGACGTATAGAACAAGAAACTCCGAATTGCGAAAAGTAATTTGGAGTTTCTTGTTTTAAGCCAATTCCTATAGTAATCAGCAGGTGACCTATGATCAGTTATTCACATTTTTTGCGATACAAATTCGGATCATTATCGATTTAAATATTTTGACCTTATAGCTTGCATCGCTGCTTTGATGCTAAACTTAGAAGAGCTTTCAATTTCGAATCACTTGGACTAGCCCACCCATTATCTCGTAAAAAATAATTCATAAAAGTATTTTACTGAAAACGTTTAGATTGTTAATTAAATAGAGAGATGAAGAGAACTTTTTTTATAAAATTATAAAACTACTTTGTTTATAGACAATGAGGAATAAATTGCGCAATCGTTTGTGTCGATTACGCAATCGATTTCGTTTAGTTGACCTCTAACCACTCTAAAGTTTTTATTATATCATTGTTACGTACTATCAATTATTAATAAGACCTAAAAGTCTAACAATTATTCAGAGCCGTTATATAGTTTTTATAAGCTAAATAGTGCCAATTTTTTTTTAAGCCTAAGACATAAAATCGAATGAAAAGACTATTTTGTTTTTTATTTCTTGTCCCTATGTGCCCAAATGTAAAGGCTAACCACCTTAATTTTTGGGCTTCAAAACAAGATACTTCTGAAATCAATGAGGTTGACAAGCGATTACTTAGAGGGCGACTGGCTACCTTATTGCAAAAACAAGGTGTTAGAGACAGTCTCAATTTAAGAAACGTTGAAACACTGCCTGTTGTCAGTATTCCAGAGGTTTTAAAAGGGCAAGTTGCAGGTCTCTACGTACAAGAAGCGACGGGAGAACCAGGAGCACCAAAGAATATGGTACTTCGGGGATTAGGATCGCCATTATTCGAAATCAAAGATGCGATTAATGTGCAACCAGCAGTATTTGTCAATGGAATACCTATCGCAAGAGACAACAACTTTGCCTACTCAATTCAGCAGTATCAGTTTAATCGTATTGGACCTGGAACCGACAACTTTGCAGGTATTGACCTAGCAACTGTAGAGTCTATCGAAGTGATAAAAGACCCGGTTAAATTAGCAAAGCTTGGACCGCTAGCGGCTAATGGGGCAATTTGGATCCTGACAAAACCAGGTAGAGAGGGGGAACGTCAAATTTTCATTAATACATATGTTGGGCTGGCAACAAAACCCGTAGTAACCCCCGTAAATGCCCAATATGAGAATATGTTCCGATCGGTATTCTATAACAAATATGGATCAGCTACTGACCGTTTGAATTACCCAGGATATCTGAGCGACTCGACTAATGTAAATTATTACGGGCCAGCTAATTGGAATGAGGAGTATTATAAAACTACACCGATCTATGGTGGAAGTTTAGGTATACGTGGTGGTAATGATCGTGCGAACTTTTCGTTCGTAGGAGGGTATACCAAGAATGCAAGTTCGGCTGATAAAACTAATATTGAGCGATACAATGCCTTGTTTAACGTCAATATGGCCCCTTTTAAATGGTTGAATTTTGGTGCCACAATCAATGCAAGCCGCAGTTTGAGAGATCGTAATCGCAGTTTGAGAGATCGATTTGGCGAAGCTTCTTATGTACCTGATTTATCTGTGCCAATTTCTCCAGGTAAGGATATGTATGCGCAGTATCTAGATATCTATAAAGCAGCTTTGGATAAGAATACGGTCAATTTCTTAAATTCGCTGGTAACATTAGATCTTTATTTTCTCAAGAACCTAAAATTTAATACTTCCTTGGGAATTGATTATTCTGAGGGTGCAAGACAAGCTTTTTTCCCAGGTTCATTGATGGAAACCAATAACTATATGTCAAGTTATTTTGGTTTTAATCAACGTTTGGTGTACAATAACCGCTTGGAATACAATCTCGAATTTCAAGAACAGCATAAATTGGACTTGACCTTAGGATCTTCTTATACACAAGACCTATACCGTTACAATTATGCACGTGCCTATGATGGACCAAACGATTTTATCAAGGTCAACGTTGTCGATGGCGATCCTCAAAAAGGAAGTTATTTAGTGCCAATTGGAGGGTTATATGTGAATAGGTACAGTAATCGCGAAGATTTTAGATTGCACTCCCTGTATTTGGCCGCCAATTATAAATATAAAAATCTCCTAGACTTGAATGCGGTATTACGTTATGATGGTTCTTCAACAATGCAGCCTGATTCGCGTTGGTTGATGACGCCGTCATTTGCTGCGAAATATCATTTGATTCCCGAAAATGAGGACAATTTATTTAACCATTTAGGTGTAAAGGCCTCCTGGGCGCGAATTGGGAAACCAGTGTTTACAAGTAAATTTGCCATTGGCCCAAATTATACCGCTGATCTAAATTGGGGGTCCGAAAAATCCTTGGTGTCCTATAATGGTTTTGCCGTTGCATCCAGACCTTATTCAGAAGGTTGGGTAGGTTACGATATCAAATGGCCTTTTACAGATCATGCCGAATTGACCGTTGATGGAACCTTATTGGAGAAAAAAATTGATTTTGAAGTCTCCTTATACCAAAAGAAAGATGTAAATCAATTGATTAATTCACCTATTCCTGCTGAGTATGGTTATTCTGGACAAATTGTTAATGGCTTAAGTGTAAAAAACACTGGGGTGGATCTCAATCTGTCTGCGAAAGTGCTGTCTAATCCTGAGACCTTGCAATGGAATACATCACTCAATCTAAATTACAATCAAAATAAATTGACGGCACTTCCAGGAGGACGCAAGCAATTGAAAGTGGGTAATCGTTTATTAAAAGTCGGCGAGGCCATTGATCAGTTTTGGTTGTACGAAAATCAAGGATCTTATGATACCGAGGGGAGTATCCCAGTTCAAAACGGTCAGAAAATACAGTTTGATGGGGTAGATTTTGCAGCGGGAGATCCCATCTGGAAAGATCAGAACGGAGATTTTAAAATCAATGACGAAGATCGTGTCCTGAAAGGAAATGCAATGCCTAAGCTGACAGGCTCATTTCAAAACTATTTCAAATTCAAAGGTTTTGACCTGAATATGCAATGGTATTTTGCACTTGGACATAAGGCCCTGAATCAACGTGCTTCCAATAAATATAACTTCGTCAATACCGAAAACACCAATTCATTGGATGGGATTCGCGAAGTATTTCATTGGCAGCAAGATGTTGATTTGAATAAATATCCGATTTATAATCCTTGGAGCCCGATTGTCGCCTACCGTGTGGATCAAGATCTGTTTCTGGAAAATGCTTCTTTCTTGAAGTTGAGATCCTTGACTATAGGCTACGATCTTGCTCAATTGAACAATGTAAAAGACAAGATGAAGACCATTCGTAGAGCTTACGTTTACGTTTCAGGTACCAATTTATTGACGATCTCTAAGTTCTCAGGAGCAGATCCCGAACTGATAGATTTTAATGGATATTATACAGGTTATGGACTACCATTGTCCCCAATGGTTTCCTTAGGCGTTAAGTTAGAGCTGTAATAATTTAATAGTAGAAAGAGTATGAAAAGATATAATCGATGGGCGGTAATGTTCCTGATGGCGCTGGGTATCACTGCTTTTACGAGCTCATGTAATAAAAAATTGGATATTGTCGCTTCCAATCTCGGATCCGAGAAACTGGAATGGCAATCTATATCTGATACGCGGGCGCACTTAATGGGCATCTACGGCCTAATGCGGGCAGCATTAGTTGATAACTATGGGCATTGGGTATACGGAGAAATCCGCTACGGCGACTTTACACCTTATTCACGCGCCGATCTTCGTGTCGTCCAAGAAAATAAACTGAGATCAGCTTATCCTTTACTTAAGAATCTTACGGACTGGCGTAGATTCTATGCAGTGATCAATGCAGCGTCACTTTTTATCGAACGTGCACCTGAGGTGATGGCGAAAGATAAGCGATACACAGAACGCGATATGAAATACGATGTTGCACAAGCACGTACAATCCGTGCCCTAATGTATTTCTATATGGTCCGTATCTGGGGCGATGTTCCGCTGTTAAAGGAATCTTATGATAATGGTTCCTTTGTGGAACTTGCGCGATCGACCGAAGCAACAGTTTTAGCTTTCGCGGAAACCGAACTATTAGCCGCTGCACAGGATTTACCTTACCGTTATGCTGTAGGGACACAGAGCTATTATGGCCAGACTTATAGTACATGGGTTGGTGTTTTGGTCAACAAAATAACAGCCTATTCCCTATTGGCACACGTAGCGGCATGGCAAGGAAAATACATCAATGCGGAGGTATATTCGCGATTTGTTATCGACAACTATTCACAAGCGAATCTTGAACTATTGACCACATCAGCATTGGTGAATCCGACCGATGGTCTATTTGGGCCAAGTACAAGAGCACAGATCTTAGCGATTCGCTCTTCATACGAATTGGGCGAAGCGACGAATACAGGCCATATCGAATCATTGACTTTAGGTTATCCGATTGTCACCAAAGCTAAACCAGATATCTATGTGAGCCGTGACACGATCAATAAATTGTTTGATGACGTCAACGACACGCGTTTTGGTATTGACTCCGTATCAGGATTAGTACGGACGAATTACTTTACCAACTACAACGGTGATATTCCGATTTTTAGTAAGATCAAGGTCATCCGTAATGGTAATGGTGATTCTGATTTTTCCATTTTTGGATCGAACTTAGTTTTTACCCGCCTTGAAGAGATCTACTTACTGCAAGCAGAAGCAAAAGCTGTACTCAATCAGCGTGATGATGCCATTAAGTACCTCAATGTGATTAAAGAGCGTCGCGGTCTAAAACCCTATATCAGCAACTCGCCAAAAGACTTATTGGAAGAAATCTTTCTAGAGAGAAGACGGGAATTGATGGGAGAAGGCTGGAGATGGTACGATCAAATACGCCTGGCAAAGATTAAGAAAAATAATCCTGTGATGAACGATTTGATTCAGAAAGGTGGAATCTATTGGCCGATCTCCTCGGATGTTCTGGAAAGAAACTCCAAACTGGTGCAAAACTCATATTGGAAATAATAGAATAGATAATCATGAAAAACAAACATATTTTTTTAGGCTTATCGCTAATCGTATTGCTACTGGGCGTTGCTAGTTGTAAAAAAGGGAACACCTATTACGAAGATTTTCAAGTCAAGTATACCGAATTTGATGGAACTTCATTGGAATTTTTAGAATCACAAGGTAATACCTATGACTCCTTGCTGTTAGTTTTGGATCGTGTTCCTTCGGTACGCGCTAAGTTGAAAGATGCTAATGCAAAAACGACCTTTTTCGCCATGACGAACAGTAGTTTTACCAATGCTTTGGATGCCATGAACGGTGTACGAAAAGCGGGAAACAGATCTCCGTTTTATCTTGAAGACATTCCACAATTGATCCTTGATTCCTTGACGTATCATTATGCATTTAATGGTGAATATGATACGCCTTACCTACGTGATTTTGTTGAAGGAAAAGTGATTAAAGCTATTGACGATTATAATATGACCTTAAAGTATAAAGTGACATCTGCTTCCGGAATTATAGGCGGCGGTCAACAACAGATCATATTGAGTGATATGAATAAGTCTATTTTTCAACGCTACTGGCAGGAAAGCGCAACATCTGTGGTGAATATCCGTACACAAAACGGTATGTTACATGTCCTCGCTCCAAGTCATAATTTCGGATTTAGTAAACTCGCTAAATTATTAAACAAATAGCATGGAAAAGAAAATATTTAAATCGGTAAAACAGTTATTAGTGCTCGGGATGGGACTTTTCATGCTCGCCTCATGTAATAAGTACATTCCGGATGACCAAGACTCACTCGGTACTGACGTAGTGTATAGCACCAATGAATTTATGCCATTGTTAGGAAGAAATACCTTCTATAATAATATTGTCAATATTGGGCAGAATACTTCACAACCTCTCAATTTTAAAATTGTAAACGTGCGTGATATTGATGGACAGCCTTCAACACTTTTTGAAGATAAATTTCCGGTAAAAATCTGGACAATGGCATATAGCGGCGAAGAGAAATCTATCGCTGAAATTGAAAATAAACGTAAGGTAGAATACCGTCCTATTCTCGAGATTCTTGAGAAATCAGGCAATATAAATTTTTGGGGACAGGCCGTAAATTCAAATTTTGTCAAAGCACAACCAGATTCAGGCTATGTGTTTGATATTGAAGTTAACAACACTGGTGGACGCAGGTATTTGCGGAATTTCAAATTAAAGCCCTATCGGGAACGTGCATTTGAACCGAGCATCATGGATCCAGTGACAGGCTTAGCGCCACTACCATATACGAATCCCAGCAGGACAACCAATTTGTATGGCGTACGAACAAATCAATTTATTTATCCAGGTCTAATTAATGTGTATTTCAATAAATTGGAGAGCAAAGGGACAGGAAGTAGAACCTTGACCGTAAGTTTCTTGGATTCTTTAAACCGTCCAATTGATGTGAAGAAATTTGCCGCAACAGAATGGGGCAAATTAGTGCATGGTTTCAACCATAGATTTGAAAATGGTAAAGTGATTTATGACGTTGCTTATCCTATTCCATTGGCACCGATCAAAACCGACTATTCTTCAAGCGATGGTACTTATGCCGTGATGAATTTCAAATTTCGCAGGAAAGGGCAGTTTGGTTTTCTCGAAGATTGTGGGATCGAGATGCCATTTGCGATCTATGAAGAAGGAGATTGGGAGATACAATTTCGCTTCACCAGGGAAACGCCAAAATTTGACTGATGATGGACGGACTAATTAGCTTAAAGATTATGAAACAATTTAGCATAATATTAACTTTCATTTGTGCCTTGTTTGTGGGGGATGCATGGGCCCAGACCATGGTCAAGGGTGTTGTGAAAGGAAATGATAACAGAGCGCTCAGTGGCGTCTCTATACGCTTGGAAAACCCCAAACGAGATCTGGGAAAAACCGGAGAAGATGGCCGGTTTGTCATTTCGGTCCCCAACAGCGGGGTGATGGTGTTTTCCTATCAGGGCTATCGTACAGAGAAGTATACGATTGTTGCTGGAAAAAAGGAATACAATGTGACCTTAGAAAGTACGGCACAGGAACTTGAAGAGACTGTTGTGGTAGGATACCAACAACGTAAAAGAGAGACATTGACTGGATCCGTAGTAACGATCTCCGGTAAGGAAATACAGGATATTCCTTCAGGTAACTTTGTTGACCTTTTGCAAGGTAAGGTTGCTGGTTTAAATATTCAGAACAATACAGGAAGTCCTGGTATGCGCGGAACGATGGCGGTGCGTGGGATGTCTAACTTTAATGTTTCGGGTAGTGGTGACAATACCTTTGTGACACCTACTTCACCTTTATTCGTTATTGATGGTGTGCCTATTGATGACAACTCGGGCTATGAATATGGATTTGAATCAGCAGGTCCTGGTGTGTCGCCGATTTCCATGATTCCACCTGAAGATATCGAAGATATCACGGTCATGAAAGATGCACAAGCAACAGCAATGTACGGATCGCGGGGTGCTTACGGTGTTATTCAGGTACGTACTAAGCGCGGGAACTCGAAAGTTCCTATCGTTCAATATCAAGGTCAGTTCTTCTTGTCGGCTGTGCCGCAATTACGTCGTGTGATCGGTGGTAAGGGCGAGCGGATGGTTCGTTTGGATCAAATCCTGATGAATGATACAACATTAGCTGCAGCAATCCGACGTATCAATGACTCACCAATATTGGCCGATTCCCTGAATCCCTATTATAATAATTCAACCGATTGGCAATCCTATTTCTATCGCAATACGATGAACCAGACACATAACGTGAATATATCGGGTGGAGAGCGTGTATTCAATTATAAAGCCAATATGAACTATTACGATGAAAATGGAATCATCGCCAATACTGGCTTTAAACGGTATACCTTGCAATCTAATATGCAATATGAACCGAGTGACCGTTTTCGTATGATGACTAATATTAATGTCAATGTGGCGCAAAATAAGATGGGCTCAGGAAATGCATTGATGCAGACGGGGGTAGGTAAATCGGTCAATACAACATCGCTGTATCCTTCGCCTTCCTTATTTTCTGGAAGTATGGGCGCGCTATCGGCATTAGGTGTGGATGACCAAAATAAGACGGGTAATTATGTTGGGCAACTTGAATTACAGTATGTACCTATTAAAGATTTAAGAGCATCAGTTACCTTAAACTATAACTATACCACTTCAACAAAAGATCGTTATACACCAGAGATACTTTTAGGTAACTCTTCAGAAGTATACAGTTATTATAGTAACAAAAGTAAAGTCTACAACCGGAATCAACTGTCTTATGTGAAAGCTATTAAAGATAAGCATCTTTTTAACCTTTACGGTTTTACGGAAATGGAAATATCCGCTTCTTCAGAAGATTTATCGAAGATTCGCGGAACGGCGAATGATCAATTTCAGACAGGAATTAGTTATAATACAAGAAACACACTAGGTGGATTGTTAAACTCATTGAATAATTTTAGATCGGTTGCTTATGCAGGGAGCTTTTCGTATAACTACGATTCAAAGTATATTCTTGATTTGACCTACCGTGTCGATGGTAGTTCGTTGACCGGTGGTGCAACACCTTGGACCAAAAATCCTTCAGCGGGTTTACGTTGGAATTTCAAGAAAGAGAAATTTATGGAGAATGTGGATTGGTGGGACACGGGTTTCTTGAGAGGATCGGTCGGTCGTACAATTTCACCATCTGGATCCCTGTCGGATATCTATGGTTGGTATAAGATTGATGACGGTCGTTACAACAATAGACCAACAACTTCCTTGGATTTGGAAATTGCTCCAAATACAGGTTTAGTGCCACAATCTACGACGCAATGGTCTATGGCTGCGGAACTAGGGTTTTTCAATAGTTCGCTGTATGTGACTTACGAAACTTATTACAAGCAATCCGATAAGATTCTACGCAAAAAGCCAATTGCAAATCACAATGCATTTGCAAATGTATTGACGAATGAGTCTGCTATGGTGAATAGGGGACACGAGTTAAGTATCCAGTATAGACCAAAACTTGCAAGCTCAGAGTGGGAACTGAATGCAAATGCAACGTTTGCAATAAATAGAGATTATGTAACCTCATTGCCCGATGGAGCACGTCAATTGGTACAGCCGGATGGATCAGGATACGACCTGCCACAGTTTTATCGTTTGGGGCGTAATGCTTTTACTTTTGTCTTATATGATTATAAAGGTGTCTATAAATCGGACGACCAAGTGCCGGTCAATCCATTAACTGGATTGCGTTATAGAGCAGGGGGGGAAATGAATGGAGGTAAGTTCTTCCGTGCGGGAGATCCCATTTTTACAGATCTAAATGGTGACTATGTGCTAGACGAAAATGATTTAGTTTATGTCGGTAATTCGCAGCCAGCAATTACAGGCGGTTTATACCTCTATACACGCTATAAAAATTGGTCTTTGCGTACGCAATTATCCTACACCATAGACCGTGATATCCTAAATACAGCTTTGACAGATCGCTTCCGGAACTATTCGGATCCAAGCGGACAAAACTATGGTGATGGCGCCCCTGGAGCCTATGTTCCATTGGATGCTTATAATGTATGGCGCCAATTAGGTGACAACGCAGATTATCCCAATGTTTCTGATTTTACACGTTTGACATTATATAATCCTTATCGTTACAACTCAACCATGTTTATGGAGGATGGCTCTTATGTGAAAATTAACACGATCACAGTAGGCTACAATTTTGACAGAAGATGGGCGCGTCGTTTTGGCGTATCATCTGCACGCGTCAATCTAACGGCAAACAATGTTTATACGTTTAGCAATTATTCCGGACCAGATCCAGAATTGGTAACAGGTGTGGGACGTGATGGCTCAAACGGTTATCCAAGTAGAAGAACCTATTCATTGGGAGTAAGTGTACAATTCTAAGTTCGAAGACAACATGAGAAAGAAATTTTTATATCTATTTATATTGGGAGCATCCCTGGGTTTGGGCTCCTGCGGAAAGGACTTCCTAAATATTACTCAGATTGACAAATTAACGGGAAATAATTACTGGACCAGACAAGCAGATGTCGATCAGTACATGGGGGGGATCTATTCTACTTTCAGAGAAGCAACCATGACGAATATCTTTTTTCCGGCATCAGGCGACTTGCGTTGTGCTCCTACAAATCGGACGAGCGCAACATCAGGGGCGGGAAGGGATTATATTTCATTGTTGAGACAAAATGATTTGAATGCGATTATGTCAAGAACTAGTGAGGATGTGAGTAATAATTTTGCCTATTTCAGATTTCCTAGGATCACGCAATGGAATAACTTCTATAAGATGGTTCAAAATGCGAACATTGTCATCTACCAATTAGAAAATAAAGATATGCCATTCCTTAGTGAGGATATGAAAAAATCCTATAAGGCAGAGGCTGTTTTCCTACGTTCCTTAGCTTATTTTTTCATGGTGCGTTTGTATGGTGATGTCCCTTATTATACGGATGTAAATACCAACCCTTTACCGCGGACAAATATGTTCACGGTATTAAAGAATCTTTCGGCCGATTTGGATGCCACCTATAAAGATCTGCCTTGGACCTACGATGATCCTTCCGTTGTTGCTGTGAAAGCGATGCGCGGTGCTGCCATGACACTTAATATGCATATCAATATGTGGGTCGCAGGACTAGGAACGGATGATAAAACAGTACTTTATCAGAAAGTCGCAGATCTGGGAAAAGAGTTGATGGAAGAAAATGGCGGAGCTTATGCTTTGTTGGACCTCAGCAGAACAAAAGAAATCTTTAAAGGCCGGACAAAAGAAGGCTTGTTTGAGATTGTGCAAAACTTCAACTATGGTGAAAGTTTTCACTTGTCGGCATCTTATTCGGATTATGTGCTCCATGCGCCAAATAAAGTGACAACCAAGTCCTATATCTATTACGATCCAAAATTTATGGAAAAGATGTATCCACCAACTGAAGACGATCAGCGTAAAGTGTATTGGTTTGATAAAGATATCTATTCGACAAATGGAGATTTTCAATGTCTAAAATTTTCAAATGTATTTATGGAAGAGGGGGAAGATAACAATCCGGATGATAACCAAATGGTATTCCGCTACCCTGACCCAATTTTATTACGAGCAGAAGCTTTGGCGGAATTAGGAAAAGATGAAGAGGCAAGAACTGTTGTCAATGTCATTCGTACACGTGCTAAGGCAGCACCTATTCGAGACAGTGGGGATGATTTGAAAGATGCTATTTGGTGGGAGCGCGTCAGAGAACTTTTAGGAGAAGCAAACTTCTTTTATGACCTGGTACGCACGAAAAAGGTAATCAATTCGGAATACACAAGTGCTCCTATGTCAGTTGCAGCCTTTAACTCGGGGGGGTGGACCTGGCCAATTGATAAGTCTGCACGGACAAATAACCCTTATATGCAATTAAATAATTACTGGAACTAAAGGAATAGATCATGAAAAAGATTTGGAAATATACTTTTTTACTGTTGATGGCAGTTTCGCTGTTTTCGGCGTGTAAAAAAGAAGATTATATCGATACGGGTGTTCATGAAGCGAAGTTTAACGGTACGATCTGGAATTATCTGGAATCAAGACCGGATTTGTTTGATACCCTAATGGTTGCATTGAAAGTTGCTAAATTGGATGCTGTACTTAAAAATGATGAAGTAACCTTCTTTGCCCCCCCCGATCCTTGTGTTTTGAAATCTGTATGGTTGTTAAACCAACAGTTGTTTCGTTCTGGACAAGATTCCATAACAAAATTGGAGCAAATTAGACCCGATGTCTGGAGAAAATACCTGTCCAGGTATATTTTTAAAGGTAAAAATGTAGCCAAAGATTATCGTCAGATTGATACACTAAACTTGGCGGCATTTCCAGGTGGAGTTTATAAAAACCTGGATGGTGGTGATATGAATATAGGCGTACTCTATAATGACGTTGTCAGTAAAAATGAAAGCTCTGGTGGTACACAGGTCATTAAATATGCGGGTTACCGTCAGCTTTATTTAAACTATCCTTATTCGATGAGTGTACCTGATGAAATTAAGGATTATTTTGTTCCTTTTATTACAGCACCGGTAGCCACATCGGATATTCAACCGACTAATGGTGTATTACATGTATTGCAATTTTCGAAACATGCATTTGGATTTCAGAATTATGAATTTGCAAATGAGGCTTACTTGTTGGGTGTGCTTCCCAAAAAATAACGATCTGATATTATTATGAAAAGAAATTTAATAACCAAAATAGCTGTCCTGATTGTAGCATTAATCACATGTGCTGCTTGTAGCAAGGACATCGTAACCGGAACAGATCCGTACGCCGGGGGCAAGGAACCTTTGGGCATTGGATTCTATATAAATTATCCAGAACCAGGAACGGCAAAGCCAGGGGAATTGGTGGATTTTTACGTCAAAGGACTAAAAGGTAAATTGGATCAGATTAACTTTTTTGTGAATAACACAGCGGTAGAGGTCGTGTCGGCGAAAGATTCGCTAATCACGATTAAAGTCCCGGCACAGATTACCTCGGGAGATGCCAAAATTGTTGTCGGTGAAGAAATCTTTTATGGGCCACGCCTGGAAATTGAGGGGAATACTTCGGTGGACGAAAACTACGGTATGGTGAATGGATTTAGAGGCTCAGTATATGATATTCTGCCTAATGCCGGTGGTTTTATTGTCGCTGGATCTTTCTACAATTTCGAAAATGAAGCAGTGGATAAAAAGGTTTATCGCAATGGGGTACATTTTATTGATGCCAATGGCAAGACCAGCGATAATATGAAATTTGGCCAAGGGGCATTTGGCGGCGGTTTTGTACGGTCAATTGCAAAGACAAGTGATGGTAAATTTATCTTTGCCGGCGCTTTGGGAACTTTCGCCAAACGAGCGATCAATAACATTGTTCGCGTCAACAATGATGGTGCGATCGATTCCATGATTGTAGAGGTGATCAATCCGGGTAACGACCCTAAAAATTCATTGGATACGGTATCCGCATTTAACGGTGGTGTAAACGGGTTAATCCTTAGAGCTTTTACTACTACTGATAATAAAGTGATTGCGGTAGGTAACTTCACATCTCATTTTAAGATTGATTACGACTATTCTTCCCGTGATTCCCGTAGATATATTATCTCGACGGCAAAGAGTGTCATTCGCATGAAGGAGGATGGTTCGTTGGATTCTACATTTGCGCTGAACAACTCTGGTGCCAACGGACAGATTATGGATGCTGCAATGATTGATAATGAGCGTATAGTCATCGTGGGTGCTTTTACCACCTATAATGGTAAGGCCGCCAATGGGATTGCCTGCATCAAATCGGACGGCTCCTTAGACGAGACGTTTAAATTGAATGGAAATATTACCCGATTATTTGCACTAAGTTATAACAGCACCTTGAAGAAATTAGTTGTTTCGGGCATTTTTACAGGTGCTGGTGCTTCAGGAAAGGTAAATAATATTGCACTGATGAATACAGACGGTACAGTTGATGACACCTTCATCTTGCGCGATATTGGTACTGGCATTATTAATTATGCCCAAATTCTAAACAATGGACAGCTCATTATTGATGGAACACATAAAACCTATGCGGGTGTGCCAAGAGCAAATCTATTGATCTTGGAAAAAAATGGCGAATTGCTGCAAAAATATAATTCATTGGGACCATTCACGGGTGCACTTTTTAAAGTAATCGAGACGAAATCTTCTTTAGGTGAACCTGCATTGTTGCTTGGAGGGAGTATTCTCCAATATGGGCAAAAAACAGTAGGAAACTTCCTACGTTTGGAAATCAAGAATTAACCCAATAAATAAACTGGTTATGATTAAGTATTTAAAAACTTTTAGACATATTTCTTTAGCACTTGCTACCTTAATGGTATTAGGTGCTTGTAATAAAGATTTTCCGAACTTGTTGCAGAATTTCAATGAAGCAAAGGATAGTCCAGAAAGTCGTGATAAGGTGTTATTGGTTATTGTTGATGGGCTTTCAGGCCCTGCTATGCAGGACATTGCTCCAACGAATATTGATTTGATGACACGCAATGGCCTAGTTACTTATGGTAGTTTAGCTGATCCAACAACCGAATTTGAAGTGACTAATCAATCGGTTACTGCCTCGTTGCTGACGGGTGTTAATAGTGCTAAAAATAAGGTCGTCGGGACGGATTTAAGCCCGATTGATTTGAATAAGTATCCAACGATTTTTACGAAGTTGAAGCAAAATGCAACAAGTCGTAAATCGAGCCTTTTCACTTCTGACGCAAAGTATGGTACTACCCTGGGTAAAGATGCCGAAGTTAAGGTCGAAAGTAATGATGTTGCGGTGGTCACTGCGGCGAATACAGCATTGGCAAATACCGAATCGGATTTGAATGTTATCCATTTGACGGAGGTTGATAAAGCGGGGAAATCCTCAGCCTATACGGCCGAGGATACAAAATATGTTGCTGCAGTCAATGTAATGGACAAACAGGTCCAATCTTTATGGGCAACGATCAAGAAGAGAACTAGTTTCAATACGGAAAACTGGGTCGTGATTGTGACTTCTGCTCAGGGGGGAGTATCTACGGATCCGGTGACCGATTTTACACCTTATGGGGATAGTAAAAGAGATACATATACATTATTTTATTCCCCAAAGTTTGCACGGAAAATTGTTCCAAGACCCAACTCTAAAGATATTCCTTTTGTGGCAAATGCGACGAGATATACCTATGCGAGCAACAATCAAGTCATTGGGAAATTAGCTGATGCAAGTAAATTCAATATGGGAACTGGGAGTGATTGGACGATGACCCTCTTTTTAAAATATAATGTTGCCAACTCCAATTATTATTATCCGATATTTTTTGCCAAACGTGTTGAGGGTTTTACAGGAGCTGGCTGGAACTTCTTTTTAGAGGGAAACTACTGGGGTTTTAATAGCTCAATCGCAGGACAAGCGTTCGGTCCCGGTATTAATGATGGTGAATGGCATGCGTTGACTGCTGTTATTAAGCGAAGTGGAACTCAGGATTCTGTCTATGTGTATACGGACGGAACAAACGCGACAGTGTCAGGAAAGTCCTCTCAAGTGGGTGCCAACGGGAATAATCTTGATAACACAAGCCCTTTAACACTGGGCTACAATCCCGGCAATGGAAATACGGATTGTAATATATCGATATGTAATGTACAGGTTTATAATCGTGCCTTTTCGGCCGAAGAAGTAAAACGATTCGGAGGGATAACACATATTGATGAAACGTACCCGTTCTGGAATAATCTTCAAGGATATTGGCCTGGGTATGACGATGTCAATACAACTGTACTCACAGAAAAAACGGAGAAGGGAGCGGGTAACTTCAAATTGACAGGTCCTGTCGCCTGGACAAGTTTCAATGAATTGGTGCCATTTTTTCAACCACCAATTGAGGAATCTTTTTATCGTCTAGTGCCCAATGCTGTGGATATTCCTTTTATGATTTATCAATGGTTGGGGGTATCGGTAGAATCATCATGGAATTTGGACGGCAAGAGCTGGACGCCAAACTATACACAAATTAGAAAATAACCAAATTTTGACCTAATGAGAAAGAGATATTTAGTTTTTGGATTATTTGTTGGGTTGATGGCTTTTGCCTCCTCCTGCAGTAAATATGGTATTGAGTTTCCAGATGGTTATCAATCTGGAGATTCTACTGAAAC
The DNA here is from genome assembly GCF_003610355.1 of Sphingobacterium detergens. Lineage (GTDB taxonomy): Bacteria > Bacteroidota > Bacteroidia > Sphingobacteriales > Sphingobacteriaceae > Sphingobacterium > Sphingobacterium detergens. Next base: position 11,266 of record NZ_RAPY01000005.1, on the reverse strand, counting down.
CCCACTTAAATCGGATACGACCATGGGCAAAGCTGATAAAAGTTTGTACCATCGGGCTCGGATATACCCTGGTTTGGTAGGGGAAAATGTGACACGTGTTAAGGATACCACGATTTCTATGTTAATGAATAGAAAGTATGTGTCATCTTTTGATTATAAAGTCAGCGTAACGCCTGCGCCAATTTATACCACAGGATTATATGCTCCCGCAGGAGAGGTAATTCGGATTACAGTACCTGCTGGTGCCATTGGTATGACAGTACAGATCGGTGTACATACAGATAATATAACAGGTAAAGATGCTCCCCGTAGGGATCCTGTTTTGTACACTAGAAAGGAATTATTTCCGGGGACAAACTACATTAAAAACTTGTATGGTGGAACGGTATGGATTATTAATCAGAAAGCAAGCACAACTCCTGTTAATATTAAAGTAGCGGGAGCTGTCAAGTCCACTGACTTTCTTTTAGGGAAATCCACTGTGGCCGATTGGAAAAAACAGGTTTTGTCGCAAGATGTGCCATGGATGGATCTCATCGGTGAGCGCGTTGCCTTCTCCGTTCCCCGTTCACTGGTTGTTAAATTCATCCAATCTGGAAAGATGGATCAGGTGGATGAGGCTTTGCGTTTGTGGGACGAGACTTATGTCAAAGATTATTATCATTGGATGGGACTATCTGCAGATGCGACTGATCCAATAAATCGCTATCCGGAATTTTGGGAGAGAGGTGTAATGGATATTCATCCTTCATTGGGATATGCCCATAGCGGTAGCCCCTGGGTAATGCAAGAAGATGAATATTGGCTGGATGAACTGACAAATCCGAACACAATCAGAAAAGGAACTTCATGGGGATCGTACCATGAAGTCGGACACAATTACCAAGCGAGCTGGGCCTGGAGCTGGTCTGATTTAGTGGAGACGACAAACAATCTGTTTATTTTTAATGCAGCGCGAAACCGTGGCGTTACTTCTCGCATAGATTTCCATCCGGCATTGAAGACATCGATTCCTGCGGCATTAAAATTTGCGGCCTTAACTTCGGCGAAGAATTTTTCCAATTTCCCTGAGGAATTGGGTATAGACGCTGATGATCCTTTTGCACGATTAACACCTTTCCTTCAGATTTTTGATAAGACAAAGGGAAAAAATGGTGAATCAGGTTGGGATTTCTTCCCTTACATCTATAGTAAGGCGAGGAATGAAAATTTTGCTAGTTCTTTAGACCAGGGAAAACGTGATTACTTCTATCGTCAGTTATGTAATTTTACAGGTAAGGACTTCAATCGTTTTTTTATCGCATGGGGTATTCCGGTAAGTAGCTCGGCTAAACGTGAAATGCGTGAGAAATATCCACCAATGGATCGCGCGATTTGGGAGTATAATCCGTTGACTTTTACAGGTGGTGATGGCGTATTACAGCCACGTTATTTCTTGCCAAGCGGCCTGTTTGAATTTACAGCCAATGTCGCAACAGCAACCAACGAAAGTACTGGTAAGTTTACTGCGATGACCGATGGCGATCCAAATACCTATTGGCACACCTGTTGGTCAGGCTGTTCTATTCCTACTACGTTACCTGTAGAGTTAACCATGAACATGAAGGAAGTCAATGTCTTTAAAGGTTTCTATTACAAAAATAGAAAAGGACAGACTTTTGCAACCAAAGTTAAAGTTTATATCAGCCGCGATAATAAAAATTGGACCGATATGGGGCAATTTGCTTTAGCGAGTACATCACAGACAACTGCTCAAAATGAAGCAATGAAAGAATTCACATTTTCTAACCTTGTGGAGGCCCAATATGTGAAATTTGTGTTCCCGGATCCAAATACTGGTGGAGCTGTACACGTTGCGATTGCTGAGTTAGGGGTGTTTTACGATATATAAACTTAAATTATGAAAAGATTATTCAATATAAAGAAAGCCTTAGTTCTTGTCGTTATTGCGGCGTCTTTGTTGGTTGGCTGTACAAAATATGCCAATCCGCCGGCCATATATGAAGACTATGAACAGAATTTGCAACAACCGGTTAAACGGAAGGTGCTTTTTATCTCCATTGATGGGTTGGTTGGACAGGAATTAAAAAAGAGCGTGCCAAGTAATATTGCAGAATTACTCAAAACAAGTAAGTATACGTTTAATGCCCTTGCTGATGAGAATACCAGTAATCCATCTTCTTGGATGACGATGATGAGTGGAGTAACATATACCAACCACCGTATTGTCGACGAGTCTTATATTCCAAGGCCAAATGAAGATGATCCACATGAAAATGTTGCAGGTTATCCGTCCATGTTGTATCGTATCTCAACCGTAGCTCCGTCAATGAAGACAAGCGTAGTATCACGATCGGTTACTTTGAATGACAAACTGCTTGTCAGTGCGAATGAAACATATAACGGTGCGACTGATGAAGACGTTAAGAAGAAGGTGTTAGATTTGTTTAACACCAAGAATAGCGACTTTATGATTGTACAATTCACGTCTTTATTGGAAGCGGGCGAAAAAGGTGGGTTTACAATGAGCAATAACGATTATGCGAATGCCTTAAAGAAAGTCGACGGCTATATCGGAGAAATAGCGAAAGGATTGGCTGCACGTAAAAACTATCCAAATGAAGATTGGTTAGTTATCCTAACATCAAATCATGGTGGAATTGGGGATTCTTACGGAGGTGGTACTTTACAGGAACGGAATACCTTTGCCATTTTTCAGAATAAAAACTTTAAAGGCGCTGAATTGACGGGTAAACCTATGAGTTATGTCAGAATGTGGGGATACGATGGCACAGGAAATAAACCGCTTGGTGTAAGAGCTGTCAGTGATAATTTGGGCAACTCAAGCGATTATGACTTGGCAACCACAAAAGAATTAACAATTTCTGCGCGTTTTAGGTTTAATTTAAATAATACGATTATTTCATCAACCTATTCACCCAATACATATAACTATTGGTACTCAGGGATCTTCGGGAAGGATTCTAATACGTCCCTCGCTACTCCAGGGTGGATGTATTTTACCTGGGGAAATGATTTGCAAGTGAAGATCAGTGATGGCGTGAAGGAGGCTACCTGTCAGACGGCGAAAGTCAATGGCGAATGGTATACAATGACCACAGTCATCAAAGCGATCGGAAATGATCAGGTTAATATCAAGATTTATAATAATGGCACATTAGCGCAGGAAACAACTACTTCAGGAATGAATGTGGCCAATATCAAAACAAATGATCCCTTGATTTTTGGCTATAGACCAAATATATCCTATGATTTGGTGGATTTTGATGTATCGAATGTATCGATCTTTAATAAAGCATTTACGCAAGATGAAATCCGGAACTCTTTATGTTCCGTAGATGAATCGACTAATTCTTCTTTTGTTAATAACTTGAAAGGTTATTGGAAGATGTCACCTACTGAAAGCGGTTCAATTCAGAATGAGGTATCTGGCAAAAGTGCCATGGGACTTAGTGGAGATTTCCAATCTAGACTGACCTCCGAAGTAGTACCTTGTGATTTGGGTGAAAACGCAGTGTTTATTCAGGCAGCTGACTTTTTTCCGCAGATATTTTATTGGTTGGAAGTGCGGACATTAAAAGATTGGAAATTGGAAGGGCAGGTGTTTTTAAATAAATACGAAGTAGAGTTCCTCTTGCCAAAGCAATAAGAAAATAGATTATAAACTAAGCTCCATCGTACTGGTGGAATAAACGTTATTTAAAGATGAAAAGGAATTTTAAAATGAGCTGGGCATTTAATGTCATTTTAGGAGCTTTTTTACTGAGTATGGGGAGTTGTAAAGAAGAAGAACTCGTGTTTCCGCAGCAAGGGGATCAGGAAACCATTGTGACGGAGACGCGCCCAACAGCAAAGCCAACAAATTTGACTTATGTATCAGCTTTCAACCAAAATATAGAAATACATTGGCCTGCTTTGTCAGATCGTGTCGTCAAAGCACAGATCAAATACAAAGATGGTGCTGCAGATAAGCTATTGGATGTCACTAAATTCAACGAGCCTACAATCATTCACTTAAGTGAATTGAAAAGCTATGACTTCGCATTGCAATATTTTACCTCGGATGGTACCGGCTCTAAAGTGACCAAAACCATATTAAGACCAAGAGCCTATGAGGTGGATTATAAAATGGAGAATGTTTCAGTACAAGCAATTCCAGGTGGGGTAACATTTATTTTCCCAAATACATCACAGCGTGAGCTTCCAGGAAAACTGTCATATGCAGTTGCGGGAAAATCTTTTGAGGTAGACTTGAAGGGGAATAAACAGGACACAGTGACGGTTTTGAATTTAACCGACGAAACCAAAAAGATAGATTTTTCATTAAAATTCCAGGACGACCAATGGAAGAGAACAGCGACCGCTCAATCTCAAACGGCTCCTGGTTTGCTGACATATAAGTTGATTCTACCGACAGTTATTCCGTATACCGAAGGTAATAAAGGTATCTTGTCTTGGACAAATGCGACAAAAGATCCCGTTACTGTTAAAGTTCAGTATGAATTGAACGGAGTGAACAAAAATGTTATCGTTGAAGGAAGCACAGATTTAAAAGGAAAACTAGTATTTGATGTTCAGGGGGCAATGACTCCTATCACGTACACGATGGAGACAGAAGGCCAGACTTCGCCTGCTCTAAATGGACGCGTAGGACTATTGGAAAAAACAAGTTGGACAGCAGAGGTATCTTCAACTGAATCTAAGGAAGGCGCTGCAAATGGTATAGGCAAAAGCCTCATAGACGGAGACATCACAACATATTGGCATTCTACCTGGTCCTCTAGTAATAATCCAGTATATCCACATTGGTTTATTGTGGATATGTCTAAAGTGGAAGTTTTCGCTCGTTTCGGGATGATCAGACGGCACAATAATACCACAGGAGGATTTAAGCTTTTTAACGTTGAAGTATCTTTGGATAAGACAAACTGGACGTTATTGGGGAAAGATTTGACCTTTAACTCTGCGGATAATCCAGCAGCTTGGCAAGAATATGAAGTAGCACCAACCAAAGCAAGATATGTACGAATTACGATGACGGCGCCAATGAATTCCGCGACATCTACTCACTTAGGTGAATTTAGAGCGTATGCTTATTAATTGCAATTATCGTTTTTAGACTTAACAAAGGAAAGACGAAGTTCGATATTAATAATCGGAGAACAAAGATATTCGATTTAGAAATCGCCCAGAAAGTATCCACTTTCTGGGCGATTTTCTTTTGAGGTATTCCTTGAATGGCAAACAAAGATCGCTCGGTCGGTGAGTGGTTCGATAAAATTTGAACTAGTTTTTTAGGAAATAGGATCAATTTATAGCTACTCCGTGTGTTAGACTATTTGAAAATACGACCATGATATAAATGCTGACCATATGCATAGACAGATTGAACACTGTATTGGCAAGTCTTCCATCCTCAAGCACATATGCTTTAAACCAGACTGTATCGAAAGGGAGAGGGTAATCTTTGTCCGTATGAATGTAAATGCTTCAGTTTTGCGCACTTAAGCACAGAGAAAGGAAGATGAAAATTATAATGCGTAAAATAAAAGGCATGGTTATCAAATGTTGGGTTATTTTGTTTTGGTAAATAAGGCTAGCATAACCTTATTTGAAGCCAAATTTTCGAGGAAAATAGGTTAAAGATAACATAAAGTATTGCGTTAAATTATTGCGATAGCCCTGTGTAAATTCGGTCAGCCCATTGTTAATATATAATCCTTTATTCTCCTTTAGTAAATCATAGGCTGATAATTTTAGTTCGAGGTTATTTCCAGGCAATAAACGATATGTTGTATTTACATTCCAGATTAATGCATGATCTTTGAAATTGCTAGAGGAAGACAGTCGGCTTGTACTGTTACTATTTATTTGCCAGCGTTTTGATAATGAATAGCTCATGCTTAATCCGGAGCTCCAATAATTGGATACATAATCATTGTTCTTTTCGGATAGTTTATTGTGGCGCGCATAACGATTCCAGCTATTTATCCAACCGATTTGATAGCGATCAAGAATGGTGTAGTAGCTTTTCAAACTGAGATTTTGACTATTTGTATGCATTTCTTGTTTTATTGCATCGACATATTGGAATTTATTTCCCCAGCTTAGACTAAAATCGAATTGAAAATTTAACGCTTGTGTTTTGTTGAGCGGATAGTTTTTGTTTAGGTAACCATTGATACCAAATAAAGACATCGGGGCAGCAATCTGAATAAGATATCTTTGTTGCTGGGCCTCGTTAAATAAAATACTATCAGAAAGCCCTCGCCTATACAGTGTATAACTGAGGCTTATATTGCCAGAATAACCATTTTGACGTTGTTCATTAAAGCTAGTTCCAAAGGTTGCTTTAGTACGTTGTGTTTTTTTGAGTTCTGTTGCGCCAAAAAAGCGGTAAGCTACATTGCTGTTGTCATAAATAGGTCTAAGCTGGTCCAGGCTTGGATACTCTTCATCATAATTTAATTGTAAATAGCTGTTTGTGTAGTATTGGCTATTCTTGTTGTAGTATCGACTTAGGCGAAGCTGTGGCAAAAATGTATTGAACGTCTGCGCTAAATTGCGATAATCCAAACTCGAGTGATTCTCTGATTTGTATAAGCGTAGACCAACTCCTAATGTCAAATTCGTCGAAGAGCTGCTTCGTCCCTGAAGATAATGACTTTTTATACGAAAGGATTTTTCAAGATTTGGCTCGTATTGAAGTTGGTTGAACTTGCTTTGATGGGTTAGATCCAAATTGGTCTGAGGTTGATCGGCTACTAAATTAATAACATTGTCATTGGTGGTTGTATGATGGAAATTGAGCTTATGAGTGAGAGTCCAGTCCAAATAGCGAATGCTAAGGTCTATGTTTTGGCTAAATTCTTTGAGTGATTTATCATACGTTCGGTGATCCTGTCTATTTAGTTCCTGGTTATCAGCATTCGTATAAGAACTATGCATTTCATTGAACTGTTGTGTTTCAGAAGCTGATCCATCCCATTTCAATTTATAAGTCAGTAATTCTCCCAATGATTTCCCTTTTTTGTCATGAATTATCATGTTTGGACTTGAATTCACATCATATAGATCAATGTTGGTGCTGTAGGATAATCTATTTTTACGATAATCGCCATTATTTCGGATCGTATTTTGTGCATGTTCATTCGTATAATTGTATTCATTTAGGATGACAGAATTTTCTTGGTTAGAACTGCGTTCGAAATCCGCATCCGCAGATAGGTTTGCAAATCGATTGCCAACTTTTCCGCCTGTATTGGTGTATTTTAGAGCTGCTAATAGATTTTCTCTTTTGTTTTGACTTTCACTGTCATTTGTTCGTTGATTATCGATTGCATTTTCATTAGAAAGAAAAGCGGTAGTTGAATGATCCTTATTGATAATATTGTCCCAACGGCTTAACACACTGCTAGTGAAGAGATGTTTTCGATTGACTTGATTGGTTCCTACAATATCGTACTGATATCTGCCGCTAAGGACATGTTGATTGTTGATCCCCGTGCTTAAAAAATCTGAATCGAAATCAGCATTAATACCTACACCTTTAAAACTGGTGTTTTTTAATAATTGATCAGTGCTTTGGAGATCTTTATTGCTGTTGTTGCCCGAATAGGCTAGGGTGTATTGTGATTTGCCAGTTGATAAGTTAAGGTTGGAATGTTGTTGGTAGCGTTTGCTTGTACCACTACCATAGGATAAGCTTCCAAAATACATTTTTTCTTTTCCTTTTTTTAATGTTACGTTCATTTCGAGAGCAGCATCGAGCGGGTTTTCCTTTCTTTCTTTTTCATCCCGCTTATCGTAGATCTGTAACTTTTGAACAGCATCTTTAGCCAGATTCTGTAATACAATCGCTTTACTGGATCCAAAAAACTCTTTGCCGTTAACCAGTACATTAGGAATCTCTTTTCCATTATATGTCAAGCTTCCGTCTCCCCAAACCACAATGCCGGGAAGCTTACGCAATAGATCTTCTACGACGGCATTGCTGTCCAGTTTAAAAGCATCGGCGTTAAATTCCAAAGTATCCCCGTTCATTCTTACAGGAGGGAGAACTTCCACTTCCTCCAATTCGTTCTCCAGGAAATCCATATGAATCTTTCCTAAATTTTTGGACTCATCTTTCTTCAGGGTAAATTCCCGAATTGCTTTCTTAAAACCCTGGTGACTTAATTCCAATAGGTAGGTTTTGTTGATACCTAAATCATTAATTCTAAATTTTCCGTAAGTATCTGTAAGCGTAACCTTGTCTACTGTTTTATTGCCTTTCTCGTAAACTGATACTGTGGCAGATCGTAAGATATTGTTGTGCGCTGTATCAATAGCAATACCTTCTATTTTGGTTTGAGCAAAGCCGTTTATGTTCAATAGTATAAGAAGGAGAGATAGAGATAAAGTTTGAAAATATACTTTGGTCATGGATCTTATTTAAGTTTGAATCGGACAAATACCGGGTTATTGGATTTTTCCAACATTCTAAGCCGTTCGCTAACGGGATGAAACTCTTCTTTGGATTTACTGATGGCAATGCGAATGTCTTGGGGGGACAAAAAGGAGAATAAATATTCACCGTCGCTGCGTAATATATTGCTATCCATAAATGGTAAATAGTCGCTGCTTTTGTCTGGAAGAATATTTGTGAGGCCGATAACGTTTTTGGTGGCTAAATTTAACGCTATCCAAAAATTGTTTGGTTTTTTTAGCTGTAGGATAAGATGGTTTTTATAATTAATCACGTTATCCAATGTTCGGATTTCCTCCCGATGTGCATTGTAATAATGCATATAATTTATATAATCCTTTACTTTGCGAACTTCATCCAAGTTGACCGTATTCTTTAATGGGAAGATAAATTGGTAAACTTTCGAAATACCATTGCTATCCAGTTCGAATAATTTGGTGTTGTAATCAAAGCTTGCATAAGCTTTATTATTGAAATTTGGGCTTAAAGGCTGATGCAAGCCATAAGAGATTAATACGGAATCTAGTTTTTCATATTTTACCATGATACTGTCCCCGAGTTGTAGCGCATTAGTTGTTTTAATTTGGGGGTTACCTAAGTCTGGAGAATAATATGTCCATTTTTTAGTGCCAATTTGTGTGACATTTTTCGACTCATCTTTTCGGTTACTGATGGTATCAATAAAATTTCCATTCATGTCGTAACGAGCTTTAAATGGACCATGTAGAAGTTCAACACCTTTTTCGTTAAATTTAATTCGAGAGAAAAGTAAAATTCCTTTTTTATCTTCTACACCAATAACCGTATTAATTATTTTAAGAAGGTTACCTTTGATATCATATAGGTGAAAGTGGCCGTCTCGATTTAATATCCCAATACGCTCTGCGGTACTTTCCAATTCATAGACATCACTTAGTAGTTTATTATTGGTTCGTTTTAGAGGAATATATTCCAAATCACTTAACAGTTCGGAAACTGTGCCCCCTTGCGTTGTTTCGGGAATTATCCTGATCTTTTCATTTGGGATGTCTTTTGCATAAATCAGATTTTGAGCTTTGACATCTATTTTACTCAAAATAGATATTACGGTTAATAGGAGAATTATGGGCCTCATATTTCTTTAAGTTTATTGGTTAGGTTAAAATAAGTAATTATTTGGTTATAAAAAACAAGAGCTGAAGAATCAATCGATTGCGTAAAAAACTTTAAGAGGAATTATTTATGTAATAGTGGGAATTGTCTAGTTTTAAGTTAGGTTTAGTTATTCGTAACCGATTTGTATGTTGTTTATAACATATTTGACCAAAAGTGTCGGTTTTAGTTCCTACCCACTTTGAATTCTCTACTGGGGTATATCCCGGTGTTCTAGCGTGTCAGAATCGAACTCACCGTGGATGGCAGCATGGACAGATATCAAATCTGTCTGTACTGAGGTAGGGTGGAGTCCTGAGGTTCATCACGACGGGGGCGAGCAACTTGGTGACATATTTTCTGTTAGTAAACCGTGATTTTTTTACTTTTTGGGAATCCCTTTTCCGAATAATCCCAACTGACTGTTTTTATCTTATTCCCCGGTATCAGGTTCCCCAGTTGTTCTGCTATTTAATGGCTTTCCGGATATTGGTGGAGCTGAACATCGCGGTCGACCTGATCTGAAACGATAGCTTGTTGTCAATAGCCGCTCCAGGTCTTCGTTGGAGCTGCGTCCTATCTTGTTTGTATCTAAGAAAGTTATATTTAAGTATTAACTATGGTATTACACGGGATTAGCAGGGATTTACCCCTGTTATACCCCTGTTAACCCCCTGTAAACTCCCAGTTATATCCCTATTATTTTCTAAGCAATTCGAAAGCAATCTGCCGGTTGTCCCGCTGTTGCAGTGTGGACTTTTTCCGTGCTACTGGATTTTCTGCGGATACCCATGAGATCCGCTGTTAAGTTCTATTGTTGCTGTTTCTTCCTGATTGTGCCCTGAACAGGTCATTTTATAACGATCTGCCCCAGCTCCATTATATCCACAGGGTGCTGCTATAAATATAAGACCCGCATAGTCATCCCTACTGCGGAGCGGCGGCAGGGAACCTGTCTAGCAGCGATCATTATAATTATACCATCCTTGTTTCCGGAATCATTCCGTGCATCACTTGCCTTTTGTTAACCCGAGCTCAGCCGGCCCCCCTTTTCCCATGAGGCCTCTGTTTCTATCCGCGTTGCATTCTCCGGCCTTTCCACTGTGTATCCGCTGCGGTTCCACCATCCCCTTGCGCCACCTTTCCACAGCGTTTCCACAGTCTCGGCGCTGTTTCCCTGCGTCCGATCTGGCTATAACCGTCCTTTTTTGTCCTCCGGAGCCCCCCGGGATGCTGTTTCACAAAAAGAATCCGCCAAGTTCACAGCGAGTTAGCGGCAAAATGAAATAAATAAGAACAAAAGGCTTGGAAGTTTGTTAGTAAACTCCCTATCTTTGCACCACTCCGCAAGGGAGGGACGGTTACTTCGAAAGAAGAGGCCATGAAAAAAAGAAGGGTTTAGGTGAGCGCGACAGGATTTAAAATCCCGTTCAGTTTATTTTAAACGCTGAAATCGGGAAAAAGAAAAAGAAAAAAAACTTCAAAAGTTTTTTGGAATTTCAAAAAAGATTTCTACCTTTGCAGTCCCAACGGAAACGGAGGGAAACAAAAAAAAGATAAAGAGGAGCGCAATGCTCATTGAAATATAGCGGATACGGAAGTTGAAGCGAGATAAGTTCTTTAAGAAAACACAATCATGTAAGCGTG
>NZ_RAPY01000004.1 GCF_003610355.1 Sphingobacterium detergens | reverse complement strand
AATATGGTTACCGTTTCGGTTACCCATTTCGAAAAACGATAATTTAAGCCAACTGAGGCGTATTTTAATAATAAAATTGATCCCAGCGGGATCACCTCTTGGGACAAGTCTAAAAAAGAAAGACTTGTCCCATTTTTTTTACCATCTAATTTACTGGTTCCTTGATAGATGAGATTCACCGCAGAATTTAATCGAGAGGTTCGATGTAGCTTTCCGTCGAACTCCAAAAATTCAGGGAACATCGAACCAATAATTATTCGTTTCTCCTCGATTGTTCCATTCTCGTATCGTTTAGCAATATCAGCAACTTTATGTATGTTAGCGATCACCATTTGCTTAGCCTCCATTGCAACATCACCCAGTTCGGATAATTCATTCTCTAATGCTTCAATTTTCCCTTTAATTATTCTTTTTAGCTCTATAAAATCCTCATGCTCCATTTCTCCATCGGCGCTTTTTATGAGAGCATTTTGATATCGGTTATTTAAAACTTGTATCTGGTCAAGAAGGCTTTTCCTTTCCCTATTTTGATCTTTGGTTTGAATAGTTAGATTATTTTTAAACGCTTCTACAAAAAGGTCTACAACTACCGGTTTAGGGGATAAAAACCGTAACTGTCTTACAAATGCATCATTTGCTATTTCCGCTTTAAATCTTGCGCCACATGAAGAAGTACAATGATAATAATAATAGTACCTACCTAACCTACTTTTTGATGCACTGCCCGTCAACATTCTTTCGCAATTAGGACACTTTAAAAACCCTCGTAACGGCAATTTCTCCATTGATACTATCTTTGTCTTTATAGGCCGCATCCTACCATCCAAAATTCGTTGAACATCATCAAAAACCTGCTTGCTGATTAGAGGTTCATGCTGACCTTCTGCTAAATATCCCTTTTCATCCTTGTAAGGCGGAACAAATATTTTTCCATAATACAATGGGTTTCTAATAGCCACCCAAAAATTATTCTTACTAAATCTATAGTTTTTACCTTTTGATTTTTCTCTAACCAATTTCCAAATCTGCTCCGTATTATAATAGTTATCTACGATCTTTTCAAATGCCCATTTTAATAATGCTCCTTCACCTTCCCTAATTGCTATATATTTCTTCTTATCTTCTGAAATTTTATTAATATAGCCAACCGGAGCTGTCCCCATATACCGCCCTTCTTTTCGTGCCTTTCTCATGTTATTAAAAACATTCAGTGCTCTTCTGTCATTTTCAACTTCGGGCGCCGCCAAGTAAAAGGCCAGCATCATTTTATTTTCTGGAACAGATAAATCAAGAGGTTGCTCAATAGCTTCAGGAGTTACGCCGAATGTCCTTAAGGTGTTTATCATTTGATAAGCATCTCCTGCATTCCTACTAAATCTATCCCACTTTGTAAACAAGACTAGTGAACCGGTTTTATTTCTTTTCAACTTTCGGAGATAGGCTAAATACTTTTGCCACTCCGGACGTTTGAATGTTTTTGCTGAATGATCTTCAATATAAACATGTCGAATAATATAGCCCTTTATTTCACAATATTTGCGGAGCCTTTCTTCCTGGTCTCTTTGTGAAAAGCCCCTTTCTGCCTGCTCATCAGTAGATACACGTATATATAAATCAACAACTACCATAAGTAAAAATTTTAAGTTTATAAATTGAAAATGAGATCTCAAAACCTACCACTAAGATACTGATCTACTGCTATTTTCGCAATATTCAGAATGAAATCTATCATAATTTTAGCATCTTCAATTTTAATTTCAACACCTTCTTTTTTTAATAATTCAACTACATTTTCTGGCGTTATTATCTTTCCCTCCATATCCATCTGCTTTTATTCTAATCACTTTTTTGCAATCATTTTTCTAAATAAAAAAGCCTGAAAATTTCAGGCTATTAATTATTCCAAATTTGGTCTTTCAAGAGTTCAATATTCAATTTAAAAGTTGTTTGTGAATAGCAATTTTCACAAGTAATAACATGTTATTACATATTTATCTTAAACCTGCTCCCCTTGTGTTTACTAAACGAAGCCCGATAATACAAGTATCCATATTCTCCCAGCTCCCTTATCACCTTCCGGTAGGTCATTCTGCTAGATATTTTTGCTTCCGGCATCACTTCCCAGGAGAACAAGGTTATTGAATCTGTGCAGCCCCGCTTCAGCCAAATATTCAATATTGCCATAAACACAGCAATATGAATAGCACCAATACGAGGGTCTGAATTACATCGCTCGAAAAAACGATTCAGATGTATTGCTACCTGCACATTTTCAATTTCCATCCCTCCCTATTTTTTAAGCAATCTTCACTTTCAATACTTCTTTTTCTTCCAATACTTTAGCCTGCGGCTTTACTTCCCTTCTTGCAGCTTCAAGGTCTGCTTGCCGCTTTGCCAGTACCACTTCAGGCTTTTCAAGGCTCTTATGTAAAGGGTTCGCCTCAATCGCCTTTATTTCCTTTCCCACCCGAACCTTAATAATATCTCCCTCGCGTAAACTTTGCAGAATCTCTTTTCGTTTGGAAAGATCATCTATGCCTTTTATTCCCGATTGCTCCAACAATTTTTCCACCGAAAATCCATACTCTTTATTAAATACCTTAGTCTTTAAATTTCCTTCTGCATCCCGATCATTGATATCGAGCATAACCCATCCCTCAGACTTTTCAATGGCCCTGCCTGCAAGAAGGTTATAGACCTGTTTCATCGTAAGGTCAACGTTTGGAATACTGCTGTAGAGCATAGATAACTTTGCTCCTTTCTGATCACCTTTCAAAGTTGCTTTGATATCCTGGATCTCATAAGCATCATTTTTGCCTTTACAAAATCTAAGCTCATATTTCATTTCTGAGCTTTCATTGATCTGGAAGGAAACCGGAATCCTGAACTCTGGCTGATTAGATTTTACATGCATCGAAAGCTGTTTCTCCAAACCAGTGAATCCTTTTTTAGCTAAAGCAGCAATAAGGCCATCATAGTTGATATCCAAGTGTAAGTTATGTATCTTGCCTTCCCTGCGCATTTCACGGGACCGAAGCAGCCGGTAAGCCAATCTGAAAATCATACGAGGATAAAGCTGCTTTTCGATTTCTCTCCTTTTGGCACGAAGGATATTTAATTCAAGCTGTTCGAACTTGTTCGCATTGGCTCGGTATTTTATTTCAAGACCTTCCAGGTGCCTCAAATATTCTTTCTGGAATTGGGCGCTCTTTAAAGTCTCATCTCCAAATTCAGATTTAACCCGTAATGTCCATTCTTTCCATTGGTTCTGTTCCTGCTCAAACCTAATAAGTCCCTTTTCCATATCAATAAAAATCAGTTATTAAATTACATTGACTACGATTATTCGAGTGCTCATACTTTAAGGCTTTTACCTATTTTCTGTTGAGTGGTCTCCTGTTCGTTGTCGACTTTTTGTCCTTGCTTCTGACCTTGTTTTTGTTCCAGTTTATGTTGTTCTAAAGCATCTAATTCCAATTGCCTTTTTTCATGAAGGTTGATCGGGTTCATGTCCTTATCAAACGCATTGATGGTTTTGAACTTGGCATTTGCAACCAGGTATATTTGTTCCTGTGTTCCATCAAGCGCTATATACTTTGCAGATTGAATATTACCCCTTTTCAAGGATTCACAAAGTTGCTGGAAGTTTTCATAATCCATATTTTCAACCAGTGAAAGAGACTTGATTTTTGGCTCTACTTCCAAATCATAAAACTTTTCTGACTTATAGTTTCCGTTTTTATCAGTCTGGTTGAAATTAATATAATCCCAAGCTTCATATTTTCTGTTATTCTTTGGCTCCTTTATATCCACATATACGAAGGTCTTAAAAACACCACGGGCCTGCATCTGGTTAAAGGCTTCTTTAAATGTAATTGTAGGATTAATCTTTTCCGGCTTCTGTCCTTCAACCTTTGAAGGAACTTCTATCCGGTTACTGAATTGGTAGTTACGCTTTAAATCCGCCTTTCCCTCTTCCTTTACGATGATGTCATAATTGTCAGCATAATACTTTCCCGTTTTCGACTTTGTACAATTAATAACTGCTTCGGCTTCGGCATCTTTATACTTCTGGATGAATCCAATTTGAAAGGTATCCTGGCCTTCTGCAATTTTCTGGTTCAACTCTTCATTGGAAACTTTGCCCATACCTGTATACTTCAGCGTTTTCGCTAAAGGTGACAGCTCCTCAACTTTCATTTTCTCTATTTCCATTGCTTTGTGTTTTAAATCCTGTTTATAGTTATAATCCGATTCAATTTGACCTATATCAAATGGCAATGATCTGTTCTGCTCTGCAACCGCCGATAAGGCAAAGGCATTACCTAAATGTTGAATAGCTTCCAATACCTGGACAATCGGAACAATCTTAAAGTAATGCCCGGCAGGGGTGGATTCATAAGATTGCATCAAAGCGTCAAAATCATTATCATACGCCCTTACGCCCTTACGCCCTCAATATTGAGATACGTTGCGCTTGTATCAAAGCTGAGCAGATAACGCCCATCCTGCTGCCGCTGCTCTAAGTAAGCTACCAGGCTACTTATATCCTGCTCCCTGATCCGCATTAATGTATGCTTTGGGCTGCGATAATGGTCTTATTTTTCACCCGTAGGTTCAGGTGCCTACCGCCATTAGCCTCCATTAGCTCAATCATCAAAACCTTTTTATCTGGAATTGTAAACCTGGGTAGTGCAACAACAACCATCTGCTGCGATTTTCCACGGATCAACTCTGCATTTCCGGCTTGCTGTACCGGGAGCTGTTCCACTTCCTGCTTTGCGGTACGTTTGGCGCTTTTGCTATCCTTAATATAAAACCGGAAAGCTTCTACCGGATAATCAACCTCAGAATCATTTTCAAGGGCAAACTGGAAGTACAGCTTATCCCCTTTTATATATATTCCGGCAAGGTTAAGCGAGATATTGTATTTGCTATCTTTGATCCCCTTCAAGACCGGCTTCCTAGAAGCTATCTGTTCCGTCAAGTCATAAACTTTTGCCTCATTATCTGCCTTGTAACTAAACAGGGCATCCGCATTCGGAAAGTTTATGCTGTTACCTAACTTGATATTGAGCACTTTCGGGTTATCTGTATAATTAAGTAAATGGCTATACAGCTTTCCGTCGGCAGTAACAACCGTAAGATTCGTTTCTGAAAACCCTTGTTTAGCGGCCTTAACCTGTAAAATATTCTCAACCCCTTTTGCCAATTGCACCAACACTTCCTTACTGCCTTTATCCACACTTTTTATAGCATAGGGATAGATAATATTAGTGGTCTTATCAAAACCGATCAACAGCGCACCTGGCTGTATACTGCTGCGTTGCATATTATCGGCTGATTGTTGCCCGAAACTTTTGCCAGCAATAAGCTGGCATACCACCAAAATCAATACTGCACAAATCTTTTCCATGATCATTTTCATTTTAATTATTATTAATACTAGTCATTGCCCGTCTTCTGCTTATCGTCGTGGAGCAAGACTTTATAACCCGCCTTTACCGTTACCTTAATCAACTTTACTTTTTTACTAAAAAGGCTTTTGGCCGCCTCCAATCCCGCACCGGCAGCCTGTACGCCTATATTATCGCTCATTGTTCCGAAACTTAAATCCTGTATGGCCCTGTCCGTAGATTGTTTGGCAACATCCCTGGAAATAGCACCGGGAATATAAATACCTCCGATGCCGTCTATATCAACTACAGACAGGGATACGGGGAACAGGGATTTTTTTAAACGGATCGACGTTATTGAAATTTCCAGGCGTTCACCATTTAAACCAGCAGTACCGAAAACGAAATTATCTTTTGGAATCAGCCTTCCGTTTACATAGATATCGTTGAGCAAGCGCAGCTTTACGGTCGAACCATTGACAATAGTCTGCGTTTCGTGGATCACCGCCTCTACGGTGTTTTGTTCATCGCTTGGTTGCTGTTCAGAATTTAAGGAGTAGAAACCATTTCTTTCGGTTTTATCATCCATTCCTTCTTTACTATTTATTGCGGTAGGTTCAAGCAGTGAGAAAATCTGCTTTTCTTTGGCCGCCGATACTGCATAAACATTTTCTTTGTTCAATCTGGAAGCCCGCTTTAATTCTTGCTGAACACGTTCAGGATTTTGGATATCCATAATTTTATCCAACACTCCGTTGATCTGTTCCATTTCAGGATCAGGCTCTGCGCCGCCGCCCTGCATTTGTTTCATTAAGCGCTCCAGGCGGTCTACGTCTTTTCCATCCAAACTACTGCTACCGTTAAACCCTAACCGCTGCTCGGTTGATGTGAGTGGGACCTCCGGTTGCCTTAACGCCTGATTTAATTGTTCCAGGCGCTGATAGATCCTGGCTTCATTGGGGTCATTGTATGCCCCACCAGCATATGGAGATGAACGCAGTCCTGTATATCCATTGGAGGAAACTGTCATTCCCTGATAACCGGTATTGGAATCCGCAGGTGGTACGGCAAAACCAGTATCTTTTCCTTTCTGATCATGGGGGACCGCGGAATCTTTTGCCGCCTGATCATAAAAGCTCAATTTGTCCATTGCATCCTCGTTCTTTAACTGGGCATCCGGTATTGATTTATTAATCCCTGTTTTTGCTGGCGCTGCAGCCATTACGGTATTGGATTTCCCTCCTCCCATTGCCCAAAAGAACAAGGTCATAAACGGCAGTACCAGAACCGGGAGAACGAGAAAAAACCTTTGGCGCCGCTGCTGCTTTGTAAGTGCTTGTTTAGTTTTCATAATTTTTTATTGTTGTTGTTTATAAATACGTTCTACCATTTTAATGCTGTCACGAAGCCCTGGCCGTAACAGATTAATGCTTTCGAGTTTAATTTTGCCTTCTTCAGTTTTTGAGAGGCTGTCGAGGTAAAGCCGGAATTTTTCAATACGCTGTAGGGTCTCATCTGCTTTATTGGCCTTAACATGCTTTTGCTCTGCCTGCTTTACCGTTGGCATGCTGATCGCTCCCGTGCCCGCAATTATTTTATAACTACTTTTAAAGCCACCCATAATCATAGTTATACCTATTGCCGCCATTGCCATCAGAAAGATGATTAAAATAGCGCCTCTCAACTTAGGGTTGCAGCGGTCAGACTGCCTGTTCATCCAGCCGGCCCAGCTTTGTTGCACTCTTACCAAACAAGCTGCTACAACATGGGCTATCTTATCCTTTATTTGCGCATTTCCTTTAGGCCGCTTTTTAAAAAGTTGTATCATATTACCGCGCTTTAGTACTTAGATCATCATTGGAAATAGTTATCCATTTTTCGATTAGAAAACCGTGGGCATTATTATCGCTCCGCCTTACATTACGTAATTGTCCTTCCGTAACCAGGCTCCGGATGGTTACGGAACTTGGTCTTGTGATCTCCTGCTTCCCATAGAACCGGAAAGCATAAGGCGAAACATTGGTATTAAGCTGGATACTATCAACAGTAATCGTTTGGCTGACATTTCCGGAAACGACATTGGAGTAATAATTTGATTCCCTTAAATTATCATAAGCCTGTTTTGCGCTTTCGTCAGCCAGGTACAAGGCTCTTTTTATGCTTGCCTGGTTGTATTTTTCATCGGGGGAAAGCGTGAAAAAGTACTGATGAAAACTTCGAATATGGTCTCTCGCTTCTACATGTACATTATCCTTCCGGTCGGAGGCATATGCCTCCAATGCCTTTCCGTTGGCAAGAACATATATTTTACCCTGCATGTTCTTAACCATATCCAAACAAGTGTACATCACCATGCCACCGCTAAGGGTATAAATTGCAACAAAGGCAATGGAGAAATTTTTAATACCCTTGAAGGCCGTATCTATATTTTTTGCTTTTTGGAACATATCTCCTCATTTTCTTATTCACTATTCGTATTGTTCTTATTTTAGCCAGTAAAGCATCGCTTATAACAAGGGCTTTAAACACTTTTTTCATTACTTCCCTGATCTGGTTTGCCCGATAATTTGTCGTTCATAAAAGAGCCAGTTCTACCCGCAATACGACCAATTGCACCAATCCCCCCTGAGCCGCTTTCTGTTCCACTCAGCCCTTTGTCCATATTCTGCTTAAAGTCAGCCAGGTTATTGACGCCTTGCCCCAAACGCCCGGCACCCATAGAGGCAGAGCTGAAAACAAGTGTTGTTATCTTTTGACCCAATGCTCCGCCACCACCGGAATTGACAACAAAATTGGCTACAGACGGAACCGTGAAATAACCGACGATCCCGATAATCATAAAGATTAAATAGCCGATATCAGTATCGCTGAAAAAGGTATCTCCTGCCTGAACTATTTGTTCATTGTCGATCTTGAGCATGTTTTCCTGGATCTTACCAATGATGGCACCGAAGATGTTAGCCACCGGCAACCATAGAAATATATTGATGTACTTTGCAAGCCAGGCCGTAAGGGTATGCTGGAAGCCGTCAAAAACAGCCAAGCCTAAAACCATAGGGCCAATAATTGCCAGGACGATCAGCTGAAAAGTCCTGAGCGTATTAATACAAAGTGCTGCCGCCTCAAAAAGCACTTTGAGAATTTCACTCATCCAGGTTTTAATGGAGTTTTTAAAATTGTAATACACTTTATCCATAGCGAACGCGACATCATTGCCCACACTTTCAAAAAAACCTTCCTCTGGAGCGGCATCAGTTTCTTTCAAGCCATGCGTATATTTTAACCACCTTTCTTTATCTCCATTATTATTTTCCCCTACATACATTTTCCAGTGCAGGCTATTTTTAATAGCTTCTTCTTTTTGCTGAAGCAGCACAGCTATTGCCTTATCGGAATTTTTTACCATTGCTGCCGTACCGCTGACCGTCGGCTGCATAACGCCATTGATCAGCGCAATAACAGAAGAGAAGTTCATGATACAGAAACCAAGTACAAAGGGCCTGAACAGCGGGTAAAAATCTATAGGTTCCGCATTGGCTATCTGCCGCCACACCCGGCTGGCGATATAGAACAATGCTGCAAAACAGGCTATCCCGCTTCCCACACCTATGAGGTCTTCACACATCGGCATCATATCCTTATACAGGGTATCGAGTACCGTATGTAAACTTTTAATCCTTTCAGCCGCTCCCTGAGCTTGGCTGAAATAGGGCAAAACCATTCCCACTACCGTTGCTAAGACGGCTTTCCTTATCTTTCCCATTGCCTGTTTTATTATTTCAAATTATAAATCTGCTGCATCTGCAAGGCATCCTGTTTTTCCTTGCCACGTTGCAGCGTAAGCATCGAAGTTGACCTGTTGAAACTTTTAAGAAATGATAACTTCTCTTCCATTTCCAAAAAGATACCATCAATTGCCTTAAGCCGCTCTTCATCATTCATTCTTAGCTTACCTGACGTAACCACATTAGCCAATTCTTCGAGATTACGTAAACTTAAATTGAGCAGATTCGCATATACGGAACCGATATAGCTTATCTCAGCCGGACGGAGCAAATTGCTTTGCTTAAACCGGTTGAACGCTGTTTTATATTCCTTGATAAGCACAACCTGGTATTCGATAATCTTTCCAACTTTGTAATACTTCTTTACTACTGGACTTGCCTGCATCAGGGCGTCCAGAAAGGTTTTGTGCAAGCTGAAATTACCTTCTGAAAGATCCTTAATCGTAGAATAGCCTCCGTGTACAATATCATAGCCCTTTTTAAGATCACTCAGTATTGACTTGAGCTGTGCCAGCTTCTCAACATTGAGCAGTAACTGCACGACTTCTGTTGCCTGAGCTTTGGCTTTGTAGTTTCCTATAGTTATTATGGCCGACATTATGATAAAAATTACTTTCTTCATGATCTTATTTATTTAATGCCAAAAATCAAATTACTATGATCCGCTTCCCTTAGCCCCTGCCTCCGGGAGCTGATCAATGCTTTTAATTGATTACTGAAATAGTTCGCAAACCAGTAGTTGTCTTCCATCTCCCGGTGGATCTTTTCAATACGGACAAGCCGCTGATCATCTTTCATGGTCAGCCTCGCGGATAATGCCACATCCCCCAGATCCTCTAACAGGTGATTACAGTTTTCCAACAACCGGTCAAAAACATCCCTTATATATTGCTTCTCTTTTTTAGAAACCAGATCGGCACTCGACACATTTCTAAACACTTGATTTTTTAGCTCCAATATTGTGTACTGCATTTGCTCAATATCGGCCACCCTGGGATCTTTTTTTATGGCAGGGTTTACAGTGGAAAGCGAACCAAAGAAATCCCGGTGCAGGTTGAATTCGCCATTTTTAATCTGGCTAATCGTACCCAATCCTTTTTTGCCGATATCGTATCCTTTTTTCAGGTACCCGCCATAAATCTTTAATGCTGCAATCTGTTCGATCAGGTATTTCTTTTGGGTCTTCTTTTGGGAAAACCATTCTGCAAAAGTCTGTGCCTGGATTTTCGAAGTTGCCAGTAGCAATACCAGCAGTATAAAAAACATCTTTTCCATCTTGAATTATTTAGGGGTTTAGACCATACCATTGCCTTACCTGTTTTACTTCCTGCTCGCTACTGCTGCGCTGGATGCTCAACATGACATTTTCAGCATTAAAAGCTCTGAGGTCTATGTAATTCACCTTAATCTTTTCTGAGACCTGGTTAATGATTTCCAGGCGGCTTGCATCGGCCATTTCGGTTCTAAAAGAATTTACGACCAAAAACAACTGATCGAGGTTCTTTACGCTCTGATCCAAAATCCCGCTATAGACCTGACCGATGTATTCAATCTCCTTTACTGAAAAATGCCTATCATTTTTAATCAGCGCCCAGGAGCGCCGGTATTCTTCAACAAGCCTTGCCTGTGTCGTTGTAATCTCCTTTATGCGCTGGTAATATGCAATAAGTGATCGGACCTTTTTCAGCTCATCAAAGTACTGCCCATACAATTGTTTCTGTTTGTCTGTCCAATCCGAAATTTCTCCCAGCTTCAGTTTCGCCATAGCATTTTCCAACACTTTCTGCGCATTTTGCAGCCAGATCACTTTGTTTTGCTGGCGTTGGATCTTCAGATCGACAGCTTTAATGACCTTTTTTACACCAGCTTTGATAATTTCCAATATGGCAAGCTGTGCGCTTGCTTTGGAAACCGGGGCCATTGTAAACACAGCCAGCATGAATACCATAATTATTTTCTTCATTGCCTTAGATATTAGTTTAAGTAATTTTCCGCTATTAACTTGGTTATACCTGCTTCCATGCTGCCGCATTCTTCCGCTGCCTCCAATACCTTTACTCTTTCCTTGCCTTCTGTAGTATAAGCCAGGTACTCTTCCTTGCAGAGTTCGTTTTTAAATACCCTTGATATCTGACCACCCAGCTCGATATAGATTTCCCGTTCGTCTTTATTTACGGACAGTAATTGTGTTTTGGCTTTTTCGGACATTCCCAGAGCGGCCTGCAGCTTATCGAACTTGTGCAGGAATTTGCGCATATCCATCATAATCTTGATGTCCGCATTATTGATAATGGCATCCTTAATAATTGGCGAACTGATCAGATCGTCCAGCTCCTGGGTGATCACGATTGGTACGCCATTGAATTTCCGAATCGTCTTAAACGCATATTTTAAAAATTCAGCCATCCCGCTTTTCGCAATAGCTGCCCAGGCTTCATCAATGGCAAGTACTTTACGGGTTCCGGCCAGCTTGCGCATCTTGGAAATGAACATTTCCATAATGATCAAAGTCACCACTGGAAACAAAATGGGGTTCCCCTTAATGTTATCTAATTCCACAACGATAAAGGGTTGTTCCAACAGGTTCAGATTCTCTGTAGCGTTCAATAAATAATCGAATTCATTGTCCCTGTAGTAAGGACGCAGGACATACAAAAAATTATCGACATCGAAATGCGTATCCTTTACCCTATGCTCTTTAAGTACTTCTTTAAAATCTGTTTGCAGGTATTCATAAAAGGAATTAAAGCATGGAAAAATGGATTGCTCCCTCTTTAGCTTTGCATAAAATCCCGCAAGCGCATTGGATAATGCCACATATTCAGACCGGTTGAAACTATCATTTTCCTGTTTCCATAAGGAAACCAGCAGTGCTTTTAAACTTTCCTTTTTTTCCGTATCAAAATCCTGACCCTTGGGAAGATAAAAAGGATTAAAACTGATCGGGTCACTTTCCGTATAAGTGAAATAATAACCCTGAACCAATTCACAAAGTCCCCGATAGCTTCCGCCGATATCCACGATAACGCAGTGTGAACCTTGAATATATAAAGTATTTAAAATATGATTTAGAGTCATGCTTTTGCCGCCGCCACTACTCCCGCAACAGAGCACGCCCATATTTGAAGTTATTGAACGCTTACGTGGCAAATCAAACAGGTCGATATATACAGGCTTTCCCGATAGGCGGTCGCAGAACCGTATCCCTGTCTCCGAAGGATCACTGCGGTAATTGGATTCAATATTGAGGAAGCAGGTAGCCTGCTCTGCGAAAGTGTCGAAGCACTCGTTAAAGGGCAGATCAGAAGCATTACCAGGAATACCGGCCCAGAAAAGCTGCGGAGCGCCTGAAGTTTCCAGTTTGGCAACTGCATCAATGCGTGCCATTGCCGTTGTTACCTGGTTACGTATATTTTTCAGCTCATTTTTATCCTCACTCCAGGCCAGGATGTTAAAATGCGCTTTGACAGGTAAACGTTGTTCACTTATCGCTTCATTCAAAAAATCATTGGTTGCGTCCCTGCTGATCAAATTCTCCCTTGAATAAGCAGAAAGGGATTGTAACCTGAGCCGCTTCCGTTCCAGTTTTTGTAACGTCTTCGCTGCATCATCAACAACAATATACTGGGTATAGATATGGTTACAGTGTAACAGTAATCCCAAAGAACCCGCAAAACCGATACTGAACTTTGTCTTGTCCGTTGAGTATTTATCATAGTTGATCCTGCTGCCACATAAAGCCGGAAGATCGACCGCATCGGCTAAGGTATAGAGCTGACAATGCTGCCCACCGATACGCATGCTGTCTTTATCGAACTGAAGGTCTTTTATAAGCAATGGATCATCGTCTGTTGCTAAGAAGCAATAGTTCTCGATTAAACCGGGTGTTTTTTCAGAGCTGGCTAATTGATCACCGCCAAGCCTTGCTAGTTTGATTAATCCGGTATCCTCCAATATCTGCCGGAACTGTCCGGCAACATTCTCAAAATCAGTTAACATAGACGTGTTTAACGCCTGTTCCGGTACAATACTGCTTCGGATCAGGTTGGAAAACATGGAGCTGCTTAACTTGCGACCATGCGGTTTTTTTGTCAAATAGATGTAACAGCTATGATCCAGGTAGGGCCTGCCTTTAAAATGCTTATCGGCTGACTTTTCTAAAAATCCCTTTTCCTTACCCGGCTTATTTTCAGCCTCATAATTTTTCGTCAGGAACCAGTCTTGTTTACACAAGGTGCTATGTTTGGGCAGCACTTTTATTGCTTTTATCCATGCCTGATGAATATTTTCGTACTCTTCATCCGATAAAGTAAATATCTCCGGTAGCGTGGCTTTAAAACCAATAGTAATATCGCCTTGTTTACTAAGGATACAATTATGTTCTATGCCCAATACGGGCATGATATCTGCTAACCACTTTTCCATTTTCACATTTTCTATTCACTGTGGCACTATTGCCTCACTACTACATTTTTAGTCCCTTGTTTTGCGATTGCTCTTCCTGTTTTTTACGGAACAGTTCGAAAATGCCGGATGCCTGCTCTTTCGAAAGACGAACCCTATTTGCTCGCAGTTCCTTTTGAACCGGAAATACCCTTACCGTTTTGTTTATATCCACTTTGTATTCCAATGCAACGGCTACCGGGTCTAATTTGAGCTCATAGGGAATTTCAAGAATGATAACATCTTTGGGAATCGAAGAGTCGCCTGCTTCGTACTTGTATTCACTATGGGATGGAATATGATAGGCACATAGGTAAGCCGTTTCATCTTTAGTTTTCAGCATATTGCTGAAATGAAGGATACCATGCTCATTATCGTCCTTAATCAGCAGATATCTATGCTTCCAGTCAACGACAAAAATGTGACCTGGTAAAAGCTCGATTTCTGGAAGAGCCCCTGAAAGCCTATCCTTTAAGCCGGGTTGATTTCCGAAGATTTGCTGATCGCTCATGCCCTTTATTTGTGCAACCTCGTACCCATATTTTTGAGCCATTCGCTCTGGGTCCAATTGTCCAAGCGGAGGTAGTGTTGCGTTTACTATGTCTTCTATTTGCTCGCACATATGAAAGTCCGGCATTACAATGCATTTTTCCCTCTTGTCGTATTCGAATTCATAAAAGCTCCCATTGTCATCCATATCCCTGATAAAAAGCTTATTTCCCAGATCGCCAGCTTCGCTTAACAGCAGTTTATTTACATCTACATAGAAATCCGTTCCGTGCAGATTATATATTGGTAATTCTCTTTCTTTTTCCATATCCTTAATTGTTTAATCTGCGAAATACTTTTCTACTGTTACACCTAACAACTTTAGGTATGTTTCTTTTCGCCAGTTCCTTTGTTAAACCATGCTCTCCATATTTTGTGCTCATCGCATAAATTTTCATGACAAGAACAGTTCCCGCAATCAGGGCTAAGCCTACACAGATGAAAGCCGGGATACCTATAGCATACATCAGCGCGAACAGAATAAGCAACAATAGGATACCAATAGCCAGGTACCAGATGTATTGTGCTCTTAAACGTAGGCTAAGCACCCGGCGCCTTACCATATTACTATGGCAGGTTTCCAAATACTCGCCCCCGAACCGTACGTACACCTCTCAGCGTATACGGCTCTCCACTAATATCCTCAGTCTATCTTACCATGATGTATCTTCTTGTGACATGACTGGCATACTGCCATTGTCTTTCTCCGTCGTGCATGCATCAGGATTTCCCAAGGTTGCTTATGTGCAACGTCCTTTAGTTTCCTTACATGGTGCATTTCCAGATTATCCTTCGCTCCGCATAGTTCACATTGCTGTGCTTTCAGCCTATCAATAAGGCTGGTTGTGCCATTCAACATGATTGTGCTCGGAACAGTGTCACAATTTGATACAATGATATCCGTCTTTCTCTTGAAACTTCCGTTGAAGAATACCCTCATTTTTCTTTCTCCTTTTTTGTTACTGTAGAATACGGCAAAGTCTTTATTGAAGCGGAACTTCTCAATGACTTTACGAGCAGATATTTGGTACTTCTTTGCAAAAGTTTTATACATGCTGTATTCCATGATGTACTTAAAAGAGTTCATTGCGGAACTGTTGTTGGCAATAGAATAGTAATTGGCAAAGCCTCTTATCTCGGCGTTGTATGCATCCAAAATTTCAAGATCATCGTTATTTACCAGCTTAATTCGACTTTGAGGTTTCCATTTTATATGACCATTATGGTGCATTATTGTCAATGCTTCATAGTCAGATAATTTCTTTCTCATGGTCTCTGTTGGTAATTTCAGAATGATCTTTTTACCAAATACACGTCGTAACATTCCTGATTTTTCGCCTCTTTTAGTCTGGGTATTTGATTTACGGATGTATATTTCATATCCGAGAAATTTTGCCGGTTTCTCCGCATGGGTAATAAGCGTCTTGTCATCAGACAAAGTCAGTTTCAATATTTCAGCGAGGTATTTTTTAATGTCCTCTTTGATCTTTTCACTGTCTTCTTTGCTTCCTATCACCCCGATAATAAAGTCATCGGCATATCTCAAATATTTTAGTCTTTTAAATCCGTCATCCATATCATCCCCGCAAGACAAATACCTTCTTTCTATTTCTATCTCCTTTAAATGTTTAATCCGCTCTGCTTTCTGAGCTTCATCTTCAACCAATTCAAGTTTGTAATTGAGCTTGGCAATCTTCCTGCTTAGCCTGTGGTATTCTACGTTATCCTTACGCTTTATCCCTTTGTCAAAGGATGGGATATAGTCTTTCATAAACTTGTCCAGTTTATCCAGGTAGATGTTTGCCAAAATGGGGCTAACTATTCCGCCTTGCGGTGTTCCACTGTAGGTTTTATGAAATGTCCAATCTTCGATGTATCCGGCATTGAGGAACTTCCGTATCAGCCTTATGAAACGTTCGTCTGTGATGCGCTCTTTTAGGATTCCAATTAAAACATCATG
The DNA here is from genome assembly GCF_003610355.1 of Sphingobacterium detergens. Taxonomy (GTDB): domain Bacteria; phylum Bacteroidota; class Bacteroidia; order Sphingobacteriales; family Sphingobacteriaceae; genus Sphingobacterium; species Sphingobacterium detergens. The sequence goes on along the minus strand of NZ_RAPY01000004.1, from coordinate 591,665 downwards.
ATTGATGTTGTCGAAAAAGCCTTCAATATCGCCTTCAACAAACCATTTTGCGGCAGTGAAGTTCTTTTGAACCTGTATTAATGCAGTATGGCAACTGCGATGAGGTCTAAACCCATGAGAGCTGTTTTCAAACTGCTTCTCGAATATGGATTCAAGTATCATCCTGATTACCTCTTGCACCAACTTATCATCAAAAGATGGTATCCCTAAAGGACGCATTTTCCCGTTTTTCTTCGGTATGTATGTCCTCTTGGCAGGATTGGGTTGGTACGATTCATTTTTCATCGTTCCTATCAACTGTTCAATTCGGGACAAGCTCATTTCATCAATGGTTTTCCCATCTGAACCTGCTGTCATGTTTCCAGCCTTCGCATAAATGCGTTGGTAAGCCTGGTAATACATTTCCTCGTTGAACAGGACCCGGTAGAGCCTTTCAAACTTATAGCCTGAAATTTTGCTGTGCTCTGACAGACTGTTTAACACTCTTTCTGGATTTCTCATAATGTCTCTCACATTTTCCATTAATTGCATTAAAAATACTAGCTGCTTCCCTTCGCCATGTACAAGGCTTTCCCCTGCTCGGACTACTACGGAAGCTCCGTTACCATGTCGGATATTCATAAGCCTTCACTTCATAGCCGCGCCAGCGGCATTCCGATTTAGGTAATCCCCGTTTAGTTGTACAATAACTTGGCACAACAGATTGTCGGATACGATTTCCACCCTTTACTGCTTATTGCAGTTGCGCTGTAACCTGTTCTTGCTCTCCCTCCTCAAAGGCCGAAAGGTGAGTATTACAGTATGGGGAGTTCAGCTATCTTACCCCAAAGACTCGAGACTTTCCACTCGGGCTATCGTTCAATCAGTTTGGATTTTATCCTCATATCTGTTATTTCATCTCCTTATTCAGTCGCAATCTTAATAGCTGATTGACTTATAAGTTTATCGGCATGCTACACTCCCTGTCCGGTTTCCCTTTCAGATAAGCCGACTGATGACAGGCTTTATAGAACACTTGCCTGATACCTTGCCATAGGTATATTTATTTTACAACCTTACGGGCGCACCTTTGAACTCAATTGACTTATTAATCCCCTTGTTTATCTGATATACACTGTTTGCCATAAAGCTTAATTTTAAATGGACAGATAATCATGCACCCTTGCAATAATTGCATGACGGAGCCGATGATCTTCCTTGTCCTCATTAAAGTCAAAGGTTATAAAGATGTCATTGCAGGCTTCCAGCATATTGATACATTCATAGGTCAGTACTCCAGCCTCCCTGAACTTATAACACTCGTTGGGGAAATCGCGTGTTATTACATCTTTGATATAATTGTACTTCGATGGCCGCAAATCTTTTGTCAACTCCATTAAAATCAGCTGCTCAATCTCATGTTCTGCTTTTCCTTTTCTTAAAAAAACTTCTACCATTGGCATAACCTTCATTACCTTATCTTCAAGATAAGTGGGGACCGAATATCCTTCCTGTAGATTGAACATCAGGTCTGGATTGTTTTCAGTAATAAAAGCCCAGAGCTTTTCTTTTAAACTATTTTTCATTATTCTAATTTTTTAACTCACACCGAAAAAGGCCGAAATAATAGTTGCCACAACGACCAGGAAAATACAGCTTCCGAACCATGCTGCAGCTACCTTACTGGTATCAGGATCACCACCATTCCATTTTTGGTAAACCTTTACCGCTCCAATGAGCCCCACGAGCGCACCAACTGCATACATGAGCTGAACCCCGGATTTAAAATATTCTCTGACCTGTTTATCAGCAGCCTCAATTCCGACTTTCCCATCCTGGCTGTAAGCATATATGCTCATTATTATTAATAGCAAGACAAGCATGCCTGCTCTTTTGATAAAGGTGATCTTTACCTTTCCTAACTTCTCTATTCCCATCTTCACAGTTTTTAATCACTCTTTTAATACCTTCTCCAATTCTTAAAAGCAATAAAATGCCGGACAGTGCAGCCCTCCTGCACCTATCAATCCTCTACTGCACTGCCGACATTTGTAAATTTTGTTTCCCAGGCCCCCCACAGGTCAATGCAGGGGGCGGGGAAACGCTGCCATGTTCCAACCACACAAATCATATTCACCTATGGCAGCAGTTCCAGCGGGACAGCCCCATCATCATCCATCCGTCTCCCTCATTCAAGTCCTGGCTGTCCCGCGATTTCTTTATTGCCGTATTGTTCGTTCTGCAATACGGCCACGATAATTAAGTTTCCAATGAAAGTTGAAATGCTCTAACGCTATTTCTGAAAAAATCAGGGAACCGACCCACTTCAACGTTTTTTCGAAATTGTTCTCCGCATATTTTGTAAAGCCGGGCCAGGATGGTGAAGTATAAGATGTGAACGGATAAGGCATGGAACCCGCAGTAACTGCCCTTCCCTTTAAGCAAGCCTCCATTGTCATTTGATCGGCGTACGTGACCGATTGCCAGCCGGCAAACCTGGTGTGCTTCCACATCTTCATCCTTACACCTGCAGAAGCATAGAATACATAGCCGACACGCCAACGATGATAATTCATCTTAACGGTACGTCCGTTATGTTCCGGAAAAGTATCGCCATTATCACCTGCGTAAATATCTTCACCTACCTGTCCCCAAAAGCTGCCCATTGCACCGCCTGTTGTAAAGCAGATGGGCAGCTTGTCTTCACCTATTGTTTTATCGCCAACCTCTCCCCATCTCAGGGTAGGAATTCGCCTAAAAGAAGTATAATGAATTTTAGTACCCCTTATTGCTGCCGGGGCGATCCCTGCAATAATTTCCTTTGTTGAACGTGCAGGAATGGCAAAGGCTTCTCCTTTTTCATTACCGGGTTTAAAGGAATATACCGTATCTGCTATCTGGATATAACCATCCTTACTCAATACCGTAGCAAACCAGCTATCCGGGCAATCCAACAATTTGTTACTTTGTATCAATGAATCGGCTGTGGGCTCCCGGCGGTCTTCCGATGTATCGGCATCCAATTGCTGATAAAATGTTCTGAGCGATGTATAACCTTTCTTATTAAAATTGCTTTCCCATCCTTTCAGCTTATCCGGGTCCTCGAACTTTTCATGCAGCACTTTCATTGTGCTATTGAAAGATTCCATTGATGGGAAATTAAGCCAGCCATTAGCTACTGCGGGTTCTTTTACTGCAATTGCATCTACAGGGATTTTCAGCTTTTCATTTTCCAGTTCCGTTGGCATCATATCCACCGATTGCTTACATGCATACATGACCGATCCGCCACAGATTGCCAATGCCAACATTGCATAGATTTTTGTTTTCATAATCATTCTAAAATTTATTGTGTCTATATTTTTCAGCTTCGTATTATTTCCAGGCTAATTTTTCACCATCGAATTCCATTGCTGTTCCAACTCCTCTTTGGTAAAGGTTATCCCACAAATACTTTCAGATCTTTGGATCAGAAATTTGGTAAGAGCATCCCGAAGGGTAGGCTGACGCAGCCCGCCATAGTTTACAAGTCTGTTACGGAACTGAACAATCAGCTCCTCCTTGCTTGTATCTGTGCCTACCTCTTCCAGGATACTGTGGTGTATCTCTTCCTTAAGGATTTCCAGTTGTTCAAATCCACCTTCGATATGTTCTTCCTGCTCCTTACCAATTGGCGCTCCCAGGATCATTGCTTTCATTCTGCGCCTATAGATCAGGATCAGGTAAAAGGCGTAATAGATACATACAACTACCGCAACGGCGGTTAGGTAAGATTTCCAGGTAATGTTTTCTAGCATCATTTTTCTTTCTTTTAATTTCTTAATCGGGAATATATTTCCCATTTGTTGAAAGCAAAATTGCATAGGATTTTAGCCCTGGTTTTACAAGGTCTAGCAAGCTTGCGACGATTTTTTTTTGATAAAAAATTAGAGAAGGAAAGCGGAGAAAATCAGTATAAATGCTAAACTACCAGCACCGGGCATGATTTGGGGACCTTTTTAAGTTTAAATCGGGATTGGATTAGTATTATTTTTTCATAGGAACTTACAACCTTGTTACAAGGTTGCGATTTTTATTTTTTGATAATAAAATCTTAAAATTTGCTTTGGGGCTCAGCCTATTTTATTCATTGACAATACCTGTCAAATAAGACGCTGCTATTTTATCGGTCGAATCTTTAATTTTAGATTTCACCAGAACACAATACGTCATGAAAAAGAAAACTATGAGCAGTAAGCTGAACTTAAAGAAAGTAACGATTTCAAGTCTAAGTAACGGTGAGATGCAATACCTACAGGGCGGAGCAACCGCAGGCTGCACGACCCAGGCGCCACCATGTAATACTTTTAGTATCTGCCCTGTAACCCGCCTTACCATGAATAACACCTGTCTTTCTGCTTGCTGCGAAACGCTTAATGGTTGCTGATCTTGATTTATTTTTCATAACGATCGAAGCCACCTTAGAGGTGGCTTCGATCGAAAATACTTATTTACGGTGGTCTGTTGGATCAGCTAACATTATTGATGTTTTCTTTCGATACGATCAATCAGGGCATCTTTCATTTTGTCTATATGTGGCGTATAACCATTCTTACGGATCGCCATACCGATCAGGGAACGCGACGGATCGCTCAGCTTGACATTAAAGAAAGATTCAAAATCATGAAAAAGTTGTTGGGCGGCATAGTCACCGTAATTGATCCATCCTTTTGCCAACATGCCTTGTAGTATTTCTTCTATCGCAGCTTTGGGCCCGGTGAAGATTCTGTTACGCTTAGATCCGGCTATTGTTTTATCGGGCTCTTGCCGAGGTTCTATTTTTTGAACTTTCTCATTTCGTATATATTCCCTGAGCTCTTCCAGTGCCTTGAGCTTAGCTACCTTATAGCTATGGGGATTGGAAAATTCCGGATCTATATCCGAAAAGGAAACAGGGGTTAAAGGAATTGGTTTCGGTAATCGTACAAAAAATAAAGTATCAAATGTAGTCTGCCCCGACCTACAATAGTTATAGATATAGTTGTGTTTTTCGAAATAAGCCTGTATTCTGTTAAGGGCGCGATCTATGAATACTTTTCTTGGTTCCTCTGGACTTATCGGGCAATTGGATTCGATAAACAAAACTTCTTCATTATAGATAAGCTCTTTCTGAAATTCCGGTTTTATCTCCTTAAAAAACCTGATTTCCTCTTCAACACTTTTGAAGGTATAATCAGCAATAAACTCCCTCAATTTCGAAATAGCCATTTCAGCAGCATTAAACGATCGTTCAGCCTGTTGTAACTTGTTTTCGGAGGTAACTGCTATCTCTTGAAGAGCAGATGTTAATTCAGAAAGCAATGTCGCAGTGAAGTTTTCCATATGCTAAAGGTGTTTGGTACATGTTAGAATAGTACTTACTGGCAGTGCATCCTGCACTTTTACCAATAAATAACTATTGAAGATACCTTGACACTGCTCTACCATTGCTGACAGATTATGTAGTAGATAAGCAATACTGCCCACTAATATCAAATCTTGCCGGTTATCCCTCTGAATGATCATGGGATATAAAAACAATCGTATTATAAAAATAACGGAATAGTTTTTTATGAAATTCATAAAAATTTCATAAAAAGGAAGGTGCCTGCTCCAGGTGCTGTAATGCAATAATGCTGTTTGGGGCAAGCCTAAAAGTTGTTTTCTTTCATTCATAATTTTTACGAGGTTTAAATGCGTTTTATTTTCTTTTCCAAAGCTAGGTACTGCAATACGGAATAAAGGCCGCTTAAGGCAGCGGAAAATGCCAATACGGTAAATATGCAAATGAGCCAGGATATCCCTTAAATAAAGTTGCATTTATTACGACAAACCCGCCTCAGCTTCTTAAAATCTCATTTTTAATATTTGCGGATTCATGGCCTGATTCAAGGCATTCATTATGGAATTCAAGCCTTTCAAAAGAAAACCTTCCCAAATAGTTGCTAGACAATGATCAGAATAAGAAATTAGCCGGTTGTTTTAATGAATCAGCCGAAAGCTGCTAATTGCAGGTTACTTAGAAAAATCGACCAGTTACCCATAATTGAATACCAGTTACCCAATAAAATTTCATTTTCGAAATCATTCTTTTATGTTAGCTCATTATCTTTTGACTTGAAATATGAATTTGAAAATCTATCCGCATGCAGTGATCAGGATACCGGGCATTTCTTATCACAATGATCTTGAAACATCCTGGAAGGAGCTAAAAGCTATGATCAAAGATTCTTCTCCGGAGTTTTATGCTCTTATTGAAAATCTTGATCTTTCAGAAATAAAAAACACCGATAAGCGCATACAACAAACAATATGGAAGTATTTCAACCGGGCCAGATATAGGGCTACGCCTTTTGGCGAATTTGCCACTACCGGTTGTGTTCAATTAGCGGAACAAACAGAAGCAAAGCCAATACGTTATTCAGGGCGCATTGTCCATGAGTTTGTGGACTGGGGCGAATTAGGAACTGTGGATCATTCCGCTTTGCAAAAAGAATCATTTTTTCAGAGTAATTCCAGTTACTATGTAGTTGCAGATGAGATTCGCTATTTGCGCCGAGATGGAGAAGGGTTTGAAATAGCAGCTATAGCGCTTGATCCTTTAATACATGATGTACTGACCTTTACAGAAAACCTTAAAAGTTATGCAGAGCTAAGTATCTTTTTAAAGAGTAGAATATCAGACCCTATAGAATTGCAAGGCTTTCTTCATGATCTGCTCGAACTTCAGCTCTTACTTTCTTCCCTGAATGCAAACATAATAGGTGATGACTATTTTCAGCGATTGGCTGTGTCTGCATCCAGTAACCAGGTTAGGTATAAAATTGCAGAAAGTACCCTGGATCATGACCATTGTGATATTAATTTATTTAAACACCTTCCCCAGGCGGCAATATTACTTAGTAGACTATCTCCTGTCGGCCAACCTGCGGATTTAAAAACTTTCGCAGAACGTTTCTTCGCAAAATTTGAACAAGCCAATATCCCCTTAATGGTTGCACTTGATCCGGAAATTGGGGTCGGTTATGCATTTTCAGAGAAACCTTCCGGATTGGAAGACGACCAAATTGAAAACTTAACAAAGCAGCCAAAGAACAAAAATGCCAGTGCTGACCTGCGGCATCAGGGGTTCATGGAATTTTTAAAAGAAATTTCCATGAAGAATATAGTTAACCTGGAAGATCTGCCTGTAAATTCAAGATCGGAAAATACTATACCTAATACCCTGGGGGCTATATGCAATATTATAGATGGCAATATTTGGCTGGATTATTTAGGTGGGGCTACAGCGAACTCTTTACTTGGAAGGTTTACAACAGCGGTCGGTAGTGTGGAACGAATATGTGATCAATTGTTTGATATTGAAAAAAACGCAAACCCAGATGTCCTGTTTTTTGATATCGGGTATATGGCTGAAATGAAAGTCGATAATATCAACAGGAGAAAACAAATTTACGATGCACAGGTCAACATCTTAAACTATGACCCGAAAAATATCTCGATACCGATTTCCGATATTTTTATCTGTGTAAAGAATGGCAAGGTTATCCTTTTTTCCAAAAGGCTAAATAAACGATTGGTACCGCGCATGGCCTCCGCTTATAACTTTAAGCGATCAACGCTCCCACTGTTCAGGATGTTATGTGATATGATGTTCGAGGAAGTACAAGCAGATTTAATGTTCAGACCTGAAGCATTACTTTTGGAACAAAATTTTTATCCCCGCGTATCATTTAAAAACATAGTGATATCACCAGCAACATGGCGCATAACCTCGAAATCATTGCAAGGAAATCCTTTAGGCAAACTCAAAGAAATAATAAGAAATTCAAAAATACCCAGGTTTGTAAAAACCGGATTAGCGGATCAAACTTTACTCTTCGATACCAATAGCCTAAAAGACCTACAGATACTGTCAGATATTATTGGCAAGCAGGATCAGATTTTTTTAAAGGAAAGCCCCCTTCCCCACAAACACATAGTAGAAGATCAACAGGGTAATCCATATCTTGCACAGTTTATCATTTGCCTGCACCACGATAAGCCTTTATTAGCACCGTTTTCTCCTTTAATTAATAATGGTGAAATCTACAAACAATGGCTTGCACCATGTAAAGAGTGGCTTTACTATGAAATATACATGAGCCATTTTAGGGCAGATGAAATTCTACAAAGAAAAATCGCGCCTTTCCTGGCGACTGTAAGCGCTGATATCGCATCATGGTTCTTTATCCGATATTCCGATGGTGGGGATCACATCCGCCTACGGTTAAAAATGATTGACGCTAGGGATTCCGTTAATTTAAATGAAAAATTGCTAGAGGTACTTGATCCGGAATTTGAAGCCGGTATAATATCGGATTTAAAAATCTGTTCCTATAAAAAGGAAATACACAGGTATGGAATAGAGAATATGGAATCGGTGGAACGACATTTTTATGTTGACAGTGAATTTGCGTTTCAAACACTACCATTAAACCTATCTCATAATGCTAAATACACTTACTGCCTACAAATGCTTCTTCAGCTCTACGAAAACCAGATTATGGGCCGGGATGATTTTGAAGCCATGATAGAAAAAATAGTTAGCGCTCTTAGCCGGGAGCATAATATTTATCCCGAAAAATTCAAGATATTGAACAGCATTTATAAACAGGTAGATTATAGCAATGAAATCCTTATTGGTGATGAGATTAACAACACTTACGATTTGTTAGTTACCTCTTTTTTCAAAACGATTGCTAACTGCAGAAAAGCAAGCAGGAAAATTCTCCTAGCCGATCTCATGCATATGCATATTAACCGGATGTTCCATTCCAATCAACGTACTCATGAATTAGTTGTATTCTACCTTTTGCAAAAGGAATTAAAAAAGCGGAAATTTCAGCACAGAAACGAATCCGCAGGGAACATAAAGGAATTAATAACTATTGAAACGCAAAGAAACTTCTTTCTTGTAGGCCCTGCTGATATCGAGGGTAATGCCAGTTTTCATCCTAATTGTATTGCCTAGAACTATTGTAACGTAGCTCCAATTAACAGCATAAGAATGATGTATTCTTACGAAAGTCTTTGCTGGAAGAATTTCGAGTAATTTTTTCATGGTAATATTTACGACATGTGTAGTGTTATCATTTAAATGGAGCTCCATATAATTGTCAGAGGCTTGAATATATACGATAGTCTCGAAAAGAACTTTTTTATGCTTCTTACCATTAAGTTTTATCATAAAGTCCGTTTCATTGGATCTGAAGCTGCTTTGCTGTACTTTAAATAAATTATTTACTTTTTCAACAGCAGTCAAAAACTTTGAGTAGCTGACCGGCTTAAGTAAATAAGCTTTTGCTTCACTTTCAAATGCTTCAACTGCATATTTCCTATGTCCGGAGATAAAAATCACATAGGCTTTGCCCTTTATCTGACGCTCAAATTCAAGCCCATCAATTCCCGGCATATCAACATCAAGAAAGAGCAAATCAATTTGAACTTTGCCAGTTAAAATATCCGATAAGGCCCGCACCGGATCTGTATTTGATCCAACGACTTCATAACCGGGAGTATTGACTATATGCCTGGTAATCTGCTCGATACTAAATTGCTTATCATCGACGATAAAACATTTCATAAGGCTATTTTTAAATCCAAACTATAATGGCTTTCTGATTCCTCTATTTTCAGCTCGAACTGCTCCTTATAGAAATAACTTAATATGCTTCTTACGTTGTTCATGCCCAATTGCCTGCCCTTAAGCATTGACTTCCGTTTCGCATTCTCACTGTGAAAGCAAAACAGGCTGTTATCTACAGTTACCCCTATCCTTGCAGGCATATTTGGATCATCAACGACGCCATGAGTAAAAATGTTATCAATAAATGTTGTCAAAATATTGGGCGGAATTAGTGCTGCATTTTCACCTTCAATTTGCTCAATATTGAGAACTATAGAAACTGGCCTATTCGCTAATGAATCATGTATGGCTATCAATGTTTTGATACCTTCTATTTCCTCGCTTACGGGCACTTTGTTTATATTGATTACATCGGTTGTTGAATGCTTCATCAGATCTGAAAGGCGCTCCACAGCTAAAGCCGCGTCTGGAGAAGTCATTTCTATTTTATTGTAAATAAAGGCCAGCACGTTCGTGATCAGATGTGGTTCTAATTGTATCTGCAGCAATGATATTTCGATACGGCGCTTTTCCGCTATTGCCTCCAGCTTATCGACCTCCAGTTGCTTCTTATCCAGGGCAGCTTTTTTATCACGTTTAAAAAGCCAGTAAACTATACTCATACCAACGATATAAATACCACGCCATGCAGCCCTGGCATACATCTGATCCACATGATTAGCATGAGCAGCTTCTTCAAACACAATCGGAAAAAAAGCTTTTAGTAATGCTATCCTGCTCAAGCAATAGGTTACAATTAACAATAAAAGAAATAATGCAAACCGTATCTCTTTACCTTTCTGCTCCAGTAATGGCAAAATGAAAAGTAAATTGATATAAAAGGTTGCTATTTCAAGGGGGTAATACCACGTTATTTTCCATAAGCCGTTTGACAGATCAAGAAAAACGATCAGACTGGATTCAAACGTTATAAAAATGAAGATCGCAATCAGATGAGCGAGAAAAACTCTGAGACGCTTAGCTGATCCCGTTCGTTTCAAATTGTCATATTTTACCATCTACCCACGATTTTATACAAGTTACCCATTAAACTCGACCAGTTACCCAATTTATTTGGAATGGCTTTAAGGCCCAATTATCTTTACATTACAAAGGCAATAAAGCCCCTGTATAGCAATACCATTATGAAACAAGAATTAAAACAATTAAAAAACATCCGGTCAAAGTCACTTTTTGTTTTTAAGCAAAACAATGGACTATCTAACAGGAATAAGTCGGAATCAACAACTTATCTTACAACAACACATCCAACTACAACAACAGGTTGCTGATAACCATTTAATCCTGATCAATTATTTGTCTAGGCCATTAGGGAAAGGGTGGATCTTTTAGAAACACCCTCCTTAACTAATCCAAAGTTAAGAGTTTGTATAATAGCCAAATCTTAAATATGACCTCTTGATCCTGATAAAAAACTCAAATCTTACAGATAATAACCTGAATTACCTGATTAAATAATCAACCTCATCTCTTCAATGCCTGAAAAAGTTGCCTCTTCGAGGTGACAGGGGTACACCATTTTTCATTTTTTTCAACCCTTTTTATTAATAAGTCAAAAAACAAATGATTATGAACCTCAAGAAAATAGTACCCGTACTTATTGCTTTCTTTGCTTTTGCTTTTAATGCACAAGCAGAAACCAAAACTCCTTCGAAAACTGAAGGAAAAACTCAGGCGTATTCTAACGTCTATTATGTTACTTCTTTTGATGGTACAAACTATCATCTTTCGCTTAACCAACCCCCGGGCGGTTGTTCTGTAGGCAGTGATCCTTGTGAAATCACTACCAAAGATCCACAGGGTGATTTGCAAATCACTCCTGCGGAGCTAAGCAATCCGAGTATTGCAACAATAGAAGAAACCCAGGACCTTTAAAACCGACAGTTTTAAATTAAATCGTTGTTTTTCGTTTGCTTTCTATGCAGCATAAACATGACCTCAACACTTATCATTTTTATTGTCAAACCAAAAAAACATAATCCTATGAAAAAATTAATCTTAAGTCTGTTTCTTCTGGCCCTGACCACTGCAGCAATCGCAAAAACTGAAGCCCCTTTAAAAACTGAAGGAAAAACTCAGGCGTACCCGAATGTTTACTGGGTTGTATCCTTTGATGGATCAAACTATCAGCTATCTCCGACCCAACCACCTGGAGAGCCCTGCCAGGGAGGTAGTGAACCTTGTAAGATCACTACCAAAGATGTACAAGGAGATATGCAAATAACTCCTACAGAGGTAAATAATACAAGCTTAGCAACCATAGAACTGACACAGGACTTTTAGATATTAAGGTTCGAGTAGTAATCTGTTGATTTCAGTTTTTAAAGTTGCTACAGAATATAGCGAGGTTGTATTGAATAGTTCAATATGGCCTCGCTTGTTTATAAGAATTGCACAGGGCATTCCCGGAATATTAAAATCCTGAATGAATGGATGCCGGACGCCAAGTTTACCTACATGTAAATTAATTGCACCTTCAGCAGAAGTATACACACCTGAACCAATACCCTTATTCCATGTCTCCTTTCTTTTATCAACCCCTATAGAAATTACCTTGAAGTTTTGATTATCCTTAAAGTCTTCTTCTATCTTGGAAACTGTGTGCTCATAAAAATAACCGCAACCTCCGCATCCGGTAAACCAGAGATCAATTAGCACGACTTTTCCTTTATACGAACTTAAGTTAACAGCTTTTCCTTCTGTATCTTCAAAAATGTAATCACCTAGAGCGAAAGGTTCATACTTATAACTTAATTCCTTTAAAGCATCCAAATACTTTTTTGTGGTTACAATTTTTAGAGCTTGTTTAAATTGAATTGCAGTTGAGTCGTCGCCAAAATTTTCAAAAAAGAACATAACTAACAATTTTTCTCGTAGGTCCTGGTCGGTTTCTTTCATAATTTTATTAAAAACCTTACTTGGCCGTCTAGTTCCAAAATGCACTATAGTTTGCGAGAAAAGTGTACTTAAATAGCTTGATGGAAAGTTAATGGAATGCTTATAATATTGTTTATCTGAATCTGAAACCTCAATATTGTAAAAAACTGAATCAAAATCATGGATAAGTTTCTTGCGTTTGTACGTTCCTTTTGTCGAATTATTAATAATACTAATAGCCTTCCCTACATTCCTCTCGTAAAAATTATCTGCTTTCAATATATAAAAACTTTTGTGTGACATAAAAGGCGCATAGCTATCTAAGATATCTAAAACTTTATTTATCGCTTCCGGCTCACCTTTATGGAAGGTTGAATCTTTATAATTAATGTAAGGAAGATCCTTTACCATCAAACCAAGAACCTCTTTCCTTGCTTTATATTTTTCGCTACCTTTTCCGTTAAAGGTAAATTCTGCCCATTCTGGTCTTTCCAAATAGGGGAAGGAGATCTCTACAGATACATCATCGCCGATCTCCCATAAATAATCCGTAAGTATTCCTTTTAAATCATATGCTTTCCTTATTTTTTCGGGAAGTAATTTTGCTATAGATAAATAACCGGAACTATCCTCTACAGGTATTTGAAAAAAGAATCGTTGACCTGATGAACGATCCGCTTTTATATTGCGATGATGAAGATTATCCAGACCAGGGTAAAGTACATTTTGCATGACTACCATTATCGTATCACTGACGGGGCCCTTATAATCAATCGTCAAATTAATATAACCCATAGGGTTTTGCAATTGCGTTTGCCCATGAAGTCCGCTAGTAAAAAAAAGAGCAAGGCAAAGTGTTATTATTAGATTTTTCATCGTTTACTTATCTGGGGTTTTGAACTAAACCGCTCAACTGTATCTCATTGTTCGGTATCGGTAACACAAATTTTGGATCATTAGGCAATAGATCATATCGCATATCTCCCAATCTCCTTGAAATAGTGATGGATGTTGTATTATCCTGGTTTAACCTACGCAAATCTTCCCATCTGATATTTGACGTAAAGGGTAATTCTTTTCGACGTTCCAACAATATTGTTTTCAGAATATCTTCGCTGGATGTGACGGGTGTAAACGATTCACCGGAAATTCTGTTTTTCAGAAGAAGATTTAAATCAGCTAATGCGCCAGGGATATTTCCTAACCTGCTTCTGCATTCAGCGCGGATCAATAAAATTTCATTGACTGCTATACCTGAAAACAGACTTCCTGTACCTGAATAGGTACCACAGAACCTTTTGTATCCAGTTGCCTGATCTGTAATATAAAAGAAGCTTTTTCGCAAATCGCCCTGTGCATAAGTATCCATGAGCAAGGTATCTACAAAGGCCGGAGCTGCAGGGCCAGGTACAGCAAGACTATAACCATACCCGTTACCATAGAAAATTATTTCGGGGTTATCCCTTCCTGATGGAGGAAAGCGATAAGTAGTATTGAGGTCTGCCAGCCTGCTATTAAAATCCATTAAGCCACTTTTAATCTTCAATACCTGATCGGCATATGAAGCCGCTTTCTCAAATTCTCCCGTTAACAGGTGAATTTTGCTGAGCAATGCATTCGCGGCAACTTTGGAGGCCCTGTTAATAGATACGATTTGCTCAGGTAATAAACCTGCTGCTTTTTCGGCATCACTAATAATCCTTAAATAGGTTTCAGAAACCGTTGCCCGATCGAATAGCATATTCACATCCGAAGTTGTCCGCAGTGGTATTCCAAGGTCATTGGAGGCAGATGCCTTTACAAACGGCTTACAGAAAATTTGCGCCAGGTTATAAAACGCCATTGCTCTTAAAAAATAGGCTTGCCCTAATACAAAATTATATTCCGAAGTATTTTTGTTGTCCATTTTACTGAGGCCATCAATAACGATATTAGCATATTCGACGATCTTATAACCGTTCTCCCAGTCAACTGACCTATCCGTATCCCAAACGACTTTATCCCATGTATATAAATTTCTTTGTACTTGTGAAAGCGTATTAAATGCATTTTGCGTCAGGAAGTAATTATCAGTTCCCAATAATCCGACGATAGAATTATGTTCGATTATAGTATTGTAATCGTCAAGTATGGCCTGAAAATCTGCTAAGGTTTCAGGCACAACTAGTGATTTTTGATTTTTGGCCTCTAGCCATTTATCCTGTTTAGTACAGCCTGAGATTCCAATTAGGATCAGGGACAGGCTACAGTAAATGATGTATTTATTCAGTTTCATAACAATCAAATTAGAATTCTGCAGTTATTCCAAAGCTATAGCTTGCGGGATCTCTTAAATCTACAATGGTAGCTCCACCCGAACCAGGGGCATCAGGGTCTATCCCCAACTTGTTTTTTCTCCAGATTATACCGAGATTTTGGGCATAAGCATAAACTTCGAACTTTCTAAATCCTATCTTATTTATCAGTGTCTTTGGCAGGCTATATCCTAAACGGATATCCTGTAACCTGATGTGATCACCTCTTTCCACTAATGCACCGGAGTATCGGTAAAATGAATTTCTTCGGGAATTTGAGGGATAGACCAATGATGGAACGGAGGTGATCTTTTCGTCTCCCGGATTCTGCCAGCGTGCATTATAATCGACATGCTGGTACATGCCCAAAATGTCGGTATAATTTAAACTCGTGCTCGTCCTTCGGAAATAATAATCAAGTTTATAAACGATATTAATGGAGAGATTGAATCCTTTATAGCCGAAATCATTTCTAAAACCTCCAAAAACCTTTGGCCTGCTGCTTCCATGAAAGTTTACACTATCAGGGGAGATATTGGTCATTATTGCATTGTAGTTTTTGCTTGGACCTCCGTTCAACCATCCGATAGGGTCGCCATTTTCAGGATCTAATCCTAGCCATTTATAACTGAAGATGCCATACAAAGGATACCCCACTAAGGGTGTTGGTGCACCATTAGCCTGCAGATAAAATGAGGTCGGTTTAGGATCATAGGCAATTAGTTTATCGCTGATTGTACTAAGCAGCAAATTACTATTCCAACTGAATGCCCCTTTGATATTGCTAGAGTTCAGGATCAGGTCAAGTCCATTAGTCCTGGTTTTTGCAGCATTACTGATATAATTAATAAAACCGGTCTGTGAGGCTAAAGGTGTATTTTGAAGCAGGTCGCTGCCTTCTTTCTTAAAATATTCGATCGTTCCATTGATCCTATTGTCTAAAGCTGAAAAATCTAGTCCCAAATTTATATTGCGTACTTTTTCCCACCTTAGATCAGGGTTTGGAGGGCTAGATATCCTGATGGAATTATAACCAGTTACTGCATCGTTGAAATAGTACCCATTTAAATAAGCAGAGGTGTTTCTTAAGTTACCATTGTAGCCATAAGTGGCTCGAAGTTTTAAGTAAGAGATTATAGGATTTAAACCATAGAATTGTTCTTTACTAATCGTCCATCCCAGACCTGCTGACCATAGCGGTGTAATCTTTTTGTTGGTATTGACACCAAAGATATTTGATCCATCCTTTCTTGCGCTCAATGTCGCCTGATACCTGTCATCATAAATATAGCTAGCGTTTGCAAAATAAGATATATACCTTTCAAGATTTCCGTCCATCGAATTATTGGGAGCCGGAATCGTAGATGAACCAGTCGGTAAGGTTGGATAGTATTGTTGATAATTGAAATTTCCTACAGAGGTGCCGAACTGTTCATCATAGCCATATAAAGTCTGATTCCAGGTATCTGATTTCAATTCTCTGATTTCAAACCCGGCCAGACCAGAAATAAAATGCTTGCCAATCTTATTCTGATAGTTCATTTGTGCCCTGAAATTATTATTTAACCAATCAGCGGAGTTTTTATTAAATACTGCCCCGTCCGGAAAAATATTGACCAATCTACCAGTGGCCTGATCTACCCGTGTAAATCTATTGACCAGATTTCTGACATAGTAAGAATCCTTAGCCTGTATGTTTTCCGTATTTAACCGTTGCCGCTCATTTGAGTATTGAAGGTCCAGATCGAAACCATTTCCAAATTTGTATTTTACTCCCAGCCGGAGTAGAATGTCATTTATGTTTGTATTGTTATTGGCATTTTTAATCTCTTCAACTGGTCGGTAGTACCAATCCTTGTAGCCCAAAACCTTAAGTTTTTCTATGTATTGAGAAGTATAACCTTTTAGAATAGGAGTAGGAGTACCATCTTCGCCGATTAAGCGGGAATATGGTAACATTTCCACATACCATCCACCAACACCATAAGAAGCATTACCCAAAGTGTTACTGATATTATTTAAGGAAGTATTGCTGTTAGTATAGTTAATACCAAAGGATATCTCAAGGTTTTTTATTGGTGTGTATGTGTTGTAAGAATTTATGGTTGTCCTGTTAAAACCATTTCTTTTAACTACTTCATTATTTTTGTCAAACCCTGCAGATAGAGAATAGGCCAAATTATTGGTACCTCCTCTTAGCCCTATTGAATGCTGTTGACGCACTCCAGGTTGATAAACATATCTGTTAAAGTCTTTACGAACATCCTGTTCTCGGTAGTAGTTTATCAGTTGTTCGGCCTCAGCACTGCTTATCAACCCCCTCTTTTCTTTGTCCAGGATTTCAACGACAGGTGAAACCGGCGTAAACGTTGTTGTATTTACGAGGTCTTGGTTAAAAATCCCTTTTGTGAATAAGAATTTCTCAACATCAATAAAGTCATTGGAAGACAGATAATTTTTTACATTATAGAGATCAGGTTTGCCTGTTATGGTCAGGTTACTGTTTATAGTAAAACTCATCTTGCTTCCAAGTTTCCCTTTTTTTGTTGTAATAACAATTACACCATTTCCAGCCCTGGCCCCCCATATACTTGCTGCCGCTGCATCCTTTAAAATAGTTATAGATTCAATATCGTTCGGGTTGATATTTTTGATCTCACCAGCATATGGAAAATTATCAAGTACGACCAGGGGGTCCTTTGCACTCAGAAGGGAACTCTCTCCTCTGATACTAATACCTAACCGATCGCCGGGTGAAGCTTCCGGTATATCCATTCTATCCATACCGTTAAAGTAAAGACCACTCGTTATTCCATCTAACCGGTCTATGATATTTGTTGATACCCGCCTATTGAGTAGAGCACTATCAATAACCACAAAAGATCCCGTGGCTCTTTCTTTAGGAATACTTTGGTAGCCCGTGTTAATATTGACAACAGCCTCAGATAACATGCCTTCAAATGCATTCATGGTAATGACCATGCCATTTACAGGTTCTTTTATTTCCTGTCCCCGGTACCCCAATAAGCTGAGGGTGATGATATCATTTTCTGATACGTCGGGTAGGGAAAAACCGCCGGACATATCCGAGCTGGTTACCTGACTGGTGTTTTTGATCCGTACAGTTACATTGGCGAGCGGTTGGCCTAGACTGTCTATTACCTGCCCTCTTAAAGGTCTTAGCTCATTTTTTGTGGTCGTTTTTGGCCGATCTAATGGAACCACTGTAATTACTTTACCATTGATTTTATATCCAAATGGCTGGTCCTTGAAAATAACCGGTAGTACTTCCAGTATCTCTTTTTCCTTTACATCAATATTTACGGGCTTTGCCTTTGCTATTAACTGATCCTTGAACATAAAAGCATAACCACTTTGCTTACGGAGTGATTGCAGCACTTCCTTTAACGGCATGTTCGTTACATGAATACTGACTTTTTGTGCAGATGCGGCCAGGTAAAGGAAGGTAAATAGCAGGATAAGGAAAGTAAATCTGAACCAGCTCCCCAGGCCGTATTTCTCAGGCACCCCCAGGTTGCTTCTGAGCGTTATGCACTTATTTTTGTGCATAGTTCTTCTTTGATGAATGTTTAAATTCATACTTTTGCTTTTGTTAGGTTTTAAATTAAGTTTGCTTTGAACGGTACTCTTTTTTTAACCCTGGCACCAGCCGGAAGGTGCTAACTTCCGGCTATCTTTTTGCCAAGGCATAAACATATTTAAACACATCTCTTCTTATCTGTTTGTTATCCTCCTTCCTTCCAGTTTTAATTTTATACCTGTAACAGTCTCCAAAGATTGAAGCAATTCAGCAATGGATATATTCTTCGGTAGTTCCCCGGTAAAGGTTCCAGCTCCAGCCGGAAGCTTTACATCTACCTCTACATCATACCATCTTTCAATCTGGCGCATCACTGCTTCCAAACTCGCTTTATTAATTACAAAAAGTCCATCCTTCCAGGCCGTCAGCTCAAAGGTGTTAACTAGTCGCATTTTTAGCCCACCTGTAGATTGATAGGCTTGCTCCCCCGGTGTAAGCAAGACGGTCTTCTGTGATCTTATATCCGAAACTTTCAGGGAGCCTTCCACCAATGTGGCAGCTCCATAGGGTTCATTACTGTATGTATTTACATTAAATTGTGTTCCGAGTGCTGTAACTTCGAGTGAGCCAGACTTTACAGTAAACGGTAATTTTTTGTTTTTTACCACCTCAAAATAGCCTTCTCCGGTAAGTTCAAGTATCCTCGATGCCGAACCGAAATTAACGGAATAACGGAGCGAAGAACCTGCATTAAGCCAGGCTTTACTGCCATCAGGCAATGTAATTTTATACTGGCCGCCCTGGGGAACAAGAACCGTATTAAAAGCGTTTTCTTTTGCATTGGCTGCCTGATCCGCTAAAAGGTAGTTGATCGTTCCGTCCTTAACCTGCGCTATGGTTTTACCTCCAATATCTATAATTGCAGCACTGGAACTATCCGTTAGGGAAACACTCCTGCCATCGGATAAAACAAGTATTGCCTTATCAGAACCTGGTTTTATCTGCTGCTGAGTAATATTTATTGTTGGTTGAATGGATGTATTTCCAAGATTGAAAAAGTAAATTGTTGCAATACTTATAGCCAATAGAATTGCTGCTGCCGCTGCGAGATATTGCCAAATGGGTCTGCTTTTGATTGGTGGCTTAAGGCCGGCATCAAGCCGCTTTTTCACCTCCCTGCCTATTAGTTCAATATCCTGATCAATTCTCCCGCTCTCAGATTCAAGTACTCGCCGTATATGATACATTAAGTCCTCATCCATATCCCTAGTATCAAAACGATCAAGGAGCTGCTGCAGCTCTGCCTTACTGATCTGACCAGATAGGTATATTTCAAATAGTTTTTGAATATTGGCTTCCACGGTTTATATCTCCTTTAAAAGCCAATACGACCGGAATAAAATTATCAATAGCTGGGTTTGCTATTTTTTTTAAATTTTTTAAAAATTTTGTACAGAGATAATTATTTAAGAAAGGTTGCCCAATATTACTGTTGCTGTAATAAGAGCAGGTAGGCTTGGATGGGAGGAAAAATATTCCTTCAGAAATGCATTTGCTTTGGTAACGTGATCATTCACTGCCGCAGTAGAGATACCGAGCATTTCACTTATTTCCTTATAACTTTTTTCTTCAAGTTTGCAAAGCCTGTAAACTTTCTTACGTTGTGGGGGAAGTTGGTCGATAGCCTCATAAAGCATTTTTCTATTCTCCTGCTCATACAAGGTCTTTTCGATGTGTTCATAGGCTTCTGTGGTAAAAGCCATAAAATAGGCCCTCATTTTTTCATCACGTGCTGCCCTGCGAAAAGCATCATACACCAGGTTCTCACCAATGCGGAATAAATATGCTTTTATTGGTTTTTCCGGATCTACATTATCACGGTTATTCCACAAGCGCATAAAAATCTCCTGAAGCGCTTCTCCAACCAGATCCCTATTTTTTAGAAGCTTCATCAAATTGCCTGCAAGTTGCCGGTAGTATAGCCCATAGACCTCCTCAAAAGCTTCATAATTGCCTTCTTTAAGCCTCGTTAATAGCGCTTTTTCCTCCTCTAGTTCTTTGCCGCTGCTGGTCATTGTTTATTCACTGGTTGGACTAATGTCAACAAAATATACTCACGATGCAAGAAAAAAATGATACGTCCCGCAAGGAGTAGCCGTTATCCGCTATTTTTTTTCAGGGAATGTATTCCACTCGAATATCTATAGCCTTGACCGGCAGGTTCTCCCTTGCAGCGATCCTTTTGCTTTTCCATGATTGCGGCGGCCCTATGAACATAATATTGAAATCAAACCTGCCGATAAGGCCATCTGCAATCTGTTTTGCGAATTGTCCCCTGAAACTACCATCCTGTTGTACCAGCCAATCTAGCTGCCTATCATCTAAAATGAAATTCTGCTGGGACCAGCCTACAATATCATTTCTTAAATGCGTGACCTGCTCCAAAAGAAGCGCATCATCAAGGCCATACAATTCATGTTGTTTTAAAGCTATTCCAGTTGGTGTAAAAGTTACCTGTTCCATATCTACGTATATCGTTGAAAATTAGAAAGAAAACTATCTAATATAAGGAAAAATATTATTATATTTATAATATAAGTTCAAGTAACAACCAATATAAATTCCGTATTTGCAAGTAATGATAAACAGTAGCATAGACAATAACAAACCCGTATACAACGACATTTTTATAAGAATAATCTTTTCTCTATTCGCAGCCCATTTTATCATTGTTTATGGAGATTCGGCAGACATCAGCACCATAATCCGGCATTTCAATTATTACAATGCCCTGGTAGCGAGTTTTATTATTGCTTTTCTCGTGCTCTATTACCTATGGTTGATCACAAGATACCTTGATAAAAAGCTGGACTGGTTTCAAAAAACCAAAAGTCGAATTTTAGCACAACTGCTATTAGGGTTCTTCCCTCCTGCCCTGATTGCCGCCGGTCTTGCAGCTATTTACTTTCGCATGTATGGTTATACTATTAGTGAAACAGGATACTTTTCCGCTGATTTTCCCGTGATCCTATTGTTCATTTTTATGGCAAACCTGTATTATTTTATCTATTACATTGTCTTTCATTTTTGGCCCGCAAAACATCCCAAACAACATACGGAGCCTGCGCGTATAGTTGTAGTTAATGAGCCTGAAATAGCAGTTGCGGACGAACCGGTTTTAAGAGTTGTCGAGCCTACAGAAAAAGAATGGCGAGAAATTTATATTGTCAACACAGCAACCAAAAGCATACCGGTTAAGGCTACAGATATAGCCTATTTCTATCGTACCAACGGCTGTAATTTTCTTCGGACATTTGTTGGTGATGATTATCCGATATCGGAAGGGCTCAAAGACATTGAAGCACAATTCAGCTCGGAAATATTCTTCCGTATCAACAGGCAGGTGATCGTCAATATTGAAGCTTGTTCCTTTTTCAGTAATGGCGATAGAGAAGGCACCGTAGTGATTGATCTTTCCCCTCCTTTAATCGTAGATAAAGAGGCTAAAAACAAAGCGGTCGCTACGGTAAGTGAAGATCGTATTAAAAGTTTTAAAGCATGGTTGTCAAGGTGACCTAATAGACAATAAATACGAAATTAAACAAACAAAGCAATTCAGGCTACAGTTACTTGTAAAACGCAAAGAAACCGGCCACAATGCCAAGCTCCTTTTGCATAATTCTTTATTTTGCCCGTATTTATTTTACCACTATTGCTGAAAGAAGATATTATGCCGGCACATGGGTGGCAGTATTTATTGTTTGTGTAATGGCATTGAAAAAATCGGTGATTAAACTTCTAACATTATTAATCACTGCCAAAGAAAAAATATCGACCCTAGCGTCCAATGTATTTATTTGAATCGGTGCCATTGGGGAATCGAGCATATACTCCGAACCAAACGCCATTAGCTTAGCTCTATATCCGTGAATATAGGCATTTCTATACGCATTTATGGTTGGAAGGTACTTATCAAAAAATGTCTTATAACTACTTAAGCAAGTTGAGATCGGATCAATGGAACGATATTGTAACTTTAATAATATTTCTAACGTAGCGACATAATTCTGCATAATGATGCTAGGAGGTTGTTTGTTTTTGAGGTGAACCACTACCTTCCTTATCAGCGTTTCAGCCAAATAAACTAAGTTCTCTATTACTGACGCAATAAAGAGAATAAATTCTTGGAATTGTCCATTAATTAGTTCTTCATAAAGAGATTTATCATTAACATCAAAAAATTGCTTTGTTAATGCCGGTCCATCGCTAAAAATGCGCTGTCTACTTATTGGCAAATCACTCTGGTCTACCGTAAGTACATTGTGATGAATATCGTCAAAGTGCAAATAATAGTTCATCTCGCATTTCCTGAATTTTTGAGCTATTCCATCCAGCCGCTTCTGAATTTCTGGCAAATCTATCTTATAATTATCATGCATTTCAAAATTATAAGGATTCAAAGCATTAGAAGAAATCTTATTGCCAACTTCCGTTAGTAAATTATAGCTTTCGGTTCTGAAGTCTGATAATGTTATATTTTTTGATGATGCTTTTACCATATGTCGTTATCTGATTCTGATCTATTAATTTCGTTATTCACTGATTCAAGTGCCCAAATAATTAGTTCGCGTCCTTCATGATGTTCCGGGATTTTGTTTAACTCTGATTCCAAAAGCCTTTTTAAATCAAGATCCACTTGAAATGGCTGACCTGCAGGGCCGGATTTTACGCCATGGGAAGTAAGACAACGATAAAAATGAAAAGTAGCATCTTTAATAGCCTTATTTGACGAATCAAATTCATCATGTCTCAATATTAATTCATATCCTTTCAAAACCAAAGCAACATGTTTTTCATTTTTTGTATGGAATATTTCAAGACTCTCTGCAATTCTCTTAAGCCTATTTAAGTCATTGGCGTTTTTGGTCAAAACTAAAACGTAGTTTTCGTATAAGCTATCAGACACCGAATTTTCAGGTTGGAGGTATTCAAATATATCTTTAGCATAGTATAGTTGGCCTTCTGAAGCGTCTTGTTTAAGGTACCAATCCAATGCTTTAAAAAACATGGTCTCCCTCACATCATTCTGTCCATTAAATAGGCTTGAACGGTCTCCATTTGGAACAAATTCATATCCCATCAACGTCCGATTTTCCGATACGAACTTGTATTTAAAATTATACCTGGAAACTAAATATTCAAAAATCGTATCAGGACCATAATCTTTCAAAACCTTTGCTAGAACTCTTTCTAGCTGATGGCTTATATTAAAACGCACAGAGTGACCTGTGACAAGTTCTTTCACGAGTTCAGGAGTTGCAATCTTATTGTCACTTAACCATAAAAAAAACATTTCTGCAGACCGCTGGCTCGTTCTATCTAAGTACTCCGCTATAACAGTATATACTTCCGGATAGTCTGCAGTGATTAAAGTTTGTAACCCACTTGCCAATTGAAAATTATTCTCCGGATCTTTTTTATTATAAATTTTCAAAATCGTTTGGATATCTCTTTCGCTTAGTGAGGCTGTACCTGGAACCCTTCTTCCATAAATACTTAAGATAACATTATCCGCCGCAGCACTACTTAAGGATTCTAGTTTTTCAATTCTATTCCAATAGTTGTCCTCTTCTTTCTTTTCGAAATAAATTACGTTCAAAATTGTATCTGCATATTGCTGATAGATTTCGATCCCTTTACTCAATAGAAAATCATGTACACTCAGCCCATAATCTGAAGATTTACTAACTAACAAGCGTAGGAATTCATAAAAGTGAATTGGTGGGTAGAGCTGTGCTTCTAAAAATTCATAAATAGCTTTTGCAACCTCTTCCCCAGTAAAATTCTCAATTATTTCCGAAATCTTTATCTCAAATTCCGGGAGGAGTTCGCTATAATTTTTTAATCCATTTTCATAGTTATTAAACATCCGCCCTAAATCCTCTGCTAAATTTTTAGGTTCCATCATTTTATTAATCCTCTCAATCTGAGGAATAAATTGGGCAGGTATTTTCCATTGAATGTACCAATGTAATTTTTCAAAAATCTCTTTTTGATCGGCAATCCCGAATTTTTCTGAATTATCTTCTATAAAATTCAAAACTGCTTCATGCTCTTCGTCATGTCTAAACGGTGTTTTGTTACGTTCTGTAGCAAATAACATCCGCGGTATATCCAGTAGCAGTGCTAAAACAGTTTTTCGATAATCAGCAAATTCTTCATTTTGATAGATCCCAACTAAAGTATTAATCACTTGTAACCGTAACTCTTTTACCATCGGTGTTTCTGGCAGGTAATAGGTTGTAATTATCAAACTATGAGTCGATGAGTTGCTGTTTTCTGTACTTGTAAAATCAAGGTTGAGAAATCTCGTTACAACTTCAAGAAAGAAAGACAAGTTTCCCCCCTGCTTTTTATTTACTTCTTCCATGAATTTGTTCATAAAAAAAGTTTGCATTGATAGCTTATATTGATTAATTACATCCTGCTTTGAATAATTATAGATTGATGGAATATCTTTATCACCGGTAAGATTAAACAACTTATTAGAGGCCTTTAAAACGAAGCTATAATATTTTGGTATGGTATTCAGATCTCTGAGTATACTTACAATTGTCTCAAAAATCGAATTATGGCTTCTGAATGTAGCGTTTTTCATTTCTCGGTATTCGCGAGCTATGGGATGTATTTCATTCTTAATACACTCGAGGTAAATATCTACCACTTTCATTGCTATCTGAGGACGAACAAAAACTATTCTCCTAATTGTTGTGAAAATTCGATGGAAAAAGTTTATTTGACTGTTATAACTTAACTCTTTAACTTTTTCATCAGGATACAGCCTGGAAATATATTTATTAAGGATATCATCAAGAAGATTAATCCCTGTAGCATTAACTTCATCTACACTACTTAGATTAAAGATGATGTTATCGAGCAACATATCAAATTGTGTGATGTATTCAGTTGCGTCATCCTGATCCACATCCATAAGAAGGATGTCGCTATAATAATCCGGCTTTATACTATGTTCAAACCGACCGGAAACAAAGGAAAAATCCAAGAGTGTTTTTAAAGAATTCTTTATTTCAGGAATACCAATCTCATGAACTTCAGATAACTTAGAAATATGGTTACTATCATCATAATTGAAGGGCTCAATTAATGCAATATTCTGTAATAGCCTTTTTAGTTTTAGCTTACTTAATTTCGTTTCATCTGCTACTCTGGTATAAAAGTTATAGAAGTAATTAAGCACGTAATTTTTTAAAAACTCACCTTCTCTAATCTTCGAAATTGAAACACCTTCGCTTATTGCCTTTAAAACAGCCACGATTAAGATTGGTCTGCCATAGGACAACACCACCAAGTCATTTATATAGTAACGATAATCTGTATTTTTAAGATAGCTTTCAAAAATCGTTTTTGTGTCTTCTCTTGATAAGGTCTTAAGATTGAACTTCAAAATGTCTTCCTGCTCGTATTCTTTTATTAGTTCCAATGATTCGAAAGCTTGTAGCGTACGCACAGTTAAAATCAATTTGACACGCCCATTGAAAGAATCTGCAAGCCGCTTTAGATCGCTAATGGTTTCCGGGTGATGCTTATGTGCATCATCTATTAGAATAACGGTATTTTTTTTCGAAGAAATTGCTTTTCGTATCTTGTCAATCTGTATGGTTTTTACCGCTAATACCAATGCTACCCAATTCTCCGAATTACTTACATTTTTTTCAAAAAACTCAACAACAAGCCTTGTTTTTCCTATCCCTGCTTCTCCAGAAATAATGGTCAAAACATATTCCGAAGAGAGGAAGTCATTTAAATCTTCAAGGTCCTTTTCCCGTGCAATAAACACGTTATTTAAAGAGCGTGGTTCAAACTCTTCCGACTGCATTTCTTTTTTAAAGAAATCACGATAATGCTGCAATTGTGCAGTAAGAAAACCTTCATTAATCCAGAGTTCTAGTAAAGGATATTGAACATACAGCGCAAATAATTTAGCACCATCCCAAATCTTAAACTTCGCATTTTTTGATACTGCTGAACTTTCACTTTCATATAACTGATTTAACTCGACAAGTTCCTGTGGTAACAACTCAACATTGGTAAGTAGAACAAAATAATCCTCATCCTTCAAATTCTTAATTTCATTCTTAAGTTCAGATTTAAGGATACTATACGCTTGTTTTCGGGCAACTTGATGAAACTTATACTGAAAACGCCAACTCCCCTGTTCTGTTCCATATATACCAACATATTTCCCATCAATGCCTCCATCTTTACCAGGTGCAGAAAATGGTGTAAAATTATTGCCAAATTCAAAAGTTAATAATGAATTGCAGAATAACGTAAAATCTGTTGAATTAAAATTTGACCAATTAATACTATTCATCTATAGGATACGAAGTTTAATATGCTAAAGGCTTAAATATAGCGAATATGCAAATATAAATGAATCAATTAAAATAATTCCTGGTTAATAATGACTATTAATTACGTACTATAACTTAATCAATTCCTTCCTGAATTTTGCTATGTTTTCACGCATACGCTTAACCTGGCCCACTGTAAACATTCTTCTGCATCCAGAGTAATCCATAAAATTATTATAGTTGGACGGCTGGCCTGGCTTACAGGATTTATCTACAGCATTACCAAATGGTGCAGGACAATTATCACAATCGCCGTTCGGTTGCGTAGCTTCACTTTGTGGTGGTGTATCCTCTATACCGTCACCATCGCTACAGCTATACCGATCACCTTTTCCACCACCGCTGCCATGTAAGTGTAATAGACCGAACCAGTGCCCTGCCTCATGCGTAAGCAACCGGTAACCTTGTCCTACCCAATCAAATCCAAGATATACAGCATCCGTTTTTGGATTCGCCCAAGTGGTAGCGCTTGGAGCAAATCTTCCGCCAATATTTCCTATGTAAACATTTAAGTATTTTCCAGGATCAATCACTGGACTGCGTTTATATAGTTTGCTTTTGTTTCTGGAAGTTTTTACTCTTATTATTCCTTTCGTTCCGCCCGACTGTAACAGGGTATCGGCCAGATAAAACTCGACATTTGGATTTCCGATCCTGCTCTTGAACACCTCCAGTACTTCCGATGTGTCTTTATTGGCTAGCATGAAATCCCGTGTAAGGTCTTTCAACTCAGCTTGAATAATATCGTCAGTAAGGTTTTCAGATTTATTGGCACCTTCTGCACCCGAGTGGTGCCGATCCGAATAAATAATATGAAAAATAACCGGTACCCTAACAATTTGATCCTGGGTAAGCTGTTGTCCCCAGCATCGGGTAATGCCTATGAGGCAAATTAATAATAGACTTCTCATAATGGTGAATTTGGTAATACAAGTTTGCAATTTTCCATCGCATTTACAATATCTATTCCATCTTTTGGCCGTTCCCTACGGGCCGGGCTATCCGTTCCAAGTCCTCGCAGGCTGTGGGCTTTCCTCTGCTATCCCTAACGGTTATTACCATCCTGACCTCGAATTACCAGCTCAAAATTATACTACTAAAAATCCCTTACATTCTAATAACCCTTGCTCTCATTCCTTTTCGTGCTTCCCATTTTGGCTCCGAGCAAATCACCGGAGACTGATTCCGTTTTTCAAGTGCTAAGGTCGTTACAGCGGACTGTCCGGGGAAAAGGTCATGCAAGTTTTGAAAAATAAATCTCCAACCTCCCTGCGGTCGGATAGTATTTTTTTTCCAAAAACCTTGTCCCCGGGTCCGCCTTCTCAGCCCTGCACATGAAACGAAATCAGCATACTCCGGCTCATTATACGGATAAAAAAAAATGTCAGCACAAAAATCCATATCGACCAAGGCTTATCAAAAAGAAACGAAACAGCACCTCCTCTCAAAACCGGATAAAGCCTTTCAAAAAAACAAGGTTGAGCAAAAAAATCAACAACAAATCATAAAATCTATGGAGATCCCAAATCAAATTTCAGCAGTCGCAAACATTATCCTCAAAGACTGGAAGAAGCCCTATTTCGGGGCAGTTCCTTACCTGAATACTATGGTACAACTGGACAATATAAATCAGATGTATGATCAGGACAGCGCAAAAAGTATTGTGCGCTATTTCCTAGCCAATGCGCAAAGTTGGAAGGGCGAAACAGCAAGAGCCGTAAAAGCCAAATTAAACCAACTACTTAAAAATTAAACCCACCACTTTCTAAAACTAAAAGTTATGCAACACTTAACAGCAAGAGTAACACAGGACGCACGAGTAAAAACCTTTGAAAACGGTCGCAGTGTGGTCAATTTCAAAGTAGTTAAAAACCGCTATTACAAAAACAAAGAAGGTAAACGCATCGAACAAGCCGAATTTTTTCAATGCTCTTACTGGCGTACAGCAAAGATAGCCCCATACATCACAAAGGGTCAAGTAGTGGAACTGTTAGGCGAACCCTCCGCTGATTGCTATATCGGAATTGATGGCAAGCCTGTACCAGTGATGCGCCTAAAAGTAAATGAAATCATTTTCCACTCCGCACAGAAAAAAGCAGAAGAAAAAAGCACAGATAACACCAATAAGAACACGGCAGAAAGCAGCGATGATTTACCCTTTTAAAACACACCATAAATATAAAACGCTATGAAATATTTTAAAGATTGTACAACGCTTGAAGAAGTAAAAGCCCTGTATAAAAAACTCGCTAAAGAAAATCACCCCGATCTGGGCGGCGGTACGGAAGTCATGCAGCAAATAAATATTGAATTCGCTTTTGCTACCGCTCGAATAATTGCAGGTGCTAAAATGAGTGCAGAAGAAACAGAAAAGGAATTGCGCTTTTCCGAAGAATACCGGAAAGTCATTGAGCAAATTATCCACCTGCCCGGAATTATTATTGAATTGGTCGGCCTTTGGATATGGGTAACAGGTGATACAAAACCAGTATCAAAAGAATTAGGTAATGCTAAACTATTCTATGCACCAATAAAAAAAGCATGGTATTACCGAAGCGAGCATTTGAAAGCCAAGCGGGGCAGTAAGAAAACACTAGATCAAATTAAAGACAAATATGGTAGCGAAATAGTTAGGAACAAAGATCGCTATAAAGCTATCGCATCATTCAAATAATCAAATTTTTAAAGACCAAAATTCTAAAGTTATGCTACCAACTATAAGAATATCCAAAGGCTTAAGCCTGCCGGATAACGATCAATGGCAATTCCGTTTTGAGGTACAGAGCGAAAGTTCTAACCGGCTTTATACCATAGCCCAAAACAAAAAGAAAAAACACTGGGGCTGCTCCTGCCCCGGATGGAAAAAGACCAAGAATTGTAAACACTTACAAGCCCTGGGCATTCCGGGCAAGGAACAACCTTTTGAAATTAATCTTATAAAAGAATAAAACATGGCAAAGAAAGGATTTTTAGACGGCTACAAAACCTATGACACATCGCAGGGATATGGCAGTTCCAAGAAATGGCGTAGCGCATTTAATGAACGGTTCAGCAAACAGGAAGCCGAAACCATAATAGGCAATGAAAAACAAACGCCCTATCAGATTTTAGGTATAAAGCACGGCGCAACAAAATCAGAAATTAAAAAAGCATTTCGTGCACTCGTTACCGAGTGGCATCCTGACCTTAATCAACACCGTTTGCAAGAAGCCGAAGAAATGAGCAAAAAAATAATAGCTGCCTACAGCCTGCTCAGTAAATAATTAATGAATCAATAAAACGGTAACGCAACCGGATAAGAAGCGTTTACAACAACATGGAATCTTTAAATAGAAAGGCAACAATAGTATTCGGAGAACTTTTAAACCGATTAAATGAGGGGTACTTAAAAATCCTTAATGAGCCCTTTATGCCCCTGACAATGGAAAATATAGGATGGGATATAGAAACACCCTGGGGTAATGCATGTCAATTTAGTTTGTGCCACTACTACGAACAAAATTTCGATTTAATGCAAGACCCGGAAATGTGTTTTCTGGTCATTGATAATCGTGGCGATTTTAAGGCCGACTTTGACAAATTAAAAGTCATTCCCTATATGTTCCAGCAGGCCAATCTTGGTATCTACCAGGACAGCATAATAATCGAAGATTCAAAGCTGACAAAGTTTTTAAGGAGACAGCAAAAAGACCAAACAGAGTTTGCCAATATGTGGCTGGTTAATATCCGGGAACAAGGATTTTTAAATGTATAGATAAACGGAATAAGCGTTCCGTCAGCTATACCGATTCTGGCGGGCGCTTATTGATTCACAAACTCTAAATTATAAAACATGGAATTTCTAAATAAAGAAGCAACTAAAATTTTCGAAAAACTTAATAATCAGTTAGATGATGGTTACTTAAAAATAGAAAACAGCCCTTACATGCCATTAACAATGCAAAATCTTGATTGGCCGATCTATACCAATTGGGGGAAGGCAAAAACTATCAGCCTGTGTAATTATTACATATTTCAGGGACAAATAATGTTTACCCCTGAAATGCACTTTTTAGTTATTGATTGGTGCAACCACTCATCAGTATTTAATGACAATCTAAGGATAATTCCCTATTTGTATTTCCTATCGAATCTTGGAGTATATAACGATAGTATAATAACTCAAAATTCCGTTCTCAGTCAAATCAATCCGGATCTGCAAAAACATCAAACGGAATTCGCCAACGACTGGCTAATCAATATTCGCGATAAAGGGTACCTAAATAGATAACTATGGAAACAAGATTCAATTTTCAGATCAACTCAGATAAATACAGGTATTGGGAAGATGTACCTGTGATCAGTACCATTTTACCAGACCGTTTCAGTGCTGTATTGATCGCAAGGAAAGTCGCTAAGCTTTTCAAAGCTGATGTAAGAATGAGCGAAGGAAAAGAGGCAATGAAAAGTAGCGGTTCTTATTTCACTTTCCAGGAGCAAGATTAATTGATTGGTTGTGCCTCTTAGGTCAGCTTATCCTAAATCCTTTTTAAAATTTTAAAAACATCTATTATGACTACTACAATTAAACGAACCTTAAAGGCTCAACCTCGGAATAATAAAGCAATTGCAAAATACGGATTTAATTTTCTGGATATAGAAGGAACATTCTTACATGTCCCACTTTCAAAAATTGATCTAAGCCCTCTTAATTATAGGGAAACCATTGACGAAGATGAAATTTTGGGATTAGCAAAAAGCCTTAAACCATATGGCGTAATTTCTCCCGTAACGGTCCGCAAAAAAGCAAACGGAAGGTTTGAACTCGTCGTTGGCGAACGCAGGTACAGGGCTGCAAAAATAGGACAGCTAAAATCTATTCCCGCATTAGTCAAAATACTAACAGATGAGCAAGTGAATGAAATAATGCTTTTAGAGAACTTGCAGCGGAAAGATCCGCATCCTATTCACGAAGCCCAGGCAATTGCGAAAATGCAAAAAAGTGGCAATACCATTGATGAAATTTGCATCCGTCTAGGCAAGTCCAAGACTTTTATCTATACACGTTTAAAATGGGCGGAATTAATTCTTCCAATTCAAAAGATGTTTTTGGGAAATAAAATTTCCATTAAAGATGTAACTGCAATGTCCCTTTTAGAAGGGAGTTCTCAGCAGGAATTTTTTGATAAACATTGTACCAATTGGGAAGAGAAAAATTTTGCCTTTAGCCATGTAAGCCATGCAATTTCACGGTATAAATATGATCTAAAAAACGCAGACTTTGATACTAAAGATAAAAACCTAATTCCCGACGCAGGATCATGTACCCGCTGCCCTTTCAATTCGGCAACGATAAAAAGCTTGTTCCCTGAATTTGCAAAAGTTGCTGTATGTAGCCACAAGGTCTGCTATCAGGCGAAAACCCTTAAAAATTTGGAAAATGGATTCCGTAAAATACTGGCAGAACATCAACCAACAGCCATTCTACGTTCAGGAAATTTTTCAAATGAAAGTCAAATGCTTATTGATTCTATCCCGGAGTTAAATATACTACCGGAGGTAGACTACAATGATGTTAATGTAATAGAACCACCTTGCCAACCGGAAAAAGAAGATTATGAAGATTATCAAACAGGCGAACTTGAAGAGGAAGATTACAATGGGGCTTTAATCACATACGAAACCGATCTTGCCGAATATAATTTAGTCATTACCTCAGAAAATTTATTGAAGGGGCTAACAGTAAAAAACAATGTCATCTCCCTGGTCTATTATAATCCTGAAAAGAAAATTACTGTTGGGACTGCCGTTACAGCTAAGGAGGTGCAGCAGGCTATCAAAGATGGTAAAGCAACACCCGAACTTTTGGATAAAGAAATTGAAAGAATAGAAGCAAGGGAAAAAAGGGCTAAACAAATAGATTTAGATAATATACAAAAACAAGTACACGCTACTTTCAAGGAATGCCTGAAAGCTGAAGACTATAAACCTATTCTTACACTAACCGATTTAACCGCTGCCCGGCTTTTAATATTTCAGTCCCTTGATTGGAATATCAGAAGTTATATTGTAGAGAAATTATTTTCCGGGATTGATACTTTCCATCCAAGCAAATTATTACAGGCACTTTCAGAATTGACCGAATCGCAATTTGCCTTTTTGATACGAATGGTGTTTTGTGGACGAAGCACAAGTAGCAGCCCAAATTTAATAGACGGAAAATGTCTATATGACATCGCCTATGCTTCCGGCTTTGATATTAAAACCATTGAAGCTGAAAATAAAAAGCTTGCAGACAAAAGGGAAGATAGCGTTAATGGAAGGATTGCCGAACTAAAACGGAAGATCGAAAAATTAAAACCACAGGATTAAATAAAACGCCGGGGGCGCAGCCGGACAAGGAGCGCAAATTTTAATCTTAAACATTTACGTTATGAAATCAAAATTCAAATTTAGTATTGAGAGCCTTCTGCATGGTTTAGAATATCCAAAAGGTAAAATTGAACATATTACGTATGCTCAAAAGGTAGCAGCACATGTAGGCATGGATCGTTTCAACTGCCTTGCCCAAATAAAATTTGAAGACCCACAAATTAATAAGGCATTTCCAGGTGGTATCCATTTGGATGAAACACTTGTGGTTGGCTTGGATAACTATAGCAGTGTCAAATTACATATCTGTATAAGAAGCAAACAAAGTACCTGCAAAATTGCTAGTGGTAATTCATCAAGTCGCGAAATTAAAATCCACAATGCATACCGAGATGTTGTCTTGCTAAAAAAACTATCAGACAAACAGATAGCAGAAATTTTTAACTTTGTATGGGACAATTTGGAATTGATACAACCCAATCCAAAACGAATCGAAGAAGATTTTTAATTTAGTCACCTTTTGCTTAAATGAAATAGTTATGATTTTACTTGCCCAGGTATTCAGCTCACACACTTATGGATGGATATTTATTGTTCTAGGTGTATTGGTCCGCCTCATTATCAGAAGGAACCGTTTTAAACGTCGGGTAGGCTATAAAACCTATTCTTATAAGAACTATGCACAATCTGAAATAATCCCCATTTTGGAAGTCCTGTTTAAATGGGCAGCAAACATCGTTATCTTATTGGGTATTGCAATTGTCATTTGGGCTTAAACAATAAGGCAAGGTGAACAATATTCGTCTTGCCTGTTTTCCCGTCTTTTAAGCCCCTTTCTTTCTCTTAGCGAACAAACCCTCATCAATATGAAATAATGGCCTTTAACGGGCCGCAAAAGCCGCCACCTGCGTGCCTGGGTGACGGCTTTTGCGGTTGTATTGGGTGCAGCTATGCTGCCATTTTTACATTATTGAAATTCCATGTGGTTATTTTCAGCAATAAAGAATTTGATTGATTAGTTTATTTTTAATTCTAATCTGGTTTGAGTATGTTTTTTATACGAAGTTCGGCCTGCCGTTCTGTAGCGTTCAAAAGTGTTCGGCATAAACACGATCCAACGCAAAAAAGCCATCCTTTATTCCGCTTCCTTTTGCCCTTGATCCGGCCAGTCCAAAAAATGTTCCATAAACATTTTTCAAAAAAAATCTTGTATTATGGAACCTTCAAAAATTCTTCCGCTAAACAAAAAAGTCCCTGTTATAGGACTCACCTATCACTCTAAAGTTCCCGTGGATCAACAACCCAGTGTAAACAAGTCAGTTGATGCCTATAATCTATTCATTGAAAATTGGAATATGGATACTATAGAACTCCAGGAGGAGTTTTCCATTTTATTATTATCCACCTCAAAAAGAGCACATGGAATTTTCAGAGTAAGCAAAGGCGGACTCAACGCAACCATTATTGATCCTAAACTGATCTTTACAGCAGCTCTAAAAACAAGAGCTCATGCCATAATCATTGCCCATAACCATCCATCGTTAAATCTGACACCGAGTCAGGCTGATATTAATATTACTCGAAAGCTCATACAAGCTGGTGAAATTTTAGATATTAAGGTTTTAGATCACCTTATCATAACCCCATTTTCTTATTATTCCTTTTCAGAAGAAGGAATAATTTAAAAAGTGTGCGGGCTCTTTCCCGCACACTTTTTTAGTGTTCGCTAAATTGCTTCACTTTCTGCTGAAGATCCGATAACCCCGCCTTTTCATCCAGGTCTGCAGAAATGCGAACTAATTCCTTACTGCATTCCGGATCTAGTACTGCCAGCAGATCACCGACCATCCCCTGATCCGTTTTCATTCCTTCCCGGATCACATTACTTAGTAACATTACCTGTTTCCTTTGTAAGCTCAGGTTGATCTTTACGGTGTCTTCCATACCAGGCACACTAACCAGGATGCCAAGCATTCCTGTAATCTCATTTTTTGTTTTCATACGCACGTTTTTTTATCCTACACCACTTTACGAAATTAGTAAATCCGCTCCGGCTTCACCTGTATAGAATTTAGCCAGGGAATGTAAATTCAAATCTGCTCTGCTAGTTTTGTATCACTTAAGGATCAGTGAAAGGAAAATTGTGAGCTATGAGATCAGCAAGAAGACGCATAACCTGTGCGCAGGTAAATGAAATGGATCTGGTTGTATACCTGGAAACATTGGGATACAAACCACAAAAAATAAAAGGGTGTAATTATTGGTATCTTTCCCCGCTCCGCATAGAGCAAACAGCTTCATTTAAAATAAATCAACAGCTAAACCAATGGTATGATTTCGGCATCGGAAAGGGTGGCGGTGTGATCGACTTCGCCATGCTATATTTTAATTGCTCTGTCAAAGCATTGCTCCATAGTTTTGAGGGAACCGGTTTAATCACTCCTATCGAAAAATCTTTTATTCCTCCGCCTGAAAGCCGGATCGAGATTACCGCAACAGAGCCTTTGTATCTATTCCCCCTTATATCCTATCTTGACAAGCGGGGTATTGATCTTAACCTGGCAGCAACGTACTGCCAACAGGTTCGATATACCATAAACGGGAAAATTTTTTTCGGTATAGGTTTTAAAAACAATTCTGGCGGTTTTGAAATCCGTAATGTCTTCTTTAAATGCAGCTCCAGCCCAAAGGATATAAAGCTCTTTAGAAACGGATATGCAACCTTATCTGTTTTCGAAGGTTTCCTTGACTTCCTTTCCTTTCTCAAACTCTTTGATGGTACTGTTGCTGCACAAACAGACTACCTCATTCTAAACAGCCTTAGCTTCTTTGAAAAGCACCTGGACTTTATGAAAACTTATAGCAAAGTTTTTCTTTACCTCGACAATGACAAAGCCGGAAAGTCCGCCACCGATATTGCATTAAAGACCGGCCCGGCATTTATATCTTATTCCGGCATTTACCACGCATATAAAGACCTCAACGATTTATTGATCGGTTGCCCCCTTCCTACTATGCAAAGCCCTTCAGACGAGCAAGGCAAAACCTGACGGTTTTCATCAATAATGAACCCTAAAGGGGCCCCCGCTAAACCGGTGGCGGTGGCGATTACCTAATGGCCCTGTAATCGGCTAGATGTACCGTTGTTTCACAACGGGGTATTGTTGGCCTTTACTCCGGAGTCGTAGGCCATTGCCTTAAGTGATTGATTTTTTTAACAGTGAAAATGATAAGTGATGAGTGAACAAAAAAACAACAGGGAAAAATGGCTGCATGTCCGCCTTACAGAACAGGAACATAACTTCATTAAGAAGCAATTTTCCAGGACAACGGAGCAAAAAATAAGCTCCTATATCCGCAAAATTATCCTGGCAAAACCCATGATCGGAAAGGTCAGGAACCAGTCCACAGAGGATTTAATTACTGAGCTGGCAAAGCTCAGAATAGAGCTGAATGCGGCAGGAAATAACCTCAACCAGGCCGTTAAAAGACTGCACACGCTAAGGGATTTAAATCAGGTTGAGGGTTGGTTACTCACCTGGGAACTCGATAAAAAAAGCTTCTATAAAAGTGTGGCTGCTATCAATAATTCACTGGAAAAAATCAGTGATCAATGGTAGCGGTCGTCCATGTCGCCAGTAGCCTGCGCAGGGTTTTGAACTATAACGAACAGAAGGTAAAAGAAGGGGTTGCGACATGTATTGATGCCCCTTATTACCTCAAAGATGCCGACCGCCTCACCTTTAATCAGAAGCTGGGCAGGCTTCAGAAACTAGCAGATTTAAACGAGCGAACGAAGGTTAATGCGGTGCATATCTCCTTAAATTTCCCCCCGCAGGAAAGTCATAGCCAGGAGCTGCTTAAGGAAATAGCAGGTGCCTATCTCCAAAAGATAGGCTTTGCAGAACAGCCTTATCTATTGTATCAGCACTTTGATGCAGGGCATCCTCATGTGCATATCCTGACTACGAACATCAAAGCCGATGGTAAACGGATACCCCTGCATAATATCGGTAAAGTACTTTCTGAAAAAGCCAGGAAGGAATTGGAAATTGAATATAATTTAATTAAAGCATCAGAACAGGCCAGGCTTTCAGCTTATGAACTGCAGGCCGTCAATGCCAAATTGGAATATGGTAAATCCTCTACGAAACGGGCTATTACCGGCGTATTAAATACCGTCCTTAATGACTATAAATTCACCTCCCTGGGGGAGCTGAATGCTGTGCTCAGCCTCTATAATGTTAGCGCAGAACCCGGCGAGAAGGATTCCAGGATGTATAAAAATAAAGGTCTGGTATACCGTATAAAAAAAGAAGATGGCACATTGATCGGAACGCCGATTAAGGCTAGTTCCATCTTTGGAAGCCCTACCTTAAAAACTCTGGGGGCCACTTTTTCAAAAAATAAGAAAGCACGTTTACCCCTAAAATCTAAAGTAAAAGTTACTATTGATTTTGCGCTATTTAATAACGGTCAAGCTGGTCTTAAGCCTTTTATCAGGGAGCTTCGCGCTGAAGGTATTGACACCGTACTGCGCCATACGAAAGACGGTCGGGTATTCGGGATAACCTTTGTAGATCATAAAAACAGTTGTGTTTTTAATGGTAGTGCATTGGGTGATATATACGGCGCTGCCGCAATATTGCTGCGTTCCGGTGAGACAACCGGTATAAAAAAAGACCTTAACCACGTCTCCTTTAAACTTCAAACAAACAAAGTCAAATCCATTGCTGACAGTAATGGATTTACTCCTGCTCCCTTTAATCCCCGTCACGAAGATAGTTCCGAAAGCCTTATGCAGATCATGTTTCAGGTGGAGCGGGACTATAACTATTTGCCTTATGAATTATCGGCAAAAAAGAAAAAGAAACAGTTAAGAATTAAGCATTAGGGTTAGAATCAAGAAACAGAATTAAGAATTAAAGATCGGAAAAAAATGGCTCTACAGACAGGTGAGAACGAACATGCCATGCGCAAGATCGTCGATATGACAAGGTTAATGGCAATAACCATTTTGGTTATCCATTTTTATTATTATTTATACCGGGCATTCGTCCATTGGGACTTCGCCCCTCCTTTTACAGAGAAGCTTTTAGGCAATATCCGCAACACGGGACTATTCAATAGTTTTCTTTATTCCAAAGTAATAGCATTGGGCTTACTCTTCATTTCAATGCTTGGCATAAAGGGACGAAAGGATGAAAAAGCCAACCATAAAACGGCTATTGCTTATATGGTTACAGGCTTATTGCTCTATTTTTTGAGCTTCCTTATACTGCTGCCCCGTATGGATATAAGCGCCCAGGCGATTATCTATATTGGTATAACATCCATCGGCTTCCTACTCATCCTTAGCGGTGCAACGGTAATAACGCGGATCATTAAAGTCAAGCTCAACAACGATATTTTTAATACCGAAAATGAGACTTTCCCCCAGGAAGAACGTTTGTTGCTCAATGAATATTCGATCAACCTGGAGGCCACCTATAACCTTCGCGGAAAGATCCGAAAATCCTATGTTTCTATCGTCTCTCCCCAACGTGCCTGTATTCTTGCCGGTAGTCCGGGAGCCGGTAAGACGGCCTTCCTTGTTCGTGAATTTTTAGCCCAAAGCCTGGCTAAGACACCTACACCATATACAATGTTTGTATATGATTTCAAGTGGCCTGACCTGTCAACCATTGCCTATAACCACTGGCTGAAGAACAAGCATCGTTACGGCGCACACAGTGATTGTTTCTTTATCAATTTTGATGATCTATCCCGGTCCCATCGCTGTAATGTTTTCCATGTAATGGGCATGGCTGACATTACTGATGCAGCCGAATCCGCCGCTACCATACTTGTAGGATTAAATCGTACGTGGGAAACCAAGAGAGGCGAATTTTTCACGGAATCACCAATAAATTTTGTCACCGCTGTTATCTGGTTTTTGAGAAAATATGAGGGCGGCAGGTATTGCACATTGCCCCATGTTATAGAATTGATCCAGGTCGAATACGAGAAATTATTTTCAGTACTGAGCCTGGAGCCAGAGATTAGCGTGCTCATTAATCCATTCCTTTCGGCTTTTAAAGCGAATGCAAAGGAACAGCTTGAGGGCCAGATTGCCAGTGCGAAAATTGCCCTTGCACGCCTTGCCTCTCCTCAACTGTACTACGTGTTGAGCGGTGATGATTTTCAGCTCGACATTAATAATCCCAAGCATCCCAAGCTCGTTTGCATGGGTAACAATCCCCAAAAAACCCAAACACTGGGTGCTGTAATTTCCCTTTATGTAAACCGGATGTTGAAGATCGTCAATCAGAAGGACAAAGAGAAATTAATGCTCATGTTCGAGGAATTTCCTACCCTGGCTGCAGATGTGATCCCAACCATTACCACCGGTAGATCGAATAAAATTTCTACTTGCTTAGTTATCCAGGACTTTAGCCAGTTACGAAAAGACTATGGGAAAGATAAGGCAGAAGTAATAGTCAATACTGTTGGAAATATCATTTCAGGACAGGTGATTGGTGATAGTGCCAAGCAGATCAGCGACCGTATTGGTAAGATCATGCAGGACAGGACAAGCCTTTCCATTAATTCCGGAGACACATCGATAAGTAAATCAAAGCAATTGGAACTTGCCGTTCCTCCCTCTACAATATCTGGCTTAAGCTCCGGTGAATTTGTAGGAATGGTAGCCGATACACCGCAGCAAAGAATTGCCCACAAAGCATTTCATTGTAACATAAAAGCAGACTTCGATGCTATAAACAAAGAGGAAAAAGCCTATAAACCTATTCCTGTAATCCGTAAAATTGATAACGCAATGATCCAAAGGAACTACATACAAATCAAAAGTGACGTAGAAAATATTATCGCTTCAGAGATGGGTAAAATGTTCGAAAATCCGAAACTGCAACATTTGGTCATTAAGAAAAAGTAACAGATCCTGCTAAAATCACGGCATAATTTTAGTCGTAAGCAAGTTAAACTAATATAAAAATGAAACCAATTTTCAACACCAATATTTAAGTGGGATTAATCTTTAGGTGATTATTTATCGTCCTAACCTAACTAGTTAGCCCACTTTTTTTACTCTTTACTTTATATGCTTTTCCTGGCTTGATTGAAAAACCTCCTAAGAGAATAACTTCTTTTGAATCATCAATAATTTTGTTGGTGTTTGCAATAACAGATTTACTGATTCGGATGAATTTGCTCTTCGGCAGACTTTTTTCAATATCCCAAATTGCTACAGGAACAATCTTTACATTGCCTTCAAGATAGAAGGTTGTATAATTATTATTAGCTTCGATGTAAATAATATTGTCCAGTTCAATTTTACTCACCACATCATCATGCTTATAACTAAAATACTTATCACTATTTACCTGGATGTTATAGTAATCACTATGCCAAAAATTGCTTAATCTCTTAAGTACACCTACTATATCTTCGAAGAAAACAGGTTTAGTAAGATAACCTAAAACGTTATCAAGCTTCCAAGATTCTAAGGCAAATTCTGCATGTCCAGTAATAAATACAACTTTATTAGGTATCAATTTTGCCAGATCAAGACCTGATAAAGTGTCCATGCTAATATCTAAAAAAATTAGGTATTCGTCCGATTTTCGAATGAATTCTAATGCCTCAACTGAATCGGTAAATGTTGCTGCTAACTCAAGTTGCGGAATTTGTTGAATAAATCTTTTCAGGGTCTTAAGGATGCTTAATTCATCGTCAACAATAACACACTGTATTTTCTCCATATCACTAATTTAAATTTATAGTAAGGTCTACCGAATAGGTTTCTTTCTCATCATTGATAATTAGATAGTGTTTATCTTGATATCCAGATTCAAGATGTCTTCTAACATATCTTAATCCGATACCGGTTGAACTATCCTTTATTCGGCTTCCTTTTTTATTGGATACATGTAACTTAATTAATGATTCATCAGCGTAGAGTTGTATGCGTATTGCCTTTTGTTCGTCATTATAAGATCCATGTTTAAAAGCGTTTTCAACAATTGGTACTAGAATGTGTGGTAAGATTCTTATCTGATCCGCTTCCTTAATTTCTATTTGATGTTCTAATTTAATTTTGGGAAAGCGTTGTCTAAATATAAAAATTGTACTTTCTATTGCGTTTGTCTCTATCATCAAGGGAACCTTTCCATCCTCGTCAGGTGTTGTAATTCCTGCCCTTAGAATTTGCATAAAACAGCCGATGCCATAAGAAACTTCTGGATTTGAATCCATAGTTTGGCTCCTAAAATGTTCCAACGTATTGAAAGTAAAATGGGGATTTATCTGAGCTCGAAGTGCTGCATTTTCTAATTCCAATTCTTTTCTAACCGACTCTTCTGCTATACTCTCTGATAATTTCCGTTGCATTGTTATTTTCGAAGTTGCTTGCCAATACCCAATAGAATAGAGGAAAAACATTAACCATTGATAAAAGAAATTCAATAGTAGTTTGTCCTTTTCCATCCCAGCAGATCTGAGAGGTTCATTGAAAATGTAAGGAGAAATTATAAATGCAAATAGAAAGCGAATTAAAATACTTGAAGCAAGTACTAATAGAAGCAATGAAACTGCCTTTGTATATTTGTTTTGGTCCCAAAATCTTGGAAAAATATAGAGTGCATTTAAAAGGAAAACTCCCGCAGAGATAACATGAGAAACAGTGATCTCATAAGCACTACCTAGCCAATCATTCTTCTTGTATCCATAAACTATAATGGTAATTAAAACATAGACTATCCATCCTGCAAACAGGATCAAAGGCGTTGTTTTCCTTCTCATATCCTTGTGTTTATTTAAAAATAAGTAATCACATCTTTTGGGAAGATGTGATTACATGGACGAGCCGAAGGTAAGCGATATATCTTAATTTTTAAACTTTAATTTTTTTTAACTATTCTTTAGTAGTGTTGAAGTAAGGGGGGGCATTAAAAGGTGGAATGCATTCAAATGACCCTGGTTTGGTAAAAATAGATGTATCATCACCAGCCAGAATATTATGCATCTGATTAGGTGTAAGAACCAAAATTTTTAAAGTTGTCAGCTTCAATTTTGAAGGCGCTTTGTTGATCTTTTTCATAAGGTATATTTGAAATTAAAGATAAAAACCTGATATTTTTGAATTTCCCCAAAATTATCTCACGTTTTTGCTGTTTCTCCATTTTTATTTGGGGTCGATAAATCATCCATTTACCTTCATTAAAATATTCGGCTATATCAATGCTGTTAATATGATCGCTTACTTTCTTTCAATGAATTTAAGTACTTCTTTTTATGACTATTTATGGAAATATCATATGCATGATATCAAATTTACGCT
Organism: Sphingobacterium detergens; assembly: GCF_003610355.1. GTDB lineage: Bacteria > Bacteroidota > Bacteroidia > Sphingobacteriales > Sphingobacteriaceae > Sphingobacterium > Sphingobacterium detergens. Next base: position 549,145 of record NZ_RAPY01000004.1, on the reverse strand, counting down.
GATATAATTTATGAAAAAATTAAATCTCATTGAAGTTTTGTATTGATTTTCAACAAATAAAGTTTATTTCATAATCATAAATTGTGAATGCAAAGTTTACGCCACCTTAACAAATCTCTTTTTATGCGTATAATATTACTGCTTTCGTGTATATTTTATTTTGGACTGTTGTGCTTGACTGCATTTGGAATAACATATGCGTCACGTCATCCAGGGAAATTCATAAAACCGATGGGTAATTATTGCAAACAGGTAAAAACACCTATATTGATAGTTAAGAAATCATTTAGGTTTGAGGTAAAAATGATATAAATCTTGCTGATGAATAAGTTCGCTAATTTTTAAAAAAGAAACTATACGACTTTTAAATAATTTTCACTCACAGACAATTTATTCTATAGTCTTTCAGTTTCTATGTGAATATTGTTTTATCTCAAACTAGTCTAAGAAATTGTATCTCGCGAGTACAGAACAGGAAGATGCGCCTATAACCTGCATAATTCGGTGTGCGCTGAACTAACTACCCTATGGCGCGACCATAATGGTCAAAGACAAGGAAATTAATTAATTGAATGAATATGAAGCTAGAAAGTTTGAATTCCGAAAAGTTTGCCACTCTGACAAATGAACAGAAACTTCATGTCCGTGGTGGTGGTAAAACAGGAGGCGGAAGATTGACACTGGGTGCAGAATACAAGCAGGAAGGTGACAGAGCCTACCAAAGAATAAATTACCGTAGTTACGGTAGCGACGACATTGGTGAAGGTCATGAGTTTTATTATGATACCAAGGACTATTGGACGGACTGGATGCTTTATTAATTAGCCGTTGAGTTCGCTCAACCAGCTTAGTTTTTATTAACAATCATATTCAAAATCATGGCAAACAAACTAGAAAAATTAGATCAAAATAAATTTGAGCCACTTAACGTTTCAGCACAGCTTTCTGTTAGAGGAGGTGAAGCAACATCAGGCTCGCTCAGTATAATAAGCTCGGAAATTGGTGAAGGAGGAAGGAGACGGGATTATTATAAAAAAGTTGGTTCCGATGAATACGACGGGAAAAACTATTTCCTTTACGATGTGAGTTACTATTACGGTGAATGGTATTGATTTCGTTAAGTTATATGGTTAGGCGAAAGCCTAACCATATTAAAATTTTAGTCTATGTTTAGGTGCCTTTTACAAACGTTTCTGATTTTGTTAAGTACTAGTGGATATTGTCAAAAAAATGAAAGGCCATTTCTTTTGTATTTACAGAATGTCAATATTGCAGAAAATTACATTATTAATGGTTCTTACGATAGTGCGATTGTAAGTTACCAAGCTGCGTTTAACTTGCATAAACCATTAGCAGTTGATATCTATAATGCATTTTTAGTAGCCAAAGAGAGCAAGGATCGTTTTGCAGCAGAACAGTTCTTATGGAAACTTGCCGGTAAGGGCGTTGGACGATCTTTTTTTGAAAAAAATCGCTACATTAATTCTTATAGAAATAATTCGAATTGGAAAAAATGGCTTTCGAAAGCAGATTCAGAGAAAATGAAGATCAGGATTGCAAACCAGGAAGTCATTTCAAGAATCGAAAGAATTTCCTATTCAGCTGAAAATTTGTACCGAATTTGGGTAAAATCGTTGGAAGGAAAAACTGGTACAAAAGAGACCGATTTTGAGTTGCGATTGGATGAGCAGAATAATAGTCTAATTGACAGCTTATTGAGTATAATTAATCAATTTGGGTATCCTTCGGAAGAGAGAATTGGGGTGCGAATTGTAAATGATACAAATATTTTAAGTGAGCCTGTTTTCAGCAAAATAATACTTCGTGGCTATTCCAAACCCAATGGCATAGGCGGGGGAACCTTCGATGAAATTTTAAAAAATGCAATAGATTCCGGATTTATCAAGCCATTTTTCTTTGCAAGGATGCATGATTACAAGCACTATCAAAACTATACCCCATATGGTACCTCATTTTTCACAGGACTAGGTGGTAAAATATACTATAGCGATAAAGATGATATCAGTCAAATTGAAGAAAATAGACGGCAAATTGGTTTATCATCACTTTTAGAATATGCAAAAATAGTTCAATACACACTATTAAATAAGGGTTCATCTTTTATATTTGACGCCCTGTTCACCATTCAGGATCGGTTACTCGATACAGAAAAAGATCAACTTGAATATATACAAAACCACAAAGAATATGTTCCTGCAAATTTTGAATAAACGAAAGGCTATCGCAATTACAATATTCTTGTTTTGCGTGTCTAATGCTAGAGCGTCTGATAACTATTTCGAATTGGTAAATAGAGCTGAACTTGAAATCGTTTCAGGCAACTTTACGACCGCTTGTAAGTTATATAATTTGGCATTTCAAATTAATCACAAACCATTTGCAATAGACCTTAATAACGCTGCCATATCTGCAATATATTCCAACCAACTTAAATTAGCAATTGACCTGTGCAAGGATCTGGCTGGCAAAGGGGTTGGGCCCCAATTCTTTACCAAGAGCGCTGTATTTTCAAAGCTTGAAGTTTTAAGGGGGTGGAATCAGTTACTTGCCGAAGCATCAACACAAAAAGAAAATCTAAAAAATAAAAACGCTTCATTATTAGGATACATTGATAGTCTTGTAAAACAGGATCAGTATGTCAATTCCCTTTGGCGAAATGCAGAGCCTAAGGATAAAAGAAAGGCACGCGATTTTATGGATTTAACCTATGATACAATTTCTCATAAACTCAAAAAGCTCTTTGATAGTGTTGGATTTATTTCCGAGAATTTAATTGGTGTAAAAATCATCAATGACACCATTATAAATCCAGACCTTCCCTTTGATGTAATAATTATCCATAATTACCAAGCGCAGATGAATGGTGAAGGCTTATTTACTCCAGTATTAAAGCATGCATTTACCACGGGATTAATTAGTTCAAAATATTTTGCATCAATCCAAGGATATAGTGGTGGATCACCTGGTAATGATTATCAAACGTCAGGATATTACGTCCAATACAACTGCAATATTTATAAACAAAAAATGCGTGCTGAGGACCTTAAAACAGTAAATAAATTACGTGCGTCAATTTTTTTAGATTCTTTAGATGATAACTTAAAAAAATTAGTTTTTCAAATTAGAAATCCTGACACTAAGTTTATTTTTAGTGCAAATGCCTCCAGGTATATGAATTTTGCTGATAAAAATTCGGAAAATTCATTTTTGATGGGTACAGATTTGATACTCGAAAACATTTGCAATTAAAGTGACAACTTTCTTCTAAACAATCTTTCGAATTTCTATGGTCTACTTATTAACAAGGCCAACAGATGATACGACATTACTGGTCATCCAATGGCTTATCAATTTCAAGAAGGATTTTGAACGATTAAGCTTTATTAATGATTTTTTGAAATTGAATTTCAAGTCTGATGTAATTAACTTAAAGAGTGACTCTGATTTGTATTCATCAACGAATTCATTTTATTTTAACGGTGGTAACCTAACAGTACCGCCTCTTCCTATAGAAGATAAAGAATTAAATCTACAGATTTCCAGATTCCTCGAAAATGAGGCGAAAACCATTTTTTCATTCTTAGGATCAGAAAACTTGATGAATAAAACTTTTGGACTAAATCCTGCATCTGAATTCAAAATAAACAAGTTAAAAGTATTAAAGGAAGCTTCAAAAGTTGGCTTTATTATTCCTCCCTCAGAAGTGGTTATCACGAAGAAAGCTTTACAGCATTGCAAAAATAAATGGGGCAGAATTATAAATAAGAGTATTGATAACGGTATTCGTATTAATACTTCACAAATTATTTTAAGTGGGCAACAAACTATTGAAGTAACCGATGAAATAATCAACGGTATGGCAGAAGAATTCCTTCCCTCTTTTATTCAAAAATTAGTTGAAAAGGAATTTGAAATTCGCGTTTTCTATTTCCAGAAGGACATACATGCGGTTGCTATTTTCTCTCAATCTGATGAGCAAACTCGGATTGACGGTAGACAAGACAATCATGATAATCCCATTCGACAGGTTCCATTTGATCTGCCAGAAGATCTAAAGATGAAAATTTCAACGTTGATGGAAAATGTTGGTTTGAATTATGGCTCATTAGATTTCATTTATACAACTGATCAACAATACTGCTTTTTGGAAGTTAATCCGTATGGACAATATGGTTTCCTATCTTCTGCCGGTAATTTCTATATAGAAAAAAAAATTGCTGAATATTTATGAAAATTACCGAAGTGATTCCACTCCAAATCATGCCCAAATTACCGGTATCATTTGTGAAATTGTCGCCAATAAAAAAAGAGCACGCAGTGTTTGTAAACAAATATGTATATATCGAAAGATACAAAAGCCACCTCTGCAGTGTTTATCCTCCTTTTAAACCTATTTCAAAGTTATTCTGATTATTTTTTATGAAAACTGAACTTCCATTTAGGTTATTTGCTAACTGTCAACTTGTAAAAGGAGCCGAAAGGAGTACAATCTGTGATCTTCAAAGAGGTAAATTCCACCTGATTCCTAATTCATTATTTGACTTGCTGGTTGAATTCCAAGGTTCAAATATTGAAGACGTTAAAAAGCACTTCGATAACGAATATGATGATACAATCGACGATTATTTTTCACTATTGATAAAGGAAGAATTGATATTCTTTTCAAGCATTCATAATCTTTTTCCTCCTTTAAACTTGCAATGGGATTCCCCTTCTGACCTTACATATGCCCTGATTGATATTGGGCCGACTGTTTACGATAACTTTCTCGCAATCGCTAGTCAACTCGATGAATTGGATTGCAAATATGTGGAATTGCGGAGTTACCAACCACTATCAATCGACAAGTTGAATACATTGTTAATAAGCTTTGATGAATCAACTGTAATTTCAGTAAGCTTGATAGTCCCACATAACGAAAACATATCAACTCTCGAATGGAAATCTTTTTGCGATAATCATAAACGGATAACAAGCCTTACTATACATAGCAGCGCTCAGGAAATTAATGACCAATCACCTGAGTACATGGTGCCAATATTATATAGGACAGAGAAAATTTCCAGCGAATTATGCTGTGGTGTAATCCATCCTGGTGTGTTCGTTTCCTCAACTGAATCATTTACTGAATCATTAAAGTTTAATTCATGCTTGAATAAAAAAGTAGGAATTGATTTGGATGGTAATATTAAAAATTGTCCTTCCATGCGGAAGTCTTTTGGAAACATTTCGGACACCAAGCTAATAGAAGCTATTAACCATGATGAGTTTAAGCGATCCTGGAGATATAATAAGGATGTTATTGAGGTTTGTAAAGACTGTGAATTCAGACATGTATGCACTGATTGTCGGGCATTTCTGGACAATCCTGAAAATCAGTTAAGTAAGCCACTAAAATGTGGTTATGATCCATACACATGTACTTGGGAACCTTGGAGTACAAACCCATTAAAAATGAATGCAATCGCACATTACGGTCTTTCCGATGTCGTTATTAAATAGCCTTTAAAACACCAAATTTGAAAAAATTTCCTGTTTACAAACAATTGGATGCAATGGATTGCGGGCCTACCTGCGTCCGGATGATTGCTAAATACTATGGTAAAAATTACTCCCTTGAATATCTCCGGAATGAAAGCTATTTAACTCGTGATGGTGTAAGTTTACTAGGAATAAGTGAAGCGGCTGAAAAAATAGGATTTAAGACTCTTTCAAGTAAGATCAGCTATGAGACTTTGAAAAATGACGCACCTTTACCTGCAATCATACATTGGAACCAAAGCCATTTCGTAGTTCTTCCCCCCCAAAGATTTGGAAAAAAAAATTCAAAGATTACTATTGCAGATCCTGCACATGGGATGGTAAGAATTGATGAAGAAACCTTCCTTAAATGCTGGCTAAATTCTAATACGACCGGCATCATACTTTTGGTTGAGCCGACTCAAAATTTTTTTAATGAAGAGGGGATACATCAAGCCAAGAGTGGCTTTGGTTTTCTTTTCAATTATCTAAAACCATACCGCAGATACCTAATCCAACTTTTTATAAGTGTATTGTTGGCTGCATTATTCTCTTTAATATTTCCATTTTTGACTCAAAGCTTGGTTGATTACGGAGTAAATCGTCAAGATATCAGCTACGTTTACCTAATCTTAATCTGTCAACTGCTATTATTTCTTGGAACGACTGTAATTGAGATGATCCGAAGCTGGATTCTATTGCATATGAACAGTAGAATTAATATTAGCATCATTTCAGACTTCTTAGTAAAATTGTTAAGCTTGCCAATAAGATACTTCGATTCTAAGATGATCGGAGATATACAACAACGAATTGGAGACCATTTAAGGATTCAAAATTTTTTAACTGGCACAACGCTTTCAACCTTATTTTCATTTGTTAACCTAATTGTGTTTTCCATAGTTCTTGCAATCTACAATATTCCTATTTTAATAGTTTTTCTACTTTTTAGCACCGCCTCAGTTGGCTGGATTGTGATATTTTTAAAACGAAGGAAAGAACTAGACTACAAACGTTTTCAACGCTTAAGTGATAATCAAAATATCCTTTTTGAAATGATTACCGGAATGCAGGAAATTAAGCTTAATAACTGCGAGACAGCAAAGCGTTGGGAATGGGAAAGAACACAGGCAAAGCTATATAAGATCAGTGTAAAAGGTTTGGCTCTAGGCCAATATCAACAAGTAGGCTCTGTATTTTTTACCCAGCTAAAAAATATATTGATTTCATTTGTCAGTGCAAACGCAGTAATAGAAGGACAAATGACCTTGGGTATGATGCTCTCTGTAAGCTACATAATTGGTCAAATGAACGGACCCCTTGATCAGTTACTGGGTTTTGTCCAAGCAGCACAAGACGCGAAAATCAGTTTGGAAAGGCTTGGCGAAATACATAACAAGCAGGAAGAAAAAACCGATTCTGGATCACCTTATGAGGAGATAGAAAATAATCTTGGTGCAATACGATTGGAGAATATTTCATTTCAATATGAGGGTCCTCAATCACCGTTTGTGCTAAAAAATATAAATCTTTTAATACCCGAAGGGAAAGTTACTGCTATCGTAGGCTCATCTGGCAGCGGGAAGACTACCTTAATGAAAATGCTTTTGCAATTTTATGAACCTATAAAAGGTGATATTTTTATTGGAAGCAAATCATTTAATACTATTTCCCCAGGACTTTGGAGGAGTAAAGTTGGCTCGGTAATGCAGGAAGGCACAATTTTCTCAGATTCAATTGCAAGAAACGTGTCATTAAGTGATGAGCATGTAGATGTAATTAAATTAAAAAAGGCCGTTTCTGTTGCAAACATTAGGGAGTTCATAGAGGAACTTCCTAGCGGATATCAGACAAAAATTGGTAATACTGGTGCAGGGATAAGTACTGGTCAAAAACAACGTATCCAGATCGCAAGGGCCGTTTACAAAGATCCAGAATATTTATTTTTTGATGAGGCTACCAGTGCATTAGATGCAAATAACGAAAAGATTATTATACAAAATTTGTCAGAATTTTTTAAAGGTAAAACAGTGGTTGTTATTGCTCACAGACTAAGTACTGTCAAACACGCTGACCAGATTGTGGTATTGGAAAAAGGCGAAATTGTTGAGACTGGAACACATGAACAATTAGCTGCAAGGCAAGGATTGTATTTTGACCTTATCAAGAACCAACTGGAACTGGGTAATTAAAATTAAAAAAATGTCAGAAAAATTAAATCATACAAACGGGCAGCAAAGAATAGCGGAAAAGGATGAACCTTATATCCACCGTTCCGAAGAAGTCCAGGAAATAATGGGGCGATTCCCCTCCTGGATTACCCGATGGGGGATTTCCCTTATGGCAATATTATTTATTGGACTATTGGTAGGTGCCGGATTTTTTAAATATCCAGATATTATTCCAGCTAAGGTTACCATTTCATCTGCGAATCCACCGGTTCAAATAATTGCGCGAAACAACCTTCCAATACAAAGCATATTAGTTGAAAATAACAGCTCAGTAGTAAAAAATCAAATTCTTTGTATCCTGTCGAATACAGCCAATTTCAAAGATGTTTTGGCTGTTACCAATATTGCTAAATCTATCGACACGAGTATAGACCTTAAGGAAATGGTATATAATGTTAGTTCAAATCCTATGAATTTAGGTGATCTGCAGAATGATTATATCTCAATACTACAAGCGTTAATGAATTACCGGTTCTTTTTGGAACACAATGGGTATGCTGCAAAGATTGGGCACCTCAAACAGCAGTCAGGATATCAATCAATGCTTTCGGAACAACTGTCAAAAAAGGACAAACGTTTAAAGGAACAATTAAACATTCAGCAACAGCGATTTTCTTTAGATTCTTCGTTGGTTGCACAGACTGTGATGTCAAGAGTCGAATATGAAACCGCACAGAAGGAACTATTAAATCAACAGATAAACACCGAGGGGAATTACGCAACCATATTGCAAAGTAGGTTACAGGAAAAGGAGATTCAGAAAAATATGACTGATGCTATTATCCAATATCAAATAGATGAAAATGCTTTGCTACAAAAAATTAGGGATGCAGCGAAAGCCTACAACGGAAGTTATGCTAAATGGGAAGAGATGTATGTATTACGAACACCAGTTTCTGGTCAAGTTGTATTTTTTAAATATTGGAAAGAGAATCAATTTGTTCAGGCTGGAGAAGCAGTAATGGTCGTTACCCCACCAATTCAAAAATACATTGCAAGAGGAGACATAAGCCTTGTCGGAGCAGGCAAGGTTAAACCAAACCAAAAAGTCCAGATAAAGCTTTACGCTTATCCTTATGAGGAATACGGGAGTTTGAAGGGTATTGTCAAATCAAAATCGAGTGTGGCAATGGATACGACATTCGCAATTGACATTGATTTGGTAAATGGTTTAAAATCTAATTCTGATAAGTTAATTCCAGAGCAAGCCCAAATCGTTGGAATTGCCGAAATCATGACAGAAAATAAAAGTCTGTTACAAAGATTATTTGAAAACATTTATGGAAAACATAGAAGATAAATGAAAAGTAAATACAATGGCAAATTCACCTTCTGGACGCTTCTTATATTGTCAATATCACATATTGCCAGTGGGCATGACACAACATGGACCTTAAGTAGTTGTATTGAATACGCGAAGAAAAACAATCTAACTATAAATCGTACTGTACTTAGCAAACGTACTGCACAATTGCAATTTGAACAAAGTAAACTTTCTTTGTTGCCTAGTATTTCAATAAACACAAATTATGGACGCAACTACGGTAGATCAATCAATCCAACCACCAATGAATTTGAAAATAGTTCTTACGAATTTACTGGCCTAAATAGTTCGGGAAATGTCTTGTTGTTCGGTTGGTTTCAGAAGCAGCATGAAATCAAAAAAAAAGAATTGATGCGAAATGTGGTAGATACTGAACAAGAAGAATCGGAAAATGATTTATTTCTAAGTATAGCAACTGCATACATAAAGATATTACTTGCCCAAGAGCAGATAAAAATCGGGCAAGGGAAATTAGATCTTAGCACACGACAAGTAGCTCAAACCGACCAGTTACTTCGTGCAGGCAGAAGTAACGGGCAAGATCTTGCACAGGTACGAGGGCAGCTTTCCCTGGATAGCGCTGCATATATAAAAGCTCTTTTAAACAAAGAACTAGCAATAATTGAGTTAAAAGCTCTACTAAATCTTGATTTTGAAGAACAATTATCTCTTGAAGATTCTAATCTACAAAACTTAAGTCTCGATGTCTTGTCATTGACACCTGCTACAATCTACAATATAGCTGTAACGCGGTTTGCCAAGACTTTAGGGACAGGAATTAATAGAAAGATCGCCAATGAAAATTATAAGATTACAAAGGCTAGCCTCTACCCTAGATTAAGTCTTAGCGCATCAATGGGCACTAATTACTCATCCACTTATTTTGAGATGCTTCCCAATGGTGAAATACAGAATATGCCTTGGGGAAAGCAGTTGCGCAATAACCTTTCGCATTCTTTTTCCCTTGGAATAAGCATCCCACTATTTAATGGGCTATCGACCAGATACGCAATAAGACAAGCCCAAATTGATATTCAAACGGCCAATTACCTCGATGATGAAGCAAAGCTCCAATTAAAGAAGGACGTTTATCAAGCATTCAATGATGGGCAAACATCACTCCTAACTTATAAAACCGCAGTCAGTACTCAACATTCAACGCGCACAGCTTTAGAATATGCTACAAAACGGTATGAGAAGGGCTTAATTTCGGCATTAGAGTTATTGATTACCCAAAATTTGGATAATGAAGCGACAATTAATGTATCAATTTCCAAATTTGATCTTGAATCTAAAATCATGACCATTAACTACTTTCTCGGTAAAATACCATTTTAGTAATTGCAGTACAATCGAGTTGATTAACAGAAATATCGTAAAAAAAATTGACATTTAGTCGCTTGCTTAAAAAATTTTAAGTTTTCATAGCAAATCCCGAATTGTTTATGATTTTCCTAATTAATCTAAAAGTTTCAATCAAAAAAATATTTATGAAAAAATTCTTCTTTGTTGCATTTTGCCTCTTAAACTTTCAAATTTTCGCTCAATCTATTACCTCAGATCGACGAATCAATAATTACTCATTTGAAGATAATTTCGATGACAACAAAAATGAATGGAGCAAAGATTCAGATAAAGATTCCGCTGTAACCGCAACGATAGGTAATGGCCTATTAAAAATTACTAATAAAAAATCAAATGGCAATTGGGCATATTACAACAAAAATGTTCATATTGATTACTCGAAAGATTTTGAAATTCAAGCTTCGTTTGTTATCCGGGAAGTCTCCAAAAAATACAAAACAGCATTGTCAATTTATTGGGGTTATGACGATAGCCTAGGATCTACTTGGCTATCTATTAGCCGTCGTCGCATCACAATCAAAAACTGTTATGGTGGTGACCACAAACATGACAAGATAGAACATTCAAAAAATAATCATCCTGCACTAAAAAAAGGAACATCCTATAAGGTGACTGTTCTAAAACGGAATGATAAATACCTGGTTTACCTTAATTCAAAATTACAAGTTGAGTTATTCTACAGCCCATTAAAAGGAAATGAACTAGCCCTAGCGGCTTGGGAAAATACCGAAATAGAATTCTATAATTTAAAAGCCTACAATCTCGAATAGTGGCAGTAAAAGATTCAAAATTATTTTTTTAAAAGATCATTAAAATAAAGCCAGGCGCCTGATTTCAAATGCCCGGACAAAGCATCTTTGTATTTATTGTTTACGATAAAAAGCTTTGAATCGAAAGCTGGCTTATTAGAGGAATCAATCTCCTGTTGATCCAAATCCACAGCAATTTTCAGCTCATTTGCTTTGTTATTGTATTTAGAACATATAGCTAACAAGCGATCTCTTAGCTGCCAGGAATAAAGATAGTATCCGCCGAAGAAATCTTCGGCGGATACTTTCGGCTTGCCATATTTCGTTTTAATTTCAGAAAGTAATTTTTTGAAAGACGCTTCACTCTCATTTTGATTTGTAGCTACCAGCGCCATAAAATCCCCTTCCTTGCTACGCATCATATGTAACGCATCAAAATACATATCACCATAGTGAGCAATTTCACTACCTTCTGTCCAAGACTTCATATTATACTGCGTCCCTACAAGCTGGTTGGACGATTCGTAATTATCGTCCACAAAAACCGCTTCTATAGAGATGGTTTCAAAACTCCAGGGATCAATGAGCTTATCACCGAATTCTTTCTCGCCTTTACCATTTAGTATCGCATCCCTCTGTTCCTTGTAAAGTTTTGCTTTTTCAAGGGACGGGGCATAGAAATTTTCAATGTTGAAGTCTAATCTAAAGTCCTTGATATTCAAGGGTTCATTACCCTGTTTCACAAGGCCAAAAGCAAGAATTATTATCAATGTCGGTACCGATATACCAAACCGTTTAATCATTATAGCTATCAGTTTTATGAATAATAATATTTTGATCCAGAGCCATTCTTTTTCCATTTATATCTGCGCTATCTATCCTGCAGCCGCTGATAACAGGGCCACCCATATTATAATTTGCAACCGCAGTTAATACGAAATTTGAAATGGCGTATTGATTATGGCCTATTGTAATCTCTAACTTTTCGTCAGCCTGCAAGGGGTGACTGTAATAGAAGTCAGCATGGTCTGCATTAATTTCAACCTGATGATTATTAGTGTCCAGAATGTCGCCCAGCGAATTTTTATGAACAGAGAAACATCTCTCCTTTACATCCTTTTCATCATAACCGATAAAAAGTATATGCAGTTCATCAATAGTTTTTTTCTGCCTGCAGGTTACCTCAGCCTCCCTCAACTTAGCTTCTCTATTAGTAAAGCCCCATTTGTACCAATACAATAAGGTAAGGGGAACACAAATAAAGATCACAGCTAAAAAGACGATCCGTTGCTTCCAATTTTTAAGCTTAAGTGTAATCCCAATAACGACAGCTAAAAGTAGTAATGCTGAAATAATAATGTTAAACATCGTGCTTATTTTACTTATCTGATTGGTATTAAAGATGCTTTCCGGCAAAGTACAAACAGGTAGATCCTGGAACGCTTATTTCTCATCCTCATCCTCTAATTGTAAGGATAACCATCTTCCCTCCTACCAGTTACCTGTTATTAGAGAATAGCTCTTGCTCACCATTTGACATCAGTTTTTGATTTTGATTCATAATCGTATTTTTAAAATTTTATCATAACATAAATGGTTTATAAGCCAAAGCCCGGTCAACTATTTCCGACGCTGAAAGGTCTTCGTATTCCTTTTCAAAAATATAGTTTGCGGCATTAGGGTCAGGAACATGGGCCAGGAATTGATCTATCAAATCATCGTTTTCCTTTTCCGATACACCTTCCGCATTCCTGATCTTTTCTACCAGTTCAATCAAGTCTTTTCTTTCCATCTTTTATTTGTTATCTAATTATTTCTAAAGGTTTACCAGCAGCTGGACGGAAAAGGTAAAACCCATACATGGCTTTTTCTGTTTCCGCCTTAGCTCAAAAGTTACCATGCTTTAATATTCTTTTGTCGTTATTTATCCGATTGCAATTTTCCCGCATACTGGCCCATAATGCCCCACATTTTCTCGAAGCCTGTCATCAGGTTTTTATTGATACCATTGAGCCCTTCCATTTCGGTATTGGCTAGGAATAGCATACCATAGCCCTTAACGGGGTTAAAAAACAGAAAAGCGGTAACACCGCCATCACTGCCGCTATGACCGATAACACCACTTTTCTTTATGGCATAAAACACACCGATATTCGGCTCTGCGGGGTCTAAATTTTCTGGTTTATAGGAGTCTGAAAAGGCAGGTTGAAGCATTGTAGCATAAGAAGCCGGGCTAAGAATTTGCCCCTTCCCTTGCTGTCCGGCAATTACTTCATTCAGAAAAAGGCTCAGCTCATGACAAGAAGTGGTAAGCCCTCCATCAGGGTAGGCTACGGAACTGTATTTTGGGTATGGTTTATCATCACCGGTATATAGGGCGGACAGCTTTTCCTGGTCTGCGTCGGCGGTAGACCAGGTGGCATGTGTCATCTGGAGGGGTTGCAAAATATGCTTTTGCGTATACTGGGAAAAGGACATACTTGATTTCAGTTCTATCAGCCAGGCGGCCAGGTCGGAGCCAATATTTGAATATTCATATCTTTTACCCGGTGCGCTTTTACTAAAGTTTTTCTTGGAATAATAGGAACCGGAAGGGCTCAGATAATCCGTGAGGAACGCAGCCAAAGTAGTGTCTTTCCCTTCAGCGCCATATCCTTTGGATTTTAGCTGCCCGTAAATCGGATTATCCTCCTGAATGGGTACGTTGTATAGGTAAGTCTTTTTGTACGTGTCGGCATTGTCCGTAATCCCGGAGGTATGCGTAACCAAATGCTTTAAGGCAATAGGTATTTCAGGGCTGTACGGATGTGTTACTTTAAAAGGCAATATGCTGTTGATATCCGTGTCCAACGTAAACAAACCCTGCTCTATAGCTTTCATAACCGCCATTCCAATGAACAGCTTACTTAGGGATGCAATAGGCTGTACAGTGGTTGTGGTATAAGGTATTTTCTTTTCCAGATCAGCGAAGCCAAAGGCATTTTCATATAAAATACTATCGCTGTTTACAATGGCTACACTAAAGCCCGGAAAGTCATTTTGTTTGTACGCTGTGGAAAGTGCGGCTGTCAGGCCTTCTGCAGTAGATTGAGCCTTAAGTAGAGCTCCCCAGTATATAAACAATAGAAGGAGGACGTTTCTAAAGACCCATAGCGCTTTATTTTTTGAAAGCACCACTTTGATATAAAAAATAACCTTTGCTGACATAATATAAAATTATAAAACAATGTACATATATTGATTTATATTTCAATGTATTATGATTATTTGTCGATATGTTTTTGCCAACAATTTTAAATTTGCATTGTAATAATCGTTATGCGCTTCTTGGATCAGGTTGCATAGGCATTCGTCCGCATTTGATAACCTCAATAGCCGGGCACCCGAAATCGAGCACGACCTTGCCCTCGATTAAATACAGTCCACTACTATACAGCGGATACTTTTTAAGTGATGGTGCGAAATGGACGGTATCGAAAAAATTGCCTTCCACATCTAAAAAAGTTCCAAACTTCATGGTTGTACCATTCTTGGTTGGAACAATTTTGTAGGTTGCCAGAACGCCCACAATACGTACAATCCGACCTTCCGCCTCTTTCAAATCTTTGCCATTTATACCACCTCGATATTCTGACTTTGCAATATCGAACAAGCTCCCCGAGACACAGAAACCGAAAAGCTGTATTTCATCGTATAGATCTTCCAGGAAATGGGTTTCCAATTTTGGCAGCACCGGTTTTGCCATCATATTTTCAAACAAAAGAGCACTGGTATTCTCTTTCCTTTTGTCAGACAATAATAGATGGGCCTCCCATAATAATTCTTTTTTGCCAATACCTGTAAAACGGAAGGCACCACAGCGTATAAGAATAATCAGTTGCTCCAGCGACGCACTAGTGCGGAGTGTGAAATTTTCCAGGCTGGTATATTCCCCTTGTAACAAACGCTCCGCCGGTATCCGCTCCGCTAATTTGCCTTCCAGGTTTAAAATACAGTCAAAGCCAAGGTAGACTTGCTTTCCCTGGATTGAAGTGCGCAGTTCACTTTCATTGACACAGGGAAGCTGGATTTCTCCTCCTGCTCTTTTAGCCTCATTGACATAGACCATCCTGTTGTAGAATCCACCATAATTATTAAGCACACCAACCATAAACTCAATCGGGTAGTAGGTTTTTAAGAATAAGCTTTGGTAGCTTTCGACGGCAAAAGATGCGGAGTGCGCTTTATTAAAGGAATAACCGGCAAAACTTTCCATTTGCCGCCAGACCTCTTTTGAAATTTCCTCCGGGTAGTCCTGGGCCTTGCAATGGGCAAAGAATTTATCTTCTATTTCTACCAAATGCTTTTTATTCCTGTACTTACCCGACATCATCCTGCGTAATACATCCGCGTCCGCCAGGTCGAGGCCACCGAACCGGTGGCCGATTTTCATAACATCTTCCTGGTATACCATAACGCCGTAAGTATCTTCCAGTTCTTGCTTAAAGGCAGGATGCAGGTATTGGACCTTTTCCGGATTTTTATGTCGTTCAATATAGGTTTTCATCATGCCGCTACTGGCAACACCGGGTCGTATAATTGAACTAGCTGCCACCAGGGTGAGGTAATTATCGCAGTCTAGCTTACTGATCAGCTGGCGCATTGCTGGAGATTCAATATAAAAACATCCTATCGTATTGGCCGAACGTAGTTGGTCAGCGATCTTTGGATCATTGAAAAAGCGATGAGGATTGGAGATATCAACATCCTTCCCGCGATTCACTTTAATAACATCTATACACTCTTTAATATGCCCGAGTCCGCGTTGACTTAGGATATCGAATTTTTCAAACCCTATACTTTCGGCCACATGCATATCGAACTGAACCGTAGGTAAATTTTTAGGGGGATAGTCAAGCGCAGAGTAGCAAGTTATTGGCTTTTCAGATATAAGTACACCACAGGCATGGATGGTGCGTAAGTTGGGGAAATCCGGAGGCAGCTGCCCACAAATAGAAAGGATGGTATCCGTGACCTCATTTTTATTAAGCATGTTGTCAGGTTCAAGTACCATTCGGTCTATTTCGCCTTTAGGCAGGCCATAAACTTTACCCATCTCGCGTATCATGGATCTGTCCTGAAAGGTACTCATAGCACCCATCAAAGCAGTATGCCCGGATTGATAACGTCGAAAAATATAATCGTAAATCTCGTCCCGGTCTGTCCAAGAAAAGTCAACATCAAAATCCGGCGGACTTTGGCGCTTGGGATTTAGGAACCGCTCGAAATAAAGATTTAATTCTATAGGACAAACATCAGTAATTCCAAGGCAATAGGCCACAACACTATTTGCTCCGCTCCCTCTTCCTACGTAATAAAAATCCTTGCTCCTTGCATATCGGCATATATCGTCAGTAATTAGAAAATAGCTGGAAAAGTTCAAATTATCAATAATATCCAGTTCCTTTAGAACACGGTCTCTTGCTACTTTATCACCAGAATTATACCGTCGCTTTAGGCCGTCCAGAGCATATTTTTGAAGCAATTGTTTATCATCATACCTGTTCCCCGTAAAAGTCTCTTTATTTTTTATCTTCTTAAAATCGAAATCAAAGGAGCACTGCCCAAGGAGCTTGTTGGTATTGCTGATCAGGGTAGGGAAATGTTTATAAGCATTCAACAACTGCACCTTCGTTAAAAACACTTCATCCGGCCTGCCTACCTGGCTGGATTGAAGTTGAGAGATAAGGAGGTTGTGCGCGACTGCACGAAGTTGGGTATGCAGCTTAAACTCATGCTTACGGAAAGATACCGTTTGCAGGATCACATACCGGTCATAGTTTGAGGCAGGCTCGAATACAATTCTATTCAGATCCGTAGGTTGGATTCCGATAAATTCATTATCTCGCAATCCTTTTACGTCAATGGCACCATAGGGATATATCAAGAAAACATTGTTGAATTCAGGCGCCGTAGATGGTAATTTTACTTCATCCCTGTTAGCCTTCGTCATAAATTCGTTTAGTTCCTGAAAACCGTATTCGTTTTTTGCGATCCCGATATAAAGGAGCTGATCGCCATTTCGGAATTCCATACCGGCAAGACCATTAAGCCCCGCAGTTCTGCATTTTTTTATAAAATTAAGTGAGGCCGAAGAATTATTGATATCGGTTAGCACTGCAGTGTCATACCCGCAAAGCAGCATGCCTTCGATTATCTGATCGAGACTTAAAGTGCCATATCTCAGGCTATAACAACTATGTACGTTTAGCAACATCCCACATTTCCTCCTATCTTTCTATTTCCGGCAAGGCAAAGCCCCTCATGACTGATTTAGTTCCAAAACGCATCCTGATATGATCCATAGCCCTCGAAAGATTTAAATCCTCCTGCCTGTCATCAAAAAGGTCAGCCTGATAACTGCCCTGGATCAGATTGCTAAATTTTACCCCTATTAGCCGGATCAACATCCGTCGGCTGTAGAGCTTATGGAATAAAGCCAATACCTTTTCTGAGATCACACGCTCTGATGCGGTGAAAGGTATTTTCATTTGCTGCGTATGCGTATCAAAATTGCTGTACCTGATCTTCACCGTAATGCAGGAAGTCAGCTTATTTTCTTGGCGCAGATCAAAAGCCAATTCATCGACCATAGAGAGCATAATTTTACGGAGAATGGTCATATCAATGGTATCTTGCTGGAAAGTATTTTCCTTGCTCATACTTTTTTGCTCATGGAAGGGTGTAACCCGGCTGTCATCCACGCCATTTGCCTTTTTCCAGATCATTACCCCGTTTTCTCCCATTACCCGTTTCATCGTAAAAACATCCATTTCCTGGAGCGTTATAATTCGTGAAATGCCCATGTTTCTCAGAACCGGGTAGGTTTTTTCGCCGATCCCAGGAATTTTACGAATTGACAGTGGCGCAAGGAATGGTTTTTCCGATCCCTGATCTATCTTTCTTTCTCCGCAGGGCTTTGCCTCACCGGTCGCAATCTTGCTTACGGTTTTATTGGCCGAAAGGCCAAAGGATATCGGCAGACCGGTTTCTTTCATGATCAGTTGCCGTAACTCCTGGGTCATCTTCCAAGTGCCAAAAAACTTGTCCATACCGGTCATTTCGATATAATGCTCGTCAATACTGGCCTTTTCCACTACCGGCACCCGCTGCTCAATGATTTCTGTAACGATATTGGAATACTTCGAATAAAGGTCATGGTCTCCACGAACCAGAATTGCTTCTGGACATAATTGCCTTGCCAACCTCATCGGCATGGCTGAATGAATGCCATACGCTCGGGCCTCATAACTGCAGGATGACACAACACCACGATCGGAACTGCCTCCGATCAACACAGGCTTTCCCTTCAGGTCACTGTTTAATAGCCTTTCAACCGATACAAAAAATGTATCCAAATCACAGTGAATTACTTGCCTTTCCATTTTTCACAATATTTTTTTATACATTTGTCACTAATAGTAACAAAATGAATGTCATCTATAATAACATTACAAAATGACAGACGCAAAAGTTTTTTTCCACAGCAATTTAAAATTGCTCCGGACACGCCGAAAATTTAGCCAGGGACAGCAGGCTGAACTGTTAGGATATACCCGTGCCAAGTATACTGCAATGGAAAATGGGAAGACAGAAAACCCGCCATTGGTAGACCTTATAAAAATTGCTGCCTTTTTTAAGTTTTCCGTAGACGACCTTGTAAAATCAGATCTCACCAGGTGGAGTGATTTTGAGTTAAGGAAGCTGGAGACAGGCGGTCTGGAATATATCTCAGGAAAGAAGTTGAGGCTACTGACGATTACTGTGAATGCAGAAAACAAAGAAAACCTGGAGTATATTCCTGTAAAAGCTAAAGCGGGTTATCTGGCAGGCCACGCCGATCCTGATTTTATTGCAGCCCTACCAAAGTTTACATTACCGAACCTGCCGGGTGGGACATTTCGTATGTTCCCGATCAGTGGAGACTCGATGTTGCCGCTTCCTTCCGGCAGTGAGGTTATTTGTCGGTTCGTTGAAGATTGGCGCGAAATTAAGCCCCAAACGCCCTGTATTTTGATTTTAAACGATGCGCAGGACTTCGTTTTTAAATTTGTAACAATGGAAGAGCACCTGTTCTTGCTGGAATCCCTTAACCCGGAATTCAAACCTTATACAGTAGAGGTAGCTGATGTATTGGAAATATGGCAATTTCATAGTTATCAGAGCAGGCAAATGCCACAGCCAAAAAGTGAAATAAGTCAAGTAAAAAGTGCCGTAGAGGAAATTTTGACTGATTTAAAATATTTGAAATCGAAGATTTAAATCGAGTAGAATAAACCATAGCTTCGGCTATAACCTTAATCAAATATGCGAAAATTAAAAACAGGAGTTTCATTCCCTACAATTAGTGAAAATGTTGCATCTTATTCGCCGACATCTTTCTGCATCAGTCTGGAAACAATAACTTCAAGGCAGCTAAAGGAAATTTCCAAATCTGAAATTTCACAACTACCAGGAAAAAAAATCTTGTACCATGAAATAAGGCATCACATCGATCATCTTTCATCGCTATGGGGACAAAAAAGAATTCTCAGTCTATATGAAGCGGTCAATTCCAAATTTAGCATGGACGAAAAGGAGTTTTATAAAATGGCATCTTACAAAATTTTGGAAAAAAAATTAAGATACCTTGACTATTATCCGGAAATAACTGGTGAGGCAAATTACCATACACCACTTGATGCTTGGAAATGGCGAATTACCAGTGGATTAAGATTTGATGCGCTGGGCAATCTTACTAAGAATCCTATCCTTTTCATGAGATTTTGGGAACCAAATAATGGTTTGAGCTTAAGGACTCCGATATCAATTGCATCACTGTTAGAGGTAAATGCAATTTATGAAGAAACTATACTTGAAAAAAACGTAATAGCGCAGATACCTGAAGGAGAGCATCGGGAAAAGGCAAAAGAGAACTTCCAAAAAAAAATGATGAGAACAATTGTTTACAATCAGCAGATGTGGGAGTACAACTGTGCACTCCATATGGTTTCAAATATCTTAGGAATAAGTGATGTTTATGAAGCATACGATGTCGCATCATCAATTGCGACAGTGGTCTTAAATTTGGACGTAAACGTTTTAGGTAAATTGAAGATTGACAAAGAATATATGGCAGTTTGGGGAAATCGTCCGGAAAATTTTGTTAGAGAACTTGATCTTGGCTTTTTACTTTTTAATTTGACAAACAACTATAAAGAATCTTATTCAAAGTCAAAAGAATTTGATCTTGAAGAATTTCTTTTGAGTAGTAATTTGCCAAGCGAGGGAAAAATTATCAATAATACCATTGCATCAATGAGAGCCATCCAAGCATCATTAAATCCCAAAGGCTATTTCAATGTTTTTTTTTCCAGGCAGCTTGAATCGGGGCTGGAGCTTTTAAATATGCGAGGGCTGGATGGAAAAAAACAATTGCTCTCTGATACCTTTACCAGCGGAAAATATATTCCTTCCATAGTAGAAAAAAATGCCACAATTGGATCGGGCCCTGATTTTTATACGTTATTAAATGAAGGGCGAATCAACGGAAACAAAATGCAAGACATGAACGCAATGGAATGGTATATTTTCTCGCATGAAATGTACGGAAGAATTACGGAGTTCTACAACGTTTGCGGCATCTAAACATTTAAGCTACAGCAATCCGTTGATTTAAATATAGGCTCAAAGATAAGGTTGGATAAAACAAGAAAAAAACCGAACATTAAAACAATGAAATATAACAAACAATTAATTATCGCTATGGGTGTGTGTTGTGCGCTCATAGTACTTTCAATCTTATTATTCTTCATTAAATTTTCTACCTCACCACTGTCAAATGATATTTCACAATGGGCGCAATTTGGTGATTTTATGGGCGGTGTCCTAAACCCTCTTCTCTCCATCATTAACATCTGCATATTTATTTACTTAACCGTTACTATTCAATCAATAGCCAACTCCAACCATGAACGCTCATTGGATATGGATAAAAAAATAGCATTAATGACTATGAAGAGAGAAGAGCTTAACCATTTTAAAAACGAGATGGATAGTACCATTTCTAAATGGGAAGCAAAGAATTACGATCTCGAAAATGCTAAACAAATTCTATATAGATACAATACATTGGAGTATCGAATGTCGTATTTATTTCCAAGTATGAACTCTTTGAATGAGAACAAAATGTTTAGAAGATATTTAATTGAAATAATCGATTACCTCGAACGAAAAGAGTCAGGGAATAAAAATGCTTTACTAAATACTTATGGGATGTTAATTTCTTCTTTAGGTAAAATGGTAATTGAGTAAGATCTTACTTGCCAACTTTCTAATATAAATCAAATCAGTCACAGTAAATAAAACAATTTAAGCATCTATGAGGTTATAGTGAAAAGTGACCTATGGATTATTTTGAAGTAAAGGTAAGGGATAAAGCGTACTTAATACAGCCCTACGTCGATAATGATAAACTTTTATTTACCACAGAAATTGACGGTCTGTAAGTCGTTTTCGGAGGTACAGGAAATGGATTAGAGGCGATAGATCCTCCAGATATTGACGGAGAGCTTTTAGCAGAAATAGCATCTGAAATAGATAGGAATATGATGTAAGCCGTGCCATTAGCGCACGGCTTTATTTATAATTCATATGCGAGTTCCGGCACCTCCGCATATACAAATGCCTTTCCTGGTGTCCCTTTTGTTTTGAAATCTTTTTCTACTGTATAGGCTTCCATTTCTGATGCGCTGATCTGGTAGGTCGCGAGCTCCGTAATCCTTTCCTCCGATAGATCGCCAATCATCCACTCCCATGCTAATTCATCTGGAAGCATTGTAGGCATTCTATTTTTGCTATTGTGAATTTGCTTCATTACTGAATTGGCTTCTGTTGTTACCAAGGCAACGGTATCGACCGTTTCTCCGGTCTCTTTATCCGTCCAGTTCTGCCAGATCGCTGCTATGAAAAAATACTCTTTATTTTTTAAGCCGATATGGTATGGATACTTATTTGCAGTCTTCAGCGGCTGACCTGTTCTTTTATTTAACGGAAAAATGTGACGCCACTCATAAAATTCGCTCGATAGAATAAGGCATCGCCTTTCAAGAGCCGCTTTGCGAAACATTTTCTCTCTGCCGGTTTTCTCATCTACCAAAAGCAGCTCCTCTCCTTTTGCATTCAGCGTTGTATAGGCTTGGTGCCACTTGCCGGAAGCGTCCTTGTAACCGAAGCGCATCTTCTTGACATCTTCCCTGTTTTTGACATAGTACGGAATAAATCCCCATTCCATTTGTACTATATCAAAATTACATTTGTCAGCAGTTGGCTTCAACACCGCAATATTTCCGTAACTAAAACCATCGTGTAAATCCTGATCCAAAAAATCATAATTCATCACTGCTTTTTCAAGGTCCATCAGGCGTATAAACTCAGTCCGAGAGACACGCTGTCCATTATAATAACACAAATTACCTCCGATCCAGGTACAGGGCAACGATCTGTCCAAAAGTTTCCGCTTCAGGCTGCCGCCCTTGTGGAACACTGGTCCACATAGCACCTTGCCAGGTGGAGACTCTCGTAATAACCAAAGGCGGGCGTTTATCATTAAAGATCAAGCGATATACCTGCTGATCTTGTACAGTATGTTCCGTCACGATAATTTTTACGCCGTCAACTTCTACTTCAAACTTTTCGTTACCGAGTAAATTACCCATTATACCAATATTTAAACTAATGCTAATATAATAATTTATAGAATAAGTAACAACTGCTGAAGCTTACCTTTACGCGAAATGGTCGTGGATAATTATAAAGCGGCAATGTGTACAAATGGGCAATTTGAAAAACTACTTACTGTCTCAGGCAGCATTATGATTATAACAATCTTTACATTACAGAGAACTAATAGTACGTGCTTAAAGGATCTAGCGTTTTATTAGAATCGAGTGTACAGAGCATTATAGGCTTCGGATAAACCTTCGGATCTTGCACGTAGTATTATACAATAATCTATGAGACGATACAACAGTGTATATGCCAGGGGCTTCAAAATCTGCATAGCGAAGCAGCATAATGATAAACCAGATGTCTTATTAGAGAAGCAAATCGCCGGGTATTTGTAAGGAGTTATTAATAAACCTATGATCCTTTATTTTTCAATGTTTTCGAGACTTTATGAATTTTTGTGATTAACCCAACCTTATCAAAACATTCATTTAAAAAATTTGGAAAACTGCTATCTCCGACATAGTTGGAAATTTTTTTCAATTCGTCATTTGCTTCATTGGCTAATCCGCACCAAGCCAAAGTAACTGCATACCTTCCCCGTGCTTCAATCACCATATCCAAAAGCTCAAATTCCTTAATTAAAGGAAACACATGAGTTTCCATTGTAAGCTTTGCAAAATGTGGGTCTTTGATTATATGAATAAAATCTTCTACACATTCAAAGCCCGCTGTAATAGCTGATCTACCTGCATGCGCAAGACAATAGAATTTCATTGCTAAAATTCGCCGAGTCAGTGGACTCTGCCCAAGGTCAACTCTAACATTACACCAAAAGTTTAAAACATCTCCTAATCGTTTTACCTCATCTGTTTTAATATCATCATTTAAAAATGGGACCAATTCTTCAAGCCCTCGAAAATTAACCAAATCTTCCTGTATACCTAACAGAATAAAATAATCCTTTATTAGCGTTTCAAGTATCGGTAAAACAAAATTGAACTCCTCTAATCGATAAAGAGCCACAGCATAGTTATACCTGAGTAACCTGTGCTCTTGGCTTCCCTCTACGACAAGTTTTTGGCCATGTTTAAATAACTTATCAACTTTAGTTTTATTACTTAGTGATGATTCACTAATCATTTCTTTAAAGCAAAGGCCCAGCATTTCTTTTGAACCCAGGTTACCTTTCTTAATAATTTCTCTCAGCTTTTGTAAGCGAATTTTAGAAGGAATACCCCCATCTCTGGATTCCCAATAGGCTAAAGCATCATGAGCCCAGTATTGATTGGCAAAGGAAGAACATTCATCATTTGCGGCATTTTCAAGTTCAAATTTTAAAGACAAGATATCTCCTTGTTCATGGAACAATTCATTTGTTGCAAGATCGACTAATGTAGCTAATTCACCTATTTCAGGAAGAAGCTTAATGAGAAAATTCATTCTTGAAACGTTTCGTTCAAGGTTAATGGATTTTTGCAAAAGTTCTACTATACATTTTTTAATAATCGTTATAACTTCCTTATCAAAATTCAATAAATAGATCGCAGCTAAGGGTCTTATCGCATCGTGTAATGCTATTTGATTTTTGGAGAAATTTACTATGATTGAATTTGCTTTCAATTCCCTTAATGCTGTGCCGGCATCAGTTTTATTAGTAATCCCCTTCTCCAAAAGAACCATAGCTTCATCATTTGTTAAGGGAATTTTACATAAACCTAAAATTGCAGATACAGTTTTTGCTTTGGAATTTAAAGTGTCAAATATCTTAGACAGAATTATTTCTTGTGGAGTTGACACTGTATGAGATAAGGAAAACATTGCATCACAAAAAATATCGGCCTCTCCAGAATATTCGTTTTTGATAATTGATAAAGCACCAATCACATATAATGGAAGCCCTCCCGTTAATAATTTGAGGTTTTCTGCAGTTCTGATTTTTATTTTTATATTTTGATTTTTTCCAAGTTCTGCGATAGTATCCAAAGACCATCCATTAAAATATTTAGCCTTTATCCCTAATTTCAATTCGAGAACACTTTGTTCAGAGAACGGTTGTCCAAGCAAAATATATTTTAAATCGTGCGAAGCAGAAATTAGCGTGAAAATATTGTCAGCAGGAATACTATGAACATTATCGAGGACAATAATTACATCGATCATTTTTTCCTGTATAACTTTAGAGCAAGCTCTTAATAGGTCTATTCCGGCTTTTTCATTTATCAAAATCCTCTCGGTTCCAACAAACCTTGCGATTAATTCCCTTGATAAACTGGTTGCGGCAGTTTCTGCAGGCAGATGGTTTACGTCTAAATATATCATATTCGCGGAAGAATGCATTGCCATATGAGAGGCCCAAGACGTTTTTCCTGAACCAGAAAATCCGCTTATTAACAAGACTTTAAAATTTTCTTCTACTACTGGCTCATTCTCATGCGCTATATAGATGAAGCCCAAGTCTGGAAATTCTTGGAGCTGTTGAACTATCTGCTCCAAAAGCAATATAACATCTTTTGGATGAAAACTATGACTTCTTGTACCGGTGCATGCATGGTGAATTATAGCTGTTAATTTAAAAACGAGAGTCGATGCAGAAATTGCTAAAAATGGAATAGAATTGGCCGCGTCAACACAAGCTTTTATCAGACTATCTAAGTCCCAATGTGGAATTGGCAAAAATGCATGAGGCTTACTACTTGGTGTTAAGATTTGAACAACTTCATTCCAATTTAAAGTAGTTATGTATTGTTTAAGACGAGGAGATGGCTCTTGGTTTGAGATAATTACAAAAACTGGTATTCCATTCCTTTTTCCATCTAAATGCTCTTGTCGAATTTTAGAAAATCGAATAATAGTACTCTCAATGTCTTTACGTTGTAATTGGTTTGATCTTGTTTTTACTTGCAAATAGTATATTTCATTTCCAATCGTAATCTCTATATCTTCATCCATTTCTACTGTTAAAACTATGCTTTTGGCACCTCTAAAACATAATAGACATAATGTAGCATACAGATTCTGATAAAAAAAGCCTTTATGTAATGCTTCAATTCTGATTAATTGCGATGGATCAATTAATTTGCTGTCACTAGATCGCCCGGGATTGTGATTCCTCATTTATTAAAAAAATATAATGAATAAACAAAACAATTGTATATTAGATTGAAGTAAAATTTAGTTATAATTACCGGAAAAATATCAAGTTTATTCCAATGTACAATTTTGATTATTGAAAATGGTTTTTATTTGCTAACTGATCAATTAGTATAAATCATAAGTAGATATAATTGTAAGTTTGTAAGGTATTTATTATAAAATTAAAAATTGATTGATACCTATTTTATTAATTTTTTCATATGAGTTTTGACAAGGTAGTAAAGAGATTACAAGACGGACCAGCAATTCTATTTTTAGGACAGAACTACCTAGCATTGGATTCTGGACTGGATCATATTTTGCAAAAAATAATAGCGAAATACGCAGATGATAAACAAATTGATGCAATTTCCTATAAATTACTTACAAATCTTAATCTTGCGAATTATAGCCCCAATTTTTTTCAGTGGCTTGAGGGCCTATGTAAAAGTATTTCTACCCCTTCTTGGTTAGAGGAAATTTCAAAATTCCCATGGGCTGCTATCTATACTTCGGCAATCGACACAATTTTAGAAAGACCATTTGATTCTGGAAATCGCACTGTCCAGCCAATTGTAAATGAACGATATTTAGTTAATGACCCTAGAAATAAAAATCGTCTTCATATCACTTATTTAATGGGGTATATAAGATCTGCC
Organism: Sphingobacterium detergens; assembly: GCF_003610355.1. Classification (GTDB taxonomy): domain Bacteria; phylum Bacteroidota; class Bacteroidia; order Sphingobacteriales; family Sphingobacteriaceae; genus Sphingobacterium; species Sphingobacterium detergens. Next base: position 522,396 of record NZ_RAPY01000004.1, on the reverse strand, counting down.
GATAGCAACGATTTCCCAGCTTTAAAACCATTAGACTTAGCAAGGAGGCGAAATATTACTAATGCATTATTAAGTCGGCTACCATCGCTAGTAACACCTAGAGGTCTGCTTGTTGTTGAAGGATATGGGTTGGATGACCAATTGTCTATCGATGATCTTTACACATATGCTGCTGCTTTTGAGGACGAACAGATATTAATCTGTAGTGCATCTGAAGAACTTTTAGATGATTATAGAGTAATTGACTTGGTTGAAAACAATAAAGCGGTTGTCACTAAAGAATCTTTCGCGTCATTATTTGTAGAATGGTCATCAACTGGTAAACTAGAATTTGACTCGAAAGGAACAGATGATTACTATGGCAAATGGCTAACACTTCCCCATGAGCGTGTAAAATTACCAGAGGATCTTATTAGTAAAGTTTCGAAAGGTGCATTTATTGCTGATGATAGTACTTTTGGAGGAAACGAAGATAAATCAGAAGAAGAACAATTTTCAGCCTTTAGAAGATTTCTTTCATCAACAAATGTCCTGCCGAATTGGGACGGCTACAAACAAGGATTTGCTTTCGAAAGGGATTTTTATCAAACCTTGAAATCAACGGTGATAAACGCCTATAACAACCGTGAACAATCTGAAAAGCCCATTATATTATTTGGTCAAACAAGTAGTGGAAAAACTACTACACTAGGACTACTAACTTACGAATTACGTAAAGAGTATAAATATCCAGTACTGTTTATTCCTAAGCGTTATCAACGTGGAGATGAAATGAATATCGATTTATTTTGTCGGTGGGCCGAGGAAAATAAAGCCAAAGGCACGGTTATCATTTGGGATGGTATGTTAGAAGTGGAACCATATTATAAACTTTTACGTTTTCTCCATTCTAGGGGTCGTAATATTATCCTGGTATGTAGCTGTTATATTACTGAGTTGGAGAAAGAAAAAGCAAGACCCAAAAATTATATTGAGGCACCAATAGATCTTAATCTTTCTGAGAGAAATCGATTTATTTCTTATTTAAAATCGATAAATCCTTTACTTGCAAGTGTTATAAAGGATAAAAATGAGCCTAATTTGCTGGCACTCTTGTATCGCTTTCTTCCTACAAATCTTGCAAGTATCCGTTCAGGACTGCACGATGAGTATAAATTTTTTGTTAACTTATTACGTAATCAAAAATCAGACTCACATAAAACGAAGACTGACTTATATGATTTATTCACAAAAGCCGGAATCGTTTCTCAGGAAGATAGTGACGATGGTTTGTTAGATACACCTATTTTCCTTGCATCAGAGACAATTACTGTTGCAGATTTCTTGATATTTTCAATAATGGTTCCTGGGCAATATGGTTTGAACGTACCGTTTGAACTATTGTTGGACGCAATAGGATTTGACAGTTTTGCAACCCATATTTTTAAAGCAATGAATACCATAAATTTAATAAAATGGTACGATGATGAAGATGGAAATATCGAATTAGGACCGAGAACTACTTTGGAAGCAGAAATACTTGCTAGATATGCAGGGGGAAAACAATCAGAAATCGACTATATTTCTGGGCTATTGACAAGAGTAAGGACGGTTTCGGGAGAAGAATTTGGCGCAGCAGATCGCCAAATTGAATTTGCTGTACAACTTTTAAATGAAATTGGTCCAAACTCAACTAATGCATATGTACAATCATATTATAAAATCACCGAGATATTGCGGAGTTTAAGGGAAGATCGCTTCGCGTATCATCCGCGACTAGTACTCAAGGAAGCAATGTTCTTACGGGCTATTGTTAAAAAAATTAAAGACTATCCTGAAATTGAAGAAAGCAATATTGAATTACTAGAACGCGCAGAAAATATGGTTCGCCAAGCTTTAATGGATTTGGGTAATAATTCTGGGCGTATGATTGCATCATATTTACGTGTAGAATTGTCTACAATTTGTGGTTTTTTAGCCCACCAATATGTTAGCGAGCCGGAAATAGCTAAGGAGTACTATTGGCAGGTTAGGCAACTTAACAACTATTCTTTCAGTACAAATCCTGGAAATTATTTAGCAGTTGATATTGCGGCTTGGACAACAGAGAGATTATTAGCCGGAAAGGTATTTACAGAAGAAGAAAAAGTAGAAGCAGAAACAGATGTTTTAAGCTTATTTGAAATGGCTGAAGCTGAAGGGATTAGTGAAGAACATCAAGAAGATTTCCAAGCTAGGAAGGTTAGATTTTACGAAATTATAGGCAATATACCTTTAGCTGACGAAATTTTCGAATCCATGAGGGCGAAAGGATTCACATACGGGATTTATTTACGAGCCAGAAAAAAATTGGGTTTTGGAAAAGAAAGTGAGACGTCTAATGAAAAATTAATTCAGAAAAATAAAGAAGCATTCAAATATATATTTAAATATTTTGAAGAGATTAAACATGATGGTAGATGTCTCTTTCTTCTACTCAAAACTTGGTGGATCAGCCGATTAGGAAGCACTTTTTTTGAAAGCGAAAATCAAGCAATTGCTTTCGATGCTAAAGACTGGGATTTTTGCATGCAAGTTACAAATTTGCTTCTCGCTTGTGAGGAGAAGTATCAAACTGCTACCGTTTACTATTTACTTGCTTTAGCCCAATTTCATTTGGACTTTATAAAGCCAGCAATGCAAACATTTGAAGCGCTCCAAGCGGAATCATTCTCCTACGGACGAAAAAGGGTAGTGAAATTTTATATGCTATCTACTCCTACTGGTGGCTTAAGAACGTTTAGTGGAGAGGTAAAAGAAAATGTATCACGCCATAAGCATGATAAGCGCGGTGATATTTACGTTTCAGAATTGGGTATTTCAATTCCATTTTCGCTCTACGATTTTGGCCAAAATAGTTTCCAAAAAGGCGACAGAATTTCTGCGTTCAATATTGCTTTTAATTTCCTCGGACCAATTGCTGTTCCTACTAAAAACTAATAGAATGGATCAGATACGTAGGAAGCATGACGAATTAATCAACTTAATTGAAGAAATTAATAAAGAAACAAATCGCTTTAATGGAACTTGTTTTTTTATTCCACCATCTTTAAAAATAAGCTTTAATTCATTTGAAGTTTGTTTTAAGGATTATGTTCTTTATTTATACAGTTTGTTCATAGAATTGCCTGGAATAAACTTAAAATTTGTTGATAAAAAAATAAAAGATTTTGGTATACCACTAAGTGATTATGCAAAGAGGATTTCTAGATTAGTTCAAGATTTAAGAACTGTTAACGGACATTATACTTCACTTGAAAAAGCAAAAGATAGAGAAAAAATTAACGCATGCGAAGATTGGTATGAACAAACCGCATCAGTAAAAAGTCTTGAAAAAGAAGAAGATTACCAGAAATGCGCGAACGCATTGCTAAATGGAACAATTGAATATCTTGTGCAAGTGCTTTTATGCATCCAAGAATTTTCAAAAATTGAATTTCCGGATATTGTAAAAAATGATTGGCAAAGGGAGTCAACACGATTTTTCACAAAATATGAATGGGAGAAGCAACTGCAACATGTTTTGGAATTATATGGAATGAATCATTATGACCCATATGTTATAACTGAAAAAGAAATAGGAAAATGGAATGCGCAATTAAAAATACTCAAAGAAGGTTTTGTATTTCAAATAGAATCAAAAAAAATTATCGAACGTTATTTAGCTCAAGAAGAAATTTGGCCTGCAAGCGCTGAAGACTTACACGCTTTAGGCGTTGAATATGGCCCAAGTATGGGAGAAATGGTAAAAAAATGCAAAAAACTGTACTATGAATCCCCATGTAAAAAAGCGGAGCTACTGATGAGATTTAAGAAAAAATATCTTAACAAATTATAAATATGTTGCTACAATAGTATATTTTATATGTTTGTCTTTTAGCTTTTGTTAAGCAATATTTTATCCATCCAGTACACTTTAATAACAAAAGTCAACGATTCAATAAAAAATTCGTCCAGCTACTTGTTGCAATTTGCACTCCATCTTTAATAATTGCTGTGTAATATTTATACGGGGTATTATTGCCGAATACGGGGAAAAAGGACAAGGGTACATTAATAAATAAATCACTGTATTGACCAAAATTATAAGTGGTATTTTCAAATGCAGGCACAAAATTACTCATGTAAGAAAGATTTACATTTTGTCTCTTAAATGAGTCATAATAGGTAACCGGTGCGCCATTATTGTAAAAGAAATGAACTACCACAGATAATTGATTAGCACGGGCATTCATAATCGTAAACTTTGGCATTACAACAAGGCTATATTTTGTATTATCGAATATTTGTACATTGTGAATTGGAGACAAAATTGGTCCATTTCTATAAGAAAAATAAGTAGCTCCACCTTGAGCAATTTCTCTGCCTATGTCGTCAAATACGGAAACTACTGACTTCAAATTATGACTGCCATTGCCTAGATGAAGTTCATCATATGGAAGAAACAAGTCGCTATTGAATAGAGACGCTTCATAAGCCGGTGTTACATCTTCTCCCACTGCGACCTTCCCATTAACTGAAACATATAAACTATTAAAATCATTTAATGGAACTCCATTTGCATTATAAAAATAGGCTGCAAATCGACATTTTTTGCCTAGACCATTATTGATTTGATATTGCCCTTTTATTGACATTCCCTGTTTTCCGTTTCGAATTACATTGTGTTCAATTGATACATTTTTTAGAGTACTCGAGATAGCTGTTGTCGTACTTGTACCTCCCGTAGAAATGATTGGAGTTTTTGTATTAAACGGGTACATCTCTCCAATTAACTTCCGATCTCCTGGTGATATATCAGTGTTCCAATCTACAGAATAACCATCCAACGTGAGTGAACCATCTATTGGATAATGCATAATAGAATATCGGTCATATTCTTTGTTTGTCATCTCTACACTATATCTATTGAGAACTTGTTCATCAACTTTCTGGGCGCTCCATCCTTGGGTTTGCATATAGAGTGCATAAACTTTGGGTTTATTCCATTGGATAGGACTTAATGGTGACTTGTGCTCATGCAAGAGGCCAAGAGCATGGCCAAATTCATGTAAAATTGTTCTCTTCAATACAACTTCCGGTGTAGATTCGTCAAAACCTTCATAATTCATGGTACGATCAGATTGAGGGATATTTTTTGAATGTGATCCCGGATATGACCAATATCCCCCCTTCTCGAATCCTATTCTGATATCGGCATTTCCAGAGGTCACAAAGTTAAATTTGACGTTTGCAAAATTTTCCCATAGTCTAGCATATTGCTGTATTTTTTGGTGGACAAAATCGGTACTACCTCCCAGAAACTTAACTGTGAGCACAGAGCCGTTTGTCCATTTTGAGCTAATATCAAAAACACCATGTTGAACATTACCTAGAGTATTAGGTGCCACTTTATCAACGCATGATATTTGCGCATTTAAGTTAACAGAAATATGCAACGAAATAATAATTAAAAAAATCCGAAAATATTTCATAATAAAGGCTTTACGCTAATATACGAAGTTTAATATTCAACTCAAATTACATGCTCAAAAAAATTAAAAATTATCGAACATTAATTTCTGAATAGAGGATTTGCATTTAAATATTTTGATTATATTTAATAAACTAAATTTATGAAAATTATGCGCTTAGCCACCGCTTTCATCATTGGATTCCTTTCCCTGTTTTGCCCCTCTATCAACATGGCAGCAGAGTTTCCCTGGTTTAAAATATTGGATTCTTATCAAGGATATGTTGAATTTGTAGAAGGAACGAATACTACAAGAAATATTTATGTTCTTCCAGTACTTGGTCTTCCCGGAACTGCATATTATCATAATACTCCTTGGGGCTTTAGCCCAGCCACGGCAAATTCCGGGATAGAAATCGCTGACAATGGTGATATCATACTTAATTATAAAATCCATACAAACAACAATCACTTACCTCCCGACTTCAAACAGGACGTAATAAATTACATTACCGGAACTGGCTTCAACTTTTCCAAATATGCCAATGTCTCAAAAGGTAATTATCTCGTAACTTTTATAAAACCTCAAAATACTAAAGTCACACTTTTTATAGATCATGAAGAATATAAAACCACCCCAATTACTGGAATTTTAGATGCCAACTATAATGGTAAATTCCGGATACCTGCCGAAAAAGCAAACCTTATAAGAATGGGCAGGTATGAAATAAAGGTAGAATACGATTTTCCATACCAAAACTTTTCATCAGTTTCTATAAATATTAGCGAAGAGCAATTGACGAAAATTAAGATTGATGTATTTAGGGAGTTGATTCAACGATCATCAAGCTCAAGCGGAGGTTTCTTTATATGGAAATGGAAACAACAAACTCATCGTGTGGTTGAAAAAAACCGAGTAAGCTTTGATGCATCCAATTCTAATAACACTGACATTAGCATAGTCCATCGGGATGCAACGCCTGAAATGGAAGAAAGGATAAGTACAGTGCTTGGCTTTTATGCGACAACAAAGGCCGACCTAATCAAAGCTCATAATGATGCTTATTCCAAAGCAATGAACTCAAAAAACACTGCACTTGGGAATTTGCATAAGAACTACATTGACGCAGTACAAACAGACGATGTCGGCAAATCTATTGATGTTCTTAAGTCAGCCGCTGCCTTGAGTAATGGAGATCTTTTTTCATTTTTAGCTTCTGGAGTTGCTTTCTCTGAAAGCTCAAACTCAAGTTATAGTTCATTCCATGGGGTCAAACGTGTAAACATATCAACCAAATCACAACTGGCGTACAACGATATAATGATTAAAACTGTTGATGCTAAACTTACTAGCAGCGGTTTTAAATCTGATAATTTAACCCAAGCGTTTAACGATAGTTATAGGCAAAAGAATGTGGCCATTTTTAATGTACCTTCATATTTGCCTTTATATACCCATAATTGGGTTCAAGCTTTTTTCAATTCCGTTACCAATAAAGATATAGCTACCTTGAAGTATCTTACCACTTATTTCACTCCTATTGCTCAAGTCAATGCATTGAACGGATCCAACAGAAATACAGCTTTACATATTGCTGCAACAAATGGTGACATAGAGATCGTAAAAGAATTACTTCGTTTCGGAGTGAATCCCATGCTTAAAAACCGATATGAAGAAACCGCGAAAGATATTGCTTTGGAGAAAGGTCATACCTTAATCGCAGACTTAATTCAAGCAAAAGAAAATACAAAAGCAACAGCGAGAATCAAATTTGAACTACCCAAGGATTTTACTTTTGAATCCATTCATTACTATGGTCTTGATCTTCCTTATTTACAAGGTTTAGATCTACGAGACAAGGTCAAGGTTTTCACTTCAAGCGATATTTCTTTCGATTATTATCCGGGCATCTATCCAATTTCATTTATAATAAATTATAAAGATCAATACGGAATGAGTCAAAGTACAATAATTTCAAATATCTATAAAATAAAAGCTGCAGCACCAATAAATTACACAGAGAGCTTGGCTTTCAGAACAGATATCAATTCCTTAACTAATGGATCTGGAGTTTTTATAGGTAGCATGAGCGAACCTATTTATTGGGATAACTAGATAATAGTAATAGTCTTTTTACGAAACTGGCTTTTAGATTATTTTTTAACAACAAATTATTAAATTTGGATATGCCAACTATCCACTCCTTTTATAATGATTTTACAGATATAGTTCAAGCAGCATTTAGAGGTTTGTCCTTTAAGGTATCTGATCTTGATGATCTCCAATACAATAGGAACAATATCGTATTCCAACCAGATTTGATAATACAAAAGGATCTAATTTCCATAATTTGTGAGATCAAGTTTTACCGGAGTAGAAAAGTGCCCAACGGCACAATAAGAACAGTGGCAAATGCTATTGCAAGTTTCCCATCCAATGAAATTAGCAACCGAGCCATAATAGTTTCCAGTATTGTTCCGTACTCAATAAAAGAAGAGATATTCAAGACCTATAATGTTGTGGTATGGGACAGAAGTAACCTAGCCAATTTTTTAATAGCAGCAAACAGGGAAGATAAAGCAGAGGAATTGGGAACATTGATTATGGAGGCGCAACAGGGTCTCGATACTAGGCTTCCTTACGATGGAGTTAATGAAGATACAGAACAAGATCCCGTAAAATACTTCAAACAGGATTCATCAGTAGCTGATTCTAGTGTCAGTTATGAAATGAAAAGCAAAGGGGCCAATCTTATTGCAGAATTAAAGGCAATCCCTGAAGGCAAACCAGGATGGGTGGAGTTCGAGAATAAAAGTGTTGAAATTTTAAAATATCTCTTTAATAACGATTTGTCCGTATGGAAGCAACAACAGCGAACTGATGACGAATTATCAAGATTTGATATGATCTGCCGGGTAAACTCCCTGGACGACTTTTGGCGTGCACTTGTGAGCTCTTTCAATTCCAGGTATGTACTTTTCGAGTTTAAAAATTATAAAGATCCAATTCCACAAGGCCAAATCTATACCACTGAGCGGTATTTATTTCCGAAGGCATTACGTGGCACTGCAATTATTATCGCCCGAAATAATGCCCATGCCAATGCAATATCGGCAGCAAAAGGAGCATTGAGAGAGCATGGAAAACTAATTATGATTCTCGATCAGTCCGATTTAATCGAGATGGTCAGAAAAAAAGACAATGGGGATATTCCTAGTGATTACCTTTCAGATAAACTGGATGAACATTTGATGTCCGTATCAAGATAGATTTATCGGCAAGTAATCATTATCTGAGAATAGAAATCGATGATATTTCACCATTTTGAACGCAAAAGGTGTTCTAAGAAAATCCCGAACCTCCATTTTTTTTTCAAAGTTATCCGCTTTCAAGAAGGTAACCTTATACTGATTTCACTTGATTAAAAGATCAAAATTGAAGACTTATAAAAATAAAAGAAACACTCACAACATTAAACCTTTGTTTTTCAGGTTTTTACTTTCTTCAAAAACTGGTTCCAAACGATCAAATAAATTCCCCAAGAGTTCAAACCAATTCCCGAGCTCGGTACGATCCGGGACTGATGTCCTAAAATCATTAGGCTATTCAATTTTGAGTAGCCCATTCATTTTGATACCCAGTGTGCTATCTAATAAAATCGAATCAATCGCAGGTATTCTAAATTCTCCCACAGGCATTTTCATACACATTCCGCATATTAGAAAGCTGATCGAAAGAGGCTTTAAGTGTCTCCATCGGATCACTTTGAGATAGCATATTAGCCTGTTGTACTTCACAAGATCTTTCCTGAAATGCTGGCTAAACTTTGGAAATAATGAAAATTTGGCAGTTCAGACACAGGATTATTTAGCGACATGTCAAATATGCAATATAGTATATTTATAAGAAGAAAATATGACTGTAATTACCGTTTGGTATAATGCTTGATTTAGTTAAATTATCCAAAATACATTGATTGGCAAATTGTTACACCTAAAAAAGACTTTAGAAATCCCCTATCATGAGAAACCTGCTTATCTTACCAGAATTAATTAAAAGCCAAAAATTCGGCAAGAATTTACTGTCACAATATTTTTTCCCGGAAACCTCAATTTATTCTACAAGCCTAGAACTACATGAAGGTTTCATAACAGTAGTTTCAAATGATCAACGATACTGTATCGTTGGAAAAGGCAAGACCATACCATCTGGTTACAACTACGTCTTAATTGCGGATAAAATTCCGGCCCGTAGTAATATTTATTCACTCAAATTGCAATGGGTGAAATTTCCAGGTCTTACCGATGATTTTGATTGTGAGGGGGCTTGGGAGAGTTGGACCAATACTTTTTCATTTGTCGAAGAAGATCCAACTACAGAAAAACAAGGGTTACGAAAGCCCCAAATCGCTGCGATATTTAATGTATTATCGCACTGGCGGATAGGTGGTGAAATTGGCACTGTTGTAATGCCAACTGGTACCGGTAAAACTGAAACAATGTTGTCACTGCTAGTTGCTGATAAAGTGAAGCGTTTATTGGTAATAGTTCCCACAGACCCGCTAAGAGAGCAGATTTCAGGAAAATTTCTTACACTTGGTCATTTACAAAATCCAAAATTCGCTATCGTTTCAACATCTGCAAAAAAACCGGTAGTTGGCGTATTGAATGAGAATTTTAAGACAAAAGAAGAACTAAATGATTTTCTTTCGAAGTGCAATGTGGTAGTCAGTACAATGGATTTAATTACAGCTGGTGGGTTGGAAATGCAAAGAGCATTGGCGGGTGGTGTTTCAAAAATATTTATTGATGAAGCACACCATGTTAAAGCCCCATCCTGGACTGCATTTCGACGACTTTGCGATGATGATAAGATTATTCAATTCACTGCGACTCCTTTTAGGAATGACGGTCAAAGTTTGGATGGTGAGATTATATTTAATTATTCATTAAAGAAAGCTCAGGATGATGGTTATTTTAAGAAGATAACATTGATCCAGGTTAATGAATGGGATAATTCTAAAGCAGATGACGCAATTGCCGAAGCCGCCGTCTCACAACTGCGAAAAGATCTCGTAGATTACGATCATATCTTAATGGCTCGTTGCAATAAACAAACGCGGGCGGACGAGGTTTACGAAATTTATAAGAGATATCCCGATCTCAATCCTGTAGTCATACATCGAGGCAGGTCAGTAGAGGAGCGAAAAGAAGCTAAGAGAAAGATATTAAGCAAAGAGGCAAAAATCATTGTCTGTGTAGACATGCTGGGCGAAGGCTTTGACTTACCCAACTTAAAAATTGCCGCTTTTCATGACATCAGGCAAAGTTTACCGATAACTGTTCAGTTAGCTGGAAGATTTACCAGAACCAAATTTGATGAGAAATTAGGTAACGCAAGTATAGTCGTTAATTTGAAGGATGCAGACGTTCCAAAAGAATTGGAAGAGTTTTATGCGCTAGGTGCCGATTGGAACACGTTATTACCAAGAGTTAGTACTAATAGGATTAATAAGGAGATTGAGTTTTCTGAATATTTAGATGGTTTCTCTGGATTAGATGAAAGTAAGATTCCATTTCAAAGCTTACGTCCTGCCTTAAGTACGGTAGTATATAAGAACCATACTGACACCTGGTTTCCTAATAATTTCCAAGAAGGGATTTCAAATATAGATGATCTTGATTATCTTTTTCATGCAATAAATCGCGATAAGAAAACACTGGTTGTCATTACTGGTAAGAAAAATAGCATTGATTGGGGCAATTCAAAAGATATTTATGATATCAGTTGGACGCTATATGTAGTGCATTGGGATACGAGAAATAATTTGCTTTTCATCAATTCAAGCGATAATGCAGGTCTATACCAAGACTTAGCGAAAGCAATTATTGGAAACCAGGCTGAAATTGTAAACAAGATCAATATCTTCAAAACTTTTTATGGAATCGAACGGGTACGACTTCAGAATGTGGGTTTAAAAGAGTTTTTAGGCAAGAACCGCTCTTTCAGCATGCACACAGGTTTTGATATTGAGAAAGCCTTAGATCAGGCTGATAAAGAAGGTTCAGAAAAAGCTTTTGTTTTCGGTACTGGTTATGAAAATGGTGAAAAAGTTTCAATAGGTTGTTCCTACAAGGGAAGGGTTTGGTCCCACGCTAAAGGAGATATCCAGGAATTTACTGAATGGTGTTCCCACATCGGAAGTAAGTTGATTAGAACAGATATTAATCCGAACACAGTATTAAAGGAAACGCTTATCCCCAATTCAATTTCAATGCGGCCACTGGTAATACCATTTGCAGTAGAATGGGATGAAGCTGTTTATATTGAACCTGAAACAAGGATTACAATTGTTGTCGACTCAATTCCATACGAATTTTACAACACCGAACTAAAAATTATCGAACCTTCAGAAACTGATGAGTTGCTATTCCTTTTAGTGACTCCAAAAGAAACAATAAAATTCAGGCAAGTACTTTTCAACAACGCACGATATGATGACTATAAATTTGAGCAGGTAGCATCTACTCATGAAATTCTTATAATTAAGGGGAAAAAGCAGTTACCTTTTGTACAATTCCTGTACGATAATCCAGTCACTTGGTGGTTCGTCGATGGTTCATCACTACACGGTAATAGTTATGTGGAACTAAAGCAATTAATTCCATCTTACCCGAAGGAACAAATTTTAGGATGGGATTGGACCGGGGTCAATCTTAGCAACGAGTCGCAACACGTTGAACCAAAAGTTACAGATTCAATACAATTTAAGATTATTCAAGACCTAAAAGATGGTGACTATGACATTATCTATGACGACGATTACAGCGGTGAGATTGCGGACATAATTGCTATTAAACAACATGAGGAATTTATCAATATTCAACTTTATCATCTAAAATATGCAAAGGCAGGTACAGTAAGCAAACGAATAGATGACCTTTACGAAGTCTGTGGTCAGGCAATGAAATCAATTAATTGGAAATTTAAAGATGCCAAAGAGTTTTTTGAACACCTTCTACGGCGAGAAACAAAAAAAGGAAATGGAAAGACTTGTTCCAGAATTGAACTCGGCGATAGAGACAAAATTGCTCTATTAAAAGAATTCGCGAGAAAGGCTTATCCAGTGGAATTTGAAATGTTTATAGTACAACCAGGATTGTCAAGTAAGGAACCTTCCGCTGATCAACTTACTTTATTGGGGGTTGTAAATTCTTATCTAAAGACTAAAGGACTAATCAACTTAACGATTATTGGATCGGAAAATTAGATTCCTAAAATATACCATGCAGCAGGCCGAAAAAGCTTCCCCCAATTCATAGACACACAGATCTGAAGAAACAAGAGATGTTTCACCATCTTCATTTTTTTACGATATTTATATCCTATGAATGTTGGAAGGAATGAGCCTTGTTACTGCGGCAGTGGGCTAAAATTTAAAAAGTGCTGCCTATCAAAGGCACCCGAGAAAATATCAATCCAAATGAATATTCCCTCTTTGATGGGAGTGATAAAGTTTGGCTTGCAAAACATGAACTTACTCGCAGAAGGCTCAAAAGGCATAAGGGTAAAGGATGTCAGTGTATCCAATGGAGGTGATACGGTCCATTGCGAGTTTTATTCAGACCATACCCAATCACTAAATATAAAGGTGGAGATGGTTAGCATTATGGGTTACCTATCCGGCTTTTTTAAGGGCGACCCTTACGACTGTGTTACAATTTCCTATTTTTCAGCGGCGGCTTTTAACGATCAGGATCAGGAATTGCTAAACGTTGTTTCTTCAAGGGTGGCGGCTGCGGCTGTGGCCACTAACTCCATTGAGTGGATCAGAACTTCGATGTTCACAGAGAACACAATCGATTTCAGGCTTTCCAGAGCAAAAACGATCATATCAGATATTGAAAATGCCCTGAGACAGACAATCACAGACATTTATAAAACAAAGCATGGAGTAAATTGGTGGGTGACTGCTATTGACAGAACGATTGCGACATCGATTGAAAGAACCTACTTCAACCAATTTGGGGCCTCGATTTGTGAGGGGGACATCCTTATTAACTACAGCTTTACTCTGGACCTGAAAAAGATCATTAGTGCTGATTGGGGAACCTTCAAACATCTTTTTTTAAAGAAGACCAAGTTTGAGGATGTTATGTTGGAATTGAACGTGATCAGGCGGGAAGAAGCACATAACAGGGAAATTACCCGTCAGCATTTGGACCATCTTGAACGGATATATGATTTTCTACTTTCTGAAATCTCACAAATATATCCTTCGATCATATTGACATTTTTGATAGAAAACTGGCGGTCAAAAATTCAGGCAGCAATGCATATTTCGTTCAAAACCACTTACACCACTGAAGAATTCGATAAGGTCGATGATGTTGGAAAAAGACAGCTGATGATCATGGAATGCAATTCCGAAATAGGATATATTGAAGGCTTGATCGTTAAACTTGATTCTTTCAAGCCGCCGCTTTCAAAAAAGAACAAGCATGAACAACTCGCCCTATATCTTAAAGAGTATTGTAGTCTTCAACATAGAAAGCTGCTTATTATTACCGAAAACCGGGAAAATGAAGTCCCGGGATTCCAGGTTGAATTGGAAATGCAGAAGCAAAGAATGGACGATTTTTCAAAGCAATTCCTCCTTGAAGAAAGTTAACCGTACCTGCGGTTTTAATCTGACTCATTCATTCTCTGTTCAAGATGCTCCTTAGCTGGTCAATGTAAACTGTCCGGCTCTTTTTTCGTATGCGGATATTCTGCTGACGTAGAGAACAAGAACCGCCTAAGCTAAATTATCGCCGCTAATCGAATTAAATCTGCCTTTAAAAGGTTCGAGTTTTGTACCAATGGGTTCACCAAAAGAAAAGCTAATCGCAAGATTAGCTTTTCTTGTTTAAACCGCATTAGGATTCGAAAGAAGGGTCGGCTGGGTTCGATCCGTTAGAGGTTCAGGAAGGCGCGCGGGAGCTGAGGGACTGAGCCAATCCCAGCGGGTTCACCTCTTGGGACAAGTCTAAAAAAGAAAGACTTGCCCCATTTTTTCTTGTAACTTACTGTTATTATGATAGATGCGCATTGACACTGAATTTATTTTTCTTTCTTACCCTTTTCATTAGACTGTAATTACACGCCCTGTTTTCTGCATATTCAATTTTATGTTCAGATAGAAGCTGTACAATTATTTCGTTTGTTTCATCTTCGTTAAGTCCTATTTTTTCTCCGAGGTCAATTTCATTGAGTTGACCGTCATTTTCTATTAATGCTTTGTAATATTTTTCTTTATTTTCCATAATTATATTTTTTTTGCACAGCTATCATCATGTGTGGACTAAAGGGTAAAAGATAGCTGTCGTTTTCAGTAACTTGAATAAGTTCCATTAATGTTCTTCGTTTTTTGTCATTCAGCATATTGGCAAAGTATTCTTTATCCAACCATGCCATACCCTCAACCGCATAAGTATTTAGATAGGTTAAGTCTTGATTTATAAATTCATCTTTTAGCTGTTCGGGATTATGATAAAATGCTTCAGCTAAAAGCCAAGGGAAATCATGAGGTGGATTATGTATACCCCTTGTTAATTCTTCTTTGCACATTTCAAAAAATGGTTTTTTGTGAATTAAGCCGCTTAAAAGACCAACCAATGTTGATGCAGTATAGTTAATGGCAAACCCCAAAATAGTTCCATTATTTTTTAAAATACGTTTAGCTTCGCAAATGGCTAAATCTCTATCCTCCTTTTTTTGAAGATGATAAAGAGGGCCATGCAGTATTATTAGGTCTGCATAATTATCTGGAAATTCCAATTTTCGAGCTTCTCCTAAATGTACAGAAAACCTGTTCTTTAATCTATTCGCTCTGTTTTGAGCTATTTGTATATGTTTTGCAACTGGCTCTACCAAATGAACTTGATGTCCTTTTTTAGCAAGCCATTCCGAATACTTTCCCGTACCACCACCAATGTCTATTATTTTTGAAGATGAAGTTGGTATATATTTTTCTACGAGTGATTTAATTCTTTCAAATTCAAATACGCCCATTCCTTTGTCAAGTCGAGTTTCTTCGGATGCTCTATTGTAAAATAGCTCTATATCTCTACTTATTAACTGTTTACTATTCATTTTTATTCATCGTGTCACCACATTTTGAAATGTTGAATACACCGCAAAAGTGATCATGCAGTCGATTTGATAATCGTTTGTTTTGTTTAAGATTAAGAAATAAGTCTATAGGATTATCTGTGCATTAAAAACCAAAAGATTTCAATGCATTAATCACTCTATTTTTAGAGTTGTCTTTCGAGTAAGACCAGATAATATGTTAGATATAGTATAACAGACCACAAAGATAGAAAATTTGGATTAATATTTAACGGTGAATTGGCACTAACTCACTCCTGTTGTATTAAATGCTGTAAATCGGGGTCGTTCTTAATCCGTTCCATCTCGCTTTCTACAATAGGCACAACATCCGCCTTGACCTGCCTGTAATTGGCTTCAACGACCTGCTTCATATTGTCGTTGCCGTTTTCATAGGCAAAGGATAATATGTGCGGTATCTCCTTATAGGCTTTGGTTTTTCTATATCCAACTTGTGCTCATATAGACAGTCTTTTAAATTGGTTCAATGATCATAAATATTCCAAAAAAAGTTCGAGTTTCGTACCAATAGGTTCACCAATAAAAAGCTAATCGCAAGATTAGCTTTTCTTGTTTAAACCGCATTAGGATTCGAAAGAAGGGTCGGTTGGGTTCGTCATCTAAAAAATGATTATAAGCGATTTTTTTACTTTATACTCCACGTGCATTAAAAAGGAATAACCACTGAAGTATAAAGACTACAAATTTTCCACCCCAAAGATTGATATAACAATTTTCCTTGTTCTGTTGCTACCAAGAAATTTCTGTGAACGTTTTTCGATAAAGCAATTCGTTCAAGTTCCTTAATCAAAAAAGTAGCGAGACCTTTTCTTTTATGATTTTCTTCTGTTGAAATTCTATCATAGACAGCCAAATCATCTACAATAACAAGCCGACCTATGCAAGCCAACTCCCCATCTTTAGTCACAATTTTGACAACTGTTGTTGAATTATAGCCGTCAAATTCTATCTCGTAACCGTCGGGTAGGCGTTTATTTGGAATATTCATCGGAGAGATACAAGACATCATATATCCCTGTGGTTGAATTACCCATTTTTCAGATAGCTTATTTTTGATTTCTTTGGGAGAAGCACAAACTTTCAAAAAAACCCAAGTTTCATTTATAGTCTCTGAAAGTTTAATAAAGTCATTATTAAGCTCTCTAAACACATAGCGAGCCTTTTGTTTCTCATAACCAACGTCAACTTTATAGCCAGATTTAAACTTAGTCGGTAGCGGCAATTCTCGTGATAATGACCAAGCATTAAGCCACTTCTCTAAAATATCTGAAGAAACACTATTTGCCATTTTTTGACCTTAATAAATAACATCGAAAGATAAGGATTTCCAACCATGCTCGATGTTTTCAACAACGAAAAATGAACTGGATAGCGTGATTAAATAAAAAGACAATTTAGCAACCTTACAGCTAGTCGTGGTTGGAGGTATGCGGATTTTGTTCTTCGTATCAAAGTTTTTCTAACTTTGAGTTATCAGCTTTATATTTAGATATATGGTAAAAATCCATTCGAATGTCAAGCCCAAAACTGTTAGCCGTAATTGCTAAACAGATAACACAACAATAATTAGTATGACAGGAAAACTAAAATATTATCTTAAAAACAATACGAACATCACCGATAAACAAATCGACCAAATAAGTGGATGCTTCAGACCAAAGACTGTAAAAAAGAATACCCTATTACTTTCAGAGGGAGAAACTTGTAAAGAGTTATATTTTGTACATAGCGGTTGTATTCGGACATATTACTTAACTAAGCAAGGACATGAAAAAACAAGGCACATTGCATTCGATAATTCTATCGTTACTTCGGTTTCCAGCTTTATTTCGCAAAAAAGCTCGTTTGAATTTGTCGAAACGCTCGAAAATTCTGAACTGTATACAATAAGTAATAAAGATTTTTATCAGTTGGTGTCAGATATCCCCTTATGGGAAAATTTTTACAGAAAGTTTTTAGAAATGGCTTATTTACATCAAAATAAGAAGATAGAAAATCGCATAACGCTTTCAGCTAAACAACGCTACGACAGGCTAATGAGTGAAGAACCAATGTATATTCAACGACTCTCAAATAAAATCCTTGCGTCCTATCTTGACATTACTCAAGAAACATTGAGCAGACTTAAATCGAGATAATTTTTTGACTTATATCAAAGTATCTCAAGTTTTCATGCTTTAATTTTGCTTGTACACATTTTAGACTAAATTATATGCATTTTGACCCAAATAACCACGTTATTATACTTTGTATTCAAGGTATGGACATTGAGGGCAGACCAGAAGAGGCAAGTAAACTATTTATGCAGGCTTGGAACGAAGCAACAAATGATTTTGAAAGATTTATCGCATCTCATTATGTGGCAAGGCATCAAAAAAGTGTTGCGGACAAATTGAAATGGGATGAGACAGCGTTAAATTTAGCCTTGAAAATAAATGACGATACGGTTAGCGGGGCTTACCCCTCACTTTATTTGAATATTGGTAAATGTTATGAAGATTTAGGCGATATTGAGCGTGCGAGTAAAAATTATCAATTAGCACTTTCGTTCACTGACAGATTATCTGACGATGGATACGGAAATATGATTAAAGGTGGTATTCTGAATGGAATTGAAAGATTAAAGTTATTCAATGAGAATAAATAACTAACGTCGACTTTGAAAATAAAGCGAAGTGGAGCAATTCCAGAATAAAACAGCAGTATTTCTTTGCTTATCCTTTGGTTATTTGTTGCTATTTCTTTGCTATTTCTTTGCTTATTTATTGGTGATTCTTTGGTTATTTATTGCTTATTCTAGGCCATTTCTTCGGTCTTTCTAGGGTCCTGGTTTGCTTCTGCTTTGGTATTGCTTTGGTGTTTCTTTGGTATAACGGCAATAAAATAGGCTTCAAAAGGCAAAGAAATAGCAAGCTAAGTAGTGTGTTGTCCCAAGCGAAGCGACAAGAATATCCGAATAGACGGTATTAAACATTGAAGAGAAGACTGGAAATAACAGTTCCGGGTTAGTTTTTCTGCCCGTCATTGCCTTTAAAGTCCGTGATGGTCTTTCCGTCATAACGATGCACTGCAGATCCAGATCCAAACCAAATGCTTCCATCGTTAGCCTCCAATATACCCAAAAAATCCATTCTTCCTCCCGACTTAATTTCGGTTACCCTGGGCACTTGATTGTACAGGGACTTTACATCATAACGTGAAAGTGCCCAGACTTTCGGATTTATTTCACCTGTAGTCCAGATATTCCCCTTTTTATCTTCGACTATAGCATATGCCCCCCGTTGTGATACCTTAGTATAGGTTTTGCTATTGTAACGCCAAAGGCCATCAGCGTCGCCGAACCAAATATTTCCCTTTTTATCTTCTATTATTGACCAAACGTTGTAAAAAGGTTTACCGTCCTTGTTTTTGAAAACGGTAAATTTCTTTCCGTCATAATAGCAGGCCTCACCTCTTGTTCCAAACCATAATTTGCCATTTTTGTCTTCCATAATAGCATTAATATCGTTATTTGGCAGTCCGTCTTTCGTTGTAAAATTCCGAAAGGACCTCCCATCATAACGACTTGCACCACCTTTGGTTCCAAACCAAATATTACCGGCTTTATCTTCATAAATATGAAGCGCTGAATTACTGCCAAGTCCATCCTTTGTTGTAAAATGCAGATAGGATTTACCATTGTAATAATAAACACCTGAATCCTTAGTGCCAAACCAAAGATTTCCTTTTCGATCTTCCAGAACATCCCAGAAGCTAGCGAATCTAGGCGAAATTATTTCACTTGTTAGATTGGTAAAAGATATTCCATCGTACCGAAACACACCTAAGTAAGAAGCGATCAAAATATTTCCGTCCCGATCTTTCTTTACATTCCGAACCATACTCATAGGCACCTTTGAGGCAACCACTTCTTTAAATTGAGACTCGGAGTAGTGTCCTTTACTAATATTATCTTGTGGTGGTTTTGTCTGGTTTTGTCCACAGGAGATGCTAAAAACCAAGAGCAATACATAAACGTGTACCTGTTTCATAATTTATTTGTTTAATATGATAATAGCTGCAAAGTTCTTATAACTCTCAGTGCAGTTGTGCTTTCCATTGTTCAGCAAACTTTAAAATATTTTTATTGTTCACATCCATTTGATGCAACAAATTTACTTTGGAATCTTTCAGTGGGAGGAATTTGGAAGGTAAATAAAAATGTAAACTTTGTAAATATATCGTAAATGGTAGGTATCTCAGTAAGCGTATGGATTTCTTTGTAGAGGCCCCTCACCACTAACAACGATGTTCGGTTTCAGAAAAAAAATGTCCGCAGCTGATCATGCACCAACAGATACAACACACTGGATACAAATCATTTAACCCAAAAAAAAAGAGGTTTGAGTATCCATAGACAGTTTAAATTCGTATAAATCGGTTTAACGACTTAGATTATTATGATAACTAGTTATTTGAAAATAGCATTCCGTAGTCTTAGGAAGAACCAAGATTGTACAACAATCGACATTGGTGGACTGGCTATTGGGATGGCCGGTAGGTTGATGATTATGCTATGGTTGCAGAATATATTGATGATAGATCGATATCATAAAAAAATCTCATGATTTATCCAGTATTCTTGTCTATCCTATATCCTAAAGCGCCCGTAGGGCACTTATCTATTTGTTCTTTGAGTTTCTCCACACTTGCTCCCTCAGGGGTTATCCAAGGTGTCTCTTTCGGATGGTAAACTTCTGGCAAAGATTTCACACAGATACCCGCATGTATACACTTTGATGGTGTCCAAAGTATTGTAATGTTTTTATTTTTCGAATATTCCTTAGTTTCCATATTATTAAATGTTACCATTAGTAGTCAATATCTGTTATTGTTTAATTTCCATCTTCATCTCGGTGCTACCTAATCCAAAAAACTGGAAAGTACCTGGATCCCTTTTTATAAAAGTAGGAATAAGAATTTCCCTCCTTTGAGATCCTACATCGACATCAAGTAATACACCATCAAAATCAAATTTGCAAAATACCTCCAAAGCACTTTCATTTATGCTTTTGCCATAAGTATCATATCCATGTTCGTTAAGAATATTTATTACGTTTTGTAAGGTTTCTGAATTACGGCCTACTCCTAAAATATTCTTCTTTTTGGTTTTGTCTTCCTCTTGGATATATATTTACCAGCATTTGATTTTAAAGTGATATTTATAACCTATACCTCCAATTACTGTTATTTATCATTCTTATATCTGATTTACTTCCTTCGGATATCAGTCCAGATAATCAGGAGCAAATGAAATTTGTCCATATTTTTTATTGAGATTTTCAAGATGTTTCACAAATTCAGGTGTCAGTTCCGGAACTGGTAAAAATTCCTCCGCTTGAACAGACGCCCCCAATTCCTTGAAAAACTCCTCCAATCCCGCCGGAGTAACAGTACAAATTACGCGTGCGTTTCTCTCAGAGACATTTTTAAAACAGTGGACAGCTCCACCTTTTGGAATATCTACAAAACCACCGACATTAACGATTGAGTGCCCTAATTCTGTTTTGTAGAGCAGTTCCCCTTCCGTTACAAAAAATGTTTCGTGAATATCAGGATGCGAATGCGGTGTCGGTCCACCACCCGGAGGAACTATCATGTCTATAATTGCATATTGGCCATCAGTATCTTTACCGGAAACAACTATACGGTAGTTATCCCCCATGACCCCTACACGTTCCCCTTTTTCTGGACTGGTAACCATAATATTTTTAGGATAAGTTTTGTCTGCCATTATTTTGTTGTTTTTATTAAACCTTTAATTATTTGATCGGAATATTGTTTTTTGAAGGATTACATATCCCTCTTTACTGCACAAAATGAAAAATGAGGTTATTTTTACTCGTTTTATATGAAAATCCCAAAATACTTCAGAATATCCTTATACTCAAGTAGCTTACTGAATACGATCTGTCCTTTTTAAAATCAACCCTTTAAATAATATTATATTTCATTAAAGGTTTATTTTTGATTTCCACTGTACATTCCACCATCATAATACGGTGATTTCGTATTTGTAACAAACAGAACTAATTCAGCTCTGTCACTGGTTTCAAAGCTAATGTTTTCATCTTTTATAAAAAGACTTTCACCTTTGCCTAATCCGATGTTACCATTTACTGTTATACTGCCTTGAAAAACATACAGTAGACAATGATAATCCTCATTAACATCTTGCGGGAGTTTAAATGTTTTTCCGGGAGTAATCTGCATATCATAAATCCATGTCTGACTACTGAGTGTTAAAGAAGTTTTTTCCTTTTCAGGAGACGCAATCAAACGCCATTCATTTATACTGTGTACTTCTTCCAATTCTTGAAAAATAACTTCTGGTTTTGAGTCTTTCTCACCAGGACGGATGAATATCTGCAAACCTTCCTGTTCTTCCAATACCGCTTCTTCATGATAAAAAAGCTTTCCTGCTTTCATCAACATCAGTTTCGTAGGAGTAATATACTCAATGAACCCTTCTGAGTCAGTATGTTTCACTTTTCCAGAACGGAAATAGGAAAGAATATCATCATTTACATGTGGGTGCATTTTGATCAACGCCCCACCATGGATATGTGCCTGATCAATCCGTCCTATAGTATAATAGCCAGTGTCATGATCAGTAAGTTCTAGGCCCGGATATAATATGGATATATGCTGGTTCCCTGATTTTTTTGAGTTATCTATCTTTTTTAACATCTTCTGTTTTCAATTTAAAATTTGCCAATCTTAGACATAACCTCTTCATAAACGATCTGTACAGCCTTCTGACCATCTTCCGTTGCCCAGCTATCTATCAATTCACCCACAAGCTGATTAATCGTTGTTGTACGACCCCCCCCCTTCTCCCAGGTTTGTTGTGCTATGTCATCTGCAATTTGAGTGGGCGATCCGCCTGCGTCAATCACAACCTGTACATCAAATCCTACTTCCACCATAGAACGAGAAGGAAAAACGATACATACATCATGGGTAAGTCCAGCCATAATTACATTTTTTCTCTCACCCGCAGCTTTCAATACGGCTTCTCTGTAGCTCTCGTCATTCCATGCATTTGTTATCCCCTCTCTTTTTATACGATTTGCGTATTCCTCAGGTAAAATTTCCTGTAATTCCGTTAATAATAACCCTTGAGCAAGTGTTTCTTGGCTACTCGTTAAAACAATTGGGATACCCAATGCTTTACCTAGCTTAGCCAGAGCAATGGTCCGACTTATGATCATTTCTTTTGGACGGTTTACTGACCATCCCAGCGTACCGACCTGATGGTCGATTAATAAGATAATGGTATCATCTTTTGTAAATTTCTTCATTCTTTGGAGATTTTATTTGTTTCATTTTCTAAATTACTTCTAATACTTTACATTTGCAAGTAGTTACATTTATGTACAGTATAGACAAAAAGTAAAGCATTGAACAAATACAAAACCTCCAGCAAATGAAAAAAAATGTAAAAATTGAATTTAAATGTGTATTGAAAGATGTGTTAGATATTTTGGGAGGTAAATGGGCCATTCCTATCATATATGTTTTATTTGATGGCACGAAACGTTTTAAAGAGCTTGAACGTAACATTCCCAATATCAATACGCGTATGTTGGTAAAAGAATTAAAAAAATTAGAGGGTGCTAACATTATTAGAAGAGAAGCTTTTGCTACTATTCCGCCAACCGTAGAGTATTCCCTAACTGAAAAAGGAAAAAAACTGCAGCCTATTATTTTAAATTTATATAAATGGGGAGAGGAAAATGTGGATCTATAATATAGTCTCTAAAATATAAATCCCATTCTTTTATACCTTTAGTTAGTTTTATTACTCATTTCATTAAACTTTATTCATTAATTGGGTCTTCCATTTTCTTGCGCTAATTACATGATGGGTAATGAACAATTGGAAAATAAACTGAAATATGAGAATTGCAATTTTTGGAGCACACAAAGTTGGCAAAACAACATTGGCGGAAGAACTTCTGGAAAACCTACCGGGGTATACGCTTGAACTAGAGCCCTATTATCAACTGGAGTTTTCAGGTTATGAATTTTCAGAAGTCCCCACTCCCGAGGATTTCATTGAACAATTTAATTATTCAGCCAAGCTGGTTTTAGAAAGTGGAGACGAAGTAATCTTTGACCGATGTGTAATTGACATCTTAGCTTATCTTCATGTTATTGATCCGCATAGAAATGTTGCACATTTCTATGAAACAGCTCAGACACTTATTGCAGAAATTGATCTTTTTGTCTTTGTTCCTATTGAGGAGCCGGATCTGATACCTAAACATCAGATAGAACTGCCAAAAATTAGAAACCAGGTTGATCATGTAATCCGTGATTGGATTCAAGATTTCGGAATACCTGTGATTGAAGTATACGGTACATTATCAGAACGACGAGATCAGGTAATGGCTAGAATTTCATCATAGCTTATGAGCTATTGCCAATCAGGGATTTCAATTTTTGCGCGTCTATTATAAACAGTCTAAGCGCAGTTCCTTAGAACTTGCGAAAGGAAAACGCTATTCGAATGATTGTTTTTTCGCCTAATAGTATCAGAGATCAATTGTTCTTATTAAACAGGTTTAAACCCTTAAAAAATGTAGGGAACTGCGTGTCCATGTGATCGAGATTAGAATAGATATCAAAAACCAGGTTTTCTCGCCCTATATTTTTGTAAAGCGTATCAGCAATCGCCTCGAGCCTTAAGCCAGTTGGGTCATCTGTGTTTTCAATTCCCCCATAAGTGATATAAACTTTCTTGGAATGAGTAGACTTTTTTTGGTACCGCTTGGTCAGTGAGAGTAGGTAATAATCGTTATAATGAAGAGAGGGACTGGCAGCAATAAATTTATTTATCTTACTAAGCGGAGCGCTTGCCCCTTTTAAAAACGAATATAAAGTAAAATACCCTCCAAGAGAATGTCCGTAGAGTACGACATTTGTACTATCTATTCGATAAGATTTGGAAATCCGTCCATAAAGTTCCTTCTCAATAAAACTCAAAAATTGATCCGCACCGCCGCTTGTACTCATTTCATATTCCGCTTTCGCTATTGGATAAGTGTAGTCGCGCTGCCGCAATGAATCCATTGCAGGAATATCTTTAGCCGATCCCGACAAGTATGGTCTGAGGAGCTAGGCCTACATTTGCATAATCCCGGAGCGCTTGGGCAAATGTATCAAAGTACAGATTTGCATCTAAAAGGAATATGACAGGATAAATATTTCCCGAAGTACCGTATTCCTCAGGCAAGCTAACCTTGATATTGAAATCATCTTTGACATTAACAGAGGTCATCTTAAAGGAATCTATTAACGATCCTTTCTCGACGGAGTCAGCCTTTGGGGACTGGCAACCCATCAATATCAAAAAAGACGAAATAATTAAGTAAGCGAAAGTACCTTTCATATTGTGTTTATTTTTGCTTAGCCTAAAAATACCCGATCCCCTGTATATTATCGTATATTTAACATTACTTAACCAAATAACTATCAACAACTTAACAACCATAAAATCTTCAGCTGATTATTAAATAAAAACCTCAACACTGAACGTATAAAGATTGGTTTTTTCATATTTCGGAAGCGTGTTTCCCCTTCTGATCTGCAAAATAATTGTGTATTTAAACGCACATTTCTTATCAAAGACATCAACAGGATATATTTCTGGGTATTAAGCAAAATAGAAGTATTTCCTTCGTACCGTGTATGAAATACTAAAGTGATACTTAGTCAATACTTGATCGATACTTAATGTATACTGCAAGCGTGCTTTTCCTGTGCTTCGCTACTGGTTAGAAAACCTTGATTTCATACGCCTTTATTAAAGGTTCTAAAATCGATCATTTTTGCTAGTCCGGAGATTTCAAAACACGGGTTTCACAAAGCTTCCTCGGCGCAAGCGCCAAGGAAGACTATTAAAAATAATATTTCACAATGAAGATCCTATCGAAGATTATTTCAGGAATTCCATTTCATATTTATCCAAGAAAAGCTTACCATCCAATAACCAGGAATCCTGCGGTTTGATATCCATCCAATAAGCAATTTGTGGAACGATATCATATTGGTTCATTATAAAAAATTTGGCATTTTCCTGTTCAGATAGACAATTCCACTTCGCATTCAAATTCCATGTGTAATTACCATTAGGAAACTTGAAGTCTGTATCCAGCGATGTTGCTACCTTGTTCTTAAATGTTCGCTGTCCAATATCATCCATGGACCAAAATCCGGCAGTTTGACTCCAAAAAGAAGTACTTTCATCTACTGTCCCCAAACAGTTGTACGACTGAATTTCCTCATCCGATAACGCTTTAGTGACAAATACCAGATTATTGACCATACCGTTAAAGGTTCCAACCGAAGATACATTACCCGAGCCGACAAAGAAATTTGCTGTTGGTGCCTGAAAACTTCCTCTACCAGTGGTAATATCTCGTTCTTCGCCGGCAACACCATTTACGTAAAACTTCGCGTAGCGCTTACCGTCGTCCTTTTTATATAATTTCACAGCAAGAGTCTCCCATTTTCCGACCTCCCCTGCTAGCGATCCAACCACCTGTAATTGATTATTAGAAGCATTTTTATCTGCCAAATAAAAACGATACTTACCTGTATTCGCTCCTTCAATCATAAAAGCCCATCCGTTACCACCGGTGTAAGCATGAGTGACTCTCCCCAATATTACAGCGTGATTACCACCTGTAGGTTTTACGTTATTTTTCACTTTACACATAATCGTATATTCTTTATCATCCTTGATGTCATAGATATCCGTATTCGCAGCAGTGATCGTTGGCATATTCGCATCTTTGGTTTTAATTTCCATTGAATTTACCAGTGCTGGTGCCTCCATTTTCTGTCCTACAAAATTAGGGTTATAGAGAATAATAGGGATCTTTCGTTCTTCCAGTGAAGCGCCACCATATCCTTGCCCTAGACCGCCATGGTTAGCCGTTACTACAATTAGCCAATCTTCATTTTCAAACGCGGATCTTCCTTCAATTGCAGCTTTTATTTCACCAATATAGCCGTCTATTTTATCAATAGCAGCCTTATATGCAGCATTGCTTAATGAAAATCCACCGCTTTTCCCCGCTTCATTGACGCCTCTGAAATTGATAACCCCAAATGATGTATTGGTTAATGTAGATTTCAGCGTATCTATTGCGGTCTTCTTCACTTCCTCGTCATTTGCTTTCACAATTCTTGTCTCTGCATAATCCAGTGCATTATCATCCAATTCTTGCCTGGAAGTTGCCGAAAAGCTTCTCATACGTTTGCCCTGTTCGAGTATACGTTGAAAAAAAGTAATATAGCCTGTGGCCTGACCAGAGGAATTGTGGCCATGTGGGTCATCTTCATCGATATCTTCTTCGAATGAGTCTCCATATACACCATGTTTCGCAGACGATTTTCCGGATAATAATGTTGCCCAGGTAGAAGCATCTCCACTTGACGCATCGGACAATCCAGCGTAGGTATATTTAGCGTGCTCCAATAATTTTTGGATATGTTGAGGCGTGTATTTTTCCAACGCTATTCCCGATAGACCATCTACAGCTATAATCAATACTTTCCGGGTTTTCACCTTCGTATTCTCAGGCTCCTTTTCAAAAATTAGTGCCGGATCTACAAATTTTTTGCAGGACATCATTAGCATAATCAGCAAAACTCCCCATCCTACTTTATACCATATTGCGTTTCTTTTCATCTTTTCTTATTTAAAAAGTCCTAACTCATTTAAAGCTGCATTGCCACTGGCATCACCATTGACATCAGATTTATTGATTTTAAATCGGATGTATCTAAAGTTCTTCAATGTTCTAGTCTCTGCATCAAAATAAATCACTTGTTCCTTTCCTACCGCTGTGCTACCATACTCCAAATCAAAAACACCAACAGTTGAAAATGCATCGATACTATTCCCAACTTCAACCGTGATTTTTTTCGCGTGGTTTGTATTGCTATCGTGACGCTGTACCAACGTAAATCCTTTAGCATCTATCGCGTCTTTTGTATCAATCGTGATAACAAAAGTCCGGTCCGGAACGGCAGTGTTAACGTAATTGGTTGGAGGTGTACAACCGCTGATACAAGGATGCCATGTATTTGTCAAATTATTATCAATCAGATTACTCGGTGGTCGATTTTGTGCCCCTCCGCGAGTATCCCAACTATTTGCATCTGCAGTCCAACCTTTCTTTTCTAGAAAAACTGGAGCAACAGTAGACGCATTCCCTCCGGTATGGGTTACCGGATTGAAATTCCATACATCGCGATCCAATAATGGAAAAGTCTTGGTCTGAGACACATATTGCTTAGAGACAGAACTGACATATAAACCCCATTTATTAAGGTAAGGTTCCATGTCCGTTTTCGTAAATTCACTCAAAGCCTCATAGAAAAAATCAACCTTTGATTGATCATTGACGGACGTAAAGCGTGCATCACGACCTCTCTTATAGATATAGGTCATAAAATCATAACCATATCTTTCCAGTATCTGTGCCCACATCATCAATCGGATATCACTTGATTTACTTTTATATTTATTGCCATCTACATCCATGCTCGCCCAATTTATACCACCTGTTTTCGATTTCGGCTCTGCTATATAGGGTACTGCAGCGCTCCAGACTTCAGCAATTTTGTAACTCTGATGACCAAATACACGCGATACTTTAAAATGGAATAAATTATTGGTTACCTCACCATTACCGGCAAAGCTCCAGGTGGACCCCATTTGCATATTATGGCCCAATTCGTGATAAGTTCCCCAATTGGTATTTTTTACACCCTCAATATCGGTTGCCTGCCTGAAATAAGATTCGTTATTACGTGCATATACTGGAAATCCCGAATATTGGGCTACGCCATCTTTGAACAGGACATCATGGACAATACGCCATTTATTGAAAGGTGCCCTATGTTTGGGGTCAGTGCTTCCTTCGACCAAGCCAGTCCAATCCCAATAACCTTCCTTTATCGCTTTATCCCACGCTTCCATTAATTCATTTGGGTTGCTTACACCATATTTTTGCGCTTTAGCTGTTTCCATCGTAAACACAATACGGTTACCTTCCAATTCAAACCAAGGCACAGCAGATTTTTTGATCTCTTCTGCCCAAGCGATAGGATCTGTTACCCCAAGTTTGAAACTCGGTGCTTTAGCAACTCCGGAAAATGCAAGCTCAACCTGGCGACCTAATGGTGCAGAAGGAAGAATATAGATGAGCCCGCCATACAGATTTCTGAGGTAATTTTTCCCTGGGAACAACACCTGACGGGAATATACCACTAAGTCACGTTGTGGTACAGGAATTCCCTCTGAACCCGTTGTCGTATGAGCCCCAATTTGTGCATAAAGTCCGTAAATTCCCTCAGGCACTTCAATCACAACGAGTTCCCCAGCCGGCGCATACATGGATGTACTCTGCCAATTCCCCGGCGCCACAGATATCCTCAAATCTGAACCTTTTACCTGTACATAATTGAGGTCTACTGTAACCTTATAATTTTGCAGCCGGGGTTCTTTATTATCCACCAATCCGGGAAAAATACGTGCTTGAGTATATTTGGATCTATCAATAAACTTCGGATCTCTGTTGACATTTAGTCCCAATGTATCATCAATATTGTTTATCTCGAAACCATTTTCAAAATCATAACCATAATTTTTCGTACAAGCTACTGTGGAGGAAAGCAATGCCAATACACCCACAAATTTTAAAATCCTTTTCATCGTAAGCTTAATTATTTGAATAGTTTGGCGTCCAAACTTTTGAGTCAAGATTAAATTTATCCGTTCCTAATATCCCCAGCCAATTATAGATCAGAACCGGAGCATCGACCGAACGGATCGTAGACAATTCTAGATTTTGTGGTGCTGTGGGACATAAACTACCCGAGCGCTCCGAAAATGCATTCCAGCTTACTTCGCCAGTAATATTAAAATTTATTTTACTCTTTGATTTATCGACAAGTACATTTCCGGCACCTTCTATCGCTGGCCAATACCCAATCAAATCGTTCCAATAGATGTTATCATCGTAAACCGCTGTCTGGCAATAATTCGCAGCGATGTATTCATCGGGTAAAGCCTTATTATAGATCCGTACGTCAGTAATTGTATGGGAAGCTCCGCTACCATAAGTAGCGCCAGAGCCCAACTTCAACGACTGTGATGAACTTCCTTGAACGCCATTAATACTACCCTCAGCTTTGAGTACACCATTTCTGAATACTTTTGCTTTTCTGGTTCCTTTATCGTTATAGATTTTTGCAGTTAAAGTATACCATTCGTTAAGATTGAAAACTTCATTGTCAATAACCTGTGTTCCCTTCACTTTCAATCGCCAACCGATCCCACCATTGTGAATAAAAGACCACCCATCGTCCGAGTTGCCAGTATTACCCATTTTGGAAAAAAACGTAGGATTTAATGAACCTCGATTATGAAACTTTATTTTCATCTGAATTGTGAATTCTTTATCTACGGTATTTCCCAAATTATAAATATCGGCTTTGTCGGCATCAATCACTGCACTTGTCGCGGTACCGGTATATCTGATCGCTGATCCATCATAGGTCGGGTCTGATAGATCCACGCGTTCAATAAATTTATATTGGAATTGATTGTTGTAAAAAAGGACAAAATTGTTTCGGAACGGAACTGAATATAACGAATGATCGTCTTGTATTGGATCCAATTCGTAAGTCCCGCCTCTATTTGAAGCAACAACAATTAACCATCTTTCAGAGTTATAGTTTAATCGTGACTCGATCGTGCCTACAATCTCCTTCAGTTGCTTATCCACTGTATTGAGCGCAGTGAGATAGGCTGCGCTTTTCGGTCCATACCCCTGTGTTTTCCCAACTTTATCCGCTCCGTTTAAAGTGACCAACGTAAAATTTGAATCGTCCCGTTTTAATTCTGTTTTCGCTTCTTGTACAACTTGTTCATCCGAAGCCAATACTTTTTTATTATCAATCGTCGAGTTTTGACTCAATTTGTCTACAATAGCATTTGAGGTAAATACCGCTGTACGGGTTCCCAGATCCTTTTTCAACCGATCGAAAATAAGTGGATACTTATCAAACGCGGCTCCTGAAATGTCATCAGAGACAACTTTATGTTTATCTTTTTTTACACCAGTCAATAAATCCGCATAAAACGTAATATCCTGTGTAGCATCGGAAGCAATCGAATTCCAGCTAAATAGGCCTTTACTCGTCATTGATGCCAAAAATGGCATCTTATTATAATCCGTTGCTTCTGTGGCCACGACTGAGCCGACGGCTCCTTCTATCACGATATAGGCAACTTTATAGCTTTTTTCGCTATAATCGTCCTTAATATCATCTGTAGAAGCAAAATGTGCCTTATTCTCAATCTCTTTATTACAGGAAACTAACAGCAATAAGGGTAACACGGCATAAAATAGTTTATACACTTTGCTTCTCTTCGTATTATATTTTAAGATATTCATCATCGTTAATCTTGAATAGTTAGTCGAACAATATTTCCCAAATCAGACTTTCCATTAAATGAAAGGATAAGACCAACCAAAGTAATGGTGCGTTGTCCGATCGAGTTCACCCCGATATAAGAATCAGTTACACTGCCCAAAAATCGCCCCGTATTGTTATAGCCTTTGGCTAGGCTACCATCGGAATTTAAAATCATTAAACCTTCTCGAATCACATTATCATATCGTTTGAAAGTTCCCGACACCAACAATAATCCATTATCCAATACCGCTAAATAGTCTGGAATACCCCCCGTAAAACTCTTTGCTTTAAAGCTTGGGTCGACCGATCCATCCGCATTGATTAATACAATATTATTTGTCTGCTGCCCTTTATAATTCAAAAAACTTCCAATCAGATAGAATTTGTTCCCGACTGGTACAATTTTATAAATGGTATTATCGGCTCCAACGCCAGCATTAAATTCTGTATCCAATTCGCCTGATGTCTTTAAACGGAGAATTCTACTTGCACTGATTTTATTGTTGTATTGCGTAAAGGAACCCACCATCGTCAATGTGCCTTTGTCATCCATTGTTGCATCGAATACACCTCCGTTAACCCCATAAGATCCACGTTTTGGAAAAGAGCTATTGTCAACCAAAAAAGTAGAATCCAATGATCCATCTAAATTGACACGTGCAATGCTGGCAGACTGAAAATAATCACTTAGGATCTGGTTGTAGGTTGAGCGTGCATAATAATTACTGGTATAGCGTTTAAAGCCCCCTACCACCGTCATTTTATTATCCCTGTAAAATGCTTTAACGACTCCACCATCCAAAACACCCCCATTAAAAACAGGTACGTTCAATGTCCCTTTCGTCGGGTCATCTGTAAGGTTTAATATCTCTACAGACTCTTTATTCAATGATCCCGACACATTTAATATGCTCATGCTACGAACAGTTTTATCCGTATCGTATTGCGAAAAATTACCGGCAACAAATAAGCGTCCATCTGGAAGTTCGACTATATTATTTATCGTCCCCCCTTTGGCTCCTTCACCGAACGCCATTCCCGACACAAATTCACCTGTAGCCGTTATCCGTGCAATACCATTGATTTCACTCAAAGCCTTACTTCCATTATAATCATCAAAATTTCCTCCCAGAAAAAACTGGCCGTTATTCAATCGCTTAATGGTATGCAGTATCCCTGATGCTCCGGTACCCGCATTAAAAATCGGATCTATTGCTACCTTACCAATAATTGGTGTCAATGGTCCGGCGAAGGTCTGCCCATTGATAACCAATCTTGCACTACCGGTACTTACCGTCTCTGGCAGACGCACCGTTATCGTAGAATCTGTGGCAGCAATGATCTCTGAAGGATTATTATTGACAAAAAATGTCATCGCTGTTTTATCGATACCTGATAGCCCCACAAGTTTGTAAGTTACCTCTTCTCCCGGACGTGCCTGACTTGGAGAAGGCGCTGCATCCGCAAATTTCAAATCAAATGCATGTTCACTGATTCCATAGGGATCCGTTCCGTAATCAATACTTTTTGTACATGAAATTGCGAAACCGCCTAAACATAAGGAGGCTAAAAGCATATGTATTGTATTCTTTTTCATACCTATTTCTCCTTATATTTTATGCCATATTCTATCGCAAGGTCAGAAAACCGAGCATAGTTATTAAATGAAAATCCAAATTGATGATCGATGTAACGAAGTACATGAAGTCTGCCATTTGTAGGCTCTATATTAGATGTAGCAACATAACCATTTTTCCAAAAACTCTTTGGTCTACTCATATCTGGAATATAAGAGAACAATAGCTGTCGTGGTCCCTGGTATTTGATTGTCACACCATCATTTTTAAGATCATGGAATACAGTACCGATATTCACAATGAGATCATCATCCAAGGTTTGATAAAGTCTACCAGAGAAGGCATTTAACGCCATCGTATCTACCTGAGGGAAGTCTACAATTCCAAGATTCCCCTTGATCATATAACCTTGCAGCATCTTTTTCCATACACGCGGATCAATCTCGTTCAACGCCGTCACCGTATCTTGTCCCGCCTCAAATAACGTTTTATTCAAGATGCGAATAGCGCGGCCGATACTTGGATCTGTTGGCGCAAAAAAGGTAATTTGTTCATTTGCTATGGTATTCTCCAAGCCGGCAAGGTTGATGACCGTCAGCAAAGTATCAAACAGACTACGTTCATCCTTCCCTTTAGATTGAAGATATTGTAGCATATTACCATCATACTTGGCTTGAT
This sequence comes from Sphingobacterium detergens, assembly GCF_003610355.1. Lineage (GTDB taxonomy): Bacteria > Bacteroidota > Bacteroidia > Sphingobacteriales > Sphingobacteriaceae > Sphingobacterium > Sphingobacterium detergens. The sequence goes on along the minus strand of NZ_RAPY01000004.1, from coordinate 488,954 downwards.
GGATACCCGAATCATCGTAGTAATTTTTTGAACAGCTAAATCCGGACAGGATTAATGCAAGTAAAAAAGGTAAAAAATAAGCTCTTTTCATCTGATTATATAATTTTAATCTTATTTATTCCAATAATTAAGTGACATATGTGGATTGTTCTTTAAAGCCTCTCTACTGATTGGCCATGTCCATGCCCCAGCATTAAATGTAGAGAATGTTAAAGGTGCTAGCGTATACTCTCCACTCAAGATCCGCTTGGTACGCACGAGATCAAAGAAATAATATCCTTCCCCCATAAGTTCCTTGCCGCGTTCATAGAAAATAGCTTGTGATAAACTTTCATAGCCATTTGCTGGATACAAAGACGCATTCGCTCTGCCACGTACGCGATTGAGCAAAGTGGTAGCTTTATCAGCATTTCCCAATCCAACACATGCCTCGGCTTGCAATAGTAATGACTCAGCCAGACGAAATACCATAATGGAGTTGGCATAATTTTCAGCGGTATTTGAGCCTGTAAACTCAAAATTCACGAACTTATAAAGGCGGAATTTCCCGTTTCCAGTTTTCCAGTTCGCCTCGTCAAACCATTCCGCGATACGACCATCTGGCTCTCCTTCCGGATATAGTTTTTCGATATATTGGGGAATGTAAGCCATCTCCGAATTCTCACGGTCCTGATTCAGGCGAACGGTGTAACCGTCCAATACGTAAAAAGGAATCATCTTGCGCGAGTTTGCAGGAACAAAACCTTGATAATTCACACTATTTGATATTTCAAATAAACTCTCCCGCGATCTACCCTGAAAAATCTCCTTAATCCGATTTATAGGCAATAACTCATAAGCTTTGTTTTGTTGCTCACCTTGTTGAGTCAGTTCATCACCAAGTTCATCGGCCTGTTGATAATACTTTTGTTCGTTGCCTGTATCAAAGCCAGCAGCCCACATATTGAAATGCATCATCAATGCGACCACTGATCCACGCATTGCACGCACACCCCGATTTGCAGGTTCGTCATATGTCCAAGGCAAATCATTCTTAACCGCTGCTAAGTCCTTTAGACACATTTTGGCAATCTCGATATGTGATGTTCTGGGCAGAGGTTTATCATTGTATGCATTTGTGAAGTAAGGCACATTCCCATATAAACGTATCATAAAGAAATAGGTCAGACAACGCATAAATACTGCTTCGGCCTGATAATGCTTCACTATTGCTGGTGAGATGCTTTTATCATTTTCGGCGAGTCGAAGAACATTCTCATAGAGAATATTACTTGACTGGATCACCTTATAAAAGGGCTGCCAGTTGTTCAGAATATCCCACTCGACGATATAGGTCCAAAAAGTATCGGCATTCGTTCCTGGTAAGGGGCGTTGTGTGGTTGCCAAGCTCTCTACATCTCCAATCGCCGCATAATTAATATCGAAACGATTCGGGTAAGACTGTGTTCGTCGAACCATCCCATTGCGCAACTCACCCATGATAAAATAAGGTCCTTTCAATAAAGAAGCTTCTCTAAAAAGTCGATACAATTCCAGTGTAAAGGTCTCCGCATCACCTTGGTCTTTCCAATAATTATTACCCGAAAGGCTGTCAATAGGTTCTACGTTGACAAATTTATTACAGCCCATCAGCGAAAAGATCAGCAGAAATGAACCAACGATTTTATAATAGTATTTTTTCATTTTTTCCTCTATTAAAATTGTGCACTAATACCCAACGTGAAAGAACGTCTATTTGGATAGCCATCCGAACGATCATATCCCATACTGGAAACCCCCTCTGGGTTGACACCTTTATAGCTGGTGAATGTATAAATGTTATTTGCTGTGAGGTAGGTATTCAACCCATGCAATTTGTAACGCTTTATCCACTCCCTTGGAAATGAAAAACGTAGGGTTGCTGAATTGAACTTAAGGTAGCTCCCATCTTCCATAAACAAAGTCTGGTTGGGGCGAAATGGCTTCATACCACCTTGTCGCTGATAATCAAAAGGATTCGGGTAGGTCGCGACATCTCCTTCGCGCAGCCAGAAATCATACCTGTCCAATGGCAATAAGGCAGCATTCTGACGGCCATTACGATCCTTATCAGTCATAAACGGATCAAAATACGAGTTCAGCTGCGTAGCCAATACTTCGTTGATAATATCACGCCCTCTGACATAAGAGAACATCATATTCAGAGACCAATTTTTATAGCTTAAAAATGAATTGATACCACCTGTTACTCGGGGTTGTGAATTCCCGACATAGACCATATCCTTTTCATCAATAATATAGTCACCATTCACATCTGTCCAATTGGGATCTCCGCCCTGAAAATAATAGACCGTATTGCCATTTATCATTTTCATCCGTTCACCGCTGCTTGGATTGACAGGTACATCTCCGTCAGTACTGAACACACCTCTATAATCATACAAAACATGAGAAAAGGGATTTCTACCCAAAATATAAGCCTGGTGGTAAGTATTGTATGCTTCGTCATAAGCAATATGTAGGCGGCGTGAGTTAGGCAGTTCCGTCAATGCTTCTTTATTTATTGCTCCATTGAGCTCAATACGCCAATTCCAATCACTTCCGCGATCAAAAGGACGATAGGCCAACGTAAATTCGTAACCATAGGTGACGTGAGCCAGATCGTTTGATTGCTGTTTCCCAAAAGCATTATGATCAGCCATATCAATCTGCATCAACTCATTTTCAACCTGTTTGTAATAGACCTCCTGAATGGTATTAAATTTATTATCAAAGAAATCCCCTTCCAATGCAAAGCTCATAGACGTCGTTGTTGCAGGTTTTAGATCAGCATTTGGCATATTTTTCCAATCAAAACCAATTGTTGGATTATTGTTAAAATAGCCTGTATAAATATATTTACCGAAGGCATCGAAAACTGTTCCTGTAGGTGTAATATTACGGCCCCAGCTTCCTCGCAGTGCCAGACTGTTTACATAACCGGCATCTTTGAGATTTTTCATAAATCCTTCGCGCTCCATATTCCAACGCACAGCAACTGAGGGGTTTTTGATCCAGGGTTTTTCTGCTCCGGTAGTAGAGGTCTTATCAATACGATAGGTCAGATCCACAACGTATTTCAAATTATAATTATAAGAGAAACTCGCTCCAAAGCCGGCACTACGGTAGTCCGACACCCCCGTTACTCCCCCCTTGGCAGCAGACAATCCGAAAGGTCCCTCCAATTGATCATTCGCAAAGCCATCTTTTAGGTATTCCTTTCTGAGGTTGTCTTTCATGTCCAATTCATTAAACACATAGGTATTAAAAGTGTGCTTACCGATTTCTTTCAGATAAGACAAGAAAAACATATTATTCAACGAGTTGGTCTGCGAGTCATAATTATAAAAGCTCGACCTGTTGTTGTTTGCTATAGCGGGTTTATACGTGTCCGTTCGATCGGTAGAATAGTTATAAGAGAAGGTATTTTTTGCCCTGAAATTCTTGAGGATATCAAACTCGAGCTCCACCATACCGATCAGGTTTGTACTTTTATTATCATTACGACCATTCAATGCAGCGATCAAATCTGAAGTAACAAATCCTTGTGAGGGTGAAGGCAATAAAGAAGAGGCTGTTGCTGCCGAGGCTACCCCACCCTGGCTCACAGAAGTACCACCGCCGAGTTGCTGCTCACCAATCTTACCCGACATGGAGGCAAAAAGACGTAGACGCTCATTGGGGGTATATTGGGTGTTCATATCAAGTGTGTAGCGATTGAAACCTGTATTCTGCACGATACCATTCTCTTTGTAATAATTCCCATTTACCTTATAACTGAATTTATCATCACCACCGGATGCTGAAATATTATGCGACTGATTGTATGTTGGCTTGTAAAATACACCCTGCCAATTAGTCGAATTATTAAAGTATGGATTTAAGCTATCCGTCAGTACCTGATGTTTATTGATATCATCCCGACCTTGCCAGTAGCTATCCGCATAATTATAGACTTGATTAATACGGCTCAAACGCTCATCCTTCCCACCCAACACGTTACGGAGGTTCGGTGGTATAGAAAGAAACTGATTGGTTGTATATTGGATACGAGGCACTTCCGACCGTCCCCTTTTAGTCCGGATCAAAATCACGCCATAGGAACCTCTGGTACCATACAATGATGTGGAGGCCGCATCTTTCAAAATCTGCACCTCTTCAATATCTTCAGGCGGGATCAAGGAAAGAGGACTTATACCTGTACCCGCTCCCCCATATCCATATTCGAAATTGGTATTATCATCTACGCGCACCCCATCGATAATGTAAAGTGGAGAAGTAGGGATCAAGTAAGTATCCACACCGCTACCGACGGTTCCCAAGTTAGAAAGACCACGTAGCAAGACTGTACCCCGTGTACCCGGAGTACCGTTATTCATCTGTACATTCAGACCAGCGACCTTACCCTGCAATAGTTCAGTTATATTGGCTACTGGGTTATCCTGTAAGTCCTTTCCGCTTATGGAAACTGATGACCCCGTCAAAGTCTGTCTGGAACGTCTAGAAAATCCCTGAACAACAGTCTCCTCGAGCATATTCTGTGCAGTCGACATTTTTACGTTGATCACAAAGGAATTTCGCCCCGTCAAGGAAATACGGGATGCTGTGTAGCCTGTAAAAGAAAAAATCAAGTCATCATTACTTGTTGTGCTGACACTGTAGGCACCTGTTGATCCTGATGCGGAAAGTACCTTGTCAGTTTTCGCCGAACGCACCGAAACACCTACCATTGGCCGATTAGTGACCGCATCCAAAACCATCCCTTTTACAGTCACCTTAGTCTGCCCATGTGACATGACCGAAGTCAGCACACAGCTGATTAATATTATATATCTTTTCATACGTATCTTAGTTAGTCATTGTCAAATAAAGGTGCTTGTGTAGGGAAGTAGACAATAATTTCCCAATCCCCTTTCTGATAAATGGTATACAGCAGTTTATAGGTTGACGAAATACGTGCACCTCCAAAAGCAACACGATTGTACTTAAAAGTAGAAAAAGCTTTTTCCCCTTCATTGAATCGCGTATTTAGTGTAGGTACCAAAGGCATTGGATAAACCACATCGTAGGTGACGGAACTGGAATCGGCGGCAAACTTTGGATTAAAACCATGAACCAGATACTTCCAATCTTCTGCTGTCATCCCATTAAATTTCGAAAGTTTAATCGGTTTCAATTTTGAATCAAGAAACTTGAAAGTAATAGAACTCCCGTCGCCGGTACGGTTCAGCCAGAATTGTTGATCCAAAATTGGCTGTCTCGTAGAATCCCCAACAACATTCTCTGACTCATTAAAATATGCGCTGGCAGGTATCTCTTTTTGGGGTTTCAATTTAAAGTCTTTGAAATATCTTTTTCCACCAGAGTTGGAAACCTCTACATCAAATAGATAACAGGAATCTGGCTCGACACGGACAAAATCCGATGAAGCGACATTCCACATTGTAAAGGATCCCGAATGCAAACCGATCTCCCAAAGTGGACGGTTTACAATCTCGCGCTTGGCATTGATTTCTTCCAATGATGTTTCCAAACCCGTATACGGCTTTTTCCATACCTCAACCGGGAAAGGTTTTAACAATTCGGGAGCTTCACTGCCATCGAAAGCCCGCACATTTAAAATCCGGAAATTTAATGGACGTGTCGACTGATCATCATTAAAAAAATTCTGATTATAATTTCTCCCCAAAACCGGTCTGAACTCTGTTTGACTAAAAGCCATATCCAAGCTAAAGGCGGCTTTTTCACTCGGTACGAAGTCCTTAACACAGCTTTGCAAACAACACAGTGCTGTCGAAAACAAGAGACTACTTCGTAAGTATATATTGAATTTTTTCATTTATTTATTCATTCTGGTTAAAAAATCGCCAAATCCAAACTCATGACGTCCCCCTAAAACATGTACCACCCCATTGCCCGTAAAAATATTCACGGCCTGAGAGCTGGCTCTTATCCATTGCGACTGGAAAGAGTTATTTTTAGTATCACTATAATACATGATTTCTGCACCACCATTTACCAAACCTGATGCGTTCTCCTTGATTCGTTGTGCGTGCATCGGGTGCCTTATGCCATAGGTTTCGATAAATAGTCCATCGATATAGAGTGTAGAATCCGTCGTTACGATCCCCGCGCCAATATATTTGGTCATGAGGGTATCCAATTGAGCGATATCCAAGTTCTGGATGCTCAAATGTTCTTTCTTTTGATTGTCTCGCACAAGGTTTAAATTGGAAAGTGCAGTTTGAAAGGTGCTATTTGTTGGTGCAAAAACAGTCACCTTTTCGTTTGCTACTGCATCCTTGAGATAAGGTAATCTATCCAACACCAATAACACGGAGTCAAACACCCCCGGTTTGGATTGTAAATAGGCCAGTGAATTCCCGTTAAATACCTTCTCAGTATTTTCATATTCATAATAGCCCTGGTATTTTGTACAAGCCGTTATACACAAGAGCATACCCAATAAAATACTTACATTATATCTTCTATTTATTTTCATCATTTCCAATATGTATTTTGTTGCAATTCTTTATTATTTGCCAATGCATTCTGACTAATGGGCCAATAAATTCCCTTTTGGGCAATCAACTTCTGGAAAGCAGGATCATTCTTTTTTATTTTATTGTAACGCACGACATCAAACCAGCGCCAGCCTTCCCCCATCAGTTCTTTGCGGCGTTCCTGAAATACTGCATCGATCAGATCAACATTGGGTCCTATCTCAACAAGGCCACGATTTTTGCGGGACTGGTTCAATATTGCAGTAGCCAATTCTGTACGTCCTAATACTGCATTTGCCTCAGCTCGCAATAAATTGATTTCTTCAAAACGACTGAATACCAAAGTTGAAGTGAAAAATGGGAGTGAACCATCTGCGCCTGATTCCCCATTACGAATGATGTGTATCTTTTTGAAAATTGGTCGGATACCTCCAAAATCAGCAAAATAACTGGTTTGAACAGTTCCAGTAGAATCAATACGAAAACGTTGGTCCCCTGCCTCATTAAAAATATCGACGATACGCTCTACTTTCACATAAATATCGGGATTGGGTTTTGACACCAATGGTTTAGCCAATGTCAGCGACTCGATATGCCCATCTGTTCCGCCTTCATTACTTGAATTTGGAAAGGGAAAACCGATAATATGTTTGATGCGGTTACCAAAGAAAAAACCTACGTTGGTTGTATTCGTTATATCTGCTATATCGGTTGCAGCGATACCGCCACGCGTCGCATTCGCGATCACATAATCCGCAAACACCGATGCTTCAAGATAATTTCCCGATAACGCATTAATATGGGCTAAAATCGTATATGCAGATAGCCTATTAAACAACACACCGGACCATTTCACAGAAGTGGAGCCCAGATAAAGATCTGCAGGTAGCACGGGATCATTAAAAGATCCATAAAAAAATGGCAATTTATCTTTAACAGCATTTATTTCGTTTTCGGCATAGGTTAGCACCTGATCCACAGAAGAAGCTTTGATCTTTGGAAAAGCCCCTTCATAAGATTTGTCCCAAATGGGAACATCACCCCAGGTTCTTGCTAATAAGTAATAAACAAAACCTTTGACAACACGCATTTGAGCGACGTCGATCTCATGCAAAGCGGCAGTATACTGTTTATCATGTTCGAGAACTTCATATGAGCGTTCAATAAATAAATTTGCGGCATTGATCACGGCATAAAATCTTCGCCAATCCGAACCTTCCTGAATCAACTTAGCCGAAGAATTTAGACGTCCATCCACAATATCCTGTAGATCACGACGGTTCAATGCAGTAAAATCACCATTCCGCAGTTCCCCATATAGCCAATGTGCATTGTTTTCGGCCAAGGCGGTACGCAACAAACCATATACCCCAAGAAGAGAACCCCGGATATCATTGATATCTTTCCACTTATTTTCCTCATTAACAATATGATTGGATTCAACATCCAAAAATTTTTCACAACTACTTGTCCCAAACATTGCGGAGATCGCAATCGTCGAACAAAGTAAAAAACGAAGTATTATATTCTTTCTCATCATAGGTTTAAAAGTCTAATTTGACACCGAGGGTATACATTTTTGGATAACGGATTCCTGTACCAGTGTCGTAACCGTAAAAATTGACCAGCTCAGGATCGCGTCCAGAATATTTGGTAATAGTCAATAGATTACTTCCTGTCACATAAACGTATAGTCGATTTAACTTTTTATTGTTCACTACTTTAGTCAAATCATACCCCACCGATAAATTTTTAAGTTTCACAAATGAACCGTCTTCCATAAACAGATCCTGCTCAGCCTGATAGGGAACTACCGAAGACCAAGGATTATAAATTGGATATGCTGTTTCGTCAAAACTTTTCTCCCAGGAAGTGATTTCACGTACACCATACAAATTCTTGGATTCAGCGACGTTTGCGAAATCATATTTTTTCGAGGCTTGCTGGTTTATGATCTCGCGGCCTAGATTAAAATACAAGAGGAAAGAAAGATCAAAGTTTTTATAGGCGAATTGGTTTGTAAATCCGCCAGTCCATTTGGGAATTATATTGCCCATTAATATGCGGTCTTCATTATTAATATCAAAATTACCATCTTGATCTACCCAACGAGGATCGCCGCCTTTCATATCAGTGCCATTGTAGGTCATTACCCTGTTATCGCCATCACGGACAGGCACTTCCGCATCGGATTGATAGCTTCCTCTATTTTGCAACAGCCAGTACTGATCAATTCGTTCACCTACTTGCAGCTTATTTTTCCCTACCACGATAGCATCCAATTGATTTGGCAGCTTTTTCAATTCGTTGGTATTGTAAGCAATATTGAACGCACTGTTCCAACAGAAACCGCCAGTACTGCGCGGCATTGTATAATTTAGCGATACATCGACACCCCTATTTTGGACATCCATACCACTTGCATATTCAAACTTATATCCTGATTCAGCCACGGTAGGGACTGGCAGGAGCATATTTTTAGTGGTTTTATTGTAAAAATCCACATGCAAACCAAATTGCTTAGCCATTGAAAGACTGACCCCTATATTATACATATCTGTAAATGACCAAGGCACATCATAGCCAACCCAGCCATAAGAATAAGGGCGTGAGACTGTTCCAACACCATTGTAAGACATGATTCCAGTATTTTTATCCCAGCTCAATTGTGAGGAATATTGTGGGCCTGCTGCCTCTGTATCTGAATTGGGCAAATTACCAATATGGCCGTAGGAGCCCCTAAATTTTAGGATATCTATTTTATCGTTTTCGATTTTGGAACTCAGATCATACTCACCGTTCACAGCATACGAAGTATACCAACGCTCGGATAATTGTTGCCAAGAGGAACCATCCCGGCGTATCAATCCTGAAAGTTTTAGACCATTCCATTCGTAAGTCGTTCTGAAATACGTATTGATCAGATGATGAATGGTCTTGTCGCCATAGATATAAGGAATAAAACCGATGGAAACAAGATAGTTAGCCTTATTCTTATCGCCCTCAACTTTATTGATCTTGATATAATCATTAGGTCCTCGATAGGCTTGGAGATAATTGTATTTTTGTCGATCTGCCTGTATTTGAAGCCCAGCTTCGAACAATAACTTCCCCGTATTCAGTTCCTTGACATAACTTATATTATTGTCAAAACTCAAACGCTCATTATATCCCAGATAATTAGATGTATAATTGTTTCCTTCCATCAATGTTGAAGGCCAAAATACGTCCCTACGGTTTTCATTATAATCCAATGCTATCCTGGAAGTAACGTCAAGGCCTGGCATGATGTTGATATCTAGTCCCAACGAAGCCAGGACACTGGTATTATAGTTGTTATCCAGTGTCAATTTGTCAAAATTTCGTAGATAGAGATTATACAGACTTTTGTTCGGCGCCAAAGGTGTAGATAAATCCGGCGTATACTTGGTCTCTGTATACCTTTCGGTCAATGATCGATTCCTGTCCCGCGCCAAGCGACCGATCTGGATATTACCACTGACTTTGAACCAAGTCGTAGGCAACATATTGATACTGAATCCACCATAGGTTCTATTAAACTTGGTATCATCCGCCCCAGAGGCATTTTGTGTATGATTCGCAAAGAATCGGAAATTCGAACGGTTAGTTCCGCCCATCAGAGCACCATTGATCGAATACAAGGGTGTGAGTTTATAATATTGATCTACCCAATTTGACGGACCGTAATAATTGGTGTTCGAAGAATCACTCAGATAACTCGGATAGGCCGCAATCTGTTCGGCACCTGCGTATTTATCGTAAAATGTTTGTCTAAAATCCCTTTCGAATTCGGCATTGACTGTAGTGATGTTGTTCGGAACAGCAAATCCAGAATAGCCATTAATGGAGATTTTTTTATCTCCTGCTTGTGCAGTTTTCGTTGTGACATACACAACACCGTTTACAGCTCTTGGTCCATATTTAGCAATCTGCCCGGCATCTTTTAATACTTCGATAGACGCAATATTATCGAGGTCAAAAAGAGATAGAATATTAGTCGCAGCCCCGATAGGCTGTGTTTCCTCGTTTTGTATGTTATAGATAAGACTGGTTTCATCAATGATCTGAATACCATTAACAACAATTAAAGGACGGTTTTCCTTAAAATTTCTTGCTGTAAAAACAGGTCTTGTAATTCCGTGAACCAACATATTTTGTTGCACTGTGCCTGGTTCTGCCGAAGGCTCCTGCACATACACACCAGAAATATTGCCCTTCAGTATCTGCTCCAAAGTAACGAGGGGGTATTTCGATAATTCCACGACTGAGATTGTATCGGATCCCAACACAGGTATCGTGGAGAACTTACTTTTTGCTGTCAAAGAATCGACATTGGATTTACTCTTCATTCGAGCCCTACCGGCCCTTTCTTTAGCTATTTTTGGACCTGGTGTCAGACCAGGATCACCAGCTTTCACTGCCGAAGACTCAAAAAGTAGCATAAAGAACGCTAAATTGATCATGTAAAACTGTCTCATTTAGAATTGAACTTTATTATTTAGGATTATAGATAGTTTCTTCTCTTGATATTGGTTAGTACTATCACTTGCCAACAATTTTACATAAAAAAATCACCCCAAATTATCGTTCAACAAACACAATCGTTTGCATAATTTACTACAACGTTATCGTGTATTTTATACATTATGTTTTTTCAGTTAACAACTATATTTTCAATAAAAACTACACTATATTTACTTAAAAGAAAATATATTAAACCTCAAAAACACACCTTAAAAAACAAACAACAATCTAAATATCAGCTATTTAAGAAAAATAAATTTTATACATTTTGCGATTATCTAGAAAACCAATAATGTCAATGGATTTTTCAACAAACTTTAAAATTGTAGAAGTATGCATCTAACTAACCATTTAGTTTTAATGATAAATACAGTTTAGATTTAAACAATGCAAAACAAGTCCTTTGATCGCTCATCGGGTGATGAAAGGACCTGGCATCCACTACAAAAACCCCTGATTTCATGGATATTAAATGGATCAATATTGCCGTATTTTTGATATATTAGAAAAAACACAACTAGATGCGTTCCATTTTCATATTTCTTTTTTCACTGCTAAGTATCTTTACTTATGCGCAGACGAACCCTATAATCAAAAGCTTATCCTACCCCGAATTAATCCCGGTGCTGGTGAACGATAGTCTATATGGCTATTGTGATAGTGTTCTTGACATAAAATTGTCGCCGATGTATGAAAAGGCGGAACTATTTGAAGAAGATTTTAATTTCCAGATTTTCCATGTCAACAAACCCGAAATTGTAAAGTATGGATCAGCTGAATACGCGTGGGTTCAACGCCATGGTGAGCGTTATCGTATCGACAAAAATGGTGATCCGGTTTATAAGTATGATGCAGCAGATTTTAAAACTGGAGAAACACTCATTCAGCTCTTTAAAAATTCCACATCACATACGATAAATAAAGTGGACGAAACGACCCTATTCCAACAAATAAAGAACGATCAAACGGGTCAAATTGCATTCCCTGACGATCGGTCCATGGCTGACTTTAAAGAAAAAAATAAAACATTTATCGACGAAGGAATCCGATTGATTTATTATCCCAAATTCACAGAAATGCCATATACCGACTTTTCCGATGAACAAACGCTACTCCAGGGAATAAAAAATAAAGAAACAGGTGAAATCATGATCAAAGCACAATATGCCTCTATTGAAGAATACTACAATAATCCCTTACGTGTACATCAGTATCCCTTGATTGTCGCATTTAGTGGGGATTTCAATAAATACATATACGTAGGGCTCAACGGAACGGAATATGTACTTTATTCAGCCAAAATAGAATAAAGACATCAGCTCGTTTACCAAAAAAGCTGAATACCAAAAGTAAATTTCAATTCACTAAAAAGTCGCCAAAACAATAGGTTGCTATAATATCTAACCAAGTTGCTATAAAAGAAATTTTTCACAGTTCACTAACCCCTATTTTCGTGAAAAATTCGCAATATGCTCAGATCATTACCCATTTTATTACTTTCTATTTCACTTGGCAGCACTGCCCTTGCACAAAAGCGCTATACATTATCTGGAACAATCACCGACGTATCAACAGGAGAAACACTTATTGGTGCTTCGGTCAAACTACGCGAACTTCCCCAATCTGGAAGTTCCAGTAATTCTTATGGTTTCTATTCCATGGCTGCCCCCGAAGGAAGGTATCTACTCTCCACCTCCTATGTAGGATACAATACCCGTATTGACACAATAGAATTAAACAGAGATCAAGCCCTTAATCTCACGCTGCGATCACAGACCTTACTAGATGAGGTTGTCATCTCATCCAACAGACGTAATAATAAAAATGTTTCCTCGCCACAAATGGGGGTTGAAAAACTCAATATGACCCAGATCAATCAGCTTCCGGTAGTTTTGGGAGAACGCGATATTTTAAAAAGCATCACATTAATGCCGGGCATTAAAACCTCTGGCGAAGGAAATACAGGTTTCTATGTCCGTGGTGGTGGTGCCGATCAAAATTTGATTTTACTGGATGAAGCAACTGTCTATAATGCCACTCACCTACTCGGTTTCTTTTCTACGTTCAATTCAGATGCCATCAAAGATGTCAGTATCTATAAAGGCGGTATGCCTGCTGAATATGGAGGACGGCTGTCATCGGTGCTCGATGTAAAAATGAATGAAGGTAATAATAAGAAAACCACTGTTCAGGGTGGTATTGGATTAATTGCTTCCCGCATTAAAGTAGAGGGTCCGCTGGTTAAGGACAAAGGCTCATTTATGTTATCTGCTCGTCGTACTTATATGGATCTCTTTATGAAAGCCTCCTCGGATACAACAATTAATAAAAGTACGCTTTACTTTTATGACATCAATGCGAAGGTTAACTATAGATTCAACGATAAAAATGCGATCTATCTATCCGGATATTTTGGTAAAGATGTATTAGGGCTCCAGGATATTTTCGGCACCAACTGGGGGAATGCAACCGGAACTTTACGATTCAACCATATCTTCAGCAATAAATTATTCTCAAACACATCACTTGTCTATAGCAAATTTAACTATGTTATCGAAGGCTTGGACCGCAACGATGGCTTTAAGGCAACGTCTAAGATTACCGATCTAAATTTTAAACAGGATTTCCAATATTATGCAAGTTCTGACCATGCGCTAAAATTTGGATTGCAGGTTACCCGACATGATATTGCTCCGGGTGATATTACGACAACAGCCAGTTCCAGTTTCAATGACAAACATGTCGAACATCGCTTTGGTTACGAAATGGCAACCTACGCCAGTGACGACTGGAAGGTAAACGACAAACTGAATATGGCCTATGGCCTGCGCTTAAGCTCGATGTTGCTGGTTGGTCCAGGAACTTTTAGTACTTATGACGCGGCGGGTAACACCATTGGCTCACAACATTACAAATCCGGAGAGCTAGTACAACATTATCTCAATTTGGAGCCTCGCTTTAGTGTAAGTTATCTACTCAATGAACAACAGTCCATCAAAGCTTCGTACAATAGAAATACACAAAATATTCACCTATTGACAAACTCTACAAGCGCCAGTCCGACGGATCTCTATGTGATGAGCAGCAAGAATATCAAGCCCGAAATTGCTGATCAGTTCTCCACGGGTTATTTCAGAAACTTTAAAGATAATCTATATGAGTTCTCCGCGGAGGTCTATTACAAAAATCTACAAAATCAAATCGATTATAAAGATGCCGCGCAATTGCTTGTCAACCAAGACGTCGAATCCCAACTGGTTTATGGCGTAGGGCGAGCCTATGGTGTCGAATTATTTCTGAAGAAAAAATATGGCCGTTTTAATGGCTGGGTGGGTTATACCTGGTCTAAAACCGAACGCAAATTTGATGAGATCAACGCAGGAAAATACTTTCCTGCAACGCAGGACCGTACCCATGATGTATCTATTGTCGGTATCTATAAGCTCAATGAAAAGTGGACTTTCTCCAGTAATTTCGTTTATGGAACAGGAAGGGCTGTCACTTATCCAACGGGAAAATACACAGTCGGTGGCAATACTACCTTCTCTTATTCGGAGCGTAATGCTTATCGTATGCCCGCATCACATCGCTTGGATATTGCCGCCACCTTTGAAGGAAAACCGGGGAAACGTTATCAATCAAGCTGGACATTTGGCATTTACAATGTCTATGGGCATAAGGATCCTTACAGAATCGCATTTAGAGATAGTAAAACCGTTGCCAACGCAACAGAGGCTGTCCAAACAAGTATTTTTGGTATCCCTATCCCCTCGTTTACCTGGAATTTTAAATTTTAATCCCAATTACTAAAAACATAAAATACCCTTATTCAAAAAACACAAGCATTGACGAAATGGGTATTTACCAAGGCTTTTAGAGACAAACTGAGCATAGCAAGCTCATAAAATATTTATATATGAAACATATTATTGTTATCTCCAGTATACTTATCCTTACGACCTTCATTTCATCCTGTGAGAAAGTCATCGATATTCAGGTCAATGATGAAGTTGGTCGATTAGTTATTGAAGGCGTCATCAATAACACAACAACAGAACAAGAAATAAAACTTAGCCGAAATACAGCCTTTTCTGGCGGCAACAATTACCCCGCAGTAAGCGGAGCAACGGTTCTGGTAAGGGATCAGAATCAGAACGAATATACATTTGTGGAAACCGCAGCCGGAACATACAAAGCGCAACAGTTGACAGGAATCCCGGGAGAGACATACACAATGGAAGTACGCGTTGATCAAGATAAATATCAGGCAACTTCGCAAATGCCGCAAATCGTTTCACTGGACTCTATTGCTGTCGAAAAACCAAAATTTGGCGATAAGGAAAAACGGAATATTAAAGTCTTCTATAAGGATCCGGCAGATCAAATCAATCAGTATAGATTTATCGTTTTTCTAAACGACAAACAATTGAAAGATATTTATGCGGTCAACGACGACTTCAACAATGGGAATGATATCAATTTAACGTTGCGTCCAGATGATGTCGATATATTCCCTGGTGATCATATTCGTGTAGAAATGCTCTGTGTAGATAAAACGGTGTACAACTACTGGTATAGCCTGATGCAGCAATCGGCCAATTCGGGTGTGACACCAAGTAATCCGCCTACTAATATTAGCCCGGCAACACTCGGCTATTTTAGTGCACATACCTTCTCGACCAAAAGCATACAGGTTGATTAATTGAATACTTTGTAACAGCGAGGAGATGATGCTGAACGACATTATCTCCTCGCTACTAAATTAAGCAAATAGCCCATTACAGTCTACCTTTTACCGATTAATGGTTTGCTTTTTTATACGTTCCAAAAGATCCTCCTTAAAACTTGCCCCCAAAGGCATCTCAAAGCCTGCGATTGTCACCCAATGGTTGTCTACACTCTCTACCTTATTTAGATTGACCACAAAGGATTTATTGATCCGCACAAAGTCTGTATTGGGCAATTGATTGAATATCGTTTTTATGTTCATTGCCACCATTAATTTTTTATCTTTTGTATGGATCATCACATAATCTTTCATGGCTTCAATGTACTGAATTTCATTTAGCTCCAACCGAAAAAGCTTACGGTCAGCCTTTACAAAAATATGATCAGTAGGCGATACAACACCTTTCTCCGGAACCTTTTGTTGAAAATGGCTGACGGCTTTATCCAAAGCCTTCTTTAACCGATCCTCAGCAATAGGTTTTAACAAGTAATCCAACGCATTCAGTTCATAGCTTTCCAATGCATAATTGGGATAAGCAGTTGTAAATATAATCTGTATATGGGCAGGGATAAATTGAGCAAAATCCCAACCGCTTTCTTCGGGTAGATTGATATCCAAAAAAATCAAGTCAAGGAGCTGATCCTCCATCACCATACGGGCATCTTCCGTATTGCCATACATGCCGAGGCATTCCAAAAAATCGTAACCTTTCAATAATTTTACCAGCCCCCTTCTCGCCAAAGGTTCATCTTCAATCACAATGTATTTAATACTTAGCTTGTCCATAGTCTTATTACGTTCCCATCGGAATACTTAAAAACACCTTATACCTATCGTCGAAATCATCAATTTGCAAATTATAGCTATTCGGATACAAAATTTCTAATCGTTTTTGGATATTACTCAATCCGAGACCACCATATGCAGCAGCCTGTATTTTTCTTTTCTTCGGATTAACACAGGTAAAACAAATGCGTTCAGCCTGAATTGAAAACGCAATCTGCACATGCTGCCCTCCCTCCATCGCCTGATGTGCACTATGTTTAACAACATTTTCAACAAAAGGAATAAATAGAAATGGTGGAACATGCAGCTGTTCCATCTGTTGGTCAATAGTAAAATCGACGACAAATTTATCCCTGCGAATGTCCTCCATAAAGAGAATATTTTTTAAGACAGCAATTTCTTTCCCTAACTCGATCGAATCCCCCTTTGACAGATAAAGTTGATTTCTGAGTACATCACTTAATTTAAGCAGTACCTTGGAAGCCAATTTAGGGTTTTCATCAATCAAGAAATTGATATTATTGAGTGTATTAAACAAAAAATGGGGATTAATTTGGCTTTTAAGCTGCTCCAATTGAATCGTCAGTGTATTATTCTCAAATTCTTTGAATCGAATGAGGTTAACAATCCACACCTTAAACAGCTTCATGCTACTGACTGCTGCTATAAATATGGTCAATAAAATAACGATGATCAAATAATCTTCCCAATCCAGATAGGATCGATCCGGCTTTTGGATAAACCGCAATTCCTGCCGCTCCAAATACATCAACACTAAAAAAATAAGCGTATAAACGACAAGAAGACTCCCCGCATAAGCTAAAAACCGACTTCTCAGTACAAATGCAGGGATTAGGATATAATGATTGATGTAAAAAAGACTCAACAAAATTGTAATGGACAGCAAAGTCTCGAAAAGACGCCACAGGCTACTCGTAGGATCGACTTCCGCCTTCTTGCTTGGCAAAAAATGAATACCAACAATCACACCGATCAACAAACAATGGCGAATCCAACGATATTTTTTATCGACAACAAAATCTATAAAAAGACTATTTTCGTAACCGATGATTACCTGTGAATTTTTCATGTTAGCGATCTGTCAAAAGAGATGAATTCAACACAATCCACAACCAACTTAACTGCATACCATCTTCCATAAACCATTTTCTAGCATCTTGACTATTTCCCTTTGCACCAACACCCTTAAAGTATTTATATTCAAACAAACTAATAAAACCCTATTAAACTGACCATTAACTACAAAAAAAACAACACTATAATCAAGACGAAAAAGCAGCTAATAAGGCTATACTGCAATTGTATGAAAGGTTTAAAAATAGCCATATCTATTAACATTTCAAACTAATTCGGACCAGTTAGTATTTAAATTTTACCCAGTCACCATCAACAAGCTCCAAGTCAAGGATTGCATCCATTGAGGAGTTTTTACAGATAAATAATGACATGCTGGGCCGCTCATTGACAATTCTTAAATCCTTGTCTGGAATTCTTGCATTAATCTGTTCTAGCCGCTCAGGTTGTGCTGGATTAAACATTGAAACAACTTGAAACACCTGTCCTTTTCCCTCCCAAGTATAACGATACATACGTGTATAGGTCGAACGAGCAACAGAATCCACCTTAATCGGATCACCAAAACCTGCATTAAGATCCTTATACAAATTATTCAATTCAACACCTGTAAGTTCAGCCTGGGCATTGACCAGCTTAAATTTTCGATCTTTTCCTACGATGGCATTCACCTGATTAAAATTCACCTTATCAAATTTAGCAACGATGTCTTTGCTGGAAAATTTCTTCACTTCAAACGTCGACCAACCGTTCCCGAGGTCATAGACTTCAACAAATTGTTTTTTACTATCAATGTCATGATTAGATTTTTGTGTTGCTGACTGATAGAAAAGCTCAGCATCCCTACTAAAATCAAGATCTTTTAGATCCAAAATTTCCTGCTGGTAGCTGGGGCCATCTGTTGAACATGCCCCCATAATGAGGGTCAAACCAATTATTAAACTTTTGATCATTAGAAATCTGAATTTTACTAATCTTTCTATCATTGGAGTTTTGAATCTTTCCCAAAGGTGCGAATATTCCTAAAAATTAAAAAGCGACAACAAACATTCGCAGATACAGAACTCATATTTAACTATTTGCAGACAAAATCTATCCTATTCGAACAGTTAATACAAATTTTTTATTTTTTTACTAAGATTTCCTCTCCATGCTACGTATCTATCTAAAATTATAAACCATGAGGCTAACAGAAGATATCAAGCAACTGATTGTAAAATGCATAAAAGGCAATTTATCGCCTGTGGAAAAAAATGCGTTGTCCTCCTGGTTAGCCGAATCCCCTGCGCATGGCATTTATCTTGATGATCTGTTGCAAAAAGAAGATCTTGTACGGGATTTGAGACAGCGGATCTCACTGGAGGAATCAGATGCTACAGATTGGTCTGAACGCCTCAAAACAAAAACCCTGGCAACGATCCATGCACAAGAGAAACCTGTTCGTATCAACAGGATCAGGCGACTTATGCCTTATGCTGCGGCTCTATTTTGTGTTGTTCTTGCGGGTTTAATCTATCAATTTATTTGGAAGCCTTCGGCCCTCAATGCCAATAGAATCGTCCTACATGATGTCGAATTACCGAATAATCATACTGAAATACGGCTTTCGAACGGAAAAGTAATCCAACTGGACAATGAAAAAGGTGCATTGGTCACATCTGGCGGCTTGAAATATGCCGATGGTAGTCTTATTCAATCGACAGTTCCCAATACAGATTTGATTGCGACCGTCAATACACCAGCTGGCAGCATACTCCAAATTACCCTGGCAGATGGGTCTCAGGTTACTCTTAATGCAAAGACCTCATTCAAATACCCCCTACAATTCGCAAAAGACCAGAGACTTGTGGAAGTGGATGGAGAAGCCTACTTTAAAATCGCCAAAAATAAAAAAGTGCCCTTCCGTGTAAAGTCCAATGGTCAATTGATTGAAGTAACAGGTACCGAATTTAATGTAAACACCTATTCAAAACAAAAAAGCAGTACGACCCTTGTCGAAGGTTCGATCAATTTATCAGCCAATGGACAGCAAATACAGCTCAAACCCAATCAACAGGCCACCCTGTCATCGGGACGCCTTTCACAAAAAAGCGTAGACCCACACAATTACATTGCCTGGATTGACAATAAATTCTATTTCAATGAGACAGACCTCCATACCGCCCTACAGACGATTGGTCAATGGTATGATCTCCAGATTATTTATAAAAATAACATCAAAGAGACCTATTTATACGGTGAAATTCAGCGGACAAAAAGTTTGTCCGCAGTATTGGAAATTTTAAAAAGAAGTAATATCCAGTTTGAATTGATCCAGGAAGATGGCGTCCGTAAGCTCATCGTATCCAATTAACCCATTATATAACCAAAAACTAAATTATACAGATGAAAAAGCCAACTTAACGAAGCTAATCAGAGCCGCTAAAAAAAAGCCGAATAATGCTTCCAACATTAATCGGCCAATACATTAGCGATCTCCATTTTTGACCGATTCACTCAATCAGTTTACAAACAGATTATATCCCTAATTCAACAAATTTATGAATTTTAAATTTCTTGTTCATAGAAAACCTATAGCTATGGACATACCCAAACAATGGAAGACCAAAATGAAGCTTAGCGCCTTTTTTACGCTTGCATGTGTTGTCAAACTCTCAGCAGCTGGATACGCACAATCTATTACCATAGATGCAAACAAAACATCGCTTATACAGGTTCTGCGAACCATCCAAAAGCAGAGCGGTATTCCCTTTCTGTTAAATGGTAAGGAACTCGCCGAAATAAAAATTGAGGGGCATGTAAAGAATATGCCTTTAGAAAAAGCGATGTCAGTACTATTGAAAGACAAACCCATTAGTTGGAGTTTCAAAGACAATATGCTTGTCGTCACCGCAGTAAAAGCAAATAACTCAGCTGTCATTACTCCAACAAACTATGCGTTTATGTTGCAGACAAGGACCGTAAAGGGAAATGTCCATGACAGCCAAGGGCAGCCAATCTCTGGGGCAACAATTACTCTCAAAGGAACAAGCAAAGCAACCACAACAGATGCCAGCGGAAATTTCCAGCTGGATGTCAATGATCGCAATGCCATACTTGTTGTTAAGATGATTGGATTTCAGCAGAAAGAAATCCCCTTAAATACACAAATCTATCTTGATGTTACGCTTAATCAACAGATTGACGCCTTGGAAGAGGTGGTGATCGTGGGCTATGGTGCTACGAAAAAGAAGGAATTGATCGGTTCGGTCTCGCAGATTGATGGTAAGCAGCTTGCCAAACGAACGGTTCCACAACTTGCGCAGGCACTAACGGGACAAATGCCTGGTGTGACAGTGATCCAACGTTCTGGGCAACCCGGTGCGGCCAACAATAGCATACAGATCAGAGGTGTGGGCTCTTTCGGTGCCACCACCGATGCATTTATACTGGTCGACGGTATTCCAACCAGCTCATTCAATGATATCGACCCCAATGATGTCGCCTCCATCTCTGTTTTGAAAGATGCCTCATCAGCAGCAATATATGGTGCCAGAGCCGCCAATGGCGTTATTTTGGTCACCACAAAAACAGGTTCAACAGCCGGAAAATTAGCCGTTAATTATAGCGGATACTTTGGCATTCAAAAACCAACAGCCTTTCCCGAGTTTGTCAACTCCTGGGAATATGCCAGCCTGCTCAATGAAACCACAAATGGTGGCGGTGGTTATACCGAAGAAGAAATTCAAAAATTTAAGGACGGATCTGATCCTGACAATTACCCCAATAGCGATTATATCGGTAGTACATTTAAATCACAGGCAGCCCAGACTGGACATAACCTGAATATTTCCAATACAACCGAAAAAATACAGTATACCCTATCTGCCGGGTTCCTCAATCAGAAAGGTATTGTCATTAAAAACAACTTTAATAAATACAATGTTCGACTCAATCTGATTTCCAAGCTGAGTGATAAACTTAAATTAACGACAAGGGTATCGGCGATACAGACCGACACCGATGAACCCGCTGCACCAGCAACGCTTGATTTTTCGCGAATGACAGATATTATCTCCCAGGTTATCCGCTATCCCGCAACATTTCCGATCCGTATGAGCAATGGCGACTGGGGAGCTGGAAATAATCTAAAGGGAACACCCGTATCTTTTCTTGAAAGCGAATCATTTTACAAAGAGAAAGTATCCGATATCTCCGGAAATGCACGTTTCGACTGGAATCCAATTTCTGATCTGACACTCTCGGCAATTGGTGGTTATACCCAAACCAATGGTCGTTCCAAGTTGTTTCGTGCAGCACAGCGCATTAATAGCTCCATTACACTTGCTCCTTCTACACTAGAACAGAGCGCCCCTTATACGACATATAAAACTTTTCAGGCATTAGCCGATTATACCAAATCATTCAACGACCATTCCGTTAAAATCCTTGCCGGTTATTCCTTTGAAAAAGGTTACAGTGAAGGACTGTCGGCTTCTCGTCAAAACTTCCCGAGCAATGAGCTTACAGAATTAAATATTGGTTCACCAGATGGACAACTTAACTCGGGCTCGGCATCCGAATGGGCATTAGAATCGCTCTTTGGTCGGGTTCAGTACAATTACGCAAAAAAATACCTCCTAGAAGGGGTGATTCGATACGATGGTTCATCCCGCTTTCCTACAAGTAAACGGTATGCTATTTTCCCTTCACTTGCTGCAGGTTGGCTAATCAGTGAAGAAGCTTTTATAAAAGATAAGTTTGACTGGATTACTGAGTTGAAATTAAAAGGTTCCTATGGTGTTTTAGGTAATCAGAATATTGTCGAGAATCTTACCTCAAGAGTAGTGTCAAATTATCCCTACCAAAACATCTTAAATACGGGTTACAATTATCCCTTCGGAAATAGTATATCGCCTGGGGTCGCCCGTGTGACGATTGTAGATCCAAACTTACGCTGGGAATCAACCCGAACTGCTGATGCCGGACTCGAAATCGCATTATTTAAAAATCTACTGACCTTTAGCAGCACCTATTACAATCGTTTTACTTATGATATTTTAGTCAGCCCCAGCTCTAGCATTTCAAAGGTATTAGGCTTTGATGTTGGTATACAAAACTCTGGAAAACTTAGAAATACTGGCTGGGAATTTACCTTAGGCCATCAACATAAGGTCAATGAGTTCTCCTATAATGTCAATCTAAACTTCTCCACGGTCAAGAATAAAGTCGTCGATTTGGGTATTGGCAATATCAACCAGTCCAATGGCATGATTGGTAATGGATCCGATTTGTTTATCGGCTATCCGATACAGGCTTATTACGGCTATCAGACTGACGGTTTATTTGTTGATGCTGCTGATGTGGCATCTTGGGCAGATCAAAAAAGTATTAATCCACAATCACAACCTGGCGATATCCGGTACAAGGATATCAGTGGACCGGACGGTATCCCTGATGGTAAGGTGGATGCAACTTACGACCGAACGGTTATTGGATCCCGTATTCCCAAATATACCTATGGAATGAATCTTGGATTTAATTACAAAGGTTTTGACCTTGGTCTCCTACTCCAGGGTGTAAGTGGTGTGCAGGGTTTGTTAAATAACTACGCTGGATTTGCATTAACTCAGAATGGCAATATTCAGCGTTGGCAAGCCGATGGCCGATGGACTACCGCAAATCCAGATCGAAATGCCATATACCCACGATTCGAACAGCTACCAAGTACCGGAACACCAAATACGCTCTTATCAGACTATTGGCTGCTTGATGCGAGCTACTTGCGTTTAAAAAATATACAGTTGGGATATGCTATCCCAAAACAACTGGTTTCCAAATGGAAATTGTCAGGTTTACGCATCTATGCCAATGCTGAGAATCTATTTACAAGTAGCAATTATAGAAAAGGTTGGGATCCGGAGATCAATTCAAGTGGGGCATACTACCCCATTATGCGCAATTTCACGTTCGGCGTAAATCTTAGTTTTTAAATCAACTCAATAACCATAACATGAAACGTATAACCTATAAAAATATAAAACTGATCCTTTGTATATTTTTAGCTTCCAGTCTAACCATGAGCTGCAAAAAACAATTGGATACAAATCCGCTGGATAAATTTGCTAATGACACATTCTGGAGCAGCGAGACTAATGCAAGAATTGCAATCACAGGCCTTTACAAAGGCGAAATCCAAATGAATAGTTTAGCCGAGTTTAGTCCCTCAGACTGGTGGTCCTACCATGGTTTGCTCTACCTAGAGTTTGCCTCCGACAACGCCTATGACCGACGCGGAGATAATTCAGCATTCAATAAATTGTCTGATGGTACACTCACCAGTAATATTGGTATATTATCCAACTATTGGACGCTCTCCTACAAACGGATTGCCCGTGCAAATTTCTTTTTAGAGAATGTGGACAAAACGCCTGTTTCACCTGAGCTTTTGGCCCGCTTTAGGGCTGAAGCACGTTTTATTCGCGCCTGTCAATACTTCTACCTATCACAGTATTGGGGGGATGCCCCATTGGTGACCAAAACATTAACAGCTGACGAAGCCAATCATGTTATCAAAAATAAAAAGCAGGAATTGGTTGCCTTTGTCGAACGCGAGTTGCAGGAAGCCGCAAATGACCTTCCAAGCTATGGTAAATTACCCGCAGCAGAACGGGGTCGCGCGACAAAACAAGCCGCTTATGCATTTCTGGGGCGGCTACAATTAGCCGAAAAATCTTACGCAGCAGCAATTAAGACCTACGAAAATATCATCAATGCCAATGAAAATAGTATTGATCCCAACTATACAAGTCTTTTTGATGGCAGTAATGAATCCAGCAAAGAAATCATTTTTGCCACACAATACCTTGTAGACCTTGCCGGAAATGGTATGTTTCAACATAACTTTCCAGCAATAGCCGGTGGCTGGCATCTCCATTGTCCTTTGGGAAGCTTAGTGGAGAGCTATACCTTTACGGATGGAACAGCCTTTTCCTATACTGATCCCAGATATAATTCACAGAATATCACCCAAAATCGGGATCCGAGATTAGGATTTACAATCATCAGCAACGGGGACCGTTTCAAAAATCTCCGGTATATCTCGCATCCAGACTCAACCCTGTCCATTGACCAGCTCACAACCACCAAGCAAGCAACACGCACGGGTTATGGTCTTCGTAAATTTAACGCTGAAAATTTTAGCGGCAATTTACAGAATTCCGGAACAGATCTTCCTATTATTCGCTATGCCGAGGTGCTATTGAGCTACCTAGAGGCCAAACTCGAAAATGGTGATCCCCTGACAGCTGAGCTAATGGATAAAACCATCAATGCAGTCCGCCGACGTAGCAGTGTCAATATGCCTCCTATCGCTGTCGCAAACGTGACTATAGTCCGGGCAGCATTACGCAATGAAAGACGTGTGGAACTAGCCTTAGAAGGTATCCGCTATTGGGATCTTTTGCGTTGGGATACAGCAAAAGATGTTTTAAATGGTGATTTCTATGGCGCCGCATTTCCCGATGCCAAAAATATCCGCGTGAAAGCAGGTAGTAGCAGAGACAGTTATAGCCGTTGGTATGTAACCAAAAAGTCCTTCAGAGCAGGCCAGGATAATCACTGGCCAATTCCCCAAAGTGAAATTGATATCAATCCAAATTTAAAATAGTATATTGGGTGTCGTCAACAAAAAGACGACACCCTATCAACGTATTTGCACAATATGAAAAAGACCCTATCTCTTACGATCCTACTTTCTTCGAGTCTGGCGATGACACTTCCCCTGACTTCATTTGCACAAAAACTGAATAAACCGAACGTTATCTATATCTATGCGGATGATCTTGGTTTTGGTGATTTAAGCAGCTATGGAGCCCAACAGATTGAAACTCCAAACTTGGATAAATTGTCGCACAGCGGTACGCGCTTTACCAATGCACATAGTACCTCCGCAACCTGTACGCCATCTCGCTTTGCTTTGATGACCGGTACCTATCCATGGCGCCAGACGGGTACAGGCATCCTGCCCGGAGATGCCAAGCTGATTGTACCAACAGACAAAATCACACTGCCCAAAGTATTCAAAAATGCAGGCTACGCTACAGCAATTGTCGGTAAATGGCATATGGGACTTGGCAGCGAGGTCAAAAAAGACTGGAATGCAGCCATCAAACCCGGACCTAACGATGTTGGTTTTGATTACTCATTTATCTTCCCTGCAACGGCCGATCGTGTTCCGACCGTTTTCTTAGAAAATGATCGGGTTGTCGCCGCTGAAGCAAACGATCCCATCCTTGTCGATTATGAGAAGAAAATAGGCAACGATCCTACGGGCAAAGAGCATCCCGAATTACTCAAAATGCAATCCTCTCCCGGCCAAGGGCACAACCAGACTATTGTCAATGGCATCGGACGGATTGGCTACATGAGCGGCGGCACACGTGCACGCTGGGTAGACGAAGAAGTTTCCACAACCTTTCTACATAAAGCACAAGATTTCATTTCACAACATCAGGATAAGCCATTCTTCCTCTACTTCTGTTTAACGGAACCCCACGTGCCACGTATGCCCGCCACACAATTCAGAGGTAAAAGTAAGCTCGGTTACCGTGGAGATGCTATTCTTCAATTGGATTGGACAGTCGGACAGATTCAACAGCAATTGCAGCTACTCGGCATGGACAAGAACACCATTATCATTTTCAGTAGCGACAACGGTCCGGTATTGGATGATGGCTATGTAGATGGTGCTGTTGCCCAGCTTAATGGACATCAGCCCGCAGGACCGCTCAGAGGTGGTAAATATAGCATCTTTGAGGGAGGGACACGTGTACCTTTTATCGTCAGCGGACAAGGGGTGGCCAAAGGTAAGGTATCCAATGCATTGATCAGTCAAATGGATCTGTTGGCAACAAGTGCACAGCTTGTAGGTGTAAAATTAAAAGCTGATGAAGCAAAAGATAGCAAGGCCTTATTGAAAACCTTAACCGGCGAAGATCCCAAAGGACGTAGCACCATGATCCAACATGCACAAACCTTGGCTATTGTCAAAGACAACTGGAAATATATTGCGCCAAGCAACGGTACCGCTTATATGAAATTGACGGATACAGAAACAGGAAATCTTCCGGAAGATCAATTGTACGACCTCAAAAATGATATCGGAGAAAAAAACAACGTTGCTGCTAAATATCCTGAAAAAGTGAATGAGTTGAAACAGTTGTTGGAAGGAGAACGCAAAAAATGAAAAAAGGAATAGGTCTTACCCTCATCCTACTGGGATGGGGGATGCTTTTTGCACAACAAAAGCAAGCAGCTAAAAAGCTGCCCAATATCATCTTTTTTTATGCGGATGACTTGGGCTATGCCGAGACGGAACCTTACGGACAACAGCTGATCAAAACCCCCAATCTGCAAAAGTTGGCGCAAGAGGGACTTCGTTTTATCAACCATTATACCAGTACACCAGTCTGTGCCCCAGCGCGCTGCATGTTATTAACAGGTAAACATGGTGGTCAGTCCTATATCCGGGGCAATTATGAATTGGGCGGGTTTGCCGATAGCCTCGAAGGTGGGCAAATGCCCCTACCCGAGGGAACCTACACCATGGCTCACCTATTTAAAAAAGCAGGTTATCATACTGGGGCCATCGGAAAATGGGGACTCGGCATGCAAAATACAACCGGAAGCCCAAACAAACAGGGATTTGACTACTTCTTTGGTTACCTCGACCAAAAGCAGGCCCACAATTACTATCCAAGCCATCTCTGGGAAAACGAGCAAAAATATCCACTCCAAAACAAAGAAAAGTTTGTGCATATTCCACTCGACTCCACCAAAGCAACAGCCAAAGATTTTGAACAATTCAGTGGCAAACAATATGCCCCTGAAATTATGACGGAAAAGGCATTGGCATTTATTGATAAGAACCGAAACAGTCCTTTCTTCCTCTATCTTCCGTACACCCTACCCCATCTTTCTCTACAGGTACCCCAGGAATATGTGAATCGGTATAAAGATCTTTTCCATGACCATCCTTACTATGGGCAGGATGGCTACACGGCCACGCCTTATCCAAGAGCTACTTATGCAGGCATGATCACTTATCTGGATGATCAAGTGGGCCTGATCATGAAACATATTAAATCCCTGGGTCTGGACGACAATACCATTATCTTGTTTTCCAGCGACAATGGCACGGGTTTCAACGGTGGTATAGATTATCGCTTTTTTAAGAGCGTCGATTCACTTAGAGGGTTAAAAATGGATGTGTTTGAAGGGGGAATTAAAGTTCCATTGATCGTCCGCTGGCCCAAAACAATCAAAGCAAACACCGAGACAGCTGTCATCTCAGCACAATATGATCTGATGGCTACCTTTGGACAGTTGGTCCAACAGGATCCCGGTAATACCAATGGACTGTCCCTGCTGCCAACCTGGTTGGGACAAAAGAACCAGAAAAAACACCAATACCTTTACTTTGAATACCCCGAAAAAGGTGGTCAGGTAGCCATACGTGAGGGAAAATGGAAAGCAATTAAACTGGATTTAAAAAATAATCCAAAAGCAAAATGGCAATTGTATGATCTAGAAACGGATCCCTGGGAGCAAAAGGATATTGCAAACAAACATCCCGAATTGCTCCGTCATTTTGATGAAATTATCCGCACTGAACACCGTCCTGCACACATAAAAGAATGGGAAATCATAGACAGTAAGCTGGTAAAAAAATAAATTTCTCCGGATCTCATTTATTCTCCGTTAAAAAACTTGGGTTGTCATGTTTGAAAACACGACAACCCAAGTTTTTTTATGTAACTTCGTTGTTAGTATCTATGTTGGGAGGCTGCCCGTAAATATCCTATTGAACAACAACAAAGGCCACGATATCGGTCATTATGTCCATCTTAGGGCAATGAAAGAAAAATATTGATAACCAAACATGCTTCAACTAGAGTCGCATATTAACGCATTAAAAGAGGGGAATGAAAGCGCATTGTGCTTTTTCATGGACCATTTTGGCCATGCGCTACGTTATTTTGCCTTTTCCTATCTACGCAGCAAAACCGATGCTGAAGAAATTGTGTCGGATATCTTTGTCAAGCTCTGGAATCACAGACAGAAAGTGGACAATTACGATAGCCTCAAAGCATTTTTGTATATCGCCACAAAGAATGCCTGTATCGATATGAAAAGATCGGCCCGATTTAAAATGCAGACCGAAGAATTGGATATCCTTCAGAATTTATCCCTACCCGAGGACGATATTCTGAAAAAAATATTTAGAACAGAGCTAACAGAATTATTACTGGCCGAAATCAATAAACTACCAAAACAGCAGGCTAAAATATGTAAAATGAGTTTTTTGGAGGATTTAGATACTGAAGAAATCTGCAAGATACTAGATACTACCCCATCAAATGTCTATTATGCGCGGTCCAAGGCACTCCTCGCTTTAAAAGAACGCTTCAGATCCAAAAATTTCGAATACCTTCTGCTAATCTCAATGTCCGCTTTACATATTTTCAAAAGCTAAAAAAATCAATCGGTTCCGATAACAGCATATCGTATAGCGATACAGAAAAAATAAAAGCTTCATGCTTTCACAAGCAGCAACAGCTATCAAAACCTACCGAAGATTCTTTCAGGCAAATAAACCCAAGGTAGCAAGCTCATCGATACCTTAATTAAAAAATACGAATCAATAAAAAAACAGACAATTCAGGAAA
Source organism: Sphingobacterium detergens (assembly GCF_003610355.1). Taxonomy (GTDB): domain Bacteria; phylum Bacteroidota; class Bacteroidia; order Sphingobacteriales; family Sphingobacteriaceae; genus Sphingobacterium; species Sphingobacterium detergens. The sequence goes on along the minus strand of NZ_RAPY01000004.1, from coordinate 459,570 downwards.
AAGGAAATGATTGGGCGGAATGAAAATATAATCAACTGTAAAACAGCATATTATTGTAAAATAAAAAAAGCTTAGCATTTGGTCGGGCGACCTGCTAAGCTTTTATAAATACCTCTTTGTAAGAGGCAATCAACCTAAACCTATGACAAAGATAATGCTTCAAATGATATAAACAAAAATTTTGTAATATTTTTTTTCAACTCCCATAAATTTGTTTTGGCATAGCCACGACAAAAGGAATAGTAAGTGTACTATATACACACAATCTTTTTGCTATTTTCAAAAGCTCTTTTTTTAGCATACTATATCAAAGCAGATTCTATTACAGTATTTATCCCTTCCATGAATTATATTTACCATAAATTATTCTGTCATTCATGCGTCGATTTTGTTGGTAAAAACCATGTTTCCTTTGATTATTTAGTAACTTTGATTGAATCAAAAATTTTAGTTCATGTTTACCGGAATCATAGAAACCTTAGGAAAAATCGAGCGTATTGAACACGAAAAAAGCAACATTCATTTTTATGTGAGCTCCCCCATCTCCAATGAATTTAAAATAGATCAGAGCGTAAGCCACAATGGTGTATGTCTGACCGTTGTTGGGCTGGATGATCAGGTGCACAAAGTAACGGCGATTGATGAGACCTTACAGAAAACGAATCTAGCACAGTTGAAAGTTGGAGACCTGGTTAATATCGAACGCTGTACCTTAGCCGGTGGAAGATTTGATGGGCATATTGTCCAAGGACATGTCGATCAGACCGCAACCTGTATACAGAAAACCGATGAAAATGGTAGTTTTATTTTTACCTTTCAATACGATCCTTCCAAACAGAATATTACAGTAGAAAAGGGATCCATTACCGTTAATGGTATTAGTCTGACAGTGGTGGATTCTCGCGATGACCGGTTTTCTGTCGCAATCATTCCTTATACACTCGAACATACCAATCTTCAACAGGTTGAAGTAGGTACGACAATCAACCTTGAATTTGATATTATTGGAAAATACGTGACAAAAATTATGGCCATGCGTGGCTAATTCAGTCCAAACTATACTTACATGGATTTTACCACCTTTAAGTCCATGTAAGTATCTGGTCAATAAACGATTTCCCACCAACCATCTATCCGAGAACATGATGTTACTCCAGATTATGTTTACACCAATCCTGATCTGTTTACTCTAGATAATGTCCCTGACGGATAAGTAATGCGCGATATTTATTAAAAACGCTGGACTTGGACACAAATCCCATATATTTATTTTCATCCCCAAGTACCGGTAATATCCAAGTGTCATCTTTGTTCATCTTGGCCATTACAATTTCCATGTTCTCGTTGATCCCCACGGTATCGTTTGGTTTCTGTGCCAATTTTTCAAATGGAGTCTCTCCCCCTTCGACCTCCCCTAACAGCACCGAAAATAAAAATTCGCTATAGAGAAGCCCTATAAATTTACCTTCATAACTCACCACCGGAAAGATATTACGTTTACTGTGGATAATATCCGACTGCCTACTTTTTGGCGTTTCATCGGGTCTCAAAATCACAAAATTGGTTTCCAGAACATACTTAATCCGCATCATGCTCAAGACAGAGCGGTCCTTATCTTCGTAAGAAATGAGATCGCCTGATTCGGCTAATACTTTTGTATAGATCGAATGCTTCAATACCGCGCGGTTAATCAAATAGGAAAGTGAACAGACCAACATCAGGGGTACCATTAAGGTATAACCTCCTGTGACTTCTGCAATTAAGAAGATACCCGTCAACGGTGCATGCATAATACCACTCAGCGCGCCTGCCATACCCGCAACTACAAAATTTGGGACGTTAAGCTCCGCAATTCCGGTCAGATTGACCCCATAGGAAAAGGCAAAGCCCAATAGACCGCCCATCACCAGACTCGGTCCAAATACCCCGCCGTTTCCGCCTCCATTCAACGTAAATAGTGCAGCAAAAGATTTACCAAATAAGGTCAAAATGGTATAACCCAACACCACCAATCCCATATCTTTATAATCAGAAAACAAGCTGTTTTTTACAATTGAGTTAAATTGTCCATTGAGAATCTGCTGGATCGTAATATACCCTTCACCATAAAGTGCTGGAAATACGAAAATCATAATCCCTAAGGATATTCCGCTTACCCATACTTTATTATAGGGATTCTTTATTTTAGCAAACCATTTTCCTACCGAACTGGATACACGGGCAAAATAGATAGTATACAGCCCAATCAATACCGCCAATAACAAATAAAACAACAAGGCAGAAACCTGCCAATCCGAATTGAACGTACTAAATAGCGGTTCACTGTACAAAAGCCGCGATACAACGGACGCCAGGGCCGAAGAAATCAAAAGTGGAATAAAAACCGGAATGGAAAATTCCGGCAGCAATATCTCAATCGCAAAGATCATTCCCGCCAAAGGGCTATTAAATGCGCCCGAAATTCCTGCCGCCGCGCCACAGGCCAAAAGCATGGTGACTTCTTTATATTGCAGACCAAAAAAACGGGCAATATTGGAACCAATCGACGATCCTCCCAATGCCACGGGAGCCTCCAATCCACAGGAACCTCCAAATCCAACCGTAATCGCCGAAGTGACGACCTGCGAATAGATATTACTTGGGTCCAATCGGCTTCCCTTTCGGCTGATGGCATAGATAATCGGGGTGATACCGTGCTCCATCTTCTTTCCTTTCAGAAATTTCCGAACAAAAAACACACTCAGTAAGATCCCGATCAACGGGAAAATTAAATAAACCGAATATTTAACCTTCCAATCAATATCATCCTGGATCGTCGCCGCAATAAAATGCGTTAGTCTTTTTAATACAGACGCCATCAGACCACCAACAATTCCAACTAAAAACGCCAGGAGAATAATAAAGTTTCTGTTCGAAACTTTTTTCATTCGCCATTGATTGATCTGATCTATCTTCTTAAAAAAACGTACACTGAGATTTGCCATGTCTTCTTATTGAAAGCTCAACACTTCCTTTTTCTTTTTTGTTTTAAATTTATCGGGTACAACCGCTAATATTTCCTTTTCCAATGCCTGAATTGCATGTCGTTTGACATAATTTTGTGTCGTGACCAACGATATTTCGCGGACTGGTTCCGGTGATTTGAAATAACGGATCTTATCCAACTGCTCATCCACATAATCTGAAATCGAAAGCTCCGGCAAGATTGTGATACCATCATTGATATCCACCATTCTTTTGAGTGTTTCAACACTACCGGTATTATACTCAAAACGTCCGGAAAGATCTTGATTATGCTTATGATGACAAATATTAAGTACCTGTCCACGCATACAATGTCCTTCATTGAGCAACCAGAGCTTATCATCGGCAATATCGTCTCCACTCAGCACTTTCTTGGAAAACAAGGGACTATTTTCAGATATATAAGCGACAAAATTTTCATAAAACAGAGGAGACTCCAGTATACCCTGATCATTTAAGGGAGTCGATAGCACACCGCAATCCAAAAGCCCAACCTTCAGCTCATGCACAATACGTTCGGTAGTATATTCCCAGATCTGCAATTGCAATTTTGGATACTTCTCCATAAACGTTATCAATACCTTAGGCAATAAGTAGGGCGCGATTGTCGGGATAACACCGATTTTTAGCGTCCCCTCGATTTCCCCCTTCTTGTCCTGTACAATTTCATTGATCTTACGGCTTTCTGTCAGTACCGATCTTGCTTGAAGTATAATCTTCTCCCCAATTTCAGTAGGCACAACAGGCTGGCGGCTCCGGTCAAAGATTTTAGCCCCCAAAGACTCTTCCAGTTTCTGGATCTGCATACTTAAGGTCGGCTGTGTCACAAAACACTTTTCGGCTGCGGCAACAAAACTACGATAGGTATCAACAGCAATGATATATTCCAATTGGATTAAGGTCATGTTAAAATCTTTAAAGCGCAAAATTACGAATACTCCTGCAAAACGATGGCAAATACACAATATTTTAAGGCTCGACCATTGCTTCCCCGATCATATTATACAATAAATACCTTGCCAAAAAGCGAGAATTAGCCAGCTATTATGACAATTGTTGATCGAAAAGTCGAATTCATCAAAAAGCTTTTCTTAAATTTGGAGATTTATAACAGTTGATATTAAAAAATCCCATGAAGTTTATACATCATACGACAATTGCACTAGCACTATTATTATCCGCAACGAACATCCCATACGCTAATGCGAACCCAGACGAAGGGATGTACCCCTTGAGCGAATTAAATAGAGCGGGTTTAAAGAAAGCCGGATTAAAGATCAGTGAGAAGGATATCTACAATCCCGGCCAAGTTGGATTAGTGGATGCCCTAGTTCAAGTCAGTGGATGTACAGGATCATTCGTCTCCAACCGTGGTCTGATTATTACCAACCATCACTGTGCCTTTTCTGCAGTTCAGTTGGCCAGTACCGCCATCAACAATTATCTTAAAAATGGCTTTGTCGCGCAAAATCAGGAACAAGAGATTGAAGCAAAAGGATTGAAGATCAGAATTACAGATTCATACGAAGATGTGTCTGTTAAAATATTAAATTCCGTAGCCAATATCAGTGACCCTGTCGAGCGCATCAATACCATTAAAAGAAAACAGGAAGAACTTGTTAAACAGGCTGAAAAAGAAGACCCTACGATCAAAGCTGAAGTATCCGAAATGTTCATTGGCAAAAGCTATGTCCTATTTCGCTACAAAACAATCGAAGATGTGCGTCTTGTTTATATTCCACGTCAAAATATTGGTGAATTTGGTGGCGAGACTGACAACTGGGTATGGCCACGTCATACGGGCGACTATTCCTTCCTTCGGGCCTATGTAGGTAAAGATGGAAAATCAGCTCCCTATTCAAAAGATAATGTGCCCTACCAACCAAAAAAGCACCTGAAAGTCAACCCAAATGGTGTAAAAGAAAATGATTTCACCTTTATCCTAGGCTATCCAGGGAAGACATTCAGACATCGTCCGGCACAATATATCAAATACCAACAAGACTATTTATTGCCTTACGTTTCCAATTTGTATGATTTCCAGAACAAACAAATGGAGGAAGCTGGGAAAGACAATACGGATATTGCACTCTCTTTGGCGACACGGATCAAACGCAACGCGAATGTGCTTAAAAACTACCGTGGTAAGCTCAAAGGCTTGCGCGGCATAGATCTCCTGTCAACAAAAAAGCAGGAAGATGAGGCGCTTGCAGCATTTATCCTGAGTAAACCCGAACTTAAAGGTAAATATGGCAATCTATTAAACGATATTGCCGCTTACTATCAAGTCAGTGATCAAGATGCCTTAAAAGAGCTTTGGATCAACAATATTTATAACAGTACCAGCTTACTGAAAGTTGCCCGCGATCTCAATACCTTAAAAGTAGCAATGGGTAAAGAGCGCTCTTCACATGCCGCAAAACAGTTATTCGACTATAATGTCGAACAGCTTAAAAAAAGTATTCAAGAAACTTACGAAAGCTACAACAAACAGGCAGACCAACGTATTTTCGGAAGGATGCTTGCCGATGCAGCTGCTTTCCAAGGTAAAAATCAACTTGAATCAATTCAGAAACTCCAATTGAATGGGGAAACAGCCAATACCTATGCTACACAGCTCATCAATAGCAGTAAATTGGCAGATCAAAATTATATTTTAAATACAGTTTTGGCGAATGCAAACGCATTAAGCCAATTTGATGATAAACTATTAAGTTTTCAAAATGAGCTGGACAATGATATTGTCATCTTCGCCGCTGAGCAGAAAAGACGTGAAGGTGTGTTGAATAAACTGATGGGTGACTATGTCGCTGTCAAGGAAATCTTTCAGGCCAAAAACTTTATTCCTGATGCTAACTCCACCTTGCGTTTGACTTATGGACATATTAAAGGTTATGCTCCTGCAGACGCTACCTATATGAAACCATTCACAACCATTGAAGGTATTATTCAGAAAGGGAATCTTGGTCTATCCGATTTCGACTATCCGCAAGAAATCAAGACGGCGTATCTCAATAAGAACTTTGGCCCCTATTTAAAGAAAGACCTGGGCTCTGTTCCTGTCAATATATTGTATGATATGGACACCACAGGGGGCAACTCAGGTTCGCCGATCATGAATGCAAATGGTGAGTTGATCGGTGTAAACTTTGACCGTGCCTATGATGCTACAATCAACGATTTTGCATGGAACGAAAGCTATAGCCGCTCCATCGGTGTGGATATCCGTTATGTACTTTGGGTCGCTGATAAGATTGATAATGCTCATTTTATTTTAAAGGAAATGGGTATCTAATCGCTACCAAAAGCATTTTATACATTAAAAAGCACCTGAACGGTTTGGTTCAGGTGCTTTTTTATATTGGAGTAAATCAATAATGTTAAATAATTCGTTATTCTTTTGGCAAATTCAGCAACACCTGTTTCAACCTCGCTAACCCCTCTTGTAAAATAGACCTCGAACAGGCGATATTCAACCGGATAAAAGAATCACTTCCCTTACCGTACATGGCACCGACATTGACCTGCAGATGGGCCTCTTTCAATAGTATTTGTCCTAGTTTTCGGCTGGAAATATTTAATGCAGTACAATCTACCCAAACCAAATAGGTACCCTCAAGCGGAATAATTTTTAAAGCCGGCAGATGCTCCGCCATATAGCTTTTTAAATAAATATAATTATTATAAATATAGGCTAGCGCTTGTTGCAGCCAATCCTCCCCCTGTTGATAGGCGGCTATTAAACCCGTGATCGCAAAAGGACTGATACTCGCAATCTCATTGACAAGAAAAGCATCCTGCACCTTCTTATTTAAAATAGGATCGGCGACGATGACCGCAGCGACTTGCAATCCTGCAAGATTAAAGGTTTTGCTTGGGGCAATACAAGTGATTGTATTCGCTAAAAAGGCTTGATTGATCGTTCCAAAAGGAATATGCTGATGCCCTTCAAAAACCAAATCACAATGGATTTCATCCGAAATAACAAGAACATTGTGCTTTAGACAGATCTCCCCCAAGCGTTCAAGCTCGGCTTTTGTCCAGACCCGACCCGCTGGGTTATGTGGGCTGCAGAGGATAAAGAGCTTTACCTTCGGATCACTCGCCTTAGTTTCAAAATCTACAAAATCAATTACATATTGCCCATCTTTATACAATAGGTCGTTGGAAACCACCTCGCAGCCATTACGTTCGATCGATGAAAAAAAGCAATGGTATACAGGTTCTTGGATCAGTACTTTATCCCCCGTTTCTGTTAATGCTGCAACAATTGCCGACAAGGCCGGCACCACACCTAAAACCGGAAGTATCCACTCGCGCTGCAAATGAAAACCATGTTTACGATTAGACCAGTCCGATACCGCTTCATAAAAAGCATTCGGCACTTTTGCATAGCCATAAATGCCATGTTGAACACGTGTGGTCAACGCGTCGATAATCTCTTTGGATGCAGGGAAATCCATATCAGCAACCCAGAGTGGAATTAAATCGGCGTAGTCCTGTTGATTCCATTTTACCGAATCAGTCCCCCTACGGTCGATTATTTTATCAAAATTGTAGATCATAAAGCAATTTACTCAAAAATACTACGCATTTCCAATAATACTTTTGGTAAAAATCAGCGACAAAAATGAAAAAAATACAGACTAAAATCCGCTGCCCTTAAAGTTCTATCAGAGCAGCAGCTATTTGCGATAATCGCCATTAGTTAAAGTACAAGTCACAATACGCAGGACAGGCTACAATGAGGGTTCTAGCCTAAACAAAAATTAAGGCCAGTCAAAAACGAAGGGAAAGGTTATATTTACATAAAATATAGCAGATTGACTATGGCCCGAAGCAACTTTTCATGGAAAGATAGAATCCGAAGTTTTAGCTATGCCTTTAACGGGTTAAAAATCGTTTGGCAAGAAGAACACAATTTCAGGATACATCTCATTGCCGCAGTTGTAGCAATCGTATTGTCGTACCTCCTCAGAATAAGCCCTTATGAGTGGCTAGCCATTATTTTTTCCATTGGTTTTGTTCTTGTCAGTGAATTGCTGAACACGGCATTAGAACATCTCGCTGATTTTGTCTGTCAAGAAAGAAATCCCAACATCAAAAGGATCAAAGATGTTGCTGCAGCAGCGGTCATGCTGAGCAGTATCACAGCGTTACTAATCGGACTGATTATATTTATCCCGAAACTCCTGCTATGGTGCTCATTGGCTCAGCTTTTCTAGGACAAATTTTTCATCATAAGCCAATTTATCGGATGCAACAAAAGACATCTTCCCTCCTTTTTCTTCCATATCCCCAAAACCTTCAACTGCCCGGTTTTTGGAGAATTTAAAAGCCACCTGCCGAACGGATTGCTGCCCTTCGGAAGCAAAGGTATAGTCTGCCAACAAGATACCGTCTTTGAGGATACCGTCAATATGCCCAACATTTCGATCTTTTTCTTTCCAGTTGTAGTTGAGGTCACCATGCACTCTATCGCCATCAATGGCAATTATTAACGAAATTGTATCACCATTTTTGAGGTATTGATAGGTTCCATTTTCAGCAATTGCTGCGGCAACGCTTGTGGTATCCGATCCCATTTGTGCTTGGTCATCTTTCTTTTTGTCCTTCTGCTGACAAGCGGTAGCAAAAATCAGTAGTGACAATCCAATATTGAGTATTTTCATGTGAATATTTAATTTTTCTTAAATACGTGGCAGCAACTGAAAAAATCAGCGCCTTGGGGAATTTATTGATGAGCTAATCGCAGCTTATGAACAATAGATTCCGCCTTCCCTGTTTATTAATATAAATAGCAATCAAAACAAGATATTGTTTTAAATAACTAACATTTAATATTTTGGAATTCAGAAAACAAAAATTACAGCAATATTGTTTATAAGTTACAGTCCGATAAAAGATTAAAAATAAACAATTTAGTAACAATAAAATTATTCACAGCTTATTGTAAAGCTAATTTTTATTAGTAAATTGTACATTATAAAATTCAGAAATTCTTAACCAATATTAGTATGAAAGATGTAAGCTTTAAGAAATTTGATAGTGGGTGTACATCCCTCACTAAATTATCCATTGAAACAGATTTGGCTATTATTGTTAAAGAGAATGTTTCTATTTCTTCGGAATCGAAAATAGAAAAACTTCGACGCTGTAAAGAGGAATTATTGAAGAGCCTTTGGTTCGTTCAACGCCAATGTTGATCAGTAATTCACTTAATGCAATCAATAGTCCGAATACCCTATTTTTTTCCTAGACAAAAAGCCTCCCCAACTATTTTATATTGGAGAGGCTTTTTTTAGCATGGTAATACAAGTTGACTACGCGTATCAAAGCGATTTCAAGTGTTTATAATTTGACTTAATAGTGTCCCATACTTCTTCAAAGTTACCCGATAGCATCAATTTAGCCATACTTTCGGTCATTCCCTTCATTTGGCTAAATGATATTTTGGGTGGCATGGCTAAGGCATTGGGGCTGGTATAGATATCGATAAGTACCGGCTCGTCAGTTAGACTAAATGCTTCATCCAAGATACCGTCGACCTCTTCTGGTTGCGTCACCGTAAAAGCACGAATCCCCATCGCCTGTGCCACCATCGCAAAATCTGGATTGACCATATTAGTTTCCTGATCTTTTAAACCGGCAACCTGCATTTCCAATTTGACCATTCCGAGTGAACGGTTATTAAACACAATCAGTTTGATTGGCAAATTATACTGCTTTATCGTAGCCAGATCCCCCAGTAACATCGAAAGCCCGCCATCACCACAGAAGGCTATGATCTGTCTTTCGGGATGTGTCAATGCTGCTCCAATCGCCATCGGCATCGCATTTGCCATAGATCCATGATTAAATGAGCCGAGCATTTTGCGATCTCGTCGCTGATTGATATAACGTGCTCCCCATACACAGGACATGCCCGTATCTACTAAAAAAATAGCATCATCGCTCGCCTTTTGGTCAATCGTATGGGCCACAAACTCCGGTTGAATAGCACATTCACTGCCTGAATCTTCGACATAGATCATCAGATCTTCTTTTACTTTCTCGTAGGCCGCCAATTGTTTTTCGAGAAAACTTGAATCAGTTCTCGCCTCCACAAAGGGTAAAACAGCTTTCAATGTATGCTCAATATCCCCCACCAAGCCATAGTCTACGATCGACCGTCGACCGAGTTTCTCGCCCTCGATATCGATCTGAACAATCGTTTTATTGGTGGGTATAAAATCCTTGTAAGGAAAATCAGTTCCCAAAAGTAGGATCAGATCCGAATGGTGCATACTCTGAAAGGCCGATGCCGTCCCCAAAAGTCCCGTCATACCGATTTCATTGGGATTATCCCGTTGAATATCCAATTTAGCTTTAAATGAATACCCCACAGGTGCATGGATTTTCTCGGAGAGTTCAACAATTTGTTTCTGCGCATTCCGGGCCCCTACACCACAGAATAAAGTCACTTTATCCGCCTGATTAATATATTGTGCCAAACGCCCGATTTCAAGCTCTGAGGGTCTGATCTGCGGCTGTGTAAAGAATACCTTTGCCGAAGTGTTCATATGGACGGCTTCCATTTCGGAAACATCCCCTGGCAGACCGATAACAGCAACATCCCGTTTTGAGATTGCCTGCTGTAATGCATTCTGAACCATACGTTGCACCTGTTCCGGCCGGGTAATCATCTGATTATAACACGAACAGTCGTCAAATAATTTAATCGGATTAGTCTCTTGAAAGTAGTCTGTACCAAACTCGTAGGTGGCGCAGGTTGAAGCAATCACTAACATCGGAACACGTGTCTTATGTGCCTCATAAACGCCATTGATCAGGTGAACATGGCCCGGCCCACTACTTCCAGCACAGCAGGCGATCCCATGCAGATCCGCTTCGGCGGTCGCCGCAAATGCACCAACCTCTTCATGCCTGACATGTATCCATTGCATGGTTCCATCCTCATGCACTGCCTCATTAAAAAAATTCAAACTATCTCCCGTCACGGCATAAATACGCTTGATTCCCGCATCTTTTAAAATACCAACGATCTGGTGTGCTACATTTTTCATACCCATATGATGATTTAAGATTTTGATATCACGACGATGTGTTGATTACGCTATCGCTTCTTTATAACAACAATATTGCGAAACAATGGTTTTGGGTATTCTACTATTGAAGAAAGTACATACCGATCGATCCCTAGTTTTCAGAACAGAGATGACGATTGCAGGCCACGTTTTGCAAGAAAGACGCTACCTAAAAAAAACAGGCTGCTCCCATCGTATCGAGGAGCAGCCTGTTTTTTCAACGCTATGAAGATTTGATTACTTGACCTTATTGGATAATTCGGTTACAAATGCCTTAGCATCATTGAGATCATCATTCCAGGCAGCATAACGTCTAGATTTTTTTAGTTTGGCAATTTTTGCATTCAGTTTTGCCAAATTCGTTTGATCGTTAGATTTTTCCAACTTTTCTTTCAGTATATTGACTTTGGTAAAATCCTGAATACCTTCCAACATACGCTCATAACGAATCGAGCTACGACCTTGCGGATAAACAATATAAGTGTCTCCAGCTGGCCATGTACGGAATCGTGAATCCTGCAGCGGATTGGCTACCCAGGAATTAAAGGCCCAACGTAGCGCGCCATCAAATCCTGCAGCGAGCGCGTACCATCCCATATAGGTCGATTCTGCCGGATCAGAAAATGTAAACTGGTTCGGAAACTCATCTGAACAGCAAACATAGAATGTAGTAATATACCCTTTTTTACGTCTTTCAATTAAATCATTTTGATCGAAAGGATCGCCTACAGCAACACTGATATCGGTACTTTTTTGATAGCGCTTATAACTTTTATGATTGTCTGCAAAAGCAATTCCAAATTCAGGTACCACACGTTCCAAAAGTTCTACTGCTGGATCCATTTGCTCCTGTGCCCGCTCATCCATCGCGATATTGGTAATTTTCAACCAACCTTTGGCGCTGACATGTTTACTAAAATCCTTTAAGAAAGGTGTCCATAGCTCCTCAAATACTGGCGTTCCGGGTTTTGCGACAACATTGACCAGTTCATTTTTTGCTTCATCAAAATAATGCACTTCATTATTCCATGGCAATAATGAATAACAATTGATCTGTTTGTTAATTCCCAGGTCCATCATAAATTGCACCCACCTGTCAAATACCGCATAGTTATAACTCCAGGATCCGTCTTTTGCTTTCTTCCAGGTGATCATATCCGCATAGGGATCATAGGTCTGTACATTCCAGGCATCCTTATTTAACGTCGCCGTAATGACTTTCTGCCCAGCAGCAGCCAGCTGCTTCATTGTTGGCTTTAAGGCTTCAAAATGCTCATCACTCCACATCTTAACATTGTTGACACGTGCTACGGATGATGGATGTTGCCACTGATCCAAATGGAATGACCATTGTGAAGCTGGGGGTAACACTTGATCTTGAACATTAACAGTCAGATCCAAATTCTGTATCACCTTACCTTTTTGTTTAACAGCAATGACTGTATTATATTGACCTGCCGCTGCTCCAGCAGGTACTTTTACCGTAATCCATACTGGACGGACGCGCTTTGCTTCGAGATTATAGCTTTTGAGATCATCCAGCATATCTGCAGAAAGCGCGGCTTTAAAGTCTTCAGGTTTACGATAACCACATCCCTCCGCAAATTCATCCGTCATCACATAGCGAACAAATCGTGCTTGTACCGCTTCCGCGGAAATAGATTTGCCGGTAGTTGATTTTAACTCACCAGTCGAAACAACAACATCAGAGGCTGCTGCACTAGTCCACAGGAGTATCTGCGCAGATACCTGCTCCCCTTTCCAGGCATCCACCTTGTTATTGGGCTGGATAGCAATGTTGGGATTTAAAGATTTTGGAAAACGTTTATCGATCGACACAAACGATGCGTGCACACCAGGTTTAACATTTGACCAATCAGAAAGCGTATCCCTTGACGGGTCCGCCATTTCAGTAAAGGTCGTTCCCACAGCATAACGCCCCTGAGAAAAACCTTGATTATTGCCGCAAAATAATAGACATGCGAATGCAATAGTAGAATAAATAGTAGTTTTAGGCATAACAGTTGTAATTAACAAAAAAAGCAAACATTTTCTGTTTGCTTTAAAAATACTAAAATTTTATTTATCTCCACTTAACTTTGCTCAAAAATTTTAGAAAGTGCAGTGTAAAGTTCTGGATGGTTTTTTTGAAATTTCGTTGGATTTTCAAAAAAGTATTCGGATGCGACAGCAAAAAATTCACCCGGATTGGTCATACCATAGGTATCAATATCCGATTGATGCTGTTTTATTTTGTTGATTTCCTCCCGTATTAGATTCATAAACGGAATCACAGCCGCCTTATCCAATAAATAACTGGGCACACCGTCTACAGTACCATCGGTTTTATCGATGAGATGTACAAATTCGTGGATCGCTGTATTCTGACCATCACTTGCATTTTGGAAACCATATTCTAATGCTGATTTAGATAAAATCATCTGACCATTCATGGCACCTTCTCCGACCATTCCCATGATATTCCGGTCTGCATGGCCTTCAAATTGATAATCGGCATTGAAATGTGCGGGATAGATCATAATATTGGTCAGATTTGGATAAGTCCATTTCTTAAATGCAAAGATTGGAATAATTGCACTGGCTGCAATCAGCATATAATCTTTCAGCTCCAACGTGACGCCCACCCCCTCGATCTTGACCGTATCCAGAAAAGCAAGACAACGTGATTCAAATTCCTGCTTATCTGCAATAGAGAGACGGCGGTAATAGGCAACCTCCTTTTCCAGGATATCCTTCCCCTCATCACTCAAAACTCGTTTGATAGCCTTATTATTTTTCGCGGTACGATTTAACAGGTAATAGACAACATAGATGGTTACTGGTACGAGCAGTATAATAAAAATCTTTCCTAACATATTATTTTATCTTGACCCAATGGGGATCTCTGGCTTGCAAATTACGCAAAAAGCCTTTAAAATGAGATGTGCCAAATAAGATTAAAATTTTCTGTTGCGGAGCGTCAGCCACAAGAGAAGCTAGATTTTCCTCGCGCTGTTGCATGACAAACTCTTTGTCAAACTTATTCTTGAGCGCTGTTTTGATGGGTTTACAAGTGTAGGGTGCACTTAATGGGGTATCGTAATCGCAGCCGTCCAGCTGTATGGCACCATAGCGATACTCAAAATCATCCAATAATTTATTTTTAGGAATATCGGCATTAACTGCGGTTCCATAGTCAACCAGAAAAAAAGAATAATCCGGTTGGCTGATAATGCGTTGTCCCAATTTACGGTACAAAGGTGCTCTTAACACGCGGGAGGTATCTCCGGGAGTTTCAATACATTGTTGTAAGCCGAGACGGTTACCGGTCAATTTTCTGAACTTACGATCATATAGATCACGTTGTGCTGCGCTATCTACCTGATAGGCGATACTTTCATAAAAGACAACATACCCCGATTTTTGGAGCGAATCTACCGCAGCCTGTATCTGATCATAATATACACGTGTCCCTAAATGCCGCATCGGGATATAAATAATACGACGGTCACCATTATGGAGTTCAAATTTTCGTGAAGCATCCCGTAATACACCTGTACTCTGTACCATTAAGGACGTATCGCAGCCAACAAGTGTGATCAATACAAAAAGAAGGGAGATAATCTGTTTCAAAGCATTTATTTATTACAATAACATGCAATTATAACAATATATTATCTCCCTTGTTTAATAAATTTATACTGTTGCGAGCCCGATTGTCGTTCCACTCGGGATAACCGCATTTTTTTTGATCACAACAATACCATCACAAACGGTATAAGTCTGATGGTTGGCGTTCAACAAATGGGGGCCACCATTGATGCGAACATCATTTCCAATACGACAGTTTTTATCCAGAATCGCATTTTCAATATAACAGCGTTCACCCACACCCACAATGGGCATATTTTTTCTTTTCGCTTCATCCATATCCGAGAAATCCTCGTAATAATCCGATCCCATCATATAGGTTCCTCTTACGACAGAACCGATACCAATACGTGAACGCACGCCAATCACTGAACGGTCGACCTTATCGGCATGGATAATACATCCATCGGAGATAACCGAATTAATCAATGTCGTGCCCGAAATCTTAGATGGCGGCAGCATACGTGGTCGGGTAAAAACCGTATTTTTATCAAATAGGTTAAAGGCTGGAATATTATCCGTCAGTCCAATATTGGCTTCATAAAATGACCCTATTGTTCCAATATCTGTCCAATAGCCCTCATATTGATAGCTGAGTACGTTGATATCTTCAATCGCATCTGGAATAATTTCCTTTCCAAAATCCATTCCGCTGTTTTCCTCCAACAGGCGTTTTAGGACACCTTTACTGAACACATAGATCCCCATGGATGCCAGGTACTCACGGCCCTCGGCTTTCAAATGATCGTTCACTTCTGAACTCCAGTCCACCAACTGCTCACTATTGGGCTTTTCTATAAACGAAGTGATGTGGTTGTGCTCATCCGATTTAAGGATTCCAAAACCTGTTGCATCTTTGCCATTGACAGGAATGGTCGCAATCGTCAAATCACCTTCGTTCTGTACGTGAAAATCCACCAGTGCATCAAAATCCATCTGATAAAGCTGATCCCCCGACAAGATTAAGACATAATCGTAATCTATGCTTGCCAGCTTCTTGAACGATCTACGCACAGCATCTGCAGTACCTTCAAACCATTTGTCACCATCATTAGTCTGTTCGGCCGCCAAAATATCGACAAAGCCCTTACTAAAAATACTGAAGTTGTACGTATTCTTAATATGCGAATTCAACGAGGACGAATTGAACTGTGTCAATACAAAAATCTTATTGAACCCCGAATTGAGACAATTCGAGATGGGGATATCAACCAAGCGATATTTTCCTGCAATAGGAACAGCTGGTTTAGACCGTTGGTCGGTCAACGGATACAGACGCGAGCCCCTTCCTCCGCCCAAGACGATAGCTACTACATTGTGATGTGACATATCAAATTAAATTAATTGGTTATATAGATTTAAGTATTTCGCTGCGGATTTATCCCAGGAAAAATCCAAACTCATTATTTTGTGTTGGTTGTCTTCAAATTTAGACCTATTTTCATAGTATTCGACAGCGCGGACAATAGCCTTTCTGATATCAGCTACCTTAAGCGTGTCAAAACCAACACCGTATCCATTGTTTTCCAAATCGATGACAGTATCTTTTAGCCCCCCCACACGGTGTACAATCGGCAAGGTTCCATATTTCATGGCATAAAGCTGATTGAGTCCACAGGGTTCAACCCGTGAAGGCATCAAAAGAAAGTCTGCACTTGCATAAAGCCAATGCGCAAGATTTTCATCATAACCAAAGAACACATCAAAATTTTCTATCTGTTTATCCACGAGCATTTTTACCCGTGCCTGAATCGCTGGATCTCCAGCACCCAGTATAAATATACTCAATCTTCCGGGAAAATTTTCAGTCAAATCCAAAATTATATCCGGCAATAAATCGGCTCCTTTTTCCGTCGCAAAACGACCAATAAAGACCAATAATGGAAGTGCTGGGTCAATTTTATACTGCTGTGCTAGTGCCTGCTTATTTTTGAGCTTACCTGCAAAGGCCGAGGCAAGATTATAATTTTCAATCAGGGTATAATCTTTATCGGGATTCCAGATATCCCAATCAATTCCGTTGACAATCCCGACCGACTTATGCCGCTCATCATAAAATAAGTGCTGCAAACCGTTCGCATCGACATAAAGCTCTTCAAGGTAACCCTCTGAAACAGTCGTATAGGCATCACAGCACTTGATCAGTGCTGCAAGTGGATTGATCAGACCATCCCAGTCCAGGAGTCCCCATTTCCAACTATCAAAACCAGGCAATAAAATCGCTTTGCTCCAGTGTGTCCAACCTTGGTACTGGCCATTGTGAACTGTCGCAACCGTCTTTACATCAGCAAGGAAATTATATTCATTGCTATATTTCATCAAAAAAGGCATTAAACCAACATGATGATCATGGCAATGGACAATATCAGGTACAATCGCTTTTGCCTTGAACCAGTTTAACACAGCATGTTGAAAAGCGATAAACTGCTCGCCCTCATCGGGGTAACAATAGACTTCCTGACGATCCAATTTACCAGGAATTTTAATCAAATAGAGTTCAAAACCCAGTATATTATCTCTTTCCTTGAAAACACTATAATCTAATCGTTCGGATCCTTGAAAAAAAGTCCCCTCATAAACAACATCAAAAGAATGATCCTTGACAAATGGGCGGTCGTACCATGGCATAATGACAGCGGCATCCACTCCAAGTTTAGTTTGATACTTGGGCAACGCTCCCACCACATCCGCTAGACCGCCAACCTTGGCTATGGGATAGCATTCGACACTTAAATGAAATACTTTCATCTGTACATATTTTTTTCCATCGTTCAGATGGAGCTTATCCTATTTGAAATTTACTTTTACCTACTCCTTCAACCGATAAAACATACGATCACAGCGGAACACGCTCTCCCGGTTTTACAGGTACCGCTTCTTTCACAACCTTCTTGCGTTTAAGAATATAGCCTCCCAGCGGCGGAAGATTGACCTGAGCAGATTGCACCTGGTTCATCCAATGCAGGTGTTCACTTGCCACATGTTGACTACACACTCCTGAACCGAAATATTTAAGATCGTCCGAACTCAAAACAACTTCCCATTCTCCTGCATAAGGCAGTCCGATACGAAAATCTTCGCGTACAACAGGTGTTAAATTAATCACAACCACGGTATCATCCCATTGATCAAATGCCTTACGCCAATAGACCAAGACCGAATTTTCACGGTCGCCAGCATCTATCCATTCAAACCCTGAAGCATCAAAAGCCTTTTGAAAGAGGCTGGGTTGTTGTTGATAAGTCGCATTTAAATCGGCTACAAATTTTTTCATACCCTGATGTGGCATAAATTCCAACAGATGCCAGTCGAGCGATTGATTCACATTCCATTCGGACGTTTGTCCAAACTCTCCACCCATAAACAGCAATTTCGTCCCTAAGAAAGTATACATGAACAAGTATAACGCCCTTAGGTTAGCAAACTTTTGCCACTCATCGCCAGGCATTTTATAAATCAGGGGCTGTTTTCCATAAACAACTTCATCGTGTGACAGCGGGAGCATAAAATTCTCATGAAAAGCATATACTGTGGCAAAAGTGATACGGTCGTGATGGTATTTTCTATTGATTGGATCTTCCTTAAAATAATCCAATGTATCGTGCATCCATCCCATCATCCATTTCATTCCAAATCCCAGACCACCGGCATAGGTTGGTTTACTGACACCGGGCCAGGAGGTCGATTCTTCGGCGATGGTCTGTACATCCGGAAAATGTGCATAAACAGCCTCATTAAATTCTTTTAGGAATTGTACGGCTTCCAGGTTCTCATTACCACCAAATTCGTTCGGAATCCACTCACCGGCATTGCGGCTATAATCCAGATACAACATCGAAGCGACAGCATCTACGCGAAGTCCATCAATATGGAAACGGTCCAACCAGTAAAAAGCATTACTGATCAGAAAAGAGCGCACTTCATTGCGACCATAATTAAAAATATACGATTGCCAGTCAGGGTGAAAACCCTTTCGTGGATCTTCGTGTTCATAAAGACTTGTACCATCGAAGCGATAAAGTCCATGTGCATCACCGGGGAAATGTGAAGGTACCCAATCCAATAGTACCCCAATTCCGGCCGCATGGAGCGCTTCGATCAGGAACATTAAATCCTGCGCAGAGCCATAACGCGAGCTTGCAGCAAAATAACCTGTAATCTGATATCCCCATGAGGGGTAATAGGGGTGTTCCATCAAAGGCATAAATTCTACATGTGTAAAATTCATTTCCTTGACATAAGCCACAAGCTGTACAGCAATCTCCCGATAGTTTAATAGCGTATCTGGGCTCTCTGGATCTCTTGCCCATGAGCCAAGGTGCAGTTCATAGACCGACCATGGCTGGTCCAGTCTATTTTTTACGATACGCTCCTTCATCCAGTTTCCGTCATTCCATTCGTACCAATTAGAATGGACGATGGATGCCGTTTTAGGTGCTACCTCCCATTTGAATGCGAATGGGTCACCTTTCTCAAGCTCTTCTCCTGAAGAGGTCTGAATACAATATTTGTAAGTTTCACCATTGGCTATTCCGGGAATAAAACCTTCCCAGATTCCACTTGTGTCCCAGCGGACATGTAAAGGATGACTCCCCTTGTCCCAGAAATTGAAGTTTCCTGTTACGGAAACGGATTTTGCATTTGGGGCCCAAACCGCAAAATAAACGCCTCTTTCACCCTCTACTTCCAGTTCATGCGAACCAAATTTTTCATACAATTTGAAATGCTTGCCCGATTGGAACAGCGCAACATCAAATTCCGAAAAAAGACTATGCGGTATTACTTGATTGGCCATGTTTAACCCTCTATCAATATGTTTTCAAATTCACGTGCGACATTAATCCAATATCGCCCCTGTTCATCTTTTTGTATTTTTGTATCAATCCCATCTGTTTTCACCTTTTTAACAGCAAATGGTAGACCTATCAATTGCAACTTATACTCTTCATATCGCTCGGTAAATAATCCGTCACGGGTCTGCTTGATAGAAAGGGAATCTTTTAATCCAGACAGTGTAAAACATTTTTCCAAATAGATATCTTGTTCATAAGCAAACGTATCACCATGATCAGAATACACGTATGAACGATGTACTCCTTCAGAAAAATAGATATTCAATTGCAGTTCTTCCACTTTCTTTTCACCAGTGTATTGCATGACTGGATATTCTGGAATAACAGATCCACCACGAATAAATAGTGGCATTTCATCCAGCGGTGTTGCGATAGTATGTTCCTTTCCACCAATATAAACCTCATTATTGAAGTAATAGAACCAGTCTCCCGCAGGAAGGTAAACGATCTTGCTCTTCTGACCGGGTTGCAACACTGGTGACACCAATATTTTATCGCCAAAACAGAACTCTTCTTCACGTTGCCAATTGGTCGGAATATGTTGCTCCACCATCGAAATTGGACGCAAAATCGGATAACCATATTTCGTTTGTTCCCAAAAACAGGTATAGATATAGGGTAACAGTTTATATCGCAATTCTATAAACTTTTTATTTATTTTCTCCCAGTCTTCACCAAAACTCCAAGGTTCACGATCGCGGGTATCCCCTGCGGAGTGCACACGCATAAATGGCGAAAAAACACCAAATTGCATCCACCTTGTAAACAGCTCCCCATCGGGTTCTCCTGTAAATCCACCAATGTCTGTTCCGCAAAAAGACATCCCTGACGTCGACAAACGCTGCAACTGCAGGGTGCCCAGCTTGAGATGCTCCCAACTCGCTAAATTATCTCCAGTCCAAACCGAAGAATAACGTTGTGTGCCAGCATAAGCCGCTCGTGTAATGGTAAATGGCCTTTTGTTTTTATACAATTTCTTTAAGCCATCATAGGTAGCACGCACCATCTGCATACCATAGACGTTGTGTGCTTTGCGGTGCGATCCACGATGTCCATCGTATTGATGTCTGACATCATCTGGAAAAGTCCCACGACCAAACACCGCTGGCTCATTCATATCGTTCCAAAAACCTGCCACACCATCTTCCACCAGCCCCTGGTATAAGGTTCCCCACCACTGTCTGACCTCAGGGTTTGTAAAATCAGGGAATTGACAGCGCCCAGGCCAGACGAACCCCTCCATAAAATAATCATCACCACGGCGACAGAAATATTTATTCTCTTTACCTTCTCGAAATACCCAATAGTTTTCATCCACTTTAATTCCCGGATCAATCATGACCACCGTCTTAAAACCGTCGTTGGCAAGATCAGCAATCATTTTTTTCGGATTTGGAAAATATTGTTTATTCCATGTAAAACAGCGATAGCCATCCATGTAATCAATATCCAGGTAAATGGCGTCACATGGGATTTGTCTTTTTCTGAATTCTTCGGCCACTTTACGCACATTGGCTTCCGGATAATAGCTCCATCGACATTGATGATAACCAATAGCCCAAAGTGGAGGCAAATAGTGAGTTCCCGTCAAGGTATGGTACCTACGGATCACGTCAATAATATGCGGACCATGGATATAGTAATATTGTAATTCACCACCTTCCGACCAAAAGCTGGTCTTTCCTGGATCCTCGGCAGCAAAATCGAAATAAGTCTTAAACGTATTATCAAAGAAAATACCATAAGCTTCACCATCCTTTAGTCCAATGTAAAAAGGAATGGTTTTGTATAAAGGATCCTGATCATAAGCAAAGGCATAGGTGTCCGAGTTCCAATTCTTTAATCGCTTACCACGAAGATTAAGCTTAGTGGCCTTATCGCCCAGTCCATAAAATGCTTCATTTTCAAAAGCAACTTTAGTACTATAAACATAGTATCCGCCAAAATCCGGACTTTCTTCCCAGTGCATTGGAGCCAAATCGGCATTAAACAGTTTACCCGCTCTGTCAGAAAAGGAAATCAAAAAGTCGCTTTTATTGATGCGACATGAAATGGTGTTTGTATGAACACTATAATGGTCTACCTCCTCTTTACATTGGTGTATACTGACACGATGGTCTTTCTTTGCCAGAGCATAGGAAAAATCTTCCAAAAATGTCCCCTGTGGTGCCAATCGAACACGTACAATCTCATCCGTTACGATCTTAATCTCGACTTTTGCCTTACCATCGGAAAAATAGTATGATTTGTCATTTTGATTGTGGGATACAACTGTTTCTAGGTATTTCTTTTCAATTTTAGGTAAATCCAATACCGGATTATTCACATGATGCATACTTTCCAAAGTACCATCATTTTCTTCCTCGTTTAGTGTGGTTTGATTTAGGTTGTCGTCTTCAAGCATAGCTGTAATATGTTAAAAGTTTCTGAAGGCTTAATTCCTCTTTAAGATAGAAAAATTATCCTGCGCCGACAACAAAACATAAAAAAAAATCCCGTTCCTTAAAAGGAGCGGGATTATCCATATCAGATGGGACTACATCTACTATTTTATAAAATGAGCGCGCAGCATCCAAGCCATTTTCTCGTGTTTTTCCAACAAGCCCACCAAAAAATCTTCCGTACCATTATCAGCGGTTCCCTCAACGACAGCAATATCCCCACGAATTGACATCGCAATAGACTCGTGATCCGACAGCAGCTCTTTATAATAAGATTGACTATCTGTCTTTTCAGATGTTGATTCTGTCAAACGCGTTAATTTTAGATATTTATCAAATGTACCTACCGCATAGTGACCCAATGTACGTACACGCTCCGCCACTTCATCAATAACTTCTGCCAACTCATCGTATTGGGATTCTAAAAATAAATGAGCAGCGTGAAAATCAGCTCCTTCAACATTCCAATGCGCATTGCGTGTTTTCATATAGATAATATGCTCATCGGCCAATAAGACATTGAGCAATTTCGCAACTTTTTTTAAGTCTGCATCTTTAATTCCAATTGAAGTTTTCATATTGTGTTTATTTGTTAACTATATCTTTTAATTGCTTAGTTAAATTTACCCAAAAAAGAAGTGGAAACAAAAAAAACTGGGTTTAAAATGTCATTTCAATAGCATAATAACCGTATTTTTGCAGGCAGAATATTATTAGAGGGAAGACTGTGGGTACTTTAGACAACAACGCTTATTTTCATGCATTCAAAGAGGATATTTCGGGTATCGAACTCCCCTTGCGATTTACCTTTCCATTTTGTTATGAACCACATGCGCTAGCCATTATCGCTGCGGAAGAACTTCAAACTTATCTGGAGACGCAAAACGAGTGGACGCATAACTTTGGTCTTGAAGAAAATAACGATAATCTTGCCATAGGCAAGATGTTTGGCATACTGGTTGTCCGCGATCAACAGCATCGGCTCGGATACCTTGCCGCTGTATCCGGCAAGCTTGCTGGTAGCAATAAACACCAATACTTTGTTCCCCCAATATTTGACATGCTGGAAGAGGATGGCTTCTTTCTGAATGAAGAGGTACATTTAAATGCCCTCAACAGGAAAATTGAATTTCTTGAAAACAGTGAAGAACTTGAACAGACAACAAGCAATCTCAATAGATTAAAAGGTTATTGGGACACACAGCTTGAGCTGCTCAAAACAAAGCTTAGAAGTCAGAAAAAAGAACGCAAGGAAACCCGAACAAGATTGCGTCCCCTCCTATCAGATGAGGACTTCGAAATGCTCATGGAGGATATGCGCAGTCAAAGCCTAAAAGACAAACAGGAACTCCAACGTTATCAGTATGACATGCACCTGGCGTTGGAATCTGAAAACCTTAAGCTCCAACAATTGCTTTCCGAGATTTCTGCATTGAAAGAAGAGCGTAAGATGCGATCTGGAAATTTGCAAAAGAGACTTTTTGAACAATATAATTTTTTGAATGCAACAGGACAGCACAAGAATGTCGTTGCTGTTTTTCAGGACTTTGACCAAAGCACACCGCCCGCAGGTTCTGGAGAATGCGCAGCGCCCAAATTATTGCAGTATTCTTACAGCAACAATCTTACACCCATAGCTTTGGCTGAATTTTGGTGGGGTTGCTCCCCTTCCTCCGAAATCCGTCGGCACAAAAACTATTACCCGGCTTGCCGTAAAAAATGTGAACCTATTTTGGGTTATATGCTTCAGGGACTAAACGTTGACCCGAATCCCATGCAACAGGAAACAACACTGCAAACGGAGCTCCCGCAAATCTATGAAGATGAAGATATTATCGTCTTCAATAAACCAGCCGAGTTTTTGTCTGTCCCTGGGATATACGTCAAGGATTCAGTCTACAATCGTGTACTCCAACGTTATCCTGCAGCGGGCCCTATTATTATTCATCGGCTGGACATGTCCACTTCAGGACTGTTGGTTGTTGCTAAAAATAAAGAAGCCCATCAATTTATACAGGATCAATTTATACAACATACCATTGCAAAAGAATATATCGCTTTACTCGATGGCATTGTTGAACAGGAATCTGGTCTAATTGATCTCCCGCTCCGTGTGGATCTCGATGACAGGCCCCGACAAATGGTCTGCTACAGCTATGGCAAGCCTGCACAAACCAAATGGGAGAGAATCGCAATTGAAGACGGCAAAACAAGGGTCCGTTTCTATCCACTAACAGGCCGGACGCATCAACTTCGCATGCATGCCGTACATCCAAACGGACTGAATACACCTATTGTAGGTGATGATCTTTATGGCAGAAAATCCAATAGATTACACCTCCACGCCGCTTTCATTAAGTTTATACACCCAGGTTCTAGACAGGAAATCAGCTTTCATATTCCTCCTGATTTTTAACGCAATTGACTATATCGTTACAAAAGTCAGCAAATATTTGATCGGAAAATCATCGTGAAGTCAAAATGTGGATGATAAATTATTGACCTAAATCAATAATTTGAGACAAACAACTGCAAAACAACCATTTAAACCCAAAAACAAATAAGCACATTTCCTTTATTACATTACAATAAAATTTTAAATATTCTTAATTTTTTGCTTCCTTTGTTCACTGATTTTTTGATTTTAATACTTATAAAGTCAGAAATAAAGTAAAAACAACAAAACAATTTTGAATTTTCAAGATTATAGCAATATAATGGAAGCTAAAATAAACACAAAAACCTTCATAACTAAACTCTTTTTCTCGATAACATTTCTGCTATCAGCGGCCCTAGCCTTTGCTCAAACCAAAACGGTTACAGGTACAGTCAAAGACGCAAAGACAAAGACACCCATTGCCTATGCTACTGTGGCTGTAGTAGGTGCGCCAGCTGCTGCGGGAACTTCTACGTCGACCAACGCGAATGGAGAGTTTAGACTGGTATTTCCGACATCTTATGTCAAAATCAGAGCAAGTTATGTCGGTTATGATAATAAGGATGCTTTCGTGACCAATGATGCTGTACAGTCAAAAGAAATTCTGATGGATGCACAAGACAATATGCTGGAGGAAGTTGTTGTCAAAGCCCAGAAGAAAAAATATAGCAATAAAGACAATCCCGCAGTCGCCCTGATCCGTAAGGTTATCGAAAATAAAGAGAAAAATCGCCTATCGGGACAGCAATACGCCGAATTCGATCAATACGAGAAGATGTCTTTGGGATTAAGCAATCTTTCTGAGAAGTTTGTCAACAAAAAAATCTTTAAAAACTATCAATTTCTTTTTGAAACAGACGATTCGGCCAAAACGGCAAATAAATATGTGTTACCGGCTTTTATCGAAGAGAAAATGTCCAAAGTGTACTACCGTAAAGATCCAAGTAAGACCAAGCAGTATATACTCGGTGATCAACGGGCACAGTTTGATCCCAAATTTATCGATAATGATGGTCTAGCAGCATACTTTAACAAACTCTACGAACAAGTTGATATCTATGACAATAACATCTCATTGGTAACAAATCAGTTTTTGAGTCCGATAGCAAACTCTGCACCGACATTTTATAAATTTTTCATTACTGATACCATTAAAACTTCTCAACCTTGGTTGGTTGAGCTGAGCTTCGTTCCCCGGAATAAAGCAGACATGTTATTTAAGGGACAGCTGTATGTCACGTTGGATGGTAATTATGCCGTTCAGGGCGCTAATATGACTGTTGCCGATGATATCAACCTAAATTTTGTGCGCGACCTTCAGGTTCAGCTCAAATTTGAAAAAGATAGCAAGAGTAGATTTTACCTAAAAACCAGCACGTTAGGCATTGATTTTTCACTAACGGAAAAAGGAATGGGAATTCGAGGAAGCCGGACGGTCAACTATAATAATTATAAAGTCGGTATTCAGCAACCAGATAGTATTTACGATGGTCCTTCTACGGTTATTGCTTACAATATCGAAAATAAGAAAGCAACCAAATCGTTATTTGAAACACAACGCCCATTGGCTTTGGCGCAAAATGAATTGAATATTTACCATAATATTGACACGCTACAGAAAATCCCTTCGTTCAGAACCTTCATGGATATTGCTGCCTTGGTTCTTTCAGGTTATAAACAAGCCGGACCTGTAGAAATTGGCCCAGTGAACACATTCTACAGCTTTAACCCTGTTGAAGGATTTCGCTTGCGCATAGGTGGTCGTACAACAGAGGCATTGAGCAAACGCTTCTATGCCGAGACCTATGCAGCCTATGGCTTCAAGGATCAAAAGTGGAAGTACTTTTTTAGTGGGACCTATGCTTTCAATAACAAATCAGTATACTCCTTCCCTATGCACTACATCCGGGCGTCTTATAAAAAAGATACCAAGATCCCTGGACAAAAGCTTGAGTTTATTCAGGAAGACAACTTTTTACTATCCTTTAAACGTGGTGATAATGACCGTTATATCTACGAAACCAACTACGGATTGGAGTATAAAAAAGAATTCTTGAACCATCTGGCTATTGGTGCTGGATTTAATATCAACAAACAATCTCCAGCAGGCAGCTTAACCTACCAGATGTTGGATGAAAATGGACAAAACAAATTGTTCAACGAATTAAATACAACAGAATTATCGGTCAACTTCAGATACGCACCGCATGAAGAATTTTATCAAGGTAAAATCTACCGTACTCCGATTTTCAATCAATACCCGATATTCACATTCAACTATACTGCAGGAATAAAAGGTCTAGCAAAGGGAGAATATAATTACCATAGTTTTAACGTCGGTGCATTCAAACGCTTTTATTTAAGCCAGTTTGGTTTTGCAGATGTCACAGCAGAAGGGAATTACATTGCCGGAAAAGAGATTCCATTTCCTTTCCTAACGATCCACCGGGCAAACCAGACTTATGCGTACCAGTTAAACTCGTACAACTTAATGAACTTCCTGGAATTTGTCAGTGACCACAACGCTTCCATCAATGTGCAGTATTACATGAACGGATTCCTATTGAATAAGATCCCATTAATCAAAAAGCTTAAATTACGGGAGGTCTTTAGTTTCAAAGGTGTTTATGGTGGTCTTCGCAAAGAAAACGATCCAGACGATCCAAATTATGGTTCTAAAGTGTTTGCATGGCAACGCAATGCAGACCAAATTCAAAGTTCATATACATTCGGTTCTGAACCTTATATGGAGGCCAGTATCGGTTTATCCAACATCTTTAAGATTTTGCGTGTAGACTACGTCAAACGTCTGAACTATCTTGACCATGTTGATGCTCCAGCTTGGGGGATCCGCGCCAGAGTCAGATTTGATTTCTAAGAGTTTCCGTAAATTTATATTATAATTTTGAGGCCCTGTCGATTGAGAGAATGACAGGGCCTCTTTTTGTTCTATTGAACAAATCCGGCCAGCGGGGTTCATCTCAACTTTGATCAGGTATACAAAGTTAATCAGAAAACCTCCGATAACGATTCGACTTTGCACCGCGGCGGCTATGCAATATCGGGTTTGTCCATTCCTTGACAACTGTTCAGCTGAGTTTCGAGATCGCTTCGACTGGCCTTCGGAACTGCTTCGACAGCTTTGTAGAACCGATGGGAGACTGCTTCGAGATTTGTTCGGGACTTCTTCGACTGTTGTTCGAGTGTGCTTCGACAACGCTTCGGGAGCGCTTCGACTGGCCTTCGACTATTCTTCGACAAGAAGTCGAAGGCCAGTCGAACAGTTGTCGAAGAAATCCCGAACCAGTCCAGTCTCTGTTCGGACGCTGTTTCGAAGCTGTCCCGAACAGATTCCGAACAACTCACAATGAATATCCGAAGAAATCCCGCGTAGGTCATGAAAAATGATAGGAAAAAGTTCCTATTCCAAAGAAAGCATGATCAAAAAACAAAAAAATCCCCCTTGCAAACAGCAAGGAGGATAAAATTAGAATATGACGATGGTTAGTTTTTCTTTTTAAAAGCATCTACACCACTCTGTAGAAATGCCTTGTATTGTTCAACATTGTAATTTGCGCCACTTTGAGGAACCAATATCTGACCATTTGGGTCGACGATTACATATAGTGGTTGCGAATTACTATTGAATGATGAAGCTTGAAAATCGCTGTTTTTATTTCCGATAGTTTTTATTTTTTTATTACTATACTTGGAAACAAATTGCTCATTGGCAGGCAATTCAGTTTTATCATCCACAAATAACTCTGCCATAACAAATTCTTCTTTCAACAATTTGGCTACCGCAGGATCAGTCCATACGTTTGATTCCATTTTACGGCAGTTGACACAATTCCATCCAGTGAAGTCAATCAAAACGGGTTTATTGAGTTCCTTTGCTGTTGCTAGAGCCTGATCGTAATCATAATAAGGATCAAAGCCTTTTGGTGTACCACGCCCATGGAATATTTCTGCATATTTTTTAACTTTTCCATCCGTATGCGCCGCGGAGCTACTTCCAACTCCGGTAGATAAATCAAAATCTTGGGTTGCCGATGGCGGTAAAAAGGCTGAAATAGACTTCAAAGGTGCACCCCATAAGCCCGGAATCATATACACAACAAAAGAGAAAACAACAATAGCCAATATCGTTCTTGGAACGGACAGAAATTTAAGATCACTATCATGAGAAAACTTAATCTTACCTATCAGATAAAGCCCCATCAAACCAAATACGACAATCCATAGCGACAGAAACACCTCTCTGTCTAACCAATTCCAATGGTAAGCCAAATCTACATTTGACAAGAATTTCAAAGCTAGCGCCAATTCCAAAAATCCAAGTACCACTTTAACACTGTTCAACCAGCCGCCTGACTTGGGTAGAGATTTAAGCATCGATGGGAACATCGCAAATAACCCAAAAGGAATTGCCAAAGCGATAGAGAATCCTAACATACCAATGGCTGGGCCCAATCGTTCACCTTTTGAAGCCGCTTCCACCAACAGGGTTCCGATGATCGGACCCGTACAGGAAAACGATACCAACGATAAGCTAAATGCCATAAAAAATAGACCAATAAGCCCACCTTTATCCGATTTGGCATCCATTTTATTGACAAATGAACTCGGTAAAGTTATTTCGAATGCACCGAAAAAAGATGCAGCAAATACCACTAACAGTAAGAAGAAGATAAAATTAAAAATTCCATTGGTTGAAAGTGCGTTGAGTGCATCAGAACCGAATGCTATGGTAATAATCATCCCCAAAGCAACATAGATCACGATAATAAAGAGACCATATAATAAAGCCTTGCTGATACCACTGGCGCGACTACCAGACTGTTTGGTGAAGAAGCTCACCGTCAACGGGAGCATCGGAAATATACATGGCATCAATAAGGCAGCAAAGCCCCCAACCAAGCCCGCGATGAAAATACTCCAAAGCGATTTTTTACCGTTTTCAGCAGAATCTCCCGCCTTAGCGGTCGCAGCTACCGTTTTGCTGGAATCAACACTTGCTGTCACCGTATCCGGTGACTCTTCGAATGATAGCGAATCCGGGCTGATTGTACCATCCGTAAATTCGATACCTTCCGTGTTAGCCGTGCTATCCTGCTGCGCAAACATAGCGAGAGGAAGAATAAGCAGGAATAAAAGGGTTAATAGTTTAAAATTAGTTTTCATCAGCGTATAATGTGTTTTTCATAATTTATTTGCTTTGAGACCTATTTATCGTTCCGATGTAAATAAAACCCGAGGAGTATGACGCTCCCCGAGTTAACTATAAACATATGAAACTAAATCTTATTAGGCTCCAAATACAGGATTTGGTAGTCTACATATTGGTTGAAAGCCCAGAAAATCAACATCACTGGATAGATACCCCGGTTTAACAGGCTCTTCCTTAACCAAATCTGTGCTTAAATATTTTTTATTGTCATCACATAGTAACGTAACGACGACTGCATCATCCCCTAGCTCTTGCTGTAACTTAATGGCACCAATAACATTTGCGCCCGAAGAAATCCCAACGGCAAGTCCCAATTGCCTTGATAATTTCTGCGCCATAATGATCGAATCGCCATCATTGGCACAAACGACCTCGTCCAATTCATCCAGATCAACAATAGCCGGTATAAATTCATCAGATATACCTTGAATACGATGTGAACCTACTTTATGTCCTGTTGTCAATGTTGGACTCTCCGCAGGTTCCAAAGGATGTACACGAACACTTGGATTCGCCTTCCGTAAACTACGTCCTACCCCCATAACCGTTCCGCCTGTTCCCACTCCTGCTACAAAGGCATCTGCCACTAGCCCCTGCTCTTCCAATTGTTTGACAATTTCGTAACCAGTCGTTTTTTCGTGTGCCTCCGCATTATATTGATTTTCGAACTGTCGTGGCAGAAAAACCCCACCCGCAGCAGCAAGCTCTTCGCTCAAACGAATACTCCCCAAGAAACCACCTTCTTCTTTGCTGATCAACTGAATATCGGCGCCCATACTTCTAATAATATCGGTTCGCTCTTTACTCAACCAATTCGGCATAATAATCTTCACCTGATGCCCCAAAGCCTTACCAATTGCTGAGAAGGCAATTCCAGTATTTCCACTTGTAGCTTCGATAACCACATCTGTTGGTCTAATTTGGCAATTCATATATGCTTTATACAAAATATACAAAGCCATTCTGTCTTTGATACTACCTGTTAAATTGTAATTCTCACATTTTACAAATACCCGGCCTGGCTTACCTTTGTAGGTATACTGCAATTCCAACATTGGCGTGTTTCCAACCAATCTCCACAAATGCTTAAATCTTTTGTCCAATGCCGGTGATAAGCATGCACTTAGTAATTCTTGTTCAGCCATTTTTATATAAATGATTATTCTGTTGCAAAATTGACCAATAACAAGATATTATTCAATAGATAACTATAATTTCAAGAAAAATTAAATAAAAACATATAAATAACAATAAATTATTCATTCAAACATTGTAATTTTGCAACAACACCGAAAATATTCAGATTATGGAATTGGATGAAATTGATTTAAAACTACTGCGCTTATTACAGCAAGATGCTTCATTAAGTAATAAAGAACTGTCTTTCGAATTGAATAAATCAATTGCAGCAGTACATGAAAGGGTAAAAAAATTAAAAAGATTAGGCTATATCAAGAAAACTGTGGCAATCTTGGATCGGCATAAGATCGGTATCGGATTAATTTCGTTTTCGCAGGTATTCCTCAAAGCACATACCTTCGAAGTACTGAATGAATTTGAAAAAGAAGTGGCTAAATTTCCTGAAGTCATGGAATGCTATCAGATGGCGGGATCTTATGATTTCATGTTGCGTATTGCCACCAAAGACATGGATGCTTATCATATCTTCTTAAGACATCGCCTTGCTGTATTACCGCAAGTCAATACAGTACAGACTTATTTTGTGTTATCGGAGACAAAAAGTGAAACCGCCTATCCCCTCTAATTGAACAGAGCCTATCTAAAAAAAATTGAGGTATTGATTTATACAAAATCAATACCTCAAATATATCAATCAATCAATCAATCAATCAATCAATCAATCAATCAATCAATCAATCAATCAATCAATCAATCAAATAGCAAAGTTCCGCTGACATTCCAGCTACTGAAACTTGTACCTTCAGGAGCTCCCTGCGGGATCTGAACCTGTAATTTGTAATCACCAGCTTTTAAATCGCCCAAGTCGATATAAATCGGTGGAGTCACTGTTCCTGGGCACCAGTTGGAACGGCTCAGATCAGATGAAGACAATCCAGTGGCAAAATTACCCGAAGCAGGGTTGGATAAACGATAAGAGCCACAATCGTTGCGCCAAGGCGTGTATTTAAAGAGCAAGGTATCGTTTAAAAAAATACGGTTTTCTTTGGGAACAAACTCATCACCATTTCCCCAACCTCCATGACCGGTCGTGATATAACGTAACTGTACATTTTTAGCATCCTGATCCAAACGAAACGACAGTGTCAACCCTTTATCCTTATCGAACATAGATCCATACTCCTGCCCACCCATTTCCATCACATTGGTTGTCGTAAATAATGACATCGTCTTTTTCAGATTTCCTTCCGAACCTCCCTCAAACCCTGGATGAATTGTAAGCTCAACACTAACTTCATGACCATTCTTATCATAGTTGCCAATGAAAGCACCTACGTACACTTCCTGCTCACTTAGCATTCCTGCAAGTTCAGACACATCCTGTCTGTAAAGCACGGAATCTTGCCAAACCTTATCCTTTAGCTGAAGATAGTTAAATTGCTTAACACCAAAGGGTGTAAAGAAACGCATCAATTCAACAATAGGTTCGAAAGTCGCTGTTCTTACCACTCCCTGATAACTCTTGCCATTTCCATTTTCGTACTTCGGTAAGGTTGACATGCCATTTTTCATACCATCCAAAAAGCTCTGTGCTTTATTGGCTGGAATGATAAAAACGGATCCGGTACGGTCATATGCATCTCCTTTTGATTGCTCCACAAGTTGAACGAACACATTATCACTAGCTTTGATTTTTGGTATTTTGATTTTCTTGACAATCACTGTACCATTAGCAAAACGTAAGATCGAATCCGACTTGGTATCATCTGAAAAACGAATGCGTTCCTTTTGGAAAACCGGAAGTTGGACAAAACGGTTTTTCCAGATTAGATCTTTATAGGAAAGATCATCATAGCGTTTTTCGCTTCCTTTTAACTTCAATTGTTCAGGAATGGTCTTCACTTTCTCTACTTTTGTTGCAAAGGTACGTGTATTGCCATTTCTGATCACCTCTAACACCAAGCCAAGGTCCTGCCCGAGTTCACTCGGTGCTCCTTTTACCCCAAGTTTGTCCGTATACCAGATTTCAATCTTATTGGAATTGATACTGGTTTCCACTTTCTTACAGGGATACCCCAAGATGGTCTTGGTTTCGTTAGTCGGGTTAAATTTCTGTTTGGAAAGCGCCAAAGAGTCTCTTGTCAGGATAAGGGAACCATCTTTCAGTTTCGCAATCTTAAGCAAGGTATTTCCAGACGATCGCTCCACCAGTACGCGTTCGTAAGGCGGCAACAATTGTCCTTTTATATCTTTTTCCGAACTCACATAAGTTTCATTTGCATCGGCATAGACCAGTACCCCATTCTGATTGGCGGGTGTATTGCCATTAAAACTTTGATTGTACTGGATCACATAGCTCGTTAGCTTCTGGGCATAAGAGGACAATGACAGACATAAAATTGAAACAATAAGGATATTTTTCTTCATAGTACGCATATTGGATTAGACACAAAAATAAGAAAGGCTTTAGGAATTCCTAAAGCCTTTCTTATTTTATGCTAAAACGTTTATTTTATCAACCAGATATCCAAAAGATAAAAGACTGCAAAGATGACGGAAGCGTAACCATTGGTGGTCATAAAATCGCGGTTTACCCGACTTAAATTTGTCGATGAAAACAGCGTATGTTGATAGATCAACAACCCACCATAGAAAACCACACCTAAATAATAAATCCAGCCGACAGGCATTAAAAACGCTGGTATTAAAACAAATATAAAAGACAACACGTGTAAACATTCGGATACCCGCATCGCTCCTTTGGTTCCCAGCCAGACTGGAATAGAGTTCAACTTATTGGCGCGGTCAAAAGCTTCATCCTGCAAGGCATAAATAATATCAAAACCGCTTACCCAGGTCAGCACAGCAAAGCCATACAGGACTGGTACAGTTGCAAATTGCCCGGTGATAACGAGATATGCTCCGATCGGCGCTAAACCCAATCCTGCACCTAATACCAAATGGCATAAAGGCGTGATACGTTTGGTATACGAATAAAAAAGCACCACAAAAAGTGCAATCGGCGACAACATAAAGCACAGGGAATTTATAAAATAAGTCGCTGTGACAAAAAGTAAGCAGTTGACGATGGTAAAGATCAGCGCATTTTGGGCAGAAATCTTCCCTGCAGGAATATCCCGCATGGCAGTTCTCGGATTGATCGCATCAATATCGCGATCCAAGTACCTATTGAAGGCCATCGCTGCATTTCGCGCCGTTACCATGCACAATAACATTAATAGTAACAGCTTCCAAGAGAAAGCATATTCCGTGGTATGCAGTGCCAGAAAGAAACCAATAAGGGCAAATGGCAATGCGAATACACTGTGGGCAAATAAAACTAAGGAAAGATACTTCTTCATGAGATGATCTTATTTGACTTTAAAACGTTCGTCATCCTATCCCCGACAATGATCAGATTGACGAAGCTATTGTGTTGAACCAATATTTATTTTTTTGAAATACTTAAAACGGCATTCTTTCTTCCGGCTCTGGCCCTACAAATCGGCGGTTGACCTCATCAATGGTCTCCAAAATAGGCTCATGACCTAATTTCTTTTCAGCCGAAGTTAAAAAGATCGTTGGCACCTCCTCAAACCATTGCAAAAGCTCCTTTTTAAATTTCGCGATATTTGCATCAGATTTCACTGCCGATTGTTTGTCTGCTTTGGTAAAGACCAGCATAAAAGGTAAGCCGCATTCACCCAACCAGTAACAGAAGTCAAGATCGATCTTCTGCGGTTCAAGACGACTGTCCACCAAGACAAATACACATTGTAGATTATCTCTATGTGTCAGGTATCTACGAATGAATTTCTCCCATTCA
Organism: Sphingobacterium detergens; assembly: GCF_003610355.1. GTDB lineage: Bacteria > Bacteroidota > Bacteroidia > Sphingobacteriales > Sphingobacteriaceae > Sphingobacterium > Sphingobacterium detergens. The sequence goes on along the minus strand of NZ_RAPY01000004.1, from coordinate 424,881 downwards.
TTGCGACTCGTTTTGGATGCTTTCGCGAATCCATAACCGGGCAAATCGACCAGATACCACGTATCGTCTATAATAAAATGATTGATCAATTGAGTCTTACCAGGTTTTTGAGAGGTCTTGGCAAGGCCCTTCTTATTTGTCATAGCATTGATCAAAGAAGATTTACCTACATTAGAACGACCTATAAAGGCGTACTCAGGCAAATTTGGCGCAGGTAATTTGTCAACTCTCGTGTTGCTACACACGAATTCGGCTTTTTTTACTTCCATGGAACAAAGGTACATTAAATGAATCCGTTTGACAAGGTTTCCGCCGCTTCTATACCAGAAAAAACTTCATGGTCATGCTGTAACATTTACGGGCATTTACATACTAATAGTCAAAATAAACAAGTGTATCTTTGATAACACAGGATATATGCTCTTTTTTCTCCATACAGAATTTAATTAAACCTTAGAAAAGATGTTACTCGAAATCAATCATGTCACCAAGGATTACGCCAATCATCGCGCATTGGACGATGTATCCATCCAGATTCCAAAAGGAAAGATTTTTGGACTACTGGGACCCAATGGGGCCGGAAAAACATCACTGATCCGTATCATTAACCAGATCACTGCACCCGATTCCGGTGAAATCCAATTTAATGGGGAAGTATTAGGCCCACAGCATATTGCCCAGATAGGCTATCTTCCGGAAGAACGTGGTCTCTACAAAAAAATGAAAATCGGGGATCAGATGCTTTACCTGGCACAATTGAAAGGGCTTTCAAAAAAAGAAGCTTTACATCGAATACACGATTGGTGCGAGCGACTTGATATAACTTCATGGTGGGATAAGAAGATTGAAGATCTCAGCAAGGGAATGCAGCAGAAGGTGCAATTTGTGGCCACGGTTATTCACCAACCGCAATTGATTATCCTTGATGAACCCTTCTCAGGTTTTGACCCAGTGAATGCCAATATCATCAAAGAACAGATCCTACGGTTAAATGCGGAAGGTGCTACAATTATCTTCTCTACCCATCGTATGGAAACGGTAGAAGAACTCTGCGACCATATTGCTTTGATCCACCGCTCCAAGAAAATCCTGGATGGTCCCGTACAAGATATCAAGAAAGACTACAGAAACCAAACCTATACATTGGAATTTACCCCCAATGCAGAAGGTATTGACATCAGCAATGAAAGTCTATTTAAAATTATCAGCTCATCACAAAAAGAAAATATTTACAATACTACTATTCAGCTAAATAAAGATGTCAATATAAACAATGTATTAATACAATTATTACCAAAAATACAGCTCAATCAAATCATTGAGCTTGTCCCTTCCATGGCAGATATTTTTATCCAGAAGGTTACTGAGGTCTCACCTTTATCCCCAGATCATGCATAAGATATTACTCATCATTCAACGGGAATATCTATCCCGAGTCAAGAAAAGATCATTCATTGTGATGACTTTCGCGGTCCCCCTCTTCTTTTTTGCGCTGTATGCAGGTATGTTTTACCTGACAAAAAAGAGCTTTAAAGATGCCCATACAGAAGTCTTTATCATTGATCAACAGGGCGACTTTGCCAATAGGCTTCAAAGCAATAAAAATGTAAGCTACAAGAAGAGTCAGCTACCGCTGCAGCAACAAAAGCAACGCCTGGCCCAAGAGCAAACCAAACAGGCGATCTTATACATCCCTCAAGATATCCTGACGACACAAAAGGCTGAATTGATTACCAGCGGCAAAACAAGTTTTGTCACGCAGGAGATTATCAGTGGTCAGTTGGAAGACATCATTCGGGAAAAGGAATATAAAGCCAAAGGGATAGACCTCAAGCTGATTCAGTCGATTAAACCTAAGGTGGATATTGAAGCGAAAGAAATAACGGCAGACGGTGAGGAAAAAAACAGCAATACGGCAATAGCCATGGGGATTGGAGTCGCCTTGGCTATTTTGGTTTACCTGTCCCTCTTTCTCTATGGCGCGCAAGTCATGCGGGGTATCATTGAAGAAAAAAGCAATCGCATTATAGAAGTTATTATTTCTTCTGTAAAACCCTTTCAGCTTATGATGGGAAAAATTGTAGGGATCGGTATGGTTGGCCTTACACAATTTGTGATGTGGCTTGTACTCACGCTAGGGCTCTTTCTTGTGGCTACTACATTATTTGTCAATCCACAAGACATACAGGAAGTCGCCGCCGGTCAGCCTGGAGCGGCCAATATGGGAACAGTATCCAAAGCAATGGGACAAGGTGGTTCTGCCTCTATTCTCGCTTCAATCCAAAGTTTCAACTTCACAGAGGTTATTGTATTCTTCTTTCTGTTCTTTATTGCAGGTTACCTCCTGTATAGCGCTATATTTGCCGCTGCGGGTTCTGCCGTAGATAACGAAACCGAGGCCAATCAGTTTTCCATGCCGATCACCATGCCCCTATTGTTGACGTATATTCTTTCTTTCGGAGTTATTATTAACGATCCCAATGGTCCAATTGCCACCTGGCTGAGTTTTATTCCATTTACATCCCCCATCGCTATGCTGGTTCGTATTCCTTTTGGTGTCCCCCTATGGCAGATATTGACTTCATTAGCTTTGCTTATTTTAACCTTCCTACTGATCACTTGGGTAGCTGCACGTATCTATCGTGTAGGGATATTGATCTATGGAAAGAAAGCCAGTCTCAAAGAAATCATCAAATGGTTTAATTATAAAAATTGATCGGACCGATCGACAGGCATATAAAGAAGCGAAGGCTGGATTGTATTGTACAATCCAGCCTTCGCTTCTTATCAACCCAACTGTCAAAACCTCAGTTCAAACAGCTCCATAAACCTGCTTTTCTTTCAGTATAACAACTATACGGCAAATGGGTTAATATCTAATATTGAACTTCTGAAATACAAAATGCCATAGCCATATCGGGCCTATCAGTAGAAATTGCAGAAACTGCTTTCCAGTAATTGCCTTTTTCTCTTTTCCTTTACCGAGAAACAGTGCGACTAACGCCAGCAATGTGATCGCCAAGCATACCCAGATTACCGCAGGACCACCGTTTTTTTGTACATATTCCAACTGAACAATAAAAAAGCTCATTGCTCCTATCGAGAACAAAATTGCATAAGACAGGGTTGCGGATAATTTCAGGTAAAAATAGATGATAATTGCAATGAAGAAAGAACCCCAATTCAAAAAGGTGTGCCAATTGAGCTTCACTAAAAATTCAAACTGTGGAAAAGGAATCATCCAAATACAGCCCATCACACCGAAGAATAACAACGGCAAAAAGATGATCTGAATAATACGATTGGTTGGATCTTGAAAATTAGCATCCAATTCCTCAAAATAGGTATCTACTGGACGTTTCGGTTCTACTTCCTGAACTTTCTTCTTTTGTTTCATTCGGCAAATTTAATAAATATTGATCTGCATAAACCGTTGAACGGAATAATATTCTCATTTTTTTAGTCTGTCGCTTGTCATTATATGCTTTCTTCGACCTTTAACTGGCAATCTCCTATCCAATTACGTAATATTGCAACATGAAGTCTTACAAACATATCTTATTTGATCTCGATGGTACGCTGACAGACCCTGCTGAGGGCATCACCAAATGCATTGCGTATGCACTCGAAGCAAAAGGAGTACATACGCCTGATTTAAATAGCCTGAAGCCATTAATTGGCCCTCCGTTGAAAGATACCTTCATGCATACCTATGGATTTGACGAAAAGGAAGCTTTGGCTTGTGTGGACAAATACCGTGAACGCTTTGCGACCCAGGGTTTATATGAGAATCTGCTCTTTGATGGTATCCCCAAATTACTGGAAGGACTAAAATCGAAAGACTACAAGGTATACTTAGCGACCTCTAAACCCGAAATTTTTGCACATAAGATTTTACAACATTTTGCAATCGACAGTTACTTCGATTTTGCTGGCGGAAGTGCATTGGACGATTCCAGACCGACCAAGACAAGTGTCATTCAGTACGTATTGGATAAGGCTAGGCTGACTGATCCACAGCACTGTATTATGATCGGCGACCGCAAGCACGATCTAATTGGCGCCCGAGAAACGGGCATGGATGCCATCGCTGTGCTTTATGGATATGGTAGTGAGGAAGAACTTATGAAGGAAAAGCCAACCTATCTGCTGCATAGTGTGGATGATTTAATGGAGTTTTTTGACGCATAAACAGATTTTCAGAAGAAATAACTATGTTCGCACAGGTGGACCGCCGAAAACTTCCCCGCATCAAAATATACAGCAAAAAAACGCCCCAATCAATGATTGAGGCGTTTTTATTATTATTTGTTTACCAAAGATCCTGTTTTGTTTTTCAGGACTCTTCCATACGTTATTTCGCGTAAGATACGGATCTCGTCTCCCGGATGACAGTCACTTTAATCTGACCTGGATAAGTCATTTCAGTCTGTATACGGTTTGAGATATCAGCTGCCAATATTTCTGATTGCGCATCCGATACTTTTTCACTCTCAACGATGACACGTAATTCACGACCTGCCTGTATCGCAAAAGTTTTCTCGACACCAGGGTAAGATAGTGCCAAGTCTTCAAGTTCTTTCAAACGTTTGATGTAGCTTTCAACAACTTCACGACGTGCTCCAGGGCGTGCTCCTGAGATAGCATCACAGGCTTGTACCACAGGAGAAATTAAGGCTGTCATCTCAATTTCATCGTGGTGAGCACCAATGGCATTACAAACATCTGGATGTTCCTTATATTTTTCAGCCAATTGCATACCTAGAATCGCGTGTGGCAATTCAGGATTATCATCAGGCACTTTACCAATATCATGCAATAGTCCGGCACGTTTGGCATGTTTTACATTCAATCCCAACTCAGCAGCCATTGTTGCCGCAAAATTGGCAACCTCACGAGAGTGCTGTAGAAGGTTCTGACCATAAGAAGAACGGTAACGCATACGTCCCACCATACGGATCAGTTCAGGATGCAATCCATGGATACCCAGATCGATAGCTGTACGTTCCCCAATCTCAACAATCTCGTCTTCAATCTGTGTCCGTGTTTTTGCTACAACCTCCTCAATACGAGCTGGGTGGATACGGCCATCCGTTACAAGACGGTGTAAAGCCAAACGGGCAATCTCACGACGTACTGGATCGAAACCAGAAAGGATAATTGCCTCCGGTGTATCATCCACGATGATCTCTACACCTGTTGCAGCTTCCAATGCACGGATATTACGGCCCTCACGACCAATAATACGACCTTTGATCTCATCATTTTCGATATTGAAAATGGAAACGGTATTTTCGATTGCAGATTCAGTAGCGGTACGTTGGATCGTTTGGATAACGACTTTTTTCGCTTCTTTCGTCGCGGTCAATTTCGCTTCGTCCACAATATCCTTGATCTGAATCATTGCTTGGGAACGGGCTTCCTCGCGCAATGAATCCACCAATTGGTTTTTAGCTTCGTCAGCTGTAACACCAGCGATACTCTCCAATTGTTTGATCTGTTGTAATTTTAAAGCCTCGACTTCTTCGGATTTCTTTTCATTAAGTTCAACCAATTTATCCAATTGCTTCTTTTTGGTATCCACATCCTGCTTATCGCGATTGATGCTTTCAAGCTTTTGGTTAATCGATTGTTCTTTCTGTCTCAACGTATTTTCCTTTTGGTTGATGGTGTTGTTACGTTGATTCACCTCCTTTTCATGTTCGGATTTTAGTTGAAGGAATTTTTCTTTAGCCTCTAAAAGGCGTTTCTTTTTAATGTGTTCTCCTTCTTGCTCTGCATCTTTTAGTATGCTATTTACCTTATCTTTGGCTTCCTGTTCTTGTTTTTTGAATAACAGAACCAGCAGATAACGACCTATAACTACACCAACAATCAGAGAAATTATGATATAAATTGCGACGTCCATGTATGTATAATTGTATTATATATGTTTGTTTTTATTAATTATTAAATTTCAATAGCATAAATATCTTTGCCATTTTTTGAACTGGACACCAGCTGATTTAATGCCATTGGTATTCCGATATACTTCTTGGGAATACCAGCGATTGAATCAGACAATGTTTACATTGTATGCAAACAGGCCCAACGCATGATGGTTTCAAAACAAAAAAAAACCGCAATTAAATTTAAACAGGTCTCATGTATTATTAAACTTCGTGATTACATAATTAGGCTTAGATTATGACCCAGATGGCTTTCGCAAAATGGCCTATATCTTTTTGCGCCTGTAATATTGAAGCGTTAAGTTTAAAATAGTGACAACCCGAATTTAATTGCGGCAAATTCGTCGTTTTAAGCTCTAAATATAAAGAACGTAAATTTATTTGTTAAAGAAATCCGTCAACAACTGATCAAGCTCCTGTACTGAATTCTCCAGCCCCACTTCGTGGTTCTGGGACTGTCGCTCCGCATTTAACATTCGCGTAGCGAACTGCAATACACACATGGACAACAAATCCTGCTTATCTCTAACAGTATAGTTTTCCTGCAATTCCTTTACTTTTTCATTTATCAATTTCGCAGCATGTCGAATCACTTCTTCCTCCGCGCTTTCCACCCGAAGGGGATAAACACGATCTGCGATATTTATTTTTATGGAAATCTCTCCCATTTCTTTGAGCTTTTTAACGTTGTATTAGTTTAAATTCCGATAATCTCCAAATTCCAACTACTTCAACAAACTAATACACTTGTCTATTTCTCGCACAAAATCGTTAATTTTTTGTTTTGTGTCAAGTATTTTTTCATTAATTGCTTCCTTATCCGTTTCTGAATCCAAGGTTCGGGCTACTGCCAGCGCCTTGACTTTCTCTTCCAACTGCTTGCTTTTATCGTTGCTCGCGTCGAAAGCCACTTTTAAGGATTGTACCTCTAATTTAAGCAAATCATTTTCTTCTTGCAAGACTTCGCACATTTGAATTAAGTTTTTCGTTTTCTCAACGATCAGATTCATTTGTGAAGACAATGTTGCCATAGCGTAAATCGAATATTACCAATTAATGTTCTATATCTAATTAACCACGCACCTCTGCGCTTAGTTCCTTCTCAAAATTAACAATTAATTTTTGAACTATCGCATCAATTTGTTTATCGGTCAATGTTTTTTCTTCGTCTTGCAGGATAAAGCTCAGAGCATAAGACTTTTTCCCTTCCGGAATTTTATCACCTTTATACACATCAAACACATTTACCTCCTTTAAAAGCTTGCGTTCGGTCTTTTGAGCGACAAATTGAAGCTTATCGAAGCTCACATTTTCGTCAATCAACAGGGATAAATCACGACGTACAGCAGGGAATTTCGACACTTCCTTGTATTGAATACTATTCTTGCGAATGATTTTCATTAAGACATCCCAGTCAAAATCTGCAAAGAAAACCTGCCCCTCAACATCTGCTTTTTTCAAGTTGGCATTAGCTACCGCACCGAAAGAAACCAGACATTTCTGACCTTTCATATAACTCAATCCGTAGGCAAAATGATTGCTCGGTGCATCTTGTATTTGTATGCCCTCAATCTTTAGACGTTTGACAATGGTATCAACTGCAGCTTTAAGGTTATAGAAATTGACATTACCTTTTTTGCTATTCCACTGTTCAGCTTCCTCTCTGCCTGTTATTGCAAAAGTCAAATGCTGCGTTTCTTTATATCCCTCACCGTCCAACGCATAAGTTTTGCCGAATTCAAAAAATTTCAGATCAAAATTTCTACGCTTCTGATTATATTCAATGGCATTCAACACAGAGAATAACATGTTTTGACGCATGGTATCCAAGTCCGAGCTCAAGGGATTGAACAATCTGACAGCAGTTTCACTGTCGTCTGCATAATCAAGCTTTGTCAACGAATTTGCCAATATTTCACGGAATCCATTACCGATCAATAAGTCCGCAAGTTGATTTAAGACAACTTCTTTATCTGGTTTTTCGACCGTGTTTAAGGAAGCCTTAATTTGGGATTTTAGTTCGATGTTATTGTAGCCATAAATCCGTAATACCTCTTCCACAACATCTACTTCGCGGGTTACATCGACACGATAAGCAGGCACTAAAACATCTAGTCCCGCAGCTGTCTCCGAAGCAATCTCAATACCAAGGGCAACGATAATAGCTCTAATTTCTTCATTTGGGATTGCTTGCCCAATTAAACTTACCACGTTCGCATAGCTCACATGGAATGAGAATGGTTTAATTTCGACAGGATATACATCTTTCAAGGTCGAAGATATCGTCCCTCCAGCAATTTCCTGAATCAACAATGCCGCACGTTTTAACGCTTCTACAGTAATGTTAGGATCTGTACCACGTTCGAAACGGAACGAAGCATCTGTTTTCAGACCATGTCTTTTAGAGGTCTTACGCACTGATACAGCATTAAAATAAGCCGATTCCAAAAACACATTGGTTGTTTCTGTCGAAACACCTGAATGTGCACCACCAAAAACACCAGCGATACACATTGGTTTTTCAGCATCTGCAATCACAAGGTCTTCAGCAGAAAGCGTCCGTTCCACAGCATCTAGGGTCACAAACTTCTCCCCTTCTTTTGCTGTACGGACAAGCACCTTGTTACCGGCAATTTTATCCGCATCAAACGCATGCAATGGTTGGCCTAGGTCGTGCAATATATAATTGGTGATATCCACAATATTATTGATTGGACGTACACCGATCACATTTAATTTTTCTTTCAACCAATCAGGTGATTCTGCAACCTGAACACCGGAAATATTGATTCCACTATAACGTGGACAAGCCGCAGTGTCTTCGACAACAACAGCTGTACCTGCTTCCTCAGCCGCTTGAAAGGCCGAAATATCCGCTTTTAGAATATTCGTACGGAAATAAGCAGCGATATCGCGTGCTACACCTAAATGGGATGCCGCATCCGCACGATTCGGTGTAAGGCCTATTTCGTAACGGTAATCATCCTGAATATTGAAATGATCTTTCACCAATGTCCCTACCGCAACATCAGCTGGCAATTCAACAATACCGGCATGCGATGTACCTAAACCGATTTCATCTTCACCACATAACATACCTTCGGATACTTCGCCACGAATTTTAGATTTGGTAATCTTAAAGGGTTCTCCGCTCAAAGGGTGACATGTTGTACCTACTGTTGCCACAATTACTTTCAATCCTGTACGGCAATTTGGCGCCCCACATACGATATTCAGTAATTCAGAAGCGCCTACATCAACTGTAGTAACGCGCAATTTATCAGCATTCGGGTGTTGCTCACAAGTTTTTACTTCGCCAACGACCAAACCATCCAATCCACCGGGGATACTCTGTACGACGTCCAGTGCCTCTACTTCCAATCCTGTGTTTGTCAAGATCAAAGATAATTCCTCCGGCGTCGAATCTATATTAACGTGTTGTTTTAACCAATTATATGAAATGTTCATCTCGAATTTGATTTGATGCACAAACTTAGATAAATTTGACTTTGTATGCAATTATAATTGCGTAGTATATCAATTTATCCCTGTCAATACATGCATTTTCCCAGGCGCTCACCCTACTATAATCTTACTGTTCCTCGCATTCTTTGCAATCTGCCATATCCTGATTGCTACCCGCCTTGCTCGTTATAATGCACTGAGAAAACAGGATTCTTAAAGATTGAAAAAAATCGAATAGAAGATGACTATGAAGTTGGTTGATCGACAGCCTAATTCAATCTTTGCCTTGGGATACGCATTAGATCCACATCCCAAGGCTCGATCATGTTATACTCATAGGGAATAGGGTTTACGAATCTACCACCTACAAGCGACCTATCCTAATAGCGGGTAGAATGATAACATTTATTTACACGAATTAACATAACTTTACATTTATTTACATTAGAACCTTTATTTCACTGTTTTTAAACCGAATAGTAACCACTATTTTTTAATCAAAATTCAATCATTTCCATAAAAATAATATGTAACTTTGTGCTTTAATTTGAAGAACGTTCAAAACAAACATTTATAATGATTCATTTCTTTGAGAACCCATCGAACACCGTATATGGTGTTCAAAGCGTAAACTCTTTATCACAAGAAGACATTACTAAACTCAACTGGCTATTCGGCAACGCCAAAAAACTCGACGACCAAACCCTTAACCATTACTTTGTAGGCCCCCGCGCAGCGATGGTCACTCCTTGGAGTACCAATGCAGTAGAAATCACACAGAACATGGGTATTGAAGGAATTGTTCGTATCGAAGAATTTCAACCGGTACCAGCAGATTTCAATGATTTCGATCCAATGATTTCGCAAAAGTTCAGTATGTTGACGCAGGATATGTATACGGTCAACATCACACCAGAACCTATTTTGGAAATTGAAGACATTGACGCCTACAACAAATCCGAAGGATTGGCATTAAATCCGGAAGAAGTAGCCTACCTAAACAATCTTGCCACCAAATTGGGCCGTCTTTTAACAGACTCCGAGGTCTTTGCTTTTTCACAAGCCAATTCTGAGCACTGTAGACATAAGATTTTCAATGGTACATTTATCATTGATGGTGAAGAACAACCTACTTCCCTATTTAAATTAATCAAGAAAACTTCCGAAACAAATCCAAATGAGATTGTTTCTGCGTATAAAGACAACGTAGCCTTTATTAAAGGCCCACGGGTCACCCAGTTTGCACCTAAATCCGCTGACAAGCCTGACTTTTACGAGGAGAAATCTTTCGATTCTGTTTTATCCGTAAAAGCCGAAACCCACAATTTCCCAACAACTGTAGAGCCTTTCTCTGGAGCGGCGACAGGATCTGGTGGTGAAATTCGTGACCGTATGGCCGGTGGTCAAGGCGCGATTCCTTTGGCGGGTACCGCGGTCTATATGACAGCCTATTCCCGTCTATTGCAAGATCGTCCTTGGGAAAAAGCAATGCCAGAACGCCAATGGCTTTACCAAACACCAGTGGATATCCTTATCAAAGCTTCCAATGGAGCTTCTGACTTCGGTAATAAATTCGGACAACCCTTGATTACGGGATCTGTACTGACCTTTGAACATGAAGAAGAAGGCCGTAAGCTTGGTTATGACAAAGTCATCATGCAAGCTGGTGGTGTCGGTTATGGAAAATTGGATCAAGCCAAAAAACATACCCCAAAAATAGGTGATAAAATCGTCATCTTAGGAGGTGAAAATTACCGTATCGGTATGGGCGGTGCAGCAGTATCCTCTGCTGATACAGGTGCTTTCGGGTCAGGCATTGAATTGAATGCCATTCAACGCTCAAATCCGGAAATGCAAAAACGTGCGGCCAATGCTGTACGAAGCTTAGTTGAAGCAGATCATAACCCAATTGTTTCTATCCATGACCATGGCGCTGGTGGACACCTCAACTGTCTATCCGAATTGGTGGAGGAAACAGGTGGTTTAATTGATCTTGATGCGCTTCCGGTAGGTGACCCTACGCTTTCAGCAAAAGAAATCATCGGCAATGAGTCTCAGGAAAGAATGGGCTTGGTGATTGCTGAAGATGATATTGCAATCCTAAAGCGTGTTGCTGATCGTGAACGTGCACCAATGTACACCGTAGGTGATGTCACCGGAGATCACCGCTTCACATTTGCATCAAAAAGCAATGGTGCCAAACCAATGGATTATGCCTTAGAGGATTTCTTTGGTTCATCACCAAAGACCTTTATGCGTGATAAAATAGTTGCTCGTAATTATGCAGATCTTACCTATGATTCTGCGGATATCCCGAGCTATTTAAATCAGGTACTACAATTGGAGGCTGTGGCTTCCAAAGATTGGTTGACCAATAAAGTGGACCGTTGTGTGGGTGGCCGTGTTGCCAAACAACAATGTGCAGGTCCATTACAGTTACCTTTAAATAACGTTGGTGTCATGGCTCTTGACTACAAAGGAAAAGAGGGTATCGCAACAACGATAGGGCACTCCCCTGTCGCAGCATTAATTGATCCGGCAGCGGCTAGTAAAACTGCTATCGCAGAATCATTATCAAATATCGTATTTGCACCGATTATAAATGGTCTTGCAGGCATCTCATTGTCAGCCAACTGGATGTGGGCAGCAAATAACGAAGGTGAAGATGCTCGACTTTATCAGGCTGTCAAAGCTTGTTCGGATTTTGCAATCGCACTAGGAATCAATATCCCTACAGGAAAAGACTCCCTGTCGATGAAGCAAAAATATCCAAATGGCGAAAATGTAATTGCTCCCGGCACATTGATTATTTCAGCAGCTGGAAATTGTACGGATATTACTAAAGTAGTTGAACCTGTCTTAAACAAAAATGCAGGATCCATTTACTACATCAATCTATCAAAAGACAACTTCAAATTAGGTGGTTCGTCTTTCGCTCAGATTGTCAATAAATTAGGTGCAGAAGTTCCCACAATCCAAGATGCAAACTATTTCAAAACAGCATTCAATACCGTTCAGCAATTAATCAACGATAACCAAATCGAAGCCGGTCATGATATCGGATCCGGTGGTTTGATCATGACCCTTTTGGAAATGACATTTGCAGATGTGAATTTGGCTGCAAATTATGACCTTTCGGGATTAAATGAGTCTGATGCTGTAAAAGTATTGTTCAGTGAAAATATTGGACTTGTACTTCAAGCTAAAAATGATACTGTTTTCGAGCAAGCTGTTAAAGAAGCTGGCGTAAATGCCATAAAAATTGGCCAGGCAGTAGCAGGAAACGCCGTTACCATCAAAAACGGAGAAGAGAACTTCAGCTTTGATGTTGCGGCAACACGTGATGTTTGGTCGACCACTTCATTCCTATTGGATTCGAAACAATCGAAAAACGGAACTGCACAACAACGTTTCGATAACTATAAAAATCAACCTTTAACATTTACCTTCCCAAGTCAGTTCAACGGCAAAAAACCGGTGATCGACGGAAGTAAAGCACGTCCAAAAGCGGCAATTCTTCGGGAAAAGGGCTCCAACTCGGAACGCGAGATGGCAAATGCGATGTTCTTAGCAGGTTTTGATGTGAAGGATGTTCATATGACTGACTTGATTTCAGGCCGTGAGACTTTGGAAGACATTCAATTTATCGGTGCTGTTGGTGGATTCTCCAACTCGGATGTACTGGGTTCGGCAAAAGGATGGGCCGGAGCATTCCTCTACAATGAGAAAGCGAAAAAGGCATTGACCGATTTCTTTGCACGCCCAGACACGCTTTCGGTTGGTATCTGTAATGGATGCCAGTTGTTTATGGAATTGGAAATGATCAATCCAGAGCACGAGGTTCATGGTAAAATGTTGCACAACACTTCGGGCAAACACGAGTCAAATTTCATTTCCGTGAAAGTTCAGGAAAATAACTCCGTTATGCTTTCTACATTAGCAGGAAGTACATTGGGTGTTTGGATTTCACATGGTGAAGGAAAATTCAATCTACCGTATGCAGAGGAACAATACAATATTGTTGCGAAATACGGTTATGAGCAATATCCACACAATCCAAATGGCTCGGATTACAATACAGCGATGATCTGCGATAAAACTGGTCGCCATTTGGCCACAATGCCGCATATCGAGCGCTCAATTTTCCAATGGCATTGGGCAAACTATCCAAAAGGACGTCAGGATGAAGTTTCTCCTTGGTTAGAGGCTTTCGTCAATGCGCGCAATTGGATTGACAATCAAAGCAAGTAATAAGTACTACATAAAAGCTCCTTCATCTATGAAGGAGCTTCTTTTTTAGATATCCCTTTTATATCCTGGTTTGTTCATCATATTGTCAAGGGAATATTTTCCAGATCCCATGACCATAAAAAAGATCAACAAAAAGAATACGACTATAGAAAGCCACAATTCGGAATTCACATAACTAAAGCCATTGGTGATATTAACAAAAAAGACAGCTCCCACCAAGACTGGCAACAACAATAAAGAAGCTAAACGGGTTTGAAAACCCAAAATAAGGAATAACCCGCCAACCAAGTGTGTAAATACCACATAGTGAACAGCGCCCCAAATCGAAAGATGAAAGCTACTTTGTTCAATCATGTGCTCAACCACTTGCCTATCGTTTACAAAAGTTACGCCTTTGGCGAAAATCATAATACCCAAGGCAATTCTTAGGTAATCAATCCATTGTGGATGATGGACATTTCCCCAATGCTCAATTCTATGTATCAGGTTCATAACATACCTCCTTTTATAGATGGTTATACTGCTATAACAACTGAATAACAAAAAAGTTGTAGCTCAGTATTATTTTAATACACAGCGCATTGTCCCCACACGAAATCGAAGTTCTCCCAAAAATTAAGCTAAACATTAGGCTATCGCAAAGCGGATTACAAGATCCCATAAGGCCGTTGTCATTAGCCCGATTACAATACTAAAACCGATAACAAGATTCACCAATTTTGCATTGAGATGATATTGTTCAGCGATGATCCCTGAGGTGACTAAGGTAGGCATGGCAGCTTCGAAAATACTGATTCGCGCCACAGGTCCTTTTACTCCAAGTAACAATGCAAATAGCAAAACCAATGCGGGAGCCAAAATTAATTTATAGATCATGGCTGTACTAATTTGTGCGAACTGTTGGCGCCAGCCCTCGAACTTCAACTGTAAACCGATAGAAAATAGCGCCAATGGTCCTACTGTCGCCACGAGTTTATCAAAAAAAGGTTCGGCAACACTAAAATCAATAAACTGAGATAAGGTCAATGCAAGAAGACAACCGATCAATGGTGGAAAAGTAATCAGCTTCCTGATCATAAATTTGGCCTCAATGGATTGCCCTTCCTGAAGATTCGCTTTCAGCGCATTGATGATACCAGCAGTAGCTAATAGTATAAATGTCGTCTGGTCACAAATTATAGCAATCGGTAATTGCGCTTCGCCAAAATAAGCCATAATCAATGGAAATCCGATGAAGGATGTATTGCTATAGCCTGCCGCCAATTCCAGGCTGCTCCTGGAACGCTGCTTATAGAATTTTCGCCTACAATACCATTCCATAAATAACCAGCTTCCCGCCCAGACCAAAACTGCTGAAAAGATCGGAAACAACAACTGTGATGACCATACGATCTTTGGAATATATTTAAACGAAACCGCCGGGAGAGCAAAATAAAGTATCCAGGTATTGATTCCTTTATGCGCCTCACTGTGGATTAAATTTGTCCTTCGCAACAGCATACCAGCAGCAATACAAAACGCAATCATTATAAAATTAACCATGTTTTTCCTACAATTTTATACGACACAAAAGTGCAATAGTATACTTAGTAAAAACATGTATAAATACATTATTTTTATGTACATTTAATACGATATACAAAAAAGATCATGCGAAAGAAACAATTCGAGCCATTACTGATCAGTGAGTTTGTGGAAGACACTTTCCATCTACCTATGCATGAACAAAATTATTATGAACTTGTTTATATACGCAGCGGACAGGGGAAACATATCATCAATAAATTTGAATTGGATTATGAACGTGGTGATATTTTTCTTGTTAGCCCTGCAGATAAACATTACTTCAATATTCACGAAAAAACACATTTCCTATTCATTCTTTTTACGGATAGCTATTTTATGCAAAATCGGCGTCATCAAAAACTCTACGCCTGGATTATGGAGTTAATGAACGACCGAGGATTGCGAGAAAGTAAATTGCACATGACCGATCACGATCGTTTGATTTATTCCCATCTTATGGAAGCGGTCCGGCTATACTGTATTACCGCTATCAACCAGAGATCACAATGGCTGTTTGATCAACTGGTTGCTATCTTTGGTCGCTATAAGGAAATATCCGAAATACAGCGCTTGCCACAGGCACATACACTACACATCGACAGCTCCATTTCGGCTTATATCCATCAGCATATCTTTACCCCAGAGTATCTTCAGCTAAAAACAATTGCCCAGAAATTTAACCTCTCCCCGACTTATTTTGGCATTTATTTCAAGAAAAACTTTGGGAGTAGCCTGAGAGAATACATCAATATGTACCGAATCGAATTAATAGAACATCGGCTTAAGTCCACTGCATATACACTCAAACAGATTGCCGAAGAACTGGGCTTTGTCGACGAGAGCCACTTATCCCATTTCTACAAGCGCACAAAGGGGTACAGCCCCAAAGCTTATCGCCAACAACAGACAAAGTAATCCTATGATCCACCCCAAGCATGCAACATACAAAAGACACTGGTTGCCCATCAAGATTTAGGAGGTAATACACTATAGAATTTCAGTCCTTTTTCCTCAAACTGTTTATAGAGGACAACTAACACATCATTTTTCAGAGATGAAGCATTCGCCGCGAAATTTACCCAGCAGAAAACACTTAAATAAATCATTTCTTCGCTAATGTCTTGCACGCTGATTCCACTATCTCTTTCCTTGACGAAATGTGGGCTCGCCGCTATAGCATCTTTGATCCATTGTTTGGCTTCGTCAAGATCCGTTTTCCGATCGATATGTAGGACAAAACTTATCCTACTGTACTCTTGAGATAATGTCCAATTGACTAATCTACCCGACAGCAAATCACCGTTTGGAATAATTACATCAGCACCATCGGCAGTTTTCAGTACACTTGCACGAATACCGATCTCCTTGACACGCCCCTTTTTATCAGCGAGTTCGATCTGGTCTCCCACGCGGAAAGGCTTATCAAAAACGAGAATAATCCCAGATACAAAGTTGTTGATGATATTTTGCATCCCCAAACCTATCCCCACACTCAGCGCTCCGATAACGACGGTAAGTTTATCCAAGCTCATCCCCAAAGCGGAAATAGCGATAAAAAAACCAATCAGAATAATTGCCAAACGAAATAACGGAAACAGCGTCATTTTTTGATTATAGGCCTGATTTAACTGACCATCTTCACCACCGAGTACGATGAGGCTGATATTCTTTTGAAACCAATTGGCAACCAGCAAGAGCAAAACCGCAACAACAAGGTTCCCCAAAGTGAACGATATGCTGCCGATACTACGCACCTTTCCAAAGAATGTTTCACTAAGCGTCAATAAGGTTTCGATAAACTGAAGATTATTGGCCAAAACAATAATTGCCAACAGGACACATACAATCCGAAGGATCTCTGTTATAATCGTCAGCGTGCGCTGTTCATTAAAGCGCATCCAAAATCCCGCCACCAAACGGTCTTTTTTGAATTGGTTACGGACATCCAATTTGATCATGTCCGCAAAATATTGTAGGGTAAATGACTGCACCAAACCTACCGCACAGGCTATACTGAAACTGCGTGAATGCTCCACATGCCCAATGACATTCAACGTGATTGCCGTGATATTTAAGATCGCAAATACCACATAGATAAAATTACTGATATAGCCCGGACTTTCTGAATTCTTTATACGTCGTTTCGTATAGCTTACCAATCCCAATGCGATTAGATTAAAACCAATACACACAATACGCAAAAACAGATCATCACTCACAATCATATTCACAAAGACATCCAATAGGTAAAAGATGATCAGAATCAGCGCAATCTTACGCTGCTGTCCAGTCATTTTATGTCTTAGCAAATACATAAAAATCAACATGATCACCAGCTGAGACGCCTGTAAGATGAACGTTGGCGTAAAGAAATTGACAAAGGGCAATAAGGTTAGCAGAAAAATAATTGTTTTCCCAACAATCGCATCAATGGCTATCTTATTGGATGGATCATTTTGTTTCAGCACATAGGCAACCCGCACAATCCAATACGAATAAGCCAATCCCAGCACAATCAACAGAATCCGGCTCGCCCAATCTGTACGATTGACATATTTATCAATGGATTTATTGTTACTATAATTGCTGCGAATATTGTCCAAAATAACATCTTTCGAGATACTTGTCGTATTGGCCTTCCAAATGGAACTTTTACCGGGAGCGGTAGTAGACTTCTTCTCAGCAGTTTTTGTTTCAGTAATCAGATCCAATCTATTGAGGTGCCGCTGGTTCTTTAGGATAAGCTCATCTATCGTGCGATTGATCATTTCCAGCGAATCCATCTTTGATGATAACTTAAGTTCTGCGCTATTCAGGTATTGATGTGCCCGTGAATGATTATTGGCATTGATATCATAATGATTGACGATATTACGGATTTGGTCTTTTGTGCTACTTAAACTGTTGGAATAATTTGCAATACTCCCTTTGATGGATTTAAGTTGTCTGATTTCTTCGGAAATCGAATTTTTTATTGTTGTGACAGAATCTTTTGCGGAATTGGCACTTGTAGTGGCATAAGAATTAGATTTTTCATTTAACTGAGCGACAAACTCAGCCATAGAGGCTGTACGGATATTGGACAAAAATGTCAAATTTACCTTCCGCAGGTCATTTCGCAGCGAATCATTCCCTACTCTTGTCGAATCGGAACCAGATCTTCTATTTAAACCAGTATGCGGCTGTGATCTATCGGTACTGACACCTCTTCTTACCTGAACCGAATCTTGTCCGATAGCATACAGATGCAATGCCAATAGACTTATTATAAAAACAATGAAATGTTTCATGCTGCTCAATTTCATACGCCCAATATGTTAATCTCTCTAAATAATAACCTGTGCCTCACAGGAGAACTCCGCAAAATGAAGTTTCAGGAAAGCCGATAACGATTATTATTTTTCCGACAAAAATAGCTTATCTAAGCTTAAAATCGTATAGCATCCGATAATTTAAGTTCCTCCAAACGCTTGACTTTGTCATCACGGTAAAACAGATTCATTGTCTCAAAGGGGATTAGCTTCAGATCTTTATTGACAATATGTACGCAGGATTTTTTGACCGCGCGCACATCGAAGTCATAAGCATCCATAAAATTCATGATAATGATGCGGAAAAGATTATCATAATCCAGCTCAGGAGCACACACATCAGGCAGGCAGCAAAGCAATTGATTGACCTTTGGTTTTACTTTATCCACCGAAATACCGGTACTAAAAATATCCAGCAACTGCATCTGCACACCGGTGTCCTGTTCATACACAATGGTATTGCGAGACTGATTATTCAAGAGTACAGCGGGGTCAATATGCCGTGTTAGCGGAATCCTTTCATCACCAATCTTAAGCACATAGCCCATGGCCAAAGCGTCTGGGTTGCAGGGTACCGGAATGATATCATGCGGATTCAAGAGCGGATACTGATCTAAGATTTCCTGCCTGACCTCAGTGAGGGTCATCTTATGTTGCTGTGCATTCTCCGCGTTTCTACCGGCAATTTCTACGGGCTGGAAGGTTACACCACGAACACAACGCTGGTTCAAAGCATAATCCAATATCGCTCCGATCTCATCATCGTTGGTTCCTTTTTCCAGGACAACGACAAGTGTCGTACTTAGGTTTAACGTATTGAGCTTGTCGATTGCCTTTTTCCGCACATCAGTCAAATCCTTTCCTCTAAATTTCTCCAGCACGGCCGGGCGGAAAGAATCAAATTGGAGGTAAATTTCAAATTCCGGAGCGTAGGTGGCAAGCTGTTCGGCAAATCCAGGGTCATTCGCAATCCGAATACCATTGGTATTCAGCATCAAATGCTTAATTGGTTTCGTTTTAGCGATATCCAAAATCTTAAAAAACTCCGGATGAATAGTTGGTTCTCCACCACTGATCTGAACGACATCAGGCTCGCCCTCATTTTCGACAATCTTGTCAAACATGCGTTCGATTTCCTCCAGTGAACGATGCCGCCCATAATGAGGTGAAGACATGGCGTAGCAGGTCGGGCATGTCAGGTTGCAACGATCGGTCACCTCAACGATAGACAGGCAGCTGTGTTGTTCATGATCGACACAGAGGCCACAATCATACGGGCAACCAAAATGAACCTCGTTCTCAAATTTCAATGGCGTCTCAGACGCTTTGTTATAATTTCGGATATTTTTATAGTATTCAACATCTGTGGCGATCAGGGTTTTGAAAAAACCATGATCAGGGCAATTTTTGGTCATAAAAACCTTTTCATCTTCGATGATAATTTTTGCTCCTACACGCGAAAGACAGGTCGGACACAGACTAATGGTATAATCGTAATAGGTATAATTTCTAACTGGCATATATCTTATCGTTATTAACTTAATGCTATTCCACAGGCAACTCCACCTGCGATCATCGCTCCAACACCACCCAAAAGCACTTTAAGCCAAAGGTTGACATTAAATGTAGACTCTTTATTATTGGATTTCATAATCGAACCAATAATAATGACCAAAAGCGCTATTCCGATGACTATAGCTCCTCCAAACAGTAAAAACAAGCCCAATACAGCTGTGTTTTCCGAACCAAATGACCCTTCGAGTAAATACATAATTTAGACCTTCCTTTCTATATGCGTATTATTCAATAAATAAATATAATAAATTATCACGACAAGACAGGTAATTTGTATTGTACTCACTCCGAAAAGAATAACTACCCTTGGCTTGATAAAATCCAATAAAAAACGAAAGCTGAAATAGCTGAGCATAAAAAACTGAAACAGTACGCCATTTTGGAATATAAATCTCCGTTTAAACCATTGCAGGGAAATAAATAGCAGAATCAAAAATGCAATTTCGTACAAGGCAACGGGGTGCCTGCGATAAGCATCACCAAGGTACATCCCCAATGGACATTCCGTAGGCAAGCCATAGGTCTGCTCAAATACCCCAGTGTAAAAACAACCTATCCGCCCAATCATAATCGCAACAATCAGCGGAAAAACCATGCGGTCTCCCGTGCTCTCTTGCTTGCGCATGATTTTTTTCATCAGTTCCACCCCGACCAGTCCACCGGCCAGACCACCTACAATCGTATTGTTTAGCCAGATATAACGCCATTTACTTAGGGCACTAAACAATTCCGCTGGGCGCTCAAGCGATCCGATCACATGAGATCCGATCAAAGCTCCTACAGCGGCTGCAATGACAATTAAAAGTGAGTTGGTATGACCTAAGCTCTCCTTATCTTTCCATTTCAGGAGCTGATAATAACGCATGCCCATAAACATCCCCAAACCTTCCATAAAGGGATGGAGGAGAAAGGTCTTTCCAAATAAATCAATGGTAACAGGAAATTCGATTGCAGTTAGCATAAGCAAGTATACAAAAGACAATTCAGATATCGATCACCAAAAAACAAAAGCCGGTTCACAAATGAACCGGCTTTATCTCCTTATCTTCGTCTAGGATAGCTACCTACAATTGATCGCTGTAGACAAATCTGATTTCTTCTCTCAAATTATAGCGGGAAGCCATAACTTCACCATAAGCTCCTGCAGAACGAATAGCGATCAAGTCACCACGTTTTGATACCGGCAAAGGTACTTCCTTTCCAAAACAATCCGAGGATTCACAGATTGGCCCTACGACATCGTAGTTTAATGCTTCTGTAGCGCTGCCTTCACTAATATTTTCTATTTTATGGTAAGCTTGATACAAGGCTGGTCGCATCAATTCAGTCATCCCTGCATCCAGTACCAAAAAGTTTTTCTTGACACCATTCTTAACATATAATACACGGCTCACCAAGCTTCCACATTGAGCAACCAAAGCTCTGCCCAGTTCAAAATGAACTTCCTGATGC
The DNA here is from genome assembly GCF_003610355.1 of Sphingobacterium detergens. GTDB lineage: Bacteria > Bacteroidota > Bacteroidia > Sphingobacteriales > Sphingobacteriaceae > Sphingobacterium > Sphingobacterium detergens. The sequence continues at coordinate 403,313 of NZ_RAPY01000004.1, read as the reverse complement.
GGCTTACGCTCTAGGAAACGATCAAAAATGTCAAAATAAGCTTCAAAATCTGGAACTGGATTCCCATCTGGATTTTTATAATCTATCCCAAGGCCCCCTCCGACGTTCAACACACGAATCTGTGTTCCACGCTCCTCAAACCAGTTTTTCCACTCGTTAACTTTTACACACAAACTTTTGAATACCGTCATATCGGTAATCTGGGATCCGACGTGGAAGTGTAAGCCTACCAATTCTATAAAATCACATTTCTTAAGAACAGCGGCACATTTCTCCAGATCCGCATTTGGAATACCAAATTTGTTTTCGTCGAGTCCTGTTGTAATATAATGGTGTGTATGCGCGTCAACATTCGGATTTATTCGCAATGCAACATTCGCTTTTACACCTTGTTTTGATGCCAATTCGTTAATAACTTCAAGCTCCTGAATAGACTCGACGTTGAATGCAAAGATATTTTGTTGTAATGCATAATTGATCTCTTTATCCGATTTCCCAACGCCAGCGAAGGTAATATTCTGAGGCGCAAAACCACACTCGATAGCTTTTTTCACTTCATTTCCGCTCACACAGTCCGCACCGAAGCCAATCTGTTGCATGGCTTTTAATAACACATCGTTAAAATTAGCTTTCAATGCATAATGAACATGGAATCCCCTTTTGTGGGAAGCTGCGTAAGCCGCTTCCAAGGTTTTGTTTAACACGGCCAAGTCATAGTAATAAAACGGCGTTTCTTTCTCTGCAAATTTTGCCGCAATAGCTGTATTTATCATATAAAACCTAATTCTTAAAATAAACGATTATGCAATGAACGTAAAGCCTCTGTTTTATGATCCGAATTCAATAAAATGGATACATTAAAATCCGAACCACCGTATGAAATCATACGGACCGGAAGATGTTTGACAGCATCAAGTACACGTGCAGCATAGCCATGGCTATTCAAACCAAAGTCACCAACTACACAGACAATTGTCTGATCGCCGTCTACGGTAACAGATCCAAAATCTTCTACTTCCTTAATGATATCGGCTAAATTTGTCGTATCATCTATGGTCAACGAAACCGCTACTTCTGAGGTAGTGATCATATCGATCGGTGTTTTATAACGTTCGAAAATCTCGAAAACACGACGCAAGAAACCGTAAGCAAGCAACATTCTTGAGGAATGAATATGAATTGCGGTGATACCATCTTTTGCCGCGATTGCCCGGATACAACCTTTTTGTGCACCATCTTTGCTAATTAATGTTCCTTTAGCATTTGGCTCCATCGTATTTAACAGACGTACCGGTACATTATATTTTTGTGCAGGAAATACCGATTGTGGGTGTAATATCTTCGCCCCAAAATAAGCTAATTCTGCTGCCTCATCGAAGCTAAGATGTGCTATCGGTGTTGTCCCTTTTACGACACGCGGGTCATTGTTGTGCATACCGTCAATGTCTGTCCAGATCTGAACCTCATCCGCACGGATAGCGGCGCCAATCAATGAAGCTGTATAATCCGATCCGCCACGGCGCAGATTATCAATTTCACCAAACGAATTTCTACAGATAAATCCTTGTGTAATAAACAAGGTATTTTCGGGATGCTGAGCAAGAATAGCACTCAATTTCTCACCGATGTATTCCACCATTGGCTCATTGTCCTCGTCGATTTTCATAAAATCCAACGCCGGCAATAAGACAGACTGAATTCCGATTTCATTGAGGTAAAAATGCCATAATGCTGTAGACATCAATTCACCTTGCGCCAAAATAATCTTTTCTTCTATCGACGTAAACAGCTCGTTCGCCAAGCTAGAGATCAGGTTAAAATGATAATCGATTAATTCCTTCCCGTTTTTATAACCAGCTTCAGTATTAAAAAGTTCCTTAATAAGGTCTTCGTACTTATCCTTGTGCTTCTTGATCAAATCCTTAGCCTCGTCCTTCTTACCTGCTGTGTAAGCTTGACCAATTTCTACTAAAGCATTTGTCGTTCCAGCTACCGCGGACAACACAACGATCTGACGTTCCGAAGGGTTTACAATATCCAACAACCCTTTGATACGTACTGCACTTCCTACTGAAGTACCACCAAATTTTAAAACTTTCATACTAAAGTTACAATTATTAAATTTCTGTGCGCCAATATAGGCAATTCATGAATGTATATTAAAAAAAATGCGGCACAAAATCATGAAAGTTTTGTGCCGCATATATTTGTTCTATGCGGAAGAATTACTTCTTCAAGTTTTCGATCAGTAAACCGGCCAATTCTTCGCCGATTCGTTCTTGTGCTTCATTTGTCGCTGCGCCAATATGTGGTGTCAACGAAATCTTTGGATGTTTTAAAATTTCCTCACGTGGTGTAGGTTCGTTGTCGAACACATCTAAACCTGCAAATGCTACTTTACCTGCATCTAATGCCTTCACTAATTCCAACTCATCAATAACACCGCCTCTAGAAGCGTTGACCAGTCCAACACCATCTTTTAACAGCGGAAACTCTGCTGCGCCAATTGCTGGTTTGTCCAAAAATGGCACGTGCAAGGAAATAAAATCGGAAACTTTCAATAAGTCTTCCATTTCCACCTGTTTGATCGGAACCTCAACCTGAATACCACCAGAAAGTTCAATCGTTAAACCTTTGGGTCCTTCGAATAAATCTGTATAGACTACATCCATTCCCAGACCGATCGCGATTTTAGCTACTTCACGACCGATACGGCCAAAACCAACAATACCGATTGTTTTACCGCGAAGCTCAGTTCCGGCACCATAGGCTTTTTTCAAAGCACCAAATTTGGTATTTCCTTCAACAGGCATCTTGCGGTTGGAGTCATATAAAAAGCGTACACCGTTTAAAAGATGCGCAAAAACCAATTCAGCCACCGATAAAGAAGATGCAGCAGGAGTATTGACAACAGCAATACCTTTTGAACGTGCGTATTCCACGTCAATATTATCCATTCCTACGCCACCACGACCGATTACTTTCAAATTTGGGCAGCCATCAATTAATTCCTGACGAACTTTAGTTGCGCTACGTACAGTGATTGCATCATAAGCAAGCAGCTTTTCAGCTAATTCCTCTTGTGGTATATGATTTGTATCTACAGTATGACCAGCATCCTCCAACATTTTCTTTCCTAGTGGATCGATACCGTCATTTGCTAATATTTTCATCCTTTATATTTATTTATGAATGTCGATTTTTCATTGTATACATGAATCTTCGACACCCTGATTGTTTATTTAAGTGATGAAGCAATCAGATTCATTCGGACAGCGACGTGAACGGAATGAATCCGATGATTTCATCAAAATATTTTTGACCGAATAGACTATTTGCGTGTGTCTTCAAATTCCTTCATGGCATCAATCAATGCATTTATACTGCTCAATGGCAATGCGTTGTAGATAGAAGCTCTAAAGCCACCTACCGAACGATGTCCTTTGATCCCAATCAGATTACGTTCCTTTGCCAAAGCTAAGAATTCCGCTTCCAATTCAGGAGTATCCATCACGAAAGTCACGTTCATGCGTGAGCGGTCTTCAACAGCAGCAGTGCCTTTAAATAAAGGGTTGCGGTCGATCTCATCGTATAAAGCACGTGCTTTAATAATATTCTCTTGCTCTAAAACTGGCACACCACCTTTTGCTTTTAACCAACGTAGGTTCAACATGGAAACAAAGATCGAGTATACCGGAGGAGTATTATACATGGAACCGCCATCGATATGCAATTTATAATCTAACATCGAAGGTAGAACACGTCCGGATTTACCTAAAATATCATCCTTCACAATAACTAGTGTTACGCCAGCAGGACCCATATTTTTTTGTGCTCCAGCATAGATCAAATCGTAATCTGCGACATTGATCTCGCGGGAAAAAATATCTGAAGACATATCTACAACCACTGGTAATTCCGTCGCTGGTTTTTCAAACACCTCAGTACCGTAAATCGTATTATTTGAAGTATAGTGAAAATAAACGGCATCTGAAGGGATTGAATACCCTTTAGGTATATAAGAATAGTTTTTATCAATCGATGAAGCTACAACATCTACTGTTCCGAATTTCTTCGCTTCTTTTAAGGCCTTTGTTGCCCATACACCTGTATCCAAATAAGCGGCTTTACCGCCTTCAGGTAAAAGGTTAAGTGGTGCCATCGCAAATTGCAGACTCGCTCCACCTTGCAAGAAAAGAATCGAATATCCTTGTGGTACGGCTAATAATTCTCTTACTAACTGAGTCGCCTCATCTATCACTGCTTCAAACTCTTTGGAACGGTGAGAGATCTCTAAAATTGATAAACCTGTGTTGTTAAAATCAATTACAGCTTCTGAGGCTTGTTGAAATACTTCCTTTGGCAGAATACATGGACCTGCTCCAAAATTATGTTTCATTGATGTTATAGTTTGTTTGATTGCTCATTCAGAACCCTAGTAAAGCAATCTGTTGTTTTAAAAACCAAAGGTAAAATAAAATTATATATTTTTCAACTATTCTGTTTTTTTATTGAAAATTTACAAAATTCTGAATCATTTCAATAAAAATATTACACAAGTAGATCCCTGTTGGTTATTAAAACAATCACAGAAGAATCACTTTCCAAGCCATATCTAATTGATTATCTTGCAAATACTCCTTTGCTTTAAGCTGAAGATGGACGTTACGGGAGGATTGGTCCCCGATAAAGGCATTTAACAATTCGTAAATTTCGGGCAAGGACGTAATCTCATCCACCTCCAACGGTGTAGGCAGTCGGTCTAACTTTGCCAGTTTAATTTTATCTTCCGTACTAAAAACGGTGGATTCCTTTACAAAAGGAGGAAGTTGGTCGTAGTCCATAAAAAAAGCAGAAATTTTACTCAAATTTCTGCTTAATATCTTAAAAAAGAAAATCCTTATAATTTTTCGATGATCCGATCGGCAAACTCACTGGTTTTCACTAAGGTCGCATCATCCATCAGATTGTAAAAATCAACAGTGACCGTTTTCGCAATAATGGTTTCCCCCAATGCACGCACAATTGCCGCCGCTACTTCTGTCCAGCCCAGGTATTCAAACATCATCACACCGCTCAGGATTACGGATGAAGGATTCATGGTATTGGTATTCGCAAACCGAGGTGCTGTACCATGGGTCGCTTCAAAAACAGCGTGACCGGTTTTAAAGTTAATATTCGCTCCCGGTGCAATTCCTATCCCGCCAACCATGGCTGCCAAAGCATCCGAAATATAATCCCCGTTTAGATTTAAGGTTGCCACCACAGAAAAGTCGCGCGGATTAAGCAAGATTTGTTGCAGGAAGTTGTCTGCGATAATATCCTTAATCAATATTTTACCTGAAGCCAAGGCTTCTTTTTGTTCCTGATTGGCCGCGGCCTCGCCTTGCGCTGCTTTGGTACGTTCCCATTGCCCCCAAGTATAGGTCTTATCTGCAAATTCTGTTTCTGCAACCTCAAAACCCCAGATTTTAAAGGCTCCTTCTGTATATTTCATAATATTACCCTTGTGCACTATAGTCACCGAGGGTAATGTATAATGGATAGCATGTTCAATCGCTGCTCGAACCAAGCGTTTGGATCCTTCTTCAGAAACCAGCTTGACCCCTACCCCTGTGGTACTCGAAAAGTTATAGTCAATATCAAGTTCGTCATGTAAAAAATCCTGTAGTTTATTGGCTTCTGCACTTCCCGCCTGAAACTCTATTCCGGCATAGATATCTTCGGTATTCTCCCGAAATATGACCATATCCACATATTCTGGATGTCTGACCGGAGATGGCACACCTTGGAACCACTTCGTCGGTCGCTGGCAGACATAGAGATCCAGATCCTTCCGTAAGGCAACATTCAAGGAGCGTATGCCACCACCTACAGGTGTGGTCAAAGGCCCTTTTATACCAACCAGGTATTCGCGCAATAGATCCAATGTCGCTTTGGGCAACCACTCTCCGGTTTCATCAAATGCTTTCTCCCCTGCCAAAACTTCCTTCCAACTGACTTTTCGTTGTCCGTTATAAGCCTTCTCCACGGCTTTATCAAAAACACGCACGGCGGCATGCCATAGGTCAGGACCTATACCATCACCTATGATAAAAGGAATCGTTGGGAAATCTGGAACCTGTAATGTTCCATCGTTGGACATTGTAATCTTATTTGACATAATCAGCGTTTTTTGCGGATAGCAACTATCCTTTATTAAACATATTTCCAATCTCTTTACTAATCTTTCGGAATATCGGAGCAGCCTCAACATCCTCGTATTCGTCGATGTGTGCATTCTCTACCCTACTAGGAAACACCAAAACAAGGTTTTCGTTTGCATAGATCCGATCTAATTTTTTTGCCACACCATCCAACGAATCGCGATATGAAACCTCTCCATTTCGTGCAGACACAAAAATGAACATGGACTCTTCGTCCTTAAACGCTTTTAATCCCTGTAAATTATCCCAGTCATCGTAGTGTTTAAAAGTAACCGGTACGGAGTTCTTTATTTCGACCAAGTGCGCCTCAATTGCAGATGTAGAGCGCGTATCCACAACAAAAGAGATTGGAACAGATAGTTCCTGTGCAAGTTTAATAACCTTCTCCAACCAATACTCGAAACCAAACTCTGCCTCACACATTGGTGGTGCAAATACAACGATAGCTTTATTGGAAATAAAGGGTTTTCTAAAATGGCAGAGCATCACATTTGCCGACGTTCTGTTGAGGATACTTTCTGTCTTTTCGCCAACAAATTTATCCATAAAATTTGCTGCGCTTGGCCAACCAAGCACAATACAATTTGCGGAAACTTCTTTCGCTGACCGAGCTACACCGCTTGCAATATTTAAATCTATCGTTGCACTGATATTAACATTGGTCTCCGAACCAGAAGCATAACGCACCATATTGTCCAAATTTTTGCGCGCTTTGCTCATATTCAGCTGTGCCTGTTCATTATCTTTTACTACGGATACAATATTCACAGGCTGAGTGCATTTTTTACTCTTGATGTAAGTGGAAAAGTCAAGGATAGGTTCCATATTGTCCATATTCGCAATAGAGATCAATATATTTTCGTCTTTCTCCTTCACCACATCAGTATGTTCTTCATCTTGCTCCCCATCCATAACCACTTTCCGGGAAGCATTCCCTGTCACAATAGTGGCAACAATACAAGTTACCAAGATCAACAAAATCGTACCATTCAAGACATTTTCATCAATGATCCCATTTTTATAACCAACCATAATAACAGCCAAAGTCGCTGCAGCATGGGCGCTGCTCAAGCCAAAAATCAAGTTGCGCTGCCCACGGCTATATTTAAATGTTTTCTGTGTCAGCCAAGCAGCGGCATATTTCCCCACGATTGCAACGACGGTCAAGGTACCTGCTATAATTAATGCCTGAGGTCCTTTTAAAATTACACTCACATCCACTATCATACCGACTGATATGAGGAAGAAAGGAATAAAAATGGCATTCCCGATAAACTCAATTCGATTCATCAGAGCCGAAGAATGCGGAATCAATTTATTCAAGGCCAGACCAGCCACAAAGGCCCCGATAATAGGTTCCAATCCCGCAATTTCCGCTAAGAATGCCGCAAAAAACACTACGGAAAGTACAAAAATATAGTTTGATGTCTTTTCGCTGCCCAACCGTTCAAAAAACCATTTTGCGATCCGCGGGATAATACCGAACATGATAAAGAGGAATATGGCGAAGGAAATCCCAAGTGTAACCCAAAATTCATTACCAATATTACCCTGTGAAACTCCGGTAATAACAGCCAATATAATCAGTACTGCCGTATCGGTCAGGATCGTACCACCAATCGTAATTGCCACAGCTTCCATCTTGGAAATACCATAACTATTCACAATGGGATAAGATACCAGGGTGTGCGTCGCAAACATACTCGAGATCAAAAGACTCGCCAGTACATCGTAACCCAACAACAAATGACAAACAGGATAACCTATGCTTATAGGCACAATAAATGTAAAAAAACCAAACAGCAAACTTTTGTTCTTGGTCTTTTTAAATTCATTCATATCCAATTCCAAACCGGCAATAAACATGATATACAAAAGCCCTATCGTGGAAAACAGATTAATTGCAGAGTTTTTTTCCAGCCAATTTAATCCATGGGGTCCAATAATAACACCAGATATAATCAAACCAATAATACCCGGCACCTTGATCGGTCTGAGGATAATGGGTGAAAGTAGGATAATAAAGAGTACCAGTGAAAAAATAAGTACGGGATTCTGTAAGGGCGCTTCGAAAGCGTGGGAAATATGCTCGAAAGTTTTATTCATATGTGCTCGTATGCTATCGGTAAAATGTGTCAACTTATTTTTCGTTACCAGCCGTAAAATAGCTAACAGCTTTAAAAATACAATTTTTCCAACAAAACGACGTCTAAAAAAGGGCTTACTTAAAAGAAATTGCTTTTATCGGACTAATCTTGGTGATTAACATCGAAGGAATAAACAAGGAAACCATGCCAATAAATACCACCGCAAGATTGACCAAAATAACGTCAGACCAATAGAGTTTTACGGCAACATAAGAAATATAGTAGGTCTGCTGATCCAGTTTGAAAAAATGGGTATAATCCTGTAGAAAATAAAAGCCCAACCCGATGAGATTTCCAATCAGTAAACCAAGTCCTATGAGATACAGGGCACTATACATAAAGACACGGCGTATACCGGCATTATGGTAACCCAAAGCCTTTAATATACCAATCATGGATGTGCGCTCAAGGATGGTGATCAATAAAGCTGAAATCATATTGATAATCGCTACCACCGTCATTAAGATAAAGATAATTTTGGTGTTCATATCCAATAAATCCAACCACTGGAAAATATCGGGCACCTGGTCTTTAATATTGATTGCCTGCATATCAATAGGCAGCATATCTTCTATTTTTTGTGTTGTCTGTTGGAGTTGGCTGAAATCCTTGATTCGAATCTCATAGCCACCGACCTCATTATCATCAAGATTGCTCAGCTTCCTAATGACATTCAAAGATCCGATTACGTAAACTTTATCAAGCTCCTCCGACCCGGTATTAAATATTCCCTTGATGACAAACTTTCGCTTACGGATGGGCTCCTGGACAAAATACATAATAAAATCGTCACCTACTTTCAGCAACAATCTATCTGCCAGATATTTAGAAATTAAGATCTGATTATCGGTGTTCTCGGATTTAAAATCTATCGTATTCCCTTCGAGCAGCATCTTTTTTATAGGCTGCTGATCGTATAGCGAATCAATACCTTTCAAAACCACGCCTTCCACTTCGTCGTTCACATTGATAATCCCAGCTTTGGTTGCAAATGGATTAATGGAATATACTTCAGGGTCTGCTAATATAGACTTATGGAGTTGAGGCGTAAGAGAGATGGGTGAATTTTCATACGATTTATTGAGATCATAACGTAGCACCAATACATCCGCAAAAAAACCACGTTGCTTGCTGATGATCTCCCCCTTAAATCCCCGCAAAACCGCAATAGATATGATAATGGCAGCAATGGCTAGCGCAATTGCACCGATCGTAACCCGAACGATCAATTTTGAGAACGTCCGTTTACCTGAAAATGCTATTCGATTTGCTAAAAAATAAGGAAAATTCAAGCTTTCAATATATTTATGTAACTTCGCAAAGTTATAAAAATTTGTTATTTACAAAACTTTAATAGCAAATTATTAGCGTTTTCGCAGATGATTTCTATCATCCCAACGATTTTATTGATTTTAAGGATTTTACAAAAAACACAGCTCTTATGCGTATTATTTTCATGGGCACTCCTGACTTTGCCGTTGCTTCACTTGATGCACTCATTCAATCTGGCGAACAAGTCGTTGCTGTAGTTACAGTACCGGACAAACCGGCAGGCCGTGGGCAAAAGATACATGAATCAGCCGTTAAAGTATACGCTACCCAACACCATATCCCCGTCCTTCAACCAGTCAAACTTCGGGATGAGGCCTTTCTTGCCGAACTCAAAAACTATCAAGCCGACCTTCAGGTCGTGGTGGCATTCCGTATGCTGCCTGAAGTTGTCTGGAATATGCCGAAACATGGAACCATTAACGTCCATGCCTCTTTGCTCCCACAATACCGCGGTGCAGCTCCAATCAATCATGCCATTATGAATGGGGAGAAAGAATCCGGAGTGACTACATTCTTATTGCAACATGAGATTGATACTGGAAATATACTTTTAGCCGAAAAAGTTACAATAAATGAAACTGACACCGCTGGAGATCTTCACGACAACCTGATGGTTGCGGGAGCCAGAACACTCCTTCAAACGATACAACAGCTGAAAGAGGGAAATTTACAGCCGAAAAGCCAAGATGATATCCTCCCAACAGAAACGTTGAAACACGCGCCGAAAATTTTTAAAGAAGATTGTAAAATAAATTGGGACCAATCTACTGATGTTGTTTATAATTTTATACGCGGACTTAGTCCATATCCAACGGCATTTACTGTACTCAATGATAAGGTATTAAAAATATATAAAACAGAAAAAGAGCAAACAGCTACTACTGCTGCACCGGGAACAATAGAGACAGACCAAAAAAGCTATTTAAAGTTTGCGACACAAGATGGCTATATCATGGTATCGGAACTTCAACTGGAAGGCAAGAAGAAAATGAATGTGGTAGACTTTTTAAAAGGCTATAGATTCTAGTTTTTCTCGTCATCTCCATCATAATATTGCAACAAATCACCAGGCTGACAGTCTAGCGCTTTACATATTGCTTCAAGTGTATCTAATCGCAGGGCCTTAGCCTTTTGATTTTTTATGATTGAAAGATTAGAAAGTGTAATCCCTACACTGTCACTCAATTGGTTAAGTGACATTTTTTTCTCTTTCATTATTTTATCCAAATGAATTAAGATTGGCATATTATAATTTTTATTCCTTTAAATTTATTTAATGTCTCTTGTAAAACAAAACATATATCTTTTTGTTTTATCATAAAATTATCATTTTAAAATAAATTCAAAGAATACGTTTTACGTAACATATCTGATATCATTAGATAAATTACTTGAGAATAGAAAAAAATAAAATTTGTTAGCGCTTTAAATATCAATCAGTTGAATATTACAGCCACAATTGAGAAAGAAAAACAATTTTAAATGGAATAGTTTTTGATAGTGTAAAATGAAGATCTACAAAATCATAACTCATTATAGATGAGAGGTTAGATAATCCATTTTCCATTAATAATTCAAAAATTTTTCGTATTTTCGCAAACATTTCTTAGAGAGGAGAATTAATAAAAATTAATGAGACAGCTCAAAATTACACAATCTATCACCAATCGTGAGTCCCAGTCTTTGGACAAATACTTACACGAAATTGGTAAAGTAGACTTAATTACAGCAGAAGAAGAAGTAGAATTAGCACAGCGCATCCGCGAAGGCGACCAAGTTGCCTTGGAAAAATTGACTAAAACCAACCTTCGTTTCGTAGTATCAGTAGCAAAACAATATCAAAATCAAGGATTGACCTTAGGTGATTTAATCAATGAAGGCAACCTGGGCTTAATTAAAGCGGCTAAACGTTTTGACGAAACAAAGGGTTTTAAATTTATTTCTTATGCCGTTTGGTGGATTCGCCAATCTATTCTTCAAGCAATTGCTGAACAATCACGTATCGTACGTCTGCCATTGAACCAAGTAGGTTCTCTAAGCAAAATCAGTAAAGCTTTCTCAAAACTAGAACAAGAATACGAGCGGGAACCATCTCCAGAAGAATTGGCGGATATCCTTGAAACCACAGTTGACAAGGTTTCGGATACCCTAAGTAATTCTGGGCGTCATGTGTCTATGGATGCACCTTTCGTTCAAGGTGAAGAAAACACACTCTTGGATGTATTGGAAAACCATGACCCAGACACCGATAGTTCTCTAATTGATGAATCTCTATCAGAAGAAATCAAGCGATCATTGGCAACTTTAACAGAAAGAGAACGTGAAATCATCGTTCTATTCTTTGGATTAGGTTCCAACCACCAACTGTCGCTCGAAGAAATCGGTGAGAAATTCAATTTGACACGTGAACGCGTCCGTCAAATTAAAGACAAGGCTCTTCAACGTTTGAGACACACTTCAAGAAGCAAAATCTTAAAATCTTATTTAGGTTAAAAGAGATATTTATTGAAATTTTTGGTAATCCCAATCAGAAATGATTGGGATTTTTTGTGTAATAAAGTTTTTTGTACAATAAAGGCTGCTTGCTTTTCGCAAACAGCCTTTACCCTGCATTGATATTGGACCAATGTTATTCTTTATTTAGAATCCGGCATTAAAATAAATTCGAAAAGCCGATCTTTCTTCAGATATTTTCCAGCTACATCTTGTATTGATTTTGGCGTCACCTTATTCAAATTCTCCATCCGACGTGTATATCTACTGATATCCAAATCATTTTGATAAGAACTCGAAATGTAATTCAGCCAGTAGCCATTTTCACGTAAACTCAATTCATTCTGTCTTTTTTGTTCAGCCACAAATTTTTCAATATCTACTTTATCCGCACCTTGATTCTGTATCTTTTTCACTTCATCCAAAGCAGAAGCAATCAAAGCATCCGCTTTATCCACTGCTGAACCAAAACCAATTGAAAAGGCATAGCGTGCTTTAGGTAATTTGCCGAAGCTGGCACGGGCACCAACACCATAAACACCACCTTCTTTCTCACGCAGTCGTTCAAGCAATTTGATTGTCAATACACTTTCCAAAGCTTCCATATTGACATTTTCACTTTCACTATAATTATAGTCTCCGTAATAAGCCAACTGGGTACTTGCTTTTTCTTCCTTACCTTTATGAACAACCACACGTTCCCCTTTATTCGGTTCCAGAATATTTAAGTCTTTGTAAGTCTCTCCTCGTTTGACCGCAGGAAGGGAAGCAAGATAAGTCTCAATAAACGGTTTAATTTGCGCTTCGTCAAATGAACCTACAATGGTGAACACAAAATCTGAAGCATCTGCAAATCGCTCTTTGTAAATTGCCAGTGCACGATCACGGTCGATTTTTGTAAGCGTCTCGACAGTAGCATTTTGTCGACGAACGTTATTCCCATAAAGCACTGCCTTCACTTTATCTGAAAAAACATTATTTGGATCGCTCAATCTATTTTCCAAAGATCCTTTTGCCCTTGTCATTGTACTTTGGAAAACGTCACTATCCAAACGAGGCTCTGTAAAATAGCCATAAATCAGCTCAAAAGCATTTTTCAAGCCTTCTTTGTCTGTGCTACCTGAAAGTCCCTCATATCGTTCTGAGATATATGGCGAAATCGACACATCTTTTCCGGCAAGATACTTAGTCAGCTCCACATTGCTCATCTGTCCGACACCGCTCGCATCGACCAATGAAGAGGCATTTGAAGCGGAGAAATAATCAGCATCAGTATACAACGATGTTCCTCCAGGGCTATAGGCCATAATCTGGATTTCGTCATTTTTAAAGTCTGTAGGTTTTAAAATCACCTTCACGCCATTGCTCAAAACCAATTCTTTAGCTTGGACAGCTGCGATATCCTTTGAAGACACAATTGTACCTTTAATAGGTTCTTTGGAAAGCAAGGGAAGATTGGAAACCTTATCCTCATAAGCAGAAACCGGACTATCTTCGACCGCCTTCACCCATCCCAAAACAGCTTGTTCCGTAGGCAGGTTCGCCTTTTCCTTTTCTGGCCCCATAATTAATATATCACGATTTAAATCGGTATAATATTTTTTGACCAGACCATTCACTTCTTCGAGTTTCAATGTAGGCAACAACTGTTTCGTTAAGCTATAAGAAGCTTCATTGCTCAAGGCCGGCTCATTGTCGATGAAATAGTTCAGATAACGGTTGACATAGCTATCGGATTTCTTCTTATCCCGCTCGATATATGCCATTTCATTTCCTTTCTTCATATCGGCAAGCGCACGATCCAATTCGGTCTGCGTGAAACCATATTTTTGAATACGTTCAAATTCAGTCAGCATGGCCTTAAATCCAGACTCCAGTTCACCCGGTTTAGGTACAACCAATAAAGAGAAGGTATTTAAATTAGCAACAAAATCACCAATACTACCACCAGCTTGCATAAAAGGTGGATTCGGTTGCTGCATCAGTTCAGAAAAACGACCAGCAATCATCTGATTGAAAATATTTTTGAGTAATTCATTACGGTAGTCTCCGACAGTGACAACCTTGTCTTTCTCATTTTTGATTAAGACCTGAGCGACAGTATAAGGCAATTCCGGATCCGAAATAGTCAAAAACTGATTTTTATTTAATAAATCGACCTTGTACTCTTTGCGTGGAAGCACCTTTTTCGGCATTGTCATATCCGAAAATAATACTTTCACTTTTTCCTCAATTGCTTTGGGATCAATATCACCTACAATAATGAGCGCTTGTAGATCTGGTCGATACCAATCCTGATGAAATTTGCGTATTTCAGTATACGGAAAACTCTTTAAAATTTCTTCGGTACCAATAGGTAGACGTTTTGAATAGAGGGAGCCATTAAGCACCATAGGAAAATACTGATCTTGCAGACGTTGCTGCACACCTCTTCCACCACGTTTCTCTTCCAAAATAACACCACGTTCTTTGTCAATTTCTTCACCGTCCAATAAAGCATCCTGTGCCCAATCGCGCATGACCTGTAGTCCATTTTTCAGCAATTCCGGATCATCAGATGGGATAGGTAATTGATAGACAGTCTGATCAAAGCTTGTGTAGGCATTCAGATCCGAGCCAAATCGTACACCAGCTTTCTGAAGGTAATTGACAAGTTCATTTTTCGGAAAATGCTTCAAGCCATTAAAGTTCATGTGCTCTAAAAAGTGCGCCAACCCAAGCTGTTTTTCGTTTTCTAGGATTGAACCCGCTTTCATACCCAAATACATGGTAACACGCCCCTTAGGCTCAGTATTTTTGCGGATAAAATATGTAAATCCATTTTTCAATTTACCAGTGACAACTTCATTGTCGAAAGGTAGCTTTTGGTTTAAGGCCAAACTATCCTGCGATAGAATAGCCCTGGCATGTGCCGTTAAAGTAGTTGGCATTTTTGCCTCTACGCCGTAAAATGTAGCCGGAAGCAAAAAGGCTAATGCAAGTGGTTTAATGAATTTCATACAAAAAAATCTCTTTTTTTTTAGTCAGTTATTTTTTGCTAATTGTTTATATTAGGGTAAACGGAACTGGAGACCAATTGTCCCGATAAATAGTAAAATACAGATAAATAATATTTATTAATATCCCTTATGGGATGGAGCGTATCATTGCTATAGCTTATGGTTTGTAAAAAACACGTTTAAAAATACAGAATATCTTTCGAAAAGAACAATAGTTAATTGTAATTTTGTTGCAAATGGATTTTAGCAACTGGCAGGTCATTAAAAAAGAATTCGAGCAATTTCTAAAGTTCGAACGGGGTTTGAGCATTAATTCGATCGAGGCTTACCTCAACGATGTCTCCAAATTCCAAATCTATTGTGAGGACAACGGACTCCTTTTAAACAAAATTGTCAGGAAAGATATTCAGGATTTTCTACACTGGTTACAGGAGTTCAATATCTCACCATTCACACAATCCCGCTTGATATCCGGACTAAAAACCTTTTTTAGTTTTCTGATCATTGAACATGAACTAGATAATAATCCAACAGAATTGCTACAGGCTCCACGTCTTGCGAGGAAACTCCCTAGTGTACTGAGTATTCATGAGATCGATCAACTGATAGCTGCCATAGATCTTTCTTCCACGGAGGGGCAGCGCAATAAAACAATTATTGAAGTTTTATATGGTTGTGGATTACGTGTGTCCGAACTCGTCAATCTCAAGATCTCCAATTTGTTTCTCGACGTAGAATTTATCAAAGTGGAAGGTAAAGGTAGCAAAGAACGACTGATTCCGATTGGCCAACAAGCGATCAAACATCTCAGGCTTTATTTAGATTCCATTAGACCACATATTAAGATCAAGAATGGGAATGAGGATATTGTATTTCTGAACAGAAGAGGTTCGGCTTTGTCTAGGGTTATGATCTTCCTGATCATTAAGGAGCTTGCTCAAAAAATTGGACTACAAAAGGTAATCAGTCCCCATACCTTTAGGCATAGTTTCGCCTCCCATCTCGTTGAAGGCGGTGCTGATCTAAGAGCTGTACAAGATATGTTGGGGCATGAAAGTATTACGACAACCGAAATATACACCCATATTGATCGGGATTACCTCCACTCCATCATCACACAATACCATCCCAGATCGTAATCAGCTAACATGTTTATGCAAGTCATTGTATTCGCTATCCTTTGCCCCTGGGACAATTCATGAACTTTAGTTATCGATTTAACGACAAGATTCTTTGCCCTACTTTTGCTGAAACTAGATTCGATTATATTTATTTCAGTTTGAATCCCAAAAGGAATTTGAGCTCAGAATAAAGCCAGCGAATAAACATCGTAGTGTACAACAAGGGCTCACTTGAATACATATTGCTTATAGACAAAAAGTTAGCGCAGAAAAGCGGAATGACGCAAATTATAAAAGCAGTGAGGTCAAAAACCACGAGAGATATACACCGGAAATTCCCCGTTCAAAAGTTTAAATTTTATAGCAAAGATTATTT
This sequence comes from Sphingobacterium detergens, assembly GCF_003610355.1. GTDB lineage: Bacteria > Bacteroidota > Bacteroidia > Sphingobacteriales > Sphingobacteriaceae > Sphingobacterium > Sphingobacterium detergens. Next base: position 386,639 of record NZ_RAPY01000004.1, on the reverse strand, counting down.
GTAAGATCTAGAAAATAGTATATCTTTGCGACACGTCCCCGTAGTTCAATGGATAGAATTTCAGATTCCGGTTCTGACGATATGAGTTCGAATCTCGTCGGGGACACTTCCTATTTAACAATAAAAAAGACGATCAATTGATCGTCTTTTTTATTTAACAATTATAACTCCAAGCTCTTCAAGGATATCCAGCTAAAATTCTATTGCAGCATGCTTGTCTAGCCCGACGTTTATGACAAATTCTTTTGCAGTAATTTATGCTGAGATGCCGTAAATATATTCCGAAACAAAATATTGATTTCATTGTCAGCGGCTGCGCCCGAAATCCCCGTATGGGGATAGAGTTTAATGACATTGGACAAAATAATCTCCACAAAGTCTCTACTTTCTATCGCTATACGCTCATATAATGAGGTATTATCAACCTTATCCTTGAGATTCTCCCAAGAACGAGCAGCCAAATCCATTACAGAATGCGCTCTCGCGATATAGTCCTTTTGCATTTCATCCAATTTTCGGAAAGCAGCTTTACTTTCCATTTGCTCCCATTTCCCCTGATTGGACTTCAATACAAATAACTTCTCGATCAGATCCAAAAAACGATGGTACATCCCCATAAAATTCACCAATAAGGTCAACTCTGCAAATGGCATAAAAGGGTATTGATAGAGTAGCTCAGGTCGTGTACTTTTTGAGGCATCAATAAAAAAAGACTGGTTTTCGTCTACCTGTATATTATCTAGTGAAAAAGAATGCGATGCCGTCGCCTCAAGGCCGAAGGTATCCCAATCGTAATGAATCAATGCAAATTCACGCGCGACAAAGAAAGATTTTACAAGTGGATTTCCATCCTGATCCAACAGTTGTTGTCCATCCGCCTGAATATAGGCGTTCAAGGTAAAATGTGTCAGGTGGGGTGCTCCAGTAGCATATTTCCAAAGCCCTTTCAAGCGATAAGACTTGCCCTCACGCTCAGCGATGCCTGCAATCTGCCCACTTCCTCCAAAACATACCTGTTTTGAAGTGAAAATATCCTGCCCAACTTCAGGACCAATAAAACCAACAAAAAGATTCGCTCCCGCACATAAAGTTACCGTCCAGGCCAATCCCCCGTCCTGGTAGGCCAGCGCCTTCAACAGGGAAAGCCCACTAACCAGATCCAGCCCCAAGCCATTCAGGGATTGTGGTACCCAGATTTTAAACCACTTGTTCAGGTATATCAGTTCAAGCTGCTCATCAGACAAACTCTTTTGCTGAATTGCTTTACGTTGCTGATCTTTTAGAACAGCGATAGCTGCATCAGTCAGTTGCATATTTTTTTTCATCACTTAATATTCTCCGCCAATTAAAATAGCCACTAAAAGCCATCACAAATAAAAATAAGGTTAAACCAGCATAAAGGAATAGACCTTTGTGTATAAGCAAGGGAATTGCCATCAGGTTACTGATGTTCAACAAAATCCAATTTTCAAGTTTACGCTTTGCCAGCAGCCACATCCCCGCCCAGGCTGTACAGGAAACAAAAGAGTCCCATAACGGAACATCCGAATCAGTTAAATGCACCAGACCAAAATAGAACAATAGGAAACCGACTACACAGATAAAACCAACAATCTGCCAATCTCTGGCTGTATTACGACTGATCGGAACGATCGTATCACTGCTATATTTCCAATAGATCCAGCCATAGATGCTCATCACCAGATAATAGAGATGCAACAAGATTTCTGCATATAATTTTGCATGGAATAATACATATACGGATATAATAATGCCTATTATCCCAAAGAGGTAATTGATCGATTTATTTTGCCTTGAAAACCAAACCTGCAAGATACCAAAACATACCCCCAGCCATTCAGCTATGGTGGCTTGCTGCATTTGTTGAATAAAAGCCTCGAAAATTGTATCAGAAGTCATTCAATTGTTTATTAGTTCGTGTAATTACATAATAAACTTATGAGCGGAAAAAACGGATGTTTTTATTGAAATTAAAATCCCTACGCCAGCATTATCCGGATCAGGTATATAAAAGCGATTGCACAAGGTCGTACAATCGCTTTTATTGGGTATAATCTCAGCCCAGATGACATTGTCATTTCCGAGCACCCCATAAGTATATTGTATATTGAAATTAATCTATATCAATTAATTTCAACGCTTTATGCGTACGGATACGCGTCTCTCTACAAAGCTCAGCATCATCATTTAACGCTTTGCCATGCGAAGGAATCATCTCGCGTAATTTCTTGCGGTATTCATCTGATTTAGCACGCTCAGGGAAACATTTCTTCAATAGACTGATCATGATCGCTACCGAAGTTGATGCACCTGGAGAAGCTCCCAATAGCGCAGCGATAGAACCGTCTGCACTTGAAACCACTTCTGTACCAAACTCCAAAATCCCACCTTTCTTCTCATCCTTTTTAATCACCTGAACACGTTGACCGGCTTTCTCAATAACCCAATCTTCCAATTTAGCTGTTGGCATAAATTGTTTCAGCGACTCCAATTTATCTTTAGGAGATTTCATGACTTCCGTGATCAGATATTTGGTCAACGGCAAATTGTCAAGTCCTGCCGATAACATCGGACGGATATTGGATAATTTGATCGATGCAGGCAAATCAAAATAAGAACCTTGCTTCAAGAATTTGGTTGAGAAACCAGCATAAGGACCGAAAAGTAAGGCTTGTTTTCCATCGATATAACGGGTATCTAAGTGCGGTACAGACATCGGTGGCGCGCCAACAGATGCTTTACCATAGACTTTAGCATGGTGCGTATTGATAATTTCTTCGTTTACGCATCTCAACCATTGCCCTCCTACAGGGAATCCACCGTAACCTTTTGCTTCTGGAATACCAGATTTCTCCAGCAATAACAAGGAGTGACCTCCAGCGCCGATAAAAACAAACTTCGCTTTTAGCTCCCTCTTTACCCCCGTTTTCAAATCTTTCACTTCGATTTCCCAACGGCCATCGTCTTCACGTTCGATATCAACAACTTCGTGGTTTAAGGAAATTGAAATATTTTCTTTGTTTGCTAGGTTATTAATCAAATCACGTGTCAATGAACCGAAATTCACATCGGTACCTAAATCCATCTTGGTTGCAGCGATTTTCTCACTTGCATCCCGCCCTTCCATCATCAAAGGAATCCATGACTTCAATAGCGTTGCATCTTCGGTATATTCCATGCCTTTGAACAAGGTTTGGGTGTTCATTGTTTCCCATCTTGTCTTCAGGAATTTCACATCTTTTTCACCAAAAACCGCACTCATATGGGGAATGCTACGGATAAAGTTCTCCGGTTGGGCAATAATACCCTTATCAACCAAGTACGACCAAAACTGCTTAGAAACTTCAAATTGCTCAGCAATTTTAACAGCTTTATCAACTTTTACGGAACCATCTTTTTGTTCCGGTGTATAATTCAATTCGCACAAGGCCGAGTGACCTGTACCAGCATTATTCCAAGCGTCAGAACTCTCAGCCGCCACAACATCCAAACGCTCGAGAATTTCAATATTAACGTCTGGGCTTAATTCATTGATTAGAGTACCCAAAGTAGCACTCATAATCCCGGCGCCGATTAGAACAACGTCAACTTCTTTATTTGATTTTTTGCTCATGTTTTTGTGATTGATGCAAATTTAATATAGTTTTTGGTAAACCCCCAAGTCTTTTGTCAAAAAACTGTACTTTTTAGAAACACTTATTCAAAAATACCATTGATTTATTAAAATAATCCTAAGCATAACCGAAATTCTACTTTTTCCAGTTTTCTAAGGCCATACATAGGATATCGTTCATCGATACGGGAATAAATAATCTAAAATAAGACAAAAGCCCATTGCTTTTTGAATCGTTATTTATCGAAAGATTTTGTGTTATAATATAGTTTTAACATTTTTGCAAAAACATCAACGAATAACATTACACTCTTATATGAAACTACTTGAAGGAAAAATTGCTTTGGTAACTGGAGCATCAAAAGGAATTGGAAGAAAAATTGCGGAAGTGTTTGCACAACACGGCGCCAATGTTGCTTTCACTTACCTTTCGTCTGTAGAAAAGGGACAAGCGCTAGAAAAAGAGCTTCAAGCCTACGGAACAAAAGTAATCGGCTACCGTTCTGATGCTTCGAAATTTGAAGAAGCAGAACAATTAATCAATGCAATCGTTGCAGATTTTGGAAGCCTGGATATCGTAGTCAATAATGCTGGCATCACAAAAGATGGTCTGCTTATGCGTATGACGGAAGAAAACTGGGATGACGTCTTAAACGTCAACTTGAAATCCGTATTTAATGTTACAAAAGCTGCTTCAAAAATAATGATGAAAAACCGTAAAGGTTCTTTCATCAATATGTCGTCCGTTGTTGGCGTCCAAGGGAATGCTGGTCAATCAAATTATGCCGCTTCCAAAGCTGGTATCATAGGATTCACCAAATCCATTGCTAAAGAATTGGGTTCACGTAACATTCGTGCAAACGTTGTCGCTCCTGGATTTATCCGTACAGAAATGACAGATATATTGGATCCTAAAGTGATCGCGACATGGGAAGCTGGAATTCCTTTGAAACGTGCTGGATCTCCAGAAGATGTAGCCAATGCCTGTCTTTACCTTGCATCTGATTTATCCGCATATGTCACTGGACAGGTTCTTCCTGTTGATGGTGGTATGTTGTAGCATAACTAAAGTTGGTGTCGGATATCTTCATCTTGACACCAACTTATATATTCAGTTAGACGCATCAGAAATTCCCTACCCATCTTCTCCTCATTTAGCTCTATTGGATCAATATTCTACATTTATATAATACTTGAATTATGCTTACCAAAGAAGATTTAGCTTTATTTAAGAGTCAAAGTAAAATCATCCAAGTCAAGAAGAATGATTTTTTTGTAAAGGAAGATGAAATTTGCAATTACATTGGTATTGTCCAAAGTGGCACCCTATATGGATATTTCGAAGACGCTGACGCTAATTTTATTGTTAGCGAATTATATGGAGAACAAAGTCTCCTTACATCTTATCGAAGTTTTTTAACGGACGTACCCTCCCCCGTTTTCATCAAAGCTTATGCTAATGCGGAGATCGCTGTGATTGATAAAACCCAATACGTCGAATTGGTGAAACAACAGCCCTGGGCCTATATTTTTAAAAAAATTTCCGACCAATTGTTTATCAATAAATGCTTCAAAGAAACAGCGTTAATTAAACTGAAGGCCAAAGACCGTTACTTAGAATTGGTTCAAACCCGTAAACAGATCGAGCAGGATTTCCCACAGCATCTTATTGCATCTTATCTAAAAATTCGTCCAGAGACGCTGTCAAGAATTAAAAGTCTTGATCTATATCAAGATAGAAAGTAAATATTCTTATGGATTTTTGTAATGAAATCAAAACTCATTACCATGCCGCTAGTAAGAATTACATTATCAGAAAATTACGATATAAATACACAGGACTTAATTTCCAATAGTGTACATCGTGCATTAATGGACGAATTTCAAATTCCAAAAGATGATTTTTTCCATATTATAGAATCTGTAAGTTCTCCTCAACTTCGTTTCCCGCAGGAATATTTAGATATAAAACATACAAAAGATATTGTTTATATTCAAATAACCGCTGCCATTGGTAGAGATGTCAACAAAAAACGAAAATTGTATCGACAAATTTCATTAAATATTTCCAATTCCACCCCTATCAATCCTCAAGACGTCATCATCGTACTCCTCGAAAACTCAAAGCACGACTGGTCTTTTGGCAACGGAGAAATGCAAACCTTTAATCACGTTTAAAATGGTAGAAATCATAAATGCGTTCCGATCTCTTAAAGAAGTATCTAAAGCTGAAGCGATCATGCAAAAAGTCGCCTTCTTAACAGGGGATGACAGCATGTCTTTGTTCATTATTGCGCTCAATAAAAATCAGGTCTTGCCCGCACATTATCACAAAAAGGGAATTGAAATTTATTATATCCTTTCCGGAAGCGCAATCTTAACAACAACTTTATTTCACCCCAAAAACCAATTGGACATTGATGTTAAGACTGTAATTAAGGGAGATACATTCTCAATCCCCCCCTTTAATATACATCAGATAGCAAACCATCGTGCTGAAATAGTGATCATTTTGGCAATAGCGCCAAAAAATCATAATCATATCGACCGTTATTTTGTTGAACTAGATCTTAATAAGCAATGAAATTTTCTAAAATAAAATCGACACTTATCTTACTTCTGATGCTACTGTCTTTTTCCTGTAAAGCTCAGAAAAACATAATTCAACGAGAAGATTTACAACATATTATACTAGATCAGCATTTGCATCAGGTGGAAATGCAAAAAATCACATTAAAAAAAGCGCAAAAAGCACCCGCACATTTCCACCCATGTCCAGTGATCGGTTTTGTCGTTGAGGGTGAAATTACCTTTGAAATAGCAGGACAAAAACCAAAGTTATTACAATCTGGCGACTCGTTTTATGAGCCAAAAAATGTAAAGATCCTAATGTTTAATAACAATTCTCAAATCAGAGAAGCCAAATTTATTGCAATTTATTTAAAAGAAGATAATGAAAAATCCATCCAAATTTTAGATTTTGTCAAATAAATAGTGTTTGCGATATCCCCTCAATATTTCTAAATTTTAGCTAATTTTGTCCATCAAAATTTAAATGCTATGACGAATTGGACGGATTTTTTTGCAATTCAAACAGAAGACGACTTTAATCAACATTGTTTAGAAACTTATCACTTCCAACTGCTGCATTGTCAGGTTTACCGAGACTATGTTTCGCTGATAGGTAAAGAAAAAAATCAAGTCAAGCATTATAGCGAGATCCCCTTCCTGCCGATAGAATTTTTCAAAACACAAAAAGTCCTGGCTGCCGGAATGGATCCCCAAATTGTGTTTTCAAGCTCAGGCACAACAGGTATGGTCACATCCAAACATCTTGTTGCCGATGTATCCATCTATGAGCAAACTTTTCGACGTATATTCGAAGATTTCTATGGACCGATTACGGATATCGCTGTTTTGGCCCTACTCCCATCCTATCTGGAAAGAAGTGGTTCGTCCCTGATCTACATGATCGATGATTTGATGAAACAGAGTAAACAAACGGAGAGTAATTATTTCCTCTACAATCATCAGGAGCTATATGATACACTTGTTCAATTAAAAGATAACGGAACTAAAACCATCCTTTTTGGTGTCACCTATGCCTTGCTTGATTTCATTGAGCAATATGCTTTTGAATTTCCGGAACTGATTATCATGGAAACTGGCGGAATGAAAGGTAAACGCAAAGAAATGGTGAAACAGGAAATTCACCAACTGCTTGAGGATGCTTTTAAGGTCAGTGGGATCCACTCAGAATATGGCATGACCGAATTATTGTCACAGGGGTACTCTTCGGGTCAAGGGATTTTCCATTTGCCCAAATGGATGAAAGTATTAATTCGCGATACAAATGATCCTTTGAGTTTAATTTCCTCCGACAGAACCGGAGGCATTAATGTCATCGACTTAGCCAACCGCTACTCTTGTTCATTTATAGCAACACAGGATCTCGGAAAAGTGTATCAGGATGGTTCATTTGAGATACTGGGGCGTTTTGACCAAAGCGATATTCGAGGCTGTAATTTATTGGTCCAATAAAAAGCCCCATAAAAATTTATAGGGCTTATCTTTACCATACTACAGTTGGTAGCACTTATGGAATCTATTCTTACTATCTCAGACTTGGATCCTCAAACGTATTTCCGGCGCGCATGTCCCCTGAGTCATATCCTTTTTTAAACCAAGTCATTCGTTGCGCTGAGGTTCCATGTGTAAAAGATTCTGGAACAGCATAGCCTTGCGCAGCCGTCTGTAATTTATCATCCCCTACCGCTTCTGCGGCTTTCATACCATCCACGATATCGTTATAATCTATTTTTATATCCGTGTATTCATTGAGGTAATGCGCCCATACACCAGCATAGAAATCAGCTTGAAGTTCAGTCATGACCGAAATCTTGTTGTTTTCACGTTCACTTAGTTTCCCGCGGGCTTGATTGGTTTTAGGTAATAATCCGACCAGTTGTTGAATATGATGCCCTACCTCGTGTGCAATAACATAAGCCATGGCAAATTCCCCCTTGGCACCAAATTTATCGGAAAGTTCGCGGTTAAAGGTCAGGTCCAAATAGATTTTCTGATCTCCAGGGCAATAAAATGGCCCATACGAAGCCTGTCCCATCCCACAACCGTCTGTCTGCGTACCACCATCATAAAAAACCAGGGTAGTTGGCGTATAATTTTGCTGCATTTGCTCTTTAAATAGCTTAGCCCAGATATCTTCTGTACTCTGAAGTACAGTCAACGAAAACTCAGTTAACCTCTTTTCCTCAGGGTTCAGTTCACGCGGTTGCCCAGACTGCTCCGTTTGCCCACCCATATTTTGCGCCTGTTGCAACAACTGCATGGGATCGCCACCCATCAGAAAACCAATAACCAATACGATGATCCCCCCTATACCTCCCAATGCTAGCTTTCCACCACCGGACATACCTCTACGATCCTCAAAATTGCCACTTTGTTTACCTCCTTGCCATTTCATATGATTTGTATATTTATTTCAGTTAATAATCTTTTCCAACTTCGTTAGCGTACAAATTCAGTACCAATATAACAGCTCATCCTATTTTTTTTAGAGAAAGACCAGCTTTATTTTAGCAACGACAACTTACTACAATTTATATTCTTATTTTTGGGCTTTTATAGAAACAGATATGAAATTAGAAGAACAATTACTAGCGCGAGCTGGCGGAAAATGTGAGCTGACAGACACTGTAACGGACTTAATAACCTATACATTACCTCCGGAAACCAGTTCAACTTTGGATAACACCCTACTGATTTCAGCAACATTGGCCAACCAGCTCAACAAAACAGAGCAATTAAATCCTGAAGACTGGAAATTTCTACCGAATGCCATGTGGTCAGAAATCCCTGCTGTACAGATTGTCTGCTGGCGCATGTTAAATCGTCTGAAAAATGAAGGCTGGGCTTCCGAAGCACTCGATATCCTCTACCTTGATGATGAAACATTAGCCGAGGCAAAGAAAACCGGAGATCATGAAAACGACGGTTACGTTTCTTTTCATGAAGATAGCATCGGACAGCGATTATTAGAAGGCGATACGGTTGTGCTTACAAAAACATTGGATGTAAAAGGCTCTTCGCTCAAAGCAACCTTAGGTACTGTGGTTAAAAATATCCGATTAGTAGCTGATAATATTGAGCAGATCGAAGGAAAAATTGAAGGCCAGACAATCGTCATATTGACAAAATATCTACGCAAACAAAACTAAGAAGAGGAATTCTTCCCCTATAAAAATTTAGCCCTAAACCAGTAATCTTATACTACTGATTTAGGGCTAAATTATATAGATTGTGTAAATTCCCTATTGTGGATAATTGCGCATAAACTCAAAGCGATAGTTCGGATGTTGTTTAAGACTATCAATTAAATCTGACAGTAATTTCTGTCCTTTTTTCGTTTGGTACATATTATCATGGGTCAACAGGACAACATTATTTTTTGTGTAGGATGTACCTTTACGAAGCAAGTTTTTCATCTGTGTATACAGCTGGTTAACTGACAAATCCGGTTTACCTGTCACACCATTAATCTTCCATTCGCAATCCCACCCCATAATTTTATAACCGTTTTGGTGCAGTAGCTCTGCGGTAGAAGCGCCGCTTTTTAGATCAACTTTTTTACGATCCCCTACATACCAGATATTTCTTCCGGGGAGTCTCACGATTTTGTGCTCCAGGCCCAGAGATTGTTCTGCCAATTCAAAATCTTCAAATGCGGTCTGTGGATTTGAATAAAATGTACTATACTTATTATGCGCATGCCAATAACTATGATTGTAGCAATCGACCAGCGGGTTATTTTTATACCGCTCTGTATAGCCGTGTAATTTTTTGCTCATCTTATCATGCTCACCAATCAAAAATGCATTGATCTTGATACCCTTCGCTGTTGCGATAGAATCCAAATACTGGCTACCATTAAGCGGGCCGTCATCAAAAGTAAGATAAATATATCGCGGCGAAACAGAGTCCGTCAATAAAACTGTGGTATCTTTGGCGCCACTATAGGAAACATTCGCCTCCATTTTGGTAATGGAATCCTTGCGCAGCGAATCCACTTTTGTAATAGAATCCTGCACAACAATTAGACTATCTTTCTTGTGCTGTACAGAATCGACAGTAACACCCTTTTCTTCCTTTTTACCACTGTTTTGATTACAAGACTGTAATCCTAAACTAGCTATTCCCAAGCCCATCAATACAAAGCTTGATTTAATTACTTTTCCCATTACATAAATTAACTTACACGCCACATGCTATCTTTTGCACACAAAATGCCCTACTTTATTAAAGTCACTTCCTATGCTCCTGTCGCAAAATTAAGATAATTTTCATGAATCAACGCTTTATATCCTGTGATTTATTCCTTACACTTTATTTTATTGAACATATCGTTATAAAATTTTAGCATCTATCTAGAAATTACACTATACAAAAGACTAACTCAGCCAAAATCAATGCTATAAAAAAAGGGGCCTGTCTTGCGACAAGTCCCTTTCCTATTAAACGATTAAGATACTCAAACTAGACACATCCAATTAATCTCTATGTCTCCCTCTGTGTCCGTGCTCGTGTCGGTCATTATCTCTATCTCCGTATCCGCGCCCACGCCCTCTTCCTCTATCGTTATGTCTTCTATTGCTCTCACCCCAGGAATGATCTCGTCTTACACTACGTTCACTCGCAAAGGAATATCCACTACGTCCATGGTGACTATCCCGGATAGAAACCTGTCTGCCCCGTGAGTGGCCATATCTGCTTCTATAACGGTCATGGTGATGCCAAGGTGTGCGATCATTGATCACTACTTTATGCGCCCTATAAAAATCATAATGCCGATATCTTCTTGGTAAACTCGCCCTTCTTATCCAACCTCCATTGTCATAGTAAACATAACATCTCGCGGGTACATCATAATACATATTGTATTCAGGCATGTAATAATAACGGGCATAATCATAACCCACCGGTCCCCAACTTGGCTGACTCCCAATATTTACGCTGATACTTACCTGTGCATCAGCTGTCCCAGCCACAAAAAGACCTGCAATGATAGCAGCGGTGTAAAACATTTTTTTCATAAGTAGCTCCTCCCTTAGTTTTGTAATTTATTCTTTACAATACGACAACAAACTGTATGCAAAAGATTAAATGATAAATGTTAATTTTTGTTAACAAAAACTTAATCTATTCAGCACAAACAACTTAGTTTTATTTTTACATTCAAAAACAGAGAAACTTTTTAGGGAGCAAATTGTTCAACCAATAATACTATTAATACTTTAATTGAACTTGAGTATGAATACTTACAGCATTGGAATCATCGTCGGCAGTTTGAGGAAACAATCCTATAATAGAAAGATAGCTGATTTTATTCTTGAACAAACACCTAATAAGTTTAACTATCGTATTCTTGAAATTGGTGATCTTCCCTTATACAATCAGGATTTTGACGACGAAGGCAATCCGCCCGAAAGTTATATCCGGTTTCGTAAAGAGGTCGCAGCACTGGATGCTATTCTGTTCATTACACCTGAATATAATCGCTCCGTACCTGCTGTACTAAAAAATGCAATAGATGTAGGATCCCGGCCATACGGGAAGAATAAATGGGATGGCAAACCGGGAGCCATCATCTCCTCTTCGACAGGAGCTTATGGTGGTTTCGGTGCAAACCATCATATCCGGCAGTCCTTGGTATTTGTCAATATCTATCCCATGCAGCAACCCGAAGCTTATCTTGGTAATATAAAAGAGTGTATCGGCGGGAGCGGAAAAGTTGAATTACAAAAAACAAAAGACTTCCTCCTTGACTTCAAAAAGGCTTTTGAGCACTGGATCATCAGAATAGTACATACAAAAAGCCAAGATTAATCTTGGCTTTTTGTATGTTTATCAATTATTTCTTGCAAACTTAGCTTTGCTCCTCGTTTGAATCATAATTCCAACTCAGCAATTTTTCTTGCAATATCCGTGATATCTTGTTGAAATAGCGTTTCTGCTTGTAGCCCATGACCCATTGCACCCCTTGTACCGCATTGGTACAAAAAATCTCATCCGCTCTTTTCATGATTTCAGCGCTTATTTGTGCCTCCACAACTTCAATCCCTTCAGACCGTGCCATATCCATCACTACCCGTCGCATGACACCTTCGATACATCCCTCGGATAGCGCAGGCGTATATAATATTTTTTCGTAATACACGAAGATATTTGAGGTCAAGGACTCACAAAGGTAACCTTCCTGATTTAAGATCAATACATCATCAAAGGCCATTTTTTTCTTATAGATACCCGCCAGTACATAAATTTGCGAATTGAGCGATTTTAGTTTTGACAAATCACTATAAGGCTTTTTGAACTCACTATATAAGCCCACGATCAGACCGACTTTCTTATCTCGCAGATTGGGTTCTATGCGTTGTACCTGCAAGACAAATCCCGGTTTATTTGTGGTTGGACTATATAATCCACCACCCATCCGAAATACAATCAATCGAATACGAACCTGCTGTCCCAACATGTTATTCTTACGAATCAGCTCCTCCGATCTTGAACGGATAAAAAATTCGTCAAAAAGATTCGCATCATCAAGGTGTATCAATTCCATCCCCTGTTGCAAGCGCGCTACATGAAAGTTCAGAAAACGAATATCACCATCTTTATACAACATGGTTTCAAACAATCCATCACCATAGCGAAAGCCTCTATTTTCTACGCTAAATATTTCCTGTTCTTCCGGCACTACATTGCCGTTAAAATTGATATAGTTTGTCGGCATCTTTATTTGTTTTCTAAATTTTAATCATTTTCTACAGCCATGGAATTTGCGGCGTAACCACGCCACTTTTCTAAAGCTAAACGAAAATCTTCAGGATATGGTACCTCAAAATAGATATTTTCTTTTGAAGTCGGATGAATAAATCCCAATACCTGTGCGTGAAGCGCCTGTCGCGGAAGCAGGTTAAAGCAATTGTCCACAAATTGCTTATATTTTGAGAAGACAGTTCCTTTTAATATTTTATCCCCGCCGTACATCGCATCATTAAACAATGGATGACCAATGGATTGCATGTGCGTACGAATTTGATGTGTACGCCCCGTCTCCAACTGGCATTCGATCAAAGTCACATAACCCAATCGTTCCAGTACTTTATAATGCGTCACGGACCATCTTCCTTTGTCCTCACTATCGTACATGGCCATAATACGTCTATCTTTCAAATGACGACCAATGTAACCAGTAATCGTTCCATCCTCTTTCAAATCACCCCATACCAAGGCAATATATTTACGGGTAATGCTATGATCGAAAAATTGCTTAGCCAAAAATGCCATCGATTTTTCGTTCTTAGCGATCACCAACAATCCGGAAGTATCTTTGTCTATTCGATGTACCAGACCGGGACGGTCTGAATTTCCCGGCAACTGTGGCAGCTGTTGTATATGATAAGTCAATGCATTAACCAATGTACCTGTATAATTATTATAACCTGGGTGAACAACCATCCCAGCTTCTTTATTTACAATAAGGACATCGTCATCTTCGTATTTTATGTCTAACGGAATATTTTCGGGGTAAACCTCATTATCGCGTGGTGGATCTGGTAATACCAACGTAATGACATCCTCTGGTCTGACTTTATAGCTCGCCTTGATCTCTTTTCCGTTAACCATGACAGAACCTGCTTCAATGGCATGCTGAATTTTGCTTCTTGTCGCATTTTCCACCCTATTCATCAGATATTTATCAATACGGAGTAAAGCTTGCCCCTTATCCACTTCAATGCGTAGATGTTCAAATAACTCTTGTTCTTCTTGATCTTGCGATCCCATTTGTTCTGTCATTCTACAAAAATAAACCAAATGAAACAATTTTCGTTAAATTTGTTTTCATTTAATGTTATGTTGCCATTCAAAATCCATAGCCCCGAAACAGAAGTCACATTACCTTTATGGGAAAAAAAGCACATCAAGGTAACACTGAAGCGAGACGACCTGATCCATCCATTTATTTCGGGCAACAAATGGCGAAAATTAAAGTACAATCTTCAGGAGGCATTGCAGCTCCAAAAAAATCATATCGTTACTTTTGGTGGTGCATGGAGCAATCATTTGCTAGCGACCGCTTGTGCAGGAGCAACATTCCGGCTCAAAACGACAGCTTTCGTCAGAGGTGATGAACAGGTTAATAATCCGGTTCTGACCATGTGTCAATTATTCGGGATGCACCTTATTTATGTAGATCGGGATTCCTATAGGGGCAAAGAAAAGCTCTATAGCGACTATTTCGGTCAGGATCCAACGGCCTTCTATGTCCATGAAGGAGGCTATGGCCTCTTGGGAGCCAAAGGCTGTGCCGAACTTGTCGATGAGCTCCAACAGGACTACCAACATATCTTTACCGCCTGTGGTACCGGAACTACGCTTGCCGGAATTGCCAACGCAATTGACAAAAAAGATCTTTTCACCCAGATACACGGGGTACCCGTACTCAAAAACGGCAGCTTTATCAATGATGAAGTTGCTCAACTCTACCCCCATCTTGCCGCACCTATTTTACATCTGGACTATCATTTTGGAGGGTATGCTAAGACTACACCTGAACTCCTTGCATTCACACAGCATTTTATCAGCAGTACAGGGATTATGATCGAGCCTACTTATACCGGAAAATTGCTTTATGCTGTAGATGATCTCATCAAAAAAGATTATTTCACACCAGCAGATCAGCTACTGGTTGTTCATACAGGTGGGCTCACCGGATTACTCGGGATGTACGAACGCTTCGCATTTCATTGACCTAGGTCAATAAATAGGCTATTATGCCCCTAGCAGACATTTTGCTGACATTTTTTTTGTGATTATGTTGTAAGTTTGACCAGTTTAAAAATTAAAACTGATACACAGATGAAAATATTAGCATTTGCAGGAACAAGTAATAAGAATTCTATCAATAAAACTTTTGTAACAAGTACTTCCAAATATTACAAAGAAGCTGATGATAGTGTAGAGCTTCTTGACCTCAATCATTTTGAAATGCCTATTTATTCTTATGACAAGGAAGTAGAATTGGGCATTCCACAATTAGCGCATGATTTTGCAGCAAAAATGGATGCTGCGGATTTCTTGCTTATTTCACTGGCGGAACATAATGGCTCCTATACTTCAGCTTACAAAAACATTGTTGACTGGGTATCACGGATTCCGAATCGCAAAACCTTCAATGGTAAGCCTGTTTTCCTATTAGCTACTTCTCCGGGTCCAATGGGTGGTTCAACTGTGTTAAATGCTGCAGTCAATAGAATTACCTGGGATGGTGCTGATATCCTGGATTCGTTCTCCCTACCTGAATTTCATAAAAATTTTGAGGAAGGAAAAGGTATTACCAATCCCACTTTGAGAAGCCAGCTTGAGGCTAAAGTACGTAAGACTAAACGTGCTCTTGCTGAAAAATCACTGGTTCAAGGTTAACAAAAGATTAACAAATAACCATTGTAAAAACCTCTTTTAATATGTAAATTCAGAACCTACTAAAAGAGGTTTTTGATATGGCAAAAAAAATATTATTACTTGTTGGAGACTTTGTAGAAGACTACGAAGCGATGGTTCCATTTCAAGCGATGGGATCAATAGGAATAGCAGTTGATGCCATTGCCCCTGACCGAAAAAAGGGCGATGTGGTGCCTACCGCGGTACATGATTTTACAGGTGATCAAACCTATAAGGAACTACGGGGTCATAATTTTGCGATCAATAAAGATTTTGATCAGGTCAACCCTGAAGAATACGATGGACTCTATATTGCAGGTGGCCGTTCGGCGGAATATATCCGTCTTAACCAACGTGTATTGGAAATTACCAGGCATTTCTTTGAAAAGAATAAGCCTGTTGCAGCAATATGCCACGGGATTCAGGTATTGACAGCAGCAAAGGTTCTGACAGGGCGTACATTGACAGCCTATGTCGCCGTAGGGCCGGATATTGAATTGGCGGGTGGTATCTGGAAAAATATTCCAGCTGATCAGGCTGTTGTAGATGGAAACCTGGTCACATCTCCTGCTTGGCCCGGACATCAGGCCATCTTAAAAGAATTTTATAAATTATTGGATATAAACATTACTATTTAAGCGTATTTTAATGAAGAAGAATAAAAAGGTATGGCTTTTGGTCATCCCGGTTTTAGTGTTGTTGGGTTTTATTTTAAAAGATACTTTCAATCAGAAAAGTATCGAAGATCTTCCTGGCGGATTTAAGGAAGTTGCTTTTGTTAGGAATGAGCAAAATAAAGGTGGGATTATCCGTATCTATGCCGTTACAGTAGGCGACCTATTGAATGCAGATTATACAGCCTGTCTGGAGCTCCTGCCGGTCAACGATTATGGCAGTACGACCACCGTATATTTTTTCGATCGTACGGCCCCCTACCCTACAACATTAGCAATTGATGCCCCGCATTTTGACGGCACCAAGTATAAAGCGGTCCAGATTTCAAAAAAATACGGAAAAAAGAAATAACAACACAGTCAACGATGTTGTTCACCCCAAAAGGTCTCGCACTTTTTGGGGTATTTTTTTGGAAGTAGATGAAGAAAAAATAAATTAATAATTCTTTAACACGAAAAAGTTCGTTTATCGCGCCTAGACCTATAGTTTTGCTTCTTAAATTTATGTATATTTAGCTATGGCGAAAAGATTTATTCCTAGAGATATTAGCTGGTTGAGCTTTAATGGCAGAGTTTTACAAGAGGCTGCAGATGAGACTGTACCTTTGCCTTTAAGGATCAAATTTTTAGGTATATTTTCCAATAACCTGGACGAATTTTTTCGTGTACGTGTGGCAGGCCTTAAACGTGCCATCGACCTCAAGGACAAAAGTGCCAATCAATCTTTTTATGAAGATCCGCAACTGATTTTAGAAGAACTCAATATTCGGGTAATCAAACAGCAAAAGAAATTTGACAACACCTGGAATCGGATCCAAAAGGATATGGCCAAGCAAAATGTCTTTATCAAGACGAGTGAAGAGCTTAGTCCAGAGCAACAGCAGTTTGTCAGTGAGTATTATCAGGATGATGTGGAGTCGAATGTCATTCCGTTAATTCTAGATGATGTTCGTCCAATGCCTTATATCCGTGACAAAAGCCTCTATTTAGGTATCGCCATGGGAAAAAGCGAATGGCAATATGAGACTAAGTTTGCACTAATTGAAATTCCCACCAGCCAGAACGGACGCTTCGTCCAATTGCCGGCACCAAAGGATGAAAAACATATTATTCTTCTTGAAGATGTCATTAAGTTCAATCTTCCGTTGATATTTTCCTATTTTGGTTTCGATGTATTCCATGCACATGTGTTTAAGGTCACGAAAGATGCAGAATTCGATATCGATAACGACATCAATACAACGCTGGTTGAAAAGATAAGCAAAGGCGTCAAAAATAGACGGAAAGGTAAACCGACCCGTTTTATCTTTGATCAGGAGATGGATCCAAAACTCGTCGAGTTTCTGATCAAAAAACTCAACTTATCAAAAAAAGATAGTATCATACCTGGGCAAAAGATCCATAATTTCAAGCATTTCATGGATTTTCCCAATGTGTTTAAGTCCTATCATCAACCACAAGAGAGAACTTCATTTCCACATCCCTATTTTCAAAATTATGAACGGGTCACCGATACAGTTTTGAAGAAAGATGTTCTGCTCTCCTTTCCTTATCATGAGTTTCGGCCTATCATTGACCTGCTACGTGAAGCAGCAATGGATCCCGATGTAAAAACGATACAGATTACGGCCTATCGCTTAGCTTCGAATTCCAAAGTCGCCAATGCATTGATAAATGCTGCCCGGAATGGCAAGGAAGTAACGGTCATGCTTGAACTGCGGGCGCGATTTGATGAGGAGAATAATCTGGACTGGAAAGAAAAACTTGAATTGGAAGGTATCAAGGTCCTAACAGGAATTCCTAATAAAAAGGTACATGCCAAATTATGTGTCATCAAAAAGCGGACTGGCGCAAAAACAATTCAATATGGCTTTGTCAGCACCGGTAATATCAATGAAAAAACGGCGAAATTATATGGGGACTACTGCTTGTTGACGAGCAATAGAGATGTCATTGCGGATATTAATAAAGTCTTCAATTACCTCAGAAGACCAAAATCAGACCCCGCTGAGATGATCAAAAACTGTAAAAGCTTATTGATCTGTCCAATTGATATGCGCAGGGAATTGCTGCATTTTATCGATCTGGAAATCGCAGAAGCTAAGGCTGGTCGAAAAGCAGCTATCATTGTCAAAGTAAACTCGCTGAGTGATAAAGATATGATTAAAAAGCTTTATGATGCTGCAACAGCTGGAGTTAAAATAGATCTTATTATCCGCGGTATTTATTGCGCGATGAATCAGAAAACATTTAAATCCCCGATGAATGCAATTTCAATCGTCGACGAATATTTGGAACATGCCCGAGTCATGTATTTCTACAATGCCGGTAAAGAATTAATGTATATCTCCTCGGCGGATTGGATGACCCGAAATTTAGATCATCGTATTGAAGCTGCTGTAAAAATCACCAGTAAAAAAATCAAGGAAGATTTAAAGGAAATGCTTTACATTCAACTAACCGATAATGTTAAAGCTCGCATTCTGAACAACTCCCTAAGCAACCACTACGTCGAAAATAAAAAGGAGCCTTGCCGCTCGCAGATCGAGATCTACAACTATTTAAAAAGAAAAATAACAGATCATTAAGTCTAATTTCTGACAAGCCTCAGGCATTCATTCCCTGAGGCTTTTCTTATTCATCTTCTTGTTATTGTTTGCAATACGTTTTCGCCTCATAGCCGAATGCTAGAATTGAGCATCAAAATTTGTATCTTCATCCTATGAAACTCAACTTCTGTCTATCCATTTGTCTTGCTTTTTTTGCCTTCCAAACGAAAGCCCAACAAAAGATGCCAGCAAACTTCGTCTACGTAAAAGAATTCATCCCGACAATTACCCTCGAAATGCGTTATTTTGGAAGCCACAATTTTACAGGGAAACCTATCCGTGGCTACGAAAAACCTGTTGCGATTCTGACCAAGCGTGCCACATTGGCCTTACAGCAAGTCGAACAACATCTAAACAATCAAGGCTTGGCATTAAAAATTTTTGATGCCTATCGTCCGCAACGCGCAGTTGATCATTTTAAAGCCTGGTCACTGGCTACCCAAGATACGATCGCTAAGCGGGAGTTCTATCCAGAGCTGGATAAGAAAAACTTATTTAAACTCGGTTTCATTGCGACCAAATCAGGACATAGTCGCGGTAGTACCGTCGATTTAACATTGGTCAGTCTTAAAGATCACAAAGAAATAGATATGGGCGGTCCTTTTGATTTCTTTGGTGCCGTCTCTCATCATAACTATACCAAACTAACTGCAAAACAAAAGGAAAACCGCAGGATACTACGTGAGGCTATGGCTAAATTTGGGTTTAAGGCCTACGATAAGGAATGGTGGCACTATACCTTAAAGGATGAACCCTATCGTAAAACATATTTTGATTTTATTGTAAAGTAAGCATGTCCTCTATCGATAAACTCATTGACAACAGAGATTTTTTCGCTTTTCACATCAAGGGAAACAAATCCAAACCGGTCTTCAGTCCACAGCAACAACATGTATTGGCGAACAAGAGCCTTTATTCACTCTGCCTAATAAAAAAGGGGGAAACCTCTTTTATTATAAATGACGAACGGGTACAAGTTGGACAGCATCATCTGCTCTTGACTCACCCCTCGTCGAAAGTCAATGGAGCATCTGTCACCAAATCTTGGGACTGTGAAGTCTATCTGATTTTCTTTAGTATAGATTTTACGTTTAAATTGGAACTTCAAAAAGACTTTTTTGACTTCACAAAAAAGTCGCTCGCATTGGATAGCAATCACATTTTTTCACTTTCGGCACCAGATGCCGCAAACCTGTCTAACCTATTCAAGCAGTTTATTCATTACAACAAGCAAGGTGGGGACTATATTTTCAAGCCACAGATTATCAAGTCACTGACGGAAGTGCTGTTTTGTGAGATCGCGCGTTTAGCCAGCCAAAACATAAAAAATATTCCCGTGGTACCTTCACGGAAAAGGGAAATATTGGCCAATTTCTACTTGCTATTAAAACAATCTTTCCGTCGGGAACATATGGTACAGTTTTACGCTTCAGAATTAGGTATTACACCCAAACACCTCTCGGTGATCACGAAAGAACTCACCGGAAAGCCAGCGATAGAATTGATTCAGAATGTTTTGGTGGAGGAGGCTAAATGTTTGCTCCGTCAGGGGCTTTCGATCGGAGAAATCGCGAAACAGTTACATTTTTCAGATCAGTCTTTTTTTGGAAAATTCTTTAAGCGAAATGTAGGCATATCGCCTAAAGAATTTCGTCAAAAAGCCTGATTAAACAAAATCCTTGAGATCAAAGATGGTACTAAATTGTTTATCTGCGGCAGAAGTATCCTGTAGTTTATCTTCTCCCCAAGTCTGTCCTTTCAGCCATAGCGTCTGACAACCGACAGCCTTTGCTGGAGCCATATCCTTACTATAGGAATCACCCACGACTAAGATCTCAGCAGCAGGCAAACCCATCGCCTCGACACCAAGTGCATAAATTGCAGGATCTGGTTTACGTACCCCTACTACCGCTGACTCGACAACCGCTTTAAAATAGGATAAAATCCCAAAATCAGCCAACACAGCTTTTAGATTTCCATAGAAGTTGGATACCATCACAATGGGATATTGATCGGCCAGAATAGCCAATAATGGCTTTACCTGTGCTACAGTATCTTTGGCCAGAGAATAACCGTCAAATGCGATTTTATTAGCCAATTGCATATCCAGATCATAGCCGGCGGCAATGAGATATTCAAACTGTACTTTCAATTTCGCTTCAAGTACTTCCAGGAAATTGAAATCCGGTTTAATAATCGGCTGAATCGCCATTTGACGTTCGGCGTAGGCGTAGGCTTCTTGAAAGGAATTCAGGTTAACCGGAACTTGATATTTTTCGTAACCGGACCATATCACAGCTCCCCAATGTCCCCCATTCGTATCTAATGTACCACCGTAATCAAAAATGATCCCCTTAATTATAAACTTATCCATTGCTATTTCTTTTTAACTAAACTCATCCAACCTAAACCAATCATAATCCAAACAATCTCTCTGATCCTTGTCACGATCCCCATAAAAATACCGACTGAAGCAGGTAAGCCTATGCTCATCACAGCCATTGCCAAACCACCTTCACGAGTCCCTAATTGCATTGGGAAGAAAAACACCAAATTAGCAAATAAAGAGGATCCGGAACTAATGATCATCGCATCAATAAAATCAATGTTGATATCCAGTGCCAGACCGATAAAATAGATTTCAAAACAGCCGACTACCCGGGCAACAAATTCCCAGAGGAGAGCTGTATAAAATCGGTCTCTACGATTTTGAAATAGATTCTTCACCTGTTGGTCAACATCGTTCAATGTTTCGAACTTTGCCTCCAGCAGATTATTGATTTTCTTTCCAACTAAGGGCAAGCGCGACAGGGTCTTTAATAAAGAAACTGTAATTCCTTTTTTATAGAATTTTGTAAATAACCAGGTACATACAATAGCCATAACAAAAATTACGGCACAGGCAACATCAACCAGGGTACTCGCCGGTACAAACCATAGAATCAGGAAAACGGATACCACCCAAAATAAAATATGGGATAGAATGTGCATCACGCCATATAACAGAACGGATGAACCTGCTTTTGAACCGCCAACATAATTTTTCAGTTCGATAATGCGGTAAGGTTCTCCCCCTAGCGCCACAAATGGCGTAATGTAATTAATGGCATAACCAGAAACCGTTAATTGCAAAACTTTCCAGAAAGGAACATCGGTCTGTGGCAATTGCGGCTCCTGAATGATCGCTTTAAAAGCCATGGCATTCATCCAATAAAGAACAGCCCAGCTACCCAATACCGGCAAAAACCACCAACCAATTTTCTCCAGATTCGTCCAAATCTCCTGAACTCCCATTGCATGAATCATATAGGCCAAGGTGCCTATACCAATCAGCATAAAGAGTACTTTATAGATTTTACTCCCCATAAGTTGGATCGTTTGTTAATTTATCAACAAAATAACCACTTACCTTTTCCTGTCTATTACACATATAGATTAAGATCGGGTTTAAAACAAACATATCAAAGAAAAAGTAAATCCACGGTTGACCGATAAACAACCAAACAAAAAGGAAGATTACCCGTGTATTGAACTGCACAATGTTGGTGTACTTCATCAATGGTTTATTTTTCATTCTGAAATCAACCATCAATTGTTGGGGCAAATCATCTTTGTACCGGGATTTGACGATATGCAATAACTTCTGCAATTTTGGGGATAGCTTTTCCTGATTTCGGGTATAGCCCATATAACCATTCAGCACAAACTTGCTAAAAAAGTTCTTCCGCCAGGACAAGGCATCGTAATCAACTTTCAAATCACGCGTATTATCCAATTCGCTTCCTGCCTTACCTTTGATAAAAAAGAGGTGGACATTGCGGTAATAGTCAGCCATTGCAGATTGCAACATATGGGAAACCCCAGCAAGGATACAAAATACCCACAACCATTCTGGCCAGCCTTCATTGATACTGCGCAAACAGATGGCAATATGGATGGAAGCAAACCAAAAATCGCCCGCAAAGCCGTCCAGAATACGACCAAAGCGACTCTTATTATCTGTCATCCGGGCCAACTGTCCATCTGCACTATCCAAAGAGTTTGCAAAGACCAACAAAAGCATTCCGATCACATTAATCCATAGATCTTGGTAGTAAAATAAAATACCGGCCGCAACACCAAAAAAAATACTGATGATTGTCACAGCATTGGGTGTAATCCCAATTTTTGCACATACCTGTGCAATACGGAAACCAATTGGTCTATAAAACCAAATATCTATTTTTTCTTCTGTATCGTTGGATTTTAAAGATTGTTCGAATGCACTCAAATTCTCTTCTTCGATTACATTAACTTGTTCTCTCTGCATTGTGGTTCTTTTCAGTAAATTTATGGTAAACCATTTGTGCAATGGCTTCAGCTGCTTCAGCTCGACAAGGAGCAAAACTGGGCCAATCATTTAGATCAATAATATGAAAATCTCCATTTGCATCAATAATCACATCACCGCCATAGATATGGACATCCAGCACTTCAGCTGCACGATTGGCTACTTGCTTTAAATTAGCCAAATCAAATGGAAAATGGACAACTTCATCATTGATCTGTTCGTACAAATCGTACTTATGATGATTATGTTCATAGGGATAAAAGTAGAAAAAGAAATCGGTATCCCTAACCGCATAAAACTTTAATAGATCTCCTGCCAGATGCTCGGAGATAACGGCTTCCTTAATCCCCCGGAGCGCATATTCGTTTAGAATATGCTGTGCTTCTTTGAGACTGGCAGCAAAAGTGACATCTTCTTTATGGATTGCATGGAAGTCACCACGTTTGATCCAGACACCCTTTCCTTTCAGTTTTTCAAAAATAGCCTGCATGTCTGCGACCGTTGAAATGACGATACTCTTCGGATAGGGAATCCCCCCTTCCAACAACTTAAGTGTCATATTTTTTCGAAAACAGCTTTCAATACCGAAACCTGAGTTCAATACATTAACACCATTATTTTGAAGAGATTGCAACTTCTTAACCAAAGTCTTTGTTCTTCCCATGGTCAGAACATTCTTCTGTTTTATCGTATCCAAAGCTAAGAATTCGTCCTCATTACAAATTTCAACTGACGCACCTTGCTCGGTCAATTTTAGCACAACTTCATTAAATATTGCAGCATCATTCCCCACATGATTGGGAGAAAAACGGTTTTTACGTGTCACGCCTAAAATAGAAATCATTTCGCTCATTTTACTAACTAACTTCCTCACTCAAAAACTGTTCCGCTACAATACGGTCTTTCAAGTGATCGATATCTACTACTTTTTCAAACACAAATGCCTCAACATGCAAATCATTTTCCAAAAGCGCACGTTGAAAGTTACGCATTCTAGAATTTCCTGCCGCAACGGAACTTAATGCACAGCTCATTGCCGCTTTACGAAAGCAATAAATACCCCCCGAAACAAATTTTGTTTCCGCTGTAGCCTGATCTAAAAATGCTTCCACCTTTAGCTCCTGATCTGTGTTCACATAAAGCGGGCTCTCGTCATCGACAAATGGTGTAACAGCCATAAAAGCGTCTGCATTTTCTTTTTGCTGGAAAGCTGTTAGGTATTCGTGAAATTCATGGGGTCTAAAAACAGTATCTGTGGTTGTCAGACAACAGGAGGTCCAATCTGGATTGCTTTCGACCAATAAGGCAAAACTATGTAGGGAGCTTGGTGTATCCTCCTCGATCAGGACGATAGGAAGCTCGAATGCTGTATGCGTTAAAAATGTCTTCAATTCAGGTGATTGTCTGTTGATAATAACATGCACTTGCTGCGCACCTTCTTTAGCAAAGACACGAATCAATCGTTCAATTAATGGAACACCATGTAAAGGTAGCAGGGGCTTAGGCAAATTAAAGCCTTCTTTTCGCAATCGAGATCCTTCTCCCGCC
This sequence comes from Sphingobacterium detergens, assembly GCF_003610355.1. Classification (GTDB taxonomy): domain Bacteria; phylum Bacteroidota; class Bacteroidia; order Sphingobacteriales; family Sphingobacteriaceae; genus Sphingobacterium; species Sphingobacterium detergens. The sequence goes on along the minus strand of NZ_RAPY01000004.1, from coordinate 361,823 downwards.
GCAATGATAGCAAATTCCATTCCTTCTAATTGCAAAATAAAATCATTCATTAAAAAAATAAAACCCCTGTCACGATCTTAACGTTTGCAAACGCAAAAATTTACAGCGGGTTATTTCCGGACAATTGCTTGATAGCCCCCTCCATCATCTCTAAATAGAGCGGGTTATACAAGTTCATGTAATAATTGTCCCGAAGAAAAAGGGGAAGAACTGCCCGAAGCAATTATTCCCCTTTTTATAAAGGTAATTTATTGAATACTGTCTACTAACTCTTGGTAATAATCTAATCCCAAGTGCGTAATCAAATCCTCGCCCATAATATGACGCAAGGTATTTTGCAACTTCATTAATTGTTTGAAAATATCATGCTCAGGAGGTAAACCTGGTGCAGTTTGTGGGGATTTCAAGTAGAATGACAACCACTCTTGGATACCTGACATGCCAGCACGTTGCGCCAAATCAATAAATAATGCCAAATCCAATGCAACCGGAGCTGCTAAAATTGAATCCCTACATAAGAAATTAATCTTAATTTGCATTTTGTAACCTAACCAGCCGAAGATATCGATGTTATCCCAAGATTCTTTGTTGTCACCGTGAGGTGGATAGTAATTGATACGTACCTTATGGTATAGATCACCATATAGTTCAGGATTTTTTTTCGCATCTAAGATTTCTTCCAATACGGATAATTTAGAAACTTCTTTCGTTTTGAAGTTTTCAGGATCATCCAATACCAATCCATCACGGTTACCTAAAATATTTGTTGAGAACCAACCTTCAACGCCAAGCGCTCTTGCCTGAAGACCAGGAGCAACAATTGTTTTCATCAATGTTTGACCAGTTTTGAAGTCTTTTCCAGCAATTGCAACACCATATTCATGAGCTAATTCAACGATCGCAGGAACGTCACATGTCAAGTTTGGTGCACCATTAACATAAGGAGCGCCTTCTTTTATTGCCGCATAACAATAGATCATGCTTGGCGGAATGCGTTGATCGTCATTATCCAAAGCCTCTTCTAATTTTGCAATTGTTGAGAAAGCTTCGTTTGTTTCAATATAGCGTTCCGTAGAACCACACCATACTAATACGACACGGTCTAAGCCGTTTTTTTCTTTAAATTCGCGGATATCACGTTGTACGGCATCAGCCAATTCGCGACGTGTTTTCTCTGATTTGATGTGCGTGCCGTCCAAATTTTTAACAAAATTGCGATCAAACACAGCTTTCATTGGTTGAATTGCTTCCAATTCAGCTTTTACAGCATCAAGTTGGCCTTGTTCTAAAACCTGTGCTTTTGAAGCAGCTTCATATACGTTATCTTCATATACGTCCCAACCACCAAAAACGACATCTTCCAACTTTGCCAAAGGGACGAAATCCTTGATTAAAGGATTTCTATTCTCCGTGCGCTTACCTAAACGGATTCTGCTCAATTGAGAAACAGATCCTATTGGTTTTGAAAAACCTTTGTTTATAGATGCCACACCAGCGATCAATGTTGTAGCCACAGCACCCAATCCCGGAATAAGAATACCCAATTTACCATTGGCATCTTTCACTTGTTGTCCCATATTAATTCTATATACTTAAATTGTTATTTAATTGATGTTTTATGATAAAATAATTCTTAAAATTAGCTTAAAAAAACATATTTCATATCCATCGTCACTTTATTTATAAAATCATGACAATTGCTGTTTCGATGCCTATTCGAAGGCAAAAGAAACGAGATGAAATGAATAAGCACCCCGAGCTTACATCGTCCATCTCACTGAAATATAAGGCATTTGATCATACTTGCGAAAACAAAATATAATCATAACTAATTTAACTCAATATATTAACATTAAAAAACTAATCCAAATACAATTCGAAAAAAGTTATTCTTTCTAAAAAATTGGTCAATTTTTCTTTTTCTATTCTATATAAATATGACAATAAAATTGGAAAATGACTTCGGGAGCGTTACCTTTAGGCTGATAATTGATGAAACCGTCATGAGTTTAGGCTAAACGACTATAGGAGGTTTATATAAACCATGAAAAATCAACATTCCTAAATAATTATTTCAATGAAAACTACAATTTCGTTTCTGGCTTTAGCATTGTTAACCGGGAGCCAGCTCCATGCACAGACTGCCACAGATTCCGCTTATGTTCGGGATTATTATGAGAAAACCGAAGTAACGGTTCCGATGCGAGATGGCAAGAAATTGTTTACCGTAATCTACAGCCCCAAAGATAAATCCAAGAAATACCCCATTTTATTAAACCGAACACCTTATACCGTGGGGCCTTATGGCCAAAATGAGTACAAGAAAAGTTTGGGCAACTTTCCATCGATGATGCGGGACGGCTATATCTTTGTCTATCAGGATGTCCGTGGAAAATGGATGAGTGAAGGCGATTTTGAAGATGTTCGGCCAACAAACCTGAATAAAGATAAAAAAGCGATCGACGAGAGCACAGACACCTACGACGCTTTAGAATGGCTACAGAAAAATGTGAAGAACTACAATGGAAAAGCGGGTCTCTATGGGATTTCCTACCCCGGTTTCTACTCCACAGTGGGGCTGGTCAAGACCCATCCCAGCCTCAAAGCGGTCTCGCCACAGGCTCCGGTGACCGATTGGTTTATTGGGGATGATTTTCACCACAACGGTGTATTATTCCTGCAAGATGCGTTCACATTTATGTCAACATTCGGTGTGCCACGTCCAAAACCAATTACCCCCGATCAATTCAAAAGTAACATTCAGATCAACGAGGTCGATAAATATAATTTTTTCCTTGAAGGCGGAACCGCCAAAGAGCTCAAAGAAAAGTATTTTGGCGATTCGGTCAAATTCTGGAACGACCTCTTTAAGCATCCCAACTATGATGAGTTTTGGAAAACACGTGTCATCACCAATTACCTGCAAGATGTCAAACCAGCTGTGATGGTTGTTGGCGGTTTTTTTGATGCCGAAGATGCCTATGGTACATTTAAAACCTATCAATCCATTGAAGAAAAAAGCAAAACAAATAATTCGATTTTGGTTGCGGGTCCCTGGTATCACGGCGGATGGGTTCGCGCAGCAGGAGATCATTTGGGCGACATTCAATTTGAGAAAAAAACAAGTATCACCTATCAGGAAAAATTTGAACAGCCTTTTTTCAGTCACTATTTAAAAGAAGAAGATAGCTTCTCTGCTGCCGAGGCCAATATCTTTATTTCGGGGAGTAATGAATGGAAGCAATTTGAACAATGGCCGCCCAAAAATGTCGAAACAAAAAAACTTTATTTTCAGCCACAGGGCAAACTTGGTTTTGAGAAAGTCCAACGCACGGATTCATGGGATGAATATGTAACGGACCCCAACAAACCTGTTCCACATCAAGGCGGACTCATCCAAAACCGTACACGCGAGTACATGGTCGACGATCAACGTTTTGCAGCCAATCGCCCCGATGTTATGGCCTACCAAACAGCAGCTTTGACCGAAGACATTACCATTGTCGGTCCGATCAAAAACTTCCTTAAAGTATCATCAACAGGTACCGATGCGGATTATGTTGTTAAACTCATCGACGTTTATCCCAATGATGCCCCCAGTTTTGAAGGAAAAACAATGGCGGGATACCAAATGATGGTTAGAGGTGAAATCATGGCTGGAAAATACAGAAACGGCTTTGACAAACCACAGGCGCTGACTCCCGGTCTCGTGGAAAAAGTAGATTTTGTGATGCCGGATGTTGCGCACACCTTTAAAAAAGGACATCGTATCATGGTTCAGGTACAAAATTCCTGGTTCCCATTGGCGGAACGGAATCCACAGGTATTTATGCCCCCCTATACTGCAACCAAAGCCGACTTCCGTAAAGCAACACAGCGCATTTTCCATGATGTCAATAATGCGACCTATATCGAATTTGACATCTTAAAAGATTAAACAGAGCTGAACCAACTTGACAATATCAACAAGTGGTTCATGAGTAAGCGATTCATATAGACAACAGCCCCATTATTTTAAAATAATGGGGCTGTTAGCATTTACCAAATGTTGTTTACGCGATTATGATTCTTCCACAAATTTATTTTCTGCCGCTTTTATTCCTGTCAATAACAACAGGAGAACACTAGCTGCAAGAAAATAAAAGGAATAGTTCCAAGATGGGTCTATCTCATGCAATTTCCCAAAAATTGGGGGCCCGAATGCAGCAATTAAATACCCGACTGATTGTGCCATTCCTGAAATTTTGATGGCATTCGCTGTCGATTTTGCCCTTAAACTAAAAAAGAGAATAGAAAGGCTAAACGACAGGCCATTGGAAAGCCCTAATAATATGGCTGCAACATAGATCCCATTTAGCTTATATAAAAAGAACATCAAAATGCTGCCCAGCATACCCACCGCAACAGCAACAGCCATCAGTCGCTGATCTTTCATTCGGTGCGCAATAATAGGCCCGACAAACATAATAGGGATCATCGCAATCTGAATCAAAAATAACAACCAACCGGTGTCTTTGGCAGCCATCCCATAATCGACCAATACCTTGGGCAACCAGGAAATCAAACTATAATAAACCAATGATTGAATTCCCATAAATATACTGATATACCAAGCCAATCTGGATTTAAAAATATGCCCAATCCCAGTCTGCACTTGCTTCTTCTGCTCAGGAATAACATTCTTCTGCCCACGTAACTGATCAAAAAAAACAGCAATAATAGATCCTATCGCCAAGACCACCCAAACACCTAGGGAACCTCTCCATCCAAAGCTAGTCCAGTCACCCAGACGTAGACTAAAGCCTGATGCGAATGCTGCCGTCAAGTTCATTGCTACAGCAAAAATACCAGTCATCAGTCCGATTTTATTGGGAAAACTGGTTTTAATATACCCTGGAGCTACAACATTACCCACACAGATTCCTAAGCCAATCATGACGGATCCCACAAACAAAGAAGTTGTACCGCCCCCTACCCGCACAATGATTCCCACAGCAAGGACAATCAATCCAAACAACAAAAAACGATGCATACCCTGAACGTGGGAATACTTACTCACCAGGACCGAACAACTTGCAAACATAAAAAGAGGAATTGCCGTCAATAAACTACTTTGAAAGCTATCTAATGTAAGATAGTCACTGATCTGCCCCAAAACAGGCCCCACAGCCGTAATCGGCGATCTCAGATTCGTTGAAACTAAAATAACAACCAATACAGACAACCAGCTCCAGGATAAAATGTTTGATTTTTGCATATTATTATTCATATAAATTATTTATTTCTTGGGTGTAATAGCTAATGTTTAGCGGATGGATCCTTCCACTAGTATACGATATTACCGCATGATGAATACACCTACAAGATGATTTGTTGCAAAGATATATTCAGTTATTTAATTAAATTTGCCATTGATTTAATTTATAACGACATGGGCTGTTCCAATCATATTGATACAATTGATAATATAAAAAAATCTAATTTTGTCTGGTTCGAAGAAAATTGGGTTCACGACGATGCGTTACATACCCATCGTAAGGCGCAGTTGATTTATGTCGAGCAAGGTTTTCAATACCTCACCGTTGAGGGAAAAATGTACCTCCTCCCCCAGAATCATGTGGCGTGGGTTCCCTCAAATGCTTTACATAAGACCAATTCACATTCCGAGAGTATCAAGTTAATGATCGTCTTTTTTGATATCGAACAGGAAGATCCATTTTTCGAAAAGGTTCAAATATTCGCTGCTCCGAAGGTGTTAAGAGAGATGATCCTATATGCCGAAAAATGGTCAAAATTAACCGAAGAAAATGAACATGAAACAATTTTCCTTCGTGCACTCCTTAACGAACTCCCCGCCTTTGGATCCCGCTTATTGCATCTAGAAATTACGCTGCCGAGTGAAAATAGATTACAGATAGTCTTAAATCACCTACACGACCACTATACCCATCCTATTAAGATGGAAGAAATTGCGTTATTATCCAATCTTTCCCTGCGCACGATCGAACGATTATTTAAAAAGGAAACGGGAATGACACTGGTTAAATACCAGCAATTGTTGCGGATAATTAAAAGTCTTGAATTATTAAGTACAGGTGAACTGACCATATCCCAGATTGCCTACAAAGTTGGGTACCAAAGTGTACAGGCTTTTACAAATAGTTTTTATGCTGTCATGGGCTACCGGCCTTCTGCTTTTATTGAGCTTTAACAGCATAACAAGAAAGTGTTTGTAGTTTTTTAGCTACAAAATTTAAGCGATTCATTAAAATAATAAACAACATTTGCATATGTGTAAAATACACACTATCTTTGTTGCATCATAATTTAGGTTTATAATTGGTTATTTAAGGTTTTCATTCTCCCCGTTTGAAAACCTTTTTTTTTGTCCCTATACTTCCTATTAAATTCTATTTGACCTGCCTTTTATGGCTGATCCTGTTATAATCTCATGTATAAAATAGGGCAGGAAATCTTACAAAATAGCAGCCTTCAGAAAATCATCATTCAAATTAAATTCTTAAAAAATTCAATAATTCTTCAACAATAGTGTATTTTTAACCATATGTTCAAAATAGGAGAATCCTATTCGTAACATAAACATACAAATACATCGAAAATATAAATAAACACATATGGCAGAGCATGGGGATTTACAAATCGCAATATTAATCGATGCGGATAATGTTTCTTATCGAAAGATCGAAGAGATTCTGAACGAAGTCAAACGCTACGGTATCCCGACGATCAAACGGATCTACGGTGACTGGACCAATCCTTATGTCGAAAAATGGAAGGATAAGCTCCTCACCCATGCGATAACCCCCATCCAGCAGTATAGCTATACCCAAGGTAAAAACTCCACCGATTCAGCTCTTATTATCGACGCGATGGACATCCTACATTCCGACAGGGTCGATGGCTTCTGTATTGTATCGAGCGACAGCGATTTTACAAGATTGGCAACCCGTTTAAGAGAATCGGGTAAGTTGGTGATCGGTATTGGAGAGAAAAAAACGCCGAAACCTTTCATCGCTTCTTGCGACAAATTTATTTATGTTGAGATCTTTGAAAAGAATCCAAAAAAGGAACCTAACACAAAGAAAAAACAGCAGAATCAGCCCAAACCGGCACCTGTAGACAATCCAACCAGCATAGCAGTGCTTGACGAAGAGACACTGGAATTATTAAAAGACACCGTTGATGACACCGCAGATGAAAATGGATGGGCATTTTTAGGAGAAATTGGTAGTCTTTTCAATAAAAGAAAACCAGATTTTGATGCGCGAAATTATGGTTACGATAAGATGTCCCACCTTTTTAAAGCCTATACGGAGGATTTTGAAATTGAAGAACGTAACACGGATAAATCGAGAATAAAACATTATTACATTCGAAATATTATCAAACGACCTTTATCTGCCGTCGCTCCCTCACCAAAAGCTGAAGACAAAAAAACAGTAGCAACCACTGAAGCAAAAGCGCAGGAAGTTACGGCAAAACCTACCAATCAAAATGCACGAAAAAAAGGTCGCCAAAATAAAAAACCTCAGGAGACAGCAGTAACTGAAAATCCACCGAAAGAGCTTGCAGCAGTTCAACAGAAGGAGGAACAACAAGCAGTAGAAAATATCGCTCAAAATGATTCTCCCAATCATATGTTATTTCCAGCAGCAGGAAATAAAATTACAGCGGATGATACAAAAAAAGCGCAAATCAGAATTACGAAAGATTTTAAGCCTCTATTTCCAACGAAATCACAAAAGCTCCGGATCGTTATTGATTCCAATGAGTATGAATGCAATTTTACGTACCGTGGTCGTGGATTCCATGTCCTTAAACTAGGAAAAGAGGCCGCAACCCAACTTGGACTAGCGGAAGGTATCCAGCTAGAAATTACGAAACTCAACGAGCATACCTATACACTCCAAAATCAATCCCGCTAATTTTAGGGCCGGATGGACTGAAAAAAACACTTGAAGTACTGATTGAACCCAATGTAGTTGATCAATCAGTACTTCAAATGATACAAGATCATGTGCGAGCTCATGTATCTATCGTATCAGCATCGTCTGATCCGGCAGCAGATTAAAATTCCCTGAAAACAAGAAGTATATCATCACTATTTTCCAGCTATATTTGTTTATATTCAGACTGACCTTGGACATTATTTAAGGATGATGACCCTGATAAAAAAATCCAAGGCGGACTAAATGTCGGATCTGATGTACCGACAAATAAGATCATTCATTCTTGTTTAATACAATGGAGATAAAAAAGGTTTTCAATTATATATGGGTACTAAGTAGTACCCTAGTATTTCTCGCATGTGGGCAGCGTAGCGCCGCAGATTCAGCGCAACCGTCGACTAGTGAAAATAACCACACGGACGTTCTGCCTTATGATTCCACAACGCGTACAATTCATGTACTTGTCGCATTATGTGATAATACCTATCAGGGAATCGTACCTGTTCCCAAAGCAATCGGTAACGGTCAGGATCCGGTCAACAATCTCTATTGGGGCTGTGAATATGGTATAAAAACTTATTTCAATCGCAGTAAAGATTGGAAACTTTTAAAAAAGTATAAAGCAAAAGATGCAATCCTCGAGCGTTTGGTCTATAAACACAGGTCTGAAAACTATTACCTTGTTGCAGATGCCTATGATGGCAAAGAGATTAAGCTGTGTACAGTTGATTTTCTCCGAGGCCTGCATGGCCAGCTAAAAGATACACTGCAGGTAGACAACAAGATTATCGGAATAGCAGGCAATGCAAAGCTCAATGCTTATATCGGACATGATGGCCTTATGGATTTCCAACTAGACCAGCGTTTCAAAAACACCGACCACCAAAAGCGGAATGCGATTATCCTCGCTTGTTATAGTAAAAAGTATTTTGCACCTCATATCGATAAGGAAGCTGTAAACCCCATTCTCTGGACAAGCCATTTGATGTGTCCAGAAGCCTACAGTCTCCATGATGCGCTAACAGGGTATATAAACGGAGAAAGCAACGAACAAATTCAGGAAAGAGCAGCAAAAGCCTATTCCAAATATCAGAAATGTAGTCTCCGTGCGGCAAAGAACCTGTTGATCACCAATTGGTAACAGGTTTATCTTCCACCGGCAAACTCCATCGTGAAATGGTAGTTTTCGTCAATAGGCACTACTTTTCTATCAACCTTGCGCAGATCACGCGCTTCTTCTGTCCATAGAAAAGGATAAAATGAAAACACCTGATTTCCATCCAATTTTTGTACATCTTCAGCCCATTCCTTCCATTTAAATGTTTCATAAAATTGACGGATGTCACCCTTCAATGTCCAATAAATAAAATCAGAATAGCCGCACTCCAAACTTTCCCATTGCAAGGTGTCCTGTGCAAAATAATAGACCTGTCCGATGCCCTCGCCCAAAGCTCCGGCATTAATCGCGAAATATCCTCCCAAAACATCATCGGCAATTAACAAAAAACCACCTTTCTCCCCTTCTTTGTCAAAGCTTTTCCCTTTGTTCCACTCCATGATACCTCGATTCAATTTAGTCGAACCAGAGCCTAGGATCCGTAGCCATCCACCATCGATAAGTATTCCACCAGTTTGATGAATAATAGCACCCATAGGTGATTTTGTGGTAATCTGAGCTCGTAGTAACTCTTCATCTGCACGTTTTGGATTTCTGGGCAGTACCTCATAAGAATTACTTGCTCCCTTCATCCATTCTTCGACCAGACCCCATCCTGAATCTGTCGGATTAATCAACTCATTTAGACTCTTCATTCCTTGTCTTTTATATTCAAAACAAACCATACTTACTTCCCTTACGACCTCATCTGCCGTAGAAAGAAGAATAAAGCGACGCATCTTGAATTGCCGAAATTACCACAAATCTTCCTGTCATCCAAATCACATAAGTTCATTAACTAAAGTCCAAAACAGGATTTAACCGCCACTTTACGCACAAAACATAAGAACCTTGCAGCAATTTTCGTTAAATTTAGACCATGCAACATGAATTAGAAAAACTTCGGTATCCCATAGGCCGCTTTGCCGTACCAGATCATATTGACAAGCAACTACTGAATGATTGGATAAAAACAATCGCAGACTTCCCCGCACGACTCAAATCCGAAGTCAGCGACCTGCCAGATATCGCTTTGGAGAAACGATATCGTCCAGACGGTTGGACCATCAGACAGGTGGTGCATCACTGCGCTGATAGCCACATGAATAGCTTTGTCCGTTTTAAGTTAGCGCTGACAGAAGATGACCCTACGATAAAACTCTATGAAGAAAATCTGTGGGCCGAACTTCCGGATGCAAAACACAATCCAATTGAAAGCTCCCTTAAATTATTAGAAGGCTTGCACCAACGTTGGGAAATCTTGCTTAAGAGCCTGAGTGATGAGCAACTTGAACGAGCCTTTATTCATCCGGTTACAAAACGGTATATTTCCCTTAAAGTAAATATAGGTCTCTATGCCTGGCATTGTAATCACCATTTGATGCATATCGTCAACGCAAAAAATAGATCGGTCTAACGATAAAGTCTTATTTTCAGGTAGCTGCCAAAAAAATCAATGCGCCCCCTTGAGAATCACGTATTCCTAGGCCATCAGCGACAGCGTGATAATAAAGGCACCAAAGGCTCCCAAAGCAAGACCTGCGATACCGGCGATCAAAAATGTCCGCAGATAATAGCCAAACGTTTTGGTCTTTTTCTGGATGATATGGATAATCCCCACAATCAGGGAATAACCTACACCTACGCCAAAAAATAGCATAAAGGCTAGGTCGATCAGCATACCTGTGAAATCTAAATTCGCAGAAGATAACATCGTGCAGGTTATTTTTTCTTTTTAAACAGTTTACTAAAAAAGGATGAACCACTATTTTCTGTAGGTTCGTCCTTTGCTTCTACTCCCCCAATTTTCTCATTCGCCCAAATCAACAATTCGGGTTCAATATCCAATTCGTGTTGTCGGGCAAAGTTCGACCAGTAGGCATGTTTTTCCTGATCCATAAAGTCGGGATCATTTTTATAATAACTCAATAAGCTTTCTGTAGCAGACTCATAAACACTATAATGATTTGCCCGCTCAAAATAATGAACGGCTTTTTTACTGTCCTTTTTAAATTTTAACCCCGTATCATACATCAAACCGTAATAAATATTGGAATAGCTATCCGCTTTATCTTTCTTCAGATAAACAAGTAGACGGTCATAGTCATCTAAACTATAATAAATCGAAGCAATATTGCGATTATTTTCAACCAGTTTCAATTCCGCTTTTTTGTAGTAATCCAATGCTTTTTCGAGATCTTCCTCTACATAGGTCCCACTAAAATAGAAATAACCCAAGTTGGATAATGCATAGCCATTCCCAAGGTCAGCCCCTTTGTTATAGGCCTCAAAAGCTTTTTTTAGATCCGAAGTATAGCCTATTCCATGCTGATAAAGATAACCGATGCTATTCCAAGAAGCTGCATACCCCTTTCCGGCGGATCGCTCATAGTATGCAATTCCTTTTTTCAGGTCTAGAAAACGTTTATCTTCATTATCGGTATCCGTATAGATATTACCAAGTTCATACATACTGCTTTCATTGTCCTGATCAGCTGAAAATGTAAAGTAACGGATAGCATTTTCGACGTCTCCATTTCTGCAGCAATCCATGCCCATGTGATACAAGGTATAACTATCATAAGCAGATTCAAAATCTACGCCCCGATCCGATTTCCACTGGGTAAAAAAAAGGTCAAAAACCTCAAGCTCCTTCCCTTCCAGCTTGTCCAATGCCTTGATATAATATCCATACTGATCTTGAGGCACCTCTTCCAATCCCTCATATCCTTTATTGAACAGTTTGCCGTCGCGCAACATCATTAGATCTTGATAATGCCGTACACTACCACAGATAAAATCGAAGGATTCACTCAGTTCTTTGCTATCAGTATCGTAGTAATAATACCCGCCCACCTGATCTTGCAGGATAAAATAGTCCATCAGCGCATAGCTGATTGTGGCATAATGTGCTGACAATGGTAGCAGCCAGCTTTTAGTCTCCGTGTGATAGATTCCTCTTTCCGATTCGGTTTGGATGATATAACAATTATAGGCACCATTACCAAAATCGGCACCTCCCTGTATAGATTTAATCGTCAGATCTTGCAGAAAAAAACCCTTGCTAGCGAGGTCATACAGAAAATATTTGCCTTCCGAAAGATAATATAATGCGCTGAGCCCATTCATGGCATTTAGCACAGCCACATCTTTTACCAAAAGGGAGCCGTCTGCTGCATGGACTGATTTCTTTTTTTTATTGTTTAAATTGACCGCGTAAAAATCAAACAACAATTCGTTCAAAACCCCTTCTGGATATTCGCCCAATAGAGCGCCCTGATTGGAATAATATTTACGTAGTTTGCTGTTTGCTATCGGTTGATAAATAAAACCCTCGTAGTCTATTTCAAAAGGCTCATCAGAACCTTTCGTATGAAAGCCCTTACCTTCGGCATCGATAATATCATATTTTCCGTCCCGCTGTCCCTGATAGAATCCATAAGCAAAATCGTCCAAAACCGCATAGTTTAAGGGAATAATTGTAGCTCCAGTCTCCACGTCCACCAAGCCATATTTGCCCGCTAAACTCACTTTTCCTACAATCGTACCACGGCCGCTCTGTACAGGCGCTGCAGAGGCGTACATACAAGGGATGGTCTCTTCGCCCTTTCTATTTAAATAGCCAAACAAACCTTCTTTCGCAACAACTGCAAAGCCATTGTAATCAAAGTCTCCGATCTCGTCATAACAGGGTTCGACTTTTACCTCAGCCTTCGCATTCCGGATTCCCCAGCGTCCATTTTCTTCAAAAAACTGGTTATCAAGGCTATCAATCGCTTCCGTATTCCACCAGCCCAATCCATAGTTGCTCCACTCAGCTTCTAACATCGCTAAAAAAGAATCATAGCCTGAGCGGCTCAAAATAGGATAAAGCTCTGATAACGACTGCTTCTCTATTGCTTTTTCGTAATACAGGTCCTTCTCATGAATTTCAAATGCAAAATCCTTTGCTTGTTGACTATGTTTCACCTCAGACATATTAAAAACATCACGCGCATTGATCTGGAAGCATTCAAATGGAAGTCCATGCAGAAAATCGAACATTTTTTCGATGGTCAATAGGACAGCAGCATTGGATATCAAGTTATACTCCTGAATAAGCAGATCGTAGAATTTCCTTAATCTTAAAACACCTGCTTCTTTTTCAGCATATACCAAGGTACCTTTTGCTTTTGGATTTGCGGCAAACAGGGGCAGCAACAAATCTGGAATGACATAGTTCCATTCACCCAAATAAGCATGGAAATACTCCTGATCTTTTTTATCAGTGTTATAAATATAAATTCGATGTGCCATATTCTTTTTTATTCTTCAATATCAACGTCATTGTTTTTGGCAAAATCCAACCAAAAGTTGTATTTAGCGGTATCTGCAAACGTTCCATTTTTATAGTAATACAAGAGACGATTGACGGCATAAGCATAGGCTGCGTTTTCGTTTGCCTGTTCATAGTAACGCAGTGCCTTCACCATATTCTGTTTTACGCCCCAACCTTCCTCATACAAAATACCATAATAAATCGCAGCATACTGTCCGTCTTTATCCTTTTTCAGATAAGGTAATAAATTGGCGTAATCTTTCTGTTGGTAATAAATTTCGGCTACCTGCGCATCGTTATTGATGCCGTCTTTTTCAGCCTGCTTAAAGTAGTGTAAGGCCTGCACATAATCCTGTTCCAGATGTTCCCCTTCATAATACCAATTGCCAAGATTACTCATTGCTTGCGTTTCCCCTAGCGCCGCAGCTTTTTGGTAAGCCTCTAAAGCTTTGGGAATATCAAGCGGAAGGCCGAGGCCCGTAGCATAGATGAACCCTAAGTTCGTCCAAGCTTGTGCATGATCCTGTGCGATAGCCTGCTTGTAGAAGCCGATCGCTTTAGGAATATCCAGAAAATCTTCATGATCTGTATCGCAATAGATATTGCCGAGAAGGTATTGGCAGTCGGCGCTACCTCGGGAGGCACCGATAGTCAACAAAGGTATAGCCTCGGTTATCTTACCGGCCCAATTTAGTTTTCGCGCTTTTTCGTATAACGTCTCGTTATCAAGATAAGATTCGTACCCCGTCCCCTTTCGTTTTGTCCATGCTTGATAAAATTGCACAAAGTAGCTCTGGTCAGCTCCCTGCAAATTATATTTTTCGGCATACAAACGGCCAAATGCTGTTTCAGGAAATTCAGCAACATTTCGCTTTAGATCTACATAAAACAGCCTTTCGCCTTTAAATAAAAGTAGGAATTCACCTTCGCTTCGTTCCGGATGTGGATCATGAATCGGCGCACTGACATAATCATAAAGTTCGCTACAGAAATTCACTTTTGTATCAAAATAGCGCATTCCTTCGGATTGTTGGATACGCATAAAGTCCATATAGCAATATTCGATTTTTAGATAAGCCGGATCAGGTTCGAGTAGCCATTGATCAAGATAGGCTTCATATATCCCCTGCCCTTCAGCACAGGCGACAACAAAGACATCTTTTCGGAAGTTTTTAATGCTATCGACCAAGATTTTAGCAATAGATCGATCGACTAAGCGGAATAGATCATGCGCAAGTGCGTAAATCTGCCATTGTTTATTTTCCAGGTATGCGATGCTACGATAGTCATCCAGAACAATGATACGATCAATCTCTTCATCCAACACAGTACCATCAGGCTTGATGATTGAAATCTTGCGCTGCAACTTATTGGGTTTGATCCAGAAATAGGCGTTGGGAAGAGCCTGTAGGCTATCTTCCAGAAAACTGCCCAAATAGTGACCATCCATGCGAAAGTATTTCCGCTTCATGGTCCCTTTTTGCCGCTTATAAAAAAGCTTACTGTAATCGTATCCAAAAGGTTCATCCGCCGATTCGGTAATAACCTGTGTTCCATCAGCGGCAAAAAGAAAATAGTTATCACCTTGCTTTGCATTCAAAAAACCACGGGCAAACCAGTCCAGATCATCATAGGCAGCGGGTAATGAAAGTTGCTTGCTATCAATATTCAATATACCACGTTTCCCTTCGATTTCAACCTCAGCATAATTAACCCCATCGACAACATGCGCGTCAAATGCTTCAACGTACTGACAGGATACGATCTCCTCTCCCCGATCATTGATGTAACCAAATAGATGATCCAGTTCAACCAAAGCAATCCCTGCTTCATTGAACTCAAATAGCTCATCATATTTTGCAGCGACCAGAATATTTCCAAGAGTATCCTTTAATCCTTGTTTTCCATTTTCTTCAAAGACTTCGGTTCCCTCCTGCTGAAAAGCATGCTCTTCCCACAAGCCCAAACCATAGTTAATCCAGTCTGTCTCGAGCATTTCCAGAAAAGTATCATAGCCTGATAATTGCAAGATCTTCTGAAGAGGATCCAAACTCTGCTGCTCAAAGGCCTGTGTGTATAAAGCTCCCGTCGTCCTGATCTCATCAACCCAGTCACTTGCCTGTTCAGTATGTTTTTCTACATTCATATTGAAGACATCCCGTCCATCGATTTGAAAGGTATCGAATGGCAAACTTTCCAAAAATTCAAACATCTTGTTGACCGGTTCGGCATACTTCTTTTTGTAATGCAATTGATAAACATCAGCAAGCAGCGCATAAAAATAGCGTAACCTTGCAATACCGTCTTCCTTATTGGCATAGAGCTGTGTTCCTTGGGAACGGATACCCGAAGAAAATAGCGGGAACATCAGAGCTGGAATTTCATAATTCCATTCGGCCAGATGTGCTTCAAATGTTTCTTTTGTTTTAGGATTTACGTTATATATATAAATTAGATGCGCCATAACCTTATTGCTCGATAGTCTTAAAATAGATCGCGCTTACCTCAATACGATGAAAACGGCAAGCACTGTACCTGATGCAGTAAAAATACAGCTATTATTAAATATTCTGCTTAGCGGAAAACAGGGATTTTTCCTTTTGCTAATTCTTACTTGCAAGGGCAGTTTGCCAGGAAAAGCAATTTGAGATTCGATGCATCCCTATTGATGACATCAATTTTCGGAAATAATATCCAGTCTATAGAAACTCGCTCGCTTATCATGCGGTGCTCCATAGAAGAAATTCCGAAAGTATAGCTGCTGATCTCCATTCCAAAAAATATCTTTTAAAGTGCAAAACTCAAAGTTATTATTCCAGTCCAGGGGAATCTGCGCATAGGTCAGATAGACCTTATTTTCCTTTTTTTGCAAAAAGTAACTGGAACATTCCTGTCCACCATACATTCCATTCAATCTATATTTCTTATGCTTAGAGAAATAAACATAGTCTAAATTACCGATTTCTTCAATATCCCATTTCCCCTGACGCAAATCAACTGCCTGATCTGTTGTATGTCCTCCTTCCAACAACAAAACCTCTTCCGATGGAAAATATTTCACAAACATATTCTCCAACAGATCAATGGCACCTTCTGTTTTTCCGGCCGTTAGTAAGCGACCATCATTAAGTCGTACTTGAGCAATTACATCCCCCTCCATCAATGTATCAATTTCCATGGCCTTACCTGGAATATAGTCTCCAAATACGACACGGCCCTGCAATAGCTTTTTCGCGACTTTTACATCGCTGATTGAAGCGATGGTATCTCTCTTATAATCGGCCTTTTGCTGTTCCTTAAAAAAGCTGACCGAATCTATCTTATAAATTCTGATCATTTTATCCTGAAAGACAAGCGAATCGACCGCTGGCTTTTCGCTTACAATAGCCTCCTTTATTGGAGGAGAAACAGGATTTTTTACCTTGTTTTGTTGACATGCCATACATAACGACAAAACAAGACCAGCGCAATAAAGTACTTTATTCATATTAACAGATAATTCACCATTAAGATATTTCAATCTAATATCGTATTTCAGTCACATAATAGGAAAGGTAAGTCAATTTCAGCGCTATGACAATCGACATTCGACTTGTAAACGCTAAATATTGAGATGAATAAAGGCTCATGAAACAACATGAGCCTGATGGATAAGGTAAATTGTCAGATTTCGAAGTAAAATCCTGTTTCTTTGAGTTCTTCGTATTTTTCTTTATCAAAACTATAGATTTTTGCTGCTCTGGCATGTCTATCCTTTTGCATGTCGCTATGGTCGATCAACAGATCCATGCTCAGTATCTTTTTGCGAAAATTACCACGATCTATCGAACGCTGCAGAATTGTTTCATACAATTTGTGCAGGTCAGGTAAGGTAAATTGTGCCGGCAGCAGTTCAAATCCGATGGGCTGGTAACGGATTTTACCTTTGAGGCGTTCGACCGCAACAGACAGGATCTGTTGATGATCGAAAGCCAAATCAGCTACCTCCTCCAAACTAAACCATTGAACCGCATCGATATCAAGTCCGGCCTCCAGGATATATTCGTTAGGTTTAACTAAAGCATAATAGGCAATACTGATGACCCGTCCTCGAGGATCACGGTTTAAATCCGAAAAAGTATAGAGCTGCTCAAGAAAGATATTGCTGAGCCCAGCTTCTTCGGACAATTTACGTAGCGCACATTCATCCGCAGTTTCATCCTCCTGAATAAAGCCACCGGGAAATGCCCATTTCCCTAAGTAAGGTTCTATCGCCCGTTTGGTTAATAACAGTTTAAGTTGATTTTTTTCAAAACCAAAGATGACACAATCGACTGTAACGGCGGGTCTGGGGTATTCGTAGTTATATGTTTTTGGAGTACTGACCATCTTGTTATAAAATTACGTCTGTGGACTTTTTGATCTGTATGCCGTATTTTTCACGCAGTGAGTCAAAAGCCTGCAGTGTAGCCTCTTCGAAACCAGCAATAGGTGACATACAGTCTATCAGTAGGGTAATGCGGGACGTAATCGCTTTATCCTCCGCAAAATATTCCAATATCTGCATTGCAGATGCCAATACACAGTGACTTGATGCCTGTCCAGCGATATAAATGGCATCGTAGGCCTCGATAGCCTCGAGCACGGCATGATTGACAAATTTATTATCGTCGTATTCGGCTTTGATGATACCGTACATTTCAGTGTAGGGATCCTGTCCCTTATAGACCAATAGGGGTTTGACTTGACGTACAGCGCTGTGAAAATAGAGCATATTGGTAAATTGATTTTCCAATTGCGCCCCTGAGCTGCCCTCTAAACAATGATAGGGCCAGATGCAAAGCTCCTTTTTCCCTTCGGCTTCTAAATTTTTAAGATACGCTAGAGATTGTTCAGCTGTGTCCGCATTGGCGACAGTCCAGGTTCCATCGATAAGATTCTCGTGACGGATGACCGTAAAAGGTTTGGGCTGATTTCCTTGCTTATCCACCCACCAGTCTGCATGGAAAATCTGCAGCAGTGAATGACAGTCAAGGCTACACATGACCTGTGTCAGAGAAGCCATATTGTTGTACATCCATTGGGTCAGCCGTTGTACATCAGCACGCGAACCTGCTACCGGTAGACTGCCAATGGATTCCATAAAATCGTTCTGTACATCAATCGCCAAAAGCAGTGTCCGCTTTTTATCCGATGCAGCAGGCAGGATTTGCTCCTGCCCAGCCAATGACAGTATGGACGGAATATGATCCCCTTTTTCGGATGCGATCTCTCTTACATCAACAATCTGTTCATATCTTGTTTTCATCTTCAATAATTATGTATTGTATGTGTCCTAAACCTAACCTTTTCCTATCAGCTTTACTTTTTACTAGCCTTTGAAAGTTGGAATCGCAGCAAACTTATGAGCAGACTGTTGTTGACGTCTACGGATCAGTTCATCTATCGTCGGATCACCGGATGTACCAGTCAGAATAAATCCGTCAATCTGTGCATAGCTCATGCCCAATTCTTCTTCATCTGTCTGTCCTTCCCATAGACCTGCTGAAGGACTCTTATATTGAATGGATTCGGGGACACCTAAGTATTTTGCCAGTGTATATACTTCTTGCTTGGTCACCATGGCCAAGGGATTAAGATCATAAGCGCCATCTCCCCATTTGGTAAAGTAACCCACGGTCGCTTCGGCCATATTGCCGGTACCGATCACAAAACGGCTTCCCAATTGTGCAAATTGATAGAGGTAAGTCATGCGGACCCGTGGCCGGATATTGGCTAAGCTCAAGACACGGTTGGATTCGCTTGAAGCTGCAATATAGGCTTCGTTATTGATGGTCAGCGCATCCACCGCTGGTTTGATATCAAAGATATGGTAGGGAAAATCAAATTTGTCAATAAGCTCCATCCCATGTGCATGACTCTTGCTATTGTTCATGTCGCTACCATAGGGCATCATGACCAAATGGACATCCACCTTCGCCAAGTGGCATAGGCAAGCAACGACACTACAGTCAATACCACCGCTCATACCAAGCACCAAACCCTGACGGTTTGCCGCATTCACTTGTCCCGCAATCCATGATGCCATTTGTTGTGCATACTGTTCAACGTTTTCATCATTGATGAAAAACGGTTTTCTTAGGTTATTTTCCATATACTCTTATTGATTCTGTTTGTAATCTATTTCTTATTTCCTTAAAACTAGCCGTGCTGACAAAGGCCCCATCCACAAAACATTCTTTGAGCAGGTTGCTATCATTCAATTGTTTGATGGTCGTTGGATTGAGATCGTCTATCAAGCGAAAATCATTGTTTTCAAATACAACGGCAACCATACCTTTTTGGGATTTCTTAAAATTACCGGTGTCTGTGGCCGGTCTTTTTTGAATAGCTTTAAACTGACCGGCCACAATTTCGGCCGTTCCCTTTAAAGCGAAGCCAAAGGTATCTCTTGTGACATACTGATAGGTATAGGATCCTATTCCCAGTATTGTGTTGGTCGAGGCAAAACCTTTCGCCATCAAACCTTCGCAGATCTTAGTTGCCCGTTCCACGGTGATGGAGTCGCCATATACAACACCGATATGTGGATCAAGTTCTTTGAAGCCTTTCGCATTGACCGTCCCGCCAAAGAGTTCAAATAAACGTTCGACAATCCCTTTTTGAACTGTTTCGTGGTCAGCTTCCGGATCACCACAAATAATCTTAACAGGATCGCCACTGTCTGGCCGAATGACAACCTTGCCTTCCCGTCCCATGATCAGTTCTTTCAATTGTGGCAATACATGATCCACAACATGCCATAGGTCATAGGTATCGGACACAATAGAAATGTTTCCGCCGGGGTAAACCTCCGTAATCAAATGTCGGAAGGCTTCAACCTCCTGTTCACCGTAAGAACACATCACACTATGCTCTGTTGAAGGCGTGTACATCATGACATCACTTGTGGCTCCGTAATAGGTTTTGAGGTATTCCCGAACGGAGAGTGTTGCGGAAACGCCGAAGCTTAGTAAATGTCCGCCGGCAGTGCGATAAGCCGTTTCAGGCGATCCCATCCCCCGCATAGAGAAGTCTCCAGCTTGAGTGAATACTTTATTGATATCACCAGTTTTTTCAGCAAAACCTGTCAACAATCGCTTGTATTGATCGGCGATAGTCGCAGCGGTCATTGGTGACCAGATATAAGCGGAGAGTTGCGTTTCAAGATAACCTGGCAACCAGAAGAAATCTGGATGGGTATTCTCGATCGTAAACATCGGCACGCCTATCGGTACGAGACTCCCCTCTTTCAAGGCTTTCACCTTAATCGGAAGATAACCCAAACGATGTAAATCGCGTATATGTTGTGACTGATGTGTGCTCGCAAAATTACTATTGGTCATCGCGAACACTTCACGAATGGCTTCTTCATACTGCGCGACAACTGCTTCCTCAGGTTGGGCGAAAAAATATTCATCGAAAGAATTACTGATCTCCGCCAAAGCCCCCTGCAATCCAAAGAAGGCAACATGGCTTATTCCTGCGATCCGTGACATCCGGGGAGTCCAAGTTTCGTATACCCATTCTGTATGTGCTGGATATTGATCCTTGTGACACAATTTGTAACCGTCCGTCCAGAGAATCGGATTTTTGCTCATTGCTCTAAACATAGCTTTCAGTTGTTAAGTTGATATAATTTAATTTCGGATGCGTAGTGTTCATCATAGAATCTGTGGTGAAAACAAGGTCGATCGGTGAATCTTCCTCCAACAAAGTACCTTTGAAAATCCTTGGCTCACAATGGGTCACCAACAGGTAAATTTCACTTGCCCCCATCTCCTTTAGAATTTTTCCTGCCCAGAGAAATGTTCCACCTGCAGAACATAAATCATCGACAATTATGCATTTGGCACCTTTTACAATGTTACCTGTTTTTAATTTCATCGCTTCAATACGTCCCGTCTGTGGGTTGCGTTGCTTTTCAAAGACACAGGCATCTTCGTAGCCACTATTTAAATAGCGTGCTGCTGCCCCTTTATCCGGAAATACAATTCGGTCATTATCTGAAAATTCGAGTTTTTCCATTAGTTTCGGCAACCAATCTAGCGCAGGATAAATCGCCACACTATTTTCCAGTAATGTGAGGGTTGTTTCGGAATGTGGTTCTACAACGTATACTTTATCAAACTGCAAACTATTGATAAATGCAGCGACATATTTTAGGGTAAATAGGTCGCCCTCAATTTTGCGGTCCATACGACTATAGGGCATATAACGAATCCATAATTTACAACTCGCCCCTGCTTCTTCAAGTCGCTTCTTGACAAAAAACAAACGGATCAAATCGCCATCTTCCTGATAGGTAAATTCGAGCAGATTATCCGCTTTGATCCACTGATCGAAATCCTTCACTTTCGTTTCACCATTTGGAAACTGTTCGGTGATGAGCTGATGTTTATTTAATATAATCATAGTTTCATTTTTTACAACCACTCTAGTTGAGTACTTTTTACTCAACAAATATGCGTATTATTTTCACTTTGACAAAACTTATTGAGTACTTTTTACTCAATAAATCAAAATAAAGATACAATCAGCTAAATATCAGTGAAATAAATTTTATTAAAAACACTTTATTCCCTAAATTATCAGGATATCTCTTCTCAAGATCTTTACTCAAGTACGCGTTATCCCAAAATAATATTTTTCCAAAATCATTGAATAATGCGGACAACAGACCTTTATAAACAATAAATCACGTTCATAATGAAAAAGATCCAAAACGAAATAAATCTACTTTTCAAAGACTATAGGCCGAATATCGGTTTTTGTAGAAATTTACTCCATATAACATCAGCACTCCCTGAAAACACATGAACTCCTAGCCATTTCAATATAGCTTTCGGCCATTTCAACACTACAAAGTTGCAACTGTCATCATCAACAGCTCAGGATAGACCTACGACAGCTCATCCTTGATTTACAATAAGCCGTTGTTGTTGTTGTTGTTGTGCAATGAACGATAGATCATCACAGATGGTCCTGCAGTGATGATCTTTCACCCTAATCATATCACTCTTGTCCCATTGGTGATTTAAGGGGGCGCAGGAATGATGTAAGATGACTAAAGAGTGATGCACAACTGTAAGTAAACACTCACCCCAAAACAGTGCTTCATTTACAGGAAACGAAGCTTTTTGACCAAAAACGCATTGATGGGGGCTATTTGCGACACAAGTATCCGATCATGGCGATAAAGTTGTCGCATACCGCCCCCATCCTAACAAAACACACTTTTTATATTTGCCCCTCGAATTAACAGAATACTTAACAAAGTTAGGGGTATAAAATTAGCTGAATACAGGGATAGTATCTTTCGCTGAAAACCGGATCTTTGTCTTAAAGACAAACAAGTCAAACGAACGGATCGCGATCGTTGACTGCCAAAAGAATAAAATATTCGCATGAACAAAGCAAATTTAATCAATAAGGATATTGAAGCTATTTTACAAACTGAATATCAGGACATCACGCAGTTGGTCGAAGATTATCAGGACGTTCCAGTCAGTGAGGAAAATCAGGAAGCCTTATACGCCTATAACCTGCTTTACATGAATATACATTCCTTATCGGAACAGGAATATCTTGATGCGTTCAATCAATTGGGTGAAAAATACCCCAATTACGGTCTAGCGGCAGAAAATGACCACAAAAGAACGATTGCCGAACTGGAGAGGTTGAAACAGGCGTTCAGCCAACTATGCTTACAAACCGAGCAAGGGCAGTATTTACTTCAACTCAAACTCAAGAGTATTGATCTGGACATTCAAGTATATCGAAAACTGATGCAATTGCCGATTACTCCGGCCATTCAAGCAGAAATAGATCTACTGGAATCAGACTCCTATAAACTTATAGATGAGATCGAAGCAATTTTAATACAATATGTTGATGAATAAGCCGTATTTCATTCGAGCATTGCTTTTGCGAACATCAACGTACATATGCTGTTTATTCGTTAGTCTAAGCACAGTCCTATTGCCGCAGGAGACTTGGGCGGCTACGCCTGATCAACTCCAGCACCAGTCGCTCAGCCCCTATTCAATCAGTGACGATGGCTATTTACACTACAATCTACAGGTAAATGATAGCAGCTATCTTGCTATAGTATTGAATCTGAATACCCTATTCCCAGGCACAAATGTCGAGAATCTTAGGCTGAAACGGTATGAATTAACTGACTCAGAACTTAAAATTACTAGTTATCAGGGGTCTCCCATTTCTGTTAATTATCAGGCTACTGATAACGAACTCAAAATATTAAGAACCGGCAATCTACCATCCGAACCTGGATTGGACGGTCATTTATTTTCTTTGAACTTTATCAGGGAACTGGAAACTTTATTTACAGTAAATGATTTAGAGCAATTAAAGCGACTCAACTGGGGGACCGTCCCCAAAGAAAACATACTCTTGTTTTTAAGCCAATTGAACGATTTCTCAAACACAGCAGAATTTGGTTACAATGCGATCCACAATATGTTAGCCAGTAAAAACTACGCTGTGGCAAAGTTCTTTTACAACTCATTTTTGACAAAGAATAAGAATTTCAATGACTTCGAATTGCTTAAAATGGCGATCGAACAGGACGACTTGGATTTTATCAAAAAAACATCCTTAAACAGTTTAAACATCTGGGGTATAGATGAAGTCAAATTCGACTACAGTTTTACACAATGCACCTTGCTCGGTAAAGCAATACAACAAAAAAACAAGGTTATCGCACGCTATCTTTTGGGTCATGGTGCTTCAACAGACAAGGTATACAAATATGAAACAGAAGTACTTAATGCAATTCAATTCGCAGAGCAGGTGAAAGCAAAAAAGCTATCCGATCTTTTTAAATAAAACAACACTTATCACACACATCAAACTATCTATCATCCTAATAACTAAACTTAAAAACAATTCATAGCTATAAGATAAGGATAACAACTTATGCTATGCACTACTTCTGGTGGTATAGGGATTGAATAGCAGCATAGCTATTTAAAGGAATAACAAGATTGAAAAAGCAATTCATAATCAGCGCATACTAACAACAGCTAAAATAACGTTACCAAAATAAGGTCATACAGATAAATCTATAAATTATGCCGATACGTTTCGTATCTTACTGGAATAAACGATAATAGCAGATGATATGTCCTATTTAAAAAAAATTATACAGATGAAAAAAATAGCTGTATTTATCCTGATAATCATTTGCACGTTGCTGATCGGGCGATCTTATTTCCATATTAATGCAACGAAAGCTCAAAACGGATCTTTAGATAAAAAAGTTAACAGTAGCGCGATGCTACCTCAGTTAAAAGATGGCGATATGATCTTTCAGTCATCCGTCTCTCCTCAATGTAAAGCTGTGCAACTAGCGACAGGTTCTCCTTACTCTCACTGTGGTCTTATTTTTCACGAGGATGGAAAACCTTATGTGCTAGAGGCTGTTCAACCCGTCACAGTTACCAGCTTGACGGATTGGATCGCTCGAGGAAAAAACAAACATTATGTCATCAAACGACTTAAAGAAGCAGACAAAGTACTATCAAAAGAAGTTTTAGCTAAAATGAAGGGAATCGGTGAGGGATTTTTGGGTAAAAACTACGATGCCACATTCGAATGGTCGGACAACAGAATTTATTGTTCGGAACTGATCTGGAAAATCTATCAGCGCGGTGCCGGAATCGAAGTAGGCAAACTGGAAAAACTCAAAGATTTTGACCTCAGTAGCGCCGAGGTCAAAAGCAAACTCAAAGAACGTTACGGCAATCAGATCCCTTTGGAGGAAACAGTAATTTCACCGGCATCTATTTTCAATAGTGAGCTTTTGACAACGGTAGCAAGCAACTAATTTAAGACTCGTTCAAGAGGGACAGTGCAGCATTTACAAATACTGAAATTCCTATTTTAAACGCCTTTTCGTCGAGGTTGAACTGAGGATTATGAAGCCCATGTTGAGTCGTATTATCGTTATTATTCGTCCCTACCAATATAAACAAAGCTGGATATTGATAAGAGTAATAAGCAAAATCTTCTGCTGCCATCCAAATTTCCAAATCCTGTACCACTTCATTCCCCATGCTTGTCTGTATGATATTTTTCACCTGCTGGGTCAATTCAGGGTTGTTGTTCAACGCAGGATAGCCATGTCGAACCTCGACATCCACTGTCGCTCCCAAAGCTACAGGTAATGTTCGTGAAATTTCGGCAACTGTTTCCAACGCTTCTTTACGCCAGGCTTCGTCCATTGTCCGGAAGGTTCCGGCCAGTTTTACTTCTTCAGGGATAACATTAGCTGCCCCTTCACCGATAAAACGACCAAAAGTCAGTACGGATGGGATATCCGGATTCGCCTTACGGCTGACCACTTGCTGTAAGGTCGTGAGCAGTTGTGCAGCGATCATAATTGGATCTATGGCCCGATGTGGTTCAGCAGCATGACCACCACGCCCTTTGATCGTCATATAAAATTCATCACTCGAAGCCATAAACCTTCCTGGTCGTAAACCTATTTTTCCCAACGGAACACGTGGACTTACGTGCATTCCCAAAATAGCCTTAATCTTTCCACCAAAAGATTCCAATATACCGGATTCCAAAATCTGGATTGCCCCACCGGGAATTTTTTCCTCCGCAGGCTGAAACAGTAATACAATCTTTCCTGAAAATTCAGTTTTATACCCCTTTAAGACAGAGGCTACACCCAATAGATTTGCTGTATGAAAATCGTGTCCACAAGCGTGCATGACGCCTTCATTTTTAGATTTATAGAACACATCATTCTGCTCATGAATAGGTAACGCATCAATATCAGCCCTTAAAACCACAATAGTATCACTAGGTGATTTTTCGCCCTCCAATAGGGCAACCACACCAGTATTGGCCACAAGTTTAAATGGGATATCGAGTGCGGTTAATTGTTCCTGGATATAGGCACTAGTCTCATATTCCTGAAAAGATAACTCAGGATGCTGATGGATATGCCGACGGATAGCAACGACCTTTGGAAAAATAGCATCAATTTCAGCGTTCAGGTCTTTCAACAAGTCATTCATTATCGAGATATTAGTTAAAAACGATAGTTCTATTATGATAATCTTATATAAATCGTCCAACAAGTTAAGTTAAAAATGTTGTATGCCAAAGCCAAGAGAAGAAATACCAAGTCTATTATCGCCCCCACTAATCGTCATAATGGCGTCAATATTGTTGCTTTTGGGGCATTGTGATCAGGCTGTTTGATTTTCACAATAATTTGTTTGAATTCTATATATTTTGTATCCATCAATGGAATTATTTTTGTCGACAAATTATCACGATGGAAAAAAACACTAAACCCAGACAATCTTTTGTTCCAACGATACTGGCTTTTGCACTTGTTCCAATTACAGGTCTTGCTACTGATATCTATCTTCCTTCGATGCCTCAAATGGCCTTGGAGTTTGGTCTCAGTGAAAGCCGTATCCAGTTAACACTATCATTGTTTCTAATCAGCTACGGTGTAGCTCAATTCTTTACCGGTGCGCTCGTGGACGCATGGGGTAGATACCGGATCAATCTAATTTCGTTGTTCCTTTTTATCCTTAGTTTTTGGATCACCGCCACCACAAATGATATCTGGACAATTTACTGCATGCGTATTTTGCAGGGTATTCTTTCAGCATTCGTCGTCATTTCCAAACGGGCTTACTTTGTCGATGTGTACGAGGGCGAGCAACGCAAGCACTATCTCAGTATCATGACCATCGTCTGGTCTATTGGACCTATTGTAGCCCCCTTTATTGGTGGATACTTACAAACGCAGTTTGGATGGCGTTCAAATTTTATGGTCCTCGCAGTTTATAGTGCGGTACTTTTTGTCCTGGAATTTATCTTCTCTGGCGAGACAATTAAACAAAGAAAACCGTTACACGTCAACTATCTTATCGGCGAATTTAAAATGATGTTAAAGACAAACGATTTTACTTTTGGCGTGTTGATGTGCGGAATATCTTACGGATTAGTCATGTTTTATAACCTTAGTGGCCCATTTTTTATCGAGCATCAATTGGGTTACGGAGCAATCACGACAGGCTACACCTCACTTATCATGGGATTAGCTTGGATGTGCGGTGGTTTTATTGGAAAAGCGCTGATCAAAAGAGCCTTAATACCGAAGTTGCGAATTGCTAATTTTATTCAGATTATCCTGGTATTATTGATGATTGTGGTATCCCCTTATCAGACAAATTTATATACACTGACTTTCTTCGCATTTGCGGTACATTGTTCCGCCGGATTTATATTCAATAATTATTTCAGTTATTGTTTGGGTCGATTCCCATTGTCAGCAGGAATAGCCGGCGGATTGGTCGGTGGAATTACTTACCTGTTAACGTCCTCCCTGAGTTACGGTACAGTCAGTTTAATAAACCCCTCTTCTCAACTTGAAATCGGATTGGGATACGCTGTATTTGCGGCTTTGGGGCTGCTCACACTTTTTTTTATCAGTAAGCTAGCTAAAACGAATAGGCTATAGCTAAAACACATAAAAGACTTTGTCGATTTTAAGCTACACAATCCAATAAGGTTGCTAATTTATTTTCAGGTGAAGTTTAAAACAGCTATATTTGTACTATCATAATTTAGGTTTATAATTGGTTATTGAAGGTTTTCATTCTCCCCGTTTGAAAACCTTTTTTTATTGATTCGTTTTTTTATTAAGGTATTAATGAACTCGCTACGCCTGGTTTATTGGCCAGAAAGAACCTTCAGTTGATTTTCATGGTTGTTGGTGCTTGTGAGCCCTTAATTATTTTTAACACTAAATTTCTCGATATAGGTACGTGGACTTTCTTTATAGAATTTCTTAAAGGTTTTACTAAAATATTTTGGGTCATTGAAGCCTACTTGATAAGCAACTTCGCTAATACTCAATTCACTATTATTCAACAGTATTTGTGCTGCTTTTTTCAGACGTACCATATTGATAAATTCAACCAGATTCAAACCAGTTTGCTGTTTTATCTTACGGTATAAAACTGATCGGCTCACGCCTATAGCCTTCGTCAGCTCCTGCACACCGAAATCCTCGCAGCCTAGGTTTTCCTCCACAATACGCAATACCTGATCCAAAAAGCGTGTTCTTTCGGTAGTCTCTGTCCCCTGTCCTCCCAAAAGATAATTTTGAACAAATTTTTCCTCCAAACGTTTTCTCGTCTGTATGATGTTTGATATTTTCTGAATCAAATGTGGCATACTGAACGGTTTGGTAATATAATCATCAGTTCCCACTTCGAAAGCCTCGGTGATATAGGGGTCTGCGGTTCGCGCCGTCAATAAAATAACCGGAATGTGATTAGTGCTATTATCATTCTTTATTTGTTGCAACAGTGTTATACCATCACAGTTTGGCATCGTCACATCTGAAATAATAATATCCGGTTGTTTGGCGTGAACCAATGCCAGCGCCTCGTTTCCATCGTTTGCTTCTAAAACCACATATTTCTTGCGTAGGTTTTCGCAAAGAAAACATCTCAGCTCGACATTATCTTCGGCAACAAGAATAATCGGCTTCTCATCTGCTGTCCGGTCATTTTCAACTTCCACAAGCTCCTGATCATCGACCAATTGAGCAGACTGTTCAGAGACATTCGTTTCTTCAATTCCGCTTAACATATCGGTTGTAAATGAAGCATCTATATGTACATTCTGCTGCGGCAGACTGATCCGAAAGACTGTATTATAAGCTAAAGGTTCTGCGGCCATATTACTTTCAACAGTTAACAAGCCGCCATGTAAATGGATAATGGACCTTGACAATGCAAGTCCTATACCACTACTAGTGGCCACAAAACCCTCGGTGTTTGCCTGATAGAATTGTTCAAATACAAAGGGTATATCTTTTGCGGGGATGCCTCTGCCGGAATCCCAGACGGAAACAAGTAATTTAGCCGTATCGCCATTACCATCAAGTTCAACTTGTACTTTTATCCGTCCCCCCTTATCGGTAAATTTAAAGGCATTGTAAATCAAATTGACAAGCACTTTCTCAAACTGCTCAGGATCAAAATATGCATGGTAATCGGTGGAAATATTATTCTCAAGAAAAAACTGGATATTATTCTTCTCTGCTATAAAATGGAAGTTTAATAAAACATTTTTAAGATATTCGGATACAAGAACTTTCTGACTGTGCAGTTCCATTTTTCCGCCTTCATGTTTCCGGAAATCAAGTAGCTGATTGACCAAATTCATCAAGCGATCAGCATTTCGTGTGGCGTAGCCCAGATGTTCCTGTGCATAGTCAGATAGCGAATGATCCGTTTTCAATTGATTCAATGGCCCTATAATCAAAGACAGGGGTGTACGGAATTCATGCGAGATATTTGTAAAGAAATTCAGTTTGGCTTCATGCAGTTCCTCCTGCTTCTCGGAAGCAATCTTTCGGATCAAAAGATCACGTTTTAGTTTATTTCTACCATGAAAAAAACGGATAATCAGGAACACAATAAAACCCAAAATCAAGAAATAACCTGTATAAGCCCACCATGTTTTCCAAGGTGCTGGGAGAATTCTTATTTTTAAAACCCGCGCCTTTTCATTCCAGATACCGTCATTATTTGCCCCTTTTATCCAGAGTTCATAATTCCCCGGATCCAAGTTTGTATAGGTAGCGACTGGATTGGTGACATAATTCCATTCCTGATCAAAACCTTTTAAATAATAGGCATAGTTATTTTTTTCAGGATGAACATAATTTAACACGCTGAATTCAAGACTGAATACATTCTGATTGTGATCTAATACCAATTCATCCATCATGGATATGTCCTTGGGGATTACACCATCAATTCCGGGTCTAACAGTACGATTAAACAATTTAAGATCAGTAAACTGTATCGGTGGAACATAGCTATTGACGCTAAGACTGTCTGGATTGAATAGGGTAAAACCAGAAAAGCTACCAAAAGCAAATTTTCCGTCCCGCAGTATGGTGGCTGCATTTTGAATATATTCATTACCAGGCAAACCATCCACTTTTGTATAACTTCTAACACTTCCTGCTTGCGGATCGAAACAGGTAATCCCTGTGTTTGTGCTTAGCCACAATTTGTTCTTTAGATCACTCAGAATACCAAAAACATTATTGACTGGAAGGCCATTTTGTTCATTGAAACGTTTAAAGGCTTTCTTTTCGGGCAGATAGCGATTTAAACCTCCCATATAGGTTCCAATCCAGATTTGTCCTTTTCTATCTTCGTGAATACTAATAATATCGTTACCACTGATCGACAGCGAGTCATTTTTGTGATTCAAAAACGATATGAACTTATCGGTACCTGCTATTTTAAGATTTAGTCCATTAGAAGTACCGATCCATAAATTACCTCTGGAATCCTCCATGAGTGCTCTGACCATATTTGAGCTCAACTGCTTGCTCCCTACATTGAAAGTTTGGAAATAGCCTGGCTTTTGATTTTTCCGTTGCACCTGCAAACCACCTCCAAATGTTCCGATCCAAATATCGCCCTGGCGATCCTCCAGTAGTGCATACACGTTATTATTAGCAAGCCCATTTGCCACATTTGGATCAAAACGAAAATGTTCGTAAGTCTGCTGCCCTTTACGTCTTAAATTTAATCCACCATCATAAGTGCCGACCCATAAATTACCCTCCCGATCGCGACAGATAGACTTTACATTATTATGGCTTAGGCTTCCCGCACTACTTTTATCATGTCGCTCGTTAAAAAATGAATTGGTATATCGGTTGAAATAATTCAATCCACCACCCTCTGTCCCAATGACTAGCTCGCCATTTGGATTCTCTAAAAAAGCACTGACAACATTGTAGCTCAAGCTATTTCGTCGAGATTGATGGGTGAAATTTTGGAAATTGGGGATATCTTTATCGTAGATATTAATCCCGCCAAAATA
Source organism: Sphingobacterium detergens (assembly GCF_003610355.1). Lineage (GTDB taxonomy): Bacteria > Bacteroidota > Bacteroidia > Sphingobacteriales > Sphingobacteriaceae > Sphingobacterium > Sphingobacterium detergens. The sequence goes on along the minus strand of NZ_RAPY01000004.1, from coordinate 330,442 downwards.
AGTACCGATCCAGATAGAGCCTCTTTTATCCTGAAATATCGGTCGAATGGAGTTGTTACTCAAACTATTGGGATTGTTATCGTCAGCCTGTATAAATAATATTTTCCCGTTTCGGTATAAATAAAGGCCATTGAATGTTCCAATCCAGATGCTCCCATCGTCAGCCTTCTTCAAAGAGCGTACATCCTGATTTGCCAAATTTGCAGCAGGACTATCATCAGTATTCAAAGAAGATACCTCTCCTGTATTTTCATTGATTATTTTTATGCCGTTGTATTTTGTTCCTACCCAAAACACACCGGGAGCAAATTCCAGAACGGCCTGAAATCGTTGATTTACTTTATTAACCAATCCTTTCTGATTGAAATAGGTCCGCAACACTTTCAATCTATTGCCATCCCTGGAAGCTGACTGCATCAGCACGATTGCATCATCTGTACAAAACCATAATCTTTTCTTCCCGTCCTCGTATATCGTTCTAAAATTTCTAAAATACGAGCGGCCATTGCTCCCTTCAACCGTAATTTCATTGAAAACAAGTTCTGCCTCCAAATGAGCACCTTCTTTTATCCGATATAATCCAACATTTGTAGCAATCCAAATTACACCATTTGAATCTTGGAAAATTTGATGCACATTCACTTCTATTTTCCCACTTGTGCTCTCAACGACTGGTAAAGGAATGCGCGTAAAATTATCTGCATTCCGATTGTATAAATTAAGGCCGCCTGTTGTCCCTACCCAAAGTCGTTGTTTCTTGTCCTGGGTAATTGCTTGTATAAAATTATGTTCCAGGGAAAGGCTATCCTGCGGATTGCTTCTATAAATTGTAAACTTACGTGCATCATATTTATTCAGGCCATCACGGGTACCAATCCACATAAAGCCCAGGTGATCTTGTTCGATAGCAAAAACACTCCCTTGTGATAAACCTTCGTTTACATCAAGATGTAAAAAACGATAGTTCTTCTCCTGTGCATTAGAAATAGAAAGGACAAACAGCGTACTAAAAACCCAAAGTATACAAATACGTAATGGCATCATGAGGAATATAATTGAAATTGGATACGATAAAAATAATCATTCCATTCTATAAACACCAATAGTTATTTATTTAATCTATCGTTCAATTGTTGCTCATAAAGTGACTCTAAGAGCAATTTTTTATTTTGATTTTCCCAAAAACCGGCAGTCCTGTCTTTAAACCGGCCATGATTGCTTTCACCATTCACCCCTATTGCAAAATTTTGCCCCGAAGCCCAAGGTTGTTGTACGGCCGCACTCTTGACTTTGCAATTCCACAATACCTGTGTCACGCCGGCCCAACCGTGTCCACTCCCCCAGTTACCGCGATCCTGAACATTAATCTCGCCATCGGTTGTAATCTGATCGTACAGGGTGCCTACCGCCCAACGATGATGTGGTCCAATATCCGCATGGGTATTCGTTGCAGTGGACAAGCTAAAAACATTTGGCCCCAAAGTTCTTGCTCCCGTGACATAGTCATGCCGCCCTTCTGTGGTATATAATTGTCTAAATAAATTGAGTTGACCATTGTTATTGAATGAATACCTACGTCCCCCGGTAATTTGAGATTTGGGATCCAGGCATTTCGAATTGATAACGGATGTTTGTTTTGCAAAGGCTCCCAAGCTTACTGCCGCATAACCAAAATAGCGTGCGGTAATGTTGCGTACCCATGCATTCTCAATTTTATCAAACTCAATAGCGATCCAAGCATGGTTTTCGTCTGTTTGGTTGGCAAATTCGGATTCAAAACGTAGATTTTCAACCCCCACTTCCTGAATACGTCCCGCAAACTTAAAAGGTACGACAGAGACTTTACCAAACTGTGGGTCTATGGCCATGACAACTGGATTATCTAAAAACAGCGTGTCTCCACTAATGGAAGTGATAACACGTTCAAATTTTAGTTTATATTCCTTAGTTGTCCATTGTTTTGTTCCTTCCCTTGCTATTATTTGATCCATTTTGACCGCTTTAATCCACGCCGCATTGAGTTCATAAGAAAGGAGTATTGGTGCCCCTTTCTGAAAATCACGACTATCATCGACAACGACATACTTACTTCCGACAGGTATATATATTGCTTCAAGCATTTGTGCTTTAGCCTGATCTTCGACATAGTTTCCGTCACCAGAAATTTTCAATAAGCTACGTTGTTGCTTTCCTGTGGCACGCAATAAGGTTTCACCTTCCGCATCCCCCTCTCCTCTCAACACAATACCACTCGATTTGATCAGTAGACTTCCAGGTATATTGTAAATTCCTTTTTTCAACGTTATCGCCCCTCTATATCCGTTTTTATCAAGGGGTTTGTTTGAGATTTCATCGATGGCACGTTGTATCATCTGTTGATCAGTTCCATCTGCTGTAGGATGTAACGAAATAGCACTGGCTACAGCGGGGATCTGTCGATTTCCTTGATGATAACCAACCCGACTGAAATCAGGGATGATATTTCCCCTATCATCCGGAAAATAGATGAGTTTACCTTCAGGGGCTTTTCGAACCAGGCTCGACTGTGCCCGTCCCGAACGCAAGTTTTCCTCCCGAAGCAAGGCTTCTAAAAAATAGTAATCTGCGTAACTTAATGGCTTATCTACTTCGGTATTGGAGGGTTTTGATCCTGTACTATGCAGTAAAATAAACCCTTTATTTTTATTTGGAGGGGACATATAGTGGTCAATCAGATTAGACATTATTGTCTGTGCTTTGCTCAAATAGTCTTTTCCCTGATTGCTGAATGTACTCAACTCCAATAGTCCCGACGCGATCACGGTGGCAGCTGAAACATCCCTCGGTTCATTCGGAATATGAGGTGCATCGAAATCCCAATAAGGGATTAAATCCTTAGGCATACGTGGATGGCCAAAAAGCCAGTGCGCAACCTTCTCAGCTTGCTGCAGGTATTTTGGATCACCGGTCTCACGATAGCACATGGTATAACCATAGAGTGCCCATGCTTCTCCCCGAGCCCAGGTAGACTCATCACTAAATCCTTGATGTGTATTTTTGTGCTGTACTTCACCTGTCGCAGGATTATAGTCAATTACATGATAGGTGCTATAGTCCGATCTAAAGTGGTTTTTCATCGTTGTGTTTGCATGACTTACAGCGATATGATAATAGCTAGAGTCCCCGGTCAATTTTGTTGCTTCAAAAAGCAATTCCAGATTGAGCATGTTATCAATAATGACCGGAAAATCCCAACGATGGCTATTATGATCCCAAGAACGGATGCATCCGACCTTAGGATTAAAGCGTGTTGCCAAAGTTTTAGCGGATTGGATAATGACATCCCGATAATGTACATTGGCCGTAAGACGATAACCGTTACCAACACTACAGAAAATCTTAAAGCCCATATCATGGGTTTTCCCATTATACTGTTCGCCTTCTATACCTCCGGTCAATTCCCCCGCCAGTTCTTTCCATTTATGTTTTCCGGATTTCTCGTATAAATACCATAAAACCCCAGGATAAAAACCACTGGTCCAATCGCCACGTTTAACGGCCACCAACTCGTTATTTTCGGAGAGTGTACGTGGAGATGCTAATGTAGAATCAGCTTTTTTTAGCCCCTGTAGCTCTTTATAGAGCAATTGCGACTGTCGATCCGCAAGATCCCAGGCTTTTTTCAATTGGTTTGCGTTCTGCGCTTTTGTTTCCTGAATGCCACAAAGTATAGTTGTCAAGCTCAGTATCGAAATAATAAATCGCCTTTTTGGGATAAAACGATTCGAAACATCTCCATGTTTTGACAGCAGCATATTCATATTGAAAATCATATTACATTTAGGTTTGTTTAAGTAAAAGGTTAATTGGTAAGATTTATAACTGGATAAAAATGGTCTTCCAGCATTACAACCATATTAAAGGATTACGGATGGGCAAGTTGCGAATGACCTCTTCCTCCTTGGGATTATGATCGAGCTCAGCCCAAAGTTTCAGATAGCTACTGTCTTGGTAAGCGGTTGCAGCAAAGATAAGAGCAGGTTGAGCAATAGGCCATTGCTCCCAGTACATCACGTCTTTTTGATAAGGCCATTTGTTCTTATCACTGATATAAGGTATCATAAAATCCACCCCTTTTTTGATTGTACGTCCATCGGGTAACGTATATTGCCATAGCGGTTCATTTGTTGTAGACAGGATATGGCAGATCATGGTCATGGCATCTAGATTAAATAGGGAATATCCAAAGGGCTTAGTCCGTTGAAGCTCCCGGGGAAAGCTACCATCTTTTTCCATCTGGCTGGGTAATAAAATTTGCTGGTAGCGTTCAGCACACATCTTGAGCAAAGCTGTATCCTGCACTAGACTGGCAAAGGATGCCACCTGCATAACCCAACAGGTACCATGATTGTTTGCTGCATTCATTTCGTCTTTACCGTATTGGTGTTCAGTCAACCAGCGCAGATATGTTGCAAACCAACGATGGATGGCATCTTTGGTTGACTGTGGAAAGTTTGGATCATTTTCGAGCACTTTTACGCCCTGCGCAACTTCCATTAAATGAATGGTATCAATAATGCCTATACCGCGACCTGTAAATCGTCCTTGCACAGCTTGGGCATACAGCAGATTTGGATTCATCATCGTCTCCGAGTCGACAAACCAAGCTTGCAAATGAACCAAGGCCTGCTGCACATATTTTTTATCCGGATTCAAACGGTAGGCCGAAGCTAGGGCGCCGATAATTTGGCTAAAACGGATCATGGCTTTTCGATGGGCAACAAAGTTGGCGGGATTACTCATACCATCCCGTTGGACATAGGGCGCACCCGCATCCATTGGATCTGGCCACCAATAGTCGCCTTCCGAGTAAAAGTCATGAATACCACCGCTACTTCGAACTGCAGGGTAAGCCGTCACGGTCAGGGGCTTTTGCTTCATGGCCCATTTTGATTGCTTTTTTATAATAGGACGCAAAACCGTCACGATTTTACTCTTGAAAGATCCATTGGGTTCATTCGCCCCAGCGAACAGGGGGAGCAGCACAATCCCAATAAATGTGCACGCTAGTCTGAAGATTGATTTTAAATTCATTTCCTTAGATTTTTATGAGCTATATCGGGATAATGCGGTACTCCTTGCCCTCGACTGTTTGAAATTCAATTTCAAAAGTTTCTTTGGTTGATAAAGGCGATAATTTTTCGCGATCAAGGATATGGTATTTCAATGAACTTGGTTTGTATAGCAATTCATTTTCAGCCCCATTGGCTTTATTCCCACTCGTTCCAATTACTTTCACTGGCATAGAGGTCCGCAACTTGCATATTCCACCTATATTGGAAACGATGCGTGTCTGTTGCAATTTATTATCCTTCCAATCGATGTCTACCGTAAAGTTTCCCCTGGCTTTAATTCCCTTAATATGCCCCGTCGACCATTCATCGGGCAGCGCTGGCAATAGATGAATAGCACCATCGTGACTTTGCAAAAGCATTTCAGTCATTCCGGCCGTTGCGCCAAAATTGCCGTCGATCTGAAAAGGAGGATGTGCATCAAATAAGTTCGGATAAGCACCACCACCGCTCATCTGAGCGCGATCCAGTTTGGGATCAATAAAGTTCAGTGCATCCTTAAGTATTTTATAGGCGTGGTTTCCATCCTGTAATCTTGCCCACCAATTTGTTTTCCATGCCATCGACCAACCTGTACTCACGTCACCGCGCAAAAGCAGTGATTTTTTTGCCGCAGCGGCCAATTCACTATTTTCTGTAACGCTAATCTGGTTACCAGGATAGAGTCCAAAAAGATGCGAAATATGTCTATGCTGATCTTTGGGATCATCCCAATCTTTAAACCATTCTTGCAGTTGACCATATTGTCCAACCTGATAGGGATATAATTTTGCACTCACCTGTTCCAATGTCGACTTAAACTCAGGGTCGATCTGCAGTACATCGCAAGAGCGAATAACCGCAGTAAATAACTCGCGGATAATTGCCATATCCATCGTGGATGCCATGGTCAATTGATATTCCTTTCCTGCTATTTTAATTGTATTTTCAGGCGATGTAGAAGGATTTGTTATCAAATATTTATTTTCAGGATCAGCGATCAGCCAATGTAACATAAACTGAGCCGCCCCCTTCATCAGTGGATAGGCTTTATTTTGGAGAAAAGATTTATCTCCTGTAAAGCGATAATGCTCCCACAGATGTGTGCTGAACCACGCGGCGGCCATTGGCCATGCAGACCATCGCGGCATACCTTTAGGGTCCCAGTCATAGCCTCCCGGAGGAGAGGTCTTGGCCCAAAGGTCCGAATTATGGTGAACTACCCAGCCTTCCTTTATATTGTAATTTACAGCGGCAGTTTGCGCTCCATTGACCGCCAGTTCCTCCATAAAATCAAATAGTGGCTGATGGCATTCGGACAAGTTGGTATTTTCTGCCAACCAATAGTTCATTTCGGTATTGATATTCGTGGTGTAATTACTTCCCCAAGGCGGCTGTACATGATCATTCCAAATCCCCTGTAAATTGGCGGGTCTTCCACCTTGTCTCGAACTTGCGATCAGCAAGTAACGTCCAAAATGATAATACAGAGTCAGTAAATCCAGATCTGTAGGACCTTTTGAAAATTGCATAATCCGCTGATCGGTCGGTAAACTTGCATGTGTTGAAATTCCAGCCAGTTCAAAATCTACCCTGTTAAACAGCGATCTGTAATCCTTCTGATGATCAGCAAGCAGTGTTGTAAAGTTTTTTACTGCAACCTGTTTCATTAAACGGTTAACTGTCGCCTTTACATCTTTTCCAGCTTGGCTCGGCGATTTGTCGAAACCATTAAAGCTGGTCGCTTCTGTCAGTAATAATAGTACCTCATCAGCACCAATGATACGAAGCTTATCCTTTTCTTGCTGTACCTTCCCTCCTTTTGCCTGTACTTTAACACGCATTTCGAAAGTCATCCCCTTTCCCTCAATGCTATCGTAAACCACCTGTTTAGGTTCGTAATCCCGATTGGCCACAAAACTGGGGGCTTTACCCACAAGGCTCAGTACATCGTTGCCGAGTGCTGAAACGCTACTTTTCAGTTTACTGGTCATGGACAGATCCAAAGTGATCGATTTAGCTTTATTTGCTTTTAAGCGAATGACCAAAGCTTTATCGGGATAGCTGACAAAGCTCTCTCTTTGGTATTGAACACCTTGATAAGTATAACTTACCGTACTTACCGCCCCTTCCAAATCCAAATCTCTCCGGTAAGCTTTTACCTCTTTCTCCTCTTGATGAAAATCCAGCCACAGGTCACCCATGGGTAAATAACGTGCTGAATAAGGGCCTTGCATTTTCTTCCAGAGCACAGCAGCCTCTTCATATTTCCCAGCTAAAATAGCTTCACGTACCGATGGTAAAATTTGCGGACCATTGGGGTTGTTTCCAGCCTCAGGTTCGCCCGACCATAGGGTATTATCATTAATCTGAAAACGATCCCTGCTCACCCCGCCAAAGACCATTGCTCCTGTCGTACCGTTACCCAAAGGTAGTGCCTCCTCCCAATATGCAGCAGGTTTATCGTACCACAGTTGGCGCTTCTTTTGTTTATGTTGTGCATGACCACAGGTAACAGTGGCCATTATCCCGAGCAAAAGAAAAAAGCTCAAATTAGTGTTTAATTTTATCATCTCACTATTTTTCAATTGTCAACAAAGTACTTTTTGATTCGTCCATCCGTCCGGACACAACTGCTTTTCCTGCGGATAAGCGAAGCCGTATCAAGGCTCTTCCATTGTATGCCTGTACTTTTCTCGCCCCTATGGATGTTCCCTGATCAATGATCAGCTCACCATCTCCTGTAGCATCAAAATAGATCCAGTTTTTGGCATCCAGACAAAGAATACCATCTTTATCCAATACCTTGGCCTGCACCGTTAGGATATCATCTTCCCGTGCAATTTCTTCAACCTGTAATTTCGCAGGTTTGCCCCAACGCTGTGTCTGATACACTTGTTCAATCTGATCTGTCATAAGCTCCTTACCATTTTTGGTAACAGCTTTGATCTGATTTTTTCCCTCACGTAACTTCACCATCCAACGCAATCCAGCAGCGGGGAAATCTTGGCTATTTCTTTTCTTTATCCCCTGACTTTCGCCATTGACAAATAGTTCGACCTCTTTCGCATTGGAATATACTTTGATCATCTTTGCCTCATCCGCCCCGCCCCAACGAACAGGCCAAGAGTGTCCGTAGATATGAAGCATGGGTTTTGAAGTCCAATACGATTGAAATACGTAATAGGATTCCTTCTTCGTAAAATCGCGTTCGACAACACCTTTCTGGTTGACATAGGGAACCGGATTATCTGGACGAACAGGTGTCGAAAAATCTTTAAAGGGCCAATATGCAGTACCCGTAAGCCAAGGCATGGTTTCTTGCTCCTTGAGGTGCCAATCGATCAAATTACAGATATAGCTTTCACTCCAGTCCCCATCCTTGGAAACTCTTGCAGCACCCCCCACGAGGGATGCATCGCCAGCCCGTTCATCGGTGGTACCATCGCCTTCTATTTTGGCTAGTGCACGATCAGGATCCTCTGCATGGCGGCGAGCATGACTATCTCCGCCCCATTCCACATGAAGAAAATGTTTGACCTTTTTCATTTCCTCTGCCGAGGCCGTTTTATAGTCTGTATACACTCCACGATACCAACCAGCCCAGATAGAGGGTGAATACACATCAACAATATCTTTACAAAAGTCACAACGTCGTATGGCCGTTTTTCGACTGGGATCCAATTGGTGGGAAAGTAAATGCAATTCCCGCATAAATGTCCTGATTTTCTCCTTGTCGAATTCGGGGAAATCGCCGGGCCAATCATTTTCATTACCCAGCCCCCAAATAATGATCGAAGGGTGATTATAGTGCTGCTCAATCATATTTGTCAACATCCGTTTCCCTTGTTGCTGATAGATTTCACCACCCAAACCACCACGGCACCAAGGGATTTCCTCCCAAACCAAAATACCAAGACTATCACAGGCTTCGAGAACCCTGCGGCTCTGTTGATAATGACCCAGCCGAATGAAATTGACGCCCATCTCTTTCATCATCGTCATTTCCTGTAAAATCTGTGCATCTGTCATGGCCGCTCCTACAGCAGCATGATCTTCATGACGATGCGTTCCCCGAAGCAAAAGTCTTTTCCCGTTTAATAAAAAGGGGCCATTATCTTTAAATTCTACATGCCGGAAACCAAAAAGGCTCTCTTCTTTAAATGTCTGTCCATTGCTTTTAACGATGGTTACCAAACGATACAAAGCGGGATGATCTGGGCTCCACAATTCAGGTTTTTTAACCGTTAATTTTCCAAAGTCAAGAGATCCTTCCACCGAACGAACAACTGGCGTCTGACTCAGTAGCAATTTACCTGAAGGGTCATAAAGCTGTGTTTCGACATCACAATTTGAGCTGTTGGATTGTGTTAATAGGCGACCACGGATTTGCAATACCCCCTGTTTTCCATCTGCATCCACTGTAGAGCTAACAAAGACTCTTTCTAAGGCTGTCTGTGGTACATATTTCAAATTCAGATGGCGATAGATACCTCCATAAAGGTTAAAATCGGACAGGTCTGAGGGAATCATTTCGAGGTCACGCGAGTTATCTACCCGAATTGAAATCGGTATCTTCCCTTTAAACTGTGTTTTATAGGCTTCGGTTTTTTTAAACTGTTCGACAGCCTCAGTAATATCTACTGTCCATTCGTCATAGCCGCCGACATGTTCCCCAACCTTTTGCGTATGGATATAAACCGTAGACTTTTGTCCCGCACCTTCAAAATGAAGCAATGTACGACCATTTGGATAGGGATTTTCAATGGTTAATGTCTTTCTATACCAACCTGGGCCCTGATAATAATTGACAGCTGGATCAACAGCATCTAAGGCGTTGTAACAATGAGGCAAACTAACGGTTTGCCATAGTGGAACGGATTCTGGATTGCCCGCCCCGACCGGCCGTACAGCTTCCCAAATCCCCCCAAGATCGCTCTTCAGAAAGTCCCATTCCCGGTCGATTCGCTTTGATTCCTGAGCCTGGAGCTGTAAAGCTCCAAATCCCAATAGCAATGCAAGTATTTTATAAAACTTATTTTCCTTTATCATTAAATATGGTTCTCTTTTCTTAATCTTTGGATTCAGCTTATTCATCCAAGGCTCCGGTTTTCATTTTCTTTGCTGTGGCAGTCTTATCTCTTTCTAGTTTTCCAGCCAACTCAATTTTGATCACAGTTGCGACAGGATCAATTGCCTGTTTGGAAACGTCAATTTTGATCGCATCAGACTGAGATTTCACTTTAAGCGTTTTACCATTCGCTAAAAAACTGGCTTTTAAAACTTTATTTTTTACTGGAAGAACGACCGTTCCATCTTGAGGCCAGTCAAATATGGTCAGGTAAAGCAGGGTCTTGTTGCCCTGTTCCTTCATTGTGCATCTTCCCCACTCAAAGGGTTGCAGTGGGCTGCTTTTGGTTGCATAAATTGCTTCACTGTTTATTTTCATCCACTTGCCTATCGTCGCCAATCTGTCTATGCTTTCCTGTGGAAAGCTTCCATCGGGTTTCGGACCAACATTGAGCAAATAATTCCCGCCTTTTGATGCGATATCAACCAAATTACGGATCAATGTTTCTGCCGACTTCCATTTATGGTCAGAAGTACGAAATCCCCAGGTTCCGTTCATAGTCATACAAGTTTCCCAATGTTTTCCTTCCAATTCACTCCAATCTGGAATTTTCTGTTCTGGCGTCTTTGTATCCCCCGGAAAATTTGGTCTTTTCAAACGATCATTGGTAATAATATTGGGTTGCAGGCGCAGTTGTTCCTGTAACATGCTTGCAGCTTCATCAGTCATATTTGTTGGCGTATCCCACCACAAGATGGAAATATCACCATAATTACTCAAAAGTTCTTTCACCTGTGGTACAGATACATTTTTGATATAGTCATCAAAACTCGCAGTTTCTTGCTTTGGGTCCCAATGGCCTTTATGCGCTAAGGTATAGGCATCTATTTTAGCCGAGTCCGGATTGGGCCAGCCTTCGCGCATGAGTTTCCGCGCTGCCGAACCTCCAGGATTATTCCAATCTTGCGCTTGTGAATAGTAGAAACCTAATTTGACACCATACTTTTTACAGGCGGCGGCCAAAGGCTTTAGCAGATCTTTACCATAAGGAGTCGCATCGACCATATTCCATTTGCTGGTTTTGGTTTCGAACAACGCAAAACCATCGTGATGTTTGGCTGTAATAATGAGGTATTTCATGCCGGCATCTTTCGCCATTCGCACCCATTCGTCGGGATTATATTGTATAGGATTAAACTGGCCCGCCATTGCCTGATATTCGTCAACAGGGATTTTTGAACGGTTCATAATCCATTCCGCTCCACCCCGAGCTTGTTCATGACCACGATAGACACCGCCAAATTGTGCATATACGCCCCAATGGATAAACATACCAAATCTGGCTTCCTCCCACCATTTCATCCGTAGACTATCAGGTAGCTTATTTTCTTGCGCCATCGATGCGCCACTTGAGATTCCTGAGATCAAGAGTATCAGGAATAGTATTTTATACATCTTGAGTTTAGTTTTCATGCCTATAATGGTTATATGTTAGAAACCTTTTGTCTGCGTAAATTTATCATTTCCCAAACTTTTAGCAATATCTACTTCGGACTGCGGTACAGGCCATAAGGTATCCCGCTCAGCAAATAAGCGCATTGCACCATCGGGATCTTTGGTTTTGTCCATGACTTGTTTTATAAGTCCCCAACGTTTTAGATCAAAGTAACGCTGTCCTTCCAGAGCCAATTCAACACGTCGCTCGTGACGGATAATATCGCGAAATTCTTCTTTTGTCAATCCGGAACTAAATTGCAGCAAAGGCATTTTCACATCTGCACGGGATCGTACCTGATTCAATGCATCGACGGCTGTTTGCTCAGGTCCAGCACTTTCGTTTTTTGCTTCTGCATACATCAGCAGAATATCTGCGTAACGAAGAAATACCCAATCTTGATCACTTTGTGTAGCGTAGCTGGTTGGCCATTTGGCTTCATTGATATATTTCCTGGGCAAGAAGCCCCCCTTAACATCCGCTGCTACAGGATCAAAGGCAGAAGAAGCTGTCGTTCCACGCCATACTCCCTGATAGATGATAGATGCCTTCAATCGGGGATCACGATTTTCATAAGGATTTTTCGCATCATATTTGGCAGAAGTATTGATATCCTTACCATCAATACAATAGTAGGAATCAACCAGATACCCCAGCGGCTGCACCGTCATTAAATAGGAATACATCATATCTGCGGGGCTATACATATTAGGTGGTAGAAAACGCGCTGAGAACATGATTTCAGGATTACTATTTTGACCAGGTTTTCTAAATAAATCCCGATAGCCACCTTGATAGATCGAAAATTTGTTTTCATCCATGACCATCTTTGCCACTGCGGCAGCTTCAGCCCATTTTTTATTTGTCAATAATACTTTTGCTTTATAACCGAGTGCGGCACCTCTGACAGCATGTCCTTTATATGCGGTATTTGGCAACTTTTCAATGGCATAATCAAGATCTGCTAAAACAGCCTCTAAAACTTTGCTTTTTTCAGTCCTTCCCAGTCTAGCGCTGGCATCATCCAAACCCAGTGGCTCAAGTGTCAGTGGCACATCACCATAGAGATTAGTCAATAAAAAATAATAATGCGCACGAATGAAACGGGTTTCGGCTTTATAGCGATCCCGATCCTGCTGGCTCATGCTGGTGATACGGTCTATATTGGCAATCAATTTATTACAGGCTGCGATTGCTTGATAGGAGATTTCATAGCCTTCCGCTTGCATACCGCCTGTCGTTGAGGTCAATCCACCTCTAGAAATTGTATTAAAATTATTGGATGTGCTTGATATGAATGCATCATCGGACAAGCCGTCCCAGAACATGCTTGCCCCACCCCAGCCCCCTCGGGCATTGGAAGAGGATGTAGAATTATATCCCCTGCATAAGAATTCATACACGCCCGATAGTGCAAGGTCTGCATCTGCTTGCGTTTTCCAAAAAGTTGATTCAGGTATTTTATCCGTTGGGTTTTTATCTAAGAAATCTTTCGCACAACTGCCCAGCGCTGTCGTAGCCGCCAAACAAAAATATAGATATGTCTTTTTTAGTTTAATTTTCATGATCTCATCAGTTAGAAGGTGATATTTGCACCAAATGCAAAAACTTTATTTTGAGGATGGGTTACATAACGTCCTGAGGTCGCCCCACCACTGGACGATACACCTCTTTCAGGATCTAAACCCGGGAACTTCGAAAAAGTAACCAGATTATCCGCGGCAAAATAAACACGGAGTCCCGAAATACCTGCCTTTGATAATGTATTCTGTGGAATACTGTAACCTATTTGAATATTTTTCAATCGTAAGAAAGATCCATCTTTCAAGAAAAATGTAGAGGCCGTCCGTACATTATTTGCTGCTGGTGAATTGTCTAATCCTACAATCGGCAACGATGCATTTGGATTTTCCGGTGTCCAAGCGTCCATCCATTCCCGCGTGAAAGTCCCACCTTGTCTAAAAGGAACAATTCCCCATTCGCTAACAAATATTTTTTGGCCTTGAGATCCAAAGAAAAATGCTGTAAAATCAAAGTTTTTCCATACTGCGGTAGCATTAAATGAATAATCAAAATCTGGAAATGCCCCAGGTACTACAACGCGGTCATTATTGTCCACCTTGTTATCGCCATCGACATCCGCAAATTTCAAATAGCCAGGTTGCGCTGGGACTTGTTGTTTTGGCGAACTTGCGATCTCTTCCTTCGAGCGAAATATTCCTACACTTTCCAGTAAGTAGAAACTGCCATATGGTAACCCCTCCCGAACAATTGTATTGCCTGAAATACGTTCAGCGCCATATTTTATAACCTTATTGCTATTGGCCTGGATATTACCATTTAATGTTAAGGATACCTCCCCAATTTTTTCACGGTATTGAAGTCCGAGTTCGATCCCCCTATTACGCAAGGTTCCATAATTTACCGTCGGTGCAGTAAGACCGATATAGGAAGGGAATGCTGTCGACGGTGACAGAATATCAGAGGTCACTTTATTGTACCAATCAAAAGAGGCTGTCAACTTATTATTCCAGAATCCAAGATCAATACCAAAATCCAATACTTTGGTACTTTCCCACTTGATGCGTTCATTTGCCATAGCAACCTGACGTGCTCCCTGTTGTAGGGTTTCTTCAAATGGATAGGCAAAAGCAGAGCTGTAAACAGTTTGATAAGGATAGTTTCCGATATTCTGATTCCCGAGGGTTCCGATGGAAGCTCTGAGTTTGACTTCATTGACTGTCTCTTTAAGCCGTTCGCCAAAAAAAGCTTCATCTGAGATCTTCCATCCTGCTGATACAGACGGGAAAAAGGCCCATTTTCGATTTTCGGGAAAACGTGAAGAAGCATCATAACGGGCATTTCCCTCCAACAGGTATTTGCCTTTATAATCATAATTTAACCGACCGTAATAAGATCTTAAAGACCATTCATCAGTCACGCCACTATTTGACTGTTGTCCGGCACCACCACCATCCAATTCAAGCAGGTCTTTATTAGGGAATTGTAATCTGCTACCGAATAATTTTTGCGTCTTGTTATATTCTGCTTGTGTGCCGGCTAATACTTTCAAATTATGGTCTCCAACTGACTTGTCGTAAGTCAGTTGGGTATACCCGACAGGATATACATTGTTATCATCAGTCACCTCCAATCCTTGTCCTCCGACATCCAATTGGCGTGCAGGAAGTGCATCTGGTTTTGCCTGCCACATATACTGATTGATCACTGGTTTGTTTGTATAGTTTTTGTTAAAACTATATGTTAAACCACCGCTGGTTTTCCATTCTAAACCCTCCAATAGCTTTATATTCACAAAGATATTGCCCTGCATAAAGTAATTGTTCAGTCTAGTCAATGCGTTGTCTGCAACCGCAACCGGGTTTTTATTGGGTGACTGAAATGGGTAAGCTCGGGAAGTATATCGGCCGCTTCCATCTGGAAGCACAGGACCATATAACGGAGACTGGCTTATTGTGGACAGGAACTGATCTTCAGCTCCGTTTCTCGGATATTTTCGATCACGATAATTCAATGTAATACTCGAACCAAAACTTATTCTATCGTTGATTTTCGAGTTCAGGTTCAATTGGAGATTATACTTTTTAAAGGACGTACCAATCATAATATCGGGCTGATCGACATAACCAAGGATGACGTTATAATTGGTCCCATTAGCACCACCACTTAAACTTAAATTATGCGTTTGTACGGGTACAGTTTTAAACACGGCATCCAACCAGTTAAAGTCAGGATAAAGCGTTTTGTCTGTCGCATTTTTATATGCATCAATCATTTCCTGGCTGAACAGCGAATTCGCATTGGTGATGCCTGAATTTTTAGCAGCTTGATTATATAGGGTCATATAATCTACGGAATTATAGACCAAATCAGGTAATGCTGAAGCTTTTGTTATTCCAACATTGTAATCGTAGCTCAGTTGTGCTTTTCCGGATTTACCCTGTTTGGTTGTTACAAGGATCACACCGTTTGCTGCTCTTGCGCCATAGATTGCTGCTGAGGCGGCGTCTTTTAATACCGTAATATTTTCAATCGCCTGTGGATTCAGGTTCTCCAAACTACCGGGAATCCCATCCACAATGACCAATGGTGCGGAGGAAGCACCATAAGATCCTAATCCCCGAACTTGTAAATTCACATTTTCATTACCTGCCTCTCCGGATCCTTGTGTCACACGAAGTCCCGGCATACGCCCTTGAAGTAATTGTGTAGGATTAGTCGCAATTCGTTTATTCAGCACTTTTCCGTCTACTGCAGCAACGGCTCCAGTCAAATTGCTCTTTTTCTGTGTTCCGTAACCTACAACGACGACTTCGTCCATTAGGCTACTTGACTCTTGTAGTACGAGATTGATATGATCTTTTTTATCAACAGCTATTTCTGTTTTTTCTCTACCTACAAGTGAAAAAATCAATACATCAATATCCTTGGCAAGAATCTGATAATTGCCGGATACATCTGTAACGGTTCCATTCTTTGCGCCTTTAATCTGTACTGTCACCCCTGCAAGTGGTTCGCCTGCAGGTGAGGTTACTTTTCCGGATATTTTTAGCTGAGACTGTGCAAATACATTTGGTGCAGCCATACTCATCAGCGAAAATAAAAGCAAACCCTTCCCTACCGTTTTGGTTATCGGTGTTATCATAGTTCTCTTGGTTTATGTGGTTATTGTGAACTCAATAAATGAAACCAAATATCAAAAATAGTCGGTCTCTAGAGGGAGATTTTTCGTTCGAATAGGTGGAAAAAATGTCTTTTTTCCTGATTTCCAGCAGAATTAAACGGATTTTGAAGAAAATTAAATTTTCAATCGCTGTTTCATTCTTGACGATGGTATAAAAAAGGTGTTATCTATTCTTAAAAAGAAAATATCAACTTATTTACAAGTTGATATTTTCTTTCATTTAGCTCCAAAGAAGTCTGATATTGCTGTTCTAATACCCTGGATTTTGAGGCAGTAAATTTGTATTACGTGCGATTTCATCCTGAGGAATAGGCGTCAGTGCATGAAAATCTTTTACTTTTGGTTGGCTTTCATAGGCTCCCTGCCTAGTAAATGCATCTACTACTTGTCCCCAACGTTTGATATCGTACCATCTTTTCCATTCAAAAGCTAATTCAACACGACGTTCTTCCTGCACTGCTTTTCGAAAGTCTGTCTGCGACATACCCGTTGCCAGGTCGGCAGGATAATTCTGTACGCCCTGTGGCGTATACCTTGCTCTAGCCCGAACAGCATTTATATAGCTATAAGCCTTTTCCGTTGGTCCGCCTTTACTTTCATTTAATGCTTCAGCTGCCATTAAAAGAACTTCGGCATAGCGAAAGATAACATGTTTGATATCGGAGTCAGAGCCATCCGCTCCAGCATTCGTACCCGGATGCAAACACCATTTTGCGGTATGTATACGAGGCCATTTCCACTTCTGATAGGGTGTCATCACTCCTTTTACCGGTGTTTCCGTCAGAAAACTAATTTTCTTTCTGTAATCTTGATCAGAAAAGCTATCATATACACCATTTGATGGTACAATAACACTCCATCCCAACATATCGGCGTCCCGCACACCGGTCATCGGCGCCGTATAATCTTGGTTGGACGCATTTTCTCCGGTAATTCCTCCTAGAAAATCAACTACCCAAACATGCTCTGTCTGAAAACCAAGATCAGCATCCCATAGACTATTATAATCTTTGACCAGAGCATACTGGTATTTGTTTGCATCATTGATCACAGCCTCAGCCATCTTAGCGGCATCATCCCATTTTTTCAAGACCATATAGACCGAAGCCAACAAAGTCTGAGCGGCTCCTTTGGATGGTCTTGCTTTGTTGTTATTGGCATAGGTATCTGGCAAATTCACTATCGCATATTCACAATCTGCGATGATATTGTCATAAACCTTTGCTGCTGGAGTTTTGCTGATAGCAATTACCTTGCTTGGATCACTGACGAATTCCCCAATATAGGGGATATCCCCAAATAGTTGAACCAAGTGATAGTAATATAGCGCCCGAAGTAACCTCGCTTCGGCAATGAGGGCGGATTTTTTAGCCTCATTCATTGTGACGGCTGGAATACCATCTATTGCGGCGTTTGCAGCGCCAATACCCAGATAAGCGGTTTTCCATACCGCGAGTAGATCCTGATTGCTCGCATCATGTGTAAAACTGTTCAACTGAATCCGACTAGATTGCGTACCAATATCCGCAATATCAATGTCATCACCCAGCAATTGCAGTACCATGGTCAATCGCCGTCCATAAAAATCTGCATTGGCTAAAAGCCCGTAAATCCCCATCACGGAAGCTTCTGCATCCGCTTCCGTCTTAAAATATTGTTTAGGATCCAAAATACTTACCGGTTCCTCGTTCAGTTTGGTACAGGAAAACAAGCTGGTAAAACACAGCGTCGTAAGTATAATACGATATATCGTTATCTTTTTCATGAGCATGAATTATTAACAGGTGCCTATTTCGAGCATCTAGCTGAAAATTGCTGCACCCAGATTATTTATTTTTCATTTAACTACCATCAATAGTACTTAGATGGTTCTTAGTAATGTCAAAACCTTATATTTAAGCCAAGGGTATACGATTTAATATTGGGGTAGCCCATGTAATCTAATCCGACATTTCGGTTAGAGTCCTGATAGCTTACTTCAGGATCAAAACCCGTGTAGTTGGTCCATGTCCATATATTTTGTGCACTGACATATATTCTTAAATATTTTAGATGAATTTTCTCGAGTGATTTTTCTGAAAAATTATAGCCAAGAGCAAGATTCTTTAACCGAAGGTAAGAGCCATCTTCCACCCAGCGCGAGGAAACTTCGGGATTGTTGGTTGAGCTTGCCCTTGGTACGTCAGTATTGGTATTTTCGGGTGTCCAGCGTCGTAGTGCATCCTTTGTCGCATTTCCTTTTCCGGCC
This sequence comes from Sphingobacterium detergens, assembly GCF_003610355.1. Lineage (GTDB taxonomy): Bacteria > Bacteroidota > Bacteroidia > Sphingobacteriales > Sphingobacteriaceae > Sphingobacterium > Sphingobacterium detergens. Next base: position 311,833 of record NZ_RAPY01000004.1, on the reverse strand, counting down.
ATCCAATCGAGTTCCATTCGTGTGATGTTCAACATATCATTGCCATAACTTCCTTGCATAAAAATATTCAGATCAAAATTCTTATACTTAAAATCATTGTTAAAACCGAAGGTGAAATCAGGATTTGGATTGCCTATAATCGTACGATCGTCAGCATTGACAACACCATTAGCACCGGCGATCAATTGATTATTTTTATCGCGCCCAAATAAATCCTTATAGCGAATATCTCCAGGTTTCTTATTTGGTTGTGCACTAAAATCGTCGCCCTGCTGATAAATTCCATCTGTCACCCATCCAAAAAATGCGCCGAGTACCTCTCCTTCGCGTAGCAACTGCGAATCCGTTGAAAGCATGTGACCAGGGATCGTATTATATCGAATCTCGCCTCCAGGAAGCTGCAAAATCTTGTTGCGATTGAAACTGATGTTAAAATCTGTTTTCCATCCAAAGGCACTGTTGAGATTGGTTGTCTGCAAACCAAATTCCCAACCTTTGTTTTGTACACTTCCCACATTTTGGAGCGCCGTAGTAAAACCTGAATAGAGCGGCAGTGGCACCTGATACAAGAGATTGATCGTTTTTTTGTAATAATAGTCTACTGATAGGTTGATTCGGCTCTTTAGAATACCGATATCCAATCCGGCATCTGTCTGTTTAGTCGTTTCCCAAGTCAGATTCGGGTTGGCGACATTTGTGGGGCGCACTGCGTTAACTGGACTTCCGCCCATTGTTGTCAAGGTAGGTGAAAATCTAGCCAAGGATTGGTAGGAACCAATTTCCGAGTTTCCGGTTTCGCCATAACTTGTTCGCAATTTTAAATTGCTCAGCCAATCGATCGATTTCATAAACGGCTCCTGACTCAGGTTCCAGGCAAGCGCCCCAGAAGGAAAGAAAGCCCATTTATTGTTGTCACCAAACTTCGAGGAGCCATCATACCTACCTGTAGCAGTAATAAAGTAACGATTTTTGTAATTGTAGTTTAAACGTCCATAAAATGAAGACATTACCCAGTCTTCAAGATTCGAAGATGCATTTTGATAATTGGAACCAGCACCTAGATTCCAATAGCTAAAGCTGTCTGAAATGAAATTTCGATTATTGGCCTGCCAGGTTTCATTTCTAGAACTCTGATAGGAATAACCAGCCATCGCATTCAGATTATGGTCTTCGTGAATGGTTTGCGTATAGGTCAGGAAGTTTTCATTGATCAAATTGGTATTTTTATGTGCCGCGATCGATCCAACTCCACCGAAATTTCTTCCTTCGACAAGTTCTTTTGAGACATAATTACCTGTACGTTGATTGCTGACCTGTACACCGAAGGTGCTGCGAAAGATCAGATTTTTGAGGATCCCCAACTCCACAAATCCATTCCCCTGAAACAGATCTGTAATCACTTCGTTTTTCCTTTCCATCGCAGCAGCCACCGGATTGTCATGCGGGTCACCGAACTGCTTCAAGGTGTATTTTCCTTCGTCATCGTAAACTCCCTGTGTAGGTTCAAAACGCAAGGCTGCGGAGATCACACCCGCACCTGTCGTTCCGCTACTTCCTTCCTGTGTTCTTACACCGTTTAATTTATTGCGATTAAACAGTAGTCTTGTTCCGATTTTGATGCGATCAGAAACCTTCATCTCTAAATTTGAAGTCCCGGAAAGTCTTCTAAAATCCGAGTTGATCACAGTTCCCTTTTGTCCAAAATGACTGACGGAAGTATAATATCTGATATTGTCACTGCCTCCCGACACGGACACTTGATTATTCAACTGGTTTCCATTTCTAAAAATAAGGTCCTGCCAATCGGTTCCTTCACCCAGGGACCCCGGATCTTTAAATGGTAGATTATTGTTCCCAGCATTCTTATAGGTATCGTTAATATAGGAGGCAAATTCCGACGCATTTAATAGCGAAAGGCGCTTCCCTACTTTCTGTGAAGCAAAGGAATTATTTAATTCAATAATAGGTTTGCCCGAACGTCCCTTTTTCGTTGTTATCATGATCACTCCATTGGCACCTCGGGAGCCATAAATAGCTGTTGCAGAAGCGTCTTTTAACACCTCGATAGATTCGACATCTTCGGGAGCGGGGGCCGAACTACCAGGAAAGCCATCAACCACATACAATGGATCACTACTCGCATTGATAGAACTACCGCCCCTAATCCGTACGCGAGGAGCTTTACCGGGCTCTCCATTTGTGCTGGTCACTGAGACCCCAGGCGCTCTTCCCTGTAAAGCTTGTGCAGTACCTGCCAAGGGGAATGCATTAATTTGATTCGCGTTAATGGAAGACACGGAACCTGTTAAATCACTTTTTCGTTGTGTTCCATAGCCCACAACGACGACCTCATCCATAAGTGACTCGTTCGATTGTAAGGTGAGCTGTACTGTCTTTTGATTTACAGCAAGTTTGACCTCTTGCCCAGCGTAACCAATGGAAGAAAAAGTTAATGTTGCATTCGCAGGTACCTTCAACATAAACTCACCTTTATCGTTAGTCTGTGTACTCCGGCCAGGGGCTCCCTTTACACTTATAGAAACTCCCTGCAAGGGGGAATTATCTTTGTTAACAACCTTACCTCTGATTTCCGATTCTTCTTGATTAATTTGATGATAGATACCTCTGTCATCGCCTTTAGTTACCCCCAATGATAGTCCCGGTGACAAAAATATTGCCATGGAAGCAAAGGGAATAAGCGCACAGGGCCCTCTTCTGAAAAGCTTTGATTTCATAATTTTACTGTTTAGTGTTTTTGGGTTTAGTTTTAAATTGATGGATTCACTCCTTGAGCAATTCGTTTGAATCCAAATCTAATTTTTAAAGATTTGATCAAGTCATAGTCGTGTTTTGTTTGGTTATTTGTTTCCAAGGTAATTAAAAAACGAGTAGCCTTCAATGAATTGGGCTATTAAAAATGCGAAAACGATTTCGACTTTTTAGTCAAAAAAATAAGCTTGAATGTCTATAATGACATTCATCTGCCGTAGGCATTCTCCCTTTTGCGATAAAATCTATATATTGCTTTTCAAATTAATTTAAAGTGAGGTGTTAGATGGTCTCGAGAAAATATAGCATAGCCTATATCTTTTGGTTTTGTGCTTTTTTTGTTCTTTATATGAATACTGGCTATTGTCAGACAATCATACCTACGGGCACACCTTTTGTAAAGCAATACAAGAAAAGCCAATACAAGGCAGGAAACCAAAATTGGTCTTTGGCTATTGATCATGAAGGGCGAATCTACAGTGCCAATACAGAGGGCTTATTGCGGTTTGATGGACAATACTGGCGCATATACCCACTCCCCAACCACTCGACTGTCCGCAGTGTAGCTGTTGATAAAGCTGGAAGAGTATACACCGGTGGACGAGGGGAATTTGGCTATTGGACATCAAAGGCATTTGGGGACATGAGCTATCATAGCCTTTCCAGACTGGTCAAAGACAAGACTTATTTTCCAAACGAAGAAATATGGAAAATTATCGTTGAGGATCATCGTGTATTCTTTCATACTTTCTCCAAGGCCTATATATGGGAGAATAATACAATTAGACCACTTACGGCTAAAGGTGAGCCTTTTTTATTTCCGCATCAGCTCAACGATCAACTGTTTTTTGAACAGCTTCCGAGTGGTCTTCATGAATTCAAAGCGGACAAATTGGTCCCTGTATCAGGTAAGGAGATCCTGAAAGACAAAAATGTACTGGCAATATTACCATTTGATAAAAATAATTCTCTTATCGCAACCGCCCATCACGGGCTCTATCTTATGGATTCCAGCGGAAATATCAGGCCTTGGTCAATTCCCGCTAATCCAATACTAAGTCAATCCCAAATCAATAATGGAATTTATTTATTCGGCGGGCAGTATGCGTTTGGAACCATTCAAAATGGTGTCATTATTATCAATAAAAATGGAGAAGTAGTTCAACATATCAATAAAAATAACGGACTACAGAACAATACTGTACTCAGCATCGCAAAAGATAAACAACAGAATATCTGGGTAGGGCTGGACAATGGGATTGACCGGATTGAAATCAACTCTTCTTTGTCTTTTTATACTGATTTTGTAGGCAAAATCGGTACGGTATATACATCAATCATCTATCAGGGGAAAATTTACTTAGGGACAAATAAGGGCTTATTTGTCAGTGAATGGAAGGGGCTAAACAATTACAACTCCTTAGATTTCGTTCAGGTTCCCAATTCAAATGGTCAGGTCTGGACATTGGCCATATTTGGTGCGGAACTGATTTGCGGCCATAACGAAGGAACCTTTAAACTGGTTGACGGTAAATTGGAAAAGATTTCCAAAATTACGGGCGGTTGGGTATTCAAACCTATATTCGGTACAAAGAATATTCTTCAGGGGAATTATACAGGACTATCAAAGTTCGTATTTGATGATATGCAGCTTCGATTTGCACAGCAATTTTCCTCGATTAAGGAACCCGTTCGATTCCTCGCCCAAAAAGACAATCATTCATTCTGGATCGGAGATTGGGGACAAGTGCAGCTGATCGGTCTTGACCCAAACTTTCAACAAGCACAAATTCAATTTACATCGAAGCAAGATAGTCTTGCTTCCAAAAGAAGATTTACAGGCATCTACACATTAGAAAACAATCTTGTTTTTGCTACTGACAGTGGATTCATGCAGTTTGATAATATCGTCAAACGCTTTAGTTATGCAAGCGAATTAAATAATGCCTTAGGAAGTTATAAAAATGCTAATAAGGTCTTCCCGATCAATACCAACAGCTATTGGTTTATCCAGAAAACAAAAATCGCTAAAGTAGATTTTGATAGCAAAGGAAAGCTTAAAATAGATTCCAATTTACTCAGTCCCTTGCAAGATCGCATGATGAGTAATTATGAAAACATCCTACCGATCGAAAATCATTATTATCTCATCGGGTTAGACGATGGTTTTGCGATTTATCGGAATTCAGGTCAAGATCATAAATACGTATTGCCTCCGCCCCAGATTGCGCAATTGACCAATCTCACAACTGGAGAAACAATCATACCAAATGGAGATCTTAGGTTGGCTTCATCCGAGAATAACCTCAGGGTGAGTTTCTCAAGCCCCTATTACTCTTCTTCCCCCTTACAATATCAGTATTACTTAGAAGGTTATTCAGATAAATGGTCGGACTGGAGTGAAACAGCTTATCAAGATTTCACAAACCTACCTTATGGACATTTTGAAATTAAGATAAGAGCTAGAACCAATACCGGCTTGACTTCGGAAATACAGACAATATCTTTTACAATTAAATATCCTTGGTACCTATCATGGTGGGCAAAAATCTGCTATATCTTGATGGTTACCGGATTGATCTATCTTATTTATAATTTCAATCTTCAACGAGAAAGAAAGAGACAGTTTCAAGCAAAGCGAAAATGGCTGGAAGAAAAGAAAATTGCATTGGAAAGAGATGCCGAACAACAGGAGAAGGAATGGATTAAATTAAAGAACCAACAGTTGGAAGCTCAGCTCAGCTTAAAGAACAAGGAGCTGGCCAATGCTGCGCTCAATATCGTTTATAAAAATGAAATGTTGAATAATCTACATGATGAACTCAAACAGCTCAAAGATGCAGAAGGAAACAAGCTCAGTTCCGACGAATTGAAAAAAATAAATAAGCTAATTGAAGACGCGCATAACGACGATCGTGACTGGCATATTTTTGAGAAAAGTTTTAATGAATCACATGAGAATTTCTTTAAAAAATTAAAGCAGGAGTTTCCGGATCTTGTTCCCAATGATTTAAAACTATGTGCTTATTTACGGCTCAATATGTCCAGTAAAGAGATTGCTTCGCTACTCAACATCAGTACACGAGGTGTAGAGATCAGACGTTATCGATTGCGCAAAAAATTGGGTATACCAACTGACAAAAACCTGTCCGAATTTCTGTTGGAACGTTAAAATTTCGCTACATAGACTACATCATTACCACACAAGCGCTTTAGTGTAAAAACAACACTAAAGCGCTCTTTTTTTTACACAAAAACAAACATTAAACAACTCAATAACAATACATTAAAACTAAACAAAAACTACATTGAGAAAGTATAAATTCACTGTAGTAGTGATGTGCAAACGTTAAATTTTGGCAAACTTGTACTACATCAACATATTTGCTGAGGGAATAACCAATTGAATTTTTAAACAAACACCAAAATTTTACGATATGAGGAATCTATCCGCATTATTTTTGACATCCATGGTCGTCTCAGTTGCCTATGGACAAACTTCTATACAGGGAGTGGTCAAAGATGGTTCCAGCATGACAACCATGCCTGGGGTCACCATTAGTATCAAGGGGAAAGCAGCATCTACCAAAACCGACGCAACGGGTAAATTTCAGATTAACGCCTCTCCTACCGACTCCTTAGTTTTCAATTTTCTAGGCTACCGCACGCAAACGGTATCCATCGGAAACCAAACACAACTTAATGTTTTTCTAGAGAACGAAAATAAGGCCTTGGAAGAGGTTGTCGTCATCGGTTATGGTACACAGAAAAAAACTGACCTCACCGGATCAATTAGCTCGTTAAAATCGTCGGATATTGCCAAACAACCGGCGATGTCAGCGATGCAGTCCATTCAGGGTAAAGCGGCGGGTTTAAATATCGTTGCCAATGAAGCCCCAGGCTCATCACCCAATGTCATCATTAGAGGTCTGGGAACAGCCCTGTCAGGACGAAATCCCTTATATGTTGTGGATGGTATCGCACAGGACGACATTAATAACATCAACCCTTCGGATATTGAATCTATGGATGTGTTGAAAGATGCATCCTCAGCATCTATCTATGGTCTGAGAGCAGCAAATGGTGTCATTATCGTAACCACAAAAAAGGGTAAAGCGGGTACTGTTAGCATCAATTACGAAAGTTATGCTGGAATGAAGAAAATTCTCAATCGTGTAAAAATGGCCAATGGGGATCAATTCAGAACGTACTTTAATGAAAATTTGCAATCTCTTGGAATAACCAATTGGGAAATAAAAGAAAATCAGCCTAATAACACTGATTGGTATGACGAATTGATCAAAACCGGAACGGTGTTTAACAATGCTGTAAACATCGCTGGTGGTACAGAAAAGGTCGATTATTTTGTTTCAGCAAATAACTTTACCGAAAACGGTATCCTTGATGGCTCCAAATATGTCCGGAATACGATCCGTAACAACAATGTTTATAAATTTTTAAACAATAGGCTGAAATTTTCGCAAAATCTTAATTTAACCTTGACAAATGCTACACCAAAGCCAAATAGCGCTTTTACAACAGCATATAAACAGTCGCCATTAGTTCCTTTAATGTATTCCAATGGTCGTTATGGGATTGGACGCGTGAACCAAAATACCGGAATAGTTGGTATAGATGGAACAACTGGACAAACCATAGGAAATTTAAATACAATTGGCAACCCCGTTTATGAGGTTCTCAGACAAAATGAACGAACAAATACGTTACGACTTCAGGGGAGCTTCGAAGGTGAATTTAAAATTACAGACTATTTAAAAATAAATTCACGCATTGGGGCAAACAAATTCTACTCAAAGCAACGAATCTTCACTGACATTAAAGATCGTTGGCTCAATGCAAATCCCTTACGAGCTGAAAGTGAATTCTATAAAGAAAAAGGTAGTAGGCCGGGGAATACCAGTTATGCTGATAATAGTTTGAAATATGAAAATCTTGAACAGTTTAGATGGTCATGGGAAAACTTTCTAACATTTAACAAGACATTTGATAAGCACAATATCGAAGCTGTGGTGGGGATGTCTCGTGAAAAATACGATATCAACAGTATGAACAGCCAAATGGGCTATAATGTTCCAGAACAAGAACAGTATTGGAATATCAATTTAGCAAAAGGAAAATCAGATGGTTATGACATCGTTTCATTGCAGACATACTATACACCTAGAGCCTTAGCGTCTTATTTTGGACGGGTACAATACAACTATGATAGTCGTTATTATTTAACAGCTACAGTTCGAAGAGATGCCTCAAGTGTGTTTCGTAATACAGGTAAATATTGGGGAACATTTCCATCCTTTGGTTTTGGCTGGACTGCATCCAACGAACAATTCATGAAAGACATCAGTTGGATCAACTTCTTAAAAGTCAGAGCAAACTATGGACATTTAGGTAACCAGAATATTCCTTTAAATGCGTATAATATTTTCTCAAGTCCAGAAAGTTCCAATTACAATTATGTTTTTGGTCCCGAACAGAATATGGTATATGGTAGCGCAAAAGGAACACCTCCAGTTGACTTAAGCTGGGAGGTTACCAAGGAAACAGGTGCCGGAATCGACTTCACTTTATTTAATAATCTATCTGGATCAGTCGATTATTATCATAAAAAGAATACCAATACCATTCTGGACGTCACCCCAATCTATTCTTCACCAGATGAAAAAAACTATTACGCGCATGGCGCCAAGGTATTAAATCAAGGAGTTGAAGTTGCATTAAATTGGAACAAAAGTATATCGCCAGATTTTAGCTATTCCGTGGGTGTCAACTATTCCTATAACAGCAACAAAGTAACAGATGTTGTCCATACTTATGACGGTGCTACTGGTGGAAGTTTGAACAATGGTGAAATTACAAAACAGCTGCGCGTCGGACAGCCAATTTACGGTTGGTGGATGTTTGAATCCATCGGTGTTTTTCAGGATGCAAATGATATCGCCAATAACCCCTCTTTTGGACCAGCTAAACCCGGTTACTTAAAATATAAGGACCAAAATGCTGATGGTGTAATTGATACCAGAGATAAGAAATTCTTCGGTTCCTTTATACCAAGTTCAACATACGGCATTAATCTGGGTATCAATTACAAAGCTATTGATTTCAATATCTCAGGATATGGTGTCGGAGGAAATAAAATTTATAACGGGATGAAAAGTACACGTACCGATGGTGGAGAAAATATTGCACTGTCGACCTTTGAAAACCGTTGGACAGGACCAGGCTCAACCAATGTGCATCCCGGTGCTGAACGGGCGATTTGGGCGTCAAGTTATTTCTTAGAATCAGGCAGTTACTTCCGTATCAACAACATCACCGTTGGCTATACTTTTGATAAACTATATAGCTCAAAATCAAAATTGCGACTATATGTAACGGCTCAGAATCCATTTATGTTTACCAACTATAGCGGTTTCTCTCCAGAATTGGCGGGTGACGGTAGTCCAAACCTAACTTCAGGTATCGAACTTTCGGCTTATCCAACCACGCGCAATTTCCTTTTCGGACTTAACATGCAATTTTAATCTTTAAAATTACAACACCATGAAAATTAATAAACTCTATATAGCGATCGTACTCAGTGCAGGTTTGACATTACATTCCTGCAAAGACAGCAAATTTTTAGATGTTCCTTCAAAAGAAAATGTTGAGGCAGAAGATAGCGGGACGGTCTATACCCCCGAACAATTTGTGAACGGTGTCTATGGCATGTTTACGGATTGGGATTATGCCTTCTCTTTTTTAGGCATAACCGAAATGATTTCGGATAATGCAGACAAAGGGAGCTCTGCAACGGATTCAGGTGGCGACAAATTATTATTGGATAATCTTACGTACACTTCTACAGCGGGTTCATTTCAATCGATGTGGGCACGCTGGTATAAATCTATCGGTCGCGCTACCCGTGCAATTGAGTATACAGAAAGTTATGGTTTAACCGACGAGGCCTATAAAAACAGGCTTATCGGAGAGGCCAGATTTCTTCGGGCACTCAATTATTTCTATTTGGTCCGTGGCTGGGGGGATGTCCCTATCCAAGAGCGCGATTATATCAAAAGGGAGCCGGCAGCCGAAGTATATGCTCATATTGAAGCCGATCTACAGTTTGCGATTGACAACCTTCCTATTAAATCTGCGTATGCAGCCAAGGATCTAGGGAGGGCGACAAAAGGGGCTGCCCAGGGTCTATTATCAAAAGTTTATTTGTATCAAAGCAAGTGGCAGCAAGCTGCCGACCTAGCAAAAACTGTCATCAACTCCGGTGGATATGGTCTTGAGTCTGATTATGCTAAAATCTGGAGACTGGAAGGTGAGAATGGTCCCGAATCGCTTTTTGAGTGGCAGGCGCGGGGAAGTTCCATTGCCCATGGCATTAAACAATATAGCCAGGTACAGGCTCCTCGTGGTGGTGCAGTCGCTCTAGGTTGGGGTTTCAATATCCCTAGCCAGAATCTGTTGGATGCTTTTAATGCTGAAAAGGATGATATCCGTCGTGATGCAACCATTATTTTTAGAGGTGAAACGCTTTACGATGGCCGGTTGATTGATAGTGGCGTCGAAAATCCGATGTATAATGAAAAAGCCTATTCTTCGGCAAATGGTGGTGCTGAACACACGGACAAAAACGTCCGCTATCTTCGCTTAGGCGAGATTTACCTCATCCTCGCCGAAGCAGCCAATGAATTAGGTAATAGCAACGAGGCGCTAGATGCACTAAATATTATCCGTACCCGTGTCAAGCTACCAAAAATAACGACAACGGATCAGGCTCAGCTCCGTCAATTGATCTGGAAAGAAAGGCGCCTTGAACTGGCTTTTGAGCACGATCGTTGGTTTGATTTAGTACGGACAAAACAAGCCAAGGCTGCGATGACCGGAAATGGAAAAACATTCCAAGATAAAATGTTGCTCTTTCCAATTCCAGAAAATCAGCGTATACAAACGCCAGAAATGCCCCAAAATCCAGGTTGGTAATACACACAAACATAGCTCCGTCCAAACGACCTGCAAGTCGTTTGGACATTTTTCAAGACTCTTAAAAAATATTTTATCCATGAGAAAACGAATAGCATATCCGAGCCTTACTGGTATTGCTTTGGCCCTTCTTCTCAGCAGTTCATGCCAAAATACCTCTACCAACGGATCCGGGGATCCGCCCACAAAAGATTCTATAGGTCAAAATAAAGTAAATGAAGACTCCCTATTGACGAATATTCAGCAACAAACCTTTCAATATTTTTGGGAAGGTGCCGAGCCAACATCGGGGCTAGCCCGAGAACGCATTCATATGGATGGTGTTTATCCCGAGAATGATCGTAACGTCGTAACTATCGGTGGAAGTGGTTTTGGTCTAATGGGGATGATCGTCGCCATGGAACGTGGATTTATCACAGCGGATCAAGGTACGCAAAAGCTCAATCATATTATGGACTATTTGGCCAAAATAGAGCGATTTCGTGGTGCATGGGCGCATTGGTATGACGGAGAATTAGGGACAGCCAAACCTTTCAGCGAAAAAGATAATGGCGGAGATATTGTTGAAACCGCCTTTTTAGCACAAGGCCTTATCACTGTACGTGAGTATTTGAAAGATAAAAGCGATGCCGCCAAAGTAGTCGCACAAAAGGCCGATAAGCTTTGGAAAGAAATAGACTGGAATCATTATACAAATGGACAAAATGTGCTTTATTGGCATTGGAGTCCAAAATTTAATTTTCAGCAGAACCATCCGATCAAGGGCTACGATGAATGCCTAATCACTTATGTTTTAGCTGCCTCTTCCCCCTCTCACCCTATCGCACCAAGTGTATACCATGAAGGATGGGCTAGATCTGGAGGGATAAAAAGCAACGCTAAAAAATATGATATCCCATTAGTACTTAAACACAATGCCAAAGAAGGCGAAGTAGGCCCTTTATTTTGGGAACATTATTCTTATTTGGGTTTAAGTCCGAAAGGACTTAAAGATCAGTATGCTGATTATTGGGAAGCGACACGCAATCATGTCAAAATAAACTTGGCTTATGCACAGCAAAATCCAAAAGGTTATAAAGGTTATGGTGTAGACAAAGGTTGGGGCTGGACAGCTAGTTATTCTATCAAGGGATACGATGCACATCATCCGGACAATGACCCAGGAGTAATCTCTCCCACAGCAGCATTATCTTCTATGCCCTATTCGCCGCATGAAAGTATTCAATTTGCACAATATCTGAATAGACAACTGGGGCCCAAAGTTTGGGGTAAATATGGCTATTATGACGCCTATAGTGAAACTGCCAATTGGTTTCCGCAACGCTACCTAGCGATCGATCAAGGACCGATCATTGTCATGATCGAGAACTATAGAACAGGAAAAATCTGGGACTTGTTCATGCAAGCACCAGAGATTCAGCAAGGATTGAAAAAACTTGGTTTTACAAGTCCTTATTTAAAGTAGTGGCAAATTCCGGAATCATTTTTAATCCGTCACACGTTGAAAATGGTTCCATCCACGAAAATATAAAATCGTCAATAACAAGCTTGAACTAATTATCAAGCCTGTTTTATAAATAACAAAAATAGATGAAGATGAACTGCAAATAATATAGATATACAATGCAATCGTTATCTATTGAAACTTCAATCATCGACAAATTCGGATCTGCTGAGCACACTCATAGCAAGAGTCCGTACACATATAAAAGAAATTAATACCATGAAAAAAGTAGTAGGAACATTCCTCCTTGCATTTTTAGCTTGGCATGCCAGTCCAGCACAGTCGAATCAAAAAATGGATCAGTTTATTGACCGACTTATGGCCAAAATGACCATCGAAGAAAAGATCGGGCAGCTAAATCTAGTCACCGGCGGTGAGGCGACAACGGGAACTACGGTTTCCACGGATGTGGAAGCCAAAATCAGAAATGGTCAGATTGGTGGTATCTTCAGTATGAGTACACCAACCAAGATTCGCAAAACCCAAGAAATTGCAATCAAACAGTCTAGACTTAAGATTCCCATTATCTTCGGTATGGATGTAATACATGGCTATCGCACTGTTTTCCCTATTCCCTTGGGGCTTGCAGCGACATGGGACATGGGGTTAATTCAGCAGTCTGCCCGTATTGCTGCCGAAGAAGCTACAGCTGATGGTATTAACTGGGCTTTTTCGCCAATGGTAGATATTTCAAGAGATCCAAGATGGGGACGTATTTCCGAAGGTGCGGGTGAAGATACTTACCTAAGTTCAAAAGTTGCTGAGGCTATCGTTCATGGTTTTCAAGGCGATAATCTAGCTGCACACAACACTATGATGGCTTGTGTCAAACATTTTGCGTTATACGGTGCGGCAGAAGGTGGCCGAGATTATAATAGCACAGATATGAGTCTCCATCGTATGTACAATGAATATCTACCACCCTACAAAGCGGCCATAGATGCCGGAGCTGGGAGTATTATGACCTCTTTCAACGACATTAATGGGGTCCCTGCTTCGGCCAATAAATGGTTGATGACCGATGTATTACGCAAACAATGGGGCTTTAAAGGTCTGGTTGTAACCGACTATACCGCTGTTAACGAACTCACAGCACATGGACTTGGAGATCTGCAACAAGTTTCGGCTTTAAGCTTAAATGCCGGAGTTGACATGGATATGGTGGGCGAAGGTTTTCTCACAACTTTAAAAAAATCACTTGATGAAGGTAAAGTTAAACTCACTGATATTGATAGAGCTTGCCGGTTTGTACTGGAAGCGAAGTATAAACTGGGATTATTCGAAGATCCTTACCGTTATTGCAATGAGCAGCGTGCGAAAACAATAATCGGTTCTGCAGCCAATCATGCTAAAGCAAGAGAAATTGCAGCGAAATCATTTGTTTTATTAAAAAATGAAAATCAGATGCTCCCATTAAAAAAATCAGGTACGATCGCTGTGATTGGCCCCCTGGCCAACTCAGGGGCCAATATGCCGGGGACCTGGAGTGTGAGTGCAGAATTGGAGAAAACAGCATCTTTGGTAGAAGGAATGAAAGCAGTATTGGGAGACAAAGTAAATATCCTCACGCATCTGGGAAGTAACTTATTGGAAGATCCTACCTACCAAAAGCATGCGACAATGTTTGGTCGTACGATAACTAGAGATCCCCGAAAAGAAGATGAAATTATTGCAGAAGCAGTGAAAGTCGCGCAACAATCGGATGTCGTTGTTGCGGCACTTGGAGAATCCTCTGAAATGTCAGGTGAAAGCTCAAGCCGCTCCGAATTGGATATTCCCGCCAATCAACAAAACCTTTTAAAAGCATTGTTATCAACCGGGAAACCAGTTGTTCTTGTATTATTTACAGGCAGACCGCTTACTCTTACCTGGGAAGATGCACATGTTCCAGCCATATTAAATGTTTGGTTTGGAGGCTCAGAAACTGGAAAGGCTGTTGCGGACGTATTGTTTGGAGATGTTGTCCCTTCGGGAAAGATTACAGCAACTTTTCCGCGTAATGTTGGACAGATTCCGATCTATTATGCACACAAAAACACCGGAAGACCTTATGGTAATTCCGGGGATTTTGAAAAATTTAAATCGAATTATTTAGATGTAAGCAACTCCCCGCTCTACCCTTTCGGTTATGGATTGAGCTACACGAGCTTTACCTATGGTGAGATTCATCTAGATAAAAACACATTGGACAGCAGTAGTAATATTCAAGCGCGTATTACTATTAGCAATACAGGTCATTATGATGCCGAAGAAACTGTTCAATTATATATCCAGGATTTGGTCGGTTCGGTCACCCGTCCGGTCAAAGAGTTAAGAGGTTTTCAAAAAATATTTTTAAAGAAAGGTGAAACGAAGACTATTAAGTTTGAGATTCGAGTAAAAGACCTCAAATTCTTTGATAACAATCTGAACTATGTAGCCGAACCGGGAGATTTCAAAGTTTACATTGGACCTAATAGTCGCGATGTAAAGGAGAAGGATTTTAAGCTGCTTTAAAGTAGACTTACCCCACTTATCAGGGACTTACGTTATTTTTTAGACAGCTTTTATTTGTTTGCTTAGCGGCTGGGGCACAAATTAACTATTGATTAACACCAACTTAGGTATTAATAGGGGATTAGCAGGGGTATAACAGGGGGTTAACAGGGGTATAGCAGGGTTAAAACCCTATTACCCCCCTGTTAAAACCATATAAAGTACCTGTTAATAGGGATTTACTGGCAAAGATGGTGTTAACTTGGTCATAAGTAAAGTACCAGCATCTGTAAACAAGCCAATAAAACAGACAGGACGATTTCAAAAATAGACCCAATATTCCTTACAGAGAAATGAGTACTGTTAACGTATATCCCCTAATCTCTTTGTTATTTCATATTCCCATCGAAGTTTTCAAACAGTAAACGTAATTCCGCCGCTTTCTCGGGATAATCCGCTAAGATATTGGTTCGCTCACTTGGATCCCAAGCTATATTATGCAATTCTTCTACCGCGTCATAGGGCTTTCCCGATATCTGGTTGACACCCGCCGGTACTCGTCTATATTTCCAATCACCTGATCGAACAGCTTCAACGTGACCGTAGTTTACTAAAAATATAGGTCGATGTGCAGCCTTTAAATCCTCTGTTTTACCACTCAATAAATCATCTATTACCTGGCCATCGATGGATTTTTTTGGAAGAGGAGCTCCCGTCCATTTCGCTATTGTCGGTAACACATCTAAGTTGCTGATCGCCTGTCTAATTACCTTACCTTCTTGCGCATATCCTTTTCCGTACACGATAAATGGAACACGTACTCCCCCCTCGGTCGTTTCGGCTTTTGATCCTTTAAATACTCCAGCGGTACCCACATGCCAATTTTTTGTTGCATGGTCATCTGACATCCGCGAAGGATAGGCAATCCACGGGCCGTTGTCACTTGAGAAAATCAGAATAGTATTATCTGCCAATCCTTTTTTCTCAACTGTCTTCCAAAGTTCGGCAAAGTTATGATCCAGCTCGCGCATCACCGCTCCTAATGGGCCTGCATTTTGCTGATCGGCAAACTTATTCTTTTTGTTCGCAAAAGCCAATGGAAGATGTGGGAAATTATGCGCATAATATAAAAAGAATGGATGATCTTTATCCTGATTTTCTATAAAATCGACTGTTTCCTTATGGTATAAGGCACTTAAATCTGAATCATCGGGTGCTACAACCTCCGGTTTTCTATTTCTAAAAATTTTAATCACAGAATCCGTTTTTACGTAAGGGTCGCGATAGTCATGACTATACAGCATCCCATAGAAAAAATCGAATCCTTGTTTATTTGGATGATGATAAGCTTGTTTATCACCAAGATGCCACTTACCGATCAGCCCCGTACGATACCCTACTTTTTTTAGTAGCTCCGCAATAGTTTCTTCCTCATCCGGTAATCCGAGATTTGATCCGGGACCGATTGGGGCAGGTAGATTATAACGGGAAGCATAGCGCCCGGTCAGCAAAGATGCCCGTGAGGGAGTGCAAGAGGGGGTTGACACCATAAAGTTGGTTGCCCGCACACCTTTACTGGCGATTGAATCCAAAAAAGGGGTTGAAATATTAGGACTGCCATAACAGCCGAGGTCACTATACCCTAAATCATCTGTAAGAATCAGGATTATATTAGGCTTCTTATTTTGTGCATTAACAAATGTAACGAAGAGAAACATGGCCATTGCCATGAAAAGTTTGGTATACCGCATCATGATAGTATTATTTAATTGGAAACACGACCGCAATATAAGAAAATACGAACAAGTGCCAACGCCAATCGAAAACTTGTTTCTATTTTGGAGACATTCAGGGAGGCGAGCGCCTCCCCTGCTGTCTATTTGAGAAAAGATAAGGGAAATTTATCTATCACAAATATAAAAGATATTTCAATATAATCTACTAATTCTATAGATTTTATTAAAACATATGCAAAATCCGGTTTAAGAGTAGAAAAACACTCAATTAAACCCTAATTACCAATAGCTTCTAAATTTGAATTTTATTTATCTCAAGGACTTAAGATAATCCTTGATTAGTATTACACCTTCCTCATGAAGTATAGTAGTTCCTTTTTGAGGCATATGCATCTCACCTAGTACAGACATTCGTCCGATAATTTTTGCCTGTTTGAGCCAAATCCCAGTTTCGTTTATCGGACTTTCAAATCTGAGATCAAGCATAGTCATATAAGCAGTTCCCTTAGGATTATGACAATGCGCGCAATTCACCTCGAGATAAGCTCTTGCTCGGTGCTCGGTAGATTGACTAAGGTCATCATAGCTAGGTAACGAAGTTAGCTTTCTCAAGAGCGGAATATCTATTATACCTTTATCTTTCAGATATGCTAACTGTTGAATTGTGTCTCGATCCCGCAGCACAACCCGATTTAAATTTTTGACTTTGGGACCTATCGGGAGCAGACGATCTCCCTGGCGATGACATGCAATACAGTCTGTTCGTGAAGGAATGATATAATTTGTCTGTCGTTTCACGCCTTTATTATCTAAAAATGAAACCGGTACAACTGCACTATCAGCTAATAAGAAGGCCTCATCTTGGGTCGAATTCCATTGATAGGTTGCGGCATTCCACTGCCCCTCTTTGTTGATCAGGAGACGTGTTTCAAGCAATACGAATGTAGACGTTTGTATAGTGTCTTTCTTTGGGTAAAAAAAAGATTTCGCGATAATGGTTCCATCTGGAAAATCTGGCAATCCATCATCAGAAGCCACTATTTTCTTTCCTTTTGGCAGGAAAATAACACGTTTTTTGTCGGCATAATCTGTAAACAGTGCGGAAGCCAGCTCATAAGAAACCCCTTGATCATTGGGTACGAGATCAGCTATTTTCCCTTTGAACAATCCGTAATCGGATAATTTATCCCTAAATACGATATTGTCCGCCTCTAACGTGCCTCTGTCCTTGTTGTTGAGTAGAATAAAAAGTATGGGTATCAGCAAAACACCCATTAAAATTATCGTTTTTTTCATACCTCTTGTGCTCCCCTTCCCTTTCGCTATTTTCTGTTGTTGGGGCGAAGATAAGACAAAAAAATAAAACACTTTGAAGGGTAGGTACGACAAAAAAATAGCTATATTTAAATGTCATTAACCAAAAATCGGATCCATGGAAGACATGATTCTTTACAATCGGCTTCAATTTGCCTTTACAATCACATTCCACTATTTATTTCCCCAATTGACTATGGGATTATCATTGATGATTGTTTATTTCAAATGGAAATTTTTACAAACGCACAATGAAGATTACAACAATGCATCAAAGTTTTGGATGAAAATCTTTGCACTGAATTTTACAATGGGTGTTGTGACAGGGATACCCATGGAATTTCAATTTGGGACAAATTGGGCAAAATTCTCTGAGCTTACAGGGGGAATCATTGGGCAGACCTTGGCCATGGAGGGAATGTTTTCATTTTTCCTGGAGTCTTCCTTTTTGGGCATGTTTCTCTTCGGAGAAAAATTACTTGGTCACAAACTACATTTTCTCTCCGGTTTGATGGTATTCATTGGGTCTTGGGCCAGTGGGTTTTTAATTATTGCCACACATTCCTGGATGCAGCACCCTGTAGGTTATGAAATTCTCGAAAATGGCAAGTTTGTACTCAACAATTTCAGTTCTTTATTTAGCAATCCGTGGTTATGGCCTTCTTATCTCCACAATCAAGCTGGATCTCTGGTTACAAGTTCTTTTTTTGTTGCCTCTATAGGAGCTTTCTATCTCCTCAGCGATAGACATAGCAAATTTGGAAAGATATTCGTTAAAAGCGGCGTAATCTTTGGTGCCATTTCATCTGTCATGCTCGCATTTCCTACAGGAGATCTAGCCGCCAAAAATGTGGTAAAATATCAACCTGCATCATTCGCAGCGATGGAAGGTATCTTCAAAACAGAAAAAGGGGGATCCGAAATTATCCTGATCGGTCAACCTGATATGGAAAACAAAAAACTGGACAATAAAATTGCAGTGCCTAATGTTTTAAGCTTCCTTACCTATCAACGTTGGGATGCAGAAATAAAGGGCCTGAATGAATTTGACGACTCATTGCATCCAACAAATGTCCCCGGCCTCTATTATAGCTATCACATCATGGTTGGTCTAGGTACAATATTCATTGGAATCATGGTATTGGGTAGCATCTTACTTTGGCGAAATAAGCTATATCAGACCAAATGGTTACTGTGGATCATTATGTTTATGATCCCCTTTCCTTATATCGCCAATACGGCAGGTTGGTATACATCCGAGCTAGGACGACAACCTTGGTTGGTCTACAATCTGATGCGTATGGTAGATGGGGTATCGCCCACGGTATCTTCTGGTAATACCTTATTTACTTTACTGGGATTTGTCGGACTCTATATTCTTTTGGGATTGTTGTTCCTTATGTTGGTATTGAAAATTATTCGAAAAGGCCCCGAGCCTCATATTGCTTTAAACTAATTTGTTATGGAAATATTCTGGTTTATCGTATTGACTTTTATGTTGGGCATTTATGTTGTCCTCGATGGTTATGATTTTGGAGCGGGAATTGTGCATTTGTTCTTCGCAAAGACCGAAGAGGAGAAAAAGGCCGTAACAAATGCAATCGGCCCTTTTTGGGACGCTAATGAAGTTTGGCTGATCGCATCTGGTGGCGTTTTATTTTTTGCTTTTCCAACACTTTATGCTTCATCTTTTAGTGGATTCTACCTCCCGCTGATGCTCGTATTATGGTTACTGATCTTTAGGGCAATAAGTCTTGAGCTGAGAGGACAAATACATCACCGACTTTGGGAAGCGTTATGGGATAAAGCTTTTGGTTTAGCGAGCTTACTCCTAGCACTATTTTTTGGCGCTGCCTTAGGCAACGTCGTTCGGGGAGTCAATCTGGGGATGGTTGAAAACGGGGTATCCACGCAAGAACCACATTATTTCTTCCTCGCACTCTGGAACCCAACTTTCGACCCTTTGGCTGAACATCAAGGTATCATTGACTGGTTTACACTGATACTAGGTTTAGTAGCAGTCGTCACCCTGACTATCCATGGTGCGGGATGGGTCATATTAAAAACATCCAGCACCTTAAATCAGCGTCTTAAAGACATCATATTTAAATTGAATTTCGTATTACTTGTATTGGTCATACTATCTGCTTATGTCTGGCATTATGTAAAACCAATCTCCTTAAATAATCTGCAAAATCATTATTGGCTCTGGATATTCCCGTTGATTGCAGCGATTGGCCTGCTGGGACAATTTTGGATCAGGACGTTCAAAAAAGATGGTACGGGTTTTATGTTCTCTTCCCTATTTATACTGGGAAGCTTTGCAACCACAGTGGCCTCTATGTTTCCAACTTTATTACCATCAACCAATGAGGTAAACCCCTCGCTTACCATCCAGAATGCCGCAGCACATGAATATGGCCTATCCGTAGGTTTGGGATGGTTTATTTTTGCAGCAATTTTGGTCGTAGCCTATTTTATTATTCAATTTAGGGTCTTTAAAGGAAAACTGGATGATGTCGGTTATGGTGAGCATTAGCATAATGGCTCCGACAAGCTAGAACCCCAACAATTTATGTGTTAGCGCAAGTTGTACCAATTCGATCATATTTTTTACTTTGAATTTGGTCAGAAGATTGCGTCGGTGGGTTTCAATCGTAACGGGACTTAAAAATAGTTTCTCCGCAATCTGATTACTGGTATAGCCATCGGCAACCATCGTCAAAATCTCTTTTTCCCTTCGTGTTAAACGTGGAAGATCTTCCATGGACGTGACAGCTCCGGCATAAAGATCCTTTGCTTTATCGCAAAGCGCTTTCTTTCCATCAAGTCCAAGTTGTACACAACGAAGGAATTCGTCATTAGAAACATCCTTTAGTATATAACCATTCCCGCCATTTCGCATAAACTGAAAAATAAGATTACGATCCGCTAAATTGCTTAATGCAACAACTGGAACCTCTGGAAACAGCTTCTTCACCTGTAGACAGACGTCCAATCCGCTGGTATTCAAAAGCTGCATATCCATAAGGACCAAATCCACTTCCGTCGTATCCAAGAATTCGATCAATGATACTTGCTCCAGAAATGAATATACCTTATACCCTTTTTGATTATTGAGAAAAGAAGTCACCCCTTCCAATAATAAGGGATGATCGTCCAACACGGCAATAATTTTCATACATTAGTTTTTAACTAAACACCTACTCCTATTTCAATCTGTGTACCCGATCCAAGTGTGCTCTGCATAGCAATAGATCCATTGATCCATTTGATCCTGTTGACCATATTATTTAATCCCATTCCATAATTTGCCGCTGAAGAATCAAACCCTTTTCCATTGTCTTCAATCAAAACCTCCAATATTCCCTGTGATTTACTTACCTGAACAATAATAAGGTCTGCATCTGCATATTTCAATGCGTTTGAGATCGCTTCCTGGACGATCCGATATATTGCCAACCCTTTTTGGAAGTCAAGGTGTACTTCGTCCTCATAATTTTCAAATTGGATCTGCACCTTATTATTTCTCATCGAAAGACACAATTGTTCCAATGCTGCTATTAGACCAAATTGCCGTAATGACTCGGGCATCAGATTATGCGATATTCGTCGAACTTCGCCCAAAATATCGTTCAGTTTGTGCGGTAGTTCATTCGTCAAATCGAATTCGCCCTTCTGCTCTCCAGCGATCTTAAATTTCAATCCTGTCAGCATGCCACCAATACTATCGTGCAAATCTTGTGCAATACGCTGCCGTTCCTGTTCTTCAGCTTTGAGCATGGACTCGGAAATTTGCAACTGTTTTTCCTTCGCCAGTTTCTCCAAGGCAATCTCATGATTGATCTGGATCTGTCCATTCAGCTTCCGTTGTTTTCGATAGGAAAAGGTGACAAATAAAACAACGATGAAAAGTAAAATAGCAATGCCTAAAACAAGAAAGATCTTAAATTGATTGCGATCTTTCTCTGCACGTAGATTTAAAATCAATTTTTCTTTTTCTACGGTTTTGTATTTCGCCTCCATTTCGTTCATCTTCTCCAAAAGCTGGACTTTCTGAATACTATCAGACAGCTTACCCGCCACATTGGACATCTTAAGTGCTTCTTTGTAATCCCCCATCAATTCATTCACAGCAGCCAATTGGCTATAAACAATTTTACTGTTGTAAAGATCGCGTGTCAACAATCCATTTTTTATGATCTCCTCCAATGGCAATTTCGCTTCAGCATATTTTTTCTGCATCAAATAGACATTAAACTTTCTGAAAAGCATCATCTGGTAGGATTTCCAATTGTTCATTTTCTTCGACCATTCCAAACCGATATCCAACATACGTAACGCTTCTTCTGTCTGTTGCTTTGTCGTAAAATAGAGCGCTTCATTATAATAGTAATTGGGGAGCTGGGCAGAGTTGGGCTTGTCTCCTAACATTGCTTTGGCCTTATCTAACAATTGCCGGGCCTCTTTTGATTTAACCTGGTAGCAATAGTTGCTAACAGCATTTAAATAGGCTACCAGTAGCGCTGTACTCTGCGGTTGCTGTTCCAGCTGTTTGATCGCAATCTGATGATATTCATCTGCTTTTGCCAATTGATTGGATGACATAAAGGCCATACCGATCATGCTATTTATTGCACCTTCCATGAGGGGATCGTGTGCCTTGGCATAGGGCATACATTTACCATTGAGTATATCCAGTAAATCAGCAAAACCTTTTTTCGGAAATCGAATTAACCCCAGATTATACCAAGCTCTGGCCAAAAGTCCCTGTTGAAAAGGCTGCTTGGCATCTCCAAGAATATCTACACACTTTTGTGCTTCAATCCCAGCACGTTTACTGTCTAAAAATTGTCCATAGTAGAAGCTTTTGTAAAGCGCACCCATGGCATGAAGGCTTCGAAAAGGCTTAGCCAATCGCTCCCCCTGTCGCATATTTTCCCAGAATTTCACGGTATCCCGAAAGCGGTAGTAATCTGCCAGATAAAAATATTGTAGTGCCTGTACACTGTCACTTGAGGTCGACTTCAATAGCATTTCGGCATCCGCCCGATATTTATCCTCATTTAATGGCAGAAAACTTTGGGCATCTGTAAGCTGTATAGTGAAACACAGCATACAACAGGTAATTAACTTTAACAAAACTCTACAATGTAACCTCATTAATCAGATACCTTATATAATATGAAACAATAATAACAGTTTATTGCATTTTTTTGAGATGCAGCTCCATAGATGTGCTATTCTGGGAAATTGAGTGAATACTAAGAACACGACAACACACAGTTTCTCAAAACTAAGCAATTTTGAAAACATATAAAGCACCTCAATGGAGATCGAGGTGCTTTATTATCGGGCGCAGCAACAATTTTTAAACTGCTTTTAGGAAAATACTATTTTCAGGAACGTCCCAACAGTGTTTCAAACACCGCTGTTCGGGTAGTTGCGATATTGATCAACAGATCCAATTTTCGTTTATAATCCGACGATATCTCTCTTGAACCGATGTTTTCAAATAGTTCCCTTTTAACAATAGGTACACTAAAAGGTAAAGTCCATGCACGTAATGATTTTGCTATTGCATCCATAGCGTTGATCCCTTGTAGGGCCTGTACACCATCCGCCCAACAAACCAGTCCTATATTTTTATCGGTGAGATATGCCGGACTGTTCTTTGCGCTTATCTCCAGCCAATCCAAACAGTTTTTCATTACCCCCGGTACACTTCCGTGATATAAAGGAGATAACCAAAAATGCACGTCTGCCTCCAGAAAGAGATTGTTCATGATCTTTACACTATTGGGGATCCTGCTGAGGCTTGTATCAAATAGTGGTATTCCACTATCCGCAAGGTTAAAAACACTATTCTCAACACCAAGCTGATTCAATTGTTCAGCGAAATAATTAGACAATACGCCAGAAGTAGATTCTTGCCTACGCTCCAAGGCGCCATTAAATATTAATGCTTTCATTGTTTCTTATGCTCTTTTAGAAATAACCTTTGGCATTCCGACCTCTCCGTACATCAATGTTGTAACAATCGGAATTAAGCGTGCAGCAGCTAGCATATAAAGTGATTCTGGCATATTTGGCCTTGCCCTCACAACCACTTTTTGATCCTTATACTGAGACAAATCTGCCCGCTTCAAATTCTGGGTCCATAATTCCAATTCGAATGTTTCCACACTTTTAAAATCGTAATAAGCCACATCAGGGTGGAATTTATCGGCTAAAGCCATATAGATCCAAGGGGGAATGATGGCATCAACAGAACAAGTAAAAGCAACGGCTTTGCCTATAAAGGGTGTCAATTCCAATGCAGCAAGAGCCGCTTTAAACTCCTTTTCTTTGACGATCATTTCTTGGTAAAACAGTGTCTTGATGTCAAATTCTATAATCTCAAGTGTGGTTTTGAAATCAATGAGATCGAGCGCCAAAATACCCGAATTTTCAACCTTATTTACAAACATGTTATTTTATAATTATTATCTCCGCTTGATCGAATGTTCAAGGTTTTAAATCAATTTATCGATCGCTTCTTCGTACTGCTTTTCGACGGCAGACCAATCTAAGACAGACCAAAACGCATCCAAATAATCTGCTCTTTTATTCTGATATTTCAAATAGTAGGCATGCTCCCATACATCAACACCCAAGATCGGCACACCTCTACTCGTCAATTGTGTATCCATTAATGGATTATCCTGATTAGGTGTCGCTACGATGTCCAAAGTACCATTGTATTTGATATAAAGCCAAGACCATCCAGAGCCAAATTGTCCAAGTCCTGCATTTTTTATCCTCGTTTTCAACTCGTCTAAAGAACCAAAAGTTGCATCTATTTCCTTTGCCAACTTTCCGGTAGGCACTGTTTTCGGTGTTGCAGATAAAATTTGCCAAAACAAGGAATGATTGTAGTGCCCGCCTGCATTGTTGCGAATAGCAGGACTATATTGACTCACTTGCGCTAGGATATCCTGCAATTCAACACCTTCAGCACCTGTACCGACAACGGCTTTATTTAAATTATCAACATAGGCCTGATGATGTTTTTGATGATGAATCGTCATTGTCTCCTGATCAAAATAAGGTTCAAGTGCCTCATAGGCATATGATAAATCTGGTAATTGAAATTTGCTCATGTTATTTTAGTTTTATTGTTTTAATAATGAATCAAAACTAAATAATAGACATTAATAAAACAACTAAATGGTTGTTTTATTAATGTCATAAAATTATGCCTTTACTAAGCAAAAACTTTAATGCTATTCATTATAGCAACAATTGAAAAAATAGTATCTTTGTTTAGAAAACATTAAAACAACTTTTTAATTGCCAAATGCAGAAGACTCCAGCAGATAGAATATTAATGTTATTAAAAATGCGAGGCGAGGTTACGGCTGCGCTTATCGCGGCAGAGCTGGGTATTACAAAAGAAGGCGCCCGCAAACACCTGCTCAATCTTGCCAATCAGGGCCTAATCGAATCTTATGCGAGAAGTGAAGGCATAGGCCGGCCATCTACCTATTATTGCCTTTCAACATTAGGGCTCGCAAAATTTCCAGATAGTCATGCTGACATTACTGTACAACTCCTGCAATCCATTAAACAATTGCTTGGTGAGAATGCCTTGGATCTATTAATTACAGATCGAGAATCTAAAGTATATCAGAAATATATGAATGCCTTGTCTGATACCAAATCAATCGAAAAAAAACTGGATATTATCGCAAGCAAGAGAACGGAAGAGGGATATATAGCCGAATGGAAAAAAGAAGCCGAGTCCTATCTCCTCATTGAAAATCACTGTCCCATCTGTGCCGCAGCAACTGAATGTCAAGGTTTTTGTCGTTCAGAGCTTCACAATTTTCAACAACTTATCGGCCCATCCTATTCGATCAGCAGAATAGAATACATTATCGAAAACGGTTCCCGTTGCACTTATCGTATAACTGAAAGAAAATAATGTAAATTTTCAGTCCCATCCTACAGAAAACAATAATATACCAAAAAGTATTTTTTATCTTTGAAACCAAAGAACAGTCTCATCATGTCAAAAGCAGAACAGACCCGACAATTTATCATTGAGAAGACAGCCCCTATCTTTAATAAAAAAGGATACTATGCTACTTCACTTTCAGACATCACTACAGCTACAGGTTTAACTAAAGGCAGTATCTACGGTAATTTTAAAGACAAAGATGACTTGGCGCTTCAGGTTTACACCTATCAAAGTAAAAAAATAGCTGATGGCGTAGATCAACAGCTTAACCAACACAGAACAGCTTTAAAAAAGCTTTTCGCATTTTTTGATTTTTACAAAGAAAATTTCAAAAACATCGCTGCATCAGGAGGATGCCCATTGATGAATGCCGCTATTGAGGCCGATGATTCGCTCCCTTTTTTAACGCCAAAAGTTAAACGATCATTTACGCTTTGGCGGCAACGATTGATTTCAATATTGGAAGAAGGAATGACGAGTGGAGAGTTTAAACAGCATATTTCTGCTGAACACTTTGCGATTACCTTCATGGCGATGATTGAAGGTGGAATTTTACTTGCAAAAATCTCTGGGCGGGGTAAAGATCTTACCATCGTATTAGACAATATGAAAGAAATGGTCGATCGGGAGATCAAAATTTAATTTTTTTAACAAAACAGATACCAATCGGTATATTGACACATTAATTCTAAAAAAACAAAAAAATGAAAAGAGTTGTAATTACCGGCATGGGAACAATTAACCCATTGGGAGAGAACGTTGATATATTCTGGGATAATATCTTACGTGGTGAAAATCATACAGCGATCATCAGCCGTTTTGATGCGTCTCTGTTTCGAACGCAAATCGCAAGTGAAGTCAAGAACTTTCAACCGGAGAAATACTTGGATAGAAATGAGATCAAGAGAAGTGACCTATTTACGCAATATGCTTTGTATAGCGCATCTCAGGCCTTAGAAGATTCCGGTTTAGACCCCAACAGCATGGATCCATTTGATATTGGGGTCATTTGGGGTGTTGGTCAGGGCGGAATGGAAACATTTGAGAATGAAGTTGAAAGTTATGTAAAAGGCAATTATATTCCACGGTTTAGTCCATTTTTCGTACCCAGACTGATTGTCAATATGGCTTCAGGAATGATATCGATGAAATTTGGCTTGAAGGGAATCAATTATACAACAGTATCCGCCTGTGCGACCTCCAATACTGCTTTCATGGATGCATTCAATTATATTCGATTAGGCAAGGCTAAAGTTTTTATTAGCGGCGGTTCAGAAGCTCCTATTACTCCGGCTTCAGTTGGCGGCTTTTCCGCGATGAAAGCAATGTCCAGCAGACACGATGATCCTAAAACGGCAAGTAGACCATTTGATCGGGATCGCGATGGATTTGTCATGGGTGAAGGGGCTGGAGCTTTGATATTGGAAGAATATGAGCATGCTAAGAAAAGAGGTGCAAAGATATATGCCGAGCTTGTCGGTGCTTCGATGACTGCTGATGCCTACCATATGACTTCGCCCCATCCCGAAGGCATAGGCGCAGCTAAGGCAATGTCACTTGCAATGGAAGAAGCTCAAATCAACAGTGATCAATTGGATTATCTGAATCTTCATGCTACCTCTACCCCTGTTGGTGATATCGCTGAACTAAAGGCTATGCAACTTGCATTTGGCAAATCCAACAACCTCTGGGTCAGCTCAACCAAGTCAATGACTGGGCATCTACTCGGTGCTGCAGGAGCAATTGAAGCAATTATCGCCATAAAGTCAATCAACAATAATGTAATTCCAGCAACGATAAATATCGAAAATATTGATCCTGCAATCCCTGAAGGCATCAATATCGTTGTCAATCAACCCATGGAAAAGACTGTTCAAACGGCAATGAGCAATGCTTTCGGCTTTGGTGGACACAATTCAAGTATTCTCTTTAAAAAGATTTAATATTTTTTAGAAATATCTTGACAAAGTGTAATAAACACACTATCTTTGTTGTATCATAATTTAGGTTTATAATTGGTTATTTAAGGTTTTCATTCTCCCCGTTTGAAAACCTTTTTTTATGCCTATTCAACTTCCTTAAAGATCGATAAATCTAACCTTCATTATTTTTCTTACACAATAGACCTGATGAAAAAGCGTTATAAATCAACATTTTGACCGTTTATGCTACTATGAAAGCCATCGAAATGCCCCCACACCTACGCGATGACAATTGATTCCAAATGCTATTCCCAAGATCAAGAAGGCCGTTATTTTAGGAACAACTCACTTCACTTACCAGTTATATAACGGAGTACAGTGTTTGCTTATATTGTTGTACATATTCTTTTGGATTGCAGCCAATGATCTGTTTAAATACTCTATTAAAATTTGTAATACTATTAAATCCACAACTGTATGCGATAAACGAAACACTATCTAAGTGATCTTCGGTCAGTTGATTGCAGACCTCTTTCACTCGAATTCTGTTGAGATAAGTTACAAAGGTAACACCACAATGTTTTTTGAAATATCGACAAAAAGCCTGTGGTGTAAGATTTGCATAGTCGGCAACTTCTTCTAGACTAAGGTCGTGCTTGTGATTTTCTTTAATATAATTACAGATTATATTGATTCGATTTGAACTATGAATCGTATCTAAGATTACCTCTGCTCTTTCTGCACAAAGCGGATCTGTCTCCCTTGATATATTCGCCAAAGATCTTAATAGATAGAAAAAATGCATCAATTTATCCATTTGATCTGAAGATTTCAGTTGTAGTACTCGTTCTGAAATTTGATCAAAGTATTCCACTGGAATTTTAAAACCACAGGAATTAGTATAAATAAACTGATTTAATGATTCAAATTCTTCCAATGAGAACAAGAACTTGAGTTTACCATTCGGATCAAAAAAAATCGAGATAGAACGAGACTCATTTGAAAAACCATCCAAGGAAGAAGACTTAAATACATGTGGCTGATTTGCCCCTAAAAAGAAAATATCATTTTCCTTAAAAGGATGTAAAGTATCTTCAACAATCAACACTCCCCTTCCCTTTACTATCCACATGAGCTGTGCTTCCTGATGCCTATGTAGGTGCGGGTAAAAAGTTTCTAAAATATCTTCTTGTATCGTTAGGCTTTGGCCTTGCATTGTCGGCACATTAAACTGGAGCGCTTTCATCGGTTTTCATAAGTTTATATTTGTAATTACCACTGTTTAGTTAATATAAATATAACAACTACGAAACAAGTAAACATATCAATCATAATCCATGAAAAAATAAAAACAAAATATGTATATAATGTGATAATATTTAGCAATCGACAGATTTTCCATTCAGTATTTAATAAAATCAAGTATTAAAACTTGATATCTTATAAAAACAAGGTTAAAATACAATTAGACTTTGATAAATTGTGATAATTAATATTCAATAGAAACATAGAACTTTATTAAATCCCGATATTATTTTGTTTTCATGTACCAATCATTAAAAATAAGCAATTGTAACAACGATAAAATGTCAAACACAATACCGTTTTTGAATAAGAGTCTTCAAGATTAAAAGATTAAATTTTGCGATATTAGCTTCTGTATTATTTATGTAAATAATATCGCTTTAAATCTTAATTATACGTTGCCTCTCTTAATTTTCACAAATATGTTTAAGAAAGAAATCTATACTACCCGCAGAAACGAGCTCATTTCAAAATTTTCTTCTGGAAAAATCCTTTTTTTAGGAAATATTGAAAACCCAATCAATTTTGAACACAATACCTATCCTTTTCGTCAAGACAGTAGTTTTTTATACTATATCGGTATAAAAAGCCCACGACTAGCTGCTGTACTCGATATTGATTTGGGAGAAACATTACTATTTGGTGATGAAATGACCATCGACGATATCGTCTGGATGGGACAACAACAGACCTTAGCAGAAAAAGCGGCTCTTTCGGGGATCAGTAAATTACTTCCATTTGATCAACTCTTCGACTATCTGAAAAAAAGCGATCAAAATACACTCCATTACCTTCCTCCCTATCAATCGCACAATAAAATATTGCTTGGGAAATTGTTTAATTGCCCCGTTGATCTGCTTCAACCATCTATAGCTTTAATTCAAGCTGTTGCTGCACAACGCAGCATTAAATCAGTGGAGGAAATTATCGAACTGGAAAAAGCTGTAGATGTTGCCGTAGATATGCACCGTCTCGCTATCCAGATGACCAAACCCGGGCGTTATGAATATCAAATTAGCAATGCCATGCAGCATTTTGCACAGGATCAGGGCATGTCTTTTTCTTATCCACCAATCGTGACTAAAAGAGGTGAAATCTTGCACAACCATATGCAGTTCCATCAAGTTCATGAAGGCGACCTTCTTCTGAATGACTCTGGGGTTGAAACATCATTGGGATATGCTTCCGACTTAACACGTACCTTTCCTGTTGGTAAACGTTTTACCTCTTTACAGGAGGAAATTTACCAGGTCGTTTTACACGCATTTAAATCCGCTGAACAGTTATTAAGCCCGGGAATCCGTTTTAAAGATATCCATTTAAAAGCCTGTGAAGCACTCGTGGAGGGACTGATACAGGTCGGATTTATGAAAGGCAACTCTCAAGATGCTGTTGCTAACCATGCGCACGCACTATTCTTTCAATGTGGACTAGGTCACTTGCTCGGGTTGGATGTACATGATATGGAAGATCTGGGCGAACAATATGTGGGCTACAGCACATCCGAACCTAAAGATACCAAGACCTTCGGTCTTAAATCTCTGCGATTAGGTAAGGAATTGGAAGCTGGCAATGTACTTACCGTGGAACCTGGTATCTATCTCATTCCTGAACTGACACAGCTTTGGGAGCAGCAAAACCTGCACAGGGATTTTGTCAATTATGACTTTCTGAAGAAACATCTCGATTTTGGGGGAATTCGTATTGAGGACAATTATCTTATTGAGGAAAATGGCTATCGACGTCTCGGAAAATACCTCGAACGTGAAGTGCAAGAAATCTATCGTCTAAAAGACAATGCAATCGATTAAATACGCTGGAGGATCCTAGTAACATACCTCATCTGAATTCAATAATTGATAAATAATAATCATATACAAATGAATAGAATTAGAAATTTTATCATCGCAAAGCTGTTATTGGTTCTTTACCTATCCAATCCTCTTTTTGCGCAAAGGCTCTGGACAGATATTGGTGACCAATATTATGAGTTTTCGGATAAAGGGATTGAGATCGTCGATCCAAAAAATGGAAACCGGGGAATCTTTTTATCCCAGCAATCTCTTATTCCAAAAGGCAGCAATACGGCAATAAAAGTTGAGAATTTTTCGATATCCAAGAATAGGGAACTAATTTTAATCTATACCAATAGCAAAAAGGTTTGGCGAGAAAATACAAGAGGTGATTATTGGGTGTACAACAAGAAATCCAATCAATTGATGCAATTAGGGCGTCAATTTCCATCATCCCAACTGATGTTTGCCAAATTTAATCCTCAAGCCAATAAAGTGGCTTATGTTAACAAAGCAGATCATAATATTTATGTGGAGGATCTAACGAATGGAAATATAAACGCCGTAACGAAGGATGGTACAGACCGTATGATCAATGGAACTTTCGATTGGGTTTATGAGGAAGAATTTGGTTGCAAAGATGGTTTTAGATGGTCGCCTGATGGTCTCTCTATCGCCTACTGGAAACTTGACGCAAACAGTATCCGTAATTTTCTAATGATTAATAATACGGATAGTCTCTACTCTTTTACCATTCCTGTAGAATATCCGAAAGTGGGACAGTCTCCAAGCGCCTGTTCCATATGGACTTATGAACTTGCTAGCGGAAAGAATAGCCGCATAAACATTCCGGGAGATCCTGAACAACATTATATTCCACGTATGGAATGGTGTATGGACAGCAAACAGCTTATTTTTCAGCAACTCAACAGGAAACAAAACGAGAGTAAGATCTACACAGCTTCCATTGCTACTCATGAAGCTCAAGCAATACATCGCGAAACGAGTGATTCCTGGATCGATATCAAGGCAAGATGGAATAATAATGATCCTTCAGGCTGGGACTGGATACAGGGTGGAAAAGCATTTATCTGGGTATCTGAAAAAGATGGCTGGCGAAAAATCTATCAAATTGACTTGCAGGGTAATGAAAAGCTCATTACTAAAGCAGATTATGACATTATTAATCTTGATTTTCTAGATCCAAAAGGAGAAACAATCTATTTCACGGCTTCTCCCAGCAATGCGACCCAAAAATATCTGTATAGTGTCTCTACTAAAGGTGGCTCCCCAAAAAGGCTCACACCAGCATCCTTCGAGGGAACTTGCGACTATGATATTTCGAAAGATGGCAAGATTGCTATCTTCAACTTTAGCAACCGTGCCGAGCTCAAGTACAATGCTATTATCGAGCTCCCTACACACCGGACAGTAGTGGATTTTGAGGTTAAACGTGAAAAGAAAGTCAGTGATGGCATAGCCGAATTTTTCAAAGTTAAGACTACTGAAGGTGTAGAACTAGATGGCTGGATGGTCAAACCGCTGGATTTCGATCCGAATAAAAAGTATCCGGTAGTCTTTATGGTATATGGTGAGCCTGCTTCACAAACTGTAATAGACAACTTTAACGCGGGGCACAACAGCTTATATAATGGAAACATGGCGCAAGATGGGTATATTTATATTTCTTTGGATAACCGGGGCACACCGGCGCCTAAAGGTAGCCTCTGGCGCAAAAGTATCTACCGCAACATTGGTCAGCTCAATATTCGCGACCAAGCATTAGCCACACAAGAAATATTAAAGTGGTCATTTGTAGATAATTCGCGCATCGCAGTCTGGGGATGGAGTGGCGGTGGTTCGAGTACACTCAATTTGCTTGGACAATACCCACAAATCTATAAAACAGGTATAGCAATAGCCGCTGTTGCCAATCAACTTCTTTATGATAATGTCTATCAAGAACGTTATATGGGACTTCCACAAGAAAATTTAGCCGACTTTGAGAATGGTTCGCCATTGAAATATGCAAAAAACATCAAAGGAAATCTACTGTATATACACGGCACTGGTGATGATAATGTTCATTATCAGAATGCGGAAGTTCTTATAGACGAATTAATAAAAAATAATGTACAATTTCAGTTAATGTCCTATCCTAACCGTAGCCATTCCATTAGTGAAGGTGAAGGCACACATGAACATTTAAAAACATTATTCACGAATTATTTAAAACTACATTGCCCTCCGGGCGGAAGATAAGCGAATGAAAAGAACACTATTATATACACTAAGTACCTGTGGTATTTTAGTCGCAGGCCTCCAGCAATCCAATGCGCAACTGATGAAGGTGAAAAATGAATTCACGCGAGCGGATTCATTGCGGGGGCACCTCACACCATTACGTACTTGCTACGATATCCAATATTATCATTTGGACGTGAAAGTAGATGTGGACAATAAATTCATTTCAGGTTCAAACTTATTCCGCTTTAAGGCCACAGAAGATTTTGAACGTCTACAATTTGATCTGTTTGCGAATCTTAAAATTAATAAGGTTATTTATCAAGGGAAAGAGCTCTCATTTACAAGAGAATATAATGCTGTTTTTTTGAACTTTCCTACTAAGATCACCAAAGGCACGCAAAGTGAATTCACAGTGTATTATGAAGGTCATCCCACAGAAGCAGCACGCGCTCCCTGGGACGGTGGCTTTGACTGGAAAAAAGACAGCAATGGCAAACCTTGGGTGGCTACCGCCTGCCAAGGTATGGGCGCTAGCGTCTGGTGGCCTAATAAAGATCATCAATACGATGAAGTCGACAGTATGATGATTTCTATTGCTGTCCCAAAAGAAGTAATGAACGTATCTAATGGGCGATTGGTAAAAGTGGAAAAAATGAAAGATGGTTACAACAAATACCATTGGAAAGTTGCCAATCCGATCAACAACTACAATGTAGCTATCAATATCGGAGACTACATTCATTTTCAAGAAAAATACAAAGGTGAAAAAGGTCCTTTGGATGTCGACTACTATATCTTGCGGGAGAATGATAAAACAGAAAAAAAGGCTCATCTTCAAAAAAATGCCAGACAGACGCTAGAAGCATTTGAGCATTGGTTTGGCCCATATCCTTTTTATGAGGATGGTTACAAACTGGTCGAAACCTATCATACGGGTATGGAACATCAAAGTGCTATTGCCTATGGCAATCATTATCAGAATGGATATCGTGGAAACGATGCTTCGGGAACAGGTTGGGGGCAAAAGTGGGATTTCATTGTAGTCCACGAATCGGGCCATGAATGGTTTGGCAATAATATCACTTCTGCCGATCTCGCAGATATGTGGATTCATGAGAGTTTCACCAATTATTCTGAGGGTTTATTTATAGACTATTTCTACGGCAAAGAAGCCAGTCAGGCATATGCGCATGGTATCCGAAGTGGTATTCACAATGACAGCCCCATGCAGGGGCCATATCACGTCAACAAAGAAGGGTCTGGTGATATGTATCCAAAGGGAGGTGTCATGCTCAATATGATCCGTACTATGATAGATAATGACGACAAATGGCGTGCTATTTTACGTGGTTTGAATAGTAAATTCTATCATCAACAGGTAAATTACAGTGACATTGTGAATTATGTAAGCCAACAGTCTGGTCTGGATCTATCAAAAGTATTTGAACAATATGTTCAGCATACCTCTATTCCAACACTAGAAATCCAACAAGATGCTTCTGGTAAAATAATGGGTAGGTGGATTAGCGCGGTCAAAGGGTTTCAGATGCCAATCCATATTGGAATAAAAGGCGAAAAGAGACAGCTCATTCAACTAGATCAACAATTCAGAACGATAAAAATCGCGGGATTAAATAAGGGAAATATCGATGTCGATACATTCAATTATTATATAGGCCTTTTGTCAGAATAACAGCTATTCAAAAGCATGTTGGACGCTTCGATACGATACGATAAAATAACATGATTTTGAAGATTTTGGAGACAAAATTTTAACAGTTGCCCCAAAAGCAGGTAATCCTTTTTTTGGAGCAACTGTTTATATAATGGATTCTTAACGGTCGAAACGATCTGGTTTAAATCCGACAATACGAGGTTCAATTTCTCGAGCAGCCAATAGGTCACAAACAATCTTGCCATAGGCGGGACCCAAACTCAGCCCCATCATTCCTCCTCCTCCAGCTACAATAGCATTGCCATAATTTTTTAATCTTCCCAAATAAGGCAATCCATCCGGTGAACAGGGTCTGTAGCCATACCATATTTTGTCTTTAGGATAATCGATCTGTAGTTCGGGATAATATTTTGGAATAGATTCGACAATCCCTCTTACTCTATTTTCATAAATTTTGTCGTTTGCAGCCCCCAATTCCATGGTGCCACTAAATCTGATCTGGCCGTTCATTGGCGTAACAGCAACCTTGGCCTCAAGTAATAATGCCGCATGATTTAATTTCCTTTCTCCTTTTGTATCATACATAAAAGAGTAACCTTTTCCGGGCAAAAGTGGTGTATGGACATGCAATTTTGACATCAATTGCGGTAAATAGGCTCCGCCTGTTATTACAAATGCATCAGCTTCGAAATTCCCCTTGTTGCTTACGGCAGTTTTAATGGTATTTCCGATCGTAATAAATTTGTGAACTTCAGTTTTCTCAAAAAACACCACACCTGCAGTTTTCAAATACTGAATCAACTGTTGCATTAACTTTTGGGGATATAATTTTCCATCGCAACGATAAAGTACCGCACCTAAGATATCTAGTTTGAGATTCGGTTCCAGTACTTTTACAGCGTCTGCATCTAACACTTCTACGTCTAACCCAAGATCTTGTGCGCGATGTGCCAATTCGGTTTCCTCGTGCTTTATCTCGTTGGATTTATACATCATCAGAATACCATTTTGTTCCAACTCAAAATCGAAACCTTCTTCTGCATTCAACTCGTCATATAACTGACTACTGTAGAGATTTAGGTCACGGATCGCAGTTGCGTGCCGGTCAACATGTGCCCGATTTGCATGTTTTAAAAACTTCAGTCCCCAATCTATTAATCGTGGATTTAACGAAGGCCGTACATAAAAGGGGCTTTTGCTATTAAACATCCATTTTATTCCTTGCGCTATCATTCCTGGTGCTGCCAATGGTGTGAAATGACTTGGCACAATCATTCCAGCGTTGCCATAAGAACAATTATTATCAACCTCATTTTTCTCCAGGATTTTCACATCCCATCCATCTTTAACAAGATAATAGGCCGAAGCAAGCCCCGCAATTCCAGCACCTATTACGACTACCGTACCTCTTTTATGTTCTTTCACTTTCTTATTATCAATTAATCTATCAAATCACTTGAAAACCGCCAAAATATGGATCTTCATCATCCAAAAAAATGGTATTGTATCCTGTTATTCTTGCCCAGCCTTCTACCGAAGGTATGATTGCGGGCTTTCCGTCGACCGTGGTCTCTCCTTCTATTTTACCAATAAATTGAGAGCCAATGTAGCTTTCGTGCACAAATTCATCACCTTTTTTCAGCCGACCTTTTGCATACCATTGTGCCATGCGTGCCGAAGTACCCGTACCACAAGGAGAGCGATCCAACGCATTCTCGCCGACCAAAACAGCATTCCGTCCAGAGGAGCCAACATGTACAGGCTCTCCCGTCCACTGTATGTGGCTCAATCCATGAATATTGGAGTCCTCCGGATGGATAAATCTATATTTTTCATTAAGTAATTTGCGAATTATTTTACCATAGTGGATCAACTGACTCGCTGAATAAAATTTGATATCTTTAAAATTAACCTGGGGGTCGATGATACCATAAAAATTTCCGCCATACGCTACATCAACAGAAATAAGGCCCAAATCTGGGCAATCGACCGTTAGGTCTTCTGCATATAAAAAAGATTTTACGTTTGTTAACTTAACACTTTTTACTTTTGATCCTTCCTGAACGTAATCGATATGCACCAATCCGGCAGGAGTTTCCAGTCTTAATTTCCCTGGTATCTTTGGTTGGATTAATCCCTCTTCAATAGCGATGGTAACTGTACCAATTGTACCATGCCCACACATCGGCAGGCAGCCACTGGTTTCAATATAAAGAACAGCGATATCATTTTCTGTATCGAAAGGTGGATAAAGCATGCTTCCGCTCATCATGTCATGTCCACGGGGCTCAAACATCAATCCTTTGCGAATCCAGTCATATTCTTGCATAAAATGCAGTCTCCGCTCCATCATTGAGTTACCCTTTAAAAGTGGGGCGCCGCCAGCAACCAATCGTACCGGGCATCCACAGGTATGCGAGTCAATACAAAAAAAAGTCTTTTTCATTTGTATAAATTATTTGTTCATCATTTATTTTTAGATTAAGGTATTATTATTATTTATTTTCAATGGTATTCATGAGCTCAGTTCACAAAGCTTTTGGTGGTATAAGTGTTGGTCTCATCGGTATAAATGAAGTCGTTTACTCAGCAAATTGGTATTTTGAGGTATTCGTGAGCTCAATCGTCCGGTTTGAATAAATCATGATAGAATTATAATCTTCTTTAGCGTTATTATTCTTTTGTCCAATGCTGATTGACCAATCGTTCTATTTGCAGCGGATTGCCATCTTGCAATTCTTTCGGCAAAAACTCATCTGGCCAATTTTGAAAGCTGATGGGACGGAGAAAACGTTTGATGGCATCGGGTCCTACAGAGGTAAATCGTGAATCGGTCGTCGCTGGAAATGGTCCACCGTGTTGCATAGCGTGTTTTACTTCAACACCAGTTGGCATCCCTTGAAACAACAGCCTTCCGCATTTGTTCTGTGCAATCGTGAACAGATCCTGGTATTTCCACATATCATCGTCAGATGCTGCGAAAGTCAAGGTTATCTGACCAACCAAATGTTCCATTAAAATCTTCATTTCATGACGATCGGCACAAGAGATAACTAATCCAAATGGTCCAAAAACCTCTTCTAGCAGTTCCGGATTGTGCAATACCTGCGCTGCATCTGTTTCTACCAACATCGCTTGAGCAAAACCTTCTTGCACATTATCTGTGCCTTCTGCCAATATATTGACCCCATTGCATCCAATCATCTCGCCTCTCAATTGATTATAATGATCCAATATACCTTGGTGTAACATTTTACCAGTAGCAACAGCTTGTATTTCGCGCTTCAGATCAGCTTTGAGTGTATCCAATTTTTCTCCCTCAAGGCCAATCAACACCCCGGGGTTGGTACAAAACTGCCCCACACCCAACGTTAATGATCCAATATATTGTTTTGCAAATGCTTCGCCATTATCTGTTAGATAGTCCGGCAAAACAAATACAGGGTTTATACTACCCATCTCTGCAAAGACCGGAATGGGATCAGGTCTTGATTGCCCCAAATCAAACAGGGCCTTCCCCCCAGCAAACGATCCCGTAAAAGCCACCGCTTTTACCAACCGGTGTTTGACCAATTGCTGCCCTATTTCAAATGAATTGGACACAACATGGCTAAAAATATCAGCAGAAGCGCCGTATTTTGAAATTCCCCGATGGATGGCGTCGGCCATCAATTGAGATGTTTTGACATGGGCGGGATGGGCTTTCACAATGACGGAGCATCCAGCTCCGATGGCACTTGCGGTGTCTCCACCAGCAGTGGAAAAAGCAAACGGAAAATTGCTCGCTCCAAAGACAACCACAGGCCCTAATCCTTTATTGTATTTACGTAAATCGATCTTTCCATCTGGACTTTGGTCAATTCTCGCCTCACTATACAAACCTGTATGAACCGCATTTGCATACATACGCCACTGATTCACTGTTCTTGATTTTTCACCTTCAAGTCTACTAACAGGTAGAGCGGTCTCCAAATGAGCCGTTTCTATCAGCATGCTGTCAATTGCTTCAATTTCGTCAGCAATCGCATGCATCAATTTCGCTCTTTCAATCACATTACATTGTTGTAGAAACTGAAATCCTGCTTCAGCCTGCTTTACTACAACATCAATCTCATTTTCGTTTTGAATCATTCTCTTCTATTTTGCCTATTTCTAAATGTTCAGTAGAAACTTTTCAAGTCTTCTCCAGTGGAATAGACTTGAAAAGCCCCGCTATAAAAGTGGTCTTGTTGCTATTGCATCAGCAATGATCTTTTTAACCCGTTGCTCTTCCTCCCCAATCAATGGTAATCTCGGAGCTCTTGTATATGGTGTTGAAATCCCTTCCGCTGTAGCGGCCAATTTGATATATTGAACGAGCTTGGGATGAATATCCAATTCCAATAATGGCATAAACCAGCGGTATATTGCTATGGCTTGCTTATGCTCGCCTTTATTGACCAGACGATACATTGCAACCGTCTCCCTTGGAAAAGCATCCACCAACCCTGCAACCAACCCATCTGCCCCCAGCATTAAAGATTCTAAACACAATGTATCCACTCCCCCTAGGATCTTTAAGCGATCGTCGAAACGATTTTTCAGACGAGTAATATTGGTTACATCACGTGTTGACTCTTTCACGGCTTGAATATTTGGCTCCAGCAACAGTTCCTCAAACATATCCAAAGACACATAGGTACCATAATCAACAGGATTATTATAGATTAAAATTGGTAATGTTGTGCTCTGCGCAACAGCGCGAAAATAAGCAACAGTCTCCCTATCATCAGACTTATAACGCATAGGAGGCAACAACATCAATCCATCCGCGCCCAAATTTTCACTGGTTATCGCGACTTTGATTGCATCAGCAGTTGTATTCTCCGCAATATTGAGCAAAACAGGAACACGTCCATTCACGACTTTCAATGCATGTTTTAATAACTCGTATTTTTCCTCATTACTCAAAACACTCGCTTCGCCCAATGACCCTGCAATAATTAATCCGTGGACTCCGGCCTCCACCTGCGCTTCAATGTTCTTTGCAAACATATCAAAATCCAAATTTCCATTCTCATCAAAGGGAGATAACATTGCTGGGTAAATTCCTTCCCAATTCAATTGTGCCATAGTTTAATAATTTTTTAAAATTCCTTAACACAAAGCTATATGCAATAAGTTGCTCAGTCTTCTTATGAATTAATCAACTCTGACCTAATATTGACCTTTTATGAGTAACCACTCGTCAAAGACTTATAACTGGAAAATACAATTAGAATCAATATAATAAAACATCAGTTCGTAATATCATAACCGGATAAATAAATAAATACAAAACGAGCATTTTATTCAAAAATCCTTGCAAGTGTGTACAAAACACACTACCTTTGTCCTATCATAATTTAGGTTTATAATTGGTTATTGAAGGTTTTCATTCTCCCCGTTTGAAAACCTTTTTTCGTTTTCACATTACACTAAAATTTGTAAAATATATTACGTTGATGTATTCTTTAAATAAATCCTAGTCAAATCTAATTGTGTGGTTATAAGAGAAAGCAATAGTACCCCAGCACACATAATTTACTTATATTTAGAATATTATTCAGGATAATTAGCATGACGGAAGTATTATCACCCCACAATAAGAGAAGAAGTGAAGAAATTACAATCCAATACTTTGAATTGTTGGACCGTCATTTATCTGAGCTCGTTAATGGCACAGCTATGGAAATGTTGGAATTAAAGGATATCGCCAGTACACTTTGTATCTCTCAAAAACATCTTATTAAGATAATACAGGAAACCAGTGGAAATCATCCTTGTCATTTTTATGTACATAAAATATTGACATGTACAAAGGATCTTCTAGCCAATAGCACGTTGACCATCTCAGCCATCGCTCAGACACTTACTTATGATCCATCTAATTTCACCAAGTTTTTCAAGAAATATGAAGGTCTAACCCCTTCTGAATTTCGTCAATTGAAAAAAGCGAAAAGTTCACCATAGTATCACCATTTACTTTCATGAAATTTGTTATAATCAAAATATAAATTATTATGGCAAGGAATGATGTAAAAGGAAAAGTCGTATTGATCGCTGGTGGTGCGAAAAACCTTGGCGGTTTGTTAAGTAGAGATTTTGCTGTCAAAGGCGCAAAACTGGTGATCCATTATAACAGTGAGGGCACCAAAGCTGATGCTGAGGAAACATTGGCAGTGGTACGGGCTGCTGGAGCGGAGGCAATCCTGTTTCAAGCGGATCTTACTAAGATCGAAAATATTAGCAAACTCTTTGATGCGGCGATCTCGCAATATGGAGGAATTGATATTGCAATTAATACTGTTGGTAAAGTATTGAAAAAAACGATTGTAGAGACAACAGTGGATGAGTATGACAGCATGAGTGATATCAATTCCAAAGTTGCCTACTTTTTTATCCAAGAAGCAGGCAAAAAACTGAACAACAATGGTAAAATTTGCACGATTGTTACTTCGCTACTCGCCGCCTATACAGGATTTTATTCTACTTATGAAGGATTGAAAGCTCCTGTTGAACATTTTACACGTGCAGCATCCAAAGAATTTGGCGATCGAGGGATTTCGGTGACAGCGGTTGCTCCTGGTCCAATGGATACACCATTTTTCTATGGCCAAGAGAGTGAAGAAGCGGTAGCTTACCATAAATCCGCTTCTGCACTTGGGGGCTTGACTGACATTAAAGATATTGCTCCTCTAGTCGAATTCTTGGTAACAGATGGTTGGTGGATTACCGGACAAACCA
Source organism: Sphingobacterium detergens (assembly GCF_003610355.1). Lineage (GTDB taxonomy): Bacteria > Bacteroidota > Bacteroidia > Sphingobacteriales > Sphingobacteriaceae > Sphingobacterium > Sphingobacterium detergens. The sequence goes on along the minus strand of NZ_RAPY01000004.1, from coordinate 270,334 downwards.
TTTTTGCCAATGGGGGGTATACAACACGATAGCGTACCATTGTCAAAGGCATCTTGCTATATAAAAGATGCCTTTGATGTTTAGTAAGTCTAACTTACCAGATCCTGTAAAAATTTCAATTCATATTGATGGTCTAGAACTGTTCCAAAAAATTGAGATAATGGCATACACTCTGTTCAACCCATTCTTTGGAAGCATGTTTTTCGATACCATAGTATGCAAAAAGTGGTTGATAATTGGCATGAACATAGTTGAATGTAATCTCAAAAGGGCTTGTCAATTGATCTAGGCTATATTTATATTTTCCATTTGCGCTATATTCTACTTCGTCAATCCCAACAGAAAGAGCCAAAGCGATCTTCTTTCCTGCTAACTTGTAACCACTCGACTTTCCATATGCCCAGCCATAGGTCAATACCTCATCCAACCACTTTTTAAAAAATGGAGGGCAGTTAAACCAATAAAATGGAAATTGAAATATGATTTTATCATGCTTTTCAATCAATTGCTGTTCCGCGGTAACGTCAATTTTTTCATCTGGATATCTTTCATGTAATTGATGGATTTCATAGTTCTCCGGATGTTTTTCCAATTCCTCGATCCACCTCTTATTAATAAATGATTCTTTAATATTTGGATGTATTACAATGACCAATGTTTTCATTATAGCTAATTATTCAATAGTTTGGATGCTCATTATCACGGCATTTGATAGCCGTAATTGTTTATTAACTCAATTATTTTGATTCAAAAATAGCGAGATATTCCTTATTTTGGCTCACTGGTAGCCCAATGTTCGGTACTATAAAAAATGTGTGTGATGACAAAAATCAAAGAGAGTTCAACAAATTTTGCCAATAAACAAATTTTAGCGAATGATTGCCCTGAGGTGTTCGCGGCTAATATTATTGGTGGCCAATGGTCTTTGGCTATTTGTTGCTATCTAATCAACGGAAGCCTCCGATACAATGAAATCAGAAAATGCCTTCCTAATATTACCGAACGCATGTTGACTTTACAATTACGAAAATTAGAGGAAAGTGGAGTCGTCAAACGTACGGTATATGCGGAGGTTCCACTACGTGTAACGTATGAATTAACAGTTATTGGTTATGAGCTATCTCCCATCATTCGGGAACTCGGAAAATGGGGGAAAAAATTAAAGGGTCTTTCGATTTAGAACTCTATCATATTAGAAAAAATATAAAATAAATTTGCATAGTGTAAAAAATACACTTAAATTTGTACTATCATAATTTAGGTTTATAATTGGTTATTGAAGGTTTTCATTCTCCCCGTTTGAAAACCTTTTTTCATTTTATCTAAGTACTTATTTTCCGTTCTTCACTCTGCTATTAGTCAGACCAAATACTTTTTAGTGTATATAAATCAGCCTGATCCAAAACCGCTTGACCATTTGAGACACTAATACCATATTGCAAATTATTGTGGTCAAAATTGTAATTTATTGGCATATAGATTTCCCCATTTTGGGCAAACAGCTCAAGGCCAGTACGATCTACAAACAATCTCAATACTAATTTGCCATCTCTTAAAGGAACAATTGCCCGCACATTGTCTACAACCATTTCTTCTGTAGCAACATTGTAATTCATAACTAACCCACGCACATTGATTTGTATATTTCTGGCACTTTTAGGCGTTATAAGCAATTTGAGTTCAGCAACATCGCCGCTAAAATGCTGCAATTGATTTAGCTTGCCGGCCTTTAAGCTGATTTGACCAATGTGCAACTGATCTTTTCTTAAATTTTGTAATTCAGCTACCGGTTCCCTAAATAAACGTATACCTTTTTCTGTCGTTTTTAACTTCAATTCCATTGGTATACTCATGGATTGATTAAAAGCGGTAGCACCCTGATTAGTATGGGTTCGCCACCATCCGACCTCGATACGACGTCCCAGAGGCTCGTTGCTAAACGTCTGTGCAGCATAGTAATCACGACCATATTGACTAAACAACCTTTCTGCCTCTGGGGTGAACTTTTTGCCATCAAAACTCCCTATAGCATATTGGCTATTGGCCCCTGTTAAAATCCATTTTTTTTGTTTCGGATCATCATCCACCGCCAGTTCAAAAAATTCGGGACATTCAAATAGATACCGGTCATTTCCTTTACCACCATAAACTTTACTCGCAAACTCCCATGTTTTCATATCCTTTGAAGTAAATAAATGCATGCTATGCTGTCCATGTTCTTCCTCGACATATAAAGTTAACACCCACCGCGCCGAGGGCCTGTGCCATATCACTTTAGGATCCCGGTTACCAGTTGAAATCTTATCCAAAATATGGTTTGGCAACTTCTTAAATTCCTTTCCGTCCAAAGAATAAGCCAGTCCTTGCTTCCAAGATTGTTCAGCTGCAGTGTAAAATAAGACCATAGGAACCATTAAATTATTATTTCCTAATCCACTGCTATTTTTAGTATCTACCACTGCCCCGCCACTAAACATAACTCCCGATTCATCGGGATATAAAGCCTCTCCCAATTCTTTCCAATGGATCAAATCGCTAGATACAGCATGTCCCCAGTGCATATTTCCCCAACTAGTACCGTAAGGATTATGCTGAAAAAAAAGATGATATTGTCCTTTGAAGAAAACGAGCCCGTTAGGATCATTCAGCCACCCACGTTTTGGAGAAAAATGAATTTGTCCACGTTCCTTTTCAGTATACACCGCATTATCATCCTGTAGATCAACTTGCTCAAAGGAATTGAATCCTTGGCTATTCCGATCAGGATTACTTATGGACAGTTTAAGGGATTGCCCCTTCCATTTCTCAATATCCAAATAAGCGATCCAATCGTATACACTATCCGCTAATTCAACATCAAACCATCTTACTTTTTCATTATTCAACCAAAGTTCAACATTACGTTTGGGGGCTCCATTTTTAACCGGAATTTTTAAGTATCGATGTGAAACATAAAAAGTCTGCGTTCCAGAAGTCTGGCCATTAGCATGAAAGACAAATGTGAGAACACCAATAAGAAGCATAAGAGTCCTTTTCATAATTTTTAAGGTTAATATCAAAATGAAACTGTAGACTTTTAAAGGTATTGACTTCCACCGTCAACCAATCTCAAAGCCTCCTAACAAAAATATCTACAATACCCCATATATTTAAATCAAGATAGATCAAAATACATCTGATTTGTCTCAATTAATAGAATGGATATGAACACATTGCTGGTCAGCGCCAACGACGAAAAAAGTCAACTAGCTCAAGGATAAAATTCTTAAAAATAAAAAGGCGAAGGGTATTATATGTACCCTTCGCCCTTTTATAGATTAAATATTCCTCTCGGATTACATTTTATAATACTGTTCCCAACCTCTTGCGGGTGGAGGTCCTGCCAACAATGCGTTCGCAAATTTATCATTGCTGATTTCCTTTTTTTGAGGATCAAAAATCAGTTTAGTATTTAGACGCTGTGCAATTACTCCCAAACAGAACACTTGACTTAAAGGTCCTGCAATTTCAAAAGCCGACCTTGTTTTCTCTTCTCCTTTACATGCTTTTAGGAAGTTGGCATAATGATTAGATGGTGATTTCGGAACCTCCGGAAGACGGGATTCTAATTCCTTTGCCTTCGTTTCAGGTATAATCTGCAAAATACTTGCGTGAGAACCTCCTTTGAAAGTCAGATCCTTTCCATAGATAATTTTTCCAGGATTTAATTTCGCCGGCTCTAACTTACCTGTACTGGGTGCTGGAATGTTCGGATCCAATCCCGAAACCCCATAGCCCTCTGGGATTGGTGGCAAATTATCTAAGCCATCATACCAATTAATATCAACCGCAGGCATTTTTTTTCGCTTCGGAAAATGAAATTTCAGCGTCGAAGACATTGGAAAAAAATACGAATTATGTCCATCAAGCTTTACCGCACTTACTTCTGTTGGTAACCCAAGATCCAAAAATTCATGTGCAGTATCTAAGATGTGCGCTCCCCAATCACCAAGAGCTCCCATTCCAAAATCATACCAGCAACGCCATTGTCCGTTCACAAAATCTTTATTATACTTATGACCTAGGGTCTGCATTTGCCACAGTTCCCAGTCTAATGTGTCTGGGGTAATTTCTGCCGCAGGAAATCCTTTCATATTCACATCCCATCCATGCCATCTACGGGGCATATTCATATGCGCATCTATGCGCGTAATATCTTTAATTATCCCTGCATCCTTCCAGGCCTTGAATTGAAAGTAATTCGCTTCAGAGTGCCCCTGATTCCCCATCTGAGTTATAAGTTTTGGATTCTTCCTCGCTTTATTTGTCATTAACTCAACTTCGAGAAATGTCCTAGCCATTGGTTTTTCCACGTAAACATGCTTTCCAAGATCTAGAGCCAGCATCGTTATAGCAAAATGGGAGAAATCTGGTGTACCGATACTAACCGCATCGATTTGGCTCCCCATTTTATCAAACATAACTCTAAAGTCTTTAAATTTTGGTGCATCTGGAAACATGCTCAAAATTTCCTGTGTGTGTTTAGCTCCCAAGTCTACATCACAGAGTGCGACAATATTACAAAGGCCAGTTTTATAGAGTTCTTTTATAATATCCGCAGCTCTATTGCCCAGACCTACACATGCCAAATTAACCCGTTCATTCGGCGATGCCAAATTGACGTTGCCAAGGACACTATTCGATAACATAACAGCCCCCGCTGCAATAACAGATTGTTTAACAAAACTTCGACGTGATAGATAATGATTCATATAAGCTTAGTTTTGTGTATTAATCTTTATACTGCGAAATGAAACCCGATCACCATGATCCTGTAATAGAATGGAGCCTTCTTTTGCTTCACCAAAGTTGTCCCAGTCCTTATACTTACTAATCGCGACAAGATCCTTAAACTCCTTCGATCCTCTTTCGTAACTCAGCATCTTTATTCCATTCAGATAATGCTCAACCTTGTTATCCGCTGTAACTACTACCCGACCTCTATTCCAGTCGCCTATTGGTCTCCGGGCACGTGCATCTCTATTCGATGTGATGAGATCATATAGTGATGCCAGGGTACGGTTACCGTCCCGACCTAGTTTTGCATCAGGATGTAAGGCATCATCAAGCACCTGAAATTCTAGACCAATAGCCGATCCTTTGGATTTCTCTTTCAATGTGACAAAATATTTTACTCCACTATTCGCTCCAGGACTAAGTTTAAATTCAAAAGAGAGATCAAATACAGTATATTTATCCTTCGTTATGATATCACCACCATTGGTAGATTCTCCGCCATCAGATTTCAAAACAGTTAATTGACCATCCTTAATTTCCCAACCACGATCAGGAAATTTATCGCCATGGATGCTTCGCCATCCATTATTAGTTTTACCATCAAATAACAGCTTTACTCCTTTTTTCTTTTCGGCAGCAACTATTTCATTTGGCTTTAGATTGACGATATAAATATCTTTCGGAAAACCTTTTGTCTTCAGATCAGTCGTCTTTATTTTAACATTTTTGAAATAGACTTTCTTGCCATCTAATTCTGAAGGAATACTATGTACTTGTAATCCGATGAATCCAGTTCGATCAATTGTATCCACTACATAAGAAACAGGAATATCATTGATCCAGGTACGCATCTCATCACCGATTGCCTCTATTCTGATATGATTATACTCTTCGGCTTTGTACGCTTTCTTTGCATTTTCATTGAGATCTAGGGGATAAAGCCAACCGCGGCGGGCTTCATCATAAATACCACCTGTCCACGCCCTGGATGACGGGTCTATCTCCACTTGTCTTCCATAGACTTTGCCACGGCCATCATTCGCTTTTGGATCAAGATGACTCCGGGTCTGGATTCCTGAATTCGTTTGACTACCTTCCAGCTTAACATCTAGTTCCAATATGAAATCACCATATTCTTTTTCTGTGATTAAAAATGAATTAGGCGTTCCTTTAGTCATTCGCCCCACGATTGCGTCCCCCTCAATAGAATAAGGAGCTTTCCCTCCAACGGTTTTCCAGCCATTCAGCGTTTTTCCGTCAAAAAGATTTGTCCAACCTTTTTCTGTGGCCTTATTCACCTGCGCATGCGATAAAATTGTATTTCCAACCATCACTGCCACTAAGACAGACTTAAATAATGTGTTTCTTTTCATTGAGATAATTACTTCTTGAGCTCGTATGCCCGGTTTATTTATTGAATATTGGTCTATTAATCACACTATGTGTACGCTATTTTTCAATATTGGGATATTAAAGTTATAATACAGTTTAATCCCTCTCGATTTAGGAGATCGGTACACCGCCCTCAGCCATTGGTTATTTTTTCAATTGGCTTTCATAAAACAAGATATCAATTAATATAGGTGAAACGAATCAAATGGTACGATTTATTTACGAAAACGTTTGAAACAATAGAAAAGCCAATACGTAAAACAATCGTAATGAAAATATGACAAAAACACCGTATAGCCTTTGCACTTATAGCGCAAACAATTAGGTATAAATACACCTAAAGAAAACTAAAAGCCACGAAAACAAATAGATACACTGTGGTAAAATAGTATAGTCCTAAAACGAACCTGCATCGAAAGAATAGGCTTCTAGGTAAAAATGAAACACTAACGATTCGAGAAATCTAAGTCACAGAATTAACTCGTCTAACAGCCTCATCTCTACTAATACCATTCGACCAATCCTGTACCAATGGATGTTCAGACTCATAAGGTATTAATAATGGCCGATAACCATTCAATTGGCATGAGACCTGCATATAAAGTCCAATTGTAGAAATTTCATAATCTGTTATCTCATTACATAGCATACCAAAATAGCTTTTTTCCTCGGCCTCCTTAGCCGAAAATATAAGGCGATAATCGTCTATCGTTTCTTTGCTTACCGAAACCCAAACACCATAATCTAAGGTTTCGTCATGATCCAAAATAGGAATCTGCAAAATAACACGAATAAAATAATCGATCTGATCTTTATGATTGATGACACAAAAATCATCATCTTTATCTGCAAGACTCTCTTTATCAGCGGGGTCTAATATATCATAATGAAAAGGGGCATTAAATGATAAGGATGGTAGTTCCGTATGTTCTGCGCCGCAATTTTGGCAAATAAAAGTATCCATATATATCGTACTCAAAAAATTTTATTCCAAGGTATTTCTTCATTACAAACTTAATCAAACTTTCAAATTCTCCTAAAAATAAATCCTATCGATGAGGATTAGGTAAAATTCATAATCTCAATTCTTCTGTTATAGCAGCAGTGTTTTGAATTATTATAATAAATTTTAAAAAAAATTTGCTAAAGTGTACAAAGTACACTACCTTTGTCATATCATAATTTAGGTTTATAATTGGTTATTTAAGGTTTTCATTCTCCCCGTTTGGAAACCTTTTTTTATTTCCATTTATTGACGATCCATACGCTTATTTTATTCAAAATACATTTTCAAACAGGATATTCCAATCATTCAAGTTTTCTCCATTGTTCAAATCATACCACATCATAAATCGTCGTTATTCTCTGATTCATATTTGGCTTAACACTTATTCCCAATACAGCCCCCTCTTCTCTTACATCGGTACAATTAAATAGTCTCAGTCATTTAAAATTGTTATATAACTCTTTTGAAAGGCTATTCCTATTCAGGATAATAAAATAGTCCATAACTAAGATAATAGCCCCCTACTATCCATATCAAAATTAACAGTACTTTTTCATGTACGCTTCAGTGATCATTATGACTATTGAATTTCTGACCACACAGTCACTATAGTCATTTTGGGAATTTCCATGGTTCTTAATAGGTTTTTCTCTTTTACCCTAAAACAGGATCACCCCTCTATTTTAAAAAATAAAATAAAAACAATCAGTAAAAAATTTGGAGAATACGAAAATTATACACAACTTTAAAGCACAAACATATATTCCAAATAGGCTACAAAGTAGACAAAGGAAATTTTTTTATTTTAAAAAGACGATTTTATCTTTGAAGATCTCATTGATGAAATTTTAAATTGGTTTTTTTGCAGAAAAACTTCACTTAACTTATAGACAGTAGCATTTTAAAATATGACAACCAACTCCATTAAGGTATATACGGTAGTTTCAAAAGAAATTAAAGAAGATCCAGATGTATTCACTAACCTAGAAGGTGTTTTTTCTACTTATGAAAAAGCACAGGAATATATTGATCATTTTTTTGGCAACGCGAAATATGGCTATCGTTCTATTGTACCTACTTTTTTGGATCCCTTTCAAGATGAAATCCAGAATAATGATTCCTATTATAGTATTTCCTCACAATTGATTGACAATAAATTAGAAATTGAAATCTGCAAAACTTCATTTGCCGTGGTTCTTTCAGAAGTCGGTCGACTCCGTGTAGATGACGCTACGTCAGAAAAACCAATGGAGATCAACTTACATTGTTTTGCTCGATCTGAAGAAAAAGCTATTGAAAAATTCAATAATTTGATTAGCGATTATGCAAAAGAACACAATCTACATTTTCTAACTAGCCCTTATCGGATAACCGATTCGGACCAGTGTTATTAGTTTTCTCAACAATGTTAGAGGTCTTTTAGGTATTTATTTTTTTTCGAATTTCACTCAGATATTCTGGAGTAAAGCCCAAAAAAGATGCAATAAGATATTGTGGTACACGTTGCACAAACTCGGGGTATTTACGTAACATATCGCGATAAAACTCCTCTTTAGGTAACGAAAAAAGATATTTAACACGCATTTGTGCCGCCGCATATGCTCTCTGATATACAAAACGAAAATAGCGTTCCATCAATGGAAATTCCGCCATCAATTTTTCCTGATTTTCCTGACTAATATATAAAACTTCCGAGTTTTCAACAGCTTGTATATAGAATGAACTCACACGCTTATTTTCATAAGCCATATTGTCCGTGAGCCACCAGTTTTCAATAGCAAATTCAGTGGTTTGTTCCACACCTTTTTCATTTACAAAAAACTTACGTAATATTCCTTTTAACACAAAATAGTGATACCTGCAGATTTGGCCTTCTTCCAGCATATTCTCCTTTTTTGCAACTGAATTTATGTTAAAGTATGTTGATATACGCTCAAATGTTACATCATCAATCTGAATAAATTTCTCCAAATGTGCTCTAAATCTTTCCAATGGCTTTCATTTTATTTTGACAGTCCATATTTCACCATCTAATGCAAGGTACTATAAAAAGTTAATTCGGACAAAGCATAAGTAACACTTTCAAACACAATCAACAACATTGTAAAAATCAACATGGAGGTTTCTGATCGCTAATTGCTCAAAGAACATACCTCCGCTTTATTGGCAAAAATCTTTTAATAGAAGGTATTAACATCTCCAGCTTTTCTTCTGATAATTTCTATATTTGAATTATTCATGCCCATATGGCTTAATGGAGACTATCATGGAAGATCGGACTTTTGCCTTTATCAAAACAGATAAAAAATTGCTAAAGCTTTTTTTTAATGAAATCAACGTGATCAAAGGATTGGGAAACTATGTCGAAATTCATACGACAAGGCACAAAAAGTATATCTATTACAAAAGTCTCAAAGATCTAATCGAAAGCTTACCGCAAGAATTTATGCGCGTTCACAATTCGTACATAGTTAATCTCAACAATATTGAATCTTTTGAAGACAATCAGCTTATATCCGGTGATCTAAAAGTAACGGTTGCAAAGAGCTATCGAGATTGTCTTACCAACACACTCAATAAGATGATGCTCTGACAACCTACATATCCTAAAGAGCCATTCACATATTATTTCTAGCAAGTTATATAAAAAAGTTTCTAACCCCTCTCTTTCATTTTAACTTTGAAAAAAACAAAGAGAATGTGTAAACAAGAAGTATTAGATTACATCCAAAACAATAACCTCATTGGTATAAAAGCAGGGGTTGGAAGACCTGATTTTTTAGATATCTGGATGGTGGTTGTTCAAGGTCGAATATTTGCAAGATCTTGGGGATTGGCTGAAAGAAGTTGGTACAATAGTTTTTTGAAAAATCCAATTGGCCAGATTAAATGTGGTACAATTCTTTACCCAATATGGGCAACAACCGTAGATGATAGCCCTGAGTTGACTACTGCAATTAATCAGGCCTATCTAACAAAATATAACCAGGGCTACAATAGTGTTTATGCGCAATCTATTATCGCTGAAAAGCATGTTGCTAAAACTATGGAATTTATGATCGATGAATTCAAGTCTCCCGTTATACAACCGAATTCAAGCATCATTTGAAATCAGGACCATGTGTGGCCATATTTCCGAATATATAAATAACCAAATATAGGGAGTGCAAGCATTTGGAAAAGAAAAATCAATAGTGAGACAAGGCCTTGTGCTTGGTTATCATTGGCTCTAACCAATAGTTGTGCCCCCAAAGGTCCATTGGAAAACAGCAAAATATTGACGACATTCCAACCGAGGTGAAAAGCTATAGGCAGATAAAGAGATTTTGTCACATCATAAGCTTTGGCTAATACCCATCCAAAAAGCCCTGTCATCAACAATATCGTCAGCATCTGTATTGGATTTCCAAAAAGACCATAGGAAAACCAATGGTAAACACCAAAAGCTCCAGCGGAAAGCAGACAGCCCCATCTAGATCCCAGCTTTTTTATCATGATATAAAGTAGTGCACCTCTAAACAACAGTTCTTCGAAAAGGACAGATTTTATGATCCACCATGTACTATTGATCAAATTAGCACCGGAAAGTTTCGGATTAAGCATCCAAAAATTGTGTACCGCCGCAACTTTTATATAATGATAGACAGCACATAACAGACCCGCCATAAAAAATCCTACACACAAATTTCCAAGCCTATTTTTCGTTGGAACAAGTCCGAGAACATTAAGATTCTTCCGCTCGAGGATCCACAGCAAAAGCCAAGATATAATCAATATGATTATTATACCTACCATACCAATAACTGTTGTCGTAATAACATACACCTATAGATTAAAAAAACAAAATTGCTTGTGGCTATAAATTACTCTGTGCTATTCACTAAAATAAGGTAATCGTCTATCAAATATACAAAAGATCACGAATTCTCTATTGCCATTTGAATATTTCGGGTTGTAGTTGTTTTACAAAGTCATACAAGAAAGGGAGCTGTACAATATCTTTTTCATCGGCAATGCTTCCATTGAAAGTAATTATATCTAGATCGATGATTCGAGGCGTGTTCTTATTCTCGTTGCTGAGGCGTCCCATATCCAATTCGATCTGTTTTAATTTACGCTGTAATTCCTCCAAAGGTAAACAGGTATGCAATAATAATGCGCCATTCAAAAAATCAGGCTGGGCTTCAAATTGAAGGGGTTTAGTATATATAAAATCCGTTTGGTTGCCCATCGTTCCCAATTTCTGAATATAATTCAGGGCGCTGATGATATTTTCTTCAGGATCGATATTAGAGCCTAACAAGATCAAAGCCGTATTGATTTGATCGTCTTTAGATCTCTTTACATTATCCGTAGCGCAAAGTGCATATGCTTTCGTTCCTTTCATTTTCTTCTTATGTCCCTTTTGAACCAGTCGGTGAGCTAAACGTTCAACGCCATCAATATACAGGATCCGTCCCATAATAAAGGAGCTATCCTCCTAAAATGCAAAGCTATTTCAGAGCTGAACTTTTCATTATGCGGTCCCCATTTGTCCATATGGTTTAAGTAAACACTACTTATCATCATCGGATAAACTCTGTAAGCAATTTTTTTGCCAATAAATCATCCAAATAAATCAAGCAATATTCACTCCTCCAAAATACAAGAGATAGACTAACCTATCAACACCAAAGATCCCGCTTCCGAGCATTTCATGCTCTAAATAAGCGTTCACTTGGTGATGAGGTTTATCAAAAATATTGATTTTTTAAATAGATTTTTTAGTGCGTAACTCAAAAACAACCTGAGGTTATGAGTTATTCAACTATATAACGGAGCTCATGTGCTTCCGTCAGTTGTGGTACTTCCAAGTTATGGAGCATTTTATCCAATACAGCATCTGGCAGCGGATAGGCTCTATCTCGATTTTGTACGCGCCATTGACGGTATGGTTTTTCGATATAGACGAGCTCAACATAGGCCTGGTAACTAACAAAGAGGTCTATCAACTGCTTCCGCATTAAGGCCGTGATATTAGTTGCATTCCATATAAAGTCTTGGCCCTGGCGTAGATAAATCTTAGCCTGTTCTTTCGCTTTTTGCACTACCCAACCATTCCGCTTTCTATCTGTTGGTTCGATACGATATTTACGACGAATATCGTCAAGACTAATGACTGGTATATCCTTGTTATGGTTAGCGATGTAATGATCCTTTCCCATACCAGGCAACCCAGACAGCATGATGACCGTTGATCTAAAATTATCAAAAGGAATATAATCCACATAACCATCCGCCCTGTTGAAGTAGGTAAATTGAGCATTTGGGGTCGAAAAAGATCGAGGTGACTCCCAGCAGTCAATCTCTTTTACATACAGTTCAAATAGCTCTAGCGTATCAAGCAATGCTCCTTGATCCTGACATATTCGCCCTTTGGCATCAGCCTCGGCTAGCAGTTTCAATTCTAGCATATTTACCCTTAATGATGCCTCTAACGCGCTACACATTGGATCAACTTTGTCCATCAGCCAGAGCGGCAGACCATGAAAACGAACCAAACCTACAATTTCTTCCCGTAGGGAAAAGGGAGTTTCCACATCACGAAACAATATTTCACGTGCTGTCTGTGCACCTTTTCGCGCATGACTTGGCGAACTAATCCGTCCCTGTCCATCGACTACGGTCGTAGACATTTTTTCGACGTCGTGCAGTAATGCGGCAGCCCAAAGCAGCTCTTGTCGTTGCCTACCTAATTTCCTATAGATATTGGATTGTTGCAATTGCTCAAGCACTAGCTGGGTATGAATAGCAACATTACCTTCTGCGTGATGAATCGGATCCTGCGGAACATTCTGCATAGCTTCTACCCAGGAAAATTGCTTTTCCAGTTTTAGCCAATCTTTATCTGTTGTTAATTTCCATTCCATTAGTTTTTTCCCCTTTCCCAAATAAGTTTTGTTCTTTTCCAGGCTTTAGTCCAATGTTCATCCGTCTGTACATGTCCTTTTCGCACATACTTAAAGATATTATGCTGAAATTTGGAGGCGGGATAAGCCCCCGCATTTCGGCAAACCAGACCTTCTGAGGTACAGCTAATTCCTGTTCCAGGATCTACAGACCCAAAGATCGAAGGTTGAGATGCCAGGTGTTGTACAGTTTTTTCCAACTGTGTTTCCGTCAGATCTCGTACACTGTCCGATCGCAATACTGGTACCGTCGGCAAGTCAAACAAGTTAGCATAGAAGGTAACTTCCTCCCATGAAAGCCAGACCTCGTTGATTCGAGCCGCAAATACAAAGTAATAATGCTCCAACTGTGTATACGCTATAGAATGAACCGCATAAAGGTTTTCACCGAAAAACTCCAGGTCGCCCAAATCATTTTTCAATCGTCCCCAATGTTCCCGTAATTGTGCTGTCCAGGGGGATGTCGTTGGAGCAGCATGTGACCGGGCAAATACACCTCGTTTGGATAGACAATTGTTTTCGCCATCCAATTTTTCAGTGTAAAGTAGCTGTGAAAAGGATTGTATATCCGTCCAGTACTCATGATTAAAACGATCGTCACTGCTGGTTCCCGGTGAAAAAGGAAAATGGTAGGTACGACCATATTTTGTTGATTCCATTTTTTTAAATTAAAGTGAATAATACTGATTAAAAACACAGGTATAGCAGTAATCGAGTTGGGCATCTATCCCATCTGATTAAATTCTTCCTGCATATTGGCACAGTATTACATGACCTTACGTTCTAAAAATGTATAACAATTATGATCTATTTCGGCAAAAATAGATAAATTTCTCTAAAAATAAAAAACCGCTATACCATCAGACATAACGGAAAACCAAAACCTATAAATAAAAGCCCTTTATGCAGGGTTCATATGGCTGTTATATTCTAATATAAGCATCCCATCCCGCACGCGTGTAATCCTGCTGATTATTTAAGAAAAGCTTAACATTATGTCCTCTTAGGCCTTTCCCACTTCTCAATATTTCACTAAGCTGTTCCCGCTGAATATTTTGCAACAGCATTTTCTCAATAAAGGGCTGTAATTTCAGGTCATCCGCCACACGTTTTATTGGGTATTGTACAAAGAACATATTGATCGCATAATTTTTTGATATTTTGACAATCCAGTCTTCCATCCCGATCTTCTTTAACTGATCAAAGATTGTCGGGCAATCCAATGTTGTACCGTTACGCAAGATAACACATTTAGTTTCTGCTGTTGTATATACGGCGACAATATCAACAAATCGAAGTTGCTGCAGGTTGATCTGTTGTACAAATTCTCCCCGCTTATCTAACAGGTCCCCCAATAGATATACATCGATGTTATCAATATCCACTCCATAGGGCTGTTCTTTCCTCTTCATCCCACTCTCTTTTATGGTTCGCTTTTCGTTTAGAGAAATTATCGCAGGGGTCTGTTCGAACTGTTCAAATGCGGGTCTTTTTTTGATAAAAGGTCTCCTTTTTGTCACCATTGGCTGTGGAGCTGGTAGTTCTTTTTCTAAACTTACATTGTGCACTATCTGCATGAGTGGCCGATTATAGATAACAGCAAGGTTTTGCCGTTGGCCAACAGAATGATAGAGTAACGACCAGTTTTCTCGCATATAGACCATTAGACTATATGAAACAAAAATAGTGGCATAACGTATACCATAGATCTGCATATGTAATTCAAAAAGCATCGATCGTTCCACTGACGACTGACTGTAAACAAAGATAACAGCTACATATAAAAGTATGAATGGAAAAACAGAAACCAATAAAAGTGAAAAGAAAGCGATAAAATGCAGAATAATATCTAGTCCGGGTATGTTTTTGGCCTGTTCCCCCAGTCGCTCACGCATGTAAGGTACACTCCAGTACGTAGGCAAATTAAGTACTAATGATACTATTGTTGCTCCAATCCAAAAAACACAGAGCATAATAACAACCAAAATCCAATATTTCAACTGATCTGACCGGTCCAAAAAACCTTGAAACGATATTGTTTTTAGATTAAAAACAATAGACAGCATCAGCGAACTCAAAAAATAAATGATAGATTTCATGACGTTTCTCCGAATTAATATCTGGTTAGGACAACTAAATTAATAATATCTACTCACAAAAGTATACTAATATAACAAATAATATCGAAATCACAAAACAAAGCACCACGCAAACGATAATATTTATAAAAAAATAACAAAAGAATAACACTATTAAAAGCTCAGATACGATGATAAACGAACGATAATTGCTATTTTAGAAAGTCAATTGATGTATTAGAAAGGTATAACCGACCAATAACCTACATTTCACTGTCGTGTTATCATATTTTTAAGCAAAAATCACACTATTTATGGTCAAAGATTGAGATATTGTAATATAATAAATTTAAATAATGAAACAGCAATTCAACAACCATGGTGTAGCCAAGGTACAATTTAGAATCTTGGCTTTGCCAGAAAGTTTGCTCGAAGTCGAGGTAAATGCGATTCGTCAAAACTTTCTATCCTGGATGGCCGCAAACTTCGCATTGACCACTAGTCAAAAATTTCAATTGATGACTATGCCTGATGATTTACAGGAAACTTTAAGCCAAGCTATCGCTAATAGCTACGAACTTGGGCAGGCCGTTCAGTTTTTCAAAGAAACCGCTTCTAAGGACGATCAACCTGATTTGAAGGATATCGTGATCAACGGTGCCGAAACAATGGCTGAGGTAAACAGCCAAGGTCTCAGAAAAGCTGATTTCACAGGACAGCTGGCAATTAATATTCGCTATAAAGTGAGTATGTAATTTATTGAACGATTATCTAGTCCAAAACTGGGCTAACCCAATAAACACCTTTAACACTAATATCCGGTTTATTTTCTATCCCGAGGATTGAAAAGAAATCGGATATTAATACCAAGGACTTTCTTGACGCTATTTGTAATGAAATGAAGATATTGGATAACAAAATCAGATCGCGATTTAATATGCTATTTATCTGGCCTCAGAAATTATATACCTACAGTAGCATTGGCCAAGGTTTTGATACGGCTACGCAATACAACATACATTGCGCTAATATAGCCAAAAGCCTTACGCGACTATCGAGCAGACCAATTACAGTAGATAAATTCCTTTCTCCCGCGGCTCACAGCAAACAATGTAACAATTCAAATGAACGGGTTCCGCTTCCCTTCAAAACATGCTACACTGTTTGCCTTTGGCAGCCTTATTTTTGGTTAACTGACACTTATTCGGCCTTGATCCAAGGCAATGATCAGCTCAGTCTACTCAATGACGCCAACCTGTATGCTGCTGCAGCTCAAGCCGACATACTTTTCTTTAGTAGTGGTGGTAACTTTTCGGTCAATGACATTTTAGAGCAAATCGACCTCAGTGATAAATATGTTATTATTATCTCCACCTACAGTGAACAAGAAATACGTACGAATATCAAGCACCGCATCGACCATTATCAAAATGCATACCTCGTCGATTCACAAGCTGAGTTTGACCAATTCATTGCCAATGTGCTAGCTAAGGCTACCAAAACAGGATTAACAGCAAGCTAAAGCTTGTAGTCCTAGCCATCGTTAAAGTTTAATTATTTATTTTTCTGAACGATCAAAATCCACATGGATACTGCTGCTGCCACACCACCGAAGAAATAGATGGATTGATACCCATGCCATCCTGCGATAATACCCGCAACTGGTCCGGCTATTCCTAGCGAAATATCAAAAAATGCAGCATAGGCGCCCAATGCCGTTCCACGCATCTGTGGACTTACCTTTTGTATAGCGAGCACACCAAGTGCTGGGAAGATCAGTGAGAATCCTATTCCAGTGAGACTACAACCTATAATCGCCATGGCTTCCGAACTAGCGAAACCAATCAGCATCTGCCCTATCATTTCAATCGCTAAGGAGACCATAGCCACCTTATAACCACCAAATCTATCCGGAAAAGAAGCACAAAATACTCTTGTCAAAACATAGAAACCACCGAAAGTTAAAAATGCTAAGGACGGATTTATCCAGCTTTTCTCCGTAAACAGCAGCGTGATAAAAGATGAGATACAGGCAAATCCTATGGAAGAAAATGCTAACGCAAGCCCCTGTTCAGAAATCATCCCGATCACCTTATAGAAAGGCGTCCGTTGATGCGAGGGATCCACTGGCAGATTGGGTAGCTTGATCGTGCAGATCCAACTTATGGCAGACAATATAATCATTAACCCAAAAACATAGCTCGTACCCCAAGATGCAGATAGATAAATAGCTAATGGTGCTCCCAAGGCAATACCAGCATACATAGCAATACCATTCCAGGTCATAACTTTCCCCGATTTTTGATGCCCCACTAGTCCAATACCCCAAGTTAAAGCGCCAGTAATAGCCAAACTTTCAGCTATACCATGTGCTATTCTTGCAACAAAAAGCATCAATAAAGCCAATAAGTGAAAATCCCGAAGATGATATGCTGTCATATAGATCAGGCCTGTTAGCATTGTCATAATGACACCATACTGCTTAGCGGTCTTAGCGCCTTTGGTATCAGCTATTTTTCCAGCAAAAGCTCTGGTTAACAAGGTGGCAATAAATTGAATTCCCACTACCGCTCCCACAATTAAAGGGCTAAAATGAAGTTCATTTTTTATCAACGCAGGAACTGTTCCCAACGTGATACCGATGCAGAGGTATATCGCAAATACCGAAATCATAATCGGGCTGATTGTCCACATCGATTGGTTTTCTTCTTTCATATCTGTATATATTATTTAAATTTTACAGATGCAAAATTAGATAGCCGTTTAGTATATTATAGGTCGTTATTCATGCATATAATTGGACAAATAATGGTTATTTTGTCGAAACTGCCCTGCTGTACACCCCAAGTTTTTCTTGAAAAACCTCGAAAAGTAGGTATGGTCTTCGTAGCCGAGACTAAAAGCGATTTCTTTAACATCCATATTTGTATAAAATAGTAGTCGTTGTGCTTCCAATAATACTTCGTTCTGTATCCAATAGCTAGCAGTAAACCCTGTTATCTCCTTACTTACTTCGTTGAGATACAATGGTGTTATATGGAGTTGCTCAGCGTAGTCTTTTACCTGTTTAACTTCCTTAAACTGTTGGCTTATTAAGTTTTTAAACATCGTCACAAGCAGGTATTTGTGGCTACCTATTTTCTTATGTATTTGACTTTGGGGTACAAAAGCTGCTGTTAAATACCCTATCAAGGCATTGACCTGTGCATGGAGAATAGATTGATAGAAGATTTGCTCTCCTTGTTCGATAAAATCGTATAAGATCGCAGCCAATGCAAATACAGGATGATCTGGTTTCAAGCTGATAACCTGTCGATTATACATAAAAGAATCGATCATAGTTCTATATTCCATAGGAATCAGTTTAGGCTCTACAAAAAGCATCCAGCATTTAGCATCTTCATTCAATAGACATTGGTGAACTTGACCGGGCGCGACGAAACAAACCGATACCTGCTCAAGCATCCATTGTTTAAAATCGATGGTCCAACATGACCGCCCCTTTTGCTGTAGAATAAACATATAGTGATCATCCCTATGGGGTACGGCAGGTCCTTGAGAGAGATCCTTAAAGGGAAGCATCTCAATTCCCTGGGGGGACAATTCCTTGTTATGGATGGGTATCATAGTTTTCAGTAAGCTGCAAAATCTATACCTTCTAAAGTTGCGACTGCAATCGGATCCAGTTCAAGATAAGAAGTAAAATAAAGATACCAAGGATATACTTTTCTACTTTATTAACTTTGACTGCACCAAATTTCCAGACGCAGACCCGATCGATAATGAGTAGTAGCAGACTTGGAATCAAACCAAATATCCCAATGTACATCGCCATTAATTTATCGGGAGCAGAATGCCCGGTAGCCAAAACTGTAACAGTTATCGCTACACAGATAAACCCAAGTATCCCAAGGATAAAAAAAAGTGTCCCTTTTGCTTTTAAGAATTTTATCATCTTTAGTTTTTTATTTCAATTCCACTTGAAGTAATGTTGATTTGCTGTTAGGATCGCTCAAAATTACGGATTTCAATGCTTTAAAAGATAAAAAAACAAGCCCCCGAAAATTCGAGGGCAAGTGGTCCAAAGTCGGTTCATTTTTCTAGTTCACTAGGGAATGTTCCGAACCTTGCAACCAAGGATAATAGCTAAGTTAGTTAATTTAAATCACACTATTACCTGTGAGCTTTTATTTAGCGCTCCGGTTCAATAAATCCAGCCCATTATAATGCAAAAATTTGTATTTAGTTTATTATCTAAATCGGTTTTATTTAGGATATCCTCGTTATTCACTTGTTTAACGAGGACGATGATCATATGAAAATTTGCACTCGAGAATGTTGGAGCGGGCAAATATGAGAAAATTTGTTAGCTACATTTTTGTTATATTCGACAATTAAATAACGCACATGGACAATAACATCATTGATAAGGTCGCATTAATTCATATTTCCAATAAAAAAATTTTAAGTACTCGTTCCAAATCTAAAGACAAACTTTACTTCCCCGGTGGAAAAAGAGAACATGGTGAAAATGATTTAGCATGTTTAACGCGAGAAATACATGAGGAGTTAAATGTCAATATTGTCGAAAACTCCGTTAGTTTTTTTGGTGTTTTTGAAGCAGTGGCTGATGGACGTGAAAAGGATATTGTAGTACAAATGTCCTGTTATTTTGCTGAGTTTACTGGCACATTGACCGCTTGTAACGAAATAGAGCACTTTGAATGGATAAGTTTTGTTGATAAAGATAGAACTTCAGCCGTAGACCGTTTAATACTACAAAAACTATACGATCTAAAGCTTATTGATTAAAGGGGAGTAGAAAACTTCTATTAAGCTATTGTCTCTCAAATCGCTTTATTTGTTTCTCTCAGTTAGACACTGGTCTGCGCATCAGATCAACAACACCGCTCAATACGACATTGGAAAATTAATTTTAGTTCGCATTTATAATGGATAGAATCAGACATTTATTGATATTTATAGCTTTTGTATTGTCCCTTAAGTCATTTTCACAGGAACAACTCTATTACTTTACCGATGCAGATAGCAATCTGGTTGGCGTGCGTACACTAACTGGCAAGACAATTATTCCATTGCAATTTCCAATGATCAGATACTATGATTTTGAAGAACCCATAACGACAGCTTTTATTGAATTTTCCTATACACTATCTGATACAACGACCAACCGGATGAACCCTAATCAATCAGTAGGCTGCGTATATGATAGAGAAGGAAATTTCATATATACTCCATTTCTTTATGATAATGGTCCCGATTATTGGCAAGAAGGCATCCGTCGTTATGTCTCTAATGGTAAGGTGGGCTATGTTGATATAAACAATATAATCTTAACCCCAGCTAAAACTGGCTTTGCAGACATGTTTAACTATGGTTATGCCTCATTCTATGAAGGGGCTGTATCAAAAGTCTATGAACCTGGAGGTGAACACTGGACAGTATCCCCCACCGATGATAAGGGCGAAAAATATCTGGTCAACCGAGACGGGCAAAAAGTGCTTGGAAGTAAAAGCCCAGCTTCGACTAAAGACTATTACTATGGCGGGTTGTACTATCCATATCCTTTTCACTACACTGCCGCCGAACAACTTATCCTGAATGGTTTAAATCAATTTACAGCGATTCAGAAAGTTGATAAACTGTTATTTTCGAACGGTCAGGCCAAATCAGATACTATTCAATTTGAAATCGTTGGAAGGCCTTCAAAATTCACTCCTTACTACACCGTACAGGGGTATAAAGAGCAGCATGCAGACGACAATTGGGTAATTGAAGCTACAGCAAATGGCCAATACTTTTATACGCGATATAATGAACGAGTTGCGCTCGGGCAATGGATTGATGAGCAGCTAGCAAAAAATCAATAACATCTATAATAAAGTAAAATAATGTAAGAATCTAGAAAATAGAACAGAACGCACACAACTAATTATAAACTTTTATTATTAAATAAATTTAACGATATTTAATTTTATACACTTTATTCTCGAATATATTTTGTAGATCTTTACTCAAATTAACCGTATGAATAGTATAAAGGCCACTGCAACCCATTTTCGCTATAAAAAGCATCCTGGAGATTTATTTAGGGACACTTCTGTTCAATTACTACCACACCCCTATAAAAATCAGTCAGAGTTTTGGGTATGGTTTCATCCCTCGTACCATCGCAGTGAAGATATTGCCGATCTGAACGAGTTGTATAAACAACTCCACAATTTTTCCTGCCGGGAGGAAATCACAGAAGCTAATCCGGAATTATGTTATACCGGCATACCCAAAGAACGAATTACCGAAGAGATAAAACTTCTTGAGCACAAAATATATCAGGATTGTTTCGAAAACTTCTATTTATTGATTATTGAAGGACATATTGAATTAATAGAGAACAATCAGCATGGGAGAAGTGAATCTCTATCTTAATTATTGTTAGCCATTATTATTTTAGGCTGTCAGTTTTTAGCTAACCTACGCAATTAATGTTCAGCCCTATGTTGTAATTGTATACATATTGTATTGATTATCCTGAAGTATCAGTATACAAATGAGTAAAAGCTGATATTTATGAAATTCGACCTTATTCAAAAAAGTGGAAGAATAAAGATAATTGTAAAAGCGGATATCATTTTAAAAATGATATGTAAATTTGTCTTAAATACTTGGCAACCTTAATTCAATTGTTTACAACCATTTTATAACACCGATAAGATGAATGACTTTCCTAGATTAGAAACAGATAGACTTATTCTCGACAAAATAACTGTGGAAGATATTCCGCAGATAGTATTATACCTTCAAGACAAGATCTTTTCTGATTATACGTCAAATATTCCATACCCCTATCGGAAGGAAGATGCTGAATTTTGGCTTAAACTATCGGCCGAGGCCTTTAAAAATCGAAAGGGATTTACCTTTGCAATTCGGGATAAAACAGGGAAATTTCTTGGAGCTATAGGTCTTCACGATGAAGGTTCGGATAAAGCGGAATTAGGTTATTGGATCAGCATTCCAAACTGGAATAATGGTTATGTCACTGAAGCTGCAAAAGCTATTATCGATTTTGGGTTCAGAGAATTGAATTTCAATAAGATCTATGCCACTTATTTTCCACACAATCCAGCTTCAGGAAAAGTCATGGAGAAAATAGGTATGAAAAAAGAGGCCCTACTGAAACAGCATCTGAAGAAAAATGGAAAATATTATGATATCCCAATGTATTCTATTTTTAAAGAAGATAGGAGATAATATTTTACGCGCTTAAGGAAATAACAGTCCAGTTTTTGTTCGATCTCAGTAGAATTGGATTTGTTTTTACTTTCTAGCGGATAAGATATTGGTAATGATACTAGACTCATCTTTTCAAGCAGATATTTACCTATCAGCATATAAAATAATACTACCCTACTATAATCCAATAATGAAATGGAGGAACCGTTTTTATCTAAAAATTCGGTAAATTCACGGTATAGACAAACACACAAAGCACAACATGAAAGTATTTGCATTTGCTGGAAGCAATTCTTCCACCTCAATCAATAAACAATTAGTTAAGTTTGTTCTGAAAAGTTTTAGTGACCATGAAATAAACTTGATTGATCTCAACGATTATAATATGCCTGTTTTTTCTGTCGATCTAGAAAAAAATGGTTTTCCAGAGGAGGCTCATCGTTTTCTGGATAATATTACCGAAAGCGATATCATTATCTGTTCATTAGCGGAGAATAATCGTTCGTATAGTGTTGCCTTTAAAAACGTTTTCGACTGGGCTTCCCGGATAAACGTAAAGGTATTTCAAGACAAACCAATGTTACTAATGACTACCTCTCCTGGCGGCTATGGTGGTGGGAATGTAATGGCCGAGGCTCAAAAATTCTTCCCGCAATTTGGCGCTATCATCAAAGAAAGCTTTTCACTGCCAAAATTCTATGAAAATTTTGATCTGAACAATGGTGTCATTAACCCCGAGCATCTCAGCACACTCAACGAAAGAATAGACAACTTTAAGAAACAACTATTCTAATCATTTTTTCAATTGCATGGATGTCGACACAGAGAATCCACTTTTTTTGAGTTAAAAAGGGGGCATTGCATTGAAATGTCCCCTTTTTATAACCTTATTTGATTAATTCTGTGAGTTTATCAGTTAGTTGTTTGCCTTTTAAATTAATACCGACGATCTTCCCCTCAGGCGATATCAAATAATTTTGCGGAATAGCCTGAATACCATATAGCTGGGCCGCGTTATTTTGCCAACCATTTAGATCAGATATCTGTGGCCATTTCAAACCATCTTGTTCGATGGCTTTTGTCCAATTATCTTTCTTTCCTGGTTTATCAAGTGAGATTCCCAAGATTTCAAAAGCGGGCCCTTTAAATTGCTTATAGATTTCAACTAAATGTGGGTTTTCGGCACGACAAGGACCACACCAAGAAGCCCAGAAATCCAATAGTACATATTTACCCTTGAAATCCGATAATTTCAGCAACCGACCATCTGGTGTCAATTGTCCGAAATCCGGCGCTGGTTGTCCAATTCCCAATTTCTTGGCAAGTAGTATTTCTCCTTCAAGCTTCTCTCCTATTGTTGTTTTTCGTAAGTTAACAGATAATTTGAGAAACAGAGGTTCAATCTGGCTGACATCACTTCCATACCGTGCTACTTCCTGAAGTGCCAATAAGCTAAAATAATTATCCGGATTTTCGACAATAAATTTACGCTGTGCCTGTACACGCAGCTCTTCGATTTTCTCGATCTCTGTCGAGACCTGCCTCAGTGCTTCTTCGTTTCGATTTTTATCCTGATATAAGTCAGCACGTTTGGATTGCTGAGCGATCAGCTGCTGCTCATAGGAATGTAAATAATCTTGATATTTCCGATAAGCAGCCTGCAATTGTCCTCCTTTTACAATAGATGACTCAAAAGGATCTTTAATAACAATTTCTGTATTAGCCTCAAGAGGGTCTACATAAAATGTAAGACGTTGCATGGGTCCCCCCTTTCTATGGAAAAATGAAGTACCATCTTTAGAATAAAACAATATGACCTGTGTAGGTTCATCAATTTGTCCTTTATAAGCTACATTTGACGAATTTAAACTTACAGAATCTATTTTCAGTTTTTGACCAACAAAATAGCGGACAAATACCTTGGCCTCTGAAGAAGGAGGCTGTCCGTTGAGAGTCAGCTTAAAATCTTGTTTTTGTCCCACGACAATTCCAATCATAGATAAGCTCAAAAGAGCTGATATAAATATTTTTTTCATGTTGATTGTTAAAGTGCTTTGGCACGCTCCAATAGCGCATCCGCCAGTTTAATGATTTTTGAAGTTTCCAATTCAGCCAAGCCTCTCGCAGCTTCTGCCGCTTTGATGGCTTCCTTCTTTTTATTCAATGCAATGCAGATATCTGCCAGGGTTCCCTGATTGGAATAACTCGATGGATTCATCTCTGCAGCCTGTTTTGCAAGGATGTAACATTGTTTAAGGATAGCAGGTTTAGCAACATCTCCTTTTGCATTGGCATTACGTCGTGCAATAAAACTAAGCTTCTCATCCTCGTCTTTTAGGAGTCCCTTCCGCAATTTGTCAGTCAACGAAACAAACTCTTTTTCTGTACCATGAGCTGCGATCCATTCAACCTGATACATTGCAGC
The DNA here is from genome assembly GCF_003610355.1 of Sphingobacterium detergens. GTDB lineage: Bacteria > Bacteroidota > Bacteroidia > Sphingobacteriales > Sphingobacteriaceae > Sphingobacterium > Sphingobacterium detergens. The sequence goes on along the minus strand of NZ_RAPY01000004.1, from coordinate 245,458 downwards.
GTCAATCTTGTGTTCCGGTTTATTTGACTGCTCAAAATAGACCAGTCCTTTTCTAAATTCGTCGGCTTTGCTATCACGGATGTAACCATACATCGCATATCGCAAGAGCTGTATTTCCTTATTCTCAAATTCAGTTGCCAAGGCTATGCTTTTAAAATACGTCTTATTTGATTCGAAAAATTTACCATAGCGATCCTCCATACTCTGTGCCATCATTTTTATCGTTTCCCAACCATTTGGACTTCTTAAAAACTCATCAGTGGCAACACTATCCAAAGCTTTTTTGGCATTATTTGTAGCCTTATTGTCCGTCTGTTCCATAACTTTTATATAGCGCAACAGAAAGTTAGATTCACGAACTCCCTGATCATACTGCTTACGCAGATTGGGAATTTGGTAGTTGGAATCATTCGCCTGTTGTGCCTGCTTCAGGAAAAGATCGGCCTCCATACGGGACTGCGTTCTATAGATCAATGTCCCCTGCCCATCCAGAAACAAATAGGTAGGAAAACTTTTTATCTGATAATTTTTTGCAATGTCCACTCCCTCACCTACCTCACAATCAAACTTGGTATTAATAAATTTCGAATTAAAGTAATCGGCAACTTCAGGCTGTGAAAACACATTGCCTTCCATCCATTTACAAGGGGCGCACCAGGAGGTAAAACCATCTAAAAAGATCAGTTTATTTTCTTTTTTTGCTAATTCCTTCGCTTCGCTAAAAGTCACCTTTTGGAATTGTATATGTTCTTGCGCCAGCAATATTGCAGACTGTATGAAGGCCAGCGATGTCAATAATAGTTTCTTCATAAAAATATTTTTTAAAACTTGGAACCAATCTTTGCTTATAATGGGCAAAGATTGGTTAGGTAAAAGCATTTATATTTTTTATCGTTCATACTGTGGAATTCCCGGATTTAGGGAAAGTACTTTGGGTGGTACCGGAAGTATCATTCTAAGGTCTGTTGACTCCATTTCAAATACTTTACTGGCCAACGGATGCTTAATTGATTTCTTATAATTATCCGCAATAACCAAACGTTTCAAATCGATAAGTCTAGTCGATGCCATAAATGGCATTTCACGTCGTCTTTCATCTAGGGCCAACTGCAGCGCAGTTTTCGGATCACCTGCTGTCAATGCTTTATTATTTTCAATACGACTATTTCTTAGTGTATTCAAGAATTCTAAAGCTTCCCCCGTATTTCCTGTACGTGCAGCTGCTTCAGCAGCGATCAGAAATAATTCTGGTGTATTAAATCCTGTACTAAAGTCAACATAGGGGGCATAAAGTACACGTCCAGGAAATTTAATTAAATTAGGACCAAAGGAGGCTTGATCACGACAGAAAAATAATTCGTAACGCTTGTCATTTGCTCCGACCGGGAGATCTTTTGCATAGGTATCAATCAGTTCCTTGGATGCATAAAATTCAGCATTTTGAGAACCTAAACTACTTGTACCGGAACGAGTCCATATTGACTCTATATTGGTTCTAGCATCAGGAAACTGTGAGGAATTATCGGTCTTGAGACATACACGTCCAAAAGTTGTCTTATCTTTATTTGTATATAGGTTGTAGTTGATCAGATTTTTATTCAAAGCTAGCGCCTGTTTAGCATTCTCCAAAGCCTCTTTGAATTTCCCCTGATATAGGTATACCCGACTCAAGAAAGAATACCCCACAGAACGTACGGCCTGAGATTTGTTTGACTGTGCTGTACTCAAGTGCGGTAGTGCATCATTAAGGTCGTTAAGCACTAGGTCATAAATGGCTTGCACAGATACACGTTCATATTTTTGATTAATATCTTCCTTTAGAACCAAAGGTACACCCAAATCCTTAGCCGCATTAGCTGGATTATAATGAGCGGCATAGATATTGACCAGGCTCAGATACTCAAATGCCCGGCCGATCTTTGCTTCCGCCCAGACCCTTTTCTTCTCAGTTTCCGAACCGTCTGTCGCTACGAGCACATTATTTATAATCACATTATAGGTAAAAATATGGCTATAAGCAGTCTCCCAATAAGGGTCATATTGACCATCCTCAAAAATTGCACCATGAGCGAGACTATAAAGCTGCTTCTTAACATAATCATAATAATCAAAACTAGCCGCAGATTGCACGTCTTGCGGATCGCCAGACTGTAGATTGTCTGTTAGGTAATTGGGGTAAACTGGGGAAGCACTAATTAATCCCTGATCATTTAATAATAATTTGTAGTCATTAAGATTTTCGGGAATAGTAAATCCCTTGGGTTTTATATCTAAGTATTTATTGCAGCTACTTAACGTCATTAAGCCAAATAACAGTCCTATATATATTTTTTTCATGATATCTTCTTTTTAAAATCCTACAGAAACACCTAAGTTATAAATCACCGGAGCTGTGACTCCACGACTAGGGCCCGAAATATTTGTACTCGTCGCTGTTGTATAACCTACCCAAGCTTCTGGATCGAGATTTTCCTTGTTAGCCACCCAGCGCCAAGCATTCAATACCTGCCCAGTCAATCGGATATAACTTAGTTTGGTCGGTGCAATCCATTTGCTTGGAAAATTATAAGACAGGGAAATATCTCTCAATTTAATGTAATCTGCCTTTTGTACAAATTTATGTGCAGCATTATAGATGTCCGATATATTACCGGAGGCAGCTGAAATGAACGCTGGAGCAATATCCGGATTATTTTCATCGCCTGGTTTTTTCCAATAATTCAACCAAAGCTTATCGAAATTACTGTTATAGTTCAGTTCGGCGTATTTACTTAAAAACTCCGGATGAACACCCCGCATCACATGACCACCATTGAAAATAAACATAAAGGAAAGAGTCAGATCTTTGTATTTAAATCCATTTCTGAAAGAAACATTATATGGGGGTATTGTCGTTCCTTCGTAAATTAGATCGTCGACTGTCAGTTGCTGTGTACTTTCGACCAAACTGCCATCAGCCTTTCTCGCCAACGGTCTTCCTTTATCGTTCAAGCCCGCGTAATCGATGCTATATAGACTTCCCATAGGCACCCCAACACGATTTTGAGGCATATAATAATAATAGTAAGGTGTATTTTGCTCCACAAAAAGATTCGTGATCTCATTTTTATTATAGCTGAAATTCAGGGTACTATTCCAACTAAATTGTTCATGTTGAATCATTTTACCATTAAGTCCCAATTCAATACCCCTATTCTGCATATCGCCATAATTGAGCAGCACGACATCCCAACCCAATGTTGGATCCAAAGGTGTATTACCTAACAAGTCTGTCGTTTTCTTATTATAGAAATCGATACTTCCTGAAAGTCTATTTTTAAATAAGGAAAAATCCAGTCCAGCATTCCATACAGATGTGCGTTCCCAGCGCAATAATGGATTTGGAGGTGAGTCAATTGTAGCCTGTAGTTCACCACTATATGGATTAACCGTTTTACCTACTCTTGAAATCAAATATGGTCCATTGTCTTTCGGGACATTCCCGTTCACTCCATAGGTCATCCGTATTGCCCAGCGATCTAATGGTTCCCAATTTAATTTTGGTAATTGGTACAATGCGCCAATTGACCATAGCGGTTTATATTGATTTTTGATATCCGTACCGAAGAGGTTGGATTGATCCATCCGTATACTTCCACTTAATGTCAGCTTTTTGTTGTATGTATAAGATCCGTTCGCATAAAAAGAGACAAATCGATCAATTACATCACGGAAACCCTCATCTTTATTTCTGGAAATAGTATAACTATTGAACAGTGCTTGAGTATTTGGAATCATTATACCAAACAATTCTTCGTTAATTCCTTTAAAGGCTAAACTACTCTCATCATAACCGTATTTATAAATATTGGTATAACGATTGTGAATCTGCCTCCGTTCCGCACCGGCAATAGCGACGATCTCATGTTTATCCTGGATATTATTCTGATAGCTGAATTGACCACGGAGGGTATAACTATTGACATCATTGCGTTGCTCAAAAAATTGCCCACCTTGCGGTATATTGCGTTTAATCACCCCGTCTCTTCCAATCTGTGTGGCATCATTAACCATACCAGCAACCGATTGCGCATTCTTTCTATTTATTGTACCCTTGTACCCTTCGGTTCGTTCATTTTGATAAGATAGATCAAAATCCAACCCTTTAATAATCTTAAAGTTGGCCGCAAAATTGAAATTAATATACTTATTATAGAACTTTTCATGCACAGCTGAAACATGATTTAGTGGTATATAAGTTTCATCTTCCAGGCCTAATCCATTTAGTCGATCTATCTCAAATTGAGATTTAGATCCGTACCATTGAGCCGGGGAGCCATCTTCATTACGCAATAAGAAATAGGATGCTTTCGTACCAACATACTTTTCATTAAAACCGATATAATTGTCATAGAAATTAAAGCCAATATCGCCCTCTCTATTTTGGTTTTTCCCTAAAATATTAGCTCTAAAATTAAACCAATCAGTCACTCTAAAATTATTTTTCAGACTGAAACCTAACTCTTTATTCGTAGCCCTTCCTTTGTTATAGTCACCCGGTTGTGTATAATTAAGGGAGTAGTGATAAGTGTAACGATCTGATCCACCAGAGATCGCCAAATTATGCTGTTGATCAAACCGGGTCGTATTCAGAAATTCCTCCATTTGACTAAATCGATCGCGATTACGATAGACATCCAATTGTTTTTCCATTTCCGCTTCGGAGATTACTCCCCCTTTGTGGTTATAAAGAATTCGGTAAACGTCGTTCATTGATTTCCGAGGATCAATCGCGGCATAATCACCTGATCTATAATTGAACATCTGTTTTTGAAAATCAACCAGCTCTGAACTGCTCATCTGGTTGAGATACTTCCGGCTTGGGAGACCACGGAAAGACAAGGTATTGCTATAATCAACCTTGGTTTTACCTGCTGTACCGATTTTTGTTGTTATCACGATAACACCATTGGAGGAACGTACACCATAGATTGACGCAGCTGAAGCATCTTTTAAAACAGTAATAGACGCAATATCATTGGGATTGATTGCAGTGAGATCGCCTTCATAAGGCATACCGTCAACGACAATTAAAGGTGCGGCCTGCGCATTAATTGTCGAACGGCCCCTCACCTCAATACCAAGATTATTTTTTTCATTTTGGGGACTGGAGGTGTTACGAACCAAATTCAGGCCAGGAAGCAATCCGTCAATCCGATCCAAAAGGTTCGGTTGCAATCGTCCTTCCATATCTTTGGCGGTCACTTGCGCAAACGAACCAGCAGCGCGCTCTTTACTGATCTTTTGATACCCCGTATTTACGGTTACATTAACCTCTTGCAATTGTGCATCTATTGCGTGCAGCCTAATTGTTCCAAGATCAGATTTTACAGGTAGTGAAAGTGGCGAAAATCCGACCATCGTAATCTCCAATAAACTGTTTGCACTGACGCTACTGATTTCAAAATACCCATTTTGATCTGTCGTTGTACCTTGAGCTACACCTTTGACACGAATGGTCGCACCTTGTAAAGGACGATTGTTATCATCAACAACAAAGCCCTTGATCAGCATCTTTTGATCTGATAAACGATTGTAGTTCGAAACAATTCCCCCTTGTTCGGCTTTTTCACGTACAACGATTATCTTTCCCTTAATTTCAAAACTAAGATTCAGATCATTCAATAATTTCTCAAGTGTTCCATTCAATGTTCCCTTTTCAACATTGAGCTGAACCTTCGTATCTGGATCAATAGTCTTTGCTGCCCATACATAGGAGTAGCCTGTCTGTTTATTGATTGTCGAAAAGACTTTTCTCAACGAAACAGATTTTTCATGAATAGATACACTTTGTCCATACGTTTTAGCTCCTACATGAAGCAAACAACAGGACATCATAATGGTAGTAAGCGATATACGCATAATGTTTCCCCTCCAATGCGACCTTCCCCAAAAGTCTGTCCGATCGCTGTTTTTCATAATTTCCGCTTGTCCGTGTAGGGCACGACAAACTTCTGCATAATTTTTATACATTTGTTTTAGGTTAAGAATTAAAATTCAGTTACAGTTAGAATTGCTTGACCAGAAGCCCTATTTGTTGCAAGCGTTTAGGGCTTCGTCTTTTCATTTAGATTGCTTTTTATCTACATAAATCGTGTTTTCTTTAAATTTGAAATTGACTTTTCCTGTACTCTCTAGTACATTGATAATATCTTTTAAGCGGCTATTACGGGACAACATCCCTTCAAATTTTTCTGACTTTATCTCGTTATCGAGGTAAACCACATTGACGTTATACCAAGCAGAAATATCCTCCATAATAACAGACAGCGGTTCAGAGTTGAATATAAAATAACCATCTTTCAATGCATTACCAATTTCAGTATCTATGGTTCTACGTTGGATATGACCAATATTGATATATGCCTCCTCTCCAGGAGATAAAATAATCTGCCTTTCTCCTTGTTGAACCTTCACTTTTCCTTCATATAAGGTAGTCCTAAAGTCACTTAGACTTTTATTTGCCTTAACATTAAAATGCGTACCTAATACCGTCACATGAATATTTCCGGTTTGAACATTAAATGGTTTCACTTGTGATACTTCTCCTGAGGAGAAGTATTTCTTTGCTACTTCAAAATAAGCTTCGCCGATCAATCGAACTTGTCTGAGACTATCTGTTTCATAATAATCCAATTGGGTCTCAGCATTCATCCAGACCTTAGTACCATCTGGTAAGAGAACGGCCATTTTACCACCTTTTGGGGTAGAAATAAGTAAGCTATCATTGCCCTTAGTCAGGTTATTGGGTAGAGTAGCCAAAGACAATACAGTATCTTTAGGTGAAATAGCGATCGAATCTCCATTTTTCAGGTAGATTGTACCTGCGGTTTGAGCGGGGAGGATTTTTACGTCTGGATTTGCCTGATATCCAGTATCCATCAGGTAACGAACAAAAAATAATGTTAAGGTACCTATTAGTACTGCAGCGATTCCATACGACCAAATCCTTCTAAAAGGGAAAATAGTTTTTGGAGCGCTCAGATGCTCCTGTTCAAAAGTTTCAAAGGATGCTTCCCAATCGTAAGCATATAAACCCTTCAAATCTCTATCTAACATCTCCTTGTTATCCAACATATCACATACTTCTCGGTTCGAAGCCGCATTGAGGCGCCAAGAATCTAGTTGCAATTGCTCCTCATAACTTAATCCTTCAAGTTTTGATTTACTCAATAAATAGATGATATGTTCGGTTGTATGCTCCATATTGCTTTATATACTTAAAACAATATTTTGATTTCGTTTCTCTAAAGAGATGGGGAATGTTTTTATAATCAACTGAAAATCAAATTTATAATTTACAACCTAATAATACAGAAGGAGTAACAGTAAACAAAAAAACTGATCAGGCCTAAGCCTTTGCCTGAGAAGTTCAATTCCTCTTTTCTTTTGATTATATACGGTACTTGTGGTAATACCTAAGGAAATCGCAACTTCTTGTGGACTTAAATCTTCGACGACCAGCTTGTATATTACATGTCGACACTGTTCTGGCAAGGTCTCTATAGCGTCGTGAACCTCACGTAGCGTTTCTAGATAGATCATTTGATGGCTGACAGGCAAATCTATCAGATCAACCTGTGTGATATAGTTATCAGCAAGCTGTTGTGATCTCTTATGTTGTTGAATCCGATTAAGTGCCGCGTTTCTGCAACTTGTATATAAAAAACTCCGGATCGACTCAAAATGATTAAAATCGCTCCGTCTTTCCCATAGCTTTAAAAACACATCCTGGACAATTTCCTCAATAATAACTTTATCCAAGTTCATTTTTTCGAGAAAATAACACATTGGACTATAAAAGGTTTTGTACAAGAACTTCAACCCTTCTCTTTCACCTTCACGAAAAGATTCGATGAAATCTTGTTTATTGTGTTCTTGATTTACCTTGTTTTTCACAATTCAATATTACCTAAATTTTAAATAAATATGAACCGTCTGGGTTTAAAATTTCATATTCTGTTAGTTATATATATTCTTGTTATTACATTTCAGTAAAAAACAGTATATATAATCCAAAAAAAGTAAAGTACTTGCTATTTCTTATAATATCAACGGTGCAGGCTCCTCATAATATTCCTCATTCCATTTTGCTAACTGACACATAATCGGAATAAGTGCCTTTCCCTTTTCAGTCAGAGCGTATTCCACCCGAGGAGGTAACTCTTTAAATTCCTCCCTCAAAATAATACCATCTTCCTCCAATTCTTTTAAAGAGGATGTCAGTACTTTTCTTGAAATATTTTCGATCAATGCATCGAGTTGTCCAAATCGGGCTTTTCGATCTCTTAGTGTGTATATAATAATGGGCTTCCATCTTGTCCCCAAAATTCCCATAGAGCGTTGCATCGCGCATGAACAATTCTTAAAATCAGTTCTTTTCATTGCCAAAACATTTGATAGTTACGCAAAGGTAACTACTTTACACTATCAATAGTTACAAAAATACACTATTTAAAATATCTTTGTAAAGAAACTCGCAAATGATATAAAAAAATGAGCATACAAACACTTTTCAGTCCGTTCCAATACAAAAATCTTGTATTAAAAAACCGTTTCGTCATGGCTCCCATGACACGAGCATTTTCTACTGACGGGATCCCTGGAGATGTCGTTACAGGTTATTATGAACGACGGGCAGCCGGGGACGTTGGTTTGATTCTAACCGAAGGAACTGTAATCGAAAGGCCAGCGTCAAAAAACTTAAAGGACATTCCAAATTTTTATGGAGACCAAGCTTTAAACGGCTGGAAGAACATTCTAAATGCTGTCCACGCAAAAGGAGGTAAAATAGCACCTCAAATATGGCATGTAGGGTATACCCCAATGCAGTGGACTCCGCCAGCGGCTTTTGAAAGTCCCGACACAATGACTTTGGCCGATATAGAAAATACTATCCAAGCGTATGCTGATGCTGCAAGATCTGCAAAAGAGCTAGGTTTCGATGCCTTTGAAATACACGCCGCACATGGTTATTTGATTGATCAATTCTTTTGGGAGGGGATGAACCACAGATCAGATGAATTCGGTGGTAAAACGATAAAGGAACGTTCCAGATTTGCTGTCGAAGTTGTGAAAGCAATGCGAAAAGCCGTTGGACCGGATTTTGTAATTATCATCAGACTATCACAATGGAAACAACAAGATTATACGGCAAGATTAGCCCCTACCCCAAAGGTAATGGAAGATTGGATTTTACCATTAGTTGATGCAGGCATAGATATTTTCCACGGAAGCCAACGACGCTATTGGGAGCCAGAATTTGAAGGCAGCGATTTAAATTTCGCCGGATGGCTGAAAAAGGTTTCTGGCCAACCGACAATAACGGTAGGGTCAGTAGGACTTGACAAAGATTTTGGTGAAGTATTTACCAATTCAGAATTTAAGTCGTCTCCAGCTTCACTAGATGAATTGGTACGTCGATATGAAAGAGGGGACTTCGATTTGGTCGCAGTAGGTCGGGCGATCTTACAAGATCCAAATTGGGTAAAAAAAGTTCAAGCAGAACAATTCGAAGACTTATCTATCTTTGAGGCTAAAAGCTTAGCAACATTGTCTTAGCTAGTTCAATGCGCGAAGTATTCTAATAATTCATATTAACAGTTATATGATAATAATCCGTAAAAGACGAGCTTTCGTTTTTATGGATAAAACAAGATATCCACTCGTTTTTGGGTATCTTGTTTTTTGTTAATAAATCATATGAACTTCCCTAGCCTAATATTTTTCTAATTTTGGATACCGACACATTATTAATAAATTGTAGTCAAAATGCATTTAAACCTACCATCATGTCCGATACCCATATTTATATACTTAGTGGATTAGGTGTTGACCGAAGGGTTTTTGACAAAATAAATTTTGGGGGCTTAAATGTCATACACTTAGAATGGATCCCTCCAATTTCAACAGAATCAATTTCATGCTATGCACAACGATTATCCACTAAAATTACGACTAAATGTCCCGTTCTTATTGGATTATCTTTCGGTGGTATGGTTGCCATGGAAATAGCTAAAATTATTGATGTAAAACAAGTTATTTTACTCGCATCAGCAAAAGATGATAACGAACTTCCTAAACTTTACAAACTTATCGGAACACTGAGAATCCACAAATTTATTCCTGCTTCAGTTCTAAAATCACATCATATTTTATCAAATTACTTCTTTGGTATAAGCTTAAAAGAAGATAAAATGATGCTTAAACAAATACTACAAGAGACCGATGCTAAATTTCTGTCTTGGGCGATCAATCAAATCGTAAAATGGAAAAACAAAACTATTCCCAACGACTTGGTCCATATCCATGGCAGCAAAGACCGCATTATCCCAATTAGAAATGTAATCCCCACTTTTATCATTCAAAGAGCCGGTCATTTTATGACAGTAACTCATGCAAAAGAAATTGAATCGCTCATACAGAAGATACTACATAAAGATCTAAACCATTAATAGCTCTATCTAAGCAGTAACGATCTATCAGCCGAACCACTGCGATAAAGAAGCTTAATGACTAACTTTGGATAAATATTAAAAACAGAAACAGTTTAATTTTCCTTCCATTTGATGGTAGCTGATATTTTCATGTTATCTTTCAACGAATGAAAATTGTCACCATCAATTATTTTAATATCAGGGGAAAAATTATATATCCTCTTCTATCATCCAAAATCTTTTCTTATCCTTTCATTTATGTCTAAAAATTCATTAATTTGTTCTACCAGTACATGGAAGACGCATTAAACGAATCCAAATTATTCCTAGCTTTTTTAAGAAAAGATGAAAAAGCTTTTGAATTCCTATTTCATAGGTTTTATTCACCATTATGCCTATATGCGATCAAGTTCGATATAGAAAAAGAAAGTGCAGAGGAGCTTGTCCAAGATGTTCTTTTAAAAATTTGGTCAACAGACTTTCATTTTGATTCTTACGACAAGCTAAAGTCATTTCTTTACCTCAGTACAAAAAATGCGGCTATCAATTACCTGGACAAGCGAAAAAGACGCTTGACAAATTATGACAATTATGCCAATCAAATAAGCAGTATTGTTGAAGACGATAGCAGGTGGATTATTTATGCAGAAACATTACAACTGATCAAAAATGCCTTAGAAAAACTACCTACTCAATGTGCTACCATTATGAAATTAAATATCATAGATGGCCTAGATACGAAAGAAATTGCGGAAAAATTAAATATAACTAGCAGCACTGTTTACACACAGAAAACAAAGGGGTTGGCTTTGCTAAAACAGCTATTAGACAATGGCGATTATCTTCTATTATTATTATTAATCGACACATTGAAAAAATAAAAACACTAACAATCAAACAATTACAAATAAAACTAAAAAAGGAATAGCAATTCTAGCTTCGAATTCTGTTATAATTATAAATACTAACCAAAGAATTTATGGAGCTGAGCCCTTTCGAAGTAAGTGAATTAATATCTGCAAAAAAGCTTGGGATCTTATCCGATGAGGGTGAGACAAAATTGGATCATTGGCGGTCCTCCTCAGCACATCATGAAGAATTATTTCAAAGCTTGGTTTCAAATAATACCTATGAACAAGATGTCGATTGGGCTTTTTCTTTACCAGTTCATGAGGTAATTGAAAAAGCAAAAAGTAAGATTACATTTGAAAGACCTAATCTCTTTCATCTTATTATTAAAAAATATGGGATCGCAATTGCCGCCTGTACAATTGCGGCGCTATTTATCCTCCTTTGGAATCTTAAGCTCGAGCGTACCTCACGGAATATTGTTCCAGGCAGTTTTCGCGCTTCCATTCAACTTGAAGATGGAAAATCACTACAACTACCGGTCGAAAAAAAATATTTCAACATTTCTGAAGAATTAAAAAAAATCACGTCAAATAATCCTTTAAAACAGGGAAAAACATTGATTATAAGCACTCCAAAAGGAGGTCAATATCAGATATTGCTTCCCGATGGCAGTGCAGTTAGATTAAACGCCGCTTCTACGTTGATATTTCCGGAGGAATTTGATCGTAAACAAAGGACAGTAAAGCTTATTGGGGAGGCTTTTTTTGAAATCAGCAAAATTAAAAATGGAGATGGTACCGCTGTTCCATTTTTCGTACAATGTAATGAACAGGAAATCCAGGTGCTGGGCACAAAATTTAATGTAAGCAGCTATAGTGAAGACAAATCCACAATCACAACGCTAATGGAGGGATCTGTAAAAATCAATTATAATAGTACGGCCACAAAAGAAGCTATCATTTTAAAACCAAACGAACAGGCCGTATCGACACTTGGTCAAAATACTTATAAACGTGAAGTAGATAATCAATCCGATATTGCCTGGACTAAAGATCAGTTCGAATTTGTCGCAGAGCCCTTGGAAAACGTCATGGTTAAACTTGCACGGTGGTATGATTTCGATTTTGAATTTATAGATCAAAAACTAAGGAAGGTAAAAATTGAAGGAATTATTCCGCGTTATGCCAGTGCTGAAGATTTATTTAGGTTATTATCGAAAGCCAGTAACGCCAATTTTATTGTAGAAAAATCAAAAGTTAAAATAAACTAACGTTATTAATCTAATATCACTAAAAGAAAGGAGAACACACCCGCAAATTTATGTCAGATTGATTAAGGAGACGCGCCAACGTCCCCTTAATTAAAGTTAAAGGATCGTAAACTACCATTATTTAAAATCAATTAACCGTAACAAATGTATCATTTTTTTACCAAAAAAGATGTTGGAGACTTCTTTTGTGTAGTCCCGACAGATGAACAAAGTACAGGTGAAAAATCTGTATCGCGTATATTTACCAATGCGCTTATGAAAATCTCTTTATCATCACTATTACTTTTAGGGATGATGGGGGTCCAGGCCAATACCATGGCACAAAGAGTCAATATCAACAAAAAAAATGTTAGTCTGCGAAAGATACTGCAAGAAATTAACATTCAGACGGGTTACCATTATTTATGGGCAGCACCAAATATTGATCCATTGACCTGTACCTCTGTCTCATTTAACAATCTCCCTTTACAAGAGGCATTAAAAACCCTTGAAAAGAATACCCCCATCTTTTTTGAACTGGAGAAAGATATGATCATGGTTAAACAGCGTCAGTCTGAAATTGGTGGTATTCAATTAAAAGAAACAATACTACTACTTAATCTTAAAGACCAGTCCAAAATAAGGGGAAAAGTTGTTGACGAAAATGGCAATGTACTTGTCGGTGCCAACGTAATGATACAAGGAAGAAAAAAAGGCACCATCACCAATGGTAATGGAGAATTCACTTTAGATAATTCTTCCGTAGGTACAAATATCATCATATCCTATATAGGGTATGAAAGCATCACTATCCCAGTCACAAACAATCTTGGAGTTATCACACTGGCATTAAAAACGGGGACATTAAATGAGGCGACAGTAGAAGTCAATACTGGATATCAGAAACTCCCCAAAGATCGCGTCACTGGATCTTTCAGTTATGTTAGCGGTGAAAAACTGGAAAGAAAACTAGCTACGGATCTCAAAAGTGCTCTTGAAGGACAGACAACAGGACTAACTATTGATAAGGCCGGCAAAATAGAAATTAGAGGTGTCTCGACCTTTAATGCACAAAAAACACCTTTGATTGTCATTGACGGTTATCCCGTAGAAACAACAATAGATGATATCAATCCAATGAATATAGCGAGCATAACCGTGCTAAAAGATGGCGTGGCCGCATCAATCTATGGTTCTAGAGCAGCCAATGGCGTTATTGTTGTTACCACAAAGTCTGGACAAAACAGTGAACCTAAAATAAGCTACTCAGGCTTTGTAAATATTATTCAGAAACCACAGTTAAAGTATCTGAATAAAGCGACAACATCAGACTATATTGACGCAGAGATAGACCTTTTCAACCTGAATCCAAACGGTCCCTCAACGATGGATCCATATAATATGAGCCGGGTAACCTATCTATTGATGCAAGAGCGTGAGGGGAAGATTAGCCACCAAGATGCAATGACCGAGATCAATGGACTACGCGGTATCAATGCTTTAAATCAAATCCAGGATTTGTTTTTCAGAAATAAAGTAACCCATCAGCATAATATCAATATCGCCGGCGGATCGCCTAAAAGCAGTTATAATTTTTCCGTCAACTATCAACAGACCAAGGATAATCTCATTAACAATGATTCAAAACGATTAATCACCGATTTTAAAAACGAATGGCAGCTTTTTCCATTCTTAACCGCTGGAGCTGCTGCCAATTTCACGTATAATAAAGGCAATAGTACTTCATTTACATATTCTACCATTTACGGTCCAGAATTAGTAGGTGACAATTATCAGTCTTTAGTTGGTTTTTCAGGAGGATCAATGATTATGCCGTATACCAATCTATTGGACGGCAATGGCAATCCGGCAGCAATATGGGGTATCAGTCAATATAAGGTAAATACCTACAAAAACACCCCCGGCATGAAGTCCTGGGATTATGTTCCTTTAGAAGACATGGGGAAAATGCCTAGTTATAGCAATGTCTATAATTTTAGGATGAGCGGGTTTCTAAGAGCCAATATCGTAGAAGGACTTACAGCGGAAGTCGGAGGTAACTGGGTCAAAGGAACGGCAAATGTCAAAAATATCCAACGTGCGGACTCCTATAATGCTCGTATCGCCTATAACGATGGCACCTCCAAATCAAATCCCGCTAATCATTATATTCCTGATGGAAGCATCTTGGACGAATTCAAAAATATCAATGAAACCTGGACGCTCCGTACACAACTCAATTATCGCAAAAACTTCTCCGATAACAAACATCTGTTGCACGCTTTAGTCGGAAACGAAATCAGAAAAATCACCTCTGACAACAATAGATTGGCTACCCGAGCTGGCTATAATGAAAATGCAGGTTCATTTATCCCTGTCAACATCAAAGATTTTACTGCCGGAATTTACAACGCAGATATGCTCTTCCCCAATGGAAGCGTATCACTGACCGATGGTTCACTAACATATGGAGATAATCGCTTTGTATCCTGGTATGCCAATGGATCATACGAATATGACAATAGATTTATTTTAAGCGGAAGTATACGCCTGGATCTCACCAATTTCTTTGGTACAGATAAAAAGTATCGCTACAAACCGCTGTGGTCACTTGGAGGAACTTATAAATTAAGTAATGAGAAATGGTGGGATAAAGCCGTTTTCAGTAAACTTAATATCAGAGGTTCCTATGGTATCAATGGAAATATTTCCCTGAGAAATGGTCCGTTTTTGATTTTGAGTGTTGGCAGCTACAGTCCTACAACGGGTGGAGTTTCCTATGGCGTCTCCTCGCCTCCTAATAAGCAATTGCGTTGGGAAAAAACGAATATTGCCAATGCGGGAATAGACTTCGGTTTATTCAACAATGCGATAGAAGGTAGCTTTGATTATTATAACAAGAACAGTTCTGACCTCTTGGCTGCTGACGCCGCGGATCCGACACTAGGTTTTAGCTCGCTAACAAAAAATGTAGGGAAAATGACCAATCACGGATTTGAGCTCGGGCTCAATGTCCACGCCATCAAAAACAGTAGATTTAGCTGGGATATTTTGCCCAATATTTCCTTTAACGCAAACAAAGTAAAACACTACAATGTAAACCGCCCATACACAGGTAGTTACACTACTCCAGGAGGAATCATGGTTGCTGGATACCCTTCAGACGGCTTGTGGGGCTATCGTTTTGCAGGTCTTAATGAGCTCGGTCAAACACAAGTTTATACCAGGGACAATCAGGTTGTATTGGCGAGCAATGCTGAAGTTACCGACTTGGTCTATCAGGGAACCTTTAGACCAAAATGGGATCTTGCTTTAACAAATCGCTTCAGCTATCAAAACTGGGACCTATCTTTTATGTTTATAGCAAAGCTAGGGCATAAATATAGGAAGGATACGTTTAGTGGATCCAATTATCAAAACCGACATGTAGCCGAAAGGTGGCGGAAACCTGGAGACGAAAAGAATACAATATATCCCGTTCTGGAAGAATGGAATATGGATATGTTCTCCTTCCCTTTTGCGGATGTCAATGTAGGTAATGCAAGTTATGCCAAATTAAGAGACATCACACTTTCTTATAATCTCGAGAAACTGAGCAAAAGAATTGGTCTTACAAACGCAAGAATATTTGTTCAGGGCAGAAACCTATTTCGTATTACGGCCAAAGGTGTGGACATAGATCCCGAAACTACAGAATTCAATGTAAGTGGTGGTACGGGGGCAGGAACAGATCAAGGATTTACGTCACTGCCTTTACCACGCGAGATATTTATTGGTTTACGATTCGGACTCTAACCTAAAAACTAATTGAAATGAAAAAAATAATATACCTTGCACTGGGCCTGGTCTCCATATCGACCTTCTCCTGCAACAAATACCTGGATGTTAAACCTATTGGACAGTTGATTCCTTCAAAAGTCGAAGATCTGGAGAATTTATTGAATAATACAAATACCATTAGCTCATTTTATGCAGACAACAACAGAGGTTGCTTCTATGCTTTTATGGGTGACAACTTAACAATCAGTGAAAATCAGGCTATATATCTGTACAAAAGTACACACCCGAATGTAGATCGTTGGGCTGCATTTAAATTTTATTACCCCTATACAAATCCGATAGATCCCCAATACACATGGGAATGGGCCATCTATCGTGCTGTGGGCATATTCAATATAGCCATTGATGAAGTTTCAAATCTCAAGGGGGAAAATTCAGATCTGGGCAAAATAATTGTTGCACAGGCAAAAGCTGGAAGAGCTTGGTCCTATCTGGTCGGAGGACTGGGTTATGGCCCGATGTATGATCCTGAAGGTAAAAATGATCAAAAAGTGCTTCCTTACCGGACAACTGGTTCACCGAACACTCCCAATCCCAGTCTCGCCAGCACAAATGAAATTATGGATCTTGCAGAAAAAGATCTGCTCGACGCATTGACCGGTGCTCCAAATACCGTTGGAAACCCAACCCGTGCAAGCAAACCAGCGGTTAATGCTTTGTTAGCACAGCTATATATGTTCAAAAGAGATTGGACCAAAATGTCCAAATATGCAAATGATGCATGGGCGCAAGCCATAGCGGCCAAAGGTAATACTGATAATCTTATCTATAACCTAAATAAATTCAGTTATAGACAAGATCCAAATGCATCTCCACCAGCTGGTACCGATGCCGAAGTTGGTCTTGAGTTACTAGGCGAAGATAATTTATTGAAACAGACTTACAACAGGGAACAGCTATTTTATCGCCCTACCCCCTATAGCTATTCTCCCTATCCTTCGGAAGAATTTATCAATCTATTTGATAAAAATGCAGATCGGAGATACAAGCTATTTATGCTCAAAACGCTGGGTTATTCGGTGGTTGAAGGCGGTGTAAAACATGATGATGGTGTGCGCCTTAAGTATTATAGGGACAACAAAATGATCGCTTCACAGGGAATAACTTATCCTGAGCTGCTATTGATAAAAGCGGAAGCAAATGCAAGGTTAAACCAATTGGGACAAGCGTTAAGCGATCTCAATATGCTACGCAAATACCGCTATTCAGGTGCAAATACAGATCTTCAAAATGGTGGGGCTTTCAGCCAGGATCAATTACTAGAGGAAATCCTGAAAGAACGTAGACGGGAAATGCAGCTTGGCACTTATCAACGGACATTCGACATCAAGAGACTGGCACTAGATAAAGGAAAACCTTGGTCGAAAACACAGGTCATACACACCATAGGTAACAAATCCTACAAAGCGGATGTCATCAGTAAATTTTTCACATTACAGATCAATAATCCGACCATACTTGCTAATCCAAGCTGGAATTTACAGCCCAATAGCGATCCATATTTACCTGCTGGACTAAATTAATAGATCTATCAATCGTACATTAAAATTTAAACTTTATTGAAATTTATCATGAAATCTAAAAATATAATAATAACAGTCCTTGTGGCACTATTTTTCTTCTCATTTAATACCCTATTTGCTCAGATCGATCTGAAAATAAAAGGTAAAGTGACTGGCGACACAAAAGGATTTAATAAGATATATATTTTCAAAGGTCAGTCTCAAGATTCCACAGTAATCAGTCCAGATGGTGAATATCAGATAACTATTACATCCGAAGCTCCGGATGTAATGTATTTCTATCTTCAATATGATAGTAAGGTCAAAGGTTATGTCTCTCCATTTTCTCTATTTATTGAAAAATCAGGAACGCTACAACTTGATTTTGACATTGACAAAGGCATCTCCTCAGCCCGAATAAATGGACCTGCCCGTTCAGTTGCATATTTCGATTATTCTAGAGCCAAAAAGTCTATTCATGAAAGGATCAACAAGGAAATCACAAGTAAATTCGGTGAAGAAGCACTGAAAGAAGGGACAACTAATTTTGAAAAGGCAATGGATTATTTCGAGAAGCGTGAGACACAATTAAATGACTCGCTATTTGCAAAATATTTTAATCCGAATGGAGCAGATGCACCATTTATGTTATTAGGAAGGGTCAGCAGGCTATCTCTCGCTCAATTAGAGCATAATTATTCCCAATTATCCGCCTCACTCAAAGAGACCAAAGCAGCCAAGCAGTTATATGAAAAAATTACTAGCAAAAAAAGATCCAGTATAGGATCTACTGTAGCGAACTTCGTCCTTCCCGATACTACCGGAAATGATTTTTCGTTCAATAAGCTCAAAGGAAAATATGTATTGATTGATTTTTGGGCATCCTGGTGCGGTCCATGTCGGATCTCATTTCCTAGACTCAGATCGGTTTACCAACAGCTAAAGGGTCAGAACTTCGAAATTATCAATATCTCCATTGACGCAAAGCTGGACGACTGGAAGAAAGCGGTAAAAGAAGAAAATAATCCCTGGCCACAACTACACGACAAAACGAATTTATCAAAATCGGCTTTTTTTGTCAGCGGAATTCCTACCGCATATCTAATTGATCCGGACGGAAAAATTGTGTTTAGTAGCGTAGGATCCGACGAAAAGGGCGGTGGACCGATGGAAGAAAAACTTGAATCCGTATTTGGTGTCAAATTAACCAAATAACGAAAAACCATGCCCCGCTGTCGAAAATAGTGGGGCATACCATTTTCACCAAAAGCTGTCCCTGCAATAAAACTTACGCTTTTCCTTATCCCTCGCAGCGAACCGATACGCTCGTCTTTCCAATACCCAACGGCCAACTCCTGATCGGGGTGAAAAATCCGAATTGCTTTCTCACGGTCCTTGCACCACGAATCCATTCTATCTGAACTAACGGGGCTATCCGCTCACCTTATATAATATTCTTATAAAACAATAACAGTAAAAAAGAAGTTATAAAATAGAATATTGGTTTTCACAATTCATTCAGCACCGTCATCAGGTCTCAAATAAATACCGAGTATGTTCAAAAGACTTTTATTTTATTTCCTATTCGCTCATCTATTATGCTCTACAATGCAAGCACAAGAAAAACTCGCTCTAGATCCGAAACTAGAAGTCGCGGCATCTTTTGGAGCCTACCGTCCCATCGGCGTCAGTGCAACTTCGACAAATAGATTATTCGTATCATTTCCCAAACAAAACAAAGATTATCGGTACGCCCTTACCGAAATCATTGATGGTAAAAGCATCCCCTATCCTAATGAAGTATGGAATAGTCAAGGGGACGAAAGTTCACATTTTGTAAACGTTCAGGACATCTTTGTGGATGCACAGGACAACTTATGGGTATTAGACTCTAAACCATCAACCTCTGGCTCTATTTTCGGTCCAGATGGTGCAGCTCCTACCGGACAATTCAAACTCCTTAAAATCGACACAAAAAATAATCAAATAGCACGAATTTATACATTTGATGATCTTGACAAAGCGAAATCAGGTTTGAACGATGTACGCATTGACCTTGAAAAAAATCTAGCCTATCTTTCTGATCCTGGTCAGGCCGCAATAATTGTGCTTGATCTTCAATCAGGAAATAGTAGAAAAGTACTGGAAAAAAGCTCCTTCACATTAGCTGATCCGGAAGTTGTCATCTCCTATTCCGGCATAGACATGCGTTATAAGGACGGTAAACCCTTTCTCTCTCACGTTAACGGGATAGCGCTAAGTCATGACTTTAATTATTTCTATTTTAAACCAATTAATAAAAAGCACTTATACAGCATCGCTACAAAGTACCTTGCGGATGATACACTATCCCAATCAGCCCTGCAAGGCAAAGTAGAAGACATGGGAAATGTAGGCGTCACACATGGCTTACTCGCGGATCGGAACGGTAATATTTATCTGACGACCTCAATGGATTACAGTATCAAATACTTGAGTCCAGATGGACAAATTCATCTATTGACACAGGATCCCAGATTGTTATGGCCGGATTCTTTGGGTATAGATGGGAATGGTTATCTTTACTTTTCATGTGCACAACTATCCAGAGATCCGCAATGGAACAATGGCATAGACCGAGTTGAATTACCCTATCAGGTTTATAAAATAAAGTTGCCAAAGTAATGATGTATACTTAAAAAAACATATAAATGAATTCATTGATAAAACAGCTCGCTCTAGTACTGCTCAGTCTCGTCTATTCGTTATCAAACGCGCAGACAGATCGCCCTGTACTGGATATTATGCTCAATAATTATCACTATCCTTATGAAGTACATTACTTGAATTTAAAGAGTCAGGGTGAAGAAATAAAAATGGCCTATATGGATGTCAGCTCACAACAACCAAATGGTCAGACCATGTTATTACTCCATGGCAAAAATTTCAACGGAGCATACTGGAAAACAACCATTCAGGCACTAAATTCGGCTGGGTATCGCGTTATAATACCTGATCAGATTGGATTTGGCAAATCTTCGAAACCCACAGCTTATCAGTTTACTTTTCAGCAGCTAGCCCAAAATACAAAATTGCTTTTAGACAAGTTGGGACTTGATAAGGTCGCCTTACTTGGCCACTCTATGGGCGGGATGCTTGCAACGAGGTTTACATTAATGTATCCCGAGACTGTAGAAAAACTTGTTTTAGAGAATCCCATTGGACTGGAAGACTGGAAACTTGTCGCTCCATATACTTCCATCGACCAAAATTTTCAAACGGAATTAAAAGCTGGATATGAAGCTGCAAAAAAGTACCAAAGCGGATTCTATTACGACAACAAATGGAAGCCGGAATACGATGAATGGGTATACCTACTTACGGGTTGGACAAAAGCTAAGGATTATTCCATCGTTGCCATGGTAAATGCCAAAACATCAGACATGATCTTTACCCAGCCTGTTGTTTATGAATTTCAGCATATAAAAACACCCACCCTCCTCATCATCGGTACGCGTGATAGAACTGCAATCGGTAAAGCCAACGTAAAAGATCCTAAAGTAGCCGCAAAAATGGGGCTGTATCAGTATTTAGGAAAGGAAGCACAACAAAAAATCAAAGGGTCAAAGCTCGTCGAGCTTGATAACGTCGGACACCTGCCCCATATTGAAGCTTTCGACCGATTTATCAGACCTCTTGTTTCATTTCTGAAAGACTGATAGCATCATTTCCTCCGTCTAAGGGGCTCAACAAAAAAATTCTTCTGTATATTGTTGTTGAATAATGAGAAGTATTCCCCTACACATTATCTTTTCAAACACTTTTGCAACAAGATGTCACGTGCTCTACGAAAGCTAAGCAGTTGCACAAACTGCTTATTGCTCATTTAAAAATACAAACAACTACCGATCAAATAGATAAGAAAACATCTTTTTTATCATTAAGTTTCCGCCTATAGAAATAAAGCTATATCGCTCTAATCCTAACCAACAATATATTTAGCAAAAAAAATCAACAAAATTTTATAAAACTAATATTTTTAGTATATTTGAATATCAATTTTAGACAAGGTCTTTATGGAACAGGCAAAAGGATATGACAATAAGGAATTACATGTTGGCGATATTGTTCGCTTCCATACCCCCTATCCCGATGAGGATCCCAATACAATCTTTATTGTACTTTGGTCGTATTACGATCCGGAAGGTAAATCGTCAAGAGCTGAAGTGGTTAAATTTGATCCAGTTCTTAAACATTATCCTGTGATTCAAAAATGGTTTATTCGAGACTTGGAAAGAGTACCCGAAGTCAGCCCTGAATTACTCCAACAGATTGCGTTATTTATGAAAAGTAAACTGGGGAATGCGATCATAAGCAAGTTGGTAGTTTAAATAAAGTTGATAGTCTAAATAAAGTCCGACAAAAAAAGTATAAAACACAATGGAAAATAAATTCAAAGCAAATAGAGAATTCACATCACGATCGATATGGTCCGATTGGCGTGAACAACTTAAAGAAAGTGAAATAAATGGTTTACTTCAACGACTTGAAGTGATGGATCGGGAGGTACTCCTTGATTGGTTACAATGGCATAACCCAAAAGGCAACTACACTGACCATAAATGTATGGAAAATAACGTAAAACCGCTTTGCAAATCAAAAGCTGTAGAATATACCTATAGAGAGATCTTGCGCAGTCATACGAAAAAGCAGTTTAATAGCATTTCGAATGGCCCCATACAACTTATGTTTAACAATTAATTGCTCAAACTATGGAATCTCTCATCAAACAGATTATCGGCTATCAATTACCAAAAATCATCGCAATGGAGTCTCAACGAAAGGATTGGCGCTATCAGCTACTGGATTTAAAAGATAAAGCACTTTTTGATAGACTCTCACTTATGAAACGACAAGAATTGCTCCAATGGCTTCAATGGAATGATCGCAATGGGATTTATACAGACTATGACTGCATCCGAAAAGGCATTCCTTTATTCACAAAAATGCAGGCTCTAGCCACAGTCTATCATCAGATTATGCGCGACCATGAAAATTGGGATGGTTATATGGGGAAAGAATATATCCGTGGAAATATCCTTTAGACAAAAAATGGGCTTCATTAACGAAGTACATAACACGATTCATTGTAGGACTTGCTATGGATGCACCTCCTTATCTTAATGTTTTACTTAACGTTTTGACAAACCAAAAAACTCCACCTAAATTTATCTTAAATCATTTAGTTTAGCTATATTAGAGATTCCAAGTCTACACTATGGGAATCAATTATTCGCTAAATATCCAAACATTTGAGGAATACTATGATCAATGGAGTCCCAAAGTATTCCAATATGCGTTCAATAAAACCAGATCATCTTATTTAGCCGAAGAAACTGTACAGCGTGTTTTTATTAAGCTTTGGAAAAACTTAAATGAAAAAAATATTGATGCCACTGTAGAATCCCAGATCTTTTGTATTGCAAGAACAACAATTTTGGATCTGATCAAAGAAGAATATAACAGAAAGAAACTTCTTCAAACAGAAAATGAGCTCATTCAGCGCTATTCCCCGCAAGATGATTACTATGCCAAACAGCTTGAAGGGACATTACAACATATCATTAATCAATTCCCCGAAAAGCGAAAACAGATCTTTATGTTGAGCCGATATTCCAATCTATCCCATAAACAAATCGCGGATAAACTCTCCATTTCATCCAAGACTGTAGAAAACCAAATTACCCTTGCGCTAAAAGCAATAAGAAAAGCATTATTGCTCTCCATACTGATGCTAAATCTTTTTTAATTTTCTTTTGGGGGATACCCTATTTTCAATCGTAATCAATATGTATGAAGATTACGAAAGAACTCGTCGAAAAATATCTCCGTGGAGAAGCAAATACCGAAGAAGTTAAAGCGGTTCAAACTGCACTGGATAATAATCGACTAAATTTGGATGATTGGCTTCCAGCAAGCGAATGGCATAATATAGAAGAACATGTAGCTTTTGAACAGCATGAGTCAATCAAACAATCCCTGATCAAAAAAATTACGATCAGGGATACAAAACAACGGATCTATACCCTATTGAAATATGCTGCGATACTTTTACTTGTCGGAACACTAGGCTGGGAATCTTTTCAATATTGGAAGACAACAACAAATACACCTACGATTACTTCTGTTCAAAAAAAACAAACTCCGAAATTGGAGTCCCCAAGCAACTTCTATTATATTAATTCTGGCAATTCGCCGATGGAGGTAGATGTTCCTGATGGATCAAAAATTGAACTTTATCCTAATTCGGAAGTTAAATTTGCAGATAACTTTTCTTCGCTGTCTAGCCGTGATATTCATTTAAAAGGAAAGGCAAAGTTTGTTGTTGCCAAAGACAAGTCAGGACCCTTTAATGTATATACCACTGGGTTAACAACAACCGCATTAGGTACAATATTCAGCGTAGATGAGCTAAAATCTTCGCAAACAAAAGTCAAATTATTTGAAGGACGTATCCAATTAAAGAGTCTAAAAAATAAAACAGGCTCCCCTCCTCTGCTCCTTGATTTTATACCAAACGAAGAAATAACCATCGATCATCGACAACTTCAAATTATTGCTGAAGAACGGATGAATTCATCCAAATTCAACAGAAGAGGTTTTTATTCCGAAAAACAAAATACACTAATCTTCAAAAATTTAGCCCTTAAAGATCTACTGCATATTATAAGTCAAAACTATAATATCAAACTTGAATTTAATTCCGAAGCCATCGAAAATAAATATTACAGTGGCACCTATGAAAATGACCCTTCTGTCTTCCGAAAAATACTATCAGATATACAAGAACTCCACCACATTACTATAACCATACAGAATAAAATATAATTTACTTATTTAATCCATAAATTATGCACAATTATTTACCTTCCAAACATGGCCTACTAACCATGTTTATGCTAAGAACCAATATCCGTGCTGATGTAAACTGGGGTTTACGTCTTGGACTAATGGGCCTTTTGGCAACTAGCTATCAAATCGTTAATGCACAACAGCAGGCAGCGATCAACGGCGTCATTCGCGACGAAGCGGGCAAGCCCATATACTCCGCAACAGTCACTATCCAAAATGTGACTAACAAATTCAAAAGGGCAACGACTAGCGCCGCAGATGGTACCTTTTCCTTTGATCAGATCCCAGCGGGTCAAGGATACCAAATCACCATTTCCTCTATCGGATTTAAAACCAAGGAACTGACAGATTACAACATCTCTGAAAGAGATAAGCTTGCCATCAATGTCAGTCTGGAATCGGTATCGGAAAATCTACAAGAAGTAGTTGTCACTGCACTAGGTATTAAAAAGGAGAAAAAGGCCCTTGGTTATACTGTTGCGGAGCTAAAAGGAGATGAATTGACACAGGGTAAAGAAACAAATGTTGCCAATGCACTTTCAGGAAAGGTCGCTGGCGTGCAAGTAAGCCGTGCCGCTTCTGGTGCTGGGGGATCTTCGAAGGTCGTTATTCGTGGTAACAACTCACTTGTTGGTAATAGCCAACCGCTTTACGTAGTCGATGGTGTGCCCGATTGACAATCAAAACATTTCAGCACCAAACCAATCCGGTGGCACAGATTATGGTGACGGTATTGGTAATATTAACCCCGAAGACATTGAGACCATGTCCGTCTTAAAAGGACCCAATGCCGCGGCGCTATATGGTCAAAGAGGAAGTAACGGTGTCATCCTGATTACAACAAAATCAGGAAAAGCCGGTAAAACACGCTTCAGCTATGGTACCGACTATTCCTTTGGAAATGGTTTGGTACTCCCTGATTTTCAAAATGAATATGGTCAGGGACTAAATGGCACATTTACCCACTTCCGAAAAGACGACGGAACCATCGTTTCCATGAGTGAAGCCATAAAAAACGGTTACAGTGGTATCCCAAAAATGAGTGCAGGCAGGGACCGTACAACACGTGCCAGCTGGGGAGCGAAAATGGAAGGCCAAACTTATGAAGATGCCTATGGAAATGTACTGCAGCTAACACCCAAACCTGATACCTATGCATCTTTTTTCCAGACCGAAAAACAATTTGTCAATAACTTAAGCGTAGACGGCGGTAATGAAAAAATAAACTACCGCTTTTCTTTTGCCAACACAGATGTGAAGGGATATATCCCGACCAATACTTTGAAAAGGAATAATTTCGGATTACGCACACAAGCAAAAATTACGGACAAACTCCATATTGATGTAAAAGCAAATTACATCGCTCAAAAAGGAAATAATAGGCCAACATTGGCTGATGCAGCCGATAATCCGGCCTATTTATTTATCAGTCAACCACGAAGCCTAGGGAATGATATCATGTCCCAATATAAATGGACGGTACAGGAAATAAGCAGGCAGCTTGGTTTTTCGGGACTAACGGAAGGTCTGGAAAAAACTTACGCTACGAACAGTTCCACTGCCAATCCTTTCTGGACAATCCATGAAAATCACAACGAAGATCGCCGCGATCGCATCATTGGATTACTCCGCCTAAGCTATGACTTCGCTCCCTGGCTCAAAGTAGCAGCAACAGGAGGAACCGATTTCTATACAGATCAGCGATTCCGATACAGACCGATCAATACCTATCAGAGCTTAAACAGGAAAGGCGATATCAGAGAAGAAGTTATTCGATCCCGCGAAGATAACTTTGATATCCTTGCTAGCTCCAATTTCACTTTATCGGATAACATTAAGCTCAGCGCCAACATAGGGGCAAGTCATCAAAGTCGATATCTGCGAATGACCGGAAACGCTGGTAATCAGTTTATCGTACCTAATCTCTTTGTCATCAATAATACCACTACGAATACCTATATATTCGATCTTATCGAGTCAAAAATAAATTCGGTATACCTATCAGGCCAATTTAGCTATAAAGATTATTGGTTTGTCGACTTTTCCGCACGCAACGACTGGTCTTCTACATTATCCAAAAATAACAATTCGTTTTTCTACCCTTCGATAAGTTCTAGTCTTGTGCTATCTGATGCATTCAAATGGCAGTCAGACGCACTGTCTTTCGCTAAGATCCGAGCTTCCTGGGCACAGGCCGGTAGCTCCGGAAACCCCTACCAATTGACGGGTGCGTATAGTCTGAATCAATATACACATGGTGGTGTACCGATGGCTTCATATACCGAAATTATCCCTGATCCCAACTTAAAGAATGAGTTGACCACCTCTATCGAGGCTGGTGCAGATCTCAGATTTCTAAAAAATAGACTTTCACTATCCTTTACTTACTATCAGGCGAAAACAAAAAACCAGATTCTAGATGTACCGATTGCACCATCAAGTCTTTACGTAAAAAATCGCATCAATGCTGGAGAAATCAGTAACAGGGGGATCGAATTTGTACTAGGAGCCACTCCTCTCAAAACCGAATCAGGATTTGAATGGAATACAACATTTAATTTTAATAGAAACCGCAACAAAGTCGAATCACTTTACCCTGGTGTAGAAAGTTTCCTTTTAGCAACAGATAGAGGAATCAACGTCGTTGCCGAGGTAGGAAAGCCCTTTGGTCAGCTTATTGGAACTCAGTTTGCATGGATTAAGGATGCAAATGGGAATCGATTAATTGATCCAACGACAGGACTCCCTTTACGTACCGCCGGAAGAGTGGAAACAGATCTTGGAAATGCGCAGCCAAATTGGATAGGCGGTTTCGGCAACACATTAAAATACAAAGGGTTCAACTTATACGCACTTGTTGATATTCGTCAAGGGGGAGTGATCTTCTCACAGTCCAATCGAGAACAAATAATTTATGGTACGAGCAAAAAAACGTTAGAAGGACGTGAGGGTACCTATGTCGCTGATGGGATGGTTGCACAACAAGATGGCGCAGGCAATTGGACAAGCACCGGAACAAAAAACAGTAAACAGGTGAATGCTCAGGATTATTGGAATATGGTCGCTAGCGACAAAGAAGTCATGGTATCTGAAGAAATGATTAATGATATGAGCTATATTGCTATGCGCGAAATCAGTCTCTCTTATTCATTCCCGAAAAATCTGATGCCACATCGCTTGATCAATTCATTGAAATTGGGTCTATATGGTAGAAACTTATTCTATTTCCAACGAAAAACAGATGGTTTTTCTCCAGAAGCTTCTGCTTTCAATGTGAATAACAGCTCCATAGGGATTGAATCTACTTCCCTACCTATGATGAGAACATTTGGCATTAACCTTACCGTTGGTCTTTAAAACACTGAATTATGAAAACGAAAATGATAAAAAACAGATTTGTTATCGCTCTTGTCTCCGTAGCAACATTTAGCGCCTGCACAAAAGACTTTGAAAAAATAAATACGCCGCCAACATCAGTGACAACAATAGATCCCGCATTGCTTATGGCTAGAATCCTTCGTGATGGTACGTTTCAGGAGTCGGGAGAACTTCCAAACAATAAGTTTGGTTCTTGGATCCAGCATTGGGCCGGTGGCCCAGTGGTGCCTGTATCGCGTTATTTTGAAGGGCCAGAGAACCTGATATGGTCGCAGCATTTTACCTTGCTCAGAAACATCATTCAGATAAAAAATGAGCTCAGTGGCAAAGAAGAAAGTCCCGAAGGTAGAAGTAAACTGGCCATAACCGAACTTTATGAAGTTTATCTATACCAACGATTGACTGATCTATTTGGAGACATCCCCTATTCGGAAATTACAAAAGATAGCAAAGAGATTAATCGAACCCCTAAGTTTGACAAACAAGAGGATATCTATCCCGCACTAGTTATAAAGGTTGATGCCGCTTTGGCACGTCTCACCGTTGGTGATCAGTCTTATGGCTCCTCCGATTTTTTCTATGGCGGTAATATTGATAAATGGAAAAAATTCGGAAACTCCTTAAAACTGAAATTGGGCATGAGAATGCGTTATGCCAATCTCTCATTAGCGCAAAAGACCGTTACAGAAGCAATGACTTCTCCACTTGGGTTAATCTCAAGTAATAGTGATAATGCTGCAGTTCCTACATTTAATAATGCCCAAGCCGAGAACCAAAACCCTATATTACGGCAGATGACTACTGGGAGCGCCGACTTACGGTACTTAGCCAACACATTGGTAAACAAATTGAAGGAGTATAATGATCCACGCTTAGGTCTACTTGCAGAACCAGTCACTATAGGCGGTGTTACCACCTATCAAGGAATTGGAGTAGCATTAACCGATAATGAACTTTCTCAACTGATCAGAGCAAATTACTCTACGGCCAACAAGTCAACATGGTTTAGCTTGAATTTTGCGCCAATACCAAGTTATGCAATGACCTACTCAGACATTTGTTTTTACAAAGCCGAGGCAGCATTATTAGGTTGGGGCGCGACAAGTACAAATGCACAATCATTCTTTACAGATGGCGTCAAAGCCGCCTTTGCCCTTCCTCCGTACAATCTAACTTCCATCCCTTCATCCTATGAGCAAAATGTCATCAACCTAAATGGATTGACAGACGAACAAAAGATGGAGAAAATCGCTACTCAAAAATGGATAAGTTTATTTGGCCGAGATATGGAAGCATTTGCCGAATGGCGTCGTACTGGTTATCCAAAATTGACACCTGGTCCAAATCCGGGATCCACCAATAGACAGATACCACGTCGAGCTATTTACTCCAGTGAGGAGGCTGAATTAAATCAAACAAATCTCAAAGACGCTGTTTCCAGAATGCAGAACGGAGATTCCTTTTTGTCCAAAGTATGGTGGGATAAAAAACAATAAAAACAACAATAAAGGTTTGAGCGATACGAAATAATTTCGTATCGCTCAAACCTAATTACCAAAATGCTGCTGCTGCTCCAGATTCTATTCCCCCACATATTCGAAATAGCTAATTCCCGCGACAAGATCTTCAATACTATTTTAGAGCAAAACAACTTCATTGCTTTTCGTACTGAATCTTTTTCAGCAATGATTTAGGTTTCTTTTGAAATTATATTTATCTTTCTTTAAGTATAAAATAAATCCCACTATCTTCAAGCTTTACAAAAATGAAAACAACCTCTTCACTATTTTTGCTAACAGTAGCATCTCTTTTTATAGGATGCGGAGAAAACGGTAAAAAAACAACATCACCGTCTCCAGACAGCTTACCAAAAAATAATCCAAGCTTTGGCTTCGAAGGGATTAAACAAGATTATACAACAAATGAAGAATTATCGTTTCAGATTACAAATACACCTAATGTAAAAATTGATTCCATCCTTTATTATATCAATGATTACCCTATTGCTAAAGTCACAGAAAACAATAAAGTAACATATAGATTATCAGGAGAGAAATTTGGCAAGCAAATCATTAAGGCGGTTGTATTTCATACTGGAAAATCCGAAGAAAACACAGTAAACATAGACTATTTGCCATCAAACCCACCTCGAATTTTAAAGTACCGAATTGTTAATACTTACCCACATGATATCAAAGCTTTCACACAAGGGCTAGAGTTCTTTGGAGAAGACTTGATGGAAAGTACGGGCAATGGCGTTGGGTTAAGTGGAAATAAAGGTAAGTCAAGTATCCGCATTGTCAATCCTACAACAGGACAACCAATCAAAAAGATCGAATTAGCAGATTCAATATTCGGCGAAGGTGCAACCATATTAAATGGGAAATTATATCAATTGACTTACAAAAGCAATCTTGCCTATGTCTATGATATGACAACACTAAAGACAATAAAAACACTGCCATATTTCAAAAACATGGAAGGATGGGGACTGACCTCAGATGGTAAAAATTTGTATATGTCTGACGGTTCAGAAAATATCTATGTACTCAATCCCAATGACTTTTCCAAAATTGATTATATCCGCGTTGCCACAAATGAGAAAATAGTTAACCAAATAAACGAAATGGAATGGGTAAAGGGAAAGATTTATGCTAATTTCTTTATGGAAGATGTTATGGGTATCATAGACCCAAAAACAGGTGCTATTGAGGGGCTAGTCGATCTTTCCAAATTACGAGAAAATGTGACACAACATGTTGATCTAGATGTATTAAACGGAATTGCCTACAATAAAAAATCAAACACCTTTTTTCTCACAGGAAAAAATTGGGACAAAATATTTGAAATACAGCTACTGGATTAACTAATCACTCGTTAGCTTATGATGTACACAATCATAAAGACAGTTTATTCATTAAAGTGCTATTCCCGATCTGGAAATAGCACTTTCTTACTTCAGGACAACAATTATTTCTTAATGATTTTTCCATCTTCATAGAGTGTATACTCTTCGCCATCGGCCTGTTGTAACACCATTTTTCCGCCGACAAAAATATTGCTAAATGTAAAAACAGGATCGGTCATTATTTTGCTATTGTAATCCATCAATCCCCAATGCTTCGGTGATTCCATATACATGATTCTATTTTTACCCGCAACATCCAAAACCTGATATTTAAAAGGAACCACAATAGCGCCGTTATGATCAATAAATCCTTGTTTGCCATCTTTCGCAACTTTGATAATCGTACTATCAATCGCCATAAGACTGGCATCCAAAAAGATAGACTCATACTGAGGCGAAACAACCTCCACTCCTTTCTCATTGATCAACCCTACACGTTGTTTACTATCTTGTACTTCAAAAAAGCCAAAATGTGGTTTTGTCGTAGTACTGAAATAGTTGGGCTGTACAATAACCTTTCCTGTTTTATCAATGATGCCAACAGTTCCTAAATCGCCATTAGCATCCGTTCGATGGAAAGTCGCAAGATTTTCGCCATCAAATCGTATAAATTGTTCGTAAGCAGTATCCGGATTTTCCCAAATGTCTTCTGCCGTATTATACTTTCCCGGTAGCTGACCGATAAGTAAAACAGCCTCTTCAACACCTTCTTTAGCAGCTTTGGTTGCATCCTGTCCCTGACAGGAGCCGCCCATAAGTACAATTGTTGCCACTATGCCTACAATTTTATATGGATTGTTTATTCTCATACTATTTCAAAATTATGCTTATTTATCAAATGTTATATACCCCCTATACTTTAGACAGATACATTTTAAAAACGGAAATCTTCGACTCAACATTATTTTCTCATCTGCTAAGGCATTTCTTCATGCTTGTTAAAACCTGTTGTTATCATCTCCTGCAATTGAGGTGTAAACAATTTGGTTGAATGTGGCATTTTCTTGGCTTCGCTATTTAATCTCCATTGTGCATGCTTCTCAAGTAAAAATTGCAATCGCTGTGCTGTTGTCAATCCCGGCAATGTATAATATATACTATTTTCGCCTTCTTTTCCTTGCTTTTGAATATATCTCCCTGCAGTTACCTTAAATTTATTTCTTTCCTCAAAACTTCGGATAAAAGAGCTATCCTGATCAGCAATATCCCACATCGGATCACGAGGGCAGCAGACAGAACCATAGCTTTCCTTCCAATATACTGTTAATAGGTTTTCGGGCACTGTAGGTTTAGCAAAATCAATCACTGGATTTTCAAATCCCCCAAGCCGAACGCTATCAACTTTTACATTGTCCTCTTCCCGTCTGATATAGAAATAATAATTAGTGGTTTCTGGTTCCACGCACATTCCATTTTTTGAAGCCATTTTACTGACTTCACTGTAAAACTTCCAATCAGGAACAATAAGAATAAATTCCTGCAATTCAGGATAAAACTCCGATGACTTTTTAAAAAATTCTATTGGGATCTTTGCGCTCAAATAAAATACAGCTATTGAATCCCTCTTAAACTGTAATGGCAGATCCAATAGATAATTGCCCTCTAATCGTGCCACCTGACGATCTTCAATATTCATTACTCGATCATACTTTTGAGCTAGCCAATCCGGTCGTACAGTTTCCTGTGGATCGGGGGGCCTGATAGCCTGTTTTATGGCTTTAGTTTTACAGGATACAACAAATAGAAGTAAAACAAACATTAAATAAAACCTATCAATTGTTAAGCATGTTCTCATTGGCTGAAATTATGTTTCATGAATTATTTATTGTGCAGTAGCAACCTTTATCCCCACCTTATTTAAAAACTCAACTTGTTTTTCCAAACAAGTATCTGCCAGGACTGCTATTTTAGCTTTTTCATCAGTAATATCTCTTAATAACGCCTGTCTAGCACCTTTTTTCTGCTCATCCACATATTTGACCAACAACGTACCATAACCATCTGTAATTCTCGTCATGTAAGCTATTGTAGTCAAATGGAAGCTCTTCGCAGCCTCACTAGGCTTTAATGCATTAACTTCACTCTTTATTCCTTTGATATAGCTGCTCAGCGCCTGTACCTCTTTGAGCTTCATTTCGTAGGATAATTCATCCGTTTTATCCGCATCATATTCTCCTTCCAACAATTTATTATAGCTTTCATCCAACTTTTCTTTACAACTATAGAAAAGGCCGGCAATCTTCTCATTATATCCGAAGTCCAAATTACCACTACAGGATGTCAATGCGAATGTACTGATGATTAATGTCAAAATAATAATTCTCATATCTCGATTTTTCAACAAATAACGCATTTTCAAAACAAGCTCTTTAAGACAGTTAATATTCGTTACCTGCTTTTTAAGATTCGCTATCATTTGGATACAATTTTACCCCAGACAATAGCACGGATAATTATCAGATTAGTAAATACTGTAAAACAAGTCAAGGACAACAGCTTGTTTCTTAAGGAAGAATTGCGGAACTTAGAAAAAGAATATAGACCAGATTAGAAGACCGAGAATTTTACACGAATCAGGAAAATCAATGAGGAATCAAAAACGAAAAGAACTGAATAAAACACTATGAAACAACTAGCTTTATTGATCATGTTCATCGGAATGTCGAGCATGGTTTTCGGACAAGAAATTAGCCGTTCAACTACCCAAACAATTACACAATCTGGAATAGGACTTGGTTCTGTAATTGCAGTAGTCACTTCGTGGGACCGCAACAAATCTATTCTTTGGGCGCTGATCCATGGTATCTTAGGTTGGCTATATGTTATTTATTTTGCATTTACACGGAGTAATAATTAATATTTCTACCGTTCATATTTTCAATACAATCAACAGTATTACATCCTTCTGTAAAACAGAAAACAAAAAGCAGTCAACCAAAATCGAAAGATCATGAGCATGATACAAAATTTCCTCCGTGTCAATCTAGAAACATTGAATAGTTTTCTCACTGATAGTCATTCATTAAGAAAAATGGTCTATAGCAAAGAAGCTATACATTTGGACAATTTGATAGATATTGATAAAGCTTGGGAGGGTATTTTCTTTTTATTGACAGGAGAATCAATCGGTACATACGATCAGGCCGCTCCACCATTATCCTGGCTACTAGTTGGTCCTAATGACATTGATCGCAATCAGGACATGGGCTATGGCCCAGCAACCTATACAGATATAGAACAAACCAGACAGATTGATTTAGCGTTAAAGGAAATTTCAATAGATGAATTAACACAACGTTTCGACTCCGCCACCATGCTTGAAAAAGATATATACCCAGATATCTGGGAGGAGGAAAATGCATTAGATTATCTGCTTCAATACTTCGAAGACCTAAAAGCATTTTATCAGATGGCCGCCTTGCATCATGAAGCAGTAATCCTATTTCTCAATTAAATAGCAATCATTTCACGCTAATAAAAACCATAAAATAACTATGCTTATTTCTGATAAGAGAAATATCCACATTGAAGAATTAAAGGAAG
This sequence comes from Sphingobacterium detergens, assembly GCF_003610355.1. Taxonomy (GTDB): domain Bacteria; phylum Bacteroidota; class Bacteroidia; order Sphingobacteriales; family Sphingobacteriaceae; genus Sphingobacterium; species Sphingobacterium detergens. The sequence continues at coordinate 210,820 of NZ_RAPY01000004.1, read as the reverse complement.
CAAATAACATAGCCGTTTCCGACCTGGTCGCATTAACATTGGATATTGTCCAAGGAAGGGCCTCAGTAGGATTTATGCAGGACATAAACGAAGAAAAAGCGAGTGAATTCTGGAACAATGTCCTGGCAAAGGTCCAGCAAGAAAAAACAGTGCTACTTGTTGCAAAAGACAGCTCATCGGACCAGATCGTTGGGACCGTGCAATTACAAATAGACCTTCCTCAAAATCAACCGCATCGGGCGGAAGTAGCAAAAATGTTGGTGCATTCAGCCTTTCGACGTCTTGGTATAGCTGAAAATCTATTGCAACATCTTGAATTAATTGCGAAAAAAATGAGAAAATCACTACTGGTATTAGATACTGTAACAGATAGCCCGGCTCATGCTTTGTACTTAAAATGTGGCTGGAAGGTCGTGGGAAACATTCCCAATTATGCACTTTTTCCTAATGGTACCCCCTGTAGTACAACCTACTTTTATAAAAACCTTGAATAGTATTGCTATTTGCAAAAAGAACCTCCAATAACTGTTAACTTATTGGAGGTTCTGTTGACAAAAACAATGATATTGCTTCTGACTATTTTTTGTACCACGCCGGACCAGGTTTGCTTCCCATTTGGAAAACAAGAGTAGCTCCGGACATGATCTGCTCATGTGTGATATAACTTGTTTCAAGAGGTTTTCCATCCAAAGTAACCGACTGGATGTAAATATTGGTTTTATTTACATGATCTGCTTTAATAGTAAACTTTTTCCCATTCGCAAGTTTAAATTCACTATGTTCAAACAATGGCGTACCGATTTCATACCTTCCGCTCACTGGATCTACTGGATAAAAACCCAGCGCACTGAATACATACCAAGCAGACATCTGTCCGCAATCATCATTCCCGCTTAACCCTGACGGATTATTTAGATAGAGTTTTTCCATCACTTCGGCAGCATATTGCTGTGTTTTCCATGGTTGCCCAATCGCGTTAAACAAATATATAGCGTGATGACTTGGTTCATTTCCATGTGCATATTGTCCAATCATGCCCGTACTGAAGATAGGCAGTTTACTGGTGTCGGATGGATGGAAGGTAAACATGCTATCCAATTTCTGCCCAAAACGTTCATTTCCGCCGACGAGATTGATCAATCCCGGAATATCATGTTGAACAGACCAGAAGTATTGCCAAGCATTGCTTTCACAGATATGTGCACTATATTCCTCTGGATCAAATGGCGTTACAAAAGCACCATGACTGTCACGCGGTTGCATAAATGATGTAGCGGGATTATAGACATTTTTATAATTTTTTGCTCTTGCAAAAAACGTAGTTGCCACCGCCTTGTTCCCCATCTTATCCGCCATAACCGCAATACAATGATCATCAAATGCATATTCGAGTGTGCGTGACAAAGACCAGTTCTCCTCATTATATTTATCCACAACATCATAAGGTACATAACCCAGCTTTTTATACAATCCAATACCTCTATAGTTGTCTATGTTTGCTGTTGTCACACAAGCTTCCAGCGCTTTATTGACATCAAAATCACCTATTCCTTTCAAATAAGCGTCCACAATAACTGGGATTGCATGATTGCCAATCATCATATCGGTTTCACTGCCATAGATATTCCATACAGGCAAGCGACCATGCTGTTCGTAGAATGTAATAAATGATTTCACCATATCATTTACCCGATTTGGATCAAGATAAGTAAATAGAGGATGTGAAGCACGATAGGTATCCCAAAGCGAAAAAGTACTGTAATTGGTCCAACCTTCGGCCTGATGTATTTTTCTATCCGCACCAAAATAAGCCCCATCTACGTCTCCAAATATGGTGGGGGCCAACATCGAATGGTACAATGCTGTATAGAACTTTACTTTAGCTTCTTTGTCCGCAGTCCGAATAGCGATCTTACCAAGCTCTTTGTTCCAGTTATTCTCAACTTGTTTTAAATAGTGATCAAAATCATCTGTTGGCACCTCAGCTTTCAGGTTTTTGGAAGCACCATCCATACTTACCCCCGAAAGAGCTGTGCTAAGCGTCACTTGTTCACCAGTAGATGTTTTAAAATCAAAACGTGCCTTGAAAGCAGTACCAATACGTTTGGTCGTTTTTGTTATGCTGTCAACACTTGACTGTATCGCCGAGCTATCGATGTGAACTGCAGTAAACGGCTTTGAAAATCGGGTTTCAAAATAGACACGTTGGCCTCTGGCCCAACCTTCTGAAAACCGGTAGCCACGCACAGTGACCGAATCGACCACCTCGATGTATGAATCTATTGTGGCATCCCAGTTCATTGCTTTCTTTAGATCCAAAAAAATAGCCGATTGAGCCTTAGGGAATGTATAACGTTGGATACCACAACGTGGGGTTGCTGTTAGCTCCACATCGATATTATAGTCCGTCAGCTTTACTTTATAGTACCCCGCATGTGCCTGTTCGTTTTGATGGGAAAACTTGGAATGAATACCCAAAGGTGCCGCGGCTTCATGATAAGGCAATGTAACTGGCATAAAAGATATATCATATAGATCCCCAGCCCCCGTCCCACTTAAATGGGTATGACTAAAGCCCGAAATCGTGCTATCGGGATAAAAATAACCCGAAATACGATCCCAACCGGGCAATCCATTATCTGGACTCAATTGCACCATACCAAAGGGCGATTGTGCTCCAGGATAGGTGTTACCCGTAAAATCTGTCCCTATAAAAGGATTGACTGATTTTGCATAAGAACCTTCAGCCGAATCCCGCTGTGAGGCACAGCTCAGTATTCCCAATAAACCTGCGCATGCCAGGTATTTCATATATTTCATAGTGTAGATAGCTTCTTTAATCTGCGTGTCATTTATCTGTCTCCCGTAACAATCAGGATATCTTTGCTATTAACCAAAACTTGATGGCTTATCTTAAAACCTCCTAATGGCTTTCCATCGACGATAATTTTTTTGATGAATTCTCCATTGCCCTCTTTTTGGCGTCTAATGGTCACACGATCAGACTTAGGATAATACTTTTTATCAAGTTGAATAGTTACTTTATCAAATACCGGAGTAACGATCGTATAATCTGGCCTGCCAGGACAAAAAGGGTAAATCCCCATCATATTCATTAATGCCCAGGTCGACATTGTTCCTGTATCATCATTTCCTGGGATCCCACCGGGACTATTCGTAAAATGTTTATCCAGAATTTGCTTAACCAATTTTTGTGTACGCCATTCCTCACCTTTTATTTCGGAAAAAACATGTGGATAAAGCATGTCAGGTTCGTTGGTAACATCAAAATACCCTTTATCAAAGGTGGCCTGTAATCTGTCCACAAATTTCCTTTTACCGCCCATCAGTTGAACTAAACCAGGGATATCAAATGGTATCGCAAAACTATAATTCCAGGCATTCCCTTCATGGAATCCATGGTTAGGTTCAAAATTAGCCCCCATCAATGGATTGAAAGGTGTCAAAAACGAGCCATTGGGAAGAATAGGTCGAAAGGTTCCATACTCTGGAGAATAGTAATGTTTGTACCCCTGTGCTCTCTTACCAAAAGTCTGTGCATCTTTAGTTTTTCCCAACGAGTTGGCCAACTGCGCTAAATTCCAATCAGCTACATAGTACTCAATCGCATGGGAAACTGAATTATCAAAAGAATCGCGAAGAGGAACATAACCATACTTGACATAATCGGCATTGTCCGGACGGATTCGATTCGTCGAATCCGTTGTCGTCGCCGACTTCAAAAAAGCCTCATAAGCTGTATTGATATCATAGTCCCGAATGCCTTTCATCCAGGCATCAACGATCACAGGTACTGCTGGATCACCGTCCATGGTATAGCTTTCACGGCTATAAAGTTCCCACTTAGGCATCCATCCATTTTCTTTATAAATATCAATCATGGATCGAATCATTCCAACCTGTTTATCTGGATAGACCAACGACATGAGCGGCTGTACATTTCTGTACGTATCCCATAAAGAGAATACGGTATAACGATTATGATCCGCAACAAGGGTCTTTCTATTTTCCATAGCCGGATATTCGCCGTTAACATCCTGTAAAATATTTGGATGAATCATGGCATGATACATAGCCGTATAAAATACCGTTTTTTGATCTTCGGTACCTCCTTCAACCTGAATTCTTGATAATTCATTATTCCACAAAGATGAAGCTTGTGTCCTGATCCGCTCAAATCCAAAACCAGGTTGCTCGACGTCCAGATTTTTTCGTGCATTTTCAACGCTTACGAAAGATACCGCCAACTGAACCTCTAAGCTCTCATTTTCCTGAACATCAAAACTCAAGAATGCCCCAAGATCGTCTCCAGACAATTGGCTCGAATAATCGGTAAAAATCTTGTATTTGCCAGCATCTTTATTCCAATCATTCTCCCATTTTTCACCGGCACGCTGAAATTTCCAGTAACCTTTCTTTGCGGGCTTTTTATTCACTCGCATCACGAAGAAAATCGGATATACGGCCTGATTGTTGGTATAACAGAACGAACCCAATAATTTCGAACCTTCAAGTTCCGTATCACTGACATAGCGAACCGTGGCACCCGTTTCATTCGTCAGTCCCTCCCCTAAATTGAGTAGAATATTAGCCTGCCCTTTAGGGAAAGTAAATTTAGATACACCCACACGAGCAGTTGCGGATGTCTCGGTTTTGATACCGTATTTTTTTAACACATTACTATAATAACCTGGATGAGCCTCTTCCTGTGTATAAGTACTTCCATATTGATGGTAGTCGACTTCTAGTTTTCCAGCCGTTGGCATCAGCAACAAACTTCCCATATCAGGACAACCTACACCACTCAGATTGACATGTGAAAAACCGGTAAAATAGCTATTGCTATGTTCGTAAGGTGTAGACCACCAACGTGCATCCTTATCAAAGGCATTAAGTGATGATCCCATCACATTAAAGGGAGACACATTCATTAAACCATGAGGTACCTGAGCACCGGGATTGGTTGTACCATAGTTACTGGTACCAATAAAAGGATTGACATAGTCGGTTGGTAGTTTTTGCGCAGCCGCTTGCTCCCAAACAAATAATCCCAAAAGAAAATAACGGATAAACTTGATCATATCATCTTGATAAAGACAATCTACTTTTTTCTGATACAATGAACAGTAGATTGCACATTTTTAAGTGTAGTCACAATACTACTGATAATACCAAAGATTTACAAATATCGACAGCAGTTATATCTATCATTTTACAATGTTAATAGGATTTAGCAAGACTAAAAATAGAGGCGAATTCATCAATCCGATAGGTATCTTAAAGTATAGTAGTATGATCAAAATATAGTCGCTAATGCGGGTTAGATCCAAGGAGAAAGATCATTCAACAAAAAAATCCTGAAGCGGGGAACTTCAGGATTTTTACTAACTAACCAATTATTAACCTAAATTATGAAAACTACATTGATAACGCCATTCCCCGAGCTTTGTTATCCTGTTCTTGTATGTTTAACCAAACTTTAACAAACGGTGCCGTTCGTTGCGGAAAGCTACAATCTGAAGATATCATCTCCCATTAAAGTCCATCTCAATGATACATGATTAATGTGACAAGCCCCATTGCATATTCGGTTTATCCCCCATTTCCAAAACTAGTTCACCTCCTTTTAGCAATTCCGCAGCGTCAAAATAGAATGTCTGTAGCGGTTTACCGTTTAAAGTTGCGCGCTGCACATACATATTCTTTTTGCTTGCATTTTTAGCTTTAATAGTGAATTGATCCCCTCGTCCATATTGCCGTCCCAACTTAATTTTAATTTCTTCAAAAGATGGACTACCAATTTCATAAATTGGTTTTGTTCGCGTCCCTCCGTCTAGCTGAAATAATCCGATTGCATTCATGATATACCAAGCGCTCATCTGTCCTTGATCCTCATCTCCTAGATATGCGTTGGAAATACCCTGTCCGTAATAGCGTTCACCGATAGACCGGCTCCATTTTTGTGTAAGCCATGGTTTGTTCAACCAGTTAAAAATATAAGCAAAATGCATAGACTGTTGATTTCCCTGAACAACCGGATAATCCCAGTATTGATCATTTGGTCCATTATACCGCCATTTTTCACTTTCTCCAAACCCCCATTCCAAACGCTTTAAAAACACATCCTCACCAATCATTTTAGCCAATGCAGGAATATCCTGAGGTACAAAGAATGTCAACTGCCATGCATTTCCTTCAACATAATGATGATTGGCCCCAGATTTAAATGGATCAAAGTCCTGGTACCATTCCCCCTTAGCATCTTTCATCCGCGCATAGCCACTTTTAACATCTATCGCGTTCTTCCACCAGCTACCTCTATCATTAAAATAATTGTATTCCTTTTCCTTTCCCAAGGATTTTGCAAATTGTCCTACAGTCCAATCGTCAAAACTATACTCCAGGGAATTTGAGAAACGACCAAGGTCATAAGGCACATACTTATACTTCAGATAAACATCCAGATCCCGGTTACCAGCAAAGCCACCTTCAAATTTCAGCGGACTTGTTGTCTGCATTTTCTTGATCGCTTCAAATGCCTTCGTGACATCGTAATCACGTATTCCCATCTGATAGGCCCCTACGATCAAAGGAATCTCGTGTTCAGCAACCATCACTGGAATATATTCCATCCCAGCAGGCCCTTTTGCCAACCAACCGTCGGCATCATACATCGCCAATTGCGACCGCACCCATTTATTCGACCATTCCGGTGTAACCAGATTCCAGAATTGGTTTAAATTCCAGAACGTATTCCAAAATGCATCACAGCCAAGGGCAAGGTCGCCCGGATGTTTCATCGTTCTGATCGTCTCATCAGAAGAGCGCCATTGCCCGTTAACGTCGCTAAATGTATTACGGCTGGCCAGGGTACGATACATATTTGTATAAAACTTCTCTTTTTCCAAATAGTCATCACTTTTTATCTCCAGGCGCCCCAATAATTCATTCCACACTCGATGTTGGTTGGCGACCACACGTTCAAAAGACCATCCAAATGGATCTGAAAGTTCTGTTTTCAAATTTTCTGCAGCATTGGCGATACTGACATAGGAAATCCCTGTCCGCAGCTGCACTTCCTTGTTTTTACGAACATCGAATTCTACATACATACCAGCGGATTGAGCGCTGTCGGCAACCAGATCAGACTGATCTGTTATGCGACCATTATGCCAGGTTCCGAAATTGATAATCGGTTTGTCAAACTCCATGACGAAATAGACAATATAATCTTGTTTCGCATCGGTAGACCAGACATTTTCGGACAATTGGTTACTGTAGCCAATAACCTTATAATCAGAGACCTTTTTAAGAGAGAGGTCTTTGATCTTATAATCATATTCTCCGTTCACTTTAAGATCAATCATAATACGTCCAGTATCTGATTTATGATAGGTATATTTCTGGAAACTGGAGCGTGTTCCTGCGGTTAACTTTGCGTCAATATCCTGGTCAAGAAGATGAACGGCATAGTATCCCAATGGAGCCTGTTCACTTGCTTTATCTATTGCCGAACGGTAACCTGAATGCGTACTATATTGGTCTCCGACACTAGTTTTCAATTGGCCTGCTGTTGGAAATGTGCCCAGTCCAGCCATTGTCCATTCGTGTATATGGCTAAATGTACCAATAGATTCTATTGAAGGTTCATAACCAGCCTGCCAGCCAATATTCTGATTATCGGGACTGATCTTTACCATTCCAAATGGCATCCACGGTCCTGGTGCCAGCATCCACCTAGAATGCGCAGCCCCTATCATGGTGTTGACATAATCCGAAACCCCACCCAATCTTTTGGGAGATCGTTTTATAGAAGATGTTTGAATTAATTTATCGTTGATATATATTGCATATTTACTTCGCACCTCTTTTGATGCATAAGGCATTGGAATCTCAAGTCGCGACAAGCCCTTCTCATGAGTTTTATCATAGATTTTCTTTCCATCCAACAACACTTTTATATGCTCATCATCTTTTAATTTCAATAGATCAACGAGCATATGCTGTATGCGCTCGTTTCCATTTTTCAGCTCAAAATCCGATTGCCGTACCCCTTTGATTATTGAAGTATAATCTCTTAGCAATTTCACCTGTTGGGGGCCTAATAATTTAAAGGAGTCAAACTCAACCCATCCTCCCTTTATTACAGTAAGCGTAACCTGGTTAAATCCCTCCGAAATAAGATGCTCGGGTAGTGCCATCCGTATTGTAGACGCTCCAGACTTTGAACCTGCACTTACAGGATCAACGGGGCCGTCACCATTCTTAAGTTCGTAATTATAAGATTTACCATTGATTGCGATTTGTAAGGTCGGTTTATTCTGAGGATCACTATTTGCCAATTTTACTTCCAGAGTCCATTTCCCGTTTTCAACTTGACCACTTAATACACTGTATAAATTCAAAAAATGGGTTCTTAGGCCAGAGGTACCACCAGTCCCACCCCATCCATTGGCAGGTCCGGGCAATACATAAGGCAAATCTCTTGACAACGAAGATTGCCCAACCACAAAGTAATTGTCTTCGTAGCCAAAATCATGTTCCAGAAATTTCTTGTAATCGTGTGGAGCCAAGGCAAATTCTCTGCTGGAGCCATCTGAACTGCCCAGTTGCCAAATGGTATTTTCTTGCCCCGAAACAAGCTGTCCTGTCATTAACAGTAAGCTGGTGAAAACGGAAATGGGGAAATGCATTTTCATAATTGATGGATTTTATAATAAAAAGTATGCTATAAATGCCTATCCAAGTATTCAGTTCTTTTGCATGTTTCAATTTATCATCCCACTCCAAATTAAGATTTATAAAGAAAAACCATCTCCCAATTATTTAAACAATCAATCACAGCAATATTGTATACACATAATAAAAAGCAACAAATCAACCTAAAAATAGATATAAAGCAGAAAACATTAGATTTAGCATACAATATTACTATAAAAAACAGTAAATACCAAGTAATAAAACATAAATGTACATACATATTATTATACACAAGAATTCTATTTAAAGTATTTATTATACGATCAGACATGCATTGTATAAAAACAATGCATAAGTCATCTTTGCATTTTTGAAGTATCTTTAAAAAATTGACAGTTGAGATATAGATCTACATTATCGTCTATTCGATATTGGCCATATTAAATACGTCTTCGGAGGTTACAATTAATTTTAAATTCGTCTTTGATTACTTTAATTGGTAAATATAAAAAATGGTAAAGGATAAAAAACAGCTATCCTATTACTGGAATTTATTTTCGGGTGTTACAATTGATATTGAGATCGCAGCAAAATCATTAAGTCACTATTTTTTTACCTTTTTAGCAAAAGGGTATTATCCACTCTAAGTGCATTAGACATTTGAGCATTCACATCAATTCTTGTTCCGACAATTGAAAAAATGATTGTTTGACAGCTTAAGGTGATAAACAGGTTGATGGGCAAAAATAGTTGGTTAAGATAAGAATTTTACAATATGTCATAGTATGATTGTTATTTTTTCTCAATCAAGGGAAAAAACAAATCAACTATTGTATTTTTTTGAATACAATAGATTATATTTATATAAAAATTATGGTGCTTTAATTAAATCAAAAGTAAAAATTATATGCAAAATTCCAGTATGTTCATCGGTATTCTACACATTTGTGTAGAGCTTTATCCATTATATAACAGAAGATTAAACTACATGATAGGCCGCGGATCTATCCAAGTCCACATGGATCATGGAAGTCCAAAAGCTGCGGTTTCGTTGAAATTAGGCACTGATGTTAATCTTTTTGGGAGTTTTTGAAGCAATGATAGACCGTTTTAACATTTTATGCTATGAAAATAAAAATTGAAGATTTTTTTACGCCAGCCCTTGTAAAAGATACCTTTAGCAATAATGATTATAAAATTGTGAATATATTCATTGATTTCGCAAGATCTTTAAGCAAGTTAACCTATCAGAGTATGTATTTAATTGACTACGCGAAGAAAAGTTTTTTGTACGTGTCCGACAATCCTATCTTTTTATGTGGAAGTACCTCAGCTGAGGTTCTCAGAAAGGGCTATCAACATTACTTTGATAATGTACCAGAGGAGGAGATGTATCTTTTAAAAAAAATAAACGACGTGGGCTTTGATTTTTTTGAAAACCTTCCTGACGAAGAAAAATTACAGCATTCCTTCTCCTACGATTTCCATTTGAAGCAATCGAATGGAAATCCTCTATTGATAAATCACAAACTTAAGCCCATACTCTTAGATAAATTCTCAAATCCTTGGATAGCACTTTGTGTCGTTTCTATTTCTTCGCACGCCAAGCCGGGAAATATTATATTTAAATCTGATGAGGGTGGAAGACAATTCGCATATAATTTAGAAACTGATCGTCTGGAGGAGCTCCCACGTGTTAAGCTTAAACCTCGGGAGAAAAATATTCTTCTATTTTCCGCACAGGGATTAACTATGGATCAGATAGCGGGTAAACTTTATATTTCTATTGATACAGTTAAGTTTCACAAAAAACAAATTTTTTCAAAGCTAAAGGTTAAAAGTATTACGGAAGCGACTGCAGTGGCGATTGAACAATCCTTGTTCTGATTGAGAAGTTTAAATTAATCATTGAAACTCTAATTCAAAAGCCAGAAGGTGCTTCAAATAAATGAACACCTTCTGAAATAACTTTATTTCCTTTTACACCACTTATCAAGCAATCGGCTGGTAATGAAACTTATTAACGTACCCAATGCTGCGACTAGTACAGTCTGTAATATGCCATCCAAAGAAAAACTCACCCAAATGGAGCAAATAGTGCCCCCCAGTGTCGCGCCACGCATATCATTCCATTTCATCGAGCCTCCCCTTTTTCACTGTGATTCCGATATTATTCCCGCTTGATGAATTTTTATCCACCGATTCTTGCAACGTTTTGGTTGCAGATCGTGAATCGGGCAGGTTTATTTCTGAGGGTGGTTTCTTTTCTTCCAGTACCTTCTCCAACACCCCAAGTCCAAGAGCTACGTATTTCAATATATTCAATGCCTTACCCGGCAATTTAACAGGTGCAGCCAGAACCATCTGCAGCACTTGTCCTATTTTGTTAAAGATTTTTTTCATCCTAATTGCATTTAAGTAGGCAGGATCACAATCCTACCTACTCTGATACAAACTTTATTCGAGCAATAAAGGAGGACAAAGAATTGAAAGCATCGCATTTCGACTTCAATCTCCCTCCAACAACCCGCTTCGATAAATATGAAGGGCCAGGAATAGAAAATATAGCTTTCTGACTGTCAAGCTTTGACGGGATCTGGCGTAAATATGAATCACTGTCTGAGCGAAGCGAGTTTGATTCGTATAGCCAGATAACTAAAAAGATGACATCAAAGAAAGCAATGATCTATTCCTGCCCTACTTTTATCGAATATTCAAATACACATCGTCCCCCATATCCCACAGGCAATACACCAGCGCTTTGAGTTTGGCCAAGGCTTTACCACTTCCGGTACCCTTTCCCTCACCTGTTAGGCTGGTGACCGGAGCGATACAGCCGAGCAGTTCGTCCTTTGCACTATTCGCCGCGTGGAGCAGGATCCCTTCACGGTTCAGTACGTTCGGGATACCGATCTGCTCACCATGCCGCTGGTAGCGGACCTTCTCTAGTTTGTACTGACCGATCGGGATGCAGCTGATGCGCCTGATGTTATTGCGGTCCGGCAGCTCGATGGTATGGCAGATATGATCACCGTTGTACGTGATCGTTCCATTTGTTCCCTCAGCCCCATATTTCCGGAGAAGCTTAAGGGTATGCTTAGTTTTCATAAGCCTACGGTTGGATCACTTGTACAAAAGTCAGGGCATTGTACATGCCATTGGACAAAGGATAGTATCCGCCGTTGACAAATTGGAAATAGCTGATGCCCATCATGATCAGCACGACAGCATCGGGCTGCGGCTGTAGTTGCAGAGTCAGGTTTTCCGCGGCAGTCGCCTCACTTTTGCCGATATCCATATAGGAAGACCGGGCAATGGCCACTTCATCAGCTTCCGGATTTTGTACATCGAACTCTGTCGCCACCAGTTGGATCTGCACATGCGTGGCACCTTCCAATCCCTTGATGACATTCTTGGCGATCATCTCCGGGATGGCAAAAGAACCGTCCCCTGTAGCTCGATCATAGACGGGTCGGGTTTTGAGAAAGAATACATCTTTGAGCTGTGCCTTAAGGTTACATTCCAGACCCACCAACTGACCAAGGTTGGCAGCAAGTACCTGACGGTCTCCCCTGCCATTTACTTCGTCTGCACGGATGATACGGTTCATGCGTCCAGTCAGGCGGTTGCTGAATGCTGTATCCGATCCCTGATTGAGCATTTCCCGAAGCTGCTCACGCAGTTTTTTGGAAGCATTTGCTGCCCTGCCGAATTCCAGTCCGTTTTCTTTTGTGCGCTGGAAACGCGGATCAGAATTAATCTGATCTTTGGTTGGGCCGCCTTTCATGCGAGCCTGGTAACCGCGTTTGTCCTTGTAGAAGGAAAGATCCCCGATCTTACCTTCAAATTTTACTAAACTTACTTGTCTTGCCATGATTGTATATCATTGGATTACAGTACAAAGATGCAGAGGCAAAAATCAGGTTCGGTTCCAAATGGCCTTTGGTGGGCTTATTTGTATCCAAATGGGGCCATATGGGCTCATTTGTCTCTTTTACATATAAAATAATATTTCCTAATTTTAGATTAACAGCAAGACGTAAATTTTGCTGATAAAATGCCGTTACGAATAACCCCTAATTGTCCAGTACAGATATATCACATGTTAAGCACAGATATAGCACTGTTTAAGTACTGATAAGGTACATGGAAAAATGTACTTAAACGGTACTACAGGAGTACTTTATGGGTGAAGGATGATGAACAGAAAATTGGCAGGTCAACAGCGTGTTTTTTAACAATTAAGTAAATATAATTATGAGCAATCAACGTGTCTGCATCTATGCAAAAGATGTCAGTATCCTCTTGGGAAAGAGTTACAAGCAATCCGTCCGTATCCTCAGGACGATTAAAGATGCCTATGGAAAGAATCTCACTCAGTACATTACCGTCGAAGAATTTGCTTCGTACACCGGTATTGATGTAGAAACTATCAGAAAGCAATGTCTCCGCAATTGATCTGATGTATTGCTAAATATTTACGTCCGGGCCAGTTAGTCACTTACTATGTTCCTTTTCTTTCTTCATTGACGATCTACCAGTCTTTAATAACTTATTTTCCCATCGCTACACCTATTGCACAGGAATCAGACTGATTTTCCGCAGTAATTCCGAAACCTTCATCCCTACTGTTCTTTAACAGTATTATACCACTGCTGAAAATACCTCACATCATTTTTATGTAGGTGTAAATGTCCTTTTAAAGGCAGCTTTAAATATATTCTTAATGCTCTGCTGTTACTGTCCTTTTCCGTATCTGCTATCGCCTCGAATTGGACAATCCAGCTTCCGGTAGAGAAAAAACGGTAATCTTCGCCGATCAGCTCCTTTACCTCTTTCAGGGTCGTGTAAGGTAATTTATGTTCTTCCCCATTTTTATCCGTTGCGAGTACCCGCCTATTGATAAGTACCATCAAATAATATTGCATAAAATTATGCTGAGGATCCAGCTGATTTGCCCGATGGTCATTGTTAACAGTATCCTCCCCAGACCTTACATCATTATTTTGGATAAAAAAAGAAAAGATCTCCAATGCAAAGAAACAGACGATCACCATCAGTACCATTGGAAAGATTACTTTCATATAGTTGGACAGGCTAAAGCTCTTTCCCTCCAAATTAAAGTAGATCATTGCAAAGACAATTGCCAGGGAAGCTGGAAAACATAACCCCCTGATGAAAAGTAGTAACCATTCTTTTGCGCTTAGATTTCTTTGTAAAAATAAGTAGCGCCGCATTTTCATCAACCAACCTACCGACAAAGCAAGCAAATATAGCGCTATGGTATTGATCAGGAAAAATTTGATGAATCCGGGCTCCCCTATTATTTCCAAAAATCCTTCCGGCTCACCATACCACAAAATAGTATAGGCCGCCAGCAAGGACAAGATCATTCTAAAAATATTAAAAATAGTTCTCCGCCGTTTATAAAAACGTTGCATAAGGATTCGTTAAAGATTGTAAAAATTAGAGGACGCTATAAAATAGGGTCTTAGGTTGATTCAAATATACATATTAAGGATTAATAAAGTGTATGCATTATGATTTTCAAGCAATGAATTTCAATATATGTGTAAATTTTATATACTATTAACTACACAAAAGTGTCGACATACCGTAAAACACTGTCCGAATTTCTCATAAAATGTCCGAATTTCTCCTTTTGAGCACAATCTGCTCAATTATAAAAAAATCATTGTCTAGTTTTGAAAACAGTGAAAATCACTATCATTTAAAACAGATAAACAAATCAAATTATGCTAAAAAGAAAGTACCCGTTAACATCAGGAGGTGTAGAAACAAAAATTTACCGACTCTATCGTAAGGATGACAATCGAGTTTTCCGGGAAGCCGATTATGTGGAAAACGATTTTTTTGGTTGGCTCGAGAATAATTTTGAGCTTACTGAATCACAGGCCACCTACATGTATTCTTTGGGGATTGAGTTTGCAATACAAAATGGCAGTGTGCTCGCCTACTGCTTTCGCCATCGACTGTCTGTCACCTTGGTCAAAGGTGATAAAGCACTGCGCAGTTCAAAATTTATCCGTCGTGAGGAAAACGTTGAAGTTACTGCACAGCCGGGACAAGATGATCTTGTCTCTGGTGGGGTCAACTATTTTATCAGCTAAAGGAAATGCTATGGATAAGGAACCGACGGAAAAGCTGATCAGCACCATAATGCAACATGTGTCTCTACTACCTGAGATGCAGGAGCAGTTATTGTCCCATATTTTTATCAAAAAGATCTTCAAAGACCAATACCTCTCCCTACATGAGAAGGATCATTTCTATGTGCACTCCGGTATTCTCAAAAAGCTGGATCCCGATACCGGCGATATTGCCCATTTTATCGTCGAAGGCGATTTTGGGATCTTTCCTTCAGAGAAGGATACCTACAGTTTTGTAGGCCTGGAGCCCTGTACCATTGTGGTAATCAGAGTGAATGATATCGACAGTTTGTTGTCCCGGTACCGGCAACTTATTACGCCTTACCGGCACATGATCTTTGATTGGGCGCAGCAACGGCAGCGCCGTATTTCACTTATGCTCCTACCTGCCGGTGAGCGTAAGGCCGCAATGCTTGAGAGGCTTGGTCCGAATTACAACCGTATACAGAACAAGGACCTGGCCAGCTATCTAAAGATAAGTGAGGGTTACTTTAGCAAGCTTCAGTTGTAAAATCACTATTGACAAATAGTGATTTTCATAGTCAGTTCTAGCTATTTTACAATTGAACAAGGTGATACATTTCAGATCTTAGTGATAAGAAAAAGGAACATAAGTAATACATCTACCGACATGGACAAATGGGAGACAAACGTTCAAAGGGTAAAAAAAAACGGTCTGGCAAAAGGGGTACCCCGCCAGACCGTTAGTTACTAGTAATGGTAACTATTATGGGGGCCGGTATGATTGCAACATACTGACAATTATAAATCTAAGTTCACCAATTAAAATTTTGGATTATGCCACTATTTCAATTAAGTGCGACCGGGAACCCAACAGTTCCTGCAGATTATTCTTTAAATCCATCTCCGTCATGTGCCAGCGGGACAAATCAGATTTGTTCAATCACGGCAAATGATGATGGGACTGGTAAACCGGTATTAACTCCGGCATTAAAGGATCAAATGATCGTCGCTTTACACACTAGAACATCAAATCCGCCAACGGTTTCACTGCGTTCTTAAATTTTACGTGTAAAAAAGGAAAAAATGGGGCGCACTTGCGCCCCATTTTGATTTACCGCTCGCGAATCATCAGCACTTCCATATCCCTAACGCTTTCCTTGACCTTTAATCCATAACAAGAAAGCCGGGCATTTAGCTTTTCAAGATCATAACCGTTAGGCACCTTTATAATACCAGTATATTTGGACTCATCAAATACGGGTGGGAAAACACCCGCGAAATCAAGGTAACCTGTCAACGTCTCCGCCCCTTCGACAAGGTTACTGTCACTATCTGGTATTTCGGCAATTTTTTTCTCGTCAGTCTTGCCTTCATTAACAATAATTAAACAAGGTCTTTTTCGTGTTTCCCACTTTACATCAAGATTAAGCAGGTCCGATAGATCTTCCAAGGCTTTTTGCACCCGAACAGTATCAGATACTTCAAGACAATCTTTCCTCTCATAGCAAATCGCATATTGCTCCGCCCAAGCATGATAAGGCAAAGATTTAGACTTGTCATAGAAATAACGATCAGGATTGGCAACTTCCCATACAACACGATCCTTTGTTAGAAAATATTTTGGTGTTTTAATATGCGCCCAAGCAGCCGTAAATGCACCAAGGATATCCAGATTATTAATATAGGTCACATGCATCTGTTGTAGTGAATCATACCTATATTTCAATCCGGTCGAATTCAGATTGTTTTTATATCCAGTAAGCTGGATCGATCCCATTAAAGACTTTCCTTTGGAATCAATTGTTTCCGACCTTTCTTCTATTTCACTAATCGCAAAATCATCTTTCAGGGGAATACTGATTGTTTTCCCATCCAATAGTCTTTGAATATTTTCTTTATTAACAAAGTCAGGATGACTGATCGCTTTCACTTCATTGTTGATTATCCATACTGTATGAGAGACCGCCTGATGTGGAAAGTATTTTTTTAATAGCGTATCTGACACGATTGTCGGTATCTTAACGTTATTTTCCTTCAAAAACTTATTGTTCGCATAGAACTTTTCCATGCGCTGTTTATCTTCATAAGTTACCATCACAACATCTAACCGATCCTTAAATTGCATTTTTAACTTGCTTAGACGGGGCATATTCTCTATGCAGCTGGCACAGCCCGTATTAAAAAAGTCTAAGATTATCAGCTTGGTGTCGGACTTTTTATAATCGTATAGCTTACCCGGATAATTGATAATGGCCGATTTGGGAAATGAAGGTAGCTTTGATCCGATTTTCAACTCCTTACTTCGGTCTATTTGATTTTTTGGTGCCTGAGATGTAAAACCCAACAGCACAAAACCCAGCATTAAAATTAATTTGTTCATCGTTTGTATTTATTTCGGTTATCTTTTATTCTGTTCAATGTTTGATTCCCTGATTACATCCATTGGAATCAGTAAGGCATATGCATGGCTTTTGGGTGGTAGGCTGTATACTTTGTCCCCAAGTGTTCTCGTTAAAGTTTTCTGCGTCTTCGGATCCTGGTTAAGCCTTTTTAGATCTGCCCATCGCAGCCCCCTAAAAACGAGCTCTCTCCGGCGCTCATTTAAGATAAACCGCACAAGGTCTTCCCGATCAGCGATCGACACCAATTCAAAGTTTGCTGGCGGAAACCTATACTTCCGCAATGTATTTATTGCATCCAACGCTGCGGTTAAATTACCCAGCCGTGCAGCGCTCTCTGCTTTAACCAGGTACATTTCACTTGTGGTCAAGCCCACAAAATTTCCGGATTGCGTATTATCGTACGATCCTTTGAAATCATAACTCATTTCCGGAAGGTCATAATTGTTCATAAAGTAGATTTTTTTACGTAGGTCACTAGCCGTATAGCTCTCATACAAATCGTGGTCCACACGGGCGTAGCCCTGCATCAATGGATAGCTAAAACTGGTGGTGGCCGAAAACAGCACTTCGGCATTAAAGACCGGTATCGGAGCATAGGAATATATATTCAATGTATTATAATCTAATAGCGCACTGGTGACTGCTAGGGCTGAATCCGCATAGTTATAAGCATTTTCATAATCCTGCTTATCCAAGTATAGCCGGGCAAGCCCAGCGAATACAGCTGCTTTGGCAGGACGGCCTTTTCCAGACGGCGTGTTTCCCAAAAAGCTAGCTGCTTTTTGATAATCCGATATCACCTGATCGTAAGATTCCTGTATGGATGCCCGTGATGTTTTGGTGTCCAGCTGTGGGCTTAGTTTCAGAGGGATACCGGGCTCATTATTGGCAGTCGATTTATCATAAGGCAAAGCATAACAGGACAATAGCTGGTGGAATGCAAATGCTCTATAAAAGTGAGCCGCACCAGCTACTTGGTGGTATTGCTCCATGTTTACACTATTCTGATCTAAGCCAGCAACAATTTCAAGTACCTGATTTGTATTAAAAATAACCTTATATGCGTTCAGCCACTGTACAGAAAGCGATGGAATATCATTTGACCAGATGTAATAATTTCGGTCGTCCAATAAAGCAATGGACTGCCAGATCGTTGCCGGCAGGAAGTAATCATCTGCGCTCACCTCAGATGCACTTGGATAGCTGCAATTCATGACCGTATAATCATTCAACAATAATTCACAGTCATTCAGATCTTTTGGCACCACCATCTTTCCGTCTGGCTTTACGTCCAAAAATTTATTACAAGCCGTAAGCGATGCAAGCACAACCAGTAAAAACATCACTTTTAATTTTGTTGTATTTTTCATTCTGTTTTCCTTTCTTAAAATTTACAGCTCATACCAATTGAGAAAGATTTTGGATCCGGGAAATTCTCACCGAATTCAGGGTCTATTCCCCAATTATTCGCTCTCCATATCGTAGCTATATTATTGACATAGCCATATACACGAAGTTCTTTAAATAAGCGGTTCTGTTTTGACGGAAAATTATATCCGAGCTGTATGTCGCGGAGCTTGATCTGATCTGCAGGTTCAATCAGTGCGGAAGACATACTATAAAATAGATCGCCATAATAGTCCAAAGGAAATGCTAGGGCAGGAATATCTGTATGCAATTCATCGCCGGGTTTCTGCCAGCGTAATGCATAATCTTTATGACCGGCATCAGTCTGCCAAAACTGATAACCATTGAACGATTTGCGTCGAAACTTATGGCCCAGCTGATAGCTGATATTGAAAGAAAATTCAAAAGATCGGTAGCTAAAACTATTTCTCAGACTACCAAAGTAGACAGGCTGCATAGCGCCGAGATTGGCCATGCCCTTTACCTTAGTATTATTGTAAATAGCAGCATAATCTGTAGATTCTACCCCATCAACCAAACCTATCGGGCGTCCATTCTCAGCGTCCAGTCCTTTCCACTCAAAACCTAGCGCAGCATACACGTCAAAACCTTCAATCGGTGTCAATATACGGTTGCCACTGACGAAGTTTTTACCATCATCATTACTGATGTAGGATTTGGTCACCTTGGTACGGTTGTACGCAAACACAAGATTTGACATCCATTGAAAATTATCCGATCTGATATTGAGAGATTTCAGATTAATATCGATGCCTCTGCCCCGCATATTGGCGCTATTGATATTCAGCGTACCAAAACCAGAGGTCGCATCTATCATTGCTGGTGCGATAAGGTCTGTCGAATTTTTGATATAGTACTCTATTGAACCAGACAAAACGTTGTTTTTCAAGCCAAAATCTAGCCCAAGATTAAGCATCCCTACATTTTCCCATCTTAAATTCGGATTCGGGGGATTGCTTATCGCAGCATACGTATTCCCGGTTACATAATCCGGATAGGGCGAGATATCCATCACAGGATAGGCAGAAACGGTATTGTTGACATTGCCATTATAGCCAAATGTCGTTCTCACCTTTAAAAAGTCAATACCATTTTGATGTTTGAAAAATGGCTCATTTGAAATCAGCCAGGCAGCACCCGCTGACCAAAAAGGCTGTCCTTTATTATTTGTTTTTACACCAAATAGATTGGATGCATCCTTGCGGATACTTCCGCTCGCTATATACCTACTTTTAAAAGTATAGGAAGCATTCGCAAAATAGGATGTAAATCTATTTACCCGATTTTGCGACTCCTGTGGGCTATAAATTTTGCTCCTGCCAAGAATACCATTGCCCCAGGGAAAGATAGAGATCAGATCAACCGGCTGCCAAGTCAGCTGATCCCTGTTATAACCCCAATAATTCGTGCTATAAGTCCTCGTCTTCATATCTTTAATCTCCATCCCTGCGATAGCCGATACCAAATGATTTTCTGAAAACTGATGGTCATAGGATAGCTGAATGCGTCCTTGCTGCATCGTTCCTTTTGTATTCAGTATGTAAAGGTTGTCGCCAAAAGGAAGGTTTCTTTTCACCGGAGAATAATCCCATTCTGTAAATGAATTGATCTTGTCGCGCATCACAAAAGAATTGACGCTTTTCCAGTACTCCTGGTCCTGCTGCTGATTGCGGTAATTGTACAGTACGGAAGCCCTGAGTCCAAAAGGCAGTTTATATTCAGCATTGAAGTCAAGTACGATATCACTTACATCTACCCTATTTGTGATCAGGTCAAGATCCTCTAGGGGCCGATATCGCCAATCAAGTAATTTATTATAGGCAGCCAGCGTATCCAAAAAGAACGGATTGACACCAGCACCATCAATTGATATAAGTTTGCCTCCCGCATTAGCTAAGAGCGTATAAGGATAATTTCCTGCCAAGAGATTGCCATACTGTGTATTGTTACCACTCGGATCCGTTAATGTTGATTTCGTATAGGTAATCCCAACTCCTAGATCCAGATTTTTTACCGGAGAAAGCTGGGCGGAGCTCTTTAGATTGATACGATCAAAATTAGAATTCACCATATTGTCAAGGTTTTTATCATAGCCTGCAGAGAACAAATACCGCAATGACGTGCCACCCCCCGAAAGCTGTGTATGGTATTGCTGTTTCACTGCATTTCTATAGACATACTTTAAAAACTGATCTCGTGTATCAATTTGAGCAAGCTGATCGAGTTTACGGTCAAGCTCATCAGTCGATAAAAGACCTTTTTCCTTTTTCATCATAAGGATCTGTACTGGTGAAAACCGATTAAAAATTTGGCTCTTTTTATAGTCATAAGCTCCGTTATCAAAATAAAAGCGCTCTACGTCTATATAATCCCTGCTTGACATTTGAGGTAGATAATAAAGATCAGGTTTGGCTTCCACTGTTAGATTGGTATTAAAAGAAACCTGTATTGGCTGGTTGTACCGACCTTTCTTGGTGGTAATGACGATAACACCATTCCCTGCCTGCGCACCCCATATAGATGCTGCGGCAGCATCTTTGAGCACGGTAATATTTTCAATATCATTTGGATTGATGTTATTGAAACTCCCAAAATACGAAGAGCCGTTTACCCAGTTCAAATCCCCTTGATATGGCATGCCGTCCACTACGATAAGCGGCCAAGGATACGACCGCATACTACTGACGCCACGCACGTTTATAAAAGGTAGCTTACCGCGGTCAAAAGATTTATCACGGCTAATGCTCGGCACAATATCTTCTAGCCTGCTTAAGATATCAGTGGACACCTTACGGTTGAGCAACTTGTTGTCCACAAACTCAAAACTTCCTGTTGCGCGTTCTTTAGGAATCTTTTGGTATCCGGTAGAGACCACCTCTACCTCATCCAATTGATTCTCCAGTGGTATCAATTTTACTGTTAACGATACTCCTACGGAGTAAGGTAACGCTAAGGGCTTATAACCCATATGGCTAAACTTCACCGTCCCTTTATGAGCCAGTACTGGCACTGAGAAAGCACCATCACTTTTGGAGGACGCTCTGCCCTTTTCATCTTCGATCCGAACTGATACGCCATGTATCGGTTTACTATTCAGTATCGATATTACAGTACCAGATACTGTTAAAGGCCCGTTAGCCCCGCTGTCCTTGCGGGGCGTCTGAGCCGATAAACTAAACATATGAAATACAACAGCTATAATTAAAAGAACTCTTTTGGTTAATACTCCTTTTGAGCTGTATGCTTTACAATCAATACGTTCGGATTGTGCTTTTTTTAATTTAATATACTGGATTGTCTGTTTCGAACAGGCAATACATTTCCCAGTCCTTATAAAATTGTTCATTTAAAGGATTTAAAATGGTCATAATCTTCCCTTCTCCTCGCGTACGCGTAGGATCAGGTCGTTAGAATTACTCGTAAAAATGTTCCGAGATAGTCGTCTCTAATAGGTTACAAAGCAGATGATATATTTACAATGACACTTTTTCGGATGGTCATACGGACCTCTAGCCTTAATAAAGCTAAGGGGGATTGGGATTTTTTGAATGTTTGTTTTTAATAATCATAACTCGTTATTGGCTAAACGAGTCTTGGGATGGGACATTTTTAGATAAATGTGGGCCTACATGCCGTGGTTGCGAAAAAGTTTCTGAAGCCTTACGTAACACGGACTAACAGTAGGCCCACATCCACCTTATTAAAGCAAATATAATAAAAGCTTTTAAATAAGAATAGACGTGGGTATTTAAACTACTGCCCTGCGTTACGGCTTCAGAAATTGCAACCGCAAGACTCTTTGTTTTAAATACCACAAATCCCTCTTTAAGAGAAGGAATTATTTACACAAACTTAGTGAATTACTATAATAATTCATAGAAATAAATAATATATTTTTTCACAAACCGCCATAAATTAATACATGGCAAAGGATATCAATATTATCATTGGAAAAAATCTGAAAATAGCTAGAGAAAAACTACTGTTTAGTCGAAAAGAAATGGCTAATAGGTCGGGAATCAACCGAGGATCGATTGAACGAATTGAGAAGGCTCATAAATACTTTAATATAGATGAGCAGGCGAAATATATAAAATTTATCGGTATAGAAAAGGATGTTTTATGCAGCCCATCTTTTAATTTAACATGGAGTGAGCTAACTGTAATTTTGAGAAAAAATCATCCCGAAAACCCTTCTATTTGTGATATTTCGGACAAAGAGACTAAACCTCAAAAAGTAATTATGCAAAGAGCTCTTCCTGAGAAACTACTTGAAGAGCCTTTAACTGCTGCGGAATTAACAACACTAATTTCCAAAAAGTTCAAAATAATTATTGAAGCAAATAAAGTGCAGAATTCTTTAAATTCTTTGGTAAATATTGGATTACTAGTCAAGACCCAAACATCACCCATCAAATATAAGCGTTCGGATAAAAAGTTTCCGCAAGAGATAGACCCGCTTTTCGAACTAGTGGCGAAATTAGAGAAAATGTTTGAATTAACCCAAGCCAACTTAGTGAATGAAGATAAGGTGAAAGTCAATCCATCTTTTCGAAAAATGGCTTTAATATTAGAATATCTAAATGAAGGAGAAAAAACAAGGGGTGATCTATTTCGGAAAGTTGGAATGGTTAATGATACTAATAATGTTGTGAGAACACTAAATGTATTAGAAAAAATGGAACTGGTAAGAAAAACGAAAAAAGCCGCTAAGAGTAGTCTTCAAAGCTATATATTAACAGATATTGGAGTAGAGTTTTTGAAAGAAATGGGAACGTAGTACTTATTGAGGATACATCCTTTTGGCAAAAAAGCTGAATGACAAAGTATTGGCGACCGCACTTTGGACCAATTACTTTTCTTCTGCGAGATCTGGCGTTGTTAACTTAATCGGTATATTAGTTAGGAACAATAAAATATCATAATTTTGGAATAATGATTAAAGTCGCAAAACGTATGACGATTACACTTTTAAAGAGCGTGTTGTCGAATTAAGCATAGTTAAGAAAAATATTTCTGGTAGCCCATAAATAGTAATTTCGTATCCACCCGGCCAAATGCATATTTCATGAGAGTCTTATAGTGCAGGACTTTGCTGGACGAGCAAAGAAGAAATAAGAACAGCAATGCTATCTATGATAGCGGCTTGATGAGAGGAGGATAGTTTTATTATTGATTTTCGCACAGTGATCTGGTGCTGATGGTCGAGGGGATACACGTTGTAAAGAGCATACGGGAGTGTAACACCAACTGTGTCATAGGATTAAAACTTAAAAACCTCTTTCGAGTTTGAGTCTATCCCCAAATCTAATATAAAGTTGGGATATGGTCAAGCCCCAGTTATGCATTGGCATCGTCCATTTTTTTGCAATATCTTTAATAATTAAATACATCAATTTCATGAGCGCCTGTTCAGAGCTGAAGGCCCCTTTAGACTTAATGATTTTTCGTATCTGACGGTGCATTCCCTCGATCGGATTTGTGGGGTATATAATCTTGCGAACCTGATCCTCGTACTCAAAGAAAGTGGAAAGATTGGTCCAATTATCCATCCAGGATTTGGCAGCAAGAGGATATTTCTTACCCCATTTTTCTTCAAAAGACAGGAGGTTTTCATATCCCATTTCTTCGTTCACAGCCTTATAGACCGGTTTTAGATCCTCCATTACAAACTTCTTATCTTTCTCAGTTACATAGCGCATACTTGTTCTGATCTGGTGAACAATACACAACTGGATCTTTGTTTTTGGAAAAATAGCTTCTATGGCCTCAGGAAACCCTTTTAGACCATCAATACAAGCTATAAGGATGTCTTCAACGCCACGTTGCTTTAGATCCGTAAGAACTGAAAGCCAGAACTTAGCTCCCTCATTTTCTGAGCTATAAAGACCGATCAGATCTTTTCTACCATCCATACCAACTCCCAGTATGTTATAAATAGCCCTGGATTCAACAGTTCCATTCTGGCGAACCTTGATGTGCATACAGTCCAGGAATACAAAGGGATAAACAGCTTCAAGAGGCCTGCTACGCCACTCATTTACCGCTGGAAGCACACTTTCTGTAATACGCGATATTTCTGTGGCAGAGATCTCCATAGCATACATTTCGCGTATAAACTCGCTTATCGCCCGTGTGCTCATTCCTTTGGCATACATGCTCAATACGTGCCCCTCAAGCTGTTCAGTAATGATTAATTGTCTTTTAGGTACTACTTTTGGCTCAAACGTGCCGGATCTATCACGACCTGTTTCCAGCTCAAATGTTCCGTATCCGCCCGACGAACTACATGTCAGTTGATTTTTTGAAGTTCTGTGGGTAAAGCTCTTTTATATTCTTGTGGTTTATTGACGCTATATTCATTAGCGTATTTTTTAACCACAGAAAAGGGTTCACCTCATGCTTTTTGCAGATAGCGAAAAATGAGTAGATCATTGCCGATCGCTGTGCTGCCTCATGACTTCCTGCGAACAGCCAATTTTTGCGTCCCAGGGCAACTGGGCGAATGGCATTCTCGATAAGGTTATTGTCAATCTGCAGATTTCCATCGCGCAAATATTCCGACAGCATGTCCCAACGGGCGTATGCATAGGCCATAGCCTTTCCTATCTGGCTTTTGGGCAATGTGTTTTTTATCTCCCGGAATATCCATTTACCCATGTCGTTGATGATCGGAAGTGACTCTTTGAGCCGTAGCTCCCGGATCATATCAGGTGATGACTTTTCTTCTTTGGCTTTCCGCTCAACTTTATAAAGATCCTGTATCATCAGTAGTGCCTTTTTGGCTCTTTCCGGGTCATTCTGCAGGCCTTTCTCAAACTCACGGCGTGCGTGTGCCCAGCAGGCCAGATGGGTGATGTCTTTCTTTTTTCCAAATTTTTCGTAGGCGGCATATCCATCCGTCTGCAGATATCCCTTAAAGTTATCCAGCATGGGTGTAGGTACATGACCACCACGGGAAGGGTTATAATCGAACAGCACCGTTTTATCCAAAGGCGAGTGGTAGACCCAATAATAGCCCTGATGGGCAGCTCCTTTTTTATCGCTGTCCAATACTTTTATTGGGGTCTCATCAACCTGCAAATAGCCCTGAGCTTTGGTGTCAAAGACCAGCTGTTCATACAATGGTTCGAGTTTTTCCAGTGCCTGTCTGGTCCATCCTTCGATGGTTGAGGATGGGATCTGTATGTTTTCCCTTGCGAAGATCTGTTTTTGTCGGTATAGGGGAAGATGGTCCTGATATTTACCCACCAGTATCATCGCCAGTAAGCTCGGACCTGCAATTCCTTTATCGATGACCCGTTCAGGTAGTTCGGCAATGGATACGCCATCTCTGTTTTTAGCCGCATATTTATAACGTATCCGTCCTACCAAGTACATATTGATTTAGATTACCTGGGTTTCTAGCTTTGTTGTTATGAACAACATTCAAGAAAAACGTGCTCGTATGCTATCTATGCTAGCACACTGGCAGCAGAGCGGAAAAAGTAAGAAAGCTTACTGCGCGGAAAATGGGATCAGTGAAGCGACCTTTTATTATTGGTTTTCTCGCAGTAAAGAAAATGACACTATCTGTGGTAACTTTATCACAATCGATAAGAGGCCAAGAAAGAGCGATGTTGAGATTATTTATCCCAACGGTGTGCGTATAAAGACCGAAAATGATCTTGCCCTTGTATCACAGCTGATCCGTCTGTACTGATGTTTACACTGGGGTCCTCGCACCGGTTTTATCTTTACGATGGATTTTGCGATATGAGAAAGTCATTTGACGGGCTTTGTGGCCTGGTCATTTCGGTTATGCACCGTCAGCCGACCGGTGGCGAGGTGTTCGTATTTTTGAACCGTAGCCGTACACATATCAAGCTGCTGCACTGGGAACACGGTGGCTTTGTACTGTACTACAAGCGTCTGGAGCAGGGTACGTTTGGCACATCTGCACTTAAAAAAGGTGAGCTGTCGTGGAGCGATCTGGTATTGCTCATCGAGGGTGTTCAGGTTGTAAAAAGCATACAGAAAAAACGTTATTCATTGCCACAAAAACAGCTTTTTTGATTACAAGAATGCAGATAAAACCGTATCTTTAGGGTATGGAAACAGCGCTGGAAAACCTCTCAAAAGAAGATCTAATCAAGGTCATTTCCAGTCGTGATGAAAAGATAGAACACCTCACCCAGGAACGTGATCACTTAAAATCTCAGGTTGAAATGCTTCGACGGATGCAGTTCGGACAGAAGCGTGAACGTTTCGAAGGTGACCCCAACCAGACTGAACTTCCATTTGAAGCTGGACCTGCTGATATAGAACAGCAGCAGGAAGAAATTAAAGAAAAGATTGAATACGTCCGCAAGCGCCCAAACCATAAAGGGCGTGCAAAATTACCAGAACATCTACCTGTAGAAGAGATCGAGATCCATCCTGAGGGTGACCTGTCTGAAATGGTGTGCATCGGCAAAGAGATCACCGAGGAACTGGAATGCGAGCCTGCCAAGTTTTATATCAAACGTTATATCCGCTACAAATATGCGGCTAAAAACGGCGAAGGGGTGAAAATCGGCGAGCTTCCCGAGCGGGTGATCGATAAAGGTATCCCCGGGGCAGGCCTGCTAGCGATGATACTCACCGGTAAATACCAAGACCATCTCCCACTGTACCGCCAGAAGCAGATCTTCGCCAGGGAAAACATACAGATCCCATCCTCCACAATCGAAGGATGGACCAAACAGGGGCTGGAAAAACTGGAACCTTTGTATGAACAGCTTGTCTACGAGACCAAGACCAAGGGCTACCTGCAGGTCGATGAAACAAGAATAAGAGTACTGGATAGTGATAAAAAAGGGGCTGCCCATACCGGTTGGTACTGGGTCTATCATGCTCCTTTGGATGGAACTGTACTGTTTGACTATAGCCCTAGCCGGGGCAGCAGTGCACCATTACCCATGCTAGGAAACTTCAAGGGTTATCTTCAGAGTGATGGATATGCCGTGTACGAAAAGTATGGAAAAAAGAAAGAAGTAATACATCTGGCCTGCTGGGCGCATGCACGACGCGAGTTTGAAAAAGCGTTGGACAATGATCGTCCGAGAGCTGAAAAGGCACTTTTGATGATACAGGAGCTCTATAAAATAGAACGAAGGACAAAAGAAGAACAACTTTCCGCTGATCGGATAAAAGAACTGCGACTGGAAAAATCGCTGCCGGTCATCAACGAAATGGGCAAATGGATCTTTGAAGAGATAAAAAGCACCTTGCCCAAAAGCCAGATCGGAAAGGCGATGGCCTATGCCTACGCACGTTGGGACGCCTTGAGCGCCTATTTATACGATGGCTCGCTTCACATCGATAATAACCCGTGCGAAAATGCCCTAAGACCCATTGCCCTGGGCAGGAAAAACTATCTCTTCGCAGGGAGCCATGAGGCTGCACAAAGATCGGCAATGATCTATTCGTTCTTTGCGATCTGCAAAAAGCATGAGGTAAACCCTTTTCAGTGGCTAAAATATACCTTGGAAAATATCATGTCAATCAACCACAAAAACTTAAAAGATCTCTACCCGCAGAACTTTAAAAAATCAGCTGACCTGTAGTTCATAGGGCGGATACTTTATAACGGATGTAACGTTTGATATAGAATTTGGCTGGCTCGCACTCCAGCTCCTCGGTAATCTCCTGGCCGATGCACACCATTTCAGACAGATCACCCTCTGGGTGGATCTCGATCTCTTCTACAGGAAGGTGGGCAGGTAATTTAGCGCGTCCTTTATGGTTTGGACGCTGACGAACATACCCGATTTTCTCTTTGATCAGTTCGAGCTGTTGCTCTGCTTCTGCAGGTTCTGCGTGGAAAGGCAGGAAAGTCTGGTTGGGGTCACCTTCGAAGCGCTCACGCTTCTGGCCGAACTGCATGCGTTGAAGCATCTCCACTTGAGCTTTCAGGTAATCACGTTCCTGTGAAAGGATATCACGCTCCTGATGGAGGAGTTCATTCTCTTTGGACATACTGGAAACCATTTTCAGAAGGTCTTCTTTAGAGAGATTTTCCAGTGCTGTTTCCATACCGTAAAGATACTCAAAAGATACCTTTATTCCTATTTTAAGTCCATTTTTAAGGCAAAGAGAAACGTCTTTTTTGAATACTTTTTACCACCTGTATCCCTTCAACCATCAATACCAGATCGCTCCAGGACAATTCTCCATTTTTTGCGTTCGGCGGCATGAAGGTGCCGCTCTCCAGACGCTTATAATAAAGTACAAAGCCTCCTTTTTCCCAGTGCAGCAGCTTCATATGTGTACGGCTACGGTTCAAAAATACGAAAACCTCACCGCTGGTAGCCTGACGCTGCATCCCTGAACCGATCAGTCCGCAGAGCCCGTCGAATGATTTTCGCATGTCGCAAAAGCCATCATAAAGATAAAAACGGTGCGAGGATCCCAGGGCAAACATCAGTAAAGACGGATCAGCTGTGATAAAAGGGCAAGATCATTTTCAGTCTTTATACGCACACCATTGGGATAAATAATCTCAACATCGCTCTTTCCCCGCGCCTTATCAATTGTTATAAAGCTGCCGCCGCCTGTGTGATTTTCTTTACTGCGAGAAAACCAATAATAAAAGGTCGCTTCATTGATCCCATTTTCAATACAGTAAGCTTTCTTACTTTTTCCGCTCTGCTGCCAGTCTGCTATCATAGACAGCATACGCTCACGTTTTTCTTGAATGTTATTCATAGCAACAAAGCTAACAACCGTGGTAATCTAAGTCAATATGTACTTGGTAGGACGGATACAATGTTCCAGTGTTAAGGCCACGGACAGTCTTTTTTGTCTTGCCATTTCGCCGATTGCTATTGCCCGAAGCTTTCTCTTCGTTCAAATGGTTTTCCAGTTCTCCATCCATCATTGATTCCAATAGATGCTTCATTAACGGCGCTAGGACGCCATCATTGGGAGACAAACTTTTTCCTTCGTAAAGACCTTGCATGGCTTCTGCCTTGAAGCGTTCAAAGTCGAATGGGTCTTTTTCTTTCATGACCGTGTCGTTTGAATAATTGAATATAAATAATCTTATTGAATTATTCCTCTGACACAGTTCATGTTACAGTCTCGAGCATACAGAAAAAAACGTTATTCCTTGCATCCTAAACAGCCTTTTTTGATTGCAGGAACGCTGAATAAACCGTATCCATGGCATATGGAAGCGCTGGAATTCTAATTAACGATCAATTCTTTTCGCCATTTAACATTATTATTTAGATCTGTATATGAAATTATATAAGACCCCTTGGACACTTTAAAGCTACTGGTATTATTTCCCTTTTTGAGAAATTTAAAACTTATTAGAATCTTTCCTTCGTTATTATAAAGTTTTAACAAGGCCGCCTTATTTAAGACATTATCCTTTGGTATTTCAATTCTAACATCTCTAAAATTTGCATTAGTACCATTAGAATGATTGTTATCATTCCCCGACATTAACATTTTTGAGGCTCTTAACGACAAACTTTCTATGTCACAGTAAACGCAACTATCAGATTGCTTTTGATAATATACAAAATTAAAAGTACCTTGATCAATAGGTATAATTGTTTGGTAGACTCGCCACTCTTTAAAATTATACATTTTGTAATAATATCTTACTGAATCATTTTCTTTTTTTGGGATTAAACTGCTGTTTTCCTTTATTAGCTTTTCTTCTTTTGACACAAACGCTATAAGATGATACAAGGGTTCGCCATTGGGAATACCAGAAAATAGCATGCGCATCTTACTTGGATCTAAACGGGTACTTTTTAGGATGGCTTTATCACCACTATACAAACCATCTACCTTGAAACCATGTTTAAGCTCATCATTGAATTCAACATAATCACCAAACGTTTCTAAAGATAGTTTTAAACTATCATTATAATATATGGGCACTTCTTTTATAACAGTCCCTGACGGAAGGAAATTATACTGCGAACATTGTATATTTAATAACAGAATTAAAAAACAAAAAATAATCCGGAAAAATTTAGACGTAGTTAAATATAGATATTTAATCTTCATAAGGATTACAATTACATTGAAGAATTTTTTGAAATACAAAGAGACTCTTGACTAGAAAATAAATCTAATGAACCACTAAAAGTTAAATGTACATATATTAAAAAGTCCTTTAAGGAGTTATCAAAGAACTTGGCTATTAGATCGTTTATCAAATAATTCAGGTAATCAATCCTTTCAATAATTGGAAAACACAGATGAATTCTGCCTAAAGAATTATGAGAGCTAAAACCTTTTTCTTTGAGGACCATCACTATTTTTAAAACTGTAGTATAAGAGGAAGTTTTAAGATCCCTGTAGTTATTTACGATTTCGCCAGCTGTTATTGGGGCATACTCCCAAAGAATTCCCATAACTCTTTCTTCATTATCTGTAAGTCTAATCATACCAGTAGTGTTTTTCTTTAAATCATTTGTAGTTACTAAAATTTCGTTTAAATTCCCTCGAGAAGCAATCAAAATCCGAAATTGATTTTTTTTACCTGATATCGATTAATATTTCAAGTAATAAGCAAACACAAAGAATAAAGAGGTTAAAGATATAATATTCAATTCTCCAGTTTACTCTCTTTTGCTTGACATCCTATGAGAAAGCAACTACAATACATATAAGCTTTCCTTTACGAATGTCACTATTTAATTAATTTACGGGTTATCAATCTATTTTGCAAATCACGAGGGAACTAATTCAACTTTTCGCTTAACTTTCGATAGCTTTTTTTCTACGACATAAGGTTAAACTGGTAACAATATGACTTTCTTGCTTCATTTGGCATGAAAGTCTGGAGCAAAATATTCATATTCTCAGAGCGATTACAAGGAGATATAATTGTAACAAGGAATTTTTTCAAAATTTCACGAATATAACTACTTAAATTTATTTGATCTACTAATGTATTAGAGTCCCAAATTATACTTCAATTCGTGAATTCAGCCTACAAGTAAATTGCTTTGAACCTTAAATACTATATAGAAAACTCAATCAATCACTAAAACAGACATACACACACAAATGTGTAGTTTATACATTTTAATTATTTTTTCAAAATTTATTATATTAACTTCAAACTACAGACATTAACACCACTTAATACATCGACTCGAATATTTACGAGGAGACTTAAACATTATGACAACTAATAATAAACAATTACAATGTAATACACATAATTATTAATTGAATTTCTCAACATCTGAAAGAATCGAATATAGTTTTAAAACAAATATCCATGAAAAGAAAGAAACTAATTTTAGAAAAAGTTGAATTAATCTCAAAGACCAATTTAAAAACATTTAAAGGCGGTAAATTTTCCCCTAGCGAAGATCCTGTAACATTGATAACCTGGACATTACCTGACGCACATCAGGATGGTGATGATGGAATAAAGAATGACTAACTACTTTTTTTTAATAGTATTATCATATTTAAAATACCATGCATGTAGGAGCATCTCGAAAATCCTTAAAAGAGTAGAGGTTAACGTAGTAAATTCAAAATCACATGAAAAAGAAAAGATTAAATTTTGAAAAATTAGAATTAATTTCTGATGTTAAATTGAGAACTTTTAAAGGAGGAAAATCTTCCCCAATTGCAGACCCAGTTACTTTAAATACTTTGACTGTTCCTGAAGGTACCGATGACGGTGATGATGGAATTAAGAATGACTAAGTTTAGGATAAGTAGGAATTGATTCATTTAGGATATAGCATTTAGCTATATCCTTCACTTATAATTTTAAAAAATGATAATAATTCTTTCAGGTGATGGAGACGTGAGTACAGACTATGTTGTAGAGTATCTTGCTAGATTGCAACATAAGTTTATTCGCATAAATTCGTATGATCTCCTAAATGATAAATTATGTATTTCATCCAAAAACGGAAAAACAGAACTGATCCTTGCTGGACAATTAATTGATATTAATGATGTTGGTGCGGTTTGGTACCGTAAATTCGGTTTCTTCTATAAAAGTGAACAGTATAAAAAACTCACAAAAATTTTCAACATTGATATAGCCAATAATATTTCAAAGGAGTTTACATCAGTGTTAGAAACTATTGTACAAATTCTCTTTGACAAAAATTGGCTGACTCATCCTTCTACTATTGGAATTAATAAATTTGACGTTATAAGGCAAGCTCAAAGATTGCAAATTGATACTCCAGATAGTTATTTGACTAATTCTAAAAACTACTTGCAGGAGATCTTGCCAACGGATGAATTTATTACGAAATCTATTCGCGATCCGTGGATTATTAGAAGTGGAACAAAATCCATAAAAAGACCATATTCAATGTTCACATCGATACTAGATCAAGACGAAATAAATCAAATTAGCGCCGAGTTTTTTCCATCTTTAGTTCAAAGAAAAATAGACAAAGAATTTGAGCTTAGGGTATTCTATCTTGCCGGCATATTCTATTCCATGGCAATTTTTTCACAATTAGATTCTCAAACTTCTATTGATTTCCGAAGGTATAATTGGCAAAAACCAAATCGCCGTACTCCCTATAATTTACCATTCGAATTGAAGGTCAAATTGAAAAAATTAATGCGTCATTATGGTTTTAATTGCTGCTCAATAGATATTATAAAAGGACAAGACGGAAAATATTATTTATTGGAAATTAATCCAACTGGACAATTTGGCATGGTAGATTTCCCTTGCAATTATGGCCTCCATATGAAAGTAGCACAACATTTAATTTATTTGGATCAAAAATATCATGAAAAAAGCAAAAAAACTATTTCAACGCCTGACATATGATGAAAGAAGACTACTGTCTTTAAATGTAATGTTTTCCGAAGAGGCAGGTAACGAGTCTAAATTACCTGTTATTGAGGAACACGTTATTGCAAAAAGTAGCAAACATCATAATTTTCATTTTGATAGCTTTTCATATTACAAAAATATATCAAGAACAATTAAAAACAACTTTTTTGATGACATTAAAATCTAATTTAGACAACAAGTACTTTATTTTATTTGCGTGTTGTATTCCTGTAAAGGGGGCACAAAGATGTATAATGTGTGATTTACAAAGGGGTGGATACATTAAAATACCTAATGCATTATATCTTATATTAAATAAATATAAAAACAGAACCTTAGGATGGCTAAAGAACCATTTCGGAAATGAAAACTTTGGAATTATCACGGAATATTTCGATTTGTTGGTTGACAATGAGTATGGTTTCTTCTCAGATTCTTATCAAGAATTTCCTAAATTAGAATTAGACAATCTTTATGACTCTAAGCTTATTTCAAATGCCATTATTGATTTTGACGAAAATAGCAACCACAATTTTGCTGACATCGTAACTCAACTTTCGGATTTCTTTTGCGAAGGACTGGAAGTGCGATTGTACTCGAAAAGATCAAAAGACTTTATAGAAAACATAATTTCGACGACTGAAACTTCTTCATTAAGATTTTTACAACTGTTAATTAAATATGAAGAAGGAATATCAGAAGAATACTTAACGAAACTTCAAAATAAATACCCTCGTTTGAAATTAATTACTGTTCACGGAGCACTCGAGAATAAAGTAATCGAAACACTTGATACATTGATATATATTACGACAGAAGATGTTTTAAAGGAAACCTGTTGTGGACAAATTAGTCCATTTTATTTCTCAATTAATTTAAAATCTTTTATTGATGCTAAAAATGAAAATTCCTGTTTGAGCAAAAAGATTTCAATTGATAAAGATGGAGCAATTAAGAACTGTCCATCAATGCCAAAATCTTTTGGAAATATTAGCGATACACCACTAAAAGATGTGGTTAAAATGAATGACTTTAGATCAATTTGGTCTGTAAAGAAAGACTTGATAGAATCCTGCTCTGATTGTGAGTATAGATACATTTGTCAAGATTGTCGCGCCTATACACTTGACAATTCTAACATATATTCGAAACCGGCAAAATGCTCTTATGATCCGTACGAAAATTAATATATTTCTTACTATTTTAACTTCAGCATTGTATTTCAATGCCAACGCACAAGAGATTAATATTATTTTAAAAGGAGTTTTGATTGATTCCCTATCTAATCAATTTGTAGCTGGAGTTACGGTGAAGGTATTGGAAGGAAATAAAACACTTGCGCAAGAAAAAAGTAGCAACTATGGTGTATTCTTATTAAAGGTACCCAAAAACAGGAAAGTTGATTTGGAATTTACTCATCTTAATTATGGAGTAAAAAAAATGAAGCTCTCTACCGACGATAAAAATACAAGTATAGATTTAGGTTTTGTATCTCTTTCTGGTAGAACTAATTTACTCGAGGAAGCTACTGTAACAGGAAATCTGTCCCCAATTAGAAAAAAAATAGATGGCATAGAATTTAACGTACAGAATGATCCAGATAAAGATATTTATAGCGTATTGGATATGCTACAAAAAGTACCTTTAATAAATGTAGACGGTCAAGATAAAATTTCATTGAAAGGAAAGTCGAATTTCAAATTATTAATCAATGGAAAACCGTCAGCTTTATTTTCTGGTGATCCTGGAACCGCTTTAAAAATGATGCCCTCTAAAGACATTTTAAAAATAGAAGTTATCACCTCTCCGCCATCAAAATATGATGCAGAAGGTATAGGAGGCTTAATTAATATTCTTACCAAAAAGAAAACCGACGATGGTTATGATTTTTATATTGGAACCTCCTATAATTATCCTTATGGCCCACTTGGTAGTTTCAATACTAATGTAAAGAAAGATAAACTTCAACTAAGCGTTCTTGCTACAACTTTTTTTCAAAACACACCATACAACACTGTTGATAAGACAATTAACTTCGTAAGTGAACAAAACGTCGAACAGCATGGTGAACAAAAATTTAAAGGAAATTCATCAATGTTGAGAGGACAATTGTTGTATGAACTGGATTCTCTGAATGCATTATCTTTATCTGGAAGTTGGAAAAGAGATAAATTTGATATGATATCCCGTATTGTAAATCATCAGTCAAATCTAGCGGATTTTACAATTTTCCAAAATGGCGCACCTTTTTGGAAAACGGGAGATGTTGACCTAAATTATCAAAGAGGTTTCAAGAAAAACCCCAAGAAATTTTTGAACTTCTCTTACAAGTATTCTACATCCTCAAATGCAGTGCAAGATGATTTGCGATTTGAGGGGATTGATTGGTCGAACAGTAACCAAAGTAATATATTCGGTTTTAAAGAAAACTCTGTACAGGTGGACTACGAAAACCAATCTAAATATCTATTAATTGAATCCGGCGGTAAATTTATAGCAAGGAATAGCAACAGTCTTTATAATTATGGACAAGATCAACAAAATGAGTTTAAATTTGACTATAACATTTTCAATTTATATCAAACCATAGGATATGAAACGGGAAGTTGGTCGTATAAAGCAGGTTTACGGATGGACTTAATGGCTTTCCCACAACGCAGCAACGATCAGGATGACAAGCTTAATTTATTACCTTCGCTAGCTGTACAAAAATCTTTTGATAAACATCATTCAATTGGAATGACATATAACGAGCGTATCCAACGACCTAATATTTCTGAGATGAGTCCCTTCATTGATCGTGCAAATCCCAATTTTATTTCAGCTGGAAATCCTAAACTTGAGCCAACAAAGGGTCGTAATGTTAACTTGTCTTATAGCTATATAGATAAACTATCAGTAATTACTGATTTCGGTTATTATTATACAAATAACTCGATTCAAAAAGTATATACATCCAATACAGATTCCTTGATAAACGTTTCCTATGAAAA
Organism: Sphingobacterium detergens; assembly: GCF_003610355.1. GTDB lineage: Bacteria > Bacteroidota > Bacteroidia > Sphingobacteriales > Sphingobacteriaceae > Sphingobacterium > Sphingobacterium detergens. Next base: position 174,324 of record NZ_RAPY01000004.1, on the reverse strand, counting down.
TCTAGGCAAAGAAAGAAGCTTTGATGTAAATGCAAATATTGGCTACACATGGAAGAAAATTAGATTAACTTTTAATGGAAGGCTATCCTACATAGCGATGCAAGGGATGTATAAAAATATGCAGCTTAAAAATGATGGTTATGAAAATAATTTGTCTTTTACGATGGCAATACCAATTACAAACACCTTTAGGACAAATTTATCATTGCGCCACACAGGACCTCAGCTTTTCCTTCAAGGCAGATCTAACGCTTATACTGCAACATCAGTAAGTTTTACAAAGCAATTTCTTGATAAAAAAATGTCAGTATTCGTATCACTCAACAATCCATTTTCTGAATATTTTACGAGGAAAAATTTCTTTTCAGTACCTGAATTTAGTACCACTTCCTTTAATCGTCAGAATTATCGAACCATCGTATTAAGCGCTAGCTACAGTTTTGGAAGTTCAAATCTTAAGACAAAGAAAATTAAGAAAAAAATCGAAAATTCAGATCAGAACACTTTCGAGATAAAACCTTTAAAATAGATGATTGATTAAACATTGGGCGCCATTTTTTTGGGTTTTGTAGAATTAAATAAAATATCGCATTTTGAAAAAGAGAATTAGATTTATACCTCAGCATGATCAGATGGATTGTGGGCCCGCTTGTCTTGCAATGGTAGCTCAAATCTTTGGAAGAAATATAAATCTTAATTTATTACGTGAGTATTGTTATTTAACCAAAGAAGGTGTCTCTCTAATGGGAATTAAGGAGGCTTCAGAAAAAATTGGTTTTGATGCTTTTGCAGGTAAAATATGTACAAAAGATATTGAAAAGGATATGTTACCTTGTATTTTGCATTGGAATCAGAATCACTTTGTACTACTATATAAGCTTAGTAAAGATAACTTTACTCGGGAAATCTATTACCATATCGCAGACCCAGGTAGAGGATTAATAAAACTCAAAACACATGAACTTGAAATGTCCTGGTTATGTGATGATCAAAAAGGGATAGCTTTATTTTTCGAGCCAACACCATATTTTTTCAATCTTGGTGTGGAAAATGCAAACAACACAAGCTTTACGGCATTGATGAAATATTGGAAACCATATAGACGGCAACTTGTTCAACTAATGGTACTTTTGATATTAGGTAGCATGGTGGCGTTAGTTTTTCCTTTTTTGGCTCAGAAACTAATAGACGATGGGGTCGCAACAAAAAGCATTAGCGCCATAACATTAATTCTTATAGCGCAATTAGCCTTCTATTTAGGAAACATTATATTTGAAATTATTCGAAACTGGATTACATTAAAAGTTGGAGCAAAAATTAATATCAATATTTTATCAATGTTTATCAAGAAAATATTGAGACTTCCAATTTTATTTTTTGAGCGAAAAACTATAGGGGATTTCAATCAAAGGATTCAAGACCAAGATAGAATTGAACTATTTCTTACTTCTCAAAGCTTACAAACACTTTTTTCACTCATCACATTTTCTGTTTTTTTCGCAGTACTCTTTTACTATGATGTAAGAATTTTGATAGTTTATTCTTTTTTCACATTCATGTCAATAATTTGGTCATTATATTGGCTTAAAAGAAGGATTTTGCTGGATTTTATTAAATTTCAAGTTAAAACCAATAACCAAAATACATTTTTGGAATTAATTCATGGAATACAGGAGATTAAAATAAATCAGTTGGAAGAAACAAGGAGAGATGAATGGGAAAAAGGGCAGCACGAATTGCTTAATATTAATTCTAGAATACTTAAAGTGAGTCAACTACAAAATTCAGGCTTCGATTTCATTAACCAACTCAAGAATATTTTAGCAACATTTCTTACAGCTTATCTTGTTATAAACAATAAAATGACTTTAGGAATGCTCTTAAGTGTATCATATATTATTGGACAAATGAATGGGCCAATAAACCAGCTGATTACTTTTTTTAGAACATTTCAAGATGCGAAATTAAGCTTTGAACGCTTGAATGAGGTGCAAGATTTAAATGACGAAGAATTCGGAGAGCTTAGAAAGCTGGAATATCATGAAAGTAGCAGCAAATTGAGTGGAATTAAATTTGAGAATGTTTCTTTCTATTATGAAGGTCCCAATTCTCAACCAATATTAAATAATATAAATCTCAATGTGCCATCAGGGAAGGTAACTGCGATTGTCGGTTCCAGCGGAAGCGGAAAGAGTACATTGCTAAAACTGCTGTTAAGGTTTATTACTCCTACTACCGGAGATTTATTCTATAATGATGAAAACATTTTAGATATATCTCCAGAAAACCTCCGAAGCAATTGTGGGGTCGTCATGCAAAATGGGCATATATTTTCTGATACTATTGAAAGAAATATCGCTGTAGGAAGTAATGATATTGACAGGGAAAGACTATGTGAAGCCATACGAATAGCTAATTTGGAAACATTTATCGAGGAGCTTCCATTGCGAACGAAAACTAAGATTGGTGCCTCTGGCAATGATCTCTCCGGTGGACAAAAGCAACGAATTTTAATTGCCCGAGCAGTTTATAAAAATCCTCCTTATTTATTTCTTGATGAGGCCACCTCTGCATTAGACGCCAACAATGAAAGGACAATTCATGACAATCTTAATGAATTTTTTAGAGGAAGGACTGTAGTTATCATCGCACATAGATTATCCACTGTTAAAAGAGCAGACCAGATAGTTGTGCTTAATGAAGGTAATATTGTGGAGTATGGTGCACATCTTGAGCTTGTTCAAAAAAAGGCCGAATATTATAATCTTATAAAAAACCAATTAGAGTTGGGGAATTAACCGGTAATCCTACTTACAAAGCAGCTTAAGTTTAGTATCTAAAAAGCCGATCTTAGTGGACTAAGCGAACCGACGTCATCAAACTGTTACTCTGAGAAGAGTATATTAAAAGCCATCCACTGGCCATAACTGTATACTGTTTAACTACCCTTTATTATTACACTCTTTTATGGAGGCACCAACAAAACCATTACTTTTGATAAAACAACAGGAAAAATGATATTGTAAAGAAATTTCACATCAAAAAAATGGTAAATTAGCAAAAACCACAAAAGATAATCAGTAGAAAAATGGACAATACTAGAATTTACCGCATGTCATTTGCTGGAGTATATCCACATTATATACAAAAAGCAGAAAAAAAAGGTCGCACAAAAGAAGAAGTGAATGAAATCATATTTTGGTTAACAGGTTATAATACCCAAGACTTGCAACAGATCATAGCCGACAAAACCGATTTTGAACATTTTTTCAGCCAGGCGCCGCATTTCAACACCAATGCAACAAAGATTACAGGTGTCATTTGCGGCTATCGTATAGAAGATATTGAAGATCCACTCGTTCAAAAAGTCCGTTATTTAGATAAACTGATTGATGAACTGGCGAAAGGCAAGTCAATGGAAAAAATTTTAAGAAAATAAATCAATCAACGTTCGAATACAGCCCACAGGTATTATTCAATGGCATAAACAGCGCCATCTGCTGCTCCAAAATAAAGTGTACTATCCGCTATCCAGATCGTAGAAAAGATACTTCCCATTTGCAAATAGTCAGTAAATAACCTATTGATATCATGCGCGTATTTCTCCTGCAAATCGGCTCTTAATTTCCCTTGCTCATCCACAAATAGATGGCGATTTCTTTTGCTGGATTCTGTCTGAAAAATAGGTGTCGTAATTCCTTTCGCAACATCAAACCGATAAATGACCCCATCCAATGTGCCAAAAAATGCATTCGAACCAGCAATGGCAGCACTACTAAAAGTATTTAGGGGAACAGCTGGTTCAACCAGTTTTGTACCATTTATTTTGTCCAAGGCCAATACACTATAAGAGTCTGACATCGTTACGATCAACTTCTCTCCTGACAAGCTAGGTACACTTGTCCAGCTCCCCGGTTGATGGTATACCCAATATCCTGTTCCATCTTTGATATTCAATGCGTACATGTTGAAATCCCTTGCTCCAAAATAGACCGAACTATCGGCGGCAACGGCATGAAATTGAATTTCACCTTTTGGAAAATAGCGTTCACCAATTGTTTTGAACTTCCAACGTAACTTCCCATTTTTCTCCAGACAATAAAAGTAACCATCAAAACTCCCGATCATTACCCCCTCCTTTGCCAATGTTGGCGAAGCATGGACAATCCCTCCAGTAGGAAACTTCCAGTGAAGTTCTCCACTCTTGCCATTAACCGCATAAATATGTTTGTCTCCGGATCCAAAATATACGGTTCCATCGCTGATTGTTGGTGAGGAATGAAAGTAATCCCAAGTATCCTGTTTTTTTTCACCTTGAGTGGCAAAGGTCCAGCGTCTTTCTCCCGTTTCTATACTTAGAGCATATAACAGACCATCTGAACATACAAAATACAACAGGTCTAAATCAATGGCTGCTGTGGAGCGGATTTCCCCTCCAGTTTTATATTTCCATATTATTTTACCGCTCGTTTTATCCAGCGCATAAAGGTTACTGTCACAGGAACCAACGATCACTTTATCCTCAAAAACAATAGCAGAAGCAAATATTTGTCCCTTAGTCTGAAACTTCCATTTTACCTTTGGCTCTAAACGAATTTCAGCAGCGCGGATATAATTCTGTCGATCTGGGCTCCGGGCTAACTGTTGCCCATAGAGTTGGTTTAGAGTTGCGATAAGCCCCCATAAGAAAGCAACATAACAACAATAATATTTTCGATTAAACATCATTTACTTTTCAGGTTAAATAGTAAGGTTCCGATAAACTAGTTATTGGCCCTATCACATTTTTAAGAATAATCGCACCCCCTCACAACATACTTATGTACAGATAAATAGATTACGGATAAATAAGATACTTCTTTCTCATTTCCTTATAAAGCGTTAACCCAGGCTCCCAGCTTTTTCGGATTTCATCTTCTGAAACACCTTCAGTTATCTGTCTTCGAAAGGAATCAACACCAACCAATTTTTCTATACTGCCAATCTGCTTGGAAAATGACTGATCAAAGAATTTATCTTTTTCTGGAGAATTCCGATAGAGCTCCTGCATCCAGGAAAGATTTATTTTCTTACTGTCCACCAGCTTCTGCAAATCATATTCTCGTAGATCTAAACCATAACATGCTTCATTCATAAAGAGTGGTGTCTCACTCATTCCTTTTTTACTCACAGGTGTAAACGAAAAACGATACACGCCTTTATAGGTTGGACTTCCAAAAACTGTAAAGGGATAATCCGTCCCCCTTCCATGATTGATCTTTACACCTTCAAAAAGGCAAGTACTTGGATAGAGGAGAATACTCTGTTCGGTATTTAAATTTGGAGAAGGATTAACCGGAAGTTTGTATAACATTTGATGATTATATGCAGCTACGGGTATGATCTTTAGCTTACATTTTTTTGTCGTCGCCATCCAGCCCTCCCCGTTAATCATCTGGGCAAATTCAGCGATTGTCATCCCATGAGCAATCGGAACCGGAAACTGACCGATACCCGATTTATATTTCATATCCAATATAGGGCCATCGACCAAATACGCATTTGGATTAGGGCGATCTAAAATCAAGAGTTCCTTCTCATTTTCGGCACAGGCTTCCATAATGTCCCGAAGTGTGTTAATATTCGTGTAAAATCTTACCCCCATATCTTGTACATCAAAGATGAACACATCAATATCTTTTAGGTCTTTCGCTGAAGGCTTTTTTTTACTTCCATAGAGCGAGATCACCGGAATTTTGGTTGCTGGATCGACTTCATCCCGCACTTTCGTTCCGTTGCTGGCATTTCCGCGAAATCCATGTTCAGGCCCAAATATTTTTACGATTTTAATTCCTCTGGCGAGTAGGCTATCCACAAGATGTTTTTTCTTGATCACGGTAGATGGGTTACCCAAAATAGCAACCCGCTTACCATTGAGGTAAGGTATATATTGCTCAGTTCGCTCTGCACCGGTTTGAATTTGATCATTACAGTAATTCATCCGGTCCTGTGCCCGAACAGCAACAACAGAAAAAAATAAGGATATAAAAACAAATACAATTTTCATACTCGCTCGGTTTATAATAAAGAAATCGTTGAGAAACAAACGATTCAGCTTTTGTTAAGGATTAAAGCTAATGATAAACCTTCATTTTCCCAAATCATTTCTTATCGGTCATAACTACCACCTCGGCTCTATATAGATAGAAAATCCGATTACTTTTCCACCCCTACATAGAAGTAATCATGGAGTTTAGTGATTGGCAACAATGGTAGCATATTGCACCTATTTTTGAAAATCATCATACATTTTATATTGACAAACCTATTTTATCCCATTACCTTTGAAATATTATCCTGATATTACGTTAAATCCGTTTGCAACGAATAGTAATAATCGGAAAATAGGAGAATTTGATGTTTTTGCAAAAACATAATGGACAAAAATGGAAAAGCAGGTAAATGCAGGTGAATTTGTAGATAGATTTATGACTGGTAGTCTGGAACACCTGAGGTACCAGCAATCTCCCGTCAAGATCTTCCAGCTCAGTGAAATCGCTCCATATATTAAATTCCCTACACCGCCCATTTTCTTGGGATACAATCTCCTTGTACATATAACAGAAGGCCATTTTAAACACAAGATCGGTGCAAAAGAATATGTGGTAAAAGCACCAGCGATTCTGATTAGCAACTATGGTAATATTTCGACGATCAAATCTGTTGACAAATCGGCAAAAGGACATTGTGTACTGATCAACGATAATGCGATGACTTCGATTTTTCGGGAACAGGAGATTCTGAATATCTTTAACATTTCACCACTGCTCAACTTAGCTTCACAGGATAGTACCGACCTTAACGAGCTATTCAAATTGCTCTACAATGAATTACTTTCTGAGTCACCTTATAAAGAACTTTTCGAAAGTTTACTAAAATCCCTCTTACTAAAGATTATCAAGCTATCATCTTCCAATCAAGCACTCAACCGAAGGCAGGAAATTGCAATGATGTTCAAACAGCTTGTGCACAAAAACTTCAAAAAACAAAAACATATCGGTTTTTATGCTGACCGACTTGCGGTGTCAACCAATTACCTAAACCGCTGCGTATTTTCGGTGTTCAAAAAGTCTTCCAAAGAACTGATCTTAGAAGTACTTATCATGCATAGTCAATTTCTTCTTTTTGAATCAAATAAAAGTATTGCCGATATCTGTTATGAGCTGGATTTTTCTGATCCCTCCTATTTCTCCCGTTTATTCAAAAAAATCGTAGGAATTTCCCCTACTTCTTATCGTAACAAGGCAACTTAATATTTTTTGGATATGCACGATTTGTCCTATCTTTTATACCAAAGTGGACAGACCAATCACAACGATATGGATTATTTTTGTATAGCGATAGGATGTAAGCAAAATTCACAGCTATCTTTTGAGGCTTTATCGTATACATCTACTATTGCAAATGTTTCATCATTTAATTAATATAGCGATGTCTAACGTTTTAGATCACACGAACAAAGCCCAAAATTTCGATTTATTTATCGGAAACTTTAAAGAAAAATTATCAAGCTTATTCCATACCGAATACGACTATAATAACCTGAGTTTAACACGTGGTTTACCCCCTCAGTTTTTAAGCGAAATCATGGCAATGAGACCATTGTCTGTTGCTATTCCCGAGCATCACGGAGGCCGTGGCCTACATGTAAAAGAATGTTTAGGAGTGCTTGCGGCGTCGTCTTATGAATCACTTTCACTGTCTTTGATCTTCGGGATCAATATCGCTTTATTCTTGGAGCCTTTTGCTAAATACGGCAATACCTTACTTCAGGAAAAAGTTTTCCATCAATTTCTAGAAAATAAAGCCATGGGTGGGCTGATGATTACCGAGCAAGCCTATGGTAGTGATGCCCTCAATATGCGTACCTCCTATCAACAAGATGGAGATAAATACCGTATTAACGGAGAAAAACATTGGCAAGGTTTAACAGGTGCTGCTGACTTTTGGCTCGTTACTGCCCGAAAGAAAAATGAGAATGGTGAACTTGTACGTGATATAGATTTCTTTGTTACCGACAATTCCATCGAAGAACAAAAGATTGAAGTAACAAAAAAATACAATAGCTTAGGATTATATGCTATTCCTTATGGTATCAATAAAATAGACATCGAAGTACCCGTCGACAATAGATTAACACCAGAAAGCACTGGTATAAAACTGATGTTGGATACTTTACACCGGAGCAGACTTCAGTTTCCTGGCATGGGAATGGGATTCATAAAACGTATGCTGGATGAAGCCATGAAGCATTGCACGGAAAGACGTGTTAGTGGAATTCCATTAAACGAACTGGATTCGGTTAAGTTTCAATTATCTCGTTTGCAGGCTGCTTTTACGATATGTTCAGCGATGTGTGCATACAGTAGTTCGATCAGTTCAATTCAAAATGATCTTTCTGGCCACAGTGTGGATGCCAATAGTGTCAAGGCACTCGTGACAGACCTGATGCACGAATCTGCACAGATCTGTGTACAATTATCTGGAGCAAACGGTTATAGATTGGATCATGTTGCTGGTCGTGGTTTAGTAGATAGTAGACCTTTCCAAATTTTTGAAGGATCGAACGAGATGCTCTATTCGCAAGTAGCAGAAGCAATTGCTAAACTGATGCGCAAAAGCAAAGAAAGCAATCTGCTTTCGTTCCTGAAAATAAATCCGGCAACCGAACTTGCGGCTCCATTTTTCTCTTCTATTTTGAATTTCGACTTCCCGCTTCAACCTAAACAGCGCGAGATGGTCACTTTAGGGAAAATAATTGCACGTGTTGTTTGCTTCCAATATGTCCTGCAAATCAATAACGCTGGTTTTAATGATAAAATGACAGAAATCGCCCGTCAGCATGTTAGTATGGATCTGTACATGTTGGTTGGTCAACTCTCCAATAACAATAATGCCGAACCGCTTATGAACTATGACGAAAAGGCTGATTGGATGAATTTCACCTCTTTATAAAAATTGAGAGGGACTGCGAAAGGAATTTCATCGCAGTCCCTTTTTCTATTACATCTCCGCAATATCCCATTCCCAAACACTATGGTAGTGGCCAAGATTTTCTGCGTAATCAATAAATTTCTGGTAGAACGAATGAATCCCTATCGTCGCACTATCGCCAATGACGACCAACTTCTTTTTGGCTCTTGTCATAGCGACATTCATCCGTCGCACATCGGATAAAAAACCAATCTGTTGTTCGTTATTACTTCGCGTCAAACTGATATAAATAATATCTTTCTCCTGCCCTTGAAAACTATCAATGGTCTGTACTTTAATAATAGCAGCATACGGCCGTAATTCTTCATCCTGCTCCAACATTTCCTTTAATACAGACACTTGCTTCCGGTAAGGTGCTATTATCCCAATACTTGGCCATTGTTCGCTTGGAGAAGACTCTACCCAAGTTGCGATGGCTGTCTTTAAATGAGATTTCAGAAAACTGGCCTCCCCGAGATTATAGATCGCACCATCACTTTCAGTTTCCTCAAAACCTGCCCCAGCCGTATCAATATATACAATCGGTTCCGAATCGTCTGCTATTGTCCAATGCGCAACTGAACAATCAGCTTTCAAAAGACCTCCATACAAAGCTGAGGACGGATAATTCATGATCTGTTCGTTCATTCGGTACTGGATATCGAGCAGTGAAACCGCTTGGGGATAAAGATTGATGAGTTTTTCAAACAACGTATAGCTAAGCTTATTGTCCAGACCTTTATTTGATTTCACTGTTGGTGAGAGTTGACAATGATCTCCAGCCAACACCAATTTGTCTGCCTTTAATATCGGAATCCAGCAGGCAGGCTCCAGTGCCTGAGCAGCCTCGTCAATAACAACCGTCTCATATCTTCGGTTTCGTATAACATCTTGATTTGCCCCTACGAGCGTCGCGGTTATTACCTGAGAGCGATCGAGAATATCCGCTACGATAAAATCCTGAATCTTATCAACATCTTTTCGAATTCTGTAAGCTTCGTCGAACAATGCTTTCCTTTGTTCGCGCTCGGCCTTGCCAAAATTGCGTTTATATTTTTGGGCCATATCCGTATAGGTTCGAACTTGCTTTTGCAAGGTCTTTATATCCTTATTCGCGCTATGGCTGTCTATTCTGCTATCAAGGGTTAACTCCTGTAGATGTTCAGATACTTTAACCGGATTACCTATCCGAGTGACAGCTATTCCTGCAGCATCTAAACGCTCAGTCAATAAGTCAACTGCAGTATTACTCGGAGCCACGACCAATATCTGCTTGTTATTGCTCTTTGACAAAGCAGCTATTGCCCTGATTAATGTTGTCGTTTTCCCAGTCCCTGGAGGGCCATGTACAAGTGCGACATCTGTCGTAGCTAAGACCTGTTGAACAGCGCTATTTTGGCTGACATTGAGATCTGGATGTTCAAAAAAGGTATCTTTTTCTCCGGTATATAATTGTTCTCCACCAATAAGCTTTCTGATCAATTTGCCTTGTCGTGGATCAGTCGCAAGCTCCTTTGCCTGTCGCAATGCATTCGCCATTTCACGGTATGAGTATTCGTCAAATAATAAGTCCACACCAAGTTTCCCCCTTCTGCTCCAATCGGGCAGCTCATCTACACGAAATGAAATCCGCATACTTTCCTTATTAACCGAAGATATAATGCCGTCTATTCTGTCCGCATTTGGGTCATGGTTTGAAAATAGAGAAACAGGCATCCCAAAACGAAACCGATGATCTACATCGAGGTGATTTGTTTTTTTTAAACTAACTGACAGATAATCTCCCCGTCCTAGTTCGCTATCCGTGATCTGAATAGGAAACCAGGTCACCCCTTGCATTCTTCTTTCATTTAAACTGCTTTTCAATAATAATGCTTCATGCTGCATCTTATCATATTGCTGTTCTTCATGTAATAATGTAATAAGTTCGTCGAAATAATTCATATCAGTACACTCGCTTTGATCAGACACAAAGTAACAGTTTTTTCAAATACTTTACCGATCAGTTCATGCATGTTCTTCTATTTTTCCTAAGAAAATCGGGGGATTCTCTCATCAACGCTGTACGCTTATCAAGAACTTCTCAAGCTGAGCTACAAAAGTCATATTTATTTCCTATCATTGGCGATAAAGATTTGTTGATTAATTTTTCAAAATAAAAGCGAATAAAATGAGTGAGATATTCCTACACGATAAAGCGCAGAGCTGGACGGATCTAGGCGATGGTGTACAACGTAAAATATTAGTTTATAACGATGAATTGATGTTAATGAAAGTACGTTTTCAAAAAGGTGCAATCGGTGCCCTACATCAACACCCACATACACAAATATCTTATGTCAGCGCCGGAAAGTTCAAGTACCACATTGATGGCGCAGATGAAATTTTAACTGTAGGTGATTCCTGTATCATTTACCCAAATTTAATTCACGGTTGTGAATGTCTTGAAGAAGGCGAATTGGTAGATTCTTTCACACCACATCGAGAAGATTTCATTATATCGTTGTAGCCAGAAAAAAAAGAATTTTACAGGTCCATCACAACAATATTCATTCCGAACAATCGTTTATTTACTTATGTTCAAAAATACTATTTCGCTCTTCTTCGCAAAAGTAGCTACGCTACTTCTCGGTCTTTCTTGCTGTGTATTGCCATCTTTGCGCGCACAGGAAAAACCATTATCCATTGAAAAGATCAATTCACGGCTATATCTTTATACGACTTACAATACCTTTGAGGGCACCAAATATGCCGCTAATGCGGTCTATCTAATCACCAAGAAAGGTGTTATTCTATTTGATACGCCTTGGGACTCGACACAATATCAACCGCTTTTGGACAGCATCAAGCAAAAGCATCAGCTACCTGTCATTGCAGTATATGCCACACATTGGCACGAGGATCGCGCAGGAGGCTTTGCATATTATAATCGTATGGGAATTCCAACCTATGCGACAAAAATGACCAACGATCTGCTTAAGGCAAATCATAAAGCCCAAGCTACGCATCTCGTTAAAATCAACAAGACCTATAATGTGGGTGGTCAGTCCTTCGTTTTGAACTTTTTTGGAGCGGGACATTCTTTGGATAATGTCGTTGTCTGGTTTCCGGACTATCAAATTCTGGATGGGGGTTGCTTCATCAAAAGTTCGGAGGCCAAAAACCTGGGCTTTGTCGGTGATGGTGATGTCAAAGCCTGGAAGCCTGCATTGGCAAGATTGTTAGCGAAGTATCCACAGATAAAAATGGTTATTCCTGGACATGACGCATGGAAGGACAATCAGCAGATAAAACGTACTGAGGAACTACTTACTGAGAAGCAATAAATAATAATATTTAAAAAAATAAAAAAGCAATTTTGTTTTTACAAAAAAGGTACTATCTTAGCGACAGAAAAAACAAGGGGCATTAGCTCATCTGGCTAGAGCGCTTCGCTGGCAGTGAAGAGGTGATCAGTTCGATCCTGATATGCTCCACAAACAAAAGAGGCTACTTTTCACAAGTAGCCTCTTTGTTGTTTTTATACATTGATCAGTTTTCCCGAAACATCATTTCAATTTGTGGCAGTAATTCCTATTTGTAAGAATTAACTGATTTAGAAACTTTCCATGCACCATTTTCCTTCACAAGTGTGATCAAATCGGTCTTAGAGAAACCATCAAATTGCATGGTTACTTTCGCAATAGCGTAATCTGGTAATTCTTCAACGATCTGCGTTGTTGTTTTGCAGTTCATTTTTATTCCTTTTTGTTTTTTCAAGAACTCGATCATCTCCGAACGACTGTGATTTAAATCTTGTTTACCACAGATTTTCTGGTTAAAATCAGAAGTGAATAGCTTATCTAAATTCGCTACCTGACCTTCGGTCATCGCGCCAACATATTCATCAATCGCCAAATCAGCTGTAATTAAATTACGTTCTTCTGGTTTAACCGAAGCCATTGAGCAAGTAGAGATCGCTATCATTGCTGCCGCTACAAATGTTTTTACTAAAGTTTTCATATCTTTTCTATTTTATAATGTATTAGTATATTTTCTTATCCTATTGTCGGAGACAATCTAAATTTGTTGCACTTTTTTCTTATTTATTTTCTGATTCAAATTTAAGACAACTGATGTGTTGATTCTATTACATTTAGATTAACATTACATTAAAATCGGTAAACGCTATTTTTTTCTAGGTGAATGAAATTTTCGCTTATTTCATTTATAGCCAAAACGCGACAAAACAGATAAAATCTTCTTTACAATATTGTAATTCTGTACAATTCCTCTTAGATTGCAGGCGTTCATGACACACTACGACAGACGGCATCTTTTTTTATATCAGCTTGCTACTTTAACATTTTTATTGGTGATATTTCGATCTGAGCTCTATGCGCAGCGCCCCGTCAATGAAATAGAAATCACCGAGCATATTGCAGATACGAGCAAACAAAGGGATCTGATCGATATCGGAAAGGAGATTCTCAACATTAAGCCACCGCAATCTGTCGATAGTACCGGAAAAAAGTTTTACTTTTCATTTCTGCCATTTTCGACAAATGTCCCTGGAGGAGGGCATGCTTTAATTACGAGTACCACAGCAGGGTTTTATCTTGGTGAGCGTAATAGCACCTATATGTCTAAGGTTACTTTCACGCCATATACCAATTTTGGAAAGCGATTCGGCCTCCCCATCCGTTCCTATGTCTGGTTAAAAGATAACACTTGGGTTATCGATGGTGATATTAGGCTATTAAAATACCCACATGAGACCTGGGGAATAGGCAAAGAGCATCACGGTGACCAACAGATCAATTTGGATTATACTTATTTTAGACTATATCAACATGCGTTGAAAAGAATCCACGGCGGACTGTTTATGGGCATTGGCTATGATCTGGATTACCGCATGAATATCAAATCCACGAGTGCGATTCCGCTTGACGAGTATACCTCCTACCCCTATGGCACGGATTTAAAAGATCATACTGTTTCTTCGGGACTTAGTCTCAATCTCATTTATGATACACGTGCGAATTCCATTAATACCTGGTCTGGCAATTATGCCAATCTACAATTCCGCCTTAACCCGGTTTTCATGGGAAGTGATCAGAATTGGAAGTCCTTATTCCTCGAAATCAGGAGATACCATCGCTTGACCCAGGACCCAAATAAGCAGAATATGATTGCTGTGCGTAGCTTTTTCTGGACTGTATTCAATAGCAAAGCACCTTACCTCGATTTACCTAATTTGGGTTGGGATCCTTACAACAGTTCCGGAAGAGGGTTTCCCGTAAGTAGGTTCCGTGGCAAATCGTTGTATTATCTGGAAACAGAGTACCGACGCGACATCAGCAGCGACGGTTTATTCGGCTTTGTGGCTTTTATAAATTTCACCACGGTGAACGGCCCCAAAAATAGCATGTTTGCAGATTGGAACATCGGTACCGGTGCTGGCGCCAGAATTAAATTTAACAAAAACTCGGGAACCAACATCGGTATAGATTATGGTGTTAGCACCAATCACCGTGGGGTAAGATTGACTCTGGGTGAAGTATTTTAATACTTAACTCAAATGATAACTTTGATTTTTAAACTCCATGGAGGCATAATATCGATACTTCTCGTTATCCAACGGATAATCCCAACAGCCCATTCGGTGATAGATCTCACCACCAAAACCAGTTTTAAATCTATAAAGTCCGTATAATGGATGTGATGGATCAGCCTGAGGTGATACGCCAAAGAAATCATATTCCGTACAGCCTTTTTCCTTTGCTACCTGCATGGCACGCCATTGCAAGGCATAGGTCGCCATATAATTGCGATTCTCGGAAGCAGAGGCACCATAGAGATAGGTTCCGCGATTTGCAGCAATCACCAGAAACATTGCAGCCAGAGGTTGATTGTCTACCTCTGCAACCAATAAATAAACATCTGCTGGAGACAACGTATCATTTGCCTTGGCAGATAGCACAATCTTGAAATAGTTGATATCGTGCAAGAAAAAATTATTCCGAAGCGCAGTCTGCCGATATAACTCATACCAGATCTCCAGGCTCTCTAAGCCAAGAGAATGAACCTTTACGCCTTTCCTTTCAGCCAAATGAATATTATAACGCGTCTTTGATTTCATATTGGCCAACAGGAGATCCTCTTCTTTTCTAAGGTTCATAAAAATGGTATTAGAAGGAAGAATGTCTGTATTCGCTTTATGAAAATTCCAGTTTTCCGTATTAAAATTAAAGCGCATTTCCTGAATACGTTTTTCAGGGACACCTAGCCAATTGCCATAGAGGTCATAACAGTCATCTTCTTTTGCCCAATGGGATTCCCAGGACAGATCATAGCGTATCATAATACAATTGGGCGGCAAGTAAGATCGTAAACTCTCCGAAAGCTGCTCTAAAAACACCCCTTGATTTTCTTCCGATGGTTCTATTTCAGGACCATATGGTACATACGCGATGCTATGCTCATGATCCACTGCCTGAATAATAATCAATAGATCCCCCACAAAATAGGTATCGTCTTCCACTCCGATATAAAGATCAGAATGTTTCGATTTGAAATTAAAAGCCTTTGATTCTATCCCTTGCATCTTTTTCACAGCAGACCAATAGGCTGTCTGTTGAATAATACCTGTCTTGTAGAGACCACTTACTTCTTTGTCATTTATATCTGCTATCATAACATTCCTATTGTTGTCCAATATTTTCAAAAAACACGACAAACCTTGTCGATTTCAACATCCAAAAACGGCAAACTTAGCCAAAATGCCCGGTTAAGCGGGCAGTCATTTGTCACTTTGTTGTTAATTTTAAAAAACAGTACATGATTTTGGCCAAAATCAGCTTTTTCACATTATTTAACGGCATTATATTATCGACTTGGTTGGTATTTTGGTTCAAAATTTAGGATATTTGTAGCCTAACAACTCACCGACAATGATGGACAATAAAGCGATCTCTAAAATTTTTAAATTGTGTAGCCAATTAATGGAACTTCACAACGAAAATCCATTCCGAACAAAGGCTATGGCTAGTGCATCTTTTAAATTGGACAAATTGCCCTTTCGTATTGATGACGCTTCGCTTGAAGAATTGAGCGCACAGCCGGGCATAGGAAAAAGTACCGCCGAAAAAGCGAAAGAGGTCGCACAAACCGGAACGTTTAAGGAACTCCAGGACCTATTGGCGAATACGCCATCAGGAGTTGTTGAAATGTTAAACATAAAGGGCCTGGGCCCAAAAAAGGTTCAGATTATCTGGCAAGACCTTGGTATTGAAAGTGTAGGCGAACTACTGTATGCCTGCAATGAAAACCGGCTAGTTGAAGCCAAAGGGTTTGGATTAAAAACACAGGAAGAAATAAAGAAGTCCATCGAATTTTCAATATCCAACCAGGGATGGTTCCTATACGCCAAAGTATTGTCTCAAGCTGATACATTTTACGCTATTTTAAAAACACATTTCCCCTCGTCTCTTCTATCCTTTACAGGAGATTTTAGAAGAAAATGCGAAGTGTTAAGCACAGTGGACCTACTCATTTCCGAAAGTATAGAAGCAGTGGAGAAATTCCTAGTTGATTATACATTGGTGGAGAAAACAGAGAATTCACTGGAAATTACTGATGAATTAGGTTTTACATTCAAGGTTTTCAGTACGAATATCAATGATTTTTATCGGGACCTTATTCTCAGCACAGGATCGACCGCACATTTGGACCTTTTATTCAATATTCTTCCTGACTTACCTTCACTTTCTAGTGAAGAAGCTATCTACCGTAACTTAAGGCTTGATTATATTGAACCTGAATTGCGCGAGGGTCTTGACGAAATTGAACGCGCGCAGAACCATACTTTACCTCATTTAATCCAATTTAAAGATCTCAAAGGGACACTGCACAACCACTCAACTTATAGTGATGGTGTGCATACCTTGGAGCAAATGGCTCTTCATTGTAAAGATGCATTAGGTCTCGAATATCTCGGAATATGTGATCACTCCAGAACGGCAGTTTATGCAAATGGTCTTTCCATTGAAAGATTGGAAGAGCAATGGAAAGAAATTGCCAGCTTAAATGAAAAACTAGCACCTTTTAAAATCTTTAAAGGGATAGAATCCGATATCCTAAGCGACGGATCACTGGACTATCCCGATGAGGTACTAGCACAATTTGACTTTGTTGTCGCCTCTGTTCACTCCAACTTAAAGATGGATGAGGAAAAAGCAACTGCTAGATTGATTAAAGCAATTGAAAACCCATATACAACAATTTTGGGACATCCAACAGGCCGCCTTTTATTAAGTAGATCGGGCTATCCACTCGACTTTAAAAAAATAATTGATGCCTGCGCCGCGAATAAGGTCGTCATCGAAATTAATGCAAATCCTTTAAGGCTAGATTTAGATTGGAGATGGCATCGCTACGCTGTAGAAAAGGGCGTATTGTTATCCGTTAACCCTGATGCGCACCGCACGGAAGGGCTCTTGGACATGCAATATGGTATTTTTGTTGCACAGAAAGGTGGTCTGGAAGCAAAAAATTGTCTGAATACATATTCCTTGACAGAGATTACAAACTATTTTTCCAATCGTAGATCTTAAAAAAAGCTTATTATGTCGCATAAAACCAATGCAGTCCGCTTGTTGGATACGGCAAAAGTAAACTATGAATTAAGAGAGTATGAGGTGGATGATCATGATGTCAGCGCAGAGCATGTTGCCTTGTCCTTGGGTCTAATACCTGAAATACTTTATAAGACTTTAGTATTGAAAGGAAATATAGACCCTTACATTGTTGCTGTAATTCCCGGGAATGCGCAACTTGACTTAAAAAAGATCGCTAAAGCATCAGGCAATAAAAATTGTGAAATGCTCCCCATGAAGGATCTGTTAGCTGTAACGGGCTATATCCGTGGGGGCTGCTCACCTATTGGCATGAAAAAACTATTTCCAACATTTATCGAGGAAGCAGCTCAATTGGAAACAGAAATTTCTGTGAGCGCAGGAAAACGAGGCCTTCAAATGATATTAAATCCCAATGATTTAGCAACGATGACCAAAGCGATCTGGTCCGATTTGATCAGCATTTAACACGAACATCCTCGCCCGATTTCAGCTCTTTCGTCCATACAACAAAATACGTTTAAACGGATATATCGCGGGGAATCTGGAAAAATGCTGTTTAATAAGTGTCTTAAAAGCCTCAATAAAAACAGGTCGTTTATCTTCGTCCAGTCGCTCAATATAGGGGATCAATGCCGATCCGGAAATAAAGTCATAAAGTACTTCCGCTTCGGCAGCTATAATTGGGTATATACGAAGCGATAGATCCAATTCCTCCAAGCCCGAATGAAACAAAATCTGTGCATAGTCATCTATACTTAGTACCGATGAAGCCCTATTCCAACCATCCAAATAGCTTCGGTAAGGTTCTTCACCAGCCAGCTCAGATAGCAGTTTATTTAAGACATTTTCCGGCTGATAAGGCATCTGAACGGCCAATTTCCCACCGCTACTCAATTTGGAAATGAGATGCGGAAAAAGTGTTTGGTGATCATCTAGCCATTGCAATGCCGCATTACTGAATATCAAATCCCAGGAACCCGCTGTGTCCAGAAATTTTTCAACACTACTATTTTCAAATTTTAGGTGTTCATGTTCAAGTTTACGGCTCATCGATAACATTTCTGGAGATGCATCTATTCCAAGGAATGTAGCCTGTGGAAATTTATCGCTTAAAATAGCGGTTTGCTCTCCGGTTCCACATCCGAGATCTACCGCTTTCATTGTTGCTTCCGAAGCTATTAGTTCGGATAGATCAAAAAAAGGTTTGAAACGGATGTCTTTAAATTTATTATAGATATCTGGATTCCAAGGCATAATATTTTTATTTAAGTCCCAATGGGATAATACAATAGCTATTATTTAAATAGCTCCAAAATTTCAACTACATCAACTTTTCCAAAATACGAAGTTAGGTCTATGGTTTCCAACAGCGCTCTGACTTCTTCCAATTGATGCTTTTTTCCAATCAATAGTTGCTCCAGTTCATGAATAGATTCAGAAGCAAAAAAATCCCCGAAAATCTTAGCATGCTCAATAGAACCTTTATGTACATCTAAATGTAATTCGATAAAACCGGCGGGGATCTTGATTGCCTTTTTAAAATTATAATTCGGAGAGAAACCGAAATTCCAGTCCCAGGTTTCATATTTTTCCTTCACTAGATGTTCGATATTCTGGATATCAGTTGCAGAGAAATGAATGATCTCCGCATCAGGATTTTCACGCTGCATTTCTGCGATCAATAGTTCCTTAAATTTTACCGTTGTAAAACCCTGAGGTAGATAACCGATCAGATTTGTTACCCTCGCACGGTTGGACTTGACAGCTTTATCGACAAATTTAAGCGGGTTTACCTTCAATGCATCGCTCAATATCTGCATCTGTGAATCAATTAAAATAGTACCATGCTGAACCATTTTACCATTTTTTGCAAGCTTAGCATTTCCACTAAACTTCTTTCCATCCACCAGCAGGTCATTCCTCCCTTCCAGTTTTGCCGGAATATTCAATTTGTTCAAAACAGAAACAATAGGTTGCGTGAAAGTCGAAAAATCCATAAAATCAAGATTTCCCAATAAGGTGTGAAAGGAGAAATTGAGATTTCCTAAATCATGATATACGGCACCACCACCAGACATTCTCCTAACGACCTTAATCTTATTATCATTCACGTAATCAAGGTTAATTTCGGCCAAAGTATTCTGAAATTTGCCGATAATAATTGACGGATCATTCATGTACAATAAGAAAATGGGTTCTTTCGGATATTTCGTGAGCAGGTATTCCTCAGAAGCAATATTGAAATAAGCATCATGAGAAGGCGAATCAATAATAAACATCGTATTTTTATATTTTCTTAAAATTAACAAGAATTTAAATGCCTTGATTCATCTCAAACTCATAATTTCCATCAATCCAGCGTTTTGTCAGCTTCCTATCACAACAATCCTAATTACCATTAAAAGATTTCAAATGACACCAAAAACAACTTAGTTCTCAAGATCAGGTATGCTTTTAGACAGCCCAGTCAATTATTGATCTTTGTCCCCTTATTATAAAACCAATTACATATAATCGCCTTATTAAACACCCGATGAATTTCTAGCAGACCCTATTTTTTCTTCAAGATTTTTGATAATCAATGCGGAAAAATCTTCTTTTACAATCTCTTCTGTTTGGCATAAAGCTCCCGGACTAAAAACATTTATCTCCATAATACGATCGCCCACAATATCCAAACCGACAAAATACATTCCATCCTGTATCAATTTGTCTTTGATTTTATCAACCATAAGTAGCAGCTCCGGCGAGATTATCGCGGCTTGGGTTTTTGCCCCTTGGTGCACATTGCTCCGGATCTCATTCCCCTGTTGTACACGATGAACAGCAGCATATTTTCCATTGATGGAAACGGGTTCACCATTCAACAAAAAAAAACGGATATCACCAGCAGCTGCTTCGGGCAGATACTCCTGCCCAATCACATAGCCATCCCTGGCAATCGCCTCGACCGTTTGTTTTAGATTCTGTTGATTATCTTTATTGATCAAAAACACATTTTTCCCACCAGACCCCTTTAAAGGTTTTAAAATAATCAGTCTATTTTGCTGCTCAAAAAACTCGACAACATCAGTATAATTCCTGGTTACAATTGTTTTGGGTCGGATAGACTCGTCAAAACCCTCGAGATACAATTTGTTACTTGCCCGGCCCAAACTATCGGGATCGTTAATGACCTGTACACCTTTTTCTTTTAATAAGGAGGCGAACTGCAGCGCAGATGAAGCTGCCCAGGGTCGATTCACCATATCCAAAACAGGATCGAATCTAAGCCAGATCACATCCATCTTCTCCAATTCCATTTTTGTCTTTGCTGTAGCTCTCAATACCTCCATCAACTGCTTTGCAGAGGTAATCTGTTGAGTAGGAAGCACCTCACGCACATGAGCGGCAATATGGGCAGATTCATAATAAAAATCGGCCAGTCCGATGTAATAAATCGCATGCCCTAGCTGATGTGCCTTCAATGCGAGCAGGGTTGTTGTGAAACGTTCAGTTTCTTTATGGGTCTGATTAATAACAAATGCTATCTTCATATAGTGTCGCTGATTATTGTATCATCTGAAATATTCCTTTACTTTTCTTGAGGTTGGTTAATACATCTTTATAGGGTGAGGTCAAGTATTTGGGTGTTAACACCGGAGCATTCAATACCCCCTTAAGCATTAATTCTTCGACTATTGGGATATAATCTTCCCTGATCTTGCCCATAGTCAGCAAAGTGAGATCCCGACCACTTTTTATATAATTTATCAACTCGATCAAGCCACTGAGGTACAACGCATCTTTTGTGAGCCCTCCGCTTCTAAAAACACGCATGGTCATCTGAAAAGCCGTGTCTGGCAGAAACTGATATTTGTCCACCAACAGCGCGAATGTATCTAAAAAAGTGTTTCCCTGTTGCATGTGATATACCGCTACCACCCTACCCGCTAATATGCGTAATCGATTATTCGTCAAGCCACCAACCAAGTATTCGGCGAGTACGGCCAATCCCTCCTGAAGCTTCTCATATCCGGGAACTCCCAATCTAAAAAGGCTGAAGGGCTGCTGTTTACCATTATAGTAGGTCACGATATGAGTCCCAACTTCGTGTTGGATCAATGCCTGTACCCGATGTCGGGGCAGACTATATTGTTTACTGATATTTAAGACCCCTTGATTCACCATCACTCCATAGATATCATCCCGAAGCCGTACAGTCGTACCAAAATTAGGATCTTGGCTTTTTAAATAATCTAGTTCTTCCTGTGCTAGTTTTGCAAACTCTTCTGCATAGACGATATCCTCTTCCTTTGTCCGATGCTCCCTGTCAGTCGCTGTAATTGTTAATATGGCTTGCGCTTTCTCTAACAGCTTTTCGTTGACGGTACCAAACACCTGCATGCTACCCAGTAAAAATCCCTCTTTCCCCCTTTCGCTCAGCATGCTCATCATCTGATCGAGCTCTTTGCGTTTATCCCGAAACAAATAAGCTATGGAAGGGTCATAAAGATCTTCAATATGCAGATTATAGAGGTTACGTTTTATAATATCGGGATCAATGGGCATCGGTCTATAATGAAAAACAGGAACCCTGCGATAGTTTCCCTTTTTGAACTGCAGCCAGGCATCATAGGAATTTGTCGGTGTCACCAATAATAGAAAATCAAACCGCTGGCTTTCACGGGCCAACTTTTGATCGATTTCCCAAGCCAAAGGAAGCATCTTTTTGGGATGACTAATTTTAAATGATGTTGGTTTTGACAGGGTATGTATGCGAATAAATTCAAAAAATGTTTTGGATAAACTTCGGGATATAGCTTCACGAAAATGGCGAAGATCAATGGGAAGTATCTGTTGGTTGGCCCCCAGCAGGTACTTCGGTTTGATTTCTAATCCCATATACAAGATATTACTATTTAGTTTATCCAATTGTATACTCGCCGGGGAGAGACTTTGTGTCGCATTGGTTTTCGTGTCGGTTACAATTTCGACTTTGGCAATAGATTCCTCTGTTTCCAATTGCTTTCCAAGATATTGTGCAATGGATTGCACATTTTTCCGGGCAATATGGATCTGAATATCTTCTTCCTGCCCCGGGCTTGCGGTCCAAGCTTCTATAATTAGACATGCACCAAATTCTTCGACGAACTGGTTAAGTATCGGTGCGATCCAGTCCGATACATTCATTTCTGGGTCCTTAACTCTAAAATACGCGGGTTCGGATTTTACCAGTTCCGCCAGCATTGGATCCGGGCTAAAAAACTGTCGATACAAAAATAAATAAGGTACAACCTGATTGAATACCATTTTATTTTTTGGTGGTATCTGCGTATGAAAAACCTCCTTATTTTTGATTTTCTTTAGGATACCCGCTAACTGTTTCGCATTATCTTTCATAGGCAAAATAGGATTCGAGGGTGTCAGTGGTTTGCATTAAAAGTTGCTTATATTCCTGTAACTTTTGAGGGTAGACCTCTCCTGTCCATTCATTCATAAAATCCTTGCGAAACTCAATAGAAAACACACAACCCTTATCGCCAAATTGCTCATTTAAATAAGATGACAAAAAGCCGCCCTTAAATTTAACATTCTCACGCACGTCGTAGACCTGCCCATCTTTACCTGTACGAAGCACATCCATCAATGCGCTGGTCAATTCCTGCCATTTGCTGTGATTGTTTGCTGTTCCAATATTAATCTGTGGATTGTTTACTTTGTCGATCATAACCGTCGGCCCATCCCGGAGCGCGTTATAGCTATGAATATCATAAACAACAAAATAACCATAGCGGTCAATGGTGTTTTGAATCTGCTGCGTTATCTTTCGGTACAACATGTCATAAGATTCGTACAGTTGATCTTTTATATGTTGCGGCAACGCTGTCCTCCAGACCT
Source organism: Sphingobacterium detergens (assembly GCF_003610355.1). Taxonomy (GTDB): domain Bacteria; phylum Bacteroidota; class Bacteroidia; order Sphingobacteriales; family Sphingobacteriaceae; genus Sphingobacterium; species Sphingobacterium detergens. Next base: position 150,814 of record NZ_RAPY01000004.1, on the reverse strand, counting down.
GAATTCCCCAAGACTGTTCAGGAGTCAGATAAATCGCTCCATCCTTATTCCGGTTTAAATCCAATTGGAACCTCGATGTGCCACAAACAAAGCGGTTAAAGGGCAATTCGGCCAAAATTGCTGTATACGGATCCTCCTCACGTAAACGATCTTCGGGAGCAATATGTAAATACGATTCTAAATCCGCATCGATATGATGACCATCGTGGATAGCAAAAGCCCAAAAAGGGCTTCTATAATTTTCGAATTGATAAAGATAGGATAAGGACATGTACTTTATATTAAACAGTTTCACTGATTATTTGCTCACTCCGCTTAAGTAAACATTTACAAGTGATAAAAGGTTTGAAAAATAAAATACGACAGCCTCGGTACAATGGAGTACAGGCCTGTTGGCCATTGAAAGCGTTAAAAATCGTTAAAGCGACTGATTGATTTATGCCCTGGCATTCTTATTGAAAGTTGTTTACTAGTTTCATAAATTTAGGTTAATAATTAGTTAGTTTATAAAAAACCTGTTAGTCCCCGCTAACAGGTTTTTTATTTTCTAATACGAAAAGAATGTAAATACTAGAATATTTTACTGAAAATCAATATAGAAATACTAAAAAATGTTAAAAAATGTAAAAAAGTAAAAATAGTTGAAACATTTTATGTTCGGATCACGTTATACCTGTACTTTTCATAAATTTAGGTTAATAATTGGTTAGGAAAACTCCTGTTGCTCCCCGCTTCAGGAGTTTCTGTTTATCAACAGTTTACAACAAAACCAACAGTAATAACCCTTGGTATATCCGCATACTTTAACACATCTGCCACCTACGACGATTCATTCGAGAATCAGTTTTGGAAATCAGCAAAATCAGGTGTTTATCCAAAATAGAAGCGAAATTATAAGTTAACAAAAAAATGACAATTTATTCATCTTAGGTAAATAAGTTTTGGCACAGGTATTGCACTGTTTTAAGCATTCATAAATTTAGGTTAATAATTGGTTAGTTAAAACACTTGAAGTTCCCCGCTTCAAGTGTTTTTCGTTTAACGACTCCTGTAAAAGAATCAGATCAATTGTTTCAATGCGATTTCATACGCTCTCGAAGAGATCTGTGTACGGTCTGCCGAAGAATCTCTTATTTTTTTTAAAGCCTCAAAAATCACCTTTGAAACGTCAGAGAAGATCGCATCATCACTCATTTCTATATTTCGCTGCATTAAATAAGCAAATACCCTTGCCATACCACAATTAGCGATAAAATCAGGGATCACCGCAACATGCTGATCAGCAAACTCCATCACTGGACCATAGAATATTTCCTGATCAGCAAAAGGGACATTTGCACCAGAAGCAATGACTTCAAGCCCATTTTCAAGGAGCTGCTGGATCTGATCTTTTGAAACCAAACGTGATGCTGCTGCTGGAACAAAGATATCGGTCTTCAATCCCCATATTTCTTTCTGAATCTGCTCAAAAGACATCAAATCCGGTGAATTAAGCTCATTTCCCTTGCGATCCAGGAATAATTGTGTAATCTCCGCTTCGCTGAAACCTTCCCGATTGATTAAACCACCAGCCCGATCGATAATTCCGACAATTTTCACGCCCAGCTTAGAGAGGTAGAAAGCTGCGGCGGCGGCAACATTTCCCCAGCCTTGGATGACTGCACGTTTTCCTATACAGTTACTTCCAAAAAGTTGATAATAATGGCGGATAGATTCAGAAACTCCATAGCCTGTTATCATGTCTGCAACCTTATATTTACGCTTTAAATCCGGACTGTAGGTATTATCTTCCAATACTTTGGACACTCCATAGCGCAACTGTCCTATTTGGTGGATACGGTTGCTCTCATTTACCTTAAAATGTCCATTCAAGATACCTTCCTGTGGATGCCATAGGCCATATTCTTCAGTCAATGGAATGACATCATGGATTTCATCGATATTAAGATCCCCTCCTGTACCATAGTAATTTTTTAATAACGGTGTTACCACCTTAAACCAACGGTCTAAAACCTCATTTTTGCGTGGATCATGTGGGTCAAAGTCGATACCAGATTTGGCACCACCGATAGCGGGGCCTGAAACCGTAAACTTTACTTCCATTGTTTTAGCAAGGGACTCTACTTCATGCCGATCCAGGCCTGCACGCATCCGTGTGCCTCCACCCGCTGCACCGCCCCGCAACGAATTGATAACAATCCATCCTTTGGCATCAGTTTCACTATCTTTCCACTCAAATACGATTTCCGGACTCCGGTGCTCAAATGCACGCAATAATTCTTTCATACCCAACATATCCTTATAGATTACCTCTGCGTTCCTGTTCACGTTCGATTGCTTCAAAAAGTGCCTTAAAATTGCCGGCGCCAAAACTCTGTGCGCCTTTTCGCTGAATAATCTCATAGAATAAAGTTGGCCTATCCTCTACAGGTTTGGTAAAAATCTGAAGGAGATACCCCTCTTCGTCACGATCCACCAAAATACCCAGTTCTTGGATAATCCGGATTTCCTCATCTATTGCTCCAACCCTTTCTGGTAGCATGTCATAATATGCTTCTGGAGGAGCTCCTAGAAATTCAACCCCTCTGGATTTAAGTTCCCGCACCGTACGTACAATATCCTTCGTTGCCAATGCCGCATGCTGCACACCCTCACCCTCATAGAATTCAAGATATTCCTCAATTTGAGATTTCTTTTTTCCCTCAGCAGGTTCATTGATCGGAAATTTTACATAGCCATTGCCATTACTCATCACCTTACTCATCAATGCCGAATATTCGGTATTGATCTGCTTATCATCAAAGGACAGGATGTTGACAAAGCCCATCACATCCTGATACCATTGAACTGTTTCATTCATTTTATTCCAGCCTACATTACCTACGCAATGATCGACATAGAGCAAACCGGTCTCTGCTGGGTTATAGTCGCTTTCCCATTTTTCATATCCGGGCATAAATAAACCATTGTAGTTCTTTCGCTCCACAAAAAGGTGCACTGTTTCTCCATAAGTGTATATCCCTGCAGTCCAGACCTCCCCTTGTTCATCTTTGAGAAGTTGCGGTTCCTGATAGACTTTTGCTCCCCTTTTGGTCGTTTCCTCAAATGATTTGCGGGCATCATCAACCCATAAAGCCAATATTTTGACGCCATCGCCATGCTTTTTGACATGCTCAGCAATAGGATGGTCTGATTTAAGGGCTGTGGTCAGCACCAGCCGTATTTTATCTTGCTTTAAAACATAAGATGCACGGTCTCTAATACCGGTCTCTGGCCCTGCATAAGCCTCCGACTGAAAACCAAAGGCAGTTTTGTAATAATGTGCGGCCTGCTTCGCATTCCCCACATAAAATTCAATGTAATCGGTTCCATTAATAGGTAGAAAATCTTGCGCTTGGGCAATCTTCTCTGCAAATGTATTTGCCATAATTTATATAAAGGTTATTCGTATTTAACTTAACTCATCCAGGATTTAAAGTAATCGGGATCTTCAATTTTTAACGCCTCTTCGGTCAGCATCAGGGGACGGAAAGGATCGATCATGACCGCAAGTTCCTCGGTTTTAACTTGTCCAATACTTTTTTCGACCGTACCGGGGTGTGGTCCATGCGGGATACCACCCGGATGTAATGTAATCTGTCCTTTTTCAACCGATTTCCGGCTCATAAAATCACCATCCACATAATATAGCACTTCATCCGAGTCTACATTGCTGTGGTTATAAGGCGCGGGTACGGCTTTTGGATGGTAGTCATACAGACGTGGACAAAAACTACATAACACAAAGGTATCAGTCTCAAAAGTCTGATGAACAGGTGGTGGCTGATGCAATTTTCCGGTAATTGGCATAAAGTCATGAATGGAAAATGCCCAAGGGAAATGATAGCCATCCCAACCAATAAAATCAAAAGGATGGCTTCCATAGATGTAAGGATAAATCAATCCCTGTTTCTTGATTTTCACCTCAAAATCACCAAGCTGGTCAAAAGTTTCCAGATCCTGTGGTACACGGATATCCCGCTCAAAAAAGGGAGCATGCTCCATCAGCTGGCCAAATTCATTACGATACCGCTTTGGCGTACGTACCGGCGAAAACGATTCAACAATAAATAATCGGTTGTCTGTCTGATCAAATTCCATCTGGTAAATTGTACCCCTGGGGACAACCAGATAATCACCATACTGAAAAGGAATACTTCCGTAGCCCGTCTTGAGTTTCCCTGTTCCCTGGTGCACGAAAATAATTTCATCGGCTTGGCTATTTTTATAAAAATAATCCGTCATGGACTGACGGGGAGCAGCCAGTGAAATGTGTAGGTCCTGGTTGACCAGAACAGGTGTACGGCTTTCCAGATAATCATCTTTGGCCTGAACCTGAAATCCTTTTAAACTGGTATGTTTAAGATGTTTTTCACGGGCAATCTTTGGAGTAACATCATAAGGTTCACGGATCTGTTTGACCAACGTAGGCGGATGGCAATGATACACGAGCGAATAAAGACTGGAAAAGCCATGGGTAGAAACCAATTCTTCAGCATAGAGCGTATGATCGGGCTTTCTAAAAACAGTATGTCGCTGTGCTGGAATTTGCCCTTGTTTAACATAAAATGGCATAATTCTACAATTTAAAACGGTTATAAAAAATAAATGAATATCAACGTTGCCAATAGCATCGATTGGCAAAAAATTCGAGGGGATTAGTATTGGGCAAAAACGATATCAGCTATAATTGCTCTATTAAAAGCAATATAGGGCATGGATGACGCAAAGCGATGTATTCCACGATTGATCATTTTTACTAGTTTATAATGTTATAATAAAGGTAAGAATATTTTTCTGTTTTCAAGTGAAGAAATATTTTTTTCAAAACTTATACGATATATTTGTGTCGCATTCAAAGATTGAATAACCAATAGAATATTCCGATATGAGAATTGTTACGTGCACGAAAAATGGCCAACATGAATTAGGTATTATAATCAATGACCGGGTATATACCTGCTCGGAGATAGCCCCTTCCCTTCCGACCGATATGGCTGATTTTTTGATCCGTGGAGATAAAGCCATAAATGATTTAAAGTACTATCATAGTGCATTGCTGAAGGGACGGATGTCCAGACCTTACCAGTTATTACAAGATAGTCAGCTTGTTGCACCGATACCGCATCCGACATCGGTGCGTGATGCCTATGCTTTTCGGCAGCACGTAGCGACCTCAAGAAGAAACCGCGGACTGGATATGATTCCGGAATTCGATGAATTTCCTGTTTTTTACTTCTCCAATCATCAGGCCATACAAGGCCCAGGACCAATACAATGTATGCCACTGCATCTTGAGCAACTGGATTTTGAACTTGAAGTGGCCATCGTAATCAATAAAACAGGTATAAATATCCCTGCCTCAGAGGCTGATAAATATATTGCCGGATACATGATCATGAATGATTTTAGCGCGCGAAAGCTCCAGATGGACGAGATGAAATTAAGCTTGGGGCCAGCCAAAGGAAAGGATTTTGCTACGGCAATTGGTCCATGGCTAGTCACCAAAGACGAATTGGAACCTTATAAAATTAATTCTTCAGGAGATCATATTGGTGACAGATACAATCTCGACATGTCATGCCGCGTGAATGGTCAACAGGTTTCTTCCGGCAATTTTGCTACGATGCACTGGACATTTGCCGAAATTATCGAACGCGTCTCCTATGGTGTACGTCTCTTTCCGGGAGATGTGATCGGCTCCGGAACAGTTGGAACAGGATGTTTTTTAGAACTCAACGGCACTGGACGCTTGGAGAATCCTGCTCATCAGGATCAATGGTTGCAGGTAGGCGACCAGATCGAGCTGGAAGTAACAGGTTTGGGCAAGCTTTCCAATTCCGTTGTATTATACCACCAATAAATCTATTCAAAAAATGAATTCTTCTTCTTTCGATACAGTCACATTTGAGTCCTCGGCTGATAAAGCCATCATTGATAATTTAATCAAATATGCTATTGCGCCTCGTCCCATCTGTTTTGCGAGTACCATCGATGCAGCGGGCAATGTCAACCTGAGTCCCTTCAGCTACTTCAATCTGATGTCACATCAACCACCAATATGCGTATTCTCACCCTTGCGTCGCATGCGTGATGGCAGTACCAAGCATACACTGGACAATATTCAGGAAGTCAATGAGGTCGTCATCAATATCGTAAACTATGCGATGGTACAGCAACAGTCACTGGCCAGTACAGAGTACGGCAAGGAGGTAAATGAATTTGACAAATCTGGATTTACACCGATCCCATCATTACACGTTCGTCCACCGCGGGTAGCGGAATCTCCGGTTCAACTGGAATGTCGTGTAAGAGAAGTGATCGCCCTGAGCGACGAACCCGGCGCAGGAAATCTCGTTATAGCAGAAGTACTTTATATGCATGTGCACAGAGAACTCTTGCACAAAAACAATACGATAAAACAAGAGGAGCTAGATCTGGTCGCCCGACTCGGCGGCGATTGGTACTGCCGTGTAACCAATGAAAACCTCTTTATTGTTCCTAAACCACTCCGCAGTCTGGGTATTGGCGTAGATCAGCTGCCCGAAAGTATTCGCCTTTCCAAAGTACTTACCGGAAACCATCTCGGGTTACTGGCCAATGTAGAATCCTTACCGGTCGTAGAGCAGGCCTCCCAGGAGGATAAATATTTAAACTACCTCCGACTGAACTTTCAGCAAGATTCACCACAAATGACAAAAAAAGTACATGAATACGCGGCGCAATTGTTGGATACAGAGCAATTAGATAAAGCATGGCAGGTACTATTAAGCCTATAAAAGCTTCGGTGCACAATACTACAGATAAGCAAACCTATAAAAATATCGGGGACGCAATACCTATTGCACACCTACAGGAATCCGGAAGCATAGACTGACAGCTATGCTTCCTTTTGACCAAGGTCAGCTAAAACCTGATCGGTTATGGTGATTCCCTGATAAAAGGCTTCCTCAAAGATAGATATACCACTTAAATCAGAATGTGCAAAATAGACTTTATCAGCAATAGGTTTTGTCAGTTCGATACGCGCTTCGTCTGATAGAAAACCACTGACAGGGCTGATCATACCATGCCCGTGTCGAAAAATTTCAATACTGATGACTTCATTTTCTATTCCATAATGCGCCTTCTCCAGATCTTCCATAATAAACTCTCTCCATTGCTGATCTGTCCACTGATATAGTTGCTTCCGGTTTCCGTTGAGGTCCCCATCTCCCAGACTATGATAATAGGTAATCACAAAAGGGCTTTGCAGCTGATTTAGGCTCTGGTGCTGATCATAGACATAACCCAATCCCTTTCCGTTATAAATAATATTTTCCCAGGAAAGTGTCGCACCATCTGTAAAAGGGAAACGATGCAAGACAATAGTCGCTACGATCCAAGGTGCATAATGAAATTTTTTCGTCAATGCCGTACGGTTTGGCAATAGATACTGATTGACAAACTGTGGGCAACAATTGATCACCTTCTGGGCTCTGATGGTCTTTGACAATTTCGCTTTATCGTCGAAGACTGACACTTCCACAGCATCTTGCCCAACATGTATCTGATAAGCCAGATGTTTATTCAATACCCTACCATCCGCATATTTTTTTAAATGGCTGACCAATCGCCCATTCCCTTCCTGCCAGGTAAGCACCAGATCCTGGTAGGCAGACCAATCGTGCTTTCGGCTCGCAAAGTAATGTATAGCAGCAAAAGCAGAAGTAGCTGCGATACCGGTACCATAATCGTCACGACAACAGTAGTTCACATAACTAAAAACAGATTCCGTCTTATACCCCTCTGATTCCATCCATGAACGCATCGTCAGGACATCCAATCTTTTGAGATCATCCGACTGCGAAGCATTGCGCATCGGGATATCAAAAACATACTTTCCATCACTACCTTTCAATTGCTTAAACTGACCCATCTGTGCCATAAAACGATCAATTTCAGCCGCCTCCTGCTGGGATAACCCATAGCTGGGAACAATGCCTTCCTGCCAGATGTTATGGATAAAAAGTCGTTCCTGCGGAGCAAAGGACAATTGTTCCTCATCAAATAATGGAGCACCCCCCTCCGTCCAGCCGACGATAATTTTCGATTCTTCCAAAAACCGCAGCAACTCCTTATTGGAAGCATTCGGAATAGGAAGATAATGTGCTCCCAGCGGATAACGACTATAAGCATTCTCACCATGACGCGCATTGCCTCCTACTTCAGACTCCATGTCCAAAAGCAGAAAATCGTTCATTCCTTTTTGTTGCAAACGATAGGCAGCCGATAGTCCGGTTACACCAGCACCGAGAATCAGAATAGGTATTTCAACCACTGCTGTAGATTTGGGGAAATCCTGGAATCGCAGACGATGCCCCAAAATATGATCTGTCCCCGTCAGGCGCAAAAAAATACGGTTCACCTTTTTCTTACAGGCCTGAGCAAACTGCAGGCCGATTGCCCCCAAGAATGCGAGCTTGAGAAAACCACGCCGCGAGGGATTAAATCTTACTCCATTCTTCATCAAAATACCGCACTAAAATCTGATTGTCCAAACGGTTTATTTCTACATGATCCGCACGCATGTCGGCCGGAAACTCAGTCAGTTCTCTAAAATGATAATTGTAATACCGCAGCTTATCCACCCGCCGGGCAATATGCTTAAATTGTTGTGTCATATCTGCTGAAAATAGACAAAATCCCCATTCGCCGAAGGATGGCACATAGGTATGATAGGCGACGGTATTTGGAAAAACCGTGCTGATTGTCTCATGAATACACCAGTAAGATTTGGGTGCAAAATAAGGCGAAGTTGTCTGTACGGACACCATAGTATAGGGTGTCATCAGCGGCAATAGACTTTGATAAAAACTTGTCGTATATAATTTTCCAAGACTATAGTTTGATGGATCCGGAAAATCGATAATCATGACATCGTATTTTTCCTTTGCAGATTTTGCCCAGATAAATGCGTCCTGATTGATCACTTTTACCCTTGCGTCGTTCAGCGAGCCCTTGTTGTGACTGACCAGTAGTTCATTTGTCTGGAACAATTTGGTCATACCCTCATCCAGATCCACCAATGTAACCTTTTTTACACCTGGATATTTCAGAACCTCCCGGACAGCGAGCCCGTCTCCACCACCAAATACCAATACATTCGATACATCTTTGGCCATAGACATCGCTGGATGCACCAAAACCTCATGATACCGATATTCATCTTTGGTGTTGAACTGTAAATTATTGTTCAGAAACAATTGATATTCACCCTTGCTCTCTGTTAGAACAATACGCTGATAGGGTGTAGAATGTTTATAGACAATATTATTCCCATATAATTGACTTTCGGAATATTTAAGCAAATCATCGGAATAAAAAAACACAACCGAAAGCAATACCAGACAAATTATTGATTTGGCTTTAATCCAATTGGGATTTTTAAGTCTTTTAGCGAGATAGAATGATAGAAAGACACCTACCAAAATATTGATGATCCCAAAAAATAGTGATGTTCCCATTACGCCCAGCCGTGGAATCAACAGGATAGGAAACAGCACTGAAGCGATCAATGCGCCGATATAATCAAAAGCAAATACATTGGAAACCAAGTCCCTAAACTGAACCCTATCTTTTAGAATATTCATCAATAAGGGTATCTCCATACCGCAGAGACAGCCAGTCAGAAAAACAAAGAAATAGAGTACAAATTGAAAGTGTTCGACCTGCTGAAACAGTAAAAATAAAACGACAGAACTGCAACCGCCAATGACACCGATCAACAGTTCAATATCAATAAACCGGTCAAAAAGGTTTTTGGTGATGTACTTAGCTAAAAAAGATCCCACCCCCATCGAGAATAGGTAGGTACCAATAATAAATGAAAACTGCTTGACTGAATCTCCCAATAAATAGCTCGCCAATGCACCCGCAACCAGCTCGTAGATAAGCCCGCAAGTAGCAATGACAAATACCGCAAATAAGAGAAAAATGGGCAGATTGCTCTTTTTACCCATGTATTGCCGCAGCTATTATAATCGATATGCCTAATATAAAAGCCGCAAAAACAATCGCCAAAGCCATATTCTTGTTCTTTACGATCTCCTGCCAAGATTGTTCCGGTGTCAATCGCTCAATAAGCCAATAGGCCAATAACAATACAGCAATGCCAATAAGCGAATAAATCAATGATGCTGCAATTCCTTTATAAAACAATTCGTAATTCATTTTTATATTAATTTTTATTTATGACCTGAACCATATCCACTATAACTACCACCGCTACCATAAAAGGATCGACGATAATGCGATCTTGACCCTGTATAAGTATGATCTTCCAAGGTGCTTGTCCGCGTTGTAGTCCTACAATCTGTGGAGGAATTTACAAATAGGCTAACAGCAACAAAAAAGGCAAAAAAAGCAACTAAAGCGACACCCAGCCGATCAAATTTTAAGATATCGAAATAACCTAAACCTTCAGCCCGAGCAACAAAATCTTTATTTTTAATCGCCAGAATCTTGCTTCTAAAAATCCCAACAAGGACAACAATGCCCACTAAACAAAGAATCAAAAAGTTATAACTGGTACCTCCGTACGTTAATTTATAGTCCTCTGTGAGTTCAAAATTAACATCTATATCGGCCGCACCATTGGTTGAAGAGGTTACAAAAACGAGGTGATAGATCCCCGGTTGGATACGGCAAAAATCGACGGTCAATCCACTTGCGTAATTAACGTCATTGTTCTCGTGGACAGCGGTACCAGACTCAATAAACTCATTTGTCTTTTCATTGACCAATTTGATCATCAACTGGATGGGATGGCTTTTAGATTCCGATATTCCATCCAGAACCAGTTTCTTGGGTTTATCGCCTTTTAATTCAAAAGAGGCGCCGACAAATTCCGAGTTTACTTTTTTTGCAGGAAATTTTTCATCAAACTTATACGTATCCTTACCGATCTGTCCCCAATTTAAAACCCAGAATAGAACTGCCAACAGCAAAACAGCAAAGACACCAATATTTCTCAGCTTCGTCCCTACAACCTCCTTTCGGGCAATGTAGTCGTTATAAGTATCAAAAATTTTATAATAGCCTTCATCCCCCAGGTAAATCCCCTGATAGTACTGTACGTCATTGTCAATGAATTCCTGAGAAATAAAACGATCCTCATTACCTGTTTGAATGTAGGTCAGGGTCGTTGACTTCGATTCCAGATCTTCAAATACAAAGCCCTCTGCATAGACAACGGTTTGTTCCTCCGTATACTCCAGGTCATAGTGTCTATTACCAAACTTACATGAGTTGCTTTTCGGTAAAAGCGTCACCTGCTCTCGATCAATGGTGTGTAAGGCACAAGTATAGTCTACGCCATCGCTGAAGTAGATATCGTCTTGATTCGCGTTTAACCCCACAAACTCATTTCCATATTCGCCACTTTTTGTAAAGCGCTGTATCTTGGAGATAATATAATAGCTATTTCTCTTGAATTGAACAGACTCGCCCAAAGTAGCCCATTGCATGACTAAGGGAGCCGAAAATTCCTTCACATAAGTTAAGGTTTCGACCGTCTTACCTTTAAAATAACTATGACAGTTTGCACAAACGAAACCTGAAAAATCGGTTACCTCGATCTTAAACCGGTGTGCATGGCCACATTTTTTGCAAATTACATCCATAAACTACCGATTAACCACAGTTTCGTTAATAACTATTGCATTAAAATAAGTTTTAAAGAGCTTACCCAAATGCAAAACTTTTTCACTGTTATCTTTTAGATAATTACAGAGATAAACATCTAATGTCAATTGTCCAAATTCCGGCCAGGTATGGATACAGATATGGGATTCCATTAAACAAATTGCAGCGGTAAATCCACCGCCCTCAAAAGAATGGGTGGAAATACCTACAATTTGTAAATTATGGATATTGATCTGCTTTTTTGTAAACTCCAAAAAAGGATCTATAGTAGTCAATAATGATGCCTCCTCGACCTGCAATGTCATCAGCAGATGTTTTCCGGGAGTATACTTTTCGTTCATCAGAAATAACTGGATAAATTAAACGTTCCAAATATAAAAAGTTTTACCAGATTTTTATACTACGGGAATCAATCATTTCACTCAGTGATTATTTAACGACTCTTCTTTTGCCACCCGTAAACCATCATCTATCAGTTTTTTCAAGCTGGGTCGAATTGTAATAATAGTTTTAAGCTTACCTTGTGCACTTTCAGCCAAGTCGTAGGCATGATTCGCCCAGGCGATCTCATAAAGTTCTATTAGCGCGAGCCAGTTATCTGTTATTTCAGCAGACAACTGATCAAAGATATCTGTCCAATGCTCCGTATCAAATGATCCCGACCGCAGTGCTCCGATCAGCGCATGCAAGGACAGCAATTTTGAGTCTTCATTTTGTGTATACAATACAGCCGATGGCTCTGCGATCTCTTCCCCAATGGACTCATAAGCATCTTTATCAGCTGCACCTGCAAAGACTGAAATAATCTCCGTACCAACAGCCATGTCGTAAGTTCCCCATTCCGGTTTAAAATAAATTTCCTTCCGGCCATTTCGGTAAACTTCGCAATCTTCAAACGAAATCAATACAACTTTGCCCGCTTGACGTACAACCTCCAAAACAACGCCCTCAACCACGATCCCTGAAGAATAATGCAAAGAACATCGCTTTCCTTTACTAATGCCATAAGCACTCAATTCTTCGTCTGAGAAGTCGGCCAGGTCTTTGTTGCTGCCTGTCAGGTAACCAACCGGAGATCCAAATCCCTCCCGATGATAGCTTATGCCATGCCCTGCTAATTGCTCCCCTGAAAACGCCAGTGCCGTGGGTCCTGTTGTCTGTATATAGGAAATAGATTGATCTGCATTCGCCGCTTTAAAAATACCTGATACCTGCAATCCAGAACTATAAACTGCAGTACATACAGCCTGACAGTCAATCGCTTTTTCCAAACTCTGCTTACCTCCAAGCCGGAAAGCCATGGTATCTGCAAACTGATTCAGGACATCCATTAAATGTTCAAAATCGGGTGTGACAAACAATTGCGGCTGTGGCTTAGTAATATCATAGGTATATGCGACAGTATTTAAATCATAAGGTAGCTTTGGCACCGATTTTTGCATACAGCTGGCACTTTCGCCGATGGAAGACAGTAAACCTGCACCATAAATCTTAGGATCATCAAGACTACCGATCAGACCATACTCCACAGTCCACCAATGCAACCTACTCAGCAAAGCCATTTCCGAAGGTTCGCCCATATTGTCCTGAACGGTCTTCAACTTGTTTTCAGCTTCCGCCAATTCGGCTTCAGTTGTACCTGCGTGCTCTTTTAAAATTGATAAATGGCGAATAGCCTCATACAGTTCGAAATCCTTCCGGGAAGACAATGCTTTTGTTCCAATTTCACCAAAGTACTGCAAATAAACCGCATAATCGGGCTCACCTATGATCGGTGCATGGCCCGAAGATTCATGAATGATATCTGGTGCCGGGGTATATTCAATATGTTCCAATTGTCGAATATCTGCGGCTATAACCAATACCCGATGTGCCTGAAATTCCATAAAAGCTGCAGGTGGTATAAATCCATCGACCGTTACAGCTCCCCAACCAATTAATTTCAAACTATCGTTCATCTGTTGCAGATCCGGTATATGTGCAATAGAGAGCCCCGCTTTCTTCAATCCCGGTATGTATGGGTAATAAGCGACATCTTTTAAAAAGGAATAATTCTGACGCATGACATAGCGCCACAAGGCTTGGTCCAAAGCCGTATAACGTTCGTATTGCTGGGCGACTACATAGCGCTTTAAATGTTTGGGCAACTGCTCCAAAACAACATTATTATATGTTTCCATTTATAATCGGTATCAAAATAAAGTGTGAGACTTTGTATGAAGGTAGAAAATATTTATGGTTTCCAAAAGGCCAATCTTACATTCTCGCACTTTTTTACAAAATATATCAAAGGTATGACTCACAAAACCTTCCTAAACAAATCTAAAAAAACTTCTTTTTCCTAATTTAATTCTAAAAGCAGTTTCCAGATCAACGGGCAGATTAGCATCCAGCCATTTGTTCGAATCAATCTGTACTGCCCCCTCAGCAATGAGTCTGCGAATAGCTGACTTGCTCAGATCTTTCTTTAAAAAGTGACAAAGGTCGACGAGCTTTGCAACAGAACCCAATTGCGCATGAACATGTTGCAACGATACCTCTTCAAAACTTTTATCATCAAATGATTTTTGCTGGAACTGTTTCGCAAAAAAATCCAATGCATCTGCAGCAGCCTGCGGATCGTGGTATTGAGCTACGAGATTATGCGCAATAAGCTTTTTGACTTCCATCGGGTTTTCGCCTATTTCCAGCCGTGATTTTAACATCTTCTTTTCCGTCAGGGTAAAGTCTGTCGTTAGGTCAATATAATCTGGGATTAAGCTATCGGGAATAGACATTGTTTTGCCAAACATTTCATTCGGTTCATCCAACAGCCCAATGGTATTGTGCAGCGATTTGCTCATTTTCTCTTTACCGTCCAATCCTCTGAGCAGCGGCATACATAAGACAAGCTGAGGATCGAGGTTAAAAGATTCCTGAAGCTGGCGACCCATTGTACAATTAAACAATTGGTCTGTCCCTCCCATTTCAATATCGCTTTTGATATGTACGGAATCAAACCCCTGCAATATTGGATAGATAAGTTCATGCATAGCGATCGGCTGATTGTCTGTAAAGCGCTTATGAAAATCATGCCGCTGCATAAGCTGCGCGACCGTCACTTTTGAAACAAGCTGAATAACCTCCGCAAAATCCAATTGATCCAACCAATCACTATTAAAGACAACTTTTGTTTTTGACATATCAATGATTTTAGCTAATTGCGCAATATAGGTTGTAGCATTCTCAGCTATTTTTTTCTGATTCAAAGGTTTGCGCGCTTTATTTTTGCCTGTTGGATCCCCTATCCGCGCGGTAAAACTCCCAACCAAAACGACGATTTGATGGCCCAATTCCTGAAATTGCTTAAGCTTTTTCAACACCACAGCATGCCCCAAATGAAGGTCTGGAGCCGTCGGATCAAACCCGAGTTTAATAATCAGCGGACGCCGAGTTTCTTTGGATTGTTGCAATTTGGACCTCAGCCCATCCTTTGGCAACATAATTTCAATGTTCTCTTCTAAATCTGTTAACATAATGCTATAAAACAAAAAAAGCCCGAACGTTATGTTCGGGCTTAGCTATATAAATAATTAATTTTTCTAAATTTTAATAGGCATAAGGTTCCCGAACTACTATCGGGAGATAATAATTAAAGAAAAATGGAAGACGTAATATGTTGTTCATTTTCTTCATTGCCTCAACAAAGTTAACGCTATATTTCCAAAAATCAAAAAAGCCACGATAATGTAGTAATACCATCCCCTCTTATTCAATACCACATGACATCTGACTCCAATCAGCTCTTATCAGCCGCCCAATTACACTTTATCCTCTCCTATTAAAAACTCAACTACACGTTATTCTCATCTCCTTTTTTCGATCCACTACCATTGCTTTTCTCTAGTAATTTACCCTCGGCATTATATACATATCTCTCAACTTGGCCATTTCGTTTTTTCTCAACAATTTTCTTCAATAATAATTGGTTCTTAAAATATTCCCTATAGCTCGAACCATTGGATTTGTAAAGACGCTCGACAAGATTATTATGCTGATATAAGTCGGTATAATTGACTTTATCTTTTTTATAGGTATGTTTAAGCAGTTGGCCCTCCCTATTGAAAGACTTCGATTCGACGACCTGACCAACACAATCCAACTTCGCTTTATAAAGTAACTTGTTATCCAGGCCATACTCCGATTTACTGTGGTCAAACTCATTTTCAATGGTATAGTAGCTGTCAAAAAAAGTCTTTAATACTTTCTTCTTCCCGATATTAGGTTGATAAATCACGATCTTTTCCTGACTGATTTTACCGTTTCGGAAATCACGCTGTACACTTGAAGTATCCGTAATTGTATACTGAAAATCCAATGTCGCATCAGTCTGCACGTCCATTTGCTGCATCACACCATGCCTGACTTGAACTACAGCACGCTTCCCTTCCTTTTCAATCTTAAAATTTCCATCCACTAAACCATCCTTGTTGACCGCAATAAAGGCATTAGAGGGGCCCATAAATTGATTTTGCTGCACAATATATTTTCCTTGCTTCAATTTAGTGACTTGTCCTTTTTCAACGATGTTAATAGTATCTTTTGGAGATTCTGATAAATGTAACTGATACCTGTCTTTATCCAATCGGACATACTCCTGGGCTACGGCTATTTGTCCCAACAAAGCAATACATGGGAACAAGAAAAATTTCAATTTCGACATATTGTAATAAGTTTGTTGCAAAACATATATTACAATTATTACACCAAAAACCACGAGTCCAGATGAAACTAAGTTCAAACGGGGAATATAAAGCGTTAAAACAACAACATAAAGACAAAAAAAAGGAGAAATATCCTTAGATAGATCTCCTCATCTTTTATTCAGGGACTGATCGTATTAGACAGACTCAAGGTATTGCGCATAGCAATACCCTTCTTCATTATCGTTGGTCCGCACTAACCACCATTGCTCATTTGCTTTGCTGATCAATGTGATAATTTCACCCTTCGCTGCTTTTCCTACAATAGGCTGGTCAGTTCCTGGGCCTTTTCGAATATTTAAGTTGCTATTCTCTGTGATTACCTTTACCTGGCTTCCGGGCACCTCTGTAGCCACATCAACATTTAAGACAACATCACCGGTCTGGAAGTTGGGATCTATATTTCCATAAATTTCCCACAGTTTATTTTTCACATCAGCGGTAGGCGCAGTACCCCTAATTTGAAGCACTCCATCCATTTCAGCGTAATTCAGATCATTAACTCCTGAAGATTGCGCAGTATCCAAAAGAACTTTATATTTTTCTTGTAATGACATAATTTTTGCTATTTTATTTTTTTACAACAATACCACTCAAATCTACTTTTTTTGGATTTAGATTATCCAAACCTTGTTTCAACGTAACAATCTTTGCCTGTTCCAACGTTCCTGTTACCGAAATAATTCCATCTTTAACACTCGCCTGAACGGATGGAAAATCTTTCATAAACGTATTTACAGCAGCGCCAAGTGTAGCATCATTATTTGATACTGTAATAGGTGCAGGTGTTGTTGCAACAGGTGCACTCACAACAATATCATTTTGAATAGATTTGACATCCTTATCCCCTGCTGTTTTTGCGATCGATTCAATTTGTTGCTTTTCTTCCTCTGACGCTACAGTGCCGCTAAGGATTACTTTTCCTTTTTCCACCTCAACATCAACAGTTTTACGTCCCGTAAGTGCATTTTCGATCTTTTCCTCTAATTTATCATCTGATAACCCCGATTTACATGCAGAAAAAGAAAGTACTGCAGATGTTGCCAAAAGGCAAAATGTTAATTTGTTAAATTTCATATTTAAATAATTATTTGTTCATCAATTATTTTCTGATTAAAGTATTCACGAGCTCTCCGCGGAATAAGCATCTATTCTCATTGCTATATCCGAACGCGATACACCCGGTTTGTTTTTTATCAAATGGAATATCCTGATTTTTCGCGCAAATCTGTTTGTTATCAGTCATGGCTATTTCAGCTGCTCCATCTTAATTTATATTTTCCAATACTATCCTTAACAAACTGCTAGACCAATTGTTTGTCACATAATTTTTAAACAGCAAATCACTTGTTGGATCATAATTATATCATTAATTTTAAAAGCAAAGGTGTAACAGGTCTTACATACGATATAGGGTTCCAATCGAATAAATAGTAACTATGGGGTTTTTTAACAATATTTTTGGAAAGAAAGAAAACAAAAAAGATAGCATACAGGATTTTTGGAATTGGTTTGCAAAAAACGAACAAACCTTTTTTCAAATTGTAAAAAATGGGGATCACATTGATCAGAATTTTTTCAGCAAGCTCTCCCCAAAAATTGACGCGCTTCGAAAAGAACTCTATTTTTTAACTGGAATGTACAGCGATGATATTGCTGAGCTTGTTATTACTCCTGATGGGGTTGTAAAAAATATCGCGTTCGTCGAAACCTTGATCGGCTCAGCTCCAACGCTCCCAAATTGGAAATTTACGGCCTTAAAGCCGGCTATCGAAGACATGGAAAAATTCAAAATAACGATGTACGGATTTTCCTTTGACATTAATGACATGTATTTTTACCCCATTGAACACAAATACCGCCCGGATGATGTCGATATTGTAATTGTACACCCCAATTACACGGAAGAAGACAAAGCCAACATCGCTCATGGAGTTGAAATATTCTTAGATAATTATATCGGCGAGCTAAACTCGATCATCACCATTGACAATTTAAATGTCACCTCCACTGACCAGGCAGCAGGAGAGCTCATTCCATTGATCAAATTAAAAGACTATTTAATATGGCGGGAAAAAGAATTTGTCGAAAAATATACGGATGTCAGGCATGAGACCGAAAATGATTCCTACACTGCTTTTGAGGGCATGATGCAAAACGATCTACCTATCTTGGCCATAATAAACACAACACTTTTGGACTGGGACGGAAAGGCATCACACCCCTGGATCGTAACATTGCGGATCAATTACGATGGAACTTCAACCAATGGTATGCCTGACCAGACGACATACGATTTAATGGATAAATTCGAAGATGACTTAATGGCTAGCCTTCCACATGATATTGGCTATCTCAATATTGGGCGGGAAACTGCGGACAACATACGGGAAGTTTACCTGGCCTGTACAGAATTCAGAAAATCATCCCAAATAATAGATCAGTTAATTGCGCAATATCAAAATAGGCTTGAAATCGACTATGCGATCTATAAAGATAAATATTGGAAATCCTTTGCGCGATTTAATAAAACAATAGAATAACAACAATAAGCGATTGAAAAATAATTGTACATACTTTGTTGAACAAAAAAGCCAACCTAAGAAATGAATAAGTTAATTCTGCTCATTATCGGGATCGGGATAGGTCTGATCGCTTTCAAAGTTTCCCGAAAGCATACAGTTGCTGCAGACAACACCGAAAACACTGCGGCATCAGACTCAGCAAGATATATTAACGCGTTCGATCGGGTCAATGATCTCGTTAAAAAGGATAAAAAATACAATAAGAACATCGCTTTTCTTCTCGACATGAAGAAGCTTTCCGGAAGGAATCGCTTTTTTGTTGTTGATCTCCACAACAACCGGATCCTGGATCAAGGTTTGGTAGCGCATGGTTCGGGTTCGGAAACCGGAAAAGCCGGCAGATTAAAATTCAGCAACCAGGACAACTCCTATGCGACCTCATTGGGCATGTACTCGATCGGCACATCTTATAACGGTCGTTTCGGAAAAGCTTATAAGTTATATGGGCTTGAAGCCTCCAATAGCAACGCCTATAGTAGAAACATCGTTTTACATAAATACGATAGCATGCCCGATGATGAACAAATTGCTCCAATATGTTTAAGTCAGGGTTGCCCAATGGTAAGCGTAAAATTCTACGAAAGACTGCAGCCTATTATTGACTCCTCCCCAAAACAAATTATCTTAAACATCTATTATTGATCCTTTTTCAGCTCCGATTTCCTAACCAAGCTCAATAAAGCCTGATAGGGGCTTTCCGAAGTGACCAGGGACTTTAACCAAGCAATGAACCCCAGCACAAATAAATCCTGATTTTCTGCACGATCGGCCATCTCCTCTATATCGGCTATAAAAACAGTATTCTTTACGACCGATGGATTTTGCAGATACTTTTCAACCAGTCTTAAAAAATTAACAACCCGACCTTCCCGCACGGTTTCCAGGTATTTTTTGTACCGACGTCTAAAGCTTTTCACGCGTGAAATTGCTAGATCAATATCCGCAAACTGAATATGGATCAATATCTCCAGCAAGCTCTTACGAATTGTCCATAACATACCCATTTTCTTCTCATACCAAGCATCCGTTCGAATCAACTTTCTTAATTCTGTTAATGCAAGTTTATCTTGAAATTGTGTCAGAAACATAACCAGGCATAATTGCAGGTCCGCAAGATCAGTCTCGTTGGACTTCAATGTTGATTGTTGGATCCCTAAACGTAAAATAGCGAGTGCCTTTGCCCCCTCTCCCATGTAATGGTAATTGAGCGCCTTGAGCAAATAATAACGTAAATGAAACTGAACCCGAAGAACGCTTCCCGGCGAACAGCCTGCAATCAGCTGCTCTAAATACGCTAAACTTTCGTGAAATAATCCATTCCGCAAATTGAAATTAGCGAGGTAATAGAGAATATGTAAGTAGTAAAACAGGTGATGCACCGAATTTACCTTTTGCCTTGTTATAAATTCATCACTTGTTTTCAAAAACGACCGAACTAAGGCATAATTCTGATGTATCGTAGCATATTCATTGGCGATAAACAATAGCTGATATAGCGACTTAAAAGACAATAGTTGCCGCAATGAAATATCATACTTGCCAATTGTATCCATCACCAACCGATTTAGATCAACGATCTTCCCCTTCAAATGGATATCTTGCAATTCGACCCTTAGAAATGCATAGGCAATTTGGAATTTGACCTCTTGCTGCATTTTATGTTGATTTGCCATCAAACGATCGATCAGTAATTCTAAATTAGGTCTGGATTCCAAATATGCATATTGCAACCTCAATTGAAGGATTTCATTGAGCAAGCTAAACTGCTCCAGAAGTAAAGCCTTGTGTTCGGCCCGTTGAAGACATTTAAATCCAGGTTTTATCAGATCATTCTCCAACAAAAAACGTCCAACAATAAGCAGTCTCAAAGCTTCATGCGCCTCACTGTTATCCCGCTCAAATGTTTTATTTGAAATAAACAATAGTAGGCTATCATGTAATCTTTTCCTTAATGCATGATAAGCGTCTTTATTTTTTGAAGATCCATAAAGTTTTTTTAGTCTATTTATATCATCAGTTTCTAAAATTTCGAGCAACTTGATATTCTTGACGTCATTCCGTTTATTTTTCTTTTTTATGAAGCTCTTAAAGTCCTTAATATCATCATTATCTAATACACTAATAAGCTCTACAATTGAATCCATATCGTCAAATTTAGCAGAAAATCAAATTTAATAAATAAAAATATATCATCAGTATTTTTTACAAATTGATTTTATATCCTATTGAATACTCCTGATATTTGAATCAACAAATAACAAAAACAACAATAAAAAATTAAAATTATGGAACCGCTAAAAAACATGATTGAAGAAAAAATTTCAAAAAAGGATTCGAACACAAGAAATCCTTTCAAACCTACAGGAGCCTTCATTGGCGCATCGTGGACAGCTCTATTGGTAGGAACTATTGGTTACTGTGTGGGATTATGGAATGCGACTATGGCGCTCAATGAAAAGGGATATTATTTTACCATTCTATTGTTTGCCCTATTTGCTGTTATTTCCGTTCAAAAAAGTGTCAGAGATAAAGCTGAAGGACTTGCCGTAACCGAACTTTACTATGGTCTAAGTTGGTTTGCAACAATTGCTGCAGTAGTCTTATTGATTATCGGATTATGGAATGCTGATCTGCTACTTAGCGAAAAAGGGTTCTACGCCATGTCTTTTTCGCTAAGTATATTCTCTGCGATCGCCGTTCAGAAAAATACACGGGATGCTAAACTTATTGATGATAACGAGATAAAACTTTAGCGGTTTGCCGATCCTGCGGCCGCTGGCTGACATGCCGCAGGATCTATTGTAGATCATTAAAGGAAACAAAAAGGGACTGTATCGAAAAGCAGATTTGACAAATGAAGCAAAGATATATGTCCCTTTTTCTTTGGTTATTATTTGCTTATCCTTCGCTTATTTATTGCTATTTCTTTGCTTATTTATTGGTTATCCTTTACTTATTCTAGGCCGTTTCTTCGAAGCTTCTTTGGGCTTTCTAGGGACTTTCCTTGGGCTTCGCTTGCCTTTTCTTTGCTATTTCTCTGCTATTTCTTTGCTATAATGGCAATAAAACAGGCTTCAAACGGCAAAGAAATAGCAGGCCAAGTAGCATACTGGTCCCAGCAAGGTGTTAAGGAATACCGACAAAACAACCTCAAAGTCAAGAAAACAAATGCAACAAGACGAGTTGTGTTTAATCTTGCCTTATTGCATTTTATACTCCTCAATTTTCCGGTACAATGTTGCTACACCGATCTCTAGCAATCGTGCAGCTTCGGCTTTATTCCCATTTGTATGTTGCAATACACGTTGAATGTGTTGACGTTCTATGTTTGCCATAGAGAAGCCGGAAGACAGCGCCTGTTCCGATTTCAAACTATTCATTCCAAAAGGAAGACTGCTCAGATCAAGCAGTCCATCTTCACTCAGTATGACACTACGTTCAATCACATTTTTCAATTCACGGATATTTCCCCGCCAAGGATTTCGTTCGAGAGCAGCAACAAATTCAGCCGTCATTTTTAGCGGTTTGAGATTCGATTTTGCCGCAAAAATATCTGCATAATATTGAGCCAGCAATCGAATATCCTCAACACGCTCACGTAGGGGTGGTAGTTGAATTGTAAATACGGACAATCTATAAAATAAATCGCTTCTAAAATGTTCTGAATCGATTTCAGCTTCAAGGTCCCGATTTGTTGCAGCGATAATACGGACATCCACTTTCGTCGGCTTGGAATCACCTACCTTTAAAAATTCACCGGTCTCCAGTACCCGTAAAATTTTGGCTTGGAGTTCAATCGCCATCTCACCAATCTCATCCAAAAAAATAGTTCCCAAATGAGCCTCTTCGAATAGACCACGCTGGTCCTTTGTCGCTCCTGTAAAAGCCCCTGCTTTATGTCCAAACAGCTCATTTTCCAGCAGATCTTTTGTGAAAGCCGCACAATTAATGGCAACAAAACTACGCTCCTTACGTGGGCTGGCCTGATGAATCGCTTGTGCAAATACCTCTTTACCAGTTCCTGTTTCTCCGGTTAGTAGGACAGTCGTACTTGTTACGGATACTTTTTGCGCAAGCGCGATGGCGGATTTAATCGCAACAGAACGCCCTATAATTTTGTCAAATGAAAGCCTATTGCCTAATTGTTTCTCCAACTGTCTTACTCTTCGTGCCAGTGCTACTTTCTCACAGGCTTTATAGAGTAAAGGAATAATCCGGTTGTTGTCATCACCTTTGGTAATGTATTCAAAAGCACCATTTTTAATCGCCTGAACTCCATCCGGAATATTACCATAGGCAGTCAATAATATGATTTCAACAACTGGATAGCGCTCCTTAATCAATTTCGCAGTCTCCACACCGTTACCATCAGGCAACTTAACATCGCATAATACTACATCGACATCGAAAATATCAAGCTTTTTCAAACCAGATTTGATATCAGCAGCTTCGATTACTTCAAAACCCTCCAAGCTGATGATCTTAGCAAGCAGTGTACGAAGCTTCTCTTCGTCATCGATAATAAGTATTTTATTCACCATGTTTTTTTTCAAAATTACGATTTGTTCAACGCAAATAGCAATAATTTACATTCAAAATTTGGAGCACTATTATACAAATTTATGTTTAAACATTAAGGAATTTGACTATAGATAAAACAGTTGTTTTGAGATTAGAAATAAACTGGTATATTTGTAGTTCTTAAAATCAAATAAAAACTGTATGTAAGATTAAGATTCTTTAGAGCGTAATAAATACCAACGGTAAATAACTTACCGAAATGGACTGTTTTTAACATTATAAAGAATTTTAGCATGATTTCATTACAACAGATATCCTATATACATCCGAATAAAGATTTATTGTTTGAAAACATAAGTCTAACAATAAACTCACACGAGAAAATAGCATTAATTGGCAACAACGGTGTTGGTAAATCAACATTATTACGCCTTATCGCCGGAGAGCTATTGCCCACAACAGGCGGTATGCACAGTGATACCCGCCCTTTTTATGTGCCACAAATTACCGGACAATACGATGATTTAACGGTCGCACAGGCTCTTGGCATTGACAAAAAACTAAATGCTTTTTATGCCATCTTAGGCGGCAATGCCTCAGAGGAAAATTTTAATATCCTTCAAGATGACTGGACACTGGAAGAACGCTGCCAAGAGGCTTTTGGATATTGGAATTTGCCTGAAATTCATTTGACGCAGAAAATGTCGGATCTCAGTGGTGGCCAAAAGGCAAAAGTTTTATTGGCAGGGATCCAAATTCACGAATGTGAGCTTATCCTGTTGGATGAGCCCAGCAATCACCTGGATATTGACAGTAAAAAGCTGCTTTATCAATGGATACAGTCTTCAAAACAAACCATCGTTGTTGTCAGCCATGACCGAACACTGCTCAATCTATTGGAGGACACACTAGAAATGACGCCGAGGGGTATAAAAAGATACGGTGGAAACTATGCATTTTATGAATCTCAAAAAGAAATAGAACGCAATGCGCTAGAACAGGATATCCATCATCAGGAAAAAGCGATCAGAACAGCCAAAGAGAAAGAAAGAGAAACGATTGAACGGCAAAACAGATTAAACAATCGTGGTCAAAAAAAACAGGAAAAAGCAGGTGTTGCCCGCATCATGATGAATACACTACGGAATAATGCCGAAAAAAGCACGGCCAAAATCAAAAGTGTCCATCAGGAAAAAATTGGGGATATAAAATCCAATCTGCAAGAACTTAGAGGTACGAAAGCTGCCTTAGATGAAATGAAAATTGATTTGGGAAATAGCAACTTCCCACGCGGAAAAAGTATGATAAAAGCGACCAAAATCAATTTCAAATACAATACAGATGAACTTTGGCCAGAAAATATGGATCTGCAAATATTCAGCGGGGAGCGTATTATCTTGCAGGGGAAAAATGGTTCCGGTAAAACCACATTGATCAAAATCCTATTAGGTCAGCTCACTCCCTCTCAAGGTCAGGTTGAGCGACAACGCTTTAGCGCTATCTATCTCGACCAGGAGTACTCGCTTATCGACCTCCGGTTGAGTGTTTATGAGCAGGCTCAATATTATAATAGTGAATCGCTACCAGAACATGAGATCAAAATCAGACTCAACCGCTTTTTATTTGGGAAGGACGACTGGGACAAGCCTTGTCGACTTTTAAGTGGTGGCGAAAAAATGCGCCTGATCCTATGCTGCTTAACGATTAGACAACAGGCTCCGGATCTCATTGTATTAGATGAACCGACCAATAATCTGGATATCCAAAACATTCGTATCCTTACCCGAGCAATTCAACATTATAAAGGCACGCTCCTTGTCATCTCACATGATGAAATGTTTCAAGATGATATCGGCATAGACAGAACGATCAGCTTAAAAAATTAGGTAAAACAAAACAGCCGATATTTCTGATGCCTCGATATCGGCTCAATTTTTATCTCAGCATACTCAACCAATCGAGTCTCATTCCAGCGAACTACACATTGTTTTGTAACAATCTCCTATTCTTTATTTAGAATAATGCTAAAACGATAAATTAAATTGAAAAAAAATAAAATTTTATCAATATATTCACGATGATTTTAAACATGAAACAATAACCATCAATTAGTTGAAACCTTCCCGCAGATATTGAATTTCTTAA
Source organism: Sphingobacterium detergens (assembly GCF_003610355.1). Classification (GTDB taxonomy): domain Bacteria; phylum Bacteroidota; class Bacteroidia; order Sphingobacteriales; family Sphingobacteriaceae; genus Sphingobacterium; species Sphingobacterium detergens. The sequence continues at coordinate 125,097 of NZ_RAPY01000004.1, read as the reverse complement.
AAAAATGTATCTCGCAGACTTTTCAATTAATTACTCAATTTAATTATGTCAAATTATCAAATTAAAGAGAATCCCGAATTGTTTGACGCTATCGTCATAGGCTCAGGTGCAGGTGGAGGTATGGCCGGATATATTCTGGCACATGCTGGTCTCAAAGTATTGATGCTGGAGGCTGGCCCATTTTACGATCCCGCAAAAGATTCGTTGCAGTTACGTTGGCCCTGGGAATCACCCCGGAGAGGAGCTGGTACCACACGACCTTTTGGCGATTTCGATGCGGCCTTTGGTGGCTGGCAAATCGAAGGAGAACCTTACAGTAAAGTTAGTGGAACCGAATTCGAATGGTTCAGAGCAAGGATGCTTGGTGGTAGAACCAATCACTGGGGCCGCATCTCATTGCGTATGGGTCCAGATGATTTCAAACCGAAAGATGGTACCACCGATGAATGGCCTATCACTTATGATGAAGTCAAACCATTTTATGATCGCGTAGACCGTATGATCGGTATTTATGGTACAGCCGAGGGTATACATAATGAACCTGATGGTATTTTTATGAAACCTCCTAAGCCTCGTCTTAATGAACTATATATTGCAAAAGGGGCTAAGAAAGCGGGTGTACCTGTCATTCCGGGACGGGGTGCCGTGCTGACCGAAGTATCCAAAGATATTAAAGACCGAGGCACTTGTTTCTACTGTGGCCAATGTGGTCGTGCATGTAAAGTATATGGCGATTTCTCATCCTCATCCTGTTTGGTCATTCCCGCAATGAAAACAGGGAATTTAAAGGTAATCGACAATGCAATGGTACGGGAAGTATTGACCAACGACGAAGGATTGGCTATCGGTGTGTCCTATGTTGACACAAAAGATTTACAGGAATATACGGTAAAAGGAAAAACTGTAATTCTTGGAGCCAGTGCCTGTGAAAGCGCCCGCATTATGTTAAATTCAAAATCTAAAGCACATCCGGGTGGTGTTGGTAACAGCAGCGGCTTGGTCGGCAGATACCTCCATGACTCCACAGGAGCCAGTCTGTCTGGTTATTTACCACAATTACTCGACCGCAAAAGATATAACGAAGATGGCGTTGGAAGTGTCCATATCTATTCACCTTGGTGGGAAGACAACGCGAAACTGAATTTCCCGAGAGGATACCATATTGAATATGGTGGCGGTCTCCATATGCCATCTTATGGATTCCTAAACTGGGTACCAAAGGTAAATGACGCCGGAAAAGGTGGCGATGGAAAAACAAAACCAAAGGGTGGATATGGCACGGCGCTTAAAGAAGATTACCGTAGTTACTATGGCGCAAATGTTGGTATGGCTGGACGTGGCACTGCATTGGCAAGAAAAGATAACTACTGTGAAATCGACCCGAGTCAAGTTGATAAATTTGGTATCCCTGTACTCCGTTTCAATTACAAATGGGCAAATGAAGAAATCGCCCAAGCGAAGCATATGCAGGAAACATTCCAATCCATTATGCATGAAATGGGAGCTGTCATCACATCAAAAATCCCTGGTGCCGACACCTTATATGGTTTGGAAGCTCCCGGAAAAATTATTCATGAAGGTGGTACCACCAGAATGGGTAACGATCCGAAAACCTCGGTATTAAACAAATGGGGGCAGGCACATGACTGTAAAAACCTCTATGTGGTCGATGCGGGACCATTTGTACAACAAGGAGATAAAAACCTTACATGGACAATTTTAGCGCTGTCGATGCGTACCGCAGAATATATATTGCAGGAAAAGAAAAAATTAAATGGTTAAAGCATGAATAGAAGAGAATCGCTAAAAGCATTAGGCTTTATTGCTGCTGGATCAGGTCTTTTAACCGCAGCTTGTAACACAAAAGACGCCAAAAATACAACAGCCGCAAATGCTGATAAACTACCCGGTATCCAAGATTTTGAATATGAACGGACAGCACGGCTAAAAGAAGAGAAGTTTTTTGATGAACATGAAATGGCAACAATTACCGTTTTAGCCGACATCATTATTCCAAAGGACAGCAAATCAGGTAGCGCCTCCGAGGCGGGAGTTCCGGATTTTATCGAGTTTATTGTAAAGGATTTGCCCGACAATAAAATCCCGATGCGTGGTGGACTACGCTGGCTTGACCTTCAGACCAAAAGACGGCATGGCAATGTATTTATAAAATGCGATACAAAGGATCAGCTCGCACTCATTGATGAAATTGCTTATCCTGAATTGGCAAAACCTGAAATGCAGCAAGGAGCAGCATTTTTCTCATTAATGCGCAACCTGACGTCTTCTGGCTTCTACACCAGCGAAATTGGCATCAAAGATATCGGATATGCCGGCAACAAACCAGGCGTATGGAATGGTGTTCCGGACGATGTGCTGAAAGAACACGGTTTTGATCCTACTAAATTCTTTGGATAAAAAAAATCCTTTCCAGCTTTTGGAAAGGATTTTTTTCTATACACAATATCGAGGTGAAAGCTATTTATCTAATTTTCATTATTGTGCCGGTGTAACCTCAGTCGGCTCTGGAGCTTTGTCGATCAATTCCATAAATTGATCCAACTTAGGTGTAATAATAATCTGTGTTCTCCGGTTGCGTTGTTTTCCAAGAGCCGTTGAATTGTCAGCTACAGGATTATATTCTCCCCTACCACCGGCTGTCAGTCGCTTCGGATCAACACCATACTTGGTCTGTAATGCCTGAACAACAGAAGATGCCCGTAATGTACTTAAATCCCAATTGTTCCGAATATTGGGTTTCGAAATCGGGTCTGTATCTGTATTACCTTCTATCAGCACTTCATAATCCCTATAATCTTGAATAATCTTGGCTATTTTGCTTAAAGTCATATCAGCACGATCACTGATTTCATAACTTCCAGACTTGTACAGCATATTATCTGCCAGTGAAATATAAACGACACCTTTTAACACCTGCACATCAACCTCCTGTAATTCCTCTCGACTCAGTGAGCGGGTCAGATTATTTGTCAATACTAAATTCAACGAGTCAGACTTGTTCTTAGTCTCAACAAGGTGTTTAATGTATTTATTTGAAGCATTGATTTCATCAACAAGCTTGGAAATATTGACATTTCCCTGTGAGTTTTGATTGATACTCTTATCCAAAGACCCTTGCAAGGCAGCATAAGCAGCTTTAAGATCAGCATTATTTTGCCGTTCTGAAGCTAATTGATCTTCCAAACTTTTAATCCGTGACCGACTTTCAGTCAATTGAAGCTGACTATCCTGATACTGTGTTTGCAAGGTTTTATACTCTGTCTGCAAACCTACATATGTTTTTTTACTGACACCACATCCCGTAAAAAATAAACTTGCGGTCAGTATGGACATCGGAAAAACTATATTTTTCATAGCATTCTAATTTTGTAGATGTTGAATTAATTCGTTGAACCAAGATAAAGCAATATTTCAGCCAAAAAAATAGTAGCCTATCGAATTAACATCCTTTAACGTCTATTGTCCTAACTCCTTTAACTCCACATTAGTGAATATCTGCTCACCTTTCAAATAAGGATTAGCTCCTTTCAGATAATTGTAAATAATTGATTTTGCCTCTTCATTCGGCAACTTATGGAGGTTTTTGACCAAGAAGTTTTTGTCTTCGATGATATTATCTTTATAACCCAAGAAAGACGGTGCATGAACCTGCACACTCCATCGAATAAATCTTGCCTCGATATGATTGGGGTTATCTTTGATCAACTCCTCCAGATGCTTCTTACCTTCTTTAAATTGGCCGACTTTCTTAAATGGATTGCCCATGTGTTTTGCTATTAATATCTCATAGGCGGCACGATAGACCTTCTCTGTAGTGGATTTAGCCCCGTCATCGAGTATATCAAAATTACGTTCACACAGATCCTCGTCCTTTACTGCCTCCGCATAATCTTTCCGGATCTTATCAATATTCAGCTGCTGTCCCAGTCCCATCTTTGTTATGGTAAATAGAAATACTGTCAATACTATTCGTGTCATCATAATTATAAATCAGGCTTTTTCAAAAAATCATTTTCCGACTTAAATTACTAAAAAAATCGAATTCAAATATTAATTTTCAATTATCATACCACAAAGCCTAAAATCTCTTGTCATCATATCACTACAGGAGGCATTTTCCTCGCTAAATTTCTTTATAAAAGGATATTTTTAAGGCATTTTTGCACCATGAAATTAGCATTAAAAACAAGCCCTGTATGGTTCAAAGTAAGTCTATCCATTCTTTTTGGAATTCTATTGGGTTGCCTGTTAGGTGAAATGGTTTTCAAACTGCTACAGTCTTAACCTACACTCAGCTAGAACAAAAGAAAAGATATACAACCTGTATGTCTTTTTCAGAGAAATCTTGTCGTCATCCTTGCTTAGAATAGAATTATTTTTAGTATATTGCTTATACCAATATAAATTTAAAGTGAGCTATGGAGACAAAAGCGGAGTATCAGATTTGGGACACTATAGTCAATAGTGCAAAAACTAAATTCGATTATAAGCATATTCGTGCTATGTTCAAAAAGGAAGATGATGAAATAACCGATAAATTTCTATTCCATATTATCGCAGGATTTGCCTGTGGAGAAAATCACCAGACGATCTCAACAAACTTGTTCAATGAATTGCAAAGCATCAATTTTGAATGCAATGAACAACAGATTGATAAGTTCATTGCAGACAAACATGTTAAGTTTAGTCCTGAGATCTACGCAACCTACCTCGCATTTTCAATGTTAGAAGATGGTGAGGATATTGATAATATTACCGAAGTCATTGACAATCTACTACAAATAGACAAATAATATTTTTTAGAGGTATCGTTTAATTTTGGCTAAAAACTTATATTCGTATACAAATTACGCCTAAGTTATGCGCCATTTTTTAACGCTATTTTTAATATTTTGTTTTTGTTCGAACATCTTTGGACAGAATTTCGATTTTGGTAAGGTTGCCATTTCAGATTTCTCAACTACAGCACTGGATAGCAATGCAAATGCTATTGTGCTAAAAGAATTCGGGCAAAGCTCAGTTTTCGTCGATGACTATGATCATCGCATAAAATTAATGCACGAATACCATGTCCTCATTCGTATAAATAATAAGGAGGGTTTTAAAAAAGCCAATTTCGAGATCCCGTCCTATAAAAGAGGAAGTTATATCCGTGACTACTTAGACGAATTGAAGGCTGTTACCTACAATTTGGAAAACGGACAGATCATTCGAACAGAACTTGAAAATAAAAAGGTTTTTAAAGAAAATTACTCTACTTACCTCGATCTGAACAAATTCACGCTTCCAAATATTAAAGAAGGATCCATCATAGAAGTTTCTTATCGAACCCTCGAACAGGATCTATTTAATTTTAAGACATGGAAATTTCAGGATGATATCCCCAAATTACAAAGCCAATATATCGCTATCATACCAGCATCTTTTACCTATAATGTGGTATTGCGTGGCCCCTATAGACTTGATGACCAAAAAAAGGGAGAAGTTTTGAAGGAATATCTTTTTTTGGATGGAGTAAGAATGGATTGTTCAAAGCTCACCTATACGATGTCCAATATTCCAGCTTTTGTTGAAGAAGACTTTATGACTTCTCCCAAAAATTTTAAATCCGCTATATATTACGAACTCGAGTCCATATTTTATCCAAGCACTGGTGTCAAAAAAACATTTAGTAAAACATGGAAAGATGTTGACACAGAATTAATGAATGAGAAGACCTTTGGTGGACAATTCAAAAAAACAGATCTATTCAAAACTACGTTGTCAACGCTTTTATCTCCAGATGATTCAAAATTGGTAAAGGCCAACAAAATCTACGACTACATCAAGAAACAGATAAAATGGAATAACTATCTTGGAAAATATTCGGAAAATGGAATAGAAAAAGCCTTAGAAAAAAGAACTGGTAATATTGGTGATATCAATTTATCGCTGATTACTGCCCTACAAGCTGCGGATTTAGATGCTTATCCAATTATTTTATCGACAAGACGGAATGGCAACCCCAATTCACTATTTCCAGTATTATCTGATTTTGACTATGTAATCGCCTGTGTGGACATCGATGGAATCAAATACAAATTAGATGCATCGAATAGCTATCTACCCTTTGGCTCGTTGTCACTGCAATCCCTCAATGAGCGTGGCCGAATCATATACTCCAAAAAGAGTTCAGATTGGTTCCCCCTAACCTCCGAGGAGATATCCGAACAATACTATGCGTTGACGGGCGTACTGAATGACCAAGGTCAAATTAAGGGCACACTTATCATCAGCAGTCAAGGCAATAAAGCGCTCTTAAAAAGGCAACATATAGCCAAATTCAATTCTCTCGAAGAATATTGGGAAAAACTGGATGAAGAGATGCCCAACATCAGTTTTACCAATGCCAAAATTGAACATCTTAACGAACTCGATCAGGTACTAAACGAGACCTTTGATATTACGTTAGATGTTAATAAACAGCAAGAAAACAATATATTATCGCTTGCTCCAAACGTCATCGATCGCATATCCTATAATCCGTTCAAAATTCAAGATCGTACTTATCCGGTAGATATGGGATTTAAGTCTAAGCTCCAATATAATATCCAATTGGAAATCCCGGAGCAATACGAAGTAACCGATAAACCACAAAATGTATCTTTGGCTCTTCCCGAATCTGCTGCAAGATATAAATACATCACACAGCTAACTGGCACCAAACTAGAGGTTATGGGGAGCCTTAGTTTTAATAAACCAATATTTACGGTAGACGAATATTTCTCTTTAAAAGAGCTCTATTCACGCATTATACAACAGCAGAAATTAGACATTAGATTAACCACAAAAAAATGAAAACGTTATTTGCCAATTTAGCCTATTTCCTGATTCCAATTGCTTCAATTGCTCAGGAAAACTACGATATTGCCCAGATTCCGGGCGCGCTAAAAAGTCGGGCAGTAGCAACAGTCCGAAATGATAAAACTGTCGTGGAAGTAAAATCCCCTGAGCAGGTCACTGAAACCGTTACACGTGTCATTACCGTTTATAATAAAAACGGGGATTACTATGCCGCTCTTCCGATACATTATAACAAATCAAATGAGATCAAAAGCATAAAGGGTGCGATCTATAATGAAATGGGAATATTGCAGAAAAAAATTGCAACCAAGGATTTTAAAGATGTAAGTGCAGTCGACAACAGTACAATGTTTGCTGACTCAAGGATGAAAGTCTATATCCCGGATTATCATAGCTACCCCTATACCATCGAATATCAATACGAAGTAAGGCATAAACAAAACTTAATCATTCCTTCGTGGACTCCGGAAGTTTCAAACAATGTATCCGTTGAAAAAAGTAGTTACCAATTTATCACTCCGATCGGTAGCGAATTCCGTATCGAGTCAAAAAACTATAAAGGTAATATCAAAGAGGAAAAAACCGACAAAACAGTCAGTAAAACATGGAATGCAGAACAAATTCCAGCGAAAAAAGAGGAATCTTATAGTCCCAATCCCAATCTGAAAAGAACAAGTGTATTGATCGTTCCCAAAAACTTTGTCTATTATGGAAAAGAAGGCAATTTTAGTGACTGGAAAGAGTATGGTGACTGGTTTTCAACTAAATTATTAAGCAAAAAGCAAGATCTTACTGAAGCTTCAAAACAGAAGTTCATATCACTTACAAAGAACGCCTCATCGGATCAAGAAAAAGCGAAGATCCTCTATGACTATTTGCAGAAAAACACGAGATACATCAGTATTCAGATTGGAATTGGTGGACTTGAGCCTTTCCCGGCCTCTGAGGTTGACCGTTTAGGTTATGGTGACTGTAAAGCCTTGGTCAACTATATGGGAAGCATGTTATCTGCTGTAGGTATACCTTCTTACTACTGTATGGTTGAGGCGGGTAAACGCAAGGAGAATTTTCATAAAACATTTGCAAATGTACAAGATGGAAACCATGCAATCCTATGCCTGCCGTTCAAAAATGACACGACCTGGTTGGAATGTACCAGCCAGAACCTCCCTTTTGGATTCCTAAGCAATTTTACAGATGACAGAGATGTCATTGCCTGTACCGAAAATGGTGGTGTGATTATGCATACGCCAAAATATAGCAATGCCATCAATCTTCAGCTTCGTAATGCCGATCTTAGCCTATCCGATGATGGGAGTATAAAAGGCTCCTTAAACACCAAATTTTATGGTACGCAGTATGAAAATCATATGGAAATTCTTTTAGCAAGCAATAATGAGAAAACTAAACTGCTGGCAGAATATTATAATATCGACAACATTAATTTTGAACAGGTAAAATACACCGAACACAAACAAGATAAACCATTTATTGAAGAGAATTTGTCAATTTCCATTAAAAACTATGCAGTAAAAAACGGTAATAAGATGCTGATTCAGCCCAATATTTTCAATACCCAATCCAGCATATCTGAGAATAAAAACCGTACAGAAGATATTTTTATAGAACGTGGATATGTTGACATTGACAGCATTAGCATTGCACTGCCAAATAATATTTTAAAAACAATAACCCCCGAACAAAAGGTGATCGAAAAACCGTTTGGCAAATATGAATTTAAGTCGGAGATAAAAGGAAATAAACTTTTCACGTATCGAAAACTGGAGCTCTTCGAAGGAAATTACCCAGCAAGCAACTATGAGGATTTCTTTCAGTTTCATAAAGAAGTGAGTGGTTCCGATAAAGGACGTTATAATCTGAGCATATTGTAATATCATCTTAAAATATTTACCAGAATATGAAAGTTGCCAAACAATCAAATAAAGCAATTATTGTATATTAGCCAAATGACAGAATACGCGGCAATTTTTGATATGGACGGGGTTATAAGCCACACAAATCCCTTTCATGCAGAAGCTTTCAGAGCTTTTTTTAAAAACCATAACGTACAGCAGGCTACTGAAGAAGAATTCGAACAGCATATGTATGGCAAACACAACAGCTATATCATGCAACATTTTTTTCAACGTCCGATCTCTCCTGAAGAGTTACGTACGCTTGAGTTTGAAAAAGAGCAGCTTTTTAGGGTCATCTATAAAGAACATGTTGCCCCTATTAAAGGCTTGATCGAATTTCTGAAAGATTTAAAAGACAAGGGCTTCAAACTTGCGGTGGCAACATCGGCTCCTAAAGAAAATATGGATCTGATTTTGGATGAACTAAAGATCCGGGATCTTTTCTCATCAACGTTGAGCAGCGAGGATGTAAAACTGCACAAACCTCATCCCGAAGTTTATTTGAAATCAGCGGAAAATCTGGGTATGCCAATTGAAAAATGCATTGTGTTTGAAGATTCTTTTTCGGGCATTACAGCGGCACAGAATGCGGGAATGAAAGTTGTTGCCGTATTGTCAACGCACAAAAAGGAGGAGCTCCCGACTAGCGATACGTATATCAGAAACTACACTGAAATTTCAGTAGCTAATGTGAAGGCTATATTGAAATAGAAAAACCTCCTAATAAAATGATCGATTATTGGACATTAGGATCATTTTAGCAGTGCAGCTTCACATTACACATAAGAACTATTACAAGGGTTTATAAAAAAACAAGGGCTTCCAAAAGAAGCCCTTGTTTTTGCTAGTCTCTTTTGAGACCAAACTTTTCAATCTTACTATAGAGATGACTCCGTTGTATATCCAGATCATCTGCAGTCTTGGAAACATTCCAGTTATTTTTCTCCAATTTATATTTTATAAATTCTTTTTCCGCATGATCCTTATAATCTTGGAAAGAGTCAAACGAATCCATATCTAGGCCGTAATTCACCGTCCCCTTTTCGTGGGCAATTCCATTTACCGGTTCACGTGAAGGATTAGCAAATGCGACAACATCCTTATCGGTAATAGATTTATCACTCAAAATAATAAGTCGTTCAATCATATTACGCAATTCACGAATATTTCCTGTCCATGGAAGATGGCTTAATTCTCTCATCGCCGCATTTGTAATTTCCTTTACAGGAATACCATATTCCATACATATTTCTTCACAAAAGTTTGTTGAAAGCAATGGAATATCATCAACACGATCTATCAGCGCTGGCACATGGATTAAAATCACCGAGAGGCGATGATATAAGTCCATTCTAAAATTGCCGTCTTCAATTTCCTTTAACAAATCTTTATTGGTCGCAGCTACAACACGTACATTGACATCAATCTCTTTGTCACCACCAACTCTGGTTATTTTATGTTCCTGTAAAGCACGCAACACTTTGGCCTGAGCGGAAAGGCTCATATCACCGATCTCGTCCAAAAACAATGTCCCACCACTCGCCTGTTCAAATTTACCGATACGTTGTTTAATTGCTGAAGTAAATGATCCTTTTTCATGTCCAAACAATTCTGATTCGATCAATTCTGAAGGAATGGCAGCACAGTTTACTTCAATCAATGGCGCTTGTGAACGATTTGATTTCTCATGCAACCAACGGGCCACAAGCTCTTTACCTGAACCATTTGCACCGGTAATCAGAACTCTCGCTTCTGTTGGAGCCACACGATCTATCGTCTCTTTGATACGTTTAATTGCACCCGACTCCCCTAATATATCTTTGGTTTTTGAGCTGCTTACTTTTCGTTTTAATACTTTGGTTTCAGTGACAAGAGAACTTTTATCCAGCGCATTCCGAACCGTAATGAGCAATCGGTTTAGATCCAGTGGTTTTTCCAAAAAGTCAAAAGCTCCTTTTTTTGCTGCCTCAACCGCGGTTTCAATCGTTCCATGGCCAGAGATCATTATAAAAGGAATATCTGGACTACTCTGATGTGCCTCAGATAACACTTCCATCCCGTCCATATTATTCATCTTGATATCACACAGAACCAAGTTGACCTTTTCTTTTTTTAAGATCTCCAATCCATCACGACCATTGTCAACATCTAAAATCGTATAATCTTCGTATTCTAAGATATCACGCAAAGAGCTTCTGATGGCGCGTTCATCGTCAATGATTAAAATTGTACTCATAAATTCAGCGTTATGCTATTTTCAATTACGGAAATCAATATAAGGTTTTTTTAGCAATTAGCGAAAAAGAAGCAAACCTTGTAAGCCGGGTTCTGTAGACCACCGAAGTGGAATTTCTATCATTTATCTAGATTTGCCATCGCTGACAAACTCAATCAACCTACCCATTACGAATTCCAATAAATTGAAAGAAGACGAGCAGCCTTCGGATTTCGCAACCTATTTGGTCTTTCAACACACGAGGTTTACCGTAATATATGTTACCATACAAGACCGTAAGCTCTTACCTTACGTTTTCACCCTTACTCCGAAAAGCGGTATATTTTCTGTGGCACTTTCTGTCTGCTATTTAAAATAACATCCTTCCCGTTAGGAAGCGTGTCGCTCTATGTTGCCCGGACTTTCCTCTCCTCCCAAAAAGAGCAGCGATAGAACCAGTTTGCTTCTGTGCAAAAGTAGCGATTTTACTTGGATAAACAGCCAATTTCTTTACAATTTCAACAAAGCTGGGCATAAGGCTTTACCCATCTCAAAAATTACGCAACACTCTTGCGTAGATAAGATAAAGTTTTTGTATTTTCATCTAAACTTGCATCAACAAAACATGGCATTAAACAAACTCGCACTGATCCGCTACAAAACAATAGATAACTGTCTTCGGTTAAGACATCGTAAGTGGACTTTAGAAGACTTAATGGAAAAGGTTTCTGATGCCCTCTATGAGTTTGAAGGCATCAAGAATGGCATAAGTAAACGCACTGTTCAGGGCGATATACAGTTGATGCGCAGTAATAAATTAGGTTATAATGCGCCTATTGTTGTCACACATCGTAAGTTTTATACTTACGAAGACCCAAATTATAGTATAAGCAACTCGCCTATTTCGGTTGGCGATATGCAAAAAATGAAGGAAGCTGTAGAGGTCTTAAAACATGTCAGCGGCTTTTCGAGTTTTGATGAAATGAGCGATATTGTAGCACGCCTTGAGGATAGTATTCATACTAAAAAAGATAATCAACCTTCCATTATCCAAATGGAGAGCAATAATCTTTTGAAAGGCTTATCATTTATTAGCGAGCTCCATCAGGCTATTCGTGAAAAAACACCACTTCTAATAGGCTATCAATCTTTTAAAGCACTACAAAAACAAGATCTGGTATTCTCCCCCTACCTATTAAAAGAATACCGTAATCGTTGGTTTCTCATTGGGCACCACAGAAAAAGCGAGGGATTAATGACACTTGCTTTAGATCGGATCGAAACAATAGAGGAAATGGGAAAAAATTCGTATAAAGAATATACAGGGGTAGATTTTGAACGTTACTATTCCGATACAATTGGAGTCACAAAAACGCATAAAGATCGCGGCCATCGTGTTATTCTGGAAATAAATGCAAGAAATGCTCCTTATGTAGAAACCAAGCCTATCCATCCTTCTCAACAGATCCTGGATAAAAAAGACGACGGCTCCTTATTAATTCGTCTTGATGTTGTCCTGAACTTTGAACTGGAGCGGGAAATTTTAGGATTTGGTGAAGCGATCAAGGTGATTGCTCCACGCAATTTACAAAGTCGGATAAGGCAACGTTTGGTTGCTGCAGCTCAATTATATCCTGATCGTTCGGAAAAGTCAACTGATACTGCATAGAATCACTGAGCTTCTAACCGTTTTTCGTAAAAGTCTGGATTTAATTATATCGAGCTTCTGATCGATCCTCAGTTCAGCTTCAAAACATTTTTCGGTAAAACCAGAGATTGACCTGAAACCAATAAGCTGTATTGTTAGTAAACAGGTAGTCACTGTATTTATAAAACACCACGGCACTGCAACCAAATGATATCGGGTTGATGGACTCTAAATAGCTTGTGCAATCGCATAACCACTTGCCCAGGCCCATTGGAAATTATATCCGCCAAGCCAGCCCGTCACATCGACAGTCTCACCTCCAAAATAAAGACCGGGTATTTTCTTGGATTCTAATGTTTTGCCCTGCAGTTCCGCCGTAGAAACACCGCCGCGCATCACCTCGGCTTTATCATAGCCCTTATCACCTGCGGGCTTGACCTTAAAACGGTGAACCGTATCTACAATCGACTTAGCGTCAGCTTTGCTCAAAGATGCTATTTTGATATCCAATGTAAGGAATTTGCCAAGCGCATCCACCAGTTTTCGACTAAAATAGTCATTCAGCAATTGTGAGACCAATCGCTTCCCGCCCTGCTGCCGCTCTTCCTTGATCAACTGTTCCAGATTAAAATTTGGGAGCAAGTCTATCGTAATCTCCTGTCCCGGTTTCCAATAGCTTGATATCTGAAGAATTGCAGGGCCGCTCAACCCCCAGTGCGTAAACAATATATTCTCTTCAAAAGACATATTGGCTGTGGAGACTTTCGAAAATACCGAATTGCCGGCTAGGGAAGTATACCAATCCGCATCTTTACCGGTAATTGTCAATGGTACCAGTGCTGGCGCGGTTTTCACAATTTCTAGTTCAAACTGCTTTGCAACACGCAATCCAAAATCAGATGCGCCTAGTTTTTGAACCGGCAGTCCTCCTGAGGCAATCACCAGCTTCTTAGTTTCATACTGATACGCTCCTTTCGAAGTCTCTACCTGAACGACAAATCCATTGGCGCTCTTTTCAACAGATTTCACAAGCGTATTGAGCGCTATATCCTGTTCAGTTTCATAAAGAATTTTCGAAAATATCGCAACGATATCTTTGGCTTTATTGGTTTCGGGAAACAGTTGTCCTAAGGTCTTTTCCTGTCCTTTAATACCGTATGCTTCGAAAAAATCAATGGTATCCTCGACGGTCCATTGCTTAAATATCCCATGCAAAAAATCTGGATTTTCAGAGATAAAATTAGCAATTGTAGTTCCGGTATTTGTGTAATTGCACCTTCCACCACCTGAAATCAAGATCTTTGCTCCCACCTTATCATTCCGCTCCAATAGCAACGTTTTCTTTCCCAGCAATCCTGCTTGTGTTGCACACATTAAACCACAGGCACCACCACCAATGATAATAGCATCGTATATATCCACAGTCTTATATTAATAAGCAATCAATTGATCTTCAGTTGAAATGACACGTCGTTCTGATTGACTCTGATAGCCAAGCTCGATGATACGAATCACATCTCGCGCCTGCTCCGGTGAAGCGATTAAGGTAGCTTGACCTAAAATAGTATCCGCAACATTTTGATAAAAATCAGGATATGATCCACGTTCCGACGCAATAATTTCCTCGACATCTCTGCCGTCTTCGACAATGTTCAGTTTACCATAAATACTTGGATCCTCTTCGCCCCAATTTGGGTCTTCATCGGGGAACTTACCATCCCGCAATAATGCTTCTTGGGGGTCAACGCCATTTTTTACAAAATTGCCATTCATACCAAAAAGGCGATATCGTGGGGTTGGTTCTTTCGCAAGCATTGATCCTTTTAGCGAAACTCTCAGGTTATCGTAGTACAAGATACAGTCAAAATTGTCAATAGTCTTTGCATGATCACGTTGTACGGCAAGATCTGCAAATACAGCATTCGGCTTTCCAAATAACTGCAAAGCCTGATCGATAAGATGTGGGCCTAAATCGTAAAATATACCCGATCCAGGCAGATTTTCCTCACGCCAGGCATTTGGTCGCAAATAATTCCGGAAACGGTCAAATCTCGATTCCAGATTTACAATCCTACCCAATCGTCCACCTGCTATGATTTTCACGAGTGTACGGAAATCCGAAGTAAATCTCAAATTATGATAAGGGGCAAGCACCAAATTCTTTTCTTTCGCTAAGGCGATCAACTCATCTGCTTGTTCTACCGTATTTGTAAACGGTTTTTCAACAACGACATGTTTTCCTGCCTCCAATGCACGTTTTGCCATTGGATAATGCATATCGTTAGAAGTCGCAACCACGACCAGCTCGATCGTATCATCAGCAAAAATTTCATCAGCAGACAAAGCGATTTCAGCTTGCGGAAAACGCTCTTTCAATAACACCTGTTGCTCAGCCTTACGCGCAGTAACCTTTACAAGGTCCAATGCCGCAATCGAACGCATGACAGGAGCATGAAAAACCTGTCCCGAAATACCAAAGCCTATAAGGCCAACACGAATCTTCCTCATATCATTACATTCTTTCAGGTACACAGATACCCAACAAGCCCATTCCTTTGGCGATAACTTTCGCTGCAGCAGCGGACAGATGTAATCTAAAATTCTTTACATCATTGGCTTCGGCTTTCAATATGCTCTCTTCGTGATAAAATTTATTATATAACTTGGCAACCTCGTAAATGTAATTTGCCAATTGCGCCGGACTAAATTCCTGTGCAGACGCTTCAATAGTTTCAGGAAATGCTCCCAACTGCTGAATCAGATCACGTTCATAAGGCGAAATGGATGTCAGTACGGAAACAGGGCTATTGGCATCAAATTCAGCCTTACTCAATACAGATTTAATACGTGCATGTGTGTATTGGATAAAAGGTCCAGTATGGCCCTGAAAATCTACAGATTCGCTTGGATCAAACAATAGACGTTTCTTTGGATCTACTTTCAATAAAAAGTACTTCAATGCTCCCATCCCTATGGTATTATAAAGTGCAGCCTTGGCGTCTTCAGCTAGACCTTCGGTTTTCCCCAGTTCTTCTGTACGCTCCTGTGCTGTTTTAAGCATTTCGTCCATTAAATCATCAGCATCCACCACTGTTCCCTCACGTGATTTCATTTTACCCGAAGGTAAGTCAACCATACCATAAGATAAGTGGAACAAACCGTCAGCCCATGATTTACCTAGTTTTTTAAGGATCAAAAACAAAACCTTGAAATGGTAATCTTGTTCATTACCGACAACGTAAATAGATTCACTCATTTTGAACTCATCATATTTAAGCTGCGCAGTACCTAAATCCTGTGTAATATAAACTGAAGTACCATCGCCACGGAGTACCAATTTTTGGTCCAGTCCTTCATCTGTCAGATCTATCCAAACAGAGTTGTCTTCTTTCTTAAAGAAAACACCTTTGTCCAGTCCTTCCTGAATGATATCTTTCCCTAAAAGATAGGTATCAGATTCGTAATAATATTTATCAAAGTCTACGCCCAATTGCTTATAGGTTTTTTCAAAACCAGCGTAGACCCAACTGTTCATCGTTTTCCAAAGCGTAATAACCTCTTCGTCTCCTGCCTCCCATTTTTGAAGCATAGACTGAGCCTCCTTCATCAATGGAGCATTCTTTTTTGCTTCATCTTCCGACTGCCCTTCAGCTTTCAATGTTTCAATTTCTTTCTTATACTCCTTATCGAAGAATACATAGTATTTCCCCACAAGGTGGTCACCTTTCATTCCGGTAGATTCAGGCGTTTCTCCCGCACCGAATTTCTGCCAAGCCAGCATGGATTTACAAATATGTATACCACGATCGTTCACCAAATTTGCCTTGATGACTTCGTAACCATAAGCTTTCAAGATTTCAGCGACGGAATAACCTAACAGATTATTTCGGATATGCCCCAAATGCAATGGTTTATTGGTATTTGGCGAAGAATATTCAACCATCAATTTCTTTCCATTCGCTGGGAAAACACCAAAATCTTTGGCAACAATCGTTTCATTCAACAAGGAAACCCAATAGTCATCGGAAAGCACAATATTCAAAAAGCCTTTTATCACATTGAAGTCCGATATTTCAGTTATATGCTGTTGCAAATAGGTACCGATTTCTTTACCTGTTTGCTCTGGAGACGATTTCGAAAAGCGAGTTACGGGAAAAGTTACGATTGTAATCTGCCCTTCAAACTCCTTTCGAGTCGCTTGTAAAGCAATTTGATGTTCTAAAATATCTGCATTGTAAAGCGCTTTAACAGCCTGTACAGTGACTTCAACAAGTCGCCTTTGAATAGAATTTGCCATTTAATGATTTTGTAAATTTTACAACTTCCTGATAGTGAACTGGAAATAAATAACATTCCTTATTTAGGTATTCACCATTAAAGTATATCTTTGCAAAAATAATAAAAAATGCAGAGCTATCAGGAATTTCTTGACTTAAGTGTTGGTTTTCCGCAAGACGGATTCGAAATCATCGACGACGAATTGTATTTCCACGATTTGAATTTAATGGAAATGATAGAAACGTACGGTACGCCGTTACGTTTTACTTATTTGCCTATCGTCAGCAAAAAAATTCAACAAGCGAAAATCTTGTTTCAGACCGCTATTCTGAAGCACAACTATCGTGGATCTTACAAATACTGTTATTGCACCAAATCTTCCCATTTCAAGCACATCGTAGAAGAAGCCTTGAAAAATGACATCCACCTTGAAACTTCGTCTGCATTTGACATGCCGATGATTGATTCACTGGAGAGACAAGGTACCGTGACAAAAGACATCACAGTCATCTGTAATGGATTTAAAACCTATCAGTACAAACAGTATATTGTTGATATGATCCATGATGGATATAAAAATATTATACCGGTACTGGACAACAAAGAAGAATTCAACCTCTATGATGATGAGATTGAATTGGATGAACCTTGTGCTCTGGGTATTCGCATAGCTTCGGAGGAACAACCAGATTCCCAATTTTATACATCACGACTGGGTATTCGTCAAGAAGATGTTGTAGAATTCTATAATAACAAAATAGCGGACAATCCCAACTTCAAAGTAAAACTACTTCACTTCTTTATCAATTCAGGGATATCAGACACGCCATATTACTGGAATGAGCTGGAAAAATATGTTACCCTCTATTGTAAATTCAAAAAGATAAATCCTGATTTAGATACGTTGGATATCGGTGGCGGAATGCCTTTTAAAGATTCATTGGTACACGATTTTGATTATGAATACATGGTCAACGAAATCGTCAATCGGATCAAACAGATCTGTGCACACCACGAAGTAATGGAACCAGATATCATTACAGAATTTGGCAAATACACCGTTGCTGAAGCATCTGGCATCCTATACAAAGTACTTGGACGTAAGCAACAAAATGACCGCGAGCGCTGGTTTATGATTGATGGATCTTTCATTACAAACTTACCTGACGTTTGGGCATTGAACCAAAAATATATTCTATTACCAATCAACAACTGGGACTCGGAATACGAACGTGTCAATTTGGGTGGAATTACTTGTGATGGCCAAGATTACTACAATCAGGAAGCACATATGAACTCTGTTTTTATGCCTAAAACACGTAAAGTACAATATTTAGGATTCTTCCATACTGGAGCTTACCAAGATGTATTGAGTGGATACGGCGGAATTCATCATTGCCTACTTCCTTCTCCTAAACATGTATTAGTGCGTAGAAATAGAGATGAGACTTTCAACTACGAAGTATTTGGAGAGGAACAAAATTCCAAGCAAGTCATGAAGCTATTGGGTTATCAATAAGATACCCCACCTAAATAAAATGATGCTATAAATTTTAACGTATCTTTTTAGAAAGAAGGTATGCTAATCAATCATAGAGAAAAAGGTCTCGATCTTAGGATCGAGACCTTTTCTTTTAAGTAGCTCCCCGCTTTCTCCAATCATTTGCAATCTAAACTCCCCTTGTCAGACAGCATGTAACCTCCTAACAAGTTATCACTTAATAGGGTCATGATACGGACTTAATAGGAACTTCATTCGGATAAAACCGTGTAAAATACCTATTAGGTCCGTATAATCTCATTATCAAATCCGCGTCAATAATGAAGTTTTTTCCTTGCTGTCTCCGTCCAAATACATCGCTGAATACCAAATCTAGTGTAGTAATATTCCTTATACATCAGTTTGCAAAAAAATAAAGCAGGCCCCTTATATAGAGACCTGCTCGCCGTGTATTTTCCGTTATTTTATTATGATTTTCCTTAAGAGATTCGGTTGTGGTTCTTTTTTATTTTGCCACCCAGGTATTAAAGAATTTCAGAACCTTTTCCTCATCGTAGCTTTTTCCTTTCTCCAGACTACCGCTTTCCTGTACATGAAGTGTCTTTCCATTCTTATCCAATATAATAAAAAATGGATAACCTAATTTACTGCCTTCAGGTGCATACTTTTGAAAAACCGCCTCATTCTTGTTCTCTTTCGAATAATTTAGGTGATAATAGAGAAAACGACTTTTTAACAATTTGTCTACGCTCGCCGTTTTATGAATATAATCATTAAACCGCAGACACCATACACACCAATTCCCTCCAGCTTGAATAACGATATTCTTTTTTTCCTTCTTAGCCAATTGCAGCAGGCCATCGATATCTTTTTGTGCGTCTGCTTCTGGATTATAAGGCTTTGAAAGCTCATCCTGAGTTTTTGAAACTTCCTGAGCGACTACACTTGAATGTACGAATTGGCTTCCCAAGAATACGCCGATTCCAAAAAACAATAATTTAATCCTTCTCATTATCCAACAAATTATTTATATGATTTAAAATTACAAAATCATTTTACCAAACCAAAACATAAGCCTATTATAATGGTTAAACAGTATATAGTTCTTCGCTACAAAACAACAAAGAATATACAACAAGGCCATAGAAATGATGTTATCTCAAATTATTTTAAAAACATCAAAAAAGTGATAATGAATTATTAAAAAACATAGATAACAAAACAAAACAAAACAAAAACAAACATGTGTTATTTTTGTGTTTTTTTATAAAATTCCTTTAAAAATCCATAAATATACCATAACTTAGTATAATTGGGTTACATAGACAAATAAAAGAGACAGTAACTTAAGACCAAAAACGAAACAAAATGAAACAAGAAGAATTCAAAAGGTCAAAATTAATAGAAAGAGTAAAAGACACAAGCGAGTGGGATGTTATTGTCATAGGAGGCGGAGCAAGTGGCTTGGGTGTTGCATTGGATGCATTGAGCAGAGGATTCAAAACGATATTATTGGAACAGGTTGATTTTGCGAAAGGCACCTCGAGCAAAGCGACAAAACTCGTTCATGGAGGTGTCCGCTATCTCGCTCAGGGCGATATATCTCTTGTAAGGGAAGCTCTTCATGAGCGCGGGCTCCTACAGCAAAACGCTCCACATTTAGTTAAAAATCAATCTTTCGTGATCCCTAATTACAGCTGGTTTGACGGTCCCTTCTATACCATCGGCATGAAAATATATGATTTTTTAGCCGGCAAATTGAGCTTAGGAAAATCCATACATATCAATAAGGAGGAAACACAACGTCGAATCAGTACAGTCAGAACAAAAGGACTCTATGGCGGTGTTGTTTATCAGGATGGTCAATTTGACGACTCAAGACTCGCTGTCAATGTAGCGCAGACCTGTATTCAAATGGGCGGCGTAGCACTTAATTATATGCGGGTAACTAATCTAACCAAAAACGGCATTGGTAAAGTTAACGGTGTTATCGCGCAAGATACTGATACAGGAGAAGTTTTCACGATTCAGGGTAAAGCGATTATCAATGCGACAGGGATCTTTGTTGATGATATCCTCAAAATGGATAAACCCGAAGCAAAACAAATGGTGAGACCGAGCCAGGGTGTACACCTTGTTTTTGACAAATCTTTTCTCCCGGGGGATGACGCAATCATGATACCAAAAACAGATGATGGCCGTGTCCTTTTTCTTGTCCCCTGGCACAATCGTGTCATCGCAGGAACCACAGACACACCTATTGACGAACATAGCCTGGAACCAATAGCGCTAGAGAAAGAGATCGAATTTATCTTAAAAACTGCTGGGCGTTACCTCACTAAACAGCCAACCCGTCAGGATGCATTAGCCGTATTTGCTGGTCTTCGACCGTTGGCGGCTCCAACAGGAAATTCCAACAAAACCAAAGAAATCTCCCGAAGTCATAAAGTAATTGTCAGCGACTCAAATTTACTAACTTTGACTGGAGGAAAATGGACTACCTTTCGCAGAATGGGACAAGACACCGTTGATAAAGCAATTAAAATTGGCTGTTTGCCAAAAAAGGAAAGTACCTCAGCAACACAAAAAATCTATAGCGCTATTCCTACAACTGATAGAAGTAACCACATGTATATTTATGGCTCCGACCAGGAGGCAATCCGTGCGCTTGCACAAGAAAATCCGGTATGGGGTGAAAAATTAGTTGAACATTTGGAATTTAAAAAAGCAGAGGTATTATGGGCCGTGCGAAACGAACTCGCACAGACCGTGGAAGATGTACTTTCACGTCGTGTACGCATCCTATTTCTTGATGCAAAAGCAGCAATTACCGCTGCTCCGGAAGTCGCCAGCATACTCGCTCAAGAATTAGGTAAAGACGAAAACTGGCAAAAAAATCAGATAGAAAATTTCGAGAAAGTTGCAAAAAATTATATCTTAAACTAATAGAAAATAACCAGCAGTAATCAGATTATGGAACAACAATACATCTTGGCGATGGATCAGGGTACAACAAGCTCCAGAGCCATTATTTTTGATAAGGACAGAAATATCGTTTCAATTGCGCAAAAAGAATTTACACAAATCTTTCCACAACCAGGATGGGTAGAACATGACCCACATGAAATCTGGTCCACGCAAGCAGGTGTCACTGCCGAAGCCACAACGAAAGCCGGACTGAATGGTAAAAATATCGCTGCCATTGGAATAACCAATCAACGGGAAACGATTGTTGTCTGGGAAAAAGAAAGCGGTAGACCAATCTATAATGCTATTGTATGGCAAGATAAGCGCACAGCAGATTACTGTGATGAGCTCCGTAAATCTGGCAAACATGAAATGATACAGAAAAAAACAGGGCTCATCCTTGACCCTTATTTTTCAGCAACAAAAATAAAGTGGATTCTTGATCATGTGGACGGAGCAAGAGAAAAAGCCAAAAACGGAGAGCTGATCTGTGGCACCATTGACACTTGGTTGGTATGGAATCTGACACGCGGGGATGTTCATATTACCGATGTTACCAATGCCTCCCGTACACTTTTATTCAATATACATACGATGGATTGGGATACGGAGCTTCTTGAATTATTCGACATTCCGGCTTCTATGTTACCAGAAGTTAAGGAAAGCAGCGAAATATACGGCGAGTCGAGAACAACGATTTTTGCTCATAAAGTTAGAATTGCAGGGATTGCAGGAGATCAGCAAGCAGCTCTTTTTGGTCAGCAATGCATAGAAAAAGGAATGGTAAAAAACACCTACGGTACTGGATGTTTTATGTTAATGAATATTGGTGATAAGCCAATCGTGTCCAAAAACAACTTATTGACAACCGTAGCCTGGAAGATCAACGGTAAAACAGAATATGCATTAGAGGGAAGTATATTTATTGGTGGTGCATTGGTCCAATGGTTACGGGACAACCTTAATATTATCTACAAATCTGCAGATATTGAGCAATTGGCACTTTCCGAAAAAGACAATGGCGGAGTAACATTTATCCCAACTTTCGCTGGACTGGGAGCGCCTTATTGGAACGCCAGAGCTCAAGGCACTATATTTGGATTAACACGGGCAACAACAAATGGACATATTGCCAGAGCTTCGCTAGAGGCAATTTCGCTCCAAACAAGAGATGTTTTACAGGCAATGGAAGCTGACAGTGGAATACCGATCAAGGAGCTGCGTGTGGATGGTGGAGCAACAGCAAACAATCTTTTAATGCAGATCCAAGCGAATGTATTGGGCAGTAATGTTATCAGACCCAAAATTACTGAAACAACAGCATTGGGAGCAGCCTACCTAGCAGGACTGGCTGTCGGCTTCTGGAAAAATGAAGAAGAGCTTTCAAAATTTTGGGCACAGGACCGTCTCTTTGAACCCGAAAAAGAACAAGAAGAACAAACCCAGAAAATTATTAAACAATGGACCAAAGGCGTTAAAGCATTACAATTCTGGACAGAAAACTAACCAATACTTATGAACCATTATTTAGCTGAATTTATCGGAACCACGCTCCTCCTACTCCTTGGGAACGGTGTTGTTGCAAATGTCATATTAAAAGGAACAAAAGGGGAAAATAGCGGTTGGATTGTCATTACAACCGCATGGGCCCTCGCCGTCTATGTTGGAGTAGTCTTTGCAGGGCCTTACACCGGTGCTCACCTTAATCCAGCGGTAACAATTGCGATGGCACTTAACAACGCGCTCACCTGGACAGAGGTTCCTGGTTATATTCTCGCCCAAATTGCAGGTGGATTTTGTGGGGCATTTTTAACTTACATTATACACAAAGATCATTTTGACGCTACAGCCGATCCGACCACAAAATTAGGTGTTTTCGCCACCATCCCAAATATTAGAAACACGTCAACAAATCTAGCCAGTGAAATCATTGGAACGTTCGTCTTAATCTTTGTTATCTTCTTTATAACAGGTCAAGATGTTACGATCAATGGAAAGACTGAGCCTATCGGGATGGGATCTCTAGGCGCTATACCGGTTGCTTTTTTAGTTTGGGCTATTGGCTTGTCATTAGGAGGCACAACAGGCTATGCGATTAATCCTGCCAGAGATTTTGGACCACGCTTATTTCACGCGCTCTGGCCAATTAAAGGAAAAGGAAGTTCTGACTGGTCATACGCCTGGATACCTATTATTGGACCGATCATTGGCGCGATCTTAGCATTTGTACTCTATACTTTAATAAAATAATAAAGGGATTCAATATTGAATCCCTTTATTATTTTATACTCGTTTTGGTTTTCGATGACCATATTCACGATCCCGCTCAAAAGTATTCATATGTCTTTCTTTTTTCACAGGATAAACATCTTCAATAACAATCAAAATCCCCTTTTCTTCAACAGTACCAAACTCATCATTTCGAGCTGTACCAAAAGACTTCATCGTTGGGGACAGGTTCATGTAAGTATTTATTAATGGCGGAATATTTTCCCCCAATGCTCTTACGTGACTGTTTAATATTTTATATCCTTCTTTATAATCTAACCCATCAAAAACGCCAACAAAACGATCATAGTCATTTTTGATTTCCAAATCAGGCAACGGAGTTACCAACTTATCCTGATCAGGAAAATAGTAATCCATGAAGTAAAGCAACATATCCCGTGCATCCTTATTATAATGTGGATACATCGTCACTTTCCCAAAAAGGTACTTAATTTCAGGATTAAGCATCACCAAAGCGCCCAAGCCATCCCATAAGTTATCTAAAGAAAAGATGCCTTTTCTATTGTCAATTGCTGGTTGATATCTAGGCTGAACAAAAGACCGCCCGAGTTCAATGGTATACGGCAAATAATCTTTCGTAAACTGATCTGAGAACTGAAAATAATGGGCCGTAGATAAATTAGGAATACCATTTGTTTCTCCGGCTGCTGTACATTTAATCACACGATAACCTGCAACGACTTCCTCATCTTCAGGATTCCATGCGATCAATTGATCATAACAATCATCACATGTATCATTTTCATCAATATCGATTGAAAGCCCTGTACCTCCTCCTGCGCCACGGAATGTCAACTCTCGTAACCGTCCAATTTCGCGCATAGCATTGGGCGAGTTATGATAGTTGATTAAGTATATCTCGTTATTTCCATTGTTGGTATAGCGTAAGAAAACGTCCTTGTTCAATTCGGCTTTCAATAGTTCTCTATCAACTGGAGGTATAATTTCTTGCATAAATTCTATTTTTCTTGAGCTAATCCATAAACCCTTCTTTTCACTTCTTCAGCCCAAGTCTTTTCGTTTTTTGATTGATCAAACGCTGTATAAGGGATTCTCTTTCCTACTATAATGTTAACAGTGTGCCCGCGCTGGGCAAACATTTCATCGGGTAAATATAACATTTCAATGTTTACCTTAAGACCTATTTTTTGTCTAAGCCTTGCAAAATTATAAAAAAACTTAGAGTTTTTGCCGTCAATAAGTACTGGAATGATATCTTTTTTATATTTTTTCGCTTTGCTAATAAAACTTTTTTTCCATTCCAGGTCTTCAATACGCCCATCTTTCTGCTTTCTGGAAACCAAGCCCGCGGGGAATACAAGCAAGGCATCATCTGCCCCGTACGCTTCCTCTATTGCTGAAATAGCCTGTTTACCCTGGCCGCCTAGTTTATTTACACCTACAAATAAAGGCCTCAAATTACCTATATTTAATAAGATATCATTAACCAAAAATTTCACATCCCGACGGTGCTTTCCTATCGCATGCATAAAGGCGATACCGTCCAAACCTCCCAAAGGGTGATTGGATGCAAAAATCACAGGATCAGACTCCGGAATATTTTCTGCGCCATATAAATTCACAGTCACCCCCAAATCATTGATTAACGCATCAACAAAATCTAGTCCTTGCAAATCAGCAAAACGTGTCATGATATCATTTATCTCATCCTCATGAATGGTTCTTTTAAGATAGTTCAACAGGAAGGAAGGAATCCACTTTGCTAATCCCGCATTTTTTTTGTGAATAACCTCACGTATATCAATAAATTTTTTATTCTCACTCGTAACCATCAATCTTATTTTTCTGAAAAAAACTAGCCGCCCTTCATTTAAGTATAACTCAAATTGCGGACAAAAATACTAACAGAATGCTAATAAAAGTACAATTTTAAACATTAAAATTGTACTTATTTGCAATAATGTGATTACTTGCTTTCAATTTATTCTCCAAACACAAAAAAGTCCTTGCCCTCTTAAAGATTCTGATCTACAAAAATTTCCCTTTCACATCATTTTTTTTATTAAGTTTGGATATGTTAATAGGACAATTTCTTTCAAACGCAGATTTCAGCATTCAAAAAGCTGATTCAATACAGCAGGCACTGGAAAAACTACAAGACATGCTTTGTAAAGAATTGGTTGTTTTAAATGGGGATGAATATATTGGATTCGTCAATGAGTCTATTTTACTGGATGCCGATAATGACGCAGCTCCAATCTCCTCCATTAAAATTAACACAGCACCAATACAGCTTAGATTTAACCAACATCCCTATGATGCATTGGTCATGACAACAGTATATAATAGTTCCTTAGTCCCTATTTTGGATCAAGATAACAAATATATTGGGGTTTCTACACAATTGGATATTTTAAAGGCAATTTCATTAATCCAATCGCAAAATGAATCTGGTGCTATTATCGTATTGTCAATTGGATTACATGACTTTTCATTATCTCAGATTGCACATCTGGTAGAGAGTGACAACTGTAGGATCCTCAATTGTGCGACAAAAATAAATCTCGAAAGTGACTCGATTGAAGTCACCTTGAAGGTAGACAAATCCAATATCAACGCGCTACTTAATTCATTCTTAAGGCATAATTATATAATTATGGAGACACACAATACTGTTGCCGCATTTGATGATACCGCCGATCGTTATCAGCAGCTTATGAATTACATCAATATTTAATTAATTAAGATTAGTTTTTTTCTCATCTTTGCCCCATAAATTCAAAAATATGAGAATTGCGATATATGGACGAGAGTTTCAACCCTCCGTTATAGCACATGTGAAGCACTTATTTAAATATCTCGTTGGCAAAAACGTTGATATTTGGGTTTATGACCCTTTTTATAAGTTCTTGACAACGCAGTTTGAATGTGGTTTTAGTTTTCCTACTTATCATAAGTATGAGCAAATTAAAGACAATGTTGATCTCATGCTAAGTTTAGGTGGTGATGGAACAATGTTGTCAGCAGTATCGCTCATTAAAGACTCTGGTATTCCCATTGCAGGAATTAACTTTGGCCGCTTAGGCTTTTTGGCTTCCATTAATAAAAATGACTTTGAACATGCCGTAGACGATATTTTAAACAATCGTTATGATATCCAAAAACGTGTTCTCCTGTCGGTAGAATCTGAACAGATCAATTTGTTCCAAGGTAATCATTATGCCCTTAACGATATTACAGTATTTCGTTATGATAGCTCCGCAATGATCACAGTCAATGCACGGATTAATGGTGAACTACTCAATTCCTATTGGGCAGATGGATTGATTATCGCCACTCCTACCGGTTCCACAGCATACTCGCTGAGCTGTGGGGGTCCGATCATTATGCCGGAAAGCGGGAATTTTGTCATTACACCGATTTCACCACATAACCTTAACGTCAGACCGATCGTTATTTCAAATCAATTCACACTGGAACTTGAAATCGAGAGCCGAAGCAATCAATACATACTCAGTTGTGACTCAAAAAATGAGTCTATCGATACTTCAGTAAAATTGACAATTAAACAAGCTCCATTTACGATTAATCTAATTCGTCTTCCGCACGAAAGCTTTTTTAGCACATTAAGAGAAAAACTGCTTTGGGGTATCGATGTGAGAAACTACTAATCTTTATCATATTGTACTTCTGAATTCCCAATTAAAAATCGATATTTGGAAGAAATAAATACAGATAAGGCACCGATAGTAAGGTTTCAAAATAATAATCAAACGGATTAACCTTGGGAGGTAAAACTTCGTTTGAAGGTAATATACAGAAAGCCAGTATCTGGTTTTAACACACAAATAAGCTGTAAAAGGCTAAAGGTGTTAATTTATTGAAAATAGCAACAATGAGCTTTTTAGATCAAATTGATAACATTAAATTACCCCAACATATTGCCATTATCATGGATGGTAATGGTCGTTGGGCAAAGCAAAAAGGCAAACTTCGTGTATTTGGACACCAAAATGGCGTGAAAGCAGTGAGAGAGGCTTTAGAAGGATGTGTTAAGGCTAACATTAAATTTCTAACACTCTATGCATTCTCAGCCGAAAATTGGAATCGCCCAAAACTGGAAGTAATCGCGCTGATGGAGCTTTTGGTCTCCTCTTTAAAAAAGGAAATCAAGACATTTCAAGAAAATGGTGTCAGATTAAACGCTATCGGAGATATTAGCAAGCTTCCATCGAATGCACAAAAAAAGCTTCAGGAAACCATTGATGCTACCAAAGATAATACACACTGTACCCTAACCCTAGCGCTAAGCTATAGTTCCCGTCAAGAAATTGTGGAAGCAACCCGAAATCTGGCTAAAAAAGTTAAAGCAGGAGAATTGAGCATAGAAGAGATCAACGATGACATTTTCTCCGCCAATCTCTACACCCGAGACCTACCAGATCCAGATTTATTGATCAGAACTAGTGGAGAACTTCGGATTAGTAATTTCCTTCTTTGGCAAATTGCTTATTCTGAACTGTGCTTCTTAGACAAGATGTGGCCAGAGTTTACAAAAGAAGATTTATATAAATCAATCGTAGAATATCAGCAACGAGAAAGAAGGTTTGGAAAAACAAGTGAGCAGTTATAAATGATTTTATTAAATTTGTCAACTGATTTGAATAAAAAACAAGCTGGTTAAAATTTTCTTAATTAACAAAAATTAACAACTGATTGGTGTACTTTAGCGCCAATAATTAAAGATAAATGAAGCGTATACTACCCGTAATACTATTTTTTGGTCTCTCATCAATGCAACTTGTCTATGGACAGCAAAATGGTGCGTTCAACTTAAATGACCCCGAAAAAATCAGTTATCTCAACCCTAAAAACTATGTAATTAGCGCTGTTGATGTAACCGGAACACAATTTTTGGATAAGAATGTATTAATTACCATATCTAAATTGTCTGTAGGTCAATATTTGGAAGTACCAAGTGAGGCGACTGCGAAAGTAGTAAAAGACATGATGGCTCAAGGCCTCTTCGACGATGTCGAATTATGGGCAGAAAAAATTGAAGGCGAAAATATCTTTTTGACCATCCGTGTAGTAGAACGTCCCCGTTTGACACGTATTGATATTAACGGACTAAGCAAAAGCCAAACCGAAGAAGTCCGTAAACGTTTAAATAGTAATACAGGTAAAATTGTCAATGAAAACTTGATGAATACCACTCGTGCAACCATTCAACGGTTTCTAAAAGAAAAAGCTTTTTTATATCCAGAAATTACACTAAAAACAGTTAAGGATTCAGCGCAAGCTAACAACGAAATCCTAATTGCTGATGTGGATAAAAAACATAAGGTAAGAGTCAAAGAAATGACCTTTACAGGCAACGAACATTTTTCTCAAAAAGATCTACGGAAAATGGCAAAGCCGATCAAGCAAAAAATGTGGTACCGCGTATTTGGTCCAGGCAAATTCAAAGAAGAAAAATACAAAGAAGGTAAAGAAAACCTGATCAAAAAAATGGCCGCCAAAGGTTACCGCGATGCTGAGATCTTAAAAGATACGATCATCCGAGATGGCGAAAAAAATGTATTGGTAAAATTTGATATTTATGAGGGTCCTAAATATTATGTGGGTAATATTGTATGGACAGGAAATGCCAAGTATTCGGACACCCTATTAAATAAAATTTTAGGAATCAAACGTGGTGATGTCTTCTCGGAAGAAAAACTAAGTACTAAATTGTTGGGTGGAGGCAAAAATTCAGATGACATATCATCCATCTATATGAATGATGGTTATTTGACTTTCTCTGTAGACCCTGAGCAAACTCGTGTATATAACGACACCATCGATTTAAATTTGCGTGTATATGAAGGTGCACAGTATACAATCAACAATGTTATCGTAAAAGGTAATGATGTCACAAACGATCGGGTTGTATTACGTTCCATTTATACCAAACCAGGACAAAAATTCTCAAAAGAGCAAATTATGCGTAGTGTTCGTGAAATTGCACAATTGGGAAATTTTGATGAACAAAAAACAAATCCAGTTCCGAGCAATTTGAATTATGCGGAAGGAACAGTAGATATCGTTTATAATGTAACGGAGAAACCATCTGATCAGGTCGAACTTTCAGGAGGTTATGGAGCCGGACAGATCATAGGTACACTAGGTTTGACGTTCAATAACTTCTCTACAAGTAACTTCTTTGATAAAAGCTCATGGAAACCACTACCTCGTGGTGATGGCCAAAAATTGAGTGTACGTGGTCAAACATCAGGTAAACGTTATCAATCCTATAGCTTCTCTTTCTCGGAACCTTGGTTGGGCGGAAAAAAACCAATCTACTTTGGTTTGAGTGCTTACACCTCTAGTTCATCGTATGGTGGGTTCAACTACTATACAGGTGAGCAGATCGTAAAAGATTCGGAATTAAACCGTATTTGGATGACGGGTATTACCGCGACTTTAGGTAAACGCCTACAGTGGCCAGACAACTGGTTCCAAGCCAATACCTCATTGTCTTTCCAACGGTATAAACTTCAGAATTATGGTAACTATTTCTTGTTTGATAACGGTACAGCATACAATATCAACTTAACACAAGAATTTAGCCGTAACTCGATTGATGCGCCAATTTACCCTACTTCGGGTTCGAATATCAAATTCTCTGTGCAGTTAACGCCACCTTATTCATTATTCAATAATATTGATTATAAGAATGGTACACCTCAAGATCGTTACCGCTGGACTGAGTATCACAAATGGAAATTCGATTCACAATGGTATGCAAAAATTGTTGGGAAATTAGTTTTCAAAGCTCAGGCACAGTTTGGTTTCTTAGGAAAATATTCAAGCAAAACAGAAATTTCTACTTTCGAGCGATTCAAGGTCGGTGGTGACGGTATGCAAGGATTCGATTACCTTCAAGGTTCTGAGATCATCGCGATGCGTGGTTATGCAAATGGTGTAATTATCCCAGAGGGTACTCAAAATGTAAACGTAGCACGAAACTCAGGTAGCCCAATCTATACCAAGTATCAAATGGAATTGCGTCACCCCGTTATGTTAAATGACCAAGCAACAGTATATGTACTGGCATTTGCGGAAGCAGGTAACACTTGGAACAAATTCACAGAATACAACCCATTTAAGGTTCGTCGTTCGGCAGGTGTAGGTGCACGTATCTTCCTACCTATCTTCGGTATGTTGGGTATTGACTACGGTCACGCATTCGACCCTATTCCAGGATTACCAAGCAGTACGTGGAAACAGAACTTCACGTTCAGTATTATGCAAAATATGGGCGGATTTTAACCGAGGTTGATCCAATCACTAAGATATATCCTTATCGGGATAAAAAAGCTATCTGCAGTTTCTGCGATAGCTTTTTTTATATACACCAACAAAATTATTTATTCGATTTAACGCAGAATATATCATAAATCTTCCTATATTGAAGCGAGCTTGTTTTTTAGCTGCAAAGGTTAGCCATATAGCCCCCTTTGAAAAGGTATAACGAGAATCGCCTAACAAGTTAAATAGTGTTAAACCCGAGAAATATCTGTTAGATTGCATCTTTTTTGTTATTTTTGAGCCGTAAATTTATTTAAGGCGGCTTCTCAGATTAAACTTTTGGGCTTGTCCATTGTCATAAAGTAAATTAATGTTAAATAATAAATTATAGTCTATAAAACTTACAGGAAATATGAAAAAAATATTGTTAGTTATAGCTTTTGTAGTCGTGAGTGCTACAGCGACATTTGCGCAACAGCTTGCATATGTAGATTCAGAATATATCCTAAAACACATTCCCGAATATACCACTGCCCAAAAACAATTAGATGATCTTTCTAAACAATGGCAGGAAGAGGTAGATCAAAAATATGCTGAAATAGAGAAGTTATATCAGGCTTATCAAAAGGATCAAGTTTTGTTAAACGAGGATATGCGTCGTCGTCGTGAGGATGAAATCGTTACCAGAGAAAAAGAGGTAAAAGATTATCAAAAACAAAAATTCGGATTTGAAGGTGAACTTTTCAAAAGACGGGTTCAATTGGTTAAACCTATTCAAGACCGCGTAGCAAAAGCAATTCAAGAAGTTGCCTCAGCACAGAATTTTGATTTCATCATGGACAAAGGCAAAGAGTCCACTTTCCTTTATGCGAATTCAAAATTGAACAAAAGTAATGATGTCATTACAAAATTAGGCTATAAACCTAATCCCAGTCTTGCAAACTAAGCAGGAGTTTATTATCATTGTGGACACAAGTAATAAAAGTAGTAATTAATTAGAAAACTAAAAAGATTGCCATAGAGATGGCGTATTAGATTAAAATGAAAAGCATGAAAAACTTATTAAAAGGTGCGGTTGCTATAGTGGCAGTATTTTTCTCAACTCAATTCGCAAATGCGCAGCAAAAAATTGGTCACATCAATTTTGCTGAAATCATTTCAGCCACTTCAGATTATAAAACAGCTGAAGGTCAATTGAAAACATTGAGTGAGACTAAAACAAAGGAAATTCAAGGGATGGTGACGATGTTACAGGCCAAACAAAAAGAAGGAACTGATAAATTACGTACTAGAAGTGAAGCGAACAAAGAAACACTAGATCCTGAACTTAATAAGTTAGGTCAAGAAATCCAAGATATGCAAACGCGTATTCAAACTTCACAACAAACGGCTCAAGAAGAGTTGCAAAAAAAAGAAGATGAGTTGATTACTCCTATTCAAAGAAAAGTAGCTGATGCTGTAAACGCAGTATCTAAAGAAAAAGGTATGGCTTATGTATTTGATATCTCAAGCACAAATATTCCTTATTTCCAAGGTGGCGAAGATTTGACTGCAGCTGTTAAGTCAAAACTAGGTATCTCAGCAACAGCAGCTCCTGCTGTACCAGCAAAAAAATAATAACATATTGTACACAATAAAAAAAGGGATTATTCACATGAATAATCCCTTTTTTTATTGCCCCTCCCCGCTATTCGTACATTAATATAATCCACTAGAAAACTCTCAAAATGATCATTTGGTGATCGAAAAAAATGGATTTATCAGTAGGAACAAAAATCTACAATACGATTTCTTGCTTTTACCAGCTAAAATTTAGATATTGTAGAAAAAATATACATCTACCCTAATGAAAACATCATGAGCTCAAATTTGTTTATTAACGAACGAATAGGATAACTCATGGAAGCTTCATTGCTAAAAATGGTTTTATTCGTATGAAATCATCATGAGCTTAAATTTAGCTCAAAGACTTACACGATTAAGTCTATGATAGTTTCATTCTTAGTAACACCGACAAAGGCTTGTATAAATGCCTTTGAGAACAAACTGGTAATGAATAAACAAAATTATTCTAATGAAAAAGAAAGTAACTGAGGATCATCCAAAGAAAGAAAGAAAAGTAACATCAGGTCCCATCCGAGACAAAGAACGTACCAAAGCACGGATGATCGCAGCGGTGGGAAAAGTCATCCAAAAGAAAGGCTACCATGCGCTGAACGGCCCGAATATTGCACTGGAGTGCGGCTTAAATAAAGCGCTCATCTGGAATTATTTTGGAGGTCTTGATCAATTGGTAGAAGCTTACTTAACACAAAAGGATTTTTGGCAAATCGGAGATAAAGGAGTTTTAGAACAAATGATATCAAATCCAAATGATATTGATGTAGCTTTGGTAAACGAATTACTTAAATCTCAGTTGAATACATTCTTAAAAGATAAAACTAAACAGAAAATCATCCATTGGGGACTGGGCGAGAAAACAAAAGCATTAAAAAATATAGCGGATAGACGCGAAGTTCTCGGTGAAGAATTGTTTAAACACTTTGATCCAAAATTTGAGAATTCTGAAACTGACATAAGGGCGACGCTTGCATTACTGGTCAGCGGAATTTACTACTTAGCGCTACAGGCTAAATCGACAGGCAGTACTTTCTGCGGTATCGATATCAATACAGAAGAAGGGAAAACCCGTATTGAAAAAACTGTCGAAAAAATTCTTAAGCAAGCATTTGCTGATATAGATTAATTATCCAAATAATATTTGCTTCCAAGAAATTGCTTTGGTTTCTTGGAGGCTTCTTTACTGATCCTCCCTTTCCTATTCATTTTTTTTAGAAAATTAGCTGCTCAATCCTATTTTTTGATTTATTTTTATTATGTTAGCATAACAAAAATATTATAGTATATTTGTTATGTAACCATTATTCGAGCATATGATAGGTCAACTAATATTTGCAGTTTGTTTTTTAGGTGCATTATTTTTCTTTGGTAAAAATGCACGACAGATCTATAGTAATATCAAGTTAGGTAGGGATTTAGATCGTTCCGACAGGGCTTCAGAACGTTGGAAAACAATGTTTTTGGTTGCATTAGGACAGAAAAAGATGTTTAAGCGGATTATTCCTGCCATCCTACACTTATTTGTCTATTTAGGTTTCGTTATTATTAATATCGAAATGTTGGAAATCATTATCGACGGTTTATTCGGAACTCATCGGGTATTTTCTTTTTTAGGAGGCTTCTATAACTTTTTGATTGGTTCATTTGAATGGTTAGCACTTGGTGTACTATTGTCCTGTGTGATCTTCCTTATTCGAAGAAATGTCGTCAAAGTAACTCGCCTGAATAGTAAAGAACTTAACAACTGGCCTAAAACGGATGCGAATATTATTTTGATTACAGAGATTCTGCTTATGTCGGCTTTCCTCCTAATGAATGCCACAGATCTCAAATTACAGCTTTATGGATTTGAACATTTTAATGCTGTTGGCTCCTTTCCGGTAAGTCATTATTTATTACCCTATCTTCCGACTTCTACGACCACGCTATACATGATCGAAAGATTTTGTTGGTGGTTCCATATATTAGGTGTATTAGCTTTTTTAAACTATCTGCCCTATTCAAAACATTTGCATATTGTTCTCGCTTTTCCAAATACGTATTTTTCAAACTTGGATGCCAAGGGGAAATTATCCAATATGACTGCTGTAACCAACGAAGTAAAAGCGATGCTTGATCCGAGCTTCACTCCGCCTTCTTCAGATGCCACAGCCCGATTTGGAGCCAAAGATGTTCAGGATCTAACATGGAAAAGCCTACTGGATGCCTATACGTGTACCGAATGTGGTCGCTGTACCTCCTCTTGTCCGGCCAATATCACAGGAAAACTGCTATCTCCGCGAAAAATAATGATGGATACAAGAGATAGACTAGCTGAAGTGGGCAATAACATCAAGACAAATGGCAGCTTCGTTGAGGATGGCAAGTCTCTTATCGATACCTATATCAGCCGAGAAGAATTGTGGGCATGTACAAGCTGCAATGCCTGCGTCGAGCAATGTCCTGTCAATATTAATCCATTGGACATTATCATCGAACTTCGTCGTTTTGCAGTTATGGAAGAATCTCAGGCTCCGGCAAGTATCAATAATATGTTTGGAAACATTGAGAATAATGGCGCTCCATGGAAATATGCGCAAATGGACCGTGCAAATTGGACTCAACAACAATAGTTTTAAGGATGGAAAATGAATTAAAAGTTCCAACAGTCGCAGAGCTGTTAGCTAAGGGAGAGATTCCCGATATATTATTTTGGGTGGGTTGTGCTGGTAGTTTTGATGAGCGTGCTCAAAAAATAACACGAGACATATGTCGGATTCTCCAGCATGTAGGGCTTAATTATGCGATTCTTGGAACAGAAGAAAGCTGCACCGGTGATCCCGCAAAAAGAAGTGGAAACGAATTTTTATTTCAAATGCAAGCCATGATGAATATCGAAGTATTGAATGGCTATGAAATCAAAAAGATTGTAACCGCATGTCCACACTGTTTTAATACGCTTAAAAATGAATACCCTGCCTTAGGTGGTAACTACGAAGTCATTCATCATACCCAATTGATCCAGGATCTCATCGATAATGGTAAATTAAAACCGGCTGACAATAATATATTTAAGGGTAAGAAAATAACCTATCATGACCCTTGTTATCTGGGGCGAGCAAATGAAGTCTATGAAGCACCTCGAAAAGTGCTTGAAAGTCTAGATGCGCAACTTGTTGAATTGAAGCGTTGCAGAAGCAATGGTTTATGTTGCGGTGCTGGTGGTGGCCAAATGTTTAAAGAACCCGAACAAGGCAAAAAAGATATTAATATTGAACGTATTGAAGAGGTAATTGCAATACAACCTCATGTTGTTGCCGCTGCTTGTCCTTTCTGTATGACAATGTTAAAGGATGGTGTTAAAATAAAGGAGAAAGAGTCCGAAATAGAAGTGCTCGACATTGCTGAAATAACAGCCCGTGCAAATAAACTTTAAAAGTTTCGATTCAGAAATCACGAAATAAAATAAGAAAGGCTCGATCGGAAGATCGAGCCTCTTTTTGTTAAAAGGGGAACGGACACCCTTTCAACGCCGGGGAAACTAACCGCCATAGATACCTTACCGGTTAAAATAAAGATACCTATGAAACGGTTAGTGATGGGGTAAAATATGTTACCCCATCAGTCAAACCAACGATTAACCATTTCAAAAGTAGAGTTCATTTTCCAAGTAGATATTGATAATTTCCTAGAAAATGTTGATCAAATCCTAACTATGGAAAAAAAAACAAAGATTTTAAGCACAATGAGGCTGCAATTCTAAAATTTGCAACCTCATAGGCAGTTTTTAATAAAGAAAAAATAAGATAATCAGGATAGTCTGAAAGGCTAGCGCATTGGCTTTACGCCACTCAACATAAATAATCCACCTTCTTCTTCAGGTTTCGAATAGATTTTATTGTGAACTTCATTATCAGTTTTTAAATCAATGAAGCCCACTTTATCCAATAGATATAAATCTCTTTCCGGTCGGCTATGTTTACTTATATCCAAGTTGGATTTGATGGCATTTGCCTCCTCCATAATTTCTTTAGGATATCTTTCATGCCCCTCTTGACTGAAAACTGTCGCTCCGAAATCGCCGTCAAAATTTATAAACATTCCTCCAGGCTTCAATACCCGAAATATTTCACTATAACATTTAAATAAATCTGGAATCGTCCAAGTCAAAAGACGTGTAAAAACAAGATCAAATTTATCATCATCAAATGCCAAATTTTGAGCATCCATTACATGATAATCCACTGTTAGATTTAATGCATCAGAAACCTGTTTTGCTTCATTTATCATGTTTGGTGAGAGATCAATAGCGGTCACCGCAAAGCCTGCCTTGGTCATAATATTACCAAAGTATCCTGAAGCAGTCCCTATCTCCAAAATACTCTTTCCCCCCAACTTTGGGTCAAGCAATATTTCTTCAAAGAAATTCAACCAATTTGCCGTTTCTGGTTGGGACCAGGCCTCCTCTTTCTCTTCACGCCAAATCTTACTCTGCTTGTCCCAATACGATGTAATCCTGTTAATTATCATAATAAATCTATAATTTTATCAGCTTTTTGCTTTCCATAAAGATGGGTAATAATTTCTTCAACCTGCCCCTTCTGATCTAATTGCTTATCCCCATACGCCCAATGATGTATTGCCGTTGCTGTACAAAGCGCTTTCAAGGTATGTGGGTTGTAGGCAAACATTGGCAACAGATTAAAAATCTGCTTCTCCTTTATCGCAGGAATATCCGCAAACTCCTTTCGTTTATAAAATAATTGTGGACTATCGTTCCACATGACAATCATATCAGGGTTCCAACCGATCAATGTTTCCGCGTTAATATTCGGCTGATCCAACTCAAAAGGACAGACATTTTCGACCCCGGCCATTTCCAGACAGGTGTGCATCATGCTCTTCGTACCTGTTGTCGAAAAAATACGACCATAGGCCCAAGTAAAATATACCCGTCGTTTCTTTGCAATCGTATCAGAAGTTTTTTTGATGAGTTCCTCTTTCTGCTTTACATAGGAAATCAACTCCATCCCCCTTTCTGTGCTAGCTGTAAGTGTTGCAATATCCTCCACCGTTTTAAACACCTCCGATTTCAATTCGGCTTTCGTTGCATACACCTTCATTCCAGCATTTCGTAAGCCCTCTATCAGATCCGCCTGACCAGCATGTACAATTACTAAATCTGGACTGAGTCCGACAATCTGTTCAACGCTTCCCTGATTATTTGTCCCTACTACAGGTAATTTCCGTTCCAAGATTCTTGCGTCCATTTTCGAAAAGATGGGAAATAGTTCATCACTGGAATAAACATCATTAAATAGCCCAACAATTCTAGGTTCTGCCTGCAGCATATATAGCGCGTCCAATCCAGGTTCGTATAAACATACGATACGTTCCGCGGGTTTCTCTAGCGCAATAAGATGTCCTTGCGCATCGGTGACCTCTACAGCCGCTCCATTCGCTTTTTCTTTTTGATTTTCGCCGCTACAGCCTATCCAAATAGGAAATAGGATCACTATAAGCTTTTTTATAAAATTTATTTTCATCGTTTTTTACAGATTTATTCCCAATGAGAGCCTTGCATGTATAGGTGCCATTTGTACCCAATAGTACATATTTCCGCTACCATTACGCCAAGCTGTAGAATACATTTTTTCGTTCAAGAGATTATTGACGATTAGATTAATACGGTACTTATCGTTGCTCCATCCTGCTCCGGCATCCAATCGAAAGATATCTTTGAGAGCGACAGGATTTGTTGATGTAAAACGCTCAGCTCGACCAACGAGCAACTGATATCCCAAGGATACTGTCAAACCTTTTACACGTTCGATAGGCAATAGATAATTCAACCAGGTATTGTGAATATGTTTTACCCGATTGGGTGTGGCCATCCCAATATTTTCGGGTTTCATTTCATCAGCAGAGATTTTAGAATCCGTGTAAGCATAGTTGATCACCGCATTCAGGCCTTTTGCCAGTCTTCCCTTGAGGTCAAACTCAACTCCTCTTGATTTACTTTCCCCAGTCTGATAGATCAGATTGGATACTGGGTCAGGTGTGATCAAACGATTTCTTTCGATATGATAGACAGAAACACTTGTATTCCATTTTCCCTCCATCCAATCACGTTTAATCCCTAATTCATAGTTTACTCCTTTTAATGGTTTTAACGCGGTACCATCCACGGAAATCCCCGCTTGTGGCAAATAACTCTGGTCATGTAAGAAATAGAGCGAAGTGTTTTGATCCAATGCATAATTGATTCCCAATCGTGGGGTTAAAACAACATCTTCAGAATTACTCTTTGCACCATAATCATTTGTTTTGCCATTCGATGCAGTGACACGTAAACCGAGAGAAACCCGTAGTTTTTCATCCAGAAAAAGTAATTCATCCATTGCATAAGCCGAAATATAGAAAAGTCGTCGGTGTATTTTACTTCCCTCGGACGTAAAATCATTCTCCGAAGCAAAATCGCCGCCTATACCTGTATTAAGTATTGTTTCCGAGTACTGTGGATTCGTAATGGACAGCGGATAGACGGTTGTCGCGGTGCCCCATGTATCCCAACTTCGGGATGATTTATTATTGATATCAATTCCAGTGATGATACGGTGGCCGACATTTCCAGTTTTAAAATATCCATTCAGGTAAGCCTGCGTAGAAAAGATACCGTACTTATTCGAATCGTAAACTAGATTTCTATCCAAAATATCCTTATTCTCGGCATTCGCACCATTCACCCAAAACAACGTACCATTATAGCCACTACGGATATACGCCAATTTTGTTGTCAATTGCCAATCACTCTTAAATCTATGTTGAAATGTCAGAAATACATTATGGTCATTACCTACAAAAGGTCGTATACTAGGGTCAGTAATGGTAAAATCTTTCGGGAGTGTACCATAACCGTAAGGGGACATCTGTGCTTCACTGAGGAGAAGATAGTTCAATTGTTGATAGATGTATTCGGCCGTTATCGAAGTGCGCTCACTAAATTGATATTTTAATGAGGGCGCAAACAGCAATCTATTATTTCGATCATGTTTAAGAAATCCATTACCACGCATGCCCATGACATTTAAACGGTATTGGACTTTATTGCTCTTATCCAGTTGCCCATCCAAATCTACAGCGGCACGCAACAAACCAAAACTTCCTGTTAACAAATCGAAACTCCTTTTGGTTTCTCCAGTCGGTTTTTTTGTAATGATGTTATAGGAACCGGATGGGTCACTAATCGCATTCATAAAACCACTGGGGCCCTTTACAAATTCCACGCGCTCAATAATTGCCAGATCATCGGCTATTGGCCCCTTACCTAATGGACGCATATCCACGCCATTGCGTTGTGCACTGATATAGCCTCCACGCGAATATATATCAGGGGATATACCATTGTGTAATTCCTCTCTAAAAGTGCCACTTACGTTTCGCGTAGCACTCTCATTTAGGTTCAATACTGCCTGATCCCGAAAAATCTCGCTATTAATGACCTGAATATGCTGTGGTGCTTTCAATAAAGATGTTTCTAAGCGCAATGCCTCAGACAACTGTTTGGGATTATACCGCTTGTAATACTTAGAGGTGATTTCTATTTCATCAATTTTCAACAACTTTAAGGTGTCAGATGAAATAGTCTGTGCATTGAGACAAAAAGGAGCAGCAAGTAATAAAGGTGTAACAAGGCCTTTGAATTGTAACATAATTAGATAAAGAATTTTTGTTACAAAAATCCAAAAACAACATTAAAACTCAATAAGAACAATCTTAATAAACCATAAGAGTAATATTAAGATTGTCTTAGAAATTAAGTAGCCATTAAAACAATAAGATCCGCTCAGATCTCATTTTTGTCAATCCATTTCGTTACCTCCGGCGCCGCATAATTTTCCATCTTATCTAATAGATCTTCAATTGAGTCGCTTATCAACAGCATTTCTCTATTCTCCTGTTTTAAAAGTCCCTCAACAACCATATGATCCATAAATTTGATCAAATGATCATAAAACCCATTAATATTTAATATTCCCACCGGTTTACGATGCAGACCGAGTTGTCCCCAGGTAGTCATTTCAAAAAGTTCCTCAAGGGTTCCGAATCCTCCAGGCAAAGCTATTATTCCTTCAGCATGATCATTCATGATTCGTTTACGATCATGCATACTATCCACTGTAATTAATTTTGTTACTCCACGATGTTCTCTTTCTTTTGAGTTTAGAAAGTGGGGAATTACACCAACGACCTCACCACCTTTTTCTAAAACGGCATTTGCAACCACGCCCATTAATCCTGCGCGGCCACCTCCGTACACCAGCTGAACGTTTCGCTGCGCAAACGTATAACCTACATATTTTGCCTGATCTTCATATATGCTGGAGTTGCCTAAACTGGAAGCACAAAACACAACAATGCTTTTGATTTTATTCATATACAAGTATAAAAAATTAAGCTACCTAAATCCATTTTTTCAGCAATTTAAATATTATTTTTTTCTCTGTATATGGTGGATAAATCAATGTAGAAAGTGCATATCTAGATTGACGCATCACAGCGCGTTCATGTGAAAATGCCTTGAAGCCAAAAAAACCATGGCAACTCCCCTGCCCGCTACCATTAACGCCACCAAATGGTAAGTGAGGATTGGAAACATGGATAAGTACATCATTGATACAAACACCACCTGATGCTACTTGCTGTACAATCTGTTGGATACTATGCTTGTTTTCGCTAAATACATACAATGCAAGTGGCTTTTCACCTCGATTTACAATAGCAATCGCTTCCTCCAATTTCCCATAGGTTATCACTGGAAGGATAGGTCCAAAGATTTCCTCTCCCATGATCGCATTATCCAATGAAACATCTAATAACAATGTCGGACTCAAGGTTAAGTCCTCCGACAGTACACCTCCTTCAACTAATCGGGCTCCTCCTTGGACCGAGTTCCTGATCAAAGCAACGAGACGATCAGCATGCCTCTGGTTGATAATTTTCGCGTAGACAGTAGGATCTATTTTACCGTCTATTGTAAAAAACATCTTTTTTACAGCATTTAAATAATACCTTACAAATTCGTCCCGCTCCCTTTCAGGAATAAGAACATAATCTGGCGCAATACAAGTCTGACCAGCATTGATCAATTTTCCCCAGGCCACTTTATTTGCAGCCTTTTCGAGATGAGCTGTTTCATCCAATATGACCGGTGATTTCCCTCCGAGCTCCAAGGTAACCGAACTCAAATGGGCGGAGGCTGATTTCATAATCTGTTTACCCACGATAGAACTTCCGGTAAAGAAAATATGGTCAAAAGGAAGCTTCAAGAGAGTTTCCGCTGTAGATTTTTCACCCGTTATGCAAACAACTTCTTTCACATCAAATGATTCGGATATCATCTTATGAATCACTACTGCTGTGTGTGGACTATGTTCAGAGGGTTTCAGTACGATGCAATTGCCAGCAGCAATCGCAGACACCAAGGGGCTCATCGTAAGCTGAAAGGGGTAATTCCAGGGCGATATAATCAGAACCACACCTTTGGGTTGGTAGACGATCGAACTTTTTGCCAGCAAGTTTGTCACCGATCTCCCTACGCGTTTGGGCCGCATCCATTTTTGCAAATGGCGAATAGCAAAATCGATTTCACCATAGATAAATAGTACCTCACTTATTGCGGCCTCATTTCTTGATTTACGCAAATCTTTCGCTAATGCATCATAAATTAAATCTTCGTTACTTTCAATCGCACAACGCAATTTACGCAGCTTTTTTATCCGTTGCCGGGCATCACTCTGTCGTAGTTCGATTTGAAAGAGTTGCTGTTGCTGAAATATTGAATCTATTTGCTCAATCATGCTGTTCTAATTAATATAAATTGAAAGGTGATGATATTTTTATTTTTTCTTGGGCATATTATCTATCCATTGGCGGATCAAATCCACACCTTCCTTATGGATAATACTTCGGGCCAATTCGGGCATTGCCGTCCCCGGTTCGGTACTATTCATCCGATAAAGCAAGATCGAATGCTTGGAATCTCCGGGTATTATATCAAAGTTTAGACCACCAGCCCCTCCTCCGGCAGATACAGGTGCTTTATCCACACCGAGATGCGCAGATGTGTTCTCCTCATAATTGAGAAATAACCCTGTATTAAATGCGTCACCACCTTTCGTATGACAATGTGCGCAATTGACGTCCAAATAAGCTCTGGCACGTTCTTCAATACTGTATTTTTCTCTATCGGTCCATACGGGCAGTTGTGAAATATTCTTTAAGTCGGGCATATTTTTCAACAATCCCAGCGAACTCCAACGGGTCAATTGGTTGACAGAATCGCCCGCACGCACAAAATTCAGATTGCGCGCTTTAGGACCTATTGGCATTAGTTTCGATGCATTATTATGACAACGTTTACAATCATTGGTATTCGGCACCATATAATTTGTTGTATGTTTATTGCCGGAGTTATCGACTAAAGTAATCGCTAGTTTCGATCCCCTAATATGTTTAACCGCATCTGTTTGCTCCGTATTCCAAAGGTAATTCATGACTTTCCAATTATGATCTATTGGATCTTTAACCAACAAGCGGGTTTCAATGACGACCTTTTGTCCCTGAACATTGATATAGGAGAAATTTTTAACAATTATGGTTGAATCAGGAAAATCCAAAGGTCCCTGTGCAGTATATTCAATTGATTTTCCCTGTGGTAGAACAATAAAACGATCTTTAACCGTATAGTCAGAAAACAGAGGTGTACTTAGCTCGTACGGAAGCACCCCTTCTTGCGGTAATAGACTACTTAGCTTTCCCTTGAAAAACCCATAATCAGATAGTTTTTCTTTAAATACGAAAGATGTATTGGTTTGTTCTGATTTATTCTTTCCCTGTCGGCAGCTTTGTTGCAAAGTCAAGGAGAATATAATCAAAACGATGATAACACCAATGGTCAATTTTATATTTTTCACGGTTATTTACATTGAAATGGTTTCACATTACTTGACGGTTTCCATTTATCTGCTTGCCCCGCATGTTTAAAATCTGCCGAAACAAACATATTTTCACCGGGCTGGTCAATACAAATAGAATCTGGATTTAAGGAAGTACCATTGGTCATAATGTTGCTGGTGATTCCATCGTACAGGATCGCAGGGATTCTTTTCACCGAACGATTGGGTTCAACGGCATTCAGCTGTGCTTCAGTAGCAATAATTAACTGACCAATACGATGTTCATAAGCCGGTTGTGGGAACTTGTCTTCCATCTTTATGGTATTGCCATGGATCTTAATATGAGTCGGTATTGGCGAGTAATTGGCATTGATACGTTCAGCAGCTTTTTCATCTACAGCAAAACCAGAAGCTATAGTAATCGCCGAAGTATTATTTTTTTCAATCGTATTATCATATATTTCGATATTTGAGGTGGAAAGGATAATAATTCCACTTCCGGGAGAGGCGTTTCCTACCCCCCAAAAAGTTCCAAAACTTCCTCCTTTCGCAAAATTCTTGAAATTGTTATCATAGATCTTGTTACGATAGGCTTTCACATGACCACCTCGCTGCGATAGATCAGGTAGATCAAAAATCAAAAAACCTGCTGTATTGCCATAAAACTCATTGTCATATACCTCAGCATCTGTTGTATTTTCAATTTCACAGCCAGCTACATTTTTGGATGCCTTACAATTTTTCACCACTACGCCCTTGGTCTGCCCTACATAGATACCGGCATCAGAAGCGCCCTCAGCATAGCAATTCTCAATCAAAACATTCTTACAGAGTACAGGATAAATTCCATATCCACCGCTGGTGGAATCAGCCGAACTCCATATACTATGTAGATCTGCAATAATGATGTCCTGACTGTTGTTTATCTTCAATAAATCACCCTTTGAATCCCGGATCGTCATATTTCCGATGGTTAGTCCTTTGACATCAGTGATACGAATCCCCTCGCCTCCCTGTG
The DNA here is from genome assembly GCF_003610355.1 of Sphingobacterium detergens. GTDB lineage: Bacteria > Bacteroidota > Bacteroidia > Sphingobacteriales > Sphingobacteriaceae > Sphingobacterium > Sphingobacterium detergens. The sequence continues at coordinate 80,590 of NZ_RAPY01000004.1, read as the reverse complement.
TCTGCCCCGAAAAATCCACAATTGTTTTATCATGCCCATCGCCGTCGATTTTAATATGATTTACCTGGGCGATACTCAGGTTTTCAAAACGATATTTACCTGCTTTCAAGTGTATATTGGTACTATCTTTAATCGACAGAAAAGCCTCTTCAATCGCTTCCTCCTGCCCCGGACCAAAAGTCAACACATTATAATCTGTACCTTGTTGATTCTTACAGCTCCAAAAGATGAGTCCGATGAACACCATTATGAGCCTGTTTTTTACATGTCTTTTCATGATTTATCTTTTTATGATTTATTTTGGTTAAAAAATATTATAAGCATAGGTGACATAATACACCGCACCAATACGAGGGTTGGCTATACCAGTAGAATAATATTTGTTCGTAATATTCGTACCACCGATACGAATGCCAGAACGCGCTTTAATAAGCTTATAGCTCACCTGTGCATCAATTACAGTTGAGCTAGGCACCTGCCCCGCCGCAAGCCCCCCAGACACAACATAATAATAACCGGGTTTATAACGAAGTGATGTACTAAATGACCAGACTTGTTTTTTACCAAAACCACTATTTCCAAATTCAAAGTTAAAGTGATAATTAGGTGTATTAAAGTTATTGATCTGGCTATTGTTTTTATTTTTAAGATAGTCCGAGTAATAGTTTGCCTTGGTCATAAAATTCTTACCCAGATCTATGCTTACACTTGCAGCATAGCCGTATGTATTTACTGTTTCTCCACCATTAAAAGCGACATTATATTGAACATAGGTAGCATGATCCTTAAAAGCGTTGATATCGTCAGTCCCCGGTGTATTGGCTACATTGGCATAACCGATAAAATTCTTCCATGTTGAAAAATAACCAAGCACATCAACCATGACACGCTTACCAAACATCGCTGCGTATCCTAATTCAAAAGCATTGACTGACTGCGGTTTGATATCATCAAACTTAAATTGCTGAAGTACTTTCGGATCATTTGTCGACTGAAATTTTTGTACACTTTCTAATGTATAGGGTGGATAGCGGTCAAATTGATAATTATCAATCAATAATAGTGAGGATCCACCGGATGAAAAACTATTATAACCATTCAATGTATTTTGAAGCGCCTGAATATTAGAAGGGAAACTATATGCATTCTGATAAGAGAAACGCAAATAATTCTGTCTTTGCATATCATAGACCAATGATGCACGTGACGTAAGCCGTGGTTGAGCAAATAATGTATTTTTATCATATCGAAAAGAAGTCGCGATATTCAACCGTTCGTCCATGACTCTCTTTGCCATTTGAAGATAAGCACTGTATTCATTGACATGAATCGGTTTATCCTTATCTGGGAAAAGTGTGTTTTTAGAATTGAGACTATACAGGCGCCAATTGACACCGGCTATGACCTGCATAAATTTGATATGATCTGAGAAATTATATTGCGCTTCAGCATTATATAACTTACTGCGGTCAAGAAATAATGTCCCACCCTCTGAAATTGGCGTATTGCTAATGCTATCTTTAAGTCTATTGAATAATGCGCTACCAAGTTCCGCCCGGCCCTGGTCAGCTAAAGTACGTCCTTGGAGATGAGCATCTGTAAGCGATGTGCCAGTGGCAAGTGCATTAAGAAGACCAGCCGTGTACTCCGGATACCAGCCCCCTACATTACCATCGTAACTTGTTTTCCAGGACTCATTGATGTATTGGGCCGTCGGTCCGGCGACGAGTGTTTTACCTGAATTTTCCTGAGTCGTATAAGCCCGGACAAACCATTTGTCACTTCGTACCTCCAAACGATATTGGCCCACTTTAAATCCCTTTAACTGATAACGGGTATCATTGGTATACACGATGTTTCCTGTGCCAAAAGTTGCCGAAGCAATCGCTTCGATATCCGGTGAAATCTTATAGCGAAATTCACCATTTACTTTAAAAAGCTTGGCTCTATTATCGAGATACCCATACTCAGGATAGCCTGTCCGGGAAACATAGTTTGAATGAGCAAGTAGAGGTTCAACAATTGGCGCCAGATCTGGATTTCCAGCAAGTGCAGCTTCCAGGAAAGGGTTGATATCTACTGAAGTTGCCCCGCCGTACATATTGACACCATTATAATTGGGATCCGTTAGCGCTGTACCCAAACCATTTTTATTCGTCTCATCATTCGCCACCCAATCTTTTGCCTGGGTATATTGACCATTGACCTTAAAAGCAATCTTATTGCTCAGTTGTTTCGCATAGCGAATTGTCCAATCATAATAGGGCGATGCGGGAACAGGATCATTATTCTTTTTAGCGTTTATATGATTGACACCCTGAGTCACCAATACACTTAATCCTTGATATTTGAATGGATTTTTACCTGTCGCGATCATGGTTCCGTTGAGCCCACGGGAGCCATATAAGGCAGAAGAAGCGCCTGATAAAAGCTCTATATTGTCGACATCAAGCTGGGTCAAACCAATAACTGAGCCCAGTGGAAAATTCAATCCCGGGGCCTGATTGTCCATACCATCAACAATCTGTGTAAAATTTGTATTCCCGCTTGTATTGAACCCACGTGTCGTTACACTGGTGAAACCGATACTGGACACCGTAACATCGACTCCTCGCAGGCCCTGAAGCATGTCCATATAACTTATTTGAGCAGAATTACGGATATCTTTGTTACTGATCTGCTCGATGGTCACAGGGGAAGACAATTTGGTCTGAACTGTTCGACTAGCGGACACAACCACCTCCTGCCCCAGTATCGGCGAAACATTAAGCGGAATTTCTAACGGAGAGGCTGCACTCTCGACAAGAACCTCGCGGGGTTCAAATCCGATCGCTGAAATAGAAAGGATTAGGGGCAAAGGTTTATTCGTTTTCAATTGAAAACGACCTCGATCATCCGAAAAGGTACCTTCCTTACTGTCTTTTATACGTATGGAGATTGCATACGCGGCCTCCCCGGTCAGGCTATTACTAACACGCCCGTTTATCGTCTGTTGCGCAAACAAAGAAAATGGAGCGCAGATACAGAGAATCTGGATTAATAAGGTAATTTTTTTCATAGTTTATATTGGTTAGCGTATAATATTCGCTTCAATGCCTCACTTTACCCCATCCATGATTCCCTGAAACAGGTCATCATCCTTGTTTTCTGATCCCCTTGAAAATCAAGGAAACCAAAAATTTAGTATCCCGAAGACTTTGCGCATAGTCGATCTCGACTTGCTTCTTTAGGATCGCTTGTTGCTCTGTACTATGCTTTAATGCATTCGCAAAATTGATTAGTACAGAAGCAGTATTTTCCGGATCTTCCATATCCAGATGCTCCTGAGCGATGGCCTGCACCAAAAGCTTTGTCAGAAAATCCTTTTCCTGCACCATCATCGCATCATATAGTTCAAAAAAACGAGGTAAAATCTTGTCAAGCGATTCTACCGACACCCTATTCATATTGAGCACATTCGTATAATAGTTCAATCGCGATTCTAAATAGAACCCGATCTGATTCTCCACGCCTTTTTTCTTTAAGGTACTCTGTTGCAATGTATTTATAAAAGACTCACCTTCGCGAATCGCAACTTCAATAAAAATATCTTCCTTGTTCTTATAATAATAGTAAAGCGAAGTTTTGTTCAATCCTACGGCTTTCGCAATATCGTCCAATGTCGTCTTCTCTAAACCATATCGCTCAAAACATTCCATTGCGGCCCGACCAATCCGCTCCTTAACCTGTTCCTTTTTGTTCATCTGAATTAAAGTTAGTTATATATTTTCAATTTTCAAACATTTTATTAAAATGTTTGAAAATTGAAAATATATAAAATGAATACTGTCATCTAGCAATCTCAAACAGCAAGTTGATATTCAATGCATATACCAACCAGCATATTCCTGCTACAGGTAAATTTAACATTTCGCAGGTAGTTTTAGATTCGCTATTTCAAAAAACGTAATTTTTAATTATACGCTGCTCAAGATGTTATTTTCTTGCCTTATGAAAAGAATAAAAAAACAAAAATGCATTATAATTGTAATAAGAAAGTGACATTTAACAATTTAAAAAAACAAATATGAACCAGATTATGAACATGATAACGATTGCAGGCCTCAGCGCAGTACTCCTTTCGTCAACCCCAGTACCTCAGCAAAGTGTAGGTCATAACAACTACACCGAAGCGATTGAGCAAACTCTGTCTACAAAAGGAGTAGAAGGTACTGATTCCTTATTGCAATACTTCGACCAGACAACCAAAGAACTCGAAAAACAAGTCTCAGGTCTTAGTGAAGCTCAGCTGCAATTTAAGGCAGCCCCAGACAAATGGTCGATCAGCCAATGCCTGGAGCATATTATACTCTCTGAACGCATGATATTTGACATGGCAAAAGCATCTTTGACAAAAGCTCCCCAGCCAGAAAGAAAAAGTGAGGTTCAAATGACTGACGACAATCTAAAAACGACGATTACTGATCGAAGTCATAAGTTTCAGGCTCCAAAAGAACTTCAACCAACCGGTATATACAAAGACTCAAAAACAGCTTTAGCTGATTTTCGTAACGCGCGGCAGCCAGTCATTGATTACATCAAAAAGGCAGATGCTAAAGACCTCCGCAACCATATCAACGATTATCCGACAGGCGTCGTAGATGGCTACCAAGGCTTGATGTTTATAGCGGCACATTGTGCCCGACATACCAAACAGATTGAAGAAGTAAAAGCAGATCCTAACTTTCCAAAACAATAAGATCATGAAAAAAATGAATTATCAGATCACGATCGACTCCCCTGCCGATCATGTATTTAAGACAATGCTCGATAAAGAAACATACAAAAAGTGGACAGCTGCCTTTAACCCAACTTCTGACTTTGAGGGTAGCTGGGAAAAGGGTGCCAAGATTTATTTTACCGGTATCAATAAAGATGGTGAAAAAGAAGGTATGGTGGCAGAGATAGCCGAAAATATTCCAAATAAATACATATCTATTCGTCACTACGGTATATTGGACAAGGGCAAAGAGATTACCGAAGGACCGGCTGTCGAAGGCTGGGCCGGCTCATTGGAGAATTATACTTTTACGGATCTTAATGGTAAAACATTATTAAAGGTCGATGTGGACACCAATGAAGAGTATATTGAATATTTTGACGAATCGTGGCCAAAAGCTTTACAAATTCTCAAAGAGATCAGTGAGAACTGATAAAGGAGAATATTGTCCGAACACTTGGTAAAAAAACTAAGACAAAAAAGGCTGTATCACAGCTTCCGAGACTCTGTCTATCTCAAAAACAAAGGTTCCTTCAATTGAAAGAACCTTTGTTTATTCTATATCAAAGTAATTGATTGATATACTTTTTCAACTTTTCTTTTTGCTCGGGTAGTGGACAACGTATTTCGGACCAGTTCCCCTCCTTATCGATCAAACAGAACCGTGGAATTGCTGTAATTCCATACTGTTTGCCAAAGAACTTCCCGCGATCGTCGAGCAACTGAATCCCCCCCAGCTCTTTTTCTTTAATCGCACTTAACCATTTTGCCTTATCCTTCTCGCTGTCCAAAGAAATCCCAACAAATACAATATTATCATTTCCTTTATACTCTTCCTCGATTTCCTTAAAAAATGGAATTTGCGCTTTACAAGGTCCGCACCAGGTAGCCCAAACGTCTATTAAGATCACTTTGCCTTTAAAATCCTTCATGGACACCGTCTTTCCTTCCATATCGGGTAAGGTAAAATTGTAGGAAGATTTACCAATATAGGCCGTATCGGCGACAAACATATTTAGCAGACCGTTATATTTTTTCTGGATGTTTCCAACTTGAGCATAGCGTTTAAAGGGCAAAAATATCTCTCTAAACTCGCTATAATTGGATATGTTGAATTCTAGATCTTCCAACTGAGATTTTAATATCAACGGTTTCAAAGTTTCATTCTCGACCGCTGCCATATACAAACCTACCTTTTCCGCATCCGTCAACTGCTTCCTTTTCGCCTCATCAACTTGAAGAAGGCTAAAACGTGCAGACAGATTGAGATAGCTATATCCATCTCCCAATGTTAAGAGATCAGCACTATTAAGCATATGCCCGATCAATAGTCCTTTATAATAATCTGGGACATCCACAAACTCTTTGGACGGCATCCAATATACTCCTCTTTTTTCTGTCGAAGACTTTAGGAGCATCTGCAATGCAAGTAGATCGTTATCCAATTGCACTGTTGTTTTAAAAAGCTCATTAAACCTGGAATTATTAGTTTTTATCTGCGCTATAAATGCGCCCAAGCTGCTTTGTACAGGCTTATATGCCTGCGTAAAAGCTTCTCGATCTGGCTTTTGCTGCATCAATATTTTCAACAATGGAAGTTTTACTTTCTCCCACTGTGCAATCTGCTTGTTTTCACTTGTGGTTTTGGTCGCTCCTACCTCCGTACCTGTCGCAATATCCAATCTGATATCAATATCATCTCCCGGATGGAGATATATTGCTTTTTTTGTCCTTATTGTTGAGATATAATAAAAACCATCTTTCTCCATTGGAATAGCAAAATTAAATACTGAATCTCCTCGGGCGACAAAATTAGTCTGTACAATCTGAGTCTGTCCATTCACTACTTTTTCCAGTGAAAGCTCTGCCCCAACGGTTGCATGGTCTATGACACCTGATACAAATGCACTATGAGGTAATCTATTTGCTGTTGTCATTTTTGGACTTGCGGCATTCTTTCCCTGACCAAATAGGTTTGCGGTAATATTTAATTCAAGGTTTTGCTGTCCATTGAATTGAATGGGAAAGTTTATACTCTGATCAAGCTCCAATCGCCGATGACCTTCTTTCATGCGATCAATGCGCATGCTATAATGGATACCATTTCGAACAGGCACAGGTAACATAAATTTGTTCGTGCTGGTATCCACAACTGCCTTGGCCAGACGGAAAGAACGATCAGCTTCCTTTCCTATAATCGTAATTTCATAATTCTTCTTTTGATCAAAAGTTCCGCTGAGCGTTGTAAATCCACGCTGGGCATAGTTGTTTCTTGAAAATAGAAAGCCGCAAATCAAAAGTATGAGGTAGCTTATTTTTTGTTTCATAACACGATTTCATCTGTAAATATTTCTTATTCATCAATCAGCCTGAACTTGGCAAATTCAAATTTCACAGTCTCCTATATGATAACGTTCAACAGGAGCCTGTTGCCAATAAAAGCATTAATGCTCAGCCAATGCCTGATCAAGTATTTTTTTAAACCCCACTTCGGATGGTCTTGGTGCATCGACGGTAACAATCTTTCCTGTTCTGTCAAATATCAGAAAACGCGGGATTCCTTCTATCCGATAATATTTTTGTATGGACTCGGTCGCATTTGACAAAAGTTCAATAGTCGTAAAACCTCGTTTCTCCACAAAATTTTTCCAGACATCACGGCGATTCAATCCGTCAACGGAAACACCGACAAAAGCAATATCATTCCGATCTTTATAGCCTTCCGCTATTTTTTCCATCACAGGTTTTTCGGCTAAACAGGGAGCACACCACATCGCCCACATATCCAATACCAAAACTTTTCCTTTGAAACTATCCAGCGTATAGGTCTTGTCATGGACATCTTTCAAATTGAAATTGTAGCCCCGTGTCCCTTTTGCAAAAAGATAGAGTTCTTCGTATTTCTTTTGATAAGCCAATTGATCTTCTTCACTGCTCAGCACAGCTTTATAAGGCTCTACTTGCTGTTTAAAATCTTCATAACGTCTTATCTGTGAAAATTTTGAAATAATATAGGCTGCTTTTACCTGATCATTGTGAATTAGTGGAATATGTTCCGAGAATGGGATTGTTGCCAACGCAGCCGCATTGTTGTCCCGACGGAATCTCCAGAAAGCAAAAAGATAGTTTAGGAGATCTTGCCCATGCTCAGATCGCAAGACAGCAGGATTCGACACCAAGTCCTGAGTAAGTAACGGCTGATAAAAGTGCGCAACAGAAGCATCTGTATCCAATGAACCGTTCAAACGTTTCACAAAATGAAAGAAATTAGCAGCTCTTAAGTAAATCAAATCTGTTTGAACCTTGTCCGTCAACCAAGTATTAAAGTATGCATTATTAGTTCGATTTTTTTCCAGAAACTGTTTAGCGAAAGCTTGGAACCCTTCATAAGCTGCATACGACTCGCTCTGTTTTCCGTAAATATCCTTGCAGTATTGGTTGAACCGATTCGTCCAGGATTGCAGTATCTTAGTTTCCGAATTGGGTTTACGGACAATACAGCTATCATAGTCTACGGCGTAGCGGTCAAGAAATAAATCAATCCGTTGTTGGTCTCCCTTTTTTATGTAAAGCACATTCTTATAGTCTGTTCCTTTACCACCAGCTTTTGCAATGAAGTAAATACCTTCTTTTTTTTCATCGATGTCAAAGCCACCTTTTCCGTCCTTATCAGGGCGTTGAAACCCCAAGCTGATTGCTTTTCCATCTTTTAGACGGTATAAATTTACACCACTTTCCTTTGGTCCATTTACTGTAAAATCCAACCTAGATTTGATCGATTGGGCAAAACAATCCACTTGTCCCAAAAAGCATAACACTATGCCGATCACCGATATTTTCTTATTGATCTTCATTGTTGATCGAGTTTTAAAAGGTTGCTTAATGACTTAAGAGTCAGCTAAGCAACCCCCATTAAAAACACTAGATTATTTATACTTAAATTGCTTATTTAAAGACCGCTTTATGTAGTCTGCCATATATTGTAGGTGTGCTCTGGAATCTTCATCTGTCGTATTACCAACGGCAGCAAGAATATCTTTCTGTAAGCCATTCAAATGCATGGCGATCAGGCCTCCGATATCCGTCCCTGTAATTATTGGGGTTGCTTCCGCTGCCTGATTTCCACCAAACAGTAGCCCAATGGCATTATTCCCCAATTCTGCCTCGCGCATCGCACTCAACAATGCATTGACATAGGACTTTTGAACATCACGACGAAAAGCATCCATTGGCTTATAGCTCTTCAGTTCACTCCAGACGCCAGCTTTCATATCGGCCAACAAAGCTTGCATCGAATAGGTATGCTCTGTGCCGAAACGAGCTTGCATCATAAACAAGGTGTTAAACACACGTGCACTAAACACCGCATCCATCTGTCTCGCCTGTAACACCTTGACAGAACTGTTTCGAATCGGGTTACCGATCTTATTTAAAATATCATTATTCAATAACCAGTTCGGTGTTTCAAAAACCTCCCTATTCAAAAATGCAACAGCTTCGCGTTGTTTTTCCACTGGCGCAGATTCGTAGACATCCCCCGGTTGATCTGGATACTTGATTGTTTCATAGACACTCCCTATATTTTTGGTAACATGTGTGGTATAACGGTTGAACTGATTGATCAATTGAATGTACATCTGCGTCATATTTTTATACAGATCATCTTCTTCGTTCGTCCATTCAGGCAAGTGCGCCAAAACATATTTTAGATTCTTGATTCCGTAAGTACTTGCTTCCATGCTATTGTCACCAACATCCTCAGTCTGACAACGACAATCATTATTCAGTCCCTCTCCACCGAACCAAAGTTTCGGGTTAGCTGCGAGGCTATCGGTAATCCATTTGGCTACTATTTTACGATCAGCTTCAATGCTTTTTGCTCCTGTATAGCGATAACCCCATTTAATAGCCCATTTGTCATAATCGTTGATGCGAGGCATGATACCACGTTCACCGATATTGTCCTCAGGCTGGGCTACATAGTTGAAACGGGCATAATCCATGATAGAAACCGAGTGTCCATGCTTTTCGACCCATTCCTTATCTCTTAGTTTTTCTACGGGTGTCTGGCTGCTCGCGCCCATATTATGACGCAACCCCAGTGTGTGGCCAACCTCGTGAGATGAGACAAAACGGATCAATTCACCCATCAACTCATCACTGAATTTCATCTTGCGTGCTCTTTCATCACTTGGTCCTGCCTGAATCATATACCAGTCATGGACCAACGACATTACGTTATGGTACCAACCAATATAGCCCTGCAGAATTTCACCTGTCCGTGGATCGTGAATATTAGGACCATAAGCGTTGGCCGTTTCGGAAGGGAAATAACGTAGTACTTTGTAACGCGCATCTTCAAGACTCATGGTCGTATCTCCTTCGGGCCATTCTTTACCAATGATCGCATTCTTGAATCCCGCCGCTTCAAAAGCTTCATTCCAGTCATTAATCCCCTGGATTAGATATGGACGCCATTGCTTTGGTGTAGCCGGATCAATATAATAGACAATCTGTTCCTTTGGTTCTACGAGAATCCCCTTTTTATACTTCTCCATGTCTTCGGCTTTCGGTTCCAAACGATACCGGACGATAACCGATTTAAAACTTGGATTCTGCTGTCCATCCGATAGCGGTGTATATCCATCGGCGAAATAGCCTACACGTTGATCAAATTCCCGAGGAACCATTGGCGTCTTGGGCATCAACAAAATGGATGTAGAAACTTCTAAAGTGATCGCATTCCCTACCTTAGCGGCTTCTATTGCAGGCGCGAAAACCGTAGGTTTAGCCGCTACCGTAGCAGCATAGGTACGTACAGATTTCATCTCGATATTAATCGGATAAGCAGAGACACTCTTCAAAAAACTACGGTCAGCAGCTATAGCGCCCAAACCTAATTTTTTAGTGACCTCCTGCCCCAATTTGGTAAACAGGTTTTCTTTCGTCAGGAAATCAGTCACATCAATAATGGAGCTCTTATCTTCTTTTCCTCTCGTCTTTACATCAAATATCGTTGCAATAACATCAATATTGGCATTTTTTACAGCTGCGGCCATTGCATTGGTCGAATCCACAGAGGTACCTACGCCAACAATACGCAAATTGATTTTTTTGCCAGTTCCCTTATTAAAAAGGATAATCTTCTGGTCCATCTGCTCTCCCCCATACTTAGGGCTCCCACTTGGTACTTTGACCAAGAAATTGGTTAACAGCAACTCCCGATTTAGAAGGCTATCAGGTATATCAAAATAATACCGCTCTCCTGTTTTATAGATTGTAAACAGGCCCTTTTTCGTTTCGGTTTTATCCGTAATAATAGTTTTTAGCGGATCAGCTTTCTTGACACTATCTGTCTTCGCTGTCACCTTCTGTTCTTTGGACTGGGCAAAAGTCCCGATACTGCAACAGCTTATCAATGTAAATAATAACAGTTTTAATTTCATGATCAGAGTAATTTATACAGTATCTATATTAGTTTTTCGGGTTTAATGAATTATCTACTTTATCAGCAATATAAGTGAGGTGCGCCTGCATCAATAGATCCGAGTAACGAGGTGCAGCCTCTTTACACAAATTCATCAATTTAGTTAAATGTGCACGTAATATTACAGGGATATCTGTTCCAGCCAATAGATTTTCCTTGGTAGGATCTGGAATCATCTCACCTTCAGCAAGATCTTTTAAGAGATAATTGATAAAGTTCTTTTGAATATAACGTTTGCCTTCATCTACCTGTTGGCCATTTTTTACCTCTGCAAAAAGTCCAGCAGTAAGATCATTCAACATTTCCTCTATTGTATAGGATTCCACTTTACCGAAACGCATTGTCGACGTATTCACACGCGCTAATCTACTTGGCAGAAGCAAGTTAAACATTGCATCCTCCTGCATTTTTGTCACTTCCTCTTTTTTTGCCGGTTTTCTAAACTTGTTTAAAACAGTAGGTTCCAAAATCCAATTCGGGGTATTAAAGACTTCATCATTCAAAAAAGCAATCGCAGCCTTTTGAACTGATTTAGGTACAGGCGAATACACATCCCCTTGTTGCTCACTGCTTTTTAATTGTTCACGTACTCCTCCGATTTGTGTAAAAGCATGACGCATATAAAAAGAATATTGGCTGACCAAGGTATAGTAGATATCCGAAGTATTGTAATACGTATTCTCTCCTGTTGTCGTCCATGCAACCAAATTTTTCATGACATATTTAAGGTTATTGACGCCCAGCTTTGCAGCTTGAACAGGATCGTTACTCAAATCCTCCCATTGTGCCGAGGGATCGGTAATTTCTGTTGTCTTGATATTTAAAGGTTGTCCTGAAAAGCTCAATTTTCCACCTATCTTGACATTATCAGTAATCCATTTCTGACGGATCTTTTTGTCCGCATCAAAATCTGTGCTGCCTGTATAACGATACCCCCATTTGATAGCCCATTTATCATAGTCTCCAATCTGTGGAATCAATCCCTGACGGCTTACTTTGTCTTCAGGCTGAGCAACATAATTGTAGTGGGTATAATCCATAATCGAGTAGTTAAATGGATTTTTGGCCAACCAATTGCGATCACGCAATTGTGCGATTGGAATCGTAAAGCTACTACCCAAGTTTTCACTCAACCCTAAAGTTGAACCAATGGCACGACTAATTTCAGCTGTAATCAATTCGCCCATAAGCTCTTCGCTATACTGCATATCACGCGCGCCTTTATCTGTCGCACCGGCTTGCACCATATACCAATCATGTAATGTTTTGACCTGGCTGTGCGACCAACCGATGTGTACTTGCACAATCTCCCCAGTACGCGGATCACTAACGGAATTGTTATCTAAAAATGGACTTGTCGAAGGCATATATCGTATCACGCGGTAACGCGCATCTTCTAAATCCATCGTCTTGTCATTTTCGGGCCACTCTCTACCCTGAATGGCATCTTTAAATCCAGCAGTTTCAAAAGCTTTGTTCCAATTGTTGATCCCCGCCAGCATATATTTGCGGTAACGCTTTGGCGTAGCTGGATCAATATAATAGACCAGTGGTTCAATCGGTTTGACCAGCTTTCCAGCTTTATACGCCGCAAGATCTTCCGCTCTGATTTCCAATCTATTTTTAATAATAAATTGACGTCTGTCCACTTTTTGCTGATCATCCGAAAAGATAAAATTCCCACTCGATTTAAAACCGACACGTGGATCGTAAGCCTGTAATTGCATTGGATTTTCCGATAAGATCATCACGGAGTTACTGATTTCAAAGGTCACTCCGGCATTGGCAGGTGCGGGCGCTGCAGCTCCCCCGCCATCGCTGTCTCCCTCAGGTTTAGGTGCTGCACCGAGCGTAAAAGTCTTCATCGACTTAACTTCGATATTCTTTGGATAGCTTTCCATGGATAACAACTGTGAACGATCAGGCACAGGTGCCCCTGTCCCCATCTGCTTCTTTGCAGAGGCATGAAAGCCCGAAATCAGGTTGTCCTTTAAGAAAAAATCGGTTACATCAATCACCGAAGATTTACCATCTTCGGATCTTGCTTTGAGGTCTATAGCCATAATAATAGGCGCAACAGTCGAATTGGTTACCGCTTTAGCCAATTCATTCGATTCATTGGATTGTGCGGTATTGATAACGGCACGAATAAACAGTTTGTCTCCCGGTGCTTTTTCAAAAGTGACAATCATGGCATTCATCAGATCTCCTCCAAAACGTGGGCTTCCGGTAGGCACTTTGCTCAATCGTGTTGTAAAAAGGAATTCACGCGACAATAAGGCATCTGGAATCTCAAAATAATAACGATTATCGATATTATGTACTTTAAATAACCCTGTCTTGGTAATTGCTTTCGCAGTAATTACCTGGCCATATGGTTTTAACTTAGCAACAACGACGGTTTTATTAACAGCCGTAGTATCTTGGGCAAACCCCGTTGATGCAACTAAAAACGCTGCGGCAAAAACAGGAACAAATTTTGATTTCATGTTATTTAGTAAATGTGTTATTGTTATAATGAAATATGAATTGAGTTTATCGGCCTAGGCCTTTTTTAAACGTAATATCTGATATCTTATCAAAGCCAGTATACAAGTCCGCTGGATTCTCCGGAGTTCCTTTGATCATGCCTGTCTGTCCATCTATCTGGAAGAAATATACACGGTGTCCTCTACCACTTGCAGATTCATCGGTGGCAACAACCAATACTTTACCTTCTGGAACTCCCAAGGCGGTTATATTAGTCAGTGTGTAACCTGATTTGAAAACCTTCATCGCCTTAATGACTGTACCATTGGGAAATGTAAGATTAGTTTGTGCTGTTGAGGCCGCCAGTTCCTTTACTTGACAAGTGTAGATCTTATTTTCATTGACATAGTAAAACACACCTTTGGGCATAGGTAAAAAGGTCGGATTGGCAAATAATGATGCTGTATTGATGCCCGGACAATTTTCCTCACGTAATTGATAGCGTCCTGTTGTGAAGTTATTGGCATAAGAAATTCCCCGAGGAAACTGCAACAAATAAGTATTGCTCCCTTTGCTATCTCTAAAGAAACAATTCCAATAAATATTGCCGGAGGCATTTATGGGCTGTACATTTTCTGCATACAAAAGATTGTCACCAATATTATTTAAGTCAAAACCCTGACCCGTCATCGGATCCAGATTGGATTTTGGTGGCATATAATTTGGGATGGTCGAAACCACCGAATTAGATGCATTAAACAATTTGAACGCCTTATTTTCAATATCATATACCGTGTAAAACTGGTCACTTGTGGCCGCATTGATCACAAACGGAGCAACAGTCAGGCCTTCAAAAGGAGGGAAAAACAGCGGTGGATTTGCAATATGTGCCGTACTGGCAAATTGCCTGTAGGCCAACTGATTATTGACAACCAAATACTCATACCCTACACCGGATCCTCCTGCAGAACCATTTAGCTGAATATTCATTGCACCCTGAGCTCCAAGAAACCAACTATCTGCCCGCGATGAATCTGCAAAATCCGTACTTCTAAGCTGCAGTGCACCATTTGGATACAACAACGATACCTTCTGCGCCCTTAATGCTGTTCCATAGTCGATCACATTGATTTTAAAAGTACCCAATGGAAGCTCATGTTCATTAAATGACGAGTACACATTATGAAATACATTTCCTTTTTGCTCACCTGCCCTGGTGGTGATTACAGCAAGATCAGCACCCGTCGCTGTTTCCTGTAGCACGATCCAACCTTCTCCGCCCCACTCCGCGGTGGATACATTTAATGAGAATGCCTTCGAATACGTAAGACCTGTTGCATTATCGGTTACTTTTGCAACTAGACGGTACAAGTCCGGTCTCAATCTAATTTTGGTTCGAAGAACCGATGTACTATCCAATAAAAAGATAGACGGATTGACACTCGATTGCAAGTATTGCGTGACATACCATCGACAGCTAAAATCGTTTTTTTCTCCTTTCGAGTTGCTTACTTTAAGCTGAACTTTTAGACTATCATCCTGCATCAGGTTGATAGAATCAGCGGTTATGAATATGGCAGGATCTACCTGTTCCATATCCGTGCTGATCTTGAGTTCATCTAGGGTAACGTAATTATAATTGCCCTTATCTTTAGCACAACTTACCGCAATCAAATGGATAGTCACCAAAGCGATAATGGATTTTAATATGCTCTTCATTGCTTATCTATTTTTAACTCAAAATCATCTATTAATAGTTTGCCGGCCCGACTTGAATCGGCAAGTTGCTGTTATCGGGATCGGTCAATATCGGCCCTGGCTTACCATAGTTACCCGGATAATTGGTCTTGATGTAATTACGGACAACGGCAACATATTGGTTATAAATAATTGGTGGTGAAAATCGACTTCCAGGAAACTCCGTGATCGTTGTTCCTGTTTCTTTATCATATAGCGCGTCCAATATAAGCTTGTATTTTGTTGGTGTCCAAGTACCAAAATTATCCCTATAACCAGCAAAATTTCCTGTAATTGTACCTGTAAACTCCCCCCAGGTTGCAGGCATCTGTATATAAGCCAAATTGATGTTCAGCTTTTGTCCCCTAGCAATGCCGTCTGCGGGAAAATTGGTATTTTTTTTCAGCTTTATCGCAAAATTGACAACCTTGCCCGCCTCCATTTCCAGTGTGCGATAGACAATTACGGGGAGTGTTCCGACAACCGCCTTGGCTGGGATAACTACATTTTCGGCTAGCTTAAAATGTACACCCTCTATTCCGGAATACAATGTATCATCTTTTACAATTTCTACCTGAAAATTTCGGTCGGAAGAACCTGCATTTCCAAGTACATTCACCGGAACTAGGATGGTATCGCTTTTCTTTTGCGGATACTTTGCAAAAGAATAGTTAACGATGGTATCTTTCGTACCAAAATATACCCCATCCGCTTCAGTATATAACGCGGGATCTTCCTGACACCCCACCATTAGAGAAACTAAAGCAGATAATATGGTGATCAAATAAATTACTTGTTTCATATCTAAATAATTATTCATTCATGTTTATTTCAATTGAATCCATGAATACTTTCCATTCCCAGCAAGCACTTACACCTCAGCTCCGTTTCTAATGGAAAAGTATTTTAGTCACTTCTTTTCGTTGTGGATTATATTCATTTTCCTTATCTGGAATTGGAAATACATAGGCATTTTCAGGCACCTGCATGGTTGTTCCTGTTTCAATTTTTAAATCCTTATTCAAACGCTTATAATAAAAAAAGCTCTGTCCTTCCTGAATAAATTCCTTTTTGTACTCCTTGCTTATCTCGTTGGATAATGTGACTGCATCCTGTGTTTCGGATGGGGCAAGAGGATTTAGCCCTCTTGCCATCCGAACCTGATTTAGGTAGTTCGCCCCTACGGAAAGGTTGCCCGCTATATTTTCGCACTCTGCTACGATATAATACATTTCCGAAATTCTTATCAATGGCACTATATTTTGCAGATCATAAGGCAAGTTGGCGTCCTGAAAATATTTTGAGGGTACATTGGTACCTCTACTGTTATTATCAAACCAGGATAATCGCCAATCAAATGGCGCGGTTGTACCATATATTGCATTTTTACTCGCAAGAGGAAGTTGCAAAGGAGAACCAGACCCTACGTTAAACAAGGCTTCATTATTCGTTTTCAAATTGGTACTATACAATGAAAAAATCAGTTCGCCTGAAAAAAGTCGATCACGAACACTAGCTGTTGCTACTGCTACATTTGAAGTTGATAGTGGGAATTTCTTACTTCCGATAACCTCCATAGCCATTTGCTTTGCTTTGACAACATCACCCTTGTATAGATACACCCGCGCCAAAAGTGCCTTGGTCGCCCAATAATTCATTCTGTTCTGCGTATAAGATGAGAATAGATCCGAGGTCCCGCCATTTAATTTGCTTGTATCCGCTTTTGCCAATAAATCTTTTGCCTGAATCAGATCCGCGATGCAGGAGTCCAAAGCTGAACCTAATGGAACCATTGGCGTTGCCTGGGCGGAGAAAACCCGCACATAAGGAATAGCTCTTTCATTCATACCTATAGCCGGTGACTGTCCAAACATCCGGGCCAAATCAAAATGAAATAATGCACGAAGTGCGATAGATTCACCTTTGACCCGGTAATAGTAGTCCCGTGTAAATATTCCCTCCTTAGCATCTATATAAGTAAGAAGATTATTTAGATTGGCGATATTATTATACATGCTGCTCCAGATGCTTCGAATTTCCTGCTTTACTCCTACTTGCTCATAATCAAACTTGGAAACATTGGCAAACAAACCATCATTCAATGGAGATGTAGAGGCATTGGGATAATTGTTGACCATGACCGACAACATCCCCATCGTGAGGTCATGCGTATACAGTCCCTTATCTGCGCCAGAAGCCGTCTTACCCATACCCAAATAAACCCCAGTTAGCGCATCCATAAAGCCCTGTTCATCGGAAAACAGGTTATCCTGTGGAAGTTTATCTTTTAATGGCATCTCCAGAAATTTTTTGCAGCTCCCAAAAAAAGTTATCAATAATGCGCATAGCAGCAACATTTTGTAGTTCAAGCAACTGAACATTGATTTTTTGTGCGTTATTCTTTTGTGAAACATAATCATTAAAAATTGGTCGATAATCCAAGGTTAAAACTTCTAGAAAAAGGGTAAACTGTACCACGTTCTGTTCTGATCGTTCCAAAACGCAATAGATTATTTTGTGTAATCATAATACGGGGAGCAGATAAACGAGCGGCTTTTACCCATCTGGCATTAGCAGGGATATTATAGCCGACTGTCAAACTTGCCAATTCAAGGAAATTATCTTTCTGAACAAAACGCGAGGTCACATTAGTCTGCTGTAAACCGCTGGCCCCATTAGCGACCAAAGCTTTAAAAGAAGAGTGATCTCCAGGTTGTTTCCAACGTTCAGTGAATACGCGTAGATCGGCATTGCCTGTGACTAAATCTACATTTTCAACACGATCAACAAGCGTTTGGTTATACATATAACCTCCATATTGGTAGCTAAAAATGAAATTCAGTATAAAATTCTTATAGTTGAAATTGGAATTAAACGCCCCCTTCAGTTTTGCTGTTGCATCGGCGACAGCTCTTTTATCCCGGGCATCCCAGGTAAATGTGCGGCTGCCATCAAGCTTGACGAATACCTCTTTTCCAGTGGCTGGATCTATACCCAAAGAAGGTACGGCCCATATTCTGTTCATAGACTCCCCCACCTCAAATCGCGGAAGCGGCCTCGTCTGGTAACGGGAATTGAGTGGATTATTCGGATCTGTTCCTTTATTAAATGCTTCATTGATCGCTATAATTGCCGGAGATAAAGCCGTAATGACATTGGAATAATGTCCCGCATTAATACCGACGGTCCAAAAAATATTGCGTTTTGCATCCTTAATCACCGGAGCCGTCAATGAAATTTCATACCCCTCATTTTTGGTCGCTCCAAGGTTATTTTGGTAGCTCTCGAATCCTGTCGACAGCGCCATATCTAAAGGTAAAATGAGATTATCGGTGGTTTCGCGGAAAAACTCAATATTTGCATTTAACCGTCCCTTCAATAAGCCCAACTGTAAACCTATATTACTCTTCAAGGTTTGTTGCCATTTTAAGTTGGGATTAGCATAACTTAAAGTATTTGCACCCAGCATCAAGCGGTAGTTGTTCATCAGGTTATACTGATAAGTTTGCTGTGCCATATCCGAAGAAAAATTCTGGTTGCCCGTAATCCCGATACTGGCATTTAATTTGGCGGACTGGATAATGTTATTTTGTTTAAAAAACTTCTCGTTCCCGATATTCCATGCAAGTCCCCCTGCATAAAAAGGAGCAAAACGACTATTGGAGCCAAACTGCGAAGAACCGCTTTGATTGACAGTGAATTCTGCTGTATACCGGTTATCATAATTATAACTCAAACTCAAAAAGTTGGAGATATTTTTTGTTTGATTATTTTGAGTGCTTGGTTTTGTAGACTGATAGTCAAACCCATTCGCCATTCCCATTTCACCCAAATAATCATTCGGTATACCAAATACTCTTACATTCAGTGCGTTACTTGAAGTTTTTTGAAATGAGCTTCCAATATTCGCTAGTATTGTATTTCTCCCCAATGCCAGACGGTAACTCAGATTCAATCTTCCATTGATTGAACTATTTTTTCCTGAAGTATGATTATAGGATCCCAAATTAGGAAATAGCGCGATCGCACTCGATGTAAATCGTGTATGATCAGCTGGATAAAAAGCTTCAGCATTAGGAGCGTTGGACATCCAGCCCAAGCTGCCCGTTAATTTTAGATCGTCCGTTAACGACCACTCCAAATTGGTATTATTGGTTAAATTCAGGGTAGCGGTATAATCTTTTACATTGAGCGTTGCATTATACATAGGATTGGTAAATGTCCCTCCAGGTGCATTGATACTAAATCCAAGTTCATTGAAATCGGGCTCCAATATTTTAATCGGATTTCCATTGTCATCAACACTTCTAAAATAAGGAAACAGCTTAATGTAAGAATCAAATGTCCCCCAAGGCGTGTTATTGCCACGTGTATATCCAACAGCAATTGCATTGCTGAGTTTCAGGTTTTTGATCCCATAAGAAAAATTATAGGTCATACCATATCTGTCACGGCCAGATTCCTTCATTACCCCTTCGGAGGTATTGTAATTCAGACCAAAAGAATAACGCAATGGTCCGGATCCACCAGCCAGAGACAGACTATGACTCAACCCCAATCCTGTCTGTACGGGCTGGGAAAGCCAATAGGTATCTACTCCTTTACGCACCTGAGCCAAACGATAATCATACCATTGCTTTTTGGCAAGATCGTTATATTGATTTGCAGGATCACTATAAATACCGGTCAAACGCTGTGCTTCCAGAAGTTGTTCGGCATTCATCAATTTATAGGAGGTCAGATCCGGAACCTCGGCACTGGCATTAACCGAATAACTTACTCTCAGCTTTCCGGCAGCGGGCTGTTTGGTATCAATTACAATTACTCCATTTGCGGCCTTTGATCCATAAGCTACTGTTGCAGCAGCATCTTTGAGCACGGTAATATTAGCGATCAGATTAATATCAATATCGTAGAATGTCTGTAAGGTCGTCTCGAAACCATCCAAAATAATAAGCGGTTGGTTCGGATTGGATAGATAGCTGGACATAATATCACCGTTGGAAACCGGTGTCCCATTGGAAGTTCCAGCGGGATTGAGACTCAAATTGTTGGCACCCCGAATCTGAATATTGGGCAAGTGATTGGGATCGCTGCCAAACTGATTATCCTGCAGCATGCGAACAGAAGGATCCACCACTGCCAAAGCCTGAATGGCATTCCGGGGATTCACCATCTTCAATTCTTCCCCTGAATAGGTTTTTGCCGAACCCGTAAAATTTCCTACAGGACGTTTGTAAAGTCCCGTGTTAACCGTAACCTCATTAATGGAATTGACGCGCTGTTTTAATGTAAAATTAACGGTTGTTTCATTGCTCTTAACCTCCTTCTCTTCCATGATACGGCCGATGAAAGTCGCTCTTATCTTCGTATTAGGGGCCACATTCTTCAATGTATAACTTCCTTCCTTATCCGTTCTTGTACCATGTTTACTGGCGAGTTCGATGATATATGCGCCTTCCAGCGGCTTGCCTTGTTCATCTTTTACTTTTCCAGTAATTGTTTTATTCTGAGCAAAAAGCAAGATTGTAAAGAGATTCAATAGTAGTATTAAACTCCCCCTCAACCCAATTATATATCGTTGTGAATGAATGCTTTTCATAATTAGCTTTTAAAATTAGTTTCTCCCATTATTACGGTCTACTGAATACATAAGTCGCTTCATCCGCTACTTCTAAATTAGACTGACCGATAACTGGCGGGGTCGTTGGATAGAATGGCAGCGAACTGAAAGGAGTCCTGTTACGTTTATAATAAAAGAAGCTCTGCCCCTCAGCAAGAAACTCCTTGCGATATTCACTTTGAAGTTGAAACGAAAGTTTATCCGCAGTAGCAATATCTATCTCTGTCAAGGGTGCCAGATTTCTTGCTTCCCTAACCAAATTGATATACCCTAAAGCCTGAGTTATGTCACCACTACATTCTGCTGCAATAAAGTACATTTCAGATAAGCGGATCATCGGAAAAATATTTGCGCCTGTCGCCGTGAATTTTTTGGGAAGAATTGGTATTCCAGAGAGGGACCCAGTTGTCACATCGATAAAATTACGACGGTAATCTGTCGTGGGACTGCCAAATAGGGCGTTTTGGCTAGAGACAGATAATCCAATAAGCGCTGGTACTCCAAAAAAAGATTTATAATAACTATTGTAGTTATTCGCATAGATGTATAGCTTGAACAGACTTTCGCTTGCAAAAAATAAATCGGCATTTGACTTAACTGTTAACGCAAACTTTCCACTATTGATCACTTCAGCTGCATACTTATAAGCATTCGTTCGATCATTTTTATACATATAGATCCGGGCCAACAGCCCCTTGACTGCCCATTTATTTAATTGCGAAGTTGTTGGACTATCAGCGCCCAATAAGGAATCTGCTTCATTCAAATCGCTGATACAATGATCTAAAGCCACTTCGACACTTGCCGCATCGGTGGATTGATGGCTTACTTTGGTTACATAAGGCACGCCTCGATCTTGTAATTCAACGCTGGAAAATAAGCGAAGGAGATCAAAATGAAGGTAAGCTCTCAACGCCAATGCCTCCCCTTTCAAGTTGCGATAATTATCCGCTGTAAAGATTTCCTTTTTCCCATCAATATTCTCCAAGACGTTATTCGCATTAAGAATAGCGGAATACATCTTCGTCCATACTGTTGAGCTATACGTTTTTACAGGAGGAGCATTTAGATTTAGGGTAGCCGACTGATAATACAACTCACCCGATTTTTGCATGGATACACTATCGTAGTTTCTACCGGCTAGGGACACTACTCCGAAAGTTAATTCCTTACCATATAATGTTTCCGCCCCCATCTGTAAATAGATACCATTTAAAGCCTCCCGAAATCCCCTCTCACTAGAAAAAACCTTAGATTCATCAACCTCCAAAGGCTGCTCAGTATCATTCACCCATTTTTTGCAACTATTGAGTGCAACTACCCCTATCAGTCCACAGATAACGATAATCTTATGTCTAAATTTTTGCATCATTAAAAAATTAAAAGGTTGCGTTTAAAATAAATGAATAGCTCCTTTGCTCCGGATAATGAAAGTATTGTTGTGTCAATCCCGTATTCTTGATATCAAACAAATTGTTCATCATAAATCGGATACCCAATTGTTTCACATTCACTTTTTCTAACAATTGTTGCGAAAATTGGTAGCCAAAAGAAATGCTAGCGCCATGAAGCTTATTTTCCTTCGCTACAAAGCGAGTCGTGGCGTATGTGGGTGAATGAAACATGGCTTTGTAACTTGCATCACTACGATTAGCTGTCCAACGCAAATTGCTAAGTGCATTCATGTCCAGATTGTCCTGTATGTTTGCATTTTCCAAACCAGCCTGCAAATTATTATATACATGAGCTCCCAAAGCATATCGAAAATAGCTTGCGAAAGAAAACTGTTTAAAGCGCACATTGAATCCCAATGAACCTCTCCAGTCGGGCGTTAGATCACCTGCACATATCTTGTCCTGCGCATCCCAAATCATGGTCGTTGATCCATCTTTTTTTCTGAATAGCTCGTTTCCAGTTTGTGGATCTATTCCTAGTGATGGAACTGCCCATAGCGCATTTGGCGAATACCCTTGTATGTATTGGGGTTGCAGTATCCTCTGATCGGCCTGATTATACAGCTCATTCAATTTTTGGATATAAGGGTCAGATGCTGTGATTTTATCGGTACCATGAAATGCATTCAACATAATATCGAATTGAAAGGCAGTCTTCGGGTTGTCCACAATTCTGCCCAATAGGTTAAATTCGACACCTTTGCTTTCCATTTTTCCCGCATTGGTATAATAGGAAAAATCCTGAAAGCCCGAAGTTGAAGCAGATAGTGCAGGTAAGATTAGATTCTTGCTGGATTGATGGAAATACAGGATATTTAACGCTAAGCGATTACGGAACAATGCTAAGTCCATGCTCAGATCCTCTTTGAACACCGTCGGCGATTTGAGCTGATCATTTCCAATGCCGGTTAAATAAGCCCCTAAGCCTAGTCCAATAGTCCCCATACTGCTTCCTTTGGGGATATACTGTTGATCTGTATAATAATTATAGGTATTACGATTGAGATAATTCAAATAGTTTTGATTGCCCGAACTTCCGACACTACCTCTTACTTTGAGCAGATTCAACCATGTCACTCCTTTTAGGAAGCTTTCATTGTGAAGATTCCAGGTAGCCCCTATACTATTAGAAATCGATGAACGGCTTGATCCAGAATAATAATCTACTGTCCCTGCTACATTGATTTGATAGCGTTGATCATAGCTGTAGACTACATTAGCGAACGATGAAGCATATCTGGAAATAATTTTCCCACTGACCGGTTTAGCGATCGCATACGCATTTCCGAAAGAAATATCCGCAAGTCGATCTACAGCAAATCCGCTAACGGCAATACCTTCAGAAGTACTGGATGTCTGATTTATAAATTGACCTAAATTGACAATGATGTTATTTTTGCCGAAATCATACTGATATTTTAACCGCAGCCCCCCTTGAACATCAAAAAAAGCATTGTTGACCTTCTCATATCGCCCTCTTTTAAAGAGATTTTCGGCCGAAATATCTGCAAATACGGTATGGTTTGGTGGTAGGAAATAATCACTATCATCACTTTGTCGTGCGATATTGACCATTCCATTCAGCTGAAAACCCGATCCTATAATCCAGTTGAGGTTCGTCAAGTTGCTAAATCTTGTATAGCTCGATTTATCCGTGGTAGACAGACTCGTGTTAAATGCTGGATTTGTAAAGTTCACAGGCACTCCGTTGATCGTATCCGACTCAACTATTTTTTGCAGTTTCCCTGTTATAGGGTCAGTATTCTGCCAATAGGGATTCATTCGTTGATACTGATCATAAGTACCGTAAGGTGAATTAGTCGCATCTACACCTAGATATGTAAAATGGTTGTTAAAGGTGACCGAACCAATACGTCCCGCAAAATATGCCCCTAAATCCAATATTTTACGTCCTGATCCTTGCATTACCCCTTTGATATCATTATAGCCAGCATCTAATCCATAAACGATATCTTCATTACCTGCACTCATTGACAGGCTATGTTTTGTCCCCAATTGATTCCCTAAAGGCACTTCCAGCCAATTTGTATTTATATTGTTGGTATAGGCTTGTTCATATCTTTTTTGGAATACAGATTGCCAGGCAGGATCATCAAATAAACCAGCAGATTTTTCCAGTTCCAGTTTTTGCTTTGCATTAAGCATCTGAAGTTGATGGATATCTGGTGTCACCAGTTGCATTTGTTCTGTAAATGAAATCTGAAATTTCCCCTTTGGTCTTTCTGTAGATACCGCAATAATACCATTACCGCCCCTTAGGCCATATCCCGCAGTTTCATCTGCACCATCAAGGAGTGAAACAGATTTAATTCTGTTGATGTCTATATCCTGAATAACTTGCGCCGATACCTGAACACCGTCCAATAGAAAAATAGGGCTGTTCGGTTGCACAATGGTATAGGCCCTAAAATCTCCCGATGAAGGATTGACCTGTGTACCTATAGACACATTTTTATTTGCACCTAAGGGAGCAAATGGAAAACTATTCATCCCGCGTAAATACATTGGAGCAAGCACATTTGGGTTATTACCTGCTGCGGGATCGCGATTGACAAACATCGAAGGAATATACACCTGTAGACCATCCATAATGGAAAGTGTACTTACTTGCCGCAGATTATCTCCCGTAATCATACGAACACCTGTATTCCTTATTTGCTCGGATTTGACTGTAGGATCGAAAGAAAAATTGTCATCCATACTTGTCCTCTTCAACAAGCGAACAGTAATTTCGCTGGAAGTAACTCGTTTACCAGTTCGCAAGTATGTTGGTTTTTCCAATATAATGACCGAATCCCGATTATTATAAAATTCGACAAGCCCTTGGTTCGTATACTTCGATTCTTGCCCCAAAGTCACACGCACACTATCCAACACTTTAGAGCTTAGTTTATCCTTTACCCAAATAGTTTTCTTTACTACTTGACTAGTTGTATCAATGACTGCGGATTGTGATTGTTGTGAAAGGGATGCATATCCATTTTGTTGATAAATACAAACGGTACCAATCATCCCCAACAGATGGTATAATTTACATTTCATTTGGAATCTATTAAGTCAATAAGTATTAGATTGTAGATCTTAAATAACCGTAGAATTCCATCTTTACGTAGTTTCATTACACATCGGCAGAGCAATTTGATAACAGTGATTAATAGCAATTATGCTACAATCAGGTCTCTTCAACCGAGCACTGTGACCAATGCAAGCGGTTCCAAAATTAGGGTTCATCAGTAGAGGTTTCATTATTGTGTTAGGATTATGTTTGTTGAGCAAATATGAGCAATAGACAAAAAAAACAGAAAAAAAACACCACTACAAAACCATTACAAACCGCGTTTTTGGGCATAAAACACCACTACTTTTCAAATTATGTCCATTTTTGGGGCAAAGTATCTATCGAATAGCAATAAGGTTATATAGAGTAATACTAGCTGTGTGAGAGCTGGCTCAGAAAGGTCACTAAATTTTGATCCTGATTGGTTAGGTTTAACTTTTTACGTAAGCGTGTTCTCGCTATTTCAATCGCCTTGATATTTTGATAGGTAATCGCAGAAATTTCTTTTGTGGTCATTCCAAGTTTTAAAAATGCGCACAATTTACGTTCACTGGGAGTCAAATTGGGAAACTTAGCATTCAGTATATCGAAAAACTCCTCATGCACCTGCTGAAATCTAAACTCAAACTCTTTTAGGAGCTCCGGTCTTAAATTGGATTGTAGATCCGTTACGACCCGTTGAATTGCCTGTTGGTATTCTACATCCATATTAGGTTTAATTTTCAACAATTTGTCTGAGATATCATCAATAAGCTCATTCTTTTGCATCAGATGAATTGTACTTGTCGTAAGCTCCTTGTCCTTTAATTTGATATCCTTTTCAAGGTTTTCTTTTTCCAAAGTCAGATGCGCCTGTTCCAACAGTGATCTTCGGATCTTATTGCGCTGCAAAAAGAACAACAAACTGACAATAATTAGTGATAGCACCAAACCAACTCCAATCATTAGATAGGTCAATTCCTTCTCCCTTTGCCGTGCTTTATCTTCACTGTGTCTTCGTTCGAATTCGAATTCAGTTTTCAGTTGTCTTATTTTATTGGCCCTTTCATCATTAAACAAGCTATCGCTAGCTTGCTTATTAAGCATCAATGCATCAAAGGCCAATTTATATTTTTCAAGCTTCTGATATAGCTTATAAAGATTTTCGGAAGAACGCTTAACCGTCAGTAAATCTCCCGTCTGTTGCGCTAGCTCAATAGCATGTTTGAGATACTTTTCAGCAAGTGTATAGTTCTTCAGTTCCAGATAAAACTCACCTAATCCATCGTAAGAGAGCGCCACACCACTTTTATCATTCCTTTCCTGTCTAATCGCTAGGGCTTCCTCATAATGCTGCAGTGCCAGATCATCCTTTCCTTGCTTATGATACAATCGACCTTGATTGGTCAACACATGTGCAATGGTCGTCTTATCATTGATCTGCCGCGATAATTTTAGTGCTTCATCATAATAATAATTGGATTCAGGATAATTCTTCATTTCTTCATAGAGAATACCCAAATTATTGAGCAAACTTTGCTGCAAGATTTTTTCACTGGCTTTTTCCGATTTCAAAGACGATGCATAGGATAATGCTTTTTTATAGGCAACCTCTGCATTTTTGTAATCCCGCTGATAGTAATTGATAATACCAATTCCATTGTAAGCCTTTAATAGGTCGTCCGTATTTCCGGTCTTGTTTTGCGCTACTTCCTGATAAAGATCTAGTGCACGTGGATAGTTTCCAATCAACAGATTGACCTTCGCCAAATTTAACTGCGCTTTGAGTGTCAGCGTATCCAACTGAACTTTGTGGGCCAATAGCATTAACTCTTCAGCATAAACCAAGGCCAGTCGCTTATCAGTATCACTGGTTAATTCGGAAAGTTTTAAAATAGCTTCGGCTTTTTCGGCTGTTGTATGCGCTTGCGAAAGACGCGTCTTAAGGCTATCAATAGATTTCCTGGCAGCATTACAATATGTAATCTGAAAAATAAAACAAATAACAATAAAAAAGATCTTCAACAGAAACAAGCTCTCTCTTTTCATGACTAGATGCAAAGTCTTCAGAATATTCTAAAATCCGAGGGCGCAAGATACACAATTGTCCCACGATCTGCCAAAGAACAACAAAAATTTCTAGGTATATCTAATTTATGTTACATTGATTTGCGTTTTTTCTAAATCACAAATTAAATGTGCTAACAATTAAAAGCGAAAAACAGGTAACAAAATCGCATAAAAAAAGGAGACAACTATGATCTAGTGTCTCCTTAAGTGCCCAGGAGCAGATTCGAACTGCCACGCCCATACGAGCGCCACCCCCTCAAGATGGTGCGTCTACCAATTTCGCCACCTGGGCTCACATTCGCCTTTGGTATCACAAAAATAAAGATTTTTCCTTCTTTTGCAAGGTGAAAAATGCTTTTTAATACTTTATTTCACTAAATTCCTATTGATCAAGGTTCTAATTACACCATCGACCAAA
Source organism: Sphingobacterium detergens (assembly GCF_003610355.1). Lineage (GTDB taxonomy): Bacteria > Bacteroidota > Bacteroidia > Sphingobacteriales > Sphingobacteriaceae > Sphingobacterium > Sphingobacterium detergens. The sequence continues at coordinate 52,515 of NZ_RAPY01000004.1, read as the reverse complement.
CCTACACGGGGAACAATGATTTGTTTTAGACGACCGTACTTCATAATCGTCAGAAAAATCTCACTAGCAGGGATAATTACATCCGCTCTATCTTCATTGAGACCTAGTAAAATAATACGTTCCTTTAAAGAGAAAGACGATAAATGTTCATACACCGCTTTCAATTTTGCGTAAGACAGAGGCTTATCTAATTTCTCATTAGACAACCGGGCCAATTTATTGATGTTACCACCGGTTCCTATCCCGATGACCTGTTTATACATGTGTGTGTTGCTTCGGACCCACTCTTTGAGCTCATCCCAGGTTTCTGCTTTATCCTGATTATCCAGAATACGTATTGTACCTAAATTAAAGGATCTCGAATTCACCAGTACACCATTCGCAAATAAAGACAATTCGGTACTACCACCACCAACATCGATATAAAGATATACCTTGTCTTTTTCCATCTTATTATCCCAATGGCTGTTGTAGATAATTTCAGCTTCCTTCGCCCCTTCTATAATATCTATATTGATTCCGTTTTTCTTGACTTCCGCAACAATATCAGCGCCATTTTTAGCATCACGCATCGCAGAGGTTGCACAAGCCATATAGTCTTCAACATGATAAACATCCATCAATTCGCGAAATGCCTTCATCGTTTTTATCAAGCTCTCTGCCTTTCTGGGAGAGATTTCCTGCTGAATGAATGCATCATCGCCCAGGCGTAAAGGAACCCGTAAAAGCGTATTTTTTTTAAAATTGTATTGATCCTTTTGGCCAATGATATCAGCGATCAAAAGACGGACCGCATTGGAGCCTATGTCTATAGCAGCGTATCTCACGTTATATTGTTTCTTATCTATTATTTGATTAAATCATGCTAAAATAACCACAGTTATTAATAACTGTATTATAGTAATGTTAAGTTATTATTAATTTAACAACTCAACAAATTATTTCTCTTTTTGACTCCCCTATTTTTATGAAAAACCGTACCTATTTCATCCCAAAAATAAAACCTATTTCGAATGACAGCGTTTAAAATGGCGTTCAGAAATATCTTGTAAAATCCCAATATAAACACCCAGCAGTATGGTTTTATCCTCTCCTCACCTGTCTTATTTACTACTGTTATAGACCATTCAATTACCTATATAGAATAACAAGTAAACAACAGCATAAAAAAAGGAATATTCAGCTAACCGAATATTCCTTTTTCTTCCGATATAAGTTGTTATTTAGTGGTGACCGTGGCCTTCCACTTTTCCACCAGCCAATTTATAGATTTCTTCAACTTTTTTCAAAGATTCCTCGGAAACATGAATAACACTATGATTGGTGTTATGTTCTTCACGGGTTAATCTGCTATCGATCTCACCTTGTTTTTCAAGAACCAATGCTAAAAAAGCTTTATCATTGAATGCAGCAGTGCTATCTGATCCGATTGAAGCCGGAGTTTGAAACGCAGGCACACCGCGTTGTGCATCACCTACATGTAACTCTTTTGCCAAACCATCCAACTCAGGCAATACGGTCGCATAAGCTTCTTTAATTTTAGCCGCCACATTCTTAACTTCTGTTGAAGTTGATTGTTTTGCCGCTACATCAGCAAGGTTTACTAAATAGTTACCTTCCTCACCAACGAATTTAATCATTGCAAAAGCATCACCATCTGCTAGAGATGCATTGGCATATTGACGCTGTCTATTTGCAGCTGTTTCACCACAAGACGCAAATACAGTACTCGCACAAGCAGCTACAATAAATAACTTATTAATCTTCATATCAATTTTCTTAACTATACAAAAGTAGATAAAATATACTTTCTGCGAAACCTTATCTGCGAAAAGAAACAAAAATTACGCAACATTCCTTCCCGCATTGATGACACCGAATATTGTCCGTGCGATCAACTTTGAATAATCCTCCCGTTGTGCCTCATCCAGTTTATCCGAATTGAGTGCACGAATTGCATAATGTTGAATCACCAACAAAGGCAATACGATGCCTTCTCGCGCCAAAATTGACTCACGGTCTACGGGGTAGTTCTCCATCAATTTAGATGTCCCACTGAGTTTTAACAAATACTCTTTGGTAATCTGGTATTCCGCATGAAGATTTTTCCAAAATTCACCATACACCTTATCGTCTTTCATGTACGCTGTGATATCAAAATTAGATTTGGTCATGGACATCATACAGTTGTCAATCAAGGTCTGGAAGAATCCCGAAGAAACATACAATTGTTGTACATCTTTCCATAGATTATTCTTCTCGGCCCACTGTAAAGCTGTCCCAACCCCGTAAAACCCAGGGATATTTTGCTTCAATTGACTCCACGAAGTAACGAAACTGATCGCACGTAGGTCTTCCAGACGTAATTCCCGCCCCGAATTCCTTTTTACAGGTCGGCTTGAAATATTGATGGATGAAAGTGCTTTCAACGGTGACATCGTTTCCAGATAAGGCAGGAATAACTTATTGGTACGAAGGTCCATAAATTTATGATGGCTCAGTTCGGCCAATTTATCAATAATTTCTTGCTGATGTTTGGTCAGCGTATCACCTACCCGTTGTTTTAAATCAGAGATAATACCCGCATGTAGGAGCTGCTCTATATTAAATCGAGCCGTATCCAATGAGCCGTATTGGCTACTGATCGTCTGCCCCTGTATCGTTAATTGAATATGATCATTGGCAATTTCTTTACCCATGGAAGCATAAAAGCGTTGTGTTTTACCTCCTCCACGTGCCGGAGGTCCCCCACGTCCATCAAAAAAGACAAGATCAACATCGTATTCGCGGGAGATGGCCGTCAACTCTATTTTTGCTCTATAGATTGACCAGTTGGCCATTAGGTAACCTCCATCTTTTGTACTATCCGAATAGCCAAGCATAATGGTCTGCTTATTTCCTCTGCGTTTCAGATGCGCCTTATATTCTTTGTTGCTATAAAGCGTTTTCATGACATCGGCAGCTCTGGTCAGATCATCTACTGTTTCAAATAGAGGCACGAAATCTATTGTTAATGCATCTTTCTTCCAACCAGACCACAAAAACAACTGACGCAATCCCAAAATATCACTTGCCTGTTGGCAATTACTAATAATAAAACGCTGTGCAGCACGCTCAGAACCCGACCGTTGAATTTCCTTAAGCAATTTAATCACACCAGATGTATCTTTTGTCAATGGATCTGCATCATCACCGACACTTAGATCCAGTTCCTTAAACTTCAAGGCTTTCTGTTTATCAGCTTCATTCAGTTCCAAGTAATTTAATGGAACACCAGTAGCTTCCTGATTTTGTTGAATCAAATAATCTGTTGCATCACGTAGTATACGGCTATCCTGTCTGATATCTAAAGTCGTGAAAAAACAACCGAATGTCATTACCTTACGAAGCAAATCATCAACAATCTCAACAAAGAGACCATTGTGATATTCTTCCAATACGTTTTTGATCGCCTTTAAATTCGTAATGATATTGTCGGTTTCATCTTCTGGATGTTCGACAGGGTTAAAGCTATTTTCGTAAAACAGGGTCTGTAAGTTCTCCATGTATTCCTCTACACCTCTGAATGTAATACGACGTCTTACAATACGGAAATCGCGGTAATAACATCTAAACAAAATCGTACGTAGTAAAGCGGCGACTTTCTTGGTACTTTCAACGCTTACATTCGGATTTCCATCACGGTCTCCTCCTGGCCAAAAGCCCAATTCGATAAGCTGTTTTACCTCTTCAGTATCAACATCCAATTCATCATCAATAAAAGACTGGATCTCGGAAGCTACCTTATAAAATACATTCTCCAAAAACCAAGCTAAACTTGCTGCCTCGTCTACCGGTGTAGGTTTATTTTTATTGATAAATGGTGTTTTACCTAACTGCTGTAACAATAAATGTATACTATGGATATCATTGGTCTTTATCGCATCGATCAGATCATTGATAATCCCCAAAACTGGTCCAGGATAAAATTGAGTAGGATGAGCGGTAAGTACCAGACGAACGGAGAAATCTTTTAATTTGGAAACGATTTTTCGTCGCATATCACCATTCCCCTCCGCATTCTTGATCAATGCCCCCAAGACATTTTCATCATCACCACGGCCAACCATTTGAAATGACGAATCCTCTATTGCATCAAACAATACAACCTGACGTTCTATATATTGGACAAAACGAAACAGTAAGTCTATGCGTTGTTCTTCCGAAGAAAACTCTTCATGCTGATCGAAGAAACTCTTTATAATCTCATCTGGAGTCAAATGTTGGTCAACACCCTTCTCGCACTGCTTTGCAAAAAATGGCAATAAAGTACCTGTATCTTTAACACGTTGAAATGGTAATGTTAAAAACAAACTTTTGAAAAGTTCAAAGCGTGTCAATACCTCGTCCTGAAAGACGGCCTCATTTTTACTTTGCTTCATATTTAAATCTTTGAAAAATGGTCAAGAGAGTTTAGGTGACTCTTGAGTTTTTGTAATATATCTGAAATTACCCTATGTGCCAAATATAGCAATATTATATTTAAACAAATAAAAAAATATAAATTAATCAAAAAAAACATCAAAATATTATAAAGATATTAATGAAATTTAGTAATTTTTCGTTTTTAGTATATTATTACAGCAAACAGAGAAACCACAGGCTAATATAGCCTTATCTCTTATATTTGTGCTATACATTATGAAACAGACACAAGAAATAAAAAGTTTTTTCTACAGTCAATATTTTGCAGATGGGCTCCGGATCACCATCGGATGCATTGTGCCTGTCCTGATCTTTGCTACCATCGGACAGTTTACCAATGGAACCATTGTATCTTTGGGGGCTCTTTTAGTTGGACTATCCGACACGCCAGGGGCACCGAGTCATAGACGCAAAGGTATGATTGCAGGAGCAATACTGACCACTTTGACATTTATCCTCACCAATCTTGTCAATCAAAATGTATATCTCCTCGCCATTTTTATCGGAATAGCCTGTTTTATATTTGCGATGTTTGCGGTATTCAATGGTCGGGCAGCCAATGTAGGCTTGATGTGTATACTGATGATGCTGATCCACGTACAGATACATTACCCTCTTGACCAAGCGATTAACTACCTCGGATTCTATACACTTGGTGGGCTTTGGTATATTGCAATCAGTCTCTCCATCACACAAGTACGCCCCTATCGATTAGCCGAACAGGAACTCGCAGAAACCATTCGTTATGTGGCAGATTATATTCGGCTAAAAGCAAACTTTTATGATGCTAAAATCGACAATGATAAAAATTACCTGAAACTGATCGACAAACAAGTTGAAGTAAATCAGCATCAGGAAAACGTTAGAGATCTGCTGTTTCAAAGTAAACGATCCATTAAGGATACAACAAAAGTAGGCCGCTACCTTACACTGATCTTTAATGATATTGTTGATCTGTTTGAGCAAAGTATGGCTGCACACTATGACTACAATACAATTAGCGAACGCTTTGGTCCAACCGGCATTCTAGATGATTTCAAAAATGTTATTTTAAAATACACAAACGAGCTCGACAATTTAGCTTATCAGCTCAACACGAATATTCAGCCCAAGCCGCTGTATGATTTCGATGCGGACCTCACACGTCTTCATGCGAAGATTGATCAGCTCGACAAAGAAAATCAATACAGTACTTTTGCTCTGCGTAAAGTTCTAATCAATTTACGTGACCTGGTCCGTCGTATAAAAAACATCTATGGCTATTCACACCTGCAACCCGACGACATCAAAAGGAAAGAAATTGATGACGCTAAACGTTTCGTCCAAAGCTCAGCCATTGACCTGAAAAAATTTCGTGAAAACCTTACCTTAAAATCGACAATCTTTAGACATGCTTGTCGTATGGCAATCGTTATGTCAGTCACGTATTATGTTTTTGAGACAACCAATATCACCAATAATGTCTATTGGATATTACTGACAATCATGGTTATCCTGAAACCAGGCTTTGGTCTTACAAAAGAGCGAAATATACAACGTCTTATCGGAACCACCATCGGCGGACTAATCGGCGCCGTCATCCTATTGACGATACATGATCCGACGATACTATTCGTGCTGCTGGTCTTTTTCTTCCTGACAGCCTATAGCTTATTTAGAGTCAATTATGTAGTCGCTGTCCTATTTATGACTCCTTACGTATTAATCATGCTCAGCTTTGTAAGCTCGAACACCTTGGAAGTAACCAAAGAACGCATTTTGGACACATTCATCGGAGGTATGATTGCTTTCCTATCCAGTTATATTATTTTTCCGAATTGGGAGAGTATGCAGGTGAAGGAATCTATGCGAAAGCTTTTGATTGCCAATTACAATTATATCTTCCAGGCATTAAAAGAAATTGCAGGACAGGCCCCTTCGATTACTGACTATAAATTAGCAAGAAAAGCCGTTTATGTCGAAACCGCGAATATGGGATCTACCTTTCAACGTATGCTGACTGAGCCTAAAAAAAGACAGAAATACAGCAAGGAGGTCAATAAATTTGTCATATTCAATCATATTCTAGCTTCGTTTTCTGTTACACTAATGAATCACTTGGATGAAATGGACAACAATTACCTTAACAAAGACCATGTCAGAACCATAAGAAAAATATTAAACAGCTTGGATCAATCTATTCAATTACTGTATTCACAAGATTCCAGTGCAGTATTTTCACCTATGGAAATAGAGATCTCCAATCATCGTTTTGACAACAGCGACATCAATTCCGCTGATGGGAAGCTCCTGGAAGAGCAATTGGAGTTCCTGTATAAAATTGCACAGGACTTAAATAAAATTGTTCAGGATCTCCATGACAAAAGCGCTGCGGAACAAGCAGCAGAATTATCTAAGTTAGCAAGCTAATTTATTCTAAAAATTAGCGAAATTTACATTTATGAGCGAAAACACAACAGCCACCTATGACATCATTATCGTTGGCGGAGGACCTATCGGCCTTGCCTGTGCCTTGGAAGCAAAACAGGCCAATCTTAACTACCTCATTTTGGAAAAAGGATGTTTAGTCAATTCGCTCTATAACTATCCCCAAAATATGACCTTTTTTTCTTCCTCTGAGCGACTGGAGATTGGGGATATCCCTTTTGTAACAACTAATCCAAAGCCCCGAAGAACGGAAGCCTTAGAATATTACAGACGCATTCAACAGAAATTTGAATTGGATACTCACCTGTTTGAAGAAGTACTGGATATCAAGAAAAACGAGACCGAAAACTTTTATGTCACAACAAGCAAACGCAGTTACACAACAAGAAAAGTTATCATTGCTACTGGCTTTTATGACATCCCCATGCTACTCAATATTCCTGGGGAAGAACTGAACAAGGTGAGACACTACTATGATGATCCTCATTACTACAGTGGTCAAAAGGTGATTGTCGTAGGAGCAAGCAATTCATCAATAGATGCCGCTTTGGAAACATTTCGTAAAGGAGCAAAGGTTACCTTAGTGATTCGGAGTAATGAAATCAGCCCAAGGGTAAAATATTGGGTCAAACCGGACATTGAGAATAGAATTGCTGCTGGGGAAATCGATGTACTTTACAACAGTGAATTAACAGCGGTTAGCGAAACGAGCGCCACTATCCAAACATCGACTGGTATCATTGAGATCGAGAATGATTTTGTACTTGCGCTGACTGGATATCGGCCAAATTTTGATTTTTTAAGGAAGGTAGGAATTGATATCCCAAACCAGACACCCTGTATCCCCCATCACAACGAACAGACGATGGAAACCAATATTAAAGGCCTATACTTGGCAGGTGTAGTATGTGGAGGTTTAAATACCCATCTTTGGTTTATTGAAAATTCACGTATCCACGCGAAGCAGATCATCGCACATATACAGTCAATGTCGATTTAACTACGTTGATAACGCAATCCATTCAAGAAGATTTTCATCATTTTCTTTTGCAAACTGAGAATATGATCAAATTCTTCTTTGGTTGGAAACAACATATTTTTCATATCTTTCAATATCCCCATACGCATTCCAAATAACGAATACAATAAAATACGAGCCGTCTCGTTCAGATCATCCACCCGAATCTCCCCAGCATCTATGCCGATCTTAAGAATTTTTTCAATGATTTCAACTTCACGTAGATAGGATTCTTTGAATACCTGCTCCAATTCATCCGGAAGCTCTTTAACCATTTTCATGGTATATTCGAATAAATTGTAGTATTGATTGATTGCCTTGACACGCATATCAATAGAGTACATCATGATTTCTTCAAAGTTGCCACCTTTGTCGATGACCTCCTCGATCTCTTCAATCATTTTATCAATAACATACTCAAAAACAGCAGAATACAAACTGTTTTTATCAGGAAAATAATAATAAAGCAGCGCTTTTGAAAAATTAAGATCTTTAGCTATCTCCGACATCGTGGTTTTAGCCATTCCAAAGTGTGCAAAGCGCCTTGTTGCAGCTTCTAGAATTTTGATCCTTTTTACATCTGCATTACCCATTAAACTTATATTTTTTATCGTTAAATAAACGGTTTATACTATCTTTACCGATTATCATGCTAAAGATAGCTGATTTTTTTGAATTTCTGAAAATTAAAGTCAATATGGAATTAAACATTCAATCGAATATATCTTTGAAACCTTTCAATACATTTGGAATAGAGGAAAAGACAAATTTCTTAATCGAAGTGAATGATAATGAAACACTGACCGAAATTTTTAAACAAGGAATTTTCAAAGAAAACTTTTTTGTTCTTGGCGCTGGTAGCAATGTCTTGTTCACTAAACCCTTTGAAGGATACATTATCCGAATGGCTAGCAAGGGTATACAGTCGAAAATCGAATCGGATCACGTGTATGTTACAGCAAAAGCTGGAGAGGTTTGGAATGACTTTGTTTGGCATTGTATCGAGCATAATTACGCTGGAATAGAGAACATGGCCCTTATTCCGGGTACCGTCGGCGCATCCCCCGTACAGAATATTGGTGCCTATGGCACCGAATTAATGTATATTTTTCACGAGTGTGAAGCCTTTGATACCACACTGGGTACATTTAAAACGTTCAAAAAAGAGGACTGCAATTTCTCCTATCGAGACAGTATTTTTAAGGCTGAACACAAAGGACGTTTTATTATTACAGAAGTGACCTACAAACTTAGTCTTACCCCTAATATTAATACAAGCTATGGTGCTATCGAAACAGAGCTAATTAAAGAAAATATAGCCCACCCCACTATTGCCGATATTGCTACTGTTGTATCAAAAATTAGAGTAGAAAAATTACCGGATCCAAGCACCGTTGGCAACGCGGGAAGCTTTTTTAAAAACCCGGTGATCTCCGCAGACAACTTTAAACGATTAACTGCTTTGTACCCAACAATCCCACATTATCCAATGCCCGATCAGCAAACAAAACTAGCAGCTGGTTGGTTAATAGAACAGTGTGGTTGGAAAGGAAAAGAATATGGTCAAGCCGGTGTCTGGAAAAATCAAGCGCTTGTACTAATAAATAGACAAAACGCTAGTGGTCAGGAAATCTATGACCTTTCTGTCCAGATTATTAAAGATGTACAGGACAAATTTGGAATTATACTCGAACGCGAAGTTAATTTATTGTAAAGATTCAAAAAAAAACATTTGCGCATATTTGAAACTCAAAACAAAATAATATAGCCCCACTTCGCCTCAACATCATTTAAAACTAATCCTATTTACTCAGGGTTAAAATACGCACACGATTGCACTTCTTAAAATAATCTTAAAATTACATTAAGAAATCCATTCCTTTCGATTTTGGCGCATTATTTGCCTCATACTTAATGAACCGTATTTTATAAACTTACTGTTTCTTAAAAAGAACAGTTATAATTCATTAAGCTATGACAAAGAATGAATTTGACACCATGGTTATTGAGCAATCAGACTCATTAAAACTCTACGCCAGAAATTTTACCAGCGACTATGAGGATGCGAACGACCTCGTACAGGATACTATCCTTAAAGCTGTAACCTACTTCAAAAATTTCAAAGAAGGGACTAACCTAAAAGGATGGCTTTATACCATCATGAAAAATACGTTTATAAACAACTATAGACGGATCGTAAAAACCAATTCCTTCATCACAAAAGATGAAGACATCTCCAATTCCAACCTATTGATATCCGCTTCAAGCAACCAGGGGGAAAGTAAGTTCGTGATGGAGGATATTCATGAAGCGCTATCCAATCTTTCAGAAGAATACTACATCCCCTTTTCGCTTTATTTCGAAGGATTTAAATACCATGAGATATCAGAGCATTTAAACATCCCTATTGGAACTGTAAAGACGAGGATACATGTTGCTCGGAAATTAATGAAACGATCACTATCAGCTTATAAAGTAGCTTAGTTTTTTCTATCTTCGCCTTCTGATAGATCGTGATGACAAAAGAAGGATTACCCGAATATAGCAAGAGTCAACTCGCATTGCGAAATGGTCAGGATAAGCCCCAGATTTGGGTTGCTTACAGCGGCTATATTTATGATGTTAGTGGCAGTAGACTTTGGAAAAATGGCATGCACTATGAGCATTGGGCGGGCCAAGATCTAACTGAGGAGCTTAAAGACGCTCCTCATTCAGACAGTGTATTTTCAAAATTTCAGGTTGTCGGAATCCTGAAGAGTTAATAAAAATCTATAGATTAAATTGAGACAGAGCTACAAAAGCATTTAGACGTTTCTGTATATCTTCCTCGGTAAGACCCACGAGACGATCTGTACCAAACTTTTCTACGCAAAAAGAAGCCAGCGCGGACCCAAAGATCAGTGCATTCTTCATATTGGTAAAATTTATGCTCTTTACTTTGGCTAAATAACCAATAAATCCACCGGCAAATGAATCTCCTGCACCTGTCGGATCAAATACATCCGCTAAAGGCAAAGCTGGAGCAGAAAAAATCTGATTCTCGCCAAAAAGCAATGCGCCATGCTCACCTTTTTTTATAATCAAATATTTTGGTCCCATAGCCAAAATAACTTTTGCAGCTTTAACCAATGAATATTCACCTGATAGTTGTCTAGCCTCAGCATCATTGATCGTCAAGACATCCACCTTTTGGAGAACTTTCTTTAAATCATCCAGAGCAACATTCATCCAATAATTCATCGTGTCCAGCACAACGAGTTTTGGTTTCCTTTTCAGGCGGGCCAAGGTTGTTAACTGTACTTGTGGAGTTAGATTGCCTAACAAAAGATATTCGCAATCTTGATAGCTATCAGGAATAATTGGGTCGAAATCCGCCAATACATTTAAGTCTGTTGCTAGCGTATCCCGACTATTCATATCATTGTGATATCTTCCAGACCACGAAAACGTTTGTCCCCCAGGAACAATCTGAACACCCGATACATCGATGCCACGATCCTCTATAACAGCAAGATTACGGCTTCCAAAATCTTCTCCAATAACACTGACCAATTTGATTTGATCACATAAATAGGACGCCGCTAAACTCGCAAAAGTACCGGCACCACCTAGAATTTTGTCAGTTTTACCGAACGGTGTTTCAATTGTATCAAAAGCCACCGTACCAATAATTACTAAACTCATAGTTTTTTAATAAGCATGGTAAACAAAAAAACCGGCATAAAGCCGGTTTCAATATTGCTCCTGAAGCTGGGCTCGAACCAGCGACCCTCTGATTAACAGTCAGATGCTCTAACCTGCTGAGCTATTCAGGAATTTTTAATCTTCCGAGAAACTCCTTTCTCATTGAATGCACAAAAATAGTACATTTTTATATTATTCGCAAATATTTTGTCATTTGCTTGTTGCTCCTGAAGCTGGGCTCGAACCAGCGACCCTCTGATTAACAGTCAGATGCTCTAACCGGCTGAGCTATTCAGGAATGAAAAATTGAATACTTTTAAAAACTCCGGTTATGTAAGTTATTAAATTGCTCCTGAAGCTGGGCTCGAACCAGCGACCCTCTGATTAACAGTCAGATGCTCTAACCTGCTGAGCTATTCAGGAATGTTTTCTTCAATTTTTCCGGAGACCCTATCGCGTTTCCGTGATGCAAGTATCGGAAGATTATTAGAATACTACAAATTTTTTGACCACATTTTTTACAACTTCCTAAAATCCAACTAGAATAATTTATTTTTCTTTTCTCTTGTCTCTACTAAAAACCTTCTTTAAGCAACGCTAACAGCATAATTCTTCTTTTATCTACACAAAAGTAAGAGCGGCTTGTCCGGTTTTCCCAAACCAATCAACCTTGAACGCATGATTAGAGCAATACACCTTTGAGAATTAGTGTGGCTACGGTAAAATATATTAAAAGACCCGTAACATCCACAAGAGTTGATACAAATGGTGCTGATGAACTCGCAGGGTCGGCCCCTAACCTCTTCATCACAAATGGAAGCATAGATCCCATAAGCGAGCCCCAAAGGACAACACCTATCAAGGATAAAGAAATCACTAAAGCAACCAGCACCCAATACTCACCATAACTATGTGCAAAGGACTGCCAAGCCATGATCCTCAAAAAACCAAGAGCACCCAGGATAAGCCCAAGCAACAGCCCCGACAATATCTCCCTTCGCATTACGCGCCACCAATCCGAAAGAGTTACTTCCCCTAATGCCATCGCTTGTATAATTAATGTAGAAGCCTGCGAACCGCTATTACCACCACTGGAAATAATCACGGGCATTAACGCAAATAACATAATTGCGCTCGCCATTTGCTCCTCAAAATGTTCGATGACGGTTGCTGTCAATAACTGTCCTAGAAATAAAACAATCAACCAGCCCGCGCGTTTCTTAACAAGATTTTTAATGGAAACATCCAAATAAGGTTCATCCAAAGCCTCTGTACCACCAATACGTTGCATATCCTCGGTATACTCTTCATTGGCTACCCACAAGATATCATCTACCGTAATGATCCCAAGCATCACCCCTTGCCCATCGACAACCGGAAGCGCAACCCTATTATTCATACGGAAAATATTAATTGCCTCCTCCTGCGGATCATAGGCATTCAAAGAAATCAATCGATAATCTATGAGATCGCCCACAATTGTTTCGGGCTCTGCCATCAGCACATCTTTGATACGAATATCGTCAATCAATTTACCATTTGAATCTATGACATAAAGCACATCAATAGTCTCAGAATCCTTTCCATATCGACGAATATGTCCTAGTATTCTTTCGATACTCCAATGTGCTTTTACAGTAATATAATCTGGAGTCATCAAGCGCCCGACACTATCTTCGGGATAGCCCAATAAAGCCAAAGCTTCCACCCTATCCTTTGGTGGCAAGAGCAATATTAAATGCTTTATATCATCCTTCATTTCGGAGAAAAAAGAGGTCCGATCATCAGGTGGTAATTCGTTAATTAAAGCACTTATTTTAGCTTTAGAAAGCTTCTTAAAAATTCGATTTTGGGTGGGAAAATCAAGGATCCGAAAAACGTTTACAGCACGGTTCAAATTTAAGGATTCTATAAAGAGTGAACCATGTTCAGGCAGCTCATCAATCAACTCCTCTACCTCAGAAATATTCAATTCATTTAGAAATTCTTCCAGCCCAACAAAATCACCATTCGCTATCAATTGTTCTATTTGACTTACCTGCATTTCCAGTTCTTCCATATCTTCCTTTCGATTTTAAAATCCTACATCGGTACAAAATTATATGTTACAAAAATCGTTTTTTTAAAGTAAATTCTGAATAAAAAAATAAATAATAAAAAGAGCATAAAACTTCATTCATATTTTATCCTCAATGAGCGAACAGCCGACAGTCCATTTCTCAAAACAAGACATTTTGTCATCACCAAATATTCCTTCCTGTACATCACGATCCGATAAAAAAAAACAGACAAAACGGACCATCATAAGAACACCACACCTCGACCATCATCTTTACAAAAAAAACATAAAGAAGAATTTATCTACACATCCCGCTTTCCGGACAAAAAACCTTCTCCCTTTCGTAAGCATAAAATTTGTACGCATAAAAAAATGTCCAAATATTTTTCAGCAGCACCTCACTTATAGCTGAATATTTGAGTATATTCGTCACATACTTCTTTCCAGTTGAACAACGAATTTCTACAGCGAAAGCAAGCATTTAAAACAAACTAAAAGCAATAAATAAACAGCAAAAAACACAAACACAATAAAACCATAACTATATATAAATCAACATATTTAATAACTTAAAAAAAACATAAGATTTATATAAAATCAAAATATTTAGCTAAAAAAAATAGCAATCCATAAATTAGCCATATATATGAAATATAAAAGCATAATTTTCAACCTATTAATAGTATTAACATTAACTATATCTTCAAAAAAAACATTTGCACAATTTTTTGAAGATAGTCAAGCCCCCTTAAGTCAGAAATGGTTTAAAATCGAGACACCAAATTTTAAACTCATTTTCCCTGAAGAGATGAAAGGTAAAGCCCCTACCCTAGCAAATCAGGTCCACAACTCTTTGCGCACAACAAGTAGAAATTATAAAATAACGCCGCGACAGATCCCCTTCATTATACACAATACGAACCTACAGACAAACGGCTTTGTACAGTTATCTCCTCGAAAATCCGAGCTATATAGCACAGCCGGAGCCGAACCCGATAATCAAACTTGGTTACCCAATCTGATTCTCCATGAGTCCAGACATGTTAACCAGTTTGACAAATTGACAGGTAAATTAAGAGCTCCCTTTTTCGAACAATTGGCCTTGGCTTATTATGGACTTACAGTTCCTTCCTGGTTTTTTGAAGGCGATGCTACGCTGACTGAAACCATTTATTCTCGTGGAGGAAGAGGTCGATTGCCTTCTTTTGAAATGCCGATCAAAGCCAACTTCCAATCTAAACAGAACTATAGTTTCGACAAATACCTGCTCGGATCCTTTAAGGATATTGTCCCCAGTTACTACACAATTGGCTACTTGATGACATCAACACTTAAATCGGAACTGCCGCCAAATTACGAAGCAGATTTATTTTCAGAGCTCAACAAACGGCCACTCTATCCTTATAATATCAACCATGTACTGAAGAAAAAAATAGGTGGAAATAGCCGCTATTTATTCAATAAAACGATCACAAAACTAGACTCAATATGGGAGCAAAAAACAGCAAATTATTTAGCTCAAAATTACACTGAAATTTCCGGTCAAAATAACCGCTATTATAACAGCAATCTATTACCAAAATCAAATGGAAATTTGATTTACTTCATTAAACAAAATCCAGAAAAAACAAATGCAATATATACTTATGACAATGATAAAAAATCGGAATCACAACTTGTAAAAACAGGTATCCAGTTGACCCCACATTTCGACATCAACAAGGAATATATTGTATGGGATGAATTGCGAAAAGATCCACGCTACAACAAGAGAACATATAGTGTCATCAACTTAATGAACCGGAAAACAGGAAAAATCAAAACACTGACCAAACAGTCTAGATATTATTCACCCGTATTTAGCCCCGTAGACGAATCTATTGCTTGTATTGAAGTAGATTTATCCAACACAAGTTATCTTACGCTTATAAGCCTTAAAAACGGCTCTGTAATTAAGCGGATAAAAACAGCCGATTCAGAACAGCTTCAACATCCCGCTTTCAACCCAACAGGAGACAAAGTAATTGCTATCCGCTTATCGGAAATTGGAACAGCACTCTGCGAAATAGATCTCAAAAATGATAAAATAACAAACATCACCCCATGGGGCGATCAACAATACGAAAGACCGCAATACCTTCCAGGTATGAATATACTTGTCAAAGCTAACTTTAATGGTATTGATAACATTTACAAAATAGATCGTCAATCGGAAGCAAAACATCTCCTGACCAAAGCCCCATTCGGCGCTTTTAATCCTTTTTATAATAAAGAAACTAAGCAATTGCTTTTTAACAATTATCAATACAATGGCTATAAAATCAGCCAAACAAGTATAGATACGACCTTCGATATAAAACCAGAAACTGATTATTTTTCCCACTACTATGCTGATGCTGTAAAGAAAGACAGCATATTCAATATTGCTGCCACAGCACCAGATTCCAACCAGCATTACATCATTGAGCCATACAAAGGACTTGGACGAACGTTTAACTTCCATAGTCTTTCTTTAAGTAGTAGCAATTTTGAGAGTTTTGATAATTTCAAACCTGGCATTTTTTGGCTTTCAAATAACATTTTAAACACGACCCAAATTGCGCTTGGCTATGAATACGATACAGACATCAGAAAAAGTATTTATTCGGCCGAACTTACTTACAACAAGTATTTTCCGAAATTCTCACTTCGCTACGAAAATAGAGGGCAAATTGCAGCAGCAAGCGTGCCCAATAAACCAGACAGCAGTGTAAGGTTCGATTGGAGAGAACATTACGTTTCCTCTCAAATTTCTATCCCCCTATCTTTTTATAGGCTTGATTATAATTATTCCACAGGATTCAATTTTGCAACAGCCTATTTGAAACGTTACAGCTTAAGTCGGAATGACCTCAAAAACTTTAATTACGAAACTGCATTTCCGTTAACGTACCAACTTTATTTCAACCGAAATGCCCGAATGGCAAATATGGATCAATACCCGCGATGGGGACAAAATTTCAGTATAACTTATAGGCACACACCTTTTGAAAACAAGGCCAAAGGTGAAATTCTATCTGCGAGAACAGTATTTTACCTACCTGGCTTTGTAAACAATCATGGATTTCAAATTCGCTTGAGTGCACAGGCGGGAACGGGAATTTATGAATACATTAACGATATCCCACTCGTCAGCGGGTTTAGTTATTACAAATATGAAAAGATAAAAAATACATTATTGGTCAATTATCGTTTTCCAATCGCCTATCCTGATTTTAATATAGGATCACTAACCTATATAAAACGTATAAAAGGTGGTGTATTTGCGGACTATCAAAATATCCACAAACATAAAGAAGCGGCACCGAAGAGTTTTGGAGGATACCTTTCCTTTGATTTCAATGCTTTTAGATATCCATTACCCGACTTTGAGTTTGTCGTAAAAGGAACCTACATCAATGATAATACAGCAACGCAGCGCGTCGTTCCAACGGTAAGTTTAAATTACACCTACTAAGGATGAATAGCCCAATTAAAATTAGCAGCTAGAGCATAATGATCTGACAAAGGTAGACCCCTGAGGTTCGTAAACAGATTATTTTCTATATTATAGTCACGCGCAGCCAAATTTAGATGACCGTTGCTACGGTAAAGAATTTTGTCTATTGACTCGTTCTGATTGCCAATTGATAACATATGAGGAGGCTTGAATGCATGCTTCGCTTCTGGCACCAGTCCGCCGTTTTGGAGTTCTACCCAACTATCCACCAATGTGGTTGACTCCATAAAATCATGTAGATTATCATCACCGAAACTATAATGAGCATTAAAGTCCCCCATAACAATCAGTGCATTATCGCTAGAGTTCTCACCTATATAATCGCGCAGCTGATTGAGATTGTCCCTTCTAGCACTAGAGGCACGTCTACTGTTCTGAGCGTTTGCGTGTACATTATAGACATCCAGCCATATCCCCGCAACTATTTCCACCTTGACCAAGGTAAAACCTTTAGGCGTCAGAGAATCAGCCCCCGTGCGTTTTTTCCAGGGAACGCGGATTACATCTGACATCGGAAAACGTGACAGCGTATTCAAACCATCGCCAAAAGGCACACGCCCCTTAGGCTTGGTCCGATAAGGATGTTGGTTTCCCCCAAAATAAAGACTATTGTTATAATTGAAATCCTCCTGCACATTTACGATATCAAAAGGATTAATCTTTTTGCCTATTTCAGCAATACTCCTACTCCTGCCTGTAATTGCAGAAGAAATAAACCCTGGCAATCCCGCTACATTGTATGTCAACACCGAAAAAAAACCCGAACTATCTTTTTCTTTTTTGTGATTAGCATCCATCAATAAAACCTATATAATCATGTTGTGATAAATTTAGCAAATACGGTAAACACTCACCAACACTATACAGATATTTAACAGATAATTGATTTAAATCTGACATTACCGAACAGATCTCAGCCATAATAAATAGAATGCTTTTTTCACAAGTCATTAGCTCCTACCACCATCAATAAAAAAACGCCGTAGATTTAGGGCCGTCTTTCCTCATAAAAAAAGGGATAACCCAACGTTATCCCTTTTCAATATTCTGTTTGATTTATTAGTCTTCGAGTGCTTTTACACCAGGAAGAACTTTACCTTCCATATATTCTAATAGCGCTCCTCCACCTGTGCTGACATAGCTAACATCTTCTGTCATACCAAATTTACTTACTGCAGCAGCTGAATCTCCACCACCGATTAAAGAAAATGCGCCATTTTTGGTTGCTTCTACAACAGCATCAGCCACAGCTTTGGTACCTTTCGCAAAGGTATCAAATTCAAAAACCCCCATAGGTCCATTCCAAAGAACTGTTTTTGAATCTTTGATAATAGCCGCAAAATTCTTAGCAGACTCCTCCCCGATATCCAAGCCCTGAAGATCCGCAGGAATTTGATCGTTTGGCCCGTCATACACATTTGCATCATTAGAAAACGCATCAGCAATTTGAGCATCTGTAGGAATAACAAGATTCACGCCTTTTTCTTTTGCTTTCTTTACCAATTCATTTGCGAGGTCAAGTTTATCCATCTCAACCAATGACTTACCAATTTCACCACCTCTTGCTTTGATAAAAGTATAAGCCATACCTCCACCGATCAGTAAGTTATCCACTTTATCCAATAAAGCTTCGATCAATTGGATCTTATCAGAAACTTTCGCTCCCCCCATAATCGCTGTAAAAGGTCTAACCGGATTATTCAAAACTTTCTCTGCATTCCCTACCTCGGCAGCCATCAAATAACCGCTATATTTAGCTGATGGAAAAAACTGTGCGACAATCGCAGTTGAAGCATGTGCTCTATGCGCGGTACCGAAGGCATCATTCACATAAACATCACCCAATTTTGAAAGCTTTTCAGCAAATCCTACATCACCTTTTTCCTCTTCTTTATAAAAACGTAGATTCTCAAGTAATAAAACTTGACCAGCCTGCAATGCAGCAGCTTTTTCTACAGCTTCATTTCCAATACAATCATCGGCAAATTGAACTTCTGTACCTAATACTTTAGATAGATGAGCCACAATATGTTTTAATGAATACTTATCAGTAGGACCATCTTTTGGTCTTCCTAAATGGGACATCAATATCACGCTTCCGCCGTCGTTCAAAATTTTCTTTATTGTTGGAGCAGCTCCTTGAATACGATTATCATCCGTAATATTGAAATTTTCATCCAAAGGAACGTTGAAATCTACGCGAACCAAGGCTTTTTTACCTGCAAAATTTAAATCGTCTACTGTTTTCATTATGTAACTTTAATGTTTTAGGATCTGTCGTTTGCCAAACGAACAGCTAAATATAGAAAAAAGGCATTTATTTTCATCAAATAAATGCCTTTTTATCGGATTAAATTATCATTAATGGATTTCAACCGTATAAGGCAACCTTGCCTGAACCCCACTCTGCGCTGTCGCCTTCCGCATCACATCAAAATAACGATAGTATTCGCCCATTTGTTCTTTAGCAACCCAAACCTGAACTTTTTCCTTTGAATTGTTCAATATTGAGGTAAATGGATCTTCCTTCTCAGGATATTGTGAAACTTTATACTTGCTTAGATTTGCCTTTTTAGCCGCCGCCTGAATAGCAGCATCCAGATTACCCAGACGATCCACCAATTTGTTACCCAGCCCCTGTGTACCCGTCCAAACACGCCCCTGACCAATACTATCAACATTCGCCAATGGCATCTTTCTACCTTCGGACACAACTTTTGTAAAAGTAGCATACACTTTGTCAACCTCACGTTGGATAATATCCCTTTCTTCAGCGGTCAATGGACGATCAAAAGTAGTCATCAAATCCGCAAATTTCCCTGTCTTAACACCATCGTAGTGAACGCCAATTTTATTGTTCATCAGATTCTGGAAATTTGGTATTACACCAAATACACCAATTGATCCGGTGATGGTCGTTGGCTCAGCAAATATGGAGTCAGCGGCCGCGGCAATATAATAGCCCCCTGAAGCCGCAACATCTCCCATAGAAACAATTACTGGTTTAACTTTTTTAGTCAAAATCACCTCCCTCCAGATAACATCTGATGCAAGTGCCGAACCTCCAGGTGAATTCACACGTAAAACAACAGCCTTTACAGCATCATTCTCTCGTAGCTTCCGTAATTCTCTTGAAAATTTATCCCCTCCGATCTCACCCGGACGTGTACCCTCGCCATCCACAATCTCGCCAACGGCATAAAGTACAGCCACTTCAGATCCACTGGCATCATCCTTCACCTTTTTATTGTAATCGAACAATGAAACAAAAGATATTTCATCCTTCTCACCTATCTTCAATCTTTTTCTCAAATCGGACAACAACTCGTCTTTATAGATCTTTGCATCAGCAAGTTTATAACGCACCGCATCATCCGCATTTCTAACCAGGTAATCATTGGCAATACCACGTAGTGAATCCGCCGGAATGTTCCGACTTGCAGCGATTTCATTGATAAAAGTATCATATATGCTTCCCAGATACGATGTTACCTGCAAACGGTTTGGATCACTCATCTTATTTAGGAAGTAAGGCTCCACTGCGCTCTTAAACGTCCCTACTTTCACAATCTGCATCTCAACCCCAACTTTGTCCAATAAGTCTTTGTAAAACATTGTCGAACTAGAAAGACCTCTAAAATCTATGGTACCTTGGGGATTGACATATACCTTATCTGCAATACTGGCTACATAATATGCTTTTTGATTATACCCAGCATTGTAGGCAACAACAAATTTTCCTGTTTTTTTAAATGCTAAAAGTTCATCACGTACAGCCTTTAAACTTGCAAAACCAGTACCGATACTACCCGCATCCATATAAATCCCCTTTATATTCGCATCTGTTGCCGCATACCTTATTCTTCCCAGAATATCATCCAACCCGATACTCTTAGTAGAATAACCCGGAAGATTTAAGCTTCCAAAAGGATTATTGTCATTCCGTTCATTAATATCATAGTCAAAGGATAGAAACAGCACCGAATTGGTTTTTACAGCAACTTCCTGATCAGAGGAAGCAGAGCTAATAATCGCACCGATAATACCCATAAAAACAATAAACAAAATCACAAAAGATATAACAATCCCTGTAATCGTTGCTAATACATACTTAAAAAATGATTTCATATTTTATAATTAATTCCAGTTTATGCAGTTCTTGTACATGGAATGATTTATTTTACGCTAAAGGTAATGCAATATTTTTTATTCCCCCAGTATTTTATTTCATAAAGACTTAATTTAGCGACATGAACAAGATTTTTATATTATTGGGAACGAACTTAGGAGACCGCTTGCAACAACTCTCATTAGCAAAACAATCCCTCGAACAACAGATTGGATTGATAATGCAAGAATCCTCAATATATGAAACTGCAGCTTGGGGAGTTGAAGATCAACCTTCATTCCTTAATCAGGTCATCCTAATAAGCTCACCGCTATCTGCACTTGAATGCTTAAACCTTACCCAAAAGATTGAATTAGATCTAGGAAGAGTACGACTGAAGAAATGGGGAGAGCGGGCAATAGACATTGATTTACTTTATTTCAACGACGAAGTTATCAATCACCCAAATCTGATTATACCGCATCCTTTTATTTCAGAAAGACGCTTTACACTGGAGCCCTTAGCAGAAATAGCCCCAACATACATACACCCCGTTTACAAAAAAAATAATGTATCTTTATTGAATAATTGCAAGGACGAATTACCCGTAAAGAAAATTAGCGACGATGAATCATATCGACATTGACCTGATCAACCAAAATATGTTTGACAATACTGATTTGATCAAACAATTTGTATCAATGTATCTTATCCAAACCCCAGTAGACTTAGACAACTTGCGAAATGCCTTAAATACAGGTAATCATCAAAAAATTGCAGATGCAGCTCATCATATTAAACCAACGATGGATTATATAGGAGCTTTTCACTTAAAAGCTAAATTTGAGAATTTGGAATTAAGTGCCAAAAATCAGGAATCTTTAGAAGGCCTTAGGGCAACTTTTGAGGTGCTGGACATCGAAATGAAAGAACTGTTATTTGAACTCGAACAATATGAAAAAACGATCTAAGCTAGATCGTTTTTTTATTGAAATGCAATGCGGACAGTATAAAATACAAAAGGAGAATAACTGGCAAAGCCATAAATTGTCCAATTGCAAATAACACCAAAGTTAAGAATAGAAAAATAAAGCGATATTTATTCGTCGCCCAATCCATTGAACTGAATTTCATCGAAAACAGTCGAATCTCACTAATTAATAGATAACTGGTCAGCAGCGCACTACAAATCAAGAATATTGGATTTATAATGAGTTCAGGATACTTATCAGCGATATAAGGCAATGAAAGCACATAAAAAGTATTCATTGGAGTATTAAGCCCTATAAAATCTGCTGTTTGCCGCTCATCCAAATTAAACTTTGCCAAACGCAACGCAGAAAATACCGTAACAATAAAGCCTATATAAGGGAATAAAGATCCACCGGGAAACACTTTTTGCAATAGTGTAAACATAA
This sequence comes from Sphingobacterium detergens, assembly GCF_003610355.1. Classification (GTDB taxonomy): domain Bacteria; phylum Bacteroidota; class Bacteroidia; order Sphingobacteriales; family Sphingobacteriaceae; genus Sphingobacterium; species Sphingobacterium detergens. The sequence goes on along the minus strand of NZ_RAPY01000004.1, from coordinate 29,799 downwards.
TTACCCCTGGTAGAAATCCAAAGCTGACCATATCGGCAAGCGAATCCAGCTCTTTTCCAATAGGCGACTTTACATGAAGCAGTCTTGCGACCATACCATCAAAAAAATCAAATACTCCAGAAGCAAGCACACATATCGTTACCGCTTTTATGTTGCCATCCAACGCCATCAGTACAGCAATACAACCACTAAAAAGATTGAGGCAGGTCAGCAGATTTGGAATATGTTTTTTCATCAATATTATATTTATGTACTTATTGCAATTTTCAACGTGGCCCCATTGTATGTATTCGCAGCTCAATATCGTTTTAATATCTCGAAGTTGAATTATACGCTACCACACCATACGATCGGACACAAAAAAGCCATCATTTTAGTAAAATGATGGCTAAAATATTAAAATTTGATGGGATTACCCATTCATACTGATCAAAAATTCTTCATTTGATTTAGTACCACGCATTTGTCCTTGCAAGAATTCCATTGCTTCTGTAGAATTCATATCAGACAAGTGATTACGAAGTACCCAGATACGTTGCAATGATTCTTTATCTGTCAATAGATCATCACGACGCGTACTTGACGCAGTAATGTCGATTGCAGGGAAGATACGCTTGTTCGCCAATTTACGATCCAATTGTAACTCCATATTACCCGTTCCTTTAAATTCTTCAAAGATCACCTCATCCATTTTTGAACCAGTATCTGTTAAAGCTGTTGCAAGGATTGTTAATGAACCACCGTTTTCGATATTTCTAGCCGCACCAAAGAAACGTTTTGGTTTATGTAGTGCATTTGCATCCACACCACCTGACAAGATTTTACCTGAAGCAGGAGCAACAGTATTGTAAGCACGCGCCAGACGAGTGATTGAATCCAATAGGATGACCACGTCATGACCACACTCTACCATACGTTTCGCTTTCTCCAATACAATATTAGCGATTTTCACATGGCGATCAGCAGGCTCATCAAAAGTAGATGATACAACCTCAGCACGCACACTTCTTGCCATATCCGTAACCTCCTCAGGACGCTCATCGATCAACAAGATAATCAGGTATACCTCAGGATGATTCTTCGCAATTGCGTTAGCAACTTCCTTCAATAAATTTGTTTTACCCGTTTTTGGTTGAGCAACGATCAATCCACGTTGACCTTTACCGATTGGCGTAAACAAATCCATAATACGAGTTGAGTAGTTACCCATACCCATATCCAGATTTAAGCGCTCATCAGGGAATAAAGGTGTCAAGTAGTCAAAAGGCACACGGTCACGTACCTCTGCAGGATTCTGTCCGTTGATGGCCTCTACTCTAACCAATGGAAAATATTTCTCACCTTCTTTTGGAGGGCGAATACAACCACGAACGGTATCTCCTGTTTTCAAACCAAATAATTTGATCTGAGACTGTGATACATAAATATCATCTGGAGATGTCAAATAGTTATAGTCTGACGAACGCAAGAAACCATAGCCATCTGGCATAATTTCTAACACACCCTCATTAACGATAACATTGTCGAAATCTGTACTAGAAGAAGTATTTTCAGCTTTTGGAGTTTGAGGTGTTTTTTCAGGTTGGGAACCTTTATCTGTTGTAGGAGTACTTTCTACTGCGGGACTGCTTTCCTCACTTTCAACAGCCTCACGTTTTCTGACAGTCACAGGCTCAACGGTCTTCACCGTTCTTACGCGCTTACGAGTGCGTTCACCCTGTTCCTGACTATCCTCCTCCACTTTAGCAACTTTTTCTACAGAAGCCGGAGCTGCTTCTTCTTCCCCACCGGTATTGCTAATTCTTTCTATTAATTCTTGCTTACGCAATTTATCAGCATCCGCGATACCGATCAACTTAGCAATCTCGCGCAATTCCGATACGAGTTTAGCGTTTAATTCGTTAATATCCATTAATGTGTTGTGTATGATTTTTGGATTTTCTTTTGAGCTTTATTCTGATTACACACCTAAGCTTGTTTCCTTGTTTAAGTGAATGAAGAACTTAATGATTTCTTTTAAACCCGAAGTGGATTAAATCTTGAGAACCTAGACAAAGAAAAAAACAAATTTTGTTATTTCAAAATATTTCAAAAAAAATATTTACTATTGTAGCTAGTAAAACGATTTAACGACATTTTTAGATTGAATTTTATATTTTTTTTCATAAGTTCGTACCTTTCAAAATTTAAGTTTTTAGATCCCTTATATGGAACAGCAACAAACTAAAACCAATTACCCCGCACTCTACACATTGATTATTGTGTTTTTCTTTTGGGGGTTCATTGCAGCGGGAAATAGCGTATTTATCCCATTCTGCAAGAATTATTTTCACCTAGATCAATTTCAATCGCAGCTCATTGACTTTGCTTTTTACACGGCCTACTACATTGGTGCATTACTCCTGTTTATCTTCAGTTCAATCGGCGGTAAAGACCTTGTTGGGAAGTGGGGTTACAAAAAAAGTATCGTTTATGGTCTACTATTTTCTGCTTTGGGAGCAGCGGCAATGATTGTGGCGGTCGAGGTAAATTTATATATTGGAATGTTGTTGGGTCTATTTGTGGTTGCACTTGGATTTTCGTTACAGCAAACAGCTGCCAATCCCTTCGCCGTTTTATTAGGTGACCCAAAGACGGGAGCTTCCCGTGTCAACCTTGGCGGTGGTATCAACTCATTCGGAACGACAATAGGACCATTGGTGATTGGTTTCTCGCTATTTGGAACATTTGAGCCGATCTCAGATTCAGAAATTGCCAATCTTCCTTTAAATAAAGTTGTATATCTATATGTTGGTGTTGGTTTGTTGTTTCTTTTGGCTGCAGCATTATTCAATTTCAGTAAAAAAGTTCCAGCTGGAATTAGCAATGAACCCATGGAAAAAGCCAATAAGGCTTTACGTACCTTGATCATCATGACAGTTCTACTATTCGGTATGTTCACTCCAGTATTCCTAAGTTACAAAAGTGACCTTGCATTGCATATCGAACAGCTCCATCAACAAGCCTCAAGCCTCACTGATCAGCTACAAATCGACCAATTAAAAGCACATATTAAAGAAGTTGCCAAACCACTTGAAACACAACGTATGATGTGGTTAGCAGGTGCATTAATTGTTGTTATCGGCGGTTTACTTTTCTCCAATAGAAGCGCGAAAAAGAACCCTGAAGGCTGGGGAGCAATGAAATATCCGCAACTGGCTTTGGGAATGCTTGCATTATTTATCTATGTAGGTATCGAAGTTGCTATTGGAAGTAACTTAGGTGAGTTGCTTACTTTAAAAGAATTTGGCCACCTACAGTCTTCACAAATCACACCATATGTATCCATGTATTGGGGAAGTATGATGATCGGTCGATGGGCCGGAGCCATTACAGCATTCAACCTAAGTAAATCTGCTAAAAATGGACTGCTGATTATTGTTCCTTTAATCGCTTTCTCGATTATAATTGGTGTCAATACACTTGCAGGCTTCGAAATGTCACACCTTTATTACTATGTGATCTGTATTATTCTGCAAATCGTTGCTTTTTATCTAAGTAAAGAAAAACCAGCCCGTACATTGATCATTTTCGGTTTATTTGGAATCATCGCCATGTTAATCGGCCTCTTCTCTTCAGGTACAATCGCGATTTATGCATTTTTATCTGGAGGACTTGCCTGTTCAATTATGTGGTCATCTATCTTCAGTTTATCAATCGTTGGTCTAGGGAAATATACTGCTCAGGGTTCAGCATTCTTAGTCATGATGATCCTTGGTGGTGGTGTCCTTCCTCCTATCCAAGGAAAATTGGCCGATCTTATTGGAATACACAACTCCTATATCCTACCATTAATCGGATTCTGTTATATCGTTTTCTTTGCTGTATTTGTCAAGGGAATTTTAACTAAACAAGGAATCAATATTGATGAAATCGAGGCTGAAGGAGCACATTAAAAGCATCAACTAATTGTAAATAGTACACTATTTAATCAATTTTATTACAGCACCTAAAAACTGGCTTAACAACACTGTTAAGCCAGTTTTTTTATATTATGAGCAAATTCATAAAATTTATTTTTTCAAAAATACTCGGATAAATTATGATATTTAAAATTAAAAAATGTATTTTCGGGGAATTGATTAATGAATTGATTACTCATTTTATAACGATAAACACAATTAAAACTACTCAATAATGATAATCATTGCTGACGGGGGATCAACAAAAACAAACTGGTGTTTGTTAGACGATTCAAATAAAAAAATCTACTTCAACACAGAAGGGTATAACCCGTATTTTGTTGACAGTGAATACATTGTAAACTCCCTAAAAAAAGGATTACCGCAGGATTTACCTTTTGAAAAAATCGCGGAAGTAAATTATTATGGTGCAGGGGTCCATAATAAAGAGAAGGCACAGATCGTAGTTGATGCACTAAAACATGTATTTACTACAGCGAAAGTGGAAGTGGGACACGATCTACTTGCTGCAGCAAGAGCACTACTGGGATCCGAAGCTGGATTTGCTGCGATCTTGGGTACAGGAACAAATTCTTGTCTCTATGACGGCAAAGAAATTACATTAAATATTGATTCCGGAGCTTACATTTTAGGTGACGAGGGATCGGGTAGTTACATTGGTAAAAAATTACTTGCAGACTATGTTCGTAATTTAATGCCTAAAGATGTAAAGGAAGTGTTTTGGAACACGTATAAAATGACGAAAGATGAAATCATGGACGCGGTGTATACCAAACCTATGCCAAACCGTTTCTGTGCAAGTTTCAGTAAATTCGTATATGACAATAATGTAAATATCGAATATACACGTAATATTGTAGATGAAGCATTTGAAGCTTTCTTCAGAAATTTAGTAAGTAAATATCCTAATTATCAAAGTTATACTTTTAATTGCATTGGTTCAGTAGGCTACAATTTCAGAAATGTATTAGCTGAAAAAGCTGAACAATATGGCATGAAAGTAGGTAAAATTTTGCGTTCTCCTATTGATGACCTAGTACAATTTCACATCGATAGAGCAGCAGCAACTGCTAAATAGAAGAGGAAAATAATCTTTAACATATTTAAGAAAAAGGTGCATTAGATGATGCACCTTTTTTTATTACCTTCTCCTTTCAACAAATCAAACCAATACGAGCTTCAAAATTGAAATATCCAAAAATCTCCTCATTTTTAGAAAACACGATCTATTAGGGCCAGAGCATGGAAAGCAAAAAGCTAACTTGATAATATGAAATATTCTTCTGTTTGAACACTTGCTTTAAGGTTGAAATAGCTTTTGATCGGGCAAAATAAACTGTACTCGGAGTCGTCTCCAACTCTTCACAAATCTCTTCTGTAGATCGACCTTCTATCAAAGATAACTGTATGATCTGAGCCTGCTTTTTGGGAAATTTTTCGATCTCTTTGGCAATTAGATCAATAAGCTCATAATAAATGATTTTCGTTAAAACATCCTGCGTATCCGTCTTAAGATCCATCAAAAAAGATTCGCTATGCTCAAATTTGGATCTACTTTGTTTTAAGGCATCTAAACAAGCATTTTTGGTCACTAAGAACAAAAAGGATTTAATACATTCAATAGAACTAAAATTGCCTCTACGTTCCCATAACTTAATAAATGAATCCGAAATAATTTCCTCCGCAATATTTTTGTTTTTTATAATTTTATAGGCAAAAAAAAGCAGTTTCTCACTAAACTCATCAATAAGGGATGCTAATGCAGCTTCTTTACCGTCTTGCAAATCCAATACATGTTGATCTAGCTTTTTCATAAATAATTTGGATTCCACCTCTCATAACTGGTCAATATAAATTTAACACATAATTGCCTAAGTTGAAAGAATTTTGTTCAATTTTTAAAAAAAATCATTCGTTAAGATATTATATAAAGACTGCAATTGTAAAATAAAAAGGCTCCTTAATTAAATTGTTATTTCGATTACCAATAAAAGCACGAAGCAATCTGATAATGATAAATTACAGATTGCTTCGTTCCTGTTGTTTAAAATTTGACCTTATTGAATATGAACTAACTTTTCAGCTAGTCATCCTTATGATATACGTTACTAATCAATTGCCCTAAAGGCCCAAAAGTAAGCGGTCCCCCATGCCTCAGTTCCGGGAGGGGCATAAGCCAAGACCAATTCCTTATCATTCAGAACGATAATATCGAATTCGTAAACAGCTTTCCCCCCTTCATCTGGAGACTTCCCAACAAGAATGGCTGCTCCACTGGTTCGAAATTTTCCGTGTCCCCATATTTTTCCATCACCATCCTTTGTTTTCTGGTTCATATCAAAACTAAATACCCCTACTTCTTTTGAACCATTTGACCTAACCTTTGTAAAAATGGCATCATCCAAATTGAGTTCCATCTTAGCTCCGATACCGGCCCCTGCTTCCTGTTCATCCATCTCTCCTTCTTTTAACGTCCACCATGCCGGTCCAAAATTCCCTATATACCCGCCATTACCCCATACAGCTGGTTTTGTTTCATCCCATTTCCATGTTCTTTTGCTTCCTCCGGTTAACATTGCCCACTCGGGTGGAACAGGAAAGGTTAGTTCATCAACCCGGACCGTCAAATTCTTTTGAATCTTGGTACCATCGGGATTGAGACCTACGAATCGAATAGTTCGCTCTCCTGTAGCAACCATCAAAACGGTATCTGATTTGCGTGTAGATCTTCCCGAGCCATAGTTCCATAAGGATAGTACTGGACTTTTATTGTCTAGAATGACTTTATTGCTTCTCTTCCCGTTGACCATTAAAGGAATAGCGGTAATATCCAATTGGTCCGCCGTGATTGCAGGTCCCATCTCAAGGCGCTTTTCAATAGGCTCACAAGAAATAGTGAACGATAGCACGCATACCAGAAAAATATATTTTATAAGATTATTCATAGTTCAATATGTTAAGATTTACCATCCTGTAAATTCAGCCGCAGCTGTCCCCCAACCTTTATTCTGTGTCAAGACCCCGTCCGAAAGTGTAATCTGTGAAACAGGTATCGGCCAGAACCCTCCAGTTTCCTCGTAACGAGCTCTATAACCACCACCAAAAGCCTTCATTGGTACATCGACCCCTTTATTCTTAATCAGTACCCCTTCTTGCTTCGCCAAATCCGCAGCAGCATCATGCCAGCGCATCAAGTCAAAATAACGTACACCTTCAAAAGCTAGTTCCCATCTTCTTTCACGTTTCAATGCCGCTAAAGAATATGAAACATCCTTTAACCCCGCTCTTCGTCGTACCCGATTTAAATTCGTCGCATCTCCTTTTAACTCCGCATGCATGAGCAATACATCTGAAAAGCGGATCATGACCAAATCTTGGGTATGGGCCAATTGATATTCCGCCAAAGCTTTATCTAAAAGGATAGCATAAGATGGTACAAAATTTTTCTTGTCATCATAAGCAGATACCGCAATATATTTTTTCTGCCACAGGCCAGTTTCTTCCATTTGATTATCAGCCCCATAGGTATAATCTTCCAGATCAGTCTCTACATTAATGATAGAAGCCAATCTACGCATGTCAGTGGGTTCTGCCTGTGCCCAATCTTTCCATAATTCACTATTGACAGGACCAGCACCCCATCCCTGCCCAAACGGAAAAGTACTCTCCGAGCCATTACCGGTACGAAGTCCAAAATGAAGATTATATTGGTTCGAATAGCCCTGTTGATATTCATCCCCCCAATCCACTACAGTTCCAAATTTAATCGCAAATACTGTTTCTATATTTCCATCCCCGACCCAGGCCAGTTTATTATCTTGTACGTACTTATAATCTCTCGCTGTTTCCTTATTGGTGTACGGCCATAAGTTTCTAAAATCGCCTACCAAATCGTGTCCACTGTTTTGAATACAATTTTCAAGCAATTGAATCACTTGTGCTTTTCCCACAGTACCACCGGCAGCCAATGGCAAATCTGTTTTCTTATAGTATCCTGTATAAAACAGATATACACGGGCAAGCAATGCTTGCGCTGCCCATTTTGAGGCATGACCAGAGATTACCATATTATATTTGGTTGTGGGCATAAGCTCAATTGCCTTTATCAAATCACTAGCAATCTGTGCGTAGGTCTGATCTGCTGGATTTCGGGGGACATTAGCCACCACAGAACTTAAGAGCAAGGGTACTTCACCAAACATCTGTGAAAGTTCGAAATAAAATAAAGCTCTTAAAAAATAAACCTCGCCGAGCAATTGATCCCTTTGTGCATCATTTGCCCAACCTGTGACCTTATGCAGTGTTTCAATAGCTGTATTCGCTCGGTAAATTCCAGCGTAGCGTGCAGTCCAAAATGGCAAGAAATAATCGGGGGCAGTATTCATGAGGTGATCCAGTCCCTGCATATCCCGGTTATCTGCCCCTCCACCGCCAAAACGGTCATCCGAAGCTAATTCGGACATATAAAAATGGGAACTTTCGACACTGCTTACTCCCCTACTCAATCCATTATAGATTCCGGCCAACATGATATCGGCATCCGCCACTGTTACCGGAAAGTTGTCTGTATTCTTTTTATCAAGGCTTTCTGAATCCAAAAATTTCCCACAGGACGAAAGCATTCCGGCAAACAAGCATATTAATATTGTCTTTTTCATATCTAACTAGAACTAAAATTTAAGGTTAAGACCAAGAAGTATTGTACGTGGCTGCGGATAGAAGCCTACATCAATACCTGACACCCAGCTCTCTGTATCTCCATACCCAATTTCTGGATCCATACCACTGTAATTGGTGAATGTGACCAGGTTCTGCACTGTAGCATAAATTCGCGCCTGGCTAAATGGAGCCTTTTTCCAAAGGCTCTTAAAGTTATATCCCATGGTGATATTCTGCAGCTTCACAAAGTCACCATTTTCAATATAGATATCTGAGATATTCTGAAAATTGCTATGTGATCCCGCTGTCAATCTCGGGTACCGATTTGATGTTCCTTCGCCATGCCAGCGCTGAAATACTTCAGTCGTATAGTTCTGCAATGGAGAATCTGAAAAAGAACGGTAAGATTTCGCAATTTGATGTCCGAATGATCCAATGGCTGTAACTGCCAGATCGAGTCCCTTATAACCAAAAGTCAAGTTCAATCCACCAGTGAATTTTGGATGCGGGTTACCAATCATCACCTTATCATCGTCGGTAATCGCACCATCACCATTCATGTCTGCGAAGATCAGATCTCCGGGCTGTGCATTGGATAAGACACCACGTCCACTGTTTCGCAACGCGTCAATCTGTGCTTGATTCTGAAAAACCCCTTCTGTTTGATAGCCATAAAAATAACCTATAGGAAAACCTACTTGGGCACGGTACATCGGCAATGTCCCTTGACTTAAAACATCTGGTCGCCCATGAATAATTCCCTCCCTATTTGCGATTCGTACGACTTTATTTTTATTATATGCACCATTAATACCTATACCATAGCGAAAATCTCCTTTTTGGTCATTCCAATTGATTCCCAATTCAACCCCTGTATTATTCACATCACCACCATTAATAAACGGTGCCCCTGTACCATAGGATGCCAATATAGGCGCCCTGATAAGCCAGTCTATGGTAGATTTTTTGTACCAATCGAATACAATCGCTAAACGATTGTTCACAAAACGGGAATCAAACCCCAGATTCAACTGTTCCGAAGTTTCCCAGGTTACATCAGGATTGGGTAGAATGTCGGGATATGCTCCCTTGATTAATGTATTTTTGTTATTCCCGAAATAATAACCGCCGAAATTATCAATGGCTATCGTTGATAAATATTGAAAATTGGGGATACTGGCATTTCCATTCTGTCCCCAACTACCTCTGATTTTCAAAAAATTCAACCAGCTATCCTGATTTTTTAAGAATTCTTCATTGGTCATGACCCATCCCAAAGATGCCGAGGGAAAGTAGCCCCAACGTTTACCTTTCGCAAAGTTTGAAGAGCCATCCGCACGCATTGTGAATGAGGCCATATAAGTCTCTTTAAAATTGTAATTTGCCCGTCCAAAAAAAGAGGCCAATGAACCTTGTCCCCAAGCATTTCCTGACACAGGAAAGCCTTCGAGCAATTGCCCATTGCCGACCCAGGCCTTATCCCATTGGCCAGGAAAAATCGAGTTGGAAGATTGGGCTCCAACAGTCTCGCCCATCCCCCATTTCTCCAGCGTCTGTCCAAGAACAACATCAAGCTGATGGTTATTCCGATAGTTCAGTTTATAGCTCAGGGTATTTTCCCAGACCCAGTTGTGTCCCATACTTTGATTCTGATTGATATCATCTGTTGGATTCTCTGAGGTAGTAGATAATTTGAAAACAGGAACATAAGACCTGTAGGATGATGCATTTAATCGGTACCCAAAATTAGTTTTAAAAATAAGCCCCTCAATTGGTTGGATTTCTAAATAGGCATTGGCAGATAGTGCATGTGATTTACTGAGATTATGCCCGCGACGGTAGAACATGTCCGCAACCGGATTTAATGTAGCGGCATCAAAAGCCCATTTATCCGCGACTTTGCTGTTAAAATCATAATATCCACCGTTTTCATTATAAACTGGCAATAGTGGATTACCGACCAGCATATTATGAACATCGTTCCAATAGATATTACCGATACCGATACCTGATTTTTTATTGAAGGAGTAATTCACGTTCTCCCCGAACTTGATCACATTGAACCGATCATTTTTCAGGAAAATATGGTCCGAATTAAGACGAAAAGTATGACGCTCGAGATGAGGTTCGACAGGTTTGCCCAATACACCGTCGCGTTTCGTGATGGAATAACCCAACGAAAATTTAGATTGCTCATTTCCACCTGTTAAATTCAATGAAGTATTATGCAATAGGGCGTTTTTGTTTTCAATTTCCTCCAGCCAGTTTGTACCATTCCATTTCCCGTCCATGATCTGCTGATATTGCTTCGGAATCAGATTTGCCCAGTCGAAACCCGAACCACTTTCATTAAACCTTCGCTCATCTTGTATCAGCATGTACTCTTTAGCGTTCAAGAGTGATGGCTTTCTATAAATGTTTTGGAATCCGGTATAACTATCCAAATTAAACATCATTTTACCTACCTTACCCTGTTTAGTAGTAATTAAAACCACACCATTTGCCGCTCTTGAGCCATAGATAGCAGCAGAAGCTGCATCTTTTAGAATATCGATGCTCTCTATATCTGAAGGATTCAATAAGTTGATATCGCCGCCAGCAATTCCGTCTATAACATACAAGGGTGAGGAATTGTTAATGGTCCCTAAACCCCGAATAGTCACTTTAAAACTTTCACCTGGCATTCCCGAGTTTTGCGTAATCTGAACACCCGGAGATTGGCTCTGTAGCGCTTCCAAAATAGACGGTGTGCTTAATTTTTCCAAGTCTTCACCTTTAACCTGCACAGTCGCTCCAGTGCTTAACTTCTTTTTCTGCGTACCATATCCTATGACCACGACTTCTTCCAGATCGTCAAAAGTTTCCTTCATGATTACATTGACAGACTGTTGATCTGTGACTTGTACCTCCTGTCCGAAAAAGCCAACAATAGAAAATTGCAAGATTAGTTTTGATCCCGAAACGGCTATCGAATAGTTACCTTCATTATTTGTCGCAACTCCTGTATTAGTACCTTTAACGCGTACAGAAACACCCACCAGCGGATTTCCACGTTCATCGGTTACCTTACCTTGAATAGTACGACTTTGTTGAATGTTTTCTGTTTTACGAACAGAAATGCCTGAATCAAGTTTCTCCGATCGTTGCAACACGATAGTACCATCACTGACCTCCCAGCTGATCGATTTATTGAAGAAGATAATGTTCAATGCTTTTTCTAAACTAACATTTTTAAGATCTGCATTGATCTTAGTATTTGCAATATCCTTTCCATTTAAAAGGAAAGGTAGGCCACTTTGCTTCTGAAGATTCTGCATCACCTCAATCAGTGGAGAATTTATGGCCTTAAGTGAAACGTTCTGCGCAAAACCTGTTGCAGAAAGCTTGAGGATACTCAGAACTGTAAATAGAATGGTTAATTTCATTTTTAATACCCATCTTTTAAGTTTAGGTCTGACAACAAGGTTGCCATAGTCATTTTTTTGTATAAAAATCATATTTTTGTACAATTAGGGTTACAAATTATTAAAGGGTTCAATTTTATCTAAGTGCTCTGATTTGTATATCCAAAAAATGGCCGGACAGTGTTGAGGGACATCTGTTCGGTTTTTTTTTGGATATTGATCCAATTAAGTTGGATATGGTTTTCTTATACCTTTCATCATGATTTATGTATTTGGTTAATTATTGTTTACTATGGCAAAATGATTAGTTTAGGGTGACTACCCTTCAATTCCGCTTTAAACTTGACACCGCTTTTCTCCAGCAATCGAAGTACCTCTACAAGTTTTTTATCCCGTCCAATTTCACCATAAAGAAAGGTAGAAGGTACCTGTTCCGGAAAAATGACCTCTATGTTATACCATCTACTTATCGCTCGCATCACGTCTGTCAATCCGGTTTCATAAAACAAAAACTTATCATTTTTCCAAGCGATAAAATGCTGTACATCGACATTCTTTTTGACAATTCCTTTTTCCGACAATGTCGCTTGTTCATTTGGACGCATGGCCATACGACGGTTACCGGATAAAATAGTTATGGCTCCGTTGACCAAGGTAGTAACGGTTCTCTTGTCATCGTCATAAGCAGAGACATTAAATTCTGTTCCGGTGACCTCAATATTTTGATCTTGGGTTTGAACAATAAATTTTTTCTTTTCCCCATTTCTGATTATCCGATCCACCTCAAAATAGGCTTCACCTTCCAAACGAACAACTCGCTTATCTTCCTGAAAAACTAAAGGATAGGTCAATTTTGAAGACGAATTCAACCAAACTTTTGTCCCATCAGGAAGAGTGACTTGGTATTTTCCACCACAGGGTACAACAATATTGGCTGTCATTTTCGACAACTTCTCTTTATCTAGCGAAAAAAGGGGCGTACCATCGCTATAGGTTAAGTGTTGGTCTCCACTTATTCCGTCTTTATCCGCTCTCAAACTTATTTTATGACCATCGGACAGGGTCAATTCAGCTTTGTTTGTACCTGGCTCAACTTTCGCTAGATCAAATTGTTCGGATGGGGAGGTTCTGTCATTGACATAAAAGAATTGATAAGCAAGAAATGCTATTAGGATGGCTGCTGCATACCCAATCCATCGCAAACGAAATCCTTTGTTTTCCTTCTTTTGTCCTCGAAGTATTTTCTCCGAAGTATTTTGTTTAAAATTCGATATCCAGGTATCTCCAAGCTGTTGCCTGAACTCCATGTATGCCAACACATCGTCAAATACGTTATCGTTGGATAACACTTCTTTCAAAAACAGTTCATTCTCGGGATCCTCTTGGGCCCACTTTCTAAGCTCCTTGGTTTCTTCGGAAGTGATGATCCCTTCAATCTGCTTCTTGATAAGAATGGCAATTTCTAGGGTAGTTTTCATTTAGTCTACAATGATTATTGTAGGCTAAAACGACAGAGTCGGAAAAACCTTAGTAACTTTTTTAAAAAATCAATCCACTTTTCCTATGGTTGAATAGGAATCAGGAAAAAAAATATACAATGATGGATTCTTTTGTTTGTTGCTCAAAATCAAAAAAACAAATATAAATCGCTTATTATCAATAGTATAAAACAACAAACACTCTTTATCATAATTATAAAAACTAGCCAATCAATAATACTTTTACGACTGAGAAATAATCAAAAAAAATTAAACAATATAATGATCATACCATGTTTTATAACTATAAAATAAACCAATATTAAATTCTAATAAACTTATTCATACCGTTTTACGGGAAATTTTAATAATTTAATAACAGGAATTTCATCAGTACAAAATAAAATTACCTTTTTTTTGTAAAAAGAATATTTATAGTTTATTCCGATGAAAAGAAGCCTTGATATACTTGTACTCTCAGACATACACTTAGGTACATACGGAAGTAGAGCCAAAGAACTTTTACTTTACCTGGAATCCGTCGCACCCAAGATATTGATCCTCAATGGCGATATTGTAGATATTTGGCAATTTAAAAAAAGCTACTTTCCACAAGATCATTTAAAGGTCATCAAGAAGATTATCGATATGAGCTCAACTGGTACTGAAGTCCATTACATTACTGGTAATCACGACGAAATGTTACGCAAGTTTACGGACCTCAAGTTAGGAAACATCAAACTGAGCAACAAGCTACTTCTTTCACTTAATAATCAAAAGGTATGGATCTTTCATGGCGATGTTTTCGATGCATCCATCCATCATTCAAAATGGTTGGCAAAACTTGGGGGTTGGGGTTATGATAAATTGATCCAACTTAATAATGTGATCAATTATTGTCTAGATAAAATGGGAAAGGAGAAATACTCACTCTCAAAAAAAATAAAAAATTCTGTTAAAAAGGCCGTTAAGTATATCTCAGACTTCGAACATACAGCAACCGAGTTAGCTATTGAGAAAAACTATGATTTTGTAATCTGTGGTCACATTCATCAGCCTCAAATAAAGGAAGTCATTACTCGAAAAGGTACATGCACCTACATGAATTCGGGCGATTGGATTGAAAATCTAAGCAGCTTAGAATACAAAAATGGGGAGTGGAAGCTCTTCTATTTCGAAGAAAACAAGGAGCAAATCCTTAAAAACAAAATCATCGACACCCCACTTTTTAGTCTAGAAGATTTAAAGAAAATTGTCATATCATCTTAGCCGAAAAAGCACAGTAACAATATATCTTGAGAGAAATTATAAAAAGCAAAAAGGCCGAACTAGTTCGGCCTTTTTGCTTTTTATAATTCTATTGTCTCTCCGATTTTTGGAAGAGACAATGAGATGTCCTCATTCTGGAATTTGTCAAAGGCCTTTTGTTTGTCAATCTGAATCGGTGGAAATGAATCGTAGTGGATCCCGACCACACGGGAGCAATTGATAAATTCTGCCGCTCTGATCGCATCATCCACATCCATTGTATAGTACCCGCCAATCGGAAGAAAAGCCCAATCCAGCTTCAGATCAGCAAGCAGCTTCATCTCCATTGTCAAGGCAGTATCACCAGCAAAATAGATCTTTTTGCCGTGTACATTAAAGACAAATCCAACTGGAAACCCACCATATTGGCCATCTGGCGTACTATTGGTATGAGCAGCATAAACCATCTTAACGGAGCCAAAAGGTAACTGTATTGTACCACCGAGATTGAATTCTACAACTTTATCTTCGGGTACCCCTTGTCTCCTTACCCACGCAGCTGTCTCAACGATGGCCAATACTGTCGCATTACTATTCTTTTGAATGGTAGCCATGTCGGCGACATGATCTTGATGTCCGTGGCTCAAAAAGATGTAATCTGGTTTAATCGAATTTACATCAATTGCTTGCGCTAATGGGTTATAAGTTACGAATGGGTCCAACAAAACCTTCGTTCCGTCAAAATCAAACTCAACACAAGATTGACCGTAATAAGTTGCTTTCATAATCATGTATTTATTGATTAAATAATCCGCCTAAGCCGCCTAACATATCTTTACTCGCAGCTTGCATTTCAGCTTGACTGATATTCTCCGCTTGGGCTATTGCTTTATTCAAAGCAACCACTAACAATTCCTCTAATTCTTCTTTATCAGCATTGGACAAAAAAACAGGATCGATCGTAATCTCTTTAATCTCCTTATTGGCTGTCGCCACCACACGGATCAAACCGCCCTCAGCCTCACCGGATACCGAAATGGTATCTAGTCTTTTCTTGATTTCTTCTGCCTTTTGCTGTGCCTGAAATAATTTGTCAAACATATCTATAACATTTATTTGATGCCAATTTACAAAAATCCTCCAATACCTACTATTGCTAATTTACTTTCGCTAATGCTACCCTTTTTGTATTTTTGCAGCATGCAAAGCAATCAAGAAAAATTAGTTGCCCATTTTTTGGAACAGCTGAATCTAAATAACACCACTGTCCCAGCGGAAATATCTGCTAAATTAATGGCAAAGCAATCTGAAATCGTTAGCATTGAAGATGTGATTGCCTATATCAATACGCTTGGGGAAGAATTAAATATCAAGGAAAATGTAGCCGAGCTCATCGAAAAAGTAGAAGATGAGACCAGTATCCTCATTCACAAACTTAAATTTATAACGGCTAGCGACAGACCCAAAGTATTGGTTTTAGATCGAATTGATCCACAGGAGATCAACCAGTCTGCCTTTCTACAAGAATCCATAAAAATCGCAGGTGGAATTCCCACGACAATAGCTCATGAAGCCGATAAAATAATCATAATTGACAGTGATGAAAGTGTATTTACTCAAATACCTTTTTTATTGAATGATCCAGCAATTGCGCAATCAAAGGCGATCGAACTTGATCAGCTATTTATTATGACAAAGCCTAATTTTGCCAGTATTCCAGGCTACGAATACCTAACGGAATTAGAATCTTTAGCCGAGATCTTCCAACCAAAATATTTTGTTTATGGTCACGAAGGCAAAGAATGGTTGCAATTTCAATTGAAATAGAATTATAAATAACAATAGTCAGGCTATCGCATAAAAAAGCATCTTTAAATTGATTAAAGATGCTTTTTTCTTATGGAAAATATTAAATTAACTATATCTTCTGCGTAATACCTCATACAATTTTTCGACGGTATGAGGTTTATCTGCCCATCTGTTCTTAACCGCATAATTCGTTTGCAAAAATGCATCAGCTTCTGCATAACTACTGAATCTATTCAGTAGCTCCACTGCTTCACTGTAAGCTAAACTGTAACCATTGAATAAATCTTTAATAAATAAAAGTTTATCATTCAAACTTATCCCGGTCTTGATGTCAGTCAGTTTATCAGAACTTCCAGATTGGTTCACTTGATATACCCGGTTCTGTACCCCTGCTTGTTTTTGCTGCGAAATAATCTCATTTAACGTAAGCGGTCTCGAAGGTACCTCCTCCACGATTGTATTAACTTCTTCTTGGATAATACTCTCCTGAACTTCCTTAATGATGATCTCTTTTGGTTCTTCTACGATTTCAGTAACGACAACAGGTTCTTCCTCTACAAGTTCTATCGTGGGTTCATCTACTTTATACTGTTTTTCCTCAATATGCTCAACAACAGTTTCATTTATTGTATGATCAGTTTCATGAGTTATTTCCGGTGAATAATGCGCTGTTGATAAGTCATTGGTTTCCTCATTCACTTCAACAGTATCTCCATTTAACTTTGTAGGTTCATCATTGCGAACAATAGCTTTCTCATCGCGTTCCGGTTCCGCAATAGTTTGGCTGGATGCTCGTATCGAAGAAGGTGGCGTAAAATAGTCATTAAATGCTATTTTTCTACTCTCCATCACCGACTCTCGCAAGGTATTTTGACCTTGTCCGCCCTGTAGCACGGCATCTGTTTTAAGTAAGGTGATATAAGCCGCAACAGATTGTGCTTTAGCTTCCAAGTTCACTAGCTCACCTATTTCAGTACCAGTGTTCCTTTCTGACAAAGCCAAATACTGTGCATTCAAATCCTGTAATAAATCTCCTATCTTATTAAAAATTTCCTCTTTAGTACCCATAATTTTATTTGAAATCGCCTATTAATCGTTTATAACACCTATACATTCTCTAACCTAAAAAGTGGAAAACTCAATCCTTTGATTTATAAATATTTGAATCCGTATTCACTTTTTTGCTACTCAAATTTAATATTTAATTTCGATATTAGCGTTGTCAAAAACAGAATATAATAGGAGGTCTATTGACAAATAATACCTTATTTGCCGGCTATCCAAAAAAATAATTTAATCAAATGCTTTTTTCCGAACATAATCTGACATTGCGACCAGCTCGATATGGAAGTATTGAAGTTATCTGTGGGTCAATGTTCTCTGGCAAGACCGAAGAGTTAATACGCAGGCTAAAACGGGCACAATATGCGCGACTAAATGTTGAAATTTTCAAACCTTCCGTGGATAAACGATATGATGAAAAATTAGTCGTTTCTCATGATAGCAATAGTATACCCTCCACCCCTGTCGAAAATTCATCAGCGATATTACTATTGAGTTCGGCCACCCAAGTTGTCGGAATAGATGAAGCGCAATTTTTTGATGACGGATTGACAGAAGTATGTGTCAAATTGGCAAATAGTGGCGTTCGTGTAATTATTGCAGGATTGGATATGGATTATAAGGGACAGCCTTTCGGTCCTATCCCTAGTTTGATGGCTGTAGCTGAACATGTCACCAAAGTCCATGCAGTTTGCATGCAATGCGGAGCTCCAGCAAATTATTCATATCGATTGACAAAAGATACCCAGACCGTACTCCTTGGTGAAAAAGATGCCTATGAGCCACGCTGTAGACAATGTTATTATCATTTAGATCAACAAGGCATCTAATTCCAGCCCAGAAAACGATAATTACAATTCCAGTCCTACTCCTACATTCTGCGAGGAACGTAGCTGGCTCGTATTTTCCTACACAATTGACTATCGGCAGTCTTCAAGTTAGCATAGCTACATTTATAATATTTCTGTTAAAAATAACTGCCAAATAGACTAGAAATCTATTTGGCATAGGATTTGAAATATACTTTACAAATAAGAAGATAAACGCTTTTAAAGCGACAAAATACTTTTCATAATTTAGGTTTATAATTGGTTAGTTTGCACCTCCTTGCCCATCAAGGAGGTGTTTTTTTATTTCATAAAAAACGCTGCCCCTTTCACAAAAGAGCAGCGTTCCTATTAGACATTTTCCTTTATTCCATTAAGGTTGTACACGGTAATTAATCACCTTTCGACCTATATTTCCTGTTTGGTCCATTCCCTCTACAATTACTTTATAATTACCATTTCCATCAGCATTGTAGAATTGTATTGCTGTCTCCCCTGTCTCCGTTACCTGTACTTTCGGGTTCCAATAAATTGTAGTCCGCAGATCGTTGGCTGATTTTTGTTCAGGTGTATCGTACTTTGGCGTGTAGAACTTACGTTCCTTAACATAACCTAGCGGGAACATATCGATAACATTCGATTTTGGCAACAATTTCTCAATTTCACTTAGCGCCATCCGAGGTTTCTTGGCTTCAACTTTCTTGGTATAAATAGACACAACACCATTGTTTTGATACATTCTTGACACTGTACCCAATTCGTCACGCAAAAAGATTTCTATTCCCTCGATATCTGCAACGTTGATACTATTTAATCCAGGTTCGTCAATAGCCATACCATTTAGAAAAAACTGAACTGGGGTACGTCCACCGGCATTGTAATCGCGCGAAACATAATATTTCAATGTTTGTGGATCATAGGTAATGCCTGTCAAAACGGTTTGCAGACACATGGTCAATACATTACACCCAGTCAAACGCTCGGCTTCGATACGATGTTCAGGCATTGATAAACCTGAAATTGCAGGGAAATCCTTATTTGTAATTACCTTCTTCTGTACAGCCGTCACTTCTACTTCATCCAATAAGATAGATTTTCTATATTCTTTACGACTGTTATCCAAATAAGGAGCGAATGCTTGATCTATATTGGGAACGAAATAGCTTTTATAACCATTATTTTTGTCGATTTCAGGATAATAAGTCTGATCCATATTGATCACCAAACTACGGTAATTATCATTTGACCTTGCATTTACCGTCACTTTCGATGAATCCGGAAAAACGAGATCTTTGAACGTAAAACGACCGTTTTGATCGGTATATACATCTTTTTTAATATTCCGTGAAGGCACAGACAACAACAAGCCACCATTAGGATACGGGCGGCCCGTGTTCATCCGTAAAATACCCGACAATTCTATCCCTTGCTCTGGAAGAAAACTGATCTGCGGCAACTTTTCGGAGATTAAAGCAGGGTAATCAAAACGACGATATCCCTGAGTCATTAATAATGCATCCAACGCCTTTTCTCTATTCGGATTTTTTTCATCAAAATATGCATTTGGATTTTCGACATTCCCTTTCAACTCTGAAGTCAACAAAAAGTTGCTTACAATGGAGAGATCAGCCTGATCATTGTAGGGAACCTTAGACTCATCAATAACAGAAACGGAATAACTACCGGGATATTTCTGTCCATTATTATCAACTGAAAGTTTCAGGTTGACCAGATCCTTCGCCTTATAACTTTGCTTATCACTTGCAACTTGAATATTAAGCAATTTCTCACTCTGAACAAATGCCAAACGTTCACTTACAGGTTTGCCATCCGGGGTCAATAAAGTAACCTGAGCAATTCCATTTGGCAGACGTTCCTTTGGAATATTAACCAGCGCAGAAGAAGATTTTAAATTCACCTGAGCTCCAAAGCAAAGATGTCCATTGGATTGAACCAATACATAATAGGATTGTCCCTGATTTTTAGAAAAATTCTCTTCACTGGTCACTACAGCAAATTCAGCATTCTTTTCATCCTGCTTAACAAACACAACATTTGCTTTATCATTAACAACAGCCGGAAGTTTATATTTACGTTCCTGTCCATTGTCAAATTTTATGGCTGCCTGATAGTTTTCTCCAGCCAAAGGTAATAAAGAGAAATAGCCCATACCCGATCCAAAATCTTCAAATTCTGCGACCGACTTTCCTTTAGAATCAAGGATTGTTCCTTTCACCTTCAAACTCTTACCATCGGATCCTACAGCTTTAAAAGCAACTTTCTTAGCAAATCCAGCAATTAAGTCACCACCTTCCGGAAAAAACTGCACATCAGCATCCCACAAAGCATTTTTGAGCAGGAAAGAACTGGACAAAGGTTTTTCATTCTTATTTTCTTGTATACTTACCTTTAATTGTCCCTTCTCTAAATCAGCCTTCTCCTTTGCCGATAAACTAATCGTCACCTTTCCCATAGCGTCCGTTTCACCTTTACCCTTATCTACCGTTTCCCATCCAGCAACAAATTCCCAGTTGATCTTAGAATTAATCATCGGTTTACCTGCGCGATCCCTAAACTGTATTACCGCCTGACTTTTATTTCCGTTAAGATTATTCTGAAATTCAATATTGGTGATCAATTTTTTATTGATCACATCACCTATCGGAACTATTTTATTAAAAAAATAAGATGCGTCAAAGTTTGACATCCATTTTGTATACGCTCTGAAACGATAGTTGTCTTGTGTCATGAACTGCGGATCGAGGACCATCTGCCCATTTCCAACACCTTTATCCAGTGGGATCCTAAACGTTTGGATCAAAGAGTCTCGGCTATTCAAAACTTCCACATAGGCTATTTTGCTTGGTTCATATTCTGGAAGATTACGTGACAAATAGGAAGAAAACCATAAGGTATCCCCTACTGCATAATAAGGTTTATCAAAATGCAGATGTACTTTTTCTGTTGGGTAGCCCTGAAAATATTTTTGAACCCGTTCTACGATTGTATTAATAGGTAATGTAGGTGCAGTCTGTGCATAGGTTGACCCGACTCCTAAAATCCCTATCGATAAAGTCAATAGTTTTATGTGCTTCATTGAAAGTCTTAGAATTAAAAAAAGAATAGCTAAATATATTCAATTTTAACCAAAGGCCCATCCTATTATGGTATTTTTAACATTTATTATACCTTATACCCGATCCAAGTAACCGACTAAAGTAAAGGTGCCAATAAACGGCAGATGGAATCCACCCCACGTTTCCAACGGCTTCTTTGCATCCATTTACGAATTGTAATTAAATCCGAGGATTCAATATCTGCAAGAAATTGATTGTTCATACGTTCACAAAGCGCTTTGTCAGATACAATTCCAGATATCTCAAAATTGATATAAAAGCTTCTGATATCCAAGTTGGTTGTCCCGATATAGGCTAGTTTGCCATCAATACAGATTGTTTTGGCATGGAGAAATCCTTTGGTATATAGGTATACATTTACTCCCCTTTCGAGCAGCGGTTTAATAAAGGAAAAGGAAGCATGTTGTACAAAAAAGGAATCAGATTGCGCAGGTAACATGAGATCAACTCGAACTCCCGAAGAAACCGCCAACATCAATGCAGTTGTTAATTGGTCACTTGGAATAAAATAAGGCGTACACAATTGTACATATTCTTTTGCTTCATTGATCCCCGCTATAATTGCCTCCATATTGAACGGAGCGGGAGAACCGGGATCACTAGCTGTAAACCCAACACCACTCGCATCTTCATTTGTGATCGGGAATCTATTTAAATAGCCTTTACCCAGTTCAAATGATTCCGCATCCGTTTGGTTCCAACTGTTCCAAAATTGAATTTGTAAGGTATTTACGGCAGCACCAATGATCATCATCGCAGTATCGCGCCAATAAACATCATTTTTCCCATTGTTGATATAACGATCCGAAATATTGATTCCGCCAACAAAACCAACTTTTCCATCAATCACCGCAATCTTACGGTGATTTCGGTAGTTACTATTTGCCAATGAAGTAAAAGTAACTGGGAGAAAAGCTTCAAAAAGAAAATCGCGTTTATGTCGACGCAAATATTTAATCACATCAGGTGCTCCAAAACTGTCTAGGATCAAACGTACCGTCACCCCAGATTTTGCCTTCTCTTCCAAAATGTCCAATATTTCACGACCGATTTCATCCATTTCCCAGATATAGTACTCCATATGGATGGAATGTTTTGCATTTTTCAATTGCTGAATCAGTACCGGAAACTTTTCCTCGCCATTAATAAATAAGGTAACATCGTTATTCAGGGAGAATGTGGATATTTTCTGGTTTTTGAGGTATCGATACACCATGGCTAAACTACCGATGCGTTCGTTCAGCGTATCAATATGTTCTTCCATAATTTCCGATTCCTTACGCCAAGCATCAAGCAATTTCTTTGATTGCTCGCGATACATCCGTTTCATCCTTTTTACCTTCTTGAATTTCTGCCCAAAGAAATAATAACTGAGCAAACCGATTACGGGTAGAAAGACAATCACCATAATCCAAGCAATCGTTTTGGCAGGATTGCGGTTTTCGATCAAGATGGTACCGATGACACCAATATATAAAATGAGTAAGGGAATCCAGTAATATTGTAAAGCAATTTGTAAAATATGATGAAGTACCTCCATATGATGCGCTAAGTTTAATATCAAATATAATACTTAGCACTGACAAATTGTTTGCTGTTAAGCACAGTTTATCGCACCATCAATATGAATTAAAGGGCTTAAATAGGGGATATCTAAGTTTGCACCTCGGAGTATAAACCAGATTCCCAGCAAAAAATATAACAAGGGAATCCATTTAGAAAAGCCAATTTTGAAAGATCTGGAAAAGTTTCCCAAAAAGGAAAACAAAAATAAGAGCGGAATTGTCCCCAATCCAAAGCACAGCATAAATAGGAAACTCTGTTGTGAACTGTCTGCATTCATTGCGGACATTAAAGCCATATAAACCATACCACAGGGCAATAATCCGTTCAATATCCCAGCGATAAAACTCCCCCCAGGTTTATATAACCATTTCGACAGAAGCCTGACAACAGGCTGCACGGAACGAGTCTGCAAACTGGCAATTGTACGATTGTTTTTCCCTATAAGCTGAACCACTGCAATCAGCACTAATATTACTCCCGTGATCCAGCTCAATGCACGTTGCCAGCCTTGGACTTGAGCAAATGTACCTATAGTTCCCAAAAGAAAACCTAGACTACCGTAAGTCAAAACCCTGCCTAACTGATAAAGTACTTTATTTAGAAAAACAGCCCAGCTTAGTCCTTGCCTACCCTCAATTGCAAAAATTAGGGGACCACACATGACCGCACAATGTATGCTTCCAAACAAGCCCATAAAAAATGCAAAGTAGGTGTAACTCATTTTCTCGGTTTAAAATAAAATATGTTCCTCAAATAGAAAGTCCTTACCAGCGCTTTCCCAGTCAACATACAAATTCCACATCCCTTTATCGAATGAGGAAATGGGCAATGTAAACAGATTACCTGTTGTCTGAAATGGCAACTCCTTATCTAGCGTATTATCTGAAGGCTTACGGAACAAGAGCTTACCCCTATTCACTTTGGAGACGAAATGGATATAAAGTGTATCTTTTCTAAGCTCGATAGTTGGCGTCTCTTTCATGTTCAGCACATTCTGTTTCTTTTCATAAGCTTGATCATAGTTCAAACCCTGTTCATAGTAGTCATCTTCTTCCAAGCTGTCCGAGTTGTGGCTGACCATATACACTCCAGCCCCGACAATGCACAACATAAATACCGCCAAGCTCAAAAAAATTTTTGTACCCCAATTCATTATTTTTATTTTTTAATTCATGCCAGGAGGAGCAATGAAAGTAGTTTTTAGACTTTCCACCTTCTTGTCCCCTGAATAGATAGATAATTTGATATTACTTTTATACGTTTCGACGTCTTTGTTCGCGATAATTAGAAAAAAGCTTAAGGAGGCATGCCCATCTTTACTGAGCTTCTGGATAGGATTGACCAGTTGAATCTTCAGCCTCGGATCTTCACATATCAACCTAAAAGGCATTTCCTTCCCAGATTTGTTGATTAATTCCAAAGCATAAAGATTACTGATCGTCTTATCGTCCCGAAGCTGGTAGGTACTTCCTTTCGCCCGTAACAAACGACCGTCAACCTGAGAGCGATTGAACAACAGAAAACCAAATACCGTCATCAACAATACCAAGACGATAGAGTAAGCAACAGCGCGGATATTACTTTTCTTCTTGAGTGTGCCTTCAATTTCCCCCATGGGATAAAAACCGATCAGTTTTTTTGGCTTTCCAATTTTTCCCATGACAGCATCACAAGCATCAATGCAAGCTGTACAGCTTACGCATTCCAACTGTAGTCCCTTACGGATATCTATTCCAGTTGGACAAACGTGAACACAGAGCTTGCAGTCAACACAGTCACCTTGTGCCGTGGAAGTATCTTTTTGTTGTTTTCCTCTTGGTTCACCACGTCTATGATCATAGGCTACAGTGATACTTTGATCATCCAAAAGAACCCCCTGTAATCTGCCATAGGGACAAATTGCGATGCACACAATTTCTCTGACATAAGCAAATACCGCGTAAAATACCAGTGTGAATAAGATAATGGAGACCAAACCGCCTATATGCTGATCCATTGGATCGCTGATGATTTTAATCAACGCATCCGAACCTATAATATAAGCCAAAAAGATATTCGATATAAAAAACGAAATGATCAAAAAGATGCTGTGCTTCAACACTTTCTTCAACTGCTTTTGATCCGTGTTGGGGCCTTCATTTAATTTCTTCTGTTGCTGCCAATCTCCTTCAATCCAATACTCTATCCTTCTAAAGATCAATTCGAGAAAAATCGTTTGTGGACATGTCCATCCACACCAGACCCGACCAAATACAACCGTAAATAGCACAACACAGACCATTACGATCAACATTCCAAACACAAATATGTAGAGATCCTGAGGATAGAAAAGGCTGCCCAAAATCGAAAATTTCCGTTCAATAATATTGAACATCAAGAATGGTTCACCGTTTATCTTGATGAAAGGAGCTAGAAATAAGAACAGTAGTAGTGTATAACCAACCCACTGTCTCTTTTTATAAAGTGCTCCCTGCGGTTTTTTGGCATAAATCCACTGTCTCTTTTTTGACTTAGATCCGCCATTATTGGCATTATTAACTACTACTGTACTCATTTCAGTCTCGATTTACTACTCAGCTTCTTTTTCTGTCCCTGTACCATCTTTTGGTTGTGCGGCATCCTCAGCATTCCCATAGGCTACCTCTTCTCCTTGCGCTTCCTTTGGATTGGCCGGATGTGTATCTCTCAGCGTGACAATGTAACTTGCCACCTGTGCAATTTGAGCCGGACTCAAAGTCTGTTCCCAAGGCACCATTCCTTTATCCGGAACACCATACTTAATTGTTTTGAAAAGATCTTTGATCTCCCCGCCATGTAACCAAAATTTATCCGTTAAATTAGGTCCAATACCACCTTCCCCGTTTCCTCCATGACAGGCGACACAGTTTGCAGCGAATATTGCTTTTCCCTCAACAGCCATATCCGGTTCAAATTCAACCGTATTTTCATCAACATTACTCGCAGAAGCAGCTAAATAAGCCTGTCTTTCTTTTTCTGCAACAACCATTTCATGTGCGTACTCCTGATCTTGATTCATACCGATCCCAGAGACCTGATAGATGAATAAGTAGACCACACCAAAGAAGATTGTTCCATAGAACAAAAAATTAAACCAGATTGGAATGGGATTATCCAGTTCTCGGATACCATCGTATTCGTGATCGATAACAATGTCCTTTTCCTCAGAAATAGGTCTAATCCCCATGATCTTATTCCAAGATCGTTTCAACCATCCTTTATTGGCTAATTTCTTGAGTTCTTCTTCTTTGACCAATTCAGGCATCGTAATCTTAATGATGGATTTCATTGCGCGGTTGACCATCAGTGCCGAGGCCAAAAGAGCCAACATCACGACAATCAATACGATAATTAAGATATCTGTGTATAAATTATCCGTACCAAAACCCCAGGTAGACTGAACAGCTTCTACCGTGGCAGGTGCGGTATCTAATAATAAACTCATATACTATATACTTTCAGGTGAATGATTCATTTCCTTTTCAGTTTCCTCTTCCAAAGGCAATTCCTTCATGTAAGTCACATAGTCCTTTTTCATGCGAAACAACATAATTGCGACTGAGATAAAGAAAATCAGGAATATCCAAAGTGACACAATAAGGTAAAGCTCACTTCCGTTCAAATTTGTGATTTGTTTAAACATAGCGCTATTGATTTACGTTAACATCCTCAGCCACTTTCGGAGCTGCTTTTATATCTGTTCCCAATCGTTGTAGATAAGCTATTACTGCTATTATTTCACTATCGGCTAACACATTGACTTGATTTTGTTTCAGATCATCCGCAATTTTCTGTGCTTGTTTGTTCAGATCTTGTTCTGCATTCGCTATTGCCACATCCGTATAGGGGATTCCCAATTTGCGAAGGGCTTTCATTTTATCTTTTAGAATCGTATTATCCAGCTTTTGGTCGATTAGCCAAGGATATGAAGGCATAATACTTCCAGGAGAGGTAATGGTTGGATCTAAAAGATGATCAAAATGCCACTTATTAGGATATTTAGAACCAATACGATGCAAATCAGGTCCAGTTCGTTTCGATCCCCATAAGAATGGTGTATCGTAAACATATTCACCAGCTTTGCTATACTCGCCATAACGGGCAGTCTCCGATCTAAATGGCCGAATAGTCTGTGTATGACAATTCACACAACCTTCCCTTACATAGAGATCCCGACCCTGCAGTTCCAACGCAGTATAAGGTTGTACACTTGCGATTGTCGGTACGTTTTTTGAAATGGTAAATGTTGGAACCATTTCAACCATGCCACCGATTAGAATTGCAATAAGTGCCAATACCATAAACAAAATGGGCTTACGTTCAAGACGGCGATGTTGAGATTGCTCATTGACCTGAACTGGTAATAAAGCAGGAGCTTCAGCAGGTTCATTTGCCAAAAGTTTCCCTTGCTTCATCGTCTTAATCAAGTTGAATGTCATCAAGAAAACCCCAGACAGGTATAGTGCACCACCTACTGCTCTCATCATGTGCATTGGAAGGATTTCCAATGTTGTAGCTAAGAAGTTTGGATACTTCAATACGCCTTCCGGTGTAAACTCTTTCCACATCAAGCCCTGCACAACTGCTGCCCAATACATTGGAATGGCATAAAATAAAATCCCCAATGTACCAATCCAAAAGTGTGTCGATGCTAGCTTTTTAGAATATAATTCCGTTTTGTAAATACGTGGGATCAACCAATAAAGAATACCGAAGGTCATAAATCCGTTCCATCCTAATGCTCCTACGTGTACGTGTGCAACGATCCAATCGGTAAAGTGTGCGATTGCATTGACTTGCTTTAAAGACAACATTGGTCCTTCAAAGGTTGCCATACCATAACAGGTCAGTGCTACAACCATAAATTTCAGCATCGGTTCTGTCCGCACCTTATCCCAGGCACCACGCAGCGTTAACAGACCGTTTATCATACCACCCCAGCTTGGTGCAATCAACATAATCGAGAATACAACTCCTAAGGATTGTACCCAGCTTGGTAATGCTGTATATAACAAATGGTGAGGTCCGGCCCAGATATAGATAAAGATCAGTGACCAAAAGTGCAGAATACTCAATTTATAGGAATAGACGGGACGGTTAGCCATTTTTGGCAAAAAGTAATACATCATCCCCAGGTAAGGAGTCGTTAGGAAAAAAGCCACAGCATTATGGCCATACCACCATTGTACCAATGCATCCTGAACGCCTTTGTATACATAGTAGCTTTTCCATCCGGCTACAGGCAGTTGAATGGAGTTAACGATATGCAAGACTGCTACAGTAACAAACGTAGCGATATAGAACCAAACTGCAACATACATATGACGTTCGCGTCGTTTGATAATTGTGCCAAACATATTGATTCCAAATACAACCCAGATCAGGGTAATTGCAATGTCAATTGGCCACTCCATTTCAGCATACTCATGACTTGAAGTCAGCCCTAGTGGCAATGTGATAGCCGAGGCAACAATGATCAATTGCCAGCCCCAGAAATGAAGCTTACTCAGGACGTCGCTAAACATTCTTGCTTTAAGCACCCGCTGCAAGGAGTAATAGACTCCCATAAAAATACCGTTACCCACGAAGGCGAATATCACAGCGTTGGTATGTACTGGACGTACACGGCCAAATGTTGTGTATTGCAATCCGAAGTTCATTTGAGGCCAGACAAGTTGCGTTGCCACAAGCAATCCTATGGTCATACCAACTATCCCCCAAATAATGGTAGCGATTCCGAAATTTCTGACAATTCTATTGTCGTAATTAAACTGCTCTAACTGCATTACTTAAATTGTTGATTCTGAATCAAAAGTAAGCAGCATTTTATGACAATCTAATGATAGAGAATGCGTACAAAAGTGATGTACGTCACTTTATTTTAATGAGTCAAATTCTCGAATATCCGTTGTGCAATAATTGATTTTAAGCCGTTTAGACAAAAACAAGAAATAGCATATTGATTCACACGATCCATTTTGATAACAAAAGTGACGGCGATCACTTTCATAGGGGAGGTGGGTATATTTTAATATGTAAATGCATGATGTTCGGAGCTGCTCTATCGCCAGCGAGAGGTCAATGGCATTTATATAATCGCAGCCCGAATTCTATTCAGGAAAAATTCACATAAAAGCAATCATTGCAGTAAAAGTCGCAATAACATCGGCGAAGATATAGCCTTAGATGACAAACAGGATATACACCGTCATGATAAGGCGTGTCCTACACAGAATTTCCGCTGTAGGGTCATTGATCTGTGGAAAGTATATATAAACGCATAGCACAGCATCTCAGACCAGTACCTGGCAGAACCGTATTTAATGGCAGCATTTCGGGATCGGATCCCTGGAGCATTTATGGCGAAACCATTGTTCTTTTGGAATCTTTTGGATAGTATCTAAACAGAGTCATAACGCAGTACCTTAGATCGGAGCTATATAGGTTTGTACCTGACAGTACTATTCCTGAGCTGAGTCTTTTGTGTGGCTTTTGGGCCAGAGCCGTTGCCCTTTGGAAAGTATCCAAATGGATACCTTTTGGGAAGTATGTAAACGAAAGAAGCCCTTGACTGTTTCCAGCAAGGGCTTCCGTGTAAAAAAAGGCACCGACCTACTCTCCCACCTGTT
>NZ_RAPY01000003.1 GCF_003610355.1 Sphingobacterium detergens | reverse complement strand
TTCCGCAACCCTATTATCTGGTACAAAGCTGTATGGCTCTGGCCCAAAAGCCACACTGGAATCCACTCCCGAAAACCACTAAGGGATAAGACTCCGGAATAGCACTGTCAGGTCAAAGCTGTATGGCCGTGATCTAAAGTACTGCGCTAGTACCTTGTTAATATATTTTTCAGTGATTACTGGCTCTACAGCGGAAATTCGGTGTAGGACACTCCTTATCATGACGGTGTATATCCTGCTTGTCGTCTAAGGCTATATCTTAGCCGATGTTATTACAGCTTTTGCTGTAATGATCTTAACCGAGTGAAGCTGCTTTTATGTGAATCGTTCCTGAATAAAAGTAAACTTAGAAGGTATCTTAGCCGCTATAATAACTAAGTTTGTTATAGGCTGGAAGGTTCCTCGAGCACAGCTTCGAATATATTTCCAGTTATAAGCTATGGGAGGATAGGGGGTAATGGATATATTGTTTGAGGACTAAAGATATGAGGATTAAAATAGGGAATTGATAAGAACCGATAAGATTTATTGTTACAAATAGATACTTCGAGCTTAAACCAGTTAAAAAAATGTAACACTTAAACAATGAAAATGTACTACATTATCATATGGTGTGAGGATTCTTTGGCAATAGATAGATGAACAATAGCTTTTCTAAATAGCTGCTATATATGGAAAAGATTTGAAGTGGTTCAAAAATCTATTATGAAGGAAGGAAACTATTGAATTTAAGATATTGAATGGTTAATTCAGGGAGAATTTAAGAATTCTTTGTTAAATAGCATAATGATTAAAAGAGCCTAGCTTAAAAAACTAGGCTCTCTGTTGATCTTATTTAAAAATTAATCTTCTTCAGTATAAAAATCAATTAGAGAAGAGATATAGGGATCTTCCCAACCTTCAGCAATATTTTCATAATCTTCATCTGGTATATTGGTCTGTCTAATCTCTAATGAAGTTCCTTTTTTATGTTCATGTAGCTTTAATGTAACAATAGAAGGACTGTCAGTTTCTCCGAAATACCATTCCTGCACAATTTTGGTAGAAGGTTCCAATTCCAAGAATCGACCAGTAATTGCACCATCCCACAAGGAAAATTCACCATTTACTGTTGCATCTATTGATACAAGATCGCCAGTCCACAGACGGGCCGTAATTTCGGTTGTTAAGGCGAGATACAATTCTTCTGGTGTCGCCGGGATAATAGCGTATTTCTTAAGATCTTTCATAATGCAAATTTACTCTTTCCCGTAATTTACTAGTTATTTTGAGTTCATTTTTATTTATATTATTTTTAGCATAAACTATTAGGACGACATGAGTAATTTTCTGCCAAATTCATTAGTGAAAAAATTAGGTGTAAACCCATTATTCGATACTGTTGAATTTATTAAAGTACATGAGGAGGGCAAAAGAGCAACAGCGATACGGTTAAACCCACTAAAACTAAAGGAATGTCCATTTTCCAGTGGAGGAAGGGTGCCTTGGTGCGAAAACGCCTTTTATCTAAACGAACGCCCTGTATTCACACTTGATCCTTTATTTCATGCTGGAGGGTATTATCCCCAAGACGCTTCTTCTATGTTTATAGACTATATTATCCATGAGCTCGAAATAGGATCTAAACCAGTTTATGCATTGGATCTCTGTGCAGCTCCTGGAGGAAAATCTACCTTGCTAAACAGTAGCTTACATCCTGATAGTCTACT
Source organism: Sphingobacterium detergens (assembly GCF_003610355.1). Taxonomy (GTDB): domain Bacteria; phylum Bacteroidota; class Bacteroidia; order Sphingobacteriales; family Sphingobacteriaceae; genus Sphingobacterium; species Sphingobacterium detergens. Next base: position 717,235 of record NZ_RAPY01000003.1, on the reverse strand, counting down.
TGTCGCCAATGAGATCATCAAGACTCGTGTGAATATCTTACAGGATAATCTAACAAAATGGGGAAATGCAAATACGGTGGTCACCAATAATGACCCTTCTGCTTTTGACCGATTGCCAGGATATTTTGATATCATGGTCGTAGATGCACCTTGCTCTGGATCAGGGATGTTTAGAAAGGATTCGGATGCAATAGATGAATGGTCTGAAGCTAATGTCAAACTTTGTAGCGAAAGACAACAAAGAATATTGGCAGAAAGTATTGCTGCATTGAAAACTGGTGGTTACCTCCTTTATTCAACCTGCTCTTATTCAGAAGAGGAAAATGAAGATATTGCCGATTGGCTAATAGAAACTGGAGATTTTGAATCTATCGAAATTGTCATTGATGATAATTGGGGGATCGAGCATACAAAGTCGGTTGGGCATGGGGCACATGGCTATCGTTTCTATCCACATAAATTGGGCGGGGAAGGTTTTTTTATTACAGTTTTGAAGAAAGTTGCAGAGCAAGGTACATTTAATAGAAAACGGATCAAACCAGAAAAATCAGATGTGCCGAAGGGAATTCTGGACACTTGGATGGTTAACGTTGATGAGTTCTTTCCATTTATCCATCATGATGACCTATATATATTCCCCAAAAAATATGAAAATGATTTGAAATATCTTCAGAACGTACTCTATCTCAAAAATGCTGGAATCAATATTGGAAAACTTAATCGAAAGGAATTAATTCCAAGCCACGCACTGGCGTTAAGTAATGTATTAAACCCAGGCTTCCAAAGTCTTGAACTTTCGCTCGAGGAGGCTCAAAACTACCTTAGAAAGGAAAATGTGACACTAGATACTGTATCTTCCGGTATGAAAGGCTGGACGCTTGCTAAATATAAAGGAATGTCACTTGGGTGGATGAAGCTATTACCAAATAGGATCAATAATTATTATCCTAAGGAATTACGAATTGTGAATCTATAACAGATAATAGAAATCATATATTCCTCTAAATTTAGGGGAAATTTATATTGTCGAAGGAATATGCTGTAAGATAATCGAACAGATATCTTTTGCAACATCTTCCTTCGATTTCAATGGGAATACGCTGCTTTCGCCTGAACGATTGATAATTGTGACTTTATTTGTATCAGTAGCAAATCCAGCTCCCTGATCTTGCATGGAATTGAGAACAATAAAATCGAGATTCTTTCGGACCAATTTGTCTTTTGCATTTTCGAGCTCGTTGTTGGTTTCTAAAGCAAATCCGATCAGTAATTGCTCTTTCTTCTTTTTGCTTCCTAAAGTGGCGAGAATATCTGTTGTTTTCTTTAAAGCAATAGAAAATTCATCCTCTTTCTTCTTTATCTTCTGAGATGCTACTTCAATAGGGGTGTAGTCAGCAACTGCAGCACTCATGACAATTATAGCAGCATGATCAAAGTACTTTTCACAGGCTTGAAGCATCTCTGCAGCAGAAGTGACAGGAACAACAGTTATTTGATCAGGTTTCAGTAGTGCGGTAGGTCCGGAAACTAGGGTTACATCAGCCCCAAGTTCTTTTAGTTGTTGGGCAATAGCATAGCCCATTTTTCCACTAGAATGATTTCCAATAAAGCGTACAGGGTCTATTGCCTCATAAGTGGGGCCTGCTGATACAAGTGCCTTTTTACCTAATAATGGGAGCTTTTGGTTGGAGTAATTTTCTAAGAAATGAAAAATTTCTTCTGGTTCGGCGAGACGTCCCTCTCCTACTAATCCACTAGCTAATTCACCTTTTTCAGGTGGGATAATAATGTTGCCATAAACGCCTAGTTTAGCGATATTCGATTGCGTGGACGGGTGCTTCCACATATCTAAATCCATTGCAGGAGCAAAGAAGACCGGGCATTTTGCGGATAAATACACAGCCATCAGTAAGTTATCACAGAGACCGTTCGCCATCTTTGCGATGGTGTTTGCTGTTGCTGGGGCTACAAGTATATAGTCTGCATTTAGCGCAATTTCCACATGATTATTCCATTCTCCAGTATCCGGCTGATAATAGTCAACCAAAACAGGGTTTTTGGAAAGCGTAGATAGTGTAAGCGGGGTAATGAACGCTGTGGCATCCTCTGACATAATTACTTTAACCTGAGCATCCGCTTTTACAAGCAGACGAATCAAAGTTGCAATCTTGTATGCGGCGATACTGCCGCATACAGCAATTACAATATTTTTCCCAGCTAAAGCCATCGTTGATTCTGCGATTAGTCTTGCTCTTTTGAAGGATTTCTGTAATACACTTTATCGTGTAGAAATTCATCGATTGCTACCAAAGTAGGTTTTGGCATACGTTCGTAATGTTTAGAAATCTCTATTTGTTCGCGGTTTTCGAATACCTCTTCCAAGTTATCGTTATTACTTGCAAACTCAGCAAGTTTTCCGTTTAGTTCTTCCTTAATATCTACTGCAATTTGATTCGCGCGTTTAGAAATAACTACAATGGATTCATAGAGATTGTCAGTTCCTTTGTCCAATTGTCTTAAGTCACGTGTAACTGTAGAATTTGGAATTGAATTATTATTTTTTTGACTCATCTTTTTGGGTATTTTCTTTTTCTTTTTTCGCCTTTTGTTCTTTGATATATGCTTCTTGCTCAGCAAGAGCTTTATTATATTCTTTCATGTGCGAAACGGCCGTCTTAATTCCTTTTTCAGAATCTTGACGAATAGATTCCGCTTCTTTTATATGTTTGCTATTGGGGTAATTACTCGCAAAACTTCGGTAGTAATCCAATGTTTCGTCATATCTGCTTTCTTGCTTTTGCAAAATACTTTTTGATGCAAATATATATTGCGCCTTTAGCGTCAAAAATTCAATTTCTTCAGCGTATTTGGTGTCTGGATATTCTTTCAGAACATTTTGTAACGCAATTACAGCAGCTCTATAATCATCATTCAACCCCATGTCATAATAGAGTCTAGCATTGGCAAACGCTTTAAGCTCGAGTTTGTCCCGTAACTTTTGAATGAGATCTGCTGCCTCTTTAGAACGTTCTGATTCTGGATAGAGGTTGACAAAAAGCTGTAGGGCATCGATTGCTTTCTTCGTATTTGCTTGATCCAAAGTTGACCGAGGGGAATCCAAATAGTAACAATAAGCATGCATAAAACGACATTCTTCTGCCCGTGGACTGTTGGGATAAACATCTGCAAAGTCCTTAAAGTGGTATGCTGCTGAAGTATAATCTTTCAAACGGTAATTGGCAAATGCCAAATAATAGTAGATATTTTCTGCCTCAGCTTGTCCGCGGAATTTTGTCCGCAAGTCATCAAACAAAACTAACGCCTTTGTATATTTCTTTTTCTCATAAAGTTTTACGGCTTCTTCGTACTTTTGAGCGATATTATTGCTTGCGCGCAATTTCTCAAATTTACTCTTGCAACCAGTAAACACCAATAGAAACATCATGCCGGCACAGATAGCCGCTATACGCCTATTTAAAAACATTTTACAAAGATAAGTGAATTTGTTATACTAATCAATTAAATTTTACTGCGCAATATAGTTTAATAATTATTTGATCCCAAAAACAACATTTTTTATTAACATTCTTTAACTCGTTGGATGCAATTTGGTGGCAGTATTGTCATGAACTTGTTGTTTTTCCATTGCGCAAGGAGAGGAAAAATATAGATTTTAAAATATTTGATTATCTTTACATGTATAATCATTGAATTTAATAAAGAGTATGACTTTAAAAGAAAAAGTGGAGCAAGCATTGGATACCTTGAGACCTTATTTGGAAACTGATGGCGGAAATGTGAGTGTTGAAGAGATTACTGCAGATAATGTCGTGCGATTAAAACTATTGGGCGCTTGCGCTTCATGTTCAATGAGCATTATGACTTTTAAAGCAGGATTGGAACAAGCTATAAAAAAAGCTGTACCAGAGGTAACAGCGGTTGAAGCAATTAATCTAACTGATCCAGATTCACCTGATGCGACCTTGCCGTCGGCCAATTAGTTTATCTATTAACACAATTTAACGGCTAGCTCAGCTGCTTTTGTGTAAATTTGTTCTATGAAGTTGCTGATCCCTATATTATTAGTTTTATCTGTATTTTTTGAGTCTTCGACTTTAAAGGCACAAGAAAGGAAGATCGTCCAATATTCCGGTATTGTAACTACTGTGGGGTCTGGGCTTCCTGTTGGATATGCTACAGTAACCAATTTATCTTTCCGTAACGAGGCCATTGCGGCCAATAATGAAGGCTATTTTTCTTTCGTAGCTCATGTAGGAGACACACTTCGTTTTTCCTCTGTAGGATTCGATCCGCTCATTGTAACTGTACCTGAAGTTGCCGGCGACAAATATACAGCTAGTATCGTAATGCAAAATTTGGTAACTGAATTGCCAATGGTGACTCCATACCCCTGGGCGAGTATTGAGGAATTTAATATTGCATTTATGAACTTAGATGTATCTGAGGATCATATTGTACGGGCAAAAAGAACACTTTCCAACGAATCTTTATCAGCTATGGCTGCTGTAGTACCTCGCGATGGCAACGAGATGCGTTCAATCAATAACGCACAAAGTTTCAATACAATGAATAATAAAGTCATTAACCAACGTTACGCCAATCCGCTATTAAATCCTTTTGCATGGGGAAGTTTAATACAGCAAATAACGAAGGGAAGTCAAAGCCGTTCCAAAAGCTCCCGCTATTAATCTGTTGCTTTGAGCTTGTTCAGCTCCTTTACACTTATCTTTGCTGAGAAATAAGAAACTAGTCCCGAAATACTGGTTACCGTGATGAATACTAACACATAGTCGCTCCAGCGGCTAAGCATAGGGTAGCTATCCAAAATAGCGTTAGCACCATCTTCAACCCGTATTATACCATAGGTTGACTGAATATAATTGAATATTGCTCCAATTAATAAACCTAAAATGCAACCAATAATTGCAATCATCAACCCCTCATAAAAGAAAATGCGTTGAATTAAGCTATTGTTACCACCTAGACTTTTTAGGACTGTCATATCCTTTTGTTTATCCAATACTAACATCGTCAATGAACCTACAATATTGAAAATTGCGATTATACTAATCAATGTTAAGATAAAAAACACAACCCATCTCTCTACACGTACATTTCTATATAAGGTTGGGTTTTGCTCTTCCCGATTCTTGACGAGATACTCTTCACCTAATTTTTTTTGAAGGTCCTGTTCAAATAGCTTGATGTTAGTGCCCTCCTTTAGATAAAATTCAATAGCGGAAACTCTGTCATATTCACCGAGTACTTCTTTGGCAAACGAAATGGGTGTAATAACGAAATTGTCAAAGTCCTGTTGGTACCTGAGGACACCTCCTGGACTGATAGCTCTAATATTAAATTCTTCGGCAGGATTAGATGTATTTTTGACGCCTTTTCTTGGTGAATAAACTTGGATTAAATCAGGGGTATTTTGCATAGAAATACCAAGATTAGCTTGGACACTTGCTCCAAGTATAGCCAGGTTAGTTGAATCACGTGAGAGCTGATATACGCCATCCACAAGAATACTATCACCAATACTCTTATTAAGCGATTTGGGCTCGATTCCTTTGATAGTTGAGATATACTGTCGATTTGCATATTGAAGTAATACCTTCTCTTCTAATACTTCTGTATAATGGATAACATTAGGATTCTTTCGCAACTCATTAAAGACTGATTTATTTGTTGTAAAGAGCTTACCTTTTTGTGGCTCTATCTTTAGTTCAGGAGCAAATTTGCTATACATAGATATAATAAGCTCCTCCATCCCATTGAAAGAGGAAAGGAGTATGATTAATGCGGCACTACTTACCGTAACACCTATCACACTAATTGAGGAGATGATATTAATAGCGTTGACTGATTTTTTTGAAAACAGGTATCTCTTGGCAAATAGAAAAGGTAAGTTCATATCTTATCCTTGTATAAATGGATTGGAGTTCTTTTCAAAACCTATTGTCGTTGATGGGCCATGACCTGGGTAGACAACGGTGTCATCGGGTAAAGTATAAAGTCTTTGTTTAATATTATCTAAAAGCTGCTGATGATTTCCTCCGGGTAGATCAGTACGACCAATACTATTGCGGAACAAGACATCCCCACCAATTAAGAATTTTTGGGAAGCGGAATAAAAACAGATATGCGCCGGTGAGTGGCCGGGCGCCAATATCACTTGCAATTCGTCATTGTCTATTTGTATTTTGTCCCCATCTTTTAGAAATACTTCGCCAATAGGGGAGATGTCATAACGGAATCCCATTTGCGGGGCATAGTTTTGAACTGCAACCAATGTAGATAGTTCTCCTTCGTGAAATTGAGGAAGTAAATCAAACTTCTCATGAATAAAATAATTGCCCAAGACATGATCAATGTGACAATGTGTATTCAGTAGTAATTGTGGAGTGAGATAATGACGATCGATAAAGGTTAAAAACTCCTCCTGTTCTTTTTCGCCATACATACCTGGGTCAATAATTAAGGCGTTTCCCTCTTCGTTATACAACAAGTAGGTGTTTTCTTGGTATGGATTGAAAGTGAATGTTCTGATCGTTAGCATAAGGTAAAATTACATTTTTTATTGTTCTCTATATAGAGAAAGACTAGCTATTCCAAATTTCCCAATTTTTCTCCGCCTGAAGTAGCAACATTTCATAGCCATTTTTAGTTCGAGCACCTTTTTCTTTCCCTTTCTTTAGGAATGCTGTCTCTTCTGGATTATAAATGAGGTCATAGAATAGGTGCTTAGCACTGATATGTTCATATGGTAGGGCCGGAGACTCTGCTATGTTGGGAAATGTTCCAACTGGCGAACAATTAATAATTAATGTATATTCAGCTAAAATCGAGGCATCTAATTCATCATAGGTGTAGTTGTCCGTTTGCTTGGTTCTGCTAACAAGTTTGTATTTGATCCCTAATTTATCTAAGGTATAGATCACTGCTTTTGCTGCTCCTCCGTTTCCAAGAATTAATGCTCTCTTGTCATTTTGGGTTAAAAGTGGTTTCAATGATTCTTCAAATCCAAAAGCATCAGTGTTATAGCCCTTCAAGTATGGAGCGCCATTTGCTAGATGTGTAATGCGGATACAGTTTACAGCTTGTATAGCCTTAGCTTCTTCTGATAGTTCGTTTAAATAGTCCAGGACCTCTATCTTGTATGGAATGGTCACATTTACCCCATAAAAGTCCTTATTCTTAAATATAGATGGAAAATCTGATATACGTTCAATTGGATATAGGTCATAATCTATATGTTGAATATTTTCTTTCTGAAACTTCTCTAAATAATATTTCTTGGAAAAGGAGTGCCCTAGTGGATATCCTATCAGACCTAATTTTTTCATTGAATGGTTTAGTACTTCTTTGGGTGAAAAGGTAAGCTTAATCTAATTGCATTTTATACCCCAGGCAAGTCCGAAAGATTGCCTGGGGTATTATGTGTTTTCTACTTTAATTTTTTGGTTTGGTATATTTTTTTACAATTTCAGTGATAATTTGATTTCCTTGCAATTGAGGAAGGTAATCAAAGAGAATGTGATGTTTTTCCGGATTCGTTGCTAAGCCTAGTTCCAAAAAGTTTAAAGCTTCATTGTATTGTCCATTTGCAAATAGGTAGGCTACTACACGATAATATAATTCCGCCGCTTCGGGATTTTGCGTAATCGCATCCGACATGACATTGATGGCTTCATCAATTTTGCTCTGTTCAAATAAGATCGAAGAGTAGTCGAGCCAAGCATCTATATCTGATGGATTTAATGCAACTACTTTTTTATACGCTTCTTCAGCCTGATCAATTTGCTGTAGCTTATATCGAGCATCTGCGATTGCAAACCAGTAATCCGGATTTGTGTCTTCTAGTTCCAAAGCCTTTTTGTAGAAATGAAGCGACTCAAAGTAACGTTCTTCAAAATCCAGCGTGACACCAATACCAAACCATGCATCTGCAAGCTCGGCGTCTAACTTTACGGCTTTTTTATAGTAGTTTCGAGCTTCTTCCATTTGTTCCAACTTCTCGTAACACTCTCCTATAGCACAATAGGTATCCGCGCTAGGTTGTTCGTATTCAAAAGTCTGTTTGTATACGTCCAATGCCTCTTGATAACGATCTAAGTTGACTAGTGCATTTCCTTTATTGAAATAAGCAGATGAGAAGTCTTCTTTGATTAATATGGCATAGTCATATGCATCTAATGCTTCTTCAAACTTGCTTATTTTGTGATAGGAGTTGCCTAGATTATACCAAGCATAGTACGAATAAGGGTCTGAGTCAATATATTTTTTATAGAAAGATATACTTTCTTCTTGCCTATCAAGTACATCATAACAATAAGCAAGCTCATAGAGTGCTTCTTGATAGTCCATATTGAGCTCAAGGGCCTTCTTTAAATAGACAATAGCTTTGTCGTAGTTCATTTGCGCTTGAAAAATCATGGCAATATGAAAATAAACCTCATCTTTATTGTCTAATAAGGGTAATGCTTTGAATAATTGATCCAATGCTTCATCAAATTGCCCTATGCTCCCCAGAATACCACCTCTGATTAGAAATATATCTCCCTCCGAAGCTTCCAGCAGTTCCGCTTTGTCCAAGGCCGCTAATGCATTCTGATACTGTTGAATTGTTGAAAACAATTGAGCTTGCTTCAACAAAAATGTAATATCAAAAGGATGTTGGCTGATTGCAAATTCGGTTACTTGTAGTGCCTTTACAGGGTCATTTTTTTCAGCATAGTAGTCTATTATTCCTTCGAAAGCCTTGGAGTCAAAAAAATACTGATCCTCGTTTCGAAGCATTTCCTCATATCTGTCCACCGAGATTTTTCTTTCTTCGGGGTTTTCAAATTCAAAATCCTCTTCCATTCTCAAAAGTTTAAAACCAGTATTCTGTTCCTTAAATCAAAATACTAATTTCTTATCTAATTTGCTTGAATAAATTTTCCACAAATTGGATATCATCCACAAAGTTAAGGATAAATACTGTCAAAATAAAAAAGCCGGCTCTAGAGCCGGCTTTTAATATAATGGTATAAGTTATATACGATTATTTTTTGATCTCAACACGACGGTTTTGAACACGACCTTCTTCAGTTGAATTAGATGCGATTGGGTTTTTCTCTCCGTAACCGTTAGCAGTGATGCTTGATGAAGAAACACCAGCATTTACTAAGTATTGTTTTACAGAGTTAGCACGGTCTTTAGACAAAGTTGTATTGTAAGCTTCAGAACCTTCTGCAGATGCATAACCGTCTAAAGTTACAGATGAATTATTGTCACGTACTTCTTTAGCCAATTTATCTAAAGTTGAGTAAGAAGAAGTTTTCAATACTGAGCTATCAAATTCGAATTGAATTGGAGCATAGTAACCGTTACTGTTGTTTTCAAGAACTTGAGGCTCTGGGAATTTGATTGGACATCCTGAACCATCTACTGGAGTACCAGCAGGAGTACCAGGGCATTTATCAAATTTGTCAGATACACCGTCACCATCAGCATCAGCGCTTAATGTGTTAACAGTACCTTCTAAAGTGCTTACGCGTTGTTTCAATGCTTCAACTTCGTTTCTCAATGAAGGATCTTTCAACTCATCATACATTGTAGCTACTGGGTTAGCAAAAGTCAAGTTTTGTTTGTCTTTTGAACCTAAAGTGAACTCTAAGCCACCGTATACGTTAGAGAAACGTTGTTTTGTAGTATTGTTTCTACCAGGTCCGTACAATAATGCTTCATCAGTGAAGTTCATTGTGTAACCTAAGTTCAAGGCAACAACTTCAGATAATTTGAATTTAGCACCAACACCTACAGGAACGATCATACCTAAACGGTAGTCTTTATCACGAGGATTTGAAGGAGAACGGTCTCCAAGAACATCTTCACCCCATTTTTGATCATAAACAACTGTTCCACCGAAGTCATTGTTAGAGAATTGAATTGGGTTGTAAGCAAATGCACCGATACCTACTTTAGCGTAGAAGTTAACAGCATTTTCTCTTCTTAAGAAATCGATTGTACCCAATTGGAATACACCATTTAAGCTAGCAGCCCAGTTTACTTTTGTTTCAGCAGATTGAGCACCATATTTGTTCTCAATAGCAGGACCAGACTCGTTGTGGTTGTAAGTTTTGATCTTGCCACGGTTTGCTTCAACTTCTAAACCGAATAGGTGAGAGAATTGTTTACGTACTGTTAAACCGTAGTACTCACCAACTTTGTTTTGGAAGTAACCAACTTTTTGACCAAAGTTATTGTTACCACCAATTAAAGCATTAGGCGTAGTGATACCACCTTGAACTCCGATAGACCAAGTTCTGTATTGTGATCTACCACCGAATACTTGTTGAGCTTGTGCTGTATCAGCGAAACCTAAAGCGGCAACTAATGTAGCAGCAACAGCTGTTTTTTTAATTGTAGAATAGTTCATACTCTTGTTTTTAAGGTTATTATTAATTTTAATTGTTTTCAAACTTTGTTGTCTTATTTAATATCTGGAACAGTACAATTGCCGTGCCAAAGTCTTAAAATTATGTTAAATTTTTAAATTCCTGATATTTCGTACTAAATTAAGTATTTAATGTGAAACAACAAAACAAAAATTCGGTACGAAAGTACCAAATTTTTGTTTTGTTTCAATAGCTTTTAGAAAAAAATTAAGAAATTCTTTCTAAAGTAAATAATGTACAATGACTAAAGAGAGTGCTCCAAGCAGAGCCGATACTGGAATTGTCAATACCCAAGCCCATAACAAACTAATAGTTACCCCCCAGCGTACCGCTGAAACACGCTTAACAACTCCGACACCAATAATGGCTCCTGTAATCGTATGTGTTGTTGATGCAGGGATACCGAAATGCTCCGTTATACCTAATGTTACTGCACCTGCGGATTCCGCACAAACCCCTTCTAATGGTGTTACTTTCGTGATCTTAGTTCCCATTGTCTTCACAATTTTCCAGCCTCCACTCATTGTTCCAGCAGCGATAGCCGCGTAACAAGTTAAGGGAATCCATTCTGGCATATGCTCTGTGTTTTGCATATATCCACCAGCAACCATAGCTACAAGGATAATACCCATAACCTTTTGTGCATCGTTACCACCATGTGCAAAACTTAGAGCTGCAGATGAAACCAGTTGTAATACTTTAAACCATTTTTCGGCAACACTAGGTCGGGAGTTTTTGGCCAAGTTAATTACTATTAATGTGATGATAATGGATATGGTCATACCGATGATCGGCGCAAAAACGATGAAAGCAATAATCTTTAATGTTGCATCGATATTGATAGCGTGAATAGGATCTGCTCCAAGAATAAAGGCATAGGCCATTCCCGACCCAGCAAAACCTCCAATCAATGTGTGAGAAGAGCTTGACGGTACTCCGTAGTACCAAGTGAATAAGTTCCACCCAATTGCTGCGAGCAAGCCCGCAAAGATAACCTCTAGGGTAATATATTCTTCCAATACCGTTTTGGCAATGGTGTTGGCTACTTTGTGGTCTGTAAAGTAGAAATAAGCAGCAAAGTTGAATATGGCAGCCCATAATACGGCCATTGCTGGTGTTAGAACTTTTGTTGATACGACTGTCGCAATAGAGTTGGCTGCATCATGGAATCCATTGATGTAGTCAAATGCAATTGCTAAGACAATCACAACAACGAGTAATGTTGACATCATAATCTCGTAGAATTTTTATGCACTTATGATCGAATGATTATGCGTTTTTAACTAGAATACTTTCTAATACGTTAGCAACATCCTCGCATTTGTCTGTTGCATCTTCCATTGCGGATAACACTTCTTTGTGTTTGATCAATGAAATAGCGTCTTTTTCAAATTCGAAAAGATCAGCTACTGCCTTATCAAAAATATAGTCTGCTTTATTTTCTACACTATTGATACGTACACAAGAATCTGTGATATTGCGAATGTTTTTTAAATCCCGAAGTTCATGGATTGCTTTTGAGACGTGCTCAGTAGCTTCCACCAATAGATCCGCGATTTCGATCATCGGCTCTGTAGCTTTTTCTACCTTGTATAAGTCCATTCTATTAGCCGCGCCGTGTATAAAATCGGCTACATCATCCAATGAGCTTGCTAACGAGTGTATATCTTCGCGGTCGAAAGGTGTAATGAAATTTTTACCTAGTTCCAAGTGAATTTGATGTGTGATGTTGTCGCCTTTGTGCTCCAAGTCTTCCATCTTACGCGTGAACTCTTTCTTCTTCTCCGGATTGTTTGAGTTAACAATATCTTTTAACAATTGAGACATTTCGATCAAATTGTTGCCGGCTTGTTCAAACAAAGGGAAGAATTTTTTGTCCTTTGGAACGAAGTATTGAAAAATGCTATTTAAAGACATATCTTAAATTTATTTTTGCAAAAATAATACCCTAATGTTAAGTTAATGTTAACATTGGTTTTGTTTAAACACAAAAATGTCATCAATTGTTTAATCTCCGGTCTGAACTTTTTGCAAAGTAAAGCCAAAAGTAGTTCCAATGCCCTCTGTACTACGGACATTAACATTCTGTTGATGGGCTTCAACAATATGTTTGACAATTGCAAGCCCTAAGCCCGATCCGCCAATATCTCTTGAGCGACTTTTATCCGTACGGAAGAATCGTTCGAATACCCGGCTCAGATTTTTTTCTTCGATACCATAGCCATTATCTGTGATTTCTATTAAGACCTGTTCAAAAAGTGGGAAAATTTTGATTTTGGTAGTACCTCCTTCTTTTCCGTATTTGAGTGAGTTGTCGATAAGGTTATACAACACCTGATGTATTTTATTGCGATCTGCTTTAACCCAATGTGGTGTGCCCGTTTTGGGTTTGAATTCAATCTTAATATTGTGTTGTTTGGCTTTGTCTTCCAATGAATACGAGGTGTCTTTGATAAGATCTACAATGTCAAATTTTTCAATGTTCAAGACCATTTTGCCAGACTCGAGTTTGGATATTTCATCTAAATCTTGAATGAGGTAATTCAATCTATCAAGATTTCGAGCAGCCTTGTCTAAGAAATTCTTTGCCATTTCCATGTCTTCTTCCATTAGCCCATCTTGTAATGTCTCGATGTATCCTTGGGTAGCAAAGAGGGGCGTTTTGAACTCATGGGATATATTGGAAAGAAATTCACGCCTAAATTTTTCCTGTGATTTCAGTTGTTCAATTTCATTTTTTTTATCCTTTGCCCAAGCCTTTACGTCGTTTTCTGCATCTGTAATGGGATCTTCACTGACATGTTCACCAATCGCATCTTTAAGATCCTTACCGAGTTTTAGATTGTGAATCAACTTATACATGGTATTAAGACGACGGTAGATGTATTTCTCGAACAGGTAGTTGAATAAAAGAAAACAGATAACCATTGCAACAAAAAATATAATCAGTGCAGTTTGAAGATCGTGTTTATAATAAAAGCTGATAGTGGATATTGCAATGCCAACACCAGCAGAGTTTGCTAATAGTAATTGTCTAAAATTCATCTGTTGAATAAAAAAGGCCCCTAATTGGAGCCTAAGTTACTTATAATGATATTAATAAATTGTTAAAATTTTCCGATAACGGTTTTGGCTCCGGTAACTTTATCGCCAATATTCACATTGATCTCTGTTCCTAGAGGCAGGAATAAATCCACACGTGAACCAAATTTGATAAAGCCGAACTCATTGCCCTGAACAACCTGATCATTTTCCTTTACATACCAAACAATACGACGGGCCAACGCGCCAGCAATTTGACGGAAAAGAACTTCCCTGCCTGCTTTGTCTTTTACTACAACAGTCGTCCTTTCATTGTCTGTCGATGATTTTGGATGCCAAGCAACCAAGAATTTCCCGGGATGATATTTGAAGAAAGTCACCAAACCACTGATTGGATTTCGGTTCACATGCACATTGATGGGGGACATGAAAATAGAGACCTGTATCCTTCTGTCATGAAAATATTCATTTTCTTCGGTTTCTTCGATGACTACAACTTTTCCGTCAGCAGGACATAAGATTGTGCCATCTTGTGGAATCACTACTTTCTTAGGACTTCTAAAAAACTGGACAACTGTAATGAATAGGAATGCTGAAAGGGCATAAATAAACCATTTTACAAACTGCGGAGCATCATAATAGTCCGCAACGGCATTGATGATAAAGATAAAAAGTACAGCAATCGCTAATGTGGTATATCCTTCTTTATGGAATTTCATATCTATTTATTTCTGCAAAGATAATTATTTACTCGAATTGTCTATTTGTCTTTCGATTTTAATTGAATGGGTATAGACTTTTCCATCACTTCCTGTGGCAATACTCCCCGAAACTTTAATCGTATCGTCTTGAGGTTGATCTTGTTTGTAGGTAGGAAAATAAAAATCTACACTTTTAGCAATTCGATTCAAAACGGTGAGATCATTTTCATTATTGGAGTCTACATTCAATTTAAGACTTCGCAAATTGGCTAAGCCCGTTTTTTTGACTTCAACTTCATAGGAGAAATTTAGTTGAGTTGCGACTTCGAATCCGCTTTTATTGATCCTATCGGTAAACCGTTTAGCAAGGAACGCATAGAAGTTTGAAAAGTCATCAAAACTACAGGATTTGCTGTTTAATAGTTCCGCTCGGATAAAATAATCGTAGGGTAAAACGCTTAAAGCCTGAAAATCTTCGCTTGGAAGCTCTCCATTATCATCATAAGTAGCAACGATTTTTCCATCAACAAAACGTTGTGTCATCGCGTAAATGGGTTGCTGTCCAACATTGTAAAAGTAAGTGTTCCAGTTCCCCTGTGGTTTACCACCTTTTACTTTGCCTTTACGTAGATAAAAATCATACCCGAATTCTGTGAACCCTTCGAATGGAATAGCGAATTCATAGTTACCCTCACCGCCAACGATTTCCTGTTTTCCTCGATTATCCCAATAATCTTTAATGAAATAACCGTAATCACTATAGGCCACCGTTAATAACGGTTTACCATCGGGATAATAATATTTGCAATCACCGACAGGATAGTTATCCTTAAAATTTATTTCCCATTTTAACACACCATTCGGATGAAAAGCTTGAAATAGACCTTCTTTTTTACCATCCTTATAATTGCCGACCAGTATACGGTTGCCATTGGGCGCGAAATCACGAAACTCTCCTTCGAAAATTTGCTTTGTGAAATCAAATTTGCTTACACGTTCAATTGATTTGAATTCGCAATCTTTTGCCGCCAGATAATAATACTTATCAAAATAGAAACGAATTAAGCCTTGATCTAATTTTTCGTAAAATACAGGCTTATCGTCTTGCGCTTGAATAGGTTGGCAGCAAAACGAGGATAACAATAACAGTATATAAATGATTTTTTTAGTCATAACAAAAATTAATGTGCTTCAAGCCAGTTTTTACCTTCTCCGATTTCAACAATCAACGGAACATTTGTTTTTATAGCATTTGTCATTTTGTCCAGAATAATGGTTTTGAATGCTTCGACCTCTTGTTTCGGAACATCAAACACCAACTCATCGTGTACTTGCATAATCATTTTACCTACCAATCCCTGATGCTCGATTTCCTTTTGTATTGCAATCATGGCAATCTTGATTAAATCAGCGGCAGAACCTTGAATAGGGGCATTGATCGCATTTCGTTCAGCAAATCCCCGAACAGTCATGTTTGCTGAATTAATGTCTCTCAAATAACGTCTACGCTTTAAAATTGTTTCAACGTAGCCTTTCTCTTTCGCGGATTCAACGGCGTCGCTCATATACTTCTTGATACCAGTATATTGGTTGAAGTATTCGTTGATGATGTCAGCAGCTTCTTTCCGCGAGATGCCTAGATTTTGAGACAAACCAAAGGCGGATTGACCGTATATAATACCAAAATTTACTGCTTTCGCGTTGCGACGCTGTTCTGATGTAACCTCTTCAAAAGCCATATTATACACTTTGGCAGCGGTGGCACGGTGGATATCATGCCCCTGACTAAAGGCTTCTAACATATTTTGATCTTTGCTTAACTCTGCTATTAAGCGTAATTCGATCTGTGAATAATCGGCGGATAAGATCACATGATCTTCCGAACGCGGGATAAATGCTTTCCGGACTTCCCGACCTCTTTCCGTGCGGATAGGTATATTCTGCAGATTAGGATTAGTAGAGCTCAAGCGACCTGTTGCGGCGACAGCTTGATTATAGGAAGTATGGATCAGACCGGTTTCTGGATTGATCAATTCAGGTAATGAATCTACGTAAGTTGATTTTAATTTCTGTAACTGCCTAAAATTCAAAATATCCTGAACAATATCTGATTTGTGCGCCAACGCCAATAAAACATCTTCACCGGTTTTGTACTGCCCTGTTTTTGTTTTCTTTGCTTTCGGATCCAGTTGGAGCTTGTCGAATAAGACTTCGCCTAACTGTTTTGGTGAGGCAATATTAAAGTTCACTCCAGCTTTTTCAAATATGGCATTCTCTAGGTCCTTGATGTCCTGTTCCAATGTTTTCGAAAATTCGTCAAGTGCAGGGACATCCACTTTTACCCCATTTCGTTCTATTTCTGCAAGGACATATACTAAAGGGAATTCAACGTCTTGGGCCAATTGTAATGTATCCGTTTCCACCAAAAGGGGATGGAATATATTTTTTAGCTGTAATGTAATATCAGCATCTTCAGCAGCGTATTCTTTGATTTTTTCGAAATCAACATCCCGCATATTTCCTTGTTTTTTCCCTTTTTCTCCAATGAGTTCTGTAATGGAGACTGGTGTGTAATTCAGATAGTTCTCCGCAAGGACATCCATGCCATGTCGCGTATCAGGGTCAATGAGGTAATGCGCTAACATGGTATCGAATAAGGCCCCCTGTACCTTAACACCATATCTTGCCAATAAGAGGATATCGTATTTGATATTTTGACCTATCTTTTCAATTGCTGGATTTTCCAGTACAGACTTAAAGATATCGACGATGCGTTGGGCTTCTTCCCGATTTGCTGGTGTAGGGATATAGTATGCTTTCCCAGTTTCAAACGAAAATGAAAGTCCTACAATATCAGCAAGATTCGCATCTAACCCTGTTGTTTCTGTGTCAAAACAAAAGCTGCTTTTTGAGTTGAGTTCCTTGGCAAGTTTTTCTTGTTCTTCGGTTGTATCTACCAGTGTGTATTCGTGTGTTGTATTATGAATATTTTTTAGAACAATATTTTCATTTGAAACTTCTATTGCTGTACTTGTTGTATTTGCTGTTATTTCTGTAGCAAATAAATCCATCTGTCCATTTACAGGTGAATTCTTTTCAAGTATGGAGAAATCATCTCCAAAAACTCTTTTTCCCAATGTTCTAAATTCCAATTCAGCAAAGAGGGGTTCGAGAATGTCTTTATTTGGATCCTCAAGTTCTAGCGCTTTTTCGTTAAGTTCAACGGGCACATCCAACAAAATTGTTGCTAATTTTTTTGAAATTAACCCCTGCTCTGCGAAATTTTCAACGTTTTCGCGCATTTTTCCTTTTAACTTATCTGCATTCGCTATAATTCCTTCGACTGACCCAAATTCCTGAACAAGTTTTTTTGCGGTTTTCTCACCAATACCTGGAATTCCTGGGATATTATCTACAGCATCGCCCCATAATCCTAAGATATCAATAACTTGGTTCACATCTGTGACTTCCCATTTTTCGAGGATTTCTTTGACACCTTGTACTTCAGCCCCATTCCCCATACGGGCTGGTTTGTAAATAAAAATATTGTCTGAGACAAGCTGACCAAAATCTTTATCCGGTGTCATACAATAGACTTGGAAGTTTTCTTGTTCTGCTTTTTTCGCTAATGTTCCGATGATATCATCCGCTTCATAACCGTCCATTGTGATAATGGGGATATTGAATCCCTCAATCAGGCGGTAGATATAAGGAATAGAAGCTGAAAGGTCTTCGGGCATTTTTTCACGATGCGCTTTATAGGCTTCAAATTCAATATGGCGTGCTGTAGGAGCCGCCGTGTCGAACACTACTGCTATGTGAGAAGGTTGCTGATTTTTCAATACCTCCAACAGTGTATTGGTAAAACCCATGATCGCCCCAGTATTCAACCCTGTCGAGGTGATGCGTGGGGTCTTGCTCAAAGCAAAATATGCTCTATATATAAGAGCCATGCCATCTAAAAGAAATAGTTTTTTCACAAAATTGAATTTTAGTCTCCTTACAAAGGTAAGAAATTCATCAAACCGTAAGTTTAATAAATTTTTCCGATTTTTGTGCTATGACACATTTAATGCAACAGGTTCTATGAGAGGATTGGTAACAAAGTCCACAGGTAGTTGGTATCAGGTTTTGGGCGAAGATGGCAAGAGATATGATTGCCGGATCAAAGGGAAATTTCGTACCAAAGGAATTAAAACGACCAATCCGGTGGCTGTAGGAGACTGGGTGCATTTTGATGTGGAGCCAGATCTTGAAAGTGCTGTCATTCGAGAGCTTGAACCCCGTCGCAACTATATTATCCGAAAATCGGTGAATCTTTCCAAGCAAACGCAGATTATTGGTGCGAACCTAGACCAGGCTTTTTTGGTAGTAACGTTGGCTTCCCCACCAACATCTTTGGGTTTTATTGACCGCTTTTTGGTAACGACCGAAGCCTATGGGATACCTGCAGTACTTATTTTTAATAAACTTGATCTTTTCAGTGATGAAGGTTTGGAAATATTGGCCGACTATAAGGCGATTTATGAACGAATCGGTTATCCATGCTATGAGGTGTCGGCTTTGACTGGAAAGAATATCGATGTTGTCAAGGAGTTACTTCAGGATAAAATTACATTAGTGTCTGGTCATTCGGGGGTCGGTAAATCTACTTTGATTAATGCTATTGTACCTGAATATGGTTTGAAAACGGGAGAAATTTCGGATTGGTCAGATAAGGGGAAGCACACCACTACATTTGCAGAGATGTTTGACTTACCTTTTGAGGGTAAACTGATTGATACACCTGGTATTCGCGAGCTGGGAATTGTGGATATTGAAAAACAGGAACTGTCCCATTTTTTTCCCGAGATGCGTGCGTTGATGAACCAATGCCGGTTCAATAACTGTCGGCACATCAATGAGCCCGGCTGTGTGATTATGCAAGCCGTTGAGGAGGGAGAGATTGAATCTTCACGTTATGATAGTTATCTCAGTATATATCACAATGAAGATAGCAGAGCTTAATATAAAAAAGGCTTCCATATGGAAGCCTTTTTTATATTAAGCAAGAGCGCCTTTATTTTATAGCCTGGGTTAGATTTATGTAGTCTCTCAAGTAGGTACATTCCTTTGAAGCCGTCTTGAAAAAAGGTGTATCCTTATATTGTGTGTTTAATTCTTTAAAGTATTTATTTTGTAGTGAAAAGCGGTAAAACGGATTTTTCAATGGGGAGTCATAATATTGCCAGCGTGTTTCATCCGTATAAACAAAATCCTTCTGTTCACATTTTGCGAGCATGAAGGTACATTTGGCCTTAAACTCTTTATCTGAGCTTAGTGAACGGGCTTTGTTATACCAATCTTTTGCTGATTGTGTCTGTAAGTAATTCCGTTGCCAGTGAATTGTAGTGGTAGCGTGATTGTCTGAGGATGACCAATCGTACGACACCAGAGACCAGGCGTTTCCGTAGGTGCTGGTCTGATAAATGCCTGTGGCCATCTGAAAGTAATAGTCGGCTTTTTTCTGATTGTTTTTTTCGCTTTTTATGGCATTCTCCAATCGGGCCATACGCTCAGCATATTTTAACTTAGTTGTATTCTCTTTTCCATATTTCTTTGGATAGTCGTTGATTGTGACGATAAATGGACTGGGGATAACATCCGTTTCATCTTCATTGTACGAATTCCTTATTTCCTTTATTTTGTGATCTTTAGGAAGTGCCTGTAATGTTGTTGCCGCTTTTTGAAAATCAAGCTCCCGTAGGTATGCCGTGCCTAGTAGTTCTGTCAAATAATCTCTATTAAAATGCTTGATATCTTCCAATAAAAAGCGGGATAATATATTTTGTTGTGTGTTGTCTGACAGTAGTGCCCTTATTTTTAATAATGTTTTAGGCGTGAGGCTATTTTCCCAAAAATGCATGGTAGACCACTGCATATTGTCTTCAAGAGAATCTTTGGCGACACCATAATTATAGAAGATGTCGGCCTTAACAGCAGCTAAACTTGCCATCGCCGTATCCTGAGTGTTGAGATAATGTTTGACGACAAGATTCTGGAGGATATTTCTAGCAATCAGGCTGTAATTGCTGTATTCGAAAGCACTATAGCTCCATTCTTTTTTGTTACTTGAATTTTTGCCATCCTGTTTGGCTTTCTGCTCCAGCCACGCTAATGTTTTGACCAGCTTTGGCTGGTCAATCTGTTTACTGGTTTGCCAATCGGCTAATTGCGTAAGCAGCACTGTAATCTGATACTGATCGCCCAACCTAGGATTCAATTCATTTTCCTTTACCTGAGCAAGATATTTTTTTGCTAGATCATTTTCTCTATTCATCCAGCTTAAATAGGCTGCTGTAATCAAGCCAAGCTGTGGCTGAACGTATTTTTTGTCTTGATAGAGGTTTAATGCGAAATCGCGAAGGGAATCCAAATGTTGTTTAACGGTGCTTTTGTCTTCGTTCCTAGCATAATAGTTGTAGTTTTCACCATAACCGATATAAAAAGACTCGTTCATATCGCCTTCTATTTTGTTGACTTCCCTTTCCAGCAGAACCGCATTTACAGTATTGGCAGGGTCAAGCTTGTAACAGGCATTTAGATATTTCATGGTACGATCTCCTGTACCGAAACCAATAATGGCATTAATGTTAAAGTTGTCTGCATCCGTGCTGGCGTATTGAAAAATCTCGGTGTCAGAAGCTGTGATATAATGAAAATTAGCGTACGCCAAAACCCGTCTTTCGGGGCTTGCTGTAAATAGTCTGGAGAAAAGGTAGGCCGCTTTAGCCCCATCGCCATTTTTACGGACAGCACCAGCGTAGTTGGAAAGTGACCAATTTAAGATAGCCTCGTTCCCTTTTATAGGCTGTAAATATTTTTCATAGACAGCAATACTTTTGGCATATTCCTGACCGAATAGATATAAGCGTGCAGCTTGATAAGCGTAACGTACAAAAAGGAAACTGTTTTTTTTATGCTTGTTGATCTGTGCTTCGGCGAGTTCAGCATATTGTACGATCTCTTTAAAATTCCGTGTATCGGGATCCCAATAACTGTGCTGAATATTTGTAATGGGCTCTTGTTTTTTTGTGAAAACAAAGTAAGCGCGCTCAGGTTCATGTTTACCATCAATTAGCGTTTGTAGAAATGTATTTCCTTTGATGGAATCCGGAAGATTGCTCCAAGATGATCTTTTTTGATTACTGACCAAATCAGCGGTAGCTGAGTCGCTGTAGTACATCAATTGTTCGATATCTTTTACATTTACAACTGACCCTAGGTGTTTCGCCCAAGCTTCGCTGTTGACGATGCTTTCCTTGACTGGAGCTTCTTCGGTATAAAGAAATTGATAAGGGATGTATTGAAATGCAGAAAATCCATTGTCTTCAAGATTCGGAAGATAGTAAGTTGTTTGATTGTCATAGGGATCCACTTCGGGCCCGCAAGCGATATTTGTTGCAATCTCTCCAAAAAAGAAAGCAAGCGTGGTGCTAGAAAGCACGAATAATTTCTTGTAACTCGGCATTGCCATGATTTGCTAATGTAGCTTGATCTAAATGATAAAAAATAATCTGATGTTTTTTTCCTTTCAGTTCTCCCCTCAAAAATTTTGCCGTTTGCAAAAGATCATCTTGAGTTACCTGTTCAAATCGGACAACATCTCCTTTTTTGAGGTTTGCTTTTGGAAGGTCGGTAATTAAAATATATAAATTACTTTTTGGATTGCGTTTAAATAAGGCTTTATTATTGATGTCCTGTTCACTAATATATTTTGAAATACCAATGTAACTATTGTTTCTAAAAACCACAAACCAATGAAATAAAGGAAGTGCAATATCCATTTGCATTGGATAATTGCGTAATGTACCACCTAAATAGGCCTTTAGATCCTGTTGATTCAGAATGGAATTCTGGTTTCCAAACTGGCGTAAATTTCCCATGTTGTAGCACATTAAAGTCACTTTCTTTACTGGTGGAATACCGCTTGTCACTGTATTCTTAACTTGATGTAATCTTAAGGTTGAGCTGATAATAATATCTTTTAAATCAGGTAATTCTTGAAGGTAATTGAGTAGGTAGAAGAATTTGTCCCGAGAGGATTGTGTCCAGTCACAGTCCAATTGCAATTCGTTGAATTTTTCTTTGCCAGCCTGCTTAATTTTTGTAGAGACAAATGGGACAATCTTATTGGCTAAGGCCCTTATCTGTAAGCTGTCCATTTCTGAAAAGATACGCTGATTGATAAATACGACTGGTATTAAAGCTTGTTCTTTAGGCACAGGCTGGGAGAAGGTAATGGGGCTAATGGGAACAGCCTGAACACCGGAAGGATCGAAGTCTATATCCATAATTCGTATATATATGGACTTAGCATCGACTTCTTTTAGTGCACGGTGTTCGACAGTATCAAGTTGAAAGACTGTTTTCCAAAAATAGAAGCCTGTTTCGGGTTTGGAATTTGAACAGGAATTGAATATAAGTAGCCAAAAAGGTACAAGAACTAAGAAAAGTCGTATTCGGAGCTGCATATTTGCTTTATTTAGTAGTATTTGAAACAAAAGGGGAATTGATCTTGTTTGCTATTCAATAAATAAAGACTAAATTACAAAGAGATTGTGACTTTATGAAGCCTATTTTTAAGTGGATCATTGGGATTATTGTGTTTATTCTCCTGGCGTTGACTGGAGGCATAATGTATTTTAGCAATAAATGGAAACCGCTGTTGGATACCAAAATAAAGCAGCTGGTTTTGCAGGCAACAGATAGCCTTTACACAGTTCACTATGATGATATTCATGTTAATCTTGCACTGGGAAATCTAACCATAGATAACCTTCATTTAATTCCGGATAGTGTTGTGTATAAAAAATTAGAGCTTATGAAAAAGGCTCCTGATAATCGATATGCAATAATCATCAACAAGCTTAAGATTAAAAGCTTTGGCATCCGTAAGGTACTCATGGATAAAGAGCTTTTCCTACACGATGTGACTGTAGATACGCCAATGATACATATTATCAATGAGGTGCATAGTTATAACGATACTGTAAGCCAGGGGCCTAAGAAACCTTTGTACGAAAAAATAAAAGATAATTTAAAGAAGATTCATGTTGAGGCTGTCAATTTGAATAATATTGATTTTAAATATACGCAGGTACAAAAGGGTGTACATCAGGATTTTGAGATAAAAAAAGTGAAAGTGCGGATTGATGATGTCCTTATTGATTCAACTTCGGAATATGACAGGCAACGTTTTTATCATACGAAGATGATCGATATCGAAGTGCCTGGCTTTACTTATAAAACTCCGGACGGTTTTTATAAAATCAATTTTGATAAACTTAATATCAATAGTAGAGACAGGAATGTTCTCCTAACCAAGGTTGCTTATCAGCCGACATTAAACAAGGCGGCCTACTATAAGAAGAAAGGGGAAGGTGGAAGTTATGTTGTCTTTAAAATGGACACCTTGCAACTGGCCGGGTTTAATTTTGGGCAACTTTCCAGAGATAAAAAGGTTTATGCACAAAAAGCATTCTTAAAAAACGGGCAACTTTCCATCTATAGTGATAAGCACTATAAGAGTCCTGCTACCCGACAAATAGGAAATGCACCGCACATGAAATTGATGCAAATGTCAACTAGAATGGGGATTGATTCGATGATTCTGGATAATATTGGTATTTCCTATTCTGAGATGAGTGATCAATATAGCCAAATAGGAACTATTACTTTTGATCATACTTATGGTACCATATTGAATGTGACAAATGATTCGACAAGGCTGTTGAAGCAGAAGCTTATGCGTGCTAATCTGAGCACTAATTTTATGAATTCAGGAAAGCTATTGACCAATTTTGTCTTTGATATGACCTCCAAGGTTGGGGCATATACATATAAAGGTAGTCTTGGGGAGATGGATTTAACCGCTGTCAATAAAATGATTCGACCATTGTTGAATGTTGAGGTTAAATCTGGTCATCTAAAACAAATCGTATTTGATGTCTGGGCTAACGACTACCGGAGTAAGGGGACGTTTAAAATGGATTACAATGATTTAAAAGTTAATATACTCTCGGAAACAGGTGATGACGGGCGTAGAGAAAAGAAGGGCTTCCTTTCATTTATGGTCAATCAGGTTTTATTTAATCCTGGAAATCCAGACCTTTATGGTAAATATACTGTGGGGCATATCAACAAACATCGAGATCCTTCTCATCCTTTCTTTAAGGCAATGTGGCAAAGTTTGCTGATGGGAATTAAACAATGTGTGGGTTTAGGGCCAGAGCGGGAGGCAAAACTGATGAACACAGCGGATCGTGTTGAGAAGGTCGTGAGTGGTGTTGAGAAAGCGAAGAAATTATTTTCAGGGATATTCAAAAAACATAAAACTGCTGAAGAGCTGCTAAAAGAAGAGAAGGAGGAAGAAGCAAAAGCGGCTGCCAAAATGGAGGAAAAGCGAAAACGGGATCGAGAGAAGGCTGAAAAGGAATTGGAGAAAGAAAAACCTGGAGATTAAAAGTGGGGATGTCGCGAAAGACACTGTTGTATCCCGTTTCACGTGAAAATAAAGTGCCTTTCAGGGATAAGATGTTGGTAGATTTTTGAATAAAGGCAAATTTATCTTAGTTTGCGGTTTATAATGGTAGATTCAATATTAAGTTTTGTTCGATTTGTTTTCAAATATAAAAACGGTCTTGTAGATAAGATCATGTTCTATGTGAGCATGATTTGTGCTGCAATAGTTATTTTCAATGTTGGCTATGTAACTGATCCAACTTTGGGGACTCTGCTTGGTAAAACCATTCACTACCTATTTTTCGTGCTTTTCTTTATGATTGCATTGCGGGAATCCTCATCCATCTATGCTCTGAGGAAAATTGCCGTTGAACATTATTCAGGCTTGTTTATCCTGATTTATTTTATTTTTATTTTGATTGCTCGTTTCGCTGGGATTGATGCGCTATCGGTCTTTTCACGCGAACAGTGGATTTATTTAGGGATCTATATTATTTTTATTGCCGAATTATCGAAAAGTACACTCTTTTTCGATAATTTTTATTTTAATCCCACCATCCTGTTTGTTATCAGCTTTCTTGTGCTTATCCTAATAGGGACAGTCCTATTGATGCTTCCGCGAACAACGATTGAAGCTCCGCTCAGTTTTGTCGATGCCTTATTTATGGCCACTAGTGCTGTTTGTATAACGGGATTGTCCGTAGCAGATATTTCCACCAACTTTAGCATGTTTGGTCAGACCGTTATTATTGTATTGATACAGGTTGGAGGATTGGGAATTATGACGTTTACAGGATTTTTTGGTTATTTTTTTTCTGGTGGATTTTCATTCAAAAACCAACTGATGTTTGGTGAAATATTGGGCGAAAATAAAGTGGCATCAGTCATTAAGACATTGTTGACTATGATATTTATAACACTGTTGTTTGAATTTCTTGGTGCGTTATTAATTTTTAGTACCTTGGAAAGTGCTAACTTCCCGAATATGGGTAGTATGATTTTTTTCTCAATTTTTCATTCCATCTCTTCTTTCTGTAATGCGGGATTTTCTATTTTGTCTGGGGGAATCACCAATGATGCGTATAAGTTCAACTATCCATTTCAATTGGCTCTTTCCTCGTTGTTTATTCTTGGAGGATTAGGTTTTGGAATTGTGCTCAACTTTTATACCTATATAAAGGAGTCTATATTCCTGTGGTACCACCGTTTGGTCACGAAGAAAAAATATAAACATAAAGCTTGGAGTTTTAGCTTCAACTCCAAGTTGGTTCTACTTTGTAATGCAATTATTATTGTTTCGGCAACACTATTCTTTTACTTTTTGGAACGGAAGAATACGCTTTCCTTAGAAAAGGGCTTAGATGGCGAATGGGCTACATCTTTTTTTATGGCAAATGCCGCGCGTTCTGCTGGTTACAATAGTATTGATTTGAGTTTTGTCGGAGCTCCAACTATTTTTCTGATCATGTTACTGATGTGGATAGGAGCCTCTCCGGGGTCTACTGGAGGTGGAGTTAAAGTGACAACAGTAGCACTTTCTTTTATAAATATTATTTCTTTAGCAAAGGGTAAGGAATATATTGAAATTTTTAAACGAAGAATAGCAGGCGAATCCGTCAATAAGGCTTTTGCAATCATTTTATTATCGTTTATAGTCGTTGGGCTCAGTTTTTTTGCGCTTATTTTTACTGATCCAGATAAAAGTATGAAAGATTTGTTGTTTGAATCGTTATCAGCATATACGACCTGTGGCTTGAGTTTGGGTATTACACCTTCCTTAAGTATGGGAGGAAAACTGATCATTGTCGTGACCATGCTGGTCGGTCGTGTAGGTATGTTAACATTATTGGTTGCCTTTATCAAAAATACGACACGTCGGAATATTATATTTCCGGAAGAGAAGATCTTGTTTTAAATGCATTCTTTTTTTTACACATAAATTTGGAAATGAAGAGAAGAGGCTGATTTAATAGTATGCGATGCGATTGTACTTGTAAATACAATAAATTTATCTTAGTTTGAGTTATGAAGTATATTGTTTTAGGGCTAGGGCATTTTGGGCGTTCATTAGGTGTTCATCTTACTGAACTCGGTCATGAAGTGATTGGAGCAGATAAAAGTTTAAATATAGTGGAGCAGCTCAAAGATAAGATTACGCATACCGTATGTTTGGATACAACAGATCGGGAGGCTGTATCTTCACTGCCTTTGAAAGATGCACATGCTGTCATTGTCGCTATTGGGGAAGACGAGGGAGCTTCTCTTATGACTGTAGCGCTCCTAAAACAATTAAAAGTAAAGCGTATAATCGGCCGTATCGTATCCGATTTGCAGAAAACAGTTCTGGAAGCAATGGAGATCAATGAGTATATTATGCCAGAAGAAGAGGCTGCAGAGCGCTTGGCTATGCGATTGGATAATATCGATATTGTTGATTCCTTTAAGGTTTCAGATCGGTATTCTATTGTTGAAACAAAGGTTCCACAGCGTTATGTTGGTATGACGCTACGCGAGGCTAATCTGACGAATCTTTATAAAATTATTGTGCTGACCACAGTGAAAATTACAGAAACAAAAAAAGACGGAATTACCAAAGAACAAAAGGAAGCATCTGGTATTGCCACGTCTGAAACAGTCATGGCGGAAGGGGATATCTTAGTTGTTTTTGGCGAATTATCCGATATCAATAAGTTAATTCAAAAAGGAGAATAAAATTATGTTATTAACAACAACAAGTGTTATCGAGGGACACCAGATCGATCGTTATTTGGGGATTGTTTCTTCAGAGGTTGTTTTGGGGGCGAATGCCATTAAGGATATGATGGCTGGATTTCGAGATTTTTTTGGTGGTCGATCCAATTCCTATGAGCGGGCGTTTCAGGAGACTCGTGAGGCTGCATTGCGTGAGTTAGAAGATCGCGCGAAAGCATTGGGAGCTGACGCAGTCGTTGGCGTACGATTGGATTTCCAAACTGTTGGAACAGGAGGGATGATGATGGTAGGAGCCACGGGGACAGCCGTTAAAATGAAATAAACTCAAGATAGCCCTAATATAATTAGGGCATTTTTTTTATAAAAAGACGGGAGTGAATCCATCGTTATTTATTTTCCATGCATTTTTCGGCTAGACTGTCTTTGATGAATCATAGCAATTTGAGGTTTATTTCTTTTCATCATCTAGGAGAACTGTATTTAATAGATTGCGCATAATTATAATTGTATATAAAAACAAATTTATCTAAGTTTGGCTTTTAAGACTTTTAAACAACCTAAGAGGATAAATGAAAAATTGGTTTAAGGCGAATTCAGCACATTTGATCGTTATTGCGGTCTTTATTGCGCTCGTATTTTTTTATTTCACACCTGTTTGGCAGGGAAAGACACTTGCTCAATCAGATGTTGTACAGGCGCAAGCTGGACAAAAGGAATTATTTGATTATAAAGCCAAAGATGGAAAGGCGCCTTTATGGACGAATTCTATGTTTGGAGGAATGCCTACCTATCAAATCTGGCAGGCAAATGAAAATAATATTGGTACCTACTTGTTGAAAGCGGTGAAGTTTGCCTTTCCAAGTCCGATGGACACCGTGTTGTTTTATCTATTGGGGGCCTACTTTCTTTTTAGCGTATTACGCATCAAACCTTGGCTTGCTGCGGTGGGCGCAGTTGCAATAGCCTTTACTTCCTACAACTTTATTTATATTGAAGCTGGACATATTACCAGGGCAAATGCAATCGCCTTTATACCACCTGTTATAGCTGCGGTGATTATGTGTTATCGTGGGAGTAAGTTATGGGGGCCGGTACTACTGGCATTATTTCTTTCCTTGGAGATACGTGTCAACCACTTACAGACGACCTATTACTTGTTAATGGCGTTGATGGTCTACGTTATTTTTGCTTTAGTAGATGCAATCAAACAAAAACAATTAAAGGAGTTCTCTATTGCCTCCGGCAGACAGGTGATTGCGGTTATCATTGCTTTAATGGTGAACGCTTCCATTTTATTGCCTACCTGGGAGTACAGTAAGCTAAGTACACGTGGCCATGCTAATATTACGAAGGTTGACAATAATAATACAAAAGCAAAAGGACTAGATAAAGAGTATGCTTATGAATGGAGCCAAGGCGTTGGCGAGACCATGACCTTTATGATTCCTAATGCTTATGGCGGAGCTAGTGGTGGTCAATTGGACGAAAAATCACATGTTGCCAAATTTTTTACGGACAAGGGGATGTCAACTGTGCAAGCTGGACAGATAGCGCAAAGTATGCCAACGTATTGGGGTGACAAACGTTTTACATCAGGGCCTTGGTATTTTGGAGCGGGTGTTTTCTTCTTGTTTATATTGGGGCTGGTTATTGTTAAAGACCGTTTCAAATGGTGGATATTAACGACCACAGTATTAGCATTACTTTTGTCATTTGGAAAGAATTTTACATTGGTCTCGGATTTATTCTTTGATTATTTCCCGATGTACAACAAGTTTAGGGCTGTTGAATCCATCCTGGTTCTTGTTTCAATCACAGTACCATTGATGGCCATTTTGACGGTGAATGAACTGCTGACGCGAGCCAAAGAAATTCCAAATCTGGATAAGAAAGTGCTTTATACTTTTGCAGGTGTAGGTGGTGTTTGTCTGCTGATTGGTTTGATGCCGG
Organism: Sphingobacterium detergens; assembly: GCF_003610355.1. GTDB lineage: Bacteria > Bacteroidota > Bacteroidia > Sphingobacteriales > Sphingobacteriaceae > Sphingobacterium > Sphingobacterium detergens. The sequence goes on along the minus strand of NZ_RAPY01000003.1, from coordinate 687,864 downwards.
ATTTGTTCTTAAACTTCAGAAATGCAGGTCATAATAATTTAATAGAGTATTATGCTCAACCCCAGCAAATTGGCGATAAATCTTTAGCAACAGAGTTGGTGAATCAACTGGTTTTGGATCGTAAAGATATTGCGAGTAAAGATGCTTACCGCTCCTTTGTGATTATCTTGCTTACATTCGGACTTGTTTGGTTCTACCTTAAGAAAAAGCTTAATGAAGGTGTTTTATTGGGTAGCTTGCTTATCTTGTTCTTATTCGATTTATGGAGCGTAGATAAACGCTTTTTGAATGATAAATCCTTTATGGAGAAAGGTGCGACTGCACAGCAGGTGTTCCAGCAACGCGAAGTTGATCAATTGATTTTGATGGATAAGGATCTAAGTTATCGCGTCCTTGACTTGACGACTGATCCATTCTCTGATGCCCGCCCTTCGTATTTCCATAAATCGTTAGGAGGCTATCATGCTGCTAAATTAATGCGTTTTCAGGAGATTTTAGAGAATCAATTCAATGGGGCGCTTAACGAAGACGTGCTGGATATGTTCAATGTGCGTTATTTGATCACAACAGATCCTCAAAATCAATCGCAGCGTATTGTGAGACGGAGCACTGCGGCTGGAAATGCTTGGTTTGTAGACAAGGTGACTTTTGTAAAAGGAAATGCGGAGGAAATGCAAGCGATCAGCTCTTTTGATCCACGTAAAGAAGCTTTTGTGAATCAACAGTACCAGAATGAAATCAAAGCAAAAACCTCGAGCGCGGCTACAACAGGGGAAATTAAACTGACATCGTATCATCCTGATAAAATGCAGTATGAATATACGGCTACCAATGACGCATTTGCGGTATTCTCTGAAGTGTTTTATGATAAAGGATGGAAGGCTTATGTCGATGGAAAGGAAATACCAATTATCCGTGCCGATTATTTGCTGAGAGCCTTACAGTTGCCATCAGGAACACATAAAGTTGAATTTATCTTTGATCCAGAATCACATAAAATGGGTAATCTTTTGACTTTAATATCGTCGATTATCCTTGGATTAGGAGTAGCAGCAGCAGCGTATTTCTCACTACGGGAGACAAAAAAAGAAACAGCTGCATAGCAAGCTGTTTTTTTTAAAGGTTAAAGCTTTAGAATAATTTGAGCTGTGGGTCAGTTATTCTAAAGCTTTTTCTATGATGTGGTGTCGAACCATATTCGAGCACTGCAGTCCGATGCTTTACGGTCGGATAGCCTTTGTTATTAAGCCAATCATAAGCGGGATAATCCGAAGCGATATTGTCCATGTATTCGTCGCGGTAGGTTTTGGCCAAGATGGAGGCCGCTGCAATAGAAAGATATTTTCCATCGCCCTTTACGATGCACGAATGGGGGATTTCTTGGTAAGGAATAAACCTGTTCCCGTCCACAATAATATATTCCGCTTTTATCTGTAGCATATCTAAGGCTTTATGCATGGCAAGATAACTGGCATTGTGAATATTGATGCTGTCAATTTCTTCCGCTGAAACACTCGCTACAGCATAGGCCAGTGCTTCCCGTTCAATAATCGGACGCAATGCCATCCGTTTTTTTTCGCTTAATTTTTTCGAATCGTTGAGCAACTCATGATGATAATCAGCTGGGAAAATTACTGCTGCAGCGAAGACTGGGCCCGCCAAACAACCTCTGCCGGCCTCGTCACATCCAGCTTCAACCTGTTGATCTTGATAATATGATAATAGCATCTTTCTAGTTCTGTAAATGAACGAAAGTACAAATAAAATTAGAGTTATGCATTGTAACTTCTGTGTGAATAATACCCTTTTACATTAATTAACACTAATAATATCTTCTTTTGTAAAGATTTAGAATGCGCTGTTGTGAATAGAAATGAAGAGGAGTTGGTTAAACTTAAACTGGGGCATTCGGTCAAATAATTTGTCAATTATAGAAATATAAAAATAGATGTTATGAGAGGCTTCATGCTTTTTTTGTTGAGTATGTTAACAGGATGGACTGTATATGGCCAGACGAGAAACGTACAAGGAATGTTGAAAGACGACAAGAACCGAGTTGTCGCTGGAGCAACAGTTAAGTTGACTTCAAAATTGGATTCTATGGTAGCAGGTTCAAACATGGCCGGTATTTTTATCTTTGATAGGATCAAGGCGGATACGTTTAAGATTACCGTTTCTAATTTAGGATTTGAACGTTTTGAAAAGGAGTTTGATTTTCCTAAGGGAGAGGTAAAATACATTATCCCAAGTTTGACCTTGCAACAGAATTCGCAGATGCTTGAGGAGGTTGTTGTGGATGGGGTGCCTACCGTGGTTGTGAAAAGTGATACGCTGGAGTACACGATGAAGGATCTGAAGTTACGTGAAGGTGCGGTAGCAGAGGATGCTTTGAAAAAATTACAAGGTGTTGAAGTGGATAAAGACGGGAATGTCACTGCGCAAGGAGAATCTGTAAAGAGGGTCAGAATTAATGGCAAAGACTTTTTTGGAGGTGATGTTAAGACAGCGACACAGAATCTTCCCGCAAATATTATCCAGAAAATGCAGATCATTGATGATTATGGTGATATGGCCAATATTACAGGGAACAAGAACGGCGATTCCGAAAAAGTACTAAACATTCAGATCGATCCCAAATATAACCAAGGTCATATGACAACACTCCGTGCCGGTTATGGTACAGAGGATCGTTATCAGGCGACAGGAATGTGGATGGGGATGCGCGAAGGAGAGCAGATTTCTGTATTAGGAAACTTAAACAATACCAATGCACCCTTGTTTGATTTCAATACAACAGGTGGTGGTGCCCGACGTGGTCAAGGTGGCGGTGGACGCCGTGGTGGTGGTATGTTTGGTGGTTCAGATGGCCTTACTAAGATAGGTTCCATTGGCCTTAATTTTCGCAAGGATTTTTCTGATAAACTGACCGCTTATGGTAGCTATAGTTATAGCCACAGCAATAATACAACATTGTCACAGCGATATATCGTGAATGCAACGCCAGGCCGATCACAAGCGGACAGTCTAGATGTGAATTCAAATACCATTGGAGGCAACCATCGTTTTGAAGCAAACGTGGAATGGAAACCAACGGATAAAGATTATATTAAGATTGTGCCGCAGTTTGGCTATGACGATGGCAATAACAGCGCGATAACAAACTCCATTACCTATCTAAGGGAGGTTTTGGATAATAGGCAGGCGTTAACAACTGGAACAAACTCCACGGCACCACGATTTGGAATCAGTGGTTTATATAACCGTAAACTGAGTGACAATGGACGTAACTTGTTTTTCAATTTTAATTACAATAACGCCAAAACAGATAAGGATGTAAATCAGATACTTGATCGGTATATTTCTGATCCATCCAATATCAACCAACCCATGAGTAACATTTACCAGCGTACGGTTCAGGATGCACTCAATAAAAGCTGGAATGCCGGAGCTTCGGTAAATTATACCGAACCTTTATCCAAAAATGGAAAATTAGAGGTAACCTATGATTTTAATAAGAATAAATACGACAATAGTATCCAGCAAACGGGGTATGACAAAGCGGGCAATAACCTTGAAAACGAATTTGAAAATGCAAAGTTAAACCTTGATTATAATTATGACTATGCGTTTATAACCCATAAAATAGGAGCGAACTATTTGTTCAGCAATGACAAGGTGACTTACTCGGTGGGGGTTGCCGGACAGCCATCCCAATTGCGAGGATCAGCGATTAATTCGGGCGAGATTATTCCGATTTCCCGTAACAATATGAACTGGATGCCAATTGCTCGTTTTGAATATAAATTCTCCCGTCAATCCAATTTAAGCGTAAACTACTCTGGATCTCCAACAGAACCAAGTGTATCGCAAATATTGCCCTATAATCTGAGCACAAGTTCGACAAATATTGTTTACGGTAATGCAAACCTGAATCCGGAATTTAATCATCAATTGAATCTGAGATTTCGTAAAAATGACTTTCAAAAAGGTAATAATTTCTTTGTATTCCTCAATGGTTCACTGGCAGATAACAAAATCGTAAGTTTAAACAAATCGTACTACGGTCCTATTCAGAAAGATCCCACAACAGGGAACATTGATTCTGCGTTGATTTCAGAGACCCGTTATTTTAATGAGACCGGGGATCGTCCGTATGCGATCAATTCATTTTACCATTATGGTAAATCCTGGAAAGAAAAAACCTTCAATGTAATGTTGATGGGCGGTATTTCGGTGAATAAAACAATTGGTTATTCTTCCATTGATGAAAATGACAATATCGGACAGAAAAATGTTGCACGTAATTTTGTCCTGACTCAAGGCCTAATGTTTCGTTACAATCCATCCGAAAATCTAGAAATTAATCCGGGTGTTCGTTACCAATTTACGCATACAGAAAATAGCTTACTACAGCGAAATAGTGATATTCAGACATGGACGCCAACTTTAATTGGTTCCTACAATATTTTGAAGAACACAATTTTTGGCGCTGACCTTTCTAAATCTTTCAACCAAGGATATGGCCAAGGGTTGTCTTCCAATCCATTCATTATCAATACCTATGTGGAACAGAGATTTTTAAAAGAGCAGCGTGGTACCTTACGTTTGCAAGCATTTGATTTACTAAATCAACAAACGAATTTATCTAGGACCGTAGATGGATTCTTAACTACAGACAGTCGTACAAATCGTCTGGGACGCTATTTTATGCTTTTATTCACCTATAAATTCCAGAAGTTTGCAATGGGGACCCCACAAGGGGGAGATGACTTTCATGGAGGTATGAGAAGACCCCGTATGTAAGCCGAACAAAAAAGCTAGCTAAAAACGGTTATAGTGATTTCGCTATGACCGTTTTGCGTTTAAAAATCCCTAGTTTTGCTGAAAATTCACCAAAATGGTTAAGTTTGACCTATGGCATACAATATGTTTGCGCTATTGTTGCAATAATGGGTGGACTGTAAATATAGATGGACGATCTTTTCGCCAATTATCATAAATAAGGAAAGCTTGGTCGGTTTGTGAGGGGGAAATGCATTAGAGAAGTGAGAATAGATCAATTAAAGAAATTTCATAAACTGAATGGAGTACGAAATCATTAGACTTTCAAATGGGATCCGTGTGGTATTCCAATATCAAAATTTGCCAATAACCCATGTGTGTATGGTTATTAATGCAGGGTCACGGGACGAATCCGAGGGTAAGTTTGGTGTCGCTCATTTTATTGAACATCTTTTATTTAAACGAACGGAGAAACGTTCAACGCAGCAGATTATTGATTATCTGGAGTCTGTCGGAGGAGACCTGAACGCTTATACAACAAAAGAATATACTTGTGTTCATGCCTCTATACTACAGCCTTATCTCAATAGAGCACTAGATCTATTTGAGGATATTTTCTTTCATTCTACTTTTCCTGAGGTGGAGATGGACAAGGAAAAATCGGTTATTGTCGATGAAATGGCGTCTTACCTGGATAGTCCAGAAGAATCTATCGTCGATGATTTCGAAGATCTTATATTTAAGGGATCGGGTTTGGGACATAACATCCTGGGGCTTGAAGATCAGCTTTTAGCATTGCAAAAAAACGATATTGCAGATTTTATGCAATCTAATTATGACACTCACGAAATGGTTATCGGCATTACAGGTAATTATAAGTTGAAAGAGGTCGAAAAGTTGTTGCATAAAGTCTTTGGAGGAATAACGCAAAATACTATTTCGCGTACGAGAAATGATGTTAGTCCAATTATAGAACAACATATTGAGATTCCCAAACCAATTAATCAAGTGCACTATATGCTGGGCTCATTGGCCTATGATTATCGTGACGAACGCAAAACTGGATTGCTACTTCTGAATAATATGTTGGGAGGAATGGGGATGGGATCTATCCTTAATCTATCCATTCGAGAAAAATATGGAATTGCCTACACCATCGAATCTAATTACACGATCTTTTCGGATACAGGGTTATTTAGTATTTATCTTGGAACCGATGAAGAAAAGGTTGAAAAAGCAAAAAAGTTGGTGTTTAAAGAGCTATTTAAAATGTGCGATCAATCCCTATCCGATGTTAAACTGAAGAAAGCAAAACAGAAGTTTATCGGTCAAATTGCTTTAACAGAAGAAAATCGAATGAGTATGATTATTTCGGCGGCTAAAAATGTGATGGATTATAATCGTGTTATATTATTGGATGAAGTGATCGAAAAAATCCAGCATTTAGATAACACTAGTCTTTTAGCCATTGCCCAGGATGTCTTTGATCCCAGGAAGATGCTGTCATTGAGTTTTGTCCCAGAAGATTAATATTTGATAGAATTCTATATATTTGCGGTTGCAGTAATTCTTAAATATGAAACTGAGCTTGCGAGCTCTCATCAGCCATTAAAGAAAAAAATATAACAGATGAAAACAGCATATGTATTTCCTGGTCAAGGAGCCCAATTTGTTGGGATGGGACAAGACTTGTATAACTTAAATGAAGAAACAAAAGCTTTGTTTGAAAAGGCTAACGATATTTTAGGATTTCGTATCACGGATATTATGTTTTCCGGTACGGACGAGGAATTGAAACAAACCAATGTAACACAACCTGCAATTTTTCTGCATTCTGTTATTTTAGCCAAAGCTTTGGGGGATTCATTTCAGCCAGATATGGTGGCAGGACACTCCTTAGGTGAGTTTTCAGCATTGGTTGCAGCAGGAGCTTTGAGTTTCGAAGATGGATTGAAATTGGTATCCCAACGCGCGAATGCCATGCAAAAAGCATGTGAATTGCAACCTTCAACAATGGCCGCAATTTTGGGCTTAGAAGATGCTGTTGTAGAAGAAATTTGTGCTAAAGTGGATGAGGTGGTTGTAGCGGCGAATTACAATTGTCCGGGACAATTGGTTATTTCAGGATCAATTGAGGGTGTAGATAAAGCTTGTGCCTTGTTGACCGAGGCTGGAGCAAAAAGAGCTTTAAAATTAAATGTTGGTGGTGCATTCCACTCACCATTGATGGAATCTGCTAAAGTAGAATTACAAGCTGCCATTGAAGCGACTGATATTTTATCTCCAAGATGTCCTATTTATCAAAATATTGATGCAAAGCCACAAACGGAGCCTGCTATTATTAAGCAAAATTTGATTGCACAGTTGACTGGTGCTGTCCGTTGGACACAGACTGTACAAAATATGCTGGCGGATGGTGCGACTGCGTTTGTAGAGGTTGGGCCAGGAAATGTCTTGCAAGGTTTGGTTAAGAAAGTAGATCGTCAGGTACAAACTTCTGCTGCTTCGGTAACAGCTTGAGAGTTGTTCTAGCTAAAAGGATATCAAGGGCCGATTATTCGGCCCTTTTCTTATACTTAAAATTTCACCATGTCTTCTTTACAAAATGCGAATTGAGGACGGATCAGCTTTGCCTTCTAATGGTACTTCTTCGGTGCTGATTCGGTTGCTAGCGTATAAAAACCGTAGTACTTCTGGCTAATACCCATTGCTTAGCCAAATAAATGCAAGGCTCAATAACGTATTATTCCGACTATTTATCTTTAAACATGCTGTAATGATCTTTCATGACCTGTAAAACGAAATCATTAGGTGTCATTTTTTCAGGATGTTTAATTTCCATAACCGCCTCGAGACGTTGCACCAAGGCTGTCAGTATCCCTACATCTCTCCTATCAAATGCTGTTTGATAAACCTCCTTGATCGCATTCGCATCTTTGTCGCTCAACTTAATGACTTGGGGGAATAAAATAGGATGATTTTCAAAGGTCTCTTCATAAATCGTATCACTGAGCTTCAAACTAGGTTTCAAACTAATGACAGATGTTTCTCCGGCGATATCTCCAATGCGTTGACCATTTTTGGATAGAACAATAGCGGTAATCGCGATACCGCCCATGGTCATCCATATATCTACTATTGATAATGTCCATCGTGATAGATACTGATAAAAGTCAGCGCGAGAGCCATCGAGCTTCACTACTTTTATTTTCATGATCTTTTTACCAATGGTCTGACCGCCAAATGCCGTTTCAGTAATCAGGGTGTAAAAAAATGCAGGTAACGTCATCCCCATAATAATACCATAGAAAAGATAAGGGTCTCTACTCGTGATATCCAATGCATCCAACAGAAACATACAAAAGAAAAAGTAACACACGATAATAAAGTAGTCTATTGCAAATGCGATCATCCTCGAACCTAGGCTAGCAAGATTATACTGGATTTTTACATTTTGTGCTGTGTTTATCTCAAGCTTATTCATATATTTGGTTTAGCCAGTTAAAAAAATTAATGAGAGAAGCATCATTTGTAGAACGAAATAAAGAAAAATGGACGTTAATTGAAAATAATTTGTCAATTAATATGCAGGTTGATCCGGACGAACTGGCTTCAAATTATATTGAGTTGACAAATGATTTGGCTTATGCACAAACATTTTATCCCGATAGTAAGGTTCGCAGCTACTTAAATGAACTTGCAGTAGCCACACATCAAAAAATCTATAAGGATCGAAAAGCCTCTAATAACAAATTTAAGTCCTTTATTAACGAAGAGATTCCGCAGGCAATTTGGTCAATCCGTCGGCCACTTTTTTATTCGCTCTTGATTTTTGTACTTGCATCGGCTATTGGCTTTCTTTCGGCGGTGTATGATATAGATTTCATTCGACTGATCTTAGGCGATTTTTATGTTGATTCAACAATAGAGAGCATTAAAGCCGGTGATCCTGCCGCAGTTTACGGTAAAGGAAGTAATTTTGGTTCGGCGATCTGGATTACGATCAATAATGTGCGTGTTGCTTTTATGGCTTTTGCATTTGGGTTGTTTCTGAGTATTGGGACTGGTTATATATTGTTTAGCAATGGTATTATGCTGGGTGCTTTTCATCAGATGTTCTTCCAATATGGTGTAATGGGAAAAGCGATGTCGGCTATTTGGATTCATGGAACTATCGAAATCTCGGTGATCATTGTTGCGGGAGGTTGTGGACTGGCGATCGGAAATAGTATCTTGTTCCCGCGATCTTATACTCGGATGGCTTCTTTTGTTCAGACAGCAAAGATTGCTATGAAAGTACTAGTTAGTACAATACCCTTTTTTATTGTCGCGGGCACATTGGAGGGCTTTGTAACTAGATACTATGATGTGTCGATATGGCTTAGTCTATTCATCATACTCCTATCGTTGATCGCTATCTTATTCTTTTATGTTATTAACCCCTATCGATTAGCAAAACGGTTTCAATGGAAGTAGAATTTGAGTTTCAGAAAGAACGAAAGATAGGCGATTTTGTCCAGAACTTTATAGACCTTTTTAAATTGATCTATAAACATTTTGTGACGACAATATTTGGCCTGTCTGCATTACCGTTAGCTGGAATAGCATTGGTATATTATTTTCTTTCTACAAAAATCACCTTTTCTGCAAGCAGTAGCTCATTCGAAGATATTGATGGATTCACTTGGGCCGGATTACTGATTCTAGCATTAATTGGGCTTGGTTTATATGTTTATGGTATTTCTATTGAATATTTTATTCTTCTGAAAGAACGTAAAAACACACTATTTACAGGAAAAGAGGTCCTACAAAATTTTAGAGCAAATATAGGTCGGTATTTTATGTTTTTATTTGCGATGGTTTTGGCGTTGATCGTTGTTTCGATACCACTCGCAATTGTTGCGATCCTCTCCGCTTTTATTCCGTTTATTGGGAGTTTTGCGATTGGTATATTGATGTCAATCGTAGGAATCTGGTTGTTTACCTCATTTTTATTCTACCGTGAGGGGTATTCTGAACTGGGAAGCTGTTTTACTGATTCCTATGTTATGCTGAGTAAAAAGCTGATCCAATATGGGGTTGCGACCTATATCGTCAATTTTATCTTCCAGATGGCCATCATGATGATTTCTATAATTCCCATGATAATTATTTCCCTTATATCTTACAATTTTTTGGGATTGGACGCAGCTTTCTTTGATTCTTCCTGGGGAAAGCTGTTAATGACTTTGGGAGGGATGTTTATTACATTGTTTACCCTTTTCTTATATATGGCAGGTGTATTGGCCAATGGTATAATTTATGAAACGGCAAAGGATCTCAAATTTGGTGAACGTATTTATGGTATAATTGATCAGATTGGAGGCAAGAATGAATAAAATATTATTCGTTGTTTCTTTTGTATTTATGCTGTCACTAGGCTCCTGCGATCCGAAACCGACAACTGAGAAATCGGAAGCCTATACTGTGGACTCGGTGGCAGTTGATTCTATTGCCCCCCTGTTGGATTCTGCGGGTATCGCCTTAGACTCTGCAGCAATGGATTCTGTTGCTATGACAAAAGCTGACAATAGTGACAATGCACTTTGGGATCCCCACTTATTTGATTCTATTCCTAAATATAGTCAGGAGAGGGTATTTAAGATGGATCCCTATCCAGAAATTATCAAACGATATGAACGTGATGATTTTGTGTATTCCGAGAATATCAAAGATAAGATAAGCGTATTGCAACGTATTTTATCCCGCATTTCGGAATGGCTGGGAGATATAATGCCTGATAATCCGTATAAGTTTAATAAAGAATTTGGTTATGTTTTTGCTTTTTTTGCGTTAATCGCGTTGGCTTTTGTTCTCTATAAAGTCCTATATAATAAAAATCAATATTTCATTAAACATGAGGGGGAAGAAGATGTCTTGGATACATTGGCTTATGTGGAGAGAAACTTGATGAACAGCGATCTCAGACAATATATTAATGATGCTGTTGAACAGAAAAATTATGCTCTGGGCATTCGCTATCTACAATTATTGAATATTCAAAAACTGGCGCAAACAGGTCACATTAAGTGGAAGCATAGTAAAACAAATGCTGAATTTGCTAATGAGATACAGAATAATACCTTACGTGAGGGATTCGAGGAATGTACCCGGATATTTGACTATGTCTGGTTTGGACAATTTGAATTAAATGCATCAGATTTCAGTCAATATGAACAATTGTTTAACCAATATCAAAATCAAATTACATGAAGGGATCAGTAAAATTTGGATTGATATTATTGGGAATCGTCCTGTTACTGATTGGTATCATCGACATGACGAGCAAGAAACCGATTATTTGGGATCGGACTTTCGATGCGAAAGATAAAAATCCTTTTGGAGCTTACGTGCTCAGAAATGAATTAAAACATATTATTGATGAGCATAATGAGGATCTCAAGCGTCCATTATATCAATATCTAGATAGTACCAAAGGAACGGATAAGAACCTTCTATTTTATACTTCCTATTTTTCCTTGGGTGAAGCGGCGGAAAATAAATTACTTGACTATGTGTCTCGAGGAGGAAAGGCGATGATTATTGCTGAAACGATTGATTATTATCTTTTGGATTCCTTGGCCATTAAGGTATTTGATTTCTATGGTTATAAAAAAGGCGTTGATATTAAAAGCCATTTAAGAGTCAAGCTGACTAACGATAATCGTAAAATTCATTATGCAAAATCGGATTTAAGTACTGTCTTTAGTAAGCTACCCAAGAATGCAACCATTCTGGGCGGGATCACTTATCAGGAATATTTACTACCTAATTTTGTTGAGGTACAGATTGGCAAGGGCAGACTTTATTTGCACCTGACCCCCGATTTATTTGGAAATTATTATCTACTGAATTCAGCCTCTCAATATGCTTATGCAGCAAAATCATTATCTTACTTAAATGATAAACCTATTGTATGGTATGATTTTAAGGCGAATACGGCTCAGTACAGTACTCCATTGCGGGTTCTGTTGACCAATCCGGGATTAAGGCAAGCATGGTATGTACTTTTGGGGGGACTTGTTCTTTTGCTTGCGTTTAAGAGCAAAAGGGAGCAGCGTGCAGTGGAAATTGCTAAGCCGGAACCCAATCTTTCCAAAGAGTTTTGTGAGACAATTGCAACATTATATTACGAAAACGGCACACCAGGCAATATGGTTGATAAGAAAATAGACTATTTCTTGCACGATATACGAAACCGTTTTCATATGGATACCTTAGCGTTAAGAGAAGAAGATTTTTGTGAAGAATTGGCAGAAAGGTCTGGTGTTTCTCTGGCTGAAACACAACAGCTAATCAGATTAATCATTCGCATGCAAGAAATGCAGCAGAATGATGTGGCAGGATTAAGGCAGATTAATGAAATTATAGAAGATTTTAAACATAAAGCAAAAATGATATGAGTGACTTCGATAAATATATATCTTTCGAAAACCGAATTGATATTTCGGTTTTGTATGATAAAATGGCTCAAGTAAAGTCGGAGGTAAAAAAGGTTATTGTCGGACAGGATCAACTGATTGATATGTTACTGATTTCGATTTTGGCTTCTGGGCACTCGCTAATAGAAGGCTTACCTGGTGTAGCGAAGACTTTATCAGCAAAATTGATAGCTAAGACAATCAGCAGTGACTTTAAACGTATTCAGTTCACCCCAGATTTGATGCCCTCAGATGTGACGGGATCATCTATCTTGGATCTAAAAAGCAACGAATTTGAATTTCGCAAAGGTCCTATTTTTGCCAATATTGTTTTGATTGACGAGATCAATCGTGCTCCAGCAAAAACACAAGCTGCGCTTTTCGAAAGTATGGCTGAGCATCAAGTTTCTGTTGATGGAAATACCTATATTTTGCCAGTTCCATTTATTGTATTCGCTACGCAAAACCCGATCGAACACGAAGGAACCTATCGATTGCCTGAAGCACAACTAGATCGTTTTCTTTTTAAGATCAATGTGAATTATCCAGAACTTGAGCAAGAGCTGGAGATCTTGAAAGAGCATCATGCGCAAAAAGCATCCAATAAAGAGGATCAAGTAAATAGTGTGGTTTCAGCGGAAGAAATTTTTTCATTTCAACGACTTATCAAATCAATTTTTGTACACGAAGAATTGTTAAGCTACATCGCTCAGGTGATCATAAAGACGCGTACCAATCCAAGCTTAACTTTAGGGGCCTCACCGCGGGCTTCTATTGCCTTATTGGAATCTGCCAAAGCGTCTGCAGCATTGAGTGGAAGAGATTTTGTAACACCCGAAGATATTAGAAGGGTTGCATCTGCAGTCTTGGGACATCGTGTCATGCTGACTCCTGAACGGGAAATGGAGGGTTTTACAACTTCTTATGTTATTGACCAAATCATTAATACGGTAGAAATTCCAAGATAATGAGAAAATTAAAGCAGCTTTTTCTAACCAATCAGTTTTTCTATTCTCTATTGGGGATAGCAACATTCTTTGCAATTTCTTTTTTTATTAAGGGATTGTTTATTGTTGCATGGATTGTATTTTGGCTATGGTTGGCTGTAATGATTTTTGATTTCGTTGTATTATTTGGAGGCAAGGGACATATTGAAATTACTAGGGTATATCCTGAGAAGCTGTCCAATGGGGATGAAAACCCGATGAAGTTAATCGTCAATTCCTTCTATCCATTTCCTACTATTATAGAAATCCTAGAGGAATTTCCGATACAACTTCAAATTCGTAACAATGAATTCTTTACTCGTTTGTCGGCGTATCAAAGTTCTGAGATTTCTTATTTGATGCGGCCAACACAAAGGGGGATATATCAGTTTGGGCGATGTATGGCACTAGTGAAACGTTTTGGATTTTTCAAACGGAGATTTGTGACCAACCAGGTTCAGGAAATTCCATGTTATCCATCGTATATTCAATTGAGAAAGTATCAGCTCTTAGCAACGAGCAATAGGTTAAATGAATTGGGGATAAAGCGAATCCGCCGTATCGGTTCTGCGATGGAGTTTGACCATGTTCGGGAGTATGTTCAAGGCGATGATTATCGTCGTATGAATTGGAAGGCAACAGCAAAAACGAAAAAGCTAATGGTCAATCAGTATGAAGAGGAGAAGTCACAGCCCATCTATTCATTTATTGACTTGGGGCGAGCCATGCGAATGCCCTTCGAGGGGTTGACACTATTGGACTATGCAATCAATACTTCATTGGTGCTTTCAAATGCAACAATACTAAAGCAAGATCGCGCTGGATTATTGACCTTTTCGAGAGATGTGAATGCTTTTATTCCAGCTGAAAAAAGAAATAATCAGATGCTCAAGATTTCGGAAGCTTTATATCAGGTTGCTACAAAATTTGATGAACCTGAATATGGGAAACTTTATAGTTATGCAAATGCACATATTAATAAACGTTCGCTGATCTTTCTTTATACAAATTTTGAAACGCTAGACTCGCTAAGAAGGCAGATGAATTATCTGTCGATGTTAAACCGGAGCCATATCATTGTTGTGGTGGTCTTCAAAAATGTTGAGGTTGAAGATTTAGCTAAAAGTTCACCTAAAAAAACGATTGAGATCTATAATCAAATTATTGCTGAAAAATTTATCTACGAGAAGCAACTTATTGTACAGGAACTGATCCGTAATGGATTTCAGACTATTTACACTGCTCCAGAAAATTTGACTATAAATTCCATCAATAAATATTTAGAAATAAAGGCACGTGGACTTATTTAATAATGGTTGTGTCTTTCACCATGACTTTTGTCCAAAAGTGTTGGTATTTCTCAATGGCTTTTAGATGAATTGGGTGGGTTTCATAAATACCAATATCTTTAAGGTCTTTAAATGTTACAATTAATGTATAATTGAAGCTATTGTCAACAACGGGCCTTTTGTTTGTTTGTGCTGGAACTCCATAATTGAGTGTTTTAATTGCTTCAATTTTTCTGAGTTCTTCAAAAAATCCGACAAAATCCTTTTTATCTTTTTCACTGATATCTTCCTTCAGCCAAAAATTAACAACATGGATAATTGTGTTAGGGTACAGGTCGTTATCTGACTGCGCCGAATTTGCCCATGCTGGTGCGGAGGCGAGCACCATAGGTGCAAGTAAAAAATTGCGTCTTTTCATTTATGATGCGGTTTAGAGATAGTAAGGTACAAAAAAAGGGGTACATTTACTGTATCCCTTTTATATTTTGATAGGTGAGCCCTTTACAGACCGAATTCTTCTTTCACCTTCTCGATGTAATCTAACTTTTCCCAAGTGAATAACTCCACCTCGATTTGTTTCTTTTCTCCAGTGGAACTTTCGAATTCTTTGGTTACTTTTCTCGGGGTTCTTCCCATGTGGCCGTAAGCAGCAGTCTCAGAGTAGATTGGGTTTCTTAGACCAAGACGGGTTTCAATGCCATAAGGAGTCATATCAAACAATTGCGTTATTTTATCGGCAATCTGGCCGTCTGTCAGGTTTACTTTGCTCGTGCCATAGGTATTTACATAAATTCCCATAGGATCTTTTACTCCAATTGCATAGGATATCTGAACGAGTAGTTCGTCTGCCACACCCGCAGCAACCAAGTTTTTGGCTATGTGACGGGTTGCGTAAGCCGCTGAACGATCTACTTTCGATGGATCTTTTCCAGAGAAAGCCCCACCGCCATGTGCCCCCTTACCTCCATAAGTATCTACGATGATCTTACGGCCAGTAAGCCCTGTATCCCCGTGTGGGCCACCAATAACAAATTTTCCGGTTGGGTTGATATGGAATTTAATTTCATCATTAAATAACAACTGAAGTTCTGGTTTCAATTGTGCTTTAACACGTGGGATTAAAATTGTTTTTATATCCTGTGTGATCTTATCTAACATGACTGGTTCACTATCGAAGTCATCATGTTGTGTCGAAATTACGATCGTATCAATCCTTTTTGGTTTATGGTCGTCGCCATATTCCAATGTTACTTGTGACTTTGCATCTGGTCGTAGGTACTGTATTTCATTGTTTTCTCTACGTAATTCCGCTAGTTCATATAAAAGACGATGGGAAAGGTCTAATGCTAAAGGCATGAAGTTCTCGGTTTCATTATTGGCGTAGCCAAACATAATACCTTGGTCTCCAGCTCCCTGCTCTTGTCTTGTCTTGCGGTCTACACCTTGATTAATATCCGCAGATTGCTCATGGATTGCAGATAATACACCACAGGAATTTGCTTCAAACATATATTCAGACTTGGTATAGCCAATTTTTTGGATAACAGAACGGGCTATTTTCTGGACATCCAAATATATGTTTGATTTAACCTCACCTGCAAGAACGACCTGACCAGTCGTTACTAAAGTCTCAATAGCAACACGAGAGTCTTCATCCCATGCTAGAAAATTGTCTATTAGTGCATCTGAAATTTGATCCGCAACTTTGTCTGGATGTCCTTCAGAAACAGATTCTGACGTAAATAAATAAGCCATGCTTTTACGTAATTTTAATATTGGATTTGCGCTAGAAATGAAATTACAGCAAAGTGATAAGAGCCGTGATAGCGAAGGGTTTTTAGCACTTTTTTACTGTGGTTGCAATCTCCTTGTCGTTGCTTTGTGTATGCAACAGCACGCAAATCAGTCCACATTCTATTTTTTGTTGCGACAAAGCTACGATACTTTGTGGGATATTTAAAATCAAATTTGTCTTTTAATTTTAAAAAGCGTAGAAAGCGATGCTAAAACGGTATAAAGATTACATTATTTTAAGAAATTGGTAATTTCCGCTATCTTTGGATATGTCAGAACGTAAACAAATATTGTTTGTTATTAACCCTATTTCAGGAGGAAAACGTAAAACGTCCTTTAAAAAGCAGGTATTGGATGTGCTGGATTTGCAGAAATTTGATCCTACATTTCAGCAAACAGCGAGACCCAATCATGCCTACGAAATTGGCTTAAAGGCTATTCAGGAGGGATATGATGCGGTAATTGCCGTCGGGGGAGATGGGACAATCAATGAATTAGGATCTGCTTTGGTTGGCTCAGGCATACCTTTAGGTATTATTCCTGAGGGCTCAGGTAATGGTCTGGCACTTTATTTAGGTATTCCGATGAATGAGGCAGCGGCTATCCGCCGTATAAATCGTTTTGAATCCATTGAAGTCGATTGTGGTGTCATTAATGAACGTCGTTTTTTTAATATCGCAGGACTGGGGTTTGACGCATCAGTAAGTGAGAATTTTGCCAACGAAAATATCCGTGGACCTTTGGGTTATATGAAATCTGTTTTTAATGTGCTAAGCAAATATCAACCAGCGCATTATAAATTAACGATAGATGGCCAGGTTTATGAAAGGCAAGCCTTTATGATTAGCGTAGCCAATTCACCTCAGTATGGAAATAATGCTTATATCGCACCTCAGGCTTCAGTTAATGATGGTATACTAGATGTTTGTATTGTACATAAATTCCCTTTATATATCTTGCCTAAGATGATTTTTCATTTGTTTAATAAATCTGCTGACCAGTCAAGTTATGTGGAGATTATACCGGGAAGGAATATCGAAATTGAAGTAGATTCTATTTCACCAGTGCATGTGGATGGTGAACCGATCGAGCTCGGTGATAAGCTTAATATTTCCATCATGCCAAAGGCGATAAAAATTATTTGTTAAAAATCATGAGTAAAAATAAGAAACAGTCTTACGAAGGCGTTGTATATTCAACGGATGACAGTTATAACTATCAACTTGCTGATTCTTTTCAGGAATTGGAAACATTACCAGTGCATCAGCAAAACCTTAAAGTACAACTCGATCGTAAAATGCGGAAAGGTAAGGTTGTTACCTTAATCACTGGATTTGTGGGACAAATAGAAGATTTGGAAGCCTTGGGTAAATTATTGAAACAGAAGTGTGGGGTAGGGGGGACCGTTAAAGATGGAGAGATTGTGATCCAAGGTGAATT
Organism: Sphingobacterium detergens; assembly: GCF_003610355.1. Lineage (GTDB taxonomy): Bacteria > Bacteroidota > Bacteroidia > Sphingobacteriales > Sphingobacteriaceae > Sphingobacterium > Sphingobacterium detergens. Next base: position 670,113 of record NZ_RAPY01000003.1, on the reverse strand, counting down.
TAAGCAAAAGATCTATGAGTTGTTACTTAAAGAGGGGTATCGTGTGAAATTGGTTGGTGGTTAAACAACTATATCTGTACTAATTGTAGTAAATCTAATGAATTGTTTATTAGATAAATATGATATAAAAAAGAGATGATAATGGAATGAAAAACATGAGTAATCACTTACTTTTTGTCGCTTAAAATCCTCGTTTTTCTTGCATATCAAAAAAAAAATGGTTTTCATTGTAAAATAATTATTGCTAATAAGCGATTTAGCTCATGGTAATAAGGATTATATAACGGGAACTGCTGAGAAAAATAACACTATGAATGGTGTGTTCAGTTTGAAAAAACAAATTTGATTTTTTTTATATATTTGAGATGAATATTTTAAATTTGACATTAAATATTAAATTTGCTTTGCAAAATTGATTTCGAAAGCGACTAAGAGTGCATATAATTTAAACAACATTATATATTTAAACAACAGTAAAAAACTAAAAATTAGAAAAATGGCAAACGCACCTAAAACTGCTGCAAAACAAGAAAGCAACAACGGAGGATCTTTCTTCGCTCAAGCTGCAATCATCATCTGTTTCATCGTTGGTTTCTGTTTATGGAAATTTGTAATGGGTAATCCAACTAACTTCGTTGATAACAATCCTGAAAATGCTCCTAACCCTGGTAACTATTTAGGAATGGTTTACCACGCTGGGGCTATCGTACCTGTTTTGCTTGGTTTATTCTTGATGGTATGGGTTTTCTCCGTAGAACGTTTTATCGTTATTAACAAAGCTTCTGGTACAGGAAACGTTGGAAACTTTGTTAGAAAAATCCAATCTTTGATTAATGGTGGAAACATCGATTCAGCTATCGCTGAGTGTGACAAACAAAAAGGTTCAGTTGCAAACGTAGTAAAAGCTGGTTTATTGAAATACAAAGCAGTATCAGCAGACCCTGAAGTGAATACTGAAAAAGCGGCTATTGCAATTCAAAAAGAAATCGAAGAAACTACAGCATTAGAAATGCCAATGTTAGAGAAAAACTTAAACGTAATCGCAACATTAGTTTCTATCGGTACATTATGTGGTCTATTAGGTACAGTAACAGGTATGATCAAAGCCTTCTCGGCATTGGCAACCGGTGGCGCTCCAGATTCAGCTAAATTAGCGAACGGTATCTCTGAGGCCTTGATCAATACAGCAACAGGTATTGCGACTTCTACATTCGCTATCGTATTGTATAACATCTTTACTGCAAAAATCGATAAATTAACTTACTCTATCGACGAAGCTGGTTTCTCAATCGTACAAACATACGCTGCAAACCACAAATAAGAACTATGATGAAAATTTTTGATTTTATTTTATGGAAATCGAAAATCTAAAGCATCATAGGGTAGAAGATTGAGTATTTAATTTAAAAAGAAGAATTTAAAATGGGTAAAGCAAAAGTAAAAAGAGCCAGTACGTCAATCGACATGACAGCGATGTGTGACGTATCGTTCTTGCTGCTTACGTTCTTCGTATTAACGGCGACAGCGCGCCAACCGGAAGCATTGACGGTGGATACCCCAGCATCAACTACGAAAGATAAATTACCTGACTCTAATGTGGGTATGATTACGATCGGTGATGGTGGAAAAGTTTTCTTCGGAACGACAGATCAGCAAGTTCGCGTAAAAGCATTAGAAAGAATGTCAGCAAAATATGGCATTGGCTTTTCACAAGAAGACTATGATCATTTCAAACTGATGGAAAACTTTGGTGTACCAATGTCAAAGTTGAAAGGATTGTTGGCTTTGGATGGTAGCAAGCGTACTGAAAAAGGTGTACAGACTGGTATTCCAATTGACAGTACAGAGAACACCTCGAATGAGTTGTATTACTGGGTTCAAAATGCACGTTTAGCTGCTGAGGAAGTAAATAAAGAAAAAGAGTCTTCGGATAAGAACTTTGTTCACCCAGGACCTTTGAAGATTGCAATCAAAGCTGATGCAAACGAGAAATATCCTTCTGTAAACCAGGTGATTGAGACATTGCGTAATCAAAAGCAAAACAAATTTAGTTTCATCACTGGCATGCGTGCTGAGGAAAAATAATTGACGATTTAATAAGAACAAAAAATGGCAGAATTAAATCAGGATAGTGGTAAAAAAGGCAAAGGCGGGAAAGTACGGTCCAAGAAGAATGGTGGTAAGGTCGACCTTACAGCCATGGTGGATTTGGCCTTCCTATTGATTACCTTTTTCATGTTGACCACATCTTTAAATAAACCACAAGCGATGGACGTGGCGATGCCAGATAAAAATAAAGTTAAGGATGAGCCTCAGCCAGATTTATTGACAGCTGATAACCGTTCATTGACAGTTTTATTGGGATCTGATAACAAAGTCTCTGTGATTTACGGACAAGTAAAAAATCCTATCGAAGGACCAACTACAGTTGGTTTCGGAGCTGATGGTATTCGCAAGGTATTGATGGAGAAAAAAGCCTATGTACCACGTGTTGCTGGCGGCAAGGATTTGATCGTTATCATTAGACCGAGTGATAAAAGCACGCAACGTAACTTAGTTGATATTCTTGACGAAATGAAAATCGTTGATATCAAACGTTACATGATTGCTAAAATCAGTCCAGAAGAAGTGGAGGTTTTAAAACGTGATAATATCTACAATGATTAATCATTATTAGATAGCACGATAAAGTATAAAAATATGATAGGGTCAAAATTAGATATTTTTAAGAAAGAATGGCTTGAGGTCGTTTTTCAGGGACGTAACAAGGAATACGGGGCGTATGAGCTACGTAAACTTGCCCCTAAAGCGACCAATAGAGGACTTGTTGTCGTTATCGGCATCGTAGTCATAGCCAGTCTCCTTAGTGTTTATGGAAATAAGCTTTTTCCAAAGAAACCTGTTGAAGCACCTCCAGCGGTAACAGAAGTTACCTTGGAAGACCTTGAAGAGATCAAACCACCAGAACCACCAGAAGAGGAGCCACTTCCACAAGAACCGGAAGAGAAACCTCAACAAGTGGCAATGGATGTGCCGAAAGAGGATTTGATTCGTTTTCCTGAGCCGAAAGTAGCTCCTGCAAATAAAGTTGTGGAAGAAGTTGCTTCGCAGGAAGAGTTGAAGGATCCAAATAAAACTCCTGCACGTATTACTTTGAAAGGTAGCCCAACAGGTACTTCAGTAGCACGTGGTGAGTTTGGTTCCAAGAAACAAGATGGTGGAATCACTGGTGTTTCAAAAGGAGATCCAAATGGAGATCCAAATGGAGACAAAATCTTTACTGCAGTAGAGGTTAACCCTGAACCAATTGGGGGTATGCCAGCGTTTATGAAATGGGTTTCTACGAACTATGATTATCCGCAAGCGGCACAGGAAAGTGGAGTTAATGGTGTGGTGGAAGTTTCCTTTGTCGTGGAAAGAGATGGTAGTTTGACAGATATCAGTGTAAAACGCGATTTGAAATATGGTACAGGAGATGCAGCTGTTAAGTTGTTGAAGAAAGCTAAAAAATGGAAACCAGGTATTCAAAATGGTCGTCCAGTTCGTGTAGCTTACACCTTACCAATTCGTTTGAATCTTCAGACACAATAGAATGACAGATTTTAATTCGAATAATAATTCTAATTATAGACAGAAATCGCCTTTAAAGCGGTTTCTGTCTATTTTAGGACTATTTATGTTTGGTTTTTATTTTGTTTTGGGCCTGCTGATTATTTTTTGGGACAATTTTCCCATTGAAATTAACTCGGCTTACAAAACAGTCTTCGGTGTCGTGCTGATCCTTTATTCTTTTATGCGGTTTGTCCGACTTTGGCAAAACAATTTTAATTAGCTGCTAGCGGTCTTTTTAAATTTCATTAAACTCTCTTCAAAAATTAAACTATTCTTTTATTTTAATTGTCTTATTATATGATGTATCGTATGAGAAAATATAGTGTAATTCTTGTGATGTTTAGCCTTTGTGTTGGACTGTTGCTGTCCTGCAAAGATCGAGCAAAAAGTAATAAAGGGAGCGAGGATATTCTAACCGGTAAATTACCCGTGTTGGTTGATCAGACATTACTGCCGATCATTAAGGAATCTGCTGATGTGTTTGAAAGTTCCTATCCGAATTCCAGTCTTGAAATTATGGCGAGACCAGAGATCAAAGCTGTTAATGCTTTATTGTCAGACTCAGCCTATGTGATTGTATTAACTAGGAAATTAAATAGCCAAGAAGAGGACTATTTTAAGAAGCGGGGGATTCAGCCTAAAATATTCCAGATGGCTTCCGATGCCGTAGTATTAATTAATAATCGTAACAGTACTGATACTATAATGTCCCAAAATAACGTTAAGTCTTTGTTGGAGGGTAACTTAAGTGGTCAACGTTTAATTTTTGACAATGCTAATTCAAGTACCTTACGCTTTTTAAAGGACTATTTCAAAATAGATAAAATTGATCCGAAGGCTGTTTCAGCAATGAGAGATAGTGAGGATGTGATGAAGTATATTAGTGAAAATGCTAATGCAGTGGGAGTTATCGGTTATAATTGGTACTTGAAAGCGGTTGAAAAAAATTCGCAATTATTGGATAAAATTCGTACATTGAGCATCGAAAATGTTAGTGCGGGGGCAGACAAGGCACATTTTTATAAGCCATCACAGTCAACCATAGCCGACGGAGTGTATCCGTTCATCAGACCGGTTTACATCATGAATTACCAACCGAACATGGGACTAGGCTTGGGCTTTAGTGCTTTTTTGACAGGAGATCGCGGGCAACGGATCGTATTAAAAGCAGGGTTAGTCCCTGTGACCATGCCGGGACGCGAAATCATTATTAGAGATGAGAGTTATATTAAATAGATAATAAATAGTACAAAAATAGATTATGACAAACAGTAAATTATTATTTAGTCTTTTATTGGCTGGATCTGTGGGCACAGTAAGTGCGCAAAGTTTGAAAGATGCTAGAGCAGCTATCGAGGCTGAAAACTATGGTAAAGCGAAAACTATTCTTCAACAATTAGTGACTAAGCAACCTAAGAATGGAGATAATTATTTCTATTTGGGTCAAGTTTATTTGGTAAACGACAGAGCGGACTCTGCCGCTGCGATTTTCAACCAAGGTTTGACTGCTGATCCAAAAGCCACTATCAACAATGTAGGTTTGGGTTATGTTGACTTATTGAAAAAAGATAAAGCTGGCGCTGAATCCAAGTTTGCTTTGGCAACAGCAAAATTAGGTAAAAAAGATTACGAGCCATTATTGGAAATCGGTCGTGCATATATTGAAACACCGGAGCCAGATTATGCGAAAGCTTTAGAATATTTGACACAAGCGAAAGCGAAAAATACAAAAGATATTGCGATTCCTTTAGCTTTGGGTGATGCGTATCGTGGCTTGAGAGAAGGTTCATTGGCGTATACCAGCTATGGTGATGCGATGGATATTGATCAAAACTCGGTTAAAGCAAAAGTTGGCCAGGCAATTATCGTTCGTGGAGCACAAGCTTACGACGAAGCTGTAACACAATTGGAAGCTATTGCAGCCGAAACTCCCGCTTACGCGCCGACCTACCGTGAGTTAGCTGAAACATACTACCAATGGTCAAGAATGCCCGGAACTACGGATGAGAAATACCTTGAGTTAAACAAAAAAGGTGTTGCTCAATATAAGAAATATTTGGAGGCTGCTGGTGATAATACATTGGAAGCAAAAATCCGTTATGCCGATTTCTTGGTTTACTCACGTCAATATGATGAGCTAAAGACTGTTTCAGAGGAATTAGCAAAGAATCCATCAGTTGATCCTAAGATCTATCGTTATTTGGGATATATCGCTTTCCAAAAAACGAAGGATTATTCGAAAGCATTGGAGTATTTGAATCAAATGTTCAGCAAGATGGAGAAAGACCGTGTGATTCCTTTGGATTATATGTATTTGGGTATGGCTCAGATTGCTGCTAATAGTCCGAAACCTGCAGCCCCAGCGGCTGGTGCGGATAGCACTGCGACGGTTGCTGCTCCTGTTTTGACTCCTGAAAATACGGCTAATATCCAAAAAGGAATTGCAGATATCAAAAAAGCAATTGATGGTGATAAGGAGTTATTGGGTGAGGTTGCTGAATTGGCATTTGCGAAATACCAAGAGCAAGAACTACAAACTGCAGCTTCTCTATTTGAGTTAGTTGGTCAATATAAAGACAATCCAACTTACTTATACGATGCTAACTACTATGCTGGTGAGGCTTATTTCCAAATAGGATCTAAAGAGGAAGCGGCTAGTAAAAATGATGAAGGCGCAATTGTTGATCAAGCACAAAAAGATAAAGCAATTGCAACATTGAATAAGGCGATTGGGTTCTTAACAGTTATTGAGACAACTGATAATAAAGAAGCGCAAGATAAATATTTGATCAATGCCCTTTATTATAAAGCTTTCTCCGCATTAACTGCTGATAATTTGGAAAGTCCAAAAGGTGATTTCGTACCGATGTTCCAAAAATTGATTGATACGATCAACCAACGTGGTACACAAGAAAAAAACAAAAGCTATTTAGTTGATGCGTATACCTATATTGGTCTTTTCCATTATATGAAGCAAGATATGCCAAAAGCGAAGCAAAATTTGCAGAAAGTATTGGAAATCGATCCGACGAATGAAGGAGCGAAAGCATATTTGGATGCTATCAAATAAGCTTAAGTAAAATGATTCTAAATTAGGCGCAGATCGTACGATCTGCGCCTTTTTTGTTTTGATTTTAGTCTTGGAATCTCTATATTTAAAGACAGTTACCAATATAAATTTTGATTCAGATGGAGCACGCCAATAGTATGCCGATAGACTACTTACCTATATTCATACAGCTTATCGTAGCGGTAGGATTCGGAGTAGGTACCATAATTATTACACACCTTATCGGACCGAAAGTCAGAACGGAAAATAAACTCGGAGCATTTGAATCCGGTATTGAAGTCATAGGGAACGCTAGGCAGCCTTTTTCAATTAAATATTTTCTGGTAGCAATCTTGTTTGTCATTTTTGATGTTGAGGTTATTTTCATGTATCCATGGGCTGTCAACTTCAGGGAAATGGGCTTTCAAGGCTTGATCGAGATGTTTATTTTCATGGGAATGCTCTTGTTGGGCTTTATCTATGTCATTAAGAAAAAAGCATTAAACTGGGACTAAATTGTCCTGTAACATTGGCTGTAATGGCCGATTGTACTTAAACCTTATAAATCGTCTTTTCATGAGTGATATAAAATTGGCAGAAGCTCCTCCGGGAGTAGAAGGCGCAGGTTTCTTTGCGACAAGCTTGGATAAAGCGATCGGGTTGGCGCGTGCAAATTCATTGTGGCCCTTGCCTTTTGCGACATCCTGTTGTGGTATTGAATTTATGGCTACGATGGGTTCTACCTACGATTTGGCCCGATTCGGTGCTGAACGACCAAGCTTTTCTCCGCGGCAGGCGGATATGTTGTTGGTTATGGGAACTATTGCAAAGAAGATGGCTCCTGTCTTAAAGCAGGTCTATGTGCAAATGGCAGAACCGCGTTGGGTAATCGCTGTGGGGGCCTGTGCTTCCAGTGGTGGCATCTTTGATACCTATTCTGTATTGCAAGGGATAGATGAGGTGATTCCCGTGGACGTCTATGTGCCCGGCTGCCCTCCGCGTCCGGAAGCAATTCTGGATGGTGTATTGCGCTTGCAGGATATTGTCAAAAATGAATCGCTAAATCGGCGAAACACACCAGAATATAAGGCACTATTAGAAAAATACGGTATACATACTAATAAATAGAGGATGGAGAACAGTTTTTTATTGGAGAAACTCCAGGGAAATTTTCCTGCAAAGATTGTAGAAATTCCAGATGCACATGATTTACTAACGATCCTTGTAGATGCGGATGATGTAATCGATGTGCTGCGTTTTCTAAAGACAGATAGGGAATTGCAGTTTATTCATTTAACTGATATTACTGCTGTGCACTATCCTCATCTGGAGAAAGAATTTGCTGTTGTATATCATATTCATAGTTTGATTCACAATATCCGTATACGCGTAAAAGTGTTTTTGTATGGTCCAAACCCCGAGATTCCGACAGCAACAGTTGTTTGGAAGGGCGCAAATTGGATGGAACGCGAAACATTTGATTTTTTTGGAGTGAACTTTATAGGTCATCCAGATTTAAGAAGAATTCTAAACGTTGACGATATGGACGTATTTCCAATGCGAAAAGAATATCCTTTGGAGGATCCAAACCGAGTAGATAAAAAAGATTTGTATTTCGGCCGTTAATTTATATGATATGAGCGAGTTTATAAGCAAGATAACACCTAATCAGCCCGTTTTCGATGATAACGATCCACAGGATGAGCTAATCACCCTGAATATTGGCCCGACTCACCCAGCTACACATGGTGTATTCCAGAATGTAGTGCAGATAGATGGGGAGCGTATCGTAAGTGGTGTTTCCACTATTGGCTATATTCATCGTGCTTTTGAGAAAATTGCTGAACATAGGCCTTTTTATCAGATCACTCCGTTGACGGATCGCTTAAATTATTGTTCGGCACCTATCAATAATATGGGCTGGCATATGACAGTTGAAAAGCTGTTAAAAATCGAAATCCCGAAGCGTGTACAATATATGCGTGTTATTGTGATGGAGCTTGCGCGTATAGCTGATCATATCATTTGTAATGGAATTTTGGGTGTTGATACTGGAGCCTTTTCCGGATTCTTGTATGTCATGCAGGAACGCGAATTTATCTATGAGATCTTCGAAGAAATCTGTGGTGCACGTCTGACAACAAATATTGGACGTATCGGTGGGTTTGAGCGCGACTTTAATGCAGTTGCATTTGAGAAAATTCGCGAATTTCTAAAACGCTATCCGCCTGTACTGAAAGAATTTGAGGAGATGTTTGTGCGAAACAGAATCTTTATTGAACGAACATCGGGTGTTGCTGCCGTTACTCCAGAGGAGGCATTGGATTATAGTTGGTCTGGGCCTATTCTAAGAGCAACAGGTGTAGACTATGATGTCCGGGTACAAAATCCTTACTGTTCGTATGAAGAGTTTGATTTTGATGTGCCTGTTGGAGCAACGGGAGATGTATATGACCGATTTATGGTCAGAAATGAGGAAATGTGGCAATCACTTCGCATCATTGAACAAGCCCTGGAAAAAATCGAGAAAGAACCTAAAGGGGTGTTTCATGCGGAAGTGCCCGATTTTTATCTGCCCCCAAAAGAGCAGGTTTATACCAATATGGAAGCGCTGATCTATCACTTTAAAATCGTGATGGGTGAAGTAGATACACCTAAAGCTGAGGTCTATCATGCGGTAGAGGGAGCAAATGGTGAATTGGGATTTTATATGATTCATGATGGTGGCCGCTCGCCTTACCGTCTTCATTTTAGACGACCTTCTTTTGTCAATTATCAGATGTTTGCACCGATGAGCGCGGGAATGCTGATATCAGATGCGATTTTAAATATGAGTAGTCTTAACGTTATAGCAGGAGAATTAGATGCTTAGTGTAAAACAACATAATGAAAATGTAACGTTTTCGCAGGAACTATTGGCCAAGTTTGGAGAAATAGTGAGCCGTTATCCGGAAGGGAAGCAAAAATCAGGTCTATTGCCCATTTTGCATTTAGTCCAAGCAGAATTTGGTTGGGTCAGTGCCGATGCAATGGATCAGGTAGCAGTTTATCTCCATATTTTACCAATAGAGGTCTATGAGGTTGCAACTTTCTATACCATGTTTTTGTTGGAGCCTAAAGGTAAGTATGTTCTGGAAATCTGTCGTACTGGTCCTTGTTGCTTAGTGGGTGCAGAACGAATTATGGGACATTTGGAGCAGAAACTGGGGGTAAAAGAGGGACAGGTAACAGCAGATGGGCTTTTCTCCTGGCGTGGTGTTGAATGTCTGGCTGCCTGCGGTTTTGGTCCGGTTCTACAAATTGGCCCAGAGTATACATTCTATGAGAATTTGAATGAAGATAAGGTGGATGAATTGATTGATAATTTAAAAGCTAAAACGGAATAATATGGCACGTAAACTTTTGTTGACACATATCGATGTTCCTGGCATCAATACCTTTGAGGTTTATCGTCAAAAAGGGGGATATGCTGCTGTTGAAAAGGTAATAAAAACGATGTCTCCTGAGGATGTGGTCGAGGAAGTGAAAAAATCTGGATTACGTGGAAGAGGTGGAGCAGGGTTCCCTACGGGAATGAAATGGTCTTTTTTGGCCAAACCGGAAGGGGTACCACGTTATTTAGTTTGTAATGCTGATGAGTCTGAACCAGGGACATTTAAGGATCGCTATTTAATGACTTATATCCCACACGCGTTGATTGAAGGGATGATTGTTGCCAGTTTTGCTTTAGGCGCACATACTTCATACATCTATGTGAGGGGGGAAATGATGCCACAGATCAGAATCTTGGAACGTGCTATTGCTGAAGCAAAGGAGAAGGGATTTTTAGGTAAAAATATATTGGGTTCAGGCTATGATCTGGAGATTTATGTCCAACCGGGTGGTGGTGCCTATATCTGTGGGGAAGAAACAGCTTTGTTGGAATCTTTGGAAGGAAAGCGCGGGAACCCGCGTATTAAACCACCGTTCCCTGCTATAGCAGGATTATATAACTGTCCCACAGTAGTAAATAATGTGGAGTCCATTGCAGCAACCGTCCCTATTATTAACTTGGGCGGAGAAGAATACGCAAAGATCGGTGTCGAGCGTAGTACAGGGACTAAATTGATTTCAGCCAGCGGTAATATCGTTAAACCTGGGGTATATGAAATCGAACTTGGTCTACCGGTCGAAGAATTTATCTATTCGGATGAATACTGTGGCGGTATAGCTAACGGAAAACGGATGAAAGCTGTTGTGGCCGGAGGTTCTTCGGTACCGATTCTTCCTGCAAACCTTATTTTGAAAACAGCTGCCGGAAACAGTCGCTTGATGACTTATGAGTCATTATCTGATGGGGGTTTTCAAACGGGAACCATGCTTGGCTCGGGTGGTTTTATCGTATTTGATGAGGATCAATGTGTGGTTCGTAACACTTGGAATTTTGCTCGGTTCTATCATCATGAAAGTTGCGGACAATGTTCGCCATGTCGTGAGGGAACAGGATGGATGGAAAAAGTGTTACATAAAATTGAAAGTGGACATGGATCGATGTCCGATATTGACTTGCTTTGGGATGTACAGCGCAAGATTGAGGGCAATACCATATGTCCATTGGGTGATGCTGCTGCTTGGCCAGTAGCTGCGGCTATCAGACACTTTAGGGATGAATTTGAATGGCATATATTACATCCTGAAGAGTCACAAACAAGAAATTATGGATTGGCGCATTACGCTGATCCATTGCAACCAATTGTATCATAATAAAAGCTGTAACGATAAATTATAAATATCATGGCAGAAGCGGAAGATGTAAAGTTTAAGGTCACAATCGACGGTATACCTGTAGAGGTCGCACCGGGGACAACCATATTGAATGCAGCAAGGCAAATTGGTGGCGACATCGTTCCGCCAGCAATGTGCTATTACTCAAAATTGGAAGGGAGTGGCGGAAAGTGTCGTACTTGTTTAGTTAAGGTTTCGAAAGGGTCTGAGAAGGATCCTCGACCAATGCCAAAATTAGTGGCATCCTGCCGGACTACTGTTATGGATGGCATGGAGGTACAAAATATCACTTCACCAGAAGTAGTAGACGCTAGAAAGGGTGTTGTTGAGATCCTTTTGATCAACCATCCACTGGATTGTCCGATATGCGACCAAGCTGGTGAGTGTAAATTACAAGATCTAGGGTATGAACATGGCAGCGCCGATACACGATATGAATTTGATCGAAGAACGTTTGAACAAATTGATCTAGGTGACAAAATCCAATTGCACATGAATCGCTGTATCCTATGCTATCGTTGTGTTTATGTGGCTAACCAATTGACAGATCAACGCGTGCATGGTATTTTGGGCCGTGGGGATCACTCTGAAATATCTACTTATATCGAAAATATCATTGACAATGATTTTTCGGGAAATGTTATTGATGTATGTCCGGTTGGAGCACTTACTGATAAAACATTCCGTTTCAAAAACCGGGTCTGGTTTACAAAGCCGGTAGATGCGCACCGTGATTGTCCGACATGTTCCGGTAAAGTGACTTTATGGTATAAAGGAGAGGAGGTTATCCGTGTAACTGCTCGGAAAGATGAATTTGGTGAGGTAGAAGAATTTATCTGTAATACCTGTCGCTTTGATCAGAAAAAAACAAGTGATTGGATCTTGGATGAACCAACAGAAATTGATTCGCAATCTGTTATCTCGGCCAATCATTATGAACTATTTAACCCGCCAAAAGTCGTGAAGGAGAATCCTATACTTCAACAGCAGAATCGCGAACAGTTGGCTAGAACAGAAAAATTGAAATAAGCAGGAATCATGGAGTGGTCTTTTGTTATAGAAAAATTAATATTGGTGTCTGTGATCTTCGTGATTACCTTGGTGATTGCGATGTATTCAACGCTAGCAGAACGTAAAATAGCAGGTTTTATGCAGGATCGATATGGCCCAGATCGGGCTGGTATATTTGGTATCCTGCAACCGTTGTGTGATGGTGGAAAGTTCTTCTTTAAGGAAGAGATTATTCCCGCTGGCGCACATAAGGTCCTTTTTATCGTCGGACCGACCATCGCAATCATTACCGCCTGTATCAGTTCGGCGGTTATCCCTTGGGGACAGGAATTGCAAATTGGTGATCGTGTGGTCTCCCTGCAGGTGGCAGATGTCAATGTTGGTATATTGTACATGTTTGGTGTGATCGCTTTAGGGGTATATGGCATCATGTTGGGCGGATGGGCTTCCAATAATAAATTTTCTTTAATGGGCGCAATTCGCGCAGCATCACAAAGTATTAGCTATGAAATAGCTATGGGCCTTTCCATTATCGCGTTATTGATGGTGACACAAAGTCTCTCGCTCAAAGAAATTGTAGCACAACAATCTGGTTTCGTCAATTGGAATATCTGGGCACAGCCACTTGGATTTATTATTTTCATGGTTTGTGCATTTGCGGAGTGTAACCGTGTTCCTTTTGATTTACCAGAATGTGAGACTGAATTGGTTGGCGGTTATCATACAGAGTATTCTTCTATGAAATTAGGGCTCTATATGTTCTCTGAATACATTAATATGTTTGTGTCATCGGCTTTGATGGCGTCACTTTATTTCGGAGGGTATAACTTTCCTTTTATGAATGACCTGGGGCTGTCAGCAAATTGGATCACAATTATTGGTGTAATCGTATTCTTCCTTAAAATATTTGGATTTATCTTTTTCTTTATGTGGGTACGCTGGACTTTACCACGGTTCCGTTATGATCAATTGATGAATCTGGGCTGGAAGATGCTGATTCCGTTGGCTATTGCCAATATTGTACTTACAGGTGTATTTACATTGATAAAAGATACTTATTTCTCATCATAAGAAAGGATTTTTATGCAACTAAGCAATCGTAAGAAAGTAATCGAACAAAAACCAATGACCTTTTCGGAAAGAATCTATTTTCCGGCAATTATCAGGGGTTTACGGATTACATTGAGACATTTTTTCAAGAAAATCCCTACTGTTAAGTATCCTGAGGAAATAAGGCCTTACTCGAAGAATTTTAGAGGGCAACATTCGCTGAAGCGTGATGAGGAGGGACGAGAACGCTGTACTGCATGTGGTTTATGCGCATTGTCATGTCCCGCAGAAGCAATTACAATGACAGCTGCTGAACGTAAAAAAGGTGAAGAACACCTTTATCGCGAAGAAAAGTACGCATCAGTTTATGAAATTAATATGTTGCGTTGTATTTTCTGTGGTCTTTGTGAAGAAGCCTGTCCAAAAGAAGCTATTTATTTGGATGGCCCACATGTGACAGCGGATTACCTACGTAAGGATTTTATATATGGGAAGGATAAGCTGGTCGAGCCGACCTTTGATATTACCAAATTAAAGAGCTAATTCAAGAAATTATGACAGTATTTTATTTAGTAGCCTTCTTGTCTATTTTCTTTGCGCTGATGACCATCTTTACAAAGAACCCTGTACATAGTGTATTGTATCTGGTCATTACTTTTTTCACATTTACAGTGCATTACATTTTATTGAATGCCCAGTTTTTGGCTGTGGTCAATTTTATTGTCTATATGGGGGCGATCATGGTACTCTTTTTATTTGTACTCATGTTGCTCAATTTAAATAAGGATACCGAACCGATGAAATCCAATCTGGTCAAATTTATGGGAGTAATTGCCGGTTGTTGTCTTTTGGTAACCTTTTTTGGAGTATATCGTGTGTTTGAGATCTCCAACCCCTTGACTGTCGTTAATCCCGAAATTGGATTGGTGAAAAATCTGGGCAAGGTATTGTTTAACGAATTTTTGCTTCCTTTTGAGTTGTCCTCTCTATTATTATTGACGGCCATGATAGGAGCGATTTTATTAGCTAAGAAAGAACCTAAACAAATCTAATGGAAACAGTTGTTCAACAGTTGCAAGGCGTACCAATAAATCATTATTTGATTTTTTGCACTATTATTTTTGCTATTGGTGTAATCGGCGTATTGATCCGTCGTAATGTAATTATTATTATGATGTCCATCGAGTTGATGCTTAACGCTGTCAACCTGCTATTAGCAGCTTTTTCGGTGCAGCATGGCGATTCATCAGGACAGGTGTTTGTCTTCTTTATTATGGCACTTGCAGCCGCGGAAGTAGCCGTCGGTCTGGCTATTATTATTATGGTATATCGGAATACGAAGTCTGTGGATATCGATTCCTTAAATAAACTTCGTTGGTAGAACTTAAGAAATAAATACGATGAGTGAATTAATTTGGTTGATTCCCCTTTTGCCCTTGATCGGGTTTATAGTAAATGGATTGGGCAGAAATGCATTTTCCAAGGGTATGATTGGTGCTTTGGGCAGTGCCGTGGTTTTTATTTCTTTTATCTGCAGTTGTATCCTTTTTTCTGAAGTATATCAATCAAGACAGGCAGGACAAGCAGGAGTTATCGAACAACATCTATTTGACTGGATCTCAGTGGGACATCTCAAAATAAGTTTGTCCTTTTTGGTAGATCCATTGAGTGCGATTATGTTGTTGATTGTGACGGGTATCGGCTTTTTGATCCATATTTATTCTATGGGGTATATGCATCATGATAACGGATTCGGTAAGTTTTTCGCCTATTTGAATCTATTTATCTTCTTTATGCTTCTCCTGGTGTTAGGATCTAATTACCTTGTCATGTTTATTGGTTGGGAAGGTGTAGGACTCTGTTCTTACCTACTCATCGGATTTTGGTATAAAAACACTTCCTATGCAAATGCTGCGAAGAAGGCATTTGTGATGAATAGAATTGGTGATTTAGGATTCTTGTTAGCGGTATTTTTGATCCTGGGGACTTTTGGATCACTTGAATTTTCTACGGTATTTGCAGGGGCAAAGAATTTTGCTGTTGGTGACATCGCTGTGGTGAGTATCACCATATTGCTATTCATCGCAGCAACAGGTAAATCCGCACAAATTCCACTATTTACTTGGTTGCCAGATGCCATGGCTGGTCCTACACCTGTATCGGCCTTGATACACGCAGCGACTATGGTTACAGCGGGGATCTATATGATCGCGCGATCCAATGTATTGTTTGTACTCTCACCGATCACATTGCAGCTGATTTCCATTATAGCGATTTGTACTGCTTTGTTGGCTGCTGCAATTGCAATAACACAAAATGATATTAAGAAAGTACTGGCTTATTCTACAGTTTCACAATTAGGTTATATGTTTCTCGGTCTAGGCGTGGGAGCATTTACTGGTGCATTTTTTCACGTATTGACTCATGCATTCTTCAAAGCCTTATTATTTCTTGGTGCAGGATCAGTTATCCATGGTATGAGTGATGAGCAAGATATGCGAAAAATGGGTGGATTAAAGAAAGCAATGCCAATTACTTATATCACCATGCTAATTGGAACAATAGCAATTGCAGGTATCCCTCCATTTTCCGGATTTTTCTCTAAAGATGAAATATTGGCCAATGCATTTGCTGCCAACCCGCTCTTATGGGGCCTCGGATTTTTGGGAGCGTTAATGACAGCTTTCTATATGTTCAGAATGTTATTTATGACATTCTCTGGCTCATTTAGAGGCACAGACGAACAAAAGCATCACCTTCACGAATCACCAAAGAGTATGACAATCCCTTTAATGGTATTAGCGGTGCTTTCTGTTGTTGGTGGAGCAATCAATTTGCCTGCGGCGCTAGGTGGAAACCATTGGTTGGAGAATTTTCTTGCACCGGTATTTGCTGAGGGGAAAACATTGATTCCTGCGGCACATCATTTGGAGCATAGCACCGAATATATGTTAATGGCTGTTTCTGTAGTTGGTGTATTAATTATGGTGGCCCTTGCCTACAACGTCTATGTGAAGCGTCAGCAGATACCTGCTGGAGATGAAGCTCCACGGGGCTTTCTGGCAAATCTTTCCTACCACAAATTTTATGTGGATGAACTTTATGATGCAGTCGTTGTACGCCCGATCAACTGGCTATCGACTTTCTTTGGTCAGGTCGTGGATCAACGGGGTATTGATGGTATTGTTAATGGAGCTGGTAAAGCAACATTCGATACGGGAAAAGTACTTCGCTTGCTTCAAAATGGAAATGTTGGGTTTTATTTATTGATGATGGTAATTGGAGTGATTGCTATTTTCGTTTATGGATTTTTGAGTCTTTAATATTTAGTATAATCGATGGATAACCTTTTCTTACTTATTTTATTGCCGTTAATCAGTGCATTGATTTTAGCTTTATTAAAGACCAATGCCGCCAAGTCAATAGCATTGATTTTATCAATCGTATCGCTCGCATTGACTATCCCATTCCTTTGTCAATTTGATCCAAATGGCGGAATGCAATTCGAAAAAAATTGGGAGTGGATTTCTGCCTTGCATATTCATTTTCATCTTGGGGTAGACGGGATTAGCTTGCCGCTGATACTATTGACCAATGGATTGATGCCTTTCATTATTGCGACGACTTTTTCTAAAGACTATAAGGGCAATTTTTATGCATTGATGGCTTTTATGCAAGCTGGATTACTGCTTGTGTTTATGGCATTGGATGCTTTTACATTCTATGTTGGTTGGGAAATCGCTTTGATTCCAATTTATTTTATCTGCGCACTATGGGGCGAAGGTGACCGTATTCGGGTTAATCTAAAGTTTTTCATTTATACTTTTTTGGGAAGCCTTTTGATGTTGATTGGAATTCTTTATCTCTATCAACAGGTACCAAACCACGATTTTGAATGGACTTCTTTTATCGCTTTGGAGCTGGGAGATAACACACAACGTTGGTTATTCTGGGCATTTTTTATCGCCTTTGCGATTAAGATTCCCATCTTTCCGTTTCACACTTGGCAGCCGAATACATATACAAATGCCCCGGCGGCCGGAACTATGTTGTTAGCTGGTATTATGTTGAAAATGGGGGTATATGGTTTAATGCGTTGGTTATTGCCTGTGGTTCCTACGGGCGTAGCTTTGTATGGGCAATTTGCCATGATCTTATGTGTCATTGGAATTGTTTATGCCTCTATCATCGCCATTAAGCAGGACGACGCTAAGCGGTTGATCGCGTACTCCTCTATTGCGCACGTTGGATTGATCAGTGCAGGGGTCTTCACTTGGAATACAAATGGTCTAAGCGGTGCAACAATACAAATGTTAAATCACGGTATTTCGGTCATTGGACTCTTTTATGTACTGGATATCGTGCAGCAACGTACACAAACACGCAGTCTTTCAGAACTTGGCGGAATTGCGAGCAAGGCTCCGAAATTAGCGATCTTTTTTATGATTATCTGTATGGGAGCAGTTGGACTGCCCCTAACGAACGGTTTTATTGGTGAGTTTCTGTTATTGAAAGGTGTATTTCAATATGGATTTTGGTTTGCAGTTTTCGGCGGACTAACGCTGATATTAGGAGCTGTATATACGCTGCGCCTTTATCAGCAGACAATGTTGGGAGAAGCAACGGACAAGACGATGCAGTTTGAAGATGTAAAAGGGGGCGAACTCGTTGTATTGAGTTTGATCTCCTTCTTAATTCTTTATATCGGTATATTCCCGAATTTCCTATTGAATCTTTCTGCGGGTTCAGTGGAAGTCTTAAGCACATTTTTAGGCAGATAAATAGATATATCAATTTGTATGGGAGCTATAATTACACTTTCAATATTAGCATTAGTTGTTCTTTATCTTGGCTTGTTCAAAGCGAAAACCTTGCTTTTGCCGGTTTCCATCCTTGGATTCTTGGTAGCGATTGGTTTTCTATTGAACGATTGGACAGCTGACAAGGGACCTCTTTTCAGTGGGATGGTTCATTTCGATCATTACGCGATTGCTTTTTCGGTCTTATGTATCGTCGTTACTTTGTGCATATTTATTATTTCAAAAGGGTATTTTGATGAGGGGGGACAGGTTGCAGAGTATTATTCATTACTGATATTTTCGTTGACCGGGGCTGTTTTGGTAAATAGCTATCATAATTTCTCTATGCTCTTTTTGGGTATAGAAATCATGTCCGTGGCGCTTTATATTTTAGTCGGTATCCGTAAACGGGATAAAGCGTCAAATGAGGCTGCACTGAAATACTTTTTAATGGGCGCATTTTCGACCGGATTTTTATTGTTTGGTATTGCGTTATTATATGGAGCCACAGGCTCTTTCAATTTGGATGAGATAAAAGCCTATGTTGTGAATAATCCACATGCGATCTCACCCTTATTTTATGGTGGTATCCTATTGCTTATCGTTGGCCTGACATTCAAAGTTGGGGCAGCACCATTTCACTTTTGGACGCCAGATGTGTATGATGGGGCGCCTATTTTGATAACAAGTTATATGAGTACTGTGGTCAAAGTGGCTTCTTTTGCAGGTTTATTACGCTTATTTAGTTACAGTCTACTTCCTTTACAAGATTTTTGGGAGCCTGTATTCTTGATTATAGCGATTATCACATTGTTTATCGGAAATATTTCGGCTGTCATGCAATCTTCTTTCAAGCGTATGTTGGCTTATTCCAGTATCTCTCATGCGGGTTATATGTTGTTTGCAATTATCGCCGTCGGAGCGAGTTCAGCAAACAGTATCTTTGCTTATGGGCTGGCCTATTCACTCGCAACAATTGTAGCATTTACAGGGTTGATCCTTGTAAAGAAGACAACGGGATCCGAACATTTTGAGGCGTTCAATGGACTAGGAAAACGAAATCCAATGTTAGCATTTGCTATGACAGTGGCTATGCTTTCACTTGCAGGTATTCCTTTAACCGCCGGATTTATTGGTAAGTTTATGATGTTCTCTTCGGTTATGGAGGATTACCACATTGTATTGCTGATTTTGGCCGTGATTAATGCTGCTATCGCAGTTTACTATTATTTGAAAGTGGTGGTTGCAATGTACTTTAGAGATAGTGAAGAATCCTGTGTAAATGTGCAGTGGAATTATTCATTTGTTCTACTACTTGCAGTTGGATTGACAATTCTTATCGGAGTATATCCGGACTGTCTTTTAAAATTAATATAAAGTTTCTGTTAAAATACTTGTTGTTTAATAAAGCATAGCGATTTCGCTATGCTTTTTTTATATTTATTGATATAACTCTTGAATACAAATTGTATATTGTAAAAAAGAAATCCTATCAGTTTGCAGATGGTGTTTAAAGTGTGTGTTAAATATTTTTCAATAAGCTTTTTGAGTGTGTTGCTGTTCCTACTGATGGGAGGAACAGCAATTGCACAAGAATTTATCCGTGGGAAGGTTGTTGACGCACAGACAGGAAAGGGGATTAGTCGCGTCTCCATCAACTGGGTTGGGGAGGATGGCGGTGGTGTCAGCGATACGCTTGGTTATTTTAAGATTCTGGATAAAAAGCTATACAAGCAATTGGTATTTGGGGCTGTGGCTTATGAACGAAGGACAGTTGATGTTCGTCGTGGGCGTGATTCTTTGATGACTGTCCGGTTAACGGCGAAAGATAATACCTTGGATATAGTTGTTATTAATAGAAAAAATAAGAAGCCGAAAGATCCTGCGATTGCTTTAATAGAGCAGGTCATTGCCCATCGCTCACAAAATCATTATAGCCGTATCCCTGAAATTCGTTTTGACGAATATGAGAAGACGCAATTTGGGTTTGTGAACCCTGAAGATAAAGCCAAGAAATTTCCAAAGCCGTTTCGGTTTCTTTTTGAGAATATAGATTCAGCTGTATTTAGGGGGGTAACAATCGCACCATTCTATTTGGAGGAAAATTATGCGAATGTATATTCTTCATATGATCCTAACCGAAGCAAGAAGATCGTTATCAGCCATAATCAAACCGAACTAAATCCCCGTTTTTTTAATAACGACAATTGGCAGACCCGTTTTCAAACAATACTTCGAGATGTCGATCTCTATGACAATACCATACAGGTTACGAATAAGGGTATACTGAGTCCAATAGCCAGCGGCGCAACAGCCTTTTACAAATATCGTATACAGGATACCATTCAAATAGCTGGTAAAGACTATATCGAACTTCATTTTGAGGGTAAGTCTAAAATTGATTTATTGTTCTACGGTGTACTTTTGATATCAGATGATACACGTTATGCTGTTCATCAGGCAACACTGAATATTGGAAAGACTGCAAATATCAACTGGATCAATGATGTACAGATTGATCTGGGGTACAGCGAATTTAAAAATGGTAGTATGCTTCCGGTACATGCTGATTTAAAAATGTTGTTTGGAGGAAGTAAATCCGACGTTTTATATGGGCGGCGCGAAACGCGGTATCTGGGGCATCGGACAGATTCAATCTCAAATGAGAATTTTGTTGGTGTCCCTGTTGAAAAAAAATACCTGCTGCAGTCTGCAACAAAAGTCCCAATAGTTCAAGTCAGACCTACACCACTAAGCAAGGCAGAATTGGGAGCCTATCAGA
The DNA here is from genome assembly GCF_003610355.1 of Sphingobacterium detergens. GTDB lineage: Bacteria > Bacteroidota > Bacteroidia > Sphingobacteriales > Sphingobacteriaceae > Sphingobacterium > Sphingobacterium detergens. Next base: position 649,046 of record NZ_RAPY01000003.1, on the reverse strand, counting down.
AAGTTGACTCCGTTCAAAACATGCGTTCTTTCAATCAGTTAGTAGCATTAGGCTATCTATTGGCCAAGGGATATTATAATGCAGGGAAGGTTGAGTTCGGACCATTAGAGTATCTCTATAGTCGGAATAACTATGAAGGCAATCGTATTCGATTGAGTGGTCGGACAACGCGTTTATTTTCCGAGAAAGCATTTATAGAGGGTTATACCGCCTATGGAGATAAAGACAAGGAAATAAAGTATTATCTGAGTACGGCATTTACATTAAATGGAGAACGTATTGTTCAATTCCCCGCGAACTACCTGCGCTTTACCGTCCAGCACGATGTCATGGAGCCGGGGCGCAATTTAGGCTTCCTAAAAGGGGACGGATTTTTCAGGTCCTTTGGAAAGAACAGACCAAATAAGTGGCAATTCAATGATATCTATCGCCTTGATCATCTGATCGAATTTGGTAACCATGTTAGTATTGGAACTGCATTTACACATACCCGTAGACAGCCTAGGGGCGATTTATTTTATGTCAATAGTCTACCTAATCCAGACACTATCCGTCGCGTAAATACCAACGATCTACAAGTCATTTTGCGCTGGGCCCCAAATGAAGATTTTACTTATCATAATCTGGATCGTGGAACGGTAGAAAACAAATATCCAATTTTTACTCTTCAATATAACAAGGGTTTAAAAGGCTTTTGGGGGGCAGATTATAGTTATGATGCTTTGCGATTTAGTGTGTTCAAAAGATTATTTCTATCTCCGGCGGGTCAGGCCGATCTTCAGTTTTCAGGTGGAAGGATCTGGGGGAAACATTTGCCATATACCCTATTAGAGCTTCCCGAAGTCACTAGAGATAAATCTGGGCCTTTGGTAAATTTTGATTTGATGGCCACTTCGGAATTTGCATCAGATCAGTTTTTAAAATTGACCTATTATCACAATTGGAACGGTTTTTTCTTCAATAGAATCCCTTTGTTTAAAAGACTGAAATGGCGTGAAGTTACTGGCTTTAAGGCTTTCTATGGAAAATTAAGCGACGTGAATAATCCTTTTGTTACCCCTGAAAATATTCAGTTTGAGGCGGATAAAGATGGTATCATTCAAACTAAAGCGGTCCGCGATAGACCTTATGTTGAAGGTTTGGTAGGGGTGGATAATATATTTAAATTGCTTAGATTAGAGTATAAAAAAAGATTGAGCTACAAGGGTGGAGAAGGGGTTCCTTCAGATACCTTCACCGCATCCATACATTTTAATTTTTAGCTTTATGATCCAATATTCGAACTTAAAATATGAGGTTAAAGATAGCATTGGCTATATTATAATCGATCGCGAGTCTCAGATGAATGCCTTGAATCAGGAGACACTCGATGAATTACAGGAGATTTTTAAGCATTTTAATGCAGATAATCATGTGCGCGGTATTATTTTGACAGGAGCAGGCCGCAAAGCATTTGTTGCTGGAGCGGATATCAAGGAGTTTACCGACTTGTCCGTCGTTCAGGCACGTTGGTTGAGCGAGCGCGGCCATATCATATTTACAGATCTTATCGAGGCGGCTCCAAAACCTGTTATAGCCGCTATTAATGGTTATGCGTTAGGGGGCGGACTTGAGATGGCATTAGCCTGTCATATACGTATCGCTTCTGAAAATGCAAAAATGGGACTTCCGGAGGTTTCACTGGGATTAATACCGGGTTACGGAGGTACACAGCGCCTGCCCGCGTTAATAGGAAAGGGACGAGCGATGCAGATGATCCTGACCGGCGATATGATTGATGCGCAAAAAGCTTATGAAATGGGTATGGTTAACGAAGTGGTCCCGCAAGAAAAGCTAATCGCTAGAGCAGAAGAAATCCTAAAAAAAATATTTACACGGTCACGTATTGCGGTTGCCAATGCCATTGATGCTATCAATGCCGCCGGAGATAAAAAACGGGATGGTAGTAAGGTGGAGATGGATGCATTTGGTCATTTGTTCGGCACAGACGACTTCAAAGAAGGAGTTTCCGCTTTTCTCGAAAAAAGGACACCCAAATTTCCACTTTAAAAGTAGTTCTACCTGTGGGGTAAAGCGAGGTATCAGTGCTATAAATCGTTTTCTTTTACCTAAGGGTAGACTTTAGATAGGAAGCTATTTGAAATAGACCCATGCTAAATGGGGCTATAAGAAATTGTTGCATCTGTTTTACCTGAAATATGGTCTTTCGGAGAAAGTTGTTTTTTGTGAAGAGAGCAACCTCTAACGGGAGGCCTTATGAAATTTAATCGATCTATTTCTGATACTTTTTCCGGTAATCTTGGGGGGACATCTTCATCTCTTTGGTAAAAGCTTTGGAAAAATGAAATGGATCATAGAAATTCAATTTGAAAGCGATCTCTTTAATTTTCAGTAATGTAAATTGTAAATAGGAGCAGGCCCTTTGCATGCGTAATTGATTGTAGTATACCATGGGTGGATAGGATGTTTTCTGCTTGAAGAGATTAATTAAGTGGGATTTTGAATAATTAAAATGTGCTGAAATTTCATCTAAACTAATGTTGCTCTCCAGATTGTCCTTCATAAACATGATGATATCCTGAATGATATTATCATGTTTAATTCGATTGCTCTCTTCGTATTGCGCTGAATATTTGATAGATGCCAAAAAATATTGAAGGCAGAAGCTCGTGTATTCTAAATTTTCCGGACTATAGCCCATTTCCAAATTTTTGTAGATACTTTCGAACAGCTGAAAACGATCAGTATGTTTATTTGAGTCAGTATCATTGATATGAATGATCTGCCCGATTATGTTTTCAAAAAGGGAAGCCTCCGTGCCCTGAAAGTGAATCCAATAAATACTCCAGGGATCATTGGCTTTGGATCCATAGGAATGCGTTGTATTTTTTGGAATGATATAAAGGTCGTTCCTAGAGAGATTATATAGCATTTCATCCTGTTTGATCCAACCGCGCCCTTTCTCACAATAGATCAAAATATATTCTGTACAGCCTTCCTGTCGATCGCGGTAATGCTTTTTTGCTGTCGGATAGTAGCCGATATGCGTTATATGCAATTTTGAAGTGATATTATTCAGTGCTTGATAGTTGCACACGGAATAAGGAAGCACAATTGCCTTCTCTCCTTTGAATCCTTCTGCAATTACATCCGTATCTCGAATCATAAGTTAGGAAATTTGGTATATGCTGTAAAAATAATAATATTTTACATGTTTATCGTGCTCACTTACATGATTCTCATGCAGTATTCCTGTAATTTTACGTCAATAAATCTAAATATGTAAATTCTTATGCAAAAGACCGCGACGACGTATTTGCTGTTAATCACTTTTGTGGCCGCTATTGGTGGGTTTCTTTTTGGCTACGATTGGGTTGTCATTGGAGGGGCGAAGCCTTTCTACGAGGCATATTTTCATTTGGAATCTGACCCAGCACTTCAAGGTTGGGCGATGTCGTCAGCGATTGTAGGCAGCTTTATCGGCGTATTACTTTCAGGAGGCTTGGCAGATCGTTATGGAAGAAAGCCATTGATCTATACTGCCGCAATTCTATTTATTATTTCTGCGGTAGGGACGGGTATGGCTGCTGACCTTAACATCTTTATTATCTATCGGGTGCTCGGCGGAATCGGTATAGGTGTAGCTTCCAATTTGGCACCGATGTATATTGCTGAGATAGCACCTGCGGAGAGTCGTGGAAAATTTGTTTCAATCAACCAACTGACGATTGTATTGGGTATACTCGCTGCGCAGATTGTCAATTGGCTAATTGCAAAACCTGTGTTACCTGATGAGATTATCGCGACAACATGGAATGGACAGCAGGGCTGGCGGTGGATGTTTTGGGCAGGAGCGATTCCAGCAGTTATTTTTTTATTACTGCTTTTCCTGATCCCGGAAAGTCCCAGATGGCTATACAACAAAGGAAAACATGAAGAGGCCAGACGTATCTTTTTGCGGATGGGTGGTGATTATTATGCTAACGAAAACATGGCTACCATTGACACTGCCAATAAAAACCATAATAAACTAAAGAAAAGAAATCTATTTAGGGGGAAATTATTGCAGTTGTTGCTGCTCGGAAGTTTTATCGCAGTTTTTCAACAATGGTGTGGCATCAACGTGATCTTTAACTATGCGCAAGAGATTTTTACAGCTGCAGGATACACGGTTTCGGGGATGCTCTTCAATATTATTATAACCGGTGTGATCAATGTCATCTTTACCTTCGTAGGAATGTATATGGTCGATAGGGTTGGGCGTCGCGCATTAATGTTGTTTGGTGCTGCGGGACTTTTTGGTATTTATGCGGCTTTAGGTGCTTGCTACTATTTCAATTGCAGCGGTATCTTTGTACTTCTTCTGGTATTAGCTGGAATTGCGGTTTATGCGATGACATTAGCGCCGGTGACTTGGGTTATCATAGCTGAAATTTTCCCTACAGCAGTTAGAGCTCAAGCTATGGCTATAGCTACCTCGCTATTATGGATAGCATGTTTCGTACTTACCTATACCTTTCCGATATTGAACCAAAGCTTGGGAGCGGCGGGCACATTTTGGCTGTATGGAATAGTCTGCTTGATTGGCTATGTCTTTTTGTGGGGGCAATTGAAAGAGACCAAAGGCAAAAGCCTCGAGGAAATTGAACAGGAATGGTCTGATGAAGCCATAACACCCTGATTTTTGCATATGGGAATCCATTTTTATAATTAAATCAACTTACAGTATATAACCTAATAGCTCTTTAGAACATGACAGAATTGACACGTTACCTGATTAAATCTACAGTCGATCAGCGCGGCATAGTAAAAGTTTGGGAGGAACCTGTGGCGATACCAACCTACGAGGTTGGTACGATGGAAAAAAATCCGATTTTTGCTGAAAAACGTGTATACCAAGGTAGCTCAGGTGTGGTATATCCTTATCCCATTATTGAAAAAATTAGTGATGAGAAACAGGATAAGATCTATCAGGCACTATTTATTGAAAATGAATATATCAAAGTGATGATTCTGCCTGAACTCGGCGGAAGGATCCACATGGCCTATGATAAAGTCAGAGAACGGCATTTTGTTTATTATAATGAGGTAATAAAGCCGGCTCTGGTAGGGCTTACAGGCCCTTGGATTTCTGGTGGAATCGAATTCAATTGGCCTCAGCATCACCGGCCAACAACCTTTATGCCAACAGAATATTTAGTTGAGCATAATGCAGATGGCAGTGTGACCGTATGGTGCAATGAAATCGAACGCATGTTTCGCATGAAAGCCATGCAGGGATTTACACTTTATCCCGACAAAGCCTATATTGAAATAAAAGTGCAAGTCTATAACCGCACGGCCTTACCGCAAACTTTCCTCTGGTGGGCCAATCCAGCTGTTGTCGTCAATGATGACTATTACTCTGTTTTTCCACCCGATGTAAACGCTGTTTTTGATCATGGCAAAAGGGAAGTTTCAACATTTCCGATCGCGACAGGAACCTATTATAAATACGATTATTCAGCTGGAGTTGATATAGCACAATACAAAAATATTCCTGTTCCGACATCCTATATGGCCATCCAATCAAAATATAATTTTGTGGGAGGTTACGAAGCCGGAGACACCAATGCGGGGATGTTGCACGTTGCGGACCACCACATTTCTCCGGGAAAGAAACAATGGACATGGGGTAACGGTGATTTTGGTTTAGCTTGGGACCGGAATCTGACAGACGAAAATGGTCCATATATCGAATTAATGGCAGGTGTTTACACCGACAATCAACCTGATTTTGCTTGGTTACAGCCTTATGAGGTGAAATCATGGTCACAATATTTTATGCCCTACGCGGCTGTTGGTCATGTGAAGAATGCAACGAAAGATCTTGTCCTCAATATGGAGGTCCATCAGCAGCGTGCCGACATTATTCTATACGCAACAGCTGCATTTGAAGGGCTTAATATTGTTCTGAGGGATAAGCAAGGGCGAATATATCTCGAGGAAAAGATCCATTGTTCCCCCCGTGATATTTATAAACAAACTGTTTCCGATTTGCAGAGTGATCCATTTGATTTGATTCTATCGGTTTATGATAGTGATCAAAATGAAATGTTGCATTATCAATTGGAAAAACGAAAAGATATTACAGATATCCCAGAACCGGCTCAAGCTGCGTCAATACCAGAGGATGTTCAATCTGTGGAGGAATTGTTCCTGACAGGACAGCATCTTGAACAATATCGGCACGCAACCTATAGCCCTGTGGATTACTATCTTGAGGCATTACGACGGGATCCGCATGATGCACGATGTAACAATGCAATGGGTGCTCTTCTATTGAGAAATGGAAAGATCGCCGAATCCATCCCTTACTTCCGTACCGCAATTGCGCGACTTACCGAACGTAATCCAAATCCTTACGATGGCGAGGCCTATTATAATCTAGGCTTAGCTTTACAATTATCCGGTGAGCTGGAAGTTGCCTATGCCGCTTTTTACAAGGCAACCTGGAATGCTGCCTGGCAGGATGCCGGTTATTTTGGTCTTGCACAGATAGATGCAACGCGTGGACAGTGGGAGGTTGCTCTGGAAAAAATAGAATGTTCAATAAACCGAAATTGGAAGCATCATAAAGCCCGGCAATTAAAAACTTCGATTTTAAGAAAACTGGAGCGGGTAGATGAAGCGTTGGGTTACATTAAAGATTCTCTGGAAATAGATCCATTTAATATGGGCTGTCAATTTGAATGGTACTTGCTGACAAAGGACGAGACTATATTATCGCCTATTCTAGATTTATGTAAAGTCAATGTACAGAGTGTGGTGGAATATGCGTTGGATTTTGCTCAAGCTGGTCTGTATGAAGAAGCCATCCAGTTATTGGAAAAAACAATCGATGATCCGCAAACGGTATATCCAATGATATATTATGCACTGGGTTATTTTAACGCCTGTATCGGACAAAATGATCAAGCAAAAGCCTATTATGACAAAGCTCGTATCATGGACCCGACTTATTGCTTCCCAAATCGGTTGGAAGAGATCGTTATACTTCAGGATGCAATCCTGCACAATAATGACGATGCAAAAGCATATTACTACCTGGGGAATCTATGGTACGGCAAGAGACAACATCAAGATGCGGTAGACTGCTGGGAGCAAGCAATACAATTGGATCAACAATTCCCTACCGTTTTCCGGAATCTGGCTCTGGCCTATTATAATCGAATGGGGCGAAAAGAGGAGGCTGTTGCTTTGCTTGAAAAAGCATTTGCATTGGATGAGACAGATGCGCGGTTGCTGATGGAACTTCACCAGCTTTATAAGAAACAAGGATACAATTACGCGGAAAGATTGACGCTATTGGATCGCTATGCAGATCTTGTCGTTAGTCGAGATGATCTTTTCTTGGAACGGATTACACTTTTCAATCTTCTGGGACGATACGAAGAGGCTCGGCAGTTATTGGCTTCCCGACAGTTTAAACCTTGGGAAGGCGGAGAGGGGAAGGTGTCCCGTCAATATACTATCTGTCATCTGGAACTGGCCAAAGAAAGATTAAAAGCCAATGATCCGAAGAGTGCCTTAGCCCTGTTGACAGCTATTGACAGCTATCCGCATAATCTTGGTGAGGGCAAACTGACTACAATGGAGGAAAACGATATTTATTACTACAAAGGTGTTGCATACCGTTCATTGGGAAATGAGGAGGAGGCAACAGCCTATCTCATCAAAGCTACGCAGGGAGCTCAGGAACCCCAACAGGCTCTTTTTTATAATGATCCACAACCGGACAAGATCTTTTTTCAAGGATTGGCTTGGCTTGAGCTCAAACAAGAAGAAAAAGCTGAACAATGTTTCCAAAGTCTAATTAATCATGGTAAAACCTATTTGGACAGACCTTTTAAAATCGATTATTTTGCGGTTTCATTGCCCGATATGGATATCTGGGAGGATGATCTCGACTATAAAAATAGGATTCATTGTTTATATGTAATGGGGTTGGGTTACTTAGGTAAAGGAAATTCGGGTCTGGCTAAGGAATATCTTGCACAGGTGAGGCAATTAGAGCCCAATCATCAGGGTTGTTTATCAATACTACGCTCTTTTATAGCGGAAGTCACCCCAAATAATTAAATTCAGACATGCATCGTTATCTCATTTTATTGCTTGCTCTTCTACAGAGCTACTGCGTTTTGGCAGTTGGAGGACATCAGCTCAATCTTGCCGGACAATGGAGTGTACAACTTGACCCCGAGGATGTGGGTGCGAAGAACGGTTGGACTAATAGGTCTTTCACAACACCCATTAAATTACCTGGGACAACTGACGATGCAGGACTGGGAACTGCGAATAGCTTAACACCGGCGCTTACAAAACCCCAACTTTCACATCTGACAAGGAAACATCGGTATGTGGGGGCAGCCTGGTACAGCAAGGAGCTATTTATTCCAAAAGGCTGGGCGGGTAAAGAAATGATCCTGAAACTGGAGCGGATTATATGGGAATCCAATGTATGGGTTGACGGAGTGGAAATTCCGCAAAAACAGCACAGTCTGATAGGTTCACATGAATTTGATTTAAGTTCTTTTTTAAAGGCTGGGAAAAAGCATCGTCTGACTATCCGCATTGATAACCGCAAGAAGTTGGCGATCAGTGTCGATGACATGGCACATGCCTATACGGATCATACCCAGATTATGTGGAACGGAATGATCGGTTCGATGTACATTGAAGCAATGGATCGGGTTCATATCAAGCAAGTAATTACTTTTCCGATTTTGACAGCAAAATGTGTAGACCTAAAGGTAGTTCTTTCAAATAAAACACAAAGAAATACCAATAGTACACTCCGGGTAAGAACCAGATTTAAGGGTGAGAGCAAGTATCTTCCGACGATAGAAAAGGAGGTTTTATTAGCCCCTGGTGATTCCACCATACAATTAAGCTATGATCTGGGCGCGAATATCCGGTCATGGAGCGAATTTTCACCAAATCTCTATGACGTAGAAGTGGTGTGCCGCTCGAATGAGGGAGTCAATGTGATGAGTACATCATTTGGTATGCGTGAATTGTCAAGGGAGGGAACGGTCATGAAAATCAATGGGCAGCCTCTGTTTCTTCGGGGGACATTGGAATGCAGTATTTTTCCGTTGACAGGGCATCCCCCAATGGACAAAGCAGGATGGAAGAAGGTCTTTTTGACTGCAAAGGAATGGGGACTCAATCATTTACGGTTCCATTCTTGGTGCCCTCCGGAAGCTGCTTTTGCTGTAGCTGATGAAATGGGGTTCTATCTTCAGGTCGAATTGCCTATCTGGGAAAATAATGCTGGTAAGGATGATGCAGTGCTACGTTTTTTATATGAGGAAGCTGATAAGATGATCAGGCAATATGGCAATCATCCATCGTTTTGCTTTTGGAGTATGGGAAATGAGCTGAGTGGTGACTTCGATACCCTTAACGCACTGGTAAAAAAACTGAAAGAGAAAGATAAGAGACATCTATATACGGCGACATCATTTACTTTTCAACAAGGACATGGAATTGTCGGTGAACCTTTTGACGATTTTCTGATTACGCAGTGGACGGCAAAAGGTTGGGTGAGAGGACAGGGGGTCTTTAATAGTGAACCTCCTGTCTTTAATAAAAATTACAGCGCTTCATTGGATGGCGTTTCGATTCCTGTGGTTACTCATGAGATCGGACAATATGCTGTTTATCCCAATTTGGCGGAGATCAAAAAGTATACTGGCGTTTTAAAGCCGTTAAACTTTATTGCTGTAGCCGAAGATCTGAAACGCAAGGGTTTATTGCATAAAGCGAAGGCATATACCATGTCGTCAGGCAAGTTGGCAGCAATTCTCTATAAAGAAGAGCTGGAACGGGCCTTAAAAACACCAGGCATCAGCGGTTATCAATTATTGGATCTCCATGATTTCCCGGGCCAAGGCACGGCTTTGGTGGGGCTATTGGATGCCTTTTGGGATAGTAAGAACATTCTTTCGGCAGCTGAATTTAGACAGTTTTGTGCACCAGTAGTTCCCTTGCTCCAGTTTTCCAAAGCCGTATATACCAATGATGAAGTATTTGAGGGGATTTTAGACATCAGCAATTATGGAGTTGCAGCATTGAGCGATCAGTTGGTCGAGTGGTCTATGAAAGATGGTACGAAAACTGTTGCAAAAGGTCACTTTCAAACAGTCGTAGGTCAGGGGTACAACGGGAATGTAGGCCGTTTTGAAGTGCCACTGCAGGCTATACAACAAGCTAAAAAGTTGACAGTTCATATTAATCTCAAAGGCACGAGCTATGAAAATCATTGGAATATATGGGTGTATCCTAACGAAAATCAAATTGATTTTGCTGATGTAAGCTATACAAGGGAGCTGGACGAAGCTTTACGGCTGTTGCAGGCAGGTAAAAAGGTCCTTTTAAATCCTGATTGGAAAAAAATTACAGGTATTGAAGGCAAGTTTGTTCCGGTATTTTGGAGCCCTGTACATTTTCCGAAGCAAGCTGGGACAATGGGATTGCTCTGTGATCCAAAACACCCTGTATTCGCTGATTTTCCGACAGAGGGACATACCGACTGGCAGTGGTGGGACCTACAGATCAAATCGACAACAATGTTGATGGATCAGATCAAAGGTGGCGAAACCCTTGTAGAGATGATAGATAATTTTGCAAACAATAGAAAATTAGCTTCGCTATTTGAGGGGACAGTGGGGAATGGTAAACTAATGGTCGCCTCATTTGATCTCACGACTGATTTGGACCAGCGACCTGTTGCAAAACAGATGTTGCAATCCATACTCACCTACATGAAAAGTTCTAAGTTTGGGCCAAAAGTTATCGAAAATCCTGAGGTATTGCAGAAGATTTTACAATATAAAGAATTGCAGGAAAAGGCTGCTCCCGGTGCTATTTATTAGTCTGATATATTCAGGTTAAAATCTGTATATCAATAAGTTTGGTGAAAAAAAACGGAGTTGCAGGACTTGGGCGAAACAAAAAAATAATATATATATAATATAAGCTGATGCGCAAGTAATTTATTTTTATGAGAAAATGAAACTTTAAATAAAAAAAGGCGGTGCTGTTGAAATAATTGCTAAATTGTCTCAATAAACTGATTTTACCGGAAAAGAAAAACGACCAATATACTGAAGCGTTGGGACTTGGGTTATGAGAAAAGAATTTTATGAAGCTAATTTGGTTCAGGATCTCGCTATGGGAAGTGAGGCCGCTTTGCTACAGTTTTACCAGCTGTATGCAGATCGAATCTTTGATGTTTCCTTTCATTTGTTGAAAGATACGGGATGGAGCGAAGATATTGTGCAGGAGGTGTTTGTTAAGCTGTGGACCAATCGTATGAGCATAAAACAGGATGTAGATCTTTGGCCATTTCTATATGTTTTGGCCAAAAGAGAGTGCTTTAACAAACTAAGGAGTATTAAGCGATCACATGCTGCTTTTGAACTATTAGCATATCACATCGAAAGCCAATCGGAGACCGCTGATCGAATGGTCGAACGAAAAGAGCTGTCCGAAGAAATTGAGGGTTACCTTTCCCAGTTACCTGCTCAACAAAAACTTATATTTACCTTGAGCAGGGTCGATGAAGTTCCCTCTCAACAAATAGCTGAAGAACTAAACCTCTCTAAAAACACGGTAAAAAATCATCTTGCCAGAGCATCAAAATCACTGAAACAGGCCCGATCTGGAAGAAACCTGTTATTATCCCTATTTTTTTATTTTTTTTAAAAAAAGAATATTTCATGTAGTCCTTTTTTGCTCTTGTGGTGTACTGTCTAAAATAAACTTAGAAAGTACGAACCAATTTGACCATGCAAGAAGAAAGACTACGCTATTTGCTGACCAATTATTTCCGAAATACAATCTCGCGGACTGAGTTAAAAGAGATGTTAGATAAATTGGATGATCTGGATGAATCCCAGTTTTCATCTCTCTTTGAGCGTATGGAGGAGGAGATCCCAGTTCGTTCAGAACTATTTGACAGGGATAGTGTGGCCAGGCAGCTCTCCCATCGTATTCAAGAAAATAAAGAAGAATCAGCAGACAGTGGAAGAAATAGAATAAACTATGTCAAGTGGGGGAGTTTAGCCGCTGCGGTTGTTCTTTTTTGTTTTTCGATCGTATACTTTGTAAAGCGTGAAGCGGCGCCAATAACACATCCCAAACAGGTTTTAACGAATGAGATCGCTCTCCCTGATGGGAATGCCCCCATACTTACACTGTCTACAGGTGAGCAATATTCGATTTCTGCCGATAATCCCGAGTCGTTGGACAAGGGTAATCTGACTATTGTTAGAGACAGCGATGGAACGTTGCTATATCAACTGAAACATGGTGAGCGTGGTTCTGAAAAACGGACATTTCATAGCCCCAAAGGGAGTGCTTTGACACTACAACTGATTGATGGGACAAAGGTACATTTGAATTCAGGATCCAGTTTAACTTACCCCGTACATTTTGAGACCGCCAATAGATTAGTTTTCTTAGATGGTGAGGCCTATTTTGATGTCGCCCATGATCCCGCGAAGCCCTTTATCGTAGAAACAAAGCAAACACGGATTAAAGTCCTGGGAACACAGTTTAATGTGTCATCCGATTTAACCAAAACCAAAACTCTGACGACTTTGATCAAAGGTAAAGTAGAGGTTAGCTTGGGCGGCACGCATAAAATTCTAGCCCCGGGTATGCAAGCGGAGTCAGATCCACAACAACAGCAGATCGTATTGAAGCAGGCCGATCTAAAAGAGATCTTGGCTTGGCGCGATGGCTTTTTCCGCTTTACAGAAGATGATATAGAAACAGTGCTTCAAAAAGTAAAAGAATGGTATGATATCAAGGAGATCACGATACAATCGACTTCAACAGATACATTTACTGCTATGATGAAAAGAACCAAGAAGCTTTCAGATTTACTCAAGCAGCTCGAAAAGACATCCAATTATAAATTTAAAATTCAGGATGGGAGGGTCCTTGTTATGTGACAATACGAGATGAAGCTAAAAGTAATCGGAAGTGCTCGTAACACTCCCGATCGATGCTTAGCAATTAAATAGACCTAATTGAGTTATAAACCATTTAACACCAAACTTATACAAATGTATAAAAGGAACAGCAAAAGTTGCTTTTTTAAACAGAAATTCTTTGTAAAAGCATTTATCAGGATGAAAGTATGTATACTAATCCTCGTCATCTCCATGGTGCATGTCCATGCAGCTAGCTTTGGTCAACAAGTAACCTTGGATATAAAAAACGGACATTTGGTGGATGTCCTGGATGAGATTCAAAAACAAACGGGGTACGAATTTTTGTACAATAATAAATTAATCGATAAACAGAAGCGGGTGACCATTAAAGCAAAAAATAGAAACTTTAAGGAGGTCCTGCAAGAGTTTTTGACCGAAAGAAATCTCGCTTATGAGCTAAATCTTAATACGGTATTGATCGTTGCAAAACCAGCATCGTCTAACCTGCCACAAAGTGTCGCTCGAGTACAGAAAAAAAAGATTGCTGGGGTCGTTTCAGATGCAAAGGGGAATGCATTGGAGAGCGTCACCGTTGCGGTTAAAGGGACAAGTGTAGCAACAAAGACCGATGCACAGGGACGATATACCTTGGAAATAGAAGATCAGCACAAGACACTTGTGTTTTCCTTGGTGGGCTATCAACCTATCGAACAGCCTATCGGAAACTCAACCCAAGTAAACGTAACATTGGAAGCTGCGGTCAGAGATCTAGAGGAAGCTGTTGTTGTTGCTTACGGAAAACAGCGTAAAATCAGTGTAATAGGTGCTATTAGTAGTGTCTCACCACAACAGTTAAAAAGCCCCGTTGCGAAAATCAGTAGTTCATTGGCTGGACAAATGGCGGGAGTCGTTACTGTACAAGGCTCCGGTGAACCTGGATCGGCGACATCATTTTGGATACGGGGAGTCAGTAGTTTCGCTGGAAGTAACAGTCCATTGATCTTGGTCGATGGAATCGAACGTCCCATGGATTTAGTTGACCCTGAGGATGTGGAATCATTTTCCGTTTTAAAAGATGCGACAGCCACCGCTGTCTACGGGGTAAGAGGTGCCAATGGCATTGTGATCATCACAACAAAGCGAGGAAAAAAAAGTGCCAAACCAACAATCAATGCACGTGTAGAACGTGGTATGCTGGAACCCATACGACTACCAAAACTGGCCAATGCCGCACAATGGTTGGACTATTATCACGATCTTAATTATGAACAATCTGGTGTGGCACCACTATCGCCAGAGGAGATCAACAAGCATATAAATAAGTTAGATCCGGATGTATACCCTAATGTGGATTGGATGCAGGAAATATTTAAGAAAAGAACGTCCAATGGCAGGCTCAACATGAATGTCACTGGAGGTGGAGATTTTATTAAGTATTATGTGTCGGGTTCCTATATGAAAGAAAATGGGATTTTTCAACCTCGAAAGACATCCAACTATGATCCTTCTGTGAATTTCGACCGAATCAATTTCCGGTCAAATGTAGACATTAGGCTTTCACCTTCGACCGAAGTCAATTTAAATCTTTCCAATCAGTTTGAAACAAAGAATCGTTTAGGAGTGGATTTAGGAACCATGTATGATATCATCCTGCATACCACCCCCGTGGCCACTCCAACGCAATTTTCGACAGGAGCCTATGCAATGAGTCCCTATTATTTTCTAAATACAACAGGGTATTCGAAAGATTTTTGGAATAATGCCCAGTCCTTGGTTGGAATAACGCAGGATTTCTCTGAATTAATCACGCCCGGATTAAGAACCAATGTCAAATTTTCTTGGGATGCGAAGAACTCTACATCTTTGGATAGGCGGAAGAATCCAGTCACCTATTATGTAGACAAGAAGAATGCACGGGACAGCGATGGAAATCTTATTTTGATAGATAATGGTGCGGGAAGCGACTATTTCGAACTGGAAGACTTTCATTCTGGCGAACGGGCGATTAACTTTGAAAGTTCTCTGATGTATGATCGGCTGTTCGCTGACAAACATCGTTTAGGTGGGCTATTCTTATTTTCTATGCGCGAGCGAACGAATAATTTTCCAAGTAAAAATTACATTGCAGCGCTTCCTTATCGTAATACTGGGATTGCCTCCCGCCTAACTTATTCATATCAGGACCGCTATTTTATTGAAGGAAACTTTGGCTATAATGGATCGGAAAATTTTGCGCCCAAAAAGCGTTTCGGATTCTTTCCGTCCTTGGCAATGGGCTACGTGTTGAGTAATGAATCGTTCTTTAAACCGTTATTGCCGGTGATAAATTTCCTAAAGATACGGGGATCCATTGGTAAGATCGGTAGTGATAAGATTGATGGGCGCCGCCGATTTGCCTATAACTCGGAGATGGAAGATCGTGGTGGATATACATTTGGCTTAGCAGGGAAGAAAATACTGACTGGAATTGCAACAGGTTATCCAGGAAATCCATTGGTCGCCTGGGAAAGCGCTTTGAAGCGCAATATTGGCGTGGAATTAACCATGTTCAATAAGTTGACGATTCAGGCGGATTATTTTGCCGAGAAACGTGAAGGGATTTATATTCCACAAGAAAGTGTTCCATCTATCGTCGGAGTTAATATAAAGCCGTTAGTGAATATCGGTAAAATGGAGAATAAAGGGATAGAAGGTTCTTTGGAATTTAACCATCATCAAGGAGATTTCGGCCTTCAGGTTCGGGGTAATATCACTTATAATCGCAACAAAAAAATCTTTGATGATAAACCCACCCCGATATGGGCCTACCAATCGGATATAGGACAACGTTGGGGGCAGCAACGTGGTCTAATCGCGATGAGTTTGTTTCAGTCGGAGGAGGAAATCGCACATAGTCCAGTACAAAAATTTAGCCCTCCACGTCCGGGAGATTTGAAGTACCGAGATATCAACGGCGATGGGCAGATATCTTCTGAAGATATGGTCGCTATCGGTGATACCGATATGCCGCAGTTGACGTATGGTTTTGGAACAAGTGTATCTTGGAGAGGTTTCGATATTGCAGCATTTTTTCACGGTGTGGGGGATATCACCCGGATTATTGCGGGAGGACCTTTGTACGGACAGACGGGCAATATCTGGAATTCGGGACAAATTTATGCAGATGTTGCGGATAACCGCTGGAGTGCTGATAATCCCAATCCAAATGCGCTCTACCCACGCCTGTCGCTTAACATTGCAAATAATTCCCAAGCATCAACATGGTGGCAGCGGGACATGAGTTTTATCCGCTTAAAGAATTTGGAGTTTGGCTATACATTGCCCAAACAATGGATTGAAAAATGGAAGTTATCCTCCCTGCGTTTGTATGCACAAGGAGTGAATGTCTTTACATTCAGTAAATTCAAGTTATGGGATCCTGAACTGGAAACAGTGTCCGGAAGCAGCTACCCGCAAATGCGTGTATTTAATATTGGTCTAAGTGTGATATTTTAACTGAAAAAATGATGAAAAAATATATTTACCTCCTGTCTTGTCTTTTGGTGCCATTTTTCTTTGGGGCATGCAGCAAGTATTTAGATGTCGATCTGGCCAATCAAAAAACCCTCGATGAGACGTTTATGAAGCGTATTACAACTGAGAGATATCTAGCTCAGGTATATGGTTATCTACCCGTTGAGCATGATCTGTTTAATAGTGAAGGGGGGAATGTCCCGCTGAGTGATGAAGCGCTATTTTCTTGGGTGGCTTGGGTGCCCTGGCTCAACTTCGCTAATGGAGGATGGGGTGTTACCACGGATGAATATGCGACTTGGGTACATAATTATCAAGGGATCAACCAGGCGACCGTTTTTATCAATAATATTGATAAAAACGTGGAATTAGATGAATCAACCAAAAGCATTATGAAGGCAGAAGCGAGATTCTTACGCGCGTATTTTTATTACTTGCTATTAAGACGCTATGGACCAGTATATATTTGGGGTGATCGAGCTGCTGATGATAAAATCGACGCTAGGTCAGTGGATCGAATGCCTTTGCAAGCCAATGTAGATTTTATTCTCTCCGAATTTGATAAGTCAACAGCGGTATTGCCTCGGGAGATTACAGATCAGGCATGGTATGGTCGCCTGACAAAAGGTGCCGTCATGGCTGCAAAATCGGAACTGTTATTGTATATGGCACGTCCCTTATTTAATGGCGCAAAATTATATGTTGGAATGAAGAATAAAAGCGGAGAATTCTTGTTTCCTCAGACTACCAATCCCACTAAATGGGAGCTGGCGGCCAAAGCGGCCAAAGATGTGATTGATTTAAATCTGTATGCACTGTATCAGGACAATAAAGAGACAAATTCCTTTCGTCGAGCTATAAAGTCTTATATGGGTATTTATTTCGAAAAATGGAATTCAGAAACTATTTGGGGCCGCTGGTCAGACGATGGCTTTAATTATAATGTCCGTACAGCTCCGCCCCGGGTAGTGACAACGGGCTGGGGTGGATATGCGCCATCATTGAAATTAGTAGATGGTTATCCCATGGCAAGTTCTGGACGATATCCGGTAACAGGGTATAGTGCCAATGGCCAACCGATTATCGATGAAAAATCGGGGTATCAAGAAACGGGATTTACAGATAACTATGTCCATCCATTGGACAATTTTGGGAACTTCAAAGCTCATAACAGTTGTGTGGGACGTGATGCCCGCTTCTACGCCTCTATTTTGGCTAATGGAATGTACTGGATCAATACATTACATGGCATGAAGAAGGTTACGTTTTTTGATGGCGGAACATCAACCTATACCACAACAGGTGACTGTGTAAAATCTGGGTACCTTTGGCGAAGAATGAGTGACCCGACAAATGATATCGAGTCGGGAAACTGGGGGCAGTTTGCTTGGCCCTATTATCGCCTTGCTGAGATATACCTCAATTATGCAGAAGCATGTAATGAAAAACCAAACCGGGATGAAGCGGAAGCGTTGCGCTATGTCAATCTGGTGCGTGAACGTAGTGGATTGAATAAAATGGAGGTCGCTTATCCTGAAGTATTAGGAAATAAGGAGTTGCTTCGGGTATTGCTCCGCAAAGAACGGATGGTAGAAATGGCTTTTGAGGGGCATCGCTATCCGGATCTAAGAACTTGGATGATCGCAGAGCAGGAAATGAACGAACCTTATTACACGCGTAATGTTGCCGCCAAAACGTATGAAGCCTCATGGGAAAGAACGAAAGATGTTTTTCCTGGAAGACGAGTTTTTCAGCCAAAGCATTATTTCTTTCCGATACATCAAAAGCAATTGAGCGAGATGGTCAACATTACACAGAACTATGGATGGTAGTGCAAATTTACTAATACTGAAGAAGATGAGAAATTATATATCCTATTGTGTCTTCCTGTTGGCATTTGCCCTGATTCTTGGATGTCAGAAGGATGATCGAATGAATAATATGGTCGATGATACCATTTATTTCAGAGACTTTAAAGAAAATAAAATAACTGTATTTGACTGGGGAAAGTTTGATTACAATGTGACCGTTGTGAAAGCTGGAATTGGGCAGAAGGAAGCGAAGGTGAACTTTAAAATTGATGAAGCATATCTGGCTGATTATAATGCTCGAGAAGGAACAAATTATAGACTGCTTCCAGCAGATTGTTATACAATGGGTAATTCTGTTTTAACATTTGGGGATAAAGACACGCAGCGAGATGTTCCATTTATCTTCGATACTGAGAAAATAAAAGCGCTACAAGGTAAATACAAAGAGCAATATGTGCTTCCCTGCCGTATTGAATCTGAGGGTGGCTTGTTGCAGCCGCTTAAGCCAGAGATGGGAGTCGTCTTACTAATACCTATTGTCAAGGATCCTTTTTTGGAGTTTATCTCGCCGGGATTGCAACTTGATCTGGTCAAATTGACGCCAACAAGTGCCGAACAGATAAAAGGGGAGGCAGGGGTCGCAACAAACTATCCTAATCAGTGGAGTCTTGATTATGAAATCGAGGAGTATCCAGCTGCTTTAGATGCATATAATGCAACCATAAAGGAGGAAGACAAGGATAAACGATTGAAATTGCTTCCAAAGGCAGCTTATCAGTTACCGCAGATGCCCTATAAAGTTGGAGAGAAGAAAAATAAGGCGACCTTTGATTTTACGATCATTAAAAAGGGGCTTGTTAGTGGAACCACAAATTTATTTGGAGAATATGCCTTGCCTTTACGGATTAAATCTGTTTCAAAAAATAGTATTAATCCAGAAGCGTCAACCATATTGATACCCGTTTCATTTCAACCGCCAGATATCGCCCGTACAGGATGGAAGGTTATTCAGGCTTCATCCGAATGGATCGGTGGCGGTGAAAAGGAGAACATTCTGGATGGTAAAACAGAGACCTTTTGGCATAACGTATGGGTGGGGGGAGAACCGCCATTACCTCATTTCTTAATCATTGATTTGGGTAAAGAGCACGAAATGATGGCAATTGAGCTCATAAGACGAGCCAACAATGACCTGAAAACGGTATTATTTGAGGTTAGCACCGATAATAAAACCTATATTCCGGTAGGTAAAGTTGACTTTGGTACAAATAATCCAAAACATACACTTATGACCAATATTCCGACGACGAAAGCACGTTATTTGAAATGTATTGTTACTGAGAGTAACCGTCCACCTTCATCTGCTATCGCCGAAGTATATGTAAAGGGGCTGTAGCGATATTTGATATTTATCGTATTATCTACAGGTAGATTGTTAGTATAGGGCTGTTCGAAAAAAATCGAATGGCCCTATTTTTCTTTAGGGGGAATGTGTTAGGTCTTAAACAAAAAGCACAATAACTTATACCCTTAGACTATTTCGTTATGTAATAAAGAAGATTTGCAAAGCAATAACTTCTATTTGTTAAGCAAAAAAGTGTTTTTGTTAAACAAATAAAATCTGCGTTTATAGGTTGTAAATGCATAAAATAACCTTTTTTTAAATAAGTGGGGGTCAAATTGAGCCAAAAATCAAGTGTTCTTCCAATAATTTTGGCCCGATTTGATCCGCTATAAAAATCTTGAATCAGTTGTCGTGGTTACTTTCATGTGTGTGATAAATAAATTTCGCATTTCGCTGACCAAAATTTTATTTTTTCCAATGTCATATGGTTACATCGAAAAAATGGTCACGGTGTTCTTATTGATTTTTATGGGTCTTGTTCAAAATTTGTCGAGGAGATAAAAAATAATGAGATATCTGCGTATTGGTATCTATTCAAATGGGACCAAAAAAAAAATCCTGCAAATTTTGTTTGCAGGATTTTTTTTGGTAGCCCGTAGGGGAATCGAACCCCTGTTTCAAGAATGAAAATCTTGCGTCCTAACCCCTAGACGAACGGGCCATTTCCTTTGTGATGCTGCAAATATAGAAGCTTTTTCAATAAGCACAAAAAAAAAGTGCGCTTACATCGCTAATTCGCTGAAATTGAGAAAAATTATTTTTTTAAGCGACCTTAGCCAACAGCATATGCAAGCATATATTCATTGAATTTTTCATAATGTACCTCAAAAGTCTGGTGGGTCTGGTTGCTGTCCAGATCAAGTTTCAAGACACCTTGTTTTTGGTATTCGAAGGGTTGTATGGTCATGTTGTTTAAGAAAGAGACACCTGAATTCCCCTGAAGTTTATAGATTGCCTCTTTGGCACACCAACAGGCATACAACTGCTCGTATCGTGTATCCCCCTGTGAAATAAAAGCAAGTTCAACGGGTTTGAGAAACTTATGCTGGATCCGTTCAACTTTCGTCTTGATAATTTCCATATCTATCCCTACTTCTCCTTCGGTACTTATCATTGCTGCGGCATAGTCAAAAGAGTGCGAAAGTGATATTTTCTGCGGGAAATTGGCAAGGTAAGGTTTACCGTTAGCATCAGAAGGGCAGTCAATATAACGTGAAGTATTTAGTAAGGTCCGCAACAACACACGCGTAGCAAGCCAATGTAAGCGCCGCTTCCCCTTATTAAAAGAAGCTAATTTGGCCTTCTCACGCTCATCCAACTGAAGTTTGGACAACAAATCATCATCCGATTCTTCAATCCGCCAAATGGCAAATTTGGTTTGGCTATCTATTTCACGTAAATACACTAGACTCATACCCAAATTTAAAAAACAAATCGCAAATTATCGCACACTCAATGCCAAGCGATTTGAAAAGTTGATTAGCATGTCTGAAAAGAAGAGGACAAAATCAATTTGAGCGGATTGCTGAGATTAGCGTTAATAGCATTTGAAAAACGGGCTGCCGCTCGTCTTTGAAATGATCAAATGAGGCTGATCCGAACCCGACGGAGTGAATTATCAATAAAAACGAGCACTTTAAATAAAAAATAGCATAAAAATTTGTGTGAGAACCGTATTTTTGAATTTATATAGCATGGCCTGATGCTCTTGCTATCTTGATACACATGATTTTATCGGATAAAAGAATTCTTGAAGAAATTGAAAATGGCAGCATTGTCATTCAACCATTTGATCGTAAGTGCTTAGGAACAAATTCCTACGATGTGCATTTGGGTAAATATTTGGCAACTTATGCCGATCGCGTTTTGGATGCCAAAAAACACAATGAAATTAATCATTTTGAAATTCCAGAGGAGGGTTTTGTATTGGAACCTAATACCCTTTATTTAGGCGTCACTCAGGAGTATACAGAAACGCACAAACATGTTCCTTTTTTGGAAGGAAAATCGAGTACTGGTCGTTTGGGAATTGACATCCATGCGACAGCTGGTAAAGGTGATGTGGGCTTTTGCAATACATGGACATTGGAGATATCTGTTGCACAACCCGTGAGAGTCTATGCAGGTATGCCAATCGGTCAATTGATTTATTTTGCTGTAGAAGGCGAGATAGAGACTTTTTACAATACAAAGGGTAATGCAAAATATAATGGTAAGACTATCCGTCCTGTCGAATCCATGATGTGGAAGAATAGTTTTTAAAATGAAAAACGTCGGATGGATTATTTTAGGGATGCTATTGATTGTCTTAGTCAGTGGGTTGCTCTATTATTTTGTCCATCCGATGTTTGGCGGAAGTTTTAAAGGTGCGCGATTGGAGCGGATGAAGCAATCGCCTAATTTCAGAAATGGTGTATTTCATAATCTTGAGGTGACACCATCCTTGAAGAGTGATGTAAACATCGTCTCTTTAATGTGGGATTTTCTTTTCAACAAAAAACCGGGACTGAAGCCATCGGGTGTATTACCAGCCATGAAATGTGATCTAAAAAATCTGCCGTCACAGGATATTCTGGTCTGGTTTGGTCACTCATCCTACCTCCTGAAGATTGATGGTAAATTATTGCTTGTAGACCCTGTATTCAGTGACAACGCTTCGCCCGTTCCGGGGAGCAACAAAGCATTTAAAATCGCTGTGGATTATACTGCGGCAGACTTCCCCAAAATAGATTATTTATTTATCTCCCATGATCATTATGATCATCTTGATTATGGGACCATAATCAAACTGCGTGAGAAGGTCGGTCAGGTCATCTGTGGTTTGGGGGTGGGAGCGCATTTCGAATCCTGGGGTTATAAAGCAGAACAAATTGTCGAAGGCGATTGGTATGATCAGATAAATCTTGTGCCTGATTTTCAGGTAACTTTTACGCCCGCTAGACATTTTTCCGGACGTAGAGTCACGAGAAACAATACCCTTTGGACTTCCTTCGTCCTGAAGACTTCAAAATATAATTTATTTTTAGGAGGCGATAGTGGTTATGGAAAACATTTTAAGACAATCGGTGAACGGTTTGGTCCATTTGACCTGGCTATTTTAGAAAATGGGCAGTACAATGATGCTTGGCATTATATTCACTCTTTACCCGAAGAATGGGGCCTTGAAACCAAAGATCTACAAGCCAAAGTTACACTGCCTGTCCACTCTTCAAAATTTGCTTTGGCCATGCACGGATGGAAAGAGCCAATGGAAAAGTTTTATGAAACTGCTCAAAAGGAACATAGTAAACTTATTACCCCAAAGATAGGAGAACTGGTTCATCTGAATAAATTGGATACTGTATATTCCCCTTGGTGGCGGGAGGTTAATTAATTATTGCTTGTTCTTTTCAGCAATCCACAACGACATATATTTTGTGCTCTGTACCGTATGATGCAGGAGTATCTGGCTAATAAAATTCTGCTGCCGATGTTTATCCAATTGTACTTTAAGTAAAGATAGATTGGTCATGAAATCCGCTTGATATTTTCGTTTTTCATAACGCTCGTTGATAATACGAATACCGTTAGTCTGTGCTGTTTTCCAGGTGATCTCATCGTTATAAAGTTCCACTGTTTTTTGACAGAATATCTCAGGCTCATCTTCAATAAAGCCATCCCAGCTTAGGTTACCTCTCATCGCTTCAGCACCAATGGACGTTGTGATGGAGGGAGTCCCCGTTTGCATGGCATCGATAAATTTGCCCTTTACACCAGCGCCAAATTGGATTGGAGCAACCAGTAGTCTGTAATTGGACATAGTGAGCTTTGCAGAATCAGCTCTTCCTTTGATATGAAAATTCTCCCGGGGGTTATGCAGCTGAAGTACTTTTTGGGTGGGATAAGCCCCATAAATGTGTAATTCTACTTTCGGAAGCATTTTCCGAAGAATTGGCCAAACTGTTGTCTTTAGATATTGCACGGTATGCCAGTTTGGCTCATGGATGAAGTTGCCAATAAATAGCAGGTCTTTTCGCTCTTCAAATGGTTTCCAGGCATTAATATCGGTAGCAGTAATCTCATTTTCAAGAAAAGGGAGATAATATAGAATATCGGGTGAAATGCGGAATACTTCTGTTAGAATTTTCATTTCGGACTCCGAAATGATTAATGATAAATCGCATCGTAATATCGAAGCAATTTCTCTTTTTGCTGTGTCGGTAAATAATTCCTCGAAGGAAAAATCGTCTTTGTTTTTAATACAAGTTTGTCGCGCTTGTCTTAAGAAATGGAGATCCTCGGTGTCAAGTATCCGTAGAGCATCAGGACATTGCTGAGCCACCCGCCAACCATATTGTTCCTCCACCATAAAGCGGTCAAAGACAACAATGTCCGGTTGTAGCGCTGCAATAAATCCGTCAAAACTATCACTGTTCAATACAATGGATTGTTCATCAACACCTAACGGTTTTAATGCGGCACTATAGGGAGACTTCGCGGCGGCGGAAGCAAATGTAATTTGATAGGAACGATCCAGGAATGTCTCGATCAGTTGCATCATCCGAAAGCCGGCAGCTGATGATGTTGGCTCTGGCCACACCAGTCCGATAAACAAAACCCTTTTCTCTTTCATGGGCGAAAATTACAGATTAATGTCAAAAGAATTGACGAAAACTTAACAATTTATCATTTTCAAACGATTAGCTTTATTTCGTGTTTATAATACGGTTGGTTATTATACAATAAACGATAATATGGGCAAGACTATTGTTCAACGCATTCGACATTTTTCGCCAAAGACCTATTGGAAGGAGCTAATAGCTGTTTTGGTCATTTTGTTAGCCTTTGTTTTTTTTAGAAATGAAAGAAAAGAGCTAGCCGCCATTATTCCACAGTTAAAGGCGGCAGATCTGACTTGGGTTTCGGTCGGCATTGGTATAACCCTGCTCTATGTCCTATTGCAAGGCCTGATGTATGTGCAGAGTTTCAAAGCCATTGGTCTTTCAATCAGTTTGAAAATTGCCATAGATCTATTCTTAAAAAGAAACCTGCTCAGTGTATTCCTCCCAGCAGGTGGTATTAGTTCACTCGCCTATACCACCACGCAGTTGCGAAAGAGAAATCTAAATACGACACAGATTCATCAGGCTGGTGCCCTCTATGGTTATGTGGGACTACTAACCGTTTTTCTGATCGGTGTCCCTGTGATATTATATACCATTTGGGACAATAAAAATTTTGGAGATGCTTGGATTTCATTACTGATTTTGGGAGTGCTTTTGGCCGTTGTGTTTTGGTTGGTATGGTCCTTTCGTACGCATAAAGGGATCTATCGGTGGGTAGAATTAAAATTTCCGGCAGTTGCCTCCAATATAGACGAGATATTTTCTGGAGAAGTGAAGATGAAATATCTCTTGGGGACGGTATTGGCTTCAATCGTCGTGGAGTGCTGTGGGATAGCGCATGCTTTTGTCAGTATGTATGCTTTGGGCTTGGATCATTCCTTTGAGGCGGCAGCTATCGCCTATACGGTATCAGTGGTTTTGATGATTGTATCCCCTTTTTTGAGAGGATTGGGGGCGGTGGAACTAACTATGCTATATATCTTCAAAGCATACGGCTACGGTCAGGCCGAAGGTTTGGGTATAACCATTCTTTATCGGGTATTCGAATTCTGGCTGCCGTTATTGTTAGGATTAATCGCTTTCGCTTGGCGCGGTAGGCAGCTTTTAGCGCGTGTAGGACCAGCCTTGCTGATCTTCTTTTTGGGTATGGTCAACATTGTTTCGGTACTGACGCCTCCGTTGGCGGATCGCATGAAGCTAGATCGGTTTTATTTACCTCTCGAAGCTATCCACGCATCTAAGTTTATGGTATTTGTTCTGGGAGTAGGTTTATTGGTTACCTCAGCCTATTTGATCAAGGGCTTTCGCGTGGCATTCTGGATAGCTGTTGTGTTCAGTGCGCTTTCTTTATTTGGACATGTGTTTAAAGCATTGGACTATGAGGAAGCATCAGTAGCCCTGTTGACCCTTATCTTTTTGGGGATTAGCTATAAACAGTATCCAATTAAAAGTAATATTCGCTGGATCAGGATTGGATTCGTAACATTTGCGGTCGGATTGATTGGGGTCTGTTTATTTGAAATATTAAGCTTTTACTTTATTGATAAACAACATTTTGGTATTGAGTTTACTTGGCGACAGTCTATTTATCATACCGTAAGAAGTTTTCTGTTATTCGCTGATGATGATTTGATGCCACATACCAATTTTGGACAGGAATTCCTGCGGATTACGCAAGTTTTGGGGATTTTTTGCTGGTTTCTACTCATCTATGCGTTGGCCCGCCCGCGCTTGATTGCCGATGAGGATTCAAGTAAGTCTGAATTAGAACGGGCACAACAGCTGTTGGACGAATTTGGGCAATCACCGATGGATTTTTTCAAATTGGGGAAGGACAAGTATCTTTTTTTCTCTGAGATTTCTGAGGGTTTTACAGCTTATCGACTAGCAAATGAGTTTGCAATTGTATTGGATGAGCCAGTCTGTGAACAAGGCGATAAAGAAGAACTGGTTGAGGAGTTTGATCGGTATTGTTATGCAAATGGATTAAAAGCTATTTATTATCGGGTTGATGAAAATAGTCTGGTTCATTTCTCATCGCTTCGAAAACAGAAGATAACGATCGGCCAAGAGGCTGTTTTGGAATTAGAGACATTTACACTGGAAGGAAAGGACCGTAAATCACTTCGTAATGGACTTAATGCAATTCAGAAAAAAGGGTTTACCACGGCAGTATTGAAAGCGCCGCAGCAACTAGAGATGTTGGAAGAGCTTAAGGCCATTTCTGACGAATGGCTGAGAGAATTTGATAAAAAAGAAATGGTCTTTTCACAGGGGATGTTCAATGCCGAAACGCTCGTCGAGCAGGATATTATTGTCCTTAAAAATGATAGCGACAAAATCGTGGCCTTCCTGAATATTATTCCTGATTATGCCAAGGATGAATGTACGTATGATATGATCCGAAAGTCGCTGGAAGCACCAGGAGGCAGTATGGATGCACTAATAGTTGAGATGATCAGCTATGCAAAAGCCCAAAATTATAGTTATTTGAATATGGGAATGGTTCCCATGACTGGGTTGGAAACAACAGATAGTCCGGCAGAAAAGATTATGAAATTTGCTTCCACACGGTTGGGAAACTTCAAACATTATCATAGTTTGCGCGATTTTAAAGAGAAATATGCGACCTTTTGGGAAAACAAATACCTTATCTTTGATAATGATTTTGATCTGATACAGCTCCCTATTGCATTAGTTAAGGTGATGAAACCTAATGATTAATATACTTTGGAGCCTTATTTAGCAAGTATTACTGATCCTATGAAGAAGTTGACCGTTTTATTTATCATTGGTTGCATGGCATTTCATGCCCTCGCCCAACAACGTTTGATCGAAATGAAATATTGGAATAATAAAGCAGTATTACCTCTGGTGCTTTACTTGAGTGGAGATGGTGGATTCAATTCTTTTTCAAATAAGATATGTCAGTTGATTGCTGATGCGGGTTACGCTGTGGCTGCTATTGACTCCAAGAACTATTTTTGGAAGAAAAAGACCGCCAAGGATATCGCCGCGGATATTTCGAATACACTCAAAAACCTTATTTTGGCAAGACAGAACCAACAGCTTTTTATTGTGGGCTATTCTTTTGGAGCAGATGCAGTACCTTTTATCATAAACCGTATTGATCCCTTAGTAAAGAAAAATGTGCGAAGCATCGTACTGTTGGAGCCCTCAGTGTCCACAGATTTAGAGATTCATATCGCCGACATCTTAGGACGGAGTAATACCAAACGTAGCCTTGACGTTGTTGCCGAGATTAATCGGATAGAGGGGATTAAAACGAGCATTGTTCTGGGAGATGATGAGACCGAATTTCCGGTAGAAAAGATTCGATTGAAAAACTTTAACAAGAAATATCTTTCAGGTGGACACCATTTTAGTGGCAATGCAGATAAAGTGGTTAAGACAACCCTGTCTCTTTTTTAGTATTTCTTATCCTAGATCAAATAAATTGATAAAAAGACCCACTATTTTTGAATTAGTTTTTAAATAGAGAAGACACATGGAATTAGGAATAGGAATGTTTGGTGACTCCAGGATAGATCCCGCTACAGGTCAGATCCAGGCTGCACAGGATAGAATGAAAGAAATTATTGAAGAAATCAAACTGATGGATCAGGTCGGGTTGGATTTCTTTGGTATCGGCGAGCACCATCGGGAAGATTATGCTGTCGCTGCTCCCGAAATTATACTGGCGGCAGCTTCCACAGTGACCCAAAAAATCAAGTTGGGTAGTGCTGTTTCGGTATTGAGCTCGGCTGACCCGGTCAAATTGTTTCAAGATTTTGCAACAGTCGATCTGTTGTCCGACGGTCGGGCAGAGCTTATGGCAGGTAGGGGCTCGTTTATTGAGTCATTTCCACTATTTGGATATGATTTGAAGGATTATGCGGATTTGTTTGAGGAGAAACTGGAACTATTACTTCGGTTGAATAAACAGAATCCAGTGACTTGGCGTGGAAATTTTAGAGCTCCTTTAATCAATCAAGAAATTTTTCCACGACCAAAGAATGGATCTTTGCCAATCTGGGTTGCAGTAGGGGGGACCACTTCATCTGTTATCCGTGCCGGAAAACTGGGTTTACCTGTCATGTTCGCAATTATTGGGGGAATGTATGAAAGTTTCGACCATTTGTTTGAAATGTATCGGCAAGCTTATGAAGATAATGGACACGATATGTCAAAATTTCAAGTTGGTGTTCACATGCATGCTTTTTTTGGTGATAACAGTGCGCAGATTGCGGATTATTATTATCCGATCTACTCGGCACAGATGAATCGGATCGGAGCAAGTCGCGGATGGCCACCCTATCAAAAGACACAATATGACTTTGGCAGATCGTCTCGGGGGCATCTTATCGTTGGTGATGCAGAATATGCAGTTGACAAAATTTTGGAGATCCATGAGAAATTTGGATTGACCCGTTTCTCGGCACATATGGACGTTGGCGCACCCGGACATAAAGAAATGTTGCGGTCTATTGAGATCTATGGCGAAAAAATAGCACCTAAAATTAGGTCGATACTTAATAAAGATAGCTAAAAGAGCGCATTATCATTTTTTTTAAGCAGAGATATTACCTACCTTTGTCAGTAAATTATTTTAGATAGTAGAATGCTTGGACTTAAGTTGTTGACAGATCCGCGATGGGCAAATATCGCTGAAGGAAATTTGGAGGAGATTCTGACAGATCATGCTTGGTGTGAACAGAAAGCCGCTTCAAATGCAATATCCTTGATCACAAACAACTCAGAGCATGAGGATTTGGTTCATGAATTGACAGCTATAGCCATTGAAGAAATGGAGCATTTCAAAATGGTTATTGACATTATCAAAGAACGGGGCTACACATTGGGGCGTGAACGGAAAGACGACTATGTCGGTCAGCTGATGAAATTCTCCAAAAAAGATGGCAGCCGGAATATGGCTTTTATAGACAGGCTACTATTTGCTGCCATGATCGAAGCGCGTAGCTGTGAGCGGTTTAGGGTTTTATCGCAAAATATTCAAGATAAAGATCTAGCGCAATTTTATTATGATCTGATGGTGTCTGAAGCAAACCATTATACCACATTTCTGAATTTTGCAAGGAAATATTCCGTAGATGTCGACGTAGACAAACGTTGGAAAGAATGGTTGGATTTTGAGGGTAAACTGATCCAGTCTTACGGAAATAAAGAGGCCATACATGGCTAAAGGATAGCGAATCTACCTATTTTAAAACACATACATAACAGTTGTCCCGTTCTATTTTCTTTAGAACGGGATTTTTTGTCACTTAATTATTCTTATCTTTGTACCGTGATTGAAAAAAGTAAAATAATAGATATCAGGAGTTTGTCTTTGAGTCAGATCAAAGATCAACTGACCGCGTTGGGTGAGCAAGGCTTTCGTGCAAAGCAGATTTACGAGTGGCTATGGGAAAAATCCTGTGTAGATTTTGATCAAATGAGTAATTTGAGCAAGCCCCTACGCGAAAAGCTGAAAGAAAATTTTACGATTAATGCTGTCAAGGTTAAGGAGTCGCAAATCAGTTCAGACAAGACGATAAAAAGCAGTTTTAGGCTTTATGATGGTAATATCATAGAAGGTGTACTTATTCCTGCACCCGAACGTATGACCGCCTGTGTTAGTTCGCAAGTCGGCTGTAGTTTGACCTGTAAATTCTGTGCGACGGGTTATATGGATCGAAAACGTAATCTTAATGCGGATGAAATTTATGATCAAGTGGTGCTAATCAGTAAACAAGCTGAGGAAAATTACAATCAGCCGCTGACGAATATTGTCTATATGGGTATGGGCGAACCGCTGTTGAACTATGCTAATATGATGAAGTCTGTTGAGCGTATCACAGCTCCAGATGGTCTTAATATGGCTGCCAAGCGAATCACCGTATCTACTGCCGGTATTGCGAAAATGATCAAAAAATTGGGTGATGATCAGGTGCGTTTTAACTTAGCTCTTTCGTTACATGCAGCCAATGATAAAAAACGGAATGAGATTATGCCGATCAATGAGCAGAATTCCTTAGCTGCATTGGCGGAAGCACTGAAATACTTTTATGCGAAGACGAAGAGCCCAATAACATTTGAATATATTGTTTTCAATAATTTCAATGACGAATTGGAGGACGCAAAGGAACTTGCTAGATTCTGTAAGCATGTGCCTTGTAAAGTAAATTTGATTGAGTACAACCCAATTGCTCTTGCTGACTTCCTGAATGCGGAAGCTGATAAGATCGATGTATTTGCCAACTACCTCAAAAGCCAAGGCATCATTACCAATGTAAGAAGAAGCCGAGGAAAAGATATTGATGCTGCTTGTGGACAATTGGCAATAAAAGACAAGGATAAGGAGACTTCAGAGGCGTAGTTTACAAGATTGTTGGTATCTTTAACTGAGGGAGTTACCTGTATGCAATTTGATCTACGAAATATTCTGGGTGATTTTGTCGCCATATTCTTTCCCAAGGAATGTGCGTGCTGCGGTTGTGCGCTTAAATATCAGGAAAAATATATCTGTATTGCCTGCGATTTCCATTTGCCGTATACCAATTTTCATACTTACTCGGATAACGATACTGCCAGGCAGCTTTGGGGGAAAGTCCCTATCGAAGAAGCTTGCTCTTTTATACTCCTACAAAAGGGGAGTCGTGTGGAGCGTTTAATTTACCAGATTAAATACAATAATCAACCCTTTTTGGCCGAATATTTTGGTTATCAGTATGGTCTCAAACTGCTTGAATCGGAGCTATATCGGGGTTTATCTGCGATTGTTCCAATTCCTTTGCACACGAGTAAACTCAGGAAAAGAGGATATAATCAATCCACATATTTTGGGCAAGGCCTATCTCGGGCAATGAATATTCCTTTGCGGGATGATGTACTGAAACGTCAACGGGCGACAATGACACAAACAGGTAAAGACCGTCTATCACGTTATGAAAATGTAGAAGATGTATTTGTCTGTACACAGCTTTCACAACCGTTGGGAGAACATGTTTTACTTGTTGATGATGTTCTAACAACCGGTGCGACAATCGTTTCGGCTACACTTACGCTGCAGGAATCGTGGGGATGTAAGGTCTCGGTGGCGACTTTGGCTCGTGCCCAATAATTGCCTTTGACAGCCCATGATGAAGCTATCGTTGATCCAAGCGCTCTAAAGTAATAAATAGTTCTGAGTACATGAAGAAGGCCTTCTACACTCTTCTGTTTACGTAATTCAATAGATAGGCAAACCCCGCCATACCAATACCTACAGAGTCAGCAAATAAATCCCACCAATCACCACTACGGTAAGTAAAAATATAAAGCTGAAGTAATTCGGTCAATCCGGCAAATGAAAAGCCTAGGAAAGATACAATGAAAATAGGGAGCCAACGTGTTGGTTTTCCTCTAAATTGCTGTATAACACCGTTATACAAGAGGGTGCAGAAAACGAAAAACATACCTGCATGAACGAGTTTATCCATGCCAGGGTAGCTAGGCACTGTGTCAAAATTATTCCCGGGAAGCGTACACAAAACAATAACTATGATGGCCCAAATAAAACACCATTTATAGTCCAGTAGGATTTTAATCATGGGGATAAATATCCAAAAATTTCCTGATAGAAATGAAATTTAAATAATTTTAAAAAATTATAACACTGATAATCAGTTAATTATTGTATTTATTTTGTTTTATATGGTACTATGTATTGCATGGTACCATAAAATACATATATCTTTGTATTGTTATGATAGCTGAAAATACACAAATCCAAATGAGGAAGGGGATACTTGAATATTGTATCCTATCCATAATTTCTCGAGGAGAAATTTATGCCTCCGATATTATCAGCGAACTGAAGAAAGCCCAATTGTTGGTTGTGGAAGGAACCTTATATCCGCTTTTAACACGTCTAAAAAATAATGGCTTGTTGAGTTATATATGGAAGGAATCGACTTCAGGTCCGCCTAGAAAATATTATGAAATTACCCAAGAAGGGCTCGATGTCCTTTCAAGATTGGATGTTACCTGGAATGAATTAGTGTTTGCTGTAAACACGTCATTGGTAGGTAGAAACAATGATTCAACTAAACCAGTTAAAGACAATAGCGATGAATAAGACAATAATTATCAATATAAATAGCATCGTCTTCCATATTGAGGAGGATGCCTATGAGGTACTGCGGTCGTACATGATTGATATACAGAAGCATTTTGGTCAATCGGAGGATAGCCGCGAGATTTTGGAAGATATTGAGAACCGTATTTCTGAGATGTTTACAGAGAAGATCCAGGCAGGAAGTAAAGAGGTCCTCAATATGGAAGATGTAAACGCTGTTATTGATCAGATGGGAAGGGTGAGTGATTTCGAATCAGAAGATCAGGACGACTATGCTTCTTTTCGCCGCGAGACAAATTCCGACGGTTTTAAGGTTGGCAAAAAGCTGATGCGTGATCCCGATGATCGCGTTTTCAGTGGTGTCTGTAGCGGGCTAGGTCACTTTTTTGGTATTGAGGCCAAATGGGTTAGACTACTTTTTGCACTGTTTGTCATCATCGGAGGATCGGGGCTGTTGGTCTATGTCATTCTTTGGATTGTCATGCCACCAGCTATGACCAGGGCGGATAAAATGGAGATGCGGGGCGAAGCGCCGAATATCCAGAATTTTAAGCGCTCTTTTGATGAGGAAATGAGCGGTGTGCGTGATACGTTTTCACGCGGACTGGATCGAACAGGGGATGGCGTAACAAAACTGTTGCAAATCATTGTAAAAGCCATTGGTGTCTTTTTTGTTATCCTTGTTGGGGCGACACTCATTGGATTGATTATCGGATTAATATTCTTTGCATTAGCTATTGTAAACGTGATTCCTGATGTAATGGACGACTCTGGACCATTCTATTTAATGGAGCCTAACGATGTGCCTTTTGCTTTGATAGCTGGCTTTTTGTCTATATTCATTCCTCTTGCGGGATTATTTTACTTACTTCTACGTGTTCTTTTTGAAAAGAAGCCGATGAATAATTATTTGACAACAACGCTCTTCGTAGTGTGGTTGGCCTCTATAGGAGCGATTATTTACTATTCTACTTCAGTAGCAAAAGAATTTAGAGAATCGAGTACCATTGTTGAAGAAAAGCCTCTACAAAAACAATCTGTATACTTTTTGAGTGAAAATGATATTCGGGTAATCCGTTTAAAAAATGGTGTTAAAAGTGGTGTCGGAATAAAAAGTGATAACTTTTCGTCCTATCTGAAACGTGATATCCGGATCCGGATCGAACGTATTGATTCATTACAGGCTCCCTATGTACGCTATGAATATTCTGCTAAAGGAAATACCTATAAAGTGGCTACCGATAGGGCTGCCAAAATCAATTATGCCCTTAAACAAGATTCAACTGCACTGATTTTTGATAATGCATTCCAGTTGAGTGAGGGTGAGCGTTATCGGGATCAAGAGGTAAATGTTACATTGTTTTTGCCTGTAGGTACCAAACTGGTGATCAATGATAACCTGGAGGATAAGTTACGTGACATCTCATTTTATGATTGCCGCGACCGATACAATAAAGATTTAAGGGATATAAGAGATGTCGAATTTGTGGTGACCTCACTTGGTGTGAAATGTGCTTTGCCGGAAAAGGAATCCGCGGAAGAGGAAAATGATGATTCGGATAGCAATCATATTGTTATTGCTGATACATCCATTGTAATCCGAAGGGATACGATCATCAATGCGAAAAAAGACGGTGTACCCGTTCAGATAAAAAAGAAATAAATCTTTAGAAGTCTTCCGCTCCTATGGGCGGAAGACAAAATATACAAGCCAATACCATTATGAAGCCTTCGTGAGCTTATTGAATCTGCAAAGCCAGATAAATATTTGCCTCATAGGAACTTCATTGCCTTAAAAAATGATTAACCTAATGAAAAAGTGTTTTTACTTCTTACTGTTAAATTTGTTGATTGTCTCCTTTGTCCAAGCGCAGGTGAAGGTTACGGGAAAAGTGCAATCTGCAGATAGTGTGCCGCTGCCTTTAGCAACGGCCTACCTGATGAAAGTCAATTCTGCTGTTGTCCTAAAAGCTGTCGTGACGAATGAATCAGGAGAATACCAATTTACAGATGTGGGGCCGGGGAACTATCTCGTCGAAGCAAAGATGGTGGGGTATGCTTCAAATCGAAGTGCCACCTTTGCTATCAATAAGTCCGATCATTCACTTGCAGTGATCCAGCTTAATGCTGATAACCGAAAATTGCAGGAAGTCACGGTGGAAGGAAAACGCCCAATGGTCGAGAGTAAACCTGGCAAGTTGATTCTAAACGTAGAGAATTCTCCATTAGCAGCGGGCAACAATGCATTGGATATTGTGCAACGTGCACCAGGTGTGAGCCTCGACAACAATAATAATTTGCAGTTGATGGGGCAATCGGGGGTAGCGGTTACCATTGATGGACGGCAAACTTACATGTCTGGTGAACAATTGCTTAATTTTCTGAAAAGTACAGATGGCAATCAAATTAAATCTGTGGAAGTGATTACGACCAGAGCCGCAAAAGATGATGCCGAGGGAGCAGTGGGAACGATTAACATTGTCCTTAAAAAGAATCGGATGGAGGGGTTTAACGGAGCCTTTAATCTGACGGCGGGGCATGGTGAAAAGTTCAGGGGAAATAGTTCCCTTTCATTGAATTACAAAAGGAATAATACCACGCTATTTGGATCATATGCTTATTCTAATGAAAAGTCTTATCGAAGACTTTACATCGATCGTGTCATACAGAATGGAGGGAAAAAGAAATATTTCGAGCAAAAGTCTACATTGGATGAGGATGAACGCAATCATTCTTACCGTTTCGGTGTTGAACAAAAGACATCTTCAAGAAATACATTGACCCTGCAATTCAATGGATCTAACAATACCGAATACAATGACAATAATAGTAAAACTAACATTGGTACAGCTGTTTCCGTTTATGATACAATTTTAAGCTCTTCGTCTTCTTTCAAAGAATTGTTTGACCGTTATTCGGCTAATCTCAATAATGAGTTTAAGATAGATTCTAATGGACGGAAACTGACTGTTGACCTGGACTGGAGTAAATTTAGGAGCAGTAAACGTGTTACTTATCTCAATCAATATGCTGATCTCAATAGTAAACCAATTGGTCCTGCGGAAAATGAACGTAGTGGAATGCCAATTGGTATTGATATCTATGTTGCAAAATTCGACTATGAACATCCCTTATCAAAAAAGTCAAAGCTCGAGATGGGGGCTAAATATTCAAATGTAAAGTCTGATAATGACCTCCTTTTCGAAAAGCTGCAGAATGATTCTTGGGTAAATGATACGACACGGACAAACCATTTTGTATACAGAGAGCAAATCGTTGCTGGTTATCTGGATTATAATACCAGTATTGGAAAGTGGAGCCTTAAGGCGGGGGTGAGGGGAGAATATACGATTTCGGATGGTAATTCTCTTACGACAAGTAAACGTGTGAAACGTGATTATTTTCAACTTTTCCCCAACGCTAATTTGACCTATTCGTTAAATGAAAACCATATACTCTCATTAGGTTACACCAGAAAAGTGACACGTCCTAATTATCGACAATTGAATCCATTTGACTATTATATTGACAAGTTGACCTTTGAGCGTGGAAATCCTTATTTAAATCCTCAATTTTCCAATGAGTTCACATTAAACTATACACTATTGCAACGTTATAATGTGACACTGGGAGTTAATGATGTGAAAGATGCAATTGTCGAAAGCATGGGACAGGATTCGGTTAAAGGTGAAACCTGGGTCATTCGGGAAAATTTAGGGCGGAACCTGAATTCCTATTTAAACCTCAATATTCCTGTGACTGTGTCGAAGATCTGGAGTATGAACAATAATATCACTGGAATCTATTTTGATTTCGATGGAATGATTTCAGGTATTCCGGTCAAACGGAAATCATTTCTGCTTCAAGCGAATTCTATGCATAACCTAAAATTAAGTAAGAGCCTTTCTGCCAATGTTAATTTACGTTATTTCTCACCTTTTAAATATAGTGTATATGATCTAGAAGGGCGATGGGATATGGAAGTCGGTGCGACCAAAACATTTAAGGATCAACGAAGCTCATTAAAACTAGCTGTTAGTGATTTGTTCAATACAGGTAATCAGAATTTGCTCACTACTTTTGGCGAATTTGATTCTAAGATCAGGCAGCGTCAAGATCGCAGGGTAGTACGATTGACTTACTCGTATAAATTTGGTAATCTTAAAAACAATTATCGTAAAAAGGATACAAGTAACGAAGAGAAAGACCGGGCTCAATAGAAAGCT
Source organism: Sphingobacterium detergens (assembly GCF_003610355.1). Taxonomy (GTDB): domain Bacteria; phylum Bacteroidota; class Bacteroidia; order Sphingobacteriales; family Sphingobacteriaceae; genus Sphingobacterium; species Sphingobacterium detergens. Next base: position 612,382 of record NZ_RAPY01000003.1, on the reverse strand, counting down.
TAATAAAATATGTGGTAACAAAAAAGAGGGCAGTTCAATTAAATGGACGCCCTCTTTTGGTTTATACTAACTACTAAAAAATATACTTTGTACTTAGGAAGTTGGACTCATTTTCGCTAACAATCTCATTTAAGAGTTTTTTGTTTTCCTCGGTAAATTTGGCTGCGACCAATGAACGGATGGAGAACGAGCGTAATGCATCTACCACAGATAATGTTCCCTCGGCGCTATCTTTTCTTCCGGTGAATGGGAAGGTATCTGGACCGCGCTGACATTGGCAATTGATATTGACACGGCTAACCTGATTAACCAATGGGTCGATTAAAGATGAGACTACCGCCGCGTTATTGCTGAAAATGCTCACCTGCTGTCCATGAGATGAACCGATGAGGTATTCGATAGGCTCTTCCAGATCATCAAAAGGTACAACAGGGATGACAGGTCCAAACTGTTCTTCTCTATACAGCTTCATCTGTGAATTTACTGGATAGACAATAGCAGGATAGAAAAACGATTCGGCAACCTGACCGCCGTTCTCGTTCACTACTTTTGCACCATAAGCTTTCGCATCTTCGATACATTCAGTCAGATAAGCGGGTTTATTAACTTCTGGAAGTGGTGTTAAGGATACTCCTTTCTCCCATGGCATTCCATATTTAAGTTTGCTCACTTCGGCAGAGAGACGTTTTAAAAATTCTTGTGCTAAGCTGCGGTGTACATAGATTATTTTCAATGCTGTACAACGTTGTCCGTTGAAAGATAACGAACCTAATACAGTCTCAGAGACAGCTAGATTTAAATCGGCATCTTTTGTAATAATTGCTGCATTTTTGGCATCCAATCCTAAAATTGCACGCAATCTATTCACTTTTGGATGTAACTTTTTAAGTTCGTCAGCTACACGGCTTGAACCGATTAAGGTCAATACATTGATCTTACCGGATTGCATCAAGCTAGGTACGATCTTGTTGCCTCGACCATAGATAGTATTAACTACACCTTTTGGAAAACTTGTTCTAAAAGCTTCTAATAAAGGGTAATGTAATAGCGTTCCGTGTTTAGGTGGTTTGAACAGCATCGTGTTCCCCATGATCAATGCAGGGATCAATGTTGTAAAAGTTTCGTTTAATGGGTAGTTGAATGGTCCCATACATAAGACAACACCTAAAGGAGATCTTCTGATTTGTGCAATGATACCTTGTTCAATCTGAAAACGTGATGAATCGCGGTCTATATCTTTTAGTGCATCGATTGTCGCATAGATATATTCTACTGTGCGATCAAATTCCTTTACAGAGTCTGCATAAGACTTGCCGATTTCCCACATAATAAGCTTGACAACAATGTCCTTCTTGGCAATCATCTTTTGTGTGAAATTTTCAACACAGGTAATACGATCGGCAACACTCATTGTTGGCCATTCTCCACGTCCGTTGTCATATGCTTTTACAGCAGCGTCAAGGGCTTCGATGGACTCTTTTTCTGTACAAACAGGAAAGCTGCCGATGCGCTTACGTTTCAAGCCATCCTTAGTCTTCACACAAATCGGTGAAAATACCTCGTTTACTTGACCCGTCCAAGAAATCATTTCTCCATTGGAAAGGAACTCTCTTTGATCGACCTGTTCGTCCAGTGTAAATTCTGCGGGAATGTCTTTCTCCTCGTAGAAGATACCTTCTAAGTTTAAGCTCATTGTTTTTAAAAAATGGTTTAGATTGATATTTGTAATGATATTGCTAATATAATATAAATTTTACAATATATGTTAATTTTTTATTAAAATTAGTTTAGGTACTAGTGTTTTCATTACGATCCATGCAATCAAATAGGCAATCGCACAAAAAGAGAAGATGATAAAATATCCTGCTTCCTCGCCTTTAAAGCCCATAAAGGTCATTTGCGTTTCCTTGGCATAATCGAATAACCATCCTGATGTTTTATTGATGATAAAAGCACCAACGCCACCCGCAAGTCCACCGATTCCAGTAACCGTTGCAATGGAACGTTTTGGGAATGCATCTCCGATTGTCGAAAAAATATTAGCGGACCATGATTGGTGCGCTGCGCCTGCAAAACCGATCAAGATTACAGGTATCCAGTAGGATATATGTCCCAATGGTTGGGCCAGGAGAACCACTAATGGAACAAAAGCGAATAAAAGCATGGCTTTCATACGACCTTCATAGGCATTCATACCTTTCTTCTCAACAAAATAGGTCGGTAACCAGCCTCCATAAATGGAAAGCATTGTAATTGCATAGAGCACGAATATAGCCAGCTGTCCTTCCGTATCGGACGATTTTATATCGTATACAGCGGAGAGGTAGGCTGGCATCCAAAATAGGAAAAACCACCAAACACCGTCTGTCATAAATTTTCCGAAGACAAAGGCCCAGGTTTGTTTGTATTTAAGGCATTCAGAAATTGTTGTTCTTGGAACTTTTGTATTCCCCTGTAGTTCCGGCTGCTGTTCGTGATCATCCTGATTGATATAGGCTAATTCCGCAGCATTTACTTTCGGATTTTCATCAGGTTTTTTATAAAGAAAGATCCAAAAACCCATCCAAACGAATCCTAGGGCACCAATAATAATGAATGACATTTCCCAGCCCCAATGTGCGGCGATAACAGGGATGGTCAAAGGAGCCGCCAGGGCACCTATTGTTGCACCTGAGTTGAAGATACTTGTCGACAGCGCCCGATCTTTCTTTGGGAAGTACTCGGCGGTAGCTTTGATTGCCGCAGGAAAGTTTCCTGCCTCTCCAACGGCGAGGATAAAACGGGCAAAGATAAATAGGTTGACACTGACGCTAATGACAAGACCCGCATTGTTAACGTGAGAAATCGCTTCTTTTGCGCCTTCAAAGCCTACAAACCATTCTCCAGCGACAATGCCGGAAGTCGCGATGCCACAAAAAGCGTGCAATATGGCGCCAATAGACCAAATGCCAATAGCCCATAAAAATCCTTTTTTTGTATCCATCCAGTCTACAAACCGACCTGCAAAAAGCATACTGATGGCGTAAAAAATCGAAAATAAAGCTGTAATATTACCGTAGTCTGTATTTGTCCAATGGAATTCGGGGCTAATAAAATCTTTCCAGGTCAAAGAGAGTACCTGACGGTCTAAATAATTGATCGTAGTAGCAAAAAATAGTAGGGAGCAGATTACCCAACGGTAATTTCCCTTTTTCTCCGTATTCATCATAATAGGTTTATAAAGTTTGTTTTTTAAGTTTATCGTGCTTTCGACACGAACTCGAGTGCTAGCTTTGTGTTTTCAGCTAGTTGGTCGGTATTTTTTGGATCGATCAGCTTGCTGCCCATACCAACAGCACATACTCCTGACTTGAACCATGCTTTTAAATTTTCCATTTCGATCTCTACACCCCCTGTAGGCATAAATTTTTGACCTTTAAAAAGATCGCGTATAGATGACATAAAGGCTGGCCCCAAGATATTTGCCGGAAACAATTTGATGAGTGCGGCTTTTTGCTGTTGAGCAGTATAAATCTCAGTCGGTGTCATACAACCCGGAATCCAAAGTTTATCTTGTTCATGTACGAGTGCTCCAACCGCAGGATTGACCAGTGGTGCAACGATAAAATCTGCACCGATTTGGAGAAATTGCGTTGCGTCTTCGACGGATTTAATGGTACCTATACCCAGATAAAGATCTGGCATCTCAAGGTCTCTCACGGCGAGCAAGCTTTCGAATACACCTAGTGCTTCAGGTCCACGGTTCGTAAATTCAAAAACACGTATGCCTGCCTGATATAAAGTGCGGAGAATATCAATGCTCTCTTCTTTATCATGATGGAAGAACAAAGGAAGCATCCCCTGTTCAATAATCTTTTCTAATACTTTCTCTTTCAAACTCATGCTATCATTCTATTTTTTATATCTTCAACAGTACTTGTTGTGGCATCGCTGGGAATAAACAGTTTGTCAAATGCAGCGAGCGTTGCAAACTCCAGTGTCTCCGTTGGCGAAAGGTTGGAATACAAGCCATAGATCAGGCCCGCCATAAAACAGTCTCCACTACCTACTTTATCCAAAATCTCTGCCGAGCGGAATTCCGATGATTCAATTAAATTACCCTGATTAAATAGGGTGGTATAATATTTTATCCCTTTGGATTCATAGTCGAATCGGAAGGTATTGGCAACATATTGACACAGCGGGTTGTTCGCTATGATCTCCTTGCTTGTTTGCTCTGCTTGCCGTAATAATTCCTCTTCTTCGTATCCCGCTGACTGTGTGATGAACTTACTGTCGAGCTGCGTGCCAAGCATTTGATGTGCAGCCCAGATGTTGCCCATAATTAGATTACAGTGTTTTGCGATCTCTGGCATAATGTCTTTGGGATCCTTACCATATTTCCAGAGTTTTGAACGATAATTAAGATCTAAAGACACAAAAATTCCTTTTTCTTGCGCCACATTAACAGCTTCAAGGCAGAGGTCGGCAATGTCTGCACTGATCGCAGGACAGATCGCAGAGAAATGGAACCATTGAACACCCGAAAATGCCTGATCCCAGTCTATACTGCCTACTTTTAGGCTAGCAAATGAGGAGTTGGCCCGGTCATAGATTACCCCTGCGTTTTTCAGGTCTTTTCCTTTAGGTAGGTAATAAATTCCTAGCCTATCTCCTGTCCATTGCATGGGAGAGGTGTCTATATTTTTTCGTTTTAAATAGAGATCAATTGCTTCACAGATTGCATTTTGAGGAATGGCTGATAGATAAGACGATGGCACTCCCCAGAGTGCCAAAGCCGTAGCCACATTTAATTCTGCTCCTCCAATATAGAAGGGTAGTTGATGCTGTTCAATCCAATCCTGCTCGATGTCTGGACAGATCCTCAGCAACAATTCTCCGAAACTTAATACTTTACCTTGCATTTTCATTAAAAATCAAAATATTCTTTTGCATTATTATAGCTGATATCCTGTACAATTTTTCCTACCCACTGGATATCATTCGGGATCTCACCATTTTCGATATCCTGTCCGAAGATGTTACAGAGTAATCGCCTGAAATATTCATGCCGTGGAAAGGAAAGGAAGCTTCTAGAATCAGTCAACATACCAACAAATCGACTTAACAGGCCCATATTTGATAAGGTATTGATCTGTTTTGTCATGCCATCTTTTTGATCCAAAAACCACCAAGCCGAACCAAACTGTATTTTCCCTTTTACAGAACCATCATTGAAATTCCCGATCATTGTCGCAAAGAGTTCATTGTCTGCCGGATTCAGATTATATAAGATTGTCTTGGTCAGTTTGTTCTCATTATCTAATTTATTCAAAAATTTTGACAAAGCACGTCCTTGACTGAAATCACCGATTGAGTCCCAGCCTGTATCTGGGCCGATCAAACGGTGCATGCGGGCATTGTTGTTGCGCAATGGGCCAATATGATACTGTTGTACCCAGCCCTTTTCATAATCCCATTCGGCAAAATAGATCAACATGGCCGATTTGAATTTTAGATTCTCGATAGGACTAATTTCTTTTTTACTTCTGATCTTATCGAATATATCCTTAATCTCCTGTTCCGTATAATCCTCCGCATAAATTTGCTCTAACCCGTGGTCAGAAACCTTACAACCATTGGCAGCGAAAAAATCATGTCTCAATTTCAATGCATTCAGGTAGTCTTGCAAATCACTGATTTGCCGATTGCTTATCCTTTCAAGTTCGTCAATATACTGATTGAGCGCTACGATGTTGTCCGCATTCATGGCTTTATCTGGACGGAATGCCGGAAGCATTTTGAAAGATTCCTTTTCTTGGGCAAACTGTTGATGATATTGGAGGTTATCGATCGGGTCATCGGTTGTACATACGACCTCTACATTCATCATCCGAAGCAGCCCGCGTACGGAATGACTGTCTTGTTGTAGTTTGGCTTGGGTGTCTGCATATATTTGGGATGCGGTTTTGGGGGAAAGTAAATCCGTTATACCAAAATAACGCTGCAGCTCAAGATGGGTCCAATGATGAAGCGGATTCCGTAATGTATAAGGAACAGTTTCGGCCCATTTGATGAATTTTTCTTCATCCGATGCATCTCCAGTAATATAGCGCTCATTGATCCCATTTGCCCGCATAGCCCGCCATTTGTAATGGTCTCCATGAAGCCAGGCTTGACTGATGTTGTCAAACTTGATATCGTTGGCTATTTGCTCTGGAATCAAGTGGTTATGGTAATCAATGATGGGTAGATCTTTTGAATAATTGTGGTACAGCTCTTCTGCTGTTTTGTTGTTTAATAAAAAATTCTCGTCTAAGAAAGCTCTCATATATATAATTTATAAGCTTGTATTCTATTTTACTACAGTACCGTTTTTGCGATTACAAAGCATCATAACTTTCGCTGTTGAGGCGAAAGGAAAGAAAAATTGCAAAAGAGTTTAAAGTTTGGTCGTCCGCATTTCAAACTGTCTAATTGGTCAATGAAATTACCAATATTAAAGCCTTAGTTAAAGAAAATTGATTAAAATAAATGCGCAAACGTTATCGGGGATTGTATTTGGGGTCCAATTATTTTAGATGTGCTTCTCCATTTATCTGAAATCAGGCAGAATGGTTATATTTGCTCATCAAATTTCTAAACATGGACATTCAATCGCTATATCAGATTTATAAACAGTATCCAAATATTACAACAGATACGCGTAAAATTGAGAAGGATAGTATATTCTTTGCACTGAAAGGCGCAAATTTCAACGGAAATACCTTTGCGGAGCAGGCTCTTGAAATCGGAGCGAGGTACGTTGTCATTGATGAGGAAATTTATAAAAAAGGGGAACAATATATCTTGGTAGAAGATGTGTTGACAGCGCTACAAGGCTTGGCAAACCATCATCGGAAACAGCTAAATATTCCCGTTATTGGTGTAACAGGAACGAATGGAAAGACAACAACAAAGGAATTATTATATTCCGTTGTCTCTCAGAAATATAATACCTATGCCACAAAGGGGAATCTAAATAATCATATTGGCGTTCCTTTAACCTTGTTGGCTATTGATGCAACTGTTGAAGTTGCCATTATAGAAATGGGGGCAAATCATCTCGGAGAAATAGCCTTTTTATGTGCAATCGCTGAACCAACACACGGACTGATCTCTAATGTGGGTAAGGCACATCTGGAGGGATTTGGTTCTTTTGAAGGTGTTAAGAAAACCAAAGGGGAACTATATGATTGGCTCCAGGATCACCAAGGAACACTTTTTTTGCAGGGGGATAACCCACATCTTGGCGAAATGGCTGCTGCCCGTCAAATTGCTAAAACTGTGACTTACGGATTCTCAGAGAGTAATGATATCATCGGTAAATTGATGAAAGCAAATCCGTTGTTGCAGATTTCCTGGAAGACAAAAGAAGATCCACAAACCTATGTGATAGATACGCAACTTACAGGTTCATACAATACAGAAAACTTTTTAGCCGCTATTGCAGTGGGCCTACATTTCAATATCTCTCCGCAGGAAATCAATTCAGGTATTGAAGGTTATACACCGACCAACAATCGCTCGCAGATCATGAAAACAGCTCAAAATACAGTGATCTGTGATTATTATAATGCCAATGCAACGAGTATGGCTGCTGCATTGGATAATATTCGGATTATTGAGGCCGATAAGAAGGCGGTTATCTTGGGGGATATGTTTGAACTTGGAGCAGAATCTTTTGACGAACATCGGAAAATCGTGGATAATGTAAAGAGTATGTTCGCTGATCGTAAGATTTTTGTCGGAAAGGCATTTTTTGAACATAGAAATGATGATGCCGAGTTTTATGAAACGACAATAGAAGCGAAGACTGCCTTGCAAGAAAAACCGATTATCGGAGCTACCATATTATTAAAAGCTTCCCGTGGTATGGCTTTTGAAAATCTGATAGACATACTGTAAGTTCCTTTTATTTTTCTTAAGGTCAACCAGGTATTAAGGTTGGACTTTGTCTGACCTACCAGCGCAATGTTTTCATGCTTAATGTACTTAAAAAGGTGGACTTTCCACGGACTCAAGGTGCTAAGTTAAATTTAAAAGCAGCGTAAGTTTTGTCATGTGAGGATTAAATATTGACGAAAATGAGCAAAATAGTCCTTCGGGGAAATGTAGCTCATTTGGAAAAATGTACCTTTGTATCGTATAATGGACAAAAGACGTTTTTTTTTAGAAATAGCCTACTTTGGGCAATCATATCATGGCTGGCAGGTTCAAAACAATGCGATTTCTGTACAGGAAGTATTGAATAGTGCTTTGGAGACCTTGTTACGTGAGCCTATCGAGACTACTGGAGCCGGGAGGACAGATACCGGTGTACATGCAAAGCAATTGTATGCTCATTTTGATGCAGCTCCTGTAGGGATATTAGCAAAGCCAGATCGTTTTATTCATTCACTTAATGCCCTATTGCCTTTTGATGTTGCGGTTAAAAGATTAATTGAAGTTGCCGATGATGCACATGCCCGATTCGATGCGACGCATAGATCTTATGAGTACCACCTTCATTTCCATAAGGATCCGTTTATTTATCCCTATTCTTGTTTCATGCGCGACCGCCCTGATGTCGATAAAATGAACGAAGCTGCCCAGTTTTTGTTGGGTAGGCAAGATTTTGAATGTTTTAGCAAGTCTCATACGCAAGTCTTTACAAATATTTGTGATATTCGTAGAGCAGAATGGTTATGGCATAACGAGCAGGATCTCGTTTTTCATATTACCGCTGATCGTTTTTTGCGCAATATGGTTCGTGCTATTGTAGGAACTTCGTTGGAGATCGGACTGAAGGGTAAACCAGCGTCCTTTATGCAAGAAGTGATCAAGAGCAAAAGTCGTGGCAAGGCGGGTGTGTCTGTCCCTGCACATGGATTGTATTTAACAGAAGTAGCGTACCCTTATATATAAATATTAACGTGAGTCAAGATAAAATAACAGGTAAAACATACGATGTCAATTTGTTGCGACGCATGAGTCGCTATATGCGACCCTATCATGTTGCATTTTGGATATCGGTCGTTTTAACGATCCTATTGGCGGCTGTAGCGCCCGCCCTACCTATGCTGATCCAGCATACACTAGACAATTATATCTTGAACTTTGACACTGGCGGACTGTCTTATATGCTGATTGCCATGCTGGCATTGGTCATCGTGCAGACCTTAATCCGTTATTATCATACCCTGATGACAAATACCCTGGGGCAGTCTGTTATCAAGGATATTCGCATCCAGGTCTTTAATCATATTGTGCAGTTACGTCTTAAGTATTTTGATCGGACAGCTTTAGGAAAGCTGATTACACGGACGATATCTGATCTTGAAACACTTTCCAATATCTTCTCTGAGGGATTGATTCAGATTATTGGTGATCTATTGCAACTGGCCGTGATATTGGGGGTCATGTTCTATTCGGATTGGAAATTGACGCTGATCGTGCTTATTCCAATGCCTTTGATGGTCGCCGCAACCTATGTATTTAAAGAAGCGATGAAAGCCGCTTTTATAGATGTCAGGAAATGGGTGTCTAATTTAAATACGTTTTTGCAGGAACATATCACAGGAGTTGGGATTATCCAATATTTTGCACGCGAAAAGCAGGAGATGGATAAATTTAAGGAGATCAATGCACAGCATAGGAATGCTCATATCCGTACGAACTGGTACTTCTCTATCTTTTTCCCTGTTCTGGAAATCATCATGGCTATTTCACTAGGTCTGTTGGTCTGGTTTGGAGCAAAACAGATTATGGGTGACGTGATTTCACCGGGTGTGGTCGTTGCCTTTATCATGTATATCAACATGATTTTTCGACCTATTCGTGAGCTTATCGATAAATTCAATACACTTCAAATGGGTATGGTTAGTGCTGAACGTATTTTTGAGGTTCTGGATACAGACGAGATGACGCCTAATTTGGGTACTTTGAAACCTGATCATATCAAAGGAGAAATTGCTTTTAAGCATGTTTGGTTTGCCTACAACGATGAGAATTGGGTGTTAAGAGATGTGAATTTTAGCGTACAACCTGGTGAAACATTGGCTTTAGTTGGAGCTACGGGAGCCGGAAAATCATCGACTATTAACATCCTAAGCCGATTTTACGAAGTAAATAAGGGTGAGATCTTACTAGATGGTGTAAATATTCGCGATTATGATCTTGATTATTTAAGAAATACCATTGCAACGGTATTACAAGATGTGTTTCTGTTCTCAGATACTGTCATCAATAATATTACATTAGGTGATCCTTCAATTTCGAGGGAACAGGTCATCGAGGCAGCGAAAGAAGTGGGAGCACATGATTTTATTATGCGACTTCCGGGTGGATACGATTATGATGTCAGGGAAAGGGGAGCTACACTGTCAGCAGGGCAGGCGCAATTAATTTCCTTTATTCGGGCATTGGTACATGATCCGAGAATTCTGGTCTTGGATGAAGCGACTTCTTCCGTTGATACTGAAACAGAGGAAATGATCCAAAGTGCAATTGACAATTTAATGCGGGGACGGACATCCATTGTCATTGCGCACCGCTTGTCCACCATTCAAAAGGCAGACAAGATCATCGTATTGGATAAAGGTGAAATTAAGGAAATCGGAACACATCAAGAGCTTTTATCTTTTGATGGTTACTATAAAAAGCTATACGATCTACAGTTCCATTCCGCAGGAATTTAGTCGTTAAACGACACTCTCTTTGGGGATGGTTTCTTCGTCTTCAATATGTGTATTCGCTTTGATTTCTGATCCTCGACCTACGAGTACATTGGCTCCAATGGAGACATTTGGTCCAACGTTCACAAAGTCCTCAATGATGGTGTTGCTTTCAATGACTGCCGAACCCGAAATGATGCAATGATTGCCAATCTGTACATCTGGGGCTATCGTCGCTCCAGGAAGAATGATACAACCTTCGCCGATTTCAGCTCTTTTTGAAACATAGGCTTTAGGGTGTATTAAGGATTGAAAATTCCATTCTGGATTTTCAGAGACAATTCTTTCGCGGAGCCCAGGGTTTTTAACAGCAACAAAGAAATTTTCTGCAGCATCTTTAACCTGATGGTGGAGTTGGACCTCATAGTCAAATACATCCTCTATCAACAAAGATTTGTCAATAAGGCCACCGATTTCGATATCTAAATCCTCTGCAACATCTACCGCAGTTTTTGCATGTGCTGTTGCTCCATATATGTATAGCATGATCTTTTAAATTTGTGCAAAGATAGTGCTTTCTGAAAAGAACTCCATGAGGTAGCTCGCATCAATATTGGAATAGTGAATCGGGACTGGTATTGGATTCGTACACAGTATAGTGGGCATTCCGTTGCCGCAAAGAAAGAGTTTAGAGTAAATTATAGGTGACTTAAAGATCAAAGGGTATGTTTTATCTACCAAAAGTTGCAACAAAATAGCCCTTTCGATTGTTCTGATTTCTAAATAGAAAGAAAGCTTATTATATTTGTTGATATACAAAAATTAAAATATGATTCAACGTATCCAAACTGTTTATTTATTAGTGGCAGGATTAGTTATATTCGGCTTGTTTTTATTCCCTTATGTAAATTACAGTGATTTAGTCGGTTTGGGAAAGAATGTGAAGGTGACAGGTGTTTATGGTGTTGCTGCCGGACAGCCGGTGCATGAAGGTGGTTTTGGTTATATTCTGCAGACCATCGTGACAGCCCTATTGGGATTGCTCCCGATCTTCACGATCTTCAAATTTAAACAGCGTAAGGTACAGCTTCTGCTGATATGGGTGGAGATTGTTGCGATTATCTTTTTCGCGATTTGGCTTTACTCTTCAGCAAGTACACATCTCACTACCGTTAATCAATTTTTGGGAGCAGGTAATATTGGGGTAGGTTTCTTTTTGCTGCCGATATCAATTATTTTCTGTGCACTAGCATTAGGTGGAGTGCGACGGGATGAAAAATTGATTCGCTCAGCTGATCGTTTGCGTGCATAATTTTATTTAAATAGATTTTTAATATGGAAAGCCACGGTTAGCGTGGCTTTTTAAATGGTATAAAATATGAATGTAATTTTTCGTTGTACTGCCACGCTGCTTTTTCTTTGCTTTGTGGGCGGTGCGGTAAAGGCCCAGTCAGCAGATTCATTATTGGTGGTTGATGATATTCAGTTTGATTTAAAAGAGTTTCATGTAGACAAGGCAACAAATGAATTGGTTATTAATTTGTTCGCAATCTCTTATAGCAAAGATCCTCGGGAGTTTAAAATGAATACGTTCTCCACACAGATTTTGGATCAGAAGAAACAGCCTCACTTTTTCTCTTCGATTCAGATGGGAAATGTCCAGATAAGATTTGAGGACAAACAGAACTATTTGCATTACTTGCTTGAGGAGGATAAACCTGTAGATATCCAGGTCATTGTGAAAGACTGGAAGAAGACAGATAAACCCAGTAGTATTAAGCTTGTTTTTGAGAGTAGTGAGGAGGAAGGTAAATTTTTGGATGTCCCTATCTTGCTGAATAAATAGTTGATCGAAGCGGTTAAAGGTTAAAATAGAAAAAGCGCTGTAATCTTCATAGATCACAGCGCTTTTTTAGTCTTTAGCAATTTGCCTCAACCTATCGGTTGTATCGGATTTGTTGTTTGTCCAGCATGCCCATCTGATCTTTCATCATTTTGATCTGGTCAGCCAACAATTTATTCTTGTCTGCTTTTTTAGCTTCTTGAAGTAATTTTTCTGCTTCGCGCTTATTGCGTTTTGCCATGGCAACACCCGCTAAGCTCAATTTTGCCAATGCAATGTTGTGGTCCATGTGGAGCCCTAGTGCCAGTGCTTTTTTGAAATATTTTTCGGATTGCATCGGAGCACGTTGAGATTCAATCAATCCAATCAACATGTTGTAATAACCGTGTTGTTGTGGGATCAATTGTTTTTCATAATTCGTGATTTTCCTCAACCATTTTTCGGCGCTAGCCATATCTTGTTTGCGCATATACCATTGCGCGATGAGCATGTATTCATGAAAAAATACAGTGACAAAACCTAGGATAGTGATCAAGATGCCTAGAATTCCCCATCCCCAATTTCCAGTCCAAAATAAGGCAACTGTTCCAATCAGCAATGCACTGCAAATGATGATTCTAACGAGATTTGACATAAATCTTTGTTTAAAAAATATTTGTGTTCAATTTAATTCTGCAAATATCCGTTAATTTCGTCGTTTAAGCAACTCGTTCAAGTGGTTATTTTGTAAAATTATGTTTTTAATGTAGATGATGGCTATCAAAAATTCCTTGGGGTAGCCGATCATGCTGCAGTTATAAATGCTTTGTGAACAGATGCAAGCGAAAAAATTTGTCATTACATACAACTTTATCTAAGTTTGGTTTATGGAAAAGCTATATGATGAGTCTTGGGCATCGGTGCTGAAACCTTTGTTCAGCCAGCCCTATATGAAACAGTTGTCTGTCTTTGTGCAAGAGGAACGCCAGCGGACAAAGGTGTTTCCGCCTGCTGATCTGGTGATGAATGCTTTTAAGCTTACGCCGATCCAAGATGTTAAGGTCGTTATTCTGGGACAGGATCCATATCATAACGATGGTCAGGCACATGGTTTGTCTTTTTCTGTGCCAGAAGGGATTGCTTTACCTCCCTCGCTAAAAAATATTTTTAAGGAATTACAAGATGATATTGAAGGCTTTGTAGAACCTCGCTCTGGAGATCTGACATCCTGGGCCAAACAGGGGGTATTATTACTCAATGCAACGTTGACTGTGCAGGCACATCTAGCGGGTTCACATCAAAAAAGAGGTTGGGAAGTTTTCACTGATAGTATCATACATGCTATTTCGGAACAGTGTGAGCATGTGGTTTTTCTGCTTTGGGGGAGCTATGCGCAAAAGAAAAGTGTATTAATTGATGCCCGGAAACATCTTATTTTGACATCGGTGCATCCGTCACCACTTTCTGTTTATAGGGGTTTTTTTGGTAGCAAACACTTTTCAAAGGCAAATAAATATTTGGTGGAACATGGTAAGGCTCCGGTTGACTGGCGGTTGTCTTAGGCATATTTGTCATTCTTAGAAAAACCTTTTTCACCAACAGTCAGCACACAAATATGTTCCAGTCTAATGGTATTATTAGCTTGTAGAATATGGCTGAATAGAAAATGGCTGTCATAAGTAATCTGATAAGGGCTTTCAAAATCGATCGATTGGCAGGCTTTTCCGAGTACAGTATATTCTAGTTCCCCTTTCGGAGTAAAGCGATGTATGATTGCCTGACTGGTGCCAATGGGTTCGATATAGAACCAGGCTCCTTCGCCAACGCCACCAAGATATTGTGCTTTGGTTGGGATGGAGTCAGGTTTGTCCTTTTGTACTATTCCGCCGATTGTAATATCTTCAGGTAGGGACTCTGCGAGATCACGACAGATATTCGTTCGTAGTTTTTTTAATAAAAATATTAGCGATGCGAATCTGTTCATTTTCATCATTTCAAGGCCGCCTGATTCTGTATATTTATAGATCGATCTATTCGGAGAGGCATTTACCACATTGCTCATTGGGCTTGCTTTTATCGTTTCGGGGAAATTGATGGAATGCCAGAAATGAAATCTTTTGGAGGCGTGGTTGAGGAGTCTTGCAATAAATCGGGAGCAGTTATTGTTATTGAAGGCTACTGCACCATAGGGGTATGAACCTCTATGGACCCATTGGTCTGCGAAAGATTTTCCGCTATAAAAATCTATTCCCTGGACAATAGAAAAATAAAGATCACCTACACCCTGCATCGCATCTTTTATTTCTTCAAAAAACTGGACAATTTCGAGTAGGTTTACAATGCGGTCGCCGTCAATTTGTGCTTTAGCTTTAATTGTTAATTTGGGATCGGAATCTTTCGAGCGAGTTCTTCCATATCCTCTCGGCGCAATGTATCGGCCAAAATCGTAAAAATGAAGTTCACCTGTATCGCGCTCAATCAGAATAATGCCTGTATGACCGACCTTAAAGTTCAGGTTTTTAACGAATCCTATTTTCTTGAAAAACATCATCCATGCCTCATCACCACGGATTGTAGCATCAGGCCAAGCAAGGATCATCGCTAGATCCTGATATTGGGATGATGTTTTCATAAATATTTTTTTAGTATTCCAATGGGATAATCGGTTCCTTTTTACTGGTAGACATGATCATCATTGTCTGGAATGTTTTTACAAATGGAATTTTGGCAATTTTCTCCATGATAACGCCTTCATAGGCTTTTATGTCTTTCACATAGACTTTGAGGATAAAGTCGCAATTTCCGGTGACGTGATGACATTCTGTGACCTCAGGGATCATTTTTACGGCAGCAACAAATTCGGGAATTGCATTGTGTGTATGGAAGTCCAATGAGATCTGTATAAAGGATTTAATCCCAAGTCCTAGTTTTTCTTCGTCAACAAAAGCATGATAACTCTTGATGAAGCCCGAATTTTCAAGTTTTCTTACACGTTCCAACGTTGGTGCAGGAGAAAGTCCAATACTTGATGCTAATTGCAAATTGGTAATGCGGCCATTCTCTTGTAATAGCTTAAGAATTTTTAAATCTGTTTTGTCTGGTGCAAACGGCATATCTTAGAGTCTTAATAATCAATAGTATTTGTAAATATACAAAATTATATTTGGAAATTTAAAAATATACAAAATTATTGATGATTAATAGATTTTGACTATATTATTCAATCTGTATTATAAGTTTAATTGATTTAAAATCATTTGACTGTCATAATCGTTTGAAATGTGCGCATTTCAATGAAATGGAGTGATAAATGTCATTTTTTTATTAAAAATACCTGTTTGAGGGTACATAAAATGTATTTTATTGGCTTTGAAATTGTAACTTTGCAGTTCGATAGTTGCGGAGGCTAGACCCCTCCCGAATTAGTTAAACCGTGAGAGCGCAATATGAGTACTAAAGACGACGATTTATTAAAAGAGCTGGAGCTCGAAGAATATAAATACGGGTTCACGACAGATATCGAAATGGAAATTGCAGCCAAAGGCCTTACAGAGGATACGGTGCGTTTTATTTCGGCAAAAAAGAATGAACCTGAATGGTTATTGGAGTGGAGATTGAAAGCTTTTCGTCATTTTTTGACGTTAAAGATGCCTACTTGGCAAAATTTCAGAGCTCCAGAGATTGATTTTCAAGATCTATCTTATTATGCTGCCCCTAAAGCAAAACCACAATTAAATTCCATGGACGAAGTTGATCCTGAGTTGATTGCGACTTTTGAAAAGTTGGGTATTCCTTTAGATGAGCAAAAGATTTTGGCAGGTGTGGTTGCTGTCGATGCTGTTTTTGATTCTGTATCGGTAAAAACAACTTTTCGCGAGAAACTGAAAGAACAAGGAGTAATCTTCTGTTCATTTGGTGAAGCTGTGCAAGAGCATCCTGATCTCGTCAAGAAATACTTGGGAACAGTAGTTCCTCAAACAGATAATATCTACGCGGCATTAAACTCTGCTGTTTTTTCAGATGGATCATTTGTTTATGTTCCAAAAGGAGTGCGGTGTCCAATGGAGTTATCAACTTACTTCCGTATTAATGCGCAAAATACAGGTCAGTTCGAACGTACATTAATCGTTGCGGATGAAGGCGCTTATGTGTCCTATCTGGAAGGTTGTACTGCACCAATGCGTGATGAAAATCAACTGCATGCTGCCGTGGTGGAATTGATTGCTGAACGCGATGCGGAGATTAAATACTCTACTGTGCAGAACTGGTATCCTGGTGACAAAGATGGTAAAGGTGGTATTTTTAACTTTGTGACCAAACGTGGTATTTGTAGAGGGGATAACAGCAAGATTTCGTGGACTCAGGTAGAGACTGGATCTGCAATTACCTGGAAGTATCCGGGGGTAATTCTAAAAGGAGATAATTCAATCGGTGAATTTTACTCCGTTGCGATGACCCGTAACTACCAAGTTGCTGATACAGGTACAAAAATGATCCACTTAGGTAAAAACACGAAGTCTAAAATTGTTTCAAAAGGAATTTCTGCTGGAAAAAGCCATAATAGCTACAGAGGTTTGGTGAAAATCGGACCTAATGCAGATAACTCCCGGAACTTTACCCAATGTGATTCCTTATTGATCGGTGATAGATGTGGTGCACATACTTTCCCATATATCGAAAACCGGAATAAGACTGCAAAATTAGAGCACGAAGCAACTACATCAAAAATTGGTGAAGATCAAGTATTTTATCTGAACCAACGTGGTATAGACTCTGAAAAAGCGGTGGGATTAATTGTTAATGGTTATGCCAAAGAGGTGTTAAATCAGCTGCCAATGGAATTTGCTGTTGAGGCACAGAAATTATTGGCGATTTCTTTAGAAGGTTCAGTAGGATAGATAAAAAATAATTGAGCAAGCTAGCTAATGCTGGCTTATCGTTCAATACTCAATAAGAATAAAATGTTAAGCATTAAAAATTTACATGCGTCTGTAGAAGACAAACAAATATTAAAGGGATTAAACCTAGAAGTTAAAGCAGGGGAAGTCCATGCTATTATGGGACCTAATGGAGCTGGAAAAAGTACTTTAGGTAATGTATTGGCTGGCCGTGAATCATACGAAGTGAGTGAAGGTTCTGCTTTATTGGATGGAGTAGATCTATTGGATCTTTCTCCAGAAGACCGTGCCCGTGAGGGTCTATTTCTGGCATTCCAATACCCTGTTGAAATCCCGGGAGTATCGAATATCAATTTCCTGAAAACAGCAGTGAATGATATCCGTGAATATAAAGGTTTGCCTCCTATGGAAGCGAAAGAGTTCTTACAAATGGTAAAAGACAAGCAAAAGCTGGTTGAATTTTCAGCCAACTTAGCTAACCGTTCTTTGAATGAAGGATTCTCTGGTGGTGAGAAAAAACGTAACGAGATTTTTCAATTGGCGATGTTGAATCCTAAATTGTCAATTTTGGATGAGACAGATTCAGGCTTGGATATCGATGCACTTCGCATTGTTGCAAATGGTGTGAATGAGTTGCGTTCTAAAGACAATGCTTTTATTGTCATCACACACTACCAACGTTTATTAGATTATATCGTTCCAGATTTTGTTCACGTATTATACAATGGTCGTATCGTGAAATCAGGCCCTAAAGAATTGGCTTTAGAGCTAGAAGAAAAAGGATACGATTGGTTAAAAGAATATGATACACAAAACGCCTAATCTTTTACACCGGTAAAATAGGAGTAGAAGAGAATTTTGGCGATTTGATTAAAAAATAACATGAGTACATTAGTTTCAGAATCATTACTTCAACAAGTGTTGGGAGCTTTTAAAGAGCAAGGTGTTTCAGACGAACCTGCTTTCTTTACAGAAGCACGTCAACAAGCATTCGAACGTTTCGAAGCAGCAGGCTTTCCCACAGTTAAGAATGAAGAATGGAAATATACAAACATCCACAGTATTATCAATAAGCCCTATGCGCTTGATGTAGATGTGGATATAGAGGGCTTGGATTTTAGTGCGGGAGAGATTCCAAATTTGGATGCGTACCGTATTATTCTGGTTAATGGCCAGTACGTATTGGCGGTGAGTGAGCTGGAAAAGGTAAAAGGACTTGTTGTTATTCCAATGGATGACGCTGTTGCTGAGCCTGCATTTCAAGCACATTTTGCGAAGTACGCTGATAAATCCGATAATATCATGGTGGCGCTTAACACAGCTGCTTTTACCAATGGTGTATTCATCCATTTGAAAAAAGGTGTTGTACTTGATAAGCCTATACAGATTATTCACGTCGCTACAGGAACAGAAGATTTCTTTGCACAAACACGGAATTTGGTTGTTGTTGAAGCTAATGCTGAACTTGAATTGATCGAAAGCTTTATCACTGCAGATGGTGCCGCAAGCAATGTGCATAATAAAGTTTCAGAGATTGTCGTAAAAGAGAATGCTAAAGTCCAACATTACTATCTTCAAGTGGCTCAATCTGTAAGCCGTTACTTTAATCATACGGAAGTATACCAAGAGAAATACAGTCTTTATAATAACTACAACTGTAATTTCCCGGGTGCATCTTTTATCCGTAACAATATTAATGTACGCTTGGATGCAGAAAATGTAGAAAGTCATTTGTACGGTATTAACCTGACCGCAGGAGATCAATTGGTCGATAATCACACTGTCGTAGATCATCTTAAACCACATTGTGAATCATACGAATGGTATAAAAATATCACACAAGATAAATCTACAGCTGTTTTCAACGGAAAAATCTTTGTTCGGGAGGATGCACAAAAAACCAATGCTTTCCAACAGAACAATAATATGTTGATGTCCGATAGCTCAGCGGTTTATACAAAGCCCCAACTAGAGATTTTTGCAGATGATGTGAAATGTTCACACGGATGTACGATCGGTCAGTTTGATAATGAAGCTTTGTTTTATTTGAGAGCACGCGGAATTGGTGAGGAGTCAGCACGTATTCTTCTCGTACATGCTTTCGCATTTGACGTAACAACTCGTTTTTCAAATGAGGTTGTTCGGAGATATGTGGAAGAATTGGTGGAAGAAAGTTTAAGAACGAACTAAACTAAATCACACAAACTATACACTTGATAAGGCGTTTACTGATTCAGTAAACGCCTTATTTTTTGATAAGTATTCCTTTTTCGGTCTTTTTCTTTTACTTTTGTAGTGCTATGTACATGTCTTTATATACAACTTACGCTTATAAACCTTGGGTTTTATAGCTCATTTACGTTTTTAAAATCCTAATAGAACGCATCTGTTCACGAAAGGAATGGCTTGTTTCATACTGAGATATCAAAAAATCAGCTTTAACTGATTTGATACTCGGGAAAGAACTTTCTTCTATTTTATTTCGTTGGTCTGGCATGCGTAATAAACGTTTTATTTTAATGTGTTGGTCATTCTTGATCATACACCTGTTGTATTTTATATAAAATTTTATGGAAAAAAATAACTGGTTTCGTACCTATAGTTATATATGGACTGGGCAATTTATCTCTTTGCTGTCTAGTTCAGCTGTCAACTTTTCGATCATGATATGGTTGAGTTTGACGCACAAGTCTGCTGAAGTATTGGCTTTTGCTGCTATCGCAGGCTTATTGCCACAAGCGATCATCGGGCCATTTGCTGGTGTTTATATTGATCGATGGGATAGAAAGAAAGTCATGATCTTTGCAGATGGCTTTATCGCGCTCTGTACATTAGGAATGACCTTTGTACTCAAAAGTGATGGTACCAATATGTTTCTGATTTATCTGTTAATGGCCTGTCGTTCGATCGGTTCAGCATTTCACTCACCAGCCATGCAGGCAATTGCGCCACTTCTCGTGCCGGAAGACAAATTATTACGTGTTTCAGGTATTAATCAAATGTTACAGTCGGTAAGTAGTATTGCTGGTCCCGCATTGGGAACCTTGGCTATTAGCTATTTCCCTATTTCGAGTGTCTTGTATCTGGATGTCATCGGTGCCGCAGTAGCTATTACATCTTTACTCTTTGTGACTATCCCACACCTGTCCCGTTCTGATGTGAAACCTTCTATTGCTGCTGTTTTGGATGATCTTAAACAGGGAATGCGCGCTATCTATCATAATAAAGGACTAAAAATGTTGTTCCTATATGCTATGGTGGCGACTTTCTGTATTATGCCCGTTGCCATTATGTTTCCCTTGCTGACGATTGGTCATTATAGCGGTGGCAAGTGGGAGATGAGTATTATTGAGATTATTTGGGGGATAGGTATGCTTGTTGGAGGCAGTTTTTTGGGACTTGCAAAAGTGTCTCTATCAAAAGTAGTATTAGTAAACAGCATGCATATTGTATTGGGGATAACCTTTGCGCTATCGGGTTGGTTTCCCTCGACCTGGTTTGTTCCATTTGTCATCATGACAGGTTTAGGTGGAGTCTCCATGTCTATCTTCTCGGCATCATTTATGACAATTATTCAAGAACAGGTACCAGTAGAAATGTTGGGGCGTGTTTTCTCGCTTTATTTTAGCATAGCTATTTTACCGAGCATGATAGGACTTCTTTTTACAGGCTTTATCGCAGACGCAATCGGAGTGGCGACAGCTTTTATTATTGCGGGTCTTATTGTTGTATTGGTCGGACTGCTGTCTTTTTTCAATGCATCAATTATGAGTTTAGGACACACGGAAAAGTAAGTTGAGCACAAATAAAAAACGCTTCCAAATTTTGGAAGCGTTTTTTATTTGGAGCGAAAGACGAGATTCGAACTCGCGACCCCAACCTTGGCAAGGTTGTGCTCTACCAACTGAGCTACTTTCGCGTTGATGCTACAAAAGTAAGGCATTTCTTCTTATTCTGCAAGAGAAAAAGTAAAAAAACTTAACTTAAATCAATTGCATCGACACAATTAATTCCATCTATAGCCGCCGAAATAATACCCCCTGCATAGCCGGCTCCCTCCCCACAAGGGTAAAGTCCTTTGACCTGAGGGTGTTGCAGATTTTCTTTGTTTCGAGGTATACGTATGGGTGAAGATGTCCTAGATTCTACACCGACCAAAATCGCATCATTTGTATAATACCCTTTCATCTTCTTTCCAAATATTGGTAAGGCGCCACGAAGGGCTTCATGCACAAAAGTGGGTAAAACTTCGCTGAGGTCTGCCGAAGATGTCCCAGGTTTGTACGAATTCTCAGGTAGGTCCATCGAGACCCGTCCCTCAACGAAGTCAACCATTCTTTGTGCGGGGGCAACAAGATTTCCTCCACCCACCTCGAAAGCTTTGCGTTCAATTTGCTTCTGAAAATCAAGTAAAGCAAAGGGATCATTTAGGGCATTAGGTACATCTTCGAGGTTGATCTGGATGACGGTGCCTGAATTGGCATGTGGATTATTACGTTTGGAAGGCGACCATCCGTTGACCACGATTTCATCACGGTCTGTTGCACAGGGAGCGATGACGCCACCGGGGCACATACAGAATGAGAATACACCACGATCATTAACCTGTTCGACCAGACTATAATAAGCTGGAGGTAAATGCTCACTTCTGACTTGGCAATGGTATTGTGCCTGATCTATAATAGCCTGTGGGTGTTCTATGCGGACGCCTAATGCAAAGGCTTTTGCTTCGATCAGCCAGTTGTTGCGATGAAACAGTTCAAAAATATCCCTAGCGGAGTGGCCAGTGGCCACGATAACATGATCAGCTTTGATTTCCTCCCCACTGGCTAATTTTACACCACGAACCTGACCAAAGGATTCCAAAATATTATCTACACGTTGGTCGAAAAGAAATTCACCACCAAATTCAATCACACTCTCCCGCATCGCCTCAATAATATGAGGGAGCTTGTTTGTACCGATATGGGGGCGGGCATTCACTAAGATGTCTGTTGTCGCTCCATGAGATACAAAAAGTTTGAGAACTTTGTCTACATCCCCCCTTTTATTGGAGCGAGTATAGAGCTTCCCGTCTGAATAAGTTCCTGCACCACCTTCTCCAAAACAGTAGTTGGATTCAGGGTTTACAACACCTTCGCGGTTCAGTTTCGCAAGATCACGTCTTCGGTCCTGTACTTTTTTTCCTCTTTCCATGACAATCGGTTTGAGGCCACGTTCAATACAGCGAATTGCCGCAAATAAGCCAGCAGGGCCAGCACCAACGATAATGACCGGTTTGCCATCCTGGACAGACTTAAAGTGGTTTTCATAAATCTCCGGTACCGGGAGTTCGTCGATATAATAAATGACCCTTGCTCGATAGACCACCTGCTTACTGCGGGCATCGATAGAACGTTTACGGATTTTATAACCTTTGACCTGTTGTGGTTTCAGACGTAGGGCTTTTACGCCTTGTTGTAGAATATATTGCTCATCTTCGATTTTTTCGGGAAGGATAGCAATCTCAATTTCTTTTTGCATAAGATAAAGGGCTGGGTTTTTATCCCAAAACCGGGACAAAGTTACGGAATATTGGCTGTTTGCCGATTTGGAAATAAAAATATTCTTATCTTAGTAAGAGCTTGGTATATGCTTTGATAGTGTAACCATATAATTTGAATAGTATTTAATTCTTTGAACAATGAAAATGAAAAGATTTTTAGTAGCCCTATGTGGTTTATTTGCATTAGTGTCATTAAACTCATGTGGTTACAATACGATGGTTTCTCAAGATGAGAACGTCAAAGGGAAATGGGCACAAGTTGAAAATGCGTACCAGCGCCGCGCTGATTTGGTGCCAAACTTGGTGAATACTGTCAAAGGTGCAGCAAAACACGAGGAGAGCACATTGACGGCAGTAGTTGAAGCGAGAGCTAAGGCAACATCTGTTACAATTAATGCAGATGACTTAACAGAAGAGAATATTGCGAAGTTCCAAAAAGTTCAAGATCAATTCAGTGGTTCTTTGAGCCGCCTATTGGCTTCGGTAGAGGCATACCCAGATTTGAAGGCAAATCAAAACTTCTTGGAATTACAGGCTCAATTGGAAGGTACTGAAAACCGTATCTCGACCGAACGCAGATCATATAACGAGGCTGTACAGCAATTTAATACGACTGTACGTAGCTTCCCAAATAACTTAATGGCTGGCATGTTTGGATTTAAAGCCAAGGGGACATTTACTGCTGCTCCCGGCTCAGACAAAGCGCCGACCGTATCATTCTAATAAGACCTTTATTAGAAATACACGATATAATGGATGATGCGGCTTGCGTATGGGCCCTTCATCCATTTTTTATACAGAATGTTTTATAGGTAAGTGTTTGCCAGAAGGCATAGTCTGACAGGCGAACGTGCTAATGCGAACATAAATGAAGATATATTATGGCTTTAAATGCTGAGGAACAAGAAAGAGTCGTTCATGCCATCAATGTGGCTGAAAACGAAACATCAGGAGAAATCCGTGTTGTGATCGAAAATCATTGTCCCGATGAAGTTCACGATCGTGCAACGTACTATTTTTCCAAATTGGGCATGCATAAAACCATGCTAAAAAATGGCGTGCTTATTTACATCGCATTGGAGGATCATAAATTTTCTATCATCGGTGATAGGGGTATCAATCAACGGGTGGAAAGCGACTTTTGGAATTGTACCAAAGATCTTATGGTCGAAGAATTCCGTACGGATAAAATTGTTGAAGGTCTTGTGAAGGGAATTGAACATGCGGGCAAACAGTTAGCGAAATTCTTTCCTAGGGAACATGATGATATCAATGAACTTCCAAATGATATTGTTTTTGGTGATCGCTAGTCAATAAAAAATAAAACTTATGTCGAAATTATTTTCTCGGGTTCGGATTCCAGTCATGATGATGGTGCTGTGGGCACTGACTTTCATGACTGCAATAGGGCAGGATTTTCCAGAGACACCCAATAAACTTGTCAACGATTATACAAATACATTGACAGCCAGTCAAAAACAGCAGTTGGAGCAAAAGCTGTTGGCATTTGAAGATTCTACTTCCACACAGATTGCCGTTGTTGTGATGAACTCTACCGGAGGGTATGATATCTCAGATTATGCAGTTCGGCTGGCGAAGAAGTGGGGTGTCGGGAACAAAAAATACAGTAATGGTATTTTATTATTGGCGGCATTGGGCGACCGGGCTGTTACCATTCAGACTGGTTACGGGATTGAAGGAGCTGTGCCAGATGCGATAGCCTATCGTATTATTGAAAATGATATCAAACCAGCGTTTCGTCAGGGTGATTATTATGGTGGAGTTGACAAAGCCACGAATTCCCTGATTTCTTATGCAAAAGGAGAATATAAAGCTGATCCTAAACAGCCTAGTGGTGGTGGGTCGGGATCAATTATATTTGTCATCATTGTAGTGATATTTCTTGTTGTGATGTTTTCAAATCGAGGTGGAGGAGGAAAGGGCGGTGGTCGTGTGATGAATGGTCGCGGCTCGTCCGATATTTTCTGGTGGACCTTGCTTAACGGTCTTGGTGGTGGCGGCCGAGGTGGTGACGGCGGATTCGGTGGTGGATCTGGAGGTGGATTTGGTGGATTCGGCGGCGGCGATTTTGGCGGCGGTGGTGCTTCGGGACGTTGGTAACAACTTTGCTAAATAATGTTAAATAGCATGTCAGTGCAAAGGAAATGTTTTACATTTATGGGAAGTATATAATTATGAAAAAGGGAATATTAATGGGTTTAAGCTTTTTACCAGCCTTATTGATGGCACAAGAAAGCTATACGGTAACAGGAAAAGTGAATGCAGCTTCTGACAAAGCCAAAGTATTTTTGCAGTATCCTAATAATGGTACACGTCAGTTGGATTCAGCAGCTGTCGTTAAAGGTGAGTTTAAATTCAATGGTCAGGTAGCTTCACCAACAAAAGGTGTAATGATTTATTCTCCTGAAGGACTTTCTTTCGGAGAACTAAGAGGTGCTCAAAAGCAACCTGAAACAGCACAATTGTATTTATCCAAAGGGGTGATCAAGGTTGATGCATCCAAAGGATTTAAAGATGCTTCGGTAACAGGTACAGCAATCAATGATGATTTTACCCAATACAAAACTTTTGTAAAACCTCATACAGATGCATATGAGGCATTAAACCAACAATATTTCGCGGCATCTGAAGCTCAAAAACAAGATCCGAAATTTATTGAGGGATTGCAAAAGCAAGCTGGTGAGATTTCTGAAAAGATGGAAAAATCTGACGCTGAATTCATCAATAAGAACCCAAAAAGCTGGTATACATTGGATCTATTGGCGGAAAATGTAAGCGGCGAAAATGTGAATGAATATGTAGCTTCTTTTGATAAACTGTCTCCGGAATTAAAAAATTCTGAAAAAGGAAAAGAACTGGCAGAACGTATTCAGAAATTGAAAGCTGTTGCCGTAGGTTCTGTAGCTCCGGATTTTACATTGCCTGATACGACCGGTAACAATGTTTCTTTATCTTCGTTGAGAGGAAAATATGTCTTGTTAGATTTCTGGGCAAGCTGGTGTGGACCTTGTCGTCATGAAAATCCGAATGTTGTTGCGGCATTCAATAAGTTTAAAGATAAAGGATTTACAGTTTTTGGTGTTTCCTTGGACAATCCAGGTAAGAAAGATGCTTGGATGAAAGCGATCCATGATGATAATTTGCAGCAATGGCCGCATGTATCCGATTTACAAGGTTGGAAATCTGCTCCTGTTAAATTATATGAGGTGCGTGGAATTCCGCAAAACTTCTTAATTGATCCTTCAGGCAAAATTGTCGCTTCAAATCTAAGAGGAGAAGCTTTGGAAGCTAAATTAGCAGAATTGTTGAAATAGTCTGATCTTACAGTCAAAGACTGCGCTATACAAAGACACTTATTTAAAATCTTTTATGTATGAGAGATTTTAAATAAGTGTCTTTTTGTTATGGGGTGTCCTACGTATCTTTTCTTTACCTTTGCTTAAGAAATTAATTTGGGTTTCCCCTTTTAAGCTGTTGAGGATCGTATGAATGCTTTGGAAGGATCCGATTAAGCAAGAAACAAGAAGGATGATTTTTTGTCGATTTATATCCCCCAGATAATCGAATTAGGGTAATTTGTAGGGATGAAATCGAGCAGGACATAATTTTGACCCGCGAGGATAACTGCTCGGGTTTTCATAAGTAATCAAACCGGGTGTCGTAGTACACTCAGAAAATAATAAAATGAGAAAGAGACTGATTGTGGTGATGGCTTTGGCTATATGTGCTGTTGCCTGTAATTCGAAGAAAGAAAATGGCATCCCTGTGGTTAACCTGGAAGCGCTTAATGCAATTCCTTTGGATCATTCTATTGACACACTGGCTAAAGGAACAGCATTTATCGATGTAACACTACCACCTAATGCACGGATAGATGAACTTTCGCAACAGGAACTAGGCTTGTTGAAGGCTGCCGCCTATCGTTTCTATCATCATGTAACATTAACAGACAACCAGTATAAAGTTGATATCAAGGACCCAAAGTCCTTACATATTTCCGATCAGGTTGTCAAAGCCTATGAGCTGGCAATTCTAAATACCAATCATTTTGCCGATTCAATGGCTAGGGCTGGACAGACCATTCAATTACCTGTTGTCAATGAGGAGTATATAAATAACTTGCTGAAATAGCCGTCTCAAAAGAAGATAAGAAAAGGATTTCGAGGTAAGAATATAGTACTAAGAATTCATAAAAAAACGGTGTGTCCGAGCTGGTTGGACACACCGTTTTTTTAGTTTTATTTGTTTCTCCTACAGTTGGTTTTCAGCTATTCAACTTTTAGAGGAAGTACTTCTACTTTTGAGTAGCTTCGTTTTCTTATATCCCAATTTGGAAGCCTATCTTTTTATAAAGAAAGTATCTCAATGATACGAAGCAGATCCTCATTAAGTTTGACGTTATGTTTAATAGCGCTTTTGAAAGGAGTGAATCTGATTTCACTACAGATTAGTCCAGCCATTTCACCTCTACGGCCCGCAACAAGCGCTTCTACTGCGGCTACACCAAGTCTGCTTGCAAGTACACGGTCCATACATGTTGGGCTACCACCACGTTGGATGTGACCTAAAATAGAAAGCCTTACATCATAATGCGGGAAATTTTCTTTTATTTTTTCCGAAACAATCATTCCACCTTCTTTGTCCCCTTCAGCAACGATAATAATACGCGAAGATTTGTTCTTACGGCTCTTATCCAATCTTTTCATGATTGCATCGTAATCCACTTCAAATTCCGGAACCAATACCGCTTCAGCTCCGGTACTTATTCCAGAACGGATGGCGATCAAGCCAGAGTCACGTCCCATAACCTCAATAATAAAAACACGATCGTGAGACTCAGCAGTGTCACGAATCTTATCTACTGCCTGAATAACGGTGTTTATTGCTGTATCATAGCCAATCGTGAAATCAGTTCCGGCCAGATCATTGTCGATTGTACCTGGTAGACCGATAATTGGAAAGTCAAACTCGTCAATGAATTTTGATGCACCTGTAAATGTTCCGTCACCACCGATGACGACCATAGCGTCAATTTCATGGCTACGTAAGTTATCATAAGCTTGTTTACGGCCTTCTATGGTCTTGAAAGCCTCACTGCGCGCAGTTTTTAGGATTGTGCCACCACGTTGTATGATATTGGCTACGGATTTGGCATCCATAGGGAAAATTTCTCCATTTACCAAACCATCATAGCCCCTTCGTACACCAAATACCTCAAGATTGTTAAAGATACCCGCTCTCACTACAGCGCGAATACCAGCATTCATTCCTGGAGCATCTCCTCCAGATGTCAAAACAGCAATTTTTTTAATGTTACTCATACGTACTCAAACTTAGCTATTTTTGTGCTTATATACAATTATATTTCCGTTATAAAAAGTTCTGAATCGCTTAAAAGTGCTTAAATAATTGCCTTATGCTATGCAATTAATCTAAGCGAGTAGCAAACTTCATGTAAACTTTACAATAGCCTTTTACATATTAAATAAGCTATTTACGGTTGTTATATCAGCAGACTTATTTCTTCGCTTTAAAAGCGTCAATTCCGCTTTGTAAAAAAGCTTTGTATTGTTCAATATTATAGTTAGCACCAGTTTGTGGTACTAATACCTTTCCAGAGGCGTCGACAATGACATATAAAGGCTGCGAGTTGCTATTGAAGGTCGATGCCTGAAAATCACTGTTTTTATTACCGATTGTTTTAATTTTTTTGCCGCTATACTTTGAAATGGATTGTTCGTTTGCAGGCAATTCTGTTTTATCATCAACAAACAGTTCGGCCATAACAAATTCTTCTTTTAATAGTTTAGCAACACCGGGATCCGTCCAAACAATTGTTTCCATTTTTCGACAGTTGACACAGTTCCACCCTGTAAAATCTATTAGTACAGGTTTGTTCAATTCTTTTGCAGCTTCTAATGCTTGATCATAATCGTAGTATGGATCAAATCCTTTTGGAGTACCACGCTCATGGAAGATTTCCGCATATTTTTTTACTTTACCATCACTGTGAGCAGGTGTGCTTGCCACTCCAGCCGAAAGGTCGAAGTCCTGTGTTGCAGAAGGTGGTAAGAAAGCGGAGATTGATTTCAATGGTGCCCCCCATAGACCAGGAACCATATAAACGACAAAGGAGAATACAACTATGGCAAGTATTGTACGCGGTACAGAAAGGAATTTCAGTTCACTATCATGCGAAAACTTGATCTTCCCAATAAGATATAAGCCCATGAGACCAAATATGGCAATCCACAAGGATAGGAATACCTCACGATCCAACCAATTCCAGTGATAAGCTAGGTCTACATTGGACAAAAACTTTAAGGCCAAGGCAAGCTCTAAAAATCCAAGAACTACTTTTACCGAATTGAGCCATCCACCTGATTTTGGCAATGACTTTAACATCGAAGGAAACATAGCGAATAGACCGAAAGGAATCGCTAATGCAATAGAAAAACCCAACATACCAATGGCTGGGCCTAAACGTTCACCTTTTGATGCGGCCTCAACAAGCAAGGTGCCGATGATCGGACCCGTACAGGAAAAGGATACAAGCGATAGACTGAATGCCATAAAGAAAAGTCCAATAAGGCCCCCTTTATCTGATTTGGCATCCATTTTATTAACAAAAGAACTTGGTAATGTGATTTCGAAAGCACCAAAGAATGATGCTGCGAAAACAACGAGCAATAGAAAAAATAGGAAATTGAATATCCCATTGGTCGATAAGGCGTTAAGTGCATCCGAACCAAAAGCAATTGTGATAATCATTCCGAGGGCTACATAGATCACAATGATAAAAAGTCCATACAGTAGCGCTTTGCTAATGCCGCTCGCGCGCGTACCAGATTGCTTGGTAAAATAGCTGACTGTAAGTGGTAACATCGGGAATATACATGGCATCAAGAGTGCGGCAAAACCGCCAATTAATCCAGCGATAAAAATACTCCAAAGGGATTTCTTCCCAGTTTCGGAATTACCAGCGGGAATATTTGTGGCTGCCTTATCCAATTTGCTGCTATCTTGAGTCAGGGTTGTATCCGGAGCGTCTGAAAAAGCCAGGTCGTCCGGTACTGCCTCTACTGCAGGTGTAGTATCTGGTGAAGATTCAAATTGAAGCCCTTCTGTGCTCGTTAAACTATCTTGCTCAAAGGCAAAAGTCGTTGTCGTAAGAGAGAGGCTGAAAAAAGCAATTAAAAGTAGAATAAATGTGTTTTTTAACATGAGTGTCTGTTTCTGATGTCAGCTTCAAAAATAAAAAAAGGCGATGAGAATCGCCTTATTATTTTATCTGTGTATGATCATTTTTACTATTTGATTGTCACAGCAAAAGCATATTCGTCAGGAGGAAGACATTGTGATGCATCACAAGCTTGCCATTCGACGGTACCTTTTACTGTTGCTGTACCTTTATTCAACTTTACTTTTTGTTGAAAGATCACTTCATTTGTAAAGTAACCAACGTCCATTTTAAACACCTCTTCGTGTTTAACTTTTGGTTTTGGCTCAGCAGTTTTACCAACTAATGCGTATTCAGCAGCTTTTGCAAAATTAAAAGAAGTTGGAATAGGTCCACCATCTTTTACATTTTGGGAATAAATGTGCCATCCGTTTTGGATTGTTCCTTTGACATAGACAACAGCTTCGTTGTTGTTAAGTTTCTTGCTGGCTACAGTCCATTTTACAGGTTTGTGAATTTGAGCGAAGGCTCCAGTAACTGCGAAAATTACTGCAGTTATTAACAATACTAATTTTTTCATTTTCCTAAATAATTATTGCAGTTCGTTATACACCTTTGATAACTAAAGTTAAAAAAGGTTTAATTTATCCACTTTACAAAAGTAGCATATTCTAAAATGGTTTATCTGTATTTAGTGTAAAGATTAGGATATAAGGTGGCTTATCTCTTTGATGTTAAACTTCTGCAATTTGTTTTCAATAAGCACTTGCAATTGGCCATCAATCCCCACCGCTTTAATAATCCCTGTCTTTTTTTCTCCTGCGATCAAAAATGACCGTTCTTGGTCTCTCCAAAATAGGGACTCATTATAACGGTCCAATATAGGCTGCCAGGATTGGGTGAAGAGGTTGTTGTATTCCTTTTGGATACTATCAAAAAGCTCGACGGCCAGGTCCTTTATGACGTAATCGGCTTTGTTTGTAAGAACAGCTAATGAAGTAATTGTTGTCGCTGTGTCAAAATTGACTTGATTAATATTAATGCCGATTCCGACAATAGACGCTTCAATTTTATTTCCCTTTAATTTATTTTCAATAAGGATGCCAACTATTTTTTTGTTGCCCACATAAATGTCATTGGGCCATTTTACGGTCACATCCTGCTCAGTCTTGCATTTAAGCCAGTTGACTACAGCGATTGCAACTGTCGCTGAGAGCGCAAATTGCTGCGCTATTGATAAGAAATGCGGTTTTAAAAGAATTGATGTAGTCAGGTTTTTTCCAGGTTCACTGACCCAGGTGCTTCCTCGTTGCCCTTTTCCCTGAAACTGTTCTCCTGCTAAAATGGCAGTGCCCTCTGCGAGTGGCTTGAAATTTGACAATAAATCTCTTAAATAATCGTTTGTAGAGGCAACTTTGTCAAGATATATTGTATTTTGACCGATGATAAGTCCCGAAATATTGTTATTTTGCAAACTGAAAGTATTAAATAAATATTAAGTCAAAACTATCATATTTTTTAATGAGTAAAAATAAAAGTTCAGAATTGTCGCAACGTC
The DNA here is from genome assembly GCF_003610355.1 of Sphingobacterium detergens. Lineage (GTDB taxonomy): Bacteria > Bacteroidota > Bacteroidia > Sphingobacteriales > Sphingobacteriaceae > Sphingobacterium > Sphingobacterium detergens. The sequence goes on along the minus strand of NZ_RAPY01000003.1, from coordinate 580,685 downwards.
TATCAGAAATTATCGTTCATGGTATGCAGGAAAAGAAAGCAAACGAGATTGTTCGTTTGGATTTAAGAGATCTTCACAGTTCTGTTTCTGATTATTTTGTGATTTGCCATGCCGACTCCAACATTCAGGTTAACGCTATTGCCAAGAGTGTAGAGGAGGAAGTCTATAAGGCTTTTGGTCAAGAACCCCAATATAAAGAAGGACAATCAAATGGAGAGTGGTTGATTTTGGATTTTGTGGATGTGGTTGTACATATCTTTAAGACCGAAAAAAGAGCGCATTATGCAATCGAGGATTTGTGGGGAGATGCACAAGTTCAGCATTTCCAAAGCGCTTAATAAAAGCCTCAATTCAATAATTTATACAGAAAATATAATTACGATATAATGAAAAAAATCCCAAGTAGTAAGGTAAGCCCGAAACCGCCAAAATTTAATTTTGTGTGGCTTATGATTGCCATGTTTTTAGGTTTTTTTGCCTTGCAATATGTTTTTGGAGAAAACCCGGCTAAGGAAATTAGCTATAGTGATTTTGAAACACGCATGTTAAAAACCGGCGCTGTTGAGCGTTTGGAAGCATATAAGAAAAATGATCTTGTCGAGGTAGAAGTTTATCTAAAAAAGGGCTGGAAAGATAATCCCAATTTTAAAGACGTAACTAAAAGCAATGATCCAATCCCTAGTCTTGCTGGTCAAGAGGAAACAGGTCCGCAGTATATCTTTAAGGATGCCTCAGCAGAGGTTCTGGAGAAAAAGTTAGCTGCATCGCAGGCTGAACTAGCACCAGGAACACCTAAAGTACAATTAAAATATGCTGATCGTTCTAATCCTTGGGCGAGCTGGTTTGTGACATTTATGTTGCCGTTGTTAGTGTTGGCAGCGATCTGGATTTTCTTGATGCGCCGTATGGGCGGTGGTGCTGGTGGTGGCGGTGGTGCGATATTTAATATCGGCAAATCCAAAGCACAGTTATTCGATAAAGAATCACAAATCAATATCACCTTTAATGATGTTGCAGGCTTAGAAGAAGCAAAACAAGAAGTAATGGAAATTGTGGATTTCTTGAAAAATCCACGTAAGTATACGAATCTAGGGGGTAAAATTCCAAAAGGAGCATTGCTGGTAGGCCCTCCGGGAACAGGTAAGACTTTATTGGCAAAAGCTGTTGCTGGTGAAGCACAGGTGCCTTTCTTCTCCCTATCTGGCTCAGACTTCGTAGAGATGTTTGTTGGTGTGGGTGCTTCACGTGTCCGTGACTTGTTCAAACAAGCCAAAGAGAAAGCGCCATGTATTATTTTTATTGATGAGATTGATGCGATCGGTCGTGCCCGCGGTAAAAATTCTATGATGGGTGGTAACGACGAACGTGAAAATACATTGAACCAGTTATTGGTAGAAATGGATGGTTTCGGTACGGATTCGGGTGTTATTATTTTAGCAGCGACAAACCGTATTGATGTATTGGATACTGCATTATTGCGTCCAGGACGTTTCGACCGTCAGATTTCTATTGATAAACCAGATTTAATCGGTCGTGAGCATATTTTTAAAGTGCACTTAAAACCATTGAAGTTATCAGCGGAGGTAGATGCCAAAAAATTGTCGGCACAGACTCCAGGTTTTGCTGGTGCAGAGATCGCTAATGTTTGTAATGAAGCGGCGTTGATTGCTGCACGTAAAAACAAACCTGAGATAGATATGCAAGATTTTCAGGATGCTGTGGATCGTGTGATTGGTGGTCTTGAGAAAAAGAATAAAATCATTTCTCCTGAAGAGAAACGTATCGTTGCTTACCACGAAGCAGGGCATGCTATTGCGGGCTGGTATTTGGAACATGCAGATCCTTTGGTAAAAGTTTCTATTGTTCCGCGTGGAGTAGCGGCTTTGGGATATGCACAATATCTTCCTCGTGAACAGTTCTTATATACAACAGAGCAACTGGTAGACAGCTTATGTATGACTATGGGTGGACGTGTAGCCGAAGATATTACTTTTGGTAGAATTTCCACAGGTGCTCAAAATGACCTGGAACGTATCACGCAGCTTTCTTATGCAATGATTGCCATCTATGGTATGAACGATAAGGTAGGAAATGTGTCTTTCCGTGACAGCTCAGAGGCTTCTTTCCAAAAGCCATACTCTGACAAAACGGCAGAGCTTATTGATGCCGAAGTTCGTAATTTGATTACAGATGTCTATGCACGTACAAAACAACTTTTGTTGGACAAACGCGAGGGGCTGATTAAGATTGCAGAGAAGCTATTGGAAAAAGAGATCCTTTTCCAATCTGACCTTGAAGAGATATTAGGTAAGCGTCCTTTCGATACCAAAACAACTTATGATGAGTTTGTCAACGGTGCGGATGGTGGCGGTGTACCACAGACCGATTTGCCATTGGATGTTCACCCTGAGGAGGCAACTTCAAAAGATGAACAGCGGTTGGATAATCCATCATCGAATAGTTTAAACTAATTTAGATTTTACAGCGCTAGAAAAACTCTAGCGCTGTATTTATATTGCTATTGAGCCATGAACGTGAAGAACGCGACAGCGAAGGAGGTAATGTTAAAACGCATACGTCAGGCATTACTTCAAAAAAACGATAATCCACACCCTAATTTCAAAGAAACACCCCTTTACAAAGAAGAGGATGAATTGGTTGATCTTGTTTTTGTTCGTGAATTGACAGCCGCTGGCGGCAAGTTTCTTTATTGCGATGGTGAGATTGGTCTCATCGAAAATCTGATTACATTAACCGAGGTAAACAATATAAAAAATATCTATGCCTGGGAGCAGGGGATCCAAAATCTGCTGAGTCCCTATGGTTTCCCTTTTTTCAAAACGGAGAAAGACTTTGAGTCTGCCAATGCGAGTATTACCTCATGTGAAGCGTTGATTGCGCGTAATGGCAGTATTATGGTGAGTAATGCAAATGCCTCCGGACGTCGCCTAAGTATCTACCCTCCGATTCACATCGTTGTTGCCAAAGCTTCTCAATTGGTGTGGGACGTGAAAGATGCCTTAGCTTATATGCAGAAACGTTATGGCCAGGAGATTCCAACAATGATATCAACAATTACAGGCCTTTCACGTACTGCGGATATTGAGAAAAGGCTGGTTTTGGGCGCTCATGGGCCTAAAGAGCTATATGTTTTACTTTTAGAAGACCGTTTCTAGCAATGCTTACTTTTTATTTACAACAAACTCCTGTAGCAAGTGTTATTTTCTTTTTTACGCTTGTAACGAGTATCTATACCTTTTCTCATGAGCAGCTTTATGGTAAGTTAATGCTCCATCCGTATAGTATCGCGCGTAAACAGCGCTTGTATACAATATTTACCAGTGGTTTTATCCATAAAGATTGGGGACACCTGCTGTTTAATATGATCACGTTTTATTATTTCGCATTTGGATTGGAACAGATGCTGGCACAGGCAAGCCCCTATGGACATCTTCTCTTTGCTGTTATCTATTTAGGTAGTCTAGTACTGAGTGATATTCCGACCATTATCCAACAGAAAAATAATTACGGTTATTACAGCCTGGGTGCTTCGGGCGCTATCTGTGCTGTTTTATTTAGTTATATCCTTTTTAACCCGAAGATGACTATTGGAGTTATGATGATAATCCCAATGCCAGCTTATTTATTTGCCTTTCTATTTTTGGGTTATTGCATTTGGGCTTCTAAAAAAGCACAGGATGGGATTAACCATGATGCGCATTTCTTTGGTGCATTATCGGGATTGATCTTGACCATTATCTGTTTTCCTTGGGTTATAAAGCATTGTCTGTCACAGTTCTAAAATTTTCCGCCCCAGGTTTCCCTATCCAAATTTCTGTACTGGATTGCTTCAGCGAGATGGTGGTTTTCGATCGTGGAACTATTTTCCATATCCGCGATGGTGCGGGCGACTTTTAATATTCGATCATAGGCCCTGGCGGAAAGATTTAGACGATCAATAGCTGTCTTTAATAGTTTTTTTTGTGGTTCGCCGATCTGACAGATATCTCTGGTTAATTTGGTGCTCATGTGTGCATTACAATGAACATCTGGGATGGATTCGAATCGTTGTTTTTGAATCAACCTCGTTTGGATGACACGATTGCGGACTGTCAGGCTATTTTCAGAAGAACCTGCGGCACTCAGCTCATCGAAAAGTACAGGTGTGACTTCTACATGAAGGTCAATCCGATCTAATAATGGACCCGATATTTTACTTAAATAACGCTGAACAGTGTTGCTGCCACAGATACATTCCTTTTCGGGGTGATTGAAATATCCACAAGGGCATGGGTTCATCGCGGCGATCAACATAAAGCTGGCGGGATAATCTATGGTTAATTTTGCTCTTGATATGGTGATACTTCGGGATTCTAGTGGTTGTCGCATGACTTCAAGGACACTTCGTTTAAATTCAGGAAGTTCATCCAGAAATAGTACGCCATGATGTGATAGTGAAATCTCGCCGGGTTGAGGATTGGAGCCGCCACCCACCATGGCTACATCAGAGATGGTATGGTGAGGGGCGCGAAATGGCCGTATCGTTAGTAAGGCGTCTTTAGCTTTAAGGTTTCCCGAAACAGAGTGAATTTTGGTTGTTTCAAGCGATTCGATCATATTGAGGGGCGGTAATACCGTTGGTAATCTTTTCGCTAACATGGTCTTCCCCGCGCCAGGGGGACCGATTAGAATAACATTATGCCCTCCAGCAGCGGCTATTTCTAATGCTCTCTTGATATTTTCCTGTCCCCGAACATCTGCAAAATCAACATCATACTTATTTGTTTCAGTGTGAAAGAGAGATTGGATATCGACTTTCGTTGGAAGGATATTTTTTGAGTTATTAAGAAACTGTACCACCTCTGTTAGGTTTTCGACGGCAATCACATCGATGCCAGCAACAATGGCGGCTTCCTGTGCATTTTGTTGCGGAAGTATAATTCCCTTAAACCCGTCATTTAATGCCTGTAAGGCAATGGGTAATACACCTCTGATAGGTTTTATACTACCATCCAGAGATAATTCGCCCAAGATCAGATACTGTTCCAATAACTCATTTGTAAGTTGCCCCGAGGAAGCGAGTATACCGATGGCGATCGATAGATCATAACTAGAACCTTCTTTTCTGATGTCAGCTGGTGCCAAGTTGACCACAATTTTCTGTCGTGGCATGTGAAGTTGGCAGGAAGTAATGGCGCTTTCAATACGTCTGAGGCTTTCTTTGACAGCATTGTCAGGAAGCCCGACTATATAATAATGTAGTCCAGTAGAAACAACTACCTCAACTGTTATGGTGCATGCCTCAATACCATAGACGGCACTACAATAGGTTTTGTTTAGCATAAATTCTATAATCGGTTGATTTAAAGATACTAAATATTAAATCATAAATAATAATGCGCTAGTGAATTATTGTAAATCGATAGCGAATTGTTGAAAAATGACTATATTGTAATTATATAGATTCTAGTTAATAATGGATAATCGCCGTATTTGGCAAACGATTTGCTTTATAAATTGTATTATTATCGAAGACTAGATTCATCGTATAATAGAATTAGAACTTTAAAACGAAAAAGAAATGAATGACACAAGTAAAGTAGCTTTGGCGTTATTGGCAGGTCTTGCTGCAGGTGCAGCTTTAGGAGTTTTATTTGCTCCGGACAAAGGATCAGATACGAGAGATAAGATCAATGATTCATTAAGCGATTTGAGTGATGCTATTCGTGAGAGAGCTGAAGAACAATTCGATCAATTGAATGATTTTAAAGAGAAAATTGTCTCCACCTTGAAAGGTAAAATAAACCAAGTCGAGGAAATTGTAGACGATGATATCATCGAGCATGCATAAAAGACAAATTGTCCTTAAGGGCAATTTGAGGAGATACATAGAATTATAGGCTATTTCAAAAGGCTGAATATAAATAATCTATAGAAATTCGTATAAAACTTTTGAGATAGCCTTAATAAATTTAAGATGCATGGAAGAAGAAAAATTTTCACTTAGTGGTACTTTTCAAAAAACAAAGGAGTACATAGATTCCCAGTTTAAGCTCGTTAAGTTGAAGACAATTGAGCGTTCATCGCGCCTGATTGCCAGTTTGGTGGTGGATGCGACCAAATTGATATTCACTTTGTTTGTTGTCTTTTTCTTATGTCTGGCTTTGGGCTTTTGGCTAGGTGAACTGTTGGGAAGTAATTCGTTGGGATTCTTGGCAACAGCAGGTATTTTTATGTTGATTATCGTTATAATCCGGATTTTTGAACCTGCTCTGGAATCGAAGTTTATGGATCTCTCTATCCGCCGTTTTTTGGCCAAATGGAATGACGAGATCGAAGAAGAGGAAGAGGATCTGAAAAAAGAAGAAAAATTTGATAGAGAAGGGACTACAAATGAATAACAAGCAAACGAAAATACGCAATTTACAGGAGCTTAAAACTGAAATCGCTCGTTTAAAGGAACTCAAAAATGAACAAGAGGCTTACCTGAAAACACAGTTTACTTTATTTAATAACAAAATCGAAGCTCCGATTCGTTTTTTCAATTCATTAAAAAATAATATTCCCGGAGTCAATATCATTCAGCAATTATTTGCGAAAAGTAACAATCCTGATTCGGATTGGCTGACAAAAACCTTGCGCATAGGTGTTCCTTTTGTGATGAATAGGCTGTTTTTGAAAAATTCAGGAATGCTGAAAAAAGCGTTAATGTTGCTTTTATCAGAGCGTGCTGTCGGACAGATCAATCAGGATAAAATCAGTGGATTGATAGGTAAACTCAGCAATTTTATCCGTCCCAAAAAGAAGAAAAAGAAAGCCTCACAAATTGACGGGGATGATACCATAAAAGATGAAGTCAATGAATATGGTATTCCTTCCTATAGTGAAACCTACTAGGAGGTTGCCTCTTCTTTACTCAAAAAATCCTCGTAAGCTAATTTAATTCCCTCGCGAAGATTGGTTTTATGCTTCCAGCCTAAGGCGTGTAATTTGGATACGTCCATTAATTTGCGTGGTGTTCCGTCTGGTTTACTTGTATCAAAAGAGATTTTTCCAGTATATCCAATGACCTCTTTAATGAGTTCAGCAAGATCCTTTATGCTTAAATCTTCACCGATGCCGATATTGACGAACTGTTTCTCATTATAGCTATTCATCAAAAACACACAGGCGTCAGCTAGATCATCCGAAAAAAGAAACTCCCTTAAAGGAGTACCCGAACCCCAAATAACCACTTCATCCAGGTTATTTACCTTTGCCTCGTGAAATCTACGGATCAGGGCTGGTAAAACATGCGAGTTCTGTGGATGATAATTATCATTGATACCATAGAGATTCGTTGGCATAACTGATATATAGTTACAGCCATATTGATCACGAAAAGCTTCTGCCATTTTAATACCAGCTATTTTGGCGATGGCATAAGGTTCATTGGTAGGTTCTAAGGTACCTGTCAACAATAAGTCTTCGTTCAAAGGTTGTGGTGCCATTTTGGGGTAGATGCAGCTTGAACCTAAAAACATCAACTTTGTAACCTCATTGTCGTAAGAGGATTTAATAACGTTATTCTGTATCGCCATGTTTTCGTAAATGAAATCTGCGCGATAAGTGTTGTTCGCCATAATCCCACCAACTTTAGCGGCTGCCAGGAAAACATAATCAGGTTTTTCTTCGTTGAAAAAGTCAGCAACTGCTTGTTGATTACACAGATCTAGTTCTTGAGAGGTACGGGTCACGATGTTACTGTATCCCAGTTCTGTTAATTTGCGATATATTGCCGATCCGACCATTCCTCGATGGCCTGCTACGTAAATTTTAGCGTCTTTTTCCACGATAAGTTATTGATTCCTGCAAATATAAGGTTATTTTTGCGGGATATTAATTAAAAAATGGGAAAGGATAAACTACGTAAATTTGCCGAAGTAGCGACTTTTGAGAATGTCATCCAGCTCGATGCCGGCAAAGAATATAAAGGAAAATGGGCTGAGAAGCAATTTGGAAATACAAATCCAGTTGTTTTGGAACTTGCCTGCGGTAAAGGAGAATATACAGTTAATTTGGCGCGCTTGTTTCCGGAAAAGAACTTTATCGGGATTGATTTTAAAGGCAACCGTATCTGGCGTGGCGCAAAAACCGCGTTGGAAGATGGTATCAAAAATGTCGCATTTTTACGGATACAGATTGAAACGCTTCTTGAGCACTTTGCTGAGAATGAAATTGATGAAATTTGGATTACCTTTCCAGATCCACAGCCGCAGGACAGTCGCGAAAAGAAACGCTTGACAGGCCCTAAATTTTTAGACCGTTACAAGATTGTCATGAAGCCAGAAGGGATGATGAATCTAAAGACAGATAATGATGGCTTCTATGCCTATACTCTTGAGCAAATAGAGTTACAGAATCTGAAGAAATATAAAGAGACGACAGATCTGTATCACTCGGACTTGGTCGATAATGTTTTGTCGATCAAAACATACTATGAGAAAAAGTATCTTGCTGACGATAAGAATATAAACTATGTGAAATGGAGCTTTGAGAAACGCTAATATCAAAGTTTTTATTATAAAAGAAAGTCCAAACGAAAGTTTGGGCTTTCTTTTTGTTTTATAATATATTATTGTTACACCCTCCGTATGGTGTTTTTTTGGTAAGCGTATCTTTAAGGTTGGCAAAAATATGTTCTCATAATCACCTGTTCCTAGTAGCTATTTCGGCAGAGCCTTTGAGCTCAAATTTGAAAGGAAGTTGTTGTCCATAAGTAGTATGAAATCCGTTAGGGAGTTCAGCTTCGACGAGATAGATTTTGGCTTTGTCTTGGTTTGTTCCCCAAGTGTTGCTTTTACTGATATTAACCAGTTGATTTCGGTATGTTGAGGGGAAAAGGCGGTTTATCTGTGCTAGAAGGCTATATTTTCTTAAATGTTTGACGACCATACGCTCTATTCTGCTGACGCTGATCAGTGAATTACTAGAAAAAGGTCGGCTTTTACTGATCGGTTTTTGGCTTTTGGTAATCACTTTTCCGAATATTCCGAACAGTTTTTGCCGACAACTGTGCGGTTTTCAGCAAAAGCTGTTCACCCTTTTGAAAAATGTGAACAGTTTTATCCAACGACTGATCACAAATTCTAATGGGCTGATCAGCATTTTAAGAAAAGTGGACACCTTTTGATCGACACCGAACAGAATTTTGAAAAAACAGATCAGTCATTTCAAACAACTGAATGGAGTTTGTAAGAAACCGATCAGTATTCGCTACAGACCATTCACTTGTTGCTAAAAAGTGATCTGTTCTTTGCAAATACTGATCAGTTCCCTCAGAACTCCAGTCGGTATTTGCTATGGAGTGTACAGTTCTCCGTAAAAAGTGATCAGTCTACTGGAGAAAGTGTTCGGGATAATGCAACAAGTGATCGGTTGTTTTAAACAAGTGATCGGTATTTAGAAAAAAGTAGACACTATTTGTGAAATACTGTTCAGTATTTTCCAAATAGTGTTTAGCAAAAGCCAAAAACTAGTCAGGGATTGGGGTAGATCTTTGAGTTTTTTGGGAGTCCATTTTTAAGATCTGTTATTCGATTAAGGTCCGGTATTTATGGTATTTGCGTAGATGATTACGTGCAAAATAAGGGAAGTTGCCCAGCTCCAAATTAATTCTTATAGGTTTGACTTTGGCTGCTACTATATTTTCTTTTTCCTTTCTAGGTATCCCATAAGGGATTGGGTGATAGAATCTTGTTTCGGTTGTGTGTTTTAAATAATTTCGATTTATTTCGTTTTTTAAGGAATATTAATTATTTTCGATTCTATTATAATAAATAACCAAGGTAAAGGCTTGCTTTTTAGACCTAATGCGTGAAATTCCTGTCTGTAATGAATTCTTATGCATTTTTATATGATGTAAATCGGGCAAAATGTTTCTTAAAGGAAATTATATTCGAAACAATTGTTAACAGAAAGAAAACATTAAGTTAAAACAAACTTTTTGTTAAGAGTATACTTTTGTCCCAAATTGCAAATTAACAATTTACACTAATATCTATGTTTAGTATTAACCCTATCCAAATTAATCTAAGGCACTCATCCTCGAAAGTGCTATTTGCAGCGCTGGTAGTTGCTTGCAATCTGGATGTAGCTTCGGCGGCTGTTCCAATGGACAACAGTCATGGAGTCACACATAATTTTAATCAGGGGAAGATTAAAATTAAAGGAAAAGTTGTAGATAGTAAGACACAGGAACCATTAGCTTCAGTTTCTATTCTTTCAGAAGGTATCGCAAAGGCGACAACCGATCGAAACGGTAATTTTGAGGTCGATGTAGAGGTTGGTGGGAAGATACGTTTTCAACTAATCGGTTATGAAGCGCAAACAAAGATATTCGAAGCGACGCAAAGCAATCTACAAATTGCGCTAAATCCGACTTCTGCGGCACTTGAAGAGGTTGTTGTGACAGCATTGGGGATTAAAAGACAAGAACGGGAATTGGGATATAGTGCAACAGTTGTTAAAGGCGAGCAATTGACAGATGCGCTTTCGAATAACTGGAGCGATGCATTGTCAGGAAAAGTAGCAGGGTTGAATCTGATGCGTTCAAATGCGGGTCCTACAGGTTCTACCAAGATTATTTTAAGGGGTGAGGCAAGCTTATCAGGAGATAAGGGTGCTTTGATTGTGATTGATGGTGTTGTTGTAAATGATGGTAGCGGCCGTAGAACGGCTAATCAGGGCGAAAATACTTATGGCACGGGGTCAGATAATATGCCTGCTGATTATGGCTCAGGTATTGACGATATCAATCCGGAAGATATCGAAAACATAACGGTTTTAAAAGGAGCTGGGGCAGCAGCTTTATACGGTCAGCGTGGCGCAAACGGTGCCATTATGATTACGACTAAATCTGGCTCGAAAGGGAAAAAGGGAATAGGAGTTACGGTGAATTCAAATACTTCACTGGAAGCAATCAACCGCATGCCTGACTTGCAATATGAATATGGACAGGGATTGGCAGGGTCAAATTATTATTCTTATGGAACAACAGAAGACGGAGCTAGTACGTCTGGAACAAGTTCGGCTTATGGTCCAAAATTCGATGGACAGTATTTCTATCAATATGATCCTGTTACCCAAAAAGTGGGGACGGAACGGACTCTTTGGCGTCCATATGATAATTTGAAGACTTTCTTTGACGTCGGAAAAACATTTACCAATTCAGTAAGCATTGATGGTGGTACAGAGAAGACCTCCGCAAGATTTTCGGCAACAAATGTCAATAATACGTGGATTGTTCCGAATACGGGATACAAAAGAAATACTGTAGCGTTATCGGTAAACTCCAAGGTGAGTGATAAATTACAAATCAATGCGAAAGTAAACTATACCAATAAATGGTCTGACAATCTACCCGGAGCAGGATATGGCAATCAATCTTTAATGTATTGGTTTATTTTCTGGCAACCCAATGCAGATATGAATTGGTTAAAGGATTATTGGGTACAAGGGTCGGAAGGGCAAAAAATTAAATATCCATTTTCTTCTTACCCTGAAAATCCCTTTGCTATATCAAGGGAATTTATCAATGGGATGAATAGGAACGGGATAACAGGAAACGTCCAAGCAAGCTACCAGTTTAACAAAAATTGGAATTTAATGTTGCGTAGTTCAATGGATATGGCCTATGAAAATCGCGAACAGAAGCGACCTTATGATGCTGGTGCTAAAATGCCTTTCGGCAGCTATCGTACACAATCAATTTTTTCACATGAAACGACTTTAGATTTCTTATTGAAATATGATAAAGAAGTCAATAAGGATTGGAAGGTTTCCGCAACAGTTGGTGGTAGCACAAATGATAATCGCTACAATAAAGATGAGATGCGGGCGGATTCGTTGACTTATCCAGGAGTTTACACCATGGCCAATGCGAAGGGTCAGATACTGAGCTTGCCATACAAGAGCCGTATGCAGTCAAATAGCTTGTATGGTTTTGTTACTGCTGCCTATAAAAACTTTTTATTCGTAGATGGTACTTACCGGGCCGACTGGGCAAGTACATTGGCCTCAGCTTTGGCTCCTGACAAAAGGACTTATTTTACTTATCCTTCCTTAAATGCTAGTTTTATTGCTTCGGAAGTATGGAAATTACCAAAAGCCATTAATTATGCAAAATTAAGGGGGTCTGTTGCTGGGGTTGGTAATGGTGGAGGACTTCCTTATATTATCGATTTTTCGTATGAGAGTGCAGGTCCTCAGTATCCCGGAGGGATTCAGATCCCATCAACTATGGTAAATCCATTTTTAGAGCCCCTAAGGACACTTTCTTTTGAATTTGGAACTGAGGTTCGGATGTTTAGAGATCGTTTTGGTTTTGACGTGGCGGTTTATCAGGGTGCTACACGTAATCAACAATTAAGGCGAGTTGTTGATGCTTCAACAGGTGCACGATACAAGATGGTGAATGCTGGCGAGGTCCGGAATAAAGGAATTGAGGTTGCAATGGATGGTATGCCAATCAAAATTAAAGATGGTTTCAGCTGGAAAGTCTTTGCAACATTCTCTATGAATCAGAATAAAATCACTGAATTAGGTGATTCGACAATGATCTTACAAACCGGACCTGTCGCTGGTGGACAGTTGGTTGCGAAAGTCGGTGGATCTATGGGAGATCTGTATGGAATTGGATATCAAAGATCGCCAGATGGACAGATTATATATGATGGTAAAACGGGCGTTGCATTATTGACGGATGAAGTGGTTTATTTGGGAAATACAATTCCCAAAGGTAAAGTAAGCTTAGGACACGAATTTAAATATAAAGGTTTCCGCTTGAACTTATTGTTTGATGCCCAGTTTGGTGGAGTTTCCCATTCTTTGACCCATTACAAATTAGCGGAGCAGGGAAAAACAAAAAATACCTTGCCCGGACGTTATAGTGGAATTATAGGAAATGGTGTTGTTCAAAATGCAGATGGAACTTATCGAAAAAATGATGTTATCGCAACAGATATTGATGAATATTATCGTTCTCACTATGGGCAGGATAACGCCGAGGGCAGTACCTTCTCAACCAACTTTATCAAATTTAGAGAAGCCCGATTTGATTACTCTTTTTCCAAAGCTTTTGTCAATCGTTTAAAACTACAAAAAGCATCTGTTGGGGTATATGGTAGAAATCTTGTGATCTGGTCTAATTGGCCAAACTTTGATCCGGAATTTGGTACATTGTCAGGATCAGATATTGTCAAAGGATTTGAAATTGCTCAGTTCCCTTCTACACGCACGTATGGTGTTAATTTAATTGTCGGATTTTAACTCAAAGTCATTATGAAATCAACTATAAAATTTTTCGGATTGGGTTGTCTTTTCCTTTCACTAATAGTATTAACACAATCTTGTGATAAGAACTTTCAGGAAATTAATACCGATCCAAACAATAGTACAAAAGTCTATCCTTATCAGCTTATGCAGGCCGCCTTTCGAGATGCTGTCGCATCAAATATGTCACGAAATCGTTCATTAAACAATGAGTTAATGCAGGTGACAGTGAATATTGGCGATGGGGAATATCGCATCTTCCGTTATGATATTAGAAATAACGTAGCAGATGGGCCATGGAATTCTTTATATCCCGAACTGAACAATATTAATGAAATTTATAAGCTTTCGGACGGTGGAATGAATGATAATGCGTCCTATCGGGGTATTGCATTGATTATGAAGACATGGATATACTCTATATTGACCGATACCTATGGTGATATCCCATACAGTGAAGCATTAAAAGGGCTGAGTGATGGTATTATAGAACCGAAGTTTGATACTCAAAAGGAGATCTATATGGATCTTTTTAGACAGCTTGATACGGCTAACACACTTTTGGCTAAAAATACAGCAATCAAAGGGGAATATGACCCCATATATGCAGGTAATATCAGCAAATGGCGAAAATTTGGTAACTCGTTATTTTTACGACTATTACTAAGAGTTTCGGGTAAACAGGATGCCGAAGTGGCTAGCTTTGTGAAAGCTAAGATTTCCGAAATTTTGGTTAATAATGCGTCAACCTACCCGATTATGACTAGTAATGATGATTCAGCAGTGCTTAAATGGACTGGGACGATCCCGTTTGTTTCGCCATTTATGGATGTGCGTGCGCAGGATTTTAGAACACCTTCCTTGGGTAGCTTCTTTATCGATAATTTGGTCGCATGGAATGACCCTAGGATAAATATTCCTACATACGGTTCAAATGGAGTAAATCGTTTGGGGGTGGCGCCCGTGAGCGGTAATTTCGTTGGAGTTCCAAGTGGTTACGCTCCTGGAGAAGGATGGGAGAAGCAATCGTATTTCTATTCTTACGACCAAACAGTAAATAGTATCGCCGTGCGAACAATGATGAATGAACCATTGACCGGCATGATCATGAATTGCGCTGAATTGCAGTTTATTAAGGCGGAATTGGCGTTAAAAGGTTTCTATGATGATAAACCTGGGGATCTTTACAAAGACGGGGTTATGAAAGGAATCACAACTTGGCTTCCGACTTACACAGAGTCTATTGAAGACTATTTAAATAATGGCGATATAAATTGGGACGACAGTGACTCTTTTGAAAAAAAGATGGAGATGATTCATCTACAAAAGTATTATGCCTTATTATTTGTGGATTGTCAACAATGGTTTGAATTTAGAAGAACGGGCTACCCTAAATTACCGAAAGGGACAGGCTTGAAAAATAATGGAGAAATGCCGGCCAGGTTAAACTATCCAATTTATGTTCAGTCAGCAAATCCAACGAATTATAAGCTCGCTGTTCAATCGCAAGGCGGAGATGTGATTAGTACAAAGGTTTGGTGGCAAAAACCATAAGGTGATTTTTCCAGAAATTTTAATTAGCAGACAATGAAGAAATATATTCTTTACACAATAGTGAGCGTGATGGGAGTTTTGTCCCTCGGTTCATGTAGCAAAGATGGAAATTACCCAGGAGGGGTGATAAGTTCATATATAGGTATTTTTGATGTTCGGAGTATCTACAAAGGGCAATCAGTACAAATAAGTCAAGACAATTTGGATGGCTCCACGACGATTGCTGGTGTGGTAGTTTCGGATCATCGAGAAGGTAACTTCCCGGAGGGCTACTTAGTAATTCAAGATCGTAGGCGTTTGAATCAACTTCGGGGAATAACAATCCCCCTAGGTAAGGCGGCTGAAAATTATATAATTGGGGATTCTTTAGAAATCAATATTGTAGGTAGTGAGTTGACCAGGGAAGATGGGGTTCTTCAATTAAAGAATGTTTTAGAATCAAATATCGTGAAAATTGCTTCCGATAGACCAATTCCCAATAATCGTGTTACGGCAAAAGATATTTTAGTAAATCCCGATAAATATGAAAGCACTTTAGTCGCGATTGTTAAAGGCGGTTTTAACCCTTTACCGGCAGCTGGAGATATTTTAGAGGGACAAAAGACCCTTAATGACGGTTTCGGAAATTTAAATATGGTAACCAAATCATCCGCCAAATTTGCGAAAAAGAATCTAAGTGTTTTAGCAAATTATTTTGGCGTGATTTTTAATAAACAAGGTGCTGACGGTAATCTTGTTCCTTATGAGGTTTTACGTAGAGAATCAGATATTCAGGAGCTAAGTTCAGTGATTGAACATACACCCGTAGCTATTTCCGGATTTGCCAGTGATGTAAAAGGTAGTGATGGAAATTACGAATATATTCAACTTTTGGCGATAGAAGATATCGATTTTACAAAGACACCTTATTCAGTTATCGTTAGTAATAATGCTAATGCGTCGACTCCGACCGGGGTTCCGGCAAAAGGTTGGGCTACAGGGGGAATGCGCACCTATAAACTAAATATTACTTCTGGAACTGTTACAAAGGGCCAGTATTTCTACGTTGGTGGAAAATATAAATTGATTAATGGTTCGAGCTCTACGGATATTTCAAATGCAAAATGGGTCCTGAATTATGATTATGTTACCAAAGATGGTTTCGATGGCATTGGTAATAAAACGGGCGGTCTGATGGCGAATAGCGGTAATGCCTTTGGTATCGCGGTATTTAACACAACAACAGTCACAGAAGCAATCAAGCCTGTAGATGTTATGTATATTTCTGGTGGAGGTGCATTAACGGATGGTACCAAAGGGTATCGGATTACCAACAACGATTATTATGATGTGATAGATCCATTGTCATTAAAGGCGCAGCCGTTTTTTATGGCAGGAACAAATAATATTTTCCTGAAATATAATACATCGGATGTGGGGTATTTTGTGAGTTTGGGTGGGGTATATAATACATCTCTGGCGAGATGGACTTCAGCTCGATCCCAGAATAATATTGAGATGACAAAAGCTTCTACGCTGACTGAAATCGAAAACGAATTATCTACGAAGATTGAACAATAAAAGAAATTAGCGATAACTATCGCCAATCTCTTTTATTGTTCGGTCTGTGCATATCAAATAGAAATTGACCCTATAAAAGCCCTGTGTAGTGAAGACTCCACAGGGCTTTCTGTTGTTGGTATATATTTTCTAAACTCCTCATAAAAAATCGTTATCTTCATCATAACTATAAACGAAGATTTATGAACTTAACAGACTTAGTTACAGGAGGAGTTGGCTCGAAAGCAATAGAAGCCATTTCTAAAATGACAGGCGTCAGTGAATCCAAAGCAAAATGGATTGTGGCAGCGGCTGTTCCTTTAATGATTGCAGCATTGAACTACAATGCAAAAAACAAAGGTCAATCGGAAAACATTGACAAAGCGATCGATCAACATAGCGGTGGAGGTATCTTCGATAAGATAGGTGATTTATTTGGTCAGGGTGGATCTGACGACGGGAATAAGATTGTCAACCATATGTTTGGACAAAACACAGAGGTGGTGACACAGAATATTGCCGATAAAGCTGGTATTAGCTCTGCTCAGGTAACTGGGGTTTTAGCAACGTTAGCGCCTATTGTCATGAGTTATTTAGGTCAACAAAAACAGGCGTCTAGTGGCGGTGGTATTGGTGACCTGATTGGATCTGTTTTAGGTGGTGGTGGACAGCAAGGTGCCGGGGGTGGTATGCTAGGAGGGATTCTCGGTTCATTTCTAGGAGGCGGACAGGAAGAGCCTGCACAAGAAACACAACAGGCTTCTACAGGCGGTAGTATGACTGATATGTTGGGCGGTTTGGCCGGCAGCTTCTTTGATAAAAGTAACGATGGTCAATCCAAAGGAAATATCCTTGACTCGATCGCAGGAATGTTTGCGAAGTAAAGCAATCTTACAACATAAAAAAAGTCTGTAACTGATCAGTTACAGACTTTTTTTATGTTGTATTGAATTAATCTTCTACCGTTACTTTCGGTGGAAAATTCTTATGTTTTCTCTTACTGATTTTGTCTACGTTGACTGGTTGAGGTACCTTTACATAGTATCCTGTACCATCATATTCTCGTTTATTCGGGCTTTCTTTGCAGGCAACCGAACAACAGCCGTCCATTTCCTCACCACACTCGTCGCATTGCGTGAAATGTTCATTACAGACAGGATTAGCGCAATTGATCATCTTGGTTGTCTGTTTGCCACAATTGAAACAAGTTGATACGACCGATGGATTGACCGAGTTAACATCTACTGTGACACGATTGTCAAAGACATAACACTGTCCTTCGAAATCTTCACCACCTGCTTCTTTGCCATATTTAATGATTCCACCATGCAATTGGTAGACATCCTCAAATCCCTCTTTTAACAATAGGGCAGAAGCTTTTTCACATTTGATCCCACCAGTACAATAGGTCAATATTTTTTTTCCTCTATATTGTTCAAGCTCTTTGATTTTTTCTGGAAACTCGCGGAAGTTGTCAATGTCCAAAGTCACCGCATTTTTAAAGTGACCTACATTATGCTCGTAGTTTGAACGGACATCTAATACAACGACATCTTCTTGGTCTTTCATCGCCAAGAAATCTTTTGGTTCCAGATGCACACCTGTTTGGCGGTTTGGATCAATTTCTTTTGGATCTCTTAGGCCAGAGTGCACGATTTCAGCTTTGTAGCGACAGTGCATTTTGATGAAAGAAGGTTCTTCAACATGATCGATTTTAAATTCTGTTTTGTTAAAACGACCATCCGCATAAATTGCATCCATATATTGCTGACAAGCTTCAGTGGTCCCCGAAACGGTACCATTCAAGCCTTCATCAGCGACGATAATACGTCCTACTAAGTCAAGTGATTTACAAAATTCAAGGTGATCAGTCGCAAACTGTTCTGCGTTTTCGATAGGGCTGTAACAATAGTACAGCAATGTTTGATATTGTGTCATGATATTCATTGATACCGCTGCAAACGGCGTTTAATGCAAAAATAAATTCACTGCAAAGCTACAAAAAATAATAAATGGAAGGAAATGACCTTCGTCACCTTTTCTTCAAAGGTTCCAGAAGATACTCCAGGCCGTTTAGCTTGATCTCATAAAGTGTGGCCAGTTGCTGTCCTAATTTGCCTTTAGGAAATCCTTTTTGATTGTACCAGACCAAATAAGGCTCCGGAAGATTGCATAAGGTGTAGCCTTGATATTTGCCGAAAGGCATTTTAACTGTTACAAGTTCAGTGAGGATTTCAGGATTTAGCATTAGTCTTGGGGTTTTCCGTAATTAATGCGGTACCAGATCGCTTTTAAAGCGATGATCCCATGATTGAATAAATTGGGAATGGTGCCGTAATAGTGTTTGAAGATGGCGAAGCGTTCTTTTAGCGACTCCTTATGTTTCTGTTTTGACATCCCGCCCACGAGATAGCGCGCTACATATTGATGGGCATTAACAGATTTATTTGCCTTTTTAGCACAGCGAATGACCCAATCTATATCCGCGCATAACTTATAATTGAGATCATACGGTTCTGCAATACTCCGTTTGATATAAATGGCCTGATGACAGATATTCATGCCATAACGAAAACTCTTCCAGTCGAAATTTGCAGGGACCTTATGCCTTCGTTCACCAATAAAAGCCCTATTGTCATCTATCAGTATCGTTTCACCATAGAGGATATCGGCATCATCACTGAGCTTCGCTAGGTTTTCGATGCTGTTGAGATCGTATATTTCATCGCCGGAATTCAAAAAGAGAACATAGTCGCCTGTAGCCAAAGCAAGGCCTTTGTTCATCGCATCGTAAATTCCTTTGTCTTTTTCAGATAATAAGACCGCAATTTTATCCTGATATTTTTGAATAACGGCTAAAGTGCCATCGGATGATTCCCCGTCAATGACGATATATTCAATATTGTCGTAAGTCTGGTTAACAACAGATGTGATGGTATGCTCAATATCCCGCACATTATTGTAAACGACAGTGATGATTGAAAATTTTGGATGAGCAGACATGTCTATTTCTTGAATTTGTTAATTTTTTTCTTGAGGAATCGGATGCCCCGATTGAATAAAGAACCTTTCCGATGTGCGTAGAAATATTTTATAGCTTCATACCCTTGTACATTCTCCGCTATTTCGGTAGGGAAAGCATGTACAGGATGATCTGCTAAAGTGACCTGATAGGTTGATTCTGCAGCTGTATGAGTGCCCGAACCATCGTTACCGATATTCTGTGTCATCGAATTCCTCGGATACAAAACTAGTCCATTTTTTTTGAATACCGAAGCGTACCAACGTATTGCCCAGGAGTTGATCTTTCCCGTGCGAAGCTCCTGTACCTGCTTCCAAAAGTTCTCTTTTCCTTCAATACTGAACTGATGAATCTGTTCTTCCGAAAAATCGGAAACAAGCTCATCTATGTTGGGGTTGAAATGTTGCCAAGCACGATCCCATGTCGCCCAACCCCAGCTATTGGCGACTCGAAAGAAAAACGTTTCAGGAAGCTCATTCAGATTTTTTACCGGATAGCCGTAGCCACTGATCTGCATGACCTGTTCGTCCTCTTTATAGCGGTCTAGTGCTTTATTAAAGTAATCGAGAGCAAATGCTGATGTTTCAAGATCATCTTCTAAGACTATAATCTGCCCATGTTCTTGCACGACTTTGGTAACACCGTCAATGACATTCGCAGCTAAGCCCCAATTTTTGTCCCGCTCGACAATTTTGACCTGTTTAAAATACCAAGGTTTTTTTATAATCCGACGTACCTCTTCTACAGCCTCAATCGCGCGCTCATCTTTTGCCGCATCCGAATAAATATAGAGAATGGTCTGGTCAGCATACTTGTTTCTCTCAAGTGCTGCAAGAGTCTTTAGCGTATGCGCTGGACGATTATACACAAAGAGTAAGACTGGAGCAAGACTGTTCATCTATCAAAAAATTTTGTTAAAAGCCTTTTTATTAGCCTGACGGGTATCACGGACTTCCATGGTCTTACCCAATAGTCTAAAAGCAATATTGAAATAACTTCTTGTTTCAAAAATACGACCTTTACCCAAAGAAGTCAGCATTTTCTTTACGCTCGCTAATATCGCCATTGAGAAAGCCTTTGTAAACGTATAATTGATATTGCAATATTCTGTCAGATGATAGACGAATTCGCTCTTTAGAAAAGCTTTGCGATCTACTTGGCGCTGCTGTCTGTCGTGATAAGCCTTGGCATCTTCGGCTAATACAAAGTTCAATCCATAATAATGGATGCGGTTGGCATAATCTTTATCTTCTCCATAATGGAAGAAAATTGGAGAAAAACCGCCGACTTTTTTGATGACAGCTTTTGGTATCAACCAAAAAGCAGCATTGACGAATGAGCAAGTTCGGTAGGAATTTTCAAACTGCGTATGCTTCGTATAGACTGAGAAGCCATGGTCGAGTTTTTCCTCCGTACCATCGTAGTGGATGGGGGAAATAATTCCCATGTTTGCAGTGTTTACCTTGATCAGGTTGGCGATGCAGTTCTGATCTATCCAAGCGTCCTGATTGACCAAAAAGGCGTAGTCATAATCTTCCTCTAGGGCGATAGTCAATCCAATGTTGTTGGCTTTTCCAAAACCGAGGTTTTCGGGACTTTCTATCAGCCTAACAGCAGGATAAGTTTCTTTGATGATACGGGAAGTATGATCCCTTGAGTTATTATCTATAACAAGGATATCCGTTGGATGGCTTGATAATAACAAACTGTGCAGGCATTTGTGAATCCAAGGTTCAAAATTATAAGAAACGATTATGGTGAGAATCTTGGCCATCTATTTTTTTCGGATAACTGTGATGAAATAGCTGAATAATTCAAGCAAAATACTCGGCTTAAAGACTCTATTGACGATAATATATGCACATACAGCGACAGCGATAGTACTTGCAAACCGAAGGTACAGGTTGGCAATGGATGCGGTGGCATAGTGTGCTGCCAAACAGCTGATACCGGCTAATACAGCATATGAAAAAACATCCTGAATTAGATAACGGAATGAATAGGTCATATAGGGTTTAGCCGAAGCGTACCAGACAAATATCCATAAGGCATTTAATCCGGAGGTTAGGGCGATGAGCATTTCAATGCCAAGCGATTTGCCAAAGACTAAAATAGCGATTTGAAGTAAACCAAAAACAACGATATTTCGCATATAGATCTGGGACTTACCCTTGCTGATAATCAGGCTGGAGAAGACATTGCTTACTGAGTCAAAAGCAGCTCCAATACAGAAAATCTGAAGAAAGATAGCACTTTGCTGCCATTTTTCGGTTATTGTAATCGTAATGAAGTCTTGTGCAACGGTTGTTAAACCAAATAACATTGGAAAAGCTAAAAAAGCCGTAAAGGAGATGAGCTTGCGGAATACACGAACCTGTCTGTCCTTATCGTCTTCTATCTCACGTAGGATAGGTTGTGTGACGTTATTAACCATATTGGTTAAAATAGACTGCGCCATTTGGCTCCATTTATTTGGTTGAACAGTATATCCTAGTTCTTCGGTTGTATAATGTTTTCCCAAAATTGCCGCATATATGTTTTTATTAATATTGATAAAAATATTGGTAACCAGTATTTTACTGCTAAACCCTAGAATATCGCGGATAGGACTGAAATCAAAGGTAAATGAGGGCTTGAATTTGGAGAAATACCAAAAGCCAAGCATATTAAAACCGCTATAGGAAACGATCTGGACCGCAAATGCCCAATAGGCATAACCTTTATAGGCTAAATAGATACCAATTGTATTTGATAAGATAAGGGCCAAAGTCCCGGTGATCACTCTTTCCTTGATCTTTAAATTGCGGAAAAGGTAGGCGTTATGCGCAATCCCGAAACTTCCTAACCAGAAGGACAGAAAGGTGAATCGACTGAGTTCAACAAGTACCGGCTGGTTGTAGTACAGGGCAATGAGAGGAGCTGAAAAGAATAATACAATATAAATAAATGTACCTATTCCAACACTTGTCCAGAATACGGCATTGTAGTCTTTATGTTGAACTTCTTTTTTATTGACAATCCCATACACAAATCCGCTCTCTTGAAATGCTGAGGCAAGAACAGAGAATATGGTAATCATGGCTACTAAACCGTAATCTTCTGCTGTTAGTTTACGATTTAGTAGAATGCCGAAGCCGAAGCCCAAAAACTGCTGGATGATACTGGCCATACCACCCCATAGCAATCCTTTTGTTGTTTTTGATTTTAAAGAGTCATTTCCCGTTTGCGATGACATGCTAAATTAAATGAGCGGCAATATTAAAGTATTGCAATTGTATTCGCAAATTCTTTTAAGGAAACATCAGTCGGATTGATATCAGTAATCAAATAGGAAATATCACGTAGAGGTACCACTTTCATTTTTTGAACGGAATTAAGTTTTTCCGCAATACTGAGTATAGCAACCTTCTTAGAGCATTTGATCATTGCACGTTTGATCTGTACAACTTCCCAGTCTGAATCCGTTACCCCATCTTCTACAGAGAGTGAATTGGTCCCCAGCAAGCAAAGATCTACTTTTAGGTCCGCCAATTCATTGGCCACCTGTGCACCTGATACAATGTTTGTATTACGTGAAAGCTTTCCGCCAACCAAAATCACTTCAAGATTTGGCTTTTCAGCCAGTTCTAATGCAACTAGTGGGCTGATCGTAAAGAATGTACATTGAAGATGGTCTGGAATTGTTCGTGCCAGTTCAATCAAGGTCGTTCCCCCGCCGACCAATACAGTCATACCATTTGAGATTAATGAGCTTGCCTTCTTGGCAATTTCTTTTTTCGCTTCTTTAGCGTAGACATTTCCGTCCTGAAAAGGAAATTGAAATGATTTGGAAAGCGCTCCACCGTAGACTTTTAAAACTTTGCCATTTTCTGCAAGCTCGTTCAAGTCACGTCTGATCGTATCTTCGGATACATTAAGTTGGACACTTAAATCTGAAGATAAAACTTTGTTATGTAGATTGATCTGATGTATAATAAATGCTTGTCTTTCTTCCTTTAACATTGGTCTTTGGTTTTAATCGGAGTTATTAAACTAGTTGAAAAAAAATCAGTTTAAATGTAGTGAAAATTATTCTTCCTTTTTATCAATTTTTGTTAAACCCGCTTTAAAGCGAGGTTTGAATCCTGTAGGCTTGCTAGTTGCAGTTTGTTCCGTTGTAGTATCATCATTCTGCTGGGGTTCAACAGTTGGATTGGCCATATTGCTTCCCGTTGGTGTTGCTTCTGGAGCCGCGGTTTGTTTCGCGTTCGGGTCTTCTGTTGGCGGATCCACTTCCTGTGTAGAGTCCGTATTTGCTGCTGAGGGAACTACTGTCGATGGAGAATCAGTACTTGCTGTTTTGGTTAAACCAGCTTTGAATCTTGGCTTAAAGCCTGTTGGCTTTGATATCTCTGTTGCCGAACTTGTCGCGGATTCCGCAGGTGAGGATGTATTCGCTGTAACAGTGCTATCCTCGACCGCTGAAGGTGTCGTTGCATCCTCTACCGAAGAGTTTGCGGATTGAACAGATTCAGCCGCCTGTTTGTTATCAGTACTTGCTGTTTTCGTTATTCCGGCTTTAAATCTTGGCTTAAAGCCTGTCGGCTTCGATGCTTCTGTTGCCGAGCTGTCCGAGGCCTTCGCAGGTGAGGATGTATCCTCATTAATAGTGCTATCAGTTGTTTTCGTCACACCGGCTTTAAAGCGAGGAGTGAACCCCGTTGGTTTAGCTATTGTTGTTTCCTGCTCGCTGGGTTCCTTTTGCTGCTTGTCAACAGTGTTCTCTACTGTCGCGGGCTTTGTTTGGGAAGAATCCGTATTTTCTGTTTTCGTTACACCAGCTTTAAATCTAGGCTTGAATCCTGAGGGTTTGTTTGCTGCGGTTGTATCCGTTTCAGCGGTATTCTCCTGTTGTGGTTCAATGGATGGATTGGCTGGGCCAGCTTCATCAAAATTTGAAGATGCTGGCTGCAAAGGCTCAGCTGCTTTCGTCAGACCTGCTTTGAATCTTGGCTTAAAGCCTGTCGGCTTCGTTGCTTCTGTTGCCGAGCTGTCCGAGGCCTCTACAGGTGGGGATATATCCTCGTTAACAGTACTATCAGCTGCTTTCGTCACACCTGGCTTGAAACGGGGTTTAAACCCTGTTGGTTTAGCCGTTTCTGGCGCAGTGTCGTTCGACAAAGCTGTAGGTGCGGACGTCTCCTCAGCTGAAGTCGCTGTGTTTTTAGTGATTCCCGGTTTAAAGCGCGGCTTAAATCCTGCGGTAGAATTTGCAGCTGCTGTCGAAGGTTCTGTTGTAGGTTCCTCTTTCTGCTCAGCAGACTCAGTTGTTGGAGTTGTTGCTTTAAACCTAGGTTTGAAACCTGCAGGTTTTGCGGCAGTGGCATCTGTTGCGGCCGGAGCCTTCTCAACAGGATCTGTTTGGATCGGTTTTTTGATAACCACCGTTTCTTCTTCCGCCAGATGGTAGCTTTTACGAAGCTTGTTGAACCAAAACTTCTTGCTATGATCAAAGCTTTTCTCGCCCATAGCAGAATAGTGTGCTCTGAACTCTTCAAATAAAGGTTCATCTGCAGCTTTTAAAGCTTTTAAATCAATTTTCTTTTTCGTGAAAAATTCTTCAAAAGTCATCCTGTTACGAGTTTGATATAGTCTATTACAAATGTAGTAATTTTTCTGACGGCGCTGAGAGGCCTTGCTATAAAAAAAGAGCGACAAGCGCTCTTTTTAGATATTTTGTGAGATCAACAGCTTATGCCATATTATGGTATACCGCCTGAACATCATCATCCTCTTCGATTTTATCGATCATCTTTAACACATCTGCCGCTTGTTCTTCAGTAATATCAGAGTGTGATAAAGCAATACGCTCCAACTTTGCCGAGCTTACTTCGATCCCTTTCTCTTCCAGCAATTTTTGCATATTACCGAAATCTTCAAAAGAAGTCTGAACTACAGCAACATCATTGCCTTCTTCATCAGCTTCAACGTATAATTCTTCCAAACCACCATCGATAAGCTCCAGTTCCAATTCTTCAAGATCCAATTCGTCTGTAGCTGCAAAGCGGAAAATAGACTTGCGATTGAAAATAAAATCCAATGATCCTGTTTTTCCCAATGAACCCCCAGCTTTGGTAAAATAGCTGCGGATATTTCCTACGGTACGGTTGGTATTGTCTGTTGCTGTTTCGATCAAAACCGGAACACCATGTGGGCCATAACCCTCATATACATATTCTTCGTAGCCTTTTGAATCTTTCTCTGAAGCACGTTTTATAGCCGCTTCGATTCGATCTTTAGGCATATTTACAGCCTTAGCATTATGTATTGCTGTGCGAAGTCTCGAGTTGGTTTCAGGGTGAGGGCCGCTTTCTTTAACCGCCATAGCGATCTCTTTACCTAAACGTGTAAATTGCACGGCCATCTTAGCCCAGCGTTTGAATTTCCGCTCTTTTCTGAATTCGAAAGCTCTTCCCATTGTTATATTTTGTTTTTAAGATTCTCAATCATATCGACTGTCATCTTCTGGATGTCAAATTCTGGCTTCCAGTTCCAGTCTTTACTTGCGTATGAATCATCCAGACTTGCAGGCCATGAATCGGCAATCTGTTGTCTTGGGTCATTCTCTACGTAAGAGATTGCAAAATTAGGAAGAATTTTTTTAATTTCTTGTGCGAGTTCTTTTGGAGTAAAAGTAATACCACCAAGGTTATAGGCGTGGCGGATGCTCAGACTTTCCTGTGGCGCGTCCATCAGCTCAAGTGTTCCGCGGATGGCATCTTCCATATATAACATCGGTAATGCTGTATTCTCGGATAGGAAACATTCGTAAGTACCTGTTTTGAGCGCCTCATAGAAGATATCAACAGCATAATCTGTCGTTCCACCTCCCGGTTCTGTCTTCCAGGAAATAATACCTGGATATCTTACGCTACGGATATCCAATCCGCGGTGCTCCTGATACCATTCGATAAGACGTTCACCTGCAAGCTTACTGATTCCATAGATCGTATTCGGATCCATAACACAGTATTGCTCGGTATTTACTTTTGGTGAGTGTGGTCCGAAGACGGCAATGGAACTTGGCCAGAATATTCTTGAAACTTTATATGTAACAGCAAGGTCGAGCACGTTGAGCAATCCATTCATATTAAGCTCCCAGGCTTTTTCAGGATATTTCTCTCCTGTTGCTGAAAGCATGGCTGCCAATAAATATACTTGAGTAGGTTTATATTTTTGAAATAATATGTCTAGACCATTTTTGTCAAGCACATTTGCAATTTCAAAATTCTCGTCGGGGCTTTTTATTTGTGGTTCTCTGATGTCTGTGGTGACAACATTTTCTGCACCAAATTTTTTACGCAGAGCGATTGCCAATTCAGTACCGATTTGGCCGTTTGCACCAATGATAATAATGCTTTCTTTCATGATGCAAATATAACGGCTTTTCAGTATCTAGCAACTGTTTGATGCAAAGGACAGTCTCCTAAAAATGTTAATTTATAGACTCTTGGCGCTGTTTTTATGAGATTTTAAACCGTTTCAATCGTTTGTTCTGTTTTTTTGAACGAGCAGCGAAAATTTTTATTTTTTTTGAATTATCGTTACTTCAATTTTTTTAGGTCAAATATTGCGGTTTGTACTCAATATTTTTTTGATCAAGGCTGAAAAAACGGAGTCGTTGTGACTTTTTTAGCAGAATAAGCGATATTTTGTTATTTTAATATTGTAATTGGGGAATATTTTTTAAATTTGAAGAATTCATTCTTCAAGAATCAACTAAAAACAAATCAAATAACAAATTTTATATACACAATTTAAACACAGACAAAAATGAAAGTGGCAGTAGTCGGCGCAACAGGCCTTGTAGGTACTGAGATGCTAACCGTGTTGGCGGCGCGAAATTTCCCAGTAACAGAATTGATTCCAGTAGCTTCAGAGCGTAGCAAGGGTAAGGAAATTGAATTCAAGGGAAAGAAGTATAAGGTGGTTACACCATCTGAGGCTATTGCTTTGAAACCTGATGTTGCATTGTTCTCCGCAGGAGGTGATACGTCTAAAGAATTTGCACCAAAATTTGCAGAAGCTGGAATTACAGTAATTGACAATTCTTCAGCATGGCGTATGGATCCGACGAAGAAATTGGTCGTTCCAGAAGTAAATGGCGATGTGTTATCTGCTGATGACAAGATCATCGCAAATCCAAATTGCTCAACTATTCAAATGGTAGTGGCGTTAAAACCATTACACGATAAATATAAAATTAAGCGTGTCGTAGTTTCGACTTATCAGTCCGTAACAGGCACAGGGGTAAAAGCCGTTAACCAGTTGATGGATGAACGCGCAGGTAAAGAAGGTGAAAAAGCTTATCCTTATCAGATTGATTTGAATGTCATTCCACATATCGATGTATTCCAGGAAAATGGCTACACCAAAGAGGAAATGAAAATGATTTTGGAAACAAACAAAATCATGCGTGACGATTCAATCAAGGTAACAGCAACAACTGTGCGTATTCCAGTGATGGGCGGGCACTCCGAATCATTGAACATCGAATTTGAAAATGACTTTGATTTAAATGATGTACGTGCTGCATTAGCTGCTCAAAGTGGTTGTATCGTTGTTGATGATCCTGCTAATCTTCAATATCCGATGCCAAAAGATGCACATGGTAGAGATGAGGTTTTTGTAGGACGTATCCGTCGTGATGACTCGCAACCGAATACGTTAAATATGTGGGTAGTAGCAGACAACTTGCGTAAAGGTGCAGCAACAAATGCTGTTCAAGTTGCTGAACTATTGGCAGAAAAAGGATTGATCTAACTCAAGTAGATTCCATAATATTGAGCCCCCATGAAGTAATTCATGGGGGCTCTTTTTATAGATACATTTATGATTTCCAGGAGGACAGGCATTTTTCAGCCAGGTCCAACAAATCTGTTACTATGGAGTCAAGGTCTTTGGCAAGATGGAAAAATCAATCTTATCATTCAATGGTACATAGCTGTCTTTTTCCTGCTCTTCCAGGCGGTCAGGAAATAATATGCCGAAGAGGTGATCCGTTTCATGCTGGAAGATTACTGCGGTAAACCCTTCAATATTTTCTTCGATAACTTTTCCCTCCTTATTGATGTATTGCAAACGGATCGCGTAGCTCCGCAAAACGTCTTCTTTGCGATTTGGTATGGATAGACAGCCTTCCGCACCCTTCCGTTTTAGCTTTGAACGCCACAAGATTTTTGGGTTTACATAAAACTCGAAAGGTTGCTCCGGTTTGTCAAACCGTTGTACCCAGATCAGGTTTTTGTTGATCCCAATTTGAGGTGCCGCTATTCCTACCCCTGGATGGTTTGGATCCCGAACGGTTGCAAACATCCGTTTTGAAAGTGTTTCTAACAGCGGGTCATTGTACTTAACATCACTGCTTGTCGCTTTCAATACCTTTAAATCTTTTTCATCGGTAGTTTGTAATACACGAAGAAGTGTGTTTTCATTCCCTGATAGAATAATCTTCTTGTCAGCTTCCGTAAATTCCTGTCCGGCATTCAGGTTGACCGGTCGCTCATTCTTCGCTTTATGAAAGGCTTTTTCTCCTGCCATAATTTTTGTTTCTAAATTGTTTTCTACTGGGGGAACTGGACAACGATAACCGTTGCTATAGGCGCAATAAGGATTGTAAGCCTTATTAAAATCTATTTCAATGGTACTTCCTTTGATGTCATCTGTGGACAGGTCGATATACCGTCCACCACTATAACTCTCCTGGCCGTTTGTCTGATCTAAAAATGGTAAAAATAAATGTTTTTTGTAAGCAGGATTTTGAAATAAGGCCACACTTTGATAGATATTTAATGTCCTTTCAGCCCCGTTCAATTGAAATGTCACAATCGCATAGCGTTTGTATTCATTGCTGGTACCGTCATAGGTAGGCATGCGAAATACAGGTTCATCAAATAAGACCTCTATTTTTGCTTTAGCTTTATAGTTAGGACTAATAGGAAAGTAATCTAAAGATGCCACTTGATCGGCTTTCAATGGGCCAAATTGTTCTTTGGCTAATTCCAAAGCCTTTTCCTTGCGCTGGGCCAAAATTTGTTGCTCATAATTGCTCTGCGCATGACCATATAGGCAAAATGCAACAAAAAGGCTGGCAATAACTGTTTTTCTCATTTATCTTTTAAATAGTCTATCAAAGTTATAGCTTTTTTAGTGAATTGAAGTTTTACACAATAAAAAATAAAAAAATGATGACACTTCATGGGCTTATAACCTGTAGAAGCAGAATCTCAACACGCATATCTCGATACTCAAATCTAAATTGTACTTTTGTAAAAAACGATTTTCCATGAGGTTAATGGCATTTGATTATGGTACAAAACGAATTGGGGTTGCGGTTACGGATCCGATGCAAATTATTGCTACGGCACTGACAACAGTTCATCCGCAGGATATTTGGACTTTTCTAACGGATTACCTCCAAACGGAACAGATCGAAACATTCGTTGTCGGTAAACCCAAACAACTGGACGGATCGGATTCGGAGTCAGCTTCGCATGTGGTCGGGTTTATGCGCAAATTGAAAAAGACCTACCCTACAATTCCAGTTGTGGAAATTGATGAACGGTTTACTTCTAAAATGGCCTCTGCAGCCATCGCTCAAAGTGGGAAGAAGAAAAAGGACCGTCAACAGAAAGGCCTGGTCGATACAGTCTCAGCGACAATTATCTTGCAGAGCTATATGGAGGGGCGGAATTTTTAAATACGAATTTTATCGTATGAGCCGTTAGCAATAGATAACTCGTTTATTGATGGAGTAATATCAATTTTATGATCATATAGTCCATTTAGGCGATAGAATCAAAACTGAGCATAGCGGGCTCAATTAATACATAGTTACAGATGAAAAGCATATTATTTTTTACAGAAGACATAGATTTCAAATTAAAAGAAAAAGGTAAGATTCGCCAATGGATCGCTGATGCGATTAAAGGTGAGGGATTTAAGCGCGTAGGCGAACTAAGTTTTATCCTCTGTTCGGACGCTTATCTTTTGGAAATCAATAAAGAATACCTGAATCACGATACGTATACAGACATTGTGACTTTTGATTCATCAGAAGATGAGGATACCATTGCTGGAGATATTTTTATCAGCGTGGAACGTATCCGGGAGAATGCACAAAAATTTAAGGTTGATGAACGTGATGAGTTGCATCGCGTCATTATCCACGGTGTTATGCACCTTTGTGGATATCCGGACAAAAAACCGGCTGATAAAGCTAAGATGACGGCTAAAGAAGATGAATATCTAGGGAAAAGAAATTTCTAGTTTATTCTACAGTCCAATGTCAGTGGGGGTGTCCAAAAGAAATGGATACCCTATTTTTTTACTCGTATCCTCTTGGAGCCTCATTTCAGTAGTTAAATTCTCCAGCGGGGTCCTTTCTCTTTTTTGACAACTTCTTGTTTATTTTTTTATACAAGTGATCTGTTATTTTCTGACTCAGTTCTTCCCAGCTGAGGAACACTTAAGTATAAGGTATATACGTGAATATCTCCTAAGTTTTTCCATCAAAAAAACTTGACTTTCCCATTATATTTAATTAGCTTCAAAACACAAATTTACTAAACCATTTATTTGTGTCTAATATGAACGAATTAGAGGAATATTTCCGAAATAACAATGCGAAGCTGATAAACAAATGGATGCATTATTTCGACGTATACGATCGCCATTTCCGTCGATTTAAAGATAAAGAGATTGTTGTGCTGGAAATAGGTGTCTTTCAGGGTGGAAGCCTTCAGATGTGGAAGAAATATTTTGGCGACAAAGCTAAAATCTATGGTGTAGACATCAACCCCAATTGCAAAGAATTAGAAGAGGAGAATGTAGAAATATTTATCGGATCTCAGTCAGACCGTAAATTCCTTCGTAAAGTGAAAGAATCAATCCCACCAATAGATATCCTGATAGATGATGGCGGGCATACCATGCTGCAACAGATTATTACATTTGAAGAGTTATTTGGACATGTAAAAGAGGATGGTGTCTATCTATGTGAAGACCTGCATACCTCTTACCAAGTTTTTTATGGTGGTGGGCATAAACGGAATGGCACTTTCATCGAATACAGTAAGAATTTTATTGATTACATCAATGCCCATCATTCAGAGCAACGCGGACTGAAAGTCAATGAATTTACACGTTCGGTCAACTCCTTGCATTATTACGACAGCATATTGGTTGTTGAGAAACATAAAATGCAGCCACCAACACATATGAGAACAGGTAATGCTACAGTACAGGATTTTGATGCTCCGCCAACAGGGATAAGCGGATTAAAGTGGAAGATTAAGAAGCCAGCGCTAACAGCGATCAATAAATTCCTCCGTTTTTTTAGGATTGGTGGATTTATGTGGAGATAGCAAATCGATAATACATAAAAAAAGCGTTGTACAGCTGTACAACGCTTTTTTTATAGCATTGCTAATGACTAAAATCTTTCAAATTGAGAGAAGAAGAAGTTACCTTCGATAGCCGCATTTTCATCAGAATCAGATCCGTGGATAGCGTTAGCATCGATAGATTTAGCATATTTATTACGGATTGTACCTTCAGCTGCGTCAGCTGGATTAGTAGCACCGATTAATGTACGGAAATCTTCAACAGCGTTGTCTTTTTCTAAGATTGCAGCAACGATAGGACCTGAAGTCATGAATTCTACCAATTCACCGTAGAAAGGACGTTCTTTGTGCACTGCGTAAAATGCGCCAGCAGTTTCTTTTGATAATTGAATGTATTTCATTGCAATGATTTTGAAACCACCAGCAATAATATCGTTTAAGATTGCACCGATGTGACCGTTCGCTACTGCGTCAGGTTTAATCATCGTAAAAGTTCTGTTAGTTGCCATTATTTTAATTTTTTTGCAAACTTAGATAAATTGCTTTTTATATGCAATATAATTAGGTTTATATAAAAAACAATTTATTCACCTTAGTGTGTTAATTTGCGTTACTCATGGTCTTGAAACAAGTCTCAGTTTAACTCTGCTGAATCCGTAAGTTGCGCCTCCCTCCGTCACTGGCAATCTTTTTGCCATGGAAAATGTAATAAGTTCATAGGCAATTGATAATGAACAGAAATAAAAAATCAACTGTAAACAAATCTATTAAATAAATATATTCGATACGAATATGTAACTTTGTAATGTTATGGCATTAAATCTAACAGTAGACATCGATAAGGATTCCGGCTTTTGCTTTGGAGTGGTATACGCTATAGATATGGCAGAGGAGATTTTAGAAGAGGATGGTTACCTCTATTGTCTTGGTGATATCGTACACAATGACGAAGAAGTAGCCCGATTGAAAGCCAAAGGACTGCGTATTATCGATCATGCTGCACTGCCAACATTACAAAACGAGAAGGTACTGATCCGTGCGCATGGTGAAGCCCCCGAAACCTATCGTACAGCGTTAGAAAACAATATTACCCTAATTGATGCATCCTGTCCAGTCGTACTCAAGTTGCAGAATCGGATCAAAACCTCTTTTGATCAGGAGGAAAAGATCTTGATCTTTGGAAAACATGGGCATGCGGAAGTCATCGGTCTACAGGGACAGACAAATAACGAAGCACTCGTATTTCAGGATATAGCTGAGTTGGATGATGCTGATCTGCCAGCTTCATTTACGCTCTATAGTCAGACAACAAAAAGTGTAGATAAATTCTACGCCATCAAAGAAGAGTTGATCAAGAGAGGGTATGAGGTCAAAGCCAATGATACTATCTGTAGGCAAGTGTCTAACAGATATGAGGATCTTGGTGCCTTTGCTCGACAATATGATAAAATTGTTTTTGTGTCCGGTAAAAAGTCTTCCAATGGAAAGGTTTTGTTTGAAGTATGCCAAAAAGCCAATCCCGAAAGTTACTTTATCTCTGACCCTGCCGAACTGGATGCGTCAGTTTTTAGGACTGGTGACCGTATTGGTATATGTGGAGCAACCTCAACACCAATGTGGCTGATGAAAGATGTAAAAGCGAGCCTGGAAGCACTCTAACCTCATTTACCCGTCATAGATATTTCATATTATCGCGAGCGAATCTGCAGTACATGCTTTTTTGTTTATTTTTGTAGGCTATGAGCAATAAAGCCAAAAAAGGTATTCTTTTAGTACAATTAGGTACACCCGATAGTCCAACTACTCCAGACGTAAAAAAATATTTGACCGAATTCCTAATGGATCCCCGCGTCATAGATATTCCTTATTTTCAACGGACATTATTGGTAAAAGGAATTATTGCTCGTACCCGCGCTCCAAAATCAGCGAAAATTTACGAAACAATCTGGGACAAGGAAACTGGCTCTCCCTTGATGCATTACAGTATATTGCAACGAGACCTATTGCAGGAATCGCTAGGGGAGGAGTATCATGTGGAGTTGGCCATGCGTTACCAAAATCCATCCATCGAAGCTGCACTGAGCAAGATGGAGGGGATGCTGCTCGAATCCATTCGCGTTATTCCATTATTCCCACAATATGCATCAGCCACATCAGGCTCGGTAATAGACCGTGTAATGGAGT
This sequence comes from Sphingobacterium detergens, assembly GCF_003610355.1. Classification (GTDB taxonomy): domain Bacteria; phylum Bacteroidota; class Bacteroidia; order Sphingobacteriales; family Sphingobacteriaceae; genus Sphingobacterium; species Sphingobacterium detergens. Next base: position 546,692 of record NZ_RAPY01000003.1, on the reverse strand, counting down.
TGATCCGCAAATGGAATTATTTACCTGAAATTAGTTTTGTAAGCAATTTCTGCACGGATGACTTAATGGCTGAGACATTTGCAGACCATGCTCGAAAACACGATCTTACACATTTCGACCACTTTGTATTTAGCTACCATGGCCTTCCTGTCAGGCAGCTGGGTAAGGTGGATCCCACCGGCAAACTAAAATGCCCTGAATCGGGTTGTGACTCCTGCAAAACAAATGTCAACGCATATTGTTATGTTTCTCAGTGTTATGCGACGACGCGGACGATTGTTGAAAAACTAGGCTTGCAGAAAGAACAATACTCCCTGTGTTTCCAATCCCGTCTGGGCAAAGAACCGTGGATTCAACCCTATACTTCCGATTTGTTGCATGACCTCGCTAGTAAAGGCTATAAAAAATTATTGGTCTTCAGTCCGGCATTTGTGGCAGACTGTATAGAGACTATCGATGAAATTGGCGTGGAATATGCTAATGAATTCAAGGATTTAGGTGGAGAGGAGGTCTGTTTGGTCGAAAGTCTTAATGACGATCCCAAATGGATTGCATCTCTGAAGCAATTGGCACTCAATGCCAAAAATTAAAACGAATTAATGATGTTGTTAGTAAATGCATGTGTTTTACTCATTCTAGATTTTTATATCTTTTTTGCCCTTCGTGCTACGAAGATTAAATTTCCCAAAACAAAAATATTTGCCGTGTTATGGTGGTCGTATTCGGCCCTATTATTATTAGGTGTTTTTATATCCGCCCAATATAACATTCCATTGATTGTACGATCTGTTATTTTGGTCGGGTTCTTTCTGACAGCAGCTTCAAAGATATTCTTCTTTTTGATTTTGTTGATTGATGATATCCGTCGTGGCGGAGTCTGGGTCAAACGCTTGTTCAGCAAGAAAAAATCCGTTGAGGATGTTGTGGCAGATGCTGGCAGCTCGTTACCCGAAAATCCGGTCAAAGGCATCAGTCGATCCGAATTTTTGACCAAAGCGGGTATTTTAATTGGCGCTTCGCCGTTGATTCCATTAAGCTGGGGTATTATTTCTGGCGCATACGATTACCGTGTGAGACGTGTACCTTTATATTTACCTAATCTTCCGAAAGCTTTCCACGGCATGACCATCGCGCAGATATCAGATGTACACTCGGGATCCTTCTATAATAAGACTGCTGTAAACGGTGGAATCGATATGTTACTGAAAGAAAAGGCAGATGTGACATTCTTTACAGGCGATATCGTGAATGCTCAAGCATCTGAAATGCGCGAATACCAAGATATTTTTGCACGGGTGAAGTCTGATTTAGGCGTCTTCTCAACATTGGGTAACCATGATTATGGTGATTACTATTATGGAAAAGAAGATTCTCCCGAGAAGCGAAAAAATTTGAAGGATGTGATTGATGTCCATAAAGTGATGGGCTGGGATCTATTAATGGATGAAAACCGTAAGATTAAAGTAGATGGCGAAGAGCTCTGTATCGTTGGGGTGCAGAACTGGGGAACAGGTCGTTTCCCAAAACATGGCGATATCAAAAAGGCTTTGACGGGAACTGAGGAACAGTCCGTTAAGTTATTATTGTCCCATGACCCTTCTCATTGGCGCGCACAAGTATTGGATACTGATGTCGATGTGATGTTTGCAGGCCATACCCATGGTATGCAGTTCGGTGTACGCGCTGAAATGTTGCAGTGGAGCCCTGTACAATATATTTATAAAGAATGGGCTGGACTCTACCGTGCACAAGAAAATAAGCGTTTATATGTCAATGTCGGCTACGGATTCTTAGGATATCCTGGTCGTGTTGGTATCCTGCCTGAAATTACAATCTTTGAGTTGATTAAAGGACAAGATCCAAAATTTAAGGCTTAATTTACTCTGTATGGAGCCTGTGGCGTTCCGATCTTTGGCTTACTTAACCCTAGAAATGACTAACCATATAGTGGGAAGATGATATCGTTAGTTTTTTTGTTAAGCTTTAAAGGGCTCATCTTTAGATAATTTTACTTTTTAATTTTAACTTTTTACTTAAAAAAGCTAATATTGTGTATTCTGTACACCAGTTATACATAACATGCAATCAACTTTAAACTTTGGGGACTCTCCCCACACACGCGTTAATATTCTTACCGGGGAAAAAGTACTCGTGTCTCCACATCGCAGTAAGCGACCATGGCAAGGACAGGTAGAAGATCTGCCTGGCGATGATAGACCGGCTTATGATCCCAAATGCTATCTATGCCCAACCAATAAACGGGCAGATGGTGATATCAATCCAGATTATAAAGAAAGCTTCGTTTTCGTCAACGATTTTTCGGCATTATTGAAAGATACTAGCCAACAGGAATTTAATGAGGACGAATTGTTTATTGCAGAGACTGAAAAAGGCATCTGTAAAGTTATTGCATTTACACCACGCCATGACCTCACTTTACCCGAAATGGAACAATCAGCTATAAAGGCTGTAGTTGATCTCTGGCAAAAGGAATTTGAGGAACTTTCCAAGGTGGAATGGATCCGTTATATTCAGATTTTTGAAAATAAAGGTGCTATTATGGGTTGTAGTAACCCACATCCACATGGCCAGATCTGGTCACAAAATCATTTACCGGTAGAGATTCAAAAGGAGTGTGTGCAACAGCAAAAGTACTTCGACAGATATCAGCGTACCCTATTAGCCGATTATATCAAAGCCGAACTAAAAAAAGAAGAGCGCATTATTGATGAAAATGATTCTTTTGTCTCTTTGGTGCCTTTTTGGGCCGCTTGGCCTTATGAAGCCATGATTGTCAGCAAGAGAGCTGTGCAAAATATAGCCGGATTTGACGAAAAGGAAAAGGAAGATCTTGCCGCAATACTCAAGTTATTGACCACACGTTACGATAACCTTTTCAAAACATCTTTTCCTTATTCCGCGGGTATGCACCAAGCTCCAGTCAATAATGGAGATCATCCAGAATGGCATTGGCATATGCATTTCTATCCACCCTTATTACGCTCGGCAACAGTCAAAAAATTTATGGTTGGATACGAGATGCTCGCTAATCCACAGCGGGATATTACACCTGAAGTCGCCGCCGAACAATTGCGGAATTGTGCTACCAAACATTATAAATCTAAGTAAGAATGATTGCAAAAGAAACTATAGTAAATAAATTTAAAAGCTTATATCAGGAAGAACCCATTGTGGTTTCCTCTCCGGGCCGAATTAATATAATCGGTGAACATACCGATTATAACGATGGGTTTGTATTACCTGCAGCTATTGACAAGGCTATTTATGTTGCTGTCAGCAGACGTGCGGACGATAATATTGTGTTGTATGCTGAAGACTATCAAGAAAGTCATGAGGTAAAATTAACTGATATCACTATTTCAGAAAAGCACTGGCCGAATTATATCCTTGGTGTGGTGGACCAATACCAAAAGCGAGGTGCCCTATTGGGCGGGTTTAACCTTTATATTGATGGTGATGTGCCATTGGGTGCCGGCTTATCTTCTTCAGCAGCAGTAGAATGTGCTGTTACTTTGGCCCTTAGTGAACTGTTTGAATTAAATGTGGAACAGATTGATATTCCGCAGATCGCACAAAAAGCTGAGCATACCTATGCTGGTGTGATGTGTGGTATCATGGATCAATTTGCGTCGGCCTTTGGTAAAGAGAAAAATGTCATTAAGCTGGATTGTCGCTCCTTGGGATTTGAATATGTGCCACTTGACCTCAAAGGTTATGAAGTGGTCCTATTGAATACAAATGTGAAACACTCCCTTGCTTCGACGGCTTACAATACACGTAGAGAGCAATGTGAGCAGGCATCATCATGGGTAAGAGAGCAATATCCTCAAGTTAAAAATCTGAGAGATGTTACAGTAGATATGCTGGATGAACTGGTTAAAGATAAAGATGCAGATATCTATGCCAAAGCAAGTTTTGTTGTCCGTGAAAATGAACGGGTAGAGAAGTCTTGCGAAGCATTACGCTCTGGGGATATTGAACAGTTGGGGCAATATATTTTTCAGAGTCATGAGGGCTTGAGCAAAGTATATGAAGTGAGTTGTCCTGAATTGGATTATTTGGTTGATTATGTCAAACAATTCCCTGAAGTCATTGGCGCACGGATGATGGGCGGCGGCTTTGGTGGCTGCACAATCAATATTGTTAAAGAGGGTGCCGTTGCATCAATTTTGCCAACCTTGGAGAAAGAATATCAACAAAAATTTGATAAGGAACTTTCAGTCATCCAGGTAGAAATTGCCAATGGTACACGTGTACTTTAGTTAATAAACGAATAAAACAGAAGAGAGCGGGCAGTTGTTATGGACTGTCCGCTCTCTTTTATTTTATAGTATTAAAGGGAGGTGGCGTCCGAATTTAATCAAGTTTCCTCAACGCTTGCTCTAGGTCTTCAATCAAATCTGCTATATTCTCAATCCCAACTGAGATGCGCAGCATGCCCAAAGTAATACCAGAGGCTTTTTTCTGCGCCTGTGTGTGGTGTCCGCCCCACATGCTGGCTGGATGCACGATAAGTGATTCAACCCCGCCTAAACTAGCTGCATTGATGAAAATTTCCAGATTGTTAATTAAAGCCTGTGCATTTTTGAAAGCCTGCTCTTCATCTGTTCCATCAACTTCAATACAGATCATTCCTGAAAAGCCGCGCATCTGGTGGGCCGCCAATTCATGCTGGGGGTGGCTTGAAAGCCCTGGATAACTTACGTTCTTAATCTTAGGATGCCGATCAAGGAAGCTGGCGAGTTCTAACGCATTTGAATTGATTTGTTTGACACGTAGACTCAACGTTTTGAGTCCACGGAGCAGCAGCCAAGAATCCAATGGCGCCAGGGACGCTCCCAGAGCAACACTGCGTTTCCAGACTTTTGCAATATAGTCCTGACTTCCACAGACAATACCAGCCGTTAGATCACTATGCCCACCCAGATATTTCGTAGCACTATGAACAACGATATCAATCCCAAAGTCCCGTGGTGTCTGATTTATGGGGGAGGCAAAGGTATTGTCAACCATACTCAAAATATCATGTTGCTTGGCCAATTCACCAACTGCCTTTAGATCCGTAATATTTAAATTCGGATTGGAAGGAGTTTCGATATAGATGAGTTTGGTGTTTTCCTGAATAGCATGGGCAAAGGCTGCGGTATCCGTTTGGTCCACGGCTGTGACGCTGATGCCATAGTCGGTCAGAAATTCTTTAAAAAAAATAGCTGTTCCTGAGTAATGAGCAAGCTGTGCAACGATATGGTCCCCAGATTTCACAATAGCTAATATGGCGGTACTGATAGCGGCCATGCCCGTCGCAAATACGAGTGCATCTTCTGTTTTCTCCAGTTTGGCGACTACCGCCGCAACTTGGCTATTGGTGGGATTGCCATGACGGTGATAAAAGTAAGGATGTTTGGGTTCGGTCGCTGCCTTGATGTATTCCGCGGGATCACTGTCCGCAATATAAGTTGATGTCTGAAAGATAGGAGCCGTTACAGCAGCGGTTGAATTGAAGTGTTGTCCTTCATGGACGAGTATCGTTTCGGTATTGGATGCCATGCTAATTTTTATTGATAAGTGTCCTTTTTTTAGCTTCAATAGACACATCACATATATGTCTGTTCCTGATAGCCAATAAGAGCCTTCAATATCCTTTCATTGCACTTGGCGCAGATTGCTATAGGAAGGTTTCTTGTATACCCAAATATAAATAAAATCTACTTATTGTGTAGATTTTATTTATAGCTGAGTGCCAAGAGAGTTACGATAACATCTGTTTGAGTAGGTTTAGCGCGTAACTTATTGTATTTACATTACTTAGCGCAAGGCGAAGTTGCCCTTTTACTTCTTTGAGATTGCTGATTTCAGGGTGAGACTGCACAAAAGACAGTACCCGACCAAACTGATCCGATTCAAAATAGCTCGATTTTGGGTTATTGACAAAATACCCTTTTAGTGTATTCTTTTTATAGGATATCTTCTCGAACCCAATTGTTTTTCCAAACCATTGCAGGCGTAAAGTATTGAATAGCTCGAATACTTCGTGCGGGATCGGGCCAAAGCGATCCTCGAGTTCTTTCTCAAATGCCGCCAGCTGCTGCTCGTTCTCGAGTTTGGAAAGCTCCGTATAGAGATTATAGCGTTCGGTGATATTCGTTACGTACTCATCAGGGATTAATACTTCAAGATCGGTGTCTATTTGTGTAAAATTAACATATTTGCGTTCCTGTTCATCCGCAAATACCTCCGAGAACTCATCATCTTTCAGTTCCTGGATGGCTTCATCCAAGATTTTGTGATACATTTCAAAACCTATTTCAGCAATAAAGCCTGATTGCTCTCCGCCCAGTAAATTTCCGGAACCCCGGATATCTAAGTCCCGCATGGCAACATTGAATCCCGAACCTAGCTCTGAGAATTCCTCTATCGCCGAAAGTCGTTTGTATGCCTCCGATGTCAATGTTGATAATGGAGGACTCAATAAGTAACAGAAGGCTTTTTTATTCGAACGACCTACACGGCCCCGCATTTGGTGAAGGTCACTCAAGCCGAACATATGCGCATGGTTGATGATAATGGTATTGGCATTCGGGATATCCAGACCTGCTTCAATAATTGTCGTTGCGATAAGCACGTCAAAGTCATGGTTGATGAATTTGAGCATCACATCTTCCAATTCATCTCCTTCCAGTTGACCATGAGCCACACCGACGCGCGCTCCGGGTACCAGCTTGCGGATTAAATTGCCCAATTGAGGAAGGTCAGCCACACGGTTGTGAATAAAGAAAACCTGTCCACCCCGATCGAGTTCATAACTGACTGCTTCACCGATCAATGATTCATTAAATACGTGAAGCTCGGTCTGTACCGGTTGACGATTGGGCGGAGGAGTAGATATAATGCTTAGATCTCGCGCTCCCATCAAGGAGAAATGCAAGGTCCTTGGGATAGGGGTTGCTGTCAAAGTCAACGAGTCCACATTGGCACGCATAGCCTTTAACTTCTCTTTAGCGGCAACACCAAATTTTTGCTCCTCATCAATAATCATCAAACCAAGGTCCTTGAACTTGACATCCTTACTCACGAGGCGATGTGTACCGATGATGATATCTATTTTTCCTTCCGCAAGACGCGCCAAAGTGTCCTTGATCTGTTTGGTCGTTTTGAAACGGTTGATGTAGTCAATATTGCAGGGAAGTCCTTTCAGACGTTCGGTAAAAGTACGATGGTGCTGTAATGCTAAGATCGTTGTTGGGACTAACACAGCAACCTGTTTGCTGTCAGCAACGGCTTTAAATGCTGCCCGGATGGCAACTTCTGTCTTTCCAAACCCGACATCACCACAGATCAACCGGTCCATTGGATGTGGTGATTCCATGTCTTTTTTTACATCAGCGGTAGCCTTTTCCTGATCTGGCGTATCCTCATAGATAAATGAGGCTTCCAGTTCATTCTGCAAATAGCTGTCCGGAGAGAAGGCATTCCCATGCTGAGCCTTCCGTTTTGCATAGAGCATAATCAGGTCACGGGCAATATCCTTGACTTTCTTCTTGGTCGTTTTCTTTAATTTATCCCAGGCATCCGTACCCAGCTTGTTCATCTTTGGAACTGTACCCTCCTTGCCGGAATATTTTGAAATCCGGTTTAACGAGTTGATATTGACATAAAGCAAATCATTGTCTGCATAGATCAACCGGATCATCTCCTGTGATTTGCCATTGACATCCACCTTTTCCAGGCCGCCATACCGGCCTACCCCATGATCAATATGCGTGATAAAATCTCCGGGTTTAAGGTCCCGTAGATCTTTCAATGTGATTGCCTGCGAACGTTCGTATGCTTTTTTTCGCTTGTATTTGTAGTACCTATCAAATATCTGATGATCTGTATAACAAGCCAATTTTAAGCTGTCGTCCCTAAAGCCTTCTCGCAATGCTTTATGAATAGGGATAAACGTAGCCGCTTTGTCAAGATCCTCTAATATCGTATAGATCCGTTCAACCTGTTTCGTTGAGTCCGAAAAGATCAGATTCTGGATCCGATGGCTCTCATTCTCCTTAAAGTTATGGATCAGCAGATTAAAATCTTTATTAAAAGAAGGTTGTGGATGAATGTCAAACTTGAGTGTGACGTCCCCCTTATAGAAAAACTGCTTTCCAAATTCAATGATCGGGAAATCAAAAAATAGGGCATTGAGGTTTTTCTCGTCGGTAAATTCATACTCCGGATTATGCCAGTCTGGATTATCTTTTTTCTGTTTATCAGTCAAACTGGTCCAGAGTTGTTTTGCTTTTTTCAACCCATCCTTGACAATATCAAGTGTAAACTGGGCGTCTTTGATCCAAATGGAAGCCCCCTGATCGATATATTCCAATAAGGAAATGTGCTGCGAGGTCAGAAACTTGGCCTGAACATTCGGAACAATGGTAACCTTATGGATTTTATTGACCGAGAGCTGAGATTCTATGTCAAATGTCCGAATGCTTTCGATATCATCACCAAAGAATTCGATGCGGTAGGGAAGGTCGTTCGAGAAAGAAAAAATATCTACGATACCTCCTCGTATTGCAAATTGTCCGGGTTCATAGACAAAATCTACACGTTCGAAATCATATTCGATCAAAAACTCATTGATAAAATCAATACTTAAAGCCGTGTTTTCTGTAATCTCCAGCGTGTTTTTCTCCAGATCGGTACGATTGATTACCTTTTCAGCAATTGCTTCGGGGTAAGTGACCACCATCTTTGGTAATTCCGATGTATGATTGAGCGAACTTAATGTTTCTGCACGCTGTAGTACATTTGCCGAATCCGTCTGTGTGAAGTCAAAAGCTTTTCGGTAAGAAGAAGGGAAAAAAAGTACCTGTTTGTCCAGTAAGCTTTCCAGGTCACTTAAAAAGTAGGAGGCATCTTCGTGCGTTGGCAAGATAAAGACCATTGGACGCTCCTGCAATTTGTAGGATGAGACGGCAATAAATGCATCCGAAGAACCGATAAGACCTTTCAGTTGAATCTTTGGATTTTTGGACTGCATGGCCTTTGTAAGCGACTGGACTGATTCGCTTTGGCTGTATTTTTCTAGTATTTCTTGAATTCCCACGAGCAAAAATTTCGAATAATTGCGAATTTAATTAATTCCTCGTAAGTATATGGTATGTTGTGCTAAATTTTTTGGTAAAAAACTTATCGAAAAGATAACTTTTGGTGATAGGACAAGAGGGATATGTCTCTTGAGCTGTGGATGAAAGTACTTTGGCAAACGACCAATTATGCAGCCTGTTACTGAAGACTAGTAATGGAGATTCCGCAATGAACTATTTTGCTAAGTGGAATGTATAGGCAAAGGCCAATAAGATCAAAAGGATCGCCAAATAGAGTAATTTATATTGCTCGTAGGCAGTGACACGATAGGATCCAATTTTAACACGGTTTTTGCTGTTTCTCATAATTAATTCAGGTCAAGCTCAATTCGCTGTTCACTAATATAGCTTTTTAATGTTGTATTACCAAAAGCATGTAGTGCGTTTTGAAAATCTTCCCGATAATCGAACTGAAAGTCCTCATGAAGTTTATCATATTTGCCGACAGCATGTTTAATACGGCCCGTGATATATTTATGCAATTTATGGGCTGCCGATTGATAAGACGAATCAAATAGTCGTTCATAGTCGCCTATGACCCGCTGTAAGATATAAAAGCGAAATTCAGCTTCACTGGTTTTATCTTTGGTGACTTTCTCATGCTCGTTTACCAAACCGCTTGCTTGTTTGACCAGCTTGCTCAGCCCGATAAAATTGCTATGATGCGGTGTATTGCCAATCTGACTTGTTCCGATGTCAAACAATTGAGCTAATTGCTTCCGCAATTTATCAATACGTTCCTCCAGATCATACTCGTTCTCTAACAATTGAAAATGCAATTGTTTCATCAACATTTTGTCCTTACTGATCAGACGGACAAGTAATTTGTCTTTTTCTTTTTGTGGCAGCTCAAGGACAGCTTTCTTTAACTCGGCATCTTGATGTAGAGACATAATGTTTTACGTAAAATGATCTTATTATTAGCGATGAAAGAGCAAAGATGAAAGACGCCTGATTGTTCAGCTAATAGTCTGTTATCCTTGCTCCTTTATCCATATTTTATCAGCGACCTAAAATTAGGTAGACGGGAAGTATCACCCAGACTCTACCGCATAGATCAGCTGGTTGATTGTTAATATAATATTCTAAATTTGATCGTATTGTCAATCTGCTTCAATTGCTTCAATAGATCTTTATCATATTCGCCCTGAATATCTGTAACGGCATAGCCAATATCGCTCCTGGTCATTAAAAACTGTGCAACAATATTGATGTTGTTTTGTGCATAGACCTTATTGATTTGGGCCATGATACCCGGTACGTTTTTATGGATATGCAGCAATCTTGTCACCTGTTTTACTTTTGGTAATACCAGATTTGGGAAATTGCGGCTGAGATAAGTGTCACCATTGTTGATAAATTCGGCCATACGACGTGGTATAAATTCCGAATTTTTCTTTTTACTTTTCTTATCATCAAATACGACAATTCCTTTGGCATTGCAGATATCTTTATTGATATGCCCCTTGATATCGCCCAGATAACCGATTGTTTTTAATTTATCGGCCTGTTGAAGCTGTTCATCAGTGATGTCAATATTGTCGCCTAGCAAAAGCATGCCAACATCTTTTACATATTTCTCTTCGAAAGTCTCTTTCGTACGGATCGAGAAACCATCTCTTTTCAGAATATGGGCAGCAATTTCCGGAACATCACCAACAATGAGACAAAGGATACGGTTTTTAGGGTAAGAGATCGCGCGTGGTAGATCATTTACATATAAGAATTCATCAAAGCTAGGCGTGATGAAATCCGCTTTTTCAGTGACACTTTTACGTTGGATGTTCTCGGTGAAGGCAAAAAACTTTTCGATTAAACCCGATTCTTTCAATTGGAAATCCGAATAACCATCGCCAATACCAAAAAGTCGGCCTTCGATATTCAGTTGTTTTAAGAGCTGTACTTTTCCGCCTTCAGTGGATAGCGGATTATCTTCATCAAAGCCGATGATATTGCCTTCCGCATCGAATCTAAATGTGTTCGCATAGATATTTTCGGTTTTGATATGATAAGGAGTCACCACAGGGGTGATAAATTCCTTAAATCCTCCGGAAACAATCCAGGCCGTATCCGAATGTTTTTTAAAAAATTCACGATTACGTGAGAAAGACGTTGAAACCTTTTTCTTGAGGTGAGATACCAATTTATCCAGGTGACTTTTATTCGCGTTTAGCAATTTCACACGACCGGCCAAGGCTTCACGGAAAGAGAGTTTTCCCTCCATGGCAAGATTGGTGTATCGTTCAATTTCATTGTAGATAGATTCGCGGTCAGGATGATTTTCGAGTGAGATCCGGGCGAGCTCATCGAGCGCTTCTACTTGGGTAAATGTACTATCAAAATCAATGATGTAATAGTTTTTCATCGTAATTATTTGTTTTTTAGTGGTGATGAATCTATCATGAGGATACTTATTTATTACTATCGAACTGTGATTTAGTTAACCATGATGGTTTCATCTTAATTATTTGTTTTTTAATGGCGATGAAGCGATCATGGGCAAACTGTCATTTCCTTGGTAAGCAATTGGAGCTTTTGATGGTTTCATCGGGATACTGTTTAGCAAATGAAACAATCATAAACACGCAGGCTTTATTTTGAATCGGATAGTTTGGTAAGCTCATGACGGGTTCAGGGTTCGGTTGTTTAATATTTTATATTGTTTTTACTGTTTGCTGTACAAATTTGCAATTTCTTTTAATGTCTGTTCCAATGGACGGTAACTGTGGTTCAAGAGTGACTGTACCTTCGCATTGGAGTACTGTAATTTGGCACTCGATGCTGCTGCCGTTTCTTTGGTCAGCGAAGAGTCCGATTTCTTGAAGACAGCGAGCATGCTGGAAACAGTGGATGCGATCTGAAGAAGAGTCTCGGAGACTTCAATCGTAGGTTCGGGCTTGTTCATCAGGACGCTGGCCACACTAATCAGATCTTTATTGGGAATGTTGAGGTGATTGATAATATAGCGTTCAGCAGTAATCTCGCCCTTTTCCATCAATTGGATCATAATTGACGCGACATCCTCCACATCGACGATGCCGACACTCCCTTTCGGATAAAACTTCAATCCCTTATTGATCATTGAGAATATGGCTCCAGATCCTTTGTCTTTGGCCGCCGCTCCCAATATCACCGAAGGGTTTACGATAACGGCATCCAGCCCCTCCGTAATACCGCGCCAAACCTCCATTTCCGCCTGATATTTAGACAGCGAATAGTTGGAGGTTGTGGGGCTATGCTCCCAATGGTCTTTTTCAGATACCGGTAAGTTGTCTTTGTTGGTGCCCAATGCGGCGATCGAACTAACATGGAGTAGACGAATGTTTTTCTCCAGGCAAAGGTTGACAATATTTGCTGTTCCTTCTACATTGACCTTAAAGAGTGATTTAGCATCTTTCTTCTGATAGGACACCAGTGCCGCGCAGTGATACACTTTCGTTACGCCTTCCAGCGCGTCTTCCAGTTCAAAATAATCGTTGATGTCTGCATCAATCCACTGAATCAACGAAGAAGATAACAGGCTGGCTGGAATAATCGATTGAGCTCTCTTGGTCGCAATGACGTCAATTCCTTGATCGATCAATTGTTTGATCAATGTAGATCCTAAAAAACCTGTTCCTCCTGTTATTAATATCACTTGATAAAGATACTGTTAAAAATAATGTTTTCAAAAGTTAGTTAATAAATGGATATTTGTGTGAGTTGCATCCCGAAAAAATAAGATGTTTTAAACAAATTATAGCTTATGTCATCATTGTCCGTATTCTTTAGCCCGATTTCAATTGCAAGTATCTCTCCAGAGCATGGTTTCTTAAATTCCCAATTAGGGAATGTGATTCAGGCTTATGAAACAGATTTTCCCACTTGGGAGGAAAATGAACAACCTCAATTGGCTATTATCGGTGTACAGGAGGATCGGGCATCGGTCAATAACAACGGAACGGATAAAGCTCCGGATGCGGTACGCAAACACCTTTATACCTTGTATCAAGGGGATTATAAGATGAATATTGTCGATCTGGGGAATATAAAAGCAGGTAATACCATTCAGGATACCTACGTGGCCTTGAAATCGGTGGTAGAAGAATTAGTAAAGACGAATATTCTCCCGATTATTATCGGTGGAGGACAGGATCTGACCTATGCACAATACCTAGGCTACCAGAATTTGGAACGGAAGATCGAATTGGCTATTGTGGATTCGCGTTTCGATCTCAATCAGGAGGAAGCTGAAAATGTCAGCCTCAATTCTCGGTCTTATGTCAATCACATTATTTTGCATCAGCCCGATTATCTGTTTAACCTGAATTCCATTGCTTATCAGACCTATCTTGTCAGCAAAGAGTCCATCAATATGTACGACAAATTGTTTTTCAATGCAACCCGAGTAGGGATGATCGCAGGTAAAATGGATCAGTCTGAACCACTTATCCGGGCTGCTGACCTGATCAGTTTCGATATTGGCGCCATACGGGCATCAGAGGCACCGGGCAATGCCAATGCGATTCCAAATGGCTTGTACGGAGACGAAGCTTGTCAGCTTGCACGTTATGCAGGTATGTCGGACAAATGTACTTCTATTGGTTTCTACGAATTGAACCCGACATTTGATCCCATGGAACAGACCGCAATGTTGGTTTCTCAAATGATCTGGTGTTTTATCGACGGTTATTATAATCGCAAGCAGGATACACCGTTGTATCCCAAATCGTCCTATATTATCTATCGTACCACACTTGAAAATGAAGAACACGAATTGGTTTTTGTGAAAAGCAAAAAATCAGACCGCTGGTGGATACAAGTGCCTTATTTTGGATCAAAATCTGTCAACGAAAGGTACTACCTTGTGCCATGCCGTTATGAAGATTACCAAATGGCCGTATCAGGGGAAATGCCCGATCTATGGTGGAAAACCCATCAGAAGTTGCAGTAAATAAGCATAAAGCAATATCTTGCTTGTGTCTTAATGCAATGTCTAAATTAAAGCGGTATTGGATTGAAGAAAGCATTACCCAGTTGCAGCGGCATAAACTCATCAGTCGGTAGTGGTATAACCGGTCAAAAAGATTGTTGCATACTGCTGTTGGCACGCAAACTTAACATTAATCAAATTTGGTAGCAGATGTTCTGTCACGACAGGTAAGAAGCTGCTATTCTCGTAAAATATAAATCATGGAAATATTTTTCTTTGCAGGAATTGTCTTGTTGTTGGTCATTTTGATCATATTGGTGTTGAAAAGAAATGGCGCTCCTACTGTGGATGTGGGGCAGAATAAAGAAGTAGAGGCATTGAAAATAGAACTGGCACGTTCACAACAACGAGAACAAAGTTTGCTGGAAGAACGTTTAATGCTAAGAGATGAATTGGACAAAGAACGTGAGAGTGTATTGGTTGCCGAGCGTTCGCTGGAAAGTACACGTTCATTCTATGAGGCCCAAATGGATAAATTTCAGGAGCAAAAAAATGAAATTGCCGAAATAAAAAGGCAGTTTAACAATGAATTTCAGGTTATCGCCAATAAAATATTGGAAGAGAAAACTCAGAAATTTACCGAAACAAACCACCGCTCACTCGGACTGATCCTAGATCCGCTCAAGGAGAAAATCAAGCTGTTTGAAGAGAAGGTAGATAAAAATTATAATCAGGAAGCGGCCGAACGAAATTCCCTGAAAGGTGTCGTGTTGCAGTTGGTCGAACAAAGTCTCAAGATTAAAGATGAAGCCAATAGCCTTACCAAAGCATTAAAAGGAGATACGAAAAAGCAGGGTAATTGGGGTGAAGTGATTTTGGAAAGAGTCCTGGAGCGTTCGGGACTGATGAAAGACCGTGAGTTTAGGTTACAGGTTTCCTTAATGGATGCTGAGGGGCGGAGAATGCAGCCCGATGCGATTATAGACCTTCCCGAAGATAAACATCTTATTGTCGATTCTAAGGTCTCCTTGATCGCTTATGAGCGTTGGGTAAATGCGGAGACTGATGAAGACCGAGTGATTTTCGCGAAACAACATGTACAGTCCGTTGAAAATCACGTGAAGGAGCTCTCCGCCAAAAACTATCATGAGTTGTACGGGATAGAATCGCCCGAATTTGTCTTGTTGTTTATGCCGATCGAATCTGCATTGAGTATGTCTGTCGCAGAAAAACCAGACCTATTCAGCGATGCTTGGGATCGCAAGGTCGTTATCGTTAGCCCTTCGACACTGTTGGCGACACTGCGTACTATCGCTAGTATATGGAAGCAAGAGCGTCAGACACGCAATGTGATTGAAATCGCCAAAGAAGCAGGAAGTTTGTACGATAAATTTGTGAGCTTCCTGACGGATATGGAGCAGGTTCAAAATCAGTTGGAACGCGCACTGAAGAGCCATGAAGATGCGACCAAAAAACTGTCGACAGGTGCCGGAAATGTCATCGGGAAAGTGGAGAAGCTGAAACGATTGGGAGCAAAAGCAAATAAACAGATCGACGCTAAATTTCTGGACGAAGACGAATAATTAAACCTTCCCGTCCGACAGGTTCTGCAGGCATAAGAACAAAGATTGAAGAGCTGGTCATAAAAGCGCTAGGCTTCTTGCAAACAAGCTCTTCAATCCTCAAACTAAGGCCGTAAGCCGAAGGCTTGAACTCAGTAAAGTTTCACTACTAAATACTCATACCTCAATGCTAATAGATAAAGCCAACTCACTTATATAACATAAGCCGAAGGCTTGACCCACCAAAGTTTCAATACGCACTACTCAATACTCAATACTAATACCTCCCTACAGCTCTTTCATGCGTTTATTGATCGAAACATCGACGTAAGTATCCTTTAGACGATCAACAGCCTCTTTCTCGACAACGAGATTCGTGTCTGATTCGTAATCATGTCGGGTTCTTAGGTTTTGGATTTCATTGTCATAAGGATCACGTCCGGCCAACAGTTTGACAATGACAGGAAGACATTCTAAAAACACAAAGAGTAGCGCGATAAAGAATACCGCATTTGCATTGGATTCATTGACCTTTCCATTGGCATCATAGCGTAGATTACCTAGCGCTGAATTGCGATCCGCAAAACCTGCGACGTTGACTGCACTGTCCAGCGAGGCATTTGACAAAACCTTTTGATCCAGTATTCCCTCAAATTTTTGCTTTTGACGGATAGCATTTTGTTGTGCTGCGATCTTATTACGTAGGGTGTCCAGATAAGCTTCTTTCTTTTTGAGATCTTCTTCCTTCATTTTAGCATAAGGGCCATAACCCATCACACCCGATGTCTCTGTGGTTTTATTCCCATAGATTTCATAATTCAATTTGGTGCGATCGGTCTTGATACTAGATTCCAGTGAATCACGTTCTACACTTATCGCTTTTAGTTGATTGACCTCATTACTGTATTTTTTATTGAATGTACTGTTCAGGGTATCAATTTTTGCGCGTTGGTCAGCGAGGAAACGTACGCGTAAATTCTCACGGATCTCCTTGTCAAAAATTTTCAGTTCCAAAGGCCGAGAAATAACTAAACCAATTAAAATAGCCAAGAGAATACGGGGTAGCGCCTGCAAGAGTTGCATCCAGCCACTTTTTGATTTGTTGATACTCAGTACGATATAGCGGTCCATATTGAAAATAGCCAAGCCCCAAATGATCCCGAATACGATCGCCAGGAACCAGTCTAGTGTTCCCCCACTAAACACAAAATACATAGCATAGCCGCCAGAAAGACTGGCAAACAAACCAGTAAAAAAAATAGTAGCACCTATGGCTGTGTACTTACTATGCTCCTCCGGATACTTTTCAAGAGTTTCTTGATGTACACCTGCACATCTCCAAAAGAAACGGTTAATAGCGCTCATTTAAATATTTTTACCCAAATTGACAGATTATTTTTAACAAGGTTACGAATAAGTTTTTGTTTTACAATAGGATGACGTTTTTTCGGTCGGCTGCGATGCAAAGAACCGGGACTCCTGTATTTGCCTAATTTTATTATCTTTGGAAAAAAATCAGGAATAATCAGACGATATGAAGAAAAGACAACTTTTGCCATTTTTAATGATAGTGGCAACTGCGATTGTTGGTTGTGAGGAAAAAAAAATGATGACAGATAATCCTCTTTTGTTAGCCTATGAAACACCCTTTAATGTTCCACCATTTGACAAGATCAAAACCGAACATTTCAGGCCTGCCTTTGAGGAGGCAATAAAAGTGCATAATTTGGAAATTGACTCTATAGTCGATAATTCCGATAAAGCGACTTTCCAAAATACGATAGTAGCCCTTGAAAATGCTGGAAGCTTGCTAAATAATGTATCTACTGTATTTCATAATCTCAATTACGCAAATACGAACGATAGCATTCAGGCGATCGCAAAAGACCTAGCCCCAATATTGTCTAGCCATTCGGATGAAATTTCGATGAACTCCAAATTATTTGATAAAATCAAGGAAGTTTGGAATAGCCGTAATACACTTGGTCTGGACGCCCAAGACAACAAACTCCTAGAAGAGACTTATAAGAGCTTCGTGCGTTCTGGCGCAAACCTAAAAGATGCGGATAAAGAAAAAATGAAAAAGATCAATGCCGAACTTTCGACATTGACAACACAGTTCGGACAGAACCTATTGGCTGAAACCAATGCCTACCAACTGGTGGTTGATTCGGCGAGTCAATTGGAAGGCCTACCTGAATCATTAAAAACTGCGGCTGCCGAGGAAGCTGTTGCCAAAGGTAAAAAGGATAAATGGGTATTTACCTTACAGAATCCTTCGATCATGCCTTTCCTGCAATATGCCAAAAATCGGGAACTGAGAAAGCAGATCTGGGAAGCATATCAAATGCGTGGCAACCACGATAACACAAATGATAACAAAGAAATCATTCAGAAAATCGTCAACCTTCGTCTTCAAAAAGCGAAGCTATTGGGCTATAAATCGCATGCGGCCTATGTCTTGGAGGAATCCATGGCTAAGACACCTGAAAATGTATATGCTTTATTGAATAAGCTATGGACACCGGCTTTGGCGAAAGCAAAGGGCGAAGAGGCGGATATCGCAAAAGAGATTAAAGGCGAAGGTGGTACTTTTGCGGTTGCGCCTTACGATTGGAGATATTATACAGAAATTATCCGCAAAAAACGCTTTGCACTGGATGAAGATGAAATCAAACCTTATTTGAGCTTACCAACAGTACGTGAAGGCGCTTTTGCAGTAGCAAACAAACTATATGGTTTGACATTTGTTGCCCTCAACAATGTACCGACCTATCATAAAGAAGTAGAGGTTTACGAAGTGAAAGACAAAGATGGTTCACATCTGGGACTTTTGTATGCAGACTTCTTTCCACGTGAATCTAAACGTGGTGGCGCTTGGATGACATCTTACCGCGATCAATCTACAAAAGATGGTAGACGTGTTCCTCCGGTGATCTCTATTGTATGTAATTTCACAAAACCTGTGGGTAAAAACCCTGCATTGCTGACATTTGATGAGGCGACTACGCTATTTCATGAATTTGGACATGCTTTACATGGACTACTTTCCAATGTCAGATACAGATCAATGGCCGGTACTTCCGTACCACGTGACTTTGTCGAATTGCCATCACAGATCATGGAAAATTGGGCCGCAGATCCCGAGGTATTAAAGACCTATGCAAAACATTTTAAGACCAAAGAGGCCATGCCAGATTCATTGATCCAAAAAATGGAAAAAGCAGGTACTTTTGATCAAGGCTTTGCAACAGTGGAATATCTTTCAGCAGCATTGTTGGATATGGATTACCATGCGACAACCAAGGAAATTTCGAAAGATGTCAACGGATTTGAAAAAGCAGCCATGAAGAAAATAGGTATTATTGACGCAATTATCCCGCGTTATAGAAGTACTTATTTTCAGCATATCTTTACTGGAGGTTATTCGGCAGGATACTATGCTTATATCTGGTCGGAAGTATTGGATTCAGATGCTTTTGCAGCCTTCAAAGAGAAATCTTTGTACGATAAAGCAACAGCGGATTCATTCCGTAAGAATGTCCTCGAAAAAGGAGGAACAGATGATCCGGCAAAAATGTACCGTATCTTTAGAGGTGCAGACCCAGATCCGAAATATTTATTGAAAAAAAGAGGATTGAATTAATCCATTGCAAAACAAAAAAAGGAGATATATAAAAATATATCTCCTTTTTTTGTTTTAATACTTGTTATTCTAAAAACAATGCTTACATTTGGATATTATTTATAATGAGTCTAAATAAATGTAGATAGTATGTGTGATACCAAGATTCTAAGTCAACGCGGAGATACCCACATTAGTGTTTGCCATAAGTGCAGAACATATTATATCTGGCAGCAAAGTTTTGTACTGACATTTACACAGAATAAGTTTTTCGATTTTCTGAACATCATTAAGAGTAATGGCGACGAACTTTTCTTCAGTTCATTCCCGGATGGTGAATTTCGCTTGATTATGAAGACGCCTTATCCTGATATTGTTTTCTCGTTTGACGAAGAGCAATGGCAAAACTTTAGGGATGCATTACAAGAATCGTATTACATGAATGAATTTTATGGCATGTTAAACAATTAAGATAAAAAGTCCTGTTGCTTCGCTTGTGTTTCATCTCTCTTTCCTTATGCGTTGCCAACAGGCACAAACAAAACCCTCAGTGATATCCGTATGAACATACAGATAGCTACTGAGGGTTCTTCTTTATCTCGTGATGCGGTTATTCGCCTATCGCATAATATTTAAAATCGAGATCTTCAAGCTGTTTTCGATTCAATAGTTTCCGGCCATCAAATACAAAGGCAGGTTTCTTCATCTGATCTTTTATCTTCTTCCAGTCATAGCTTTTGAATTCATCCCATTCTGTTAATATGGCAACAGCGTGTGCGTCGTCACAGGCTTCATAAGGCGTATTGACAACTTTGACCAAGAGCCTATTTTCTTCCGATGAACGCGTGTTCAGATAATCCAAGTCAGCGTAAATACGTTCCGCAGATACTTTCGGATCGTATACTGTAATTTCGGCCTGTTCATTTAACAGATAATCGGCTACGTAGATCGCCGCAGACTCACGCGTATCATTGGTATCTTTTTTAAACGCCCAGCCCAAAAAGGCAATCTTTTTTCCTGATACCGTATTGTACAATGTCTGGATGATATTGTCAGCAAAACGTTGCTTTTGATAATCATTCATTAAAATAACCTGATCCCAGTATTCAGCGACTTCCGTAAGCCCATAACTGCGTGCGATATAGACGAGGTTGAGAATGTCTTTCTGAAAACATGATCCGCCGAAGCCAACCGATGCTTTTAAAAATTTAGCGCCGATACGTGTGTCCATACCAATCGCTTTGGATACCTCATCGACATTGGCTCCCGTTTTCTCACAAAGAGCAGAGATCGAATTAATAGAAGAGACCCGTTGCGCCAGAAAAGCGTTGGCGGTCAATTTAGAAAGCTCGGAAGACCATAGATTTGTCGTCAAGATTTTGCTTTGATCTACCCAATGCGCATAAATATTCACTAATGCTGCAATTGCTTCTTCATTTTCACCGCCGATAAGTACACGGTCCGGATTGATCAAATCCTGTATTGCCGTCCCTTCGGCCAAGAATTCCGGATTTGATAAAATATGGAAATTCACACCGTTACCGGTATTATCAAGGATACTTTTCAATGCCGCTGCTGTACGTACCGGAAGAGTGGATTTTTCGACAAGAATCTTATCATCTTTGGCGACTGAAGCGATCTGACGAGCACATAGCTCGATATATTTTAAATCCGCAGCCATCCCCTTTCCTTTTCCGTAATTTTTGGTTGGGGTATTGACCGAAATAAAAATCATATCGGCCTCATCAATAGCCTTGTTGATATCGGTTGAGAAAAACAAATTGCGCCCCCTCGCTTCAGCAACGATTTCTTGGAGTCCCGGTTCATAGACAGGGAGGTTTTCCAGGTTTTCATCATTCCAGGCTGCAATGCGCTCGGCATTCATATCAACAATGGTGATCTCAATATGAGGACATTGTTTCGCAACAACCGACATGGTTGGCCCACCCACGTAACCAGCTCCTATACAGCATATTTTCTTGATAGTTTTACTCATTTTGATTATCTTAATCAGCTATAAATTGAACAACAAATGTAAAGAATTCGAAATTGTTTTTTGTCGATAAAAGTCAATATTTCATTTCGAAACTGTAAAAACAGGACGTTATTGTAGCATAGAGGTTCCATCGGAGCCTTTGTTCGGCTCATTTTGAAGGTATAAGAACTAAAGTGGGCGGATTAGCTGGGGTTAAATCTCTTTTTGAGCAGTTTGATTAGACAGTAAAGGGTTGGTATAAATAATTGGATCGGGACTAAAATCTATCAGATTTATACTAATTTTACATTAAAAATAGGAGCACGATTTTGATAAAGCAAGAAGTTATTGACAAAGTACTGGAAACGGCACGGATAGAGGAAGTGGTGGGTGACTTCGTTGATTTAAAGAAGCGTGGTACCTCGTTGATCGGAAACTGTCCATTTCACCACGAAAAAACACCTTCATTCCACGTTTCTGTCTCAAAAGGTATCTACAAATGTTTTGGCTGTGGTGTTGGGGGGGATTCACTCAAATTTGTGATGGAACTGGAAAAGTTCTCCTATCCCGAAGCGATTCGTTACCTGGCTGATAAATATTCCATTGAGATTGAAGAGGTTGAACGTTCTCCAGCACAGCTCGCTGCGCAGGATAAAAGAGAAAGTCTATATGTCTTGAGTGCCTGGGCCGGTAAATTTTTCGTAGAACAGCTCTGGAAAAGTGAAATGGGACAAGTCATCGGACTCAACTATTTCAAAGAGCGGGGATACCGCGAGGATATCATCAAGAAATTCGAACTGGGTTATTCGCCCGAAGAGTGGACGGCACTGGTGGATAAGGCACAGGAAGCCGGCTTCCATCCGGATTACCTGGCTGCAAGTGGACTGGCTATTGAGCGTGACGATAAATCGCTCTACGATCGCTTTAGAGGGCGTGTCATGTTCCCGATCCATAATCTAACCGGACGTATTATCGGGTTTGGTGGACGTACGCTAAAGACTGATAAGAAGGTCGCTAAATATGTAAACTCACCCGAAAGTGAGATTTATCATAAGTCAGATGTACTCTATGGGTTGAATTTTGCCAAAAAGGCAATTATGGAAGAGGACAACTGCTATCTCGTCGAGGGTTATGCGGATGTTCTATCTGTACATCAGGCCGGTGTTGAAAATGTGGTTTCTTCTTCGGGAACCTCCTTGACCACAGGTCAGATTAAATTGATTTCCAGATTTACCAAAAATGTCACTATACTCTATGATGGGGATGAAGCAGGTATAAAAGCCTCATTGCGTGGTACCGATATGTTGCTGGAAGAAGGGTTAAATGTAAAGGTATTGCTCTTCCCGGATGGGAATGACCCTGATTCCTATGTGCAAACCTATGGAGCCACAGCCTTTAAGGATTACGTGAAATCTCATCAGCAGGATTTTATCTTCTATAAGACTAATATTTTACTTCGCGATGCCAACAACGATCCGATCAAAAGGGCAGAAGTAATACGTGATGTTGTTGAAAGTATTGCTTTGATTCCCGATGAGATTAAAGTTTCTGTTTTTATTCGGGAATGTAGCAATTTATTGGATATTGAGGAACGTATTTTGCTTGCTGAGCTCAACAAGATAAGGCTGAATAAGGCAAAAAAGGCCGATAAGGATGCCTCTCGCAAAGCTCAAAATACCCCAGCAAATACGGGTATGCCACCTTTTGGAATGGATGGTCCACCGCCTGATTTCTTTATGACAGATGATGAGCGTGGAGGTGTGCCGGCAATGGAAGCAACGGAGCAGCCTACTCAGCTGACCGCTGAGATCCTGCAGGAACGTGAGATCGTCCGTATCCTGATCAACTACGGCGATTACCTGGCGACCTGGGAAGGGGATGGCGATATTCCGGTTGCAGGTGTCTTGTTGGGTAATATCAGCGATATCGAATTTAAAGATAAGGGTGCTGCATTTATTCTGAAAGCTTATCGGGATGCTGCTGAAAATTACGAAATCCCCGATGCAAAATTATTCTATTCCCATGCTGATTCCGCAGTGTCCGAACTGGCGATCAATTGCGTGGCGACGAAATATTCACTCAGTGAAAATTGGAATGACGATAAACGCAAGATCTATGTGACTCAGGAGTATGAGCATCTCAAACAATTGGTTGTAGAGGCTATCTATCGGATAAAAAAGCAAAAGATAGGCGCAGAAATGCATCATATTCGTGAGGAAATGAAGCAAGAACAGGATGTTGCTAATCTGGAAGTGCTTATCTTTAAGTATCAAAAACTCAAAGAAGCGGAGCGTTTATTGGGGGGATTTTTGGGAAATACGATTGTAAAGTAATCCGGATAATATGGCGAAACATCTTGAAATAGGAATACAGGGCGAACAGTTGGCCATGGAATACCTGATCGAGATGGGCTATAAAATAATGTTAAGAAATTGGCGATTTAAGAATTTAGAAGTAGATTTGATCGTCATGGATGGGGATACCCTGGTATTCGTGGAGGTGAAAACACGTTCGACGACAGATTTCGGTGAGCCTTATGAATTTGTGGATGTGCGCAAGCAACGGCGACTGATTCGGGCGGCGCAAGCCTATATATTAAAACATGCATATAGTGGTGAGGTGAGATTCGATGTCGTAGCGGTAACGAATAGCACACATGCAGAACTTACTTATATTAAAGATGCATTTTGGGATAGTTGAGAATAGTATTGCGCTATTCGATCTGAAATGAAATATCTTGGCTGTGTAAGTCATCAGATTACCAAATTTCTGGTTTTGAATCAGACTTTTTGTATTATAAAGATGAAACGATTACGGTTTATTCAAACATACTGTTTTATAAAAATGCGATCGTTTCATCAGTTTTAAAAATAGATTATATAGATGAAACCATCATGATTTATTCAAACCGAGCAAAGCGAGCTCATGAATGCCGCTTAAAACATACACTCGATGAATAAATCTGATAGCTTCATCACAATATGAATAAACAAATTTATACGGATGAAAAAAATAACGTATTTTATTGCGATTGCAACACTTGCTTTTGCTTCTTGTAAATCGAAAAAATCTGCTTTGGAATTTGCGTCACCAGGTGCAAACCAAGCCGTTTTAAAGGGCAGTCAAGTACAATTAAAATTGAAATTTGACGCAATTACCATGGATTCTGTCGCTTACTTTGTGGACGACAAACATGTTGGCTCCTCTACAGATACTGTAGCGATCACTGTAGAGACCAAAGATATGGCCTATGGTACACGCAATATTTCTGCAACAGTCTATAGTGGTGGTAAGTCAGATTCCGTATCCAGCACGTTCTATGTGGTTCCTGCAAGTGCAAAGAACTATGGATTCCAGGTTGTCAACAAATACCCGCATGATACCACAGCATTTACCCAAGGACTTCAGTTTGCCGATGGCGTATTGTATGAATCAAATGGACGATATGGTGAGTCTAATCTTAGAAAAGTAGACCTGACGACTGGAAAGGTCTTGAAAGAAATCAAATTCGATGAGAAAACTTTCGCTGAAGGGATGACGTTAGTGGGTAATAAATTGTTTATGCTAACCTGGCAGCAAGGTGAGGGATACGTTTTTGATAAAAATTCATTTACAAAAGAGAGCTCATTTAAATACGAAAATAGTAAAGAGGGCTGGGGGATTACCTATGATGGCAAGCGTTTAATTAAGTCAGATGGCTCCAATAAATTGTTCTTCCTGGATGCCGTTACTGGTAAAGAGTTGGGCTCAATTGGTGTATATGATGAGAATGGTCCCGTAGATCAATTGAATGAATTGGAGTATATTGATGGAAAAGTTTACGCGAATGTCTATCAAAAGGATGTTCTCGCAATTATCAATCCAGAGACAGGTGCTGTAGAGAGTAGGATTAATCTGGTCGGAATCTATGAACATACTTCAGCTTATGATAATGAGCTGAATGGAATCGCCTATGATCAAGCCAATAAACGCTTGTTCGTAACTGGTAAGTTGTGGAATACACTGTATGAAATCAAAGCAATAGAAAAATAGCGCGTATTAAGCGAAATGCATATAAAGAAAAGCGATGTCCCTGGGTATCGCTTTTCTTTTTACTGTGAGTCTAACAGCGCCAATATCATGTAAAGGGTATTGATCGTTCATGCGAGGCGACTTGGTCCAGGATAGACCTCCTGAGAAACACAAACTCATATAAATTCGCACGCTGGATATTGATGCATGGATCCTTCAAACATTAAAAAGTAGCCGCCACTCGATATCGCAGGGACCACTTTACATCTTGGCCTCTATAACTAAAGCGATCAGACAGAAACCAACAAAGACAGATCTTGTCGTAAAACCTGTATGCTTTCACAAACGCAAACAGCGATGGAAATCAACTGAAAGTTCTTTTTGGCCAATAAACCTAGGGCTGTGAGCTTATTGATACCTTGAGGAAAAAACGAGAATCAATAGAACCTTCATGCTCTTATAAGCATCAATAGCCATGGAAATCAACTGAAGGTTCTTTCTGACCAATAGAAAACAGACACTTTCAGAAAAAACAGACACTATAAAAAAAGGGATGAAACATATGTTCCATCCCTTTTCTATTGATTTATATTTTGTTATTAATAAACAGGAACAAAGCTCCAGTTATCATCAAAACGAGTTGTACCATTTAGACCTGTAGCAACATAACCAGTTGATCCGATTGTGTAAGCAACAGCATCTTGTCTTGCACCACCACCAAGGGCTGTATTGTCACTTGTCCAATAGTCGCCGCTGATATTATATTTCACAACTGAACTTGTTGCAGTCCCTTTTAATCCACCAGCTAAGAAACCACTATTGCCGATAACGAAAGCAGCAGCATTAGAACGAGTCATATCATAACTATATGTGCCATCGTTTCTGTTTAGATCTGCTAATTGTGTCCATTTGCTACCATCAAATTTGTAAAAATCTGCTGGGTAACCACCATTGGAAACTCCGCCGCCAACATATGCAGCATTACCCGATACAAATACAAAAGCACCTTTTCTCTTAGCTGTAAATGGAGCATCAGGAATTGCTTCCCATTTATTTAAATCTGGGTCATATTTGAAAAACTGATTGGTAAAGGAAGTACCATTTGCAATCGTTGTCTCTCCTGTACCCACATAGGCTTTTCCTCCGATAGTAAATGCTACAGCATTTGCTAATACGATAGGTAAATCAGCAACTTTAGTCCATTGTTTTCCTTTGTCTGCTGAAGGGTCAAATTTATAGAAATCTTTCAAGAAGTTTGCGCCATCATTACCGCCACCTACATAGCCAAAATCTCCGATAGCAAAAGCAATTGCGCCACGACGACCACTACTTTCTGCGTTATTATCCGCTAATGGATCTTTTTCGCTCCACGTATTAGATGCTGGATCATAAGCATAGGTATTTTTTAGGTTAACAGGCTTGCTACCTGCATTGTTTGATTGACCTGTAGTTACATAAGCGATGTTCTTTATTACAAAACTTGCTGCAGAGGAAGTTTGTGGACCTTTGTAAGCTGCTTTTTGAAACCACTCAGTAGATTTATCTTCAGTGTTGTCGTCGCTTTTTTTACAAGAAGAGAATGATGTAACTGTAACTACAAAAGCTGACAATACGAGTAGCCAATTTTTCTTGTTCATAAATTATTGAAATTTAGTATAAAGGATGTTTAATTTAATTCTTGGATCATTACCATCTTTTGCCAATATCAACCGATTCGCTGTACTTGAGAGCTGTGGAGGTATTGCTACTGAAGTCCCACCTACAGTTCCAACTGGTACTGGCAATGGGGGTAAAGATAGATATAATGAAGTGTTTTTATATGCTGTTGTTTTAATTTTATTTAAATAATCAATCAAATTAAAGGTGTATTTACCATTCGCGTCTCCAATTTTAATCAATCGAGCCACTTGCATTGCGTTTGCAGTCTCTAATGATGCTAAGGCACTAACAGGCGTCCCTTCGCTATTTGCGACCATAAGAACCAAATTACTTGGTTGCTCATAGCCTTCCAGTGGGTTGTTTTCTGCTTCAATGACAAGTTCCACCTTATTTATTGAAATTGTTGGATCATTGACCAATGATAATAACGTAGGGAACTCAATTTTCGCTACAACACCACTTGAACCTTCTAAGAATGTATTTCCGTTGGTTTTTTCAACATCAATCTGCGGATTTGATAGCGTCATAGATGAAAACTTTGTCGCAGAACGATCTGTTTCAATTTGGTTATATTGGTATGTTTTGCTGTCAATAGCAAAATACTGCTTGCCTCTTGTCTTGTTTCCCTCATTGTTTTCAAAAGAATAATGCACCTGTAGGAAAACAGTGTCTTTAAAGCCGATAATCGCTGTATTGTTATTATCTGGAACAAGCGCTAACCCTTTGAAATATTCTTGAAAACTCGTGTTATTTTGAATCCTGTTATCACCATCTTTGATCAATCTGAAAAGTTCATTGCTAATGGTACTATTGAATTTAAAGAACAATGAATCCGTTGCTTTGACACGAGGGTTAAAGGACAGCTCTGCTAATGGTGTGTTTTCATAAGCAAATTTTTTATTGCTGAATATACTGGCTGCAGTCACATAAAATGGTCGTGAAGTCGTTGGCTGTGTCGGATCAATTGGTGTCAGGGTGATATCATCCGTAACACGATGAACAGCGATTTTTTGCACTTTGGTTGTATCACCAGAATAGTATTTGTTTGGACTTAGAACCAAAGACACAGAATCCAATACCGCATCATCTGGAATGGCGGTACTGTTTATTGTACCAATTCCCAAACGCATATAAGAAGTTGATTTGACAGTACCAGTGACAGCATTGCTATTTTTTCCTACCAGAATCGTCCCCGTATTTGAAGTTGGAAGAGGATCCAATTGGTAAGTGGAAACTTTCACGGAAACAGTATCAATTGGTACTACGCCAATCGTTTCATCTCTTGAGTTATCCAAAGAAAGTGAAATGTCTTTATTACAACCGACAAAAGCTGCCAACGTAAAAAGTGGAAGTAAAAATTGTATACTACGTCTCTTAAAGTTTTTGATCATATTAATTTTTGAATAGTGCAAAAGTAATCAATGCTTACTGTTAATCAGTGTTATATTTTGTTAAATATGGTTAATTACCACAGCGATTGCAAATCTAGTAATTTAAATTTGTTTTCATTATGGGTAGAAGATTTAAATTGCTGATCAGCTTGATCGTTTTAATAGGCACAGGAATCACCGTTGTGTTGGGGATCTGGCTTTACGGAAGTTATACCAATCGGCGGGATCTTTTTCTGTCCACAGCTGAGCGGTCGCTCTTTAATGCGGTGCAGGAGGTATACCAGGCGGAAAATGGTGATCAACGATTGGATGGACCTGAGACCGAAAGAGATCAGCTGCTCAACGATGTGAAAAAAGAACTTCTACCTGCGGTACCGGAGACGGAGCTTGATCAGGCTTTGCAAAGGGTACGTGCCCGCCAGCCGCACAAAGAGCATGCTTTTCGTGGAGATCCTGATCGAAAAGGTAAAATGTATTCCAAAGATCGTGATCATCAGAATGCCATTATTCCGCCCTTTTTGTTCCGTGATTTTGAAATGAACAAAACGAATCTAGACCAGATCGACAATAAATTCAAAGAATCACTGAGCAATAAAAGCATTTCGGTACCCTATGAACTAAGTATCGTGACGATTCCACGTGAACAGGTGAAGGACGTACGTCGCGAATATAGGGAAAAGAACCTGGCCTGGACCAGACCGATGATGGTCAACCCCCTAAAGAATGAATTCCTCGTTGTCAAATTTCAGGAGGATTGGAAATACCTGCTGTACAGCTTGAGCTGGCAGTTACTGATTTCGCTGTTGTTGATTGGTCTTTTGTTAGGAACCTTCTTTTACCTGATGAAAACCATTTTTAAACAGAATAAAATGGCGGAGCTCCGAAAGAACTTTGTTGACAATATGACCCATGAATTGAAAACTCCAGTATCCACCGTAATGGCGGCGATTGAAGCCATACAATTATACGGGGTGCGGGAAGATAAGGTAAAGATGGACCGTTACCTTGATATTTCTAAAAAGGAACTTGAACACCTCTCCGGCATGATTGAAAAGGTCTTGCAGATGGATATTGACGCCTCTCGGGGAATAGTATTGCAACGGTCGGATTTTGATATTGTCGCGATGGTGGCAAGTGCGATTGAAGTGGCTCAGCTTAATAAAACAAAAACAGTCGAGGTGGAGCTCTTTGCTGATCCTGGATCGATCCTGATCAAAGGAGATGAGTCCCATTTGAAAAATGTCATCAATAATCTATTGGAGAATGCCATTAAATATGCTGGACCACATGTTAAGATTAAAGTTGAAATAAAAGGGGCTAAGGAGCATGTCCAGATCCATATTACGGATAATGGCAAAGGTATTGCAGCAGAATACCATCAGCAGATCTTCGATATGTTTTTTAGGGTACCTTCGGGCAACTTACATGATGTGAAAGGTTTTGGACTGGGGCTTGCTTATGTTAAGCAGGTTGTCAAACGCCATGAGGGCAAGATCAGTGTAGCGAGTGAGCTGGAAAAAGGGAGTACTTTTATGATCAGGTTACCATATTAACCTAAAGAAAGCTATCTTCAACATAACGTTAGTATAGAAAAAGCATTATTATTGAACAACAGGAATTATGATTAATATTTTATACGTAGAGGACGAACCGAGTCTGGCGATGATTGTTGCAGATAGTCTGGAGGCCAATGGTTTTCATGTCGTACACTGCAACAATGGGCAGGAGGCCTTGGATTCTTTTAGCATAGCGAAACCGGATATAATGGTTGTAGATGTGATGATGCCTGTCATGGATGGGTTCACCTTGGCGGCAAAAATCCGCGAGATGGACACCTTGCTTCCCATTATCTTCTTAACAGCGAAAGTGCAGACAGAAGATGTGGTCCGGGGATTTCGTCTCGGGGGAGATGACTATGTCAAAAAACCGTTTAAAATCGAAGAATTGGTCGTACGGATCGAGTCCCTGTTAAAGAATAGCCCCAAAATGCTCTTTGGACAGAAGCTGATGATCGGTGATTATACACTAGACAGTTTAAAGCACCAGCTGATTTATCAGGATGAAATGCTCAAGTTGTCTTTTCGTGAAAGTGAACTCCTCCGTAAGCTCTACGAACAGAAAGATAAGGTGATCGCCAGAGAAGAGATCATGCGTGCTTATTGGAGCCACGATAAGTACTTTACAGGACGAAGCCTAGATGTATTTATTAGCCGTATACGGAAGTATTTAAGCCAGGACCCAAGGATCAAAATTACCAATATACGAGGGGTCGGCTATATGCTTACAGTGGATTGATAACTGTGTTCCACGTGGAGATTTTTTATTCTTTTCGCATTCGATTAGCCTTCCCACCCATACCCCGTATATGATAGGTGAAACTCAAGATAGCATATCGGGTAATTGCATTGGATTGGGATACACGTACCCAAAGGTCGTTGACCTGTTGATTGACGTTTTTATTGTCATTAAAAATATCAAAAACCGTTAGATTGATCTCTGCATTTCTCCTTTTGAACAGCTTCTTGCCGACAGAAACATTCCACAATAAACTCGTTGTGCTGGGGGCGTTGAGGATACTTCCGTTATATAAATAATTGAACGTCGAATTTAAGGTCCAGCTTTGCAATAATGTCAACGCAATGGAATTGCTGATGGTATGTTTATAAACAGAATAATTGGATTTTTCAGTTGCCGAATTTTTTGAATACGATAAATTCCCATTATAATCCAATCCGATGATCAGTTCCTTACTGAACGCTGTGTTCACGCCAACGCGTTGACTCATACCATATGTTTTTGCATCTACTTTTTCCAGATTCAACAAGGTGTAGTTTTGATTGAAATATAGATTATTATTTAGGTTGATATTGAGCTTTAAGGGTTCTATACGATAACCAAGGCTATTGTGCCACTTTAGGTTGTAGACACCATCAAAATTTTCGGGTTTGATATATTGCCCTCCCGGTCCCAGTATGACATCGTTCTCAATGGTAAATGCCGAATCGGTTGTAAAGATGGTATTTGAAATCTTATCCTGAATAAAATCTGCCGTAAAATCTGATGTAAAGCTTCGGCCAGAAGCCTTATTGATAGACCTAAACTGCATAACCAGGTTGTGGTCATATTCCTGTTTTAGGTTTGGGTTGCCTGAAGTAATACGTAGTGGGTTCTGATTATCTATAAAGTCTTGTAACTGTTCAATTGCAGGCGTATTTGTTTTGGCATTGTAGCGTAATTCAATACGTGTTTCCTTGTTGAAATTATACTGGAAATTTAAGTTTGGCAGCAGACTGTTGAAATGGCTCTTTGTTTTTAATTTGTTTGGAAATAGTTTGTCGTTTAACTGATTGGCGGTCTGATAATCCAATCCGATTTGAAATCGTATACTATCTTTTTTATTGAATAAATAGGATACCCCAGCACTATGGTAAACAAAGTCATTGCGAAATTCATTCGAAAGACGGTTTTTCAATTCTCCCAATTGTTCGGTTTCTGCGAGGAATTCATACGTTTTACGGTCAGAATAACGGGCCGTATTTCGGAAGGTGTAATTACCCTGCAAACGGGAATATTTATCCAGCATCTCCGTATAGGCAATTTTTGAGCGAAAGCCATTGTTGTCACCATTGGAGTAATTACGATTGTTTGTGGTGTCAATTCGACTAAACTCCCCATTTCTATAATAGGTATTCAGGGCATAGTTTGCGGCATTCCCCTTGTTTGTGCTGAAAGAACCATTAAAGTTGAAGCTAATGGTTCGTCCCGGTTTGTTTAGCCTACGCATATAAGTCAGATCCCCGCCCCAGTTGAAATTTTCGCCAAAACTACTATTGTTCCTGTCGGATTGGTTGAGCATTTCGCTCAGGTTTAATAAGGTACTGCCCAGCGAGCTGCTATGTCTATTGTTGCTCTGGTAGGAGAAATTGGGCTGTATGTCCAATTTTTGAATAGAATCTATTTTCCAGTTCGCGCGCAGGGAGAAAGCGTGATTGTTTGTGTAGGTGCTGCCAGATTGCTGTTGATTGTTGATCTGGTTGGCTCTATTGCCTGCCGTATATTCCGTTTTGTTTTGGCTGATGGTATTATTGTCGGTATAGTTGTAGGTATAATTGGCGTTGAAATCCATCCGGTCCGCAAAAAAACGGTCGAGATAGTTGAATCCAGCATTGAAACGTGTTGTGACGCCCTGTCCTGTACGCCCCCGCGTGTTGCCTCGTGGCGCAAAACCATTGGGCTGATTGACGTTATTGGTATTGATATCTATGGAATATTGACGCTTTGGATTCATTTTGGTGACCTGCGTATTGATGGCATACTTCTCATCCGGACCAGCTCCGCCACTGATTTTGCCAAAATAAGATTTTCTTTTATCCGGTTTGGTGACAATATTGATCACTTTCTGGCGTTTGCCATCATCAAATCCGCTGAATTTTGCTTGTTCGGTTTTGTCATCAATAAGCTGAACTTTGGCAATGACATCCGCAGGTAAGTTTTTAAGGGCGACTTTTGGATCGGTGCTGAAAAACTCGCGACCATCAATAATAATCTTACTTACGGCTTCCCCCTGCGCCTTTACATTACCATCTTCGTCAATTTCTACACCCGGGATTTGTTTGACCAGTTCGTCGGCATCCGCAAATTCAGGTGTAACATATTTTTTGGCATCAAATTCTAAGGTATCGCCTCGCACCTGTATACTCGTCGGTGAGATGCTGATTTCGTCCAGTACGATCTCCGAGCTGTTGAGCTTAAAATTGACCTCCACAGTTTTACCAGCTAATTTGATCTTCCGAATATCTGCCGTATAGCCCATTGGCTGTACCGAAATCAGATAATCACCATTGGGAAGTGTGATACTGGTAAACTTGCCCAGGATATCCGTTGGTGTTTGCAGCTTACTGGAGTCTTTTAAGGCAATGATCGTAACACTGGCACCTGAAATAGGTTTTGAACCGTTGCTATCCATGAGCTTCCCCGAGATATACTGCTGGGCAAAAGCATTCATTTTTAACAGCATTAAACTAAGGGAGAGTATAACAGTTGTCCAGGTCTTGATTTTCATTGGTTGAGGATGTCTGCGTGGCTTTAGGCGTTGTTGTTGGTTCTATTTTTTTTATTTGTCAAATTTATGCGACTATTTGATACGAATTACTATCATTTTAGTTACAATAATCCTAACTGAACGGAAAGATTAGATATATTTGCAGTAGAATTAGAAATCAACTGAACGGCATAGTATATGAAAGAAAGTGTTTTGAGTAGAAAAGAGCGTATTATGAAAGAAGCATTGCTGCTTTTTTCAGACCAGGGCTATACCAATACGTCTACCAAAACAATAGCGCAGAACGCTGGCGTTTCTGAGGCTTTGATATTCAAACATTTTGGTAACAAAGACGCACTCTTGGTCTATTTGATCAAATCCGGATATCGCAAGGTCCTGACCCATCACCGTGGGATGATGACCTATCGTGAACCCAAAGACTTCTTACGTACTATGATCAACCTTCCCAATAAGTTGGTCAGTGCCGAACCCATATTCTGGAAATTACAGGAACGACTGTCGCATCACCCGTTCTCCAAACAACAACATGAGCAGTTTATGAAACCAGTGCAGCCGATTATCCATCGTGCTTTTGAAGAACTGGGCTATGAAAATCCTGAATTGGAAACGCAATTTCTCCTCTTGATCATTGATTCATTTTGGAAAAAGGAAGCCATCGGCGAATTGGAGCATGTTATGGAATTGACACTGTTTCTGGAGAAAAAGTATAATTTGCTTTAGATTATAGTATTGAGTATCTAGTATTGAGTATTTAGATTCTGGTTGTTTAAGCTTACAGCTGATACCTCATCTTATCTTTTAGTACCTAGTATTTAGTAATGAGTATTTAGATTCTGATTGTTTAAGCTTACAGCTGGTACTTCTTTTGCTTTTACTCTTGGGTATTTTAGGCTTGCTTAAGCTTATTGCAGAGACTTAGCTATAACTGGCGTTCATTACCTAATCAAATCCATAACCAGATTCATCCCGAAATCGGTTCCCGACAAAATCAACGATAAACAATAGGTACATCCGGCAGCACTTCTCAGGTATTGTATCATTATATTCCCCTTTATTGTGTTCGAAATGCATCTTGTTGCATGTTTTAATAAAATTGTTGCAAAAACAATTTCATATTATCCAAAATAATAACGTTATTAGTATTCTATTTAAGACATTATACAAACTAATTTATGTTCAAAAAATTCAGTCTGGGCCTATTGGCATTGGCCAGTGCGCTATCATTTGCGAAGGCACAGGACAAGAAAGATTTTGTAAAATACATCAATTCCCAGCATGATTGGGTAGATGCCGTATTTAATACCTTGACTCCAAAGGAAAAAGTGGCCCAGTTGTTCCTTGTAAGGGCACATACTAATCTTGGTCAGAAATATATTGATTCCGTGGCGCAGGTTGTTCAAGATGAACATCTGGGTGGTCTTGTGGTTTTCCAGGGCGGTCCTGTGCGTCATGTGGACATGTTCAATCGTTATCAGTCTTTATCTAAAGTGCCCTTAATGATCACTTTTGATGGAGAATGGGGGCTTGGTATGCGTATGCCGGATTCTACGTTGTCATTCCCTTATCAGATGACGCTCGGTGCTGTGCAGGACAATCAATTGATCTATCGCATGGGACGTGAGGTTGCGCTGGATTTTCATCGTATCGGTATGCATTTCAATTTTGCACCAGATGTGGACATCAATAACAACCCCAAAAATCCGGTCATCGGTATTCGTTCTTTTGGCGATAATAAATATAATGTCACCAAAAAAGCGAAAGCCTATATGGACGGTATGGTGGATGGTGGTATCTTGGCTTCCATTAAGCACTTCCCGGGACACGGTGATACAGATGTAGATTCACACTATGACCTGCCTAAGCTTCCTTTTGATAAAACCAGATTGGATACGCTGGAACTGTACCCTTTCAAAGAACTTATTAAAGCCGGTGCACCAGCGGTTATGGTTGCGCATATGAATATCCCTATTTTGGATGACACCCCGAATATGCCATCCTCTATTTCTAAAAAGGTTGTTACAGATCTATTGCGGAATGAACTTGGCTTTAAAGGCTTAACAGTGACTGACGCGATGGATATGAAAGGCGTCAAAAAATTCTTCCCGAATGGTGAAGCCGATGTTCAGGCAATCATTGCCGGACACGATCTCCTTGAGGTATCCGAAAATAGTAAACGCGCAATTGACCTTATTCTGAAAGCAATTGAAGAAGGTCGGATCTCGCAGGCAGATATTGATGCACGTGTGAAAAGAGTATTGGCTGCTAAACTCTGGTTAGGCCTAGACAAATACCAGGCAACCCCGCAGCAGAATCTGTATGCCGATTTACATAGAACGTCTGCAGTTCAGCTGATTGATGAATTGTCCAATGCTGCTATTACAGCCCTCAACAGCACCGAAAAATTAAAATCCCTTAAAAAAGATCTACCTACAGCGATTATCAATGTCGGTGTTGCTGCCAATCAAACATTCCAGAACGAACTGGCGTCGGGATTGACCAACGAAACACAATATTTTGTGCCAGACAGCTTGAGCAAAGATGATATGAAACGTCTTGTGAAAGAAATCAAGAAAAACAAGCAATACATCATCGCTGTACACGATACGCGGTTACGCCCACGTCCTACAATGCAATTGAATGAAAATGTACAGAACCTGATGAAGAAGTTTGCAAAAAAATCCATCTTGACCCTATTTACAAATGTATATGCATTAGATGGGGTAGAAGCATCGAAGAAAGCGAAGACAATTTTGCTCGCTTATCAAAATGATGCTTTTATGCAGCAAGCTGCTGCCAAAACAATATTGGGACAAAATGTTCCTAAAGGAAAATTGCCTGTTACCATCAATAAAAAATTCAAGTACGGACAGGGCAAATAAAGTCGCTATAAAATCACACCAATAAAAGAGCCCTCCTGGATCGCGCTGCTGTCATCAGCACAGCGGATCCGGGAGGGCTCTTCTTATTTTTTTGTCAATGTCAATCGTACAGACGAAGATTAGCTCTCCTCATCTTCCTCCCGACTGTCAGAAGGACGACTCTCATTTTTCAGTCGATCTATTGCGGTGACGACATATTTATAACGTTGATTCTGTTTGATGTCATCATCTGTATATTGGAGTTTATCGGCATCGTATGTGATAAAGATAATTTTGCTTGGATCTTTGATATTGATGTGCTCACCTACGACAAATCGATAGACGACATAACCATAGGCCGATTGACCATCGCTTGCCACATCCGGTTTCTGCCAAAAAAGCGTGTTCATTTTTCCGTTGGCGGATGATTTTACCAGCAAGCCGAAAGGAGCGTTTGGAGGAATGCTGTCCAGCCAAGGCATCGTCGGGGGTAAAGCAGGGCTACGATATAGGTCATTTCGCATGGAGTCCTGTAATCCGGCCAAATTGTCCATGAGCGATTTGGAACTGAAATAGATACTTCCTTCGACATCGTGTTCTTCGCGTAGGTGGCGTACCTGTCGGGGGATCTGACTTTTGTCGGTCCATCCGGTTTTATTTTCTGTTACACGGTAAGCTCCATGTCCCACATAAAAATGCCGACCATAGGTATGCCGTTGCCACCAGGATACCAGAACCTCATATGCCGCGGCGCGGTTTTTAAATGGAAAGTAAATCTGTGGATTGATATAGTCGATCCAGCCTTCCTGCATCCATTTTACACCATCGGCATAGAGCTCACGATAGGCACTTAGCCCACGTGTTTCCGAGCCAATACTATTGTTTTCCTTATTATCCCATACACCACATGGACTGATTCCATATTTGACATAAGGTTTTATCCTTTTGATCGCAATGCCGAGGTCACGCACGAGCATGTTCACATTATTGCGTCGCCAGTCTTCAATATTTTCAATGCCATTATTATACTGGGCAAAAGTCAGCTGATCCGGGACGGATGTATTCCGGCTATCGGGATAAGGGTAAAAATAATCGTCAAAATGAATACCATCCACATCGTAATTCTTGACAACATCCATAATGACATCGATGATATATTTACGGACATCGGGCAGCCCCGGGTTGAAAAGTTTTTTTCCTGCGTATGTAAAGAACCATTCGGGGTGACGTTTGGTGATATGGTCCTCTGAGAAATGTGCGGGATTCAAGGTAGTTGAGGCCCGATAGGGGTTGAACCAGGCGTGCAATTCCATGCCTCTTTTATGTGCTTCCTCAATGGCAAATTCTAAAGGATCATAAAATGGCGACGGGGCCAGCCCTTGCTTTCCTGTCAGGTATCTGCTCCAGGGCTCACGACCTTTGCCATAAAAAGCATCTGCTGCAGGCCGCACCTGTAGGATGATTGCATTTAGACCCGCACTACGGTGCTGGTCCAGGAGGTCTATAAACTCCTGCTTTTGCTGGGCAACGTTGTTGCCCGCTCTGACCGAAGGCCAATCTATATTACCTATGGTTGCAACCCATACACCACGAAACTCTCGCTTAGGTATTTGTTGGGAATATGTTCTGATCGAAAATAAACAGATAAAAAAAGCAAAAAAAGAATATAAATATGTTTTTCCCGTCATTCTATAAATTGTAGCCAACAAAGATAGGGAAGCATTTCTTACTTTTTCCCTAAAAAATGTAAGATGTTTGTTGGATACTTGTTAAAAGAATGTCAGCTTGGTTTTCAAATTGATAATAATGCAAATACAGGTAACATTGTACACTTATTTGTGCTAATTTAGATGCGGTTTTCACAAAAGCTATGAAAAGCGAGCTAACCGCAACAATAAAGATTATGAGCAAAGAACAAATATCCGTTTTTGATATGTTTAAGATTGGTATCGGACCATCCAGTTCGCATACCTTAGGTCCTTGGCGTGCAGCCCAGCAATTTACCCATGTCCTCAAGACAAAAGGTGTATTGAATGAGGTCGATCAGGTCAAGATTTTGCTTTATGGATCTTTAGCCAAGACCGGTGCTGGACACGGTACAGATATCGCTGTTCTGCTTGGACTGAGTGGCGATGATCCCGTTACCTTCGATGTGGATCAGGTGACACCAAAAGTGGCGCATATCAAAGCGGTAGGCGAACTGGAGGTTGCAGGTGAGCGCACGATCCCATTCTCCTATCAGGAAGACCTCCTGTTTTTGTACACGGAGAGTTTACCCTTCCATCCAAATGCCGTTACTTTTCAGGCTTTCCTGTCAAGTGGTAAAGCCATTACCGAAACCTATTATTCAATTGGTGGAGGCTTTGTCGTTCAGGAAAATGATACTGAAAGTGTATTATCCGAAGTGGATCTTCCTTTTCCGGTGGATACCGCGCAGGAGTTGCTACACTGGACGATGAAAACAGGCTTAAAGATATCAGAACTTGTCCTTGAAAATGAGTGTGCATGGCGGGAGGAAAGTGAAACTGTTGCCGGAGTCCTGAATATCTATAAGACGATCTATGAGTGTATCTATCGTGGCTGTCACACTGGTGGTACACTGCCAGGAGGCTTGAATGTGGAACGTAGGGCTGCAAAATTAAATAAAAAATTGATGCAGGGGCGTAGCTACCAAGATTATGAATCATGGATAACGGCAATTCGTGAAGGTGGACAGAATTTTCAATATATCCTAGACTGGGTAAGCTGTTTTGCGCTTGCTGTCAATGAAGAAAATGCTTCTTTTGGACGTGTTGTTACCGCTCCTACCAATGGTGCTTCGGGGGTTATACCAGCCGTTTTGCAGTATTATATTACTTTCCATGATGGTATGCGAGAAAATAGAATTGTGCAGTTTATCCTAACAGCTTCGGAGATCGGATCCATCTTTAAAAAGAATGCGACTATTTCGGCTGCTATGGGTGGTTGTCAGGCAGAAATTGGGGTATCCTCAGCAATGGCTGCCGGTGCGCTGACAGAAGTGCTGGGCGGATCACAACGGCAGGTGCTGATGGCTGCGGAGATCGCCATGGAACACCATCTCGGATTGACCTGTGATCCGATCGGAGGACTGGTACAGATCCCTTGTATCGAACGCAATACCATGGGGGCGATAAAGGCGATTACAGCAGCGCAGCTGGCTTTACAGTCAAATCCTGACAAAGCCAAAGTAAGCTTGGATACTGTGGTCAAAACCATGTGGGAGACCGCTTTGGATATGAATGCCAAATATAAAGAAACTGCAGACGGCGGCTTGGCAGTCAATATTCCATTGAGTTTGCCGGAATGTTAGGGGTCAACTGAGTCTTCTTGTTTTTTGTATCTTTGCTGCAGTAGAATATATATACTCATAATTAGTGTACGCGAATGAAATATTGTGCAATCGCCTCCGGAAGTAATGGAAACTGTTATTATATCGCCAAAGATGATTCGGCGATCTTAATTGATGCTGGTATCAACAGTAAGCATATTCATCTCCGGATGTATAATCTCGGGATTATTCCGACACAGATTAAGGCAATTTTCATTACACACGAACACTCCGATCATATCCGCGGATTGTCAGTTTTTGCAAAAAAATACAATCTGCCGGTATATATCACGAAGGGAAGTTATGAAGGATCCAGACTACATCTACCATCCCACCTGGTCAATATCATTGCGCCCGATGAGGAGGTTGAAATCGGGGGGCTTAAAATTTATGGAATCCCCAAATATCATGATGCAAAAGAACCCTGTAGTTTCCTTGTCTCTGATGGAGTTCATAATATCGGTGTGCTGACCGATATTGGACGGCCCTGTGAAAATGTGCAACATGTGATCCAACATTCGGATATTCTCTTGCTGGAATCCAATTACGATGAGGATATGTTGCATACGGGAAGATATTCCTATTTTTTGAAGAATAGGATCAGCAGCGGGTGGGGGCATCTTTCCAATCGTGTTGCGGTTGAATTATTCAATCAATATAAAACCGATCGTCTCAAACATCTGATCTTAACACACCTTTCCGGTGAAAATAATACAGTTGATCTTGTTCATGCGACATTTGAACCCCATTGTGAACATATCAAACTTCATGTGGCTACGCGTTATCAGGAAACGGAATTGTTTGATATTACCCAGATCTTAAATAAACAAACGGTTTCATCACCGACGGTCTGTCTTGGTTAATTAAACTAAGCACTGCTTCTAATAAGGTGACCGTTACTCATGCGGTCAATCACCACTCCGAATAAACTCAACATGACTCCTGATAAAATCAACGATCACTCTAACTTTTTTGCTGATACTGATCCGCTATGGGAACTGCTAAATAGAGAGATGGTTTC
Source organism: Sphingobacterium detergens (assembly GCF_003610355.1). GTDB lineage: Bacteria > Bacteroidota > Bacteroidia > Sphingobacteriales > Sphingobacteriaceae > Sphingobacterium > Sphingobacterium detergens. The sequence goes on along the minus strand of NZ_RAPY01000003.1, from coordinate 506,118 downwards.
ATTGTCGACAACCTGCTTCGGAAAATGAATGCATCCGCACCTCATATAGTCGATCACCAGTCCGAATAAAGTCGACCGCTACTCCTGATAAAATCAACCGCTACTCCTGATAAAATCAACGATCATTCTACTTTTTTTGCTGACACCAATCCGCTATGGGGCACCCTAACGGAATGAACTAAAGAAACCGTCCGGATGATTTAATTAATCAAGATCTTGTAAGTTCTTGTTTTACAATTGGATTTCGTGAAAAAATCGTAGAAAACTCCAGAAACGAAAAAATTAAAATATAGTTGATATCCAAATAATTCCTTTTATATTTGCTTTGTTTTTAATCAGTCTAAATTATTTAACAAGAATTTGCTGGTCTAATTAAAGACAAAAACACCATGCAATAGACGGCAATCTATCACATGGCGAAAAGCTACAGACAGCGGCAACTGTCTCTAGTTGACTGAAGCAGCTCGCTGCTCCAGTTGCTTCCGATATAGGATATGGAAGAACTTGCAAGATAACGAAATTTGCGGTTTTATTCGTTAACCGTTTTTTTTACCTGTAAGCTCCTCCATAATAAGTTGAAAAACTATACGCATCAATCAACATATTATGAAAATTTTAACATCACTCTTTGCATTCCTTACAGTATTGTTTTACTGTAACAGCAGTTCCGCTCACGCACTTTGGATAGAATCCGCTCCTCATGGTACAGTCAATCAGTCGCATGAAGTAAAAGTCTATTATGGTGAATATGTTACCAATGAAAGAGATCAGATTGAAAAATGGTATTCTGATGTGAAGGATTTCACCTTGTTATTGTATGTTCCGGGAAAAGCCCCTGTTAAAGTACAATTGACCAATAAAGGAGATCATTTCAGCGGTTCATTCCAACCAACTGAGCAAGGAACTTACTTTTTATCGGTCGTAAAGGCACCTAAAGATCTGGGTGGCCAGACAAAATATGAGTTTTCCTCACTAATGCCCGTTGTCATTGGCAAATCAAGCAAATTGGACTATAGCGCATTAAAAAATCCGTTACAGGTTGAGTTGCTCAATTCAGCAAATGCAAAGAAAGGCGCTAGCTTACAGGCTAAGATAACCAGCGAAGGAAAAGTTGTTCCAAATGCCAAGGTATCTGTTTTCTCGTCCACAGGCTGGGGAAAAGAATTTGTAGCTGATGCCAATGGTGTTGTTACCTTCGATGCCCTTTGGGCTGGTGCTTATGTACTCGAAGCAAGTACATTTGTCGAAAAGGCAGGTGAGCATGAGGGAAAACCCTATGCATCGTCTTGGCAGGGAAGTACAACCTTTTTTGCCGTAAAATAAAAATTGATACCTACAACTTAGATGGATTCATTTTAAATCTCACATTCAAAATGAATCCATTCTTTATTACATATCTACCAGTGAAATACGCATGAATAAAACTTTATCCTTTCTAGCCATTCCGATGATCAGCTCAGTTTTTTCTGTGGCGCAGGCGCAGAGCAAATTGAAGATTGACGGTATCCTTGTCAATGAAAAATCCGAACCTATTTCGGGTGCAACAATTAAACTATCGAATACAGGTGTGACTACCAGTACCGATAGTGAGGGACACTTTACTTTTTATAAACTTGCTCCGAATACTTATACGATCGAGATCAAAGCATTTGGTTACAGCAAACATACGATAACAGCAGTCCTTAATGGAGAAGACAGTCGTCTGGGACAGATTAAGCTCAGCAACCAGTCTGAGTCTATCGATGAGGTTGCCGTTTATGGAAAATATTATCAGAACTATAAATTCGACAGCATATCCGGATCACTACGTTTAAAGACACCTATTTTGGAGCTGCCGCAAAATATCCAGGTAGTTTCTTCAGATCTGATGGCCGATCAACAGGTTTTCGACATTGTTGATGGCATCACACGTAATATCAGCGGTGCAACACGTCAGGGACACTGGGACAATCAATACGCCAATATTCGCATGCGCGGATCCAAGATCCCTGCTTTCCGTAATGGTATGAATATCGAGGCTTCATGGGGACCTACCGCAGAGGATGTATCCATGATCGAACGTATCGAGTTTGTCAAAGGTCCAGCGGGTTTTATGCTTGCTAGTGGTGAGCCGGGAGGTTTCTACAATGTTGTCACCAAAAAACCAACAGGCCATACCAAAGGATCCGTGACACTCAATACCGGAAGTTTTGATCTATACCGCGGCGCTGTCGATTTGGATGGAAAGATTACCAAAAGCAATAAATTGATTTACCGCCTGAACGTTGCAGGTCAGAAAAAAAAGTTCTTTACCAAATACAATAATAGTGATCGTCTTGTCATCGCTCCGGTGTTGACTTATAATATCGATTCGCTGACGGCGATAACAGCCGAGTATACTTTCCAGGGATCGTCTTATTTGACCAATGGAAACTATACGTTCTCACCAAAGGGTTTTGCTGACCCAGGTATTGCCAACGACTTTTTCTATGGTGATCCAGGGATGAAACCCGGTAAACTGCGAGATCATAGCGCCTATCTTTATTTTGATCGAAAACTTAGCCAAAAGTGGAAATTCCATGCGCAAGCCGCTTATTTTAATTTCGATATGAAAGCAACCAGTACCTGGTTGGCTTATATGACTGCCGAAGGCAATATGCCACGTACTTATAGTATCGCCGATGAGCATGGCGAAAATAAATTTGGACAGTTCTCTTTTAATGGGGAAGAGCGCACGGGAAATATCAGACATCGGATTTTGGCCGGAGTGGATTATGGTAATAAAAAATTCTGGGGTGATTTTAGAAGTTTGCTGCCCGAGGACCCCATTACAAAATTGAGTGTGATCCCCTGGGATCCGTTAAATGTCTATAATCCCGTTTATGGCATTCCGGAATCCGTTTTCCCAGAAGCTGACCGTTCATTGAGCATTAAGGAACGGGCAAAGAGCCAAACGTATATTACAAACTCATCATATACTTCCTTCTATGTCCATGACGAAATGGCTTTCTTAAGTGAGCGCCTGAAATTATCTTTGGGATTACGTTTTACCTCATCCAGTGTGGTTTCAAAAACAGATGCAGATCCTACAAAAGATAAGGTATGGAGCCCACGTGTGGGATTAAACTATTTGGTGACTCCTTCAACAAGTGTTTATGCCCTGTTCGATCAGTCCTTCGTACCTGTCGCGGGAACCGACTGGGAAGGCAATGCTTTCAAGCCTATACGCGGTAACAGCATGGAAGCTGGGGTGAAGAAGGAATGGGCTGGCGGAAAATGGATTTCTACATTAAGTGCTTACCAAATCAAACGAAAAAATGCGACCGTTCCCGATCCGGATCCTTCTCATGTTGTGGGTAATACTACATTTCAAATACAATTGGGTGAGACAAAAACAAGAGGTATAGAATTTGATATCACCGGTGAAATTGTGAAAGGTTTAAATGTCAATGCAAACTATGCATTGACGGATTCGAAAGTCTCCAAGGATACAAGAGCAGAGAACGTAGGAAATATCACTCCTAATACGGCAAAACATACAGCAAATGCATGGGTAACCTATCGTCTACAGCAAGGACCATTGAAAGGACTAGGTTTTATAGGTAGTGTACAGGGTATGTTTGACCGCGCTATTGGCACGACGAAAGAGTCTAATTTCAAGAACTACCTACGCAATGATGCTGGTATTAGTTACCAGTATAAGAGGTATAATGTTTCGTTGATGGTCAACAATGTACTCGACAACCGGAAGCTAATGACTTCAGGTTCGACAGGAGGGAGAAATGCAAAGATTACGGAAAGCGTTGCTTACTACACTTATATTGTTGAAGAACGACGCAACTTCCGTCTAGGTGTAACCTACAAGTTTTAATTAAGCGATTCTATATAAATCATTTATACGATGTATAGCACACTTTTAATAATTATACTTATTGGCGCTTACCTCTTTTACAACAGCAGCAAAAAAGTGAAGTTCCAGCATAGATCCGAGTGGTTGAAAAAGCTTTGCGCGCAGACTCAGTCTGTGCGTATCTTGAGTATTGGTCTGCTACTTTTACCATTTGCGGTAATCCTTTATGTACAGGGTTTTGGTGCTGGATTCTTTGCTTTTTTTGCCTATGTCATGTGCATGATGAGTCTTGTCGTTTTATTGAACCCTTACCGTTATTTAACAGGGTACCAAGTTCTCGGATTGTATGCCGTCAGTCTCTGTGTTGAATTTTTGATATCCTAATTGATTTCTTATGCCAGCAAATAAAAAATACCTGAGTTCGCCCTTGCAACGATTCCTGAAGATTACGGCCGGATTTATCGGCGGTTATGTTGTTATGCTCTCTTTTCATGTATTGTTGACTAACATTTTTGAGAAAAGAGATGTTGTGATGACTGCCGGATTTACAGGTTATCTACTTTGGGCGGTTCTGATGCTCCTGGCTTTTCTTTCCAAAAGCGGATGGAAAATATGGGGAATTTATTTACTCTTGGCGGCGGTTTTTTCGTTGCCTTATTTGTTAAAGATGTAATCAATCATGAACAACAGAAATTACAATATCTATTTTAATACCCATACCATCAGTGGCATTATCATCTGTGCGCTCCTGTACGTGATATTTTTTGCAGGTTCCTTTGCATTTTTTAGAAATGAGATTGCAGCCTGGCAAAATAATGCGTCGTACAAAACATACAAGGAAAACCATCAGAGCTTTGACAAGCTTCTGGATTCTCTAAAGGGTGAAGCCAACCTCCATGGGCGTGATATCAACTTCTATATGCACCGGGAGGGGACTTCTGCTTATGTGGGGTACACCGCGTCAAACGACACGATACTCAATAAGGAAAATCTATCCAAGATTACGCCTGAACAGAAAGCGGAAAAAAAGAAAGGCCGGAGAAGGAGAGGTGGAGATGATGATTCGAAAAATTTCACCTATAATTTTGTCAATCAAAAAGTAGGAGACTATGCGCAGAACTATGATATGGGCGAGTTTTTATTCCGCTTACATTTTCTGGCCCAACTCAATCAAGTACCCATTAGCGTAGGAATAGCGCCGTTCGGATACCTCGTTGCCGGAATTACAGCCTTTATCTTTTTATTTGCATTGATAACAGGGCTATTATTGCATTGGGACAAATTAGTGTCGAACTTTTTCGTGTTTAGGCCATTCAGCAAATGGAAGACTGTCTGGACAGATATGCACACCGCCCTAGGGGTGATTGGGTTCCCTTTTCAGTTTATTTTTGCCGTTACAGGTACATTTCTGATTGTTAATTCAGTTTTGGCATTGCCTTTCAGCAAATTGCTGTACGATGGTGACCAGCAGAAAATGTATCAGGATATTGGTGTATCCGCTAAGGAGGACTACGCGTATAGCTATAAATCTCTAAACAAGGATGTGAAAATCGCTCCTTTCTTGGATATGGCAAAGACAAAGTGGCCAGAAAGTGAGTTCCTGCGTATTGTCGTAAAAAACTATGCGGATTCAAATATGCATGTTATCATGGAGCTTGAGCCGCATTTTAACAGCAGCTTTGCCGGATCTGGAATATTGACCGTGAAGGTGGCCGATAATAAAATTGTAGAAGAGAAATCACCCTTAACAGGGGCGAGCTATGGGGACTATGTCCGCAGTATTATCTACCGTTTGCATTATGGCGACTATGGTGGATATCCGCTCAAAATGGTCTATTTTATCTTGGGAGTAATGGGCTGTCTGGTTATTATTTCAGGAATTCTGATCTGGTTGGTTGCACGGGATAAAAACAATGTCATTCCAAGAAAACGCAAATTCAACTTTTGGGCTGCTAATGTTTTTACGGCGATATGTTTGACGATGCTCCCGGTTACAGCGATTACATTTATTGCGATCAAAGTCAGTCCTAAAGTTGATCAGGACTTTATTTATCGGGTCTATTTTTACGCATGGTTGCTGCTGTCACTTTACTATATCATTCGTCGCAGTATAAGAAGGACAAATCGCGAAACGCTATTGGTTGGAAGTATCCTTGCATTTATCGTTCCGATAGCCAATGGTCTGGTGACACATAATTGGCTTTGGAAAACATTTGTTGACGGTCAACGTGATTTATTTATTGTCGATTTTCTTTGGTTGATGATTGGTATCATCGGACTATTGGCCTTCTATAAGACAAAAAAATTCTTTCAAAAAATTCAGTAATTAGAAGGCGTCCTAAAAGGACGCCTTTATTATTTGGGGGACTTTAAAAAGCCCTTTTTGCTATTTTATACGCTAAGATTTCGCACCTAAAAGCAGAAATACTTAGGGCAAAAGATATAATTTCAAGTCATATATTGCATGTCGTTGGGTACCTATAGATTACGTGTTATAAAATATATTTGAGGGGCTGCTTGAATAAAGCAGCCCCTCACATATATAAGATACCGCTAAAGCGCTAATAAAGTACTTTTCGCCTTATACAATTTGGGAGGAGCTACGATACTGGACGGGTAGCGCGTTTTCGCTGATCTGTTGCCCCTTGTTCGATAGTTGTTCGGAGATCCTTCGGGTGGGCGTTGCGACTGCTTCGGGACTGCGTTGGGACAACGTCGGGTTTGGTTTGACTGTTCTTCGACTGTTGTTTGCCCTGCTGTCGATGATTGACCGAAGCTGAATCGACCAAATGTCAAGCCATTACCGAGGCAGTCCCAAGGTTGGGGCGAAGCATGTACGGAGCGTACTCGAATGTTGTTGGCACTTGAACGGACTTGAGGGGACTTTAAGGGAGTTGAAGGGACTTTATGGATCTTAGCTATCTTGGTCGTATGTGTTGTTAAAGGGAGTGTTGTTTAATTCATACGATTATTGTATTTTTAAAGTATACCAATTTAACTTAATGGGATGAGAAAATCTTCCGGCAAGAGTAAAAAAGAACGCAAGCGAGGGGACGCTTATGAGCTGAGTGAAAATAGCAAGTTAACAGGGCTTGATTTTACGTACAACTGTAATTTGGCGAGCCGATTGTATCAGATTTTAAAATCGATTTTACGAGTCGCCTGTGAGCGTAGTACCTATTTACGGTTACAAAATGTACTATATGAGGCCGTACGTAATGATCGGGAGCACGATCTCGGGAGCTTACGGCTCGGGTATGGATCAGTAATCCCCTTGAAAGGTTTTCGGTATTCCAAACGGGTCAGTTGGAACAATTTCTTTATGAATCACCCAGTCGTACATTTTGATGAAGCCCAGCAACAAGTTCAGGTTCAGCTCCATTTGGTGGGTATCCGTAAATTTGAATTAATCCATGAAAGACTAGTTAAAATAGACATAAAAATATATTGTGTGGTGATTAAACTAGATGATCGCAATACTATATTTTACCATAGCAGTAAAACCTTGGAGCTAAGAAAAGAAGATCACAAAGTGAATCGTGGAATTACTTTTGCACTGGAGGACTGCAAAGATGCTGTTATTTTATGCCTAGCGACAGTTAGGTGTTGGTTGACGACCCCTGATGGGCGTGAAGAATTTATGTCCAACGGTGGGACCTTGATGACTGGTGAAATTTTCGATGCGCTCCTGATCCGTAGAGGTAAGCATACGATATTCCCCGAAGAAAAATCTGATAAACTGCCACCGCCTATTTTACCAAGTCACGATGATGAGGTTGACTGGGATTAACCGATTAGATGACGGCTTTAAAAAAGCGGCCCAATCGCATTAGGTCGTTCGCTGTCTTTTCGTTCCAATCGACGGCATAGTTCAGTCGGATACAATTTTTGAATTGATCATGTTGGGTAAACATTCGGCCTGGAGCAAAGCTCAATTTTTGTTTTAGCGCATAATCGTATAGTACCGTAGAATCAATTTTTGGATCCATTTCCAACCAGAGCACAAAACCACCTTCGGGCTGTGACATTTTGGTGTTCTCGGGAAAATGGGCCTCGATACTGTTTCTAAAATTGATGTAATTGCTATACAGCTTCTTTCTAAAGGTGTTGAGATGATGGTCATACCTTCCGATTTGAAGGAACTTGGCCACTGCTTCCTGATAAATAGCCGGCTGCGAGATGGTCTGGATCAGCCGTTGTTTGAGGATCTTGTCTTTGTACTGTCCCGGTTCGACCCAACCGATCCGAAAACTTGGCGCCAATACTTTGGTGACAGATCCGCACCACATGACTAAGCCTTCCTCATCAAAGTATTTACAGGGCTTGGGTCTTGAGCTTCCGAAATAAATATTTCCATAAAGATCATCTTCGATCAAGGGAATATGATGGAAAGCGAGGAGCTTGACAAGTTCTTTTTTATGTTCATCGGGCATCAGCGCACCCAAAGGATTGCTGAAATTGGAGACAAAGCAGCATACATCGATTTTATGGATTACTTTTTTCAGGGCGTCCAGTTCAATACCTGTAATGGGATGTGTCGGAATCTCAATTGTCTTCAATCCCAATACCTGAAATGCCTGAATAAAGCCAAAATAGAGGGGACTTTCCACGGCAATGGTATAACCGGGTTTTGTAACCGCACGGAGACAGCTATAAATGGCATTCATGGCACCCGAAGTGATAATCAGATCTTCGTCGCTTATTTTTCCTTCCAGTACGAGCGACCATTTGGCAATCTCTTTACGTAAAGTCGGACTACCCTGTACCTGTCCATACTGATCGCCGTAATCGTGCAGTTCGTGTACTGTCTCCAGGATACATTTATTGAGCTTTTGAATGGGGAGCAAAGAAGGACTGGGCAGTCCCAAAGAGAATCGCGTAATTTCCTTATCCTCCAACGAGTGAAAAACTTTATCAATCAATGCCGCGGGATCTTGCTTCTTTTCGTCAATCTTAAATGTTGAGATCGACGGTATGGACATCCGGCGTTGGCCGGCCAGACTGACAAAAAAGCCAGATTTGGGGCGAGACTCAATCAGCGATCTGCTCTCGAGTTCCATGTAGGCGCTTTTTGCCGTATTTAAGCTCACATTATACAATTTTTGTGCGCTACGGACAGAAGGAAGGCGGTCACCGTAGGTCAAAGAGCCATTTTTGATCTGGTTCTCTACGATGTTTGCAATTTTTTTATACAATTGTTGCTGCTCCATACTTATACTAATTTACTGTTTCCCTTTGGATTTACCCAATTATGGAAATGACGGATTCCCCTTTTTAGTGCTTCCTCGTCGCCAAACATATTTAGAAGTTGTTGTTCGTAATAAGCCTGCGCTTTGCGCTTAAATACCGTTGATAAGTCTTCCGAAACTTCAGTTTGATAAGAAATTTCAACAGTAAGGCTGTTGTTTTCGGAGACCGTAGCAGAAGAAACAGCTGCTATTTCTTCGTTTTGCGCAAGCAAGAGAAAGGGCATGTGCAGCAAGTTTTTGTTGCTCACTTCGGACTGAACCTTTTTTAGTAGGGAGAGATCAGAGAGATCAACCTGTCTGATGGAATACGATTGATGTGTTGAAGTCGACATGGCAATAAATCTTTTTTGCTAATTTAAGAAGGGTACAGGCCGAATTTGAGGTACAGAATTAGGGTAAAACTAGGGTACAGATGAAAAAGTAAAAAATATGACCGGGAGTTGGTGGTTTTTAATTTCCATTTAAGATATTTACAAGAGTTAATGATATGTCTCAAGACCAATAAATTATGACAGCCTATGCATAACTTGTTCCCGCTATTTATCGCCATGATTACGGCCATCGTTCTACTTGAAATGCTGGCAACGAAACTTCGGGTTGCTTATCCCATTTTACTGGTTTTGGCGGGCTTGATTGTCAGTTTTATTCCAACATTACCCGTTGTTACGATCGACCCGGATGTTATTTTTCTGATTTTCCTTCCACCCTTGCTATGTGAGGCTGCATGGTCGATTTCGTATAAGGAGATGAAGAAATGGTGGCGTATTATTGGAAGTTTTGCCTTTTTGGTGGTTTTCTTCACCGCACTATCTGTTGCGGTAGTTGCCAATCATTATATTCCTGGTTTCACGCTCGCAATGGGATTTCTGTTGGGGGGTATTGTTTCCCCGCCAGATGCGGTCAGTACGGGGGCCATTATGAAGTTTGTGAAAGTTCCAAAATCTACTTCTGCAATCCTGGAAGGGGAGAGTCTGCTGAACGATGCTTCCTCTTTGATTATTGTCCGTTTTGCACTGATAGCCGTGGGTATGGGGCAGTTTGTATGGCAGGAGGCAGCGGTATCGTTTATCTGGATGTTGATCGGTGGAGTAGGTATCGGTGTTCTGTTGGGTTGGTTTTTTATTCAGGCACATAAACGCTTACCGACGGATGCACCTTCGGATATCGCACTGACCTTGATCGAACCCTATTTTATGTACTGGATTGCGGAGCAGTTTCACAGTTCTGGGGTGCTGGCTGTGGTTGCGGGAAGTCTGTTGATGTCCAACCAGCGGCTTAAATTTCTGAACAGTACCAGTCGTGTGCGGGGGCTGAGTGTCTGGGAGAGTTTTGTGTTTATCCTGAATGGGATTGTATTTTTTATTATCGGTCTTGATCTCCCAGAGATTGTGGCCGGCTTGCGTGCAAATGGCACTTCGCTGCGGGAGGCGATCGGTTACGGTCTTTTGGTGACGGCAGTCCTTATCCTTGCCCGCGTGATCAGCGCCTATGCTGCAATGATTGCGACACTTATCTTTCGCCCAAGTGTTGCACCTAGGGCACGGTCTTCAAAACAACGTTTCTTTATGCCACTTTTACTGGGCTGGACAGGAATGCGGGGAGTGGTTTCCTTGGCAGCTGCGCTTTCCATTCCTTTGGTCATGAATGGTACTGTGATTCCGCAGCGACATCTGATTCTATTTATCACCTTTGTCGTCATTCTCTCAACCCTTTTGGTTCAGGGACTCACTTTACCCTATCTGATCAAGCGAACGAAGCTCTTTGATATCGTTCTTGCTGAGGCGCCCGAAGAGGTGGCCAAACAGCAGATGAAGCAAGGCTTAAAACAGCATGTCTATCAGTTTCTCAAAGATAAATATGAGAAAGAAGAACATAATCGGGAGGCAATGGAGAGGATCCTGCGACATTGGGAGGAAAAAGTCAATGCTGCAGATGATTCGTGGATGAATGAACGCACGAAAGTGATTTTCATTGAATTGTTGGATGTGCAGCGCGAATATCTGGAAAAATTGAACTGTGAGTCGGAGATTGATGAGGATCTCATCCGTTCGCAGCTCTATCAGATTGATTTGGAGGAAGAGCGCTTGCGCATGATATAATGCCATGGTATCCCATTGATCTGAATAAATAATAATAATTGTAGCCCTTTGGGCTTGGTACATAAGTTGAATTGCGATGAAAGTTATAATAACAGGGGCCACCGGAATGGTCGGAGAAGGTGTTTTATTGGAATGTCTTCAAAATAATAAAGTAGAGGCGGTATTGAGCATTTCACGTCGTACTGCTGATATACCACATCCAAAGCTAAAGGAGCTTTTGGTGAAGGATTTCACGGATCTTTCCGAAGTTGAGGCGGAGATACGGGGCTATGATGCCTGTTTTTATTGCGCAGGTGTCAGTTCCGTTGGCATGAAAGAAGATAAATACCGCTATATCACCTATGATACGACATTGGCATTTGCAAAATCGCTTTTGAAGATCAATCCCGAAATCAGCTTTATCTACGTGTCCGGGGGGAGTACGGATAGTACCGAGCAGGGGAAGGTGATGTGGGCAAGAGTGAAGGGCAAGACGGAGAATGATCTGGCGAAATTGCCGTTTAAGAAGGAATACAATTTCCGGCCGGGCGGAATGACCACCGTTGCAGGACAGAAACATGCCAATCCATTTTCATTTGTTGCCAAGATTATAAAATTCTTTGCCCCTTCGGCGGTGTTGTCCCTACATGAGGTGGGGCGGGCGATGATTCATGCTGTGGAGCGGGACGATGTGAAAAATATATTGGAAATCAAGGATATCAGGGCTTTGGCTTAGTTTAGGCATGGACATGGGGTCTTTCGATCGTTATTTCCATTTCCAGTCTAGTTCTTCCTGATAGGCGATATGAAGGCGTTGGCTAAGCTCTACCAGGAAAGCTTTAAATTTGGCTGTATCTTCGATCTGCTGTTTTGGAAAAAACAGTTGATCGGCCATTTTTAGTTTGATAAAAAATGCGAAGGTCGTTTCAGTGATATATTCAAACTGATCGTATTGATATTTGGACTCCATTTGTGTACTTTTGATCTGGAGATAATTATCTTCAAAGCTGATTGTGTGTAAAATGCCGATCCGATTTTGAAATTCGGGACTTTTGACATATTTGGTGAAATAGCGCTTGTAGTATATCCCAAGATATTTTGGGAAAAACAGAAATGCGATTATGCTGACTACGATAATCAGAATGGCCAGTTGACGTTCATAATAGAAAAACGGGACGGCAAGTATCAGCATAAGCAGCATAAACATGAAACGTGATTTTTTGCGTGCTTTAATTATTTGGGGTGATTTGGACATGCTGAACAGCAATGCATCCAGTTGATCTTGCTCGGAAAGGGTTAGTTGAAGTTCTTTCATGACGTAAATGTATTAAATTGATGAGATAATCGGAATATTTCCGATTATCTGCAAATAATTTGACATGTCTTTTTAACAGCTTACTATTTTTCCAAAGTAATTTTCAATCTCTTCGTTGTATTTTTCGATAAATAGCTTTGTAAGTTCCGTAATCTTATAATAGCGGATCGACCTCCTTTATAATCGGCAGAGATTCATTAAAAAGGGGATCCCTATAGGTTGAGGTTTGTATATATAAAAGTCGTATTATGATCGCAAATAGATTTTGGAAATTTAGTCGTATATTTGAGTTAAGTGTTTAATTTTTATACGAATGACGACTATTACTGCTGAAATATCGAATAAGAAGGATGTCAAGGTGCTAAGGGAGATTCTTGATCGTTTTGGTATTAAATATCAAATTAATGAGGAGTCTGGGACAAATACTTTTTCTGCTGAACAAATAGCATCTTTTGAAAAATCTCAAAAGGAATTTTTAGATGGAAAATCTTCTGCGAGAGATTGGAAAGACATCAAAAAAAATCTAGATGGCCTATACGCTTAAACTTTTAAAGCGGGCTGAAGATGAACTACATCATTCATGTGAGTGGTATGATTCTCAAAAACGAGGATTGGCAAGACAGTTTCTCAAAGAACTAGATTTGCAGTTCAAATTTATCGTAAAAAATCCTGAACTATATCAAATTCAAGGCCAAGGAAATTTGAGGTTCTCACCTTTGAAGAAGTTTCCTTTTGTGGTTATATATTGGTTTGATGAAGGTATGAAAATAATTTATGTTGTTTCTATATTTCATACCAGTAGAGAGCCGATAATATAAGGTTGGGATTGGTCGCGAGCGAGCTTCCAGTGCTTGACGAAACTCAGTAAGAATCATGCTATTCACCAAAAGTAATGCTTTTTGGTGAGTTCATTCACTAAAAAGCATTACTTTCAGTGAACGGGGTGGTAGGATTTGGATTCCGAGATTGATTAAATGTAGCCTGATGTATACAGATATTTACTCTATTTTCTCGACCTGAATAGCACTTGCTATTTTCCCAAAGTAATCTTCCATCTCTTGGTTACATCTTTCGATAAATAACTTTGTAAGTTCCTGTAATCTTATAATGGCGAATGGATCTCCCTTATAGTTGGCGTTATACCTAAATTCCTGCTGGGCTTTGATAATTTCTTTAAACAGTTTGACATGGTCGCTGTTGTTGAGACAAAAGGTCGCGTGCGCTTCGGGAACAATTAATCGGCATAGGTTCATTAAAAAGTGGAGCCCAACAGTTTGAGGTTTGTATTGTAGAACAGTACTGATAACACCGAGACAGGTTTGTTCTAAAACTTGTGATAACGAATGATATCCACCTTCGATGCAAAAAAGCCAATTGTCTTCAAAAGCATTGTAGATGCAGCGGGCGTTATTGTAGCGGTTTCGCCATTGTTGACGAGCATAATCCAGGTCGAGTTGAGGAGCAGTGATGCTGTCAGGTTTGATATTTTCAATTATCGCATTTTGAAACCAGATATCACCGACTTTTATTAGCGATAGAAAGAAAGGATTGCCTTTGGAAAGTTTTTTGATAAAATGTGTTGTTTCTTCAGTGACCAAGGTCAGTGACACATTTTTCGGCAGGAGATCCATTGTCTTCTGTTGTAGGTTGGCGAGGTCTGTATTTAGGCTATCATATGCAATAAAGAGGTAATAAGCATGCGTTATCTGATCTTTTTTATTGTTTTGGAGCAGACTATTGTACTTATGTTGATCGGAATGATAACCGAAGCAGGCAACCAACGAAGGGGTGCAGTGTAACTCCAGCGTATTTAAGATTAGATCGCGGTAGTTGCTGTTACATTGATTTGTGTTGTAAATAACAGTGTTATTTTTGGATTTTTCAATCTTCCTGTGCTGGATTTGTTTTGGGCTAAGTTGTTCTCTAATTTCTTCGAATAAAAGATTGGAATAATCGTAGATCCAGTTTAATGCATTTATAGCAATTTGATAAGCTGTTTCTAGTACGTCTTTGTTGATGGTATAGTTCTGATTATAGCGGTATTGAATATAGACTTTCTCAATCTTATTAAGCGCTCGTTTTTTTTCGTCCGTATCCACTAAGTTGGCTAATTTGGAATCAAACGTTTTGAGATAATTGATATTTACTTTAAGCGAATGTGATTTTTTTTCATCACTTATCAACATGTTTTCTGCTGCTCGGAGTGAAAGTTCAATAGCTTGATGGAGCATAAATGCTGCATGTGGATGGTCTTTTTGCTCCAGATAAAAGTTATAGCCATCAATAAAAGACTGGATCTTGGTTTTCTCTTTCGTGATATACACTTTAGTCTTCTCAATGATTTGCTCGGCAGAATCATTGGGTACTACAAGTTTTGTTTCCTGTGCTGGATTTTGATAAATGCGGTTCCGGGGTTGACAGATGAGGTAGGTTCGCCCCAGTCCTTGGGTGATTTTCTTTTGTATCTCACGAGGGAAGTGTAAATTGAAATAAAGATTGGGGTAGCAGCCAATTGCCTTTTTAATTAGATTACGTGCTTTGTCAAAATGGATACCTGAATCTGATGAAAGATTGATCTGTAGCATCTGATATTTTTTGCCATCGTGGGCATAGGTCCATTGATAGATTTCATCAACGGGGACGATACAAAGTATTGCCTCGATAATAGGTGTGAGTGTAGTAATCATAACTAGGTGTTAATTAATAGTTGTATTTATTCTTACGAATTTCCTAAGCAATCGACTTGGTGAATATTATCTCATCTTTATTGGCGAGGAGATAGCAAAGTTCAATCAGTTTTTGAAAGTTGAAGAGGAATTCACGGATATCCAACTCCCCATAGTATAAATTGCCTTTATCCAATATAAATCCTCTTTGAATAAGATCTGTAATGTTGTCGCGCCAATCAACAATTGGATAGGTAAATAGCATTTTAATGAGATGATACTCTGGATAACTCGTTTCGAGCAGTGATAGAGCAGTGAAATTTCCAGTTCTATTTTTATCCCGGAACAAATAATATGAGGAAACCTCTTGATGTGGAGTTAATGTCATTTCGGCATCTCTATCAACAAACCCAAAAATTTCCTCATATAAAATATCTAGGAGTGTTATCGATTGCGTGAATAGCCAAAACCTACTTTCTGGAATATATACTTCGAATGCCTTATCCCAGTTTTTAAAGTTTTTTTCTGCTGAAACATATAAACCGTTAATGAAGGCCTGCCAGTCATGCAAATCTTCCCCACCCAGAATGTTTTTGATTTTTTGGATGGTTTTCATCTGATGTGGACTTTTCTCAATTTCAGTGGGAAGTATGTTGATCTTTTTTGAGGTTGAGGCCTCTGCCGTCAAATTTTCGGGAATTTCGTTATTTACATTTTCTTCTTCGTGAGTTTCTGGGGTACTTAGAAGAGTTCCATCTTCGTAGATCTTTTCGAGAGAAATCGCCAAAAGCATAATAAATTCTTTTATAGCTAAGATTTCATTGCCGTTATTGCCTAGAAATCCGTTATCTCTGTCTCCTAAACTTATCCATAAATCATCTAGAATTTTGTACCATTTTTGTAGAGATTGATAAGAAAAAAATCGACGAATACCGCCTGTCGGTGATTCAATATTGCTTACCGATGAGTCTGCTGCTAATTTGTAATTCCAGTAGTCTGAATCGCATTTGTTGAATTTCAAAGGTTGTTTTATTTTTTTTAGTTTGCATTTCCTAAAAATGACATACGCAAGTTCTACCTGTTCAATTAACTTTTTGGTAAGATATCCGAAAGAGGAATTTGGAGGGTTCATTTTTGAATTTGAAGCCGCGTTAATTAACATATTTAGGTCGGCTAACCAACTACTTATATCCGTTTCGTTTTCAAAAAATTCAATAAGATATTTCAGCGGATCTTCAATATACTTCTTGCTTAAATAGCGAAAATGTTTCGCTTTTAGTTTCTTTTGCGTATTTTTCATGCTAGGAATGTTTTTTGGTTAAATAATGTGTTTATAATTATCAATGGTAAAGCTAATTTAAGCACTAATTTTCGATAAAACAAATTTTGTATTGATAATTATTGATTATGAGTTCTTTTTTAACGAGAATTAAGGTTATTGCTGATAGGGAGGGGTTAAGTGTAACAGCATTTGAATCGGCTATTGGAGCCAGTAGAGGCGTATTTACACGTGCACTTAGCAATAATACTGATGTTCAGGCTAAATGGCTGATTAGTGTTGTCGAAAAATATCCGGAATATTCCTCCGAGTGGTTATTGAAAGGAGAAGGAGAAATGCTTAAGCCTGTTTTAGCTAAGGAAGATGAAGAAACGTATCTAACTCCTGAATTGGAAAGAATCACAAACGGGGAGATTAATACGTTAAAGCAATTGATTTCGTCACAAAATATCACTATTAAATCTCAAGAAAAGACAATTATATCATTGGAGCGATTATTATTGTCGTTGGAGCGTGAGATTGAATCGCTACGGAACAAATAGATTCTAACCATAAATTTTTGTTTTCTTATCCGAGACGGGAAGCTACTTGGTTATTGTTTGCATGGGAATAAGTTGTTCAATCGCTGTGAGATCAATAGGAATTAGCGGGTCTCGCTTTTTTGCAGAGATAAGCTCCTGCGCAAACGGGAGATTTGGTTTGTTGTTTGGTTTAAAATAATAGCGTCTTAAAAGTAGAATAATTGTGAACGTAAAAGAACGCGTATTGCTGATCGCTGAAAAAAAGGGCATCAGTAAAACTGAATTTTTTAAAGATGTGGGGCTCTCCTATGCCAATTTTAAGGGCGGTCAGAAAAATACAGCGCTGAGTTCGGATGCAATGATTGCGATATTGACTCGCCATCCGGATATTAGCCCTGCTTGGTTATTGATGGGCGAAGGCAAAATGATGCGCGCTGCGGAAACCGTTAGCCCTGAACCACAGATGGCCGCGAGCAGTTCCGAAGGTTCGTCCGTTTCCAAACAATTGGTCGCTGCGCTAGAACAGACGATCAAAGCGCAGGAAAAAACAATTTCCGCTTTGGAGGGACAGGTGGTACTGCTGAATCGTAAATAAAATCCAAAATAAGATCAACCCTTCGTTCGCTAAATAGCTGATTATAGCGATTTCCTTGGCCTTCTTTTTGCCTATTTTTGTTAGGTATCAGAGGTGCTGTTGTTATGTTAAAAATGCTGAGCTGCCCTTAGGGATGGGGTTCAAGGGATTTAGCCGACTTTGATGAATATCTGCATCGCTATTTAAAGAAATAAAGCTATATGTTTAGAAAAGTATTACTCCTGTGCTGTATCCTATACAGTTGTTTTGTGAACCGAAGCATGGCGCAGCCAGCGGGTGAACGGCCTGTGTATACATCCAAGTGGGGCTATCTCTATCGGGAGGCTGGAAATAACAATGATCCTTTGGGGGTATTTATTACCGAAGCGCCGATTTATCTGCTCGACTCGACAAACATGCAGTATAAGGTGCAGGTCAGCAACGGCGATATCGGATTTATCGACCGACAACCGCTGAAGAAATTCATGGACGGAAAAAAATCTGCTGGTGAGCCCGCTAAGTATTTCTATCGGGGAGTCGAAGGGTACCAGTGCCCGCACTATTATGTGCAGGTGTCCGAATTACGTGTCCGTAAAGCGCCGTCAACGACAAGTACCGCTGTGCGCCGCGCACCGCTCAATGAGTTACTGTGCATTGATTATGTTCCTTTATATCCTGATGGCTGGGTGTATATCGGTGATCATTTTCATGAGAACCCTGAATATGTTCAATTGAAATTTTTGGGTTCCGTCCTGACCTACGATAAAGTACTGAAAGATTATTTGGCGGTAAAAGGTAAGGATCAAGAAAAAGAACTGGTTCAGGTTGGAAGATTGCGGGAGCTGGCCTGGCGGGAGGAGAAAAACTTAAAACAGGCCTTTTCCTATTGGAAGGAATCTTATGCCGCCTATGGGGTGGAAAATCCGAAAGTCGATATTGATTTTGAATTGCTGTTGGCCAGTAAACTGGATAAAAAGCCTGATTTTGAAGCCTATGAAAAGAAAATGAAGGCGCTGAATTTGCATTTTATCTGGAAAGGGGTGTCGCTCGTGGACGGAGAGATCAAGGATGCGCAAATGAACCAATTGAAGATGCAGCGTGTGGCTGAGATACCGGATATGCCCGAATGTGGCTGGGAACCGCGTTATTTTTATAAAACCCCGAATATGATCGTGGCATTCGAAGAAAATTACAAAAAGAAGATCGTCGGAACGGTCTATAAGCTATACTTTACGGATGGTGAGATTTTGGTGATAGGCAATGAGCGTATGGACGCCAATTACACGGAAAGGGATTTTATCAATCATTTTGGCGATATGGTCTCTGCAAATATGATCGAGGAGCCGCATGTATACCGTCTTCAAAATGGCGATGCAGGTCAACTGATCATTACCTTTAAAGATGGTAAATTGTATAGCTACGACTGTATGTACTATTGTTAGTCGACCACAGTAAGACGCTAAATAAAGAAACGTATTCTACAGAGGTTCTCTGTATTTAAGGATAGCATAAACGAACAAGGACCTGCTCAAAACAGGTCCTTGTTCGTTTCTATGATTTCTAATGCTAGATTACTTCCATTTCAAAAAGTCTGGCAATGTGTCCGCGAAGTTTTTCCTTCACTTCATCCATATCGACTTCTTGACCAAGTTCTCGCTTCAATGAGGTCACGTCTTTGTCGTCGATACCACAGGGGATGATATTGCTGAAATAATCCAGGTCTGTATTGACGTTAAAGGCGAAGCCATGCATGGTGACCCAGCGTGAGGCGCGCACGCCCATCGCGCAGATCTTGCGGGCCGTGGGCTTGTCTGGCTCGATCCAGACCCCCGTAAATCCGGGGTATCTCCCCGCCGGAACACCATAATCGGCGCAGGTCAGGATGATCGCTTCTTCCAATGTCCTTAAATAAAGGTGGATATCGGTAAAAAAGTTGTCGAGATCCAGAATCGGATATCCCACAATCTGACCCGGTCCATGGTAGGTGATATCACCGCCACGGTTGATCTTATAGAACTTCGCTTCTTTTTCTTCCAGGCCTTTCTCATCCAGGAGCAGGTATTCTTCGTGTCCGCTTTTTCCTAAGGTATAGACATGGGGGTGGGCTGTGAAAATCAGGTAGTTTGGCGTGTCTGTCGTTGTCGCATTGACCCGATTGTCGTGTTTGACGTCTAATACACCCTTGAAGATGGACTCTTGTCTGTCCCAGGCTTCCTGATAGTCTACAAGTCCCCAATCTTGGAACTGCACCACTTTATTCATTGCTTATTTTTTTAAGAAGACGGATCGTCAGTAACGATCCGCCCTCATGTTTGTCAAATTAATACAACAGGTTGTTGTATGGATAACGTTCATTGTGCATCTTCACGATGATATCGTAAAGTTTCTGTTTGAACTCTTCGATATTTGTCTTGTTTGTTGCAGATAGGAAGATCGCCGGATCGGAATTTTTCGCCATCCATGAATTGCGGAAATCATCCAATGTAATCTCTACCTCTTCACCATCGTGTCCCTCTTCAACAGCCGGTTTGTACAAGTCAATTTTGTTGAACACTGTAATAACGGGCTTATCTAAAGCTTTCAGATCTTTCAATGTCTCATTCACCGCCTGAATATGGTCTTCAAAGTTAGGGTGTGAGATATCCACCACGTGGATCAGCACATCTGCTTCTCTGACTTCATCCAATGTAGATTTGAAACATTCCACCAGGTGATGCGGTAATTTGCGGATAAAACCTACCGTATCGGACAACAGGAACGGAAGATTGTCGATAACGACCTTACGTACCGTAGTGTCCAGCGTTGCAAAAAGTTTGTTCTCGATCAATACGTCAGATTTGGAGATCATATTCATGATCGTTGATTTACCAACGTTCGTATAACCTACCAGAGCTACGCGGATCATCTCGCCACGGTTTTTGCGCTGGGTTTCATTCTGCTTGTCAATCGTTCTCAGTCTTTCCTTGAACAGCGAAATTTTGTCCAAGATAATCCGTCTATCGGTTTCGATCTGCGATTCACCGGGACCACGCATACCGATACCCCCGCGTTGACGCTCCAAGTGAGTCCACAAGCGGGTCAATCGTGGTAAGAGGTATTGCAATTGCGCCAGTTCCACCTGGGTTTTTGCCTGTGCAGTTTTCGCATGTCGGGCAAAGATATCCAGGATCAGATTGGAACGGTCTAAGACTTTGCGTTGGAGTTCTTTCTCGATGTTACGTAATTGGGATGGGGATAACTCATCGTCAAAGACAACGATGTCGATCTCTTCGGCTTCGACATAGGCTTTGATCTCTTCAAGTTTTCCGCTACCGACAAATGTCGCTCTATCCGGAAAAGCTAATTTCTGTGTAAACATGCCTTTGGTCTCTCCACCGGCTGTCTGTACGAGAAATTCAAGTTCTTCCAGATATTCCCTTGCTTTTGCCTCAGTCACGCCTTGGGTGATCACACTGACCAAGACGGCTGTTTCGGGTTTTATTGCTGTATCGTGTATTTTAATTCTGGCCATTTTGTACTATTAAGTATATTGTAGCGTATGGAGCGCGTTCAGCTATGTTCATAGCGATCGTCTGCCTCTTATCATACTTCCACTTTTAATTTTTGTTTTGAAAAAGGTGAATTTAAGAAAAACCAATAAGTTTTTTGTGATTTGCTTACCAGGGCAACTCAAAATAAGTAAGCGGTCAGTCGCCATCTTTTGCCTAGTAAAAGAAGGGGATATTTTCTATATCATGTTCATAATGATGCAAAAATAAATAATTTTGATTTTATATACAAATGAATTGAGCGCTGTTCACCCATAAGTTATTTATGACGATCTGTTTACTTTATTTTTGATCATCTGGTCTCAGGGGAAGTGAAATAGTACTTAAAAGCTTGCATGCGATATGCTGTAGTTCCGCGGAACCCTGTTGATAGTCTCCCCTGGAGGATATTGGGAGTTGGATTGCGCCAATAGTTTATTGAATGCCCAACTTATGGAACATTTTTGTGGGCACTGAAAGTGCCATCATCTGGTTTGTACCGAATATATAGCACTTTTTGTTTTGAATTTGAATGCGCCAGTGCTGATTGGTTGATAATCAGGATATCTTGTCCCAGGCAATGCCATCTGATTTTCGGGCCAAAAAGCTTCTGAGTAGATAATTTTTTTCGCTCTGAAGCGTGGGGTCTTCTTTGAATATGGCAATCACAGTGTTTCTACATTCGGTCAATAAGGCCTGGTCTGTTGCCAGATTGGCCATCTTAAGGTCGAGGACACCGGATTGTTGTGTACCGGAGATATCCCCGGGACCGCGTAATTCCAGGTCAACTTCGGCAATCTCAAAGCCATCATTGGTGCGTACCATGGTATCCAGTCGGAGGCGTCCTTCTTTGCTGAGCTTATTGCCGGACATCAGGATACAAAAGGACTGCTCGGCTCCACGCCCCACACGTCCCCGTAATTGATGCAGCTGGGAGAGACCAAATCGTTCGGAGTTTTCAATGACCATGACCGAGGCATTAGGCACATTGACACCAACTTCAATCACAGTCGTTGCCACCATGATCTGTGTTTCGTGTTTCACAAAGCGTTGCATCTCAAAATCCTTATCCTTCACGGGCATCTTGCCGTGGACAATACTGATCTTATATTGTGGGAGGGGAAATTCGCGTTGCAAATTTTCCAGCCCTGCTTCTAGATAGATCAAATCCAGTTTTTCACTTTCTTTGATCAGGGGATATACCAGATAGACCTGTCTGCCTTTGGCGATTTCTTCACGCATAAAGCCAAACATCCGCAGACGGGAGCTTTCAAAGAAATGTACAGTCTTAATCGGTTTACGTCCTGCCGGAAGTTCGTCGATCACCGAAATATCGAGATCCCCATACATGGTCATCGCTAGCGTCCGTGGAATGGGCGTAGCTGTCATGACCAGCATATGCGGTGGGATGACATTCTTGCGCCAGAGCTTGGCGCGCTGCTCTACACCAAAACGATGTTGTTCATCGATAACGACGAAGCCAAGATTCTTGAATTGCACCTTATCTTCAATCAATGCATGGGTCCCGATCAGGATGTCGAGTGTTCCCTCTTCGAGGGCCTGATGGATCAGCCGACGTTCTTTGGTGCCGGTCGATCCCGTGAGCAGCTTGATGCTGACAAGATCATCACCGACGAGCTGTTTGAGTCCATGGTAATGCTGTGTAGCCAAGATCTCCGTCGGCGCCATCATACAGGCCTGAAAGCCATTATCAACTGCAAGCAGCATGCTCATCAGGGCAACCACCGTTTTACCGGAGCCTACATCGCCCTGCACAAGACGGTTCATCTGCGCGCCGGTATTGGTATCGATACGGATTTCTTTAACAACACGTTTCTGTGCACCTGTCAACGGAAATGGAAGTCGCTCATTGAAAAAAGTGTTGAACTTTTCGCCTACCTTATTGAAGCGCTGGCCCCTGAATTTCTGGGTGTTCAGTTGTTTGTTGTTGAGCAGTTTGAGCTGGATGAAAAACAGTTCCTCAAATTTGATCCTTTTGATTGCCTGGTTCAATTCCTTTTGGTTGCTCGGGAAATGAATGGACGCTAAAGCCTGCTGGTGGGAAACCAGTTGGTGTTTTGCCATTATTTCCTGGGGGATCGTTTCTCCGATACTCCGAAATACAGTCTCCAATGCGGTCTGCTGCAACCGTTGGATGCCTTTGGTGTCTAAATTGAATTTTTTGAGTTTCTCCGTGGAGGAATAGACGGGCTGTAAGCTCATGTTGCCCGCCTGTTTGACCTGCGGATTGTACAGGTCCATTTCAGGATGGGTGATGGATAGCTGCCCATTAAATTCACTGGGCTTGCCATAAATGATATAGGCTGAACCTACTTTCAGAGACTTTTGGAGCCAGGGAATAGACTGGAACCAGACGAGCTCCATGGAGCCGGTTTCGTCCTTGAATGAGCCGACGAGCCGTTTAGTCCTTTTCTCTCCCACGAGCTGTAGTGAAACCAGCCGTCCCAAAACCTGTGCGGCCATCATATCGGGGTGCAGCTTCCGGATCTTGTGGAATTCTGTGCGGTCGATATAACGGAAAGGGTATTGGGTTAATAGGTCACCAATGGTAAATACCTGTAACTCTTTCTTGAGCACATCTGCCTTTTGGGGACCTACACCTTTGAGGTATTCTATCGGGGTAATTAAACTTAATTCAGCCATTCTTCTCGAATGGCTAAAATACGAAAAATTTAATTTTTACGATTTAAATACTTCTACAAATGGCTTTCCATCCCTGCATTGAACTGGCCTTGCCATGTTTGGACATTCCCCCTGACAGCTTGTTTTTTCCAGACTGAGTTTTCTTTCGGTAAGACGATTGTATAGTTGGATTTTTTCTATCATCTCATTGGATCGGAGGGTTTTGTGTACGGCGATTCCTTCCATACAACAGCCTGTTCGTAAAAAATGACTTTGCCAATCGTTTGGATTGCTGCAGGCAACGTCTTTATAGAATTCCTGAAGCTCTTTGTATTTTTTTGGTAATTCCACGTTGACTTCTTCGAGGGAAAGGTTATGTGCAAAACGGAGTTTGGGTTTCCCGTTGTCACAGACTTTCCCTAGGGGCGGGTTGGGCACTGGCATCGAAAATTGTTGTGTATCATAGAAAATTTTACCTTCGCGTTCGGCCGCTTTATTCCGTTCATCGTGCAGATAATCCAGTTCCTGCTGCAATTTTTCAAATTGGCTTTTCAGTGACGAATGTACCAGATAATAGGTATAGTAGGGACGTTGTATAATTTCAAACTCTTCAATACTTGTGCAGGGAACAGATTGGAGCAGGGTGCTTATCTCCTCCGCTTTTTTATTAGCTAGCTCAGACCAATAATCATATGATTTAGAACTGTCTTTTGAGCAGGCTATAAATAGTAGAAACCCAATAATCGGGAGTGTAAATATTATTTTTTTCATGTTTGGTTAAATTGGGCTTTTGGTACTTTTAAATTTTTAATCTGTTTAATGTTTATATTTTGAATCGGTTTATTCGTATTTAATCGTTGCCTTTCCTTCCTTGCAAATGACATCTAGCGGTTTTCGATAGGGCGTGCAATTGATTCTTGGCGCCATCATGGGCTGGTATATTTCCATGAGCTTATTATAGTCATTGATCATGTTCTGTAAGATGGTCTTATCAACGGAGTGGTGGTAGGCGATATGATTGGTACCACATACGGTCTGGATATCTATGATTTTCCAGTCATCGGCATGGGAACATTCTTTTGGGCTGGCAAGCGCTATAATTTTACTGTATTTTTCATTTGAAAGTGTTTCCAATTCCTTTTCGGTTTTTTCTTTATAGGGGTTTTCAAGATGGGATTCGGATTTACAAACAACAAATAGCATAGTACATGCGAGCAGGGAGGTAATGCCTAGAACGGACAGATTTTTCATAATAGCGTATTTGGTTTTCTGACTGAACGAAGAATTTTGTGCTGGTGCTACAGAGAGGATTGAAAATTTCTCATGACTGCGATTTTTTAAGACTGTGGTTTGTGCTGACCATAGGAGGGGGGAGCCTTAGCGCAAAGCAGAATCAGAACGATAAAAAAATCGGCTTAACCTTATGGTTAAGCCGATTCGGTATTGCAGGGAATTCTTTTAGAAATTTCCTTTCGCAACATCCCACCAAAGGCGGGTACCGCCATTGTCAGGACCACCTAAAAGTGATATTGCGTTTTGTACTTCAGCTCTGTTGGTGTTGTATTCGTTCTGTGGGAACGGCAAACGACGGATCTGTATTTTGGTGTCGATCAGTCCACCGCTGTTATTGACAACCACAGGAAATAAACGTGGATATCCGGTACGACGGAATTCACTCCATGCTTCTTGTCCTTCTGGGAAGATTGCCAACCATTTTTGGGTAATGATACGTTCCAGTTTTTCCTCATTCGTGGCGCCATCGTTCCACTTGATGGTTAGCGCACTAGGTGAAACGGCGTCGTTTTCCGCATTGAATGGGTCCTTATAGGCCGCCGCTTTGCTTGTATTGTCATTTAAGTATGCACTCAAGCCGGAGCTGACACCCCATTGTGCGAATGAAGTCTCCACGCCCTTCTCATAAAGTGACTGCGCTGTTCCGCCTGTATTTCCCCAGCCTCTTAAAGCTGCTTCGGCACGTAAGAAGTAAACTTCTGCAGCCGTCATTAGAATCGGTGCTGTACTTGCGGTGAAGGTTGGTGTGGTACCTTCCGTATTCAGTGCTGAAAGTTTTTGATATTTGTCTTTTTCAATACCCTCTGCACCCGTACGAATACCAATGTATTGGCCTGCCACTGCTGTCAGTGTAGGATCGTTTGAAACGGGGGACATGTATTTCGAGATCCGAGGATCTTTCAGTCCGACCATATAGGACGAAAGGGTTGCATTGATACGCGTATCGGCCCAGTTTTTGGCGATAAACCAAAGTGGATTGCTATAGGTTCCGTCTGTTGGTACGGTAACCTTGAAATTATCGGAATTGCTTTCCAAAACACCACCATTTGCAGGATCCAATGCTTTTTCTGCCTGTGTTTTTGCTAGCTGTGGGTCAACTTTAACCAAGCGCATCGCAAGGCGTAAGCGCAGGGAGTTGGCAATTTTCAACCAATTTTTAAATCTTACCTGATTATCGGTATTTGGGAAAACCAAATCAATCTGGTCGATTTTTGCCGCCATTGGACTATCTGCTTTATAGGCCTTCAGTACTGTTGCCGCTTCATCAAGTTCTTTAAAGAAGCTATTGTACACATCCGACTGTTTGTCGTACGGAATTGTATTGGATGTACCTACCTGACTGTAAGGAATGGGGCCATAGATATCCGTAACCCGGCTTGCCGCTTCTACTTTGATGACCAGCGCCGAACCCCATAATGCTGGATATGTTTCTGCAAGACCATTCTTTTTCAATTTATCGATCGCCTTGATGACATTGAGGTATAATACTTGGAAAGGCTCGCCATTCCAGCCATTTACCATAGCATAATTGAGGTTGTTCTGTCCACTATTGAACGGTGTTGGCGACATAAAGAAGCCTGAATAAACATCCGCATTCAGATTCTGTTGTACCTGGTATGAGTTTGGATCGCCAGCACCTGAAAAATTATAAATAGACATTTGAGCGTTCCGTAGGAAAATGACAAGATCTTGTCCATCTCCTTTTAAGTCCTCATCTGTAACGCCAATATTGTTTTTGTTGTACTCTTCAAAATTTTTGGTGCAGCTCGTCATAGCGCCTCCTAAAATTAATAGAGCAAGAGAGAACTTTGATATATTTTTTATTGTAAATTTCATTGTATTTCTGTTAGAACGTTGCGTTTAATGTTAGACCGTAGTTACGTGTTGCTGGCATCATAAAGATATCAACACCACTTAGCGCGTTGCCAGTAGACATGGTCACTTCAGGATCGAAAGGTGCCTTTTTGGAGATATAGAATAGGTTTCTTCCGACAGCATTGACACGAAGTTTTTTGAAGAAGCTATCTTTAATGTTAAAATCATAGCCAAAGGTTAGCTCACGCAATCTCACTACAGTTCCGTCATAGATATATTGGCTACTCACAGGCCCCATACCGGCAGTTGAGGTGTACCATTGCTCTGCATCCACTTTTGTGACTGCTTTACCATCTGGTGTTACACCATTGACGATCACACCACCATTTGCACGTGCATCACCAGTTACTTTCGATACACCATAACCGTCAAGTAAAGATTGTGTCACCGACATGACGTCATAGTTGAACTTGCCATCGATGAGGAAACTTAAATTGAAGTTCTTGTAGTTAAAGCTGTTGTTCCAGCCCATTTGCCAAATTGGATTGGAATTTCCAAGTTTGGTATAAACGTTGTTTTTTTGTGGAATTCCGTCCGCAGAAATAATAATGCGACCTTGGTTATCGCGTACAAAATCCTGTCCGTAGATATCACCGAAAGATCCTCCAACTTCCAATTTGGAAGCAAAGTTATTTCTACCTTCTCCGGTCAGGTTAAATTCAGGGACAGCATCCGCAAGTTCAATAATCTTGTTTTTGTTGTAGGTGAAGTTTACACTTGTGTTCCAAGTAAAATTATCATTCTTGATAGCATCCAATGAAACCAACGCTTCGATACCCTGGTTTTGGATATTTCCAGCATTGATCGCATATTGTTTGTTCAGTGAAGCGTGACTTGCTGCTACCTTAAAGAACTGATTTGTTGTATTGGTTTTGTAGTAGGTCACGTCGACATTCAAACGATTATTCCACATACGCCATTCTGTACCGATTTCCAATGACTTCGTCTTTTCCGGTTTTAAAGTTTTCAAAAAAGCGATATCATTAACGGTTAATACCGCATAAGGATTCACGGTATTTGTTAACAAACTTGTATAAGGCGGAAGGTCGTTACCCACGACTGCATAAGAACCGCGGATCTTGGCCATATTGACAAATTCAGGTAGGTTCAACTTGTCATTCAGTACGATACCTAGACCTGCTGAAGGATAGAAGAAGGATTTTGTACCAGTGAAAGCCAGTGTACTTGACCAGTCATTACGAGCTGTCAGATCCAAATAGATCCAATTGTCATAGGCTAAATTGGCCGAGGCAAACACCGATTGTAATTGTCTACGGTTGGCAGATAATGTGGAAGTGACAGGTGTGGTTGTATTTTGGATAAAGAATTGATTTGGAACCTTCAAGCCGTCTTTTCCTGTCGTGAAATCTGTTCCTTCTGTTTTCCAATCGGTGATACTTGTACCGACCAATCCTGTGATCTGCAGTTTGTCGCTTACATTAAAGTTCATATTAGCAACGACATCACCATACTGCTGTGTAATGGTGGTATTTGTGTAGCTATATGCACCATTTTCGCGGGCAAGAATTTTCTGTGTACCGGCATATGCTTTTCTATCCCAAACTTCACTCGTCCGGTCTACACTACCACGTGCCTGCACGCTGATCCATGGTGCGATTTTGTATTTTGCACTTCCGTTCAACAATAAGCGATTTCTGGTCGATCTTGTCGAATTCCGGTTTGCAATCCACCAGGGATTTTGTTGTGTGGTTTCATCATCCGAAAGTGTAAACCAATTCTGTTCATTGAGACTACGACTTGGATTAAATTTTTCGTAAGTTTTATAATCCGCAATATTCAAACTTCGAGGTAAAAGATAAAGGCCGACTAAAGGACTGTAGTAAAAGCCCGAAGTAGGTGCATTATCCAATTTTTGTGTAATGTAGTTTGCACTTGCTTCAACCGTCAATTTATCATCAAAGAATGTTGCACTCTCTTTGAGGTTGAAGTTGTGACGCATCAGGTCATTTTCTGGTAGTATTCCCTTTGCAAGGGTATTGGCATAAGAAAAGTAGGTTTGATTTTTTTCATTACCACCAGATAGCGTTAGTGAATTTGTGAAATTACTTCCCGTACGGAAGAATTCACCTACATTATCGTAGTTAGCGCCATTCGTTTTATCACCCCAACTAAATACACTTGTATTACTGTTTTTGCCTTTAGAACCTTGACCATATTGGCTCTGGAACTTCGGTGTTGATACAGCTTGTTCGATTTGGGCACTTGATGAAAAGTTAATTGTTGTACGGCCTTGCTTTCCAGATTTGGTTGTAATCAAAATGACACCATTGGCGGCTTGACTACCATATAATGCTGCTGCTGAAGCCCCCTTTAGTACGGAGATATTTTCTACATCTTCAGGGTTAATCATAGCTATTGGGTCGCCACCATCGCGTTGACCACCGAACACATTATCTGGTTGGCCGGCTAAAGTTTGGTTATTGATCGGTACACCGTCGACAACATAAAGGACTTGGTTATTGCCGGAGGCAGATTTGTTACCACGTAAAACTACTTTTGCGGAACCGCCTGGCCCTGAGGAGCTGGAAGCGATATTAACCCCTGCTACTTTACCATTCAGGTTGTTGGCCAAGTTGGTGCTTTTAACCTTGTTCAGTTCATCTCCACTAACCTGTTGGGTAGAGTAGGTCAGTGATTTCTGTGCGCGGCTAATACCCAGCGCGGTCACGACAACACTTTCAAGCTGTTGCGTCTGCTCATCTAGGCTTATTGTAACCGTTGTTTCTCCAGGTCCGAGTGTAACCGTCTTATTTTCGTAGCCAATCGTGCTGATATTCAGGACACGATTTTTATCGTCTACATTGATCTGAAATGTTCCCTTACTGTCTGTGGAACTTGCTGTTGACGTTCCCAATACCTTAATGGTAGCGCCCACGAGTGGAGTTTTTGATTTTGCGTCGACAACCGTTCCTTTCACTTGGCTGCTTTGCGCATGTAGTAAAGATGCTGAAAAAAGCATTGTCGGAACAATACTCAACATCTTCAGTGTAGTGTATAATTTGTTATTCATGTAGTATATGTGTTATATTCAGTTTTTTATATACATATTTTCACAACAGAAGTTATTTTCCACGGTAATGGGCTAATTCCATTTAGCATGTCGGTTAGGGAAAACGATATTGAATAGAGCTGGAGAGCGAAATAAATGATTATTGTATGTTATTCAATACCCCAATTGATAGGAGTGAGGGAAAGTGTGATTTCCTTTAATTAGTACTAATTTACTACTGTTGATTAAAAATCAAAAATTTTAAGAAACAAAATTGATACAAAACTGGGCTTATTTATGTTAATTAATTGATTTTTAGTAATTTGTTGTTTTGTAATTTTTTGTGCTCTGCCAAAAATGTATCTTTTTTTGGGGTATATAAATACCAAAAGGCCTCAAAATTTTATAGTCGAAGCCTTTGGATATTAGATGAAGTGTAGTTTTAGTGAGCCTAGCCTAATGTTTCCTGATCTGTCGGAAATTGCTACTATTGAAAAGTACAATTGCCATCAATATAATGCTATAAGCGACATACTTGACAAAAGGAACCGGTTCCTGAAAATACGTCGCGGCCAATGTGAAAGCAATGATTGGATTGATGTATAATAGGACACCTGTTGTGGTTGAGGAAATACCGATCAAAGCATACATGCTCAGGAAAAGCGGGATAATGGTAAATACAACAGCGATCAGTAAAATTGTACCCCAAAAAATAGGGTCAGTGGGGATGTCGTGGTGATTATAGATCAGCTTCGGGACAACAAATAATGCACATATACTCAATTGGAGAACCAACTGGTTGAGTTTGTTGAAACCTGTCGATATGCGCTGTACAATAAGGTAGAAGGCGTAGCAGGTCGCGATGGTTGCAGCCCATAAAACATCATTCAATGAGCCCTTGGCCAGTAGACAAACACTGCCAAAGGCAATGAGCAAGGCTAGCTTTTGCAAGGGGCGCAGTTCTTCTTTTAAGATAAAATAGGCTGCTGCCGCGGTGATCAATGGGCAGGTGAGATAGGCCAATGCCGCGGATTGGATGCTGATGTGATTGACGGCATAGATATAGGTAAACCAATTCCCGAAGATCAATAGCGATGCGAGAATAGTGAGACCGGTCTGTTGAATTTTGCGGTTCCGTGGGAGGTCTTTGAATTTTTGAATATCTGCACGCAGCATCTTTCTTTGAAATAATAGGAGATAGAGCCAGAGCACCGCTAAGGCTGTTACGATCCTAAAATATAGAATGTCTTCGGCAGGATATTCGCGTATCCACCGAACAGGAATGGACATGAAGCCCCAAATAAAGGGTGCCAAAAAAGCCGCGAAAAGATATTTTCCGCGGCTTACAGTTTCGTTATTATTTTCCACGGATTAATCTTTCCAGGCAATGACCGAAATTTCGACATTGACATTCTTTGGTAATGTCTTCACTGCGACACACTCACGTGCTGGCTGTGCGTCCTTGAAATATTCGGCATAAACATCGTTTACAAGGCCAAAATTACCCATGTCACTTAAAAAAATTGAGGCCTTGACAACATCCTGAAATGTATATCCTGCATTTGTTAAGATGGCTTCCACATTTTTCAAAACCTGATGTGCTTCATCTTTTACGCCTGAAGATATCAGTTCCATGGTTTCAGGAACAAGTGGTATCTGTCCGGATACATAGAGGGTATTTCCCGCTTTGATTGCTTGATTATAGGGGCCGATCGCTGCTGGAGCTTTGTCTGTATTTAAGATCTCTTTTTTTGACATGGTCGCTTGTTTAGGATGAAAAAAATATTTTATAGATCAACCCCAATAAAAAGACAATAATAGCCGTTGCATTAATGATATGCATGGCTTTGATACTGCCATTGGTTGGTCGGTCAGCGTTGCGCTTTCTGAAAAAGTACATGGAACTAAGTTACGACAGTAAATTAAAAAGTTAAAATTAAAAAGTAAAAACTTTGGGATAGCGTGAAGACAAATCCTAACTTTAGTAATAGAAGCATGCTGTGTAAAATTTGCTGTTAAGCCTACAAGGAAAGGAAAGACCGAAAAGGCCTACAGATGTTACAGTGCGGATTGTTACAGTGAATTTCATATCGGAAGCTTTTTGGGAGGATTGTAAGTCAATATATTCAGCATGAAAAGTATCCCATTTGAAGCGTTGAAAAGGAAAAATGTAAAAAATATTTTGATGAAGAAAACAGCATTAATAGGTGGTAAGATCTATACCGGGAATGAAATTATAACACATAAAGCATTGCTTTTGGATGGTGGGGTAATAGCCGGGACGGTCGATGATAAGGATATCCCAGCGGGATATCAGTCGCTAGACGTCAAAGGTGCTAATATCTGTGCCGGATTGGTTGATCTGCAGCTATATGGCGATGGTTCGGATCTTTATTCTGCTGAACTTAGCCTCGCGTCATTGGAACGGATCTCCAATGGATTGATTGATAAAGGGACGACTTCTTATATGATGACTTTGGCGACGAATACTATTCCAGTATTTAAAGAAGCTATTCGCATTGCTGAGGATTATCATCATGACGCATTTTTGGGACTGCATCTGGAAGGTCCATTTTTGAATGCAAAAAAACGAGGTGCTCATCCTGAAGAACTGATTATAACACCGACGAAAGAACGGATCGAAGATCTGCTCGGGGGAACGCAGGTTGTCAAAATGATGACAATTGCTCCTGAATGTATTTCGGATGAGGTGCTGAAGTATTTGCAAACGTATCAGTTGTTGCTGAGTGCAGGGCATAGTAATGCTACTTTTGCCGAAGGGACTCATGGCTATGATGCGGGAATTCCGACAAGCACACATCTGTTTAACGCCATGTCACCATTGCATCATCGCGAGGTGGGTTTGGTCGGAGCTGTTTTTAACCATCACAAAGCCTGTTCGAGTATTATTGTCGATGGACATCACGTCAGCTTTGAAGCGGTGAAAATTGCTAAAAAGCAAATGGGCGACCGTTTATTTATGATTACTGACGCTGTTGCAGCATGCGATAAGGGGATCTATCAGCATGTGTTGAATGATGGTTATTACGCCTTGCCGGATGGCACGATTTCGGGGGCAGCAATTTCCCTATTTGAAGGAATCCGAAACTGTGTAGAGCAGGTAGGGATTCAGTTGGACGAAGCGATCCGGATGTCGACAACTTACCCAGCGAATCTACTAGGAAGAAGCGATATCGGAAACCTGAATGCAGGAAGTATGGCCAATGTCATCGTGTTTACAGATGATTTCAAGTTGGAGCATGTTGTCTTTAAAGGGGAATTGCGCTATTGATGAGCCTGTTCGGGAAGATTACCTTGTAATCTGAAATTGACTATATGATGTGATTTTCATCTGATAGAAATATATTTTTAAGAAGGATGAAAGAACGCTAAATTTCTTTTCTATTGAAATTTAGCTTAGTTTTGGGGGTTATTTTGAAGAAAAACACTATACTTTATCGCTTAATGAAACGTTCCTTATTATTTTTAGCTACGGCAGTCTTTCTTTTGTCTTCTTGTTCATCCAAGAAAAATAAAAAGGAAGAACCTGTTAATACGAAGACCAATGTTGAAATTGTAAAAAAAGATCCGCCTTCGGTTCCAAAAAGAGAGCGGATGAAAAATACAATCGAAACTAAAGAGACTAAAGAACAGCCTGCTGTTGAAAAGAAGAAGGATATCGTTGTTGAACTTCCAGCTGTGCCACGCGAGTTTCGTGCTGCCTGGGTTGCTTCCGTTGCGAATATCAACTGGCCGAGCAAAAATTACCTTAGTACTGCTGAGCAGCAGCAGGAAGCGATCGGTATTTTAGATTTTTTAAAAAACAACAATTTTAATGCGGTTGTCTTCCAAGTACGTCCTTCAGCGGATGCTTTTTATAAAAGTGATCTTGAACCGTGGTCTTATTTTTTGACGGGAACTGAAGGTCAGGCGCCGTCACCTTATTATGATCCACTTGAATTTTGGGTTGAACAGGCACACAAGCGGGGAATCGAACTTCATGTTTGGTTAAACCCTTATCGTGCGCACCATACCGCCGGTGGTGCAGTGACTTCGGCTTCAATGGCACGCAAGATGCCTGAATCTGTTGTGAAATTAAAACAGGGGTACTACTGGTTTGACCCATCGAAACAGTCGACACAGGATCATGCTGCCCGTGTGGTCATGGATATTGTTAAGCGCTATGATATTGATGGGGTGCATTTTGATGATTATTTCTATCCTTATGCTGAATACAATGGTGGCCAGGACTTTCCGGATTCAGATAGCTATAATGAGTTTAAACGTAATGGTGGCACCCTGTCGCGTGGTGATTTTAGAAGAAACAGCGTGAATACCTTTATCGAACGCATCTACAAGGATATCAAAAAGGAAAAGAACTTTGTGAAATTTGGGATCAGTCCTTTTGGGATCTGGAAACCAGGTTATCCTGCGGGAATACAAGGATCAAGCCAATACGATATGTTATATGCTGATGCTAAACTGTGGTTGAATAAAGGCTGGATCGATTATTTTGCACCACAGCTTTATTGGCCTATCCAACCGGCAAAGCAAAGTTATACGGCTTTGTTGAAATGGTGGGAAAGTGAAAATACAATGGGTCGTCACCTTTGGCCGGGTATCAATACCGTTGGGAGACGTGGTCCGGAATATGTACAGGAGATTGTCAATCAGGTTGCTGCGGCCCGGAATATTTTGCCAGATAATCGCGATGGTGTTATCCATTGGAGTTTGGCTGGTCTAACAAAAAATCCGGCAATGACGCAGGCGCTTGTGGATGGGCCTTATCAAACTAAAGCCTTGGTACCAACAACACCATGGCTCAATGCGAATCCGTTGTTGAAACCGAGCTTATTGTTGACGCCACAGGGGAATAATATTTTCTTAAAATGGCAACACCAGCAAGTTGACCAGGTGGCGAAATGGGTGTTATACCTGAACTATGGTGGTCAATGGACGTATGAGATCTTGGAACCAGGCGTAACAACGAAAGATGTGCCGACGACATTGAATAATAAAAAATTGCAATATGTTGCGGTTAAA
The DNA here is from genome assembly GCF_003610355.1 of Sphingobacterium detergens. Classification (GTDB taxonomy): domain Bacteria; phylum Bacteroidota; class Bacteroidia; order Sphingobacteriales; family Sphingobacteriaceae; genus Sphingobacterium; species Sphingobacterium detergens. The sequence continues at coordinate 471,216 of NZ_RAPY01000003.1, read as the reverse complement.
GCGATCGACCGTTTGAGCAATGAAAGTCCTTATATTGCTGAAAAAGTAAAATAGCGGTATTTTTATATGACTTCAAAGAGGGCTATCTGAATCTGTTCAGATAGCCCTCTTTTCTTTTGTGCATAGTTAAACCCTCATCTTCGGATATCATTTCGGTTGATCGGGGATGATTTGTCTTTTTTTGATCAGAAATAGTGGGATTTGCTGAAACACAGTGATTTTGTTTTGAATTTCAATCTGTCTAGGGTAAATTTAGGGATATGGAAGAGATATATAAAACCGTTAGTGATTCGGTGATCCGAATTTCACAGTTGATGTTACCATCCAATGCCAATTTTGGCGGAAAGATCCATGGAGGCTATATTTTGTCCTTGATGGATCAAATAGCCTTTGCGGTGGCCTCTAAGTTTTCGGCACATTATTGTGTGACGGCTTCTGTTGGTAAGGTTGATTTTTTGAAGCCGATTGAGGTGGGGGAGCTGGTGACCTTGATCGCTTCAGTTAATTACGTGGGCAATTCGTCTATGGAGGTGGGGATTCGGGTGGAGGCGATGAACATCCAAACGGGTGAAACAAAACATTGCAATTCCTCTTATTTTACCATGGTCGCTAAAGATGAAACGGGTAAACCTGCGCGGGTGCCTCGGTTGATTTTAGAGAATGAGAAAGACGTGTTTCGATTTTATCGCTGTGTGGTAAAGATGGAGGTTGATAAAGAACGTGATCGTGCGATTCATGATCTGGAGCGGGACTCCCTAGAGCAGCAGGCTTATATCAGGGCGCATTATGATGTCAAGATTGCATTAAAAAAATAGCGGGCTATCTTGTTGTGATAGCCCGCTATTTTTTTAGATTTCTGGATCTGCAGGTGTGTTCGGATTACCGATTCTTTCCTGATCCGGGTAAGGATAGAAATTCCGGTTGCGTTCCGCTGTGTTTTGCGGTGGAGCAGGGCGACCAAACCGTCTGCTATCTTCCAGTCGTAAGCCTGACATAAATAATTCTGCACAGCGTTGTTTATAGACTTCGAGCAGTAGATCATTTTTGTTGATGGCTCCAGCATATGCGGGCAGCCCGGCATTGACATTGAATAGATCGCTAGCCGTTTGAGTACGAACTTCATTGATCAGATCGCGTGCTTCGGTCAATGAACCGTTGTTGCGTAATAAGGCTTCGGCTTTGATCAGTTTCATTTCGTCGGGTAAGTAAACGGGAACTTCTCCATTCTGTGTCTCCGAAAAGCCTTTAAGCTGGAGTGTTGCGCCATTAAGTTTAGTGTAGAAGTCAAGACGTTTATCGCCAGTTTCAAATAGACCTGTCGGGAGGCCTAAGTTTTCCCTAACAACGTAATATTTCAAAATACTGGTTTGATTCCAAAGGGGGTTAACACTTATTGCTGTATAGGTGAACGTACTTTTCTTCGTTAAATCAACAAGGTTAGCTTCGCTATAGGCCTGCTGGTAATTTCCGGCCATGAGGTTGAAGCGAGCATTGAAGGCGTGTAGGCAATTCAGCAAGTTAATGGTTGAGCCGGTTACCGTCGATGTAAATTCCGATGATATAGGAGTTTGTTGCACCAGGGCAATTGCCGTGTTCAAGGATTTGATTGCTTCCGCAAGAACAGCTTGTCTATCAACGAAGGCTACTTTGCCATCCTTTTGAGTCTGTGTATTCGCTTTCTCAAAACTTGTTGCCAGTGCGCCAAGCGCTATTGCTCTGTATAAATGAGCATTTGCCAATGTGCCAGATAGTGTTCCGCCCGTTAAGGTGCTGATAGAAGAAGCATTGTTCAGCACGCTTTCACTCATACCAAGGAGTTTTTGCATACTGGACCATAATGTCAGAATATTTCCGTTTGCAGTGGGTAATTCGGTGCCCCCTGCTTCGAGTTCTAACGTGTTGGTAAATGTGGCAACGCCTTTGAGTTCACGCGCTGTGACTGCGGGGTAAAAATAAGTTGCGGCTATCCCATTTGTCGAATAGTACATCTGTAAACCCGCGCTAATGGCAATAATCCCTTCCCGAGTTGTTGGAACAGCACTTCCACTTGGTTGATTTATATTTGGGACATCCATTTTACAGCTATTAAGGCTCATGGCCAGTGCTGCAAATAGGAATAATTTATAGTTGAAAATCTTTTTCATTGAGATATTTTTTAAGGATGATATAATACCTGCGAATGGTTTTATTAATTCAACGATTCGAGGGTCTCTAAACATCATGGTTATCCTAAATTGTTAAGTTAAAATGTTAGATTAACTCCTGCAATAACCTGTCTTGGTAGTGGGACTTCAACGAAATCGAATCCACGGACAGCATTGCTCTGGCCTGCAGCATTAACTTCAGGATCCCAGCCGCTATAATTGTCGAAAGAGAATAAATTGCGGCCAGCAAGAGAAAAACGGATATTTTTAATCTTTGAGTTTGGACGTGCCCAATTGTAAGATGCGGACACTTCTCTTACTTTGACAAAGGATCCTTTTTCAATCCAGTTTTCCATAATGGAGAATAATGCTGCGGAGGTGCCTTTGGGGACTTCGCCACGTAGCTCTGGTTCATAGCCTGCAAGACCACCATATAAGTCACGGTCACCAACACGTCTGGTGAAATTAAAGACATCCTGTCCGACGACGGCATCCAATTGAGCTCTAAAAGTCCATTTTGATCCGACATTGATTTCGTTGATCAAGGATCCAGTCCAGTCTGGATTAGGGTCACCAATGACTTTTTTAAGTGTGGCGCCTGTAGGGACACCATTGTTGTCTTTTCCAACTTTGGCTGTTGTCGGAAGGCCAGCAGCATTGTGATAAATGGATCCATCCTCATTGCGGGCAAAATAAGTTGCGTAAAAGGCACCCAAGGGGGATCCGTTGACTGCTGCAACTTGTCCGAATCCGGCAGTGTACATTAATATTCCTCCTGGGACATTATTGACGACGTTTTTGTTATGGGAGTAAACAGCCGTAATATTCCATTTGAAGTTTTCTTTTAATACAGGAACCCCACGTAATAGAAACTCCATTCCCCGGTTGGTCATTGTGCCAATGTTTGCGTATTGGGACATATAACCTGTGGAAGGTGTCAAGTTGATGTTCATAAGGAGGTCTTTGACATTTTTTCGATAATAGGAAAACTCTAGCCCTAAACGATCATGGAACATGCTGAGGTCTGTCCCTACTTCGAACTCTTCCTGACGTTCGGGTTTTACACCTTCATTGCCCATGAGGTCCGTGGGAATAATTCCATTAATGCCGCCAGTGTTCAGCGGCGAATAGTTGGTGTATCTACTGAAGGGGCTCAATGCGGTAAGGTTTCCCGATTGACCATAAGAGGCCCGGATCTTAAAACTTGAGAAAACATTGTTGATGGCCGAATTCTGCCAGAATTGTTCATTGGATAAGACATAGCTTCCGCTTACCTTTGGATAGAATTGGCTACGATTCTCGCTCCCAAAAACAGAGGACATATCATAGCGAATAGCACCTGTTAGATACAGTTTCTCTTTGATCCCGAATGTCTGTTGGAAGAAGGCCCCGAAAATATTCATATCGGAGCGGAGTTCTGTCGGTACAACGACGCCATTATTGACTGTTTCACCGCCATATCCCATTTGTGTGGCCTTCATGTTGGTCGACATGTTTTTTTCAGTTTGAAAAGTTAGACCCGCACCGGAAGTCGACTCCAGCCAGTCTCCAATCTTTGTCTGATAGGAGGCGTTGAAATCGTTGTTTAGCATGAAGGTGCTGATATCTGCACGCTGTGCGTAGCCCTGCTCGTAAGATGGTGTTGTGTTCCCTGGTGGGATGTAGGCTGTCCCGAGCGAATTGGTGTTGTCAAAACCAAGCACATAATTTAATGTTAAGCCCTCGAGCGGATTTGCTTGTAAGGAAAGATTTCCGATAAAGCGACTTGTGCGTTGTGCAAACTTGAAGTTGTTAATCGCTTCTAATGGGTTGGTACGTTTTACAACAGCGACAGGTGTTGTGGAAGGGTATTTCCCATTTTGGTCTTTTTCGGGATTAATAAAATTATTGCTGAAGATAAACCCGGTTAATGCACCATAAGCCTCGGTCATGCCACCATTGGGCATTTCGTTAGAATGGCTATACACATAATTCATCCCTGCACCAAGTTTCAGCCAGGGGTTGAGATCCTGGTCCAAACGAGCGCGGAGTCCACCACGGGTAAAATCCGTATTCTTAATAATTCCTTGGTTATTGAGGTAAGTGCCACTGATATAGTATTTTGTGCCGGCGGTTCCACCTGAAATAGACATGTTGTTATCTGTACCAATACCGGTCTGAAAGATTTTGTCCTGGTAATCGTATCTTGTGACATCAGTTTGCGTCAGATCGGTAGCGGTTGTATTGACAAATGTTTTGTTATAGGTGTTGTACGGAAGTTTTTTTCGTAAAGAAGAGGTTTTCAGGCTTGAGCTAAAGGTAAAAGTAGGTTTTCCTTCTTTTCCCTTTTTTGTTGTAATCAGCACGACACCATTGCTGGCCCGGGATCCATAGATGGCCGCCGCTGCGGCACCTTTGATAATCTCAAAGTTTTCAATGTCAGCCGGATTGATGTCGACCAATCTGTTTTGACTATATCCACCTAGGTCCAATAGCTCCGCAGAAGAGTTGTTGACAATAACACCATCCACAATATACAGTGGACTGCCGCTCCCAACGATGGAACTAGGGCCGCGTAATTGCACGCTGATACCGCCGGCGGGGTTCCCGGAGTTTTGAGAGATTAGTGCGCCGGCGACTTTTCCGGTTAAGGCCTGGTCAATGGAGGTTGCATTACTATTGGCAATATCCTTGGCGTTGACGGTCGATACGGCATTACCTAATACTTTACGGCTTGTTCCAACAGCATTACCGATAACAATTACCTCATTCATCCGCACTAAATCCTCTTGGAGACTTGGAGCGAGGGTAAGGGTTGTCTGGTTTCCTAGCTCGATACTGGTCGTAGTCGGAGCATAGCCTACATTGGATAATACAAGATCGTACTTTCCAGGATTGATGGATGTGGTTAATGTAAACTCTCCATTGGCATTGGTGCTGACGGACTGGTTAGTTCCTTTGAGTTTAATGGTTGTTCCGGGGACAGATTGTCCGGTGCGGGAATCTGTCACTTTACCTTTGATCGTGTAATTTTTTTGCTGTGCTAATGCGGCGGAGCTTGCTCCGAGCAGCATTAAAAGCGCATAATAGCGATAAGGTGCTTTGCTGGTTAGTAAGTGTTTTATCATAAATTCAGATTTTAAGCCAATAGAATGCCTATTGTGGTCTTATTTGATATAAATATAGGATTTTAAACAGCTTGTCTATGCTGTTTTGTAATTTTCTTGCTATATTTTGCGTTTTTATGTGTTTTTTAAGTGTATTGCTGGGGTGTTTTGCTGTCTGAGGATGCGGTAGTTCGATTATTTTTAATTCTTTTTCAAATACTTATGCATAAACTTGCATAACTAAACTGCTTTTTATAGTATTGTATTATAATTGGTGTAAACCTCGGGCTGGAACCTCCCGTTATGATCAGTTATTAACAACTAACTAAATACCATGAATAAAAAATTACTCTTATTCTGTTCAGGAGTGATGCTATCTACCAGTTTATGGGCACAGACCAAAACGATTACAGGTAAGGTGACGAATGCCTCAGATGGTGGGTCTATGGCAAATGTTACTGTCAGCATCAAAGGTAAACCTGTCAGCACACAAACTAATCCAGATGGAAGTTTTACGATTAAAGCCGAGCCCGGGGATATTTTGATCTTTAGGGCTGTGGGTTCTAAAGAAAAACAACAAGCTGTTGGTACGGATGCTACTGTCAATATTGCTTTGTCAGGCAGTGAAGAAGCTTTAGAGGAGGTTGTTGTCACGGCAATGGGGATTAAGAAGGAGAAGAAAGCCTTAGGTTATGCTGTTCAGGATATCAAGTCGGATGAATTGATGAAGAATAAGAATCCGAATGTAATCAATTCATTAAATGGAAAGATTGCTGGTTTAAATATTACGAATTCTGGGGGCGCCCCGGGAGCTTCAGCTTCTATTATTATCCGTGGGGGAACTTCCCTAGAGCGAGATAATCAACCTTTATTTGTCATTGATGGTATGCCGATAGACAATTCGACAGGTGTCGGAGATATGTCTGCATTTGATGGTTCAACGAATATTTCGACAACCTCAGGAAATAGGGCGATGGATATAAATCCAGAAGATATTGAATCTATCTCTGTTCTCAAAGGGCCGACTGCGGCGGCTTTGTACGGTATTCGAGCAGCGGCCGGAGCGATAGTGATTACGACAAAAAAAGGTAAAGATGGTGCCGTTTCAATAGGGGTAAACTCGCGTGTAAGTGCAAATTGGGTAAATAAATTACCGAAACAACAAGGAATTTACAAACAGGGGACTAGTTTGTCCGGAACTGTCGATCCAAATAGTAACTTTTCTTGGGGGAATAAATTTGCTGATGGTGAAACAGTTTATGATAATTTACGTGACTTCTTTAAGACTGGTTATACCTATGACAACAATTTTAATGTAACCGGTGGTAATAAAAATGGTAACTTTTATTTGTCAGGAGGTAATCTCAAACAGACGGGAATTATTCCGACAACAGATTATGATCGAACAAACTTTCGTTTAAACGGAGAACAGCGTTTAGGGATAATGACTTTTGGAGGTAATGCGGCTTTCTCACAGAGTAAAACAACTAAAACCTTGACTGGGACGGGGCTGTGGGGAACAGGAGGTAATGGTTATTTGGAATCTATTATTGCTTATCCACGTAATGCTAATATGAAGAACTGGCAGAACGCTGACGGTAGTCAAAATTTATTGCTTCCCGCGATCTCCCTGGAAGCAAATATTGATAACCCGTATTGGACTGTTAATATGAATCCCCAAACGGATAAAACAAACAGGTTTCTGGGAACTTTCTATACGAATGCTAAATTCACCGATTGGTTAGATTTTACCTATCGGTTAGGATTGGATAATTATACCTCAACCTATACTTCAAAAATTTCAGCGGGATCATCTGTTGTGGAACAATATCAAAAAGGGATGTTGTCACAAAATATTACCCAGTATACGTTTACAAACCATAACTTCTTGCTGAATGCGCATAAAGTAGTGGCCCAAGATTGGGATTTGAGTTTATTACTGGGGGCTGCTACAGAAGACTTAAATACTAAAACTAATGCGACTAAAGCGCAACGGTTTATTTTGCCGAACTTTTATGCGTTTAATAATGCGGCCGATAAAGACAAATTTGTTTATGATAACCTGACCCAAATTCGCCGATTGGGGGTATTCGGAGATTTTAAGGTTGGCTATAAAAATTTTGCGTACTTAGGTGCGACGCTGAGGAATGACTGGTCCTCAACCTTGCCAGTACAGAATCGGTCATTTATGTATCCTTCTTTTAGTGGAAGTTTGATCTTTTCTGAATTACTGCCAAAAAATGATGTTTTTACATATGGTAAGTTAAGGGCTTCTTGGGCAGAAGTAGGTAAGGATGCGCCAGCTTATCAAACAAACTCTTATCTTGAGATTCCACAGAATACTATAGGAGGAGGTTTCCGTAACTCATGGACTTTAGGGAATTCTAATCTTAAGCCTGAAAAAACACAATCTTTTGAGATCGGTACTGACTTGAAATTTTTGCGCAATCGCTTGGGTGTTGAATTTACTTATTACAATAATAAGTCCGTGGATCAGATCCTGTCTCCAAGAGTTGATAATGCTACTGGGGGTATCTTTCAATATGTAAATGCAGGTAATTTGCAGAATAAAGGTTTAGAGCTGACAATCAATGCTACACCAATAAAAAGAGAAAATTTTTCGTGGGATCTAGCATTGAATATGTCTCATAATAAAGGCAAAGTAAATGCTTTACCTGGAGGATTATCCATATTATATGTAACGGATGTTCAGGTTGCTGATGGTAAAGCAGCTTCCTTTAATGATGGTGACTTCATGGGGATAAGTGGTAAAAAATGGAGAACAAATGAAAATGGTGAATTATTGTTAGATTGGACTACAGGATATCCGTCATCGGATGGGAATGCAACTTATCAGGTTGGAAATCGTGAACCTAAATTCTTGGGCGGATTGAATAATAGTTTCACATATAAAAATTGGAACCTTTCGTTTTTATTTGATTTTAGAAAAGGGGGAGATATATTGAATGGAACAGAATATCAGCTAGCGTACTACGGTCTGAGTAAAAATACTGAAAATAGAGGTGATAAAATGTTGCTAACTGGGGTTGCTACTAATCCGGCAACAAAACAACTCGAGCAAGTTACGCGGGAGATTACTTTAGACCAATATTATTATCAAAATATCTATGCACAACAAACCGCGAATTTTGTCGAAACAGTGAACTGGTTGCGTTTACGTTCTGTTAACTTGTCTTATGATTTGCCAAGTTCTGTCTTCCAGAGCGTGAAGTGGATCAAGGGGGCGAACTTTACACTGAATGCGACTAATTTATTGTTGTTTACGAATTATTCAGGTATGGATCCAGAGGTCAGCGCTGCTGGTGCTGGTGTAAGGGGCTCCGGTTCTGTTGGGGTGGATTATGCTGGGGTGCCTAATACGAAGAGTGTGACGTTTGGTGTTAATTTAAAATTCTAATAGAATGAAAAGTAAAATATTGTTATTTATAGCGATTGGCGGGGCTTTGATTACTTCATGTAAAGACTGGATGGATGTAAATGATAATCCGAATAATCCAAATACTTCTGTTCCCACTGCCGATCTTAGGCTTCCTCCAATTTTAGCTCAGTTTGTGGACGGTTATGAGAGTGCAGGAACTCGGGGCGCAATTTTATCGCAACAACTTGTTTCGGCCAATAATTCAGCTAATAACTGGAATTTGACGCAGTGGAATATTACCAGTGCATCCATTAACTGGCCTTATCAATCGTGGTATGTCTATTGCGCGGTGAATATCCCTGATATGTTAAAAGCAGCGGAGAAAGCTGGAGCGAATCACTATTATGGCGTGGGAAAAGTCATGTGGGCTTGGGGTTTTGCTAACCTAGCGGATATGTATGGAATGGTTCCCTATGATGAGGCATTTGTTGGGGGAAATATGACGCCTAAATATGATCAAGGTGAATATATCTATGAAAAAGCGTTGAAGGAATTGGATCTAGGGATCGAATATTTGCAAAAAAGTCAAAATGAAGGAGCTCCTGAGCTTGCAAAGGGAGATTATCTGTATGGAGGGGATGTTCAAAAGTGGATTAAGTTGGCTTATGGTTTAAAGGTAAGAATGTTAAATCATTTGTCTAAAACTAATAAATACGATCCGACTGCAATATTGGCAAATATTGAAAAAGCGCCTAAAACGACGGCCGAATCTGCTATATACCAATATCAGGATGAAGCTGTTTCAGGGAATGCCGCAACAAATTCATTGCAATATGCGAATAATAATACAAATCGTTTAAGTCAGTTGTATCTCAATTATATCTTGAATAACTATACTGGTGCACCGAAAGGAAATAATAATGTAGAGGATCCCCGGGCTTCTTTATTGATACCTAATATTATCACAAATGGTGCTCAGTCTCGTACAGCGGGGGTAGATCTGTCGACTTTATCTGCTAATGGTTTCCCTTCTTCTGAGCCTAAATATGGCGCTTTAAGATCTTCTGCTACAAGTACCGGAACTTGGTATACAACTAAAAGCGCAAAAGGTCTTTTGTTGACGAATGCTGAAATGTTCTTTGTCAAATCGGAGGTTTATTTTAGACAGGGAAATAAAGTTCAAGCGCTTCAAGCATATAAAGATGGCATCAAAGCACATTGTGACTTGCTTGGTGTTAATTCTGTCGCATTTTTAGCGAGCTCATCTGTTGTTCAAGATGTAAATGTGTTGACATTGAGCCATATAATGATTCAAAAATACATTGCTTTATCCTATTCGCCTGAAATGTTCAATGATGTACGACGTTTGGATTATTGTACGGATGCATCCGGTGCCTATAACGAAACTCAAGGTATTTATAAAGGCTTTATTCGTCCTGGTTTTGCGTATACAGTTGCGTTTCCTACTCAAGATTTATGGCCAAGACGATTTAATGTGCCCACATATGGGATTCAATATAATTACGCTCAAGTGATTGCTGCAGATCCAGATGTGCAGAATGTAACCTATACGGCTAAACCAGTGTTTTGGGATAAGAAATAATATTGAATTTGTCTTTTTAAAGGCTTGAAGTTTTCCTTCAAGCCTTTTTACTGCTGTCGTGTTTATTGGTCTAAATGTTAAAATTGTTAGATTTGTATGATGAGATCTTTTTTGTTATTTGTTCACTGTCTGTTTGTGACAGTTTTATTTGCTCAATCACCCAAGATTGTTCAAAAGCCTATCACCTGGAATCAAGAGCGCATACAGCTGTCTCTGGATTATCTGAAAAATAGACATGGGCTAAGTCAAGCTACACCAACGATACAGCCTAAGATGGTTGTTGTGCATTGGACGGCTAACAACAGTGTAAAAGCAACATTCAACACCTTCAATCCTGTGAAACTGCCGGGCAGACCTGAACTGACAAAGGCGAGTCCCTTGAATGTATCTTCTCAATTTGTAATCGACCGTGATGGAACAATCTATCAATTTCTGCCCGATACTATCTTTGCCCGACATACTATTGGTCTCAATTATTGTGCAATTGGTATCGAAAATATAGGCAGCCGCCAGAATCCTTTGACGGATGCGCAGTTGAAAGCAAATGAAGAACTGATCCGCTACCTTCGTAAAAAATACCCTATTGAATATGTGATCGGGCACCATGAATATCAACGCTTTAAAAAAACTTCCTGGTGGAAGGAAACTGATCCTAAATATATCACTGGTAAAGATGATCCAGGAGATAAATTTATGCATGCGCTGAGGGGACGTTTAGTTGATCTGCAATTAAATAAAATGCCGTAGGTTATTTTTTTACGTTATTAAGCCGAATAAATCCTGTTTATTCGGCTTTTTTCGTTATTGCGCGTTTTAAAACTATTTTTTGTTTTAATATATGCGTTTTTATGCTATATTTGATTAAAGAAATATATAAACCAATATTTTGCCTGAGATTCATTTTGTAAATAATTGAGGATTTGAGAAATTTCCCAATCTAAGCTACTTGCTGAGAAGGGGAGTTTTAAAGTTATAAAACCTAGTTAACGAATTAAATTGTTTAAGTATGAAAAGAAGTCTGCTCTTGCTAATGAGCTTACTATGTATGTACTGTACTGCTTTTTCCCAAAAAGTCATTACAGGTAAAGTGACTGATACAAAAGGTGAAGCGTTAAAAGGCGTTACTGTTCAAGAAAAAGGAAAGAACACGCAAACTGCTACCAGTTCTATCGGTGCTTACAAAATTACAGTAAGTGACGGTGCGACATTGATTTTTCGATCTGTAGGCTATACGTCTACCGAAGAGAATATTCAGGGTCGATCGGTAATTAATGTTGTTCTCTCTGATAACAGTGCTGCAATAGACGAGGTCATCGTGACTGCCTATGGTATCAAGAGGGATAGAAAGTCCTTAGGGTATTCAACGCCAATTGTTTCTGGTGAGGATGTCTCAGATACCCAACGGGAATCCTTTTTTCAAGGCCTCCAAGGTCGTGTCCCGGGTTTATCTATTAATAGTACAAGCGGTTTGCCCGGTGCTTCCGCGCAAATTGTACTTAGAGGGTTTGCATCCATATCAGGAGATAATAATGCGCTTATTGTTGTAGATGGGATACCGATCAATAATTCTACCATCAATGAGAATGATCTTGCAAGTAATGGGGCTAACCAGAGTTTGGATTATTCCAATAGAGCTATGGATATCAATCCAGATGATATCGAGACCTATACCGTTTTGAAGGGGCCTGAAGCTACAGCTCAGTTTGGTAGTCAAGGTGCTGGTGGCGCAATTTTAATTACCACAAAAAAAGGAAAAGCTGGCAAGTTTACTGCGAATTATACCTTCTCGGGACGTGTTGAAAGCGTTAATAAATTTCCTGAAAGACAGTATGTGTATGCGCAAGGGTTGAATGGCTCCTATGATGGAACAGCGTCGACTGCACTTGGTCCGCGCTATCCCGAAGGTGTTCATATCTATGAAGATAATGTGAAAAATTTCTTCACCACAGGCTATAACCAAAAACATAGTTTGGCTTTTGAAGGAGGAACCGAAAAAGTAACTTATCGCTGGTCAAATGAATATAATAACAATACTGGTGTAGTACCCAATACCTTGTACAAACGTTTTTCAACGCGGTTAAACAGCACGGCTAAGTTTGGTGATAAATTAGAGTTCAATACCTCATTGAATTATATTTATTCAAAAAATGATAAGGTTAGACGGGGGGCTTCTGGCTATCTGATGACATTAATGAGTTTCAATCCGATTTTTGATGTACGTGATTGGATAGATGATAAAGGCAATCGGGTGCTTCATAATTCCGATATTTTTAATGAAAGAGATAATCCTTTTTGGGATGTTTATCGGAATACAGCGTATGACGTCGTTAATCGTGTGCTTGCGACTTCCAATATCTCCTATCGTGCAAACAGCTGGTTGAGCTTGAATGGGATTATCGGTATCGATTTTTCAAATACACTAGGGCAGAGTGTGTACCATCCACAATCTTTTTCGGGTTCTGGTTCCAGTACGGCTATGAGGAATGGTTCTATTAATGAATACACTGTAAACGGACGTATTCTTTCGGGCTCGTTCATGGCAAATGTAAAAAAGAATTTATCAAAGGATTTTTCTTTTCGTGCAAATCTAGGTGCTGAATTTAAAGACTATGACTTTTTGACAAATTCACAATATGGTGAGGATTTCTATGATCCGGATTTTTATAGTATTAATAATACATTTCCAAGTTCAAGACTCGTAAGGAGTGCTGCAGCAAATTTTCGAACAGTAGGATTTATGGCGCAGACCGGATTTGGATATTTAGACGATATGGTTTACCTGAATTTGACGGGGCGTTTGGATGCGGCCTCGCGTATGATGCCTAATAATCCATATTTTGCCTATCCTTCTGCTTCATTAGCTTTTAATTTTACTGATCTGGATTTTTTCAAGGATAAGGTTTCTTGGATGACCAATGGAAAGTATCGGATTTCAGTAGGTACTACAGGAAAAGCGCCTTATAAGAGTTACTATACACTCTCAAATTTCGAACCAAAGAATACGACAGGGGGCGGGTTTGCTTATGGCGTCAATGGCGGGAATCCTAATCTGAAGGCGGAAAAAACGAGGGATTTTGAAACAGGTTTAGAGCTGGCGTTGTTGGATCGTAGGTTGACCTTTGATTTTAGTTATTTTAATCGGTTAAGTACCGGCCAGATTATTATGCCTAGATTGAGTTATGGTTCCGGATTTGTACTGCGCATGATGAATGGAGGCGAGGTGAAAACTTATGGTACGGAATTGCAGACAACGATTAACCCGATCCGTAGGGATAATCTAAAATGGGATCTAACGTTCAACTTTACACAGTATAAAGGTAAGGTGCTGTCGCTGGCGGAGGACCTTCCGGAGCTTTATGAATCGGATACGCAGGTATTGGGTGGTGTTCGCTCTGGCGTGGTTCCTGGATATAGTATCGGTACTTTGACGGGCACTCGATTCAAAAGAAATGATCGTGGAGATGTTTTGATCAATGCGCAAACAGGCTTGCCAATAGCGGGTACGGATCGTTATTATCCTATTGGAGATCGAATCCCTGATTTTACGCTTGGAATAGTCAATAAATTAACCTATAAAGATTTTTACCTTACATTTTTGTGGGACTGGCGGAAAGGTGGAGATGTATTGAATGGTTTGGATTATAGGTTGTATATCAATGGTATGTCCTCTAAAACGCTGAATAGAGAGGAGCCAAGGGTGATTGCAGGGGTGTTGGAGGATGGTTTGCAGAATAGCGAAAATCCAACAATCAATCGGATTGCTGTGACTCCTTATTCTTCTTCTGGGTATTATACGGTCAATACAGAGCCGCAGATGTTTATAGAAAAGGATATCTATACGGTGCGTTTACGTGATGTTACGTTGAGGTATAACCTGCCGAAGCATCTGACACGAAAAATTGGAGCACAAGCTGGTCTGAGCGTGTTTTTTACAGCTACTGATGTTTTTTTGTTTACAAATTATACAGGATTAGATCCTGAAAGTAATATGAATACCCCTGGCTTAGGTGGTATTGGTGGTTATGGTATCGACTTTGGAAACATGGCGAAACCTAGGGGTTTTAACTTTGGTCTTACTTTAAAATTATAGGAGGAAAAAGAGATGCGTAAACATTTCTATATAATCGTTGTTGCCGTACTCATGCTGATGAGTGGTTGCAGAAAATACCTGGATATAAATGAAAATCCGTCTAATCCTCAGTTGGTGAAAGCTGAGTTGTTATTAGCGCCTATTATAGCGCAAATGGCAAGTGGATATTCGCAGGATCAGCGTCAGATGAATAAATTTAATCAGACAATTCTTGGTGGGAGTAGTGATGTTTCTTCCAAAATTTGGGAAAAACACGGTTTCCCGGAAAGAAGTGATGTTGGGGGTGTCATGTGGCGTATGGTATATTTTGATCTGGGATTGAATCTGGAGCGTATGATAAAAGATGCGCTGGAGAATGAAAAATATGAGTATGCGGCGATTGGTTATGCAATAAAAGCTTGGGGGTACCAATCTCTGACGGACTATCATGGGCCGGTTATCCTAGATGAGGCATTTCGCTCAAACCAACTTTCGTTCAAATACAATGACCAGCCGGAGGTCTATGCAAAAGTAAGGCAATGGTGTGATTCGGCATTGTTATACCTCGATAAAAAGAGTCCGATAGATTATAGTGCTTCATTGAATTCTATAAAAGGAGATAATTTATATCGGGGTAATATGGAGCAGTGGCGGCGTTTTGTGTATGGTTTGAAAGCGATACAATATATTCATTTGGTCAATAAGCAGGATTTTAAAACTAAATATGCCGATTCTGTGGCAAAATTTGTTGACCTGTCCTTTCAATCTATCGCAGACGATGCAGGAGTCAAGTTTACTGGAGATAAGTCTGCGAATGCGAATGTGGTAAGTGCTTTGTTTGGGATCTATACAACTTCCTATTATAACCGTGCAGGGAAGCCTATTGTCAGTTACCTTACGGGAGGACTTCGTGGTACGCCAATTGAGAATCCAAAATCATCTACTGATCCTCGTTTGTCCCGCATGCTGATGATAAATAATGTGAGGGATAGTATTTATATCGGCGGGGAGCCAAATGTTACAAATAGTACCGTGCCAAATATTCTTGGAGAATTTGTCAACAATACCTATCAGGGGAAATTTATCTTTAGAAATACGGTCGATTTTCCCTTAATGACACATGCGCAATTGCAATTGGTGAAAGCCGAAGCGCTGTTTGTTAAAGGAGACAAATCTGGAGCTTATGATGCTTATCAAAAAGGAATTGTGGCACATATGAACTTTGTGAATAAATATATAGATAACAAAGAAGTTGCGATTTCGCTGAATGATATGAAGGCTTATCTGGAAGGAGGGGAAGTTGCAAAATCTGCTGCGGACTTGACTTTGGCTGATATTATGGGACAGAAATATATTGTGCAATGGGGATGGGGAGGCTTAGAGCAATGGTGTGATCTTAGGAAATATCGTTACAGTCCAGATGTCTTTAGACAGTATATTCCATTAAGTGGCAGTCAGCTTACTTATAATGATTATTGTTACAGGGTGCGACCGCGTTATAATTCAGAATATGTCTGGAATGAAAAAGAATTGGATCGTTGGGGTGCATTGGAACCTGAATATATCACTAAACCAACCTGGTTTGTTACTGCTGAGAATTGATGAAAATAGATTGAATATTATGAGATTTTTATATAAAACTATATTTTTTGGGCTAGCGGCATTCGGAATGGTCGCTTGTAAAAAATCTATTCAAGACTTCGGTCAAGTGGAGTTCTTGGGTAGTAGTGATGTTATCGTTAAAATAAATATGGCTTCAATTTATCCTGATGATCGCTATATGTATGTTAAATTTGATGGACAACGGGTTACTTCGCTAATCAGGGGTCGAGAGCCATTTCCGGGTGGTGGTTATAATACAAGAGGGGATTCTCGGCCTGATTTTTTGAAATATAAGGCTGGTAATATTAAGGTTCAGGTGGGGCTTCCTTATCGTATAGATGATGGTCGGGACTCAATAGTTTTGTATGAAACGCAGGTGAATTTCGAAGCAGGGAAAAGGTATACATTACATGTGACCGATACAGCTAATAATACCAAGATGATTTTGAATGAAGAAGATTTGTCCCGGCCAGACTCTACGCAGGCTCGTTATCGATTCACGAATCTGATGCCTAATGTTCCTGCGATAGACTTGTACTATGGAGCGGCGGCAACTACCGCAGAGCCGACCCAAGATTCTTTGGTCGCAAAAAATATCCAATACCTTGAGAGTAGCCCTTATTTTGAATTGAATCGTATTGCGACGAGGACCTGGAAGATCCGGCCTGCCGGTGCTCCAGTTACAAATGCTTCGGTTATTGCATTCTATTCGAATGCGGGTGCTGTTCTTGATAGAAGGTCCTATACTGTGTATGCGTTGGGGTATAATGGATTTACGACGGCGATTATGAAGCCTTATCTTTCATTTTTCTTAGTCCGATAGTTATGAAAAAGAATATATTATATTGCCCAATTAAGATCAGCTTGATGTTTGTCTTGTTTTTGATCTCTTTTGTTTCCTGTAAGAAAAGGGATGATTATCCTAAATTTGATGACAAAAAAGAAGGGCTTGTGCCAGAAGATGTTATTCCTCCAGACGATAAAATCGAAAAAATTACCCAGAAAATTATGGATCAGGCTGATGTGGTTGGGGTTTTTCAGATGGATTCTACAGTTAGTCTGGCTGATGGATTAGAAAGGACTCATATTCGGTTTCTCAATAAATTAAATCAACCGACGAGCATTCAAATCTTAGAAATAGATCTCAAGAAGAAGATTGTTCCTTATGTGATGAGTTCGTTCGATGATCATCTTTATGTCGCGCAGCCGGTTTCGGATATGGCTAAATATAATGAGGTTTCATCTGGCGGCGAGATCCTGGCTGCGATTAATGGGGCTACTACTGCTACTTATTCCTATATAAAAAATGGGCGTAAGATCAATATTTCTACCACTTCAGGAAAGGAAAAGACCAGGCCGTTCTTTGCTGTTCAATCTGACGGGGCTGCGTATATTGGAAATTGTTTTGATACTTTGCAGTTTAATTTTGAGCCTTATGATATAAATAAATTTAAGGGTTTGATTTCTGGGACAGGCTGGCTGCAGTATAGAGGAGGAGTTATTGTGTCTACTTCGGCAGTGGTGCAGGCAAATACAGCTCTTGGCTTATCTTCTGATAGATCTACCTTATATGCTGTTGTTGTAGATGGGGCAAATAGTAGTTTTTCAGTGGGTGTCACTTTTAATGATTTGGCTCGGATAATGAAGGCAATCGGCTCTTATGATGCTTTTGTGGTTAATAGCGGTGCTGCTAGTGTGATGGCTCAGCGGCAGCTTTCTGCAGGTTCGGTCGGGCTGGCGTCGTGGAACGTTGTGAATAAGCCACCTGTGAGTATGATTGGTAGTTTAAATGGAGTTGGTTTTGTGAAAATGAAGTAATATCAATTAAAATAGATTGTGTAAAAAAGTCGGAAGAAAACCTTCCGACTTTTTTATTGGGGTGAGGTTAGGATAAAGGAGTGCGTTATTATGCTTTATTGTGAGTGTTTTTTTATGGCCTGTTTAATGCGTGTGTTTTTTTTAAAAATATATTTGAGGTGTTTTTTGTTTGTGAAAATGTCTTTTTTCTTATTTTTTAGCCTAATATAAGGCTTTTTGATCTTGGAGGCTTGGGTAGAATACTTAGTGAACACTTACTTTATTTTGCGTTTTTTAATTTGTTTCGTTTATAAAACGAAAAAATCTACTTACTTTTATCCTGATTTTCAATTATTCATGCATAAAACTGCATTTTATGCATGGTCTAATGGTCTATTTATGATGAAACATACCTTACTAAGATTAACCTTCGTGGTCTCTCTTCTCTCCCTGGCTTCTTGTGGTTATGCGCGAAGAACCGTTGTCCTGAACGAAACGAATGCTATGGATGATGTGAAAGGGAGTGTCGGTGCTACTATTATTCCTGGGGCGGATCAATTGTCGCTGTATTTGCCGCAACTAAAAGGCAAAAAAGTTGGTATTATGGGGAATCAAACTTCCATTGTAGGGGACGATAAAAAGCATTTAGTGGATGTTTTGCTTGAAAATAAAGTAGATCTGAAGTTTGCTTTCGCTCCGGAACATGGTTTTCGTGGGAATGTTGAGCGTGGAGAGAAATTTGGAAACGATATTGATCAAAAAACTGGATTACCTTTATTTACTCTTTACGGCGGTAATAAAAAACAAGATTCGATTGTCAATTCCATCGATGTGATGATTTTTGACTTACAGGATGTGGGAGCACGCTTCTATACGTACATTACTTCTTTACACCGTGTCATGGAATTATGTGCGAAGCATAATAAAAAACTTATTGTTTTGGATCGCCCTAATCCAAACGGAGATCAGGTAGATGGGCCCGTGCGCCATGATGATAAATTTAAGTCAGATGTTTCCTGGCATAAAATTGCCATGATTCATGGATTGACCATTGGTGAACTCGCGCAGATGATTAATGGCGAGAGATGGCTGGAGAATGGTCGTCAGGCTGATGTGCAGGTTGTAAAAGTGCAGAACTGGGATCATACTAAGATGTATGATCTACCTGTTATTCCATCGCCAAGCTTACCCAATCAGCTTTCGGTACGCTTATATCTCTCCCTCTGTTTGTTTGAGGGTACAGATATTTCGGTAGGTCGCGGTACAGACTGGCCTTTTCAGGTGTTGGGATATACAAATCCTGTTTATGGATCTTTTACGTTTACTCCGGGTGAACGTCATGGTATGTCAAAGCATGTAGAGGGAAAGGGGGCTATGAATTATGGTGTCGACCTACGTAATCTGGATCCTGATAAACAGAAATTTACACTAAAATATTTGCTGGATTTTTATAATAAGACACCGGATAAGACTACTTTTTTTGCTCGACCGGAATTTTTTGATAAGCTAGCCGGGACAGATCAATTGCGCAAACAAATTATAGCAGGAGAGTCCGAGGGGCAGATTCGCGCTTCTTGGGCTGCAGATTTGAAGGTTTACAAGCAAATGCGCAAAAAGTACCTGTTGTATAGCGATTTTGAATAACCTATTGCGAACAATACTAACGAATAAACAATACTAACTAGAATCATTTATTTTTAAAACTCTATAATCAATGAGAAAATTTGTACTATTTTCTGTTGCTCTTGGATTGAGTTTTCCTTCTGAATCCTATTCTTTCGTAAAGAAAGAGGGCGCTTTGAGCAATGCTAACTTGACAAGTGCTCTTCTTCGCTCTTCATCGAAGACTTCGGTTCAAAATACGGTGCAAGGTACTGTAACGGATGGAAAAGGCCCAGTCTCAGAAGTAAGCGTTTCTGTCATTGGCGGGACCGCGTCTACTAAAACCGATGCACAGGGGCATTTCAAGATTACGGCTGCTGTTGGGAGTAAGCTGCGTTTTTCATCCATTGGGTATGTTGCGCAAGATGTTACCGTTACGTCAAATACAGTTAATGTGACGTTGGTGGATGATAATCAATCCTTGGAAGAGGTTGTTGTTGTCGGTTATGGTACACAAAAGAAAGGTAATTTGACAGGTGCGGTTTCGACAATTAATGTCAAAGATAATTTACAGGGGCGTGCGATTGCGGATATCGGTCGTGGTATACAGGGTACTACACCGGGTTTGACTGTCGTGGTACCGAGTGGAGAGGTCGGTTCTGATCCTGTGATGAAAATTAGAGGTCAGATAGGCTCGATCGCTGGACAGTCTAATCCCTTGATTTTATTAGATAACGTGGAGATTCCAAGTATTCAATTGGTTAATCCGGCCGACGTGGAATCCATTACTGTGTTAAAAGATGCGGCAGCAGCCTCTATCTATGGTGCGAAAGCTGCATTTGGTGTGGTACTGATCACATCAAAGAAGGGTGCTAAAGGGGGAGATACCTTCAATATTAGCTACAATAATAACTTTTCTTTTCAAAACTCGGCGGTTGATTATAATATGGGGGACGTGAATGCGCTTAAGTATTCACTTGAGGCGGTGGAAAGAATTGGTGAAACTGAAGCCGGAGCTTTCTATAAAGTCAATAGACAGAGTTATGATTTAGCCGTCAAATGGAAGGAGAAATACGGTGGTACAATAGGCGTTAACGATCCGACTGTTTATGGTCGTGACTGGTATGTTAATCCCGCTGAACCGACAAAAAAATATGGTGTCCGTACGTATAACGTACAGGATTATATGATTCGCAAGGCAGCGCCTACTTCACAGCATGATCTAAGTATCTCTGGTACTTCGGGAAAAACGGATTATAATCTAAGCATGGGTCTGTTGAATCAATCCGGAATGATGAAGCCTACGGATCACGATCAATTCAGACGGACAAATGCTGCTTTACGTTTGTCTACGGAATTGAATAAATACCTGACTGTGCGTGGTGGGGCAATTGTGTCACGCCGCAAAAAGGAGTATCCGTATACGACAAATTCAACAACTGCCGATCCTTGGTTGTACTTATACCGCTGGAGCTCGCTATATCCGATGGGTTACGATGAAAATGGTAAGATGATCCGGAGTCCATGGAGTGAAGTTTCTTCAGCGAATACGGCTAGTTTCCAAAATAATTATCTGAATTTGAATTTGGGGGCTACTGTAAATATCATGAAAAACTGGAAGGTGGATTTTGATTATACTTTCTCCAATCAAGAAGAAATCACAACACAACCAGGTACACGTTTTACCGCTGCAGATTCTTGGATCGCAGGTGTGGCTCGTAAGGATGCGGCCGGAGCTCCGGTTTATGTTAATTCAGATGGTCAGGTCGTGCCTGCTGGTACGCTGGGTGCTTCGGCAGCTTATGATCTGAATTACTATATGTATACAGCGAATGGCGCGAATCCAGATCATTTTCTGCGTGCAGCGGGCAACCGTCGTAACAATACGATCAATGCTGTCACAACGTATAATCTGAATCTTAATGATGATCATGAATTCAAGTTTTTGGCAGGTATCAACCGCGTAACCTTGGATTATGATATGAATTCTTCACAAACTTTCAATTTGCTTGATATTAAAAATCCGCAGTTGGGATTTGGTGTGAATACATCGTCGCAGCAAGCCAAGGGGGATGCTTTGTGGGAAGCCCAGCTGGGTTATTTTGGTCGTGTAAACTATGCGTACAAAAATAAGTACCTATTTGAGGCTAATATCCGTTATGATGGCTCGTCGAAATTTCCAAAAAACCTAAAATGGCAATGGTTTCCGTCCTTCTCTGCAGGCTGGGTAGCATCCGAGGAAAGTTTTATGGAATGGGCAAAACCGACATTGAATCAATTGAAGCTTAGGGGGTCTTGGGGTTCTATCGGTGATCAGACGGTGCTGCCAAGTTTATATACTTCGACGATGATTCCGGGTGATATCAGCTGGTTGGGTGCAGATGGAAGCCGTTATTATAATATTGGGACGCCATCAGCAGTACTAAGTAGTTTGGGCTGGCAGCGAATCGAAACCACAGATATTGGTTTGGATATGCGGATGTTCAAAAATAAATTCGGCGTGGTGTTCGACTGGTACCGTCGTGATACAAAAAATATGATTGTTCCTAGTGGTAATGTCAGTGCGACTTTTGGTGCTCCGCCGCCACAAGGGAACTTTGGTGCATTGCGTACGCAGGGTTGGGAGTTGGCGATGGATTTCAATCACCGTTTTGAGAATGGGCTTGGATTCAATGTTCGTGGAACATTGTCGGATGCCAAATCAACTATCTTGAAGTATACGGATACTAAAGTGATTTCCGATTATTACGTTGGTAAAGATGTTGGTGAAATTTGGGGTTATCGTACAGATAGATTGTATCAGGCGTCTGATTTTGAGTATGATTCCAAAGGTAATTATGTGCCAATTAAAGTGAACGGAAAAGATATGAATAAGCTATCTGACCCAAATGGAGCGTACAATACATTCTCAACGGATAGTAAGTTTAACTTTGGGGCCGGTGATGTGAAATTTGTGGATCTAAATGGTGACGGTAAGATAGACAAAGGTGCTGAGACATTAAGTGACCATGGTGATTTGGAAATTATCGGTAATGAAACTCCACGTTATGAATATGGTTTTCGTCTCGGGCTTGATTATAAAGGTTTTGATTTCTCGGCATTTCTACAAGGTGTGGGTAAACGCCAGCTTTGGGGGAATGGGTTCTTGACTATCCCTGGTTATAACTCTTCGGACGGTGCGATGCCTGCTGCTATTGCGGATAACTTCTGGACAAAAGATCATACAGATGCCTTCTATCCAGCGGCATATAACAATGCTGCGAGCAATGACGCGAATAATATGGTAAAACAATCGCGCTATTTGTTGGATATGTCTTATATGCGTATTAAGAATATTACGCTGGGGTATACTTTGCCTTCGTCTCTGACAAATAAAGCGTATATAAAAACGGCGAGAATATATACTTCTTTGGAGAATTTCTTTACGTTTGATAAACTGAAAGGCTTACCTGTGGATCCTGAAGCAATCAATGGCTTCTCTATATTCAATGACAAGAATTATAACTCGGGTAGAACAGGGGTTGGTACACCAATGTTCAAATCGGTTTCGTTTGGTGTCCAAGTTAACTTCTAAAATTTACAAAAATGAAACTTACAAAGAAAATAGCTTTTTTGGCGCTGGGGGCAACAGTTTTATTGTCTTCCTGTAATAAAGATGTTTTGGATCGTGATCAGTTAACGAGTATCGAAGATCAAAATAGCTGGGGAAACGAGCTGGCTTTGCGTCTTTATGCGAATGGATTCTATCCCAATTTTTTTACAGGGAATAATTCGGGTTATGCAACTGCCTATGCTCCCGTAACAGGTTATAATTTTTCTGACGATTTGACGAAGAGAAATATTCAGGATAATTTTGAAAATACTGTTCCTTCTACCCGCAAGAATGAATATGCAAGTACAATTGCTTTGATGGAGACCCCGCAAATGTTGCGGGAATATTCAGGTCCGACATGGAATTTTGTTTATGTTAGAAAGGCAAATATTTTTGTTGACCGCATTGAGCGTGTGACCAAACCCAATATTAATGATGAGACCTATCGTCATTGGATGGCTGTGGCCCGTTTTTTCAGAGGTTCGGAGTATAGTCGTTTGGTAGAGGTATTTGGTGATGTTCCTTATTATGATAAAGAACTGAAAGATACTGAAACAGATCTTTTGTATAAAGACCGGGATAATCGTAGTGTGGTTATGGATCGTGTGTACGAGGATTTTCAATATGTATTGGATAACATGCGTACAAATGACGGGAAACAATACCTGAATAAATATGTTGCGGCATCTTTTATTTCCCGTTACATGTTGTTCGAAGGATCTTATTTATATTATCATAATATAGATAAAGAAAGAGCGAAGAAATATTTGGAATTGGCACAGAAGGCGGCTGAAGTCGTCATGAATTCTGGAGCTTATAAGTTTACAAGTGATTTTAAGAGCCTTTTTGCATCAGAGGATTTAAGCGCCAATCAGGAAGTGATCATGTATCGTGCTTATGACGCGACTAAAAATGTAACGCACAGTGTTGGTTCATATAGCAATGGTACAGAGCGTCAGGATAATGCATCCAACCTTGTTCTAGTCAAGTCGTTTCTGTGTAATGATGGAAAACCTTGGCAAAACTCATCTGTAGCAAATGCGAGCAGTTTCTCTATTAAAGATTTGGCCGTTACAAGAGATCCTCGTTTTGAGGCTTCATTTTATGAGAAGCCATTAACTTCCTCGTCGACATTGTTCTATGCATTTAAGTTTGCATCAAGGGAGGCTATGACTTATATCGGTGGCAAATATCCGGCAGCCTGGGGTGGTATGACGAATACATCAGACGCGCCGGTTATCCGTTTAGCGGAGGTTGTGCTGAATTTCGTCGAAGCGAAGCAGATTTTGGCTGAAGGATTTGGAGGGGCGGCTGTAACGCAAGGCGATATTGATAAATCTATCAATGCAATACGTAATCGTCCTATAGATGCTGTAGCTGCATCGAAAGGTGTGCAGAAAACAGCGCCATTGCAAATAGGAGCTATCGCAAATGACCCTGCAAGAGATGCTGATGTGTCTCCGTTAACTTGGGAAATCCGCCGCGAACGCCGCATGGAATTTGTTTATGAAGGACTTCGCCTGTTGGATATTAAACGCTGGAAAAAACTGGATTATATGAATTTTGACAAAAATCAGGATTATTACCGTGGTCCTTGGATTGATGTTCAGAAAGATATTCCGGCTTTGCTGGATCCTTCGAAGGTGGGAATTCTTAAAGTGGTGGATGCTACGAATAAAGTCATCACTTATGATGGTAAGAACTCTAGTCAGATGGTTGGCTTCTATCTTGTCGAAACCGTACGAAACCGTGAGTCTTTCTCAGATCGCTCCTATATGGCTCCCGTTGGTCTTGAGCAGATAAATGAATATGCTTCGAAAGGTTATAAACTGACCCAAACAAAGGGCTGGTAATTCGATTCTTAATACTATTAAGCCTTGTCTAGGAATTAGACAAGGCTTTTTTGTAAATCTATTGGAAAAGAAATAGGTAATATGTTTGTTGTATCAAAAATATCATGCATAAAAACGCATTTATATTTTATGTTTACGCATAAAAACGCTATTTTTAAGAAAACTTTATCCATGAAACCGAAGCTTATAGCCTTTATTAGTGCATTATTGTGCATTATCAATATTTCCTTTGCGCAGTCATTTAAGTTTGCCCATGTCACGGATACACACGTTGGTGGTGCAACAGGGGAGGAAGATCTGCGACGTACAGTAAAGGATCTTAATACATTGAAAGACATCGATTTTGTTATTCTCTCAGGAGATATCACTGAATTTGGGGCTGATCAGGAACTGAAATTGGCAAAGCGGATTTTGGATAGCCTGCAGCTGCCCTGGTATGTCATTCCTGGTAACCACGATGGGAATTGGTCTGAAAATGGAGCCAATACCTTTCGTACTGTTTTTGGTGGGGAGACTTTTTTCTTTAAACATAAGGGTTATGAATTTATCGGAACAAACTCTGGGCCGAATATGCGCATGAGTCCCGGACAGATACCACGTGAAAATCTGGTGTGGATGGATTCCATCTTTGCTGCGAATCCTGACAGGCAAACACCGCTAATTTATATTAACCATTATCCACAAGACTCCTCCCTGAACAATTGGTTTGATGCATTGAAGCGCGTTAAAACACGTAATGTGCAATTGGCCTTCTGCGGACATGGACATGCGAACAAGGCCTACGACTGGGAGGGAATTCCGGGTGTGATGGGCCGATCCAATCTACGTGCAAATAAACCTGTCGGTGGCTATAATATTGTAACCATCGCCGATGGAAAAGCGACTTATCAAGAGCGTAATCCAGGAATTGGTACACAAGAAAAACCTTGGTTAGAAGTGCCTTTGTTTGATCATCACTATGACCGCGAAACTGCGACTTATCCACGGCCGAGTTATGCGGTCAATGAAAAGTATGCAAGTGCTGTTCATGTGAATTGGACTTTTGAAGATGCTAGCGATATTGGTGCAGGACTGACAATCTATAAAAACAAGGTTGTTACCTCCAATACTGCGGGGGATATCTTTGCGCTGGATCTTAAATCCGGTAAAAAACTTTGGGCTTATAGGACGGGAGGGAAAGTGTACTCCACGCCAGCGGTTTGGAAGGGTATCGTTGTAGCCGGTTCTTCGGATCACTTTATATATGCTGTCAATGCGGAAAATGGAAAACTTCTCTGGAAGGTGCAGACAGATAAGGCAGTATTGGGTTCGCCACTGCTGCATGATGGTGTCGCTTTTATTGGTGGTTCGGATGGTAAATTTAGGGCCTTGGATATAAAGACTGGTAAATTAAGATGGAGTTTTGATCAGGTCAAAGGGTTTGTGTCTACTTTGCCAACGTATTATTTGGGTAATATCATCTTCGGTTCTTGGGGAAATGGATTTTATGCATTGGATGCCAAAACTGGAAAACTATCCTGGCAATGGAACAATGGTCATGCCAACCGGATGTTTTCGGCTGCTGCCTGCAATCCCGTTGGGATAAATAATCGCGTATTTGTTGTTGCGCCGGATCGATTTATGACGGCATTGGATGCAAAGAATGGGGCTGTGGTCTGGCGAGAAAAGAAAGACAGCATACGTGTGCGGGAGTCTATGGGACTGGCTGTAAA
Organism: Sphingobacterium detergens; assembly: GCF_003610355.1. Classification (GTDB taxonomy): domain Bacteria; phylum Bacteroidota; class Bacteroidia; order Sphingobacteriales; family Sphingobacteriaceae; genus Sphingobacterium; species Sphingobacterium detergens. The sequence continues at coordinate 444,777 of NZ_RAPY01000003.1, read as the reverse complement.
TAAAAAACAGGTTTACGTGAAGACAATGGATGGCGATTTGCTGGGGATTTCTTCTTCAGGTGAGAAAATGGATGTAATTTGGAAAGCAAAACTAAAATTGCCTTATGAATTGACTCCATCAGCGATAAAAACAAATCGCAAATTGGTGTTTGTGCCGAGTCATTCGGGTTTGCTTTCGGCTGTTGATGCAAAAACAGGCGATATAATGTGGCAATATAAAATTTCCAATGGAATGCTCAATCCTGTTGCTGTAAACGGTAGTAATGAGGTTGTTGCAAGCACGATGGACGGTAAAATAGTTTCTTTGAGGTTTTAAACAACCGTTTGAGTTGATTTTATTAAAAATAAATGCCTTATTATGATAAAAGAATGTCTAAACTTCTTAAATTTACGTCAAGCTTTTTTGCTTGTTTTTGCATGTTTTGTTTGTAACTTTGCGGAAGCACAGCAAAATGCTTGGATTCGAATAAACCAATTAGGCTATACTCCGGCAGGTAAAAAGGTCGCGGTATGGGGCGGGAAATCAATCAGGCAGCTTCGTTCTTTTGAGATTAAAGATGCAAAGACAGGTAAGACAGTGTATGCTCATCCCGTAGGGAAGGATTATGGTGATTACGGCCCTTTTGTGCAGAGTTTTCGATTCGATTTCTCGGCTTTACAGGATACGGGAAGGTTTTTTATCCAGGTGGGAGAAATCAAATCTCCTCATTTTAGGATAGCCCGCGATGTCTATAAGGGTGCCGCGGACTTTGTATTGCGGTATATGCGTCAACAACGGACATTGTTCAATCCTTTTTTAAAGGACAGTTGTCATACACATGATGGCTTTACATTGTATGCAGGTAAAGTGGGTGTAGCGGATAGCTCGCATATTGATGCTGGCGGAGGTTGGCATGATGCTTCTGATTATTTGCAATACGCGACGACTTCGGCAAATGCAACATTTCATCTGCTGGCGGCTTATCGGGACTTTCCCAAGGTGTTTGCAGATCAAAAGCAGGCAAATGGTCTGGATGGGAAGAACGGCCGTGCTGATATATTGGATGAAGCTAAATGGGGACTGGACTGGTTGTTGAAGATGCATCCCAAAGCAAATCAGATGTATAATCAGATTGCGGACGACCGAGATCATGCAAGTATGCGCATGCCCAAGGAGGATCCTTATTATGGTCGTGGATTTGAACGCCCAGTGTATTTCATAGATGGCGAGCCGCAACAAAGGGGAAAGTTTATGAATAACACCACCGGAACAAGTTCTACAGCGGGGAAATTTAGCAGTGCTTTCCGTTTGGGATCTGTGCTTTTTGGAAAAGAGGATAAAAAATATGCAAAATTGCTGTCACAGAAAGCGGAGACAGCCTATGCGTATGCAAATATAAAGCCCGGGGTGACACAGACGGTTTCGGTCAAATCGCCTTATATCTATGCCGAAGACAATTGGGTGGATGATATGCAGCTGGCAGCGGCAATGGGACTTTCGGTAACAAAGAAAAACAAGTTTGCCGAAGAAGCTATGCAGTATGCCAGACAAGAAAAAGTAACACCCTGGATGATAACAGATACTGCTGCACATTATCAGTGGTATCCTTTTATCAACTTGGGACATTATGAATTGGCAAAAAAATTGAAAGGACAGGATCGCGAGGAGATTGTTTCATATTATAGACAAGGTATTGAAGAGGTCAATAAACGTGCGGAGCAAAATGCATTTTTAAGAGGAGTTCCTTTTATCTGGTGCAGTAACAATCTAACGGCTTCTTTCGCAATGCAATGCCTTTGGTATAAAGAGCTGACAGGGGATAATCGGTTTGACGAACTGGAGCAAGCAAATTTCGATTGGCTCTTTGGTGCCAATCCATGGGGAACAAGTATGGTCTATGGTCTCCCATCTTGGGGCGATACACCAGTTGATCCACATTCTGCTTTTACCTATTTGGGTAAACATCCGATTGATGGTGGCTTGGTAGATGGTCCAATAATGGCCTCTACCTACCGTAATTTGATCGGTATTAAACTAAACAACCCTGATAGCTATGCGGACTTTCAGAGTGATCTGGCTGTCTACCATGATGATTATGGCGACTACAGTACCAATGAACCCACCATGGATGGAACAGCTTCATTGATCTACTTGCTAGCGGCTAAAGAAGGAAAGGCATTGGAGGAGCCTGTTGGAAAAAAGTAATCAGGGATGTCTTTGGTGCTGTTGTCCGTGGCGATTCGACAACAAAAAAAATGGCCTTGCTTTTTACAGGGCATGATTTGTCAGAAGGAACAGCGGTGGTTTTGAAAAGTTTGACGCATCATCATGTGAAGGGGAATTTTTTCTTAACAGGAGATTATCTGCGGAATGCAAGTTTCAAGCCTTATATCCGGCAGATGTTGAAAGACGGACATTTGGTATCAGGACATTCAGATAAGCATCTCCTGATCAGTGACTGGGGGAGCCGGGATAATTTGCTGATCAGCCGGGATTCGTTCCTGCGGGATTTGAAGGCTAATCGGATTGAATTGGCGCTTTCGGGGGTGGATACAAGCAAGCTACACTATTATATTCCTTCTTATGAATGGTATAATAGCCAGACGGTAGCGTGGGCAGAAGAAGTAGGGTTGTCTTCAATCAATTATACACCCGGAATACGGACCGCTGCAGATTACACGTATCCCGAAATGGGGAAACGTTATCTGTCTTCTGCCGCAATTTTGGAAGGCCTTTGGTCTTATGAAGCGAAATCTGGCCTGAATGGTTTTATGGTACTAATCCATATGGGGACGGATGACAGACGGAAAGATAAATTATATCGTTATTTGGACGATATAATTAAGATATTAAAAAAGAAGGGTTATCAAATCGTGGATATCCCTAGTTTATTGAATTAAGAAATACAATATATATTAAGAATGGTTAATACAACGGAGAAAGATTCGAATTATCAGGATTTGGACAAGATGTCTGTACATGAGTTATTGACTAATATCAATAACGAGGATAAATCTGTGCCACTAGCTGTTGAAAGGTCTATTCCTCAGATCGAAGCATTGGTTAAGGTTACGGTAGAGAAAATGAAGGCTGGTGGTCGGACATTTTATATCGGAGCTGGTACAAGTGGTCGACTGGGGGTTTTAGATGCATCTGAATTGCCTCCGACTTATGGTGTGCCATTTGAGTGGATCATTGGGTTAATTGCTGGTGGGGATACCGCGATCCGTAAGGCTGTGGAATTTGCTGAGGATGATCTGGAGCAGGCCTGGAAGGATATGGAAGCTTATGATATTGATGAGAATGATGTCGTGATCGGTATTGCCGCTTCGGGTACTACGCCTTACGTCATTGGTGGCTTGAAGACTGCAAATGAAAAAGGGCTGATAACAGGTTGTATCGTTTGTAATGGCGGTTCTCCGATTGCTGAAATTGCACAATATCCTGTTGAGGTCATTGTAGGGCCAGAATTTGTGACCGGGTCTACTCGTATGAAGTCTGGTACAGCACAAAAGCTTGTATTAAATATGTTCAGTACCGCAGTAATGATTCAGCTGGGCCGAGTTAAGGGGAATAAAATGGTTGACATGCAATTGTCAAATCATAAATTGGTCGGCCGGGGTGTGCGCATTATTATGGATCAGACTGGGGCAACTGAAGAGGATGCAGCAGCTTTGTTGGAACAATTTGGCAATGTAAGGCAAGCGATCGAAGCCTACCAGGCGACACATTAAAACTATCAGCATCACAATCACCTATTAAAAACAAACTATGTCACCAGTTATATTATTATCCTTTATTGTGATCTATTTTGCGGTCTTACTCGCAGTAGCGCACTTCACTTCAAAAGGATCTTCCGACAACTCTACCTTCTTTGTCGCTAACCGAAATTCGAAATGGTATATGGTCGCTTTCGGGATGATCGGTACAGCGCTTTCCGGTGTAACTTTTATTTCTGTTCCCGGTGCTGTTGGCGCTTCGGAATTTAGCTATTTTCAATTTGTGCTAGGGAATGCTGTTGGCTTCATTATCATCGCTTATGTATTGCTTCCGCTTTACTACCGGATGAACCTGACCTCCATCTACACCTATCTGGAAGAACGTTTTGGGCACACAACCTATAAAACCGGTGCCGCTATTTTTCTGATTTCCCGTACCATTGGTTCAGCCTTTCGTTTATACCTGGTTGCAATTGTCCTGCAGCATTTTATTTTTGATGCCTGGAATGTGCCTTTCGCGATCACGGTAGTGATCTGTCTGGTGCTTATCTGGCTATATACGAATAAAGGAGGATTAAAAACCATCATTGTAACAGATACCCTACAGACTACCTTTTTAGTAACAGCCGTTATCCTTTCGATCTATTTTATGGCTAAGGGCTTGGATTTTGGAATAGTAGATACCTTTGAGGCAGTCAAAGAAAGCAGCTATTCCAAAATCTTCTTTTGGGATGACTTTGTTGGCAGTAAAGCAAATTTTTGGAAACAATTCTTGGGTGGAATTTTTGTGACTATTGCCATGACGGGACTTGATCAGGACCTGATGCAAAAGAACCTGTCAATGGGAACGATCAAAGAAGCGCAAAAAAATATGATTACATTCACAAGTGTATTTGTGGTGATCAATATTTTCTTTTTGGCAGTGGGCGCCCTGTTATATATCTATGCAGCCAAAAACGGTATTGACGTGTCACAACTGGCGACACGCGACTACCTCTACCCAGAGATTGCATTGAATCACCTGGCTATCGTTCCGGCAATCATCTTTATGATGGGGCTGACAGCGGCTACATTTGCAACAACCGATAGTGCACTTACAGCATTGACAACTTCGTTCTGTGTGGATTTCCTGAACTTCAATAAAAAGGAAAATCCAAATGATCCCGCTCTTGTCAAAAAACGTAATTATGTACACTTCGGTTTTTCGATTGTGATGCTATTGGTGATACTCGTATTTAAGTTGATCAATGATGACTCGGTAGTGAATGCGATATTTACGGCAGCGAGTTACACCTATGGTCCATTGCTGGGATTGTTTGTTTTTGGAATCTTCACAAAATCTGCTGTTCGGGACAAAGCGGTGCCTTATATCTGTGTGCTTTCACCAACTATATTGTATTTACTGAAAACTTATGTGATTGAGGTTTATACGCCATATGTGATCGGGCTGGACCTGATTATCATCAATGGTTTTATCACTTTCTTGATGCTTTTGGTCAGTTCTCCTGGCAAGGCGAGTGAAAAGGCGCTTTCGCATAACTAAGCTGCGATATTTGATTTGTACGTACAAAAAAATTAAGTTAAGTTTGAGATACTTAGTTTTTTTGTACGTATGTATCATAGCATAAATGAGACTACGGAATTTATCCGTAGAAAAATTGGAGATTTTACTCCAGAATTCGGTATCATCCTAGGTACTGGCTTAGGTAAATTGGTTGATGAGATAGAGATCGAATATCAGCTGATGTATTCCAATATTCCTAATTTCCCCATCTCTACTGTAGAATTCCATTCCGGTAAATTGATTTTTGGAAAGTTAAATGGTAAGAATGTGGTTGCCATGCAGGGACGGCTTCATTATTATGAGGGTTATGATATGCAGCAGATTACTTTTCCTATTCGGATCATGAAAGTACTGGGCGTCAAAAAGCTCTTTGTATCAAATGCAGCGGGATCGCTGAATCCTGAGGTCAGGAATGGAGATCTAGGTATTATTGAAGATCATATCAATCTCTTGCCTGACAATCCCTTGCGTGGGCAAAACCTGACTGAATTTGGGCCTCGTTTTCCAGATATGAGTGAACCGTATAATCGGGTAATGATTGAACAAGCTCTTGAAATTGCCACAAAGCATGGAATTACAGCACGAAAAGTTGTATATGTCTCCTCGCAGGGACCAAACCTGGAAACAAAAGCTGAATACCGCTTTATGCGAATTATTGGTGGGGATGTAGTCGGCATGAGTACAGTACCAGAGGTGATTGTTGCCAATCATATGGCTCTTCCCGTGTTCGCGATCTCTGTTGTTACGGATGAGGGCTTTCACGATGTGTTAAAACCTGTGTCTTTGCAGGAAATCGTCGCTGTCGCTGAGAAAGCGGAACCTAAGATGACATTAATTTTGAAAGAATTGATAGCTTTGCAGTAAATTTAGACTATATACAATTTTAGATGAAGTTGATCGTACGCGTATTAGCCGCACTGTGTGTCTTACTTGTTTGTTCCATGGATGTTATTGCGCAAAGCAAAGAAGAGTGGAGCAGCGCATTGGATTCGGCGAGAGCCAAAGAAGATGGGAAAAAAGATTCGGTTATCCTTTCTGCGAAGTATATCCGTTATGCGACATTGGATATGCTTAAAAAGGGAACTTACACAAGGCAAATAGATACATCACATCGTAATTATCAATATTACAATCCCCAAAATCTACCCTGGAATCCCAGTGTGAATCTAGGGTCATATGGTCTTGCTACACGTGACTTGTTATTCCAACCCAAAAAGACAATTGGATTTCAGTCTGGATTCACTGCCTTAGAACGTTATTTGTTAAATCCTGACTCTGTTCAATATTTTAGGGCTCGGGCGCGTTATTCCGAACTGTCAGCGGTGGGGTTCTTTTTCAATGATCAAGTTTTTAGGGCCCGGGTAGCGCAGAACATCAATTCGCAATGGAACATGAATGTTGACTTCCATTCGACGAAAACAGATGGATTTTATCTTAATCAGAATTATTCGGATCTGAAGGCATCCATTGCATCGTGGTACGAGTCTAAAAATAATCGTTATAATTTATTGATCAACGCCGTTTTTAACCGCTTAGATGCAATGGAAAATGGCTCTACTATTGAAGATCGTCCATTTGCTCCCGAAAACAAACAGTCTCCGGATCGGTTTCCTGTCAAATTTCAGGATGCTAGTAATGCTACTGTGCCAAGATCAAAATGGTGGGACAACTCGCTGTTTCTGCGTCAGTCACTCTATGTAGGTCGGATTGATACCGTAGATAAGGGTAAGCCGACCATGCAGATCTATCCGACAAACAGTATGGCTCATAACACCCGGGTAAGAAGGCAGACTTATAACTTCTTCAAGAACATGAACGACCGGGCTGCTGCAATGCCTTACAATAATAAAGCACTTGCGCTGAATAATGATAAAACAGCGATCACTAATGTTTCCAATGAGTTTGAGTATAATTTCTTTCTGCGCGGTAAATCAATCTTTAAAAATGAAGCTAAGCTGAACCTCGCTTTTCAACATGATATGAACTGGGTGGAGCAGAGTCAGGTAGACTCAATGCGTTACTATAGTAATCAGACCGCGTATCCTGAACCGCTTAAGAAATTGCCAGATAGTACAACTTTTGATCGTTTCTATCAAAATGGAATTGTCAAGGGAGAGTTGGGTTACAAATTTTCAGATCGGTTAGATTTTAGCTTAAAAGCCAATCAGATTGTTTTTGGTCATAATATAGGGGATTTCCTCTATGAAGCAAAGGCGGATATCTCCATGGGGGATAAAATCGGAAAGGTGACTCTTTCGGCCTATTCGCAGAACAAATCTCCTGAAATGATTTTTGAGAACCTGAACTATACTTATGGCAACTGGAATGATCTGGGCTTGAAAAAGACCAAAATTCAAAATGTCGCTTTTCAATACCGTAACCCTACATTGGGTTTCAACGGAAAAGTTGAGTATTTTCTGATGAATAACTATACTTATTTTGAAGAGCTGCCGAATCCGCAAAACGACCGTAGGAAGGATAAATGGATTAATCCAGCGCAACTGGATAATGCCAATTTATTGAAAGTGAGTGTGGGCCAGAAATTTAAACTCAATCATTTTACACTTGATAACTTGGTGGTTTATCAAAAAACTGATCAACAGAGCGTTTTGGCTATTCCTGAGGTTTATACTTGGCATAGTCTCTATTATAGCAATCTCTTTTATAAAGTCATTGATTATAGTATAGGTATTGATGCTAAATTTAATACACCTTATGCCAATCCAAATTATTCGATAGGAACAGGACAGTTTTATAACGCTTATCAGCAGATAGAATTTTCTACTTATCCGATTATGGATTTATGGATCACCGCCAATATACAGCGGGTCAATATGTTTTTAAGTTATAATTTCCTAAATCAGAATTTCTACCCGAATGGTTATTATACTGTGCGACGTTATCCAATGAATACGGCCAACTTTAGATTTGGTATTTCATGGAAGTTCTACGATTAATAGCTATGAAAATTATGTGGGTGTTTTTTAGCTTGTTGCGGTTTTAAATGTAGAAAATCTTTGAAAATAATTTTGAGAATAGAATTTTTAAGCTATATTTGCACACGCAATTAGGGAACGGCGTTCTTTAAAAAAGTATGGAGGCTTAGCTCAGCTGGTTCAGAGCATCTGCCTTACAAGCAGAGGGTCACAGGTTCGAATCCTGTAGCCTCCACCATACAAAGTCGGAGAATTAGCTCAGCTGGTTCAGAGCATCTGCCTTACAAGCAGAGGGTCACTGGTTCGAATCCAGTATTCTCCACCAATCCAAAACGGAGGCTTAGCTCAGCTGGTTCAGAGCATCTGCCTTACAAGCAGAGGGTCACAGGTTCGAATCCTGTAGCCTCCACAAAAGCATCAATAAATGGTGCTTTTTTTTCGTTAGGGGGTTTAGCTCAGCTGGTTTAGAGCACTACCTCGACAAGGTAGGGGTCACTGGTTCGAACCCAGTAATCCCCACAATAAAAAAGCGTTCTTATGAACGCTTTTTTTATGCTGTTAAAATGGCTTTCTATAGTACCAATGTATTTGTCTCTGTTATCGGATCCGTAGAGCACATGTATTAATTGCTGGTTGGAGTCCCCCGTTTTTTACCTAACTTAAAGCCATAGCCTGTTGTCCATTCGATAAAGTCTGCTTTACCACCATGTGCTTTAATAGAAACTCCAGCAAAGAAATCTTTATACACTTTATAGCGTACACCTGCTCTTAGGTATACGGGTGTACTTTCTCCATTGAATTTATTACGGTGTAAGTATACGCCAACATTTCCATTGATATACAGCCTGGAATTTAACACATGGTCAATATAGAAAGCGGGGCCATAAGAAAATAATGCGGAGAATTTACCGGCTTTATCCCCAGCGACTTTTTCGTCGTTACCACTTGCTGAATAGAATGCATCCATTCCAGCGCCAAGACGCCATTTGTACCCAAAATGCTTGCTATAATAGGCCCCCAGGGTTGATTTGAAATATTGACCATCATGCTCGCGATCGATCTGTTTAAATCCAAAAGCATAATTAAAATGTAGTTCTTCCGTTTCTTCCATTTTTGGAACCGTGCGTTTTCTGAAATCAAACGGTTTGCTTGATGGTGTGTAAGAAACGGATAAGCTCAATGGTAGCAGATTTATTCCTGTGTTTGGCAAAGCTAATGCTCCGTTGCTAAAGTGGTGGAACGCCACACCGGCACCAATCTGGAATTTCTGGCTTAACCGGTAATTGGCCTGAAGCCCAAAGTCGATAAATACATTGTTTTTACTTCCGATGAGGAGGTTGAAGGGGTTTTCTTGCTCATTGTAAGGGTTGAACCTGCCGGAAAGTCCCAATGCAATCCGGTAGTTGAAGTTCCATCGGCTGTTGACTTTCGGTTTTATAGGAATCGCAACAAAGCCATAGAAAGCAAAAGGTTGGCCCAGGTGTTCCTGGCCAAAAGTGCTGCTATAGATGCCGACACCATAAATGGGATAGTTGTATATTTCGTTGTAAATGCTTTTTAATGAATCCTGAAATTGTGTTTGGAAACCAACGCGAAAATTAAGGCCACTGTAATAGGAGTCTTCCAGGGTTTGCTTCGAACGTTCGTTAAATTTGAGCTCGCCTCCACTTTCATGCTCAAGTTGAAATATTAACCTTGTTTTTGCTGGAGTACGGTTGTTTGATGTGTCTTTCTGATTTTCTATTCTGGGAGTGACCTGCGCATGTGTATGAAAGGAAAGAAGCGCGAAGATCACAAAAACAAGTATGCTTGATCTCATGAAATAAAACGTTTGCGTTTTTTAAAATTTTTGCAAAAATAAGAATGATAAACCATTGTAACAATATTCATTAAGCATATGGGAAATACAGATGACAAATTGCCGTACTTCAGCTACAAAGAAGAAAGTGCAACAGCGACCGGCCGCAATAAATTGTTTTTATATCTACGTAATTATATTGCATATCCACAGCAATTTATCTAAGTTTGAGCTGAAAAGAAAAAGGAAATATGATTAAAAATCTATTTAAAATTACTGCTGTTACGTTTGCTCTAACAACAGCGGGGGGTACTTTGTTTGCCCAGAACGCCAAATTTGACTGGAAAGAATCTTCTGAAGGCGGGTATACCTACAAGTATGTGACTAATGACCCTACCCATTCGAGGTTTTACAAACTCAAAAATGGTCTAACCGTTATCCTAAGTCCAACCAAAAAAGAACCGCGTATCCAAACTTACATCGCGACAAAAGCCGGAAGTAAAACCGATCCAAAAGATCATACAGGTTTGGCACACTATCTGGAACATATGCTCTTCAAGGGGACAGATAAATTTGGATCCAAAGATTGGGCCAAGGAAAAGCCTTTGCTGGATCAGATTGATGCACTTTATGAAAAGTACAACGGCACGACCGATGAAGTACAACGGAAAGCGATATACAAGGAAATTGACCGTGTTTCTGGCGAAGCCGCTAAGTATGCTATCGCCAATGAATACGATAAACTGATGGCATCCATGGGTGCTGAGGGTACAAATGCATTTACGTCGTTTGAACAAACGGTTTACCAAGAGCAGATTCCGAGCAATGTAATGGATAAGTATCTTGCTGTACAAGCGGAGCGTTTTAGAAATCCGATACTCCGTCTGTTCCATACAGAACTGGAAGCCGTCTATGAGGAGAAAAATATCGGATTGGATAAAGATAGCCGCAGGGCTATTGAAGCCATGTTTGAAGCGGCTTTCCCAAATAATAACTATGGCAAGCAGACCACTATCGGTACAGTAGAACATCTAAAAAATCCATCGTTAAAAGCGATCCGAGAATATTTTAATACCTATTATGTGCCTAACAATATGGGTGTGATCATGTCCGGTGATTTTGATCCTACAGAAGTTGTGAAGAAGGTGGATAAGAGTTTTGCTTTTATGCAGCCCAAAGAGATACCGCCATATACTTTTGATCCAGAGAAGCCTATTTTAAGTCCAATTGTTCGGGAGGTAAAAGGGCCGGATGCGGAATTTATGTTTATGGGGTTCCGTTTTCCGGGTGCTGCAACCAAGGATGCGCAGCTGTTAAATCTGATGAGTCAGATTTTGACGAACGGTTCCGCAGGTCTGATTGATCTTGATTTGGTGAAGAACCAGAAGCTATTGGGTGCCGGAGCCTTCCCGTATGTGTTGAAAGATTATTCGCTATTGATTCTACAAGGAAATCCGGGACAGGGACAGAGCTTGGAGGAGGTACAACAGTTGCTGTTAAAAGAACTGGATAAACTGCGCAAAGGTGAATTTTCTGATGATTTGATCGGTGCAATTGTCAATAACGCGAAAAAAGATGAGATCAAACAGAATGAAAGTTATGGCGACCGTGCAGAAGCATTAATGGATGCTTTTACATCGGGGCAGGACTGGTCGTCGGTGGTCAGTTATTCGGATGGTTTGAATAAGATTACAAAACAGGATATTGTCAATTTTGCCAATAAATATCTGAACGATAATAACTACGTCGTGGTTTATAAGCGAAAAGGGGTAGACAATAATGTTGTCAAGGTAGTGAAACCGGAAATTACACCTGTCACTGTAAACCGTGACGATCAATCTGATTTCTTGAAAAAAGTAGAGGCAATGCCAGAGGATAAGATCCTGCCGGTGTGGGTAGACTACAATAAAGATGTTCAGAAAGCTACCGCAAATGGTTTGCCAGTGCTTGCTGTGAAGAATAGTGATAATGAGTTATTCTCCCTGTCTTATCGTTTTGATGTGGGGAAATGGAGCAATAAATTGTTATCGTTGGCGGCTGGTTATCTGGAGTTTTTGGGCACAAAAGATAAATCCAGTGAGCAATTCAGCAAAGACTTTTATCAATTGGCATCTGATTTTTCGGTCTCGGCAGGAAATGAAGAAACATTGGTTTCAATTTCAGGTTTGAATTCGAATTTTATCTCCACGCAATCTTTAATTCAGGATCTATTGCGCAATTGCGTGACTGACCAAGAGGCATTCAAAATGTATATTGCACGCCTTAAGAAGTCCAGAGCGAATGCAAAGGAAAACAAAGGTGCAATTATGGAGGGATTGAAATCTTATGCAAAATACGGTGCTAAGAACCCATTCAATAATGTTTTTACAGATGCAGAACTGGATGCACTGAAAGCGGAAGATCTTGTAAGAGCATTACATGATCTGGCCAATATGAAACATACGTTGCTTTATTTTGGACCATTGAGCGCGAGTGAATTTGTTGCGAAGGCAAAACCATTAAAACAAGGTTCGGGGGACTATGTACAAGGTACAAAAAGCTTGGTATTTGCGGAGCAGCCAACTAATAAAAATCAAGTGTTGTTTGCTAATTTTGATATGAAACAAGCGGAAGTATTCTGGTACAGAACATCAGACGCTTACTCCAATCCACTTACACCAACAGTGTCATTGTTCAATAATTATTTTGGTGGTGGTATGGGAAGTATTGTGTTCCAGACTATTCGTGAGTCGAAAGCACTGGCTTATTCTACTTATGCATTCTACGGTCAGCCTTATAAAAAAGAAAATCATTATACAGTGGGTGCTTATGTCGGTACACAAGCTGATAAATTCAATGAGGCTATCAAAGGTATGAATGAGTTGTTGGATGTGCTACCTGAAAGTTCGAAAGGTTTGGATATTGCAAAAGTGAGTTTGCAGAAATCTATTGCGAGTGAACGTGTACTAAATGCTTCTATTTTAGGCAGCTATTTAAGTGCACAACGTTTGGGGAATACAACTGATATTCGTAAAGTTGTTTATGAGCAGGCTCCTAAGCTGACTTATGCTGACTTGAATATGTTCCATAAGAAAGAGATGAGCCAGAAGCCTTATGTATACTGTATCGTAGCGAAGGAAGATAGTCTCAAACCAGAAGATCTTGCCAAATTGGGCGAGGTGAAAAAACTGGACTTAAAAGAGATATTTGGCTATTAGATTTTTAGATATTAGATCTAGATATGGTATTTGAGACAATAGTTTTTTAGGCCTTTGGCTGATAAATTATTGTTCTCGTTTCTGATCTTACTTTAACATAAAACGGGACTGTCTAATATGACAGCCCCGTTTTTATTTTCTACCCCTGATAATCTTTTTTTAGCTATGTAATGCTTCGCGGGTGTTTTATTTTTGGGGAGGGTTTTCCCGTTGTTTGTCTAATTGTTGTCTGTATTCTTATCCTATCGATAAGCTAGCCTTGTGCTTATCAAAAGTATGTGATAAACTTTTGCAAAATGGAAGGGGTGATCTACTGAATTATGGTTGATCTTCGTCATGAGGGCTTAAAATCGGATGATCTCCTCAATCTGTTCGTTGATAAACTGTAACGTATCCTCTTTAAATAATTCACCATTTTCGTTCAATTCCTGTTGTACATTGGGAAGAAATATCTTGAGGGGGAGGACATGCATTCTGAGGTAGTGGCATATTCCGGTGAGATGATCTATCCCGCGAAGGTTGCCATATCTTCCGGAAGACAATCCGACCAATGCAACTTTTTTGTGGTAAAAACTAATCGGAAAGGTGCAGCAGTCAATAAAAAGTTTGAGCGCGCCAGGGATGCTTCCATTGTATTCGGGCGCTACGAAAATAAACATATCGGCCTGACTAACCTTTTGCTGAATCGGTTCAAAAGCGGAGCTTCTTTTTCCGTAAAGATCTGTTTCTAAAATATTTGGAGGGAGATCTGATAACGAAAAGATCTCACTCTCAATGGATTTACGATTAAGAAGCTGTTGGTAGCATTTTGCTATTTTTAACGTCTTACTATTGGGACGGTTTGTTCCGGATATTATTAAAATCATTGTGTTGTTGATACTTATAAAAAGCACTATTTCAAAGTGGATACATATCTTGATTTTTTGTATCTTAGCATCCTGAGGATATGTGCCTTTGATCAATCAAAAGTACGAAATATGCTGAATTTGTTAGGCTAATTTAAATTTAGCGTAAATATTTGGACAAATTGATCTTCGGGAAAGTGAAATGTAGTGTAAAATGACATTTTAATTAAGAAAGGTTTTCATTCAAGATGGGAAAAATAATCGCAATCGCAAACCAAAAGGGTGGGGTAGGAAAAACCACAACGTCAATTAACTTGGCGGCTAGTTTGGCGGTTTTAGAATATAAAACATTGTTGGTGGATGCAGATCCACAAGCAAACTCTACTTCTGGGATTGGTTTTGACCCTCGTACGATCAATGAAAGTATATACGAATGTTTGGTCAATGATTTAAACCCGAGAGACGCGATTCAGTCAACTGAAACGCCAAATCTTGATCTTTTACCTGCTCATATCGACCTGGTGGGTGCGGAGATTGAGATGATCAATATGCACGAAAGGGAGTACAAGATGAAAAAGATCTTGGATCAGGTCAAAGATGATTATGATTTTATTATCATTGACTGTTCTCCTTCCTTGGGTTTGATCACCATTAATGCCCTGTCTGCATCTGATTCGGTTATCATACCCGTTCAGTGTGAATATTTTGCATTGGAAGGACTTGGTAAATTACTGAACACAATTAAAATCGTTCAAAACCGTTTAAATACTAGCTTGGAGATTGAGGGTATTTTATTGACGATGTATGATGTTCGTTTAAGACTCTCCAATCAGGTTGTAGAAGAGGTGAAAACGCATTTTACGGATTTAGTTTTTGACACCATCATTCAACGTAATACCCGTTTAAGTGAAGCTCCTAGCTTTGGTATTTCTGTTATCATGCACGACGCTTCCTGTAAGGGAGCGATCAACTATTTGAATTTGGCGCGTGAGATATTGCAGAAAAACGGGCATCTTAATGAAATGAATACAACAGTAACCGCATAATATGGCAGCACATCAGCGTAAAACAGGATTGGGAAGAGGTTTAGGTGCGCTATTAAACGATAGTGTAGAAGCTCCTGCTAAAAGTAATCAGCAAGTTGAAGAGGCACCGCTTGTGACTTCTTCTACAGTACATACAAACAAAGAAAATGGTAGCATCAGCCATGTTCGGGTAGAAGAAATAGCAGTGAATCCATTTCAACCCCGTACAGAATTTGATCCGGTTGCCTTACAGGAATTGTCTGAATCCATTATTTTACAGGGTTTAATCCAGCCGATTACGGTACGTAAGATTTCGGATGGCAACTATCAATTGATTTCAGGGGAGCGACGTCTCCGTGCTTCAAGATTGGCAGGGATCACTGAAATTCCAGCCTATATCCGTACTGCCAATGATCAGCAAATGCTGGAAATGGCATTGATCGAAAATATACAACGTGAAAACTTAAATGCCATTGAGGTTGCTTTGAGTTTTCAGCGCATGATCGAAGAATGTAATTTAAAGCAAGAGGAGCTGGGTGAACGTGTTAGTAAAAACCGTTCTACAGTGACAAACTATCTCCGCCTACTAAAACTTCCTCCTGTGATTCAGGCGGCGATACGTGATGGCGCATTGACCATGGGGCACGCTCGTGCACTGATCAATATTCCAGAAGTTGATAAGCAGTTGTATATTTTTAAATTGATCATCGATCAAGGTTTGTCTGTTAGAAAAGCCGAGGAGCTTGTTCGCGAACTTCAAAAAGGCGGAAAGAAAAAAGCTGGCAAGGATAAAACTGCGATGTCATTTCAGCTGCAAAAAATTGAGGATGATCTTGCTTCGAAGTTTTCATCAAGAGTCAAATTGAATTTGAAGAGTACCAAAGGTAAGGGGGCAATTGAGATTCCTTTTGAATCTGAGGATGATCTGAGCCGTATTCTTGAACTTTTAGATTGGTAATATGACCAAATTAATAAGTCTGCTTTTTGCCGTATTTGCTGTACTGATGGTACACGCCCAGACTGTCGATACAATTCCCAAAAAACAGGTTCAAACTGTTAAAGCAGAAAGTTTGAAACCTAAATCAGCACAGGACACTGTTAAAAAGGAATCCCGAAAGGAGCGTAAAAAGCGCGAAAAGGAGGAGGCCAAAGCGAAGGAGAAAGTTGTTTTTAAGGATTCAACACGCTTGGCTATTGAAGCAAAGAATAAACAGGCCTGGAAGCGTTCTTTGGTACTCCCAGGCTGGGGTCAGTATACCAACGGTGGTGTATGGTGGATTAAAGTGCCTGTGATCTATGGTGGATTGGCAACCACAGTACTCGTTTTTGATTTCAATAATAAATATTATAAGGAACTTTTGGGTGTATTACAAGATCGAGCTGAAGGTCGACCAGTAGATCCTTTTTATGAAAGAATCCCCGATCAGTCAATTATACGGGCAAAGGACAATGCAAGGCGAAACCGGGATCTGATGGTACTGCTAACGCTCGGGGTCTATGGATTGAACGTTGCCGAAGCATATATTGATTCTATGCTAAAATATCGCTGGAGTATCGGTGATGACAAACCCAAAAAGACAGCTTTTTCTATCGGACCTACATTAATGGATGCAAGTCTCGCATCTGGATCGTTTACTTTTAAACCTACAGTCGGATTAAAGTTGTCCATGAAATTCAATTAAAAACCTCACGCTGAAGCCTACAGCAAGCGCAAAGGCCGACGAGGTAAGGTTCTTATTGATCTTTGAATACGGACGCTTGTAATAAAAAATCGTTGTTAATCACGGTTTTGTGTCTGTTTTTCAATGGAATTTTTTAATTTTAAAAATAAACTATACTTTATTTTCTAGATATATGAACATCATTCTCTTGGGATATGGCAAAATGGGGCAGATTATCGAAAGGTATGCACTGAAAAGAGGCCATCAGATTTTTTTAATTGTGGATGAAAATAATCGTCCCGGTCTGACAGTTGATGATATCAAGGGAGCTGATGTAGCTATTGATTTTAGTGTACCATCTGCTGCTTTGGATAATATGAACCTTTGTTTGGAAGCAGGTGTGCCAATTGTAGTGGGGACAACGGGCTGGTATGATCAATTGGAAAGTGTCAGAGAAAAATGTCTGGACTCAGATGGAACTATTTTATATGGTTCAAATTATTCGATCGGAGTGAACGTGTTTTTCCATATCAACCGTATGTTGGCGCAAGCCTTACAACCTTATAAACAATATGATGTTCAGGTGGAAGAAATCCACCATATCCACAAATTGGATGCGCCTAGCGGTACAGCGATTACCATTGCAGAGGGTATCTTGGATCACAGCGATGTGAAAACAAACTGGGTCAATACTGTTGTGGGTGAGCAAGACGAAATTATTCCTAAGCCACAAGAACTTCTCATTGAGAGCCATCGGATTGAGGAAGTTCCGGGTACACATACCGTGTTGTACAGTTCTGAAGTGGATCAGATAGAATTTAAACATACTGCGCATAGTCGTGATGGCTTTGCGTTGGGCGCTGTCGTAGCCGCCGAATGGTTGAATGGTAAGAAAGGATTCTATCAAGTAACTGAAATTTTCGATTTTAATAAATAGTACTAATAAATAGATTATGTGGTTAATTATCTTTGCGGTTTTAACAGCAATAGCGGGATATGGATTGTGGCAATTGTTTGTTAAAGCTGGCAGAAAAGGCTGGGAAGCAATCGTACCTTTTTATAGTCAATATATACAGGCTAAATTAACAGGAAGACCAACATGGTGGGTGATCTTATTGTTGATTCCTATTGTCAATATTTTTGTTTTCTATAACCTTTACCTCGACTTTATCCATTGTTTTGGCAAGCGCCGTTTTTGGGAAAATGCTGCGGCTGTTTTGGTGCCATTTATTGTGTTACCCATGTGGGCAAAAGATTCCAATGTGCGTTTCTTGAATGGTTTGTATGCTAAAAACCTGAAGACTGCTGCACAGGAAGGTGTGGAATTGACCGAAGAGAAGCTTGCGGAAATTGAACAAGCTTCCTACAAAGAGTATAAAATCAAATATCCGTACAAGAAATCTATGGTGCGTGAATGGGCTGATGCAATCGTATTTGCAACTGTTGCGGCCTCGCTTATTCGCGGATTTTTAATTGAAGCGTATATGATTCCGACAGGATCAATGGAACGTACCTTATTGATTGGGGATTTCTTATTTGTGAGTAAATTGAATTATGGCCCTCGTGTGCCTAATACGCCGATTGCGTTTCCTTTTGCACATCATACGATGCCAATAACAGGTGGAAAAGCTTACTCTGAGTTGATTGAGTTGCCTTACAAACGATTGCCAGGATTTCAAAAGATAGAGCGCAATGATGTTGTTGTCTTTAACTTCCCTGCAGGTGATACAGTAGCCTTGGAAAACCAGAATGCGAGTTATTATGACCTTGTCAGAGCCTACGGCTGGCAGACCGTTAATTCACAGTTTACCATTCAGGCCCGACCAATAGACAAACGTGAAAATTATATCAAGCGTTGTGTAGGATTACCGGGGGATAAGATTTCAATGAAGGATGCCAAGCTTTTTATCAATGATCAACCGGGATTTGATCCGCCTGAAAGTCAGTTGAATTATTATGTGTTGACAGATGGTACACCATTGGATATGGAACGTCTACGTGAACTACGTATTGAAGGTGGTGGATCTGATCAGCAACCTGGTGTATATGAATTGTATATGACCGATGATGAGGTCGCGCTTGTGAAATCGTGGTCAAATGTAAAGGAAATCAGAAGAAGTCCGGCTGGTGAAGGTGCTTATCCGTACGATCCTCAGTATAAATGGGATTTTGATAACTTTGGACCAATCTTGATTCCTAAAAAGGGCTGGACTGTTGCTTTGAATGCACAGACCTTACCAATCTATGAGCGTGCTATTCGTGTTTATGAAAATAACAAATTGGAGAAACGTGCTGATGGTATCTACATCAATGATGTTAAAGCGGATAACTATACCTTTAAAATGGACTATTTCTGGATGATGGGAGATAACCGCCACAATTCCTTGGATTCAAGAGGGTGGGGATTTGTGCCTGAAGACCATATCGTGGGTAAGGCATTATTTACCTGGATGAGTTGGGACGAAATCGGTACAGGTCTTTCTAAAATCCGTTGGAACCGTATATTTAAGGGAATTCATTAATAGTAGCTATTAGGAAGAATCCATTTTCTTTTGATAGTGGACTTGAATCAAAATAGAAAAGGCTTTCCTACAGGAAAGCCTTTTCTATTTGTAGTAACTATTGTTTAAGGCATCCAGCCTTCATCGTATCATTTATTTTAGACAGGTCAGGTAACGTTTGATTGTTTCCTCCAGTCCAAGGTATAAGGCATCTGAAATCAAGGCATGTCCAATGCTTACTTCCAGTAATTCGGGTATATGTTGATTGAAATACTGGAGATTGTTTAAATCTAGGTCATGGCCTGCATTTAAACCTAAGCCAACCTCGCGCGCTTTTAATGCGGCTTTGAAGTAGGGTTTGATAGCAGCTTCTTTATCAAAACCATATTCACTGGCAAAACCTTCGGTATATAACTCTATGCGGTCTGTGCCTGTCTCTGCTGCCGCTTCGACCATCTCTTCTACAGGATCTACAAAGATTGATACACGGATGCCTGCGTCTTTGAACAATTGGCACATATCCTTTAGATAGGCTTTGTTTTTGATCGTATCCCAGCCGTGATTGGAAGTCAGCTGGCCTTCGGCATCAGGAACCAAGGTTACCTGAGCGGGTTTGTTGGCGAGGACAAGATCGATAAATTTCTGTTCCTGGCAATTACCCTCGATATTGAGTTCGGTCTGAATTTCGGCTTTTAAGTCAAATACATCCTGATAGCGGATATGCCTTTCGTCCGGTCTTGGGTGGACAGTGATGCCTTGTGCACCAAAACGTTCACAGGCTAATGCAGCAGCTACGAGATTAGGATTATTACCTCCTCTGGAATTTCTGAGCGTTGCAATTTTATTGATATTTACTGAAAGTCTAGTCATTTTCCTGTATGTTATACGGTAAAAATACAAATAATATCTATTTTTTTTTAACTTGCATATATGGATGGAATCGATTATAGCTTGTTTAGTGGCTTTCGCCTATTGGATGTTATCGATATTATATTGGTGGCGATTATTATCTACTATATCTATAGTCTGATCCGGGGTACCATTGCCGTGAATATCTTGATCGGGGTTGCCCTGTTTTATGGGGTCTATATTGTTGTCAAACAGATGCACATGCGTCTATTGACCGAAATATTTGGTGGATTTATATCTGTGGGCTCCATTGCGCTTATTGTGGTATTCCAGCAGGAAATCAGACGCTTTTTGCTTCATGTGGGCAAGAATATATCGATGAAGCGAAAAAAGGTTTTCTGGTCCTTTTTAGGAAATAAGAAAGCGATACAGAAGGACCTGACGGAGGATTTAAGGCCGATTGTGGAAGCTTGCAGAAGTATGTCGCGTACACGAACCGGAGCACTCCTGGTTTTTTCAAAATATTTTGATGAGGAATATTATCAGAGCAGTGGTGAGTATATCGATGCACATATTTCAAAACGTCTAATTGAGAGTATATTTCATAAAAATAGCCCATTGCATGATGGGGCACTCGTGATTGTCGATTTTAAGATTATGACGGCCTCTTGTGTACTGCCATTGTCAGATAGTGAGGATTTACCGCTACAATTTGGTTTGCGGCATCGAGCGGCAATTGGGGTGACGGAGATCTCCGATGCCATAGCGGTCATTGTCTCTGAGGAAACTGGGGAAATCTCTTTCGCAAAGGACGGTAATGTGAATATGAATGTTTCGCCCGAAGAACTGGAACAATTGCTGAAAGATGAGTTATAAAATGAAGTCGGTCAAAAGTATCAGGAGCCGCTGTGCATTGAATATTCAATAGGAGCGGGGAGAGGCATACGAAAGAACTGAACAAAAAATGGGGGTACCGACTTTCTCGGATACCCCCATTTTCGCTATACAGTTTCCAATGCGTTATTTTTTTGCCGCATTGATTATTTGTGTATTCAACTTGATGTATTCGCTATTCTTACCTTCAGTAGCGACTTCAACTCCTTTGGTAGCGGTTTCTATAGCGCCTTTTTTATCGCCGGCTTTTAATTGTGCTTTTGCTTTCCAGTATAGTACGTGGGCAGCTTTAGGCTGTGCTTTGGCGGCTTCGTCAAACCAGGCTAGCGCTTTTTTCTCGTCCAGATTGTTGTTGAAATAATACTGGGCAGCAGCGAAATAAGGTTTTTTCTCACCTTTCATGGCTTCATCAATGGAAGCGATAATTTTTGCCTGTTGATTGACTTTAAGGTCAACTTTTATTGCTGTTTTCTCCCAAGCAAGAGTTAGTACTGCATCCGTCGGTGTAACATTGTCAAAAGAGATCGTAAATGTTTCGACCGGAGCGCTCAAGTTTTGTGGTTTTACATTGAAGCGAAATGCATCTTCAGATTGATTGTAAGTGTAGGCACCCCATTGCTTGGTATTCTTGCTAATAATAACAGTCCATTCGTTCTTATTAGGAATGGTAAATAATGCATAAGTTCCCGCAGTGAGTTTGTGTCCATTTAGGCTAACATCACCTTCAAATGTTAAGGTTGTGTTGGTATTGGCACCGGTACGCCATACTTCATTGTAAGGCACGAGTTCACCAAAAATCTTACGGCCGTTCATGCTTGGACGACTATAGTTTAGCGTTACATTTTCAATCCCTAATCCCTGTGTGATTGTTTGAGCACTACTTGCTGCAGGGAGTTTTAACTGAGCAAAGGATTCATTTGCAGTAAACATCAGGGCTGCTGCAAAAGCAATGGCAAAGAATTTCTTTTTCATTTGTTCGATAATTACATTGTGAGCTTGTTTGCTCGATTATTTATGAATATAGAATTTTGCGAATTAATGGTTGAGGCTCATTTATTTCGGATGAGGCACTCTACATCATGGCATGTGGAATGATCTCTGTTGCAATCGAACGAAGATTCATCACTTAAAAATAGGAAGAATTTCACAAAAAAGGGCATCTATTTTTAGATGCCCTTTCGTTATACCAATATTTTGTTTTGATATTAATTTTCTTTTCCGATTTTGTGCCCTTTTGTAGCAAAAAACAAGATATATAAGTATGCTGGAACCATTGCAAAGAGAAATGCATGTTGAAAATCAACATGTAAAGTGTCTTTCAGATAACCATAAATCAAAGGCCAGATTGCTCCTCCGGCAATACCCATAATCATAATGCCAGATCCTGTTTTTGTAAATCGTCCCAGTCCTTTGATCCCAAGTGGGAAAATAGCTGGCCACATCAATGCATTTGCGATACCTAATAGGGCAACAAAGATATAGGACGTCAGACCTGTAGAAAATGCAGAAATTGCAGTGAAGGTAATTCCGACAATTGTACAGATACGTAAAGCTGTCTGTTGCGATACAAATTTTGGAATGGAAATAATACCAATAAAATAACCAACAAGCATGCAGACTAGCGTGAAAGTTGTACCATATTTAACAAAAAACGGGGGTAGAGACAATAATCTTCCATAAGTTCCGATGATATCGCCTGCCATCACTTCCACTGCTACACAGAAGAAAATAGCGAGAAATCCTAAAAATAGATGTGGAAATTGGAATATACTTGTCTTTTTTGTGCTTGTTACAGCAGCTTCATCTGTTGTTTCTTCTTCTTTATTAACATCAACTTCTGGCATTTTTACGGCGAATACAACAATAGCTAGAATCGCAACACCAATGGCTACGCCAATATAAGGACCGTGAAGTCTTTCCGATAATTCAGCTAGTAAAGCATCATGCTCTGCACCAGCTTTCAGTTCTTTGATTTTGCTGGAAATACTGTCGTAATCTTTTAATAAAATGCTTCCTAAAACCACGGGTACGATCATACCGGCTGTTTTATTGAAAATCCCTACAATAGAGATCCGTTGGGCAGCACTTTCTATTGGCCCGATGATACTGAGGTATGGATTGATAGCGGTCTGCAATAGCGCCATACCTGAAGCTTGGACAAAGATCGCAACAAGGAAGAGCTGATAGCTTAGGTTTGATGCGGCTGGAATAATGATAAGTGCACCAATAATAATTAAGACCAAACTAGCAACAAGGCCATTTTTAAAACCTATTTTACCTAAAATCCATGAACTCGGCAATGCCAGGAAAAAATAGGCGATATACGATGCAAAAAGGATTAAAAACGCTTGCGTATCTGTCTCCAAATTAAATGCCAATCGTACAAATGGGATCAAGGCCCCATTGGCCCAGGTGATATACCCCAGAATAAAAAATAATGCACAGCAAATAAGCATAGGAACTATCGCTGTTTTACCCGAATTAGGATTAGTGGTCATTTTTTTAATTATATTTAGTTAAGTTATCGTTCACGGATTGGAAATCAGTCAAAAAAACAGCTTTAGACAAACGATTGCATGCTATTTTTGTTGATTTTTAAAATATCCATCTTACAAGACTACTTAATTTTCTTGAATATCGGAAATAAATAAAGGGGTATTTTGATAATTATTTGGCAAAAAAAAGAAGAATAAATTGTGAAAATTATCCTTCTTTAGTTGCAAATATTGTTGATTTCGAATTACATGGGATTGATAAATCGAGTTAGCAGACTTCAGCTTACTTTGGTACAATAGCTACTGTAAGTCTTGAGATACAATTCAATTTATCGAATCGATCGTACATTTTTATCTCCCAGATATGGGTTGACCGACCAATATGTATTGGGCTACATTTTGCTGTGATAATTCCACTACTTACTGGACGGATATGATTTGCGTTCACTTCGAGTCCTACCCCCCGGTATTTTTCGGGGTCAACCACCAAATTAGAAGCAATACTCCCTAAAGATTCTGCAAGCACTACTGAGGCGCCACCATGCAGAATGCCATGGGGTTGTTTCACCTTATCTGTGACCGGCATGGTTGCTGTAATACTGTTATCATCTATTTCGGTTGCCTTGATTTCCAATAGTCCCGAGAGGTATTTATTGAAAAAGACATTTATTTCCTCAATGTTGTAAGGCTGAAACCAAATTTTTGACATCGTCTGAATTTAAATAACGTTCTTGAATGATAATACGGTGATGATTGAGGTGTCCAGCAATCACATACAATAATGCTTTGACACTCGTGAGGCGCTCTGAGGCCATGCCCTTGCGTTCTAATTCAGCATCGTTAAAGCTGTTGAACAACATGAGGTTAGCTTTGCGTAGGTAAGTGAATTCCTTACTTAGACTTTCCAACGTACGGTCATTGTAACGGGAATATTGAATAAGGTAGTCCTGGTCATACCCTGCGAGTTCTTTCAGATCGTTGCGCGAAAAACGTAATGCACGGTAGGCCATGATACGCTCATTGTCGATGACATGTCCGACGACCTCTTTGATTGTCCATTTATCTTCGGCATATTTGAAATTGCCTCTTTCTTCTGGAATAGCATCCAGAAATGCAGGAAAGGAGAGCGTCTGTTCTTCCAATGCATCTAATACGTTATCGACTACAGTCTCAATATAGGGAGCGTAGACTGCCGGATATTCGTCAGATTTGAGTGGCTTCATATTTTAAGTTGCTTTTTAAGATTATTCGAAATGTTGTTCCTTTACCTATTTCAGATTCTTTAACAAAGATTTGTCCTTGATGATATCGTACCATTCGTTTGGTTAAGCTAAGGCCAAGTCCCCAACCTCTTTTGCGTGTTGTAAAACCTGGCTGGAAGACAGATTCAAAATTTAACCTTGGAATTCCTTTGCCCGTATCACTAATGTCTATAAAAATTTCTTCTTTCGCAATATTTTCTGAAATATTAACAGTTATCTTTCCCTCTGTACCAATAGCATTTACCCCGTTTTTCAATAAATTTTCAATGATCCAATCGAAGAGAGGAATATTGAGTTTGGCCTCCACATGTGTGTCTCCATGTAATTCGAATGTAATCTTGTTACTGGTCCGTATTCGGAAATAATCCATGTAATTTTTGATGACCTTATAGAGGTTGTGATTGGTCAGCACAGGTGTTGAGCCTATTTTTGAAAAACGATCGGCCACGATTTCTAATCTTTTAATATCGTTTTCCATTTCATTGAGCGTATCGTCTTCTTCGGCGTCAAATTTGATCCGGATAAGCTCCAGCCAGCCCATTAATGAAGATATTGGAGTACCCAGCTGATGGGCGGCTTCTTTTGTCAGTCCCACCCAGACTAGATTCTGCTCAGATTTTCGAATGGAATTGAAAACAGTATAGGCAATAATAAGGAAGAGAGCAATCAGCGATAGTTGAACATAAGGGAATACCCGCAATTGTTGCAAAAACCAGGAATCTTTGTAGTAAACATGCCATTTTTGACCATTTTCCAATTCTAAGGTAATGGGGGGATGGCTCTTCTTCATAAAGGCAAGCTGTTTCTGGAAATAAACGGGATCATAATCCAGGTCATTTGTAACACTGTCGCCATGGATCGGCTTGATATTAGTCTTGGTGGAATCGAGATTGCGCCAGAAAATAATATCATTTTTATCGTCTGTGATAATTGCCGGCAAATTTAGGCTATCCCTGACAGCGTAGATGAATGTAATGAATTCATCATCGACATCGGGCATGGTCATAATATTTTTGGTGCTCATGGCCCATACTTCGGCTTTTGAACGTTCGGCGTGGGCAAGATTCCGGACAAGGTAATTGGTGTAAACCAATGATGCTATGGCAATGATTGCTGCAAAGATGAGCAAAATAAATTTCCAGCGTTGTTGGCTTATCTGAGAGGGTTTCATGATTCCTTATTAGTGTACTTCTATTGCAAATTAATGAATAAATGTCTGTTTTCTGCACTTTTATTTCACCTTAGAAGTCATCCTGTTATCCAAATCAAAAATTTTGTGGTAATTTTGCGGCATGAGTTCAGAAAGAAGAGTAAGAGTGCGATTTGCACCGAGTCCTACTGGTGGTCTGCACCTTGGAGGTGTACGTACAGCTTTGTTTAATTTTCTCTATGCACGTCAGCATCAGGGAGATTTTATTTTACGTGTCGAAGATACGGATCAAACTCGTTTTGTCCCAGGAGCCGAGGAGTACATCAATGAATGTTTAGCTTGGTGTGGCCTGACTCCGGATGAAAGTCCGTTGAAAGGTGGTCAATATGGTCCTTACCGTCAAAGTGAACGAAAACCATCTTACCGCAAATATGCTGAACAGCTAATTGAGAATGGATATGCTTATTACGCATTCGATACAGCTGAGGAGTTGGAAGAGCAGCGTAAGCTACAATCTAACTTCCGCTATAGCCATGAAAATAGGTTGCAATTGCGTAATTCTTTGAGCCTGAGTGAGACCGAAACTCAACAATTATTAGCGGCGGGAACACCGCATACAATCCGAATAAAGATTCCAACGGATGAAACGTTGTCTTTCACAGATATGATCCGTGGGAAAGTTGCTTTTGATACCAACCTTGTCGATGATAAGGTTTTGCTTAAAGCAGATGGAATGCCAACATATCACTTAGCCGTGGTCGTGGATGATAAGGCGATGGAGATCTCACATGTTTTCCGTGGTGAAGAATGGTTGCCTTCTGCGCCGATTCATATCCTATTGTGGGAATACCTAGGATGGAGGGACAGCATGCCACAATGGGCACATCTTCCGTTAATCCTTAAGCCTGATGGTAATGGAAAATTAAGCAAACGTGATGGAGACCGTTTAGGATTTCCTGTGTATGCTATGAACTGGACAGATGCCAAATCGGGTGATACAACCAAAGGATTCCGTGAAATGGGATTCTTGCCAGAAGCTTTTGTCAATATGCTTGGTGTATTGGGCTGGAATGATGGTACAGAACAAGAACTATTCTCTTTGGAGGAGTTAATCCAAAAATTCAGTGTTGATCGCATCAGCAAAGCCGGAGCAAAATTTGATTTTGAGAAGGCGAAATGGTTCAATCACGAATGGATTAAACGTTCCTCAAGCGATTCTTTATTGCCGCAGATCAAGGAAGTATTGGCTCACCATCAGGTAGCTGCTGAAGAAGGTTATGTAAACCGTGTACTTGCAGCCGTCAAAGAGCGTTTAACCTTTGTTGAGGATTTCTGGACCCAAGCTTCTTTCTTTTTTGTACGACCCGTTGAATATGATCTAAATGCGGTAAAACCAAAATGGTCTGCTGAGAAGACAGTATTCTTTGAAAATATGATGACATCATTTGAAGGATTTACGGAATGGAAAGCGACGGAGCTCGAGTCTTTCTTTAAAGAAGCAATTCAAAACTCGGGAATGAAGATGGGGGAATTGATGATGCCATTCCGGATTATGCTGGTAGGCGGTAAATTTGGCCCTGATGTTTTCCAAATCGTTGAGTTACTTGGCCAAGGCGAAGTCATTAAACGTATCAAGAAAGCACTTCAAGAATTTGACGCTTAGACATTAAAATATATATGTAGAAAAAAAAGCTGTTGCGACTTATTGCAACAGCTTTTTTTATAGGTATGGAATCCGCAACCGCATGAACATTGCTTTAGCTGGGGTAAATAGAAAAATGATCAGCGTGATAAATGCTCCCAATATCCCGAGATAAGTAAATATCTCCATATTACTGATCAGAGATGCCTGTTGACTTAGTGTTGCCTGTAGACTTTTGCTGGCGAGATTAGTTGCCAATTGATCGCTGTATGTTCCCAGGTATTTTTCGACCAAAGCGCTCCAATAGGTGACCGTGATCGGGTTGCTCATATTTAAGTGTTGTTCGATCTGGATGAAATGTTTTTGATTTAAGGTGTAACTGATGTTCTGAATCAGCGCAAAACCAATATTGGTACTCCAAAATCTAACGGTCGTACCCATTAAACCTGCATTGCCTGCATGATGTGGAGCAACCCCTGTTATAATATAGATCACAAGTGGTGTAAAGAGCCAGCCCTGTCCGATTCCCTGAATAAATAGTGGCAATCCTATAACCCAAACTGTAGTATCGGGGTAGAACGTGGGAACAAACAAAAAGCAGGATGTGGTCAACAGCAGAAACCCCAGACCGAAAATGTATTTCGGTGATACATCACGCAGTAAGAGTATGCCTGAGCTACCTACTCCCACTATGGTCCCCAGTACATTAATGTATTGGATATCGACGATGTAATGCCAGGGCCATTTCCATACATTGGCCATGACGGTGTAGACATTGTTGAGACTGCTTCGGATTAAATAAAATAAGAAAAATAAGATAACACCAAAAATAATGTTCTTATAGCTCAAAATTTCAAAATGAAATAGGGGTCGTTTTACGAGATGTTGTTTGATGATAAAAAGTGCACCAAAAATAAGGAAAAGTGCGAGGTTAATCGAGATTGTCTCATTTTCGAACCAATAATATTTTCGGCCATAAATTAATACATATGCACCACAACTTAACGAAAGTAACAGAAAGAGACAGCTGACCAGATCCAATTGATGAAGTGGGAATTTTCGGCTTAATCTGTTGTTATTCAAGAGTAGTAAAGCAATGGCGATGACCATCAAATGCCAATAGAGTACAACATGGATCATATCTTCCCAGCCATAATCCATAATACTTTCTTTTAGAAGGGAGGTTGTTATGGTGCCACCTGTCAGCATAAAAGTGTACAAGAAGAAATAGGCAATGGTTCGACTTTTGGAATGCCTGATTTGCATCATCAGCAAGGGAAGAAAACAGGCCCCTTCAAGTACACAGAAAATGCCTTCAAGCACTCTGAGCACAGCAATGACAAATGGATCTCTGGTCAGGGAGATGGCTAATAGTATGAGGATGGATACCGTGCAGGTCAAAAGTATATATGTCCTTACCCGAAAGAATGCAAATAGTCGGTGAAATATCAATAGTGCTACAACAATAGCACCATACATCAATGAAAGAAAATACTGTATATCCTCCATTTCGATCGCTAATGTGGAAGCTGTAAAAGCTGTATTGGAATGAAAAAGGGACATTAACATGAGATGTGGAAACATGGCCAAAATCATCATGGGAAGTTTAATCCATTCGGGTACCCACTTATAATATAAAGATGTATTTGAACTCATGAATGATTAAGATTGGTGAGCGGAATGAACTACGACGTTCATTCCAGCACGTAGTTTTGTCAGGTCCTGTTTTGGTGAAAAGATAATTTTGATCGGTATGCGCTGTTCAATTTTAACGAAGTTTCCGGTTGCGTTATCCTGAGGTATGACCGAAAATCTAGACCCCGAGGCTGGAGAAAAAGAGTGAATGATTCCTTTGAGATGTAAATTTGGAAAGGCATCTACTTGTATATTCACCTCGGTACCCTCGGTGAGATTCGCTAGTTGGGTCTCTCTAAAGTTCGCATTTATCCATTTTTCTTCACTGACAACATTGACTAAAGTTTGTCCTTCTTTAACAAATTGTCCGGGTTGGATTGTTCTTCTCCCAACAAAACCATTGTAAGGTGCAGTCACTATGGTATAGGAAAGGAAGACCTCCGCATTGTTTTTTGCAGCTTTTTTAATATCGATATTTGCTCTGGCAGGTAGCTCGTTGGCTTTTTCTTTGCTTGTATTTAATTGTGCAGCGTTGTATTCTTCCTGTATGGCATTGAGTTGCGCCAAAGAAATTTCATATGCTGCCTTGGCATTATCGTATTGTTGTTTGGCCACAGCATCTGCTTCAAACAAATTTTTAAATCGTCTATAATCTTGTTCCGTTTGCCATACACTCACTTTGGCAGCCTCTAATTTTGCTTTTTGGACAGAAATGCTATTGGCGGTAACATTTGTGCTTTTGACAATCACTTCGGCATTCCGCTGACTACTTCGAAGTTCGGCATTCGCCATATCTACTTTGGTCTGATACTCGCTGGCATCGATGAGTAATAAGGTGTCGCCACGATGTACATATTGATTTTCTTCAAATCTGACTTCTTTCACAAAGCCCGCTATTCGACTTGCAACTGGTGTAACGTACTGATCTATCTGAGCATCGTTTGTCGTTACGTGCTGACTAGTAAATAGCAGATGTCTACCCAAAATGCCGATCCCTACGAGCAGTAAGGTCACGGCAAATACAACTAAAACTTTATTAAATCCCTTTGTCTTATCTTTATTCTCTTCTTTACCCATTATTGTTTTTATGAATATTTAAATGCTTTTTCATCCACTCTCCTGGTAAGGTATGGGTGATTTGTATCCCATGTTTCAACCAGCAATTTCCAAAATAGGATGACAAATTGTTCATGAATCGAGATTGCTTGGATGCGCTGTATAGGATACAACTGTAAGCAAGGAGTGAAACTGTGTACAAAGATACTGCTGTCGATTGGAGTTTAGTTTTGTATAGTCGGACGGATATTTGTTCATTTGCGCCACATGACAAAAAAATGTAATTTTAAATCATGGAACAGGAACAATTAGGGGTTATTGATGACAATGAATACGACTTTTATGTGTGTCATACACATGTAGATCGGATTGATTCCCGTGAATATATACATCAGAAAGCACGATTACTTTATGCGGACGGTGGTATTATACATGTTTTTACTGCCACGAAACATTGGTATTTGCCGGGGCGGTTTTACATGTGGATTCCCGCCAATACTGCTTATCATCTGGAAAGTTCCAGTTCTCATATTCACTTGTATAGCTTTTACTTTAAAGAACAGGAGGGAGTTCATCCGGTTCTTTTAGATCCCAATATATTTTTAAGCAACGACCTGATGCGAGAGATGTTCTTGTTTGCGAGAGATTGGGAAGGGGGAATCAGTAGAAAGACCAGCTATTCAAGGTATTGTTTACTACGGGCGATGATGGCTATTATTCCTGAGATGAGTCCGCCGATAGATGCATTTCCTATGCAACATCCTTATCCTAAAAGCGAAAAGCTTCGGCGTATTGCCCGATATTTAAACATGTATATTGATCAAGCCTTTACTATCGAACAAGTGGCGGCGCAGTTTGGAATGAGTAGTAGATCCCTTTCCCGACTTTTTAAGGAAGACATGGGCATCAGCTATATCAGGTTTTTAAGGGCTATACGCATTGCAAAAGCCTTGGAGCTGATGGCTGAAAATACCTATTCTATTCTGGAAATCGCTATGCGGATTGGCTACAGCGAATTATCATCTTTCAGTAACATCTTTACGCGTGTAACGGGTATTCGTCCTTCGGTTTATATGTCGAAAATTAATGAATACAAGAATTGATCGCTTTAGATTATGCCAAAAGCTCGTGTAAATCTTCCTGAGAAAGTGATTTTATAAAACTCTCTTCTGTCGTAATGAGGCTTTGTGCAATGGATTTCTTACGGTTCTGTAGCGCTAATATTTTCTCTTCTACGGTATCCTTACTGATAAATTTATAGATGAATACATTTCGTGTCTGTCCAATACGATGTGAACGGTCTACGGCTTGTTGTTCTACCGCAGGATTCCACCATGGATCTAGTATAAAAACATAATCCGCTTCAATCAGGTTGAGTCCTACACCACCAGCTTTGATCGATATTAAGAACAATTTGGTGTTGTTATTTTTGCGGAACTGGCTCACCGCTTCATCGCGGTTTTTGGTACCTCCATCCAGATAGGCATAATTTGTCCCTTTCTTATCAAAATATTGCCTAAAGATATTGAGCTGTTTGACGAATTGGGAGAAAATAAGGACCTTATTCCCGCGTTGCATCACCATTTCGAGAGTTTCGATGACGGCGTCAAATTTTCCCGAATCACCCAAGAAGTCCTCGTCGACCATTCTAGGGTGATTGGCGAGCTGACGAAGTTTGGTCAGTCCCTGTAATAGTGCAATCTGTGTTGATTTTGGTTTGTTGTCCAATTGTCCATCAAGAATGGCATTGCGATACTCAGATTTGACCTTCTCATAAAGTTCCGATTGTTTATCGGTCATTTCACAATAGAGCACTTGTTCTGTTTTGGGCGGTAGTTCCTTTGCGACCTGATCTTTTGTACGTCTTAGAATGAAAGGTTTGACAATCGCCTGAAGGCGTTGTGCTTTTTCTTCATCCTTTTTCTTTTCAATTGGCTGCACAAACTCCTTTTGAAAATAGGTGTAACTTCCCAATAAACCGGGATTGGTAAAGTGCATCTGTGCCCAAAGATCAGAAACAGAGTTTTCAACAGGTGTTCCACTTAAAGCCAGTTTATTTTTGCTCTTCAGACTTTTTATGGCCTTAAAAGATTTTGATGTCGGATTTTTAATATTCTGGCTTTCATCCAAGATGATATAATTAAAATAGAAGCTACTCAATATATCTTCATCAATACGTGCAATGCCGTAGGTTGTGATAATTAGATCGTATTTGGAGAACAATGAGGCATCTTTAATGCGATTGTTTCCTGTATGCAAATGGATTTTGAGCTGGGGAGCAAATTGATGAGCTTCTTTCTGCCAGTTGTAAACAAGTGAGGTCGGTAGTACCAGGAGTGATGTATGTATTTCCTGCTGATCGACAATCTGTTCTTTCTGTTGTTGCAATAAGGCTAAGGTTTGTATGGTTTTACCCAATCCCATGTCATCTGCGAGACAGCCCCCAAATTTATATTGTTTCAGAAAGTTGAACCAGTTATATCCTGCTTTCTGATAAGGCCGGAGATTACCTTTGAAGTGTTTTGGCTCGGGAATATCCACAATTTCTTCGAAAGTAGCGAGATTTTGCAATTTACGATTGAAAACCAATTTGGTATGTTCGCTGATTTCAAAGAGCAGTCCGATATGGACTTTGTTTAATTTAAGCTCATGTCTGTCGGCAGAAAACTGAAAGAGATGGTTGTATTGTGCAAACCATTCTTCGGGAATCATAGCGATTTCACCATTTGGCAGAGTGAATTCTTTAATATTGTTTAGAATATGATTTCTTAACTGAATAAAGGGGATTTCGTAGGGGCCGAATTTAGCGATAGCACTGATATCAAACCAGTCATTATCCTCATCAATAGCGATGTCCAATGAGGTATGTCCTATGAAAAAGCGTTTTTGTTCACTGTTTTGTATAATTTGAAATCCCAGGGCCTTTATTTGTTCCTGATGATTATTTATCCAATCAAATATTGAAATGCGTTTTCCGGATTGGATAGATGGTGCAAGCAATCCAAGTTGGCGGTCAAGGTCCTCTAAGCCCAAGGATTTAAGATTCTCCTGCTGTTGTTCCTCCCATTGTAAAGATCGTTTGACCCGATGAAAGATATACTGGTCTTTCTCCTCGTTATACTCCATTCGGACGGTCACCTTATTTTCAGCTCCTGCGGTAAAGGTATGGGGGCCATATTTGAATTGCAATTGTAATTGTGAAGCACCTTCCTCCACATAGATTAAATGCAGTAGAGGGATAGCCTGATGCTGATGTGTCTGTATTTCAAAACCCTCTGCATAAACATGGTAACGCTCGATCAATCCACAGACAAAAGTTTCAAAATATTTTTTTTCGGTACTTCTTCCGACAGAAATGTATCGTTTATTGAGAAAGGGACTCAATTTTTTTCCTTCCAGGGCCTGATCAAAATAGTATAATGTATTGTTTAAAATTAGCCATGCCTGTGCATTGGTTAATACAATAGCATTTTTAAACATAAACTCCAAACGCTGGTTTTCGTACTTTATGGTTGGGAAGTAACGTGTTTCTTCTTCGGTTCGGCGAAAGTGAAATAAGATAGAGGCCGCGGATGTTGCGCGTTTAATTTCCTGATCTGCTGGATAACCATCTTTACTCATCATGAAAAGAGGCTTATCTCCGATAGACTCAAAGAATTGAATCATCTTTTCATCAATCTTTGGGCGCAACAGGTCATAGAGTTTTTTATCAAAAACTTTAGAGAAGAAGTCTACGGGTCTGATTGCTTTTTTATAGTACTTTTTGATGAGGTTTGTCTGTTCGATATCGTCGAGCAGTCGGATGAGCTTGTAGTCTACCTCATCCAATTCTGCAGCATAGGCATCTACAGTATTGCTAAATATACGTTGATATCGTAGTGAGTAAGTCCCATTGGGATTTAGTTTGACCATGTGTGGCTCAATGAGATAGCCAAGATAGGGATGCTCACAGATAGAATAAACGATTTTATATACTGGAAATGACTTTGACTGTTGCATTAAAAATAGCGGACCTTGTAAATAAAGGTATCTAATATACAATAAAATATACCATTAATCACAATTTGCCGAACGAAAATTAAAAAATATAGCTAGCGGAAGATGTGGATAAAA
This sequence comes from Sphingobacterium detergens, assembly GCF_003610355.1. Lineage (GTDB taxonomy): Bacteria > Bacteroidota > Bacteroidia > Sphingobacteriales > Sphingobacteriaceae > Sphingobacterium > Sphingobacterium detergens. The sequence goes on along the minus strand of NZ_RAPY01000003.1, from coordinate 410,455 downwards.
GCTCAAGCAAATATATAGATAGCCTATTCATATGCTTGAATGTATCAATGGGTAATATTTCTATCTAACGACTAAAAAATACCTTCAAAAACAAATTGGGCTGGGCCTTTGAGGAAAACCTCTGTAAAATGGTGTCCGTCTTTATGGAAGGAGACATACAGTTGGCCGCCCAATACACGAATTGGGATATTGATATCACCCTGAAGATCTGCTTGTAGCGCTACCGCCATTGCTGCTGCAGTAGCACCGGTGCCACAGGCATAAGTTTCGTCTTCTACACCGCGCTCAAATGTACGGAGGAAATAACCATCTTCTTCTTTTTCTATAAAGTTGACGTTAATACCTTCTTTGGCATAGGTCGTGTTGTTGCGGATCGAAAAACCGTCTTGAAAAACATTTTTCTCTTTCAGGTTTGTAACGAAGGAAACATAGTGGGGTGAGCCGGTCTGCAAGATGTAGGCATCGCCGTCGCGACCAAATTCGCTAACATCAATCATTTGTAGGTTGACAAGATCGGATGATAAGGAAGCATGATGTATGCCGTCTACTGCCAAAAAGGCAGTATTGTCAGTAATAATGCCTAGGTCATGTGCAAACGCTACAATACAACGCCCACCATTACCGCACATGCTGCCTTCACGTCCATCTGCATTATAATAGATCATCTCAAAGTCGTAATTTTCTTTGTTTTGGAGCAGCATAAGACCATCTGCACCAATGCCAAATCTGCGGTCACAAAGGTTTTTGACCAGTGCTTCATCTGCACGGTTAAAGGAATTGTTGCGATTGTCCACTAAAATGAAATCATTTCCCGCTCCTTGATATTTTGAAAATCTTACTTTCGATGCCATTATGTTGATTTGTAGTAACAAAAATACGTTTTTTTGTTACAAAAAATCGGTGGAAAGTTAAGATTTGTTAAAATTATTGCATTTGTCTAGCAATTAACATTTTTTAACGTGTCGGATTTTCCGAAGGCCTTGAAATGGTATTACATTTGAACATATCCGAATAAAATCGGTAATTTTAAGAGCAAAAATTATCAGCTTATATTAAGACAATTTAAAATATAGATAAGTTTATGAATAAGGTCGGTTTAACGCTATTAACAGCTGTTTTCGGTGGAGCAGTAGCATTAGGTGGTTACAAGCTTATTGAGAATAAAAAACTCGATGGTATGTCTTTCGAAGACAAACAGAAAGTTTATTTTGCCAATAACCCTACAGGTACAGGTGTGATGTCTTCTACAGGTAATCCTGATTTTACACAAGCTTCGGCTGCAGTAGCTCCAGGTGTGGTACATATTAAGACAACATATAGTAGAAAAGGTTCCCAACAATCACAGGGCTCTCCTTTTGATATGTTTGAAGAATTTTTTGGTATGCCACAGGGCGGTGGACGCCGCCAGATGCAGGCACAGCCAGTACAGGCCTCGGGGTCAGGTGTTATTATTTCGGATGACGGTTATATCGTTACCAATAATCACGTGGTAGAGGATGCGGATAAGATCGAGGTGGTACTGACAGACAAACGTACATTTGAAGCAAAATTGATCGGACGTGATCCCAATACTGATATTGCACTATTGAAAGTTGCAGGCAAAGGTCTTCCTGTTGTAAAAATGGGTAATTCGGATAATGTGAATGTGGGTGAATGGGTATTGGCTTTTGGTTATCCGCTTGGTTTACAGTCTACGGTGACTGCGGGTATCGTCAGTGCTACAGGCCGCGATATCGGTATATTAAGAGAGGGACAACAGCAACGCGGTAACCCTTTTGGGGGTGGTTCAGAGCAGCCACTTGCAAGCTCGGCTATTGAATCTTTTATACAGACAGATGCCGTTATCAACAAAGGGAATAGTGGTGGTGCATTAACGAATGCATCTGGTGAATTAATAGGTATTAACTCAGCGATTGCGTCACCAACAGGAGTATATGCTGGTTACGGATTTGCGATTCCGGTTAATTTGGTGAAAAAAATTGCGGATGATTTTGTTGAATTTGGTAATGTAAAACGTGGTTATATTGGTGTTAGTTATGTGCCTATAACCTCGGAATTGGCCAAAGAAAAAGGTATTACAGAGATTAATGGATTATATGTGGATGAGGCAGTCGCTGGTGGAGCTGCTGAAGCTGCTGGTATTAAAAAGGGAGACATCTTAACGAAGGTCAATGGTAAGTTGATTACAGGTTCCCCTGTATTAAGTGAAACTATCGGCCGCTTACGTCCGGGTGATAAAGTGAATATTACCTACAAACGTGAGGGTAAGGAAAAACAGGTTTCTTTGACATTGAAAGGTGAGGAGTCGCTGAAATCAGCTTCTGGCGCGAGCGGAAAAGCTTCGAAAAGCGCAACTGAAATCTACAACAAATTAGGTGCAAGCTTTATTCCTGCTTCTGCAGCGAAGAAGAAAGAATTGGGTGTAAACTCCGGTGTTGTGGTGACACAAGTAAACCGTGGTGGTATATTTGATTACTTCGGTGTCGAAAGAGGCTTGGTCATTACTGAGATCAATGGAAAAGCTGTCAATAGTGTTGATGATGTAGAATCTGCATTGGGTGCCACTCAGCGTAATATTGTACGCTTAAAAGGTGTATCTCCGCAAGGTGGAGCAGTTCAACTCAGCTTCCCAGTGGAATATTAAAAAATGAATTAAGAATTGGTTGATTAATATAGTTTAGGTGGTTCTAACCGTAAGGTTAGGCCACCTTTTTTATTCAAGGGTGTCGTTTTTGTCCTTGGAGCCAGCAAAATCTTTACGGATTTTGGCGCATTTATTACGGAAAAAATACCCCTTACTAGCATCTGGTGATGAAGATTGTGGTACATAATATCATCCCCTATTGTGCGCACTGTCATAAACTTTTGTGTGAATGGTTGAATGCATGAAAATTTAATTGAAAATGTGTGGATATTAGGGGCATCCGGATGTTCCAATTGTAACCGGAAAGTACGATTTCATCAGGCTTGTTTCTTTAATAGTTTAAGTTTAGTTATTTTGTGCAATAATGTTGAGAGAAACTGGTCCCGTTTGGAAAAATGAGCTGGAACAAGTTTAGGGGTTATTGTTGTATAATTATATCCATGGAAGTTTAGAGGGCTATTAGGAAGTCAATAACAAACGATCTGTCCGAATGTTGATAGCAATGGAGATAGTCGACTTATCGTATTGCTCTTTAGGTTGCATGGTTTAAAAAAAGTATTTCGATGAAAATTTTAATGGTCTGTTTGGGAAATATCTGTCGTTCGCCATTGGCACATGGGATATTGAAGCAAAAAGTAAAAGATAAACAATTAAACTGGATTGTGGAATCTGCAGGTACAGGTGACTGGCATATTGGTGAGGCGCCCGACCGAAGGGCAATTGCAATTGCAAAAAAATATGGGGTCGATATCTCTGGACAACGAGCAAGACATTTCCAACCTGCATTTTTTAATGAATATGATCTTATTTTTGTCATGGATCGTCAGAATTTTGCGGATGTCTGTGCACAGGCGGAAAACAAAGATGATTTGGAGAAGGTGCAATTGTTTTTAGATGATGATATCGTTCCTGATCCGTATTTTGATGATAATTTGTTTGACCCCGTTTTTCAAATGATTGACAAGCGTTGTACGGAGGTGATCGCGGAGGTATCCCCTTCCTCGTAAATGACATTGATATTATCTGAATATCGTGAATTAATTCCTAATTTTCGATGGTCAAAAATTCCAAGGAGCGGAAAACTTTTGGAGAGGGCAGCGAATAATGTTTTATAAAGGGTAATATGACAAGCCTATACAAGTGAATTTGTCTTTTTTGTTTAAAGAAAAAAATGAAAGCAGCAGAAGTAAACAAGAAGTGGAGCACCTTGCAGGGTGAAATCGCTTCTTTATTTGATATGGAAAAGCCTGACATCAAGGTATGCTTATTCCTTATTGGTGTGCAGGAATTGGGAAAAGGTCCACAGACTTTCTCAAAGCGACAAAAAGAGGAGTTGATGCATATCGCAACCTGTCGTTTGTTCAGCGCAATGGGGTTCTATACCCTAAAGGGACTGGATGAAGAAGGATGGCCACACTGGGAGCTGGTGAAACCTATTCCTAACTACACCTTATTGGAGCAGGAACTTATTATGAAGTCCCTGATTATTGATTATTTTGAAGAGTTAAACGTCATCTAGGGTATGAGATTTTTGAAAGTTTGTTTAGTAACAGTATTTTGTTTTTTGCAAATCATGGCATTTGCAGCTAAACCGGAGTATAAATATGTGCAGATCGTTACGGATAAAGGAACCTGTGTCTTGCGTTTGTATAACGCAACACCAAAACATCGGGACAACTTTGTGAAATTAGCAAAAAGCAAATATTATGATGGTACTTTGTTCCATCGGGTTATTCAGAATTTTATGATACAGGGTGGTGACCCAGATTCAAGAAATGCGGTCGGTGGAGCTCAGCTAGGCAATGGAGGTCCCGGTTATACCATTCCGTCGGAAATCCAGGATGGACTATTCCACAAGAAAGGAACAATAGGTGCCGCCCGAGACAATAATCCCGCGAAAGCATCTTCTGGTTCTCAATTCTACCTTGTTCAGGGCAAAGTATTCACCCCTGAAGATCTCAACCGCTTAGAGCAGACCCGGATGAACGGAAAGAAATTTTCTGAAGCACAACGTCAAGCGTATACAACCGTAGGTGGAGCTCCACATCTGGACTGGAACTATACGGTATTTGGTGAATTGGTTAAAGGGATAGAAATGATCGACCAGATTGCAGCTGTGAAGACCGACAAACATGATCGACCGGAGGTAGACCAGAAAATGAGCATGCATGTGTTGACCAGACGTGAAGCGCTTAATCTGGAACGCGAACTGAAAGGTCTGAAGCCTCAAACAGGTTTCTTTACCAAGATAGGTGATCTATTCTCATCTAAAGATTATTAAAAAGTATAAAGTTTCAAATCTAATATCTCAATACTCATATCTAAACAAATGAAAATAGTAACCTACAATGTGAACGGTTTGCGGGCCGCTTTAAAGAAAGATTGGTTAGGCTGGTTGAAAAATGTGGATGCAGATGTCATATGTCTTCAAGAGATTAAAGCCACTCCTGATCAAATTCCGGAAGTTGCTTTGCTGGAAGAAATGGGTTATGAGCATTACTGGTATCCGGCGCAGAAAAAGGGGTATAGTGGCGTGGCCATCTTCAGCAAAATTACTCCTACACATGTCGAATATGGTTGTGGTCATGAAGACTATGATTTTGAAGGGCGTATCATTCGTGCTGATTTTGATAAAGTGTCAGTGATGAGTACTTATTTTCCTTCTGGAACAACAGGAGATGTTCGACAGGATTTTAAATATCGTTTTTTGGATGATTTCCAGTTATATAGCAATAAGTTGTTGGTTGAAAAGCCTAATTTGGTTGTATGTGGAGACTATAATATCTGTCATCGTGCTATTGATATCCATAATCCTAAATCGAATGCAAACTCTTCGGGTTTTTTGCCTGAAGAACGTGAATGGATGGAAAACTTTATCAATTCGGGATATATTGACTCGTTCCGTCATTTGAATCCAGAACCGCATAACTACACTTGGTGGAGTTATCGTGCAGGTGCACGTGCACGAAATCTGGGCTGGCGCATCGATTATAATATGGTGTCAAAGCCGCTAGGGGCACAGATCAAATCTTCGCAGATTTTAGCAAACGCAGTTCATTCCGATCACTGTCCGGTTTTGCTGGAACTGGATGTGTAGATAAGAGTGATCCTAATAAAAAATATGCGGTCTAAAAAGTAACAGAGAAACTCCTAAGCATTGAATATTTGGAAAGTTGCTGTGGAGATACAAATAAAATTAAAGAAAAACAGGGTTATCCGAACTTTTTTGGATAACCCTGTTTTTTATAAAAGTGGCATGTTGATCAATCCATTAGATGGAGTTCGACTGCTTTGTTAAGCCTATGCCTCAATAGCTGTTATATTTAAACCTGACTATGGATGATGGAGAGTTGTTGAGCAACCTTCTCCGCAATCGTCAGGAATGATTTTGTTACAGGATCTTCTTGATCTATTGCGACAGGGAAACCGTTGTCTCCGGCATCAGAAATTCCTTTAAGCAAAGGTATTTCACCAAGGAATGGTACTTTATATTCTTCGGCTAAACGTTTTCCACCGTCTTTACCAAAGATATAGTATTTGTTATCTGGCAGTTCTGCCGGTGTAAAATAAGCCATATTTTCAACAACTCCCAAGAGTGGGATATTGATACTGTCCATTAAAAACATGCCGATTCCTTTGACAGCATCGGCTAGCGCTACCTGCTGCGGTGTGGTGACAATAACTGCTCCAGCGATTGGGAAAGTCTGTGATACCGTGATATGGATGTCACCGGTTCCCGGTGGCATATCGACAACTAGATAATCCAGTTCACCCCAATTGGCATCGTTGAAAAGTTGTTTGATCGCCGAAGTGGTCATGGGACCACGCCATGGAATAGGTTGATTGGGATCCGTAAAGAAACCGATTGAAAGTAGTTTTATACCAAATTTTTCAAGTGGTTCAATTTTAACCTGGCCGCCAGGCATCTCCACAGATCCGGGTTTGGCTCCTTCCAATCCGAACATCATCGGTAGTGATGGACCATAGATATCGGCATCCAATAGACCTGTTTTTGCACCCTTTGCATGAAGTGCAAGGGCCAAATTGGCAGCGACCGTTGATTTTCCAACACCGCCCTTACCTGATGAAACCAGAATGATGTTTTTAATCCCTGAAACCTGAGCTCCCTGTTTACCGACCACATTGGAAGTCATGTTGATCTGGACTTCAAGATTTTTATCAATAAAATGTGCTATGGCGTTGCGGCAAGCATGCTCTATATGATCTTTTAATGGGCAGGCGGGAGTAGTCAATATAACATCGAAGGCAATTTTTTGGTCTTCGATCTGAATATTTTGAATCATATTCAATGTTACAAGATCCTTTTTTAGATCAGGCTCTTCAACATAGGATAATGCATTTAATATTTGTTCTTTGGTAACCATCTATTATTCATTTGAAATCATGGAATACAAAACTACTCATTGCCGACCAATTTCATGTCATTTGTTTGTTTTTAATGGAATTAAGATCCATATATCTATGCATTATTGATGACTTAAGGTTTTTCTACAACCGCAGAGAAAATTAATAGGGAGCCTACTTCGCTGTATTGCGTGTTTCTAATTCGGTCATGGGAGGAGTGGTATTTTTTGCGGATTCGGGAATTAGATAGGCCATATTATATACCTTTTAAATGCTGTTGTGAAAGAGTTGTACTTTGTCTGGTTTCCGTGTAATTATAATTGTATATGAAGGCAAATTTATCTAAGTTTGACTATTGATATGCATGGATTTGCATGAAATTGTAATTATGTCCAATCGATTTATAACATCTCTGAAGTCCCGCAAGTGGCGATGGCTTTACATTACTTTGGCTGTTTTCTTGATTTTAGTAATCGCGGTAGGCACTTATGCTTACCAAAAGAGAGACGGGATGCTCATGGGGGCCATCACTAAAGCAAAAGCTAAGCTGCTGGAAAAGTATGATATGGATTTGAAAATTCAATATTATGCTTTTAAGGGAATTAATGCGGTGCAGTTTAAAAATATACAGTTGTTACCTAAAAATAGGGAGCCGCTGGCACAGATTAATGATCTGACGGTATCCGTTAAACTATGGCCCCTTTTATTTGGTGATGTAAAGCTAGGGGAAGTTATTCTGGACAATGCAACGGTGTCTTTGGTCAAGAAAGATACCATTAGCAACTATGATTTCCTGTTTAAGAAACAAAAAAAGGACACAGCCGAGAATGATAATCCAAAACAGAATTTGGCAGCATTGGCGGACCGTCTACTAAAGAACGTATTCTTTAAAATCCCGAATGATCTAGATCTTAAAAATCTTGAGCTTTCTTATAAGGATGACAGTACTTCACAACGTATTGTTATACCTTCTGCTGTCATTGATGGCGGTGATATGGAATCTAAGTTTTTGCTAAATGATCATGAGGCTGCCTGGAACCTAACAGGAACAATAGATTCGGATAATCAGGAATGTGATCTACGGCTTTTTTCAGATAAGAAGGAGGTGAATCTTCCACTATTGCAGCGCAAGTTTGGTCTGGCCGTTAGTTTTGATGAGATATCCTTTCGATTGGACAAGGCCAATCGACGTAATAAGGAGTTGCTGGAATTACATGGGCAATGGGGCTTTAAAAACCTGAAGGTAAATCATTGGCGGATCTCCAGCAAAGACGTTATTTTTCCTGAAGCGACCATGCAGGGGGCGCTCAATATTGGCGCTTCTTCTATTGAAGTCAGCAAGGAGAGTACGGTACAAGTCAAAGATTTTGTTTTTTCTCCTTATTTAAAATATGTACATAAGCCAGAGAGGGAAGTTTTTTTGGCTATTCACACAGATAAAATCAAGGCACAGGACTTTTTTGATGCAATGCCGGTTGGGTTGTTTCCGGGGTTGGATGGAATACAGGTTGAGGGGCATATTCAATACGATTTAAATTTTGCTTTGGAATTAAAAAGACCTGACAAACTTCTGTTTTCGTCCAAAATGGATGATAAAGATCTGCAAGTCGTGAAATGGGGCGAGGCTAATATTGGGATGCTAAATACGCCTTTTACCTATACGGCCTATGAGGATGGTAAACCGATGCGTGAGATTGTGGTCGGACCGCAAAATCCGAATTTTACACCTTTGGATCAGATCTCCCGTTATATGCAGATTAGTCTGATCAATACCGAAGATCCCTTTTTCTTTAAGCATAAGGGCTTTGAAGAAAAGGCTTTTAAACTCTCTATTGTCACAAATATCAAAGAAAAAGGCTTTAAGCGAGGGGCAAGTACGATATCAATGCAATTGGTGAAGAATGTATTTCTGAACCGTAACAAGACCGTCGTTCGGAAACTCGAGGAGATCCTATTGGTTTGGCTGATGGAGCGTTCGCAGCAGGTCAGTAAAAAACGGATGTATGAGGTTTATCTCAATGTTATCGAGTGGGGTAATAATGTCTATGGAATCACCGAAGCGGCCCGCTATTATTTTGGAAAAACTCCAGCGCAACTCGGACTTGGAGAAAGTATCTTTTTGTCTAGTATTGTACCACGTCCGAAGAAAGGACTTAACTTTTTTGATTGGACGGGGCATCTTAAGGGAAATATGCTGCGCTATTTTAATATCTATGGCCATATCATGACTAAAACGGGACAGATAGGTGTTGATTCGACCACATCAGCCTATGGTTTCTATGAGGTCCTATTGCAACCGCATCTGCGTGCTGCCAGACCTGCAGTTGTAGATTCTATAGACACATTGGATATGGGGGATGATCCATTGTTATTCGATGATCTGGGGAACGGAGGTGCCGCTGATAATCTGGAAGGTGTTTCTCTTCCTAAAACCATAAAAAAGATGTCTCATCCTGAAAAACAAGACGAGGAAACGGCCGAACCGGAAAAACATAAGCGATCTATTTTCGATAAGATCCTAGGTCGGAACAAGGAAGATAAGGGAAAAACGGAGGACGAGACAACTAAGAACCCGAAAAAGGAACAGAAATAATCTGATAAAATAGGTTCATGGTTGATTGCTTTCATATTGAGAAAGCTTTTGATTTGTTATCATCGGATGTAGAATCAAAAAAATAGCTTGTTCAATACCTTGGAAAATCTGTCTGGAGAAAAGAAATGATACCGATAAAAATAATATAGTGGAATGAAAAAAATAGAAATTGACGGATTGCTTTTTGAACCCCTTTTTGAAGAAGAGCAGATTCAGAAAAGAGTTCGTTTGATGGGGATAGACATTAGTCTGCGATATGAGCATAAGCAACCTGTTTTTATAGGAGTTTTGAATGGTTGTTTTATGTTTATGGCGGATTTGCTTAAACAAATAGAAGTTCCATGTGAGATGTCTTTTATTAAATTGGCCTCCTATATCGGTACCGGTCAATCTGAATTGAATGAGCTTTTGGGTTTAGGTATTGATCTAGAGGGACGTGATGTGATTATCGTGGAAGATATTGTAGATTCCGGACATTCGCTGAAACATACATTGGATGCCGTGAAACGATTAAATCCAGCCAGCGTCATTGCATGTGCACTTTTGGTTAAGCCTGAAGCACTGCAATATCATTTTGAAGAGTTGACCTATGTTGGTTTTGAGATTAGCAAGGAGTTTGTCGTGGGTTACGGGATGGATTTTAACGGCCTGTGCCGCAACTTGCCAGATATTTATAAGAATGTTCCTATTTAGATTTTAATATTGAAATTTTGGTCTCGTAAGATCTGTTTTGCTATTAGAAATAGATCAAGGAACAAGGGGTAAAACATCCTTTAGCGAGGTGCCCGTTTTTTATCTTTGTTCCTTGATCCTATAACAATGGAGCTTAGTATTTAAAAGAACAAGTTTCAATATGATCATTGACCATACCCACTGCTTGCATGTAAGCATAACAAATCGTGGAACCAAAAAACTTGAAACCTCTTTTCTTCATGTCTTTTGCTATTTTATCGGAAATTTCGGTCGTTGCAGGTACATGTTGCAAACTCGGCCAATGGTTGGTCAACGGTTGCTGTTCTGGTAAAAATGAATACAGGTAATTGTAAAAGCTGCCATATTCCAGTTGGATTTTTTTAAATAGCCGTGCATTTGTAATGGTCGATTCGATCTTATTTCGATGTTTGATAATACCGGAATCTTTCAGGAGTGCTTCGACATGATCTGCTGTATAAATGGCGACTTTACTGACATCAAAATTGGCAAATGCTTCCTGATAAGCCGATCTTCGGCGGAGGATCGTAATCCAGCTCAAACCAGCCTGAGCTGACTCCAACACTAAAAATTCAAATAAGGTTTTATCATCCTTGACTTGTCGTCCCCATTCTTTATCGTGATAGTTGACATACTGTTCATCAGATCCGCACCATTGGCAGCGTATAATTTCTTTTGGCATGTTCTATAAAGATTTTTTGAATGCAATATAACTTTTTATCCTAACTTTACGACCATAAAAAAGTTTCGAATTTAAACGGTCTGTGATTTCTTCATCGCCGATAAGGAGCAGTTTATTTCAATGAGAGTTAACATCTTTAAATATTTTATTGTCTTTGTAATCCTCTTTGTGTTTTCGGCTGTACAGTTGAGTGCACAACGACGGACATTGCGACATGTTGCCCAAGATAGCGTATCCATACCCGATAGTACACGTATTTTAAGAGATTCTATTCTATCGCCTAATCAGGAGGTGCTGGCATCCTTAAATCCGGCCCTGCAAAAGCAATATCGGATTGTCACTGTAGAAGCGGAGGGGCTGGTTGTTCACAATATCTATGACTATGATGTGAAAAAGTATTTTAAAGGTGAACCGCGTAATAATGCTTTGGCACGACAATATGGAACTCCTAAGCCACATCGGGAGAACTGGATATTATTTACTGTGCTCTTTTTGATATTTGGAGTTGGGTTAATTCGCATATTTTTTCCTTCCGATATAAAATTGGTCTTTCAGGGTTATTTCGATGACCGGGTGTTGTTGTCGGTTAGTAAAGAAGATACGATCCTCACCTCTTGGCCGTTCATTTTCCTGTTTGTATTATTTTCGGGGGCAATGGCGCTATTTGTTAGTTTGTTTTATGCTTATGAATTGAACCGCTTTGATTTTATTACCTTTCCCAATTATATTAAAACAGTAGGTATGGTCGGAGGGCTATTTGCCTTAAAAATTGGCTTTATCCGATTTTTATCCTTTGTTTTTGAAATAAGGAAGCTAGTAAAAGAATATGTGACAGTGTTGTATCTGATTTATTTTAACACGCTCTTTTTGATGCTTCCTGTGTTATTAATATTGAGTCTTGTCCCTTTAAGCGCTGTTGGTGTCGTTTTACATTTGGCTATTATTGGAGCAATCCTGTTATTCTTATATAGATTTCTTAAGACAGCGGCGCATATTATGTCGATGTATAAATTTTCAATTTCCTATTTAATTTTGTACCTTTGTTGCCTAGAAATAGCACCAATATTAATACTGTTAAGATTATTGAGCTAAAACTGGTTAATATGCAAACTTCAGACGTAGAAAGAGCAAAGAAGGTAAAAAGTGTACTGGTGACTTTACCAAAACCTGAAAACGATAAGTCCCCTTATTATGATTTAGCAAAGAAATACGGGTTAAAATTAGACTTTAGAGGTTTTATACACGTAGAAGGGGTTCCTGCCAAAGATGTGCGTAGGGATAAAGTTAATTTAGCAGATCACACTGCGGTAATATTTACAAGTAGAAATGCTGTAGATCATTATTTTAGGATATGTGAAGAGATGCGGTTTGAAGTTTCGGCAGAAATGAAATATTTCTGCATTTCAGAGACGATCGCCCTTTATCTTCAAAAATATATTCAATATAGAAAGCGCAAAATTTTCTTTGGTAAACAAACGGCTAAAGATCTGGAAGAGGTTTTGAAAAAACATAAGGCTGAAAACTTCCTGTTTCCTTGCTCGGATGTTGCTAATGAAGAAACAAGCAATTGGTTACAACAAAATGGCTATAAGTTTACCCCGGCAGTTCTTTTTAGAACTGTGGTAAGTGACCTAAGCGATCTTAAAGATGTATTTTATGATGTAATTGTATTCTTTAGTCCTTCTAGTGTTCAGTCGCTATATGACAACTTCCCGGACTTTAAGCAAAACAATACCCGTATCGCTGCATTTGGAGCTTCGACGCAACAGGCTCTTTTAGAACATGGATTGATATTGGATATTCCTGCTCCTACACCAAAAGCACCTAGTATGACGATGGCTGTAGAAGAATACATTAAAAAAGTAAATAAATAATAACCTATCTTAGGTTGATGATATAAAGGGTTTTTTTAAACCCTTTTTTTGTTGGATTTGGTTATTCTTTGAGATTCAAAGTATTATGATTGCATTGAGTTTGCCTATGTAATACAATCACAATAAAAATAGTCGCTTAGTTTTCATGCGGTTGATAAAGAAACCTGCTATGAACTTGATCGAGGCATACAGTTTGTAGATAATTGAGTTGCTATAACAGGTGATTCATTTGGTTTGTTAAAATAAGGTTCTATAAAGTAGATCCGGATTGTTGTAGGATGAAATGTAATAAAAGTGACAGATGTCATTGAGATTTTAATTATATTTCTATTAAATTGTAATGGGGTTATTTATTCCAATTAAAAATAAGGTGTAGACGTTATTTTTAAAATTTGGTAGAGATATTTTTTTTATGTTTGTAATTAAGCAAAATTAGTCAGTCGTGAAGTTAAAGCAAGTTGATAAAATTTCGGGCATTCGATCAGAAGACTTTTTAAAAAACTATCTGAAACCAGGGTTTCCGGTGGTCATCACAGATTTTATTAGTGCTGATAGTCCAGCATTGAAGAAATGGAGTTATGATTACTTTAAGGAAATAGCCGGGGATATTAAGATTGATGTCTATGGAAAAGAAGAAGATTCAATGGACCGTGCTGCCAGTGCTCCTGTGGGGCAAATGACATTTGCGGAATATTTGGATCTGATTACCAAGGAACCTACCGAGTTGCGATTATTTCTGTTCAATCTACTCAAAATACGTCCTGAATTAAAGCAGGATGTTATTTATAATGATGTGACCGGAGGAAAAGTGTTGCAGTGGCTACCATTTATGTTTTTCGGAGGAGAGGGGTCTAGCACCCGAAATCACTTTGATATTGATATGTCCCATGTGTTCATTTCACAATTTCAGGGACTAAAACGGATCTGGCTTTTTCCGAATGATCAATCGGATCTGATGTATAAGTTACCGTACAACTTTCATAGTATTGCTAATCCGAAGTATAGTAATGTGGAGGAATTTCCGGGAATAGAATATCTGGACGGATATGAAGCTGTGATCCATCCGGGAGAAACATTGTACATGCCTGCAGGATGGTGGCACTATATACAATATGAGACCGAAGGGTATTCGATTTCAGTAAGGGCGCTGGCTAATTCGATCAGCGAGAAATTGCAAGGGGCACGAAATCTTTTTATAACAAGACATTTTGATAATACGATGCGGAAGATCTTTAAGGATCATTGGTTTCATTACAAAATAAATACAGCCAAGCGCCGTGCAAATAATGCCATTAAGAGAAATAAACGATAAAAATAAAGAGGGTATCAATTGATATCCCCTTTATTTTTATCATCTACAGCTGTTTGATCTACAGGATAACGATCTTTCCTAGACCGATTCTTCATTTTCTACCCATTTACTCGCTTCTCTATAGAAAAGTGTATAAGGATCGCTGGGGTAGATGGTCACATCCGGATTATGTCTAAATGGAATTTCAGGATTAAAAATCTCACTGAGTATATTGCTTAGAAATCCGACAAAGTTCTCTTTCTGAAAGGCGAGAAAGTCGGCGGTTAATACACCTTCTTTGCCATTAAACAGAGTTCCTTCCTCACGCATTTTTCGGGCAACATATAGATGTGGCTCCAGTTGCTTCCGACCTGTCTTTTGCTCAAATACATAGGCATAGAAAAGTGTTTGTATCAGCGCTTTATTTTCGGTATTAGGTGCAAACACTTGATCGATCTCTCTAAATATAACTGAATCACCTCCTGTTTTGTAATCGACAATCCGACTGATGATCCGATCATCATGGGTGACGACTTCATCGACACGGTCGATGATACCGTATAAAGTAACCTGTTCTTCTTTACCATTTACAGAAATAGGGAATGGAAGTGTGTAATCTGTGTCGTTCTCGAGTTCTATAATGCGGAAGGCCTTATAATTGGCGATATCATATTCGAGATACATTTTGATATATTCACAAGCGATCTTTAACATGATGCGTTGTAGGCTATTTAAATCGCTTGTGGAATTTAATTCAACCTGATATTGAAAGCCTATTTCCCGAACAACAAAAGATTCGATCTGATTAAAGTGCTGTTGCAGGATATTCGTAGGTGTAAAGTCTTTTTCATCTTTGAACGGCAGAAATATTTTCTCCATGACATTGTGGATAACAGTTCCCAACTTGTTCATCTCAAATTCCTGTGAAATGGAAGGCGGCTCTTTGATATTCGCGATATGTTTGAGGAAAAATTGCAATGGCGATTGTAGATAGGTTGTGAGTGCCGTTGCTGATATTCTCTTCTGGTCGACAATAAAGTCTTGATACATCTTTCCCCATACTTCGCCCTGTTTTTCGATGATAATCTCTGTTGTTTTGTCGGCGAACTGGATCGTTTGTTGTTGAATTTTTCGTTCAAAATTAAACTTGCTCTCGAACTCAAGCTGTTTAATAAACCTACTTTCCTCTCCTGTTGAACTTTCGTCTACAAGTCCATTGTAAAAAATATGGATCCCCTCGCTATATTGAAAGTGTCTATAAAACAAATAGGCTGACAGTGCATCTTGATTTTCCAATATTGGTAACCCATAGGCTCTTCGCAGGCTGTTGGGGATAAAGGTTGGGGAATTGGATGTTTTGGGTAGGATACCCTCATTTGCACCTAAAATATATACATTGTCAAAATTTAAACAACGGCTTTCCAGAAGTCCCATAATCTGGATACCCTCCAGTGGATTTCCTTCTATCGCAGAATTTATAGGCGATATGGCTTTCTTGATTAGGCCAATCTGGAAGCTGATACTTAAAGGTGCCACTGTCTCAAATCCCAAAAGTAATTGGTTGAGTGTCTTTTTGGTTTCTATCAGCAGGTTGTTGTCAATCTGACGGATGCGTTCATGTGCGGAAATACTATACAGCAGATCGTCAACAATTGTAATGAGCGAAGGAATCAATTGCGCCGCATGTACAATCGGAACGAAAAACTGAGGTAATGCGCTTTTGAAATGGAGTTCTTCCAATGCGATTTCAAATAATTGCTTATCGGCGATTTCTTTCTGAATTTGCAGCTTATCTTCCAAAGAAACCTGTGTCAAGGGATGATTGATGAATGTCTCAATGGTTTGATAAGAGATCTTGTTCTTCTTTAACTGCGAAATTTCTAAATGCACTTCCATCCATAAATCCAAAATACCATAAATAGGTGATTGGGTTAAGGGATAACCGGTAGTAATATTGGGATTAACATCAGGAAGACTTTGCAATAAAGGAACCAATAGGTTTTCATCGGCTAATAGAATGGCCGAGGTTTGCTCTTTGTTATTTTGTTTTTCAAGAATGTCATAGAGTAGTTTTGTCTGACTTATTTTTCCTGTGCTTGCATACAAGTTTACCGTTGAGGTTCTGTTGCCTATTATATTGGGGCTACTGCCAAGCGCGTTGACAAGTCCGGTCTGAAAGATATTTCGACGAATGAACAAACCTGCTTCTTGCATATTGTCGTCCAGGTAATAGGAGTCTGCATCGAAGTAAAATAGTGCCTTTCCTTCTTCTTGCCATTGACGGAATAATTTAGCTTCGGCCCTATTCAGTGCATTGAATCCAACGAAAAGAATCTGTTTAAAGGATGATGTAAAGTCCTGAAGGGTAGCTTTGCTCTCGACTAGATCACGATAAATCGTCGGATAATTAGTTTGACCGGCTGCTTTAAGCGTTTCTTTAAACCTTGTGTATAATATTGGCAGTCTTTTCCATAATTGTAGAAACCGCTCTTGTACACCGCTATGACCAGCAATGGAAAAGGATTGCCAAAACTGACGGATAAACCCTTGCTGTTCTTGTGTAAGGTGTTGAAAGGCAATATCAATTTTGGTGTTATCATAAAGCTCCATATAGATCTGATCGATGGGAACCAGATCATAATCCAGTTGTCCAAAGTCACTCAATATAATCTCTGCAATAGGATAAAATTCTTCTAATGTTTCCGGTTCTTTACCCTCAGCGGCCAAAAGTTCGTTATGGATTTTAAACAGCTGAAAGAACTGTCCCAAGGGGCTAGCCTCGGCATCATTGGTCGATAATTTGAAGAATTCCTGTATAGTAAAAAACTGTGGAGACCAGATGGCCTGTCCATAGACATCGGCAAGATGTTTTTTGAGATATGTAATCGGACGTTTATTGTTAAACACGATGGCAATCTCACTCAAATCGTTTCCAAAACGTTGTTGAATATCCGCTGCTACTAATTTTAAAAAGGCTGTTTGCATCGAGATCGTTTATTTTACTTCAATTAATTGATTTGATTTAGCATAGTAGAGGTAGGCTTTGACATTGTTGTAGCCTAGGTTCTCCAAGTTTTTCTTATAGTTGTCAACCTGATATTTATGTCCGATGTAATCCGTTTGTGTAAATTTAAAGTCGAGGACAATTGTCTCTTCCTCTGATGTGAAGACTTTATCAGGGCGGATGGTTTCTCCTTTAGCGGTAATGATACTGGCTTCATTCCAGATTTTATATTTTCCGGTAAGCCACTGATTGATGATGGGATGGTTCCAGATCCGGTTGATTTCTTGCATCAGGTAGGACTCTTCCTCTTTTGAGAGTATACCTTCCTGAATCAGCTGACGGACTAATCTGGAAATATCTTTTTCTTTAGCAATCTGAGACATGATTTCATGGGCCAGTATCCCATATTGTGCTGCTTTTTCCAGCATCATAATATCGTTGATTGTACGTGTGCTGGATTTCTCTAGGGCCATCTCCAGTTCTTTGGAAATAGGGTAGCGGCTGAGTGCAATGATATTGTCTTCTTGACTTTTAGGGGCGACTCGTTCGATGGTCTGATCGACCTTTATATGGGCATCTTCTAAAGTAAATGGAGCAATAGAGGAATCCAATACTTGATAGAGGATATCGCTGATATATTCATCTTTGATATCATATCCTGTAATTTCGCCGGTCTTTTTGTCCACGGACTCTTTAAATGATGGAGCAGTAATATAGAGGTGTTCAACGGCACGTGTTGTAGCTACATAGAACGTATTTAGCGCATCCATATAATTGAATAGCATTTCCTCAAAATATTGTTTGAAGAACACAGACTTTCCAACTGTCGTGGTGTATTTTATGGGAATTTTTCCTAACTGGGCAAATGGCGTATCGTAAGTGTCGATCCAGAAATCTCCATTGATCATCCCGTCCAGATCCCAGGAACAGAAAGGGAGCATGACAACATCATAGGCAAGTCCTTTTGATTTATGGATTGTTGTTACTTCAATAGCGTTTATATCACCATTAGAAGGTAGTACTGCACGATTGCCATCTTCTTCCCAGAATTCTAGAAACTGAATAATTCCACGCTCACCATTGGTCGAGAAAGCTGAAATCATATCCTTGAATGCCAATAGGTAGGGAAGGTGAATGTTCTGTTCTGTCGTGAAGCCATAGATTTCGATGAGTTTTTCTATTAAATGAACCAAAGGCTGTTTTTGCCAAATTTCCCAGGAGTCAATCAATGCGTGGGGAAGAAAATCTTTCAGCGCACGGATGTCGTTTGAAGCGAAGGTTAGCCAAGCGGTTTGATTGACCGTATTTTTCTGGATGGTCTGATAGAGATAGACGATTTTTGCTTTATGTATACTATGTTTGTCCGAATTGTATACGAGCGCTTTTAATGTTTCAATCAGGAGGAGTACAGCGTCGTTGCTGGCCAAGGATAGCGCATCTCCGGAGATGACCTCAAAGCTAAGATTCTCCTCTTTTTTGAAATCCATCAATTTCTGGATAACTAATTTCGCTTGTGCATTACTACGTACAAGGATCCCTATTTGTTTGGCTTGATATCGGCCAGTATGAAACCATTCACCTATTTTCTTACATAAAAGATGAAGAGACTCCTCGATGACCTGATTTCTCCTGTAGCGACCGTCAGACACAGGGATATACGAAATCTCGATGGACCCCAACTTGTCGAGATTCCCTTTTTTGTGTGCGGGGATTTCCTGTTGACTATTTTCATAAGCTTTAACCAGCATATTATCATTGCCTGAGGCTGCCCACCAATGTTTCCCCTCTTCGTCTAAGTTTTCGTCTACCTTTTCATTGAGAACACGCTGCAGATGCTGAGGGATACTGTTAAAAAGATAGTTGTTTAGCTGGATGATATTTGGGAGACTTCTAAAATTGGTGTCAAGACTACCATTTTCAATAAAGCTGGTTTTGGCGCTCTCATCCAAGTGGAATGCATGACCAATTTGCTGTTCGACCTGTTGAAGCAATATGCGCCAATCTCCGTTCCGCCAACGGTATATACTCTGTTTGACGTCGCCAACAATGAGATGCTCGCTTAGTGTGCCATTGGCATCTGCAAGTGCATTGATCAATAGGGGACTGTAGTTTTTCCATTGAATACGTGAGGTGTCCTGAAATTCGTCGAATAAAAAATAATTGAAGCGATTGCCGATCTTTTCCCAGATGAATGTTGGATCGCTGTTCTCATCGATCCCAAGTTTATTTAACAGGATCTGTGAGTCGGAGATTAATTGAGCGCCGTTTTCCTTACGCCATTGGGTCAATAAGTCGCTCATTTCTTTGAGCAAACGTAGGTAATACAGATTGTTTTGTACGGCCTGATAAGCAATGTAAGCTGCTAGATTCTCCTGTAGTGCCTGAAAAGACTGTAAGATGGGAGCAAGCGCTGATTGGAGGTCGTAGCGTATATTTTTGTCGCTATCTGTAAATGCGTCCTCATTACCTATCAATTGTACATATTTGTCCAATATTTTGGCAATTTCGGAAGAACTTAACTTGTCTGTCTTTTTACTGGTCTTGCTAGCTGAGATAATCTTATTGCGTGATTTTCCCTTGAGTTCATTTTCACTGATGTTGAATCTTTTGAACGTATCACTGAAAGTTTCGATGGTCAGCGAAAGTGCTTCGGTAAAGGCATTTATTTTTTGTTCGATTTCTTGATTCAGGAGGTTGAAAACTTCTCTTGGGTTTGCTGAATTAATATAGCGGTCAAATTCCTGGAAATTTTCAGAGAAAATAAGGTTGGCTAGGCCCATCAATTGTTGTCGATAGTTCCAGTTTTCATTTTTGGCTATTTTTTTCTCCGCATAGGCGATGATCCAATCGAGGAGATCGGGGCGTTCATCCAACAACTGATTGAGCATGACTGTCAATTCATTTTTGACTTTATTGACATTCATTTCTATCTTGTAGGCCGCATCGAGGTTGAGTTCGTATGTGAAAGCACGGATAACTTTTTGAGAAAAACCATCAATTGTACTGATGGTAAAATGACTGTAGTCGTGTAAGATCCGACGGTAGACACGGTAGGATTTCTCCTGGATCAAATAGCGTGTCCAATCGGGTTGTTGCTGCAGCAATAATTTTCTGAAATCTTCGATTTTGGGACTGAGATCGCCAATAGCTAGACCGTGGAGCACAGAGAGTATGCGCTCCTTCATTTCTGCGGTGGCCTTGTTGGTAAACGTTACCGCCAATATCTCCTTATAGCTGTTTTCATTGGACAGCAATAATGTTAGATAATGTAGTGTCAGACTAAAGGTTTTTCCGGAACCGGCCGAAGCTTTAAGTATTTTTAATGGCGCAACAGATTTCATGGAATGAAGGTAGAAAGTAAAATGTGAATTGGCAAAAATGCCGAAGATTATTTTAACTGAGAAAAATATACTTAATTTGCTTCTACTTTATTGACCAAATTATTGTTTTATGAAATATACGGTGGGTATCCTTGTATTATTATGTATTGCCTTTAATTATTCGTGTAAAAAAGATGGATCTGAAAAGGATAATAGTAGGCTTATCGAATTTAAAAATACAACCTTATCAGCTTCAAATGCCGCCGAAACTAGTTATCTACTTGAATATGATGCCCAAGGGCGAGTAACAAAAGTAAATGAACAGCAGTTCCATTATGGGGCAAATGGGCGAGTGGATTATTCGCGTATTGCGCTTCAGGATAAAACGGGCGGAATTGAACGGAAGAAGATCGTGCGTTTAAGCTATCATTGGGACGAACGGAATCGTCTGAAGAGTGTATTTGTTGATAGTTTATATAATAAGAGCGCACCGATTAAAGATGGAATAAACACTGTAGGCGCTGAATCGCTCATTAAAGATAAATTATTAACAAGCTATTCTTATACTTCGAACATGTCTGTACCCTCCAAAATTGTCTATCGGAAACTGGAGAAATTCTATGAACAAATTGGAGATGAGCAGGAGTTGACTTTTGCCTATAATGGCGATAATATCCAAAAACTGAAAAACTTTCTATATTTCTCACCGCTTTTCAATAATCCCGGAGACCCTAAACTTGAATTCACGTTATTCTCTTTTTTTCAATATTCTACGACGATAAACCCTCTTTATCCTATTTATAAGCAAATGGGGTTTAATCCGATTAATATTAATCAGGTGGTGTCCAAAAATTTAGAAAACGCTTTTTTCTCTGCCCTAATTCAGGGAAGGACCAATCAGGAAATGCAGCCGGATTGGACAAAGAAAACCGCTGTAAAAATTACCTTGGACGCTAGTGGCAAACCTACGGCAGTGAATTATGTTGTTAAAGGGGATTTTGAAGGAGTTAAAGATGTCATTTTCAGCGAAGTTTTATTAAATTATGTCTATGAATGAAAAAAAATAACTATCTTTGCATCCCCTCTAGTATGAAGCTCGGGGGATATGTTGAATACATAAAATAAAATTAAGAAATGGCAACTAAAATCAGATTGCAAAGACATGGTAAAAAAGGACGTCCTTTTTACCACGTAGTCGTAGCGGATTCTCGCGCTCCACGTGATGGTAAATTCATCGAACGTATCGGTTCTTACAACCCAAACACAAATCCTGCAACTATCGTTTTGGATTTTGAAAAAGCTTTGGATTGGATGAATAAAGGTGCTCAACCTACTGACACAGCTCGTGCTATCCTTTCTTACAAAGGTGTTCTTTACAAAAAACACTTACAAGGTGGTGTGAAAAAAGGTGCTTTTGATGAAACTGCTGCTGAAGCTAAATTCACTGCTTGGACTGAAGCTAACGAAGCTAGAATCTCTGGTAAAAAAGATGGTTTAGCTCAATCTAAAGCTGATGCTAAGAAAGCTGCTTTAGCTGCTGAAGCGAAGAAAAAAGAAGAAAAAGCTGCTGCTGTAGCTGCTAAAAATGCTCCTGTAGCAGAAGAACCTGCTGCTGAAGAGACTGAAGCTCCTGCATCAGAAGAAACTGAAGGTTAATTCTTTCATAAAGTATTCGAGAAAGCCGACTCAATCTTGAGCCGGCTTTTTTAATAAAATAGTTTATGTGTTAAAATGTGATGCTGATTGCTCTAATTTAGAATAGAAGGCAGAGCATATTAGCATATCGCTATACAAAAAAGTGAAAATAAAACAGATGCTGAATATATAGTGGAAGCCGAAAGGAAAAGCATCTCAATACTAATATCCTAATACGCAATATTACAAAATGACTATCGATCAAAGTTTTTATATAGGCTATATCAGCAAAACGCGAGGTCTAAAAGGCGAGATGCAACTGTTTTTCGAATTTGAAGACTATGAGAGTTTGGATATAGATGTCGTTTTTTTGGAGGTCAACAAAAAACTTGTACCTTATTTTATCGATGCTATAAAACTGCAGAAAAATAGTACCGCCTACGTGACATTTGAAGATGTTGATCATATCGACAAGGCACAGGTGCTTGTTCACAAAAAGGTTTATCTACCCAATGATAAAATGCCAGAACGGGATCCCGATGATTTTAGATATACGGATTTAATCGGATTTTTGGTGATCGATGAAACCCATGGGGAACTGGGGGAAATTACGGATGTACAGGAATTTCCACAGCAATTCGTCGCGACAGTTGATATGAATGGTAAAGAATTGATGTTCCCCCTATCCGATGATTTAATTGTTGGCATAGATGGTGAGGAGGAGATTATTGAAGTAGAATTGCCTGAAGGGCTAGTCGATCTTTATAAAGAATAAAAGTGGACGGGCCTCTCGTAAATTACCCTTGATTACAAATCGGAATTTACTTTAGAGCATCGTTCTTAATTCCCATAAATTTGAATGAAAAAGGTCTAAGTTCGTAGAGGAATTTAGACCTTTTTCGATTCAATAAGTTGAGGTTTTAAATCATATTTCGCTTCATCTGACAAAATTTTTGTTTTGGGACAGTCAGGGATCTCTTACTCTGATGGATTTTGTTTAAATTGGTACTGAATAATCAATATATTGACCACTATAAACGATCTGTCTTGAAACTATTACTGCTAATTATTTCAACGATATTCTTATCCTCTTGTGCTTTCTTTGGGAAGAACAAAGAATTTCCGATCGGAAATTATCAAGTTATTTGCGGTTATACCAATGACGGCTACCTAGAGGCTAAAGCTAAGGATCCGCTAAATATTGAACCTGATGCATATTGTGATCACCCGCTTCATTATCGTTCCTTTTTCTCCCTTCAGGATAAGGGACAATTTGTCCTTGCGATAGGTGATATCTTGCTCTATGGCAAATATAGATTTGAAGGGAATAAAATTGAATTGGTGGATGATAAAAAGGGAACCATCTCTTTGGATATAATTCAAGTAAAAAAGAATTTCATACAATTGAAAGGTGATTTCTCCCAATTCAATTCAGCCCATTTGCCAAATACGGAACGGTTGTTTCTCAATTTCGAATTAGACAAAACACCACTTCGCGAGCAGCCTAGTAAATTTGATAGTGTAGTCAATCTTTGGCGTAATATTCCGACAAGTGCTGAAAATGATCAAGAGGTAAAGGCCCGGGCATTAAACTTTTTAGATTATTCTATAGCATACTTTCAGCACATCTCAAATTCAGGCGTCCATAGTGATTATAAGATAGATGGGATTGAATCTCCAATTACTTATGCGCAAAATGGCATTGTATTAAAACAATGGAAAGATGTTCCTGTCTCATGGAAAGAGCTGTTTTACAATGAGGAGAATGCATTGGTTGCCTATAAATATTTAATGGATGGGTTTAAATACGGACAGAAGGAGAAGTATAGTGTCTCTGGGCTGCTGCTAATCACATTCTATTTAAAGAATCTACGTAATTCTCTTTCAACTTTGAAATAATTTGTATGGGAAGATCTGGAAAAAAGACAGCTTTGTTACTATAATTTATAGCTTTTCGAAAAAATGTTTTTGTTGTTTGATTTTTTAAGACGATATTAGCAACGCTTATAGAGAAAGGCCGAGGGACTAGACCCAGTGAAGCCTTAGCAACCTGTATTGTTCAAGGTGCTAAATTCTACCCTGCTCCATGTGGGAAAGATAAGTTACATGCAGATAGACATATCCTCGACTTGTGCGTTTCGATGTAAGCCAACCCAAACTTAAAACAGTTTTTTAATGAAGATTATCGACCATATCCAGAATGCTAAAGGAAAAACATTGTTTTCTTTTGAGCTATTGCCTCCTGCAAAGGGACAGGGCATCCAAAGTATTTTTAAAACAATGGATGAACTGATGGAATTTAAACCGCCTTTTATTGATGTAACCTATCATCGGGAAGATTATATCTATAAGGAACATGCAAGCGGGCTGTTGGAACGTGTATCTTATCGTAAGCGACCAGGAACAGTGGCGATCTGTGCTGCTATCATGAATAAGTATAAAGTGGACGCAGTGCCCCATCTGATATGTGGTGGCTTTACCAAAGAGGAAACTGAAAATGCCTTGATCGACTTAAATTTCTTGGGTATCGATAACGTATTGGTATTACGAGGTGATGCACGCAAAGGAGATGCTGATTTTATTCCAAGTGAAGGCGGACATGCTTTTGCAACGGATCTATTGGAACAGGTAACGGATATGAATAAAGGAAAGTATCTCCACGAAGATATTATCACATCTGAAAAAACCGATTTTTGTATCGGTGTCGCAGGATATCCGGAGAAGCATTTTGAATCTCCTAATTTCAATACTGATTTTAAATATCTGAAGCAAAAAGTGGATATGGGTGCTGAGTTTATTGTAACTCAGATGTTCTTTAACGTGGAGAAATATAAGGAATTTGTGACCAAATGCCGGGACAATGGAATTCATGTGCCTATCATTCCGGGCCTCAAACCATTGACGACCAAAAAGCAACTGGTTACTTTGCCAAGAATTTTCCACCTGGATATTCCTGAGGAATTGAGTGATGCTGTCGCAGCATGTAAAACCAATGCTGATGTAAGACAAGTAGGTGAAGAATGGCTTGTGCAACAATGTCAGGAGCTGATTAAATTTGGTGCTCCAGTATTGCACTTTTATACCATGAGTAATCCTGGGCCAACGAAAAAGATTGTCGAGAAGTTAGCCTAAAAAATACAAGAGGAGCGAGGGAAAACCCCTCGCTTTTTTATTACTTCTATAGACGGTATACTGTTTTGTACTTGTGAGATGAATCTCCATTTACCCCATGGCCATATGCAGCTTTTGGGATGAAGTTTGCCATTACCCCTGCTTTCAAAACCAGCATTTCTCTTTTCACTATAGAAGTGCTCTCTTTCAAAAAATATTTTTTGTTAAACAGTAGTGTTAAATAGTGTTAATTAACATTTTTAAATCGAGATAACTATTTAATTTGAGGTACTAAAAGGAACTAAGATATAGACCAATTGTCCTTATGACGTATAATAAATTAAACTCGCTATTTGGTTTGGCCTGTGGCCTCATTGCTACTGTTGTCTACATTGCTACTGTTGAAAAGACCGTGAGCTGGTGGGATTGTGGTGAATTTATCGCCTGTGCGTACAAACTTGAGGTGGCACATCAACCTGGCGCCCCACTATTTCTACTTATTCAGAATGTTTTTTCCAATCTGGCTTTCGGTAATACAGGGCAAGTCGCTTACTGGATGAATATTGGTTCGGCAGTCTGTAGCGGTCTGACGGTGACATTTTTATTTTGGACAATTACAGCGATTGCCCGGAAGATTTTAAAGAAGCCACAGCAATCTGCTTTTTCTTACTATTTACAGATCTTTGGAGCGGGTGCAGTGGGGGCTATGGCCTTTAGTTTCAGTGATACCTTCTGGTATTCGGCCGTAGAATCCGAAGTGTATGCGATGTCCTCACTTTGTACTGCGGTGGTTTTCTGGGCGATTTTTAAATGGGAGGCGCGTGCGGATCAGGACGGAAGTGACCGCTGGCTGATTTTTATCGCTTTCGTCATGGGGCTTTCGATCGGAGTCCACTTATTAAATCTTTTGGCTATTCCGGCTATAGCCATGGTGGTGTATTTTAAAAGGACTTCAGAAATTAATTATAAAGGCATTATAAAGGCATTTCTATTAGGGATATTAGTTCTTGCAGCAATCCTTTGGGGTGTTATTCAGTGGCTGATCAGTTTTGCTTCCAAAATAGATCTATTGTTTGTGAATTCTTTTGGACTGGGATTTGGTACAGGAATTCTTTTCCTATGCCTGCTTTTTGGTGTCACAATTGTATATGGTCTTTTTTATTCCCATAGAAAACGCAAGTATACATTAAATACAGCTTTATTGGTGTTTTGCTTTATTCTGTTTGGTTATAGTTCCTATACCATGGTGCTGATCCGTGGAAAGGCAAATCCATCCTTAAATAACAATGCACCAGATAATGTCTTTTCGTTTTTAGGTTACTTAGGGCGAGAACAGTATACGCGGGAACCTCTGGTTAAGGGACCATACTATGATTCAAAGGCTGTGGATGTCCAAAGCAAAACCAGTTATCGGAAAGATGAATCCAATTATACAGCATTTACACAGGTTGATAAGTATGCATTTGATCGTGAAACATTTTTTCCACGTATCTATAGCCAGGATGAAAATCATCAAGCCTACTATAGAAGTTATCTCAAGTTAAAAGAGGGTGAAAGACCACAGTTCTCCGATAACTTTAAGTTTTTCTTTAATTTTCAATTGGGGGAAATGTATGCACGTTACTTCTTATGGAATTTTGTTGGCAGGCAGAATGACAAGCAAGGCTATGGATCCTATACGGAGGGGAATTGGCTCTCTGGAGTGAAAACGCTGGATAATTGGCGTCTTGGCGGGCAACATCATCTTTCGGCGTCACAGCAACATGATCCAAGCCGAAACACGTATTTTTTCTTGCCTTTGTTATTGGGGATAGCTGGAGCGATCTGGTTGTACAAAAACAATAAACCCTATACTTTGGTATTGACCTTGCTGTTTGTTTTTACGGGTATAGCGATTGTTGTATATCTCAATCAGACACCACTGCAACCCCGTGAACGTGATTATGCTTATGCCGGATCTTTTTATGCTTTTGCGATCTGGATCGGACTGGGTACAATTGCACTCATGCGCTTTTTTAAACGGTTTCTCAGTAATCGCTATGCGATGGCTACTGGATTATCTTTTGCGCTGTTGGGTGGACCAATTATTCTGGCGCATCAGAATTGGGATGATCATAATCGTTCTGAGAAATCCTTGGCTCGGGATGTGGCCCGTAATTACCTAGAAACCTGTGCACCAAATGCAATCTTGTTTACCTATGGTGATCACGATACTTTTCCATTATGGTATCTGCAGGAAGTAGAAGGAGTTCGTCCAGATGTACGGATTGTTGTGCTAAGTTATTTAACGGGAGATTGGTATATGCAGCAGGCCAAGAAAGCAACTTATAGAGCTGCAGGACTTCCGATTGCGATTCCCGCGGAAAAAACAAAAAAGGGTATTCGCGATTATATCCCTTTTGTGGATAGACAGTTGAATGAAGCCGTGGATATCCAGCAGTTATTGCAGTTTGTTACTTCTGATGATCCTGATTATAAAGTACAGTTGAATTCGGGAAATCTGGAGAATTATTTTCCGACTAAGAGGGTCAAATTGGCCATTAACAAAGCCGAGATTTTGAAAAAAAATGCCGTGCCCGCTTATTTCCAGGATGCGGTCGTTTCAACAATGGAATGGGAAATCCCCGCTGACCACTTATCCCGATCGGATCTGACTTTGTTGTCCCTCCTTGAAAATAATCATTGGGATCGACCGATCTATTTTTCGAATATGCTCCCTAGTGATATTAAGTTGGGCTTGGACAAATACCTTGTCAACGAGGGCTTCGCTTCAAGGTTGATGCCCGTTGCTGCGACCAGTGAACAGCAGGCGTCTGCTGGCGAGATGGCAGCTTTGGTCAATGTGGAAGCCTTATATGATAATATCATGCATAAATACAATTGGGGGAATACCAAGAATGCAAAATATTTAGATACCGACTCCTTTCGCTTCTCAAGTATGTATGCACGAGATATTTTTGGAAAGACAGCACGGTTGCTATTGGAAAAAGGACAGGTTAAACAAGCTGGAGAAGTGGCCAAGAAAGCATACGACCAATTGCCTGATCGTGTATATGCGATGTCGGATGCGATTAATTATGTAGATATCATTGATAGCCTATATCGTTCCGGACAGGGACAGCTGGCTGGAAATGTAGTCGATCGAAATTTGGACTATGTTTCACAAAATATGGAATATCTACATCAGCTGGTATTGGATAAGAAAAATTTAGGTTTTGAATGGAACGATATGCAGCTAGCACTTGACTCGGTCGATCGTTATCGAGATATCCTATTGGAGGCAAATGATACTAAGCGGTTGGCACGTGTCGAGGGACTTAGAAAACAGTATCAACAATGGTATGGTATAGAATAAAAAACAAAAGGTCGGAATTGTTTCCGACCTTTTGTTTTTTATGTAATCGTTTACTTATCCATTTTTCTTCACTTCTTTTCCCCAAGAATCTTTCAACGTAACTGTACGGTTAAAGACCAGGTGTTCTGGAGTAGAATGTGTGTCTAATGTAAAATAGCCTAAACGGATGAATTGATACCCTTTTCCAGGAGTAGCAGTAGCCAGATCGGGCTCGATATAGGCACGTTCAATCACATGCAAACTTTCAGGATTGATAGAATCTTTAAAGTTTTCAGCTGCGGCAGGGTTTTCATCATTGAACAACCTGTCGTATAATCTTACTTCAGCTTCCTTAGCATGAGGAACAGAAATCCAATGGATTGTTCCTTTTACTTTTAATCCGGAAGTATCTTCACCTGATTTGGAATTAGGCACGTAGGTACAATGTACTTCTGTTACCTTTCCATTTTCATCTTTGACGAAATCGTTGCAGGTAACGATATAAGCGTGTTTTAGACGAACGGAAAGTCCTGGGCCGAGACGGAAGAATTTTTTGGGAGCATCTTCCATAAAATCTTCACGTTCTATCCAAAGTTCTTTGGAAAAAGGTATGATCCGAGCACCTTCACCACCTTCAACTTCAGGGTTATTCTCACCGACTAAATCTTCCACTTGACCATCCGGATAGTTTGTGATCACTAATTTGATCGGATCAAGGACAGCCATTCTACGCCAGGCAGTTTTGTTGAGATCCTCCCGGATGCAAAACTCCAGTAGACTGACGTCGATCATATTTTCGCGTTTTTGAACTCCGATTTTTTCACAGAAGTTGCGAATACTTGCCGGTGTATATCCTCTTCTTCTCAAGCCGGAGATCGTTGGCATACGAGGGTCATCCCAGCTTTCAACAAATTTATCATTGACCAATTGCAATAATTTACGCTTGCTCATGACCGTATATGTCATGTTTAAGCGTGCAAATTCATATTGCTTGGATGGGAAAATTTCCAGCTTATCGATACACCAGTCATAAAGAGGACGGTGTGGGATAAATTCAAGGGTACAGATCGAATGGGTGATTTTCTCAATTGAATCCGATTGCCCATGTGCAAAATCATACATTGGGTAGATGCACCATTGATTGCCTGTCCGGTGATGGTGGGCATGCTTGATGCGGTATAACAAAGGATCACGCAGGTGCATATTTGGACTAGCCAAATCTATTTTTGCACGGAGCACTTTCTCGCCATCCTTATATTTCCCAGCTCGCATATCTGCGAATAGGGTCAGATTTTCGTCTATAGATCGGGCGCGGTAAGGTGTCGGAACACCTGGTTCTGTAGGCGTACCTTTTGCTGCTGCAATTTCTTCCGCTGTACTATC
Source organism: Sphingobacterium detergens (assembly GCF_003610355.1). Lineage (GTDB taxonomy): Bacteria > Bacteroidota > Bacteroidia > Sphingobacteriales > Sphingobacteriaceae > Sphingobacterium > Sphingobacterium detergens. The sequence continues at coordinate 380,508 of NZ_RAPY01000003.1, read as the reverse complement.
GTCCACGTATGCTAAACCCTTTTTTATGAGCTCAACAGCGTAGCTGTAAAGTGTTTCAAAATAATCCGAAGTATATAGTTCTTCCGCCCACTGGAATCCTAGCCATTGAATATCTTTCTTGATACTTTCAACATACTCGGTATCCTCAGTGACAGGGTTAGTGTCATCAAAACGTAGATTAGTCTTGCCGTTATACTGCTGTGCTAATCCAAAATTTAAGCAGATGGATTTGGCGTGACCAATGTGGAGGTAACCATTTGGTTCAGGAGGAAAACGTGTCAATACACGTCCGCCATGTTTTCCTGTACGAAGATCTTCTTCGACAATTTCCTCGATAAAATTTAATGATTTTTCTTCACTCATAATACAAAGTTAATTATTAGAAGCGAGATATTAGCTAGGAGATGATAGATATTCAGCTTAGTTTGAGCAGGTAATCAACCGAAAAACACCTACTATAGTTGAGACTGTTGGCACAGCGATTACTTGAAATAAAAAAGGGACGAAGATCCGTCCCTTTTTACCGATTTGTTACTATTTGAAAGCGAACACCTTTCCAAGGGATTCATTGCTTGTAAATGTACAGCTTTGATCAATCAATTGACCTGTTCCGATATTGATTACCATACCATGCACAGCCAGTGCCTGGCCATTTTTCCATGCATTTTGAATGATGGAAGTAGAACAAAGATTAAAAACCTGTTCTTTGACATTGAGTTCAACTAAGCGGTCTACTTTCTTTTCGTTATCTTCTATGCCATCAATCTCTTCGCTATGCAAACGGTATACATCTTTGATGTGACCCAGCCAGTTATCAATAATACCATATTGATTGCGACTTAAAGATGCAGCAACCCCACCGCAACCATAGTGTCCAGCAACGATGACCTGTTGCACTTTTAATACATTGACGGCATAATCTAGAACACTTAATAAACTCATGTCTGAGTGGATAACCATGTTGGCGATATTACGGTGTACGAAAACCTCACCTGGCTTTGTACCGGTCAACTCGTTGGCTGGTACACGACTGTCTGCACAGCCGATCCAAAGAATTTCAGGATTTTGACCTTTTGCAAGTTGTTGGAAACGTCCTGTGGTATCATTTTTTACAAAATCCATCCATTCTTGATTTCCCTTAATAATATTGTCAAATCCTGTTTTTAAATCTTTATTTTCCATATTCCTTTTTTAATATCACTTTGCTCTAGAGCTCTTTTTCGATAAAATAATACAAATTTCTTAGTTTATTGTTTACTTGAAACAACTTTATTTTTTATAAACGACCTGTAAAAGTTCGATCTCCTTGCCTTTACTTTTTGCGTTCTGTTCAAAGTCTTTAATGACTTCGATAACATCCTTGTCGATAAATTTACTGAATGTCCCATCGATACGGATCTTACTGACTGATTTTGGTAAACTATATAGTTTCTGCTGGATAGGAACTTTGTTCAAAAATGAAACTTCCTCTGCTAATGTGATGACAGCCTTATCCTCTTCGTTATCCTTTTCGATATTATATTTAAAAGCATTTTTCATATTTGCTCTTAGAATATAGAATGTTGCCACAACGATTCCAATTCCAACACCCATTAATAGGTCGGTAAATACGATAGCAACAATAGTTACGAAAAATGGAATGAATTGATCTAGACCTTTTCGATACATTGAGGTAAATAAGCTTGGTTTAGCCAATTTATACCCTGTATGTAATAGTATTGCGGCAAGACATGCTAGCGGAATCATATTTAACATCGTCGGAATAGCCAACATGGCAACGAGCAGCCAGATACCGTGCAGGATTGCAGACTGTCTAGTCTTTCCACCAGCATTGACATTGGCTGATGATCGTACAATAACAGAGGTTAATGGCAGCCCGCCCAAGAGTCCACTTGTCATATTACCGATCCCTTGAGCGACTAATTCGCGGTTGGTCGGTGTATTGCGTTTATAAGGATCAATCTTGTCTACTGCTTCAATACTCAATAGGGTTTCCAAGCTAGCAATAATGGCAATGGTAAATGCCGCTATCCAAACATCTTTATTGACGATTTGGGTGAAGTCAGGTAATGTGAATAAACCTGTAAACTCTGCAAATGACCCTACAATTGGCACGAGTACAAATTGTTTATCGTGTAATTGAAAAAAGGAACCATTAAAAAGGTAAGCCAGAGCGACACCGACAATAACGACTACCAACGGAGCGGGCACTTTATTCAATTTAGGGATTGCTGGCCAAAAGATCAGAATGGCTAATGATAGAGCACAGATAATCAATGCACCAAAATTGATGGCTGAGGCAACGGTGTCAAAATATGCACCTATACCGTGCCCATTGTCCAGTTCAAAAGCGTGTGTTTCGATCAATCCCAAAGCCAAAGGGATTTGTTTCATGATAATGGTAATACCGATCGCAGCCAACATGCCGACGATAACTGCGGATGGGAAATAATTCCCGATCATACCCGCTTTTAGAATCCCGAGAACCACTTGTACAACACCTGCGATGACAACCGCAAGGAGAAAGGTTTCATAAGCGCCTAGACTCTGGATAGCCCCTAGAACAATAACTGTGAGGCCAGCAGCTGGCCCACTGACACTGAGTGGTGATTTACTGATTGAAGCAACAACGATTCCACCAATTACACCAGTCAATAATCCTGCAAACAATGGCGCACCTGAGGCCATTGCAATTCCCAAACATAATGGAAGTGCCACCAAAAACACCACAACACTAGCAGGGAAATCATATTTTAAGTCTCTTTTCGAAAGTTTCAGAAAAGCCGACGTACGAGTTCCAAACATAAAATTTGTGTTTATCTGTATAATAAATCTTCCTGATGCGACCTGCCACCATAGCAATAGATACCAATTGAAAGGTCTTTGATGCCAATGGGCGCTGTGCTTTCAGAAAAAATCAATAAGAAGCCTCATACTGGGATTCAGCATGGGACAATTTGAAAACATCCCATAGGGATGCCTTTATTAACAGTTAGGAGGCGGCGTTGGAACCGTAGGATGGAAAGCTAAAATGCTTTTCTCGTTTTTAAGGTAATTCTTTTGTTTTCCTTGGTTCTCAACAATGATGGTCTCGAATACAATGGGTTCGTCTGTTTTTGTATTGAAAAATTTTGAGGCAGTTTCAAGCGTATCAGTGCTTGCGCCATTATTGTTCTCGATTTCTATTTGTAAAACAATTTGTAAAATGGTATTCTGGTCTAAGCTATTGGAAAAAATAGGCGATATAGAGATGGCCATCTTTGTGAAAAAGATGATCGCACATAAGAATGCTGCCACAAATCTAAATCTCTTATTTAACATTTTTTAGTACCTTTAATGGTGTTGTTTTACATGGTAAAAATAGCAATTCTATGTTAATTTCAAATTAAAAGTGCATGAAAAATGAATTTTGGCACGAAATTGTGACGAAAAGATTATTTTTTGTAGAGTTTTCAATAGCATTTATGAACTATAAATATTAAGCCTTTTCTATGGCAAATAAAGAACAATTTATCGAGAAGGTTCAAGCTTCTTATAACCCCAAGGGGGCTTTTATATATTTGGGAGCAGGTATTTTGAATGGTGAGATTTTAGCGGATGCAAAGGTCAATCTGGCACTGAAAATGATGAATCGCCACGGGCTGATTGCCGGTGCGACAGGGACAGGTAAAACTAGGACGCTACAATTGATAGCTGAGCAATTATCAGATGCATCTGTACCGGTATTTATGCTGGATGTAAAAGGAGATCTATCTGGTCTTGCTGTACCGGGGGTGACCAATCAAGCGCTGTTAGATCGTGGAAATGCGGTAGGAGTGCCCTTCGAACCAGCCAGCTTTCCTGTAGAGCTCTATTCCCTGTCAGGAAACAAAGGAATTCCGATGCGCATTACGATCGATGATTTTGGGCCTGTCTTGTTGGGGAGGATACTGGAATTGAATGAAACACAGACCGGGGTTTTGGCAGCAATGTTTAAATATGCGCAGGATCATCAGATGCCATTAATAGACTTTACAGATACCAAAAAGCTGTTAACTTATCTTTCTGACGGCCCAGGGAGCGAGGAAATCAAAAATGACTATGGTAAGATCAGTTCCGCAAGTTCAGGAACGATTTTGCGTAAGATCGTCGCCTTAGAGCAACAGGGGCTAGCACATATCTTTGGAGAGAAGGAATTTGACATCAATGACTTATTTCAGAAAGTTGACGGGAAGGGTATAATCAGTTTACTGAACATTTCCGATGTACAGGATCAGCCGGTACTCTATTCTACATTTTTGTTGAGCCTGCTCGCTCAACTGTTTAAGAATATGCCTGAAGTAGGGGATTTGGATCAGCCAAAATTGGTATTTTTCTTTGACGAGGCACATCTTCTTTTTAACGGAGCTTCCAAAGCCTTTTTAACTCAGGTGGATCAGATTATCCGTCTTATCCGCTCCAAAGGAATCGGTGTGTTTTTCTGTACACAATCTCCGACAGATGTTCCGGAATCGGTATTGGCCCAATTGGGAAATAGGGTGCAACACGCTTTGCGGGCCTTTACACCTAACGATGCCGAAAACCTAAAAAAAACAGTGAAAACCTACCCCAAATCGGATTTCTATGAGATTGATCAGATTTTGACCTCCTTGGGTACAGGTCAGGCCTTAATTACAGTGTTGAATGATAAAGGTATTCCTACGGAAGTCGTGGCAACTCATCTAGTACCAGCCCGTGCTGTAATGGGTCCTGCAGACGATGCGACAATCAATCAGATTATTAATCAGTCGGACTTAAAGACAAAATATCAGGAAAGACAGGAAAATCGTTCTGCGGCTGAGATGATCGATGAGAAAATGCAGGTGGTACAGCAGGAAGAACAGCGTGCAGCTGCAGAAAAAGAGGCAGCCAAAGCTGATCGACCGACATCAAGAAGGCAGACGCCATTAGAAGCTGCGCAGCGTACTGCGACAACGACACTCGCAAGAGAAGGAGTCAAGCTTTTAGGGAAATTAGCAACCGGTCTATTGAATGCATTCTTAAAAAAGAAATAACACAAATTTATTGATAATTTTCGTCCCGATACACTATTTTTAGACAGTGATCAGCACTTAGCTAAATTTGCTTTTAAGGGCAAATTTAGCTAAGTTTGCGGACGAAACGAAAGTTCTATTAACGCAATTTAAATATGAGTAAACCAACCCTTTTGATTTTGGCAGCAGGAATGGCTAGCCGGTATGGTTCTTTAAAACAAGTAGATGGTTTTGGCCCACACGGCGAGACAATTATTGACTATTCAATCTATGATGCCATTCGTGCAGGATTTGGAAAAGTTGTATTCATTATTCGGGAAGAATTCCTGGAGAAAATGAAAGAAGTTTTTGATAAAAAATTGGAAGGTAAAATAGAAGTTGATTACGCTTTTCAAGATTTTGATTTAACGAAATTTGGCGTGAATCACGTCATTGAAAGAACGAAACCTTGGGGTACAGCACATGCTGTCATGAGCGCTAAGGATAAAGTAAATGAACCATTTTGTGTAATCAATGCAGACGATTTCTATGGTTCAGATTCTTTTGACAAAATGGCGAAGTTTTTAACCACCGAAGTCTCAGATCAACAAATGTCGTTGATGGGCTTTCAGGTCGGTAATACAATGTCTGATTACGGCTATGTATCACGTGGTGTCTGTGAAGTTAGTCCAACAGGACAAATGGACAGCGTCACAGAGCGTACAAACATCTATTACAAAGGTGAGGGTGACGATCGTAAAATCGTTTATGAGGAAAACGGCGTTGAAAACGATTTAGATCCGGAAACACGTGTATCGATGAATTTTTGGGGCTTTACGCCAAAAATCTTTGAAGTAGCACAAGCGATGTTTCCAGCTTTTGTTGAAGAAAACAAAGAGAACTTGAAAGCGGAATTCTTTATCCCTTCAGTTCCAGATTATATGGTGAAACATAAACTGGCGGATTTCAAAGTAATCCCGACATCATCGAAATGGTTTGGTGTAACCTATAAAGAAGATAAACCTATCGTTCAAGAATCAATTTCAAAATTGGTTGCCGATGGTGTATATCCTGAAAAGTTATTTTAAGAGCTAAGAGAAATAGCTTATATTGAACCTGTATTGTCAAACAATACAGGTTTTTTTGTGCTTAACAGTGCAGGTGCTGTGGATGAAGGCGCGTTGTTTCAGGAGACGGAGGTATTGGGGGCAGCTAAGATTAAACCGATACATTAGATTATGATAGAAAAGCGAATTATTTTAAATGAAAAAAATACTTAAGGTGTTAGGGTATATTATTTTAGGAATTATTGGGTTTTGTGTTTTATATATTGTTGCTGAGTACTGTCTGTCACGACTCTCGGCATCATCCAAAGAGGCCTCGAAGGATCAGACGATTCAGGTATTTGTCAAATCCAACGGTGTTCATACTGATATTGTTTTGCCAGTCATCGTGAAAGAGATGGATTGGTCTAACGTATTTCCTTATGCCAACACGGTGGGAAAAAAAGCCGGTTATCAATATATGGGTATAGGCTGGGGGGACAAAGGATTTTATTTGGATACACCGGAATGGAAAGATCTCAAGGCATCAACGGCTTTTGTGGCGGCCTTTGGATTGGGGCAGTCTGCAATACATGTGACCTACTATAATTCCATTCGGGAGAATGAGCTATGTTTTGGGTATAAAATAAATGCGGAACAGTATCGCGCACTGGTAAAGTATATCTATGATTCTTTGGATTTGCATGAAGGTAAACCTATATTGGTCGAGACGGATGCACAATACGATGATGCAGATGCATTTTATGAAGCCAAAGGAGCATATAGCATGTTCTATTCCTGTAATACCTGGACAAACAATGCTTTGAAGAAGGCAGATATGCCAGCCGGAGTTTGGGCGACATTGGATAAAGGAATATTGAGCCATTATCGGAAATAGCTGGGCTTATTAGATTCCTCTGGGCAATTGCCATAGCTAAGCAGCTCTTTTGCGTTCCTAGAGGGGATGTTTCTTATAAACAAAAAAGCTCCGGTTAGATAACCCGGAGCTTTTTATTTATCAGCAGGAGTGATTATTTCACTTCTTCGTAATCTACGTCAGTTACGTCATCACCACCTTGGTTTCCACCTTGTGCTTGACCGGCATCTCCTTGAGGTTGTTGTGCACCACCTTGAGAAGCAGCGTACATTTCTTCAGAAGCAGCATTCCACGCATTTTGTAATTCTTCAGAAGCAGAATCAATATCTGCGAAGTTTTTCGCTTCGTATGCAGCTTTTAATTTCGTTAAGCCAGCTTCAATAGGAGCTTTCTTATCTGCGGAAATTTTGTCGCCATATTCTTTCAATTGTTTTTCAGTTGAGAAGATTAAGGCATCAGCTGCATTAACTTTGTCAGCTTCTTCTTTCATTTTTTTATCAGCATCAGCATTTGCTTCAGCTTCTTCTTTCATACGTTTGATTTCGTCATCAGATAAACCTGAAGATGCTTCAATACGGATGTTTTGCTCTTTACCAGTTGCTTTATCTTTTGCAGATACTTTGATAATACCATTGGCATCAATATCAAAAGTAACTTCAATTTGAGGCACACCACGAGGTGCTGGTGGAATATCGTTCAAATGGAAGCGGCCGATTGTACGGTTTTGGCTTGCCATTGGACGCTCTCCTTGTAAGATGTGGATTTCCACAGATGGCTGATTGTCCGAAGCTGTTGAGAATGTTTCCGATTTTTTAGTCGGGATAGTTGTATTTGCTTCAATCAATTTAGTCATTACACCACCCATTGTTTCGATACCCAATGAAAGTGGAGTTACATCCAATAATAAAACGTCTTTTACTTCACCAGTTAATACACCACCTTGGATTGCAGCACCTAAAGCAACAACTTCGTCAGGGTTTACACCTTTAGAAGGCTCTTTTCCGAAGAAAGCTTTTACGGCATCAACGATTGCAGGGATACGTGTAGAACCACCTACTAAGATAATTTCGTCGATATCTGATTTGCTGAAACCAGCGTTTTTCAATGCAGATTCACAAGGAGCAATTGTTCTTTTGATCAAGTCAGCTGCCAAAGCTTCAAATTTAGCACGTGATAATGAACGAACTAAGTGTTTTGGACCAGTAGCATCTGCTGTGATATATGGTAAGTTGATTTCAGTAGAAGTCGCACTTGATAATTCAATTTTAGCTTTTTCAGCAGCTTCTTTCAAACGTTGCAATGCCATTGGATCTTTTTTCAGATCAAAACCATTGTTTTCATTTTTAAATTCTTCATTCAACCAGTTGATGATTACGTTATCGAAGTCATCACCACCTAAGTGAGTATCACCATCAGTAGATTTTACTTCAAATACACCATCACCTAATTCCAATACGGAAACGTCATGTGTACCACCACCACAGTCAAACACAACGATTTTCATATCTTTGTGCGCTTTGTCCAAACCGTAAGCTAAAGCAGCAGCAGTAGGTTCGTTGATGATACGTTTAACAGATAAACCAGCGATTTCACCAGCTTCTTTTGTTGCTTGACGTTGTGCGTCGTTGAAGTATGCAGGTACTGTAATAACAGCTTCAGTTACTTCTTGACCTAAGAAGTCTTCAGCAGTTTTCTTCATTTTTTGAAGAATCATTGCAGAGATTTCTTGTGGAGTATATTTACGGTCGTCGATTTCTACGCGTGGTGTATTGTTATCACCTTTAACGATGTTATAAGGTACGTGTTCAGCTTCTTTTATTGCCTCATCATATGAAAGTCCCATAAAACGTTTAATAGAATAAATAGTTTTATGTGGATTAGTAATTGCTTGACGTTTAGCTGGGTCACCCACTTTACGCTCACCACCTTCTACGAAAGCTACAATGGAAGGAGTAGTACGTTTACCTTCGTTGTTCGTAATTACTACAGGCTCGTTACCTTCCATTACGGCAACACATGAGTTTGTAGTACCTAAGTCAATTCCTATAATTTTAGACATATCTTGTATTTTAATTTTTTTACTTAAATAAATTCTATCACTCTATTATCAACCCTTATGCCAATCCGAAAGTTTTGTAAAAAAATCACTATTTGTCATCAATTTGTCGTTAGGTACTGCCAAACTGACATTTTCAATAGACAAGTTGCTCCAAGATTCGTTTTTTTGCTGACTCATTTTGACGATTGCGTGGCATATATCTGCCAAAGAGCGCAGTAAATTCTTCCAATTTCATCTGTTTTGATTTTTTGTCCCGCCAATCTGTGGGGACGAGATTATTGGTATAGGCGATATTTGTTGCCCAGTATTGGATATGCATCTCGGGTATGACCAGCCCCAATATCATGCCCGGCAGACCATGGCTCAGAGCCGGTCCTGCTGACACGGGTATTTCTTCGGCATAATAAGCAATCAGATAGAGAGAGTCCTTGGTCGCTCCATTCACCCTTCGACAGTTGATACCGGCGATATTGCGAAATTCCTCCGTAAAGCGCCAAGTGATACTATCCAAGGTTTCAGAAAGCAAATATTTCTCATCGATATCGAGCTGGATATCGGCCTTTCCTGCTTTTAAATCCTGGTAGAGCACTTTTCCATTTTTGCTGGCTCCACCTCTGAGCATCACACGCTGGTTTCCTCCACCTCGCGAACCACCCTGATTTCTACTACCGCGCCCACTTGCAGTGATACTTGGCGCACGCATTTTGCCTTCTCCATTCGGCTTTTCGGTACTTGTGCTTTCTTCAGGCATAAGAACGGTTGCGTTCTCATCAAAGTAGAAGTTCAGTCGATCGGTATGCGAGTCCGGCATTTTATCTAGGTGCTCCATGAAGTCTATTCCCCGACCCATCATTTTTGAGTTCATGTCATTGGACATTTGTCGCATGCGGGCTTTTGTATACGTCACCTTGTCAAAACTAATGGTACCCCTATTGCCAAAATAGGCGTATTGTGCCTGCAGAGATAATCCGCTTAGACAAAATATAATAATGGTTAAATATGTTCTAATCATTGCTTTTTCCTAAATATTTATTGAAATCCCATTTGACCCCAACTAAAAAATACTGCGTCAATACCTGTTGGGTGGATTCTGAATAATTGGTATCACTGCCATTCCGACGTGTATTATTAAATGTGTTAAAGAGGTCAAAAGCCTTAAGGCTGACTGTCAGACTTTCATCTTTCAATACCTTTTTTTCCAGCTCCAAATTGGTGTAAAATTGATTAATTGATTTCTTGTAGAGCTTGGTAGGTCCGGTGTAACTGTAGTAAACATTGGTCATGATGTTGAATTTCTTCGGTAGAAAATATTTGATATATCCCGAAGCCCCACCTTCAAAGTTTGTTGCGTTATATTGTGTGTTGATCGAATTTTGCTGTGCATTAAGGCCGGCATTCAAAGATATGTCAAAATCAAATCCTTCTGAATCTTGTTCATTTAAACTTGAGCCTAAGCCGAAGGAGGTGTTTTTTGAATTGTTCAAGAGAAACTCACCTTGAGATTGACCACTTTCAAACTTTGTGTAGCTGTAACTGTTGTTGTACCGGATATTTGCACTTTTATTGAAGTTAATGCGACGATTGGCCAGGGGTTGCATATGATTGATGTTTAGTCCACCATTCCAGTTTGATTTACCCGATAAATTTTCATAGCTACTAATCTGGGCCGAATTCTCCATGACTGTTGTCTTATTGACAATTGGGTTATTGACAAAAGAGAAATTTCCGTTAATATTAATATTGGTTCCCTTCAGCAAACTGAACGCATTATAATTTGCCGAAATGTTGTTGTTGACAGCTCGTTTGAGGTCTGGATTACCGATCTGTTGAAACAATGGATTCGTTTGAGGTTGTAGTGGCTGTAACTGATCAAAGGAAGGAATGATATTCGAGCTTTGGTAGGCCAATCGGATATTTTTACTGTTTGAAATCCGGTAATTGGCATCAAAGTTTAGATTGTTGTCCCAAAAATTCCTTGAAAGGTTTATATCCCGGTCACTATCGCTTAACTTTTGATTTTTGTAGAATGTTCGGTTGGAGAGATTGACCTCAAATTTATCCTTCCGATAAGATAAATGGACATTGACTCCCTGGTTGGTATTATTGTCGATCTGATTTTTGGAGTATAATGGATCTTTCACATTCGTGAGGCTGTCAGTTGATATCTGTTTATTCCTGTTGTTTGACTGATTGAAACTGTAGCCTAATGCTAAATTCATAGCATCATTGAGCCTATTATTGAAATTCAATGAAGTAGAAAAGTTATTGCCTTTGTTCTTGCCCCATCTATTTTGGTTAATACGCGTGGTGTCATTGCTCTGATGGATAATTGTTTCTGAATTAACCTTACTGTCCGAAGTTGATTCATTATAGTTGTTGCCAACCATTAAATTTAATGAACTGCCGGCTTTGAGTCTTTTTCTATAATTCAGGCGAAAATTATTGCTTTGGCTCGAAGTATTTGATTCATTTTTCTCATTAAAGGAGCTAACAGCAGCACCGGCGCCATCATTGGTGGCACTTTCCGACTGACTTAAACTGAAATTATTGGACCAATTTCCGTTGGTCTGTAGTTCTATATTTTGGGTTGAATCCAGTCGCATGGAGAGATTGGATCTGACACCATTGCTTCTTGTACTATTTTCGTTGTAATTTTTGCTATTTCGTTCTAAGATCGAGTTATCGGGGAGGATGTTTTTGTTGTAATTTTCCGACTGATTTTTGTTGCTGCTGTTATTGTAATTATAATTGGCATTTACCTTTAATGCCTTTTTGAGAAACTGGTTTTCGTAGTTAGCGCCGAGAGATGTGTTTAGTGGTTGTCCCGTAATCTGGTTGTTCATCCGCAAAGAGCCTTCACGACTATTAGAGCTCCCCATATTATTGTGATTGGCGGTGATGCCAATTCGTTCCGTCTGATTGAATTTGGCTGCAAACAAATTTCCAGCGTAGAGCTCCTTGGTACCGCCTAATAGTTCTGCGTTTCCGAAGACACCCTTTCTGGCCTTTTCTTTTAACACCACATTGACGGTCTGAATGCGTACACCGTCATCTATACCCGAAAGTTCGGCCTCTTCTGATTTTTTCTCATACAATTGTACTTTGTCTACTGCATCAGCCCGTACATTGCGTATGGCAATTTTAGGGTCATAACCAAAAAATTCTTCGCCATCAATAAAGACTTTCTGTACTGCTTTACCCTGAGCGGTGATATTTCCATCTCCAGACACTGTAAAACCTGGCAATCGTCGAAAAAGATCTTCAAGCTTTGCGTTTTTCTCGGTTGCGAAACTTGCCGCATCATATTCTATCGTGTCTCCCTTGAGTGTGATGGGCAGTCTACGTGTAATGATAACTTCTTCAAGGACATTTTTTTGCGAATTGATCTTAATGTCGCTGAGGTCAATTTCCTTATCCTTGATGTCGATGGTATCGCTATAAAGTTCAAACTTTGGGTAGGTGGCTAAAAGTATATAGCTTCCGGGTTTGATATTTTTGATCAGAAATTTCCCTTCTTCATTGGCTCTGTTAAAATAACGCAGTACAGAGTCCTTGTTCAAGAGGATGATTGATGCATTGGTCAATGGCTTATTGTCAGCCTTATCTAAAATTTTCCCCTTTATGCTTGTCTGGGAATAAGCTGTGCTGATAACAAAAAATAATAGGAATAATTGAATTAATCTTTTCATTTACTGGTTGTATGTGCCAAAGATAATTTAGTTAATTGTTAATAAATGTGAAATTATTGTCAAGGAGTGTAAAATCTTTGGTATAGAGATTTTTGACAAAGTAGGATCTAAAAATTACCTTTGCACAAAATTGATGTTATGACGTTTGAAAATTATTTGCAACAATTCGAAGATATATTGAATCATCCTGAAAATCACCCCACCTACCAGGATGACGAATACTATCAATACACTAAAATGAACTGGACAAGGATGGGCCGTTGGTTAAAACGTTTTGAACCAAATGAGGCTTTTCAACAGTTTATTGGCACGATTTCGGAACCACAACAATGGATCATTATTACGGAGCCTTGGTGTGGCGATGCGGCACACGCTGTCCCAATGCTTGCTAAGATGGCGGCCCAAAACCCCAATATTACTGTCGATATCCAATTGCGTGATAGCGCTCCCTTTTTAATAGATTCGTATTTAACAAATGGCGGGAAATCAATCCCGATTCTAGTAATCCGAAATCAGGATGGTGCAGATTTAGCTGTCTGGGGGCCACGACCAAAGGGCTGTCAAGACCTATTCTTAAGCTTGAAAGAACAAGGGAAAGATTTCTCTGATATTAAAGAAGAGATTCAAAAATGGTATAACACGGATAAGGGAACGGAGATCCAAAAAGAGATTCAGGCACTTTTGCATAAATAGAAGAAAGGTAATAAAAAGGAAGAACTAGATTCACTCGATTTGGTTCTTCCTTTTTGCTACCTTTTCTATGGAGGTTTATTTTCGAAAATCCAGCTATTGCTTTATACTGCTCTTTGCCTCTAGTAGTGTTACAATTTTATTAAACCCTTTTTTTCTCGCGTGCTGAAGCGGTGTTACACCTTCGTTGTCGGCGATATTTTTATCGCTGTTGGCGTCCAGTAGTATCTGGACAATATCCACATATTTTTGAGTGCCATCTCCAAGTATAATTGCCTCTAATAGCGCGGTCCAGCCCAGTCTATTGATATGGTCAATAGGGAACCCTTTTGTATTAGCCAATAGTCTTACAGTCTCCACATGACCACGTTCGCAGGCCGGAATAAGAGCTGTCCCATTGTACCGATTGAAAATCTTGAAATCCGCACCGTGATCGAGGTAAAGTTTAACCAGTTCAGTATAGCCCAAAGCACCAGCATATAAAAAGGGGCTATCTAAGATATTGTCCTGCTGATTCACATTCGCACCATATTGAATAAGTAATTTCGCCATAGCGAGGTCTTTCTTTTCTGTAGCGATCAACAACAGCGGTTTTGAATCTTTACCTTTTTGGTTTGCATTCGCTCCTTTGTCCAATAGTGTTTTTACGGTGCTGATCTGGCCCTTGGAAACGGCTTCAATGATGTCGTCCGGGGCGATATTGTCTTGATTTGTTGTGTCCATACTTTTGCACTGTACTGAAAGTGTTGATATGATAACAAGCAACACTATCTTAATGTATAAATTTTTCATTTTGAGGAATGAGTTAATAATCTTTATTATTCATTTTAGTTTCTTTGTATTCGCTTTTTGATATACTACAAATTTAGGCACAAACTACGCTGTTGTTTTGTTAGATTTATATTGAATATTGTCAAATTTATATATAAATCTAATTGTTAGTGGTTGAAAATGAGTGAACTTAAATTAAGAAGATATGAATATTGAAGATCTAAGGGATTATTGTTTGTCCATTGGGCCAGTTACAGAAGAGACACCTTTCGGGCCAGATACGCTGGTGTTTAAGGTTGGGGGTAAGATATTTTTATTGGTCGGGTTAGATCAGGTCGATATGCTGCGATTTAATGTAAAATGCGATCCCGAGAAAGCGGTGGAACTCAGGGAAAGATATGATCAGACTGTATTTCCGGGGTATCATATGAACAAAAAGCACTGGAATACCGTCGTTGCGAATCGGGAACTGAACGATCGGGCACTGGAAGAACTTGTTTTGCACAGCTATAGTCTGATTGTTGATAGTTTGCCAACTAAGGTTAAACAGGAAATTCAGGCGGGTTAGTAGCCTTCTGGAGTGTAAAGAATTAGTTGCTTTGAAGGAAAAGGTGATAGAAATGACTTTTCTTGGGGGCTATAATAGTAGCTTTGCGGTCATTTCAATGCGTAATCGAACGCATTGGGAATATATTTATACTAATACTATTTTTTATGAAACAAAGACGAATTTACCTTTGGGTAATTTGTTTTATGCTACTTTTTAGTCTGGGGAGTTGCATAAAAGAAGAAGCATTAAATATGGAGGCTGATATAGTCGGGATTCAAGCAGAGGAAGATATTTTTCTTCTGAACCCAGTGATTACGAATAATCAGGTCACCGTTTATCTTCAACCGAGTATCCATGATTTGAAAAAGTTGAATATGAAGTTTGATTTAACTCCAGGTGCTTCTATTGAACTGTTACAAGATTCTTTGAAAATGCCGGCTGGTGAACAGGATGTTAATAAAGTCATAATAGATCAATTATTGAAGAACGGAGTATATTACAAAGTTGTTTCACAAGATAAGCAGTTTGCAAAGAATTACCTCATTAAGTTAGTTAAAACAGATGGCGGTTTTGTCCCTACAGAATATGGATTTGAAGATATTTCAATTGATAAAGATGAGAAATATACTATTTTCTTTAACAAAATAGATGGCGAGGATTTTTACAACTGGGGCTCGGGAAACCCAAGTTTTTCACTTACTTTGAGTTTCGGTGGAGGCGTAAAGGAGCCAGAATCCTATCCAACGAAAACCACAACAGATGCTCATTCTGGAACTAAGGCAGCTTTGTTGGAGACAAAACTCACGGGATCTTTTGGGGCAATGTTTAAAAAACCTATTGCAGCAGGTAATCTATTTATAGGATCATTTGATACCGGTCCCGTATTGACGGATCCTTTGTCTGCAACGCAATTTGGTCTTCCCTTTAATCAGATTCCTTTGGCTTTAGAGGGGTATTATAAGTATACTGCAGGAGCAAATGTAACGGATGAAAATTTAAAGCCTGTTAATATGAAGGATTCATGTGATATATATGCTGTATTCTACAATCGGAAAAAGTTGATGGCTTCGGAGCCTAAACCTGAAAATAGGGTGTCATATTTAACAGGGCATAATATTTTGACAGATCCGAGTATTGTTGCTATTGCCCGGCTAGAAAATGGCGGAGCCACAGCTGGTAATAACTTTGTAAAGTTTGTTTTACCATTTAAATATTCGGCGAAGGTGACGGAATCTGATGTCACTAATTTAGATTACAGCATCGCTATTGTCATGTCTTCAAGTAAATACGGTGATAATTTTATCGGAGCTGTTGGTAGTAAGTTGATCGTAGATGATCTCAAAATTGTAACCCAGAAATAATGAAAATTAGTATATATATAGTTTTATTAGCCGTAATGGCTTCTATTTCAACGCTTGTAAACGCCCAGGAAATAGATAGTAAGGATGATAGATTAGATGTTCAGGTCATGTTGGGGACCAAGATAGGGGGAGCGGCTCCATTGTCTTTGCCGAGAGAAATTCGGAAGATTAAAAGTTACAGCCCGAATGTGCCTTTTTTTGTGGGCGCAAAAGCGAATTATCACATTGATTCCAAATGGGGGCTGTCTTTGGGGCTTACCTTTGAAGGTAAGGGGATGGATACCAAAGCAACAGTAAAAGGATATAAAACAACGTTTAACGCTGTCAATGATTCAAAAGATGAGCTAAGAGGATACTATACAGGAGATATTACTACAAAAGTACATAATCTTTATCTTTCTGTGCCCATTCAGGCGACCTACCAACTCTCCAACCATTGGAATGTTCAAGCTGGTCCATATATTTCTTTTGCAGTAAAAAAAGAGTTTTATGGAGAAGCTTATAACGGATATCTACGGCATGAGCAGCCTACCGGTGACAAGATTATTGTAGATAATGCAGATTATGATTTTAAAGAAAGTGTACGGAATATTGATGTTGGACTAAGTCTGGGTACTCAATATGCGGTCAATCGTAAATTTTTTGCATTGGCTCAACTTGACTATGGTTTCAATAATATTATGAAGAATGGTTTTGAAAGTATCAGTTTCGGGCTGCATAATATCTTTATGAATGTTGGAGTTGGTTACAAACTGAAATAATTTAGAATGTTATCATAAAAAAAGCCGATCATCCGATCGGCTTTTTTTATGATAACATTCAGTAAAGATGAATTTTGTTTTACATTTTTAAACCGATCTCTCTCAATCTTTCATCCAGATATTCACCTGCGGTATAGTCTTCATAGGCCTTTGGATGAGCTGCGTCAATGCAAGAGTCCAACGAAGCTAAGCTCATAGAAGATTTTGGATGTAAAAAGAAAGGAATCGAAAAGCGGGAAGTACCCATTTTTTCACGCGGAGGATTGACTACACGGTGAGTTGTTGACTTCAGTTTGTTGTTGGTCAAACGCTGCAACATATCTCCCACGTTGATGACAATATCTTCGCCCTTCGCTTTGATCGGGAACCATTCACCATCTTTTGTTAAGACTTCTAGTCCATCGGCGCTAGCACCAATTAATAGTGTAATCAAATTGATGTCTTCATGAGCACCTGCACGTACTGCATCAGGAGCTAATGCGTCTGGATCTGCAATTGGAAAATAATGGATTGCACGCAAAATTGAGTTACCATTGATCACAAATTTCTCAAAATAACTTTCTTCAAGATCTAAGTAAGTGGCAATAGCTTTTAGCAGTTCGCGACCTGTGTCTTCTAGTTTTTTATAAACTTCAGCCGTTACGCCATTAAAGCGCGGTATTTCTTCCACTTGAGGATTGTCTGGAAAGTCAGCTTTTGAATATTCTTCACCAACGATAGTTTGACCACGTTGCCAAAATTCTTTTAGATCTGGTGTTTTAGCATCTTTCGCTTTTTCTCTTCCCTTAGCAGTATATCCACGTTGACCCGCAAGTTCAGGAAATTCATACTTTTCTTTTGTTTCAGTAGGCAAACCAAAGAATTCTGGAACGACCTGATATAATTCCTCAATTAATTCTTTTGATAAACCATGGTTTGCAATCGTTACAAAGCCTGTCTCATTAAAAGCCTTGCCAATATCCTGAATGAATTGATTTCGTTGTTCTTGGGTTCCTTGTGTGTAATGCAACAAGTCCAAGCGAGGTATGTTTACTAAAGCCATACGAAGTTGATGTTTGTTTAGGACAAATTTAACGCAATTAATTTTGAATATTACACATCGATTGTTAATAAAAGTTTTATGTTTTACTTTATTTATCTGTGTTTCAGTTGTTAAAAGTTTTCCACAATGGGGTTTTGGTCATAAAAATGCAAGAAATACACTTCTTGGAAGGTACTGGACTATAATTCATAAAAATTACATTTTCTAGCTTGTTATTCTAATTCTTAACTATTATATTTGTTATGCAAGCATAATAATAAATCGCTTGTGATTACGCTATGGACCAAAATCAGACAATCGACTATTTTTTAAAAACAGGTTGGCAAACGATTGCCAATAAATATAATCAAATTGCTTCGCAATATGGCTTTACCCAGGCTGCTGGTTATATTTTAATCAATATCCATAAAGAGGGTACTCCTGTTTCTCAGATTGCGAATTTGACGGGGGTCAAAACAACGAGTCTGTCCCGGGTGTTAAATAACTTAGAATCCTTAGGGTTCATTTACAGGGAGACCAGCGAAACGGATAAACGCTCTGTAAAGGTGTATCTGACAGATTTGGGTCGGGAGAAAAGAAGGATAGCCAAGGATGTCGTACGCAACTTTAATCAGTACCTCGCTGATAATTTTTCGGAAAATGAACGTGATCAATTGATTGCTTCTTTGGCTAAGCTCAATGAGCTGGCGACCAGTTATAAGGAAGAAGTAATCGTATAGAAGTTAAACCAAATGTACAGATGTGCATGATAAATATGTTATGATGAACAGAAATATTAGAAAAGTGGCAGTTCTCGGTTCGGGTGTTATGGGCTCGCGAATTGCTTGTCATTTTGCTAACATTGGTGTCGAGGTTTTGCTGTTGGATATTGTTCCCCGCGAACTGTTGCCAGCAGAACAAGCTAAGGGTCTAACGTTAGAGAGTAAGGCCGTTCGGGATCGGATTGTCAACAGTTCGTTAGAGACTGCCTTAAAGACAAATCCTTCACCAATTTACAGCAAATCATTTGTAAAACGTATCAAAACAGGAAATTTTGATGATAACCTCCAAGATATCGCACAAGTGGACTGGATCATTGAAGTGGTTGTGGAGCGCTTGGATATTAAAAAATCTGTTTTTGACCGAGTAGAACAGTTCCGTAAACCAGGTACATTGATTACTTCCAATACTTCTGGTATTCCTATTCATCTCATGACAGAGGGACGTAGTGAAGATTTTAAAGATCATTTTTGTGGAACACACTTCTTCAACCCGCCGCGTTATCTGCCTTTATTGGAGGTAATTCCGACGCCGCATACCAAGCGAGAGGTTGTCGATTTCGTTCTTCATTTTGGCGATAAGATGTTAGGGAAGACAGTAGTTCTATGTAAAGATACCCCAGCATTTATCGGTAACCGGATTGGCGTTTATTCGATGTTGGCAGTGACTCATCTGGTCGAACCTTTGGGTTTGACAGTGGAGGAAGTGGATAAATATACAGGCCCCGCGATGGGACATCCTAAATCAGCAACTTTCCGTACTGCGGATGTTGTAGGTCTTGATACCTTGGTGAATGTAGCCAATGGGCTGGCACAGAATGCGCCTGAAGACGAAGCCAAAGGTGTCTTCCAGCTTCCTGCCTTTATCAGTAAGATGGTTGAAAATAAGTGGTTGGGTGAAAAAACAAAAAAAGGATTTTACGAAAAGGTAAAAGCCGCTGATGGTAATTCTGAAATTCTTTCCCTAAATCTTAAAACATTAACATTTGGCTCACAACAAAAAGTTAAGTCAACAACTTTAGAGGCTACTAAGCCAGTTGAAGATATTCGTAAGCGGATGAAAGTCTATGAACAAGGGACAGACAAGGCTGCGGAACTTTTCCGTGCCATGCACTATCCATTGTTTGAATACGTTTCACGCCGTGTTCCTGAGATTACAGATGATTTCTTCCGTATTGACGATGCAATGCGTGCTGGCTTTGGCTGGGAACTCGGGCCATTTGAAGTATGGGATGCTTTAGGTGTGCGTGAGACCTTGGCTAAGATTAAGGCTGAAGAGAAACGGTTGCCGGGCCAGGATGGTGAGGTAGCATCCTGGGTGCATGAAATGTTGGATGCGGGACATGAATCTTTCTATAAGATAGAAAATGGCGTTCGCCATTATTATGATATTGCATCCAAATCCTATAAAGCTATTCCTGGAACAGAGGATTTGATTGTATTAGATCATATACGTGAAAGCAAAACAATCTGGAAAAATACTGGTGTTTCAATTATTGATCTCGGTGATGGAATTATCAATTGTGAGTTCCATACCAAAATGAACACGATCGGTGGCGATGTGATTCAGGGATTGAATAAGGCAATAGATCTTGCGGAAAAGGAATATCGTGGACTTGTGGTTTCCAATGACGGGAAAAATTTCTCTGCTGGAGCCAATATCGGAATGATTTTCATGATGGCTGTGGAGCAGGATTTTGATGAGTTAAATATGGCTGTTCGAGCCTTTCAAAATACTTCAATGCGCTTGCGTTATTCATCCATTCCGGTTGTCGTAGCACCATTTCAGATGACCTTGGGTGGTGGATGTGAATTTTCGATGCATGCCGATTTTGTGCAGGCTCACGCCGAAACCTATATGGGCTTAGTGGAACTGGGGGTAGGTGTTATCCCTGGTGGCGGCGGAACTAAGGAATTTGCATTGCGTGCTTCCGAAGAATTTAAAGATGACCAAATCGTTCAAAATACCTTAAAGGACAAATTCCTGACCATTGGCCAGGCGAAAGTTTCGACTTCTGCTTACGAGGCCTACGAACTGGGGTATCTACAAAAAGATAAGTTTGCGATCACGATGAACCGTGCGCGCCTACTTGCCGATGCAAAGGCAAAGGCATTGGAGTTGGCGGATGACGGTTACGTTCAGCCTGCACCACGAAACGATATCAAAGTGTTGGGTAATCAAGGTTTAGGGATTGTATATGTAGGTGCATCATCCATGCGTGAAGGAAATTATATCTCTGACTATGATCGCAAAATATCGGAAAAACTAGGTTGGGTGATGTGTGGTGGCAATCTGTCATCGCCAACAGAAGTCTCCGAGCAGTACTTGTTGGATCTTGAACGCAAAACCTTCCTCGAACTTTGTGCTGAGCGTAAAACACTTGAAAGGATCCAGTACATGTTGACGAAAGGAAAGCCTTTACGTAATTAGATTGTAGATGTGAGCTATTAGATTTGAGATAAGAGATTATGCATGCATTGAAAGAATTGAAAGTTTGGCAAAGAGCAATAGAATTATCCACAGCGGTATATAAAGCTGTGATAGATTTTCCAATGGATGAAAAATATGGGCTTACATCTCAAATTAAGCGTTCGGTTGTGTCTATTGCATCTAATATTGCTGAAGGAGCAGGAAGAAATTCGAAAAATGAATTTGTTCATTTTCTCGGTATTGCAAATGGATCTTCTTTCGAGTTGCAGACTCAGCTAATTATAGCTCATAACCTGGGTTTAATAAGTAAGGAGAAAGTAGAACAATTGTGTTCTCATATAGATGAGATTCAAAAGATGATTTTTGGATTTCTTAAAAATTTAAAAACTAATATGTGACATTGGAATATCTCAAATCTCATATCTCCAATCTCACATCTTAATACTCAAATAATGGAAGCATACATAGTAGCAGGATTTCGTACAGCAGTAGGTAAAGCGCCTCGAGGAGGATTTCGCTTTATGCGGGCTGATGATTTAGCATCAGATGTGATTAAACATCTTGTGTCCACTGTGCCGAATTTAAATAAAGAAGATATAGATGATGTCATTGTGGGCAATGCAATGCCTGAGGCAGAACAGGGGTTGAACATGGCACGTTTTATTTCCCTGATGGGGTTAGATACAGATAAGGTGCCTGGCGTCACTGTCAATCGGTATTGTGCCTCTGGATTGGAGACCATCGCTACCGCGGTTGCAAAGATTAAAACGGGGATGGCTGATGTCATTATCGCAGGAGGTGTTGAAGTGATGTCCGGAATGCCTTTCGGAGGTTGGAAGATTGTTCCCAATCCTGAGGTGGCCAAAGAGCATCCCGATTGGTATTGGGGTATGGGGCTGACTGCGGAGGCTGTAGCGAAAGACTACAATGTTTCCCGTGAAGATCAAGATGCCTTTGCACTTAAATCCAATCAAAAAGCAATAGCAGCTATTCAAAATGGTCATCTTAAAGATGGTATTGTGCCGATCACAGTCAAAGAGAACTATCTGAAAGACGGGAAGATCACGACACGAGAATATGTTGTAGATACCGATGAAGGGCCTCGTGCAGACACATCCTTGGAAGCTCTGGGTAAGTTGAGACCTGTCTTCGCAGCCAATGGTTCAGTGACAGCAGGAAACTCCTCCCAGACCTCGGATGGTGCGGCATTTGTATTGGTCATGTCAGAGGCAAAAGTGAAAGAGTTGGGGGTTAAACCCATTGCCAAGTTGGTCAGTTTTGCTGTTGCAGGGGTGCCGCCACGGATCATGGGAATTGGACCAATCTATGCGATACCAAAAGCTTTGGAGCGGGCTGGGCTTAAAAAAGAAGATATTGATTTATTTGAATTAAATGAAGCTTTCGCTTCTCAGTCTTTGGCTGTTATTCGTGAGTTGGGACTTGATGAGGAAAAAGTCAATGTCAATGGCGGGGCGATAGCCTTGGGGCATCCCCTAGGCTGTACAGGAGCGAAGTTGACCGTGCAGGTTTTGCATGAATTGAAACGTCGTGGCAAAAAATATGGTATGGTGACCATGTGTGTGGGAACTGGTCAAGGAGCGGCCGGTATCTTTGAACTATTGGACTAAGTTCGAACACTAAAAATAACAGTATAAACCATTTTATTTGCTAGTCTCATAGCGAGTAAAAATATTCAAAATATTGTGTAAACCTGGGTGGCCAAAAGCCAACTCAGGGCTTGCACCTCAAATCTAAAAAACAATGAGCGAAAATAAAGCAATCAAAGGCGGTGAGTTCGTTATTAGAGAGACTCCCTATACAGCTATTTTTATCCCAGAGGAGTTTGATGAAGAAGCTAAAATGATTCGTCAGACCTGTTTGGATTTCTTAGATACAGAAGTGCTAAATAAGCTTGATCGTATTGACGCACAGGAAGAGGGCTTGATGCCTAGCTTGATGGATAAAGCGGGTGAACTGGGAATGCTTGGGGTGTCGATTCCAGAAGAGTATGGTGGGTTTGGCAAGAACTTCAACACCTCGATGCTCGTAGCGGAGGCCGTGGGTGGAGGTTTTTCTTTTGCCGTCGCCTTGTCTGCACATACGGGTATTGGTACTTTGCCTATCCTTTATTATGGTAATGCGGAGCAGAAAGCGAAATATATTCCCAAGCTCGCGACAGGCGAATGGAAGGCTTCCTATTGTCTGACAGAACCAAATGCGGGATCGGATGCCAATTCTGGCCGCACTTCCGCAAAACTAAATGCTGAAGGAACCCATTATCTGATCAACGGCCAAAAAATGTGGATTACCAATGGTGGATTTGCAGATATCTTTATTGTATTTGCAAAAATCGATGATGACAAGAACTTGACAGCATTTATTGTCGAAAAAGATTTTGGTGGGATCACGATGAACCCCGAAGAACATAAATTGGGCATCAAGGGATCCTCTACACGCCAAATTTTCTTTAATGATTGCGCTGTTCCGGTTGAAAACATGCTATCCGAGCGGGAAAATGGATTTAAGATTGCCGTAAATATCTTGAATATTGGACGGATCAAGTTGGGGGCTGCGACAAATGGTTCAGCTCGTATGGTGATCAATCATGCGGTTCAATATGCCAATGAACGTGTGCAGTTTAACCTGCCGATTTCTAAGTTTGGTGCTATTCGATACAAACTGGCTGAAATGGCGACACGTTTATTTGCTGTGGAATCAGCATCCTATCGTGCGGGTCAAAATATTGATGATGCCTATGATGCATTGATTGCGGGTGGTATGGATGAAGCAAAAGCCAAATTGAAATCCGTTGAACAATTTGCGATCGAGTGCGCCATTATCAAAGTATGGTGTTCAGAGATGTTAGATTATGTGGTGGATGAAGGTGTGCAGATCTATGGTGGAATGGGTTATTCAGCCGATGCACCGATGGAGCGTGCTTATCGCGATTCACGTATCAACCGGATCTTCGAGGGTACCAATGAGGTGAATAGACTGCTTGTTGTAGATATGTTGTTAAAACGTGCAATGAAAGGTGAGCTGGATCTGATGGGGCCAGCGCAGGCAGTAGCAAGTGAACTGTTGGCTATTCCTGACTTCGGAGAAGAAGATGATGCGCCATTCGCAGCAGAGAAGAAAATTGTCGCTAACCTCAAAAAAGCAGGCTTACTCATTGCTGGAGCCGCCGTTCAAAAGCTGATGATGTCGCTTTCAAAAGAAGAAGAGATCCTGATGAATATCGCAGATATTATCGGTTACGTATACATCGCGGAATCTGTACTGTTACGTGCGGAAAAGCTTGTCCATACTGGTTCTGGAAAGGCCGAGTACGCGACAGATATGGCGAAGATCTATCTCTATGGTGCGATCGATAAAATAAACGCTGCGGGTAAAGAAGCCCTGTATTCCTTTGGTGAAGGCGATGAATTGAATATGATGCTCGTTGGATTACGTAGGTTCACCAAAGCGCAGCCATTTAATATCAAAGATGCACGTCAGCGGATTGCCAAAAAATTAATAGAAGAAAATAAATATTGTTTTTGATTGATAATGATTATTGGTTTTGGTTGTGTGGCCGGAGAGAAATCTTCGGCCATTTTTGTGTTACAATAACGAAAAGTAGCAGCAATTATATTAAATTTAGCTTTTTAATACTAACCGTTATATGGCATCGTCAAGATCATTTGCACTTACAGAAGACTGGGTAGTCGTCGTTTTGGGACTCGCTACCATTTTTTTAGCACTTTCGGGTATTTTTGCACCTGTACCTAATTTTTCCTGGAGTAACTCTTCCGAATTGACCTCCACAATTTTTGATTCGGCCAACCTCAACAAGATTTTCCAGCAGTTTATCTTTGTCTTTGTGACAGGTATTTTGGGGGCATTTTTGCTCGGTAAATCTGTTAAATATCTACTGGTCGTATTTCCTGTAGTGTTTATTTTGACTGTATTCGCGCTCATATTAGCGGGTAATTCGACAGTGAAAGAATATAATCTCGAGGCTGTTATTTTTAGTTTGATTATAGGTTTGGTCATTAGCAATTGTTTTAAGCTGCCTGCTTGGTTTAAAGAAGCCTTGAGTACTGAATTGTATGTCAAGATCGGATTAATCCTATTGGGTACCACCGTTATCTTTGGGGATATCCTTAAGGCGGGCTCTTTAGGGCTTATCCAAGCTTTGGCAGTTGTGTTGTCAGTATGGTATTTCGCTTTTTGGCTCTGTAAAAAATTGAAAATAGACAAGGAGATGTCCCTGATGTTGTCCAGTGCAGTTTCTATTTGTGGTGTTTCAGCGGCTATCGCTACTTCCGGAGCCATTAAAGGTGATAGTAAAAAACTCTCTTATGTGATTTCTTTGGTGTTGATCACTGCAATTCCAATGATGATTTTTATGCCCTATATGGCTGAATGGATGGGCTTGTCGCAAGAAGTGACCGGCGCATGGCTAGGAGGTAGTATCGATACAACAGGAGCTGTTGTTGCTTCAGGGTCCCTTGTTGGAGAGGAAGCTTTAAAGATCAGTACAATTGTCAAATTCTCGCAAAACGTATTGTTGGGACTAGCAGCATTTGCGATCAGTATTTATTGGACCTATGCAAAATCTGTGGATGACGAAACAAAGCGGGATAAACCGACGTTAAAGATTATCTGGGAACGCTTTCCTAAATTTGTGCTTGGGTTTGTATTTGCATCGCTATTATTTTCCTTTGTAATTTCTCCTGAAAAAATAGATGTCGTCAAAGGTAGTCTGAAAAACCTGCAGGGACTCTGGTTTACCTTGGCATTTACTTCGATCGGTCTGGAAACAAATTTCAAAGACCTTTTTGTACAAGATAATAAGAAACCCCTTTATGCATTTTTGATTGCGCAGACCTTTAACGTCGTAGTGACTTTGTTGATCGCATTGGTGCTGTTCCGATAGCTTATAGATAAATATATGGGCCGAATACTTTCGGAGCTAAATAACATTTAAAAAAAAGTCTGCCATCCTTGGCGGACTTTTTTGTTCTACCCTTTTTCATTTTCTGAATCTAGGAATAGCCCAGCCAAATGACCTCCAAGAAAATAGAAGATGTAATTTTTTCTTACTAAAGTGTTTAGGTTATCGGGTAAGACAATGTTGGTCGCACATGAAAAAGCAAAGCTAAACCTAAGGGGAAATCTCATGAATGGGAATAGATCTGAATGGTTTATACAAAAAATATAATGTATAAAATCTCCTTTTTATGATGTAAGTATCTGTTAGTTAGTGTTTAATTGTGTTTTTAGAAAAAATATTTATAAAATCTATCAAATTAGTAGTCTTTTAAAAAATATTTCTATATTTGTACTGTCGTCCTGATTTACAGTGAGTCATGAGGACTGGCAAAAAATGAGCATACTTAATTATGGAAAGAATGAAAAAAGATTACTTTTTGAAAACAAGCTTACAGATTACTTCATTAGAAGTGGTTTTTACTACCCTAAGAAATAGTGAAAAACGAATGTGTTGTTAAAATTTCTCTCTTACACTCTCTTATATTAGAAAAGGGAAGCCGAGGCTTCCCTTTTTAAACAAAGTTTTAACAATGAAACAAGTTCTATTGGCGTTGGCACTTGTTTATTTTCACTATTAAACTGAATAAATTTATGAAAAAAAATGCTATTTTTCGAATTAGCGTCATTTTTAGCTTGCTTTTGGCTGGTTCTTATCAGACTTATGCGCAGGTAGAAAATCCTAAACCCATTATAAATGCTTCATTAACAGGTACTGTGGTTGATGCGGTTACAAAAGAGCCTCTGCAAGGTGTAACTGTTCAAATTGAAGCCGTTACTCACCAGGTGAAGACCGATAGTAAAGGCGTATTTCAATTTGTTACCGGACAAAAACTACCTTTTTCACTTATTGTATCCATTGTAGGGTATCAAACACGACGGATTGTCGTGGACCAATCGCCTACTGTGATCGAACTGACACCCCGATTGGAAGCCTTAGACCAAGTAGTTGTGACTGCCCGTAGACGAAAGGAGCAATTGCAGGATGTACCGATTCCCGTTTCTATTATCCGTGGAGCGGCATTGGAAGATGCTGGGGCCTTTAACGTCAACCGGCTGAAAGAACTTGTCCCGACGGTACAACTGTATTCTTCAAATGCACGTAACACGACATTGAATATCCGTGGACTTGGTTCAACTTACGGCCTTACCAATGACGGTATCGACCCAGGTGTCGGATTCTATCTGGACGGTGTTTACATCGCGAGGCCAGCAGCAACTTGGTTGGATTTTATTGATATTGATCAGATCGAAGTATTACGGGGGCCACAGGGTACACTCTTTGGTAAAAACACCACCGCTGGCGCCTTTAATATTACTTCACGGCTGCCCCAATTTACACCTGAGGCTAATGTTGAAGTTAGTTATGGCAATCAGGGATTTATTCAGGCAAAGACATCCATTTCCGGACCGCTGGCTAAGAATCTAGCTGCTCGGGCTTCCTTTTCGGGTACACAACGGGATGGTAATCTGTTTAACGTCCATACCAATCGAAAAATCAATGATATCAATAACCTCGGATTTAGAGGACAATTGCTGTTTACACCAACTGAGAATATCAAATTGGTACTCTCAGGAGATGTCTCTTCCCAAAAGCCCGATGGATATGGTTGGGCAGTCGCAGGTGTGGTCAAAACCCAACGTGCGGATTACCGACAATTTGATGCTATTATCAAAGATCTAGGTTATGAGTTACCTTATAAAAGTGCATTTGAACGTAAGATTGATCTCGATACACAATCCAAAGCTGATAATAAATTGGGCGGTGTAGCGCTGAATGCGGACATCAAAATTGGAGAAGGAACATTGACGTCTACTTCCGCTTGGCGAAAATGGACTTGGGTGCCACTCAATGACCGGGATTATCTAGGCCTTCCTGTCTATACGGTTTCCGCAGGCAATTCAGTGCATAATCAATGGTCGCAAGAATTTAGGTATTCGGGCAAAATCAGTGAGAAAGTAAGTGGTGTAGTAGGCTTATTTGGCCTTTGGCAGGATCTTGGTACCGATCCTGTGCATACAGAGGAGACGGGATCCGCATTCTGGCGTTTTCAGAAAAGTTCAACGAGCGCCTTATGGGAGACTCCGGGGTTATTTGACAACTTCGGGATTAAGACTGTCTATGGAATCAAAAGCACAAGTTTAGCCGCTTATACACAGATTGATTGGGAGGTGACCTCCAAACTTCATATCTTACCAGGGCTGCGCTATAACTACGACAAAAAGAAAGCAAACTATGATAGACAGACCTATGGTGGGCTACAGACATCCGATCCGGCGCTGTTGGCACTCAAAAATGGGGTCTATACCAACCAAACTTTTGATATAAATGCGGATGCGGATAATTTCTCGGGACAACTTTCTGCGAAATATCGTTTCAATCCGAAGATCAATGCTTATGCTACTTATTCCATCAGCTATAAGCCAATTGGAATCAATGTTGGCGGATTGCCAACAGCAAATGGTGCTGTGCTGCTAGATCTAGCTGAAGTAAAGCCAGAAGCGGTTCGCCACAAAGAGTTGGGTGTGAAAACAAATCCAACACGCAACTCGATCCTTAACTTATCCGTTTACCAGACTGATATCAAAGATTATCAAACCCAGGTACAAACGCCTGAACCCGGAGTAAATCGGGGTTACTTGGCCAATGCTGAGAAAGTACGTGTCAAAGGGGTGGAGCTCGACGGTAATATTAATATTGGTCACTTTCTGCGGCTGAATGGTGCCCTGGCCTATACAGATGCAAAATACGTGAAATTTACAAATGCACCAGTTCCGCTGGAAGAAGTTGGTGGGCCGCAGGCTTTCAAAGATATTTCGGGTGGAGTGCTTCCAGGTGTATCCAAATGGTCTTGGTCTTTGGGTGGAGAAGTTAATCAGAGCGGCAAACTGATCGGTATCAATGGCTCCTACTTCTTGGGAGCAGATCTTTTCCATCGCTCCAAATTTTCTTCAAGCTCATCTCCATCACAGTATTTGAATATAGATGCTTATACTTTGCTGAATGCACGTTTGGGCTTTAGGGGGTCGAATGGCGTTTCAGTTTTTGTATGGAGCAGAAATTTGACAAATAAAGATTACTATGAGCAATTGCTCGCAGCTCCGGGCAGTTATGGCCAATACGCTGGAGTCGTAGCTGATCCGAGAACCTACGGCGTAACGCTCCGGTACAATTGGAAACAGGGAAATTAGGACCGTAATTCATAACATATTTTCATTAGCTGTCTCTGATTTATTTAGAGACGGTTTTTTTGTGTCCGAAAAGAGAGATTGTGTTGATAGAAATTTTATCGATGATAATTTGCAAGCTCTACTTGCTTTATTTATGGAAAACCGTATCTTAATTCATCATTAAGGTGAAAGATTTGCGCATGAACGAAAAAGAGCTATTACAACATTATAAAACAACAGGAGACCTGTCTGCGCTGGGGAAATTATATTCGCCTTATATGTCCTTGCTTTATGGTGTGTGCTTCAAGTATTTGCAAGATCCCGATCGTAGCCAGGATGCCGTTATGCAGATCTTTGAAGAACTGATTCCGAAACTGCGTCATTACGAGGTTGATAATTTTAAAAGCTGGTTGCACGTATATAGTAAGAACTATTGTTTAATGCAATTACGCAAAGATAAACGGACGACACAGGTGGATATTGAAGATAATTTGTTTGAAAGCGAACAAAAACTCAATACCAGTGAAGAGGCAAAATGGGAAGAGCGGGATTTTGAAAAATTAGAAGGTTGTATGCAGGCTTTAAATGAAGAGCAAAAAGAATGTGTACGTTTGTTTTATTTGGAACAAAAGTGCTATAAAGATATCGCAGATTTAACAGGGTATGATTTGAATAAAGTCAAGAGTGCCATCCAGAATGGAAAACGCAATCTGAAAATCTGTATGGAAAGGAAAGAAAATGGAAAATAATTATCAATTATCGCGAATTCATAATTACATCCATGGCCTAATGAGCAGGGAGGAAATGTTTCAACTGGAAAAAGAAGCATTGGAAGATCCCTTTTTACAGGATGCCATAGATGGATATCGATTGCAGAATGGCGTTGATGCAAAGCAATTAAGTTTGCTGCAGCAGCGACTTAGCCGTCGGATTGAAAATACCATAGCGACAAGACATGCACAATATTTTACTTGGCAACGTTTAGCCATTGGCGCAGCGGCTGGGGTTTTGTTTGTCGTTTTATTAGCGCTTCTATATTTTAAACATTTCAATGGTAAGGCCGAGCGGACGACAGATGTCACGCTGAGTGAACCAGAGAACCTTGTGGCGATCGAGCCTCTGTTGGATGGTGGTGATGCTGCTCCGGTCGGTGGATGGAAAGCCTTTGAACAATATTTAAACAATCAGGTGAGGGATGGTGGAAAAGGAGGGGAGATTATTGTTAATTTCACAATCGGAAAGGATGGATTGCCTGACCAGATCCACGCGGAAGGAACACCCGAGCAAGCGCTTGTCGACGAAGCTATACGGCTTCTTCAGTCGGGGGGGAAATGGCAGGGAACGAAAGGCCGCTTGAAAATCACTTTTCCGCTGAAAGAGATGAAGAATTCTGCCCAGTCGAATATCATCAAACCACCACATTGTTTTGGGATAGAAAAGAAATAACTAGTAAGGGCCCGAATTATTCGAGCCCTTGTTAGTTTTATCGTATGTTGCAGTACCTTATTCTTCCCAGCGAATTTTTTCTTCGATAGGTGTGCGTACAGGCTCGCGCGCATCTGATTCATGATGTCCTAGGTAAAATAGGCCGATACATTTTTGGTTCTCTTCTAGATTAAGGAAACCGCCCAAATGATTGATTAAACCCGGTGTTGCCCAGTAACCACCAATATTCAACGAATGTGCAGCGAGCCACATATTTTCTACAGCAGCAGCAGTACAGGCTAATTCTTCCCATTCAGGAACTTCACCCGTATAATTGACGATAAGTGCAATGGCAACATTTGATTGTGTTGCTTTCTTGCCCATAGTGATCTCTGTCGCTTCCGTATATTTCTCTGCCGGTGTAACCGATTTATAGATACGCGATAATTCAGTACCCAAGCGTTGAAGTCCTTCTTTACGGAAGATCACAAAACGCCAAGGCTGTGTCCGTTTATGTGTTGGAGCAGCATTAGCTGCTTCTAAGATGCTAAGGATATCCTCTTTGCTTACTTCTTCTTCGGTAAAAGAAGCTTGAAATACCGATCTTCTGTAGTGTATTGCTTTTAAAACGTCGTTTTTCATTAAAAATATGTTGATTTTAGAATGTACTTATGCTTTTTCTTCCCATAAAGATACAACATGCAAAATTGTTTTGACCGCTTTTTCCATATCTTGTGCTGACACCCATTCCTGCTTTCCATGAAATGCATGTCCACCCGCAAAAATATTAGGACATGGAAGCCCCATAAATGATAGGCGTGATCCATCGGTACCACCACGGATACTTCTTCTTTCTGCGACCATACCTGCTCTTGTAATAGCTTCCATTCCAATTTCCATAATTTCTGGATACTGATCAAGGACCTCTTTCATGTTGCGGTATTGCTCTTTTACAGTGAATGTATAGGTACAATTTGGATAGCGCTCAACAACAGATTTTGCTATTGCTTCCAGTTCATCTTCGTGTTTTTTTAGATTAGCTGTTGCATGATCACGGATGATAAATTGAATCTCAGCTTTTTCAACCGACCCACTGATATTCACGGGGTGCACAAAACCGTCTTTTTTATTAGTGCTTTCTGGGGAAAGTCTGTCTTTCGGTAATGCATCAATGACGGCACTTGCGATTTTAATTGCACTTTGCATTTTTCCTTTTGCAAAACCAGGGTGTACAGAGACGCCATGGATTGTTAAAGTTGCTCCATCTGCCGAGAATGTCTCATCCTCGATTGTGCCGGCTTTTTCACCATCCATGGTGTAGGCAAAGTCTGCTGCCAGACGCTTTAAGTCTGCTTTATCAACCCCTCGACCGATTTCTTCGTCTGGTGTGAATAAAATCTTAATATCCCCATGTTTAATCTCTGGGTGCTTCATCAATAGGCGTGCAGCATCCATTATTTCAGCGATACCAGCCTTATCGTCTGCTCCTAAGAGTGTTGTTCCGCTGGCCGTGATTACATCGTTGCCGATTTGATTGGCTAAATCGGGATGTTCTGCATATTTGATCACAATGCTATTATCATCCGGAAGTACCAAATCTTGTCCTTGGTAATTACGGTGTACCAATGGCTTTACATCTTTGCCCGAAGAATCCGGAGAAGTGTCCATATGCGAGCAGAAACAGATAACTGGAACATTCTTGGACGTATTGGAAGGGATGGTCGCATAGATGTAACCATTTTCATCCATAGCGGCATCCGAAATACCCAATGATAAGAGTTCTTCTACCAATAATTTACCCAGATTTTTCTGTTTTTCGGTAGACGGACATGTCGGTGAATTTACATCAGATTGTGTGTCAATCTGTACGTAGCGTTGAAATCTTTCCGAAACTGAAAAGTCACTTATGTTATTAATCTCAAATGTACTCATTTTAATAGCCTTAATGTGATAAGGGTGACCAAATTTACAAATTCTAACGGGCTTCGGCCAAAAACAAACAAGACTTGTCAATAAACTGACAAGTCTTGTTTACTAGAGGTAATATTTCGCTAACCTCTTTTATCTTTTTTTGGGGCTAACCCTAGGTTTAGCTTATTTTTTGTCGTCGGCGTAGCCAAATACTTTCTGCAAGATATTTGTATTTCTGCTTCCGCCGATATTGTTTCTGATTTTCGATTCCTGATCAGCTACTTTGATAAACAAGCCATCTATGGCCTTTTGCGTAACATAGGCAGTCAGATTTGTTTCCACCTTATTGCCTAGTGGCAGGTTATTATAGGCGCTGGTCAGCTGTGTCCAATATTGGTCAACATTATTTACACCCATAGCAGATTGAATGACCGGACTAAACTTGTTCGTTAATTCGGCTGATGTATTTGTTTTGAAAAATGTTGTTGCGGCATCTTGCTTGCTACCCAACAGAATATTGGTCGCATCAGTGATGGTCATTTTAGACAATGCATTTACGAATACCGGAGCGGCTTCTTTTACTGCACCCTCAGCGGCTCTGTTCATGCTTTGAATAAATTGATCACAAAGCTTGCCCATGCCGACTGCACGAAGTGTTTTTTCTACTTTTTGGGCCTCCGCAGGCATTAAAATCTTTACCGCTGCATCACCTAAGAAGCCATCTTTCTTTGCTAAAGACTCAATACTCAGGTTAAGACCATTGCTTAGAGCTTGTTTGATGCCCAATGAAGCATCTTTATTTGATAATGAAGTCAAGGGGTTCGACGACTTGTTCGAACCAGTTGTTGAAGAGCTCGCAGTTGACGAATTCGTCTTTTTGGTGCTGTCAGTTTGACTCTGATTTGCTTTATTCAACGCATCGTTGATCTTTTTAAAGATTTGCGCTTCACTGTTGTTGGAGAACAAAAGCCCCGAAACAAATAGGGTACAATATAGTAATGGAAATTTCATCATGATATGTTTTGCTGTCAAAATTAAGGATATCGACCGTTAATTTTTGTAAAAGTTTAAATTGTCGGCTATTCTTTCCATTAGATTGTCCGTATCCGTAGCAGATAAGCCACAACCTTAATGTAGCGAAAGTTGCGCATTGTCACAGCAGTCTTTGTCGGAAGGGAAAAGGTCTAACAATAAAACGCCCCAAAAAGGGGCGGTTTATCTGTTATATAATAAAATTGCTTTTTTTATCTTATACGAGCTATTTCCACGAAAGTGTTGTTACAACAGGGAAGTGGTCAGAAGGAAACTTACTCAGGTAAGTGTCTGTCAAAATACCATATTTCTTCACCTGAAAAGGTTTGGTGATAAAGATATGGTCGATACGGCCAGAAGCTCTTAGGCTTTTTCCCCAACCATTGAAAGAAGAGTTGGGTTCATATTTAAGCGGAGATACTTCATGTACATCTGTGACTACATTGCTTTTGGCAAGTGTAAAATAGGCTTCATCTTTTTCGTCTACATTGAAATCACCCGTTAAGATCAGCGGAAGATCCTTCGCAAATTCTTTTGCTTTGGCCAGGATCAATTTTGCACTTTCCGTGCGGGCTGTACGTCCGATATGGTCAAAATGGGTATTCATAAAGATAAAACGCTTTTTATTGGCTTTGTCTTCAAAAATTCCCCAGGTACAGATACGTGGTAAGGCCGCGTCCCAACCTTTGTTCGGATGTTCGGTATCTGTTGCAGAAAGCCAAAATGTGCCGCTTTTTATGGCTTTGAACCGATTGGTGTTGTAATAAATTGCCGAGTGCTCACCTTCCTGTGCACCGTCATCACGTCCCACACCGACATAATCGAATCCCGGAAGTAGCGTTTTTAGATCCTGAACCTGATCATGAAAAGCTTCCTGAACACCGAATATATCAAAACCATGATATTTAATCAGGTTGGTCAAAGGCACTTTGCGGTCAACCCACATATTACCGGTGTCTACCGTATTTCTTTGTCTAATATTGTATGTAGCTGCAATAAAGTCTTGTGCATAGGAGATATACGATAAGCATAATGCTGCTGCAAGAATAAAGTATTTTTTCATCTGTATTAATTTGTTCTTCAGTTGTAGTATTTTGTTGATCTTCAGTTTGTTTTGTTGATGTTGATTTCGGGGATAACCTTTATTTTTTCAATACCTGAAGCAACAATTCTGGTTCATCTGTTGTGATGAAGTCGATCTTTTGTCCAATTAGATTGCTCATTTCTTCTTCCGTATTGACTGTCCAGGCATTCACTTTCATACCCAATTGATGGGCTTCCTGCAGCCAGTTTGCATTCTTTTTGAAGACCGAAAAATGGTAGTCTAGGCCATTAATTCCTGCGGCATTCACATCAGCAGGCGATTTATCCCCATTTAGGTATTGGATATTCGCTTTTGGAGCAAGCTCATGAATCTTTTGACAAGCCTCAAAACTGAATGCAATATAATCTGTTATTTTCTCTGCTTTCAGATTTTTTACCATTTCAACAGACTTTGTTGCTGCCTCTAGCGTCCGTTCTACACCCAATTTGCTGGTTTTTAACTCCAGGATCAGACGTAAGCCCTTTAACTTTTTCCCTGCTTTGATATACTCTTCCAATGTTGGGATAGATTCCCCATTCGGATGTTTTTTTGCTAAGAGTTCTGTGTATGTTGCTGTTGCGATATCAATCCCATAGAAATCATTGTCGTGGTTGACGACAAGAATGTTGTCTTTGGTGAGGTGTACATCAAACTCAGATCCAAAGAGTTTAAGGTCATGTGCGGCTTTTAAAGAGGCAATGGAATTTTGAGGGAGGTGACTGTTTTTCCATACGCCACGATGTGCAATTGCTTTGGTCTGTGCAAATAGTGTTGCCGATGAAATGACCATAGCCAACGTCAGACAGCTAAAAATGTGTTTTTTCATATGTGTTAGTTTGAAAGCTGATTTTTACAGCATAAAAAAAGTGGTACTTTTTATCCTGATTCACAAGATCTAAAGTACCACTTTTATATGTAGTTATTGTTAACTGTAATTTATTTTTTACCATTCCATTCTGCCATGAACTCATCCAAGAATCCAAGCATATATTGGTGACGGTGTGCCGCAATTCTTTTTGCGGCCTGTGTATTCATTTTATCTTTCAACAAAAGCAGCTTCTCATAGAAGTGATTGATTGTCGGAGCTTCAGAATGTTTGTAAGCTTCTTTGTCTTTATACTCCTGTACCGGAATGTTGGGGTTGTACATTTCCCGGCCTTTATTCCCCCCGAAACTAAATGCACGCGCAATACCTATTGCACCGATGGCGTCCAAACGATCGGCATCCTGTACAATTTCCATCTCTTTGGAATGAAAAGAAACTTCACCCAAACTTGCTTTGAAAGACATGTTAAAGATGATTTTTTTGACATGGTCAATGATTTCAGGAGAAATTTCTAGACTTGCCAAAAACTCTCCAGCAACGCGAGGGCCAATTGTTTCGTCACCGTCATGGAATTTGCTGTCCGCAATGTCATGCAGGAGCGCTGCTAATTCGCAGACCATGACATCAGCTTCTTCATCTTCTAAAATTAACTTCGTATTGTTCCATACGCGTTGAATATGCGACCAATCATGGCCTGCTTCTGCAAATTTCAAACGATCTTGCACAAATGCGACTGTGCGTTCAATAATGTTATTCATACAATACTTTTGTTTTTTCGCGAGTACCCTCGTATAATTCGTATTCTAATAATCTACAATCTAATTTACCGTTATAAAATTCTATACGTCTGGACGCACGGAGTCCAATTTTCTTTGCGAGATCCGGATTACCGGTAAATATATAGCCTCTATAACCTTTGCACTCCTGTTTCATAAAATCACCCATACGTTTGTAGGTAATCTCCAACTTGGTATGCGTACCTAAACGTTCACCATATTCTGGATTGAATAAGATGACACCTCCTTCTTTAGGAACGTGCGTTTCCGCAAAATCGCATACTTCAAATGAAATTAATTGTTCTACCCCTGCGGTGCGGGCGTTCATCTTGGAAACGTTGATCGCTTCTTCGGAGATATCCGTAGCAATAATTTGAGGAGCTGCTTTTTTATTAATCTGATCTTTTAACAGCCGGCGTTCCTGAAAGAAAACTGTTTCATCATAACCGATGAAATGCATGAATGAATAATTCATACGCAGTAGTCCCGGTTTTCTATTGGTTGCAATCAATGCCGCTTCGATGGCCAATGTTCCCGATCCGCACATCGGATTGACAAAAGCGGATTCGCCATCCCATTTTGAAGCAATAATTGTTGAGGCTGCTAAGGCTTCCAGCATGGGTGCCTTGCCCGGAATCTTACGGTAACCATGCTTGGCCAGCGTTTCTCCAGAGGTATCAATGAAAATTTCAGCACGGTCATCCTTCCAGTAGAGGTGAACGACAGCTTTGTTGTTTTCCGGACCAGAATTCGGACGCATACCTTTTTTATCTTTAATACGATCTACAATCGCATCTTTCACTTTGACATTCGCAAATAAAGGCGTACTAATTGTTTCATTGTCCACATTGGAACTCACAGAGAAATAACCATCGAATTGAATAAGCTCTTCCCAAGCAATCGTGCTCAGCTCTTCGTAGAGCTCAGTAGGATTGTTCGCTGAAAATTCCTTTAACGAATATAGAATCTGCGAGGCAGTACGCAAGTTCAGATTGAGCTTGATCGTATCATTTACGCTGACTTTCAATTCGACTCCAGTAGGAAATGCTCTGACGATGTCAAAACCTAACTCTTTAACTTCCTGTTGCAAATACGGCGATAAGCGTTTATTGCACGTAATGATAACTTTATTGGGGGTGTTGAAAACTTCCATCATATTTTGTACAAAGTTAATTAAACTCTTCCTCAAAAATTGCTTAATTTTACGCTTTAATATTTATTTTTTTGATTATGGAAATTAGAGGAAAAGTACACGAGATAGGAGCGACACAACAAGTGACAGAATCATTCAAAAAACGTGATATGATTGTAGCTTATGCCGAAAACCCACAATTTGTTGAATATATCCGTTTTGAATCAACACAAGACAGAACTTCAATTTTTGATAACCTAGCTATTGGCGAAGAGGTAGAGGTATCTTTTAATCTTCGTGGTCGTCCTTGGACAAATAAAGATGGCGTAACGACATATTTCAATTCATTGGTTGCATGGCGTGTAACAAAACTTGGAAATGCTGCTCCAGCACCATCTACTCCAGGTTATGCGGATATGCCTGCTCCTGTAGATTTGTCTGGTTCATCAGATGATGATGATTTACCATTCTAGTCTGAAATAAGACATTCAAATCCTGTCAGCATTGCCGATACATGCATTGTATGTATCGTATTTTGCCTTGCAGTATATCATATAGATTGGACTGCCCAGTTTGGACAGTCCTTTTTATTTTGTACACATTCCACCTTGGTTCCTAACCCTTATTCGAAACTCAGCTGCTTCGCTGTACGCTTTTGTTACCACTCGTTATTTTATGGCGTGCAATTTTTTGAATCACATAAATTATTTTCTTGGCGCCGAAATTGCTTGATATGGGGTATATTTAAATCAAAACAGCACATTATGAAATCATCAGTATTATTTATTTGCCTGGCAGCACTTTCTTTAAGTGCATGTAATCAAACAAAAAAGGAAAATCAACAAGTGGTAGCAGCAGATTCGTCCGATCATACAACGATGACAGCAGATACCGTCCATACATCTCAAAATTCGTTGGACTGGCCCGGTAAATATGAAGCAACCATTCCCTGTGCGGATTGTGAAGGTATCAAAACAAATATTACCTTAAAAAATGACAATACTTTTTCTATTGTAAGTGAATATATCAATAAGAACACCAAAGTTGAAGATTCAGGTAAAGTCATGTGGCATGACAATGGTTCCGTCGTGCATCTGACGGGCAAAGAAACCAATATGAAATTAAAGGTCGGTGAAAATAGACTGATCGGGCTGGATCAGGAAGGTAAAGAGATCGGTGGACCTAATGCGGATCGCTATATTTACAATAAGGTCGAAGGTGAAAAATAATAGCTGGATCAAATCGAATTAACCACTCACATATTTCCCAAATGGGATCTTTCGCAGGCAATACGTCAGCAAAGCACTGGCGAGTAAAGTGAGAATCGCTGCTGTCGGTATTTTCCACAGTGTCGTTAATGGTAGCAGTGGATGAATATAGTTCAAAAACAAGATATGGCTTAAATAGATGCCAAAACTATGGATGTCGATGAATTCCCAGAATGCACTCAACCGTTCTGGGAGTTTTAGACATTGAATAAATACAAACAATAAGCCGGCACTTAATGCAATATTGGGTGAAAGATAATTATACAATGTAGGGTCAAATTCGCCTTTTTCCACACTGAGATAATAAGTTCCCCAACCCGTAATCAGACAACAACCTATAAAGAAGGGGAGGCTAGACCATCTTAACTGGGGGAGTGGATGATTGTAGAGATAGTAACCCAAGACGAGATAACCCATGTAGCCCGTAAAGAAAGTTAGGTCAAAGTTCGGAAGATATGCATTAAACCATTTGTTGCTGAAAAACAGTGAAGCAAACCATAGGCATAAGAAAATCTCAATTTCTCTTTTTGAACAGTTCCGGATCATTTTTCGCAAAAAAGGGATTGCTAGATAGAGTCCGATAAGCATGTAGAGGTACCATAAGTGTGCGTTGCTTCCTGACTTTAAGCGAATTAACACAATGTTAATAACTTGTGGAAAACCAACATACTCAAAATCAATATAACGGATAAAATAATAGATCAGGTAAACAATGGTCCAGAAGACAAATGGCGGAATAATTTTAAACAGCCGTTTTTTGTAGAATGTGCCTGTATCTTCATCTCTTTGCAAAAGCAATGCACCGGAGATGATGACAAAAAGGGGGACTGCAAAGCGAGAAAAGCTGTTGATCCAATTGGCATAATCCCAATCAAAAGAATCAAAGTCGTTACTATTTAAATAGCCCGAAGAAGAGTGGATTAGAATAATCAAAAAGATTGCTATAATACGCAATACACTGATATAACTACTTCGGGCCATTAGGATCGTTTTTTTATGTGTTAACTTCTACTTCTATTGTCATAAACCTTGAGATACAACAAGGTCAACAAAGCGCCGATGCTTGCCATACCTACACCTACTAAGGAGGGAGTATTGTATGCTAATCCCATGGTGATGGGAATGCCACCTAGAAATGCACCGAGTGTATTGCCAAGATTAAATGCTGCCTGTCCGCCTGCTGCGGCTAATGTTGCGGAATCTTTCGAAGCCCGAATTAACATAAGTTGTGTTGGCGAGCCGATGGTAAAAGAAACCAAGCCAGTAATAAAAGCCAAGGGATACGCTGTCCAGCCCAGAGGCGAAACAAAATAGACCATGACCAAACAGAGCGCCATAGCCGAAAAACTCGCGATAGCTGCTTTTGTGGGTGAAATGCTGTCTGCCAATTTCCCGCCGATTAGATTTCCGAAAAACATACCAACACCTATCAAGATCATAATCAGTGGTACCCGGTCAGCTGGAACGCCAGAAACTTTAGTTGCCAAGGGAGCAATATAACTGATCCAGGCAAATAACCCACCTGTGCCGATAGCAATAATCGCCATTAATAACCAAGCAATCTTTTTGTTGAAAAAACTAAGCTGATTGAATATATTATTTCCTTTAGAAGCCTCAATTTTCGGCATCCAGGCATATATTGCAGCAAAGGTAACCAGTCCCAGTATACTGATAATACCATAAGTCAGACGCCAGGAATAATGATGACCGAGATAGGTTCCTAACGGAACTCCGGCAAGGTTGGCTATAGTCATGCCCGTAAACATGATGGAGATGGCCTGAGCCTCTTTCCCTTTCGGTGCAAGCTTAGCTGCAACAACAGATCCTACGCCAAAGAATGCTCCGTGTGGAAGTCCAGCCATAAAACGCGAAAGACTGATCAGAAACTGTCCCGGCGCAATACTGAATAAACCGTTGAAAATAAAAAATAGTAACATCAAAAAGAGCAAAACCTTTTTTGGAGGATATTTACCCGTGAATAAGACTAATGTAGGAGCACCTACAACTACACCGAGCGCATACAGGGCAATAAGGTGAGCCGCAGTAGGGATTTCGATATGCAGATCCTTCGCAATATCAGGTAGAATACCCATCATCGTAAATTCAGTCATCCCGATGGCAAGTCCCCCAAAAGCTAAGGCAATAATTCCTTTGTTCATATGGATGGTTGGAAGTTG
Source organism: Sphingobacterium detergens (assembly GCF_003610355.1). Classification (GTDB taxonomy): domain Bacteria; phylum Bacteroidota; class Bacteroidia; order Sphingobacteriales; family Sphingobacteriaceae; genus Sphingobacterium; species Sphingobacterium detergens. The sequence continues at coordinate 339,649 of NZ_RAPY01000003.1, read as the reverse complement.
ATAGTCAAAAGTAAAAATAAAAAACGGGTTATTACATGTTGATTTATGCATCGATGTAATAATCCCTTTGGACGAGCCAATCGATCAAGATCAGGTTGAAGTAGACCACCAAAGGCTTGCATAGAGAACAAAGATTAAGGACCAAGGATTAAAGACAGTGCTCGTAAGCCGCTGGCTTGGACAAGTAAAGTCTAAATACTAATATCTTAATACTAATATCTCTTCTGCGGTACGCAGGTAATATCTTTGGTCTTTCTAAGGACAATAGGGCGCTGATCAAATCGACTTTCCAGTACGACGGAGTCCGCAGAATGATAGACAACTTTAAAGCGTGGAATATATTGCCCCGAAAGATAACAACCTGAGATCTTCTGCTTGCCATTCTCTTTGGTGTATATTCCGTCTACGATAACCGAATCACCACGTAGCACATAAATACCTTTGGCATGTTCTGTCCAGGAACCGTTTTTATAACAACTATCGGGGATAGTCTGTACTTTGTTGTTCACATGCATTGTTGCATAAACCGAATCACAGGTAAACTTAAATTTAGCCAAGGTATACTGCATCATCTGCTGCTGTCCCGGAATACTGTCCTGTACCCACTCGCCCTGTAAAAACGAAGCTCCTTCACCCTGCATATCTGAATTAAATTTGCAGGCGGTAAAAAAGAAAAACATACCTATGGCAAGAGCCAGTAGGTATGTTTTTGATGATATATTTTTTATTGAAATTATTGCCACAGCTTATTTTAAACTTCCAACCATTTCTTCAGGTTTTACCCAAGCATCAAAATCTTCCGGAGTCACATAACCCAAACGTACTGCTTCTTCTTTAAGTGTAGTACCGTTTTTATGTGCCGTTTGAGCAATTTCAGCAGCTTTGTAATAACCAATTTTCGTGTTTAGCGCAGTGACCAACATCAATGAGTTGTCAACCAATTCTTTGATGCGTTTGTAGTTAGGCTCGATACCGGCAGCACAGTGCTCTTCAAAAGAAATACAAGCGTCACCCAATAAACGTGCAGACTGCAAGAAGTTCGCTGCCATCAATGGTTTGAATACATTCAACTCATAATGTCCTTGTGTACCACCAATGGTGATCGCAACATCGTTCCCCATAACTTGGGCAGCGACCATTGTCAATGCTTCACATTGTGTAGGATTCACTTTACCTGGCATAATAGATGATCCCGGTTCGTTTTCTGGAATAAGGATTTCACCGATACCTGAACGAGGACCAGAAGCCAACATACGGATGTCGTTGGCAATTTTATTCAATGCTACAGCCAATTGTTTCAAAGCGCCATGCGTCTCTACGATGGCATCGTGTGCTGCCAAAGCTTCAAATTTATTCTCCGCAGTAACAAATGGAAGACCTGTAAATTCAGCGATGTATTTTGCAACAACAACATCATAACCAGTAGGTGTATTTAAACCAGTTCCTACAGCCGTACCGCCTAATGCTACCTCAGATAGATGTGAAAGTGTATTTCTTAGCGCTTTTAGGCCATGGTTTAATTGTGCCACATAGCCAGAAATCTCTTGACCTAATGTCAAAGGTGTCGCATCCATTAAGTGTGTACGACCGATTTTAACAACATTCTTGAACTCTTCAGCTTTTTTAGCCAACGTATCACGTAGTTTTTCAACACCAGGGATAGTTACTTCGGCAACAGCTTTATAAGCCGCAATATGCATTCCAGTAGGGAAAGTATCATTTGATGACTGTGATTTGTTTACATCATCATTCGCTTTTAATACAGGTTCTCCTTCGCCAATCTTATGTCCAGCCAATACTTGGGCACGGTTTGCCACAACTTCATTCACATTCATGTTGGATTGTGTTCCCGAACCAGTTTGCCAGATCACCAATGGAAACTGATCGTCTAGTTTACCTGCTAGGATCTCATCACATACAGCTGCAATGGCATCACGTTTTTCAACAGGTAAAACACCCAATTCGTGGTTTGCATAGGCTGCTGCTTTTTTCAAGTAAGCAAAACCTGCAACGATCTCATGTGGCATAGAAGCTGCCGGTCCGATTTTGAAGTTGTTGCGTGAACGTTCTGTTTGTGCACCCCAGTATTTATCTGCAGGTACTTGAACTTCACCCATCGTATCTTTTTCAATTCTGAATGACATATTGTTTTGTATAAATAAAACGTAAAAATTATCTGTATTCGTGCAAAGGACAGAACACATCGATCACAAAGTTAACGGATAATACAGTAAAAAGTAAAAATTAAAAGGTAAAAATCAAAAATTGAAACAATTAGTAAGCCATCGACTTGTAGAACCAAGTTTTTGCTTCTCACAGCTGAGAAATAAAAATTAAAAGCTAATCATCAAAAACTGGAAACAGTTAGTAAGCCATAAGCTTGTATAACCAAAATCTATATACCCATTACTCAATACTCATTACTCAATACTCACAAACCAAGACGCTTGGTCAGGAATTCATTCACATGATGAAATACCTGCTTTGGTTTTAAGGCACGCCAAGATAGTTCATTGAGTGCACCGCCAAAATTGATGTAATAATCAATATTTTGTTGTTGAAACTCTTCGATTACATGGTCACGGAAGCCTACGCCTGCAATCCAGCCATCGTCGATATCCTGAAACCATTCCTCATAATAGGAGTCATCCGAAGCATGGAAATTCAATACATTCTCACCAATGAGGATGAAATATTTTATACCCTGACTGATCATGACATCTATAAGCTCTCTTTTCAGTAACATGATATCATTGTATATGGCATCATTCCATTCGCCGATCAACTCGATAATACAGTATTGTTTTTCATAGTCGACAAATAATACCTTTAGATACAGCGTGAGCGAACCGAATTCATCCCATTGTGGATGCAGCAAAAAGTTATAGATCTGTTTGTCGAAATCGAATTCGCTGTAGACCGTACCATAAAATGGTGATTGTTCGTCTTCGGCAGCGATATAATAGTCGCGCCAATTGTAATAAGGTTCGATTTCGTGCATATATTAAATTCCTTTCCAAGTTCAAACTAAGATAAATTTGCGCTTATTTGCAAGTTTCATTGCTGCTATTTCGTGTTTTCTGTCAAAGTGAGTGTGCGGAGCTTCTAGACGTAAACAGTCAGCGACAATTTTTTGTTTTTAATGTAAAATTATACGGCTGTTTACAGATTAAACCGAATAAACTTGTTACTTTTGAGACGTAATTTCATGAGCGCACAGGCTCGATTTATCTTTTTATAAACACTGGGTTTTTCCAATGCAAAAGAGTATTAAGCGAAATATTTTTGTAGCCGCTACATATGCTGCAGTATTGCTTCTTGGCTTGCTGTTGGGACAGAATTATGCTGAAGAACAGGGGAGTAACCAGAAAACAACCTTTTCCAGTTTAGGCTCCAATGGAAATTCGGACAAATTGCAATACCTGGTCCAGCTGATCTCTGAAAATTACGTTGACAATATTAGTGTCGACACTGTGCAAGATGAAGCCATTGAACACGTTGTTTCTCGCCTTGATCCTTTCTCCACATTTTTACGACCTAATCAGGTGCTCGCGAAGCAGGAAACGCTGGAAGGTTCCTTCGATGGAATAGGGGTAGAATATTTTCGTTTGAAGGATACACTGCTTGTTGTAGGAATGGTATCCGCTGGTCCAGCGGAGAAAAGTGGTATGCGGATCGGTGATCGTATTCTAAAAATCGGAAACAAAGATCTTGCGGGGAAAAAGGTGCCCGAGGCAGAAATTGAAAAATTGATCCGTGGAAAGAAAGGAACAGCGGTACTTATTTCGATCCAACGGAATGGACAAACGCTCGTTAATCCGTTGAAAGTCATTCGTGACCAGGTAAACGTAACCAGCTTGGATGCCTCCTATATGATCGCTCCCAAGACGGCTTACGTCAAGATACGCCGCTTTGGACATAAGACTGCGGATGAATTTAAACAGTCACTGATTGATCTGCGGAAAAGTGGTGCACAGGATCTTATCTTGGATCTACGTAATAATGGTGGTGGATTTGTGCATACCGCGATAGATCTGGCAGGACAGTTTTTTAAAGAAAAGAGACTGTTGATGTATACCGAAGGAGCTAATGAACAACGTCAGGATTATTATTCGGAGAAACCGGGCGAGTTTGGGGATGGTCGTGTGGTCATATTGATCAACGAAAGTACGGCATCAGCGAGTGAGATTCTGAGTGGTGCCTTACAGGATTTAGATCGGGCTACTGTCGTAGGAAGACGCTCGTATGGAAAAGGACTGGTTCAGGAGCAATTTGACTTCTCGGATGGATCTGCCGTGAATTTGACTGTTGCACGTTATTATACTCCACTTGGAAGATGTATTCAACGCAAATATAGCCGAGCAAATTTTGATGCTGCAAAATATATGACAGGTTTTGATCTCTGGACGCTCGATACCGAATTCCGTCAAAAAGAGATGTTTACAACAAGCAAGGGAAAATTGGTGTTTGGTGGTGGTGGAATTTTGCCGGATGTGAATATCCCAATTGATACCAACGAAACAAGCGCGAAGTATCGGGAGATCTACCATTCCAATTCAATCGAAGAATTTGTGTACGACCGGTTCACCAAACATCTACCAGCATATTCCATTGAAAACTTTATCAGTGGTTATCATTTACCCGCAGCAGAGTTTGATCTTTTTATTTCATTTTTGAATACACAAAAGCGGATTCCTGTGAATGTAAATGAAGCAAAAAATCTGCATGATCTAATTCAGTCAGATATTGAAGCTTTGGTCGGAAGATACTATTTTGGCCGTGAAGCTTATTACAAAATAAAAAATAGAAGGGATAAATTTATCGAAATAGGTCTCAAATCTTTAGGCTATCAGATGCCTAAGGTTTAAGTCGTAGATCTGACCACACTGGATAGTGGTCGGACAGCTTTTGTTTGACAACCTGATAATTCAAAACCTGAAATTTTGGACTGGCAAAGATATAGTCAATCTGAAAAATTGGCAAAAGTGCATGGTGGGTCACACCCCATCCATTTCCTTTTTCCTTAAAGGCATTATACATGCCATCTCCAATGAGATTCACCGAGTAACTCATGGGTGTATCGTTAAAATCACCAACGGCAATATAAGGGTATTGACAGTCATTCATGTGTTTTTTTAGCGAATGCGCCTGTTCACTGCGGAGTTCAAATGCATTTTTTAGCTTTCGGCTCAACCGGCGAGTAGCCGTATTGTCAGTTTCAGTCTTGTTGGACAGATTCTGAATAAACTCCTTGTCTTCATTCTGTAGGGCGAAGGATCGCAGGTGGATATTATAGATGCGCACCAAGGTGTCCTGCTTTTTGATGTCCACATAACATATTCTGTTGATGCCGTAGTCGTTGTCACGAATAGTGCCCGAATCGTAGATAGGGAAACGGGATAAAACAGCCATGCCATAGGCTTCATAGTCATTTTTGGAGCTCGGTTCAAAGAAGAAATAATCGTAACCCAATTTATCCTTAAACTCTTCGGAGAAGACATGTTTCCCTTTGATTTTACTGATATATTCCTGAAAGCAGATGACATCAGGTGAGATACTATCAATGATACGGACAACGTCAGCTTTAAAGTTCTTTTTTTCTTCATTAACCTTTTTGAACAAATGGGCATTGAAAGTCATGATACGTAATGTACGTGTTTCAGATGGTACAGGCGGGTTTTCTTTGCGGATATTCCAATGTTTGGTTAAAAAGGGCCAACCCAATAAGATTGCTGCCAGGGAGTAGAGGGCAACCTTTCGTTTACGCAATAACCAGTAACAGATAAAACCAATATTGACGATCAGAATAGGGAGATAGCCCAGTCCCATAAATGCAATGGGCCAAAAAGATTTGGGGTTGATGAATGTTGCAGCGTAACTCATGAGCAATGCAATGATCGCAAGCATATTTGCCAGGAACATTGTTTTGCTTATAAATCCCAGTTTTCTTCTTAAAAATGTCCTTCTATCCATCAACCTTGTCGCCACTATTGCTTGCCCTAAAGAGCGTTTCTTTTTCATGGTGTGTCAGACTTTCATAACCAGATACTGAAATCTTGTCTAGGATAGTATCAATTTCATCCTGATTAGGTAAGTCATAACGATGTTTCCGATTTGTCGGTATATGATTGCCTACTACAACTTTCATTTTTGCAGGCTTTTTTTGTTTTTTCTGAAAAAGTGTTGACCAGTCCATGCCAGATCTTAGGGCATAAGTAAAAGCCATTCCAAAGAGAACGACAGCAAAATAAGAGACTGCGGCAGGTCTGTTGCCAATAGCGAAAAATAGAAATTCCAATGCAAAATAGACGATGGCTACTATTTTTAATTTAACAGTACCAAAAAGTAATAGTCGCAATTCATAGTTCGGAATTAAAGTGACAATTGCTGCGAGTACCGCTGCCAATGGATGAGCTCCCCCCATTAAATGCAGATCTGTCGGTGGAGGAATAAGTGTGCCAAAACCCACATAGAGCGTACTACTTAGGAGCCATGAGGCAATGTAGACAAAGAAAAACTGCCTCTTGTTTAGGAATGTGAAGAATATCTGGCCTACCCAATACAGCCATAGGCTGTCAAAAATTAAATTTAAAAGCTGAACATAGACAAAATTGGACGAAATCAGTGACCAAGGTTGTGCTAAGAAAACCGAAAAATTGCTTGGTAAGCTCAAATGCTTAACGATAGGCTGTAGGAAACTTTGAGAGATGAATTTCAGCTCAAAGAGCAGGTCCAAAAAATAAATGAGAACAAATAAACATACCTGAATACTGATCACAACCGGAATCGGCGAACCTGTTTTATATGTTTGTCTCCAAAAGTCTTTTAAACCAATGCTATTCATGACGCGCGCTATTAATAAATTCCCTTTCTAATCCTCCAAAATTTGAGCAGCAAGTAGCCAAACAGTGCGCCACCAACGTGCGCTAGATGGGCTACAGAATCTCCTGGCCTAGATAAGCTCATATAGATCTCGATCAAAATAAAGCCTCCGATCATATATTTGGCTTTGACTGGTACAGGAATAAACAAAAATTGAAGCGGTATGTTTGGGAAAAGGTAAGCAAAAGCCAATAGAACACCATAAATTGCCCCCGAAGCACCTAACATACGTGAAGTATAGATCTCTTGTACCAAACCTGGATTAGCTGTGTTTAGCGTAGATATGTCCAAACCTTGGTGCAATGGGAAGAAGCTCCCGGTTGCATTAAATATTTCAAAACCCTGAACACCCATTTGTAATAGCCATGCGCCGATACCCGAAATCAGGTAGAAATTTAAAAAACGTTTCGAACCAAGCACCTGTTCAATCATTGGGCCAAACATGACAAGCGAAAACATATTAAAAAATATATGTGAGATGCTCAAGCTGTCATGCATAAACATATGCGTGATTACCTGCCAGATTTTAAAATGAGGCGAATCCGGATAGAAAACCGGAAGATAATTATAGGCAATGGGCACGAATTGTGATCCAAGGTAAAATACAATATTTACGATCAGCAAATTCTTGATAACGGGTGTCAATTGTTGAAACATATAGTTTTATCTTCTAGTTTTTACCAAATTTTTCTGCTAATTCCTGCAATGTAAATGTTACGATAACAGGGTTGCCATAGATGGAGATATTCGGTGATTGACAGGCAAAAAGCTTGTCGACCAATTCTGCCATAGCGGTGTTGTCAAGCTGTGTGCCTGGTTTGATCGCAGCATTACGAGCAAGGCTTTTTGCGAGATTCTCGCGTTTAGCTAGCTTGTATTCGGATTGATTATTTTTATAATCTTCCAATATTTTTTCAATCATTTTGATCTCATCAAAGCCTGTTCCCAAGTCTGCCGGAATTCCGTCAATAATATAGGAATTTTTTCCAAATTCACGAATCTGAAAACCTAGACCGTTGATGTCATCCAATAAGTCTTTCATCAACTCATTATCCGCAGGGTTGAGATCTATGGTCTGCGGGAATAAGCTTTGTTGGCTTAAGCCTTTATGCTGATCGAGCTGCTCTAGAAACTGTTCAAATAAAATACGTTCGTGGGCAGCTTGTTGGTCAATAAGAATAAAGCCAGAATGAATCTGTGAAACAATATACTTGTTGTGCAGCTGAAAAAATAACTTAGAGGAAGTTTTATCTTCCACTTGGATGGATTGTGGGCGATCCGTCTCCAATTCTGAACCTGTATGCAAAGGAAGCTGTACAGACTCCTCCTTTTCGACGATTTCGTACAATGAATCCCAATTGCTTGGTATTCCCCCTGTTTTTTTGGCAAAGCCTTCCGCATAACTATCCGATCTGGAATAGGATGATTTGGACTTGTCTGTGTCAAAAGGGTTAAAGTCTGGATTGAAGGTGACTGTCGGTGCAATAATTTCATCCAATGATTTCTTTGTGATCAGATTGGTGAAGCTTGTCTCCTGTTCAAAATCCAAAGAAGGCATGATATTATAGCGTCCCAATGACCTTTTCACCGCTGAACGGATGATAGCATAAATTGCCTTGTCATCCTCATATTTGATTTCGGTCTTTGTTGGGTGTACATTGATATCGATACGAGCAGGATCTATGTCGATAAATAGGACATAAAACGGAAAAGTTTCCGCTTGCATAATATCCTCGTACGCATTCATAACAGCATGGTGCAGATAAGGGTCACGGACAAATCGCCTGTTGACAAAGAAAAACTGTTCGCCACGTGTTTTCTTTGCAAATTCAGGCTTTCCGACAAAACCTTCCACTTTAATAATGGATGTGTCCTCTTCCACAGGGACCAGTCGTTGGTTGTAGTTGTTTCCGAAGATATGGACAATCCGTTGTTTCAGTGTCTCAGCAGGGAGATGGTATATTTCATTTCCATCACTATGTAGTGAAAGGAAAATCTGTGGATTGGACAAGGCAATACGCTGAAATTCGTCAATGATATGGCGCATTTCAACAGAATTGCTCTTTAAGAAGTTCCTGCGGGCAGGGATATTGTAAAAAAGATTTTTGACTAAAATATTTGTTCCAGCAGCTACAGCTTCTGGATATTGATTGACAACTTTTGATCCTTCTATTTCGACCACAGTACCAAGTTCATCTTCGATACGGCGTGTTTTTAGTTCTACTTGTGCTATCGCAGCGATGGACGCCATCGCTTCTCCACGGAAACCCATGGTGCGAATAGCAAATAAATCTTCAGCTTTCCGGATCTTTGACGTCGCATGACGTTCAAAGCAAAGGCGAGCATCTGTTACGCTCATGCCACAGCCATTGTCAATGACTTGGATCAACGATTTGCCCGCGTCTTTAACAATAAGTTTTATTTTGTCAGCTCCAGCATCAATGGCATTCTCAATCAATTCTTTAATGGCAGACGCTGGTCGCTGCACCACTTCTCCCGCCGCAATCTGATTAGCAACATTATCTGGAAGTAATTGAATAATATCCGACATATAATACAAAGTTACGAAATATCCATATTTAGAAAGCACAAACACAAATGAAAATCAACTGGATATTCCAGATGGCCTCTAAAACCGTCTATGACGATAGACATGCTTTTAAACATAATGTGATGAACAAACAAATAGTAAGTATAAGCCAATGTTTCCAACCGGAACCGGTCAAACATCAGGCATACCCCATAATAGTCTGATCTGGTTACATCTCCAGTTTTAGGAAACGTGCGGTTTCGCTTTTCTTGTTTTTAATTAAATTTTCTGGGGTTCCTTCAAATAATACTTGACCACCCTCTTTCCCGCCTTCAGGACCGATATCAACCACCCAGTCCGCGGATTTGACAACATCAAGGTTGTGTTCGATAATCAAGACCGTATTTCCACGGTCTACAAGTCGGTTGATTACACCCATGAGCACATTGACGTCTTCAAAATGAAGTCCTGTTGTCGGTTCGTCGAGGATGTAAAATGTGTTTCCGGTATCTTTCTTGGAAAGTTCTGTGGCAAGTTTCACCCGCTGCGCCTCTCCTCCAGATAAGGTCGTAGACGATTGACCCAAGGTAATATAACCTAAACCTACATCCTGTAAGGTCTTGATTTTTCTGTAAATGCTTGGTACATTTTCAAAGAAATCGACAGCATCATTGATGCTCATGTCAAGTACATCTGAAATAGATTTACCCTTGTAGCGGACTTCCAAAGTTTCTCGGTTATAACGCTTTCCGTGACATGTTTCACAGGGAACCTGTACATCAGGAAGGAAATTCATTTCAATCACTTTCAAGCCTGCACCCTGACAAGTTTCACAGCGCCCGCCTTTGACATTGAATGAAAAACGACCGGGTTTATACCCTCTGATTTTTGCTTCGGGAAGCTGAACAAAGAGCGTGCGTATATCGGAGAATACGCCTGTATAGGTTGAAGGATTGGAGCGTGGCGTACGGCCAATAGGACTTTGATCGATTTCAATGACTTTATCAATATGCTCCAAGCCCTCAATCTTTTTGAATGGAAGTGGAGTCGCTTTTGCCCGGAAGAAATGTTTATTTAAGATCGGGTACAATGTACCAGTAATTAAACTCGATTTACCAGAGCCCGAAACACCCGATACGACGATCAATTTACCGAGCGGAAAGGTTACGGTCAGGTTTTTGAGATTATGCCCTGTAGCGCCATGAATGGTCAGCGTTTTGCTATTGCCTTCACGACGTTTTTCTGGGATCTTAACCGCTTTTTTCCCATTAAGATAAGCCGCGGTCAAGGAATCAGATTTTAAGATCTCATCGGGTTGTCCTTCAGCAACGACTGTACCACCATGGACACCCGCCGCCGGGCCCATATCAATCACATAATCAGCGTGTAAGATCATGTCCTTGTCATGTTCAACAACCAAGACCGAATTGCCAATATCACGTAAGTTTTTGAGCGCCTTAATGAGACGTTCGTTGTCGCGTTGATGTAATCCAATGCTTGGTTCATCCAGAATATAAAGGACGTTGACCAATTGTGAACCAATCTGGGTGGCTAAACGGATCCGTTGCGCTTCCCCTCCAGATAAGGTTTTTGCCGTACGATCCAATGTCAGGTAATTCAAGCCTACATCCAGTAGAAAGCCCAAACGGGCCCTTATTTCTTTAAGTATTTCTGTAGCAATGACCAATTGGCGTTCATCCAGTTTGCCCTCTACCTGATCGAACCATTCTTTTAACGCAGAAATATCTAATGTCGATAGTTCATGGATATTCTTGTCTGCGATCATAAAGTGCAGCGATTCTTTCTTCAACCGTGCTCCTTCGCAAGTAGGACAGGTAACTTTGGTTCTGAAATCATCCAGTGAAGGTGCTTCATCAGAAGATTTTCCGGAAAATTCCTCAAGCATTTTGAAGATCCCTTCAAATTCCACACGATATTCACGGGTGCCATAACTTCCATAGGATACGGTGACGACGATAGGTTCTTCTTTATTGCCAAACAAAAGCTGATCAATCTGCTCATCGCTCAATTTTTCCAATGGTGTTGTTACCGCAAAATCCAATTTTTTGGCGACGGCTTTAAGCACCTCAAAAGTCCAGTTCTCCCGGGTTGGCCCCAATGGTGCCAGCCCTCCTTTTTGAATACTGAGTTTCTTGTCAGGAATGACGGCATTTTTATCAATCTCAAAGATATAACCTAATCCATCACATGTCGGACAGGCACCATAAGGTGAGTTGAATGAGAAGGTATTGGGTTGGGGTTCATCATAAGAGATGCCGGATTCAGCATCCATCAGATAGCGGCTATAAAATTGTTCCTGATTATCCTTGGTAGACACTTTAATAATGCCTTTTGCCGTTTTCATGGCTTGCATAACCGAAGTCTGTAGCCGCTTTTTGTCATCACGTTCTATTTTCAAACGGTCAACGACAATCTCAATATCGTGAATCTTATAGCGGTCTACTTGCATTTTTGGAACAAGGTCCAGTATTTCACCGTCTACACGCACTTTGACATAACCCTGTTTACGAATTTGTTCAAAAAGCTCCCGATAATGTCCTTTACGTCCTTTTACAACAGGAGCGAGGATATTTAACGCTTGCCCTTCAAACTCATCCAAAATACGGTCGATCACCTGATCGTCAGACATGCGTTCCATTTTTTTGCCAGTGACATAGGAGAATGCTTCACCTGCGCGGGCAAACAAAAGACGCATAAAATCATATACTTCAGTGATGGTTCCTACGGTTGACCTTGGATTTTTGCTCGTTGTTTTCTGTTCAATGGAAATCACAGGGCTCAAACCCGATATCTTGTCCACATCCGGACGCTCCATACCCCCCAAAAACTGACGGCTATAGGCACTAAAAGTTTCCATGTACCGGCGCTGTCCCTCTGCATAAATGGTATCAAAAGCCAAGGAAGACTTTCCACTGCCACTTAAACCGGTGATGACGACCAATTCATTTCTCGGAAAAGATACATCTATATTTTTTAGATTGTGCGCACGCGCACCAAATACTTGAACTTCACTCTGTTCGCCCAAATCTGGGCTTCTTTTTACTGCCATGAAAACTCCTTAAAACCCTTGAAAAGGGATAAAATGCAAAACATGCAAAATTACAGATTTTAAAGGAATTATGCGAGCCTATCTGACTTTTGGAATAAAATGTGATATACAGGTGATGCGGAGCTCTTGTGATGCTGTAATGATTTAGGAAAGTTACGAAGGTTATTGTTATCTTGTGATCGATTTAGATCGTTATGACAACCTTGTAAGCTGTAAGTTTATATAGGAAGTGTCTCGAAAATAAAACGTTAAAATTAAAAAACCAATTCAATGAGTTTGTAAACCAAAGGTATGTTTCAACTAAGGTCTCCATGCTCTATACTCAATACAACAATAATGCGAAAATACGACGTCAGCAAACAGGAGAAACAATCCATCGAAGATATTGTCCAATTTTGGAAAAAGGAGAATCTATTGGATGAACAAAAGGCCAGTGAACTGATGGATAGCCTCGATGTTAAAAGTTTTGACTGGGGACAACTGGCACGTTATGCTTTCTGGATCGCCTTGGCCTCTTTGGTATTCGCTGTTTTTTCACTATTTACAGACGCTTCTTTCCTAGCTTTTGTGGATACCCTATATGAAGCACCCAATATTTTATTCTGCTTCTTTTTTGCTGCGGTCGCTGTGCTGTTCTATACCTTGGGTTTTCGTTATAAAAAGCGTTATCCCTATAAGAATCTTTCCACAGAGACGATGATGTTGATCGGAGTTTTCGGAACGGCAGCCTGCATTGGATTTATGGGCAAGGTATTGGATAAGGATACCATGCATTATTCACTTTTATTTTTATTGTCCGTTGCGATCTATGGTATTCTAGCAGTAAAGCTCGATAGCAAGCTGATCTGGACTTTTATGCTTTTGGCCCTTGGGGTTTGGTTCGCTACCGAAACAGCTTATCATAGCAATTGGGGATTTAAATTCTGGGGAATGAATTATCCGTTGCGCTTTACTATTTTCGGTGCAATCATCACGGCAGCAGCGGTTTGGTTGCAACCGCGTTTCGAACGCTTGCAGATCTTTCAGCCGATCAGTTATATCATCGGATTGATTTACCTCATGGTCTCTTTATGGACACTATCCATTTTTGGTAACTATTCGGATTTTTACGAATGGACCACTGTCCGTCAATACCATATGTTTTATTGGGGTATTTTATCTACCGCCGTGTCCGCTTTTCTCGTTATTTATGGGCTAAAAGCAAAAGATAATGTCACCCGTGAGGTGGGGTTTGTATTTTTGGTACTGAATATCTATACACGCTACGTCGAGTACCTATGGGATAATATCAATAGAGCTGTATTTTTCTTGATCCTGGCAGTTTCCTTTTGGTTTGTCGGACGCTGGGCAGAGAAATTATGGAATAGACGAAAAGAGGAGCTTGGAAGCTAATAATGATTCAACCCTAAAATTTAAATCTATATAGCAACCCGAATGCAGGATAAACAACCTCTGGTGTAAGTTTCAGAAATGAACGGTAAACCCTACACCACGATTTGAACTAATGCTAAGAGTGGGGTCATGGCTCAGGTATTTTCGAATACGTGTGATAAAGACGTCCATGCTTCTACCCGTAAAAAAATCAGCAGTTCCCCATACTTTTTCGAGGATATCTTCCCGCGTTACGAGTTGACCATTGTGTTGACACAGAAATAACAGCAACTGTGCTTCGCGTTCTGTGAGTTTATATTGTTCGTGGGCATGGCTTAACAGCAGCTGGTCCGGTGAAAATAGATATGAACCAATTGGAATGGACCCTGATGAAACATGTTTTTGATTACGCTTTAATATATTCTGTATACGAAGTAACAACTCTTCGGGATCACAGGGTTTGGTGATGTAATCATCAGCACCGATTTTCAAGCCCGTTAGTTTATCGATCTTTTGCTCCTTGGCCGTTAAAAAAATAAATGGAAGTAAAGGAAAAAGTGTATTGATCTCTTTTGCTAAAGTGAAACCGCTCACTTGTGGAAGCATAACATCCAAAATAACTAAATCATAATCGGTCAGCCTTTGAAAATCGGCCGTAAGATCCTTCGGTTGTGCAATCCAATCCACCTTAAAATCCGAAAGCTCCAGGTATTGCTTCAACATAAATCCAAAATCCGGATCGTCCTCTACCAGTAATAGTTGATTCTTCATTTCTTTGTTTTGTCTAACGGATGTTTGGGCTCTTTGTTTCTCATCCTTATTATGATCTCCTTGTCTCTGCCCCATCCAAATTTAATACCCTTTATCCCCAATGTTTAGGATGAACTTCATAACCCGATAAATTAGCGTGGCAAGAGCACTGTAAAAGTTGTTCCTTGTTGCAATTTACTGATGACCTTGATCTCTCCACCATATTTCTTGATGATATTCTTAACAAGGAATAGTCCAAGTCCCAATCCTTTTGTGTCATGGATATTGTCTTTTTGGATACGATAAAACTTTTCAAAAATATAGGGCAATTCGCTTTCAGCCATACCTTGGCCATTGTCCCTGAACTGAATGGATAGATAGTTTTTCTGTTCTTCAAAACGAATGCCCAACGCTGTGGCACCGTATTTAACCGCATTATTCATCAAGTTGTAAAATAATGTCGTAGCATCAGTGGGGTTAAGGCAAATTTGCAGGTTAGAGCCTAGTTCCACAATAAGCTTGACCGTTGGATTGCATAACTGAAAATCGCTAAAAATGGCCTGTAGCTCATCCGCTGTTATTGGGGATAGGCTTGTTGCACTTTGATGCTCGCTTAATGGATCTAACGTCTGCTCTAAACGGCTTACCTGGCGTTCGATAACCGTGATGATGTTGTCATCGGGAGATTTTCTGAGTGTTTTAGCTGCAATTTTTAGGGTCGCAACCGGTGTCTTTAGCTCATGCGAAATATTGTCTACGACATCATGTAATACCGTAATCTGTTTGTCTTGTTTTCGGAGATTCGTGATGGTTCGGTAAAACAGCCAGATAAACGCTGCCAAAATCAATAAAGTGCTCAACAGGAGGGAAGTCAGCTCCTTAAATAAAATCCAGCCCAAATTGACCACTTCAAAGGAAGTCTTTCGCGGAACTGAAAAAACATATAATATTTCTTTGCTCTCGATACGATCCTCTATCTTATTTGTTTCTGTTTTTTCCGTAACCCATTTGCTTGTGGATAATTCCGTTGGATTGTGAAAGGTACCACTTGTTGTATAGACGGTGATCGGTCCGTTGACCAATGGTTTTACAGCATCTTTATAATAAATACCTAGTATTTCTTGTTTAAGGATGACATGCATACCCAAGGGCTGGAATATACTGTCGACATATTTGGTCAGCTCCTTGGAAGTTTTCTGCGCGTAGGTTTGATACAGTTTTTTTAGGCCTTCTTCCGTGATTTCCTTCTTGACCAGTTTGATGTAGTAATCTCTGGCGATATCCTTACTTAATATGTTGTGGTCAAAAATAAGATTTGATTCATCTAAGTTGTCAAGATTCTTTTTGACCATCGCGAGCATCTCACGTTGTTTGAGTTGGTAGGTGTTGTACAATTGATAACCTTGGATGCCGATAAGGACGGCAAAAAATAGGATGAAAAGGATAATATAATTTTTAGGTTTCAATTCCATATACAAATATAATTGCTTGCAAGCAACATCAGACACCTTAACACAGCATTAACTCTTCATTAACCATATTTAGCCGAGGTAATGGACAATTTTGGAGCATTAAATACCGAAATATGAAAGGATTATTATTTTTGCTCTTAGCTCCTTTGCTTTCTACAGCACAGACTAGGCAAGTAGGGGGACAGATTCAAAATGGAAATAGCGAAGGACTGGCTGATGCATCTATTGTGTTGTTGGATAGTACGTATCAACAGATTCGCGAAATGAAGACTGATCTTTCCGGGAAGTTTGAATTAGCATTGACCCAGCATACGAAATACTATCTCAAAGCGTCACATTTGAATTTTGGTGCCAAGGAATTGTTTTTTTACAGCGATACCATAAAAAGCCCGTTGATCGTGACACTTCTTCCTAAGGTGAATGAGCTTGAGGAAGTGAATGTTGTAGGCCGGCAACCCCGATTGATCCGCAAGTTGGATCGCCTGGAATTTAACGTGCAAAATAGTAACCTCTCTGCGCTCAATACCTGGGACATCCTTAAACGTACACCTTTGGTGATGGCGAGTGGCTCGGACTTAATGGTCCGCGGAAGTAAAAAGATTATGGTGCTGATCAATGACCGCAAGATTCTGCTCAGTGGTGAGGAACTGAAAACCTATCTGGAGAATACCGCGGGCAACGATGTCCAGTCCATCGAGGTGATTACCAATCCCCCTGCAAAATATGAAGCGGAGGGAAGTACGATCATCAATATTAAGCTTTCTAAATCTACCTTATATGGCTATCGGGGTACGTTGGTAGGGCTGGCGGAGAAAAGCACGACCTGGAAACAGTTGTTTGGACTGACACAGTATTACAAGAATGAAAAATTCAATCTACGGGCGACATACAATTTTGGGCGCGGTACCTATGCCCGTTATGAAACAAACTACGTGTATTACCCGAAGGAACAGACTTCATGGGAAGGCACGATGGATCGTTTCGATACCAATAATAGCCAAAATAGTTATGTGCTTTCGATGGAATATACACCAGACACAACATGGTCAATCAATATGGGCTTAACAGGTTATTATGGGCCGAGGTCCTACGGCATCTATGAGGTACCTACAGTAATCTATAACAAAGACCATGTGCAGGAATCCAGCTATTTTACAACAAATGATCATGAACGGTCCAATAAAAACAACAATCTTTACCTTCAGGTAAGCAAGAAACTCAGCTCCAAATGGAGTATCAATTGGTCTTCTTATTTCACGTCCAGCAATGCGACCAACGATCAAGATGTTTTGACAGCATTGAATTTTAAGGGGGAAAAACCATCAAGTACGCGTTTTATCAGTAATAACGATAGTGAAAACCGACTTTTTTCCACGCAGATGGATATTACGGGAAAGATTAAAGGGCTAGAGGTTGAGTTCGGTGGAAAGTTTAGCGCTGTAAAAACAACAAGTGACTTAATATTTTCGGACGATGAATCAGGTACCCTTCAATACCGGCCCGACAAGAGCAGCCTGTTTGATTATAAGGAGCGCAATGCCGCCTTATACGCATCATTTAATTATAGCTGGAAGAAATGGAGCTGGAAAGCGGGGGTAAGAGGGGAGTATACCGATCTAGAAGGGTTGGTTTCAGAACCTGAGGACATGAATAAAAAGGATTATTTTGTGTTATTCCCCACTTTCTATATGCAATATGCGCTCTCGGACCAACAGCAACTCGGATTTTCCTATGGTAAACGTATCAGCCGTCCCGCTTATTCATGGCTTAATCCAGCGAAATCCTATTATAACCTGTTTTCATATTTCCAGGGAGATCCCCGCTTGAGGGCTACGATTGTGCATAATCTCAACCTGACCTGGACAAAGGATAATTGGAATGTGGATCTATTTTATCGTTTTGAAAAATGGCCTAATATGGAAATTGCTTTGCAGGATAATGTCAACCACCAGCTGATCTTTCAATATACCAATATTAAGAAAGGGCAAGGGGCAGGGATAGATTTGGGGAAGAGCTTTCAATTGACCTCCCGTTGGGGATTAAATCTGCAGCTGGAAGGAATGTACAATGAGAATTATTTTATGGGGGCCGATGCGGTGTTGCATAAGAACGATGTTTATATCGGTAATGGTAACATAAGTTCAAACTATGTCCTGGACAAAAATGCGGGTTGGAATCTGGAACTCGGCAATACGTTTACCTCACCTACTATTCAGGGACCATTTCGGATTACAGGCTACTCCAGTACCTATGTGATGACCAATCGAAAGTTTTTTAATAAACGATTAGAGGTCAACCTTGCGTTTATGGATATTTTTAGGACAGAGAAAATGAGAATATCGTCAAAATACGCTGATCAAAACAATTATTTTGATGATTATCGGGATACAAGAAAGGTAAATGTGACATTGCGGTATCACTTTGGGAACCAAAAGGTCAAGAGCGGCAACCAACCGAATAAGACCGAAGAGCAAACAAGACTTTAGCCCAGCATTATTATTTATATAGCTGTCTATCGTTCATATTTCATATTGCAAACAAATCTGAACAATAGACAGCCTAAAATCTTAGTTTATTTTTAGCGAATACGTGATGTTGATACCACCCGCCGCAAGCATATCATGTACTGAACAATATTTTTTCACAGCTAGCTCGGCTGCTTTCGCCGCCTTCACTTCATCAATTTCCCCTTTGAGGAAAAAGTTGATATGAATATCCGTAAACACTTGGGGCACTTCTTCACGGCGCTTTCCTTCTACTTCCACTTGGACATCATCAATTTGCTGACGCTGTTTTACCAGGATACTATGTAGGTCAAAAACACTGCAAGAACCCAATGCCATCAATACCAACTCCATGGGGCGAACACCTTTTCCTTCACCACCAATGGCTTCGGAACCATCGATGTTGACTTTGACGGAAGATAATTCACTGCTGGCTTCGAAATGCACAGCTTGGTTGACACGGTTTAATTTGATTTTCATAAGAATAATTATTTACTACGCGTATTGTATTTATCTGTTAACACATCCACGCGGTCACTATGATGACTTCCACTGTACCATTCTTATCCTATGCAGATTTGTTAGGTGTAGCTTTTGAAGCGGATGAATGTTAAACAAAAATAAGCATTGTTTAACAAAAAAAGGTCATCTGAATGTTCAATTCAAATGACCTTTTTTTGTTATCCTTTTGGCTAATTTATAGCACTAAGGTAAGGCAACTCCACCATACTGGCTGACATTTACTTTCCCTAATTTGGTGCTATATTTTGCATTGATCGCATCAACAAAAACATTGGCCATAATGGCATAGCCCATAGGTGTTAAGTGAACTCCATCCAATGAAAAGATGTTTCCAGTGATATATTTATTACTGATGGCGATACCGTTAATCTGATAGCCCGATTTTACTTTGTTCAAGAAGCTGTAGATATCCGCTACTGCAAGTTTTTTGCTGTCCGCAATCTGTTTGATCGTTGTGTTTAGTGCGACGATACGATCTTGGACCATTTTTGCCTCAGCCTCATCCAATACAAAATTGTCACCAACAGGGTTTGCCGGATGTAGACCGTAAGGAGCCGGATTGACAATGCCAGTTACAGGATCTTTGAGATCTCGTCTGCCCAATAAGCCAGCCGAAGAAAATGGCAGAATAAACATGTCTTTATCCGTTGCTGGACGAAAAGGGACTGTCTTTGTTTTAATGTAGATATCCGTGAGTGGTGCGGCATTGGGATCTTGCGCTTTTAATGCCGCATTCGCTGCAGCCAATAATGCCTGACGTGTTACTGTTGTGAAATAAGGAACGGCCGTCACATCAGGAATGGTCGCAACAACTCCTTTTTGTTCTTTGCTGGTCAATTTGGTGATAAAGCCGGTATAAAACCTCGCAAAGTCCTGTTCAGAAATCAAGGTGTTTGTGGCATCAGTAGTCACGGCACCATTTGTTGCATAGCCCAATACATCATTATTTCCTAATGAGAAGGAAAAGAAGGTATGGTCTTTGGTCGTTGCATAATCTACATAAGTTGTGGTAACTGGCGCATTGTCTGGTAGCAATCGCTCAAAATAAGGATTCCCTTTTGTGGTACCTATTCCTGGCGCAAATGCCATATCCAAACGCATTCCCGGTACGCCCAGATTATTGATGGGACCAGTGTACTTGATGTAAAGCGGCTTTTTGTCTTCCGTTTGTCCACGGATGGCCAGGTGGTCAGTAACTGTACCCAATTGTGGTTGACCGTTCACCAGTGCTTTTAAATATAAGAACCCGCTACCATTATAGTTTTCCGCAGGAAAATATGGTTGCAAAAACTCTCCTCCGCCTACTTTTTTCATTTCTTGAGCAAGCATATTCGGGAAAGATTGTTCCTGACCCTTGAGACTGAGCCCACTATTGGCGTAGCCAGAAGTTAGTGAGTTACCAACAGCTATATATTTGCTGAAATCTACATTTTCGGGATTTCCACCTTTGGTGTCAAGGTCGATAGACGGTTTACAGGACGCAGCCAATGCTATCGCCGCAAAACCAATATAAAGCTTAATATTTTTTTGAAATCTTTTCATAATCTATTACCATTTATAGGTGAATGAAATTGAAGGAGCATGAATGTTAGTTTTGTAAGCACCCTCAATTTGTGTAGCTGGGCTTACGACAGTACGCTCTTTCAATTTTTGTAAAACATAAGCTGCGTGCAGGCTGAATTTGTCGTTAATTGCATAAGACAATCCTAGTGCACCCATGATACGGTCGTTGTCCGGAGTCTCCGCATAAACATGGTCTTTGTCAACCGGTGTTTTTACATAACCTACTCCGGCACGTACAGCCAAATGCTCGCTGGCTTTATAATTCACCCCAATTTTCCCTGAAAATGCATTCTTATAATTTTTTATCTGCTCAGTATCTTGTAGCAGCGGTGTATTGTCTGCATAATCAAATACTAACTTTTTATAAATATTATATTGGATAAAAGTTCCATCGGCAACAACATCCACTTTGTCACTAACCGGGACCGAAATGCCTAGGTTGAGTGATGCCGGTAAAGGAAGCTCTGCACTGAATTTGGTATCAGGAAACGAGGCTGCAACAGCATCAGGTACCGTAAAATCAGCATCCCCTTTTTTCAGTTTGGTAACGACTTTCGATCGGTAAGATAGGGAGATCGCGACGTTGTTGTCAAAATTGTAATGTGCACCAACGTTATAACCTATACCAGTACCCGTGCCGGTTAATTTAGCGCTTGCAGAAGATCCGTCAGGTAAAAACAAAGGTAATGACCGCGCTAGATCGACCATACCGATGTTGTACACAAATCCGGCACCTACACTTAAGTTATCGGTAAGTTTATAACTAATGGTTGGCTGTATGTAAATCGCGCGCAACTTGAGGTGGTTGAGCTCGTATTTTCCAGGCCAACTGTCTCCCCAATCCACTGCTCCACCGTAAGGTGTGTAAACACCTAGACCAGCTTTCCAACGTGCATTGTCAGGGCCAAATGTAGCAAAGACAGAAAATGGTGGGGTAACTTGCGAACGTGTGTTGTAGACTTGATTGCTTCCTGATTCTTTGAAGGCTGATCGATACATTACCGTAGATATCCCTGCAGATACCGCATTGTGGTCCATTTTTGCTAAACCTCCCGGATTGTAGAATATACTTGTTTCGTCTGTGAATAGTGCAGATCCAGCACCAGCCATACCTAATGCTCGTACGCCCTGCGTGTTCACTTGAGACCCTTGTGCAAAGAGCAGTGATGGTGATGCACAAAGTATTGAGAATAATAATTTCTTCATACTAGTGTTTATTGTTGGTTAACATTCCTCTTTAAAATACAATGCTAACATAATAAATGTTTGGCTAATATTAATAAATGTTGTGTAATATTTTTTTTGCTCGTACCTTTAAGAGCAAGGAAACTAAAAATTAAACGATCATATTTTATGGCTACAATCACTTTTAAGGGCAATCCAGTGAACACAAAAGGCAATTTACCACAAGTTGGTGAGCAAGCGCCTGATTTTAAATTAACTGCAGGCGATCTTTCAGATAAGTCACTCGCAGACTTCAAAGGGAAAAAAATTGTGTTAAATATTTTTCCTAGTGTGGATACTGGAACTTGTGCGGCATCTGTACGTGCGTTTAACAAAGAAGCATCTCAATTGGACAATACGGTTGTATTATGTATATCAAAAGATTTGCCATTTGCACAAGGTCGTTTTTGCGCAGCCGAAGGCTTGAGCAATGTGGTGACATTATCAGAATATAAAGATGCGAATTTCTCTGATGCTTATCAATTGGCAATCGCCGATGGACCATTAGCAGGTCTATTGAGCCGTGTCGTGATTACCTTGGATGAGAATGGTAAAGTCTTGTACGAAGAGCAAGTTGCCGAAATCGCTGACGAACCAAACTATGCAGCAGCGATTGCTTCGTTGAACTAGGAAATCATGCGTAGTAAGAGGATAAAGAAGGCAGAACTATTAGCCGAAAGGCTTATTCAACCAGCATCTCATATCTCAATAATAAATACTAAAAAAAGCGTGCTTAGCACGCTTTTTTAGTATTTATTTCGTCTTCTCTAGGGCTTGTAAGATATCGTTGATAATATCTTCCTGATCTTCTAATCCAACCGACAATCGAATGCTGCCCGGTTGTATACCTAAGTTCAGTCGTTCGTCTTCAGACAGCTTGGAGTGTGTAGTGGATGCCGGATGCGTAGCAATTGATCTGGAGTCACCTAAGTTGGAGGTATATAAAATCATTTCCAATTGGTCAACAAAAGCTTTTGCACGTTCAAAACCACCCTTGACAACCAGTGTAACAATACCACCGCCCGCTTTCATCTGCTTCTTAGCAAGTTCATATTGTGGATGGCTTGGTAGAAAAGGATATTTTACGTCTTCAATCTCCGGATGATTTTCTAATGCTTGTGCCAGTGCGAGTGCATTGGAACAATGGCGATCCATACGGATACCTAGGGTGTCTAGACTTTTGGAAATAATCCAAGCATTGAATGGTGACAATGCGGGGCCTGTGTGACGAATGAAGAACATCAATTTGTCTATCAATTCCTGTTTTCCAACAACAATACCACCCAAAACACGTCCCTGTCCATCCATGTATTTAGTCGCCGAATGGATGACCAAGTCAAATCCATATTGAATTGGTTTCTGAAGATATGGTGTCGCAAAACAGTTGTCGATCGAAAGAATAATATTTGGATATTTTTCTTTGAATTTGCCCAACCACTCTAAATCAACCAATTCCAATCCGGGATTGGACGGAGATTCCAAGAATATAATTTTCGTATTTGGCTGTATAGCCTTTTCCCATTCCTCGGGATTAGCAGCGTCTACATAAGTTGTGGTAACACCCCAACGCGGAAAAAGTTCTGTAAATAACTGATGGGTAGAACCAAATATCGCGCGTGAAGAAACAATATGGTCTCCACTTTCGATAATTGCAGCAAAGGATGCAAATACTGCAGCCATACCCGATGCAAAAGATAAGCCCGATTCAGCACCTTCCATAATACAGACCTTGTTGATAAACTCGGAAGTATTCGGGTTTGCATAGCGAGAATAAATCATTGCATCCTCTTCTCCAGCAAAGACCGCCCGACCCTGTTCAGCGCTGTCGAAGATAAAACTTGATGTGAGGTATAAAGGAGTCGAATGTTCGCGAAGTGCTGAACGATCGACCTGTTCACGTATGATTTTAGATTGATCTTTTTTCATGATGTGTAAAGTTACGAGATGAAATTTTTATATTCGTATAATTACCAATGAAATGACCCATTTTATGAAAAAAATCTGGCTATTTTTTTTCCATGGAATTTTATTCCTTTGTTTTTCCTGTTCAAAAGATAAAGAATTACTCTCTGATCAGGGCCTCAAAGAAATACCTGTGTTCTTGTTGAGCCCCGATTTTCTATCTAACTATAATTTTTATCCGTTTGATAATAAGCTAAAACTGGCGTACAAAGACCGCCAACTTTCTCGAATTACTGGAGGCTTTTTGCCGATTCCCACAGCAACCGGATTGAGCTATCATTTTACCGATATTATCTATTGGGATATCAACGTTATTGGGGATCGGGTTAAATTGGAAAAAAAGAGCTCCGATAAGGGAGTCTCATTTGATGAAAGGCATGAGTTACGCTATCACAATAAACTGATCACCGAAAGAAGAATAAACCGAGGAGATCAATCCATTAGCATATATAAATATGAATATGAGAACAACCTCTTGAAAAAAGAATATTGCTATTTAGGTGATCGATTGCCCCTTGAGAAGACGTTCTATTTTAATGCGAGCAAAAATTTAGATAGTATTGTGTATGAATACCCATATAGTGCTTCTAAAATAATTGAGATATTTACTAATTATGATCAGAAACCAAATAAATTAAGAGGCCTTTTGGTGTTAGAAGAGTTTCTGCCAAGAGCGCTCTCGGTAAACAATTATATGGAAATGAATAGATTGTATGTTGATGAGGCAGGGAATCGAAGCCCATCTGGGGAAAGAAGATGGGATGCTAAGCTTTTCAATTAATGACGAACTTAAATAAAAGAGGCCGATAAATATATCGGCCCCTTTTATTTAAATTGAGTATTTCCTTATTTTTTTACAAATTGCATCACGACGATATCGCCAGAAATAAATGTTAACTCGTTATCTCTAACATCGAAGTTTGTTGTAGATTTTAAGCCATTCATAAATTCATTGTAAGCTGCATTTTCACAGTGCATCATCGTAGATACCAGTTTATCACCGATTTTAATGGAATTGCCTTTTTCACTTTCGTAAGTGCCGCCAATACCATTACAACCGTTGTTACCCTCTACTTTGTGGTCCTTGCTTGTGAAAGTTAATGTTGGGATTTTGTCCTTATACAATTCCTTCAGTGCTTTTCCTGCTGTCTCTGGTGTGGTAATAGACTTAAGCTCCCATGTTCCTTCCAAAGACGCGTTATCCACTACACTTGGTTTTTGGACTGTAGTTGCGGTATCGCCAGCTCCTGTTGCTTCAGATTTTTTCCCTGTTGTGTTGCATGCGACAGTTGAAAATGCCAATGCAACTGCTAAAATCATTAAATTTACTTTCATAATAATTTCTAATAATATATAAACATTCCTTTTTCTGCACTACAACTTATAATTATCATGCCAATCTTGTCCCAATAGCATCCAATCACCTGTTATAGTACAGCTAACTTCTTTATCCTCTATTAATAACAAATCTGTGTTTTTTGTTTGCACTCCAATAGGTAAATAAGTTCATTTTGGTCGAATCATACTAAAAAAAGAACAGCGGCAAAGCTCCAAGAAACTATTTTACTTTTTCAGCGAGATGTTTTAGATCAATCGATTGATTTGATTGAATAAGGCTAATTATCGACGACTAGATTACCTTTTTAGATTTTTCCACCCTATTTCCGTACGCAAATGTTACATAGATAATTTTATAAAACTTCTTATATTAGGGCTTTACAACCTAATTTTCTAGTACTTATAATAAAGAATATGTTCACAATCTTGTTATCTTCCATCTTACTTTCCAGCGGTACGGTAGCCAAACCGGATACGTTAAAACCTTATGGAGCCTTGCCAACCGAACGCCAATTAAAATGGCAGGAGATGGAAACCTACTGCTTGATCCATTATACGCCCACAACTTTTCAGAATAAAGAATGGGGTTATGGTGATGCACAGCCTGCTTTGTTTAATCCTTCGGCATTTAATGCAAATCAGATTGCCAAAGCAGCAGCGGATGGAGGTTTCAGAGGCCTGATCAGTGTTGCCAAACATCATGATGGATTTTGTTTATGGCCAACCAAAACAACCTCTTACAGTATTGCCTCCTCTCCATGGAAAAATGGAAAAGGCGATATGGTGAAGGAATTTATGGAAGCGACACACCGTAATGGAATGAAGTTCGGTGTATATCTATCAGCATGGGACCGTCACGATGAACATTATGGTACACCAGCTTATGCCAATGCCTACAGACAGCAACTGACCGAATTGATGAGCAATTATGGTCCCTTGTTTACTTCTTGGCATGACGGTGCAAACGGTGGTGATGGTTACTACGGTGGACACGAGGGGAAACGGATTATTGACCGGACAACCTATTATGAGTGGCATGAGAAAACTTGGCCAATTGTGCGTAAACTTCAACCTAATGCGGTGATTTTCTCGGATATTGGACCAGATATGCGCTGGGTAGGTAATGAACATGGTTTTGCTGCCGAAACCTCTTGGGCGACATTTACACCAATAGGGCTCAATGGAAAAGTAGCCGTACCCGGAGCGACCGAATCGCATAATGCCGAATCAGGTGACCGGAATGGAAAATATTGGATTCCTGCAGAATGTGATGTTCCCCAACGTCCAGGATGGTTTTATCATGAGGAGCAGAATAGCCGGGTGAAAACACCCAATCAACTGTTTGAAATCTATCTTAAATCGGTTGGTCGAGGTGCCAGTATGAATCTTGGTCTAGCACCAATGCCTTCAGGTACACTCCATGAAAATGACGTGAAATCCCTAAAAGCTTTTGGTAAAAAGATCAAAGAGACTTTCCGTACCAATCTGGCAAAAGGTGCAACCATAACGGCCTCAAATACACGTAATGCTGATACCAAAACTTATGCGACATCGCTGATTACGGATAATGACCGTTATAGCTATTGGGCGACCGATGATACAAAAACTTCGGCTACACTTGAAATTAAGCTAAAGTCAGCAGCGACATTCGATCTTATTCAATTGCGCGAAAACATCAAATTGGGACAACGGATTGACAGCGTTGTTGTGGAACAATGGGCTGACAACACCTGGAAGCCATTGGCCAGAGCAACCAGTATTGGTGCGAATCGCTTGATAAAGCTTGAACAACCAACGACAACGACACGCTTACGGTTACATATTTATGCGCCGGTAGCAATTACTTTAAGTGATTTTGGTCTATTCAAGGAGTATAATGAATCTTTTGCCTTCGATACAAAAGAGCTTAAAAAACAAACGGGCTTTAAATTACAGACAACTGGTACGACCGACAAGGCTTATATAACAGATGGTAATCCAAATACCTTTGCAACTGTGGACGATCAGGGAGTCTTGGTCATTGAAACAAATGGCGCAACCTCAGGGATTGGTTTCTTACCACGTCAGGATAAAAAGACAAGCGGTATCCCGACGAAATACAGGATCTCAACCAGTGTAGACGGTAAAAAATGGACAAGCGTCAAAGAAGGAGAATTCTCCAATATCAAAGCAAATCCAATTTTGCAGCAAGTATTTTTTGAAACAAGCAATAATACCAAGTTTATCAAATTTGAACCAACGCAATTTATTGAAGGGAATGAGCTGACAATTGCCGAGCTTGAACTTTATGGGAAATAGAATTTTAATACTTTTCGTGGTCTGCATCTGTCAGACCACGCTTTTGTTTGCACAACAAAATCCACTTCGTCTTTGGTATAATAAGCCTGCCAAAATCTGGGAAGAAACCCTGCCGTTGGGTAATGGGCTAATTGGTATGATGCCTGATGGAAATCCAACGCAGGAAAAAATTGTACTGAATGAGATCAGTATGTGGTCCGGAAGCCCTGAGGATCCCAATAACTATGACGCGCACAAAAATGTCAACGCCATACAGGCTTTGTTGAAGGCGGGTAAAAATGACGAAGCCGAGAAATTGGTCAATGAAACTTTTGTCACCAGTGGCAAAGGTTCCGGCTTTGGAAATGGCGCTAATGTTCCTTTTGGCTGTTATCAGTTGCTCGGAGATCTACTTTTGCACTATCAACTGCCATCTTCGCCTATTGAAGACTATACAAGATCACTGGATCTGGCCACAGCGACAGCACAGACTTCTTTTCGTGCCGGAAGCACAAAAATTCAGCGTACCTACTATACCTCCTTTGACAAGAATATCGGTGTTATTCAATTGAATCAAAATAACAATGCCAGACAGACGGTTGGTATTTCTTTCGAACGGAAGGAGAATATAGACCGTTACTCCCTGTTGGACGATGGTATTTTAGTCGAAGGGTCGTTACCGGACGGTAAAGGCGGCAAAAACCTAAAATTTGTTGCTTTATTAAAAGTTCAAGGTAAAAATATTCAGGTCAGCAAAAAGGATCAGGTGCTGGAAGTTTCAGCGGCAGGAAACCTCTCAATCTATCTCACGGCAAGTACATCTTATTATGGACAAGATCCATTGGCTACCGCAAAGGCGACTATTGCTGCGGTACAGCCGTCCAATGCAGCTAAAATATACCGTAGCCATCTG
The DNA here is from genome assembly GCF_003610355.1 of Sphingobacterium detergens. Taxonomy (GTDB): domain Bacteria; phylum Bacteroidota; class Bacteroidia; order Sphingobacteriales; family Sphingobacteriaceae; genus Sphingobacterium; species Sphingobacterium detergens. The sequence goes on along the minus strand of NZ_RAPY01000003.1, from coordinate 311,271 downwards.
GAAGCCTATCAGCGGACTTTTAATCGGGTCGAACTAAACCTATTTGGGAATAAAGTAAATACGAATATTCCGACCAATGAACGGATTGCTAATTTTTATAAAGATCCCACACAGGATCCAGATTTGGCGACCATTTATTATCAGTATGGTCGTTATTTGAATATTTCAAGTTCAGCTCCGAAAAATACAAATGCACTTCCGCCAAACTTACAGGGTTTATGGGCCAATCAGATCCAGACACCTTGGAATGGTGATTACCATCTAAATATCAATGCGCAGATGAATCATTGGGGGGTAGAGGTAAACAACCTAAGTGAATATCATAAACCTTTTATCGAGCTGATAAAACGGATCGCAAAGACAGGTGAACAAACAGCAAAAGCTTATTATAACGCACCTGGGTGGGTTGTTTATATGATGACTAATATCTGGGGCTATTCAGCGCCAGGTGAACAGGCTTCTTGGGGAGCAAGTACAGCCTCCGGTTGGCTATGTAACCACCTGTGGGAGCATTATCTTTTTACGGGAGACCAAGGGTATCTGAAAGAAATCTATCCGATACTAAAAGGTGCCGCGGAATTTTACGATCATACATTGGTGCAAGATCCCAAAACGGGCTGGTGGGTAACTTCACCATCGGTATCACCGGAAAATGCGTTTCGGATGGCCAATGGAAAGGTCGCAGCAGTGGTGATGGGTCCCACAATCGACAATCAGATTGTACGCGAGCTGTATCAGGCCGTTATTCAGGCAGATTCTATTTTGGCTGTCAAGGATAGTTTTGTAGCTAGCCTGAAAGGGAAATTAAAAGAGATTCCACCCGCGGTAGTGGTTAGTAAATCTGGACGTGTGATGGAATGGCTCGAAGATTATCAGGAGGTTGAACCCAAACACCGTCATGTATCCCATCTTTATGGTCTGTATCCTGCCGCATTTATTTCTCCCCAAACGACTCCGACTTGGGCCGAAGCTGCCCGAAAAACGCTTGCTGTCAGGGGAGATGAAGGGACAGGCTGGTCAAGAGCCTGGAAAATATTGTTTTGGGCAAGATTGCAGGATGGCGATCATGCCTTGGAAATCCTTCGTCAGTTGCTGAAACCTGCTTTTGCCAGTGAAACAACCTATCAGGGTGTGGGCGCCGGCACCTATCCCAACTTATTCTGTGCCCATCCACCGTTTCAGATTGATGGCAACTTTGGCGGCGCTGCAGGTATCGCAGAGATGTTGATTCAAAGCCACAATGGATATATCCATCTGTTACCAGCGCTGCCTAAAGCCTGGTCTAAGGGGCAGATCAAAGGGCTAAAAGCCAGAGGAAATTACACCGTGGATATGAGCTGGGAAAATGGGAAAATTGTCAAGCTTAACATAAAGGGAAAAAAAGGAAATGTTCGCATATTTGAAAATGGAACCTATAAGGACTATAAAGTCCTTTAGCTATTTTTGCTTTCTATTTATTTTTCTGGGAACAACTGCTTGTTCCCAGAAAACAGACAAAGCTAAAAAAGAAGAGCTTTTGAAAACGTTCGCTTATAAAATTACCGGGCAGACAAGTGCTAAGGAGGGGAGCTCAGTGACCCTCATCGATCCGGAAAACAAAATGCAACAGTTTACAAAAACAAGTGTAACGAACGGGCAATTTGTCTTGGAAGGTGAATTGGCAATGGCTGGTTTTTATGCAATTCAGATTAGTGGCGGAGAGCCTTACATCCTGTTTTTGGAAGGGGGAAGTGACTATGAACTGAAAGAAAATAAAGGTGGCTTTACCCTGACTACAACCTCCAGTAATGCAACGGATTTTGTTCAGTTTACGGAACGATATCAACAGCGAGAAAAAGAGGAAAAATTGAAGGAAGAAAATAAGATCGCCAGAATCGGTGGATTAAATGGGCAGCTCTCAGCGATGGCCCTACGCAACGATGGATCTTACGAGAAAACTATTGACGAAATACAACGATTGTCGGCTGGTAAACCTTATAATCTTCGCAATTTATATGCTGATTTTATTCTTGATAGCACACATCAATCGTCTTTAGTTCTCCCTTATTTTTTCAAATATGTCTCCATCGATGCGGATAACTTCAAAAAATTTGATACCGCACTACAGCGGTTCGATGCAACCCTGCAAAAACATCCTTATTATAAATTTGCGCGTGAGAAAGTAGACCGGGTGAAAGATTTTTATGAAAATATGCCTGTCTTTCCACCCATCACGCCAATGAATGTCCAACGGGACTCGCTAAAAATCGGTGAATTTTCAAATGCCAAAATGTTGATCGCGGCGTTCTGGAAAGCCGCCAGTAAATACAGTGTTTCTGATGTTACTGAACTACGCAAAAAAGAGGCGCAGTTAAAGGCAATGGGAGTGCGGGTTATTTACTTTTCTTTAGATGCTGACCAAGATGCCTGGATTAAAACCAGCAAGTCCCTCGCTCTGGGGCCTCATAGCTATTATTTGAATACAAATGATCGGGCAACAATGGAAAATGACTTTGGTATAGACCGTTCGCCAAGTTATTTATGGATCAATCCACAGACCTTCAAAATCTTGTCACTCACTGGTGAAGATCCGACTTTACCGAAGTTCATTGGTAAGGTTAAGGAGTTTTTGGTTAAAAATTAACGATTATTGTCTTAAATAATGGTATATTTGAATTAACGGTTTAATATTTGTTATTTCAATAGACGATGAAAGTTGTTCAATTTACGGTTCCGGTGGTTTATCAAGGATCTATTTGCGTGCAAGAGGATATCTTGCCCTCCTTCTATAGTAATTACCATCGGCATAAAGAGATCCAATTGACCTATATCTTAAAAGGACGGGGGACCTTTATGATTGGCAACTTTACCCATAGTTTTGAAGAGGATGAAATCTATATCGTTGATGCAGATGAACCACATATGTTTAAAACAGGAGAGGACATCAAGGACGGCATTCATGCGATTCATATTTTCTTCGACTACGAGCATTTTAAATCTTTTCTGGATTTCCCTGAATTTGACGATGTCAAATATTTTTTGGAACACATCAATGTCAGTAAGAAACTGGATGCCGAACATGCTATTGCCCTCAAAGATAAATTTGTACAGATCAATACAAGCGCCGGAATAGATCGCTTATTATCCTTTGTAAAACTGATCAATTTTTTGAGTAAAAAGGTCGATCAATGGACCTCCCTATATACGGGAATTCCCCAGAAGAAATTTTCGGACGCGGAAGGCTTGCGTATCAACGAAATATTTCAATATACCTTTCAGCATTTTGGTGATAAAATCTCGCTTGAAGATATAGCAGCAGTAGCTCACATGACTCCGCACGCATTTTGTAAGTATTTTAAAAAGCACACCCGCAAGACTTATGTGACCTTCCTGAATGAAATCAGAATTGAACGGGCCTGCAAGATGTTGATTGACGAGTCCTCAGAAAGCGTTTCCAATATTGCATTTAAAACAGGGTTTAACAATGTGGTCAATTTTAATAGGGTATTTAAGAAGATCACAAAGCATTCCCCAAGTGAATATGTGCAGGAACATCGGATGCGGGATTAAGCCATCGTTGGTACACCGAAAATATTATTCGAAAAGAGGTGCGTAGTATGAACTTACAGATCCCGTCAGTGGACAATATCGGAGAAGCACTCGGCAATAAAATGTAACGATTAGGGATGCGAAAACCTTAAATTTGGAGTCTAACGATTGTTACTCCGATGAATAAAAATTTAATTTTTGTCCTGTTTGCGTTATTGGGCTATCTGATGCCTGCAACAGCGCAATCTCAAAATTTTAAGATTGACACCTTGCAATACCAAGGGACAGCCAACAATATAGTGAACCTGGTCATTTTGGGCGATGGTTATACAAAAGATCAACTAGATGATTACGCAGAAGATTCCAAGCAGTTCACAAATTATTTTTTTTCAATAGAACCTTTTAAACAATACAGCAGTTTCTTTAATGTATTTGCGATTCGGACGATATCTGAAGAATCCGGTGCTACGCATGATTGCAAAGCAAGCGATTGTGTACACGGTGACACCGATCTCAGCAAATATCCAAGCCGTTACAATAAATTCACTAGAGATCATGCTGTGCCAGTCACGCATCCCAATACTATTTTTGGAAGCAGCTTTGACAATGGTGGACTACACCGCCTTGTAGTGCCTCAAAAAAATGAGCGTATTGAAGAAGTGTTAAAAACACATATCCCCAACTATACACAAGTGGTGGTATTGGTCAATTCTCCATTTTATGGTGGATCAGGTGGAAAGTGGGCCACCTCGACGGTCAACTTTAAAAGCAATGACATCGCTGTCCATGAGATCGGGCATTCCTTTGCTCAGCTGGCGGATGAATATTGGGCAGGAAATCAATATGCTATTGAATCTGTCAACCGCTCTCAAACGGCTGATGCAAATACTGTTCCCTGGAAACATTGGATTGGAAAAGATGGCGTAGGGATCTATTCTTATGGCGGAAAGGGATCTCCTTCGAATTGGTTCCGGCCACATGAGTATTGTAAAATGCAATATCTTGTTGCTCCTTTTTGCCCCGTCTGCCAAGAGCAATTTGTGGCTTCAATCAAGCAAAAATCTAGCCCTTTTATTGCGGTAAAACCGGTATTGAATAATGTATTGACCTTAGATAGCGTTCAGAAATTTACATTAAAGCTAGCAAAACCGTCGCCGAATACATTTAAGCTGGTATGGTCCTTAAATAATGAAGCTATCGCCCATGATATCGATTCGATCTATTTGGATCCGGGAATGCTGCGCATTGGTGCGAACGAATTGAAAGTGATTATTCAAGATACAACAGATCTGCTCCGCGATCCGAAGTATGTAAACCATAGGGATTCCATTGTATGGAAATTTAACCAGCTTAAATCCTATGAGCTTGCGAAACCTATCAATACCTGGGGAGATACACTCGAAACCTGTTTTGGTGGAGATCAGGTGATTACGGTTAAAAAGCCTATCGCTGGACTTGTCTACCGTTGGTTTGAGACCCTAACTGCTGTACCTGTCGGAGCAGGAAACAATGTGGTGATCCAAAAGGTCTCCGCCTCCAAAAAATATCATGTCGTTGCACATTGGAAAGACAAGTATTCAGTGCAATCGGAAGTCTTATTGAAAACACTGCCCAAAGTGGAGAAACCCAAAGATATCCGTGTCAAGATTAACAAAAAGAAAAATAAGGTACAGTTGATCATACAAGATAAAGCGGATGCACGTTACAATTACATCTGGTCAGATGCCGCTGGTAAACCAATCTATGAATGGGACGAATTCAATGGAGAATATGTACGTCCGACGGGTGCAAATAATATACTCGTCTTGGAACGTACTGCTACTGGCCGAAAAGTTTACGTCCAAAAAGTAGACAAAGAAACAACCTGTAAAAGTGATCGCACGGAGGTAATTTTTTAGTTACACTATTGATGCCTAGTGATTTATAAGTTAATTTTAATCTGCCGGTTAGTTAACTTATAAATCATTCATAATTATGAAAACGAAAACCCAGTCTACTTGGGGAATTTTTTCGTGCCTATTCATCGTGATTTTAGCCGTAACACCATCCTGTAAGAAAAATGCAAAACTTCCTGATGAAAGCAATGAAAAAACACATGCAGTAACCTTCAAAATCAAGGATTTTGAAACGATTGTCACACCCTTGAGAGCACAATCGTCCAGGTTTAAAAGTGCTTCGACCACCGGAAGTACCACCGAAAATCAACTCCTCTACCATTGGAATTTTGATAATGGTAACGCGGACCCGACCCTGGCGCTTGAGGATGCGGCTATCATTGACTACAACAATGGTAAGACCGACTATAGCTATGTGGGCGGTTGGCCAACGTCCGGAAAAGGTATTAGTTTCAAAGGGGCCAAAGAGGTTCTGATCAAGATACCTGGTTCGGGTATCGCTACGTTAGCAAGTCTTTCTTTTGATGCCAATAGCTCCGGAACTGGACCTCGTGCTTTACTGTTGAGTTATTCAATAGATCAAGGGGCGACATTCAAAAACCTCACGGATACGCTACATTATCCGCCAAATCTCACTACCTCCGCCAAATTTGCCGTGGAACAGTCGCTTCGGTCGATTAATCTGGTCGCAGCTCAGGCGTGTTGGTTAAAAATCGCCTTATTCTCGGGCAATAGGGAAGGCGGAAGTAACTACAACGAGAGTACAGGAACGTTTAAAATGGACAATGTCAAGATTATGGGGACGACAGATCAATCGGTTCTGCCCGATAAATTGTATTACCATATCTTCGATGCCAATAGCAAGCTGCTGGTGAAGGCGGGTACACTCAATGCAAAAGAAAAGTTTAATATCGCTTTGCCGATGGGAACCTACTACCTGAGCCTACTATCCAAAAATTCGGCTCTGCCCTTATTGATTCCAGCATCGGTGACGGATCTTAGGAGTCTATCAGTATCTAATGCCTTCAGTGAGCAGTCTGCGGCGATATTTGCGGTACGCGATACTTTTGATGTGAAAGAATCCACGGAAAGAGTGTTGACGATGAGCCGTATCTATAGCGAAGTTAAATTTGAATGTACGGATGTCGAGGGGCTGGATCTTGTCGACAGCATTCAGATCAAACAGCTGCATAAAGCCTTCCAATATTATCCTTTTGCAACGGGGGCCGATGAACAAGTGGACAAGACTATCTTACGTATTATTCCCAATTTCAGCAGCAGCTCGAAAAGTTTTGTTTTTAATCAGTTTATGGGTGATCTCCCAGAAAATAAGATAGTCAAATACGAGTTGCACATTTTCAGAAAGGGGGAACTGATGCGCACATTTGATCTGGGCAGTGAAATTCGAAATAATGTACAGCTTCTATTTAAGGGAAAACTGCTCGATGGAGCAAATGGAAGTCAAGGTTTTCAGGTGATGAAAAATGAAAAATGGCGCGATAATGTAGTCATAGAATACTGATTAAAAAAGTCAATCCAACGCGCCAATTTGAATTAAATAAAATAGGGTTATCCAGTTCGGACAACCCTATTTTATTTAATTTTATTCGTATCCCCTTAGCGTCTTTTTGATAGGCTATTCGCAGCAGGGGTGTTTTTGCTTTTATATTATAGCAATTTTTTTAGCAAAGTATTCCAACCCGCTAAATCATTTAAGATTCGTTCAAGATCAGCGATCGCTACGCGCTCTTGTTCCATGGTATCACGGTGACGGATTGTTACGGTATTATCTTCCAAAGAATCGTAGTCAACAGTAATACAGATTGGCGTACCGATTGCATCCTGACGACGGTAACGTTTTCCGATTGCATCTTTTTCATCATATTGGACATTGTAATCCAATTTTAACGTATTCAGGATCTCACGCGCTTTTTCTGGTAAACCGTCTTTCTTAGTCAAAGGCAAAATAGCAGCTTTCACTGGTGCCAATGCTGCTGGGAATTTCAATACAACACGTGAATCTTGTTTTTCTGCTGTAGAAAGATCTTCTGTTACCAATGAATTACATAGAACAGTTAAGAACAAACGATCCAATCCGATGGAAGTCTCGATGACATAAGGAATGTAATTTTGATTGATCTCCGGATCAAAATATTGCATTTTCTTTTTCGAAAATTCCTGATGCTGTTTCAAGTCAAAATCCGTACGGGAGTGGATACCTTCCACTTCTTTAAATCCGAATGGGAAGTTAAACTCGATATCCACAGCTGCATTGGCATAATGCGCCAATTTATCGTGGTCGTGGTAACGGTAGTTAGCCGGATCAAATCCTAGCGCTAAATGCCATTTTAAACGTGTTTCTTTCCATTTGTTGTACCACTCCAGTTCAGTGCCCGGACGGCAGAAGAATTGCATTTCCATTTGTTCAAACTCACGCATACGCATGATAAACTGGCGTGCAATGACTTCGTTACGGAAAGCTTTTCCGATCTGAGCAATACCAAAAGGAATTTTCATACGACCTGTCTTCTGAACGTTCAGGAAGTTAACAAAAATACCTTGGGCAGTTTCCGGACGAAGATAAACCTGATCTGCCCCATCTGCCATGGCGCCCATCTGTGTGGCAAACATCAAATTGAATTGACGTACTTCAGTCCAATTTTTGGTGCCTGAAACCGGACAAACGATATTATGCTCTTCAATGATTGATTTTAAACCAGCCAGATCGTCCGCGTTCAATGCCGTGTTTAACGCTTCTAAAAGCGCTGCTGCTTCTGTCGCCTTTCCGTCTGCTTCATAACGTGCAATTTTGTCTTCGATCAATTGGTCGGCACGGTAACGCTTTTTGGAATCTTTATTATCAATCATTGGATCATTGAACCCATCCACGTGACCAGATGCTTTCCATGTGGTTGGATGCATGAAAATTGCCGCGTCGATACCGACAATATTTTCGTGCAATTGCACCATGGATTTCCACCAATAAGTCTTTAGGTTGTTTTTAAGTTCAGAACCTAATTGACCGTAATCGTAAACGGCACTTAATCCGTCATATATTTCGCTCGATTGGAATACAAAACCGTATTCCTTCGCGTGTGATACTACACTTTTGAAAAAATCGTCTGTCTGTTTGCTCATAAGTGGCAAATATAGATATTAGTATTTAGATTTTAGTATTGCGTATTGAGTATTTAGATTTTCTCCCTATTCTTTATTCAAGCCTGAGACTTATTTAGTTATCCCTAAATCACGTATCTGTTGGGATGCATTCTTGTTGTCCACTTTTTTGATGATGTGCTGAATGATGCCCTGCTCATCGATCACAAAGGTAGTGCGTGCTGTACCCATATATTTTTTTCCGTACATGTTCTTCTCAACCCATACACCATAGGCCTCTACAAGGCTTTTGTCTTCATCCACAAGAAGTTGAAAAGGTAGCTCGTGTTTGTTGATAAACTTTTGATGTGAAGCCTCGTTGTCGACGCTAACACCGATAATTTCAAAGCCATCTTTTTTCAGTGATTGATAGTTGTCTCTAAAATTGCAGGCTTCGGTCGTGCAGCCCGGAGTATTGTCTTTCGGATAAAAGTAGAGAATCACTTTTTTTCCTTTGAAATCTGAAAGATGGACCGTTTCACCATTTTGATTTTTTGCACTGAAATCCGGTGCCTGTTGTCCTATTTCTAGTGTTGCCATATGTAGTTCTATTTAGTCTATTAAGATACAATATTATTCGATGAAAATCCAGCATGTGCATTAGACTTGTTTCTAAAAATGATCCAAGAATAAAAGCACATGAAGGATGTACCACGCACAGCAGATAAACTATCTGCTGAAAGAGGCTTCGTATGTTTTTAAATTTCCTTTATTGTCTTTAACCTCTAATTTGAAACTGTGGGTGCCGCTGCTCAGATTGGATTCAAAGTCGTGCCACAGGTGTCTTGTTTTGGGATCATATTTCATCAAGGCCCATTTGCCATCTATATAGGCATCGAAGGTATCTATTCCTGAAAGATTATCACTGATGGTAAAATCTATGGAGTGTTGATTGGATACATTCTTGCCATCGGTCAGGTTACGTGCACTGATGGTTGGGGCAATGGTATCAACAGCCACATAAAAGCCGCCAAATTCGCGCACATTGGCAACAACCCAGCCATTTTCGTATTTCCCACCCTGCGCTCCACCATCCGTGGAGACGATCAGCGCCTTGCTATACAAGCTCTCTGGTAAGCTATAGTCTGGTTTGATCATCAGTTTGTAATAGCCGAATACAGGTGTATAGGAGTTGTGGATGTAATGCGCCGCTGAGTAGCCTTTCGCTGGTTTAGCGCCTTGGGAATAATTGAAATAAAGGTCGTTATAGAGGATGTTTTTACCCATATAAACGCGAGCGTTTTCAGCCTCGTATTTGTTTTCATCAGCATAATGAAACATTTTGAGCCCTTCGGCTGATTTACGGCTGATCGCTAGAGAAGGATTGTTCTGTACCTTAAAATTAAGTTCGCTTTTATTGCCCTGCACATCCTTGACGACATATTTTACATCATGAACCTCATTGTCCTTTAATTCGATCATACCCAGGTTGTCCAGTTGTTTGTAGATATTGATCGGATTATTAGGGTCTTTAAAACTCTTTTGTACACGGACGCCAGATTTCTTTAGATAAGGGTAGTCTATATACGATTGAATCGCACGGGTCTGGTCAAAGGGGATGGATTCAAAGAGTACGGTGCTGATATTTTTATTGTCAAGGAATAGTTCGATCGAATAAACACCATAGGTAAAGGAAATACCACCACGTCTGTCTACAGTATTGATACCAAGACCAAAGTTGCCATTGACCGGAATAGGGGCACCTGATGCCAAACTATAATTGCCATCGCCGATGGATCTGATTGTCTGATGCCTGCGTGGCGTGTTCTCATCAAAGGTTTCACGGCCAAGGTCATAAACCGTTATACCTCTGATCAATGGTTTTACACCATCCGGAAATAAAAGCCCAAATAATTGGGGATTTAATGGCAGTTGTGCTTTGGTATCGCGGATCTCGAAATGCAGGTGTGGTCCCGCTGAACCACCTGTATTTCCTGAGTTGGCAATAAACTCACCTTTTTTGACGGGTACCTGATTTGGTTTGAGAAAGACATCAACATCAAAACGTTTTTGTTTGTACTGTTCGTCTTTTATAATTTTTGCCAGATCAGCATTGAAGCTCTCCAAGTGCATATACACCGAAGTATATCCATTCGGATGGTCTATATACACGTAATTCCCGCCGCCACCGATCTGGACACGTACGCGGGATACAAAGCCTTCCGCCGCCGCGTGTACAGGAATATTAATGCGCTGTTGGGTGCGATAATCGTCGCCACCATGGAAATGTGTTGCCCGCAACTCACCAAATGAGCCCGATGCCTGGGGAGCGATATCCATTGGCCGTACAAAATAATTCTGCGGATAATTGCGACTTTTGATAATATCCTGTGCTTGGGCGAGGCTAAAGGCCAAGGTCAGTACACCAAGTAAAATTGCTGTTTTTTTTATCATCTCCCCTCCCTATTTGATTTTACAGCTAAACATCTTTTGTTCCCCAATAAATCCTTCCAAGAGATCACCGATTGCTACGGATCCAACACCAACCGGGGTGCCTGTATAGATCAGGTCACCTTTGCGTAAGGTAATAAATTTGGACGTATAGACAATTAGGTCTTCAAAGGAGAAAATCATATCCTTAGTACTGCCCTGTTGGACAGTTTGTCCATTTTGTTGCAGAGAGAAATCAATGGCATCGACAGCACCGATTTCTTCTTTCGGGATTAAATTGCTGATCACAGCGGAATGGTCGAAGGCTTTTGCCAGTTCCCAGGGAAGACTTTTCGCTTTAAGTTCCTGCTGTAGATCTCTTGCAGTGAAGTCGATACCCAGTCCGATCGCATCATAATAGGTCGAGGCGAACTTGGGTGTTACATGTTTTCCTTCCTTACAAACCCGTAGCACAACCTCGGTCTCAAACTGAATGTTTTTGGAAAATTCTGGATAATAGAAATCTTTATTGTCCTTTAAAACCGCGGTATCGGGTTTTAAAAATATGATGGGATTTTCGGGTACTGGATTATTGAGCTCTTTCGCGTGGTCGATGTAATTGCGACCTATAGCAATTATTTTCATGGATATAAATATATAATGACTGTGTCGAATCTCAAGGGCTGAACGGCGAAGTAGCATGTTTCGGATACCATTCTGTTTACCCTTTGAATCAACAAACTTAGCAAATGTACCATGTTTATCCAAAAAGTAAGGCAATGTCCTTCTGTTTTCTTAACTTCTGGTTAATATCATCATTGGAAATAATAAGGGAATAACAGGGGGTTAACAGGGGTGTAATAAGGGTATAACAGGGGTAAATCACTGTTAACCCTAAGTAAATACCCTGTAAAAATGTAGTTACAACAGTTTTAGCTAAAACCTTGTTGCGATGGAGGTGTTTCTGTGTTAGAACGAATTGTTGAATACAATAAATGTAATTATATGGCAATCTTACATCATGGGCCAAATGGTCCAATCACAGGTAAATTTGGATCAGTCAATGCATATATGCTAAATGGCCAAAATGTTGCGCGGGGACCGCGTAAGAGACGTACTTCTCCACCGACAGAAAAAGAATTGTTGAACCGCAGGAAACAAAAAGTCGCTGGCGAATTTGCTAAATATAATCGTCCTATATTGGATTTTGGCTATCAATACCAAGTCAAAAAAGGTGATCGGATTGGAGCTTTCCAGCTTGCACAACGGCATGTTTTTACCGAAACACTGGAACTCGACGTGGAGAATAAGCCTTTTGTCAACCCGGAAAAACTCCTTGTGTTTGCAGGTAACTTGCCACCGTTAGCCGATTGTCAGATTGAGAAAGAGGACGATATGCTTCATCTGAAATGGACAGTTGACCCGATCTATGACGATCATCTATTTAAGGTCAATCTGGCGCTGATCAATCTCGATGCACCCGGTGATATGAAAACTGCCATAGCCGAGGTAAATAAGGGGTCTAGTTCACTCAGGATCCCTGGCTTGAGCCTGAAAAAATTTGATTATCACGTGTATGTTTGTGTATGGGATACCTTATTAGGCGAGTTTTCAAATTCTACCTATTGTGGCCTTGTGTAATAGGATTTTTCAGGGGACTTGTGTATCTTTAACACTATGAATAAACTACAAGCCGTATTGTTTGATTTGGATGGTACCTTAATTGATTCAGAATATTTCTATTTTAAAAATTGGGCACCTATCTTAAAACAAGAATTTGATCTAGAAATAAATTATGAAGATTGGATTCGGGATTTTGCCGGGCATACTTTAGCTCATAATGTAAAACGTTTGGTTGAAGATTATGGGTACGATACGACCGAAGAGCAGATGTGGAAAAGGACGCGTGCAGCCTATGCTGATTCTAATATGAGCGATATCGAATTGATGCCTTTTGCCAACGATATCTTAGTCTACCTCAAGGAAAATAACATCCGGATTGGACTGGTGACCTCGAGTTACCGCAGTACAGTGGATACAGTTTTGGGAAAACATGGATTGTTGGATTACTTTGAATTTTTTGTGACAAGGGAATGTGTGGAGCTTCCGAAGCCTAATCCGGAGCCTTATCGTTTGGCACTGTCGAAATTGGATTTACCGGGAGCGTCCTGTGTCGCAATTGAAGATACGATAACAGGAAGTAAATCTGCTTTGGACGCTGGTTTGCAGTTGATTGCTGTCACAAAACAGGAGGTGGAGCGTGCTAGACTAACAGCTGTGGATAACATTGTGGAAAACTTGCAGCAGGCAAAACAGCTATTATCCGACTGGATTTAAGGGTAACCGTATAATTTAATCGTTTTAGCATTTGTAATTTTATTCGGATATATGTAATATTACCGAATTGTAAAGGGAACTCTGATTATGAACCGTAGAACCGCAATAAAGCAATTTTTCATTATCGCAGGCGGACTGACTATTTTGTCATCCTGCCTGAATGATGGTGGTGCATCTATTGTATTAAATAAGCTGAAATTATCAGCAGAAGATGAGCAGTTTTTAGCTGATCTTGTGGATGTCCTTATCCCGAAAACGGATACTCCGGGAGGGAAGGATCTAAACCTGCACCTGTTTGTGATCAAGATGGTGGATGATTGTGAGTCGCCGGAAAACCAGGAGAAATTTGTCTCTGGTTTTAACAAACTCAGAAAACAGCTGAATTTGGCCAATGGCAAAGAGACAGAGAATAAATTAGCCAACCTGAGCGATAAAACGGATGAAAAGACTTTTTTTGAAATCTTTAAATCACGTGCGATCCAGGGCTATATGAATTCAGAATATGTGATGAAGAATAAGGTGATCTATAAGCTTATTCCGGGACCGTACAATGGTGCGGTGAAAATTAATGGATAAATCCAATATGGCAAATCTAAATATTGACAGTGAAAAAAATAGGACCTATGATGCTATCGTGATAGGTTCGGGAATTAGTGGTGGCTGGTCTGCAAAGGAATTATGTGAGAAAGGACTAAAGACCCTGGTATTGGAACGTGGCCGTGATGTGCAGCATATTAAGGATTATCCAACCACGAATATGATGCCTTGGGAGTTTGAACATCGAAATGAGATGCCTTATAAGGTGAAAGAGGAGAATCCGATTGTCAGCAAATGTTATGCTTTTCATGAAGATGCCGCACATTTCTTTGTGAAAGATAAGGAGCACCCCTATATACAGGAAAAACCTTTTGATTGGATCAGAGGATATCAGGTTGGCGGAAAATCTTTGCTATGGGCGAGACAGACGCAACGTTGGTCAGACTTTGACTTTGAAGGTCCCGCGCGTGATGGTTTTGCCGTAGATTGGCCTATACGTTATGCTGATTTAGCGCCTTGGTATGCCTATGCAGAGAAGTTTGCCGGTATCGCTGGGGATCATGATGGACTGCCAGAGCTGCCAGATGGTGAATTTTTGCCCGGTTATCCGTTAAATATTGTAGAGAAGTATTTTAAAGAGAAAGTTCAGAAAAAATTCCCGGAACGTAAGGTGATCTCCGCGCGTTGTGCACACCTTTCTAAGCCCAACCAGATTCACATCGATCAAGGCCGTGTACAATGCCAAAATCGTGTACTCTGTCAGAGAGGATGTCCTTTTGGAGGGTATTTCAGTTCCAATGCAACGACAATTCCTTGGGCTGCTAAAACCGGAAATATGACTCTTCGTCCACATTCGGTGGTTCATTCTATCCTATACGATGAACAGAAAGGAAAAGCTGTAGGTGTTCGGGTCATTGATACAGATTCCAAAGAGGAGATTGATTTCTATGCAAAATTGATTTTTGTCAATGCAGCTGCCATCAATACCAATCTGATCTTGTTGAATTCCAAATCTAACCGCTTTCCAAATGGTTTAGGAAATGACAGTGGAGTATTGGGTAAATATGTCGCTTTCCACAACTATAGTGCACGTATTTATGCCGAATACGAAGGACTATTGGATTACACCGCAGAGGGGAGAAATCCTGCCGGTGGTGGATATATCCCTCGCTTCCGCAACTTACATAAACAGGAAACAGATTTCTTACGCGGCTATGCGGCAGGTTTTGGCGCATCGCGTAGTAAAGAATCAGACCGCTCTGGCCTAGGATTAGGACTTAAAGAGAATTTGTTAAACCCGAAATTGGGGATTTGGCAGGTTGGTTCACATATGATGGGTGAGACCATACCAAAAGAATCAGGCATGGTGTCTCTAGATGCTAGTAAAACAGATGATTGGGGAATTCCATTGTTGAAGATTGCTGTCGATTATGATGACAATGACGAAAAAATGAAAAAAGATTATATTTCGGTCATGACCGAAATGTTTACCGATGCCGGTTTCACGAATATTCGACCGGATACACATTGGCAAGCTCCGGGGCTGGACATCCATGAGATGGGCGGCGCACGCATGGGGCGCGATCCGAAAACATCTGTATTGAACAAATGGAACCAGATGCATGCGGTAAAAAATGTTTTCGTTACGGATGGTGCCTGTATGACTTCAACATCAACGCAAAATCCTTCATTGACCTACATGGCGTTCTCAGCACGTTCCGTGGATTATGCCATCAGCGAAATGAAGAAGGGAAATATATAGCTTCAACTGGGAAAGATTTTAGAAATAAATCTTTCCCAGTTGAAATTAAAACACTAAATTACAGCCTTAATTAAGATATTAACACCAGAAAAACATAACCAAATAAGAAAAGAAAAACAGAAACTAAACAGTATAAACCAAACGAACAAACCAAATTTTTTTACAAAAAAAGCAAAAGCGATTTAGCATTTTTTCTGTACTTATAGCGATCAATTAAACTGAGATAAAATTGATGCTTTGAGGGAAGGGATATTAAATCGAAAAAATTATAATGGAAGGGATTATGAGCTAAAACCTTTTATTATAATCGATTATAAGGGAAAACTAAATTAAACTAAACGTTTCTAGTATTATTTTGCTAAAACGTTTTTATAAACCAAATCACTATTAATATGAGCACAGTTGACGTAAAATCATTTGTGCAGCTTGGGAAAAAATCAAAGTTATTTTTCTCATTAGCTGTCATTGCTGGTACATTTCAACAAGTCAATGCCGCTGTAGCAACTTCAGCAAATTACGAAGGTAAATCCTTCGTAAAAGAAGTTCGTAATCTGCAGCAACAATTGAAGGGAAAAGTACTGGATGCTACCGGAAAACCTCTTGTAGGAGCCACTGTAGCAGTTAAGGGAACCTCTAATGGTACCCAATCAGACGCACAGGGGAATTTCTCTGTGGAAGCAAAATCTGGTGATGTGCTGGTTGTTACTTCCGTCGGTTATAAATCGAAAGAGGTGACAGTGGCCGGTACTACCATCACCGTACAATTGGAAGAGGATCAGGGCCAATTGGATGAAGTCGTTGTTGTTGGTTACGGTACAATGCGCAAATCGGATGTAACCGGTTCCATTGCGATGGTCAAAGGTGCTGACATGATTAAAGATCAAAGTTTTAGCCCTTTAGATGCCTTGAGAGGTAAAGCATCAGGGGTAAACATTTTTTCCAATTCGAGCCAGCCTGGCGCTTATGCGAATAGGGTTGTGATTCGTGGTGTTGCGACAATCAACTCCTCTTCAAACCCACTATATGTAGTGGATGGTGTTGTGATGGAAGATTTCCATTTGCTGAATCCGAATGATATTGAAAACATCGAAGTCTTAAAAGATGCCTCTTCAGCAGCCATCTACGGTGCGCGTGGAGCGAACGGTGTTATCTTAGTAACAACAAAACGTGGGAGTAAAGACGGAACACGTACAATCAGTTATCAAGGATCGGCTGGTGTAAGTTCTGTACAGCGCTATATGGATGTATTGAATGCACAGGAATGGGTTGATGCCTTCATGATCGGTCTGGAAAATGAAAATAAATATGCTGCACAATTTTTAAAAGATAGAGATAAAAACTGGACGCCTTGGTCATTAAATAAAAAAGACTGGTTCAATGATCCGAACTACTTTGATGGCAATGGAAATCCATTATATGATACAGATTGGCAGCGGGAAGCAACAAGAACGGCCATTTCACATAATCACCAGTTAAATGTACAGCAAGGTGATGAGAAGTCATCGGTAGGCGCTTTCTTAAACTATACGGATCAACAAGGTGTAGTAAACAATACCTGGAACAAACGTGTGAATGGAAAGCTATCTTATGATGCCAAGCCTACCTCTTGGTTGTCTACGGCTATTAATATGACGGTTAATCATACTTGGGGACGTTATACCCCTGAAGATGGAGGTGGTCAGGAAGCGCGTCGGACGATGATCGAAATGTTGCCATGGTATCCTGTATTTGATAAGAATGGTCAATATACCAATTCATCTTCCTCTACAGTCTCTGAGAAATTAGGGTTTGAAGGAATGGCAAATCCGGTGTCAATCTTGGATCTGCAAAAGAGAATGCGTTACAATACCCAGATTTTTGGAAATGCCGCGTTGACCTTTCACCTGGCGGACGGTTTGGACTTAAAGACCCAATTGGGTATTGATAGCCACCGAAAAATCTATAAGGGCTACTCTTCCATATCCTTAAACAATATCTCCAGACCGAATGGTTGGGCTGAGATCAATAATACCAATACGCTTTATTGGCAAGAAGAAACTTATTTGACGTATAATAAACAGTTCGACAAACATCGGATCAATGCAATGGCTGGTTTGTCTTGGCAAGCGAGAACTTATGATAACGACCGTTCGCGGACAACAGGTTTCTTTGATGATTTTTACGAATATAATAACTTAGGCATTGGTATTACACCTGATCCACCAACATCAGCCTGGAACAGATGGGCGATGAACTCCTATTTCCTGCGTGCGGCCTATTCATACGATGACCGTTATTCAGCAACCGTTACAGGCCGTTACGATGGTTCGTCTAAATTTGGTAAAAACAACAAATATGCCTTTTTCCCATCCGTAGGTTTAGCATGGAATGTCTCCAATGAAGACTTCTTGAAAGGAAGCGAATCTGTCAGCAATATGAAATTGCATACCAGTTTTGGTATGACAGGTAACTCTGAGATCGATCCGTACAAATCACTGGCTATTGTGGATGCTGGAACCATCTTGTTAGATAATAATCGGGCACCATACTCTTTTGTCAATACCATTGCCAATCCTGATCTAAAATGGGAGAAAACCGCGCAATTTGATGTTGGTGTGGAATTGGGGTTATGGCAGAACCGGTTGAATTTTGATGTTTCTTATTATCGTAAAAAAACCACAGATCTATTGTTGGATGCACCATTACCAACGGCTTCTGGATTTAGTACTGTCATGAAAAATATCGGTTCTGTCCAAAACCAGGGTCTGGATATTATGGTTAACGGAACGATTATAGACAACGAAGACTTCAATTGGAAAGCGTCCGTGAATGCCAACTACAATAAAAATAAAGTATTGACATTGGGTGAGAATAATGCGGACATCCTGATGAATAGCTGGGTAGGCGGTGCGAATAGTATTATTCGCGTTGGTGAAAACTTAAATAGCTTTTATGGTTATAGAAGGTTAGGTGTTTATACACAGGCTGACGTGGATGCCGGAGAAGCGAAACTGGAAGATATTGGCCGAGCGAAACGCACCAAAGAGAAGGAAATTATTGGTAAAGGATTACCAGATTGGACGGGAAGCTTCGTGAATAATTTAAGATACAAGAATTTTGACTTTACACTCGATCTTCAATTTGTGAAAGGTGTAGAGATTATGCAGCAATTCTTCCACTCCACTTATGACCGTTTTGGTATTACCAACGGCTTGAAAGAGATCTTGACAGACGCTTATAATGGTTCAAATCCGAATACAAAGGAGCAAGCGATTTATCTAACCAATGGCGGACACCGTGGACAGGACTCTAATGTGGACGATGCTTGGATTGCAGATGGATCTTACCTGCGTGTCAATTTAATTCAGCTTGGGTACACCTTTAAACCTGATGCGCTGAAACGTATTGGTCTACAGCGATTAAGAATCTATGCAAATGCGAACAATCCGTTCTTATTTACTTCGAACGATTTCAAAGGTTATGATCCAGAGAGTACTTCGCAAGGGGAAGGTAAATTTGGACAAAATATGACCTTTTTCGCATATCCAAGAGCGAAAACTTTCTCGTTGGGGGTAAATGTTACATTTTAATCTAGAACTTATCAAAAATGAAAAATAAATTATTTCTGTTGTTGCTAGCCGGCATGGCTTTGACAACATCTTGCAATAAATTTTTGGAAGAGGAGCCAAGGTCCAATTTATCCTTGGAACAGTATTATGCAAATGACGGCCAAGCAATGGCAACGGTGAATTCGCTTTACCGCCGTGGGGCTCCATCTCGCTACTCTGTTGCCGCAAGTGCTTATGTGGGACCTACAGCTTCAATTAACACGATGCTCACCGGTTACTTTATCAATACCTATGAAGGTCAGGAGCAAATCTGTTTGTTTGCGAGACAGCTGACAAGACAACAAAATACCAGTGTGGTATCGAGCACGATGAATACGATTTGGGATGAAAGCTATAAAGCGATCAATATCGCCAATGCGGGTGTCAAATATATACCTGGGATCAATATGGATGAATCCCGGAAAAAGACCTTATTGGCCGAAACAAAGTTCTTCAGAGCGTACAATTATTTTTATCTGGTTAAAACATTTGGTGCAATTCCGCTATCAGTGAAACCAAATGAGACGCTGGCAGACGAGCTTTATTTAGATAGAACAGATGTTGCTAAAGTTTATGAGCTGATTGAAACGGATCTGAAAGATGCTGTCGCTGATTTGCCTGCGGCTACCTTTGCTGCAAGGGGACACCGTATTGGGAAGTATGTCGCGGCAATGACCCTGGCGAGTGTTTATTTGCAACAAGGTAAATATGCTGATGCGGCAGCTGCGGCTAAGATCGTCATCAATTCACCACATAAGATGACAGCCAATGTGGATCTGCAATTCAATAGCGCGTACAATAAGTTGCGGACTACCGATGATCTTGAAGAAGTAATTTACGCACAAGAGTATGATGCGACAATCAACAATAGTGGTTGGTGGACAACTTATGCTTTTAGCTCTTCGGCTACTTCTGTTTTTGACAAATATTCAATTTTTGAACGAATTTATGGCCCGACTAATCAGTTCTTGAATGCCTATAATACGAAAGATTTACGTATTCAACCGAATCAGTTTTTCCATTATAAATACACCAATCCGGTAAATGGTAAAACTTGGACTTCGGATGTACCGGGCATTTGGTATTACTTTGACGAGCAAGCGGCAACCGTAACGGGTCGCGGAACCAAAGACTGGAATTTCTACCGTTTTCCTGAAGCCTTGTTGATCGCAGCAGAAGGTATTGCCAAATCAACTGGCGTTAGTGCAGAAGCAGCTGGTTATCTAGCTCAGGTAAAGGCTCGTGCAAATACCGAAGGAAAAACAGTTGCCACATGGACAACAGAATTACAGGCCTTATCCGCAGATGATTTTGTCAAAGAATGTTGGAGAGAACGGTTGCGGGAGTTCCCATTGGAATTCAAGATGTGGGATGATATCCTACGGACGAAGATGTTCCCTGTAATTTCTACGACAGAAGCTGGTAAAATAGATTTCGTTCCTTTAGTGGGCGCGAAAAACGCCTCTGGAGCAACTTTTAAAGAATCTGATTTATTGTGGCCTATCTCGCCTGATGAGATCCAACGTAACAATAAATTGACCCAGAATCCAGGGTATCAATAGAAAAAAGTAAGCGTTAGCTTTCTTAGCGAATAGAATTGGGTTCATTGATTAGAGGTTTACCTCTTCTCGATGAATCCATTTTTATTTAGCTCAACTATGAAGTATTTTCCTTTGGATCAATTCGAAATAGGTATAATATTTATTTTAAAATGCCTTTTTGATTTAAGTTTAAAAATACCTACCTTAACATCATAATCAGACACTTAAACTAAAAAATAAACCAAAGGAGAAAAATCAACAAGACACCTAATGAACTTTTCGTTTTTTTTATTTAGGTAGCAAAACCGTTTTTGCTACACTTAAAACGGTGGTGTATCGGTTGTCTATATTCAAGGTAAATTTTTATGATTTTTTGAAAAATAATTGCCGCTCGAAATGTAAGCTATGCCGCAAGGTGTGTAATTAGCAACATTCGATCCAATAATTATGAATGAAACACTAATTGATAAAACGTTTTATTACTAAAGCTAAATCGTTTTATAAACCCAAATCACTAATTTATATGAGCAAAATTGAATTAAAAACAGTTGCGCGACTAGGAAAACAGACAAAATTATTTTTCTCTTTAGTCGTTATCGCAGGAACAATTCATCAGGCTGCTGCTGTTACTTATTCGGACAGTAGAATTTCGATGAAAAGAACTTCCAAGACGCTGAACAAACTTCAGCAAGAAATCAAAGGCCGAATAGTAGACGAATCAACAGGAAAACCTGTTTCAGGTGTCTCCATCCGTGTCAAAGGGACAACGCTGGCGACTCAAACTAACGCGCAGGGAGATTTCAACATTGATGCTAAAGTTGGCGCGATACTTAACATTTCTTCGATTGGATATAAGCCGATGGAAGTACCAATAACCACTGTGTCGGGTTTGGTTGTGAAAATTTCAGCTGAATCAGATCAACTGGAAGAAGTTGTTGTGGTGGGTTATGGAACATTAAAATCCAAAGAAGTCACCTCAGCAGTCGCGCATGTTGACTCTACGCAATTTAATCAAGGTGGAGCTAGAAATCCTTTGGATTTAATTGCAGGAAAAGTCGCCGGTCTGCAGGTTACCAGGACGGGTGGGGCTAATCCTAATTCAAGTCCGGCGGTTCAACTGCGGGGAGTAGTATCAGTAACAGGATCGCAATCTCCACTGTATGTTATAGATGGAATTCCGGGCGGTAATATGGATCTGCTCCAACAAGATGATATTGAATCCATCGACGTCCTTAAAGATGGTTCAGGGGCGGCAATTTACGGATCTAGTGCCAATGCGGGTGTGATTTTAATTACTACAAAAAAAGGAAAACGTGGTGTCTCGCAATTCTCTTACAATAGTTATGTTCGGAAGGAATTTTTGGCAAGAAAACCTGATGTAATGACTCCGCAGGAATTTAGAGATAAAATTAACGGTGGTGAAATTAACCAAACTGATTTTGGATCGAGTACTGATTTTTTTGGAGATTTAATTAACGATGATAATATTTCGAACTACCAAAATTTTTCGATGATGGGAGGTGGTGAAAATAGTAGCTATCGAGCGAGTGCATTTTATCGTAATCTTCAGGGGATTGCTTTGGAGAATGGGCGAAAAGAATATGGTGGACGGATAAACGTTAATCAAAGGGGACTCAATAACCGGCTAAACATACAATTGAATTTGGCGACCAATATCAATAATGCAAATTTACTCGGTGGAGGTGGTTGGGAAAGCGAAGCCTACAAAAACCCGACTTTATCAAATTTCAATCCGGATGGAACATATCGTTTCGATTTAACAAGTACGAACGAATATGCTCGATTACAACAGGAAACCTCTAAAAGGAAACAGCAAACTTCTTCAGGAGATATAAAAGCTGATATTGATATTATTTCGGGCTTACGGGGAAGTATTTTCGGCTCTTTCCAGCGAAATTCATATAATGATAGCCAATATGCAAGCCAATTGAGTGAGAATTCGGTGGAAAATACAGATTTTCCTGAAGGAGGCTGGGCGGCTAAGAGTGATTTTTTATCTCAATCCTATGCTTTCGAACCGACTTTACAATATAATAAACTGATCAATACCAATCATAATATCACAGCAATCGCTGGTTACAGTTACCGTTATTATATCGAAGAGGGAATGGGAGGTGAAAATAGAGGATTCATCAACGATATCTTCCATGAGGATAATCTGGGGGAAGGAACTGCCTTGATAACAGGTAAATCGGGATTGTCAAGTTTTAAGAATGATAATAAAACCATTGCCTTTTTTGGCCGGTTAAATTATAGTTTTGCAAATAAATACTTGTTGCAGTTTATTTTACGAAGAGAAGGGTCTTCCAGGTTTGGAGATAATAATAAATGGGGTAGTTTCCCCGCGGTATCCGCAGGTTGGAATATTTCCAACGAAGATTTTATGAAAGATCTGACTTTTATTAATTTCTTAAAGCTCAGGGTAGGTTATGGTGTGACAGGAAATTCAGGTTTTGCAAACAATGCTTCGCGGGTGACGCTTGGCGGCGGAGGAAGGTATTTATATCCGGATGGCCAGTATCGGGAAACCTATGGACCAACGCGAAATCCAAATCCAAACTTGAGATGGGAAACAAAGCGTGAAACAAATATTGGATTGGATTTTACTTTATTCAACAATAAATTGACGGGTGCGTTGGATTTGTACAACCGGACTACAAAAGATTTGTTGGATACCTATACCACGCCACAGCCACCTTATATCCAAAGCACAATCTATGCGAATGTTGGCCAGATAACATCCAAAGGTATCGAGCTGGCATTTAATTACAAGGCAATAACTGGACCTGATTTTAGATGGAACTTTGATATTGCCGCTAGTACCAATAAAAATACACTGGATTCCTACTCCAATGATATTTATAAGGTAAAATATAAGACATTTGGTGGCATTGGTGGTGCCGGTGACCTCGGTGATGCTTATACGACCTATGAAGGACATAAAATAGGTGAGTTTTTTGGAAAGAAATTCGCCGGATTTAATGATGATGGTAAATGGCTGTTTTATGATCGGGATGGTAACAAGGTCTTAAATGCCGATATCAATGTGTCGCGAAATGATTTGTCGCAGTCAGATTATCAAGTATTGGGTAATGCCGTTCCAAAGTATTATTTAAGTTTCACCAATAATTTCCAGTATAAAGCCTTTGATCTACGTGTTTTTATGAGGGGTAAATTTGATTATAAGATTTTAAATACTGCGGCATTGACTTATGGAAATAAAACCTGGAGCGGTAACCTTTTAAAAGACACCTTTACAAAATATGCAGGTATTAATGATACATATATGTATTCAGATTATTATTTGGAAAATGGCAGTCATTGGAAAATTGATGAAATTACTTTGGGGTATAATTTCCGATTTGCAAACAAAGCAATCAGAAATCTACGTGTTTATTTTACGGGCCAAAATCTGATTACCATTACGAAGTATTCAGGCAGTGATCCTGATTTTATATCTGATACAGGTATGGGGAATACCGATGCAAATGGCAGAGCCTTGGGAATTGACAATAGGGGAGCTTATCCGAGTACAAGATCATTCTTATTGGGCTTAAACTTAAATTTTTAAACATTAAGGAATAAAAAAATGAAAATAAAATTTCTAAAATATACTAAGCTGATATTCGCTTTAGGGGCTATTTCTTTGTATGGTTGTACTGATCTCAAAGAGAAAGCATATGATGAAATGTTGACAGATGATTTTTATAATAATAAAAATGAAGTACTTTCCGCTGTATTAAGACCTTATACGCATGCGAATGCTTGGGTTACGCCTTCTGGCCAAGATGGTTGGTGGCGGGCCGCCGAGCTCTCAGGTGATCAATTGGCTTGGCCAACAAAAGGCCGTCATGGCGAAGACGGCGGGAAGTGGAAACGATTCCATTATCATACCTGGACTGTTGATGAAGGGGGACTGAACAACGCATGGTCTCTGATGTATTGGGGAATGGGACTGTGCACCGATCCAATCGAGAATATTGAAAAGCGGGAAGCCTCGAAAATGGGAATTTCAGAAACGGAGAAAGCATCGTTTATCGCGGAATTGAGACTTCTAAGAGCATTTCATTATCTTAAATTGATGGACTTGTTTGGCAATATACCTGTGGTGACAAAGGTTGGTGAGCCTTTACAGCCCGAAACATTGTCCAGAACTGAAGTGTTCAATTTTATTGAGAAAGAAATTTTGGATAATATCAATAACGCACCCAAGCTATCGAAGGCGATGATGGGACGGATGTCGCAGGCCGGAGCGTATGCAATGCTCGTGGAATTGTATTTAAATTCCGAAGTATGGACAGGAAAAGCGCGTTGGGATGACTGTATTAATGCAGCAAACAAACTTATCAATGGTGAGGGGGGCGCACAAAATGGAACAATGGCATTAGATAAAAATATTAGCGATCAATTTATAACAACAAATGATCTCTCTAAAGAAGTTATCTTTTCAATAGCCTATGATTACACAACAGCTAAATTTGAACCCTCTTGGACAGGTGAATTTTATCATTTCAAGCAGCGTGAAATTTATGGCGGTGGACGTAATGGTAATGACGGAATCGTATTGATTCCGGGGGTATTCAGCAAATATGAGGGCGCTGATTTGCGTAAAAAACAATGGTTTTGGGAAGGTCCAATGGTTAATTTCGAAACAAATGCGCCAGTTACCGGATCCGAAGAATACGCAGGAAAACAATTGGTCTTTGTCGACAATATTCAGCGTAATTCTAAAGGCTCTACTGTTTCAAATATGAGCGAGGGCGAAGAAAATAGTGGCGTGCGATTCAATAAATATAAACTTGGAAACCAAGTAAAAGGATTTGATGGCACAGCGGTAGATCCCAATTACAATAATACAGATTGGAATATCTATCGGTTAACCTGGATTTATTTTGCCAAGGCAGAAGCGCTGATCCGTAAGAATGGCGGGACAGCTCCACAGGAAGCCGTTGATTTAATTAACAGCTGTAAAAAGAGAGCCTTTTCTGAAGCCGATTGGCCTTTATTCAGCTATACAACAGGGACACTGACCCTAACGGAGCTTTTGGCTGAAAGGGGAAGGGAATTTATATTTGAAGGGTTTAGAAGAGATGATCTGATTCGGTTTGGCAAGTTCTATTCGGAATCATGGTGGGATCATAAGCCTTCAAATGAAAGTAAAGTGTTGTATCCGATCCCGCAAAGGCAATTGGATTTAAACCCCAACTTAAAGCAAAATCCGGGTTATTAGTATTCAAATAGAATAATAAACTGCGGAAAGCAGCCTATTATGGTTACAATGTATTTGAGAAAGCCGCTAGGATTTTTTTCTAGCGGTTTTTTTATGCCCGGGAATCCTCTGTAACATGTTGGTTAGGTATATTAAATAATGTTTACTTAACATAATAGATAGAATAAAGTTTTTATTTTTGAATTATTAAGTCTTTGAAAGCTCAACAATTATGAAAATTAGAAATTTATTATTGCCATTCCTTTTGATAGGTCTATCTACCTCTGGTGTGATGGCACAAAGTAAAAAAATCAAACATGTCGTTTTAGTGGGATTCGATGGATTCGGTGCTTATGCGTTGCCTAAAGCTGAAATGCCAAATCTTAAAAAGATGATGCAAGACGGAACCTATAGTACACATGTGCGTACCGTTTTACCTTCGTCAAGTGCGGTGAATTGGGCTTCCATGTTGATGGGGGCTGGGCCGACAACACATGGTTATACCGAATGGGATAGTAAGACGCCTGAAATCCCTTCAACTGTGAAAACTGAAAATGGAATGTTTCCTTCTTTGTTTAATGCTGTAGCCCAGAAAAATTCTAAAGCTCAATTTGCTGTGGTACATAGCTGGCCTGGGATAGGATATTTGATTGACAATAAAGTCGTTCAAAAAATCATTAATACCAAGGATGATGATGAAGCAGCATTGAATACCACTGTCGATATCATCAAAAAAGAGAAACCGACGATTACTTTTGTACATTTCGACCAACCCGATGGCGTTGGTCATAATATAGGGCATGATACGCCAGAATATTACGCTGAACTAAAAAATGTTGATCGACGGATCGGAACTTTACAACAAGCCGTCAAGGATGCAGGTATTGCTGATGAAACCATCTTTGTTGTCGCTGCAGACCATGGTGGAACGGGTAAGGGCCATGGCGGTAAATCATTGGCAGAAGTTGAGATTCCTTGGGTTATGACTGGGCCGGGAGTACCCAAAGGTAAAGAAATCAAAGGGACAGTCATGATTTATGATATCGCGCCTACATTGACCTGGTTGCTTGGCGCACCGCTTGATGCTGCTTGGCGTGGTCAGGCAATTAAAGCTTTTCAGCAATAGCATACATTTGCCCAATAAAAAAACCTTCAGTTTTCACAAGCCTCAACAGCTATAAAAGTCAACTGAAGGTTCTTTCTCCGAATAAACTGAACGTAGCAAGCTCATTGATACCTTGGTAAAAAAATACGTATCAATAAAAAGCAGACAATGCAGAAATAAAAATCCCCAGAAGTTTTCGCTCCTGGGGATTTTTTATTGGATCTATTGACAATCGTTATATATCAACAACTACATCCATTTTGAAGTCATCATCTTTTAGGTGGACGATTTCTGTCGCTTTTTCGTAGTTTGTCGATTTCTTAGAGAAGAAATCGTGTTGTGTCGTTTCTGTATTCAAACCATTCAATACAATTGGGTTGACTTGTTTTACTTCAAAGATCGGATCAAAACCTAAGTTCATCAATGCTTTGTTTGCATTGTAACGAACATATTCTTTCACCTCAGCAGTCAAGCCTACCTCAGTGTAGATCTCTTCTGTGTACTTCAATTCGTTTTCATACAAGTTATAAAGTAAAGCCAAGAAACGTGCTTTTACCTGATCTTGATTCTTTAATTTTTTGAATTGATCTTGTGCCATCAATCCTACGAATACACCGTGAATAGATTCATCAGCGATGATTTTCTTGATGATATCTGCAGAAGCAACCATTTCACCTTGACCACATAACCACAAGGGTAGGAAAAATCCAGAATAGAACAAGAAAGATTCCAACAATACGGAAGCAGCCATAGCCATGTAGATCTCCTCATCGGAAGCATCTTCTTTATCGATAGCACGGTAATAACCGTCGATCATCTGTGCTTTGTATTGCAGGTATTTATTTTGTTGAACCCACTCGAAGATATCATTGATTTCAGCTGTCGTTGAAACCGTTGTGAAAATAGTTGAATATGATTTCGCGTGAATGGCCTCCATCATACACATATAGGACAATACAGCTTTATTCTGTAAAGTATCTATGTGGTCGATGATTTTTGGCATACCTGTATGACTCTGCAAGGTATCTAACAGGGTCAAACCACCTAATGCTTTTTTATAGGCATCTTTCATTTCTGGGCTGATACGTTTCCAACTATCGATATCTTTTGATGGAATGTATTCGGTGTCAATCCAGAATTGACGAATGTTTTGTTCCCAGAACATCAATACATAATCGTTCTCGGGAGTATTCCAATTGACAGCTTTATATGTTTTACTCATTTTTATTTTAAAGTATTAGGCATTTATTATCATGTATTTGAATTTCTGATCTGTTGATTAAGCCAAAAGTTGCCGATAATTTGGCAACTTTTGACCTATTCACATTATATATCCAAATACTAAAATCTCAAGATTAGGCTGAACAAGAGACACATTCGTCGATGGTCGATTTTCTTGTCCGTGTGTAATAAAGGGATTTTAATCCCAATTTATGTGCATAGATATAATATCTAGACAAATCTCTTGTGGAGTCTTTCGAATTGGTATGCAAAATTGTAGATACCCCTTGGTCGATATGACGTTGGATGACCGAAATCAATTTCAATACTTTGAACTGATCCATATCATAAGCCGATTTGAAGTAGAAATAGTTATCGTTTGTCAAATATGGCATTGGGTAGTAAGTTGTACTATCACCATATTCACGTACTTCAATAATATCCACAATTGGCATTACCGACGCTGTCGCATTCATGATATAGGAAGTTGATTGATTTGGAGCAATCGCCAAACGGTATGCATGGTAGATACCATGTTCTTTGATTTTTGCTTTTAATTCTAACCAATCTTCAACAGTTGGAATGTGTATACCCTCAAACAATTCAGTTACCTTAGCTGTTTTTGGAATATAATCACGGTTCACGTAATTATTGAAATAAGTGCCATCTGCATAGGCTGATTTCTCAAATCCAACAAATGTTTTACCACGTTCTTTGGCAATTTCCATAGATGCTTCCAATGAATAGTAGTTCATCATCATGAAGAACGTATTGGCAAAATCCAAGGCTTCATTAGATTCGTACATGATAAAGCTTTTCGCAAGATAACCGTGTAGGTTCATCGCACCAAGTCCTACAGAGTGCAATTCACGGTTTGCTTTTGCAATCGAAGGTACCATATCGATGTTGGTTACATCAGTGACCACTGTTAGCGCACGCATCGCTGTTTTCACTGTTTCTTTGATGCGTTTGTTGTCCATCACCGTAGCGATATTCAACGAACCAAGGTTACAGGAGATACCATAACGGATCGTATCTTGTTTACCATAGATCTCGATATCGGATACTTGTGATACCTGCATGATCTCGGTACATAGATTGGAGAATTTCACCTGACCAATTTCATTTAAAGCATGTACACGGTTGGTGTTTTCTTTGAAGAAGATATAAGGGTAACCTGACTCTTTTTGTGTCTGTGCGATTTTAACCAACAGATGACGTGCGTTGATTTTTTTCTTTTTGACATTTGGATTGGTGATCAACTCATCGTACATCTTGTCCATATCCATTTCATCCAAGAATTGTCCATACTCTTGTACGACTGTATGTGGGTAGATCAAATAACAAGGTTCATCTTTCTCCGCTAGTTCCATGAACTTGTCCGGAACGATAATACCGATTGAAAGTGATTTGATACGTACTTTTTCGTCCACATTGATTTTTTTACAATCAAGGAACTCTTCAATATCAGAGTGGAAGATATTTAAGTATACTGCTCCAGCACCAGGACGTTGTCCTAATTGATTTGCATAAGAGAAGGTATCTTCCATGATTTTCATGATCGGAAGTACACCACCTGCACGGCCTTCAACACCTTTGATCGCTTCGCCACGTGCACGGATTTTGGAGATATTGAATGAAACCCCACCACCGATAGAGGATAATTTCATTGCTGAATCAACCGCATAACCGATACCGTTCAGGTTGTCACCAATTTCATCCAAGAAGCAGGATACCAATTCCCCAGAGCGTTTTTTACCTGCATTCAAGAATGTTGGTGTAGCAGGCTGATACTCTTGGTTGATCATAATTTCGGCGTATTCTATCGCTTTTTTTACACCTTCTTCTCGTGCTAAGAATAGGGATACAGCAACAACGCGGTCTTCATAGCGTTCCAAGAATTTTTCACCAGAGTCGTCGCGTAGCGCATAGCTCTGGAAAAATTTAAAGGCTGCCATAAAGGATTCGAAACGGAATTTTTTAGCATACACATAATTGAATACCTCTTCCATTTCTTCAAATGTAAACCATTGGTAAAAATCAATATAGTAGTTGTTTTCTATCAAATAGTCTATTTTTTCTTTCAATGTATAAAAGAACACAGTGTTCTTATTTACATATTCCAGGAAATATGCGCGAACAGCTTCCTTATCTTTATGTAAGCTGAACTCGTCATCATGCTTAATCATGATTTCATTATTAAGCAATATCCAGTTTTTTGCTACTTCGTTTGCTACCATCGCAAAAGTTCTTTAAGATGTCAATAAATTGGTTTATGTCTTCCATTGTTCCGGACAGTTCAAATTTGAACGCCAGTGGAATGTCAAAATCCTGTGAAATACGATCAGCTGCCAAACCGAAATTTGGTCCCCAGTTGCGGTTGCCACTGGAAGTTACGGAATAGATATTTTTAGCTTCTCGTTTCATGAATTCTTTTGTGTTTTCGGGCACCTGTCCAAAATTCGTGGTAAATGTGACCAAATGGCCCGGCTGATTTACCTCAAGGTCAGCGCTGATTTTATGGATCTGCCAGCCAGTGATCTGTGCGACTTTGTCCATAAAACGCTGTACGTTACCCGTTCTGGAATCGTAATAAATGTGTATCATACTGCTGTCTTTAATTTAATGATACCCTCGATTTATTAAAGTGCAATGGCAGCCAATTCTTCTGGTTTAAAGCCAATGATACGGTGTTGAATTTCTTCATCTTCCAATACGATAACTGTTGGTACTGTACGGATTTTGAATTTTGCGGCCAAGTCAGGTTCATCAAAAGGATTAACCGTTTCATATTGGATACCTTTTTGATCCAAATAAGCCGATACTTGTGCACAAGGAGCACAATCGTTTTTCTCAAATTTGATAATTCTTGCCATGTTTGTATGTTTATTTTTTTTATCCAATCTTCGTAGAAAAAGAAAGGTTGTTACTTCGTTGAATTGCCAATTCTTTCATTAGCTTAACAAATATCATATATTTTCTTGCGAAGCGGTAGTTTGACTTTTCCACATTTTGGGTAAAAGTTTGTCATAGGATGCGTTTACTGCTTGCTGGATGTGTTAAGTGTCTGTTATAGTGATGAATATGAATGTGGATAACTTTAAATCAAGAAATTTTACCTGTTTTTTACGAAACAATCTAAGTTTAATTTTACTGTCATAAAACGGCTACAATACTTGTTTTTTTTTCATAAATTTATTACATTTTATTGCCCTAATTTGCAAAATAAATTTATGAAGAAGCTATGCTATGCTCTCTTGTTGTTACTGTCGTTGAAGACGCAGGCACAGGAGAATATCACGTTCCAAAAACCGACTTCCGAAATTTTGGCTTTGGCCGATTTTATTCGACCGCCCCAAATAAAAATGTCAAGTGACAACAAGTGGATGTTATTCACGTACCGTTCGACCTATAAGAGCTTGGAGGAACTGGGACAGGAAGAAATGAAATTGGCCGGATTGCGCATCAATCCGCGTACAAATATGGAAAGTTCAACGATCTTTTACAATAAGATTGGTTTGAAGAAAATTGGACAACAGTCGGAAGAAACGGCCTTTGTTGGAATGCCAGAGAAACCCTCTTTGTCAAATTTTGCATTCTCCCCAGACAATAACCGTTTGGCATTTACAAATACAAATGAATCAGGAACCGCACTGTTTGTATTGGATTTAGCAGCACGGACAGTGAAACAATTGACAGCTTATAATCTGAATGCAACATTGGATGCGCCCTTTCAGTGGTTGGGCAATTCAACACGATTAATTATTACAGCCTTACCAAAGGAAAAAAACGCCTTATTGGATCCTGCCAAGGATCTGCCGACAGGACCTGTCGTATCAACAAGCGAGGGTAAAGTATCTCAACTCAGAACATATCAAGATTTATTGAAGAATCCACAGGACGAACAGAATTTTGAAACATTGGTACAATCTAATCTACAGTTCGTGGATTTGGAAGGTACAATTTCCAAATTTAAAGATAAAGATATTTATACCGGGGTTGCCTTTTCGCCGAATGGTGCTTATGTCATGGTAACAACAATCACAAAGCCTTATTCTTATGTGGTACCAGCCTCACGTTTTCCGCAGCAGACGCGGATCTATGATCTATCTGGAAAAGAGATTGCACTGGTTAACGAAGTGCCGCTAACGGAGGTCATCCCTAAAGGATTCTCCTCTACACGTCCAGGCAGGCGTTCTTTGCAGTGGCGGGACGATCAGCCGGCAACCTTAGCTTATGTTGAAGCGCTAGATGGTGGTGATGCTAACAAACCGTCAGAATTTCGCGATGCACTTTATACATTGGACTTCCCTTATACAGGTGCGGGAAAGCTGATTTTCAAAACTAAAGATCGCTATGCGGGGGTTGTTTGGGGCAACGATAAATATGCATTGATTCATTCACAATGGTATGATACACGTAATGCGAAAACCTTTGTTGTCAATCCTTCTACTGGGGAATCCAAATTGTTGTATGATCGCAACAGCCAAGATGTCTATAATGATCCAGGTACAGTATATCAGCAAAAAAATGCCCTTGGAACATACAGCATGTATCTGGACAAGGACAAAGTCTTATTTGTAGGCAAGGGCTTTACCAAAGAAGGTGAATTTCCTTTTGTGGAAGAGTTGGATTTGCAAACGTTAAAGAAAAAACGCTTATATACGGCAGCGGCCTCGGAGCTACAGGAACGGATCGGAGAGATTGTCAATCCAAAAACGGGTGACTTGTTGATCTCGCTTCAGTCGGCATCGGTCTACCCAAATTATTACCTGAAAAACATGAAATCAGGCAAACAGGTTGCATTGACAACATTGGAAAATCCATTTAAATCACTTGAAAAAGTTCATAAAGAAATCTTAAACTATAAACGTAAGGATGGGGTAGCGCTTTCGGGTACATTATATCTGCCGGCTGGCTATGATCTGAATAAAAAGGAGAAATTACCCTTATTGATGTGGGCTTATCCAAGGGAATATAAAGACAAAAATACAGCTGGTCAAAGCACGGCGAACCCAAAGGAATTTACTTTTCCAAGCTATGGATCATTTATTTATTGGGTATCAAAAGGCTATGCGGTCTTGGATAATGCCGCATTTCCGATTGTAGGAGAAGGAAAAAAAGAACCGAATGATAGCTTTATTGAGCAATTGGTTGCTAATGCAGAAGCGGCAATCAATGCTGTGGATAAACTGGGTTATATTGATCGAAAAAAGGTTGCTGTGGGTGGGCATTCGTATGGAGCCTTTATGACTGCACACTTATTGTCTAATTCAAAATTATTTGCAGCTGGGATAGCGCGTTCGGGAGCTTATAATCGGACATTAACACCATTTGGTTTCCAAAGTGAGCAACGTAACTTTTGGGATGACCCAGCGCTGTACATGACGATGTCTCCATTTGTCAGTGCTGATCGGATGAAGACGCCATTGCTGCTCATTCATGGTGGAGCGGACAATAATCCAGGAACATTTACCCTACAAACAGAACGTTATTTTCAGGCTTTAAAGAATTTGGGTGCTCCTGTACGCATGGTGATTTTGCCGCGTGAGGCCCATGGTTATGTAGCGAAGGAGAATATCTTTCATCTCTTATGGGAGCAGGATCAATTCCTTGAAAAATACCTAAAGAACTAGTCGTTGTATTTGAATGATAAAACCTGCATGCTTTGGCGAGTACCAGCCATTATGAAAATTGACTGAAGGTTCTTTCTGGTCAATAAACCGGCTATAGGGAGCTCGTTGATGCCTTAATGGAAAAATAGAATCAATAAAAAAAACGACAATTCAAAAAAAATAGGCTGCCTTGAGACAGCCTATTTTTTTTGACTATCCTATAAGGAGAATAAAGTCTCATCAGGTACTTTCTGACTGTATAAAATGTAGGCTAGTGCGTTTGTGCTGTGTTGTAAGTTGATGGTCAATACCTGAATTCCTGGGAGACAATAGCGGAAATCGGCGTATTGTTGCTGAGTTGAAATGTTTCTTGACAGGAAGAAAGCATTGATTATGCATATAATTTTAGTTAAGTTTGGGTAATTTACCAAAGGGAAAAAGAACTAATTATGAGACCTGATATATTTCGAGAAAAATCGCCATTGTCCTCTGATGATTGCTTTGTGGTCTTTGACAGACGAAAATCTTCTTTCACTTTTCCGGTACATATCCATCCTGAATATGAGCTCAACTATGTGGAAGGGGCT
Organism: Sphingobacterium detergens; assembly: GCF_003610355.1. GTDB lineage: Bacteria > Bacteroidota > Bacteroidia > Sphingobacteriales > Sphingobacteriaceae > Sphingobacterium > Sphingobacterium detergens. The sequence goes on along the minus strand of NZ_RAPY01000003.1, from coordinate 276,800 downwards.
TCGGGTGCACAGCGTATCATTGGTAATTCTGTAGAAACGATCGGTGAGCAAGATCTGGTATTGATTGCGAGTCCAGAGCTTGAACATGCCTGGAAAGATGGTGAATGTCAGTCGAATGATATCCACGAAATTACGATACAGTTTCACCCCTCACTTATTGATCAATATCTAGACAAAAAGCAATTTGCAAGTATACAGCAGCTTTTGTCAAAAGCCTCGCGCGGTGTTGTATTCGGTAAAGATACGGTTGACCGGGTGCTTCCTTTGCTTCGCATATTGACCTTGGAGCGTGATGGGTTTTATTCAGTCATGAAGTTGCTTGTCCTGCTTTATGAATTATCAAAAGGTGAGGACATCCGTGTATTATCGACAGCGACAAATTCTGTCTTGAGCAATAGTGAGTTGCTTATGGGACGCTTACAGGAATATGTTGTTGCGAATATCAACAAGGAATTGAGTCTGCCTATGGTGGCCGCGATTATGAACATGAGCAAATCGACCTTCTCTCGCTTCCTGAAATCAGCTACAACATTGAATTTTACAGACTACTTACTTGACTTCCGGATCAATATGGCCGTTCGGCTGTTAAAAGAGGAGACTCCAATTGCTGATATTGTCGAGCAATGTGGTTTTAATAGTGTTTCTTATTTCTACCGTGTATTCAAGAAGAAGAAAGGAATAACGCCCATTGAATACAGAAATAGCCTGCGGAAGCAGCAGATGATTATCTAGCGATCTGGCCGCAACCTACTCCTATACTCAGATTATGAGTACATTTTTTTAAACATAATGATGGTAATGGGCAAGCAAAGGCAATTTGTCTGACAATGACCATATTGCCTGATAAACGATTGCATAGTGTTGTTCAATACTGTGGAATAATTCAATAGAAATGACTTCAGAGTTCAATGAATTATTGTTGTATTGTTTTTAACATGTTGTTTTTCAGTGTGTTGTATTTTTTGCTGAGCCAGTGCATATTTTCCTAAATCGCCTTTCCTTTTAGGAGCGCGCAATCGTTTGCGTTCGTTTTTGTTAAAGTCCATTTACCTGAAATATGAAGTAAAAGTGCAATACAAATGACCTGATCTTGCTATTCCTGACTTTTCCTTTTCTCTAATTTCGTTCTATAGACCAATAATAGTATACCCAATTAAGTATAGACATATTATATACAATCTATCTATTTATTGTAAACCTTAAATACACAAATATGAGAAAAACAGCTCTACTGCTTTTACTTTCGGCTTATGGCACATTGGCTTGGGCACAACAATCCCAAAAAGTAAGGGGGAAAGTCCTTGATGCAGATAATAAGCCCGTGGCGGGGGCCACGGTAAACATCAAAGGTAGCACCGGGGGGACAAAAACTGATGCTGATGGTTCGTTTGCGCTTGATGTTCAGAAAGGGAAAACCTTAAAAATTACCTATGTGGGGATGAAGGAACAGGAGATTCTTGTCAATGATGCATCAACTTATAGTATTGTGCTTCAATCAGGAACCGATTTGGATGAAGTTGTTGTTATTGGATATGGTACAGTGAAAAAAAGTGATCTGACGGGCGCTGTGGCATCTGTTACAGGTAAAGATCTACAGGCAAACTTAGCCAAAAGCGCGGCAGGTGCTTTGCAGGGAAGAGTTGCAGGGGTGACGGTATCTAGCGCTAGCGGAACGCCAGGTGCAGGTATGAGTATTAATGTCCGTGGCCTAAGTTCTATGGGGAATAATGCACCTCTTTACGTCATTGATGGGGTATTTGGCGATATCAATATGGTGGATCCCAATGATATTTCTTCACTGGAAGTGTTGAAAGATGCTTCAGCTGCGGCGATCTATGGATCTCGGGCGGCCAATGGTGTTGTTATCATTACGACAAAAGGCGGTAGAAAAGCAACTCCAGCGACTTTAAGCGTAAATGCATACACGGGTATTCAAAGCCTTCCTAAAAAAATGGATTTGATGGATGGCCCACAATGGAAACAGTTTCAACAGGATAACGGATACCTACCAACGGAAGCGCAAAATCTGAATACGAATACAAATTGGCAAGACGAGGTATTTCATACAGCCCCAGTTAATAAGGTCAACCTAGATATTTCGGGTGGAGGAGAACAGTCTACTTATAGTGTGTCCGGAGGTTATTTAAATCAACAAGGTATTTTGAAAACTACTGGTTATAAAGCATTCAATCTACGTACAAAAAATACCTTCAGTTTTTTTAACAACCACTTACGGGTAGGAAATACCTTTTTGATAAAATCAGGTGACCGAAAATTTTCAGACCTGACCATTACAGATATCTTACGACAAAACGCGCTGGTACCTATTTATGATGCCAATTTAGTTGGAGGATATGCTACTTATGCTCCGTGGATGAAGAACTTGGACAATCCAGTAGGGGTTTTGAACTTATTTAACCGACATGTCTATCAGACAGATCTTATGCTCAATGGATATGCTGAAGTAGATTTGTTTGTTAAAGGACTGAAATATAAATTAAATGTTGGGGTCAACAAGACAACTGGCCGGAATTATAATAAAGGGGATGCCTATACGTATGGTACCGATGTGCGTAAATCTTTTCTCAATGAAAGCGCATTTTTTAACAATCAATGGTTAGTAGAAAATACATTACATTACGATAACACGTTTGACAAACACACCATTTCAGCTTTAGCGGGTTATTCCGCACAGGAAAATACGAATCGAGGTTTTGGTGTGGGAAGAAATAATCTCCCATTGGGGACTGATGCTATTGATGCCGCTTCTCCAACAGAACAAACGACTTCTGGAAGCCTAAATGAGGCTGCATTGATCTCTCAGTTTGGACGGGTAATGTATAGTTATGATAGCCGTTACCTACTTACAGCTACAATACGTCGCGATGGTTCTTCCAAATTCGCGGATGGAGCACGATATGGGGTATTCCCGTCTATCGCTTTGGGCTGGAATGTGATGAATGAGAAATTCTTCGAAACAGCAAAAGGTACAGTTAATGAATTTAAACTACGTGCTAGTTATGGTCGACTAGGTAATCAGGAAATTGCAAATTACACCACACAACGGATAACTACTTACGGTATCAATTACTTACAAGGTGGTACCTGGTGGCAGGGAGCAAGTACAGGTATCAACTGGGTTTCGCCCCGAAATCTGACTTGGGAAGAAACTGCGACAAGCAATATTGGATTGGATTTAGCATTTATGCAGAAGAAATTGAACATCAGTGCTGATTATTACGTACGTGAGACCAAGAATATTCTTTTAGGCATCAATCAACCTCCTTCCGCTGGACTTAAAGGAACACCAGTAATGAATGCGGGAACAATTAGCAATAAAGGTTTTGAGTTATTAGCGACATACAAGAATTCTGTTGGAGAATTGAACTATAACATTGGCGTGAATGCTTCTACGGTGAAAAATAAAGTGAAAGCAGTTACAGTAGGTAATGTTCAGGAATTTGGTGGCTATAATCCACAAGGTGAGGGAACAATTACTTGGGCAAAAGTTGGTTATCCAATTGGCGGTTTCTGGGTGATTCAAACCGATGGACTTTTCCAGTCAGATGCAGAAGCACAAGCCTATAAATCAGCAGATGGCAAAGTAATTCAACCAAATGCTGCTGCCGGGGATATCAAATTTGTAGATTATAACAAAGATGGTCGTATCGACAATAATGACCGTCAGTATGTTGGTAGCCCTTTTCCAAGTCTTGCCTATGGTATTCGAGGAGGTCTAGATTATAAAGGATTCGATATGGCTGTCTTTTTTGATGGTATGTACGGTAATAAGATTTATAATTATACCCGAGCTCGCATGGAACAAACCAACGAAGTGAACAATCATTCCGCTCGTTTATTAGAGTCTTGGACCCCCAGCAATACGAATACCGACATTCCTCGTTACACTAGACAGGATCCAAATGACAATAAGCGCCGGGTCAGTGACCGTTGGATTGAGAGCGGGGCTTTCTTCCGTTTAAAAACTATTGAAGTAGGATATACATTGCCAGCACAATGGCTAAGTAAGGCTACTTTGAAAAATGCACGCGTATTTCTGGCTGGGGACAATTTGTTTACAGTGACAAAATATAAAGGCTATACACCAGATTTAGGTCAAAGTAATGGTGATAATGGAACACCATCGGGTGTATTAACAGCTGGTACGGATCATGGCCGTTTTCCATTGGCTCGAACCATTATGTTTGGTGTCCAAGCTAATTTTTAACGGATAATCGATCTGTTATATAAATAAATTTTATGTTTTAAATACGATATAGATGAACTTTTCAATAAAAAAATATACGGTTATAGCAGCGTCCTTGTTGTTCTTAGGAGGTTGTAAGTCAGATTTTTTGGATCGAACCAATCCTAATTTACCTATTGAGGAAACCTATTGGAGAATTGAATCCGATGCTCAATCTGCCATGGCTACTATTTATTCGCCAATTCGCTCACAAATGTCAGGCTATTACGGAGCATATGGTGGTTATCAAACGATGAATAGGGCGGATGATATGTGGTTTCTCAGCGGTGAAGAAGCATTTACCTGGGAATATATCAATTTTCTCAATTCGGCAGGTACACCAGAGAGCGATTTCGGTAGCTTATATAATGGGATAAACAGAGCGAATGTATTTTTGAAAAATATTCCACGTGTTTCGATGGATGAAAACAGGAAGAAGGAATTGATCGGGGAAGCGAGCTTTTTAAGAGGAATGTATTATTTCCTGCTGGCTGCAAATTATGGTGATGTGCCTTTGAGATTGTTGCCAACAGATGATGATCCAGATGGTGCGAGCAAGCCTTCCGCTGCAGAAGCCGAAGTATGGAAACAGGTAGTTGCAGATTTTAAAATAGCGAAGAACAATCTACCGCTAACACGATCTGCCGCCGAAGCTGGGCGAATTACAAAGGGGGCAGCGGTTGCCTATCTAGGTAAGGCACTTGTATACAGTAAGCAGTATGCTGAGGCCGAAGCAGAACTGAAAACCTTATTGACAGCACCCTATACTTACGATTTGACGGCTAATTTTGAAGATAATTTCAAGGAAACAACCAAGCTTAATAAAGAGTCAGTTTGGGAAATAGTCTACGATAGCAAATTTGGAGGAGATGGAAATTGGGGTGTAGATTGTGCTTCTTGCGCAATGGGGTTTGTTCTACCTAATTTTGCTGGACCAGATGGTACAGGTGCTTGGTTTAAATTAATGCCGGGGGCAGCTGTCGTTCGTGACTTTATTTCCGAAGAGCGTCCTGTGGGCTCTGATACGCGCTTTGATAAAAGGATGTATACAAGTTTCTTTTGGAAATACTCTGATTATGAAACAGGGCTTACTGATGGTGCCTGGTTTGGTAATCAATCTTTCGACCTTATGTGGAGCAATGCTGGACCTAAACGTCAACGCGGCGAGCCTACTTTTCCCGCAATTGATGGTAAAACTGGTCGTTTCCTGATTAAGAAATATACTAACTTTTATAGAAATATCTCCGGAGCGAATAGCATGTATGACGCCGCTAACCGGAATAATAACCTTCGCGTATTCCGTTTTGCTGAGGTTTTGTTATTGCATGCCGAAGCCTGTGCAAAAAATGGAAATACAGCGGGAGCTGCATCTAGTTTGAAGCGTGTTCGTGATCGTGCGGGTTTAGCAAATAAAACCTGGGCCAATGCCGATGAGCTGATGAAGGAGGTGATCAAACAAAATGAGCTGGAATTTTTCTTTGAAGGACATCGCTTTTTCGATCTAAAACGCTGGTATACACCAGTACAAATGAAACAGATCTTTGTCGATAATAAAAAGCAGGGCGCTAATAATTTCCAGCCTAAGCATTACTATTTACCGATTCCAGAAGCTGAAATTAATACAAATTCAAAAATTCAGCAGCATCCATTGTGGCGATAGGTGTGAGATAGCCTATGGCTTCGGTCGACACTGAACATGGTAAGTTATCTAATTAAAAATGTCCCCCAAAAAGCAGTAATTGATAGTACAATACTGCATACATAAACCTAAATTTTTCTCCAGCAGCAGTATTCCTGCTGCTGGAATATTAGAAAAGCTCGAATTTAACGACATAAACGTATGATAGCAATGAGAAAAATAGGTAGTACTTTTGCAGATTTGTTCTTATATGGAGCAACCTTACTGTTGCTGTTTGTTTCTTGTAAGAAAGATCGGGAGACAGCAGTAGAATCAACAGCTAAGCTTTCCCTAGATCTAAAGGTTAAGGATGGCGAATTGCTACTGGACATCACGAAGAAAGTGGATGAGTATATCTTCAATTTTGAAAAAGGAAGTATAAACATTCCATTGACGGATATTTCAAGAATAGAACCTGAACTGACCCGCTGGCGGACTGATCTGACGTTTAGTGACGGTTCCAAATTGGTCGTCCCGACGAAAGGCACATCACTCGATTATATTATTGAAAAGATCAAGCTCAATCCCTCCGGGTATAATCCGTTGGCGGCGATGGTCGATGTGTGGTTACCTACTTATGGTCGTGTGAAAGTGACCGTGAAAGGAAAAAATGGAGCTGCGGGTGCAATTACACATTTGTGCCATACCGATATTCCGCGACAAAGTGTGCCTGTACTGGGCTTATATCCTGATCACGATAATGTTGTCGATCTGATTTTTACCGATCGGGAAGGCAATGAAAGAGGGAAAACGACGATACATATCCAGACTGCGGCATTAAGTCTGCAGGACTTCCCAAGGTGGAAGATTGTAAAAGCTCAAGCCGGTAAAATGGAGCCAGGCGTCAATCTGGTTCATTATCCAGGTCAGAGCGAAGCTGATGTTTCACTTCCTTATATGATCGATCAGGAAGGGGAATTGCGCTGGCTTCTGCAGCTCAAATCATCTCCCGAACTAAATCGACTCTCTTATTCCATTGGCCTCAAACGTACTAAAAGTGGAACTTTTATTGCGGGTGACCAGGCGCAGCAAAGGGTAGTGGAAATTGATATGTTCGGTAATCTGAAGCGAGAATGGGATCTTGCTAAACTAGGATTTGGATTTCATCATGAAATTACAGAGGCTGCCAACGGAAATTTTTTAATAACTGTCACAAAAACAGCCGCACGTTTGGTTAATGGTGAACCCCGTATCAATGACTTTATCGTTGAATTGAATCCCCAAACAGGGAGTTTAGTCAATGAATGGGATCTGGCCAAGCAGCTGGATACTACCCGTTATATAAAACCCGATGGTATTACTCCACCGGCATTTTCACAGACGGCAAATAACTGGGCACACAACAACTCCATTGCCGAAATAGGAAATGACTTGCTGGCGACCTTACGTTATCAAGGTATTGTGCGTTTTAACCACGCAGGACAGACTCAATGGATGATTTCACCACATAAATTTTGGGGTGCCAATTATCAATCGTTGTTGCTGAAACCTATTGCCGAAGATGGTACAGTTATTACCGATCCTGCTGTCATCAATGGTGATGCAAGCATTGTGGGATTTGACTGGCCCTGGGGCCCTCATACACCAGTGGCACTTTCCGAAGATCGTATTTTAGTCTTTGATAATGGCTATAACCGAAGCTGGATCCCCAATTTTGGAACCGGTGTAAACAATTATAGCCGAGTGGTCGAATATAAAATTGATGCGGCTAAGAAAACAGTGCAACAACTTTGGTCCTATGGTAAAGAAAGAGGTGCAAATGCATTTTCTCAAGCTTTATCGGGGGTACAATACCTGCCGCAGACCGGTAATATCTTGTTTTTCCCAGGTATGGGGGTAAAAACAAGCATAGGAACCGGAGGCCGTGTGATGGAAATCGATCCGAAGACAAAGGAAGTTTTGTTTGAACTTGAAATAGCTACCGGCAGCGGAACAGCATTTCACCGGGTAACACGTATACCACTCTATCCAACGAATTTATAAATAATTATTTTTTTTGAACTTACGTAGTTTTATGTCCGAATCCTTTGAGCGTCAGCAAGCTTATATTATCGAAACACAACGTTTATTATTAGAAAAAGCAAACGTTGGATTATCCAGTCCTGGAAAAATTGTCACGCGTTATTTTAATCCTGTTGTCACCAAAGAACATATTCCGCTTACCTGGCGTTACGATTTCAATCCATTGACAAATCCTCATTTTTTGGAACGAATTGCCTTCAACTCAACCATGAATGCTGGAGCAATCTATTGGAAAGGAAAGTACCTGCTATTCGTTCGTGTGGAGGGAGTAGACCGAAAGTCTTTCTTTGCAATTGCCGAAAGTGACAATGGAATAGATCAATTTCGCTTCTGGGATCATCCAGTCTCACTTCCGGATTTGGAATCTGATGAAACCAATGTCTATGATCTTCGGCTTACGGCACATGACGACGGCTGGGTCTATGGAATTTTCTGCAGTGAACGCCGTGCGTCTGATGCTGCTCCAGGCGATCTTTCTAGTGCCGTCGCTTCTGCAGGGATTATTCGGTCAAAAGATCTGATACATTGGGAACGTCTCCCTAATTTAAAGGCGGACAGTCAGCAACGCAATGTGGTGCTGCACCCTGAGTTTGTACAAGGAAAATACGCGTTTTATACACGCCCCCAGGATGATTTTATTCTGGCAAAAAGTGGTGGTGGCATTGGATGGGCCTTGGTGGAGGATATCACCAAAGCTGTTATCCAGAAGGAAAAGATTATTAATAAACGTTTTTATCATACGATCAAGGAACTTAAAAATGGGGAAGGACCGACACCGCTAAAGACGGAGAAAGGCTGGTTGCATCTCGCACACGGAGTCAGGGGTACTGCAGCGGGCTTACGTTATGTATTATACCTCTATCTCACGAGCCTAGAGGATCCAAGTGAATTAATTGCGGAACCTGCGGGCTATCTCATGGCTCCCGAAGGTGAGGAAAGGGTGGGGGATGTTTCCAATGTGCTTTTTTCTAACGGTTGGATTATGGATGCAGATGGTACCGTGTATATTTATTACGCCTCCAGCGATACGCGGACACATGTTGCAGTTTCTTCTGTGACGAAATTGCTGGATTATTGCCTGAATACACCAGCAGACGGGCTCCGCTCAGCGGAATCATTGCGTAAGGTGATTAATCTGATTGATCATAATATGCACTATATAAACAATAAGAGTCGGGGAGAGGTTGGTCATCTTTCACAATAGTACTCGATCTAGAAGAAATACAACGTGTACCCGAGTTACAGTAAATGATCGTAAATTGTATACCTAAAATAATGTGCTTAACACACGTTATGCAAAGGCGCGATGAAAGATATGATAACAAAATGTGCAATGAAAAAAAACAATACTATGTTAAAGAATGTTTGTGTTAAAATTCTCGCTTTGATCAGTCTTTTCAGTTTGGCGTTTTCTGTGCGGGCTCAAGAATCGGGTACCTTAAAAATTATCTCCTATAATATTTGGAATGGTTTTGAGAAGCAGCAAGATCGAAAGGATAAATTTAGTGATTGGATGCGAAAAGAGCAGCCTGATATTGTGGCATTGCAGGAGCTGGTCGATTTTAAGCAAGCAGATCTCGCACAATTGGCTAAAACATATGGACATACTTACACAGTTTTGTTAAAAGAGCAAGGTTACCCTGTCGGTATTTCCTCACGTTATCCGATCAGACTTGTAAAAGCACAAGTAGATCAGTTTTGGCATGGGATGTTGCATGTGAAGATCAAAAATTTAGATCTTATCGTAACACATCTAAGCCCTTTTTCCTGGAAATATCGGCTTGGAGAGGCAAGACAAATTGTGGAATACGTAAAGAATAATCGCTTGGACAGCTGTATTATTATGGGAGATCTAAATGCCTACTCCCCACTAGATGCCATTTGGTTGGAAACGCAGTCTGTATTGAAGACAAATTTGGCGAAATGGGATCAGGAACATCCACAGTATGGCAATATGAACGGAAGTAGATTTGATTATCGTGTATTATCAACTTTCCTGGCCGCCGGTTTTGACGATTGTATCGGGCGGTATGTATTTCCTGAAATCAAACGTGCCAGCTACCCCGCAGCGACGCTTTACAATTGGAAATGGGGAGACTCCCGGTTGGCTGGTGTTTCTGAACGTCTTGATTATATTTTGTTGTCTGACCCTTTAGCATCTCATGTGAAGCAGGTGGAAGTGCATAATGGTCCTGCACTGGAGGGCATATCCGATCACTACCCAGTTTCGGTCGTGATTGATCAATTGGAGAAATAGAAATATAATTGTAGATTGCGGATGACCACGAAAAGAATATTCATGGAAATTTCCGTAATAGATATAGTTATCATCGTCAGTTATTTGCTTGCGATGATTGTAATCGGTTTGATCCTTAAAAAGCGAGCCGCCAAGAATCTTGATTCCTATTTTTTAGGCGGAAAAACGCTTCCCTATTACATGCTCGGTATTTCTGATGCATCGGGCATGTTTGACATTTCAGGAACCATGTGGATGGTTTACCTTGCTTTTGTATATGGCTTAAAAAGCATGTGGATCCCTTGGTTATGGCCTGTTTTTAATCAGATTTTTTTGATGGTCTATTTGTCGGTCTGGTTGCGGCGATCCAATGTCCTCACCGGAGCAGAATGGATCCGTACACGTTTTGGTCATGGTCGGGGAGCTGATGGCGCCTATACCATCGTCATTCTATATGCCATTGTTGCGGTAATGGGTTTTTTGTGTTACGGCTTTATCGGTATAGGGAAATTCATGGAAGTTTTTTTTCCATGGGAACAAGTATCTCGCTTTATTCCATTGACGATTGATCCAGCGATGGCTCCTCAACTGTATGGTATTTTCTTTACAGCGATTACGACTTTTTACGTCATGCTTGGTGGGATGCACAGTATTGTGTGGGCGGATATGGTCAAGTTTGCTATTATGATTATTTCGGGGATTGCTATTGCTGTCATTGCTATGCAGCAGGTTAGCCCTGAACTATTGGCGGCAAACACACCGGAAGGCTGGGACTCTCCTTTCTTCGGTTGGCACCTGGATTTGGACTGGAGTACTTTACTTCCCTCCATCATGGATCGGATCGCCGATGATCAATATAATCTTTTTACGGTATTTGTCATGATGATGCTATTTAAAGGGTTATTTATGAGCATGGCAGGACCGGCTGCCAACTATGACATGCAGAAGATATTGGCCTGTAGATCCCCTAAGGAAGCGGCCTTAATGAGCGGTTCGGTGTCGGTCATTCTACTTATCCCACGGTATCTGATGATTATGGGGTTCACAGTATTAGCGCTAGTATTTTTTCGGGATGAATTTGCACATATGGGCAATCAGATGGATTTTGAAATTATTCTGCCTAAAGCTATCAGCCGCTTCGGCAAGGTTGGGTTGACTGGGCTATTGCTAGCTGGGCTATTGGCGGCATTCATGTCTTCATTTGCTTCAACGGTAAATGCTGCTCAGGCTTATCTTGTAAATGACGTGTTGTTGAAGTTTATGTACCGGTCTGCTTCACCCAAAAAGCAGATCCGTCTGAGTTATGCTGTATCAATCGCTGTGGTCGTCTGTAGCACTATTATTGGCTTATATGTGCAGAATATAAATTCCGTTTTACAATGGATTGTTTCCGCGTTATATGGCGGTTATATTGCCGCAAACGTATTGAAATGGCATTGGTGGCGTTTTAATGGTGCCGGATTTTTTTGGGGAATGCTAGCGGGCATATTCGGAGCGATTATTTTACCGCAGGTTTTTCCGGATACACTGCCATTGTATTTCTTTCCTTTTTTGTTTGTCCTATCTTTATTGGGTTGTTTTGTAGGAACATGGTTATCCCGACCCACCGAAGAGGAAGTGTTGGTAGACTTTTATGTGCGTGTGCGTCCTTGGGGATTTTGGGCCCCGATTCATCAAAAAGCCCTAGCGAAATATCCGGATCTCAAGAAGAATGATCATTTTAAACGGGATATGGTCAATGTGGTCGTTGGCATTGTATGGCAATGTTGTCTGACCTTGGTGCCCATGTATATTGTGATCAAACAGGGACAAGGGTTACTCGCAACAATCTTGATATTGGGTATTACTACACTTATACTGAAAAAGAACTGGTATGATAAGATGAATCGTGATGAGGAGGAGTATAATGCCTTTATGGTAAAGTACGGGTTGAATAAAACAGACAAGACGGTCACTGAAAAGACGATTATTGACTAAGCATACGAACTGCTTTTTGACCATATTAAAGCTGTTCGATCCTATAAAAATAGGCTACCCGTCGTACTTTGACCGGTAGCCTATTTTTATAAAACGGACTTATGGGATCAGCTAGTTACTTGCTTTGACCTTAAAAGGAATGACGTATTCTCCCCATTCCAGTGAAATATTACCTTCGGGAGTCGCATTTATTTTGAACTGTTCCTGACTGTTATCTGACTTACCATTACTGACTGAAACGCGTAGCGCATCATCTTTAGCGTCATATTTTGTACCCCATTGATTCCACACTTTGCTGAACATAAGGGTTGTTTCGTGTTCTCCAGGGATACTATAAAGACCATATTTCCCTGCGGCTAGTTTTTTTCCTTCAACCAATACATCTTTATTGAATTCGATCGTAGTGGCTTCATTGGCGCCTGTACGCCAGACTACACCGGCAGGAACAATATCAACTCCGAGCTTGCGACCTTTGAGTGAAGGACGGCTGTAATTGATGTCGATGGTAACACCATCGGTTGTGGTTACCTTGGTGTTGTCTGGAGGACTTGGACGTTTGCTTTTGTCTGTCTGGGCGAAGCTAAGTTGACCGATTAGGGTCAAAATCGTTAAAATTAGTACTCTCATCTGTGCTTATTTTTGATTAAACACTTAAATATAAGATTTTTATGTGATGAAAATAGCATTAATTTTAACAGATATAAACGACTTGGCAAATTGTTCAAACCGGTTTTTAATCTTGTCGGAAATATAAATACAGTTCCCGTTTCCTATTATTACTCAAGCTAGTCCATTGAAAAAAGGACGAGTTTATCTTCAAATGTCTGTTCGCTCATAATAATACAGCCCAAAAGTTTTTTTGTCTAACTTTTGGGCTGTGGTCCATTCTCTAATTTTGAATGTGTTTATTTTTTTACTGCATTTAAATCGCAGCTTTTTATTTTTTACACCAGATATTCGAATAATGTTTGATCTTTATTGATTTCAATGACATCGAATTTGTATTCTTTCATTCGTTCGATCAATGTTTCGTAATCTTCAGGCTTGTTGAGCTCAATGCCGACTAGGGCTGGACCCCTTTCGCGTTCTGTTTTTTTGATAAACTCAAACCGGGTGATATCGTCTTTAGGACCGAGAACCTCGGAAACGAAAAGTTTTAATGCACCTGGGCGCTGTGGAAAGCGAACGATAAAATAGTGCTTGTATCCTTCATAAAGTAGAGACAGTTCTTTGATCTCACTCATGCGGTCAATATCATTGTTGCCACCTGAAATAATACAGACTACTTTCTTCCCTTTAATTTCATCTTTGTGGAACTCCAATGCGGCAACAGAAAGTGCTCCTGCAGGTTCAACGACGATTGCATCTTTATTGTATAACTCCAAAATACAGGTACAGATTTTACCTTCAGGAATAGAGCGTGTATCATCAAGCAGTTGCTTAGCAATGGCGAAGGTTGTAGCCCCTATTTTTTTTACAGCAGCTCCATCCACAAACTTGTTGATGTGCTCTAATTCAAAGGGTGCGTCGTTTTCAAGTGCAGCTTGCATCGATGGTGCACCTTCAGGCTCTACACCGTAACACTTGATCGCTTTGTTTTTGCTTTTCAGGTAATAGCTTGCTCCGGCAGCTAGTCCACCACCACCGATCGGAATAAATATGGCGTCCATATCCGGAAGATCCTGCAATGCTTCAACGGCTACAGTACCTTGTCCTTCCACCACTTTGAGATCATCAAATGGCGGAATGAAAGTCATACCATGTTCTTCCGTGTATGCCAGAGCAGCTTTTTGACAGTCATCAAATGTATCGCCAGTCAATACAATTTCAACATTGCCATTACCCCACATTTCGGTCTGTGAGATTTTTTGACGAGGGGTCGGTCCAGGCATAAATATAACACCTTTAATGTCTAATTTGTTACATGAAAAGGCCACACCCTGGGCATGATTACCTGCACTTGCACAGACTACGCCACGTTGCCTTTCTTCATCTGTCAACGAAATAATCTTATTGTAGGCACCACGTAATTTATAAGAACGTACGACTTGCAAATCTTCTCTTTTGAGATAGACTTCTGCGTCATATTTTTCGGATAAATGCCGATTATATTGTAGGGGGGTACGATTGACCACAGATTTGATGCGCTCAAGTGTAGCTTCGGAATCGATGTTTAGGGTTGATAGATCCATAGTTAGATGATATGTCTAATGAAGGTAGTAAAGAAAGCGGGGATATCCACCGCTATGCTGGAGATGCTACCTATACTGTGTTTAAAAGTTGATTTAAATTTAGTTGATTTTTATGAGAAAGACCACGAGCGAATAGAACAAAAAAGTTTATACATGTGATTGTGAAATCCTCTTAAAAAATATGTTCTTGATAAAAAAAGGCTGCATCAGCAGCCTTCCCTTTTTTATATCTTTTCTTGGATGAGGCTTTTTAGGTCATCATCACAAATATTTTTCTTTTCGTCGGCCAAAACCAAAAAGCGTTGATAGCAATCTGCAAGATCATCTTTTTCAAGATGGAAACCTAAGCGCTCTAAATGGTGTTTAAGTGCATGTCTTCCTGAACGGGCAGTTAAGATGATATCTGCTTCATCAAGACCCACATCTTCGGGTCTGATAATTTCATAATTTTCGCGGTGTTTCAAGAAGCCATCTTGGTGTATACCTGAACTATGGGCAAAGGCATTCCGGCCAACAATCGCTTTATTGGGTTGCACAGGCATGTTCATCATTTCACTCACTTTACGTGATAGATAGGTAAACATACGGCTATCAATATTTGAAGTTAAGCTACCGAAAGCTTGGTTGTGTACTTTAAGGATCATCGCAACTTCTTCCAAGGAGGTATTACCCGCACGTTCACCGATACCATTGATGGTACATTCTACCTGACGGGCACCGTTTTGTATTGCAGCAATGGAATTGGCTGTAGCTAGTCCTAAATCATTATGACAATGTGCAGAGATGATTGCTTGATCAATATTCCGTACATTCTCCTTGAGATACTTGATTTTAGCACCATATTGGTCTGGTAAGCAATAGCCGTTGGTGTCTGGAATATTCACCACTGTCGCGCCAGCAGCAATCACTGATTCAATCATTTTAGCTAAAAATTCCAGATCGGCACGTCCCGCATCCTCCGCATAAAACTCGACATCTTCCACATAGGATTTCGCATGTTTTACAGCCGCTACCGCACGCTCTAAAATTTCTTCACGCGTACTATTGAATTTATATTTGATATGCATATCTGAAGAACCAATGCCGGTATGGATACGTGGGCGCTTGGCATATTTCAATGCCTCGGCAGCGACGTCAATATCGTTTTGATTAGCACGGGTTAATGCACATATAATAACATCATTCACCGCCTTGGATAACGCTACGACAGATTGAAAATCTCCGGGGCTGGAAACAGGAAAACCGGCTTCGATAATATCGACACCTAGTTTTTCTAAATCCTTCGCGATCTCAATTTTCTCTGGAGTAGTTAATTGGCATCCTGGTACCTGTTCGCCATCACGTAATGTGGTGTCGAAGATGTAAAGATGATTAGGATCGTGTAACATAATTTCTTAATTCAAAAGATTTATAAAAAAACGTAAGAAGTAAAACTCCCTACCCATATCTCATTACTATTTAATAAACGCTAATACTTTTTCACCCATTTCTTGCGTACCTAGGACTTTAGATGCCTCAGTATGGGCATTGGCGATATCTCCCGTTCTCCAACCTGCTTTTAGTGTTTCAGCAACAGCATTGGTCACTGCTTTTGCTTCTTCCTGAAGACCAAAGCTAATGTCAAGCATTAATGCCGCCGATAGAATTGAGGCAAGTGGATTCGCTTTATTTTGGCCCGCGATATCATGTGCCGAACCATGGATAGGCTCGAAGAAACCTGTTCCATCACCGACTGAAGCTGAGGCCAACATCCCCATTGATCCCGCGATCTGCGATGCTTCATCTGTCAAGATATCACCAAAAAGATTCGCTGTTAATACGACATCAAATTTCTTCGGATTCTTAACCAATTGCATTGCTGCATTGTCGATAAACATGTGTTCTGTTTCAACATCAGGGTATTCTTTTGCAATTTCTTGGACAACTTCTCTCCATAACCGGGAAGTTTCCAATACATTGGCTTTATCAACTGAGCATAATCTCTTGTTACGGGTACGGGCAGCATCATAAGCTTTACGTGCGATACGCTCTACTTCATAACGGTGGTAGTTCATCAAATCTGAAGCAAAGGTATTGTCCTCATTGCGGTTTTTCTCCCCAAAATAAACGTCACCCGTCAACTCACGGAAGAAAAGAATATCTGTTCCTTGTAGGATTTCAGGCTTTAAACTCGACGCATCCAATAATTCATCAAATAAAAGGATAGGACGAAGATTGGCATATAAACCCAATTCTTTACGGATCTTCAATAAGCCTTGCTCGGGTCTTACTTTAGCAGATGGATCGTTGTCGTATTTGATATGTCCGATCGCGCCGAAAAGGATCGCATCTGACGCTTTTGCTTTCGCTAGCGTTTCATCCGGAAGCGGATTTCCTGTAGCCTCAATCGCAGTGTGTCCCATGATCGCTTCATCGAAACTGAATTCATGACCATAATTTTCACCAATCTTTTCTAAAACTTTTTTACCCCATGTTGTTACTTCTTGGCCAATGCCATCTCCGGGGATGATTAATATGTTTTTTTTCATTGCTTTCTTAGTATTGCGTATTGAGATATGAGTATTGAGATGCTATTTTTATAAATTTTGAATATCCATCCACTCATGTCTATTGTCTAATATCTATTGTTAATTATCGTTTTCCACAATTTCTATGTTGATAAAGCTTCTTTTTTGTGGATAACTCGTTCTACGGATTTAATTTCACCCTTTTCCAGTACCATCTTGTTATCTATACAGGTCGGTAATTGGCTTTGGAAATGACCAACATAAATAAGGGTTTGGCCATTCTTGCTCAGGTCATCGATCACATCATTGAAATATTGTGATTGTTCCTTGTCTAATCCCTGACAAGGTTCATCTAATATAAGCAATTCGGGATGCTTTACAATGGTGCGGGCTAGTAAGGCTAACCGCTGTTGACCTAAGGGTAAAGATCCTAATGTTTTATGCTTCACTTCTTTGAGATCGAAAAAATGAAGTACCTGTTCCAGTTTCTGCTGTTGCTCGTACCCTAATTTCTGATAGAGACTCATTGAGTCGAAGAACCCCGAAGCGATTGTTTGTCCCACATTGGCATTCATATCGTAGTACCAATGTAATTCGGGAGAAATGATACCAAGGTGTTCTTTAATTTCCCAGATACTTTCTCCTGATCCTCTTTTTTTACCGAAAAGGTGGATATCATTAGCATAGGCCTGCGGATGATCTCCATTGATCAGACTTAATAAGGTCGATTTTCCGGAGCCATTATGTCCTTGCAACAACCATTTTTCACCTGCTTTAACTTCCCAATCAATATTTTTTAAGACCTGCTTCTCGCCATAGGAAATATGAATCTGCTTCATCTTTACCATGATGGGAGCGGAGACTTTAGGCGATTGTTGCAAGAAATAAGGTAATTCCTTTCGCTTTCGTGGTATTCCTTTTGAAATTTCACCACTGTTTTGACGAATGACTATTTTCCCATCTTGGATTTCAGCAAAACGATTGATGCAATCAGGCTGCTCGTCATCGTTACTGATCAGCAGCAGTGATACACCTTTTTCTGCAAGCTGATCAAAGACCTGATTCAGATCTTTTCTGGATTGTACATCCAGTCCGGTATAAGGCTGGTCGATAATCAATAGCTGAGGTTGAAGCCACAGTGCTTTGACCAACTGTAGCCTTTTATGTTCGCCACTGGAAAGTTCGATCAACTGTTGATCTTTGAAGTTTTCAAATCCAAAGATAGCGAGGTAAGGTGCTACATCTTCAAAGGCAAGCTGTTGTTGCTTTGCAAAATGTTTTAATTCAGCAAAAACCGTTAGTGTATCGTTTTTTGCAAATTTATTGTAGCGTTGTTGGTAATAGAAATTGCGATCACCCTCCAGATTGGTAAATTGAAACCAATTGGAGACGTAATGCACAAGAGCTGGTAAGGGACTGTCCATATCCAAATGAAAGGATAGGCTGCCCTGATATTTTAGTTGTCCCGCAATTGCTTTTGCTAGCGTTGTTTTTCCTGTGCCACTCGGACCTCCTAAGATCCATTGTTCCCCAGGAAAAATTTGCCAATTTAAATCTTGCAGCACGGTATCCTTACCATGCTGAATAGTTAAATTGGCAATATGGACGACTGGGTCTACCATTTTCTTGTTGTTTCAAATGATTCAATTAAATCTTTTTGATTAAGGATGAAATCGATATCATCGTATCCATTAATCAAGCATGATTTTTTGTATGGATTGATTTCAAATTCAAATTGATCGCCAGTCTCTGTCAACATAACCGTTTGTTTTTCGAGATCAACGATAATTTCTGTGTTTGGGTTTTGGTGTACCAATTCGAAGATTTTAGCTAAAAATTCTTCCGAAACCTGTATCGGCAATACGCCATTATTAAGGGCGTTACCTTTAAAGATATCTGCAAAAAACGAACTGATGACCACATCAAAACCATAGTCTTGAATCGCCCATGCAGCATGCTCACGGCTAGAGCCGCAACCAAAGTTTTTGCCAGCAACCAATATCTTTCCCGAATAGGTTGGGTTATTCAATACGAAATCTGCTTTAGGCTGATTCTCGCTATCAAAACGCCAGTCACGGAACAGATTGTTTCCAAAGCCCTCACGTGTGGTCGCTTTTAAGAAACGTGCCGGTATGATCTGATCGGTATCAATATTTTCAATTGGTAGTGGAACTACCGGTGAAGTTAAAGTTTCAAATTTTTTCATTTTTTTCAAAGTCAAAATAAAAAACCAAAAGCTTTAAATACTAGCTTTCTGTTTTTTTATCCGTTTTATTTTCAGTCGAACTGTAGTTGTTCAAAACCTTTTCCCGTTGTTGTTCGTACTCCTCTTTGGTTATGAGCTTGTCATCGTACATCTTTTTTAGCTCCTGTAATTTTGTTGCTATTGATGTATCTGTTGTCGCTTCTTTTTTAGCTCCTGCACCTAAAGGTATTAGTTCATATGTATGTTGGTCTTTATACTTCATTGTCCATAGAAATGGAACCAAAACAAAAATGCCACCTATAATAGCGCCAACATCAGCTTTTTCATTTCGTGAGAAACTTGTCGAAAAAGGTTCATACCCCTCTTTCTCAATTTTCAGGTCAGTGGTACTACCGACGATTTTAGTGTCTTTATAAGAATATGGTGTTGTACCAGCATATTCTCCTTGAATATAAACTTTTGCACCAATTGGGTTTGACTGAATTAATGTTGTGCTTGCACAACTGGTAAAAAGTGTCGCCCCGGCTAAGATGATAGATGTGATCTTAATATTACTATTACTTTTCATTTTTAGATTAATATACGATATGCTTTATTTTCTTAGATCAACTCTCTAACATCTGTTACTTTTCCTGTTACTGCTGCCGCTGCTGCTGTCAGTGGTGATACCAACATGGTGCGCGCGTTAGGCCCTTGACGCCCCTCGAAGTTTCTGTTGGAGGTCGAAACACAATATTTACCCGCAGGAATTTTGTCTTCGTTCATACCTAAACATGCCGAACATCCAGGTTCACGTAACTGGAATCCAGCCGCTTCAAATATTTTATCCAAGCCCTCTTCTTTGGCTTGTTTTTCTACCTGCTTGGAGCCTGGCACAATCCATACTTCGACATCCTGTGCTTTTTGTTTTCCTTTAACGAATGAAGCTACTTCGCGTAAATCTTCGATACGGGAGTTGGTACAGCTTCCAATGAATACATAATCAACACGGTTACCCAAGACCGTAGAGTCGTCTTTAAAGCCCATGTAGTCTAAGGCTTTTTGATACGATGGTCTTTCTGATTCGGGTTGTGCACTTGTTGCTGGGATATGTTCGGCAATCCCCATACCCATGCCTGGATTTGTACCATAGGTAATCATTGGGGCGATATCTGCTGCATCAAAGGTCAATACTTTATCAAAGATGGCATCTTCGTCTGAATACAATGTTTTCCAGTAGGCTAAGGCGCTGTCCCATTCTTCTCCTTTTGGTGCGAATTCACGACCTTCCACATAATCAAATGTGATTTGATCTGGTGCAATAAGTCCACCGCGTGCACCCATTTCGATACTCATGTTACAGATGGTCATACGTGCTTCCATGCTCAAAGAGCGGATTGCTGAACCGGCATATTCGATAAAATAGCCTGTACCACCTGCTGCAGAAATCTTGGCGATAATATAGAGGATAATATCTTTTGCGCCAACTCCTTTTTGTAGGGTACCATTGACTTCAATTTTCATTGTTTTAGGCTTGGACTGCAATAAACATTGCGTCGCAAAGACCTGCTCAACCTGAGAAGTTCCAATACCAAAAGCGATAGCTCCAAAGGCACCATGTGTTGAGGTATGGCTATCTCCACAGACCATGGTTTTACCGGGGAGTGTGATACCCAACTCTGGACCGATCACGTGTACAATCCCTTGATAAGGATGTCCCAAACCATATAATTCAATACCAAATTCAGCACAATTTTTGGTCAGCATATCAACTTGATAGCGCGATAGCTCTTCTTTGATCGGTAGATGTTGGTTGAGGGTCGGTACGTTATGGTCAGCAGTAGCTACCGTTTGCTTTGGACGAAAGACTGGAATTCCTCTTTTGCGTAAGCCATCAAAAGCTTGAGGTGAAGTAACCTCGTGAATCAAGTGGGTATCGATATATATAATATCAGGAAACCCCTCTTCACGCTTGACGACGTGAGCATCCCAAATCTTTTCTACTAATGTTTTTGACATTTTTATTCTCTCTTATGTTATTTTTATATTAACCAAGGTGATATTGTAAATGTCTCAATATCACCTTGGTTTTAATATACTAAATTACGAAATTTTCATGATTTCAGCGCACATATGTCTATTGAATTCACTTGGATATTCCATACGGCCGTTAAAAAATAGATAATTCGTATGGATTTTTAAACAGTTTTGATCGCTTTCATTGCGGTCATTGCTTTACGCAATTTACGGCCAACGATTTCTACTGGATGATCACGTAAAATTTCGTTGATAACAACTAATTGTGCATTATCAACTGCTGCATCTTTGTTTTCGTTAAAGTTTTTACCTACTAAATCTGTATCAACAGTTTTCATGAAATCAGCCAATAAAGGTTTACAAGCTTGATCAAATAGGTAACAACCGTATTCTGCTGTGTCAGAAATAACACGGTTCATTTCAAACAATTTCTTACGTGCGATCGTATTTGCGATCAATGGTGTTTCGTGCAATGATTCGTAATAAGCAGACTCTGGTTTGATACCAGCTTCAACCATTGTTTCAAATGCCAATTCTACCCCAGCACGAATGAAAGCAACCATCAAGGTATAATTGTCGAAGTATTCTTGCTCGTTGATTTTAACATCACCAGCCGCTGTTTTTTCGAATGCAGTTTCACCTGTTTCAGCTCTCCATTTCAATAAGTTGGCATCGCCATTTGCCCAATCTTCCATCATCGTCTTGCTGAAGTGACCTGACATGATATCGTCTTGGTGTTTTTGGAACAATGGACGCATGATATCTTTCAATTCTTCAGAGATCTCGAAAGCTTTCACTTTTGCAGGGTTGCTCAAACGGTCCATCATACCGCTTACACCACCATGTTTCAAGGCTTCAGTAATCACCTCAACACCATATTGTACCAATTTGGATGCGTATCCAGCTTCAATTCCTTTTTCGATCATTTTGTCGAAAGATAAAATAGAGCCTGTTTGCAACAAACCACAAAGAATAGTTTGCTCACCCATTAGATCTGATTTTACTTCCGCTACGAATGAAGATTTCAATACACCGGCTTTGTGGCCACCTGTTCCTACGCAGTATGCTTTAGCTTCAGCCCAGCCTTTTCCTTGAGGATCATTCTCCGGGTGAACAGCGATCAAAGTAGGGACACCAAATCCACGAAGGTATTCAGCACGTACTTCAGATCCTGGACATTTTGGAGCAACCATGATGACCGTGATGTCTTTACGGATTTGCATGCCTTCCTCAACAATGTTGAAACCGTGTGAATAAGATAGGGTTGCGCCTTCTTTCATCAACGGCATAACTGCAGTGATAACCGAAGTATGTTGTTTATCTGGAGTCAAGTTAATGACCAAATCTGCTGTTGGAATCAACTCTTCATAAGTTCCTACATTGAAGTTGTTGTCCGTCGCGTTTTTCCAAGAATCTCTTTTTTGTTCAATAGCTTCTTTACGTAAAGCATAAGATACGTCCAATCCGCTATCTCTTAAGTTTAAACCTTGGTTCAAGCCTTGAGCACCACATCCTACGATTACGATTTTTTTACCTTTTAAAGCATTTACACCATCGGTGAATTCAGTATTATCCATGAATTCAGCGTGACTTAATTGTTCTAACTGCTCTCTAAGCGGTAAAGTGTTGAAATAATTTGCCATTGTTTTGATTTAGTATTGAGTAATGAGATATGAGAATTGAGATTTTGGTTTTTCTAGCTTATGGCTTACCAGCTTTCTTTCTTCTCTTTTTATTTTTTAATTTCTATTTTTTTAATTTATAAACATCTGCGTTGTGCCAAAGCATAGCCATAATGAACATTATCATGTCCAGAGGTCAAAGCGATAACATCTTCAACTGTATTCATTGGATAACCATAGGTCGCGGTTGAAAAAGAGGTAATCTCTCCGAAAATACCATTTTCGTAGTCTTTGGCGATCTGTTCGATACTTTGGATAGCGATTGCTTTTAATTCATCAATTTCAGCCTGCTCCACAAAACGTGTGGGTTTAGTATCTTTTCTGTAATCTTCGTTGTATTTCACCCAAGAAGTGTCTGCTTTGACACCTGTACGAACATAGACTAAAGTCTGTGTACTCACGACGATATGTCCGAAATTCCAGATAATATTATTATTAAATCCAGTAGGGATTTTGTTGAGTTGCTCTATGGAAAGGCTATCCACCAATTCAATGAATTTTTGGCGTGCCTGTAAGATAAATTTAAATGTTTCTTGCATATTACTATTAAAGCTTACATCGTAAATACATCATCCCGTTTGTCGAGATATTCATTTTCAACAATTTCTATCGAGGGTTCCTTTGCTTCAAACTGGACCAATTTGGAGTGGAAACCGGCGCTATCTTTAATGATAGCGATACGTGCTCCCCGTACAAATTCGATCAAACCATACTTGGTTAATTCTTCTGTCAACTTATCGATTTCCTCGCGGTGACCTGCAGTTTCGAAAACGATATAATCGTTACGGATCACAACCACATTAGCACCATATTGACGTAGTAAACGTTCAACATATACCTTCTCATTGACAACGTCTGCAGGGACTTTATATAAAGCTTGTTCTTGCCAGATCACCTCGTCATTGGTGTTATAGTAGGCTTTAAGAATATCAATCTGTTTTTCCAACTGGCGACAAAGCTTGCGCAGAACATCTTCAGCCTCTGTAATGACAATGGTAAACCGATGTATGCCTTCTACTTCAGAAGGGGAGGTATTCAAGCTTTCGATATTGATTTTTCTTCTTGAAAAAATCGTTGAGATCCTGCCGATAAGACCGATAGAATTCTCTGTATATAGGGTAATGGTATATTCTTGTTTTTCCATTTTAAACTTTACTTTAAGCGGATCTCTGATACGGATGTTCCTTGTGCAACCATCGGAAATACATTGTTTTCCTTTCCTACCATAACTTCCAATAGGTAAGCACCATCGTGTTCAAGCATGGTCTGAAGGGCATTGCGAAGATCTTTGCGTTCTGAAATTTTCTGTCCATCGATATAATATCCTTTGGCAACTGCAACAAAGTCAGGACTGGTGATATTCACGAATGAATAGCGCTTGTCATGAAACAGTTGTTGCCATTGACGTACCATACCTAAGAACTCGTTGTTCAAGATCATGATTTTCACCTTCGCGCCAAACTGCATGATAGTTCCCAATTCCTGAATGGTCATTTGGATACCACCGTCACCGATGATAGCAACAACAGTTTTCTCTGGTGCACCGTACCAGGCGCCGATCGCAGCCGGAAGACCAAAGCCCATGGTTCCCAATCCACCTGATGTTACATTGGATTTGCTGTTGTTAAACTTAGCATAACGACAGGACACCATCTGATGCTGACCTACATCTGTTGTGATAATGGCATCACCACCAGTCAATTCATTCAATACATTAATTACCTCACCCATGGTCATGATATCCGTTTGCGGATGAAGTTCATTTTGGATGACTTCTTTGATTTCTTCCTGTTCAAGCTGACGGAATTGTGCTAACCATGCAGAATGATCCACAGCATTTACCAATTCGGTAAGCATTGGAAGTGATTCTTTACAATCACCCCATACCGGTACTGTAGTTTGTACGTTTTTGTCGATCTCAGCAGGGTCAATATCCAAATGGATCACTTTCGCCTGTTTGGCATATTTGTCCAATCGGCCTGTGACACGGTCATCGAAGCGCATACCGATTGCGATTAAAACATCACACTCATTGGTCATGACATTTGGTGCATAATTGCCATGCATACCCAGCATACCAACATGAAGTTTGTGGTCCGTTGGAAGGGCGCTCAATCCCATGACAGTTGCTGCGGAAGGAATGCCCGTCTTTTCGATAAAAGCTTTGAATTCCGCCTCGGCTTTACCTAAAATAATTCCCTGACCGAAAAGTATAAATGGTTTTTTTGCATTGTTGATTAATTCAGCAGCTTGCTCCACATACTCTTTGCGGACCTGCGGTGCAGGTCTATAACTGCGTACGTGATTGCATTTTTCGTAACCGAAGTAATCGAACAATTGTATTTGCGCATTTTTGGTGATATCGATCAGTACCGGGCCTGGACGACCGGTGCTGGCGATATAAAATGCTTTTGCGAGTGCAGCTGGAATTTCAGTAGCGTCGGTGACTTGGTAGTTCCATTTCGTGACCGGTGCGGTAATATTGATGACATCTGTTTCCTGAAAAGCATCTGTCCCCAATAGTGAAGCAAAGACCTGGCCTGTAATACAGACGATCGGGTTACTGTCGATCATGGCATCAGCCAGTCCTGTAACTAGGTTTGTTGCTCCAGGACCACTTGTCGCGAAGACGACACCTGTACGACCTGAAGTTCTTGCATAACCTTGCGCCGCGTGGATTCCACCTTGTTCATGGCGCACTAAAATATGCTTCAGACGATCCGTATAATCATAAAGGGCATCATAGATTGGCATAATTGCGCCTCCAGGATAACCAAATACGGTATCAACTCCTTCGCTCAATAAGGCTTCCAAAACAGCTTTTGATCCCGAAATCTGTGTCGGAGTTTGCTGCTCTTTAGCGGCCTTATTTTCTGTTATTTCCAGTGTACTCATATTGATTAGTATTGAAATATTAGTATTGAGTATTAAGATTCTTCTTGTGCAAGCCAAATGCTTGACAGTCTTTCCATTTTTTAATTTGAACTGTTTACTTTTCTATAAGTCTGTCACACATCCTTCTGAAGCGTCAGCCACGGTTTTAGCATATTTGTATAACACACCTTTGCTCACTTTTAATGCAGGTTGTACCCAAGCCGCACGACGTTGTGCAATCTCCTCATCAGAAAGTTTCACATTGATTGTATTATTAACAGCGTCAATCTCGATGATATCGTCATCATGCACCAAGCCGATTAATCCACCCTTGTAGGATTCAGGTGTAATGTGACCTACGACGAAACCATGCGTTCCACCAGAGAAACGACCATCTGTGATCAATGCCACGGATTTACCTAAACCAGCACCGATAATTAATGAAGTTGGTTTAAGCATCTCAGGCATACCTGGAGCGCCTATTGGGCCTTCGTTTTTAATAACGACCACATCTCCCTGTTTAATTCTACCCGAGGCAATACCAGCGACTAAGTCATGTTCGCCATCGAATACACGTGCAGGGCCGGTGAATTTTTCTCCTTCTTTACCCGATATTTTTGCTACCGAACCTTTTTCAGCTAGGTTTCCGTAAAGAATCTGTAAATGTCCTGTTGCTTTGATTGGGTCGCTCAACGGTTTGATAATAGGCTGATCATACGCCATAATGGATTTTACATCAGCTAAATTTTCAGCAACCGTTTTGCCAGTTACAGTGATACAATCGCCATGCAGTAAACCTTCATCCAGAAGATATCTCATTACGGCAGGAGTTCCACCATATTGTTGAAGATCCTGCATTAGGTATTTACCGGAAGGTTTAAAATCTGCCAGTACCGGTGTTTCATCACTCATACGTTGGAAATCATCCTGAGAAATGTCAACGCCTACCGCTTTGCCGATTGCAATAAAGTGAAGTACCGCATTGGTGCTTCCACCTAAGATAACGATCGCACGTAATGCATTCTCGAATGCTTTACGCGTCATGATATCGGAAGGTTTAATATCTTTTTCCAGTAAGGTACGGATGTATTTACCCGCATCTAAACATTCATTTTTCTTTGCTTCAGAGATTGCCGGATTAGAAGAAGAGTAAGGCAAGCTCATTCCCAATGCCTCAATTGCGGAAGCCATTGTATTTGCAGTATACATACCACCACAAGCACCGGCACCGGGACAAGTATGTTTGATAATACCCTCGTAATCTTCATCGGAGAGATTACCGCAGATGCGTTGTCCTAAGGCTTCAAAGGCAGAGACAATGTTTAATTCCTCACCTTTATAATGTCCAGGTGCAATTGTACCACCATAGACCATTAAAGACGGGCGGTCCAAACGGGCCATTGCGATAATAGCACCGGGCATGTTTTTATCACATCCAGGAATAGAGATCAGACCATCGTAATATTGACCGCCACAGATCGTTTCGATACTATCAGCGATTACATCACGACTGACCAATGAGTAACGCATACCATCTGTACCATTGCTCATACCGTCACTGACACCGATAGTGCCAAAGGTCAAACCCACTAAGTCATTGTTCCAAACACCTTTTTTGACGATTTGTGCCAAATCATTGAGGTGCATATTACACGTATTACCATCATATCCCATGCTGGCAATACCGACCTGCGCCTTGTCCATATCGGCATCTGTCAAACCGATACCATAAAGCATCGCTTTAGCAGCAGGTTGCGTTTCGTCTTGTGTAAATGTACGGCTGTATTTGTTCATTGCATTTTCGCCGTTAGATAATGACTTCATAATTTTCGTTCTCTAATACTAAATTTTTATATCTTCTTTGTATCGACGCACCTATACTGTGTTCCCACTCTTCTTGATAGATCACATCGTCGACTTGTTTGATTCCGATAATTTCTGCTGCAGTACCACAGAGGAATGCGCTATCTGCAGTATAGATATCTTCTACTGTCAATTGTTTTTCAATGACTTCGAAATTCAGCTTTTTACAGATGTTTTTAACGGTCTGCCTTGTGATGCCGGGGAATATATTCTTTGCCGGTGGAGTATAGATTTTGAAATCTTTCTCAATAAAAATATTCTCACTGGAAGCTTGCGCGACGAAACCTTCATGGTCAAGCATAAGTGCTTCGTCGAAACCTCTGTTAATAGCTTCTGTTGTTGCCAAAATAGAGTTTACGTACTGCCCTGATATCTTCGAGTCAGTTTTAAAAGATTTTGGATTAGGTCTTTTGATATCAGAGATGCATACACGGAGCAGGTTCTGACCAAGATAAGGTCCCCATTCCCAGGCGGCAATCATTAGATTAGCTTCTGTAGAGGAGGTCAGGTGCATATTGGATCCTGTGAGCACTAGTGGGCGGATATAAGCCTCCCGTAAATTGTTTACGGCCAAAAGCTCATAGCATTTGTCAATTAGCTCACGGTTGCTCCATTGATAAGGAATTCCAACCGCTTCACAAGATTTCTTTAATCGGTCAAAATGCTTGTCCGCCTTAAAGATACGCGGGCCATTGTGGGTATTGTACGCGCGTAGACCATCGAATACAGCATAGCCATAATGAAGCGATTGTGCAAAAGGATTCAATGCAGCCTCAGAAGCTTTTACAAAAGCTCCGTCTAAATAAATCAATGTGTTCTTGTCGTAATATTTCATAACCCAAAATTTACCTTATTTAAATAATTCCCTCTTTGGTTTTTTTGCTGGTAAATCATGCTATCTCAGGCCTTGGTAAAAACCTTCGATTTTCATTTCCTCAAGGTAGCAGGAATTACAATAATTGGCAATAGCTAAAGTGCTAATTTTCTATTTAGAATAAAATTTTAAATTTTTATGTTTTAAAAAATTTTAAACTGTTATTCTTTGGTTTGTTCGGTTTTAAATTTTGTTAGTCGTATACCGTATTTAAAATTGGTCTACATGGTCAAAAAATTATTTTTTGTTACAAAGGGCAAATTTCTTCCTAAAATGAAGAAATTGTCAAAAAAACTTTAAAAAAAAAGCTTCCGATATTTCTACCGGAAGCTTTTCAATATTTTAAAATCAATTGATTTAATCTCCGATAATTCCTTCAGCAAGCACGGTAATGACATTGTCTTTTGCTTCCACGACGCCACCTTTAATGAACACTTCTTGTCCACCTTTACCTTGTTGAATAATTACTTTTCCATCTTCCAAAGTAGAAACAATTGCCGCGTGGTCTTTCAAAATTTGAAAAGAACCAGCAGAACCAGGGACGGTAACAGATGTTACTTCGCCTTCGTATACCAATTTGTCGGGAGTGATAATTGTTAATTTCATTATTCTTAGATATAAGATTTGAGATATGAGATTTGAGAACTTTAGGTTTTCAAATAGATATGAGATAATCGAAAGTCTATTATCTCATATCTATGGTCTAATATCTAAATTAAACTGCTTCTGCTAATAATTTCTTACCTTTTTCGATAGCATCATCAATGTTACCTACTAAGTTGAAGGCAGCCTCTGGATATTCATCGACTTCACCTTCAATAATCATATTGAAGCCTTTGATGGTATCTTTAATGTCTACCAATACACCTTTTAAGCCTGTAAATTGCTCTGCTACGTGGAAAGGTTGTGATAAGAAACGTTGTACACGACGAGCGCGGTGAACAGTTAATTTATCTTCTTCAGATAACTCGTCCATACCTAAGATGGCGATGATATCTTGTAGTTCTTTATAACGTTGAAGAATTTCTTTTACACGTTGTGCAGTATCATAATGTTCAGCACCTAAAACAGCAGGAGAAAGGATACGAGATGTAGAATCCAAAGGATCCACAGCAGGGTAGATACCTAACTCAGCAATTTTACGAGACAATACTGTTGTTGCATCCAAGTGAGCAAATGTTGTCGCTGGAGCAGGGTCAGTTAAGTCATCGGCAGGTACATATACCGCTTGTACTGAAGTGATCGATCCGTTTTTAGTTGAAGTGATACGCTCTTGCATCAAACCCATCTCTGTTGCTAAGGTTGGTTGGTAACCTACTGCTGAAGGCATACGGCCTAAAAGTGCGGATACTTCAGAACCTGCTTGAGTAAAACGGAAGATGTTATCGATAAAGAATAGAACGTCACGACCTTGACCTTCGCCATCACCATCACGGAAATACTCCGCAACAGTCAAACCTGACAAAGCAACACGTGCACGTGCACCTGGAGGCTCATTCATTTGACCGAATACGAAAGTACATTTAGAGTCTTTCATTAATTCGTGGTCAACAGTGTCCAAAGGCCATTCGCCTTTTTCCATGCCTTCCATAAAATGCTCACCATATTTGATGATACCTGATTCCAACATCTCACGCAATAAGTCATTACCCTCACGTGTACGTTCACCTACACCAGCAAATACAGAAAGACCACCGTGACCTTTAGCGATGTTGTTGATTAACTCTTGGATTAATACAGTTTTACCTACACCGGCACCACCGAATAAACCAATTTTACCACCTTTAGCATATGGTTCTAAAAGGTCAATAACTTTGATACCAGTAAAAAGTACTTCTGATTCAGTAGATAGATCTTCGAATTTAGGAGGGACGTTGTGGATAGGACGACCATTCTCTTTACTCAAATTTTGGATACCATCTATGGCATCACCAACTACATTGAATACACGACCTTTGATTTCTTCACCAACAGGCATTTTGATAGGAGCACCAGTATCAACAACTTCCATTCCGCGAACCAAACCTTCAGTTGCGTCCATGGCAATTGTACGTACACGATCCTGACCTAAGTGTTGTTGAACTTCCAATACAACACGTTGTCCATTTTCTTTTTGAATGTACAATGCATCGTAAATTTTAGGTAGATTTTCACTGTCGGCGAAGTTGACGTCAACAACTGGGCCGATAATCTGCGCTATTTTACCAATCTTGGGCATATTATAGGGACTAAATATTTATTAATCAATTTTATATAAGAGACATAAAAGGCCTCTTTTTTGGTCAGCAAAAATAAGGTTATTCGTTTTTAAAAACAAATAGAATTTGCAATTAAATTACAATTTTATTAATGGAGGTCAAAATGTTATCTCTTGTAATTCTGTTAGTTTCGATTCTTGAAGCCACAAATATACTTTTTCCGACATATTGGTCATCTATTTTTTAACATCAGCCCTTCCTTTTTCGAATGGACATACAATTAGATTCGCATGGTATCTAAATGTGATCGACCTGAAGCGAGGTTACGATTAAGCGCCGCTTCAGGTCGATAAGAATAGCCGAGTATAGTCTTTTGGAGACTATATTATATCTTTTTATTTAATTCATCTTGCAATTGACGTTTCAGCAATTGCTCTTTTTCCATCGCCTTTTTACGGAATGTCGCAAATTCTTCTTGCGATTGTTCCGCTGTTTTTTGAAATTCTACGGTGTCAACCTTGGCTTTCCGATAAGAGAATAGGAAGATAAAGGTAGCGACAGCTAAGACTCCAATGATGGTCCAGACCACTGTACTATAAAAACCTTTGGATGTATTGATGCCCAAGAACGAAAAACTATCTGTTTTTTGCTGTTCCTGCGCAAGCTGATCTTTTAGTATCTGAATAGAATCCTGTAAGTTTTTGGTATTGGAGGTATAGTTGCTGGATGAAGATTTTAAGGTATTGATTTCCTTGCGTAACTTGGCTACAGTATCAACAACGTTCTTTTTTACAATATCAAGGTTGGTTTTGCGGACCATCTTGAAATCATAATTGTTTTTTGATATATAATTTAAGTGATCAAACTGATTTGCCAAACTCCCTTTTCTTAATCCATCTGGGCTGTATTTGTAAGCGTCGTTGGCCTGCTGAGTGGCAGTAACTGGCGCTGCTGCAGGAGTTTGAGCCTGTAATAAAGTGTACGATGAAATAAATAAAATCGTAAAGAATACAAATGCTAATCTCAATTTGCTCATGTTGTTTATCGTTATTATAATAAGTTTAATCCGGATATTCCAGCTACAAAGCTAGCATATGCCTGTGATAAATATAAGGAATTATTGAAAAAACGAAAATTGAAAGTGAAATATATTTCATTAAACCATTAAAGGACAATAAAACTAAAATAGATTCAATGTGCGACTTGCCCCCTGATTGTTCTGCTATTATCCGAAAATATTATTTGTAAACTTCAACTTGATGCCCAATTGGAAATTGCCTATTGTTTTAAATATTTCCTTTAATGTAGCTTTCTCAATTTTTGTTAGGTTTTCTATCGCAATATAGTTATCTGGATTCAACTTCGCAATCCGAATCTGATTCGTTTGGTTTTTCAGCCGAATGGACATCAGGTAATAATAGGATTGATGAAGCTCATCATATTGTTCTTGAGTAAATATTCCAAGATTTAACAATGCTTTCAACCTACCGCCGGTGTTCTCTTCATAAATTTGATTTTTCAGCGCATAGACACGCACGAGGTCGACGATGGGTGTCATTGCTTTCTTAATATTAAATACTTCTGTTGACCCTATGGTTTGCGTTTTTATTGTTTTGAAAAAAGTCAGCGGTGGTTCGTATTGCAACGCATTTTTCGCGATGAACGCAAAGAATCGTTCGTTGGGTTTCCGCAATTCGACTGTCAGAAAGTCTTTCAGTTGGTCAATGATGTGCTGATCACCATATAACCTCCGACAATCGAAAAAGGTGGAGAACTTAATCGCATTCTCCGGAATGCTTTCTTCAATCCACATCTTATAATTGTTTTTCCAATGGGAAAGGGAATGTGTCCACTCGGGATTGCTAGCCATATACCCACCTGTACAATAGCTGAAACCAATGGTATTCAGCTGGTCAGAAACCTCACGCGCAAATTTTAGAAAATAATCTCTTACATATTCTCGCTGTTCGTTGGCCCTGTCTTCATATATGATAGCGTTGTCCTGGTCAGTCATTAGTGTCTGCTCTTTGCGTCCTTCACTTCCTGTGACCATAAATACAAACTTGGCCGGTGGTTCGCCCATTGCTTTGATAACTTTCTCGATCACCTTTAAGGCGATGCTGTCTGCAACGGTGGTGATGACTTGATTGGCAATTTCGGCATTAACCCCTCTAGCCAATAATTGATGGATGATTTCGGGGACATTGTTCCATTTATCACGTAGCTCTTCGCCTGTTTCAGCAAGCTTTACCGATTGGATAAAAACCAGCGGAGATTGTCCCTGTTCGCTTAGGAGCCGATTGCGACTTAGAAAGCCGACGTATTTACCTTCTTTTTCAACGAGCAGATACCTGGACTTAGTATGAAACATTTTGAGTACAGCTTCATACAGGTAGGCCTGATTGGAAATGCTGACTATGGGGTTGTCCATGACCGAAACGATAGCTACTGTGGCAGTTACCTGTTGTGCTATAACACGGTCTCTCAAGGTCATGTCGGTGACATAGCCAATGATATGGTCCTCATCTTTGATGAACGCACAGCTTACTTTATGCTGAGCCATGGTTCGTGCAACCTCATGAATTGGGGTATCGGAAGTACAAGCAACAATATCCTTATATACAATATGTTCGATTTTGCGGGAATAGAGCTGATCGGCTGCAAAATAGCTTTCCTCGAAGCTGGCTGGTGATTTAACAAAATGGGCGAACTCTTCATCTAACATCCGTTTTCCAAAGGAATTGGTAAAGAATTGAAAGAATTCTTCATTGGCATTGCAGAGTTCAATAAAATTCTTCCGTGGCAACCGATAAATGACCGTTCCTTTTTTCGCAATAACAGATTTGAGTGCTTTTGTTCTATTCAATAATACGGAGATTCCACCAAAACAGTAGGGGGTATGATGGATTTCAATCAGCCTTTTGTTGTCCGAACTATCTAAGAAAAAAGTTTTATATTCACCTTTCTGTATAAGGTCGACGCCTTCCATGTCGGTAATATTCTGCCGATAGACCAAAGTGTCTTTTGTGAAACGGTAGGGATACATCAGTTCAATCAGACTGATCTGAACAGTTTCGGGTAGCACTTGAAAGGGGTGGGTTGACTTTAGCAAGGCGAGGATGTCTTCCGCATTTTTCATAGTAGATATCATGATAAGATGTTATTGAATTCTCCTTGCTGCTTGCTGATATCCTCTTCACTGAGCTCCGCCCGCTGCACCATTTCAAAATAGCATTTTGCTGTAATCGCAGCATCTTTTTCGGCATTGTGTATTGCTGTAGGGGCTTCGGAGAACAGTGCTCCGTGTAGTAAGGCCAATGGAAGGTGTACCATGTTGGGGTTGCGCACATATTTTTTGCTGTGTAACAAGGTGCAAAAGTAATTCAACCCATAAAACGGAATCGGTAAGTTCACCCGATGGTATTCCGCACAGAGCACCTGGAGGTCGAAAGAAAGAAAATGGCCAATCAGCTGAGGCTGGTATTTTTTGATATCGTGAGCGAGCTTGCGGAGTACATCCTTCTTCTTTTCACCATGTTTCATCAAAAAAGAGGGTGTAAGACCATGGATCTGTTCAGAAGCCGGACTGATCGGAATCAATGGCTCATAGATATATTTATTGCTACGTTTGACCTCTTGCTGTTCTTCATCAAAAATAATCCAGGCCAATTGGAGTACATGCGGCCAGTTTTCACTATCCGTATATTTTCGATCCCATTTTTTTGGCAAGCCAGAGGTTTCGGTATCCAGGAATAAAAGATATTTCTTCAAAAATTTCAGTGTATTAATTCTAGCTAAACTTAGTTAAAATCCTTTTTATATGCAATGACAAGAAAGGTATTCTCAAAAGCCCATAACAGTTCATAACAGTTGAGCCGATGGAATGGTATATTTTAGTTTTCGTAATACCTAAACGATTATTATGAATGCTGTTTTTGGAGTTTTATTTCATTTTATAGGCGGTTTTGCCTCAGGAAGTTTTTATGTACCCTATAAGAAGGTTAAAGGGTGGTCCTGGGAAACCATGTGGATTCTTGGCGGTCTTTTTTCTTGGATCATCATTCCTCCTGTAGCGGCGATGCTGACCATACCCAATTTTATGGACATTATAAAGGGAAGCAGTAACAGCATTCTTGGCTATACATTTCTTTTTGGTCTCCTCTGGGGGATAGGAGGGTTGACCTATGGACTGGGTGTACGCTATCTAGGTGTCTCATTGGGAAGCAGCATTATTTTGGGTCTAAGCATGGTTTTCGGCTCATTAATGCCAAGCATTTATTATTTCATTTATCCAACAACGGGTAAGCACGGAATAGACTACTTTTTCACCAGTAATGCTGGGTTATGTATTCTCTTTGGGCTCGCCTTATGTGTGCTGGGTGTTTATCTCTGCGGAAAGGCAGGGGTATCGAAAGAAAGACATCTTGCTTCGTTTTCGAAAACAGGGAGCTCCGATTACAATTTCGGCTTGGGTATTACCGTGGCGATTATATCGGGCATTCTGAGCGCCTGTTTTAATTTTGGCATTGAGGCGGGAAAGCCGATGGCTGACGTGGCCAATGTGCTATGGAAAGCTAACCATCCGGAACAAGGAGAATTTTTATATCAAAATAACGTAACCTATATCGTCATCCTTTGGGGCGGTTTTACAACCAACTTTCTCTGGTGCCTTTACCTCTTACTTAAAAATAAAACCTTTTCGGAGTATACAAAAGAGGAAGTTCCCAAAATGCGGAATCTCCTGCTTTGCGCCTTGGCTGGTACAACCTGGTATCTGCAGTTCTTTTTCTATGGAATGGGGGAAAGCCGCCTTGGAAATGGCGCAAGCTCGTGGATTTTACATATGGCCTTTATTATTCTCATTTCAAATGCCTGGGGTATTTTATTGAAAGAGTGGAAAGGGGTCGACCGGGTTACCCACCGATCTATTATAGCTGGTATAATCACCATCATCCTGTCCATCTGTGTCGTGGGCTTTGCAAAAACATTGGAAAATTAGTGTAAAAATATAAATATGGAAGAAGTGAAAACATACAAATACGTAAACAATTTATGGGATGAACAAAAAGCAAAATCGCTTGGCGAGGATGAGATCGCATTGCTGTTGTATCGTTCCAATATTTTGGGCGCAGACCTTCGCATCACCAACTATGGTGGTGGAAATACTTCCTGTAAAGTCAATATGGTGGATCCACTGACTGGTGAAGATGTCGAGGTGATGTGGATAAAAGGTTCCGGCGGTGATATTGGGACCCTGAAAAAATCGGGACTTGCTGCTTTGTATCTGGAGCGCCTGCATAATCTTGAAAGAGTATATAAGGGGATACAGCAGGAAGATGAAATGGTCGAGCTGTTCAATCATTGTATTTTCGACCTCGCTTCCAAGGCGCCTTCAATAGATACGCCTTTACACGCTTTTTTGCCGTTCAAACATATTGATCATTTGCATCCGGACGCTGCGATTGCGATTGCCGCAGCCAAAGATGGGAAGGAAATCACCCAGCAGTTATTTGAAGGGACCATCGGCTGGGTCGACTGGCAACGGCCCGGCTTCGATCTAGGGCTGCAATTACGGGCCTGTCTCGAAGAAAACCCAGGGATACGGGGCATCATGCTTGGATCGCACGGTTTGTTCACCTGGGGTGATACAGCCTATGCCTGTTATGTGAATTCGTTGGATGTGATCGAACGTTGCGCCGCTTACCTCGAACAAAATTATGGAAAGAAAGGTCCCGTGTTTGGTGGTCAAAAGAATGACAGTCTGGATCAGGCCGGACGGGAATCTCAAGCGGTGAAATTGATGCCAGTATTGCGTGGATTCTGTTCTAGCGAACGTCATATGATCGGTCATTTTACAGATGATGTACGCGTTTTGGAGTTTATCAATTCAAATGATTTGGAACGATTGGCACCTTTGGGGACAAGCTGTCCGGACCATTTCTTACGAACCAAAATTCAACCGCTGGTATTAAATCTGGATAGATCCGAGAATCTGGACGATAGCGCAGCACTCACCGCGAAACTTGAACCACTGTTTACCGCTTATCGCGCCATGTATACGGCCTATTATGAGCAGTGTAAACACGCCGATAGTCCTGCCATCAGAGATCAAAATCCGGTGATTGTACTGTATCCCGGTGTTGGTTTGTTTTCCTTTGCCAAAGACAAGCAGACAGCCAGGGTCGCTGCCGAATTCTATATGAATGCCATAAACGTGATGAAAGGAGCCGAGGCCATAAGCGCGTATACGGCCTTGCCGAGACAGGAAGCGTTTGACATCGAGTATTGGCTATTGGAAGAAGCAAAACTACAGCGCATGCCTAAACCCAAGGCGCTTTCGGGTAAAATTGCCTTCGTGACCGGTAGCGGCGGCGGGATAGGTAAAGCCATCGCGCGAAAAATGGTGCAAGAAGGGGCAGTCATTGTCCTGACAGATGTCAATACGGAGCGGCTTGCAGGCTGTGAGCTGGAGTTTGTAAGCGAATTTGGAAGAGATTCGGTTATCTCGGTAGCGATGGACGTGAAAGATGAACAGCAGATTCTGCAGGCACTACAACGTACATTACTGGCTTTTGGCGGAATTGATATTGTCGTCAATAATGCCGGGCTGTCCATTTCAAAATCTATAGAAGAGCATAGTCAGGCGGATTGGGATCTCCTATTTGATGTATTGGTTAAAGGGCAGTTTTTGGTGACACAGGCCACGGTTCCTATTCTGAAACAACAGGGTGTCGGTGGTGATATTATTAATATTGTTAGTAAAAATGCATTGGTCAGTGGGCCCAACAATGCCGGCTACGGGAGTGCTAAGGGAGCACAATTGCACTTGAGCAGGCTCTGTGCAGCAGAGTTAGGACCTTTTAAGATTCGTGTGAATGTCGTGAATCCAGATGCGGTCATCTCGGATAGTAATATTTGGGCCGGGGGATGGGCAGAAGGTCGAGCCAAAGCCTATGGGATTCGTGTAGAGGAACTACCGGCCTATTATGCCAAGCGGACATTGTTGAATGAAGTTATTTTACCGGAGGATATAGCAAATGCTTGCTTCTCTTTTGTAGGCGGTCTACTATCAAAATCCACGGGGAATGTTCTCAATGTGGATGGTGGTGTTGCCATGGCATTTGTCCGCTAATTTAGCTATCTTCGGTACTGAGTTTCTGTACTAAAGGAAACTCAGTACCCTATTTTAAATAAACCGAAAACGCAATTATTATGATTTTAGACCCATGTGCTATTGAAGTACATAATGACCGGCTCCGGGGGAAACATCGGCGTGCCTTTGACTTTGTTTCTCATGAAATTTCACACATTGAAGACATCTTAGAAAAGCTACAAAAATTTCAGATCGCGATTCCCAGTTGGGCACTAGGTACTGGAGGTACACGTTTTGGACGTTTCTCTGGCGCTGGTGAGCCCGCCACATTAGAACAAAAAATTGAAGACGTGGGCTTGCTCCATGCATTGAATAGGTCGAGTGATGCAATTTCTTTGCACATCCCCTGGGATATCCCCAAGGATGCAAATAGATTAAAACAATTCGCGAGTGGTTTGGGTATCCACTTTGACGCGATGAATTCAAATACTTTTCAAGATCAACAGGGGCAGCAACACAGCTATAAGTTTGGATCATTGCACCATGTTGACCCAGCTGTTCGCCAGCAGGCTATTGACCATAATATCGAAGTGATACGTTATGGTGAAGAGCTTGGATCCAAATGTTTATCGGTATGGCTAGCTGATGGTTCATCATTTCCCGGACAGTTGAATTTTCGTCAGGCATTTCAGCATACACTTTCCAGCCTGCAGGAAATATATCGTCATCTGCCAGCGGATTGGAAGTTATTTGTTGAATACAAGGCTTTCGAACCTTACTTTTATTCGACAACCATCGGCGACTGGGGACAATCCCTCTTGTTGGCAAATAAGCTCGGCCCCAAAGCATTCACCTTGGTTGATCTGGGACACCATCTTCCCAATGCAAATATTGAACAGATTGTCTCCCTCTTGTTGATGGAAGGTAAATTGGGTGGTTTTCATTTCAATGATAGCAAGTATGGCGATGATGACCTCACGGCAGGATGTATGAAACCTTACCAGCTGTTTTTGATTTTCAGCGAACTGATTGATGGCATGGATGAAAAAGGAATAGCCCACGATTCGGGATTAGGATGGATGATTGATGCCTCGCATAACCTGAAGGATCCTTTGGTGGATTTATTACAATCTGTGGAAGCCATTAAAATCGCCTATGCACAGGCCTTATTGATCGATCGGAAGTCCCTTCGGGAGGCTCAAAACCAAAATGATGTTGTTGCCGCCCAGGAGATTTTACAACAGGCTTTTCGTACAGATGTGAGGCCGCTGCTAGCCGAAGCCCGCTTGCGCACTGGTGCTGCACTCGATCCGATAAGTTTATTTAGAACGTTGGGTATACGGGAAAAACTGGTAGAAGAAAGAGGACGTAATAGTGTAGCGACAGGCCTTTAAATGACAACCGACATGGAAAATAAACCTATACCTGTCGTTGCCGTATTTGATGTTGGAAAAACAAATAAAAAACTGCTCTTATTTGATCAAAATTATCAAGTAGTCTGGGAGCGTTCTGCTCGATTTATGGAAACTGTAGACGAAGATGGGGATCCCTGCGAAAATTTGGAGAGCCTGCGTCTATCTATATTTGATGCCCTACATGAGGTGCTGCGTAAGCATGAATTTGATATCCGTGCAATTAATTTTGCGTCGTATGGCGCCAGCCTGGTGTATGTTGATGTCGATGGGAAACCTTTAACTCCACTGTATAATTACCTTAAGGAATTTCCATTTGCTATTCAACAACAACTCTACAATACCTATGGCGGAGAGACCGTTTTTGCCTTAGAGACTGCGTCCCCGCCATTAGGAAGTCTTAATTCCGGTTTACAGCTTTTGCGCCTTAAGCACGAGCGACCTGATTTGTTTCGGCATATTGCCCATGCGATGCACCTGCCTCAGTATTTAAGCTTCTTGGTTTCGGGCCAACTTTGTGCGGACTTGACCAGCATAGGTTGTCATACTGCACTTTGGGATTTCAATAAAAATAGCTACCACCAATGGGTGGTGGATGAAGGACTGGTCAATGTCTTTCCGAAGATATTTCCTGGCGATACGGCATTTGAAAGTACGTTCTTAGGGAAATCTTATCTGGTAGGTGTGGGCTTACATGACAGCTCTGCAGCATTGATCCCTTATCTTCTGTTCTTTCAGGAACCATTTGTCTTAATCTCTACTGGGACCTGGTGTATTTCTCTGAATCCCTTTAATGAAACCAGATTGACGATGAGCGAACTTCAACAGGACTGCTTATTCTATTTGTCTTATTTGGGTAAGCCGGTAAAGGCATCGCGCTTATTTGCCGGATATGAACATGAAATACAATCAAAACGTATTGCGGATTTCTATCAGGTAACAACAGCCAAATTCAGATTAATGGAAATTGACTGGGGCATTATTGCCTGTTTGGAAGCTGAAGATCATACCACTGAATTAAAGTCTTTTGAAAAAATAGACTTACAGCGTTATGACAATTATGAAATAGCCTATCATAGCCTGTTATTTCATTTGGTGAAAGCACAAGTTGCAGCGACCAGATTAGTATTGCAGGGCACAGCTGTATCACGGATATTCGTTGATGGTGGATTTAGTAAAAACCCCATATACATGAGCCTAATGGCCCGCGAGTTTCTGGATATTGAGGTGTTTGCGGCAGCGATGCCCCAAGCGACAGCCTTGGGTGCCGCACTACTTATGCATCAACATTGGAATACATCTACCATACCAGCCAATTTATTGGAATTGAAATTATTTACGTCGCACAATATTTCGTAAATCATTTTAGAACAGGATAGTACGGTACGGCTATTCAGTTTGTTTTCTATTACTTCGATATAGAATTACGAACAAATTAAACCAAAATTAATTAAACCTCTAATCAGAATGGAAAGTAAATTAAAACATTACTCATTAGTTCTTTGCGTGACAATGCTGATGGGGATGCCGTTCACGTTAGTTGCCCAGATCGCGAAAACTATTCAAGGTCATGTGGTCAATAGCAAGAATGGCCAGCCCATTGCCGGTGTCTCGGTTAAAGAAGTCGGCGGTAAAAATGCCAGTTCAACCAATGAAAATGGTGATTTTACCCTGTCCGTAAGTAACAACAAGGTTGTTCTTTCAGTCCAATATGTGGGGTACATGACCAAAAGTGTTGAAGGTATTGTCGGTACCCCGCTTCGTGTCGAACTACAGGAGGATAATACGATACTGGATGAAGTTGTGGTGGTAGCTTATGGGGAAGCTAAAAAGAAAGACCTGACGGGATCTGTATCGACGATCGATAATAGGGCATTAAACATGCAATCCAATTCTACCGTCAGCCGGGCGCTGGAAGGGGCCGCTCCGGGTATACAGGTTTCAGCGGTAGATGGTCAACCGGGGATAGACATGGGGATTCGGGTGCGTGGTATCGGTTCTGCTAGTCAGAATACGTCAAATGCACTCGTTGTGATCGATGGTGTGCCCGCGCAAAATGATAATCCACTAGCAACACTAAATCCAAAGGATATCCAAAGTATATCTGTCTTGAAAGATGCTGCATCCACAGCACTATATGGTGCACGGGGAGCAAACGGTGTGGTTTTGGTGACAACAAAGAAAGGGATGTCCGGCAAAACACGGATTTCATTTGAAGGCAAATTAGGCGTCAATCAGGTAGGTCCCTACCAGTTTGACAAAATCTCTGATCCAAAAGATATTTATGAATTTGCCTGGCTTTCGATTTATAATTCAGCACGCTACGGAGTGGATGGAACGGGAATCTCAAAAAGATATACCACCAATGTGCAGAATCCCAATATGTCACATGAACAGGCCGCCGAATTTGCGAGTGCCCACTTGTTTGATTATATCGGTTCAACTACTAAATTTCAGCGGAACAGCTTAGGAAACTGGATGTTATATGATGTTCCCGGTGCCGTTTATACGCCATCTGGTACGGGTGCCGATGCGAGTTCAACCATGAGTGGTTCTTATCTCGTGAATACGGATGGTAAATTAAATCCCAATGCGCGTCTGCTTTTTAGCGATCGTTATGACGATTACTTGCTGGAGAATAGACTGCGGCAGGATTATGATCTGTCGGCTTCTGGTGGTAATGAGAAAGTAAGTTACTTTCTTTCTGGCGGATACCTTGAGGATCCTTCCTACATCCGCGGCTCTTCTTTTAAGCGCTATAACGGTCGTGCCAATTTTGATGCGCAGGTTAATACCTGGTTGAAACTGGGCGCTAACATTGGTTATTCCAATCGGACCACCCAATCGCCAGCGACACGCTTTGGACGGAATCCAGGTAGCTCAACAGCAAATGTATTTCGTTTTATAAACGGGCAAAACCCCTTGGTTCAGCTGTATGCACGTGATCAGAATGGGGCATTGATTAATGAAAATGGAGAAAATAAAGTGCATGTGCTTGCGGGAGATACCTATTCTCCACTTGGTCTGACCTCAGCAGCGCTTTCATCGACGAATGTGTTGACAGTATTAGACAATGATCTGGATCGACGCGTATCTGATGACTGGACAACACGGGTTTATGGGCAGGCTAAATTTCTCAATGATTTTACATTTACAGCGAATGTTTCGATGGACAAGTTCAACGAAATGCGCACCCGTTATTGGAATAGCGAATCAGGGCAGGCTGCCGGTATAGGTGCTTTTGGTAAAACAGCATCCAATACAACGATCCTAAATCTTCAACAATTGCTTAACTATTCGAAAACAATTGGCTTGCATAATTTTGAGGGACTGTTGGGACATGAGTATGATTCGTTCAAAAACGAGCAACTCAATTATCGCTCATCTTATTCCTTGATCGATGAATTTCCATCGTATATCAATTTTGTAGGACGTTATGATGGTGGTACCTTCCCTAATCCCGGAGGCGGCGAGGAAAAACGGACGATGGAAAGTTATTTTTCTAGAATCAACTATAACTACAATGACAGGTACTTTTTCCAGGGATCTGTACGTCGGGATGGATCGTCGAAGTTCAAACTGAAAGACAAACGTTGGGGCACTTTCTGGTCCGTTGGTGGAGGTTGGCGTATCGATAGCGAGTCATTTATGCAAAATGCCAAAAACTGGATTGATCTCCTGAAAATACGGGGGAGCTATGGGGTGATCGGAAACCAAAATGGTATCTCCAATTATTCGGGGTATCAAACCTGGAGTTATTCAGCCACCTACACCCAGACCACAAATGGAACTGGCATACCTGCTAATATTACACTAAATCAAAATGCCTATGTTAATGATCAATTGACTTGGGAAAATATCCATACGATGGATGCGGGTATTGATTTTAGTTTCCTTGGACGGGTACGTGGATCGCTTGATTATTATAACCGTGTTACGGTGAATGCCATCTGGAACCAGCCAATAGCCATTTCAAAAGGACAGTCTTCGATCGCAACGAATTCAGCAAAAATAGGTAACAAGGGATTTGAAATTGATCTCTCTGTTGATATCATTAAGAAGCCGGATTTCAATTGGACAGTATCCACCAACGGAACACATTATACAACAAAATTAAAAGCAGTACCCAATGGTGTAGGGTCAGATGCGTTGGGTGGGAATTGGACTGCAGGTACAGATGCCTGGGCAGCTGCGGGAACCAGTGCTGTGACCAATATTACTTACTTACGTGGGGTAAATAAAGATTTCTTTAACCTCTATATGTTAAAATACGGTGGCGTAGATCAGGCTACAGGCTTACCGCTATTTTACCATCAGGTCACCAAAGCCGATGTCGATGCGGGTACTTATCCCGGATATAAAGAGGGGGAGAGTCTGACGACTACAGACTATTCAAAAGCAAGCCGATATGAAATGGGAAGTGCGCTTCCTAAATGGATTGGCGGATTTAGCACTTCTTTACGTTATAAGAACTTTGACCTATATCTTGCTTTGGCTTATCAGCTGGGAGGAAAGTTTTTTAGCACAGAATATGGAAACAACCTGTATGTCAGTGAGGATCCCGGTAAAGCGCTCTCTTCAGAACTTATTGGTAACACATGGACACCAAATAATACAGGTGCAAAATTTCCGATGGTGATGTATGGTAATACTTATGGTAATGGTGCTACCACGGGGAGCTGGTTGTACAGTGATCTAGGGCTGTTTAGTGCTTCGTACCTTAATTTTAAGAATATCACTATTGGGTACACCTT
Source organism: Sphingobacterium detergens (assembly GCF_003610355.1). Taxonomy (GTDB): domain Bacteria; phylum Bacteroidota; class Bacteroidia; order Sphingobacteriales; family Sphingobacteriaceae; genus Sphingobacterium; species Sphingobacterium detergens. The sequence goes on along the minus strand of NZ_RAPY01000003.1, from coordinate 232,970 downwards.
GCCGGAAAATGTACTGGCAAAAATGAAGATCAAGAAACTCAGAATATTCGCTTCAGGGGATAATCTTTTTATGAAAACGGCCCATTCGGGAATCGATCCACGTCAATCACTGGTGGGGGGATTTGAAGTGGCGGCCTATTCCTATCCTACTATGCGGACATTCTCGGGTGGTGTCAGTCTGGAATTTTAATGTTAAAATGAAATCGATTATGAAACCGCAGAAGGCAGCATAAATGCCTTAAGGGGAAAATTGACTACTGAATAAAAAATTATACAGATGAAAAAGATATTTTTATGTGCATTGGCAGTGACATTATTGTTTTCTTGTAGCAAGGATCTGGATATTGCTCCGCCAAATAGTATTACGGATGAACAGATCCGGAAGCTGCTGGAAAGTGGCGACGAAAAGAAAATCCAGGCGGTGCTTGGTGGTATGGCCAACAATATGCCTAAATTGATCAATTTTGGGGCACTGTCCTCCGAATCACGTTATGGCAGTAACCAGGGATTTGATGTGATGCGTAATCTGGAAGGGAATGATATTGTCCTAGGGAATAGGTTGTTAAATATTTTTGGTTCGGATGAATACAATCTGCTGGATTTTATTTCTGATGCCTCCGACAAAAATACACCCTATTGGAACTATGCCTGGAACATGGTTAATACAGCCAACAAAATGCTGAATTATCTTAATCCGACAACAGTTGGTACCAATAAAAAACTGCAGGAATACAAAGGTCGTGGTTTGATCTTACGTGCCTATGCCTATAACTATCTGATGGAAAACTATCAGAATGCCTATCAACAGGGCGGAAAGGGCAAGTTGGGCATGCCGCTCTATGATACTTATTCTCCCGTTCAGGAAAGTAAGGCCCGATCCACAGCGGACGAAACGTACGCCTTCATTAAAAATGACATCAATGAGGCTATTCGGCTGTTTAAAGAGGCGGGGATTGGTTTTACAGCAGATCCCTCTGACTTTGATCTTGGTGTAGCCAATTTTATGTTGGCTAAGGTATCGCTATGGACTGGCGATTGGAATACTACCATCAGTGCCAGCAATGAAATTCTGAGCAAGTACCCAACCTTGATGAGCCAACCCATGTACGGTGCGACCAATAAGGGAACACAGGCTGCTCCAGAAATGAGGCCGGAGCAAAATGGTTTCCTCAACATCAGCATCAATCCCGAAGTGCTTTTTGGTTTTGCTCTGGGCGAGGCAGTAACAGTGCATAATTGGTGGATGAACTGTTTTGCTGAAGGCAATGGTGGGATTGGTCAAGGGTTCCAACGTATAGACAACCGTTTATATGCCCAAATAGATAATCGTGACTACCGTGTAAATTGTTTTATGGCTTCAGACTGGGGGGACTATACTTATCCAACAAATGGCGATAAAAGGACAATACCCTTGTATACGAATCTCAAATTTGCCGCTACCCACGGTCTGGGCAGTGATGACAAAAAGAATGTCGGCCGTGTGAGTTGTTACTATATGCGCAGTTCGGAAATCCTGCTGATGAAAGCGGAGGCCCAAGCGCAGAATAAGGATGATCAGGGTGCGAAACAAACACTCAATACATTGTTGGCTGCACGTACAAAATCTGGGACAACGCCATTGACCTGCGACAACTATACTTCCATGCAAGGTCTTTCGGCCTTGGAGATGGTACAGTTTCAAACAAGGTTAGAACTCTGGGGCGAAGGGGGACGCGAATTTTATAACAACAAACGCTGGAATATCGCTATCAACCGTGCTGCATCACCTACGCACGTGGATAAATCTAGCTATCCTGTTAATAAAATGACCTTACAGATTCCATTGGATGAAATGTTGTATAACAATAAAATGGTGCAAAACTAACTAAATCAAAATGGGACAATGATGCTTACATAATCAGACACTTGCATGATCTTATCATTTGGGGCATGCAAGCTGTGCTGATTATTTGCAGGATAGTTCAGGATACAATTTCGTTCGATCTTGCGTATTTTCAAGTAGCTGAATATAACTCCATAAAACCTAAAATTTAATGATATGAAGAACCAATTGACCGAAGAACAGATTGCATTTTACCAAGAGAATGGTTACATCGTTATAGCAGATTTTCTGGACGCGGAAGAGTTAGCAACATGGCAAAGAATTGTTTTCGATGCGGTGGAGCAACGTGCCGGAAAGAAGATGCCCGGAAAGGAGGCAAAAGTAGGGGAAGATGATGGTATTAATAAAGATGCCGACTATTTCGGAAAAGTATTTGACCAGTTATTGAATCTCTGGCAGACGAGCGATCAGGTAAAGGAACTGATGGTGGATAAGCGTATCGGTGAGATGGCGGCGAAACTTGCTGGCGTTGATGGTATCCGCATCTGGCACGATCAAGCGCTCTTTAAGCGCCCCTTTGCGAATCCCACGGCTTGGCACCTCGATACACCTTTTTGGTCCTTTTCCGACCGTAAAGCGCTCTCGATATGGATTGCTCTGGACGATTCCACACTAGAAAATGGATGTATGTATTTCGTTCCCCAGTCGTATAAACATACGGGATTTGAAAATCTGGGTATCGGAAAAAATATGGGGACAATTTTTGAACATTACCCGCAAATGGCAAAGGTAAATCCTGTGGCAACACCGCTTAAAGCGGGCAGTTGTACCTTTCACAATGGATTGACAATCCATGGTGCTGGCCCTAATATGACCAATGGATTTAGACGGGCAATGACCTGTGCATATATGCCTGATGGCAATGTCTACAATGGACAGGCAAACATCTTACCGGATGATTATCGGGGGACATTACAGGTGGGTGACTTATTGAACAATGATGAACAAAATCCGCTAATCTACCATACAGCATGGTAAAACTGGATTTCTTTTATCCAAGATGGGGAAGTGAACATATTCCTTGGGCAGATTTCCTCGAACGTGTTCAGGCGGCGGGGTATGCTGGTATAGAGTGGTTTCCTTTTGGAGAAAACATAGACCCAATATCGGTGCTGCAGTTGCTAAGCAAGTATAAATTAAAATATAGCATCGTCACTTGTGTGCTGCAAGGCTTTGACACAACGGAGGCTTATTTTAAACTATTGGAGGAACAACTTGCCTATTATGGGAAGTTGGCGAAAGCATATGCTGCACCTGAATTTATTTCGGTACAGATGGGACGGGAATACTTTTCTCCTGTCGATGTCCTACAAGGTTTGCGCCTATGTGAAAGAATCGAAAAGCAGTATGGAATCGAAATCTTTCAGGAAACCCACCGTAATAAGTGGAGTTATGGCTTGCATACCGTGATACCAATGTTGGAAAGCTATCCGGATCTGAAGCTTACCTTGGATATTTCCCATTGGTTTTGTGTTTCGGAAAGTTTGCTGGAAGATCGGCAGGAGGAACTAGCCCGCATCTTGCCGCAGGTGAGACATATACATGCACGGGTCGGTTATACACAGGGACCACAGGTCCCCGATGTCAGAAAGAAGATGTACCGCGATATTGTTGCTGTCCACCTGACCCTTTGGCAACAATGGATAAACCTGAATAAAAGCAAATCCTGCTTGACCATAACGACCGAATTCGGTCCGCCGCCTTATCTTATTTCGTCTGGAAACCGCGAAAGGGACAATGAACGGCAATGGCAGCAAAACCTTTGGATGAAGAGATACTTATCGAGGCATCTCATCACCTAAATTCTATATTATGAAGCGAAGACTATTTTTACAGCAGAGCAGTCTACTTGGAGCCTCCTTTTTTCTTGCCAAGAATTTAAAGGCCTTCGGTAGCAATAGCCATGCGGATACAGACCCTTATTTTAATTTGTTTCAGGCTCCCACAGCGGGTAATAGGCCTTTTGTACGCTGGTGGTGGAATGGAAATAAGGTCAACAAGAATGAACTGCGTCGTGAACTGATGTTACTCAAAGAGGCGGGGATAGGTGGGGTGGAGATCAATCCCATTTCTTTTCCCAAGCGAACAGATGATCTAGGGATTCCCTCGCTGAAATGGCTGAGTCCAGAATGGATTGATATGGTGCAGTATGCAGCTACGGAGAGCAAGAAAATCGGACTGACTGCCGACCTTATTGTCGGATCCGGTTGGCCTTTTGGTTCCGAAGACCTGAAAGAAGAAGAGACCGCCCAAGTTGTACTGGTTCATTGTGAATCCATTGAAGGGCCCACACGTTATGGGGTCAGACCCTACCATATTTTCAATATGATCGATCCCGCGGTCACGGATAAGAATCCCTTGCGAAACCCAGAGATCCTGTCGGTCAAACTGGTCAAAGATCCCATGGAGTCGATGGCCGAAGTGATCGATTATACGGACAGGATCAGTGCGGATAAAATTGAGATTGATGTTCCTCCAGGTAATTACGTGCTGTATGTACTGGTGAAATTTAAAGCATTTGCATCAGTTATCAATGGCGCACCTGGGGCAGCCGGATCCATCCTAAACCATATGGATAAGCAGACTGTAACCCGTTATTTGGATCGAATGTCTACCCGTATGCAGGAGCAGATCGGCCCACTAAAAGATTATGTGCGGGCGCTGTTTACTGACAGTATGGAGCTGGAGGGATGTAATTGGTGTGATGATTTTGCTGTCGAATTTGAACGCCGGCGAGGGTATGATCTGATGCCTTATTTACCCTTTATCTTATTTAAAGTAGGAAGGTTGGGTGCTGTTGTGGATGAAAATTATGGTGCCAAGAAAAGTAAGGAGCTCAGCGAGCTCTTGAGTCGTGTACGCTTTGATTATGAATTTACCAAAGCATGCTTATTAAAAGAACGTTTTACCGATACCTATGTCAATTGGTGTCGTTCACTTGGGGTTAAGTCAAGGGCGCAAGCCTATGGGCGGGGATTTTTTCCACTGGAGAGCAGCCTGGAGTATGATATTCCAGAAGGAGAATCATGGACGACAAACTACTTGCGGCACAAGCTGGGGGAGGAGATGTCTGACGAGGATTACCGTCGGGGGCGTGGCTATACCATGATCGATAAGTATGTTTCTTCGGCAGCACATCTCAAAGGAAAGCGGCTTGTCAGCTGTGAGGAAATGACCAATACCTACCTTGTTTTTAATACACAACTAGAGCTACTCAAGTTGGGCTCCGATCAGAGTGCTTTGTCGGGTATTACACATTCCGTCTGGCATGGATTTAATTATTCGCCACTGGAAGCGCCTTTTCCAGGCTGGATTCAATATGGCTCCTTTTACAACGAACGCAATAATTGGTGGCCTTATTTTAAATATTTGAATGATTATAAAGCCCGTCTTTCTTCGCAGCTTCAGCAGGGAGATTATTATGCCGACATGGCGATTTTACCAGCAAACTATGACCTGTGGACGGAAAACGGTGTACAGACCGATCCTTTCCCTGAGAAACTGAACGTTCCTTATACCTCCTTGCTTTGGGAGGCCATCAGTAAAAATGGGGGGAATGCGGACTATATCACCGAAATCATTTTACAAGACTGCACAGTAGAAAAAGGAAAACTTTGTTATGGTAAAAGACGATACAGCGTGCTGTTTCTACCGGGGATCAAGCGGATGTCACCTGCTGCGATGTCGCGGTTGGTCGAGTTTGTAATAGCTGGTGGACGTGTTATCACGATAGAAACGCTCCCGCAGCAGAGTTTAGGCCTACAAGATCACATAAAAAAGGATGAAGAAGTACGCCAACTATTAAAGCGGTTACAATCTTATCCGGATCGTTTTATAGCGGTCAAAAAGCCGCAGGAAAATAATTTTATGGACTGGTACCGTCTCCTCATGCGGAAGTATCAGCTTCCGCATTATTTAAGGATGGATCAGCCAGACCGTTACGTCATGCAGATGCGTTATATGCGCGATGATGGAAGTGAATGTTATTTTATCCAGAATGCGCATCGACTGAACAGTACCACTATAAATATTTCGTTTGCGGCACCGGAAATTCGAAAGCAGAATTGCTGGTTATGGGATTTAGATAGTGGTAAACGCTTTCGCGTAGAACTAGACAAGGACAATAGCTTGTTGTTAGATCTCGGCCCAACAGATGCCTATCTTTTTGTATTTGATCAGCACCGTGGGGGCGATACTTGGCAACCGCTGTCCACTACGGGAAACAATACCCTGGATTTGAGTAGCCAGTGGAATGTTGAGCTGCTGCATAAACAGGAGGGCGGTTCAAAACAAATTCTCCTATCTCGTCTAGTTGATTTTAAAGACGATGAGCGTTTGATGTGGTTTTCGGGAACGGCCAATTATCGGCGTTCGTTTTCCTGGTCAGCGGGGGACAATGTTCTGTTGAATTTAGGTCGTGTAGCGGGTGTCTCTGAAGTTTTTGTCAATGGAAAATCACTTGGGGTAAAATGGTATGGAAGACGGATCTATAATCTCATAGGGAGCCTCAAGCAGGGCGATAATCAAATCGAAATCCGCATTACCACAACCATGGGGAATTATATGAAAACACTCAAGGACAATGAAAATGCCCAGTATTGGGTCAACCGCAAGGGGAGAGAACAAGAAATGCAATCGATGGGCTTGATCGGTCCAGTTACTTTATATACAAGCTAACTTATGAAGATATTACCTATTTTTTTGATTATCATCCAGGCGCTGACGTTTCGATTGGCGGTTGCCCAGGATTATAAAGCCATGGATTTTGGTATCAATGGCGACGGCCAGGCGCTTAATACACGTTCTATTCAGGCGGCTATTGACTATATTACGAACAAAGGAGGGGGAACATTGCGCTTTACCCCCGGCAATTATGTTACAGGATCGTTTTATTTAAAATCCAATGTGACTTTGCATCTCGAGCAGGGCGCAAACCTACTGGGGTCAAACAATCCCTTCGATTATCATAAAGATACAGTGGTCAACTGGCAATCGATGATCTATGCCATCCGGCAACACAATATTGGCATCGTAGGGAAGGGGACGATCAATGGTCGTGGATTTCAAACGGCAATGAATGCGCTTCAGAACGTGCATAAAGGAATTGTACAGGATGAACTGAAACTCGATCGCCTGCGCGAGTGGAACCGCCCGGAAAATATTTACTTCCGCGAGTGTAAGCATGTTGTGATAAAGGATATTACGCTACGGGATCCAGGAAGCTGGAACCAGACTTATGATCAATGTGAAGATCTTCATGTCGAAGGCATTTACGTAGATAGTAAGTCGTATTGGAACAATGATGGTATCGATGTGGTGGACTGTAAGAACGTGGTCATCAGGAACTGCTTTTTTGATGCGGCAGATGACGCCATCTGTTTTAAATCCCATGATGCGAATGCCGTCTGTGAAAATGTACTTGTCGAAAACTGCACCGCTCGCTCAAGTGCCAGTGCTTTAAAATTTGGGACAGTGTCCCGTGGGGGCTTTCGAAATTTTGTTGTCAAAAATCTGGTGGTTTATGATACCTATCGATCCGCCATTACCTTTGCTGCGGTGGATGGCGGTTTTGTTGAAAACATTCTGGTGGATGGCGTACGCAGCATCAATACTGGAAATGTTATTTTCCTGCGTATCGGTGACCGCTGGAGCAAAGGCAAGAAGCCTTTTATGAAGAATATCACCATCCGGAATGTATATGCTGAGGTTCCAGCAAATAAACCTGACCTGGGCTATAGCTATGAAGGTCCTGTCGAAGATATGCCACGGAACATTTCGCCGGCAAGCATTATAGGGCTGCCCGATCATAAGATTGAAAACGTTACCCTTGAAAATATTGAAATGGTCTATCCCGGAGGTGGAAATGCCCTTTACGCTTATCGTGGTACGGATGCGAAATCCTTGGATGGGATCCCGGAAATGGCAAATGCCTATCCTGAGTTTTCACAATTCAAGGAACTGCCGGCCTGGGGACTATATATACGCCATGCAAAACAGATCAATCTGAAAAACGTTTCCTTTCGCATAAAGAATACCGACTATCGTCCGACCATTGTCGCCGATGATCTGGAGGGGGGAGTTTGGGATTTTAAATCCTATCTAAATGGACAAGTATTGAAGGATAGTTTCCATTTACATCAGTCAAAAGAAATCAAAACCAATTAGATCGCGCATCATGAAAAAGTATCTATTTTTAATTTTTTTATGGGCGAGCTGTTTTAGGTTATTCGCCCAGGATTACAATGCATCTCTTTTTGGATGTAAGTCCGATGGAATAACCAATAACACGGGCTCCATTCAATATGCCATAGACTATATCGCCAAAAAAGGCGGCGGAACATTACATTTTTATGTAGGGCGTTACCTAACTGGCTCTTTTAGCTTAAAATCCAACGTTTCCATTGAATTGCATGAAGGCGCTGTATTGTTGGGGAGCAGCAATGTTTTCGACTACAGTAGCCTGAATGGAAAAAGAGCGCTGATCACCGCTATTGGCCAATCCAATATTCAGATCAAAGGAAAAGGCGTTATTGACGGGCAGCAACAATTGTTGCAAACCCACTTAACAGCATTGCGTCAAAAAGGATACATCACATTATCAGATCAACCTGAAGATATCAGTCTGATTTATTTGCAGGACTCCAAACAGATTCAGGTAAAAGGTATCATGGAGCTGAATCTGCCGGGGGCAGCGCAGTTTGTCGATCGATGTGAAGATGTGACATTCCAGGGTCTGGATATTAATTGTCCGGGCGGTATTGGCGTATACGTTAGAAATTCCAATAAAGTAATCCTGTCCAATATCTTTTTTAGGGCCATCGAGAGAGCGTTGGTCGAAAGCGAAGGAAACCAGGGGCTGACGAAAGAAAACAGTCGCCTAGCTAATGGAAAATCTATCTAAAATGGGAAAGAATATGAAAATCAATATCATCATGGTCATGATCTTCCTATGTGGGGGGATGGTGACCTTAAATGCCAAAGAATATAATGCCTCTCTGTTTGGTATCAAATCGAATGGAACAACACTCAATACAACGTCCATTCAACGGGCGATCGATTTTATTCACGAGCAAGGTGGTGGAACCTTACGGTTTTATGTGGGACGCTATCTTACCGGTACACTTGTCATGAAAGAAAATGTACATATCCAATTGGAAGAAGGGGCTATATTGGTGGGCTCAACCAATATTTACGATTATAATATTGATGTGCCTAATTGTGCATTGATCTATGCCAATGGAGCGAATAATGTGACGATAAAAGGTAAGGGTGTCATCGATGGGCAAGGTAGGGAGGTCGCCTATAATCTGTTGGCACAGATTCAGAGTGGTGTGCTGAAAGACCCGCTGGATTATGATCGTCCACGGAATAGAAGACCAAAAGCAATTTATATGCGGTCTTGTGAAAATGTGCGTATTCATGGTATCACGATTCGAAATTCAGCCGATTGGGTGCAGGTTTATGATCAATGTGTCAATACGGTTGTTGACAGCATTACAGTTGATAGCAAGGCCTTTTGGAATAATGACGGTATCGATATCGTAGACTGCCGTAATTTTAAGTTGTTGAATTCATTTATCGATGCATCGGATGATGCCATCTGCCTAAAATCCCACGATGCTGCCAAGATCTGTGAAGACGTAGAAATCCGAAACTGCACAGCACGCTCTAGTGCTAATGGAATCAAATTTGGAACTGTATCCGCTGGGGGTTATAAGAATATCAGGATCATTAATAACAAGGTATATGACACCTTTCGTTCGGCATTGACAATTGCCACGCCCGATGGAGGACTTGTGGAAGATATTGTTGTCGACAGCTTATCTGCATTTAATACCGGAAATCCCTTTTATCTGCGTATTGGCGCTCGTTGGAATAAGGGAAGAACAGGGTCTATCAATAATATTCTGATTCAGAATGTAAAGGTGGAAGTCGCAAAAGATAAACCGGATAGCGGTTACTCTTATGAGGGGCCTATTGAGGATAATCCGAGAAATACCTCCCCATCAAGTATTGTCGGGCTAAAAGATGCACCCATTCGCAATGTGACATTCCGTAATATAGAAATCACTTATCCCGGGGGAGCAAATCCAAATTATGCCTATCGGGGGACGAGTAAAGCTGAACTGGACAGTATTCCTGAGATGGAGGCGGCTTATCCTGAGTTTTCGCAATTTAAAGAACTTCCAGCATGGGGATTCTATATACGGCATGCGGAAAATATACATTTTGACCGGGTCGTGTTGAAATTAAAAGAGAAGGAGTATAGACCTATGCTGGTCTTTGATGATGTAAATGGTTATTCACTGTCACAGGTGAAGCAGTCAGGGGCAAAGGGTAAGAAGGAGCTCGTTGCGGTGGATTCCAAAAAGATAAAACCCCGAGCTGATTCTATAATCCGCTAAAAAGAAATATGATGCGATGCTATTGGGTACTGATTTTTTTATTGTCAATGACAAGAGTCTCCGCGCAGAATACGGCGCAAGATTCAGTATATGTCTATGCACATTATACCAAAAAGGAGGTCTACATCCCAATGCGGGACGGGGTCAAGCTCTATGCGGCCATTTATATGCCAAAGGATACCTCGATAAGCTATCCGATTTTGATGACACGTACGCCGTATAGCATCGCGCCCTATGGTGAGCAGTCCTTTCGCATTCCAATTGGTCCCAGTATGGAGTTTGCAAAAGAAAAATTCATCTTTGTATACCAAGATGTGCGGGGTAAATATAAATCTGAGGGAGATTTTGTTGCCAATAGGCCCTATACCGTCAAAGGTAGTCCAGCACAGACCAATGAATCCACGGATACGTACGATAGCATCGACTGGCTCGTCAGACAGTTGAAATCCAATGGGAAAGTGGGTGTTTGGGGCATTTCTTCTCCAGGAATGTATGCTTCCATGTCATTGATTGATTCGCATCCCGCGTTGGCGGCCGTTTCTCCGCAAGCGCCCGTGACAGATTGGTTTCTTGGAGATGATCGGCATCACAATGGTGCTTTTATGTTGATGGGGAGTTTTTCCTTCCTTTCCTCTTTTGGAAAAAAACGAGATTCCATTGGGATCAGAGGACCAGCAGGTTTTTCGGACTATGGAACAGACAATGCCTATTCGTTTTTTCTCAAAGCTGGAGCGCTCAAAAATCTGAATACGCGTTTTTTGAAGGGGGAGAGCATACTGTGGAACGACATGATGACCAATGCCGATTACAACGACTATTGGCAAGACCGGGCTTATTTGTCCCATATCCGTGAAATAAAACCACAGGTACTTGTGGTCGGAGGTTGGTTTGATCAAGAGGATTTATACGGTCCGCTGAAAACATATGCGGCTTTGCGGAAAATAGCACCTGATCGTGTCAAACTGGTGATGGGCCCCTGGTATCACGGCTCCTGGACCAAGGGTACGGGTCGGAATTTGGATAGCCTGGACTTTGGCCAAAATACGGCTGTTTATTACCGCAGGGAAATCGAACTACCCTTTTTTGTCAACCATCTTAAAGCAAAAGGGAAAGATACGCTCGCTGCAGCTACCATATTTGTAACTGGTGAGAACAAATGGTCCATGCACGAGACTTGGCCTACTGTCAGTACCAAGTTACAACCGCTATTTTTTACATCGGAGATGAAATTGAGTTTTCAGCAAGCTGCGAAGACACCCTCGTCTTATGTATCCTATTATTCAGATCCCAATAAACCTGTTCCCTACACACGGGAGAAAACGGTTTTAAGAGGGTATAAGTATATGTATGAAGATCAATATTTCGCTGGACAGCGACCGGATGTACTGGTTTTCGAAACCGATGTTTTGGCCGAAGATCTCAAATTAATGGGTAATATACAGGCAAACTTGTTTGTCAGTAGCAGCGGTACGGATGCTGATTTTGTTGTTAAATTAATTGATGTGCATCCGCATGCAAAAGGCGATAAGCTTTCCGATTGTCAATGTCTGATTCGTGCCGAGGTGATGCGAGCCAAGTATAGAAAAAGTTTTTCCCATCCGGAGCCGATGAAACCCAACCGGATTCACGAAATTCGCTTTGATATGCAGGATGCAGCACATGTGTTCAAAAAAGGGCACAAGATTATGGTGCAGGTGCAGAGCTCCTGGTTTCCGTTGGTGGATCGAAATCCACAGCAGTTTATGAATATTTATGAGGCGTCGGATGCCGACTTCAAAAAGCAGGAACAACGGATTTATTGTCAGGGTAAATATGCATCCTTTATTTTATTACCGATTGTTAATTCTCATGAAAACTAAGATTTTTTATTTGTTTATTCTTTTGCTCAGTGGCATCCTCTCGCTCCGGGCACAGGTCGACTATGCGCGGTCCGTGGTAAAGGTTTTAGCCTCCAAGGCTTATGCAGGAAGGGGTTATGTATTTGACGGTGACCGAAAGGCAGCAGCTTTTATTGCTGCTGAGTATGAAAAAAATGGACTTTTACCTTTGGGTACTAGCTATTATCAGCCTTTTTCCATGCCCGCAAATGTTTTTCCCAAAGACGTAAAAATAGTGGTGGATGGCCGAAAACTCAAGTTGGGCGAGCAGGCACTGATTGAGGCCGCAAGTCCTTCCGTCAATGGTAAATTTATGCTGACCGAAATTACGGTTCCTACAGATCCTGTCGCTTTGGATCAGTTGATTCAAAACCCGCTATTCAAGGATAAATTTCTGGTCGTAGATGAGCGTGCCGCCTTAGCGACGATGAAGGCCGATCAGTTTCGAATGACCTTGCTGCGCCTTGCATCCGGGGGGTACTATAAAGGAATTTTGGTGCAGACCGATCAAAAATTGCTGTGGCGCGGAGCGACAAACCAACTTAATCGACCAATTGTCTATGTGAAAAATAATAGTGTTATTCCACTGGAGGGAAAGGTTATGCAGCTCAAGGTGCACGCGGTTTTTCAGGAAAATTATCTAACCAATAATGTCTGTGGGATGATAAAGGGCACGAGCGAATCTGATTCTCTGATTGTGATCACAGCACATTATGATCATGTTGGTGCCATCGGTAAACGAGTGGTATTTACAGGTGCAAATGATAATGCCAGTGGTACCGCCCTACTTTTATATCTGACGACCTACTATCGACAGCATCCACCAAAATATAATACCGTATTCTTGGCTTTTTCAGGGGAAGAAAGTGGTTTGCTTGGTTCCACTTTTTTTGCGGATAATCCGCTCATCGATCTGCGGAAAATTAAGTTTTTACTCAATTTTGATATGGCCGGAACAGGGGATGATGGGATTCAGGTCGTCAATGGTACGATCTTTAAAGACCAATTTGAACGATTGGTGGCCATTAATAAGGAGAAAAAATATCTACCTGAAGTCAAAGTGCGTGGCCCGATGAACCGAAGTGACCATTATCCTTTTTATGCGAAAGGAGTTCCGTCATTTTTTATCTATACGCTAGGGGGCATCGCTGCCTATCACGATATTTATGATCGCTATGAAACATTACCTTTTACGCGATTTGATGAGTATGTGCGGTTGATGATTGACTTTCTCAAAACCATATAGTCGCTTATGGACCACAATGATCCTTTTGCCCGGTAACTAAATGACCTGTTATGACACAATACCCTAATTATTTGAGATTCATCCGTATCGCATTTGTCTATTGTTTGCTGAGTTTGATTACCGTGGCTGCCTATGCGCAACTGGAAGTGTTTGTCGCCGTAAACGGTGATGATCAATCCACAGGCAGTATGGATCGTCCGGTAGCAAGCTTGGAGCGCGCAATTGCGTTGCTTCGGGAGCGGAGAACTACGGATCATGAGGGGATGGCAATTATACAGGTACGGGAAGGAACGTACGCTTTTGTACAGGGAATTTCACTGGACAGCAAGGATAATAACACCCTGATTCAGGCCTATGGTAAAGAGTCTGTCACTTTTAAAGGTTCAGTGGATTTGGCTCCGACAGCTTTGAATAAGCTACGTGAAAGCGGCGGTATCAGTTATTACGAGATAAATCTGCTACAACATGGAGTAAGGGATCTGGGTAAATTGCGTAACGTTGGTTTCTCCCGTGCAAGTGGCAATGCCGCAGGTGAGTTGTTTGTCGATGAAACAGCCTTCCATCTTGCGCGTTGGCCCAATCATGGGATGGTTGCCATGGGTAAGGTTATCGATGCAGGTTCTATTCCACGAAATAAAGATCTGAGTCATCGGGGTGGAGTTTTTCGGTATAAGGACTCGCGCATTGATCGGTGGGCACAAGAGGATGATCCTTGGGTTGCCGGTTATTTCAAATGGGGATATGCTGACGATATGGTTCGTGTGAAGAGCATCGACCAGGAGAAACGGACCATTACAACGCTTGAACCGACCTTATATGGCTTTGATTACAAGAAAAAATATAGACAATGGTATGGTGTCAACCTATTGGTTGAACTGGATACTGTGGGTGAGTTTTATGTAGATAGAAAGCTAGGGACACTCTCATTCGCGCAGAATAAGCCAATTACAAAATTGAGCTATTCGGTGTTGGAAGAACCTTTTTTTAGCCTGATCGGAACTGAATTTGTAAAAATCAAAGGTATTCAATTTGAAGAATCCAGGGGAATGGGGATTTATATGCGCGATACGAAACAGGTGCTCATCGAAGACTGTACATTCCGTAATTTAGGCAGTTTGGGTATTGCCGTCGGATTTGGAATCAAGCCCTTTGAGCAGATGCAACATGAAGGTTCAGGTGAACCACAAGATAACAGTATTGGAGACCTTCATCAACATATCTATAGTCATCCCACATTTGATCATCAGGGTGGAGAGTCCAACGTGATCCGTCGGTGTCATTTTTATCGCTTGGGCGCCGGTGGTGTTTCCTTATCAGGGGGAAATCGTTTGGAACTCAGCAAAGGTAATAATTGCATTGAACATTGCGTTTTCTCGGATTTGAATCGTCTGGAAAAATCCTACCGCCCAGCAATTGCACTCTATGGGGTAGGGAATGTGGTCAAAAATTGTGAGATCGCCGATCTGCCAAGTATGGCCATTCTTATCCACGGCAATGCACACACAATTGAATACAATTACATCCATCATGTGGCACAGGAAGTTGACGATCAAGGCGCGATTTATATTGGACGGGATCCTTCGGAGCGAAATAATCTCATCCAGTATAATTTGCTGGCAAACATCCCGAAAAAACTAAGAACTTCAGGGATATACCACGACGATGCTTCCAGTGGAACGACAGTCGTTGGGAATATTTTTGTGAATGCGGGCGAACGATCCGCATTTATCGGGGGCGGATCAGATAACAGGTATGTCAATAACTTATTTGTTGCTGCGGGAAGGTGGGCTGTCCGTGTGGACAATCGTTTGGAAAACTGGTTGAAGAAGCTCAATGTATATGGATCGGGCAATCTGTTTTATGATCGCCTGGTCGGTGTACGTTATCTGATGGATCCCTATCGTAGTGCCTATCCAGAACTGGCATTACAATTCGATCGTGGCGGGAGACCAAGTGGAAATGTTTTTCAGGATAACCGCTTTTATAATTGCAAACGGACCTTAAAGGGAAAAAGGAAATGGTTGGCCTGGGATCAAAGTAATGCGGCGAAATATCTGCCTAGTCTCGTGCAAGATTACCAGAGGATGAATTTAAAAGATTTAAGGAAAACCTTACAAAGCCAAGCGACACAGCAGCATATTCCCATTGAGCATATTGGGCCACAATAGCGATAGCGTGCTAACTGTTTGTGAAATAAACGAATTCCTTATCAGGACAGTTGGGATTGCACTTGGCCGTCAAGAGGAATAGATCTTGCCGGAGAGGCTTAAGAATTGCGCAAGATGAGTGTATTTCTAGCGGTAAAAACGGATGTGTTAAAGGACAAATGGGATTGAAACCAATGTATTGATACTTAGAAAAAAATAAAAAAGAATTATCGATATCTGCTGGGGGGTACTTTAAGGAAAAACGGAATCTAATGATACTAGATTCCGTTTTTTGTTATTATTTCATTTTTTCGGTTTGCTTTCTTATCCAGTCGAACCATTCATTTTTTTGATCGGGATGCGTCCAATGTCCGGTTTCCTTATAGATACGTAATACTTTTGGTGCACTGATCCCATTGTAGCTGGCATACATGGAAGTTGGCGGACATACGACATCATTGAATCCCCAGGAATAGAAGCCCGGTACACGGATGCCTTTGGCGAAGTTGACCACATCGTAATAGGAGAGTGTATTTTCAAGACCATTGATCTTCTTCAAAACGCTGTAGTTGTTGGGAGCAAAATAATGGGGCCATCCACCCGCACGATGATGCAGATAACCTGTGACATCTGATAGTGCAGGATAAAGTGCAGCTACCGCTGTAACACGTTTATCCAATGCGGTGGTTACGATGCTTAGGGCACCGCCTTGGCTTCCCCCCATGACGATCAGGTTTTTTCCATCCCATTCTGGCAGGGAGGATAGATAGTCATTGGCCCGTATACAACCTAAATAAACCCGTTTATAGTAAAATTGATCTTTATCCTGGAGGTTATTGTTATAATATGCACGCAGGGCCCCGGCAGCGAGATCTTTGTAAACTACGGAATCTAAATCTACGGGAATGCCATGTATTCCGATGCTCAATACAATCATCCCTTTGGAGGCCAGTTCAATCTCCGGACCATAGGGACGGACCCCAGCTCCAGGTACACGTAAGACGGCGGGATATTTGCCCGGATCGGAAGGGACACTAAGTATTCCATAGATTTTACTGTTTCCGATGTTGTTGAAAGAAACTCGGAAGACATCAACTTCCACTGTGCTTTTGTCTGGCAATAAGGTCTTCGTTGCCAGCATGGGAACAGATTTGAGTTCCGAAATAGCCTTATCCCAAAAAGAATCAAAGTCATTAGGTGTATGCTGTGTTGCCACAATCTTTTCGGGTGAGAAACCGATGGTGCAGAGTTTTTTTGTCTGCTTTCCATTTTGGGTTACGACGACTGTACAGCGTAAAAATCCCGGCTTTTTTAAGGTAAAAGCGTCACTTTTAAAATGTCCTGAAAAATCTGGAATCTGTTCTTTGACAAAGGGATTTACCATTTCGGGGCCAATCTCATAGGAAACACTATCACCTTTGAAGGGTTGCCCGTTAGCTAGGATACTGATATCAAAAATGACTTTATCTCCTGGTTTCGCAAGCCAGTCAGCATAGGTAGTCTTAATTTCAATAGCTAGTTTTTCGGACTGGCCTCTGCTACTGAAGACACAAAGCAAGAATAGTATTGAGAGGAAAAATTTGTTGATCTGTTGCATGATAAGCGATTCTAAAGAGATTATTTACCCGCTTCAATAAGAAGCAGAAGTCCGATAATAAATAAGATAAACATGAGCGTTAGTAATAAAACGACCTGCCTGGAGGCACCTTTAAATTCCCGCCAGATAAATACACCCCAGAGTGCAGCGACCAATGTTGCACCCTGTCCCAGTCCATAGGAAATGGCTGGCCCAGCTTTACCAGCCGCAATAAGGTTGAGCGAGTTGCCAATCCCCCAGATGATACCCCCTAGGAGACCAACAGTATGTACGCTAAAATTTCCGTTGAAATATTCTTTATAGCTCAAAGGAGGACCATTTAATGGTTTTTTCATCAGCAAAGTGTTAAAAATAAAATTGCTCAATAAAATACCCGCCGAAAAGATAAATACGGCGGTATATGGGGTCATCTTTCCGCTTGCGGGTGCCTCAAAATTATCAAGGTCCATGGCAGAAGCAATAAAGCGATAAAAAAGCGACATCAGAAGACCAGCCAGGAGGCTTAATAATAGCCCTTTGGAAGAGCGGTTGTTCTGTGTTTTTGTTACTTTTTTGTATGCAATGGCATTGATGATAATGGCAATAGCGATACAGATGACCCCTATGAATAGGAGAGTAGGGTTTCCTTTGGTTGCAGCAATATAGTTGATCAGTACACCTAAAATCAATGCAGTCCCTATACCGACGGGGAATGCCACAGCCATCCCCGCTAGCGCGATGGCCGAAGAAAGAAGGATATTGGCGGCATTAAAAATAATTCCCCCCAATAGGGCATTGAAAATATGCTGGGATTCCGCCTGTTTCAAATCCGCGACAAAAGGCCTACCGAGCTCACCATGGCTACCCAATGTAAAGGCAAAGATCAGCGAAAGCAGAAAAATACCTAGTACGTAATCCCAATAGAAAAGTTCGTAGCGCCAGTTTTTGTTCGCTAATTTTTGAGTATTTGCCCAGGAACCCCAGCAAAGCATTGTGATGATGCAGAAAAAAATGGCCTGTGCATAGCTGCTTACAATAAACATAGGGTGATATTTGATCCGTTAATTTATTAAGTTATCGCTTATTATCGTCCTGTTGTTGGTATCCATACCTTAGAAAAACCACCGGTTTGACTTGCGTCCGCATAGGGTACCAGGAGAATAGATTGTTTCTTATTGTCACTCGTACTGATGTCGGTTGAATAAGCCAAAGTGCCCACCCAATTTTTAGGCAATTTATCCTGCGCTTCGGTGAGCTTGATCGCCGCCTTTTCGGGGTAAACCAATTTGGCGGTTTCGAAATCTACTTGTGGGTTTAATGACTGATCTAGGGCAAAGATCTGTGGTCCTCTTTTTAAGGTAAAGCTTCCGGGATAGGTCTTTCCACCGTTGACGATTTCTGTTCGAATATCAAAAGATATGCTGATTTTATCATTGTTCTTCCATTGACGTACTATTTTTAGCAGCTGGTTGGGTTCAGATTTGTAGGTTTTTCCATTTACTGTTGCGGTATAGTTTGTCGCCCATTCCGGAACCCGTAATTGTAGTGGGAACTGTGCTGATTGTGGGAGGTTTACCTGCAAAGTTGCGGTGCCTTTTCTCGGAAACTCAGTCGTCAGGGTCAACTCCAACGGAATTGTTTGTTGTGATGAAGTTTTAATCTTTTCCTTGATCTGTGCCGGCTCGTAGAGCAATATGGTTGGAATATGGTTTAATTGACCAAAATTCAGGTAAGGAATAAGTGCGATCCCCCGAGGGACACTGCTCAGACAACAGGTGATATTACAGCGGTAAGGTTTTTCGCCAATCAGTGGCGTATAATAGCTCACACAACCTGTTTGCGGGTTTTCGGCACCCAGTAGATGGTTGTAAATTGTCTTCTCGATTTCATTGTAATATTTTAAATCGCCTGTAATGGAGAATAGTTGTGTATTGAACTGTAACCAGGTTGTGGTGACGCAGCCTTCACCCATGTGTGCTGAAGTATCTGCCAGTAAATAATGATCATCCTGAAAACGTTCGTGGTCGCTTGACGTACCGGTTACAAACAAACGGTTGGCACTGATATCATCGAAAGTGTAATTGATTACATTCAAAAGATCTTTATCGCCGGTTAAACGATACATTTTTACCAATCCCACGATATTGGAAAGCATCTCGTAGGCTTTGGCATTGGCGACTTTGTCCACGCGTTTATGTTTTAAAATGGAGGT
Source organism: Sphingobacterium detergens (assembly GCF_003610355.1). Taxonomy (GTDB): domain Bacteria; phylum Bacteroidota; class Bacteroidia; order Sphingobacteriales; family Sphingobacteriaceae; genus Sphingobacterium; species Sphingobacterium detergens. The sequence continues at coordinate 213,625 of NZ_RAPY01000003.1, read as the reverse complement.
GACGATGGCTGGGCCACCTTCGAAGTCGTAAGCACGGATGATATAGCGACAAAAATCAAGGTATTTTTTGTCTCCAGTCCATCGGTATAAATCCAACATGGGATCAATGACAGAGGTGGCTGCCATACCCACGTGTGATCCAGATTTGAGGATATTTTTTTTGCCGGGGGTATCGCCGAAGGTGTTGTAGAGCAAATCTCCGATTTGTGTTGCGGCTTTTAGTGCTTTTGGATCACCTACAGCACCATAGTAAGCAAGCAACCCGAAGAGGTCGTATTTGTGCACCCAAACATCCCATGACGTCCAGCGGTTTTCGGGTAGATAGGTGCCGAGATAGCCATCTTCACCTTGTGTTTCAAGCAAGCGATGAAACATCCGGTCCATCTGTTGTTTCAGCCGGCTATCTTTGGTGACAAGCCAGGTATTGGCCGCTGCTTCGAGGTATTTGCCAATATGTTCACCGATCCAGCGTTGCTTTCCTGGTCGGCTGTGAAAACCTTCCAATAAGCCCTCTTCATCGACTTGGAGGAGCCTCTTTTCCAGGTTGAGCTGGTAACGATTACCTAGGTAACCGCTCAGTATATCCGTTTGAGGAATCGCGAGATCATATTGAGAAGGCACAACGTAATCTACTTTCGGTATCGCCGCTGTTGTGATCAGCTGTGCTAGACTCAGTTGGATGGTCGTCAGAAGCAAGACGGTTGTTGATAAAAAAATACGAATAGACATGTTGATTTAAATAGGATGAATAATTGATTATAAAAGGTTTTAATTGGATGCTGTACTGTATTCCCGCCAGTAGGGAATAGAGGTCTGTGCTCCTAGGCGTGTAACGGAGATTGCAGCAGCATTTGAAGCCAGTCTAACGGCATCTAGGACAGGCATATTCCTAGCGATGGCACTGGCCAAAACGCCACAGAAGGTATCGCCGGCGGCTGTACTGTCAACTGCATTGACTTTTTCGGCGGGGACTTGGAAATAGTTGTTTTCTTCCTTGATGAGTGACCCTTTTGCGCCCATAGTAATGATAATAGTGCCCGGACATTTCTGACTGATCGCATCGGCAGCCAGACGAGCTGTCTCCCAATTTTCAACCATGACTTCGGTGTAATATTGGGCTTCCGACGTGTTTAATATCAGTATATCAATTCGGTTTAAAATGCTGTCTGGAAGTGGTTGTGCAGGAGCGGTATTTAAGATAATTTTGGTATCGTGCTGCGTTGCAATCGTACTGGCTTCTTCTATTGTAGCTATAGGGATTTCCAGCTGTATGAGTAGTACTGCAGCTTCGCAGATGACGTTCTGAACAGCCAACACTTCTTGTGGTAGCAGCGCCGCATTTGATCCGGGTGCAACGAGAATACAGTTTTCGCCTTGGGCATCTACAGATATAAGTGCGATACCGGAGGGATTTGTCGGATCCTGAAAGATTGTATCTACCTGAATGCCTTCCTGGTGGTAGTGGGTGATGGCTTGTTGACCAAAGATGTCGTTCCCAACTTTGGCAATAAAAGATACCTGTGCACCAGCTCTGGCTGCGGCGACAGCCTGATTGGCTCCTTTTCCACCAGGGACCATGAAAAACTGCCCACCTAGCACTGTTTCCCCTGGTACAGGAAGATGAGAGGCTTTGATAACCATATCCGTATTGGAACTGCCTAGCACGACAATATTTGTTCTGCTCATAAAATATCAGGTTTACTCGTTATTACTTGATTACTAGTCAAAAGTACAGAATTCATGTCTTGGTTAATTATTATTACCATTTTTTTCGTTCAGGTAAGGGCAGGATAGTTGAGGGAAGATATTTCCTATTTTTTTGATGTATATAAGGTATCTTAGTGTATTCTTCTGACTGAGGAGACGAGAGGCTCCTTTGTGTGTAATTTCAATCGGAGGATATACCAATTGAAACCTAAAAGTTTCTTATCGTGCTTATAATGTAGATATCCAAGCCATGAATATGACCAATGCAATAGCTCAGTTTTTAAAAACACTGGAAATTAGTGATTTTTCGGCCACCCCCAAATACTTACAATTAGCGAATACGATTGTCGATGCTGTTAAAAATGAAATCTTGTCGAAAGATGATATGTTGCCATCGATCAATGAACTTAGCACCTATCTGGACATATCCCGGGATACGGTGGAGAAAGCCTATCGCTATCTTAAACATCAGGAGATTATTGCCTCCAATCCTGGAAAGGGATATTACATCAATAAAATTGATGTGCAGTCTAAACTCAAAATTGCCCTTTTTTTAAATAAGCTCAGCACACATAAAAAGATTGTTTATGACTCCTTTGCACGCGAGCTGGGGGATTATGCCAATTTGGATCTCTTTGTCTACAACTCCGACCTGTCCTATTTGAATACCTTGTTGGGAAGTCTGACCAAAACATATGATCATTATGTGTTATTCCCACATTTTAAAGAAGGACGGGATAAAGCGCCAGATGTTATCCGTAAGATCCCGACGGAGAAATTGATGTTGTTGGGTAAGTTTATTGAAGATGTTCCGGGGGAGTTTCCTGCGGTCTATGAAAATTATGAACAGGATATCTATAATGCGTTAGAGGAAGCAAATGAATCCTTGAGTAAATACCAAATGCTTAAGCTTGTCTTCCCAGATCATAGTGATTTTCCAAAAGCCATTATCAAGGGCTTTTATAAGTTTTGTCAGCAATACGCCTTTGAGCATGAATTGGTTGCCGATCTGCATCGGGAGAAGGTGATCAAAGAGACCTGCTACATTAATATCATTGAAGACGATCTTGTCAAGTTATTGAACAAGATTATCCAAAAGAAATTAGTCATAGGTACTGATGTCGGCGTGATCTCTTATAATGAAACGCCATTAAAGAAGTTTATCCTTAACGGTATTACCACAATATCGACCGATTTTGAGATGATGGGGCGATTGGCTGCGGAATTGATCAAAAATAAATCAAAGGACCGTGTCGAAGTTCCATTTTATTTGAAACTTCGACCATCGATCTAGTGAATAAAAGCAAAAGCCTGGTTTCATCAGAAACCAGGCTTTTGCTTTTATTGCCAGCTAACATCCATTTTGCTGGCGTGCTGTTTTATTTTTTTAATGTTTTTACGGGGAACAAATCAATCACACCTTTCGCTACTTTACTGATGTTGTTGATGGCCTTTTCAGGATTATCCACATCACCTGAACCGCGTGCTTGCCAGATCACCGCATTTGTTTTGCGGTCGATAGCCTCGATGATCAAGTGACCATAACGATAACGTTCTTTTGCAACAGGGTAATATCCACCACCATAAAAGTAAGGTGAGAACCATGGTCTGTACCAGCCCCAAGGACCACCCCAGCCATAATATCCGCCACCGCCATAGACCAAACGGCTTTTGTTGTTGACGATGGTAATATAACGGAATAATAAATCTGGATTATCTTTTGAATATTGGAGTCCCTTTGCCTCTAAAGCCGTATTTGCAGCATCCAAAATATTAGTTTTGGCAATATCATTGTCAAAATAAGATTTCGAAAGTGAGTCTACCGGCGGTAGCCAGGCATACGTTTTGAAAGGAGTGAAATCCATCTTTTCTACCCGAGTGGTATTATATTGATAAGACGAACATGATGCAAGCGCGATGCAGAGCACCAAAAATAATAGAATCTTTTTCATCGTAGTAATTTGTTTATTAACTGTGATGAATCTACCATGAATATACTGTTTTGCTTTTAAGCATTATACTCATGATGGTTTCATGGCCTATATGGAACTTTTATATTTATTTAACTTGTTTTAATTTCTAATCTATCTGCTTTTACTGCCTTTCTATGACTCAAAGCATTATGGCAATTTGTTGTCTGTGCTGTATGCACTGGAATTATTCTCTAATGTTAGACAAAAAACTATAAATATGGTTTAATCCTAATTGTAAAATTAATATGGATATTTTGCCACCAATGGAATCTGTCTTCCTGAGCCAAAAGCTTTTGGGCTGATCCGGAGGATTGGCGGTGCCTGAAAGCGTTTAAATTCAGCATTATTAACCAATTTACTTACTCTCTCTACTAACGCTTTTTCGAATCCCATTGCTACAACTTCGGAACCGCTCTTTTCATTTTCAATCAACTCAAATAAGATCTTGTCCAGCAGGTCGTACTCTGGTAGTGAATCCGAGTCTTTCTGATCAGGCCGTAATTCAGCAGAAGGCGCTTTTTCGATGGTATTGATGGGGATAATCTCACGCTCGCGGTTGATATAACGTGCCAGGTCGTACGCTTTGGATTTATAGACATCACCAATAACCGAAATGGAACCGGCCATGTCGCCATATAAGGTGCCATAGCCAACGGCAGCTTCGCTTTTATTTGAAGTATTTAATAGGATATGACCAAACTTGTTGGATATGGACATCAAGATAACCGCACGCGCACGAGCTTGTATGTTTTCCTCTGTGGTATCAGGCTTTAAGCCCTCAAAAATAGGGGCAAGTGTGTTCTCGTAAGCCGAAGCGATATCTTTTATGGGGACAATATGGTGTTTGCAACCCGTATTGTTCACCAGATCTAGGGCATCTTTGATCGAATGGTCTGAGGAGTACACGGAAGGCATTAAAATGGAGAGCACATTGTCAGCGCCGAGGGCTTCACAGGCCAGAGCCGCTACTAAGGCAGAGTCCAATCCACCAGATAAACCGAGGATCGCTCTTTTGAAACCTGATTTTCGGAAATAATCACGCAAGCCTAGGATCAACGCATCATGGATCAATGCAATTTCAGCTACCGGATCTTTGATGGATGCCGTGGTTGAGGTAATATTTTTTTGATGATAGGTGACATATTGCAGATCACTATCAAATCGTTTTAATTCGGCAACCTTTGTTCCCTCACGACTAAGTGCTAGTGATCTGCCATCAAAGATAATATCCATATGTGCCCCCACCTGGTTCACATAGATTAGTGGACGGTTGGATTTTTTGACCTGCCGGGAGAGTACTTTGACACGTTCATCAAAGTGCGTGTAGGAAAATGGTGAGGCGGCAATATTGATCAAAAGATCCGGGTCCTCTTTTCGGAGTTCGTCCATGGGATCACCCACGTAGGAGTTGCCACCCTCATCGTCGTCCCAGAGATCCTCGCAAACTGTCAGGGCAATTTTTACACCATTCAATATGATGCAGTCGAAACGCTTGTTGGGTTCAAAGTAGCGGTATTCATCAAATACATCATAATCGGGGAGCAGGCCTTTTTTTACGATATTTCGAACAGCACCCTGTTCGATAAATACTGCGGTATTGTAAAGTTCCTTTCCTTTGGGATCACTGTTTGTGACCGGAGCTCCAATAATACAGGCGATTTCCTTACAATGAGCGGCAATCTGGTGAATAGCCTCGTTGCACTGTTGCTTAAATACATTACTTCGCAATAAGTCTTTGGCGGGATAGCCGCCAATAGCAAGCTCCGAAAAGATGATAAGGTCCGCCGATGCTTCTTTGGCTTGGTTGATTGCTTGAATTATTTCCGCTGTATTTGCTTCAAAATTACCGATATGGTAATTCAATTGTGCTAAAGCTATTTTCATCCGTATTTATTTTTTCTTTTTATTAGATCCGCAAGGTTGTTTGAAAAAACAGGATGGTTTCCGGTTCTCATTATCGGGATAGTAGATCCTAATACATTGCAGTGTCTATCTACAAATTTATTCCTTTTTATTGAAAGTGTTTCTTTTATTGATCACTGTTTTTTAAAGAATCCATGCATGCCATTAGTGTGTTTATTTATCTCTTTTGCACCTGATCGGTACGGATAATGTTGATCTATCAATTCCCTTGCATAATGATTAAAAATATTGCAGATGAAAAAGGATCTGTTTGTTTGTAATAAAGTGCTAAATTGTTTTAACATAATTTTAACAACGTTAAATGCTGTTAAATTTCTTGACATGAACGGAAATGTGTCTTACCTTTGATATATCAAAACAGAAAGATATATACAAAATAATATATAAAGAACTTTTCATAATTTAGGTTAATAATTGGTTAGGTAAAGCTCGGAGTTCCCCACTTCGAGCTTTTGTTATTTAAAAACCTTTCTCATTCGCTCATTTCAATCGTCATTTAGGTTTATCACGGGTTAGAACTAGTGTTATAGGATTGCCGTCCTATCATCACATAGATACCATAGTGATACTTTATGAATACTTAATCCATACTGTACGTATACTGAAACCTGCTTTTACTTGTACATTGTGGTTAGTGCTGCTTCTTTTCTGAAAATGTTTTATAATGTGTTGACTGTTTGATTGTTAGGTGTTTTTCTTATGTTACATTTCAAGTGGACATTTAGGGACATTTAGGGACATTTGACCCCATTTAGGGACATTTGGGACATTGCTTATGGGATCTTGTCTGATATTTATGCTATGGCAAGACAAATTGGAATAATTAAAATAAAAGGAAGTTTCGGAGATCTTAGCTTTTATGAAAGTGCAGGAGTACAGTTGGTACGTAAAAAGACTGGCGCAACAAAAAAACAGATTGAGACGGATTCCCGTTTTCAGCGGACGAAAGAAAATGCGCAAGAATTTGGACGAACGATGAAGAGTTGCAAACTGTTAAAGCAGCGATTACAGGATATTCTGTTTCAATGTACAGATAAAAGTTTTTTTAATAGGCTTGTGAGCCGTATGTCTATGGTTTTGAAATCAGATCCAGTACATCGGAGAGGAGAGCGTATTGTCACTGGGCGGGGGCTAGAATTATTGGGCGGATTGGAAACCAATCGGAATTTCAAGTTTAAGGACCAGGTTTTGACCGATATTCATGTATCATTTGATGTCACAAAAGGAGCAGGTATCGTTGCGGTACCGGCATTTATTCCCGCTCAACGAATTCGACGTTATGAAACGAGTACACATGCACAAATGGTTTTTGCTGTGATAGAGTTTGGTGCGACCATTCCAGCGCAGATAGAGCCAATTGTCTGGCGATCCGATCATCATGCCTTATCCAATGTTCGGCCTATTCCGGGTATAAAGTTTTCGTTCGGCTGGATTCCTAAGTTGGGGAATGCACTTATTGTTTTAGTTGGAGTGTGTTATTTTGAGCAGATTGCAGGCTCCTATTTTCCAGTAGTGAAGGGGAAGTATAATGCAGTGGTATTCGATAAGATATATTGTTAAATAACAGAAATAAATAGAAAACGCCTAAAGTTAGTATTTGCTTTAGGCGTTTTTTTGCTTGTATTTTATAAATATTGCTGGCTCCTTGTATTGGATGACACTATTTAATGTCTACAACTTCGATAACAAAATCTAAAGGAGAATTAGCTGGAATTTTTCCCATTGCACGGTTTGCATACCCCCATTTCGAAGGAACCATAATATGAATCTTGGAACCCTTTTGAAGTCCTTTTTCGGTCAGTCCCCCTAGTTTCAAGTCGCCAATTTTCTTTGGTGCAAAGGCAAATGTCCAAGCAGGTATAATCGTGCTCTCAAAAGGATAATAATAACCGGTATTGGTGAGGATCTCAAAGCTCGCTGTTTTATCGGTTTCGGTTTGGTCGAAAATACTACCATTTAATAGTCTACCAGTATATTTTACAGTTGGCTGAACTTTAAAGAGTTTAGCATTTAAGGTGTCCACGATTTTATATTGGTAATTTCCTGTGCCTTCGGCTAAAATTTCATACCAAATTCCCTTTTCTGAATCGTATTGTGCATTAGGATATTTGCTGTCAACATAATTTTTAAGCAATGTAGAATCCGTCTTAAATTGCCCCTCTGCGTCATAAACAGGAGCATCTTCGCTTTTACTACAACTAACAGTAAATAAAGCAAGAGCTGCAATTCCCAAGAATAATGGCGATAATAATTTTTTCATAGTGTTATTGATGGTTTTAAAAAAAACATTTTGATTTTAAAAATGGTCTCTAGCAAATGTATATTATTTTTTGTTTTCGTGTACTGTTACTTCAATAATTAACATTTTGATACAGTAATTAACGTTCGTTAGCAGATCGAAATATTAGACAAAATTGTGCTGTGATGATTATCCAGTACTTAAACTAAATTTTTGATAGCAACAGCATTTGTACTATAGCATCGAGGTGTTCAAAAAAAAACCATTCTCATATTGAGAATGGTTTTCATAAATTATCTATTTTATTAATTAGAAGTTGCAGCCCCAATTGCAGTAATTTCTATTGTATACGCAACAGGTGTATCTTTTGAAACTGTAACTTTTTCACTACCATCTTTATATTCAGTCTGGTCAAAACCTAAATAAGACGGTGCCACAAAGCGAATTTTAGATCCCTTAACTAGTCCTGTTGTCGTTAAACCATTGAATTTTAATTCACGACCATCTTGACTAATTACTTTTGGAATAAAAGCATAATACCATGAACCACCATACTTTTTAATTGCAGGACTTAAATTACTATAATTAGTAGGAGTGCCTTCTTTGCTTTGATCGAATACAGTTCCATTCAACAATTGTCCTTTGAAGTTGATAGTTACTGATGGAGATGTGATTACATAGGTTCCATTTCCAACCTGAGCTTTATAAGTGTAAGATGTTTTATCGCCAGGGTTTAAAATCTGATAGACAATCTTAGTTGAGTCATCTACAACATAATTAGGCTGCCCAGCATCGTTCTTGAAATTCTGTTTCGCATATTCTAATAACAACGGACCTTGAATTTTATATAAAGAATCTTGTCTCGCCTTCTCTCTTTTGATAGCTTCTTCTTGTTGTCTGTAGTATGCATCCCAGTCAAAATTATCTTTGTTACAAGATGTGAAGATCATTCCCAGGCACAAAAATGCCATTAAAAATTTCGTGATATTTTTCATAATTTCTTAAAGTGTGTATTAATTATAAAACTCAAAACGCACTATCGCTTGGTTTCGCTACACAAATATGTTAAATTATTCTAAAAAATCATTTAACTCTTTTGAGTTCAGGTATTTTTGTTGTATATTTTTTAAGTGGAATTCGTTGTCAAATCGAAGAATACTCGGGAAAATCATTCGTTTTCCACTTAATAACTGCAAGGCTAGCGCATGATACTGTCCAGTTCTTTTTTTGCCGGATTTTGCTTTCCAGATGCTCTGATCAAAGGTAATTTCCTGCACAGATTCTGCATCCAGTTGGACCGCATAGTAACTTTTATTGATCACTGTAACAAGATCCGGCTTTGTAAATATTTCCCGTTCCATTTTTCGGCAATAGCTGCACCAATCGGTATGGATAAAAATTAGGGTCTCCCGTGGTGCTACAGCCAGCAGGGAGTCGAGCTGTTCAAAGCTGACCCAATTTATCCGCTCTTGCCCAAAATGGAAGAGCGGATAAAGTAAGCTGATCATCAGGATGCTTATTTTCCTAAAATATTTCATTGTTCTCCTTTTGTTTATGGGAAATTTATCCCAGTACGCATGTCCTAATGAAAATGTCCTACCCGAAGACCGAAGGTATATGTTCGTGGACGTGTAGGACCATAGATATAGTCTGAATCCCGTAATGCACCTTTGTCAAAATCCTTTTGAAAGGCGTTGAACATATTCTGTACGCCACCAAAAAATTCGATACTAAAATCCTTGTGCACAGGTACTGTATAGCCCAGACGAAGATTCAATTCAACAAAATCACGGGCGTTTTTGAGCGTCATGATATCTTGCTGGATATGTGGTACAATCATTTTGCCTGTATATACTCCTGTGAGGTCGACAGCGAACCGCTTCGTCGCTTTCAGATTTGTATTCATATAGCCGTAAACATTGGGAGTACGCACATATTGCTTTGTCCAGATATCGTGCGAATCGTCTTTACCCTCATAGATCAGCTGGTCTTTTTTATAACGCGAGCGCTGGATTGTTCCACCAGCTTGAAACGATAACCACGATGAAGGGGCGACATTGATTTCAATGTTGGAACCATATACACGAGCACCTTCGCCATTTTGCATCTCCTGAATGATAAGGCCATCTTTTTCTGAGGCCATGACATTGACAAACTGATTATTGAGGTCGGTGTAGAAACCTTCAACTAGAAAACTCGTTTGTACATTTCCAAAGTTCTTATTGTAACTAAACGACCCGGTATAGGCATTGGAATATTCTGTTTTCAAGTTTTCACCGATCAGAACAAATACCTGGTTGCCACCAATGGAAGTCACGTGCATGTCTTCGTTAAATGCCTGTGGGGCCCTGAAACCACGTGCGTAACCACCTCTAAACTGTAGATCTTTTGTCAGATCATATAGGATCGTTAACCGTGGGCTGAATGTTCCGAAACGTTGATCCGAACTACGGTTTATCCCAGCCAAGCTGTATTTGCCATCGACATAGGTATAATCGTATCGGGCACCGATCAGAGTTTTAAATGTCTCAAAGGGCTTCCATTCGTATTGAGCATAGGTTCCCAATCCTTTATTCTGCTGATCAATTGTCCGCTTATAGCCGGGGATTTCATCCTGGGTATCATTGTAGGAGAACTCCACACCTGCAGTAAACACATCTTTTTCAAAATTGTAGGTATACTGACTTCCTACAACCAGTGCAATATCGTTTGTCTTTCCATACGAATTGGATGCTAGCGTACTGTCTGCTAGTGTTGTCCCGCCACCAAGTCCGCCATAATAACTATCACGAACGGTTTTCTGGACGGAACCATAAACCGAAATCTTGTGTTTAAAGTCTTCGGAATAACGGTCATAAGTAATTCCACCAACGATAGAACTGGTTTGCAGTTGTTCGGTAATCTGGGTCAGATGCGGGGCCTTATCGAGTTGGTCTCCGCCACGACGAAATTCATTGACTGTGCTAAAATCTACCGTAATTTTGTCGAGGTCGCTTGGTTTGTAAAATAATTTGGTGCCAAAGGTGGTGTTTCGAAGCTTGGTGATCTCCGAAAACCCATCCCCATTAGCATCATAGGATTCTCTATTGCGGTGCATACCATAAAATGTTGCACCGGTATTTAGGTCCTCAGCAACAAGGGATGTATTGAAATCTACGGTATTATCCCAGCTTTTGCCACCAATCAGTGAATTGGTGGACTTTACCTGCCAATCACTTTCGACGGGATCTTTTGTAATGATATTGATGGTTCCGGCAATGGCATTGGCGCCAAATAGTGCTGAGCCGCCACTACGTACGACCTCGATCCTGTCGATCATACTGGTGGGGATCTGATCCAATCCGTAGACACTGTTTAACGCCGAAAATACGGCTCTGCTGTTAATCAATATCTGTGAATATGGGCCTTCCAGACCATTGAGCCTAACTTGTGAAAAACCACAGTTTTGACAATTGTTTTCCACACGGACGCCGGGCTGGTAATTCAGTGTTTCAGACATCGCTACAGACTGTGTAGCATTAAATAGTTTGGGGCCGATGACATTGACTACAACAGGTGCATCCTTGCGTTTTACACCATAACGGGTTGCGGAGACCACTACCTCATCGAGATTAAGGTTGTCTTCTTCGAGCTGGATCTGTAATGGTGATTTTAAGGTATCCAAAGCGACTACCTTCGTCAGCGAACGATAGCCCACGGCGGAGATATTTAACGTTACTTTTGGGGTAACAACGGTATTGAATTTAAAGTGTCCATCAGCATCCGATGTGGTGGCTGATTTGCTGTTTTTTATCGTCAATGTCCCCGAAGCAATGGCTTCCCGGTTTTTATTGAATAAATATCCTTCTAGTGGTGACTGTGCATATATTGAGGATGTTCCGGCCAATAGTGTAGCCAGTAACGTGTATTGCTTTAGCATTTTTATCGTATTGAGTATTTCGTATTGAGATCTTGGCTACACAAGCTTATAGCTCCCATAGGGTATACTTTTTTGCCTTAGGTTTGATACTCGTCTTTCGTATCTCGTCCATTGGGTTTATTGTATAGCTAGGGCATACCTTCGTCTTGAAACGTGCTAAGATGCTATGATATAAGTATATGAGCGGAATTTGTCCACTTTCTTTTTTAAAATGAAGACATCGGTTTTTGTACTTATGGTCTATTGAAACCAAAGACTTTAATTCTGTTCCAGCGAGCCTGAAAATAAATACAACGACAAGTGCTAAAAGCGTTGTCTTAACCTATTTTACTGGATGTACGTCAGAATAAAAAAGAATTGTGTTATGCTAAGCTAGGGGGCCCCCGGAGGTAATAGGGACTGCTTGTGGTGTTGGTAACTTCTGGGCAGATCGAACAATAATTCGTTAGCTGAATTTCCTTTGGTACAGGAAGCTCGAGAATAATGAAATCGGTCTGTACGTAATTGTTTTGATAAATGACATTCAGATAATCGATCTGATCGTCGGTCTCTTGAGGTTTTTCTTTCTTTGTAAAATCATAAGGGTGCGTGTGCATCACGATTTCCCCATCCGATTTTACCTCTTTGTGCATAAAAATAACACCCGAAAGAATAATCAGCGACATCAAAGCCAATTGGAATGATGCGATAAGCTGACGCAGATTTCTTGTTATTTTCGATTGCATAAAAAAGCGCTACTTGTTAGAGTAACGCTTCAAAAATACGATTTTTATTTAGCAGTATATAAGTATTCCTGATAAAATTATTATTAAGTATTGCGCATGTGGCTCAATACTATCTGATCAAATGATTGTTGTCATCCGGGAATACTAAAGACGGTTTAAACTGCTTCGCTTCCTCAAAATCCATTGTAGCATATGAAATAATAATAACAATATCGCCAACCTGCACTAGACGAGCCGCAGCTCCGTTTAGACAGATCGTACCCGATCCGCGTTGTCCTGGAATGACATAGGTTTCCAGACGGGCCCCATTGTTATTATTTACGATTTGAACTTTCTCATTAGCGATGATATTTGCAGCGTCCATCAAATCTTCATCTATCGTGATACTACCCACGTAATTCAATTCCGCCTGTGTGACTTTCACGCGGTGAATCTTGGATTTCATTACTTCTATTACCATGGCGCAAAGGTAGAGTTTTTTTTATTAAGCTAATATCATATTATCAATAAGACGGACACCTTCTACCCATGCTGTGACAAGCGCAACATGTTGCTTGCTTGGATCAATCTGTTGGACTTCTTGTAAGGAGCTGCTTTCGCAGATTGCAAAATATTCGACAGTTACTCCTGCTGTATCTGTTAAAATCGCTAACGCATTATTCTTAATTTCTTGTAATCCGGCATTGTCCGAAATATGATCTTTTACATATTGTAATGAACGGGAAAGTGCTAGGGCTTTTGTTTTTCCATCTTCGCTCAAGCGCATATTCCTTGAACTTAGCGCTAAGCCATGTTGATCCCTGATGATGGGACAGATTGCCAATTGGATTGGAAGATCTTTGATCTCGATCATGCGTTTGATGACCATCACTTGCTGAAAGTCTTTCTGTCCAAAACAGGCGATATCGGGCTGTACTAAGGTGAACAATTTATAGACCACCTGTGTTACACCCTGAAAATGACCCGGACGTTTTTCACCTTCCCAGATTTGATCCAATTCACCAAGATCAATATGCCAACTTTCATCTTGGTCGGGATACATTTCTTCTACACTTGGCATAAATAAAATGTCACAATCGACGGATTCCAATAGCTTGATGTCATTTTCAATTGGACGCGGATATTTTTCTAGGTCTTTGGGGTCATTAAACTGTGTAGGGTTAACAAAAATGCTACAAACACGAATATCACTAATGGGTTTCGCATAATCTAATAACGATAAATGTCCTTCATGAAGTGCTCCCATGGTGGGGATTAAGGCTATCTTTTTACCTGCCGAGCGTGCTTTTTGGAGATGTGCTTGGAGGGATGCTTTCGTTTTGAAAATTTCCACTTTGCTGAATAGTTTTTTGTTCGCAAAGTTGCATATTATTTTGGGAATATAAAACGATGATTGATAGTAAATTGCATGGTAAGTATTTTTTTTGTACCTTTGTAGACCGATTTTACTGTTCGAAAATAATAAATAAAAATAACTGGAGATGGCAAAAACGAAGATATTGTTTATTACTCACGAGATGTCGCCTTTCCTCGAATTAACCAAAATTTCTGAAATTACACGTCAACTGCCTCAAGCGATGCAAGAGAAGGGTTTTGAAATCCGTATCTTGATGCCTCGTTTTGGGAATATCAATGAGCGTAGAAATAGATTGCATGAGGTGATTCGTCTTTCAGGCTTGAACATTGTTGTGGATAATAATGATAATCCGCTAATTATTAAAGTAGCTTCACTGCCTGCAGCTCGGATGCAGGTGTATTTCTTGGATAACGAGGACTACTTTCAGCGTAAAAAAGTTTTTAGTGATGAGCATGGCGAATTCTTTGCAGACAATAATGAGCGTTCGGTGTTCTTCTGTAAAGGAGCGTTGGAAACTGTTAAGAAATTAGGCTGGTCGCCCGATGTAGTACACTGTCATGGCTGGTTCTCTGCTTTGGTACCTGCTTACGTGAAAACAACGTATAAAGATGATCCTACATTTAAGGATGCAAAAGTGATGTATTCTTTGTTTAACGAAGAATTTAAAGGCACATTGGGTTCAAAGTATGCTGAAATGGCGCCAGAAGGTGCTTTTAAAGCTGCAGATGCGCAAGTGTATGGCGATGGTAGTTATGAAGCAATCTATAAAGGTGCATTGCACTTTACGGATATGGTTGTCGTAGCTGATGAAAATGTCAATACGGAGATTGTTGATTTCGCGAGATCCAAAGATATTCAGGTTTTTGAGCCTAACGGTGATCAGGACTATGATGCTTTCGGAGAGGTGTATGATCAGTTCGCGCCTGAAGAAGTGGAAGCATAGACCCTTTTCTTGAGGATCTGCGTAAAACAAACAGACAATAAATTATTAAAAGGGCTATTTCATCGGAAATAGCCCTTTTGCTTTTTCTGAATTTTTTGTTTTTATTGATTCTTCCATAAGCTTACTTCGATCGGTTTATTGGCCAAAAAGAACCATTAATCGATTTTCATGACTGTTAGCGTTTGTGAAAGCATGAAGATTTTGTTTGTCGATACATTTATTACTACATCGTATTTTTACATGGACACAATGCCTGATAAAAAAACTCCATTTCAAAATATCGGCACTAAAATGGTATCTTCGTAGCAATGAACCGTCATGAGCGTAAAATAGTCCTGAGGTAATAATAGCTTATAATAAGGTGTATGGTTGTTACAGGAAAAACGGCTTAGAACGAGCTTATTTATTACGTTGAAAAGCGTATTCTCATAATAAAATTATAATAATGAAGATTAAGGTAGGATTTGGGTTTGATGTTCATCAGATAAAAGAAGGATACCCATTTATTGTTGGTGGTGTGCAGTTGGAACATCATGCTGGAGCTTTTGGTCATTCAGATGCCGATGTTTTGGTGCATGCAGTCTGTGACGCTATTTTGGGCGCAGCAAACTTAGAGGATATCGGGTACCATTTTCCCAATACAGATATGCGTTGGAAAGGGATTAGTAGCTTGCTGTTGTTGAAAGAGTGTATGGGGTTGATTCAGGCCAAAGGATATCAACTCGGTAATATTGATGCCATGCTTTGCCTTGAAGCACCCAAGATCAAACCTTATATTCCTCAAATGAAGATCAAATTAGCGGAAGTGACCGGTCTAGATATAGATGATATCTCCATTAAGGCAACGACCAACGAGACAATGGGTTTCATTGGTCGGCAAGAGGGGGTTGTCGCCTACGCTGTCTGTTTAATTGAACGGGTTTAATATCGGATAGGCAAACATTTTCATGGTTTAATGCACACTTTTGAATGAATTAGTAATACCTTTGCCATGAAGCATTCTTTGGCACACTATCTGATAGAGTGGACATTAAAATCATATTGAGGTCTATGTAAGAGGGAATAGCGAAATATCCAATTAAAAAAGGTACATACGGATCAAAAGATTGGATATTCCATGTAGCCTTTAAAAACAAAATGCAGCACATTCATAAATGCCAATGAAAACAAGCATAGGTGAATAATATTTGCACATGAAATTTAGTAAATAGATGAAACGAGTATCAAAAAAAAATCAACTTACTGAAGGCGATATTAAACGATATACGTTCAATTTTTGGAAGATCATCATTGGCATTGTAGCCCTTGGATTCCTATTTATATTGAGTATACGTCTTGGGTTATTCGGAAAATTACCTTCGTTTAGCGATTTGGAAAATCCAAAAAGCAATTTAGCGTCTGAAGTCATTACGGATGATCATAAAGTATTAGGGACTTATTATGTACAGAACCGGTCGAATGTTAAATACAGTGAATTATCGCCGTATCTGGTTAAAGCACTCGTATCTACAGAGGATAAACGGTTTTATGATCATTCAGGGATAGATTATTCCCGTACGTTTACGGTTATCTTCCATACGCTGACAGGCAATAAGCAAGGAGGAAGTACGATAACACAACAGTTGGCACTTAATCTTTTTTCTGATGGCCGTCAGAAAAACTTTCTAAAACGTATCATTCAGAAATTTCAAGAGTGGGTGACAGCGGTTCGCCTGGAAAGAAATTATACCAAGGACGAAATCGTTACGATGTACTTTAATACAGTGGATTTTGGTGCATACAATACGTTTGGGATAAAATCTGCTGCGCGGACCTATTTCAATACCACGCCAGATAAGCTGACCGCTGACCAGGCTGCACTCTTGGTCGGAATGCTGAAAGGTCCTGGTGCCTATTCGCCGGTGAGATTCCCTGAGAAATCCAAAATACGTCGTAATACGGTATTAAATAATATGGTGGCCGCCAATTTTATTTCGGCGGAAGAAGCATCTAATGCGAAGGAGAAACCACTCGGACTAGAACTCAAGATCGCAAACTATGGTGAGGGATTAGGCCCTTATTTCAGGGCGGTATTAAAAGACCAGATTAAGAAAGAATTTGCTAATCTTAAGATCGTCAGAGCTGACGGTACACCTTATGACTTAGATCGTGATGGATTAAAGATTTATACGACCATCAATATGTCGATGCAACAGTATGCTGAGGATGCCCAAAAGGAATGGATGAAGCAGCTACAGTCGAAGTTTTCGGCGCAGTGGAAAAATAGAGATCCGTTCAAAGGTGATAAAGCGAAGTTGTTGATCAGTGGAATGAAACGTTCTGATCGTTACCGCATTTTGCGCGAGGAGGGATTGAACGATGATGAGATCAAAAAAGCCTTTAATGTGAAGGTTCCGATGAATATCTTTACCTGGAAAGGCAGTAAGGATACCATGATGACCCCAATGGATTCCATTAAATACAACAAGTTGATGTTAAGGAATGCAATGATGTCCATGGAACCAAAAACAGGACATATTAAAGCTTGGGTTGGTGGTATTGATTTTGACCATTTCAAATATGATCAGGTTAAAATGGGAACACGACAAGTCGGATCTACAGCGAAGCCGTTTACTTATGCGGTCGCTATCGATAACGGCTATTCACCTTGTTATAGTATTCCGAATTACCAACAAACATACAATGGTTGGACACCAAGAGGAAATGCACAAGGAGGAAATCCAATTACTTTAGCGAAGGCATTAGCTTATTCACAAAATTTTGCAACAGCTTACCTGGTACATGAAGTAGGAGCGGCAGAGGTTGCTGCATTGACTAAACGTATGGGTATAACGAGTGACGTGCCGAATTATCCTTCCATCTCTTTGGGGGCGTACGAAGCGTCTGTTTTTGATATGGTTGGTGCTTATTCTGCTTTCGTTAACCAGGGAACCTGGATCGAACCAACAGCGATTTTACGTATTGAAGATAAAAATGGCACACCTATCTATGATAAGGCGCCGAAAGTAGTGAAAGCCTTGAATAGCGAATCTGCTTATATTATTGTGGATATGCTGAAAAAAGTGGTGTCTCAGGGTACGGCTCGACGTATTCAATGGAAATATAACCTCACTAATCCGATCGGTGGTAAAACGGGTACAACCAATGATAACTCCGATGCCTGGTTTATTGGTATCACACCAGAACTGGTCACCGGTGTCTGGACAGGGGCAGAAGACCGAGGAATCAGTTTTGACCGGATGGAATATGGGCAGGGGGCGGCCGCAGCGATGCCGGTGTTTGCTTTCTTTATGCAAAAAGTCTATAAAGATTCAAATTTAAAATATACAAAAGGTGATTTCGAACAACCTCAGGGTGGACTGACCCGTGTCATTGACTGTAACCAGTATTGGGGCGGTGGTGGCTCTGATGTCGAAGATGGATCTACAGACTCAAGTAGCAAGGAGGAGCCGAAACTCAAGGATGATCGTTTGGGATTTTAATTTTAGTATTGAGATATTAGAATTGAGTATTGAGATTTTGGTCGGACAATCTGAGGCTTACAAGCTGTCTTCACTTTCTTGTTTTGACTTTTCAGATCTGAGTATGGAGACTTTGGTTATACAAGCTTGTTTTTCAAAGATTAAAGCATAAGGGCTCTAGTTCGATAAGCCTATGGCTTATAGGCTGTGTTCGTTTTTTACTTTTAATTTTAAAGTTTTGACATTTGACTATAGAGAAGAATTAAAGAAGATACCTCATCGACCGGGAGTCTATCAATATTTTGATAAACATGATGAATTGATCTATATCGGTAAGGCGAAAGACCTTCGTAACCGAGTAGGGTCATATTTTGTCAATGAAAATCAGTTGAATGGTAAGACCCGTGTTTTGGTTCGTAAGATCAATCGTATTTCTTTTACTATAGTAGATACCGAAATTGATGCTTGGTTGCTTGAGAATTCACTAATCAAGAAACATAAGCCAAAATATAATGTTATGCTCAAAGATGACAAGACCTATCCATGGATTGTCATCAAGAACGAACCCTTTCCTCGTGTTTTTTGGACCAGGCAATACATTAAGGACGGCTCCCGTTATTATGGGCCGTATCCTTCTGTAAGTATGATGCATATCGTACTGGATCTGATCCGTGAGTTATTTCCACTTCGGACATGTAACCTTGCGCTTACGCAGGAGAATATCCGAAAAGGAAAATTTAAGATTTGTCTTGAATATCAGATTGGGAATTGTAAAGGGCCTTGTGAAGGCTATCAGTCGGAGGAAGATTATGATCAAAATTTGAGCGATATTAAGGATATTTTAAATGGTAAGATTTCTGTCGTCACCAATAGGTTAAAGGAAGGTATCGCAGCAGCAGCAGCTTCACTGGATTTTGAACGAGCACAATTGATTAAAGCGAAACTCGATAAACTGGATAATTATCAGAGTAAATCGACCGTAGTTAATTCTTCGATTACCAATGTGGATGTATTTAGTATCGCCTCGGATGAGGGATATGCCTTTGTGAATTATCTGAAGGTAATGAATGGTGTTATTATTCAGACACAGACGCTGGAAATGAAGCGCCGTTTGGACGAGAGCGAGCAGGAATTGCTGTCACTGGCGATACCTGAAATACGGGAACGGTTCAAAAGTCTGTCGCGGGAGATTATTGTTCCGTTTGAACTGGATATTGAGGAAAACGAGCGGATACGTTTTACGATTCCCAAACTGGGCGAGAAGAAAAAGTTGTTGGAACTGTCTCAGAAAAATGTGGCTTTTTTCAGAAAAGAGCGCCTGTTGCAATATGAAAAGCTGAATCCGGATATTCGTACGGAACGTATTTTAAAACAAATGCAGAAAGATCTCCGTATGAATGTGTTGCCACAACATATCGAGTGTTTTGATAACTCTAATATCCAGGGAAATTATCCCGTCTCGGCGATTGTGGTGTTTAAAGATGCAAAACCTTCCAAAAAAGATTATAGACATTTTAATGTGAAAACTGTGGAGGGGCCAAATGATTTTGCGACCATGGAGGAGGCTGTTTTTAGACGTTACAGGAGATTATTGGACGAAGATCAGCCGTTACCACAATTGATTATTATCGACGGTGGTAAGGGGCAATTAGGCGCAGCATTGAAGAGTTTGCGTTTATTGGGGATAGAACGTAAGGTAACTGTGATCGGTATCGCCAAGCGACTGGAAGAACTTTTCTATCCCGGAGATCAATATCCGCTGTATTTAGATAAGAAATCGGAAACCTTAAAAATAATCCAGCATCTGCGTGACGAGGCTCACCGCTTTGGCATCACTTTTCACCGTAATCAGCGTAGCAGGAAGACCTTTGTCTCTGAGTTGGAAAATATTCCGGGAATTGGAAAGACAACCGTGGAAAAAGTATTGACCGAATTTAAATCGGTAAAAAGGGTGAAAGAAGCTTCAGATGAGGACCTAAAAAAAGTGCTTAATCTGAAACAGATTAAAGCACTTCGTGTATATTTTAGTGAAACGAGCTTATCGAGCTAAGACTTGCACAACCAGAATCTCAATACTCAATACGATCTACTCAGTACTAATTAATCGTCGTAGCCAAAACGTTTAAGGTAGTTCTTTTTGCTTCTCCAATCAGGGATTACCTTAACGAAGAGTTCCAAGAAAACCTTTCCGTTGATAAATTCTTCGATATCCTGGCGGGCATAGGTGCCTACTTTCTTAATCATAGCACCAGCTTTGCCTATAATAATGTTTTTTTGTGAATCACGTTCGACAATAATTTCTGCAGCAATGCGGGTGATATTTGCTTCCTCTTTGTAGGATGTAACAATGACTTCGGTACTGTAAGGAATTTCTTTATCATATAATTTGAATACTTTCTCGCGGATCATCTCAGAAACAAAGAAGCGCATGGACTTGTCTGTCAGTTCATCTTTTTCGTAGTAAGCTTCATGGATCGGCAACTTATCTTTGATGTACTGCATGACAGCGGCTACATTATGATCCAATTTGGCTGAAATAGCAAAGATTGTATCTGGATTTAGTTTCTCTTGCCAGAATTCGATTTTGGCTTTTACTTCTTCTTCAGAAGATTTATCTATTTTGTTGATCAGAACAGCTACTGGAGAGTTCGTCTTACGCAGTTTTTCCAATACGTCATTCTCATCGTATTTCTCGTGGATATCAGTCACAAATAAAATAATGTCCGCATCAATAAGCGATCCCTGGACAAAATTCATCATTGATTCCTGTAGAGAATAGTTTGGTTTGATGACGCCCGGTGTGTCGGAAAACACAATTTGATGGTCTTCATCGTTTACAATACCGATAATGCGGTGTCTTGTCGTTTGCGCTTTAGGTGTGATGATAGACATCTTTTCACCTACTAAAGCGTTCATTAGGGTGGACTTACCAGCATTTGGCTTTCCGATGATACTTACGAATCCTGCTTTATGTGACATTTTTCTAAATTTTATTAGGATTACAAAGAAACAAAATATATCTTTGTACTCCAATTCGGAAGGATCATAATCTTGTTTTTTCAAAAGAAAAAAGCAATTTTGTTCAAAAATATATTGCGGGGTGGAGCAGTTGGTAGCTCGTCGGGCTCATAACCCGAAGGTCACTAGTTCGAGTCTGGTCCCCGCTACTAAAGGAGAGAGCCGGTTTGCAATGACCGGTTCTTTTTAAAGAAATTAAAAATACATTGCGGGGTGGAGCAGTTGGTAGCTCGTCGGGCTCATAACCCGAAGGTCACTAGTTCGAGTCTGGTCCCCGCTACTAAAGGAGAGAGCCGGTTGCAATGACCGGTTCTTTTTAAAGAAATCAAAAATACATTGCGGGGTGGAGCAGTTGGTAGCTCGTCGGGCTCATAACCCGAAGGTCACTAGTTCGAGTCTGGTCCCCGCTACTAAAAGAAAAAGCCGAGGTGAAAACCTTGGCTTTTCTCATTTTATTCCTCGCTCACATGCTGATGCAGCTATTATTTTCTTTATCTCATCCCGTTGAATAAGCCATGGCTCGCATTGTCCTATTTTTGAAGATGATCTCAAATAAGGATATTAGATCAATTTGTTGCAATTGGATGCTTATGCAATCGTTTGTCCAATTAGCGCAATCGATTTCGTTTCCTAAGAATTATGAGATCTTCCTATCTTCTTTATAGCTTTAGCATTCATGTACCTAAATCTGATTAGAAAACTAATCAATTTAAAAACTAACTATTAGATATTATGATCTCAAAGATTCTTGGTAATCAAAAGCTAAGTCTGTTATCTTTAACGCTCTTATTTGCAGGTGTGAATGCCTCGAATGCGGGAGAGTTAAGCTACTCCCACAGTCTAGTTTTGAATAATACCATCTACCAACAAAAAGTAACCGGGAAAGTGCAAGGAACTGAAGGTCCGTTAGCAGGGGTTACCATTACAGTGAAAGGGAGCTCACGTTCCACATCAACGGATTCGAACGGTCAGTTTAGCATTGAAGCTAAAACGGGTGATGTATTACTTGTAAAGAGCATCGGTTATAAACCGCAGGAAATTACTGTTTCAGGTTCTGTTGTAACGATTGATCTGGTCTCAGAGAATGAGGCATTGGAAGAAGTTGTTGTTGTTGCCTATGGAACGCAAAAGAAAGCGAATTTGACCGGATCTGTGGCGACGATTACACCAAAACAGCTTGCTGATCGACCTGTGACTTCCCTGCAGAACGCATTGCAAGGTATTTCTCCGGGGATAACCGTATTGAATCGACCTGGGGAAGTTAGAAAAGGTAGCACTGGTTCTTCATCAAATGCGGGGTCCATTACGGTAAGGGGGCGTACGAATCTGAGTTCACCATCACCCATGTTTATTATCGACGGGATTCCCGCGACAAGTGCCGAATTTTCAGCATTGAGCCCTAACGACATATCAAGCATGTCTGTTTTGAAAGATGCGGCCTCAGCTTCACTCTACGGTTCTAGAGCGGCGAATGGTGTTATCTTGATCACGACCAAACGCGGTGGTGGTGAAAGGGCAGTTATCGGCTTTAATGCCAA
Organism: Sphingobacterium detergens; assembly: GCF_003610355.1. Taxonomy (GTDB): domain Bacteria; phylum Bacteroidota; class Bacteroidia; order Sphingobacteriales; family Sphingobacteriaceae; genus Sphingobacterium; species Sphingobacterium detergens. Next base: position 190,822 of record NZ_RAPY01000003.1, on the reverse strand, counting down.
TTATGGATTTCAACGGGCGAGTTTCCTACCGAAGTTTGCCGATGCTGTTACCTATGCCGAGTTGTATAACCGAGCAATGGTTAATGTCGGGAAAACGCCCACTTTCAAACCAGAGGTGATTGAGAAATTCAAAAACCAATCTGAGCCAGATTATTATCCCAATAATGACTGGTACGATCAGGTGTTAAGGCATACGGCCCCACAACGTGATTTTGGCTTAAATGTTAGTGCACCAGGTAAAATAACAAATTATTATTTGGGTCTAAATTACTTCGATCAACAGTCGTTAACACCGGGAAGTAAGCAGGATCGTATCAATATGAAACTCAATACCAATACGACAGTTGTCAAAGATCTTCTAACATTTAATACCAATATCTCTTTTTTAAAACAGGATTATGATCGGGTCGGAAGCCCAATTAGTTGGACGGAAATGGGTAGAGCTTTACCATTTACGGTAATCAAGCATTCCGATGGTTCTTGGGGTTCGATCTCCAATGGTGCCGCAAATGCGACCATTGCAAAAAACAATCAATTGCGAGCACTTACTGAAGGAGGACGGGGCAATAATAGAGATAATTACTTGCAATTAGCGGCTAATGCGTCATTGACTCCACTCGAAGGGCTTTCTATCGATGGGGCAATGTCGTTAAAGTATACCAATACAAATTCTTTCGATTTTATTAACCGTACTGACCCTGTTATTAATTTTGTTAGCAAACAGCCGATGAATTCAACAGCCAATCCGATCAATGAGCTGAAAGAGTATTGGGGTAAACGCCAGGAGTTGCTTTTGCAAGGAACGGTTAACTATGAACGTAGATTTGATGATCACTTCGGAAAAGTTACTGTCGGCGCGTCACAGGAGTCAAATGTGTATCGAGAAGCGTTTTTAGGCAGACAAAATTTTGTCAGTAATGATGCATCAACAATTATTAACGGTAGTTCAGGCCAAATCAGTAAGGATGATACCGGTTTAGCTAACCGTACAACACAAGATGAATGGGCATTACGTTCTGTATTTGGCCGTTTCAATTACGCCTATAAAGATAAGTACCTTTTGGAAGCAAATCTACGGATGGATTATTCTTCCCGATTTGCACCAGAAATCCGAAGGGCAACATTTCCTTCCTTTTCTGCCGGCTGGAATATCAATAAGGAGTCGTTTATGGAGAATGTCAAATGGGTTGACCTTTTGAAATTGCGTGGATCCTATGGTTCGTTAGGGAATCAAGATGCAGTTGCTATTGGCAATTATTTTAATCTTCTTGATCGTCTTTCAGCCTATAACTTTAACGGAAATGCAGTCGATGGCCTTGAACAGTTATACGGTTCGAATCGTTTGGCACTGTGGGAGAAAGTAACAATGAGCAATGTTGGGATTGATGCAACATTCTTAGGCGGGAAGTTTAATTTAGTAGCCGATTATTTTGTTAAAAAATCGGACGATATTTTGCTACAACCTGCAAGCTTATCAACATACGGATTTGAGAAAAAATATACCCCTTATTATAACCAGGGAGTTACCCAAAATAAGGGGATAGAGATTTCATTGACCTATAACGGTAAAATTGGCGATGAGTTTACCTACTCGGTATCGGGAAATGTCTCAAAAATCAAAAATGAGATTCTTTCCTTAGGTGATGTCAATGAAATTGTGGACAGTTATTATATCAATCGTGTAGGCGGATCAGTTGGTGATTATTACGGTTATAAATCAGCGGGTCTGTTTACGAGTGAGGCTGAAATTAAAGCGCACGCAGATCAAAAAGATCTTGGCAGTCCGACCAAGATTGGTGATGTCAAATATGTCGATATTAACGGTGACAAAATAATCGATGCGAAAGACCGTACCATTCTTGGTAATGATGTACCTTGGTTCAACTACGGTTTCAATGTGCGTGCCGCCTATAAGAATTTTGACCTTGATGTCCTGACTTATGGTGTTGGGGGGGTAAAAACTTACCTGGATAATGAAGCATCTTTTCCATTCTTCAATGGAGCCAATATTAAGAGAAACTGGGTAGACGGTTGGTCTGAGGAGAATAATAAAGCAGACGCTCCTTTTCCACGGGTCACCTTAACAGGGGATGCACAACAAAATTACAGGACATCTGATTTCTGGCTGTTCAGCGGGAATTATTTTAGAATTCGTGCCATTACTGTCGGATATACCTTTCCGAAAGAGTTGCTGACTTCTATGAAAATGTCCCAATTGCGCCTTTTTGCGTCTTCTACCAATCCATTTACTTTTATGGCAGACAAACGTTTGGGTGATTATGATCCTGAAACAGGTTCGGGAAGAGCGAGTTATCCTGGGGTAAAAACATTCTCAGTAGGTTTGACGGCTAAGTTTTAATTTTTTAATACAAAAGAAATGAAAAGAAATTTAATATACCCATTAATGGCAGCAACGCTTTTATTTGGTGCATGCTCGAAGGATTTTTTAGATCGTATTCCAGTAAATAAAACAGCTGAAGAGGATTTTTGGCGAACTGAAAATGATGTGAAATTGGCTGTCAATGCAGTGTATGGTAAGTTGTCGGATGGTATGTATAGTGATGGTGCTTCTGATCTGGTACACGCGCAATATCCTTGGGAGAGTCCTTCAACGGATATTTCATCCGGATCGGTAACAACGGCACTAAATGCAGGCTGGGATTATATTCCAATCCGTACTTGTAATTATTTTTTGGATAATGTCGATAAGGCAACCATGGATGCCGCATTGAAAGAACGTTATAAAGCAGAGGTACGCTTTATCCGAGCTTATTTATACATCCCTATGGTGGAGAGATTTGGTGATATTCCTTTGGTAACGAAAGTTTTGACCAGAGAAGAATCCAATGTGCCACGTAATGCAAAAAGTGAGGTGCTGGAATTCTTATACAGCGAGTTGCAGGATATTTCTACAAAATTACCTGCTTCGTACAGTTCTGATGATAAGGGACGGATAACAAAGGGGGCTGCATTGGCACTAAAAGCACGCCTTTATTTATTTGAAAATAACTGGGAAAAGGCTGCAGCTACAGCAAAAGAAGTTATGGGATTAGGGTACTCTTTGTTCAAAGCAGGGACTGAATCAGAGTTGGATAAAAAAGATAACTATAGTACATTTGTTGATTTTGATAATGTCGCGGATGAAAGTAAATTTAGATTGGGTTTAAGAAGCTACGAGGGAGTATTTGAATCAGAGAACGAAGGAAATTCTGAAGTGATTCTGGATCGTCAATATATTGAGATCACACAAAGCCAGCTTAATAATACGTTTTTAATGGAAGGCTCGGTGGGTGGCTGGAGCTCCCTGACACCGACACAAAACCTGGTAAATTTATATCCGAGCTATAAGACAGGGCAGCCTGTGGGAACGATCACACCAGCTGTTCGGGCGGCAAATTATGCAAAAGCTGATAAAGCGGATTTCGTAAAGGAATTCAAAAATCGGGACCCACGTTTCTACGCATCCATTTTGTTCGAAACCGCACCTTGGAACGCTTTGACACCTGAAGGTGGTTATAAATTTGCTTGGCAGAGCGGGAAATCGAATATGTCCCAGACGGGGTATAATTTCCGCAAATTGGTTGATCCAGCCTCAAATAGACGCCAGCTGGATTCTTATGCCAATATTATTTTGCTGCGCTATGCAGAGATACTATTGACCTATGCGGAAGCACAGAATGAGGTATCTGGACCAGATGCGACTGTTTACGATGCCCTGGATCAAATCCGTGTCAGAGCAGGAATGGCTAAGGTGGATCGTACGATCTATGCCACAAAAGCTAAATTAAGAGAATTGATCCGCAATGAAAGAGCCATTGAATTGGTGCTTGAAGGTTCACGTTATTACGATATACGCCGTTGGAAGACAGCACCAGATGTGATGAAAAATATCTACAGTATCAGTAACGGCCTAGCTCAGGAGCGTGCTTGGACTGAGCGGTTGTATTTAATGCCAGTACCTCAAAGTGAGATGGATTTATCTTATGGTGTATTGACTCAAAATAAAGGTTATTAATCTCCGACAAATGATTTAATCGTAGGGCCCTTTCTTTACTGGAAGGGCCCTATTGTTTTTAATATCCTTTTTTTGATTTTCCCAGTCGTTGTTCAGAACTTTGTGCGATAGAGTTTTCTGGATCACCCTTGATTTTTGTATATACGCTCAGGTATTAGGAGTTTTCTCGTTCGCGTTACATGCTCGTATTATTTATTGTATTTCATGATGTTAAATGTACCATGGATTTATATAGTTTGTAAATCCAGTTTTGAAGGTCAAGTATACTGGAGAAATAGTGATGCTACAACTGTATGTTTATGCAATCGTTTGTTTGAAATAGCGCAATCGATTTCGTTGTTGTTTAATTTTGATATCCCCATATCTTATTCTAGTTTTAGCATTCATGTACCTAAATTTTGATTAGCAAGCTAATCAATTTTTAAACTCTAACTATTAAAATATTATGATTTCAAAGATTCTCGACAATCACAAGTTGAGTCTGTTATCATTAGCTTTACTCATAACAAGTACACATAACCAAGCTAATGCTAATGGTCTTAAATTTCCAGACCGTAATATTCTGTTGAAAAATGCTGTTTTTCAGCAGAAAGTAAACGGAAAAGTGCAGTCTACAGACGGTCCGCTGGCGGGCGCAACAATTCGTGTTAAAGGTACATCACGTTCTACTTCGGCTGGAGCAGATGGTAGTTTCAATATCGAAGCAAAGAACGGGGATGTTTTAGTGATCAATAGCATCGGTTACAAGACACAGGAAGTGACTGTAACAGGTGCGGTGGTCAATATCAACATGGAGTCCAATAACGAGGCGCTAGAAGAAGTTGTTATTGTTGGTTATGGAACACAACAAAAAAAGGAGAGTTTGACTGGGGCATTGCAAACTGTGCAAGGCAACAAGTTGCGAGATGTAACTACGCCTTCGGTTGAGAATATGTTGAATGGTAAAGCTGCTGGCGTATATGTTGCACCGGGAACGGGACGACCAGGGACTAGAGGAGGTGTGGTCATTCGTGGGCAAGCATCCTTAAGCGGGACAACAAGTCCATTATGGGTGATTAACGGTGTTATTGTAGGATCAGCTCCTGGAGATCTAAATCCGGATGATATCGCTTCAATGACTGTGTTGAAAGATGCAGCATCAACGTCGATTTATGGTTCTCAAGGGGCAAACGGTGTTATTATTGTCACAACTAAAAATCCGACTGCGCAACCTTTAGCAATCAATGTTTCTACAAAAATGGGTTTTACTGAGTTGACTAATGGAAATATGCAGATGATGGACGGGGCTGAGCTCTATGATTATTATGCTTCGTTCGCTAATCCAAGTGCCATTAGTTTTCCAAGATGGAATCCTGAATTGCGCAACAGTAATTTCGATTGGTGGAAAGTTGCTACCAAAAAAGGCTTTATCCAAAACCACAATATATCTTTACAGGGAGGAAGTGAAAAAATACAATCTTATCTGTCTTTAGGTTACTATAATGAACTTGGTGCTGTGAAGGGCTATGAATATGATCGTTATAATTTTCGATTTAATACAAATTATAAACCTACCGATTGGTTAACAATAAAGCCTTCTGTGGTTGGAGCAAAGCGTTCAGTTGATGACCGCCAGTACTCGACAGGAGCAATGTATGTTAATCTTCCTTGGGATAGCCCTTATGATGCCAATGGAAATTTGGTGCCACATCGATATAGTGGTTGGGTGAATGGTTCACAAACGAATTATTTGTACGATTTGCAATGGAACAAATCGGCTAATACCAATTACGAGTTTATGGGGAATTTGGACTTTGATGTGAAGATTACAGATTGGTTAACTTTTTCTTCAATCAACAACTATAGGTATAATAGTTACTCTTCAAGCGAGTATACTGATCCAAGGTCAAATGGTGGTCTAAATGTTCAGGGAAGGATTGGTGACTATAGGTCTGAATATGCTCGGAGATATACGAATCAAGTCTTACGTTTTAACAAGACCTGGGGTAAACATGCTTTAAACGGTATTGCTGCTTATGAATTTAATGACTATTGGAGTAAAACCTTGGATGTCTATGGTAAGGGGATTGTGCCTGGAATTGAGGTGCTTAATGCCGCGGCAGTTCCCGAAAAAACAAAAGGTGGAATTTCAGAATGGGCAACTCAATCCTACTTGACTAATGCTAATTATGCCTACGACAATAAGTACATGGCGCAAGTGTCTTTTAGAAGAGATGGTGCTTCAAATTTTGGGACAAACGCTAAATACGCAAATTTTTTCTCTGTCTCTGGAGGCTGGAATATCAATCGTGAGGATTGGTTCAAGGCAGATTGGGTAGATAATTTAAAATTACGTGCAGCTTATGGCTCTGTCGGAAATAGACCGACATCTTTGTATCCACAGTTTAATTTATATTCAGTCTCTAGCAATGCGTCATATAATGGTGTACCGGGTGTATTAATTGATCAAATTGGGAACAAGGATCTAACTTGGGAGCAAACCTATACTTTAGGAGGAGGATTGGATGCTGCTTTTTTTAAGAATAGGCTTCGTTTGAACGTGGATGTTTACAATAAGAAAACGGATAATATTCTTTACCTCGTCCCAATTAGTGGTTTGACGGGAGTTACTCGTGTATGGAAAAACGTTGGTAAAATGACAAATAAAGGGATTGAATTAACTATCGGTGGCGACATTATTCGTTCAAATGATTTGACATGGAGTCTTGATGTTAATCTTGGTCATAATACAAATAGATTAACTAATTTATTCCCTTCTCGTGATGAGGCAGGTAACTTAGTTGCTAAACCACTCTTTGTTAGCGATGGTATAAACATCGCAGGATCAGCCGAGAAAATTTTGGAAATTGGTACTCCAATCGATACTTATTTTATGCGTGAATGGGCGGGCGTAAATGTTGATGATGGGAAACCGATGTGGTATAAGACTGTGAAAGATGCGGATGGTAATGATACCAGGACAACGACATCAAATTATGGAGAAGCAGGTCTTTATAAAGTTGGTCGATCTAATCCTAAACTTTTTGGAGGATTTAATACAACTGTGACTTATAAACAGTTTGACCTAAGTGCTGTTTTTGGATATTCACTTGGAGGCCGGACGTACAATTATGCCCGTCAAGAATATGATTCAGATGGTGCTTACAATGATAGAAATCAAATGAAATTGATTGATGGTTGGAATCGTTGGGAAAAACCAGGTGATGTTGCTACACATCCAGTTGCTAGATTTGGTAATACAGATAATGGGAACAAGGTTTCATCTCGATATTTGGAAAAGAACGATTTCTTAAGAATGCGTTCTTTAACACTGGGTTATAACTTCAAACTTGAAAAATATAAAGTCAAAAACTTAAGAGTCTATTTTGCTGGTGAAAACTTATTTACTTGGACAAAATACTCGGGTGTTGATCCAGAAACGACCATTAACGATGACGGTGTTGTGATGGGAACTGCTGGGCCATCAATTTATCCGGCGACTAAGAAATTTATGTTCGGAGCTAATTTGACTTTTTAAACATTGATGTGGATATAATAATGAAAAGAATAATATTTTCAATACTGATTGCGAGTGCTGTGGCATCTTGTAATATTGATAGGAATCCGTATGGTTCTATGGATTCTGATTTAGTAACCCAGAATCCAGAGGGAAATTTAGGGGCATTGATGAATGGTACATATGGACAGTTGAAAGCATGGTCTGACCCTATGCATCGTCTCGGAGAGTATGCTGGTGATAACATGATGATTAGGGGGGCTTCAACAGATGCTTTTTTCGAGTTTATTTCTTATGAGCGGACTCCGAACAATGGTCGTTTACAGACTTTTTGGGATGCTGGGTATAAAGCCGTTGCACAGGCCTCTAATATTATTAAATTGGTGAAAGAGGGGCAAAGTGTAGAAATTGATAATCAATTGGGTGAATGTTATTACATCCGTGGGATGATGTATTTTTATCTTTGTCGTGCTTTTGGTAAGCCATATTACCAGAATCCAGAAACTAATTTGGGAGTGCCTATTGTGAATGGCACACCGGATGACGTAATTAACGATCTTAATCTGCCGGACCGTTCTACGGTAAAACAAACCTATGAACAAGCGATAAGTGACTTGAAAAAGGCTGAGTCTCTGATGACAATGGATAAAAAGGCCGTTTTTGCTTCAAAAGAGGCTGCTCAAGCAATGCTTTCCCGAGTGTATTTGTATATGAGCGGTACTTATAAAAAGCCTAATGCGGAGTATGCGCGCCTTTCAGTTGAATATGCAGATAAGGTTATTAATTCAGGTAAATATATCTTGTTATCTCGAGACCAATTTATGAAATATAATACGTTTAGACCTGAAGATAATAAGGAAACTATTTTCGCAATTAAACGTGTCGCTTCAGAATTTTCAGGTTCAGATCATTACTATGGTATTGGTGGTATGTATTCGAATATTGGTGGCATGGGCTGGGGTGAAATGTACGCGAGTGCTAAGTACATTAGCCTTTTGAATGAGACTGGCCGAAATGATTGGCGTCCGGGGCATTTGAACATTGTTGATGCCAGAGCTGCTTTTATCGAACCGACATATTCGAAAGATCAAAATAGTGGAAACTACACAGAGGTCTTTAGATTTATTAAGTATGAGGAGACTAGGGATAAACAAGGTAACTTAGTGAGAGCTAATAAATATGTCCAAGCTCCAATTACAAGGACTGGGAATATTATTACGTGTAAAGATGGTATTGAGACTTATACTTTAACTCCAAAAAATGCGCAGGAGGGAAGTTATACAATCAGTTATAAAGATGGTAAAACTTACGATGGTTATATTGATTATTTCATTACGTTAAATGGTGGTCATCCACAATTCTATATCGTAAAATGCTCACGTGAGGGGGAAGACTCGCAGTTGCATTCTCCCGTAATAAGTCGTTTAGGAGAAGTGTATTTAAATCGAGCAGAAGCCAATGCCAAATTAGGTAATTACGGGGCTGCTTTAACTGATTTGAATTTAATTCGTACACGATCTATAGTAAATGGCGCATACCAAAATCTAGATGCATCTAATGCTAATAAATTGATCGACCGAGAACGTCAATTAGAGTTGGCTTATCAGGCGGAAAGAAGTTATGATGTCTTTAGAAATGGGGAGGAGCTCGTGAGAGAATATCCTGGTCCTCATAACCAGTACCGTAACATTCCTGCAACGGATTATCGGGTGACATATTTTATTCCTCAGACAGCAATCAATTCGTATCCTGGGGTATTGACTCAGAATCCAACGTCTAACTAGACGAATATTCATAATTTAAACCCTATAAATGGCTTTACTTCACGGTAAAGCCATTTTTGTTTTTCTGTCTCCATAATCCCTTTTGAATCCGTATCTTTGTACCCTTAACGTGTAATTTAGCATAAAAGTGCCATCTGCTGTGATAGTGGATGGATCAAATAAAATAAATATGGCAAATATTGTTGCAATTGTTGGTCGTCCAAATGTGGGTAAATCTACCTTATTCAATCGTCTTACCGAAAGTAGAAAAGCGATTGTTGATGACTTTAGCGGAGTGACGCGCGACCGTCATTATGAGACGGCAGAGTGGATCGGAAAGAAATTTACAGTAATCGATACAGGTGGTTTTGTACATGGTTCGGATGATGTCTTTGAAGAAGCAATCCGGGATCAGGTTTATATCGCTATTGAAGAAGCGTCAGTCGTTATATTCATGGTAGATGTTACTACTGGTATTACTGACCTAGATGATGAAATCGCTGATATCCTCAGAAGAAGTTCCAAACCTGTATATGTGGTTGCCAACAAAGTGGACCATGCTAAATTGCATCATGAATCAGCCGAATTCTATGCTTTCGGTTTAGGTGAAGTATTTAATATTTCTTCTGCTACTGGTTCTGGTACCGGAGAATTATTGGATGCTGTAGTTTCTCACTTTGAAGAGGAACAAGAGGAAGATGAAGCTTTACCTAAATATACGATCGTAGGCCGCCCAAATGTGGGTAAATCTTCACTTACAAATGCCTTGATCGGTAAAGACCGTAATATTGTAACACCAATGGCGGGTACAACGCGTGATTCTATCCGTATTCATTACAACCAATATGGACATAATTTCCTTTTGATTGATACCGCTGGTCTTCGTCGTAAGTCAAAAGTAAACGAAGATATCGAGTTCTATTCAGTCATGCGTACTATCAAAGCCCTAGAGGATTCTGATGTGACGATTTTGATGCTGGATGCGCAGGATGGCCTAGAGGCTCAAGATGTGAATATCTTCAATCTAGCTGAAAAGAACCGCAAAGGTATTGTGATTGTTGTCAATAAATGGGATTTGATCGAAAAAGACAACAAGACCATGAAAGCTTTTGAAGATCGTATCCGGGAGAAAATTGCGCCATTTACTGATGTGCCTATTGTCTTTACTTCCGTAACTGAAAAACAACGTGTTCTAAAAGTATTGGAAGTAGCTGATAAGGTCTATGCCAACAAAACAAAAAAGATCCCAACATCGAAGTTGAATGAAGTGATGTTGGATATTATCGAGAATTATCCTCCACCATCCCTAAAAGGAAAATATATCAAAATTAAATATGTGACACAATTGCCGGGAAGAACGCCAATGTTTGCCTTCTTCTGTAATTTGCCACAATACATCAAAGATCCATATAAACGCTTTGTTGAAAATAAATTGCGTGAGCACTTTGATTTTACAGGCGTGCCTATTCAAATATATTTCAGACAAAAATAGATTTCCAAGCAGATAACAAACATGGACCATAATCTCTTTTTATACAATACGCTTTCGCGAACAAAAGAAAAATTCGAACCAATTCACCCCAACCTTGTTGGAATGTATGTCTGTGGACCTACCGTCTACAGCGATGTACACTTAGGTAACTGCCGTACTTTTGTTTCTTTTGATTTGATTTTTAGATATCTACGTCATTTGGGGTATAAAGTACGTTATGTACGGAATATTACAGATGCAGGGCATTTAGAGGGCGATCGTGATGAAGGAGATGACAAGTTTGCGAAAAAGGCTAAATTGGAACAGCTCGAACCAATGGAAATTGTACAGAAATATACCATTGGTTTTCATGATGTTTTGCGTCTGTTTAATACATTGCCTCCTAGCATTGAACCCACTGCGACAGGACATATTTCGGAGCAGATCGAAATGATTGAACAGATCATCAATAACGGCTATGCTTACGAGACAAATGGTACTGTCTATTTCGATGTCGAGAAATATGTACAACAGTATGATTATACCGTATTGACCAATCGTAAATTGGAAGATATGTTGAACAATACACGTGAGCTGAGTGGTCAGGATGAAAAAAAAGGACGCTTGGATTTTGCGCTCTGGATCAAAGCTAAGCCGGAAACGATTATGCGCTGGCCAGCTCCTTGGAGTGTTGGATTTCCAGGATGGCACATCGAATGTTCGGCGATGAGCAGGAAGTATTTAGGAGATCAGTTTGATATCCACGGTGGTGGTATGGATCTGGCTGCTACACACCATACCAACGAAATCGCGCAGTCCGAAGCCTGTAATCATACTGCACCTGCCAAATACTGGATGCATACCAATATGTTGACAGTCAATGGTGCACGGATGTCCAAATCTGCAGGAAATGGATTCTTACCAGGTGAATTGTTCACGGGTAACCACCCTTTGTTAAATAGAGGATATTCGCCGATGGCCGTTCGCTTCTTTATGTTACAGGCTCACTATAGAAGTACATTAGATTTTTCCAATGAAGCACTTGATGCAGCAGATAAGGGTTATAAGCGCTTGATGAGTGCTATTGGACTATTGGATAAACTAAAAGTTTCAAAGGGAGCTGATTCATTCAATCTGTCTGAGATCCGGAATAAATGTTATGCGGCAATGGATGATGATTTCAATAGTCCGGTTTTGATTGCCGAACTGTTTGAGCTTGTGCGGATCATCAATTCCATCTATGATGGCAAAGCAAAGGTATCTGAAGAGGGATTGGAAAAACTAAAAGTTTTCTTGAAAGAGTTTGTGGAGGATATCCTTGGGCTGAGAAATGACCAAGCTTCTGGAACAGATGATATTGATGATGTGATGAATCTGGTGATCAGATTACGCAACGAAGCGAAGGCAAATAAAGATTTTGTCACTTCGGATCGTATCCGTGATGAACTTAATGCAATTGGTATCCAACTGAAAGATAGTAAAGAAGGAACACTTTGGAATAAGATTTGATAGATAAAAGATCGAATTAAAAAAAGAGGGAATCGAAGGGAATATTTATTGTTAGAAAGTCTAGATACTTTTGAAACCAAAAAATATTTCCTGTTGCCTTTAAAATAAAACCCGAGTGTAATGAGTTCATTTAAAATAATTAGGATGAACCCTGATAAATAATCATTTGCATATGAATTTTTGGAATAGGTTATCCATTGTTGCGTTAATGAGTACAGTGGGGACAACATTGTACGCACAGATACCCGAAAAAGTAGGAAGCTTACTGCAGGCAGATAAAGATGCTGCCGCATTAGCGAAAGCTTCTACACCGCATCAAGCGTTTTTATCTATTATCGACAAGGAGTCCACATTTTATGTTCCTTCGGCGGTAAATGCATACAATTATCTTAATAATAGACCGAATATTCCAGATGTATTAAATTGGCAGCCTACTTTTGCGCTTGTTGCGAAGAGCTTGGAGTTTGGCGTGACATCTGGTTCTCTGGATTTTCAGAAAGTGGGAGCGAGGCTGCGTCACGGTGAGTACTTGACAGTTTGGAAACGTAACAAGAAAGGCAAGTGGTTAGTCGATATTCGTGCCGAAGTAGAAAATAACGGTAAGGATGGTGAATTTGACCTGGAATATATTGAACCAACTGATTCTTGGTACCTAAAGCATCGCTCTAAAGTACGCCTGAACCAACGGGAGGATATTGTACTGGAAACAGATAAGTTGATGTCTACTGTCCTTAAGGCAGACAACCCTACTGCATATAAAGAGTTTTTGAGTGAGGATGTCCGCTTTTTGTTTCCTTGGACCAGTCCAATGGAAGGGAAGGACAAAATGATGGCTTATTTGAAGAAACAGCGTATGACGATAGAAACAGTGCCGGAGGAGGTCAAACGTTCTTATAGCGGAGATTTTGCCTATACAAAGGGGACTGCAACTGTACGACAAAAAGATAAGGTCGTCAAGTATAATTATATTCGGGTATGGCAGTTAAGCGAATTAGCGAAGGATGATGTGAAGAAAGCCAACTGGAATATTCTAATAGAAATGATGTTTGAGAAATAAATCATGCGCGCGTGATTACCAAATAAATAAGGCCTGAATATAAATATTCAGGCCTTATTTATTTATGGTAGAAAAAAGTCTTTTATTTCTTTCTCCATTTTGCGAGTTCATCACAGGTGTCAAAGTCATCACTGATATCAATGAATGTGTTCTTCGCCTTGTCGTCAAACCATTTGCTCAGGTTACGACGTACTTTATCTTCTTTCGCGGCATCTTTGATCTTTGTGAAGTCCTGATCCAAATTTGCTTTATGTGGTGCGATACGGGTTTTCAAATAGTTGAAACGGTAACCCACATCTCCAGTTTTGTCTGTGAATTGCTCTGGTTTAGAATATTCCCCTGGTTTTAATGGGTCAATGGTTGTAAATACGGCTTTTTCCAATCCATCCATAGGAATTAAAGTTGTACGGCTAGATCCTTGTGGATTTAAGACCATACCACCATTAAATTTGCTTTCTTCAGCATCAGAATTGTTGGTCGCAGCATGGTAAAAATCTAATTTCTTATCCACCACCAATTTGTAGATACTGTCCAGTTTATTTTTGGTTCGTTCCAGTGCAGCAGCACCCGGATTCATTTTCATCAAGATATGACGGGTATGCACCTCTTCTCCACGTCTTTCCAATACCTGGATGATGTGAAATCCGTATTTTGACTCTACAATAGGTGATAGTTCTCCTGGTTTTAATTTAAACGCCATTGCGGAGAACTCTTTTACATAGTTATCACGTGTACCGAAGCCTAGGTCACCACCATAAGGCGCAGAACCTGGATCTTGCGAGTACAGACGCGCCATTGTTCCGAAATCCGAACCATCGACAATCTGTTTGCGAATACCTTCGATTTTCTCCCGTTGTTCCTTTTTCTCTTCGTCGGTCAATTTCGGCATCATAACAATTTCACCAATTTCAACTTCTGTATTGAAATAGGGAAGACTATCTTTATTCAATCCCTCAAAATAACGTTTTACTTCCAATGGTGTTACATCCACTTTCTGCACGATATTTTGTTGCATTTTATTTGCCTTCAGCTGTTCAAAAACACTTGCACGCATTTCTTCCTTGTATTGTAACAAAGAACGGTTCAAGAATTTCTCTAAGCGTTCTTGGCCACCAGCTTGCTGGGACATATGGCGCAAACGGGAATTTAAGTTGTCATCCACCTCTGTTTCCGTGACGTCAATCGAGTCAATTACCGCCTGTTGGGAAAGTAATTTCTGAATGATCAATTGCTCAAGAACACCACATTTAAACTTCTCATCGGGTTTATTCCCTTGGGCAAGCCATTGTGAGTATTGCATGTCCAGATCGGACTGCAGAATAATTCCTGAACCAACTGTTGCCACTACACGGTCAACAATCTGACGTTGTGCAAGGCTGGCCTGAATTGATACAAACAGCAACAAAAACAATATATATATGTTTTTTTTCATCTAAATAATATGTTTCTAAACGTTGATGAAGCAACTATGAACCGTTTTAAATCACGTACCAATTGTACAGATTGATGTCACAGCGGATTCATCTAAATCACTAATAATCTCTTAATTCTATCGTTCAATATAGACTATTTTGAACAACAGCACAAAATTATCAGATTATATGAATTATTCGTATTTTTATTTAACAATATTTTTATAATCCCAATATTTCAAAAGGAGATTTTAGACTTGTTAAAATTGATTCGCTAAAAATACGGATTTGCCTATTAGAAAGGGCGGTTTTAACCTAATTTAACAAGTTTATCTACCATAGTAATGACTTAGGAAGGTATCTTTATTTTTTGTGCTACATAGCGAGCAACGAGGGAAATTCGAACAATTATTTTTAATAAATTGTATACACATGAAAAAAGCTTTTATTTATCTGATGACATTCCTGCCTTTGGCGAGTTTTGCACAACAGATCCCAATGTTTGTTGGGACCTATACAAACAAAACAGAAAGCAAAGGTATCTATATCTATAATTTCGATACAAAAACAGGTGAAGCCACCTTGGTCAGCACCCAAGAAAGTAAGGACCCTTCTTTTCTGGCTCGAAATAATAATTTTATCTATGCGGTCAATGAACTTCCAAATCAGGAAGGTACAGTGTCTGCCTTTTCTTTTAAGGAAGGACAGCTGACTTTTCTGAACTCACTTCCTACGGGCGGGGAATCACCCTGTTTCGTTGAAGTGCATCCTAAAGGTAATCTATTGGCAGTAGCAAATTACACCGGCGGATCGGCGGCACTATTTGATCTCGAAACAAATGGTGTTTTGAGTAAAAGAAATCGACTGATTCAACATGAAGGTAAAGGTGTCGATCCAGTCCGTCAGGAGAAACCACATGTGCATTCAACTTTTTTTTCCAGTAAGGGTGATCGTTTATATGTACAGGATCTAGGGTTAGATCAAATTTCTGTATTTCCTGTTAATAAATCTGGAACTGCATATAGTCTAGCTGAAGAATCTGAAGATTTCTTTACACCCGCAGGTGGAGGACCTCGTCATATCGCTTTTGATAAAAAGGAAAAATTTCTTTACGTCGTATTGGAAATGACAGGACAGGTTGCTAGTTATAAAAAGGAGGGTAATGACTGGATGTATCAGAGTACTTACGAAATCAACCCTGAGGGCTTCAAGGGACAAAATGGTGGGGCAGACATAAAAATTTCTGATGACGGCAAATTTTTATATGCGACTAACCGCGGTGAGGCAAATACAATAGCGACTTTCTCGGTGGAAAAAGACGGCGGGTTAAATAAGCTGTCCAATACATCCGTAAAGGGTAAAGGGCCGCGGAATTTTAATCTTTCTCCCGATGGAAAATACTTGCTTGTGGCCAATCAGTATACCAATAATATCGTACTGTTTAGTCGAGATACAAAGACTGGGTTGTTGACAGATGCGGGCAAAGAAATCAAAGTTCCGGCTCCGGTCTGTATCATATTTTAGTATTCCGAGTCAAAGAAGAGAGGCTCGCCCATTAAAAGGGTCTTAAACAATTAAGGCATCAAAACCCGGTTTTGATGCCTTAATTGTTTGTGAAGAACTCTTGCTGATGGTAATATTTTTACGAATATCTGCGGAAGAGTCTAAAAATCTTCTTTCCGACAATCCAGTTGCCCTTCTTTTTCCAAATCGTTTAAGGTTGTCCCTTTCCAGGTCTTTACACGCTGTATGTAAGCGGCTCGTCCAATCATGTGGGCGGCAACAGGTGCGGTCAAGATTAAAAAGAAACCAATCGCTATTGCTTTGGTCGTCACGGAGACATCTGGAAATGTCATTGCGGCGCAGATCAATAAGAGGCCGACTCCTAAGGTTGCTGCTTTTACAGTCACTGAAAGCCGCAAATAGAAATCAGGCATCCGTAATATGCCAATTGAAGCAAACAATATGGCCAGTGCGCCGATGGTGCTTAAAATTGCTAACGTAATATCAGTCATCATTGCTTTGTTTTTCTAAATAAAATGAAAAGGCTATAGTTCCTAGGAATGCGATCAGTGCCAAAATCATGGCAATATCTAAAAATACTTCTTGTGAAGTACGTATACTATAGACTGTAATAATTCCAATTCCAATTGTGATAATGAGATCCAGGGCAATCACGCGATCAAAGATCTGCGGACCTTTGTATAAGCGGATAAAAGCCAGAATAACCGATAAGGTTAATATCGGGAGGATAACATAATCGAAGTAAGTAGTTAAAGTCATCGTAAGAGTTCTAAAAGTCTTCGTTCAACATTGTTTTTTAGGGTCGAGACAAATTGTTCTTTGCTCTTCATGTACATAACATGGATAAAAAGAGTTTTCTTATCCTCACTCACATCCAAAATAAGCGTACCGGGTGTTAGTGATATAAAAGTTGAAAGCAAATTGATCTCCAAATCTGTCTTGGCATCCATCGGATACTTGACGATCGCTGGTTTAATAAAAAACTTAGGGGTGATCACATCATAAGCAACTTGCACATTAGCGACAATCATTTCCCATAAGAAAAATAGAATAAAACTCACTGTTTTGGGAACACGATAGAAATAACGTTGATCGGCTTCGTTTTTGTTCATGATCCAAAGAATCGCGAAACCAAGTAAAAAACCGAACATGAAATTCGTATAATACATTGATCCTGTCAGTGCTACCCAAATAAAAGATAGCATGAGGTTCATTAGAAACTGTTTTATCATATCAATTCTGCCCTCCTAATACAGCATTTATATAAGGTGAAGTATCCAGTAATTGTGTGGCTATCTTATCTGCGACATGTATAATTGCTTCTGCATTAAATCCGATATAAAGGGATGCTGATGCCAATATTATGACGGGTAAGAGTAGCATTGTTCTTTTATAGCCTATCATTCCAGCAAATTTATCTTCGATGATCTCAGGCTCAGGAGCATCCTTCCAAAATACCTGGGCCCACATTTTGGCAATGACATAGAGCGTAATAAAACTACCGATAATCAATGCTCCTGCGAAAGCATATTTTTCCAATTGAAAGGCATCTCTAAAAAGATAGACTTTGGGCCAGAAACCTGATAAGGGTGGAATGCCGACCAAGGAGAAAAGTACGATTGCAAAAAGTAAAGAAATCTTGGGGTATTGTGCATATAGTCCCCCCAGCTTATTCATATCCATAGTACCGCGAAGCTGCCGAATAACACCTGCCATTAAGAATAAGTTGGTTTTTACCATAATATCGTGAATAAGATAAAAAATAGCACCCAACAGCGCCCATTTGCTGTATAAACCTAGACCACCAATCATAAAACCAATATGGCAGACAATCAAGTAGGAAAACAACCTGCGGATATTGGTTTTAATCAATGCACCAAAGGCGCCTGTCAAAATAGTGAGTATTGCCAATATGACCAACAGTTCTTTGGTGAATTGGTTTGGAATAAACAATAGTGAAAATACCCTGAATAAGGCATAAATCCCAACTTTGGTCAATAGACCTCCAAAAGTTGCGGCAACAGCCGAAGGCGGTGTATGATAGGAGGAGGGAAGCCAAAAATACAGCGGAAATACAGCCGATTTGATTCCAAAGCCGATAAGGAAAAAAGTAGCTGTAATTTCTACGAGTGCCTGATTTTGTATCTTGGGGATACGTAGCGCTAGGTCAGCCATATTGAGGGAGCCCGAGATGCCATAAAGAATACCAATTCCTGTCAAGAAAAAAGTGGAGGCCAATATATTCATGGCCATATATTTTACGGCACCTTCCAATTGCGATTTACGACCGCCGAGCGTCATCAGCACAAAGGAAGAAATAATGATCACCTCAAACCAGACATAAAGATTAAAAATATCTCCGGTCAAAAATGCCCCATTTAATCCCATCATCAAGAAATGAAAAATAGGGAAATAGCCATATAAAATACGTTGTCTTCCAACGCCGACACAAGAGAAAATCGAAACTGCAAGTCCAGCAATTGAAGTGAGGACGACCAGGGTACTACTAAAAAGATCAGCGACAAAGACGATTCCAAATGGAGCTTTCCAATTGGCGGCATTCATGGTCAAGATTTCCCCATCATAAACTTTGAAAAATAGCTTAAATGCAAGAATAAGGGCCAGGAGACTCCCACCGACGCTCAGAAAACGTTGCGCAGTAGATTTTCGCCAGAGTATTAGCTGGACAATTGCAATAAAAAG
The DNA here is from genome assembly GCF_003610355.1 of Sphingobacterium detergens. Classification (GTDB taxonomy): domain Bacteria; phylum Bacteroidota; class Bacteroidia; order Sphingobacteriales; family Sphingobacteriaceae; genus Sphingobacterium; species Sphingobacterium detergens. The sequence goes on along the minus strand of NZ_RAPY01000003.1, from coordinate 171,872 downwards.
GTGCACGATAACCGTGGCAATAATCTGGTTGTCTATCATATATCTTCTTCCTCAGGCGTGTTCAAATTATCCAAATCATCTGTGCCCAATAAGGCGTAAACGCGTTTAAGTAGTACAATAGCAAACGAAGTCAGTCCAAAACTGATAACGATTGCGGTTAAAATAAGGGCTTGTGGTATGGGATCGGCATAAATATCCGTAAATACCTTTAAGTCAGGGCCGATTATTGGCGGCTTGCCTTTGACAATATTCCCCAATAAAAAGATCAATATATTGGTCCCATTTCCCAATAACATAATTCCTAATAACAGTTTCACCATGCTGCGACGCAAGATGAGGTATATCCCAGCGGCATATAGAATACCGATCAATAAAACGAGAATCAGTTCCATTATTCCTCCTCTGTATTTAAAGCAATTGTGAATAAAATAGTTAATACAACCTCGATGACAACAAAGTATACACCGAGATCGAAGAATAAAGCTGTGCCAATCATGCCAATGACGGGAATCTTTTCTTCCAGCCAAAGCCCAGTCATGACTGGGTAACCAAAAAAGGTAGGTAGAAACATGCTCACAGAAGCAATTCCCAATCCAATGGGAATAAGGGATAAGGGTTTGTATTGAATGAGCTTCATGGTGTTTTGAGGACCAAAAGCAAAACTATGCAACACAAAGGCTATGGATGCAACCAAACCACCTACAAATCCTCCTCCGGGATAATAATGCCCCCGAAGCAAGAGAAATACCGAAAACAATAAAAGTATCGGTAAGAGATACCGCGTTGCGGTTTGTAATATGGTACTATTCATTTAGTATTGAGTAGTTAGATTTGAGTATTGAGATTTTGGTTGTGCAAGCCTGTGGCATTCCAACTGATTCTCTTTTTTTACTTAATTTTTAACCTTTTATTTTTATTCTTTATCAGATGATTTTAGACGTAATTTCAATAAACTGTACACTCCAAGTGCAGCGATGCTCAATACCACAATTTCAAACATGGTATCAAAACCTCTAAAGTCAACAAGCAGTACATTGACAACATTCTTTCCTTTCGCCAGTACGTATGCATAATCACCATAGAATTTACTGATATTGGTAGTGGTTGGTTCATGTAATACACGTAAAGCGACCATAGACAGCATACTGCCAAATATAATAGCTACTATTGCATCTCGAATGATGGTACGCCGGTTTGCCAAGTTTAGAAAAGAAGGCAATTTAAACAAGACCAATACAAACAGAACAACTGTTAGGGTGTCGATCGTAAATTGAGTCATTGCTAAATCTGGGGCGCTATAAAAAACAAAGATGAGACATATTGCATAGCCAACGACACTAGTTGCTACGACTGCGGTTAACCTTGATGAAGTTCGGATCGTTAATACAATAGCGCCAATCAGAATACATACTGTTGTCACTTCATAAAAGCTGACGGGGGACAAGGTTTCCCATTTGATATGAAGTGGTCCACCCAGGTATAGCTGATAGCCAATTAATAATTCAGCAAATAAGATGATTTTCAAAAGATATGAACGTAGGTAACCGTTGTGCATCTTGTTTGTGAAAAAAGCGGAGAATAGGACAATCTCCTGTGCACAGACCTTAATAATATTCTCTGGGGAAATTTTATCAAAAGTAGCAATCCATGCCAATTTCTTCGTACTTGGTTGGTTTGAAATAAATACAAGTGTTCCGACCACAATGGTTATGGCGCTCAGTAAAAGTATCAGATTAAAACCATGCCATATCTTTAGGTGAAAAACTTCCTGTTGAGCTAAGATACTATTTGCGGTTGGTCCAGCGATCCAGTCGCCAATAAGGCCCGGAATACAGCCGAATATGATCCCCAATACAGCAAGCAATAATGGGGGTATCCACATGGATTTATAGGGCAGGTGCACATGGTCAAACTGTTCTGGTAATTTGCCTGCAAAGGGTTTTATTCCGGCCATAAATCCAGCAGATACCAGGAGGATGTTCGTCAGAACTGCGGCAGCCGTCAAATAAAAGAATAGTTGTGAATCACTTTGTAAAGTGGCGTCGTAAATCAGATCTTTTCCGATAAATCCAAAGGTCAAGGGTACTCCCGCACTTGACAATGCAGCTAGAAACCCTGCAATAGCGACAGGAGCTAAGACCTTGCGTAATCCGCGCAAGACAGTCAAGTCACGTGTGCCGGTTTCATGGTCGATAATACCCGTAATTAGGAACAGCGCTGCTTTGTATAAAGCATGCACAAGGATAAAGACACTGGCGGCGATCACTGCTTCCTTGGATCCAAGACCGAGTAAGAAAACCAAGATCCCCAATGCGGATATTGTAGAATAGGCGAGTACCCCCTTGAGATCCGTTCTGAAAAGTGAGTGAAATGCAGCGTAGAGCATGGTAATACCACCGATGATCATAAGTGAATATGTCCAGATTGGGTTTCCGCCCAAGATCAGTGAAAAGCGAGCCAGCAGGTATATTCCTGCTTTCACCATGGTGGCTGAGTGCAAGTATGCAGATACCGGAGTGGGTGCCTTCATCGCCCCAGGCAACCAAAAATGAAATGGGAACTGTGCCGATTTTGTGATTGCACCAAGCGCTACCAATCCAAAAATAAGCGGAAAGAGTGGATGTTGTTGAATCAATGCAACCTTGCCCACAAGTTCGGTGATATTATAGGTGCCGGCGATATTGCCCATTAATATAAAACCAGCAAGTAAAAAGAAACCGCCTAGACCTGTAATGGATAGCGCGGTCATTGCACTTTTTCTGGAATCAGCATTATCGTTGTTGAATCCGATTAGAAAAAAGGAACTGATAGATGTTAATTCCCAAAATATAAAGAGCAATAGCATGTTATCCGAAAGCACAAGACCCAACATGGCTGACATAAACAAGCAGAGGTAGCCGAAAAAACGGTCGATGTATTTATGTCCCTTAAGATAGGTATTTGCATAAAAAAAGATGCAAGCTCCAATTCCGGTAATCATTAATGTAAAGAGAAGTGACAGACCATCTAATTTGAAATCCAGATTAATGCCTAGTGAGGGCACCCATGCTGTCGATTGTACAAAATAGGATCCCTGACTAATGGGGACCACAAGTTTTATATAATACAGAAATAAAAGTACCGGTAAAAATGCGAGAATAAAACCCCATTTGGTTTTTAGGAATCTACCAAATGGAACAATAAGGCTCGATGTTATTAATCCTGATAGAACAGTAAATAGCATTTAGTCTTTGTTTTAAATTTTTTGAAAGTCTACAATATAGTAAAAAAACTCGAAAAAATGAAGTTTTTAGGTAACATGATCTTGTGTAAATACTTGAAAAGATAATTTTTTGTTGAGTATTAGAAACTAGAAAAGACTAATAAAAGAAGGTGTTACATAGAATTTACAGCTTAATATTCCATTGATTCAATGTAATTTGTGTCGTAATTCTTTTTAAGTCAGTATATTGAGAGTATAGATGGCTTAATCTGATTTATTCGAAATAAGTTAATTTTTGCTTGAATAAACTTAAAAACCTATATTTATGCTTAACTAGTTGCTCGACAACCATTAATCGACTACTAATCAATTGTGAGTTATACCCGTTTTTTACTATGGGACCAGAAGAGAAGTTATTTAGATTGTATTATAAAAGCCTGTGTCACTTCGCCTGGAAATTTGTGGGGGAAGCATCTGTTGCTGAAGATTTGGTGCAGGAAGCCTTTATTACCTTCTTTAAGGAAAGTCATCGAATGGATGAATCTGAAAATTTCATTAGAAACTATCTTTATACTGCCGTTCGGTTTTCTTGTTTAAAATACATCCGACATGAGAAAGTTAAAGAAAAGTATTGGTCTCAGGTTGGTTTCAAGGAAGAGGATGACCATTCAGTGGAATTATCCATGATTCATACAGAAATAATAAATGAAGTGTATCGAGTTATTGCACAAATGCCTACATCATGTCAACAGATTTTTAAAATGGGGTATCTGGAAGGCTTGTCAAATTTAGAGATTACCGAACGACTTAAAATTAGTGTAAATACTGTAAAAACACAGAAACAACGCGGTATGAAAATGTTGCTGGAAAAGCTTCACCCTGAATTTTTGCCCTTTATTATTTTTTTGTTAAAATAATTTTAATTTTTTTGTCACCCCGTCTCGGTCTATAGGGTTTCTAATCTATAGATATGAAAGCTAACACCAATTACATAGCCAAACTAATCCATAAACTGTTTCGAGGACAAGCGAACGAAGAAGAGCGTTCATCTATTGAACATTGGAAAAAGTCTGACCAAAAAAACGAAGATCTTATTGATAGCTTTCGTGACTCAAAAAATATTGAGCGGGACCTAATCTTCTTCGCAGAGCTAGATGAGGACGAAGCGTGGCGCAAAGTAGGCAGAGCTCCAAAGATAAAAAAAATTGACTTTCGATCTTTTGGTCGTGTTGCCGCAGCATCAATTGTGTTATTTGGGTTGGTATTATTTTACCTTCGTGATAAGAAAGTAATCGATTCGGATAAAACAGCGATCAACAAAGTTATAAAAAAAGATATTTTGCCCGCACAATCAGGAGCTTTATTGCTTTTGGCAGATGGCTCTGTGGTTCCTTTGGAAAGTTCAGTTAAGACATTACATCCAGAAGTTGTTGTCGGAGAGACTAAAGAAGCAATTGAAGCTGCAGTTCAATCTGAAGAGAGCCAGACGGAATATAATACCTTAGTTGTTCCCAAAGGGCATTTCTATAAATTAAACCTGGAAGACGGTACGCAAGTTTGGGTCAATGCAAATTCGCAGCTTAAATTTCCTACAAAGTTTGATAAAAGCGAACGTCGTGTTGTTTTAGAAGGAGAGGCATATTTTGAGGTTTCACACGATATCAAACGCCCTTTTTATGTTGAGTCTAGAGGTAATGAGGTTAAGGTATTGGGGACGCATTTTAATATTAATGCCTATAGCACAAATGTGCGTACAACCCTTTCTTCTGGTCGTGTGCAGGTAAGTAATTCAGGAGAATTGCTGTTTTTAGAACCTGGAGAATATACAAAGTTTGCTGGAGGAAAATTGAGTAAAGGAAAGGCAGATTTAGAACACGATTTGTCTTGGCATAATAATCAGTTTTATTTCAAAAAAGAAACCATTGTTGAAATATCTTCTACACTTTCTAAATGGTACGACATCAATGTCAAATTTAAAAAGGACGTTGCATTGGATAAGGTTTATACAGGCAATTTCAAACGGGATGTTAAATTATCTGAAGTGTTGGAAATGTTGACTTATGTCTGTAACCTAACATTTGAGCTTAATGGAAAAGAATTAACAATAGAAAACAAATAAAACTAATGCCTATGTGAACGGAAAAATACCTAACCTATGGCCTTCTTAAACATGAGAACAGGAATGTTGCAGCATCCCTGTTCATAGATGATCAAATAGGCTAAAAATTTAAAAAGTGAATTAAGTAAACCCAATTAACCACTAAGAGTAAATGTATGAATAACTTACCATTTGGCAAAACTTGGCGTCTGATACCCCAGGATCCACGGTTTTGTAAACCTTTACGTATTATGAAAATTAGTACCTGTCTTCTTTTCGCCTTTGTAACCGGAGTTCAAGCCAATGGCATTGCGCAGAAAGTTACTTTGAAGATGAAAAATGCACGGATTGAAGAAGCGCTCAATGCGATATCCAAGCAATCCAATTTGCAACTATTTTATGGAAATAATGTTGATTCTAAATCTAGAATTAATGTGGATTTAAAAAATGCATCAATAGAGGAAGCATTAAACTCTATTTTAAAGCGTAATAATATTGATTATAAGATTATTGCAAATACGATTTCGATCAATGGAGGGTCTGCGACAAATACGAACAACAGTTCCATTCAGCAATCCGTTACGGGTAGAGTTATCGATCAAAATGGAAAAGGGCTAAGCGGCGCTACTGTCACTGTAAAAGGATCTTCCGTTTCGACACAGACAGATGAATCAGGCAACTTTAAGATTAATGCGAGTCCTAATGCAATTTTGGTTGTGCGGTACGTAGGCTTTGGAACTAGGGAGATTTCAGTTGGTGGCAAATCGACATTAACTGTGGCATTGACCGCTGATGACCTTAAGTTGGATGAAGTAAATGTGGTTGCCACAGGTTATCAAAATTTGGATCGCAAATTATTCACTGGAGCCTCTTCAAAGATTGATGCTAGGGAAGCTGAAAGAGCCGGTGTGCCAGATATTTCCAGGATGCTGGAGGGACAGGCAGCCGGTGTTTCCGTTCAAAATGTGTCGGGTACATTTGGTGCAGCGCCTAAAATTCGGGTTCGCGGTGCAACTTCGTTAACAGGTGATAATAAACCCTTATGGGTAATTGATGGTGTGATCTTGGATGAAGCTGTCAACATCTCAAACGAAGCATTATCAACTGGAGATGCAAATACCTTGTTAGGTTCTTCAGTTGCTGGTTTAAATCCCGATGATATTGAATCAATTACAGTATTAAAGGACGCCGCTGCCACTGCGATGTATGGTGCTGCAGCGATGAATGGTGTTGTCGTGGTAAATACCAAGCGAGGACGCAATACGGAAGGGGCTGTTAATTTTAATTATTCCGGGAATTTTACGACCTATATTAAACCTAATTACAATCAATTTGATATTATGAACTCTGCTGAGCAGATGCAGTTGATTATTGATATGGAAAATAAGGGGTATTTGAATCATTCCCAGGTTTCTCGGGCACCAACGGGCGGTGTATTCAATAAGATGTATAATCTAATGTATGATTACGATCCCATTAAAGATTCCTATGCTTTACGCAATGATGCCCCTTCTCGCTATCAGTTTTTGCAACGTTATACTAATGCGAATACTGATTGGTTTGATTTACTTTTTAGACAGTCCCTTGTACATGATCATTCCTTGAGTATGGCTACCGGGACGAGCAAGAGTCAGACGTATGCTTCCACGAGCTTTATGAATGATTCTGGTTTCACATTAGGCAATTCAGCAAAACGTTTTACCGCAAATGTTCGAAACAACTATAAAATTAATGATAAACTGAGCACCGAGTTTATCTTTCAAAGTAATATTCGCGATCAGCGAACACCAGGGACGTTAAATCGGAATTCTGATGCAGTCTATGGTAGCTATTCTCGGGATTTTGATATTAATCCTTACTCTTATTCATTGAATACCAGTCGCATTATAACTGCATTTGATGAAAATGGTGATCGAGAGTATTTTAACAGAGACTATGCCCCATTCAATATCTTAAATGAACTTGATAATAATTATATCAAACTCAAATTGATGGACATAAAGGTACAGGCAGGTGTAACTTACAAAATTTTACCCTCTTTGACCTATTCTGCTAATGGTATGTATCGTTATTACAACTCTGAACGACAACATATTATAACGGAGAATGCAAATTTGTCAAGGTCTTATCGAGCAAATGCTGATCAAACTGTTAATAGCGGTAATCGGTTCTTGTATGCTGATCCTGATTTTCCAAATACCGATAAGTATGTCATTTTACCAAATGGAGGTTTCTTCAATTTAGCCAATAATAATATGATTAGCTATTACATGCGTCATAATTTGGAATATAATCAAAAATGGAACGATCATACTTTAAATCTATTTGGTACCTATGAACTTCAATACGCCGATAAACAAAACCATGATTTTACAGGGCCAGGGATAGAGTACGAAACGGGCAATTTGGTGATGCCTACTTATAGATTTTATAAAAAAGCTATTGAAGGTGGCGATGCACCATTCGGTATGATGTATTATTATGATCGAAAACTAGCATACGCGCTCCGAGGAGCCTATAATTATCGGGATAAATACTCCTTTAACTTTACGACACGGTATGATGGTTCAAATAAGATGGGAAGTTCGAGGGTGGCCCGTTGGTTGCCAACTTGGAATGTGTCTGGTGCTTGGGATATTAATCAAGAGAACTTTTTTAATAAAGACAATAAAATTCTTTCGGCAGCCCGACTGCGTGCAACATATGGGCTAACAGCTAACATGGGGAATGCATCAAATTCATCGGCTCTTTTTTATAATGCTGTAACTTATCGTCCCTTCGAGCCCGAAAAAGAAGGTAAAATTAATCTTGACGGCTTGGAAAATTCTGAGCTAACATGGGAAAAGATGTATGAATTAAATATTGGTGCGGACCTAAGTTTCTTAAATAATCGTGTAGATCTAAATGTGGATTATTATAGCCGAAAGAACTTTGATCTCATTGGTCCAATTCGTACCTCTGGTATAGGAGGTCAATTCGAGAAATTAGCTAATTATGCTGATATGAAGGGGCATGGTGTTGATATTCAGTTAGGCGGTTATCCATTCAAAGACCCACAAGGCTTTACATGGCGAACACAATTCACTTTAGGCTTTAATAAAACAGAAATTACAAAACTGGATGTAACACGTAATATTTGGAACTTAATATCTGCAGAAGGTGGAGCTCGGTTAGGTGGCCCACATCGAGGTTTATATTCCATTAATTTTGAAAAGCTAGAAGAAAAAGGAGGGTATCCAACATTCACTGGTACAGATGGAACTCCTAATACAACGTACTTTTGGTTTCAGGATACAAATACAGATTTCTTAAAATACGAGGGACCTGTAGATCCTACAGTAGCAGGCGGGTATTATAATAGATTTGAGTATAAAAATTTTAATTTTTCATTTCTATTAAAATTTGCGCTAGGCAATAAAGTTAGACTACAACCGAGTTACGCGACCTCTTATTTAGATATGTACAATGTATCTAAAGATTTAATTAATCGCTTTATCTACCGTGGAGATGAATACCTAACAGTAATCCCTTCTTCACTGGATGGATTATCTGCAGAATTTGATGTAAAGAATGGGTTCGGTGATAGAAATGCCGCAAATTACACTTATAATGCCTACAATTATTCTTCTGAAAGAGTTGCGAAAGGTGATTATCTACGTTTATCGCAAATCTCTATTGGCTATAATGTACCTAAAGAACTGGTTTCCCGTATTAAGTTTAGAACAGCTCAATTTAATCTCGTTGGAAATAATCTTTGGTTGTTGTATTCTGACAAAAAATTAAATGGAGTAGATCCTGAATTTTTTAGTAATGGAGGGGTAGCCTTGCCTGTTCCTAAACAAGTAACTCTTTCCGTTAAATTAGGCTTCTAAACAATTAAATTATGAAATTAAGAAACTTTAAATATTTGATACTGTCTTCTACAATTCTGTTTACAAGTTGTAGTAAATATCTCGATCAAGAACCAGATATGCGGGCGGAAATTAATACTGTGGATAAAGTAAAACGATTGGTTACTTCAGCATATCCGTCCAATAATTATTTAGCAATGACCGAAACTTATTCGGACAATGTGGAAGATAAAGGAGTAGGTGAATTGTATGAACCTGTTCCACATCTTTATAATTGGAAAGACGTTATTGATAGTGATAAAGATACGCCAACAGCGTATTGGAATGCCTGCTATGCTGCCATTGCAGCAGCTAATCATGCATTGAAAGCGATTGAGAAAAATAATTTTGGAGATGAAGTATTACCCTATAAGGGTGAAGCTTTGGTCGCTCGTGCCTATAATCATTTTATGTTAGTTACTTTTTTTTCAAAAGTATACGACCGCTCATCAAATGCGAACAACGATTCTCCAGGAATTCCGTATGTGACAGATCCAGAGACTATAACCCTTAAAAATTACGAACGTGGTACTGTCAAGTCTGTGTATGACAATATCCGAAAAGATTTGGAAGAAGGACTATCACTACTTGCCGGTAGTGATGGCGCATGGAATGTGCCAAAATATCATTTTACACCGGCTGCGGCACATGCTTTTGCAGCAAGATTCTACTTATTTACCGGTGAATGGCAAAAAGTTGTGGATAATGCTAATAAGATTTTTCCCAGTGGTAATTTCTCAGGAAAATTAACACCATTTAATTCAACATTCAAATCACAAGATGTCGCAACAGTACGTACCAATTTCACAAAGGCTGATCAGGTTTATAACCTATTGATAACTGAAACCAATAGTGGTTATGAAAGGTGGTGGAACAGCAGATATGCAATGGGTGTCAGAGTCACTCAGGATATCTACAATGGCAAGACCGCTGCTGGGGCACAACTTTATAATTTGGGGTTGAATTATGGCGCGCCACACTATACAACTTACCTCTGGAAGGAATTCTTTTATATTAGCGACGCTACAGCAGGTACTGGTTATGCAATGCTTATGGTGCCGATATTTGTGACAGATGAAGCCTTACTTAATAGAGCAGAGGCCTATCTTGAATTAGGAAATATAAATGCTGCATTGGCAGATTTAAATCTCTTTGCAAGTAACCGGATTAATAATTATAATCCGAGTACACATGCTGTCACAGTAGCCAAGTCTAAAGAGTTTTTTAATTTATCTGATGATAAGGAAGCACTGATCCAGACTGCTTTACAATTTAAACAAATAGGGTTTATGTCAATGGGGCTGCGCTGGTTTGATATTATCCGTAAGGGTATTACAGTAAAACATAATGTGATTGGAAATGATGAACGTGAGACATTTATAGAATTAAAGCCAGAAGACCCAAGGAGAATATTTCAGATTCCACAGGAAGCTAAATTGGCAGGTGTAGAACAAAACCCAAGATAAAACTAAAGTATGAAAACGATAACTAAGATAGTTACAGGAATCAGTTTAGTCGGACTACTGTTTGCCTGCAATAAAGAGGATAAGTTAAATTATAAGTTACAGAACTATGATACGTTTACGCCTGGTGCGATTGACGATTGGATAACAAAAAATTTAACAGACCCTTATAATATAGAGGTTGTATATCGGTATCAGCGTAACATGCATGATATCAATAAAAATATTGCACCTGCAGATGAATCCAAAGTGATTCCCCAGATGGATATTGTAAAAAAAGGCTTTTTGGAGATTTATGGTAAAGTAGGCGGCGTGCCTTTTATTAAAACATATACGCCTAAACAGTTTGCTCTTTTTGGTTCAGGAGATTATGATCCGGACGGGTCTGTGAAAGGTGGTACCGCTGATGGCGGAAGACGTATTACTCTATATGGCTTAAATGGACTTAATGAAACTAATCCAGGGTCAGTCCTTGGAAATCTTCAAGTGATTCACCATGAATTTACGCATATTATTAACCAAAATCGTTTCATTCCACCTGAATTTGAAAAAGTATGTGTTGGCGACTATTATGCTAACTGGACATCTTTTGAAAATACACCAGCGGTGGCACGTGCATTAGGTTTTGTTACACCCTATTCTAGAAAATCAGTGGGTGAGGATTTTGCTGAAGTTTTGTCTCATCTGGTTGTAAGAGGACAGTTATTTTACGATAGTTATGCTTATGGCTCCGGTGCTACCGCTTACCCAAAATTTAAGCAAAAAGAAGTAATTGTACGCGATTATATGACAAAGTATTTTAATATTGATGTGACTCAATTGCAAATGGAGTTTCAACGGGTGATGGAGGAAAATTACAAAAGTACGGAGTTTAAGCTACCAACATTAATGTCAAATAACTACGTTGGATGGTTAGATTGGGATTATCGAAATAGTTGGGGACTTAGCAAACAGATCTCTGCTAAGCAAAAAGAAGTGTTAAACCCGATCCTCGATGAATTGGGGGGCTGGACAACGAAGTCATTGCAGTTTAGGATAGTTTCATCTGCTAAAGCTACATTAAATATTACGTTTGGAGACAACTCAAACACTTATTCCGCGGCTATTGATTTCAATATTACAAAACAGGTAGATAATACCTTTAAATTTGTCAAATCTACGACGCAAGGTACTGGAGGTGCTTATGATAACGCAAAAATAGATTGGGTCGTTAAAGATGTCACACCTTTAATTAATTATTTGGGAAATACAAACTTTGTTTTGGACTGGCATACCCCTCTTAAAGATGTCTCCCCACAAGAATATTTGAAATTTATGGATTTTAAAGATAGTAAGGATCCAAATGCCATCATTTTGGGACAAATAATCGAAAGAAAATTTTAATATGAGAAAGATATTTTATTTTATGTGCTTGGTCATGCTCGCTATGAGCTGTAGCAAGCCTAAAGAAGTTGAACTAGAGCTGGGGGGAGATCCTGACTCACGGATCTCAGATACCCTTGCATATGTTAAAAAAACACTGGTTGACGCGCCATATGGCTGGAAAGCTTCGTTGACTACAGAGTATTCAGGAGGGTATGGTTTTTACATGCAGTTTGGTGCAAATGATCGAGTTAAGATGATCGCCGATCTGGACAATCAAACCTCCTTAGAAGTGAAAGAGTCCACGTATCGGGTCCGCCAGATTATGGCGGCAACATTATCATTTGATACGTATACCTACTTGACGATGTTACAAGATCCAGATCCGAGTGTATTCGGAGGACAAGCAGGAAAAGGAATGGGTAGCGACATTGAATATGATTATGTTAAAACTCACGGCGATACTTTATTTTTTGACGGGAGAAAATTTCATAAACCATTAATTTTAGTGAAAGCGAAAGAAGATGAGCAGAAAGCCTATTTAGAAAATGGATTTGGTGTGAACAGAAACTCCTTTCTCGATTTCTTGAATTCAAATTCCTACCTAAATATAAGTGTTCCGTCGATTGAAGGTAAAATAGAAGTTGTTTTTAGCGACGAAAACAAAACATTCTCCTTTACCTATATTTCTGGAGGAGAAATCTCGGCTTTGGAGGGTAAGTTCAATTATGATTTGGGTGGACTTAATTTCGCAGAACCGATTAAATTAAATGGGAATAGCTTTTTGAAAGCTAAGTTGAGCAATGGGAAGCTTGTTCTGATTGATTCTTTCAATAAGGAATATGAGGTGCAGCAGAGTCCTGTTCCAGTATTGCCAATTACAGCCTTTTTTGGATACAGAGATACTTATAATGCTATTCAGGTAGAGGGACCAGTAATGCCGGGGGGAATAAATTCAGAATTTAACGCCCTGTGGAATAACCAAATTGCTAACTATGGTCTAAATAATGCATCAATGATTTCTATGACATTTAGGTTAATGAATTCGCAAAAAGCAAAATTGGAAGTTTGGTTTAAGATAGGCACATCCAGCTATCTTGCGGATGCCTCTTTTGATTATGTGATGGCAGGAAATGAGATTAAATTATCAAACTATATTCCTTCTGTATCAAATACGAATTGGAATAATGGGTGGGTTATTACTGCAATTAAGAATTATTTTATTAATGCAGAATTTAAGCTCGATTATATTTCCAGTAGTAATGCTAATGTAAAAGGAGTTGGAGGATTAATAAAAGCTGACAATCCCAATTCATTCTTCTATGGTAAATTAGTTAAGTTAAGTAACTAACTATACGAGCAGATTATTTTTTCGAGCAATACTGGATGCTGCTACGCATGATCCAGTATTGCTTAAAGTATTAGTTTTGATTATATGAAGTACAGCTTTTTCTTTTTCTTGCTTTTGTGTGTCTTAACAAGATGCCAAACGTCGGATGGGGGTGTTTTAAGCGGAACGCTCGCTATAAAACAATCTTTGTATATAGATCTATACAATTTAAATACAGGCCGTAAAGTTCTCTCAGATACATTAAAAAACGGTAATTTTAATGTGGGATTAGAAAATTTTGAAAGTGGAGTTTATCAGGCCGTTTTTTCTTGGGATAGAGATGTTGTTAAGCCACAAGAGGTTGAACGATTTGCTCGCCAGCCTGAGCTCGGTGTTCCGAAATATTATATTTCCACTACATTTTGGGTGGATAGAAGAGAATCTAAACAATACAATTTATCTGTTGACAGTATATATAAGCAAATTGAATTGGAAGATATATTGTTAAATGATGGAGGTAGCGAATCAATCCATATGCTGATAAAATCAGATGGTGCTAATAATAAACTCTATAATGAGTATTTAAAATTGATCAATCATTACAGAGAAAAAAATCAACAGCACAAAGATAATCTTGAGTTATTAGTGGAACACTATCGGAGTTTAAAATTATATGAGCAAGCTGAGAAAGCGAATAGTCGATTAAATAACACTTGGCTGGATAATGTTAAGGAGGAATTGATTAATGAGGAGATCGTGTTTATGAAAAAACATATTGAAAGTGATGTTATTCCTCATATTTATCGGTTTCAAGTGAATACCAAAGAAGATTTTAAACGATATATTGAAGTTTATAAATTATTTCCAAAACAGACAAGAGAAAAGCTAGCTGCTCATGTAACGCGTCTTTTGTAAAAATGGAATAAGATCTAATTTTTATAGAACAGCACTTCAAATTTTAATGCTACTATATACTAAAAATAATGTAGATAAAAATCATAATGTTGATAATACTGAATCTGCGATTTTTTTAAGTTGTTCTTCATTTCAGGGCTATATACTTTTACTCAAAATTGTGACAATTGATTCCAGGTAAATGAAGATTTTTCTTTGAATCAATTGTCACTTTTTTTTAAAAGATATTTCGTTTTTAAGGTTTTTAGTAATGTTTTTGAATCTCTATTAACTGCGGATCTGGTGTTCTATTCCTTAAAAATATGATCGCTAATATTTTTTATTTTGTGAATAATAAAAAAATATTACCCATTTTTATGGCACAATTATTAAGCATCTTTATGAGATGTACATATATGTCCTAAAATTCTCATCTACGGAACACGGTAGAGCAGTGGGAACCGAGTATTCTAAAATATGCAGAAGGAAGAAGTATTATTCAAAACACATTACAACGGTCTATGTCACTTTGCGTGGAAGATACTAGGCGACCTGCCAGTTGCAGAAGATCTCGTGCAAGACTCTTTTATTGCCTATTTTAAAAACTCTGATCAAGTAAGTGATAATGAGACCGCTGTCAAAAACTATCTCTATAGTTCTGTGCGTTTCGCCTGTTATAATCATATTCGTCATGAGAAAGTACGTCAAAAGTATTGGAATGTAGTCGGGTTTACAGAAGAGGATAATACTGCGCTTGAAATGAATATGATTCATAGTGAGGTTATACAGGAAATCTATAAAATTATTGAGCAAATGCCTGCCTCCTGTCAACAAGTCTTTCGTTTGGGATATCTAGAAGGCTTGTCTAATCTTGAGATCACCAAAGAACTTCAAATTAGCATTAATACTGTAAAAACACAAAAGCAACGGGGTATGAAAATGTTATTAAATCGGCTGAACCCTGAATTTATTCCCCTTATTATATTTTTGTTAAAAAATATTTAAATTTTTGTCACCCTTTTTTTCGTCTTGCGTTTCTTTAGTGTAATATATGAAGGAAAATGCAGGACATATTGCTAACCTAATCCATAAATTTCTTTGCGATCAGTTGACCGAAGAGGAAAAGCTACGGTTTGATGAATGGCTCCGAGCAAGTGCTCAGAACAAACAGCTTTTAGCGTCATTTCAAAAAGCACAGAATATAGAGGAAGATTTGGTCATTTTAAGACAGTTGGATGCTAATAAAGCTTGGAATCAACTGAACAATAAAAGCGGAAATACAAAATCAAACGGAAAATGGTTAATTGGAATCGCTGCATCACTATTATTAGTGATGGGACTTGTTTATATATGGTATAATAATTTGCTGATAAAGGATACAAGTGAACAAAAACAAACCATAGCTGTTGGACGAGATATTGCACCAGCAAAAAGTGGTGCAATTTTGAGAATGGCAAATGGTGATGAATTTTTGTTGAATAATACAACTGCTAAGGCGCTGGACAATAATAAAACATTAATGGCCAGTGATCTGGAATTGATTGTTAAGAATAGTGGTTCCTATGCCGAAGATCATTTGAATTCCCTTGTTGTTCCCCGCGCTAGTTTTTATAAACTGACGTTAAGTGACGGTACTAAAGTTTGGATAAATGCACAGTCTAATTTAACATTTCCAGCGCAATTTCCTGATAATGAGAGACGAGTGGCGCTTGAAGGGGAAGCTTATTTTGAAGTGGCGCACGATGCGAAAAGACCGTTTTTTGTGGCTTCTAAAGCGGGCGAAATCAAAGTGTTAGGAACGCATTTTAATGTATTTGCTTATCATGACAATATCCGTACGACATTAGTAGAAGGTAAAGTAGAAGTAAGACAAAAGGAAAATAAACTTGAATTAATACCCGGGGAGTTTGCATCACTTTCAAAAAATAATCTTGTCAAGGGTAAAGCAGATATTCAGCAAGACCTAGCATGGCACAACAATGAATTTTATTTTAAAAAGGAGACCATTGTTAATATTGCACATCAGCTTTCGAGATGGTATGATTTGGAGGTAAAGTTTAGAGGGGATGTGCAGCTAACCAAGGAATACAGTGGAAGTATTCAACGTGATGTGCAGCTCTCCCAAGTTTTGGAAATGCTATCGTATGTCAGTGATCTCCGTTTTGAAATTCACGGTAAAGAACTGATTATTGAGAATAAAAACTAAATCATCTTAAATCGTAAATGCTTATGATATAATTTTACTATCCAAAACTTAAAGTAGCCTATAAAGGAGAACAGGAATGTTGGCGCATCCCTGTTCAGAAATGTGATCAAAGGGCTCATAACTTAAAAGTGAACTATTAATTACCTAATTAACCACAAAATGTAAATGTATGAATAACTTACCATTTGGCAAAGCCTGGTCCTTGATACCTCAAGATCACAGGTTTTGCAAACCCTTACGTATTATGAAAATTAGTACATGCCTTTTATTTGCATTTGTAACCGGAGTCCATGCAAAAGGAACCGCTCAAAAGGTTACATTGAAGATGAGGAATGCACGGATTGAAGAAGCACTTTCGGCAATTTCTAAGCAGTCCAATCTCCGCATATTATACAGTGAAAATCTGAACTCAAAATCTCGTATTACAGTCAATCTTAAGGATGCATCTGTCAAAGAGGCATTAAATTCTATTCTGAAGAATAAAAATATTGAGTACAAGATTATTGCCAACACAATTTCTATAAACAGCAATGGGAAGAACGAAATAGTTACTGAGGATTTACAGCAAATCGTTTCTGGAACTATCAAAGATAATAACGGAAATCCATTGGCTGGCGCTACAATTACTGTTAAAGGTAGTTCGATCTCTACCCAGACTGATGGAAATGGCCACTTTAAAATCAATGCTGATGGAAGTGCGACGTTAGTTATCCGCTACGTGGGGTACAATAATACCGAAATTGCTATTAACAATAGAAATGTAATTTCGATTATTTTAGACTCTAATGAAAAACAAATTGAAGAGGTCGTCGTAACAGGATTAGGAGCTAAAATTGATAAAAGAACTTTTACAGGAGCAACTGCTAAAGTTGATATGAAAGATATAGAGCTTGGTGGCCTTCCCGATCCATCAAGAGCTTTAGAGGGGCGTGTAGCGGGCGTGTCAGTTCAAAATACAACCGGAACTTTTGGTTCTGCTCCAAAGATTCGTGTTCGTGGTGCAACGTCAATTTATGGTAGTTCAAAACCCCTTTGGGTAATTGATGGAATTATTATAGAAGATGTTGCGAATGTTTCTTCGGACGATCTTTCTTCAGGGGATGCATTGACATTGATCAGTTCAGCTGTTGCAGGATTAAATGCAAACGATATCGAATCTTTCACAGTACTTAAGGATGGTTCAGCGACCTCGATATATGGAGCCCGCGCTATGGGTGGTGTCATTGTTATTACAACCAAGAAAGGAATTGCAGGAAGAAATTCTGCAAATTATGTTGGAGAGTTTACTTCTAGGGCTATACCATCTTATAATAATTTCAATATTATGAATTCCCAGGAACAGATGGCCTTTTATCAGACTCTTGAACAAAGAGGATGGTTGACAATGGCTGATGTTGCAAGTAGATCCGAATCAGGAGTCTATGGGAAAATGTACGAGTTGATCAAAGCGGGGCAGTTAGAAAATACGCAGGAGGCAAGAAACGCCTACTTAAGACAGGCGGAATACCGAAACACCGATTGGTTTAAACAATTGTTTAGCAAAACAATCATGCAGAATCACTCGGTCAGTCTTTCTTCAGGTACAGAGAGAGCACAGTACTATACATCTATCAGTGGAGTTTTTGATAATGGCTGGGCACGTAAATCTGACGTAAAGCGCTACACAGGTATGTTCAATGCATCCTATAATTTGTACGATAATCTAAAATTGGACCTGCGAACAAATGGATCCTACCGGGATCAAAGGGCACCTGGTACGATAGGGTCATCTGTGGATCGAGTCTCCATGGAAATTAAACGAGATTTTGATATTAATCCATATACCTATGCGTTAAGGAACTCACGTACACTTGATGCTAATGAATTTTATACTCGAAATTATGCACCTTTTAACATCTTACATGAATTGGATAATAATTATATGGATATTAATGCTGCAGATATTAAATTTCAAGGTGAACTTAAATGGAAACCAATTAAGTCGCTAGAGTTAGGCATTTTAGCAGCTACACGATATCAACAAACATCACAGCAACATTATATCAAAGATCAGTCAAATCAAGCATTAGCTTATCGTTGGATGCCAACGACATTTATTCGTGACGCAAACCCTTTCTTATATACAGACCCAAGTGATCCTTATGCTGTTCCTGTTTCTATTTTACCTTATGGAGGTATTTATAACCGTACAGATAACAAGATGTTGACGAAAGACTTTCGGTTTACTGCTGCATACGATAAAACATTTAATGAGATCCATAAGCTTTATGCATTTGGAGGAGCGGAAACGAATTCGGTTGACCGAAATCAAAATTGGTTTAGAGGCTGGGGCTTACAATATGATTTAGGGGAGCTTCCATTTATTGACTATAAATTATTTAAGAAAAGTCAAGAGGAAAATGCAGATTACTATTCCATTGATCGCAGAAAAAATGGCGATGTAGCACCAGCGCGGAATAGACAAGTCGCATTTTATGGTACCGCCAATTATACATTTGATAATCGTTATACCATTAATGGTACCTTAAGGTATGAGGGGACTAACCGTTTGGGGAGATCAACTTCAGCACGATGGATGCCAACATGGAATGTCTCTGGAATGTGGAATGTAATGGAGGAAGATTTCTTTAAAAAGTTGAATACACCTTTTTCAAGTCTAAGTTTCAAAGGATCCTATAGCTTGACTGCAGATAGAGGCCCTGATTTCGTTACCAATTCCAAGATCATTATACAGAGTTACAACCCGTGGCGACCAAGTACTGCAGACAAAGAAACTGGTCTTTCTATTTCAGATTTAGAAAATTCTGAGCTGACTTACGAGAAAAAACACGAACTGAATATTGGTACTTCTATTGGTTTGTTCCAAAATAGAATTGCTTTAGATGTAGATTATTATAAACGCAAGAATTTTGACCTAATAGGTATTGTTAATACGCAGGGACTTGGTGGAGAGATTTCAAAATATGGTAACGTTGCCAATATGGAATCCAATGGATTGGAGTTTAGTCTATCTGCGACAATTGTGAAAAAGGAGGATTTCTCATGGACATCTAGTTTCATTTATACAAAAGCGAAGAATAAAATAACTGCTTTGGAAAATAATAGCAGAATCTCTGATCTAATTGCCGCTGGTGGTTATGGAGTTGTGGGCTATCCCGTAAGACCGTTGTTTTCTATTCCTTTTAATAGACTTCTTCCTAACGGATTGCCTGTATATAATTACATAGATGGAGCAGAGACAACGACAGGTGTTTATTTTCAAGAACGTAAAAGGATTGATTTCTTAAAATATGAGGGACCTACTGAACCGACTGATATGGGAAGTTTTGGCAATGTGTTTTCTTACAAGAATTTTAAGCTAAATGTATTTATTACGTACTCATTTGGAAATGTAGTTCGATTGGATCCAGCATATAGAACAGGTTATACTGATCTTGATGCGACACCAAGGGAGTTTTCTGATGCGTGGACAGTTCCGGGCGATGAAGCATTTACGAATATTCCAGTTATTTTGGATTCTCGCTTTATTCGCAATAACAGTCAATTTGGTTATGCCTACAATGCTTATAATTACTCTACTGAAACTGTTGCTAAAGGTGATTTTATTCGTTTGAAAGATATTTCCTTATCATATGAATTACCAAAACATTTTGTGAAATCTATCAAAATGAACAATCTGGGACTTAGATTTAACGTCATCAACCCTTGGTTGATCTATGCAGATAAACGTCTTAATGGACAGGATCCAGAATTCGTAAACTCAGGCGGTGTGGCGTTGCCAATTGCAAAACAATATACTTTAACCTTAAAAATGGGATTCTAGCATATGAAAAATAGATTATTATATATATTAATTTCGGCGGGGATATTAACAATAAGCTTTTCTTCCTGTAAGAAATACCTGGATGAATTGCCCGATAATAGGGCTGAATTAAATACTACCGACAAAATAGCCAAAATGCTAGTAGGTGCTTATCCGAGCAGTTCATATGTGGTCGTATCAGAACTGTCTTCTGATAACGTTGACGATGTTGGACCTGTCTATTTAAATTATCCTCGATTTATAGAGGAAATTTATAAATGGCAAGATATAACAGAAACCAATAATGATGGGATTGAGCGTGTTTGGGCAGCATGTTATAGTGCTATAGCTAGTGCTAATGCGGCGTTACAAGCAATTGAAGAACAAGGTAATCCGATTAGCCTAAATGCACAACGTGGAGAGGCTTTGCTGGCGCGTGCTTATAATCACTGGATTCTTGTCAATATGTTTGCTCAAAATTACTCAAAAAAGTATTCGGCAACAGATTTAGGTATTACCTATATGACAAAGGGAGAGACTACCTTGAACCCCAAATACCAGCGTAACACAGTGGCTGAAGTCTATAACAATATTAAAAAGGATGTTGAAGAAGGCTTACCATTAATTAATGATGCTTCCTATGCAAACTCTAGTGTTGCAAAATATCATTTTAATCGTGCCGCAGCGTATACATTTGCATCTCGTGTTGCTCTGTTTATGGAGGATTGGGTAAAAGTTGTTGAATATGCTACATTGGCTTTGGGTGAGAATCCAAGTACAACTTTAAGAGATTATAAAACAATTGCCTCCTTTGCGGCTGCTTATGCAAATATAAGCAGAGAGTATAATGCTAGTTCAATAAAAGCAAATTTCCTCATCGCAACGGCTTCCTCTTCGATGGGACAGACTTTTGGTAACTATTCAACCAACAATAGGCTGGCCCACGGAGGGAGTATCGGTATGACTGAAACAGTATATGCAAGGCAGCCATTCGGTCGGGCAACTTCTTCTACCGACTACAGAATAAGAGCTTTTGTGTACTCTAGTACAACAACGAATAAAATTCTTTTTCCTCATTTAGCACGTATGTTTGAATATACTGATCAAGTTGCTGGAATAGGATTTACTAAAGGTGTATACGCGCCGATCACCTCAGAAGAAGCACTATTGAATAGAGCGGAGGCATATATACACTTAAAAAATTATGGTGCAGCAATTACTGATATGCAAATTCATATTGACAATAACACAATAAATAACCCCGCGACGATAAGTGAAGCTTCAATTAATACTTGGGCAAATTCATTTGCTTATTTTACGCCAACTTCGCCTACGCCAAAGAAGAAATTAAATCCAGACTTCCAAATTGAAGCAGGAACACAAGAGAATATGATTCAGGCGATACTATCGCTTAAGCGCCTGCAATTTATTCAAACAGGTATGCGTTGGTTTGATGTAAAACGTTATGGTATTGAAATCACAAGAAGAGAAGCTCCGGCTGTCTTTAATGGTACGATGACATATACAGTTACTGACAATACACTTACAGTAAGAGATAACCGACGGGCTATTCAACTACCACAAGATGTAATAAATGCTGGCTTAACTCCTAATCCTAGATAATATGAAAGTTATTAATAAACTAATACCAATATTAATTTCATGTGGAGTTTTATTTTCCGCATGTAATAAAGAAGATAAACTGGATTCAAAAAGTGTTTTTGTAGATTCAGAAATTCCTAAAAATGCATTGGATAACTATTTGTACAATAATTATACAAAGCCATATAACGTAGAGATATTATATAAATATGTGGATAAGGAATCAAATATGACTTATAGATTGGTTCCTGCACCCTATGAATCGTCTATTCGTTTGTCAAAACTGATGTTATTTTTGGTAATGGAACCGTATAGCGAAGTTGTTGGCAGCAAACAATTTTTAAGAGATAACTTTCCTAAAGTCATTACATATACAGGGTCAGTACCTGTGCAAACAAATGGAGTAATTATACTCGGAACAGCAGAAACAGGTACTAAAGTTTCCTTGTATAATCTATTGGAGTTGAATGAAGCAAATGGTAAAAATCCTGAGTTCCTAACGAATGGTTTTTTTAAAACGGTTCACCATGAGTTTCAGCATATTTTAAATCAAAATAAGCCTTATCCTAGCAATTTCAAAGAAATAACTGGCTTAGGTTATGTAGACGATGAGTGGAATACGACATATACTTCGGTTGGAGCAGCAGTTGCAGCGGGTTTTGTTTCTCCTTATGCCTCAAAGGCTGACACAGAGGATTTTGCGGAATTGTATTCTTTTTACGTAACAAGAGGCCAAGCTGAATTTGATGCTATTCTTAATTCTTCAGGGTCGACCGCAGCTGGGAGAACGTTGATCCTGTCGAAACTGGCAATCGTAAAATCCTATATGAAATCTGAATGGGGAATTGATATGGATATGTTGCGTGCAAATATTATCGCTCGTTATCCGCAGCTCAATACTTTCGATCAAACAACTATAAATTAAGAAAAATGAAAATAAAACTATTTATATTAGCAATATCCATTTTGTCTTTGAGCGTAAGTTGTGAGAAGAAAATGGATAAGATCTTTGATGAGAACCCTACAGATCGTCTAAATGCAAGTGTTGCCGATGTATATTCTACACTGCAATCAAATAAAGATGGTTGGGTGGTTAAATATTTCCCAAGTAGTGCTCTGGAGTTTGGTGGCTACACATTATTTGCTAAATTTAATAATTTAGCGGATGTTACTTTTGAGGGTGATTTGACGACCCTTGCACCACAGACAAGTACATACATCGTAGTGCCAGGAGCCGGTCCAATTTTAACCTTCGATACCTATAATCGGATCTTTCATTATTTTGCACTACCGGGATATTTTAATAGAAATGCGGCTTATCAACTTCCAGGTTTTTTAACAGCCCAAATTGGAGCTGTTAACGAAGGAATGAAGGGGGAGAATGATTTCTTGGTAACAAAGGCGTCTGGAGATTCTATTGTTATGGAAGGAAGAAAGTCCTATAACAAGGTTGTTTTTTTACCAATTAAATCGAACGAAGCTTCAACGATCATAGCATCATATCGTGCTGCGGTAGCGAAATTCCACGCCTTTTCAAATTACAGGTTTGAAGCGGGAACCGAATCTTTCCCTGCAACATTTGCGACGGCTGCAACGAAGAGAGCATTGCTTATTGCTGGAAATGCTAAACCATATGCTTATCGCTATACGCCTACTGGGCTTGACTTTTACACAGAGTACGATGTAAATGGAGTGAAATTTAGAGAATTGAAGTATGTAGAACCAACGGGTGCATACTCCAAAGGATATTTTACCAATGATGCTGAAACCATTAAGTTAGTTCCAGGGACCTAATCTATTATATTCTATCTGTCCTAAGAGAGATTGTTTCATATATTTATTTGGATTGCCCTTCTAGAGTTTTCTGGAGGGGCTTTTTTAAGGTACTCCTGTCATCTAATAGATCTGCCGCTACAATAGTGATTTTTGAGTAAATAGGTTTAAATCACAAATTTTTAAATTTCATGTGGTACTTTGTTCTCCTAATTATCTACATGGCTTGAGGTCTATTTGCTCAGAAAAAGACAGTATCAATAAGATATCTAAAATTTGAAACAATTTGTGTTTTTATTCGTCGGCGCATCGATCATGACATTTACTGAGTTGAAAACAAAAAACATATGAAAGGATACGGTGTGAGTGTTTAAATTGAACCATATCCAAACCTTTATTGTATCTTCTCTGCATTATATTTTTTTAAGATGTTGGAACACTGCTTTATGATTATCTCAAAGTATGATCAATGGCGCCTGCCTAACGAATTTCATTACCCCAGTTTTTTATTATATTCAACTGACGATTTTGTAGAGTGGTTTTTAACGAGAGTCTAATGCATCGTATTCTGAGTTTTCCACATTGTGTTAATAACGATGTGGAAAACTTGTTTTTAAGATGGTTTGGATGACTACGGCGTGAAAATGCTTCAAATTGCACTATGGCGGTGTCATTTTGCGGAACAAGATGTTGATACGCCCCTGTTTCTAGATTGTTTCGACCTAGGTTGGTGATACTTTGTCACGGGGAACTTTCATTTCGCCATCCGGCGGAATCGTTTTCTCTTCTGTTTGATTCATTTCGACGCCTATCTAAGCGAACAAGTCTCCAGTCAGTGTCATACAAACAGGAGACTTGTTCATTCTGACGGGCAACTAACTCATTCTGACCTGTGAAAATGTGAAATTCCCATCCGTCGGATTGGTTTCGCTACAGGACTACGTCGTTCAGATACTCGGGGAAATGTCAAAGTTGGAGCGCGAAATCGAGCATTCGGAGTGTAATCTTACACTTTACCTCGCTATTCGTTATGGATGCCATGCTGTCGAAATGATTTCCTCAGAAATGACAGTCATCTTGATCGTCAAGGTATTAAAGTCGCTTAACAAGAAATTCACCTCAATTAAATGTAATGCAATTTTTCTACGGCCATTATCTTTTACCGCCCTATCCCCCTCATTCACCGACTTTTTCTGAATGTTAGTCTAAATGTAATAAAATCGTAGGCTACGTTGTCTTAATTTTGAATCAGAAAGTTGAAGGAAATGTTGCAACAAAATCAACATCCCTACGACTACTAGGAAAGAGACAATAAAAAACTAACAATATAAAGTAGAAACGATTATGAAAACTTTAGTAAAGACATGTGCAGCAGCAGCTTTGATCGCAGTATCAACATTTACGATGGCTGCAGTTAATCCTGGTAAAACATTGAACCTATCCACTGCAGACTTAGCTATTGATAGTTATGTATCTGTCATGACAGAAGGTATATCGGGTGGTGTTGAGCAACTATTCGCTTCCGATTTCAGCCAAAAGATTCAAGGCGAAACTAGACGTACCAATACACGTTCAGAGGTAATTTCTTTCTTGAAAAAACAAAAAGGTGAAAAACTGAACTGTAGTACCAAAACCGAGATCCTAGAGGAGTCCGAAAATTATATGGTGGCGCGGATTACTATGAAATTCGAAACATTTACGAAAACCGATCTGGTTACCTTGGTAAATGAAGCCGGTAGCTGGAAGGTCGCGAGTTCGGTAAACTCATACAAATAGCAACTGTTTAATTAAATTCATATGTTTATTTTTGGCCACGTCGTGATGATGTGGCTATTTTTTTGTTAACTGATATAAAGACTTCAATAAGCCTAAAGCTTAAATCGACCTACCACGTTATTGGAGATAGTTAAGTTCGAGGAAAAGATTGGGTTGTCATGTTTTTGGGTTTTAAACATAGTTATTAACATTGTGTGGAAAACATAGCTTCTTTAATTGTAGTTATGTTGAACATAGGTAATGATTATTTAACCTGTCAATTTCTAATTTACTTAAGAGATTTATTAAATTGCGCGGATATTAAGAACTATTATGAAATATTATCTGCATTTGTCAGTCAAACTTATTTGTTTTCTTCTATTCACTTTATGTATATCGAATCTTTACGCCCAAGTCGCTTTTACGAGTTATCATAAGAGAAATGGCGCTGAAACAAAACAGCGTGATTCCGCCTATTTTATAAGAACAATCCATGTGGATGCTGAAGGTAAGGATAAAGTTTATCGTATTGAAGAATTTTATTTGCGGAATGACTCCATTAAACTTAGTGGTATTAGTAGGAATCCTCTTTATCCGTTTAAATTCCAAGGCCGAAAGTATGAATTTTATGAACATGGAACTTTAAAAAGCTTAGAAAACTTTAGCGATGAAAGCGCGCTTATAGATTCGGCATTTTACCTATACCCCAATAATAAACTAGAAAAAATTGTGTTCTACCCAAGTAGCCCCGATAAAAAAGGAAAATTGAAAATAGAAAACCCCAGGTATGTCGTATACTATGACTCTTTAAATAACAAACGGTTGGAAAATGGGACTGGTTTTATTCGGTTGGATTATGGCTGGAGTTATGAAGAAGGGGCAATGGAAAATAACCTACGGGAGGGCCAGTGGAAAGGGAAGATGGGAAAGGATAGTTTCGTCGAAACTTACAATCATGATCAATTAGTGTCGGGGATTAAAACAAAGGAAAACGGTGAGGTTTTTAGTTATGATACCACCAACTTTATGAGTCCTCCGGATTATCCTGGTGGGATTTCGCGACTGATGGGTTTTATCGGAAGCAACTATACCTACTCACGTGAGGCAATTAGCAATAACGTATCGGGTATTGTAATGATTGAATTTATCGTAGACAAAGACGGTAATATTAAGGACCCAGTTGTAAAAAAGGATTTAGGCTTTGGGACAGGAGAGGAAGGAGTCCGTGTTATAAAAAGAGCAGGAAAATGGAAACCGGGAATACAGCGCGGAGAACGGTTGAATGTGAGATATTCAATTCCTATTCGACTTAACTCATCGCGATAAGGAAATCCAAATAATAAGAAAAGCCTCCCAATGGGAGGCTTCCTTTGTTAAAGGTTCTTGTGGAACTATTTTTTCAGGCCTTCAGCACCTTGTATGATACCTTCGACTACTGTCGGATCCTGCAAAGTAGATGTGTCACCTAAATTACTGATATCTCCCTCCGCAATCTTGCGTAGAATACGGCGCATGATCTTTCCGGAACGTGTCTTTGGAAGGTCATTGACAAACTGGATAATATCTGGTTTGGCAATAGGACCGATAATGCGCGAAACAGTCTCCATGATATCTTTTTTGGTTGCTTCTGCATCCGTGTGGTGATTAGCAATAACGTAAGCATAGATACCCTGGCCTTTTACCGGATGTGGATAACCGACAATAGCGGATTCCACAACGTCAGCATGCATATTGATGGCATTCTCTACCTCCGCAGTACCGATGCGGTGACCAGATACATTCAAGACATCATCCACGCGACCTGTGATTTTGTAATACCCTTCTGGGCTACGGTAACAGCCATCGCCCGTAAAATACATGTCTTTGTAAGTGGAGAAGTACGTTTGTCTACAACGGTCATGGTCGCCCCAGGTCGTACGTAGCATACCTGGCCAAGGGAATTTGATACATAGATTTCCGGTGACATCATTGCCCTCGATTTCTTTGCCATTTTCGTCCATCAACGCCGGTTGTACACCAGGCATTGGGAACATCGCATAACTTGCTTTTTCTGGTGTAACACCAGCTAAAGAAGTGATCAGGTGACCACCATTCTCCGTTTGCCAATAAGTATCAACGACAGGACAATTCTTTTTACCGACCTTTTCATTAAACCAGTTCCATGCTTCTTCGTTGATAGGTTCACCTACTGAACCTAGTACACGTAGTGAGGAAAGGTCGTTTTTATCTACAAATTGATCGCCAAAAGCCATTAATGAACGTAGCGCTGTAGGGGACGTGTAAATGATATTGACTTGAAATTTGTCAACAATATCCCAATAACGGCTGGCATCTGGGAATGTTGGGATACCTTCAAACATCAATGAAGTGGCACCTTGGGATAGTGGCCCGTAAACAATATAGCTATGGCCAGTAATCCAACCGATGTCAGCTGTACAGAAAAATACATCATTTGGTTGATACTGGAAGGTATTCATAAAGGTGTATCCCGTGTAGACCATATAGCCACCACAGGTATGTACAACTCCTTTAGGTTTACCTGTAGATCCAGACGTGTAAAGGATAAACAGGGTATCCTCAGCATCCATTTCTTCTGCTGGGCAGGCTGGATTTCCTTGGGTTTCCACTTTCTTGATCTCATCTTCCCACCATACATCACGGCCTTTGATCATGGATACCGGTGTACGCGTACGTGTTAATACAATGACTTTCTCTACAGTATCACATTGCATCAAAGCATCATCAACAATATTTTTAAGTCCAATGGTTTTATTACCACGGTAGCTACCATCGGAAGTAACGATCAATTTGCATTCCGCATCCACGATACGATCGGCGATGGAACGTGCCGAGAATCCACCAAAGACAACCGAATGGATAGCGCCTATACGGGCACAGGCCAATACTGCAATCACCAATTCAGGAACCATCGGTAAATAAATGCAGACACGATCACCCTTTTTGATATTGTTATTCTTTAATACATTAGCAAATTGTTCAACCTTCTGCAACAATTGTTTATAGGAAAGGATACGATGTGCTTCATTTGGGTCATTTGGCTCCCAGATAATCGCTGGTTTATCGCCATTCGCATAAATATGACGGTCCAGGCAGTTTTCGGTAATATTTAATTTTGCACCATCAAACCATTTGATATTAGGTTCCTCAAAGTTCCAGTTTAGCACTTTATTCCATTTTCTCTTCCAGAAAAAATGATCCGCTATGCTCGCCCAAAACTCCTCAGGTTGTTCTACACTTCGCTTATATTCACTTTGATATTCTTCAAATGATTTTATTTGTAGGCTCATTGTTATAGGATTATTATGAATTATTTTAATTTATAAAGTTATCGTTGCGAAATTGTTTTTAATAGCTCAATTTCGGTGTACAATTTAGCGGTTTTTGCCCATTTTATCAACAATTTGATGTTTAATATAATGTTAAACTACTTTTATCTATCAAGATTGTTATATTGCAGCAAGATTAAACACAGATGTTGTTTCTAAGAAAGATATTCTATATCAGCATTTATACGAATATTTTGATTGCATTGGCCGCCATGGCTCAATGTGCACTGACCTATATCATATTTGAACGTCCGATCAATTGGTCTATTGTCTTGGTTGAGGGGACAGCAACATTATTGCTCTACAACTTTAGCTTATGGTGGTCTAAACCCCAAAACCCAAAAGAATCAAAATTTGCCCGCACGCGCTGGATATTTAATCACGAGTGGGTGATGTGGCTAAATAATGTCATCACATTAATTATTCTTGGTTACTGTTTGTTGCACATCCATATTTATTCGTTCTTATTCCTAGGTTTTATTGGAATCTTGAGCTTGTTGTATGGGATGCCGCTGTTTACTTTTCACGATCGCAAAGTTGGGCTTCGGCAAGTTCCTGGGGCAAAAATCTTCCATATCGCCTTGGTTTGGGTATGCAGTAGTGTCGTGCTTCCTTATGTCGAATTGCTCAATATCGGGGACAGGATAGACTCTTGGGTACTTGTTGCACTTTGTGTGCTAAAATTTATATTTTTGATTATTTGCACACTACCTTTTGATATACGCGATATTCAACAGGATTCCTACTATCATTTGAGGACATTGCCCAATATGTTAGGGGAGCAAAAGGCAAAAAGACTTACCTATACTTTATTGCTGTTACATAGTCTCTTAATCCTTATCGCTCCTTATCTGTTATGGATCAAATTGGGGCTGATCTTAACCAATATACTGATTTATGCACTCCTAAAGCTGGCTGTCTTCAAAACGAAAGATCACTACCACTATGCCTACTTATTGGATGGTAGTCTGGTGCTCCAATTTTTGATCGTAGTCTTATTTAGTATTTACTAGGTAATATTGCTTTCATCATCCGATGATGGATTAAAGTTTTTATTTTTTAATATTTGCCCTGTTGCTTTAAAAATGCGATAATCTTATCTGCAGCAACTTCTGATAATTTGTAATAGCTTTCAAAAGTCCAGCCCGCTACATGGGGCGATAAAATGACGTTATCCCTACTGATAAGGTCGGGATACCAGGTCTGTTCCCCAAGTTTGGGGAATTTTTCAACAGGGAGTACATCAAAAGCTGCTCCCAGGATACGGCCCTTATCAAGACCGTTTAGTACGGCCGGAACTTGTACAATCTCACCTCTGGCACCCAACAGGAAAAAGATAGGTTTGTTAAACTTCGATAAATACGCATCATCGATCATTCCCTTTGTCTCGGCAGTCAATGGGATATGGAAACTAATAATATCGGCTTGTTCGTAAATATTTTCCATGCTTGCTTCTTCTGCATACTCGTCAGTATAATTCGTCCGGTATTTGTCGTAAGCCAGTACCTTCACGTCAAAACCAGAAAGCTTTTTGGCCATCGCCATACCATTATGGCCATAACCGATCAAACCAACAGTACGACCTTTAAGCTCATAACCTCGGTTGGCTTCACGCAACCATTGACCAGCTCTCACTTGTTGATCACTGCGGTTGAGATTGTTCATCAGACTCAATAACATTCCGATCATATGTTCGCCCACAGCATCTCTGTTTCCCTCATTGGCGGGAATCAAGGTAACCTGTTTTTGAATGGCAATTTCATCGTCGATATTGTCCATTCCTGCTCCAGCACGTGCGATAAAACGGAGGTTGGATGCAAAGTCAAAAAGCGGCTTATCTACCTGAAATTTCGAACGAATGACCATTCCGGAGTAGTTAGCAATGATCTTTTCGGTTTCTGCACGGTCGATATCGGGGCGGTAATCATAAGCGATACCCGCCTGCGCAAATTTCTCCAACATAATTTCGTGGATGTCATCGACAATCAAAATATTAGTCTTCATGATTACGGTTAATTTGCATAAAATCTACTGACAATAGTTTGTTTAATTGTTGCTGTTTGAGCCCGTTGGGCATTATTTTCATAAAAAAATTGCGCATGCCAATCAAAAGGGGATTTTCCCATTGGGCGATTTTGCCAATCTGCCAGGAAGTATTACTGATATAGTTGACGCGATCCAATCGACGCGTTTCAAATCGCGAGAAGGCTTGTTGAATGGATGCGGCTGTTTTCAGCTCATCCAGCAACACCGCAACATCTTCTATTGCTTGACAGGCGCCCTGTCCTAAATTGGGGGTAGTGGCGTGACCAGCATCTCCGAGCAAAAGGATATTGTCAAAAGCAAGCTGTTGTAATGGCGCGATATCTATAATGTCGTTCCAGATCAGTTCGGTATCCTTGGTCTCGGACAGAATCGTTGGAATAGGATCGTGGTATTCCTTGAAGTTGTTCAATAATTCTGCTGTGGTCCAGTTTTTTAGCGTCGGATTTTGCTGTATGCTGTTGATGCAGG
Organism: Sphingobacterium detergens; assembly: GCF_003610355.1. Lineage (GTDB taxonomy): Bacteria > Bacteroidota > Bacteroidia > Sphingobacteriales > Sphingobacteriaceae > Sphingobacterium > Sphingobacterium detergens. Next base: position 140,634 of record NZ_RAPY01000003.1, on the reverse strand, counting down.
CATACCAATATACACGATTGCCAACAAGGGGTGTCATTCCAAATCTACCTTTTGAACCCCAGGTTTCAGTGCTTTTTTTGAGTTGGATACTGCTGTTATCTATTGTTGCCCGCCAGCAGGTATAACCTGAATAACGGGGGCTTGAGGCCGGTATCAATTGTTGACGTAATAGTGAATGTACACCATCGGCAATAAGTAATGCAGCTCCTACAGCTTGGCTTCCGTCGGTAAAATGAACACAGACTTGTTCCCCTAACCGTTCAAAGGAAGTCGCACGTTTGCCAAGGTGAACCTGACTATCGGGAATTTTTGATAAAAGAAAGTGGTGCAGGTCCGCCCGATGTATGGCAAAATTGTCCTGATTGTATTTTTTGCTGATGGATTTGGTATTCGGTTCGACCAGAATATTTCCTTTTTGATCCAACACATTATAGGAACCCAGATAATGTCCAATTTGACTGATTTCATCTTTTAATCCCAGATGATCTAGGGCCTGCATGGCATTGGCAGCGAGTCCAAAACCTGCACCTATACCTTTAAGTTCAGCTACACTTTCATAAACATGGGCTTTAAGACCCAATTTTTGAAGGCCTATCGCGGCACATAATCCAGCGATCCCACCGCCAACAATAATAAAAGTGTTATCTGCAAAATTCATATCAAAGGCAATTCGCGATCTCGTTAGTCAAGCTGACAAAATCGTCTACAGTTAACCGTTCTGCCCGCAACTCATAAAGCGGATTATCTGACATTTTATCTTTCGGGACAACCCCTGAGAGGGAATTGCGTAAAGTTTTGCGACGTTGATTGAACCCTGCTTTGACGACACGCCAAAACAACTTCTCATCACAGGCCAGTTGTTCGCGGTCATTGCGGGTCATACGGATGACACCCGACAGTACCTTAGGCGGCGGATTAAAAGCGCCAGCCTTTACGGTAAAGAGGTATTCTACTTTATAGTAAGCTTGTAAAAACACACTCAGAATTCCATATTCTTTACTGCCTGCTTTCGCTGTACAGCGCTCAGCGACTTCTTTTTGAAACATCCCTGTCATTTGAACAACACGTTGACGTTCGTCCAGAATTTTGAAGAGAATCTGAGAGGAAATATTATAAGGAAAGTTGCCGATGACAGCCATCTTTTCGCCAAAATATTGCGAAAAATCAAGGTTTAGAAAATCGCCATGGATTAATCTTTTCCCCAATTGTGGGTATTTATCATCCAAATAGGCAATCGATTCCTCATCAACATCGATCAGATAGGTCTCATATTCTTCTTTCTGTAATAGAAAGTCAGAGAGGACACCCATTCCCGGACCAACTTCGAGTACTTGGCTGAAACCCAATTTAGGATCCAATGCCTCTACAATACGTTGTGCGGCATTCTTATCGTTTAAGAAATGCTGTCCTAGATGTTTTTTTGCTCTAACTGTACTCATTATGCAAAATTAGAAATTAAAAAGCTTTATAAAGTAAAAAGTCAAAATTAAAAAGTAAAGACAGTTTGCAAGTCATAGGCTTCTCTGGCCAAAATCTCAATACGCATATCTAACTACGCAATACTAAAAAAAAATCCCTATTTTTGATTCAAAGCATTTAAAAAGGATGAGTGATAAACTAAAAATCGGAATTACCGTAGGGGATATTAATGGTATTGGACTTGAAGTAATTATCAAGTCACTGGTAGATCAACGTATGTGCGATTTTTTTACACCAATTGTTTATGGAAATACAAAAGTCGCCTCTTTTCATCGGAAAGCGGTAGGAATAAACGATTTTAGTTTTAATGTAATCAATGATGCTGAACAGGCCCATGCTAAAAGGGCGAATATGATCAATTGCTGGCAGGAAGATGTCAAGATCTCTTTGGGAGAGGAAAACGAAATTGGCGGAAAATATGCTTTTTTGTCTTTGGAAAGAGCGATTGAGGATTTGAAAGCCGGTAAAATAGATGCTTTAGTGACTGCGCCGATCAATAAGCATAATATTCAACAGGAGGGATTCCAATTTCCTGGTCATACCGAATATTTACAGGCTAAAGTTGAAGCTGATGATGTGTTGATGTTTATGGTCTGTGATGAACTACGCATTGGTGTAGTGACAGGACATATTCCACTACATGATGTGGCTGCGAATATCACAGAAGAAGCGATACTGAAAAAGTTGATCCTCATGAATGAGTCTTTGAAAAAGGATTTCTGGGTAGAAAAGCCCAAAATAGCTGTTTTAGGACTTAACCCACATGCTGGAGATCACGGGATTATCGGTACGGAGGATGACCAGATTATTCGACCAACCGTAGAAAAAGCAAATGAACAAGGGATCTTTTGTTTTGGCCCTTATCCGGCGGATGGTTTTTTTGCAAAAGGAGCTTATGAAAAGTTTGATGCGGTTTTGGCTATGTACCACGATCAAGGGTTAATTCCATTTAAGCATATCGCGAAAGGTGCTGGTGTCAATTACACTGCAGGACTATCTATAGTACGTACTTCACCGGATCATGGTACAGGTTACGATATTGCTGGAAAAAACCTGGCTTCACCAAGCTCATTTGTGGAAGCAATTTTCACTGCAGTCCATATTGTAAAACGCAGAAGGGAACAGGCAGAATTGCTGAAAAATCCATTGGCATTCCGCAAATTGTCCAAAGATCGAGATTAGGGTTGTAATAGTTGATGATTTTTTGATCTATAAAGTTATATAAATCAAGTTAGGCAGATGACGAGAATCCTATCCTTCATTAAGGATCATAATGATTCTCCAGTGATAAGATAAAACAGAAATCGTATCGGCTTACAGCTTGTAAGATCAAAATCTCAATTCTTATATCTCCATACTTAATACTAAAAAAAAGTATTACTTTTGCAAACTGTTTGGTTTTTTACCTGCTGTTCTAACTATGTGCGATAATTTACAACATCCAATATTTTCTATCATCAAAGAGCTCGCCGAGCAGACAAATACGGAGTGTTATGTCATTGGGGGGTATGTGCGCGATTACATTATGAAGCGTCCATTCAAGAACGATGTGGATATTGTTGTAGTGGGAAGTGGTATTGAATTTGCAACGTTACTAGGTGAAAGGCTTCATACGAAAGTGGCGGTCTATAAGAATTTTGGAACTGCAATGCTCGTTTTTGAGGGTTTGAATGTAGAGTTTGTGGGTGCGCGCAGGGAATCTTACCGAGCGAACTCCCGGAAACCGATCGTAGAGGATGGCACATTGACCGATGATCAAAACCGTCGTGATTTTACCATCAATGCCATGGCCTTTTCGTTGAATAAAGCCGATTACGGTACTTTGGTAGACCCCTTCGATGGTGTAAAGGATCTCGAACACCGTATTATCCGGACACCCCTCGATCCAATTGAAACTTTCTCGGATGATCCCTTACGTATGATGCGTGCGATCCGTTTTGCAACCCAGCTAAATTTCAAGATTGACATTGACGCCATTACAGCAATTACTGATACAAAAGAACGTATTAAGATTATTTCAAAGGAACGGATTATCGATGAGATCAATAAGATCATTCTTTCACCTAAACCTTCAGTGGGTTTTAAATACCTTTTTGATACAGGTCTATTAGAATTGATTTTTCCGGCCATGTACAACCTGCATGGAGTTGATATTATTGATGGAAAAGGACATAAAGATAATTTCTACCACACATTGGAAGTATTGGATAATGTGTGTGAACTATCAGATGATCTCTGGTTGCGCTGGGCTGCTATTATGCACGATATCGCCAAACCTGCGACAAAACGTTTTGATAAAAAATTAGGCTGGACATTTCATGGGCATGAAGACCGCGGTGCACGTATGGTACCGAAGCTTTTTGCTGAACTAAAATTGCCGTTACACGAAAAGATGAAATTTGTACAGAAACTTGTACAATTGCATCTTCGTCCGATTGTCCTTGCTCAGGATATTGTGACAGATTCTGCTGTCAGACGTTTATTATTTGAAGCAGGTGATGACATTGATGCACTAATGATGCTGTGCCACGCCGATGTGACAACGAAGAATGAGTTTAAAAAGAAAAAGTATCGCCAAAATTTTGAACTTGTCAAGCAGAAACTAAAGGATGTAGAGGAACGTGACAAGATCCGAAATTGGCAACCGCCGATCAGTGGTGAAGATATTATGATACTTTTCGGATTAACACCCGGACGTACTGTTGGACAGTTAAAAAACTTGATTCGCGAGGCTATTTTGGAAGGCGAGATTCCAAATTCCCGAATTGAAGCTTATCAATATTTAGTGAAAAAAGCAGTAGGCATGGGCTTGGAGGTCAAACAAGAAATCCAGTTGGAAATTTCCAATTCTTAAAATATAGTATTAATTTTAAACTGCTAAAAAGAAGAATACATAGAAGATGGCAATTTATAGATTTAGAGTTACTTTTGAAGATTATGAAGATGTATATCGTGAAATTGATATGCCTTCGAAAAGTACATTTTTAGACATGCACGAGGAAATCCACAAAACGACAGGTTATGCGACGGATACTTCTTCCTCTTTTTACGTGAGCAATGATCAATGGAAAAAAGGGACGGAAATTGCGTTTAAACCGACCCAGCGAAAAAAAGATGCTGAAGTTTTGTTGATGGAGAATATTCGCCTGAGCAAGTTTATTGATGATCCTCACCAAAAGTTTTATTACGTCTATAATTTTGACCGCCCGTATGATTTTCAAGTGGAGCTGATCAAGATTTTGAAAGAGGAAGCGGGTAAAGACTATCCGGCCTTATTCAAGTCTGTAGGTCAAGTACCTAAAACAATGACTGCTGCTAACTTCCCGGTATCCGATGCTGTTGAGGAGGATGAATATGTTGAGGAGGATGATACACAATATGGTGTAGATGACGAGGATGAACTAGATGGCTTCGATAGCGAAGATGAAGACGAAGAGGGTGAAGGCGAGGAAGAGCGCGAGGGATCTAGCGGCTACGAAGACGAATATTAATTGAACATGCTTTCAATGCATATTTGAGCATTTGAAGCAAATATTATGGCAAAAAAGAAAACACTGATAGCCATTGTAGGTCCGACTGCTGTTGGAAAAACTGCAATGGCTATTTCATTAGCTCAATATTTTAAGACCGAAATTATTTCTGCCGATTCCCGACAGTTCTATCGCGAGATGACCATTGGAACAGCAAAGCCGGATTCAGAAGAACTGGCTAGTGCCCCGCACCATTTTATAAATTCACATTCCATTACCCAAGATTATTCCGCGGGCGATTTTGAACGGGAAGCCTTAGACAAGTTGGATGAACTATTCTGGCAACATGATGTGGCTGTTATGGTCGGAGGGTCTGGGCTATTTGTCCGTGCGCTCTGCGAAGGCTTGGATGATCTACCTAAAGCAGGAGATGAAGTACGCGAGAGACTCAACAATGAAATGGCACAATTGGGGCTTGAACAGATGAAGGAGCGATTAAAAACAATTGATCCAGCCTATTATCAAATCGCAGATATCGATAATCCACAGCGTGTTGTTCGTGCCTTGGAAGTATTTGAGGCAACAGGTAAACCCATGTCCTTTTATCACAAAAAAGACCTAAGTAAAAGACCATTTGATATCCTGACGATCGGATTGAATATGGAACGCTCGCGGTTGTACGAACGGATTAATCTTCGGGTGGAACGGATGATGGAAATGGGATTGTTGGAAGAAGTAAAGTCATTGGTTCCCTTTAGAAGCAAACCAGCCTTGTTGACAGTAGGCTACGCGGAATTGTTTGATTACCTCGATGGAAATATCTCTTTGGAAGAAGCTGTGGAAAGAATCCAGCAAAATTCAAGACGCTACGCAAAGCGGCAGATTACTTGGTTTAAAAAATATGGCAATACTTCGTGGTTTCAGCCTGATGAAACAGGGACGATTATTGATTTCATAAACGCGAAGCTACTTGACGGGGACGCAATGAGTTAAGCAGCATCTGATGCAATAAAAGCTTCATGCTCTCACGAGGACCTACAGCTATAAAAATTAACTGAAGATTCTTTGTGATCAATACAAATAAAAAAAGCAGTTGGCGATTACCAACTGCTTTTTCTATTGCAATTACCCGTTTATTTTACCAAGTAATTCCATCCAAATGGATCTGCTACTTTACCATAACGCAATTCATTCAGATAATGTAAAACTCTATTGGAGAACTCACGGCCCTCAACTGGAGGTAAATTGTAGTCTTGACCTTCAAAACCGATCCGGCTAATGTCGGTGATCGTTGCAGCTGTTCCTGCAGCAAATGCCTCAGTAACTGTACCTGCTTTAATACCATCGATAAGTTCCTGTACGGATACTTTCCGTTGTTCAGTTTTATACCCCCATTTCTCTGCCAATTCCATAATTGTACGACGGGTTACACCATGTAAGATCGTATCGCCATGTGGCGTGATAATGGTGTCACCAATACGGAAAATTAGGTTTGCAGTGCCTGCTTCTTCGATATATTTGTGTTCTGAAGCATCAGTCCACATAATTTGATCGTAGCCTTCATCGTTAGCCAATTGGGTCGGATAAAGCGACAACGCATAATTACCGGCATTTTTCGAGAATCCAACACCACCTTCAGCAGCACGTGTATAGTACGTTTCAACTTTTAAGCTAATCGGTTTACTATAGTAAGCACCAACTGGGCCTGTGATAATGATAAACTTGTATGATTTGGATGGATGTACGCCCAATGCGGCTTCAGTAGCGAACATAAATGGACGTATATACAAAGAAGAACCTTCTTTAGCAGGAACCCAATTGCGGTCAATATCCAATAGTTTGTTCAGACCATCCATAAAAATTTCCTCAGGAACCTCAGGCATCTGAAGGCGTGCTGCAGATTTGTTGAATCTTTCCCAGTTTCTGTCTGGACGAAAGATACTCACTGTACCATCTGCGAATTTATAGGCTTTAATACCTTCAAAGATTGCTTGACCATAATGTAAAGCTGACATAGAAGGACTGATACTGATATCTCCGTAAGGGACGATGCTGACATCTTTCCATTCACCATCATCATAGTCTGCGACCAGCATGTGGTCGGATAATATCTTTCCGAATTTTAGATTGTCGAAATCTACTTGCGAGAGTCTTGAATTTTGAGTTGGCTCTACGCGAATTGAATAGTTCTCTGTCGCGTTCATCTTATTTTTTATATTACTTAGGCTAAGTTAGGAAAAATTGAAATATAAATTGCACTTTGCTATGATAATTTCCCGTTCGGAAAAATGCCTTTTATTTCGGACAGTCATTCTCCGATTTACTACACTATACCTATGAAAATGAAAAATAAACCGACAAAATTTATAGGGGTAACCTGTTTTTAATTAATTGTATTAATTTTGTGTTAATTAATACGGTTCCTGTATTTGTGGCATAAAGTTTGGAAATAAAGACTGCGACCATAGATGGGCATTGGGTCGCTTTACGCTATAAAATCACTTATCATAAAATAAACTTAGTATGGAATTGACTCACCGTCTTAACAAAAGCAATGAAGTAACATCGGGTGAAACTCGCGAATTGTTACAGCGTGATGTTGAAATTCAAAAGAAAGGTATTTCTGTGAATTTTATCCTTGGTTTTTTTGTGTTTTTGTATAAAACTGCAATTAAACCCTAAAAAAACAGGATTAGCCAAGATTGTATCATAAAATCTTGGCTAATCTCCACAAGAATAGACGTACGGTCAATCTTGCAAAATCTTTAAAAGCGGGTCAAGATATTCTCTATTATTGCTCAATCGAGGGACTTTATTCTGTCCACCCAATTTACCTCTCGATTTCATCCACTTATAAAAAGTATCTGATGGTGCATTATGAACAATTGGCGGTCGAAGTGCCATGTTCTTGAATCGTTTTGCGTCGTAATCTGAATTGATTTCTCTCAACTTGGCATCCAATATTTCACAAAAACGTTTAAAATCGTTGGGTTGCTGGTCAAATTCAATGACCCATTCGTGTGCTCCCGCTTCGGCATCCCTAAAATATACGGGTCCTGCGGTATAATCTTTTATACGCGCATTTGTCAGCTTGCTTGCTTCAGCAAGTGCTTGCTCGGCATTGTCAACGATCACTTCTTCACCAAATGTATTGATATATTGTTTTGTACGTCCCGATATCTGAAAACGGTAGGGAGACAAAGACGTAAACTTGATTGTATCGCCTATTTTATAACGCCATAATCCGGCATTGGTGGAAATGATCAGCGCATAGTTCTTGCCGATTTCTACCTGATCCAAACGTAGCGTTGTCGGGTTTTCCTCATGCATACGTTCTGTGGGAAGGAATTCGTAATATATCCCATAATCCAGCATGAGCAAAAGATCTTCAGAGTCCGATTCATCCTGTAACCCAAAATACCCTTCTGAGGCATTGTAGTTTTCTAGATAGTACATCTTATCTGATGGAATCAGTTTGTGGAACTGCTCGCGGTAGGGCTTGAAGCTCACACCTCCATGACCATAAAATTCAAGGTTTGGCCATACTTCCAATAGGTTGTTTTTGCCTGTGATTTCCAATACACGTTTGGCCATCACAATATTCCAGGTTGGTACACCAGCCAGACTAGTGACATTTTCTTTGATGGTAATTTGCGCGATCTGCTCAATTTTCTCTTCAAAATTGGGGTTTAAAGTCACCTCCATGTTTGGGGTTCGTTTGAATTCCGCCCAAAATGGAAGATTGCGGATCAGGATGGAAGATAGATCTCCATAATAGGAATCTGGGCTGAAGTTGTTGATCTGGGATGAGCCACCGATGACAACAGACTTTCCGGTAAAAACACGGTTTTCAGGTCTATTGTGACAGTATATCGTCAACATGTCCTTTCCTCCCTGGAAGTGACATTCTTCTAAGGCCTCTTCGCTCACCGGTATAAATTTGCTGCGATCAGAGGTTGTTCCAGATGATTTTGCAAACCATTTGATATCCGAAGGCCACAGAATATTCTGCTCACCTTTGATCATCCGATCTACATAACCTTTGATATCGTCATAATCCTGTATAGGTACACGCTCTTTGAAGATTTCTGGGGTGAGTATGCTCGTGTAGTCGTATTTTTTTCCCCATTCCGTCGCTTCGGCAGTAGAAATTAAACTTTGGAACCATTCCTCTTGTACATCGTGGGGATATTTCATGAAAAGCTCGATTTGGTGAATCCTTTTTTTCATGAACCAAGTAAAAATGGAGTTTAATAAGGCCATAGAGGGTATTCGTTATGCTTTAAAATTTTTTCCTTCTTAATTCAAAATGGCGACCAAGATAGAATTTCCGTGCCAGTTCATTATCCGCGATTTCTTCAGGTGTACCTGTAAGCATAATCTTTCCCTCGGTCAAAAGGTAGGCCCTATCCGTAATGGATAAAGTTTCCTGTACGTTGTGGTCGGTGATTAAGATACCAATATTACGTGTTTTGAGTTTAGCAACAATTGTTTGGATTTCCTCTACGGCAATAGGGTCAACCCCTGCAAATGGCTCATCCAATAGGATAAACGATGGATTTGCTGCCAATGCTCGAGCGATTTCCGTACGTCGGCGCTCACCTCCCGACAAAAGATCACCTCTGTTTTTACGGACACGATGCAGACTGAATTCGGATAGCAATTCTTCCAACTTTGCCATACGTTCTTCTTTATTGGGGTAGTGGATCTCTAATACAGCGAGAATATTGTTTTCTACGGATAACTTGCGGAAAACAGAAGCTTCCTGTGCCAAATAACCTATTCCACGCTGCGCGCGTTGGTACATCGCATCTTGCGTGATCTCTTGATCATCTAAAAATACCTTTCCGTCATTGGGTTTGATCAGACCTACAATCATATAAAAAGAGGTCGTTTTACCAGCACCATTTGGCCCCAATAATCCGACAATCTCTCCTTGTTCAACATGAAAGGATACGTTGTTGACAACAGTACGTTGTTTATATTTTTTTATGAGATGTTCTGCCTTTAAAATCATCTTCTTGATTTATCTTGTCACTATAAGTTTCTGCTCTACTTATTCCGCAAAATGCCAAATAATGTTGAATTTACCGTTGGAGCATTTGAATGCAAATCTATGGTAAATATATTTAATATCTTCTTAGTATTAAGTATTTAGACGCTAAAACGCTAATATCGAATTCCCTTGATGTTAAGTTGTAAGTTTCTCTTATTGCGCCACACATTCTCTTCAATGCTATAACAGATATCAAAACTCTGCCCCGAATTGATATGATCAATATGTTCTGCTAATCCGAAACCGATGCAATCAAAAGATGGCGAGTCTTCCTGGACAACTGTCATTTTTAAATGATTTGTACCTACAGGGAAAGCCGGCCCTACTGAACTCACTTTCTTACTCAAAAAAATTGGTGACTCATTTTGTGGGCCAAAAGGTTCAAACTGTTGGAGTATGCGGAAAAATTTAGCGTCTATATCCTTCAGATGGAGCTTGGCATCGATCTGAATTTCTTGTGTCAGCATTTCGGGACTGATCCTACGAGCCACGACTTCTTCAAATCGATCTTGGAACAAGCTTACATTGTCCAGTGACATGGTCAGTCCAGCAGCATATTTGTGCCCACCAAACTGCTCGAGCAGATCAGCACATTCGCTCAGTGCTTCATATAAATCAAAGCCGATTACCGATCGACAGGAGCCCGCAATATGGCCATTCGTTTCCGTCAATATAATAGTGGGGCGGTAATATTTCTCGGTCAATCGTGAAGCCACAATTCCGATTACACCTTTATGCCAGTCTGATTTGTATAATACCGTAGATTTTCGGCTCTTGAGAACAACATTTTCTTCAATGAGTGCCAGAGCCTCCTCTGTTATTTTGAGGTCAAAATCCTTGCGGACATTGTTTTGATCGTCAATGCTCGAACTAAAGTCTTTTGCTTCCTGTAAGGATTTTGAAATTAATAATTTGACAGCATCCTTAGCGTGGTCAATGCGGCCGGCTGCATTGATGCGCGGGCCGATCTGGAATACAATGTCATTGACCGTAAAAATCTTTGTTCTATTGTTGGATAGGTCAATCAATGCCTTTAATCCCACACAGGGATTGGTGTTGAGCTTGATCAACCCAAAATGGCTTAAAATTCTATTCTCACCAGTGATTGGGACGATATCTGATGCTATACTCACTGCAACCAGATCTAAAAATTGATAACAGGCATTGATATCCATTCCGTTGGTCAGTATGAACGCCTGAATGATTTTGAAGCCGATACCGCAACCAGAAAGTTCCTTGTAGGGATAATCACAATCTACACGTTTGGGATCTAAGACAGCGAAAGCCTTTGGCAGTTCTTCACCTGGGAGATGGTGGTCGCCAATGATAAAGTCTATCCCCTTCGTGTTGGCATAGTCAATTTTATCAATGGCCTTTATTCCACAGTCTAATGCAATAATTAAAGAAAAGCCATTGGCGGCAGCATAATCAATGCCCTGCGTAGATATGCCATAACCTTCCGCATAACGATCCGGAATATAAAACTCCAGTTGACTATGAAATTCTCTGAAGAAACTGTAGACTACAGCAACTGCTGTGGTGCCATCGACATCGTAATCACCATAGATCAGGATCTTTTCTTTGTTGCCGATAGCCTGGATGATTCTAGATATGGCTTTTCCCATATCCTTCATCAAAAAAGGATCGTGCAAATCCGACAATTGTGGCCTAAAAAACTGTTTCGCTTCGTCAAAACTTCCAATTCCCCTGTTGACGAGCAATTCCGCTAACACAGCGTTGATATTTAATTCCTCGCGCAGTTTGTTGGTTATTTTGACATCAGTTTTAGATTTTAGTACCCACCTTTTTTGCATATCTTTGCACAATATTTTAAGTGTAAATATACGTTTTAAGGCTGGACTTACCTAATTCCTAAACCTGGTATTGACCGCCTGTCGCTTAACGTGCATATTCCCAATGTTTTAAATATGGTGCAGGCTTATTCTCTATATGAAGGTTCTTTTTCTGTCGATAAAAGTAGAAAATTCGTTCCCTTTGATCCATCCGTGGATGACCCGAAAGACCGTCCGGGATCCATGTTTATCCATGTCCATCCTTTTTTGATCAAAACAGAATCAGGTCTTGTGATCTGTGATACAGGTTTGGGGCATACTGATGACCGCGGTGTGCTGAAGTTGCACAACAATATCCGCAAATTAGGTTATGAGCCAGATGATGTGAAATACGTGTTAATGTCGCACCTGCATAAGGATCATGCCGGTGGTATGGTAAGTATGGAAGGTGGTTCCCCTCGCATTGCATTTCCCGAAGCTGAATATATTGTGCAAAGGGGAGAATGGGAGGATGCTTATTCTGGGATTTCGAGCTCTTACCGTACAGAAATTTTTGATGTTGTCCAACGAAGTGGGAACTTGGTATTGGTAGAAGGAGCGGGGCAGGTAAATACTGAAATCAGTTATGCTCTTAATGGTGGACATACGCCACATCACCAAGCGTTTCACATCCATACTGGAGGAGAACATTATTTTTTCGGGGGCGATGTACTACCTGAGCCTGAGGAAATTTTTCATAATTATGTGGCTAAATATGATTATGATGGTCGACGCTCGAAGGAGCTAAGGCAAGCTTATTGGGGAGAAGGAGCTCCAGAAGGTTGGACCTTTTTATTCTATCACTCCAAAAATATAACCATTGGCCGTAGCCAATTGCGGCCCGATGGAAGTTATAAACTGGTCGAAGCACAGTAGTGCGGGCGGAAATGGATGATATGCCAACAAAAAAGCCTCATAGACTTTCGGATCTATGAGGCTTTGATGTAAGAGTTAATATCCGGCATTCTGCGGGAAAGCAGCGCCAGTATTGCTGTCGATGACTTCCTGTGGAATAGGCCAAAGAATAAATTCTTTCTTGACCACGTCTTTAGATTGTGGGTTAAGCGCTTGTACACGGCGTAGGAAAACATCGGCTCCGAAACGAGATAATGTCATTCTCCGCATTTCTTCGCCCATAAGCTCTCTTGCACGTTCATCCAATATAAAATCTTCGTTGATTGCCGAGGTATTTATTGGAGAAGCTTTGGCACGGACACGCACAGCATTGATGGCATCTTTTGCAAGGTCCGGTTTATTCGCTCGCATGTATGCTTCAGCCAGTAAAAGATAGGTTTCTGCCAATCGTATTTTGACCCGATCTTTCATATTACCTTCAAATGCAGGGTTTGCAGCCGTTTTTCCATAGAAAAATTTGGTAATGGTTGGAAATACATTGCCCGAAGCGATGATTGCATCGGTTAGCTCAATCTTCTTACCGTAAAGTTCAGGAACGGAAGGGTCATTATAATACCAGTCTCGTTTGATATTGTAAGGAGAATTTCTAACATCTTGTTTTTCATAACTATCCAACCACCATTGGTAAGGACGTACGTGACCAAGACCCCTTCCGCCAAGTGAGTCGGCAAGAACAAAACCTTTTTGTTGGGAATAAAAAGGAACCCAAGCGCGTTTGCTCCAGTCCGTATAATTGTCTCCACCTCCTTGCGTATTGTATTCCAATTGGATTGCCCAAATGGTTTCTTGATTGCCGGATGAGCGATTTTGATTGTTTTCGATAAACATGTCGTGAAAATAGTCGCCGGCTTTATCTTTCTCAGCTCCAAAGCGTTGATCGTTCAACTTAAAATAACCACTTTGAATCACTTTGTTAGCTGCTTCAGCGGCCAGATCTGGCTTCCCTGCTTCAATATAGGCCTCTGCAAGGTAATGTAATGCGGCCCATTTTGTCAATTTCCCTTCCTGTACAGTTCCTGGGTTGTCCGGGAGGTTGTCTCCAGCATATTTGAGGTCATCAATCATATGTGCCAATATCTCAGCTTTGGGTGCTCGGGTAAAATCGCGACGCGGCGTTGCCGAAACCTTATCTACCCAAGGCACATCTCCATAGAGGTTGACCAAATAACGATAGCTATAGGCACGGAAGAAACGGGCTGTAGCTTCTACACGTTTTGGATCATTCTCTTTATCTGTCCATTGGATTGTGTTTTTAGTTAATGCTTCCAGGATAATATTGGTATTTCCGATAAAACCATAGGCATACTTCCAATAATTGCGCACATACGACGAAGCCGGATTTAGACTGTAATTGCTAAAAGGTGCTAAAGTTGCATCGGTTCCGGTGGTTTTGATCGCAACAATGTCTGTACCGACTTGTAAAGCCTCCTGTGGAGTAGCCCCCTGAGAGAATATACTTCCGTTCCAGGTCCAGAATTCCATCCGTGCATAAGAGTAAAGGCCATTCAACCCAGTTTCGAAACCTTTTGTATTGATGTAGGTATTGTCTGGCGATTGAAAACTGCTGGTGTCTTCGTTTAAAAAGTTTTTGCTGCAACCGATAAAGATTAAGCTTATACCGGCAAGGAATGCATATAAAGTTGTATTTCTTTTCTTCATGATGTAGAGATGTTTAAAATTGAACATTTAATCCCAATGAGACTGTTCGGGCAACAGGATAAGGGTAGGCGATATTTGTTGTCGTTGGATTTCCTGTTGTTGAACTGACACCCAATGCCTCCACATTGTATCCTTTTATTTTGGAGAATGTGTAGATATTGCGGGCGTTGATAAATGCTCTGACAGAGGAAAGATTTAATCGCTTTAGAAAATCGCCTTCAAATGTATAGCCCAGACTCAAATCACGAATCCGCCAATAGGCTGAATTGATGTAATAAGTATGGTTGTTGACAGGCGTGTAACCTGGAGAAGGGATGTCTGTACTTGGATTCTGTGGTGTCCAGTAAGGCATATCTGTGAGATAGTTAGCGCCGTTATTTGGTAAAAAACGTTCTATATTTTTAAAATCATCCACTTTTGTGCCGCCAAAGGCACCGTTCATAAAAATGGAAAGGGAGAAGTTTTTGTAGGTAAAATCATTACCGATGCCAAGGGTGTAAGGTGAAATCTTGTTGCCCATGACCGTGCGGTCATTCGCATCTATTTTACCATCATTATTTAAATCTGCTAATTTTGCATCACCCGCTTTCGCTTTTGGCTGATAAGAGTTTGCAATATCGTCACCTTCCTGCCATACCCCGATTACTTTGTAATCATAAAAGATACGTATTGGTTTGCCAATAAGCCAGGCATTAGTCAAATCATCCTTTCCATCTGCACGCAATTTGGTTATCTTATTGTTGTTGTACGCAAAATTAGCCGTTGTATTCCATTGGAAATTGTCGTTTTTGATGGGAACAGCATTCAATGTGACCTCAAATCCCTTATTGGAAGTTTCACCAATATTATTCAAAATTGTATTGTAACCATTCATCACTGGGACCTGTTCGCTCAGTAAGAGATCTGTTGTCTTGGAGGTATAATAATCAATTGTTCCAGAAAGACGATTTTTAAGAATGCCAAAATCTAAACCGACATTTAAGGAAGAGGTCGTTTCCCATGTCAAATTGCTCCCTCGTCCATTGAAATTCATCACGAGTCCTTTGACAGGATCTAATCCATATATGTAGTCTACGTTGGTCAAGCGATCATACGTCTGATAGGGAGATACGGCTTGGTTCCCATTTTTACCATACGAAGCTCGTAGTTTTAACAAATCAAAGTAATCTTGTACATTACCTTCTTTGGAAATTACCCATGCTCCAGCGACAGAAGGGAAAAAGGCATACCTATTATCAACAGAAAAAGCGCTATAACCATCCGAGCGGCCTGTTAAAGTTAATAAATAGCGATCTTTGAATGAATAGTTGATCCGTCCCATATAAGAGATCATCGCAGTGTTCTCCAGCTTGGATTCCATTTTCAGATTTTTAGAAGCAGAAGCCATGTTGTTGTAGCCGGCGTCTGAAACAAAATCATCTCCAGTCATTTTAGATGTCTTGAGGTTGGTCTTTTGAGAGGAATAAAGCCCGACTACATTAATTTTATGATCACCAAAAGTGCGGTCGTAAGTCAGGAGATTCTCCCATGTCCAATCCCAGAAATGATCATTTTTTATCTCTCCCCGTCCATTCACCCCGCGACCTGTCAAGGTATTTGAACCATAATAAGAGTTTTCATTGATATTTCTGTAGTTCGTACCAAATGTAGACTTAAAGCTTAGCCCTTCAATCGGAAGTTTGACATCTAACCAAGAGTTTGCAAAGACAGTCCGTCTAGTTTCATCCCATTGACCATTTTCGTCGGCGAAAGGGTGACCCCATAGTGTTTGTGCATACATTGGATAGGTGACAGCTGTACCGTTTTCATCCCGATTTTTGCTATAAGGAGCTAGTTTTACCACGCTTTCCAAGTTGGGTTGTATACCATCACGGTTGCCCTGTGAAGCTTGCATAGTCATACCCAGTTTGAGCCATGAATTTAGGCTTTGATTGAGATTTAGATTGACATTATAGCGTTCGTAGGGTGTGTTTTTAACCACACCATCCTGATTGAGGTAACTTACCGATGCATAATAATCGGATTTATCAGTACCGCCCGAAAAACTGAGCTGATGTTCGTGAATGGGAGCTGCACTGTTAAAGGCTTCATTTTGCCAATTGACTTCTTCACCTTTCTTATATTGTTCCAGTACATTCGCAAAAAGGTAGTTTTCGGGATTAAGCTGATCACCTGTTTTGCCTTTAGAGGCTTGATAGTCACGCATAAATTGAATGTATTGTGGACCATTCATCAATTTCAAACGACGTTCTACACTCTGCAATCCAAAATAACCATTGTAATTGATGCGTGCTTTTCCGGCAGCACCCTTTTTGGAGGTGATTAGGATGACGCCATTTGCCGCACGTGATCCATAGATTGCGGTAGAAGAAGCATCTTTTAATACGGAAATGCTAGCAATAGTATTGGAGGAGATGTCACCCAATGATCCGCTGAAAGGGATTCCATCCAAAATTATCAATGGACTGTTGGAAGCGGAAATTGAATTTTCACCACGTATATTGATCGCTGCGGTTTCTCCTGGTTTAGCATTTCCAGAATTGATGGCTAAGCCAGAAACCTTGCCCTGTAGCTTGTCCACGATATTCGGAGAATTGATCCGATCTAAGGACTTGGCTTCCACAGTAGCAACACTACCAGTAAGGTCGCTTTTCTTCTGTTTACCATAACCAACAACGACAACCTCTTCCAGCATGTCTTCGGATTTTTTCAGGGTTACTTCAGCGACTTGAGAAGCTGGTAATTCCTGTGCAATAAATCCGATGGAATTAAAGACCAATGTGGCATTTTGTGATGTGACTGCCAGTGTAAATCTACCATCTTGTCCAGTCGTGGTGGCTGCTGTTTTGCCTTTCTCTGATACTGTAACTCCGCTGATAGGTTTTCCAGTTTCGTCCACTACTTTTCCCGAAATGGATTGTTGAGGGACAGCTTGGGCAATGGCAGTCTTAGGATTATTGGGACGCGCTGCTACATAAAAAGGCGCTGCTACTGAAAGAATTGTTAGGGGTGTCAGTAGAATGAGGTGACTCTTTTTGACCATAGTGTGTAATTTAGATTCGCTAGTTTTATTGGCGGCAAGTATAAAGAAATTAAGCGGAGCCGTTTCTTTGCATCTTTGAACAAACGATTGCACTAACTACGAAAACGTTATAGAAATTCATCTTTGTAATAAAAAAGAGAATAATGAATTTTTTTGATCTTAACTAGGAGATTTGAGACTGAAAATTGCTTGCGGTAGAAGGATAGTTGAGTTTTCAGGTTCTTGTAAAGTATTGCAGATTCGAGGCAAGCCTGCTGTCGCGTAAAAATCTTGGTATGCAGATGACCTTATTCATTTGAATTGAAATAGAACCTATAAAAACTCGTTTTTCTGGTCTTTTTTTAGTATTTTGGGGTAATCTGCATGTTCACATCCCCTACCGTCGCGCGACGAGGATTCGTTTAAGATTGAATTTTTGGTTAAATTTGTTTTTGGTAAAATGGCATTGCGCTGTTATTATTGGTATTTATTTAAATAGAAGATTATGTCTATTGTAAGAGAGTCCGATCTGATAGGAATTGGAAAGAAATTTCAAATTGAAACCGATGCGGGTGACAATATGGTTGTTGTGATCCACGATGATGGTCGACGGGAACTGTATCGTTATGATGACGAAGAACATGAATCGCGTTGTGTGATGACACTCAATGATGATGAATCACGTCAGATAGCGGGTATTATAGGTGGTCTATCCTATAAGCCCAAGGCATTGGAAACAATTGAAGTGGCTTTGGATGACTTGCGTATCGAATGGTACAAGCTAGAGGGCAAATGGGAAGGAGCAGGAAAAACAATTGGTGAACTGGAGGTACGACAACGTACTGGAGCTTCCATTATTGCTGGAATCAGAGACGACGAAACGGTCATCAACCCCGGACCATCTTATCTGATTACTCCAGGAACGACCTTGGTTATTGCTGGAAAGAAAAACAATATCAAACTTTTAAAGGAAATTTTACTGTAATCTATGCTATCACACACCTTAATATTGGAAATTGGAATCGCTGTCGGACTTGTTGCTATTGTTGGATTGATTGCCAACAAGCTTAAGTTTTCCGTTATTCCTTTTTTCATTATTATAGGAATGGTTTTGGGTCAACACGCACCGCAGATTGGGTTGGTGGATCTGACATTTACCGAAAGCAAACCCTTTATAGATTTTATGGGCAGGCTAGGGGTATTATTTCTTCTGTTTTATTTGGGCCTGGAATTTTCAGTCAATCGGCTTATTAAATCTGGTAAAGCCATCGTAACTGGAGGAACAATCTATGTCCTGCTTAACTTTACCTCGGGATTGTTGATTGGCTGGTTGATGGATATGCCTTTTAAGGAGATGATGGTCCTTTGTGGGATCATGACGAGCTCTTCGACAGCAATAGTGGCGAAGGTCCTCACTGATCTTAAACGGACGGCAAATCCGGAGACAGAGGTTATTATGGGAATGATCATGTTTGATGATCTCTTTATTGCCATGCATATTTCCTTTCTTTCGGGATTGATATTAACAGGTAGTAGCTCATTTTGGACGGTTGCAGGGACTTCCCTATTGGCATTGGGCTTTATCTTAGCCTTTTTGGTTTTGGGACGCAAGTTGATACCTGCAATAGACCGTTTGTTAAAGGAAAAAACTTCTGAACTATTTATACTGGTCATCTTTGCATTGCTTTTTATCGTTGCCGGATTTTCGGAGACCATACATGTTGCCGAGGCTATTGGTGCATTAATGGCGGGATTGGTACTGGCGGATTCGCAGTATATCAAAAAAATTGAAGCCATGGTGCTACCTTATAAAGACTTCTTTGGGGCGATGTTTTTCTTTAGCTTCGGACTATCCATAGATATTATGTCGCTGGGAGGAGCCGTATTTTGGGCATCAATAGCAGCCTTAGTAACTGTGATGGGTAATCTCGCTTCGGGTTATTTTGCTGCGAAATTTTCTGGGATGAAACCGAAAACATCTTTTGACATTGGTTTTACCCTGTCTGCACGGGGAGAATTTTCGATTATCATGGCCAATATCGGGAAAGCGGGGGCTTTGCTCCCTGTTATCCAATCATTTGTTGTGGTTTACGTTTTGATCCTTTCCATCGTATCGCCACTCTTGACCAAAGAATCCCGCAATCTATGGAAATTACTCTTTGGAAGTGATGCCAATACAGCCAAACCGCTGAAGAAATTGAGCGATCTGGAAAATAATAGTACAGGATAATTCTAACGTTATTTTTTTCGCACTGATCTCTAGTAAGCACGATATATCTAAAATAGCATCATCATAAAAATGCCTCCTAAATAGTCTTTTGGAGGCATTTCATATTTTCTAAAACAATGTCTACAGGAATCCAAGTTCAAGCTTTGCTTCTTCAGACATCATATCTTTGGTCCAAGGTGGATCAAAAGTTAATTCCACCAAGGCTTCTTTAATACCTTCTATTCCAGCAACTTTTTCCTGCACTTCATTCATGATTTCTCCTGCAACTGGACAGCCCGGAGCCGTTAGTGTCATGACAATTTTTGCTATGCCATCTTCCTTGGTAATAATTTCATAGACAAGTCCCAGATCGACAATATTTGCTGGTTTTAATTCAGGATCATAGATCGTTTCCAGTGTCGCTTGGATTTGAGGTGCCAAACCCAGTTTATCCATTACAATAATACTCATTTGTTTATGTTTTTATCTTCAATAGCGTTTTTATAGATCGCTAATAATTTACTCTCATTTATATCAGGAGTAAAATTACTAAAATAATAGGCCATACAGGTCTTTCTTATCTCATCTTTTTCATCGGTTGGTTTGGCATTCCATTGCGTTAGGCAAGCTACAATTTCGTTTCTATTGTGTGGATCAAATGTCTGCCCGGTTTTATTCGGGATAATCATTTCAGGTAAAGGCCCAAGGTTTGAGCAGAGTACCGGAGTTCCCACAGAGTAGGCCTCGAGGATTGTGATTGGCATTCCCTCGAAACAGATGGAGGGGACGATTAAGGCTTGTGCTACGGCAACGAGTGGTAAAATCTCGGAACGGGGTTTAAATCCGAGGTAGTTGATGTTGGAATGATCTGCTATCCTTTTTTTGACCTCCTCCTCAAGAGGCCCTCCGCCAATAACGTGGAGCGCTAGATTCGTTCCTTTTACGGACTCAATCAGATTTAATATGCCTTTTTCGTCCGACAGTCTGCCAACATAAATAAAATATGGTTGCGGGTTTTCTGCCGATAAAGTTGAAGGGAAAACAAAATTGGCTTTTACTTCAAACTTTTCTGCAGGTACTCTTAACGTCGAGTCAACAAATATCGACTTTGCAAAGCTGCTTAGGTTAATATAACGATTGACCTTTTGCCATGTAACTATTTTGCGGTGAAACCAGTAGTTAAAGGCAAGTAGGAATGTTTTAATAACAGAATCATTAAATGCTTTTTCCTTAACTGCCGTCCAGGGAAATTCTTCTTTTAGCGAATCCAGAAACAGATGATTGTGATGATAGAGTGTTGCTGAAGGGCAAAGTAACCTAAAATTGTGCAGGGTCATCACTTGCGGAATACCTTGTTTGGCGATCGTACGTATTAGAATTGGTCCAGCGGCATAATGTGTATTGTGGAGATGGACGACATCAGGTCTGAATTCCCGGATTGTTTTTTTTAATCTATTTGCAGCGAAAATATTCCAGATGGAACCTAAGGTCTGTAAGGCACCTCGCCAGCCTTTTTTATTTTGAAAGGTCAAGGTGTGTACCTGGTGATCTTGCGAGAGGAGTGACAATTCCTGTTGAAAAACAGTGTCTTCTCCACCTGCTGTTTGATAATATGTATGGATAATTAGGATGCGCATAACAAAAGACTTATACAAATGTACGATTTTGCCACGAATGCTTTGGCGGTACAAAATTGCCATTTCTATATGATTATTGCTATATTCGCATGATTCGATCGTAAAGATATATGCAACACTTACAACAGCTCGTGATAGAGGCGATAGAGACAAGTCAATTTCCTGAAACTCCAACAAATTTATATGATCCCATACGGTATATATTGACTTTGGGCGGCAAGAGGGTTAGGCCAGTGCTAACATTGATGGCGGCCGAGTTATTCGGTATGCAAGAGATGGACGAAATTATTCCGGCAGCAAAGGCTGTAGAGTTTTTTCATAACTTTTCCTTAATACATGATGACCTGATGGATAAAGCTCCTTTACGAAGAGGAAAAACTACTGTCCATGAAAAATGGGATGCTAATATTGCCATTCTCTCTGGAGATGGATTATTGGTGAAGGCTTATGAGGAAATCTCCAAATGTAATCCGGTTTATCTGCCCGCAACTTTGCGGATTTTAAGTAAAGTAGCCATGGAGGTCTGTGAGGGCCAACAATTGGATATGGACTATGAAAGTCGTGCATCATTGTCTATGCCCGAATATCTGGAAATGATTCGTTTGAAAACATCGGTACTATTGGGCGGAGCATTGCAATTGGGCGCCATTCTTTCCGGAGCGAACGAGCAACAACAACAATTGATCTACGATTTTGGGGAAAATGTTGGTTTGGCCTTCCAATTGCAAGATGATATATTGGATGCCTATGGTGATCCGGATACTTTCGGGAAAATCGTCGGCGGTGATATTATGATCAATAAGAAAACCTTTCTATTGGTTAAACTGATGGAAGTTATTGCTGAGGAGGATGTTCCTACGATGCAATACTTATTACATTCAACTGTGGAGTCCGTTCCGACAAAAGTTGAAGATATGCTGACCTTATATGATAAGTATCAGGTCCGGGAAGCAGCGGATGAATTAAAAGATATATACACGCAGCGCGCATTTGAAAAAATGGATGCGCTAGATGTACCAAATGAACGTAAAGAAGCGTTATTACTGTTAGCAAACAATCTTTTGGTAAGACAACAGTAGATAGAAATTCTATTAAAATTCGTATTTTGCCAATAAATGGCTATTTTGTACTAAATAATTAAATAAATTTTAGATAACGTTCATGGATCCTTTAAAAATCACGGTATTTCAAGCATATTTATTCTGGGAAAATATTGAAAAAAATCTGAATAATCTGGCGTTGCGACTTTCATCTTTACGTGAGAAAACAGATTTGATTATCTTACCGGAGATGTTTAATACGGGATTCACGAATAACGTTGAAAAATGTGCTGAACCTGCCAATGGTCCTACCACAAGATGGTTGTTTGAAATGGCAAGTTCATTAAACTGTGTTGTTGCAGGATCATTAATCATTGAAGAGGAGGGCAAATACTACAACCGTTTTTTATGGATGTTTCCTGATGGAAAATATGTAAAATACGATAAGCGCCATCTTTTTGGCATGTCTAAGGAAAGCGAATATTTTGAACCAGGCAATGAACGTATTTTAGTGGATATCAAGGGTTGGAAAATTTGCCCTATGATCTGTTACGACCTCCGATTCCCGGTTTGGTCCAAGAATCAAAATGCGGCTTACGATATCTTGGTTTATACAGCAAGCTGGCCAGATAAGCGTTCAGCGCATTGGAGAGCACTAATCCCGGCACGTGCCATTGAAAACCAATCTTATGTCGTCGGTGTGAACCGCGTGGGACACGATGGTAACGATATCTATTACTCTGGAGGATCAATGTGTATATCACCATTAGGCGATGTCGTCTATTATAAGCCCGAAGATGAAGATCTATATACCTTTACATTAAATCCGAATGACCTCTTGGAAGCTCGGGAAAAATTTCCATTCTTAAGAGATTCAGATTCATTTACAATCGGATAACTCTTTCTTAAAATCGGATTAATCTTTCTTATAATTTAGGTATAAAGACAAGCAATTTATTTTGTTTGTCTCCTTTTTTATTCCTAAATTCAGTCTACTGTAAATCGTTTATGATGATTTATTAACATCTATTTATTGCATGTTGATAAAATTTGTTTGACACAACTGTAGAAAAACGTAATTTAGGCTAAATATTAGCCAAAATAAGTTTAGTTTTCTTTGTTTTGATTTGAGCATGATATTTATTAGCAACATAAGTTGTGTAAACAACCATAACCATTATTTATATGTTAGACCAAGATTTAGTATCGCAAGAGTATTTTTATAATTTCCTGACGGGAAAGTACTCAATAGCAGTGATGCGGAGGTTACAGCGTAATCTCAAGGAAGCGGGATTAAGTATTACTTCGGAGCAATGGAGCATTATGTACAATCTGTGGATAGAGGAGGGACTGACCCAGCAGGAATTAGCTATCCGGACATTCCGGGATAAACCGAGTGTAACGCGCCTGATCAATAATCTGGAAAGACTTAATCTGGTGATCCGTGTCAATGACAAAAATGATAGACGATCTAATTTGATCTATTTAACCAAAATTGGCCGGAAGATGAAAGACGAAGGGATGAAGCAAGCTACCAATACGATTGAACAGGCTTTAGGTGGATTGACCGACGATCAGATTGCTCTATCTCATACGGCCTTACATCGTGTATTATTCAATCTGAAATAGTATTGAGTAAATTACTGATCACATTGATTATGAAATTATCTAGGTCGAAAGACCAATAGGGGAAAAAGAAATAGGAAGCCCTCAGCGTTGACAACGACTGAGGGCTCTCTGTATTAGGATATGTATCGAATGATTAGTCTTCGAAAAGCTTGCTTTCGAAATCTGTATGACTATTGACCAGTTTTCCTTCGGTACCAAAATAGATTTCTTGGAAGCTTAATGTCCGTATCGCATCTACTTTGCGGTAGAATTTATCTGCGGATACTTCGGATAAGGTTTTGAAACCACAGGCCTCCATAATCTCAACAGTAGCGCGCAATGTATTGCGATGGAATTGGGCTACACGTACATACTTGTCATTAACATCTAGTCCTTTGTACAGGTGTGGTTGTTGCGTTGCAACACCTACTGGACAAACGTCTTCATTACATTTTAAGGCCTGAATACAACCTAAAGCGAACATCATTCCACGTGCACTATAGCATGCATCAGCACCTAATGCAATCACTTTTAGGATATCAAAACCTGTAACAATACGGCTTGATACAATCACTTTGATGTGTTTTTTCAAACCAAATGCGATCAACGTTTTGGTTACAAAAGCTAACGCATCATAAAGCGGCATCCCCAGGTTGTCCGTAAATTCCAAGGGAGCAGCACCTGTACCACCTTCAGAACCATCAACCGAGATAAAATCTGGGAAGATCTGCGTATTCTGCATGGCATGACAGATGTCCATAAACTCGTGTTTGTCACCAATACATATTTTAAATCCGATTGGTTTTCCTCCAGATAATTCCCGCATGTGCTGGATGAAATGCATCATTTCTGTTGGTGAAGAGAATGCACTGTGTGCTGGAGGAGACATGACGTCCGTACCAGGGATAACGTGGCGTATTGCCGCAACCTCAGGTGTATTTTTTGCGGCTGGTAAGATACCTCCGTGACCAGGTTTCGCACCCTGTGAGAGCTTGAGCTCAATCATTTTGACATTTTCACGGTTTGATTTCTCCCGAAATAGCTCAGCATCAAACTTACCCTCTGAATTACGACAGCCGAAATAACCTGTACCAACCTGCCAGATCAGATCACCACCGTTATTGTGATAGTCACTGATACCACCTTCTCCGGTGTTGTGTGCGAAATTTTGTAAGGCGGCACCTTTGTTTAATGCAGTAATGGCCGTTTTACTCAAAGCACCATAACTCATCGCTGAGATATTGAAAACGCTTAAGCTATAAGGTTTTTTACAGGATTCATTTCCAACAGTCGTACGTAAATCGTGATTTTCGATATGACAAGGGAAAACGGAATGTGCAGCCCATTCGTTACCGACTGCCTGTGGATCAGTCTGCATACCAAATGCGACGGTCTCACGTTGATTTTTTGCCCGTTGATAGACAATGGAACGCTGTCTTCTGTTGAATGGACGACCATCCATATCCGACTCCCAAAAGTACTGTCTCAATTCAGGGCGGATCGATTCGAAGATATAACGAAAGTATCCAACAAGAGGGTAGTTTCGCAAAATCGCATGTTTGGTTTGGAAACTATGGTATAAGGCGATCAATAATAATGGGAATGGAAAGATCAACAACCAAAACCAGCTTGATGTAAATATAAAGCCAAATGATACAATGATTAAATTAATCACAACCATTATTGAAATAATGAGTTTTCTAACTTCCATAGAAAATACGATTGTTTAGTTTTAATTCGCTATTTTAATGTTTAGTCCAATTGAATATATTACTGCTCAATTAGCATTCCAAAATGCGCTTTTGGACACAGCAAATGTACTAAAGTTCCCCAAGTAAATGGATATAATTACTATGCTAGAATAAGTTTTGATAAGTTTATAACTGTTTCTAACAAACTATTTTCTTTTAGTAATCTGTTGCGTTAAAAGTTGATAGATTTGCTGTAAATCCGGTTTATTACTAATAAATTTCAAATGTTTTTGCTGTGTCGCTTCATCACCACGGATCGCTGGACCTGTCTGAACTGTTATTGGAACATGATTTTGAACTTTTTCTGCCGTTTCTAAAATGATCGGTCTGACCAGGTCAAAGGAAATATTATGCTCTTCCAATAGCTCATAGGCAAACTGATAAAGGATATTCGAGAAGTTATTGACCATGACCGAAGACAGATGGATTGCTAGCCGTTGCTTTGAATCGCAATAGATACTACGAGTTGAAAAGGTACGTGCAAGCTGGAGTAAAATCTCCGTATTGCCTTCATTATTGCCTTCAACACAAAATGGAATCGCCGAAAAATCAATAGTTTTATTTTTGGATAGCGATTGTGGTGGATAGATAACACCAGCATTCTTAAATCGCTCCAGGATATTTAGATCAGTTGCTCCCGAACAATGTACTACAATCCCGTTGATGTCTTGTGGCATCGTTTCTGCAAGGGCAGGAATAGCCTGGTCTGACACAGCGATAAGATAAAGATCTGCATCGCGCTGCAGTTGGCTGAGCTGATCTGTGCTGGGACAATGAAGCGCAAAGGCCAATGCATCCGCATTGGCCTTTGTTTTACTATAGATCTGAACGATCCTGTGTCCTAGCGCTTGAAACGCTTGTCCAAAATGTGTTGCGGCATTTCCGCTCCCTAAAATGGCAATGTTCATTATTTCGCTAATTTTCGTTTCTCTTCTTTATTTCTTCTGACAATGGACATGATAAAACCGATGGTCATGATAATCGTTCCACACCAAAAGAAGTTGATGTATGGAAATTTGATTGCCTTGAAGACTACCCATTTTTTCTCAGGTAACGGCTTTTGATAGACCATGATTTCCAACTTATCTTTGTCCGGTTTGATACCTGTAAACCTAAATTTAAGGCCTTGATCAGTGACATCTTTATTAAAATCATAGATTCCACCATCCTTAATCAAGTAAATGGGCTGTACTTCGTATTGTTTGTTATCCGCCGCAACCACTTTTATTTTTAATCCGACCATGACGTCGTTAGGACCTTTTGGGATTTTCTCCAATTGAGCCTCTTTATTGAGCCCTTCAATCACATAGTACCCATTGCGGTAACGTAAGGTGTCACCGATATTGACTTGATAGGTTGCAGGTTCTTCGTAATCCTCAAAGCCTGTTTTCTCTTCGTTCGCTGTTTTCGAGTGTTGTGCCTGACTCTCCGCTGCCGCAGCTGTAATCAACGTATAAACGTCATGGGTAATGTAATGTTTGGTTGCTGGAGTACCGATCAAACCACCCATTTTGGCATTGTTTTGTGCGAAAGGTTGTAGTACAAATTGTTCTTTTACTTTACCTGTTTCCTCATCAACGCGTTCGTATTTGATTTTGTAATAGGTATTTGGCGCAGCAATGCTATCACCGATATAGGTGATTTTATATTCGCCCATTTGTACAGGTTCTCCTTCGGTTAGGAATAGGTTCTCTCCCGGCTTTTCGACTTTGTCAAAGCCAGATACAGCGATATAGCCCGTATTGTTGACAGAGATAACCTCGTTTGTTGCTGCGGCAACCATAGCTCCGATAAGTAACAGTCCAAAACCAATATGAGCGACCGAAGAACCCGCTAATTTCCATTTACCTTTGACTGCATCACCCAATACCCGGATATTCGCCAGAATACAGAAGATACTGGCAAAGGTGATCAGGATATAGATCAGGTTGGTATATGTTTTAGTGAAATACGAAATAATTGCTGTTAGAATAATGGCTACAGCAAGAGATGCTACGGTAGAAGCCAAAAATTTACGACTATCGCTGCGTTTGTATTTTAAAAACTGGGTAAACCCGGTCATGATCATGACAATAACGGCGAATCCGGATTGCCATTTATTATAATGTTGAATTGGTTCTAAAGGTGGTGCCACCTTGGTGCCAAATATCTTGTTAAATACCGGAATAGAAGTGGAGGCGATGATCTGAGCACAGGCAACAGTCAGGACCAAAGCACCAATAAACATCCAGAACTCTCTCGAATAAATCTCTTCGTCTTTTTCGGTAATCGGCATCTCTTTCTTCTTAATGACAAGAAAGACGACCATAATTACTAAAAATGCTACATTGAACAAAATCAACTGCCCACTCATACCTAAATCGGTGAACGAGTGCACCGAAGTCTCGCCTAGGACGCCACTACGTGTTAGGTAGGAGGCATAGATCACCAGTACAAAGCTGATCATAGCCAGAAATGTCGCGGTGAAATAAGAATGTCCCGAGTTTTTATAGGCGATCATCACGTGAACTGCGGCGATCAAGGTAAACCAAGGAATAATAGACGCATTTTCCACCGGATCCCAGGCCCAGAAGCCTCCAAAGTTAAGTGCTTCATATGCCCAAAATGAACCCATAATAATCCCAGCTCCAAGAATCATAACAGCAAATAACGCCCACGGAAGTGCGGCACTGATCCATTCCTTGTAGCGTTTAGTCCAAAGCGCTCCAGTCGCATAAGCAAAAGGAACAATCATGGAAGCAAAACCAAGGAATAGGGTCGGTGGGTGAATCACCATCCAATAATTTTGTAAAAGTGGATTTAAGCCGTTACCGTCTTTAATTAGGGACAAATAGTTTGCTTGCTTTAGTATAGGGAAATCCATCGCATCACGTAAGAGGATGAATGGGGAGCTTCCAATACGTAATCCAAGTAATTCAACGCCTATGATCATCGAGGCTAAAAAAGCTTGACAGAGCATCACAAAAGTCATGACGGAAGTTTCCCAGCTCTTGGCTTTAAAGAGCAATATGGCCCCTAATACGGTCTGCCAGAACATCCAGAGCCAGAAACTACCCTCTTGTCCTTCCCAAAAACTGGAAATGATATAATAGGTAGGTAAGTCTCTCGAGGAGTGTGCAAACGCGTAATTATATTCAAAAAAGTGGTTGTAAATAATATAAAATAAAGTTGCGCCGACTGCTACGACGGAGACTGCATTCACCCAGAATCCAATGCGGGCGATCTTTTTCCATGAAGTCTCTTCAGGGTTTTTAGTCGCGAAAAAATAAGCGATACAAGATAAAAGTGCGGCACCAAAGGAAAGAACAATAAAGAATTGTCCGATCTGCCCAGGTAGCAGGTGCTCACCAACGTAATTAACGTCCATTGAAAAATTGATTTTACAAATTAATTATTGAAAGCTGTGGCATTGATTTCCGTCACGACCGATTTATCGTTGTATTTCGATGGACATTTCATCAATATTTTACTCGCTCTAAACACATTCCCGTCCATTTTGCCCGTCAATACAATTTGTTCTGAACGCTCAATGTCCTGAGGTTTTGCGCCTCTGAATACAACTTCACATTCTGTACCTTCATTGTCGTACATGAAAAAGCTGAATTTGTTGGCATCTGTTTTCGGGTCATAATGAAGTACCTTGTCTTTGTTGAGCTGGCCGACCACATATAGTTCTGTTTTCTTTTCTTTTGCCTCAGTAAATGTCGAGTAGGTACTTGAATCTGTATAGATGACAAGTATCATGGCGATAGCCACTGCAATAATAGCGATTAGAATGATGGAACTTTTTTTCATCCGTTTAATTTGTTTTTTGTTTGCGATGAAGCTATCAGATTTACTCATTCCACGATGTGATTGAATAAATCATGATGGTTTCATTAGTATTATTTGTTTTTATCGGTAATGAAGCGATCATGAGCAGTTGTTCGAACGCTGATTTGAACTAACTAAAACTGATGACGGTTTCATTCATATGATTTGTTTATGCTATTGTGCCAACCTTCGGAGATTTTCATGTTCCCAGTAAAAGCTTGTGTATCGATCGCAATGAATCCCTTATAATCATTGATTCTGACAAAAGCTGACACTTAATCGAATGCAAAATTACAAATAGATTTGCGAAGAAAGGAATAATGCAACTTTTCGACATTATTTATATTTGTTCTAAATAGATTGTTGTCCCTGAAAAAATGAGGTATATTTGGATGCTTTTGAATAATTTAAGTTGAGATTTAATATTTTGTTGCAGTTTATATCGCATGAATTTTACAATTGCCTGTTAATATGAGTGTTGCTTTGCGGTCTTTACTGCTCTTATATGGAGTTATATTTCCATTTTTTTTGGTTTTTGGGCAGGTGAGGTTGCGCAATCAAGAGGTTTCTCTTCAAAATGACAATGATGTCTATCTATTGATTGGCCAGGACCGATATTATACCAACGGTATCAATGTCAATTACCGTATTGCACTACCACCAAGAGGGGCTTCAGAGATTTCGAATACCGTATTGGACTTCGAAGTCGGACAGCGCATCTACAATGGTATTAGTATTATAGATTATCGTAGACAGAACAAGAAATATGACAGACCCTTTGCAGGATACCTTTATTTGAGCGCCTCAGGGACTCGTTTTTTGAAAGCCGATCAAGTGATTGAACTTAAAGTCGAATTGGGACAGATCGGCTCCCGATCTTATGGCGAAGGTGCACAAAAGTTTATCCACCATCTTTTTGGAATGTATGAAGCTACGGGCTGGGATACAGCATTGCGCAATGCCTTTGGTGTAGATCTGCAGGCGAAATATTTGAAAGGAATTTATCGGGATCAAGCAGGAGCATTTGATCTCGGGATAATGGGTAGAGGTGCTCTGGGGATGAACAATACAAATATGGAGGTCGGAATTCCAATCCGTGCAGGTAAACTTAAATCGTACCATGCATCGACCTTTACACATGGGCATTTGACAGAGGCTAGAAGTAATGACGACAAAGAATGGTACTTTGTTTATCAACCTAGTTTGGCCCGGATCTTTTATAATTCAACGATACAAGGGGGGCTGGGGCAAGATGATCCTATAGGCGAATTATACCAGATTGAACCTTGGATGCTAAGTCACCGAATAGGGTTCAGTTGGTCCAATCACAAGGTCAATTATGGTATTAATTATATTTTCAATTCCAAGGAACTAAAGTCGGTGTTTCACCGGCATCAATACGGACAGTTATTCTTTGCATATCGGTTTTAACCACTGCTAACCGTTTTTTTCGCGATCGGGTCTGAGAGCTTCTGTCCGATTAGCCTGGTGGTCAACATGGCTGCAACGGTATCGCCAGTGGCATTGAGCATGGTGGCTAGTGGATCTACCAATGTCGCAATAATCATGATGGAGGGAATGACTTCTGTGGGCATCTGATAAACTGATATGATCAGCATTTCGCCGATATATCCCCCATTAGGAATTCCGCCGGCCACGATGCTGACCAATAAGGTGATCCCTACAGCCATGACCAAGTTGGTTGGATCAAAAAAATCCTTTCCACTCAACAGTAAAGCGATATAAATTTTAAAAATACAAGCAATGGCTGAGCCATGTTTATGCAGCGTTGTGCCCAAAGGGATGACCACGCTTGCAACAGTATCGGGTATGCCGATTTGTTTTGCAGCCAGTAAGTTGGCCGGCATGGTGGCCAGGCTGCTGCAGCTACTCAGTGCTGTCAGTGAGGGGAGAATATTGTTTTGCCAGTAGCGTTTGACTCCTTTGATACCAAAAGCAATAAATGCGAATAAACTAAATACTGTAAAGAAATAGAATAGGCCAAAGATATAATATAGACCAATGGGTTTGGCGTAGAAGCCGAAGAGCTGTGGGCCAAGTGTTCCAACCTGATAGGCAAAATAGGCACCCAGTCCGATGGGGGCCAGCTTCATGACCATGACCAATAAATTGCCCATGACAGCATTGCCGGAGTTGATAAATTTTCGGAACATATCCGCTGCGTATCCAGATTTACGTGTCGCAATCCCCACTAAAAATGAAAATATAACAAAGGCCAGCATATTTTGCCGGGACAATAGACTGGAAAATTCACTAACAGTTAGGAACCGGACCATCTTTTCACCCCAAGAGTCCTGTGTGGCGGTGTCAATGATTTCGTTCGCTTGTTCGATAGGGAGGTCGGAACTGACAGGAAATAGGTAGAGGAAAATAACACTTGTTACACCTGCAACCACAATGCCAATTACAAATACGAGTGACATCATGCCGATAATACGGCCCAATACGCTGTCCCCTTCGATATTGGCTACAGATGAAGCTATGGCAAAAAAGACCAGCGGTATGACGCTGACAAAGAGCAGATTTAGGAAGATATCCCCAATTGGCTCCAGGTTATTCACAAAATGTGGAAAAAAGACCCCAATTAAACTTCCAATACCGATGCCAAGAAGCAGGAGCAGGATGCTGCCGTAGTTCTGTATAAAAGTTTTTGCAGAGTATTCCATTAGGTTCTGTGATTGTTTAGCGTTTATGACGCTAAAATAATCTTTTTATCTATTATTTTTATCCATTTAAATTAATTATAAGTGTTGGTCGTGTTGGCATAAATGAACTCGTTTACTCATACAATGGGTATTTTAAGGTATCTGTGAACTCAATCGTTCGGTTCCCTCGGTTTGAGTTAAATCGTGATGGTTTCACTCCATAACATATGGATAAAGATTATTTGGGATTTATTTGAGTCAGCTTTTTATCTTTGGGCGGATATACCTACAGAGGACCATCACTATTGCTGGGGGAACCTGGAAATGTGAACACGGCCTGCTTTACGGGCTTACACTGTTGTTGTGGTGGTCTGCTGCACCGGTTGTTAGATCGGGTGATGTGTAAGGGATATTTACTTTATCAAAAATATAATGACAAAAATGGATTTTGTAACAACCGCAGATGGTTCCAAAACATTGTACAATGCGGAGATAGGTGAATGTTACCATTCCAAGCATGGTGCCGTTCAAGAAAGTAAACATGTATTTATCAAAACCGGTTTGGATCATTTCGTACAACAAACGGGAGCTTCGGATGTTGCTATTTTGGAAGTGGGATTTGGTACCGGACTGAACTTTCTGCAAACAGCTGAACACATTGGGGACAAGTCGTATCAGGTAGACTATGTCGGAATCGAAGGTTTTCCATTACCACTGGCGACCATCGCTGAGACAGGGTATAATGAGAGCGTAGATATTACTGTCTGGTCGGCTTATTTGGATAACTATGAAGCCGCGTTGCAGCAGCAGGTGCAAATTCACGAACGGTTACAACTCAGCATTGCTCATACTTTATTGATGGATTTCCAATCCGAAAAAAGATTTGATGTGGTGTATTTTGATGCTTTTGCAGCCATACATCAGCCCGAAATGTGGAGCGATGTGGCATTGGCGCATGTCGCGCAATTCGTTAAACCAGGTGGTGTTTTTGTTACTTATGCCATTACAGGTAATCTCAAACGCAGTATGAAATCTTTGGGCTTTTCCATTGAGAAGGCTCCGGGTGCACCTGGAAAAAGAGAAATGTTGCGGGCTACAAAACTTTAAACGGCCTATTGTTCTATTTTAAATTATTGTTAACTGTTTGATAATCTAAAAAGTGTTTTCTAATTTAGCCTTGATATTAAGGCTAACCTAATAGTTCACTTTCCACTACCTCATGACAGATTCACAGTTGATAGACAGTTTGAAGGAAGACAACCAGACAGGGTTTGTGGCTATTTATCATAAGTATTATAAACAGCTACTTTTCTTTGTTTTGCGTTACCTGAAAGAGGTCGATGTCGCTGAAGAGATCGTAGCGGATGTTTTTGTCAAGGTATGGTCCCGCCGATCCGATTTTCATTCCATGGAAAGTCTGAGGGCTTTTATTTATATTACGGCAAAACACGCCAGTCTCAACGCTATTCGGGACAAACGCACAAAGGGTATTCAGGAACCTTTATCCAATTATGAGGATCTACTTACGGATGACCGCGATGCTTTTTCAAAGATGATTCATGCAGAGCTGGTACATGCCATCTTTAATGAAGTTGAAAAATTGCCTGAAAAGCAAAAAGAAGTCTTTAACCTAACTTATCTGGAGGACAAGACTGTAGAAGAAATTGCAGACCAGCTGCAGATGAGTCCAGCCGCTGTATACACGAACCGCTCCCGCGCAGTGAGTACTATTAGAGGGCTTTTGGGGGCAAAGGATGCTTTAACACTTATTGCATTCCTATCCTTTGTCAGTAAGTAACAGACAGCAAGTAGAAACCCGGAAATCAAAGTTTAACAGAATCTATTGCTTATGCAATATAGGGTTTAATGTCTTTTTTTTTTTTTTTTGAAAATATTTATCTGATACACAGTGTTTTAATTCTTTTTATGTTTTTTTCTGTAAGATAATCTTATGCTTCGTGTTTCTATCGTCAACAAGGAAATGAAAAGAACATCATGTATACGATAGATCATATTATTCAATTACTTCAAGCTTACCTAAAAGGGGAGATTCTCCCTAATGAGCATGCCGAATTAAGCATGCTGTTTGAAAAATATCCGGAATTACAGGACTTGGCTAAGAAATTGGAAGATCCAGCAAATTTGCGCGAGGAATTACAGGCTTATGAAGAGTTTTCGACGTCAGATCCGGCGCAAGAACAAAGGATTCTGTCGAATATTATGGATAAAATCGAGGCCCAGGTAGATCAACAGCCCAAACGCCGATGGATGCAGTATGGTTGGTACGCTGCCGCGGCTTGTTTTATTGCTGTTGTTGGCCTGGGAATATGGCAAATAAATAAACGAGATGGGATAGATACGTCGGATCCAGCTACTCCTGTTGATGCGGTTAAATTAGCGGAAAATCTTCTTCCCGGTGGAAATAGAGCCACCCTTCAGCTTGCGGATGGTGCCAGTATCGGACTTGATCAACAGCAGGTGGGGATTGTGATGGGCGATGAGATTACCTATACAGATGGTTCAGTTGCCCTGGCGACTGCAAAAGATGAAAAACGCATGATGATCTTGTCAACTCCCCGTGGTGGACAATATCAGATCGCCCTTGCAGATGGGACCAAGGTTTGGCTAAATGCTGATACACGCCTGCGCTACCCCAATAAATTTACGGATAAACAACGTGTGGTCGAACTGGATGGCGAAGCTTATTTTGAAGTAGCGAAGGTGGCGGGAAAGCCATTCATCGTTGTTACAGCAAAGGAAAAAGTGGAAGTGTTGGGAACTCATTTCAATGTCTATTCTTTTCCAAAAGAGAAGGAGTCTAAAGTTTCTCTGCTGGAGGGTAAAGTAAAAGTCTCCGTTCCTGCAGGAAAGACAAGGCTACTTCAGCCAGGGGAACAAGCTTCGGTACAAGGGGAAGAGCTCTCTGTACAACAGGTACCTGTGGATGAAAGTATTGCCTGGAAGAATGACGAATTTATGTTCAACAACGAGCCTTTGGGAACAGCACTGGCTCAGGTAGCACGCTGGTACGATATTGATATTGAGATTGACCCAAGTGTAGCCAAGATGAAACTATGGGGATCGGTTTCACGACTTGATAATTTTGATAAAGTGTTAAAAATCATAAAGATGACTGATGATAAAATTAAGGTTCAAATCGAAGGAAGGAGGGTCAGATTGATGAAATAAGAACCAAAAATTACCTATATCCTATTTCGTCTATCAAAAAGCTGAGGAAGGTGGTACTTCCCCAGCACATTTTGGTCCGAAATTTTATGAAACGCGCTTAACTGTTTATTAAACTAACAAACCAATCAAATGTAATGAAAAAGTATAAATACCTCATTATTATGAAAATGATTATTATGCTTCTTTTATTTACTCTGGGACAGCTCCATGCCGGAAGTTTTGCCCAGACAGTAAATATTAAAAAGAAGAATAGTTCGATCGTCAACGTATTTCGTGAAATCAAAAAACAGACCGGATATACTGTTCTGTGCAAATCAGAAATCGTAAATAATACACCTGTTATTACGGTTGATTTCAATAACGTTCCTTTGGACCGTGCTTTGACAGAGCTTCTTACTCCACATGGTTTAACCTATTTTAAGGAGGGGAAATCAATCGTTGTTAAGGCTGGAAAGACTGACTTGGCGATTGATCGCTCGCATAGCACGACGAAAGACAACATGCTCGAACTGCAAAAGAACATTCATGGTCAGGTCACCGATCAGCAGGGTAAGGCCCTTTCAGGTGTAAGTGTTACCGTAAAGGGTACAAAAGCGACTGTCGGTACAGATCAAAACGGAAATTATTCGATTGCTGCCAACCGCGGGGCGACGCTAGTTTTCAGTTTTTTAGGCTACGATCGCAAGGAGGTTGAAGTGAGTGGGGAAACGCTCAACGTGAGCCTGCAGTTTAGCCAATCCAATCTGGAGGAAGTAGTAGTCACGGGCTATGGAACTTTTAAGAAGGCAGATTATACGGGATCGGCTTCGACGATTCGGACCGACCGCATGGCGGATGTTCCGGCAGTAAACTTCTCAACCATGTTACAGGGCAATGCACCCGGTGTTCAGGTGAACTCCTTATCGGGACAACCCGGAGGAGCGACCGATATCCGTATTCGTGGTATGGGATCCATTAACGCCTCAAACAAACCTTTGTTTGTCATTGATGGCGTACCCGTAATGTCCGAAAATATTGCTTCAAGTGAGTCGAATAATGCTGGATTGGATGTCATGTCGACCATAAATAGCTCCGATATCGAACAAATTACTGTCATTAAAGATGCTGCGGCAGCATCCCTTTACGGTTCACGTGCTGCAGGTGGTGTGATCTTAATTACCACCAAGTCTGGTAAAGCAGGTAAACCTGTGTTTTCAGTGAAGGGCGATTATGGATTATCAAGCCAGGCAACAGATTTTCGCGAAGTGATGGATGGGCCACAACGACGTGAGATGCTTTTGGAAGGCCTACGCAATAGAGCTCGCTATTTAGATAAGCTAACGGATGAGACCCAGATTGAAGATTATGCGCTGGCGAATATTGATAAATATGCACCTATTCCGACAAGCGGCTGGGCAGATTGGAAAAAAGAACTGTTTCGTCGCA
This sequence comes from Sphingobacterium detergens, assembly GCF_003610355.1. GTDB lineage: Bacteria > Bacteroidota > Bacteroidia > Sphingobacteriales > Sphingobacteriaceae > Sphingobacterium > Sphingobacterium detergens. The sequence goes on along the minus strand of NZ_RAPY01000003.1, from coordinate 103,863 downwards.
ACTCACCTTTCAGAAATGCAGATATATCTGCTTCGGGTGGAGATAGCAAGCTTTCCTATTATACATCCATGGGGTATACCAATCAGACGGGATTATCCTATCAGTCGGGCTTCGAACGTCTCACTGGAAGACTGAACGTCAAGTACAAAATGAGTGAAAAGATGGAGTTGGGGGCCAATATTTTGTATTCCAATATTACACAGGATGTCAATTCCGAAGGGGGAGGTTATACCTCACCAATCTATTCTTCGCGTCATAAGATTACAGCATCAGAGCCGGTTTATAACGAAGATGGATCTTTCTTCCTGGATTTCTTTTCAAATGGCCCACGTAATCCCAAGGCTTCTTCCTTGTACAATTTCCGACGGGAAAAAGGTGACCGCTCATTCAATACGGTTTTTGCCAACTATAAATTTATTGATGGGCTAGTTTTTAATACAACTTTTAGCTTGGATCATACGACGACGCGTTACAACTCTTGGTCGGATCCTCGTACCTCGGATGGCGAAAAGACGAATGGTTCATTGACCACAAGTTTTTCAGACTATAAACAAATGGTATGGCGCAATAGTCTAACCTACACCAAAACAATTGCGGAGAAGCATCATTTGGATATTTTGGGTGGCTACGAAGTGAATACTTATCGTAAAGAAGGATTGAGCGGTGCCAAGGACAATTTTCCAACCGTGGATAAAACGGTGTTGTCCAACGGTTCGGTTTTGACAAATGCGTCAGGATCTAATATGGAGTGGCGTTTGCTGTCTTACCTTTCACGTGCGAATTATAATTATGATGACAAGTACTTTTTAGGAGGTAGTATCCGTATGGATGGTAGCTCACGTATCCATCGCAGCAACCGCTGGGGAACATTCTGGTCATTGTCGGGAGCTTGGAAGTTTACAAAAGAAGACTTTATGGCATCTTTAAATGATGTGATCAGTGACGGTAAAATCCGTGTTTCTTATGGTACCAATGGAACTTTGCCATCCGAATTTTATACCTATATGGATTTGACAGGCTTTGGTTTTCCGTACAGGAACAATCCTGGTATGCGGGAAATCCAGATTGGAAATCCGGGTCTGAAATGGGAAAAACAGAATAACCTCAATATAGGATTGGATTTACGTTTGTTTGAAAGACTGGGGCTTACCTTTGAATGGTACCAACGTCAGTCATCGGATTTGTTGAACGATGTTCCTACATCTTATACAACGGGATTCTCATCCTATCTGAGCAATATTGGAACGATTCGCAATTCGGGTATTGAGCTCGACCTGAATGCAGATATTCTGCGAAATGGGGCATTTAAATGGACGTCGAGTTTAAACTTTGGAATGAACCGTAATAAAACGATTGCCTTATCTGATGGTAGTTCGGAACTGCGGGATGGAACACAGATTCACCGCATTGGACAACCATGGTATAGCTATTATTTAATCGAATTTGCAGGGATCAATAAGGAAACAGGTGTGCCACAGTATTACATCAATGATCCTGCTCAACCAGGCTCTAGAGAAACCACCGAAGATTATACTGCTGCAACGCGGATATTGTATAAGAGTGCGGATCCCAAGCTTGTGGGTGGTTTTACGAATACATTCCGTTATAAATTTTTGGATCTGAATTTCACTTGGACTTATTCACTGGGGGGAAATTCCTATGACAGTGGTGCGCAGAAAACGGAGTTGGGTGGTAAAACGGGTTATGACAATATTCCAAAATATTACGAGCGGAGATGGCAAAAACCGGGGGACGAAACCGATATAGAGATGTTTATGGTCGGAAATAAATATGACATGAGCAGCGTGGCCAATACACGTCGTGTGCATTCTACTGACCATATCCGTTTGAAAAACCTGACTTTTGGGGTTTCTATTCCGCAGCATATCTCCCGTAGACTAAAAGTGAGTAATATCCGGGCTTTCTGTTCCGGTATGAACTTACTGACCTTTGCGGCTTATAAAAACTACGACCCCGAGGTACCTGTAAATGGAGTGGTATATTTCGAATCCCCTAAATTGAAGACGGTAACCTTCGGTTTGGATGTTAAATTTTAAGGAATAAGCACTGATTCGTTCATGATTATAATTTCATTTTTCAGATGAAAGGAATTTTAAAATATGATCATGGTAATCACCCCATCGGTATGATGGGAAAAAATAAAATAGAGATGAAAAATATAGTATCAATAGCGTTATTGTCCTGTGCATTGCTGACAGGCTGTGGCAACAAATGGCTGGAGACAGCACAGCCAAGCACCTCAACCGAAAGTTCGGAGGCCATTAAATCGGCAAATGAGGCGAGTTACGCATTAAATGGTGTTTACGATATTATGCGTGGCTATGAATATTATGGTGCGCGCATGACTTATTATGGGGATGTCACTGGTGAGGATATGCTCGCCAATGGCGATACAAAGCGTGCTGCAGGTTATTATCTTTTTGACTTTAATAAGGACAATACACCATCCTCACTTTGGTATCAACCTTACCGTGTGATCCGTAATGCCAATGGAGTATTGGCCTATGTAAGTACTGTCCCAGCTGATCAAATGACGGATGTGCTCAAGGACATCAAAGGACAGGCATTAACCATGCGTGCGATGGCTCATTTTGACTTGGTTAAAGTATTTGGAGCACCATACCTGGTAAATCAAGGCGCTTCTTTAGGGGTTCCTATTGAGACGGAGAAGCATGTGTCTACAAGCAAACCTGCACGCAATACGGTTAAAGAGGTTTATGCCCAGATTATCACCGATCTTGAAGGTGCTGACAGCTTGTTGAGTACGGCAAGAAATGATGGTAAGTTGAATAGATTTGCTGCAGAGCAAGTATTAGCACGGGCTTACCTGTATACTGGAGAAAATGCAAAGGCCTTTTCAATGGCGGCTGCATTGATCAAAAATGCTGAAGCTGCCGCAAGTTCAAAAAAAGGGCAATATCAGCTATGGAAAAATGAGGAATATGCAACAGTCTGGGCCAAAGACTTTACTAGTGAGATATTGTTTCAGTTGTCTAATACCAAAGTGGAGGCCAGTGACTCAAAAGAGGGGATTGGAAACCTGTTGTGGCGTCTGGGCTATAATGACATTATTCTTTCAGACGATTATTTGAATTTGCTGAAAGATGATCCGAATGATGTGCGTCAGAAAGTGATTACCAAATATACCAGTAAGCAGGTCGATTATTACTATTTGAATAAATATCCGGGCAACACGGCGGAGAATGAAAATCCTGAATTTGCTGATATTCCGGTTCTTCGGCTATCGGAAGCATATCTGATTGCGGCTGAGGCAGCGGTGAAATTGGGTGATAATAGCAATGCGCTTAATTATTTAAATGCCATTGTCAAGCGCGCCAATCCGGCCAAGTCGGTAAGTGGAACGGTGGACCTGAACCGTGTGATGGAAGAACGTCGTCGTGAGCTCGTTGGTGAAGGTCATCGTTTATTTGATGCAATGCGTAATAACCTACGGATAGAACGTAAAGGTAAGGCGCACGTTTCGCCCTTATTGCGACCTGAGACAAAGTCATTTGACCGAACATACTTCAAAACGCAGATGGCTATTCCGAGAAGGGAAATCGACGTAAATCCAAATATTGTTCAAAATACCGGCTATTAAAAGACGTCACAATGCAAAACAATCGGAAATATAATCTTAAACAACTATGTACTGATCCAGTTTGGATCAGTACACGGTACTTTTTACTTTTTATATTGTTTAGTTTTCAGCAGTTGCATGCACAGACTCAACAGCAGTTGGGGCAACATGATGGCCCTTATTTCTTCTACGAAGCGGGGAATACCAAATCTGTACGCGTAGTTGATGGAAAGATACAAGTCGATAATTCACTTAAAGAACCTTTCTCGGTGTCCACCGAAGATGGTCAGTATCACTTTGAGGTTTCGCGCCATCCTATAACAGTTCCCAAAGAGGTTTATCGTCCTAGCGACAAGATCATGGTACTTTCCGATCCGCATGGTGACTTTGCCTCTTTTTATGCTATTTTAAAGGCGCAAAAGGTGGTTAATGCGAACTATGAGTGGACTTTTGGAAATAATCAGCTAGTCGTTATAGGAGATGTGTTTGATCGGGGAAAAGATGTCCTGCCTATTTTTTGGCTGATCTATAAATTGGAACATGAAGCTGTTAAGGCTGGTGGACAGGTTCATTTTTTGCTGGGCAATCATGAGGAAATGTTGATGCGTGGAAATTATAAATATACACAGGATAAATATAAGGTGTTAGCGGATTCCATCGGCAAGAGCTACCGTGATTTTTGGTCATCGGAGACGGAATTGGGGCGATGGCTGCAGAGCAAGAATACGATGGAGAAAATAGGCGATTATCTTTTTGTCCATGCGGGGCTGAGTACAGCAATGCTGGATCCAAAATGGACTATTCCTGCGGTCAATGATTCTGTTCGCCGTTATCTGTTCCATACGAAAGAAGAGCGGCAGCAGTCGGAGGCGGCATCATTTCTTTTTGGTAGCGAAGGTCCATTATGGTACCGTGGTATGGTGGTAAAGGAGGAAAAGTACCATCCGTTGGGTGAAGAGGATTTGAATAACATGATGAAAATATATGCTGCTAAGCAGATTTTTGTCGGGCATACCATTTTCCCTGAAGTAAGTAGTTTTTATGAAGGAAAAGTGTATGGTGTGAATGTCAGTAACGAATCCAACCGGCTGAAAGGACGTAGTCGGGGGCTGCTAATCGAGGGCGGCAAAATTAAGGTAATCTACGATGATATTACCAAGAATAAAGTAATAAATTAGATCGCTTAGGCATCGCAGTAATGATAAAAGGCCAGAATTTAATAATTCTGGCCTTTTTCGGGTTATTAGTTATGTGCATCTGCGTTCTTTGCCATGAATAATTAAAGAAATTCGAAAACTGTTGATGTTTATTATATTCCCCATCAGGTAGTCTTTTTCTGTCTAAGTCCGTGGTGCCAGCAAGTATATGATAAGATTATCGCAGCCTGATCCGGATGACTTTTAATCAAATAGACCAAGCGCCCACAATTGCGGCTGGGTGGAAACTTTTATTATTTAGTAATAGATGTTTTTGACGATGGAATCCATAATATTCTTTTGTTTAGATTTTAAATACACGATAGTTTGATGTGTTTTACTAGTCTCGTTAGCGTAGTGTATAGTATTGTTTGCAATTCATCTTATTAACATCATTGATGTTGGTTTTAAGTTAATTAACATGATTTTCCACATTTTACAAGCCGCTTAATAGTCGGATATAATTGTCAATGTATAATTGTTTATCTTTTGATTTATATTGTTGGATATAACGTGGATGATCCAAAATGGTCATTTTTCCGAATAGTTTCTCTTTCTGATTGATTTTTGCCAAAAAGGTGGCATTCTTTTTTCCTAGAACAAATACTTCCTCCGTTTTGAGTCCCATGTTGATATGTTGTTTTAGGGATTCGACCATAAATGGTCTGACCATTTCGAAGAGCTGTTTGTCATCGTAGTAGTTTGCATTAATCCAATTGTCAGATTTTGTGTTTCTGACGATAGCCAGGGGGAAAGGGGAGTTGATATAAAATTGGTTATAAAAGGTTTCAGGGCCGCCATAAGCTTCAATCATATCATACATAAAGACCGAGGAGATTTCATGTGTATGGGCAGATTGCATTTTTATGCCACATGCACTGTACAATCGTTTGGTGTCGGTAAAAGGAACACCTGTTACGCCCGCACCATGTCTGCTGGGGTTGATCCCGATGATAAATTTACGTTTGAGATTGTCATTATAATACCTATTGTAAAATTGCTGCATGACAATCAGTGTCTCGGGGTTGTCGAGGTAGGGGTTGATGACATTAAAATCGGTAGGAAGGTTCCCGTGATAGCAAAGCTGCTTGTTGAATGTAATTACTTTTTCCGCAAATGTGACCATAATGGATGCTTTAGCAGAAAGATACGATTAATTTAAGAGATGCTGTAATAAACAGATGAATGTCATACGTTTTTGAATTTACTGCTAAGTTGATAGTTTTAAGATCTTTTGAAATCAATGTTGTCGGATTTGAGGTAAATAATCTGATTAGCGAATCTTGGCTCTCTATCTTAATTGGATAAAATATCTTCATTGTTGGATTGTTTTATGCTTTTTATATCTTTCTAGATATATGTATTTTATATTTTATTTATTTTTAATTGGTTTATCATTGTAGTGTTTTTGGAATTATTTTTTCATTTAAAGAATATTGCTGTTTTATTGTAGTTTTAGATTATGTATGTTTGCATAAATTTTAAATATATCGTATTATTTTATGAGAACGAAAATTATTGTATTTTGTGTTTTTTCTTGCGTGTTATTTGGTTGTAAGAAAAGTGATTCAGTATCGAACGAGGAAAATTCTAAAACTGAAATTTCAAAAGAAGAGGAAGATAAGGTGTTTGAGTTGAGAAAATTCTTGTCGGAAACTTGGGAAAGACCTGTTGAAAATGTCATCTACAATGGAAAGGATAGCATATTTACATTGAGAGACTCCGAGATCGTTGAAAAAAGGTCTCATGTGGAACATTTTTATAATTTACTAAAAAAATAACATGAACATGAAAAGAATGTTTTTTTTAGTGACATTTTTCTTTATGGTTCACTTAGGTTTTGCACAGAATTTTAGTCCAATGGTAAATTTTGTAAATTTCATTGCAAAAGATACTTATCAAAATAAAGTTATTTTAGATTTTACAAATTCCAGCAATAAGCTGCCCTTTGAGTTTTCGTTGAGTAGGGGGCTTGATTCTAGAACTAATCAATATGAATCTGTTAATATTAGGGTAGAAATTGTATATAGCACACCATGGGGACAATCGATAATTGCTTCACAAGATATAACATCTTCGTCGTTTAATGGAACTGGTTTCTACGAAAATAAGCATATAGAGGGGAATTTATCGTTAGGTAATAGATCAGAGATAATATCTTACGGGAAAATTTCGATAAGATGGATTGATAAGAATAATGTAAGCTATGTTAAATATAGCACGAGAGAATATACGTTTATTGATCGTCTAGATGTCCCTCAGTTATTGGATAAATATATGCCATATGCTTGGGGAAAATTATCATCGGGAAAAGGCATTGTTGACCATTTGAATGATGTGCCTAGTTCTTTTAGACATTACTCTAATTCTGCAGAGCCTTTATTGTCATCAGTAGGAAAAAACTCTATTAGTTCTTCTAGTGATAGTTATGGTTTGGTTTTACAGTCGGATGGAAATTTAGTTATCTACAAAAATGGTACAAATACAGTAATGTGGGCGTCTAATGTTTATGTGAAAAATCCTTCTGCCAATGATAGGTTTAAACTGTTTTTTCAAAACGATGGCAATTTGGTTATTTATAAACAAGATTCAGCAGGTCAATACAGTATAGTTTTTTGGGCAACTAATAATACGTTTGTCCCTAACAATGATGGTAATTTATCGAACGTGAAATATGGTTTTTGGGTAATGCAAAACGATGGAAATTTTGTGCTTTATTATCCTTCAACTAAATTTTATGGAGCATATAATATTATAGCGGCAACAAATTCAAATAACTCTCCGTCGAAAAATTTCGGAAAAATTTTATAAAAGATCTTTTAGTATGAAAAATAGTATATTAGGAATAGTGAGACTGTTTCTATTGATGATAATAATATTTATTTGTTCTGCCGTTTATGGGCAAGCGCCCGGAATGAAAACAGTAAGGGTCAATCAAGTACAAGTTAATCCAAATTATCAGGGAAACGCAATTATTGATTTTTCAAAGGGAATCAATACCTTAAGTTTTGATATAGTGCTACATAGAATTCCTCTTTACGAGAGTAATAAATATGAAAGCCCTAGCTTGAAATTTTCATTGGTATATCAGGATGGTTATAAAGAAATCGTGTTAAATTCGACTGGAATATTTGAATCTAGTTTTATTGGACCCTGGGCAACATTGAATAAATTTGTTGCTAACATAAATACAAATGAAATTGATCTAGCCAAAGGTTCTATTCAAGCGGTACTTACGGGATATTATGATAACACTAGTTCATTGTCGAAACCTACCAATATTGGTTTTGTTAATAAAGATGAGGTGTCACTTCCATTTCCTTTTCCTATGCCAAACGTTTGGAAAAATAACTATCAGAAAAACGGTTCCGTCGTTGGAGATATAGGTAATGTTGCTAACCAATATAAAAAATATTCGAATGCACAGGTTCCATTACTAACTTCTAGTGGTAATTCATCGATTAGCTCCCCAACAGGAAATTATGTACTAGTTTTACAATCAGACGGAAATTTAGTGATCTATAGAAGCGGTACGAATACCGTAATGTGGGCATCAAATGTTTATGTGAAAAATCCTTCTTCAAACGATAAATTTGCTCTTTATATCCAAAATGACGGGAATTTAGTTGTCTATAAGCAAAATGCAGCTGGTCAGTATAGTGATGTCTTTTGGGGGGCAAATACGATTTTTGTGCCTAATAGTGATCCATATTTTGGTAATGTAAAGTACGGATATTACCTTTTACAAGACGACGGCAACTTCGTGCTTTATTACCCAGAAAAAACCAATAGCGGTTTGGTTTTTCCTATAGCTTCTACAAATTCTGGGAGTCATACTATATCTAAATCATTTGGTAAATTTAAATAGTATAATATTATTATTCTACTTAGTCGAATTTTAAACAAGAAAAGGGCGTCAATTGACGCCCTTTTCTTGTTTATTTTTTTATCCCAGATTAGTGACCTTGCGTGCCATCTACACCATGAGAATGTCCGTGAGACAATTCTTCCTCAGTAGCGGGGCGTACAGTTAAGATTTCGATATCGAAATTCAACGTTTTACCAGCCATTGGGTGATTTAAGTCTGCAATAACAATTTCTGGAGTTACTTCTGCAACTACAGCACGGAATTGGTTTCCTTGGTTATCTTGCAAAGGCAATACTTCACCTACTGGAGGTAAACCTGTTTCTTTGAACATATCTACTGGCAATTGCGCGAATGCTCTTTCGTCTTTTTCACCGTAAGCATCTTCTGGTGCCAATTCGAAAGAAATTTTGTCACCCACGTTTAAGTCAGCGATGTTTTCTTCAAATTTAGGCAACATCATACCTACACCATATAAGAAGTCTAGAGGTTGTTCTGCAGTTGTTTCTTCAACGAAAACTTTTTCACCGTTTTCTACTGTGTGAAGTCTGTACGTCAATGCTACGACGTCGTTTGCTTTTATAGCCATCTGATTTTGATTTTTGGGAGCCTAAGGCTACCGTTTATTAAATATAATTTATTAACGCTGTTATGGAATCTTGCGGAAGACTACATGTCTTATTTTTGCAAAGATATGCTTTTGTTTCCTTTCCGATTCTGTTCTCTAATAATGGAAGATTTTCTTCCATGCCGCCGAGCACAATTTTGTTGGGGATATAATGTTGATCCAGTTCCATGCGAAAAGCTAGTGCATCCTCGCCCGTCAACGCGATCTCATTGATCCCATATATCTCTTCTAGCAATAATATTGCCCAATTTGAATAGGCGGAACCATAAGTCTTGATTTGCGGAAATACATTGGCTAGTAATTGATCAGCTATTGCGGTATAATTTTCATTATCAAAAAGCAAACCTAAGCGTTTCAACTGACGCACCATTGTTGAGGAAGAGGAAGGGATCACATTGTCCATGATCTCACTTTTTCGGGCGATCAGTTCTTCCGCTTCAGCCGAAGTATAGTAAAATGTTTTTTGCTTCACATCATAAAATAATGCAATCGCTCTATCTGCCAATTGTCGGGCAATGGTCAACCATTTTAGGTCAAATGTAGCTTCATAGAGGGCTATAAAGGCCTCTACTGTAAATGCATAGTCATCCAAAAAACCTGCTATTGCACGATTTTCATCCTGAGGTTGATGCAATAAATAATTGCCATCCCGAATGAGTTCCGCACAAATAAACGCGGCATTATTTAGCGCGAGATCCAATAGATGCTTCGTGCCAAGGCTGCGGTAAGCGTCTATTAGTCCTTTCAATAAGAGGGCATTCCAGGTCGTCAATTGTTTATGATCGAGTCCCGGTCGAACACGTTGCTTCCGGTAATCAAAAAGTTTTTGCTTCGTAATTTTTAAAAAATCTGCCCATTCGTCAGCTGACATATTGACCTTTGTCGCCAACTGGTCTGCATTAATGGCGCAAATGGGGACATTTGTACGCTCTTCTTCCCAATTGCCACTTTTGGTGATATTAAAATATTGAATGAACAACGCCGCGTCTTCACCCAGAATTTCGTCGAATTCAGCTTTTGAAAAAGAGTAGTATTTCCCTTCGATTCCTTCACTATCGGCGTCCAATGCACTGTAAAAACCATGATTGGGTGCAAGCATTTCACGCTCAATCCAGACAGCCGTTTCTTCGATTATTCTTTTATAGAATGGATCCTTATTTTGTTGATAAGCTTCGGCATAAAGCGAAAGTAGCTGGCCGTTGTCATACAGCATTTTTTCAAAATGAGGGATATGCCAGTAGTGGTCAACGGAATAGCGAGCAAAACCACCACCAATCTGATCATAGATTCCACCGGAACCAATTTTTTTCAGCGTAAAATGTACATGATCCAATGTAGCTTGATCGCCAGTGAGTACAGCGTATTTTAAAAAGAAAGACCAGTTGTTGGGAAGTGGAAATTTAGGAGCTCTTGTATAACCGCCTTCTTTCTTATCGAAGGTTTCGCTCCAAGGGCCGATGATTTCTTCGAGATCTTTGGTTGTGTATTGTTCGGGAATGGGGTTGATGGGAAGTTTCTCTGCTCGTTGGATGCCACTGGTTAACTTATTGGCATAATCCAAAGCGACTTCAGGTTTCTCTTCCCACATTTGAGCAATTTGTAACAGGATATTCTGCCAATCGTGCGGTTTGAAATAGGTGCCGCCATAAATCGGACGGCCATCAGGTAGACATATACAGTTCAAAGGCCACCCACCGGCATTGGTCATCAGTTGGACGGCGAGCATATAGACTTGATCAATATCTGGGCGTTCTTCTCGGTCGATTTTGATGGACACGAAAAATTTGTTCATGGTCTGAGCAATAGCCGAATTTTCAAAACTTTCTCGTTCCATCACATGACACCAATGGCAGGCCGAATAACCTATGCTAACAATGATAAGTTTATTTTCGTCTTTCGCCTTTTTTAAGGCTTCGGCTCCCCATGGCATCCAATCCACTGGATTGTGTGCATGCTGCTTAAGATAAGGGGAGTTTTCAAACTGCAGTTGATTCGCCATAAGATGAAGGTAGTGAAGAAAGGGAGGGGTTTTACTTTTCCTCCCGTAAATTTGGTTCTAATATCTTGTATTAATCATTAAATCTAAACCGACTTACCAATCTTAAATAGCCATTTTTTAGACGGAATTTATTATTGTTCTGATCATATGTATTTAATTCAAATTCAGCCTCGAGGAGGTAGAACCCACCTTCTAATTTCTCAAATTTTAAAACATTAAACTGTGCGTCATCTTGAATGTGATTGTCTAATGGTGAAGGTTTCGCTATCGACCCCATCGGAATAAATGTGGATAGAGATTTTTCTGGGATAGAGGTTTTTAAAAATACACCAGATGTTTTGTTTTCACGACCATAATCGGTCATGAATTTTTGAAGTCCCAGTTGTAATTTAAATTCATTTTTGGGTTCCCAGGCACGCGTGGTTTCCCGAAGTTCCAAAACACTGTATTTATTTAAGAATCCAATGTCGATAACCGTGTTTCCTGAAAACCCAAAATTATACTCGACTAATAGAGAGTCTCTCTCTCCGTACCACCAGTTGCCTCCTGTTTCATAAGCGTGGTTTCTATTAGGGATTTTTGTTGCAAAGGGTTTGATGTTTATTTGTCTATTTCTTGCCCCAAAAGAAAAACGATCATTTGCTGCATATTTTACACCATCGATAGTAAAAGATATACTGTCATTTAAGGTCATGTCCTGTCTTGTTTTATCCTCAGGAACGATTTGCGCTTGATCTTTTTGACAAGAAATAAATAGAAGACCAATTACGGTCATTAGAAAAATTGATTTCATTAGTGTTAAATTGAATATGAGTTACTGATTCTTACAGCGAAGTCACCTTTAAAAGTTAAAATATTTTTTAGAGGGTGAATTTGTATCTTTTGTTTAATTCAGAATGGATTATCAAGCAGCTTTGACTCGTCACTGAAAGAAGGAGACTTAAGCATATTTTTTAATATTTGGGTTCTGCGACAATTATGTAACTTTCAATAACATCCTTTGGAGACTCTACTAAGGCAATCGAAGAAGTGTTGTTTTCCCAAAGAGCTACTGGAGTGTAATTCAACTTATTTTTGAAAAGCTTATTATATTTCTCATCAAGTTCCATTTGTTTATTTACTACAGAAGTAAGAGTGGGAGTGCCAAAAGTCGCTTGTGCCACTTCCATTAAATACTCTTTTTCTTTTTGCGGAGTTTGCTTTGGAAATTGATCACCATAATAGAGTCTTACATGACTATATGGATATTGTCCTTTCACATAAGTTTGGTCTATGCGATAGCCTTTTTTGTAGGAATAAGACTGTCCTACAATGTTACTGGCGGGTGGATTTTCCCAATTGACATTAAAAAAATCTTTGCCTGGAACGGCTCTGATGGTTAGTCCCGCTTGTTTGACCACTTTATTGTTTTTGTAAAGCAACAAATCGAATTTGTAATCGCCCGGTTTGTTGAAAGTAACCCCTGTCATAGAAAGAAAAGGATTCACTCCAGAACTGTAATGTAAAACGTCATCTATATGCCAAACAATTGAATCAACAACCTCTTTATCCCATAAGAAAAATGTGAAATGATCTTTATGTTCTTCTTTATCGTATACACGAATTTGACCTTCCTCAAATACATTAATCACACGGTTGTCAATCCATACATCAATATTTTTGGTTAATCTAGTTGTAAGAGATTCTTCTTCTTTTTCTTCTGGTGTAATTACCTCTGGTGTTTCAGGATGATTGTCTTTGGCACAAGAAAATAAAACAAAAGCAATGCAACTTGCAAAGAAATATTTTTTTAGCATAAACTTGATTTTCTGTAAAAATAAAAAAATATAATTGAAACTTACTTATTATGTGGCGTTTTGTGTTTTTTTACGTTAAACTATTGATTGGACTTCATTCATTGTAAATTAGATAGTTTGGATGAAATCTCCAGGGAATTTCATTACTTTTACATGCGATTATTATTAGCTTTACCGAAGTCCTATGTCAAACGACGTTGACCTGCTCAAAAAGATAGTTCATAAAGATAGAGATGCTTTTGAAACTATTTATAAAGCCTATTTCCGTAAATTATATACATTGTCTTTTCGGTACGTGAGAGATGAAGCGATCGCCGAAGAGCTGACAAACGATGTGTTTATGATGTTATGGGAAAATGCGGGCAAGCTAGCTATTAATCAATCATTGGGAGCTTATCTATCACGCAGTGTCATCAATCTCTCCCTTACTCACCTCAAAAAGAATCAGCGCCTGCTGGATCGAAATAATGATTATATCAAGGATCTGGATTTGACAGACGATGAAGATCAAGCTGATCTTGCGGCACTATATGAATCTAAACTACTGATGATCGAAAGTATACTGGAGAGTCTTCCTCCTCAGTGTCGAAAAATTGTTCTGATGAGTAAGTATGATAAGATGAAGCAGCAGGAAATTGCCGATCAATTGGGGATTTCCATCAAAACCGTTAAAAATCATTTGACCATTGCCTATGATAAAATTCGGGTCGCATTGGCCAAACAAAGAACATACCTGTTGCTCTTAATTGGCTTTTTATTTTTTTCATTAGGACTTTTTGTTCAGTTTATTATCTTATAGATATGGAAGAAAACAATACTTCAAGATTTATTCCTTATGACCTGATCCAGAAAGAATTGGATGGGGTTATTTCCGCAGAGGAAAGGCTGTTGCTTGAACGTTGGCTTTCTGAGGATCTGGAGAATCGTAAGCTATACGATGAAGTCAGCATGATATCCAGTGACCTTATAGTGTTGGAGCAGTATAAAAAAGTGGATGCCAATAATCAATGGGAAAGATTTAAACAGCAGTTGGATAAAAAGACCATAGATAAAGAGGAACAGAAACTTACTCCTATAAAAACGATCTGGAAACCCTGGATGAAACTCGTTGCAGCGGCAGTGTTGTTATTGATTGGGTTTGCTAGCTACCTGAACTTCGACCGCTGGATGGGCTATGAGGTCAGATTATATGGGTCAGCCGCAGAGGAGCGTATTATATTGCCCGATAGTTCGGTCATGATACTACATGCTGGTGCTGAAGCTGTATTCAATAAGCGTACGTTCGACCAGAAACGTTTTGTAGAACTAAAAAAAGGAAAAGCATCTTTTGATGTGAAGCATGGGAGGACATCTCCTTTTGTAGTCGACCTGGCCAATAATTATGTACGCGATATAGGGACTGCCTTTGAAATCAATTTGATCGCTGAAGATGTAGAAGTCCTGGTGAAAGAGGGGGTTGTGGCCTTGAGTGGCGGAAAAGGACCTGCAGCAAAAGAACTGATTCTGCAAAAGAATGAAAAGGGATTTTTTAAACGTGAGACAGCATCTCTGTCAAAAATTGACCTTGGCCCTCTGGGCAATGATCATAAAGTAGCGCAAAAACTCAGCTATTCCAATGAACGCTTAGATAATATCTGTTTGGATCTTGAAAAGCGCTTTCAATCGAATATCATTGTGGTCGGTGAGGAGCTGAAAGCACGGAAGCTGAGTATGTATTTCGATGGGCAATCGCTTAATGAAATTGTGCAGATTCTTTCCAAGACTTTAAATGTGAAATGGAAAGCGAGTAAAAAAGGGTATAGTATCTACGAATAGCGGCCGGGGATTATTGATATGAAGGGTATTTTTCTGTATCGTTTTCTCCTTTTTTTCGGGCTGCTTATTTTGACCAGTTCGAAATCACTGGGTCAAAACAATCTAGCTGATATCCAGGTCTCCATTGACACCCAAAATAAAGAGATTATTCAGATTTTGACAGAGATTCATCGAAACTATGGTCTGTCAATGTCGTACGATGAGCAGATTTTCAATAAAAATATCATCTATGGCAGAAATTTCAATAAGTCCAGCCTGGAGGAAGTACTACATTATTTGCTGATGGATTCGAAAATCGGTTTTACAATGATCAATCGGGCATTGATTTTCTATAAGGAAGATAAGGATTTTACCATCAAAGGACGCGTTGTTGATAGTTTAAGTGGCGAGAGTTTGATCGGTGCTACCTTAATGATCCCTGAGAAGAATAAAAGCAGCTTGAGCAATAAATATGGATTTTATTCACTTACGCTTCCGCAAGGAGATTACAGTTGTTTTGTTAGCTATTTGGGGTATAAGACCCGTGCAGTTCGATTGAACTCCCAACTGGAGGATGGCTACGTACTTATTAAGCTTGCACCTGCGGGTTTGAGCCTAAATGAAGTTGTGGTGGATATAGATTCTTCGTTGATGGTCCAATATACCGGCCATTTTACTGATAAAATCAACTGGCCTCGAGCGCGCAGAAATGCATTTTATAAAGGTGAGGCCGATATTATGAAGGTTTTACAAATGCAAAATGGTATCAACGGATTGACGGAAGGAGGAAGTAATTTATTTGTTCGCGGGAGTGGTAAGGATCAGAATTTGATTCTTCTTGATGAGGCGGTGGTCTATAATCCTTCGCATTTATTTGGTTTAACCTCTGTTTTTAATTCAGATATCTTAAAAAATACGCAAGTGTATAAAGATGCACTTCCTGCAAATTTAGGTGGACGTCTTTCCTCCATTATGGATATGAGCACGAGGGATGGTGATGCCAATAATTTCCATGTTTTTGGTGGAGCCAGTTTGCTTGTTACACGACTGGGAGCAGAGGGACCCTTTATTAAAAAAGGTAAAGGTGCCTTTATTGCTACTGCACGGACCAGTCTATCCAATGTGTTGAATACGGATTACCGCTTGTTCAATGTAAAAGGTAACTATAGCGACTATAATATCAAATTGAACTATACACTTGACAATAGAAATCGTATCTATTTATCTGGGTATTATGGCCAGGACAAAGTTACCTCATCGAATAAAAATACAAATCGCTGGGGCAATTGGACCTCAACCTTACGTTGGAACCATGTGCATAGTTCGCGATTGTTTCTAAACCTCTCCGCGATATTCAGCGATTACCATAATAAATTGGATATCAGTAAACCGGAATCTCCGGATAATCAAATCTGGTTGACACGAATACGTGATCTCAGTCTGAAATCGGATTTCACCTATTTTATGGGTTTAGATCGTACCTTGGATTTTGGACTTCAGGGGACACTGCATCGTTTTAAACCAGGGGAGATATCTCCTATAAATAGCAATAACGAAGATAATATCTTTAGGGCACAGGCCTATGATTATGCAGGTTATATTTCTTTCAATTGGAAAGTAGATTCTGCATTTCGGGTTATCATTGGGACCAGGGTAAATGCTTTCTTTAATACGTCTTTTGGACGTTATTATCTTCTTGGTACTGGGCAATCAAAACCATTGGCAAATGATGCTGAAAAAAAGAAATCGTATTATGGTTTGGAGCCTCGCCTCTCGCTACAATATAAATTGGGCACAGATTATGCATTACGATTGGGTTATAGTCGGAGCTATCAATACTTGCAACTCTTGCAAAATGATGAGCTCGCATTTTCCTCTTTGGAGGCATGGGTACCCGCGGGTCCAAATATAAAACCGCAGTATGCGGATGTATTTTCTTTTCGTGTCAATAGATTAATGTATAAAGGCAATATTGGGCTGGAGGGCTATTGGAAGAAAATGGGAAATCAGGTTGAATTGATTGACCATGCGCAACTCATTCTTAATCCTTTTATCGAAACGCAGTTGCGACAGGGAAATGGGCGGGCTTATGGACTGGAATTGTCCATCAACCAGCGCTTTGGAGATTTGTCGGCTAGCGTACTCTATAGTTGGTCTAGGTCTTTTCGAAAGATAAATGGGATCAACAAAGGGAAGGAATATGTAGCTAACTTTGATATCCCTCACGTGCTTAAGAGTAATTTGTCTTATGACTTGGGACGCAGTGTTCATTTTAGTGCTTTCTATACAATTCATACAGGAAGACCTTTAACTTATCCAATTGGATTTATGGAATACGAGGGGATCTACGTACCAGTTTATTCCAGCCGTAATTCTCAGCGTATGCCCACTTTTAGTCGATTGGATCTGAATTGCTCAGTAGATCTGGAAACTAGTCAACAGCGGCAACGGGGTACACGGCATACATTGAATTTTGGCTTATACAATGTTTTTAATCAGCGGAATCCGCTTTATTATAGTTTTTCGGAAGATAGTAATGGAAACTTAGCTATCAAAAAAAACTCGTTCTCTGGACGGGTACCATCAATCAGTTACGCAATGAGGTTTTAATATGAGAGTGTTTTTGATTTTTATCGCTTGTTGCCTGCTACTTTCTTGCAAGAAGTCAGAGGTCGATACAGGACAGTCCTATGATATGATCGTCGAAGGTGGGATCAATACGATGTATAAAGAGCAGTATATCCAATTGAAAAAATTGGATGGATTGCATTCAAATGGGATGGCTGTCGGGGTTACTGGAGCTACTGTGCAGATCGTTAACGGACCAAATACAATCGAATTCAAAGAATTGGGAGAAGGGCTCTATATGGGTGAGCTATTTAACTTGAAGGATACTGTCGGAAATATCTTCCAGTTACGGATAACATTGAACGGTAAGGTGTATGAAGCACAGGACCAATTGGTGCCAACTGTCCCTATTGAAAAGGCGTTTTTGCCAGTTGAAAAGAGAGGCATAAATAACAGTTGGGAAGTTAAAGTCAGCAAACATCTATTTGGTATGAAAACTTCCAATAAATGGTTGATTATACCCCAGAAGGATTTTTCAAATGAAGATATCTCTACCTTCCGGTTACCGTTTAGTTATAGCTATCGCTTAGGAGCCCCTAATGTACTCAATACATTGCTTGGACGTACCTATAATTACGAGATGTCAAAAAAGGATAGTCTGATGGTGTTTAAGCTTTCTGTGTCACCACGCTATGCACGATTCCTTTACAACCTCTTTCAGGAGACGGAATGGAAGGGCCTATTGTCTGCGGTTCCTGCAAATGTGGAAGGAAATGTTTCGGGTAATACGCTTGGCTTTTTCTATGTTATGGACGGAGTTTATAAGACGATCCCGATAAAAGATATTAGAAACAGCAAATAATTTTATATATACCCAATTTATCATTTTACAACAATGAAAACTGAACAATTTAGAGCGGTCAGGCTACTTATGCTTTTGTTTTTCTGCTTATGTTTGAGTGGATTTATCCAGGCAGGCAATCTTCCAAACTACGTAATACCACTTAAGGATAACACGAATAAACAGAAAACCATGCTGGTATTTATCACAGGAGATGGTGGCTATAATGATTTTAGCAAGAGTTTACTTGCTTATTTTACACAGGAGGGATATCCCCGGCTGGTGATTGATGCTAAAAAATATTTTTGGAAGAAGAAAGATCCACAGGAAGCTGGGCGGGATTTTGAACGGTATATTGATCATTTCAAAAAGGAATGGAATTGCGATCAGATCTACATTATCGGTCATTCATTTTCAGCGGGTGTGTTACCTTTTGTCCTCAGTAATTTTTCAGATCCTTTAAAAAAAACGATCAGACATGTGACTTTTTTATCACCGGATCAGTATGCGAGTTTTGAGGTAACAATTTCGACCATGCTCAACTGGAAGCAGAAAGCAAATGGCTATGATGTGCTCGCTGAAATTATGAAACTAAAGCAATTTCCGGCTACTTATGTATTTTGCCGTGAGGGAGAGGAAGATCTTGTGAAAATGTATCGAAACGCGGGACTAAAAGTCGATGTATTGGCCGGACCACATAACTACAATCGCGATTTTAAAACAATATACAATACGATTCGATTAAGATAAGATTCTTATTAGGACTTTTTTAGATAAACCTTGTCATCTTACTGAATTTAGATGCAAGGTTTTTTTATGCGATATCGTTTTTTATTGATTTTATTGTTCTTTACTTCTCGAATATTTGGACAAGGAGCTTCACTGACAGGTATTGTCCTGGACGCTACAACCGAAAAACCAATCCAAGGTGTAACAGTAAAGCTTTCCAATACCACAAAATCTGTTGGTACAAACAAAGAGGGGCAGTTTTCATTGCCTTCTATGCCTGATAACTGGACGTTGATATTCAGTGCTGTCGGTTACAAAAAGCAGCTATTCCCGATGAGCGTTGCACAAGGAAAAAAAGTACTTATCATCCGATTGGAAGATGAACAACAAAGCTTGGATGAGGTAGTTGTACTTGCCCCCAAGAGAAAAAAATATTCAAATAAACATAATCCAACGGTGGATTTGATCCGTAAAGTGATCGAAAGGCGCGATGAAAATAATGCCTTGAATGCAGCTGTTGGCAACTACCGAGAATACGAGAAGCTTTCCATGTCGCTCGCTATTCAGAATCAAAAAGTAGATAAATCCCGTTTATTGAAACGTTTTGGATTTTTAAAACAGGGTATGGATACTTTGAAATATCCCGGTAGATCATTGGTGCCAATATTTATGGACGAAAAAATCGGACAGCGCCAATTGGATAAGGCCAAGGGAAATACGTTTGCATTATTGGGGGAGAACCAATCACGTGTAGACCAATATCTGGATGAAGATGGTATTGATGAATATCTGGATAAGATCTACGGCGAAACAAATATCTATGATACGGATGTGTCGATAGGAAATAGACGCTTTTTAAGCCCCATCGCCACACTGGGGCCGTCCTTTTATAAATATTATCTAGTAGATACTTTAAAAGAGAAAAAGCCATGGCACGTTAAAATTAGGGTGGAGCCACGGAATAAGGAAGATGCATTGTTTTCGGGATATATCTATATTCGATTGGACGGTACCTATGCCTTGGACCAGGCTGAACTGTCGATCAATGAAGCAACGAACATCAATTGGGTGCGGGGCCTGAATATTGAGTTAAATTATTCTGAAGATAAAGCGCACCGTTTTTTTCTCAGTAGAGGTGTGCTTCGGATAGATCTGGGGATTTTCAAGGATGGTATGGGATTGTTTGGTGAGAAAGTAACCACTCGCTCTGTGCTGGATTCTCTACAACTAGCATTGAATGTAAAGGGTGTAACCGGTCGGGGGGCGGAGAACCCCAATGCGATCAATTGGGAACAGACAAGACCTGAAAAGCTAAGTAAACTGGAACAGCAGGCTTTTACGAATATTGACAGTTTAAAACAATCAAGGTCTTTTAAAAACCTGATGGCTTTAGGATGTTTTATCATATCAGGCTACTATGGTCGTGGTGTGATTGAGATTGGATCTGTTCCTTCATTTTACAGTTTTAATCCAATAGAGGGTAGCCGGTTTAAGTTTGGGGGCAATACAACTGATGCATTTAGTAAAACCTTGCTATTGGAAGGGTATGCAGCATACGGTACCAGAGATAGGCAATGGAAATATAATCTGGGAGCAACCTATTCTTTTAATAAGCAATCCGTATATAAGTTTCCGGTCAAACTGCTCAGTGTAAAAGTGAATAAAGAAGTTCAGGTACCGGGACAGGATCTTACTTTTATTGACAATGATAATTTTCTGCTTTCTTTTAGACGGGGCGAAAATGATAAGATGTTTTATCTGCAACGGAGACACGTGGAATACTCTCAGGAATTTGAAAACCATCTTTCGTTTAAACTGGGTTTCTTCAATCAGATTTTAAGTCCTGCAGGGATTCTCGAATTTGACCATAGGGCGTTCAGAACAAGTCGTGACAACGAGTTGTGGACCTCAGCTTTTACGGGGGAGCTGCGTTGGGCTCCTGCGGAAAAACTCTATCAGGGAAAACGCTATAGACGTATTATTAATACAGGAAAACCTGTTTTTACATTGGCAGCACAGATCGGGGTGAAGGGCGTTTTGGGCGGAGATTATAATTATCAGCGTTTCATCTTTAACGCGAATAAGCGATTCTATGCATCACAATTTGGTTTTACAGATGCTGTGTTCGAGTCTGGGGTGCAGTTTGGCAAGGTTCCCTATCCGCTCATGATTATCCATCGTGCAAACCAGACCTATTCCTATCAGTTGAATTCGTATAATTTGATGAATTCGATGGAATTTATGAGTGATAAATATACATCGCTGTTGTTACAGCATTCTTTCAACGGTTTTTTTCTGAATAAGATTCCACTCCTTAAGAAGTTGGACCTTCGTGAAATCGCTTCAGTAAAAGTGCTTTATGGCAGAGTGGATGCATCCAATCGCTATACCAAAAACTTTGATACAACTCCAAAGCATCCCAGCGAACCGCAGTTATTTTCGCTCAATCGTGGGGCTTATGTGGAAGGTAGCGTGGGGCTGAGTAATATCTTCAAGATCCTGCGTGTAGATCTGGTTCGTCGTTTTACCTATCTGGACAATCCGGGAGTATCACCCTGGGGTGTACGGGCGAAAATTGGTGTCGATTTTTAAATAGAAAAAAATGTATTGGGACTATTTACAAGAAATGGTGTCATTACATAAATAGCAGTAAGAAACAACAGTAGCGCAGTAGCATGATGAAGAACAAAATGTTGATCTGGAAATCCTTTCTGGGACTAATAATGATCTTTGGAGCCTTATACTTTTTTGCCAATCAACGGCAGGAACTTGCCTCTTCTTTACAGCTTATCCAATCGAGTTCCCTATTTTGGATCGCAGTAGGTATTGTGATTTCTTTGGCCTATATCGCTATGCAGGGGTTGGTTTACGTCTATAGTTTCAAATCTTTGCGACAAAAACTTTCACTTGGTGGAGCTACTCGCTTGTTTCTGAAAAGAAACTTCATTAGTGTATTCTTGCCTGCAGGTGGATTTACTTCCTTAGCATTTTTTAAGAAGGAGGTCAATCAAGAAGGGATCTCTGATTCGAGTTCCAATCTCGCCTCAGTAATTTATGCAGTTATTAGCTTGGTTTCTTTATTTATACTTTGCCTCGTAGTTTTTCTTTTTATAGGAATCGCTGGGCTCGACCTGCAATTGGTTGGGATAATGCTCGCTTTTACGGCCTTGTTGATTGCCTTTGGATGGTATTGCCGCTCATTTTATCAGCAGGGGCAAGTATATCATTTAACGGTGCGCTATTTTCCTTCGGTAGCGACAATCTGGGAAGAACTCAAGGGAAATGGGATAGACTTTAAAGCTGTGTTTCAAAGTTTACTCTGGGCAACAGCGATTGAATTTGTGGGTATCTTGCATATATATATTGCCATGCTTGCGCTTGGTTTTGACACTTCCTTGTTGGCTTGTACCGTGACCTATGCTGTAGGAACATTGGTTTATTGTTTTTCTCCACTGATGAAGGGTGTAGGGCTAATTGAAGTTTCCATGGTCGTAGTTTTGTGCAGCTTTGGCTACACCGAAGAGCAGGCTATTTCAATCTCATTGTTATACCGTTTATTTGAGTTTTGGGGACCATTGGCACTGGGTGGAATGAGCTTCTTCGTTAATAAAAACAATATTTTCGTACGGATACTTCCTTCGGTTTTTATCTTCGCGATGGGTATCATCAATATTATTTCGGTGTTGACACCCGCAATTCATAGCCGGATTGCTGTGCTCAAACAGTTTATATCCTATGATGCGCTCAACTTTTCCAATGCTGCAGTGCTATTTTTTGGCATTTTGCTGGTTATGTGTTCCGGATTTTTACTGAAAGGTCTACGTACGGCCCGGTACGCTGCGGTTGCATTGTGTTCACTTTCCATTGTTGCTAATCTATCCAAAGGACTTGATTTTGAAGAAGCCTGGTTTGCCTTTCTGGTATTGCTGATGTTGCTTTATTCATCGCGACATTATTTTGTACAGAGCAATCGTAAGCTGACGATGCCGAATCTAGGCTTGGTTTTATGGCCTATTGGCGTTGTGCTGCTCTATGGAATTATCGGATTTTACTTCCTTAACGCCAGGCATTTCAATATGGATTTTACGATCGTAAATGCCGTAGGGAGTACATTACACAGTTTCGTGCTGTTGAATGGAGATGTAGCCGAACCGCAGACTGCTATCGGGCAATATTTTTTGTATTCCATTAACTTTTTCAGTGTGGTTAGTCTTTCCGCATTATTTTATTGGCTGGTCAATCCCTGTCAGGCAGCTGTAGTGGAGATGGAAGGAAAAATAGAACTTGCTCAAAAGTTGCTTGAACGTTATGGTAAATCTCCCGTAGACTATTTTAAAACCTATGGCGACAAAGAAATTTTTCTGAATGATGAAGAAACTGGGTTTATAGCCTACAAAAAATGTTATGGTTTTGCTATTGTCCTGGAGGGACCAGTCTGTGAGGATAGAGAGTCTGTGATAAAAGAACTGATTAATTCCTTTGAGTGGTACTGTCGTCGATCGAGCTTAAAAACTGCTTATTATCGTGTTGATGGGAAATACTTAGGAATTTTCAAACAGCTAGGGAAGAAATCATTTTTAATCGGCGAGGAAGCTATTGTAAATGTAGACAGCTTTTCATTGGAAGGCAAGAAACGAAAGTCATTGCGGAATGCGGTAAATAGTATTGAAAAGAAGGGATTTGTATCCAATTTATATCGCGCTCCTTTGTCAAATGGCTTGCTTCAGAAATTGCAGGTTGTTTCAGACCATTGGCTGAGGGATATGAAACGTTCGGAGCGAGTTTTCTCACAGGGGATGTTTGATCTGGGAAAGATTAAAAATAGCCACGTAATTACATTGGAAGACAACGAAGGTCGGATTTTGGCATTCCTGAATATCATTCCCAACTATGCTCCAGATGAAGCGACTTATGATCTGATACGCAAATTGCAGGATGCCCCCGGAGGGAATATGGATGTGTTAATTATCCGTTTTTTGGAGTATTGTAAAGAAGAAGGCTATTCCTATTTGAATATGGGATTGGCTCCTTTCTCGGGATTCGACAAGAAGAAAGGGCTTGTAGAACGTCTTATCAACTTCCTCTATGAGAATAATACATACTTCCGTCAACCCAAAGGCCTGAAGGAATTTAAGGAAAAATTCGATCCCTGTTGGGTGGAGAAGTTTGTGGTTTATTCACATGATCTGGATTTGATCACAGTGCCTTTAGTGATTGATAAGGCTATGAAATCAACTGCCGCGAAGTGATAAGACGATCAATTGTCAGTAGACAAATTTGTTCTTTGAATAGAATTTTAATCAATAATCTGTACAAGATCTGCGCAATTGCCACTGAGCATTTGAAAGGTAAAACCAGTATCGAGTTTAATCTCCGCAAATGATGAAGTACGGAGGTAGGCTGACTTTCTGGTTAGAAATTCAACCAGGTCGGTCAATGTTGGATTGTGGCCAAAGAGTAAGACATGATCAATATGATCTGGGATGGTATTGATGACCGAAAGTAAGTGTTTGTAGGTGCATTCATAAATAGACTCTTCAATTTGAATATCAAAAGAAGGAGATCCCATTACATCCAAAAAAACACGAGCGGTCTGTAAGGCTCTATTGGCAGGAGAACTGATAACGACACTATTTTCATTGAGTGTCAGTTTAGCTGCTAGCTTCTCTGCGACCTGTTTTGCATGTTGTATGCCTTCGGATGTCAATGCACGATCAAAGTCATTTATCCCGGGAATAGTTTCGGCTTTGGCGTGTCGGATGATATAAAGTTTTTTACTGTTGTCCATGATTAAAATTTTTGATTCTATACTATTAACGCAATGCAGAAGTATTTCATTGTAAAAAGAATGAAGATTCCACTATATAATAACAAAATAGTATGAGATGAGTTCTCTGGTTGCCAAAAAATAATAAGTTAAATGATAAAAAAGCTCTTTTTAAAAAATAAGAAAAAACGAGAAAAAAGCGTGCCGGAATATGGCTGGTTTGGGAGCTATATAGGCTGGGATGAGGTCAAACGATTGACAGATGGCTACGACAAGAATTTGATTTTAGATAAAACTCGTCAGTCGATGCTAGCGATTCGAGATGGGCGTGCTGTTTATGAAAGAGATTCGGTACTTTTTGAGAAAAAAGAATACCCTTTTGCTATAATTTCAAGCCTACTCTATATCGCTCTGAAGAACGATATGAAATTGAAAGTAGTTGATTTTGGAGGTTCTTTGGGTACAACCTATTACCAAGTACGTGAGTTTCTGACACCTTTACGGTCCCTAGAATGGCATATCGTGGAGCAAGAATCATATGTTGTAATTGGGAAAGAAGAATTTGAGAACGACCAATTAAAATTCTATAAAACTATCGAAAGCAGTTTGGAAGATGGAGTTGCTCATGTAGTCCTTTTGTCTAGTGTTGTTCAATATCTGGAAAAACCACATGAGTTTTTGTCCTATCTCACTGGATTATCAGTTGAGTATATCCTTTTTGATCGAACAGCATTCGTGGTTGAGGGACCGGACAGATTGACCTTACAACGTGTTCCACCTTTTATATATGATGCGTCCTATCCAGCTTGGTTTTTTAACGAAACTAATTTTTTGAGCCATTTTGAAGATTACGAAATTCAGACTGAATTTACTTCCTATGTAATTGGTGAGCAGGATATGCTGATCGATGGAAAAGTGGAAGGATATGATAAAGGATTTTTTTTAAAAAAAATAATACGATGAATAACTTCTGCACCTTATTTAATTCAAAATATTTAACGCGTGGTTTGGCGATGTATAGATCGTTAGAGAAGCAGACGCGAGATTTTCATCTCTACATATTCGCATTTGATGACAACTGTTTTTCGGTGCTGAAAAGCCTTAATTTGGAGAGAGCCACTATTATACCTCTTGTTCAATTTGAGGATGCGGAATTGTTGGCCGTAAAACCTACTCGTAAGGAAAATGAGTATTGTTGGACCTGCACACCTTCCATTATACGCTATGCAATTAGAACTTATGGTTTGAAATCTTGTACATATATCGATGCAGACCTATTGTTTTTTGGTAATCCTCAGGTTCTATTCGAAGAGATGGGAGATAAATCGGTATTAATTACACCACATCACTATACTGAAAGATATGATCAATCTGCGACCAGTGGTATCTATTGTGTACAATTTGTTTGCTTTAAAAACACCGTAGAGGGAATGGCTGTATTGGAATGGTGGCGGGATGCATGTTTGGAATGGTGTTATTGCCGTATGGAAGATGGTAAGTTCGGTGACCAGAAATATCTTGATGACTGGACCACGCGCTTTGACTGTGTACATGCACTGGAGCACCGAGGAGGCGGAGTAGCTCCTTGGAATATGCAACAATATAACTTTGGATATAGAGATGGGGCTGTATGGGCACAAAAGGCGGTTTGTCGATTCGCTTTTCCGGTTATTTTTTATCACTATCATGCTTTTAGAATTGCTGAAGCCAACAGTTTTATCCCATTGCCTGATGGTCTTTATGATTTGAACGAAAATGCACTCACTTTTATGTATAGACCTTATATGCAGGCATTGGTTGAAGCGAACAATGAACTAAAGAAGAAAGGTGTCAGAACTTTGGCTCACGAAAATATAACCATTCCTAGGATTCGAAAATCCATTCGACGAATGGTCAAACTGTATTTCACAGGGAAGTTTAGGGAATTTTATCACATCAATTATTTTAAAAGACAATGGCTTACCAAATTGATCTAAAAACATTCACCGATAATCGGGGGCATCTAACGGTGATCGAAAAAGTAATACCTTTCGATGTGAAGCGGATATTTTATATCTATGGCGTAGATGGATCTACCCGTGGCGGACATCGACATCATCAAACAATACAAGCGGCAATTTGCTTGAAAGGAAGTTGTGCGATCTATAACCAGGACGGAATTAATGAGCGCGTTTTTGAATTGAATTCACCAGATCAATGCCTGATTTTGGAACCCAAAGACTGGCATCAGATGTTTGATTTTTCCGAGGATGCAATCCTTATGGTTCTTGCTTCCGAATATTTTGATTTAACAGATTATATTTACGAACCTTATATTATACATGATCGCTTACGAGAGCTTGCAGCAAGTCAATAAGGAATTTATGGATGAGTATACCAATGCTTTCCAGAGTGTATTGCATGGCGGCTGGTATATTTTGGGAAAAGAGGTTGCGCAGTTCGAACAATCATTTGCGAGCTATTGCGGTGTTGAACACTGTATTGGAGTAGCATCGGGGTTGGACGCGCTGGTTTTGTCGTTACGTTATTTTGGTTTTAAGCCGGGAGACGAAGTGATTGTTCCGGCAAATACCTATATCGCATCGATACTCGCGATTATGCAGGTTGGCCTAAAACCAGTTTTGGTAGAACCCGATGTAACGACTTACAATATTGATCCAGAAAAAATTGAATCTGCTATTACAGTACGTACGAGAGCGATTCTTGTCGTACATCTTTATGGAAAGATGTGTGACATGGATCCCATTTTACTGGTTGCGGAACAATATGATTTAAAAGTTGTTGAGGATTGTGCGCAAGCGCATGGGGCTATTTACAAAGGACAAAAGGCCGGCTCATGTGGCGATTTTGGTGCATTCAGCTTTTATCCAACAAAGAATTTAGGGGCCTTGGGGGATGCGGGAGCTATCACCTGTAAAGATCATGAACTAAATAAATCTATTCGTACATTACGGAATTATGGTTCTTCAGCTAAATATGTATTTGATGAAGTGGGCTACAACTCTCGGCTTGATGAGCTTCAAGCAGCTTTCTTATCTGTAAAATTGAAGTATTTGGATAAGATTACAGCACATAAACAGAAATTAGCCGCAATTTATCGACGAGAACTAAAATCTGATTTTATTCTTCCAGGCGTACAAGCTGGTTTTGAGGATGTTTACCATATTTTCGCTATACGCCATGCTGAGCGAGATCGGCTAAAAAAGTATTTACTAAATAACAACATTGGAACAGAAATTCATTATCCAATAGCTCCACACCAACAGAAAGCTATGAACGGGATTTTATCCGGAGCAAGTTATCCAGTCTCTGAAGAAATTCATCGAACAATACTTAGTCTTCCTATTTCCTATGGCCATACAGAAGAGGATATTAATAGGGTGGTTGAGGTAATGAATAAGTTTTCCTAAAGTTTTTTATGATTAATTTATTCAGGGATCTCATCAATGGAATTTTTTCCAAGAAAAAAAATAAGGCGACACGTCTTTTGTTGGCTTTAATCTGTTTAGGATTAATATCTTGCCATATTTCGAATGTCGCATAATGTAAACCTAAGACCTCTAAAAAATCGAGGTCTTTTGTATTTGGTAGAGTGCCCAAAATCATGCTGCCATTTCTAGTTGTATTTAATAATTCCGACGGAGAGTTTCGTAAGCGAAAATCGTCGGGGTAGGTTGAATTAAGAAAATTACCGTAAGTTTCATATTCCGAGAATCCCGAAAGTGCCAAATCTTTTGTGGCTATATTTTCAAGGATATAATACGGCCATGCCTGATCTCCTGCTTTTTTGCTGATCTCAAGTAACATGTTTTGCATCAGCTTTGTTTGGACCATAAAATGTTCAGATATAAATGAGTAGTTGACCGTTTTTTTCAGACCAAGTATATGTTCCAATGTTTCAAAATATGGCTGGTGATTTTCTTCACTCTTGTGGATAAGTACCTTATCTTCTTTATTAAAGAAATCGATTGGTTTTAATGGGATGGTATCTGCGTCCCATATCAGATAATAGTCACTTTGAATAATTTTGGAAATTTCCAATTTTAAGAATTGCTGGAAGTACCAGCCGGCTCGATCTCCATTATTTATTTTTTGTTTTAGGAAGTTGGTGACAGACCGAAAATTGAACTGGTCAAATAGTTCATTTTCGTTAATGAGAACTAAGTTGGTTAGATTGAGTGATTGAAATTTTTCGAAATGAGAAGAGTTTGTTATGACATAAATTTGTTGTGTCTGAAAAAATCGCTTAGCCTGATTGATCACAATTTTTGCAATTTCGATGTGCTGTGGACCAACACATATGGCAAGATCATAGCATTTTTTTTCTTTTTTTAAATCCATGTGTACAAAGATAAGTCTTAATGTAGTGAAATGCTATAGGTAGGTTAATTAAAAATTAATTCGAACTTATTTTTCTGTATATGACATATGTGTTCTTAAAACTGTTAATTTTACTTATATTTGAGTGTTTTTAATAATTATAAAAAAATGAAAAGTATTTTTAAGATAAACTTATTTATGTTTGCTTTATTTGCTATAGCGACAGTTATTTCATGTGGCAAAGAAAAGGCAGAAATTGGACAAGAATCGGAGATAGAGGCATCCGTAAAAAAAAATGAGGGTCATGATGTTACAGCTTTAAAAGCATTTTATAGAAACTCCCAAAATTTACAGACCTCTTCTAATTCAAAAGGATGTTATCCCTTATTTGAACCTCAGATGCCGGGCTATTGTGGTTATCCATCAAAATGGTTTTATGACTTTGTGGTAAAGAAAAATCAGCCCTACGAAATTATTGATCTTCAACACTATAAAAATTCAATTTTAAGGTTACACGCCTCGATTTCATTTCCATTTGTTATCTCAAGCCCTAACGGAAGGTTTTCTCTAGTGGGACAAAACGATGGAAATCTTTATATTAAAGATAACAATAATAACAAGGTTCTATGGGATGCTGGATCATATAAAAAATATGGAGCGGGAGCAACATATAAAATGTCTTTCCACGGCGACGGCAATCTAGTAATTTATGCAAAACGTATAAATATGGCGGATGATACTGTTTTTACAACTCCTAATTTGTACGTGCCTCCTACGGATCAATATAGCGGAGGAACATATAGAGCATTCTATGTGTTGCAAGATGATGGAAATTTTGTGTTGTATTATAGTTTAGATGATTGGGGGATGCCACCTTTGACTTCTGTTGGTGCACAACCAATCGCAGAAACAAGAACTTGGGGCGGAAGAATTTCGAATCAGTGGAATCAGATCAAATAATTTTTTGATGTATCCTATAATAGATTTAAAATATCTATTATAGGATATTCTTAAAATTTGATGAATGCTGGTAGAATAAGTCCTGAAGTGTCTAATTTATTGTCGTTAATCCATTTTTGTGGCGATACTACGACCTTGTTTGGATTTTCGTTTAACCAAGCGCCCCACCAACTGAAACTACTATTGGCAATAATGTGATGTTTGCACTGCGACATTAATTGCATATCTTTAAAACTATTGCTTTCAGTATTGTGCTCAACAAAAATTGCATTTAGATCATTAAACTGCGCCTTACACCAGCTAATATCATTGGAAAATACAATAAATAGCGGTGATTCTTGTGTTTCAAGCATATATTGTATGCTTCTTTGATAATATTCTTCAGTGCAGATATCTTTAAATAACGGTTCTCGTAAATAATCTCCTCGGCGAACATGTACTGACACTGCGTTCTGCTGTTGAATTAAATGTTGTATATGTATGTTTTTAGCGTCTTCGAAAGGGGGAAATTGGAGCCGTTCGCGAAGAATTGGAGCTACTTGATTAATGTAATCAATATGTTGCCAATATCCCCAATAGTAATGACTTCTATTATCCTCAAAAATTTTCGCTGAGTAGGTAAATTGCGGTGATTCTTCAAGATAAGCATTTTTAGTATTGTATACTCTTCTTAGTTTACGCCAGAGCCAGCTTCCATTATATCGTGTATAAATATTTCGTTCAAATGAACTTATCTCTGGGAGTTTAATGTTAAATATTGTCTCCAGTTCGAAACCATTATGTAATTTATAATCTTCGAAATCAACTAAATCAGCTTTTACATGTTTGAATTTTTGCTCTAAAGCTAAAAAGAAGGCATATTGAAATAGCTGATTACCAAGGCCTCCCAAAAATTTGACTATTTTCATTTTTTTATTTAAAAAGATTTTTGACTGTATTCTTCAATGCCCGTCGCAATTGTTTAGCTGTAATATATTTCCATCCAAAGAAAGGTGAAGTGAAAAAAAGTACAAATGTTTGTTTTCCAGCCTTTTTTATAATGACTTCATACCATTTTTCAAATATAAACTTCTGAACTTCAAGTGTTGGTTTTTCTGCTGCTCCAATATGATTAAATAAAGTTGTGTAGAACTCTTTATAATCTTTTATATCAATATTGTTCCATATAAACGGCGGGGTTAATATTTTTTGATATTTTTTGTCTGAAGGTAGATTTAGATGGAAAAGAATATGTTCTTTAATAAGTATTAACTGATTGTCCAATTCAACCGCAAATTTTTTTGAAATGCCCATAGGGTGTTCACGATATAACAATAGAGCTTCATCTAGATTTAATACAGGATATTTTGTTGAAATTCTAAGAAAAAGGTCATAGTCTTCCGCAAGAGGAAGCCGATATCCGCCAAATTCTCTAAAGACGCTTGTTCGTATCATAACAGAAGAATGAGCAAAGCTATTTCCAAAAAATAGGCGATATCGAAGCAGCTGTGGATCGGTTTCTACTTTAATCTGCTGCCCCGTGAGATGACCATTGGAATCAATAATAGATGCATGTGAGCCAATAAGCGCTAATTGAGGCTGTTTGTTGAACTTATTCAATAAGATCTCAAGACGGTTAGGTGTAGCGATATCATCACTGTCCATAATGGCAATAAATTCGCCTATGGCCTCCTCTATCGCACGATTCCTAGTGTATACAACGCCTTGATTGTTCTCATTTTGAAGTAACTTGATTCTATTATCATCGAAGGTGTTTATTTGTTCTATAGTACCATCTGTTGATCCATCATCAATTATTAAGAGCTCAAAATTAGCATATGTCTGATTGAGTATACTCTTAATTGCCTGTGAAATATAACGCTCGGAATTATAGGCTGCCATGAGCACAGTGACTGTTGGAATTTTTGTATTCATCGACAAGGAAATAATCAAGTTCTTGTTTAAATGTTTTATATTTACAGAATAAAGTAAGTGTAGTTACTTATTAAAAATATTGAAGTACGATTCTGTAATTCCCATAAAAGTATAAAAAAAATCAATGAGTCATTTAGTAAGTATTATAATACCATGTTATAATAATGCAGATACAATTCAAGAAACTTTAGATTCAGTTTATAATCAGACCTATAAGGAATTCGAGGTAATTGTTGTGAATGATGGCTCTCAGGATCAGTCGGTAGAAAAAATAAAAGAATATCAGGCCCGGTATCCAAGTTTAGTTTTTCTAAATCAAGAAAATAGTGGCCCATCGGCTGCAAGAAATTATGGATTTTCAATTGCAAAAGGATATTTTGTAGTTTTTTTGGATGGTGATGATAAGCTTCATGAAGAATATTTAAGTAGTTGTATAGCGGTATTTCAAGCTGAAGCAAAAATGGACTTAGTGTATACCGAATCCGAGTTGTTTGATAATGAGTGCGGTATATATAATCTTTCGCCATACGATCCAATTACTATACTGACCGAAAACTGCTTTCCAATTGTTGCTATGATCCGAGCTAGTTCCTTTAAAGATATTGGTTTATTTGACGAAAAATTAAGAATCGCGGAAGACTGGGAGATGTGGATAAGATATACCCGAAGATATCAACATGTAAAAAAGATACCACGTGAATTGTTTTTTTATAGAAAAAGGAAAAATAAGTCTTCTATTTCTGATTTGAATAAAGAGAATAATATTATTGATGACGCACACTTATATATCTATACTAAGCACTATACATTATATAAAGAACAGGGATGGCATATTCTTGATCTCATAAAGACTAGAAGAGCCTACTTGAAATTTAGAGATAAATATTATAATGAATGGTTCAGAAAGTTTTTTTATAAACTAACTGGCAAAAAAGCAAAAAACTAAAAATGACTGTGGCACTTTCTGCCAATAACTCGTATTAATCCTAAATAGAAGCATTTATTGCGCTATTGTTTTATATCTAATCGAGATAAATGCAAGCATTAAGAAAAAAGAGAATATTATATTTCATGCCAGAGAACCCGAACAGTTCTAAGGCTGGTAACTTGACTAGATGTAAGCAGTTATTAAACTATTTCAATTCCATTACTACAAATTTTGAGATTGACTTTGTTTCCTCAATTAATTGGACTCCCGAAGGAGAATTGGCTTTTAAGTCTGAGTTTCCAAATATCAATCTTATTATTTTACCTTTTAAATCCTCGAAAAAAAATAGAATAAGCTATTTTTTTCGTGATAAATTACAGAAGGAAATTAAAAGTTTGTTTGCTTCAACACTAGTAGACCGGGTATCTCCTTCATTTCAGAGAAGGTTTGAAAAGGTTTTAAAGGAAAGGATGTATGACTATGTGATCATTAGTTATGTTGAATTTGCTAGTTTGGTAAAGAATTTGATAGGATCCTATACAATTTTGGATTCACATGATTTTTTAACACTCCAAAATAAGACCAAGGAAAAAGGTGATTTTTCTAACCAGCAGCTGGGAAAAATGTTTGGACAGGAATTATCCAGTATGGCTCTTTTTAATGAAATATGGACTTTTTCAATTGAAGAGAAATACATCTATGAGCAATTTACAGGAAAATTCGTTAGATTAATACCTGTGTCTATGCCGCTTCACGTGGTAGAATATAGACAGAAGAAGATTGACTTAATTTATGTTGCAAGTGATAATCCGCACAATGTGGTGAGTATAAAATGGTTTTTGGAAAAAGTTTTTCCACTTCTTAGCAATGTCAATCTGCATGTTATTGGCAAGATTTGTGCGCATGTTCCAGTCATGGATAATGTTGTAAAACTTGGATTAGTAGATGATCTACAGCAATATTATGAACAAGCTAAAGTTTGTATTTGCCCCATGTTGTCGGGAACAGGGATTAAAATAAAGGTGCTGGAAGCCTTGTCTTTTGGTATTCCTGTTGTAACAAATCAACGCGGTGTAGATGGTTTGTTTAATAAATCTGATAATGGGTGTTTGGTCTCTTTGGATGAACACTCTTTTGCATCAAATATCATTCAATTGCTTGAAAAAGATGACTTCTATAAAGAGCAATCACGTCAGGCCTCTGTGTATATGAAAAATAATCATACGATAGAGAAAGAATATGAGGTGTTGAATGCTATTTTTAATAATTTATGAATAAATGAAAATCTCTTTATTAATTTCTACTTTTAATCGCCCTGATGCATTAGCCCTATGTTTGGAAAGTGTTTTAAACCAACGAGACTTGCCAGATGAAGTGCTTATTGCCGACGATGGGTCTGATAAAGAGACTACCGAGATTATAGATTCCTATAGAAGTCGATTGGATATCCCTGTCATACATGTATGGCATGAAGACAAAGGGTTCCGATTGGCAAAAATTAGAAACAAAGCTATTGCACAAGCTTCGTCCGATTATATCGTTCAAATTGACGGAGATTTGATTTTACACCGTTATTTTCTTCAGGATCATAAGAGATTTGCTAAGAAAGGATCCGTTGTAAGGGCTAGCCGTATCTACCTAGATCAAGAACTTTCGGAGCAGAAAATCAGTAAACTTGATACAAGAATAAATAGGTTCAATAAAGGGGTCTCGAATTTGTTTAGTGCTTTTAGGTTTCCATTTTTATGGAAATACTTTGAATTAAATTACAAAAACCAGGGTGATGAACGCTGGGAAATTCATGGAGCAAATATGGCCTACTGGAAAGAGGATGCCATTCGTGTCAATGGATATAATGAGGATTTCAAAGGGTGGGGGCCTGAAGATAAGGAGTTTGTAGCGAGGCTTTTAAATAATAATATTAAAAAACGCTTCCTTAAGTTTGGCGGTATAGTATTTCATCTTTGGCATAAAGTAAACGCAAAAGAGAACTTAGGTAACAACAATTGTTTGTTTGCAAAGACAAAAGAGTTAAATTTGACCTATTGTGATAACGGAATTAACAAATACCTGAAATCATCTGAATAGTATTTTACGATTTAACGCGCTTTTTTGAAAACTTCAATTATTATTACAACATATAATAGACCTGATGCGCTGGAATTGGTGTTATTATCTGCATTAAATCAGAGCATACAACCAAACCAGATCATTGTTGCAGATGATGGTTCGAATGATGAGACGAAACAGTTGGTGGATCGTTATGCAGAAGTATCAGCAATTCCTATCTTACATATTTGGCAGGATGATGAAGGTTTTAGAGTTGCACAGATAAGAAATAAAGCACTGGCTAAAGTGATTTCGCCATATGTGATATTAGTCGATGGTGATATTTTGATGAATCCTAATTTTGTTGAGGATCATCTTAAATTAGCGAAACCTGGCTATTTTATCCAAGGTGGACGAGTACTATTAAATCAAAGGCTAACCTCCAAATTGTCGGTAAATTCAAGCAAATTAAGTTATCCGAACCTCTTTGATTCCGGATTTGAAGAAAATAGATTCGAAAAGCGGATAACTAGTTTTCGCAATCTATTTTTGGCGAGATTAACCTTAAAAAATTTGAAGGATAATAGAAGTAAAGTGAGATCTTGCAATATGTCATTCTATATGAAAGATATTCGTGCTGTTAACGGTTTTGATAATCGTTTTGAGGGGTGGGGAAGAGAAGATAGTGAGTTTGTCGAACGTCTGTTTAATGCTGGCATACAAGGGCATTTAATCAAGTTTGCCGCCATTGGTTATCATCTTTATCATAAAGAAGAATCAAGAAAGTCGCTACCACAAAATGACCTTTTATTGAAAGTCACTACATCAGAAAAGCTAATATTTTGCGATGACGGTCTTTCTCGTTTCTTATAATTAAAAAACAATGGGAATACCAAAAAATATATTTCAAACCTTTAAGGACAATAGGATTCCTTGGCTTACTAAACTGTATATTAGATCCTTTTTAAAGAAAAATAGAGACTATACCTATGAGTTTTATGATGATCAACGTGTAAGTGCTTTTTTTTTGGAACATTTTGATGAACGGACCAACAGAGCCTACCATCGGTTGCAAATTGGAGCGGCCAAAGCTGACTTCTTTCGATATGCTGTACTATATATATATGGTGGTATCTATTTGGATCTCGACAGTGATTTATTGGTGTCTCTAGATAAATATTTAATTGCTGATGATGTTGCGGTCATTACACATGAGAATAACCGAAGCTTGTATGCGCAATGGGCATTGATCTATGATAAGAACCACCCTTTTTTAAAAAGGACCTTAGAGTTGATTGTGGATAATATCGAACAGAACAGATTTCCACATGATGTCCATGCGATGACGGGTCCGACAGTTTATACCCTAGCAATTAATGAAATTTTAAAAGAAAATCCTGAAGTTAAATACCGTTGTATTGCAGATGATTACAGGGGGATTATGAAATTTAAATATAAGCTTGGTAAAATTATGATTTATAAAGATAGATCCAATCAC
Organism: Sphingobacterium detergens; assembly: GCF_003610355.1. Lineage (GTDB taxonomy): Bacteria > Bacteroidota > Bacteroidia > Sphingobacteriales > Sphingobacteriaceae > Sphingobacterium > Sphingobacterium detergens. Next base: position 67,410 of record NZ_RAPY01000003.1, on the reverse strand, counting down.
TGGAAGAAGTTGCAACTTCGTATCCCGGTTGTCAAACCTGGTTCCGATATTTAAAGGGCATTTAATTCAGCAAATTCCCTTGTTTTTGCGTACTTTAGGCCTTAAGTATTTGTTATCCATGAATTTCAAAAGAATTTTTTTGAGGAATAGAAATAATAAGATCTATTATTATATCAAAGCCATTGTAAGGGAAATCACTCCAAGCCGATTTGCACAACTAAAACTGAAAAGGCTATTAACTAATGCTTATTACATTAAACATGCAACTTATGTTAGCGACAGGGTTGATTATTATAACAAGTTAACTCATAACAGCGTATTAGGGAAGGGAACAATAACAATTGAGGAATATCATATTCCGGAACGAATTCGAGTTTATTATTTTGATAGTAAAGAGTATCTGAGATTTTTTAATCCTAAACTTAAATTTAGTATTCTGCCAGGTGATATTATCCATATTCCAGAATTTCCTTCAATTGTTAAAAGTAGACCAATTGCTGGGGAGAACGGCAATTCAGTCATTTTAAAACTTGATAAATCAAGGCACTTTAATTTTATTCATGATGATGTTCTGTTTGAGGACAAAATCAATATGTTGGTAGGAAGGAGTGGTTTTTCGCAGCCACATCGTGAACGTTTCTACTCATTGTATAACAATCACCCACTGTGTAATATTAAGAAGGCAAATAAATCTTCCGATATTAATTACTTATCTATTACAGGACATTTAGATTATAAATTTATACTGGCCCTGGAGGGAAATGATGTTGCTACAAATTTAAAATGGATCATGTCCTCCAATTCTATCGCAGTAATGCCAATGCCTACTTATGAAACCTGGTTTATGGAGGGGCGATTAATTCCAGATTATCATTTTATTTGCATCAAAGAGGACTACTCTGATTTGGAGGATAAACTGAATTATTATATTGAAAATAAGGAACAGGCAAAACGTATAGTGAACAATGCAAATGAATATACTGCTCAATTCAAAGATAAACGACTTGAGGATTTAATCGCATTGAAGGTGTTGGAAAAATACTTTGAGCATACCGATCAGAAAGGTGAATAGAATTACAAAAGAAATTTATAACAGTCGATCAGATCAGATGCAATTTTTTCATCGTTGAATTTCTGCGCATAACGAAGTCCTTGTTGAATCATCAGGGTCTTAAGCTGTGTATCGGTAAGAATTGTTTTGATTGCAGCATTAATTTCTTCTACATCTGACGGATCGATATAATAAGAGGAAGGTCCTCCAGCTTCCGGAAATACCCCTGAATTGGTTGTGATAATGGGAGTTCCTGAATATAGGGCCTCAATAATGGGTATACCGAATCCTTCAAAAATAGAAGGGTAAATAAAAATAGAAGCCATTGCGTAAATAGTTGATAATTCTTCCACAGTAAATCCCTGCTTAATAATGATCTTATCTTCCAATTTATGTGCAGCGATAAAAGTTTTTATTTCATTTAGATAGGGGGTTTCTTTTCCAATAATTAATAATGGAATATCAATATCGTGCATTGCCTTGACAATTTGTAAGACGTTTTTTCTTTTTTCGATTGACCCAACACTCAGCAGAAATTCATCCGGTAAATTATATTGTTGTCTCAGCACATCTTTTTGAGCTTGGCTCTTTGGCTCCTTAAAGCATGGATGACAACCTTGGTAGATTACTTCAATTTTATTCTCAGGGATGTTGTAATAATTGATAATATCTGATTTAGTTTGTTCGCTAATTGCAATTATCCTATCTGAATTAGTGACTGCGAAACGAAATTTTTTATTATATATCCAGCGATCTATTGGTTTGTAAAGGTCGGGATAACGTAAGAAAATTAAATCATGTATGGTCACTACGGATTTAATTTCTCTTGTATTTAAACCGTGTGGTATCTCTCCCGTCAATCCATGGAAAAGATCTACATGATCATTTTTTAGATCTGAGACAATACCGCAGCTTCGCCATAATGCCGGAAAGAATTTATCTAATTTAGTTTGAGGCAAACGTATTGTTTCATCATTTTCCTTTTCAAAAAGAACAGAAGAATTCAATTTTGGAGTGTATTTTAAATAATTGTTTTCTGGATAATACAACTCCAAAACTCGGATAAGGTCCCTACTGTAATTGCCTAAGCCTGTTCGATTGAAAAAAAATCGTTTTGCATCAAATCCGACTGTTATCATGCTTGACCTGGTTTAGCTTTCTTTAAAAATTTCTTCAAATTTACTTAATACCAAATCCCAATTATAATGTTTGTGTACATATTCTTGAGCTTTTATTTTTAGGGTATCGAAATTAGTTTTTGGATCTTGTAAATAATCGATAATGGCTGCAAATGACTCGAAAGAATTATAGCAAAAGACTGAGCCACTTTTAAGTTCGTGTTCTACCATAACAGCACATTTGCGGTTACCAATAACTGGCTTACCCAAATGAAGAGCTTCTAATGTAAGTAAAGATAAACTTTCAGCTAGAGAAGGATTAATAATTGCCAAACTTTTTTGCATTAGTAATTTTTTATCTTCTTCACTTACAAAACCCGTATAAATAATGTCGGAATGATTTTCAACTATAGCCGGACGCTCACCTGTCAATACAAACTGCAGGTCAGTTTTTCTTTCCTTTTTCAATTTGAGGAAATACTGCATGAAATTATTGATTTTTACAGCAGTAATTCGACCAGAATAGAGTAAATAGGGGGCGTGAATGTTGAATTTTTCGTTTAAATCGATGTTATTTAGTGTATTTTCGATTTGATTGACTCCAATACCAACGATTGAGTTGTTTGCTAGGGAGCCTCTAAATAAATCCTGGCACATCTTTTTCTCACTTTCGGTATTGAATGCAATATGATTGACCTGTGAGAAAACTAATGTATTGATGCTTCTAAATAGCATACTTTCCATATGTGCTGTTGGGATCAAAATAGATTTTTGCGGTATAATTAGCGATCCAAATACGGTAAGTGGATTTTCATAAGTGAAAAAGATAAACTTATCGAATTGACCTTGGAACTCCTTTATGTAGCTCAGTAAAGTCGAAGAATAAAAGGGATGGTTTTCTAAATGCTTCGATTCGGATTCTACTTTGTATTTCCAAATAGGGAATTGTGAAAAAATCAATCTCGATAGCCCGAGCCGATGAATCAGCCTACGGATTTTTCGTGAAATTTTACTTTCTTTTTCAGTAAGTGCCAACGAATGTTCTTGGGATTGATCAGTAACAAATCTGAGTACTGGAATACCGTTGACAGGCTCTAATCCCTCACTGAAATTCATTTCGGGTTTGTCTAGAAACTTGATATTCGTAGTTAATACTGTTACTTCATGTTTTTTTGACAATTGCTCAGCCAACATTCTACAATGGAATTCAGCCCCACCGGTGATGTCTAATCCATATCGAATTACCACTAATCCTATCCTCATCGTATCGCTGTTATTTTTTCGATCAGCATTTCTGCTGTAATTAAATCAATCGCCTCTGTACCATCGCAATCGCAAGGTTTGTTGCCGTATACAGCACTCGGACGGTTGGGATGTTCTACTTGGATACAGTCATCATATTGCTGTCCATAGCCGGTAAATCCCGCGTATGGGTGAGTTGCGCCCCATAGTGATAGACATCGTATTCCCATCAAAGAAGCCATGTGCAATCCAGAGGAATCCATGCTGATCATCAGATCCAGATTTGATATGATATCCAGTTCCTCTCTCAACGTAAATTTTCCAATGGTATTGTAGGTGTTTGGAAAACTTTCAGTCCAGTTTTGCGCGATTTGAAACTCTTCCTTACCTCCTCCAAAGAGCAATACGTCATACCCATGATGTGTCAGATGGTCTATGATCTGTCCCATCGTTACGAGTGAAAGGATTTTATATCGGTGTTGCGCAAAAGCCGCGATACCAATTTTTTTTCGTTCGAAATTGCCAAACATGCTAAATGCTGCTTTGGGGACATCCTGCAAATTAGAAGCCAATTTGTGACTCAGTTCGAAGTGAAAACCTAAAGCACGGAATACATCTGCATAGCGCTCTACAGTTAGCTTCAATTGATGCTTAACCTTATTTTCTTTGCGCGTCAAGGCTTTCTTTTCTGCGCGACCTTTGTCCAGTTGTTTGACCTTTATTCCAGAAAGAGAAAATAATACATCTAATATACGCGAACGTAAATTAAAATGTAGGTCAGCTACAGCTTCCGCACGATATTGAGCCAGCTCATTTTTTAATCTGATTAATCCCAAAAGGCCTTTATGGGTTGTCTTGGGTTCAATTGCATGAAATTTGATATTCTTTATGCCATCAAAGAATGGTGCAAAGAAAGGACGGCTCACCATGATAATCTCTACCGTGGGGTATTGTTGACAAAATTCTTTCAATACAGAAGCCACCATGGCGACATCGCCCATGGCCGAAAACCGGGTTACTATGATTCGCTGCGGCAAAGACATGTCTTTATTTTCCGGATGTATAAAGTACAGGGTTCAGTTCAGGATCGTTATACATTTTCATCTGTTTATAGACCTTCATGTATTTTTCACCTGATTCAATCGCTGTCAACAATTCGTCGATACTTTGTGAAAGATCTGTACGTTGTTCCAGCAAGATGTTCAATTTTTGCTGACAAGCAGAAATATGTGCTTCAGAAGCATCTGAACGAAGTGTCTCCTGCTCCATATGATAAATCTTTAGCGCCAGAATGGACAGTCTGTCAATGGCCCAGGCTGGACTTTCAGTGTTGATTTTCGCCGAAGGTAGTGTTTCGATAGTTTGATATTTCTGTAAAAAGTAGCTGTCGATATATTCTACCGTGTCCGTGCGGTACTGATTAGACTCATCGATGCGTCGCTTCCAGTATAAACCGTCCTTGGGATCAATGGCAGGATTACGTACAACATCCTCCATGTGCCATTGTACGGTATCAATCCAGCACTTTAGGTACAGTAGATGTTCTAGGGATTGTTTGTCATACGGATTCTGGATTGGATGATCAATCTGATCGTATACGTGGTAATCCTGGATAGCACGTTGAAAAATGGGATTTGCTATTGCACTAATCATGTTACAAATATAAAATATATTATGGAGTTATCCTTAACTTCAGGTGTTGTATAAAAACAGTAAAATGAATTGGAAAAACCAGCTATTAAGAAAAGAATTAAAATGTTTTTTTAAAATAGAGACAGTAAGATGTCTGGGAATAACCCAAGTAAGATCACTGCAATCGTACAAAATAGACCAATACCGAGGAGTAAAGGATTGGACTTGACCGAATAATGGTCTACATTGTCTCTTAAGAAGGCATTCAACGGAATCTTAAAATAATAGAACAGTGAAATCACGGATGTTAGTGCCCCTACAATTAATAAGGCAAGTAAACCAAAGGATTGGAAGTTTTGATACTGCTCGAATACTTTTGAAAATATGAGTAGCTTTCCGACAAATCCCGCAGTAGGGGGCAAGCCTATCAATGCGATTAAGACGATCGAAAATGAGGTGAACAATAGAGGCGATTGTTTGCCCAATCCTTTATAAGAGTCTATTGAAGTATTGCCTAGACTGACCTCCAAGCTGTCTATAAATATAAAAACAGCGATATTCATCAATGCATAAATTGATAAATAGAACAGCAAAACGTTTGACTCATTGTTTTGATAAACCAGTACCGCCATCAACAATATGCCCGTGTGGCCAATAGAAGAATAGGCCATCATGCGCTTGGCATCCTGTTGACGCAGGGCCGCCAGATTACCAATCAACATCGTCGCAATGGCTATAATGATGATCACATAAGCCAAGAAATCGCTGAAATAAAAGGATACTGCAAGCCAGGCAGCAAGCAACTTAGATAGCAGAACGACTACGGCAATTTTAGGTACGGTCGCTAAGTACGTGGTAATCACGGTCGGGGCTCCCTGATAAACGTCAGGACTCCAAACATGAAACGGAAAAAAACTCAATTTAAAACCAATACCGGTCAATAAGAAAAGGAGGGCAATACTGATCATTAGTCTAGGGGCCTCCATCAGACCTGCAATATGACTTGGCGCATCAAAATTTAAGTTTCCCGTGAAACCGTAAAGCAGCGATAGGCCATAGAGCATAACGGCAGCACATATGGATCCGAAGAGGACGTATTTCATCGCGGCTTCGGACTGTACTTTATTGGACGAAAAATAACCGACCATAATGTAAGAGCTGATCGATACTGTCTCTACTGCGATGAAGATCATCAGCCAGTTGCTCGACATGGTCAAGAGGTTCAATCCCAAAGTGGCGGTCAGTACAACAGCATACAAATCGCCCAAAGGACGATCATGCTGATAACGTTGTTGAATAAAGATCGTAATCAGTAGGGTCGACAGCAGGATGATCACGCGTGCCGATGTTGCGAATGTATCAATGTGGATCATGTCGAAGAATCCAACCATCTCCACATGGCTTAATCCTTGTCCCAATAGATAACAACCACTCAACAATAATCCAGCTATTGTAATCGTAAAAGATGCTTTGTCCCAGTATTTATCAACGAAAAGACTCGCGATAATAGTGCCTATAAAAGTAATGATCAGCGTTAATTCCGGTTTGAAATAGGGAATACTAACGATAATTTGATCAATAAATGAACTGATATATGGACTGAATGCGAGCATGCTGAATTAAATAAATTGTTGGATAAAGCTGACGAGATTCAATACACTTGCATTTAGATTGCTAAATACCAAGGATGGCATAATACCCAGTAAAAGGGCAAGAGCCAAGGTAGGAAATAGAATCAGTTGTTCACGGCTGTTGACATCGGTCAATTTATTGGCCCAAGATTCGCCACCTTTGAGTCTGATCTCTCCAAAAAACATCCGTTGCAGTGTCCATAGCAAATAGACAGCACTCAAGAGGATACCGATTGAACCTGCTAAGGCCATCCAGCGAGGGAGCCCCGTACCGACGCTCGCCGCATTGAACGAACCTATGATAACAAATGCTTCACCGATAAATGCGGAGAACCCGGGGAGTCCCAATGAAGCAAAGAAAGCAACGGCAACATAACCGGTATACTTGGGCATGAGCTGTGCTAAACCTCTGAAGCTATAGATGTTTCGATCATGCACACGGTCATAAACCACACCAACAAGAAAGAATAGTGCCGCTGATAGAAAACCATGGGAAATCATCTGGAACATCGCACCAGAAACCCCTTCGGCTGTCAATGAGGCTATACCAAGCAATACAAAACCCATATGAGAGACCGATGAATAGGCTATCATCCGTTTTAAATCTTTTTGAGTCAGGGCATTTAATGCTCCATAGATAATGGAGATGACGCCGATCAGTCCAAGCCACCAATTGGATAGTGCAGCCATGTCCGGGAAGATGCTATAGCAGATACGGATAATACCATAGCCACCGATTTTCAACAGGATACCTGCTAAAATAATGGATACTGGTGTTGGTGCCTCTACGTGTGCGTCAGGTAGCCAGGTGTGCAATGGTACAATCGGTACTTTGATCGCAAAAGCAAAAAAGAGCACCACAAAACCAATCAATCTGGCCGAAATACCCAATATTTCCTGATAACCATCCCAAGCAAAGATTGAATCCCCTAAATAGTTCTGTGGATTCATCATGTAGATCATATTGAAGGTATGTGCCCCAGTTATTGGGTTGATAACCGAAAAATATAAGCCTACAATGATCAATAGCATAAATACCGAACCAAAGAGCGTATAGAGAAAGAATTTTATGGCTGCATATTCACGTCGTGCCCCACCCCAGATACCAATCAGGAAGTAGAGTGGTAAGAGCATGACCTCATAGAATAAATAAAACAGGAAGAAATCCAACGCACAGAAAATACCCATTACAGCCATGTTGAGGACCATAAGTAAGGCGAAATATCCTTTGGGACTTTTTTGTATATTCCAAGAAGCACCGATCGCCATCAGCATGACAAAAGCGCTCAATAGTAATAATGGCATGGAAATACCGTCTATTCCGATGAGATAATCTATCTCTAATTTTCCGATAGCGCCCAGATCCAGACGAATCCAGGGAAGTTGTTCAACGAACTGGTATCCTGCCAAGTCCTGGATGCCTGTTTGGCTCGCGTCAAATTTTGCATAGCATATGCCCGCAAGTACAAATTGCACTGCTGTAAATGCTAAGGCAATATATTTGTAACTCGATTTATATCGTGTCGGTAGGGCGAGGATAAACGCCGTCGCCAGAAGCGGTAAAAATATCAGTAAGGATAAAATAGGCATTTCCTAAAAAAATATAAGATAAATTAAACCAAGTAAAACGAATAGAAAAACGGAATACAATGTCGTCTGTAGCTTGCCGTTCTGTACCAAGCGAACTTGGTTACCAGTCCAGTAGGCTACAGAAGCAACAGCATTGACAAAACCGTCTACAATATATTTGTCTATCCAAACACTCAACTGGGAGAGGGATAAGACGATAAACTGAACAAAAGCAACTAGGGCATCTACAACAAAGCGATCAAACCAATAACAGAACTGAGCCAGTTTTAGTGTGCCATTAACAAATATCCATTGGTATAGCTCATTGATATAACCTTGATTGAGCGATGCTTTCAGTGCAAAATTATTTGCGTTGAGTGGATATTTATGTTGTACATACCATTTCCAGCCGATTGTCCAACTGATGACCGAACCGATCAATAAGATCAATGGAATAATTAGGTGAGCGCTATGGCTTGGAGCAAACGTATATTCATCCAATAATAGACCATCCATCAACCAGGAGTCATGATAGGATACTGGATTGAGAGAAAATAGCGGGAATAGACAGCAGATACCCAATATAAACATAGGGATCAACATGGTTTTTGGTGCTTCATGCAGGACGGTTCCATGCAATTTATCCTTGACTTGCTCCAGCATTCGAAAATCGCCGAAAAATGCCTTAAAGATTAAGCGACCAATATAAAACGCGGTTAGAATACTGACTGTAATAAGACTTAATGGTATAATGAGATACAAGTCGCCTTTTGACAAAGCCCATTCAAAGGAAGATATGATAATACTATCTTTGGAAAGGTAACCTGATGTTAGTGGAAACCCAGCTAGTGCCAATGAGGCAATACTCATCAGTATAAAAGTTTTCGGCATGTATTTCTTCAGTCCGCCCATGTTCCTCAGGTCTTGTGGATCGAAGTCAAGGTGGCTGTGTGCTTTGAGATGTGCCATTTCATGAATAATAGCTCCCGCGGACAGGAACAAGAGACATTTAAAGAAGGCGTGTGTGACCAAATGGAATAATGCAGCATCCCAGGTTCCTATCCCAATTCCGACCATCATAAAACCCAATTGTGAAATAGTTGAAAAGGCTAGGATACGTTTAATATCGTATTGACCTAATGCAAAATAAGCAGCGGAGGCCGCTGTAATCGTACCTATAATCGCAATAAACAACAACGCGCTTTCGTTGAATAATGGAAATACGGTGGCGAGTAAAAACACACCCGCCGCGACCATGGTGGCAGCATGGATGAGTGAAGATACTGATGTTGGCCCTTCCATGGCATCAGGTAGCCATACATGTAAAGGAAATTGAGCTGACTTGGCCATAGCGGCAAGGAAAAATGCCAGTCCGGCTATCGTTAACCAAATCTGGTCCATGCTGTTGACCGGAGAAACCCATAGTCCGCCAGTGATGCTAGATTGATAAATAAGACCTCCTTCACCAAAAAGATCAACCAGATTGAGGGTTTTAAATTGTGTAAATATAATGGCTAGGCCGATCAGAAAACCGAGGTCTCCGATGCGGTTTACGATAAATGCTTTCTTGTTGGCCTGTACAGCCGTTTCGCGTGTGAACCAGAAACCAATAAGGAGGTAAGAGGCGAAACCTACCAATTCCCAAAAGATATACATGAGCAATAGGCTATCCATAACGACCAATCCCAACATAGCAAAACAGAAGAGGCTAAGATACATCCAATAGCGATGGATTCCCGAATCCCCTTTCATATACGCTCTCGAATAGATGTGTACCGGAAGGGCAACTGTTGGGACCAGAAACAGCATGAGTACATTCAGGTTGTTCAATAGGATGCCGACTTTAAAAGTAGATGCACCAATAGTAAACCAGTTTATTTGGGCAGACACGATCGGATTATTCCAGATTGCTAGCCAGGTAAGTCCGCCAAATATAAAACTAAAGATAATGCCGATCAGGGAGATAACACCTGACTGATCGCGCTTACCTGCCATTGCCTGATATAGAAATGCAATAAATGGCGCAACGACTGTAAACAGTGCTGTGTATAGAGGTGATATGTGAGCAAGTTGATCCAATTCTTACTTATCTTTTAATTCATTGATTTCATCCGGATTGATAGTCTTATAATGCCTATAGACATTTAACACCAATGCTAAGCCAACCGCAACCGCAGCAGCAGCAAGAACAATAGCAAATAGGGCGAAAATCTGTCCGCCATAACTGACTTTATCGTATTTACCAAAAGCTACAAAGTTTAAAATAGCCGCATTAATCATCAATTCGATGCCTACCAAAATCATAATGGCATTTTTCTTGGAAAGAACGGTATAAAGTCCGATGCAGAAGATGCAAGCACTGACAACCAAAAAATGCGTTAATGTAATCATTTGTTGCGCTCCTTTCTGGATAAATGTGATGCTCCAATCAGCGCCATCATTAAGAAGACCGATATGACTTCAAAGGGTAGTACATAAAAGGTCATAAACCGTAATCCAATTTGTTGGATATTATTATCTGTTGGAATAATCTCAGTATTATTTTCTTTGGCTTGTTGGATCCAGGTAGGAATGGACTGATGCCATTCTGCAATACCAAAGATCATGAGTATTAGAAAACCTATTGCCAATACAACTGCTTGCCACCTGGGCATGCTCAAAAATGAGCCACTGCTGTCTTGAAGATCTTTCAATAGTTCTTTGTTGGAAAGCATAAAGGCAAATAGCATAAGGATCAGCACACCGCCTACATAGACCATGATCTGTGTGATAGCAACAAAATCTGCCAGTGCAAATAGGTATAGGCCAGCCATGGCAAAGAGTACAATGAAAAATAGAAATAAGGCGCGGGCTATATTTTTAAGATTTACCAGTAAAAGGGCCGATCCGATTGCCAGTGTGGCAAAGGCATAAAATAAAATAGTTTCCATGCTTTTATTTTTGCTTTGCCGCCTCCTTTTCAGCTTGAAATTGTGTCCATTCTGCTTTTCGTTGTGCAACTTGTTCGTCGGTCATGTCTGAAAAGCCATAGATCAGATCAGTTAACTTTTGCGAGCTACGATCATATTCATTGGTCATGACAATGCATTCTGTAGGGCAGACAACCGTACATAGTCCACAATACATACATTTGGCCATATCAATATTGAACTTGGCTGGATATAACCGCTTGACGCTACCGTCTGAAGTCTTTCCGATCGCTTCTGGTGATTTGATCGCTTCAATTTCAATACAATCTACGGGACATGCTTTGGCACAAAGGTCACAGACGATGCAATCATCAATATCTACTTGCAATTGATAGCGAGCGACTTCGGGGATAGGCATTTTTTCGGCAGGATATTGTACTGTGACAATGCCCTCCTGACGGTCGAAGTAGTTGTCGTTTTTGATATTTAATTCCTGACGCGAACGTCGAGCGCCAAACAAGTGCTTGACAGTCAAAGATAATCCTTTGATTGCTGTACGAAATGCGTGGGAAGCCGTCTTAAATATCATATCTTATGCTATAATTAAAATTCTCCAAATGGCCGAAATTGCCATGCAAATAAAAGCTAAGGGTGTCAATACCTTCCAGCATAAGCTCATCAATTGATCGGCACGCAACCGGGGTAAAGTCCACCGAATCCACATTTGTACCCCTACAATGAATAATGACTTGGTCAAGGTCCAAAAGATTCCCCAGGCTAGGCCTGTTGTCCAATCTGCCAACCGTATCGCGCCAATATTTGGGAGTGGTGTATTCCAGCCACCTAGGAACAGAACTACACCCAACATCGATACCAAAAACATCATGGCATACTCGGCGAGGAAAATAAAGGCAAATTGAATCCCGCCATATTCCGTGTGAAAACCACCAACCAATTCGGATTCCGCTTCCGGAATATCAAAGGGAGCCCGGTTACATTCAGCAAGTGTTGCGATAAAGAATATGATGTAGGTTACAATTAAATGTGGGGCTTGAAAAATATTCCAAGCGAAGAAACCACCAATCTCATTGACTTCCCAAAAGCCTAAAAACTTGATGCTTCCGTTAGTCAGAATGCCTTGACCAATAGCAATTTCATTGAGGTTTAGGGTCTGTGTTAGCATCACTACGGTGATCAATGAGAGCCCAACCGGTATTTCATAGGATACCATTTGGGCAATTGCACGCATAGATCCAAGCAGCGAATATTTGTTGTTGGATCCCCAACCAGCCATTAGAATCCCTAAGGCATCAATGGAGATAATAGCCATGATAAAGAATAATCCCGTGTGTGTATTGGCTGGAATAAAATCTTTGGCCCATGGAATCACAGCAAATCCAGTAAAGACTGCTACGAAAATAATAATTGGGGCAATTCTAAAGAGAATTTTATCGGCTAAAGAAGGGGTGATTAATTCTTTTTGAAGCAATTTAAGGATATCGGCTATGGTCTGGAGACTGCCATATTTCCCGGTTTCCATTGGTCCGAGACGATCTTGGACAAATCCCGCAATCTTACGTTCGGCATATACTGCAAATAAGGTAAATGCTGCTATAAAGGTGAAAATAGCAATGGGAACCAAGATATGTAGTATTGTATCTAACAAGTCTTATTTATAATGATTTTTAATAAGCGTCCAATGAATACGCAAACTTAACGAAAAACAGGGAATTTCGATAGGGAAAAATTAAAATATACTTAACAAGTAGATTATCGTGACATAATAGAGGTATTTGCTAGATAGGAGTATTTAGTAATGCGTAGTGAGATTTTGGTTATATATGCCTTCGGCTTATGGTTTTGTCATAGGGAGTACAGATTCTTTGTCTTTATCATATCTTAAAAGGACAGCAGGTTTTTAAATGAAAACTGTATATGATCAGCATAAAAAAAGCATCCCGAGGGATGCTTTTTTTATGCTGATAAATCGAATTAACGATTTGAGAACTCAACGTAATTACGTTCGGTATGTCCAACATATACTTGTCTTGGACGGCCGATAGGCTCTTTGTTTTCACGCATTTCTTTCCATTGTGCGATCCATCCTGGAAGACGACCCAAAGCAAATAATACGGTAAACATATCTGCTTTAAATCCTAACGCACGATAGATGATACCTGAATAGAAATCGACGTTTGGATAAAGTTTTCTATCGATAAAGTATTGATCATTCAATGCTGCTTCTTCTAGTTTCTTAGCAATATCCAATACTGGGTCTTGAACACCTAATTTTTCTAAAATATCGTCACATGCTTTTTTGATAATTTTAGCACGTGGATCGAAGTTTTTGTATACACGGTGACCGAATCCCATTAAACGGAATGGATCGTTTTTATCTTTGGCTTTTGCAAGATATTTTTCTGCATCACCACCATCATTTTTGATCGCTTCCAACATTTCGATTACCGCTTGATTGGCACCACCATGTAAAGGACCCCATAATGCATTGATACCTGAGGCAACAGAAGCATAAAGGTTCGCATTGGATGAGCCTACGATACGAACTGTTGATGTCGAACAGTTTTGTTCGTGGTCAGCATGTAAAATAAGCAATTTGTGCATAGCATCGATGACAACAGGATCGAATGTTTTTTCGTCGTTAACTTCGCCGAATAGCATATTCAAGAAGTTGTCAATATAACCCAAATTGTTTTTAGGGTAAACTACTGGATGACCTAAAGATTTCTTTTGAATCCACGAAACGATAGTAGGCATTTTAGCCAAAAGATTGATAATCGTTTGATCTTCTTCTTCGTCAGTTAAGTTTGGATTTAAAGATTCAGGGTAAAATGCAGATAATGCGCCCACTAAACAAGAAAGTTGGCCCATTGGGTGGGATTTGGATGGGAATCCAGCGAAGAAATTCTTCATATCTTCGTGGATCATCATTTGCTTTTTGATGTCAGCTCTGAATTTTTCCAATACCTCTTTTTTCGGAAGTTCTCCGTAGATCAATAAATAAGCAACTTCCAAGAACGTAGACTTCTCTGCCAATTGCTCAATTGGATATCCTCTATATCTCAATATACCTGTTTCACCGTCAAGGAAAGTAATCGCACTTTTTGTTGCACCCGTGTTTTTGTATCCTGGGTCTAACGTAATAAATCCGCTTAGATCTCTTAATTTTGAAATATCAACTGCTTTTTCATTTTCAGTACCGACAATGACCGGAAGGTCATAAGAAGTGCCGTCTAAATTTATAGATGCTTTATCTGACATGTTTATATGTTATCTTATATCTGATTTTGTATGCTAATCTCACAAATTTAACTATTTGATATTTAAAACTGAAAGTTCTTTTGGAATTTAAATGACATCATTGCGTCATTTTGGATAATATTGAATAACTATTTACTCAAATAAGCAAATAGTTTATTCAAATTTAACACTATCTTATTATACCTACAACGTTAATCTATTTTTCGCTGGGCGACTTTTCCTTTATCCTCATATTTTCCGTTTTTGCCCGAACCAAAAAAAGGCAAGATAACGAAGCAGACCAAAATAATAGATGTAAGGGTAAGGATACCTGTTGTCCATAGGATCTTGCTGAAATTTTCAGCATCCAGGAAATGGATACCCCAGAGCCCTAATAGAAAATAGGTGGCTACAAATAGGATAACCAAGGTGAATAATATACCAAAGATGTATTTCATGATGGGTTATATTTTGTTGAGAATCTGTTTTTTGAGTGTGTCGAATTCGTCCTGTGTGATGATGTTTTCACGTAGCAGTAATTGTAGTTTTTGCAGTTTTTCGACAAAATCACCTTCTTCTTGTATATTGTCTTTGATCTCTTCTTTTTGAAGATCAAATTGCTTCCCCAGCTCCATGCCAACACCCAGTTGTGCGCCAATGCCGGCCAGACCACCTTCATTTTTTGCGGCATCCCGGAGCGCGCGCAATTTTTCCAATTCCACATAGCTCAAGCCTGCCTGCTGCGCGGCCTGATTTTGCGTCGTCAAATCAGCAATTTCACCAATTCTACGTTGTGTGTTCGCGTCAAACTGAGTTCCTAGGATCTTAAAATCTGTAATTTCTAATCCGAGATCTTTAAAATCCTGTTCGACAGCCGCTTTTATGTCAATGGACAAAACGGGGAGTTGGCTATCGATTTCATTATAACCCAATTTTTTTTGGGCAATCTGTGCGACAATCTGTTGCGGAATTCGATTGTTGATAACATCCTGAATCGCCGCTGTGCTGACTGTGTTTTGATTGGCAACGATGTTTTTATAGAAATGAACGGGTTCTTTGATAATGTAAGAAAAAGTACCGTTCAAGCCTATTTCCACTGGAAGATTATATTGTGGGTCAATGTATTTTATTGGATTTCCTGTGCCCCAAGACTGATTGACAATAGCTGCAGTACGAAAGAAGTAAATATACAGCTTGTGTTCAGACTCAAAATTTTGTCTCAACCTGGCCAAGGTTGTAAAGAAAGGGTGGTTATCCGTTTTTAAATTATAGGTGCCGGCCTCTGTGAGCAAGCTTTCACCTTTCCCTTCATAAACAAGGATACAGCCCTGTCCTGGGGCAAGAATAAGCTTACTGGAATTTTTAATTTCATTTCTTTCGGAAGGAAATTTATACCATAATACATGGGGGTCTTGATTTTTCCACTCAATGACCTCTGATAGTTGGTTGTTAAAAAGATTGAATAGTCCCATAATATTTAATTTAATGAGTCGAATTTGGGATTATACCCTTCGAATTTATTGATTTGTTTTCCGCTATTATCAAAATAGTAATAGTCGCTTGAACCTTTGACAATAAAACCATCTTTGAGTAGACAGCCGTTTCCATAAATGGATTTAAGTTCTGTGCTGATTGTTTTCTGTATAGCACCAGTAGAAATATCCAATAGTTGTATTTGTAGAGGATCATCTTCCGCTGGTGTTGGTTTGTATGCAATCAAAAGTGTTTTGTCATTCTGAGCAAGCACGACAGGCTGAAAATAGAGCCTTCCAGGTGTGAAATCTTTAAAGCTAATCAGACGGGCTCCTTTAAATTGCCAAGGATTGATCAGTACCTTTTTGTAAGGATCGCGGTCGGTAAAAATACCTGATCCGCCATAATCTTTATCCCAGGAAAAGCGCGGACTATCTTTAGGAAATCCATATTGATATTGGTAACTGTATTGGATTAACTGAATTTTTTCCTCGGGGTAATAACTGGATTTACTTGAAAAAGTGAACTCAGTTTTTGTTGTCGGATTGGGAAGTTTCTTCCTTCTTTCATCGTAAAGTTGCTTATCCGGTATAGATTTATTGATTAAAGGGTAATAGGCAAGATTTTGCCCTTCATTGTTTATAATTTGATAGGAAGATCCATAATCTTCGTATTTAAATTCAACTTTGGCAATGCCGGTGCTGAGTGACGGTGCATCTTTGACATAATTTTCAAGGACACTTTTGTAGGTTAGGCTATTTCTGTCCAATTGATAGATATACTTGGATTTGACGATGATGTACAGGTTTTGGTCTTCAAAGACCTGTAATTTAACGTCGCTACTCGATAATTCGACGGGAGTATCCATCAATTGTTTTATCCATTCCTTTTTACCAGTTTTAGGGTCAAATAATCCGATATAGACTTTATTGTCTTTCCCTTCGTCAAATCTTGCTTTTGAATTCCGGACATTGCCCACCACGACAATATGGGGAATATTGTTTTTATCCAAAAATAATTCGTTTGAGGCATAATTCCATTCCAGGGTAATAGCTTCTTCTTTTTTGTCGGCAGTGTTGGACGAACTATAGGTCGAATAATTCGGTTCAGGTTTTTTGGAAAAAATGGCACTTAAGGCTCCGATTAAAAACATGAGGGCAATAAAGCCTACAACAGCAAATAATACGATACGTATTGGTTTATACTGATCCGGGTTGTTGCGCGGATAGTTGTAATTGTGATTGATATTGATATCATCGCTATCTAAGAAAAACTCCGTTCCACAACTGTCACATTTGTAATAGTCGGGGCGTATTGTGCTGACTTTTATGCTGCCACAATGGGGACATTTGATCGCTTTGATGCTTTTGGCCATTTATCTTGTTGTATTTGTTTTGAATTACCGCTGTTTAAAATTTCATTTCTACCAAGATGGAATTTGTGTACTGGAAGAATATGATCTACAGATGAAAGTTATAAATAAAAAATAAGGAATAGCAAATTTTCGGCCAGTCAACTTATATTCGATGGGACTGATTTTAAATACGTCGAGAAATGATACCGATTGTAATGTTACAAAGAATATTTGGCCTATGACCCGCTTAGATGGGTTACATGATAAATAAAAATATATTTTTGGTATTTACGAATTATTCGTAGATTAGTGAAAGAATAGTAAAGAAAGATTAAGACATGGAAAAGTTAACAGCACAAGAAGAGCAGGCAATGCAATCTATCTGGAGCCTAAATGGAGGTTTTATTAAAGAGATCTTAGATAATGTCAAGGGCGAGAAAATGCCTTATACGACACTTGCCTCGACAGTAAAGAATTTGGAGCGTAAGGACTTTGTGAAAGCTGTGCGTTATGCTAATGCAAAACGTTATGAGCCTATGGTCAGTGAGCAGGATTATAAAGCCAAGTTTATGAATTCTTTTGTGGGT
Organism: Sphingobacterium detergens; assembly: GCF_003610355.1. GTDB lineage: Bacteria > Bacteroidota > Bacteroidia > Sphingobacteriales > Sphingobacteriaceae > Sphingobacterium > Sphingobacterium detergens. Next base: position 49,586 of record NZ_RAPY01000003.1, on the reverse strand, counting down.
GATTATTTCAAGAATTCTTACAAAGAGATGGTTTCTTTTTTCGTGAAAGAGGAAAAGCTGACTGAGGGCGAACTTAAGGAGATCATGGATATGATCAAAAACAACAAATCATAATACAATGGAAAATCTACTGACCTATATCATACAAGTCAATCTGTTGTTGAGCATAATCTACTTAGGTTATGTGGGACTATTGAAAGGCCTAACATTCTATTCATTAAATAGAGGCTATTTTTTAATAGGCGGATTATTTGCTTTTATTTACCCTTTTTTGGATTTAAAATCATTGTTTGTACAGCGTGGGTTAGACATGGGCTTGGTCGGTGAGCAGATTTCATTTTATATAGGGGAACAGGAGGTTCAAGAAAAGCTTACATTGGCGGGATTGGTGGAGATGGTGTTTATTTTGGGGGCAGTGTTGTTATTGTTAAAGTTCCTATTTCAATTATTGAGTTTATTGAGGATTCATTTTCATTCCACTGCGGATCAATGGAAAACATATTTTTTTCGGAATGTGTTTATTCCTATTGTTCCATTTTCGTTTTTAAATAAAATCTATGTCAATAAAGGGCAGCATATGGATGCCGAACTGAAAGATATTTTTAAGCATGAGGATATTCATGTGAAAGGCCTTCACAGCTTGGATATTTTATTGTTTGAAATGATATTGGTGTGTTGTTGGTACAATCCTTTCGTCTGGTTCATGCGCAGGGCCATTCGCCAAAATTTGGAGTTTCTGACTGATCAACAGGTGCTCAATAAAGGAATTGACAAACAGACGTACCAATATAGCCTGTTGAATGTGTCCAAAAAGGGCACTTCAATAGGGTTGAGCAATCAATTTAATTTTAAACTATTAAAACGTCGCATTATGATGATGAATAAGAAAAGGTCATCCAAGATAGAACTGAGTAAATATGCCTTTCTTTTGCCAGTATTCTTACTGACAGGTGCAGCATTTACTGTAAGCAAAGCGGAGGGCAGCATAGAAGGGGTTGTTGAAAAGGCTAATGAAACTACGCTTCTTAAATTGGACGATCAACAGCGGGATTCCACGTTGTCAGTGAAGATGGTTGGCGAAGCGGGAAAGTTATTGAAAGAAGCTTTTGGATCGAATGAGATTAAGATTGATACCCTTCATAGCGTAAAAGCTAACCAAGCCAGCGATTTTAAAAAAATCAGCAGATCGGATATCGATTTTTCTAAAGATCTAAAGTACTTTATTGACAATAAGCTCGTTTCTAAAGCGGACTTTTTGGCTTATCCTGAAAGAAAACTAGCAAAATATTGGTTTTCTAATGATAATGCCCTAATTAAATATAAAACCAAACTAGCGATCGATATCTCTGGAGGCGCAATTCTAGCCAGTTCAGTTGAGATGCAACAAAAACAAGATATCGCGCTGACAAAAATGCGGTATTATGTAGGCGGTGTTCTTCAAAATCCAGGCTTTAATTTAGATGACATTGATCCAAACGCTATTGCATCAATGACGGTGTTGGAAGGGCCAGCTGCTGTGAATAAATATGGTGATGTTGGGAAAGACGGTGTGGTTTTGGTGAAATTAAAAGAAGGGGCTAATGTTGGTAAAAGAGTGACTGAACTGAGAGGTAATACGATTGGGATTACAGTTGGAGGTAATAAGCCAAGCGATGTTTTGTATGTGATTGATGGGGTAAAGGCTAGTTCGGAAGATATGAAGGGTGTTGACCCGAATAATATTGAAAGTATTAATGTTATAAAGGATGCCCAAGCTATGGTAAAATATGGACGTGAAGGGAAAGATGGTGTTATTGAAGTGACCACAAAAAAATGGGCAAGGGAAAATCCGGATAAGGTCAGTAAAGTTGCTAAGGAACTTAAGTCTGAAAATAAAGTAGGAGAGACTCTGCCACTTGCTGTCTTTTATAAAGCGAATGAAGACAAGCAGGATGCTAAGGCCATAACATTTGAGGGGAAATCCAAAACAGATGGGAAAGAACCAGAGCTCAGGGGCAGAGCACAGGGAATTGTTACCAATATGAGGGGACTAGCGAGTGGTGGGCCAGGGAAGTATGGTGCCTTTAGTAATGGGATCAAAGGAGATCCGCTAATTGTTTTGGATGGAGAAGTTATGGGCAAGACTTTTGGGCTAAATAAAATAAATTCAAATGATATTGAATCTATTACAATCTTAAAGGATCAAAGTGCCTCTGCGCTATATGGTGATCAGGGAAAGGATGGTGTTATCATTATTACTACCAAAGCACATGCAAAAGAACATCCCGAGGCAGTGCCTGCCAATATAGAGGATCGCCTGTCAGGAAAAGTTAAAAAAGTAATTAAGGCCGAGATGGAGAAGGAAAAAGGTGAAGCTGCCAAAGAAAAATAGGTGAAATAACTCGATTGTAGATTAGAGGTCGACTTCTTCTTGCTGCAAAGATGAAAAACACATTCAACACAAGCTCGGCACAAGAAGCACACAAGCTTAGCATAACGATTACCCTGCCCTAAGTACTTCCTTAAGACAAGGTTAGTGCAGGGATAACACAATAAAAGAACAAACTTTATACTTGAAAAAGCCGATTTATTCGGCTTTTTCTATTTTGAAAGACATTAATAATGGATTTATTCCTATCGCATATAGAAGTAATTATTTTGTATTCAGATTTGTCATGGTCAGCTCAATGCCGATATTGACAAAACTTTGGATCATTTTGACAGAATGATCTATTAGCGCAGGCAGTTCAGCTTGCTCATCTTTGTCAAATGGGCCAAGGACATAGTCAACCTGTCTGCCTTTGGGGTAATTATCTCCGATACCAAAGCGTAGACGCGGGTATACCTGTCCTCCGCAAAGCTGTTCGATGGATTTAAGCCCATTGTGGCCAGCACTGCTGCCTTTGGGTTTCATACGTAGAGAACCAAATGGAATCGCAAGGTCATCAACAATCACCATTACATTTTGAATAGGCACTTTACATTGCTGCATATAATAATTAACCGCTTTGCCACTAAGGTTCATATAGGTGGTCGGTTTGATGACGGTTACATTGTGCCCTCTCTGTTTAAATTCACTGTAGTATGCCAATTTCAATAAAGAAAAGCTTGCACCGGCCTGTTTGACCAATTCGTCTGCAACCATAAAGCCAATGTTATGTCGTGTGTCGGCGTATTCACTGCCGATATTGCCCAATCCAACGATAAGATAATTCATGTTGCAAAAATAAAAATTTAATAAACAAAAAAGCACCGAATTTCGGTGCTTTCTGTAGTATGAAAATCTTGTTCAGATTATTTTTTACCACCTTTAGCTGCTTTCGCTGCTTCTTGTTCAGCTTGACGCAATGCACGAGACATGATAACTGAAACGATTGTATCGTCAGAGTTGTTCAATACTTTTGCATTTTCCAATTGAACTTGAGCCACACGGTATGATTTACCAACTTCTAATGATTCCATTGGTACTTCAATTTCTTGTGGTAAGTTAGCAGGTACTGCTTTTACGCGTAAATTACGTAATTTTTGAACTAATTTACCCCCCATTTTAACACCTGGAGATGTTCCTGTTAATTTGATAGGAATATTTAATGATACTTCTTTATCATCAAATAATTCTAAAAAGTCAACGTGAGTAACTAGGTCAGTTAATGGGTGGAATTGTGCGTCTTGAACGATAGCTCTTTTTGTTTGACCGTCAACGTTTAATTCTACGATTACAACGTCAGCAGTGTAAAGAACTGGTTTCAAATCAGCTGCGGATACAGCAAGAGCAGTTTGTTCTTTACCTCCGTAAAGTACTGCTGGTACTAAACCTTGGTAACGTAGCTCTTTCGCATCTCTTTTCCCTACGTTCTGTCTTACAGAACCGCTAATAGCAATTGATTTCATCTTTTAATTTTTTATAAATTTTGAGGTGCAAAGATAGTTTAATTTTTGGTATTATCAAAAAATAGCTACTGATATTGAGGGACTAAGATCCCTCATGCTATTTTGTAAGTTGCTGACTTGAGGAGGGACTGTTGAATTGTAACCTTGGTTGTCCTTAGATGCTTGTTTTGAGGGGGCATTGTGCGGAACAAGAATAAAAAACAAACTGTCTAGCCGTAGGCTTACGATACTAGAGTCTAAATACTCATATCTCAATACTCAATACTAAGAAAAAGACTCCAGTATTTCAGCCGAAGGCTTACCATACCAGAGTCTAAATACTAATATCTTAATACGCTATACTAAAAAAGACTATTCAACGTCAAATAAATCTGAGATAGATGTATGTTGGTTGACGCTAGTGATTGCTTTTGCGAACAAATCAGCCGTAGACAACACTTTGATTTTTGTTGATTGTTTTGCTTTTTCCGGATCCAATTGAATGGTGTCTGTCACAATCATTTCTGACAATACCGAATTTTCAATTGTTTCATAGGCCTTACCCGATAACACCGCGTGTGTACAAACTGCTCTTACAGATCTTGCACCATTCTCCATGATCAAAGCAGCGGCTTTCGAAAGTGTACCTGCAGTATCGCAGATATCGTCGATCAATACAACATCTTGACCCGTTACATCCCCAATGATAGACATCGACTCGATTTCATTAGCACGTTTACGACGTTTGTCACAGATGATAACTTCAGCATTGAAGAATTTAGCAAAAGTACGCGCTCTGTACGATCCACCCATGTCAGGTGACGCAATTGTCAAGTTTGGAAGTTTTAAGGATTTGATGTAAGGAACAAAAATAATGGAGCCATCTAGGTGATCAACAGGGATATCGAAAAATCCTTGGATCTGTGCAGCGTGTAAATCCATGGTCATGATACGGTGAATTCCGGCTGCAGTCAAAAGATTGGCAATCATTTTGGCGCCAATAGCAACTCTTGGTTTGTCTTTTCGATCTTGTCTTGCGAAGCCGAAATAAGGGACAACTGCAGTGATGTAGTGCGCTGAGGCTCTCTTTGCAGCATCAGTCATCAACAACAACTCAAAAAGATTGTCGGTAGGTTGGTTGGTAGATTGGATGATAAATACATCGGCTCCACGAACAGATTCATTGTAGAATGGTTGAATCTCACCGTCGCTAAAACGCGATAATGTTTTGTCTCCTAGAGGTTTCCCGTAAGATTGTGCGATTTTTTCGGCTAGTTCTGTAGTGCCAGAACCTGCAAATAATTTAACCGTGTTGAATTGCAAAGGCATGGTTTTGTATATTTATGTTGGGTTATTGTATTGTCGTTTATTCAATATTTTTATTCCCTAATATTTTTTAAAGTTAAACATTAAAAAAAATGGATTGTTTGCACAATCCATATACTCTTAACTTTAAAAGTTGTCCGACCTGGATTCGAACCAAGACAAACAGAACCAAAAACTGTTGTACTACCCTTATACTATCGGACAATGTCTTTCAGAAATCAACGTTTCCGTTTTTTTCTTTTTGACGACGCAAAGATAGAGATTTGTTTTAAAAATCAAAATTCAAATTAAAAAAAATCTAAACCTTTTTATAAAAAATAAGCCTTGCATATAACGCAGAAAAGGCTTGCGATTGCAAGCCTTTTCTATTGTTTGTTGTCCGACCTGGATTCGAACCAAGACAAACAGAACCAAAAACTGTTGTACTACCCTTATACTATCGGACAAACAATTCAAAGTGTTCGTTATCGTGATGATGTCGTTCACATTTGATGATGCAAATATACGGACTATTCTTATTTCTGCAAATAAAAATGTACTGTAAAGTGCATTGGGCTTGATTTTCAAATAAATAATTTTTGTTTTGCCCTAAAATTTACTCCATGCTTGCGGCTTTTTTGTACAGGTATTGGTCTAGTCAAGCTCATGAATGCCTTTGTGCTGCTTTCTTTACAGCCAATATTGCATCGCATAATGAAATTTTTTCAATCAATATGTGTTAAAAAATCAGAATAAAGTTCATTTCTTATTAACTTATCCTTATTTTCGAGCCGTATTATAATACTTTTACAGTTATCATTTTATGAACTATACTAAAATCAACAATCTTTTAGGATGGATATGTGCGCTCATTGCAACAGTAGCATATGTCATGACTGCCGAACGATCGACGAGTTGGTGGGACTGCGGTGAGTTTATCGCCTCAGCCTTTAAACTTCAAATTGTGCACCAGCCAGGGGCACCTTTATTCTTAATGATTCAAAACATCTTCTCGAATCTTGCTGGAGGTGATGTAACACGGATCGCTTTTTGGATGAATGTGGGATCTGCTGTATGTAGTGGTCTGACAATCTTATTTTTGTTCTGGACGATCACAGCGCTAGCAAAGAAGGTCGTTGCAAAAGGAGTCGGCGAGTCCTATACTTCAGCTGACTTGATCAAAATATTTGGTTCAGGGGCTGTCGGCGCATTGGCTTATGCATTTACGGATACATTTTGGTTTTCCGCCGTTGAATCTGAGGTGTATGCGATGTCTTCGCTTTGTACAGCTGTTGTATTTTGGGGGATATTAAAATGGGAAAACCATGCAGATGAGGCTGGTTCTGATCGTTGGTTGATCTTTATAGCCTATGTGATGGGATTATCAATTGGGGTTCACTTATTGAACTTACTTGTGATCCCTGCTATAGCCTTGGTAATTTATTTTAAACGCTCGAAAACAGTAACTTCTTCAGGGGCAACCAAAGCATTCTTGATCGGTGTGGTTGTGCTGGCCCTGATTTTATGGGGTATCATCCAATATACAGTCAAAGCTGCCGCATATTTTGACTTATTCTTTGTGAATAGTCTAGGCATGGGTTTTGGAACCGGATTTAATCTGTTTTTTATAGTGGTTATTGCTCTTTTTGTTTATGGTGTTTGGTACTCGATCAAAAAAGTAAAACCGATGTTGAACCTGATCTTGATCAGTACAGCATTTATTATCTTCGGTTATAGCTCCTTTGCAATGATCATGGTACGTGCCAAAGCAAATCCTACATTAAATAACAGTGATCCGGATAATGCTTTTTCTTTCGTGAGCTATCTGGGCCGTGAACAATATGCGAGTGAACCACTTTTAAACGGACCTACATTTGATGGACAGGTAGTGGATGCTACACCGACTTATACCTACAGAAAAGACAAGGATAAATACACGAAAGTAGAGAACGGTATGGATTATAAATACGATAAGACGATGTTCTTCCCTCGTGTTTATAGCTCAAGGGACCAAGGTCATATTGATTATTATCGTGATTACCTAAAGATCCCAGAAGGTCAGTCTCCTACATTTGGGGATAACTTAAAGTTCTTCTTTAGCTATCAGATCGGACATATGTACGGTCGTTATTTTCTTTGGAACTTTGCCGGTCGTCAAAATGACCAACAAGGACAGGGTTCCTTCACGGAGGGGAACTGGATCTCAGGGGCTAAACCTGTAGACCAGATGCATGTGGGTGGACAAAATGCTATTCCTGACTCATTGAAAACTGATCCTTCAAATAATAAATACTATTTCTTGCCTTTGATCATCGGTCTGATCGGTGCATTCTGGCATTTTGGTAAAAGACAACGTGATGCCGGAATTGTGGGCTTATTATTTTTCTTTACCGGTCTAGCGATTGTATTGTACTTGAATCAAAGTCCACTTCAACCACGTGAACGTGATTATGCCTATGCAGGCTCATTCTACGCTTTTGCGATATGGATCGGTTTGGGGGTATTCGCTATTGCGGATTATCTAAGCAAAAAGGTTGATGGTAAGATGGCAGCAGGTATAGCTACTGGAGCCTGTTTATTAGGTGCTCCTGTATTACTGGGTTTTCAAAACTGGGATGATCATGATCGTTCCGAGAAAACAACAGCACGTGATTTGGCGAAAAACTACTTGGCTTCCTGTGCACCAAATGCGATCTTGTTTACCTACGGTGATAACGATACTTATCCGCTGTGGTATGTACAAGAAGTTGAAAATTATCGTCCAGATGTACGGGTGGTGAACCTGAGCCTTTTGAGTTCTGATTGGTATATGCGTCAGATGAAACAAAAGGTAAATCAGGCAGATGGTCTACCAATTAATATTGATGATGAAAAATTCAAAAAAGGTGTTCGTGAGGTCCTGTATTATCAAGATATGAAAGTACCAGGTCACGTAGATCTTGATTTAGTGATGCAGATTTTATTGTCTGATGACCAAAAAAATAAATTGGAATTGCGTGGTGGTAAATTTGAGAACTTTTTGCCGACCAAAAACTTTAGCCTTCCAATAAATAAAGAGGCTGTGTTGCAAAATAATGTGGTTCCAAAAGCATGGCAGGAATCTATTGTGGACACGATGAGCTGGACTTACAACAGAAATTATGTATCCAGAGCGGAGTTATCAATCCTAAACGTTTTGTTGAACAATAACTGGAAACGTCCGATTTATTTTGCTGCGACTGTTCCAAATGACAACTATCTTGGATTGGATAAATATTTGGTACAAGAAGGTTTTGCCTTACGTTTGATGCCTATTGCAACTCCTGCAGGAGCAGAGGGAACCTTGGTGGATACACAATCTGCATTCAAAGATATTACTACGAAATATCAATGGGGTAACATGGCGAATGCTTCTTATTTAGACCCTGAATCCTATCGCATGATCACCATGATCACCAATACAGTGATGGGTGGAACGGCAACACAGCTAATGATGGAAGGTCATAAAGATGAAGCGCGTAAAATAGCTGTTGAGACATATGAGAAAATGCCAAAACGTGTGTACTTGATGCGTGATATTTTGGGCTATATTCCAATCATTAACGTATTGTATGAAACCGGTGAAAATAAACGTGCAAATGAGATTGTCAATCGCAATCTGAAATTTATGACACAAAATATGCGTTGGTATCAGGATATTGCACAAACGAAAGCGGAACTGGAATATTCAAATATCGGAACAGCACTACGTGCTTTGGGTGCATATAAGAGCATTCTGGCATCGACTTCGGAGAAGCAGCTGCTACAACAAGTGACGGAGCTGGAGAAATCGTATAAACAACAATATGGTGTAGAATAATCGTTCAAGCCCTATTTTATAAGGAGCTGTCCTTTTTGTATGTTGCTCAAAATTTAATTTTGAAAAGCATATAAAAAGGACAGCTCTTTTTTTGATTATTTTTTCTTAGCTTAACGGCATAAAACCAACCTGATATTATGATGAAACGTCAACTGAAATTGTGGGATGCGATTATGCTGGTCATGGGCTCGATGATCGGAAGTGGGATCTTTATTGTGTCGAGTGATATGATGCGGCAACTGGGCTCAGGATACTGGTTGGCAATCGTATGGTTGTTGACGGCGGTTGCTACGGTGGCGGCCGCGATTTGCTATGGTGAGCTCTCTTCGATGTATCCCAAAGCAGGTGGACAGTATACATATCTCACGGAAGTTTTCGGGAAACCGATAGGTTTTTTATATGGTTGGAGTTTATTTACTGTTATACAGACTGGCACAATCGCAGCGGTTGCCGTTGCCTTTGGGAAGTTTACGGCTTACTTAATCCCCCAATTGAATGATGCTGCACCAATATTTCAACGTGGAGAGTTTAAGATTACCTGGATACAGGTGTTGGCTATGGGCGTGATTCTCTTGTTGACGTATATCAATACCCGCGGAATAAAAAGTGGTAAGTCGGTACAGTCTTTCTTTACATCAGCAAAGATTATTGCATTGGTTTTATTGATCATAGGAGGCTTGTTTCTCATTAAGGAGAATCATTTTTCGGAAAATATGGCTTATAGCTGGGATGCTTTTCAAAATTTGAAAGGTGAGGGCTGGATGGGGATTTCCGGTGGTGCTTTAATGGGGGCCTTGGCCGCAGCTATGGTCGGTTCTGTATTTAGTAGTGTCGCTTGGGAGAACGTGACTTTTGTGTCTGGCGAGATTGTGAATCCGCAGCGCAATGTGGTTCGTGCGCTTGTCATTGGAACCAGTCTTGTTATGATTTTGTATATCTGTTGTAATTACATTTATCTTTCTGCATTGAGCCGCGAAGAGATCGCTTTTGCGACGAATGACCGCGTGGCTATTGCAGCAGCTGAAAAGATGCTGGGGCATACCGGTACGATTGCAATGGCCATCTTGGTGATGATATCAACGTTTGGCTGTGTCAATGGTCTTGCGCTGTCAGGAGCGCGGGTTTTTCAGACGATGGCCAAAGATGGCTTATTCCTAAAACAGGCTATTCCCAATAACAAATTTGATGTGCCAGCTCGATCGCTATGGTTGCAGGGAATATGGGCTTCCTTACTTTGTTTAAGCGGTCAATATGGTAATCTGTTGGATATGATCTCTTTCGTTATTGTGATATTCTATATGATTACAGTATTAGGAGTTATTATTCAACGTGTTCGAAAGCCTGAAATCGAACGTTCGTATAAGACATTTTTATTCCCCTTTACACCGATTATCTATCTCCTGATTGGTACCGTATTTTGTGTACTACTCATTATCTATAAACCACAGTATACCTGGCCAGGTTTTATATTGGTATTGATTGGATTGCCTGTATATTATTTTGCACGAGGCAATAAAAAGAATGATTAAAAGAGGGTGCTATTAATAGGGCCTATATGCTAGTGACGCCTGAGAGGACATTCTTTTTTTTCTTAGGGTAGTTAAAGAAAATCAATAAATAAGTCTATAGCGGAAAGAGGCGGGATTGTTCTGGAAGGGATGTCTGTAGAGTCGCTCAATCGTGCTAATGGCATGTTGCTTTAGTGCTTATTAATTCTCCTGTGGAGAATTGAAATATTGAAATTAATTGGCGTATAAGCCATGTTTTTTATCAAAAAAAGTGTAGCTTTGCTCAAACATTCCCATAATGAAACAGTCGATTTTATTAGACGGACCAAAATTTCAAATCACCATTCAAAGACTATGTCGTCAATTGATTGAGAATCACGGTGATTTTTCAAATGCTGTCGTCATAGGTATTCAACCAAGAGGAACTTTCTTAGCTAAACGTATTGTCAAAGAACTTGAACGCATGATCGAAAAACCGATCTTGGTCGGTGACCTGGATATTACATTTTATCGCGATGATTTCCGTACAAAAGGTAATGCTGGTCCGTTGTTAGCAAATAGCACAAATATCAATTTTATTGTAGAAGGTAAAGATGTCATTTTTATTGATGATGTCTTGTGGACAGGACGTACCATTCGGGCGGCAATGGATGCTGTACAGGCATTTGGAAGGGCAAGAAGAATTGAGCTGCTTGTTTTGGTGGATCGTCGATTCTCTAGACAGATTCCGATTCAACCCGATTATATTGGAATACAAGTTGATTCTATAGATTCACAGAAAGTGATTGTGAATTGGAAGGAATCTGACGATCAGGATAGCATTATCTTGGTCACGGAGAAAAAAACTTCGGGTAATGATTAGGAGCAAGTTCAGTAAAAATAGCTGAAGGTTCTAATTGACCTTTGGGAACGAACCGTCCGATTAAAAATGATTAGTAAATACTTGAATATACTATAAAATGTCATCTGCAGTAGAACAATTAAGTACTCGCCATTTATTGGGAATCAAAGATCTAAATGAGAAAGATATCCAATTGATTCTGGATACCGCGAGTAATTTCAAAGAAGTATTAAATAGACCAATCAAAAAGGTACCTTCTTTACGCGATATCACCATTGCCAATGTGTTTTTTGAAAATTCAACACGTACACGGCTTTCTTTCGAACTTGCTGAAAAAAGACTATCTGCAGATATCGTTAATTTTGCAGCTTCATCTTCATCTGTGAGTAAAGGCGAGACATTGATCGATACAGTCAATAATATCCTCGCTATGAAGGTTGATATGATCGTGATGCGACATCCTTATGCTGGGGCTGGTGTGTTTTTAAGTAAACATGTCGATGCTCAAATTGTGAATGCCGGCGATGGAGCACATGAGCACCCTACGCAAGCTTTGTTGGACTCTTTTTCCATCCGCGAGCGTTTTGGTGATGTTGCTGGACGTAAAGTTGCTATTATCGGTGATATTACGCATTCAAGGGTTGCGCTATCCAATATTCTGTGTCTTCAAAAACAGGGCGCAGAAGTCATGGTCTGTGGACCGACCACCCTTATTCCAAAGCATATCACTTCGTTAGGTGTAAAGGTTGAGCACGATTTGAGAAAAGCATTGAATTGGTGCGATGTTGCAAATATGCTGCGTATCCAATTGGAACGACAAGATATTGCTTATTTTCCCTCACTAAGAGAATATTCCATGCTATATGGCTTAAATAAGGAAATTTTGGATTCCTTGGAGAAACCCATTACAATTATGCACCCCGGACCAATCAACCGTGGGGTTGAAATCACTTCGGATGTAGCCGATAGTGAGCATTCCATTATCTTAGATCAGGTTGAAAATGGAGTTGCTGTCCGCATGGCAGTATTGTACCTATTGGCTGGACAACGCGGTTAATTGGTATTTCAATAGCGGAGCTGATAAGGCAGAGTCATCGATGCGGGATAACCAAATCGAATGATTCTTCAATCAACAATATTATGCCTGACTTTATTTTTGGTCGGGCATATTTTTTGTGCAAAATTTCCGTTATAATACTGGATTATTCACAGATGTTAATAACTTTTGTGTAAAATAGCTCAATTAAAGTATAATTTAGTAAAATGAATAAAACTATCTCCCAGGATTGCAGAGATTTGAACTGATTTTCAATAAATTTTGACTGATCTTAAAGCTTTAAATGGCGGCGGAGTAGGCGATAAATTTATATTTCAGGGCAAATTTATCAGGGTTTGAAAGGAGATTCATTTACATTTGCAGATAAATAACATATTAAGGTTTCACATATTATGTATAAGAAGATTTACCAGGTGGGAGTTGCACTAACCGTTATGGCGACGCCAGCATTAGCGCAACAGACAGAATGGCAACAAATCAACAAGGCTTACAAAACAGGAATGGAATTGTATGAACGTGGGAAATTTGGTTCTGCGTCAGCGCAATTTGATCGTGTAGAGGCCTTACGGACGAAATCCAATCTACAATTGGATGAGACAGAGGAGCTATCTTTATTAAAGGAAAATGTACGGTATTATCAAGCTGTTTGCGCCCTGGAATTGGGCGAGTCAAATGCTGAAAATCGTTTCCTAAAATATATTCAAGATTTCCCTGTTAGCGCCAATTCTAAAGCTGCTTATTTTCAGATCGGTAAATCATATTATGCCAAAAAAGATTATGTGAAAGCGATTGAATGGTTTACAAAGATCGATAGTAAAAACCTTGCTGGTAAAGAGAATGTAGAATATCGCTTTAAATTAGGTTATGCTTCTTTTATGACAAAAGATTATAAGACAGCAAAACCTTTATTTGAGGGGTTGAAAGATCAGAAAACTGAATTTCAGGAGGCATCAATCTACTACTTTGCTTATTTATGTTATTTAGATGCAGAGTACAAAACTGCTTTAAATGAATTTGAGCGTTTGAATGGTTCCAAACAATTCGAAAACAGTTATCCTTACTACATTACGGCACTATATTTCTTAGATAAACGCTATGATGATGTATTGGACTATGCATTGCCGATCTTATCGCGCACCAAGCAGGAAAATGAGACTGAGATGTTTCGCATTATCGCCGCAACCTACTTTATTAAAGGTGATCTAAAAACATCAAAAGATTATTACGATAAATTCCAGGCACAAGATCAAGGCAAGACTCAGAATAACCAAGATAGTTATCAGATCGGTTATATCGCTTATAAATTAAAGGATTACGATAAGGCAATTACGGAACTGGAAAAAATGACCGAGCCTGATGCTTATTACCAATCGGCTATGATTACCTTGGGGGATAGCTTCTTGAAAAAAGGGAACAAACAGTCTGCACGTAATGCCTTCTTTAGAGCATCAAAACTGGACTTTGATCCAGCCATGAAAGAAGAGGGTTTGTTCAACTACGCAAAGCTTTCTTACGAATTGGAGTTCCACCAAGTTGCTCTGGCTTCTACACAGGAATATCTGAAAACTTATCCAAAATCGAAACGTCAAGAGGAAGCAAAAACCTTATTGGCAGAAGTCTTGTTAAGTACGAAAAATTACCGTGAGGCGGTCGATATCTTGGAGTCTATTCCAAAACGCGGTAAAGAAGCAAATGCTGCTTACCAAAAAGTAACGTACTACAGAGGTTTGGAGTTTTATAACGAGCGTGCTTTTGAAAATGCAATTTCTTTGTTCATGCGTTCTGAACAGCACCGTTATGATGAAGAAATCTATGCTCTAGCAACCTATTGGAAAGCTGAAGCGATGTATGAGGTGCGTAAATATGGTGAAGCAGTAACAAACTTCAATAAGTTCTTACGTTTACCGGGTGCAAATAAAACAGATGTATACGGCTACGCAAATTATGCTTTAGCCTATGCCGCTTTCCGTAATGGAAACTACAATACAGCGGCGAATTATTTTGAACGTTTCTTGGCCACAGGTGGTTCAAAAGGTTTAGAGATCAATACCCGTAATGATGCGATCGCACGTTTGGGTGACTCTTATTTCTCTTCAAAAAACTATGGTAGAGCCTTGACGGAATATAATAAGCTGATTTCTTCAAAAGCACCAAGCCAAGATTATGCCTTGTTCCAACGTGGCGTTATCCAAGGATTACAAGGAGATAATAATGGTAAGATCTCAACCTTGAATGCTGTCATAGCACAATTCCCGAGCTCGAATTATGCGGATGATATTGCTTTTGAAATTCCTTATACTCGTTTCTTAATGGGTGAAAGCGATCAGGCAATCTCTGGACTTCAATCGATGGTGGAAAAATACCCGCGAAGCAGTTATGTGCCACGTGCTTTGGTAACAATTGGTTTGGTTCAATATAACCAGGATAATAATGATGCTGCGCTAGCAACATTCCAACGTGTCGTTGACCAATATGCATCTACAGACGAAGCAAGACAGGCCATGCGCTCGATCGAGAATATCTATCTGGATAAAGGGGATGCGACTGGATATATCAAATATGCAACAGGAACAAATTTAGGGGACGTTTCGAAGTCTGAGCAAGATTCACGTTCGTTCTCGACAGCAACAACCCTATTCTCCCGTGGAAATTACCAAGGCGCTGTAGAAGCTGTAAATGCTTATTTCGATAAATTCCCGAAACCAAACCAAGAAAAATATGCGCGTTTTGTGCGTGCAGAAAGTAATGCAGCATTGGGAAATACAGAAGATGCCTTACACGATTACAATATTATCTTGAATGACTGGACTTCTCCTTATACAGAACGTACATTGATTTCGGTTTCAAATTTATATTTGAAACAAAAGAAATATAATGAAGCAACTCAGTTGTTGAAAAAACTTGAGCTGACTTCTGAATATAAATCTAATTACGGTTTTGCAATCAATAACCTGATGGTTTCTTATTATGAAATCGGTGATTATAAAGAAGCATTAAACTATACCAACGCAGTGAAAAACTATGAAAAATCTTCCGAAGAGGAGATCGCGAATGCGTTTTTATATGCTGGTAAATGTTATGTCAAGCAGAACAAAAAAGCCGAGGCTATGAAAGAGTTTAGTTTGGCTGCTTTGAAGAGCCGTACCGTATTTGGTGCTGAAGCGAAATACAATGTTGCTGTCATTCAATTAGAGAACAAACAATACGATGCCTGTATCAAAACAGCAATGGACTTGTCTGACAATTTCTCTTCTTATGAATATTGGGTAGCAAAAAGCTTTATCACAATGGCAGATGCTTATGCTGGTAAAGGCGATGCATTCCAGGCGAAGGCAACACTTGAATCAATTGTGGATAATTACGATGCGAAAGATGATATTTTGCCTGCTGCAAAAGAACGTCTAAATAAATTGAACAACAAAAAGAAATAGGATACAATGAAGAAGTTGCAAAATAGAAATGTGAAGAAATATACCTTAGCAGCGCTTTTGATGGGCGTGGGATTGAATTCTTTTGCACAGGAAACAGGCAAGAAGAACGATCCTGAAAAACCGGTCACTATTGATTCTTTTGATGTTGTTCGTGATTACAAACCGATTCTTGCAGATGCTGTAAAAATCCGTCGTAGTCCTGATATGACCAACAAACGGGAATATCAACCAAAATTAAACTATGGTAATATTATTGATAAGAAATTAGATATCAATACAGGTCTGAAACAATTGAATGTGCAGGAGATTCCATTTGCACAACCTTTTGAACACAGCAGTAACTATGTCAAATTTGGTGTGGGTAACTATAATACCATTTTAGGCGAAGCGTATTTAGCTTCCGAGCAGTTTGAAAATACACGTTTTGGATTATTTGCGAAACACTTAAGCCAAAAGGGGAATATCGATGGTCAGAAATTTAGCACGCAGGACATTGGTATTTTTGGACGTCGTGTATTGGATGCCGTGACCGTAAAAGGTACAATCGGTTACAATCGATATGGTACGAATTTCTACGGTCAAACTTTCGACCAACCTGGGACCACATTATTGAATACATCACCAGACAAACAAACATTTACTGATATTTATTTAAATGGTGAGCTGGCAAGTAATGTTGATCCGAAGAATGAGCAATCTGTGAGCTACTCTGCTAAAGTAGATGGTTACCTATTCAAGGATGCTTATAAAGCGAAGGAAAATTCCTTTGCCCTATCGGGATATTTGAATAAACGCATGAGTGCTTTCAATGTTGGAGCCAACGTGAGCGTGACCATGAACGATGTCAAAAACGAAAATGACACAGCGAATGTGAAAAATAATTTGTTTTTGATCAATCCTTACATTCGATTCAAAGGAGATAACTATAACGTAACTTTGGGTGCCAACCTGACTTCGGAATTTGGTGACGAATCCCGTTTCAATGTTTTTCCATCGGTGGAAGCCGATTTTTCTTTGGCTCCGGAATATATTTCTTTATTTGCCGGTGTTAACGGGAATGTGAGACAAGGTTCATTCCGTAACTTTGCGAAGGAAAACCCTTATTTGGCACCAAACGTTAGAATTGCCAACTCCATCGAAAAATTGAATGTATATGGTGGTTTAAAAGGGAATGCTGGTGCGACATTTGGTTATAAAGTAAAGGTATTTTACAAGCAGATCGAGGGACTGCCTTTGTTTAAGAATAGTGCGTTTGGCGATAATCAAGGCGGATATATTCCTTGGGCTTTTGATGTGGTCTATGATGGTCAGATCAATAAAGCTAAACATATGGGATTGGAAGGGGAGATTAATGTCCGCTTATCACAATTGGTTAATCTAGGTGGTAAAGTATTTATTGATGACTATAATCTGAGTGATGAAGAAGAGGCATGGGGCTTACCTAAATTTAGGTTGCAAGCCAATGCGCGTTTCAATATCTCGGATAAATTCTTTGTGGACGCAGAGCTTTCTAGCCAAGGTAATACTTATGCGTATGTTTACGATTATAATACCGATGGCAGCCGTGTTACGGATAATAGTGGAACTCCTGTTGGAAGAAAAGTCACGATTGCTTCCTTTGCGGATTTAAATGCTGGTGCGGAATACCGAATTAAAAAACAATTTGGTGTTTTCGTGAAAGCAAATAATATCTTTGGGAAGGAATATCAGCGTTACATGTATTACCCAAGATTGGGATTCAATGTAATTGGTGGTCTTAATTATTCGTTTTAACGAATTAAGATTATAAATTTGCATTTTAAATCATAGAACAATGAATCTAGGCAAAAACATCAATAGTTTATTAAGACGCTATGCGGAAGTATACGTGCCCGGAATAGGTGTGTTCAAAAGAATTCATTCTCCGGCTCAATTTGATAAACAGAATAATGTGTTTTTGCCACCTATATCCTATGTCGAACTGGACTATTCTGCACAACATGGATTCAATATCGTGCATTATATTCAACAACAGGAAAACTTAAGTTTGGGGCAGGCGCAGCAAATTCTGGACGATACTGTGGGCAGCTTAAGAAATGACTTAGGGCAATTTGGTCAGGTAAAGCTGGATGATCTTGGTCTATTGATTAGCTACGGTTCAAGTTTGGTATTTAAGCCTTTAGATTTATCTGGCTTTAATTTTCAGCCTGTTGTCAATCTTGTTGGTCCTGAAATTGAAACGGTTATTCCGGTACGGGAGGATGAACATGGACTTGCTGAGTCAGATGAAGCCCTAGTGTCAGAACCTGCTGAAGAATTGGTTAACGAGGCAAATGCTGTTGTTGGGAATGACGTTGAAACGGAAGCGGACACTGCAAACGAACAGCGCGAGCCACTGGATTTAGAAAATGATGACAATTTTACACCGACTGAATCCGTAACCGAATTGGTCGAACCTATCGCTCCGATCGTGGAGGAACATACCCCAGCGGAAAATACCGTGGAGGAGGATGCTAAGGTTGAAGCTGAACTTTTAGCTACTGTAGCTGCTTCAACAGCGATTGACCAGAACGATAGCCAGGAAGTTGCCGAAGATGAGAAAATCGCGGAGAAGGAAGTTGGTGCTATTGCTGCTGCAAATTCTGCTTATGCTCCCAATATTTATGAGGAGGAACCGCGCAATTCGAATGCAATCTGGTATTGGATAACAGCGGCCATTGTATTGGTCATGATTGCAACGGGTGTTTTATATACAAATCCGGGATTGAAAAATTCGCTGTTTGGTGGGACACAACCGGCCTTAAAACCTGCTGGTGATACAATTGTTCAGAAAAATAATTTACCAATCAATGATACCACATCCAACACATTAGTGGCGGACAGTTTAAAGAAGGTAGATTCTCTGGCAAAAACGGCTCCTGATTCATTAAAAGGTACTGCCGTAACTGCTGGAAAGAAAACAACTGAAAAAACTCCGGTTTTGCAGGCAGATCCTGTTATCAAAGAATCTATTCCTGTTGCACAGCCAAAGTATCAGCTCGTTATCGGTTCTGCACGTACAATGGCACAGGCAGAGGAGGAGGCAAAACGTCTTCGGGCGCTAGGTTATAAAACTGCGCGCGCAATAGAAGGTAAGTTTAAAAAGAATAGAAAGAAAATCATCTTGAATACCTACATGACAAAAGCGGAGGCTGACCTCGCTCGAAAATCTGTAGAGAAAAAAATTGAAGGTGCTTGGGTAGAAACATTATAGAAACTATATAAAACTATTAATAATTATGTCATTAGTGCAAGATACAGCAAGGGCTGCTGTAGATACGTTTAATCAAGCTGCGCAACAACCGTTACCTGCTGCTGCTAGTACAGAAAACATGAGTTTGATCGATATGATGATCAAAGGGGGATGGATAATGGTTCCAATCCTATTACTGTTCTTTATTGGATTGGTTATCTTTTTTGAACGCTATCTGACTATTCGCAGAGCGGCCAAATACGATAATAGTTTGATGTCTCAAGTGAAAGCAAATGTATTGTCTGGAAATTTAGACTCAGCGTTGGCTGTATGTCGTTCCAGCAACTCGGCTTTAGGACGTATGTTGCAGAAGGGCCTATTACGTGTAGGTAGACCAATCAAAGATATTGAAGGCGCGATTGAAAACGTTGGTAAATTAGAAGTTGCCAAGTTGGAGAAAAACATCAATATCCTTGGTATTATTGCGGGTATTGCGCCAATGCTTGGTTTCGTTGGTACCATCTTTGGGGTAATCAGGATTTTCCATGAGGTAGAATTGGCGGGTGGTATAGACATCGCATCCGTATCCGGTGGTCTATATGTGAAAATGGTGTCTTCAGCTTCGGGTCTTGCTGTCGGTATCTTGGCTTATTTAGGCTATCATATCTTAAATATGATGGTTGAACGATTGATTTTACGTATGGAAACTGATGCAGTAGAATTTATTGATTTATTGGATGAACCAGGAAGATAATGAACTTACGAAGTAGAAAAAATAAACCATCTGCCGAAGTCCATACTTCAGCGTTAAACGACATCATGTTTTTCCTGATGTTGTTTTTCCTGTTGGCATCGGCGGTTTCGAATCCGCAAGTGGTCAAGCTATTGTTGCCAAAGTCGAGTGCAGGTGAACAATCTGTTGCGAAAAAGACGCTTACGGTATCCATCACAAAGGAATTGGGCTATTTCATTGATAAAAATCCGGTCCCTGTAGAGGGGTTGGAAGCGGCTATCCAGTCGCAAATGGCTGGTGGAGAAGAATTGACGATTATGCTTTACGTCGATAATACTGTTCCTATCCAAAATGTCATTTCGGTTATGGATGTAGCCAATCGTCTGAAAGTGAAGGTGGTCTTGGCAACGGAACCAAAAAAAGATAAGTAGGAACAATTAAACTTTTTCGAAGTTTATTGTTCATATGTTAATATAGGAGATTTATACAATGAGATATCATCTTCAACATGAAGAAAATAATTTCCCCAAGGCCTTGGGGATATCTACATTGGTCATGGCATCGCTGCTGTTGATTGGCTTCTTTGTGGTCTTTAAAGCACAAGCACCGGATGAGTATGGTATGGGCGGTATGATCGTCAACTATGGTACCTCTCCTGAAGGAATGGGGGATGATTACATGAGTGTGGAAGAACCTTCTGTAGATCCTAACGCAAATAATGAGCGCCCAGATCGTATAGACCCCGTGGAAACCCCGACGCCAACACCGACACAACAAGTTGCTGAAAAGGCAGTTGTCACACAGGATCTAGAAGAGGCACCTGCTGTAACAAAAACCGAAAAGAAGGTGGTGTCAAAGGCGCCTGAAACGACCAAAGAAACGAAAGCAGTGGCGCCTCAAGCAAATGCAAAAGCGCTTTTCAAAGGAAATAAAAATAACGGTAAGGGTGCTGGTGACGGTACAGGTACAACTCCCGGAAATCAAGGTTCTAAATTAGGAGATCCTTTGGCTAGCAATTATGGCGAAGGAGGATCAGGCAATGGCAACATGATGTTGTCCATTGAAAACCGTAGTTTTACACAACGACCAAGTATTGATGATAATGGTCAACAGGCTGGAAAGGTTGCGGTGGAATTCAGAGTGAATAAGCAAGGTGTTATTACGTATGCCCGTGCTGGTGTAAAAGGTACAACGATCACAGATCCTTCTTTGTTGGAGAAATGTGAACGTGCCGTCAGAGGGGCACGACTAAATCAATTGCCTAATGCCCCTGATACCCAAACAGGGCGGATTGTATTCAATTTTAGATTAAGATAAAAATCATTCAGATGAATGCTTATAAGGAGGTAATCGAGTATCTATATACTCGATTACCTATGTTTACAAGGGATGGCGCCTCGGCCTTCAAAAAAGACCTTGACAATACCATCAAACTTTGCAACGCGCTGGACAACCCGCAGCAAAAATTTAAAACCTTGCACATTGCCGGTACTAATGGAAAGGGATCTACATCCCATATGCTTGCGGCTATATTGAGCGAAGCAGGTTATAAGACCGGGCTCTATACTTCACCACATTTACTGGATTTCAGAGAACGTATCCGTGTCAATGGTGTGATGTGTGAACAGGATTTTGTTACGGATTTTGTTCAAACCCACAAGGCTTTGATAGAAGAGGTAAATCCTTCTTTTTTTGAAATTACTGTAGCAATGGCTTTTGATTATTTTGAGAAAAGTAAAGTCGATATTGCTGTTATTGAAGTAGGACTCGGTGGACGATTGGACAGCACGAATATTATCCAGCCATTACTGTCTGTAATCACCAACATCGGGTTTGACCACATGAATATGCTTGGAAATACATTAGCTGAGATTGCTAGTGAGAAAGCAGGTATTATAAAAAGAAACACGCCGGTGGTGATTTCTGAATATGCTGCTGAAACAGCATCTGTATTCTTGGATAAAGCCCAGTTAGAACATGCACCTATCCAATTTGCTTCCCAGGTGTATCAAACAAAGATGCTGAGTGTCGACCAGGATTACCTGCGTATTGAAGTTATTGATGAAAATGGTGCCAAAGAAATTTATCAACTTGACCTCAAAGGTTCCTATCAGGTGAAGAACCTTGCTGGTGTTCTTTTGGCGGTCGACGAATTGCGTAAGCAAGGATTTCAAATCAGTCACCTTCATGTGCATGAAGCCTTGAAAAAGGTACAATCTGCCACAGGTATTCAGGGACGTTGGCAACAGTTATCCAAAGATCCTTTTATTATCTGTGATACGGGACACAATGAAGATGGAATTCATGAGGTTATAAAAAATCTGAACAGCACCAGCTATAACAAATTACACTTTGTCATTGGTGCTATGCGGGATAAAGATCTATCGCACATGTTACCGTATCTACCGAAAGACGCTGTTTATTATTTCTCAGCGCCGGATATGCCAAGAGCAATGCCTTCAGATTTGCTCCGTGAGGAGGCTGCGGTATTTGATTTGTATGGGAGAGACTACTCCTCAGTACAGGAAGCTTTTATGGCTGCTAAAGCTGCTTATGAAGATGGCGACCTGATTTTTGTTGGTGGTAGTAATTTTGTGGTGGCTGAAGTCTTGGTCGCAGTAGATAAGGGATTATAATGTAAAGAATAAGGATCAGAGATACTGGGTTTGTCAGCTTAAGCTAATCTATACAGTCTATGATCCTTTTCCTTAATTTTTATACAGTATTTTCTTTCTGAATTATCTGTTTTTATTGATTCGTATTTTTTCTTTATGGTATCAATGAACCCGCTACCTTCGGCTTATTGTCCAGAAAGAGCCTTCCATCAATTTTCATGGCAGTTGATGCTTGTGAAAGGATGAAGGTTTTGTTACTTTTTTCTAATCATTAACAGTCAATTCTCCACGAATATCTTTTTCGGCCCAGTACGCAACTTCTTTTTGATCTTCGAGTTCGCCTTGAAGATACATCAATTTGGTGACTGCAGCTTCAAATGTAAGGTCATATCCATTGAGTACACCAATAGCTTTCAGGCCTTGTGAGGTTTCATATCTCCCCAATTCAACTGAGCCAACCTTACATTGTGAAATATTAAGGATATTTTTTCCCTGTTCTATAGCTCCTTTTAGTAAATCCAGAAACCAGCTGTCTGTAGTCGTATTACCCGATCCAAAAGTTTCCATCACAATAGATCTTACATCCGAATCAAGAACAGATTTGATTGTCTGTGCGGATATTCCCGGAAAAAGTTTCAATACAGCAACTCGGTTGTCTAACTTGGTATGTAGGATAAATTCTTTATCAATGTTATTCAATAATGCATCCGTATTGTATTTAAGGTGGATGCCAGCCTCCACGAGCACGGGGTAATTGGGCGATCTGAATGCTTCAAATTTAGCTGAGTTATATTTGAAAGAGCGATTTCCACGGAATAACTTATTGTCAAAAAGGATACATACCTCCTGGATAATGGAAACACCATCTTGTTTTGCGGAAGCAATTTCCAGTGCCGTCATCATATTCTCGCGCGCATCGGTACGGATTTCTCCAATAGGCAATTGCGAACCCGAAAGGATTACTGGTTTTTGAAGCCCCTCTAACATAAAACTCAATACAGAAGCTGTGAATGCCATTGTATCCGAACCATGTAAAATAACAAAGCCATCATAATTGGCATAATTATCCTTGATGATCTGGGCCATTTCTATCCAGATCTCTGGCTTCATGTTGGAAGAATCGATGATCGGTTCGAAAGAGTGTACGGTCAATTTATAATCCAGACGGCTTAAATCAGGGAGATTACGCTTGATCAGTTCAAAATCGAAGGGTACAAAAGTGCCTGTTTCGTCTTTGACCATTCCAATGGTTCCGCCAGTGTAGATAATAAAGATATTGTGCATGGGATTCTATAGATTATATACCAAAAATACGTTTTGAATTTGTTGTTGTAATTTCTGCCACCTCTTCAATGGACATCGCATGTAAATCGGCAACTTTTTGGGCAACATAAACTAGATAGCTGCTTTCGTTTTCTTTGCCACGGTAGGGGACAGGGGCGAGGTAAGGTGCGTCTGTTTCCAATACGATATGTTTTAAATCGATCTCTTTGACGACGTTGTCTAATCCTGCCTTTTTAAAGGTGACAACACCACCTATGCCAAGCGCAAAACCTAAGTCAATTGCATGCTGGGCTTGCTCCAATGTTCCGGTGAAGCAGTGTAGTATACCAAACAACTTTTCGTCATGAAGTTCTTCTAGCAATTCAAATAATTCTGTGAAGGCTTCTCGGCAATGAATGTCGATGGGTAAATTAAGGTCTTTAGCCCATTGCACTTGTGTTCGAAAAGCATCTTTTTGAATTTCCAATGTGCTTTTATCCCAATAAAGATCTAATCCAATTTCACCTATGGCATGGACTTTGTTATTCTCCAAGCTCTTTTGGATGTTGTTTAATTCGTCTATATAGTTTTCCTTAACATCACAGGGATGTAGTCCCAACATAGGAAAACAGTGTTCAGGGTAAGCTGCAACCGTATCGAATACAGGTTTGATGGAAGCACTATTTACGTTTGGTAAAAATAGTCTTTCTATATGGTTGTCTAAACAACGTTGTAAATGTTCTTGCAGTTTATTGGTACCGGCGTGGTAGTAAATGTGTGTATGTGTATCAGTAAGCAACATAGTTTTCTGCGTGGAGGCAAAAGCGGATTAGGGTAAAAACTTCTTTTTATTATTATCGAATAAAGAGGTAGGCTTCATTACCAAAATTTCAATTCGTTCTCCAAAGATAACTTATTAATTAACAAAATGAAAATTAATAACGGATTCTCTTATTGCCGGATAATTGAGCTGGAAAAATCGAAAAGGAGAATTTGAGTCATATATGGGCTATACTTTTTTTCTTATCTTGGAAAAAATAGCATGTGGTAAAACATACTTTATTATTTGCTGTTAAACAGAAGAACGGTTGTTGCCCTATTTTTTAAAGAATAAATGAATCATATGATGAATAAGAAACTATGCATAGGGTTGTTTGCCTTTGTATCGGTTGTGTGTTTAAATAAGCTGCATGCGCAGTCGCTGGTCGACCCATCGGTAAAAGATATTATTCAAAAGGCCTTCCAAACTAATAAGGAACTAAAACTAAAGGCATATGAAGTTGACAAAGCACGGTTGGAGGCAGAGGGTGTAAAAGCGAACAGACTACCACATGTATCGGCCTTAGGACTATACGGATATGTGCATAGCAACGGTAGTGTGGATATTCCTACCGTGAATGTTCCGCTCTTGAATTTAGGGCTTTTTGAGGGGGCGACAGGATTTAGCATGCATGGACAGGCGGCATATGCGGGTGTTTCGGTGAAACAAATTATCTTTTCAGGATTACAAATACCTAATGGAATAAAGGCCTTAAAAGAGAAGGCCGTTGCACAGCAATATTTAGAATCTGCAAGCCGTGAGACGCTGTCAAAAGATATTATCGCTTCTTTTGATCAGTTAATGCTTCTAGACGAAGTCGATAAACTTATTGTAGATTCGGAGAAAAGATTAAAAAAAGAACAAGAAAAGGTCAATAAAGCAATTCAACATGGATTGGCTATTCCTTATGATCGTGATAAACTCAAACTGGCTCTGCTTGAACTAGAGGAGAAGAAAGTTGAGGTAGCTGGAAACCGGGATCTCCTTTGTCAAAAAATTCAACAGGAAGCTGGTGTTCCTTTTCAGGAAGTCAGTGGAATTCATTATGGATTAAAACCGATATTTTTATCGGAGATCCCGAATGATGTCGAACAACGATCAGAACTTAAAGCCTTGGAGGCTTCATCAAAGGCCTATGAATACCTATACAAAAAGGAAAAAGGAGGTGCCCTTCCAGCAGTTTTTGCCTTTGGATCGGCAAATTACTTAAATGTATTCAATTCAAAATTGAGTGTAAAAGACCAGCCGTTATTGGGAACAGTCAATCTTCCACTAAATTCGATTAAGGGGAGCCCAAATCTCTTGGTTGGACTCGGAGTAAAATGGGATCTTTATACAGGTGGTGAGCATCATAACAAGATCAAACAGGTCAAACTTGATCAAGCAATTAATGCTACAAAAAAGGAAGATACGGAAGAGAAACTAAATCTGTTATTGCGTAAAAATAAAGTTGGCTATGGTACTGGAAATCAGAAAGTGAAAGTAGGTGAACAACAGCTGAAGGTTGCTGAAAACAACTTATCTATGGCAGCAAAGCAATATCAAGCGGGGTTGATTGATGTTACGGAATTGTTGGCTGCGGAGAATGACTGGTATAAAGTCAATTTGGGCTATTTTAATAACGTTTTGCAACAAAGAAATGCTGCAGTTGAATTATTACACACATCTGGAAAATTATTACAAACTATACATGAGTAACATGAAAAATTTATATGGGATATTAGCCTTGTCTATTTTTGTTTCCTGTACGAATCAACTGAAAGAAAAACCTATTGAGGGTAAAGTGGAGCGTGAACAGGTGACTGTAGTCACAAAAGTACCCGGTAAAATTGCGAAAATCTTTGTTGCAGAGGGGGATTTTGTGCACGCTGGTGACACTTTGGCTATTTTAAGCATTCCTGAAGTGGACGCAAAGGAGGAGCAGGCAAAAGGGGCACTACAATCTGCTGATGCACAATATAATATGGCTGTTAAAGGTGCTACCAAAGGGCAGCTGATCCAATTACAGGCAAAAGTCGATGGTTTGAAAGAACAATACGAGTTTGCGAAGAAGTCAATCGGAAGACTTGAGGCGCTATTGCAGGATAGTCTGATCCCTCAGCAAAAGTATGATGAGACTTATGCAAAGTATCAAGGAGCTAAAAACCAATATCTTGCTGCACAGGCAGAAATGGCCGAAGCTAGAACTGGTGCCCGACAAGAACAGCAGGTGATGGCATTGGGGCAAAAAGAAAGAGCACTTGGAGCTGTATCTGAGGTTAATGTTGCTGCACAGGAGAAATACGTGATTGCACCGCAGGATATGAGCGTCGAGACAATCAATCTAAAAGTTGGTGAACTGGCGATGGCTGGCTATCCAATTGTTAATGGATACCTTGATCGTTCTACTTATTTTAGATTTACATTGCCTGAAAATCAGATCGGAAAATTACAAAAAGGTGCTACAGTAACGGTTGAAGTACCTTATTTGAACCATAAAAAGGTGCCTGCCAAGATCGTTAGTGTCAAAGCATTGAATTCCTATGCCAATATCGCTTCAGCGTATCCTGATTTTGACCCGCAGCAGGCTGTATTTGAATTAAAGATCGTACCTGAGGATATGGCTGGAACGAAAGATTTGTTAACAAAAACGCTCGTGGTTCTCCAAGCGAATTAAAGTGAATGGATGTGAAAAGATTTCTAGAATTAATTCAACGGGAGTTTAAGCTCTTTTTTAATAATAAGGTTCTGCTGATGCTCTTTTTAGGAGCACCGGTACTGTATGGTGTCTTGGTTGGGCATGTTTATCAACAGGGCAAGGTGACCGAAATGCCTGTAATCGTAGTGGATGAAGATAACAGCTCTTTAAGCAGTTCATTTATAGATATGCTTTCGGACAATGAGAGTATTCAGGTTGCAAAGGTATTGCCTTCCTTGTTTGATTCTAAGGATGTCGCTATTCAATATGATGCAACGACAATTGTTCATATCCCCAAAGGATTTGCTTCAGGTGTGCAGCAGAGCCGTTTGCCAGAGGTGACCGTGTTTGTTGATGGGGCGAATACATTAACCTCAAATACAGCTTTAATGGCTGTCAATGTCTGTGCGATGACGCTTAAGGCAGGTATACAGATTCAATCGCAAATGAAGCGTGGGGTACCGGCAAAGGTGGCCGCCCAACAGTATGAACCTTTTAAGACAACAATAGTTAAACAAAATATTCGAAGCGGGAATTATCTCTATTTTATGCTACCAGGGGTACTTATCACCGTATTGCAACAAGTATTGTTATTGGGTTTGGCCCTATCTTTTTCCTCAGAATTTGAAGGAAACACGTTCGCTGAGCTTGTCAAGAAAGTTTCTAATCCAATTGGACTTATTCTCGTTAAGATATTGCCTTATGTTTTAATGTCTATCGGGATATTGCTGTTATATTGGGCTTTTGGTAAGTACTATCGAATGCCACTCCAAGCAGACTTTGGCCGTTTTGTGCTTTGTACCTTCGTCTTTCTGTTGGCTGTATGTTTTATAGGCGTGCTTGTGAGTATGGTTTTACCGTCCCAACTGAAATCAACGGAAGTGTTAATGGTGGTCGCAACACCAGCTTTTATTCTGAGTGGTTTTACTTGGCCTTCGAGTCTAATGCCAGGCTGGGTGCAGGCTATTGCTAATGTTATCCCTTCTACACATTATCTTCGGATTTTTAGATTGCTATTTATCCAGCATGCTGAAAACTATCATACCAATAAACCCTTAATCGCATTGACTATTATTATGATTATTAGTTTTGTACTGGCGGTTGCTGTACTTTGGTGGAAGATAAGAAAATTAAAACAGGCTGATAAACAGCAACAGGTGAAGGTCTAAAAGAATAACAAAGCAAAAGAGCCGTTCCATGTTTTGGAACGGCTCTTTTGTTTCTTAGCCGAATTTATCTGCCAAATTATTTTTTTGCTGCTGGAGCTTTTGCCGTAGGGGCAGTAGCAGTTGGAGCAACTACACCTGGCATTGTTGCCGCTGGTGTTGGAGCTGGAACTTTTCCTGGTTTGATATCCAATACCTCAACTTCAAATACCAATGGTGCATATGGAGGGATTTTACCTTGAGGACGATCGCCATAAGCCAATGATGAAGGGATTACTAAAGTTGCTTTAGTACCTTTATTGAACAATTGGAATGCTTCAGTCCATCCTGGGATAACACCGTCAACACCCAATTGGAATTTCAATGCTTCGTAAGGACGTTGTGGCATGAAAATATTCTCTTTCTTTGCGATATCCGGAAGGTTCGTGTCAAATACTTTTCCAGTAGTCAATGAACCTACATAGTTAACATGGATAGAATCACCTACTTTAGCATTTGCTCCTGTTCCAGGTTTAGTGATTACATATTGAAGTCCTGAAGCTGTTTTTGTTGTTTTTAAGCTTTTATCTTTGATGTATTTATCCAATTTTGCAGGCTCAGCAGCTTTGTGCTTGTTCAATTCTTCTTCAAAATATTTTTGAACTTGTTCGCCTAATTGTTGATCTGTTAATTTTCCTTTTTTGAAGTGTTTTTTGACTTTAATTGAGAAAACTAAAAACTTGTCAGCAAATTCTGGTTTTGGTTGATGTGTTTTTGCTGCCATAGAATCCAAATTAATTTTGAATATCAAGCTATCACCTTCACCAACATATTTGAATAGACCTGTAGGATCTCCAGGATTTTTTGCAATAATACTATCTGGATATAATTGAACGATCTGAGGAATACCCATTTCGTAAGTGCTGCTCATTACAGAGTCTCTATCTGTCGATTGTACAATATCAATTGCTAATAAATCGCCTGACACTGCTTTCTCTTTTGCATTATCATCCACGATTTTATACTCAAGACCACCTTCAGCCTTTTTGAATTTTTGGCATGACGTCATCAAAAGACCGGCAGCCGCGAAAAATAGAATTGCTTTCTTCATTTTCTAATGTATGTTACGATATCTTATTTTGTTAATATTTCTTTATAATTTGGTAAAATCGATTTGAATTTTGCGATCACAACAGCTAGGCTGTCTTTCGAATTTCCGCCTGAAGCATTGAGGTGACCTCCCCCATTGAAATACAATTTACAGATTTCATTACAAGGAACTTCTCCAATCGATCGCAAAGATAGTTTAATTTGTTCATTTCTGTCAATAATTAACGCAGCTAATCTAATTCCTTTAATGGAAAGTGCGTAATTGACCAAACCTTCTGTATCTCCAGTGATGACCTGAAATTGATTGAGGTCTTCTTTGGTGACATGAATGACTGCCGTATTATATTCATGAATAACTTCAAGACGGTTGAGCAGGCAAAATCCAAGGAACTTGAGACGACTTTCCGAAGAGCTATTGTATATTTCTTCGTGGATCGCCCAATTTTGTGCGCCACAATCAATCAGAGTTGCGATGATACGGTGAATTTCTGAAGTGGTAGAACGAAAACGAAAAGATCCTGTATCGGTCATAATCCCGGTATATAAACAAGTAGCCATATCAGCGCTAATGTTGTCTGCATCTTGCATCTCATTCACCAAAAAGCGATAGATCAATTGTGCAGTCGCAGCAGCAGATGGATCCCAAAATGCATAATCTTCAAACCCTTCCGGATCCAAATGATGATCAATCATGCATTTGATCCCTTTTGCTTGACGAATAGGATCACCCATCTCATGAATGCGAGCGAGCCCATTGAAGTCTAAACAGAATAATAAATCTGCAGCTTCAATCTGTTGATTATGTAGGTTGATATTTTGCGCATAAATCTGTACATTTTCCAAACCAGGTAACCAGTCTAAGAAAGCAGGAAAATCTGATGGTACGATTAGATTGACATGATGTCCTTTTGCGGTTAACCAAAAATATAATCCCAACGATGAACCCAATGCATCGCCGTCAGGTTTGTAATGCGTGGTGATTACAATGTGCTTTGGTTCAGCCAATATTTCTTTTAATTCTTCCGATTTTAGCATAGTCATATTAAGTCTGCAAACCTACTATAAAAAATTTAGATTAGACAAATTTTTTATAAACATCTTTCGCGTCTTATTGTGTTTTGTTTTGGGGTTAAAAAAATGATTTTCAGTTGCTTAGAATTTGTAGGCGTAAACCTTAAAATCCTTTTTCATACAAATCAAATAATTAGCATTGTCGCCATAGTTAATTGGCCCATAATAGAATTTCGAAAACCCTTCGATAGGGAATCCATCCTGTACTAAACCATCTGAGCCGAAAAGATAAATCATCCGATTGTCTGTGCCGACTCCCAAGACGTCGGATTTTCCAATCCGCTTAAAGAATAAAGGTCTGTTGCTCGCATCTTCGATAAATTTATATTCGAAATAGGAAGAGGAGTCTCTGCTGCTGTAAGCATTCAATTTATTGTTGGCCAAAATGATAAAGTCTCTGTCTGCACCACCACTGATATCTTCAAAATTAAAGAAAGCATCTTTGCCCCAGCTGCCTAATTTAATTTTTTTTGACTCTCCTTCAAAAGGAACTTTGAAAATACTGCCTTTATTATCGGCGACATAGACAAATGAATTTTTTTCATCTGAGGCAGCTACTAAACCAATCGGATTCCGAACGCTTTCGCCGTCTGTATCTAAGCTTTGTTTGCGAATGATCTTACCATTTTCATTGAAAAAATAAACAGAAGCTGTGCTTGTACCCGCTATAATGTAATTGGTTTGCCCCAGTGTGGTTATTTTTAGATCAAAAAGTATACGGCTGTCTACAGTATTATTTTCAAATCCCTCTATTCTTTTGCCATCTAATGAATAGGCTAAGATGCGATCTGTGGCAGGAATATAGATCCGTTGTTCTTTATTGAAGTTAGATATTGTGGCCCCATAGCTAGCCGTAGAAGGTAATTCGACAGAAAAACCATTCATATTTTTTCCGTCAGGTCTGATCCGATATAGTCTGATTTTGGTGACAATAATGATGCTAAGATCTTGCAATTGAATTGGTTCACCTAAAATCTCGCCTTGGAAAAGGTTTTGCCAAAGTTCCTTTCCGTCTGGCGAAAACGCATGTACGGTATGATCCTGCTCCTGGATCATTATAAATTTGTTTTTGCCATCTTGATCCAAAACCCAAGGTTTGTTGATGATGCGGCTTTCAAGCTGTACAGTCCATTCAGGTTTTCCTCCAAGTCGTGTATCACTTTTGTAAAGAGCGTATAAGCTGGACGAGAATGTCCCTTGATTACCACTTAATTGATAGGACCATGAGTAGAAATTTTGAAAACCAAATTGCTCTTCATCTTTAAAATTTTTGGCATAATCAGATTTTAAATTATCTAAAATATTGCTTTTGCCAGCTTTGGGCTCTAAATAGAAGGTTACATTGCTACGGCTATTTTGTAAAGCCGCGTGATTTTTGAAAATTGCTGTTCCCGATAGAAATTGCTTTTCACGGAAAGATTCACGATAATCTCTTAGGATGCCTGTTCGATTTGCGACAACCATGATACCATCAACGATGGTAAAGTATGGTCTTGTAAAACTTTTGAACGGCTCTCCGAAAGAGGCATATAATAGCTGGGAATATTTAAATTGATAGATCGAATCACCGACAGATGAACTGAATTTTTTAAAGTTATTTGCGAATAAGCTCGAATCAGATATGCTAATTAGCCCCAGTACATCTTGATTGTCTAATTCAGCCAGCGCAAATTCATCATTAAAAAGAGGGGCGATGACACTGTCAAATGATACCTTTGTATCGTCCTCAAGATTTTTAATGCTTTTGCTTACGCGATCGTACTCTTTTTGCTGAATCAATAGTTCTTTGAGTCCCGAACGGAAGCTATGTTCATCGGAAATACTGAAATCAATATAGGATGCTGTATTTTTTGGTAGGTAGTTTCCTAATGCCTGTACTTGAGCGGTTTGATTGGCAAACAATTGTAGATAGCTGTTTTTACTGCCTGTTAGATCAGTTACACCCTTAAAGATAAACGCATCCTGTTTGAAATTCATATTCCAGGAAGTTTGTCCCTTGAGAGAATCAATTAAATTAAGGTAATTGCCAAATTTGGATTTCATCAATATGCGGGCGACCTGCGCTAACTGTTCATTGAAAAAATATAAACTGAGTGGTGTATTCTTATTGTTGTGATTGACAAAGAATTCAATTTGCTTTGTGTTTATTTTTTTTACATTCTTATCGAAAATTTGCGCAAGCACCTGTTTTGAATAACTGGCAAAGATAATTTCATGGGAATAAGCGCAATAGAGCGTACTGTCTTTTATTCCTTTATTGAGTCCAAAGAACCGTTGGCCCAGCGTATCAAAGGGTTGAACTTTATAATTTTTTCCGATTTGCCCGATAAGGGTTGCCAGCGTGTTATTGTCAAGGCTCTGCCCAACTTGTACACTATAAAGAGGTGTTATCTGATCTTTTTCTTGATGAAAAGATAGTAATATCTGTTGCCCAGCAACGAAAGGTGTCAATTGTTCACTTTGCAATAACTCTGTTTTTAATCGCTCGAGATTACTAAAATTTCCCTGTCCTATAATGGCTTTAAATAATTCGTAATCCTTAAATATCGTGTCTACGGTCTCGTTATTGGCAAAGGATGTTATGGCCAGCGTATTTTCAGGGAGGTATTGTAAGGCCTTGGAATCCTGTTTATTATTTTTATTGAAATCTCCGAAAAGATAAATCGTTGCTGCAATGACAGCTATGAACAATAGAATAGTGATGATTATTGTTTTTTTCATCAGAATATATATTTATGAGCGCTCATCTTCAATGGTATAGATGGACACGTTTCAGTCAATTTGTTTTTTATAGTAATGAAGCGATCAACTTGAATAAACTTATGATAGTTTCATCTGTAAAACAAACCTAACAAAAATATGCGGGAAGCGCTAGAAAATCATCTCAATAATGGGGCTTTGTAATATAAATTTAACAAAATATTCCTTATTTTGTTCGGTTTTTAATACATTTATCGGAGAAACACGTTTTCAGCATTCACTTTATAATAATGAATAAGAGAATCATTTTAGCCGCTTCGTTATTGGGAGCATTAGCTGTAATATTAGGTGCCTTTGGTGCCCACGGTCTAGAAGGAAAGGTAAGTGCATATCATATCGAAACTTGGAAAACTGCAAATCAGTATCATTTCTATCATACCTTTGCATTGTTATTTTTATCGACTTTTTCGCGGGCGAAAACCTATTCAATCAAGGTGTCCTTTATTGCTTTTATTGTTGGTATTTTGTTTTTTTCAGGATCCTTATATATACTTAGTATCAGAGAAATAACTGGTTTCGGAAATCCGGCTATCTTAGGTCCCATAACACCTTTAGGTGGCTTGTCATTGATTATCGGTTGGATAGCCTTATTTGTAGCGGCATTAAAAAATAAATCATAATCCTACTGTTTAAATAGAATAGAGCTTGCTAGCTTTTTAGATAAAGAGCCTTCCAACGATTAAAAATCCAGGAGGGCTTTTATTTTGAGGGAGGTCACTCACGTATTCTTTCTGTCACTTTTTTTGTATTTTTATCCCATAATAAAAAAATATGTCCAATCCGCAATCTTCGATTTTTAGTGAAAGAGATACCTTGTTTATTGATGTGGTTCTACCGTTAGCTCTAGCACGAACATATACTTATCGTATTCCGGCTGACTGGAATGATCGGGTACAGATTGGGGTACGGGTCATTGTGCAATTTGGACGAAACAAGATTTATTCGGCTGTCGTGAAATCGATCAGCAAAGAAGCTCCACTGAAATACGAAGCAAAGTATATTTTAGATATCATTGATGACAAACCTATCGTCAACCTTGCCCAATTTAAATTGTGGGATTGGTTGGCAGATTACTATATGTGCAGTTTGGGTGAAGTCATGCAGGCTGCACTTCCAGCGGCATTAAAACTGGCAAGTGAAACCAAAGTGATCTCTTCTATAACAGAAGAATTTGATCGTTCGACACTTTCGGATAAAGAATACCTCATTATTGAGGCCCTGGAGGTAGCAGGAGAACTTAAAGTCAATGATATCGTGAAGTTATTGGGACAGAAAACCGTATTTCCGATATTGAAGCAATTGTTTGACAAGGGGATCGTACTTATCTCCGAGGAAATAACAGAAAGATATAAACCCAAAACAAAAGTATTCTTACGTTTTGCCCCTGACTTTAGAAATGAGGATGCCAAACGAGAATTATTGGATAGTCTCAATCGTGCACCCAAACAGCAAGATGCAGTTTTGGCATTTATGCAGCTTGTCAAAAAGACTGAAGAGATTACACGTCCGATGCTGGCGGAAGCTTCAGGTTGCGGTAATGGAGCCATCACGGCGTTGATCGACAAAGGTGTATTCGAAGTGAAGGAGAAGGTCGTGTCGAGATTTCAGGGAGAAGATATAGAACTAGATGCTAATTTTCAGTTCAATGAAAATCAACAGCGTGCCTATGATGAGATCCAACAATCTTTTGAGGAAAAAGAGGTAACACTATTGCATGGGGTAACAGCTTCAGGGAAAACTCAGCTCTATATACGACTTATCGAACAGGCAATAGCTGAAGGAAAATCAGCTTTGTATCTTCTACCTGAGATCGCATTGACAGCACAGATTACTGCGCGATTAAAACTGCACTTTGGTGATAAGCTTGGTGTTTATCATTCGAAATTCAATGATAATGAACGTGCTGAGGTATGGCAGAAGGTGATGAAAAATGAGTTTCAAGTTGTTATCGGAGCCCGTTCTTCTGTATTCCTTCCGTTTCAGGATCTGGGAATTATTATTGTTGATGAGGAACATGAAAGCTCATACAAACAATTTGATCCAGCACCACGCTACCATGCGCGTGATACAGCCATTTATCTCGGCTTTTTACATCAGACGAAGGTGCTTTTGGGATCCGCAACACCATCGTTGGAAAGTTACTACAATGCTAAAGCAAAGAAGTATGGCTTTGTGCAGTTATTGGAGCGTTATGGCAATGCGCAGTTGCCGAGTGTAGAGCTCGTCAATATTCCCGAAGAAGGGCGAAAGGAAAATATGTTCTCCTATTTCTCCGGAACATTGTTAAAAGCTATTGAAGAAGCTGTTAAGAATAAGGAACAGGTTATTCTGTTTCAGAATAGACGCGGACACACCACCATGATCCAGTGTAATACCTGCGGTTTTGTTGCCAAATGTGTGAATTGTGATGTCAGTTTGACCTACCATAAAAGTTCCAATATGATGCATTGTCATTACTGTGGGCATGTTGAGCCACCACTTCGGGTCTGCCCAGCTTGTGGAATGCCACATATTGAAAGTAAGGGCTTTGGGACAGAGCGGGTGGAAGAAGAACTTGAATTGCTGATGCCCGAGATCCGGATAGGCCGATTGGATCTGGATTCAACAAAAGGAAAGTATGGCTTTGATAAGATTATTACGGCTTTCGATGAGCATGAATTTGATGTGCTGATTGGGACACAGATGGTGGCCAAAGGGTTGGATTTTGGGCGTGTTAGTTTAATCGGTGTTGTGAATGCAGATACCATTATTAATTTTCCTGATTTTCGTGCCTATGAGCGTTCCTTTTCGCTATTTTCCCAAGTTGCAGGCCGAGCCGGTCGTCGGGAAGCAGGTGGACGGGTGATTATTCAAAGTTATACGACAAATCATAGGGTCTTGGAGCAAGTCGTTAACAATGATTATGAAGGGATGTTTATGACGGAAATTACTGAACGTAAGAATTACCTTTACCCACCTTTTTATCGACTTATTCGCATTGATATAAAACATACGGATTTTCAAAAATGCTATGATGCTGCGAATCGTTTTGCCGCTGCTTTACGACCACAGCTTGGAGCTAGGGTATTGGGGCCTGAACCACCACTGGTCTCCCGTGTGCGAAATAATTTTATTCAGACAATTACGTTGAAGATTGAACGCACAAATATTAGTATTGCTAAGGTAAAGGAGTTGATTCGTTCGGTTTTATTGGATTTTGAGATTGATAAGACCAATAGTGGCGTTCGTGTTCAGGTCGATGTCGACCCTTATTAACGACATGTTTTTATGTCCTCGTAGCGTTGGATCATGTGCTAAGTGATTTGAATTTTTCGTAATGAAATTTATGTAACTTTTTGATAATGTTTTAGATATAATGTTTTTATTTGGTTGTGATTTGTTGTGTGGTCTACGTTCAGTATTGTATATTGCTTTGATATTAAGTGATTTGTGAATAGTTCGGCTAAATATGCCTTTTTAAAGGTAAATTTGAAACATCATGGCGTATAAGTTTATTGATAATTATCGGGAAAGAGGTGCACGCAAGAAATTGGTTGAGCATCTAAAAGGAAGAGGTATTGAAGACCAAAAAGTATTGGAAGCCATTGGGAAGGTACCACGTCATTTCTTTTTTGATGAAACCTTTTGGAATCAGGCTTATCGCGATATTGCTTTTCCAATCGGTGACGGACAAACAATCTCCCAACCATACACTGTCGCTTATCAATCCGAATTGCTCCACGTGAAAAAAGGGGATAAGGTACTGGAAATTGGAACAGGATCAGGGTATCAAACTTGTATTTTGCTTGAACTTGGTGCCGATGTATATACGATAGAACGCCAAGAGAACCTTTATCAACGAACAATTCAGGTATTACCCTACATGGGGTATAAGGCAAATTTCTTTTTGGGTGATGGCTCCAAAGGTATTGAAAAACATGCCCCCTACGATAAGATTATTGTAACTGCCGGGGCGCCATTCGTGCCTGAAATCATGTTGAAGCAGCTAAAAATAGGTGGAATTTTTGTGATTCCGGTCGGGGATGAGAAGTCTCAGAAAATGATGACAATAATTCGCGTAGGTGAAAATGATTTTGATCGTATTGAATTGGACACTTTTCGTTTTGTGCCCTTGGTGGGTGATCAGGCCTGGTAATTCACATTGTCTCTAAAAAATTAAGGGTGCTTCGAGTCATTATTCGCTGTTTTTGCAAGATAGGTAAATGAAAATATATTGTTTTCTATTTACTCTTGTGAATCCGCTCAATTTAAAAGTTGTAGTTTGTTACAAATATGATTTTGGATAGGATGGATTTCGTCCAACTGATGGAATAAAAAATTATTTAAAAATGAATCCAATCACGACATTATACGATCAAAAGCATCAAGAAATTGCCACCACGGTCTTAAAATTAAATAAGCAGGTGAATACCCTGAGTTTAACCCGACTCTTTGTAATTCTTGGTGGGGGAGCCTTGCTATTTTATACTTTTCAGCTGGAAAGTCTTCCATTGGTTTTCTTTTGTTTCTTTGCCTTATTGTTCCTATTTGCGTATTTGGTACGCCGACAAAGCCAGTTGGAACTTCAGAAAAACTATTTTGAAGCCTATCTGAAGGTGCTATCCAATGAGCAAAATATCCTTGATGGAAAAGCAAACATGTATGCTCATGGAGAAAACTTCGAGGATGGTAATCATCCTTATAGTTCAGATATGGACGTATTCGGCGCATATTC
Organism: Sphingobacterium detergens; assembly: GCF_003610355.1. Taxonomy (GTDB): domain Bacteria; phylum Bacteroidota; class Bacteroidia; order Sphingobacteriales; family Sphingobacteriaceae; genus Sphingobacterium; species Sphingobacterium detergens. The sequence continues at coordinate 11,638 of NZ_RAPY01000003.1, read as the reverse complement.
GTTATTTGCCCAATTGAATCGGTCAACAACAAAACAGGGGATTGATTTGCTGGCATCTTGGCTAAATGCACCTCTGGATAAAGAGCAAATCCAACGGAATCAGGAAGCGTCAAAGGAGTTGGAGAGTGAATCGGAATGGATATGGGATTTTCAGGCTAAACTACTAGCAAATCTTAATCATAAACTCGATATTAAGACTTTTTTGTCCAATTATTTTCAAGACGGAAATTTTAGTTTTGGAAATGCTTTCATGCGTATGTATGTCAAAGTGGGCCCAGTTTTATTTGTGCTAGCGCTTGTTGGAAGCTTTTTTATTTCCAAATTTGCAGCGGTTGCAACGATATTAGGTTTGTTTCATATTCTTTGGGCTTTCGCCAAAGCAGGTAGTGTTGGTTTATTTTCATCAAGGATAGACAAGATTGGTGGAATACTGGCTTCCTATGCCGATGCAATACAAGCTATAGAAAACCACGCATGGAAATCCGCCTCCTTACAAGAAATGGCTAATGAATTAAAGGAGGGGGGACATGCTGAACCTATTTCAAAAGCATTTAAAAAATTAGCAGTTCTTATCAATAATCTGGATGCACGAAATAATGTGTTTGTTGGGATATTTCTGAATCTTTTTTTGCTGTGGGATTTTAGACAGGTACTGGCGATTATCGATTGGAAAAATAAGTATGAACAAGAAATCCTGAATTCGTTTGATACCTTGGCAAAAGTTGAAGCTGTGAATAGCCTCGCAATTTGGAAAAGAAATCATCCGACTTATGTTTATCCGGTCATCTTAGTCAATCCAGAGGAGGATAAAATTGAAGCACAAGGTATTTATCATCCGCTTATTCCGAATGAATTAGTGGTAGCCAACGATTATACCAGTAACGATCATCGGGTCGCATTGGTAACAGGATCCAATATGGCTGGAAAAAGTACATTCTTACGTACTATTGGTGTCAATGCAATTTTAGCTTATGCTGGAGCGAGTGTTGCCGCCTCATCATTTCAACTACCGATCTATAAACTTATATCCTATATGCGTATCAGAGACAATCTGAACGAAAGTACTTCCACTTTCAAGGCAGAACTCAATCGGATGAAATTTATACTGGATACTGTAGCTTCACATACGGATAGTTTTTTTCTGATTGATGAAATGTTACGGGGTACAAACTCAGTTGATAAATATTTAGGCTCACGAGCGATTATTAAGCAGTTGGTTCGCTTGGATGGTAAAGGTATGGTGGCAACACACGATCTGCAGCTGTCAAGTTTGGAACAGGAGTTTCCAAAAGATATCAAAAATTATCATTTCGATATCCAGGTTGATGAAGGGCAGATGCTGTTTGACTATAAACTGAAGATAGGGGAGTGTAAGATCTTCAATGCTTCTTTGTTGTTAAGGGGTATAGGAGTCGATATCGAGGAAAATATTGGATAAAAATGACTCAACTGTTTTTGGATAGCCTTACATTTGTGCTCTCTTGAATCCATTAAAAATAACAATAAATGACTTTACAAGAACGTATTGATTTATCAGAAACGCATGTATGTACAACAGTATTCCCGTTTTTGACAAATCATCACGATACCTTATTCGGCGGTAAGGCGATGTCTATTATGGACGAAGTGTCTTTTATGGCCGCAACAAGATTCTGTCGCAAAACGTTGGTGACAGTATCAACAGATCGTATTGATTTTAATAAAGCAATTCCTTCCGGGAGTATTATAGAGGCAGTTGCGCGTGTCCAAAATGTCGGGCGTACGAGTCTAAAAGTGAAAGTAGAAATATTCCTGGAGCATATGTATAAAGAAGGACGGGAACTTGCGATCGAAGGAGTCTTTACTTTTGTCGCTTTGGATGAAAAGAAACAACCAATTCCTGTTTTAGAAGGTTTGGATATAGAATAATCAGCCTAATTCGACTGAGGAGAGCTGGCAAAAACTTAGAAAAACGGGTGGATTATTCCACCCATTTTTGTGTTTATTCACTACGTTTGATCGGGCTAAGTTCTTTTAATTCTTTGTCTGTAAAGAGCCGGTAATGTACCTTAAAGGTTTTTCCAAGTGGTGTTTCCAACGAAAAACCACCCGGGCCAAAGCCCTCCAGTACATCAAGTGTGAAATGGGCATGCTTCCAATACTCAAACAGATCCCGGTCGACCCAAAACTCGTATCCTTCAACCAATCCGATCATGGCGTCATTCATGCGGGGAAAATACCCGCCTTTTTCAAAACATTGGGGCTGAGTCCCTTCACAGCAGCCTCCAGCCTGGTAAAACATCAATGCACCATGTTGTGCTTCAAGGGTATGAATGAGATCTCTGGCTTTGTCTGTACTATCTATTCTGTTGACCATTGCTGAAAAGATTGATAAATGAAGAATAATGCATTTCTTCATTACGCTTTTAATTCACTGCGCGTTAAAAGAACCCTAGTTTTTCCTTGCTGTATGATATTAACATATTTTTTGCCTGACGATAATGGGCAAGCATCATCTTGTGATTTTCTCTACCAATTCCAGATTGTTTGTATCCTCCGAATGGAGCGCCAGCTGGATAAGAGTGATATTGATTAACCCAAACACGGCCTGCATGGATGGCGCGTGGAACTTGATAAAGTTGATGCGCATCTCTGGTCCATACACCGGCGCCGAGACCATACATAGTGTCATTGGCAATAGTGATCGCTTCTTGTTCGTCTTTGAAAGTTGTTACAGCCAAGACCGGCCCGAAAATCTCTTCTTGAAAGATCCGCATCTTATTATTTCCTTTGAATAGCGTTGGTTTGATGTAGTAACCTTCTTCAAAACCTGCGCCGACATTATTTTCGTCTCCGCCAGTCAGCACTTCGGCTCCTTCTTGTTTGCCTAGTGTGATATAAGACATAATTTTGTCTTTTTGAATTTTGGAAGCTTGGGCCCCCATCATTGTTGTCGGATCCAACGGGTCCCCAACTTTGATCTGATTGACCCGATCAATGACTCTGGCAATAAACTTATCATAGATATCTTCCTGCACTAATAACCGCGAAGGACAAGTGCATATTTCTCCTTGATTGAGGGCAAATAAAACGGCACCTTCGATTGCTTTGTCCAAGAATGCATCGTCAGCATCCATGACAGAACTGAAGAATATGTTGGGGGATTTTCCTCCCAATTCCAGTGTTACCGGTATAATATTTTCTGTAGCATATTGCATGACTAATCGCCCTGTTGCGGTTGATCCTGTAAAGGCTGCCTTCGCAACTTTAGGATTGGTTACCAAGGCCCGGCCTAGTTCTGAGCCAAACCCATTCACAATATTTATCACACCTGCCGGTATCAGATCGCCAATAATTTCCATCAAGACGAGAATTGACGCGGGTGTGCTTTCTGCTGGTTTTAAAACAACGGTATTTCCGGCAGCAAGCGCTGGAGCAAGTTTCCAGACCGCCATTAAAATTGGGAAATTCCACGGAATGATCTGTGCAATAACGCCGATCGGTTCGTGTACAATCAACGAAACGGTATTGCTGTCTAATTCAGTTATTGATCCTTCTTCGGCGCGGATTACTCCGGCAAAGTATCTAAAATGATCTATAGCCAGCGGGATATCTGCATTTAGCGTTTCGCGTACTGCTTTTCCGTTATCTATGGTTTCTACTGCAGCAATATATTCCAGATTAGCCTCGATGCGGTCTGCAATTTTATTGAGGATAATGCTGCGTTCGGTTGCGGATGTTTTCCCCCAGGTCTCAAAGGCTTTGGACGCGGTATCAACTGCCAGATCGAGATCTTCTTTCGTTGAATGTGCTACCTGGGTATATACTTTACCATCTACGGGCGAGATATTGTCAAAATATTTTCCTTGGATCGGGGCTACAAATTTACCGCCGATGTAATTGTCGTATCGTTCTTTGAACGATGGTCTTTTAATTGCGCTCATATGATTTATTATTACTTATTTTTAATCCCTTCTTATCAAAGTTAGCCAGCAATTATTCAATACCGTAGCATTATTGAGGCAAAGGGTAGCATCATTGTTGCAGTATAGTGTAGGGATATTATTCTGGGATAGCCCAAAACAAATGCTTGGATTTTTTTTGTTATATTTGATTGATTTCCAATTATATTTAGTTGATGCGATATGAGAGATAGGACACTTATTCATACGTTACCATTTTCTCAGGGAAGGGAACTCAGTACGCTGGTGGAAAACCGACGCGCGTTTACATTGGATAGCCTAGAACTGAATATATATGAGACATACCGTGTGTCGGAATATGTACCCCTGCGGTTTGATGACCTGGTGATGATCAATATGATCCAGGGGAAGAAAATAATGCACTTGGATCATATGAAAGCTTTTGATTATCTGCCCGGACAGATGATCGTATTACCGGCCATGGTCGGTATGCATATTGACTTTCCGGAAGCTACACTGGAGCAACCTACGCAATGTTCGGCCCTCACCATCCGGAAGGAGAAAATAGAAGCTGTATTGGATTATTTAAATGAATTTTATCCAAAGGAACAGTTGGACCGTTGGCATATTGATCCTGAGCTTTTTCATCTTTACAATTCCAACGAACTGGCCGAACTTGTTAATAAATTGTTTCAGATTATTATAAGCGAGAATCCGCTTAAAGATGTTTTGGCAGATCTGACATTTAAGGAGCTCACAATTCGATTACTGCAGTCGCAGTCTCTTATGGCATTGAAGGTGGGGAAATCGCCCAACAAAGTACTTGTTCATTTACAGGAGTTTATCCGTAGGAATATTACCGAGAAAATATCCATAGACTTATTGGAGAAGGCCGCTCATATGAGCAAGGCAAGTTTGACTCGAATGTTCAATCGAGAACTCGGGCTGAGCCCAATGGAATATGTGATTCAGCAACGTATTGGTAAAGCAAAGCAGCTTTTGCTCTTGACCCGAAATGTAAAGGAATCCTGTTTTGGGGCAGGCTTCAACGATGTTAATTATTTCGTTCGGCTGTTTAAAAATAGGGTGGGCATCACGCCAGGAGCATTCGTCCTGGCGCAATGATGGAGTTAGAATTTCATGACGCGATCAAGCTCACGTTTGACATCTCTTTCCTTTATATTTTCCCGTTTATCAAAATCTTTTTTACCTTGTGCTAAAGCAATTTCAACTTTTGCAAATCCGCGTGAACTGATAAATATGCGCAATGGAACAATTGTAAAACCACGTTCCTCGCCTTTTTCTTTTAATTTTTTCAATTCTCTTTTTGTCAACAAAAGCTGACGGTCGCGTTTTGCTTCGTGGTTATAAAATGAGCCCATGGAATATTCGGCAATATGCATATTACGAATGTAAAGGCCGTCATTAAAGAAACTGCAGAAACTATCGTTGATATTTGCTTTTCCCTCACGTATTGATTTTATTTCTGTGCCTAGTAGTCGAATTCCAGCGATGTATTTGTCCAGTAAATGATACTCAAAAGAAGCTTTTTTATTTTTTATATTGATATCTGAAGATAAAGCCATATATTGTTGTATATTAGTAAGTCTATACCATTGCTAGTGCAATGAACCTAAATGTAACTAATTATAGGATAATTTATAGTTCGCAAATATAATTATTAAAATTGTCTTATTTTATAGTAGAATTGTGTGGGGAGATGTTAGCGGAGTATTAAAATAAAATTAACTGTTTTGGGCGATGTGTTAAAAATATGACTAAATTTAAGTGAAAGTCAGATTATGTTTTCGTATGTTTGCAACGTTTTTTGGAATTATTGTGAATATATACAACGTAGAATTTTAACTTACATTGTGGGTAGAGCAGATTTTTATTCGAAGACAGAGTTTTTTATATAAAAGTCCAATTCGAGAATTTTGTTTGTTACAATAACATCTAAAAGTTAGAAATAGTTTTAGAAATACCTTTTTATCGCATGAGTAAAGGAAAGTTAGGCGAAAAAATATCGCAATTTAAGATTGTAGAGGAGTTAAAAGCTAAAGGCTTATATGCCTATTTTAGACCTATTCAATCAAAGCAAGATACCGAGGTAAAAATCGATGGTAGACGTGTATTGATGTTCGGTTCTAACTCTTATTTAGGGTTAACGACTGATATACGTATTATAAAAGCAGCGCAAGATGCTTTGGAAAAATATGGTACTGGATGTGCTGGATCGCGTTTCTTAAACGGTACGTTGGATATTCACGTAGAACTGGAAGAAAAACTATCTGCTTATGTGGGTAAAGAGGCCGCGATTCTATTTAGTACAGGTTTCCAATCGAATCTTGGACCATTGTCTTGTCTGATGGGACGTAATGATTATATTTTGCTTGATGAACGTGATCATGCATCAATTATTGATGGTAGCCGTTTGTCATTTGCGAAAGTGATCAAATACGGTCACAATAATATGGACGATTTACGTGCTAAATTATCTAGATTACCTGAAGAAAGCGCAAAATTAATTTGTACTGACGGTATCTTTAGTATGGAAGGTGATATTGTTAACTTACCGGAACTTACTACAATAGCTAATGAGTTTGATGCTGCTGTTATGGTAGATGATGCACATAGCTTAGGTGTTATTGGGCACAAAGGGGCTGGTACAGCCTCACATTTTGGGCTTAATGACGATGTAGATTTGATCATGGGTACTTTTAGTAAATCATTAGCTTCTTTAGGTGGATTCGTAGCGGGTGATGCTGATGTGATTGATTTCTTGAAACACAACGCACGTTCGGTAATGTTTAGTGCGTCAATGACGCCAGCATCTGTTGCTTCTACACTGAAGGCGTTAGAGATTATTCAAAATGAACCTGAACACATCGAAAAATTGTGGAAAAATACAGATTATGCCAAAGCACAATTATTAGATCATGGCTTTGATCTAGGTGCTACGGAAAGTCCTATTTTGCCAATATTTATTCGTAGCAATGAAAAAACGTTCTGGGTGACTAAAATGCTCCAAGATGATGGTGTATTTGTTAATCCAGTTGTTTCTCCAGCAGTTCCTGCGGAGGAGTCTTTGATTCGTTTTTCATTGATGGCGACACATACTTATGACCAAATTGATGAAGCAATTGAGAAGATGGTTAAAGTATTCAAACAAGCTGAAGTTGAAACATTAATATAAAATCTAATCGTATATGATTCAGATTGTACCCGTTGAAACAAAGAAACAAAGACGGTTGTTTATAGATTTCCCTCATAGTCTCTATGAGGGAAATCCTAATTATGTACCTGCCTTATTTCTCGAACAAGAAGACCTGCTTTCTCCTGATAAGCATCCTTTCTATAAACATTCCCAAGCACAACCCTTTCTAGCTTATCGTGACGATAAGATCGTTGGTCGAATCTGTGCGATTTGGAATAATAATCACAATGCCTTTAATCATGTCAATGAAGGGCAATGGGGATTTTTTGATTGTATAGATGACCAGGAGGCTGCCAATGCATTGTTTGAAACTGCAGAGAAATGGGTGAAATCCAAGGGCGGAGATACCATTGTAGGACCCATCAATTTGTCGACCAATGACACATTGGGGCTTTTGGTCGATGGCTTTGATAAGCCCCCTGTGGCGATGATGCCTTATAATTCGCCATATTACCTAGACCTGGTTACCAATGCCGGGTATGGACATAAGGTGGATCTAAGAGCCTATCTGGTCATGGAAAAGTCTGCGGATAAACGTTCTGTATTGCTTTTAGATAGGCTGGAAGAACGCTTAAAAAGGTCAGGGATTACGCTTCGCCAATTTAATGTAAAGGATTTTAAAAATGAAGCTGCAAAGGTTCGTGATATCTATAATAGAGCTTGGGACAAAAATTCAGGATTCGTACCGATGACGGAAGATGAATTTAACTATACAGCTAAAGATCTGAAAATGATCCTTGATCCACGTTTTGCCATTGTCGCTGAAAAAGATGGCGAACTCGTTGGTTTTGGTCTTGGTATTCCGGATATTAATCAAATCCTTATCAAGGTAAAGAAAGGCCGTTTGCTTCCTACAGGTATTTTCAAACTGCTATTCGGGAAGAAAAAGATCAATTTGCTTCGGGTGTTGATGTTGGGCGTATTAGAAGATTATCGCAAACTTGGTATTGAAGCCTGTTTGTATGGTCGAATTATTAAAGAATCAAAAGATTCTAATATAAAAGGGGCCGAATGTTCATGGATGTTGGAGCATAATTATATGATGAACCATGCTATTGAACAAATGAACGGAGAATTGTACAAACGTTATCGTTTGTATCAAAAATCATTATGATAGAAAAAATATTAATCACTGGAGCGAGTGGTTTTGTGGGCTATCATTTGACAAGGGCGGCAAAGGAAGCAGGGATGGAAGTTCATGCTGCCGTAAGAAAGTCGAGTGATGTTTCAGAAATTCGTTCTGTTGTGGATAAGTTTGTTTATCCTGATTTCGCTGATGAAGCTTCCATCAAAGCTTTGCTAGAATCGGAAAACTATACCTATGTTGTACATGCTGCAGCAATGACGCGTGCCAAACGCGAAGAAGATTTAGAAAAGGTCAATGTTGGTTATACCAAAAACCTGGCGTCGGCTTGTTTTTCATTGGAAAACCCAATCCGCAGATTTGTATTTGTAAGTAGTCTTGCAGCGATAGGACCTGTTCCTTATGCATCCAATTTAATTGATGAACGCAATCCCTACTGTCCAGTTACAGCTTATGGTCGAAGCAAAAGGAAGGCGGAACTCGCATTGAGTGAGTTTGAGGATCAACCGGTGACAATTTTACGGCCTACAGCAGTATATGGTCCCAGAGAGAAAGATATTTTTATTCTTTTCAAGACAATGAACGGTGGAATGGATGCTTATGTTGGGAGATCTCCTCAAAAACTAAGCTTTATTTATGTGACGGATCTAGTTCAAGCGATTTTAAACGCCTGTCGTTTCGATCAAGGAGGGAAAAGAGTATACAATCTGAGTGATGGTCAGGTCTATGACAGATATGAAATGGCAAAATTTTTCAAAGAGTTCACGCAAAAGAAAATGATCCGAATGCATATTCCCTTAGGGGTCGTAAAAGCGGTAGCAGTAATCTTTGAACGTGTATATAAAAATTCAAAAACAATACCTGTACTATATCCAGAGCGATTGAACGAACTTACAGCAGAAAATTGGGGCTGTGATATTTCATTGGCTCAAAGTCAAATACAATACCAACCTAAATATAATTTGAAAGCGGGCTTAATGGAGGCACTAGCTTGGTATAAAGAAAATAAATGGTTATAATCACAGATAATGAGTGAGTTTAAAATAAATAAAAAGCTTTTTCAAGATCGGAAAAGAACAAATATCCTGAGTGAACCCGAACAAAAGTTGATTACATACCTTGTACCTAGGGTTCCTAATTGGATTACTTCGGATGGCCTTACAGCGATCGGTTTTTTTGGCTCGTTAATGGTTTTAGGGAGCTTTATACTTGCAGAATACGTGGATATTCGCTATTTACTTTTGGGTATACCCGGTTTTTTCGTTCAATGGTTTGGTGATTCATTAGATGGGCGTATAGCTTTTTATCGGAATAAATCGCGCCGTTGGTATGGATTTGCGTTGGATATCGTAATGGATTGGATTAGTACAGTCTTTATCGGATTAGGGTATGTGCTTTATACGACTGGTGACTATAAGTATCTGGGCTTTACTTTGGTCTCGTTATATGGATGGGCAATGATTATATCACAACTTAGGTATAGGATTACAGATAAATATACGATAGATGCCGGGATACTCGGTCCAACAGAAATACGTGTCATTATAGCTTTAGTGATGTTATTAGAGGTTTTCGTGCCTGGTTCTATTAATTGGTGTGTATTCGTCATTTGCATTTTACTTTTTATTATTAATGCAAATGATACGCGTCTTTTGTTGAAATTGGGCGATGCAAAGGATAAGGAAGACAAATTAAAAAAGCAGCAAGAGGAGGTGGGATAAATATGTCTTCAAAGGTGATTACTTTTTTAAAAGCACAACTTTCCGCCTTTTTAGGCGGATTGTTTGATTTTGGGGTATATTCTGCCTGTTATAAATTGCTGCATATTAGCGCTCCTTTTTCTAATGCAATCAGTGGCAGTCTAGGTGCTGTCGTAAATTTCTTGATCAATCGGTATTGGTCTTTTGGTAGCACGCAAAATTCTGTAGGTAGTCAGTTATGGAAATTTGTGATTGTTGTCTGTGGTAGTATTCTGCTTAAATCTACTGGCATTCACTTCCTGGTGGATGTATATCATTTCAATTTTTTGTTTTCGAAGTTACTTGTCGAGTTGCTTGTTTCTCTAGGCTTTAATTATACGCTCCAGCGTTTTTGGGTCTTTAAAGCTGGCAAAAAATAAATCTTTCCTGCCTATTCTCCCTGTTGTAAAGAACACTATCTTATTGTTGATTGTCATGCTTTTCTTTTCTGAAAAAAAGGATTCCTGCTTAATTTTGACTTTGTTGCTTTATGTTTTGGTGTTTTTTTGGCATTAACTTCGGTCTTTGTAATGCTATTTATATTCTTTTCTTATTGTCTTTCAGTTCTAGCGTTATTCCTGACCATGCCACAAGCTTATTATAAGTCGGTTTGAAATGGAACCGTAATTCAGTCTTCCCAATACGCTGCTTCAGATCTTCGTTAGGACTGCATCATATCTTGTTTGTATCTAAGAAAGTTATAGATAAGTCTTAACTACGATATTACATGGGATTAACAGGGGTTTACCCCTGTTATACCCCTGTTAACCCCCTGTAAACTCCCAGTTATCTCCCTATTATTTTCTAAGCAATTCGAAAGCAATCTACCGGTTGTCTCGCTGTTGCAGTATGGACTTCCTCCGGTTGCCATGAGATCCGCTGTTAAGTTCTATTGTTGCTGTTTCTTCCTGATTGTGCCCTGAACAGGTCATTTTATAACGATCTGCCCCTGTTCCATTATAGCTACAGGGTGCTGCTATAATGGAGCTGGGACCTTTGCTGCTATTCCTACTGCGGAGCGGCAGCAGGGAACCTGCCTAGCGACGATCATTATAATTACACCACCCCGTTTCCGGAGCCATTCTGTGCATCACTTGCCTTTTGTTAACCCGAGCTTAGCCGGAGCCCCTTTTCCCATGAGGTCTCTGTTTCTATCCGCGTTGCATTCTCCGACCTTTCCACTGTGTATCTGCTGCGGTTCCACCATCCCCTTGCTGCCCCCTTTCCACTGCGTTTCCACAGTCTCGGCGCTGTTTCCCTGCGTCCGATCTGGCCATAACCGTCGTTTTTTGTCCCCCGGAGCCCCTGGGGATGCTGTTTTACAAAAAGAATCGGCCAAGTTCACAGCGAGTTAGCGGCAAAATGAAATAAATAAGAACAAAAGGCTTGGAAGTTTGTTAGTAAACTCCCTATCTTTGCACCACTCCGCAAGGGAGGAACGGTTACTTCGAAAGAAGAGGCCATGAAAAAAAGAAGGGTTTAACGGAAGTTGAGCGCTGAAATCGGGAAAAAGAAAAAGAAAAAAAACTTCAAAAGTTTTTTGGAATTTCAAAAAAGATTTCTACCTTTGCAGTCCCAACGGAAACGGAGGGAAACAAAAGAAAGATAAAGAGGAGCGCAATGCTCATCGGAATATAGCGGATACGGAAGTTGAAGCGAGATAAGTTCTTTAAGAAAACACAATCATGTAAGCGTG
>NZ_RAPY01000002.1 GCF_003610355.1 Sphingobacterium detergens | reverse complement strand
CACGCTTACATGATTGTGTTTTCTTAAAGAACTTATCTCGCTTCAACTTCCGTATCCGCTATATTCCGATGAGCATTGCGCTCCTCTTTATCTTTTTTTTGTTTCCCTCCGTTTCCGTTGGGACTGCAAAGGTAGAAATCTTTTTTGAACTTCCAAAAAACTTTTGAAGTTTTTTTCTTTTTCTTTTTCCCGATTTCAGCGCTCAACTTCCGTTAAACCCTTCTTTTTTTCATGATCTCTTCTTTCGAAGTAACCGTCCCTCCCTTGCGGAGTGGTGCAAAGATAGGGAGTTTTTATAATCACTTCCAAGCCTTTTGTTCTTATTTATTTCGTTTTTCTGCTAACTCGCTGTGAACTTGGCCGATTCTTTTTGTAAAACAGGATCCCCAGGGGCTCCGGGGGACAAAAAACGACGGTTATGGCCAGATCGGGCGCAGGGAAACAGCGCCGAGACTGTGGATACGCTGTGGAAAGGTCGGGATTGCCTATGGGACTAGAATTACGCCGCAGCAGCGCAAAACCGGGGAATGCAGTGGAAAGGTTGCAGCAGGGTCAGCTATGCGCGCAAGAAAGACAGCGAAGGGATAAAAGTGGATGGGCGACAGAAACCGGGGATCAGGGAAGCAAGGAACCGCGACAGTCACTGCCGGAGGGGGCTGAAGGGTGTCCATTCCTGAAAAAGGTTTACAAAAACCGAATATTAAAATCTTAAATTTAATATTATGAAAAAGCGTATGACAAAACGTAAATCAGGGGGACAGCAAGTTTACAGTGATAGCTTCAAGATCCTCGTTTCCAGAGAATACCTTGCCGGCAAGCTGAGTTATTCGCAACTTGCCCAGAAGTACAATCTTCCTGGGGAAGCCACTCCGCGGTATTTTATGAAATGGTACCAGCAGTGGGAAAGCAATCTGGAGCTTGAAGTTCCCCAGACAGTGGAATCAGAAGATGCCGGGATGAAAAATGAGCAGGATCTCAGGGATGAACTTTTCCAGGCGAACCTTAAGATTACTGCCCTGGAGATGCTGATCAAAAAAGCGGAGGAGCTCCATGGGGCTGATTTTGTAAAAAAGTCTGGGGCCAAATCGTCCAGGAAATGAAGTCGTGTTACCAGAATGTTTCGGTCTCCAGACTTTGTGGGCTATTTGGCAGAACAAGGCAATCCTATTATAAATATATGGGCAGAGAGCAGGAATATTCTGTTCGCAGTGGGCTTGTGTTGGAGCGGGTACGTGAAATTCGGAAGGACTCCCATCGCATGGGTACCCTTAAACTCCGCAGCATATTGGCCAAAGAAATGGGCAGCGCGATGGTTGGACTGGGAAGGGACGCTTTCTTCAGACTGTTGCGTGAGAATGATCTTTTGGTCAAGTGCAAACGCAGGTATGCCATCACCACCCAATCCGACCACCGTTTCAAAAAGTGGCCCGACCTTGTGCAGCGTAGGCAGGCCCTGCGTCCCGAGCAGATATGGGTAAGTGATATCACCTACATCCGCATCCTGGACAAATGGATCTATCTCTGCCTGGTCACAGATGCCTATTCCCGAAAGATCTTGGGCTACAAACTTACCCACAGACCAACAGCCCAGGCCTGTATATCAGCGCTCAGGATGGCCATATCACATAGAATCTACCCACAGAGCAGTCTGATTCACCACTCCGATCGCGGCATCCAGTATTGTAGCACAAATTATGTCAATATGTTGCAGGAAAATGGGCTTGCAATAAGCATGACGCAATCCGGGAGCCCATACGACAATGCCGTGGCAGAAAGGTTAAATGGTATCCTAAAAAACGAATATCGGATGGCCGAAACTTTCCCAGACTACAAAACGGCACTTGCACAGCTGGTCAAAGCAGTCAATATATACAATCATTTTAGGCCACATATGTCCTGCAACATGATGTCTCCACAGCAGGCCCATCAGGAATGGCAGAGCCAGAAAGTTCCCAAAGTGTTTCAAAGACGTAGCCTCGAAGCAAAAAAGTTCCGCAGCAAAACCAGGGAAACAGCAGCAAGAAAACTGACAACCGATAACAGTAAGAAAACAGACAATGACAACCATATTCAGTAGAAAGAAATATAATGTAAAATCTATATAGTAATCTGTTCGGTAGATGTAAACCTATTTCAGTATAAGACAGGGTATTTTCAAACGGGCGCTCCTCGGGAGCTGTTCGCCCTTTCTTCGCCCCTCCTTCGGACGCTGCCTACCTTTTACCTATCCATTCCCTATCTATTCCCTATTGTTTGGATAGGGAATAGATAGGGAAACGGTAGAGAATCTATAGAGAAATCCCGAACAAAGGGCGAAGCGCGGACGAACGAGACCCGAAACGCGGCCGAAAAAGGCCAAGTACGCGCGGATCGACCGCAGGGAAACAGCTCCTGGGCACAAACTCACGGCGCAAAGGCCGGAGATGGGCCGCAAGTGTGGATACCCTGGACCACAGAATGGATAGAAACGGAGGTCTCAAGGGAAAAGGGGATCCGCAGTGCTCACTTCCATATGGAGCCCCTGCCATTTTAAGCCAGAGGGAATAACTCGATGGGTGCCGCCCCCCCCTTCCCTTCCTCTTAAACCGGTCTTGCCCCCGATTAAAACCCAACTATGGGACTTGCGTGGTCATATATCATATCCAGCAGTTCTCACCCTCCCGACTCTAGTGGCAACACAAGAGATAGACCTCGGGACTGTGACCTACCTCCGTCGGGACAGCTTTGCTATCTGTCCGTAGTGTCTCCATGGTGAGTCCGTGCTGAGTCCGAGTCTAACACGCTAGAACAGCGGTAGCAATCCGGTCAAACCATACCAACATCTGCGCTCACACCCGTTTAAAGCCCGATTCGGTCCCGGACAGTTCCCGAATCACAGCTAAAAAAAAATCCAAAATAGGCCAAACACTCGGACTCATTAGCTGGAAACGCAGTTTTTTGAAGTAAAAGCATTCAAAAAACTGCATTTGTTAAACATAAAAATACGATAAACCAGACTATATTATTGTTACAACACAAACCCTTGATAATTATCAAAAACAAGTGGTTTGTCTTTTTTTTTATGTAGATTTATCTTCTTATAACAATCTCCAAAGTGATGAGCAGAACTACCCTGAAAGATATAGCCTTAGAACTCAATATTTCTGTTTCGACAGTTTCCAAAGCACTATCAGACAGCTACGAAATCAGTGAAGCAACTAAAAAAACGGTTCAGGAGTACGCTAAGAAGCACAATTTCCATCCCAATAAGTTGGCACGAAGTTTAAAAATCGGAAAATCAAATACCATTGGAGTCATTGTTTCCAATATCAGTAATACATTCGTATCTCAGATTCTCGATGGAATTCAGATCGCTTCCCAGCAAACCATCTACGATGTTATCTTTATGCAAAGTAGAGAGGATGAACGTGTAGAAAAGAATTGTATAGATGTTTTAAGAATGCGAGGCATAGATGGGCTAATGATAGCCCCTGTATCTTCTGGGTCAAATATTGAGGAGCTTAAAGACCTCATTAAAGCTAAAATACCTGTTGTTATCTTTGACCGCATCAATCACAAATTAGACACATTCAAAGTCGGAGTCAATAATTTTCAAGGAGCATACAATGCAACCCAACACCTTATTCAACAAGGAAAACGGAATATATTACATATCACAGGAAAAAACCTAGGTGTTGCCGAAGAACGTTTAAGTGGTTTTAAAGCAGCTCTCTCTGATGCAGGCATACCTTTTAATGAAAAGCATTACATCGAATGTAGCTTTAACAGCACAATTGATTTAGACAAGAGTATAAGAGAAATTATAATCAAAGAGTATATTGACCATAAAAATATCGATGCAATTTTCGGTGCAACGGATGTCATCACGACAAGAACATTAGGCATTTTAGCAGAACTTCGGATTGAAGTTCCGACGGAAGTTGCCGTCATTGGATTTTCCAATACACAAATTGCAGCTTCATTAAACCCCGCTTTGTCGACCGTCGTACAACCTGCGACTGAAATCGGTGAAATAGCAACGAAAAAACTGATTGACACCATTAATCAGACAAGACCAATTCACGAATTTGAAACCATTGAACTTCCGACACAGCTTGTCGTAAGAAAATCTTCGTTATAACCCCTTCCCTTTTACATCGAGGGAAAATAACAAAAAAAACAGTCGGAAAATATCGCTTAAGCTATTATCTCCGACTGTTTTTTTATACTATAACCTTGTCATCAGCGAAAGTAATCAGTATGATTATTATCGTAGACTACTCACCAGCAATTCCATATTCCAGTCCTCGCAATTCAGCTAAACCTCTTAATCGACCAATAGCAGAGTAACCAGGGTTTGTCACCTTGTTAAGATCATCCAGCATCTGATGTCCGTGATCAGGTCTAAATGGAATAGCAGTAGATCGCAACTGGTTTTCGGCAACCAAAATTTGCATAATTTTATACATATTCACATCTCCATCCAAATGATCTGCTTCATAGAAACTACCAATGATGTCTTTCTTAACATTCCGCAAATGGACAAAGTTTACCCGCGCCTTTACCTGCTCTAATATCGCTGGTAAATCATTGGTTTGGCTAGCTCCTAAAGAACCTGTACAAAAACAGATACCATTGAATTGTTGCGGCACTTCACGCAAGATATAGCCAAGGTCTTCACCATTGCTAGCAATACGTGGCAAACCTAAAATCGGATAAGGTGGATCATCCGGATGGATCGTCATACAGATACCGTTGGCTTCACATACCGAAGCAATTCCGTTTAGAAAGTAGACTAGATTTCTACGCAAGCCATCCCTTCCAATATGTTTATAGGTATCAATACTGGCTTTTAATGCATCCAATTCCACATTTTTTTCTCCCGGAATCCCCATCAGAACAACATTGGCCAAGCTATCTTTTTGTTGTTCAGAAATTTCACCAAAGCGCTTCGTTGCTCTTTTGACAATACTTTCCGAATAGTCTTTTTCGGCATCGGTTCGTTTTAAAATAAAGATATCAAAAAGCGCAAGGTCAATCCAGTCAAAATAAAGAGCCTTTGAGCCATCTGCCATCACCAGATCCAGTTGCGTTCTGGTCCAATCCAGTACAGGCATAAAATTGTAACAGACTGTTTTAATACCGCATTCAGCAAGATTAGCTAAGGTCTGGTTATACTTGGCAATATATTCATCAACTCGAGGTCCTTTTGTTTTAATTTCTTCATGAACCGTTACACTCTCTACCACAGACCAAACCAAACCCGCATCTTCAATAATACGTTTTCGCTCCTGAATATCAGCAAGAGGCCAAATCTCACCATGAGGAATATGATGCAGCGCTGTAACGATACCCGTTGCACCTGCCTGTTTAACATCCTGCAAGGATACTGGATCGTTGGGACCATACCAACGCCATGTTTGTTCTAATTTATTCATCTCAAAATTTCGTTAAACACCACACCATGCATTAAAACCACCATCTACAAAGACTGTCTCACCAGTTACAAAAGCTGAGGCGTCACTCAATAAATAGATTAAAGTTCCTTTCAATTCCCGTGGATCTCCCAATCGGTTATAAGGTGTTCCGCTAAGTATCCGCTTGGTACGTTCGCTATAGCTACCATCTGGATTTATCAATAGATTTTTGTTTTGTTTGGTCAGGAAGACACCTGGAGCAATTGCATTGACGCGAACTTGATCACCATAACGTTGCGCGAGTTCCGTTGCCATCCATTTTGTATAACCATCAATACCGTGTTTGGCAACTGTATATCCCAATACCCGTGTGAAAGGTCTGCTTGCTGTCAAGGAGGAGATATTTACGATGGCTCCTTTTCCGCTTTCTGCAATTACGCGACCAATAATATGTGTTGGGATAATGGTTCCATAGAGGTTTAGTTCGATCGCTTTAATCGTATCTTGAATATTACTAGCAAATAGATCTTGGTCAGCTCCTATTGTCGCGCCCGGAATATTTCCACCAACAGCATTCACTAGAGCGTCAATTCGCCCCCATTTATCAAGGATTTCATCCTTTGCTCTACTGACATCCTGCTCGTCCATGATATCAACCTCTACAAATATGGCCTCCCCTCCGAGAGATTCAACTTGCTGTACACGTTCCTTTCCGATCTGCTCGTTACGTCCAAGAATAGCAACTTTTGCTTCTGCCTCAGCCAACGCTTCCACAAATGCCTCACCAAGAATCCCCGTACCACCAGTGATCACGACAACCTTATCTTTTAATGAAAATGGATTATTACTCATGTATTTCTATTTCAAATTGGTATTTATCCCCAATTTTATTGATAATAACCTTAATTACAAAAAAAAGTAATTAATTTAATTACGATAACGTTTTAGTTATTTCAATTTATTTTTCCACTTCTTCCGTTGTTTCATCATCAAACAGAATTCTTACCGAGGGGGTATAGGTGTCATCATGCTGCCCTGACTTATTCGCCCAAAAGAAAGCACATAAAAACACCAACGCTAATAAGACACTACAACCGATCAGAATATACATGATTTCCATAACAACTATAGTTTATGACGTTTTGCATACCATCTTGTCATTAAGCTGGTAAATGAGATAATTGTAACTGTACTTATCGGCATCAAGATTGCCGCAAACAAGGGCGACATAATCCCCTGAATAGCAAAACTTAGCCCGATTATATTATAGAGCAATGATATCCCAAAGCTCATATGGATTACTTTTACAGCATCTTTGCTGAAAGCAAAGAAATCTGATAATTTTGAAAATGATTCGCCGTCTAAAATAGCATCACATCCAGGTGAAAAGTTATTGATATCATCACTGACAGCAATCCCTAAATCTGCTTTACGCAATGCTCCAGCATCATTCAATCCATCCCCGATCATACAGACATGTTTTCCCTCTTGCTGAAATTGCTGAATGCGCCCCAATTTTTCCATTGGTGATTGGTTAAACATCAAGCATGCTTCCGAAGGAAAAATCAATTTTAACGCGTCCAGGCGTCGGTCATTATCTCCCGATATCAGATGCAGGTCGTAATGAGGTCTGAAATCTTCAATCAATGCCGACAGGCCAGCTCTCCATGCCTGTTCCATGGTGAAATATCCTTTCGGCTCATCACCGATGCGTATAAATACAACAGATCCGTCAGTCTTGATATTTCCTATGTTCAAAAAATTAGCGTTGCCAATTCTGACGACTAAACCTCCAATTACTGCCTCCATCCCCTTTCCCGGAAACTCTTTAAAATTTCGTACTGCGATATCTGAACACACATCCAGCCATTTCACAATCTCTCGGCTCAAGGGATGGCTAGAATTTCGACATACCGCATTGACCAACTTTCTTTCATTTGCACTAAGTGTTCCCTCAAAATAAATTGAGGTTGCTTTAGGCGACGAAATAGTCCCAGTTTTATCGAAAACGAGTGTATCTATTGTTGCCATCTGCTCGATTGCTGCAGTATTTTTGACATAGAACTTGTTTCTATCGAAAATACTTAATGCCGCAGACAGGGTAAATGGAGAGCTCAACGCCAATGCACAAGGACATGCGATAATCAGCACTGCCGTAAAAGCTCCCCAGGCCCTATTGGCGCTACCGTCCACAGCCCAATACAGCGCTGCAAAAAAAGCGATCGCCAATAAAACAACAGTAAAATATTTACTTATAAAGTTCACAAAAGTCTGAAACTGCTTATCGTAATCTTTATAGTTTTCATTATTCCATAATTTGGTCAGATACGACTGTGAAATCGGCTTTATAACCTCCAGTTCGATTGCCTCGCCGGTCTGACGCCCCCCGGCATAAATAATTTCCCCTAAGGTTCTACTCACAGGACTTGATTCTCCGGTCACAAAACTAAAGTCAATCGCAGCGTCACCTTTTAATAATATGGCATCTGCCGGGATAATCTCATTGTTACGAACAAGGATACGGTCGCCAATATTAATATCAGCCAATTGCACTGGTTTGTCCCCTTCTTCAGTAAGTACAGTTACCGCAACAGGAAAATAGCTCCGGTAATCCCTTTCAAAAGAAATATGGTAATAGGTCCGCTGTTGCACCCATTTTCCGATCAGAATAAAGAAGACCAAACTACATAAGGTATCTGTAAAACCAGCTCCAGTCTGCGTTATTACTTCGAAGGCCGAACGTAAAAACAGAACCAAAATACCCAAGGCCAAAGGGACGTCCAGATTCAATCTTTTTTGTTTCAAACTGACATAAGCGGACTTAAAGTAGTCTGAAGCACAATACAACAAAACTGGCAATCCAAAAGCTAAATTGATATAACCGAAAAAACTTGCATACTCCTTTTCAAATGCTCCCATACCAAAGTAGTCCGGAAAACTAAATAACATCGAATTTCCGAAACAGAATCCAGCTACTGCAATCTTGGCAACCAAGGGATTCAGGTTATTCTTATTCCCCTCTTTAACAACATCCTGCAGCGTAATTTTGGGATCGTAACCGATATTAGCTAATAGATATACTAAATCTTTGAGAGGAAGCAGAGTATGATTAAATGTAATGCTTGCTTGTTTTTTCATAAAGTCCACACGGGACTGTAGCACATTTGGATTTAGCCTATAGAGATTTTCTAACAGCCAAATACATGAGCTACAATGGATAGCAGGAATATAAAAGGTAATGATAGTCATCTTATCATCCTTAAAATCGACTAATTTAGCTGCAATCTGCGGTTCATCCAAATAGGAAAAATCCGCTTGTTTTTCTTTATTGGATTTCCCAGGGTGCTGATTATAACGGTAGTATTGTTGCATCCCCCCATTATGCAAAACCTGATAGACCGTTTGGCATCCGAGGCAGCAAAAATCATGATCATCGAGATGGTAACCTGTTTCATCGATTTTGTCTCCACAGTGGTAGCATTTCTCGATTTGTTGTACTTTTTCTTTTGTTACCGCCATATCCCCAATTAAATTGCTTCACTAAATAACTGCATTTTTGTACGCAGCTTCAAAAAACGTTGATCAAAGGCCATACAGATATTCCGTAGAAATGAACGTCCGATCGCAGTGCACCGAATCAGATCCCCTTCTATGCTGACTAAGCCATCCTGGGCTAATGTTGACAATTCTTCTTTGATCTGAGCAGTTAAATCCGATGTGGGATCCAATTGTACTTTACCTTTACACATCATATCAAGGATATAACGTCTTATGACCAAATCTTCCGCATTAAGTATATGTCCTTTCACTACAGGCAACACACCTGATGCGATCAGCTTATGATATTCTTCAACTGTTTTAACATTTTGTGCGAAACCACCCCAAGCATCGCTGATTGAGGACACACCAATCCCAATTAATAAGGGGTTAAACCGATCCGCATAACCCATAAAATTACGGTGCAAGCGTTCCTCTTGGAAGGCCAAATAAAGTTCATCCTCTTTTTTTGCAAAATGGTCCATCCCTATATCCGCGTAGCCTTGTGC
The DNA here is from genome assembly GCF_003610355.1 of Sphingobacterium detergens. GTDB lineage: Bacteria > Bacteroidota > Bacteroidia > Sphingobacteriales > Sphingobacteriaceae > Sphingobacterium > Sphingobacterium detergens. Next base: position 904,192 of record NZ_RAPY01000002.1, on the reverse strand, counting down.
CAGGATCAGCTTTTTCCCAAGATTATAAAGTGCTAGTTTGGCAGTACCCTTTGGCAGATCCGCTTCCGTATAATGCCGCTGCCCGGGTTTCAACCAAGGGACATGGGCATAGCTATAAAAAGATATCCGATCTGGCTTGAGCAGCATGGATTTTTCAATGGTATCCTGTACAGATGCTTGGGTCTGCTTCGGCAATCCGTAGATCAAATCGAAATTAATGGATTCAAAACCGATCTCTCTGGCATTCAACATCACCGCTTCCACTTCTTCAAAGGTCTGCTGCCTATTGATCATAAACTGCACCAAAGGGTCAAAATCCTGTATCCCTAAGCTGAGACGACGGAAGCCTAGGTCGAAAAGAATCTGTAAGTGTTCGGTTGTGGTATTAGCAGGGTGCGCTTCAAATGAAAAAGAGCGATCTGCTGTGACATCGACATGTTCAAGGATCCCCTCTATCAACAATTTCAGGTTCTCGGGTTGAAAAAATGTCGGTGTACCGCCACCCAAATGTATTTCTGACACGAGCGGTCTCTCTCCTTTGAAAACAGCCAGATACATCTCCCACTCCTTTAGGAGAGCAGCAATGTAAGGCAGTTCAACCTGATGATTTTTTGTGATACGCGTATTACAGCCACAGTAGGTGCATAAGCTTTCGCAAAAAGGAAGATGTATATACAGACTTAATCCCCTATCTTTTGACTGTTTGAAAGTACAGTATACCTGATCCGTCCAAGCATCAGTAGAAAATGTTTTCTCGTCCCAAAATGGAACAGTTGGATAACTGGTGTACCGTGGTGCTGCAATATTATATTTCTGCACCAGCTCCGCCATAGTCCTGTCTTGTGTACTCATTGAAAATTATTTTTTGCGCAGTCATTTAAACAACAACATGCTTTACCAACACATTTTTCCATCCCCCAGAGGTTGAGATTCCGAACAGTCTGTTCTGCCAGTCCTTTTGGGCTTTGATCCTCAAAAGGTGCATTCGCAATCTGAATACTTAGAGCACCTGCCTTCACCAAATCGATATGGGATGTTTCTTTACTTCTAGTCATGATCTTATTGATCCCTAATTCCTTCAAATTAAGTAGCATTTTATCATCCAAAATATCTCCTCCTGAGATGACAATCGCATCCTTTCCGCGCGCATAATTTTGCGTTTCGGCATTTAATCCGTTTGAAATCAAGGTGAGATCATGCTGTTTCGCATTGGCCAATGCCCAAAACTCCTTTTCAAATGACCTCACATTATATACAACTACTTTCATTTTGAATTCTACAATCAACCACGTATAAGTTTATCCTAAAAACAAAATTAGCTCATAGCTCAGTCCAAAAACATGATACAAGACCATATCCGACAATGATATATATCACAATTACACAAAAAGGGTGTGTCCGAATTCTTCGGACACACCCTTTTTGTATTGATATTTATAAACCGTAAGCCCCAAAGCTCACGCAATATTTATTGTTTATTTGTTACTGTTTTACATCCCTCAAATTTTTGATCGAGTTGATAAAAATCTTTCCCTTTTCCTTCGAGATCAGTTTTTCCTCCTTAAAATCAGAAAGCATACGTGAAACCGTTTCATTTGCTGTACCGGCTATCGAAGCAATTCCATCTCTGGTAATATCAATTGTACAGGCATTGACCTCATTGATATTAATTCCGCTTTTTTCAGCTACACTGATCAGCGCATTGGCCACACGTTTACGGACAGAATGATAGGCAAAACCCAACAGTTGTTCTTCTTTTTCACGAAGGTCTACAGAAAGCAATTTGATAAATTTGCTTGCTATAGCTGGCTTTTTCCACAAAAGTTCCAAAAAGGCGTCTTTCGGGATTAAAATAACCTCGCTCGGTTCAACAGCCTCTGCATAATCTTCATAGTTCTCATTCAACAACACAGAAGCATAACCAAAATAATTTCCTTCGATATAAATTCCGGTTGACAACTCGCGTCCATCTTTGTACGATTTAAAGCTTCGGATCTGCCCCGATTTGACATAATAGACATAAGTAGGTGAATCGTCTTTCTCAAAGATAGACTGTTTCTTCTTGATCGTTTTCACACGCGAGTTGGCGAGCAATTCCTGTAGCAATAAAACTTGCTCCTCTTCACTCAGATTTAGATCAGCGTCTTCGGGTGTATCAGCGGATAACTGCTCATGCTTTTTGAGACGGACCTCAATCGCATTCATTAGTTCCACATCATCAAAAGGTTTGGTCAGGTAATCATCAGCTCCCATCTCCATTGCCTTGCGCATATCCGCACGTTCGGCTTTGGCCGTCAGAAAAATAAAAGGAATTTTTGCAGTGCTTTCTATTTTGCTCAACATAAATAGTACACCATAACCATCCAATTCAGGCATCATGATATCACAGAGAATCAAATCAGGAATATGCCGGGTTGCCAAATCAACTCCTATCCGACCATTCTCCGCTGTAATAACATCATACCGTCCTGTCAACTCCAAAATCTCTGTTGTCCCCTCTCTAATGTCAATATTATCCTCAATAATTAGAATTGTCTTTTTATTTTTCATCTTATTTATCCTTCAATGGCTGATGAGAGCTCGCCTGTTTATCTTCAATGGGTCCTCTAATGCCTTGCATTTATTTCATAAGTTCATTAGCACAGATTTTCTCCACTGCTAAGGTTAAGCTTACGCTATTCAAAACTAACTTTAAATGATGTTCCTTTGTGCACCTCCGATACAAACTCCATTTTACCCTGCATAAGTTCAATATATCTTTTCACGATATTCAGCCCTAATCCTGTACCCGGAATATTCCCCGTGTTATGCGCTCTGAAAAAAGGCTCAAACAAATGCACCTGATCTTCTTCAGGAATACCGATACCGTTATCTTTGACTGAAATCGAACAGCCATCGTCATCAATACAGGTTGTAAATTCAATTAATGTATCTTCGCCCGAGTATTTGATTGCATTGGAGATCAAATTCACCAAAGCATTTTTCAATAGATTCTGGTCCAAAGAAAAATGTCCGATCTCACCGGTATGTTGATACACAATATGCTGATTTTTCTTACAGATCAATTGCATTTCCTCCGTAATCTCCTCAGCCAGTTCAACCAAATTAATGTACTGTTTGTTCATGACCACAATACCCGCCTCTAATTTTTCCAATGAGAGAAAATCGTTCAAAATACTGGTCAAGAGCTGCACCGCACCTTTGATCTTGTTGGTGTGTTTAATGATACTCGCCTTATCATCGGGGCGATCCGCATATTTTTCGATCAACGAAGCCGACAATTGAACGGAACTTAAAGGTGTGCGAAACTCATGTGAAGCCATGGAAACAAAACGCGATTTAAGCTGATTAAGTTCAATTTCTTTCTCCAAAGATTTAGAGACCTCCGCCTTTGCTTTTTCCAGCTCCGAAACCATCGATATTAGATCACGGGTTCGCTCACTAACTTTATGCTCCAATTCTGCTGCATGCTGTTTTAGCATGTCCTCAGCAGCCTTCTCGCGTGAAAGATCATGGATAAATCCCGTGAAAATATTTTTATCCTTAAGCCAGACTTCACTGACCGCAAGCCGGAATGGAAATGTTTTTCCATTCTTCTTTAATCCCATCACCTCCCGACCGATTCCAATAATTTTCTTATGGCCGGTCGTTTGATAATTATGGATATAATTATCATGATTACCCCGATCAGGTTCAGGCATTAACATTGAAACATTATGTCCTATAACTTCTTCGGCATTATAACCAAACAATTCTAAGGCAGCAGGGTTAATGCTTTCCACATTCCCCCTGTTGTCAATGGTGATAATTCCATCAATTGCATGGTCTATTATAGCCGCCAGAAGCCTTCCGCCTTCCATGATCATCGTTATTTCACCAATTTTTTGTATTTAATACGATGTGGAGTCACATCACCCAAACGTTTCTTGCGGTTCTCCTCATACTCAGTATAGTTACCTTCAAAGAAGTACACTTGAGAATCACCTTCAAAAGCAAGAATATGTGTACAGATACGGTCTAAGAACCATCTATCGTGGGAGATCACCACAGCACAACCACCGAAATTCTCCAAACCTTCCTCTAACGCGCGCAATGTATTAACGTCAATATCATTGGTCGGCTCATCGAGTAAAAGCACATTTGAGCCTTCTTTCAATGTGATCGCCAAATGGACGCGATTACGTTCTCCACCAGAAAGCACGCCAACTTTCTTTTGTTGATCAGCACCATTAAAGTTAAATTTAGAGACATAAGCTCTGGAATTTACGGAACGATTGCCTAAGATCATATTATCATTACCACCGGTGATATTTTCCCAAACAGATTTCTCAGGATCCAGATCATGGTGCATTTGATCGACATAACCCAATTTGACCGTCTCGCCTACTTTGAACGAGCCTGTATCTGGTGTCTCCTGACCTGTGATCAAGCGGAATAAAGTTGTTTTACCTGCACCATTTGGTCCGATAATACCAACGATACCGGCTGGGGGCAACATGAAACTTAAATTTTCAAATAAGATACGGTCACCATAAGTCTTGGAAATATCTGTTGCTTCAATAACAGAGTTACCCAAGCGCGGTCCTGGAGGAATAAATAATTCTAATTTTTCTTCGCGTTCTTTGGTTTCCTCGGAAGCTAATTTTTCATAGTTATGAAGACGGGCTTTAGATTTGGCATGACGGGCTTTCGGAGCCATACGTACCCATTCCAACTCACGCTCCAAAGTTTTCTGACGCTTGGTTTCCTGCTTTTCTTCTTGTGCCAGACGTTTAGCTTTTTGATCTAACCACGAAGAATAGTTCCCTTTCCAAGGAATTCCCTCACCACGATCAAGTTCTAAGATCCATCCTGCTACGTTATCCAAGAAATAACGGTCGTGGGTTACGGCAATGACAGTTCCTTTATACTGTTTCAAGTGTTGTTCTAACCAGTCAATAGACTCCGCATCCAAGTGGTTGGTCGGCTCATCAAGCAATAACACATCTGGCTCTTGTAATAATAAGCGACATAATGCTACACGTCTGCGCTCACCACCTGACAAATTGGCAATTTTGGCATCAGGTTCTGGACAACGTAATGCATCCATTGCTCTATCCAATTTGGAATCGATTTCCCAAGCATTTGTTGCGTCAATTTTATCTTGTAATTCACCTTGTCTTGCCAACAATTTATCCATTTCATCTGGATTTTCGTAAACCTCAGGCAAGCCGAATTTTTCATTGATTTCTTCGTATTCTTTTAAGGTTGCCGTAATTTCGGCAACACCTTCCTGCACAATTTCCAGTACGGTCTTTTCGAGATCCAATTGGGGCTCCTGTGCCAAATATCCCACAGAGTAACCTGGAGAAAACACAACTTCACCCTGATACGACTTGTCCAAACCCGCAATAATTTTCAATAATGAAGATTTTCCGGATCCGTTCAAACCGATCACACCGATCTTGGCACCATAGAAAAAAGATAAATAGATATTTTTTAGAACTTGTTTTTGAGGCGGATAGATTTTGTTGACTCCCGCCATCGAAAAAATAATCTTCTCGTCTGACATAAAATTTAAAAAAATTGGAAAACTCTTGTTATATTAACATACAAATGTAATCTTTTATACTGACATTTTGGACGTATAATGGTCATGGCTTAATTGTTGATGACATTATTTAAAATAATTTTAAGGTTTGAAATGTAGAATTTACTACATTTATATATCCTTAATATAAAACAGAAAGGTATTCAATGGAAGCAAAATTTTCACCGCGCGTAAAGGATGTTATATCGTACAGTAGAGAGGAAGCTTTGAGATTGCGTCACGATTATATAGGCACAGAGCATTTGTTGCTCGGCTTGATTCGTGAGGGCGATGGAATGGCGATCAAAATCCTTAAAAACATAGGCATTGACACAACTGCCCTACGTCAATCTGTGGAGGACGCAGTGAAGGGGGCATCTGTATCACGTGCACCTATTGGCAACATGCCGTTAACTAAACAAGCTGAAAAAGTGCTAAAAATAACTTATTTGGAAGCGAAAATTTTCAAGTCAGATATTATTGGCACCGAGCACCTATTATTGGCTATCTTGCGGGATGAAGATAATATCGCTTCGCAGATTTTACAGCAATATAATGTGACTTATGACATCTTCAAATCTGAAGTTGAGCAAAATAGAACCACCATTAAGGATGAAGCTCCAGGCTCCCCTACCGGTGACGATGACTTTGCTGAGGATGATCAATATATCCAACCTAAAAAGGTTTCGGATATTAAATCCAAAACGCCTGTATTGGACAACTTTGGTCGAGATCTGACCAAAGCTGCTGAAGAAGGTAGACTGGATCCTATTGTAGGTCGTGAAAAAGAAATCGAACGTGTATCACAGATCTTATCACGTCGTAAAAAGAATAATCCGTTATTGATCGGTGAACCTGGGGTAGGTAAATCGGCTATAGCAGAAGGATTGGCGTTACGCATCGTGCAACGCAAAGTATCACGTGTATTGTTCAACAAGCGTGTGGTTACTTTAGACCTAGCCTCTCTTGTTGCTGGCACGAAATATCGTGGTCAATTTGAAGAGCGCATGAAAGCGGTCATGAATGAACTGGAAAAATCTCCAGATGTGATTTTGTTTATTGACGAAATCCATACCATTGTTGGTGCTGGTGGTGCTTCAGGCTCTTTGGACGCTTCTAATATGTTTAAACCAGCCTTGGCAAGAGGAGAAATACAATGTATCGGTGCGACTACACTGGACGAATACCGTCAATATATTGAGAAAGATGGTGCTTTAGACCGTCGTTTCCAACGTGTGACTATCGAGCCGGCTACACATGATGAAACTGTAGAGATCTTGAATCGTATCAAAGAGAAATATGAGGATCACCACAATGTGACTTATACGCCAGATGCGATTGAAGCCTGTGTGTCATTGACAACACGTTATATTACGGATCGTTTCCTACCAGATAAAGCGATTGACGCATTGGACGAAGCAGGTTCACGTGTACACTTGAACAATATCCATGTACCACAATCCATTATTGATATCGAGAATAAAATCGAGGAAGTCAAATTGGAGAAAAACAAGGTTGTTCGTAGTCAAAAATACGAAGAAGCTGCTAAACTACGGGATACAGAGAAAAAGCTTATCGACGAGTTAGAGAAAGAGAAGATTGCGTGGGAAGAAGAAACCAAATCTAAGCGATACACTGTTTCCGAAGAAAATGTAGCGGAAGTTGTGGCGATGATGACTGGTATCCCAGTGCAACGTGTCAGCCAATCCGACAGCCAAAAACTGTTGAATATGGGTGAACTAATGAAAGGAAGAATCATCGGTCAGGACGATGCCGTCGGTAAATTGGTTAAAGCCATCCAACGGACACGTGCCGGACTGAAAGATCCAAAAAAACCAATCGGTTCCTTTATATTCCTTGGCCCTACTGGTGTCGGTAAAACAGAATTAGCGAAAGAGTTAGCTCGATTTATGTTTGATACTGAAGACGCACTGATCCAAATTGACATGAGTGAGTACATGGAGAAATTTGCCGTGTCACGTCTAGTCGGAGCGCCTCCGGGATATGTAGGTTATGAAGAAGGTGGACAGTTAACAGAGAAAGTACGTCGTAAACCTTATGCGGTAGTGCTTTTGGATGAGATTGAGAAAGCTCACCCTGATGTATTCAACTTGTTACTGCAAGTATTAGATGAAGGTCAGTTGACCGATAGTTTGGGTCGTAAGGTGGACTTCCGTAACACAATTATCATCATGACCTCCAACATTGGAGCACGTCAGTTGAAAGAGTTTGGTCAAGGTGTAGGTTTCACCACTGCAGCAAAATCACAACAAACAGATGCACATTCCCGTGGAGTAATTGAAACTGCATTAAAAAGAGCTTTTGCTCCAGAGTTTCTGAACCGTATTGACGATGTTATTGTTTTCAATTCGTTGACAAAAGAAAATATCTTCAAAATCATTGATATTGAATTGAAATCATTGTTTAAACGAATTGCAGATTTAGGTTATATCATTAATCTGACGGAAGAGGCAAAAGATTTCATTGCTGATAAAGGCTATGACAGTAATTTTGGTGCACGTCCATTAAAACGGGCAATTCAAAAATATCTGGAAGATCCGATTGCAGAAGAAATCCTCAAGGGAAATGTGCAAACAGGTTCAGTTTTAACTGTCAGCATCAATCCGGAAACCAAAGATATTGAGGTCTCTAGCTCAGATCCGAAGTCTTCAAAAGATACAGCTGAGAAATAATCGCTTGCTGTACTCGAAATAATTTCAAGAAAATGCACCATTGTGGTGCATTTTTTGTTATAAAGAAGGTTGACGTTAAACTTTCGCACTATTTTATCGTCCTATAATAAAAAAATGTCACAAATAACACAAACGATATGAAAAGACTTTTATTCGCAGCTTTAATTGGAACCGCGGCCTTGGTTTCATTCTCTTCTTGTAAAAAGGAGTATATCACGCAAGAGGTAAACGTTTTAGATGGAGTAACTTTCAGCACCAATGTAAAATCTTCTTCGTGGGTAGCTGACCAATCAGGATACTCATTTTCAAACGAATTGGACTTCCCTGAGTTGGATGCAAAATATTTTAATTTTGGACATGTTGGGGTTGCTATATCATTCGATAATGATAAAGATTTCTTTATCAATATTCCTTCAGCCGTTGGACCCTACAATTATCGTGTTGAGTATAAAATTGGCAAAGTATACCTTTATGCCGATTACGTTGGAAATGACAATAAACCTGTTCGTCCAACAGATATGTTTGTCAAAGTCACATTGACAGATGCCACAAATGGTGGTAATTAATAAAAAAAAGATCTCAGAATTCTGAGATCTTTTTTTTATTAGAGTTACCTTTACCAAACTCACGAAAATAAGCTATCCCCCCAGCGACAACTCAGCATGCTCTACCGCAGCATCTGTGCCGATCTATTTTACCCTTCTTGACTACCCCAAGCTATATATACTTAAAAGAAATAGTCAGATTAAATTTACAGAAGTAACCCCAACCTCTTACGACTATTTTCAATGAGTTATTACATTTTCTTAGATACACATAAAAGCCACATCAAATAATTTCAAAAGCAGAATATGGTATACACCATCCGAAAATATTCAGTTGAATAGCTTTCCTTTCTTTAAATATTAGTAAACAGCCTTCTCTTAATAGTCCCAATAAATCTTATCATTCTTCAGTATAATATTGATTTTCCACACTTGCATTGTGCTTTAATTGACTGCAAGATATTAGTTACAATAAATAATATAAAATTAAAAAATAATCGACACAGAGTTAATACTAAATAACATAATTTGTATTATTAATCAATCTGAAAAATGAGATTTCTAAAAACAACATTTAATTTAAAAACAAGTATTATTTTGTTTCTCTCTGTTCTTTCTATTTTTGCAGGATGTAGGAAGGATATCGTCCTCAATAGTCAAAAAGCTAATAGTTTTGCGAGCATAATTGAAATAAAAGAAAGCTACGAAAAATTAGCTATTGATTCGAGAACACGTGACAGCCTAAAGGATGGGCTTATAATAAGATATATCCCACAATGGGAAAATGCAAAATACTCCCAAATCAATGACTCCACACAATACACCATTGTCCCATTGATTGGGTCAGGACAGCTGAATGAAAAAGAAATCCCCGTGCAGACTGTGAATAATACAGCATTTTTGGTTGTTGCTAACGGTCAAAAATTTTATCTTTCACGTTTCTACCCTGATAAAAAAAGTGATGATAATTTCCTGAAAAACGGAAAATTGTCCATGATAGATGTCTTCAATAAAAATCTGTTCACTTATAGCTATAAGAATGGCAAGAGCACCTACAATGCCCCCAAAGCTTTCAAATCACCAAAAGGTTCTACCAAGAAAGCTGCCTACGAAATTCGTTGCAGGGAGGAGGGCACTTGCGTATGGAGTACATATTGCCGTGGGGTAGGTTATATATCTACTAGTTACCCGGGCACCTGTAGCTATCCAACCGACTATACAGACTGTGATTATTCTGTTTCTTGGTCGCAAGATAGAATTCTCTATAACACGGTTTGTGAAAACGTCTGGGTTCCAGATCCACCAACTGATGGAGGAACGACTAATCCTGAAACTCCTCCGACTCCAAAACAACTATTATTACAGCAAACTAAAAATACCGACTGCGATGGAGTAATTCGGGCAAATGAACTGACAAGAAATCAGGATTTCAGGAATAGGGTAAATGAAATTAAGAATAAAAGTGAAGAATGGGGGGCTGCAATAAAACTCAGAGATCCCAATGATCCCAATTCAGTTTATATTGACCCAGCATCTTCCGATAATAAGGTCAGTAATAAAAGTGTAAGTCCATCATGGGATGCAACTAGAGGTTATGTGATTGGTTATATCCATAATCACCCGGGTGAAGGCTCACCGAGTCCTTCAGATATTTTCAATGCAGCTGTGGACATTCTGGAAATGGTAAATTCACAGAATATACCGGAAAACCAGTTGGAGATTTATCTCAGAAATTTTAGTTCCTCAGTAGTCAGCGGAGGCAACGTTTATACCATTACAATAGCAAATGCCCAATTATTTGCAATGATGACGGGAAATTTCAGTACTGCTCAAGAAAGTGCTAATAAACAGTATAAAAATGCAGCCGAAAAATTTATGAATCAGAATTATAGTAATGGTACTACCACTGAAGAGTTTCAGGCTTCCGGAGAATCAGCTCTAATTAAATTGTACGGAAAAATGTTTAACTTAAGTAAACAAAAAATTGGTGAAACTGACAGTAATAAAGCTGTTAAACGTGATCAAAATGGCCATATCAGCAAAGTAAATCCTTGTACACCTTAAAAAAAAACAAAATGAAAATATTAATAACTTCAATTATTTTTCTGTTGCTTACAACAGGTCTATCTGCACAGCAAGATATCATGTCCAAAATATCAAATGGTTTTATCCGTGATAATGGACTTACAGATCTGAAAGAAATAAGCGATTTAGGTTTAAAACTGGACCAAGAATATTTCGGCGCTAATTTAGATAGGTATGCTGACAGAACCATAGAAATGGCCCCAAATGCAAGTTTTCACAAGATCGGTTATCGGGTTGCTACGGGTGTAGAAACTATTCCAGGAACAAGGGGCAGATCGACGACTTATACAATCTACGAGGGACTATTGGAATTAACTTGGTCAGCACTCTCAGCAACTACTTCTACAAAGAGCATTGAAGAAGTATCCAGGGAGAGATACAGATACCTATATGACGTGGAGGAAAAATCAAATTTTGTAACAGATTATGTTAAAAATGACAATATTGAAGGAAGCTTTATCTATAGCAAAAAAGATAATTTGATAATCTTTATTATATTATCTAAGACCAAACCTGAAACAGTAAGGGGAACAATAATCATAAATTTACCGGAATCCGAACGTTCGGAATTTGTAAAAACGTTTATAGCAGGAACAACTTTCGGACCTAATACTGGACGTACCAGAACAGGTTCTACACCCCCGACTGAAGGCATAACAGATTCAGGTACAACACGTACAGGTGGTAGCCGTACCAGAACAGGTAGCTAATCTTTAACATCCTACAAAAACAAGAACTCAATTGATTATCAAGTTTTAGTTCCATAAGGTCGGGTCATAATAGCTCGACTTTTTTATGGAGTAGCAAAAACACGTCTGGTGACTAAAAATGTTTCAGAGTGTCTTTCGAATTACCAACATACCCTTGTATTTGGGCATAATCTCCAAAAGAGCTCTTTTCATATGATATACTACTTGACTGTTTCGATTTTTCAAATTTATTAGCGTAGGCGAGAACATTATTGTATGTAGGCTCAAAAGAAGCCTATGTCTATAGAGAAATCATTATTTGTTAAGATAGAAACGTAACTTTTTTTGCTTTATCGGCCAAGCTTTCTAATTGGGGATCATTGATAGTATCTTTGAGATTCTAGATACCATCCAAGAATATCTTCTCATCAATATTGTCATCAGCGTAAAAATCGCTCATTTGTAGTATCATTTTTCGAATTCCGAAAGGGGTTTTAGGAAAAGGAGGCTCCTTTTTGGTGGTATTTATTAAAAGACTACCCCTTCAACAACAACTCAGCATGCTCTACCGCAGCATCTGTCGGGTTTGCTCCACTCAGCATCTGTGCGATCTCTTTTACCCTTCCGGATTGATCCAAACGAACGATATTCGATATGGTACGATTGGTGTTATCTTCTTTGTATACTTTAAAGTGCGCTGCCCCTTTTGAAGCGATTTGTGGCAAATGCGAGATAGCGATCACCTGCATATTTTCGGCTAGATTTTCCATGACCTCCCCCACACGTAATGCAACCTCACCCGAAATTCCAGTATCGATCTCATCAAAAACAATCGTTGGTAAAGCCGAAGTTTTAGCAACCAGCGACTTTATCGCCAGCATCACGCGAGAAAGTTCTCCCCCTGAAGCTACACGATGGATAGATTGCAATGCCTGCCCCTTATTGGCCGAAAATAGAAACTGAATGGTATCTATTCCAGATTCACGCATCTCACCTTCTTTTAATGGCTCTAATACAATCTGAAGCATCGCATTTGACATACCGACATTCGACAGGGTATTTTGCACGTCCTTGGCAATCCTATCCAGCACTAATTTGCGCGCTTCCGATAGTTCCTTCGCATTCCGCAATGCAATCGCTAACTTCTGCACAACCTCAGCTTCCAGTCGCTCCAATTGTTCATCGGAGGAATTGATGGCGATTAGCTTTGTCTCCAGATCATCTCTAAGCTGAATGAGTTCCTCAACAGAATCAACATGATGCTTTTTCTGTAATGAATAAAGCAAGCTCAATCGTTCATTAATCTCCAATAAAGTCCCTTCATCCAATTGTGTATCTTCTTCAAGTGAGGCCAACTCGGCAGCCACATCTTTCAGCTCGATCAAGGTACTTTTTAATCGCACAGAGAGATCAGACGCTTCGGGCAAAAAAGAAGATATACCCTCAACTTGTGACATTGCATCTTTCAGTTGGGTCAATATCGCCGTATCTTCATTTTCCAACAAATGCGAAGCTGCATTTAGGGCCCGTTTGATATCCTCTGCATTTTCCAATTGACGCTGCTGCTGTTCGAGTGTCCCCTGTTCTCCAGCAACCAGTTTCGCTCCATCCAGCTCATCAAACTGAAATTGAAAATAATCCAATTCTATCGCAGCCTTCTTTACCGTCTCTTTCAGTTCCTCCAATTCCCGCTTTGCCTTTTTATAGGCTGTATAGCTTTCTTTGTAGTTCTGCTTCAATACAAATGAACCAGCGACACTATCAACAACCAGAAATTGAAATTCCTCCGTATTGACCTGCAAAGTCGCGTGCTGCGAATGTACATCGATCAATTGCTCGCCCAATTGCTTTAGTATCGCCAATGTAACTGGCGAATCATTAACAAAAGCACGGGATTTACCATCTGGCGTTATTTCCCTTCTGATAATCGTATGATCCGCATAATCTAGATCATTCTGCTCAAAGAAGCTATTTAATTGATAAGCTCCAATGTTAAACTCTCCTTCGATCACGCATTTCTTTGATGGATCAAAAAAATGTTTCCCCTCTGCTCTGTTGCCCAAAATCAGGGAAAGTGCTCCCATAATAATGGATTTACCCGCTCCAGTCTCCCCAGTAATCATATTCAAGCCACTATCAAATTGGATTTCCAATACATTGATCAGGGCATAATTCTTAATATGTAAGGTATCTAGCATATTCTTGAAGGTCTATTTTACAGTTGAGAGGAAAACCGTTCCTCATCCGGATTAATCGTATCTTTTATGATCCTTTCTTTAGTAGGTAATTTACCTAAAACTCAGCCGATTTCAATGCATTTTATTTCAAAAAAATATTGCATCGGTTTCGAACACTGTCTTCTTGAATTTTATTTAACGGCACTAAATACTAAAAATAATATCAAAATTCCAAATAAAAACTAAATATTATAGCTTAAAACACCTTTTTTATAGACGATTTATAGTGCTTTCATTTGTAAATGTCACTTCAAATCCATCATATTGATAGTACCAGGATGAACCAACCACAGCGAATTACTCCGCAGATTCCCTGCGGATAAACACAACTTTTTGACAATAAAATGTTTGCCAGTGACAAAATAATGTCCTCTGATTATTATGTGAGCATGAATAAATCACTATTTTTACAGCATGCAGGATTACAGTGCAACGCTCAAAAAATACATGCCCGAAGAAGCAGCTCCGATTATATCCAATTGGATAAATCACACAGCATGCTTATTTAAAATTTCCCGGTCCAGAAGCACCAAACTGGGGGATTATCGTGCGCCATTTAAGGGTAGTCCACATCGTATCTCAGTCAATCATGACCTGAATCCTTATTCCTTTCTGATCACGACCATACACGAATTTGCACATCTTCAGACCTGGAATAAGCATCAACACCGCGTAAAACCACATGGGACTGAATGGAAGAAACATTTTAAGGAGTTGATGGATCCTTTTTTAAAACTCAGTATCTTCCCAACCGATGTCAATAATGCGATACACAGTTATATGGAAAATCCAGCGGCATCGAGCTGTACCGATCTTCATCTCTTTCGGACATTGAAGGCCTATGACAAGGCCAAAAGCAATGCACTTACAGTAGAAGCATTAGAAGATGGACATTTTTTTAAATTAAAGAATGGAAGGTCTTTTCAGCGAATTGAGAAAATACGAAAACGCTATAAATGTATGGAGTTAACCAGCAAACGCATGTACCTTTTCAACCCAATTGCAGAGGTATTTCTGCTAGAACAATGATTTTTAACAAATACATTCATTATATTTTTATCTTTGCTAACTTAGGAAACAATTAAAGAGAGCTTTTATGTTACACTTACACTCGACAATAGCAATTGTCTTATTGCTAGCCCTGGTGATATCTATTGTGATCACCTTAATGAACTATTTAGGCAACAAACCTTACAACCGTAAAATTGCCTTATTAGGTTTTATCGTATCGCATATTCAATTATTAGTGGGATTGATCTTATACTTTTATTTGAAGTATCCATCGATGATCTCTGGCGCCGTGATGAAAGATCCAACATTGCGTTTAAAAATCATTGAGCACCCTTTAACGATGATCATTGCCATTGTATTGATTACCATCGGTTACTCAAAAGCTAAAAAGATGGAAAATTCAAGAAAAGCAAATCAAACTGTTGTGATTTTTTACATCATCGGTTTAATTTTAATGCTTGCTCGTATTCCATGGGGTACCTGGTCATTATTTGCATAGTCTATACAGCATTCATAGCAAAAAGGCATCAATTGAATAATTGATGCCTTTTTTTGGCCTATCGAATA
The DNA here is from genome assembly GCF_003610355.1 of Sphingobacterium detergens. GTDB lineage: Bacteria > Bacteroidota > Bacteroidia > Sphingobacteriales > Sphingobacteriaceae > Sphingobacterium > Sphingobacterium detergens. The sequence goes on along the minus strand of NZ_RAPY01000002.1, from coordinate 888,796 downwards.
AATAATTACCCCGCAATAGTTTACCCGCTTTCTCTTTGATGGCACTCTTTTCCATGCTGCCCTTTTCTGTCTGGGGTAAAATTTCACTTGTGTGTGAACTTACTTTACTCTTATCAACTTCCTATTAAAACATCACATATAGGCACAAAAAAGCCCCAGTAAAAACTGAGGCTTTCCAATATCATTAAATGACTTTTAATTAGTCACGATTTTTTCCAAATCCCAAAATCCCGAAAACAGTTTTAAATGCAATAAGCGTACCTATGATCAATGAGATATTTGCTATCGCGGAGAACAAAAATGTTTGTTGTCCCATTGCAGTACATACATCCGGTACAAAACGGATAAATGTGCCTATTAAACCTAAAGCGATAGCTACTACCAATGTTTTGTAGTAATGAGTTTGATTCGCATTATTATCAGTTGTCTTTGGAGCTCTTGGTTGTACAGTTTCTGCCATTTCTATTTCGATTTTATTCGATACAAATGTACAAAATATTCTATGTTTGAAAAATAAAATTAAAAAAACCAGCAAGGATTGAAATCTTCCTAGAAAAAGCTCTGTTCATATACTAATAAATAGATTAAAAGTCAATGGTCTTATCTCGAATTACCAACTGTTAATTCCATTCTGCAAAGCCTTCTCATAATTCACTTTATTGAACGAATATAAATCCGGCGGTTTTCGAGCACTTCCCTTTCGCTGCTCATCCAATTTAACAAGTATGTCCATATTTTTGATCTTTCGATAAAAATTCCCGCGGTTGAGCGTTCGCCCAAGAATAGTCTCATAGAGCCGCTGCAATTCCGGCAATGTGAATTTTTCTGGCAGGAGATTATAGCCTATTGGCTTGTAGGTAATACGCTCACGAAGAGTCATCAATGCTTTTTGGATAATCTCTTTATGATCCATCGTTATCTGATAACGATCGAGACTATTTACCTCCAACCAGTCAAACTTCTCGCTTAACGCATCTGCTTTGGGAGATACACTGACGTAATCAACTAATGCATAATACCCTATAGAAATAAATCGCTGCTTCTGCCATAGTCCGTCGTCATAATCATCAAAGTGGCTTTCGTTTCGTCCTTTTTTTCCAAATACTGCGAACTCCTCCAGAAATATATTACTCACCCCGGCTCTTTCTTTGAGAATATTTACAGCCGCCACATCAATATCTTCCTCTTTCCTTACAAAACCTCCGGGTAAAAACCATTGTTGATTGAACTTCATTTTAATCGCTAAAACCTTAAGCTCATTCTGATTAAATCCAAAGACAACTGTATCAATAGAAATATGGGGTATACAATCTCGGTAAAATTTCTCGGATTTTTCTATAAGCTGTTTTTGGTCATTCATTATTAATCTTTTCTGGTTAGGACAAAGTTAAGCCCATAAGATGCAAGAACCAAATCTAATCCCTTTCCTGTTCAGCTTCGACACAGTTGCAATTATGAAAATTATAAATTAAATGATTGATTTCAATAATAAAATAATCAATTATCAAAATTAACAGCAAATAATGATAATATTTTTAAAATAATTTTGCTTTTATCAAAAAAAGGAAGTAATATTGAATGCTTCTATATGAAGCATATAAAAATAAGGGAAATATTACTGAATCCTGAGCGGATGGTTTGAACAACCTTTTTTATTATCTGAGCATATACCAATTATTAAATGCCGTAAGTACAAATCAATATTTCATCAGGTAACAATTTTTATAAACAGATTAATTGATAATTATGAACAACTTAAAGTTGACAATTTCGACACTGGGATTGGCACTTTCCTTCGGTTCTGCTTTTGGCCAGCAGATAGACAGTATTGCCGTAAAAAAAACGGCAGCGGCGTCTAAAGAAGACAACAACAGAAATGTGATGCTGAATGCAGCCAACAATACAGGGCCAAGGGATGTAAACATTGGTCTCCCAGGTACCGTTGGCGGAATCACTATTCTAGAAAATGATCTGCCAGTAGTCTACTTTTTCTGGCCTGAGCTACCTAATAAAACATGGAGACCAAGCTCAAGTTTAGAGAAAACGGGACTATTAAAGATGGATCAGCTTGCCAACAGCATGGGTGATCTCGGGTTTGCCGTAAATTCCTATTCGCAAACAGGTACCAGAGAACGTAAGATAAAGGGTAAACTCACAACGAGCAATTTTGGCTGGCTTCAGGCCGATGCAAATATCTCCGGCCCGATCTCCAAAAATGGATGGGCTTACACGGCCGGTGCATTTATGAATTACGACCCATCTACTTTTAAATTAGGTTTTGCGAGAAATGTTGATGAGACAAAGATCTTTAGAGCTGGGATAACAAAGTTTTTTGATAATAATAAAGGACAATTCACAGCATTATATAAATATGCGGATTCTTATAACATTGGTAACTATGCTGTTTTCCAGTATGGTGAAAAAGGTAAGGTGACCGAACTGGACGACTTTAGAATTGGCAGGGACTCTTATGTTGTGCGTGATGGACAGATGAAGCTCAAGGATATTCGCTCCGGAAAAGATTACTGGGCAGCGATGAATGGTAGTGATAATCGGGCGGTATCTCATAACATCGATATCTTTGGTAATTATCAACTGGATAACGGCTGGAATTTCAAATATTCTACAAGGGCGCATTTTGCAAAAGTTAAAGTAGCTACCATTATTCCGTTGAGTATTTTTAATGCAGATCAATCCGCTGGTTACAAACTGGCTTCAGATCATAGTACATATGTCGGATCTATTGGAACGCAACTGGGGATGCATACACCAGAAACACCTGTAACCAATATCGCGGGGCGTTTCTCCCTTAACAAACAGCTTGGAGGACATAATCTGACAATAGGGCTCTTGGAACAATATTATAAAATAAAAGATTTCACTTCAAACCGCACATTCTTTTTCCAAACAGTGGGTCCCCAGCCGCAGCGCCTAGTCTCGCCAAACACAGATACTGATGGTTTTTATAACCAAAATGTTGGCGGGGAATACCATAGCGGCATTGAAAATAAACTGTCGCTCTACGCGACTGACGACTGGAAAGTATCTGACAATTTTAACCTGAATGTTGGTTTACATGTAAGAAATCATCTGGTTGACGGCAAATTCTCCATGACACCGAGATCACCCGGATTTACTTTCAAGCAGGATGATTTTAAAAAGATCAACGAAAATTGGATGCATATAGCAGGGAGCATTAATGCAACCTATAATGTCATTAAGAATTTTGGAGTGCTCGCAAACTTCCTATACACAGAAGAAAACAGACGACTGGAAAGTTATTCACAAGCCTACAATCCCAATTTGGATAAAATCAAAAGTCCCTTGGGTGCATTGGGTGTTTTCTGGAACACGCAATGGATCCAGCTAATTTCTCAAGCGACCTATTTAAAAAGAAATGGATATCTGGGTAGGTATAATCTTGTTAACCCGAACAATTCGACTGATGCCCAAACAACGAGCGTAGACTACAGTATCAAAACATTTGGCTGGACAACGGATTTTCTGCTTAATCCATTCAAAGGATTTAACCTGCATTACCTCTTGACCTTACAAAGTCCAAAGTATGACCAGTTTAAATTTGATGCATTTGGAAAGGACTACAATTACAACGGAAACATTGTTGTTGGTGTATCAAAAGTTTTGATGGAGATTGACCCCAGTTATACGTATAATAAATGGCGTGCTTGGGCTAGTTTTCGCTATTTCGGAAAGCAATATGCCAACCTGACCAATGTGCTATACTTTGCTCCACGTTGGGAAACATTTGGAGGTATAAATTATACAATGAACAAGAATATCAGTATCGGAGCAACGGTTATTAACTTCCTGAATCAGAGAGGTGCCAGTGGAACGATCAACGGCGCTGAGCTTATTACGGAGGCAAGTCCATATTATGGCAAACTATTGACAGGAAATTATATTATGCCGCTAACGGGGCAATTATCCATAAACTTTAACTTTTAACACTAAATAGAAATGAAAAAAACAGTTTTAAACATCGCTGCTCTGTTTTTATCAGCATCAGCATTTTCGCAAAATATTCAAATTATCAATAATTTTAAAGGGCCAACTTTAGGCTACTCGACCGAATCTGGGGTTAAGATCCTAACAATTAGTGGTAATAAATTCAAAGATCTTAACAAGAATGGAAAACTGGACAAATATGAAGACTGGCGTTTACCGGTAGAAGAAAGGGCCAAAGATCTTGCTTCAAAATTATCCGTAGAGGAGATCGCGGGTCTGATGCTTTATAGTAGGCATCAGGCGATCCCAATGGAAGAAAAAGGATTCTATATGGGTACATATAATGGAAAAGTGTTTTCTCAGAGCAACGCCGATGCTTCGGACCTTACTGATCAGCAAAAGAATTTCCTAAAGGACGACAATCTACGTCACGTGTTACTCAAAGGAACACTATCGCCTGAGGTCGCAGCGAAATGGAACAATAAGCTTCAGGCTTATGTAGAAGGTCTAGGACCAGGTATTCCAGCCAATAATTCATCCGACCCAAGACATAATGCCTCTTCAACAAGTGCCGAATTCAGCGCCGGTGCCGAAGGTAACATTTCAATCTGGCCTGACGGCTTGGCCATGGGAGCCACTTTTGACCCCGAACTCGTTCGCGAATTTGGACATATCGCCGCTCAGGAGTATCGCGCACTTGGATTGACAACCGCGCTATCTCCACAGGTAGATCTAGCAACTGAACCGCGCTGGTACAGGATAGCCTATGTGTACAGCGAAAGTCCCGACCTAACAAAAGATATGGCCAGAGCATATATCGATGGCTTCCAGACCACATTGGGCAAAAGCACTGTCAAAAGTGGCTGGGGTATTCAGAGTGTGAATGCGATGGTCAAGCACTGGCCCGGCGGTGGCCCGGAAGAAGGAGGTCGTGATGGGCACTGGGCAATGGGTAAATATGCAGTATATCCCGGAAATAATTTTCAGAACCATCTAAAACCTTTTATAGAAGGAGCCTTTAATTTACCTGGAGGGACAGAGGAGGCATCAGCTGTGATGCCCTACTACACCATAAGTTATAATCAAGACACCAAAAACGGTGAAAACGTAGGCAATGGATTCAGCAAATATCTGATAAGTGATCTTCTCCGTGGTCGATATGGTTATGACGGTGTTGTATGCACAGACTGGCTGATCACTGCTGACGAAGGTAAAACCCCAGGGACTTTTGCCGGAAAACCTTGGGGAGTGGAGAAACTTTCTATTGCAGAGCGTCATTATAAAGTACTTGAAGCCGGAGTAGATCAATTCGGCGGAAACAATGACAAAGGTCCTGTGCTCGAGGCCTACCAAATGGGGATAAAAGAGCATGGTGAAAAATATATGCGCAACCGTTTTGAGCAATCAGCAGTCCGCTTATTGAAGAACATTTTTAGAACCGGGTTATTTGAGAATCCATACGTAAACGTCGAAGAGACCAAAAAGATTGTAGGTAATCCTGAATTTATGAAAGCAGGCTATGAAGCTCAGGTTAAATCCATCGTCATGCTCAAAAACAAAGGATCATTGTTACCAATTAAGGAAAGAAAAACAGTATATATTCCCAAAAGATATTCTCCCGCGGCTTTTAACTGGTGGAATGTATATACCGAGGCCTCCTTCGATTATCCGGTCAATCTCGATATGGTAAAAAAATATTATGACGTTACGGAAGATCCTGCAAAAGCTGATTTTGCACTGGTTTTTGTTGAAAGTCCGCGCAGCGAAAATGAGGGATACAGTGATATCGACAGAAAGGATGGCGGAAATGGTTATGTTCCCGTATCTCTTCAATACAACACCTATACTGCAACTGAGGGCAGGGAGAAAAGTATCGCCGCTGGAGACCCAGTTGTTGACCCTACCATTACCAACCGCAGCTATAAAGACAAAACTGTTACGGCATCTAATTTTACAGATTTGCTAACAATACAAAATACTTATAGAGCGATGAACGGAAAACCTGTTATTGTATCAGTAACGGCTTCAAAACCAATGATATTTTCCGAATTCGAAAAACATGCGGATGGAATCCTGATGAACTTTAACGTTTCAAGCCAAGCTATACTGGATATTTTATCGGGAAAATACGAACCATCGGGTCTGCTTCCTCTTCAAATGCCTGCTGATATGAAAACTGTTGAACAGCAACAAGAAGATGTCCCTTATGATATGCAGGTACATAAAGATACGGAAGGTCACAGTTATGATTTTGGATTCGGAATGAACTGGTCTGGAGTGTTAAAAGATATAAGAACCGAAAAATATAGGAAATAATACAATAAATGCTGAAAGAATTAAAGCCGGATCTTATTCTCCGGTTTTAATTCTTTACTTACAGGGCTTTTCAGTCCATTGAATTGGACAGGTTCAATTTCCAATTTTATTTTAGTGCTCTTTCAAACATTTTTTAATTTAAATTATCTGTTGTGGCCTACCCTTTCTTATTTAAAATATAATTGGCGATTTTAAAAATTTCTCCTTTTACTGCGCTCCCAAAATAAGCTTTTAGTTCTTCAGCGAGTAGAATACCTATTCTATCTAATTCGTTTGCCTGCCTCTTTATTTCTCTTTTGAATTTCGGCATGCTATCACCTAGCTCATGGAACAACTGGAGGTCGGAATAGATCGAGCTTTCTCTTAGTTCCTTCGAAAATGTTTCACAGTCCTGGTCCAAAAATAACAATGCGACTACTAGCCATTTCAGGTGTTCGGCATCTTGCTTTTCAATGTAGTTGGGTTCTTGGGTAAATTGCTCAATTTCTATCTGTAACAAGGTAATTAAATCATTCGCTTCATAAGCCGAATCAAGCTCTCGAACAATGTCACTACGTCGAATTCCGGCATCCTTAGTCAGCTCGAGTGTTTCGGCACATTTATCCATCAAGCGATTGTACAATTCAGCAATTTCCTGAGGTTTTTCACCCATTTTTTCCCCTGTAAAATAGGACATTGGTTTGAAACCAAAGGTTTCTTTGATCTGTTCGGCAAGCAATTTTCTCCCTCGCTCGCTATCGTCCTTTGTAAAATCAAAATTCTTAGATGGCATTAGCCGGGAAAGAATGTCTATCAGTTGATCTTTTTCTATTGGTCTCATCAGGGGAGAATCATTTGACCATTTTGCATAGAAGACAAGTAGTTCAGGTGTAGCAGGAACAAGCTCAAAAGATAAGATACAGGTCTCGCAAATTGCCTTTTTCAATATTTCCTGCTCATTGGAAGTAAAAGTTTCTTTATTATACTCCAGCTCCATTAACTGGGCCAAATTGATATAAAAATGAGCCAGTCTAGTTTTGGATTCCGAGACCAATCTAAAAGAGAGAGACTTAAGAGTTTCATTAAGCTTTATTTCCTGTTTCTGTTCTTTTTTCTTCGTAGATGTCATCTGAAGGAGCTCATCAAATTTCATGAGCAAGGCTGCACGATCCATTTTATCCAACTTCAAAAGCATTTTTTTTTCAGCAGCGTTTGGTTGATAAGATACCTGTATACCATCAGATTTTTTCACCTCTTGTGGTAGAGCTACAGGCGGAGCCAAGTGATATTCTCCTAGACATTTCATCAAAAGATGCTCGCAAAGGCAGCTGAATCTTTCGACGTCGGGAACACTATTAGCAATCTCTGTCAGCAAGTCACTTATATAATCATCAATACGTTCATCTACATAAATCTCTATTCCTTCGATCTCTCCAAAAGGCTTCTTATCGGACTGATTGAGAAGATTCCTAATGACGGAATGTTCATCCAGATGAGCCAAGCATTCGGGTCGGACAAAAAGATCGAGGTAAATATGTTCCCCAGATAATAGATTTTCTTCCATCTGGCGATCCCCCTGCCAGAACAGGTAATTTTTTCGTTGTTCAATAATAGAGTTATCTTCTCCATCACGATATCCAATATCTCCTCCATTTCCCCATCGTATACTAAGACAAATAACTGATTCAGAAACCTGGGAGATGAAGGTTTCCCTCTCATCAATTGCATACTGCCGATAGGACAACAACCATCCGATACCTATAACTTCCAACGAATCAACAGTCCAGCCCTCCCCGTTATCCTTTTTCCTTGCAACCATAACTTTACCCCCTGTCGTGGGTTCCGGAAAATTGAAACTTAATGATGGAACTTGTTTTCTTATGCTTCTGTGGGTAAGCTTTAGCATATTTTTCTTCATAAACTTCTTTTTTATAATTGGTCTTTTCATCACAGTTCAAGAAATACATTGAACGTTTTACTCCATAATTTAGATAATCACTAGTGGCTATTTGAATTATGATGCAATAGTCACAGAAAAAGAACCAAGCTATCTGTAAACCTTATTTTATATCAGCCTCTCAAAATTACTTTTCCAGGTGCTACCTAAAGTTAAGGACTGCGAACAGCTGAATTATGATTAAAACCATTCCAATAGCGGTTAAAATCATAACTAGTCGAAGTTGCCAGGTCAGTTTAATTTGCCGAGAAACCCCTAATTTGATAGTAACAGATCTTTGATTTTTAATGGTCTATTTTCGGATCAGCTCCAAGAACAAATAAATTAGATAATTGAGAAATGAAATATTATATTAGATCTTAAATCTGAGATTCAGATCTCCAAATTAAGGCTATACCAATTTTTTACATCTATTAATTACCTAAAAGAATGGCGCTATTTGACATCTTTAAGAAAAAGAAAACAGACAGTACATTTCCTGAAAATGAACTTGAGAAATGCTTAATTGATGCGGCTTCTAACGTCACTGTACAAAAGGAATTCTTCCAAAAATTATTGTGGAATAACATATATATATTGACAATAGACCAAACTGATTCTGACGAGAAAATGGAAAATTCAGGATACGTGAATATCAGAGCAGCTACCTTTGACGAAGGTCAGGTACCTATATTTACCTCAATAAATAGAATCTTTGATAAAGGCATAATAAAAAAAGATGTGACTTATCTTGGTCTTAAAGGCCAGGATCTATTTGAAAGAATCAAAGGATCCACTTACCTACTAAACCCGTATTCAGATCATTGTAGAGTGTTGACACCTGAGGTTATTGAAGATCTCCTCAATGGGTCGATATATGACAAAATTGATGCTCAGGCCTTGGAAAGGAAACAAAGGGATGAATTCAATGCGCTATTTGACCGGGCAGCCGAAAGGCAGGAATCTCTGATCTATCTAGATGGATTACGTTTCAAGGGCATTACCTCTAACGAGGCGAAGGAACTTGAAAAATCAATACAAGACTTTCGTCAGTGTCTTGAAACTGTTCCCGACCACTGGCAAAGTATGTTTTTAATGGCCAAGGCTTTACAACGATTGGAACGACATACTGAAGCGCTTGAACAATTTGAAGCTGCATGTAATATAGAACTGGAAAATCATTTGATTCCGATGGAAGCTTCAACAGAAGCAATGCATATCAAAGACCTGGATAAAGCTTTATTTTATTCAGAAGAATCTTTGAAAAGAAACCCTAATGATATCGCTTCGATGGGTAATCATGCTATGAATTTGCTTATCGCTTTTAGAGATACGGAAGCACTATCGACAATCGAAAACGCAATTAAATTGGCACCGAATGACAAAATAAATAAAAATATTGCATCCATTGTGCGGGATGTCATTGCGGGAAAACGTAAAAGACCAACTTTTGAAGATGCAGTAGGATAGCGTAAAATCTCATGATTTACTCAACTCCACCTTTGCTTACAAAGCTTTCCAGTTCTTTATTTACCTCATCCAGCAACTGCTTTTCGGTAGGCAGGTAAAGCTCGTATTGACTGGCTACGATCTGTTTTTGTTCTTCGGGAAGGGTAAATTTTACGACCGCATCATTTTTACTCGCACAAAGTAAAATACCAATGGTGGGATGCTCATGTGGGAGCTTTTCAATACGATCGTAATAATTGACATACATTTGCAATTGACCTATATCCTGATGCGTTAATTTGTGTGTCTTGATTTCGATGATCACAAAGCTTTGCAATAGACGATTGTAAAAAACTAAATCAACAAAGAACTCATCGCCTTCAATATGTATACGTTTTTGGCGGGCAACAAAGGAAAAGCCATTTCCTAATTCCAGTAAAAACTCCTGCAGATGGGTGATAATAGCGCCCTCAAGATCTTTTTCATAATACGCACTCTCTCGCTTTAAACCTAAAAACTCGAGTACCATTGGATCTTTGATGATCTCTTTAGCATCGGAAGGCATCTTTTCTCTTTTTGCAACAGCCAACACACTTTCTTTATCGTTACTAAGTAATAGGCGTTCATATAGATTGGTATTGATCTGCCGCTCAAGCTGTCGGACAGTCCAGTTATTCTTTATGGTTTCGGCGACATAAAACTCTCGCTGTTCCTCGCTATTAAGACTTAAAAGTAGCTTGTATTGACTCCAACTCAATTGTGTCCACAGTGTAGACACAATTGGAAAGGTGCGATAAAACTGGCGGTACCAATTCAACTGTCTAGCGGAAAAACCACTACCAAACTCAGGTTGCAGCTCCTCTGAAAGATATTTTATGATGTATTTCCCATAATCAGCCCTATCCTTACCTTGTTGCTCCTCTTCGAAAATACGTTTGCCGATATGCCAATACATCAATGTACGCTGATGATCGACAGCACGAATAGCATTGTCTCTGGATTTGGAAATAATCGCCTTTATGTCCGATATTAAAGTTTGATCTGATAACATAATTATCTATTTAATTGGTATTACTTCTGTAAGTGAATAATACAAAGATAGCTAAACACAAATTAAAATACTAATTATTTTAGCAAAAACATATTTTCAAATGCTTTTTATTAAACCTCATAATCCGCCTTAAAAACCTATTAAACGACATTTAACAGACGCATAGCTCCCTGTTCTCCCTCCGCCAGACACATCAAATAAGTCAATCGTTTAACAAGTTGATATACCTGCGATATCATAAAGTTTAATTAACTTCACCTTACTAGAAGAAAAGTAAATGAAAATAACTGAAAAATATCTATTGGGCTTAAAAAAGGCGTACTTCGTACAAATCAGTGTGCTAAAAGATACAAATACACTTACATACGAGGAGATTTTAGATTAGATCTTTTGATTCCTTCACTTATGAAAAATCATCTTCCATATTTTTCTCTGATTTCATTAGATAATCATACATGGTATAAATCTTTATTATTTTTCAAAAAAATTGACAATTTTTGATTGAATTATAAATATTAGCGTTTAAATCATAGCTTTAGTAAGACTTTTCTCAAATGACAGATCTTAGGTTAAAATATCCCATTGTTCTTATCCATGGTACAGCTGCCAGAGACAACAGTTTGTTTTGGGGAAGAATTCCAAAGGCTTTTAGAGACAACAACATTCTATTTTATTACGGAAAAACAGATGGCTGGGCTAATGTTTCCAATAACGCACAGCTATTAAAAGCAAATCTGTTGAGGCTTGTAGAAACAACGGGGGCTGAAAAATTTAACCTGATCGCTCATTCCAAGGGCGGAATAGACGCTCGGCACTTTATTTCAACACTAGGTGGACATGAAATAGTCGCATCTCTAAGTACGCTATCAACCCCACATTTGGGCACACCTATAGCAGACTATTTAATGGAAAAACATCTATCTGGAGACTCCATTACAAAAAAACTTGTACAACGGATTTCATTCTTACTTGGTGGCCAATCGCCTAATCCGACGGAATTGATACGGAATCTAAGCGTAAAAGAAATGCATGCTTTCAATCGGTCCAACCCCAATATGGAAAATGTATATTATCAGAGCTTTGCATCAACAATGAATACCGCTCAGGACGATTTGCTATATGCTCTAACCTTTAAATACCTAACACGAGTAGCTGGTGAGAATGACGGAATGATACCACTTCAAAATGCCGTTTGGGGTGATCGGTTTGAACACATACGTGCGCAAAAAGGTATTTCGCATGCTGCTATAACCGATATAATGCGTAGAAATATCGGAAATTTGCAAATACCACAAATTTATTTGGGGATCATTAGTGGATTAAGGGCATTGGGGCTATAGACATCTGAAAAAATAACCATAAATTAGCGCATAAAGCCATGTTTTAAATCTTACTTAAAAAAATGAAAATAAGCTATTTCCTGCTACTTTTAATCTTCGCTACTTTAAAAGTAGCAGGCCAAACCAAAGCTGACAGTATCCCTTTTATTGCCTATTGGGCAACAGGAGATTCATATAATTTTACAATCACAAAAATACAGCAACAATGGCAAGAGGACGAACCGATAAAAAATGTATCAACTTCCTTCCAAGCCACTTTTACTGTATTGGATTCATCCGACACGGGTTACAGAATTAAATGGGCTTATGACATAGATTTGTCGCAGTTCACAAATTCCGATGATTCCACAGCCAATTTGATAAAAGGTATCGCAAAAGATATGGTTATGGAAGTAACTTATAAGACAGACGAAGTTGGACAATTTGTGGGGCTCGAAAATCTGGAAGAAATTAAAAACAGAACACTGAGCATTTATAGTACCATTTCCAAAAATTTGGAAAAATCTGGTAAAATGTCATCAGAACAAACTGGAAAAATACTTCAGGCTCTTAATAAAATATTCAGTTCAAAGGAGATGGTTGAACAAATGGTCGCGAAGGATATCCTTCTATTTCACCTTCCATTTGGCAATGCCTATCCGATTGCGGATACTTTGTATTATGAGGACGAATTCAGCAATCTTTTTGGAAATACCGCCTTACGTGCTGATGTACAGGTATACGTAAAAGCTGCGAGCAGGGATGATAATTATTGCACAATCGTTCAAACATCAGCCTTGAATCCCGAAGATGCTAAAACATACTTTACTAATCTTTTCACACAATTGGGTGTCAATGATAAGGAAATGGGTGAAATGATCAAAACCTCAACACTCCATATCACAGACAACAAACATCTTGAATATTGGTATGACCCCGGGGTTCCTTATTTTGTTGAAAGTAATAGGCAGTCAATATTGCGGACAGGAGATAAAAAGGTTAAAAGTGTTGATATCACGAGAATTCAGTACAATGATTGAAAAAGATTCTGCTAGATATTTATAACGGTATAAATACAAATACCGTTTTGGATAAAATAAAAATGTGATGCGACAAAATTTATTCTTGTCAAAAAAAAGCGTATCTTAATCATAAATCACAGCCACATGAAACGCTTATATATCCTATTTAGTTTTGCCCTGTTATTCTCTTCGATAGTGACAGTAAAAGCGGCTATTTCTTCCGACAAAAATTATTCAAAGGAGTTGACTGATACGCTTTCTAATCATATCAAAGAGCAGATCATAAAATCAGTCATTTCGAATGGTTTAGATCTAAACATCATCAAAAATGATTTAACGATTAGTGATAATAAAAGAATTCACACAACCGTATCAAAAGATATATTTGGAAATTTAGAAATTGGTGACAATAAAGGAAATCGCAAAACCGTATCAAAAGATATATTTGGAAATTTAGAAATAACTGACAAAAAAGGAAATCGTACAGCGATATCAAAAGATATATTCGGAAATTTAGAAATAAGTGACAACAAAGGTAATCGTACAACGGTATCAAAAGATATTTTCGATAATTTAGAAATAAGTGACAACAAAGGTAATCGCAAAACGGTGTCAAAAGATATTTTTGACAATTTAGAAATAAGTGACAATAAAGGTAATCGCACAAAGGTATCAAAAGATATTTTTGACAATTTAGAAATAAGTGACAATAAAGGTAATCGCACAAAGGTATCAAAAGATATATTCGGAAATTTAGAAATAAGTGACAACAAAGGTAATCGTACAACGGTATCAAAAGATATATTTGGAAACTATAACGCTAGTGACAATAAAGGAAATAGAGCCTCGATTGAAAAAGATATTTTTGGGCAAATAATTATTGATGACCCAAAAGGAATCTTAAAAACGGTAGAAAGTCAACTGATTCAAGAATTAATGAAAAAATAAATGATGTTATTATCTGATTTACCAAAATATGGACAGAAAATTTCTGCAAAACCAATATAACAGTCAAATAAGAATTATCAGGAAAATCATTAAATCCTGGAATTTAATTCCTGGCGCACCATCGGATGAATTTGATCCATTAGCGCATAAATTATTAAAACACTTACTAGAGGGCGCCGATAGTAGGAAAATCAGCTAGATTATCGCGAGCTATCTTGTTATAAGATATGGCTTTCTCAACCATGAAATAGATCCGGAATCATTTGCCAATGAAATCATGGATTGGTGGTATGATTAGATTATTCATTAATTGGATGAATTGGTATATTTGAACTTTAACTAGAATTTGATAGCATTTAACCACCTAATTTCTGACAATAGAAATAATATCCAGACTGGGAGATGAGAATTTTATTTATTTGGACATGTATGCTAGGGCTTTTCGCTTGTAATAGCCCTAAATCCCAATCTTACAAAATTCCTTTAGAAGAGATCGAAAGAATGTTTTCAAAAATGAAAGCAAATGGAGTATATACGGATACAATATTGCTTTGGGGGTATTTTTTCACCTCAGATAGAAAAGATCATTTCGATCAAATCGCCAAAGAACTTAAAAAACAGAATTTTGAATTTGTAGAAATTTTTCAGGCTGATGATAAAAGCTATTGGCTGCATCTGGAACGACAAGAGATCCACAATGCAAAAAGCTTATTCGAACTAGACAAAGAACTCTATAAAATAGCTGATAAATATAAAACCACTTATGACGGTTTCGATGTCGGAAATATAAACAAAGGTCAACCAATACAACGGGATACCTACGTAGTACCCGAAGAATTTAAAACTATTGATAATTCAAAAGACGATCTTCCTTATTTACTAGTTGGAAATACGGCTTTTGATAGATTTCCTCATAAAGCAGAATTTTGCAACTTTGTAAAAGTAACGACAGCTTTTGTAAGCAACGCGTCAAAGACAATGTTGCCAACGAATGAGGAACTTAATGAATTAGACCAATTTGAGCATACTATTGAAATGTACCTAAAAGAAAATAACATCAAATATTACTATGTTTTTCGAGATACACACAGCGGTATAAGGAATTTTTATATTGTAACAAACGACAAAATAGGTGCGACAAAAGTCTTCAACAGCATAAAGGATTCAAAAAAAATAAAAGAATTTAACTATAAAATTTCAACGGACAAAAACTGGGACTTATATCGTGATTTCAGAAAGAAAATCCAAGATGAATAAACGTCCTCAAACTACGAAAGTGACATCAGAAAGTTGCGACTTCTTCCAACAGAGGTTGCCAGTCAAAACCGAATGGCATAGCGATCAGCTTCCCGCCCGGTGTTAAAATATACTTGCTTGGATACCCCCTGACTTTAAAGTTTTTTTCCACCTGACCATCTGACATCAGCACCGGTATAATGTAATTGTTTTTAGCAAGAAAGTTTTTCACTTTGTCTGCAGCATCATTACATGCAATACTCATAAAACCAATTTTGTCCGACTTCAATTTATCAGTTTTCAAGTGCTCATAAAAACTATTGAGTTTAGGCATCTCTGCGACACAGGGGCCGCACCAAGTTCCCCAAAAGTCAACCAATGTCCATTTACCTTTCAGGTCAGCCTTTGCAATTTTGCTGTTCTCCAGATTCCCCAAAGCAAAATCTGGTGCATCGGGTAATTGTGGAATGACCTTCTGAATGAAAAACTCACTGAATTTCTGTTCTGGATAATAATGCTGGTAAAAATCACGTAACCCCTTATAGCTTGTTCCCTGAACGGTCAAAAACTCATCGATATATTTCTGTAAAGCGACATCTTTCTTACCGCCCGCAGCCAATTCTGTAAGATAATCTTCCGAATAGCTTTTCTTAGATTTCAAAAATATAATATCGTAAGACGAGTTGTACGCAGTCTCCGCCTGATTTTTTGGTGAGTACAGAGCCGCTTTCTCCAAATAGTTCAAGGCGGCTTCCTTATTGCTTTTACTGGTCATTTCGTAGGCCAAATAGTTAGCTGTAGCAAGATGTGCACGGGTTATATTTCGATGCTCGGTCTTATCGGCATTATAAAGCACTGTTAATCTTGAAATAATATCCTTTAGCAATTGGTGGGTATAGTCCGGATCTACAGAAACCAAACGCTGATAGGCCAGTAGCGCATATCTCCCAACGTTTCCATTGATCCAATAAGCATCGTTAAGGTTCATTAACTCTTCAAGCAATTTTTTAGCTTGTGACAGATCATCTGCCTGTTGTATAATCCGTTGCCCCAAAATCATCGGATAGGTATATTGCTTCTCAATTTCGGAAAAATGATTTATTAATAAATCGGCTTGTTCATCAGAAGACAATACTCCTGTGGCAGCTGGACGCCCCAGCTGTTGATATAAAACATTCTGAATCCAATTATATCGTTTTTCGTTGTCTAATAACGGTATTACGGTTATAAATTTATCCCTTGATATAGATCCATTGAAGAGAAAGTTTGAAAGATGATGTGTACCCGAAAGCAAGTTGACCGGCACATCGTTCAAACTCAGATCATATAATTTATAGTTTTTAATCTGCTGAAGTAGATCTAACTTTTTCTTTACGAATGTTCTATCATTCGTAAAAATAGCCTCATTTTTAATGATGTATTTCATGACCTTCACACTATCAATTGCTTCGTTTGTATAAAGTGCCTTACTAACAAAACTACCCGACAACAACATCTCCGCATAGGTTTGATCGTAAGTACTGGATACATTCGTATCCAACATCTGCATGATAGTGGTCGTGATAAATGAATGATTATCTTGGATATGCTCACTTCTTCGTGAAAACATGATAGGCTGAAGTGTTTTCTTATCAACGACAAGCTCTCCATCCGAAATACCTGATGTATCCCTAAAATCTAGGTACAAATTTTTCTTATCACTTCTAGTTAATTGATAACGTTCGCTTTTGACGAGTATAGGTTCGGATTGGAGTCTCTTTATCAGACCTTTGTCTAGATACTGGTAATTTAGTTTGCTACAAAGGAACCGTGCTCCTACCATAACATTATTCCTTACCATCTCTGTGATATCGTCTGATAACTGCCAGTCCCTGGCCTTTAACAGGATCTCTTTTCTAAGTGAAGAAGTATCAACAATGGTCTCTTGATGCTGAAAATTGAATCGAATAGGCTGTTGTAAGTTCATCAAAATATCAACCAGTATGCTGGAAGACAAAACATTTTGGTTACTGTCAGGATGAAAACTGGAAAAGAAAAATGGATTACGGGAATCCTTATATTCTACAGCTTTAATCGTTATTTCTGACGGAAAGTCTTTTTTTGAAGCGGATTTGTTAGCAGACAATGTAAAAAAGGTCGATTTGGACTGTATAAGCTTCCCTTCAGACATGGATTCCTCGGTTATCTTATAATTAACGTTCTGTTGGCCGAAACACACTGAATTCAGCAACAGAAATACGAATAATATTCTTCTCATCAAAAAATAGTTTTACATGGTTATCTCTAAAATTAATAAAAATTCTATGTCGATACAAGATATGCTCCAATTAAAAAATATATAAAGCAAAAGACCATTCAACTATTCTTCAGCTCTTTGGGCGAATAGCCAAAATATTTGGTAAAAGCCGTTGTAAAATGCTGCGGATAGCTATACCGTAATAGCTTGGAAACCTCATTGACGCTGTATCCCCTCTCTTTTAGTAAAATGAAGGCTTTTTCCATTTGCAGTTTGCGCAGATATTGTGCTATCGAACAACCCTCATATTTTTGGAAACCTGCATTGAGCACTTTTATTGACACATTAAATAATTCTTCAATTTCTTTCAACCGAATATTTCCGATTTCTTGCTGCGCAATCCAATTTTTGACCTGTATGATCTTCTCATCATTTGAAAGGCTCGTAACTTTAGGCGCAACCAGTTGATACTCTTCCAGACAGGACAGTATTAATAATAATAACTCGTCAATCTTGATCCTATAAAAACTTGATTTTAAATCACTATGCAGATTGCAATTCAAAAGACTATACAACAACTGTTTAATATCCGCCCGGATTGGTAGGGATTCACGGAACAAGAGCGTGGGTTTATTGATTTTGAGCGAGTCAACGAATCCGGCATACCCCGGAAACTTCCGGTATACCTCTCGTTCAAACCAAGCCTTGTCAAACATGATATCGACACATTTACGGTTCTTTTTATAATGTAACTTGCCATTGACGCGAGGCAGATAAAACAGATTGAAACAATCCTCATGAATTTCAATTGTGGTATCTCCATCGGTATACTTTGAATATCCTTCCAATTCAAACTGTACTTTAAATACACCGTCTTCCAACAAGACAGGCACAGTAACAGGATGACCAACTTCAGCCGAAGAATTAATGATGATAAAGTCGTCATTAATAATAAAACGTTCCTGAATAGGAATATTATAAAAATTTACCTTGAAAAAGCATTCGCTAAAATCATTTTCCTGATACACCATTTTTTGCTTATTCCGCAAATACTTGAGATTATATCGTTCCTTTAGTGGTTTCATGTGCAATTTCTCTTAAGGTATCAAAATCGTAGGTTTTCAAATCCATATTTCGTAGAAAACTGTGTGAAATTAGGGATAATTTTGCCGTTGTTAATAATTAATCTAAATACAAATGAATAAGTCCTACTATATTATATTTCTATTTGTTGTCTTCGCACAGTTGTCCCATGCGCAATCCAGCAAGGTTCTCGTACGTATTCTCGACTTTTCGTATAACCCCGTCCCTACTGCTTCAGTAAAGGTAATGGAAAACAATCAAGAACTAGTAACAGACAAGAACGGTCGGATGGAATTAGAATTTACAGAATTCAAACCTTACACTTTGTTGATTCGTTACAACAACGAGAGTTATGAAGAGAAGCTATCTTTCAATGGTTTAAAACAATATACTGTCTATATCGGAAATAAACATCACCTTTTGGATGAGATTACCGTAAGTGCTTCAATGAAATTTGCCGAAAAGCAAACCAACACAGTAGGTAAGGTCGAACAGGAAAACTTAGAAACCTCACAGACTTATAATATTATCCCTAGCGAATTGCTCAAGGAACGTTCAGTGACTGATATGAAAGGAGCGTTGCTAGCAGCACCTGGTATTGCCAATGTAACGAATGGCTTAGGTGCAGGCGGGTTCACCGTAATCGCGCGGATGCGTGGTTTTTCCACGGGGGCAGGCTCATTACGAAATGGCTATCGGACCAGTACAACGACGATGGCTGACCTCGCTAACATAGAGGCTATCGAGGTCATTAAAGGCCCTGCGGGCACGCTATTTGGAAGTAGCACAGAGATCTCTTATGGTGGAATGATCAATTTGGTGACCAAGAAACCCAAGCCGTACACTTTTGGTGATGTGAGTTTGAGCTACGGTGCTTATGATCTAAGCCGATTGACCCTTGATTTCAATACCCCTGTCAATGATAGTAAAACCGTCTTATTTCGTGTGAACGGCGCATTCCAACGTGGGAAGACCTTCCAAGATTTTGGATTAGACAACACCACTTTCATTGCGCCCGCCCTCCGCTTTCTAGTCAACGATAGGTTGACCTTAAATATCGAAGCTGAATTAAGCCAGAACGAGCGTAACATGATTGCTGTTGGCTATCTTCCTAAGGGATTCAATAGCTTGAAGGATTTCAACTGGGATGTCAAGAAATCATTTTCTTCCAATGACCTGACCATGAAATCCAATGTACTGAATATGCTGGCCACTGCGGACTATAAAATGTCCGATCATTGGAATTCACAGACTGTTGTATCCAGTGCAAATACAACGAACAAATCCGATTATCTCTTTGTAGTTCCCTTAACACAAGATACCATTGGGCGAAGAATTATGCGTATCCCCAGCCATTTCGTCTCAACCAGTTTACAACAAAATTTTGTAGGCACTTATACCGGCGAAAGTTGGAAAAATAAGATATTGATCGGTGTAGACTACAACAACGATAAATATCTAACGACACGTAAGATGCTGAATTTTTATGACAAGGTAGACCGCTTTGGAACCACACCTACAATTAATATGTCCAAGGTTGAGACAATGTTTGGTTCTGCGGCAGAAAGCGAAATCAACACAAAATTTCAGACTTATGGGGTATACCTCTCAAATGTCTTCAGCCTGAACAATCGTCTTCACCTGAATGCAGGACTACGTATGGACCGCTATAAAAATTTAGTATCTGATTTCGAAGAAACTTATTTCTCTCCAAAATTTGGTGCCGTTTATGAGGTTCTTTCGGATCAGCTTTCCCTATTTGGGAATTATACCAACGGTTTCAACAATGGCTATTTAATGATCGAGAGTGTGCAATTCAATGCTGCAACGATCAAACCACAGGAGGCCAATCAATATGAATTTGGTTTTAAATACGAACTCTTTAATAAAAAACTACATGGTAATGCCTCTTACTATAATATCAACGTAAAGAATGTACCTTTCTCTGTTGTAGCTGAAAATGGCAAAACATCGACCGTTCAGAATGGCAAACGACTAAGTCGCGGGTTCGAGTTTGACATTACGGCCAATCCATTTGCAGGCTTTCACCTCATTTTGGGATACGGCTATAACGACTCCAAATTTACCGAAGGTGATGAAAAGACCATAGGCAATAGACCTCAGGGCACCCCATTCAACGTAGGCAACTTCTGGACGAGCTATAGCATTCAATCCGGACATCTGAAAGGATTTGGATTGGGGGTCGGCGGTAACTATTCCGATGGTTTTTATGGAGACGATTTCAATACCTTTAAAATGCCGGGCTACTTTTTGTTGGATGCCAATCTCTTTTACGAAAGGGATCAGTTCAGGCTAAGCTTAAAAGGCAACAACCTAACAAATGTACATTATATGACCACCAATTTCTGGTTGTATGCACAACCTACAAAAACCATATTGGGAACCGTATCTTATCGATTTTAAGTTTCTATGAACGCTTATCAGAAAAAAGAAAAGAAGAAAAGCACGTTATTACGCTTGGTCAATTGGTTACACCTCTGGCCAAGTGTGGTATCGGGCTTGATTGTGGTTTTTGTATGCCTCACGGGCACCATTATCGTATATTCGGACGAGATCATCGAAGCTTCTGCAGGATCAGCAAAGTATATCACACCAAACGCGGAAAAAAAGCTGACATTAGAACAACTGCTGGAGATACAGAAGAAAAAAATACCAGGGATCTTGCCATCCTATGTCCTTTATTACAATGCCCCCGACCGTAGTGTTATAATCAACGGTTTCGACCCCAAGAATATCCGGCTATCGATGATCTACATGAATCCATATACCGGTGAGATCCTGAAATACGACAAGACAATTCATTTTTTCTTTATTATGGCACATCTGCACGCCCATATGAAGTTAGGATCTATTGGGGGTTGGATTGTCATTTTATCGACCATTATTTTCGTCATTAGCACATTAACGGGGTTAATTCTTTGGTGGCCCAGACGTTGGACCAAAACCACCCGAAAAGCCAGCTTTACCGTACGATGGAAAGCCAAATTCAAGCGATTTAACTATGACATCCACAATGTTTTTGGTTTCTACTCCTTAATTTTATGTTTTATACTTGGGATGACCGGATTAATTATTTTCTTTCAACCCATGATGAACCTGACAATGAAATCTCTTGGAGCTACCGCTGTCGATTGGCATCGTGATCTCCCAAAAACGGATAAGACCAAACATTTTATAGATGCTTTCCCACTGATGGATCAACTATTTAAAGTACAACCACAGAAAAAAGTGATCAAATATTGGGTATATGATTACAAAAAATCAGGCGTATTTGCCTTCAATCTTGCAGATCGTGCTGGCTTGAAAAGCGACGAAAACAATTATACTTATTACTTTGACAAATATTCCGGATCCCCCTATCTTATAAAAAAAGAAGAGCATATACACAATAAGGTGGAGAATTGGGTATGGCAACTCCATATGGGGCAATGGTTTGGTCAGATTGGGAAGCTTTCTACCTTTATAGCCGGACTCATCAGTACAACGTTGCCCATCACTGGTTTCTTAATCTGGTGGGGCAAACGAAGAAAAAACAAAGCAAAAAATACAACGGGTAACTTTATCCGCTAATGAACATGCTCTTGACTCTGTTGAATAAATGCAATGTCTAGCTTATCGTAACACCATCCCATATTGGGGCACTAACTCGTTTTTATTGCTCGATATCTATTCCTGAACATTAACCAATTTATTAGCATTCTACCCAAAAGGGTGGGAATTATCAAAAAATACGAGCTAAGCTCAGGTCAGTATTCTGAATATTTATCCTTTTACATATTCAAAGAACTACCCCTAGCTTACAAAGTATTATATATCCACCATATTTTTTTTCTAATGGCATATTTACCCTACAAAACAAGTAATAACCTAAAGTTGTTATATCAATTAGCGCTACCCCACAAGATAACTACGCAATAAATCTGCGTACTCATTTATCCAAAGCCATTTTATTTTCGAAATAAAAAAAAATAAAAATCTAATAATCAGCAAAATAAACATTAATCACACATTAACCTCTAATTGCGCACATATAACGCGTAGGTCAGCTTGCAATTTTGTAATGTCAGTTCAGAATAGTCTGGCACAAATGTTTAACGATAATGTAATGATTATGAAATTCAACTTCCTCAACACAAAAAAACAGCTGGTTACGAATCATGAAAAAGCAAAGGCTTATCTCATGACACCAGAACTGGAATTGTATACTACGGTAGTCACAACTGGATTGAATGATTCATTTTATGAAAGCGGCAACAGTAGATTAAATCGAATCAAGGAGTTGGTCATGACATGCGAATCGATATTTGTTGCCAAACTCGCCGTCTATGCACGTACAGTGATGAACTTAAGGTCCATCCCGATAGTACTAGCTGTCGAATTAGCGAAGAAAGCCTCTGGCGAGTCGATCGTTAGTAAAACAGTGAGCCGGGTAGTATTGCGTGCTGACGAGATAACTGAACTTCTGGCCTATTACCAGATTGCAAATAACAGAAATGGAGCGAAAAAGTTAAGTAGACTTTCCAAGCAAATCCAAAAAGGTCTTGTAGCCTCTTTTAACAGATTTGATGAATACCAATTTGCAAAATATAACAGGGAAGCTGAAATTAAGTTAAAAGATGCGCTTTTTCTTGTACACCCTAGTCCTAAGAACGATCAACAGCAGGCTATTTTTAACCGAATCGCAGCGGATAATCTTTCGACCGCCTATACTTGGGAAACGGAACTTTCTAAATTGGGTCAGGAAAATTTTGATAACACCCTGGCCAGATCTGATGCTTTCGCCAGAAAATGGGAAGAGTTGATCGAAAGTAAAAAAATGGGGTATATGGCTTTGCTCAGAAATCTCCGTAATATACTGGAGGCTAACGTATCAGCACAACATGTGTTGATGGTCTGCAATTATCTATCGAATGAGCAAGCAGTACTCAACTCTAGGCAACTTCCGTTCAGATTTCTTTCAGCTTATAGAGAGTTGAAAGTGCTGAAATCGGGTTTAACATCAACTGTATTGACTGCACTAGAAGATGCCACATTATGCAGTGCCAGAAATATAAAAGGCTTCGGTTTTGAGACTTCGGTTGTGATTGCCTGTGATGTTTCAGGATCTATGCAAAAGCCTATTTCGGCAAAAAGTACGGTTTTACTGTATGATGTGGGCCTAATGTTAGCGATGCTATTACAATCACAGTGTAAAGATGTAACAACAGGGATATTCGGTGATACATACAAAATAATCAATATGCCTAAACATCAGGTGCTGACGAATGTAATGGAGTATTACAAACGAGAAGGTGAAGTGGGTTATTCGACAAATGGATACCTGGTCGTGGACGATCTAATCCGTAGAAAAAAGATTGTGGATAAAGTAATGATATTTACTGACTGTCAATTATGGGATAGTAATCATAATGGCAATTCTTTAGAGAAGTCATGGAATAATTACAAAAGTTTAGCTCCAACGGCGAAACTCTACCTATTCGATTTGGCGGGATATGGAAAACAGCCCATAGATGTTAAACAAAATGATGTTTATCTGTTAGCAGGCTGGTCGGATAAAGTATTTGATATACTTTCTGGCATGGACAATGCCCTATCTGCAGTCAAACAGATCCATCAAGTGGAAATATAAGATCATCCCGCAGTAATTTGGCTGCGGGATTAATCAAAGGAATAAAATAAGCAAGTGTCGTAGAAAAGAGTTACTTCGCATTTGGGTTGCCCGTGTCACAGGTTCGAGTCCTGTCTCTATAGGTATATAGAGTAGCTCAGTTGGTAGAGCAGGAAAAACAGTCTCTTTTCGTTAGTTACCTTGCTTTATGATAAAATTGGATAAGTGCCGTAGAAAAGAGTTACTTCGGTCCAATGGCAGGTTCAAATCCTGCTTCCGATCAGTTCTAGATAGACGATATCGAAAACGTCGGAAAAAACTCTTTTCGTCAGTTGCCTTTCTGATTCTAAACAGAATGCCGTAAACGATAGTTACTTCGTCACCGTTAAGGGGAGGAATAATGAAGTTGTAAAATCAACAAGATTATCCGGTTCGAATCCGGCAATGACTAGCCCCCACTATTGTTGCTTTTTGCTTCTGTTTTTTAAACTAGAAATTTGTTAAGTACAATGTATTCTCTTACATTGTACTTTTGATTGTAAGTCCTCCCAAAAGACTAGGATATATGAGATTCAATACAAATGAAGTTAACGGACAAAATAGATTTTATACCGCTGATTGAACTTCCTACCACAAAGGGAGCCCAAAACAATAGAGTGCCTGAGGGAACTTCCTTTACAAATACGAAAGAATGGGATCTATATCAAGAAATTGAATTAAGGAAAAACTATATTGATATCCCCCGTCCAATCACAACAGGAATTTATCAATATAGACTTTTTGACATTAAAATCGAAGATTTAAAAACACTAATCAAACTACATATTGGAGACATGCCCATAAAAGACGCTTGCTCACTATTTGGCGGGTACGCAATTTCCATTAATGGACAGATTGCACTATATCCGCAATGCTGTGGTCTAATGGAAGAAATCCAACAATGGAAAAATATATTAAATGAAAATTTCGAAGATTTTTCACTATTGGAGTGCCACCCTTCCCCTGTAATCACGAAAAATAAGGAAAGAATTATTATTTTTTGCAACGACGAGGGCGAGCCTTTCTACCCCTATTTTTCAAATAATCAAATTGAGCTCAATTATCAAATTACAAAAAATGCCTTTATAATCTTGTTAAATCAATTGCATCTTTTTTCAAAAAAATTAGACACGCTTGCAGCAGAATTCAACACAGAAAGTATCGCAAATATCTTAATCTGGGGACGGAATGAAAAGGAGTAATCTCTCCGAGGAATTTAACATGAACTAACCGAAAGCAAAACAGGGGACCAAGTTTGGGCGGCTCAATATTGGCAGCAAGATCCAAGAAGAAAAAAAGGAAGTTTTCGATTAGAATCAGTCCTCGAATAATTTAAGATTTCCAAAAGAAGATTAAAATTCCTAAAATTGCATTCTCATTTTGACTGGACTTGCTTTAACACATCCGGTATTAACTTATCTCCATAGTAGATCTGGATATAAGGGAATAAGTCAGACCTGTTGTTACAGGTGAGTTAAAATTTAAAAGCATATAAATAAGATGAAAAAGGTTCTATTTTTTCTATTACTGATACCTTTCTGGGCAAGTGCTCAGCAGCAAAATATCCAAGACTTTGTCATAAAAGAGAATCTTTCGAAAAACGGAAAACTTGCGGTCGTCGCTTTGGATTCAGTCGGCAATACCAATGAGACTATCAATGGAAACTACATGTTTACCATCAACGGTTTCTCTCAGGCGCTCCAATTTCACGATGGTGTAGCTGTTCCAAATCAAAAAATCGAATCCTCTACCTTTGTATTTTTTAATCACAAAAACCAAGAGAAATCTAAAGGCCGCCTGTTTTATGTCTATAAGACTGATAATGGGCTTTCCCCCTTTGCCATCAGTGGATTGATGTTTTTGATCATCCCCGCTATTGTATTAGGTATCGCCTACATGTTTAAAAAAGTCATCATGACAGCCATTGCACTGGCAATTGTTTTCTTTATATTCAATCACTCACAAGGATTGGATTTAAGTAAGATCTTCGACTCAATTTTCTCCAGTCTAAAGAACCTCTTAGGCTAGGGCTAGCATTCAATATCAGTACATCAAAGTCGTAATCTAAGTTAATGAGCTTTTTATAAAAAATAGTGTTCCCTAGAACGGCATACCTATCCCAAAATTGTACTGTATAAAGTTATAACGGTCCGGTTTATGGGTCTGATAATATTGCTCCTTAAATTCTTTTGAATCGAAGAAATTCTTGATGACCCATTGATTGCTTCCTGAAAACTGTGGGTCTTTTACCTTTAATCCTGCATCCAAACGGATCACAAAGTAATCTGAATCAAAGCGTAGTCCAAAACCGGTACCAATGGCTACCTGTCCCAAAAACTTGTTGAATTTAAATTCGCCGCCAGGATTTAAATCGTCATCTTTTTTTAGCCGCCAGACATTCCCCATATCAACGAACGTTGCTCCGTTCATCTTGGCCCCCAAAAAATTATTTAAGATGCGAAATCTATACTCAGCATTAGCCTCCAATTTAATCTCTCCTAACTGATCTAAATTCCTTAGATTCAGACGAAGATCTTCGCTCAAATTTTGTCTATTGTATGCACCAGGCCCTAGGGTTCGTGCTTGCCAAGCCCGTATACCATTCATCCCTCCACTATAAAAACTCTTTTCAAATATCAGTAACTTCGAATTGTTACCATACGGAATTGCGATCCCCGGATTAAAGCGGAAAACAAATTGTCTATTTCCGCCAAAGTTACGGTACAAACGATAATCAAATTCGGTTTTCGCATATTGCAAGAACGGTACTCCAAAGATTTTTTTCTCACCATCGGCATTTGCCGGTAGTTTAGCAATACTACTGATCAAATCCAACACATTACCGCTGACATCTACGGTTCCACGGAAATATTGAAAATCTTCCTTGCTCGTCAGCTTTTTTCCGTTCAGAATGAAGGTGTATTGCGTTCCTAATCCGAAATATTGACGATCATTACTACGTACATACAATTGATACCCCTCCTGTTCGAGATTCTTTCGAAAATTTGAATCTAACCTCCCATCCCGATATTCCAATACTATCGGGGTAAAGCTATGATATTTGTTCTCTGTTTCATACCAGGAGTAATTCAGTGAAGTAATAAAATAGCGGTTGGAATAAGTACGATCCTGATCAAACAACTGAAGAGTCATCGAATATGTTGTTTTTGGTAAACCAAATTTCCCACCTGGATTAATATGGAAAGGTACCATGAGTCGTGGAATTACTAAATTGACACCCGCCTGAAAATCATTATTGAATATCTTACTCGAAAGCCCCCCTGCCAAACGAGGATCAAATAGCACACCATACCGCAACTTCACCTCCAATTGCTCAGAGCCACCAAAAATATTACGCTGTGAAAACGTATTTCCGATATTAAAACCACTCATCCCCGAACTAAAAGTATACTCTCCTTCGATCTGGTTACCCATTCGTGGTCGCGGGACGAAATCATAATGAACATCGAGTTTATTGGAATCTTTTTTCACAAACTGCACTTTTACAGACCGAAAACCGTTCATCTCATAAAGCCGATCATAAGACTTATTTTCCTCGGCCAACGAATAATAATTTCCCGATCGTAGGTACATATACCTTTCCAATGGTTTCCAGCGAAAGCTATTTGTTTCATCCACAAAAAGAAGTCGTTTTGCAGAATCAGTTATACGGCGAGCTGGTTTCTTTGACATTGCCCCATAATTCCTAATAGTCATATATACACTATCAATTTGATACTTTTTATGTATCGTTGAATCACTGGGATTTTCTACATTTATTTTTAAATCGATCAAGTTTCCACTCAATGTAGAGTCAATACCGACACGCATATATTGCCTCAAGTAGTCATAATACCCATTGTTACGCATAACAACATATAACTTTTCCCGTTCCTCCAGCAATTTGGCGGCATCATATTGTGTATTGGGTTTGACTTTAGTTTTTGGTAGGATATCCCGATCAAATAACCATTTGGCATCCCCATCTTCAAATTTACGTTCTATGTTCCTAATTTGATATGCATTTCCTTCATCGACATTAAAATTGATATGCGCCCTTTTTTTGTTAACTGAAATCTCAGGACTGACTTTGGCATTAAAATATCCCTTAGTAAACAAAAAACGTCTGATCTGATTAGCGGAAAGGTCAACCATTGCTGAGTCAAGCAAATGGGGTGGTTCGCCTACATTTCGAATTTTCTTGGTCTTATAGCGCCCTTTTGTAGTATTGAAGGTATTGTAAATAAATAGATTGACCCTCGAATTAGGTTTTATCTGATTGGATATATAGGTTTCGGAAGACTCTTTCAATGCTGGTGAAACGCCGGAAATCTGTATTTTTGTAACCAGGGCTTGGTCGTCATCTATATATTTTGAAGATCGGCAAGATGCAAAAAATAGCGTCAAAAGCATTATACTTGCAAATCCGATAAAACGAGGGTACTTAATCATCAATAAAAATGTTGTCAAAAGCGCAAATCAGTCTAATAACGTCTCTACAAAACAAAAAGTATAGAAAACAACATGGTTTATTTATCGTTGAGGGCATAAAGTCCGTCAAGGAATTTATCTCATCGAGCTACCAGGTTGAGTCCATTTTCTATACAGACGACGCAAACACAAAAGTGGGTAAAATCTCGCATAATATAAAATCCCATGAACTGACGGAGGCTGAATTCCAAAAGATTAGTACCCTAAAATCTCCTCAGGGTGTTCTTGCCCTGGTGAAACTTCCGAAACAACAACAGATCGAAATAAGTGATCTAAGAAATTGCTACAATATCGTATTGGATGATGTACAAGATCCCGGTAATTTGGGAACCATTATTCGTACAGCGGAATGGTTTGGGATCAAACATATCATTTGCTCCATTGGTACAGTAGATGCTTATAATCCAAAAGTTGTGCAGGCCACAATGGGCTCATTGGCAAGAATACAGGTTCATTATATAGACTTGCATGAATTTATCTCTTCAACAGATCTACCGGTCTATGGTGCACTGCTCAATGGGCAATCCATTTACCAGACCGAATGGAGTACAGAAGGATTGATCGTCATGGGAAATGAAGGCAATGGTATTAGTGAAGAGATTATAACATTAATAGATCAAGCAGTGACCATACCCCGTATCGGCCAAGCGGAATCGCTGAATGTTGCCGTGGCAACAACGATATTTTGCAGTGAGATCGCCCGGCGGCAGCTGGTTTAGCGAATTTATTTCCAAAAGCACCCTATAACCGTTGATGAAGTCCGATCCGATTTCCTTCAGAATCCTCTATTTCAGCGACTGCAAAGCCTAGATCTTTGTGAAAGGTGGCAGGATATAATATCCTTGCACCAACTTTTTCTGCCCTTTTTAAGGTATCTTCCAGATCTTCGGTATGCAAATAAAGCAGTACCCCCTGATGTGTAGGCTGATAGATTTCTCCTTTTGCCAGCGCACCGGTAATCCCTGACAGCTTTTCCTCAAAAGGGAAATAAGCCATCTGAATTCCATCAAATTCTTCCTGATCAAAGGTAAAGGCAAACAACTCATTGTAAAAATGAACTGCCCGCTCCATATTTAGTACAGGAATCTCAAAATAGACCCCTGGATTTCTTTTTTCTTTTGACATACGACCAATTGGAGGTTTTTTAATGTTCAGCCAATAAAAGAGTTTTTTATCGGCGGCAAAGATCAAATATACAAATTTGTGTCAAGCGGATTTCCGGATGATTATTTTTATATTACCATTGAAAGGATTTTAAAAATTTCGAACAAAAGAAAAAGTTTAATCGTTTCAAAAGCTGTACATTTGACCTACTCTTCAAAAAGTACAGGTATCTTCCACGGTATCGCATACTTGAAGAAATATTCATGCACGACAATTGTTTTAAAATGCCATCTGAACAGAAATCCATCTATACGCTTCAATTTATTTTACTCTGCCTGAGCTCACTCCTATTCTCCTCGAGTTTCAATATGATTATTCCGGAGCTCCCTAATTACCTGAGTAGTTTGGGTGGGGCTGAATACAAGGGGCTGATCATCGCATTATTTACATTGACTGCCGGAATTTCGAGACCTTTCAGCGGTAAGCTGACCGATCGCTGGGGCCGTGTCCCCGTCATGGCCATCGGATCCATCGTCTGTTTTATCTGTGGTTTTCTTTATCCGATCTTAACTTCCGTCGCGGGCTTTCTGTTTCTGCGGTTGATCCACGGTTTCTCTACCGGTTTTAAGCCGACCTCCACCTCAGCTTATGTTGCGGATCTTGTTCCCCAAAAAAGATGGGGCGAAGCCTTGGGAATGCATGGGCTTGCTTTCAGTGTCGGCACTGCAGTAGGTCCGGCAATAGGAAGCGCTATTTTTGACGCTTTTGGGATTAATGTCATGTTCTACTCCTCTTCCTTCATGGCTTTATTATCAATCCTCATCGTCATCAATATGAAGGAAACCCTTGTCAAAAAAGAGAAATTCAACCTTTCCATGCTAAAAATAGACCGAAAGGATATCATTGAATGGCGTGCACTTCCTGCTGGAATAGTTACATTTCTATCCTATACGGCATACGGTGTAATCCTGACCCTTATACCAGATTGGAGTGAACACCTAGGACTTAAAAATAAAGGTCTTTTTTTCCTGGCATTTACGATCGCATCCGTCATGATACGTTTTGTTTCGGGAAAGGTTTCTGATCGTTATGGAAGGCCAAAAGTTATTATTACAGGCATCGTGATTATTGCCATTGCTTTGGTGGTGATTGGTTTTGGGGATAGCTTTATCGGTATGATGATTGGAGCGAGCATCTATGGTATTGGCACCGGTATATTATCTCCCGCAGTTAACGCCTGGACTATTGATCTAAGTATCCCTGAACATCGCGGTAAAGCGGTCGCAACCATGTATATTTCACTCGAAGCGGGAATTGGCCTTGGAGCGCTCCTCGCTGGATTATATTATGCCGATATCATTCTCCGCATTCCGCAAATTATGTATGCAAATGCCGTCGTACTCGTGGTCGCTTTACTCTATATGCTAAATTGGCAAAGAAAATCTTAGTTTTGATATAAGATTAAGGATATGAGTTTGATTTTTATAAATCGAGAAAAATTTTACAATGAGTAGCACAAATAAGAATCATCAGATCTATAGCTAGTACAATTAGCCGACACCAGCATCGCTTGTATGACTATTTATAAAAAGATAGCACATGATAAACAGCTATTTAAAGCTTCAATATAAATTGTTGACACGCCATTTTAAGGCGACTGGTCTTCCGATAATGGTTGCGCCACTTTTGTTACTGGGAGCCTGTTATCTGGCCTATTACCTGCTGCTACAGTATCCTGTTTTTGGGAGCTATGCCCTACTGCTTAGCAACTTCCAATTACTCTTTCTCCTGACCGAAAAAAACAGGAACGATTTTCTAAAAAACACCTTTAGTAAAAAGGATTTTTACACGATCAGACTACTGGAAAATAGTATCGTCATTTTACCAACGCTTGCTATTTTTATATTTCGAGGGCTATGGTTATATGGCGTCGCGCTAATTGCCTTAGCTGTTATATTTGCTTTTTTGGTCTTTAAAACTTTTGGTAAATCCCTCCCAACTCCATTTGCAAAGAAACCATTTGAATTTATTATCGGGTTCCGAAGGAGCTACCTGCTGATTCTCGTTTTGTATATGCTAGCAGCAATTGGTTTCTATGTGACCAACCCCAACCTCGTTCTATTTTGCGTAGTTAGTATAGCACTAACCTCCATGTTCTATTATCAGCTACCAGAACCCGTATTTTATCTTTGGAACAGTAGAGAAACACCGACCAGATTCCTCCTGGGTAAATTTAGACGTGGAATACTGCAATGCCTTTTATTTGTTTTTCCACTTCTACTGATATATGCCGTTGTTTTTTCATCCGAATGGTTTAATGCTTTAATTGTTTTGGGTGGTATTTTCTTTCTCCTTCCTTTTGCTATTACCTTAAAGTATGTCGCTTATCCGCGAGAGATCAATTTCCCCGAGGGCTTTGCACTGGCATTATGTTTCAGCTTCTATCCACTGATATTGGCACTATTACCTTTCTATTACTTGAAAGCCCTCAAAAATCTAAAAAACTATTTATGATCGAGCTTATTCATATCAGTAAATCCTTTGGTCAGCATCAGGTCTTGCACGAGGTCACCTTTACTTTTGAGGACGGAAAAGTCTACGGTATCGTAGGCGAAAACGGTGCTGGAAAAACAACCTTATTTCGTTGTATAGCAGGTTTGGAAACAGCATCAGGAAAAATCAGTGCGAACCTACAGCCACTTAAGAACCATCTGGGTTATCTGACATCAGATCCGTATTTCTTGTCAAAACTGACAGGTGAAGAGTATATCTATCTCCTTACTGATGCCCGTGGGAAAAGCATTAAAAACATCGATGAAAGAAATATCTTCGAGCTACCATTAAAAGAGTATGCAAGTTCCTATTCTACAGGAATGAAAAAGAAACTGGCGCTGACAGCAACCCTGCTTCAGGACAACAGTTTCTACATTCTGGATGAACCTTTTAACGGAATAGATCTACAAAGCAGTATTATCCTAACCGAAATTATACTACGCCTAAAAGCCATGAACAAAACCATCTTGATCTCATCGCATATATTTTCGACATTAAAGGATACCTGTGATGAGATCTTGGTCCTTGAAGAAGGCCGGATTAGCAAATCTGTCAAAAAAGAACAGTTTGGTGATTTTGAAGAAGAAATGAAGGAAAAAATATTAAAAAAAGATATCGATAAACTCTGGCTTTGAAGCCCTGTAAAACTCAAAACAAATAAGATGGAAAAATACCTACCCACATTAGAAACCGAACGGTTAATCATCCGTCCGATAAGCATGGACGATAAGGACTATTTTTTTGCTATGGATTCACAGCCTGAGGTACATACCTTTCTCAATAAAGAGCCTGTTCAATCCATCGAAGATATGGAAAAAGCGATCGCTCTCATTCAGCAACAATATGAAAAATATGGTATTGGCCGACTAGGAGTCATTGAAAAATCAAGCAATCAATGGATCGGCTGGACGGGATTTAAATATATTGATGAATTGGAAAATGGACGTATCGGATTCCTGGACCTCGGCTATCGTTTCAGGATGGAATCCTGGGGCAAAGGATATGCTACTGAAGCGGCATTAGCCTGCATGCAGTATTACCGTGAGCATCTGACTCATTTCGAGCTCCATGCCATCACCCATACCGAAAACGAAGGATCAAGACATGTATTAGAAAAAGTGGGTTTTCAGGTTACCGAAGAGTTTCATTTCGACCGTTGGGATATTCGTTGTTTTTGGTATGATCTGGCCGAAGATGCTAAATCAAACTAATTATGTTAGCTTTAAAAACTAATTTTTTTAACTTTTCATAGTTTCACTGGGATAAAACAAAATGGTTTTGTATTTTTACACGTTCGAATAAAATAAAATTTTGAACATTTCTGTATTGTACAATTTAATCTATTGCTGAGTAAATGAGTGACGAAACAAACTTCCCAACGGAAGATAACCAAGAAGAATTAGGATCAGGAAAAACAGAGGGCGGAAGTCAGACAATACCTTTATCTGGACTGTACGAGAACTGGTTTTTGGATTATGCGTCCTATGTTATCTTGGATAGAGCTGTACCCCATATAAATGACGGCTTGAAACCCGTACAACGCCGTATTCTCCATTCCCTAAAGGAAATGGATGACGGACGATATAATAAGGCCGCCAATGTTATTGGTAATACCATGAAGTATCACCCGCATGGAGATGCTTCCATTGGAGATGCCATGGTACAACTGGGACAAAAAGATCTATTGATTGACTGTCAAGGTAACTGGGGTTTCCCTATTACTGGCGATTCGGCGGCGGCACCACGTTATATTGAGGGACGACTTTCTAAATTTGCAAATGAAGTTGTCTTCAATCCCGAAACGACGGAATGGCAACAGAGCTACGATGGACGTAACCGTGAGCCAGTCACTTTACCTGTTAAATTCCCTTTGCTTCTGGCGCAGGGAGCAGAAGGTATTGCTGTAGGTTTAGCAACGAAGATTATGCCGCACAACTTTATTGAACTCATTGATGGCTCAATTCAGGTACTGAACGGCGAACGCCCGAATATTCTTCCCGATTTTCCCACAGGTGGTATGGCCGATGTGTCTAACTACAACGAAGGTCAACGTGGCGGAAAGATCCGTGTGCGTGCTAAAATCGAGGAGCGGGATAAAAAGACTTTAGCAATCACCGAGATTCCTTTTGGCACCACCACTGGCGGACTTATCGAAAGTGTTGTCACGGCGAATGAAAAAGGTAAAATCAAAATCAAGAAAATCGAAGATAACACGGCTGGAAATGTTGAAATCATCGTGCATTTAGCACCGGGAATATCTCCTGATGTTACGATCGATGCACTATACGCATTCACAGCTTGTGAGGTTTCTATCTCTCCAAACACCTGTGTCATCAAGGATGAGAAACCTCATTTTATGAGTGTCAATGACATCTTGATTGAAAACACAAAAAACACAAAAAACCTATTGAAGCGGGAACTGGAGATTCGTTTAAATGATCTTCAGGAAAAAATCTTCTTCAATAGTTTATTAAAGATATTCATCCAAGAAGGGATGTACAAACATGCCGATTATGAAAATGCCGGTGACTTTGATACTGTCGTGCAGGTTTTAAATCGCTTGTTTGAGCCATTCTTTGATCAGTTTTATCGTGAAATTCTTCCTGAGGACTATAAGAAATTGATCGATAAACCAATGAGTAGCATTACACGTTTCGATGTAAAAAAATCAGATGAAACGATGAAGACGCTCGAAAATGAGATCAAAGAAGTTAAACGTCATTTGCGTCAGTTGACCGAATATGCCATTGCCTGGTATGAAAAACTACGCGAAAAATATAGCAAAGATCGTGAGCGCAAAACAGAATTACGCATCTTTGATAAGGTTGAGGCAACACAAGTTGCATTAGCCAACGCCAAACTATATGTCAATCGTGAAGAAGGTTTCATCGGTTCAGGAATGAAGAAAGATGAGTTCGTATGCGATTGCTCGGATATAGACGATATCATTGTTTTCCGCGAAGATGGCAAATATGTCGTCAGCAAAATCCAAGACAAGGTATTTGTTGGTAAAGGGATTATTCATGTAGCGGTCTTCAAAAAAGGTGACGAACGTACCATATACAATGTCATCTATAAAGAAGGCGAAACTGGTACAAGTTATATCAAACGTTTTTCTGTTGTTGGCGTTACCCGTGACAAGGAATACGACGTATCCAAAGGATCTAAAGGATCAAAGGTTCTGTATTTCACTGCTAATCCAAACGGCGAAGCAGAAGTTGTCAATATACAGCTCAAACCGCACACGAAATTACGCAAATTGAATTTCGATATGGATTTCGCTGAAATTGCCATCAAAGGTCGTGCATCCCAAGGAAATATTGTCTCCAAATACCCGGTCAAGAAAATCGCCTTCAAAAGCTCAGGTATTTCAACACTTGCAGGACGAAAAATTTGGTACGACACTATCATGAAACGCTTAAATGCAGATGAACGTGGCCAATATTTAGGCGAATTTGATGGTGATGATAAAATATTGGTTGTACTTTCTGATGGTAGCTACGAGTTATCGAACTTCGATCTTAGCAACCACTTTGATGAGAAAATGATCCGTATTGAGAAATTCTATCCGGAACATGTTTATACCGTAGTACATCAAGATGGTAAGAGCGGGACCTATTTCGTCAAACGTTTTAAATTTGATGACCAGCCTATTGGTAAACGCATTTCGTTTATCAATGAAGAACCCGGTTCAAAACTAGTTCTAATGAGTAATGCGGCTGAACCTATAGTCAAATTAGATATTCTAAAAGGTAAATCTCAAACGGAGGAAACGCTGGAACAACCATTGACTGAAATCATTGATGTCAAAGGCATAAAGGCGCAAGGTAATCGTCTATCCTTCCATACCGTAAAATCTGTGGCCTTAATTACTGTAGATGAGGATCTCAGTGAGAAAGGAAAGAAAAAAACGGAGGCAGCTTCTGTAGATGAAGAAACAAAATCCGATGAGACAAAAGTGGAGGCTTCAACGGCTGAAACAGCAACAGATGCATCTAATGATAAAAAAGAAGATGACATCAAATTAGAGATCACTAATCCTGACGACATCCAAATTGATGACAAAGGGCAAATGGAAATGTTTTAACAGCATTTTTCAATAAGTAATCCGCATAAAGAAAAGGCTCGAATATGATATTCGAGCCTTTTTATATTGTTATTGATCGCTGTTAGTTCTCAAAGGTAACCAAGGACTTGTTTCAATCCTCCTCCCCCTCTAATAAACAGTCCACCATCAATTCGCTATGCTTGACACAAAACTCCTATATAAAGCTTTTAGGCTTTAAATTCTTTTAGGAATTTTTGGAGTTTCGGCGCAATGACCACCGAACAGAACGGGTTCTCAGGGTGATCATTAAAATAATTATGATGATAATTTTCAGCAAGCCAAAATGTTGATGCCGGTTCAACCGCTGTTACTATTGGATCTTCATAGACATCCTCGTTTTCCAATTCATCAATAAAGTTTTTTGCTAAGATTTCCTGTTCTTCATTGTGATAGAAGACCACAGAACGATACTGCGTCCCCACATCATTACCCTGACGGTTCAATGTTGTCGGATTATGTGTCTTAAAGAAAATTTTCAACAGATCCTCATAATTAACCAACTCATCATCATACTCCAACTCCACCACTTCTACGTGATCTGTTGTACCTGTACAGACCTGCTCATAAGTAGGATGGTCTATATGACCTCCCATATATCCAGGCAATACGGATGTTACTCCTTCAGTGTTTTGGAAAATCACTTCCGTACACCAAAAACATCCACCTCCAAATGTTGCTTTCATATTTTTATTGTATTTAGTAATGAGTATTGAGAACTTAGACTTTAATTTTAAAAGCCCTTGACGTACTTGTTATCTCATTTTTCTCACGCTAACGTCGCTTATACAAAGATAATCAATAATAAATTTATACTTCTATCTAAATCCATATTCTAAAAGAGACTAAAGAATAAGGGGTAAGGATTATGGAACATAAGATCAGGATTAAAGAATAAAGATTTACGGCTGAACATCAAATCCGAACGCTTGTTAAACCAGTCCCTGATCCTTTGTCTCAAATCTCACATCTAAAATCTCATATCTAATTACTAATAATAATGTTTTCCTTTGATCAATAGATCTTGCTGTTTGCTGTCACAAACGGCGTAAGAGAATCCCTCCTGCAATGCATAAGCTCCATACTCCCCTTTTTTATTGATCGCCAAAAATCCAACTTGTATCTCTTTGGCAATTGCGGGCTTTTTCTTCACGATACGCATCACGGCTTCCTTGCAGGCATCTTCAGGTGAATATCCTTGGCGCATTAACTCGACCACCAAAAAACTACCAACATTTCGAATAACTTCTTCACCGACACCGGTCGAAGTAGCCCCTCCAACTTCATTATCCACATAGAGTCCAGCTCCGATAATCGGACTATCCCCTACCCGGCCATGCATCTTAAATGCCATTCCGCTGGTCGTACAGGCTCCGGAGATATTTCCGTTGGCATCCAAGGCTAACATACCTATGGTATCGTGATTGTATTGATTGCCGGGTAGGCGCTCTGCAGCAAAAGTTTTATTCTCGATATTAACGACTGGCTTGTATTTCTTCTCCTTTAACCACTCTTTCCAAGCTTTCTCTCCCTCAGGAGTCAATAAATTCTCTTCTTGAAAACCGTTTTCCAATGCAAATTGTAAGGCACCTTCACCAACAAGCATGACATGTGGTGTTTTCTCCATCACTAGACGGGCCACGGAGATCGGATGACCAATTTTTTCCATACCAGCCACAGCGCCACAATTACCATCGGCATCCATAATACAGGCATCTAGGGTCACATGTCCATCACGATCCGGATATCCCCCTTTTCCTACAGTCATATTTTTCAAATCCGCTTCGGGTACACGTACACCCTGCTCGACAGCGTCAAGAGCTTTTCCACCTTTCGACAAGATCTCCCATGCAGCTTTATTTGCCGCTATCCCAAAATCCCATGTCGATATCACGATAGGATATTTCTTCACCTTGACACTAGATGCAATCGTCAACCCTTTTGTATCGAATGCACTCAAGGTACCTATAGCCGTAGCAGCCATAAAACCTTGCTTAATAAAATTACGTCTAGAACTCATATGTAAATTATTTATCTTTTAACACCCCATTTTATTTGAGTAGCGTCCTACCGTCCAAACATGGATATACTATTTTTTGATTCTCATGAGCAGAATAATGCATCCATAACGATTGATTCTAAGATGCTCCTACCTTCTATTGGATCATCGTAACAATTGCATGATAAAACCGCACAATTACGCTTGCAATCCAACGAAATCGGGAACAAGAATATCTTCTTTTTTTACCCTATTATCAACCGACCCCGAAATTACCAAAAACTTGACAATATTCTTTTTTAGTACGCGTATTGGCTCCAAAAAGCACCTCCATCGCTCACCGACTTATCTTCAGACAGAGAGTCATCAAAAAAAGAAACTGATTTCGCTATCAATAAGCAATAATACAAAATGGTTTTAGCAAATAGACAAATTAATTAAAATTAGGCCTAAAGATTCGTTTTTTAGCAATACAATATTCAAATCACTTAAAAATCGACAACAAACATTGATTTATATTGTGAATTAATCCTATCTTTAGAAACAAACTAATCAGCATGAAAAACACACTAAAATTCGCGATTTTAGCATGTGCAAGTCTTATTGGCACAAGTCATGGCCATGCACAGCAGGTAGATTCCACAACATATTTCAAAATCAAAGAATTGCAAGAAAACGTAAAACGTGAATTTGCACCAGATCGCAGAACGAAAATTGTGGCTATTCAGAAAGCGGATATCCCACAAAATCAATATATCCTCGAAACAACCGAAAAAGATGCGAAGTTCGTACTCGAACAAAAAGCGAAAGAAATATCCGCTAATATCCAAATCCAATTGTTGCCTGATGCAAGTGTCGAAGGTAAAACTAACGGCGTAATCACACTGTCAGTTGCCAACATGCGTACCGATCCGAATAATGCTGCAGAATTGACAAGCCAAGTCTTACTGGGCACACAAGTAGATTTATTGCAGAAAAAAAGTGGTGAATACCGTGTACGGACACCCGACGGTTATATCGCATGGGTACCTAGCTCTTCAATAGCTGTAATGGATAAAACTGAAATTGCCAGCTGGAAGCAAGCGGACAAGCTGATCTACACCAATGAATATGGCAAATCTTATTCCGAAGCCAATGAGAAGAGCCAACGGGTATCGGATTTAGTTTATGGCGACATCTTAAAATTAACAGGACAGAAAGGCAACTTTTATACGGTTACTTATCCCGATGGCCGAAAAGGATATATCAAGAAATCTGAAAGTCTAACCTTAAAAAACTGGTTGGATACACGTACCCCTACCGCCGACAATATTATCGCAAGCGCAAAAACGATGTTGGGACTGCCTTACCTATGGGGAGGGACATCCGTTAAAGGAGTCGATTGCAGTGGTTTTACCAAAACAAGTTTCTTTATGAATGGTTTTGTTATACCCAGAGATGCATCGCAACAGGTACTGGCCGGCGAGAAGATAGATATTCTAGACAATGAGGGACATTTCGATGCGAGCAAAGCGCTCAAAAACCTTAAACCAGCAGATTTATTGTTCTTTGCTGCAGGTAAAAATAGTAATCCCAACGCTCGGGTAACCCATGTAGCCCTTTATATTGGTAATGGTACCTTTATTCACGCTGCAGGCTTAGTTCGTATAAACAGCATGCTAAAAGATTCACCAGATTACGACGACTTCCAGACACGTACTGTGGTAGCAGCCCGTCGTTACCTTGGAGCCAAGGATAGTGCAATTCAAAAAATCGCTGAAAACAATTATTACATCAACAAATAAATCAAGATGAGCAACCAATCTGAATGGATCAGCAAAGACTTTGGGGCTTTTAAATTACGGTTCCGTCCATATACGTTAACATTGCGGCATGTTTTCACCGTTGCTTCCTACAGCCGAAGTACAACACCTGTTGTATTGACCGAATTGGAGTACGATGGCATTGTAGGTTATGGAGAGGCCAGTATGCCACCATACCTTGGTGAATCACAGGAAAGTGTTATCGCTTTTTTAAATCAAATTGATCTATCAGCATTCAACTCCCCTTTCCAAACCGAAGAGATCTTACACTATATAGATCAAGTAACAACAAAAAATACTGCAGCAAAAGCAGCAATCGATATCGCATTACACGATGTGCTTGGTAAGATTATGGGTCAGCCGTTTTATAAAATATGGGGATTAAACCCCGATCTTATCCCACCGACTTCCTACACCATCGGCATCGATACGGAGGATATGATCCGTAAAAAGGTTGCTGAAGCAGATCAATTTAAGATCCTAAAAGTAAAATTGGGGCTGGATACCGATAAGATGATCATTGACACCATTCGTCAGGTCACTGACCGTCCATTATGTGCAGATGTCAATCAAGGTTGGAAAACGCGGGAAGAAGCATTGGAAATGGCACATTGGCTCGCTGAGCGAAATGTATCTTTCCTTGAACAACCCATGCCCAAAGAACAGATTGACGATAATGCCTGGCTGACGGAACATAGTCCAATACCGACAATTGCGGATGAGGGCTGTCAACGCTTAGTTGATGTGCCTGCACTAAAAGGAGTTTACAGTGGTATCAACATCAAACTTATGAAATGCACAGGCATGCGTGAAGCCAAACGAATGGCCGAACTTGCACGTTCTCTCGAAATGAAAGTAATGATCGGTTGCATGACTGAAACCTCATGTGCTATCAGCGCCGCAGCGCAATTAGCACCATTGACCGACTGGGCAGATCTAGATGGGGCACTACT
The DNA here is from genome assembly GCF_003610355.1 of Sphingobacterium detergens. GTDB lineage: Bacteria > Bacteroidota > Bacteroidia > Sphingobacteriales > Sphingobacteriaceae > Sphingobacterium > Sphingobacterium detergens. The sequence goes on along the minus strand of NZ_RAPY01000002.1, from coordinate 847,580 downwards.
GATCGATAATGATATCTACGACGGAATGACAGTAATCAACGGAAACTGCATCTTGCCGGATCGCCCTGGAATTGGAATTTTAAGAAAATAACATTATATTCAATGCAATGTTTTTTGTCTTAAAGAAAAACATTGTATTGAATCGCTATCGGAGTTGTAACCAATAGCCAATTTTACCAAGATATTAACAAACTAAATTAATCAATTCACACTTTTATGAAACAACATGTGCTCACAACGTTGTGTCTCATAGCCTGTAGTTCGATGCAGTCACTATACGCGCAACAGATTCAGATTGCTGGAAAAATCACCGACAGCAATGGAAATCCCATCAGTGGAGTTACCATAAATGTTAAAGGATCCAGCCAAGGAACATCAACCAACGAACAAGGCTTATTCACGCTCAATGCAAATTCGAATGCCACACTAATCCTATCTGCTGTTGGCTATAATGCGCAGGAGGTTCAGGTCAATGGCCGAAAAACCATCAGCATTACACTCGTCAGCAACGAACAAGCCTTAGATGAGGTTATCGTCATTGCCTATGGTACTGCAAAAAAAAGCACTTATACAGGCTCGGCTGCACAGGTAAAATCTGATGCAATAGATAAACAACCGGTCACATCTTTTGAAAAAGCATTAACTGGACGTGTCGCTGGTTTGCAACTATCAAATGGATCAGGTCAAGCGGGGGCTACCTCGGCCATACGTATCCGAGGAATTGGGTCGATGAATGCGTCCAACGACCCGTTATATGTGATTGATGGCGTCCCAGTTATCTCCGGAAGCGTTGGGCAAATGGGCGATTACATCGTCAATACAAACAATGTAATGAGCACATTGAATCCAAGTGATATCGAATCCATCTCTGTACTGAAAGATGCTGCTGCATCCTCCTTGTATGGATCTCGGGCAGCTAATGGAGTAATCATCATTACAACAAAAAGAGGTAAAAATGGCGACCCAAAGATCAATGTTAAATCCTCAATCGGCATAAGCCCATCCTGGGCCACAAAAAATAATGAGCCTGCATCTGTCCAAGATCAAATCAATATGCTCTATAGCATCCTATATGATTCTCGGATAGCATCAGGCCAGACAGCAGAGCAAGCAAACAAGAATACACTCAACCGCCTGAATTCATTGGAATGGAATCCCAATTCTGCAAATTATGGCAAACCAAATCCTGCCTATGGATTTGGTATCCATGGTTACCAATTTAGTACCGATGGCACATCACAATGGGAGAATGTCCATATTTCCGGAAAAACTGACGGAATGGAAAACCGGGACGGAAAATATTACGATTGGAATAAAGCATTATTTAGAACAGGTATATTCAATACCAACGATATATCGGTCAGTGGAGCAACGGAGAAAACAAACTATTATGCATCCTTGAACTATACACAAGATAAAAGCAGGGTTATTGAAAATAATTTTGACCGCATTAATGGAAGGGTCAATTTGACACAGAAAATCGGAAAATACCTAGAATTTGGATCCAATATCAACTACGCAAAGAACAAATTAATCGGCATGAACGATACGCGAAATACAGGAACAAATTACCTGTATCAAACGCGCAATCTTTTATGGCAGATGTATTGGCCAACTGATTATAAAACAGGCAAAGAATACACTGCCCGCTATGGAAGTCTAGCTTATAACCCATTATACTACAATAAAGAATGGGAGAACTCATCAAAAACGAGCAAAATTTCCGCCATAGAATCCTTGACCTTAAAACTCTTACCAGAGCTAACCCTGAAAACGATTTTCTCTTACGATAATACAGAGGTTAAAGATCATATTTACTACAGTGCCAAACATTATAATGGTATGGCAGACAACGGTCGTGTCACCGAAGTTTCTACATCCATCGAGAAATTAGTCTCATCAACAACTGCCAATTATAACAAAAGCTTCGGGCTACACAATTTGAGTTTATTGGCAGGTTTCGAGGCTGAAAAAAACACCACAGATTTTATTCGTGCCACAGGTAAAGATCTTCCCTCTTCATCACTTCATACAGTCGCTACTGCTGGTATTTTGGATGCCTCTGCATATTCAGAAGGCTTCAACATGATGTCCATTTTATCCAGAGCTGAGTATAATTTTGATGAACGGTATTTTGCCTCAGCTTCCTTTAGAAGAGATGGTGCATCACGATTAGGGCCTGGTCCGCGATGGGGTAATTTTTGGTCGGTTGCAGCTTCATGGAATTTAGCAAAAGAATCTTTTATCAAGGACATTGAACAAATCAATAACCTGAGATTTAGAGGTTCTTACGGAACTAACGGAACTTTACCCACAAGTAACTATGCCTGGAGAAACTTGACCAGTTATTCCAATAAATATATGACACAACCTGGCGGTGGGTTAAATAACCTGGGTAATCCGGACGTCGCCTGGGAGCTAAATTACCAGACCAATATCGCTTTGGAATTCGGGTTATTTAACAACAAACTCTTTGGTACACTCGAATATTTCAATAGGGATTCAAAAAGTCTGCTACAGGATGTTCCGATATCTACAATCACGGGTTTTAAGTCTATCCTGAGAAACGTGGGTGAGATGAACAACAAAGGATTAGAAATAGAACTGGGCTCCGATATTGTGAAAAATGAAAATTGGAAATGGACTTTAAGTGCTAATGCGACTTTTATTTCATCGAAAGTGACAAAACTATACGGTGGACAAGATATTGTCTGGTTTGACCCTACCGGTGGAGATAATAGGGCAAGGTACGTATACCGTGAAGGTGAGTCTGTGTTGTCTTTCTTCGGACTGGAATGGGCTGGCACGGACCAAACCAATGGAAAAAATGTATGGTATACCAATGATGGCACCACAGGTGAATTCATGTTTAATGGAAAAGCTGCAACTTATAATTATAAAAATGCAAAGCAGACAATTATTGGAAATGCCAATCCTAAATTATATGGTGGTATAAATTCGGATATTGACTATAAAAACTTTTCATTGGGATTGAACTTTGCTTACAAGATAGGCGGCAAACTATATGATGCTACATCAAAAGATGTCGCAGATGATGGTTATTATTGGGAACGGATCCATTCAGAATACTTTGTTGAAGACTCTTGGTCACCATCCAACACAGGGGGAACTTATCCCATGGTAACTGGTAGAGATCTAGAAGATGTCAACCAGATTAGCAGTAGACAATTATTTGACGCCTCCTATATCAGACTAAAAAATATCTCTCTAAGCTATAGATTACCAAATACATTATTGAGTCGAGCCGGAATTTCAAATGCTAGACTATATTTTAATGGCAGTAATTTGCTCACGCTTTCCAAGTACAAATACATGGATCCTGAGGTGAATCAATTTGGTACCCGCGGTTGGGAAACACCACTGGCAAAAACATACACTTTTGGTGTTGAATTTAGTTTTTAATGGACAAAAAACAGTAATATGAAAAAGCTTTTTATCGCCTCGTGCATATCTATATCTTTAGCAATTAGCTCCTGCAGTAATTTTCTGGATGTCACTCCTACAAACATGGGAGATTCCAATACATCTATACAAACTGCAGCCGATGCAAAAGTTATTATGAATGGACTAATGAGCAAAATGGCAAATGTTGATTATTATGGTAGAAATTTCCCACTTTATGCGGATGCAAAAGGTGGGGACTTTACGATCGCCTCGCAAGGACGTGGTTACGATTACTTATACGTATTTAATCATTCTGCATCATCAAATCCCTATGCTAACATTTGGATCCAAGGATTTCACTCACTGGTACAAATTAATAATCTCCTTGCAAATATAGATAAACTGGTCAACGCCGGTTCAACGGAAGATTTTGCTTCCTATAAAGGACAAGCATTAACAGCTAGAGCATTAATTAATTTTGATCTGGTGAGATTATATGGCAAGCCATATAATATGGATAAGTCATCCTTGGGTATTCCCAATGTAACCAAAGTACTTGAATACAACGCACAGGAAAAACGCGTCTCTGTCGATGAAAATTATAAGCAGATTCTCCAAGATCTTAAAGATTCAGAAAGCTTATTGTCTAAATCAAAGGCAAACGGATATATTAACTATTTCGCGAATAAAGCATTGCAAGCACGTGTCTATCTTTATATGAACGATTATGACAACGCGCTAAAAGCTGCTCAGGAGATAATCGATTCCAAAATGTATACCTTGTACAGCAATGCTGACTGGGTAAAATCCTGGACTAGCATGTTTGGTACAGAATCAATTTTTGAACTTGGTGTCTATCCCAATGAAGCCGATGGGGGTGTAAATTCTCTTGGGGCAATGTTTCGTAGGAAAGGACATGGAAGTGCGGCTATTTTGGGAAATTTTATCGCTGCAGACCCATTCCTAACGAAACTTAAAACTGACGACACTGATGTGAGATGGGGAGTAATGGGATCTGATGAGGTCGGCAGCACACATCTGGGCGCTTTGTACAAGTATAGTGGAAGCACTACCCTTGCCGGAGACAAAAATTCACCAGCAAATAGTACTGCCGTGAATGTCAAAGTCATTCGCCTTTCAGAAGTGTACCTCATCGCTGCTGAATCCGCATTACTGAAACCATCTCCAGACAAAAACCTTGCAGCAACCTATTTGAATGCTATTCGTCAAAGATCTCCAAAACTGGATGCCGCAACCTCCAATACAGTTACTTTGGATATGATAGCTGACGAAAGAAGCAAAGAGCTCTTAGGTGAAGGCCATCGATTCTTCGATATGATGCGCTGGAATAAGTCGATCACATTTGACGATGATCTTGGTAATATCAGCACAACCAATAGACCAAAGACAATTGACCGAACTTTTTTCAAAACGATTCTTCCAATTTCTTTAGATGAAATGAATGCGAATCCGGCTATCGCAAATCAACAAAACCCGAGTTACTAGCTGTATAGCCAATCTCTACAATGAAAAAGCACCCCGAAACGGGGTGCTTTTTTGATTGTAAATACGCTTTGGATTTACTGTCCTTTAAACGGATTTTGATCACTTTCTTTTAACTGTGTATTTCTTGTCATTTCTAACTGTGGAATCTGACAGATAAAGCGGTAATCATTAGAAGGTAATGTCCCGATCGGGTTTGAGCTCTTTGGATCATAACCATCCAGGTTGGTCATTCCCCAAGTATAATGTCCCTCCACATAAGTAGGAGTTTCCTGAATACGCGTCAAAGGTTTTTGTAAGCGAAGCAGGTCATATAAACCAGTCACACCTTCACAAAGTAATTCTTTGCGCCGTTCCACGTAAATTGCCTCTAAAAGAGGATTGCCCGTAGCTGCTTTAGTTAAATTTTTAACCCCCCTAGCTGTTTGTAAACGATTAAGGTAAGTGAGCCCCATTCCATTATTTAAATGCGCCGCAGCTTCCGCCATAATCAGGAGCATCTCGGATCCACGCATCAGCGTAACTTCAGGTCTCGTGTTTCCTTGTACAGCACCATTAGCATCGCCATAATGTTTGTATTTATCATAAGCCCATTTGGTGGACCATTCTTTATTTGCATTTTTCGTACGCTTCCAGAATTGGTAACGATCTTCGGTCTTTTCAAACAATTTTTCGTACTGTCCATCTGCGAAGAAATCCAAGAAGGCATAAATCGGTCCATCTGTATACCCCTCACCATATTTTTCATCTTGGTTATACCAGAAATTAAACTGCGTACCGCCCCCTAAATTATTCGTTGTTGTAAACTTCATCGCCCAAACCACTTCCGGATAAGCATTGGTAATGGCGTCATCAAAACCACTACGGTATTGATCACGTGTCATCAGTTGGCTGTATTTATTATACACAGCTGTAGCTTCAGTTAATGCGCCTTGCCAGTTGTTCATCACCAAGTAGACCCGTGCCAATTCTCCAGAAACAATATCCTCATTAATGGTCCATTTATCCGGACGGTCGAATCCTTTTAACAGTGCTTTCGCTTCGCCAAGATCAGCCAGGATTTGATCATAGACCTGTTGTACGGTAGCCCTAGGCAAGTTAAGGTCTTCCTTCGGATCCAAACGTAATATCACGCCTTTCTTTTCTTTGGCGATCATATAGGTTTGTTGATAGTTCTGGATCAAATGAAAATAACAGATTCCCCGAATTGCTTTAGCTTGTCCTAAAATCTGATTCTTAATTGCTTCATCTCCCTGTGCTGCAGGCACAGCGTGGATAATTTTATTGGTCTGATTGATAATTTTATACATCATTGACCAAATTGCATCCGAAGTGCCTGTAGTCTGCGTCCTTGCTGCCTCATATTTATACGTATCAACCTGATTTCCCCCCATGTTGGTATGGCTGACAATATCTGCTCCACCTAGATCCACATACATTTGCAATCCCGGTAATCCCGCATAAACACGGTCTGCACCTTGATCATTAAAATATAGTTGCCTATAAGCAGAAGTCAGCACCATTTGTAACTGCCCTGCACTGGATAAAGCCGTCCCCTCTTCGGTATCGACAGAGGTATTGGCATCCAAAAAGTCTTTACAGCTCCCCATGAACAGCAATGAAGATGCTAAAATTGTAAAGTTTATGGTCTTGAATATCTTTTTCATTAATATTTTTTTTATACTAGCAACCTTATCATCCTGCATAGACCTGTTTCACTTGATCTATACGTCAGTCAGATGGCCGGTTCCTATAATTTTCCTCGATTTAATTTATCCTTAGAATGTAACCTGCAAGCCACCAGTATAGATTCTCCTTGCTCCTTGCCGACCATTATCCGTATCCGCATTACCATTATAGTTATTACCCGACAAGCCGGTCTCTGGTTCGGTATACCGATTTTTGGCAGAACCAAAAGTCAATAAATTATCTGCTGACACGAAAAACCGGACATTGGATAATCCTATTCTTTGTAAGGTATTTTTCGGGATGGAATAACCCAGTGTGATATTCCGCAAACGCAGATAATCGTTGTCAAAAATATAAAAGTCAGAAGCCCTGCGTGTCGCAGCATAATTATCATCCGACCATTTTGGCAATAGGGCCTGGTCACCCGGTTTACGCCAACGATCCTGTACCAGATCCTGCGTCACCCCCACACCACCGCGGAGTGTACTACGTTCAGAATAGGAGTAATCATACATTTTCCCGCCAAGCGAATAATAGAACATAAAGGAGAAATCCAGTCCATGTAATTTAAAACTATTGGTCAATGAACCATATACTTTTGGCAATGCCGAACCGATCCACTGATAATCATCAGATGTGACCTCACCAACATAGTCTTCGGAAATTTTCCAGCCCCCTTTATCATCCTTCACCCAATATTGCATATTCCCATTATCCGGATTAACGCCGGCATTCTTCACCATGTAGAAATCGTACAATGAATGTCCTTCTTCTAGACGATAACCGGCACCGCGATTATTAAACGTAAGAGCACCGCCTGGTAAATAAGTGATCTCATTTTTTAGGGTTGATAAATTGGCATCAACTTTCCAGCTAAAATGATCTTTTCTAAAAATATCAGCACCTAATGAGAATTCAAAACCACTATTTTTCAAATTTCCAAGATTTGAGTTTTGTCCAATCGCATTTCCCGCTTGTGCTGAAAGAGGGAACTCCCTGTAAAAAAGGAGATCGGAAGAATTTCTTGAATAATATTCTATTGTTCCATAAAAACGTTTTAAGAAAGCAAAATCTGCAGCAATATTAAACTGCTTATTTTTTTCCCATTGCAGATCAGGTGCTGCAACAGTATTAGGTTTTAATCCCGGTAGTCCATAGAGGTTATCAGCACTATAATATGCCTGATAGCCGTAAAGAATCTCATCGGTAGCCACTCCTTGTCCATTGCGTCGGATCAACCGGTCATTTCCGGTGGTACCGTAACTGCTTCGGAATGATAAATTATCCAACCAAGTCGCATCTTTTAAGAAGTTCTCTTTTGATATCTTCCAGGAAAGCCCACCGGACAGAAAATTACCCCAACGGTTGTCTGGGTGAAAACGTGACGATCCATCCCGACGGAAAGAGACCGAAGCAAAATACTTATCATTATAGTTGTAATCTACTTTAGCCAAATACGATAACAAGGCATAGCGATCTTTATAAGAACCGACAGACCAATTGGTAGTTGTAGATGCCAATTCATATTGCCCGAGCTGCATAATACCTTCACCGTAACCATTATCCCCAACAGCATTTCTAGTATAGGATTCCTGACCAGCCAATGCTGACAAATGATGTGCTCCGAAATCCTGCTCCCAACTCAGGATATTATTGAAAGTGACAGCACGAGTTTCATCATTTCTACGCCCCGCATTTCCACCACTGGTCAATACACTCGTTCCGTAAGGCGCTTGTTGTCCAGGCCCATGCACAGCTGAACCATAGGTAAATTCTTTATAAATATTATTATCTATGCTAATGCTTGACTTAAAGTTTAAATTGTATGGCAATTTTATTCCAGCAAAGTAGCGTGCTGATATCATGTTGCGCTGGTTGTTGGTAAATCCTTCATCATTCGGATTATCCCAGTAGTCACCACCATTGTTCAATACATGAATACCAAAAAAATTATTTCCATAGGTACCATAATCAAACATACGACGTCCCGTCTTCTCGGAATACACCCAATCTGTATTGTCAGCATTACGTAGCCACGGCGACGTCAGGGTTGTACTAAAGTCTAGGGCTCTACTGGCTCCGGAGAGATTCTGTTTAGAAGAGGAGAACGACATATTTCCACCAAGCTGCAACCAATCGGTCACCTGTGATGTCACATTAGCCCTAAAGCCATAACGTTTAAAATACTGAGCCATTGCATAACCTTTGTCATCCAAATAATTCGAAGACAGGAAATAGTTAGTTTTGCCATCGCCAGCGGTACCGCTCACATCCAGATTATACTCTTGTCTTAATTTGCGTGAGAATACAGCACCATAATAGTCATAGTCCGACTCATTCCAGATCTTTTCCAATTTGGGGTTGATATACGCATTTCCATTTCCATCATGAAGTACATAATTTTCATAGATATCTTTAAATGGCGATACGTAAACACCGGCGCTGCTTTTTTTCAGTAGCTTACCCAGTACATTCTCAGATGCCCAATCTCCTGCATCTTTCGAAGTTCTGTTATAACGGTAAAACTGGTCATTATACATACCCTCCCAAGTATTCAACAGTTGTTCTTCAGGTGTGGCTTTGGTGGGATTGCCAACAGCATTATCCGAGGTTCCCCAAGCGGACTTAAAATTCAGGGTAGGCTTGGTACTTTTACCTTTCTTGGTGGTGATCACAATAACACCATTGGCCGCTCTGGATCCATACAGCGAAGAAGCTGCGGCATCTTTCAATACAGTAATGGATTCGATATCTGAAGGAGCAATAGATGTTAGCTGACCGTCGTATGGCATTCCATCCACGACATACAATGGATTGGATGAACCGCTCATGGAACTGATCCCGCGGATCTGAATACGAGAATCGCCGCCGGGATTACCTTCATTGTTGGTTACACTGACGCCAGGGCTCATCCCCTGAAGAGTTTCAGCAAATCCGGATCCCCCTATTTTTTCCAGCTGCTCCTTTTTAACTACCGTTGCAGATCCTGTAAAGGTCGATTTTTTTGCAGTGCCGTAAGCAACAACAATCACCTCGTCTAGATCGGTGGATGTCGCATCCAAAACAATGGAAAGATTCTTTTGACCCTCATATTTCAATTCTTGAGATTTGTAACCAACATAGGAAACAACCAGAATTGCTCCTGGATTTAACTTACTGATTTTGAAATGGCCTTGCTGATCTGTATAGGTCGCTATAGCGGATCCCTTTATAGCAACCGATGCTCCTACAATAGGTCCGTTCTTGTCGCTGACTAGACCGGTAATTTCTTGCTGGATGACATGATGTTCAATTGGACTTTCAGTATTCGATCTCGCCTGTAAATCGAATGAGGTACCACTTGAAGCAACTAAAGTCAATACGAAAAATAGTTTTGTTTTTCTTGACATAATTCGTGAGGATAGTTTTAAGTTAGTCGTTCTTATTTTAAGTAGATTACTACGGGGGCAAATATAAATAAATAGAAGTAAATGTAAAATTTCTGCTATTTTTTCATCAAAATTTTAAAAAAAATGAAAACAACACAATAAATATAAACTGTGATTTACAAAATTAAAATGCCCATAATGTAAAAAACATTATGGGCATAAACCGTAAACCATCTCATCCGTATCAAGAATATGCTAGTTCATCTTATTTTTCATATTAAGATCCAATGGTAACATGAAATCAATCAAGTAACCGTTGATCAACGCATATCGAATTTCATCTTCGGTGCCAATAAAAAAGTCCGCTTGATCTCCTATAATGGGACTCGCTGCACCTTGAAAGTTAGCATCCCACCTGGTTTGAATTGGGAAAGTATGCACCTTTGTACCTTCAGTCACATCGGAAATCATTATTGCCGCAAAGCCCTGTTTCAACAAATCACCTATCATTGGTAAAGTTAATTCCGCCAGTGAAAATATCCGGTCCGAATACAATTTTGCTGGAATAAAGTGGAGTCCTTCAACATCGAGATCAGTATATCCATAGAAATCCTGCAAATCACCAATATCCTCAATTACTCCCTCTACGTAATAGTCGTCTATCACAGTTTTTTCATTTTGCCGAATACCTACATCCACCAGCATCTTCTTACCATTTTTTTCGATAGATAGGTTTCGGATCAGAACATCATGGAGCTGTTCATCATTAAAAGGAATCGCGTTATAATCAGCAATATCATGTTCCGAATAAGATCCCGAAGCGATTTCCTGAAAGGCCTGTAATAGCGCAATGAAATTATATTTTCGAACTTTCAGCTTTTCAGGATCACCGGCGTAGGCTCCTGATTCAATCAGAATGGTGCTGGCACCCCATTTTTGGAAATTGTCTCCGAAACCACGTGGGGTATGCTCGTCGTCATATTTCGCGACAGCATTCGGGATAAATTCCTGTAATATCTTATTGATTCCCACAATTACCCGCATGGCATCTGCCCTAACAGCATTAACACTTCTCGCATAGTCGTATGCCGGGGCCAGCAAGGAAATTGTTACTGGGGTAGTGGTACCTGGAATATTATAGTAATTATTCTGATTATGAAGATTAAAAGCAAAATCTGGCTTCAACAACATCGCTTGCGCTTTCAACAAAGCCCCCTCCACGGTAGCGACTGCACGTGCATCGCGATTCATGTCCACATCCATCGCCGTTCTCCGCTGATAACGCTCCGCGCCGTCAGGATTCAACATTGGAATAAAATATAAAGTCAGTTTTTCCGCGATTTCCTTTCGAAAGGTATCAAAGCCATCCACCTCCCCGTTAAAAAAATTAAACAGATCAAATAGCGCCATTGTTGCCGTAGGCTCGTCGCCATGCATCTGCGACCACAACAGTACCTTTATCGGTCCCTGCCCATATTTCAATCTAAAAATTGAACGATCCTCCACTGACCGTCCGATCTCTTCAACAGTAAATTGCTTACTGACCTCTTTTCCTTGCAAAAGTGGCAAGATATCAGCGTGCTTAAATCGTCTATGCTGCAAAGCCTTTTCTTCATATAAAGAAAAGGCTTTGATAAAATCTTCTTTCACTAAATTCATGTTAATCTTTTAAGGCTGCCTCAATTAAGGTAATCGTTCCTTGTGATGCATCCATTCTCACCTTTGCACCTACCGGAAGGATAAATTGCTCCGCAATATGCCCAATGACAGCTCCGCTATAAGCAGGCACATTTAAGGGTTTAATATAATCATTGAATAGCTGATCCAATGTCACAGAGCCATAGCCTCCTGATGGTTTACAATTGGTACATTTCCCAAAAATAAAACCTTTGATCATTGCCAATATCCCTGCATTTTTCAACTGGCAAAACATCCGGTCGACGCGTTCCATATCTTCATCGACCTCCTCAATAAAAAGTATCTTATCTTTAAAGTCTGGTAAATAAGGAGTACCACATAAGCCCGTCAATACGGTCATATTCCCGCCCAGCAACACCCCATCAGTAACACCTGGGGAGATTGTAGCTATCCGGTCTTTAGTCTGTACAATATTATCTCCCTTCAATTTGGGATTTTCAAATACCGCAGGCTTATTCGCTACAAATTGTGCATTAAAGGCCTCGGCCAGCTTCTTTGTCCAAGTGCTTATACCAACCGCACCATGGAAAGTAACAAGTCCAGTTTTCGCATACAAAGCCAAGATTAACGCAGTTATATCAGAATATCCCAACAAAATCTTAGGATTTTGAGCAATCATCTTATAATCAAGTCTGTCCAAAAGACGGGAAGTTCCCGAACCTCCCCTTATGCAGACTATTGCTTTGACAGCCTTATCAGCAAACATATCATGTATGTCAGCAATACGTTCCTGATCTGTCCCCGCCAAATTACCGTAACGGCTACGGATATGTTTTCCTTCCTTCACTTTAAAACCCAACGTTTCAAAGATCTCGCATGCGATAATGATCGATTCCTCATCGTCCAATACACCTGCTGGAGTTATCAACCCTATAGTATCCCCTGGGTATAGCTTCTTTGCCAGCAAAGTAGCCGCTCCCGCAAGCTCCGCTACGATTGCAGTAGCGCGACCAGCTCCCAATACCGGAATGGCCAATGTCCCCAAAGCAATTGATTTTATAAAAGCCCTTTTTTGCATATTATGACAACTTATCTGTTGAACAACAAACGCTCACCAGCACCTTTCTCAATAATTTGTCCTTTAGAAAATGCGACTTTACCAGATACAATGGTATGTTCAATGGTTGAACTAAACGTGTGTCCTTCAAATGGAGACCATCCGCATTTAGAAAGGATATTTTCTTTGGAAACTGTATATGGCTTATTCAGATCCACGAGTACCAGATCCGCCCAATAGCCTTCACGAATATAGCCGCGATCTTCAATCTGAAATAGTATCGCTGTATTATGCGCAGACTTTTGAACCAATTGTTCCAAGGTCATTTTACCTGCTTTGACCATATCCAATAATACTTGTAAAGCATGTTGAACCAAGGGGCCACCGCTAGGAGCCGATGCATATGGCTGTGTTTTTTCTTCGATAGTATGTGGGGCATGATCTGTCGCTATCACATCAATATGTCCATCCAATACAGCTTTAAGAATATGGTCACGATCATTGGCCGTCTTAACAGCTGGATTCCACTTGATAAAATTCCCCTTTGTTACGTAATCCTGATCAGAAAACCATAAGTGATGGATACAAGCTTCAGCAGTGATTTTCTTATCCTTTAATGGGATATCATTCCGGAATAGTTCAATCTCTCTTGCTGTTGATATATGTAAAATATGTAATCTTGTATCATGCTTTTTGGCCAATTCCACAGCCTTGGATGAAGACAAATAACAAGCCTCAGCGGAGCGGATCAACGGATGCATTTCAATCTTCAATCCGTCTTCACCATATTGTTCCTTAAATATCGCCAGATTAGCCTTGATTGTTGCTTCGTCCTCACAGTGTGTAGCGATCAATGTAGGCGAATTAGCAAAGATGCCTTCCAAAGCTTTTTCATTATCCACCAGCATATTTCCAGTGGATGATCCCATAAATACCTTTATACCGCAGACATCGCGTGGATTGGTTTTCAATACCTCATCTAAGTTATCGTTGGCCGCTCCCATAAAGAATGAATAATTGGCTAATGCGTTCTTTCCTGCAATATCATATTTATCCTGGAGCAATTCCTGCGTCAGGGTATTGGGAACTGTATTTGGCATCTCCATAAAGGAGGTGGTCCCACCTGCTACCGCAGCACGACTTTCATGCCATATATCCGCTTTATAGGTTAACCCCGGTTCTCTAAAATGAACCTGGTCATCAATTAATCCCGGAAACAGATGTAGTCCCTCAGCATTGATTTCCTGATCCGCAGGATGATTTATCTCCTGTGCGATCATTTCGATTCGACCGTTACTGATATAGACATCAGCAGTCTCAACTTTACCTTCGTTAACAAGTTGCGCAGATTTTATAAGAATAGATGACATGTTGATCTTTTTACGTTGCTATCTTTCAAAAGTAAAGATTTGTTACCGTGATATCAAGTTATCCGGTCAAAGAGTTCCCCAATATAGAAGACAAAAAATAGATCAAGCTTATCCTTATGCACGTTCGAATGATCGTGCAACAACTTTTGTTCAACGAGGCAAAAATCCAGGCTGGAGATAAAAACATTATGCATTCACAAGAGACCAACAGCTCTAAAAATCGAATGAAGATTCGTTATGGCCGATAAACCCTACATAGAGAACTCATTGAGACCTTATAAAAAAACGAATCAATAAAAAATAGGTTTTATATAAATAAAAAAGTCGGAAGATTTTTCTTCCGACCAAGACAGGCCTAAGCCTCTTTTTTTTTATTCTTTATCAAATTTGTAACCTACTCCTTTTACTGTAGTGACGTAATCGTCGCCTATTTTTTCACGGAGCTTACGGATATGCACATCGATTGTCCGATTGGTGACAACCACCGAGTCTTCCCAAATACTTTTTAAAATCTGCTCTCTTGTGAAAACTTTATTTGGTTTGGAAGCTAACAAGTAAAGCAATTCAAACTCTTTCTTGGCAAGCACAATCTTTTGCTCTCCTTTGTAAACTAAGAAAGAATCTCTATCAATAACCAGATCAGCTATCTCGATTTTATCCTGTGCGTTTGAATCAGACTCCTCCGATGCGTTTCTTCTTAAGATCGCATTAATACGACTCATCAGCGCTCGGGGCTTAATTGGCTTAGCGATATAGTCATCCGCTCCAACATGAAATCCGGCAATTTCTGAATATTCTTCGCTTCTGGCTGTCAAAAACACCATAAAGGTACTTTTGAATTCAGGCATAGCACGCATAATGCGACAAGCTTCAATACCGTCCATCCTAGGCATCATCACATCTAAGATGATCAGATCGGGGTTTACTTGCTTGGCAACTTGTATTGCCTCTTCCCCATTTTGCGCTGTAGAGACCTGATAACCTTCACGATTTAAGTTGAATGCAATTAAATCCAAGATATCTTTTTCGTCATCAACAATTAAAATCTTTTGTTTCGAAGAACTCATTTGTCTTATTTTTCTGCTAAAATATGAACAAAATGATAACAATCAGTTAATCTAATGTTACCAAATTATTAAGTAATATTTCAATTAACAATAACACATTGATTACTTAATTGTTTTCTTCAAAAAATCAGCTAGCTCTTCGCCACGCAGATTCTTTGCAATGATAATACCATTTGGATCGAGAATATAGGAAGTGGGCAATGCCTTGACACGGTAATCTATGACTATCGGTGAACTCCAAGCCTTTAAATCAGATACATGTGTCCAAGCCAACTTGTCATCCGCAATAGCCCGCATCCATGAGCCTGGGTTATCGTCAAATGAAACAGACAGGATATCAAAACCTTTGGTATGATAAGCATTATATAACTTGACAAGATTCGGATTTTCCTGACGACAAGGCATACACCAGGAAGCCCAAAAGTCAACCAAAGTATATTTTCCTTTAAAACTTGACAACTTCACTTCTTTATTAGAAGGCGTAAATGACGTCAACTCTGGTGCAGGTTGACCAATAGCCATTTTCTTCAGCTTTTGGGTTTCCTCCTTAAATTGAGTCACATATCTATTTTCCGTGAATTCGTTTTTAATTTTATCTGCATAAGCAATAATTTCTGCCTCTGCTACTTCAGGATCCAAGGTTGAGATGGCATAAAATCCAGCCAGATCATTATGCTTAGCAGAAAAATCGACAGCCTTGTTGGTATAGTCGCGAAGTTCATTCGCAAATTTGGCCTTATATTCTGCACGAAGTTTTTCTATTTCATCAGCAGTTGAATTTGCTGTTAATTTGGAAAAGACACCCTGCAGAGAATCTTGTACATAATCGCGATGATTTCGTTCTTTAGCAAATGGCTGGATCGTTTTCGACAATTCAGACCCTTCAACGAGATAATCATTAACATCCTTATGCAAATCTGCTTTAAATGAAATTGTCTCACCCGGAGAAGCAATCAGGTCATAGCGATTTTTACCGACACGTAGCGACAACAATCTCGATTGACTAGCTTGACGAACAAACTGAAATTTGTTATTATCACCAAAAAACATAGAATCTAGCTTGGTATCCCCCTCATACAAGGAGACGACTTTTATATTACCAGGATTTTCTATATTTCCTTCGATGGTAAACTGCTCTTTATTCTGGCAACCAAACATTAATCCAACCACACCAACTACTAAAAAAATTGCCTTTTTCATCTGTATATCGTTTTGTGAGCGCCATAGGTTCATCTATAATATAAACATCTTGCACTCGGTTTCCTTTTAAAGTGAAGAAACTATCCTTTTATTCCCTCCTGTGATTATTCATTCACAATTTGCTCTTCAGCGGAATTAGTGAACTCGTTACACTCGGTTTGAATAAATAGGATAGTTTCATATAGTAGAATTTTAGAGGAGACGTCCACTACGTTTGAAGTCTATTCAACAAGCATCCTAAGTCTCCGGTCTAAATACTCAAATTTAACTTAAAAATTCCTTCGCCCGTTCAATGGCTGTTTTTAATCCCGCTGAGTTTTTACCTCCCGCTGTCGCAAAGAAAGGTTGCCCCCCTCCACCACCTTGGATATCTTTTGCCAATTCACGAACAATGTTACTAGCATTTAAACCTTTTTCTTTTGCTAAATCATCCGAAATTACGACTGTCAAACTTGGCTTTCCATCGAATTCCGCTCCAATAACCAAAAATAAATTATTGACAGCTCCCTTCAGCGCATAAGCTAGGGTTTTAACCGCTTCAGCATTCGGCAGATCCACCAACGTCGACAAGAAGTTGATATCGCCAACCTGTTCGATCTTCGCTTCTAGATCCGATTTCAATGCTAAAGATTTTTCTGTAATGCTTTTTTCAATTTCTTTTTTCAGCGCTCCATTTTCGTCAATGATCTTACCCAAAGCAGACACAAAGTCCTTCGGACTATTCATCAGTTCTTTTAGATGCTGTACCAATTCAAAATGTTCACGAATTACCGCCGCTGAGCGAGTTCCTGTAATCGCCTCAATACGACGCACCCCGGCCGCAACGGCTGACTCAGAAACAATCTTAAAGAATCCGACCTGCCCCGTCGCTTTCACATGTGTACCACCACATAGTTCTTTGGAAAATTTATCTTCAAAAGTAATCACACGAACAAAATCACCATATTTCTCACCAAACAAAGCTGTCACACCTGAATCCAAAGCCTGCTGATAAGGTACATTCCGTTCTTCTTTCAACGGGATATTCTCCCGAATTTTAGCATTCACGATATCCTCTACCTGTTTGATCTCATCCTCACTCATCTTTGCAAAATGAGAAATATCAAAACGTAAGATATCAGCATTGACCAATGAACCTTTTTGATTCACGTGCGTACCTAATACCTGTTTTAGTGCAGCATGCAATAAGTGAGTTGCAGAGTGATTGTTTTCCGTATCCAGTCGTTTGGTAGCGTCAACCTGCGCAATAAAGGTACTGCTCAGATCCATAGGCAATTTATTGGTAAAATGGACAAAAATTCCATTTTCCTTTTTCGTATCTGTGATGTAGATCTTTTCACCTGTTTCTTCTGAGACAAGTTCACCGGAATCACCGACCTGGCCTCCACCTTCAGCATAAAACGGACTGACGGAAAGAACCAATTGATACTGCTCTTTATTTTTTGCAACAACTTTACGGTATTTTACGATTTCTGTTTTTGCGGTCAAGGTATCATAACCAACAAATTCAAACCCCTCATCCTCATTGACAAGAATCCAGTCACCAGTGTCAATTGCTGTTGCCGCACGGGAACGATCTTTTTGAACCTGAAGCGCCTGTTTGAAGCCCTCCATGTCAACAGACAATCCTTTCTCTCGTGCTAACAATTCTGTTAAATCAATAGGAAAGCCGTATGTATCGTATAGTTCAAATGCAAAATCACCATTAATAACGCTATTATCTTCCACGTAATTTTCAAAACGCTGTACCCCAGTGGACAAGGTTCTTAAAAACGATACTTCTTCCTCTAAAATTACTTTCTGAACAAAATCCTGTTGTTGGATCAATTCATCAAATACGCCACTGAATTGTGCCGCTAAAACTGGAACAAGCTCATGAATAAATGGCGTTTTGAACCCCAAAAATGTATAAGCATAACGTACCGCGCGACGTAAAATGCGGCGGATTACGTATCCAGCTTTGTTATTAGAGGGTAATTGTCCATCTGCTATCGCAAAACTTACCGCACGGATATGATCAGATACCACACGCATCGCAATGTCAGTCTTCTCATCTAAACCATATTTTATACCAGACTTATCCGCAATAAAACCAATAGTCGGCGTAAAGACATCCGTATCATAATTTGAGGTTTTACCTTGAATACATCTGACAAGACGCTCAAAGCCCATACCTGTGTCTACATGTTTAGCTGGTAAAGATTGTAGTGACCCGTCCTTCAAGCGATTAAATTGCATGAAGACCAAGTTCCAGATTTCAATCACCTGCGGATGGTCTGCATTAACTAAGCTTTGTCCTGCAACCTGCGCACGTTCGTCTGCACTACGCATATCAAAATGGATTTCAGAACAAGGGCCACAAGGACCAGTCTCTCCCATTTCCCAGAAATTATCCTTTTTATTACCAAGCAAGATACGATCTTCAGCTATCCACTGTTTCCAGAAATCAAACGCTTCCATATCCCGGTCCAAACCTTCACTCGCGTCGCCCTCAAAAATAGTCACGTATAAACGATCTTTGTCAAGTTTATATACTTCGGTCAACAGCTCCCAAGCCCAAGCAATAGCTTCCTTCTTAAAGTAATCCCCAAAGCTCCAGTTTCCCAACATCTCAAATAAGGTGTGGTGGTAAGTATCGATACCAACTTCCTCTAAATCGTTATGCTTACCTGAAACACGCAGACAACGCTGCGTATCTGCAACACGTGGAAATTTAATCGGTGCTTCCCCCAAGAATAAATCCTTGAACTGGTTCATCCCCGCATTGGTAAACATCAATGTAGGATCATTTTTTACAACTACTGGTGCTGAAGGTACTATCTGATGCCCCTTGCTTTTAAAAAAGTCTAAAAAGGCTTGACGAATTTCTCTACTTGTCATTTAATTATCTAAAAATATGTGCAAACTTACTCAAAATTGGTCTGTTATGCAATGTAGAATACGAGATAATAACCATGACACAATGATTTTAATAATGCCCAGTTTTCATCGTCAACTGACTTTTCAAACAAAAAAATCAGGACATAAGATTCAGACAGACAGGATTGTCCTATTTTCAGGATGACCGTAATCACAAATATGCATTAAATGCAACATTTTAAAAGCATTAAATGTTAGCCACCTTTGTACCATCAGGATCAGATTTAATACGTTAAACAATAAAAATATTTTGACTGATAGTCATTCACAATTGCGTTTGTTTTTATTACATTTGATAGGGAAAGAGGGCTCTAAAAAATTAAGAAAAATAAATCTGATGGCTTCATCACCATGGCTTCATCACAACTAAACAAACAAACCGAGTGAAACGAGCTCATTTATACCGATGAGAACAACACTTATAAATAATTTAAACAGATGAAAAAAAACATTCTACTACCGGTAGATTTTTCGGCTCATTCTAACAATGCGGTAAATTATGCTGTGGATCTAGCCATTCAAAAAGGCTACAGCATCCACCTTTATCACAATTATACCTCTGCTTCTGCTGTATTTGAGGAAGAAACTGATTCCATTGGAAAGCGAAGCCCCATATTTAAAGCTGATGTCCTTATTAAAAATCTTTCAGAGCAGATAAAATCGACACATGCCACTCTTGATGTGACTACCCAGTGCGAACGTGGCATGATCACGGAAACTCTCCCTGAAATGGCCACACCTGATCGTTTTGACTTTGTCATCATGGGCACAAAAGGTATTACCAATGATGATAGCCAACTTATTGGTAGCACGACTTACGTCATTAGCAAAAAAGCAAAAATACCTGTTTTGGCCATTCCAACAGAAGCATCGTTTGAGCAGGTTGACAAGGTTGGTTTATTGTCCAACTTCAAAGAAGAAGAAGTACAGACTGTCCAGGATTTCGTCAATATAATGGGTAAAGATTTTGAATTAAAGCTGATGCATGTCCATTATGATCATTCTTCGGAAAACCGGATAGAAGATAAATTGGAAGTATGGAAATATAAAATCAAAAAATATATTGGCGTGACCAACATAGCCATCGAAGTCGATTCTATACAAGGCGACATTGAGGACCTGGATACTGTCCCCGAAGTAATCAATGAAATGATCCATACCGAAAAAATCAAGATATTACTCGTAACACGTTCAAGAAAATCCTTTTTTGAACGTACTTTCACCAGATCAGTGGCAAAAGCATTATTTAGCCACCCTTTAGTTCCCATATTTTTTACCAAAGCATAATAAGTATATCGCTATGTCTAGATTATTAATACCCGTAGATTTTTCCGAAAATGCGGAAGTTGCAGCAAACTATGCAGCTCAGATCGCGCAGGAAACACATGATGAAATTACACTCTTCCACTCCTTCACTTCACATATAAACAAATTCGCAAATGCGAAGCATTTAATAGACCCTACCGAAGAGGACGCCCGTGGTAAGATGGAGAAACTTGTCGCTGAACTTCTACAAAAATATCCTTCGATAAAAATTTCGACCCTATTTACGAATGGAATTTTAGCTGAATCATTAGAAAAACAGGAGATAAAAGAGAACTACCAGACGGTGATTATGGGTACAAAAGGAGTCACAGGACTTGAATCTGTACTGATCGGAAGCAATACTTATGACGTCATTAAAGAGTCAAAAATCCCCGTATTAGCGATCCCCAAAAATGCCGTAAAATTAAAAAAAGACAACATCGCACTGCTGACAAATTTTAAACCTGGTGAGCTGGAAGTCCTCAAACAGGCAATCCCATTATATGGAAAAGATTTTCATTTACAACTCATTCATATCAACAAAAACGACCTAGAAATCAACATTTTAGGATCAAAACTTGAAAAGTGGATTGAACAGATTATAGCGGAGACTGGTATAGAAGACATCTCTTATATCGTTAAAGCACCAAGCTATTTTGCCGGTTCAAGAGAGAACATTGCAAATGGGATACATACGATTATTCGAGATGAAGATATTGATGTGATTTTGATTACAAAAAGTAGGAAAACTTTTTTTCAAAACATTTTTACTGAGAATATTGTTAAGCACATGGCTTTTGAAATTGAGGTACCAAATTTTTTCGGTCGAGTAAGCTGACCAAATAATTTTTGGCAAATTTATTGCAAGAGTGGTCAATGAGTTAATTTAACAAGAATTTTATAGTAGAAAATTTTACAAAAACACATTATGAAAATTAGCCTTAAAAAATCAGGATTACTAGTAGCGGCAGGGATCATCTCCACCGCATCCTTTGCCCAAAGCGCAAAGCAGTCATCAATTGAAGGCACTACCCCATTTGGTCCGGCAACACAATACAGGACTTGGTCTATCGGTGTGGGTGCCGGTGTAACGAGCTTGCAGAACATCGCTAAATTCAATAATGGAGGTTATGACAAATTGGACTGGAACTTAGGTTACAGTGCCTATATCAAAAAACAAATCTCACCTTCATTCGGAATCAAGGCAACTTATTTTGGTGGAAAAACCTCAGGGTTTGTGGCCAGCGATAAACAAGTAGGCTTTGAGACAAAAACACCTTGGTCGGTAGCTTTGTCTGGAGAGTTTATTGCAGCCAATACCAACTGGCGGTTTTTCAACAGTTTCATTAAACCTTATGCTTCAATTGGTGTGGGTGTAATGAATGCTGAGACAGCAGCAATTGCTGGCGGAAATCGGGGTGAATATGGGGATTCATATTCCAAGATCTTTGTCCCAGCAGACTTCGGTTTGAAATTTGCAGTTGCCAAAGGTATTAACTTCGAATTGGGCTACCAATTGAACTGGGCGAACCAACGATTTGACAATCTTTACAATACAAATCCGCCACAACAATATAAGAATGACTTATTCACCTATGCTCACGCAGGTTTAGAATTCGCTTTGGGTAGTGGTAGCAAACCCGCATTGAGCAACTCAAATCCGGTAGCTACGCTTGTAAATGATTACACCGTAAAATATGATGATTTAAAAGCTCAAAATGATGCGCTTAATGCAAAAAATCAAGCTTTACAAGGTCAACTGGATGGAATTAGCAATGATCTGAAAGATGATGACGGTGACGGTGTAGCAAACAAATACGACAAATGCCCAGGCACACCTTCCGGTGTACAGGTAGATGGATCAGGTTGTCCAATTGTTGTGAAAAATGAAACTAGAGTTGTCGAGAAAGTTGTTGTCACAGAAGCCGACAAAAAAGTTGTTGCTGATGCGATTAAAAACTTAGAATTCGATCTAGGTAAAGCAACCATCCGCCCAACTTCATACGCAACATTAAACAAAGTTGCGGCATTGTTGATCGAGAAAAACTTTAGCTTGAAATTAGCTGGTCATACAGATAATACAGGTTCACGTGAATTGAATATGCGTTTATCTAAAGAACGTGCTGAGTCAGTAAAAGCTTACTTGGTATCTCAAGGCGCTAACGCATCACGTATCGAAGCGACAGGATATGGTCCTGACCAACCAATTGCATCCAATAAAAATGCTACTGGTCGTCAACAAAACCGTCGTGTAGAGTTTACACTTTATTAATAGCTAATAAATTACACGCAATAAAATGGTATTTTTCAATAAAATACCATTTTATTTACCATTTTGTCATATTTAAACTACAAACCGATTAGGAATTTAATTTTTAACCTATTACTTTTGCCTCGGTTTATACAAACAAATTCTATGAAACTAAATTTACAATTAGCACTTGCTTTTGCAACTGCAGGCTTATTCGCCAATTCCGCTTTTGCTCAAACTGCAAAGGTAGCATCAATAGAAGGAACAACTCCTTTTGGTTCAGCTACACAATACAGAACATGGTCGATCGGTATCGGTGCAGGTGTAACAAACCAAACTAACATCGCTGGTTTCAATCGTGCGGGATACGAAGATTTAGCTTGGAACTTAGGTTACAGTGCTTATATCAAAAAGCAAATCTCCCCTTCATTTGGTATTAAAGCAAGTTATTTCGGTGGTAAAACTGGTGGTGCATTTTTAGCTAAAACTGCAGACCAATCATTCGAAGCAAAAACACCTTGGTCGGCAGCTTTATCTGGTGAATTCCTAGCAGCAAATACCAACTGGAGATTTTTCAATAGTTTCATCAAACCTTATGCATCAATCGGTGTGGGTGTCATGAACAGCAAAACAACCTTAACTACGGGTTCTACATCAGTAGAAGCAGATGGTATCTCTAAAATCTATGTACCATTAGATATGGGTTTCAAATTTGCAGTTGCTAAGGGCATCAACTTTGAATTAGGTTACCAATTGAATTGGGTTAACCAAAACTTTGATGGTATCCAAGGAGGCCAATACAAGAATGACCTATTCACTTATATCCACGGTGGTCTAGAATTTGCTTTGGGAAGCGGTAGCAAACCAGCCTTGAACAACTCAAATCCAGTAGCGACATTAGTCAATGACTACACATTAAAATACGATGATTTAAAAGCTCAAAATGATGCATTAAATACTAAGAATCAAGCTTTACAAAGTCAATTGGATGGATTGAACAGTGATTTAAAAGATGATGATGGTGATGGCGTAGCCAACAAATACGACAAATGTCCAGGTACTCCTTCTGGTGTACAGGTAGATGGATCAGGTTGTCCGATTCTTGTTAAAAACGAAACTAAAATCGTAGAAAAAGTTGTTGTTACAGAAGCAGACAAAAAAGTTGTTGCTGATGCGATCAAAAACCTAGAATTCGATTTGAGCAAAGCAACTATCCGTCCTACTTCTTATGCAACATTGAACAAAGTTGCAGAATTGTTGATCGAGAAAAACTTTAGCTTGAAATTAGCTGGTCACACAGATAATACAGGTTCACGTGAATTGAATATGCGTTTATCAAAAGAACGTGCTGAGTCAGTAAAAGCTTATTTAGTATCTCAAGGTGCTAATGCTTCACGTATCGAAGCGACAGGTTACGGTCCTGACCAACCAATTGCATCTAATAAGAATGCTGCTGGTCGTCAACAAAACCGTCGTGTAGAGTTCACACTTTATTAATCGATAATATTCGATCTATACAAACCAAAAGGCATCACTCTTAAGTGATGCCTTTTTTTGTGGAATCAACAGGCTAAGTTCGACATCTCTCTTGTGTTTAAAGTAAATAAACATTTGAACAACAAAAAGATAACACCAACAAAACTTACATTATCCGTATTTTTATTAAGCTAAGATCTTAAAAAATGCGTAAACCACAAACTCTTGTTTTAGCCCTTTTTTCGCTGATTTTTTCCGCCTGTGAAAAAGACCCGCCCCTGAACGAACCGGGGTCAAATGAAGCGATCAATCAATGGACCTTGAAGCAGATGCAACAATATTATTATTGGAACAGTAAGTTGCCCAATCAAATTACACTCGATGACAAGCCGAATATCTTTTTCAAAAACCTATTGTATCGTGACGACCGTTATTCTACCATTCTACAAGCGCTCAACAGTGACACTTATGGCAACACGCTCTCGAATACCTTTGGGTTTGATATAGCTCAGCTTCAGCACAATGGTCAGACCATGCAACTGGTGACACAGGTAGTTCCCTATTCAGAAGCCGACTTAGCTGGCCTGCATAGAGGAGACACCATCCAGCAAGTCAATGCGCAGCCCTTAGCTGCATACAATTTTGCTCCTGTGTTGGAAGCGGCGTTGAAATTACCTTCAATCCAATTGCAGCTACAGAATGGGAAGAAAATGAAGTTGCCCGCTTCCTATATATCCCAACCAGTAGTCTACACAGCTCAGATCTTTCATAAGCAAACAAAGGTAGGGTACCTATTTTTAAGCCAGTTTGATTTCAGCGGTGGTTATTCGGTATTGGAGGCCATCCGAAAACTTAAAGCTGGCCAAGTACAAGATTTGATTCTTGATCTTCGCTATAATACTGGAGGACAAGTAGCTTTTGCCTCTTTTTGCTCATTAACATTTGCTGATATTGCGCCGAATTATGTATTTGTCCAATTCAAGGGCAACAAAAAGTTGGGCAACAGCGAGGAGACCTTTCAATCTGCTTTAGCTCAGCAACCCGAAGGTTATAGCTTTCAAGCAGAAGAGCTCCTAAAGAGCGGACTGCAATTAAAGCGAATTTTTGTACTCACAGGCCCCAATACCGGATCCGCTTCGGAGATGTTGATCAACAGTTTAAAACCTTATATCGAGGTCATTCAGATTGGTACAAAAACTTTGGGCAAGGATATGGCTTCGACGACCCTTTCCTCACCATCCCAGGTCAGTGGCAATCAACGTGCTTGGTTGCTGATGCCGTTGGTATACAAGATTTATAATAAAGATGGATTAGGAGATTACAGTACTGGACTCATCCCGCATTACCATACAGATGAGTTTGCACAATTGCCCTTACTTCCTTTTGGCGATGAAAAAGACCCTTTACTACAACAAGTGTTTAACATCATACAGGACAAGACAACTCAATCGATCAACAGAAAGGCTAACACTAGTACAAAAACGTTAACTTCATCGTATTACGGAAGCAGCTATCGCGCTATACCTATGACATTTCCTCTATCCCCTCTCAACATTCACTAAAAACCAAATAAAAAGAATAACTAACGTGCACAGGAATTGATCGCAGAGACCCAAGAAGTAATAACTGATTCAGTTCCATTTCTTTTTGATAACAGACGAATACGTTTAGATAATAAGCCCGAACGGACTTGCCGTTCTTTGAGCTCATAGTTTTTCACCACCGTACCTACCTCATCCAGTAGCTTTAAATAATGAAGGTATAAAGCTTTTAAATTCTCACCTTCAGCCTGTAGTTTTTTGATCAGCACCTCGTCATCCTCAGATGCCAACTTATACTGCATCTCGATCATCAGATGGAGTAAGCGCTGGTATTTGATTTCGTTTATGCCTTTCATAATTTATATATTTTTAATTGCCAAATGCAACCTCTAGACCATTAAACTCCCAAAATGTAGGGATATTAGAAGCAGGGCTATTGGCTGTTCCCGAGTTATTGGTGGTAAATGAGGTTAAGACACCATAATTATGATAATCTACAGAATACCCATAATAAGCCTCCATACCATTGATCAAAAGTGGTTTGAAATCTTCTTTAAGGATTTGTGCCCTACCGTAAAAACCATAGTTGTAAAGAACATCTGCACTCGGCAGCGTTAGAGACTGATAATCTGCAGGTAAGGTCTTTCCGATATTTTTTAATGTATCTCCTTTCGCACTATAGACAATTTTTCTTCTTGAAGGTGGCCCTGATAACCTTTCTACAACATGGTAGAAAACCAAGTGGAATTTCTTTCCTCCCAATAGTGTGTTCAACTCATTATTTCCATTTACGATTCGAATTTTCACCTTCCCTTCGACCCGACTTTCTGCTTTCATCTTTATCAAACTTGGGGGAATATCATTTGTTAGCTTTACATATTGCAACGTATCTGTATTGTCTTTAATAATGATAGTTTCATTAAATATTATATTTCCAGCACTATCCAAGAGTGTAAATTTCTTTTCTCCAGAAATTATTTTTACTACTGAATTGTTATTAACAGACACTGCATGCTCATCGATCAACAATTTACCCTTGTCTGGCCCAATCAATAAATTAATATCTTTGATAAAGACATTAGTGAATTTTTGGAAAGTTTCGATATGTTCTCCTTTTTGACAAGAGAAAATAAAGAATGCCAGAAATAAAATAAAAGCTATTAATTGGCTTTTCATAGTATGATTTTAGTATAACAAAAAATATAATCCTGCCATGGAATATGGCAGGATCATAGAAGTTAGAAATAATGATTAATAAGTCTTTGGAGTAAATTTCGTCCAATTATCTGTCCACAAAGTTGTTGCAGCAGGATTAAAAGCACCCTTGTAATTTACACCAGCGGCAGGACTTGTTGAAGACGGCACTAAGTTCCATACATCAAAACTAGCTGCACCAGTTGTTGTGTAAAAAGGATTTATACCAGCACCTCCCAATAATAAATAGCTATTTGGTGTTGCACCAATATTAGTTGAATTTCCCGTACCTGGAGCAGTTCCACTAAAAGCTGCAGTATAAGCTTGAACCACATTGTTGCTAAATACTCCAGTAGCCCCATCTTGGAAAGCAGCACCTGTAGCATATCCAGCGATAATTGAATATTGAATATCTAATTCAGTATTTCTTCTCCAACGGTTACCAAATTTTAATTTAGTACCAGCTACCGAAGCATTATCAATACCTAAAAAAGTAAAGTTTTTCAATACTGGACGTGTTTTAGGTGTAGCTGACCAAGGTGAGGTTGCTTCGTTATCAGATTCTAAACCATTCGAATCTGAGCTACCGCTTGAAGTACTGTTGGTTGAATTGGGATCTTTTAAGGATAAAGCATATTGAATTGTTCCTGTATAACCATGGTCAAAATCAAAATCATCATCATCATTTGAAAGTGCCACTAAATTTTTTGCATTGACGGTGCCACCGAAAAATTCGAAAGCATCATCTTTACCCCAAGAAACTTGGATATTTTCCAATGTAGTACCTGAACCAACACCACCTAAAGTCAAACCGTTAATTTCATTGTCAGCAGTCAAGTTGTAACCTGCAAACTCAATACGTACATATTTCAACGAACCTGAATTGTCCGCAGGTACTGAACCACCATACGTAACATCAACGTTTACAGGTTGAGGAATGCCTTCAATTCTTTTGGTCGCAGGTTGGTTTGTCGTAGATGATCCCAACAAAACAACACCTCCGAAATCACCTGGATTACGCGATCCAGCTGCATTCGGCGAAGTAAATACAATAGGCGCTGTCGCCGTTCCATTAGCAATTAATTTTGCAGTCTTAGGAACAACCAATACACCTTTGATGTTTTGTGTAATACCAGTGATTTGATCTGGATATGCTTTAGTTACCCCAGAAGTAATAAAAGTACCTGGTTGGATGGTCAATGTTGCACCGGGTTTTACAAAAGCTACGCCATCGATTTTCCATACTTTATCCGAAGTAAGGGTTGTTGCAGTGATTACACCATTAGCATCAGTTGGAACTGTTGCTTGAGGTAAAGATGGTAATCCAGCTGTTGAACCATTTACCGGAGCCAAGTTGTCCTTGTTACAAGATGCCAATGCGATTGCGCATACACTTGCTAGCGTTAAGATTTTTTTCATTTTTTGTTAACTTTTACATAACTTAGCCATCACAAGATCACTTTTTAGACTATGCTTCTATAGCGGATAGCTATTCCTATAGTTGCATAGTTTTTCATTCCCCCATTATGATAAATTTTAATATCTTCCAGATTGTGCTAATGGACAAGTCTTGGAACGCTGCTTAATGTATTTATGGGTTAGAATGAACCTGCCTCGCGCAGTTAGTATTTTTTAAAAATTATAAGTCAATGAGAGATTAAACCTTCGCCCATCTCTTCTGCGATAGGTGATAATATCCCCCTCTCCTTTATTATATTTTATAGATTTACCTTTTTTCAATACATAAAATTTTGTATCATCTTGTTCATAATCTTGAATATTCATATAATACCGCGTCCATTCATCAAATAGGTTGGCCATATTGAATTTTACTTCCATCTTTCCCTTTAGAAAACGCGTATAAAGTTGTGCATCCAATTGTTTTGGGGCCAACTCATATTCGACATTGTTCATATTAACATTCGCTAAATTTGTGCGATACCCCCGATGATTATAGCTTGCCGTTACCCCGAAAAGCTCCCCCCAATATCCTACGCCTAAATTCACCAACCAGGGTGATTGCCCCATAAGTGGCCTATCTTGATTGGGGTAGCGTTGTTGAATACGCTCAGCAACCTGAGTTTCAGGGTTATTAATCCATTCCCAATGACTTAAGACATTAACCTTCGATTTGAGCAATGTTCCGTTGGCATATATAAATAGGTCTTTTAACCAGTCCTGATCCGATATAAATGTCAAATTTTTCCTAATCTCCATTTCAAGGCCAAGATTTTTCGCATTTTCCATGTTGGCGAAAGTATACGTGTTCCCCCCGCTATGAACAAGTTCTATGGGTTTATCCAAGTATTTATAGTATCCTGTTATTGAAATTATTTCCCCCGGAGATGGATACCATTCAAATCGAAGATCTACATTATCGATCAAGGTGGATTTAACTTGCTCTCCATAAACGTAACCGTCTAACTCATAATCATACATGGCAAACATGCCCACTTCTCTAAAATCTGGCCTAACTACTGTCCTTGAATAACTACTTCGAATATTGAAATCGGATGTTACCTTATAGGTAGCATTAATAGAGGGCAAAAACCGCCAGTTATTTTCTTTTACACCAAAACGATGCCTTTGGACGTCATTGGGATCTGGCTCATCCTGATAAGTTCTCCTATATAATTCTTCCTGCTTAGAGTTTAAATTAAAATATTCTGCACGAACACCATATACCAAACGCAATTTATGCCATAGCATTTGATCTGCCATCAGATACACTGCTTGTGAAGACATTTTACCATCATAATATCGACCGCCCAATGCATCTGCGTAGTAATAGGCCTGCCCGTTTCCATTTCCAATATTATCAGCGCTGAATAACTGAGCATAAGGGATTTCTATCTCGGGAGGCAATTGATTCGTAGTACCCTCTGCCCATGCTCTCGTCCAAGGGACAAAATTAAATAAATCCAACGCTCTCTTCTTAGACCAGGCCTGATAGCCTAATTTCACCAACGTTGGAACAGCTGTATTTTCGTTGAATTTTCGCGAAAAAGCCG
Source organism: Sphingobacterium detergens (assembly GCF_003610355.1). GTDB lineage: Bacteria > Bacteroidota > Bacteroidia > Sphingobacteriales > Sphingobacteriaceae > Sphingobacterium > Sphingobacterium detergens. Next base: position 817,586 of record NZ_RAPY01000002.1, on the reverse strand, counting down.
CGCTCCAATTATAATCTGTCTCATCGATATTTGTCCATCTTCGAGAGTCCCTGAAAATCCCCACCACAGATGAACTACGGTGAGTTAATAGCCCCGGGGTTTGAAAATAAGGAATATCATCTATCATAGTGGTTACCCTATAGGAAAGTTTTCGTTCATCTAAAATTTGCTGTTTGATTTTGTTAACAGTAATCATTCCTTCAGCTTTTATTGCCCACGGCAATTGATATTCTCCTACCAATTGGTGTTGCTGCAAAGACATTGCTTCAGGCAATTGATAAATCAGTTTGCTTACTTCAGGATTAGAATCACTATAAGGTTTTTGAATAGACTCATTATAAATATCACTGTACGTACGCGCATACATGTTCTTTAAGGAAACTTTAAAAACCTGTCCCTGCCAACCCATATTGGCCATTAATCCGCCACTGCTATTGAAGCGATAGGATGTTCCTGCTCCATTGTCACCGAGACCTATACTATCAATGTAATTATTGATACTTACCGAATTACGTACATTATTAAATGCAGTAATGTTTTGTTCGTTTCTAAAATTTGCGGATGCCACAAACCCTAATCGCTGTCCATTATTTAATTCGTGAACCCGTCCAAGCGAAAAACGCATATTCTGATTGGGGTATGCTTTATACTTATATTGTCGCAATGCATCATTATTAAAACGCTTGGACTGTGCGATAGCATCTAAATCGTTATATTTCACTGCATCGCCAAACTCCGTTGGATTTAAAGGGGTATTGTTCAATTCGGGATCAGTCAAAATATAGCCGGGAGGCGCATCCAATTGTATCGCCCGACTGTTCCACTGCCAAGTTTTTATTTCATCGGGCATTTTAGACGATTTGTCAAAGAAACCGAAATATTCACTCGTATGCCGTTCCCCCAGCCGATAAAAGTCTTTGCCAGTTGTACGGGAATTACCACCTATCCCATATTGTATTGTCGTAAAATTCTTCTCCGGAATATCCAATGTATTCACAGAAACCTGTCCACCCGAAAATTCAGCGGATACATCCGGTGTTGCCGTTTTATTGACCACCACTGAGCTCACCATCTCTGTCGGAATAATATCAAAGGAAAAATCACGTCTATTCTGCGAAGTACTCGGAATCACCACCCCATCCAGCATGGCCTGATTGTAGCGGTCGGACATCCCCCGTACAATGACGTTCCGGTTATTGACAGTCGTCAATCCGGTAACACGTTTTAAAACCTGCCCCATATCATTGTCTGGTGTGCGGGCGATCTGTTCGGCGGATATTCCATCCGTCACCGAAGCTGCATTTTTTTGTACCGCATACAATCCAGCTACGGAAGCTTTCTTAAACGATACGCTGACAACAGCCGTTTCCAGCGCATTTACCAACGTCTTCATGGCAATATTTAATCCAGTCCTTTGTCCAGCCTGTATTTTGACCCCCTCAATACGTTGGGTCTGGTAAGAGAGATAACTGACTTCCAGTATGTAGGTTCCCGGTTCAGCATTCAAAAGATAGCTACCATCGATACCGCTCTGTGTTGATTTATTGACACCGATCAGTTTGATACTGGCATTGGCCAAAGGCTGACCGCGATCATCAATAACTTTACCTGAGATGCGCCCATCCTGCTGTACCGGCTTTTCGACCAATGTAATATAAACACCGTTGTCTTGAGCCATCAGGTCAGTCTCCCTGAGCAGATAACGCATGACATCCCGAACGCTGTTACTTTTAAAAATCTTGGCATCTACCTTTTTCTTTGCCAAATTATATTTCGCAGCATCGAAAGCGATATGTATATTTTGGGATTCCAAACGTTCGAAAGCCGCTGGAATATTGGATTCACTAAAAGAAACTGTAATCTTTTTATTGAGTAACTGGCCGTATGCGCCCGAAGCTAAAAGCATTTCGGCCGATCCGATCGAAAGAAGTAAACCTACCAACGATGTCCTTATCATAAACTTAATACCGTTTTGCGTAACGTATTGCTTAAATTTCATAAATTTGTATACGTATATATAATATCTCTATAAGTTGTTGTATATGTTATTTATACCATCTCCAAATGGTGTATGATTCAGAGTTGACGATGGCCGTCGTCAGCTCTTTTTTTATCCCCAAACTAGTAAATATGCACTATCCTGCCCTCCTTCCTGGATTTATTGTGATGAATTGCTTTGATACTTTCGAGGGTTGCCGTCCAGGACAGCTGCTTTGATATCGGCATGCTATACCGTTGTTGAGCAATCCGCTGGTCGTCAGTTTTAATATCTACATCATAGATATTTTTAACCGCCAGTGCCAACTCTGCAAAACTGCTTTGCTTAAGGTAAACTCTTCCCTCAATCCAGCTATTACGTGTCGTCAGATCAAAAGTCTCCTGATTGCTATTATGGTTATTTTTGGTATACCGAATCTGTTCCCCACGGGTCAGCACACCCAGTGGGTTATTATTGGCAGTGACCTGCACTTTACCTGTAAATACAGACACCGATATATCATCCAATTCCGCATAGTTTTTCACGGTAAATGAGGTACCCAATACTCTTGTCTGTATTTGTTGGGCATTCACAATAAAAGCTTTCGTAGAATCTTTCTTGACCTCAAAAAATGCCTCTCCAGCCATAAGCTCCACAACCCGGTCCCGCCTATCGTAAGAGACGGTATCCAATTTAATTTTGGAATATGCATTCATTACAACGGTTGATCCGTCGGCCAAAAGTACCCGTTTACGTTGCGAGGCCCCTGTTTCAAAAATCCGGTACCCCGGTTTTAAATTCGCTTCTCTTCGGGAGAAATTCAGATCATGCTGTTTTTTCCAAAATAAAATACCAAAGCACAACAGCAGGCTTGCGGCAACTGCTCCGCTCCAATAGATTATTTTCCGAGCCGTTGATTTTTTAGGAGCAGTACTTCCGATCCGTTGCTCTATGCTATTCCACAACTGAACCTCATCTAGCTTCCCTGCAGGAAGTTCTTCCTGATCAAGCGTATCATACCAGCGATCAATCAGGGACTGCTCAGCCTTGTTGGCTTTGCTCTGCTGATATCTATAGATTAAGGATTCAAAAATTCTTCTTTTCACTTTTTTGCCTGCTGTTTATATACAAGTCTTCAAAAAAGCCGGAAAGTACTTCAATAAATGGTTAACGTTTCATAAAAGAATTGTTAAATTGATTTTTTAATGCTGCAATGGCCGCCAGACGGCTGCCATTTACCTGGAGAGCTCCTCCAGAATAAAAATAAGCAGGAGGGTAAAACTGCCATCTTGAACATTTTGATAGCCGATAATCGCTTTCTTCAGTCTTTTAGATGCTTCGGTAAGGTTATTTTTTACAGTTTGTTCAGAGAGTCCCATCCGCAGTGCTATCTCACGAATTGATAGATGCTCCCACTTCAACAAGAGTACCTGCCGCATATTATGCGGCATAATTTCCAATTCATCTTCCAGCATCTTTTCTAACATGAGGTAAGTTTCAAGTTCTTCCGGATGATGTTGTACGTAATCAAAAATATGTTTACTCCAATGATCCAGAAGTTTATCCTTTGCCTTATTGGAATTGAAAAAATCTATAATTTTATATTTGAGCATTCCCTTGAGATAGGCTGGAAGATTCATCTGGATATCGATCGTATGACGTTTTTCCCAAAACTGAACAAACAGTTCCTGAAGAATATCTTCTACATCCTGTGAATCAAGAATACGCCGGGCGGCATGTTGATAAAGATCTTTCCAACAATACTGATATAACTCAGCATAGGCATTCGTATCATTCCGCTCTTTAATAGCCCTTAGCCATTGCTGATATATAATTGGTATCTGATCCATACTAATACCAAAAATAAGGTTGAGATATTAAGTTTTTATTAATAAATGAATAAAGAAAGCACAAAAAGGCAAAATAGTTTACAATCAAAATAATACTTTTCAATCAGTCACCAGCTATATACCGCGAATAAATTTTTTATCCCCTTAATTTGAAATCTTCAATCTCATTAAAAATCAATCATTTAAATTCTTTGATTATTCAAATATTATTCTTACCTTTGCAACGCCTTAGGCAATAGTGCCTATTGTATATAATATTTCATGAACCCATTTTTAGAACTGGGAATCCGTGAGGAAGTTGTTAATGCCATCTCAGAATTAGGTTTCGAAAAACCTTCTGAAATTCAGGAAAAAGCCATTCCTGTTTTATTGACTGGTAACGACGATTTTGTCGGATTAGCCCAAACTGGCACAGGAAAGACCGCGGCATTTGGTCTTCCATTATTAGAGCAATTAGACTTTTCTCAAAAACACCCACAGGCATTAATCCTTTGCCCTACTCGGGAATTATGTTTACAAATCTCAAAAGATTTAGAAAAATTTGCTAAATACGTTGACAACGTACATGTTGTTGCTGTATATGGAGGTGCAAATATCTCAGACCAGCTACGTCAAATTAGACGTGGAGTGCAAATTGTAGTTGCGACCCCAGGTCGTATGTTGGATATCATTGGCAGAAATGCAATTGATTTCTCAAATGTTAAATATGTTGTATTAGATGAAGCGGATGAGATGCTCAATATGGGCTTCAAAGAAGACATCAACAACATTTTGTCAGAAACTCCTGACGAGAAAAAAACTTGGTTATTTTCGGCGACAATGCCTTCTGAGGTACGTCGTATCGCGAAAAATTATATGACCGATCCTGTTGAGCTTACTGTAGGTACAAAAAACACCGGTAATGCCAACATTGAACACCACTATTATTTGATCAAAGCAAAAGATAAATATGCTGCGTTCAAACGTATTGTGGATTCAAACCCTGATATCTTTGGTATCGTATTTTGTCGTACAAAAATCGAAACACAGGATATCGCTGAAGCGTTGATCAAAGATGGTTACAATGCAGACTCGCTGCACGGTGACTTGTCCCAACAACAACGTGATAAAGTAATGAAACGTTACCGTGACCGTAGTTTACAATTATTGATCGCAACAGACGTAGCTGCTCGTGGTATTGATGTAAGTGACGTAACTCACGTTATCAACTTCTCTTTGCCTGATGAAACAGAAAACTATACACACCGTTCAGGTCGTACTGCTCGTGCAGGTAAAACTGGTATCTCTCTTTCTTTGGTAAACGTAAAAGAACTCAGCAAAATCCGTCATCTTGAAAAGATCATCGGTAAACCTTTTGAGAAAAAACAAGTTCCTCAAGGTGCTGAAGTATGCGAAAAACAATTGTTCTCTATCGTTAAAAAGATTGAAAACGTTGAAGTAAATGATGAGCAAATCAGTCCATTCTTGCCTGCAATTATGGAAAATCTAGAATCTCTTTCAAAAGAAGATATCATCAAAAGATTTGCATCCCTTGAATTCAACCGTTTCTTAGATTATTATAAAAACGCTCCAGATTTAAATATCGAAGCCCGCGAAGGTTCTCGTGAAGATCGTGGCGATAGACGTGATGGTCGTTCTCGTGAAGGTTCAAAAGGTTATACCCGTTTGTTCATGAACTTAGGTTCTGTAGATGAGTTCTCTCGTGGAGACATGTTAGGCTTTATCTGTAACAACGCGAATATCTCTGGAAAATCTATCGGTAAAATTGACTTAAAAGGTGTGTTTACATTCTTTGAAGTACAAGATGCTGAAGTTGAGAAAGTATTCCAAGGATTCCAAGGTGTAGATTACAACGGTCGTCAAGTACGTATCGAAGTATCTGGTGAAGCTAGAAGCGAAGGCCGTGGTGGTGATCGTGGAAGAAGTCGTGGTGGTGATCGTGGCGGAAGACGCGAAGGCGGATACCGTGGTGGTGATCGCGGTGGAAGACGTGAAGGTGGATACGGAGGCGGTGATCGTGGCGGAAGACGTGAAGGCGGATTCAGCGGCGAAAAACGTGACCGTGGTAGTAGCAATGGCGGAGGTTTCCGTGATTTCTCAGGTAAACGTAAAGAATCTAAAAGCAAATACTAGATTTAGTATTTAGATAAGCGTATAAAGACTCTGATTTGGAAAGCCCCGGCTTTGCAGATCAGAGTCTTTTTCATTTATAGTACTTCAGGCGGATCCAAAACCTAAATCCCCTCCACCTTCTCGCTACCTTAATGCGTCTTATTCCATTTTTCACATGCCTTAATCTCCGCAAAAAAATGTAAATTAGCTTAATTACACGAACTGGATTTTCACAATGCCAACAGCAACAAGATTATTTGATTTAGCCTATTTGCAACAAGAAACTGCACCTGGGTTTCCTATGTTTTCCTACAAAGACGGAGCGAATTGGGTAGCGGTAAGTAATACAGAATTTATTGAACGTGTCAATCAGGTATCCAAAGGTCTGATTGCCCACGGTGTCCAAGTAGGTGAAAAAGTTGCTTTAATCAGTGAAAACCGCATCGAATGGAATGTTCTTGATTTTGCAATCCAACAGATTGGTGCTGTGGTTGTCGCGATTTATCCGAATATCTCTGAATCAGATTACAGCTTTATATTCAACCATGCTGAGATTAAAAATTGTATCGTAAGCTCAAAAAAGCTATATACGAAGATCACTTCGATCAGAGACTCATGTCCACTCCTTGAACATATTTTTAGTTTAGACATAGAAGAGGATATACCGCATTGGCAGAGTTTCGTTGCTGATGGTGCTTCCATCACTGATGAGCAGCTTGAGACACTTCGAAATGCCGTTGGTACCGAGAGCCTCGCTTCCATCATTTACACATCAGGTACAACCGGAAATCCGAAGGGAGTTATGCTGGCCCACCGCAATCTATTGGCCGATACCATGAGTAGTGAGTACTCCTTCCCTGTCGGACGCGGAGACCGAGCGCTTTCCTTTCTGCCCGTTTGCCATGCCTACGAACGTGTCTTCCAATATGTCTATATGTATAAGGGTTTAACAATCTTTTTTGCCCAGTCGATTGATACCATTGGAGAAGATTTCAAATCAGTCCGACCACATATCTTTTCAGCTGTGCCCCGTGTACTTGAAAAAGTATATGAAAAAATTATTGCAACCGGTGAAAAACTGACTGGATTCAAACGCAAGATATTCTTCTGGTCTCTTCGTGTCGGTGAACAATACACATTAGAGAACCGTTCTTGGTGGTATGCTATCAAATTAAGTATTGCAAGAAAACTCGTCTTTTCAAAATGGCGGGAGGCCTTGGGAGGGGACATCAAAGGGGTTGCATCGGGCAGTGCTGCTTTACAAGAAAGATTAATCCGCTTGTATATGGCTGCCGGAATCCCTATTTATGAAGGTTACGGTCTAACCGAAGCAGGCCCCTGTATTGCTGTAAACTGCTTTAAAAGAGGAATGAAAATCGGTACAGTCGGTCTACCATTGATTAATATTGAAATCAAACTTGCCGAAGATGGGGAGATCCTCACCAAAGGTGAAAACAATATGCTTGGCTATTATAAAAATGAAGAAGCCACTGCTGAGGTACTCAAAGATGGTTGGCTATATACTGGAGATATCGGTCAATGGGTTGACGGCAAGTTTCTGAAAATAGTAGACCGCAAGAAAGAGATGTTCAAGACTTCTGGCGGCAAATATATTGTTCCCCAACAGCTTGAGTCCAAGATCGTAGAATCTTCTTTTATTGAACAGGTCATGGTGATCGGCGAATCCCGAAAATTCCCAGCAGCTTTAATTGTTCCAAATTATGTCAATCTTTTGGAATGGAGCAAGAACTCCGCTCCTTCATTGGCAAAATTGTCAAAAATAGAATTCCTGAACCATCCTGAAGTTAGACAGCAGATTGAGTCCGAACTCAATCGCATCAATCAAAATTTTGGTAACTGGGAGCAGATCAAGAAATTTGCAATTATTCCAAATGAAATGACAATAGAGACGGGTGAATTAACCCCCACCTTAAAGATGAAGCGAAAAATCATTCTTCAGAAGTATGAAAAAGAGGTTGAGGCGATTTACAATACTTAGTTAAATAAATAGACAAATCTATTTATCAGGGACAAACAATAAAGCATGTAAGATGTTGGGATCTGGATCAGACTTTCGTCTGCAGATTGAAATAAGAGTCGACTAGATCAGTATAAAATTGGAGCAAGCCCTCTTGCTTAGATATTAACGTAAAAATCATTAAGATCGATATTCAAAAAAATAGCCTCTGTCTCTGACAAAGGCTATTTTATATAGCAGAATTTTGTTCTTACGACTTCTTAGGCAGACGTTGACGAATTGCCTCATAAATAACAACCGCAGCCGATACAGACACATTCAAAGAACCTATTTCGCCATACATTGGTATCTTGGCAAGATTATCCGCGATACGGATTAAATCATTCGATACACCGACATCCTCGGCGCCCATGATGACACAGGTAGGTGCTGTATAATCCACGTCATAGATACTCGACGTTGTTTTTTCTGTACTCACAACCAATTGCACTCCTGAATCTATCAGAAATTTACCCACTTTCGAAAGGCTATCATGGCGGCAGACCGGAATTTTATACAATGCTCCAGCGGATGTTTTAATTGCATCCGGATTTATTTCAGCAGATCCTTTTTTCGGCACAATGATCGCATGCACACCTGAACATTCAGCCGTACGTGCAATAGCCCCCATATTACGAACGTCAGTTACACCATCTAACATCAAAAGTAAAGGAGTTTCACCTTTCTCATAGATCTGAGGTAAGAGATCTTCAATACTTTGATAGGTAATTGGCGATATAACCGCAATTACTCCTTGATGGTTTTTCCGTGTGATACGATTCAGTTTCTCAATAGGCACTTGCTGAAAAGCAATATCATGTTCTTTCAATAAGGATTTCAGTTCCAGAATCAAGCTACCACTTAATCCGCGTTGCACAAATAACGATTCAATTTCTTTACCACTATCGATCGCTTCGATGACGGCACGGATACCGAATACCATCTGATTTACTTCACGTTTTTCGCCGTGATCGCGATCACGTCTCTGAAAATTTCCTTGCATCATAAAACTAAATATTACCTTCCAAATAGAAGAGATTGCAAAGGTACAAAAATTAACAGGAATTAGAATGGTCGATTTAGCTTAAACCTAAGTTAAACTCCTTACGCAAAGTATCTAAAAGCGGATTTTTGGTTACCATAGCCTGATACTTTTCCTGCGAAGTGTACGGTTTGCGGGAAACCGTAAATTCCATCATAACACCTTGTAGATCTAGCGCAAAATTTTGCAGCTTTACCCGAAGATAATTCAACACATCCACTTTCGCGCTTTGCAGTACATCCATCTGTACACCATTTTCGACATCAATCTCGATCAATGTACCGTTCAAACGAGGTTGCGTAGTCGTCATCATCGTATACAGGTTGATTTTATTTTCTGTCTTCAACTGCTCAGCATAGGCATTCCAAATGGCTATGAATTGATTAAAGCCTACCTCACGTTGTTCAGTACCTCTTATTAATTCAGGTTCATCACCTTCTTTGGCAACCGAGTTGTTGTCATAAATGGTGTTCAAATCTGGCAATGATGGAATAATCGCTGAGGCAGCTGCCCCCCATCCTCCTTTTTTTACTTTTGGAGGTACATTTGAAACGGGATCATTTTTTACCTCGGGTTTAACAGCCGAAGTCTGGGGATTGGAAACTGTTGTTTGTGGGTTGGATACAGGTGTAGGAGTTGATACAACGGATGCTGGTGTCGCATTTTGTACTGTATTTCCGGAAGATGCTGCCGCAGAAGGACTTTCCTTTGCCTGCGAGACTACAGACTCAGGGAGTTTTTTTTTTACTCCTTCAGCTGCTGAAGGAACCTGTATAGAACCGAGCTGACTTAACTTAATGGCACTTGCGATGTGACACATTTTCAACAAAGCAAGTTCTACCTGTAAGCGTTGGTTTTTACTTGTTTTGTAATTTATTTCACACTGGTTTGAGATATTCAATGCGGACAATAAAAATCCCGAAGAAGCTTTCTGCGCTTGTTGTAAGTATTTTTGACGTATGCTATCGCTAACTTCCAATAATTTTAATGTCGCGGGCTCTCTGGCCACCAGCAGATTACGGAAATGAGCTGACAAACCAGCAATGAAATGACTTCCATCGAAGCCATGGTTCAAAATCTCGTTAAATGTCAAGAGCGTTTGTGCAGCATCTTCAGCCAAGATCGAATCCGTTAGCTTAAAATAATAATCGTAATCCAGAATATTCAGGTTGTCAATAACAGCCTGATAGGTTACATTTTTATTCGAGAAACTGACAATCTGATCAAACATAGACAATGCATCACGAAGACCACCGTCTGCCTTTTGCGCAATGATATGTAAACCATCTTGGTCATAAGCGATCGCTTCGCGGTCAGCTATTCTCGCCAGATGGCCTGCCATATCCTCCACCTTTATACGGTTGAAATCAAAAATCTGACAACGTGAAAGAATTGTTGGCAAAATCTTATGTTTCTCGGTTGTTGCAAGGATAAAAATTGCATAAGAAGGTGGTTCTTCCAATGTCTTCAAGAATGCATTGAAAGCGGCCTGTGAGAGCATGTGCACCTCATCGATGATATAGATCTTGTATTTTCCTGCCTGAGGTGGTATACGGACCTGATCAATGAGATTACGGATATCATCTACCGAGTTGTTGGATGCGGCATCGAGTTCGTGAATGCTGAAAGAATTGCCGTTTTGGAAGGATTTACAGCTATCACATTCGCCACAAGGCTCAGTTCCAGGTAAGATCTGTTCACAATTTATTGTTTTGGCCAAAATACGGGCGCAAGTAGTTTTACCAACACCACGTGGCCCACAGAATAAAAATGCCTGCGCCAACTGATTGTTGTGAATTGCATTCTTTAGGGTACCTGTAATGTGTTGCTGACCTACAACCGAATCAAAGGTAATCGGGCGGTATTTACGTGCAGAAACAATAAAATTATCCATTGCACGAAGATACGGATTTTAAAAAAGAAAATGGAAAAACTAAAACCTAAAAATCACAAGTCAGTAATTATTAATCTGCCAAATAGTTTGGAGGATTGTTATGTTTTCTAAAATCAACTAATTCATAATCTTTCAGAAGTCTCATACTTCTTATAACATAAGAAATCAGACAAAATAAACTCAACTATGTACGCATTTAGCCAAAAATCCTATACTATCTTTGAATTGATCAGGCCAACAAACACAAGTAAATAAAAAAGAATATAGAGTCATACAGCCATTGTTCAGTGCAAGCATGCTCGATTTTTGTCCTACTTTCTCCGAAAGTGTCTGTATTTCTCACACGACGTAAGAATTTCCCCTAAAATCCTGTATATGGATATTTAATGCTGGAGTAAAAAAGGCACACATGGTCAACTCATTTTACCGTTTCGGTCAAATTTTGATCTTATGGACTCAATATATTTGGGATGTGTAGAATCATTTAACAAACAAATCCGATTAAGACAATAAGTAAAAAATATAAAATAAATAGTGGCACGGTAGTGGTAGTTTTTAGCTAATAAATTATAAATACTTTTCCATACCATTCCCTCCTCCGCACTGCGGGCTATTCTAAAAATCCTACTTTTTGTGTAGTACAAGACGATGTTCCTATATTTTTTCCACCAATGTGTATCAAGCTAACATTTTTCCTATCATCAAGAAATTAATAAAAAGATAATATAAAACACACATAAAAATAACCTCCTTGTATTTTCTTTGTTATTAAAAATGAAAAATTATCTAACCATTTGTTTATTGTTTTTTCTCACAATAGTTTCTTGTAAGAAAAATACTACTTTTGAAAATGAAATTCAAAATGGAAAAATTAACACTAAAGCGTCTGCTATAAGTGATCCGAACGATCAAAATTTGAGCAGTTGGAATTGGGCAAATCAAAACACCGCTTTAATTTACTTTCTACCAAAAATTAATGGAGCCCTCTCTCCTTCATACGAAGTGAGTCTTCCTTGGACAATCCAAAATAATCCTGTGAATAATAATTTTGAACAAGATTATAAGCCAGAATTCGGTTGGGTATTATATTTAAAAGATTTCGGTACACCAGAGCGCCCGGCACAGACTCCTTTCTTTGCTTTATATAATAAGTATTCTGGTGTTCTCCGATTCTTTGTATACAATTATCGAGTTAAACATCTATCGGAGAGCTCAAAGACTCATTATGTTGGTATACTTGGCTTTCTTAATCCAAATAGTCATAAAAATGGTTTGTTATCTTTTTATGCAAATCCTCGAAATTCTGTTGTTGACTCCATTGATGCAAGCGTTAAACAAATTGTTGCTACTCAAAAAAATAAAGATGATACTTGGCTAAATTTTGACTACACTCTTACTGCTTTTAACCCCAACAGTATAACTTCTCCTATAAACGAGCTTGATATCTCCTTTACCGTTTATGGCGTAAATTCGACAGATATAGCTCTTGGTACGGATTTTAGCACATTAATTTCTAGAAGCTCAGCTGGCGCATCTGGCAGTGACCCTTCAAAATTTAGTCAATATCTAAACACTGGTTATGAAGTCGCGGGTCATCTGGAAACAATACTTAAAACATTCCCATCAAAAAGCGCTCAATCTATAAACTTCCTCAATAATCATAACTCACCATTAAGAGCTAATACACCTAAAGAAACAGTCGTAAACTCAAAACCGAAGGCTTCGATTATAGGCGCTATCACACTTGGAGCTACAGCATTAAAAGGAATAATTGGTATTGTTAAGTCATTTTCAGGTGGCAAAAAAAACTCGGCAACAAATACTCAAACTACAATACAGTATTCGGGAATTGTATCAACAACTGGAACAGCTAATTTGACCAATTATCTATATGGTATCCAGTTTACCCCACTCCCCCAAGCTCAACTCTCTGCATCAAGATACAAACCCGTCTATAATGGACCTGTCGGCCTGCTGGCTGTTCCTAATAACAGCGATATAAATCTCAGAATAACATTAAATGAATACAGCCCATGTAGTCACCTTTATGTGCAAGGTCAAAAAGAAATCCACGCTGAACATCGAATGACCACACATTGGATCAATGATTATTTTTCATCGATTGATCGAGTCCAAGGATTAAAAATGGATTCCATCAATGTTGTGCTAATTGATAATCACTTCGTAGAAAAGAATTATCTCAGTATCTTTATGGGCTTGAGAAATAACGTCCTAAACGATATTACCCATGTGTATCATAATAAAATACGTAATTACAACCTTGAACGAGGCTATTCGGCTGATAGCTCCTATACACACTCTAAATGGGTTTCATTCAAAGCACCATATCATGATGCAAATTTAACTTTAATAGATTTACATTATATCCATAGGGACAATCACGCTCCTACATATTCAAAAAACGAATTACCTCTAGTTGGGGTAGAAATACATTATAGAGTAACGGATCCAAACTACCCTAAAGCTGAATCCAGAGAACGAATTATATACAAAGTTTTCCAACCTAACATAAATGTTATAAGGTATCCCAAACAAGGATGTAGATTTAATCTGTAACCTTTTTGAATTAAAGTCAGTACCTTCCTTGGTTATTTGACATTAAAAAGATGAAGACAATTAGCAATTAATTATCTTCATCTTTTTCAATTTAATTGCATTCTCCGAAGAGTCTCCACAGAAACCTTTAGTATATCATCTCTTAGCCGAAAGATTGTTAGTAAAGCAATATATGCAATCCCAAAACCATTTTCTAAAATCCTTGCAAAATGCCTTTATATTTGTTAAATTTATATTACATTAATATTATTAAATTGTTAATAATTGAATATCAAAGGATGCCATATTGCCTTTTTGACCATTTTATGTTGGTTTACATGCAGTCTACAAATTGCTAGGGCGCAGCATCATGATTTCGATTTTTACGATGGGAAAGTTTCAATTAATGTACCACCATCTTTCAGTATTCCATTCAATGATAGTTTAACAGGAGCTCGCGTACAGGAGTTCTACCAAACTGCCGATCAGGCAGAATACCATGATCTGGTAAATAGTTTACTCGAATACAAAGATAAACAACACCTCAACGACTGGGTATATTATCAGCTTGTGCGTCGCACAGCACAACAAATTGCACCAAAAGCAGACAACTATGCACGTTACACGCTATACAAATGGTTTCTGATGTGCAAATCTGGATACGATGCACGTTTGGCAGTAGGAAATAATCAGATTGTCTTTTTTATTCAGAACAATGAGGATATTTCTGATATTCCTTTTTTTGAAGTTGATGGTAAAAAATATACCTGTTTAAATTTTCATGATTATGGAAAACTATTTCAACGAGCAGACACCTATATCCCCGTAAATATTAAAGTGCCGGAAGCCACCAACGATTTCAGCTATAAAATCACAAAGCTACCGGATTTTGTACCGGCAAACTACATTGAAAAACAAATTGCTTTCAATTACGGCCATAAAGCTTATCATTTTAACGTGAAGCTGAACAATGATATCAGTGATCTTTTTAAAAACTATCCTGGAGTAGATTTCGAGACCTACTTCAATATTCCATTGAGTAAGGAAACCTATCAATCATTGGTTCCTGCCCTCAAAGAAAATCTCAAAGGGAAGAAAGAGAAAGAAGGTGTAGATTATTTAATGCGGTTTACACGCTATGCCTTTTTATATGAAAATGATGAAGATAATTTTGGGACAGAAAAACGACTATCCCCAGAACAGACATTATTAAATAAATACAGCGACTGTGACGATCGTGCAGCACTATTCTTTTACTTGGTCAAAGAGATTTATAATCTCCCAATGATCACACTCTTGTACCCCACACATATCACCATGGCCGTTCAATTCGAACAGCCTATTGGTGATGCTATTTTATATAATGGAAAATACTATTCAGTATGTGAACCTACTCCGCAAGCGCAAAGTTTGGCTATAGGTCAATTATCTAATGAACTTAAAAAACAATCTTACCAGATTGTGTACCATTATGAACCGAGATAAAATACTGTTCCGAAAGCTACAAACAGTGTAAATTGTAGCGAAAACCAATAATACTAAGTTCTTCGATTTTTATTTAAGGTTTGTAAAACAAACTAATAAGAACGCTTAGTTACTAAAGTTTATCAATAAAATTCAATAGATCGGCATATTTACCATCTGTACGCTGAGCTGCAATAGTAACCGTGTTCACCCTACCTTCGTATTTTATTGTGATCACATAATCCGTTCCATCAGCACAACGCGCACATTCCTGTATGTTCGCATCTATCAACTTATATGTATCAATATAGGTTGACAACTGTTTTAATGTGGCCTCACTTGTTTTATAAACTTTATCTCTTTTAGCTTCCGGAACAAGACTTTTTGGATACTTAATTTCAGTCTTATTCTTATCAATAACGATATTTACAACATCACCCCATCCAGAAATTCCCTTTATTTCTATTTTAAGTCCATCAGGTTCAATATCAGATTTATCATCAGACTTTTTGCACCCAAGAAACAGGAAAATGCTTAACACAAATAAATAGATCGTTTTTCTCATAATTTAAAGCTTATATTATTTGACTATATAACGAAATATTCGCTCAAAATGCGACAAAAAAAATCCTGCTCGAGGCAGGATTTTCTATTTTACTAAACTATAATTATTCTAGTATTTATTGTTTTTAGGATCCCAACTAGCCCATCCTTTTGTCCAGTCTGTTGTACCCATAGCACCAATAAAAGTTTCTTTGGTAAAAGAAGCTAAATCACCTTCATACTTAGCTTTTCCTAATGCTGGTGAATCAGACTTCAATAGAAGGTTTGGCGCTGAAATGCTTGTACTGGTAAGACCAGCTGCAGCTACATTTGCAACAGTGAAATCACCAAATCCATTTAAATAACCCGTCAAATCGGCTACCGATCCAAAAGACGTAACATCTTTCAAGGAATAATTTGCAGCCGTTCCAAATACCATATTGTTAGATAAGATAGATCGACCTGCTTTTAGTTCCGCCGCTGGAAAATCAGAATTAAATTCTATCGCATTTGTTTTTGCTCCGACAATTATTGAATTAGCCAATACCATACGGCTATTTAATCCAAAGTGTACCGAGGCACCGTGTTTATCATTTCCTTCGGTTCCAGGACCAATAAAAGTGAAATTTGACAATACGGGTTTCGAATACAGACTATTTGCCACAGCAGCCTTATTTTCCAATTCAATACCGCGTGAAGTTCCCGCTCCATCTGAGATAATAGGATCTTTAATGGAAATTCCATACTGGATTTTACCTGAGTAACCTTGATCAAAATCAAAATCATCATCTGTACTTCTGTACGCAATAAGGTGCGTAGCGTTTACTGTACCGCCGAAAAATTCGAAAGCATCATCCCCACCATAAGATACCTGAATGTGATGGATCTTAGTCTCAGAGCCTACAGCACATAAGGTCAATCCATTAATTTCCTTATCCGTCTGAATTGCATTTCCAGCAAATTCAATCCGTGCATAAGTCAATTCTCCTGAATTATCATTTAACACAGGATTTGTTCCACCGCCATAAGTTGCAACATTTGCGCCTAATACACCGCTCTCATATTGAGAAGTTCCATCAGCAGAATTCACTGTTGATTTACCACATATAATAATACCTGACCAATCACCTATATTTCTATTACCCGCTGTCTGGTCCGAAGTAAATACAATCGGCTTATCAGCAGTACCATTTGCTTTTAGTTTACCGCCTTTTTCAACAATCAGAGCGGCTTTTGTTGCTTTCTCTCCTTTTATGATAGTGCCTGCAGGTATTTCTAAGGTCGCACCATCCATTACTTGTACATATCCTTTTAGCAAATATGTTTTTGAAGCACTTAAAACTTTGTTACTCGTAATTTTTCCTTCAATTACTTCTACATCTCCATTTCCTGGATTAGGATTAGGGTCAACTGGGTTTGGATCTGACTTACTGCAGCTGGCAATACTCATTGAGGTCGCTACTAAAGCTAATGCAAACCATTTTGAACTCATGTTTAATTTCATAATTTGTTTTTTTTTCAAAGCTACGCGCCAAGTGTAACCTTAATGTTAACTAATATTTATTTAATCTTTAAAATCTATAACCAAATGAAAGAGATACATTTCTACCATACTGAATAGAATTTATTAAGCGATCCCCCGCTTCATTATACTTTCCACTTTTGTCTACATCTTGATAGAAAATAGATTTACTATCCAATATATTTCCAACATTTAATTTTAACTCAGCTTTTTTAGCAGCAAATTTTTTGGAAAGCTGGAAATCCAAAACACTTCTTGGGGCTTCAAAGATATCAGGATATTCGCTTATAAAATTTCCATTCTCATAGCGTCCAAATCCTACTATATCTATTCTACGACCAATACGATTAAAGAACAAATTCGCGTCAAAAAGGCGATCAGATGAATATTGTAGACCTAAATTCAATAAGAACGGTGATTGTCCATATAATGATCTTTTATTTTCCATAGTCGATTGAGAGCCTTCGAAATTCACCTCTGACTTCATAATCGCCGCATTTGTACTAAAAACCAAATTTTTGAAGAATTCTACGTCTGGATCAATAAATCCAAAATCATGACGGATCTCAATTTCTCCTCCGAGTATATAGGCTTTTGGAGCATTAGTGAAAGACATCAATTTACTCGCTGGAGAAGATCCTGAAATAATATTTGATTCAATCGGATCTTTCAAATCTTTATAAAATGCAGAAACAGAGATCAACTTTCCGAGGCTTGGATAAAACTCGTAGCGCAAATCAAAATTTGAAATTCTTGTTCTTTTAACATCTGGATTTCCTTTTTTTGTAATACCAGTCACAAAGTCATAAAAAGAAAAAGATGCTAATTCACGAAATTGTGCTCTCGCTAAGGTGTTGGAGAAACTAAATCTCAAATTGGTTTTTGAATTTAGTTCATATGTTAAGTTAAGTGATGGCAAGAAATCATTATAGGTATTATTTACGTTGTTTTCCTCACTAGAATTTAATGCGCCAGTAAGCAATTTTTCCTTATAATTTTCATAACGAACACCTAAACTAGCTTTCAACTTTTCAGTGACTTTTCCCGAAAGCATCGCAAAAGCAGCATTCAAGTCACCAGTTCCTTCATAATAATTATCTGGGTTCGTAATATCCTCTAATATTAGGGTTGTGCTAGAAATATTTTCAGGAGCAAAAATAGTATTTAACGGCATAGACAAAAGCTTTCTTTGATCAGCCGTGGTTTCGCTTAAATCTTTATAAGCTAAGACTCTTGCATCAACTGTCCGTTTTTTATTTTGCTTTAACACACCTGTTTTTAAGGTTTGCTCCTGGCCTAAAAATTTTGTCGATATAGACCAGTTTACAGCCCCTCCATAAATATTTTCATTTAATGTACTATAAAATCGTCCTGCACCTGTTGGTGTTGGGCTTGTTCCCACACTTATAACATAAGGGGCATCAGCACCGCTGTTTTCCTTTTTCCCATAGATCGTTCTTCTCAAATCTGGCTGATCGACATTAACATTACTATAGGAAAGGTTCCAAGATAATTTTGATTGCTTATCGCTGTTAAGTAGATATTCACCGTCAAAAACAGAGTTAAACATCCGTTTCTGAATTGTTTCAAGTAAGGTAACCTTTCTAAGCTCTTTCGTCCCATCATCAGCCCATCCTTCTCGCTGAGTATAAGATTGTTCTAAACCTTGATTAAAGATGTTCTTAAAGGATAGCTTAAGATCATTTTTAATATATGATATATTGCCTAACGCTCCTACATTAGAATTGAATCGATAATATGTATCATTGTAACTAAAGATTTTAAGATCCTTCCCCTGATCCAACGTATTAAAGTCATTTCTTACTTCTGGTGAAATTGTTTCAGAATTACGGTAGGATAAGGATCCGATAATACCTAATTTGCCTTCATTTCTAAGTAGGTAGGAATTACCAAACGTAACCTGCGCATTTTGAGCCGGTAGTACTTTTCCAAGTTTTTCAGTTACCCAAGTATTTTTAAATTGTTTACTATAATTTACTTTATCACTAAGATTCAGATTGGAGTATTCTTGAAAAGACCCTGGAAAATTATTTGGCAGTTTATTATCAGGATTCAACGTCGCAAAATAATTCCCAACTGTTCTCTTATTTCCATAAAAATCTTTAAAAGTACTCAAAGAATTATACCCAAGACCAACAGATACTTCAAAAGATTTTCTGTCAGGAAAGTCTTTTGTTTTTACATTTATAGCGCCTCCTGTTAAATCTCCTGGTAAATCAGCGCTTGCCGTTTTACTAATAACAATATTATCGATCAGTGAAGAAGGAATAATATCAAATGAAAATGCTTTACGATCTGATTCCGTACTTGGCAACGGACTATTATTTAGCAATGCTGAATTATAACGATCACTTAGTCCGCGGATAATAATAAATTTATTATCCTGAACACTTGCACCACTAACACGCTTTAATACTTCACCCGTATTTTTATCTGGTGTTTTCTTGATTACTTCAGCTGAAATACCATCTGAAATTGAAATACTATTCTTCTGTTGTGCATACAACGCACCTATCGATTCCTTTTTAAATGTACCAGTAATTACAACCTGATCGAGTACTTTACCCTCGGAGTTGTCAAGAACCACATCTAAATTCGTAACATCCTTATCTTTAATCTCTACATCAGTGATTTGCTTTGTTGCAAAACCCAAATAGCTAAATTCCAATGTGTACTTTCCTGCTGGTACTGCAGGAATATTATAATTACCTGTTACATCCGAACTTCCTACACGTGCTGTGCCAAGAACCTTTACCGTCACCCCCGCGATGGTCTCTCCTGTTTTGACATTTGTAACTTTACCTGCAACCTTCCCACTCCCTTGTGCATAAACTGTTGTTGACGCAGCTACGACGAACGTAATGGCAGCAGCGATTCTTTTAAGTTGTAATTGTGGTTCCAATTTATTTTGTTTTTTGTTTCTGCAAAGCTATTGGCAGAATATTATATTAACATTAACAACGAATTACCATTACGTAAACCACTTGTTAATTTAATGTTACCTTGGGAATTTTAAATTAAGATTTTGGACAAAAACCCACCTGAAGCAGGATTTGAGCGATTATCCCATCATTTCGATGAGATGATATTAATGAAGTGTAATAAAATTATTAAGTCGAAAAGTTATTAACATATAAAGGTCGGTTTTAGGTTTTAGTACATTTACTTATATATATCATTGTAACTCGATAAGAATAGATATTCGTTCATATTATTGTTTAGAAGCAAGAATGATCTTATTATTGCAATAATATTGCATATGCAAAGCAATTTCTCTAAGTTTGAATATATTTTCAATTTTTGAGCATATGAGCAATCCGATCGTATCTACTGAGCAGCTAACATTCCGATATACCAATGCAAAAAGCATCGAATTTCCTGACATCCATATCGAGAAAGGACAACATACACTACTATTGGGAGATTCAGGTACAGGTAAAACAACCTTACTGAATATGTTAGGTGGCTTATCCCGACCTGATACCGGTCATGTTAAAATTAATGGTCAAGATCTTTCGCTATTATCAAATAGCAAACTAGATAAATTCAGATCGCAATATATTGGGTTTATCTTCCAGGAAGCTCACCTTCTCAAAAATTTAACCTTGCTAGAAAACATCAAATTGGCACAGTCGCTGGCTGGAAAAAAAGTCAATATAGATGAGATTCATCAGGTATTGAAACAATTGCAGTTGGACCACAAAACCGCGGCCTATCCAAACGAACTGAGCCGTGGTCAATTGCAACGTGCCGCGATTGCACGTAGTGTCATTAATAAACCGGCACTACTCATTGCGGATGAACCTACAGCCGCTTTAGATGATAATAATACAAATCGTGTATTAGAACTTCTTTTGGGCATTGCAGATACCGCTGGCTCAACGTTGTTGATCACAACACACGATAAACGGATCAAGGATCAATTTTCAAAAATGTATCTCTTAAAATAATTGCTTACAGCCCATATCTCTCACCCTTTTTTATTCAACATTTGCTATGAACACGATACAGTTGGTTTGGAAAAATTTAAGTAAACAGTTTGGTTCTGTCTTTTTGAGTATCTTACTGACAGCTTTTGGAATTTCCATACTGGCAGTGCTCTCCATCACAGGTGAAACATTTGAAAAGCAACTCGACAACAACAGTAAGAACATTGACCTTGTCATCGGAGCCAAAGGTAGTCCACTCCAATTGATCTTGTCCAGCGTATATCATATCGACAATCCAACAGGAAATATCCCCTTAGATGAACTCGAACCGCTCCGCCAGAATCCTCTTGTCCAATTGGCGGTTCCGCTATCCCTGGGCGATAATTTTAAAGGACACCGTATCGTGGGAACAGATTCTTCTTTTCTGACGATTTACGATACTAAAATAAACGAAGGGCGCATTTGGCAAAAAAACTTTGAAGTTGTTATTGGTGAGCAGGTCGCAAAAAAACACCACTTTAAACTAGGCGACCAAATCAACAGCTCACATGGACTGAGCAAAGATGGTCATAGCCATGACGAACACCCTTTTACAATCGTCGGTATTCTAAAGCAAAATAACAACGTAACGGACAACCTCATATTGACCAACCTTGAGAGCGTTTGGGATGTGCATGGTATTGCACATGCACACAACGACCAGGAAACTCCGGCACAAAAAGAACAACGTGAACGCGAAGAAGATAGGCAAGAGACGGTCAAAGCACACCAACATCACCACGGCGAAGACCTCCCGGAAAATTCTTCAGTTCAGACTACAACCGAAGAAAAAGAGCATCACGATCACGCAGATCACGACCATGATCATGAAGAGGAAGGTGTATTTGTCAAATCTATTGGAGCCGATATGGTTAAACAAAACGGACTGGAAATAACGGCTATCTTAGTAAAATATCAGTCAGCTGCAGCTATTGGTATACTGCCCAAAATGATCGATCAACAAACAGATATGCAGGCCGCTTCTCCAGCAATGGAAAGTACACGTCTGTTTTCACTCCTAGGTGTAGGAATAGACTCATTAGCCATCCTTGCCTATGTCATTATGTTCATTGCGGGGCTGAGCGTGTTTATTAATCTCTATAATGCACTGAAACAACGTAAATATGATCTTGCTATTATGCGTACACTCGGTGCCTCTAAGGGCAAATTATTCAACATTGTCCTGCTCGAAGGTTTGACCATAACAATTGTCGGTGGACTGATAGGTTTGCTATTGGCACATTTGGCATTGTATTATATCAGCAACCAAACAAGCCAAAGCGCGGATTTTATCGAAGCTTTTAAGTTACATCCAAAAGAATTGGTATTTTTGTTAGTAGCTTGTCTCATTGGCGTTCTAGCCGCTTTGATTCCTGCAATCAAGGCTTATAAGACAAGTATATCAGGAACTTTGTCGAACAAATAGGTTAAAAATAGAATAAATGGACAATTGGGGTAAAAGCGTACGAATAACATATACGAGGTAAATCTTAAATTTGCGTCATCAAAATCTCAATACTCAATACTAAAATAATGAAAACAATTATTACAGCATTCGCATTTATATGCTTCGTCATACAAGTACAAGCACAGATTGGTAATAATCCCGATGTACCTGAC
This sequence comes from Sphingobacterium detergens, assembly GCF_003610355.1. GTDB lineage: Bacteria > Bacteroidota > Bacteroidia > Sphingobacteriales > Sphingobacteriaceae > Sphingobacterium > Sphingobacterium detergens. The sequence goes on along the minus strand of NZ_RAPY01000002.1, from coordinate 794,999 downwards.
CATACCCCCATGATGAACAAAACATGGGATGCTATTGATAAAATGGCTTACAAAGTAACTTATAATGGGGCGAAAAAGGTCTATACTCCTTTTTATCCAAAAGAGCTCAAAGCGCTTGAAAACAAAGTGGTCGAATTACCTGGCTATATGGTCCCGCTACATAGTGGACGTAATCACAAGAACTTTATGATGTCAGTCCTACCTGTTATGCAGTGTCAGTTTTGTGGTTCCAACGGAATCCCGCCCATGGTAGAAGTAACCTTAAAGGGTGGGGCAATTAAATTCTCCGAAGATCCTATCAAACTAAAAGGAAAGATGGTTTTTACAAAGGATCCTCTTAAAGGAAACTCCGAAATCCAGATCATAGATGCTGAGCTTGCAAAATAATAGAAACAGCATATCATCAATGCTGAATCTTGTCTATCCGAAATAGATTAGGTTCACATTGATCTTTTATCGCAAAGATTTATCTATTGATTAGTGAGGTCTCAAGACAAGCTGCCAAAGCTGCTGTCTCCGTACGTAAACGTGCATCCCCAAGGGATATCGGTTGAAAGCCCGCCGCTAAAGCCAAATCAATTTCCTCTGCTGAAAAATCACCTTCTGGGCCTATCAAAATAATATAATGCTGTCCCGCTTCAACTATTTGGTTTAAATATTTCTTATCGGAATCAACACAGTGCGCAATCGCTTTTTGGGTACCGTCCTTCGGAATATCCTTTATAAACTGTTTAAACGATACAGCGGGATTCAATTGAGGTAAATACGCTTTTAAAGATTGCTTCATGGCTGATACAATGACTTTATTCAAGCGATCCAACTTTACTTCCTTGCGTTCTGAATGTTCACAGATAATAGGTGTAATCTCTTGAATCCCCACTTCGGTAGCTTTCTCCAAAAACCACTCAATACGATCTATATTCTTGGTCGGTCCAACAGCAATATGCAAATGATAGTTTGGCTGTTGGTAGTTCTCCTTGATACTTAAAATGCGAAGTACAGTACGTTTCGGATGTGGATCTATAATCTCAGCTTTGTACAGCCCGCCCCGACCGTCTATTAAATATAAACGATCTCCCGTATTCATGCGAAGCACACGAATAGCATGTTTGCTTTCTTCCTCAGAGAGGATAAAATTTTCTAAAGAAGGATTTAATTCCGGTGTAAAAAATAACTGCATGTACTGTTCATTGTGGCCTTATTCCGCTACATCATCGTCAGCAGACTCGACCAATTCCAGTTTGACAAATTCAATATTCTGTTGGGCTTTGCGGATAATTGTAAATACATAACCATATTCTTGTTTCCGCTCACCTACCTCAGGAATTTTATCAAAGATTTCACTGACCAATCCAGCCATGGTATCGTAATCCTGGCTTGCTGGTAATTCGATCGGAAGAAACTCATTCACATCATGAATGCTAGCTCCCGCATCTACCATATACTCTGTTTCAGAGATACGTTCGACAACAGGTGTTTCCTCATCATACTCATCTTGGATCTCACCTACCAACTCCTCCACGATATCCTCCAAGGTAGCCATCCCTGCTGTACCTCCAAATTCATCCAGCACAATAGCCAATTGAAGGCGTCGTTGCTGAAACTCAGCCATCAAATCATTGATTTTTTTGGTTTCAGGAATAAAGTATGGTTTACGCATGATGTTTTTCATCACCACTTCTTTGCCTTTAGCCAAAAGCGGAAGAATATCCTTCGTATGCACAATACCAACAATCTGATCGATATTATCCTCGTAGATCGGAATACGTGAATAGCCCTCCTCGGTCATCGTCTCAATCAATTCAGATGCATCTGCGGTCACCTCAACAGCGACAATCTTAGTCCTCGGTACCATAATATTCTTTACGATACGTTCGTTAAAATCGAAGACGTTTTTGATCAACTCATGCTCAGAAATATCCAATGCTCCGGATTCTTTTCCTTTATCTAAAAGGTATTGTAATTCCTCAGAAGAATGGGCAGATTCACCTTTTGTTACTTCAAATCCTAAAATTTTAAGCAGAAAATTAGCAAAACCGTTCAAGATCCAAATAAAGGGTCTAAAGATAAAATAGAAAAATTGCAGTGGGACCGCAATCTTCATTGTTGTAGCAACGGGTTTTTGAATTGCAATTGACTTGGGAGCTAACTCACCAAAAACAATATGCAATACGGTAATGATCGCAAAGGCTAACACATGTCCGGCTTTCGTTGCTATGCTACCGGTCAATTCAACACCAAAGAAACCCAATGCGCCCTGCACAATCTGGGTCATTACAGCTTCCCCTACCCAACCTAAAGCCAGAGAAGAAAGTGTAATACCCAATTGTGTAGCGGCCAAATAACCATCCAAATGCTCCGTTATACTTTTGGCAATTGTAGCAACTTTGCTACCTGTTTTCGCCTGAACTTCAATTTGGGAGACTCGGACTTTGACAATAGCAAACTCAGCTGCAACGAAAAAACCGTTGGCCAATACTAAAAACAATGTCCAAAAAATATCGAGCGCCATGCTGGGGGTTATTTGTTAACAAATTCTGTTTTGTACAACTCAATAGCTTCTATCAAGATTCTTTGTGCTTCTTCACGTCCTTTCACCCCTTCTACGATAACGTGTTTCTTTTCTAAAGCTTTGTAGCTTTCAAAGAATTGTACAATTTCCTTCATTGTGTGTGGCGGCAATTGTTCAATGTCTTTAATGTAATTGAATACAGGATCATTTTTGGCAACAGCAATGATTTTATCATCTTGCTCGCCACCATCAACCATATTCATTACACCAATAACTTGCGCTTCCACCAATGTTAAAGGTAAGATATCAACCGAGCAAATCACCAAAATATCCAAAGGATCTTTGTCATCGCAATAAGTCTGTGGAATAAAACCATAATTGGCAGGATAGACAACAGATGAACTCATTACTCTGTCCAAAAGCAACAAACCTGTTTCTTTGTCTAATTCGTACTTTCCTTTGGATCCGTTTGTAATCTCAATGATAGCGTTTACGGCATTTGGCACATTCTCACCTGGAGAAACCATGTGCCAAGGGTTTTGTTTACTCATTTTTTATTTTACTGTATATTTTGTTTGTTTCTTTTGTCTTTTATTCGCTTTTTAAGCAAAGTAATTGCAATAGGCAAAAATGCGACCACGATCATCCCAACGACAACATATTCAACATAATGGATAATCCATGGGAACTCCATCCCCAAGAAATAACCGGAAAGAGTCAATACCAAGACCCATATTAAAGCTCCACTGACGTTATATAAAACGAATTTTTTGAAATCTAATTTTACAACACCCGCAAAGATAGGAGCAAAAGTACGAACTATTGGGACAAATCTACCTATAATTAATGCTGTTCCTCCATATTTATGGTAAAATTCTTCCGCCATCACCACATATTTCCGCTTAAAGATGATGCTATCCTTTCGCTTAAATAACATGGGGCCGGCTCGATAACCGAACCAATAACCTGTAAAATTGCCCAATATTCCTGCCCCCAACAAGCCCAAACAAAGCGTGTAAATACTCACGTCAATCTTATTGAGAGCACAAAACAATCCTGCTAAAAATAATAAATAATCGCCGGGTAGAAAAAAACCAAAAAACAGACCTGTTTCGGCAAATACGATTAAAATAACTAAATAAAACCCTCCCGAACTTAAAAGTTCTTCGGGATTCATTAGCTGTTGAAATGACAACAAAAGTTCATGCATAACTTTCAGTAAAAATCAATGTTGTTTTCTTCATTTTAGAATCCAAACCTACTTTTATCCCTGTACAATTTTAAAACAACAAAGTACAAATATAGTATTCTTCTAAAAAACGAAAGTAAATCAAGTGTAATATAATCTTGTTATTGATTTTGTGCAGTTATGCTAATAATGGACTCACGGATAGTCTCAGCAATCTGATGAAGCTCGTCTTCACCTAGACTTAACTTAGGCCCAGCAAAATTTAGGTCACTTATTTTATTGATCGGAACAAGATGGATATGTGCATGCGCGACCTCCAATCCTACGACGGCCACACCAACCTTAACACATGGAATTACCTTTTTTATCCCTTGTGCAACAATTTTCGCAAATACCCAAAGCGCCATGTATTCATCATCTTCGATATCAAAAATGTAATCTGTTTCTTTCTTCGGGATAACCAGTACATGACCTTTTGCCAAAGGACTGATATCCAAGAAGGCTAGAAAATCATTACTTTCTGCAACTTTGTAAGCTGGAATCTCTCCAGCAACGATTTTTGAAAAAATTGTTGACATATTATTCTATATTGGAATAAATTCTTTTTGTAATAACGTTTTGAGATATTAGTATTGGGTATTGAGACTTCGGGTTGTACCAGCCATCGGCTTGCATAAGGAAAGTCTAATGTCTAATATTTCCTATCTAAATACATTTTATAAAAACGACCATAAGTAACATACATATGATGTTCACAACAAATATAAACAAAAAAGGTCGCGATTGCTAGAACCCGACCTTCTTAATATAAAGTTAATTTGTGGATGTGCGGTTATGGCGTACCGCACATAACCGACATATATTATCTCGAAATTTCTACAATTTCAAATTCGATCTTACCTGCAGGCACTTCAATCTCTGCAGTATCACCTTTCGATTTACCCAATAACCCTTGCGCTATTGGTGACTTAACAGAGATCTTACCTAATTTAAGATCTGCTTCAGACTCAGCAACCAATTGATAAGTCATCACAGCTCCATTTTTTTTATTTTTGATCTTAACAATTGACAAAGCCAATACTTTCGATGTATCCAATTTGGATTCATCAATCAAGCGAGCTGTAGCCAATGTGTTTTCCAAATTGGCAATTTTAGCTTCATGAAGCCCCTGCGCTTCTTTAGCAGCATCATACTCCGCATTTTCAGACAAATCACCTTTGTCCCTAGCCTCTGCAATTGCATTGGCAATTTTAGATCTTCCTTCCGTCTTCAGATAAGCTAGTTCCTCTTTCAGCTTACGCAATCCTTCTTCCGTAAAATAAGTTACTTCTGCCATAATTTTATCTTTTTTCTTATTTTCTACATTTTAAAAAAGAAACAAGACCATATTACCCTCGTCGGGAAACATGGTCTCGCTTTCAATCTATACGAAGATAATAATTGTTTTCAACAAAACAAATTCTTATCTATCAAATATAATCAAATCTCCTCTTCGTCAACAAATTTATAACCCAACCCTCTCACCGTTTGCAGATAATGTGGTTTATCAGGGTTTGTTTCGATCTTTTTCCGCAGACGCACAACGTGCATATCCAACGTACGTGTATTTACATTTGAACTATAGCCCCATACCACTTCCATCAATTCCTCACGTGTAATCTCCCGACCCAAATTTTGAAGAAAATGCAATAAAATCCTGTTTTCCAGAATAGTTAACTCAACCTTTTTACCATCGCGTATTAATGAATGGATATTCGGATGGTGCTCTGTCTGCCCAAACTTGTAGATCTCTGGACTATTTTTAGGAAGAAAAAACTTCACCTTATTATCTATCATAGCAATCAACACGTCCATATTGAACGGCTTACTAATATAGTCCGTCACACCAAAGCTATAAGCCTCAATCTTGTCCACATCCTGGGATTTAGCAGTCATCATAATAATGATATTCTCAAATCCTGCTTTACGGACATCTTCGCAGATCTCGTTACCTTCTTTTCCAGGGAGCATCCAATCTAACAGGACCACATCGGGCCTCTTTTCCAAGATTAAACTTTCTGCTTCATTCCCATTTCCGCTTTGGATGACTTGATAGCCTTCAGATTCTAATCGATGTTTTACCAAGAAACGTAAGTTCTCATCATCTTCAATAACAGCAACAGTGATGTCTTTATTCATATTTAAATTTATTTTTTAAACCGGAAATACCAACGTAAAGGTAGTGCCTTGCCCCAATTGACTTTTGACTGTAATGTCCCCACCTATAAACTCAGTGATTTCCTTACAGAAAGCCAAACCTAAACCAATACTTCCTTGCTGATTATATTGACTTTTTATTCTATAAAACTTTTTGAAGATATTGTTAAACTCCGCCTTCTCTATCCCAATCCCTTCGTCCTTAAAAGTGATAACAAAATTCTTCTTATTTTGTTGTATCGTAATATCCAAGATTTTATGCCCCGCTTTCGAATACTTATAGGCATTGTCTATCATGTTTTGAAACACGCTACTCAATAACACTGGATCTGCCAGCATCGATGTTCTTACATCAATTTTTGTGCTAATTTTAAAGTCAGCATATTTTATTCTTGAAGAAGCAACCAGATTTTCGGTAAATTCCTCCAGATCAACCTCTTCTTTGTTTAATTTAATGGTTTTATTTTCAATCTGGCTAAAAGACAATAATTTATTCATTAAATTATTGAGTCGATCAGCTTCCTGGTCCAATATATTACCATACATTTTTCTTTCCTCGTCGGAAAGTATTTGTGCACTCTTAATATTATTCCCGGCAATTTTTATTACACTAACAGGTGTTTTAAACTCGTGGGTCAAATTGTTGATAAAATCATATTGCAATTTAAAAAGTCTTCCGTTAATTTCTAAATTTCTATAAATTAAATATAGAATTGCTATTAAAATAATGTAAATCAATGAAATGCCACCTAATACTGGCCAAAAACTACGATTTATTTCTGCCGAAAGAAAACTTTTACTCGATCTGAAAAGCAATTTATAATCAGCCAAAGCTCCGGGCAATGGCATTTCTGTTGAAATTTCATCGTCCTCAGGTGTAATTGGCGCGCCGACCAATGGCACAATCGCTACCTTTTCGTAAAGATTTGCATAGCTATTTTTCACCTCCAAATACATTGGGTCAATCTGAAAGTTGAACATGTCCTGTTCATAACCGACAGTATGATCCAGATTCCCTTCCATAATGGATTTATAAACAATCAGATCATTAACCCTGGGTATATTTAAATACGTAATCTGCCCCGGCCTGATCGTATAAAATACCTTTAAAATATCCTTATCAGAAAGCTTCGCATTTGCCTGAAGCTTATCAATATAAGTAGCAAGTTTAACCCCAATATTATTAATTTCCTCAGAATGCAGCCCCATTTGAGCACGGTCGAGAATTGTATTTTTATTCAATCCCGATCGGGACACCGTAAAAAAGGTGATGGTTTTGGGTTGAATCCGCAGGTTATTAACGATAAAACCATAGTTCAGATTATGATCATTATTGAATTGCAGATCAAAAAAACCTATTTCACGTACAAAAGGATAAGAACTTAAAATACTATATGCATATTTTCCCGCTTGTACAGAATCCAGAAAACCTTGGTAAAAAGACACCTCGGGGATTCTATTTTGAAAAAAGTCGTTAAAAGGAATCAGAGTCTGATCAAAAATTTCAGATTTTCTATTCGTAAATTCATTTTTTATATGCGATTCAGTATAATTTCTAGATAGAAAAAGCGCAAAAATATAAAGGCCACTGATGACGATAAAAAACATCAACAATAATCCGTAATTTTTTCGATAGCTGTATTTTTCTGCTTTCATATGCTGCCTCTAGTCTGCTAGATATTTTGCCAAAAACCGCTCCAGCTCATTATAATAGCCAAATACATTCTCATCTTTTTTAAAGGTCCTATCTTCATCTTCCTTTAGAAAATACTGTACAGGAACATTATTGTTCTTTAACTTTTGAACAAATTGATTCGCATCCGTCACAGAACTAAACCGATCTTTTCCACCTTGAACCAACAACACAGGGATCCTTACTTTATCGGAATGAAAAACAGGCGATATATTTTTAAACAGCTCCGCCTCTCTGATAGGGTTACCAACGATCTGATACATCTTCTGTACATAAGATTTAAAATAAGGTGGAATGTCCCTAAAATAGGTGAATAGGTTTGTATATCCCGAATAAGAAACCGCGCATTTATAAAGATCCGAATTGAAACAAGCAGCATGAAGCGCAGAGTATCCCCCAAATCCCTTTCCGACAATAGCGACACGATTCTTATCCGCTATCCCCTCTTTGATCAGCCACTTCACTCCATCAGTAATGTCATCTTGAATTTTTCCGCCCCATTCTTTAAAACCTGCTGTCCAAAACTTTTTTCCGAACCCTGTCGAGCCTCTATAGTTCATCTGAAAAACCAAATATCCTCTGTTTGCCAAAAACTGTGCCTCATTATCAAAGCCCCACACCTCACGCCCATTTGGTCCATCATGTGGCAACACCACCATTGGAAGATCTTTTCGATTGGAATGAACTGGATAGGTTAAGTATCCGGATATCTCTACCCCATCTCTCGCTTTATAAGTAATAAACTCATTTGGAGACAACTCCTTGTCTTTAAGATCAGAATTATTATCGGCTAATTTGGTCAGTTTTTTTGTGGTAAAATCATAAAAATAAATTCCACCAGGATTAACATCTGTATAGGTTTTAATAATCACTTTTTCGCCTGAAGCATCGGTATTAAGAACTTGGAATTCAAAACCATCAATCTGCTTAGACAATTCATCATATTTCCGCTTTGTCTGCTCATCGAAAAAATGTCTGCTTTGCCTTGAGGTTGTATAATTCACAAACAGCAAGCGATTTAGCTCCGGAAAATAACCTCCTGGACTCATGTCAACCTCTTTATGGCTAAAAAGCTCGCCCAGTTCCCTTTCATTGACTAGATCATAGCTCACCAAGGCCAATTTATCACGGTTTATATTCGATAGTGCATAGATAATACTATTTGAACTGTCTTTATATCCCAGCGGAGTGAAACTGCTTTCTACATCACAACGTATGATCTCCTTGAAAGGTTCTTTCTCAGAAGGACGGAAAAGAACAGATTGTTGTACGGAATCGTTTGCAATAGCCAAACGTATCTGTCCATCATTGGAAGCAATCCAGGAGCTCATATTACCTGGATTTTGTAAGATCAATTCACGTGGTCGACCATCCAAATAAATACGATATAGATCAAAAAAAGAGGAATCACGATCATTAATCCCCGCAACAAAACCCTCTCCACCAGACACCGTCGAATGAATCCATCTAAACCGCGCACGAACTGGCTTAATTAATGCCCAGATTTTTTCAGTGTTAATATCCACAGCATACAAACGCAAACTGTCTTGGGAAGATTGTTCTGTCAAAAAAGAAATCTTAGAATCGTTATTCCAGGCAAAAGATTTTACATTGATATCATTCTGATAGGTTAATTGCTTGGAGCTATCCTGATGCTTCAAATCAATCAAATAGATATTTTTGCAATGATTGTCCATGCCGATATAGGCAATAAACCGACCATTAGGGGAAATCTTAAAATTTGATTTTTCAGGTGTGGAAAAGAATTGATTGATGGGTATAGGATCAACCTTATGTTGTTGGCATCCCAACATAGTCAATGCACAAAAAAATAAAACAGTCCAAAATTGCAACCTCATAATCCCAAATGCGTCCTTATCAATTAACTCAAATATTGTAATTAAATACCAAATTGCAGTCAATGCAACCTTATTTTTACAAGATATAGTAATTAAACGTAATATTCAAAAATAGCGTATAAAACCGTATTTTTGTTTATGTTTTTATACAATGTCTCTGTTATAGCAGAAGAAACGATCCACAATGACATCGTTTCTTGGATTCAGGATAATATCGTGCAATCCCAAAAATTCCAAGTGCATTTCCTTGAAATGCTCCAGTCGCCCCATGAAGGAATGACTTATTGCATCCAAGTAGTTTTACCTTCTGAAGAACATATTGCAGACTTCCAACAGGTACATTTGATACCATTACAACAATTTATTTCAGAGCTGTACAAGGACAAAGTTTTCCTTTTCGACAGTACAATGAAATACTTAAAAAAATAAAGAGCTCTAGAGCTCTTTATTTTTTTAAGTATGTATACAAACTAAAATTCTTAATTCATCTTATTTTTCTTGGATTCATGATCCTTTTCACCAATTTCCAAAGCTAATTCATAGCGTGGATCATAACTTATTTTAGGCGTTAAGAAATGTAATAGGATCAATCTCGCGTACCTAAAATTAAAGGGAGCAAAAACGAAAATAGTAACCGCCAAGCCAACCAAATAGAGCCAAGGAGACTCACTTCCGGTCAAAATTGCAATAGCGACAGACACAGATACAATCTCAGCAACAGAAAGAGCATAACTGACATACATCGCCGCATAAAAATAGCCCGGCTCAACCTCATATTTAACACCGCAATGCGGGCAAACGTCATTCATCTGCTGCTTCCGCAGGCTATAGACCTTTCCTTCAAAGACTTTTCCAACATGACATCTAGGACATTTGGAATGTATCATTGCGTGAAATTTGGATGTCGGCATCAGAGTCTACTTTATCTCGTTAATAAATTTCTTGGTTGGAGGATTCTTTTTACGGTATTTCTTATACCACAGATACCCCAGTCCTGCTGCTGCCAAATAGGGAATCACCAATAAAAATAAGATTCCATCATTCAACCCTCGTCCTTGCATATTACCATCTTTGGTGGAATTCTCAGCAGTCAATGTACACATCGCACATTGTGCTTGAGAAATAGATACTGTCGAGCAGCTTAGGGTAAATATTACGAGTAGATATTTAAACCATTTCATAGTCCAAAGTTACTGAAAATTTAGCGATTAGCCCACCAATACTTCAAATTTGTCCCAAAAACCATCTTGCGGCAATGAGGCTACCAATTCCATCTTTTCTTTTTTTATGGGATGTGTAAACGCTAACGACCGTGAGTGCAAACAGATACTTCCCATTGAACTTCCTCTTGGATACCCGTATTTGTTATCGCCAACAATAGGACAACCCATTGCTGCCAACTGTGCTCGTATCTGATGTGTACGACCTGTTAGGGGTTCGACCCGCAATAGATAGAATCCATTTAATTCACCCACTATTGCATAGTCCAATTCAGCGTAGGTACCGCCTTTCACTTCACGCGGAAATGCTTTCGTTACTCTTGTCTGTCTATTTCGAATTAACCAGTTGATCAATTTACCTTCGGCATTATGTGGACGTTGCCGTACGATTGCAAAATAAGTTTTTTTCACCATCCGGTCTTGAAAGAACTTATTCATACGTTCGAGGGCTTTACTTGTCTTCGCGAAAAGAATCATGCCACTGACAGGCCTATCCAAACGATGGATGACACCAACATAAGCATCATTGGGCTTGTCATATTTCTTTTTCAGATAGATCTTCACCATATCCTCCAATGAAAGATCCCCAGTTTCGTCAACCTGCACAATATCGCCTGATTTTTTATTAATCGCTATCAGATGATTATCTTCAAAGATCACCTCTTTATCTGTAATTTCAGATTTATTCATTTCTTCTATACTAAAAGGTTACACAAACCTCTGTTATTATCTAAAATAATTGGATTGAAATACCGAAAAAAAGGCCCTACGCAAGCGTAAAGCCTTTTCATATCTTCTTACTAAAACTTATTGTACACTATCAGCCTTTAGTGCTTCTGCTTTTTTAGCGTTTTCTTTCATTTTTTTCTTAAAGAATCCTCGTAACAAGAAATTATGTTGCAAAGCTTCCATATTTTCATCCAACTTTTCAGTACTAGAATTCAAATTATTAATGGCTGACTTAATTTGATTTGCTGAAGCGGGATCATTCAATAAGACACCAACCGCATTGTCTTTATCGTTCAATCGACTAGAGGCATTATTCAAGTTATTGATCAATGCATTTGCAGTCTGTGATACCCCCTGCAACTGCGCTGCAGACTGACGCAAATTTGAAAAGATAGCCGTATCGGTAGTCAGATCGTGGATCAACCCTTTATTGCTGTTCAACGAATTTGTTAATGTAACCAAATTTGCAGAAGCTTTATTGGCATTATTCATTGCAGCACTAATGGAAAGTAAACTCGCACGTAACGTATTCACCATCGCAGTATCGGTCAACATTGCCCCAACCATGCCTTTACCATCTGCCAAACCACGTGATATCTCGACAAAGTCAGTTGTAATCTTAGCCAAGTTTTCGTTATTTACTTGCAATGTTTCCATCATGGCCTCCATGTCTGCAGTTTTCGCTGATCTTAAAAAATCACCAGTTTCCACAGTAGGTGCATTTTGAGACCCCCCAGTAATAACGACAATTTTATTACCAATCAATCCATCGGAGCCCAATTTTGTGACAGCATCTTTGCGAATATATTCCGCAGATTTCTCTTCAATAGTTAAAACAACTTCGACATCCTGTACACTTTTAAAGTGGATATTTTTAATGATCCCCACCTTAACCCCAGAAAACCAAACATTACTTCCTACTTTCAATCCCGCAACATCAGGAAATGAAGTCGCGATCTCGATGTTTCTTGTAAATTTCTTTTGTTGACTGCCCAAAATAAAAATCCCGGCCAAAAGAATCAATACGCCTAAAAAAACAAAAATACCAACAATGATTGCTCTTTTATTTTCTGCCTTACTCATGTATATTATAGAATAAAATTATAATTATAAAACGCTTTAACACGTGCGTCATCTGTATCAAAAATTTCTTCAAAAGACCCCTGTCTTTCAAACTTACCATCCAATAGCATTACAATACGATCACCTACTTCTTTCGCGCAGGCCAAATCATGTGTAATAATAATTGATGATGTCTTATACCGCTCCTGAACCTCATTGATCAATCCATTGATATCCAAACAAGTGATCGGATCGAGACCTGCTGTAGGCTCATCATACATCATGATCTCCGGCCGAAGGATCAAGGTACGCGCAATACCAATCCGCTTACGTTGACCTCCAGACAATTCAGATGGCATTTGGTTGATGGCCTGAGATAAACCTACACCATCCAACACTTCCTCCACAGCATGATTAATCTCAGATCGTGTGAGATTTCGTTTATTTCTCACCAATGGAAACTCCAAATTTTCACGAACCGTCATACTATCATAGAGTGCACTATTCTGGAAAGAAAAACCAATTTTTAATCGTAATTCACGCAACTCTCGGTCATTTAATGACGTGACAGATTCACCCAATACATCAATTGTTCCTTCATCAGGTTTTAATAATCCCGAAATCAACTTGATCAAAACCGATTTACCTGTACCCGAACGTCCTAACACAACAAGATTTTCCTCTTTATATAAATCTAGGTTAACCTCCTTGAGTACATGGTTATCCACAAAAGATTTACTCACATTTCTGATTTCAATGACTGATTGAGAATGATCTATATTTACTTTAGTCTTTTCCATATACCACTATCCAAAGAACGACAAAATCTGAACAATAATGATCTCCTCAATAAAGACAAGAAACATCGAAGCAACCACGGCCGCATTGGCTGCCTTACCTACTCCTTCTGTACCTTTAGAGGAAAAATAACCACAATAGCAACTTACAGCCCCAATAGTAAAGCCAAATATTACAGCACGTAATACCATAGCACCTAAATCCTTGAAGGCAATTGTTTCAAATACCTGCGTAAAAAAGCTCAAAAAACTCAAGTCATCTTTACTCATCATACTCAGGTAACCACCTAAAAGGCCAATACCCGCCACATAAAAACATAACACAGGAATACCAATAGTTGTAGCTAAAATTCTACTTACAATCAAATATTTATAAGGATTAGTACCTGACACCTCCATTGCATCTATCTGCTCAGTCACATTCATCGAACTTAATTCAGCCCCAATCTGCGACCCCACCTTACCCGATGCAATCAAAGCAGTTACCAAGGGTGCTAAGGCACGAACAATCGCAATTGAAATTAACGATGGCAACATGGAGGTTGCACCAAATTCTTCCAACGAAGGACGAGATTGTTTCGTAAAAACAAAACCAACGATAAATCCGGTTAAGCTGATCAAAGGCAAAGATTTATAGCCTATTTCATAGCATTGGCGTATAATTTCTTTGAATTCATATGGTGGAGTTACTAATTCGCGCCAAAATCGTAATAAGAAACGATGAATGTTTGCGAATTCTAGAAAAAAAGTCTGAAGTTTTTTAGCCATTTAAAAATATGTCTATGTCAAATTAATGTGTCATAAAACACCTCATATGCTCAACAAACACGTAACAATTCGAGCGGTAAAGGTAAATAAAAAATATGTATCTAAAATTGTCGTTTATGTAAAAAGATCATCAATTTGACTTTTATATAAAAAAAATCAGATTTATAGTGTACCAATTAAACCATTTAATACGTTATGCTGTCATAATAACAAAGACAATAGCATAGAGTTTTGTCTTACTTAAAATATTACGAAGATGAAAAATTTAGGAAACATAAAATATTGGGTACTGGGATTGATCGGTGTTGCTTCCTTTACAAGTTGCACAACTACGATGGCTCAAAGAGGAGGATATACAGGTTATAATAACTACAACAATTCTGGTATTTCATTTCAGACGTTCTATGATGAACTTTCACCATACGGACAATGGGTGAATGATCCGAATTATGGATATGTGTGGATTCCTGATGCCGGCCCAGACTTCCAACCTTATGCAACCAATGGTTATTGGTCCATGACAGATTATGGTAATACATGGGTCTCCAATTACGATTGGGGGTGGGCTCCTTTCCACTATGGCCGATGGAACTACAACGATCGTTATGGTTGGGGATGGGTTCCCGATTACGAATGGGGACCAGCATGGGTAAACTGGCGCCAAAGCAATGATTATTATGGTTGGGCTCCATTAGGTCCGGGCATGAATATCAATGTATCGGTCAATATCCCAATGAACTTCTGGACCTTTGTTTCGGTCAATCATTTTATGAACCGAAACATGGATAGATATTATGTAAACCGTCGAAATTATAACAGCATTTATAATAGAACCACAGTGATCAACAATACAACGATCATCAATAATAACTATTATGTGGGTGGTCCGCGTAGATCTGACATCGAACGTTATACAGGCAGAACTGTCAACGTAAACCGTATTAACAATGTAGATCGACCAGGATCGGTGCGCAGTAGCAATAGCCGTACAAGATCAAGCGAAATCAATATGTATCGTCCAAGTGTAGACCGCAACACACGTTCATCTGCACGTCCAACCAATGTTGTGGACGCTTCAACTCGAACACGTAACAATAATAGTGAAATTTCAGACCGCAACAATCGTGTCATTTCCAACCGGGATAACATCAATACCAGATCTGGAAATCGTGAGTTGTATATTGACAATAGCGGTAATGCTTCGGTAAGATCACGCAATGATGCGAATAATAATAGCGGATCTACACGTAGCTCCAGTAATACTAATGGACGTACTACAGACAATAGTTCGAACAACAGAAATAATGTAGGTACAACACCTACTTCAGACAATTACGATTTTAGAACCCGATCCGGCAGAGAGTCGAATCCATCAAATACGAATAACCCTACTTCTACCAGTAGAACCAGACAAGGAAATGCTGTTGACAACAGCGGTGTTGTCAATAGCCGAAATTCGGACTATAATACACGAGTAAGAACAGGCACCAGCAATACAGGTGACGCAGGTTCATCCCGTAGTGGGCAGCCAACAACAATGCCGCAACGAAATGGAAATTATGATGCTGGTAATACTAGAACACGCGCTAGTCAACCTGTATCACAACCTAGTCAACCAGTGCAAAATAGAAGTTATGACACTGGCAACAGCAGATCGCGCTCCAGTCAACCTGCAGCGCAACCCAGCCAACCGGTGCAAAATAGAAGCAATGAGAATACCAGAACACGGTCCTCAGCTCCTACAGTTGAAAGATCGAATTCCTCAAATTCAGGAAGTTCTTCAGCTCCAAGAACCAGATCATCTGAAGGATCAACTCGTTCAGGAGGTAGTTCAAGAACACGATAACAGGTCAAATTTATAAAGTAAAAAAATGGGTCAGTGATGTGCTGACCCATTTTTTTTGCATCGACTCGTATGGACTCTTGTTTTATTTATGATGAACAATCCGCACATTTTCATGTTAATTAGTAAATTTACAGCTTCAAACAAAAATCAGATTAATAAAGATGGCTTCATTCACCTCTATATTAGATAACGACTTTTACAAATTCACGATGCAGAATGCAGTAGTTAAGCTATTTCCAAAGGCAAAAGCACGCTACCACTTTATCAATCGGGGACATCATAAGTTTCCGGAAGGATTTGACATTCTTTTAAAGGAGGCTGTAAACGAAATGGCAGACCTACGACTTACCAAAGCCGAGAAAGCTTTTTTTGCGCGGACTTGTCCCTACATTGATCCGACCTATTTTGATTTTTTACAAGGTTATCGTTACGATCCCGATGAAATAAAAATCACGCAGGATGGTCCCGATCTCGAAGTTGTTATCGAAGGGTATTGGTATCGAACGATTCTTTGGGAGGTACCGCTCATGTCACTGATCTGTGAGCTTTTCTATGAATCTCAGGATTTGGTTCGCGCATCAGATGAAGAGGTTATTGCAACGGCCAAAGATAAAATCGAAAAATATAAAAAACTACATATCACGATTGCCGATTTTGGCACCCGTAGAAGACATTCCTATGAAGTCCACGACTTGGTTGTCCGTACATTAAAACAATACGGCGAAAAAACCTTTATTGGAACCAGTAATGTCCACCTGGCAATGAAATATGAAACCAAACCGATCGGCACCCACGCACACGAATGGTTTATGTTTCATGCGGCAAAATATGGCTACAAAATGGCCAACCTATTAGGATTGGAGCACTGGTCGGATGTTTATCGCGGTGATCTTGGAATTGCCCTGTCTGACACCTATACAACGGAAGTTTTCTTTCAGCAATTCGATAAAAAGCTTACCAAATTATTTGACGGAGTACGTCACGACAGTGGTGACCCGCTGGAGTTTACAGACAAAGTCATTGCACACTACAAGAAAAATGGTATTGATCCATTGTCAAAGACAATTATATTTTCCGATGGCCTAGATTACGACAAGGTCGAAAGAATAGCAAGTTACTGCGAGGGCAAAATATTACACTCATTTGGTGTGGGGACCAACTTTACAAACGATGTAGGACTTAGACCCATGAATATTGTCATCAAAATGACCGATGCTCTTCCCGAAGATGATCAATGGACCCCAGTCATCAAACTATCCGATGAACCTATGAAGCACACGGGTGATGAAGATTCGATCTATATCGCAAAAAAAGTATTAATGATTGATAATGACAATGTTTAGAGACGTGTATGGTGAGGCCCTTGATGATTACTTTATCCATCAAGAAGAAAAATTCCCTTTAATACTCCATACAAGCTATGGCGACCAAGACGAAATGCCAGTAGAAGTTTTCTTTAGGGATGCTGACGATTTTCCAGAACTGGAATTCATCGGATTATCGCTCTGTGACGGCCGGGTATTAGATGTGGGGGCCGGCGTAGGCAGTCACAGCTTATATCTACAAGAAAAGGGATTTGAGGTCGATGTGCTGGAAATATCGCAAACAGCTTGTCATATCATGCAACAGCGTGGTGTGCAACATATCATATGCCAAGATTTCTATGAATTCAGTGGACAAAAGTACGATACGCTTTTGTTTCTTATGAATGGTGTGGGTATCGCTGGCGACATTGATGGTTTTAAAAAGCTGTTGCAGCATAGTAAAGAGCTCCTGACTGATAGGGGGCAGCTTATTTTTGATTCATCCGATATCGGTTATCTCTACGAAGATTATAACATCAAAAAACCCAACCATTATTTTGGGGAGATCCAATATCAATACGAATATAAAGGGCAAAAAGGAAATCCCTTCAAATGGCTTTATCTAGATCAGGATAAACTGATCAAAATAGCCCATGAACTAGGATGGGTTGTTCAGATTCTATATGAAGATGAACATGATCAATATTTAGTTCGTATGGAACCAAAAAAATAATCTAACTATTTCAAGGCTTTACTTAGAACAAAAAACGCATAAAAAAACCTTAAATACCCTACTCAGTATTTAAGGTTTTTTGTGAATCAAAAAATAGTCAGCCTATTTCAGGACTTCACATGCTATTTTTGAGTTCTAATATAAATATCTCCCATAGAAGTCTTCAAGATCACATCCTGTCCACCACCATTCATTTTCCCTTTCACAGTATTTGACATAATGTAAGAATTTTTAGGTTCCTCAACAGGCTTTTCAAATTGAAATTCATCCGCGGCATAAATATTACCCATTGAAGTCTTCATATCTACATTAGCGCCGAATTTTACCGGGAAGGCTACGTCCACCGCGCCCATTGCTGCGATGAGTGAAATAGGACCTTTGACTGGCTGCACAAATTTGGCAACAACATCTCCTTGGGCGACTTTCACATTGAGCGGTCCAGTGACATTGATCACCTTAACATCCCCCATTGTACTGGAGATCTCAACCTCGGCTTTAATATCTTTTATTTCAATACCACCGCCATTAAAGAACCCTCCACGACCACCTCTTACACTAATCGATAAATCAAAAGGAACCCGAACATGCACAGAATCTTCCAATGGCATTCCAACCATGCTGATTTCCGTAACACCAGCAATATTTTGAATGTTCATTCCCATTCCCGAATTATCGGACAAGCCAGAACCATTGACCACACGCAAGCCTTTAGCCCGGTCGTTCTCCTCCTGCTGCTCCACCTTCGCTGTAATCACAACATCTTTTCCACTATAGCCTTCAATAGAAACATTGTCGAATTTCAGCAATAGCTTCTCACCAACATTGGGGACTTTAATTTCTTTCCAAACTCTCTTCCCACTGTCACCATATGGCATTCGCATTGTCTTAGGTGGTCTAGGTGCCTTTGGCGGAACGGCACGTTCTGCATTCTCTGTTATTTGGGCCTGCAATGCATTAGCAAAGAGCAGTGCCATTCCCATAATCATTATTCTTATCTTTTTCATCTTCATAATTATTACTGTCTAGTCCATTTTTCAATGGTATTCATGAGCTCACAAGCCCCATTTGTCTTTATTAAGGTGATGAAGCCTGGAGGTTTATTCCATTAGCTTAGCACGTCTCTACAGCTTCATCGTATATATTGTTTGTTCTATTGATGCAACAGTACCGCATAAGCTTGTTCTTTCACAAATTTCAATGTAAAGGGATCCTCTACAATCGCGTTCAGCTTATCCTTTGTACTATTTTTTATTTCCGGTTCATCTCTTTGTGCAATCATCTGCATCAGCTCAACCTGTAATGTAGGATCATTCTGTGCGACAAAAAAGTCCTGAACCTTTTGTTGCCTAACTTCTGGTGTCATTCCGTCCAGTAAGGTCTCAATCGCTGCCATACGCACATTACTGCTTTCATCCGAAACGGCTATTTTCTCTAATGCTTGCGCTGCATCCTCTTTTAGATTTCCTTGTTTTTGGAGTGCGAGTACGGCTGCCAATCGTGTACTTGCCCAAACAGAGTCCTGAAGCATTTGCATATAATCTTTTTCAAGCCCTTCTTTCTTATCTACGGTAACCTTTTGCGCCGTCTTGTTAACTACACGATGTATTTTTTGCGTATTTGTCATTGTCTGTATTGACCGTATTGGTTCCTTCTGACCAGCGTCTACCACGACCTCTTGTTGAGATGGGCGCAGGATGTCCACTGGCTCTTTTTGAACAGGGACAGATTTCAAATCTGCTACTCTGCCCATATGATCATCCTTTTTCTCCTGATTGAAGATGACAAAAGCCGCAGATCCGACCAATAGTGTAGCTGCCGCAATACTTGCCCATCGCCACAAAGGTTTAATCTTCTTTTCCTGTACTGGAGGAACAACCTGTGGTCTGATTTTATTCCATAAATCCGCTGACGGTTCTTTACGGTCAAATGCATCCCGATTGGCGTTCACAAAATCCTTCAAATTATCCCGCATAATTATACCTCTCCTTCAATTGTTCGTAAATTTTCTTTTTGGCACGATGGTATTGACTCCGCACCGCTACTGCTGTCATTCCCAAAGATTCCGCGACTTCATCGTGGCTCATATCTTCAAAAAGATACAGATTGATCACCATCTTGGGTATTCCGGTCAGCTGATCAATGACTGATTCCAAATCAGTCAGCCGACATTCTCGCCACTCCTTTTCCAACAGTTCATCTTCGCCTTCATCCTGGATTTCCAGATCATCAATAGGTGTATAATATTGCTTATTTTTCCGTAAAAGAGAAATAGCCTTATTCACGCCCATCCTTCTCAACCAAGCTTCAACACTAAGTACCGCCTGCCATTTATCCGATTTTGAGAAAAACTCTACAAAAGTCTCCTGCAAAACATCCTCACTTTCCTCCTGATTTGACAAAATCCGATAGATCGAGTTAAAAATCTTCTTCGCATAGCGATGATAGAGTTGTGCAAAGCCCGACTCGTTACCGGATTGGCACATCGCTAATAAATCTTTATCGCTAAGTTGGTTTTGCACGTTTACTATTTAATACTGTTAATTTCTATGTTTCTATTGTATAGTCGGATCGTTCTGGAAAATGTTGCAATTTAATTTTATTTTTTTTCTAAAATAAATAACATGCTATTTGTGAGCAGCAATAAATCTGTTTTTTTTTAGGTTCTAAATCCACAAAAAAACACCCATGGAAAATACCGTGGGTGCTTGCATTAACAAAATATACTTAATGAAGTTTTGTGAACTCCTCAATAAGAGCGTTTTTATTTCACTTTCAGATAAGTTTCAATAATCGTATGTTTTACCCCAAGTTCGGGCAAATTCTCTTCCCCATGTTGGACAAGTGTGTCCCCTTTAAATTCCAATTCAAAATCAAACTTCTTACTTTCCCAATCACGTAGACTACAGTATTGCAATCGCTCCTGATACTTTTTACCATCAAAAGAATAAGTTCCGCCTCCGGCAATAAAATGAGGTTCCTTTCCTTTCCCCTTTTCCTTATCATGATTGAAAAATGAAAAATGATCCTCGTTAAACATTTTAAACATTTCGGTTTTGCTTGTATCAGTGAAAGCAGTCACCGTATCTTTCCCTTTGATAGTCTTAGCTTCTAAGAGTCTGTACGTTCCAGTCAATGTTTTGTTTTTTGTGGTCTCATTTTCCTTCGTTTTATCAACTGCGTTATTACAGGAAAGAGCAATACATGGCAAGGCCACGATTAGTAAAATTTGATTTTTTAGGTTCATAGTATTTTATAAAGGGTTTAAAGAGGCCAAACTACGAAAGTTCAGCCTCATAAAAAACAAACCATTGTGATTATTTGTCCCACCAGACCCGGCCTGCAAGATTATCACCGCCGGGTACAGCTGCAGCTGCAGCTTTAAAATTTTCGCCATTGATAGCCTCTTCCGTAGAAGGATATGGAAAACGACGTGGAATGGTTCCCGAAGTGGCGTTTCCAGGATAGTTTACAGGCGTCAGCTTTGGAAATCCTGTCCGTCTCCAGTTGGCCCAAGTTTCATAAAAATCCAGCATGGTAATCGTGTGTGCCCAATACTGCATATTGATCTGTTCCAACCCCTTGCTTGCATCATAAGGATTAGCGACAGCAAAAGATTCAGCAATCGCGTCGGTAATAGCTAATTCTGAATCATATTGATTCAAATATGTAATAGACGCTTTCAGTCCATTTTTGTAATGTTCAGCAGCCGAACCGCCAATCCCCCAACGTTGTGCAGCTTCTGCCTTCAACAGCTCCGTCTCTGCATATGTCAGGATAAATGTCACACCATTCCGCTTTATCATCTTCGGATTTGGTGATGAATAATCTGGGAATGTGGTAAAACTTGGATCACTGCTAATTTTATACTTAGGGTCAGAACTTAAATCTTTTCCATTTGGCATTCCTTTTTGAACAGCGGCATTACTTACATAATCCGGATTCTGTGCTTTGACATCGTCTTTTAAATATAATTTGGTCACAGCCACTAAACCTAAACGAGGATCATTATTTTTCTTTAGAAAATCAATAAAGGTATTTGACCACTTTACATAATAGCATTCTTGTCCTCCATCACCCAACAGCACCTGCGAATTTCTATTCTGAGTTACACGCGAACCACTTTCATCGTGTGAGATGTAAGCATTTTCAGTATTACTAGTCAATGTATTTGCTACAGCTTTTGTCGCATATTGTTTTGCTTTGGCCTCATCTACTTTCACTAGGCGCATTGCTAGACGGAGTAAAAAAGAATTTCCAAAACGTTTCCATTTATCAATATTTCCCTTGTAAATAACATCACCAAAGACCCTATCACCATCTGTTTTTAAAGCGGCTACTGCTTCATCCACTTCTTTTAGTAGATCTGTATAGATATCCTGTTGCTTATCAAACTTAGGCTTGTAAATTTTCCCGTAAAATCCAACACCAGCTTCAGAATAGGGCACATCGCCATAGAGATCAGTAAGTCTTGCAAAAATAACTGCGCGCCAGATCCTTGCTACCTGATATAAGTTGTTTAATTCTGGTTTATCCTTTGTGTTGACAATAACGTCCTGGATATTCCGAACCTGCTCGATATATGCTCCGACAGTACCATTCCCCCAGTAAGCTGCAGTATACCCTTCATTTAGCAAATATTTATCGCCTGCCCAATAACTGATTACTGTAGACAATCCTTGCATCATCGTTGCTGAGTAAATTAAATTTCCACGCCAGGTATCGTAAGCGAAGTCAAAACTACCCGTATAGAATAATTGAGATGAAGACAAGGTATAATTTGGATCCCAAGTTTCCTTACCATAAGATATTGGATCAGTATTTATTTTTTCAAAATCTTTTGTACAGCTTCCCATCACACATAGGAGTCCTAGGGCAAGCGTAGATATAATCGGTTTAATCATTGTTTTCATTTCCATTTAGATTTAAAATTTAACACTTAAGTTTGCTCCAAACGTACGGATAGCCGGTACACCTCCCAATTCAAGACCAGGGAATGTCGCATTATAACTTGATTCAGGATCAATATTATCGGTTTTACGCATCAATGTAAAGAGATTCCGTCCCACAACACTTACATTCAAGGATTTTATTTTATTATTAAACATTGCTGTTGGGAAGGTGTAACCAATGATTAATTGTCTAAATTTTATAAAGTCAGCACTGTTAACAAAGTTTTTAGAAACGTTGTTCGCCGTGTTTTCATAATATTTAGCTGCTGCCCTTCCTATCTCTTCACGTCTTTCTACCGTATTTTGATGTAATCCCCAGATATAACCATAATAATCTGTCGCTGAAAATAACTTACCGCCCCATTTACCATCTATTAAGAAAGACAGATTGAAATTTTTATAGTTAAATTCGTTATTCCAACCCGCAAACCATTTATTCATTGCTGAGCCATAAGCCTTTAATTCGCCACGGTCAGGTGAACCATCAGCTAAGTTTACGATATTTCCATCCTTATCATATTTATTATCGTAGGCCATTACCTGAAATGCCGACATACCTACTTTATTCATAATAAACCCTACATTGGAACGCGAAGTAGCGACTAACTGATCCTTTAATCCATCGGCCAATGATATAATCTTATTGTCATTGTAGGATCCATTTAGAGAAGAAATCCATTTAAAGCTTTCGGTTTTAACAATAGTTGCCGAAAGTAATGCTTCAAAACCCTTGTTTTGCATTTCTCCGGAATTCAATACAGCCGCAGCATAACCTGTTGCCGGCGTTGTTGTATTGAAGATAATTTCATTCTTGGATTTCTTGTTGTACCAAGTCAAATCTAGATTTACACGATCATTCAACAAGCGAAGCTCAGCACCAATTTCCAACTCATTTGCAATTGAAGCTTTTAACGAAGTATTTGGGATATTCCTGTTATTAATCGATCCCAAAGGTGCTCCATTTAAATTCTCACCTCTAAAATTGTAGGTCAATAATGTCTGATAAGGATCAGTAGCCTGCCCCACCTGAGCGAAACCTGCTCTTAATTTACCGTAAGACAACCAAGAAGGTTTAAAATACTCTGAAAATATAAATGAACCTGAAACTGAAGGATAAACCGAATTCAATTTATTGTCGTAACCTGGTGTTGCCAAAGTAGAATACCAATCCGAGCGCAAACTACCTGTCAGATAAAACACATCTTTATAGGCGAATTCTGCTGTACCATACACAGACTGCGTTTCAGACTCGCTTTCCAGGTAATTGACAGATTTATTTTTGGCATTTAATATATTATAAACGAACGGGATAATAAAATCAGTTCCCGAGTTCGTTAACTGTGACATTTTTGTGTTGCGATAGCTGGCACCGATATTTGGTGTCACTGTATAATCACCAAAACTAAACGCTTTTCCCAATAAGATATCCGCATTGATATCCGCAAATTTTGTTTGCTGTTCATTTATTTTTCCATACTCATAATAAGCTGTCCCAGTAGGCAAAACATTTCTGTAGTGATCATTATAGGCATCACGACCAGCACGTCCCTGGATAAATAAACCATTTTCAAGCGTATATTTCGCCGTCAATGAAGCAATTGAACGATCTCTTTTTGTGTTATTCTGAAACTCGTAAGCAGCAAACCAAGGATTGGTTGCATAGGTATTACCAGTTGTAAACGGAAGCTCAAACCCGTTTTCTTTCTTCCAAGGTTTTAAATCGTTCACATTGACACTTGTTGGTAGGAACATCGCATTAAAATTGGCATTACCCGACATATCGGATACCATAGGCCTATTTTTCACTTGCTCCAAGATCATATTGTAACGCGCATCAATGGTCAACCTTTTCAATGGTTCAAACAAGCCGACCAAATTAAATGATTGTCGATTCAACCCCGAATTAGGGACAACAGAGTTATTTTTAACATTCGTACCAGAGAAACGGATTGAACCGCCGTCGAATGTTTTGTTCAATGCTAAAGTATTTGTCCAAGTTGAACCTGTACGATAAAAACGTCCAAGGTTACCCGATTGATAGGAATAAGGTCGCGATACACCATCAAACTGAACCACTGGACTACCATCTAATTTCGCTCCCCAGCTAGAACCTCCAACTTGTGCGGCAGCCTTACCATCTGCTGGTTTTTCACCATTGGCACCCTGACCGTATACCTTTTGCCAGTTCGTTTGGTCAATAATTCTTTCAGCTACATAGTTGCTGTTAAAATCGATTGAATTTCCTTTTCCGGATTTGGTCGTAATCAAAATGACACCTGCTTTAGCGCGCGAACCATATAATGCTGAAGCCGCAGCTCCTTTTAATACCGAAATACTTTCGATATCGTCAGGATTGATGTTACTGATTGCGTCCCCCAGATCCGGCGCGTTGTCCCATTGACTACCTGAATTTCCCCTGGAATTCGCATTTCCAACACCGACAGGTTTGCTTTCCATTGGAATACCATTGATCACATATAAAGGCTGATTGGACTGTGAGATACTGGAAACACCGCGTATAGTTACATTCGAAGCCGCTCCCGCACCACCAGAAGTTGAACTAATATCCAAACCTGCTACTTTTCCGACAAGTGAATTCATGACGTTATTTTCACGTGCTGTAGTCAAAGTTTCTCCTGCAACCTGTGTCACTGAATATCCCAAAGAGCGCTTTTCCTTTTTCATACCCAATGCTGTCACCACCACCTCATTTAACATGCGATTGTCTTCGATTAAGATGATTTTCATATCGCCATCTTTCGTCACAGCCGCTTCCTGTGATGCATAGCCAGCAAAAGAAACGATCAATGTATTGCCGGTTGCAGCGTCGATGGAAAACCGTCCATTAATATCTGTCGCCCGCCCTACAGCAGTACCTTTAACACGTACACTGGCTCCCGCTAACGGATTCCCTTTATCATCTGTTACCGTACCTGAAACGACAACTTGTTGTTGTTGACTGACTACAACAAGTCCTTCTTTGGATACTGAATAAGCCAGTCCACTTTTATTGAAAAGCTTCGCCAACACGTCCAATACCTTCGTATTATTGACATTGACAGACACTTCTTTATTTAAATTCTCGTTTGTCGAATTATAGACAAAATAATAATCACTTTGCTCTTCGATCAGTTTAAGTACCTTGCTCAGTTTTGTTTTTTGAACATCCAAGGACACTTTTTGTTGGGAAAATACAGATGCTGAAACATTGATTACAGCACACGTAGTCATAATTAAGGCTAGTTTCATCCGGATAATGAATCTAAAATGCACAATATATCCATTGCGCATTTGCAATAAGCAATTTTTAATCATATTTTAGTGTTGGTTAAAATTAATATTAAGCAGCACGCCCCAATGTTGCTGCTTTTGGTTAATCATTTTTTCAATGAAGGATGGTGTTGGTCCACCATCCTTTTTATTTTTCTGAGATAGTTATTTTTTTCCCATATAGTTCAAATTTAAATGGTTCAACTTTTTGTAAAGCACTCAGTACCTGAGTAATATTTTCTCTGCTAAAGGTTGCCGTGAAGCGATATCTTTTCAATTCTTCACTTTGAAGCTGAATATCCACATCATACCAGCGCTCCAGGGTTCTTCGTAAAGATTCGAAATCTTGGTCCACGATTTCCAATCTATTTTCTTTCCATGCGATATCTGGTATTTCAGTGGTATTTGACTCCACTACAGGGATATTTTCGATTGCAATTTCCTTAATGGGCAACTTACTTAACGTTGATTTATTTCCTTTACTTGCATTTACCGCAAGCTCAGCTTGGTTTTTAAATATCGTAATTTTTTGGTTTGGCTTAATGACAACGGAATTCTCACGCTGTCCTTTGCTTTTCATCTCAATAGATCCCTCCACTAATACAGCTTCAGCCGTTGGTTCTTCGGGATAACTTTTCACGTTGAAGGTCGTTCCCAAAACTTTGATATCAAAATCAGAAGCCTGCACCATAAATGGCTTTTCTCTATTCTTTGCGACTTGAAAATAACCTTCACCGACCAACCGCACCAAGCGTAATTCACCATTAAAATCCGAAGACAGCTCCAATTTACTTGCTGAATTGAGCGTAACAGTACTGCCATCAATTAACTCAAAGGTCTTCTTTTCACCTTTCTTTGTCTGATACACCTGACCAACGTTTGTTATCGTTTGTGGAGCAATATCATTCGTCGGACGTGAATAGTACCATAATCCGCTACCGATCAAAGCGACAAATACTGCAGCAATAGCGCCCCACTTTTGCCAGGTAATCTGGCGGATAGGTACAGATTCAATTGGCGTACTTTGGAGGTCAGTCTTCAATCTCTCCATCTGTTCATGGATAGATTTTCGGTTTCCGACCAAAATTTGGTAAAGACGTTTTGCTTTTAGGATCATTTCGGCCTGCTCTGGATGATTTAAGCAGTATTGTTGCCAGTAAAGGATACAGTTTTTATCTTCTCCAGAACAGTACTTTTGAAAAGTATCGTCAATCAAAAAATCTTCTAACTGTTTATAATCTTTTTGGCTCATTCTAATGGGTATTTACCCTATAGTGCCCAAGAAGAGATCTTTTTCCTAAGAAAAAAACAAACTATTTTATAAAATACTGATATTCAGATTATTTATTTTAAAAAACAACACAAAAAATGAGGTATAATGTGCAACAAATAGGCTATCGTTACCCTGTAACAACGGTTATCTCTGCTAGCATTAAATGTCCTTAAGCTCCTCCCGCAATATTTTTAGTGCGTCGTAGAGCGTATTATACGCTGTTTTGACAGACATCTGCGTGATTTCAGAAATCTTTTCATACGAATAACCTTCAAAAAATTTTAGATTGACCAATTGTTTTTGGCGAAAAGACAACTTCTCCAGTGCTTCTTTCAAACGGATCTGAATAATCTCATTGGTTTGCACTTTGATTACAAACTCTTCATAAGGCATCTCAATCCATTCATCTTCCGCTTTTACATTCTGAAGGGCAGTATTAATTTTATGTTGCTTTTCAATCAGGCGTAGAATACGTCTTTTTAGAAAGGTAATAAGGTAGGACTGTACATTTTCAACACGTTCAAGCTGCGTTCTTTTCTCCCAAATCTTGACAAAAACCTGATCCGTCGCTTCACTTGCCAAGTCAGTATCCCCACAGGTACGGATTCCAAAATTAACAAGTTCCTGATAAAGTGCCCCATACAGATCAAAAAATGCAGCCTCGTCCCCCGTACGAATACGCTCCCACAACAGGCGGTACCCCATTTTATTTCTCATAACAAAAGCATATAATCTGTATTCAAGCTAATTTACGTCCCTGTTTCCAAAAGTATAAACTTAATCCGTAAAAGGAAAAAGTTTTTATCTTTAGGTATAGTTATTTGTATGTGGTCAGAAATTATAATCACCCTATTTATCTGTATTGTACTGAACTACTATGTATTGCGGTGGCTTAAAGATAATCGAAAAATGCGTCCAAAAGGAATTTTGGCCTATTTAATCACGCCAATACTTTACCTATGCATCCGCTTATTGATGATGAAATGGGTATTTATTACTGTCTTTGCATTGGCCTGGATCGCGATTATTATCTTTTTGCTCCGGAAATCTATTCACTATTTGACGCCACAAAAATTTCACCCAGAAAATGAAGAAGTAATAGAACCCGAAATCGTTGACAACAAACTTGATGAACCTATTGCCTATCCTGAGAAACCAACCAATTCTGAGCGGGTATCAGGTATAGGTGAAGTACAGACCATTCATTCAGATCCTCCCAGTGTAGGACCTGATAGCCCACAGCAACTCAATTTACAACACACGGCCATTTCTGTTGACGAAGCAACAGAAATGCAGGCTGAACAACAAAAGAAAGATCGAAGACTTTTAATGCTACAACGTGTCTCTTTTTACGCGACTATTTATAACCTTATTTTTTGTCTCTTTCTAATTATTCGAAGAGCTTATTTACAAACAGACGCAGAGGATGATATCATTGGCCTTTTTGGCACTTTTCAGCTCAACAGT
The DNA here is from genome assembly GCF_003610355.1 of Sphingobacterium detergens. GTDB lineage: Bacteria > Bacteroidota > Bacteroidia > Sphingobacteriales > Sphingobacteriaceae > Sphingobacterium > Sphingobacterium detergens. The sequence goes on along the minus strand of NZ_RAPY01000002.1, from coordinate 766,132 downwards.
ATTGTATGTTTGGTCATCACTGCTGTCATCTGCAAATTGTTTGATACGCTGAATAGATTAACCAATCTGATCCAAATGGAAAAAAGAGGTTATAAGTTTTTACTTTTTATCCTACTTGGTATCATCTGTTTTTTCTATTTCCGCGCAGATTTCATCACTTTAGAATCGCTAATCACTCAATCCTATACTAACCAGGGTGTCTTTTTTCTTGTTGGAATAATTACCTTCCTACTCGCCCAACTTGCCTTTATGACGATCGATTATCCTAGTTTCATTCGGTATCAATTTGCGCGAAAAAGAGATTTAAAAGCAATTATTATACTCAATCTATTTCTATTTGTTTTGGTGATGATTATCTGTGAGGTCCTATTGTCGGGACAAAAAAACAGGTTCGATAGTAGCCATATTTTCACGCTGTACCCCACTGTACTGTTATTTTTTCTGGAGCGGAAAAATTACCTTCAGGCAAAAAACTATGTCAACCGTATGGATCTATAATCGTAAATTAGTCGCTTCAAAATCTTACATCGTAAAATTGACATGGAAGTGTCGGCAAATTAATAGATTAAAAAATCAGGGTCTTTAGTCCCAGCAAGTAAATATATTCAATGAAAACCATTTTCGCGATAATAGGCAGCGCAAGCGAACATTCATCCAATCATCAGCTCGTACGTCATCTCCAACATAAGGTAAACCCAACGGTCAATCTTATTCTCTTTGACCGCCTGAAGGAACTGCCACATTTCGACCCCGAGGAAAGCACATCCCGTCCGCCAATCGAAATCATCGCTTTGCGTCAGGTCATTCAGGATGCAGATCTGGTATTGATCAGCAGTCCAGAGTACATTTTCAGTGTCCCAAGTGGATTGAAAAATCTACTCGAATGGTGTGCAGCAACGACCATTTTTACAGAAAAACCCGTCAGTATTATTACCGCATCAGCACAGGGCGAAACGGGCCATGCGGAGCTACAACGTATTATGCAGGGACTTGGTGCTCAACTTGATCCCGAAAGGAACCTTCTTATTCAGGGCGTGAAAGGAAAACTTGATGCAGTAGGAAATATCTGGGATGAAAAGCTCGATCAACAGCTTGATTTGCTTGCAGAACAGCTCAAGAACTCTTAGTTAAAATACCATTGGATTAAGCTTAATGGTATAACACCACAATAAAAAGTTATTATAAAGTATACAAAGATTTCTAACTTTACAACATGCAAGAACAAGTCAATAATCCATTACACGGAAAACGGCTGGATACAATCATCGCGTATTTAGTGGAATATTATGGATGGGAAGAATTGGGGCAAAGGATATCCATCCGATGTTTCAATGAAAATCCGAGTGTTAAATCCTCGCTAACTTTTCTACGAAAAACACCCTGGGCCCGAGAGAAGGTTGAACAGCTCTATGTAAAAACCTTAGGTAAAAAATAATCTTATTTCTAGGATAATGCAAATAATCTGATTATTAAGCATATCTTTGCCGCCATGAAAAAAATTGCCGACTACCGTAAGTTGTTAAATGTGGATAAATCAGTGGATCTCAAAACCCTAAAATCCACTTACCGGACAATCATGAAAGAATGTCATCCGGATAAATTTGTCAATGACGAAGAAGGTCGTTTGGCTGCTGAACAAAAGAGTGTAGAAATGATTGAAGCTTATCATTTTTTGGTAAGCATCTGCCCCGAGACAATTGAACAACAATTACCGATCTATACAGAGACAATCACGAATTCAGGTATTCAAGATATTGATTGGAAAGCACAGATATTGACGATCACCTTTCACGATGGCAGTCAATATGAATACTTTGGTGTCCAACGAAACGACTATGTAAAATTTGTCAATGCCGATTCTTTGGGACGATTTGCACGTAGACATGTTTTCCACTCCTACCCTTATCGGAATGTATTGAAGACCGCTACAGTTGTTGCATAACTAAAACATAGATTTACAACTCAATGATACATACTGGTCCCTAGATCAGTTAAGCATAAACGCCCTTTGTTGAAATAACAAAGGGCGTTTATTTAAAATGTTAAATGTTTAAAAGCTAATTATATAACAGCTGTACAACCTAAATAGTTTTAATTTTATAATTTTAACATTAACCCCGCTGTTCCACCACCATAGAATGTGTTTCTCGTACGGTCTCTTCCCCAAGCTTTCCATTGGGTACCACCGCCTGATACAGCATCTTCATCCCGCTCAGCATAATTGAAACTTGGTGCCACAAATATCGATAACGCATCAGTCAATTTATATGCTGGGATCACACGAAAGGAAGATTGGTGATTGTCCAATGATTTAAATTTTTCCGTTAAATGATTACGTGTGGTAATTTCTGTACGGAGTGCAAACTTGGACTTATTCAACAGTACAGCACCCAATCCTGCTTCAAAGGCATATTTCGCAGGACCATCGTTACCAAGAGCCGCACCGATAGATAAGACACTATAGAGTACCCGACCTCCGGAACGAAACTGCAACGAAAGATAGCTATCCTCGTCTATGGCCAACGACAGATTTTTTTCTCCGTTTTTGATTAGATTTAACAGACCGATCGGGTAATCACTACTATCGGCAATATTAACAATTCCTGCGAGCTGAAACCCCTTTACTTTTTTTGCTTTATTGGCAATACCCGCTATTTGGATGCCCACATCTCCGCTGCTATTGTTTAATACACCAGCTAATTGGGTTGTTCCGGCAGCTTCCTTTGCGGTATTAGCAACACCAGCGATCTGTACACCCCGTACCGTATCAGCCTTATTCAATACCCCGCCAATCTGGACACCTTTAACGGTTCCAAAAACCCGATTGCCTACCCCCGCTAACTGTACTCCACTTACATTACCACCGACAGTATTAAATACCCCTGCCACCTGGAATCCCTGCATATTATATTGGTTGATATTGAATACTCCCCCGAGCTCAACGCCCTTCACTCCGGCGGTTGCACCACCGATAATATTTAATGAGAACTTATTGACAATCTGTGACCGAATAAAGCCGTGTGAACTTAGTCCCGGTGTCATAGATATTTGATAGGGACTGTACAAGAACATACCACCCAGATTCATGCTCTGTATCTGTTGGGCAGGAGACAGGAATATCCGTCCAAAAAAAGACTTATAAAGGCCATGATCTTCTTCATAGCCTTCGAAATAACCATATTCACGTTTCTTTTTATCTCCTATTTTTGCTTCAATAGGAAAAATAACCATTACGCTGGTATCCCGAAACATCTCTTTACTCACATTCACTGCGATCAGATTACTTTTTTTCTTGACATCCAATTCAAAATAACCATTTTTGTCTGTTAACGTAGATAGTAAAGCGCTTCGGTCAAAAATACTGGCATTGGATATCGGATTATTGGTTCGGATATTTTTGATATATCCTGTGATCACAACCTTGTCTTTCCTTGGGGTCTGTACCTCAAAATCAACCGACATCCGTTGCGGCGTATACTGAACAATGATATGTTTCCCTAATTCTTTAAAGCTATACTCCTTACCCAAAATCCCATCGAGATAATCATATAAATTTCCCTTATAAGCCTTGGGGTAAATGATACTATCCATCTGTAAAATATTTCCATTGAAGGAAAACAATACATCTTGCCGTTCCTTTAGTAGCTGAAAGACTTCGCCAACCGTTGCTTTAGAGAAGGCAGGCATTTGAATTTCAGCAGCGAGCTTTTGCTGCGCTAGCCCCCAATGAAAGGAGCATAGCAGAGAGAATAGGATATAAAACCTGATTCGCTTTATAAAAAATAGTATCATGATGCTATCTGTACGATTTTGTTTCGAAAACATGTTATTGCTTTTTATTACTTGTTAAGTGGATTTCTTTGTCCCGGACCTCAATCTTTAAGTCCAAGCTCTTTGCCATCACCTTGAGTATTTCTGCCAGACTATTTTGTTTAAATTCGGCTGTATATGGTATTTTCTCAAGAGCAGGATCGTCGATCATAACCTTATAATCATATGCATGACTAAGTACCTCAGCAACCCTCTTTAAAGGTGTATTTTCAAAATTAAACTCGCGGTCTACATAGTATTTATAGAATTTATCCTGAACGGGTTTCTTTTCAACTTTCATGGTATCTGCATCTCTGATCGTCAGCATCTGATCTGGTCGCAGGAAAATCTCTTTATCTGCATAGGCCACTTTAACCAATCCCGTGGCGACGATGACCTCCGTTGCATTGGGAATGCGACGCACATTAAAACTTGTCCCCAATACAGTTATATTCGTATTACCCGTCGCGATTACAAAAGGATGCTTTTTATCTTTTTGCACCTGAAAAAACACCTCTCCTTTTTTCAATTCCACATTTCTGTTTTTATTGCTCCAGCTACTTGAGTAAGCTAACTCCGTATTTTTGTTGAGTGTCACCATAGACCCGTCGGGTAATGAATCTTGAAGTACTGCCTCTTGGCTAGCAAGATGCATTTCCTTCCGCTGTGAACGGTCAAATACATAGAATCCCACCATGCAGACCAACAAGATACTCGCAGCAGCCCACCAATTCCATTGGATCAGGTTTGTTTTCCTTTTGGGGATTTCAGCAGGTTCAGATGCTCTCCTGTCCCTAACAATTTTAAAATCAATCCAAGCCTTATCCACGTCCACTTCCGGAACCACCAGGGGTTTAGGCAAGCTATCCCATAACTTTTTCATTTGCAAATATGCCTCCCTATTATTAGCGTCTTTTTCCAACCATTCCTCTACGATCATACGCTCAGCTTCATTCGTTTCCCCGACCATATGTCTTTCTAGCAATTCCTTATTCATAGCATATAGATAAGATAGAAATACATTTTTCACTTTTAGATATTCCGCTCTGTTGTCAGGATCTTCCTCCAACCAGCGCTGTACCAAATTATTCTCTGCTTCGTTAGTTTCCCCAACGATATATCTTTCCAGTAGTTCCTTATTCATAGCATATAGATAAGATAGAAAATAATCAATGTTAAATAATCCATAAGCTCAACACGCAGATGACGCAAGGCCTTGCTCATATGCCCTTCGACTGTTTTTATCGAAAGATCCAATGTTGTTGCAATATCCTTGTATTTCATCTCCTGAAAACGGCTCAGCTCAAATACCGTCCTGCTTTTTTCGGGCAGTTCAGCCAGGGCCACCCTTAGTTTCTTATCTAGGTCCTTACTGCTTTCATCCACCGCAGGCTCCCATTCCTGTCTATGTTGTTCATATGACTGATATTTGAACTTACGTTGTTCCTTTTTGAGGACATTCATGCTCTCATTATAGATAGCACGATAGAGGTAAGCTTTCAGCGAAGTATGAATCTGCTCTTCCCAATCTTTCTCCCATAACCTCAGGAATACTTGCTGTACGACTTCCTCAGCACCATCACTATCCCCCAAGTATCTAAAAGCATAACGATGCAATTCCTTGTAATGCGCTCGAAAAAGCTGCTCGAAATTCTTTTCTTTATTTTCCGACATTGGCCAAATCTACCATTTGATTAAACAATCTACTTTATACTAAGACAACACAAGTAGTCATTACCCTTATTTATTTTTTACTTTTTTTTCTCACTGATAATAGCCCTCCATCAACTCACTAATAACCAGCCATTACACGCTATCTCTATACCTGAGGTCATCTATCAATATGTACGATCGTCCCTCTATCCTCCATATATACCTGAGAACATAATTCTTCAGTGTAAACTGCGATTACCCTCTCTGTATACCCGAGTTTATCCTTCAATATGTACAGCCAGTCGAATTAAATGATGACAATGTGCTATCAGCTATGTAAGATTGGAACTAAAGTTAATTATCTAAAAATAGAAAAATGTTTTTTTTCTAAGGGTATACTGATTTTCCGTTGTCATAGAATAAAAGAACACGAAAAACTAGATAACAAAAAAATAGTATCACAGATGAAAACAACAATCAAAGCGGCCTTAGTGGCATTGACATTATTCGGAATAACAGGTACAGTACAAGCACAGGAAGTTACCTATGGCATACAAATAGGGAGCAACTATCACATGACCTCGTTTGGCAATAAATCCGTTAAAGACAATAACGGCAAAGTAGGAGTTTCTGTTGCTGCATTTGCACGAATTGGAGATCGTATCTTCTTCCAACCGGGCATTGGAGCTAGTCTATTGCGAAAAGAATATACTTTTGAAAACACACAAAAGACGCCTAAATTCTATCAGATCAATCTCCCACTCCAAGTCGGTTATACATTTTTGCAAAATGGTGATTTCAGCCTTCGGGGCCTATTGGGGCCACAATTAAATTATGATCTAAAGACTGTCAAATCCAGCAAAGCTACAGATTATAAGAAATTCTCTCTTGATGGAAGAGCAGGAATCGGCATTGACGTCAGTTGCTTTACAGTAGACGCTTACTACAGCCATGGATTCACAAGTGTGGATAAGACTTTGGATGCCAAAAACAAAACGGTCGGCATTATGGTTGGGTATAAATTCTAACTGCAATTTCTCAAAAAACAGTTTCAAAAGAAGTTGTTACCATAACAAAAGCACTCTGAAAATGGACTTTTTGAAAAAAGTGCACAGCAGGATACGAATAAAATAAAAAAATAGGATGTCCGACCATTTATTTGGACATCCTATTTTTTATTTAGATTTTATTTTTTGTCAATAATTATTATTTTAGCACCACCAAAAATTATTCCTGAAAAAACAAGTTTAGGATCATCAGATCTATTTATTGGAATAATTCGGGATGTAGCGTAGCCCGGTATCGCGCCAGCATGGGGTGCTGGAGGTCGTCGGTTCAAATCCGGCCATCCCGACAAAAAAATAAAGACGACTTAATTTTAAAATTAAGTCGTCTTTATTTTTATAACACATTGTCCTATTGTTCATTAAAACGATGGAAGACCGATTGGTAAAATTACCTCCATCCGAAACCAGTATAAAGCGATCAAAAATCCGACCCTATAGCATGACCGATGGTATAAACTCCTTGTGATCGACCAAATAGAACAACAACTCATTATCGACTTTATCAAAGTTAAAACATACGTTGATCTTGTTCAAAATAAATTCGTCGGATCAACTCCGGCCAATACGCTGTTAAATTATCTTTTTGTATCTGATCAAAAAAGTTTGCATTTGATTGGTCTATTAAGGGGACAGTTTTCCCGACACTGCCAGTAACTCCCCTATTTGCTAGTTGCTGTATAGCCGCCTGTTGAAGTAGCGATTCGTACTTATTTTTAGACGGCTTACGTTGACTTATCTGCTGTAAAAGATTTGTTTCACCAGTACTGTTACCCATTTTCTTTTGCAGATATGCTGCCAGCCAATCTGCCAGAATTTCATTTTTTTCATTCGGATACGGTTCACCTACACCGAGTTGAGATGGCCAAGCTCTTGACTCTTCCACCTTCAGGTTTGCTTGCTTATACTTTTTTTGCTGCAGGTATTGATAAGCCAACATTAATTTGGTCTGTACATAGTAGTTATGTCCTTCGGTTGCCCCTTCAAAAGGAAGTATTTCGATCTTTTGCAATTCAGCTTCAGCGCGCTGATACTCTTTATTCAACAACAAAGTCCGCACATGTGCCAAGGTCAGTATATAGTTCTTTGGAAATGCGTCGCGATACTTTGTACTGACCAGGAGCGCCTGGTCATACTGTTTTCCTCCATTTAACAATTCAACTAAACGAAGGCCATATCGCCATTCATTCGGCTCCGTGGTTACCGCTTGTCGCATAGCTGCAATAGACATATCGATCTGTTTATCTTCCGCAAGACTGGATTTCAGGGTAAAGTAAGCCCCAAAATCCGACGGTTCAGTCGTCACAGCATCTAATAGTTGCTTTGCTTTTTCTCCTTGATTTCGGAAACGATAAAGTAAGGCCTTCAAATAAGCTACTTTCCAGTTTTTGAGCTGTTCTCCTGCCCATTCAAACACCGGTTCGCTCTCTTCTCGAAAAGGAAACACAAAGGCAGGGTTGCTTGCTGCGGCACGTGTTAGGTAGCCCTGGCTCACTATAGGTTCATCTTTGGTCAGCCAAGCCAACCACAATAACATCTCTGTATGCGGTTTATTTTTATTAAGTATGGCGGCCGCTCGTTTATATTCGTGTAGATCGGCATACCAAATAGCCAGCTCAAAGCATTTTTCCGAAGCGAATTCTTGCCTTGATAACACTTCATTTTTCTCTTCAAATTGAATAAAGGCATTGAAAGGATCGTATTGAGCAATGCGGCGACACAAAGCCGTATCCAACGTTATTCCTTTTCGCTTCTGAATAAGCAGCTGCAATTGTAGGGCATCTATATTTAAGGCGTTTGCCAGTATCGCTTTTTCGGTATAGGCAAGCGCAGGCTCATCCTGCTTAATCCGGTAGTGGTACTTGGCAAGCTGTAGATAAGCAGCACTGCGCCATGTAGGATCTAACGATGTAACTTCAAATCCGTCCAAAGCATCATGTGTCTTTCCCAACTTAATCGCAGCCAGACCATAGTAATAATTAGCGGGAGCATGGTATGTATCAATCGCTAACGCCTGACCTGCATAGTCATAACATTGCCTATAATCCATTCTGAACCAAGCAAGTTTGGCCTTTTCCAACAAGAAATCCAATTTGGGAACTTGCTTTTCCGTCAACCTGTTTAACAAGTCTTCCGCTAGACCGTATTGCCTAAAGCGGAGCAAATCCCGTACTTCAAATAATTTGGTTTGATTGCTATCGACTGTCGTTCCACTGCTTGATTCAGTAGGTCGATTCAAAGCGGCAGCAAGCTCATCCTGTCTTAAATCAAAATAATCTTTCCCTATTTTGAGATAAGAGGGAACATCTTCACTTTTTAGTTCCAAAGCAATGTGTTTTACTTCCCCCACTTGCGCGGACAGATAGTTTCCACCAAGCATCATACCATTACTATCGAGTGCAAAGATGCTGTCCTGTAGCGGTCGCTTGGGATCGACGGTCAGCAGTAGCTTTTTCGCTTCTTGCTTTACCTGTAACGCAGCCGATAACTGAAAACCTTTCGGTTCGCCTATACCTGCAAAAGGCATCCAATACTCCGTCCATGCATCACTCTGATAGGGGGCAAATCCGATTTGTTTGAATGGGGTTAAACTACTTGACGGCACATTTTGATTGAATAATCGACCACTTTGAATCTCCACATATTGACCGCTCTGATCTGTTAGCAGCTTCTCCCAGATCTGACCATCGCCCGCTTGTGACCACAGAAATATTTTCTTACCCAATTTATCTTCACGCAGGGCATATCGCGCCATACCATTATCGCGATCTTTATAATATACCCCAAAGGCCTTACTATGTGCCCCAAGGACGTGGTAAGATTTCGAGCTGCCGAATGCATTTTCACGATAATTGGATAGATCACGTCCTTTATCGTCAATGGGCCAGGAATGTGCATCCCCATCATGACCGATGTACTTATTCCCTGGATACAAAAACTTCAAATCCTCACCAGCCGCCACCCCTAGATTCATCCAAGTATAGTAAGGTTGTTCGACGGCATTGCTATTGGACCACAAAGAACGCGTGGAGAAATAACCTTTGTCTTTCTCTAAGCGAATTTCCATAGTCCAGTTGCTACGGCTCAAAAGATCAAAAGCATGAATAAAGCAACTAACACTGCCATCAGCATGCTTCTGTAACAGATAATCCACAGGAGTAGACGTATTGGGGGTATGACCAATAATTCCATAATTCGCTTCAATACCACCGCTTGTCCAAGGTCCCCGCATTGCAATATCTCGGAATTTCACGACCCCATTGTTATAGATATAATCTCGCTTTCCTACTTTATCATAGGCAGACCAGATCTTGCCCCCTATTTCGGGCATAACCTGAACACGGATATAATCATTTTCCAAGATCACGGCCTTCCATTCCTTTTCAATAGCAGTATTTGTAAAACCGTCAAATCGAAAATAAGGATAAAGTTTCTGTGCTGAAGCGATCGGGTCTGGATCCGAAAACGGGTATGTCGTATAACGCTTTTTTACTTCAGAAATCCTTGCGGGCTGCTGTGCCAATACCGTGAACGCACAACTCCCCAACAATAATATCACTATCCATTTTTTCATTGAAATATGTATTTATTCATTAATTCACTAGCTACCAAAAGTTTTCCTATAACTTCCAGCATTTCGACAACCACAACAACATTCTCCCCTTCTTACTCACCATGGAACCTAAAATAGCTCCACGCTATATACAGACTACAGCTATTATTCTATTAAAAGAATGATTCCTTTATTCTTAGCAATAGAAATCTTATCTCCAAATTTATATGCTGTACCAGACTGGAAATCGGCTATTGTTGGAATCGACAATTTCGCCTTTTTCGGATCAACACCTAATTTATCCCAATCAATAGCTAGTTGCACATCAACATCCGTATCGGCCCAGCTAGCCATAGCGACCATGGCTTTTCCAGGTCTGCTATAAACTGTTGTCAATACCTTCTCATTATCTGTCTTTACCGGAATGTTTGGCGACCAATAACCAATCATATTGCTTCCCTTGATACCAAAATTATCCCAAGTTTTCCATAAGTCTTTCGGTGTCAGCTTTTGGTAAGGCATCCGATTAGTCATCCCATAGATCATTCCGCGCCAAGGATTACCGCCATCCTGAAGCATTTCGCCCATCAATCCAAAAGGGATCCCACTTACTTCTGTTAAGAAGAAATCAGGTTGGTTATTTTCGTAATCAAAATATTCTCCAAACCATAATCTATTGATATAAGGAAAATGCTCGAGATAGAGATTTGCACTGTTGTTAAAGCCATCGCTTTTATTATATTGATTCGCCGAATGTAAATCAATCAGACCGGATTTCCCATTTTTAGTCAACACCCGTTTGATACGCTTCATTGTTACCCGGTCAAAAGCAACATCATCCAGATAGATCCCATCAAGACCAATATGATCGACCAGCCAGTTCATACCTTCCACATAATAGTTGTGCCATCTATTCATACCACTGTTGATAATGGCAGCATCTTTAAATTCAGGCACATACCAAGCGGCAAGGTAATTGTTCCCCACATGTTCCTGCAACCAAGAATAACCGCCTCCCTTGCCAGGTGAAAACACCTCCGTGCCTAGGCTCCGCAAAGGATAGAGCTCGTACACTCTGTTGGAAACCTCGCGTACCGTATTGTAAATCTTCACTTTCAATCCTGCATGATGTGCCTGATCAATATATTCCTTCATCTCTTTGGTCGCGATAAATGGATAGTTGATATAAGGATTGATCACATTAGCATGGTGGATATTAATGACATTGGATCCACTTGCCACGACCGAATCTACCGGTTTATAAGCGTGATAATAGCGTTCATTCCATTGTGCTTCCGTATTTATCGGATGGAATGGTGTAATTAATAGATTAAAATTATAATAAAGTACTGCTCCTTTTTTAAGCTCACGTTCACCGCTATAGCTATTGACCAAAACCGATTTGCCCTTAAGACCGATATCTATTCCACCTTTATTCTCATTACCCCAGGAGGTTGGTAGCACCAATGGTTTTTGAAGATAAAAATTTGTGTTAAGTGGTCGTGAATAATGTTCATCGCGCAGTGAAAACTGAAGTCCTGCATTTACGGCACCAATCCAGCCGCCGTCTTGATTCTTATTTGCGACATCCCATTTCCACGAAAGCTGTTCCGGTCGCTTTCCCCCCTTCTGTCCTAGCCCCATAAAATAGTTTGCTTTGTCAGGCATGACCGGAATATGCATATTGATATCTTTTAAAGTGATATCATTTAATGCTGTTAGTTTAACCACATAATGTAGATAACCATCAAATTCCAGTTTCCCCTCCACTTCCATCGTCAGGTCGGCCGATTCATTTTTGGCTATCCAACGATACTCACCTTCATTTTTCTCTTTAAATTGAACGCCCGCAGCTTGTAGCTGTATTTCCTTTCCGTCTGAGGCACGATAGAAATGAAAATGTACAGGTTCATACAACAATGTATTTGGCTTTGTTGAGATCGATGTCATTTCGGGTGTAAAAAATGTACTGATCTGTTTGGGCAGACCAGTTGCACTCAACTTAACTTCACGTCCCAAGAGTTGTAAGGTTGAATCAGCAGTCAAAGCAATTGGCGTATAGGGTGCAATGACAGTATTCTTTTGCGCCAGCGTTGAATTCAGCCAGGGCAATCGAGTCATTTTCCAGGGTTGGTCAACACTTGCCAGTCCACTGGCGTTGTCCGACACATGAAATACAAGTTTCACTGTCTTGGCTGTAGCATTATTCGCTTTTACGGTGGCGGTGCCGACATAAGTGCCCGCCGGGATATTTTCCGGCACTTGCATGCCACACCAAAGGGCTTGTATCTTGTTCGCAGGTACATTCACAGTCAAATGCATCGCCTCTCCTGTATAAGCCGTGCCTTGCGTATTTAAACAGTTCAAGCTATTGGCAGCAATAATTGTCCCATCGCTAGACTTAAAATCCGAAAATGATACCTGAACTGTTTGAAGATCTCGCTTCGGCGACCACAATCCCAATTGAAAAGCATAGTATTCGCCTTTTTGCGCATTTCCCTCCAGTTGATTCGGAACCTTAGTTTTCCTCATCCACAGTTGTGGAAGATTATTGTCCATTTTGATGGGAGACTCCCGTCTTTCTGGAAAAACAAAATAATCTTCTTTTACGTTGCTGTTCAAGAAGCTTTTGATCTCCGCTTTAGTAGCCAGCACTTCCATGGGATCATTGCTATTATACTGATCTACCGCTTCAAAACGGTCAATAGTGATACCTTTGGAACTAATAGCGTCATTTTTTGCAGCTTGAACGGGTGCTGGCGTCGAATTTTTCAAGTAGATCGCATCCGGATAATTTCGGCTACGTCCACCCATTTTATAAGGTAAATAATAAACATAATATATTCCCTTGCCTGAAGTCGGACGAAAACTTAAGCCTCCAGATTCCGTATTCATCCAGAGATAATTAATCGACGATATCTGTTGATTACTTGCGCTATCAACAATTATGACCTCTTGATTAGCCTCAACCCATCGGTTACGCCAAGGAATAACAGCTTGAACCTCTTTTTGATCTGTGTTTATCTTGAGAACCGCACGGTGATTACCAAGTTGATCCGCATCCCATTTTTGCTTTTCAGGCGGATAAGCAAGCTGTGCATGGACAGCGTTTACGAATAATGATACGGCAAGGATTGTTGCCAGCTTACTATAGGCTGTTCTTTTCTTCATCATACAAGGTGTTAGGTGTACAAAAAAACAGTACACGTAAATAGTTATTAATTGCCATTAAAGTCATCTTATACTTTTTTATGCATTAGTTTTTTCGATATTTATTCCAAATTTCTTCAGGGACATACAGGGCACGATAAGGTATAAAATAGGCATTTAACTCCCAGCGTACTTTACCTTTTTTATCTGTTATGAGCACCGATCCTGTCTTTGAACTTGTTTGCAGCAGATTGCCATTCTCCAATTCATAAGCACTTCCCATTCTTGCAGTAAATTGTTTTTTAGGAATAGGGGCTGCATAAGCCAATGTTGCCGTTTTGTTCTTTTGGTCAAGGTTGAAGGCGATGGCACGGGACTGTTTATTGGCCGTTGTACTGTCACGAGGGGAAAAATCGCCATTATCAAACAGAAGCAGTTCACCAGTTTTGGTGATATGCGGTGCATGCTGAAAATAGAACAAGTCCTTTTCATTCAATTTAAAATCACCGTCCTTTCCTAGTTTCCAGAGGATATCGCCCGTTTTCGCATCAATTTTCCAAACCTGATTTTCAATTGGTGAAGAAGTGAGGTAATTGCTGTCCCTGTCAAAGGAAATGGTATTAAAGTGGAATCGGTCATGTTTTAGGCTATCCAATTTTTTATCGTTCTGAATATCCCATTTTTTCCAGGGGGACCATTTTTTCAACACATTGCCTTTGGTATCCATAGTCATTATAGCGTCTCCCCAAAGCGTATCTTTTGGATGACCGGGTCTATCATCTATTCTAAAATCCCTGACGATACCAACGATATTATTTTGCTTATCCATCTGTACGTCGTGATGCATGACAATCCCCTTTTTATCAAGGTCGATTCGGGTAATTTCCTTCCCTGTCAGATCAATCTCCACCAATACAGTTCCACCTACAAATCCGATCCTTCCGCTGCGCAGATAATAACTGGCATTGGTTGATTTCTTACTCGGTTGATTGGGCTTATTGAATTCATCCTTACTTGCAGGAGCCAGTAAAGCTAAAATTGTTCCCCTTGGTGTTAATGAAGCTAGCCGCACGCCCAATTTCTCATCTTGCCAATACCATCTGATCGTTCCTTTCCCATCGACCATAGCCATATAGCCCGGATAACCGCGATAGCATAATAATACCAAGCCATTCCCCAGTGCTTTTTCATCATGTGGGTGGTCGGCTTTGATCCAATCATGCACCATCCATGGCGATTGCGGTCTTGTCTTAAAAGACTGTTCACTGGATTTGACGGGGATTACTTGATCGATGACCACCCGAAATTTGTAACTGCTATTAGGTTCCAGCGTCAAGAGATGAAAGTTATGATTCAGTGACGATTTCGACACAACAGTTTGATGGACCGGCCCACCATCCTCTTTCCAATATTCGACATAAGCATCCGCAGCTTTGTTCAGACGTACATGAATATCCTCATCGAGGGGCAGGTTATTGGGTGATGTGAGTTCAATCGTTTCGATTTCTACCTGATTGCTGTAATAATAGTAACCGGCAGAGGCAGCCACTATGGCCGTTAATACGATAATTGCTTTGAAGAATTTCATCTGCACAAATTTTTTTATTCCGTCTTATTATTATTTAGGCAATCGCGATGGATTTGCTGCAGTCATTTCCTGATGTAAACGGGCCTCTTCCAATGGATAAGGAAAATACCGCATTGCTTCAGTAACATTCTCCCTCAATCCGCGACCTTTAAGATAGGCATTACTCACTTTTTCATAACGTCCCAATCGGATCAAGTCTTGGCGTCTTTTATACTCGAATACCAGTTCAAAACCACGTTCATCCACCAATGCATCGATCATCTGTTCCTTACTTGTCGGTACTGGAAAGTCTGGATGATCACCGTAAGCTGGTGCACCAGCCCGTTTGCGAACTTCATTGATGTAAGGCAATGCAGCTGCGGGCCCGTTCAATGCATTTTCAATTTCCGCTTTACACAAAATCACATCCGCTAAACGAAATACTTGTATGGTACGTCCATCAAGATAGGAATTGTTGACCATATCGTAGGAGTATTTTTTTGTAGCAACATTTTGCAAAAACTTCACTGTATCACTAGGAGGCGTTGTCTGCCCTTTTGCTGGTAACATGTAAAAAAATCCATGTTTCGTATTTTTATCACGTGCCGCTTTACCCTCGTAATTGTAATAGAAGAATTTTTTCCGCGGATCGAGATCACTATACTTCCGCCAAAAATCCAATGATACACCGTAATATTGCCATCTATCCGGTACTTCTGGATTATCGGTTGGACCAAAGTGATTTGTAATCTCGCCTCCATTTAATGTAGGTTCATGTAGAACTCCAAAGATCAAGCCCATATCCACCTTATTGTCATCAGACCATTCTTTCTTAAAGTCAGGGTTTAATTTATATATCCCTTTGGTCCGCAGCGCCAGTACCTGATCAATATAAACCTTTGCCTTTTCATAGTTATGTGAACGCATATACATCTTGCCCATCAGTGTAAGCGCGGCACCTTTTGTCGCACGTCCAATTTCGGCGGCCCATTTTTCCGGAAGGTTATCCATTGCATATTGACAATCTTCTGCAATCTGTGCGTCGATTTTTTCAACGGGAGCCAAGGGCTCATTGTAGCTCTCTGTAGGATTTTTAACCGTAGTAATTAGTGGCACAGGCCCCCAAGCATCTGTTAGATCCATATAGGATAAAGCGCGCAGAAATCTCGCCTGTGCAATAATTTCCTTTTTTCGCCCCTCAGAGATCGTTACATTTTCAATACGGTCAATCAGCATATTCGCATTACTGATAACCTGATACATATTTTGGTAGTTGAACTTAAAATACCGGTTATTGTCATCGTATGTAAAATTACTCATCCGTGTAGGATCTCCAGCTGCCGTAGAAAAGCCTATGTCAGTCGCGTAATCTGTAATCATTACCAGATATCCCGCATAATATAAATAAGCATCACCGGGATAAGGTGACAAACTTGTATATATACCTGTTAAGGCTGCATTAATATCGCTTTCTGTTGAATAGGCGTTTTTAGTTGTTAGATCGCTATATAACTTTGGTTCGAGCTTGGTGCAGCTTTGCAAACTTCCGGTAAGAATAGAGGCTAGTCCAGCTATTCCCAGCATATATTTTATATTCGTTTTAATCTTGTTCATGTCGTATAGAATTTTGGGTGTTACATATTAAAATGTGGCACTAACGCCAAAAGTAAATGAACGCATTGAAGGATAGGAATTGAAGTCCAATCCCACACCGGCATTAGCACTCTGGTTATTTCCGGATCTATTCTTTACCAACGCATCATTTTCATAACCTTTGGTATCCACCTCTGGATCCCAACCGGAGTAATTACTGATTGTAAATAAGTTTTCCGCCATGCCGTACACACGGATGGATTGAATTGCTTTTGTTTTCAATGGAACGGTATAACCCAATGTCAAGTTCCGTAAGCGTAAGAAAGATGCATTTTCAACAAAATGATCATTGATATACCCGCCATAACTCATATAATAAAATCCATTTCTTGGTATATCTGTGTTGGTATTAGTCGGTGTCCATCGGTTTAACGCTTCTGTACTCCGTTGCCATTCGAGATTCATACGCGTCATATTGAGCATATCGTTTCCTATATTCCCATAGACAAACGCAGTTAAATCGAAATGTTTATATGTAAATGTATTGGTCATACCAAAATTCAATTTCGGATATCCCCGACCAATGATTGTACGGTCAGCTGAGTTGATCGTGCCGTCACCATTGACATCAGCAAATTTCGGATCACCGGGATCTGCGTTAGGTTGAGGAGCATACTTCTCCCCTTGTTGAATTACACCAAGATATTTATAACCAAACAACGATCCTAATGATTCACCTACACGGATCACGGAATAAGCCTCTTCCGAGACATTACCCATTGGTTTTGAAGAAGTCAATAGTTGATCGGGTTCACCACCGAGACTGGAAACTTTATTGCGGTTCATAGCTAAGTTCAATTTTGTTTCCCAGGTAAATTCACCCGTCATATTCTTGCTGGTTACCGAAAACTCCAATCCTTTATTATTCATTGTACCCAGATTGCGCTGTCCAGAACTATATCCAGTGTAGTATGGTAGTATACTTCTTATCAAGAGATCGTTTGTCTTCTTATAATAAGCATCCAAGGTAAATGCCAATCTATTTTTAAAGAATGAAAAATCAACACCCACATTATACTGCGTGGTGGATTCCCATTTTAGTTTATCGTTTTCGGGGTAATTCGGATTTTGCTTTACACCACCCGCATTATTGACACCATCAAAAGTATAGTGTCCATTATCCATTAAACCATAGGAAGCGTAGTCCGCCACGCGGTCATTTCCGGTCTGACCGTAGCCCAATCTAAACTTTAAATCTGAAAACAGCTGTTGTTCTTTCATAAAGTCTTCATTATTGATTTTCCAGGCAAAGGCCGCCGAAGGAAAAGTTCCCCAACGGTGATTGGGACTGAAACGTGAAGAGCCGTCCCGCCTTAAGGTCGCCGTCAACAGGTATTTATCGTTATAAGCATAATTTACACGGCCAAAGAAAGAGATCACGAGATTCTCAGATTTTGCAGAATTCACACCAGTAATACTTGAGGCCATGCCTACATTATTGTACTCTAATAAATCAGTCGAAAATCCTTTGACATTTATGCCTTTATTGTTACGCACATATTTTTCGTACGAATAACCACCCATCACATTCAAGCTATGCTTTTCGTTAAATACTTTTGCGTATGTCGCGTAAAAGTCAATAAGATTATGTGTTTCATTATAGTCAGCCTGACTAGCAACGCCATCGTCGATGCCCCCTTGATAAGAATCTCTGGTCAGATAGCTGCCTAATTGGTCATGGGTAATCTCTGTCCCAGCATTCATACGTAATGTCAATTCTTTGATCGGATTGACTTCGACGAAGATATTTCCGTTTAATTTGTCGCGTTGGACGTCGTTGATTCGAGAAATTAAGTTGGCCAATGGATTATCACCTTGTCCGCCTGGAGGCCTTCCAAAGCTACCATCAGCATTATACACTGGAACTGTAGGATCATAAGTCAGGATGCTATACAATACATTGGAATTCAAAATATTCCCATCATATACCTGCATATTGGATTTCTCTCGTTGGGCAGACAAAGTTGCACCAGCTCGAATAAAATCGTTAACTTTTTGATCCACATTGATACGCCCCGATACCCGATTAAAATCCGTTGTCTTCAGAACCCCTTTTTGATCAAAATAGCCTAGGCTTGTCAATACTTTTGTTTTCTCACCACCTCCCGAAAACTGTAGGTTATGATTCTGCAAAATGCTATTGCGCATCGTCTCTTTTATCCAATCGGTATTGACATCCGACTCAAGCTGTGATTTTGTGTATACTGCATATTCCTGATTTTCTCGTCCCTTAATTTCTTTATACAATGCATTAGCCAGATTCATATATTGCTTGCCATCCAAAAAAGTGAAGGGATTAATCGGATTTTGCGTCCCCACATAACCACTATAGGTAATATTATTTTGATCTGTCTTACCTCGTTTCGTCGTAATGATGATAACACCGTTTGCACCTCTGGATCCATAGATCGCTGTTGCTGATGCATCTTTGAGAATGTCCATGGAGGCGATATCATCTGGGTTGATATTGATCCCATTATTTGTCGGGAAACCATCAATAACATATAATGGATCATTACTTCCACTGATGGAATTTGTTCCTCGAATCCGAATAGATGTACTCCCTCCGGGAGCTTTCGAGTTTTGTGTTACCACTACTCCTGAAGCTTTTCCTTGCAATGCTTGCCCGACATTACTCACGGCACCGCCTTTTGTTAGTTCATTGCTCGAAAGCGAAGCAATGGCCCCCGTCAGATCACTTTTTTTCTGCTTACCATAGCCGATCACCACTACATCTTCCAATTGGTTGACCTGATCCTCCAAGATAATAGACAGGGTTGTCGCGCCCGAAACTGACACTTGTACATCTTTTTCTACATAAGTCTGATAACCTATATAGGAAAAGGTCAATTCATAACCTTTGGCATTGGGGACTTCCGCAAAACGAAAGCTCCCGTCTGACGCACTAGAACTGCTCGTCGAAAAATTGCTTCCCGCATTTTTCAATACGATACTGACCCCAGCTAGACGCTGCCCGGCAGCATTCTTGACAATACCATTTATCGTTCCAGCCAGACATTGAAAGGACATCAGTGTCAGCAGCAGCAAAACAAAAAATGGTTTCTTGGTTAAGTTGAGTTTTACCATAATTCTATTTTTTAGGTTTGAGTATATATGTGTTCTGTTGTTTTTCCAACTTAAACGGATTTACTTCAACAATCAATTGTAGAATGGATTCAGCCAATTGTGTTTTATCCTGTAAATCCATAGCCGCATTCCTTCGGAAACGTCCTTTTAAACGATAATTCCTGACCAGTAGCGAGTCATACGATACGGGCATATCTAGTTCATGATTGATATATTGGATAATTTCGGACAAGGAAGTTTCCTCCATTTCCAACCAGTTTGCCGATTGATGAATCGTCATTGGGTAACTATATTCTTTTTCTTTCGCTGTACTTATAAGCCGTGGTAAGAAATTAACTAAACGGTCAGCTCCTTTACTAGTGTTTCCGAAGTCGGAAAGAACCATTTGCGAAGCTGCTGAGAAGTGAATTTGCTGTCCAGGTTTGAGGATTTTTACATGCTCTGCACTTTGCATGATATGTGCCACCCGTACCTTCCCTTCCAGCAACTGTACAAGGACGTCTTTAGAGCGGCTTGTGTAGTTTACAATAAATTGTGTTCCGAGTGCGGTTGTTGTCAATTGGTCACTCTCCACAATAAAAGGCTTAGATGGATCTTTTGCTACTTCAAATTGAACTTTTCCCTCCAATACCTTTACATATCTGAAATCAAGATTTGATTTTATTCTGACCTGCACCAATGCCCCCGGTGCAAGAATAAGATGAGATTCATCGTCCGTAATAATTTCTTTGGGCCGAGATAACGGATTATAATAGGTCTTCCTGATGATGTCTTGTGCAATTTGACCATGCGGTTCCTCAAACAGATTTGAGCAAAAAAACAGCAAGCCAAAGATGACAAAAACAGTAAATATCTTGGAGATATTGCCGTTCCTACGCTTAACATTTTTCTCCTGTGCAATATAAGAGGTCCAATCATCCTCCGAGATCAGGTCATCCAATAATTTCGGGTTCTCATTAAGCCAGGAGAAGACAAGTTTAGCCTCTTCCGCTGAGCATTGATTTGCCAGGAATTTATTTAATAATTGCTTACGATTCATAACAGTTGCTACCCAGTTGCGAGCAGGTATTTAACTGTTATACGAATAAAGGTTACCTTATCCCCTAAAGCAATTTGAAAAATTTTTTAATGAATTTTAAACCGATGCTGATGTGGTTCTCTACGGTCTTAGGCGAAATGGATAATTTGACGGCAATTTCTTTGTAACTCAACTCTTCAAACTTATGTAGATAAAAGACCTGCTGCCTCATAAAGGGCATTTGCGCAATCAGCCCTTTGACATATTCCAACTCATCTTTGTAGGCGATCCGTGTTTCCATATCTTCATACTGGCTCAGCACAAAAGGTTTCTCAAAATCTACGTATTTTCGGTTTAAGGCCTGTCTGCGAAGTTCGTCGATCAACTTGGTACGCGCAATTTGAAAAAGCTGTGTACTGAATAGCACCCGCTGATCCGCCCCATTTTTACGTTCCCAAACGATCAGAAATGTTTGTTGGACAACATCTTCAGCAAGATCCGAACACTGCGTTTTGTGGTATAAAAAATAATATAATTTTCTATACCAATAACGATAGACTAGAAAAAATTCTTTTTCGTCAGTCGGTGCACGCTGTAGGATGTCATTAATCATATTCTACATTTAGATGGTCTTGCTTCCTTGTAATCACTGTTCACAATCATCACATCGGAACTCGGCCCCTGATAGATTCTTAAGTTTCGTCCATCAAGCTACCAATCTTTTTTGGCTAGTTATCCACAACTAAAGTGACTATTTTTTATCAAAAAAACAAGATAATATTTTCATCTTCAAGAAGTCACATCAAAAAACTTCAAAGAAATAACTTGTCGAGCAATTCTGTACTGCCCACATACCAATTCAGCCAAAGAAAAAGGTCTTTAGATGATAAGGTGCCCCTTATAACCCAAAGACCTTCAATACAACATCAGAACTGCTCTAGTTCGATATTTACCGCAACTAAAGCAGTTTTTATTAATAACCTGGATTTTGTTTCAGGTTAGGGTTTACCGCAATCTGTTGGCTAGGAATTGGATAAATCAAGGTTTTTGGATCTGGATCCGCTGCCTTTTCTTGCCATGCTAGTAAGAACTTGCCGAATCGAATCAGATCTTGTCTCCGCCAACCTTCCCAATACAATTCACGTGCACGCTCATCTAATAGATTGTCGAGCGTCAAGGTCGTGAAGTTAGTAACGCCACGATTAGTACGAATTTTATTGACTAAATCTAGCGCTTCTGCAGCCGAACCTGTCCCACCTCTCAACACAGCTTCGGCTTGCATTAATAGCACATCAGAGTAACGAAACACAACCCAATCGTTATTCCGTTGTCCAGTCACCGCATAGTCAAATGCATACTTCATTGGGCGGATACCTGCGGTTTCCAATGTGGCCCCGGAAGTTCTGATTGTTACTTCACGTGTGAATGATAACGGTGCTGTCGAAGGGTTTCGAGCCATTAGCGGCTTATTGGTACTCCAATTATATTGCTGTCCCGCAAAAAAACCTACATTCTGACGTTGGAATTTCTTGGTTCTATTTGAGGTAGTATCTGCTGGATAGTCATAGTAAATGCCTCTACGCTCATCTGTCGCTCCAAATTTATCATAGTAATCCGAGAGTGTACACCAGCCATTCCATCCTCCTGGATTCAGATTATAATGGGCAACTGTATTCCAGGTTCGATCCACGTTACCGCCTCGTTCTCCGTTTTTATTGAATAAGGTATAGATATTCTCAGTCGATTTTTCATCATTATCCGGGGCAAAATTATCAAAATACTTTCCTTTTGCAGATACCGTATATGCTCCACTTGCGGTGATTTCTTTGGCTAAAGTAACTACTTTATTCATGTCCTCTGCCGCAAAAGTTGGGGTTTGCCTAGTTAAAAATGCACCCTTATTCAAGTAGATTTTCATCAATAATGTTCTTGCGGCATTCCTATTGGCTACATAAGCCGCTCTTGGCCCATTTGCGGGCAAACTACTTAAGATTTCGTTGAGTTCTTTTACCATAAAATCAATGGCTGCCTGCGGTTGTAATACATCTGGCGCTATTTTAAAATCTTCTAGTGAAGGGCCCTGTCGGAAAGGCACTACTCCATAGAGATCCAAGAGATCAAACATAGCCAAAGCGCGGATAAATCTTGCTTCTGCAGCCTGCTGTGCATTTGGATTGCTACGCACAACAACACCTGCGTTGTAAACTGCAGTACCCAAACTGACAAAAGTATTATTCATATAACCATTATCTGCATTCCAGGTATGAAGATGGATTGCCCGGTGCATTCCGTTATCATCCCAATCGCCACCACGCGTAGGGGCCATCGCCGCATCCGTCGATATTTCCTGCATCACCCAACGTTGCTCCTGTTGATAAGGCGTATTCAAAGAATTATAAGCAGTCACTAAGAGCGCCCCCGGATCTATAGCCGATGTTCCCTCCTCCAGTTCGCCTCTAAATTCTTCCTTCAGTTTTGTACAAGAGAACGTACTTGTAACAACTGAACCGATTATTCCGATATATAATAAAGTTCTTAATTTCATCTGTCTTATATTTTTGTTATCCAATGACATTTAACAATATACTTATAGTGAGAAGTTCACCCCCAATAGAATATTTCTGGCTGGAGGATAAGGCAAATACTCGATACCCAATGATGGGATACCATTATTGGAACCGTCGGTATTAACCTCCGGATCGAAGCCTGTATATTTAGTTATGATAAAGAGGTTTTGTCCGGTGAGGGAAACATTTAAATTTTTAAGTGTTTTCCCTACGTTGCCCACCTTATAGCTCAATGTCAAATTAGCCATTTTTAAATAATCTCCTTTTTCCAGATAACGTGTTGAGGCTGACGCTGAATTCGATGTGGATTCTTTAACAGATGTATTAAAGAAAGCCGAGCCGATATTACGGGAAGACAAATTACTGATGCCTAAAGTTGTCGCGGCAGTGTTATTGAACAGGTAATGCCCAAGTGCACCATTCATATTGGCCGCCAAAGAAAATTGCTTATAGCTAACATTGGTCGAAATACCTAGCAAAGTAGTAGGATTAGGACTATTCATATAGAATTTATTACTAGCGGGGTCATTCGTTGTATTGATGCTCCCGTCGTGACCACGATACATACTTGTCCCTGTCTGCGGATCAATACCCTGATAATCGGCCAAATACCATACATTTAATGGTTGTCCATTGACCATGCGCTGTCCCAATACACCTGAGAAACCTTGTCCTCTCAATGCACCAGTTTCATAATAACCGACCAAACCACTCACACTATTTTTTAGGAATGTAGCATTACCGGTCAAATCCCAAGTCCAGTTGTCATTTTTCACAATTGTACCTGTCAATGCAATCTCTACCCCTTTATTGACAATTTCACCATCCAAATTTACCCAGATACGTCCAGCAGGGCCATCCTGTGCTAATGTTTGTTCAAATAAAGCATCCGTAGTTTTCTTATTAAAATAGTCTATTGAGCCGTACAAACGTCCTTTTAATACAGAGAAATCAATACCAGCATTGAGGGTTGTAGAGGTTTCCCATTTTAGGTCTCTATTTTGAAAGTTGGCTCTACCTACACTTTGATTGCCGAACGTAAATCTATTCAAGGAGGCACCTGAAGGGAATTCTTGATTCCCTGTTTTTCCCCATCCTATTCTAACTTTCAACTGATCAAAAATTCCGCTGGATTTCAAAAAATCTTCCTGCGCCACATTCCAAGCGATCGCAAGGGATGGGAACATTGCATATTTGTTATTAGCACCAAATTTAGTTGACCCATCTCGTCGCGCTGTCGCTGTAAATAAATAGCGATCCAAATAATTAAATCCACCGCGTAAGAAAAATGACTGCAATTGATTGGTCGGACTTCTGTAAGAAGCTATTTCCCGGGTTGAAACTGTCGAGTATTGCAAATAATCAAAGTAATCTAATCCCATATACTTAAATCCGCCACCGAATGAGATGTTGTTGTTGTAATTATAATCCAAATACTCATAACCAGCAACAGCGTTTACACTCCAGTCGTCGTTGATTTGTTTGTTGTAAGAAAGCATATGTGTCATCTGCAAATTTGTCTCGCCATTATTAGAGATAAATGCTTGCTCATTATTCACTGCCGATGGATCAATTAACCCGGCTCTATACATACCCTCACGGTTACCGGTTTGTCGCATGGCGCTATAGATAAATCGGTATTCTAAATCATCCGTAATTTTATAGTAAGGCGCCAAATTGACCACCATGGTGTTTGTCGTTGCTACGTCCTTGAACGCTTCGATACTGGTCAATGGATTACGCGTGGTTGAACTAACAAAGGTTAAATTGCCTTTATCATCGCGCAATGGTCTTGTTGGATTCCATTGTAGCGCCTGGGAGATTACATTACCTTCTGACCCGACAGTTGCGTTGATTGGCGCATATTTGTTATCCATTTGAGTTAAAAACGCAGCAAAGTCAAGTCCTAATCTTTTGTTTTCCAAAAAACGAAAATTACCGCTAAAATTTGCTGTATATTTCTTCAATTGGGATCCACGGATAATACCATTTTGGTTTAGATATCCACCCGATAAACGATATTTCCCGTGCTCAGTACCCCCGGCTACATCTGCATAGTAATTTTGGGTAATTGCTTTTCTTGTAATTGCTTTAAAAGCATCTTCATTACCGCCAAAGTCAGAATTTGCTACTTCAGAAGGCGTATAATAATTTAACGCTTCTCTAAAGCGCGACGCATTTAGCACATCTGGATATTCACGCATCGTAGATACCCCCGCTGATGCACCAACAGAAATTTCCGGCGGTCCGACTTTTCCTTTTTTCGTTGTGATGATAACAACTCCATTTGCTCCACGTGACCCATAGATTGCTGTAGCGGAAGCATCTTTCAAGATATCCATGCTTGCAATATCACCTGGATTCAGGTAAGTCAATGGGTTCCCTCTATCCGAGGAAAATCCGCCCCTACCCTCCGGCAATGGTGAGTTACCTGACATTGGCACCCCATCAAGTACAAATAACGGATTGTTGCTCGCCCGGATCGATGAGTTACCACGGATACGTACTGTGGTTGATCCACCCGGCTGCCCCGTGTTGTTAATAACCATTACACCAGGAGTTTTTCCCTGAATCAATTGATCAGGGCTCGTCATTATACCTTTATTAAAATTCTTGGCACCAATCGTTACCATAGATCCCGTCAGGTCTCTTTTGCGAGCAGTACCGTAACCAATAACAACCACTTCATCCAACCCCTGATTGGAGCCCGGTTCAAGTGCAATGGTCATGTCGTTGCCTGCAATTGGCACTTCCTTGGTTGCATAGCCAATATAGGATACCTCAAGTGATTTCGCATCAGTACTGATATTTATTGAAAATCCACCGTCAGCATCGGTGGTTGTTGCTGTAGTACTCCCTTTTACTTTAATGGTAGCACCAGTCAATGGACTTTGGGTCTCATCCACGACCTTTCCTTTCAGCACCCTGGTCTGGGCTACCGCAAAAAAGGTTGTAAGCAGTAATGCTGGCATCATTACACATTGCGCAAGTAGTTTGTTTTTCATACGCTTCTAAATTGGTGGTTTAATTGATTATATTATGTTGAACTTTGTCCTGTTCAAATAATGTTAAGTGATTTCAAAATCTATCGCAATCAAAAATTTCGTGCTTCATTAGGCACCCGTCAAATAGCGACAACTGACCTTCTTAAAACAACATACTTCGAGAGAAACCAAATTAGAAACAGTGCAAAAAGTTAAGACATTGAAATATAGCATCGTCAACGCTAAACATTGAGAAGAAACTCGCTGAAAAATAAGATTACAGGTTTTCACTGTCATAATTTTAGGGCAAGACATACGTTTATATTTGGTTATTATCGTTCCATAAAAATGAGAAAATCTTTACTGCAACCCCAATCATAGCGTCTCAATTTTATATCACAGTGTATCAGCAAAACTCTTTTTTTTCTTTTTTATTGACTATTTTTAGAGATACATTATCAATTTTGCGCGTAATAACCCTTATACCTATACTCTATCTCCTACTTGTATGGACTAACCTACAGGCGCAATCGTTCTATTTTAAAAATTATCAACCCCACGATGGTCTCTCCAATAGTTCTGTTAAGTGTATTACACAAGATACCCAGGGCTTTCTTTGGCTAGGGACTAGGAATGGTCTTAATCGTTTTGATGGCAATCAATTTAAGATATTTAGGCACAATGCTTCCGATCCCACAAGCATCGGGAGTTCATCTATTTTAAGTATCCTTACCGATAGCAAAGGTGTACTATGGGTGGGAACAACACGGGGGACCTATTGTTACAATCCGGTTAAGGAAAACTTCCAACCATTCAATAGAATACCGATTGGAGAGGTAAATGCCATACATGAATATGCCGGCTTTATCTGGCTGCTTTCCGCCGGAAAACTCTATCGTTATAATCCTTACACGACGGAGATCGTTCCTTTTGATCAAAACAAAAATACCCTAGTGGCCATTACCAGTAGCAAAAAAGGCGGGCTGTGGACCACAGATATTAACAGTACGATAGAACGGTATCAGGTCAACGAAGGCAGGTTTGTTCAAATTGCAGTCAAAAAAACAAATCGGAAAGCACTTGCCAACACTAAGACCGTCTACGCCATCAACGACTCCCTGCTCATGGTCGGCACCATCAATTCATCCTACCTGTTTGATTTTAAAAACGGAACTTTAAAAAACTTATTTGCAAACCATTACCCCAAAAAAGTCATCCAGGCAAATTGTATTATCCAACAGGCAGAGTCAGTATACTGGATCGGAACAGAGACGGGAATATATACCTATGACATTCATACCGGTCAGAGCCAACACATCAAAAAAGATCTGCTCAATCCATTTGCCATATCGGACAATGCTGTTTTGAATTTCTATCGGGACCGTGAAGATAACATCTGGTTTGGAACATTTTTCGGCGGTTTTAACCAATACAGCAACCAATTCGACAATTTCAAAAAGTACTTATATGGATTTGGAAAATCTGCTTTATCAGGGAATATCGTACACGATATAAAAAAAGATAACTATGGAAATTTCTGGATAGGTACAGAAGATGGTGGTCTAAACAAAATAGATGCTCAAACACAACAGATTCAGCATTTTGTTGCCAATGGAAAAAAGGGAAGTATTGCGCATAACAATGTCCATGGCCTGGCAACAATCGGCGATGAACTCTGGGTAGGCTCCACAACACATGGACTGGATATACTCGACGTAAAGACCGGAGAATTAAAAAAGCACTACGACCGCATCGGTAGAGGTCCCTTGCAAAGCAGCTTCGCCGTTTGCATCTTTAAGTCCAGAGACAACAGCATGTTTGTAGGAACAGACCGCGCATTATATGGCTACAATAAACACAATGACAATTTTGACCTCCTCCCCATTAAAGCCTGGATACAAGGAATTTACGAAGACGAATATGGTATACTTTGGGTCAATACGTATGGCAGTGGAGTCTACCAATATAATCGCGGTACAGGCGAAATACAACATTTAAGCTCCGAACAAGGTAAGCGCAATACGCTCGTCAATAATTACGTCAACGGTTTATTTGAAGATAGCAAAAAAAATCTCTGGTTTTGTACCGAAAGTGGTCTTTCAAAATACCGTCGTGACGGGCGTTTCACCAACTATCTGACCGAATCGGGTTTACCTTCCAATCAAGTATTTAAAGTACTGGAAGACGATAATAACAGTATTTGGATATCAACAGGTGGTGGATTGGTCAGACTGGACGGAAATATCCCCCATATGGTCATCTATACATCGAGAGACGGGCTTCCCGCGGATCAGTTTAACTATAATTCAGCATTTAAAGATAAGGACGGCACATTATATTTTGGTACCATAAAGGGAATGGTAAGCTTTAACCCAACAAAATCCATTAAGAATAGCTTTATTCCACCTATATTCATTAGTGACATTCAGATCAACAACGAAAGCATACCAGTTCGTGAAAATGGCATACTGAAACAATCCATCTCGCTATCAAAAGAGATTCAACTGTCCTATAACAGTTCCAATATCAGTTTTAATATCGCAGCCTTGAGCTTTGTTTCCCCAAAAAGCAATGCCTATCGTTATATCATGGAGGGGTATGATAAGGGCTGGACGGATATTACAGGCAACCAAAGGATATATTACAATAAACTTCCTCCCGGAACCTATACCTTTAGATTTAAAGGGGCTAACAATAATGGAATATGGAATCCAACTGAAAAAGAACTGCGTATTGTAGTGTCTCCCCCTTGGTGGTTGTCTTCATGGGCATACTTTGCTTATTTCTTCGCTGTTAGCACCATTGTTTTGTTGATTTTAAGATATTACTTCCTGCTTATTAAGGCAAATAATGCCCAGAAAATGGACAACTATGAACGTAAAAAAGAACAAGAAGTATATAATCTTAAGCTTGAATTTTTCACCAATCTCGCCCATGAGATCCGGACGCCATTGACTTTAATAAAAATGCCACTCGAGAAACTCATCCGCACACAACAATTCACGGATAGCGAAACAGCGAGTGATCTTGCTCTTATGGAGAAAAATACCAGCAGGCTTATCCGTCTCACCAATCAACTTTTAGATTTCAGAAAAGCAGAAACAAATAATATGAGCCTTATTTTCACTAAAACGGATATCAACAGTTTGTTGTCCGATGTATTCAATGATTTGAACTCCCTGGCAAAAGAAAAACTGCTGCATTATGATCTTTCTTTGCCCCGTGTTACACTAACAGCCTTTGTAGATGAAGAGGCTCTGCGCAAAATTCTCACAAATTTAATTCATAATGGCATAAAATACGCCGACAATCATGTACATATCAAACTGCTTCCCTTCAACAGTGATGATATCATGTTTAATATAGAGTTTCGAAACGATGGCGAAATCATCCCTTTTGACAAAAGAGAAAAGATCTTTGAGCCATTTTATCGCCTTAATGAGTCTGATAAAGATACTGGTACTGGCATTGGTCTTCCACTCTCCCGCTCACTTGTGGAGCTTCATCAGGGTTCCTTATCGCTAGTTTATACCGAAGAACACAGAAATATTTTTCTACTTTCACTTCCTATCTTTCAGGAACAGTCGCTCGATATCAAACCTTTTCTCGAAGAAAATTACAGGACTGAAGAACGTGGAATGTACACCAAAGAGGAGGAAGCTACTGAAAAACCGGTGATTCTTATCGTTGAAGACAATAAGGAAATACTCGCCTACCTCAACAAGGAACTCAAAATAAACTATACCATCCTAAGAGCTAACAATGGAGCTGAAGCTCTTGAGATATTGGACCGCGACAATGTACAGCTTGTTCTGACAGATATCATGATGCCTATTATGGATGGCATTGCACTATGTAAGCGCATTAAGACAGATATTCTCTACAGCCATATTCCAGTAATATTCCTGACCGCAAAAAATGCACTGGATGCTAAAATTCAAGGGCTGAAGATCGGGGCAGATGCTTATATTGAAAAGCCTTTTTCCATGGAATTTTTAATGGTACAGCTACGTAATATTTTAAACAATCGAAAAATAATTAAAAATTACTTTACCAACTCTCCAAGTGCACATTTAGCCGAAATTAATGTTTCCGCACCTGATAAAGACTTTATAAGTTTGCTCAATACCGTAATTTATGACAATATCTCAGATATCGATCTAAATGTCGAAGAACTTGCTAAGTTAATGAATATGAGCCGTCCGACTTTATATCGTAAAATTAAGGGGCTCTCTGATCTGACGCCAAATGAACTGATTAACATATCACGTTTAAAAAAGGCGGCCGAACTGCTTACCCAGAAAGAATATAATATTACACAGATCTCCACGATGGTAGGTTATACCGTACAATCAAATTTTTCCAGAGATTTTCATAAACATTATGGAATGCCACCGAGTACGTATATAATCGAACACAGTAAACAATAAACGGAACCCAATTTTTACCTCCGGTATTTATTGCTATAAGAAAATTGGGAACCAAGTGAAGGTAACTACTGCTTACGTTTTGCAACAAAAAACAGCCCCGACAAGATATATTTGCCGGGGCTACTTTCGCCCAACGGTTAAAAACAGCTGGCACAATTGTACTTATCTAAGTAACTTATTCCTGCACTGGCACCAACGTAAGCGATGCAATTTCTGGTAACATATCACCTTCAATTGCCGCTGCCTGTAATGTTACCCTGGTGCTCGGTTCGCCAATAACCTGCTGCGATACTTCCACCATACCCAGTTCCACTTCTTTAAATCCTGTTCCATTTTCTGCCCCAAAAGCAAATGGAAGCTGCTGTCCAAGTGCCGAAAGTATCACCTTACCTTTGTGTTTTGCATTTGGCAAATAACTGATCAATACACGGTATTTACCCGGTTTTTGGATTTTGATGTCCCAATAGATCCGGTCATTGCTATCTTTCCATTGTCCGATGGCATTTGGACGATTGGGATCATGTGTCGTTGCACCAATGATTTTAAGGCCTTTTCCATCTTGCAATTTAGCGTTATTTGCATTCATCACAATACGCCCATCCGCCTGAGTTTGCGTCAAATTCTCTTCCACATCCGGTTTGCCCTGAATTTCGACAACAATTACCTTCGGTCCTTTTTCTATGTCAAAAACATCAACCGGAATCACAGGTCTTCCCTTATCTATCGTAACATTCAGCTTGGTTTTAGGGCTTGCCATCGCATAGGCGACTTTGACTTTGTTTTTGATCGGTAGATCAATTTTTCCGCTGGCAGGTCGATCAAATATATGTAAATACAATTTACCTTCTTTTTGGGTGCAATAACCCCAGTCCAATGCCTGAAAAGGGCTTGCTTTAGTACCATAGATTGCCTCCTTATTGACCTGCATCCAGTCACCTATACGCTCCATAATTCTAATTGCTGGTGCGGGAATGGCTCCATCCCCATCCGGTCCTACATTGAGCAGAAAATTACCGCCTTTGCTTACCGTTTCTACAAATAATTGCATGATTTTAGGAAAGCTCTTCCAATTTTGATCGTGTGCACTATAGCCATAACTTTCGTTCATGGTATGACTAACCTCCCAATCCATCCCCGGAAGCCCTGTTGGTGGAATATATTTTTCAGGGGTTCCAATATCACCATTTTTGTTTTCTAACCCATCCCAAAACCGATTGTTGATAATGATATTGGGCTGCCATTTGATCAGATCTGTCAACATGCGTTTTGTTCCCCAAGCCTCACCTTGGTGCTGTTTGCTGCTAAAGTCGGGCCATAGCATATCCAGCTGACCATAATTCTGAGCAAGTTCTTTGACCTGTCCATAGAGATACTCCTTGTAACGGTTATGATCAGGTTGATGATTATCTGTGTTAGGATTCAGATTAAAAGCTTCGTAAGAATCTGGATGCTGCCAATCGAGTAAAGAATAATAAGCACCTACTTTCAGTCCTTCCTGACGGAATGCTGTCATGATCTCTTTATATAAATCCCGGCCTTTTGGGGATAAGTTGGCACTTCCTGTAATATCATTTTTTACAGCGTATGGTTGCTGGCTATTAAATAGGCTAAAACCTTCATGGTGTCTGGAAGTCAATACCATATATTTCATTCCTGCTTTTTTGGCCAAACGTGCCCAGGCTTTAGGTTCAAACGAACGCAGGGTGAACTTTGGTTTCAGCACCGCAGCGTACTGCTTGCTGGGGATTTTCCCCCAGGTCTGAATCCATTCGGCATAATGTTGCGGATATTGCTTTCCTTCAAAACTACCCCCAGCTGCACTATACAGCCCCCAGTGGATAAAAAGTCCAAAACGTGCTTCTCTAAACCATTCCATCCTTTTATTCTGGCTTTCGGTCCATCCGGGCACACCTTCATAAGGTATTGATTTTGTCTGGGCAAATGATCCCTCGGTCATACACAAAAGCATTCCCACTGCTGCTGCGCATTTCCATTTAAAAAAATTAAGTGTCATTATTATATTGTGTTATACATAAAAGTTCATCGCAAAAGAGCCTTCGCTAAAAAGTAAATTGGCGTTACAAATTAGGTCTAGTAATTGTCATCCCGCAAAACAACTGTTAAATATATCAAATCGAAGCTAGTCTTTAAAATTATTCTAGCTAATCAGGTATTTATTTTACAATGTGATAGTAACCTGATTGCGATGAGATTAAGCCATAAAACAAGCGGGCCTTTAAAAAAAAAGGCCCGCTTGTTTTATTATTTGTCCCTGAATGTGGCAATGTTTACATCCCGAAATATTAAGTTATTATCGCCCACAATACGTATCCGAGTCATTGGTTCCTCCGGAAAAAACAAGCTGGTCATTGCGGTTAATCCATTATCAGCAAAGAGCTCTACGGAACTGACATCAATATATAGGCTTAATGATAATGTTTCGCTATTGGATAGTCGCCCCGCTATGCTTCTTTTTGGAAAATCTGCATTGAAAGCAATTTCGCCAGATTTTGAACGATCAATATAATAGGCATCCTGACCTTTGTCATAACCGACAACCAACTCATTTCCAACAGCATTAGACAAAATAAGTTTAAAATTCTGTACTTTTAGCTTATTGATCTCCAACCGAAATGCTTGTGGCAGCTGCTCTTGCACCGTTAGTTCTTTTGATTGATTTGCCTGATATTTTTTTACAGACTGAAATGCTTTAGCCACCTCGGGTGCTGCTGTGCTGCTTACATAATATTTTTGATCTACCTTTTGCAAAGTCAATTCACGTGGGATTGTCGAAGATGAGCGCCAGCGCGTCGTTGGCACCACATTGGCATATTGCCAGTTGCTCATCCAACCGATCATCAGGTGCCGTTCTCCTAAATTGCTCCAGGTTACACCAGCGTAGTTATCTGGCCCCCAATCTAACCATTTGACTGATGTATCTGCGGGCTGAAATTGATGTCCATCGAAATCACCGACAAAATATTGTGTTACCGAACCACCATTGGGGCCTCCCGGATTGATGCTGACCAATAATACCCATTTGGTTTCACCGTTATATTTCATTGGAATCAGGTCAGGGCATTCCCAGACTCCACCATGTGCGCCCACTTCCTTACCAAATTCGCTCTCCTTTTTCCACTCTTTTAAGTCTTTGGATGAATAAAAGGTGATGCAATCTTTGGTCGCTAAAGTCATAATCCAGCTTTTTGATTTTTCGAACCACATCACCTTTGGATCCCGAAAATCCCAGATTCCTGGATTTGGCAATACTGGGTTACCTTTATATTTGGTCCAGGTTGCTCCCTGATCCAGGCTATAGGCCAAACTCTGATTTTGGTGCAGGCCCGTTTTTCGGTCTTCCTCCTGATGGTTGTGATGCGTAAAAATAGCGACCATAGCCCCTTTTCCAAACCCAGCAGTATTATTCTTATCAATCACTGCACTTCCCGAAAAGATCGTCCCCAGGCTATCGGGATATAAAGCAATTTTTTGTTCGTCCCAATGAATCAGATCCCTACTAATGGCATGCCCCCAGTGCATGGGACCCCAAACAGATTTTTCGGGGTTATGCTGAAAAAAGAGATGGTAATTTCCATTAAGATACACCATTCCATTGGGATCATTCATCCAGCCCTGCTTGGGGGTAAAATGATAGATCGGCCTGTATTTTTCAACAGGCTCATTCATGTCTCGCTGTCCTACTTGCGCAAAAGCCGAACTCAACAAACTCGCAAAGAGCATGATGGTTCCATATTTCTTTATTCTATTCATATCTTATTAAGTTTTTATATCACATTATCTTCACCGTACCTTTGCTAATAAAATAGCTAAAATTCTTATGATTTCTCGACTTTCATTGTATTGACTTTAATCGTACCCTGATCGGCATAAATGGTCCATGGGTTCTGATCCATTTTATAGATCCGATTGGTAAAAGCAACGTTATTATTTACATAAACCACACAGATCGATTTCTCGATTACAATTTTCACATCAAAGACCTTATTGGCGGGTACAATCAACGGCGTAAAATTAAGTTCTGTTTTACCGGCTGTTCCACCGAGACCCGTTTCACGATTCATAAATAATGCAGGCATACCCCAACGGTTTGAAGACGTCAGATCAAAGGCAATACTATACAGCTCCGAAGGATCGTCACAGGCACCAAAAGAGAAACCGAAATGATCTGATTGCGAAGCATCTATGGTCAGCGACATTTTAACGCTAGCTGTATTGCGGTTGAATCTTGCATAACTTCTGGTGCCAGACTGTGCTGTAATGCTGTATGTTTTATTATTTTCAGAAACATTTCCAACGGCATTCAGCTTTTCAAAAGCCAGTTCCTTATTAAACTTATTGTTTATTGCAGCAGGAATAGTTGGATATAATCTCCCGGTCGGTCCCTGAACTAATTTATGCGAGATTAAACTTCCTGACCAAGGTAATTCATTGTTGTTGTTCACCGTCTGACCTGTTGAACACCAACCTGAGAGATAGCGTGTCGTTCCATCCGTAGCCGTCTTGCCAGCATACAGAAATAAACCATCGAAAGTTTCATGATGACCATCTGCATCACGACAGATCCTCCAGGGACCATCCGGCGAATCAGCAATTCGATAAAAAGTCTTCCGGTGCTCATCCCTGTTGATTCGTGAAAATGTTAAATACCATTTACTGCCCATTTTAAAGATATCGGGACATTCCAATATTTCAGCATCCGTTTCAATCTCTTGTTTACCTACTGCGGGTGCTGCTGTCGCTAGCAGAGGATCTATGATAGACCAGCTGTTCAGATCTGTGGATACATACCGTGCTATCGCCCCCTTGCCATCCTTACGGGTCGTGACCAGCATCACATAGCTACCACGACTTTCGTCCCAGTATACATGCGGATCCCGAAAATTATTCTGGTCATAGCCCACAGCAGCCGGTATTGTCCCACTAGGCTGTTTCGTCCAGTTCAGCAGGTCTGCCGATGTTGCGACCATCACTTTTTCAGCCGGATTCAGGTTACCGTTATGACCAGTATAAAAACAGTAATAGGTCTGACCTCTCTTCATAAAGCTACCTGTTCCAATCCATTCATCCTGACTTCCGCTAGCGCCAGCGGGCAATATTTCCGTAAAGCCTTCAAAAGTTGCATAATCGCTGGTTTTGGTTACATAGATCGGGTGGCGATTTGCATTTTCGTAGAGATAGAACAAATAATACTTTTTGTCATCGGCATTATAATAAGGCATTGGATCACCGACAAATCCTTGCTGCGGCTTATAGAAAGTCTGAAACAGACCTGTCTCCTGTACCATGGTACAGGAGGTGGACCGATCCACCGAAGCGGTGTCATCAGGATTGTTGACAGGCAGGGGCTGATCCCCACTTTTACAGCTCGTCAGCAACGCCATATAGCATAATGCTGGAAATAAATACAAGTTAGTTTTCATTTAAAATCTCCTAATAAAACCATATTCCAATTATCTACTCCGGTTATTCTTTTGGCAGTGCTTTTAATTCATCCCAATACATCCGCTGGGTCGGGAAAGCCACTGGCTGTCCGTTGGGATGTTCATGTGGCATTACAAGAATATTATTGATGTTTGCTGTTCTCCCAGCTGGAACCTCAAAGATCAATTCCTGCCATTCACCGACATGTGCTTTCACATACCTTGCCCGTAGCCAATCTTTATTCTGTTCGCCATCGGATTGGATCTCCAGCTGTACATCCCCTTCCACATCCTTTAATACCATGATAGAGAAACGGTTGTACGCTGCAGGATTAATATTTACCTTATTGGCATTCCATAATGCGCCACCGTGCCAGCCAGCACCTGTTTCAGCATCTCTGATAAAGGATGCACAGAAAGGAGTAGTATTGGCCCCTTTCGTTTTTGGATTAGCATAAGGTGAGTCTACCCCACTTACCCCCAAACCATCGAAATGCGGCACAACAGTTTCACCATTATAAATTGTCTGTACCTGCTTTGGCTCCTCGCCGAGTATGGCCGTTACGGTATATTGAAATGTTTGCCCCATATAGGTAAGCGTATATTTTACTGGGGAATTCAGATTCACAAATCCGCCCAGTCCCGGTGCAATGCTCGCTCCCGATGTAAACTCGACAGATGGTGTGAGGCTTTTCAAGTCTGTTCCTAATGGCAGATAAATTTTGATTTGCTTATTTTGCTGATCAATTAGTCCTGATCGGTCTCCGATACGAAAAGCCGTTATTTCCGCCTTTATTTCTTTGACAGTAACCTGGTAAGTATTATACAAATTACCGTTATACACACGATAGGTGACCGGTGTCGTGGAAGAAAAGGAAAAATTTTGCGCCAGACCCGAAGTTGGAGATACCCTCGCTTCACTGGGCAATGCAATTACAGGAGCAAGCGCTGATAGATCTGTTCCTGCTGGAACCAACACACTGATGCTGCCTTTCTGCTGATCTATCGTCCCTATGGCGGTACCAACTTTAAAAGACACGATGTCCACATCGGCATTTAGATCAAGCGGGCTTCCAACATCTTGTTTACAGGCTGAAAACAAGCCTATAAACAGAAGCATAAGCCCCAATCCGATGTTATATTTTAATGTTCTCATTGGTATAAATTGGTTAGTATGTTAGTTAATATCCGGGATTCTGCTTGTATAGGTATTTGCTCAGTCTGATTTGTGCTTCCGGAATAGGCAAATATTCACTCTTATTCGCTGTAAAATGAGCTGAGGCATAATAAGAACGACGCGATTTCTCTGTTTCATAATAAACATTCATGGTCTGTTCTCCTATTCCCCAACGTACCAGATCGAAGAAGCGTCCATTTTCCATGGCTAATTCCAGACGACGTTCCGCACGTAAAGCCTTCCGTGCATTTTCTTCATTCCATATAATGTTATCTCCATTTTTATAGGTTTCTACCAACATTTTATCCGTTGCATAGCCCGTCATGGTGGCACTATTTTTTGCACGGATACGCAGCTGGTTGATCAGCGGCAAAGCTTCGGCGGAACGGTGCAATTCTATCAGCGCCTCAGCACGCATCAATAAGACATCGGCAACTCGCAGTACAATACGGTTTTTTGTATTTGCAAAGAATGGTGCCATTGGAACAAAACAATCGCAATCTGGATCGACATTCTCCTTCAACGATGCATACACCGAATAGTCCGCAGGATTACGGTTCCAGCTCTCCTCGTAAATGCGTTTGGTATTATATTTATAAGGTAATCCCGGAATTGCCACCGTATGGAATAGTCTTGGGTCGTATTTTTCCGATGCATTGAAGTTATTCAATGTATTGTAATTATCCAGCGGTACCCCTTTTCCCGTTGTACGGAATACGTTCACCAAATTCTGGCTAGGTTTATTGAAATCACAACAGCCCAGTCCCATCGGAACAGAGAGCAGATCCGAGAAATTCACACGTCCGAATTTCGTACCATCATCTTTTGAAAATTGGATTGAAAACAATGCTTCTGTACCATTTTCATATTTCCCCGGCAAAAAGTTGAAGGCAAAATCTGCTTCAAGAGCATGGTTTGATGCAAGTACGATGTCTGCATTCTGCAATACTTTTTCCAGATCTCCCTGATTGATTCCGGTTACCGCATGGCGTTCTTCGTTATCCTGACGATAGGCTTTGTACAAGTATGTTTTAGCAAGATAAGCTGCTGCCGCAATTCGATTTGCACGACCGACTTCCGTCTGTACAGCTGGCAAATGATCTACTGCATATTGAAAATCATCGACAATCTTTTGCCAGAGTGCATCATTGCTCAATGCTCTATTTGACACAGTCTCATAGCTATCTACCGGCACATTTTCATCAATGTAGGGTACATATTTAAAAAGCGTTTTGAGCATAAAATAGAAGTGCCCCCGTAGGAATTTTGCTTCGGCCAACTTCCCTTCCTTGCCATCAAAATTGTTCATTTCCTGAATCGTTTTGATGGTGTTATTGGCACGTGAAACAGCGACATAAAGCTGAAACCACAGTTTATCCACCTCAGCAAAATTGGTCGTGACGTTATTGGAAACCTCAAGAAAATGGAAGGTCTGTATATCCTGCGGTCCCGATCCGCCTTTATATGCATCATCAGATCGTACTGTACCATAAGGCCATAAGCTAAAAGGCACATCATAATGATCATTGCCTAAAGCTGCATAAGTAGCTGTCAGTAATCTTTCGGGTTCCTTTACCTGGTCGGAGCTCAGTACGCCATTAGGTGTCTGATCCAAAAAC
Source organism: Sphingobacterium detergens (assembly GCF_003610355.1). Lineage (GTDB taxonomy): Bacteria > Bacteroidota > Bacteroidia > Sphingobacteriales > Sphingobacteriaceae > Sphingobacterium > Sphingobacterium detergens. The sequence goes on along the minus strand of NZ_RAPY01000002.1, from coordinate 727,359 downwards.
TTGGTGCATCCGGACAGCAGCCCCGCAAACACCATCATTATCGCGATTTTATTGGTTATTTTTTTCATTGGAATTCTGTTTTTTATATTCCATATTTCCATGGATTTATTGTTTTGGTCCCTCGTCTCCTCCATTCCCCTCTCATCCGCTAAGGCTTTTGGTTCTCTCTTCTAAAAGCCAATATTTACCCCCGCAGTCCATGTCGTCGGGATCGGATACCCCCAACCTACATTCTCGGGATCTACCCCTGTGAAATTCTTCGATTTAACTGTAAACATGTTCTGGCCGGTAACATACACACGTAGGCGGCTCATCCGCAAACGGGAAGCTGTTGCCGTTGGTAAGGTATAGCCAAGCGACAGGTTTCGAAGTTTCATATAAGATCCGTTTTCGATAAAGTAATTGGACAGACGCCCCTCATCATTATTGTTTGTTGTCTGCAAAGCCGGAATTGTGGACGTCGGATTCTGTGGAGTCCAGGCATTAAGTAACCGTACACCTTTATTGGAGTTCACATCATCGACACTCCAGAAATCAGTCTGTTTTTTCAACCAGTTTTCAACGTCTATACCCTGCACCCCCTGAAAATAGACAGACAGATCAAATCCTTTATACTTCAATGCAATATTCAAACTATAGGAAAAATCAGGATGCGGGTTGCCGATCCAGGTGCGGTCCATATCTGTGATCTGCTGATCAGCACCATAGACATTAAGATAACGTAAACGGCCAATTCCTTTACCGGTCTGGTTGACATGATCATCCACCTCCTTTTGATTCTGAAAGATCCCATCCGTTAAATAGCCATAGAATGAGCCCAATGGTCTACCGATAATATTATCGCCCTGACGACCACCGTAGGAGTTTTCCACGGCTTCGGGCAAATGGGTCACCTTATTTTTATACGACGAAAGGACTGCGGTCACATCATAATCCAGACCAAATGAAGTCTTATTTCGGTAGCCTGCCGTAATATCCAGACCTTTATTTTCCATCGAAGCACCATTAGCCCAGCGATAGCCGCCTTCGCCGACAACCCCGATGTAAGCAGGATTGATTAGCATATCTTTGGTCGCTTTAATGTACCAGTCGACTGATCCGTAGAGACTCTGGCCGAATAACGTGAAGTCCAGGCCGATATTGGTCTGTGTCGTTGTTTCCCATTTTAGATCATTATTTTCAGTCTGGATTTTTCGATAACCGGAGGGGAGAGTCCCTGTTCCGGTACCTGAAAGATCATAAGCGGTTCCATCGACAATATTCCAGGTGGGATCCCCCACCCCATATTCAGGTACAAAGAGCCCATAGGTCGCCAGGTTGCCGATTCCCTGATTACCGGTCTGTCCCCAACCGGCGCGCAGTTTAAGATCGGAGACATAATCCTTGGTACCGGCCATAAATCGTTCGGATGAGATTCGCCATCCTGCTGTTACAGCCGGAAAGGTCGCGAAGCGATTGTTTTTTCCAAAACGGGATGAACCATCATGTCTCACGGTGAATGAGGCCAGGTAGCGGTCATCAAAGGAGTAGTTTGCCTTTCCAAAGTATGAAAGGAGCGAAAAGCCTGTGGAACCACCGCCAACGGCAGCCGTCCCTGTACTTACACCGGGCCACATATATTCTGGTGTTTCAATAGCGAAAGCTCCATCTCCCGCAGTATATGCATTAAAATTGATATCGTTCTGTCGGTTCATTTCCACACCAGCCAGTAGATCTATCGTGTGTCTGTCAATCTCTTTTCTGTATGTTGCAGTATTCGACCAGGTCCACTTTAATCCCTGAGACTGTTCCATATTAACAGCACTTCTGTTGCTGCTCATAAAACCTGAGCGATAGGAAACTTCCAGGTTACGTTTGTAAAAATTACTATAGTCTATACCATAGCTTGTGCGTATATGCAAATCTTTGATCAGCTGCAAATCGGCGTAAGCATTTCCGAATAGGCGCCAGTAATTGTATTTATTATTCCTGTTATCATGTAATAGGCGCATCGGGTTATGACGATCATTCATCCCAAGGGCAGGACCGCCCCAACCTATTCCATCTACGGTATGTACAGGTATAACCGGCAATGCCTTCAAGGATAGATCGAGCACATCCCCGGGCACCTGCACTTCTCCCGTGTTATTCACTGTAAAATTCTCGCCGACAACCAACTTCCCATCAAACAGTTTATAATCGGCATTCATCCGGGCTGATATACGTTGGAAATCCGTATACCGAAGTGTTCCACTATTGTGCAGATAACCCAAAGAAAAATAAGAGCTTGACTTTTCCGTAGCCGAACTCAACGTCGCATTGTACGATTGGAGTAGGCCCGGTTTGGAAACTTCATTGAACCAATCGGTATCTGCGGCATACATTGTGCGTTCACGATCGATATATTTGGATACAAATACATTGTTGAGCTGCGGCAAGCCATTGGCATCGTTGTTCCACTCAAATTGATAGCCGATATTATTGCTGTTCGGATTACCGCCGCTATTGATCGTTGCCCGCCATAGCGCCTGACCATACTGCTGTGCATTGAGGACATTCATGCGATTATTAAAATGTGTATTGGTCACATAAGCGTCTACAGTAAGCTTTGGCGCTCCGAGTTTTCCTCTTTTTGTTGTGATCACGATAACACCATTTGCAGCGCGTGAGCCGTAGATGCTTGCCGAAGAGGCGTCTTTTAATACCTGAATGCTCTCGATATCGTTGGAATTGAGCTCATGCATCCCACCTTGTGTCGGTATACCATCGATAACATAGAGTGGATCTTGGCTGCTGTTGATCGAGCTGATACCCCGCATCCGTACGGTAGCTGCGCCACTTGGACTACCATCAGAAGTTACTGTCATACCCGCTACGCGCCCCTGTAGCGCCTTCATGGGATTATTTTCAGGGGCTTTCATCATTTCGGTCACATTGACGACGCTCACAGCGCCGGTCAGATCCTTCTTGCGCTCTCGCTGATAGCCGGTGACAACTACCTCATCGAGCCCTTTTTCGGTACTGACCAACCGGATATCTAAAAATTTCTTGTTCCCCAATGGTATTGTCTGGGATTCGTAGCCAACATAGGTTATTTCCAATATACCGTTGTTGCCCGATAGCTGGAGCACAAATTCCCCTTTTTCATTTGTCTTTGTTGCCTGACTGGTTCCCTTGACCACTAACGACGCTCCGACGATGGGAGCGGCTGTTCCGCTGTCCGCAATCCGCCCCCGAATTTCTGTCTGCTGCGCAAAAGCAACAACTGAAAAGAGAGCCAAAGACGGAAGCAACATAGCTTGCTGTCTTGTAAACATAACTGGTTATTATAAGTAGATTATTAATTGATTATTTTTCTTGCTGTTTCTTATTTCGCATTTTCCCTTTTTTGCGTCATAAGCTCTTTACTGTTTCATTTTCCGTTCGCTATCACGGAAGATGGGATTTAGCCAGTGAAAGCGGTTGATATCCGCCGCATTATAAGCAGGACATGCACCACTACTCTGCGTCACAAACCCACTTAAAGTGGCTGCAAATTCGAGCACTTCCTCCAAGGCTACTCCTTCAGCCATCTGGAACCGCTTGGTCAAAAAAGCTGCTAAAAACGAATCTCCGCTTCCGATAGTATCTTCCACCTGTACTTTCAATGCAGGAAAATGATAACTGATATTTGCTTTTTTATGATGGTATACCGCTCCTGCAGCGCCGTAGGTAACGATAGCTTCCTGAATAGAGAAACAATCTAACAGTAGATCTACCCGCTGTTGATCTGTGTACGTTGAGGGTGCCCCACTCCATTCAGCGATAATATGCAGTTCCTCTGCATTCATCTTAACGAGATCCGCGTAGCGTAATAGTTCATGTACCCGATGAGGACCGAAAAAAGGAGCACGCAAATTGACATCCATGACCCTGAAGGAAGCCTCTTTTAATAGGGTCAACAAGCTTTGAAAACTCACATCATCGCGACAGGCCAAACTGCCATACACCAAAAAGTCAGCTTTGGAAACAGCTTCCAGTACAGCCGGTTCCGCTGTAATTCTGTCCCAGGCAACAGGGTATACAATATCGTATTGTACATTACGGTCTGCATCAATTGTCACTTCAACGGTAGATGTCGGCAAGCTGTCATCGTACTGAAAGAAGGCCGTCGGAATCCCCAGCTGTTCGCATACAGTAAGCAGTTCATATCCATTTTCATCCCTTCCGATACGGGTAAGCATTTGTGCAACAACACCTAGCTTATTGAGATGATAAGCAACATTTAGCGGAGCACCGCCTAGTTTTTTTCCGGTCGGCAGATTATCCCAAAGAACTTCGCCGAAACAAACTCCTTGTATTGATTTATTCAGGTTTTTCATTGTCATCATTATTTGTATGCATAAGCAATTGGATCAATAATAGCTTGATACTTAATGCAGATTGATGGTCCGCCCCATATCTTCCAACGACCGTCCTTTTGTTTCAGGCATAAATTTCAGCACATAAACAAGCTGCAAAACCATAAATAGCGCAAAAATCAGGAAGGTGCCGCCACCACCGAGCATCTCTGTCAGCGCCGGAAAACAAAAAGTAATAATCGCAGCCATTACCCAGTGGGTCAAGCTGCCAAATGTCTGGCCTTTGGCACGCACATCATTCGGAAAAATTTCGGAAATAAACACCCAGATCACAGCTCCCTGAGAGAAGGCAAAGAAGGCAATAAAACTCATCAGGTAGATTGTAATAGCAAATCCTGTTGTTTGCCCTGTATAGAAAGCTTGCGATACCAGTGCGAGCGATACGATCAATCCAATAGACCCCACCAGCATCAGTTTTTTGCGACCTACCTTATCTATAAAATTGATAGCCACCAAAGTGAAAATAAAGTTGATTACTCCGATCCCTACCGTGGAAAGCAAGGAACTTTGGGAACCGAGGCCTGCCATTTCAAAAACACGCGGTGCATAATAGATAATCGCATTGATACCCGAGAGCTGATTGAACAGCGCAAAACATAAGGCCAATAAAATTGGTCTGGCGTTTTCCCGTATAAATAATTTGCCTTCACCTGCCATTGCATCTTTCGATGCCTGAATTTTCTCGATTTCAAGCTCATAGCCCTCAGAATTGATTCGCTGCATGATCGTTGTTGCTTCAGGTAGGTTGTTCTTATGCAATAGCAACCATCTGGGACTTTCGGGAATAAAGAAAATCAGCACAAAAAACAGCAACGACGGAAAACACTGCACCCCCAACATCCAGCGCCAGGATTCTTCCCCAACCTGTCCGATAAAATAGTTTGATAAATAAGCAATCAAAATACCCAGTACCACATTGAATTGGAAGAGACCTACCAGCTTACCCCGTGAAGCGGCGGGTGAAATTTCGGAAATATAAATAGGTGCCGTTACCGAAGACACACCAACACCGATACCGCCCAAAAACCGGAATAAAATAAAAATTGTCCAGTCATTGGCCAGCGCACTTCCGATCGCTGAAATAAAATATAATGCGGCTACAACAAATAATGTATTTTTCCGGCCGAGCTTGTCCGAAGGCAAAGCGCCCAATGCCGCACCGACTACCGTACCTATTAACGCGATGGCCATCGTAAGCCCATGCTGAAACTCACTCAAATGCCAATGCTCCTGTACTGCCTTTTCAGCTCCTGAAATAACAGCTGTATCAAAGCCAAATAAAAATCCGCCTAATGCCACTACAAAAGACCAGGCTAATACTTTGTTTTTGTTCATCTTATCATCTATAATTGATTAACCCAAATTTAACCCTGACTTCACGGTTACTTAAATTTGAAGACAGCAAAAACATTTATTTATGTAACATTTTCAGAAACAACACAAAACACTACACATCAACAACTTACACTAATTCATATTTTTTAGACTTTCAGTTTTTAGACATATCTTATAGAAAATGATACATATTTCAACCATCTCTTTTTAGTGTAAGGAATACACTAACCTTAGGCTTATTATCTAAAAAAACTGAAATGATGTATATTCGGATAGTAAAGGGGAAATAAACATGGGAAAATATACCTTCTATGGCATATTCGTCCTGTTGCTTTTTTGGGGGTGCCAATCGGCAAACCAGAAAAAGAAGCGGGTCATTGCTTTTTCACAGTGCATCGGGAATGATGCATGGAGGCAAACTATGCTTGAGGAAATGAAACGAGAACTCTCCTTTAATCCTGATATTGAATTCTTATACCGCGATGCCCAAGGCAATAATGATGTTCAGATTGATCAGATACGCGAACTGACCAAAGCGGGTATAGATCTGTTGATTGTGTCACCCAATGAGGCTGAACCGCTTACACCTATCGTTGACTCTGTATTCCAGGGCAAAATACCGGTGATCGTAACAGATCGCAAAACCTCTTCAGGTCAATACAATGCTTATGTGGGGGCCGACAACCTGGCCATTGGAAAACTTGCCGGTCAATATAGCCAGACTATCCTCCAAGGTAAAGGAAAGATCGGATTAGTGACAGGTTTATCAGGCACCTCTGCCTCAATCGAACGTGAAAAGGGGTTTATGCAAAGCATTTCTGCAGTAAGTGGCATGCAGGTCAGTGCTGTTATCCATGGTGGATGGCAAAAGAATACAGCTTACACTGAAATGCGCAAGCATATCGCTCAAATGGCACAGAGTGATATTATCTTTACCTTCAATGATCAGATGGCCATGGGCGTAAAAAAGGCCCTTGACGAGGTAGAACTCCAAAAAGAGATTAAAATCATTGGTGTAGATGCGCTTCCAGGACCGGGTAATGGTCTTGAGCAGATTATGCAAGGTCATATGTATGCCTCTATGCTCTACCCTACCGGCGGAACTGAAGCGATCAGAACGGCACTGGCGATTATCAACAATCAACAATATCGACGCGAAAATATCCTCGCTACTGCTGTGATCGACAGAACAAATGCCGAACTATTGGCGTTACAGTCACAAAAGATACAACAGCAACAGGTAGACATCGACAAAAGACAGGAATTTATCACTGAGCAGAACCGGATTTATCAAAATCAAAAATCCGTCCTCAATGTGCTCGTTGTCAGTTTGGTGCTCGCCGTGGTATTTGGTGGGATTTCCATTATCGTTATTAAAAGCAACTGGGAGAAAAACAAACATCTCGAAATCCAGAATGGAGAGATCCTATCCCAGCAAAAGCAGATCGTGGAGATGAACAGTCAGATTCAGCAAGCTGCAGAAATCAAAAACAATTTTTTCACCAATATATCCCACGAGTTTAAAACACCCCTCACCCTTATCCTAGCACCTATCGAAGATCTCGAAATACGAAAAGATCTATCAGAAGATGTCCGAGAGCAGTTGTCGCGTGTCAAAAGAAGTGCGAAAAAATTGCAGCGACTGGTCAGCGACCTGATCGACATTCATCGGATCAACAAAGCAAAAATAAAACTTCAGGTATCAGCTGTACCTATCGACCCTTTTATCCAGCAGGTCATCAACAGTTTTAAACCCTTGCTCAAAAAAAGCAGAATATCGATCAGCTACATCAATAAGAGTATGCTCAAAGAGGTCTGGATTGACGAATATCTGATGGAGCAGGTTTTATCCAATCTCCTTTCCAATGCGATAAAACATACCGCTTCCAGTGGTAGAATTGAAATTTCACTCGAAGAAAATAGCTTCAAAGATTATTTCTACTTACGCGTGCTGGATAATGGTCTAGGGATAGCGCCCATTGATATCGAGCATATTTTTGACCCCTTCTATCAAGGAACAGGCAGCCGGAGCGGATCCGGAATCGGTCTGGCCTACGTCAAACAGATCGTCGAACTGCATCACGGCCAGATCACAGCCAGCAGCAAATTAGGCCATGGTTCGATCTTCACCCTTCGGATGCCTATCGGAAATACCCATTATGAACAGGAGGAGATCATAACAGCTGTATCCGGCGTAAAAACTATCTTCAAGCAACAAGACTTTCTGGATACTGAAGTAAAATCTTCTGATAAGAATCTATCTTTTCATTCCAATAAATCGAAGAGCATTATGATTGTTGAAGATGATGATGAAATCAGGGATTACCTGAGATCTATCTTGAAAAACGACTATAATCTTTTTTTAGCACGAGATTCGCATCAGGCCAGCACCCTGATGAAAGAACATTTCCCAGATTTGGTGCTCACCGATATCATGTTGCCTGACGGCAGCGGACTAGATATCCTCAAAGACATCAAAACATTCTACCAGACAGCCCATATTCCTGTCATTCTGTTGAGCGCATTAGCCAATGAAGAGACGATCCTTGAAGGGAGTCTCCTGAAAGCAGATGATTATATAACCAAGCCCTTCAATGCCGCACTCCTTCGGGCAAGGATTGCCAATATGCTGCAATCACGGCATCAGCTGAAAGAAAAATATAGTAGTAATGTCGAGCAATTTGATTCACCCCAGTCAGATACAATCAATGAAAGCGACAGACGGTTTCTCAATAGCTTTTCGGCTATTGTCGAATCGAAACTGTCCGATCAGCGGCTGAGTGTCGACGATATTGCTGGCGAGCTCAACCTCTCCCGTGTGCAACTTTATCGTAAAGTCAAACAATTGCTCGACTGTAGCATCAGCGAATATATTGTCGAAAGGAGGCTCAAAAAAGCAAAAAGCCTGATGGCTGACGGACTCAATATCAATGAGATCTACAGCAACGTCGGTTTCTCCTCAGCCTCCTATTTTGCCTCGGCATTTAAAAAGAAATATGGACTGTCACCAAGTACCTTTAAGAAAGAACTGGATCGAAAATAATGGCAACAAATACCGTAAACTAAAGAAAAAGAAAAATAGAATTAAATTTATAAATTTGGCAGTATTAACGGGTATTGACGATATTACTCCTGAATAACAACGCTACCAATAAAAAAACATGCAAGGGGATCAGATCAAAGAAGAGCACCTATTTCAGCTGATAAAGGCTGGAGACCATACGGCTTTTGCCCTCTTATTTCATCAATACAAAGAAGTACTTTTCCGACATGCCTATCAAATTCTTCGCGATCTAGATGAAACGGAGGATGTTGTTCAAGAACTATTTGCTGAGATCTGGGAGAAACGAGCTCAACTACCCGAGCTAGCATATGTTTCCTCCTACCTCTATCGTGCTACCCGCAACAAGGTATTGAATAAACTAAACCGAGGTAAGGTCATCGATAAATACCTTGATCATGTCATTCAGAACAATCCTCCTTTCCATGAGCAGACTGAATCCTGGATACTCGAAAAGGAGCTCCGCACTATCATCGAACAAGAAATCGCGCACCTCCCCGAACGCATGCGCCATATCTTTCAGTTAAGTCGTCAAGAGGGTTTAAGTCACAAAGAAATTGCTGCATTGCTGAATATTTCTGAGGGTACTTCGAAGCTACAAGTCTCCAATGCGCTCAAGATTTTAAAAAGCAAGCTACTACAGGCGATCGTTGTTTTAATAGCCGGATAAAAAAATATAAAATTGATCTATATCCTCGGAGACTTTAGATTGTCATATAGCTAAAGCATTAATACGATCCAATGGAGGCTAAGCGAAAAGAAGAGCTGCTACACAAATATCAGCATGGTAAAATTAAACAAGCAGAACTTGAAGAACTCTTCGATTGGTATAATCAGGCAGCATCGCAGCAATTACCTGTCGATGCGCAGGAAGTCCAGTTCCGATTGAACCGCATTGCACAGCAGCTGCCTATCCTTAACACATCTCAAAATGTTTCCGCTCCTATCCGAAAACTTTGGATCAAATGGACCGCAGCGGCCGTTTTACTCGGTGCTATAGGCTTAAGCTTATGGCAGTTAAAGACGGTCGAGCGACAGGGGCCAGAAAAAGTCCTCACAAATATTCATTCAGTGAAGAGCGCTCAGCCTATTTGGACAAATAAACAGGGCCAGCGTATCGATCTCGCTCAATTAGCGGTAAAAGATACCTTAAAAACAAATGGGCTCCTTATCTTTAAAGACAAAGCCGGATTCCTCATCTACCGACCTGTTGCCGCCGCGACCGCTAACAATGATATCCAGACCATTCAAACCCCAGCAGGGAGTAATATCAAGCTTATTCTCGCTGATGGGACAAAAGTATGGCTCAATTCAGCTTCTACACTGCGCTTCTTTGGCAATATGGGCCAAAATGAGCGCCAAGTCGAACTGCAGGGAGAAGCCTATTTCGAAGTCACAAAACAGGTCAATGAACAAGGTCAACGAAAACATTTCCTTGTTCGTTCAGAACATCAGACAGTCGAAGTGTTAGGCACAAAATTCAATATTAAAAATTATCAAGAAGATCCTTTCAGTACAACGAGCTTATACGAGGGATCTATCCGCCTGGAAACAAACCAGCCCGACCGCTCAGCCAGCAAATCCGTTTTGCTCAAACCTGGCCAACAGAGTATTTTAAACAAACATTCACAGCAACTGGATTTCAAAAATCTACTGGACATCGAGCAACATTCCTGGCGGGAAGGCTACTTTAATTTCGATGGTGAGTCTATCCAATCCGTATGCCAGCAGCTTTCGCGTTGGTACCCGGTAGATTTCGAAATTGATCCCCATATACCCGCCGGAGAATATCATGGATCTATTTCCAAATCCTATAGTTTAAATGAAGTACTCGATATATTAACCAAAAACAAACTAGATGTCGAATTTAAAAACAGAAACGACCAGATTATTGTCCGATTAAAACAAAAGTAAAGTAACCCTACCTAATCAATCTTATGAATCAAAAAACTACCCAATTAGCTTGGAAGAGCATGCGCAGCCCTATGGCAAAAAAGCTTGGCATTGCTTTTCTCAGTCTGTACCTATTGCAGTCTAACCCAGCCTATTCCTTTGGTCAGACCATTGAAGTTCATGCCAAAGCGCAAAAGCTCGCGAAAGTATTTGAACAGCTAAAACACGAAAACGGATATCATTTCTTTTGGGAGGGTAAAGATTTCTCCCAGACGTTGATCACAGTCGATGTCAAGGGTGATATTCATGAAGTACTGGACAAGCTTTTTAGCAAGCTGCCTTTCAAATACCGCATCCAACAAAAGACCATTATTGTAGAGGCCGATCCAAACAAAAAGATTCAAGAAAGCACTTATCGCGGCCGTGTACTCAACGAGTTGGGAAATCCCATCCAAGGCGCTACCATCATTTATGATGATGGATCTGGGCAGAAGACCACAGTGACAAATTCGAAGGGACAATTTGCATTTACTGTTCACCAGGGTCCAGTCCATGTCATTATCAGTTCCGTGGGTTATCAACCCCAGGAATATAGTGTCGATAATCCCGAAAAATCCATCTTTGTCCAGTTGGAACTTAGTAATAACCGTATTGAAGAAGTGGTTATTAGCACAGGTTATCAGCGGTTAAATAAAAACAATGCTTCGGGATCCACTACCAGCTTAGATTCCAATTACTTCAAAAAACGAAACAACACTAGCTTAGAAACCGCACTGGAAGGTGCAGTACCGGGTTTAAGTTTTTACAAAGACGAGAAAGGTGCCAGTGATATGCGCATCCGTGGAGGTAGTTCGTTACGTGCTGGCACACAACCGCTGATCATCGTAGATGGCTTCGCCTCCAGCATCATACCCAATATCAATGAAATTGAAGGAGTAACAGTACTAAAGGATGCCGCGGCAGCGGCAATCTGGGGGTCACAGGCCTCGAATGGCGTCATCGTGATTACGACAAAAAAAGGGAATAGAGGCAAGACAAGCGTCACCTATTCGGGCAACTTACGTGTACAGATGCGTCCAGACTATAAGGCTTTGCAACGCGCTAATTCCGCTGAAATTATCGATTACGAAAAAGAACAATATGACAAAGAATTTGTCATCGATATCTATGATGGTAACTCCTCAGGTTATACCCAATCCATCGGTATATTTACCGCTTATGATCGCAAGGAAATCAGTTTGGAAGAGCGCGATCGCCGATTAGCAGCTTTAGCAGGGCTCAATAATCAGGATCAAATCAACAAGCTGTTGCTCCGTAAGGCCGTTAACCAAAGCCATTATATTGGTATTTCCGGTGGTTCGGACAAGTTCAGTCACATGACTACGGTCAATGGACAGTTTGACCTTTCGGGATTGCAGGGAACAAGTACCAAAACCTTCAATTTTAGCAATCGTCTTCAATATGATCTCGCCAAATTTGTTAGTCTAACGACCAATGTCGGATTTCTTTATGGTTGGGATCAGCAAGGTATAAACGACCTATCGGGCGAAATCCGTGCTTTACAGCCCTATCAAATGCTGATGGATGAACAAGGGAATTATATCCGGAGCTATGCAGGCTATAACAAGGTCGAAAATGACCGATTAATGTCGCTGGGTTATCGGGACAATGGACTCAATCTATATGAAGAAAATCAACTGGCAAACAACAGAAGTCGCAGTTTAGCCATACGCAGTCTCTTCGGGCTTAACTGGAAAATCATAGATGGGCTCCGACTCACCAACAATTTTGTCTATGAAAGGACAACCACCAATGGACGAAATCAATACGATAAGGATAGCTACGCGACACGTAGTTTTATGAACCGATATACGGTGCTCGACAAAAACAATAGCATAAAAGCCTATATCCCCTATGGTGACTACCTTGATACACGGAGCGATCAGTCGACCTTCCTATCGGCACGCAATTTCCTGAACTACGAAAAGAAATTCGATGAGAAACATTACATCAACGTCCTTGCCGGTTTCGATTTGAACAGAAAGATTAATGAAGGAGACCGCAACCGACTCTATGGATACAACGATCAATTGCTGAACTCACAAAATATAGATCTTATCGCTTTAAATGTTGGGATTAAAGATTGGGAAGGAAGAACATATACTTATGACCATAGTAGTTACGTCAGAAATAACTATGTCGAAAATCGGGAATATTCCTTCTATAGTACCTTAGCATATACTTACGATAACCGCTACACAGTCACGGGAAGCTGGCGTAATGATCACTCCAACCTTTTTGGATCAGATCCAAAATTCAAGCGGACACCCCTTTGGAGTATTGGCGGGAAATGGTTGATTGACAATGAACACTTTTTCAATATAGACTGGATCTCCCAATTAAACCTACGGGCAACCATGGGCTTAACTGGAAATTTCGACCGTAGCAACCAATCCTCCACCTATCTGGTGGCAAGACGTTTTTTTAATGCTATGGCCAACGATTATGTTGCTCGAGTCGACAGTCCACCAAATGCCAAATTACGCTGGGAACGTACCAAAACCTATAATATCGGTTTAGATCTAGGGATTTTAAAGGATAGAATCACCCTCAACGCAGATTATTACCACAAGTTTAGCTATGATCTATTGGGGAGCCAGGATCTAGACCCAACGGTAGGGATGACCAATTCCTATATCAATGGTGCGGACATGATCAACAAAGGGGTTGAGTTTGGCTTGAATGCTGCCATCTTAAAAAATAGCGCTTTCCAATGGAGCAGTACCCTAAATCTTGCGCTCAACAAAAGCAAGGTGACCAAAAATAAGATTACGGATAGCGATCCGACAAATAATCGTCCTAAAAATACAGTTCCTTTCCTGGAAGGTTACCCGAGAGAATCCCTTTGGAGCTATCGTTGGGCAGGTCTAGACGAGCAAGGTCGACCACAGACTTTTGATGCCGAAGGAAATAAAACCAGAGTTCCTGTACTGGAATCACTCATCTACCATGGTAGCTCACGACCACTTTACACAGGCGGCTGGTCCAATGAATTCCGTTATAAAGGATTCCAGTTATCGATCTATACTGTATTTAATTGGGGGCATTATGCGCGGAAGGAAATGCCTGAGATGAACAGCCTTACCTGGTCCAGTTCCTATAATAATCAGATCGCCAAACGCTGGCGTTCTCCGGGAGATGAACTGATCACCGACATACCAACTTTTCCAGGCTGGGAAGATCTGAGCAATGAATACTTATTTTTAACGACCAGATCCAGCAACTCTGTTATTGATGCGGCCTACCTGCGTGTGCGGGAAATGTCATTAAGCTACACTTTCAAACGTCCACAGTTGCAAGGAAAACTTCCTTTTTCAGAAATCCGTCTGGTCTCTCAGTTCAACAATCTTTGGCTATGGAAAGCCAATAAATCAGGTATTGATCCGGAGGCTTTAGTAGCTGCACGACTCGATTTGCCGCAACCCAGAGTCTTCACTTTTGGTATTAATGTAACCCTTTAATCTAGACTTCAGATGATAAAAAAAATAAGTAGCCTCATTTTACTCTTAGTCAGCCTCAGTAGCTGCAATAAATATTTGGATATTATCCCCAAAGGAAAATTTATACCTGAAACCGTTGATGACTTTGAAGATCTATCAGCCAACCCATCCTATAGTTCATCGGGTTATGCACTACTCGAGCGCCTTTCCGATGGCATCTATATGCCTGAATCCTATGTCAAAAGTGGCTTCAATACCAGTAGCTCCAAAACCTATATGTGGGCCGAAAGCTTTTATGTCAATCCTGAGACAGATAATGGTTGGGATCCGAATTATGCCAATATCTTCAATGCGAATATTATTCTGCAAAATATTCCTAAACTACCAGCTAATGAGAAAACACGTATAGACCAGATTAAGGGCGATGCCTACTGCAATCGTGGATCTGCCTACCTCAATCTCATCCTATTGTATGCACCGGTATATCAAGCATCTACCGTTGCAAGTGATCTCGGGGTACCTATTCTTACAGAACCAGACCTGGAGGCCAAGCCCAAACGTGCTTCGGGTAAGGAAGTCTATGATTTTATTTTAAATGACTTGACACAGGCCGAACAATTGCTACCAGAACAAGCAGAACATATGCTTCGCAACGATAAGAAAACTGCACAGGCCATCCTTGCCCGTACCTATCTTCAAATGGGGAATTATGTAGAGGCATTGGCTTACGCTCAAAAAGTCCTCGCTGTCAAATCTACGCTTATCGATTATAATACCTGGTCTTTCGTCAATCCGGCACGACCTCATGGCGGCACAACCAACAGGCCACTGCCACAAAATGACAGTGAGCGCATCGCTTATCGCACCACTTCCTTTGGCACTGCTTTGACGAATACCTGCATTTCACCGGATCTATTGGCCATTGTCGACAAAAACGATCTCCGTTTCAAATTCTTTTGGTCCAATCTGGAAAACAATGGCAAACCGACGACCGAGCCCTACCCTGTGTATATCCGTAGCGAACTAAACTTCAACATCGGTGTTCCCGAAATGATGTTAATCGCTGCAGAATGCCAAGCCCGATTGGGAAAAGTTAACGAAGCCCTCTCCTACCTAAACAAGCTTCGTGAAAAAAGATTTGCTCCCAGTGATTTCAAAGCTCTTCAGGCAGCAACGGCCGAAGCCGCAGTTAAACTCGTTATTCAAGAACGTCAGATCGAATTATTTGGCCGTGGCCAACGCTGGTTTGACATGAAACGTCTGGACAAAGATCCCTTGTTTAAAAAAGATTACAAGCGCGCAAATATGGAGGGCAGTTATACCTTAAAACAAGGATCACCAAAATTTGTCTGTCAAATTCCACCTAAAGTGCTTTTGATGAACAGTAATATCGTACCTAATCCCAGATAAAAGAGATAGTGAAAATAAAATTTTAGCATAATGCATTATTTAAAGATGAAATTATACAATACACTTTTAATTTGGGTATTCCTTTTAAGTACCCAGATTTCCAAAGGACAGACCTCCTATCAGATAGCAGGTCAGATCCACAGCGCCAAATCCGTCAGCAAAGTCTATTTATATCAAATGGATAAAGGTCGAAAGTTGTTGGATTCAGCGACTATCGTTGATGGCAAATTTTCATTTAAAGGACAAACAGCGGTCCCCATCGCTGCTAGCGTACAAGTCAAAGGCATCAGAAAAAGCCAGGACCTTTATCTGGAAAATGCGGTGATCAACCTTCAGCTTTATGAAAGTTGGAACCGGCCTAATATTGTCATTGGTGGACTTGAAAACAGCATCAAAAAGGGGTATGAACTCGACTCCCAGTACCTCCAGGATACACTTTCAAAAATCGGCAGGAATTACGAAAAAGCTGATGAAGAGGGTAAGGTCAGTCTAGGACTACAAATGCAGGAGTTCAACCGTCAGCTTGATAGTATTCGGACGAGCTATCTTGCGGCTTTTCCACAATCGCTAGCGGTACTTGACTGGTATCGACCTTATCTCGCAGTCATGAATTACAATCAACTGGAAGAGCTATATGCTAAATTGGATAATCGTCTAGAACGGTACAGTACCTATCAAGAACTGCTGAAATACCGTCAGGAGAAAAAAAGCCAATACCTTGTTGGCCAGCGGGCACCTACAATTGCTACCAAAACTAGTACTGGCAAAACGTTCAAGCTCGATCAGCTAAGAGGTAAGCTCGTATTGCTTGATTTCTGGGCCAGTTGGTGTGCTCCATGTCGGATTGCCAACCGTAAATTAGTCGCTACTTATCAAAAGTATAAGGACAAAGGTTTTGAGGTTGTCTCCTATTCCATGGACCATAAAGAGAAGCTATGGCTAGATGCGATTCAAAAAGATGGAATCCCTTGGATTCAAGTATCGGATTTAACAGGTTTTGACAATAATACCGTTGCACAATCTTATTACGTCAAACAATTGCCAACCTTGTTTTTGATAGATGAGAATGGCACAGTTGTCCAACAACATATTGACCACGAAGAATTATTAACATACTTAAAAAAGAAATATGATCACAACTAAAAAATACTGTTTGGGCATAGCTATTGCCCTACTGTTTTTCACTGCACAGGCACAGGAAACAAAAGTTAGCATTGGCGGCAGAATCGACGGCTTGGGTAATCGCGAGATCCGCTTGTTGGATGCAGATATGAAAACGATCGGTACATTCCAATCCGCACAGGACAGTTTTCGGTATGAAACAAAATTAAATACTACAGATCAGCGCTTTTATGCTATCCATGTACCGAGTTTAGGCAATCTCGGGCCCTCTATGAAACGCCCGGCCATACACTTTTTGGTTAGTTCAACCAACACGGTTATACAGGCAAAACTAGCGAATGGAAGCCTAGAGGAGGATAAAATCATCGGTTCACCGGCCATGACGGCATTTACAGAAACTTATGATAATCTTCCCAGCACGAAACTGCTAAAAAACAGCAGCGAAGCTTACAATCGTGCCTTCGATGCTTATAATAATCAGGCTCAGACGGAAGAAAATAAGCTGTGGTTAAAACGCGAAGGACAAAAGATTGATTCGATCTATGATATACAACGTAAGGAGGTTGCGGAGAAAATCAGTAAAAATCCAAATGCAATGGTCTATGCGATGATTGCCAGCCAATATTTTGCTCCACGCAACAATGCTGCTGAGCTTAAAGAATTTCTCGGACAATTTGGGCCCAAGGTACTTCAACAAAGCTATTACCTCAAACAGATGCAGCAGTCTCTTGCACAACTTGGAAAAATAGAAATTGGGAAAAAAGCACCTGATTTTGCGCTGACATCCGACCGCGCTGCAACAGTTAAGTTGAGTGATTATAAAGGCAAATATGTATTGCTCGATTTTTGGGCAAGCTGGTGTGGCCCATGCCGAAAAGAAATGCCGCATGTAAAAGATGCCTTTGAAAACTTCAAAAATAAAAACTTTACGGTGCTTGCCGTGTCCATTGACAAGGATACCGAAGCGTGGACAAAGGCTTTGACAGAAGAAAAGATGCCATTCACCCAAGTTATCGACAGCAAAGACGATCAATCGGCTGGAAAGCGGTATATGGTCGAAGCTATTCCAACCAATTTTCTGATCGATCCCAATGGCGTTATTATCGCTAAAAACCTGCGGGGAGCGGAATTGGAAAAATACCTCAAGACAATATTGAATTAAGATAAATAACAATGGTCGTCATTTGAAAAATAGACGACCATTGTTATAAATTAAAGGGTGTAAGACTCTTGTTAAAACTGCCTCTTTCGTTTGAAAATATAAAAACTGATCAGCATAAATAAGACGATCATAGCAATATTATTATAATCAAGTCTTTCAAAGCCATCATTTTCATTCATTATATCCAAAAAAGCCTTATAAGTACCCGTGTAAGGAATAAAGTCCGAGAAGCTTTTTTTAGCCACAAATACCGAAAAAACCAACATAAACATGCTCACGCCAATAGGATAAATAAAGCTTCTGAATAGCAGACTTAATGCCAATTGAATCATAGAAATCGCCGACAGCGTAATCAAAAGCTTCAGAAAGGTCAAGAAAATCACCAACCTATAATCGTAATTCTGGAAACCAAGCACCGGGTAGATCAAACTCAGTATATACCCACTGATCAAGAAGGCTGCATAAGCAAATAGTATAGAAAACAGTATGGTTAGCAGTATAAAAACAGCCTTTGAAAAGAATATCTTTGATTTGTCAAGCGGTAAAGTAAACAGTACCTTATAATTGTTGTTCTTATACTCAACATCACAGCAGGCATAAACAAACAATGCGACCAGAATCGGGTACAGCAAATAAAAAAACTGAAAGACATATCTTCCTAGCAATACCTTCCAGGGGTTAGGTACCGCACTTATACTGCCCGACCGGATAATATCGTATATAATATAACCATCAATCGCGAAAATAAGCAATACCGGCGCGATAAGGACACCAAAAATCTGCCGGTTTCTGAGCAATTTGTATTTTTCAGACAAAAAGGCGGTATACAATGTATTAGTCATTCGAGCGGGAAATTAAGTTTATAAAAATCTGTTCAAGATCTGCACTATGGGATTCTAGCCCATAGATTTCTATGTTTTGTTGCACCAAACATTTAATCAATTGATCAAATTGATTGTCATCTGCTATTTTCACCACCACCGTCTGTCCATCGGTTCTTAACACCGAAAATTTGGCATTATTTAAAACCGTGGCCGCACGTGTAGCATCAGAAGTCCGCAATAGAGCCTCCCTTTCCACCTCACGTAACAACTCATTTTTGGTTCCTTGAAATATCATTTTTCCCCCCTCAATAATACCTATATGTGTAGCTATCTTTTCGAGCTCGCTTAGAATGTGACTCGACAGAAATATGGTCTTTCCCTGTTCATTGAGCAAGCGAAACAGATTCCTCATCTCAACAATTCCCTGTGGATCGAGCCCGTTGAGTGGTTCATCCAGGATCAATAGTTGTGGATCATGAAATATAGCCATGGCAATTCCGAGCCGCTGCTTCATCCCCATCGATAAGGTACTGGCTTTTTTCTTTTTCTCCCTTCCAAGATCTACCATTTCGAGCACCGCATCGATTCGCTTATCTCCCTTTTTGTGGATGATATCCAAATATTTTAAATTCTCAAAAACGGTTAGTTTGGTGTAATAACAGGGTGCTTCAATGAGATTGCCCACATTTGCATAAATGTCGCTACGATAATCTTTTAAACTTTGTCCCTGGATAAAAATAGCATCAGCCTCGTCCCGTAGAAGCCCCAGAAGGAGTTTGATAGTAGTAGACTTTCCAGCACCATTCCGTCCAAGGTAACCGTAGATACTTTTGTCTGGGACATGGAGGTCAATGTTATTTAAAATGGTTTTTGAGCCTATTTTAAAGTTGAGCTGTTGTGTTCGGATACTTTCCATTAACGTTCGAGATAAGTTGGTCTTTTATTTAGATCAATATAAAAAATGCCATCAATATAGTCTGTCCATTTTCTTTCCTCCTCAATGCCTTGATTGATGACTGAAACAAACGGCCTCCTGAGCTGAGTGGTATCAGGTAGTCCCCGTAGATCCAAAAAGAAATAAGGTACCCCTGTTTGATGGAATAAATTTTCAATGGCCAATTTACCGGGTTTCCCCACTATTTGACCTGCATCATTTTTCCGTCCGTAAGAACTAAAGTCAAGCATATAAGCCTGATGGCCATACTTCTTTTTAATATAGGTGCCCAAAGGAAGGTATTCTTTGTTATAAGCTGCCGAAAATGTATGGATATTGGCACACCATATAATGATTTTTTTTCCGGCATATAAAGAATCTATTTGGTATTGGAGATTTTGAGCCATTAAGGAATCCCGTAGCTGCATACTCGCCATGGATCCTGGCGCATACGACCAAGATTTTTCATAATTAGATTTTATATCCGCGAGGTATCGGTTATAAACCCGCTGTTCCTCGTCTCCGCCAGAGACCTGAAAAGCATATCTCAATTTCCCTATTTCATTTAAGAACTGTTTTTTAGCTGTAGAATCAAGCTTTCTATCCGCATACCTGGCTAGGGTCAGATACTCCAGATTGTTAAGTTCTTTTTTTAATAAGGGATAATCTTTTAGATCGATCTTATTTTTAAGGCAAAAATCCTCGAGCAACTTTGCTCGTTTATCAGCAAGTAAACGACCGGAAAACTGAATATCAAATCCACCGAGAGTAATTGGCTTGCCTGATAGTTTAGACTTTTGATAGTAGTTTATCAGTGGATCCGTTTCGTTGTTCCGCCACCAGAAATCAAATAATCCCAGACCAGCCAACGATTTTTTAGGAAGCTGCATAGTTGGATTTTCCATTTCCTTATTCATGAGCCACATATCATACTGTCCGGCTTCATAGAGTACAATGTTATAATCTAATTTTTCGTGGAGATAGCGGATCAACCTCGATTTGGCTCGAAAAGTTTCCCCATCATCGTGCATCATTTCCCCCAACATCAGTATTCTATTATCCTTTAAAATACGATCGAATACACGGAGATCGGAAAAGTTACTATCCATCATGGAAATACTATTGACTACCGCTTTATTACGATTTACATCTACCCGCAGGGCCTGATAATTCGGTGGAAGCCGATCATTATAAATAAGTTTATTAAAAATTAAAATAATGGCAATAAGAGCCGTTATTACGAGAAGTATACGCTTCATTCTGCACGATTAATTCGGTTTATATTTCCAGAAATAGGTAATTAAAGATACACTATTCCGAACAACTTCTAATATAAGATGATAATTTCTGTCATTTCCATAAATAATTAATAAAAATCACCTATTATTTCGAAAATAAAAAACGGATAAGCATAAGATGCTTATCCGTTTTTTAAGAGCGCGTTATAGTTTCAACAAACCTTCCTAAATCTCGCTTATCGCGCGATCAGTAACCTGAGTTTTGTTGTCAAGAAAGGAGTTTTATAATTTATTTTCATCCTTCTTTTGGTTCTTCTATGTATATTAATGCTTTTGTTAATGGACTATTAATGGTATCCGTTGATATTGGGAGTTACAAACAATATAAATCTTTATGCTAGTTAAAACGCTCAAACTTTATGTGCTCAGCATGCTATTGCTGCCAGCAAACATGTTATTGGCCCAAAAGCAATACGATTCCTACAAGGGTCTCGTCATGGCCGGTTACCAAGGCTGGTTTAATAGTCCACAAGACGGCGCCGATCGCGGGTGGTACCATTATCGGGGTAAAAATGGTTTTCAACCCGGATCAACGAATATCGACTTTTGGCCTGATGTCAGTGCCTACCAAAAGACCTACGACAGTCCCTTTATGACCAAGGCGGGCAAACCCGCGAAATTGTACAGCGCCCATGATTATTCGTCCGTCAATCTTCATTTTAAATGGATGAAGCAGTATGGTATTGACGGGGTTTTTATGCAACGTTTTGTTGGCGAAATCGCCAATCCAAGTGGGTTAAATCATTTCAACAAGGTGCTGCAATCTGCCATTCAGTCGGCCAATGAAGCGGACCGCGCAGTCTGTATCATGTATGATCTCAGTGGTATCAAAGATGGTGATGAAAAGATTTTAATGGATGATGTGGCTGCACTGGAGAAGAAATTGGAATTAAAACGGCGCAATAAAGCGCATACCTACCTGTTCCATAAGGGCAAACCACTGATTGCCGTCTGGGGCGTAGGTTTCAACGACGGCCGCAAGTATAACCTCAAAACAGCCGAACGCATTGTCAATTACCTCAAACAAAATGGCTACAGTGTGCTATTGGGTGTTCCAACCTACTGGCGCGAACTTCGCCAGGACACCGAATCTGATCCCTTCTTACACAATTTGATCAAAAAGTCCGACATCATTATGCCCTGGTTTGTCGGCCGTTATAATCAAGCCGGATTTGACCAGTTCAAACCTTTGATTCAAGCCGACATGGACTGGTGCAAAAAAAACAAGGTAGACTATGTTCCGCTCTGCTTTCCGGGTTTTTCCTGGACCAATATGACCGGAAGTTCTCGCGCCTTTGTACCACGTGACTCGGGCAACTTTTATTGGGAACAGCTACAGCACAATCTTTCTATTGGTGCCGAAATGCTCTATATTGCCATGTTTGACGAGGTCGATGAAGGTACAGCCATATTCAAAACCCTGCATCAAAAAGATGTTCCACTCAATGGAGAAGGCTCATTTGTCGGAATTGAAGATAATTTACCTAATGATCATTATCTTTGGTTAACGGGACAAGCTGGCAAATACCTGAAGACTAAAACCGCAGCCCCCGTTACGCAACCAAAAAGAAACTAAAAGATGAATAAAAAATTTATAAACAGTACACTCCTGGCACTCCTATGCTTTACCCAAAGTCAGGCACAACAACAGAAAAACAATGCCACAGCTGCTAGCCAACGGCAACAAAAGATAGATCAATTCTGGACCGACCGAGCGCAGATTAAACCCCTGGAAAAACTTTCTGTTGCTCCACTAAGCCTTGTGTATACGCTTCCGGCGAAGGTCTGGGAGGAAGCCTTGCCCCTGGGTAACGGACAGCTTGGCGCCATGGTCTTTGGGGGAGTTGCCGATGAGCGTATCCAATTTAACGAAAGCACATTATGGGCCGGTGCGCCACAGGATCCCAATAACCCAAAAGGAAAAACCTACCTTCCACGTATCCAACAATTGCTCTTTGAAGGAAAAAACAAGGAAGCCGTCGAACTGGCTGATAGCACGCTGATGGGCATTCCAAAAAGGATTAAGCCCTATCAATCGCTGGGTGAATTGTGGCTCGATATGCCGCATCTCCAGGTTGAACAATATCAACGTTCCTTGGACCTGGAGACCGCCATACAGCAGAGTAGTTACCAATATAAGGGCATAAAATACACGCGTGAATCCTTTATTTCGGCACCGGCCAATGCCATGGTCATTCAGTATAGTGCCAACAAAAAGCAGGCACTGGACCTGAACTTCAGCTGGAAGCGTGCCCAGGATTTCGCTTGTCTTACAGATCCAAAAGATCCCAGCCAATTGCTGCTTCAAGGCCAGATCGGACAGTCAGGCAGCGAAGGCGAGAAGGGTACCAAATTTTCTGCTATTGCAAAAGTTTTTCTTAAAGGCGGCAGGCTGACCAACACGGCTGGCCGGATAACAATTACAGGTGCCGATGAGATCACGCTACTAATCACTGCAGCAACAGATTATCCGGGTTTAAAACAGATCAGTTACCCTGCAAAAAAAACTGGCATAGATCCGCTGGTAAGTTGTCGTGAGACAATGCGCACATTGGCAAAATCGGATTATCAACAGTTAAAGCAAGCGCATATTGCGGATTACCAGCATTTTTTCAAACGTGTACAGTTGGATCTCGCCGATGCGGAGCAGCAAAAATGGAAGCAGGTTCCCACGGATTCACTGATTAAGCTCACACGTGGACAACAACAGATTCCAAGCGCACTGATCAGCAAGTTTTTCCAGTTTGGCCGCTACCTGTTGATCAGCAGCTCGCGCCCAGGGCATATGCCGGCAAACCTGCAAGGTCTATGGGCCTGGCAGATGGACCCGCCCTGGAATGCCGATTTTCATACCAACATCAATTTGCAGATGAATTATTGGCCTGCGGAACTAACCAATCTGTCCGAATTGCATCAGCCCCTCTTTGATCTCACTTCGGCCCTGATTCCCTTTGGTGAACGCACAGCACGTACCATTTATGGTGCCCGGGGCTGGGTAGTGCACCACCTTACTGATGCCTGGGGCTATACCGCTCCGGCGGATGGTGTACAGGGGATTTGGCCTATGGGCTCGGCATGGCTAGCGCAACATCCCTGGGAGCACTATAGCTATACCGGCGACCGTCAGTTTCTGAAAGAACAGGCTTATCCCATTATGAAAGGTGCCGCCCGCTTTATATTGGATTTCATGATACAGATTCCTTCTGATAAACCGTTTGCAGGATACTGGACAACCAATCCTTCCCATTCTCCCGAAAACAGTTTTATCTTACCTTCAGGTGAAGTATCCAGTTTTACATATGGTGCTACGATGGATACGCAGATTATCCGCGATCTGCTACAAAACTATATTGAAGCGTCGACCTTGCTCGACAACGATCCAGACTTTAGGCAAGAATGCCAGGCAGCCCTACAAAAACTGATCCCTACACAGATCAGCAAAGAGACGGGACGGATTATGGAATGGATCGAAGATTATCAGGAAACGGAAGTGAATCACAGACATACCTCACATCTTTTTGGGCTACACCCGAGCAATCAGATCTCCATTGCCAATACACCCGATCTAGCCGAAGCAGCAAAGAAGACCTTGCTGAGCCGGGGTGATCATGGCACTGGCTGGAGCCTGGCCTGGAAAATCAATATGTGGAACCGCCTGCATGACGGTGAACATTCCTACAAGTTGCTTTACAATCTTATCAGTGAAAAGACCCTACCCAATTTATTTGACAATCATCCACCTTTTCAGATTGACGGCAATTTTGGTGCTACAGCTGCCATCGCCGAAATGCTCCTACAGAGTCA
The DNA here is from genome assembly GCF_003610355.1 of Sphingobacterium detergens. Classification (GTDB taxonomy): domain Bacteria; phylum Bacteroidota; class Bacteroidia; order Sphingobacteriales; family Sphingobacteriaceae; genus Sphingobacterium; species Sphingobacterium detergens. Next base: position 702,637 of record NZ_RAPY01000002.1, on the reverse strand, counting down.
GGTACGCGATAAAAACAACAATTATTTAATCGAATTGTTACCCGCTTTAAGCAAACATATAAATAAAGGCAGTATCACTGGATTGAAAGCACGCGGCAATATCAGTGTCAATATCCAGTGGAGCAATGGTGTACTTGAAAATGCCGAACTTATCCCAAGCAAAAATGGACCGATCTGTATCAGTTATGCCGGTAAGCAGATCCAAGTGGAAGGAATCAAAGGAAAATCTATCCAAATTACATCCCAGATGTTTTAGCTTGAGCAAGCTTTATATGCAACAAAAATGAGCTAAGGAAATAGTTTAACGAAAAAGGTCCTTTGGTCAATTGACCAAAGGACCTTTTATTAAGTAGCGGCTCTATCAGTAATATAATAGTCATAAACCAGCAGCGTATCAGCTACCGACAAACAAAAAGAGCGATTTTAATTTGCCCAGTTTTTGTTCGCTTTGTCGCCCAAAATGAACTCAAGTGTACCGCCATTTAGGATTTCTGCATGCTTTAGCTCTGTGCTATTCAATGGTTTTCCATTCAGCGTAGCCGATTGGATATACTTATTTTTTGCTGAAGCGTTTTTTCCGATAATCACAAAAGATTTTCCATTTGGCAGGCTTAGCGTTGTTTTCCGGAAAAATGGTGACCCAATGCTATAGGATGCCAGTCCCGGTGTAACGGGATAAAAACCCATCTGCGAAAAGACCACAAAGGCCGACATACCACCGCCATCTTCATCTCCCGGTACCCCCATCAGGTCATTTCTAAACCACTCGCCGATCAGTTTATGGATGCGTTTTTGTGTCATCCAGGGTTGTCCAGCGTAATTATAGAGGTACGGAATATGGAGGGCGGGCTCATTGGCCATCGAAAACTGACCAACATTTCCTGTATGATCTGGCAGTTGCGCATAAAAATCAAATTTGGAACGTCCTAATGGTTGTTGAAACATTTCATCCAAATACTGGACAAACAGCTGGTTGCCACCCATCAATTTAATCAAATCCGGTATATTGTGCTGTACATCCCAACGGTAGATCCAGGCGTTATTTTCACCATAATACTCCCGGGCTCCCTGTCCTCCGGCGAAAACATAGTCAAAAGGCATGATAAAATTACCTTTTTCATCTTTGGGGTGGAAAAATTTAGTCTGTTCGTTGAACAGATTTCGGTAATTGAAAGACTGCTTCATAAAAAGCTCATAATCCGCTTTTATACCCAATTCGTTCGCCAGTTGCGCGAGACACCACAGGTCATAAGAAGTACCGAGGGTAACCGCTACCGGCTGACGTCTCTCGAAACCATGTACCTCGGGATAAATCTCCTTTTCACCTGGGTGCAAAGCCGGGATATATCCCTTTTCTTTAAAAAAGTCATCCATTTTTCCCGCCGGCTTATCCGACCATGGCGCTAAGGTTTTTTCCGTGATCGCTCCTTTTGCTGCGAGATACGCTTTCTGTATATCAAAACCACGAATTCCCTTGCGATAGGCATCCAGCAAAGTTGCTACGCCGTGGTTGGAGTTCATCCTTCTACTATCCCCGGTGATTTCCGGAAAAGTTGGTAACCAGGGTTTGTCCATCTGCTCCGACATCCGCACAAAAGAATTGAGAATATCCGACTCCGCAGCTGGGTCCAGCAAAACGCGTAAAGGATGATGCGCGCGGTACGAATCCCAGATCCAATCGTCCGTAAAAAATGGTTTACCTTCGTCCGAATGCACCTTGCCATCAAATGCGCTAAAATAACGACCACCTTCGGAAATATTAACCGGACGCTCATAAGTGCGGTACAAAGAGGTATAAAAGACATTTTTATCCGATTCACTCTCACCTTCGACAGCGATCTTTCCAAGTGCTTGATTCCAGATTTTACGGCCATTTTCCGCTAATTTCTCTTGATCAAAATCAGCAATCTCCCGGTTTAGATTAACCTTAGCCTGTGCGGCATCGATAAAGGAAACACCGTACTTCATCTTTAAACCGGCCCCTGCCTTATCAAATTGCAAGATGAGACAGGCATTTCTGCCTTTTGCACCTGTACCTTTTTCCAGCTGTTTTCCCTGGAGTTTACTCACCACACTCGGCTTGATCTCAGGAACGGCATAGATATACACACGTGTGCCATTACCAATTTCCTGACTGCCTGAAAGGGCTTGTCCATCCCAATTCAATTCCCCGTCACGCGAATTGAATTGCAGGTATTTTGTCGCTGTGCCTGGAAAAGTAAACGTGTACATACCCGACTGATGCGACAGCGCATAATCTACTTTAATATCCTCCTGGTCTAACACAACAGCATAGCGATAAGGCTTAATCTCTTCCTGATCATAACTGTACAACTGCACAGGTTTAAGCTCCTTGGGCAACTGTAGCATTGGGCTCAGATTAAAAGCTGAAGATCCACGGTGGCTCGTAACAATAAGTGGAAGACCATAGAGGCGATCCGAGGTAAAATCCCCTCTCTCGGGATAGACCCGCAGGATGCTGTTCGGCAGGTGAACAGTCGGATAAGTGGGCACCAATAAATGACTGATATTACCCATATATGGATTCACATAGTCCACAAAGTCTTTCGGCTTTTGGGATTGGGAAAAACCTTTTAGCAAAAAGATAGACAAAAAAGAAAAACAACAGACTGTCCGTAGAAAGGTTTTATGTTTCAAATTGATATTCTTGTTTAGCATTCTAAATTATTAAGTGATTAATGGTTTAAGGGCAAAACATTTGTTTCGCCCTTAAAGTTAATTTTTTTTGATCACATTTATTGTCTCAGCTTCCATTATTTGGGCCCTGTTAAAAGTCCGGTCTGCTTTACTTTTTTAATGCTACCGTCAGCATTATACTCCAGGCGGTCTACGCAGATCGAACGCAGCCAATCATTGAACTCACCGTTTTTTTGCGAAAGTTCACTATTATGATAAAAGGCATACCACTTGTCTTTAAACTTAACGATCGAGCCATGGTTAGTATAGCTGTTTGTCGGCTCCATATAAATCCCCATCGATTTCCATGGGCCCAGCGGACTATCGCCAATCGCATAGCGCATGCGATTGTCACCTTTGACACCATCTTTCTGGTTATCATCGTGGTTGTCGGAATAGGAAAGATAATATTTCCCCTTATACTTATGTATCCAGGAAGCTTCATGGAAGTCTTCCAGTCCTTCCATTTTTTGCAGCTGACCATCCACTTCCATCATGTTATCTTTGAGCTTGCCCGCTTTGCACACACCGCCCCCACCTTGATAGAAATATGCCTGACCGTCGTCATCAATGAACACATGTGGATCAATTAAGGCATCTGCTCCGGTCACATACCCCTGGACGACAAAATCTTTTGCGGGCGACTTGCTGGTGGCAACCCCAATCTTCCAGGTTTTGTTCCATTCGGTACCACTGGGATGCGGGAAATAAAAATAGTAGGTCCCATTGCGAAAAACACAGTCCGGAGCCCACATAAATCCGCCTTCTTTCCTACCCCAAGGTACTTGCGACGCACGTAATATTTCACCATGGTCGGTCCAGGTCTTCATATCGGCAGTTGAAAAAACGTGGTATTGATCCATCAGATCACAACCCTGTGGTGGGGCAATATCATGGGATGCATAGACATACAGGCGACCATCCGCCCAAACCCGTGCGGAAGGATCTGCGGTATACATATGCTTGATAAAAGGATTCTCCTGCGCCTTCAGATGCGCGGTAAAAAGTAATGACATGCCCAATAGGCATCTGGAACCGGCTTTGATTAATTTATTCATCTTCATATTATTTTGTTCACTAATTGTTTTATCATGAAATCATTCCTGCTGAAACAGCCTGTTCAATAGCAATTTTGATCGGCTATCCGCGTTGACCTCTTATCAAGTAAACGCTCCTCCCCACGGAGGAACTTTACCTGGATATCGCAGCGATGATCATCAGCTGCTATTAAGGGACCTTGATCACTTCGATCTCCGAATAGTTAAATTTCTCGTACGTGTCACGAACTTTTGCCCCCATTCTGACATAATAGGTGTATCCCGATTTAAGTGGCAGGTCGTTGATGGTATATGTTTCCGTACCTTCTCCGGTCTGCATATCACCGATCTCGGACCAGTTTTTATTGATCAATGTCCGGTATTCATCTTTGTAATAAGCATCAATCCGATTTCCCGCGCCACAGTAAGGTGTCAAACTCAGGAATGGGCGTACTTCGATGACCTGCGGCAACCCAGCCGTAACCGGAGCCGTCAGTGAGCAGGATACATCCAATTTATTTTCAGCTTTCAAGGTCCATTTCACATTTTTAATCTGTAAGTAAGGTGTCACCTCAAAATTCTGTTCGGCAGAGGCCCCCAATTGAAAGCCTTCGATTTTTTCAGCAGGCCAAAAGGGTCCACCGTAGGGTTGCAGCGTGTAGGTAGCCTGAAAAAGTTTGCTGTTGCTGTATGAGCCATCTTGCCTGACGGCAAGATCCTGTGGCGCCGGATTGTCGCTCCAGCTGGTTTCCAGCAGGCGGATGCTAAATTCGCCCTGGCCTGTCAGCAACGGCTTTTTGGTCACCTTATCCATCACCTGACCCTGCATGCTAGCATTGGGGCCATCGTAGTTATCTGTTTTTGCACAGGCATTCAAAAAAAATAGGCCTGCCAAAGCTGTATATAAAAATAGCGTTCTCATTGTCGTTCATTTAATAAATGGGGTTCTGCGGATATAGATTGGGGTTTTTATTCAATTCCCCGCCCGGAATAGGTTCATAATACCATTTCTTCTCAAAGTTGAAGGTTTTGTTCCAAGGCTCCTTTTCACGGATAAAGATAAAGGAGTTGATGCGTTCACCATTGGGTGCATACTTCAGTTCATCCAGCACAAGGTAAGGCATGAGTGAATTGGGCACAAAGTTGTTGAGCTCCACATCGGCGATACGCCACCTACGAATATCCCACCAATGGTGATTTTCAAAACAAAGTTCACGCTCACGTTCCTCACGGATAAACTGGAGATTACCGTCCAGAGGATATCCATATTTGCCCGATAGGTTAGCCGCGGCACTATTGTAGTGATAAGGCTTTGCTCCGGCACGGTCCCGAATTTGGGCGATATACTGAAAAGCTTCCTGTTTGAGTGTTTCATCGTTTTTGATCAGACCTAGTTCGTAGGCAGCTTCGGCCTTGTTCAGCATAATTTCGGCCAGCCGGAATATTTTCCAGGGCTGTGTACTGTTGTATAGCTTAACATCCTTGGTTGACATTTTATAATTGATGTATTTACGGATATAAAAGCCTGTGCGGGTGTTGTTGGCATGCCCATCTTTCCACATACCGTGCTCGCCAGTGATATTGATCTTGGTGCCATTGAAATCGAACAGGCTATTTTTGGGTCCGGCGAGGATCCGGTTTGACTCGCTGTTGATCGCTGCGGTTCCCGAGCCCATCTGTGCATCGGCGGCCTTTCCCGGAAAAGTTTTATAGAGTCCACGCTGAATGTCAAAAGCACGGCGCTCGGCCCCCTCGCGCAATTCCATTCCCGAAAAGTAAAAAGTAGCCCGCTGCCGTGGTTCGAGCTCCGAATAAAGTTGTTTCCTGTCAGAGTAACGAATGGGTTTACCTGTCGCATCTGTGATGGGCAGCTCACCAAAGAGTTCCACAATATTCAATACGGGGTATGCCGCAGACTCATTGTCACTCGAAAAAGTCGGATTGGGTAAATGCGTGGCATCATAGCTGTGCTTAAGCCGATTGTTGTGCGGTGCAGTGAGGCTGTATTCTTTGATAAGAATATCTTCGGGACTATCCAGATCCAAAAATAGGTTGACATAGTTGAGTTCCTTGTCTTGAGCGTTCTTATTGTACAAGCTATAAGGTCCGGTCAGCACAAGTGTTGCGGCATCGTAGGCCTGTTTAAAAAACCATTCGGCTTCCTCCCTTTTTATACCGACCAGCTCTTTGTCTGTCGCATCTCCGGCCAGATTGCTATACCCACTGTATTTGGCAATACTGCCGGCATAGAGCATCGCGCGGGAACATAATGCCGCCGCAACATACTTGTTGGCTCGCCCCCGTTCACTCGTTGCGGCCATCAATGTCATTGCCTGCTGCAAATCTTGATAAATAAAACGGTATACCTCAGATTCCTTGCTTCTTTTTACCTGCAACTGTTCTTTATCGCCTGTAGGATCCTGTACCTCGGTGATAATCGGTATTCCACCGTATCGCTTGACTAAGGCAAAGTAATAGAAAGCTCGCAGAAAATAGGCTTCGCCCAAAATTTGGTTATATCCAGGCTCCGTATAATTCGCTTTATATTTGGGCAGACCGGCGATCAAGGTATTAACATTCCGTATGCGGTCGTAAGGCCAGTATCCAAAGCCCTGCGCACCCGCTACGCCCCAAAATTGCCCCGTCATCTCGCCGCTCATAGCAGCCAGTGTTTCCGAATTCTGCCAATAGTTATCCCATCTAAATCCACGTTCCGGATGATAGACAAAGTCTTCTATGGGTAAGTAGCTATACATTCCGGCCACGTATTTACGTGCACCAGCCTCGTTTCCAAAAAGAGCATCCTCACCCAGTACCCCAAGCGGATCTAGGTCCATTTTTTTACAGGATTGCATCCCCGAACACAGGAAAAGGCCAATGATTGCCATCGTGATTGATTTTTTCATGTTTTGTACGTTTTGAAATTAAAATTTAATGGATGCGCCCAGGTTATACGTTTTATTGATCGGGTATTTGTACACATCAATGTCGCCAGATGATGAGCCGCCAGCAGATCCGGGATGCTCAGGATCGGTATATTTCAACCCTGTCCAGGTCAGCAAATTATAGGCACTGGCATAGATCCGAAGGTTCTTGATTTTAAGTATTTTGAGCCACTCCTTGGGTACGGAATACCCGAATTCCAATGTTTTCAACCGCAGGTACGATGCATTTTGTACCGCACGGGTTCCTTCGGCCATCGCTGAGCCTGTCGATGGGTAGTATCCCTGGATCCACTGTGTACTTGGATTAAAAAGATCTGCTCCAGCTGTTGCTGGACGCCAACGATCCAAAAATTGCGTCAATGCGCCACCGTCAAACTGGAGCGGTCCGGCCAGCACCTCGCTATATTGGACGTATACTTTCGCTGCCCCCTGAAAGTTCATGGCCAGGTCAAAACCGCGCCATGAGCCGCCAATACTAAGCCCATAATTGATCAAAGGCATATTGTAAGTTGCAATGGGATGGTTATCCGCATCATTGATCAGCCCATCACCATTCCAGTCCTGATAATAGTAATCACCAGGGAGTGTACCACTGCTGACCATAGTCGGGTGACTATAGATCTGTTCATAGGACCCAAATTGGCCTGCATATTCTTTCCCCCACCAGATGTCTTTATAACGGTTGGAATTACGATTGCGCCAGTTATCGTATGAATTTCCGGCCTTGGATTCGACACGGTCCACAAACTGATTTTTTGTTGATGAAACCTGTGCATTCACAAAATACTGGAAATCATTTATTTTATTACGATGGGTCAAGGATAGTTCGTAACCAAAGGTCCGATCGCTTTCCAGATTTTCCTGCGGAAGATTTGCCCCTACTGTCCCCGGAATAAGATCCAGGCTCGTCGCCAATAATCCTGTACGACTACGGTTAAAATAATCAAATACCATCCCCAGTTTTCCGTTCCAGAGATCAAGATCCAAGCCCAGATCAGCTGTTTTGGAAGTATACCAAGTTAAGTTTGGATTGGGGATCGCGGTCGGCAATGCACCATTGACAAGATTACCGCCAAAAATCCAACCTGTTTCATTGGGTTCTAGTGCGTACCCCACGATAGTCGATGGATAATTTCCTGCCGAACGGTCATCTCCCAGCTTACCATAGGAAGCCCTGATTTTTAAGTTATTGATAAATTTATAGTTGTCTTTAATAAAAGACTCCTCACTGATCCGCCAGCCCAAGGAAGCGGCAGGAAAAAATCCCCAGCGGGATTCTTTCGGAAACTTAGAGGACCCGTCGTAGCGAAAGCTGAATTCCGCGAGGTATTTGCCCGAGTAATCGTAATTGAATTTGCCCACGAGCCCCCTTGCGGTTCGCTCCCCGATTCCCTCCATATTGGCCAATTGGTTTTTGTCTTCCCCGGCAAAAAGGTATTCGGAATTGACCATAATCTCCCGTTGTGCGTAGAAGCTATCCCACTTATTATATTCTTCAACAAATAAAAGTAAGCCGGATACCTGATGCTTATCCGCAAAACGACGGTTATAATTCAGGGAAAACTGCATTAAGGAATGTGTGTCCGGATAGGCACTTCGACGTACTGTTGTAGGCGCATTCTTTTCATGTGCATTATACTTTTCGGGTGTAATGATCTGGCCATTCCCATCGTAGACCGGTGGTGTATAGCTATAGAGGAAGTACGACTTTTTATAATCCGTATTATCACTATATTTAAAATCGTAGTTATAGGTTGCCTTGGCATTCAATCCCTCCACAAAAGGTACTTTATAGTCGAGCGCAATAATACCATTGAACTGTTTTCGCAGAAATTTGCGGTACCCCGTCTGTTTCGAGTCCGTCACAACGACCGGATTTTCATTGTCTATCATCTCAAAATTGGGATAGAGCAGGTTATCGTTGACGTAAATGGGCACGATTGGACGCTGCCGCCAGGCCTGCTTATAGACCGCCCAGATATCCGTGCGCGGCTGGTTTGTTTCATCCGCATAGCCACCAAGATCGAGCGAAGCCCGGAGGCGGTCGGTAATCTGCGCATCAATATTTGATCTAAAATTCCAGCGGTTGTAATTCAGGCTTTTACTTTTGTAGGCCCCCATCTGATCCATATGCCCCAAGTTGAAAAAGTAGTTCACTTTCTTACCACCACCATTGATGGACAAATTGTGCTGATACTGGGGCGATACTTTATCAAAAGCGGCATCGACATAATTGGATGTCTTTTTTGCACCGCTGCGGTATGCTTCGAAGTCCGTTTCGCCAAAGATATTGGGCATCTTAACCGGATAATTGCTATTAAAATCACGGCCTATCTGTTCGTTTTTAAGCTGCATATAAGCCAGTGCATCCACTGTATTGGGGACATATAAAAACTTCTGCCAACCGCGATTGTAAGAATAATTTATTTCGAAGTTTCCATCTGCACTGCTCCCCCTTCGGGTGGTAACCAGGAGCACCCCATTTGCCGAACGTACCCCATATACTGCCGCCGAAGCATCTTTGAGCACCGACACACTTTCAATCTCATTGGCATCCATACGGGATAAGTAGTCTTTGTCACGGGGAATACCATCCACCACTATGAGTGGTTCGCCCATGCCACGGATATCGATATTCGATTCAAAGGACCCAGGCTGACTCGATTGTTGGCTGATACGTACACCCGGAAGCTTTCCGGCAAGCATATTAACCACATTTTCATTTTTGGTTACCGCAATTTCCTTATTATTGACCGAAGAAATAGCCCCGGTCAATGAGGCTTTCTTTTGCGTACCATAGCCCACCACCACGACTTCTTCCAAGCTGGTATTGTCTTCGTTGAGCAGTACATCCATGAGCCGTTGTTGCCCGACGATCATTTCAGTTTTCTGATAGCCCACATACGTGATCTGCAGCCTATCGCCAGGCATGGCATTTATTGTAAAGTGGCCTTTACTATCTGAAGAAGTTGTCTGTCCCGTCCTGAGATCGGTAATTGAGGCACCAGCAATCGGTTTGTCATTGCGGGCTTGCACTTTACCTTCTATCTGCTGTTGCTGCGCAAGCGTAGCAAGCGGCGCCAGCAACAACAGCGAGGACAAAGCCCATTGTCGGGGATACTTACCGACTTTGTGCCACGGCAAAGGTCTTTCATTAAAAATGAAGTTTGTTTTCATAAATTGTTTTAAATTGGTTATTAAATGCTATAAAGGTTTATTCGACGTAATGGGCATGCCTATCTCAAGCTGTCCATAGCCATTATTCCTGTAAGAAGAATGCAGAGTTTTTTTTCGCTTTCATTGGATTGGTTATTAAGTACGAAAACGAATATATTGGAGCAGGGTATAACAGATGATTAACAGAATATTAATAAAGCTCACAAACGCTCATTAGCAACTGTATATCAACACATTAAAATATTAATATTTTTTTATTCCAGGCTATCCTTGAAGCTCTTTGGGTAAGCTTCACCATATAATCGCTGATAGACCTGGCAAAAATTTTCATAACACTGCAGGGCCAAGCTGTGGTACCCAAGCTGCAGCAAGGAACGGCATTTATAAACCATTGCCTCGGCATTGATCTCGTCAAAATAGAATATTTTATTACAGATCTCGATGATCAATTCAGCATTTTCGGTGACCAGAAGACTTTCAATAAAATTGCCGAGGGTCGTCAACACTTGGATGGACATCTCACTTTTGAAATGGTCGAGCCATTCGTAGTCCACTTCGAAGAGGAAACCGCCTTTATCAATAATATGCAGCAGCTCTCGAATTTCTGCTTCGGTAAAACTTTTCCTATTTGATACCAGTCGATTGAAACGTAGGTAGTCTATATATATTTTATCGACTGTTTCAATGCACCAATAACCACTCTTTTTGGTTACCCTAAAATCCCCCAGCTGCTCCAGCAAGCTATTGAGCTTGGCAATATTTACGGATCTATTGTTTCGTGCACTTGACTGTGTTTTGTCAGACCAAAAGAGTTCAGTCAATTTTTCAGAACTGATCCCTCTTTCCCAGCGTACGGTATAGATAATGAAGATAAGCAGCAGCTCTTTCAATAGCGGTGAAAACTTTTTGGTAATCTCCTTTCCATGTCCATCTACAATCTGTATGTCGCCGCCGAAAAGATAAATGCCAGCCGTATGTTGTGGCATTGTGTCTGCAGCGAATGCCTTCACCTTGTGCTGTTGATCACGATCTTGTTCCTGTTGCTGGATTGCCTGTTCCTGCTGCTCTTGAATAGCTGTCTGAGAACCTACAGCCTTATCGACAGTTATTTGCGGAGCGGACAGTCTTGCCCTTGCTCGTTTTTTTTGATAAAGCCACCATCCGATCAGCAGGACAATAACAAGCAAGCCACCAGACAAAATATAGCGTAATGTCAATGGATTTACCACAGTATTCATCCCCTGCCCTGCTGCCAAAGGTGGTCCCATCAGGGTATAAATCGATGCTTTTGTCAGATCGGTTTTATCATCATAGAATAGCGTAATGGCAACAAAGGATTTAGACTTCGGCGCATAATACAGATCAGCGAAAGAACGAATATCATGAAAATCAAAAGGAATCGGGTTTCCCAAAAATTGGGTTTCAGTTCCCTTTAACTTACCTTCCACCAATTGGAGTTGGCTTTTGAATTTATTATTAGGAAAAATCAATCCATAAAAGGCCTTGCGGTTATCATCAATAACCAGACTGTTTGCCCAAACCATTTCGGCAAACTGCGCTGAAAACTCATGGATTTTAAAGGCTTTCCTTCGTTGAAAATCAAGTCTTAGAAAATCTGTAGACACACGTGGGCTCAACATCTGGTCACCCGTGGAACTGCCATAACCTCCGGCGAGATACACCCCGTCTTTGCCCTGTCCCATTCCAGCCAGGTAATGAGGGAAGATCTCATCACCGGTAAAAGGGATACTATCCCAGGACTGACTGGGAATATGGTAGCGTAACACACTCGATTTATAGGTAAAATGACCGTAGCCGCCAATCATATAAATACTGGTATCCGAGCGACTGAAATATTTATTGAACAACCAATAGTGTGTCCCCACAGCAGGGAAATCAAATTGTTTTGTCCAGGTACGGGCGATTGAATCATATACCGAAACAATCTTCTGATCGATGGAAATATTGAGAACTTTTTTCTGTAGGGGATCAAATAAAGACTGGCTGCCATTGACAAGCAAGAGCTTTCCATTAGTATATTCCTGCGTACGCAAGTCAGTTCCACCGATTTTACCGATCACAATACGTTTGTTGCCAACAAAAAACAAGGTTTCTTCAGTCTGGTCGAAGGCCACGCTTGCCTGTCCTTCAAGCGTAAATGTAGACTGCAATTTCCATTCGCTGCGTTGTTGTTTGATCCAAATGGGATTAACGGTTTCCGCCTTACTCTTACGCAGCAGATCCGAACTCTTGTTTCCCACAACTTCATCCAATGGCCAATGGAATTTCAAACGGCCGTTATCTTCGATTTTAATATCTTTCAGTCGCATGGGCGGTACATCCATGGTCTGAAAATTTTTGATGGCATTTGCCCCGAATATAAGTTTGAATCGTGTGCCTAAATTTTTGTTCAAGCTGTAACTATACCGTTTTCCAGCACACACAAAATAGACTTGCCTTCTGTCTGCATCGAGTTCCAGACGCATTGGCGTCCAATGGTAATACAGTTGGGTAGGCGGAATATTAAAAGATACTGGTGTAAAATCCTCCCCTACCACCAGCTTGAAATGTTTGTCCTGATCAGGGCGCCGGTCGTACATCAGGTCAATATTGACACCATCCTCCGTGATAAGCCGAAAGATATAACCAAAATAATCCTGTTGAAAGGGGAGAAAAGACAGGTCAAAAGCGATGGAGAGTTTATGCTCAAAAGACAGTGACTCCCGAGCACCAATCAGTAGGCTCGTACGTTTGTCAGCTTCTTTATTGTGGCTGGCAAATTCCAATCCATACTGTGCCATTCCAATCCTGCAGATCAGCAAAAACAAAAAGCACAGCAAAAAACGGTTCGATAATCCCTTCACAATTTAGATTTAGCCTGATCTCAAAAATATAAAATTTTAGATAGAAACAGAACATTTATCCAACTATTAACAGCTCGTCAAAACAACCTATTTTTCGCTACCAACAACGACATATGATGGTTACCTGTGTTGCTTCCATTCGGGTAAAAATATCGCTACGGACCGGAGTAGAATTGGGATGTTAAGGGATAATACCTATATTCGGCAAGCATTCATCCAATGGGCTACAATAGCGCATAAACCAACAATCAATATGAAAATACCAACCTGCTGGATCCGATCAACACTGATTATTTTACTGGCAACATGCTTTTACCTAAACAGTATAGCTTCACAAGTCCCCAAGGTCGTTTATCTTTCCGACTATGGTATCCTTCCCAACACCGGGACCAACAGCTCCGCAGCAATCAATAAAGTCCTTCAGACAATTCTCGGGAAGACCGATAAAAAACAAAGTCTTGTTTTAAAATTCAGAAAGGGACGCTACGACTTTTATCCTGAGGGAGCATTATCAAGAACATACTATATTTCCAACCACGATCAGGACAACCCCAAGACAGTAGGGATTGCATTTGAACAATGCAACAACCTCACAGTCGATGGCCAAGGCTCCGATTTCATTTACCATGGTCGGATGTTACCGATTGCCTTAATCGAAAATAAAAACCTGACCCTTAAAAATATCCACATCGATTTTGAACGTCCGCAGATCTGCCAGGTCCAGATCCTGAAGAATGACACAATCAATGGTACGATCGTTTACAAAACAGCTCCCTGGGTGACCTATACAATCAAAGACAGTGTATTTTACAATACCGGCGAAGGTTGGGCCATGCGCCCAACATCCGGAATCGCCTTTGAGGAAAAAACCAAACGCATTGTTTACAATACCAGCGATATTGGGGTAGGAACAAAAAAAGTAACCGAGCTTTCGCCGGGTGTTATCCAAGCTGAGCAATGGAAAAACCCAAAGCTTATTCCGGGCACCGTCGTGGCTATGCGTTCGTGGCATCGTCCCAGCCCCGGTGTTTTTGTCCATAAAGGAAAAGATATTCGACTTGAAAATATCAGCGTGCATTATGCGGAAGGCATGGGCTTATTGGCCCAGCTCACCGAAAACATCAGCCTCGACAGATTTCAAGTGGCACTACGCGGTGATCAAGATCCCCGGTATTTTACCGCGCAGGCCGATGCGACCCATTTTTCAGGCTGTAAAGGCGTCATCGTCTCCAAAAATGGGCTGTATGAAAATATGATGGACGACGCAATCAACATCCATGGTACTTACCTGAAAATCACCAAGCGTCTGGATGATAAAACACTGGTCGGCCGTTATATGCACGACCAATCCTACGGATTCGATTGGGGCAATGCTGGTGATACCGTCCAATTTATCCAGTCAGGTACTATGGAACTTTGGGATCAGAAAAACCAGATTCAATCCATTCAGATCTTACGGGATAAAGCAGATGATCCGATCCGTGAATTTAAGATTACGTTTAAACAGGCCCTTGATCCTGTAATAGACCCAGCGACAACAGCGATGGGTATTGAAAATCTAAGCTGGACGCCACGTGTAGTTTTCAGTGGCAATACCATTCGTCACAATCGTGCACGTGGTGCATTGTTCAGCACGCCGAGAAAAACACTTGTCGAAAGAAACCTCTTTGACCATACCTCTGGCACCGCGATCCTGCTCTGTGGCGACGCCAACGGCTGGTATGAAACGGGCAGCTGTCATGACATTGTGATCAGACACAATACATTTATCAATGCCCTGACCAATATGTTCCAGTTTACCAATGCTATTATCTCAATCTATCCTGAAATTCCGGACCTTAAAAATCAACAGAAGTATTTTCATAGCGGTATTATCATTGAAGACAATCTCTTTGAGACCTTTGATAAGCCCATACTTTATGCGAAATCTGTTGACGGTCTTGTTTTTCGCGGCAATCGAATCAAGACAAATACGGCTTATCCAGCCTTCCATTGGAACAAAAAAAGTGTATTCTTCGAGCGTGTTGCACACAGTGAGATTTCGAACAATACCATTGATGGCAAGAAAAGTGAGTTAACAAATTAGATCAATAGCAAACCATTTATCTCTATGTTATCCTTCAAAAACTATAGATTACTGATTTTATCGCTGTTATGCAGCAGCATAGGATCAGGGGCCTTTGCCCAGAGTTTCAATCGCAGGCAGGAACGCCAAGCAACCGAACGCCCTAATATTGTGGTATTCTTTGTCGATGATCTGGGTTGGCAGGATATGTCCGAACCATTTTATACCACCAAAACAGCTATTAACGAGAAGTTTCATACGCCACATATCGAATCACTGGCCAAAGATGCCGTCAAGTTTACCAATGCTTATGCCACGCCTGTGTGTACACCTTCACGGGTGAGCTTTCTCACAGGTTTAAATGCTGCACATCACCGGGTCACAAACTGGACGAATCCCAAAGCCAATACACCCACAGATAGTAAGGATGAGTTGCTGAATCCACCGGACTGGAATATCAATGGGTTAAGCCCCGTACCCAATATTCCTCACACGGTCTATGCTACACCATTTCCAAGTATTCTCAAGGCCAACGGCTATTATACGATCCATATCGGTAAAGCCCACTGGGGATCAGCTGGCACTCCGGGTGCCAGTCCGCTCAATCTAGGTTTTATGGTCAACGTAGCGGGCCATTCAGCCGGGCATCCACAAAGCTACTATGGAGAGCAAAACTACGGGAATCTTCCAGGCAAAACCAGTTACCAGGCTGTACCTGACCTGATGGAATATCATGGCTCCTCCACCTTTCTGACCGAGGCGTTGACGCAGGAAGCCTTGAAAGCACTTGCCGAACCTATTCGCCGCAAAGAACCCTTTTTCCTTCATTTCTCCAACTATGCTGTCCATGTCCCGATTCAACCCGATCCGCGGTTTGTACAGCGATACCTTGACCGTGGTCTGGATTCTACCGAAGCTGCCTACGCCTCTTTAGTGGAAGGCTATGACAAAAGTATGGGTGATATTATTCAGTTTTTAAAAGACAAAGGTATATACGATAATACAGTGATTATCTTTTTGAGTGATAATGGCGGGCTCAGCCTTAGCCCACCACGTTCTGGCGCTCCCCATACTCAAAATCTACCACTGAAGGCCGGTAAAGGCTCTCTTTATGAAGGCGGCATCCGTATTCCACTGCTGATTAAACAGGCCAGCGGACATAGCGGAAGCAGCACTTCAACACCGGTCATGGTCGAAGATCTATTTCCGACTATCCTCCAAATGGCAAAAGTAAAAGCGTATCAACTTGTACAGCAAGAACCAGATGGCAAGGATCTGACAAGTCTGCTAACGGGAAAGAACGACGAAAGTTGGAATAGTCGCCCCCTTATCTGGAATGTCCCCAATAAATGGACTGTTCCCGATGGTCCAGGTATCAATTTCTTCTCCGCTGTACGCCAAGGTGACTATAAGTTACTTTACGACATGAAACAGGGGAAATTGGAACTCTATAACCTGCGGGAGGATATCGGTGAACTGAATAACCTTGCTCCCAAAATGAAAGGGAAAACTAGCGAGCTCAGCAAACTACTTTCTGATCAGCTGCGGACATGGAAAGCCCAGTTGCCGAACTACAAAACTACGGGACAACAGATCCCCTATCCCGATCAGCTCAAATCTGTTGACCGATAGCATTTATTATCAACAAAATAGTTTTTTAAGTTGGCATCAACTTTTAATACAAAGCCTTTGCGATCAGATCGCAAAGGCTTTTATTTTAAACCTTATAAAACGGATACATCGTTACCAGGGATAAAGATACTGGGTAGCCAGAAAAACCCACTACCTCTAGTTAGTCAGCTTCTGTAACCAGCAGAATAGATCTACAGTGAATTTATCTCGAACAACATAAGATACCCATACGGTGGGTGAGCCATACAGAACATAAAAATTGAGCTTTACACAAAAACAATAGATGGTTCGGCTACCTATTTTTGTATTGTAAAACAAGTAAAGATGAAAACAAAGCACAAAGCCACAGGCTTCTTCCGATTTTTGAAATGGTCAGCCCTAACGCTTGTTGTTCTCATCGGCTTAATCACTAGCTATATGATGCATCCCCAATTTGGCAAGAGACCCTCAGGTGAAAGACTTAAACGTATCCAACAATCGAAGCAATTCAAGGATGGAAAATTTCGCAACAACAGCCCAACACCACAGCTGACACAAAGCTGGACGGTAGCCCTTTCCGATTACTTTTTCAAAAGATCAGCTGAGACCAGTCCCAAACATAAGATCCCTTCTGTCCCTGTCGATTGGGACAATCTTTTTACCAAATCCCATGGTTTGGTCTGGCTGGGGCACTCCTCTTACCTGTTGCGCACAGACGGGAAAACTATCCTTGTCGATCCAGTACTTAGCGGCGGCATATCGCCCATACCGGGCAGTGGCAAAGCCTTTGCAGGCGCTGATGTAACAACAGCGGATGCGCTTCCAGCGATCGATTACCTATTTATTTCCCATGATCACTACGATCATATGGATTATAAAACACTCAAAGCACTGCAACCCCGAGTCGGCAAAATTATCGTCGGACTTGGTGTGGGTGAACATTTGGAATATTGGGGCTACCGCAGCGATCAGATTATCGAAAAAGATTGGTGGGATCAGGTGGATCTAGGAAATGGATTTCATGTAACGATCACACCGGCACGACACTTTTCAGGTCGCAGCATTTGGTCGGCTAATACACTTTGGGCCTCCTATGTCTTGGAGACGCCGAGCCGGAAACTGTACCTAGGTGGAGACAGTGGTTATGACAGCCATTTTAAAGAAATAGGTGATAAACTGGGGCCATTTGATTTGGCGATACTCGAAAATGGACAATATGACCTGAGTTGGAAATACATCCACATGATGCCCGAAGAAGTGGTACAGGCGGCAAAAGATTTACAGGCAGCAAAATTATTACCCGTACACTCCTCCAAATTTGTCCTTGCCAATCATGCCTGGTACGAACCCTTAGAGCGTATTTCCAAAGAAGCATCCATACAACGACAACCCCTACTTACCCCCCGCATCGGTGAAGTTGTTGATCTGGATGAGCCCCACGACAGCACCAACTACTGGTGGAAAACTGATTAAGCAATGGAATTAATTGTCGCCGGCGTTATTCCGAATTTCTCTTTAAAGGAAGCGTAAAAATGAGAGAGGTTTTCAAAACCAAGATCAAGGTAAATATCCACGGGTCTTTTTCGTTTATTCTCAATCAGAAAGTAGGCTTCGGAAAGCCGCTTCTCCTGCAGCCATTTCCGGGGTGAGGTGCGGAATATTTTTTCAAAATCACGTTTAAAACTCGCTAGGCTACGACCAGATAATTTGGCAAAATTCTCCAAAGGAACATTATACTTATAATTTTTTAGCATAAATTCCTCCAAGTCAATCTTAAAGGGTTCGGAGAAATCAAATAGCAAATTTTTCAACGAGGGATATCTTTCCAATAGTAAAGTGATCAATTCGTATATTTTGATAGTCTCCATTTGCGGGCTGACTCGATCCGAAGCTTCCGCATAGGGTGCCAGCGACTCAAAATAACTTTTGATAAACGCATCACCTTCCAGAAGGATATTGATATCTGTCGATTGCTTTTTATCCGAAGAGAGCTGATGATCCAACGCATACTTCTTGAGCCGGTCGGTGTGGAGCAAGATTGCAATAGACTGATAGGCCGTATTTTTCGATGGGTATTTGAATGCTTTTGCCAATTGATTTCTTCGGGCAACCAGTAGCTGCCCTTCCTTTGTCACCAGCTTTCCCTTTTCATGGTCAAAATGTGTTTCACCAGATAGCTGGAACATCACCACATGTTCGGGAATAAACTGTTCATGACCAAAAGCCTTATCTACGTAACAAGAATACAAAAAGGCCTTTCCAAAATCTTTTTCTTCGATACTCATAATCACTTTTCTTGATAGGTTGACAATTATTTTTTTGCGGCCAGCCGCTTGCGAATGATGCTGACAAATTCGGGCGAAACACCGAGGTAAGACGCGATATAATATTGCGGTACCCGTTGTGATATCGTGGGGTATAAGTCGATAAATTCAAGATAGCGTTCAGCCGCAGGTTTGGCCATGGTATGGATCAGCCTATTTTGGAGCACGGCAAGCCGGCGCTGTACTAGCATACGAAAGACGCGTTCAAACTTTGGAACAGTATCCAGCAGTTTTTCTTTAGTCTCCGGTGTCAGCATCAAAAATTCACATTCTTCCAATGTTTCCATATACAGGCTCGATGGTGTATGATAATGGAAAGAAGCGATATCACTGATCCACCAATCTTCGACCGCAAAGGCCAAAGTCACCTCAAAACCATTTTCGTCAAGATAATAAATACGTACACAGCCTTTCTGAAGATATCCTTCAAACTGGCAGATTTCCCCCTCTTGCAGAAGCATCGTTTTCTTGGGTTCCTTCCGTATGGTCAACAGATCGGTGAACCGTTCAGTTTCCTCACCTGTCAAGGTTATACACTTTGATACATTTTTGAGGATATTTTCGTATAGCATAGCAATTTGTTAAACCTAATTATTTTCGTGTAAAATATAACCCGCACCATAGATACTTTCAATATGGAGTTTATTATCGAGCTGAAGTAATTTACGGATACGCGAGATAAAAACCTCCAGACTTTTACCATTAAAGAAATCCGTATTTCCCCAAAATAACAATAAGAGATCCTTCTTGTTGACCAATACGTTTTTATGAAGGATCAGATGACGCAATAATTCCGCTTCGCGAACGGTCAACTTTTGCGCTTTACCTTGCTTATCAGTCAAGCTATGGCGCTCCATATCCAGAGACAGCTGACCAATCTGTAGCCTACGTTCGGACACTATTTCGGGAGTCGAGGCCACAGCCAATAAATTACGGATCTTGAGCAGTATTTCATCCATGTCGAAGGGTTTGGCAATATAGTCAACGGCACCCAACGAGAGTCCCTTTAGACGCGATGCACGCTCCTGCAGGGCTGTCAAAAAGAAAATCGGCTGCCCGGCTCTAAGCTGCAAGATCTCCTGGGCCAAATCGAAACCATTTCCATCTGGTAATTGCACATCGATAATCACCAATTTGGCTGTACATTCTCCAAAAGCTTCCAGTCCCTTTTTCGCGGTACATTCCCATATCACGGTAAATCCCTTGTACCGGAGATAGCGCGAGAAAACCTCGCCCAAATCGGGTTCGTCTTCGATCAAAAGGATATCAATCCTGTTTTTTGCTATTGAAAGACCCATTGTCCATGTAAATATAAAAAATAGTACCACCACTTAGGTTATTTTCGATGCGAATTGTCCATCCCAACCGATCCAAACAAGATTTCACATAGTATAATCCCAATCCGAGTCCTGGCTTGCCAACCGAAGACTTCCCACGATAGAATGCCGTAAATAACGTATTCTTGTCCGAGGAGTCAATTCCTCGTCCATTATCCTCAACTTTGAGGCAATACTTTTCAGCTTTCTGTTCCCAGCTCAATCGAATAGTTTTGCGCGGATGGTCATTAAATTTGATAGCATTTGAAATCAGATTGTCAAGAATCGAGAAATAATACCCTTCGTCCAGCCGTATGAGCAAATCCTTTTCAAGTGGGATATAAGCAATTTCAACCTCCCTTTGATAACGAAGACACAATTCATCCAGGATCTCCCTTGTCAATAAGTCTATAGGAGCCTGTATGATTTTAGCCTGCTGCTCTTGTAATGCAACAGATCCCATTACCTGCTCAAAATAATCACGGAGCCGTTTCGCCTGTCGCTCCACAATCCGTCCCAATTGTACCACCTCTTTATTGTCCAGTCTAGTGTCCCTATCGATCAAGCTATGTGCACTGACCAGGATTGTTGTCAAAGGGGTATTAAATTCATGCCGCATGTGGTTTAAGAAACTCGTTTTCAGATCGGCAAGCTTACGTTGGTTGACCCAGTTTTTGTATGTTCGAAAACTCAGCAGTACGATAACAGCAATACAGGCCAAGGAAAGCAAAAACACGGGTACCATTTGCCGGATGATGCGCCAGTTCCGGTTCTCATAATCCACATAGAGACTATAGGTAAATCGATAAGGTATGGGCTCCTTATCACTGACCGCCAGCTGGAATACCCGATTGTTGAGCGAGGTCTTTCTGAGCGAACCACTGATGGTTCCAGAGCTATCGTCACTGGCACTTTCATAGAAGACCTGCCAGCTATTATCCGCAGCATTGTAAAGTTCCAACTTATCGAAATGGAACAAGTAAATGAGTGCAGGATCGAGCTTTTGTTGCTGTACGATTTGGTTAAAGATGCTATCCAAAGACTGTTTCGTACGCATAGTTTTGAGAAATAATTCCATTCGGGTCTCACCATACTGCACTGCATCGGGCGACTTATCCGTCACTTTCTTAAACCAGGTATTCAGGTAAGGCACCAGTTCCGTCTGAAATAAGGCATCTCCTCCAGGAAAGATCTTATCATCCATAATCGCTGTACCATAGGCATTCTGGACCAAATTGAGCTGTCCAATCTGATAGTCCTTGTCTTCGAGCTGATAGGTCTTAAATATCAGAAAGCCGATCAGTACAGTCAGAATTAGGAAGCTGGTACCAAATGCCCAAGGGTATATATTTCTATCGACGCTGTTCATCTGTTAAAAATAACATCTATTTATCTATTCGGAATAGCTATTAACCTTTTATTAGGCATTCATTAGGTTTCCGTTAAGCACAGTGTAATCTCTTGCATCGTATCTTTACCAGATAACAAATTAGCAAATTATGTCCAAAATTTCACAGACCTTACTTTACGGCTTATGTTACCTATTACTGAGCAATATGGTATATGCACAATCAAATTTCTCGAAGAAAGTACTTGAACAGAGCCAGCTTGATTTTGTCAATCTGGGATTCGGCATGTTTATTCATTACGGCATGCCTACCTTTATGGAGCAAGATTGGTCCGATCCAAATGCGGAGCTTGGGCTTTTCAAATCACCGAAGCTCAATGCCGACCAATGGGCCAAGGCAGCCAAGTCGGCCAATATGACCTATGGTTGTCTAACGACAAAACATCACAGTGGTTTCCCAATTTGGAACACCAAAACCACCGATTACAATGTCATGAACACCCCATTGCACCGCGATGTTGTCAAGGAATTTACTGAAGCCTTCCGTAAAAATGGTCTGCGTGTCATGCTCTATTATTCCATCCTGGACATACATCAGGGGATACGTCCACATACCATCACCAAAGCCCACATCCAGTTGATCAAAGATCAGCTGACTGAATTGTTAACACAATATGGTGAGATCGATGCTTTGGTAATCGACGGCTGGGATGCTCCTTGGTCACGTATCTCGTATGATGACGTTCCATTTGACGACATCTATTATCTGGTCAAGTCCCTACAGCCCAAGTGTCTATTGATGGATCTCAATTCAGCAAAATATCCTGGGGACGCCTTATTTTACACAGATATCAAATCTTACGAACAGGGAGCGGGACAGTTTATCTCCAAAGAACATAATAAGTTACCGGCAATGGCTTGTTTACCGCTGCAACAGAGCTGGTTCTGGAAAACATCTTTTCCTTCGACGCCGGTAAAAGATGTGAAGGAACTCGTAGAGAAATTCGTTATTCCCTACAACGATGCCTATTGCAACTTTATGCTCAATGTCGCACCCAACAGTGATGGTCTGATGGATCAAAACGCTTTGGATGCGCTAAAAACCATCGGAGCACTTTACAAGAAAACACCCAACTACAAAGCATTACCTAGCTACCAAGCACCGATTGTAGACCATAACATCGCTAGGCAGATTCCTTCCAATAGCAGTTGGGCTGAAGATATGAGTATTATGGATTTCGCCAATGATGACAATTTCGGTAGCGCATGGGTATCCAATCCGTCTACCAAAGGAGAGATCTGGTATGAACTGGATTTTGAACGCAGCAAAAATTTCAACAGTATTGTCATTACCGAAGGCAAGGACAATCCCTCCACTTATAGTCTGAGTTATTTGAAAGATGGCAAGTGGTATCCCCTTGCGGCAAGTCCGGTGACACAGGGGCGTATCAAGATCTTTCGCTTTGATGAAGTATTGGGGCAAAAATTACGCTTGAGTATCCGACCCGAAAAAGAGCGTGTGGTTCTGAATGAGGTGGGTGTTTATCAGGAGAGGCGGTAAATAGATCCATTAGTAATCGAAAAAAACAGTCAAATAATGCGGAATTTACCACCATTAACTTAATGCACGGTCAATTCAAACCGATAATAACATAAAAAGCATCTCAAAAGGAGATGCTTTTTATGTTAATTGGAAACTAAGCTTTTATTTTGTCCATCCTGGATTCTGTACGAGGTTGGAATTTTTAACAATCGCTGTAGCCGGCAGTGGATAAAGGTATTGTTTCTCTTCCCAACTTCTCGGAACAGCCTTATACCATTCAAGGTGATTATCTGTTGTCATGGTCTGGAAATTTTTACTTCCCCCGCCAATCGCAACTTTAGCTACTCCACTCGGCGCCGTTATGGAAGAGGCAGGTTTACTACCATCATAGAAAATCACATCCGGTTTGCCGTCGTGATCCAAATCCATCAGTTTTTCCAATGCTGGCACATAGATACCTGTCCAAGCAAGGTTGGCCATCGAGGATCCCATTTTCCATCTTTTCAAATCATTGAAACGGAAGCCCTCCAGTGCTAGCTCGACCTGCCTTTCACGACGGATTTCCAATAATACAGGATCATTTATATCGGGAAAAAATGTATTTTTCAAATAGTTGTCCACCTTGGTTGGCAAGCTATTATTTCCTGAAGTGATTCCTGCTCGTGCACGCAAGGCACCAATGGTTTTAGTCCAATCTGTTAAATTCAACTGCCCGAGTTCCTGCTTGGCCTCGGCATAGTTCAACAGTATTTCAGCATACCGCATCAAAGGTACTGCGTTGATGTTATAGGCACCATTATCATAATAAGGATCATCCAGGGTATATTTAATCGGTTGATAGCCCGTGTATGTATAACTTGCAAAATTTGGAGGGGCAGCCTCTCCCCCACGCTTATACCCTGGTGTACGGATCAGCTGTGCCAATCTGTAGTCACGGTTTTGACATTCCTCATAAAATTCCTCAGTTTGATAATTAGGACGATCCGTATAAGGTGTTCCATCAAGATTCAAAATGCTGTTGATAAAGGGTCTTACCAGGCTCAGTCTTGGTCCATAGGTCGCCGAGGTCCACCACCAGTTGGCATCGTTCATCAATGCCTGATCTTTGCTGAAAGCAAGACCGAACATGACTTCCTGCTTCACAGGCTGGTTGCTCACAAATAATTGACGCTGTGACAGCTTTGGATCATTGGCCACATACACACTATAAGGCCCCGTTTCCATCAAAATCTTTCCTGCATCAGCGGCCATCTTAAAAAAATCCGCCGGTGTTGTCGCCAAGTTTAATTTGTGATATTTTCTAAAAGTTCCTTCAAATAAGGCCACACGAGTCTTTAATCCCAATGCAGTCCATTTATTAATTAAGGTACCATCCCCGCCATCTCCTGTAATATTTGCATAGGCAAAATCCAAGTCTTCCATAATACGCTTCATCACCAGTTCACGTGAATCCCTTGGCGCATGAAGGATATCTGTCTCATCAACGGTCAATGGATGATCTACCCAAGGCACATCACCAAAGCGTACCACCTTATCGTAATAGAACCAGGCCCTAAAGAAGCGGGCGATACCAATATAATTGTTTTTGACCGCATCACTCAATTGTGGGCTTGTACATTTGACGATCATCTGATTGATATTCCGTAAGGCTGTCCAGCTCCAGCCGGTACTGATTTCGGCAGAATAAGCACCTTTCACCATAAAATCATTCAAGCTGTTTACTGCAGCGTAATCTGCCATCGCATCTCCTTTAAAAGCATCGCTTCTGGAGGTAATATCCCGGTAAAAAGAGTTACTGTAATTTTTCAGTCCATTCTCCGTTCCGAAGATATCCTCTTCAGTTGCCGATGCTTTCGGTAGCTCGTTCAATTCACAGGAACTAAACAAGAGTGCTATTATAGGTATAAATAAGATTCTTTTCATTTTTAATACATTATAATCCAATGGATAAATTAAAACTAATGCTCTTCATCACCGGATAGTTAAATCCGTCACCACTATTGGAATCACTTATATCCGGGTCAGATTTCATGAGATTGCCCACATCAAGATCTTTTGTTTTTTTATACAGAGGCGACCAAGTCCATAAGTTCTCGCCCGATAGTCCAGCCCGCAAGCTACTGATCTTGAGCTTAGAAGTCACAGCTTTCGGAAAATTATAGCCAATCTGAATGTTTTTCATCCGGATATAGGCGATATTCTGCAGGTACCTTGTCTGGGGTGTTGCTTTAATAGACTCGTTATAACCGGCATATCGCGGAAAATATCCATTAGGATTGTCTTCTGTCCAATAATTATTGAGGTGCCATTCAGGTAAATTGTTATATGGTCTATTGTACTGCCCCCAAAAGATAGACTCATTACTTGGGTACCAATTCTGTTTTCCAACCCCTTGAAAGAAGGTAGAGAAATAGACATTTTTCCAGTCCATATTGATATTGAAGCTATAGATATAACGAGGTTCGTAGTTACCGATAATGGTTTTATCGCCATGACTATTGATGGTATTTGTTCCGTAGTCAATTACCCCATCGCCATTGAGATCCGCAAAGCGTACATCGCCCGGATAGATAATACCAGAATTGGACGATTTGATGACCTTTTGTGTCGGAGCTGCATCTATTTCTGCCTGATTTTGGAAAAGTCCCTGGGTAACATAACCCCATATCTCGCCGAGTCGTTGTCCTTCATAATATCGGTCAGTCTGGTAGCGATCAGTTTGTAACAGACCTGCTTTGTTTTCATAGCGATCTATGGTTGAGCGATAATCCGCCAAAGTAGCTTTCACCGACCAGTTAAATGGACTATTGTTCCAATCGAAACGGTCCTTATAGGCAACACTCAATTCATAGCCCTTCGTTGTCATATCCGCATAATTACCTTTTGGCGATTGCGCACCGAATATATCTGGCAACTCCACGCTGAAGGTATACATGTTCAAGGTCTTACGTTGGTAGAGATCACCTGTAAAGGTCAGCCTCCCATTTAATGATGAAAAATCCAGTCCAAAATTAGCTGTACGGGCGGTCTCCCAAGTCAGATTATCGGGAATAACCTTTGGTACCATGGTATAAGAAGGTTTCTGTCCATTCAACAAACGATCCATGATCTTGATTTCATAGAGATCCATATAGGTATATGGGTCTACATTACCGTTCCCAAGTGAACCATAAGAAGCGCGAAATTTCAGGTCAGAAATAATCTTTTTGTCTACCGTAAAGAAGGGTTCCTCAGAAATGCGCCAGCCCGCAGAGGCAGAAGGGAAAAATGCCCATTGCTGGTTGGTCGGAAATTTGGAAGAACCATCGTATCGCCCATTGAATTCAAATAAATAACGATCCTTGAAAATATAATTGGCCCGCATAAATACACCAACATTCCGATACTTATTATAACCAGCGGTAGCGGTTGTATTTTGCCCGAGAGCCAGGTTGATATTATCCACATTTTCGGTCAATAAGCCCGTTTTCGTGATATAGGAAGAATTATAGACACGTTGTTCGTAATTATACCCCAGCAAACCTTTAACATAATGGTCACCTATTGTCTTTTCGTATTCACCGTAAAGGTTTCCAAATAGATATTTCCAGTTTTGGTCTACCTGGTAAATGTTGTTGTTCATGTCTGTTTCCAGCTTGAGCATCTTACCTTCTTGCGTGCTATAAGGGACAGGCACACGTACACGGGTCGAGTTAAAATCGCGATTTCTAAAAGTCAGATCGCCCTTTATCCGCAGGGTATTGTTAAGAAATTTGGTCTCAAAAGAAGTGGTATTGCGGAGATCCCGATTTTCACTTTCGGTTCTATTTTTTCCATAGATAAAATCACCCACGGAATAGGCCGCCGAGAAGCTAAGCGAACCATCGGGATTGAATATCGGCGAAGATGGATGTCCTTCATCCGCAATATTACGCCAGATATTCCCCCCTTCACCACCTGTCGTTGGGTCGCGGTATTTCGCGTAGTTATAATCAATATTATTAGCGATACGCAACCAGTCATTTATCTGTAAACCTGCTTTGGCCCTGGTATTGTAGGTCTTGTATTTATCACTATTAAAACGATACATCCCATTATAATCATAGGCACGTCCGGAGATGTAGTAATCCAGCTTTTCGGTATTGCCACTTACCGACAGGTTATGATCCTGTACAAAGGTATTGTCCTTGATCAAGACATCGTAATAGTCCTCATTACCATAGTAAACGTAATTACCTTTATCATCGACTGTAATTTCATCCGTAATCCCCTGCTCTTTGCGGCGTTTGAACTCGTTGAGCCAGTCCATTGTAAAGATCTGTGTTTTATTCAGCTTGCTGGGGATAGAGGAATAATTATTCCAGGCATTATAGGCGGTAAAGAAATGCGATGCATACTCGTAGCCATCCGTTACGAATTTGGGTCTAGCAATTGGTTTCTGGAAGGATCCGCTTCCGGAATAGTTAATGGACGATTTTCCCGACTTCGCTCTCTTAGTTGTAATCAATACCACACCGAAAGTCCCCCTTGCGCCATAGATTGCAGCAGAGGAAGCATCTTTTAGTACGGAGACATTCTCGATATCATTCGGATTTAATGACGCTGGATCCCCCTCTACTCCATCGATCAAAATCAAGGCACTTCCGCCCTGGCCGATTGACGTTGTACCGCGGATATTGAAACTCGGTGCCCGGTTGGGTTTACCATCAGCGGGGATGATATTTAGGTTGGGAACAACACCTTGTAGCATTTGGCTCGCATTAGCGAGTACACGGCCTTCGAAAACTTCCGAGCCGACCTGATCCACAGCTCCGGTCAAGTTTGCTTTCTTCTGCGTTCCGTAGCCGACTACGACAACTTCCTCCAACTCGGTATCTTTGGACTCCATTACAATTTGTAATTGAGCTGTGTTGACAGTCACGACCTGCTCGTTATACCCCACCTGAGTCAATTTAAGCTTTTGACCATTGGCAGCCTCGATGTTAAACATTCCCGAGGCATTGGTAGATGTCGTTTTCTGACTGGATAAATTGGTGATGGTAACACCGGGCATAGCTGCACCGTTTTTGTCTTTTACCACACCTTTCACGGTAGACTGGACTGCAATAGCTTGCGTCTCTCTGTTCAATTTGACATAACTACGCTCTACATTAGCCCACGTGGGATATGAGAGCCCTAATGCCATACTGATTAGTAATGTTTTCTGCATTTTTAGTCTGGTTTAGAATTCAGCACCAAAGTTGGTGCTTTCACTTGGTTTATAATTTACCTTAATATTAAGAAATATTTAATTAAAAACCATACCACCTCAAACTAAACAGGTTTAGCGCCCTATTTATTAATAAAAAATAAACTTATAGATAACACAACTGGTAATTTAATAATTCAACACTTCATAGAGGCAATAGGGAAATTAATTCGTGAAATAAGCAAAAGCAATCGTTAAAAAATATGGAATCCACGATTTGACTACAAGATCGATCGATTTGCCTACATCCAAAAAGCACCAAATCGTCACCTTTGTAATATCAAATTATCTAAAACAGAAAAATACATGAAATCACAAAAAGTATGGTTTGTCACTGGTGCCTCTAGGGGGCTTGGGCTAACCTTAGTAAGAGAACTGCTCGCCCAGGATTATCTTGTTGTGGCGACTTCACGAACAAAACAAGCGCTGGAAGATGAAATTGGCGATCATGAAAATTTTCTGCCCCTTGAGGTAGACATCACCAACGATACAGATGTCAACCGGGCAGTGCTCTCGGCCATTGACTATTTCGGTAGGATCGATGTCCTTGTTAACAATGCCGGATATGGGCAAACAGGTGCCCTAGAGGAACTCAGTGATCTGGAGACACGACGCAACTATGATGTTAATGTCTTTGGCTCGCTCAATTTCATCCGGCATATTACACCCTATTTCCGTCGCCAACAATCCGGACATATTTTCAATATTGCTTCCATTGGCGGACTGGTGGGTAATTTCCCTGCATTCGGCGTATACTGCTCCACTAAATTTGCTGTCGCTGGTTTTACCGAAGCTCTAGCGGTCGAAATGCAGCCTTTTGGCGTCCATACAACGCTCGTTTATCCAGGCTATTTCAGGACGGAATTTCTATCTGAAAATTCCATCCACACCGCAGCGAATCCAATAGCAGACTACATATCGGCTAGGGAAACCGAAGCCGCACATCTACAGCAGATTCACGGCAATCAAGCCAATGACCCACAAAGAGCAGCCATGTTATTGATTGAGCTGAGTACAATACCCAATCCCCCATTTCATTTTCTGATGGGTGAAGATGCTTATGAACTCGCTAAAAATAAGATCAGCTCCCTTACTGCCGAGATTGAAAAATGGAAAAGCTATACGATATCCACGGGTTTTGAGCAATCCCATTAAATAGCGCTTTAAAGCCGATGGTATCGAAGATTACACAGTAATAACAAAGGATAAAATACGTAAATTTACAATTATGGAGAATACATTTCGCTTTCATTCCCTTTCGGAGTTCCATAGCTTCTGCGGACTGCCCAAGCCAGAACACCCATTAATCAGTCTGGTTGATTATAGTCAGGTACACTACCCGATCAATGACACCAAGTTAAATTGGATCCAGCACTTTTATTCGATCGGATTAAAGCGAAATGTAAACGCCAAATTCAATTATGGACAACAGCAATATGATTTTGATTCGGGGGTACTTACCTTTGTCTCGCCCTTACAATTTCTAAAAGTTGAGATCAATCAAGAGATCCGTACCGAACCTAGTGGCTGGATTCTCTTGGTACATCCCGATTTTTTGTGGAACAGCGAATTGGCAAAGCATATCCATACATACGATTTCTTTCAATATGAAGTCAACGAGGCCCTTTTTCTTTCGGATAAAGAAGAAGCTACTATCGTGGATATTCTCCAGAACATTGAAAAAGAGTATCAGTCTAATATCGACAAATTCAGTCGTGAGCTGATCCTTAAGCAGATAGAGCGCTTACTCATTTATGCAGAGCGGTTTTACGAGCGTCAGTTTATCACCCGAAAAAAATCAACCCAAGAACTTGTCATACGATTTGAGCAGCTCCTTTCCGCGCAATTTGACCGAGACAAATTGCAGGAGCATGGTGTTCCAACAGTCAGTTTTCTGGCGCAGCAGCTCAACTTATCTCCCAATTATCTGGGCAGCGTCCTCCGAGTCTACACGCAACAAAATACGCAGCAGCATATCCAACATAAAATGATTGAGTATGCCAAAGTTCGTCTGAGCACCAGCTCCTTGTCAATCAGCGAAATTGCCTATGAACTTGGATTTGAGCACCCGCAATCTTTCAGTAAAGTCTTCAAGAAAACCACCCAACAAAGTCCTGTTGAGTTTAGGCAGCTGTTTCAATAAATTCCCTCTTCAAAAAACGAGTTCATCCGAATCCACCAGTTTTGCATCAACTTTTTTTCAGCCCTAAGTATACATAAATCCTTAGGCTAAAAAACGTTACTAACCGCTGTTCTATTGACCCGAATAATATCCTTTCACGCCGATTCCGATTGTCCAGAAGAATTTGGATTTTTCCAGGTCTTCGAGCAGCATATCCACATTATCTTCATACTCACCTTCAGCCTTTAGTGCCTCCATGTCCTCTTGGATATCCTCCTCGGTCATCTGTCGCCAGACACCTACTGCGCTATTCAGAAAGGTATAACAGTATCCCGCTTCGGAATCATCAACGGGGCCACTGTTCTTTTCACTGAGGATATTGAGCAGTTCCTCAGCCTCCACCTTAAAAGGGTTCAGTCCATAGATGCTAATTTCCGTTTTTTCCGGAAATGGCCCGTTAATGCTTTCGATAAATTCAAGTTTCCCATGATCATTGAAATCTAGCCTCAGTTCGAGGTCATCATAATAATACTGGCCATCCAGTGCATCCGAAGGTGGTCCAAGAATAGCTTGCACTTCCATTTGACCCATACCCAAAGCCACTGCCCCTAAATTCTCAATATCAATCCCGACAAGTGGGATCAGTTCGATCTTTTTCATAACTATTAACCAGGTTTGTGTTTATACCCTATAGAATATAAATTGTTATACTAAAGTTAGGGAAAAATTGTAAAGCTACCAGATGAAAGGAGATAATCTAAATCCATTGACATAAGTGATTTTAATGAGTAACTTTAAAAAAGCATCCGAAAAGGTATTATGACAGAGACACTGGAAAGTTTAGACTTACATATCAAAAATCTCAGACCAGATTTCTATGGCGATTTGCAAAACCAATTGAGCCTCGAAGCACTCAAAGCCCTGGAGCAGAAATATGATATACATCTCCCACAAGACCTCAAAGCATTCTATCAGTGGAAAAATGGACAGCGGAATAGCTGCTATGAAGCCTTTGTTAACAACTCGACGTTTATACCATTAGAAGAAGCATTGGACACTGCGCAGGAACTGACTAGTATGATAGGTACCGACTTTGAAATCGAGAACTGGTGGAACGAGCTTTGGATCCCGATTTTTCATAATGGCGGCGGTAGTTATATTTGTTATGATCAGGGTGGAATATTTACTGGTCAGGGAGGGCAACTAATTGAATATTGGAACCGGGATAATGACCGTAATGTTATCGCCCCTAACCTCGAAGGATTTTTGGGTTTGCTAAACGATTATTACAGCAGTACGCCCAAAGCAGATTTCGACGAGTACTTCCATATCAATTCTGCAGCGGAATACCCCAAACGGTTCATCGTAAAATAAGTTTTCTGACTATTGACATCAATCTCTCTTCCACACTTCTTGCCATCTTCTAAATTCCGACGGTTTGATGCGAAAACGGGCAAAATTCCCTTCGTGTAGGGACAACAGTTCCGTATCGACAACAGTTATAAATTTCTGTCGGTCGCTTTCGGCAATCCGTTCAGCGTACTGTGCGATGGTATTGACGGCCTGCTGATGAGCCATCGACTCTAGGATGATCGCCCGGATCACCTGTCGGATATCATCGCGATACTGCATCCGCCACAGGTCAGGCTCTCCCAGAGACTGCTTGATAGCAGCATAACGCATTGCCGAACGCTTATATGACCATATAAAAACATCTTTTAACAGGTCTATACGATTGAGTTCATATACCCCAAGCAATCCTTTAACATACAATTCTTCGGGAACATCCACAAATGCCAATGGCGACAGATTACGTTTGTTAAAAGGTATATTTGCTGCCAGGCGGGAAACGCGTTTATTGACATCATCAAAAGGCTGCAGATACGGCAGCTGTACCATGATAAAGAAGGCCTGTTCGAATGGATCTTCAATTTCCTGCGCTTTACTCAGTAATGTTCTGAACAAGTCATCAAGGAGCTGAGGTATCGCCAATGGTGTAAAAACAGATCTTGTGATACCGACTCCAAATGTTCGCAGTCGACCGGCAGCAGCGGAATCCGGAAGAAGATTATCTGCTAACAGTGCGTGCAGATTGGTAATCGTATACACATTGAAATCTATCTCCTCGCCTCCCTGAACAAGAAATTCAATAGCCTCCTTATGATTAAGAATCATCTGAGCATCAGCATCATCCTTGCGGTCCGCCTTTTTACCCAAAGAGATCAGATATTGGGTATCTAATAGACTATAGGTATTTCCCTCCAGCCGACTTGAATTCCACGAAAGATCGATCAACAGCCGTTCCAGTACCGATCTCGCGTATGTTCCTGCGGGTTGATCCAGTGTATTTGTCTGACCTATCTCGGCTAGCTGCCGTTTTTCATCATTACTTAGATAACGATCTATATTGGGACGGTAGTTCAGCAGAAAATCAGCCTGGTAACCAATGGGAATCCGTTCAGTCAGTGGTCGGCCAACAAGCATCTTAATTTCCTCCCCCTCAGAAGACAGCGGAATTTCTGCTGACTTTTCAAACGGAAATGAGGGTTCCGTTAGCATAGCTCCTTTTTCCGTCAACGATGAAAGATGGTACATCGTGGAGCGCATGTTACCGGATAGGTATACTGCTCCCTCCTCTTTCAATTTCTCGAGACGCCTTTGCAGCGATCTGGTCTCAATAAGCAATCCGGACGCTTCCCTAATCTCTTTCAATGAAGCTCCTTGCGCAAATTTACCCAAAGTCTGCAAGATCCTATAGATCTGCTGCTCAATTTCCCGTTGTTTTCCCATAATACATCTGCATTATTTGCGACAGTTATTACGACAATAATACAAATAAAATGTCGCAATTTAGATTTATAACGACATTTATCATTATATTTTGTCGCAATATACTTGTATTGCGACAAAACAAAATGGTCAATTGCTATGAGGTCACATCAATTTGTATAAAATTTCTGAATTTTCTTTAGATAGTTGATCGATTTAGGAAGAGAAATACTATCACCAAACTCTTTATACACACTATAGACGGCATCTTCTTCACCAAGCTCATAAGCCTTGAGCAGATAAAATAATGCTTGATTCCGCGAGATGCTATCCTTGCCGTTAACTTCTACTCCATTTATCGTTCCCTCCCCTATAAGCATCTCATATAGATTCAAATATGCCTCCGGACATTGATGTCTATTCGCCATCAATAGCGCATAATAATATAATTCAGGCATTTTTAAGACGAGCCAATAATTAGTTGAAACTTCATTGTAAGCCTTGAAGTCGCCTTCATTAATTGCTTTACGCCAAAGCGAATCAGCTACTTTCTGAGGTAATTCCAGATCTCTGGGATCATCAATGATTCCCACTTGGGATTTTTGATTACAGCTCATTAAAACAAGGTAAAAAAGAATGACAAGCAGCTGTAGTAATTTCCTAATCGACATACATCACATTTTTTTGAAAGATAATCTTTATACTCCTTTTGTAGCATCCCTCCCAAAACGTACCGAACATCAGATGCATGATCCTCATGAGCTGCAAAATCCAAAGCTCCACCAATTGAACTACCAATGATCGCTCCACTGACCGGCCAAGTCTCAATTTGATCTTACGTCTCTTTTCAAGAAGATATTGCTGTATAAATTTCAAATTTGACTATTTATCATAACATTCAGGATAAATTTCCATTCCCTTAAATTTATTCACTGACTCCCATTAGTCTTCCGATCATTAAACATTACTTTCTTCACATAATCACTTTTTCCACTAGCCATAAAAACTGCTGAATCCTGTGATATATAATTACGAAAAAAGGAAAGCAACTGTGGGTTGACCTCATAAACCAAATAATTTAACCTTACAGTTTTGTTATCTGGGTTCAAACACAATTGACATAACGATTTTTCATGGTCGAAAAACTCGATCTCTAGATTTGAACAATAATTATGTTTATGTATAATATCATTCATTTCGGGTTTGTACCGTTTTAATTTGGCCATTTCATCCAGCAGGCTATACCATTTTTCTAGCGGAACTGTATCATTGTCAGCAACAAAAAATGCAGCGGAATCATACCTATAGGAATCACTCAAGTACCTTTCCTCACCGTACTGCTCATCAACGAATTCTTGATTAAACAAAATCCGCAATTCCTTTTCCCGCTTCTTTTTCTTAGGTCCACAAGAAAACAAGAACAAAGCAGAAAAAGATATGGCATAAAAAAATAAAAATGTATTTAGATTACTCTTCATAAAACAACAAAAATCTCGTCAATATCCGAATCTACTGGTTTTAAAAGGGTTAAATTCATTCGGTATTTCATCAGAAATAATTGAATAGAGGTCACCAAAATCAGATGAATACATTTTTGTATCATAATAAAGGGAATCATTTAGAAAAATCTGCGTCCTACTGTAGCCTTGCGCACTCTCTATTTTCGGTTCTTTGAATTCCTCCAATTTTTTCAAAAAGATAGTACTATTCTTTAGCTGAAATTCGATACTGTCTGTAACAGTTTCAGGCCTAAAGTGATGAGCGTCTAAGTCGTAGCGTCTTCCCGCGCTTGCCTTTGCATTTCCGGTCTCATCAAATTTTAGACTAATGTATCCAAATCCCATGGTATAAATAATATGACATACCTTAGGAGGCTCTTGTTTCGAGCGACAGCTAAAGCCAAATAGTAAAATATAAACTACAGAAAATAACCGTAGAGATTTCATTATTTTTATACGCTAAAATTATTACGATTATAATTTCCCTTTTATAATCAGATGGTATAACCGAAATTATTCCATAATTAAATTAACAAAAATACCCAACAATCTGCAAGAATAAATCCGATGGCCAAAAAAAGAAAAAAGCCTCCATCCGGAGGCTCTCTCATTATATATTATTTGGTGGTTTTTTCTACGGTTGTAATTAGGCATATCAGCCCATTTTCCCCGTAGGTTGATATATATCGCTATTGCAACAGATATTATGCCAAATAATCCAATTAAGGTAATAATTAACATATTAATGCATTATTTTTCGATAAAAAAAGCGATCAGGTACTAATCTCAAACACTTTAGTGTAATTTTCTTATTCAAAGGAAAATACACAAATACATTTTACTTATCTTTCAACCGATTAGGCCAAGTCAATTTTGCCCCTATTCAATACCCTATATAAAATTAGTTTTATGACAGCACGCTTTATTCGGTTAAAACCTATATTACTAGTATTGATCGCTCTTGTAGGGATCAGTTCCTGTTCGAAATCTGTAGACCCTCCCCCAGTAGAAAACAGCATTTCTCTTTCAGGAGCTGCCGAAAAAGGCCCATTTAGTAAGGGAGCAAGTTTAACCATACAAGAATTAGACAATCAGTTAAAGCCTACTGGGCGTACTTTTACCACAAAAACAATCGATGATAAAGGCAGTTTTGAATTTCAGAATATTGCGTTAAAAAGTGATTTTATTCAGGTCAATATAGACGGAAATTATTTTGACGAAATCACGGGTCATCAGTCTACCACTCCGATAAAGTTAAGTTCCCTGGTTAATATCCGGGATAAAAAGCAGTTCAATTTAAATATATTCGGTCAGCTGGAACAGAAGCGTGTCCAGTACCTGGTTCAATCCCAAAAACTGGATTTCAAGACAGCTAAAACGCAGGCCATTGCCGAAGTATACAAAGCCCTTTTTGTCGGGACCGCAGCTCCGTCAACTACCGAAAGTATCAGTCTGAGCGACAGTAGCGATCATGCCGCTATCCTGTTGGCTGTATCAGCAGCACTTTTAAAAGCCAGTGAATCAGACAATGTCAAACTGGTCGCACTGATCCAAACAATTGCTGACGATCTGGAAACGGATGGTAGACTATCCGAAACTGTAAGTACTGTTTTCAAAAATAGCCTCAGCCACTTAAATACCGATCTCCTTATTTTTAATATCAAAAAACACTATAAGGATAACGGTCTCGAACTAAAAAACTTTAATATTCAGGATCAATTCACTGTAAGAATAGTGGGTGAAATTATCAAAGATAGTTTTTTCAAAACACTTGAAGATTTTCAGACTTTCAACAATTCCATCCGTTTGGATATGGTCAGGCTTTCCGAGAAATATTTCATACTGGAAGGCCTATATTCAGGAACACTCGGCAACACGACCTTGGAGGACTACACCCAATTTTATCGTCATCGGGTATCAGCTTCCAATCCGCTCAATTCGGATCTTTATAACAGCTACTATAGACTGATCCGAGCGATAAACCTCCTTGTTGATCAATCTCGTAAGACCAAAGTAATGGATGCACAACAGTTTCAATATACTGGTTATACCTATCTCGCCCTACTTTACGATCAGATGATCAACCTATGGGGTGACCCGGTTTTTGTCCATCCTGACAATTATAAAGAACTAGAGAACGGTCCGGCAATAGCACGGAGCAAAACTGAAAATGTCAGGACCGAGCTGATCAATGGCTTAAAAACTGCTGTACCCAAATTAGCACAGGCAGACTATGGCCTTGGGGCTACTGTGCTGGCCCGCCTTCTCCGCGATCAGGGTTTGTATGCCGAAGCCAGAGTCCAATTAGACCGCCTCATGCAATCCGGCTTATACAGCCTTGCTGCTCCCTTTAAAGTTCATAGTTCACTGGTTCCTGAAGGAATATTGAGCTGGGATTTTGAGGCTGTGGGTAGCATTCCCCGTAATGACAACGCCGCCTGGTATTCAAAAGGCCGTATTCATCATATCGTCCGTTATTCGGAGGTTTTATTAATAAGCAGTGAAGTCGATTACCATCTCGGAAACACATTGAGCTCACTGCAGCAGTTTAATCAAATCCGTAAAAGAAATGGTTCTACGGAGCTGATCACTTCCGGTCCATCTGTATGGCTTGCAATTGCCGATGTTTATGGTCAGGACATGAAAAATGAGGGGCTGTATTTTGCTGCACTCAAACGCGTACAGCGGGCTGAACTTGAGCTTTCAATTGATAAAAACAAATTATTACTACCGATTCCGGAAGTACAATTGCATCAAAATGCGCTATTGACTCAAAATCCGGGTTATTAATTTATTGAGTTCACCCAGCCACGGCAGTACCCAGCTGAATAAAGACCAAATAAATGTACCATTTACAATTCGCGTTTTACATGATGCATTGTAAATGGTACTGGATAATACACCGGAGAAGCATTATTTTTAGGGCAGATTTTTTACATGACCGATAAAAATGAAGATACGGTAAAAATCGTCCTCAAGGAGGGACATACCGCAGATTTATATCCGTCGGCCACGAACAATCTTTAACAAAACATAATTAACTCCAGTTTACATTAACCCACTTTTATGAAATTCAAAAGAATCTTCATTTACGCATGTGCTACCATCGTACTTTATTTTGGTATCGGCGCATTGTTATTAAACTTTGAAATTATCCAGCGGCTTTATATCTTTCCGGGCTGGTCCATCAAACATGGCGCCACGGATGAAGACAGTTCGACAGTCAGTGCCGACGGCCCTATCATTATCTATCGTGATGGCAAGATTTTAAATTATCAAGTAGTTCCATCCCCAAAGGGATTCACAGCCTCTGTTGCTGAGATAAGCGAAAATGACAGCCTGCAATGTTATGTCGATGAAACGGGCGATCGGTTCCGCTTCCTGCTGAACAACAGCGTTCAAGTACAACCCAGCGAATATTCCCGTCCGGCAAAGATATTGGCACTATCCGATATCGAAGGTAATTTCAAAGGATTTAAATCTATTTTACAGGGCAATGGAGTCATTGATAGCCAATTTAACTGGACATTCGGGGCAAATCATCTTGTCCTGAACGGCGATTTTTTTGACCGTGGACTCCAGGTCACAGAATGTCTCTGGTTGATCTACAAACTGGAGAATGAAGCCGAAAAACAAGGCGGTAAGGTTCATTTTATACTTGGCAACCATGAGATGATGAACCTCAAAGGCCAGCTAAAATATCTCCGCGACAAATATGAGCATAATGCCGATACGCTAAAACTTCCATATGCAGACTGGTACGCAAGAGAATCGGCGCTCGGACGCTGGCTAAGGACAAAGAATGTCGTAGAAAAAATCGGTGATCTATTGTTCGTCCATGCCGGAATCCGAAAAGATTTCCCCAAGGAGTACACGATACAGCAGATCAACGAAAATGTGCGGGCAGCTATTGACAAAGTATTCAAAAAAGGAGAACAAGCCAAGGATATATTTATCGGGAATGAAAGCCCGATCTGGTATCGCGGCATATCAAACGAGGAGGAATCGCAACAGAACCTCGAAAATACACTGATCAGATTCAAGGCTAGTAAGATGATCGTAGGTCATACCATTGTCGACCAAATCAAGTCCCTCTACCAAGGGAAAGTCATCGACATAGACCTTGACCACAAAACGAATTCCGATCAAGGAAAAATGTATGCACTATGGATCGAAAACGGTACGTTCTACAGCACGGATCAACAAGGAACAAAAGAAGTTGTCAAATAACACTACCTTTCTTAAAAACCATGAACCAATAAAAAACAGATCATGCCGAAAAAAGTATTATGCACTGCCCTCCAATCAAGTTCATATTTTTGGGGCAGTGCAGCGATCTAAGCTTTTACTTTAGGATCAATCCAGTACAGCGCAGCGTCTGCATGGCTAAAAAATTCCATGGGTGTCAAATGGCAATCCATGGTGTCCTGCAGCCCCCCATCAGTGTAACTAACCACTTCTTCGGAAGGTATGACCATTCCGGTCATGATCGCATCCTCATCAAGGCAATTTAAATCGGACAACAGCACATTAATATGGTTGGCCGTTACCCATTGTTCCATTTCCTCTTTATTTACCTTTCGTACGCGTTCGGCCAAAAATTTCGCTTCCTCAACTTCTTTTTCGACACTATTCGGATAAAATAAGCGTAAGAACGCTTCGTACTTATCAAATGATTTCAACCTTATGGCCTCATTACGCAGAAACTGCTTCTCACCCAATTGCCCATATTCCTGAGCGTATTTTCGCAATTCGATCTGGTGCAATTCGTGGTCAGCACATTTCGCCAGTTCGGATAAAGCATAGACATCCGTACCATGGCCATCGTGATTATTCAGATATTCCCAGAGATCGCCCTTAACGACCTTGGGCTTCTTATGTTCCAGGACATTATATCCTTCGGCAATCCATTGTTCTATTTGTTCCCTTCTCATACTGTTACTTTTTTAAACGCGTAAAACCCATGACCAAGCCATAGGCGGCGACGCCACTCTACCAATGCCATCCTGTTTATAGCTAAACAAATGCACGATAGAGAAAGTTTCCGATTTAATAGAAAAAGGCCAGGATACCGATAGGAACCTGACCTTCTATAACTAAGTTATCCAAACTATGGATACCTATAGGACAATAAATTAGCGTAGAAAGTTTGCCTATTTATCTATTTACTTTCGCCCATTCTACTGCTATCGAACGAATTTAATACACAAAAGTGTTTTCTATTGCTTGATATAATGCTCGATATAGATCGTTTCAAAACCTTCGGATTGATATTGACGCTGTTTTAACTCCGTATACTGCCTATAGGTAAGTGTTTTATATTCGGGTTTCTCCTTTGCCTCCAAAAAATAGTGATAAAACCGAAAATAATGACCTTGGGGAGCTTCTTCTTTGATGAGTGTCTGACTGCTTTTATTGACCACAAACAACAATGCTGTTCTGCGGTGCTTCTTTATTTGATCAGGGTTATATACATCGAAATTTATTCCAAGATAGTATAACAGCCCGTCTTTTTCCCAGACTCTGCAACTCATATCTTCGTCTTTATAGTAAAAGTCTGTTTTCCCAAACTGCTTATCAAAATAGCTTTCCAATTGTTCTGTTTCTTCACTCGTACCAATAGTGGCTTTATAGGCCTGAATGGTCTTATCTGTGCGGTCCTCCAAAAACTGTATGGTATTGGATGCATAGATATTCTTATCGTACCGACTGAGATTACCGGCCAATGCTATTCCGCCAAAGTGCATGACCGAACTGCTATCACTGCTAAATTTGATGGTTTCATCTTCAAGATATGTTTTGTAAGGTGCTGTTTCTACCCCCAGCATATTGAGCTGTTTTTTGTCGATTGGAAAACGGAGATCCGCCAAATCAAACTGCTTCTGTTTACAGGAAATACACAGAAGCAAAATCAGTTTGCAAATAAACAGTAGCTTTTTCATTATGAATCCTTATCTATCTTCACGTCTAGGCATACTTTCAGACATCATCTTCGTATCCCCCTGTTCTTTGAATTCCTGTGTATTCAATTCCATTAAACCTCCATCAATGTGGTAGAGCCAACGATAGGATTTTGAAAAAATAAACCTGAAGTACCTTGCCGTACCTGCAGCTCGGGCAAAATTCTTCGGATCATAGAAGAAAGAATCTGCCCCAGAATATTTCTCTGGCATGGTTACAAGTGCCCTGCCCATTTTATCTTTGTCCGCCCATTCATAACTGTTCGCATGAAAACTGATTTCGGATTTATAACTATTATACGTACTCTGGTAAACATGCGCCTTTTTCTTTGGATCAGTATAGGTTACTTTAAAATGTATGTCATCCAAGAATTCAATCTTGTAGGCTGTCTTTTCCTTACCAAGTACCAGTTGCATATCATTGGACTCCGAACTTGATAATGAACGATTATATTTGGCCGAAAAATACCAGGTCGTATTTTGGAACGGATAGGTCTCCGTAATCGGAAAGGTGCAATTGTCCGAAGAAAATGGGAATTTTTGCCCTTTGTCATACACCAGTAGGAATTTTATGTCACGAAACCGCTTATTGTCTATTACCGTATCCTCCGCGATCATAAACTTAATTAATAGATTTTTAAACGTCGCTTGGTACGTATGCGCGTCAGTCTGTTCTAGCTTAGGCTGATACTCCTGCAAGCGTTCCTTAAAAATTTTTAGGTCAGCAACAGTACGATAGGTTAATAACACTTCATTTTTGTTGTCATACTGTCTGGTGGACAACATGACCTGTTCTTTATTCTGCTTATTTATATAAAGCGTATCCTCTACCCGCTCAAATCCAGCAGAGGGTAGATAGATCGGATGTAATATGGCAATCTCATTTTCTGGAATCCCCTCATCGGTAAATGTGAGAAGGAAATTCGTCGGGTAGAATTTTTGCGCAAATAAGCGATTGCCCATACAACATGTCAATATCAGGAGGTACAGCAACGTAACTATTTTTCTGTTCATTTTTTCTTTTATGATCTATTTGGCCGTAAAGATAGGGATAGTTCGTATGTCGGCAAGGCCGCTTTAATATCCGTTCAGGATCGCTTACAATTCGCTATCCGTTAAAAAATATTGTCAGCAGTAGATCTTTTAGACCTTAAAGGTAAATGTAGCCATAAAATAGAATAGCGCAAGCCAGATCAGCAGAAAGATACTATTGGCAAAGAGTAGCAGCATACCCAGGGTTGTCCGTCTTGATTTTATGGCAAAAACAAGGGCGGTTATAACCAGACCGAATACGAAGAAGATCCCCAGCTCACCCAGATTAAGCGTACTCAGCTCTTCAATATACATGAACAGCAGAAAGGCCCCCAAAACATGCAGGCAGGTAAAAATCAGACTCAATCGGGAGTTGGACATCGCTCTATTTTATATAACAAATATAATAAATTTGTAGACTACAGATCAATCTCGCCGGTGCAATCACACTACTTGGTTTTGTATGATCCACTGTACTCCTAATTCCTTAGTAGATTCTAAACAACAATCCCCAATTTAACTCGAATGTATTCGTATTGAATAGTATTATTTTGCTCTCTAGTCTAGGTTTGATCGCATTGATGCTGTCAATTTATCATGTAAAATCTGACAGTTTTCGTGAAAAAATTTCAGTTTTTTAAGGACGGTATTTTTTTTGCGGGATATTTTATACAGTCGGCCGACTGACAGATTTAATTTATTGTTACACTTCATTAAAAGGAGGTTACTATGAAACTTGCAAAAAGAAACTGGAACAATTTTTCACTTTTTTCGCCCATGTTTGATAATTTTAACCGCGAGCTTTTAAACTGGGACAACAGAAATTACTCGTCCACAAGCACCACAGTGCCTGCGGTCAACATCAAGGAAAACGGAGATACCTTTGAAGTTGAAGTTGCAGCTCCGGGCATGACCAAGGACGACTTCAAGGTATCGCTCGACAGCAACCTATTGACTATATCCTCTGCCAAAGAGGAAAAAAATGAAGAACATACGGATAACTATACACGACGCGAGTTCAGCTACCAGTCCTTCCAGCGTAGTTTTGAGCTTCAAAAGGAAGTGGTCGATCAGGACAATATCCGGGCACGCTATGAAAACGGTATGCTGCGATTGACGATACCAAAAAAAGAAGAAGCCAAACAAAAAGAACCACGGCTGATCGAAATATCTTAAAGATCCAAATAGCAACTTTAACTTGGTTAGTCTCCCCGGAGGCTAACCTATTTTTTCATTATGCAGGATATGGAACGCTCAAATTATTATATCGAATTGCAGATGTACTGCCGCGGACGCTATATGACTATCGCCAGTTTTGACCGGAACAGCTGCGAAAAGATTGTTCATGAACTATTTGATGAACTACATGGGGATCCTCAGGCCTCCGACCTCCGGCGACTGCGCATCAATCTACTCCTCAATGATACCGAAAATTTAAAAACACAATTAAGATCAATACACTGTACACTGGATGAAAACACAAAGATCATCATTAAGAAGACTTTTAGGGCCGTGAATTTCGACTGACTGCAGGCAGCTTCAACATTTGGTGCAACCTATCATCTTACAAACCATTTTAAACACATTTTTTTTACAATCCTTTTTTTCTTTCAATCTTGATTTTTATCAAATTGATTTTTAATTTGGGAACGGTTTTTTCAAAGAGGTATCTGATACCAAAACCGACATTTTTTAAAAGCTAATATTCTATTTAAATATAAATTTTAGTTATTGGATCATGTTAACAGAATTACTAATTACAAAAACAGACCGACGTTTTTCTTTCAAGCCATTTTTAATTGCACTTATTGTGCTGGCAAACAGTTTCTACCTATCGGGGCAAACCGTGAAACCGCTCAAATCTAGCTTTGAAGCGAGGCTGATCAATATTGAAGCCCCCAGCAATGAACCATTTCGTTATACAACGACCTTGAGTAATGGATCTGCTCAATTGGTCAACTACAACCTTAACGCGCAGCTCCCCGAGGGATGGCAGATCAGCTACCGTGTAGAAGGGTCGCAAGTGACCTCCCTTCAGATGCAGCCCAATAAAGTACAGGAAATCAGCCTTGAAATCAGTTGTCCGATCACTGCCAAGCCCGAAAAGTATAAAATTCCTGTGCGGGCCATATCCCCGACAGATACACTACAGCTTGAGCTGGAGGCAGTCGTCAAAGGCTCCTATGCAATTGAGTTGACCACACCCAGTGGGAGGCTCAGCGACGAAGTCGTATCCGGCGGCAGCAAGGAGATTCTGATTAAAGTAAAAAACACAGGCACACTTCCGCTCAATGCATTGGAGCTTAGCTCGCAGCTCCCCAGTAGATGGGAGACAACCTTCAATCCCTCGAATATCAAACAGCTGGAAGCGGGCAAATCTATCGATGTTAAAGTCAACCTAAAAGTTCCCGACAAGACTATCGCTGGAGACTATGCCGCCAAATTTGAGATCAAATCTTCCAACAGCAATGCTGACATTTCATTCCGTATGATCGTCAAAACCTCTTTGCTTTCAGGCTGGATCGGCACCCTGGTCATCCTATTGGCAATAGGTTTGGTGTATTATCTCATCCGCAAATACGGCCGCAGATAAAGTCGGAACAAAAAAGATTATCATTATGAAGGATCCTATCATTCAATTGACGGGCCTGACCAAAAACTATGGCAAAATAACTGCCGTAGACAAGTTGGACCTGCATATTTA
Source organism: Sphingobacterium detergens (assembly GCF_003610355.1). Classification (GTDB taxonomy): domain Bacteria; phylum Bacteroidota; class Bacteroidia; order Sphingobacteriales; family Sphingobacteriaceae; genus Sphingobacterium; species Sphingobacterium detergens. The sequence goes on along the minus strand of NZ_RAPY01000002.1, from coordinate 658,397 downwards.
TCCCGGAGAGATTTTTGGCCTACTCGGTCCCAATGGTGCTGGAAAGACAACCAGCATTCTTATGATGCTGGGCCTGACCGAACCCACGGCCGGTACGGCTTACGTCTGTGGCCATAATGCCACGCGCAATCCCATAGCCGTGAAGCGCAAAGTTGGTTATCTACCAGATAATGTAGGCTTCTACCCGGAGATGACAGCTTTTGAAAACTTATGCTTCATTGCAGAATTAAATGGACTTACAAAATCCTATGCACAAGCTTCGGCCAAAGACATGTTGCATGTCGTAGGACTCGAACGGGAAATGCATAAAAAAACGGGTGCTTTTTCCCGCGGGATGAAACAACGTCTAGGATTAGCCGAGGTGCTGATCAAAGCACCTGAGGTAGCTATTCTTGATGAGCCTACACTGGGCATAGATCCCAAGGGTGTCGATGAATTTCTGGAACTCATTAAGCAGCTTAGCAGAGAACACAGACTTACAGTACTGCTATCCTCACACCATCTCCATCAGGTACAACGTGTATGCGACCGGGTCGGTATTTTCGTTGGCGGTAAGCTGCTGATCGAAGGATCTATCGAAAGCCTTGCCCATAACCTGCAGCAGCAGCAAGGTGTCAGCACGGTTATTACTCTTGAGCAGCCCGCTATCGATAGTACAACAATTGAACATGCACTCAACGCGCTGCCGGGAATTCGTAAGCTTGTTATCACGGGGCAGTCGATCGAGCTGATAACTGACAGCAATACCACTGCAGCAGCCGTACGCATTCTGGTCAACATTGGTGCTGATATCATGTCCGTCAGCCGCAATGAGTACCAGCTCGACGATATTTACAATACATTTTTTGAGAATAGCATAACAACAAATACTGTCTATGAAAAATCTAACAGTTTATTCAAAAGATATCAATAAGCAGCCATCCGTTCCGATGCAGGTGCTGGTCCGCAAAGAAATCGCAGCACATATCCGCAGCTGGCGTTTTATCATACTAATTCTGCTCATTATATTGACCTTTGGCGCTTCCCTCTATATTTCTTCCATGGGACTTAAAGACGCGGTCAGCAATATGCGTGATCCCGACCAGTCATTTCTGTATCTCAAACTGCTGACCACTACGGATAATTCCATTCCGCCTTTTCATGTTTTTTTAAATTTTCTGGCTCCTTTACTGGGTATCGCCCTAGGTTTTGATGCCGTCAATGCAGAATATAACAACGGTACACTCACGCGCCTACTGGCACAACCCATTTATCGCGACAACCTGCTATTTGCCAAATTTCTGGCACCATTGGTTGTTGTAGGCACCTTATTTATTGCGCTGGTACTGATGATGATCGGAGGAGGACTGCTCGGTACCGGTGTACGGATCGAGCCACAGGAACTCCTGCGAATCCTTGGATTTACGCTAATGAGTGTGCTGTATGTCGCCTTTTGGCTGAGCCTCTCCATCCTGCTGTCAATCCGCTTTCGTCAGCCAGCCACTTCAGCACTTACGGCAATCGGTATCTGGTTATTTTTTACCGTCTTTTTTCCAATTTTGGTGAACTTAGCGATACGCCCCTTTTTGCCCAATCCCAATTATATTTCGGAACAGGAGTACATTGGCTACAATGAGCTGATTTTAAATCTACTTCGGATATCTCCGAGCCAGCTCTATACCGATGCAACGACTACCTTGTTGATGCCCTCGGTACGTAGCCTCGGCCCGATCACCATGGAGCAGATGGTGGGAGCTATTCCATCGCCCCTCTCCTTCCGTGAAAGTTTTCTGATGGTCTGGCCGCAAATCAGTGGGCTCACAGCAGCCATGATGGTCTGCTTTGCATGGTCCTATTACATCTTTATGCGGAGAGAAATACGGAGTTGATTGCATCTCTTGATTACAATAAAACAACAAAGGCTGCTCTGCTTTATTAGCAGGCAACCTTTATCAAGTATATAATGAATAAAAAATGGGTGCTTAATCTCTATTTTCCTTTTTGTAAGCATAGTAGAAAACAATCGGCAGAATGGAGAATGAAAGAATCATACAGATAATCAACCCACCGACAATCATAATGGCCAATGGTTTCTGGATTTCGGACCCCATTCCGTTGGACAGTGCTGCTGGCAATAAGCCCATCGCGCCCATGAGCGCAATCATTAGGATTGGCCTGATCCGACTTTTTACGGCTTCGTAAATTGCAGGCATCAAGCCCATTTTATTTAACAGGTTTTCTTTCATGACACCGATTAAAACAATCCCATCGATCGTGGCGACACCAAAGAGAATAATAAAACCAATACCGGCCGAGATCCCAAATGTTGTCCCCGTCATCCACAGGGATACAAACCCACCGATAAATGCAAAAGCAAGTGTCAGGGAGGAGATCAGTGTATCTTTTAGATTTCCAAAATTAGCATAGAGCAAAAGCAAGATCAATAACAGTGAAACCGGGACCACCTGCATTAACTGTTTGGTCGCGCGCTCTTTACTTTCAAACTCACCGGCCCAGACAACCTTATAGGATTTGGGCAATTTAACGTCAGCCGCGATCTGTTTTTTTGCATCCGCAATGGTGCTGCCTAGATCCCGACCTTCGATGTTAAATCCAACCCCGATATAGCGGGAATTTCCGTCGCGATAGATAAAGGCTGGTCCTGTATGATAGTCTATGGTTGCTATTTCCCGCAACGGTACTTTCTGATCGTTCATCGTGGGGATAATGATGTTCCCGATCTTTTCAGGGCTATCGCGATACTGCTTCTGGAAGCGGAGACGGACATCAAAAATGCGCTCATTGTCGTAAAAATGCGTCACCGATTGCCCCCCGATGGTCATCTCAATAACCGACTGTACATCCCTGGTCGATACCCCATACTTCGCCATCTTGGAGTCATGCAGCTGAATGCGCAATTCGGGTAAGCCGATATTTTTAAACACGTTTACATCCGTGATCCCATCGACCTTTTGAAGTGATTCGGCAAACTTGTTGGCTTTATTCTCCAGATCCTGGAGGTTCTCACCAAAAATTTTGATCACCAACGGACTTTTCACGCCAGCCACATACTCCTCCACATTGTCCTGAATAGGTTGACTAAAGCCAAAATTTATTCCGGGGAAAGTCTGTAGGCTATCGCGCATCTGCCCGATCAATGTTTCCTTGGATATCTTCCGCTTCCACTCACCCTCCGGCTTCAATTCAATATTAAATTCGATATTGAAAAAACCCGTCGGATCAGTTCCGTCATTGGGTCTACCCGTCTGTGTCATAATAAAATCAATCTCGTCAAACTGTTTGATCAACTTTGTTTTCATCGTTTTTGTTAGTTTGACGGATTCCTCCAGGTTGACACTATTTGGCAATGTCGCCCGGACATAAATGGCGCCTTCATTGAGCTTTGGCAGAAATTCTGAACCGTAATAGCTAAACCGCACCATACAGACAACCAATGCCAATCCAAAAATCCCCAAGGTCCATTTGGGATGATCAAAAGCTTTCTTAAATCCTTTAAAAATTACCCTTCGGCTTACCCGCGTTATTTTATTTTCATCCTCTTTGATATTCTTCTTCAGCAGATATTTACACATTGCAGGCACATAGGTCAGACTCAGGACCAAAGAACCCAGCAGGGCGTAGCCAAGCGTAAAGGCCAAAGGTGAAAACATCTTTCCTTCTACCTTTTGAAAAGAGAAAATCGGCGTCAGGGCGACAATCAGGATCAATAAGGCAAAAAAGATATATCCAGCCACCGAACCTGCACTCTTTTTAATGATACCCAGCTTGGAGACTTTGTTGAAACGGGCCGTCCCCAGCCGATGTGCCTCCTTTTCCAGGGAGACAAAAACCGTCTCCACGATCACCAGCGTCCCCTCGAGCAATAGGCCAAAGTCCAATGCCCCCATGGAAATCAGATTAGCCGGCAGGCCCTGAATTTTCAATAAGATGATCGCAAACAGGAAGGCCAATGGAATTACCGAGGCTACAATAAAGGTTGTCTTCCAGTTGTTCAAAAAGATAAAGACAATGATCGAAACCAGGATAACACCCTCGATCAGGTTTTTCGACACCGTATGCACTGTATTGTTAACCAATTTTGTGCGGTCAATCACCGGTTCAATCTTGACATTCTCCGGTAAGATACGGCCGTTCAATTCCTCAATTTTTTCTTTCAGGCGTGTCACTACTGCCGATGGATTTTCACCCCGGAGCATAATGACAATCCCCTGTACCAGGTCATCTTCCTCGTTGAGCCCCACCTGTCCAAGCCGCGGTTTGGCACCCAATTCTATTTCAGCCACATGCTTGACCAGGATAGGCGTATTGCCTACCACCTTGATCAAAATATTGCCAATATCATCTATTTTATCCAACAGCCCCACGCCGCGCACGACATAGGCCTGATTTCCTTTTTGGATTACATCACCACCCACATTAATATTTGAGCGCGATACCGCCTCATACACATCCAATGGTGAAAGGTTATAGTTGGCCAGTTCCGTTGGATTGATCTTTATTTCATAGATCTTTTCTTCACCACCAAAGCTTACGACATCCGCCACCCCCGGCACCCCAACAAGCTCCCGTTCGATCACCCAGTCCTGAATAGCAGATACCTCCTTGATCGGCAGGTTACTTTTGACCACATAGCGAAAGATTTCCCCTGTGGCCCCCGAAGGTGGTTCAATGGAACTTTCGGCCCCTTCCGGCAGCTCAATGGAGCGCATTTTATTACCCGCATATTGCTGCGCATAGAAGTCTTCGACCTCATCCTCAAACTGCACCGTCACCACAGAGAGTCCAAACAGGGAAATCGACCGCACATTCGTCTTTTTGGGGATGGTGTTCATTTCCTTGGTGACGGGTAGTGTGACAAATTTTTCAATTTCTTCGGCACTGCGTCCCGGCCATTGTGTGATGATCCGAACACGGGTATTCGTTACATCTGGAAATGCTTCGATCGGGGTATGCAGGTAAGCGTAAATTCCACCGAACAATAAAGCCAGCGTAAAAAATAGCACCACCAAGGAATGTTTCAATGAAAATGAAACGATATTTTGTACAACCTTCTTCATCCTATCTATTCATCAATTCATCAAATACAATCAATTCATTTTCTGTCAACACACGGTCCCCTTCCTCCAATCCTGTTTCGACAAAAGCATAAGTTTCGTTTTCCGACACGATATCAACAGTCCTTACGGATAGATCACAGTCGCTTTTGTAGATCACGACATAATTCTTGTTATTATGCAAGATAATGGCGTTTTTGGGGATTGCCAACAAGTGTTGCTGCTGCCCTGCGGATCCCTTCTCGACCAACACATCCACGCTCATGCCCGGTTTCAACCTCAAATCCTTATTGAGCAGCTTGACGCGTGCTTTGACCACCCGCTCTTCGGGATCAAAAAAGTTGGCCACCTGATCAATATAGCCATCAAAATATTCGCCTTTATAAGCCAAGGTTGTGATCCTCACATGAGCGCCATTTTTGACAAAGGGTAAGTTATTTGCGTAAATATTGACGGTCACCCAGACCTCATTCAGGTTACTGATGGACAGTAGATCCGTATCGTCACCTACGGTCATACCCGGACTTACTTTTTTGTCAACGATATACCCAGTTTTGGGTGCACGGATATAAAAAACACCATTTTCAGCGGATCCGTTCAGCAGTTTCATATTCGCCTTCACGTTCTGGATCCCGATCTGCACAGATTTCAGTTCGCTTTCCATCTCTTCCAGCTCACGCTGGGAAGCCATGCCATCTTTCAGCATACTACGTAAACTATTCACCTTACTTTCGGTCAGGCGTCTATTGTTTTCCAGCTCGCGGAGTTCCTTTCCTAGATCATTGACCGAGGTCCCTTTGAGTGATACCAGCACCTGCCCTTTCTCCACATAATCACCCATTTTTACAGCGACAGATTGCACCATTCCCTGAATAGGGCTCTTCAGCGCAGCGAGCTCATCCTGGTTGTATTGAATTGCGCCGTTTAAGGTGATCTGTTCAGACACATCCCGCTTTTGGATCGAATCAATTTTGATATGGCGTTTGAAATCATCACTTAAGCAAAAGCCTTTTGTCTCTACGACATGCTGTTCCTCCTTTTGCTCCGACTGACAGCCCCACAGGAGACAAATAGACAAAAGCGCCAGTGGCATTAAAAAATTACCTTTCATTAGACAATATCCTTTCCGACTAAATAGGTCAGTTCTTCGCTATACTGAAGATATTTAGCCCTGCGTTCCAATATTGATTCTTTGTTTTCCATATAATTATTGATAAAGTCTATAAACTCAACAATGGTCAGCCTACGTTCCTGGAAATTTCGGACATAGCGTTCCAGGGCAACATCCAGCTTACCGTCAAACCCTTTATCCATAGCTTTCAGGCTAGATTCCAAATTGCTTAGCCGTGCGGAAAGAAAATCGATCTCCCGTTCGATATCAATACGAAACTGCTCGATTTCAACCTTATTTTTTTCCAGTTCCAGTTTCGCGATCTTGATATTCCCTTGGTTTCTATTAAATAGAGGCAGATCCATAGAAAGCCCCAGACCAATAAAATCGCGCATAATATTTCCGCCCCGATCATAATTCACGGAGACTTCCAGGTTTGGCACACGTTCGGCTTTCTCTATTTCCAGTTGCACTTGCCCTTTCTTAAATTCATTGTGAATGATTTTATAATCACTACGATTATCCATGGCCATGATTTTCCATTCGTTTTGTCTATTCGCAATAAAGGCAGGGCTACCGATGGTATCCGCGATGAAAAGCGCCGTTCCCTTTGCCCCGAGATAACGCGCAACATCGTTCATTTTTGCTATTTTCTCCTGCTGTATTTCGTTCAGCTTATTCCCAAAAGCCATGGATTCACTCTGGATCCGGAGGTAATCCATTTCGCTGACATTGCCTTCTTTCCACTGGTTTTGATAAGATTGCGCCAGCTTCTGGAAGATTCCGACCTGATTGCTATAGAGACGCTCCTTTTCCTGCAGCACTTGCAATTCCAGGCATTGGCTACGGAGGTCATATTTCAGGTTGCGGAGCAATTCCTCAAACTGAAGTTGCGCATTCTCCTTTTCAAGGAGTTGCAGCTGTACCCGTTTTTTTCTTTTGCCGGCCAGTTCAATCGTCTGCTCCAGTTCCATTTCCACCTGTTGGTATCGTCCGTAATTTCCGATCAATGCCGGCAGCTCCTCACTGGAAGAGTTTTTCCAGAGGTTGACCTCACCGATGGAGATCTTGGGGTTGGGCCACAGCTTGGCCTGTAGTACCGCTGCTTCAGCCTGTTTCATCTGAAAACGCTGCGCCATCAAGGACAGGTTATGTGTTAGGAATACCTGCTCAATCTCTGATTTTTGCAAATGCTTTTCGGGGATTTCCTGTGCAAATAATCTGCTGTTCAAGCCAAGAAGAAGAACTAATGTAATGCGTATTTTTCTCACTCTATTTTGTATTTCCACAAAACTAAGAGACAGGGATTACAGGCAACTTTAAGGTAAATTAAAGTTTGATTAGAAGAGATTAGAGAATGATTAGAATTTTGGGAACAGCAGCGATACGGTCGTCCCCAGGTCATTGGAACGAATAGCAAAGTCCACCCCCTGGTCTTTAAACACGATCTGCGCAAAGGAAAGGCCGATACCACTACCTTTGACAGTACCGACATTTGTTCCGCGGTAAAAGGTCTGCTTCACGGCCTCCAGCTCCGCTTGTGGAATACCGATACCCTGGTCAATAATTTCTAGGGATAGGCGCTCATCGAGGGTCGTCATGCGCACCACTACTTCTTGGCCATTGGCATATTTAAGAGCGTTTTCGATCAGGTTGGAGATCGACAAGGCCACAAGCATGCGATTACCCCGAAAATTAAAATAATGTGGTTCATCCACCTGTAGCTCGATTTTCAGGGGTACGGCAAATGTCCGCTTAAACTTAGGTACCAAGTCCCAGACCACTTCATCGATGCGAAAGACCTCCATCGACCGCTTCAAAGCTTGATCTTCCGTCAGCAATAGAAAATTTCCGATCAGGTGATTTAGAAAATTTACATGCTCGGTGATGGTCGCTGCCAGTTCCTGATACTCCTCCTGGCTACGGGCTTTCGTTCCAAAAACCTCCATCGACCCCAAAATACCGGCGAGAGGTGTACGAAACTCATGGGATACATAGCTCACAAAATTCTTTCGGATAATCATATTTTCACTGATCCGGCGCAGGAGCGCATTGTAGCTTTCGATCAGATCTTGCAGCTCATCTTTTGTCTTAATAACCGTCAATGGCTCCTGGATAGTATTTAAATCCTTATGTTGGATTTCCTGAATGACATTCCGGATGGGCAGATAGGCATATTTGCTGAGCCAGACCGATAACAAAACAATGCTGATCAAGGCAACCAGAAAAACGAGCACGAGAATAAAAAGCAGGCGATTTAGTTGCTGATTAAAGTCCGTATTAGACTCTTTGACAAAGACAAAAAAATCACCCTGATTATCGGGATAATACAGGCCAAAATAAAAGCTGTCCTCCGTTTTAAAATAAACAGTTTTTTGGGATTTCAGCTGCGTCAACAAGCTTTTACTGATTTGATTATCATATTTCAGGCCACCATAACTCACTTGGCCTTCGGCATTATAGACCGCTACCATAGCCCGCTTGACCAGACTTTCATACTGATTTTTGGACTCCAGATGTTTTAAGGGGCTCTGTTCATCCGCCTCCAGGTAATAGATACCGGCGATTTTTGCATTTTTTTCCAGCGAACTGATCAGATGCCGTTCGGAAGAATTATAGAATATCCAGTAAATGACCAGCGTTGCAAGTCCAAAAATGATCGTGAAGACCAAGGAAGAAAAAAGGGTCAGTCTGATCTTGAGGTTCATGGTCAGTCCGTTTTGAGCATGTAACCGACCCCTTTGACCGTCCTGATAATGGATGTATCACTTCCATCATCCACTTTCCCCCGTAGATAGGAGACATAGACATCCACGACATTGGTATTGTTATCAAAATCAATACCCCAGACAGCCTGTAGGATCGCGGTACGTGAAAGGGTCTTATTGCGATTTTCAATCAAATACTTAAATAGCTTAAATTCTTTAGGCGAAAGATCAACATTTGCACCACCTTTATAGACTTCATAACGATCCAGATCCACTTTGAGATCGCGAATTTCGATGCAGCTATCATTTACATGGGTTGCATTTTTATAGCTGTCCCGGCGTACCAAAGCTTTGATGCGGCTGAGGAGTTCTTTAAACGAAAAAGGTTTGACCAGGTAATCATCGGCACCACTTTCCAGGGCATCGACTTTATCTTCAATTTCACCAAGTGCGCTGAGGATCAGAATGGGAATATGGTTTTTTCGGTAGCGCAGCGTTTTTGTAAACTGGATCCCATCGATTCCCGGTAACATAATATCCAGTACCACAATATCCAGGGAATCTGCATTGACCCATTCTCGTGCCGCTTCAGCGGATTCCGCCAAAATGACCTGATGGCCCAACTCTTCCAGCCCTTTCACGACAAAGCTACTAATACGACGATCGTCCTCTACCAAAAGTATCTGCATAAACTGAATTTATTTTTATACGGGATTATAAAAATTATGAATATCCTAATGGAATCTACAAGTATACGAATTTACAAATTAATCCTTAGATAGGCCACAGCCCTATATTGCCCATATCGACCTGTCTATCCAGATCTCAGGCACCACTGATCTGGGATCAATTCCTTGGTTGAGATCTTAACAGGACTAGAAATCCAAAGTGGATCAGGTCGTAGCCAAACCTTTATTTCAGACAACGGGCCGTGACCAGCAGTTGGCCGACATGACGCTGTGCATGTTCAGCCGCATGAAATAAGAGACCGATTAGGGTCGTTGGAATCTGCTTTCTCCCCAGAAAACGTTCTTCAGTCAACGTTGAGGGATCAGTCACCGATAAGACATCTAAAGCCTGTCCGATCTGCAGCTGTAGGTTTCCGACTAGCGTAGCGACGCTGAGCTCCATATCCACGATGCCTTCTTTTTGGAGATAATCAAACTGCTCGGCAGACAAGGATTTGCCTGCAGCATAGGTAAACATGCGATCAATCACACCGCGGATATGCAGCAGATGAAATCCAATGCTAGCGTTGCCACAGGGGCGTGCCCAGAGCTGCTCCGACGACAGCTGGGCTGTATATTTTGCACTATCCTCTTCCACTTGCAGCAGCGCATGTGCTACCGGCTGCAAAAGATCTGGAATCCCCTTGATTGGTCCCCGCATCCATACTTCTAAGTTGTCCATACTTGATTTAATAAGCTATTTTCGTTTACTCGTGCTCTTCAATGCCCATAGTATCAGTATCGGTTGAAAAAATAAACGGGCAAACCGTTTCCCATCGCTGTCCAGTCCGAAACCATCCCGATGTTCTTTATATTGGGCGATATTGCCCGGGAACACCGCAACAAAAAACAGGGCTGCAATTTTTCCGACAGTAGCGCGCTGTTTGCCCCTAGCCAATAACAGCGCTCCGCCCAGCGCGATTTCAGCAAATCCCGAATACAGGACCGTATCATCTTTGGAGAGCGGCACCCAATCAGGTACCTGTGCCTGAAATTCCTTCCGGGCAAAGGTCAGATGTCCGATTCCCGCTACCATTAAAAAAGCACCTAAGCCATAGCGTGCAATCTTTTGAAGGCAAGATTTTTCCATACTATTTTTTAATAGAAGACAGTACAGGGCAAAAATAGTTTGCTGAGGACAAATAAGATTCGAAAAATAACGCTTATCCCCGCCCCTTTCCCAAATGTTTCCAGAATCTATCTGAACCTTTACCCTGTGGCATTTTCTGTCTCCAAGCTAAAGACAGCCTGAATGACAAAAAGCGAGCCTACAACAGATGTAATAGAATTTAGTAAAATAGCAAATATGAAGAAATTAACTTGGTTAGCAGCTGTACTGATAACAGGCAGCGCATGGACATTCACAGCATGTGACAAAGATGATGCAATGGAAAGCCCTGTCGGCTATGCAAAATTACCTCAGGCAGGCAAAACGATGATTGAATCTCATTTTGGAGCAAACACAGTAGCCAGCGTTACACGAAAAAACAATGCCGATACAGACGGTAGCCTCTATGAAGTCAGGTTGAACAGTGGTATAGAGATCGATTTAGACAAAGATGGCAACTGGACCGACATTGACGGGAATCATCAAAGATTACCAGATGCCTTAATCCCCGCACCTATATCGAACTATATCGTTAAGCAATACCCAGCGCCTTTATTTATCGAAGGTATAGACAAAGAACCTTATGGTTACCAAATCGATTTGTCCAATGATCTGGATTTAAAATTTAATGCCGATGGTAGTTTCATCGGTCTTGATGACTAAGGCGAGCCATCAAAAAAGGGACTTATCAAGCGATAAGTCCCAACCAGTAAAAAACAAACATTGACAAACTATTGCTGGCGATCCCAGCCGCCACCAAGAGATCTATATATCGCTACACTCGCTTTGAGCTGATTCGCTTTCTTCTCAACCAGTTCAAATTTGGATTCCAATGCATCGCGTTGCGTCAGCAACACTTCCATATAATCCGCGCGGGCATACTTAAATAAATCATTGGAGATAGCAATAGATTCCTTTAAGGCATCGACCTCCCGGGTCTTGATCGCAAGGCCATTTTCCAGATTTTTAATTTTTGAAAGCTGGTTAGCGACTTCGATATAGGCAGCTAATATGGTTTGCTCATAATGGTAGACTGCCTGCACCTGTCTTGCGTTGGCATTATAATAGGCCGCTTTGATTGCCCTTTTATTGATTAGGGGAGCGGTAAGCTCACCGACGAGTGAAGTCAGAAAAGATTCAGGTTTAATCAGATAAGTTGGATCAAAAGCCTGCAAGCCCACACCTGCAGCAATGTCCAAGGAAGGATAAAAACGCGCTTTCGCGGATTTAATATCCAGTTTGGAAGCAGCGAGTTCATATTCCGCTTGCTTAATATCCGGTCTATTTTCCAGCAGATCGGCGGGAATACCCGTGTAGACTGTCTGTGGAACAAGTTGCTCAAAGGCATCCTGGTTTCGCTGCACTGGCTGCGGGAATCTGCCTACAAGATAATTGATCCTATTTTCAGTTTCCGTTATCTGCTGCTGGATATCATATTGCATCCCCTGGGTTTTCAATATCTGCGCCTCGAATCTTTTGATGGCAAGCTTGTTCGACCGCGCGTTCTTTTTCAAGTCATTGACCACTGTTAGCGCATCATTTTGGATCTTCACATTTTCATTGACCACCAGCAGTTCGTTGTCCAGTGCCAGAAGCTCATAATAAGCATCTGCAATTTCGGAGATGAGATGCGTCACCATAAAGTTTTTGCCTTCCACACTCGCAAAATACCGCTGCAATTGCGCTTTGGTGGCATTGTGCAGTTTACCCCAGATATCCGTTTCCCATTGCGCCTGTACACCGACACCAAAATCAAACAGCGGTTCGGGCATCTCCCGCCCCGGTTCGATTTCCGTATTTTTCTCCATCGCACCGATATTGGTGTAACGGCTCACTTTGTCAACACCGGCACCTACTTTAAGCCCTACAGAAGGTAAATATTCACCTTTTTTGGCACTGACCTCATTTTTGGCCATCTCGATTTCCTGAAGCACAATATGGAGCTCCTGATTATTTGCGAGTGCCAGACCGATCAGTTCCTGTAGATTGGGATCATTGAAATAACTGTTCCATTTGATTTTCCCAGTATTTGTGGAGTCATTTTCGGCAGTACCATATTTCTCTGGTACAGCCCTATTTTCAGCACGCTGTTGTATTTCCAAAGGTTTGCAGCCCACGAAACTCAGTAAGAAAAGTGCAAAACCTGTATATTGATATAATCTATTTCTATTCATAATGTATCATGTCTTCGCTTAAAGGTGATTCGTCTTCGGCCTGGATCATTTTTCTACCATCCGCCAATTTTGCAAAAATGTAATAAAGTCCCGGAATGACGATAACGCCAAAGATTGTCCCGACGAGCATGCCACCTAATGCAGAAGCACCTATGGTATGGTTTCCGATAGCTCCGGCACCACTCGCAAAGACCAGCGGAACAAGTCCGGCGATAAAGGCAAATGAGGTCATCAGGATTGGTCTGAACCGAGCTCTTGATCCTTCTATGGCCGCTTCCAGTATTGAATCTCCGGCCTGGCGACGCTTGACGGCGAATTCAACGATCAGCACGGCATTTTTACCCAACAGACCGATGATCATGATCAGTCCCACCTGTGCATAGATATCATTTTCGAGCCCCATCGCCTTCAAGAGAAAGAAAGAGCCAAATACACCGACCGGTAGCGACAACAAAACCGCAAACGGGATAATAAAACTTTCGTATTGCGCTGCTAAAACAAGATATACGAATACCAAGACCACCAAGAAGACATAAATGGCTTCATTTCCGCGCTGTGCTTCATCGTATGACAATCCCTCCCAGGCCACTTTGTAACCGTGTGGTAATGTTGCCAGCGCTGTCTCATTGATCGCCTGAATCGCGTCAGCAGTTGTATAACCATTTGCCGGAAGGCCGCGCACCGCAGCAGAATTGTACATATTGTAACGTGTGATCTCGTTGGGGCCCTGTGTTTTTTTCAAGGTCATAAATGCCGAATACGGAACCATCTGATCATGATCATTTTTCACATAAAGGTTCATAATATCCGAAGGCAATCTTCTGAATTCGGGTGATGATTGCACATAGACTTTGAAGAATTGACCAAAACGGATAAAACCCTGTTCGTAAGTACTACCGATCAGGATATTGAGGTTATCCATGGCTTTACCGATAGAAACCCCTTTTTGCATAGCGGCATTATTGTCAAATACCAATTCATATTGCGGGTAATTGGCTGCAAAGAAGGTAAATACTCCCGTCAGCTCCTTACGTTTTTTTAGATTGGCAATAAAAGCTTTGTTTACTTTATCGAAATCCTGGTAATCTGTTGTTCGGTTTAAATCAAGTAAGCGCATCGAGAAACCACCCGAGGATCCAAAACCAGGAACAGCCGGCGGTTCGAAAAACTCTACAGTCGCCCCCAGATTTTTTGATTTTTCTTCAAGTTCTTCCATGATCTCTTTCACACCATGCTCCCGCTCACTCCAAGTCTTGAGGTTGATCAGACAGGTTCCCGCATTTGAACCACGACCTTCCGTCATGATCTCATAGCCGGCCAGCGAAGAGACCGACTCCACACCGTCCACACCCTGACAGATCTTTTGCAGTTCGCGGGAAAGCTTATTGGTCTGTTCCAGCGTCGATCCCGGTGGCGTCTGAATGATGGCATAGATCGTTCCCTGATCCTCGCTCGGTATAAAACCACCGGGAAGTGTTTTGTTGATTAGGAAAGTCCCCACACAGAAAGCAATGAGGATGCCCCAGGTGATGACCCTCCGGCTGGCGATCTTGCGCAGCAAGGAGGCATAGGAGCCCGTTACCCGGTCAAAAGTCCGGTTAAAAGCATCGAGTGCTTTGGTAAATAGATTTTTCTTTTGAGGTTTTCCATGATTATTTTTCAATAACATCGCTGCAAGCACAGGTGTGAGTGTAAGTGCTACGACGGCCGATATCACAATGGAACTCGCCATGGTAATTGAAAACTGACGGTAAAACGTCCCGACAGGGCCTGTCATAAACGAAATCGGGATAAACACGGCAACCATGACCGCCGTAATAGCGATGATCGCGCCGGCGATTTCAGCCATCACTTCCTTGACGGCATTGTAAGGCGAGATGGCGCTCTCCTCCATCTTGGCGTGGACGGCTTCGATCACGACAATGGCATTGTCCACCACAATACCAATGGCCAGGACGAGTGCAAAAAGTGTAACCAAGTTGATCGACATTCCGAACCACTGAATAACAAAGAATGTACCTATTAGCGATACGGGAACCGCAATGATCGGGATCAGCGTAGAGCGCCAGTCGCCCAGGAAAATAAATACAACGATAGCCACCAGGATAAAGGCATCACGCAAGGTATGCATTACCTGTTCGATCGAGGCATCCAAAAACTGCGAGACGTCATAGCTGATCTTATAGTCCACACCCGGCGGGAAATTTCCTTTCATCTCTGCCAGCTTCGCTTTTACATCCTTAATAACATCATTGGCATTGCTACCATAATTCTGCTTGAGTACAATGGAAGCCGAGGGATGTCCATCCAGATTCGAGTAAATATCAAAAAACTCACTGCCCAATTCGACTTTGGCAACATCTTTCAACTTGATATTTTCACCTTCGCCGTTTGCCCGAACGATGATATTTTCATATTCCTCAGGTTTATTGTACTGGCCTTTATAGGTCAACACATACTCCAGCGACTGGGCAGCAATACCTGAACTCTGCCCCAATCGTCCCGGTCTACCAATAATACTTTGCTCACCGATAGCCTTCATCACCTCATCGACAGATAAGCTATAGGCCCGCATACGGTCGGGATTTAACCAGATCCGCATGGCATAACGTCTGCTCCCCAAGATCTGGGATTTGGCAATACCATGGATCCGGTTGATTTCGGGAATAATGTTTACGGTCGCATAGTTGTACAGGAATTTTTCATCCATACTTTTACTGGTACTGTACAGGTTCACGTACATCAACATACTGGGCTGAATCGGATTGACGATCACACCTTCCTTTTGCACCAGCTCGGGCAACAGCGGCATCACCTGATCCACTCTCGTTTTGACCAGTACGACCGCATCATTGGGGTCTGTCCCCGGGTCAAAGACCACGTTTACCGTAGCCTCACCGGCACTGGTCGCATCTGTTGCGATATAACGCATGCCCTGTACCCCATTAATGGCATTCTCTAAGGTAATGAGTGAAGATTTTACAAGCACATCTGCACTTGCCCCTGGATAGGCGATTGAAACCGCCACTGTGGTGGGGGCGATCTTCGGAAATTGTTCGGTAGGAAGCTGCTTGATAGCCAGACCACCGATAAATAAGATGACAACCGATATGACAATAGCAAATACCGGCCGATGTATTACTTTTTTAAACATAATGCTGCTTTTTAATTACTCTGCATATAAATCTAGGTTTGACATGACTTTCTCCGGGGTCTGGTACTTTGATTCAATGGTCTGATTTTCCTGTACCATTCGAAGTCCATTCAGTAAAATCTTTTCGTCTTTACTCAAGCCCGAAGAGACAACATAGATATGTGGCAGTTCAGCAGCAACCTTTATTTCTCTTGCTTTAACTTTATTATCTTTTGTGATGACATAGACATATTTCTTTTCGAGCTCCTCAAATGTCGCTTTCTGCGGGATCATCAAAGCATTCGTATACGGCGAGGTGATCACAATATTGCCGGTCTCCCCGAAACGCAATAAACCTTTTGGATTTGGGAAGGTCGCCCTGTAGGCAATATTTCCCGTTTCGTTATTAAAGTCCGATTCGATTGTTTCGACAATTCCCTCCTGGCCAAATTCCTTTCCGTTGGCCAGGTTCAACCGGACATGCATTGGACTGTTATCCTTTTTAGCCTCCATCTGATTGAGGTATTCTACTTCGGGCACATTGAAGTAAACCCACATTTTGCTATTGTCAGATAGCTCCGTAATCAGCTCCCCTTCATCCACCAGACTACCTTTACGTAGATGCAGTTTACCGACAATACCGGAGAATGGTGCTACGATGTCCGTAAATTTGAGGTGCGTATTCATGGATGCCAGTTCGGCTTTGGCCTTTTCATATTTTGCTTTGGCCATTTCGGTTTCCTGGGGGGCAACAATATCTTTTTCGGAGAGATTTTTGGTATTTTGATATTCGATCTCCGCATATTTCACCTCAGCTCTTGCGCGATTGACATCGGACTCATAAAGGTTGGGCATAATTTTAAAGAGTGGCTGCCCTTTTTGTACAAACTGCCCCTCGTCCACAAAAATAGATTGAATATAACCTTTTTCTTGGGCGCGTAGCTCGATATGATTGATCGAACGGATCTGAGCAACATAATCTTTATTGACGAGTGTATCTTTCACCAACGGAGTGGTCACGTTGAAAACTGCTGCTTCTTTTTTTTCCTTTTTCTCGGACTGGCAGCTTGTAGATAGCATAATAAGGCACAGGTTGATATACATGAAATTTTTCATGACCATGATCATAGATTTTTATAATAATTTTCGAAAAATTGAACAATAGTGTGACAGGCATCCAAATTACCTTGAAAGCCATTTTTGATATTTTCTAAAAAAAATTACTTAAAAATCACAGCCTGAAAACACTGTAATGGATATAAAGGGCGTTTTTTAGTGGGGTAAGATGCTGTGTGTTGGCAAGCGATATCGCTGTGCAGGTATTGTGAAACTCCGGATGGATGTAAGCGGTCAGATTTCCAAGATCATTTTTGGAAAGTGCAATTAAATTTGGCGAGTCGGTGTCGCTTCCGGTATCATCATTTTCACCGTCTTTTTCAGCAAAATAAGCCCTGAGTTTTTCGTGGCGCCGATGTTTACTTTTACGGATGACGTCGTTATCCTGTTGCGCGCCTTTTACCTGTCGATTGAAGTGTTCGACAGCATGCCGGTTGATTGCTACGGTAGATTCTGCTGTTGCTGCATAATGCCAGCCTAAACTGACAAGTATTGCGCACCATACGCCGAACAGATATTGACGGAATCTTCCTTGCATCGTTAAAGCAAATGTAATTAAACTTTAAAAAGGATGCAAGCAATTTAGATATGGAAGTGTTAAAGATTAAATACTATTGTTACAAAGTATTTAAAATTAAACCTTTAAAGTTTAAATAATCATATTAACAGAAATTTATGCAAACACTTTAATTTGACAGCCGCTCTAGTGTTGTAAGGCAGAAACATCGCAATGCAAGTTTAACGCTAACGCAGGACGAGGCATTCCGACTTTTGCCAGAATGCCTCGTCCACATGCATCAGTTTAATTTCTTTTGTAGGATTTATTTTGATTCCTTCTTCCTACACAGGTTTTTGGCCTGCCACGCTGCCTTTATATCGAAAGATTGAGGTCCGCGATGTCCCCCAACACCTGAGCATCATTTAGATCAACACTTTTTGCTGTACGCGCCACCTGATACAGACCCGCAATTGGTAAAACTGTGGTAAAATCTTTTGGGCTCCCGTGCTTAAAGTTGAGCACGCCAGATATGCTGATGAGAACCCCTTTTAGATCATCAATCTTTGACCCTTTCTTTACGACCTTAAAACGGACAGATACATTTTTGGGTGCAGCAGCCCCCTCCAATGAAACCAGCAAAATATGTTCGAGATTGACATCCAAAGCTGAATGTAAAGGTTTTACCTTTTTTATGACAACATTTTTCAATGTATCGTTTGTACGCTCGGCATTGAAAATAAAGACGCCACTTTTTGCATTTCGATCGCCGCTATATTGTCCCGGGTGTTCCTGAACCATATAATCGACCGCAATCTTGACATTTTCATTAAACCGTTGTGCTAATTGTTTTTTTCTCCAAAAAAATGCTCCCAAAAAAATGAATAGAATAACTAGAATGCCTGTAACCATAATAACATGTATTTAATAATATAACATAGATAGATGGCTCAAAAGTAGCGGTTTTTCACTTCTTAAAAAACTCAGATACAGCTATTAACCAGATTTATACAACAAAAAATCAGAATTGTAATTTATCAACTACAACTTACTGGCAAAATAATGCATTTCAAAAAAAAGTTGCTATAAAAAGGCAGATATCAGCAACCTTCCCCCAGCGATTAAATCAAAATGCCCATCGAATTATGTAGCGCAAATATCACCTCAAGCAAAACGAATTGTAAACAAAGTCTCACGGATATAAATAGATAAAAAAACACTCGGTCTGAATGCCCATATTTGCATCCATACAAAAATCAAAACTGATCTGCATGAAAAAATATATTATCGTTTTTAGTCTCTCCATACTCGCGCTTACTGCGGCTGCTCAGAAGAAAAAGAAAGCAAAATTTCCAGAACCTAAGCGAGTAGAGTTGATCCCTGTGATCGAAGCAACCCCGGTTACAGAAGGCTCTTCTGAGCCTGCCGTCTTTGCTGCGCCGATGCCTACCACGAGTACCCCTACTATTCATGCCACAACAACCGGTGGAAAGGAAATACACCTCCAGGGTATCGAAGAATTTAAAAATGCAGATCTATCGACCTTGAAAGAACTGTCTTTTAGTACCATGGTCTCAGGAAAAACGATCGAAAGTAGCCTTCTACAGAAGATTGTGAATGAGGGCACACAATTGGAAGTTTTGACAATCAACAATTTCGCACTGGAAGCTTTTCCGGAAATCAAAACGCCTAATCATCGATTGAAAAAGCTGTCATTAACGCAAAATCAGTTAACAACACTTCCGGCCAGTATTTCCAATCTTACCGCGCTTGAAGGTTTCGATTGCAACAACCCGTTGACAACATTACCGGCATCATTTGCGCAGCTCAAAAATCTACAGCAGCTCGGACTGAACAGCTATATGTTTACGGCCTTTCCAAAGGAAATCTTTAGCCTCAATAAACTGTCCGTGTTATATCTATCGCGCAATTACAAAAGTAAACCAGAACAAACGGAGCTTCCTGATCTGTTTCAGCAACTACCCGAATTGAAAGAGCTCGGTATAGAAAATGCAGAACTATCTGCCCTGCCAAAATCTATTGCTACACTTAAAAAATTAGAAAAAGCTAATTTTTCCTACAACAAATTTACTTCCTTTCCCGAAGTACTGGCATCAAATCCCAAACTGACCTATATCCCCTTTACCAATAATCCCCTGCAATGGGAGCCGTTTTTGGCTTCCGTCAAAAAAATAAAATTCGGTGGGTTGTTTTTCTTGGAGGAAACAGGTCTTACTAAAAAACAATACGAACAGATTCAGGATATCCTGACCAAAACAGATGTCTATTATGACGGCATGAATGACTAAAATTCATAAGATCCGCCAACGATATATTTAGGCAGCCCGGTCAAAAGCTAGACTGCCGCCATTCTGATACAATTCAAATAGATAAATAAACACAACGAGAGTTACCTGCCTTTTATCTATGCATATGTACTTGAGCAGATCAAAAAAAGCAAAGGGTACAGCGCATCATAAGATCAAGCCAATTTAATCAAACCGTATCCTAACCGCACAAGGAATACAAGTTGAAACAGGAAGGTTTAAGATTGTATAAATTTGTATTTTTTTACCAATTAAATTATCTGCAACAGCTTTTAACAGCTCCATATTTTGATTCGTATTTTTCATATCATCGATATCAGATTTTACGACCTGTCCATTTTGCGAAATTGTAAGATGATAAAATAAATTATTTGTTCCATACGGATTATCAAATACATAGTCTAAATCTTTATATTTTATGCTCATATTACAACTATATTTCTGACCTTTTAAATGTTTAGTATCAAATACAATTTGATTCTTATTGAAGTCAACGACCTTGTTTTCTAGCTGACGAGACAATATCATAGAAAAATCCTCATTGGAAATTTGTTCAATTTTTGGACCTAACCCGGCATCTTTCATCATTTCTCCCATTGAAAAATATCCCTTTATATCGTTTTTAGGGCTTTCTTTATTTTTCCTGGCAATAGTCCACATTGGATAAGCTTGTCCTCCAATATAACTTATTTTCGGATTATACGGATCTTTCTGATAATCTCGCCAATCCATAAAAATGGTATCATTACTTTTTTGGCCAAAGAATTTCACGATATGAACACTGTCCATTAGACCTATCTTATATAAATAAATTGCATTTGATTCTTGAACGACTGCAACAAGAAATGAGCTATCTGGGTTCCTCAAGTAGGTTCCATTTGCAGGAACCTTATGCAAGATTCTAGCGGTTGACTGCTGTCGCTTAGTTTCAGAGTTACAACCAAAAAGAATAAAAATAACCCAAAACGCTACTTTTATAGATGACTTATTTGTATTTAATGCTCTCATTCCAAAAAAACAAAGTAAATAGTTTATTATCAGACGGAGCTGTCATGTGGTCTCCACTACTATGATGCAAAAATTAATAAAATTCATACGAAGTCTCTTAAAAAAAATATTGATGTCCCCGATTGATTCCAACACGACTGTCTACGCCTAATTTTCTCCCGATTCAAAAGTTTAGCATATTTTCCTATATTTATGCCATGCTCCAAGAGCTCCTATTATGTCGATTGCTTAATACATTTTAAATCACTTGGAAAATTTGCAGACATCTCTACCTTATGACATTGAATCGCTTTTTCAACGGTATTACAAACAGCTCTGTCTGTTTGCAAACAATATACTGCATGATGAAGCGTTGGCTGAAGATATTGTCCAGAGCTTTTTCGCTGGACTCTGTGAGGGGCGGAATGCCTTGCCCGAAGATGAGGGTGCACGCAAGGGCTATCTTTTTATTGCCGTCCGAAACAACTGCCTCAAACAGATCCGAAGCGAAAAAGTAAAAAGCAAGTACTTCGATCAGCTCGATAAGGACATGATCGAAGAACAGACGATCATGGATGCCATGATGCAGGCCGAAGTGATCAACCAACTGATGGAAGCGATCAACCAATTGCCACAGGGCTGTAAGCAGGTGCTGCATATGGCCATTTTTGAAAAGCTCTCCAACGATGAAATTGCCAATAACCTGACCATTTCCATTAATACCGTCAAAAGTCAGAAAAAAAGAGCGATACAGCTTTTACGCACGCGTCTGGATAGCCGGATGCTAGCACTCCTATTATTTTTATTACCTGACTAACAACATCTTATAATTTTTCTTCATTTTTCCTTCCATCCTTTTACATCCCTTGTGGCTCTTTTAATCAAACAACCGATTGAAGAACATGAAGGATCAGCAATTTATACTAGTAGATTACTTAGTAAAGCACTTTAGTGGAACACTGAGTCAGACAGATATACAGTCCCTTCAAAAGATCTTTGAAGATGATCCTACCTTGCGCGATCAATGGGAGAAATATACCAGTCAAGGTGTCAAGTCCAGCGATGCCCAGTTTTGGAATAGTCTTGACCTCGATCAGGCAAGAGCTAAAATACTAACCTACGAACCTGCCAAAACCGCAATCCGACCAGTCGGCATTCGCAGCATCCGAAACCTAAAAATCTACGTGGGTATAGCTGCCAGTCTGCTCGTCATTATTGGCGCCGCGCTGCTCCTGAATACGACACATCGGGATAAGCAGATTGTTGCCGATCAGGTGTATCATTATAAAAATGATGTTTTACCCGGCGGACAGAAGGCTACACTGACACTTTCCGATGGTAAAACCATCGCACTATCGCACGAACAAGCCACCCTGCAAGAAAAAAATGGTGAACAGCTCCAGATTAGCGATGGACAACTGCATTACAAACAAAACAGCGAGCTGGCAGAACTTGCTACCTTAAAAAATACCTTGACAGTGCCAGCATCCGGATTCTACCGGATGGTACTGCCCGATGGCACCAAAGTCTGGGTCAATTCCGCATCGGAGCTGAGTTACCCTTTGGCCTTCGGCAAATCGATCCGACAGGTAGAACTGCGTGGGGAAGCTTACTTTGAGGTGGCGCACGAAAAAAATCGACCATTTATTGTCCGTACTGCTCATGGTGACATCAAAGTTTTAGGCACCGCTTTCAATCTAACGGCATACAACAGTAGCTCATCCAATGTCACACTGATCAATGGCAGTATTCAACTGACCAATAAAAACAAGACAACAAAACAGCTAATCCCTGGGCAAAAAGCTGAATTTGATGGCAGTGACATGCGCATTTCCCAAGCGAATATTGAAAAAGAAACCGCTTGGCAGCAGGGTTACTTCTATTTCGAGCATGACAAGATACAGGATATTATGGAGCAACTGGCGCGATGGTATGATATTAAAGTCATTTATCAGGGTCAGATCACCAAGAAAACCTTTGGCGGAAGCATTAGCCGAAGCGTCAGCCTGGCCGAAGCCCTGGAATTAATAAAACGTGGTGCCGGAGTTGAATTCGTCATTGACCAAAAAACCGTGACCGTAAAGAATAAGAATTAAAAGACAAACAATTACTAAAGGAGGACCAATCTATGATCTAAATATTTACTCGACCAAACTTAGCACTACCGAGTTATACGGTGCTGACCAAGGGTGCATAAGTACCTGAATTAAAACCACAAAAACCAATCCTATTACTGATAAATATGAATAATTTCAAAAATTACTTTTTCGGGAAAGGAACGACCGATCATCGTTTTTCACCCCTTATTTCGAAAAAGGTCAAAGCCACCTTATTTCTAGGTTTACTATTTACTTATGGTGTATATGGTAAAACAGAAGCACAGCAGGTCACCATGCATGTCAACAAAGGGAACCTGAAAACTATCTTTCAAGAAATCAAGAAACAGACCGGCTACCATTTCTTTTATGACGAAAGTCTCTTTAATGGCTTAAAGGTGGTGAGCCTCAATGCAAACAATCAAGAGCTCGAAACTGTCCTTAAGGAACTATCGGACGAGCTGCCAGTTGCGTTTGAGATCCACAAAAAACATATTGTTGTCTTGCCAAGTGCTCAAAAAAATACTGTCCAGGTACAACAGCAACAACAATACAGCATTAGAGGCAGATTGACTGCCAGAAAAGACGGAGCCCCTATTGAAAATGCAACGATAAGCTTAAATGGAACTACGACCAGAACATCTTCGGATAGCCAGGGTAACTTTTCACTTAAATCTTCATCCGCAGAGGGTACACTGACAATTTCCCACCTTTCCTTCAAACCGCAGACCATAAAATTCAACAGTACGGCGGCAAGCGATTTAGCCATATCGTTAGAAGAAAACGACAGCGCACTGGAGGAAGTTGTGGTTGTCGGCTTTGGTACACAAAAGAAAGTCAATTTAACAGGGGCCATTGCGCATGTCGGCAAGGAGGCTTTTGAAAA
This sequence comes from Sphingobacterium detergens, assembly GCF_003610355.1. Lineage (GTDB taxonomy): Bacteria > Bacteroidota > Bacteroidia > Sphingobacteriales > Sphingobacteriaceae > Sphingobacterium > Sphingobacterium detergens. Next base: position 634,473 of record NZ_RAPY01000002.1, on the reverse strand, counting down.
TCGGCCGGTTGCCAATATCGGTCAGGCTTTACAGGGCCTTGTCCCCAACCTGAACATTACCTTTGGAAACGGTTCGCCAAACAGCACACCAGGATTTAACCTACGGGGTGGTACCTCCATGAATTATAATGCGAATACGCAGGTCTTTGAATCCGTTAATGGCGACCCTTTGATCATCATTGATGGGATTGAGAGCACCACAGGTGCCCTCAATCAGCTCAATCCGAATGACATCATGGACATGTCTTTTGTCAAAGATGCATCTGCCGCAGCGATCTATGGTACCAAAGCTGCCTATGGGGTAATTTTGGTCCGTACCAAACGAGGGGAGTTCAATCAGAAAGGCAAAATAGCGTACAACTTCGACTCCAATTTTGATACGCCATCGGGGCTTCCCGATATCCTCAATGCCTATGAAATCCAAAAATCAGGCATGGACAGAACATTATGGACAAATGGCAAGCCCGGCACTGCAGATGAAAAAAAACTGGAGATGATCCAAAAGTATATGGATAATCCTACGCCTGAAAATGCGTGGTATCAGGAGGGAAACAGCATCATTTGGGTAGCCAATGTCAATCCCTTTGAGGAAGCGGTCAAAAAATGGACACCGATGCAAAAACATACCCTCAATCTTAGTGGTGGTGCCGAATCCATTAACTACTATATTTCCGGAGGCCTACAGAATCAATCGGGAATGTACAAGATCAACACCGACAAATTGAAACGCTACAATGCCCTGATGAATATCAATGCCAAGGTGAACAATTGGTTCAGTGTTTTTGGAAAGATCGGTTTTGACCAGACAAATTTCAATAGCCCTTACATCGTTGGTGGTAAAGGAAGTATATGGGCTGCCATGATGGGTGAGACGAACAAAAATATCAATATGCCTATCCAGACTGGGCCGAATGATCCTTTACCCAATACCTATACCGATAATATCCTGGCCTGGCTGAGCTATGGGGCCAACAATCAGTCCACGGATAGAAGGGTATCGCTATTGATCTCGCCCGAATTTACATTGATACCGAATGCCCTGAAACTAAAGGCAGACCTCAGCTATCAGCCGCAGTCTTACAGCCTGAGCCGGTACAGTCCCAAGTTCAACCAAGTCGTGGACTCCTGGCAATATACCTCCCAGCAGGCCGAAGCCGCAGAGAACCGCGCCTATTTTGACAACAACAACACTAATAAATACCTCATTAATATCTATGCTGATTATAAGAAGACCTGGGCCGAGAAACATAATTTTTCCACTGTAGTTGGTTACAATCAGGATCAGACTAAATTTAATCAGATCACCAATACATTCCGAAAATTGATTTCTCCAGATATACAGAACCCTGATGCTGCGGAGGATCCATCTTTACATACCGTATCCCGAAATGCATATACACTAGCTGGACGTGCCATATTCGGACGTGTGAACTACAACTTCGCCGAAAAGTATTTTTTTGAGAGCAATCTCCGCTATGATGGCAGTGCGAAGTTTACTGAAAAAGACCGATTTGTAACATTCCCTTCCTTCTCGGCAGGATGGCGGATATCGCAGGAGAATTTTATGGAAAGTACAAAAAGTTGGCTCAACGAACTTAAACTGCGCGGAAGCTGGGGAAAACTGGGCAATCAGCCCTCATCCATCTATCCATATCAGGCAACAATGGCTACGGGAAAGGCTCCTTATCTAATCAATGGGCAACAGATCGTCTATATCAACCCGCCGGGACTGGTATCACCTTACCTGACCTTCGAGAAAGCCAGAACCTGGAATATCGGCTTGGATGGTACATTTCTCAAAAATCGCTTGGATGTTACCTTTGAATATTACAACCGGAAGACCACCGATATCCTGACCGATGGCAGCGCTTCATTTCCGACGACATTGGGGACTGCCGCACCTTTGGAAAATTCAGGGATACTCGAGACAAAAGGCTTCGAGCTTTCTTTCCTTTGGAAGCAGACAATTAACAGCGACCTCCGCTATCGTGTAGGCCTTAACCTATCTGACTATCTGACCAAAGTACAGCATTATGCTGCCAATACCACGATGATGATTACAAATCCTCAAGGTAGAGAGGTGATGTATGACGGTAAAACAATCGGTGAAATATGGGGATACCGTACCGGCGGCATACTGCAGGAAGGCGATTTTGCTGGACGAAACGCAAGCAATGGCAATTGGATCTACAATGGAGCTAATCAGGGCAACGTTTTTCCGGGTTATATCTGGTATCAGGATCTTGGCGGCCCCGAAGGGATTCCGGACGGTAAAATAGATGCCGGATTGAATACCCTGGCCAACCCGGGTGACCGTGTTGTCATCGGAAATTCCACACCACGTTATCGCTTTGGTATCACCGGAAATGTGCAGTACAAAAATTTCGATCTTGATTTCTTGTTCCAGGGTGTACTCAAGCGTGATATCTGGGCCGGCTTATCATCCTACTGGGGCGGTGGCGCCGGGTCAAAATGGATGTACGAACGTTCCTGGACGCCTGAGCGTACCGATGCGGAGTTTCCGATGTATGGCTTATCTGTAAACTCTGTAAACGTGCAGGACCGGTACCTGATCAATGGCGCCTACCTCAGACTGAAACAGGCGGTATTGGGCTATACCTTGCCCAATCAGCTGACCAAACGATTTGGCGTCGAGCGATTACGCTTCACACTTGCCGGTTACAATATCTTTGAAGTCACAAAAATACCTGCAATTTTTGATGTCGACCAGATCTCTGCCGATTATCCACAAAAGCGGTCTATTGCTTTTGGTGCTCAAATTGTCTTCTAACTAAACTATTATGAAAAAGAACATATTCAGATTCATGGTCATGGCTGCCGCAACATCCCTGTTGTTGACCCAATCCTGTAACGATAAATTTTTACAACTAAGTCCTGAAACCGATCTATCGCGGGACAACTCATTACGTACTGAGACGGAATTAACTTTATACCTGAATAACCTTTATGCCAGTTATATTCTAGGGCATGGTACGGGCTGGGCAGATGCCAAAGTCAATCCCAATGTTGTCGGCGGCAGCCATTTGCTAGCCAGCGATTTTATGACCGACAATATGGTCCGCTATGGCAATATCGACCGTATGTTGGACAACACCTTTATTCCACCAAATGCAGGCGCCTCGGTCGATTGGACATGGGAAAACCTGCGTTCGGTCAATTATTTTATCCAACACTATACAAACGCTTTGCCCGCGGTCAATAATGACATTACCCGGCTGAACAAATATATCGGGGAAGCCTATTTCTTTAAATCCATGGATTATTACCGCAAACTTATGCTGTTTGGTGATGTGCCCTGGCTTTCCAGTGACCTCAATATCGACAGCAAGGAATTGTACAAACCCCGGGACAAGCGCACCGTGGTTGCCGACTCCCTGATGAAGACTATCGATATGGCCATAGCCGGGCTAGAAGGCATTAACGGTCGTCCGGATGGACGTATTAATCAGGACATGGCCTTGTTTTTAAAAGCGCGGATAGGTCTGTTCGAAGGCTCCTTCCGCACGTATCATAACGAATTGTCCTTACAAAGTACAGCAAAATCTTTCCTGGAAGCATCTGTGGATGCCTGCGAAAAAATCATCGCCAGCGGACGTTATCAGCTCTATGCCACAGGTGACAGCCCCTATTGGAAAATGTTTACTTTCAAGAAAGACCCAACTTCGGACGGTAACAAAGAAGCAATCCTGGCCCGGGTATACGATGGTACTGTGGTAGGCCATGCGACCCAACGTTATTGGGACCAGAACAACAGTCTTTCGGGCGCACGGCCAGCAGGCGGGGCCACACGAGGTCTCGTAGACGAGTATCTATGTATCGACGGCAAACCGATTTATTCTTCGGGATCAGCCAGCAACTACACCGCCAACCCCCTATTCAAAGGATATGACGGGCTATGGTCCGAACTTGAAAACCGCGATCCACGCCTGAAGCAAACCATTAATTATCCTGGTGAAAACCGCTCCCTGTTTAACAGAACGGATGGAACCACCAGCCTCGAAAAAAATGGGATTACCTATCCCCGACTGTCCTATAATGTAGGTGGCGGCACGACAGTAACGGGCTACCTTCCCATTAAACACTGGATGGGTGATCGGCCCGAAAATGAAGCGACAACAAATGGCCAGCAAACGGCCATTGAATTCCGCTACGGCGAAGTGCTGCTGATGTTGGCCGAAGCAAAAGCAATCTTAGGTACGCTGACCCAGAATGATCTAGACCGGACGATTAACCTGTTGCGCCAGCGCGCAGGATTTGATTTTGCAAAATATCCAGGCAGCAAATTAGAGCTTGGCAACCCGCCGGCAGACCCTAGGCTTGATGAGATCTATGCCACCAAACTTGATTATGCCGTTAGCCCCATCATCCGTGAAATCAGACGTGAACGTCGCGTAGAAATGGTCTTGGAAGACCGTCGTTACGAAGACCTGATGCGCTGGAAAGCCGGCAATCTGATGACCGTTCCCCTACGTGGAATGAAATTTACAGCCGAAAAAGGAAAACTATACGATGGTACACATACCGCCAAACCGATTATTGCCTTAAAAGAAGAAGTCAATAAAGATATCTTTTTGGATAACAATGGATTTATTATCGCCTATCCAAGAAGTGCAAACATCAGCAATGGTACTGCGCTATGGGCAGATTACCGCTATTATTGGCCCTTACCTTTATACGACCTGACCCTGGAGGGCAATCAGCTGGTTCAGAATCCGGGATGGTTGGGCGCAAAATAATGAGGATAAAAAGAAACAACATTATGAAAATTAGATCAAATATATACCTGTTAATAGTCTGTCTGTGCGGAAGCCTGGGTTTACATTCCTGCAAAAAAGACCTTGGTCCCATCAAAGACAATTTAACCGTAAGGGAAGCTATACTTTCGGGAGGATTTATGCAGATTCCCGTTAAAATCGGAACACCGCTGCAGATCAATCTGGCAGTCAATCCTGGAAACCGTACCGTAACCACGGCCACGTACAGCAACAAACATCCAGAAATTGCCAGCTATAGTACGACAGGGCTGATTACCGGCCTGAGCGTTGGCAGAGATACCGTTACCATACAGTCCGGCGAATTGAATGTCTGGTATATCGTCAATGTAACGAACTAATAGCCGACAGTCGGTCAAAAAAATGGTAGAGGTGACCATCGCGTTAATTTAGCGCGTTTAGTTTGACTATCAGGCCAGATGGCCTGATAGTCTTCTTTTATTGACCCGGAAATATCCCCGCCAAAAACCAGCGATAGTATATAGGAGGTATCAAAGCGATCAAGAGTGATCGCCTGAAGTTTTTCAATTCGGACTTTTCAAAAAAAGCAATTCCAAAACATGAAAAAAATAACGATAAAAGATATTGCCAAGGCCATGGGGTACTCCATAGGCACCATATCCAAAGCGCTCTCAAACAGTCATGAAATCAGCCCGGTCACTAAAGTTGAAATCCAAAAATTTGCCAATGAGCATGGCTATCAATCCAATCAATATGCTAAACTATTGCGTAAGGGGCGAACAAATATTATCGGTATGATTGTTCCTTCGATCGGCAATCCGTTTTTCTCGCAGATTCTCGAAGGCATTGAAAGAGAGATGTCCGAAACGACTTATAACCTGATCATTATGCAGAGTGCGGACGACCCCAAGCTTGAATTGAAACATTTAGAAATGTTATCTAAAAAGGGTGCAGATGCTGTCGTCATTGCAGCTACAGGAAATCATCTTTCGTTAAGATATCTCCAGCGCTTAAAAGATGAGGGTACCCCTATTGTCCTTATTGACCGGACCAATTATGCTATAAATACTTATAAAATCGGAATAGACAATTTTAAAGTGGTTTACCAAGGTATTTCTCAGTTGGTCAATCGAGGCAAGAGGAAAATTCTATTTATTTCCAATCTGTCGCCGGGAACATCAATGGAGCGACGGCGCGGTTATATTCAATGTCTGCGGGATTTTGACATCGCTTACAATTCAGATTATCTCCTATCGATAGCAACCAATAGCGGAAGAATGGAGGTGCTGGAGCAATTAAAAAATAAGCTCATACATCTCGTTAATTCAAGTAGCCCGCCCGAAGCAATTTTTACCGCCTCAGATCAACTTACCTATTTAACGTTAGAGGCTTTACATGCCATCGGAATAGCCGTACCAGACCACTTGGCCCTGATCGGTTTTGCTAATTTTCAGTACACCAATATTTTTCAACCGTCATTATCAAGCATTGTACAGCCTTCGCATGAAATCGGCTCTCAGGCTTTCGCTATTCTCAGTAAAATTTTGGACAGTTCGGATAACGAGATTCTAGCAGCCTACCAAAACATTGAGTTACAAGCTTCTATTCTGACACGCAAATCCTCTGAATAAAGTATGTCAATTGAAACGTTTTCGCAGATTACGCAAACGTTTGACTTAAACGAAAACTGCTCTAAATCAAAATATATTTTCTACTATAGATATGTCTTTTGGTTGGCCCTAACTAACCAATACTCATTAACAATTATAGATTATTTATTTTAAAAATTATGAGAAAACAAACAAAAAAATGGATGCAAATCATTCAAGGAATTGCGTTGTCCGTCACAGTCCTATCACTTTTTTTCGCTTGTTCAAAGCCATTGTCCGAGCAAAATACCACAGAAATCCGACGGTCAAAGGCGTCCTCGAATGGCGATATAGACACGTCCTTATCCAATCTTAAATTTGTCACCAATCCGGTCAACCTCAATATCATTATGTTTGTCCCCACAGACAATCCGGCCCTACCCGGCTACAAAACACGGCTATCGCAGCTGTTTGTCCATTTTCAGGACTGGCTACATAATGAAATGGGACGCTATGGCTACAGCAATTATCTAGGCCTGGCAAAAGATTCTACAGGTCTGGTCAACATTATTGAAATTCCGGCGGCGGGAGCTCAAGCGGACTACCCCTACAGCTCAGCTATTTCAGCTGGTAAAATTATAAATGAGATCAATGCATACAAAACCAGCCATCCGGGCCAATTTTCATCCAACAATCACTATTTAGTACTTTTGCCAGCAAGAACAGACGGAGATGGCAGCCAGCCATTCTATGGCTATGGAAAATTCTGCTTTGCTGTGGATAATTCCTCCATGTCCGTCAATGGAATTCCAAATCCAAGTTCAAACTACCTCGGCGGTATGCTACATGAATTAGGACATGGATTAAACCTACCCCACAACCGCGCGAAATATGTCAGTGAAGAACCTACATTGGGCACATCACTGATGGGAAGCGGCAATGTAAGCTTTAGCAAGGGACAGCCTACTTTCCTAACCGGCTCCGATGCCGCAATTCTCAGTAGAAATGAAGTTTTTCAATCCGCGGTAGCGACAGCCAGTCCTTACCAGGCACCCAGTTATTCCATACAACCTCAATTTGCAATTGACAACAGTCAGCAAAAAATCTTTATTACAGGAAATTATACATCTAATTTACCTGTGAGCGAGATATTGGTCTATATGGATCCCAATGTGAACAACGAAGGTACGGGAGCCAACAAAGATTACAACGCCGTCACATGGAAATTTACGCCGCTTTCCTCCGGTAACATCCAAGGAACCATAGACCTCAATGAACTCTACTACAAAGGCAATACACCATACGAACTCAAAGTAAAATTATTATTGCAAAATGGATACACAACCTCCAATGTTTACGACTTCAACTATGTCAACGGGCTTATGACGACCAATCAAGATTCGGTATATACCTATTCCAATGCATCCTATGCCGGTGTAAAAGGAAGCTTTGGTAAAGGACAGTATACCACATCGGATTTGTTGGCAAAAGGTGTGACCGACAATAGCATCTCTTCCATTAAAGTTGGAGCAAATGTTAAAGTCACCTTATACAACGGGAATAATTTTACTGGCGATAGTCTCGTCGTGACCTCGTCGTCTTCCTATCTCTCGACTTTCAACGATAAAGTTTCCTCCATGAAAGTACAAAACCGCTAGCGAGGGCCGAGAGCAACGATGAATACATTCATTTTTAGAAACATAAAAACAATCCTGCTTTTGCTATTTGCTCTAGCAGGATTAAACCTGTCTGGCCAGCCCGCTACTTGGTTTACCGATGGCAAATTTGGTCTATTTCTGCACTGGGGTCTGTACTCCCAGACGGCAGGCGACTGGAATGGGCATCCCACCAAAGGGGGCGAGCATTTTATGCTCTACGAACGGATCCCCGTCAAAACCTATGCGAAGATCGCCGACCAGTTTAACCCCACTGGCTTCGATGCCGACCGTTGGGTGCAGATGGCCCATGACGCCGGCATGAAGTATATTGTGATCACCGCCAAGCATCACGATGGCTTTTCGATGTACAATTCGGCTGTCAGTGATTATAATATAGTCAAGAGAACGCCCTGGGCCAAAGATCCTATGCTCGCCCTCGCGGCAGCCTGCAAGAAATACGGGTTAAAACTCTGCTTCTATTATTCCCTTGGCCGCGATTGGGCAGATCCCGATGTACCGACCAACTGGCCCACCAAAGCCGGCCGCAGCAATACCTGGGACTATCCCAATGAAGATGCCAAAGACCTGAACAAGTATGTCGAGAACAAGGTCAAACCGCAGCTTCGCGAACTGCTGACACAGTACGGTCCCATCGGTATTATCTGGTTTGACACACCCGAGCTGATTACCAAAAAACAGAGCCAGGAGATCCGTGATCTGATCCATTCCATCCAACCCGACTGCATTATCAACAGCCGGATCGGCAATGGTCTCGGCGATTATGCCGTCGTTGAGCAAACATTGGTTTCGACAGCACGAAAGAATTGGGAAGCCTGTATTACGATGAGCGAAAATTGGGGCTACAACCGGCACGATCACAAATGGAAAAGCCCCGAACTGCTGGTGCGCAATCTCATTGAGGTGGTGAGCAAGGGCGGTAACCTCCTGCTCAATGTCGGCCCCAAAGGTGACGGTAGCTGGCCAATAGAGAGCCAGGAAAACCTGCACGCTATAGGCGCCTGGATGAAGATCAACGGCGAAGCACTATATAGTAGCAGTGTCTGGGCCGGGAATAAAGAAGTTGCTGTAGCGCAAACAGAACAGAAAGAATCCGAAAAGGAAAAAGCAGGTATGAAAGATGCCGTCAATGATGCGACGTCCAAGGAGATTATCGCCGACTACCGCTTTACCCAGAAAGGCAATGTTGTCTACCTCTTTGTCCGAAACCCAGCAACAGCGAGGGTTGACATTCCGGAGCTTGCCAAAAACAAACTTGCGATCAGTTCGATCAGTCTGCTTGGCAACACATCAAAAGTCACATGGACAGCAGGCAAAGATGCCCTAACACTGACCTTACCGACAATCAAAGATCCGAGTATACCGATATACGTTTATAAAATCCAGCCAAAGCATAATTAATTAAAATCCCCGACAACCAAAATGTAACAAATAAACGCCTGAGGTTTCTAGACTCAGGCGTTTGGGTTATTGGATTTATTTCCAGTTTTTGATGATTTCACTCATCTTGTCAAAGGAGGTTTCGCCGCCACCCGTACTTCGGTAGACGATCTTGCCATTGGGATCCACGAGGATCTTTGTCGGAAAACCGGTGATATTCAGCCGTAGGACAAAATTGTTGCTCCCTTTGTCGTTCAATATTTGCACCCAGTTGAGCTCGTGCTGCTCGATGGCTTTGCGCCAGCTCTCATTTTTATCGGAAGCGATGCCCAGTACACGTAGCTGATCGGGATAGCTGTCTCTCAGTTTTTTCAGATCAGGCACATCGGCCATGCATGGACCACACCATGAGCCCCAAAAATCGATGAGATAAAATTTGCCTTTCCAGCTGTTTGAGTCGAATGCCTTACCGTCATAAGTATTGCTGCTGTTTATCTGGAAGATGGATTTGCCTACATCGTATTTGCTGCCCGCTACACGATTCTTTAAAGAGCTATAGAAAGGCGAGCTTCGGTAGGCCTTATCTACGGTAGGTAACAGTGCCTCCACTGTCTCGATCGTGACAATCTCCCGGACCAGCATATCCTCAAGGTAATACAGGCCGGCTACAGACGAAACATTCTTCTTTAGAAAGTCGTTCATGTATTTAGCGGCTTGGGCATCAATCTGTTCTTGCTCGGCTGCAAGACGTTTGTTTAGCACCGCATCTGAAGTGTCTTTTGCCAGTTTCAGCTCGATATTGGCCGATTTATTCAACAACGGGTGGTACCCCTTATTTAATGCACTAATCGTATTATTCTCTTTATCCCCGCTAGGATATACCTCGGCAAAGTCGGATAACTTTCCTTTGAGTAATACCTTGCCACCCGGCATGGCTACAAACCAGATGGATTGGCTTTTGACAGGGATATAACCCCGGCCGACACGCTTATAAAGCGATTCGGTCGGAAGGGTGAGCCGTACGATTAAGGGCATAGAAGTCGTGTCCTGATAAAATATCTGCCCGTTTTTCGTGCTGCCTTTTTTATAATAGGCATCGGTCACACCATTCCAGATGGTCATGTTGTAGGTGCTGTCCTTAAAGTCAGCAATCTGGGAGGTCACCGTAAATGTTTTGCTCTGCCCAAAGCTATGCAGGCTGCTGGCTACCAGTAGGCCTGTTAGGGCAAGTAATTTTCTGAATTTCATGATCGTATTGATTAGCTAAATAATTTTTTCTAGTATGGATTCTGTTGTATCTGTCCCTTGCTGGCATCGATCTCTACACCGTTGATAGGTACGACCAGATGCTTGCTTTCCAGGGTGTAGGTTTTTGGCGTATTGAGGTCAACACCTGTTATACTGACCTGGTAGAAATCTCTTTTTACAGTGATATCATCCGCAGCATAGTCGTTGACACTAAATCGGCGTATATCGTACCAGCGCATCACAAACGGAAGCTCACGGCGTCGCTCGGCGAGCACCTGTTTGATGGCTTCGTCTTTGTTAGAAGCCGTAAGCGCACTATAAGTAGACATGCGTTTTTGACGTAAGGTATTGACCGCCGATAAGGCGTTCGGAACATCGCCTTTACGGGCCAGCACCTCGGCTTTGTTAAGCAGCATCTCCGCTCTTGTAGGACCCGAAACCAAGGTACTACCATCGGTAAACATGGTGTACCGATACGCTGCTGGTGTCACGACACTGAACCGTCGGCCTCCATTAGGGATCATCAGGTGCTTGTAACGGAGATCGTTAGCCTGATCGTATAGGGCCACCAATGCGCTGCTCGGACTATACCATTGTGCGCCTGTGTATTGATAGCGGCTGTAATAGAGCTCACCCCAATAGAGGTATTTTGCCGCATTCCAGTCGTTTAACTCACTGTACTTGAGCGTTGCAGCGGGATTGCTGTAGGAGACGCTTCTGCCTGGTAGTAAGGTATTATAGTCTACTAACTTTACGGTGCCGGACTCCAGTGCCTTGTTTGATTCGGCCAAACTCTTGTCATAGTCGCCAGTGAATAGATAATAGCGGCTCATAAAAGCAGAAATAGCTTTTTGGCTCACACGCCAGGCCTTTCTAGGATCGACATCGGCCTCGGCTACTTTTTTTGCCTCTTCGATATCGGCCAGGATAAAATCATAGGTTTCTTTCAAGCTTGCACGTTTTAAGGATTCCTCGTAATCCACGGTGCGCTTTAAAGGAAGTCCTAAGCTATTCATATTGGCCGCAGCATATGGCGCGCAATAGTTGTTGACAAGGATCCAATAAGACATCGCCCGGATAAAATGGGCATCTGCTTTTACCCGTCTGCGACTGGCCTCATCACCGCTCACCAGGTCTATGTTTTTTAAAATGACATTTGCGGTGAAGATCTTTTTGTATTCTCCGCTCCACAACTCGTCCGTAGCGAGGTTTTCAATGCCCTCCGGAGAGGATACATAGCGTTGGAGATTGTTGACAGTAAAAGCCGTCACATTGTTTTTGTATAGCTCCTTGCTGATCTCGGTATCATCCGTAGCGTAGGTAGCTGCGTAATTCTCCTCTCTGGAAAATGCAGTCGCATTCTCTACTAAGGCCTCTAACTGATCTACGGTTTTGATACTGGCCTGTTTTTTGGGTTCTTCGGATAAGTATTTTTTGCAGCTTGCGGTCATTAGTAGCGCAGCGGCAAGTCCTATATATGTGAACACTCTCATGTCTGTCTGTTATTAAAATTGAAAATTGATACCGAATGTATAACTCTGTGCAGGGCGCATCGTGCCCGGTAACCAATCTGGATTGTAACCTTTGGAATTGGCACGCCAGATCAAGCCAAGATCACGTGCCTGGACGAATAGATTGACATTGTTCAAGCGGATGGCTTCTGTCCAGCGGTTGGACAGTTTGTATCCTAAGCTAAGCTCTTTAAACTCGATATAAGATGATTTTTCGACCTGGCTGCTTAAAGCCTCACTGTAGCGGTCCCAGAGGTATAAGTTGGTCTCATCAGGCAGCGCAAATCCTGGAATATTCGGATTTCCGGCGAGCACATCATTAACATATTTGTTGACAAAAGTCTTGTCGGACCCTACAAGTGCAGCGTAGTTGAAGGTTGGATTGCGGTATACGCCTCCCATCTTGCCCAATAGGATAAACATGATGTTGAAGTTGCCTACTTGTACCGTATTGGTCCAGCCCAACGTATGTGGTGGTACATCGGTACCCATATAGTGGAGAAAAGGAAGTCCTAAACCTCTATTGTAAATAGAGACATCATTAAATGTCTGCGGGCTATTGTTTGGTCCAGCAACATGCGGTACACCATCGATCATCCCGATATAATCGAATGCGTAAACCGAACCGACGGGGCGGCCTTGAACGAAAGCCCCAGTGATCAGCTGATAAGTGTAGAGCGACGGATTGTACAGCGCATCAATATTGTTGGCATTGTACGCGTAGTTGAAATTTGTGCTGTACTGAATATTCTTGGATACAGCTAAGTTGGTACCCAAAGCGAGCTCAAATCCTTTGTTGGTGATCTCGGCATTATTAAATTTCTGCGATCTGGTTCCCGTTGCTGCAGGCAGGGCAATCTGTCCAATAATACCCGAACCTTTTTTGTGGTATAGATCCACCGAACCAAAAAACTTGCTCTTGAAAAAGGAGAAGTCGATCCCGAAGTTGGTCGAAGCAGTTTTTTCCCAGCGCAGTCTTGGGTTTCCATTGTCGGCAATGGTGGCTGTAATGGTTCCTGTGGAGGGATTTAAGCTCCCGCCCACATTGAGCAAGGTCGCTGTTGAAGTCGAATTTTCCATGTTGCCGTTTTTACCATAGGTCAGGCGCATCTCCAGGCGGTCTACATCGTCCTGCGCAGCCATAAAGTTTTCTTTGGCGAGATTCCACTTGGCACCTACAGACCACAGCGGTGACCAGCGCAGCTTGGGGTCGTCTGTAATGAAATTGGATGCATCGCTCCGTATGCTGCCCGACAGGGTGTAACGGCTGAGATAGGTATAGGCCGCATTTCCATAAAGGGAGATGAACTTGTTTTTCTGCCATCTGAAGGTTGTATTGCCCCCCGGAATGGTGGTTGGGGAACCTTCAAAATCGGTAAACTGGTCTACTGAGCTGCCATAACCGTAAGGCGGTGTCGTTGCCTGAAGCTTATCACCATAGTAGCCATATACCGTAGGATTGATCGTGCCTTTGGTCAAATACTGGGACACTTCCATACCGCCGATAGCCGAGATATGATGATCAGCACCAAAAATCCTGTCAAAATTCAATTGATTCCTAAAGACAAAACTCTGGATGTCCTCCTGCCCCAGTTCCTCCGCATTGAAGCCATCTTCGTATTGGATCATGCCACGTCTCAGGATCCCGCCTTTAGGGATATACGCCTTACCTACGGTCTTGGTGCCATCGTCGTATTGTGTCTTGCTATTGATCAGACTACGCACGTAGAAGGTACTCTCATCATAGATACGCTCGCGATCGATCTTGTTGCGCTCATATTGAAACTTGGTATCGAAAGTAAGCCCCGGAATAATCTTTAGATTAAGTCCGGTCTGTACACGGGCATTGATGCGTTCGTCGGTAAAATCGCGGCCACGTACTTCGCGTAGCAGGTTGTATGACCAATCCGAATAGGTAAATTTTCCGGTAGGAATCAGGCCCAGCTGCTCGCGGTTATAGTCTTTTAGGTTGACGCCGTAACTACCATCTTGGTTCAATAGCAGCTCATAAGGCGATAGTTGCTCTATTTCTGCAATGGTCGCACCGCCGTATTGTTGTTTTTTGTACTGCAGGTTGGCGCCCAGGTTGAACTTTAAGAACGAAGTAATGTTGAAATCGTTGTTGAAATTCAAGTTGAAACGGTCATAACCGTTTTTCTGGAAAGAACCTTTGCTGTTTTCATAGAGAACGGAAGTGTAGTTGCGTATACGCTCGTTGCCGGCCTGCAAATTGACATTGTATTGATTGAGTACGGCTCTTTGCGTCAGCAAGTCCCGGAGCTGGCCCCGATTATCGATTTTGCTCAATCTGTCTAGCTCGGCATTCATGTCGGCTGTAGACATGGTACCATATTGATTGGCATAGAGCGCTTCTTGCGCTAGCGTCAACGAGTTGGTAATATCTCCAAACGAATTCGCATAGGGGTAAAAAGTCCAGTTGTTTTCGTAAGCCTTACGTTCGTAGGCAACCTGATCAGCCGAATTGGCCTGGGTAAGGATGTAGTTGAGATCCGGTCTTCGCGATATTCTGGAAAATGCACTCCCCTGGATCGTGAGTCTGTTGTCGGTTTTTGCTTTTTTGGTGACAATAACAATCACACCATTGGCGGCACGCGCACCCCAGATGGATGCCGCAGCAGCATCTTTAAGTACAGTGACGGATTCGACATCATTGGGGTTGATATCCGAGAAGTTGCTACTGGATATCGGGAAGCCATCGACCACGATCAGCGGTTTACTATCTGCATACAGGGTGCTATTGCCCCGGATCAGAAAGTTTACACTACCGTCTTCATTTTCCTTGGCCTGCATACCGGCTACTGTACCCTGTAAGGCACTGGAAAGATTGGATGTAGGACGTTTGCCCAATACCGATTGTCCGACCTGGCTGAATGATCCTGTCGCCCGTTCTTTCGAAATCGTCTGATAGCCTGTACTGACCGTGACATCGACACCTTCCAGCGTCGATAGACTTGGGGTCAGCTGGATCAGCCCCATGGATTCTTTGACTTTGAGGGTAAGCGGCTCATAACCAACGTAGGAGACCAAAATCATGGCATCCCGATCGGATACCTTTAGGCTGAACGTGCCGTCTTTGCCTGTTGTGGTCGTCATATCGCTCTGAATCACGCGTATGGAAGCACCGGATAGGTTCTCCAAATGTTCATTCACGACCCGCCCTCGGATGACCAACTGCTGCATAGCGACGGCAGCTTCCGTCTTTGGTTTTAACGCGATAATATCGGTATCTATACGATACGCAATATTGGTATTTTTAAAGATCTGATTTAAGACGTCAACTAGCGGAGCGTCTTTTACGGTTAGGTTGAGCCCATTGACTTTTTTGATTAGTTGTGCATCGCCAATAAAATCGTAACCGCTTTGTTTACGGATTTTATTGATAATAAGCTCTAAAGAAGCATTTTTTTCGCTTAGCGTTATTTTTTGAGCAAAGCCACTGGCATATACCTGGCAAAGGCCGAATGTCAGTAGCACAATGATTAGTTTCATCACGATGAGCGTTTTGCGGAGGATATAGACAGGCGTCTCCCTCCATTTTTCAAGGTAAAAATTCATACATTTGAGTAATTTGGGTTAGATGCTATTGTTAGTTTGTTGGAATTAATGATTGGGGCCCAAAAATCTACCGGATGTGTTCGCTGCACATTCGGTTTTTTTACGACCCAATTCTAGTTTTGTTAGGGTGGCTGTTTCATGATTTCTGCTTTAATAAAGGTTAGTATTTATTTTATCTGGTTAGGATATGACGACAATCTTTCGTCCCGTACGTTTAAATTTAACATCAGCCGCCGCCTCCAGCGCACGCAGCACAGCAGATAGGTTGCGGGATCGGGATACGGCACCAATATAGGTCTTCGCGGAAGGCGTCTTTTCATACGTGAATTCAACATCGTACCAGCGCTCTATCTTACTTAGGATGCTGGCTAGGGTTTCGTTATCGAAATTAAAGTAGCCGTTCTTCCAGGCTACAGCATGCTCGGTATTGATATGGGCTAGCTGTATCTGTTTTGTATCCTCCTTAATTGTACTTTGTTGACCGGGTTTGAGTAAGACCGAACTGTTATTGGCAATCCTATTTACTTTGACAGCGCCTTCTAATAGGGTGGTTACGGTGGATTCGGATTCGTAAGCCGATATGTTGAAATGTGTACCCAGTACCTCTATGGTTTGCTCCCGGCTGCGTACTTTAAAGGGTTGTTTTTTATTGGGGGCCACTTCAAAGTAAGCTTCACCAAGTAATTCTACCACACGTTCTTTGTCGTCGAATCTGGATGGAAATTTTAAGGAGGAATAGGCATTAAGCCATACCTTGGTTCCGTCTGCAAGGACGATATTGTATGCTCCGGTCCTGGGGGTTTGGAGTGTATGAAATATGGGGGCTTCGGATATCGAGGTGGTACCTAAATTCGGCCGCAAGTCCGGACCATCAGCATAACTGATGTTTGCGCCCACGAGGATGGTATTACTATGCTCGCTTAACTGGATGGTACTTCCGTCACTGCTCAGTAAAACAGCTTTGTTGCCTCCCGGCTGGATATCGGCCTGTTGCAAAGCACCCTGGTTTATAGCTGTCTTATCGGATTGTCTACTAAAGAAGTAACTGCCCCCCAGTAATAAGACCAAGGATGCTGCCACTGCACTTATTTTAAGGATCTGATTCTTCCTGCTTATCCGCTTGATCGTATAGTGGATATCGGCGTCTATTTTGGTTTTTACTTCTTCCTGAATACGCGTTATATCCTCCGGATCTGCTGTAAATCGGCTTTCTTTGAGTTGTTGAAGATGCCAGGTTTCTACCCAGGATTTCTCCTCTTCGGAACAGGTGCCTTGGTGGTAACGTTCAAGAATTTCTTTTGCGTTTTTGGTCTCCATGATAACAAAGGTTTAATACGTTTCTTTGCTATATGTAGGTTCAAGTGGAAAAAAGTAGTAGATGGAATTTAAAAAAAAGTAAAAAAAATCGACGTGAATTTGGAACGCATGATTTTCAAGGCGTTACTGACCTGTTTACGTACCGTGTTTAGGGAAACATTGCTTTGTCTTGCAATTTCTTCATAGCTTTTTTCTTCCTGACGGCTCAGGATGAATATCTCGCGCATCTTGGGCGGCAGATTCATGATTTCTTTTTCGATCTGTTGCTGCAGTTCTTTTTCGAGGAGGTAGTTGTCGGTTGAGTATACGCCCTGATCTAAAAAATGCTGTAGCGAATCTGCATAGCCCTGCCTAACTTTTTGCTTGTCGATATAGTCGAATAACTGGAAACGCACGGCTGTATAGATGTAAGAAGAAAAACTCGTGTTTATCTCTAGCCCCGTTTTTGACCAAAGGGAAACAAATACATCCTGAAGTATATCCTTGACCACCTCTTCATCGGAGATAATTTTACTCGCATAGATAAATAAAATCGGGAAATATCGTTCATATAGGAGGCCAAACGCTTGTTCATCTTTTTTTAAAACAAGTGCTATCAATTCTTTATCCGATAAATCTGTGTAGCAATACATTCGTTAGTCAGAATCTGAAATCAAACTTACATTAAAATTGACAAATTACAAATTCTCTGCTTATGATTTATGAAGACCGCGCTAAGTCTACAGACCAGAAAATATTTGCATATTTTTATCTGCCCAAGGTGGCAAGATTATCTTTCAGGCGCAGGCAGCAATAGATGCGGCGCCATACTAGACAATTAAATAAGTAACATGACAGACAACAAAGACATCATCTCCATGGTGGAGGTGCAGCTCCGGAATTTTATCGAATCCAGAAGACCACAGGATGCAGAGGTACGAAAGAAGTTGGATTTTGGATACAGCTGGGATGGGCAGACTGCATTATTGTTTGAGATACGCCCGCAATGGAATAATCCAGCTCACATACTACACATCGAATTTGCGAAAATAAAATATGTAAAATCTAGCAAGCAATGGAAGCTTTATTGGCGACGAGCCTCCGGTAAATGGGAGGCTTACGAAGCTATACCATCAAGTGATCATCTACAGGAGCTGCTGACTGAGATCAGCCATGATGGTTATGGCTGTTTTTTCGGATAAAAGCCAATATCAAAAAAGCAGCCTATGTCATGGAAATAGTCTGCTCTTTAGCTATTTAATGCCTGCCAAATATGTCAGTCATAGAAAAGCCATCAGAAAGAAATCGATGGGTAGGAAGCAATATCCCAGGTCATCACTACATTTTTGTAGTTTTTGAAATGACCTTTATCCCATTTGGTGATGTGGTACCCTTTACAAAATTTACAGTAGTAAGCCCTTTTGCAAGCCGGTTTGCCCATGCGATGTTTGACACGCTTGCCGTCTTTATTCCTGATGCGTGTCATAAATTTAAAATTGATCATCCTCCATTTAGCTTCGATCAACGACGGAAATGCTACTTTGCCCGTGGCACGGCATTTCCAAGTGTTACTTTTTAGGTTTTCCATAGCCAATATTTTAATATTATTGATTTGTACTATTATCCTTTTCAATAGGCACCTGAAGCATTACCCAGTCTTTTATCCTACGCGAGATGGTCGACGAAACCACAAAACTGTCTGTATCTCCAAACGGTACGTGCAAAATAATCCGAAGCCGACCGCCCTTCAATTGATAACAGGCCTTAATCATATCCAATGGGATCGCGTGATGCCGGTCTATTTTCTGTACAAAGCCGTGCGTATCGCGCACAATTTCGTTCAGACTACGTTGCTCACAGCCTATTCCCTGATTCATATCGCTATTCAAAAATAATTTGACGATCGGCGTATTATTGGTCTTCTCGAATAAAAATATACCCAGCTCATTGTACATAATCTTTTTGGTCAGGTATCTGTTGTTTAGCAAAAATTCCTCCTCAAGCGTATCCATTCCCTTCAATAGTGCGAGGTCTATTTCTTCGGATATATCCCCTTCTTTTTCTTGCTCATCTATTTTGGAAGGTTCTTCTTCATCCAGCTGAGTGTCGGACAAAGGTGCCGATTGCGGCTCTTTCTGCGCTGATAATTTTTGTTCCAGATGCTCCACTCGCTTTTCCAGTTCCCCGACATAGGTCTCCCTTTTGCGATACACAGACGAATAAAAAAAGATCGCATAGCCCATATTAAAAAACAACATCCCGCCCAAGATCACCAGGAGCGGTAGCCATATCCACTCGCTTTTGGGCGGGGCAACGGGTCTTATGATTGCAAATAAAAATATCGTAGGCAACAAAACGCAAAAGAAGAACTGTGCCCCCAAACGATCACCAAAATTATGCAGCCAGCTTTTCCGCATGTCCAATAGCTTGATCATCGTGCGCGTATAAAAGAGCGCAACAGCAATGATCATCACATAAAAGAGATAACTCAAGATCAAGGGACTGTCCTCAAACCAGTCCGATAGCGCAGCGATATGGCCAATATACCAACAAATCCCCCCGAAAAGAACCGAGGCAATGCATACCCATATAAAATCCGGATAATGCACATGCACCTCCGTATCTTTTGAATACTTGACCTGTTGGATACTTTCCATAATCTACGTTTATATATAGGACAAAAAACCTTACCGATCTCATAGATAAAAAATAGGTTAGAATTTAATCCAGCAAAAATTTCTTTCAAATAGGAATTTTATATTATAAATTTAGTCAATATTTTAATAATCAGTCCACAAAAGTAGAAATACTACCCCCATACCCGATTTTTGCAAGTCAAGAAAATACGCCAAAACAGGAAAATTGAGCACTTTATTGTACAGATAATATCCTTCGTTGCAAAAAGACATGCTTTAATGTAGAAAACATGTGCTTGTTGAAATAAAGATGATCTTCAGGCAGAATAAGCCCCTTTATAGGTAATTTTAGCATACAGCAATTTACTGATATTAAAAACCATGCGTATGGAAACCCCAAAGCCAACGATACAACGGTTCACCCGCAATTACATCCTGATCTGTGTAGCGGTCCTCGTTACCTTATATGGTCTGTTCATTGCACCAACATTCCCATTAAGAGTATATAGCATAGGTGTCCTTGTACTATTTATACCTTTTTTAGAGATCCGTAATCAAAGCGTGGTACTCCAGTTATTCTTTGTTTTCTTTATCTGCATCCAGATCAGCAGCATTGCACTATTTGACCGTATGCCCTATGAGCTACTGCTCAGCTCACAGCCCTTTGGACCAGCTTTTATACATGCCCTTCCTGCTGCGCTACTCTGTTGTGCCGCAGCTCATATTCTACTGCTCAAGCAGGTGAATATCGTAAAACTATATACCGTCCAGTTTCCCATTATGCTTATTGCCTGTACCTGGTATATCCGTATGGTTCTGATCCTCAATAATTGCCAGCATACAACGGAGGCCAAGAATGTACAGATTACGGCTGTTGTCGTTCAGAAATGTCCTCTGTGCTGTGACATCCATGAGCTCCTACTTTCCTTTTCTTACGAAGGGC
The DNA here is from genome assembly GCF_003610355.1 of Sphingobacterium detergens. Taxonomy (GTDB): domain Bacteria; phylum Bacteroidota; class Bacteroidia; order Sphingobacteriales; family Sphingobacteriaceae; genus Sphingobacterium; species Sphingobacterium detergens. The sequence continues at coordinate 613,864 of NZ_RAPY01000002.1, read as the reverse complement.
GACAATATCAGCTACCGATGGACGTACATCCCAAACTTTATAAAAAAGCAAAAGAAGGCGATAAGCTCAATCTCCAGCTGCATCCCGGTGTATACGGTTGGCCCTGGTACCACAAAGATATCAAAAGGAGGTACCAATGATTGTAAGTCTATACCAGCTCACCCTGATGATCGAAACATTGCATCGTGTCGATCAGACCGAGATACCATCGCGGCTATACAGTATATCGGTAGCCTGTTCGGACAATTTCCCGTTAGCACTACATGCCCACAGAGAGGCTGGCAATGTAGACAGAGCCAGCAATGCCGTACGTTTATATCATATACAGTTGCTCTGGCTACACCAAAAGCTGACGGCATTCTGTACAGAGAAAGGTATTGAAGACCGGAGTACGTTAACTGCATTGGAGGAACTGCTGGAGCGTATTGAATTTTTATTTAAAAATGATATCGATCCCACGACCAACCTGCCCAGCCATTACCGGGACAAGATCAGTACCTATGTCTACAATCGTATACCTGCTATTTTTGATCGGCTGGCGAAAAAGAATATTCCACTGGTCTATCTCCATGAAATCCAATCGGCCATCGACAGCCTATTCGAGGAGGGCAAGATTCCTTATATCCAGTACCGCCATCAGGAATATCTGATACAGTTGCTGGATGCACTAGCGCAACTGGCCGAAGATAACCGACAGAGAAAAAACTGGCATTGCCGCTTTTTGATCCTGATGATCAATTTCAATTTTAACCATATGGGATTTTTCAATCGTTGGAAGGAGTTTTATCAGACCGATCCCATCTTTATGGAAAATTTATTGCGGTTTCCAAAACATTTCTCCTGCATACGGGACTTTGCCTACGATAGTAACCGCAGCAGTCTACTTAAGCTGATGTGCGAATATGTGCAAACGGAGCTATCCCAGTCTCAGCAGACATCATCAGAAAAAGATGATGAACAATTTATACATAGCAATTTCAATGGCAAGGAGCTCAAGCTCTGGTTACATTTGTGCGTAAAAGCCAATATTACGCGTTCGTCTGAGAAAAAGGAGGTCGCTGCGGAGTTTTCAAAACTCATCAAGACCAAAGAAGGTATCTTGCTGACGCCACATACCCTGACCAAAATGGATAAAAGTGTCGAGTATGCTGCTGCCGTGCGTATTCTCCGGACATTAAACAACATGCAGGCAGAACTGCGCGAGCTATTCCCGGATTTAAAAAGTTAAAAAAAAAAGAAAAATCATAAAAGTAGGGGTATTCACCCACTACCCCTGCAATTGCCCCTTATCCTACTGCCTTAAATAGTGGCCAAGATAATTTCCTGCCCCCGATAGTCCCTTCCGGCATATGTGCAAGCATTTTACCCACGGTACCCCCTTCCCTTTCCTGAAACTTGTTTAAAGCCTATTTACAGGCATGATGAGCATGAAATACTACCCCTACGAAGCGCTATTATCTGCGCTACCTTTGATTTAAGGCGTACGAGAAAGTAGATGCTGACGCTCAGGCAGGCCGCTGTACCTAATGGAGGGGCAGGTACGGCGCCCTGTTTTTAAAAATAATAAATGCCACAGTACAAATAATTAGAACTATGGAAGCGAATAAAACAAGCAGCATGATATACAAGATCCTACGGGCGGTAATGATCCTGTTTTGGATCTATGTAGGCATAGACAAGATCTGGCAGCTAGGCGCATTTCGGATCGCCCTCGAGCAGCAGCCAGTAATCAGTTATATGGGTTCGATACTCTTTTGGTTACTTCCGCTCGTGGAAATCGGTGTTGGGATATTGCTAGCCATGCCAGTAGCTGGGTTGCGTGCGTGGGGATGGAGATCCTCCACCCTATTGATCATCGTTTTTACGATCTATATTGGATTAGGCGTACTGAATGTCTATGCACAGAAACCCTGTATGTGCACGAGCTTTCTGAGTGGTATCTCCTGGACTGCGCATCTCTTGATAAATATCTTGATCCTTGGCCTTTCTATCATAGGATTGGTACTACATCGGAGAATAGCCAAATATGGCCAGGGAGCATTGACCGACAAAACAAACATCGCACTATTTCTGATTGGCTTCCTGGCAATGGGAGCCATCAGCTACAGGAATATCCACTATACAAAGTCAAAAGATATGTGGTATGCACCAGACAGTCTCTATTATTATTCAGAACATAACAGCGTCAGTAGGCCTATAGTAGGCAGCCTGGCATACAGATACGATCGGTATACAGAACCGTACCGACAACAATTATTTACCAAAAAGTTGCAGGCCAGTATCTTTACTAACCAATCACTGACCTGCAGTAAAGAAAGGAGGGTAGCAACATGCTAACCAAATTTTTAAACAATTATGGCTACATGATATTAGGCGGAGCCATGATTATCGGATTCTCAGCATTTAAAGGTGCTGAGGCTTATGCAGGAAAAAAATTAGATCCTGTAATGGTTTATTTCCATGGAGATCCTACAGATGATGATCAAGTAAAAGATCCATCTGAATGGACTACCACTTCAAACAGTCAAAGCTGTGATGTCAACTACAACGAGCAGGCTTGCGCAATCGAAGTGGATGAATCGGATTTAAACTCAAACAATGAGCTGGACGGCACGAGAATTCAACTCGGTGCGACTTCTACTCCAGAGGGTTATATCCCGAGCCGAACTGGTGGTACCAGTCCTACACCTTTTAAGCCAATCAACAAACAGCTTTTATAAAGCTGTTGGCTTAAAGCGGAAACGGCCCTATCGGGCCGTTTCTTATTTTGGATTTTGAGGCATGCCCGTTTGCGCAATGATATCCATCGGCAATGGCAAAGCAAATCTATTATCATTTGGTCCAAGCACGTAGTCCTTTCCCTCTACTCTTCTTTTTATACTGATATTGGCACCTTCTAGATTTAGTCTTTTGATATCTATCCACCGCAGCCCTCTAAATATCAATTCTTTTCTTCGCTCGGTCAATATCAAATCCAATGCAATCTTAGGATCATCCAAAACAATCGGAGAATATTTACCTGATCTAAAACGGGTTTGCAACAAATCATTTAAATCCCCAATCGCCTCTTCAACACGTCCGTTTCTTGCCAGACATTCGGATCTAGTCAATAGCATTTCATCGGTTGCTAGTCCAGCAAAAAAAGTCGTGCCTGCCGAATAACTTCCTACAAAAGACAGATATTCCTTAGATAAATTTTTAAAGAATGCTTCTTTCCTTAAATCATCCTGATGATAAGAACTATAAAGTACTGTGTCAACGGAGGAAACGCTCTGCCCGATCAAACCGTTCGGGCTCATCTCCAGATACAGGTCTGTTTCATCATTAAACTGCACAAAAGGATACTGTTTAGTTAAATCAACCTGCATTTGATTATTAAAGTCAAGCAGGCTTTTATTCTGCTTGAGAAACAGATCAGCATATTTCAGCGCCTCGTCGTATCTGCGCATGGACAAAAAGGCACGCGCAAGCATACCGTACGCACTTCTCTTCCCTGGACGCATCACATGAAGAGTCTTAACAGGGAGCAACTGCTCCGCTTCTATTAAATCTGCAAGGATACGGTCATAACATTGTTGTACGGATGCTCTATAAGATTTCTCGTTAAGATCCGATGAACTTCGCAGCACAATCCCCAAATCATCCTGTGCGGTGGCCGAATTATATGCTTTGGAAAAAGTCCAGATCAGACTGAGATAATGCGAAGCTCTAAAGAAAAGCGCTGTCCCTTTCACCTGATCGTATAATAGTTCATTATCGGGCTTTCTTTTAATTTTTTTGAGTTGATCCAACACGATATTACAATTATAGATTGTTAGATATGCCCTGTTCCAATCGTTTCCAAATGTATATTCGTCATTGTCCCATAGGTAAAACTTTCGCCAATGTTCACTTAGCGATTTAAAATTGCTTTCAGTCAAAAAATAATTATCAGAAGCTGCTTCGCCCATAGCGCAGATATTATTGTTAATATAACTTGAGGCATCCAAAATTTTCTGAAGGCTTTCCAGGTCATTTGGGACAACAAAAATCCCATTTGACTTTACGTCAAGATATTTATTGCACGAAACCATCAAGAGCAACACTATCGTAATACCGAAGGTCATTAATCGATTCATCTTTTAAAAGTTTAAGAGTTAGTAATCTATTTTTAGCCCTAACGAGTACACCGACTGAGGGGCCAACTTGTAGGGAAACTCAGGATCTATTCTCAGTTTATTTGCAGTCCATAGAATCCCCAGATTAGATATATTCAGATAAAGCATCAATTTGGACTTATGATCGTTAAACATGATCTCTCTGTTCCAGCCCAGAGAAATATATTCCAATCGCAAGTGATCCGCTTTCAACACATTGATATCAGCCGCTTGATAGAAAGAATCCGCTCCCGATAATACTGGATAGGTCATTTTAGGAACATCTTTATACCGCTCATCCCCCGGCTGTTGCCAGCGCTTATCAAAATCAGGATAAGCTACCCCTTTCTGATACAAGTTTGCATAGGACGTGACTGGTTTACGGAAGTAATAATCTCCTGTATAACTTATGTTAATTGACATCTCAATATTCTTCCAAGAGACCGTATTTATAATATTTCCGAACAGTTGAGGTTTTGATGAGCCTACAAACAGAATACTTTCGCTATTTTCAGGATTTAGGGCTACCGAACTCCTAATTTTAGCATATTCCGCACTGATGTTACCATCGAGTACCCCCTGTCCCAGTCCATCAGCCGAAATCCCCATCCATTTGAAAGCCCCAAGTCCATTTAAAGGATAACCAACCATAGGCGTGATGCCACTACCGTCATTCAGAAAATTCAACAACGTATTTCCATTCGCATTAAAATATTTGGTCGTTTTATTTTTGTTGAAACTTAAAAGTAATCTCGAAGACCATTTCACAGTCTTGTTCAAATTCAAGGAGTTTAGTACAAGATCAACACCTTTTCCCTGCATAGAAGCGACATTTTTGGTAATTGTCGGCTGATATCCCCAAGTTGTATAATCGTAATCTGTCAGACCATACAGATCCTTTCCTTTTTTGAAGTACCAATCTACCGAACCTGCGATCCTTCGGTTAAGGAAGGAAAAATCCAACCCCAAATTGACCGTGGCTATTTTCTCCCAACGTAGCGACGGGTCGTTTAGTGAAGTGATGATTATGGTGGGAAATCTGGTATAAGAATCCGTAGAAATTGTCCCGATCGGATCACGCGTTTTCCGGAGATCAACATTTCCGCTGGTACCATAGGTCGCCCGCAATTTTAGCTGGTCAACGGTCTGTTCGTAGGACCTCAAAAAGTTTTCTTTACGCAACTCCCAAAATAAGCCTGCCGACCAGAGCGGGGACCATTTATCATTAGTAGAGGCACCGAATACGTTGGCCCCGTCCTTACGAAAGCTACCCGAAAGCCCATATTTCTCCTGCCAGATGTAACTAAAATTGGCATAGGCCGAGACAAAGCGATTGTTGGTATGCGAATAAGCAGGTGCTCCTGTTATCGTTCTGTTTGTGTTACTTGGAATTGTTTTAAAACGGGTTACGTGATCAACAGCTGTAGAGATCAAAGGATCATCATTGTATCCATAGGAAGTAAAGGAGCTTCCTTCAGTCCTATTTTCACGCATTTCAGCACCAATTACCCCTACTATACGGTGTTTTTGAAATGTTTTGCTAATATTTAACTGTGAACGTAACGTATAGGATGTCCCGCTGACAATCCCATTGTTCAGTATCCCTCCTAGTGGTACATTATACTTAGCCACCCCCGTTTGCTGATTCACCTCACTATATTGATTTATGGCCCTTCGGGCCAGATAACTATTTTCATCGTCCAGATTTCTTTTGTCTGTCCGTTGATTCTGATATTGCCCGGACAAATTCAAGTCTAAGAAGGAGGTCAATTTGTAGCGGACGCCCAAGCTAGCAAATACCTCACGAAGCTTAACCTCACTTGTTGAATGCCTATAGTCTGACAGCGGATAATATGACCAGTCTAAATAGCCATTTTGGTAGTTTTGATCAAGAAACAGCTTCCTAAATTCTCTCTCAAAAGGAACGACCTCTCCATCCGGCCCGTAAAACGCCATATAAGGGACCGACTTTCCACTATAGCTCAATGAATTTAATGCGGGCTTGCCAGATTTTGATTTTTGATCCGTCAATAAGAGGGAAGCATCCACCTGCAGCCTTTCAGTCAGCCTAAAGCCATTATTTAGCCGGATATTGATTTTTTGATCCCCGGCTCCCAATTCGGATGATTTGTGGGTATAGCCCAAACCAAATCCATAGGTATGAAATTTATTCCCACCGTTGAGGTTTAGAGCATACTGCTGTGTAATAGGCTTAGAAACAAAATTATCGCTATAATTATACACTCCATTTTGCGCCTTATAATAATCGGTCCATCTGGCAGAGTCACTTACCGAGATAATGCCCCTGCTCCTTTTGTCCAATAAATCAACGTAAGGAGTCACGGCAATATACTTTGTTGTATTCAGCGCATTTTTATAATAACCGTTATCAAAGAGCATCTTTTCAACCTCCATGAAAGAACTGTTATCTATTGTATAAAGACTTTGATAGTCCGGTTTACCCTGTATTGAAAACGTAGAATTAAAAGATACCCGCGTACCGCCATCATTGACGCGACCTTTTTTTGAAGTAATGACAATCACCCCATTACCAGCTCTCGCACCCCAGATCGAACTGGCAGCAGCGTCCTTCAAGATAGAAATCTGTTCGATACTGTTGGGGTCTATATTGTCAATATCCCCTTCATAGATAAAGCCATCCAACACGATCAAAGGATCTAAACTTCCATTGATTGTACTCAACCCTCTGACAGATATATTCAATTTATTTACTTCTGGATTCTGCACCGGCTTATTATCATACCTAAACGCAGGTACAATATTCCGCATGCGCTGTAAGATGTTTGTTCCGGTCTGCTCATTGAGCATTTTGTTGGACAATACATCTACCGCTCCAGTTACCTCGTTGGGCCTGAGCGCCTGATAACCCGTATTCACGACAGCTTCAGCTAGATAATAATCCTGTTTCTCCAACAATAGTACATCCGAGTGCATAAAGTAATCATGCGCAACAGTTACACGCTGATAACCGATCAAACTAACGATCAATGAATCTGCATTTCTGGGAACAGAAAGCGTTACCCTTCCTCCAACATGAGATTTATTTAGAAAAACACCTTGTTTAGTTTTAAAGTTCACACCGATCAATATTTCCTCATTATTTTTATCTTTTACAATGCCATGCATTTCGGTTACCTTTTGCTTTTGGGCAAAAGCTACATTAGCCCCACATAAAAACAAGGCTATAAATAGATTACACACAAATTTCATAACAACGGCTACTTAAGTGAATAGATATAAGCGAATTCTCTTTTCTCTCTTACCGGGGTTAATATGATCCCGTTATTTCTCAGGAAGGTAATTTTTTGGTCTTCCTCCCAATGAATAAAACCCGGCGGAATCGCTATGTCGATCCTAAATGCTTCTTTGCCGGTTTTGTAAAGGGGTGATTCAAAAAAGTAAAAGAGATTGCGCAGGAAAAGATCTACAGGAACATTCTGATACAGGAGCTCCTGATCCTGTTCTTGCCTACGGATGATCATCATCTGTCCTTTGGTTTTAATCTTTTCTATCGCCTTGTTAAAAGAAACTTTATATATACTAATCGAATCTGATTTACGTTGCACGCTGACATCAAAATAACGCATGAAATCCTGTCTAGCCACCTCCTTAGCCTTTGCTTCAGCTATGGAATCATTTCGATAAAACTGATACCAATAGGTATTCTCTTTTGCGGTATTGAAAAGCCTATATTTGAAATCGAGCCCCAGTATCGGATCGAATACATAGTCCGTCCAAGCAAAACCTTCCAGCTCATCCCTAAAAATATAAGTCATAAAATTCTGCAACGAAAGGTTCCCCATAATTAACAAGGAATTGCTTTTCTGTGCTTTCCACAGCGGACCAATAGGAATATAATGTTCCCTATAGTTTGAAAAAGAAGAGCTGTAGCTTAATCCTGCAGTATCTGTGATCAAAACTTCAAAATTTCTCTTCCCATCGATCTTATTGAGGTAGATACCCGTACTATTCAAAGGATTATCATTTTCATATAAGATCTTTTTGATGTTTCGATCTGTCAGCTGGGCCGTACCTGAGAGCAGAGCCAAAAATTCGCCTTTCGCATTTATGACTGCCTGCGTGGGAAGGGTATTATGATTAAATAATCTCGTAAAAAGAGTATCGTCCAGTAATGTGGCTATTGTAGGTACGTAATTAAAATCTGTTTTATATTTTTTAAAACGGTTCTCTATCCGTTTTGGGGTATCCTTATTACGTTTACTATTGATCATCAATATTTCTATCTCCCCCTTAAACCGATCTCTTATCAATTCGAGGTTTGGGATTCCTGAAATACAAGCCGGACATCCTGTAGACCAGAAATCTAATATAATCAGCTTCCCTTTCAGGTCAGAGAACGTGATTGTCCTCTTCTTTCCATTGAAATAATTCAGTTCGAGCCGCTGGTTCCATACCGCATCTGGAATCTTATCACCCGGCTTCAGTGCTGCAAGATGGGACAGCCCCTCCGCCCCGCTGTCCTTGCGGGGCGTCTGAGCCGATAAACTAAACATAGAAACTATCATTAAGAGCAGGCATGTCAGAGACATACGATATCCCTTTCCGTAACCTGCAACTACTGAAAAGTATTTTAAAGCCTTCTGAGCACTTGTCTTCTTTTGAACAGCTAAATACTCATTCTTGCACACTCGAGTGTCACAGAGCGCTTGTAAACCTCCTGATTTCAAACTATATCCATACGCTCCATTTACCAAATCGCCACTATGCATTTTTGCAGGTATTTCCGATGCACCACCAAGCTTATACCTGCGGTTCACCAGAAAGCTACCGAAAGCTTGTACCTGTTTAGTAACTATTTGGTACCTCTTTAGTAGCTCTTTAGTACCTTTCCAGTACCTTTTTAGTACACTCTCAGTACACTCCCGGTAGCTTAACCGTGAATCAATAGTGCCTTTAGTGGCAGGGAATAGACCACCTAAGTACCTACCAACTCCTGACCAACTTCGTCCGCTCTTCGAGTGCTGTTCGGGTGATACGTTGGTTTTTCTCGGGTCGCTCCCGAACAAAGCCAAAGGAAAAGTAATGCAAAACCAATGGCTAGGCAGAATAAAGTAAGGTGTTGGTAGGGTATTGGTCATAAGAAAGTCCGAAGATGGTACGGCTTCTTTTTTCGGCAACCGACCAGCACCCTTACAGCTCAATCTGTTAGCGTGCCCGGCCAGTGCCTGGCAGATGTAGGTAAAATATAGACGTAATCGAATCGGTATCGCTACAACTTCGCCCCTTTGGCTAGGCTTCGACTCCGTTTCGGGTCCTCTTCGGGACTCGTTCGAGACATGTTCGGCTACGCTTCGACTCGGCTTCGGCTCCGCTTCGAGTGGGCTTCGGGAACGTCCCGAAGAGCAGCCGACCAGCAGCCGAAGCGCTCCCGAAGAAGAGCCGACGCAGGTACGGAGAAGGCCCGAAGGCCACCCGAACAACGTCCGAAGGCCTCTCGAAGAAATCTTTTTTTTCAGCACCCGACCAGTACTCTTACAGTATGATCTGCTCGAGTATCTGGCCAGTGCTTGGCAGATGTAGGTATTTATATATATCTTGACTAGTGTCAATAATTTTAACGTATTCATAATTTAATGGTTAGTGGTTTTGAGATAGCTGATAAAAAAGGTCGTAGATATCCTTACTATTTTCGAGTTCGCACGCGATAAACCGATTGCTACGCAGAAATGAAATTTCTATACCCGATAGATTGATCCGCTGATAGTGTATGATAAAATAAGCCATCAGCATCCGGAATAAGGCAATCGTAAAATGTTGTACATCAGCTGTACTGATCGCAGGATTTACCTTCCTTTCCCTATCGAGATAAATCGTCAGGAGTTCTACAATATGGTTGCGACAACTATCCATGTCATAGCGGTTCCAAAATTCCTTAATACATACTACAGGGTCGTACTCCAGATGATGGATCTCATACATCGCCATATCTATGGCGACCAATTTTTTAAAAAGCTTATTCATTTTTTTGGCTTTTGAGGGCGCATGATGGTAGAAAGTCTTTTGAAAAAAGAATCAAAAAAATCCCCTATCGGATCAAAGACCCAATACATCACACTGTTAAAAAATCTATTAACTAAACCTCAGAATGCCGTTTTACTCTTAATTACTTGGTTATATATATGGTTCGTCACGGGCATCCATAATAATAGGAAGAACCGACCCTTTTGTTGTGTTACAACAATATCTTGAATAGAAATTTGTCTTCGATGAAAAGTTTGCCTAAATTTATGGTGCAAACAATTATTTAAACAAGCCATCTTCATTGCCTTCAATCGCTATTTTACATATTGATGCGTAGGGTCGGTGGCAGACGCGCAAAGGGGAAGTTGGTTATTCGTGTGAATAAGCCATACTAAGCCATTTTTATTGGCTCCTCTCCTTTTTTTTACGTACTGCGTATTATAATTATGTTTAATCAGGCGCCCTGATTAAGTTTTTGAAATGCTGTTTGGCGGAATACCGAGTATTTCGATCCTTGATCTGGTACTGGTAAGTTAGAATTTTAATGACCGTCGTTCTCATAAACTTATTTGGTTATGATATGAACGATGTAGACAGAAGTATGAAGATACCCCTGAAAATACAAGGGGCGGCTCGCACTTTAGACCTGAAGGTGACTAGCCTTTTAGCCTAGCTCCCGAAGGAATTAGACGCAATCTCTAAAGCTTACGCGAGACCGCCCACATGCTTTTATTATGAATTACAAATGTAATAAATTTTTAGGCATGGGACGATTTCACGGTTCTCTCGAGATAAATTAGTCGTTTACAGGTCGAGATACATCGTTAATCAAGGCAAAATGCCATGAATTTCAAATCGTTTAGACAAATATACGGATTCAATTCCAATTTAACAAATAATAGAAAATGGAATTATAAAAAATATACAACAATGAGTGAAGATAAATTGCTTGAAACAGAGATAGCTAATTTTGGAGGGTATGTATTATCAAGAAAATTGTCCTTGGGATTATCAAATGAGGCATTTGGATCTTTAGCAGATATGACTGGAGGAGAAATAAGCAAAATAATCAATAGAAAAAAGAAAAGTGTTTCTGTACACTCCTTCCATAAAATTGCTATATACTCGGGTGATATTATCGAAAATGCTATCAAAGCCGTATATACCCATAGAAATTTAGAGCTAAAAACTGGAGCAAAAATTGAAGAAAGAACCAACTTTGGTATTTTCATGAGAGATGAAGTTGAAGTTCAAGGTCAGAACATGTTTGATTATATTTTGAACAAAACAGGAATTGATAAGAAGAGACTAACTGACATATATTACAATGGAGGCACGCCAGAACCTTATGAACTCATCCTCATTGAAAAAGCTACGGGAAGAGAAACAGGAGAATTGATTAAAAAATTTGTAACTGCGTATCCAATTAAGAAGAAGGGGGATTGATTTAGTAAGGAATACAAACTCTTAATCTGTGGGTCCTGAGTTCAAGCCTCAGCGGGGTCACTATCTAAAAAGCCGTTTTACGTAAGTAGGGTGGCTTTTTTTGTTGCCTTAAAGTGCCTTTAAAGCGGTTTTTTGCATTTATGCCATGCCGAGAAGTTATAAAATCTATTAATTACTTCTTTGTTCAAAGATACTAAAAAATGGTCATTTTGGGGCCTTTTTGTCTTGAAAATGTCTCACTTTTGTCTCGAATTTCTTTATTTTTTAATCGCTCGCCGTCCTGCGAGTTGAACGAAGGTCGTTGAAGAAAAGTGCGAAGCACGATTCAACGATATCTATGAAATAGACGAAGCTTCTTGGCGATATTTTTGAAAAAGGCATGTGACCTGGGTTTATCAAAAATAGTGACAAGAGCGAAGCCTGAGAGAACAGCAGGCGAGCCAAACTCTAAAACGGTTGCATTTTGAATATGCATGCAATGCTTATTCAAAATGCAAAGGAGTTTTTATGAAGTGGAGGGATTTATAAAACATTAAGTATGACAAACAGTGAAGCTATAAATATGAAATTTTATGAAATAAGGTTTCATATTTATAAAGTTTGGCGTATCTTAATGGTGTAAATTCCGTAACGGAATGCCATATTACCTAATCAAATATTTTTATGAATAAATACATTGAAATTAAATTAAATCTTCGTTATGAAGGTGGGGATGCAGAAGCACACAAGCTCGATCTCTATGATGCTTCAAGATCTATTAAAGGATTGTCTCAGGTGTTACACATAGTCAGCACATCATTAATCAAAAGTGGAGAAGTTAGGCAAAGATATACACCATTAAAAGGCGTAGGGTTTTATTTTGAGGCGGCTCGTAAAGGCAGCTTTTTGGAAACAATATCAATCTTAGTAGAGAATGAAGCAGTCCAAACTATAGGACTGTCTGTTTTCTCCGCTGCATTTTGGGATATGATTAAGTATACGCTTAAAAATACAGTAGGAAAAAAACACGAGCCAGAAACTAAAGTTGTGAAAGATATTCTAAAGGATAATCCTAATTTCGCTAAAGATATTGCTAATGCTCTCGAAACTCCATTAATTGAACTCCAAAGGCCTATTGAGTCAGACAGTGCTGTAGAAATTTCGATAGAAAGACCTAGAGCTGGAAAAGTGATTCAATTTGATGTTGATACCCTAGATCTCCTTCTTAAAGATCCGGAGCCAGTATATGAAGAAGACATAACAGGAAATGTGACTAGGTTTAATGCGTTATCTTTAAAAGGCGGAAGATTTTACAGCAATGATGAGAAAAGAACTATTAGTTTTACATTTTCTGAAGATTTAGATAATATACAGAGAGGAATATTAACCAAGTCACTGGATAGGTATAACGACGGTCTCCCATCGGAAATTTCTTTAAACGCTTTTGTATATCGGGATAAATCAGGTAAAGTTAAGAGATACAAAATTGAAGAAGTGGAACGAAAATATTAGAACTGATAAAAAGTGGATCTATACAGTTCTAGAATACATCGGGAGACCTATCCCGATGTATGTGATTGGTATTTTAACAACTTTGGCTTTTGATTATTTAAAAGATTCAGCGGAGAGGCCATATTCCTTTATAAAGACCCATACTGTAGATAATATTACGACAGTTAAATTAAAAGTTGGAAACTTAGGTGATCAGCCATTAAAATTTTCAGAGATAATATCTTCTCCATCCATATTGATAGAGAACAAATTAAAATTTGATATTGATACGGTTTATATCTCTAGTATAAGTCGACACGAACTCAATAATGCAGTTTTAATTAAAGAAAATTTGGATAAGAACATTAATATTGAACTTAAAGATGAGGCTTTTGAAAAACTAGATTATCTTATCATTGATATCAAACATAAAGGGGGATCATTATCCAGTGATTGGAACTTAAAATGTAGAATAATAGGCCATAAAAATGGGATAAATAGCTATACAAATGTATTTGAAAAAACTGATCTTCTAAAAACAGCTCTGTTAATATTAGGAGCGGTTGTTTTTCTAATACTTTTTAGGGTGATTATGTTCAAATTATATAGGCAACAGATTCATTTTAGATTATGGGAGATAATATTTTTAATAATATTGGTATTTGTCGGTGGTTTTTACTTGTATGTATTTATATCCATTACAAAATTTATGGTGTTTTAATTTAATTCCACATTCCAAAGATATTTTATTATGTAAAATATAATAGCAACAATTATCGTTGTACCTATCCCCACTAACCAAGGATTTTTTGACCAATTTTCTTTGGGATGAGGAAAATTCGAATGATTCGTTGAATTATTATTGTTAACACTAACACCTTTAGAATTATTAATTGTAGTATTATTAATAACCAAATTTTGTTGTGCCTTAATTCTTGTCTCATGCTCAGTTTCATAATTCGTACGAGCAAAATAAGAAATTCCTGAATCCGTTAATCTCACAATTTGTGGATCAGGGAGATTAAAATTTGTCCCCATATTGGCAACTTTGATATAGCCATCAGCTTTAGCGATTTCGAATAGAGATTTTGCATAGTTTTCATCCATACTTAATTTTGTATAAACATCATACCACGCTATACCTTCACGATTATAATATAATAATCTCATGATCTTATCAAGATCAATCCATTGAGTATTATCCATAGTTTTAAAATATACACCAAAATAAATAAAAACCAGAGATATTAAAAGTATTCTTTAATCAGATATTTATAATAATTACTCTGCATTGTTAGCAAAAGACATTTGGATTAATTTAATTGAAGAATTTAGCAGATCAAATTCTATGGAATAATATTTCAAATTTATGAAGTTTCGTGTATCTTAAAGGATGAAACTCCAGAATGGATATTACGGTTTGATTTGCAACACTAACTGTATTATTGGAATAATTCCTGATACTACTCAAATTCAAAACATTCAAAGCTTGAATTGTTAGATTATATTAGTTTATAAGGAGTAGCTACCTATTTAGAAATGATATATACCATTAAGTATTAACAAAAAATATGGAGTTCAGATATTTAGAATTGTACTCCATATTTCGATTGATAGCTTGCCTAAGATATTATTTATTTAAAATGATGTCGGAAATTTCAACTCGTAACTTTTCTTTTAAATCATAATCTATTTCCAATTCTTCTGCTTTTCTGCACATTTCAAGCAATGATGCAAAGTCTTTAATATCATTACTCAGCACTTTACTAAAAATTGGTTTTAAATCTCCCTTTATAGATTTTAGCAAACTATTATGGTGTTCAAATTTTAATATAATTCGTTTTCTAAGATCTTCCGGAGTCTTTATTGTTTTAATAGTCTTTAGTTCATCAACAAACTTATCCACATTACTGTAAAAATCATCGAGTTGATTAAGCATCTCCAATGTTTTTTGCGGAGAAGTATTTCCGTGACTTATATTTATATCTTTCTTCTGAATTGTATTCGACTTAGGATAAAGATAAAAACCACTGCCTTTAACAACCACATTTATAATATGAGTTATTGATAATGCACCTTTGCCAAAATCATTTGTTTTAACAGAAATGGCAGATCGAATCTTGCCAAAGTCACCAGCGTCTTTTAGGAAATCTGAAGTGGCAATTAGCTCTAACTTAGATTCATTCACTGCTGCAAAAATTATGGAATAATTATTTCCCTCAGTTCGTTTCATATATTTATGTAGCATTAACATCGATGCTACAAATGAGAAACTAACCCCATATTCCTTGTACCCCAAAGAAGTAACTCCCCTAACAAATTTTTCCCCTTCGTGCTCTACTAACCGATAGCTCTTATATTTATTAAACCCATCTTTAGCTGGTAAAGAACGAAAAAAATTCAAATTATACTCCGCCAATTTATCGTATTTTTTATCAAAGAGCATATTAACAAATTTAGTCATTGAGAAATCATCAAAAAATTGACTTTTCGAATCGTATATGGCATATGCCGAACTAGGTTCGTTAATTATTTCGCCAAATTCATCAGCATATTCACTAAAATTAAACTTTAAAGGATTTGCATCAGAAATCCCCTCAACTTTATTATTTCCACGAGTAAATGCAACGTCTTTAGTATGTACCTTAATATTATAAAGCTTATACTGGGATTGGATGGATTTTAATTTATTAAATACCGTAGAGATATTGCCGATTGATATATAATCGTTAATGATTGATTCTGTATTGAAGATATTTTTTAATTGTTCCTCGTAAGGGTGCTCCTCCAATAGAGTCAATAATTTAGAAACTTTGAGTTTTTCGTTAGCATCCTCTTCCTTGAAGCGAATCAATTTCTGTGTAAATGATCTAGCCATTTTTTATTTTTTTAATGATAATAATCTTTAAGTCGATCATTAAACACAGTCGACTGGGATATACGAAAATATTTCGTTATACCATTTGCAGTATAGCAACCATGAAATCAATCAGAAAAAGAAGAAATAGGAATATTTTTGGTACTAGATAAAACAAACCATACATTTGCACCGTTTTAATAATATACAACGCTTATTCTTCATTTCAATCCTAGCTGATTGATTTGACGATAATGCAACTAATTACTCAGGTTGGGTAGGATCTTCCTGAGTTTTTTATTTTTTATCGTCTCTCTTTTATTTATCTAACTCTTCATATTTTTAAATTATTATTGATCTTCAAACATATCTAATTGCACATTAAGACTATATTTCTGTCCATATTTCAATCTGAACTCATACCAAGTTGTGCATTCCATCATGCATTCCGTAGCTTCATAAATAAATTGATCCAACATTATCTTCCCCTCATCATTTAGAAATTGAAAATGCTTATATGAACGCATAAACATCTGTCCATATGGATTAAGGAATTGTAATTTCTTTAATCCTTCATCTGTAAACCTCATATAAATAATTTCGTTTGTATATCGACCAACTACATATTTACGCATGGTTTTATTTTTGGGTATAGGCCACTTATTTAACCTGTATATTTCGTCATAAAAAGATTGTGGGAAACGCTTTTGATAAACAGTAGCCTGTTCAGTAAAATAACTATCAAGATTTCTCTTAATCTCTGATAAGTCAATTACTCTACCACCTAGCAGTAATACCTTTTCATTTTCATGGTCTAAAAATTCATCGGTAATTTTCTTTTGAACGAAAGCTTCTGTTGAATCAAACAAAAACTTTTGTAGTTCATCTTTTTCGAGATCGAACTCTTTACGATATAGCTCTTCCTTATGACTAATTTGAGTCTTGTTTGATTTCTTTGCCATAATTAATTATATATTTCTCGGTTTCTCTTCACGTATTGATTAATACTATCAATATCACTCCAAGTTGAATTTAAATTCCCCAAACTTTCTAAAACACTTACATTATACTTTTGCGCTTTAATCCAGTTAGCAGGTTTATTTCCGGCATCATAAGCTTCAAATAGATAAATCATACTAGGATGCACATCATTAAACTTTGCAAATTTTACGACTTCTGTATGATTATTTAAATGACGTTTTATCATTGCTGATTTTTCTTTAGAAAAAAGATATTTTCTAGCGAAGTTGTCAGCTTCCATTTCTTTTTGGACTACTACTGCATCATCCGAATTATCAACACTTATATGGTAATTTCCTTGAGATATTTCCTCCCAATCAAATAAAACGTGATACAACTCATGAATTAAAGCAAACCATAGGGTCGCATAAAAGCCTTTATAATCAGTCAATATAACAGCCGGTTTCTCATCTATTGGTATAGTAGCTCCTCTTACGTGTAGATTAGGAAAAGAAGGGATAAATACCACACTAACACCGCATTTATATAATAATGAAACAACATTTTTTAATCCCAAACTCACATCAGTTGAATACCATCTTATTTTAGGAAAGATCTCTATGAGTTTATTTCTATCATAAAAATATGGATTATCAAGTTCCTCAAGCAACTCTTCCGCTTTAGTTAGCCAAGTACTCTGACTATAACTATTTTTCTTTTTTATTTTACCCGCGCTAAATGCCGGCACTTTTTCAGATGGCCTGTAATCTAAAATATTCTTCAAGCGAAATAGCATGCACAAATTACTTTCAATCTCACCGAAATCAGTAATATCTTTAATCAATCCAACTTTTTTCAGTGTTGCTAAGTCAAAGTTATTTTGAATAAAATCAACCTTCTCTTGATTAACATCTGATGAATACTGTTCCTTAAAAGTATTCATAAAGAGCTCCAAAACATCCTTCTGGGGCAATTGTAAAAAGGCTGATAATTTATTTAGAGTAGAGAAATCAATACGTTTTAGTGTACCATTTAAAATGCCCATTAACCCACGATGCTGGATGCCCATTATCTCTGCTGCGGTTGTTTGATTAATATTAAGTTCAGTTAATCTCTGCTCAAAAACAGTAGATAATGTTTCCGAAGGCTGATTTCCCATCTCAGACATTATCTTTCCTAGCAAATCGTCTACATTAAAATTTTCCATATCTCATATTACTACACTACAAATATAGTATTAAAAATAGAAATACATTTAATATTTTAAAAAAATGTATTAGTACATTTTTTTAAAATATTAAATGGTTTATAAAACAGGAAACTATTGAATTAACCAAATTCAATATTGAGTTTAAGATTGCATTATCAATTACTTTCAATCAACTGAATAGCCCTTTTAATACTCATTGAAGCTGAAAAATGCCTTTTTCTTATAATTTCCCCAAAACTTATATATCTTACATGGGAGTTCTTATGGCCTAGATTCCCCCATTCGATTGCATCGTTGTACGAATCTTTTTCAAATAATTGCTTCTGTAGGTTGTGCTTAGTAAGCCATTGATTATAAATTTGATTTCTAATTTCAGTCTCCCTTTCTAAGATTTTTCTATTGAACTTACCGTTATTCGGATTTGCAAAATACGCCGCTATTGCATCAATCATTTTAAATTCTCCTATAGCATCTGTAAAATCATTGAAGCCTTTTTTACCATATTCTACGTCCAAACTGTCATATACTAAATTTCTGACAGGTTTGACTTGTATGGATTGTTCAGGAATGGCTATTGAAATTTCTTTTGTTTTTTCGGACTCTGAGCTTCCACAAGCTGCGATGAAGACAATCAATAGTATAGATAAGAGACTTTTCATATGACATGAGCTTATTTTAATAATTTTCCCGATTAGAGGTACAAAAACAAAATAAGTGCATCTATATTATTAATTGTTACGGTTTTCCGTAATAACTTACATATAAAATAAACAGGATGATTAATGTGTCAAATTAATCGTCCCGCTTCTATATATTTCGGTCGTTTACGAGAATTGCTATGCTCTTAGCCCCTTGATCCCATTATTAATTCAAAGAAGGAATATTCGAATTAAATCTCTTTATTACTTCTTGTGATTATTCATGCTATCTTCAATTCTTTTGACACTTGTTAGAAGATCTTCCCATGTTAGACTTTCTCCTACAATCATATTTTCTCGCATGGTTTTATAATCCGCTTCCCACTCTTTTATCACTTCTACAGGCGGAAAGATACGCAACCTCCCTTTTTGATGATTGGAATAGTCAGCTCCTCGTAGCGGAGTCACTGTTTTCCGATGTTGGACTATTGTGTTAAATAGTTCGTCGTCAGCAATGGCTTTTGCCCCAAAATCAGTATTCATAATCCGATCTATATCATAAAAATGCCTAGTAAGCCTATCTGTCCTGATTTTGTCAACCGGCTTAGAAAATTCCTCATGTAGTAAGAGAATCTTTTCTATAAAAGTCCTTGTAGGAATTACCACCCGAACATTAAACGGTGGTTGAATAAAATCCTGATCTTTATAATGGTTGTCTATAAAAGATACGACCCCTTGCGTTTCAAATGGTTCTGTCAGTGATCTTGCCCCCATTTCGAGTAGAACTCTCTGTTGAATGTAAACATTGCCAATAGGTGTCACCGGTTGATAATAAATTTCCAGCGTATTGGGATCGCTGGTATCGTCTACATGGGCATTATACCGAATTTCATAAAGCTCTTTGGAAACTCCCAGTTTTTCCAATTGGATGATCAATTCTTCCCGAAACTCATTAACGATAAAACCTCCAGAAGCCTTTCTCAGTTTTTTGATTTGAGATTTCGAATCTAGTTCGTCGAAACCTAATAGATGTCGGTCGATAATTAAGTCTATATCTTCTGAAAAGCGGTCTATCAACTGATACGCTTTGCTTAACGACGTACCGCCTTTAAAAATAATAGACTCTGCATATTTCGTAGCAAAAACAGCTTTCAGAACAATACACACCCACCAATCTTTTTCAATAACAAAAGCTGGCAATCCCATAATGTTGCTTAATTGATCTAATACAAGTTTCTTTTGTTCTGTCTTAAGATTTAACCACATAATTTTAGGATTGATAAAGCTTAGTTATTTCTTTTTGAATCCAAACTGGCGCATATTTCAACTGGGAATCAAGAACTTGTTGTTCTATTTTTTTGACTGAATGTTTGATCGTTCTTAAGAATTCTTCAGAAAGTCCCTCTTGACCCTGTTCTTTAAAAGCTGAAACAACCAACTGTAATAATTCATCTTTTATCGCAAAGCTTTTGGGTACAGTACGTTTAAATTTGATTGTACGCTTACCTATTTTAATATCCCGTTGTGAACCATCTGTTAGATAAACGGCTTTTAGTGGCACCTGCGTAGTCAGCCCTAATAAATATAAAGCTAGTACACCTGTCGGCGCAATACGAGCTTTGTCTCGCTTTGCAATTTCTTTAGCAATTTCTTCAATACTAGGATATATTGTACCCAATAAAGGGTCCTTTTTAGGTTTAATATAAATACCATGAGCCAATCTTTCAATAAGTCCATCATTCTCCAGGCGAAAAAGTGTCAACCGGATATTCTCTGGTGTTCCATAATTTCTAAAGTCGTCTGCGAAAAAAAATTCGCCACGAGAAGACTTAAAAATCTTTGTTTTTATCTTATTTTTAGATGTTTCTGACATTAAAAATCATTTAACCTGTAACAAATTTAGTAAATATTTGTTACAACAAAACAATCTATCGTATTAAAATAACAGTTCTAAATTCCCTTCTTTACCTACAATACCATTTTAAATACACCGATCACCTGAAGATCTACAGTCTCTTCATCTTTCAATACAATTGGACTGTAAGAGTCATCCGTTGATTTAGGCAAAAGAATAATTTCCTGATGCTGCCAGCCTTCATCGGTAATGGTCTTTTTACTGGAATACTCTTTAATGGTATAATTGGCTCCAAAATCGCGATCTTCAAAACTACTGGATTCAACCAGACAGATCAGACCGTTTCGAGAGCCGCCCTGATAGCGTTCGAATAAACAGATCGAACCATTGGGAATAACCTTATTCATGGACTCTCCTACCACCTTACAAGCAAAATAGTGTTGGGGATCGTACCCTCCATCTAACTGTATATGCTTAACACTTCCATGTTGCTGCAACTCCGAAAAACTACCCGCTGCAACGGCTAAGTCATAAAATGGAATGCTGTTATCCGAAGGATCATCGCTGATCACCAGCTCATCCTTTTGCTCTACGTCTTGCGCTTGCTGCAATCTGATGAATTGGGAAAGGTACGTTCTCAGGTTATCATTACAGACATAGACATAGGTTCCCTGAATGCCGCGGAATAGGATTGTACGGTAAATATTGAGGATATAATTTTTAAGAATAGTTGGATCAGTAATGGAAATCTTGCCGTTTTTGTCCTTGTATTTATCTTTATAAACGACAAAGCTATTCGTATTAAAGTCATAGTCCAGTTCCGGCCCAATGATCAGTCCCGTATAATTCAGATCATAACCTTGTGTCGTGTGGATACACCCAACCTCTTTAGTGGCATTGGCTGAGTTTACCCAATCAACTTCTACACTATTCCATTGTAACTGGCTCTCACCAATTATTATATCTTTTAGTGTCCGGTCATTCTTTGAGATCCATTCCCAAGCGAAGCCAGCAACCATACGACAGAGCCCATCCTGAGCATCCTTACGTTTGATGGTTTCCACCATTTCGTCCAGATCATCAAAAAGCTTAAAATCGTAATGGATACTTTCAAATGGCTTGGGTGTGACCGTCGTATTGTCTGCAAATACCCCATAAATAAGATCCATATAAGGTGCCCCACCTCTGACACGAAACTGTGAAAGCAAGCGCTCAATTCTCGTGCTACTTTTTAGCTGAAGATCAATAAAGCGCTGTGCATCGACATCAGATGGCTTGATAGACTGAAATTCATCATAGAATATAATTGATCTGTCAGACTGCAGTTCGATCCAATCTAGTTCGGAACAGGTAAGTTCATCGAATCCCAGCTGTTGGGAGACTTTTCTGAATGTACCATAATAGGCAGCAAGGTTTTTCCATCGACGTAATCTATGTCCCTCGTCGACGATAAGGAGATCATATTTTCTTTTTGCGACTTCGGCTGGTCCTATGACCATTTTTGAGGATAATCCTTTTATATTTTTAAAGACATTGCTGATTGTCTTGCGAAACGACCGCATTGGGATAACTAAGCCCATCTCAAGGTCACCATATTTTTGCCGGACTGATTCAACAAGCTGGAACAGTTCTTCGTCAGACTCGTCAAAATCGGCCCGATTAAAATCTTTGAGATCAGTTTTCAGCAATTTAAACAGAAAAATCGCCAGTATGGATTTGCCGGTACCAGCCCCACCATGAATCAGACTGATCTTAGCCTGATCATCCAATAAGCAATTGAGAATCAATTTCAAGCCATTGGTCTGTTCGCGTGAAAGACTCTTGTATGGAGAATATTTAAACAGATCAGAATTATCGATATGCTCCAAAGAATGGCGAGCGATACCGAGAGACCGCAACTCGGACCATATATCGCGGAACAGTTCCCAGTAGACTTCCTTTTGCTGGTAGAACTTGTGATCAGAGATGCCCAGGTTGCCATTCAGCAAGTTGAACTGACCGTCGGCAGCGATATAACGGATCAGGTTTGACTCTACATCCAAAGTCGCAGACTTATTGAATAGATCACTCAATATCAGGGATACGGATTTAAGATCCTGTTTTCTTTCGGTTTTAAGATGTGCTTTCATCCGGGTAACCACATCTGTAGTTTCACCGACGTAGGCTTCCTTTTTATTCTGTAAAAAATAAACGATGGGCCACGACAGGTAATCACGATGTTGTTGGAGCAACGTATACTCTAATTGTGAATCAAACTGATATGGAATAACCTGAAACTGTTTCGGCATTATAATTCGTTATATTTTTTTGCGGTTCCCTTGGCTTTTTCGACTGGGTATTTTTCGTTGTTGAGTTTCATCTTGTCCTCCACGATCTGCTTGACATCAAGTCCATGCTTATCGGCAAGCAGAAGGGCATACATCAGTACATCGGCAAGCTCATTCTTCAACTTATCGGGATTGGCATCTTCATTTCCTTTCCACAGGAATAATTCCAGTAGCTCGGAAGCTTCAATGCTCAATGCCACTGCAAGATCTTTGGAATTGTGAAACTGCTCCCAATCTCTGGCATCTCTGAATGCTCTGATCTTTGCTATTAACTGCTGGATATCGGACATGGTAAAATCTTTTAACTAAAAACTGGCCTTTGTCCAAATATCCGAAATATTGTTTAGGAATAAAAGACGAAACCTTCGTTAAACTGCAACAGTTTCTTTTTCTTTCGATAAATATGCGGGCAATGTAAGTTCTATACTTTTCATAATGTCTTCAACATAGCCATTAGTTTTCTCATGTCTATCATGTCGGTCGTATCTATAAAGTCCTATATATTTATTCCTCCAATCCAAATTCAAATCACTTTCATCAAAAAAGTTCCAGAAAGCAATTACCCCAAAATATGAGTTAGGATACAATATTTTAATTTTTTCCTCCCTATCTCTTAAATGTGCCATAATGTTCTTTCCTTTCCACCCGTCATTTACTTTTAACTCAATAACAGCCAAGACTTCTCCATAACCTTCTGTCCATATAGAGATATCTGGTCGCATAGAATTACCTTTTTTTAAAAGACTCTTTTCAGAGGTCACGATAACATTATATTTCTGTTCAAAATATGCTTTTAGAAATAATAGACATGTTTCAGTAAAGAAATCAGCTCCACCGGTATTGATTCTACGGTCCAATATTTGTTTCGCATTGTAAACATGAAAATCCCAAAATGCGGACATTCGGTCATGTATGGCTTGCGTAATCTCATTACTGTTCAAATCAAAATTATACTCTTTGCATTCTCGAAATACATTTTTCTGTATTTCGAGAAGTTTTCTATAATGCACAATAAATGCATCGTCAATAGTTTTTAAATTACTTTTCATATTAAATAACATTAGGCACACCATAGTGAATGATGAAAGATCATTGATTCGTATATAGCATGCATTTTTGAAATTAAGATTAATAGTTCTCCATCCTCAATTTGTATTGAGGCACAAATAATTTCGATAATTGTCCTTTAGAAGGAAAATAATAGCTTACGATGCCTAAAATACTAAAAACAAATAATTAACCAAAAAGATAATAACAAAACTTATTTAAATAAATACAACTCATTTAATAATCAAATATTTATGATTTTAAAATTGTTTAAATTCAAAAAAACAATATGAACCTTCATAAAGACAAAAATCTATTTCAGGAAATATTACAATCTACATCAGATCTCCTCGGCCTTCCCCCAACACGAATAGAAAAAGACTATTGGCAAACCTACACCCTATTCTTGCTCAACCAAGAACCGATTAGTGAAGATGTCGTACTTAAAGGTGGTGTAGCATTATCGAAGTGTTTTAAATTGATAGAACGCATACCACATGACATTGATCTTGTTATCTCAAGAAACGAAGGCGAAACAGACAGCCGACTTAAATCGAAATTAAGACAGATCAGCAATATCATTACCAAAGAACTACCTGAAATTAATATTGAAGGTCTCACAAGAAAAAGAGGAATGAACCGTAAGACAGCACATAGTTATTATCATACAACTATTGAAAGCTACTGCGCTGAAAAGAATCTTGTTACTATCGACTACAGTTGGCTAGGCTGTGATAGACCCCGTAGCAAATTGCTCGTTAATTCCTATATCGGAGAAGCATTGAGACAGACAAATCAACATGCTTTAATAGAAAAATGCTCATTACTTCCCTTTGAAGTAAAAGTACTCGACCATTATCGAACTTTCTGTGAAAAGATCATGAGCCTAGTTCGGTTTTCGTATTCCGAAACACCTATACATGATTTGAAAAAGAAAGTTAAGCATATGTATGATCTCCACCAATTACTACACTACAAGGAATTTCAAGATTTCCTTAGATCAGATCGTTTTTTTGAGATGATGCTTAGTGTCGCTAACCGAGATGCAAAAAGTCTAAGAAATAATAACCAATGGCTCAGATATCACCCCATAGAAAGTTTATTCTTTAGCGACTTAGAAGAAAACTGGTTACTCCATTTTGAGCAAATTTATAATGATGATTTCAGCATGCTGGTCTATGGTAAGCTTCCCATGTCTGGCCAAGTTTTGGAGACCTTATTACTCATCAAAGAACGAATGAGCGAGATGGAATGGGAAATAGAAATTCGTTAACGACTCAATGTTATTCCAAAATACAAAAAGCCAAATCTCACGACGTGGCCTAAAATAAACATATGATTCACTAGTAATAAACTTTGAATACAACTGAACTGAGCTCAATGAGAATATCTTATCCTACAAAATTGCTTAAACGCTTCGCTTGTTTCGGGAGGAGCCTCTTCCGAAGTAATACATCCAAAATAGGCGTTAAAATAATCTTTCATTTCTTTAAAGGTGGAAGTAACCTTGGTGTCTGATGGTTCTGTACCCTTTACCGTAATACCTACAATCATCTTACCATCACTGGTATATTGGACCATAAACTGATAAATATCTGATCTTTCATTAAGATTCTGCCAATATATAATATAATCACAATCAACACGCCCCTCCAGATATTCAAGCAGGTGATTATCTGAATAAAAGGTCTGATAGACAAAGTCAGAAAACTGAGGTATTGGATACTCATCAGCGAGCTCTTTTTTTATAAAGGCATAATTGTTAAAAAAATCACGAATAGTACTTGTTTTTCGATTATCAACTAAAAAGTATAGATCTAAATATTGGGGCATCTTTTATTGGATTTTAATGAAAAATCTTTCGGAATGTACTTAACATCCTCAGGAATAAAAACTTTCCCATTGATAGGATTGTGGGTTAGTTAATTGATAAATTGTCTTTTCACGCTCATTCAAATTATCGTAATAATTGGAGAATTCGGTGATATATTCCTCTCCTGCCCCCATTCTCCAAAACATATCCATAGCGTCTTTATCTGGAAACTTAGACCAGGGTGGCAGCAGAGCATTTTTAAGCGGTTCAAAATGTCCGATTTGATTCAGAAAATCCCGTACTTCCATCAATGCAAAACCCAACAGATTTTGCCCCGGCCAACAATAGATATTTTCAATATCACTATCATCTTGTGACATTCCAATACCCCAAATGGTATCGACAGGACTTGCCTCAACTAGTATTCTACTTTCAGTATTCAACAGATATATGGCTAACTCAGGATGCTGGTTAAACTTATGTATATTTCCGAGCTTGACGATCTCAAACTTTCTCTCATTCCAAATCCGATCATCATAACCAATAACCTGTCTCCCCAACTCTTTGGCTTCTCCTGGTTTATTGCAGTTTATGATTTTCTCAAAGTTCTTTTTATCGTCGAAAAGTAATGCCTTTTGGGCCATCATCCAATGTTCTGCAGTCTTGTAGGTTATATTATTAACCGTAAACGGACTTTCATACCATTGGCTGAATATAAATTTTCCGATCTCCTGATTTTGTTTATTTGTATGCCCCCAAAAGAAAATAAATTTGAACGTATCTCCATTTTCAAATCTATCTGTTAGCCATTTGATATCGTATTGTTCCATATTACTCAACTAAAAATCTATTTAACTCGAAACAGTTTAACGAATATTAGATAAAAAATTAAAACAATAAAAATACAACCAAAAAATCGTATTAAAAGATTTAATACATGTGAAGGAATTTCAGACCACTTAATATACCCGCTAATAAAATCTACAATAGTATAAATAGAAACTAAGATCAAACAATATTATATAAGAATCCCGAGTACTGTTGTTTTTTTTCATTTAATTATTTATATAATCTCTTTTCCATAGGTATAGCTATCAACTCACAATAATACGAAAAAATAAAAGCCACATCTCACGACGTGGCCTTAAATAAACATATGATTCACTAGTTGTCAGCTCTCGGTATGACCGAGCTGACAACTAATTATTAGATACTATTTATAGGAGTTGACTGAACTGGATACTTTCCAGCTATTACCTTCACGTACCAAAGTCACAAGGTCTGTCTTGGTGAAGTTTTCAAATTTCAAAGTTACTTTGGCAATCATATAATCTACTGACTCTTCGATGATGTCTGTAGTTACTGTACAGTTTAGCTTTTCACCTTTTTGTTTTTTCAAGGATTTAACCACTGCTTCACGGCTATGAGACTGTGCATTGGAAGTTTGGATCTTTTGGCTGAAATCTTCGGCAAATAACTGCTCTACGCCCGCCGACTCGCCTTCTGTCGTAACTGCAACATAATGCTCAAAGGCAAAGTCTGCTGTGGAAAGGTTAACGTTTGCTTTTGCTGATTTGGAACCTGGTCCTTCGGCTGCCATAGCGAATGTTGATACTCCAATTAAGGCTGCTGCTGCGAATGTTTTTACTAATGCTTTCATAATGTCTTTATTTTATTGTGTTAGTTTATCTGTTCTTATTTGTTGACTCAAAACTACAACACAATACGCCCCTAGCCTACGGGCTTTAGACCAACGATCGTGAAAACTCGGTGAATGGCGGGAATAGGGAGGTGAAAAAAAGTAGATCACCGAGGTGATCTACCACAAATGCTACGCGTAGCTAATCAATTGCCACGTTACTGCTTTTCCTCCATAAGGAGGCATCGTATTGCCTTTAGCAATTGGTGCTGTTGTTGAAGGACTTCCAACAACTTTCCACACGCCTGATTCTGGGCAAGTTTGTCCTGTACTTGCCGTAGTTCCAATGGGTCTTTTTGACATAATTATTAAATATTAATACAAAAACAAACATAGCTCGCCCATCTCGTTTAATCTTACGGAAAACCGTATATCTCTATTAATAGTTATTTTTAAACTATACCAATAAACTAACCATATTTTGATATTCCATAAAGGCATTTGCAAATGCCTCCGTAGCTTCGTAGTTGCTGAATTCGTATTCTTCATTGACACCAGTGACTGTTCGTAGCTTGATTTCACCATAACGTACCACTGGTATTTGATAATTTCCAGTGAATCTCTTATCTCTGCTACCGTCTTTATTGACTTTAGCCCAAGTCATATCAATCGTCTTTGAATCAGCTGGCACCCCTTGTGTTTCAGTAAAGCGTACAGCATGTTGTTGAAGGCTAATTTCGTTCAAACCAATAATGGCAAACTCCTTGGTTTTACTGTACATAATGATGAAACTCGGATAGATATAAAGATCTGCTCCGTTGGCATTCTGAAAATACAATGCCTTCACCTCTGACTTAAATTCAGGAATTGACTTCAATCCGAAACGCACATCTGTCCTACTCACTATAGTACTGGCTGATGAACGGGTAACGACACGATCTTCGTAATGTGCACTTGTCACATCCCAGATCTTATGGCTCTTTGATAGAGTAAGGAAGCTCGATACCAACGCGTCATATTTCTGTTTTAACTCAATTTCAAAATCGACCTTCAGATCAACATAAGATGCTTCTATTTGTTCATGGGTTTGATTGATCGCCTCCTGTTGAGCAGTAAGATCGTTGTTCAATCGCTCGGGTACAGATTTATTGATCAATCCATAAATCAAAAGATAGCTTATCAATTTTTTATTCTTGGTGGATTTGACCGCAGCATTGATCTCCGCGAGATCCTTTTCCAAGGATAGGCGTTGTTCCCTGGCAAGTAGAATTGCCTCCTTTATACCTTGCATATCCTGACTCGTTATTTCATGGATATCAGCACTAAAAATATTACCGCGATGCTGGTTTTGTTCTTCTATAGGAGAAATAGGTGGCACTAACGCAGGGGACGGAGGCAATACGGTTGGCGAATGCGGCTGGGAGCCACCACCAGAAAGCTTTTGCCTATTATAAATTCCCAACGCTGGTATTCCCGCATTTAAATAGGTACCTGAGCTCCCAAATGTCATACTTGCTCCCTTTACACCAATTGAGGTTGAGATCCCGCTCTTACTAAAATTCAGATGTACTCCGGGAATGATCTTTACACGTCTTCTAAAATTCCAAGCCATAGTTTTGTATTTAAGTTGTTTCAGTTAATAATTGGATACAAAGTTATATCACCACAGGAGCTTGTTTTTACGGTTTCCCATAAAGGCTAACTGTTCTTGCCTTAAGTCAATTAACATGATAGCTAGCCTATTTTCTGTTTACGGGAACCCGTAAATTTCTCAGAAGGACTCTCTTTAACTTTGGTCATAATCAAATATTATTAACATGATGGAAAACGATCTACGACTCAAACTGGAGCAGCTACATCAACGTGTAGGCAACCTTAAAGATCAAATCAGTACCGAAGAAGCAACCAAGAATGCTTTTGTAATGCCTTTTATCCAAATTTTGGGATACGACATATTCAACCCAACGGAAGTAATACCTGAATTTATATGTGATATAGGGACTAAAAAAGGAGAAAAGGTAGACTATGTCATCAAAAAAGATAATGAGCCGATACTGATCATCGAATGTAAGCACTGGAAAGAAACTGCTGATGCACACAATTCACAGTTGCACCGTTATTTTCATGTATCAAAAGCTCGATTTGGCGTGTTGACAAATGGACATATCTATAATTTTTATGCTGATCTTGAAAAACCGAATATCATGGATGAGAAACCATTCTTTACCTTGGATCTCAACAATCTCAAAGATTCTAATATCAAAATCCTAGAGAAGTTCACCAAAAATGGTTACCACCTAGAGGGAATACTGGATTCCGCAGAAGGACTAAAATATATCAAAGCGATCCGAAAAGAGTTTGAAAAAGAACTTCAGGAGCCATCTGATGAACTAGTCAAGCTTTTGGTAAACCGATTTTTCGACAAACCTCTGATCGCATCCAGAATGGCTGCTTTTAAAGAATATACCAAGAAAGCGCTTTCGTCATCGATCAATGAATCCATCAGCTCAAGATTGAAAACTGCTTTAAGTATCAATGAGACGATACCACAAAAAGCGACTGCTGAAGTGGCGCCAATTGACGAGAACATCAGTAACGAGATCAAAATAATTACAACAGAAGAGGAAATTGAGGGATCACAGATCGTAAAAGCGATCTTGCGTGAGCATGTCCCCGCCTCTCGTATAGCTTTTCGCGATACGCAATCTTATTTTGGTATCCTACTCGATGACAATAACCGCAAACCCTTGGCTCGATTACACTTCAACTCGACTAATAAATATCTTGAAGTATTCCCAGAAGGTAAGGACAAAGGTGTTAGAAAGCTGTTGACCTCCTTGGATGAAATCTATAATTATCGGCAAGAAATAACAGATACACTGAAAAATTATGAGTAATACATGCTTTCACTATAATTATTCTTTAACTATCGCTTGGGAACAAGATTCTTAAGCGATATTTCTTCTTTTAGTATCGCAAGCATATTCGTTATCATGGCGAAAAATAACATTCAAAAACTATGAAAAGAAGATACGTAAGTGGACTGATATCACCCGATAAAAAAATATTTAAGGATATCTTCCATGGAACTAGTGACCAAAAGCAGGCAAAGAAGTTCCCTTTATGGCAGATCGTTTTATCCAGCTGCATTATGTTGTTTGCCTTTGTATTCGCTAACAACTTGCTATCTGGATTGATCTTGGCGTCAATCTCTTCGCTTTTTATTCCCCCAACTCAGGCTAAATGGGAAAACGTGCTCCGAGTAAAATTGGACTCCAAGGTAAAACTTTTTATTACGGCGCTTCTTATCGTCTTTTCAATCCCTGTTAGTATTGCCAGCCATCATTTCCAATTACAAAAAGAAAAGGAAAAAGCACAGCTCGCGCTAGCTGCTCAACAAAAGAAAGCATTGGAGGAGAAGAATGAAGCTGTCCGGAAGGATAGTCTAAACTATTATTTAAAACTATTGGTAGCCCCTACTAAAGATATTGACCGATCGCTCACACTGATTGATCGTGCAAATACATTTGCCAAGTTTGGCGATGAAATAGACCAGCTATCCAACAAGAGAAACACGTTACGATCCAACCAGATTGATCTATTTATCAAACAAGGCAATTATAGCGATGCGTTAGGAAAGCTGGATAACTTGATAGCCCACAATAAGGACGCTGACCATTACTACAGGCGAGCTATATGCTATCAAAAATTAAAACAACCACAAGCAGCTGTCAACGACCTCAACAGAGCGATGGAGCTTGGGTCAACTGCAGCCGAAAAATTGTATAATGTAATCAATCCCTTAAGGAAGCGAGTGATTGGTTATGTGACAAGATGCTGTGATGGTACTACATCTGACGCACGAGGTCGAGGGGCCTGCTCCTGGCATGGTGGTGTATGCAACTGGAATGATCCCATATATGAAGAATACAGACAATATGAATAAGGAAATATTTGAAAAGAAACCGCTCATCAAGAAAAGTCTCTTGCAACGTTGGTTCAAGCAAGAGCCGGATGAGAATTGTGTAATTGAAATCAATAACCTCTTTGCAAATAAACCAATAGAATCGGTCAGCATCCATGACATGGAGCTGATCGTATCAAAGTATGGAACCAACGTATACAAAAGCTTCGGGTTGAATATGGAGGAATTTTATATCACCTATATCAATGAATGCTGTAAAAATGGGATCATCAGTGAATTTGAATTAGATAACATTAGACATTTACAATCTTTGTTACTCATAGCCGATCATACAGCAACATATTATCGGCAAAAATTAGGCATTGATGTGATCGATAGAGAATACATTAAACTACTTAAAAACTCTATGTTGGATAACAACGACTTTGCTCATTTCAATAAATTAGTTCAGTTTTTTGACATCGGTGATACCATACTCAAAGGAATAAAAGATAAAAGGAATACACAATTCGTTGATTCGCTGGCCAAGCCTTTTATCGCAAAAAAAAGAATATCATACCGTGAATTTCATGAGCTAGAGCAGTCACTAGAGATACGTAACATCAAGTTTCCCGCTCATAGTAAACAAATGCTCAATAAATATCTTTCCTACTGGAAACTCGAGAAAGAACCTCTCCAGCAATGGGGTACAAATCAAGAGATTATAAAAAATGAAATATGCTTATACGAGGAAAGCAACATCGACTGGTTTGAATTGCGTTCAGATCGAGGCTATTCAAGTTATAAGTTAATAAAAAGAGGGACCATAGTGATGACAAACAAAAAAATGTACTTTTTTGCTTCGGATTCCTCTTCCAAACTCGCCTACACCCAAATTGCAAATATCCTAGCCCTGCCCGACCAAGTGTTGTTCAAAAAGTATAAAGGTAAAGAACCTAAACTGGTATCAAAGAAAGACCAGGTCATATTTGAGATTATGATGAAAAAAATATGGAATGCCCATCTAAGCCAGAACTGGCCGAGCTAACTGTTTACTATAAAGTCTCGAATATGTGATTTCGATAAAAAAAACGGTCTGTTATTGTGAGATAGCAGACCGTTTTAGTTTGCCAATGATTGAATACTCAGTCTAGTTTAGGATTATCGTATACATTCCAAAGACCCAAGCGATTTGAGCGCGCATAAGACTGACCTGCAACAAACTGGGATTGATAACGCACATTGGGTGGTACAGTCATTAATAGCGCATATCCATTTTTGATCATCTCAGCATTTATAAATGTATCGTTGAGATAAGCGTACGCCAACGTGCGACCATAACGGTCTAGCGAGTCCACATCATATTCCAATCGGATCTCCTTATGCAGGATCAAGCTATCGAGATAACGTTTGGATGTTATTCCAAAAGGATGCTTCTTTTTGTGAAAAGCATTTCGCTCTTCAGGTGCATCGATACCGATCAGTCTGATTTTTACATTTTTTCCGGCTCCGTTTTTTATCCAAAAGGTATCTCCATCGACTACTTTATATACCCGTACCGCATCTGAGTAAGGAAGATTGCTTTTTTCCAAAAAACCGAAAGACCGGAAAGTTTGCTCTGATTGTGTGCAGCTCATTAAAAAAACAAGCAGAAAAAACAGGACGATTACACCTAGTTTGATCATTACGTTTACCCACTTTTTCATCCTGCCTATAATGTTTTGAGGAATTGTTCAAACTCCTGATAAAACTGTTCTTTTGTATTCACAGCCTGAATAACCTTAACATTGGCACAGCCACTATCTTTCAGCCACTTCTCCCAGATAACCTTGATAATCTGAAAATCAGTAGGCTGTTCTTTGGCCGCACCGCTTGGATCCAATGAACGGTCAACAAGTTCAGCAATAAAGATGTTCACGTCTTTGAGGTTAAAATCAGTTCTATTGATTGCATAGGTGGAATCGGATTGTATAAAAGCGGCTAAGTCTCGCTTACCGCTCGCATTGTAATCTTTACGGATCTTGGCTACAAGTTCTGATCCCAGTCTATACCCCCTCCCCTTATTAGTGCTCTCAATATAACCGTCTGTCAAAAGAAGCAGGACATTCGTATTTTTCTTATCGACAATGATCTTATTGCTCCCATCTATTCGTTTTGGAGAAACATCTACCAACGAACTTTTAATCGTTTCGTTAAAGTAATTCCAAACATCTGCACCGGATGGATTTTTCAATGCATAATCATAGACCCGATTTACCTCATCCGTAAAGACTTCTACATCACCTTTCAGACCTTTGCGGATATAACTGGCCCGATCTAGCTGGTTGTTAGAAAACTGATTAAAATCAATAGTCATCTTCTTTGGATCGAATGATGAAGTATTTAATATTCCACGGTTGATAAAATCAAGTTTATAAACATCTAATTGTCCGGAACTTCGATTGTGAAGCTTTAATAGGTCATCACTATGACTGACAATATCTTGGATCAAAACAGTATCATGGATTGGTTTCGGATATAAGTGTGTATTGATCCTGTTGGATAGATCCGGGGCAATAATGATATTGTAATCTTTGAGCATTACCTGCTGCTTTTTGGAGTCATCATTCTGGCAACTGGCAAGCAAGAATAGTATAAATAATCGTGGTAAAATATAGGATATTTTCATTGGAATAGCGGTTAATTAAATGCTGCAATATCTTCAAGTAGTTCATGTTTAATATCAGACTGTAGTCCCAAATTGGAAAGCCAAGCTTCGCATTCACCTACAGCCTCACGGGTTTTGGTCTCCGCCTTTAAAATTGCATACACCTCGTATAGATATTTACTCCAACCTTCCATATAAATATTGACTCGGTTTTCCATCTCGGCTTTGGAAATAGGCAGCTTATCATTGTCAATCTGGCTCTTGTAAATCTGTCCAATATTACTGATCCGTTCTTTGAAAGTGAGCAGTTGATGTTGCAAAGTTCCTACTCGTTCGTTCTGCTGAATCGGAAGCTGCTGAATCTGACCTATCTTTTCATCTTTGCTCACTTGCAACGTAAATAGTTCAGCTTGTATGGTATCGTTCTCCAATTGGATCTTATTGATCTGATCCTGGTACTCACTGATCTCTTTCTGGTGGCTCTCGACAATATGTTTTGTCTTCTGCTGTTGAAAAGAAAGGTTACGTTCATTGACCTGACCCATTAATTTTTCGAAAAAGAATCCAAAAAGAAATACACCCAGCGCACCAAGGATAAATACAAGCCAAAAATTGCTATCTCCAAGTACATTTGACAGTGACAGCCGTTGGTCTGTCTTATTGGTCAGCAATTCTATATCATTGATATTTTTTGAAACTTTATAGGCAATAAAAATATCAACAACGAGGATAAGAATAATTCCCAAATGGTTGACAAAGGCCATTTTGATCTTTTGTATAATACCTCGTTGCTGGACTTCCTGTTTTTCACTGACCTCAAAAAGATCTTTAAAAACTTTATACATACCCAGTGCGAGCGGAATAGCCACAAATAAAAAAAGAAATAATATCCCTCCCATCCCTTTCTGCCCTATCTTACTAATAGCATGTGGATTAAAGACTTCGGGCGACTGTGTGTTTGCAGAACCTAACAACATCATTTCATTGATTTCTTCTTTCGAGAAAATAAAGATATAAGCAACTGAGGAGTAAAAAACAAATATATACAGGGCAAGTAATAGAGTCGTACCAGCTAGAATAAACATAATAGGCTTGTTGACCGATGGCTTTATAAACTCAACTTCTAATTCTTTGATTTTTTGTTTCAGGCCAATAATCTTACTCTCAATAAAGGGAATCTTCGTATTGTTATTCGAGTTAATTTGAAGGCGTTTTTCTTCGATTTTTGCATTCAGGGTATTGATATCCGAATCGAAGTTTTGCTGATCAAAAGTTGTATTGGTTTTAATCTTTTCAATCTCCTGTTCCGTTTTAAATTCCATGTTGGTGGAACTTACTTTCTGCTGTTCATCTATCCGCACTTTCAAACGATCCTTTTTCTCGGCGATAACTTCAATTTCATTGATAAAATTTGAGTAAAGGCTATCCATCGCCTGGTGGAGAATCTGATGGTCTCCATTGTTTTCTTTCGCACGGTTATAACCGCTCTGTTTGACTAAATCCTTGTCAAAAGCCCCTACTTCGGAAGCGATAATATTGTCCAGTACATCTTTAAATTCTTTCAAAGACTGCTGCTGGAAATTGAGTTCACCTCCCGACGACACTGCGTATCGAGAACTGTGGCTTTCTAGTTTAATCTGCATGGGTGTTTCTATTTTTTCAGATGCGATAATATCGTCCAATGTTTCGCCATTATTGATCCTTATGGCTCGGGTTCGGATCCCATGAAAAGTATCAGTAAGCTCAGTAATGGTCTTTGGATAATTGGTGACGATGACGCTTACATGATTATTGCTTTTGGAGTTGTTACTCCAGTTATAGGAGCCAGTGATAGCAACGGCTTGGTCAATCACACAGAATTTCTGATTCATGATCCCCCAGCCAACATTCTTGACCTTGGTCACCTCTGCGCCCTGTTTTTCCAAGAGTGAAAAGTCGAGCTTTTCATTATCCGGCTGATCTGATATAATAATTGAAACTTTTACATGACGATCAAGGCATCCCTGAACTGTCGCGAAAAGTTCATTATCGGTAAACCAGGCCATTGCAATCAAGACTTCGGCACGGGCTTTAGAAAGCTCCTGCCTAACACGTTCATAGATGACTCTGCTATCGGAGAGCGTATCCTGGATCAATTGATCTGTATTCATAGTGTTTTTCAGTTAAATACGGTTATATGACTTTGCTGATGTTTGTTGATTCATCGATTCAAAACTATCAAAAACCGTAAAGGAGATTTTACGGTTTCCCGTAAAGGCGTAATTAAGAATTGGTAGGATTACTCTTTGTGCAAAACTTAATATAAAAACAACAATGAGAAGGAAGACTTTGCGAGGCTTTCAGTATATTTAGCAGCACATAGCAACCAAAATTAGATCTTGATAAAATGAGTTCAAATGTTCCTATTGTTCGACAAATATCCTGGCCTGCATTTGCAATTGTATTTGCGATAACCTTGGCTTTTTTATTCACTTTCGAATATATCTTTCAGACAGATGATGTTTTCATCGGCGTCATTATCTTTTCCATTTTAGCAATTGTATTGCGAATGACCGTCCCTAGAAGCCATAGAAAAGGAATGAAAGCACTCAAACAAAACGACTTTGAAACAGCAATAACGCATTTTAAAGAGAGTGTTGATTATTTTACGAGAAACAAATGGGTGGATAAATACCGTGTAATTACGGTATTAAGTTCTTCAAAAATGTGCTACCGGGAAATGGGACTCTGTAATATCGCATTTTGTTATTCACAGACAATGCAGGCAGAAAAAGCGAAGGCACTCTACGAAGAAATTCTGGAAGAATACCCTGACAATGGGATCGCTTACTATGCGCTAAATTCAATCAATACGTTTTCGAATAAAAATAATGAACCAAGCTAAGTAAATGTCCCGTAACATCTGTACAGATAAAATATGGCTTATTTATCGATCTGCTTATTCTATTATCGTATGGGAGATCAACGGAACCTTTTGCTTCCAAACACCCTTCAAATTAAAACGATGCCCTGAATTTTTATTTTTTATGGTAAAGGTATAATTGCAGCTTCGCTCAAGGTAGGTAAACTCACCGCGAATAGAGAGACTCCGATGTGGTTTGAGCGCTAATGTTTGACTATTTCCTGGTTTGATATAATTTTCAAAGGTCTTCCCTTTGACATAGAGGACTTTCCCCTGCCAATGACTAACATCATCTATCAATACTTCATCCATAAAAATGCTTGCATCTTTTTTATTGATCCAGTCAAAAGCACCGTAGCTGTTACTCGAAAATTCGGAGCTGTATTTGACGTCTTTAAAGATTTCAAGCGTCTCTACATTTTTCTCCTGATCCGAATCATTTCTTACTGTCAGAGAACTGCACCCTTCACTGCTAACATATATTTTGCGACTACCTTCTATTTCTTTAATTTCCTTGTTGATCAGTTCGTATTCATCACCCCTAGATTGGCTAAAACTTATTTCATCCTGTCTATCGGACGATTGGATGCCTATCACAAAATTCCGCGGCTGGTCACTGAAATTTTCTTGCAGCGTGAGCTTTAGCTCATTGCTGGCCGTTTTTTCCAAGGTTAACCATCCCGCTTCCATTTCAACGGTGCCCACACTTTCCAATTTGAGCGCATTGCCCATCGAATCTTTCAAGATCTCACCTGTAAGTGCATCTTTGACATAAGAAACAGCCCATCTATCTGCTTTGATAGGAATGATATTATCCGTAAAACCAGTATTTAAGGTTAGACTCTTAAGGTCCTGCGCGATTAACCCTTCTTTGGGAGCAACGTCTTCTTTGGAACAGGAATTGAATATGAACAAGCTAAATGACAACGCAAGGAGAGAGAAGATGGATATTAGCTTTGAAGACTTTTTCATACGAATTGATTATTTAGATAAGCGAGCTGATCGAAAATTTATCTGTAAGATAAAAAAAATAATGCAATTTAGCTCCTTTTCTAAAAAACAGCTATAAGAACGAGATATGCCAATAATAAAGAAAGGCTATCCTCCGATAGCCTTTCTCTTTTCGTAAAATTG
Source organism: Sphingobacterium detergens (assembly GCF_003610355.1). Lineage (GTDB taxonomy): Bacteria > Bacteroidota > Bacteroidia > Sphingobacteriales > Sphingobacteriaceae > Sphingobacterium > Sphingobacterium detergens. Next base: position 575,876 of record NZ_RAPY01000002.1, on the reverse strand, counting down.
GTTAACATATAGCGCTAAATATCCTGAGTGCATTGGATATTTTTATGTAACGAAAAATATAATTCCTGCTATAAATCCGTCCATACAAACCTAATGCAATACAATATCGATCCTTTACGGGTTCCCGTAAGGAGGTAAAAATATTTTTATATAAAGCCCAGTTCCTTACAATGGGCCACCAGCTGTTCATTTTTGGTAAAGCCGAGTACATCTTTCATCAGGTTGAGCCGTTTCTCGATGCTACTGAGACTTGATGGTCGAATATCACGCTGCTGTAGGTATTCGGGCATCTCCTTTTGGGATATTCCTTCATAGAGCAATTTGACGATATGAAGGTCAAATTGGGTAAACTCGTGCGAATTCTGTTCCTGTATAAACTTCTTGCTATCGGGTGACTGATACGTACGGTGCTGATAAACAGTCTGGAGTGCCTCGCGCAGATGCTGACCGTCCCGACGAGCTTTGCGTACAAGTCCGTCAATCTGATTATCTCGAAACATCTCATTGATCAGTGCCGACCGGTCTTTGGCGGTCAACACAATAACCTTGATATCGGGTTGTACCATCTTAACGGCTTTGATCAGCGAAAGACCATCTTTGATCTCCTGTGGGCTATCGTCGTCTTCAAATTCGATATCGGTGATCAACAGATCATAGGATTCTCCATCGCGGATGGCATTTTTGATCCAGGTAAGGGCATGATCACAATAGTACACGTATTTGGTATTGTGAATACCCAGGTCGTGCAAGGTTTTCTGCACTGAAATGTTGGCTATCTCGTGGTCTTCGGCAATGAGTACTTTTTTAAACATACATTATTGTCTTTTTATTATAGAGGGATATTGGTCGTAATGCTGAGCCCTTTTCCCGGTTCACTGACAAAGATAATTTTGCCACCGAGGCTTTCAATACGGGAAACCGTATTTGCCAGCCCTTTTCCCTGAGATTTTTCGGCGGGCATCCCGACACCATTATCTTTATAATATATAGTGAGTTGCTGATCCAATTTTTCAAAGCGTACCACAACTTGCTCGGCCTGGCTATGCTTCTTCATATTGACCATAAGTTCCTGCAGCACATGCTTTACCTCCTCTTTAATACGCTTACTGACATCAATCCATTGCTCAGCATCGTTACCAGCGATCAGTACACGGCGATGGTCTGCAGCAAAAGACTTGAGCAAGGAGGCCAGCTGTTCGTTGTACGGTATCTCAGTGATGGTCTGCTGTTCGACATTATGCGAAATATCACGTGACTGATGGTACATATTTTCAAGTTTGTCGAGTACACCGTCACGATCCACATCTTCGTTATGTTCAATCTCGGACATGACACGATAGATACCATTGGCAACGACATCATGGATCTTTTTGGACAGATGGAGTTGTGTTTCTTTGACCTTGTTCTCTGCCTCGAGTTCGAGCCGTTGCTTGCGTCGTTTGTACCAGAGGGTACCGCCACCAGCAACTAAAATCAGAAGGAATAAACTTGCACCGGTAATAACACGCTGTCTAATGAGGCGGTTTTGTTTTTCAGCATTTTCTTTTTCTAACCGTAGGTTTTCGGCTTTGTTTTTCTCTACTTCATAACGGATCAGAGCAAATTGATTTTTGGCTGCAGCACGGGCTTGCTGGATACTGTCGTTTATGAGTTTATATTGGTTAAAATAGAATGTCACTGAATCAGTACTCCCAACTTTAATTAAGCGCTCTAGTGCTTTTATTTCGTCATCGGCACTATTTATCTTTTTTGCTATCGCATATTGCTTATTTGCATAATAAAGTGAAGAATCACGGTTTATTTTTAAATAATAATCGGAGAAACGGGCATAGCTAGAGTTTAATCCCCATAAATCATTCAACTTTGCACGTATATGAAAAGCCTCAAAATATGCTACTAGGGGGTTATAGCTATTGTCATTTAGCCACATAGCTTGTGCATAATTTGCCAATGTTCTAGCATATTCCGAACTACCTCTTTTCTCCTTTCTCAATACTTTACTATAAATATCAATAGCTTTTTTATAGTCCTTTTGCTCATGTTGTGCTCTAGCCAAATTATTCATATATATCTGAGTAGAAGTCGAATCATCAGAATATTTAATAGCAGTATCATAGAATTTGATGGCCTGTTCATAGTCTTTAAGTTCATAAACAGATATGGCTAAATTATTATAAATGGTACTCAAATATATACCGTGTTTTGTATTCTTTATATCCAGACATCTTAGGGCCTCAAGAGATGTCTCTTGAGCACCATAATAATCTCCTTGCTCTCTTTGGGTAATTGCCATATTAATTAAACATTTGGCAACTCCAACACTATCACCTTCTTCTAAGAATACTTGTTTAGCTTGTTCGAAAAAGAAATAAGAGGAATCAGTATTTCCTTCTTCTAAAAACTTATATGCTTTATCAAAATCAGGATTCTCTCTCTTGATTAGATTCTCATTTTCAACTCTTTGACAACTAGAAAACAAAAAGAATAATAAAAAATATAGATAATAATACTTCAAATCAGGTTATTTTAGTCTAAAATATCTAAATTAAATGACGAAACAAAAACCTTCTTAAATAAAAAAGGCGGAAATAATCCGCCCTTCAAATATAATCTCTATTTACCTTTTGGAGGTCTAACTGATCCTACATCTCCTCCATCACCATCAGTGGGATCGTCAATACCCATTGTCTGTACCGTCGAATGATCAGGGTTTGGTTGCGAATTAGACGGTTGACCGATTCCAAACAAAAAATATAATATTAAACTCCACATAACTCAAAAAATTAAAAGTCAAAAACTTGGTAGGCCCGAGTGCCCCATGCACTGGGTTGCTACAAATGTTTTCAGAAGGCCTTCTGAATTTTTTGGGAAGTAAGAGTGTCAATCGCGGGAGGCAGAAGCTGCTTCCCAAACCGGCTAATGTCTACCGCGAGATCTTCTCATTGTGAAATCAGATTAGTATCTTAGTCTTATATTTTAATCGATCTATCATCTGACTTCGAGAACAAAGTTATAGGCGTTAAAAACCTTTTTATCAAATGATTCCGATATATCCGAAAGGTCTTATGAAATTCTTGTGATTCCGAAAATTCCGATGTACTGATTGGCTATTTAATTACGGGATTCCGTAAATTCCGATATAGAATTAACGTATTTTTGATACCATGCCAACGACATTTGCCCAATTTAAAGAAGAAGTTCTTGCCCTTTATGAGGCGAAGAAAATTAGACATGAGCTCGATGATCTAATGGTTAATCCATCGCCCGCAAATTTGAGAGACTACTGTTTAGTCAGATTGTCAGAAGGACTTCCCCAAACGGACATCGATATTTTACAAAAATTCTTCGATCCTCAAAAAAAAGAGAAGAGTTTAGAGGATGCTATCTCGAAATATAATACAGGATCATTAAAAGCACTACAAAAGTTTATACTCAGTATAACACAAAACCCTGGCAATCGCGTAGTGAAACTACTAGCTATACTTGTAGATTATAAACCGAGGCCATTTCAAATTAGCTATAATCCACCACAGACAGATAGACCGGATAATCCACCGCCGACAGATGAAAAGGATAATCCACCGTCAACAGATGAAAAGGATAATCCACCACCGACAGATGAAAAGGATAATCCACCGTCAACAGATGGACCGGATGATCCACCGCCGACAGATGGACCGGATAATCCACCACCGACAGATGAAAAGGATAATCCACCGTCAACAGATGGACCGGATGATCCACCACCGACAGATGAAAAGGATAAGGTTAGCCAGTTAAGATATTTCTATAAAAAGAATAAGATTGCTATAAGATTTTCTGCTGCTACATCCTTGATAGTCGTTATTTTTATTATAATTGGTATTATTACACCGAGCGATTGCATGTGCTGGAACGGAGAAAGATATATTCAGATAGACTGTCAAAATAAAACACAGCGTTATCAGGTAATTGGATTAGATAAAGAAAAACTGGAACACTTCCGAAAAATCACCAGGCTGGACACACTAGGGTTAAAAGATTTGGGTAATATTTGGTATTCGAAGATCGACAATGAAATTGAATTTTTCACAGCTCCCGGCTTCCATCCTGTACAACCTAGACGCTCACTAAAAGCAACTACGAAATATATTTTTGAAACCTATGCTGGAAAAAAGATCGAGAATAATCAAAATAAGCAATATGGAATTATGCAAAAACAATAATCTTTTTTGCTCAGAATCAAAATATTCGGACATAAAAAAAGCCACATCTCACGACGTGGCCTTAAATAAACATATGATTCACTAGTTGTCAGCTTCTGATATGACCGAGCTGACAACTAGCTTCGGTAAATTATTTATATGCGTTCACAGAACTTGAAACTTTCCAGTCATTACCTTCGCGTACTAAAGTCACCAAGTCAGTTTTGGTAAAATCTTGAAATTTTAAAGTTACTTTAGCAACCATATAGTCAGCTGACTCTTCGATAATGTCGCTAGTTACTGTACAGTTTAGCTTCTCGCCTTTTTGCTTTTTCAAAGATTTGATCAACGCGCTACGGCTATGGCTTTGTGCATTAGAAGCTTGAACTTTTTGGCTGAAGTCTTCAGCAAATAATTGTTCTACTCCTGCCGACTCTCCTTCGGTTGTTACCGCAACATAGTGATCAAGTGCCAAGTCTGCTGTGGAAAGGTTAACGTTTGCTTTTATGTTTTTTGAGCTTGGTCCTTCAGCTGCCATAGCAAATGTGGATACTGCGATAAGGGCTACTGTTGCGAATGTTTTTACTAGCGTTTTCATGATGTCTTTATTTTATATTGTTAGTTTATATCTGTTCTTATTTGTTGATTCAAAACTACAACACAATATGCCCCTAGCCTACGGGCTTTAGACTAATGGACAGGAAAACTCGGTGAATGGCAGGAATGGGAAGGTGGAAGTCAAATGAAAGCATTATTTACTGCTGAACAAAAAGCAAGAGTAATTTTTCATTATTTTTACACTCGTAAATACTCCCCTGGTAGGAGAAAGTAGCTTTAAAAACTATATTCAATTTCGTAAAACATGTTATTATGGTTGACTTAGAACGCCGAAAAAAGCTTGCTTGCCATTTACGCCACTTAGTAGTCGGACTTATTAGTAATGACGAATTTGAAGAATCAATTACTGAGGATATCTCATTCGGCTGGCTGCCTGAACAATATTATCGTTCAAAAGAGGCAAAATCTGATGATCCTATTATAAGGCCAATGCTTGAACTATGCTGGTGCCTTTACAGTGACCTAGAACACCATACACTGACCGATAAATACAAGCTTTCCGATGAAGCGCTAGACGATATTAGTAGATACATTTTATTTCTATACTCTGATTTTGAATACGAATGGCCTTACTTTGATCATACAAATCCACTATTTCGGCTATCATTTAAAGACTTGCTATTTACAGCGCTGACCTTGGGACAACATTATGTGGTGAAACTAAATGAACGAAAAGAACAGCATAATGAATTTAAAAATACAGGAGATCACCATCTATGGCCGTTTATAAACAAAGAACAGTATGAACAGCAATTGAGAAAACAACCTTTTTTATGGGGGGGGGGGCGGAAACCAGACTAAATTTAGCAAATAGTTTCCTTTGCTCGTTCAACAAACTTTACCCAGAATAAGATTCACATCTAATTACAATGACTATTCAATTATTTATCAAAATTTTCAGTTCAGTTACTACAATTTATCAAAAATAATTTACTCCAATAAAACTATTTCAAATCGACTGTTGTTCTTACTATACAAAACGGCTATTAGCTACCTTTCGAAAGAAAGGTTCAACATAAAAATTGGCGTCGTACAGTGAAAATCCAATTGTCTTCAAAAACATTGGATGAGGAAACGATAAGAAACATAAAAATTACTGTACAAAAAACGCTAAGAGAAAGGGTCTGATGAGAATCAGGCCCTTTTGACGTAAAAAAGCCACATCTCACGACGTGGCCCTGCAATATAAATTAACAATTAAGTTGCACGATAGACTATTTTAATGCGAAATGTACCAGTTGATGCTGCAAGATCTGACTTGCGAACGTAAATTGTGTTCACATAATTACGAAGTACTCGAGAAAATCTGCCATTAACTATATTACCGCTATTGTTGAGAACAGTAACCGTGGATAAATCCAAATTATTGACGACCTGCCCGTTATCCGCTGACGTTCCGACATACAGACGCGCTCCCTCCAGTTCTCCAACCGCGTCTATCAAGTCAACTGAAATAATATCCCCTCCTAGCTCAATAATATTTCTATCAATCCAGCTGCGAATAGACAAACCAATATTTGCGGTGATCACCGGAGAAATCCATTCCCTATTTTCTGTTGAGGTTAGATTACCTCTTGGTGATTCCCGAAGAAATCCTAAATAGTTTCTACCACCAACAGTACGTTTATAGTTGTCATAACTCGCACTGGCATATTTACCTGAGAAAAAGTACAGTAGAACGTCGATATTCCGTCCCTCAATATGATTCCCATTAAATCCGCAATCATAAAAGAATGGATTAGGATTTTCAATATTAATAAACTCTGTTGCAAATTCAAACGTTGGCGACCATTTACACGATAGAAAATTGTTATCGAATCTAACACCACGATTTCTTCCCATCACTATAATTCCATGTTCCGCAAATTGTTCTGGCGTAAAATTCCCATTGTTAACACCCTTTGCAAAACCATTACTGACAAAATTATTCGATACACTGCCTGATCCGGCAAAAAATCGGCTCCCAATGGAAAAAGGGCGTACACAATTTTCGATGTAATTATTATTTATCTCAAATCCGTTGACCGAACCACTTTCGGGATCATTGATTTCGCCATCGTCAGCTGCTACATAAATTCCTTTTAGTGAAGTCTCAATGATATTATAGTTTATTGCTATACTTTGGGCCTGACCTACACATATCGCGCCACCACCTTGTCCACCTGTGACGGTATTACCATTGCAAACCAAGCCATTAATATTGTTCATCCCATACACGCCCCAGGTATTAGCTCCTGACGATGTTATGAAGTTATTAAGGATCGTTATTCGCCAAGAATAAAACAATTTCACCGCAATCCCCTTGGTACTCGATATTGAGGAATTTAAAATTTTTATATTAAACGTATTCCGGATATATATTGCAGTGGTTCCATTGTTACTCACTTTTAAACTCTCAATGGTAACTCTGCCCACTCTGTTAGGAATGATACCCTCACTCCCGATAATGACTGTTATATCAACACCATTTCCAATAATACCCTGCCCCTGTCCGTCACCCATCAATGTTTGATTAGACAACGGATATATGGTACTAACTTTATAACCGACTTTAGGAGTTGAGAATACAATTTTGGTATTGCCTGTATTAAGTGCATTTTGTATGGAAATGGTATCATCTTTAATACCATCGCCTTTCGCCCCATACCAAGTGACGTCGATCTCACCGACAAAATCTGTTTGCAGCTTTATCGTGCTCAGTTCATACATACTACCACCATCGTCTGGCTTATTTGCCGCCGAAAGAAAATAATTGAGAGATTGCACCCTCCCAAAATCTCCCTTTGCATAGTATCCTAAAAGTCGTACGCCTTTATAATAGCCTATTTTTATCAAAAATTGATAATATAATGACATCGCCCGGAGTGCGGTTACTGTGTCTACCTCTAAAAAGAGTTCTCCCCATAATGGCTTATCTTCTCTAAGATATTCCCCAGTAGTTTCATTCTTAATATAAATGCCCCATTGATCGAGTTTAGAGTCATCCATTGGACTACCGTCATACCAAGTGGTCACTACGGTATACGAACGATTCACATTGTCTTGGACTGTTCCAACAAACGGTTCAGTCGTTAATTTTTCCATGTTTGAATACTGTGTTTTCATAAAAATTTAATTTAATTGTGTAACATAAAACATAAGCTGATTAAAACACATGAAGCGACCATTTACCGACTTAAATCAGTCTGTTAACCGCTTTAATCTGACACTTAACGGCAATAAGATTGCCCTCAGAAGTGGGTATCATCATGCGTTTATTTCAATTGTTACACAAATTTAGGTTCGGGAAGAGGGCAAATGAAGGTAAAGTAGAGCTATGTTGTCGGTAAAACGGAACAACCGAAAAGTCGCTACTTTGCTGTCCCAAAAACAGAGAAAGCCACATCTCACGACGTGGCCTTAAATAAACATATGATTCACTAATAGTCTGCCTCCGAATGCTGTGGCAGACCACTAATTATTGGATACTATTTATATGAATTGATAGATTTGGATACTTTCCACACATTACCCTCGCGAACCAAGGTCACAAGATCAGTCTTGGTGAAGTTCTCAAATTTTAGAGTTACCTTGGCAACCATACAGTCAGCTGACTCTTCGATAATATCACTAGTTACTGTACAATTTAGCTTCTCACCTTTTTGTTTTTTCAAGTATTTAACGACTTCGTTCCGGCTGTTGGTCTTTGCATTGGAAGCTTGGATCTTTTGATTGAAATCAGTTGCAAATAACTGCTCCACACCTGCCGATTCTCCCTCAATAGTTACCGAAACATAGTGATCGAGTGCCAAGTCTGCTGTAGAAAGGTTGATGGTTGCTTTTGCAGATTTTGAGTCTGGTCCTTCTGCTGCCATAGCGAAAGTAGATATTGCGATTAAGGCTGCTGCTGCGAATGTTTTTACTAATGAGTTCATAATGTCTTTATTTTATTGTGTTAGTTATATTGTTCTTATTTGTTGACTCAAAACTACGACACAATACGCCCCCAGCCTATGGCCTTTAGACCAACGATCAGGAAAACTCGGTGAATGGTGGGGATAGGGAGGTGAAAAAATTTGATTTGGAGATTCAAACTATGCTTATCCGTTACTTAATAATTATTTTCCAATTCTGTAATAATTAAACGTGGGTCTTCAGTAGCATATTTTAACCAGATAGAATCGCCTTCATTAATTCTATTGGGATTAATATCCCAGCCAGTGCTACTTTCATACCCATATTATCTACTAAATGGCAAAAATTGATATTTCGTTGGAGGAACTACTTTCCGTACGAGAGAAACTCATTGAAGATATCAACAAGGAGATGACAGATAATGAACGTAAATTCTTGCTCTCCGTCAAAAATAGGACACCTAATTGGGCACTTCTGGGCCTGGATGCAGCTTTAGTCTCGGAACTTCCCTCTGTGAAATGGAGGTTAATCAATTTAAATAAAATGTCAGAGGATAAACATATGACTGCTTACAAAAATCTAGAAGCTGTCCTATATCCATCAAGTCAAGCCGAATTTTGCCAATATTTCACATCTAGGGTCTAGATTTTATTTTCGATTGCACCAAGCTGAGTGGTATGTCGGAAATTCCGAACAACCACTTCTTTCCCTAATCTTTCTACTAGTTCTTTATTTAAATTTATGCTCCACATCTCTTTAAAAGCTATCTTGAGAGTTATTACGCCACTTATTATCAATAATTTCATCAAGTTTACCCCTAATCTTACAGAGTCCTCCTCCTAAATTAGTCCTTGTATTATGTCTAATTTTTCTTCTAAACACAGAAGAAACCACATCGGAAATGATGTGGTTCTAAAACATTTATATATTTATTTAAGATGGCTCTTATTTATAGGAATTGATTGATTTGGATACTTTCCAGTTATTACCTTCACATACCAAAGTCACAACGTCTACTTTGCTGAAATTTTCAAATTTTAGAGTCACTTTAGCCACCATATAGTCAGCTGATTCTTCGATGATGTCGGTAGTTACTGTACAATTTAGCCTCTCGCCTTTTTGTTTTTTCAAAGATTTGACCACTGCTTCACGGCTATAAGTTTGTGCATTGGTAGCTTGGATCTTTTGGTTGAAATCAGTTGCGAATAACTGCTCCACACCTGCCGATTCTCCCTCAGTAGTTACCGCAACATAGTGATCGAGTGCCAAGTCTGCTGTAGAAAGGTTAATGGTTGCTTTTGCTGCTTTTGAACCTGGGCCTTCAGCCGCCATTGCGAATGTAGATACTGCGATTAAGGCTGCTGCTGCGAATGTTTTTACTAGCGTTTTCATAATGTCTTTTTTTATTGTGTTAGTTATATTGTTCTTATTTGTTGACTCAAAACTACAACACAATACGACCCTAGCCTACAGGCTTTAGACCAACGATCAGGAAAACTCGGTGAATGAGGGGAATGGGGAGGTGAAAAGACTTAGAATAACGCACTCAATTTTCGATAATCAGACTCTAACTACTATCTTTAATAACAAAAGCTTCTACAAGTTCAAATGATTGAAATTTCCTATCGACAATATAAAGTATTAATCAATACCGATCACCAATTTACAGTGGAGTCCGCCGATAATCTCAGACGCTACAAACGGGTATATGTTGATGATTCATGTGATCGATATAGCAACGTATCTAACGTTGCCATTTTAGTAAAGCATGGTCAAGATGAAGTGGCTAGTGCGATTCTTTGTGATATAGGGGTTTTCACAGGATTGAGCGAGTCCTCTTTTATAATCGAGGAGAATGTACTTTATATTTGCGCGGGGAATAAACTGTATTATTTAAATATTCCAGACTTAACGCTTAAATGGAAAGGACAAGTAGATTACGTAACGAATTTCAGTGTTCAGAAATTAAAAGATGATTTACTCGTACATGGTGAACTTGAAATCCTAAGAATAACAAAGCTCGGAGAAATAAAATGGCGATTTGGAGGACACGATATCTGGGTAAATAATGATGGCCACAAAGAAATGACTGTACTACCAAAAAGCATAAAACTGGTCGACTTCCAATCGAATTGTTATGAACTAGATTTTGATGGTAATATCATTTCTCAGAATTTATAGGGAGTTTAGGATTTTCATCGGTTCTCATGACGAATTTGTTCTTGTAAGATATACTTCAATAATCCTATTGAATTTATAAAAAAAATCACTCCAATAAAACTATTTCGAAATGACTATTGTTCTTACTACACAAAACGGCTACAAGCTACCTTTCGAAAGAAAGGTTCAACATAAAAATTGGCGTCGTACAGTGAAAATCCAATAGTCGTTAAAAACATTGGATGACGAAACAAAAAAGAGGAAACGATAGAAAACATAAAAATTACTGTACCAGTAAACGCTAAGAGAAAGGGTCTGATTTAACATCAGGCCCTTTTGATGTGTAAGACTTAGCCCCCCAATATTAAGAGAACGGTATGATGGTCTGAATTAAAAATTAAGTTGCTAATAAAACACTTTTCAAGATAATGGCATTTCGAAAATATTTTACTATTTTAAACATTATTTTTTACCGTATATTAATTGCCGATTATATAACATAAATAGACAAATATGTTAAAACCTATTTATGAAGTACCAATACAAATCCGATGATGATTTTACTGAAATTTCTATTTTTTATTTTCAATACAAGCCACATATGACAAATCGCCCCATATTATCTGTGGTAATGCCCATTTTCAATGGAGAAAAATATCTTGAAACAGCAATCAACAGTATATTGACTCAAACCTTTTATGAATTTGAATTTGTGATCATAAATGATGGATCATCGGACAAAACAGATGAAATTGTTCGGTCTTTTTATGACAATAGAATTGTCTATATAGCTAATAAAAACAATGAGGGAATAATACGGTCTCTAAATAAAGGAATTTATTTTTCAAAAGGTCAATTTTTAGGACGAATGGATTGTGATGATGTATCCCGTACTGATAGATTCGAACTTCAAATTGAATTTCTCAACCAAAATCCAGAGCTAAGTATTGTCGGCTCTGACTATGAAATACTACCCAGGTCCGACAATAATAACATTATTCCACAAAAACGAATAAATGTTCCGACAGGCCACGAAGATCTTTCGTTGGTGTTTTTACATCATAACGCTATTTGTCACCCTACTGTTGTAATGAGAAAAGAAAATCTTAATTTCAATAAACTTTATTACGATCGTTTAGCCAACCATGCGGAAGATTATAAGTTATGGGTTGATGCAACTCTTTCCGGTTTAAAATTTGGGAGCATACCTAGCCCACTTTTGAAATATCGCCTTCATAGCGATCAAATAAGTACCAAAAAGAGAGAGGAACAGTTTAATTCCGCATGTAAAATCATGCTTGGTTACGCTACTACAATATTTAGTCAATCGGTTATCAATAATCCCAGAGACTATTTGGGGCTTATCTTGAATACAGAAAGTAGATTTTTGAAAGATCAGGATTTCATCAAATATACTCAACTCGCAAAGAAACTTATTACTGAGAATAACAGGCAAAACTATTTTAATAAAGAGAAATTTGATTTTTTTATGGAGAATAAACTGAATAATTTAACCCCATATAAATAAGTAAAAGTTTTCATAACAACACAAGAATTAATTTTCGAGCTATAATTACAATGATACCAAAAATTATCCACCAAATATGTTTCAATACACCTTCTGAATTAGCAAAGCGATGCATAAATTCTTGGGTTTGTTTAAAAGAAAAAGAAAATTTTGATATTATATATTGGAATTTCGATAAGTTAGTTGATCTAATACAAAATGAATATCCTTGGGCATACAACTCTTTTGTCACGGCAAGAAATTATGCGGAAGCTGCTGATATAGGGCGCTATTTAATTGTCTACCACTTTGGAGGCTGTTACGTTGACTGGGATATACATTTGAATAATGTAGATCATTTTATTTCACTATACAATGAGGAAGTAAATGGTTTTGTATTGATAGATCCGGTTAACTACACCATTGCGTCAGAATTTTTTGCAAGTCCACCCAATGAACGTTATTTTTTGGAGATCGTGCAAGAAATAAACAATATATATTTAGAAGGTAATAGAGATAGCTTTTTTACTCCTCAATACTCCGGACCATTTCAAATGAGAAAAACCTTGTCGAAATTTCAAGAAATTGATTTTAGCTTAATTGAAGTCAAAGAAGTTTTTGAATATAATTATAGTGAGATAAAACAGGCAACATCGTTCACAAAGCATGGAATCCTTACGCACTTTTGGGAACATTCTTGGATATAATTATATTTTATTTTGTAATTCTCAACTTTCTACAAAATCTTATTTATATACGGCATAATCTTCAGGCTTTTCTATTTTATACTATAAAGTGAATTAATCAAAGTCGTGATAGCATTTGTTAACCTTTCTCTTCCTAATTCATCCTTTACGTTTATTTCACAAAATGTAACTCCCGTCGCATCTGCATGGAGTGTCAAATAATAAATTCCTCCCAAGATAAGAGCTAAACATGCTCTTAAATCTACCGATTTATCAATAAACCAAGGATCAGTAACTTTAAATAAATTACTCCTAAGCATTTCCCTTTCGACTGATAACTGCTCTATTGGCGAAGATTTTTCAGTAACTTCCAAGAGCGTAATTTTTTTTGATTCATCAATATGATCAAGATGATCAAATAGATCAATTAAAAGGTCATTAATCACTGATTTTCCAAAGTCATCGAAATTTGACTCCAAATTTTGCAATGCAATAGAACTTTGATTTGTCCAAAAATCCTTTTTTCTCAGATAACCATTAATCAATTCATCAAAATTCCCAAAATATCTATAGATAAGCTTTTTATCAACTTCTGCTATTTTCGATATTTTATTTACTCCAAGTTTTGAATATCCTTCGGTAGCAATGATTTTTCCGACAGCTTCAATTAGTTTATTCTTCGTCTTTTCTTTGTTCCGAATATCTCCATCAACTATTTTTCTCATAATAAATTTAGGTCTTATCGTGCTATGTAAAACAGAAAATGCATTTTTCAACAGCAAAGATCCTATATCTCGGATCTGGCATCTCTTTATAATGCACAACAGCTTCTTAAGTTATTGGTTAATACTTCAAAAATTTATCTATGAAAAATATTTTAAATTTTCATTATGATTTAATCGTCTATAAACAAAAAATCACAAATAAAAACACATAGAGTTCTTTTTTATAAAAATGAAAAGAATTATTTAAATTTAAAAACAATAAAATCAATCAATCGATTGCGCAATTTTCATGCTTTAAAATAGAAAACGTAAAAGAATATAAAAGCAGCTATTCAAAGAGTTTCTACAAGCAGATTTTTAGTTTTTAAAAAAACTCCATCACAATTTGTAGTTTTAAATGTTACTATAATATACCGATTTTATAGCTCGATAACATCGTATAAACTGCTTCGATTTCAATTGGCGAAATAATTCTATCACCATGATCGAATGAGTACTTCCTATAATTGTCAAAATTCTCTGGATTTTCACAATCAGCGCTGGTTTTAAAGCTAAATATATCGTCTCCCCAATTATATATGAGGGTGGGCTTACCGTTGGAGTCAATAAAAATATCATCGTCCCTAAGCAACGGATTTAGCCAATTCAAGTGCTGGTCCGTAGTTGTTTCCGAAAAACCAAAATTAGAAACATGCTTCCGATCAACAAAAATAGAAGGCTCCATATTATTCGCTTCCAAAGAAATATTATTATCATATCTAAAGTATGAATATTCAGGTTTATACGCCTTTTTACCGCCTCTGATGAAACCATCTACTCCTTTCTCTATATGATCTTTTGAAAAGAGATCATCGTCATCCCAAAAAATTACGATGTCTGTATCGTCACTTATATATCTAAATGCATCTCTATAGATAGCACCGAGTGTTTTATAAGGCGAATTTGTTAGACTATCAATGGATTGATTGATCAATTTAACTGCATTCCTATCCACATCTGGAGAAAGATCCTGCTTAATTGCGGAATTTTGAAAAATGATTAATTCACAATCGCTATAGGTTTGATTTAAGAATAACGAGAGACTTCTTTCACATAAAGAATGCCGCCCACATGTTGCCATTATTGCCGTTACTTTCATGTATTCACTATTAATATATAATATACTTACTTATGGTTGTACAAATCAAAAAATCTTTTCTGCTAATGAGTTTTAATGGGATTCAATTACATTCAGCAAATCATCCATACCACCAAATACTTTATTTATAGTCAGACGATTAGCCTCACTCTTTACAGGAATTAATATTTGATTTTTTATAAACGATGCAATCAAGAGCTTATCATTAAGTTCTGTTTTCTTTATAAAATCGGTTATCGTGAGATCAGAATTGAACAATTTTATTATTGAGAATAATTGATTTGAAATAGCAAACTTATTAGAAGAGTAGATATTGACGACCTCTAAATAAGTTGATTGAACGCCCTTATCAATAAACATTCTTTCATTGATTTTCAATTCAATTTTTACTATTATTTTACTCAAACCTCCTTTTTCAATGCATTCAGCTAAATGTTTACATAGAATTTCTTCAGCATAAATCTCACTGTTATAATAAACACTTTTTCTCAAATGAAAATCCTTCTTTTTTCCTAAATACAAACCAGAATTAAAAGATTCATTATGTTGAATTGTATGAAAGAATTCCCGAAATGAAATTTTTGAGTCTATCATTTGTTGGGATACCATTTGTGCATAAAGGTCAGGATATTTCAATTTGATCATTAAATCTTCATACAAAATTGTCTTATTTTCATACCGGTGGTTATGATGATCATAAAATAAAAAATTATTGTCAGCCCCCCCCTCCAAAAAATACAAATAAATATAAAGGATACCAGAAAGTCCATAAAACATGGAATAATCAGTACAACTATCGACCTTTTTTTGCAAAAACTTTGAAAAAAATATTTCTTCAAGAATTATTTTTGACCGGGAGTTATCTAGGATTAAAAAATCAACCAACAAAAAAAGCATCATAGAGCCTAAGCCGCAACAAACGGATAAATCCGTTTGTTTGTATATATATTTAGAGATATTCTTGCGAACTAATTCAATATCTTCAAATAGCTCCTTATCCCCAAAAAGTTTGTATAGGAAAATTCTGTTGATCCCTATCCCTGAAAAACCGTTGCACCAACTGACATGACTGGAAATTCCATCTTTCCCCGTATCGAAATATCTAGAAATAGCTCCTTCTAAATCTGCAATCGGAAATGCTCTAAAATCAGGCCATAGCTCGTAGGTTTTTAGATAATGATTTTCATATTTTAAGCATCTGTGAATAAACTTATAAAGATCTACATTACATGAGTTTTTACTATAAACAGCCAAAACATATGCTACTCCACTAACTCCATGCGCGAAGCCACAATATTCCTTCAGCTGATTGGGCCGCTTGTCAAAAATAATACCATTCGAAACGTTATCAAACTTAGCGCTCCTGAAGATCTTTACTAATATTTCATTCAATTCAATCCCATGGCTATATATTTCATTAAGTTTTATCAGGCCCAAAAGAACCCCAGAATGTCCACCTAATACATCGCTACTGCTTAATGGTTGATCAAAATCTAACTTGCTTAATATCGTTTCAACCCTTTTTTCATTACAAGCATCATCTGTTATTGTTGATAGTAAAGCAAACATATATGCAATACCCAAATGACCAGTATAAAAATCAACAGAAATATCAAATTTTGCATACGTGCTATCGATTCTCTCAGAAAGAATTACTAAACTATTGAGTACAGAATCACATTTATAAACTTGATAATATTTTATCAATAATAGTGTTATTCCACTTAATCCATTTGTAATATTGATATCATCCAAAGATGAAATTTCCTTTTCTAGTGAATAATTTATTATTTGCCCAATATAGCGCTTATACATATTTGTTATATCAATTAGCAGTGAGCAAATACCGATTTCTAATGCATTTCATGTATCTCTAGTCCCTGAAATCTGAAAAACATATGTCTAAATATTCCTTAACCATCTCTTCACCCCAAGGAATTAACTTTTTGCCATCACCAAAATCAATAGAACGCTGTTTAACTTCATTTCTAGTATTCAGGTCATCATTTGAAGACAAACCACTGATATGAGCAACATTCGCTTGCCCAGCTTCTATACAAAATGTTGGAAATAAATCCTCCGCAACAGCAAATTGTCCTCTACCTTCAGCTTCAAAATACCATTTATGATGATAGACAAGAGAAGTATTTAGAAAAAAGCCAATTTCATTTAAAAAATCTTTCCTTATTATACAAGCACCTTCGGTGTATGAATTGGCATCTAACAGCTCGATATAATCATTGCCCGATTTATAAAAATAATATCGCTTACGCCAAGCCTCATATTCTTTATTTATTTCGAGATAATTTACTCCAGAACTGAGGTGGTTCTCCAAAAAGATATCGTCATCGTCCCAAATACTTACATAATCAGCATCTGAAGGCACATAAGTCAACGCATCCCTAAAAACAGTACCAACATCTGTATATTCACTCTTTGAAATCAAATCTATATGATTATTAATTATAGTTACATTTTCGTTATAAACATCTAGCACCAATGGAGCGGGAGCATTGTTGTAAATTAGTAAATGTTTATTTTCATAATCTTGATTTAAAAATAATCCAATCGATCTGCGTACGTAGGAAAATCGTCCATAGGTACACATTAAAGCTACTATTTTTTTCATATTTTAAGTAAGTTGTGTTTTTACTAATTGATAATAATATCCTTTCATAGATATTAATTCGGCATGCGTTCCTCTTTCGACTATCTCGCCATATTTCATCACTAATATTTGGTCCGCATTTTTAATCGTACTAAGTCTGTGCGCAATTATTACTTTAGTTCGACCTTCAAATAGCGTATTTATATTATCTAAAATCAACCTTTCGTTTTCTGCATCTAACGAATTTGTAGCCTCATCTAGAAATATATATTTTGGGTTTTTATAAAGTAGACGTGCAATTAGTAACCGTTGTGTTTGCCCCTGACTAAATTTTCTGCCTTCCTTTCCAACTTTAGTATTATACTTTAACGGAAGTGTTTCAACATGCGAATGAATATTAGCAGCTTTACTAGCATTTATAAGTAACTCCTCGTTGACTTCGGCTGAGCTAATAGCAATATTATTGGCAATGGTATCACTAAAAATATAACCTTCTTGGGACACAACACCACATAGACCCCGCCAATCTTGATCATTAAGGTCGTTGAGATTTATATCATTTATTTTAATCGATTCATTTTCTGACGGATAAATTTTAAGTAATACTTTAATTAAAGTAGATTTCCCAGACCCGCTCTCACCCACTATCGCAGTAACTTTGCCAGCCGGAATGGTACAAGAAATATTTTTTAAAATATCCTTACCTAAGGTGCTTTTGTCATACCTAAAGCTCAGGTTTTTTATTTCTATATCCTGGACTTCATTTGATAAAATGTGATTTTCACCCATTTTATTTACATCATCAGGTTCAGAATTATGAACTTCTTGAATTCTTTCTAGACTAATCTTTGCATTTTGATATGAACTTGTTAATGAGGCTAATGAATTGATAGGACCCTGCAATTGTCCCATAATATATGAAATCGACATCATTACCCCCAATGTAATATTGCCGTTAATAACTAAAGCAGCAGTGATCAAACTAATGGATACCGCTTTAGCCTTGTCAATAAAAAATGAACCAAACTCTTGAATTTGTGCCAAGTCCATAGACCTGATTGCCAATTTAAATTGCTTAACCTGTTGTTCTTCCCACTTCCAACGTTGCCGCATTTCACAGTTTTGCAGTTTTATTTCATAAACACCGTTCAAAAGATCATATGTTATATTCTGACCATTTGCACTTTGTTGAAATCCTATGTAATTAAATTTTCTACGCTTCTTTAAAAAGAGGAAATTCCATCCAATAAGAATAAAGTTCCCAAGCATAAAAATTAATAATACGGAGGTGTTATATCTTGATAGCAGTATAGAGTAAACGATAAATTCGATTGAAGAGAATATTATAATCAAGGAGGAAGATGTTAAAAAATCCTGAATACTACTTTGATCCCCCATTCTGTTTGTTAAATCGCCTATAGATTTTGTTTCAAAATAGGTGAAAGGTTTTCTAAATAATACAATCAAAAAGTTAGACAACAAATTCATACTAATCCTATTACCAATATGCATAAAGAGCCTACCTTTAATAAAACCAACGAACATTTGGCTAAATCCTAATATCAGCTGGAAAATTAACATCAATATGATGAAATTGAAATTTGAATCGAGAATCCCATAGTCCATTACAGATTGAGATATAAAGGGAAGGCAAAAAGTAATCCCCATATTGAAAATAATTGTCAAGATGATCTGCGGGAGGTACTTTTTAAAGGGAGTGAAAAATCGAGTAAAATATAAGATATCTATCTTATTTGCCCCATCATCATGATCTTCTTCATAAAGCTCGGCTAAAGGTTCCAATAGCAGAATAAGCCCTTGATCCTTATTGGACAATCTAGTACTCATTGTTTTTTCAAAGAACTGTTCTAGCGATAAGGTTACAATCCCAAATGATGGGTCGCCTATAACCACCGATTTTTTACCAACTTTGTAAACGACGACAAAGTGATCTTGATTCCAATGAACTATTGCAGGGAGTGGTAACTTGTGGATAACATCTCGGTCAAAATAAGCCAACATAGTTCGAAAATTTAACTTTTCGGCACCTTCAGCTATATCATTGAGTGAAACACCATCAATATTTCTATTACATATTCTCCTTAACTTATTAATACTAATTTCCAGATTGTAGGATTTACAAATCATTTTTAGACATGTTGGCCCACAGTCCATCTGGTCCATCTGGATATAAACTGGATATGTCCTCATTTTCTAAACTCCCCCACACAATTTATACCATGACTTTAATGTCTCCTTTTCAGAAATACTAATAAATAGTAAACCCGCCAACGAGTAGTCGTTAACACTCACGTCTTCATTCCCTGTTTCCAAATATTTTAGCAAGGCATCGATAACTTTACATTTAATATCAGTGGTATCTATATGTTCTGATAATCGATCCAACAGTATATATAGTTGAAGGGCATTAAAAAAATTTGTTTTATTAACCGTAGAGATAACCTTATCCGCATGTCGGACTAAATACATGAAAATTTGAGCAATGGATGGATCATCATGGGGATTAACATTTTGAGCAAGAATAAACATCATTTCCAATAGTAAATGAGCCGTAATAATATCCCTAAAATTGTTGTCAGTAATCATTTGAAATATAGCGTAGAAATCAAATGGAAACTTGTGTTCCTTGTCTATCTTTAGCCGTGAGCAGATCTTCTTTTCTACACTAAACAACTTACAAAGCTCGATCAGATGAAGAAAATAAATACTAATATTTTCTTTACCGAATCTATTCAAAAACTTCTCTCCAGTTTTAATTTTATAATCAACATAAAATTTCTGATTACTAACCTCTATTAGATCAAGCCCATAAATAACTTGTTCGAAAATCTCATCAATATCCGAATTTGATTCAAGAAGACTATAGATACAGCCCCCACCGCCCAAAAAAAAGTTCGAGGATTTGGGCATTGAATTTTTAAACGCATTCCTTACGATGTGGATATACGCTTCAGCATTTTCAATTCCACCTATATATTCCAATTCGGTCAACAAAAGAGGAACCCCAAAAGACCCTTCCCAAAAATTGATCTTAAAAAGATTTTCATTTAACATCAAATTGAAAATCTCATGAACCTTTTCCTCGCTCTTTTCAAGAATTTCATCATCTTCCAGAAAGATTGCGCATTTATAATAAAAATAGCTGGAAATTGCTGTTAATTCAGCGGGTTTCAATTTTAACAAACTATCAACACTATTATAACATGTTAGTATCTGATTTCTCATAGATTTGCGATATAAGATTTCATATTTGACTGTTCTTCCGTTTTAGAAAATTCAACCTTTTGAGTAATAATGAGCGGCTCATTTATAATATTTCTACTATATCTTTTGTACAATTCGAATCGAACTTTAGAATTGGTATTTTTTCCAATTATATACAAACATTCTAATTCACTTGAGAAAACTTCTTTGTTAACAATAAAAAAATCATAATCAGCCTTCGTATTAAGTGTATAGTAAGGATGCCTCTCCTTGTAGATTTTATACGGGACTATTTCATCTGGAACGATAAAAAGTTCTCCATTATGTGGTATGGTGAATTGATACCTGTTTGAGCGATGCCTAAGGATGCTTGATAATATTTGATCTGCCAGAAAACGATGATGCGGTCGAATAAATATCAAATATTTTATTCCACACGCTTTAAATTCATCCTGAAACTCTATAAAAAGTTGATTATTTAAATAGCTAATATTTTCATTAACACTTTCTATACGCTTCAACACCACATTTTCACAATCGAATTGCAAAAGTTTCTTTTTTCCATAGGAAAGAATAAAAATATAGGTATTAAATACCTTATTAATCAATCGAATTAGTTCCAATAAATCGGTTAGTTCAAGCTCATTGTCACTATTAATTGCAATACAGAAACAGGAGTCTTTTAATTCGTGGGAATTCTTAATTTTTTTAAAAAATTGAACGTATTTGTAACTATTCGTTTCTGGGTGAATATCCTTATCAAAATCAATATAAAAAGGAGATGAGTTGTGAAAATAATGTTTTACAAATACATTAAAACCTTGAGAATCTTTTTCTAATGTTGCTCCAGCATCGTGATATATAGATTTTGTGTTCCAGGTATCATCTTTTTCTAAAGGCCAACAAAAATCTAATTGAGAGGAAATTTTCGTTGGGAAATTAAAGTAATATGCATTCCATAGAATTGCCCACATATCTGCACACCAGGACTGTATTGGATTTTCTAACTGGGAGTTGGATGCAAATTTATTTAAAAAATCATATAAGGATTCACTATCTCGTTCAACTTTATCCCAAAAGCCGGCATCAGTCCTTTTGATAATATATTGTGCTCCCCCAGTATTTTCGTTGTTATCATAAACAATTTGGGGATCAATGCCTATTATTTCTGCCATTTCACTCAATAGGTCATTACCTCCTTTACTTATAATATAATCTGCATTTAAATAACTACCTGCATCAGATATATACCAGATTTCATCATTTAGGAATTGAGAAAAATCTATCTTTTGGGTAAATGCAATATCCGAATCATGGTAGAATATTGATTCATCTTTTAGATAATCAAATTGTTGAAAATGTTTCTTAATTATATGAGGTCTTAATGTAGATAAATAAATATTATTAGGTCTTTCATCTTTGTAAACATAAATTGACGCAATATCTCCATATTCTTCTATAAAATATAGTGTATCCTCAGATACTCCCTCGATAGGATCATATCCCAATAAAATATGAATTTGATCACGGGAAACATTTTGATTAGTGATCAGACTTTGTAAAAAAATCTTTAGTTGCCAAATAAAATATTGTTCGTCAGGTTGGGCAGACAAATAAATCATAACATTTTGGTTTTATTAATTAATTTGGTTAAAAGCGTTTCGTTATTTTTAATGATTTCAATACTACAATTCATCTTTGGATAAAACTGTATCTTTTTAAATGAATTGCTCGATATGCCTTTATCCACACTTACTTCAACTCCATACTTTCCATCATTCGGTTTCCAACTAATAAAGGAAACAAACCCTGTGAAATTATTATGTTTCGATACGGTATTGTCTTTTAATTTTATAATGACTTTTTGATTAAGAGCTATTTTAGAAATATCCTCAATTGGAATTGTCAATTTTATCATTGGCCTAAAATCCGAAGGAATTATCTCTCCAACATTTTGAAATTTATTACCATAAAAAGATTCATGAATATTATTCAGGGTTACCAGACCATCACACGGAGCATATATGATATTATCGTGTTCAAACTCTTCTAATTTGGATAAAAACCTATTTTTTGCTAAACTCCATTTTATTAATGAATCAGATGAGTCAAAAAGATTATATGATAGTAGCAGAAAGTCGTCGTATGACTGCTGTAACTCTCCAAGATCTGTAAATTGCTGTAATTTAATAATCTTCCTATCTGATAATTTTTTCATAAGTTGTTTTAATTCTAAAAATTCTACATAGGAAAAACCAACTTTGGGATATGCAATTATTTCTTTGGCTTTAACTGAATCCCTTTCCTTGACAACCATTTTGTACCACCCTTCCCGAGGAAGGGTAATTAAAAACTCGGCAGGCCCAAATTTCACAAGTCCATCGAATCTGGTCTTTTCGACTACTGTAAAAAGGGATGCAAAAGAAAGAAAGGAGACAAAAACAAAGATAAAAATGTAAATTCCCCATTTAGTTAACCAACTTGGCGGACGCTCTAAAAATTCTTTCGCTTTTTCATGTTTAATATTATTCAATTCCATTTGCATTTAAACATATTAAGAATCAAACTTGAAACATAAGATTCGTCTAAATTACTTATACCAAAACGGTTATTATTCATATGAATCAAGGAATCTACAATTCCGTACAGAGGCTTAGAAAAAAAATCGAAACTAGTTACTAAGGTCAGACATCTTTCAAATTCCTTGCGGTGTGCAATACATTGGTTTTCTAATCTTTTGTGCAATGCGCTCTTTTTATTTGACATACAGTAATCATAAACAGTCAACATATTATCTTTAGCCGCTTGAAAACGTTTATCAAATACAAAGCCTATGTCAGGAATACCACTTCCTTCATCCGTTACTATAAACCCCATCCACAGTCGCTTAGAAATTTCAAGAAAATCATTTATATAATCCTTATGTATAAAAGAATTGATTATTATAGTATTTGCAATGATCGCCTGTATCAACCGCTCATTATAGGAATTATCCTTTGAAGTTCTCAAACAACCTGCAACGAATTTAGAATTGTAAGAAAAAAAAGACTCAGCGATTTTTATTCCTTCTTTACCACCATAGCGCTCAATTTCGGGCAAATATTCTTCCACCCGATAACCCGAAATTTTATATCTTATTTCATTATCATAGGAAGAATCATATTTTATTAAATATCTTAACAACTCACTCGTCTTCACGGAACTTAACAGTCTTAATCTCAAATGATATCCATCTTGATCCTTATACCTAATGAAAAAATAATTGGAAATAGTAGCATTTTTCTGAAGAGAGTTTAGAAAACCATAAACTAAGGTTTTGATATAACTCTCTACGTCTTGGTTCACATAAATTTTAATAGTCTCCCTATATGTCAAGTTTTCCATTTTTCAACCTAATTTTTCCAGTCTAAAATATGTTCAGTAACAAAAGGATCTCCTGATTCATTGAAAAACAAGGAGTCAGAACTCGGTTGCATTTCCATTAAATACAGGTCATGCTCTTTATTGCTCTTTAAAAAATCAAATAGAATGCGTACTGTAATGGGTATTTTTAGGTCAACATAAAACGGCTTTCGGTTTCTATGATATCGAATTTGAGCAAATACGACATCATCAATCCCATATTCCATTGAAATTTCGACAAGTTTTATAAAAAATAGAGTAAAACTCTGATTGGTTATTTGATCTAAAATATCTTGGGAAATCTTCCATGATTTTCTTCTTAATATTATATTATTGTCCAAAACTATCCTTGGCAATACACTTACGTTCTTCCCTGAGTTCGCTTCCTCTCTAAGTTTATATATCCGTTGGACAACAAATTGAACCCCTTCTGTTTTTAGTACAGAGAAATAGTGGATCAAAAATCTGAAGTACGTTGGCCGGGCCTCTTGTGCCTGTAAATCTACATCAATAAATTTCACCTCTCTGTTTAAAACCTTGTTACAGAGCACCAATCGCCTTGTTTTTTGATCATATCTAACAACCAAATCCTTAAGATACACATTTGTAATACTCGTTTTTTCTTCTTTATGTGTCAATTTACTTTCTAATAAGGCTGGGTGGATATTTGCATTAAAATCCGAAGGATGAGATAATTGAACTAACATCTCAGCGCTATTCTTCGACAAATTAAAATTCCTCATTTCTTCCAATACAAGTTCCTCTTTCGCTGTCCTTCTATTAAAGAAGCGGCCTAATAGTCTTCCATATCCTTCGAAAATATCCGAATTCAATACCGCTTTGAGTTCAATACCTTCCAAAAAAAGCTGTGTAAAAACAGTATAGGATGACTCTAATAAATCATCTCTAATCTCAAAATCCTTAGACTTAATATGTAAAACATCGTCATCTAGACTCTCATTTACAAGTAAGTCTAAAATTTCGCAATTATTCCCGGATAAATCTATCCCTCCATTTAATGATTCATCCCTTTCGTCCAATTGCCAATAATCATGGTACATTTGTACGAATGGCTTCTGATTCAAATCCGCATTATTCTTAATAAAGGCCTTCCAAAGAGCAGTGGGCACATCTATGAAATTATTCGCATACGCTAAATTTACCCTATTCAATTTGTCAAGCGAATCTACAATAGCAGTAATTTGTCGATTATTAATGGAGACTGTGTATGGCGATTTAACATCCTCATAAATGAACTGTGATTTCTTTACATTTTTTAATAAATACCTAAAAGAAGTGGGTAAATCATCGCTTAGTGTAACTTCAATTGTTTTGTCGTACAGAAATCTATCCTTGAACAATTTATAGAATTGCTTAACTGCATCATCGTCATCTCTAATTAAACACGCAATTCCTGTACAATACGAATTAATAATTCGATCTAACAATTTACTCTTTTCAATAGGGTCAATTATCTTTTCGTAATCTCCGATAAAACCTTGAATATCCGAAAGCTCCCTGCTAACAATATTCATATTTTCTTCGAAAGGGAATAGGCGTTTCAATTCTATAATTATCAATTCTAGCCAATTATCCTCTTCTTGAAAATGAAAATTTGTGACAACTAAAATATCTTTATCCACCAAATCCGAAAGATATTTTAACAGATCAGAATAATCCACTTCAACGTTTTCAATCAGGATTTCTGATAATAACTCAATACTCATTGAAGGTTTTTCGGAAAAAACATTAAAGATTTCACATATTATTGGCGAGTTATCAAAAATATGCGCCTCTTCAACATTATTCAGGTTAGTGATATATATAGATGAATGTTTATTAAAATCAGTAATTGTCTTGTTAAGATTAACATCAAGTTTTGGAAAAAAACGTTCATTTCTCTTTATTAGTTCAAATAATACGGTGCGGAGATATAAGTTAAGTGTAATTAAATTTCTTTTTTCACCAACAGCCGTCAAAATCTTACAAAATTTATCACATAAAATTCTATTAAAATTTGTGTGCGTAAATTCACTGTAAGGAGAAGTCTTTGTGACGTACCTTAAAAAATATTTGAAAAGAGATATTTCCGTTTTTCTTTCAACTTTTTCATTTAAAACATATTTATTTAAATCATTAAATAAGGGTAGACTGGAGAGCAAAATTGCTGAACTAAATTCTTTCCTCTCCAAAATGGTTTCCTGAAACGTTTCAGTAAACTTTTTAAAGCTCTGATCTAGCTCAATTTCCACCAATTCGGAACATAACTTATATTCGTTAATAGCATTGTTATAGAATGAAATATCTCTTACCAGTTCCTCAAATTGGCCAATATTCAGTTCATCCTTTCTTTTAATTACCAACATTTTATCAACTCTTTTCCTAATATTACTGAGCGAATTTTTCTCATTGCTGTTTAAATTTTTAGAAAAAAGGGATTCTAATTCTGCTCCAATTTTATTGGACAATGCTTGCAGCTCTTTTCTTTTTGTTAATACATTTAGTATTTTATTGTAGCATTCAGCAGCAACAAATTTATTTAAGTTGTTAATTGAACTTCCGCAAATTCGAAGCAAAGGGTATTCAAAAATTTCCATAGGTTAAAACAAAAAAACAGGACGACCGATGCCAGATTTATGATTCCAACTATCATCCAGAAACTCAGCCAAATTATCCGCTTTGTAAACTTGAGAACTAAACGCAGTGATTCTGTTATTTTTATATTCTTCAATTGCACAACTTAAATCGATCGACTCACCTAAACATTGTCCAAGTAAATTAATTTTATTCTTTATCATATGTGAGAACATATTAATAGACATTTTACATTCTTCTTCTAGAAAAGGATTCAGTCCACAAAACACATAAGTACCTGAAAATCTCAACAAATACAGGAGCTGCGGCAAATTTTGATTTATAAATGGATCGAAAATAATATCAAAAGATTCGTGTTTTTCCAGTATGATACTATTTTCTTCGGAGTCTTTAAAAACAATTTTAAACTGTAATCCGGGCAATAATTCACTCCAATTATCTCCGCATGAGCATACCACAGTTACAGAATTCTCTCTACTCAGCAGCTGCAATAAATACAAGGAAACCTGAGAACGTCCAGAGGTAATCAAGATAAATTTCCCTGATGGGAACCCTAGATTACGATATATATTAAAAGCGGTTTGAGCATTAACTGACAATACAGCAGCATCTGTAGGCGAAAGATCTTTACAAATCTTGAATAGCTTAGTCTTATGCAGTTTCTCTATTTCTTTTGAACAATTTGAACTTGGAATACCTTGAATAAATGCTTCATTAGGATTGTAAGAATTATCTCCAATGACTAAATCGCCAATCTTAAAATCCACGACCGAATCACCAACTTCCAATACCTGTCCACAAAAATCAGATCCGAAAAAAAAGAAGCAATCATCTGAAAAACTCAGTCTATTAAACACCAGTGTTTTATCTCTATAATTAACTGAAAAAGATAGTCTTTTCACCAAAACAAAATCCTTATCTACGTCACAATTAAAAACTTCATTGTCAAAATGTTCACTGTACATTGCATAAAATTCACCCTTAGTATTGAAAACACAAAGGTCCTTCATTGCATCAGGAAGT
Source organism: Sphingobacterium detergens (assembly GCF_003610355.1). Classification (GTDB taxonomy): domain Bacteria; phylum Bacteroidota; class Bacteroidia; order Sphingobacteriales; family Sphingobacteriaceae; genus Sphingobacterium; species Sphingobacterium detergens. Next base: position 548,111 of record NZ_RAPY01000002.1, on the reverse strand, counting down.
TTTTCAAATGCTCTCAAGCTCAATAAGGCTACACCTTTCATACCATTTTATTTTTTTAAAGCCAACACTATATATTGTTATATAATGTTTTTAATACTCCTATTTTACAAAATTACCGCCGGCGCTTTTGTGGTTGTTGTGGTTGTCGTGGTTGTTGTGGTTGTTGTATCGCACTTGAAAGGAAACAAAGATTTAGTCGCTGATTCCGCCAAATAGGTAACAATTATTGTAGTTATTTTACTAATTGTATCATCTCCATCACCACCTTTTGCAGTATTAGCAAGCTCCGGTGTCAGTTCCGTCAAGAAACTTTGAATTTTTAATTCGTCTAATTTGATTTTCTTTTTCATATTTTAAAAATTTATAATAGTGTTGGCTTTTTCTTTCACAAAATATTCGCGATAACATAATATTCAATATATACCTCTTACTACTTTCCAAATAAGAAAGAACACCTTCATCAAATGGACAAAACAAAAGAATACAATACATTTCATAAAATTACGCACATAATTAAACCTAAAAAAGCATATGGTTAATCAATACGTTAAATAACAATATATTTTCAGGAAAATCGGTGACATATTTAAAATAAAAAAAATATTTTTTTTATTTACATAAACAAATCACAAGGAGTTAAGACGTTTTTTTCAACAAAGCTTTTACTAACTAAAAAACTGTAGTAAATACAATTCTCAATCTTTTTTTCCGAATTTTCTTGGAAAGTAGGATAAGGTCAGCATATAATAGCTTGTCAAAATATTACGTGAACCGTTAGTGAACTCTGTCAATCCATTGAGAAAATAAATTCCTTTATTTTGTTTCAGCAGGTCATTTGCTGATAATTTAATTTCCAGATTATTACCTTTTAACGTACGGTACGAAACGTCAAAATTCCAGATTAGTGCATTATTTTTAAAATCTTTTGATTTGTTGAAAAGATCTGTTAGACTACTATTAAAGGCCCAACGAGTAGCTAGGATATAAGCCATACTATAGGTGGACCTCCATGTAAGTGAATTATAGTTATTGCTAGAGTTTTTATTTAATTTATCTACTCTTTCATACCGATATGCACCATTGGTCCAGCCAATCTGAAATACACTGTTAGCAGTATAATACAGATTCAGGTTGACAGACTGACTGTTAACTTTCATATATTGGAGCTCCTGATCTATATATTGATAACGGTCCGCCCAAGTCAGATTTCCATCCAATTTAACATTAATAGTCTGATTTTTATTTATCAAAAAAGGTTTATTAATATTCAAATCCCCTGAAATAGCACCTACTTTATTATCAAGTTGACCAATATAGGCTTGCAATTGATCTTTGGCATAAACTAAACTATCAATCTGTGAATTTTCATAGCTACGATAGGTAATTCCAAAAGAAGCATTGTAACCGTACTGTTTTTGTTCTTCATAAGTTCCATTAATGTTGAAAAGGTGAATACCTGTCTTTTTCAACAGCCTGTCAGCTCCGAAATACCGATAGGCGGGGTTAATATTATCGTAAATAGGGCGAAGGGTATTTACTAAAGGATATTCCTCATTATAATTGTATTGGAAATTTAAAGTCTTTGTATAAAAGCTAGTTTTGGTATAGCGGTAATTCAATTGTAAATCTGGTAAAAAAGAAGAATATTTTAGGGTCAAATTGCGATAATCTAAAGTCGAAGTATTCTTCTCCTGATAATTACGAAAACCCATTTTTGACTTAAGTAAAAAAGAAGAGCTGTTTCGACCATAAAGTCTTTTATTCCAAAGGTATTTTTGAAAGCCAATACGAGGCTCTAATTTAATTAATTTATTATCAGACAAATGTGACAGATCCTCATTTAAAACAGTAGTGCCTTTAGATTGATCATAAATAGTATTTCTATTATTTTGATCTGATACATACAAATTCACGCCAAATTCGACTCCAATAAGGTTTTCTTTCGCAGATAAATCAATAAATGCATTCTTTCTTTTACCCTTTTCTGTATATATTCTATCAACTATCTTATTCTGTGCAGTATCTAAATGATTAATATGGTTATTCTCTTTTCGAGCATCCAATCTATTCTCCCCTACATTACCTTTAAAATCCAGTTGATAGAAAATACGGTCCCAAAAATCTTCTTTTTTCATTAAATCCCCCAGAGCATTTCGATTACTCTTATTTAAGAGTATCATGGATGCACTAATGCCCAAATCGTCCGAATCAAACAGACTATGATTTTTTATATTATTTTCAAGTTGATTAGTTGAATAATTATATTTAGAAAGAGAATTTTGCTCATTATCTTCCTTAGATTTACGAAGATTTAGACTGGTTTGCAAGTTAATTGGTCTTTTCATTAGATTTCCCACCATATTATTGTAACTCACATTGGCCTGATAATCTTTTAACTCATTTTTATTCTCAGAATTAGTCATCCTACTATTATCCATATTGTCACTGTTCAACAATGTCGTATTCGACTCATTTTTTATTAGAGTTATATTATTCTTTGCCAGGACGTCCGAAACAATCAAGTTTTTTAAATTGATATTATTCTTCCCTGCGAAATCATATTGAAACCGTCCCCCCAGTACACTTTGTTTAAGTGTACCCTCCCGTAAAAAATCTGAATTAAAATCTGAATTAATCCCAACACCTTTGAATGTTGAGTTTTTAAGTAATTGATCAATATTTTGTAAATCTTTATTGACATTATTGCTAGAAAAAGCAATTGTCGCTTGCGACTTAGGCGTCATCTTATTGAAATTCAATTGTCCTTGATACCTGCTCTTTGTACCAGAACCAATACTTAAATTCCCAAAATAAAGATGATCTTGACCATCTTTAAGAACAAGATTCATTTCATATTTATGATTCTCAGGATCCTGATCTTTTATCTCTTTTGTACGACTGTCGTACACTTGGACTTTTTGAACAGCATTTTTGGAAATATTCTGCAATGCGATTCCCATATCTGCGCCAAAAAAAGGCTTTCCATTTACTAAGACTTGAGGAATTTCTTTTCCATTGTAAGTCACTGCCCCATCTCCCCATACCACCAAACCCGGAAGTTTCCGTAAAAGGTCTTGCACGACAGCGTTAGAATCCAGTTTGAAAGCATCTGCATTAAACTCTAGCGTGTCTCCTTTCATCCGAACTGGTGCTATAATCTCAACTTCCTCCAACTTATTTTCCAAAAAAGGCATATTGATTTGACCGAGATCACGGAATTCATCTTTTTTTAACTTTAAGGCTTTTCGTGTTAACCCATAACCAACAAATGAAAACTCCAAGATAAGCGGTTTATCTACGGGAGTAGCTTCTATAACAAATTTCCCATATTTATCTGTAATTGCTACTTTTTCCACCGTGCTCTTTCCTTCTTCAAAGAGCGCGACAGAAACCGCACGTAGGATATTATTATTGGCCGAATCAATAATTACGCCCTGTACTTTTGTTTGCGAAAAACAATTGTTCATACAAAAACATAGCAAAGCAAAGCATAGTATACTTCTAAAAATCATAAATTCAACTGAAATTTAACAAGTAGTGGGTTGTTTGATTTTTGTAAGTCCAAATAGCTTTTGTGCATAGTATGCTTTTCAGATTCAGATTTGTTTATAGCAGAACGTATATCTTGTGGATATATAATTGAATATAGGAATTCACCATCCGTTGCCAAATAATTATTACTTAGGAAGCTCAAATAATCATTTGACTTATCTGGCACAATATTACTTAAATTGTAAATATTTTTACTGGCGACATCGTAGGCCAACCAATTAGGTCCTGAACCGAGTATTACACTGAAGATTAAATAATTTTTAAATCGAACTACCCGTCCAATTTCTATTATTTTAGAGGAGTGGTCTGACAAGTAATTTATCAAATCATTCATATTCTTAAATTTCAATTTATCTTCCTCACGAAGAGTATTATTCATTGGAAACGAAAAATCATAAATTTGTTTTACACCAGTGTTATCCAATTCATAAATTTGATTTTTTTGTGCAATACTCAAATACGCTATTTCCTCATTTAACTTAAAAAACCCTTCCGACATACTATAATATGTCGTGTTTGTATCCTGAGAATTAAATTTAATTAGGGCTGAATCATTTAGCAAAAGAACATTATTGTCCTTACGTCCATTCCAATAAAAAGGTCCTTTATATTCAAAATGGCTTTTATCATTTAACCTGAGATATTTCGGAGGCAGTCCTGCAAGGTAATTAGTCTTAACAGTATCTAAAAAATCTCCATTCTTGCTGAAGAGATATTGAGAAACTAGATTTCCAGAGGTCAGTTTAAAATCTTCTCCTTCTTTATCAATTTTGTAGAATACTCCGCTGTTGTCTTTATGTATACCAGTATCATTCTTGTTTACTTTCTTCAGTAACTCGCCTTCTTTATCGTATACGTAGAACGAACCGCCACTCGAGATAGAACCAATCACACCGATCCTATCATTGGATACCTTAAAATCAGAAATGAAATCGACTAGATTGTTCTTGTTTCCCTTTAATAATATATACTTTAAGCCCCTTATATTTTCAGAAACTGTTCCTCCTTGAGCTTGTTCAATAACTACGCGAATCTTTTGTATTGGATAATCCGCAGAATTAATAAGTCGCTGTCCACGGACAGTAATATATGATATTAAAGCTATAAAAAGAATTAGGCTAATTTTCCTCATTATTTAAACAGATAGGGTTTGCAAGTTTATAATTTATAACCAATCAAATTAAATGTTATAAAATCAAAAAAATGGTGACATATTATTTCATTTAGATTATTTACCACTAATTGATCGCAAAGGATTTTATTTTTGTCACAAATTTTGTAAATATCTGTGACAAAATAGACCTAAAAGTACGACATCACGGTCATCGGTAGTAGCTTACAGAATATAAACTAAAAAAGTCTAAATCGTATCATAATGTTTTACTACAACGCACTAATTCAGGATGGAATAAGTGTTTTTGTTCTAAAAAACTCTATGGCTTTTCTTTTTTTATGCTTTATCCCCTATTTATGTTGCCAGCCTCGTCCCCTCCTGATACTTCTCGCTGGTATAGGTCACCTTTTTTTGTCGGAGCACCACAGATACCAGAAATAAGGCCATCAATGGTACCTGAATGTAATCTCCAAGAACAACAGGATTAGATAGTATAAAGCCATCCGTAGAAATAATTGTCCCAATAAAGGTAATGATAAATAAGGCCGCTAAATTTTAAAAAATAAGAATAAAAACCTATCTGATTTTTAATACATAAACATTATTTGTCTCTTTATGACCGGCAAACCACCAGAGATGAGATGCTACTTATACGAATTGATCGATTTGGACACTTTCCACACATTGCCTTCGCGAGCCAAGGTCACTAGGTCAGTCTTGGTAAAGTCTTCAAACTTCAGGGTCACTTTGGCTACCATATAATCTGCTGACTCTTCGAGAATATAAGCACTTACTGTACAATTCAAGCGCTCTCCTTTTTGTTTTTTCAAATATTTAACAACTTGACCGCGGTTGTTGGTCTTTGCATTTGCTGATTGAACTTTTTGGCTGAAATCGGTAGCAAATATCTGCTCTACTCCAGCTGACTCTCCTTCAGTGGTTACCGCAACATAATGTTCAAGAGCAAAGTCTGCCGTTGAAAGGATAACGTTTGTTTTTGAAATATCTATCGGCCTTTATAAAATAATTTGATTCTATATCTGCACTTTTGTATCTTACTCAATAAATTTTCTTATATAGTTATAAAAAATAAACCAACTAAGTTAATCAAGTCTATTTTACCCTTATGAAAGTGCTCAGTTTTCTTGGTGTGCTATTTTGCGCCACAACCGTACAAGGGCAGCAATTGCTCTATTCTCCTAACATACCTATTCAAGAGATTCGGATTTCACCAAAACATGCTTCAGGAGGTCTGGTCCAGCACAATATTTCCGATCTGCAATATTTACCCATTTCCGCAGACAAGAAAGCTGACCTTATAGATTATATCAATGCAGTACAGATTTCCAATGGTACGATTGCTGTTTTGTCTAATGGTAATGAAAAAGTTTCCCTGATGGACAATGCTGGAAAAATAACCAATACGCTTAAGTCTACTGATTTTAAACTTCCTCAAATAGAACCTATGCAAACGCTTACTCCTTCCAGTGGTGGGTTTATTCTGGGATTAGTTCATTTCGCCGTAAAGCTTAATAATCAAGGACAACATACGATAGTAGATCTCCCAGTTGTAACAAATAAGGCGGATGATTCTCTCAAACTTAACAATACCGTCTGGTCCTTTTGGCAACCAAAAGAAAAGAGTTCGGATTTGACAGCTTTACAATATAATGGCCAAACGGTAATCACTTACCATAAATTAAATCCGTATGCTATCTCTAGAGATCTAGATAGAAACTTATCTCAGCCCGATATGCGACATCATAGTGCATTCGCCAATTTCCCCAATAATTACGAGTTGTTTCAACTCGGTGAACAAGGAATTCAAAAAGTCTATAAATTTATTTTTCCAAAAGATATTTCTGTCGACACGGCACTCCTTTATAATATTAAAGATCAAATTGGCTTTGACAAATTCATGATGGAGAACAAAGAAAAACTATTGGGCTTCAATCAGATTTTATCTTACAAAGATTATTTACTATTACAGCTTATCACCTATGGCGGGGATCGTTCATGGATCGCTGTTAATACGAATAATCATGAAGTGCTAGCTTTTAGAAATATTATGCCGGATGCCAGTAATGATTATCTACCGATTATTGGATGGAATGATTATCTACTTAGCGATGGAGAATATCTATACAGTATTCTATATCCCAATGAAACAGGCTCGGCCCACAACAAGTCGGATGAAGAGAATCATACGATGAAAAAAGGACATGCGAACTTGATCAAGTCTAAAAACCCTATTCTTGTTAAGTTTAAACTGAATTCATTTTAAGATATGGCCAAGTGGTTGGTAACATTTTTATTTGTAATTGCAGGTCTGGCGCTTTATGCGCAGTCTATAAAAGGCGTTGTGATCGATTCAGTCCATACCACCTATTTACAATCCACATCCATATCTGTTTTCGAAATGGGCCAGGACAAAGTAAGCAAGATAGCTCTATCTGATCGTTATGGTAAATTTGTTATCGAAGATTTGCCTCTTCATAAAAATCTTGTGATCGAATGGAGGCATCAAGGGTATTCAAAAATGAACAAAATCGTACGGTTATCCGCACGCTCAGTATTGGATTTGGGTAAAATCAACATGTCGGTAAGGGACAATCACTTGGATACTGTAGAAATTTTGCCTCCTGTCCGGATGAACGGAGATACACTGGAGTTTAATGCCGATGCTTTCAAATTGGACAGCAATGCTGTTGTCCAGGATTTACTACACAAACTTCCCGGGCTCATGCTTTGGGGTGATGATAAGATTACCTATAATGGTAAAGAGCTTCAGAATATTTGGGTCAATGGAAAGCCTTTTTTTGGAAGCGACAAATCTATTGCTCTCCAAAATATTGCAAAAGACGCTGTAAAGAAAATCCAGGTGTATGACAGCCGAGAAAAGACTCAGCAGCTCCAAAATCCCGACGATAAAAACTATGCTATGAATGTCGTACTCAAAGATGGGCGTGAAAAAATGTTTTTTGGTAATCTCACAGCTGGCTATGGTACTGATAAACGACACGACACTTACCTCACAGCCAATTATGGCGATAAACAGCGTCAAGCCACTTTGGCTTTTTCCAAAAATAATAGCAACAAGAATATTGTTGATCTTAACCAGCTTTTAGAAAATACCACATTCAAGGGAGTAGGTTTAAATAATGATTTTAGCTCTGACTTTCTAAGTCCAGGGATAACTAGACAGACAGTAGCTGGCGCACGTTATCAACATGATTTTTTACAAACGGGTCAAACAAACCGGAATAATATATTTACAGCCAATCTATTTTATAATAACAGCCAGCGCGAAATCAGAGACTCAGCAATTAACAAACTTATTGCTGAAGAAAACCCACTAAACAATAGCCGTACATCCACAAGCGCCTATAATGATGCATCGAAACGATTGAACGGGAGTCTCACGCATCAATTTTCAAACAACTTTCGTCAGCGGCCTATCTCCATGAATAGTACACTTGATTTTTTTCGAGAAGAAAACTCCTCTTCAGGACAATCCGGTACCCAATATGATTATACCAATAACAAATCGTTTAACAACGAATCTCGCCAATCAGCCAATAACAAAGACTATATTAATTTTCAGACTGGTATAAGTATACAAAATAAAATAGCATCACCTATAAAAGGTAAAACGGCCACGCGCTTCTTTGACCCATTCTCTTTCTATATTGATTACCAAATAAATAGACAAACAGACCAAGGACACAGGGAGGTAGGAAGTCAATTTACCAATTATCTTGATTCAGCGCAAAGCCGAAATCTGGTGCGTGCTTACATGCCTCATGAGAAGGAAATAAATCAGATAATTAAGATCAATATCAATTATAAAAATTTTGGTTTTAAACAGCACCTCAGTCTTCAACATCTTGCAAGCGACAATTTAGTTCGGGACAACGACATGGTAATTGAAGATTCACTGACCCATCAATCGAAATTTAACCGATGGATATATCAGCCCTCCCTTACCTATAAACATTCCTTGTATTCACAAAATCTAGTGGGACGAAAAAATAGTCACTTGAGTTTAAATATGCAATTGGGTACACGCTGGCAAGGAGAAAAGAACGAGTCTACTTTAGCATTTAGAAATATAAAGCAGCATTTCGTCACCATATTACCTGAAATAAGCGTAGAACATTTTTTTTCACGGGTCAATTTCTACCAACAAAAAGCAAGTATTTCCTACAAATACAACGAGGATTATCCTGAACTGGATCGGTTATGCCCGTTTTATGATAATATCAATCCATCCTTTCGTTATTTTGGAGCTAAGCAGCTAACGAAGGTCAAAAAGCATGTTCTTTCCGCATTGTTGAGTTTTTCACAATCCAAACAATATGGGCTAATCATGTCTTTATCGCCATCGTTTACGTGGGTCCACAATGGATTTGCTGACAGTATCACCAACAAGACCAATCAGATACAGTATTATGCGATCCAGAATACAGCCCCAACTTATGTATTTAATGTAGGGTATAATGTTGAAAAAGCAGTTGCGCTACGGAGGAAGCAGTCCATTAACTTCAGTCTTAGAGGAAATATAAGTAAAGGTAATAACTATCAGTACATGGATGGAATAAAACGCGAAGTAAATAATTGGAGTAGCAATCTCAACCTGAATACTTATTACACAAATATTGATCATATCGTACTTGGTTTTATTAATACATGGCAATTTAACAAACAAAGTGACAAAGAGAATGGATTCTTATATTATTCTTCCCATTTTCTTAGTACGGGACTTAGCGCAAGCCTTGCCCTGTCCAAAAGGTGGAGCATCAATAGCAATGTGAACAGTAGGTACAGCAGATCTACTTTTTCAAACGACCATGTGTTGATATGGAATGCCAATACCTCATACCGTGTATTAAAAGGCAATAATTTGGAATTTAAATTAGCCGCTTATGATCTTTTGAAACAAAATAAGGGCATTTATTTTCGACAAAGCAGCTCAGAGTTCACCACTGGCTATTTGAACAATTTAACCCAATATTTTATGGTATCATTATCTTATTACCCAAGGAAGTTTGGATTATAATTATATAATTTAACAAAAACTATTTCAAACCGACTGTTGTTCTCACTATACAAAACGGCAACAAGCTGCCTTTCAAAAGAAAGGTTCAATATAAAAATTGGCGTCGTACAGTGAAAGTCCAATAGTCCTTAAAAACATTGGGTGACGAAACAAAAAAGAGGAAACGATAAGAAACATAAAAATTACTGTACAAGTAAGCGCTAAGAGAAAGGGTCTGATGAGAATCAGGCCCTTTTGACTTTAAAATGCGCAAGGACTGGATCGAAACGCCGGATATAAATGCCTATCGCTGTTGATGTCCGAAGGACTTTAGCATATTTCCAGATTTTAGTCTGTAAAGTAGACAATCAGCTCCACATTTACACGATCCGTAAACGGTAAGTCAACGGATGGCCAAAGATAGTATCACTGTTCTTGAATGAATTCCATTATGCTCAAGGAATAACGTAAAGGAAATGACCATGTCTAAGGAATAAGGGATACCGCATTTTTCCTACACAAGATAATGAAACGTTATCGATAGGCCACCTCATTTTTGATGATTGCCACAATTGCCTCATTAAAATAATTTAGATAAGTATTAAAACCGATACCTCCGGATACCATCTTATCCCTAATCACAATTTTTGATCAATATTTAGACAGTGATTAGTCACTGGTTATTCAGAATATATTGAGTAATCACTGAACAAACACTGAATGAACACTGAACAAGCTCTGTTTAAACACTAAATTTGATCCCTCTCTGAGTCGAATTTGCTGCAACTAAAAATTAAAAGAATGGGAAGGAGCTAAAACAGAAAAAGCCACATCTCTCGACGTGGCTCTACAACATTTATATATTTATTCGAGATGGCTCTTATTTATATGAATTGATCGATTTGGACACTTTCCATTCATTACCTTCACGTACCAAAGTCACAAGGTCTGTCTTGGTAAAGTCTTCAAATTTCATTGTCACCTTGGCTACCATATAATCTGCTGATTCTTCGATGATATCGGTATTTACTGTACAGTTTAGCTTCTCGCCTTTTTGTTTTTTCAAATATTTAACGACTTCATTACGGCTGTTGGTCTTTGCATTTGCCGACTGAACTTTTTGGTTGAAATCTTCGGCAAATAATTGCTCTACGCCTGCTGACTCTCCTTCGGTCGTTACCGCAACATAATGCTCAAGCGCAAAGTCTGCTGTGGAAAGGTTAACGTTTGCTTTTGCTGATTTTGAACCTGGTCCTTCAGCGGCCATAGCGAAAGTAGATACTGCGATTAAAGCTGCTGCTGTGAATGTTTTTACTAGCGTTTTCATAATGTCTTTATTTTATATTGTTAGTTTATATCTGTTCTTATTTGTTGATTCAAAACTACAACACAATATGCCCCTAGCCTATGGGCTTTAGACTAACAGACAGGAAAACTCGGTGAATGGTGGAAATAAAGGGGCGAAGGATAATATGAGAATGATCTTAAAATAAAGTAAAAAAATAGGGGCTGGTAGATCTACCAGTCCCTATTTTTGTTAAAGTACTGTATAACCTACATTATAAGAATTATTGCTGGCATTGATCTGAATAGTCTGAAATGACAGCAGTCGGTCAGCCTTGCCAAAGTTGTCGATTGATGGTGCTACAAATGTAGATAGTATTAGCTTTACAAAATCGCCGTCCGGCACAGCTGTAAGAACCGCCGTATCCTCATTGAAATGGGCCTTAGTGGTTGCACCACTAAAATTTGAATTTATCGGCTTCCCAGCATCTATATTAAGTACACTACGCAATTTAAACTTATAGTAAACTTCATCAATTGCCCCAGAACTCATTCCTTCTGATGCAGGCATAATCAAAAAATCCACAATCGCTAATGTCGAACCGATCGTTATCATTCCAGAAGTTTTAGCTAATAACATAATATTAATGGTTCCGTTCGAAGTCCTGTCTTCCTGCCTCGTCATCAAACTTTTAATTCGCGCGATGTTGATTCGAGCAATCACATGCCCATCTGAAGAAAGGGAGGTTGAGCTCAATAACTCTTGTCTTTTTCGCTGAAATGAAACCCGGCTTTGGGTCGGACTCACAACCGTTCGGGACCTAGAATACATATCAGCAGTAATGGAGTTTCCCTCATAAAATTTAATCCGGGATTGTGGCTCAACGAGAGAATAGGAATTGGAGTTATTGTTACGGATACTTACATTGCCTAAATATTCAGCATCTGTCGTAAAATTTCCGTCAAACTTGATATCGGAAAACCCAACATCAACCTTCTGATCAACGTGCGATTGAAAGTTGTTGCTATCAATAGCTAAGCCCATGTAATTTGTTCCCGTCTCGAATTTAAAGTACAAATGTGCTTTGTAGGCCTTAATCTCAGCATTATAATTACCCTCGAAATAATTTCCGGAGATTTTCCCGCCAGCTATCGGTCCAGAGTATAAGAAAACTCCACCACCTTCAAATATGTTATCAACAATCCGAGCAACATTAACGGTAGGTTTTCCCTCGATATTTTTAAACCAGATTCCCGATAAACAGCCTTCACACATGTTGTCTTTGAAGGTAAAGTTGAAGCATCTATAGGCGTCAATTATTCTTTCGACTTGTTCGAATATGTTACCTATAATCGTAACAGATTGTAAATACCCATTTGGATAAGCATCTGTGTTATCGGGTCTCTTTTCTTTATAAGATTTGATAACATGCTTAACCCTAAAAAAAGAACACTTGGTAATAAAAACATTATAGATCCGATCCCCATCTATGAATGTACCCGATAAAGGTGTATTATCTGCTACGTTCCCCATATCCGCACCCGCATTTCTCACAACCAAATTGTCGATAAAGACTTTACCTGTGTACAAATTGTCTGTTGAACCGGGATTTAATAATGAAGATTGAGAAGTTATCCAGCCGTCATTGACATTATTGGTCAAATGCACCGATCCCCCTTTACCTATAATCCGATGTGAAGGATAGCGTTGTACTGTGGCATCTGGTAGTCCCAAATAGGAATCTGCAAGTAATTGGCAGCTTATTTCCACGCTTCTATAGCCGGAATTAAAAATTTGCTGTATAGACGGGGTTGCATCGGTATCTAACCCTGCTTTTGCACCAAAGTAAAGTGGATTAACTGCTTCTAGAAACCTATGTTCTAATGTGATTCCCCCAGTTGCAATGATACTGCCACCATTGTCTGAACCATTCGTTGTCGAAAGAAAGTATTCGATTGGCGCAGGTGTGTCTCCTGCCTGATAATAACCTAAAAGCTGTACGCCGCAGTAAATGCCTTTTTGCAGGTCGGTAATTTCGCATGCACATAAATCGCGCATATCTGCCATGGTGTTTTTAATAAGAAATTGATTTGCCATAATGTTATTGTTTTAAATTCTTATACAAACTTAGGCGTCGCCAAGAGTCTAAATAAGGGAAACTAAGGCTATATTGTCGGTAAAGCGAAACAACCGAAAAGTCTCCGCTTTGTTGTCCCAAAACAGAAAAAGGCCACATCTCACGACGTGGCCTTAAATAAACATATGATTCACTAGTGGTTTGCCTTTTTATGACTGGCAAACCACCAGTAATAAGGCACTATTTATAGGAGTTGACTGAACTAGTTACTTTCCAATTATTACCTTCACGTATCAAAGTCACAAGATCAGTCTTGGTGAAGTCTTCAAATTTTAGAGTTACTTTGGCAATCATATAATCTGCTGACTCTTCGATAATGTCTGTAGTTACTGTACAGTTTAGCTTCTCGCCTTTTTGTTTTTTCAAAGATTTGATCACTGCGTCACGACTATGAGACTGGGCATTGGAAGCCTGGATCTTTTGGTTGAAATCTTCGGCAAATAGTTGTTCTACGCCAGCTGACTCTCCTTCAGTCGTTACCGCAACATAATGCTCAAGAGCAAAGTCTGCTGTTGAAAGGTTAACGTTTGCTTTTGCTGATTTTGAACCTGGTCCTTCAGCGGCCATAGCGAAGGTGGATACTGCGATTAAGGCTGCTGCTGCGAATGTTTTTATTAATGCTTTCATAATGTCTTTATTTTATTGTGTTAGTTCTTTTGTTCTTATTTGTTGACTCAAAACTACGACACAATCTGCCCCTAGCCTATGGGCTTTAGACCAACGATCGGGAAAACTCGGTGAATGGGGAGAATGGGGAGGTGAAAAGACTAGACATCCAACTGCTGTAATCTATTCACATGATAAAATTATAGGATCTGCAAAACCAGAAGCAGGAGATTTCAGCATGATTTACGCACGCTATCCAGCAAAAGCATCGTATTCCATAAAGCATTCATCGTTTCGGCATTCATGACCCAAACGGCACTGTTTTCGTTAATTTTGACAAACTCATAGGTTGAAGTTTTGCCGAGCGTCATTGCATTTTTTGTTAAAATACTTAGAAATTCACCGATCGGAATATCGCCTTTAGTCATTAAAGGCGTCATATAATAAATTTTTTCGGCACCAATAATTGTATAGATTCCATCTTCTCTTTGAATGCCAACGAATGCATTTGCATTGCTTTTATTTAGATGTTGAATTATTTCACTCGTTTCATCTCTAAATGATTTTCCGGACAGGATATCTAACATATTCCTTTTTATCCTCGCTTTTAGATTAACCTCTTCCATTCATAGCTTTTTTTATAAACATATTTTCTGAGCTCCGGTCTTAATGACTTTGAATCCCATGAAACCAACTGATCCGTTCAGCTAAATATTCCAATTTATTAAAATTATCAAAACCACCCCATTTCCCTTCCACAACAAACTCATTCACGGTCAATAAAAATCTTTTTACATCTTTCCAATGCGGCACATTGTTGATTTTAAAAGAAAGATAATTAAAATCATATAGCTCTTCGGCTTCATCAGAGGTAAGTCAATTTTCCGCTTTTTTCCAAATATTTATCAGTAAAAAATCCACTAAATCATTTTTTTTTTTGTTTTAAAAATAACAGTTTGAAAATTTCATCTAATTAATGACTTTTACAATCGGCTTTATATTTTGACTAAATGAAGTTAATAATTTAAAACACCAAATGAAAGAATATAAATACTGGAAAAAAATTGGGGTTGAGATTCAAAAAGAACTAATATCCAAAGCACTTGCTAAGAATATCAATTATAGCCAAAGTCCTGTATTAGGGCTTCCCGGAACAAAATTGGATGGAAGAGTTTTTTATGAACAGGCTGAATTTTTAAAGGAAGCTCCTTTCCTTCAGACAATTGTTCAGAATCCTAACCATATTGGTTGTCATACTGTCGGAGAATCGGAACCTTTTTTTCAAGGCACCCAAGATATTGAAAAAGATGTCATTCAAATCTTAAGTAAAGATATATTACAATCTCAAGAAGATTGCGATGGATATGTTACCTCTGGAGGTACAGAAGCCAATATACAAGCATGTTGGATGTACAGAAATTTCTTCATCAATACATTTAATGCCAGTTGTAATGAAATTTTTCTAATTGCATCGCAAGACACACATTATTCGGTCAATAAAGCTGCAAATTTATTGAATATTGATCTTGTGATTGTTCCGGTCGATTTTGATACCAGAGAAATTCTGCCGGATCAACTGGATAAGCATGTCTATGAAGCTGTGAAAAATGGCAAAAAGTATGCTATCGTTATTTCAAATGCAGGTACCACCATGTTTGGAAGCGTTGATAATCCAGATGATTACGCCTCAGTTTTCATAAAATATGATCTTAATTTTAAACTTCATATAGATGCGGCATTTGGGGGATTTATCTATCCAATTGTCAATCAAAACCATAATATCGGTTTCAACAATAAACACGTCTCATCGGTGACCATGGATGCCCATAAAATGCTCCAAGCCCCTTATGGAACTGGTATATTTATCACGAGAAAAGGATTGATAGACAATGTTTTTACCAAAGAAGCGAAATATGTCAATGGAATGGATACCACTTTGAGCGGAAGTCGCTCTGGAGCAAACGCTGTGGCAATTTGGATGATTTTGCAGACCTATGGCCCACATCAATGGTTAGAGAAAATGAAGATTCTGAACTACCGGACAGAAGTATGTTGTCAGGAACTCGAAAAATTGGGAATTGGCTTTTATAGGGATTCACATATGAATATCATTACCATAAAATCGGCTGATTTGCCCAAAGAGCTAGCAGTTAAATTTGGCTTAATTCCGGATTCGCACGACGAAGATAACAATTGGTATAAAATTGTGGTAATGGACCATGTACAGCAAGAAGCACTAAATGATTTTATTAGTGAATTGAAAGAATTCCGCAGTAGAGAGCGTAAAGTTTCTTTGGAAAATTAAAATAGCCGCAAAATCATTTTTTGTTGCATAATGCGCCATGCTGTGTGGTTGTTCGGAAGTTCCGAACAACCACTTGCAACTAACCCTTTCCCTAATACTTCTCCGATTTCTTCACCTAAATTTAAGTTCTTCATCTTGCTACAAAACTACCTTGAGGGTTATTAAGCCACTTATTAGCAATAATTTCATCAAGTTTACTTCTAATTTTTCTCCTAAATTGCCAAGCGCTTCTCCCAAAATTATTAATGATCATTTGCTGTAAAAGTACTTTAGGTGAATCTACGTATCTTCATAAAGAGAAATTACTTGGCTTGCTTATAATTTCCAAAGCTTTTTCAATGTAGTCTTTCTTACTATTAATCACCGCTTCTAATAATTGATTTGTGGTTTTAATATTTGAATGATCAAATGGCAAAAGAAAATCAGGATTCACTCCTTCGTTAATTTTATATTTTTTCCCATTACGGTCTTTTAAAACACTTATAGTCAAATCCAGAGAAAAATTATTCCCAATCTCATAATATTGATTGGTCGATGTGAGACCGTATGTCTTTTGACCAACAGTTATCACATTTTTCTGTCCTTTAAAATGTAATAAAAATGCCTCCGCAGCACTAGCAGTATAATAACTGGTCAAAATAACAATGGGAACTTGCGTATTCTTCAATTTAATGGGCGGACGTTTTTTGGGATCTAGCTCTAAAATATCATATACTTGCTTAGCTTGCTCGCCTTCCGGTCTAAGTACTACCGAAATCTTTTTTTCCTCCCCTGTATTCAAAACATCTGAATAGCTGTAATCGACATCAATTAATGACGCAAAATGCCATATCATGGGGTAATTGGCTCCGCCACTGTTTTCGGTAAGGTCTATTATCCAAGCTTGGGGATTATTATCATCCAAAAATTTGAGTTGTTTTCCAATGGTATCTATATATTTTGCCTGCTCCAACCGAACTGGAGGGATATTTATATAAGCATATTTTTTATCAATCATATAAGATTGATAATTTTTGGGTGGCAGGCCTGCATCTGCATCAGTCATCTTCGCCATCTGCCTCAATTGAACCATAAAATCTTCTTTAATGCTCGTATCGGTCTCATGATATTGTAGAGAGGAATGCACATCCCGAAGATCGCTCAGAACCATCTTGAATAAGGGGAGCAAATCTTTAGCTTCTTTGATACCACAACTTTTCTTGATGATAATCGGAGCAACAGAATCCCAATTTACATTGGCACTGGAATATGCATTGGATTTAACGGTATCAATAAAAGCATTTGTTAAATTCAGGATGTCCTTATTTTGGGCAACTGCATTAAAACAAAACATTAAAAACGATAGTACAATAAGTGAACAATGTCTCATCATGCGCTAATATAAGATAAAAAGAAATATTTTTTTCATCGATTAATTATTTAAATAATACAGCTTAGCTTCTCTATTTTGCTTTTTCAAGCATTAAATGATTGTTTCACCGCTACAATACTAACCGTAACTGAAGACAACTTTAAATTTTTGCATCCATTAATTTATTCTCTAAAATATTTGATTGACCTAATTTTATTTTAATCACGAACGCTCTTTTATATTTCAAATTCTTTGGAATAATGATGTCGAAATATATATTTTTATCTCTATCAAAACCAATATTCGCGTTTTTCAGAATTAAATTATGTTTATTATCTAACAAAGAAGCTGACAAAGGAACTAATTTAGAACTTTTTGGAAAGGCAAGTCTCAATATTCCGTTCATCGGTCTATTAATTACTGTCAAGAATAGCGAAGTTGAATCGGTTTTATTGATAGTATAGTAGCCATATCCACTTTCCAAAGGGAAGTGATTGACTTCATAAATAGCGTCGGTGTTGGCTTTAGTCCATTTTCCCAAATCTGTTATAAGTTTATTCTCGTATTTACTCATGTTCCCATTTTCGTCCGGACCGAAATTTAGAACAAAATTACCATTCATCGAACGAGATCTCATCAATAAATCGATAATGTCATCTGTTGTTTTTAAATACATCCCCTCCGTATTCTTGATATGTCCCCATCCGTTTGGAGGGATGGTCATAACACAGTCCCAATCATTTCCGCCAATTATATCGATATTCGCAGGCATTTTCCGTTCCCACCCTTGCTCATAGTCACCTAATAACATGCCATTTGAATCAAAATGTCGACTGCCATGCTCATCATTTCGAAAACGAGAGCCAATTATTAAATTTGGATTATTATTTCTCAACTCTTTCTCTAAATTGTAAGTAAACCCGTAAGAATTTATCCAAGATGGATCCCAGGTGCCATCAAACCAAAACCCTTTTATTTGGGGATAATTTGTTTGCAGTTCCAATAACTGGTTCCTTGTATATTCTAAAAAACGATTAAACCTAGCTTTTTCATCGGCAGTTTTCGGAATGCTTTTGACATAGTCCTTATTATTCCATTCCTCAACTGAAAAATATAAATAGACGTCTATGCCTTGCTCAGAATAAGCATCCACGACTTGCTTGACAATGTCTTTTTTATATGGACTACTGGCAATTGTATAATCTGAATATTTAGAAGGCCATAAGCAAAATCCATCATGATGTTTGGTAGTAAAAATCACATATTTAGCGCCCATTTCCTTCGAACGCTTCGCCCATTGCTTTGCATTAAAGTTTTTCGGATTAAATTGTTTATATAAATTGTCATAAGTCTCCGTCCAATTTTTGGGCGCGGTCGGCCCACCCCAAGAACGTATCCATTCAGAGGCAGCGGCACCTTGCCTTGCACTTATGCCATTCCATTCGTTCCCTGGTATAGCATATAATCCCCAATGAATAAATTGCCCTAGTCCATAGTTTCGAAAAGCAACCATCGCGGAATCATTCCTGTTCGGTTTAGTAATCGTCCCAAATTTAACTTCAATATGTATGGTGGGTTTCTCTCTTTTGTCTGTCCACTGTGCCTTTATAATCCCTTGTTGGAATAAAATAGCCAATATCAAAATAATTATGTGCTTGCTTTTTTTCATTTTGTAAAAAATATTTAAATATTAATAGTAAAATCAACCATGTTCTTAGCAGTATTTAAGTCTACTACTACTTTTTAAGCAGACGATATAGTATTTATGAAACGATATCTCCAAAACTTCGCTTCTCGATCCACATTCCATCGTTACTACTATTATGAGACGTCTTTGTAATTAAATCCTTATCATATTTAAGTCCAGAAGATCCTTGACTGATCTCCTTCTATTTAAGGGATTAATTTTGATTCCAATGCAGTATACAAGGAAGTTCAATCTGTGTTAACTGATCCAAACTTAATCGTACACTATAAGTCCGAAAACCTAATTTTTCTGCAGCTTCACTAATTTCTAATAGCTTGACATCGTTTTTTGTGGTCTGGCATAGTTTTCTGATTTTATGAATTGAAATCGTCTGTCCATAAAATTTAAACATCATTCGAAGACATGTAGCACCGCAATCCATCACGTCCATCTGCTTATAATGAGGAAATCTCTTTATCACAACGAGCTATTATATAATTTACCCATGTCTTTATCATGCACCGCCATCCAGATCATGTTCATAGGATGAAGATCGGTCAGAAAGCGTCTTTTTTCCTGTAAGATATAGGGCACTCTCTTTGCCCATATATTGTCTCTTACAGATGCAATAATGGTTTCCAAAGATGAACCAATACAATAAGGATCAATCCGAACAAACGCTTTTGGATTAATATAATCTGCAAGATTAGGACATCCTGCGTAGAAACACAATGATTCTGTAATAATGGGATCTACGATTTTCTCTGTAAAATATCCATTTTCATAAGCGTTTTCGCAAGCTACATGGTAGGTATATCTCCATAAGCCTTCATACTTATCTTTTAGATACCCTTTATAATTATTTAGAAGATTAAAAAACTTACCATGTGATGGACGTCCATAAACATCGAAACCGTCCTTGAATACTTTGTCCAATGCTAAAATGAATTCCAGACGAGCTCTGTGCCCAGGAAATCCAGCTAATTCACTGACTACAGCCGATAGGAGCTCGGTTTTATCAACACGATCTGATTCTCCATCAGTCGAAAAATTGACTGGAAAAAATGGCAAATGCAAATGCACATTCATCATCCGTGAGGTGGGGTGCTGCCGCGCAAAGGATGAAAGGCTGGATTCGGTCATAAAAGTAATACTCTTACTTTCATCGTATCCTTTCTCAAGTGTCTGCTGATGAGGAAAAGTCAATATCACCAGACGGTCATAATGATCATCGGTAACAAACTCAAGATCTTTCCATTTATTTTTTCCCTGTAGATAACGGTGTGAGAACCGAAAAAGCAGATCTTGATCTGGTCTTGCAAAAGTAGTTAATCTGATTTTCATAGCTTTTAGTTTACATTATGTTAGCTTTGAACGGAACATTTGATAGATTTTCATAATCTTACCAAGATTTTGCTCGGCCTCAGTAAAGCGCTCAAGTTGATTTTCGGGATACAACTGGTTAAACATGGTCACATCTGAATAATAAAAACATTTCTGATTGGAGAGGTAAGGCACAATGACAAACTTTGAGAGCGCTAAATCTGAAATTGTATTGTCAACCTTCTTTTTAGGATCAAAATCCGTCTTCTGAAGAATGATGTCAAAAAATCGTTTGTAGATCACCAAAAATTGATTTGAACAATAACTTTGTACCCACAAAAGATTTTCCGAAACTGGCAGCGAAGTCTTAAATCCTCCACTCGAGCCTCCTATTAGCAGCTCAGCATTTAATTTATACCCCTCCTGGATAATCTCAAATAGCTTTTGCTTACTATAATTGGCTGTAAACTGATGATCGTCCTCACAGAAAATTATAAGTTCATCCCCGGCATTTTTTGCTTCATGAATAACCTTTACTAAGGATTTCCATAAACCTAAAGCACCAATAGTATCTTCGACGGCCTCAATATAAGTGACCTTGAATTCTTCTCTACCTGCAAATTCTCTCTTTATATGCGCCAATCTGTCTACTCGTTTTCGTAGATTGACTACATATGTTGGTATAAAAATATTCTCTATCAATTCCATACTTTAAAACAGTATTTTAATCGTCGGATTTGCTCGCCAGGTAAAGTTTCTCCTCTGGATTTAAGCCAAAATTTGGGTATTTTTCAAACAGAGAGAATGACTGTAGTTTGAATCCTATCTTCTTCAAACGATCCTCATAATCTATTCCATACAGTCTGACGTGATCATGCTGACCAAAATGTTCAAGTCTATCTTTATTGGTTATTATCTTAGGATCCTCCTCTGTAATTTGAAGCAAAGGTGATATTGGAACTTGGAGGATGGCACTACCTCCTACCCTAAGTATCCGTTTAATTTCTTGTAAAGCTCTTTGCTCATCTACGATATGTTCTAAAACATGATTACAGATGATTAAATCAAATCTACAATCAGAAAACCCCGTATTCAGCAGGTCTGTCTGTCGAATATTATCGCTTTTAGAATAACGTGATAAATCAATATCACCGGTAACATAATCATAAACATGACCGGTAAGTCTTTTTAAAATTACCTTTTCGGGTGCAATATGTAATATTGAAAATTGCTTTTTGAATACACCAAGATAATCAACCAAAAAAGTATACACCAAACGGTCCCGGTCCTTGGAACCACATGTTGGACATTTCACAAATCTATAGCCAGCACCTATAATTTTCTTCCTAACAATAACAGGATGATCAACTCCGACCGGAAGAAGATCTGTATGA
This sequence comes from Sphingobacterium detergens, assembly GCF_003610355.1. Classification (GTDB taxonomy): domain Bacteria; phylum Bacteroidota; class Bacteroidia; order Sphingobacteriales; family Sphingobacteriaceae; genus Sphingobacterium; species Sphingobacterium detergens. The sequence continues at coordinate 526,319 of NZ_RAPY01000002.1, read as the reverse complement.
ATCCCAAAACAAAACGGACATGTCATATATATAATGATTTTGATACATCTAGCTATTAGACCAAAAAGATTAATATCCTTTGGCCTAACAGCTAAATGATTATCTATGTATTATTGACATACACAGGCGTTCGATTCAACATTAACACATGTGCCGGAAGTTCCGCCATTCGTGCATGAACCCGAACACCAGTCATCACCAGATCCATTTACTGGGCAATATCCGTTTTCATCTGCTGTAACGGGGTTAGTCTCTGGGCTAGTACCACCATTCCATCCTCCAAGAACATCCTTTAGCTGCCCTCTAGAAAGCTGTTCTATTTCTTTAAGATTTAGATTTGCCAACGAAATTTTTTTCATTTTTTTTGATTTATAATTATTAAAAGTATAATAGCCACATCTCCCAGGCTATTTATTAGGAGAGCTTGTTAGCAGCTGCTCGACTGTCTATACGATCGTTTGCAACCGACCGGATACTCATCTATATAGTATTTTTATTATTGACCATAATTGGTCACAAGTTGCTCGTATGCATCTTTTTTGCGGATATTTATAGATCGATATTTTCCATCTGCTCCTACGATATAGCTAAAGGGAATTAGATCAACCAGATAATTTCTTTTAACATCTTTCACGTTATCCATCGCCGATAAGCTACGGTAAATAATGGTTCCATCGTAGATCATCTGCTGCCATAGTTTTTCTGTTTGGGGTTCATCAATTGAAATATAGATAATGTCTAATTTTTCTTTTGTCTGTCCATAAAGCTGATTAACCAAAGGAATCATCTGATGGCATGGAATACACCAGGAGGCGGAAAATATCAATAACGTTGCCCGGGATTTGTCTGGAATAACTTTCTCAGTTTTCCGGGTAGATGTATTAATTAACGATAAATTATCAAACTTGGCTTCTAGATATCTCCTGATTTGCTGTCCGGTAGGGTTAGATTGAATATCTGAATCAAAAGCATCAAAAAGTGGTTTAATATCAGTTGACTCTTTATAAAAATTTAATGTTGAAAATAACTTTTTCAACAATGTACTGGAATTTGGAAACATTTGAATCAAGTTTAACCCCTCATCCAGCATCGTCGCGTAAGTCTTTCCCTTATTTTTGGGTGACCTGTTAAACATGGAAAAACCAGACTCCATGGAAACAGCCGAAATGAGCAATTCGGCATCGATATCATTCGGTGAATAGAGATGGCGCTTTGCTGTTACTCTTTCCATACTTCCAGTGCTCGGATTGATCCGGATGCTATTGGGATATACATCCGTTGTTAGATAAGTAAGATCCAAAACAATATCTTTATTGGAGAAGAGGCAGCCTGCACACGTTACCGTATCCTCTTTAAATGGCATACTAAACCCAATGTAATTTTTTACAGCATATTTCTCGTCATAAAAGCCTAGATCTATCTGACTGATGGAATCATAAAGACGCTTGGGATATTCAAAAATATATTTTGATTTATCCGATATGTCCGCTGAAAAGATATATTTAACATTTTCAAGAGTCCTGATTTCCATTGATAGACTGTCCAAATTAGGACCATCGTGAAAGTTTAATACCAACCTATTTTTAAGGTCTTGTCCATAAACTAACGCAGAAATGGTCAATAAATTAATCACAATAAAAAATTTATAAAATACATTTTTCATAAAAAGTTATAGTTGAAATTTATCAAAGATTTTGTTTACAGATTCGATATCAGATTTTGATACTTCCAGCGCACATAATGTATCTAAGTATAGGGATTCCCATTTGGGATCTTTCTCTGTCTCGTTATAGAGATAATGTACGAGCTGACGTTCAATAAGCTTCTGAAATTCGCTATTTACTTTAGATTTATTGTGTTTATTCAAAATTGCAGAGGAAAGAAATTGTTTATAATAATCCTTTGTTAATCTGCAAAACCCCATTCTTGCAGCTTTCTGCTTTTCAATTGTCAGATTATCATACCTATAAAAACTATCTATTGAAAGATGCGCATACTTTATTTTAGGATTATTTAATAATGCCCTCAGATTGAGTTCTACATCTTGCAACCTTTCATACTGCTCGTTCCAGCCGCCAATTGCTTTTAAAAAACCAACACGCCAAACTCCGGACATTGTATGCCAAGGTATTTTATGTTTTACCAGATTTACAATCAAACGTTGGATATCCTGATCCAAGACTTTAAACTCCCCTCTGATTCGCTCCTCTGTGTCAATAAATGCTGTCTTAAAGATATATAGATCAAAACCGCCATACTCCTTTATATAAGCTAGCCTATTCTGTAAGCAATTGTTAGACAAATAATCATCAGCATCAACAAACATCACATATGCCGACTTCAAAAAGGACAGTCCTAAATTACGACACACGTTTGCACCTTTGTGAGAAGAGTATTCTTCTCTTTTAAATAATGAAAACCGCAAGTCGTCTTGTATCTTATCTTCGACGATCTGCCTTCCTCCATCTGTTGAACCGTCATCAATAATGAAACAATGCCAGCAGACTAAAGTCTGCTGCTGAATACTTTCGATCGTTTTTTCGACATACTTCCGATTATTGTACAATGGGATCACAATGGAAATTTCAATTGTTTGCATAGGTAATCTGAACATTTTTGAAATTTGAAAAAAGATAAACTAGAAATTTACCCCGCTCATTATTATCTAAAAATAAACCAGAGTGTGGAATACTGATATAGTTGTCTTTCCAATCGGCAATAACAGAATTCCATATTTTAGATGTATAACTATAAGGTATATCCTTCAATTTTCGCCTTATCTTATTTTTCCAAAAATCATTATTATACTGATGCACACAAACGTATAATTTGGGTAGAACTGAATGTGGGATTTGCGCTGTATCTTCCTTTTCTATAAAATCAAGGATTTCCTCAACAGTTTTATAAAATTCGTTTTCAAATAAACTCTCCGAAACAGTTGTTCCGGACAGATAACTATATCGAAGTACAATGTTCAATTTAGCTTCTACATCATCACCTTTTTCCTCTGTTAGGTATTGATTCAAGCGTTGAATAATTAATTTTATACATTCAAAATGTGTAAATCGACGATAATATGGAGCGGTAATAGATTTGGGATTGATCCTCAATTGGTAATAAGACATAAAATCTAATAATGTATCAACGTTTGGCTGTGCTGAGAGAACTTCTTTTATAGTCAGTTTATAAATTTGATCATCAAAGTCTTCAAGTATTTCATCCTCTTCTCCTACTAGAAAATCTCTATTAAGTAGAAATGCAATCAGCCAGCCAAGTCCGAGGACGCCGCCTTCAAAATTAAATTCGCTCCTGGAAAGAACAGTTGAAACATAATCTTCCACCAATGTACTAATGGGTTTTTTGTCTAAGATATCCTCAATAATCGTAGACAATATTGTATAGGTATTATTTGTATCGGTTATTACCATGATTTAAGAAAAATTATAAGTGGAATCAAGTACATATCCGAAATGTTTTCTGGAGATGGTAGGATCATGTAGAAGATCTCCAATTGATTTAGAGGCTGAATAACCATGTTTAAAATTTAGGATTCGAATTTCATGCGCCTTTCGTGGAAGAGACTGATTGAATTTCCCTTGGTTGGCTGACAAGACTTCAAAATCTAATACTTTAGTAAATACCTCTTTAAACAAAGCGTCAACATGCAAATTTTTATTGGGTAAAACTTTGAGATAAGTATTGTTTAGATTATCCTTTTCTCCGATACGCAACATCTCCTTCAGATCTTCGATGGCGGGTATACTTGCTATCGGTATAAAAATAACTTGCTGATAATTTTCAGGAAGTAAATCTGAATATGTTAAAATAGGTTGATGTATTTCATTGGGTTCTATTATTCCAAATTTTGCTAAAACATAAAATGAAATATTAAAATATTTGGAAATAACTGTGTGAAATAAATCTAAATCGCTAATAATATTATTATCGATTGTATCAATCTCTAAAATCAAACAAGATTTTAAATAGCTATTTCGTTGACTGTCCAGTTCTCTCTTTCTTTGGAGTATGAATTCTACGATCTTTGAGCTGCAGTTTTGCTGGGGGATAGACAAAAGGGAACAGTCATACCAAGGAACCCTATTGAGATACTCATTTTTCTTAAAGAAATCTTCCTTACGTTTGACATCTCCTGAATAATGCAAAATCGCTCTCGTTGTCCATTGCTCAATCGGACTATAGGGCCAAGAAAAATCGAGTTCCTGGTGAATAGATACTTTTTTCTCAACTAACCATAGATTCCATAACACAGCCCACATATCTGCGCACCAGGCCTGTATCCCCCTTTTTTTTGACCGATATTCCCTTGTTTGCTCATAATTATTTTGCCATAACTTATCATTATATTCTCGCATGCACAGATATAAAGATTCAGCATCTCTTTCGACCTTATCCCAAAAATTGGCATCGATCCCATTTAATATATACTGTGCTCCACCTGTATTTGCATCTTCACCTTCAATTATGCTTTTATCTAAGCCCACAATTGACAGCATATCGTCCAAAAGAGCCTCGTTTGCCACCCGTCTTATATAGTTAAGATCGAGGTAGCCTCTCGTGTCAGAAACAAAACACTCATTAATATCGGATTTTGGAGTTTGAGGTATTCTTGAAAAAAGAACGTCCGAATCATGATAAAAGATTGTCTTGAATTGAAGTTCACTAAAGCTTGAAAAATGCTGTTTCAGAATGTGTGGGCGTATAGAAGATGTATAACAGGGCTCAATACGATTGTCTGGGTAAAGGAAAAACTGCGCAAAATCCAAATGGTCATTGATAAATTTATTGAACGCTGGATTTATACCTCTTTTGGGATTATATCCTACCACAACATGAATAGCTTCTTTATCTATAGCTAGTGACTTTAGATTACGCAACTGTAGTTCCAATTGCCATATAAAATAAATATTGTCGGGTTGCGCTGATAGGAAAATTGTACTATTCATGATAAAATTAGTTCATAACTGTTTCATACAGTTTATTTTTCCCTGCTTGTGATCTGATCTCCACAGCTGAAAAAAAACCATCTTTTTCAACGAGGTAACATAGTGGCAAAGATGTCGCACCGATACGCTGTTTGAAAGCATTTACATCAGCTGGAAAGAGACTCCGAAAGGGAAATTTCTCTTGTTTGAGCATCTTTTTCCAATGATCTCTCGTATTTTCGAGATCTACAGATATATAAACGATTGCTAATCTATCACCTAAATCATTATTTATTTCTTTAACCAGTGGTATCATTTTATGGCATGGAATACACCATGAAGCAGAAAAGACCACTAAAGTCGGAATTTCTGGTTTTAAAATAATAGGTTCTGTAGCGCCCGTAGCAACATTTAAAAGCGCGCTATTCGGAAATCTATCCATTAAATAATTCCGTATTTTTTCCCCATAAAAAGTCTCCAAAAGACTAGCCCCAAATTGATTAAAAATAGAACGTAGATCATTTTTATCAGAGAATCGATTGGCATTTAAAGCTAATCGGGCCATTAAAGCACTAGATCTGGGATATCTTTTGACAATAGTCCGGAATTCATCAATTCTTTTTGTATAATTATCTTGCTTAAATTCTGAGAACTTTGAGTCGGTTGAGACCATTGCAGCGGTTAATTCACTATCATCAGTGTGAATTATACTAAAATGATCCCGAATATTTTTAGTCATGACACGCCTTTTTGCTCGAAAATCATATGCTAGTGCATTATAAGAAGAGCTTCCTATTGAGTCATAAGACAGAACAGTGGTACTTTTAGGAGAATAAAAGCAGGAAATACAAAAGAGCTCCTTGTTTTCTACCTTTTGATGCAGGACGATATCATTTTGAATAGAATCCTCTTTGGAAAAAAGGCTAAAGAAAATTGCTTTCTTATACACGCTGTCGGGATAAGAGAAGACCCATGAATTAGGTTCTTTTTCGAGGCCCTCAAAGAAAAGCACCTCTTTTTCTACATTGACTTTTAAAATAAGGTTTGCATATTTTTTCCCGTTGATATCGACTCTTAGTATATTTTGGCTAAATAGGTAAAAGCTATTGCCAATGAGAAGTAGTAAGGATAGCAGGATTTTCATATCAGTTCTTATTATTTAAAAGTAGAACAACTGGAGTTTACTGCTCCAGTTATTCTACCAGATGTTTAGCCGCAATAACAACCGTTGGATTCCGTCAAACATGTGCCGGGATTTCCGGCGGATATCTCACAGCTACCTGAACAGTTTTCCGGATCTCCGGAGTGATCATTACAATTTACTGTAGAGCCACCAGTTTGTGCTGTGCTTATAGACCATCCCCCTAAAACATCTTTTAACTGCTCACGAGATAGTTGTTCTATCTCTTTCAAGTTCAAATTTTCTAATGAAATTTTTTTCATAATTATATTTTTTGTTCTGATGATGTTCATTCGCTCCGGAACATCTTGAGAGGGCATTTGAAGTTGCCAGCTTATATTTTGTTACGTTTGCAACCGCAACAATGATCTATATACACTCTATAAAAAAAAATTTTTTAGCTCCTTTACCCTATAACCATCGGGCATTTCACGTCCATTAACGAATATCGTCGGAGTCACTCTTATTTTCATTGTATCATACCATTCCCTCATTTCACGTATTTTATGATGCTGATGTACTAAATAGTTATCCAATTGGTATTCTTCAGAAAACTTATTAAAATCCTTTGAGCCACCAGCATACCATTTATCTAGGGCAGTATGTGCTACTTGGTCCCCCATTTTTTCCTGTATCTCTAGAAAGAGGGATACAGGCGCATTTTTTATATCCCAGTCTTCGCCAGTTGCAGAAAAAATAATTCTTAGTTTCGTATCTGGATTACCGGCTACAATGGCTTCTAATTCTGGATGGGCTTTTGAACACGGCCCGCAATAAGGATTACAGACTTTTATAATTTCATTCTTTGCATTCGGGTCTCCAAGGAGTATCCCAAGTCCCTCTGGCGACTGTGTAATAGAATTGCTGGTGGAGAGCAATGCGTCAAATACTTCTCGCCTGTAACGTATTTTCTTTAATTGCAATTCGTGGTTTTTAGCCTGCTGCGCCTTTTTCAAAACTGGTAGAAGGAAATAGGTTAGCATCAGAGAAATGGAAAAAATTGAAATTGTATTGATCAAAGGCATTAAACCAAACTCCGTGAAGTTATTTTGAACCGATATATATATAAGACTTACACACGCGTTAAATGTTATAACACACTGAACAATTAAACATAAAGGACACCATTGCCTGACTACTTTAGCTTGATAGTATAAGGAATAAATAACATAAGGAAATGTCATTAAAGCTATGTACGACCATAGGCTTACATGAGAAACAGAATCCGCAAACAGTAATTGATATAAAAAAAATGAAGAGAAGTAGGCAAATCCCCATATGGACCAGCTTATCCCAAGAAACCTCGCTCCTCTGGATGAAAGTACAGCATTACAATTTGATTTGCTACCGAGACTGCCGCAGACCTCTCTTATAAGTGGATTAAAAGCATCAATTTCATGCCATATCAATAGTGTAGAACAGAGCGTCCCAATTGTTGAAGTTAACAGAAAAATTGGCGAAATCCAGGCTGTATTTTTGAAAATAAATACTTGTAGAAAAAGTAGGGTTAAAATTAAAAAGCCTCCAAGATAGAAGGGTAGATTTGAAAAAAAATTGCTTGTTTTCTCATTGATCCTATTTTGCTCATAATTGTATTCATCTTTTTTCGTTCTACCATCAAGAAGCAGTAAAACATCTTTATCAATAGATTCAAAATAGCTGATTTCTGCTGTAACCAGGTTATTGGTTTGAGGATCAAGAAAGCTAATTTTATTTCCATTTACTGCGATAACCACCGTGAAGCTAGCAGCTGGCCAGTCTTCTTTTTGAATTACACTGACGAATGGTGTCTCAATGTCGTCATATTTTATATTCTTTCTCAAAATAGCGAGACTTTTTACGCTATATTCATCAAGAACATCTTTTATTGCCAACATAGAATGAGGATCATTATGTCCATCAATCAATGACAATAAATTGGAAGATGTAAATTTTACTTGATAAAATTTTAGAATACATGCGCAGGCAATTTTTACGGCGGATTCAGATTTTACTATCTCCTTTAAAAATCTCATTAAGTTTATATTTACGGTTCTTGTTTGGTTACTTATCCTCGAAAGATATTACTTTAAATGATAACTAAGTAATGATCATTTACGCATTAAGTATTACCAATGTATGGATTGAGATAAAAATTTTCAACATTTTTTTAGTACACAAACGTTTGCTCTATTTACGAATACCTTTTCGTACTATCAATTCATAACAGGGACATCGTTTGTTATGAACATATTTGTAAACTTGTTAATTAGTAATATTTACCATTGTCTTTTTTGCTCCCACAAATATGAAAGCACGACCAAAAATAGGTCTTGGTTTTTGGGATATAGTTTGGGATAATGTAAAGTCTATAATTGACAAGGTTGCTATCGATTGTACTAATATTGGTCTTATTGTTTTAGAAAATTATATAGATATTAAAAATAAATTCATAATTATCAACAAATGGACAAACTAAAAAAGCCACATCTCACGACGTAGCCTTAAATAAACATATGATTCACTAGTGGATTGCGTTTTATTACGGGCAATCCACCAGTGATAAGGTACTATTTATATGAATTGATCGATTTGGATACTTTCCAGTCATTACCCTCGCGTACCAAAGTCACAAGATCAGTCTTGATGAAGTTTTCAAATTTCAGGGTCACTTTGGCGACCATATAATCCGCGGATTCTTCGATGATGTCGCTCGTTACTGTACAGTTTAGCTTCTCACCTTTTTGTTTTTTCAAAGATTTGATCAACGCGCTACGGCTATGGGTTTGCGCATTAGAAGCTTGAACCTTTTGGCTGAAATCGTCGGCAAATAATCGCTCTACGCCTGCTGACTCGCCTTCTGTCGTAACTGCAACATAATGCTCAAGGGCAAAGTCTGCTGTGGAAAGGTTAACGTTTGCTTTTGCTGATTTTGAACCTGGTCCTTCAGCTGCCATTGCAAAGGTTGATACTGCGATTAAAGCTGCTGCTGCGAATGTTTTTACTAGCGTTTTCATAATGTCTTTATTTTATATTGTTAGTTATATTGTTCTTATTTGTTGATTCAAAACTACAACACAATCTTCCTTTAGCCTATGACCTTTAGACTAACGGACAGGAAAACTCGGTGAATGGTGGAAATGGGCAGGTAAATATTTTTTTATTATCTTGATGTGAAATCATTCATCCAATCATTTATGGACGAACAATCAAACAGATCTGCTAGTGATCCGAATACATCGGCTAGCCAAGCGAAAAATAGAATGTATGGAGCATTGTTTGGTATTGCAGTTGGTGATGCTTTGGGTGTTCCATTTGAATTCAGGTCGAAAGAAGACATACTTAAAAATCCAGCTACTGAAATGATCGGTTTTGGCAGTCATAATCAACCTATGGGTACTTGGTCTGATGATACCTCATTAACCTTGTGTCTTGCGGACTCACTTTTGAATGGGTACAATATATTAGATGTGGCCAAAAAATTTATAGCATGGAAGGAAGGTAAATTGTGGACAGCACGAGGAGATGTCTTTGATATCGGTATCACCACAGCTAAATCAATCAGTGAGCTTAAACATATTATCGAATCCGCGCAAATCGGGGAGCTAACTGCGCTAAGATATCAGGCAAGAGAACAAGACAATGGCAATGGTTCATTAATGAGAATATTGCCACTTTTATTTGAAATCAAAGGACTTAAGCCCGCGGAACAATTTGAGAAAATTTGGGAGGTGTCGGCCTTAACGCACAAGCACATACGCGCCGCCATGGCATGTTTTATCTATCTCAAATTAGCTGAACTCATTTTGCTAGGTTTGGCCAAAGAGCAGGCTTATACTGAAATGCGAAATCAAGTTTCAAAATTCTGGGTAGACAGCAATTTCCCTGACTCAGAAATCATTCATTTTAATAGTACGATTTTACATGACATTCGGTCTAAATCACATAATGAATTAAGGTCCAGTGGTTATGTGATAGATAGTCTAGAATCAAGCCTATGGTTTTTTATGGAAAAAGACAACTACAGGGATACAGTATTATCTATAATAAACCTTGGTGAAGATACAGACACTGGAGCTGCCATTGCGGGGGGATTAGCTGGTTTGTATTATGGACTGGAAAGTATACCTGAAGATTGGCTCCTGAACCTCGCCCGTTATGATGATATCAAATCGCTAATAGAAAAAATAGCGTGGAGATATTTGGATTAGAAATTTCGACAGGAATCTCTAGGACGTATAAGCTAGTTTCAAACTGGTCAATTTAAAACATCGAAATATTTATTTTTAAAACTATTTCAAATCGACTGTTGTTCTTATTATACAAAGCGGCTATTAGTTACCTTTCGAAAGAAAAGACCAACATAAAAATTGGCGTTGTACAGTGAAAATCCAATCGTCTTAAAAAAACATTGGATGACGAAACAAAAAAGAGGAAACGATAGGAAACATAAAAATTACTGTACAAGTAAACGCTAAGAGAAAGGGTCTGATTTAACATCAGGCCCTTTTGACGTAAAAAACCATATCTCACTATATAGTACCCTATAAATTAACCACTAACCTGTACAATACTTTTATAGAATTTTGGTACATTTAAAAATATAAACCAAAAATATATTTTACTTGAATGAGCGCAAATGTTCCTATTGTTCGACAAGTCTCTTGGCCAGCTGTCTTAATCATCTCATTGGTATTGGCTGGTTTTATCGCTATTTCTGTATTTTTCTTTCAAATACATGGGATTATTATGGGTATAGCTTTCTTTTGGGCCTTAGCTGTCCTATTGAATCAGACAATTCCGACAAGCCACAACAAAGGGATGAAAGCTATAAAACGAAAGGACTTCAAAGTGGCCCTAGAATACTTTAAGCAAAGTGCTGATTTTTTTACAAAGTATGCTTGGGTAGATAAATATCGTGCTATAACATTTTTAAGTGCTTCAAAAATGTACTATCGGGAAATTGCACTTTGCAATATTGCATTTTGCTATGTACAGACAATGGAAGCAGAAAAAGCAAAATCAACCTATGAAGAAATTCTAAAAGAATATCCTGGCAATGGAATCGCTTATTATGCACTAAATTCAATCAATACGTTTTCGAAAAAGATTGATTAACAAGAGCAAGTCCGACAAATAATTCTGATCTTTCCATAGGTATGGTGCTTAAGTAAGCATAGAAATATCACTATTGCTATCCGCCGCCCCAAATATCTCTTGTAGATTTTATTGAAAGAGCCTTTTATCAGGCAATTATGTTTTGTACCCCGCTAATACGATTGGTGAAAGACTACGGCTCAAAGCATGTTCGACCGTCTTCCTATCCTTATCTTTACATAATAGAATACGAATACATGTATTCTCGTTTGATCTGATGATGCATATTGAATATAAATTTACTCATCAAGGAAACAGTGTCCTTATTTTTTCTTTCGCAAAAAATGACCTTTGGTATCAAAATACAATTTATTGTCATTGGTTAATTCCAATTTATACCCTTTATTAGATTTATCTATGCTTTCGACACCTATGCCATTATAATTTTCTTTCAGGTAAGATTGAATGGACTGCGGAAAAAAACTGCTGGGCAGCGCAATACCGTCTGGTGCCTGAACTTCAATCCAGTTGCCTAACTTGCCAAAGTCAATTTCCGTATGATCAGCCAATATCACTTCGTGAAATGTCCCCGTAACGGTGGGTGATTTCTTTGTCTTTATTTCAAGTATCTGTACATTTGGAAAATATTCCTTAATAAATGCAAGTGCACTATCAGGTAAAGGAGTTTTTTCAAAAGAGGCTGATATAACTTGATTGTCCTTGCTCGCATTATAATCCCTATTATTCTGAGCTGCATTGGAACATGCACAGAAAATTAAACAGGTCGGTAGTACCAAAAATAGTTTCCACATGATAGTTTTTCTTATAACAACTTAAAATGCACGAAAATGTTTTAAGTAATATCCATCCCTTTTAAAAAATGGATTTTAAACCTGATCGTTCAGTTGCCATAGCGAAAGTGCATATGGTGACTAGTGCAAAAATATCGCATAATTATTAATTCGTAGCGTAGGTAATTTTATATCAATTATAAGGTCGGTAAATATGCAAATTACTACCACATGAATAGCGTCTAGTACTGATTAAATCGAGTTTGATCCGATCTGATATATTGGGGAACAACGGCCTTCCCGAGCCAAGAACAACAGGATATACCATTAATGCATATTCATCTATTAAATCTAACTTTGCGAGTTGAGAGACAATAGTACCGCTTCCGTAAATAAGAATATCACCCCCCAGACCACGCTTCAATTCCTCAATATCATGTTTATTGACCTCCCTAACAATTTTTGTATTGTTCCAATCAGCCTTGGCAAGTGATTTTGAAAAAACAATCTTAGGTGTATTGTTCATGAAATGAACAAACGATGGCCGATCCGATACAGTCAAAGTCTCATCGGACCAGTATTGAAACATTACTTCATAGGTCTCCCTACCATAAATAATCGTATCCGCTTTATTCTGCCGCTGTTCATAAAAATCCTCGATTTCGCTATCCCAGGGAAACCAATCTGTTTCTCCATGAATACCTGCGATAAAACCATCAATCGATACCCAGTTTAAAAGGCTAATTTTTCTCATAATAAGCTTAATTTTAATTGTAATTTAGGATCGTGATTTTTTTCTACAAAACTATTTTTGAATAGAATAAAATTATAGATTTATAACCTTTAAGCACTTATCATAAGGCAAGAAAACAGTTATGTTTCTTCCTTAAATCTTTAAGTACATTAGTGATTGATGAGGAAATTATCGAAACTTCATATCAAGAATATAAATTTGAACATATCTCCATTTTCAAACCTTTCTTTTAGCCATTTGATATTGTATTGTGACATAATGCCATTTCTATGTTAATAAAGGACTAATTTAAATATAATAGCTACCAAACAAAATAATATCAGGAAAATAGCGCATTCTAATATAGATGAAAGTAAAAAAGCCGCATCTTTCGATGTGGCTCTACAACATTTATATATTTATTGAGATGGCTCTTATTGATAGGAATGAATTGACTTGGACACCTTCCAACTCTCATTCTCGTAAACCAACGTCACAAGATCCGTCATGCTAAAGTTGTCAAATTTTAATACAATTTTTGCAATCATATAATCTGTCGATTTTTCGACGATCTTGATATTCACTTTGCAGTTCAGGATTTCTCCCTTTTGTTTTTTCAACGATTTGATCACTGTACTACGTCCGTAGGTCGATACATTGGCCGCCTGGATCTTTTGACTAAAATCTTCGGCAAACAACTGCTCCAAACCTACCGATTCTCCCATTGTCGTTACCGCAACATAGTGCTCTAAGGCGAAGTCTGCCGTAGAAAGGTTGATGCTTACTTTCTCTGATTTGGAGCCTGGTCCTTCAGCTGCCATTGTGCATGTGGATACAGCGAATAAGACTGCTGCTGTTAATGTTTTGACTAATCTTTTCATAATGTCTTTTCCATACTAATGAGTGCATAAAGCATATAGAATCCGTTTTATCAACCGCATGCCAAATACTATACCAGTCGCCACAATAAGCCCATTTGTATCTCCTAAGCGCTTCAATGGCCTTTTTTAGATCTTCTTCTAAAAAAGAGATGTACGCATACGAACAGTTTATAAACATATTGTCCGCATACGTACAGCGCATCAAGAGTCTAACAAGAGACTAACTATAGTGAATGCTGGTGGTATTCCTTCGAAAAACTGGGTTATTTGAAAATAGAGATTTCGGAGTGGAGCTGAACAGGCTTCGTCAGTTGTTTGTTGAGGTATAGGAAAACTCCTTTTACTTTAGCCACTTCTAGATTAAAAATCCACACATGGAGAGATTTAAGGATAGGTTAATCGCTATGGTCAGTGATGGCTATTAAAGTCTGAATAATCTGCCAACTATGCTAACTATATAAATTAAGATATAGAAAATAAAAATAAACACAAAAAGGTTTATTATACGATTTAGTAAATACAGAGGAACTTCAGAAAGCTCAATTTCCCCAAAAATAAGATCCAAAAATGTATAAACAAAAACTAGTATCAAAGGATACTTTATCATAATCCATAGTGTTGTATTTTTTTTCATTTTAGTTATATAGATACCCTCATCTCTCCTATATTTATAGACATCGCTAGACTCAATCATGCTACACGAATAGGTTAGCCTGTCGTGTAAATTATAAAAATAGCCACCAATATTAAAACTGATATCACAACCGCTGCTACGGTAGGCCTAGCTCTATATTTGAGATCTTTTGGAAACATTAGCTGGCGAATAAGAGATAAGCCGACTGCACCAACCCCCGAAAGAAACAACCTGATATAAAAGCTACTGTCACTAATATCCATATAGTTTCCGCCGATATAATCAATAATAAAAATCTGTAACACCGTGAAACCTATTGCAAATAACAAAGAGGCGACTGCACCCTTGATGTCTTTTATTTTTACAAAATTTAGCACTTGAAGTATAGCCCCGAAAATAACTCCAAAAAATAGACTAAAAAATAATATTGCACTATTTTTATATAATTCGATGGCATTTTCATCGGTTGTAGCTCCTTCGTCCCAAGAATTCTCCTCTGCAAACTCCGCCTCTCTCTTCTTATTCACCAGTGCTTCAATCTCCTCCGATTCATCTGGAGTGAAATTCCGTCCCCTTTCTTTTAAAATCTCATAAGCATATTGAACCGCATCAGCTACTGATCTACTATCCGGTTTTATATACTTTTCAAGCTCAATGTCCGAAAGCTTTTTGATAACATTTCTATTTACCATAAAATTTAATAATCCTTTACATTGTTGCACAGACGAACAGTAGTCCAATTGCCCCAACTATTTGTTATGTTTCCCGCGAAACACTGTTTTGAAAAAAAAAGATGATTGCACCTTAATATTCCTAATTAAGCTAAATTTAAACAACAGTGTTTATTGTTTTTGATATTATAAAACTTAAACGGCCCTTGGCATAAAATTCAGATTGTATGCTGCAATAAAATTACATCGATTTCAATTTAAAAATATATCAATTCAAAAAAAAATATTTATTTCCAAAACGATTTTTAAACGACAACTGTTCTTATAATAGAAAACGGCTATTAGCTGCCTTTCGAGAGAAAGGTCCAACATAAAAATTGGCGTAGTACAGTGAAAATCCAATAGGCTAAAAACGTTGGATGAGGAAACAAAAAAGAGGAAACGATAGGAAACATAAAAATTGCTGTACAAGTAAATGTTAAGAGAAAGGGTCTGATTAACATCAGGCCCTTTTGACGTAAAAAAGCCACATCTTCTGATATGGCTTACAACTTATATATTTATTCTAGATGGCTTCTTATTTATAAGAATTGACAGATTTGGACACTTTCCAGCTGTTACCCTCACGTACCAAAGTCACAAGATCAGTCTTCGTGAATTCTTCAAAAGCTAAAGTAACCTTGGCTACCATAAAATCCGCTGATTCTTCAAGGATTTGTGTACTTACCTTACAATCGAGTTTCTTTCCCTCCTGTTTTTTAAAGTAGTTAACCACTTCTTCACGGCTATGTGTTATCCTTTTGGAAGAAGATTGGACATTTTGGCTGAAGTCCTCGGCAAACAATTGCCCTACTCCAGCTGATTGACCTTCGGTAGTGACCGCAACATAGTGTTCTAGGGCGAAGTCCGCTGTTGAAAGGTTAACGGCTACTTTTTCTGATTTTGAACCTGGTCCTTCAGCTGCCATAGCTAATGTCGATACTGCGATTAGGGCTGCTGCTGCGAATGTTTTTACTAATGAGTTCATAATGTCTTTATTTTATATTGTTAGTTTTTTAGTTTCTTTTCTAATTGTCGCAAGGATATTGATTTTGTTGCATCATTTCCTTGTAGATTCTGAATCAAAACTACAACACAATAGGTCCTTAGCATGCAGCCTTTAGACTAACATTACGGAAAACTCGGCGAATAGCGAAAATGGAGCGGTGAATGCTCCGAGCATAACGCAAACTTTTAATAACCTTTTTCCAAAGAAACTTCGTTGAGTAAAGGTCGTCCTTCAGTCATTCTTCTATAATTATCCACTACCTGTAAGACCGAAGAACTAATATTTGTCCTACTTGCAACATGTGGAGTTATAAAAACAGAACTGCAATTCCAGAACGGATGATCTTGGGCTAATGGTTCTTGATGAAATACATCGAGGTAAGCGTTAGCAATTTGCTTCTCAGCGATCGCTTCTAATAAATCTTCATCAACAAGATGTTCGCCTCTACCGACGTTAAGTAGAACTGTTCCCTTGGGACATAAACTGAAAAGATCATGGTTTAGAATTCCTCTTGTCGCATCAGTCAATGGCAAAACATTCACAATAAAATCTGTTTTCTCAACGGCCAGGCCAAGTCCCGCAATACCCGTGAAAGAGTTTACCCCTTTTAGATTTTTAGCTGAATTCGACCACCCGTTTACCTTGAAACCCAACTGGGCTAACCTTTCAGCTACATAACCGCCGATTTCACCCAACCCTAAAATCGTTACACAAGTTTGACCAATAGATTTATATACCAGGGGCTGCCAATGTTGTTTCGCTTTTTCTATGGCATAAGCCGAAAAATTCTTCATCGAATGCATCAAACATGTCAAAACGTGCTCAAACATATCACTTTTTAACATGGGGTCTACAATCCTACAGGTCTGGATATGTGAAGGTATAGATTCAGGAAATAAATGATCTATCCCAGCTCCTCCAGACTGGATAACTTTTAGATTGGGAAAATGAGTATAATAATCTGCCTCAGGCTTCCAACAAAGTGCAAGCTCGATCTCCTCATTATTTTCGATCTCAGGATAGATCTCAACGTTTATTTCGGGTAAATGTTTATTGATTTCGAACTTCCACTCTTCAGCCCGACCACTACTTAATACCAATGCTATACTCATGTTGCTTTCATTTATACGAAAATAACATTTATCCTAAAAATAGTAATGTACTTAT
This sequence comes from Sphingobacterium detergens, assembly GCF_003610355.1. GTDB lineage: Bacteria > Bacteroidota > Bacteroidia > Sphingobacteriales > Sphingobacteriaceae > Sphingobacterium > Sphingobacterium detergens. Next base: position 509,195 of record NZ_RAPY01000002.1, on the reverse strand, counting down.
TCCAGAATAGCTTTATTATCTGATAACCTGGGATTCACCCCTTAGCTGTTTATTTTTGGAAAACGTAAAAAAGGAAACGATAGGAAACATAAAAATTACTATACAAGTAAGCGCTAAGAGAACAATCTAATATTAATTCCAAACCAACTATTTGCTCGAGGTATTCCATTTTTTGATAATTTAGAGTCATCAAGAATCATTTAACTGACTTGTAAAAGTTTAGCTAACAAAATGTAAACAGAAACGAACATGAGAAGACTATTACAATTGGCACCTTTATTCTTATTATTGGTAAGTTGCTATACATCGAGTAAAAAGACAGATTTATTACGGAATAAAATAGCTCAGATCGTTTCAGATAAAGACGCAATTGTTGGTGTTTCTATCATCGGAAATAATGGTCAGGACACAATCTCCTTAAACGGAGATCGGCGGTTTCCAATGCAAAGTGTGTTTAAATTCCATATCGCATTGGCTGTACTGTCTGAAATTGACAAAGGAAATCTTTCGCTGGATAAAAAAATAGAGATAGGTAAGGATGAACTTTTACCTGCAGATTTTTGGAGTCCATTGAGAGATGAAAACCCCAATGGTGGAAGTTTTACAATTGAAAAATTAATCCAATATACCGTTTCCCATAGCGACAATACGGCTTGTGATGTACTGATTCGGCTGATCGGAACGCCCAAAACCGTTGAAGATTATTTCAAAAAGAACAATATCAAAGAAATACAAATTACATATAATGAAGAAGAGATGCAGGCCAAGTGGGAAAATATGTTTCAAAATTGGACTACCCCAAAAGCTGCAAGTGAGACGATAAAAATGTTTTATGAGAATAAGAACAATTTACTTTCAAAAAGCAGTTATGATTTTTTTTGGAAGACTAATATAGAAACAACAACTGGGGCAAATCGAATAAAAGGACAATTACCAAAAGAAACAATTGTAGCCCATAAAACCGGTTGGTCCGGAACAAATAAAACAACTGGCATTACTGCAGCTGTAAACAACATTGGTCTTGTATTTTTACCCAATGGTGAGCATTTTATTATTAGTGTTTTTGTGAGTGAATCAAAGGAAAATTTCGATGCCAACGAGAAAATTATCGCCGACATTGCTAAAGCCACTTATGATTTTTATACCAAGCAATAATCAATGAAAAAACTGAAGATAAAGAACTTGCCAAAGAATTCAAAACATGTCATATAGTCCCTGCCAACGACAATAAGTGTTTAACAGATCCCAAAACGCTCAAGCCTACGAGTGCAATAAGCTCCTAAGCGATGGATGTTGAATTAACCAACAGAAAAACGCGGTCGACGGTGGAAATCGGGAGATCAACTATTTATTCTCAAATACCGGATTTCACCATTACATTTCCAAGTGTATCTACAGTCTCAAGAATTGCCTGATTATTTTTATCGACCATAATACGGATTCGAGGTCTTCCTTGACTGTCATGTATAAATAGACCGATCTCATCCTTATAATTTTTACCTAAAAACATACGGTCAGTCGCCAGAAGACCTTCATTACGCATAATCGTTACTGCTGAATCTCGTACTTGTTTTGAATCCGAAGTAGTCAGCTCTTTATATCTATCTTGTCGCTCCGCAAAGGCATCTTCTTTCCCATAACTCCATAATTGAAGGCCATATTTCCTTTTCTTGGTCTGGGTATCCTCCATATACTGTAACTGCATGATCTGATCATCCTGATATTTATCTATGGAATACACCATCCCAGCACTCTCTTTGTCATTATCGTATACAAGTCCGCCACATTCATCTCCATCGCTGTTAAAGAAAATCAATCCGGCCTCTCTTTCCCTTGGTTCGAGATCCTTTTTGAGCATTCTTCCAGGATGCTGCCGAGCCTTATTACTCAATACCATTTTAATTGTACCATCGGCCTCCCGAATATTTATCCTTTCGACATCAAGAACAGATCCGCTTCTGTCGTGGTTTAATACAGTAAATACAGTTACTATCATTCCTAGAAAAAGGACTAAGCATGCACCTATAAGTAGCTTAACTTGTCTTTTCAATTTCAAAATCTCTGAATTCATAATTGATTAATTTAATGGATATCGTTGAACCACCCCGTAAGATTAATATCGTTTCTCTTTCACCGAAGACAAAATCTATAACCTTAATAATCAAAGCTATAAAATAATATTCTTTCATTTACATAAAACCATAGGAAAGTAATCTTAGGGCGCAACAAAAAGGCCACATTGTGAAATGTGGCCCTAAATAAGCTTACGCCCCATCTGTGATCAGCCGTAATGATTTGTTTTGTATAGAACCTACTAATACCCGAATTTTGCTAAGCGGCCGTACATCTCCACAAAAGCACATTGATCCAACAACCACTTGGATTTTTTGGGTTTCTCCAATGTCCAATCAGCATCAAACAGCCCATCTTGATCGCGCATTTTATCCCATGCCAGATCAAGATTTTTCGCAAAAATGTCCATGTATTTTCTATTCCCATCTTGTTCGAACAAACTGATATATCCCCGCATCATCACAGCATGGAACCAGACATTACTGTTTTTTAAGATTGGAAAATCAATTCCGTCTCTGGTTTGAAAAAAATAGCTTAAACAAGCTTCAGCCAGCTGCTGTGCATCCATCAGATACTTTTTTTCCTTTGTCAGTTTATAAAGCAAGGCCGCAGCCTGCAACATCTGGCCTGAATTATAGGAATATTTGGCTTTATCTACCTTACCATTTAGATGTATATTATCCCAATACAGCTTGTCATCTGGATCTTGCAAACTTGCTTTTGTCCATTCATATAGCCGTCGACCTTCATTTAGATAATTCTTCTCCTTGGTTGCTTCAAACAGTTTTAGGGCAAACACAGCTGCTGGAGCATTCGAACAGGCATTTTTAGATTCCTTTTTTTGCTCACACCAATAAATACCACCGCCAAGCTTGTTATCTTCACCACTCTTCACAAAAGCCCATATTTCTTTTGCATTTTTGAGGTAATCAGCTTTTTTGGTCTGGATATAGCTATCGGTAAAATCAATACCCAACCATATATTGTCATCGTAAAAACGGTCTGATGCCGGTGCAGAATTGATATAAGAGGCATAACCTACAGGTACACGCTGTTCATCTCTGTATTCACGGAGTCCTACCAGTACCTTTTGATCTAATACTTTCTGATGGTCGGCTTTATCCTTTGACAGCTCCATCAACGCATTTACGGCCGAGAAACTGCCCGAGAAAGGCCAGAGATAGGCGTATTTTTTCTGCTGCCCTGCTTGTTCGTTATTATTCAGATAATCTGCTTTAAAATTTTCATCAAAAGGATATTTTTCGATCAATAATTTATTTTCAGCGCTCCCATATTTGTTATAGACCACATCTAGGGTCTTTTGCGCACGTTCGGAAAATTGATCTTTTTTAACTTGTGCATGCGTCGTCAAATAGCATAATCCTGTCAAAAGTAATGTCGTCGTTATCTGGTTTATTTGTTTCATTTGCATCTATTAGTTTAATGAAGCCATCAGGAACTAATGTTCATCTAATGACTCCGAGGTATCCAATCTGTTATTTTGACCTTATCTGATAGCGTGCCAGCCCTTCAAACAGCATGGCAGCACTGGCGTAGGCTGAAATTTCGCTATTACCAATCGGCGGCTGAGACCAGGAAGAGCCAAACAATAGCGTCGGCAAGCTGGTTCCTTTGGTCCAGGCAATTTTACCGTTGTTAACCAAAAACTTCTCAAACTTTGCGCGATAATCTGCATCGATTCCCTCCAGGTTCAAATATTCAACAAAGTACCGGATGAATATACCCTTAAACAGCGCACCGTCACCATTACCCTCATCACGCAAAATATTATTCCCCACATCTATACAGCGGGTAATGGTGTAATAACTAATTTTCTGCGCATCGACCAGATAGATCTGATCTTTGGTAATCTTAAAAAGCTCCACAGCCGTACCAAGAAAAGTTCCCTGATTATAGGTCAACGTGGTTACATCAACCGCATCTGTCTCTCCATTGATATTATCGTACACAGCACCTGAAGATGGATTATATAAGGTTGCCTTCTGCCATTCATAGATCTTTTTGGCCCAGGTCAGGTAGTTTTCATTTTTTGTTAAATTATAAAGTCTAGCCGCAAGAATGCTAGCAGGTCCATTAGAACAAGCATTCTTGCTGTATAACATATCCTTACGCCAGGCCAATCCACCGCCAGCATATTGTTCATTCCAGGCTTTCAAAATATCAGTCCATAACAGTAGTACCGCATCGAGATATTTTTGCTCCTTAGTCGTCTCATATAGTCGCAGCATAGTCAAGGCATTCCACTCCATATCATCATAGAATACATTATAGTAAGTGTTGCCATTTTTAACCTTGACACCCTCAAACCACTTACTGAAATAGGCGCTGTATTTAGCGTCCTTCGTCCGTTGATAAGCATCAATAACTACGTCCATCGCGTGGGCATTGGGCCAGTATTGAAAGCCCTGATCCGATTGGTTGATGGCGTTGTTAAAATATCCCGCTTCATTCCAGAAACCAGAGATCATTTTGTCGGACACCTGCGTAGCGATCTCTGTCCAAGATTCCTGAATCGTATCGTCGTATAAATATGTATCCTCGACTTTTGTGCACCCAAACAGTAAGAACAGCATGGATGAGATTATCACTATTTTCTTCATCATTTCCTCTTTTTAATTTGGAACTACTGCATGTGTATAATCTTTGTCCCCTTGTAAGATCATGGAGATTTTGGTCGGACGCCCATCTACAGCATCCACAAATTTCCATTTGTCATCCCATTGCGAAAGATTAGGTAATATACGGACAAAGTAATACGATGGGGCTGAAGAACTGTTTGGTGGGCTATCGGTACCCGTCTGGGTCCCCAATTGTACAGTCTCTGCCTTTCCTGCCTTGACCGTTTCCATCTGGAACTTATAGCGTTGATCACGCCCCCAGCTTTCTTGCTTAAAGTTGATAACACCTGTTGCCGACCAGATACCCTTGCCTTGATAAGGGAGATCCAGTACCACCGCCCCGGAAGGTGAGAAATAAACCCCCATGCTTTTGATTTCAGAATAGGTAATCGTCGAAACGTTGAAATCAATTCGAATTCGATACACCGCAGTCTTGGCAACGGTATTGCTACCGGTCTCTTCTTCTTTTATCTTGGTTTGATCTTCGGAATAGAATACACGTCCATCTGCCGATTTACGATCTGTAAAGATATATTTTTTACCTGCTTCCAATTTTGTAAAAATCTCATATTCACCATTACCAACAAGCTTAAACGGTATTGCTTGAGCAATAGCGGCACCGTTCTCAGCACCTTCACCAGTGATAAACAATTCGTCTGGAATATCTGCAAACCCTTCCAGCGTTTTGATATTCAGCTTCTTTTTAACTTTACTCAGTACGCGTTTCATACCTCGTATGGAATACACAGACCAAGTGATGTCGCCACTTGTACCCGGTTCGATCCCAGCTTTGGCCGCCACCTGATTCAATATTTTGTGACTGATATTTGCGCCATTTGAATTCCCATTATTGTCCGAAGTAACGGTATATAGCGGTTTGCTGAAATCGCCATTTACCTGATCAAAAACAACTTCATATTGGGCCGCCCCCCCATCGGCAACCAGTGCAGATTCCCATTCAAAATACAGAGCTGCAGAACTCGAACTCAATAATTTGACTGCCTTCCCATCTGTCGGTGCATATAAATTCTCCACAGCGGATACATCCGCATCCGAGTATTTCATATCGTCTTTTTTGCAGGAAACGATGTTCGCAACCAATGCGAGCATTGCTATAACTTTAAAATACCATTTCATGTCTTTATCTTTAATTTTGTAGTTCAAAACGGACGTTGTTCACGCTATCGTTTGCAACGGTTTGTTTCGATTAAATTTTAGTTTGAATAGCCTTGATTATTGGGCAATAGGTTTTTATTCAGGTCAATCTGTGTCCTTGGCACTGACCATAGATAATCTCTACTCTCGTCAAATCGTCTAATATCCAATTTGATATAGCTATTGTTACCACCATATTTAGCACCAGTTACCTGTCCGTCCAGAAAGGTTTTACCTGCTTTCCAACGTACGATATCATAGTAACGCAGCCCCTCCAAAGCGAGTTCGCTTCTTCGTTCGTTTCGTACGATCGTTTTCAGATCACCGGTCATAGGAAAGTCCAGTGCTTTGCCCACCACAAAGCCAGCTCTTTTGCGGATAGGTTTGATTGTCATATCCCAAATTGTGGCATCGAGCTGCCCCAGCGCCTCTTTCGCTTCGGCATACATCAATAAGATATCAGCATATCTGAACATAATAATATTGAGCCCGGCATCGTATTTTACCGTTGCTGTCACATCGTAATATTTCTTTACATAATAGCCGGTTGCAGAAGCATTAGCACTCGCTCCCTGATACTCATCCAAGCGCTCTTTATCTGTTCCTCCGGAGCCTGGTTTGATAAAAATTTTACGGACTGTCCCATCAAAGTCAGTCCATTGGCCGCCATGAAAAACAATAGTTGCCGCCATCCGTGGGTCTCGATTTATGTAAGGATTATCACTGTTGTAGTTAGGATCCGCACTTATGGTATTTCCATCAAGGGTGATATAGTTGTCAACAAGACTCTGCAAAGGGGCATAACCATTCAGTCGCGCCTGAGCAGAGATCGGAGCCGCATCATAGAGTTTATTCCAGGTTTTCAACTGTGGTACATAGCCGTAATCCAGAATAACCTCCGAATTGTATTCCTTTGCTGCAGTAAACAATTCCGGATAACTATCGAAAAGCGCATATGTCCCAAATTCCCCTTGTTTCTTGATCAAGTTCTCACAATACTGCAATACTTTGTTCCAGTTGCTCTCATAGAGAAAAGCCCGTGCCTGAAAAGCTGAAGCCGCACCTTTTGTAATTCGGCCTCTATCATCGGCAGGCAACACATCTTTGCTGGGCAGATCAGCCATACATTCATCCAATTCCTGATGGATAAATGCCATGACGGTTGCCTTGGCCGTCCTTGGAACGATTTTAGATTCCTCTAGGGAGATGTCTTTGGTAAAGAAAGGAACATCGCCGTAAAAATTGACCAGTCTAAAATAGAGGAATGCTCGGATAAATCGTACCTCCGCAATCCGACGTTTTTTGAGCACAGCATCCATTCCGGGGACACGATCTACATTTTCAAGGTAGACGTGGCAGGTCTTGATGCCGCCATAGAGATCGGACCATTCCGAAGCAAAACGTCCCAAGGTAGGGTCAGCAGTTCCATTGCGGATAGCGCGCTGGTCGGTATTTGACCGCCCTTCAAAAATATTATCACTTAGCGCTTCATCATTCCATAATCGGTCGGCTGAGAAGAGTTGATTATAGGCCATGTTGACCATTTTTTCTGCATTTTCTGGATAATCCCAAAAGTTCTCATCCGTAAATCTATCTGTTGGCAAGGTATCCAACTTATTGCAGGAAGTGAAATGAACCACAGCCATTAAACTCAAGCCTCCTATAAGTAATTTATATAGTCTCATCACATAAATGGTTAGAATTGAATATTTAATCCGCCGCCATAATATTTCAACGTTGGATAATTGCGGGCACTATTGGCTGAACCTCCCATATTGGAGTCAAATTCGGAAGATTCGGGGTCTATCCAGGAGTTTTTACTCAATGTCAGCAAATTTTGGGCATTAACAAAAAAGCGTACCCGCTGTAGCCCCAATTTGGATGTGACATTCTTTGGTAATGTATATCCTATTTGAAGATTTTTCAGACGTGCATACTTCCCATTGAAAAGATAGAGATCAGAATCTTTCCCAAAGTTGTTTGTTGAGGCTGTAGATCCATTGGCGGTAAATCGAGGCCACTGCCCATCAATATTTGTCGGCGTCCAGTAATCAAGTTGATGTTGATAAATAGCATACGAATAATTCTGGTGAAAGGGCTCGATCAGCTCACCGCGGATCATCATATCCCGTTTACCAACACCTTGCCAGAACATGCTAAAATCAAAATCCTTATAACTGAGGTTATAGGTCAGGCCGAATGTAAATCGTGGGAAACCATTACCCAGGACAAATCTATCCCGTGCATCGATCATTCCATCATTATTACGATCCACATATTTGACATCTCCTGGTCGCAAGTCCGCGGCGGTGATACCACTTGGCAGGGCCGAGGTCTCGATATCCGAAATATTCTGGAAGAGTCCAGCCATTTTGTAGCCATAATAGGAATTGTACGGCAGACCGACACGTGTCAATTTGGTAATATTATCTACTGTTGAAATCCGGTCATCTCCTGGCATGGAGACAATCTTATTGTGACTGTCACCTATATTGGCATTGATCTGATGCTGAAACTCGCCTGTTTTAGCGTGATAGGTCAGATTGATCTCCCAGCCTTCATTGTTCATTTCGCCCAAATTCTGGTTTTTTAATGAGGTCCCAAACACGGATGGGATCTGTGGTGACATCAGAATATCTACTGTTCGCTTCTTAAAGTAATCAAAGCTTGCTGTCAGCTTATCCTGAAAGAAAGTTGCATCAAGGCCAACATTGAAATTATAGGTTTTCTCCCAGCGCAAATCCAAACTGGCGTAGTTAAATCCCGCGGCAGCTACTGGCTTATTATTAAATCCATAGCTGTTTGGATAGGATTCATAAGTAAAATAATACGAATAATCATCCACGGCCTGATTTCCCAGTACACCATAGGTGGACCGAACCTTGAGGCTACCGACATGCTCCTTATACCAATTCATAAAACGCTCTTCCGATGCTCGCCATCCAAGTGATCCTGAGGGAAAGAATCCCCAGCGGTTTGCTTTTGAAAACTTGGAAGATCCATCGTAGCGAAAGCTGAATTCGGCAAAATACTTACTTTCAAAGTCATATCCGGCACGACCGAAGATTGAGTTGATGCTATTCTGTAAAGTACCATTTGGTGTGACACGGGCACTGGCGGGATCGATAACTGTTCCGGTAGTCGGTGTTCCCAGCACTGGATCGGTAAACTTCATTTTAAGTTCATTCTGTCTACGCGTATAGGACTCATTGGATGCACCAATCAAACCTGAAAGATGATGACTCCCGAAGATCTTGTCATAATCCAGCAATAACTGAAAATTCAGCAAAGAAGCTTTTTCATTAAAATCTTCTGTATTACGATCTGAATTTACGAACACCTGTGGCTGCAATGCGTCGGGGTCGGAATACAAGGGTACTTGGATCCGTCTGATAAAACGATGGTCTGCGTAGATATCTGCGCCAAAAATACCGCGCAGCTTCAGACCGTCGAACAGCTTTGCCTCGAGATTCAGATTGATGTTAAAATAATCATTGTCATTTTTAATATAACCACCTTCATTAAGTTCAGCCAGCGGATTTTGATCTGTGAGTGCGTTATTGACCAGATATTTTCCATTATCTGCCCGCATTCGATAATAATAATAAGAAGGGAGGCGAGAAGCATTGATGATAGCACTTCCGGCTGTATTGCTCATATTGTTGTTACGTGTATACGCTAAAATTGAGGTCAGTTTAAAACGGCCGATCTCAGTACTGAGATTAGTCCGTAGATTATAGCGTTTTATCCCAAAATCCTGTCCAACAAAATTGCTGGGTTGGTTATAAAAGCCTCCTGAAAATAAATAAGAACTTTTTTCACCACCACCCGTGACGTTGATATTATATTTTTGTTGAAACGAATTTTTCATGATTTCCGGCAAATTCCATTTTTCGATATCCTGATGTGCATACAGATCAGCAATCGCTTCTGGTGAAAACTGTGGATCCATTCCTGAGTTGGTGAGTGCAAGATTACGTAAGGTCGCGTTTTCATAGCCAGCGACTGGGGAAAACAAGATTTTGGGTTGTTGCACACCCCATTGCGTGCCAATTGTAACCGAGGGTTTCTGATTTTGGCGTCCCCTTTTTGTGGTTACCAAGATGACACCATTTGCTGACCGTGAGCCGTAAATAGCTGTGGAACCTGCATCTTTGAGTACAGATACTGTTTCGATATCGTCCGGATTGATCTTGTTCAGTGTTCCGCCTTCGGTAATAATTCCGTCAATCACCACTAGTGGCGCATTACTATTTACGGTAGATATTCCCCGGATATTGATGTTCATTGAATTATCGTTTGGATCCATACTTTTCTGTTGAATGGTCAAACTTGGGGAAGCGCCCTGAAGGGCCTGTGTAACGTTGCCGACCGGTCGGTCCTGAAAGGTCTTTGCACCGATCTGATCGACGGCACCGACAACGCGCTGCCGTGTCGTCGTACCATATCCGATAACGATAACTTCTTCCAGCTGGCTATTGCTACTTTTCATCAGCACATGTAACTGTCCCAATTCCTCTGTACGCATAGTAGCCAACTCCACAAGCTGCTGATCGTACCCGACAGAGGAAAATATCAGCGTGGATTTTGGAGAAAGATTACTGATCGTAAAACTACCATCAGCGGCAGTGGAAGTTCCAGCCGATTCATTTCCTTTTACGCGAACGGAAACGTTGGCAAGCGGTTCACCACGCTCATTGGTCACCCGTCCCTTGATCATTGCCTGAACTAGCACCGTCGCTTGCTGTACTGATGAGCCTATGCTTGTAGACCGGGGCTTGTCCCGAATGACGATTGTCTTGCTGTCCATCTGATACGACAGCGGCTGATCTGCAAAAAGCTGAACCAGTACATCTGACAACATGCGGTCTTTTACTTTTATATTGACAGGTTTAGCCGCCGACATTTGCCGTTCTGTATAGAGAAAATTGTACCCTGTCTGTGACTTGAGGTCCTTAAATATTCTTTTAAGGCTCATATTGGAGTATTCCAATGTTACCTTTTGTGCAAAAGTCGAAGCGCTAACCTGCATAAAAGTAACCAAGATAATTATGGTCGTCAATCGCATAATAAGCCATAGTTTACGGAATAGCAAATATGCTATCACCTTTTTTCTGATATAATTTTGATACATTTGCAAGGTTTGATTTGCAGTATATTCGAGTCGTCCAAAACAGAAATATAATGCAGATTGGATAGTTAAAATTTAATTGTCCCAAACAGCAACCGAGTCCTTCGGGATCTTGGTTGCTTTCTTATAGCCCACCGTGGTGACTATTCGTTTTGTATATTTCTATTCATCAGTTACTTTTTTAGGTATTTATAATCAATTATTTATTAAATAATTACGGAAGAACATATAGGGTTTTCCCTTCAATCCTGAAATGGACTGCCCCCGTATTTTCAAGCAGATTTAAGACTTGCTTTACGTTATCAAAGCGGGATATCCCTCCGCCGAACTTCTCTGTTGTTTTTTTTCCCTGATAGATTACATCCACATTATACCAGCGTGCTATTTCGCGCATTACACTTTCGATATCATCCTCATCAAACATAAATTCGTGATTGGTCCACGCAATTATTGGAGCCGTATCTACTTGCTGTAATTTAAGCGTTCCGTTGGCATTAAGGCTAGATTGTTGTCCAGGAAGTAACCGCAGTTTTTGGCTACTGGAGGATACTTCGACACTCCCTTCCAAAAGTGTAGTTCGCAATGCTGGTTCATCGGCGTAGCTATTTACATTAAAATGGGTTCCCAGTACTTTGATCTGTTGACCGGATGTATTGACAATAAAAGGATGCTTGGGGTCCTTTGTTACCTCAAAATAGGCTTCTCCTACCAATTCCACTTCCCTTTTCCCTTTATGGGCAAACTGCATTGGATACTTAAGGGCTGAAGCAGCATTGAGCCATACCTGTGTACCATCTGGTAACTTAATCCGATAGGTTTCTCCTTTGGTTGTTGATAATATGTGATTGCCAGACCCACCCCCCGCATTCTTCCCTACTTCGTAGATCAATTGTCCATCATTACTTTTAGAAATCTTGATACCCATTTCATCTGCAATCTGTCCATTCATGGTCTCCTGTAAGCGAATCTGATCGCCATTGGCCAGGGTTAAGGTCGCGGATTGTTTTCCTGGCGATATCAACTCTTGCTTAGACTGTCGATTTACGGAATCACTTACACCATCAAAAAACCACCAACCAGCAAACGATATTCCAATGACAGTAGCGGCAACAGCGGCAATACGTTTCCAGGACCACAATGATCTCGCTTTTGGTTTATTTATCTGAAGATGTAATTGCTCCCAAGTGTTATCCAGTACCAGCAGAAGTTCGGGATCCTGAAGCAGGACCCGATCTACAGGATCATCCAGGACTTCTTGGATCAGCTCCTGCAGCAGTATTCGGTCTTCCCCCGATTTTATATAAGACAGAAAAGCGCGGGAATTTTCCTCACTGAGCTCCCCATGTATATACTGTCTTAGCGTATATTGAAGTACTTTTTTTTCCACAATTGGTTATCTTCTTTTTAGCTAATACACTTCAAAAGCAACGATCATCTGCTCCCGTTGCAATTTTATTTTATATTTTTTCAGCCTAAAGAAAATAATAGGGATCAATGATGTTGGAGAAGTATAAAAGAGGCTATTAACAGCGTGGATTTATCCAAAACACCGTGCCTTTCTTTGATATATTTGGTAGCTTTTACAATATGGTCATTGATTGTGGAAGTCGATATTCTTAATAAGGTACTTACTTCAGCGTAGCTTTTACCTTCGATCTTACAAAGCTTGTAGATCAGTCTGCGTTGGGGAGGAAGCTGTTCAATCGTCTGGGAGAGCCATTGTTCGTCCTGTTTTTCGTCTAATTGTTCTTCTACATGGCTATACAATTGTGTATTATGTTGACTAAGGTAGGCTTGAATCTGTTTCTCCAGATTATTTTTACGGATAAAGTTATATACGGTGTATTTAGCAATCTGAAACAGATAGGATCGAAAAGACTGTTCGGGATCAATTAGCTCCCGCTTATCCCATACTTTTATAAAAACTTCCTGTAAGAGCTCGGCAGCATCCTGTTCGGACTTGACCATTTTACGAATGTTGAGATAGATTCGGCCACTGTAGAGGGTATAAATTTGACGAAAAGCTGTTTGGCAGCCCGAACGCAGGGCCAACAGGTTTTCCTTCTCTTCAATATGATCATATCTCGGTTTATACATTGTCACTCTGGTGAAAATATAAAAAATGGGTCACCAAATCTTGGACCTTTCTCTCATAGTGATGACAAAATAGCAAGAACTATCCCCTTCGTTGAAAAGTAAAAATGCTATAGCTTTATCGTATTTGGTTATCCTCTATCCATCTTAGGTTCATTCAATACATTTATTATCACCATAAAATCCGATAATAAACGCGCGTCGGTATTCCGAAAAATCGAAACTCCAACACGTCTACAGCTTAGTATTGATACATCCATAAGATTGAATAAAACAAATATAAAAAAAACTAAAACGGTTTTGCTTATTTCAGAAGAAAATTAAAAAATGAGCAGGCCGCAGCAATTGCCTCCCAGCGGATTTTACAAATTGTCCTTTGTCTTAGAACAACGAGGAAACAAAGTATGGATAGGTTCCTATTATCTTGCGATTTCATAGGGACTTTAAACAGACTTTACTCGGACCTCATTCGGATAAAAGCGAATAAAGTCTGCTTCAAATACGAATAATATAGCGATGAAATAGGTATTATTTAGAAAAGAATCTCTTACCTGCTCCCTTGAAAAACAGAAAAAGCCAGATCTCAGGATCGCTCCGAATTTAGCAGCGTCTTCACGGCTATACGTTTTCATATTGGAAGATTGAGCCATTGAACAATATAAAATTGAACTATACAGAAACACTTTCAACATGCAAACTCAGGTAATTTAGTCTAAACCATTTAGATTAAAAAAATGAGTAAAACAATATTAATTACAGGAGCTGCAAGCGGTTTTGGAAAAATTGCTGCATTTGATCTGGCAAGCAAAGGTTACAAAGTAATTGCAACCGCACAGGTTTATCCACAGGTAAGCGACTTAATACGTGAGGCTACCGAAAAAGGAATCAATCTTATTGTTGACAAATTAGATGTGACCGACCCTCGGGACCTAGCTTATATTCACAAGAAATATGATATTGATATCCTGATCAGCAATGCTGGCATCATGGAAGGTGGACCAATTGCTGAACAGCCAATGGACTTAATCCGTGCTATGTTTGATGTCAATGTATTTGGAGGTCTTGAGCTCGCACAAGGATTTATCAAAAAATTTATTGCCCAGAAAAAGTCGGGCAAGATTGTGTTCACAACCTCAATGGGTGGCCTTTGGACAGTGCCCTATGTGGCGGCTTATTGCGCTTCAAAACACGCAATGGAAGCAATTGCTGAAGGGTTAAAAACAGAACTAACCGACTTTAACATCAAGATTGCAACATGTAATCCCGGTGTATATGGTACAGGATTCAATGACCGTGGTGTGGATAGTATATTCCGCTGGTATGATCCTGAAGTCAATTTCACACCGCATGCTGTATTTGATGGCATCGCTGAATCGTTGAATAATCAATTGGATCCACAAGGCATGGCAGATTGCATTGTAGATGTAGCGCTGGACGAAAATTCTAATTTTAGGAATGTTTATCCTAAGGAAACCGAAGAATTTGTAAAACAGCTGCAGGTCGAAGCCTGGACTGCAAAAAGTTAGTTAAATAAACAATATCCTATGGGCACAGCTACCTTGCTGTGCTCTTTTCATAAAATAATGGACCAATATGATGAATATAAATTATAATCAAGCAACCCAACTATTGAATGCTTCTATTGTGAAAGCGAACGAAATAGGTATTTCTGTCTGCATAGCAGTAGTAGATAATGGCGGACATTTAATGGCTTTAGCAAGACTTGACAGTGTCTTTGGTGTCATAGACTTCGCGATAAAAAAAGCAAAAACTGCGGTCATGTTTGGTGTAGACAGTGACACTATGGGGAGTATTATCGCTGGCGCTGATATCCATTCCTATGGCATGATCAACTCCAATGATGGTTTATTGACAATACCTGGAGGAATAGTTATTAAAGACGCGAAAGACAATATCATTGGAGCTATTGGTTGCTCCGGAGGTACTCCTGAGCAGGATAAAGAAATTGCAAGCGCGGGTAGTCAGATAATCCTTTAATTTAATGATATTTGTATCATGACTGCAACCCACGAGATCATATTTGATAGGCTGGTGTATTCCTGTGCATTTGAAAAACATAGGGGATCCGAGGAATTTTATCCGGATCATTTTTTAGGATTTCAGCTCTGCGGTGAAACACATGCTTTTCATGATCAGGGATTTACAGTTATCCATGAAAACATGGTCGTTCTGGTCAAAAAAAATCAGCTTATCCGTACCATAAAATATCCTTCAAAATCTGGAAAATATAATTTCATTGCGATAACATTGGACAAAGAAACTTTGCAGCGTTACGCTTTTGAAAATAAAATTGTGATAGATACACAGTATCGAGGAAAGCAGAAATTATTTTTTGAGCCCAATGAGTTCCTCACCAGTTATTTTATTTCGCTTGCTCCTTATATAAATAAAACGAAACAGGCAACACCTAGACTTGCCGATATCAAAGTCAGGGAGGCCATCGAGCTCTTGCTTGATAGTAACCCTGATTTAAAATATATCCTATTCGATTTCATTAAAACCTATAAAATCGATTTGGAAGAATTTATGAACAACAACTATATGTTTAATGTGCCGATAGAATCATTCGCTAAACTTACGGGACGCAGTATATCTTCTTTCAAACGTGACTTTGCTGAGATCTTTGATTGTAGTCCGAAATTGTGGCTCAAGAATAAACGTCTGGAAGAAGCGTATTATTTGATCAAACACAAACGGCAAAAACCAACAACCTTCTATCTGGATCTTGGTTTTGAAAACCTAAGTCATTTTTATTCATCATTCAAAGAGAAATATGGCTTAACAACTTCAGAAATTTAGTATTCTTTTTCCCTTATAATTTTTTGACAATATGGGAAAAGCAGTCTTTTTAGAGTACTTACAGCTGTTGACCAAAGCTGAAATCGAACGCGGAAAATAGATGCTCCATTGACCAATAAAATGACAATTTTTATTCATAAATTGAGTCAATTCATTATAAACAGACTTGCTATGGGAACTAAAATTTCAACCGACAAACTAATATTGAAACCTGTCGAACTGTCCGACCTCCAAAACATGTATTATCTTAGGACCAATCCACAAGTTGCTAAATATATTGAGCGGGATGTCAATAAAAATCTCGAAGAGATCAAGCAGTTTATAGAGCTAGTCAGAAAAAATAATTTTTACTTCACGATCAATACCATAGCTCCCAGTGAATTTATTGGAACGATAACCTTATGGAATATCGACCGAAGTACAAATTATGCGGAGATAGGCTACGAGTTGCTTCCTCAATTTCAAGGGAAAGGATTAATGAGTGAAGCCGTAAAGGCAATACTAGATTATGCCTTCAATGAAGCAGGATTTGAATACATTGAAGCATATACGCATCGCGAAAATATAACGTCCAAAAAACTCTTGGAGCGAGTCGGCTTTAAATTGGTAGTGGGTAAAATTGATGAGGATAATTCAGACATTATTATTTATGGAATAAATAAAATAGAGAAAGAAGGCTCAATTGATCATGAATAATATAATTTAGTAATTTCAAAGGTGATATATACAGCATAATAAAACAACAGATGAAATTTAGCTTTTTAATTGTAATGTTACTGACTTATGGCTTTGGCCAGGCACAGGATATCGAAATTAACGCTTCAAAAAAAGCCAAGATCAATAACATAATCTCACTCTTCAAACAAAAGAACTTCGATGCTATTTCAGCCATTATAAATTACCCTTTGAAGCGAGAAAACCCGATTCCAGCTATTAAAAATCCAAAAGAATTTAAGCAACGGTCTCACGAGATTTTTGATCAGACGCTCCTCAATCTGATTGCAAGTTCAAAAACTGAACAATGGACGGAAGTTGGTTGGCGGGGAATCATGCTCGATAACGGCACTCTATGGATAGATAGTGATGAAGGGAAAATAACCGCCATAAACTATCAGAGCCCTTTTGAAAAAAAATTAAAACAAACATTGATCCAACAACAAAAAGATTACGTACACAGTTCTTTAAAACAATTTAAAAATCCGGTATATACAATAAGAACCGAAAAATATCTGATTAGAGTAGATGAACTTGCTAACGGAAAGTACAGATATGCTTCTTGGAAGATTGGCAACAAAGAAAACGCGCAACCTGATATTATAATTAATAATGGCAAATTGGAGTTTGGCGGAAGTGGAGGAAATCATGTCATTACATTCACGAACAGGAATTATACCTACAAAATATATCGGAATATTATTGCCGAAAAAAATGCTTCTGATATTACCCTTGATGTAGAAAAAGATAACCGAAAAATTTTGAGTCAACGCGGAGCATTAATAGCAAATTAAAAATACTGTTTGCTAAATTAGTATTCAATAAAAAGCCAAATTAATGCGAAATCAATATGATTTAATTGAGTGCGGTTACTCACCAGTACATTAGAAAGTTCATAAAGAAAAATTTAAGTATCATAAAAAAATTGATGCTGGCAAGAAGAGGAATTATTCCTCTTCTTTATTAAACATCATTCTGAAAAATTCCAAAGTTGATTTTTCACCTGTTGGTAAGTATGAAAACCCATGTCCTCCACTTTCCACGGATTTTAACACCCAATTTTTAGTCTGTTTCTCTACTTGTTGGTACACTTTCATGAGGTCGTCGTAGGTATAAAGACTATCGTCTTTGGCATGTATTGAGTAGATTGGATGGGTGAGTTCTGGAATTCCGTTTTCGGATTCAAAATCACCAATCTTCGGCCGTGCCGAAATGGTATAAAATGCTCGAAACGGGGTATTTTGTTCCTGAGCAAACTGATAACTGACATTTCCCCCCATTGATAATCCCCCCAAATACATTGTATTTGTGTTAATATAATAACGAAGCTTAACCTCAGCCAATATCGTCGCAATAATTGCAGAGCAATTGTCATAATTCTTCCATCCAGGATTTCCTTTTTGAAAGGGATATATAACAATCGAATTGGTGCTATCAGCAATTGTAAAAATAGGTTCAAACCGTGTCTGAGGGTCTACTGTGAACGATGCTTCTTGCGCACTCACTCCTCCATGTAGGAAAAAAAGCGTCCTTGTTGGCGTATCGCACTGATAACCCCTGGGAACAAATACAAGATATGGAATTTCAAGTCCATCTTGATTAATATGATACAATGCAAAACCTTGTCGTGCATTTTGATAGGAAGCTTGTTTACCTGAGATCGCATTCGATAGAATTTCATCTTGCCAAATTTTATCTAGCTTATATTTTTGCTGAATTTGGGCTTCCATCTTCGCTAAGATTTTTTTGTATGTGAGGTCATGTATTATTGATTTAAATATGGAATCATTTTTAAAATAGGACAGCTCTTGTTCATTATCGCCCAAGCCTAATTTAACCCCTTCATTTAACCATTCAATAGCCAAGTCGGTTTTACCACAGCGAAGTGCAATCACCAGCGCATTTGCATAATCATATTTTCCTTTATCATCTTGCTTTTTAAAGGCTTTTTGAAAAGTCAGAAGAGCGTCTTTGTATTTTTCCAATTTAATTTGTGTACCAGCCAGATCCATCAATTGTTCATAGGATTGAGCAACTGATTTCTGAAACGAAAGCAAGACAAGCAATACCATTAAAATCTTCATTTTTTAATTTGGATAATTGTGTAGGAATATAAACTTATATAAATATGTTAAGCAAGAAAATGGATATCGTATGGAGCATATAGGTCGACTAAAAAGCCACATCTCGCGATGTGGCTCTCCAACATATATATTTATTTTAAACGACCTGCTTATTTATACGAGTTAATAGATTTGGATACTTTCCAGCTGTCGCCTTCGCGAACCAAAGTAACAAGATCCGTCATGGTAAAATTTTCAAATTTCATGGTTACTTTTGCGATCATATAGTCTGCTGATTTTTCGATGATCCGGGCGCTCACGTTACAATTCAACTTTTCTCCTTTTTGTTTTTTGAAAAAATCGACTACAGCATTACGGCTAACGGTTGCTGCCTGTGAAGATTGAACATTTTGGCTGAAATCCTCCGTAAACAATTGTTCTATTCCTGCTGATTCGCCCTTTGTTTTCACCGCAACATAATGGTCAAGGGCTAAGCCTGCTGTGGAAAGATTAACTGATGCTTTCTCTGTTTTTCCGACTATTTTTTCCGTTGCCATAGCGAAAGTAGATAATGCAATTAAAGCGACTGCTGCGAATGTTTTTACTAGTGTTTTCATAATGTCTTTATTCTATTGTGTTAGTTCTGTTGTTCTTATTTGTTGATTCAAAACTACAACACAATACGCTCCTCACCTACGGGCTTTAGACTAATGGACAGGAAAACTCGGTGAATGGCGGAAATGGGGAGGTAAATCGGCGACAGGAAATTTAGCTTAAGCTCACAATCTCCAGTTGAATATTTAAACGGGCTTGTTTTTCATACCTATCGAAAAACAAATCTGTTTTAAAGATCCTTTCCATATTCAGAAAACTCTGCAGAACTTGTTTTCTACCTTGGTCAAAATAAATAGAATCTCCATATTCTTTGCGGATGCCGGCGGCATATTGAGCATAAGATACACTGTCAGCCCCTAGTATTGACATATCGGCATCTATAAAGTAATTGATATCGGAAGAACTATTGCCCGCATGTGTCTTTGTTGCTAAGATCATCTCGCTACATATGCTGATCAAATCAGATGGATACTGCAGTCTATTTAGATGATTTACAGCAACAAGCGCGCTCTTTTCTTCGTTACTACCATCCATCATAAAGTAGACGATATCATGATAAATCATAGCAAGATAAGCGGTAGAATAATCTGACAATTTATTTTTGCAAAGATCTAATTGATTGCTAAAATGCTGCAAATGTACCAAGGTATGATATGCCCTTCGTTGATCGGAATATGATACGATTACCTCATTCCAGCAGGATTCCAACAGGACGATATCCTCATTATATGGTTTGAGGCACGAAAAATAAATCTCTTTCATTTGTAAGACATCAATGATCATAAGTAAAGCTAATTATTTTTGTTATCATATTCGTTTTCAAACAACTTATCTAATTAACTTTAAATACGAAATTAAAACCGAACACGGAATGAAACCTAGTAGAATAATTGACACATTGGTACTGTGGATCATCTTAGCAATACCTTTTCTAGGCAATGGCCAGCAATTGACGCAGATCCCAAAGGGGTATTGGGTTGCCTGTGGAGATGACAAAGTGCTTATTATCAATCCCGCAATTGGTTCCGATAGCTCAGCCATTGTCTGGAAATGGCAATTCGGAGAAAGCGCCAATCAAATACCGAAGGAATATAGCAACTATTTCAAGTCAATAGATGAATGCAAGCCCGTGTTTTCAAATAAAAAAATCCTGATTACATCATCGACTGGTGCAACCTGCTTATTGAATATCGCCGATAAAAAAATTGAGTTTTACGCGAAGACACCCATGGCCCATTCAGCCGACATATTGCCCGGAAAACTTGTAGCTGTGGCAAACTCAACTCATCCAAAAGGTAACTCTCTGGAGCTTTATCAATTAGACCAACCGGAGAAACCAATCTACAAGGACACACTTTATTCGGGACATGGTGTAATCTGGAACAACAGATTACAGCAATTATTTGTACTTGGCTATGACGATCTGCGAACCTATAAATTAACTGATGCTAAAAAAAGCTTAACGCTCGTCAATACAATAAAAATTCCCGGACAAGGCGGGCATGATCTCTCTCGGATAGATGACAATCGTTTATTGGTTTCGTTTACAGATGGCGTAGTTATTTTTTCTATAAAAGAACGAAAATTTGATCCATTCTCACCCTTAGCTGATGCTCATCATATAAAATCCATAAACTGGAATGCAAAAATAAACCGTCTGATATACACAAAAGCAGAAGAAAGTTGGTGGACAAATAATATCTATGCGACCAACCCAAATCAGAAGGTATATATACCGACCCTGAAACTTTATAAAGTCCGTGTCTGCGATTAGTAGTAGCTGATTGGTAGTTGATTAATGGAGGTAAAAAAAGGTTTATTTTTTGTACAGCCTTACTGATCTATCTAGTGTAGGTTAATTTATTGTGTTAAAAAAGCATATTTCAGGATAAAAATAGTGTTGTAGATTTTGAAACACGACCTATAACTAATATATTAGTTATAACAAACTAAAACATTAGTTATGAGAATTTATTTCGTATTTTTATTTATTATTGCCAGTCAATGGGTATATGGTCAGATCACGTCCGATAAATTACTTAAATTATATAATCAGATCGCCAACAATCATCCAGAAAACTATCAGTTTGTCATACAAGAACTCAATAAACTCGCCATTGACAGTATGGACGACAGAAGCAGATCTCTTTTCTATCAACTATTGTCCTCTCATTATTCCGAGCTGGGAGATTATGAAAAATCACGATTCTATTGGGATCAACAATACGTAAAATGGATCAACGAATACAAAATCACATGTGATACTACTTTTTATAAACAGCACCAATTTGTCGACGCTAAAAACTACATTTTGCAACGATCAAAAAATGAAAAGGTTGTCATGATCAATGAAGCACATAATATTCCATATCACCGTGCTTTTGTATTACAATTATTAAATGGATACCGTCAATTGGGTTTTAAATATCTCGCTATCGAAACATTATTGGATGAAAACATAAACGAAACACAACATATCACAGACACTACAGGATTCTATAGCCGCGAACCACTCTTTGCAGAGATGATCCGTGAAGCCTTGCGACAGCACTTTATACTAATAAAATACGAAGCTGATAAGAATACAAGTAGTCTCCGTATGCGAGATTCTTTACAAGCTGTCAACTTAGCAAGAGTTCTAAAAAACGATCCTGATGCCAAACTACTTGTTTACGCAGGTTATGATCATATACATGAAGGAACCCAGAATGATTGGAAAAAAATGGCTCAATTCTTTAGGGACATGACCAATATTAACCCCCTAACCATATCGCAAAGCAAACATACCGAACAATATCATCCCGAATTTGAAACCGCTGAATTTCGCGCAGCAAATCAATTTGGTTCGTTCAATGATCCCGTTGTTGCTTTGAAAAATGACACTGCATGGCATGATAAATTCGTTGACATTTCGGTATTCTCCCCCCGCTATTTAATACCTGACAAGAGGCCAAATTATTTAACCATCGGCGAGCTCCGAAAGACAATCCTATTAAATACTACAAAGGGAGAGAACGGGCTTTTCGTACAGGCCTATTATGCAGAAGAAAAAGCAGGACACCGAATACCAGCGGATCAGCTTTTCATAAAAAAAACACAAGAATTACTTTATCTAAGACCGGGAAAGTATGTGCTCGAATTCAAAAATTCAAGTGATAAAGTTGTAAAAAAAGAACATATACATGTTTCAAACTAAAAGGCACAAAAAAGCCACATCTCACGACGTGGCTACTAAACTAAACTTATAAACTTATGATTCACTAATAGTCAGGCTATGAGCTAACTTGACTCACCATTAGTTATTGATTCTTTGTCCTATTTATATGCATTTACCGAACTGGACACTTTCCAGCGTCCATTCTCATTGACCAAAGTCACAAGATCTGTCTTGGTGAAATCCGCAAATTGCATTGTTACCTTTGCGACCATATAATCTGACGATTCTTCGATGATCTGGGTGTTTACTTTACAGTTGAGCTTCTCCCCTTTTTGTTTTTTCAAAAATTTGATGACTTCCCTACGGTTATTTGTCTCTGCATTTACAGATTGGATTTTTTGACTAAAATCAGTAGAAAATAATTGATCTACTCCGGCCGACTCTCCCTCAGTGATAACCGCAACATAATGACTAAGGGCGATATCTGCAGTGAATAGATTAACAATAGCTTTCTCTGAAGTTGAAGATGGTTTATCTGCGGCCATAGCGAAAGTACTTATTGCGATCAACGCTGCTGCCACGAATGTTTTTACGAATGTTTTCATAATATTCTTATTTTATTATATTAGCTTTTCATCTAAATAATTCATCCATTATTAGTGATGAAGCTTTATACTCTCGGTGGTTTATTGTACTTATTTGTTGATTCAAAATTATAATACGATAGCTCCTCCGCCTATGGTCTTTAGGTCAACGGGTATAAAAACTCGGTGAACGAAGGAAATAGGGAGGTGAAATTTAAAAACGCTTTTCAGAAATCTGAGAACAAAACATATATGACAGAGAATATTCCCTTTATACAAGTAATTAAAGTTCCCATCGTTGCCGATCTAGTACTGAGTCCCACCGTCCTATACGATGAAAATGGAACCTCTATCTGCTTTGAAACGGAGGATGAACAGTTTGGTAGAATCACCATACAAAAAATGGATGGAATCAGAATCTGCCGTGGGGAAATTCCACCTTATCACGATCCCAGAGAAAATTGGGAAGATTTTGAGGTAGGCACCTGGGTGTACCGGGTTGAAAACTCAACATGGCTGATGGAAAGATATCAATATGAAAAAAAACACTATGGCCAATCGTATGAATGGGGCAATTCAGTGGAAGAAATGTTGACCGACTATACACATTATTACTTTTTCTTTCATGACGAATTTGTAGAGGTTATCGCTAAAGGCTTCTGGTGGGAAAAAGCTGAACAGAACTTACTCGGAAAACCATTGTCAATGAGTCATCCATTCCTCAAATTACAGATTGATTTTACGGAAGAACTCAACATCAATGATGCTCGATTTTATATCAAGATAAATCCTAAATCACATCAAGAACTCTTAGAAGATGTACGTTTTTGCCATCAAACCATTCTAGAGGTTTGGGTAAAAATTAAGGGTGAATACTTTCAGGAGGGGACACTAAAAATTAAAGAAAATAAGGCTGTCGTTTTTTCTTATTATCAACCTAGGTTCGGAAAAGAAATTATCATAAAAAAAGGCATTGCAGATCTAGCTGACCTGGAAAATGTACTACTGTCCAAGCCTTGATAGATTAAGTCGACAGCCCTGCGAGCAGATAGAAATGATCAAGGCTAAAATATGATAAAAAATTCTATCAAATAAGTAAATCGAAGATTAAAAAAACACAATAAAGTAGCAAAGATATAGCCACAACTAAGAAAAAAATATAGTCAAAATAGGGGTTCTAGTTATCTTCAAGCGTTAGATAAGCTCGCTATCATTACTATTGACCAGAATAAAAAACCAAAAACAACTGTCCTGATAAACATTCAAAATGGGCCAATAATTATTGCCCATTTTTGCACCAGCATGTTTTAAAACAAAAGTAGAGTCCAAGGCTCAGCTCTCCGATTTCACCGACTACAATCCTTTCCTTATTTGAAGTTCCATATCAAGCTGAAAATTGTATTTTCCTTTAGGATACCTATTTCTTTTCAAGTGATATACCATCATTTCCTGACCAAGCAAGCAGGATAGCCCATGATGCATCTATCAAGTTTATTACGGATAATAGCTTATCATTCCGGATTTCCGGCCAAACCGATCGTCAAATATGAAACCATTTATAAAGACTCTGCTTCAAAAATTTGTAATAGTAGGATTTCTGTGCATCCTCTCGCTTATGACCTATGCTCAAAAATTAAGCGTAATCGACCTCAAGGTAGAACACCTTAAAAACCCTATGGCAATCGAGACGGCTAATCCCCGATTTAGCTGGAAAATTATTTCTCCAATAAAAAACACTTTACAATCGTCTTATGAAATCAGAGTAGGTAAAAATAAAGCTTCGATAAACCTTGGAAAAGATCTCGTCTGGGAAGCTACTGTCTCCGGAGATCAATCTGTACTGATTAAATATAACGGAGCAGCACTGCATTCAAAAAGAAGATATTTTTGGCAAGTTAGGGTAAAAGACAATCATGGCAATACCTCCGCCTGGTCTGATGCCCATTTCTTTCAGATGGGTATCGGCGCTATGGACTGGAGCGCGAAATGGATCAAGGTAGCAGAAACGGACACCTCAGCACGAAGCCCCATTTTTAGAAAAGAATTCTCCATAAATAAAAAACTAAAGTCTGCAATGGTCTATGTTACAGCAAAAGGGCTATATGAAGCTCGTATCAATGGCCAGCGCATCAGCGATACTTATTTTGCTCCGGGGTGGACCAGTTATAAAAATCATTTACAGTACCAAGTATATGATGTGACCACTGTACTAAAAAATGGTATCAACGTATTCGGTGTCAGCCTCGGAAACGGCTGGTATAAAGGACGGATAGGCTTCGGAAATCAACATAATTTTTATGGCGACACGCGTGGATTGCTTCTGCAACTCCTCGTGGAATATACGGATGGTACAACAGAAACAATCAATTCCGATGAAAGCTGGAAATATGCTTATGGACCGATCATGGCATCTGATATTTATGACGGCGAAATTTATGATGCCAGGATGGAAATAGCCGGCTGGGATAATATCGGCTTTAAAGAGGACAATAAATGGAATAACGTCCGCATCATGGAGAAAGGGCCGGAAAAACTTGTTGCGATGGCTGGTCCACCAGTTAAGAAACATGAACAGTTTAAAGCCCTTAAGATTTTCAAAACACCAGCAGGTGAAACAGTTGTAGATTTTGGACAAAATCTAGTAGGTTGGGTCATGCTCAAAGCGAAAGGTGCAGCCGGAACCAAGATCACCCTGAGCCATGCTGAAGTGCTTACAAAAGAAGGCAATTTTTATACAACAAACCTCAGGTCCGCAAAGGCACAGGATATCTATATTTTAAAGGAAAACACAGCACAGATCTTTGAACCTCATTTTACATTTCAGGGTTTCAGGTATGTGAAGATCGAAGGCTACCCAGGTGAATTGACACCGGAAAACGTTACAGCTGTTGCCTTATACTCAGCAATGGAGACCACAGGCAAATTCGTAACCTCAAATGCATTATTGAACCAGTTACAGCACAACATTCAATGGGGACAAAAAGGAAATTTTTTGGATGTGCCAACAGATTGTCCACAACGCGATGAGCGCCTAGGATGGACTGGTGATGCGCAAGCTTTTGCCAATACAGCGGCCTATAATATGGATGTGTCAGGATTTTTCACCAAATGGCTAAAGGATGTAAAGGCGGACCAACTCCCTAATGGTGCAATCCCCCACGTAATTCCCAATGTACTGGGGGCAAATGATGGTGCTTCTGCTGGCTGGGCAGATGTAGCTACCATTATCCCATGGGATATGTATGTGGCTTATGGCGATCGACAGTTCTTGGAAAATCAATATGAGAGCATGCGAAAATGGGTAGATTATATCTCATCTACCGCCAAAAATAACCTATGGAATTCAGGTTTCCACTTTGGAGATTGGCTTTTTTATCGTCCTAATGATGATAACGATGGAAGAGCTGCTGTAACGGACAAATATTTGATTGCACAGACTTTTTATGCACATTCGACCCAACTATTGATCAATGCAGCAAATGTATTGGGTAAACAGGAAGACGTAGCTAAATACAGTACCCTCCTAACAAACATTAAATCCGCTTTTGTAAGGGAATACATGACCCCAACGGGTAGGTTAGTTTCAGGAACACAAACAGCCTATGTACTCGCACTACAATTTGATATGCTACCCGAACAACTCAGAGCAGCCTGCGCGGATCGTCTTGTAGCCAATATCCGGGACTATGGAAATCACCTCACAACCGGATTCTTGGGTACACCATATTTATGTCATGTGTTGACCAGGTTTGGTCACAATGATGTCGCTTACGACCTTTTAATGCAGGAAAGCTATCCTTCTTGGCTTTATCCCGTAAAAATGGGCGCAACAACAATATGGGAACGGTGGGACGGAATTAAACCTGACGGATCTTTTCAAACCCCAGATATGAACTCCTACAACCACTATGCATATGGGGCAATTGGGGACTGGATGTACAGAACGATTGCCGGAATCAATTCGGTCGCTGACAATCCGGGTTATAAAGCTGTTGTCATTGCTCCCAAACCGAATGGAAAAATAACAAGTGCGTCTGCGGAATTAGAAACCGTTTATGGCACGGTAAAATCAGCATGGAAACTTGAAAATGGACTATTGAAACTTGAGGTCAGCATACCGGCAAACAGCAAAGCCAAAGTAATCTTGCCCGACTTAACCAGAGAAATTGGTTCTGGTACATACTATTTTGAAAGTAAAATTTAATACGCAATCTAGCTCAGATCTTGGTTAAGTTTATACAATGAGGAAAGAGAAGGTTATTGTAAAGAGCTAGGATTACATTTGATTTTTGTAACTTTGCATAATCATGAGCGAAACACTGGAAACTTTACAGGATTACTATAAACGATTGAGCCATCTCCATACAAATAGTGGGGATATACTAGATGTTGAACTCGGAAAATCACATTTCAATATTTCGCCACGCAAATACTGTGATTTTAAAACACCCTATAACAGACGCGATTTTTACAAAATCAGTCTCATTTTAGGAAAAGGATGGTTCAAATACGGTCAACATGAATTATATATCGATCGGCCTGCCCTGTTTTTACCCGCATTAAATATTCCCTATACATGGGTATGTGACACGAACAAACAAGAAGGATACTTTTGCCTTTTCAATCAAGAATTCTTTTCCGGAAGCCAGACATTTGAACCATTTAAAAAGACATCGCTATTCAAAGAATGGAGTAAGCCCATTATCTTTTTAGATGAAGAACAGCTGCATTTAATTACAACATTATTCGATAATATGTTCCGGTTGAATAATTCCAGTTACCCTCTCCGTTGTAGTGCGATCAAAAGCAATTTGGCAGCAATCCTTCATCTAGCCTTAGAGTGGAGAATGGAAGATGTAGAGTTGCAAGATCAATCGGGCAGCATCCGGATGTATCGTTTGTTTGATGAATTACTTCACAAACAATTTCCATTGGATTCTCCCGCCTACCCGCTTGCGTTACATACCGCAGCCGATTTTGCGGCAAGGCTCAATGTACATGTCAATCATCTCAATGCCTCTGTCAAATCGGTCACCAATCAGACAACAACGCAGATCATCAAACAAAAAATCTATGAGGAGGCCAAAAATCTATTGATCTATACAGATTGGAATGTCGCTGAGATCGGTTATACCCTTGGGTTTGATGAACCAGCTCATTTCAACAACTTCTTTAAGAAAAATGCAGAGACATCTCCGCTCAAGTTTAGACAGAAAAACAAATGATATTTGATTTTCGTAATTTTTACTTTGTCAGATAGCATCGGTATTAGCCAAAAAGTCTCTAGTTTTGTTTAACAAAAAAGAGTAAAAATGTTGAAAGAAGCTTCCGCACAGCGCATCAGGTTAGTAACGTTCATGGCTTTTGTATCCATGCCCCTTTCAGGATTTGTAACAGATATCTATCTACCTTCGTTTCCGGCAATGGCCAAAAGTCTACTTGTTCACGAACGAGATATTCAATTAACATTGACCAGTTACCTATTGAGCTACGGCATTTCCCAGCTATTTATAGGTAATATTCTAGACAGCATAGGTCGATATAGACCGAAGCTTCTGGCATTAACGCTTCTGATATTAAGCAGCTTATTGATAACCCACACACATAGCGTGTTACTTATTTGCTTATTAAGAGTCGTGCAAGGTATAGCCATATCTATTTTGGTGGTGGCTACACGCGCACTTTTCGTCGATCTATATGCAGGTGATCGGTTAAAAAATTACCTAAGCTATTTTACCATCGTCTGGTCATGTGGCCCAATACTAGCGCCTTTTTTAGGAGGTTATCTTGAAAAACTATTCGATTGGCAGGCTAATTTTTATTTTCTTGCTTTCTACGCTGGCGCCTTATTATTATTTGAAGTGTTGTACAGTGGGGAAAGTATTGCCGAAAAGAAAAAGATTAACCTAAGGGACAATCTCAACCTATATAAAATGATGTTACAAAACAAGCTTTTTATATTGGGCATCCTGGTACTGGGATTTAGTTACTCCATTGTAATGCTATTCAATATGACGGGGCCATTTATTATTGAAAATACATTTCACTTTTCATCCGTCACAATTGGTTACTGTACGTTGATACTGGGTTTTTCATGGATGATTGGTGGGTTTGTTACGAAAAAGCGTATGCATCTTGATTTCGTCCCTCGGATCATAGCTCCTGTTCTATTCCAGGCTTCACTTATTGTCGCTTTAATCGTAGTGAGTATGTTCCAGCAAAGCCTATATATCATGGTTGGCTTTGCATTTTTTATTCATATAATTTCAGGTGTTTTATTTACGAGCTTTTTCACCAACAGCATGTTATTTTTCCCAAAACATGCGGGTACCGCAGGCGGTCTAATGGGCGGAATGGTTTACATTGTGACATCACTGTCTAATTTTATTGTGGCTATTAGTGGCAAAGTAACCACACAGAATGGATTAGCATGGCGTTATTTTATTTTTTCTGTGTTATTGACTTTGATTATCATGTATATGTGGAAACTACAGAAAAATAATAGTGGGCAAAACAGCTCATCAAGCTAAGTTTGTTCAATTCCCTAAACTAAATAAGATAAAATATTTTATTATTTTTAAGCAAGTGGACAGCAATTTCAATTGAAAAAATCGAACTGCTTATTTTAGGTTTAGAACTAGAGATGGAGTATGAAGTGTTAAACCTTTGGAACCTAATTAAAGTTACGCCCCACAAATGGCAAGAAAAGCAATAAAACAAATTCCCAATTCAATTATTTAAAATAAGAAAAGGCGCTCAAATAAATGGACATATCGATATTTCTAAAACCTCTATCAATCCAAAATGTCACACCATTTTATACATGGCTCAATGATCCAGAGGCAATTAAATATTCACTTTCGTTATTTCAATCGTTAAATACAAAGGAAAATATTGATGAATGGTATATATCAGTCATCAATGATTCAAAAAATTACAATAGAGGGATTTTTCTTTCCAATTCAGATATTCCTATTGGTTATGCTGGGATTTGCAATATCTCTATTACAAACAAACTTGGCGAGTATTTTATCTTTATAGGGGATCGCAATCAATGGGGAAAGGGATTTGGCACGCAGGTAACCAAAATGATTGTTGACGCTGGATTTGAAGAATTAAATCTCAATCGTATTATGCTTACTGTATCGGAACCAAATTATGCTGCCATCAAGGCATATAAGAATGCTGGTTTCAAAATTGAAGGAAGAATGCGTCAAGCATGTTATAGAGACAATAAATTCCATGACAAATTAATCATGTCAATACTGAGAGACGAATGGAATGTTAGATAGCATGCCTAAAAGCTTGGTCAAAGAACTCGAAAAATCATATAAGTAAACTACTTGGAATAAGCTGTTTTTGGATATAATTTCTTAAATGCATTATATACAGCCTGATGGATAACTGTTGAATGTAATTCTTCAGGCATATAATCAAAGATAACATCCATCTTCTTATTGTTACCTATAATTTTATAAAACGCTTCAGCATCCTGGTACATTCTAATATCTTCATCCCTATTGGGTACTCCCAGATATACACGCACTTTTTTTCTCAAATTAGCCTCCAATAGCTTTTCGGTATTTTTCAATAGCTCCTGCTGTCCCCACCACAGACTCGGACTGACAATAATATAATTATCAAAGAGATCAGGTTGTTTAAGTAGTATTTCGGCTGAGAAAAGCCCAGCTAGCGACTCTCCAATAACCGTCCGTTCCTTGTTTACCCTATAGTTTTTACTGATATGGGGCAGTAATTCATCTTTTAGAAAACCCATGTATTTTTCGGATCCGCCATAGGTAGGAAAACTGCTTTTTTGAAAACCTTCTTTCTCTAGGAAATCAACGTTTGGAACAGCGAAAGTAAAATCACGTTTTCGGGTATTTCCCTCGATCCCAACAACAATACTATTGGGGAATCTCGCAATCCAAGGTTGGGTATCAAAACGAACAATTCCCGCAATATGAAAAAAGTCTTCTTCCATACCCCCGTCCAAGACATAGATGACAGGATAAGTTACCGTATCGTTGGCCTGATAATTATTAGGAAGAAAGATATTGATCGTCCGCTTTTCGTTTAAAATATTAGAATGCAATACTTCGGATTGACAGCCAGAAAGCACATTACTTTTGGTTTGTGCAAAAGAGATACAGCTATAAATTATGGCTATAAAAAGAATGATATTTTTACAATATTTCATTTCGAACATGATGTTATTAAAGAACCTCCATCATAGACATTTTCATTTCGGTATAGAAGCTTTGTCTGGAGGAGAGATACTGGAATCGAAAGTAAGTCTAATAATTAATTAAAAAAAACCTTTTTTTATTATTCTATGCGGAGCCCCATTTCATTTATAGCTAAGTCCACTATCGTGGACACTCATCGTTATTCTATACGTTCACATTGGTAGCCCCAATCGAGCATCTGTTTGACAATCCCACCTATCTCGATATCCGATTGTGAAGATTCAATCCTTAAAATCCGTTCCTCGTCGTCAAGATCAAAGTTAACTTTATAGGAGGAGAACAGCTGTAGAAGCGTCACAATGATTTGTTGTGCTTCTCTATATTTATTGACATTCGTTTTAAATATTTCAACTCTTTTCATAGTATCGGATCTCACTTAATTTTAAAGAATGCTAGTATACTCTCATCACCGAATCATGCCTTCATTTCGCTTTTTTTTCTATGCGTTAAGCATAAAACACCTTATCGTCCAACTGTTTAGATCACTCTACTGCTTATCGATTGATAAGCGCTGTAAATCGGTCAGTTCCCTCTTGTCAGATGTACCTACTGAATCCGTATGATAGACTTGTAGAGCATCAGAGAACGCTTCATTATGTTTTTTTGTCTCGATATTCGAAAACAAAGTTAAAACCATAAAAAACAACAAAATGATCAACGCATTAAAGAAATGTACCATACCTATAGCGATTAAATTATGATGGTCCAATTTCCCAAATAAGGAGCTCTTATCCCATATATTTTCGGTAAAAAGCAGATTTTGGTCGGTAAACAATCTCTTTTTTCCTTTTAATACACATCGAGCATTTTTATATTTGATTACATTTGTTCGAAATGGAATCTGATGAGTATCTTACCCTCTTATTGGGATGAGATAGTTTGAAAGTCAGGTTCAAAAATTAAAATTAATCGTGGCCAATAAAAAATTAGTTCCAAAATACCTTTTAAGAGATCCCTTATTCTGGAGTGTCTTATTGCTTAATCTATTGATTGTTTATTTATACGGTGATGATGCGATATATAATTATAACATCATTCTCGCCCAGTCGATTCAAACATTTGCATATGCAGTAGCACATTATATACTCCTCAAGAATACGCCGATTAAATACACGATAAAAAAAATAAGGTTGAACCGCACGCGTAAAAAATCGGATAAAAACAGAAAATCATTTGGAACCTATATTGAAAAGGACGAAACTGGTAATTGGGTTTATACAACAATCTTCTTTATTTTGCTTTGCTTTTTTACGGTATTTTTAACAGCAATTGTTCTTGTTATCAACAGGGTCACACACAACAACACTTTTGTGTTTCAGACTTCAGATTTTTACCCAGCAATATGGGCAGTATCGAATGCTATCTTTTATTATAAAAATAACAAAGCACGTTTGACTTATTCGAATGCCAGTCCGAGAGAGTTAGTAGCAGTTCCTTTTTTCAAACTTTATATTCCAATGTTTATGATGCTTTCAGGATATACCCTGGTCATGAAAGTCATAGGCGATATTGTTAGTTTTATACTCTCCAATCCTAAATATTGGACGTCATCAACTGATAAGGACGCATAAAAATCCTCCAAAAAACAAAAAAGCCACATTCGACAAAATGTGGCTCAGTTAGTATATTGATTTAAATGGCTTCTTAAGAAAACTGTTCTGTAAGTATACGTGGATTTTCAGGAACGATCGCTACCACACAAAACTGCCTATCATTATCTTCGATCGTCTGTTGGGCATCTTTTGGCAGATTGCCTAATGCAAATTGTCGTCTCCAAACCGCTACCCCATCTGTAAATGCCAAAGGAAGTTTTTTCGCAAATTCTCCAGGTTTCACAAAATCTATCTTGAAAAGATCCAGAATTTCCTTATCTATCTTGTCATTGGTATTCGTTGGAATAGCAAAAATTTTTTCAGCGATTTTATTGATAAAGGAGCTGTCGTGTCTCGTCTCTCCAGTACTATAGATACAGTAGTAGATATTTTGCACATCATTTCCGTAGACTTTCTTTGCGATACATACAGGCGCCGTCTTAGTCTCTTCATAAAGTTTTTTATGTGCAGAGCGATTAATAACTGCTACCAAAATAAAGCAGACAACCACAATAACCGACATGATACTAATGGCACCTATACCAATAGTTTCGACCAGTCCTTCAAAAATAGCAAATGCGAGGAAACAGAGTAAACCTATGCCTATAATCAAAGGCGCATAGACAAGCTTGTTCTTTCCAAAAGCAGAACTTTTCACATACTTATCAATAATTGTACGGTCATGCTCAAATTTACCAAGATGTGTCGTGTTCATGTACTTGTTCTTGATTTTATATAATTCATACCTGATTGCAAAATAAATGTATATAAAATACACCTTACCATAATCTCACATTTACAATTCGCCAGCATTGATTTAATATTCGTTTGAATAAACAGAAAAAACGAATAACTATTTCAGCAGACTTCCACAGAGACCTCAAACTAATTTTAACTACAAAAAATTAAACACAAATGTGTAATTTTTAAATAAAAAAAATATTTACACATTTTATAAGCATATTTGTTTATATATCAAAGAAAAAAATGCTTATAAAAAATTGGATATTACTTTTATTCGTATTGGGATTAATTTCAAGTTGTACAAAAGATCCGGTGATTAAACCAGAAATCGAACCACCTACTCCTATTGACACGACGAAGGTTGTTGTGCCCAAACCCAAGGACTCACTTTTTGAACGAAGATCATTCAGTTTTGTGATCCATGAGCACTTCGTTGATGAAACTGTGGATCAACAATTGTTTTTAGGTAGCCTTTGGAGCCTAAAAGACACAACAAAAAGTCTACATTTAGAAAATATTCAGTCCATGGCAAAAAAATTCCCTATTTATGTCATGGCGAATTCGGCCAAAGAAGAAATGGGCCATTTTTTTCCGTCCTATACAAGCATATTAAATTATGCCAATTTATTCAAGAACACAGATCTCTCAGGATCGATAGAAATGGGTTCAAGAGACTTTTCCGATTATGCCGAGATACAATTATATATTCCGTTAAATAAGGACATCGAAAAAGTACTCAATCTCGTAAAACACGGTGATTCAACAACTGTCCAAAAGACTCACAGTACCTTCAGGCACACATTGGTAAGACGATTAACTTTAGATACCGACCAGGTTGATTATTTTTCAAATTACCAAGAATCTGATTTAAATAATCTCAAGAAATTGGGTTATTCACCCTATTTCATCATATCCGTCAATTATGGTTATCAACTTGTTATCGCGGCGGAAAGCGATTTCACTAGACCTGACATGAACAGAGCTATTGATAAACTGTTAGAAGGAAATCCATTGGATAATATTGATGAGCAAGTACTCAATACAACAAAACTGCTCGTCTATTATAGAGATGGAAGTAAGGACACTTTTATTCGTCATGCTATTAATCTTCAGGAGATTAAAAGTACACTTTCGACATTAAGTCATCGGATAAAAAGCAATTTTGATAATTTTACTTACCCTCTTAGTTATCTCGCCATGCATATCACTACAGGCGAAATCCTAGGGTATACCAATACCTTTGATTTACAAGTGAAGAAAACAAGCAAATAAGGTCGGGTCAAAATAAATTTTCAGCATCATTGTGAGAATGGTAATATTGAATTTTAATTCCAAGCGCTTTTTGATTTTAGCACGAAGTCATTTAATAAAACAGCTATTATATAAAATACGTTCAATTTGGGGCTGTCTCAAAACCTGGAACTGTAATTGAGAATCAGTATTAAATTTGGGAATAATAAAATCAGCTTTTCTTCAAAATTCCCCTTTTCACACCATCATCAATTAAACTTTCGGCATATTCCCATAATACAGGTGAACCATCTTTGATCACACTCTTTTTTGCATACACCTTATCATAGTTTACACCAGGTTCATTCCAGGTCCCTCCATTATTGGAACTATTCTGCAACAGTGGTTCCAATCGGTCCATTGCTTTGGCGAACTGCGCTTCGCGAGTCGCCCCAGCTTCAAACTCCTCCCAGATCGAAATGAGTTCTTCCGCTTGCTGCTCCGGTAACATTCCAAATATTCGTTTGGCGGCTAAACGCTCTTCCTCCGTATTACTATGTGCTTTTTCGTTATCATAGATAAAGGTATCTCCAGCATCAATTTCAACAATGTCATGTATCAATACCATCTTAATAACTTTCAATAGATCTACAGACTCGTCAGCATGCTCAGCTAAAACAATAGCCATCAGCGCCAAATGCCAGCTGTGTTCGGCATTATTCTCACAACGATCACTATTAAAAAGCTTAGTCCTTCGCTGGATGTATTTCAACTTATCAATCTCCTTGATAAAATCAATCTGTTTCAACAATTTTTCGGATGTCATCATGAATATATTATAGTACAATCAATATACAAAGTTAGTGCTTTTATACTCCTCACCAATTGCCAAATGGCAATTGGTGAGGACGATTTCAATTGCTATTTTATTGACATCCATAGGACAAACCAAGAGTCCTAAATCAGTATAGATTTATTAAATTTGATAAACATCAAATCTCGTCCCGACGAATGAAGAAAATAGGATTTTTATCTTTTGGACATTGGTCCAAACACCCTGCTTATAGCACCCAAACAGCAAGTGACACATTACTTCAATCAATAGATCTAGCTGTAGCAGCAGAAGAAATAGGCATAGACGGAGCTTATTTCCGTGTACATCATTTTGCCAATCAGTTAGCCTCCCCCTTTCCTTTATTGTCCGCCATTGGGGCGAAGACCAATACGATTGAAATAGGCACAGGAGTAATTGATATGCGCTATGAAAATCCACTCTATATGGTGGAAGATGCTGGGGCAGCCGATTTAATTTCAGAAGGCCGATTACAACTGGGTATCAGTAGAGGTTCACCTGAACAGGTAATAGACGGATGGCGTTATTTTGGTTATGAGCTCGCTGAAGGCGAGACCGACGCTGATATGGGCCGTAGGAAGGCTTTAGAATTTCTGGAAAAACTTAAAGGAAAAGGTTTTGCTGAACCAAATCCCTATCCGATGTTTCCGAACCCTCCGGGCTTACTTAGGCTAGAACCGCACGCTGAAGGACTACGAGACCGCATCTGGTGGGGTGCAGCATCGAATGCCACAGCGGTATGGGCGGCTCAAAATAGGATGCACTTACAGAGTTCCACATTAAAGTATGACGAAAATGGAAAGCCTTTCCATATACAACAGGCGGAACAGATACGTCTATATAAACAAACCTGGAAAGAAGCTGGACATCCTGGCGAACCCAGAGTTTCAGTCAGTCGATCAATTTTTGCATTGGTTGATGATTTAGATAGGTATTATTTTGGACAGGAAGCAGATCGGGCCGACAAGATAGGTTTCATTGAAGCGGACAAACGCGCTATTTTTGGCCGTAGTTATGCAGCCGAGCCTGATCAGCTCGTCAAAGAACTGGCTCAGGACGAAGCTATCCAAGAAGCTGATACCGTGCTTCTGACAATTCCGAATACTTTGGGTGTAGATTACAATATTCATGTACTTTCGGCTATTTTGGAACATGTTGCACCTGAGTTAGGCTGGCGCTAGATATCCTAATTGATGATAAACAATATTCGTTACAAAACCAAAATTGCGATAATCGGTGCAGGACAAGCCGGGCTTTCTTCTGCTTATCATTTAAAGAAATTGGGATTGGAGATTAATCGGGACTTCATTATTTTAGATGAAGCCCCCGCTCCTGGTGGTGCTTGGCAATTTCGCTGGTCTTCGCTCACATTAAGTACGGTTAACAAAATCCATGACCTACCAGGTATGTCATTTGAAGAAACATTGACAAATAATGAGACTGAGGTACAGGCAAATATAGCTGTCCCACATTATTTCGATCTCTATGAAAAAAGGTATGGGCTAGAAGTTTATCGACCACTTAAAGTTGATAAGGTGTCCTCGCATGGGCAACGTTTTCATATAGATACTACTGAAACGTTGTTTTCCGCAGCGGGCATTATTAACGCCACGGGTACCTGGGAGAATCCTTATATTCCTTTCTACCCGGGAGCAACACTATTTCAAGGAGAGCAACTTCATACAAAAGATTTCAAAACAGCGGACTATTTCAGAAACAAGCATGTTATTATAGTCGGTGGCGGTATATCTGCCATCCAATTGTTGGACCAGATTTCGGAAGTGACTACAACAACATGGGTCACACGACGTCCCCCACTATTTCGTGAAGGCCCTTTTGATGATATGGCTGGTCACAATGCTGTTGCTATGGTAGAAGAGCGTGTGCGGCAAGGGTTACCACCGCTATCAGTTGTATCCGTGACGGGGCTACCTTATTCACCAGAAATCCGGGCGATGGAAAAACGAGGGGTACTCACACGACTGCCCATGTTTAGTGAAATCACTAAAACCGGTGTAAAATGGGAAGATGGAAGCGAAGAAAAAGCAGATATTATCCTCTGGAATACGGGCTTCAAAAGCGCATTGGAACATTTAGATGCTGTACTACCTAGGGAAGAAAATGGAGGGATCTTAATGGATGGGAGACTGGCCACAAGGATTGCCAAGGAACCCCGCATTCATCTGGTCGGCTATGGTCCCTCTGCCTCCACAATCGGAGCTAACCGCGCCGGAAGCGCAGCAGCAAGGGAACTTGTAAAAACATTAAACCTTTTGTAATGTTATCTAGATTAGGATTAAAAATCATACCAAATTATATTTAGTGAAGATTTATCTATATTTAGATCTATAAAGAGTTTCATAATAAAAATAAATATCACTGATGGATGCGCAAAACATTATTCCAGATCAATCCATTGCGTTGTTTGTCAAGAATATTATGGTATTCGAAAACAAGAGCAACGTGGAGACGATCATTCCATTTTTTGCGGATGGATACCCTGGGCTATTGTTCCATCAAACCGAAACAGGCTTAACCATTCAACCTCATGGCAAAAAAATGCCCATAATCTTCTTATATGGCCAAACAATCAAACCCATTACCATTGACGTTAACGGCCCCTTTAAAATCATTATTTTTCAATTTTATCCATTTGTATTACGCGCTTTTTGGGAAATAAATCCCGAAAATATCAATGATAACTGCTATGATTTAAATAATAGACCGGAAACAAAACTCAATGAACTTATTACAGAAATCCTATCCTCTCCAACTATTCAAGAAAAGGTCATCATAATATCCAAGTTTCTTATAAGTTATTTTGAGCAGAAAAGAAACAAGCTAGATTTTTCAATAAAGGGTGTAATTCAATTCATTATAGATAAAAAGGGCACTGTGCCTATCAAAGAGATCGCCAAAAAAGAAAAATTGCACATCCGAACGCTTGAAAGAAGATTTCTCAAAGAGACTGGAATATCCGCAAAACAATTCGCGAAAATAGTCCAATTTCAATCTTCACTCACTCAATTAACTACAAATGATTTTAGGGAGATAAGCGAAATTGTTTATACGAATGGATTCTCTGACCAATCACATTTTATTCGAGTTTTCAAAGCTTTCACAGGAGTAACTCCCCATACGTTTGGCAAACGATAAAATTGTCGCTTTTATTCTATTTTGGATTCATGCTAATAACGAATTTTACCCTAAGAAATTAAATATAAGATATTTAAACTTACCATCAATGAAACTACAAGAAATCACTTTAGCTGCTGCTGTGATAACATCGGCATTAATATCTGGGCTCTTTTTTGCCTACACGTTTTCCGTCAATCTTGGGCTTCACAAATTGGACGACAAGGGTTATTTGATGGCAATGCAAAATATCAACCGAGAAATTTTAAATCCAGTATTTTATATCTGTTTTTTAGGAGCACCATTATTGTTAATTGCTTCGTCGGTGATGTATTTCGATTTATCTTCTCCGAAGTTCTATTTAATCGCTGCTGCATGCGCCAGTTATATTATCGGTGTATTTATTATTACAGCCGCAAAGAATGTTCCGCTAAACAATCAATTGGATACGCTCGATATCGCAGGCACGACGTCTGATGCTTTACAACGAATGCGCCTTCTTATTGAGCAACCGTGGGTGTTCTGGAATAACCTGCGAACTGTGTTCTCTTTTCTAACCTTAGTTTTTTTAATTGTCAGTCTTATATTTTTCAAATCCAAAGATCAATAACGACCAAAGCGGCACATTTTCTTTCATGCCGTTCTAGACTTCTTTGTAATTCCTTTAAAAGGCTTCCTCAATCGGGCAGCCCTCTTTTCATGCCAGCAGCTTCCTGAGCTGACTATTTTTTACGCATAAGTTCCCATACTGTCTACCCCAATAGAAGTACTGATATAGCAGATGACCAATCATGTAAAAGACGAAAAAAGCAGCAGAACATACGGATTTAAATTCATTGTCAACGGATTTAAATCCTGCTATAAAGCGCAACAGTTTCTATTGTACTTTTATAAAAAATAAAGAAGAAAAGATTCAGATGAAATCATCTTGAACGTAAACTAATAAAAAAATCCAATGAAAACACAAAACATAATCCCCGCCCTGCTATTGTCCTCCATAGGCTTAATGTCCTTATATTCATGTAATGGAACATCAGTAGATACGATTAAAGCCATGGAATCCAACTATGACAATCAGAATAAGACCATCGAGTTAACCGGTGAATTTGATGCTCCATCCTTTACCTTTTCATCGGGCAAATCGAAGACCATGTCAATGAATTTTGTTGTAAAACCCCATGCAATCAGTTCGGAGAAATTTACAGCATTCAGTGTTATGTTACCTGTTGGAACAGAAAAAAACAGTGTTCTATTTGAACTCCCAGCTGACCAAAAAAACTATACATTAAAAAACTTCCATGTCATTGATAAAAACGGAGAGAAAATCAATCTCGATACGCATACCACATTTAAAATGACGGGTACTGTACATTACAGTGAATTAGAAAAACCTGAAGGTGAAAGGGACAAAAACAATTTCAACTATAAAATAACTGACGTAACCTTCGAAAAAGATTAAAAAATCATGCTATAAACCCGATCAAACTCGTTAATAAAAACTAAAAATATGATCAATATTCAGCTTGGAAACAGCTTCTCTTTTGGATGGATAATTATTGGATTTGCCCTTATCATGGCTCTGGGGATTTACATCGCTTATAGAAAACAACACGCAATTAAAATAAAATATGTTATTGCCGTTATCATTATGTTAGTTGTAGGCATAAAATGGCTTTTTGAAAAATAAAGTAATCTTCTCCAATAGCTGTTTTTTTTAGATATAAAAAACGGAAGAGTGCACAAGTACACAACAGAACTTTAACACTTGAATAAATTTATTTTTGTAAATTCAAGTTTAAATGTTCGAATCAATCGTGATCGATGCCATTGTTAAATGTAAATTTATCATGAAATTTATTTTCACTTGTGTTCTCTTTTCCATACAACTATTTGTATTTGCTCAAGAACGACCCCAACTTATTCCGTTCAAATTTGAAGGTAAATTGGGTTTAATGGATGTATCCACAGCAGAACCTGTGTATCCGGACGCTCTAATGGATGGCCCGAACAGATATTATGTCATTGGAGACTTCTGTAGTTATATTATCTCGAAAAATGAAAAGGAAGATGCTGTAGTTGATGCCTATTCGGGACAGGAACAGTTTTCTGGGCATTTTGATAGTACATGTGGCCGCTTGAAAATCA
This sequence comes from Sphingobacterium detergens, assembly GCF_003610355.1. Classification (GTDB taxonomy): domain Bacteria; phylum Bacteroidota; class Bacteroidia; order Sphingobacteriales; family Sphingobacteriaceae; genus Sphingobacterium; species Sphingobacterium detergens. Next base: position 468,202 of record NZ_RAPY01000002.1, on the reverse strand, counting down.
ACAAAGACAGTTATTATCACTTTGAAGTGGGTGGAAACTCAGCTCTCCTAAAGCCCGGAAGTCCTCTTATACAGTTAACAACCCGATACCAAAGCATTGAACCAAATCATGACGCGTGGGACAATGAAAGCTTGGATGGCAAGCAATATATCTGGGCGCTAAAAACAGACGAAACCTACGATGTTTTGAGTGCCGATAAAAACTTTGCCCGTATAAATTCCTTACCGAATTTTGAAAGTTTTGATCTGGTATATCGAATAAATGAAGATGCCCCCATAACTTTGGTTGGATTTGTCTTGGGTAGCAAAAATGCGATCCAACGTGCTTTCGGCCAGAAATATAATATTCCAGAATCTAACCAAATGGTTGAAGTATATGATATACATTTTAAAAAATTAGGCCATACAATTTACCAGAATGTAGCAATCAAAAAACTATTCAATCATGAAATTGAACTACAGGGTAGTATGATTCCTCCACCAAATCTTGAAAACCAGATAATCACCGCTCAAAATAAAACAATTGTACTGAACGACGAATTTAGCTTAATTCCGGCAAAAGATGATCAGACACAATTGGTCCTTGTCAATACGCAGCAAGGAAATGCTTCCATCTTAGGAAATGGCCGCTTCGATTACAGGTACATCAGCACAACCCAAAATTTAAAAGCGCTCCTACAGATAAGACATGCGGAAACTGGAACTTTTTTTTATTTTGATTTTAACGGGTTTTATTTCCCAAAAGGAGTTCCTTTAATCCCCAAGAATTACAGAAAATGGAACTAAAAGAACGAAGTAAGGTTTCAATAGAAAATAGACAAAATAGGATCGCAAAAAACAATTTTTAACAGATGATTACTTTAGTTTTAGTATTAAGCGTAATTTTGGCAACAGTTGCTTTTCTAGTCACTGAAGAGAATGCAGACTCGTCACTTTCTGGATATAACACCCTTTCGTCAACAGAAAAGCAACAATTTGACATAAAGGCTTTTGTCCCATATTTTAGAAAATTTCATCTATCACTGGCGGTTTCATATTTGTTGATTTCCCTCTTCCTTCTCTTCGCTATCAGTTCGTATTGGGCAAAGATTTTTAGTATAGCTTATCCCTTACTTGCTTATATATTTTTTATTTGGAAAGCGAACAGTTTTTTCATAAAAAGGAATAAAAAACAGTATATCCTTTCAATTACTGTCATTTGCTTTCTTCTTATTGTTCTTTTAGTGATTATGATCCAATTTTTAGAGAGCTAATTCTGTGATCGCCGTAATCAATTTTGATTAGATAAGAAGTATCAAAAAACTATTTCTAATTTTATAGGATTATAATTGACTATATGGACAAGCGATCAAAACATCTACAACAATGGATTGATATCTATAGTGATACACTTCTCAATAGCGCTCTTTTTTTGCTTTCAGACCGACAAGATGCGGAAGATATAGTCCAAAATGTATTTATGTCTGCATTCGAATCATACCATTCTTTCCAGGGGCGGAGCAATGTAAAGACTTGGCTAATGGCTATTCTTAAGAATAAAGTCGCTGAGTTTTACCGTAAAAAGTACCGACATACAGGCAATATTCCACTGGATCATTATTTTGATAGTGAGGGATCATGGAAGCATGATGATATTCTACAAGACTGGAATGAAAAAGACGACAACCTCCTTGACAACAACGATTTTAATAGCGTAATGGCCGAGTGTATGGACAAATTGCCCCTAAAATGGCTTATCCCGGTAAAGCTCTATTATTTAGAAGAAAAAAAAGCGGCTAGCGTATGTCAGGAAACTGGCCTTACGACAACTAATCTATGGAAAATCCTCCAACGAAGTCGTATGCAACTTCGGGAGTGCCTGGAATTTAACTGGTTTAATATCTCATGATTTCGTAAGCAATGATAAAACAACTCATTCATATATTGGTAATGCCCTGCAAACAAGCAACACTGCTTATCGAACAGCAAAATGCTGGTGAGATTCCATTTTTCCAAAAAATACGCTTAAGGCTACATCTTATGATCTGTAAGTGGTGCAGTGCCTATAACCGCAAAGTACATGCAATGGAAAGTATGATGAAAAAGATATTCACACAAGATGCTCCTGAAAAATTTAGTAAAAATGAACTAGAGCTCTTTAAAGACAAATTAAAAGACAAGTTAAAATAAAAGGATTTTTTTGTCAGGATTTTGAAGTGCATGCTACTAAAAGGGAAACAGTAAGTACAAATTAAAATTTTAGAAAAATGCATCTCATAACGCAAACAAAAAATTCCCCACCATCATCACAATGGGGTTTCTACATTTCCACATTCGGCATGGTCTTCATTCTTCTGTGGCTTGGGATTTTCAAATTTACCCCAACGGAGGCGATGGCCATAAAGCCATTGATAGCGAATCATCCACTCTCTTCCTGGCTATACAAACTATGGAGTGAACAAATGGTGTCCAATATTGTTGGTATTGTTGAAATAGCTGTTGCCATACTTATCTTACTGAGTTTAAAATTTAAGCAATTGAGACGATACGCCGGAATTGGGGTATGTATTATTTTTACGATGACTTTAAGTTATCTCTTTACAACACCAAATATGTTCAAACATGTAGACGGAGTTCCTGTGACAGATTTCTTTATCCTTAAGGATATACTATTTCTTGGCTTTGGAATCAGTTTACTGCAATCAGCTAAAAAATAAAAGATCATGAAAATTATATGGACAATCACTATACTCGCCTTTATAGGCTTGATAATAGTCAAAATAGGCTTTTCACAAGGAGAAGAGAAAGCATCAGCTCCAGAAAAGAACTCAGCTCATAACAGTAAAACTAGCGAAATCTACTTTGCGGGAGGCTGCTTTTGGGGGACAGAACATTACTTCAAACAAATAAGAGGGGTAACAGCTACAGAAGTTGGGTATGCGAATGGGAATCTTGCCAAACCGAGCTATGAACAGGTATCAACGGGCAATACTGGGTTTGTAGAAGCCGTAAAAGTCGATTATGATCCTACGCTAGTTGATTTGAAATTGTTGATCGACTTATACTTTAAAACAATTGACCCGACAAGCATGGATAAACAGGGTAATGATATTGGTACTCAATATCGGACAGGAATTTACTTTACAAAGAAAGAGGATGAAAAAACAATCCGGGATGAGATTGGTCAGCTTGCAAAGAGCTATAGCTCAAAGCTTGTTGTAGAAATTGGTCCCCTACGGAATTTCTATACTGCTGAAAATTATCATCAAAATTATTTAGAGAAAAATCCTCAGGGTTACTGCCATATTCCTGCTGACCTATTTGAGAAAGCGCGACAGGCAAATCCAAAACCGGCTAAGTACAATAAAGTGGACAAAAAAACACTGAAAAAGGAGCTGACTGCATTACAATATGATGTTACTCAAAACAATGCTACTGAAAAGGCTTTTGACAATGCTTATTGGAATGAATTTCGGGAAGGCATTTATGTTGACGTTACCACCGGCGAGCCCCTATTTATTTCTACCGATAAGTTTGAATCCGATTGCGGATGGCCAAGCTTTTCTAAACCGATCAATGATCGGCTGATTGCCGAAAAAAGCGATAGGTCTTTTGGGATGAATAGAACTGAAGTGAGAAGCAAAACAGGTGACGCTCATTTAGGCCATGTTTTTAATGATGGGCCGACTGAACAAGGGGGACTACGTTATTGTATCAACAGTGCTTCACTACGCTTTATCCCAAAAGATCAAATGAAAGCGGAAGGTTATGAGAAATTTATTCCTCTGTTACAAACCAAAAGCGACAAAACTAAGTAGCACAACATCTCATATCAGACTATTAATAAGTGTAATTGCTGGTAGGATAAAATTCCATTAATCCATTTGAGGGGTGTCATACTAGAGTTTACAGAGATTATTGCCCGGGGAATCTCTTTACAACAGGAGAGCCAAGAAGGTCAAACAGCCCTAGTTTATCTAATTTTGTTGGCATCCCCCGATAATCATTTTCCAAATCCGAAAGGGTTTGCTTTTGGGACTTGGAACGCTTCTTTTAAACACAAAAAGCCAGGTTGAAAAACCTGGCCTTAAAAATAAACATATGATGGATTAGTAAATGGCAGCCCCTATGAACAGTCTATCTCCACGATACGCTCCGGGATCTATACTTGAAATTAGATTAAGTTCTAAAATACCCTAATAAATTTACCTTCCAAGGCTCCCTCAGAAACATCGAGGATATCTTCGACCACTATTGTTGCAGACTCTTTGTTAAACTCTTCCAGAAATCTCCACAAATCATTCACTTTTATCGGAACAAAATACTGATTCGTATCTTCCACAGTATTCTCAGACTTAAGTATATTATAGCCTTTACATTTTAAGTCCTGAAGGATATCATTCGTCAATGGGATATTCATCTCTCTAAAGTTTCTATTTCTCGTATGCTCTGCACACGCCGTATTTAACCACTTAGATTTATAGAAATTGAAAGCAATGAACATGTAAGAATAATGAGCAACCAATATCCTTTATATATGGTTGTTTGTCATAGCGTATATTATATATACTGTTCGACGCTAAGACACCATACATTAAACATGTTCATCTGCTTCCAATTCATATTCAAATATAGTAAATAAAACTAATTTAATTAGTTTTATTTACTATATTTTTTAGTTTAAAAACTAACAAGTTGTGAGCCATAAGGTTTATATTTTCCGGACATAAAGAATCTCTTTATTATTCCAAACAGCGTTAGGACGAGAAAGCGGTGATACAATTGGGCATATACAAGTAGCTATATGCAGGAGCAACAGGAATCTTGTTTCGCAAATAAAAGCGGGTTTTATTTGCGAAACAAGGTCTGATTATGGTTGATCATTTCAAAGATGTCCAGTGGAAAACAAAAATGTACTGAACATCTTTATAATGAGCGGCTGATATCAACAACATTAAAGATCTGATCCACATCATCCAAGCTGACTTCAAAGTCTGGATAAGTAGCTTTGTCCGTATTGAGGGAACGTAATGTAAGGATTCCATTAGCGACATCGTGATGAGCAATTTCCTTAATAATCACTCCTTCATATCGATGTACGACGACCCAATATCTATATTTATGGGTATGAAATTTTGACTGCCACAATTCTCGTTTAATCAAACGTCCAGTAACAATATCGCCGTCAAGGACACTAGCATCAGTCCCGTCTGTCATACTATCACCACTCACTTCAAAAGAACGGTAAGCTCCTTTGTGAAATTCATTCACGGTAATAAAATGTGCAGGTAAATCATCCATGTACTCAGTGTCCGAAAATCCCGAAAGATAACCAGCTTTTGCCTTCTCGGTCACGAGCTTAGTTTGCATCAAATAGCGTCCAGGAGACACCTCAAAGAATATATTGTTCTTATTCTCGTCAATAAAGTTGACATCACTGGAAAAATATCCAATAGATTTTCCGTTTCCTACATTGACCATGGAAACAGTATCAGGCTGAATGATTGCACCAGACTGATTTCGTTCTCCTTTTCCATAAAGCAGCCAATCGTACTGAACTTTGGGAAAAGCATTTTGAATACGGGTTTTCATGGTGAGACCGATCGGATATTCACCCTTCTTTATACGCGAATACACCTGTTCACGCACCCCCAATAAGCCCGCAAATTCCCGATTGGTAATTCCCATCTCCAAGCGTAAAATCTCAAAATTATTATCCGGATAAGTTTCCATGTTTTTATAGGGTATTTAACAAATGTTACACTAATTCATAACAATCTGACACTAAGTTACACAAGATATTAAACCTAAACAAATAAATAAATAAAATAAATATATTAATAACTTATTATCAATATATTACAATTAAACAAATAAGTTTAACAATTTCTATTAGAGACAAAATATTCAACAAAATTAACATTAAAAACCTTGAATGATTAACAAATTTGTTTAACTTTGTTTAACAAACATTATGAACACTTAGTGCTTACTATCGGCAACTCATTAGAGGGAAAAGAAGCTGTTAATGACTTTGAATGATTAGTAGCAATAGGACAGAACAAAAAAATATACACTTTAAAAGAACATAAAAATGGAACGCTTCATCACAGCAAATTCGCAGCTAAACAGATCAACAGGATTGAACCATCAGCACATCATAAAATATGATATTATTTCAAAAGAAACACAAAGTATGAGATTGATGACCGTCCTAATGCAACCAAAAAGTTTAACAACAATTACAAGTCAACGAAAAGATAAGACCAATTCCCAGCGTATGAACACTTTATATTATTCTTTCATTATGAGTTTCTTAAAAGAGAACCATCCCGAAATTTTGAAATCAATTGACAAAATATATGAGCCCGATCTTTCCAAGATAAGTCAGGTGATCGATTGTTATTGTGAATTTATGGGGATACCCTCGCAGCAGATTATGGGTGAGTACATCAATTACAAAGATATCCAGCATCGTTACAAAGCAATCGCCGTTGTCTTGCGTATTTTTCAGCCAGAAAAACTGGATAACCTAAAGGCTAAAGTAAAAAGCACGATATACAAGGAACTTGGTCCATATTTAAAGATAAATAGCGATACCTTACAAAAGTCCATCATCTGCGCATGTAACCAATTTGATATGTATAACGATTTTAAGAAAGATATCAAGCAAGCGACAAATTATTATTTCATTAATAAACGTTTCAATGATAAATAAGATTGGTTTCCCAAGAATTTATACCGACCATAAAACCAACGAGCAGGAAGTTTTCAATGATCGGTATAATAATCTTTGATCCAATTATTACGCTCTCCGACGCAACCACCAGACCAAAAGGAATATCACGACAAGTAAGCCTATCAAAAAATAGAATATATTTGTTCCAGCCGGCTGCACCATCCGTTTTGAAGCTCTCTCATCTATCCGCAGTTTATCTTCTTTGTAGTGAACATTGTGGGCACTCTCCCGACGCTGATCAGAAAGATATTTCTCAACACCATTACTGCTATCAGAATAATGCGTTCGGCGTTTATTTATCCGTCCCTTACCTATTCGCACAACTCCATTCGGACTAATCTCAATCTCCTCACCTTCGATCTGCATCAGAGCCTCGCTCCCTGTCAAGAGTCGATTATATGATTGCTCAATCTCCAAGTGCCTTCTACTAGAATCCACGCTTGACAGTTCGGCCATTTTTTCGTTCGCCTCCACTGTCCGCGACTCCTTTGTTTTAGTAATCTTTTTAAATAAACCGCAGCTACTAACGAGCAGTAGCATTACGGTCAATCGAAGTATATTTTTCATTTTTCACTCTTTTTAGTTCAATCTGCAATTCATTATAAAGCTTCATCAGGTCATCATATTTCACCTGCAACTCGGCCAATGTCTTCGAGCAGGCAATACGATCCTCATTCGCGAGTTTCAGCCCTTCGTTGAGATCTTCGATAATAGCTCTTAAATGTTCTATATCTTTTTCCAGCCGGTTTGCATAACCCTCCCACTTATCAATCACTTTCCCCGCATTCTCCACATTTGTAGCTTCCACTTCCGCCTGCTGCTTGGGACGACCGACAAAGTAACCTCCGATAGCAGTAACGATAGGAATAATCAGCTTTTCCAAAATTTCAAGTAGTTCCATAGTAATTATTTTTTATTAGTGGCTTAAACTTCATCCAAGGGAATTGTGCTCCCGGATCCTCCTTCCTTCCAGGGGCAATATCACTATGCCCCAAAATTTCCTGAATGGGATAATGGGCAATAATTGCCTGGCAGACTTCAATCGCTGTATTGATCTGCTTTTCGGTATAAGATTCTGTCCCCCTATTTTGCAACTCAATCCCAATACTGTATCTGTTCAGATCTTTCAAACCAGCCCAGGAACTCAGGCCTGCATGCCAACATTTGACATTGAATCGCGCCAGTTGTGTTACAACACCATCGCGACTGATGTGTACATGAGCGGAAACTTTGCTTTTTGGATCTGACATCCAATAAATCGCACTGGTAGCATTGGATGCTCCATCATAATGCATGATGATATAAATAGGCTTGATATTACCGCTTTTATTAGGTGTATCCTTATAGGATACACCTACCAATTGATGTTCTTTAATATTCATGTCTTCTTTTATTATTATAATTTACTTTGATGTTAATCGCCTCCTTCTTCTTATCTGGATTCCAATTTTATTCCGATAAAGGCCGCCAGCATGTACTTTATTTGCTATTTCTATACAAATTTAGGTGGGAATCAAGCTTGAAAATTAGAATATCAACGGTATGTAAGCGGTATGGAACAACTACCGAATATCAGCTCAAAACGAATATTTTTTATTGTCGGTCAATTCATAACAAAAAAGAAGGCGCTCAAAAAATAAAAGAAGTAAATTTACTTCGACTTGATTAGCTATTGAAAATGATTTATGAATAAAAAAGAAGTAGCAACTAGCAAATTTTTAAGCCTAATACTTCGGCATGTACCGGAGCGTATTGGTATCGAACTTGATGAGAATGGTTGGGCGGATACAGACTTATTGATTCAAAAGATTAATGCTCATAACTATGAATTGACATTGGATATGCTTAAGCATATTGTTGACACGAATCCGAAAAAGAGATTCGCCTTCGATGATAGTTTTAAGAAAATCAGAGCAAATCAGGGGCATTCTATTACTATTGAACTCGGATTGCGTCCAGAGGTCCCACCTGATGTCCTATACCATGGCACAGCGGTGCAATATGCAAATTCAATCATTGAGCAGGGAATAAAAAAACAGAATAGACTGCATGTGCACCTAAGTAAGGACATCGAAACTGCAAAATCAGTCGGACAACGACATGGAAAACCTATTTTATTCGAAATAAATGCATTAGCTATGTTTAAAGATAGATTTGATTTTTTCTTATCCGAAAATGGTGTTTGGCTCACTGACCACGTGCCTGCACAATACTTACGTTTTGTCAATTTCAAAGGAGAATTTACTAAATAGGGACCATAACGCATAAGTTTTAGAATAACACCATTTCCAATAGTTAATAACAGCGATGCTTACATCCGAACAAATAACAATTAAAAAAAACGAGATAAAAGAAGACGGTTTCACTGTCATCGAGAATGTCTTTAACAGAAATGAAGTTGAGCAATTGGTAACCATGATTGAAAACGAAGATCATTCAAGAGATACATTCAGGCGTTCCTCTGATCTTTTTGCGATCCGCCAGATAATTAAAGAAATACCTGCTATATATACTATAATTTTCAATGATAACCTTAAAGATGTTATTTCTAAATTACTGGGAGCAGACCATTTTATTGTAAAGAGCATCTATTTCGATAAACCCGCAACATCAAATTGGTATGTATCGTACCACCAAGACTTAACGATATCTGTACTCGAAAAAATTGATTCTGAAGGTTTTTCAAACTGGACGGTCAAACATAATCAATATGCAGTACAGCCCCCACTGGAAATTTTGGAAAATATAGTTACGATAAGAATTCATCTTGATGACACGGATGCGGAGAATGGTGCACTAAATATTATTCCAGGATCACATAACAAAGGAATATACCGTCCCGAAACCATCGATTGGACCATGGAACAGGATAAAAACTGTCCTGTCCCGGAAGGCGGAATTATGATCATGAAACCACTATTACTCCATAGTTCCAAACGCACAAGCAACAACAAACGTAGAAGAGTTATCCATATTGAATTTTCTAATATAGAACTAGCCAATAACTTATGCTGGGCTGAAAGATTCTAGTATAAAAAAGACTCTCGTTGGCCACAAAAAAACTTTTCCGTTATTCCATTGTTATTTGATCGTTATAGCATAGGATGAGTTATATCGTGAAGGCTAGGAAATCGGTTCACCTAGCCTTTTTTATTGTCAGCGCCAATACATCCATCAGCACTAAAACCATTATTTGTTTTACTCAACATCACAAAACACGGCTTTGATCGCAGCTCTATATATGTGATCGCGGCTCTATATAATGCACAACCTGTCCTATTACTTACGGAAATGTAGGCTTTAACGCTAAAGCCAGTCTATAATAAGGCTTCAAGGAATGATGCAGCATCATTTCATCGCTTTTTTGTTCATCAAACATCCTGAAGTACTCCGCATCAGGAGTTAAAATAACATGTGTCCCTGTACGGACATAATCATTGCTAGGAAAATAAGTCGGTTCTTTAAAATTCGGTAAATATTTCTTAACCATTTTTGAAACCTGTTTACCCAAGATCTTTTGATAATTCACTACTGCTTTCTGTGATGGATTTTTCAACATCCGAAAAGCGATTCTTTTCTTTAGACCTTGCTTCTTGATCGTAGAAGCTATCGGTGTTACCGGATTTCTACTTGGAAGATCTTGAAGCTGCTGCACCGTAAATGGCATCTGTGGAACCCAATCTTTGGGATTAACAATTTGGTAAGCCCAACCATAACTTCTAGTTTCATACTCATAAGCGAAATAAAGGTTACCAGGTTTAGGTGCAGCCGAGCAGTAGGTCTTGAACCGAATGTCTTTCGGCAATCGGCCAGCATCCTGCAATTGATAAAAATAGGCCGTCAGCAGATAACTGATCCCCCCGCCTTGACTATGGCCGACAATCAGAATATCCTTTGTACCCTGTTGATAAAGTGAATCTATTTTGGGCAACATATCCCTAGAAAGAAAGGCTGTACTAATTAGGTAGCCGACATGAACAGCGGCATTGGGATCATTAGACAATTTATAATCAAATACAAAATTAGTATCTATTTCCAATTTACCGATAGCTGGAACCATTGCGGCATAGAGATTTGCCAGCCAGCTTAGATTATCATCTACTGATCCCCGCGTACAAAAAATTGCTGTGTTTTCATCCCGCTGCCACAACTCATACAAATTATTGAGTCCCATGGCTGGACTTCTATAAATCAATTTCGAATACTCGGGTGCTGGGATATCAGATGGATCGCTCTCATCCTGTTCGTAAATATGCGCATTGACTCGCAACATTTCCTGGTATTCGGGCAGGTTAAATCCAGGATTAAGCCGCTGGGCTTCAACAGCTGTCGCAACGAAAAGCAGACAGCTAAATAACCAATATTTTATCATAGTGATATTTCTATTTGTGTAAATAAATTCAAAAAAAATAATTTTCGAAATGCAGTTAATACATGTCCAACAGCAATAGCTATGCCTTAATTATTTATTTTGTACTTTAGAAGAATATATCAAAAGGCGTTTTATGGACAATAATCATTTTTCTAATTGTGACCAAGAACCGATACATCTTTGTGGTCAAATACAGCATTTTGGTTGTCTCATCCTATTTGATGCTACTAAAAATTGTATAGGCTGGAGTGAAAACTGGACAGAAACAGGTTTGCCTAGACAAAGTGTATTCTTGGGACAAAGTTTGACCAAGTTTATCGATTGTTTAGCTATTCAACATGCAATCGATCTTGATCAGATATTACACGATCATGCTGATAGTTTCAAACGCCGTTATGTTGCGGATATCTATCTGGAACAAATCCCATATTACCTAAGTATCTATCCCTTTGACAATAAGATATATATTGAAATCGAACAACATCGTTCGCAATCGCATCAATTTAAAAACACATTCTTTTATGCCAAGCATATCAATGACAGTGAGGACATCTGGAAGGCTCTGGCTGAGAATATTTTTACGGTGACGGACTATGATCGTGTTATGATCTATAAATTTTCAGAGAGTGGAGATGGCCAAGTCATTGCTGAACATGTTGTTGGCGACTTGGAACCATTACTAGGCTATCGTTATCCTGAGTTTGATATTCCCCAACAAGCGCGCCAACTCTATACTAAAATATTTGCCAGGGTAACACCAGATGTAGATGCTGTCCCAGTATCGATTTGGGGTCTTGAACCTGAGAAATTAGATCTCTCTATGACAGCGATACGCGCAATGTCTCCCATACATCTGCAATATCTTCGAAATGCCCAAGTAAAAGCAAGTGGTAGTTTCTCCATCATCATCAACGGAAAACTATGGGGATTGGTTGCTTGTCAGAATAGACTACCCAAATACATTGATCTAGCACAAAGACATCTTTCTATTTTCATTGTTCAATATGCTGTAAATAGTTTTTTGGCCAATAAACATATTGAAGAGAATAACTTCAAACTTAAAACAAAGAGTGTCGCATTTGAAATCAGACAAAATCTATTTACAAAGAAAGATCTTTACAAAGTAATTAGTGCACTGACCACTAGCTTAATGGACATCCTTCGAACAGATGGTATCGCATTTAAATATCTCGACAAATGGCATATTGTTGGCCATGCGCCAAAAAAAGATATGTTATTAAATCTGGATAATCATTTCAGTAGAACAATTTCTGATCAATTGTTTTGGCAATCCGATTTCAAAGGACATCAAGATGAAAACGAGACTACATTTCCATTTCCTGGTATTGCTGGAATAGATTTGGAAAATAAATTAGACTTCAAAATCTATTTCTTCCGAAAGGAAGTAAAAGTAGAGGAAACCTGGGCAGGGCAACCTGAAAAGCAGCTTATTTATGATCCAACAAAGACCATAAATTTCCCTTCTCCCCGCACATCCTTCAATGCCTGGAAGAAAATAGTCGAAGGCACAGCCCCGAAATGGAAAGAACGCGAAATTAATTTCTTAAAAAGCCTAAGCATTACAATTCAGGAAGCCTGCTTAAAGAAGATCATCGAAATCCAAGCGCTCAACGAGAAATTGATTGAAATAAATAATGTTCTGGAAACATTCAGTTACACACTAAGTCATGATCTAAAAAACCCCTTGGCTGCACTACAGATGACAGCCCAGATGATCCGGGACAGACCCGGTTTAAGTCAGGAATTTCTTGGAAAAGCAGGTAAAAACATGATGGACGCTATCCTATTAATGAATAACATGCTAGATAAAACAGTCGATTTCGCCCGTAGCAAAAGCTATGAGTTCGAATACGAAACTGTCTATCCGGAGCGGTTCATTGAAAATATCATTGATGACTGCAGTGTAAGATTTAATGTTCAAAATCTGCAATTCGAAAAAGGGCGAATCCTTCCAATTGATGGTGAAAAGACCTTAGTCTATCAACTGTTTCTAAATCTTTTGGGAAATGCGATCAAGTATAGCAGTAATAAAACGGCTCCCTTAATAGGTATAAACAGCCAAATAGAAGAAGATTATGTTTTGTATAAAATATGGGATAATGGCATCGGAATGTCAGCGGAAGAAACTGAAAGGATTTTCGAAATATTCCATCGTTTACCTAACGCGATGCAATTTGATGGATCAGGAGTCGGCCTATCAATTGTGAAAAGAATTGCAGACCGACTCAACGCAAAAATCTCTGTCGAAAGCAAGTTGAATCAGGGTACAATTTTCGAGATCAGATTCCCCATAAGAAACTGATTTTTATGGTATAGAAACAAAAAAACGCACTATTTCCGACAAGAATATGGGTCAAAAGAAGGTCTAGAACAGATGAAGGTGCAAAGTAATTTGCGCCCCGTTTCATCCATTCTTTTTTATTAAATTAGGGACCAGCCGATAGATTCAGATTCGTACTCAACTGGTATAAATTATAATGTGTACAGAATCATTTGATTTACCGGTCATAGAGGGAATCTTCAATAAGTATTAATTGTAAAATGGATAAATTCAGCTTGTTAGTTGGCAATGATATCAATAATATTTCTCCTGGAATCAGTTGGAGCGATTTGCTGACTAATATTAAAACAAAATATCATGTAACGGCATTAGAAAATGGACAAAAACCTTTTCCGATGTTATATGAAGAGATTTTTCTAAATGCAATTAAGATACAGCATCTTAATGAGAAAGAACTTAAAACTTATATCTCGGAGAGTGTCTCTCAGATAAATCAAAATGAAATACACCAGTTGATCCGGGCCCTACCCACTAAAAACATTATCACAACAAATTATGAATTTAGTTTGGAAGGATCCACTTCAAAGAAGAATACAAGCCTGATCCGAGAAACAACATACAGTGTTTTTCGCCGACATGAAACTACGGACAAAACATTTTGGCATATCCATGGTGATTGCGACAGCCCCAGTTCCATCAATCTGGGGTACGAACATTATTGTGGGCAGCTTCAGAAAATGAGAGATTATGTTGTAAATGGCACTAATTACACCTCGGATACGGTATTTAAAGCGGCTTTAATAAAGAGATTGAAACAGAAAAAAGACTTACAGCTGCAATCATGGATAGACCTGTTCTTTACCCAAGATATTCATATTTTGGGACTATCGCTGGATTTTGTGGAAATAGATCTCTGGTGGTTATTGACCTATCGTGCCCGAAATAAGTTTTATAGAAAAAGTGACTTCATTCAAAATCAGCTGTTTTACTATACCACAAAAAAATGGCATCAAATCGCTGTTGATAAAATGCAATTACTTAAAGCCAACGATGTGGAAATTATCGTTATTGATGAATCTGACAAAACAAAATATTACAAAAAAATATTGAAAGAGATCAGTAAACGATACCAGCTTCCTTCCAATAAATAGCCTACTATTCCATGTCATTGACAAAAAAAGAGTTTCGCTCATCAAAAAGAAATATACTTTCTCCCTGTATTGAAAGCCTTTTAAATGGTTCCCTCTTAAAGAGAATAAAAAATATATTTCCGCCCCCTTTTTCAGATGTAAAACTAAAGAGCGAAATCACCAACGTCGTTTATTTGAACTGGATGATACCTATTGAAAAAATTCGAGACATGATTCCCGAAGGGCTAGAGGTGAATGCTATTCAGGGGAAGGTATTATTTTCTATTTTGACCTATCGTCATGGTCATTTCGGACCAGCTAAACCAGATGGATTGAGGTCATTTTATAGTTCCCCATTACAAAGCAATTGGAGGTTTTATATTGCAGCAGATACCAAGCTATTTAAAGAACCAACGGTCTTATTTGTCTCCAATAGCATGAGCAGTTCCCTCTACTGTTTAGGCAGTCGCCTATTTAGCAATATGATGTATACACATCATCCGCTATCATTTAGCCATCAATGTATCGACGATCACATTCATACAAAAATAGATCCCGGCACCAGCAATGCGCCAGATCTGGAAGTCATTTGCCATTCAGTTGAAGAATGGAAAATTCCCAACGATTTTCAGCATATATCAACTCAGCCCAGTGAGCTTCTTGAAAAAATTATTGTTCAAAACCGTGCATTAACGTCTCAGGATCTGAATTCATCACATATTGCCGACATTTCACTCGCTTTTGATATAAAGGAGATCAAACCTTTAAAAATTGACTTTTTCAAAAGTCATACATTATATGAAATTGTAAAAGAGGAAGAATGTTTTGCCTTTCAAATACCGTCATTGACATTTTTTATGAATAATGAAAAAAGAATAAAACAATGTTTTATATAGATTTTTTTATCGCTGTATTGATAGCGAATGCGATACCGCACTTCATTTTTGGGATCGCCAAAATACGATTTTTAGGACTTTTTGGTTATTCCCCAACAGGCAATATCTGTTATGCTCTTTTACAATGTATTATTGCTTTATTACTCTTCTCTTATCAATATGGAATAACGAATATCTATACAAATCCCGTTATACTTGGTGGCCTAACAGTACTTTTGCTCTACTTTGTATTTGGCAGACTGCTCATCAACAAGTTCCATAAAAAATAATCTGAACAGTTTTATCGCAATATTAAGTTTATTTTTTTCTCCTCAGACTCTATTTGGTTAGCATAATCAAATAGCTATTACAAAACCTTACTGAATACATTCTCACCCTATTTCCATCAAAACAAAATGACTGGTCCGGACCACGGAATCATTATCCAGTGAATTCAGCAAAAACACCATACGAAGGAACTCGATCAAAACAACCAAATGCATTATTAAATCTTCTCTATAGACAGCAGCACAAAAAGCAAACAAGAGGAAAATATTTAAAAAATAAATTAATATATAAAATTAAAAACAAGATCAACAACCAATAAATTTAATTATTACCGCCAAAAAATATATTTTGCGAAATAAAAAAAATACATCAATTTTGTCGCGGCTAAATTAAAATTAACAGGGAAAGTAATACCAAAAAATTACCGTATCTACATTTTCATTTTTTTATTATTCGACAATGTTTTTCAAGAGATCCACCTATTTCTTTTTAGGTTTATTGTTGCTTATTGGATGTAAAAAAGACATTCCATCTCGCATCACTCCAGTAGATCCCGAACCAATTGATAGAAG
Organism: Sphingobacterium detergens; assembly: GCF_003610355.1. Taxonomy (GTDB): domain Bacteria; phylum Bacteroidota; class Bacteroidia; order Sphingobacteriales; family Sphingobacteriaceae; genus Sphingobacterium; species Sphingobacterium detergens. The sequence goes on along the minus strand of NZ_RAPY01000002.1, from coordinate 451,946 downwards.
CAAAATACCTATTCCAGCAGGATTTAAAGATGATTTGGCTTCAATAAAAATTAATACGATAGCAAATGCGAATGAGCCGGGATCGTCACGACCTGAATTGATCCAGGACATATCCGGTAAAAATGCAAGTTATTGTCATCCTGATGTTGAGTATTTCCCAAAAGGCTTCAACGGATACAAATATTGGATGGTCTTTACACCTTATTTTGGTATATTAGGTTCTGATCGAGCTGCATCATTATACGAAAATCCCACTATTGTAGTATCAAATGATGGCAAAGAATGGATCACACCCACAGGCTTATCCAATCCCATACAACGTCGTCCTGCTATAGAAGATTCTTATATCCCACCGAGTGGCATTCCTAACCAAGGCTACTGGTCTGATGTCGATTGGAACTTTAATGGAAAAGAGTTTGAATTATATTATAGAGGATGTTTCTTTTCCAATAAAATTTTAAGACAGTGGGGAGCCAAAAGTGATAACAATGCAAGAAAACTAAATCAGGAAGCTGAGCGTGTTGTTGTGAGGCAAACTTCAATAGACGGAATTCGCTGGACTCCACTTGAAGTTGTATACACGAGCAATGAACCTGCTTCTATTCAGGACAATCATATCATATCGCCTTCTTTTATCAGAAATGAAAATGGGATGTTTAGCTACGAAGTAGATTTTAAGCCGACCTATCCATCTCCTATCATGACAAACATCTTACTGCGCGCGTCATCCAATGGTCTGGACTTTACAGCCTATCGAAATAGCAAACAAGTCAAATTCATCAATAAACCTTGGCTTGAATTAAATAAAAATTATTCGACCTGGCATCTGCAAGCTGCCTATATTGACGGTTATTATTTTCTATGTCTCGCTATAGGAAATGTAGATAGGTACTCCTCTGACTTGAATTATCTCGCCTATTCAAAGGATGGAATACATTTCCGTGTATTTGAAACACCTTTAGCTTCATCGAATGTATATCGTTCAGCTGTGTTTGCTAAATCTTCTTCAACAAATGACATCGAATTTGGTGCTGTTATAGGCTATAAATCAGGCACGTTTGGTTATAGGGAATTTAAGTTAAATAAGAAGGTGTTGGAAGATGGGTTAAAATAAAATAATATGGGCTGTAATACTTACTTTTATAGCTTGACCTTAACACGCTAAAAATGGCAATCAAAGATATTGAAATTGTAAAAACTGAGATTCTATCTGATAATTGGTATACCTTAAAAAAAATCACCTATCAATATACAAAGCCGGACGGAATTGTACAGCAACAAAGTCGAGAAGCTTATGATCGTGGAAATGGTGCTGTAATACTACTTTATAACATAGCATCTCGAACCGTTATATTGACAAGACAGTTTAGAATTCCAACTTATATAAATGGGAATGAATCTGGAATGTTAATAGAGGCTTGTGCAGGGTTGTTAGATCAAGATTCGCCACAGGATTGTATCCGTAGAGAAACAGAAGAAGAAACTGGCTATCAGATCAAGGAAGCAAAAAAAATATTTGAAGCGTATATGTCTCCAGGCTCGGTTACCGAAATTCTACATTTCTTTATCGCGGAGTATACGAACAATATGAAGGTTAGTGATGGAGGAGGTTTGCAGGAAGAGGAGGAAAATATTGAAATTCTAGAAATTAATATCGATGATGCTTTAGCTATGATCGAAAGCGGTGAGATCAAGGATGGCAAGACAATTATGCTCCTACAATATATTAAGTTGAAAAGTATCATGTAAGTCGTTACTTTCAACCGGACATCTTAACGAGCTACCTTCCTGAAAATAAATTTAGTCTCTTGGAAATTGATTGTCGATGGTATATAATGGGGAATGCCCATATATTCTTGTTCGGTACCAGTTCCTAAAATATATTGAGACCCTTTCTTAAGTAAAATAAAGGGTCTCCTTTTTTTCTGTCCCCAGCCGAACGGCGTATAGTAATAGTCACCGCTCAGGGTATCATTTTTGATATTCCCCCGAACCTCTCCCGAGTCAATTTCACCACCGGGTCTATAAAAACGTAACTTTCCATGAAAACGGCTTTCAAAGAGATCAAGTTCCAGTTGAGCACTATCGCGATTACTATAAGCAACATACTTTAATAACTCTGTATCCCGCCTCTTTTCCTCACAGCTTGCAAACGAGAGAACCAACAAAACACAATAAACGGCAATAGCAATTAAACGCATTCTTCGTATGAAATTTAAATATTCCTAGAATGAGCTAAAAATAATCTATTCTGCTTAAAAACAACGAAATTGTGATAAAATAAATCTATCATTAAAATGTTAGTGATTTCCCACGTTAGCGACAACTTTATCTGCCAAAGTTTTAAGCTGTTGCATATCTGAATAATCCAGTTTTAAAGCTTCAAAAATCTGCATCGGAATGCAGGCTGCTTTTTCTTTCAATTGCAAGCCCAGATCTGTGAGACGAATCTTTACGACTCGTTCATCCGTCTTACTTCGTGTACGGGTAAGTAGCTCCTTGCCTTCCAATCGTTTCAATAGTGGTGTAAGGGTACCATTATCCAAAAATAACTTCTCCCCCAATTGGTTTACGGTTTGTTCGTTATTTTCCCATAAAGCCATCATTGTGATATATTGTGGATAAGTCAAATCTACTTCCGCTAGAATAGCACGATAATGCTGCATAATCTCGCGATGCAGAACATATACGGAAAAACATAACTGTTTGTCCAGTTTCAATAAATCATCCATCTTACAAAGATATTGTTTTCTTAAAGTTTGAAGTATATGACGTTTCTATTTATACTCAACAACAAATTCTTCTTTCGGCATTCTGACTTTTTTCATTGTAGAGATCCAGTCCCGGGAAGTATCTGCAACACCTACATACATTAATGATACACTTTTCAATCCAAGTTTTTCCAATTGCAATACTTCATCCACTACTTTGTTATCAAAGCCTTCCGCCGGAGTGGAATCAACCCTGAGTTCTGCCGCTTGTGCCAGAGCTAAACCTAAAGCAATATAAGTTTGTCGTGCTGTATGAGCAAAATTACGTTCGGCAGCTTCATTTAGATAAATGGATTTTAACTTATCTGTATACGACCCAAAGCGCCCACGAGGTAAATCTCGCTCATCTGTAGTGAAATCATATACTTTATCAATGCGCTCTTCGGTGTATTTATCCCAAGCCGCAAAAACCAGCACATGAGAACATTCTCGCATGCATTCCGGATTTAAGGCTCCTTTTGCTAACTCATCTTTCAAAGCTTGATTTTCAACGACCAATACTTTAAAAGGTTGCAAACCCGAAGAGGTTGGTGCAAACCGAGCTGCCTCCAAGATCTTATCTATATTTTCTTGTGTAACCTTTTTTGTCGGATCATACGCTTTCACAGCGTGCCTCCATTGTAAATCTGTTATTAAGGACATTTAATTGTTTGTTTATTTTGAAAAAAGAACGAATAATATTGCTATTAATGCTGGAGCTCCCTGTACAAAGAATATCTTTTTACTTGCAGTGATACCTCCGAAAATGCCAGCAACAAGAACACAGCCTAGAAAGAATAGACGAACATTGTCACTCCAAATCGGATCATTGATAAAAAATGACCAAGCCAAACCGGCGACCAAAAAGCCATTATATAGGCCCTGATTGGCCGCTAGCCCTTTTGTAGGTTTAAATAGCTCGGCAGGTAGCGCTTTACCGAAACTACGTCTTCCAGCAGTTTCCCAAGCAAACATTTCCATCCATACAATATAGACATGTTCAATGAGTACAAGCATCGTGAGCACTGTGGCAATATGATTCATCTATTATTCGTTGTTTGATACTGTTAACTTCACCTCCATATTACCTCTGGTAGCATTTGAATATGGACACACCTGATGTGCTTTTTCAATTAGTTGCTGTGCCACCTCCAAACTGACTGCAGGAATATTGGCATGCAATTCCGCCGCTAAACCAAAACCACCGTTCTCCAATTGTCCAATACTTACCTGAGCGGTAACCTTGGTCTCACCTGTTTTTATCCGCTCTTGTCTAATCACCAAATTCAAAGCACTATCAAAGCAGGCAGCATAGCCAGCAGCGAAAAGCATTTCTGGGTTTGCATAATCATCGTTCGCACCTCCAAGACCCCTCGGCATACGAACCGCCAGATCCAATACAGCATTTTCACTTTTTACCTGACCGTTTCGTCCGCCTGTGGCTGTCGCGCCTATGGTATATAACGTTTTCATATTTTAATTTGTTTTTGTTTCAACAACACAAATGTAGATTGAAAAATTATATTGCGCAAAATATAATTGGACTATTGACATTAAAATGAAAATAGAAGTCAATCTTTAGATGGCTAGATTATACGAATCTCCAACCAAAGAATAAAAAAGGTAAATTTGATTATTGCAAATGTAATTGATATGAAAACAACTACAATCGAACAGTTCTACAATGAGATCAATGCTTCAATACCCGAGGAAATAGCGCGTGAGATCGGACACTTCAATGTATTTAGCTTTGAGGAGCTCGCTGCAAAGCTGAAAGAGAAGCCCATCATGCCTTACAATAAGCGAACTTATTACAAAATCAGTTTAATCACAGGAAAGAATACAGCCGAATATGCTGATAAAGTAATCGAAATTGAGGGATCTGCATTGGTATTTGCAACACCGAAAGTTCCTTACCATTGGATACCCAAAGACGAACATCAACAAGGCTATTTTTGTGTTTTTACTGATGAATTTCTAGCGCGAAATAAAAGTGGTGTCGTATTGGATGATCTACCCATCTTTCAACCTGGTGGACTTCCTATTTTCCAGATTACAACTGAACAGCGCATCGAAATTGAGCGAGTTTTCGAAAAGATGAACAAGGAATTATCTTCTGATTATAGGTTTAAATATGATCTTTTACGGAATTATGTTCTTGAAATCATTCATTATGGACAAAAGCTACAACCGAAAAGTATCAGTAATCCCATGCACAATGCATCAACCAGAATTACCTCTCTTTTCATCGAATTATTGGAAAGGCAGTTTCCAATAGAATCACCGATGCAACGGTTGCAATTACGAACTGCCAATGATTTTGCCGAACGTCTCGCCGTTCATGTAAACCACCTCAATAAAATTCTCAAGGACAATACGGGTAAGACAACAACACATGTAATCAGCGCAAGAATTATACAAGAAGCAAAAATCCTCCTTAGGCAAACGGACTGGAATATCTCAGAGATTGCCTATTCACTCGGTTTTGAGGAAATAGCGCATTTTTCTAATTTCTTTAAAAAGCAGACCAAGCTTTCACCAAACAATTATCGTTCTCAACGATTATAATTTGAATTTCGCAAATATTGATTTGCTTTTCACAAACTCAGTAGATACTTTTCATGCGAAATTTGTCTTATTAAATTTTAAAACAAAATAAAAATGGCTAAAAATAAAATCGCTTTAGTAACTGGCGGAAGCCGAGGTTTGGGAAAAAACATGGCAATTAACCTTGCTAAAAAAGGAATTGATGTCATACTGACTTACAATAGCAATAAAGAAGAAGCAGATCATGTCGTCTCTACGATTAAGGCTTTGGGACAACATGCAGTGGCATTTCAATTCAACGCCGGAGATACAAAATCCTTCGATCATTTTATAACACAAATAACCGAACATCTAAAAAATCAAACAGGTCAATCAAACTTTGATTTTCTAATTAATAATGCGGGCACGGCATTATATGCTCCTTTTATGGATACGACGGAGGAGCAATTTGACGCTGTTTACAATATCCATTATAAAGGTGTCTTTTTTCTAACCCAGAAAGCACTTCCTTTTATAAATGATGGTGGGCGTATCATTAATATTTCTTCGGGTCTTGCCCGCTTCGCGGTTCCTGGTTCTTCTGCTTATGGCTCGATGAAAGGTGCCATCGAAGTCTTGACAAGATACCTGGCCAAGGAACTAGGCCCTCGTAGTATTGCAGCGAACGTAGTCGCACCAGGAGCAATTGAAACAGATTTTGGCGGTGGACATGTTCGTGACAACAAAGAAACCAATGCTCATATCGCGAGTGTAACAGCCCTAGGTCGTGCTGGTGTACCTGACGACATTGGTGGAGTTGTAGCATTCTTGTGTACAGAGGATGCCCGATGGATCAATGGACAACGCATTGAAGTATCTGGTGGTATGAATCTTTAATCAACTTGATAGAGAATAAGTATATATCTTACTGTTGTAAAATATATACTTATTAAAATATTGTATATGATTTTCGCTTCTATTACTCACGATTCATCTTAATGAATATAATACCAATTTCATTTTCTTTTTAAAAACAATAACCATACTGTTAAGTTGCGCTTCGAATGGCTAAGTTTGTAGGATAGATGAAGATACAACTTGCAATAATAAGTGATATACATGCCAATATTGTAGCATTGGATGAAGTACTAGCGGATATAAAAAAGAGCGGGGTAACACAGATTTACTGTTTAGGTGATCTGGTCGATTTTGCCCCATGGGGAAATGAGGTTATCGCCCGAATACAGGAAAGAAATATCCCCTGTTTACTCGGAAATCACGATCAGCGGATTGCCTTCGATGAGCCTATTATTCCCTTACCACACCACGATGCGATCGAAACAGTAAACCGTGACATCGCCATCAATCTCAGCAAAAACGATATAACAGCCGCTCACAAAAAATGGCTAGCAACATTACCTTACAATATTGAATTAACGTTCAAAGTCGGTAATCATCTTAGAAAGATCCTGCTTGTGCATGCCAGTCTTCATAGTAATGATGAATACATTCATGAATCAACACCCAAAGCAGACCTCTCAGTTCAATTGCGCGAAAGAGCCATTGATATCCTGGTCATGGGTCATACCCATCACTCCTATGTCCAACGGACTGGAGAAGTCCTGTTTATCAATTGTGGGTCTGTCGGCCGAAGCAAAGAGAAAGACAGAAAGGCTTCCTATACCTTAGTGACGCTGACAGAAGAAAACATAGAAGCCAAAATAGTTAAAGTAGATTATCCGATTGAGGAAGTCGCAGCGGCTATTTATCACAGTGATATTCCCGATTTCTATGGCGATTTTTTACGCAGCATAGAAAGTAATTAACAAAAATCCCCGATGCTTATCTTATATCGTTTCAAAAAAGAACTTAACTTTTTGAGAACAATATTAACACATCGGGGATATACATTTTTATTTTAGGAACAATTTTCGAATCGCTTTATTCGCCACATCCATAAGGTAAATATTACCCTCTTTATCCACCACAACATCCTTTACCAATGTAAACTTGGCCGTCGCTAAATTACCGTCTACATAACCATAGCTTGATTTTATCAAAGTCGTAACCTCTCTCGTGCTCATATTGACTTCACGAATCGCATAATTATTGTTATCAGCGACAATTAATCGGTTATTCAGGCCGGGAGTAATTCCACCGATACCACTAAAACTTGCGTAAGTTCCTATCCCATCTCCATACCCAGCATCTGAACTTCCTACAAACATTCCCCCACGTGTATCACCGGGCTTCACCAACTCAATCCCATTGTTACTACTTGTATTCTGATCCGAATAATATAAGTAACCCTGACTATCCACAAAAGGTTTGGCCATCACCCAGGACGGTCCCGTTACCTTTGTATAATTTCCGGTAATATTGACTTTGTTTACCCCCTGTGCAAATCCAGCAAGCGAAACATACAAATTGCCCGATAAGTCTATGCACATGGATGTAGGAGAAAATCCGCTTGCGTGTACCGTACGTTTACCTGCCGGTGTAATTTTAAGTATCTGATTTGCCCGTTGGTCACTGACATAGACATTATTTTGTTGGTCAATTGCTATGCCTGAAGGATAGTCAAAAACCGCGTTAGCACCATCAACTTGCAGGACGGATACATTACCTGTGGGTGACACCTTCTTGACTTGTTTATTCTCTGTATCTGTCACGTAGATATTTCCCTGTTGATCGATCGCCATTCCAGCCATATTACTGCCAAATGTAGTCATTCCTGGGCCTCCAGCTAGGGTCATTACCCCTGCCCTGCGAAATGCTTGCGGTGCCAAAGCATCTTGGCTACCAACCACAACCTTCACCTGACCTGTCGTTACTCCTTGTGGCGCCTCCAATACCAATTTATTTTCACTGGCACTGCTTACTGGCGTCAAAACACCATTAAAATAGACCAGATTTTCTGCTAGATTTGTACTAAACCCAGTTCCCATAATCGTAACACTTGTCCCTGCCAGACCATTATCTGGGCTCATCGAACGTATTCCCAAGGTCTGATCTTTAAACTGTGGTCCTTCGATCGATTGATCATTGACAACAACTTTTACCTTGCCCGATCCAGTTCCACCGGGAATGGTCAGTTTAATCTGCTTTTCACTACTTGAAGAAATAGCAACCTGCTTTCCATTGATAAACACTTGATTTTCGTCCAGTATCTTACTAAATAATAGTCCGCTAATCGTCATTTCGGCTCCTTTTGGACCACTTAAAGGTGAAACAGCGTCAATAATTGGTTTACCAACAACAGTAAATGTTGGTCCTGATATTTTCTGTTCATTCATGTTGACGGACAAAAGCCCCGTTCCCACTCCAGCTGGTGCAACAACAACAATTTTTTCAGGACTGGACTCTAGGACGACAGCAATTTTACCATTAAAATCAACCACATTGCCCGAATTCAGTTTCTCGAAGCCTTCACCGGTCAACGTTACCTTTGTCCCTGCTCCACCAGTTGTTGGTTTGATGCTCCGAATAACCTGATAGGTAAAATTTTGACCTTGGGATTTTTTTCCATCTACGCGTACTTCTACAGCACCATATCCAGCATCTTCTGGCACTTCAGCAATGATGACCTTATCGGTAACACTCACCACCAATGCCTTTTTACTATTGACGTAAACCTCTGCCGGCGTATCCGTACTGCCAAACCCTTCACCATCGATCCGCAATTGGGTTCCACTGGTACCATTTGTCGGAAAAACTTTCGCTACAGACAAATCCTGATAAGTATATGTGCCGACATCGAAACTATTGCTACCATACTTCAACACAACTGTTCCGCTTTTATCACCTTTCGGCACACGCAACACAACAGAGGTAGAAGTCGCGCTGATCACCTCAGCCGGATTCCCAGCGACTGTCGCCGTAAATTCAGTGATCGAACTGCCGAAGCCCTGTCCTTCAATCGTAACCAATGTCCCTGCCTTACCTGAATTAGGGTAATAGCTACTCACTTTCGCCACCTCCTTATCTATCAATTCCTCTTTTTTACTACAGCCGATTAATGCAATCATCATTGATATACATATCATCGTTAGTTTCACTATATTTTTCATGGGAATAAATTCTTTTTTACACCTTATTTCTTGAGCCTCATTGCTCGATTCATTGTTTCACTCTTTACGATAACTACCATTATAGCACCTTTTAAATTAGAAAGTATAGCGAACGCCACACTGTATCTGCGCCCTTGAGTTAAAATAATCTATGCTATAGGGCTGCCCCGGATCGCTGAATGTAAATACAGGCCAGTTATCTGCATTTTGCTTCGGTGGAAACAGTGACGGTGTCAACCCTACACTACTCGTCGAATTAAACGTATTTGGCGAGAAGTATTGAACGCCCCATTTTCTATAAATCAGATTTGTCAAATTCATGACATCCACCGAAAACGTGATAAATTGCTTTTTTGACTTTTGAACAAAAAAATCATGTGCAACACGTAGATCAGCCTGCAGATTCCATGGCGTACGTCCCATGTTTCGTTCTGTAAAATCACCTCTGCGGGAGCTTAGGTATGCGTTACCATCAATAAATTTATTAAAAGCGTCTGCCTGTTGTTGAGCGGACATTCCACCGGCAATATCCTTGAAATAATGTATTGCCTCTGTCTGTCTCGGAATGTAAACCAAACTGACCTGCTGTGGCAAGCCTTGGATGCTATTGTTGACAATACCATAGGTAAATGGACTACCTGATTGTGCACTAAAATATAAGGTAAAACTTGTCCGCCCAGCACTGTGCCATACTTGCTCATAATTTATACTTGAAACGATACGATGACGTATATCGAAGTTACTATAGGCCAATTTTGGATTGTTCGGAATCAATGATTGATTGAGCTGCCAATTACTTTCCATGGAGTTACGGACACCATTGCTCAAATCCTTGGATTGACCATAGGTGTAACTCAAAGTCGCATTCAACTTTTCCTTGATGGTTTTCCCTATCGTACCGGTTAGGCTATACCGATAACCTTGATTAGTATTGCTCAATAAGTAAACATTTGAAAAACGATTATCTACAGTGCCGTTATAAACCGGTTGTTGCTTGTTGACATCGTAACCATACCACAATGGATTGTCTTTATTGTTCAATTGCTGAAACAATACATCTTTTATATTTTTTGTATAAATACCTTCCACTGTAAACTTCCAGCCTTCTGCCTGGTAATCTATGCCTAAACTTGACCGGAGAACTTGTGGAAGTACAAAATCATTATCAACTAAATCTACCTGTGTTTTGCCGGTACTTGGATCATGGATTATAGCACCATTTTGCGCAATAAAATCTCCAATTCCATTTGGACTAGGTTTAATGGGATCAGATCCTGGCGCAAAAGGTTTTTGATCAGCTTTTTGATCAAATGCGCCATAGCTATCGCCTGTATTGTAATAAGCATAGGCAAGCCAAGCAAACGGTATGCGTCCGGTAAATAACCCAGCTCCACCTCTAATGATCAATTGTTTATTGTCCATCGCTTCCCAACGAAATCCAATTCGGGGGGAAAGTTGAATTTTATTTAAAAATTCATTTTTCAAGCGATTGGCAGGGGTGTATGTATAGCTGGTTCCGAAACCAGGATCAGCCCACATGTCTTTGACTTTATCGCTTAAGGTTGGCATATCTGGTAGGCTCGCTAAATCTGCTCTAAGTCCGGGGATAATTTGGAAATGATCATTCACACGGATCTCATCCTGGAGGTAGAGACTGTACATATTGACCGAAAAATCGGCAGCAGGGTGATCTAAGATATACGATCGACTATTGTCCGTATAATTATAGCTACCTCGTACACGATACGGTACATTGGTAACAAAATCCGCAATACTGTTATAATCTACACGACCATTCCAACTGTTGACAAAGCCATACCGGATACGATAAAGTTCATTATGCGTTCCGATCAAAAACTTGTGTCTGCCTTTCGTCCAATTCAGATTAGCCGTAATCTCCCAAGTCCCTTGTCGCATATTAAAAATACTGGCTTCACGATCGGTCCCAAGATAGATCGTCGTACCCGGTGTACGTCCCTGAATCTGCACCTGAGGCAAAGAAGGATCACTCAACGGATCACGGCGGTCATTCACTTGCGTGTATCCCACTACAACATTGGAGGAAAGATTGTTACTAAATCTGCTCTTTAATTCTGCAACAGTACTGGTTTGGTTATTCTCTTGTTCAAATGCCATTCCACTGAAACGAAAATCTTGTTGATCCCTGTCCATATGTGTCGCTTTGCTAAAGATGGTATTGTTACGAACCGCCAATTGGTGCTGTGCATTGATATTCCAGTCCAAACGATTAAAAAATTTTGTTGAACGTGACCAGTTGGTATAATTGTCAGCTGTTCCGATATTAAAAATATCTCCATAACGTGACTGAGCTGCTGTTTTTATTGCCTCTACATCGGCTTGATCCAGAATATGTGCCGTTTCAACCGTTCCCACGCGCAGTTGTGTAGGGTCTTGACGTCGTGTGATCTCTTCGTTACTGAAAAAGAATAATTTATCCTTAATCAAAGGAAAACCAATTCGAAATCCCGTCTGATAATCATAGAAGTCCTTATTCATTTTCCCTAAAGTTCCCACACGATCCTTCCCTGTTAATGCAGCATTACGTCCGAAAGCATATACCGAACCTTCGACCTTGTTTGTACCACTCCTTGTCACGGCATTGACTGATCCACCTGTAAAATTTCCAATTTTGACATCATAGGGAGCTAGATACACCTGCATATCCTGAATGGCATCGATGGAGATTGGATTGGTCCGTGTACTGCTTCCTGCCATTCCGGAAGTACCGGTCTGTCCGCCTAGAGAGGGGCTAAAACCTATTGCATCATTATTGATGGCCCCGTCCACCGTCACGTTGTTATACCTGAAATTGGTTCCACCGAAGCTATTGTCCCGGCTACCCTGAGGTGTTAGCCTTGTCACGTCTGTAATCGAACGATTGGCTGTCGGCATATTCCGTACCTGCTCACTGCTGATATGATTTCCTGTTCCAACTGTACCGACTCTGGCATCCTTTTTTCGGCCCGTTACAACCACCTCGCCCAGTGTTTCGGTACGTTGTTCTAAGATAAAATCAACCTGCAAGGCCTCTCCCAGACGTACGAAGATATTTTCCCTGTGATCCGCCTGTAGCCCCACACTGCTTACATCTACCATATATGGTCCACCAATACGAATATTATTTAATGTAAAACGTCCATCTTTATCCGTGGACTGTACATAACGCGTCCCCGTAGGTGTATGTACAACAGTGACTGTTGCTTTCTCCACAGCGTTCCCGCCACTATTTTGTACCTTTCCTGTGATTGCACCTGAGGTTTCCTGTGCTGAAGAAACGAACCCCTGCAAAAGAAATAAAAAGAGGAAAATTAATTTAAGTGCTGACATTATTATACAGCTGATCTTGGTTGATCGTCCTATATAAATACTGCCATATTGATATTTATTCATTTCTGTTTTTCCTTAAATCGTGAGATAAAACTTTTTTATTATTGTGTAATCCGCAAGCATTGATCGACAATATGCAGTACCCCATCACCAGTTAATATATCCTGCTTTTGTAACAAGACATCACTGGTATTGCCCAGACCACGAAGTGCTATACCACTAAATGCCCCCGGAGAATTTGCATTAGGGATCAATCTAATCTGTACGTTATTCCCGTCCAGCATCGTTTGTTTAGATACATTTGTATTACCTGTACTTAAGATATAATCGTACACAAAGCGGCGGTCACGAACGATATGGTAATTGACCACTTGCTTCAATTCGGCTACTCCAATCTTTTCAATTTCTTGTATTGAAGTAAATCCCATCTGTGCCATTGCTGCATTCGTCGGTGCAAAGATGGTATAAGGCCCTTGATTGACTTTATCCGATAGCACAGCAGACCTTTTAATTGCCCTGGCAAATATGCTGATGCTTGCATCCGCATTGATTGCATCCACAATCTTATCATGGACATAAGGCGTCATCACACGATCAAGCACTTGTATCAATCCATTTGAAGCTGGTAAATTTTGAGTCAATACACGGGCACCATTTAATGTAAGTACCGTATCAGCACCCTTGACCCAATGTGTCGCATAAACCTTACCTTTACGCGTCTTTAGTTCTTGATTAAATAGAAATGGAAGTTTATCCAATTCATATTTTCCGTCCAATACGTGATAATAGGCGATATTGGAAATTATTGCCGCACGCTCAGATAATATTTTGACGACACTAGGATAGCCAGCTTTGGAGAAAGCATCATCCGATGGTGCAAGCAATGTATAAGGTCCCTTTCCTGTCTTCAGCTCTTTATCCATGTTGCTTACACGCAATGCTGCATTAAATGCAGATAAATTAAAATTATCAGCAACAACAAAATTGACGCTGTTATTGTCAAAGTGAACCGCATTATCGTCCTTTTTACAGGCAAATACCAGGCTGCCTAGCAGTACAAGTATACAGTACCTGTAATAGCTAAATTGATATTGTTTCATTTCTTTATTTAAGTTTGAATACCTTCGGAATTAACAAATTATCAAGTACATGGATAGGTCCATTAAGGGTATTGATATCCGATTCTACAATATTGACTGGTAGCTGCTCCGCATTTTTGATCTTCATCTGGTTCTGGTTCGAATTTCGAGAGAAAGCAAATGGCATCTTATAAGCATATTGAACCTGTCCCGAACCGCCGATGTTGATATAATAATCATTTAGCAGGACCGGATCCAGATCGTTGCTGTAGAATACGGTATTGTTAGATATGGCAAGACCGTAGGCCGGATCTTTTGTCCCAAACAACCGTCCCCAATTGCGATGATAGTTAAACAGGGTATCTGTTGGATATGCTCCTCGTGGTTCAAAATATAAATCATCAAACCTGACATCACCTCTCTTAGCATTGAATGCTAAGATGTCTTCCACACTGTTAAAACCCGCGCGTTTAAATGCATCATCCGTAGGTGCAAATAATGTTGTCAGGGTCATATTGGCTATTTCTTCATGATTTGGCTCCATGTTTGGTTCCCAGTCATTTTTATAGGAATATCTGGCACTAGGGAAGTAACTCAAAAACTCCTCTTTTGTCATCCGATAGCCCATCAGTGGCTCAATATCATTTAACATCTTCTCAAAAAAAGCATCATCGGCCAAACGTTGTGATTCAATAAAAAAAGTAAATCTTCCATCGGCAATTAAAGCTTCCAGTGTTGTCTTAGTAGGTTTTTGAACAAATTTCTCCATGAAATAGATACCACCATTTGTCGCCGGCTCATAGCTTAATTTGCCTACAGATTTACCATTGACAAGCAGATTCCCGTCTTTTACTGCCAGATAATGTCTATAATAATATGAGTCATAACGTCTTCCCACAGGTTCCTCGTTATCATAAAATGGAACCCGATATTTTGAATTTTTTAACATTGAGCGCACCATCAGGCTATATTGACCAAGTTTAGTCTGATCAAACTCACCCCAAAAGCAGTAAAACTGAATAAAGTCAGTAAGCTCTTCCTTTGTCATTTTTTGAATGGTCTCCGCAGTTATTCCAGCTTGCTTCAGTGCATTATCAGTTGGAACCAAAATGGTAACTTTCGTATGAATGCCCTCAGCTTTAATGAGTGCTAGTATGTCGCTTTTTTGCCATGCTGCTAAAAACACTTTTGCTTCGCTATGTTTTGCCAACAACTGGCTGAGATCCTGTGTTGCCTCATTTTGATAAGGTACCTGTTCTCCCACAAGATCAGGCATAAATTCGGTCTTACTACAAGAGGACATGACAAGTAAACTTACCGCCCAAATCAGTAAAATATATCGCGTGCCCCTGATTGATTTATTTTTCATTTTCTTCCTTTTTAATAGCCTGATCAGGGCTTACCAGCCCCTTATCTAAATCGTGTACCACACCGTTACTGCATAGATAATCCATCCTGGCAGCTACCGAATAAGTTATATCGGCCAGGATAATCGAATTAAACATATCGTTGCTCCTGAGCCTCATATTGTAACTCAATTTCCATGTTGGATAAGCTTCATCCGCAAAATATTCCATGTAATGAACTTTATCTTTTAAATGGTATTTGTAAGAACCATTTGAATTAATAATGTTGAATACCTGTGAATCAGATATGAAGAAATGTTTATCATACATGATATAGGCACCAAAGAGCACCTCGCCTATATATTGTTCAGGATTAGCACCCTCCAAAAAACTCATCGTTACCCCTCGTTTTTCCAAAGCCTCATTTGTTGGCGCAAATACTGTAAATGGTCCCTTTTTGGCCAGTTGATCCCACAGGCCAAACTTCTTCAGCCCAGCGACAAACACCATATATTCCTTCTTATCACTCAGCCATTCCTGAATATTTTTTTCGAACTGCGGCTTCATCAACTTATTGAGCACATGCAAGACACCGTTGGATAAAACCACATCTTTACGGATTGCCTTTGCACCACTGAAAAACAACGCATTGGTCGGCGCAGTTGCTCCTGGCATAAGTGAGCCTAAGGATGCATATAATTCCGATCCTTCACGTGTTGCATACCGAAAATCGACGGAGTTGCTCGGAATATCGCGTAAGTAAAGACGTCGGGGAAGAATATGGTAGGCAATGATCCGTCGCAAACTATCTTTATTCATCTTGTCAAAATCTGTCGGACGAAATATCCCGATTTCGTTAAATGCAAGATCATTGGGTACAAGGACAGTAAATGGCCCTTCTCCATTGAGCTCTGCAGTCATTCCTGTCTTTTGGAGTGCAGCATCAAAGAGACGCATTTCATAATTATTATGAATAAAATCCGCTGCTGGCCGTATATTTTCATTCGGCACAGGCATAGTAAGATTGTCATGTTTACAACTTTGTAGGATAGAAATAAACAGGCATACAAAAAAACAACCTAAGCACTTCATCTGAGACATCTTATATTTTATTTCGCAATTATTTGTTCGATTCATTTCAGCTTATGTTTAATAGATTGGCGGTGCATATTTTCGTTGTATCGTCGTTAAGTATACTCGTCCATTGACAACTTCAATCGTATTGACCGTCGCAAAAGTGTGCGGATTGTCTTTTCCTGAATGCACATTGACCAGTAGATTTGGAAGCAACGTTCCATTCTCATTACTTGTTAATCTAACCTTTCCATTTAAAAGGCAGTTGAGTACTGCCCAATTGCTTCCTGTATTGCTATCACTATCATAAAAGGGATTCGTCACAGGATTCATTCCAGGTGTAAAAAAATCAAATCGCTGCCATATATCAGTTCGGATGCCATTCGCTTTATTACTTGCCCATAGCGGAAAACTTACATAAGGGCTTACAGCATTAGTGCTTGTATTGCGTTTGACCGTCGTCATAAATTTACCACGGTAGCCTTTTACCGTGGCGGCATAATGGCTCAACTCTTCCTGGCTTTCATAAAGTGACATAAATACATTCATTTCATCCTTGATCCCATACTTAAAACTTGCCAGTTTGTAATCATCATCTTTTAAATTGGCATCAGCCTCCCAAAAGCCTTTCGCGCTCATGTTATAGAAGTTGACATAGACCAATGAATCGGATAAGGGAAGCTTATAGAAGTTCTCCTGACGTAACAAAATTCCATGATCTTTTTTGACAAAATCTTTTTGCAGGAGATGCAGTGTGTAGACTTCTTTGCTTTGCAGATTGATTACCGTATCTATCAGTATGTCATTTTTTAAGCGTTCTTCCAATTCAAAGAATGGAACTGTATTTTTGGGGCGGTAAGCGAATACAACACGAACCTCTCCAGATGGAATCTGTGCCCAGCTACTCAGATCAAATCCGTTTAAGATTGGGCCAACCAATACATTCTCTTTTCCCGGATATTCCGGATTACTTAGACTATTACTGTTACCGATATGTGAAGGATAGGGTGGCGCATAAGGATCCCGTTTGTCCAAAAAATCACCGACAATTTCTGCTCCGGTAAACTTTCCATCAGCTCCGGTCTTCGGATTGATAAGCATACAGAAATAAGGAACCTTGTCATCTTTGCTCCCCATGGTCTGTACATAGTTGATATTATTAAAAACCCGGAGGTAAGCGGGCTCATCGATCTGTGTATAATCAATTTTGGTACAGCCCGTGAACAGGATGAGAAAAATGCCCAACATGCTTACACAATGTAGTATTCTTTGTCTTTTCATTATTTATTATGTTTGATAATGATCATTTTAGCTTTCTCTTTAGCAGATGCTCCAGCTCCGCTTTTTCCAATTAATGCTACGGTATAAATTCCCGGTTCGTGAGCAGGTAATGCTCTTTTGATTTTTGTATAAAGCGATTTATCTGCTATAAAGTCTGTTGATTTCAGTACATCGATATCTTCAGCCCACACACCGGGTACCACATCGGGCTTAGATCGGTAAGCCATAATCTCGTATGCTTTCATCATCGCGTTCATATTTGTGTAAGGCATATTCAGCGAAGGAATACCAGGTTGAAGATTCGCATTCGAACTATTTCCGATAGGCTGCCCATTTGGAAGCGTAAACGTGATGTAGGGGTTCCCGATAGATAGATTTAAGAAACGATTGAAAAAGAAAAACTTAAAAGCGAGTCTACTATAAGTACCATCATCTTCTGCCGGTAATGGAAGTGTGCCACTAAGATCATTGGCAATCAGCAACAGTTGAGCTTTTCCATTTTGATCAGGATGGAGCCAAACTGTATAGTTTTGGTTGCTCCGTAAATCCTGATTTAAGGAAGCAAGTACATTTCCTGAATTGTCAATTGCCTCAATCGTATGCTGTTTTTGGGTAAAAACGCCATAAGTACTCACGTTTCCAAAGTCGAGCCCCGATGCGAGTGTTTTCCCATCGATCCTAAATCCGATGGACTGATCTTTGTAGGCATTGACTCCCTGTATCCGAAGATAACTCTGGTTTACCGGTGCTGCGATATCTGTAATAATTTGAAACGAATTTTGATAGACATTCACAGTTTCATCCAATTCATTGGAGATGTAACTAAATTGCTGTGGAGCAACTACAATCGTATACACTCCACCGGGTTGAAAATTCTGAATTGGTGCGTAAACCAGGTTAGTTGACTTGGCATGATTTTCAGGAATAGTAGAAGTCGGCAAATCAATAAGACCATACTCATGTCGTTCCGTCCCCAATGCTGGAAGCGGTCTCCCATCCTGAAGCAATACCTTGAATTGATAAGTCCCGTAAGGCAATTCGATATATTCTGAGGCCTTCTGGGCAACAGATATTGTATTCGTCTTTGGGCTGACCAAAGCTCCATCGGCATAAGCCAATGATATCGCTCCAACTAAATTCTCCTGAGGCCCCGTCAATCCGCTGGGGGGATTTTTAATTGCTCCAGCTAGATTTACAATCCTAATCTTGAAATGATCGGGTTTACTTGGACTAGTAGCGCTCCGCTCCAAAGAGACAACATCAGGTTGACCATTCATAAACATCGTCGGCAGCAAAAAATAGTCCTTGGGTATCTCATAACTATTATTCACATTGACTTTGAGGTCATGATTTAAGCCAAAACCGGCATAATAACGAGCGGAAAAGCTCAATTCGGCTTCTTCCTTCTGGTTGAAAAGATCTTGTGGAATGGGCCATATTTTCCCCAAACGTCCATCCGTTGGGAAATACGATGTACCTGGGTATTTATGATTACCCGGAAGCAACGGATGTAATACCACAAAATTAGTCAGGCTATCACCATTAGCGATAAGCTGATTGTAGTCGAATAAGTTAACAATTCTCGAATTCGAATTCGGCCTATTTTCAGTCACAGGGCGGTTGTCGATAATAACGTCCAACTTTTCTTTTTTACAAGCGACAAAAGAGGATGAACATAAAACTGTTATTCCCAAAAACCACCAGCATATATCCTTAAACACATTGATTTTCATTACATTAAAATAAGTTATAGGTAAAACCGATCATAATTTCCGCACCGCGTTTGTAGCTCCGGTTGATGTATTCATTTCCGTACCATTTCCCACCTGTTTGTGGATTTGCATAAACTGTTTTTATTGCAGGATTAATGATATTTTTGGCATAACCTTTAAACAAGATTCGTCTATTAAGCTTTTGTGAGAATACAAAATCAAGATAAGGTACAGGTTGTGTATACAGATCCGGTTCCCCAGTCAAGTTGATCTGTACCAGACGTTCTCCGACCATGTTAAAGGTCAAGGTCAGATCTGTTCCCGATTTGTCATTGTCATAATTTAACCAAGCATTGATGGAATAAGGTGCTTGTTCGAATAATGGACTATTTTTAGGCGTGTACCGATCAAGGGAGCGATTCGCTTCATAGCGTTCAGCAGATTTTTTTATCTCACTTTGTGCCAACAAGAGGTTGGTACCGAGAAACAGATTTTTCAAAGGATCATATAAAGTTCCGAGATTCTTAACAACTTCTAACTCCAGTCCCCACACCTTACCGATATTACCATCATTTTGGAATTGAATTGTTGGAAATTCAGGATAAGTTGCAGCCAGACCCTCCGTTTTTAAATTAAAGACTTTGACCAATTGATTCTCGATACGTTTTCCAAAAGCAGAAATAGCGATAACCTCTCCTTTTTCGGGAAACCATTCCCAACGGAAATCCGCATTTTGTGTATATTGATTCTTCAGATTAGGATTACCAACAACCAATCCCATTTGAAAGGCATCAAATTCAAAGACATTCGTAATCTCTCTCAACTCTGGTCTTGCCAAGGTTGTATTGAAAGCTCCACGAAAATTCATATTATCGTTGAGCGTATAAGTAGCATTGACTGAATAAAAAGGTTTGTAGCCAGTTTTGTATACAGAATTCGGATTGATTGGATCCAGAGGAATGCGTGTTCCATCTGGAGATGCTGCGGTAAGTGCTGGGTCTAAAAATACATTGGCTGTATCTACAGCTGATCCAATATTGGTCATTTCAAACCGCACACCACCCGCCAGACGAAGCCGCTCCGCAATTTTAAGATCCAACATACCATAAAGCGCATTAGTCTCAAAATAACCTTTGTAATTGTTCGGTGATTTTTGGCTGTTATATAAGAAACCTCCAATTGGCATCATTCCTTCCCCCTGTCCCGTCTTTGGTAGTACAACACCAACGATTTCGTTGCTGACCAAACGGTCCAGATTTCCCTGAACATCATACAATGGAATGGATTTATTGCCTGTAAAATTTGATCCCGGTAGAAACAATTGGTTTTCCATAAATTTGCGGTCTCTGAACAAATAATTGAAACCCGTCTTTAGCAATTGTTTTTCTCCAAACAGCTTAAAAGGAAAATTTAAATCTGCTTTTGCATTAAAATTATCTTCATTTAAATTTCGCCATCTCCGACCATTGGGTTCAGCCTGAATAATGCCATAATTTCCAAATCCGTTGACATAACCCGATGTAAGTGCATAAAGGTGTTCAGAATAGACATAACCATCAGATCCGGCTTGATCTCCGATAATGGGCCGTCTATACCATCCCCCACCCCTAGGCGTATAATCGACAAGGCTCACAAATCTAAAATCTGGATCATTTTGCGTGGATTTTGAAGTTGCCACGTTATAGCTCAATCGTGGAGAGAATTCATCTTTCAAAAATTTATGCTCTCCCTGTAGATTAAAGGTATTCAGATTCCGAAAAGTCTGTTTTAAGGAATGGATTGTACTTTTCACTTCTCCGGGTAATCCGGAATATTCATAACGTCCATTCAAATTGGTGGCTATGGACTCACCACCCCAGCTACCCAAATATTGCATGCTGATTTCATGCTGTGTACTGAAACGATAAGTAACACCTACAAGTGTACCATAATTAAGCGTTTCCGTCCCCGTATTCTCTTTATAGGTTTGATATTTCCCCATAAACAAACTATTGGGTGTAATATAATTGGGAATATTTCTAAAACTAAATATATCTGGATTGCCTGTCACGACACCTTGGTAGATGCTGTATTGTGTCAACTCGCCTTGATAAGTATCAGAAATCCTTCGGTAATAATTTCCGCCGACAACAAGTCCCAATTTGTGTTTTCCAAAGACGTCGTAGCTATTTCCAAACGTGGCTGAATAGAGCTGATTCATAGGTGCCCGGCGATATCGTGTCGTCATGACCGGATCAAAGCTTTTCATAATACCATTGATGCGGTTAACTTCCTGATATCCCGAAGGACTATAGTTGCTGTTGGCAATCCTGTCTTGAATGGAGCTCAGTCCATTGGGATATTGTTTTGCTAGATCCAGGAAATCAGAAGATAGATCCTTTTTGTTAATTCGCGTTCCCAATATTCCCATTTCACTGTTCCAGAAACTATTGTAATTACCACCTAGACCGATATTCGAATTGAGACCAGTCTGGGCGATAAGTTCGAATGTCATTTTATCCGGTACAGATTTTGTTTTCAGTTCAACAATACCCGAAGCAGCATCCGCTGGCTTATCTGGAGTAACTGTTTTATATACCGTAATATTGTCCAGAAGGGAAGCAGGAACGAGATCCAGCGGGATAGCACTACGATCAGGATCTGAAGATGCCAATCGGACACCATTCAATTGCCCGATCACAGATCTATCTCCTAATCCCCTTACTGCAATATACTTATCATCTGTTACGGTCACTCCGGTGACACGTTGTAAAGCTTGTGTAGTCGTGATACTTGCTGTACGTTCGATCAATTCGGCAGAAATCGCGTCCTGCACAATAGATGAGCGCTTCCGTTCCTCCAATACTGCAGTTTCGGTATTAACTTTGCGCCTTGCCTGAACAGTGACCTCTTCTAGAGCTGTTGCAAGTGGTGCTAAACCGATAACAAGGTTTGCCTGTCCCTCTTTGACTTCCAGCTCTCTTGTTTGATAGCCTAAATATGAAACAACCAATGTTGCGGGACTTTTAGCGACCGTCAAAGAGAAGTTACCATTGGCATCAGAATTTGTTCCGCCCGATGTTCCCTTAACCCGGATGGAAACACTTGCCAAAGCCCGCTTGGTCTCTTGGTCTATTATCCGTCCGGAAAGCAGTTGCTGTTGTGATACATAAGCTGGTTTTTCCTGACCTAAAGACGATGCCGTCACGACAACCAATTTATTCTTCACGACATAACCAAATGGTTGTCCTGCAAAACAGATATCTAACGCATCCTCAACAGTTGCATTTTTGAGACTGATGTTAACGGGTTTTGCACGATTAAATAAGCCGTTATCATAAAAAAAATCATAGCCACTCTGCTGCCTTATTTCTTTTAAAATAGTTGGGATATTGCTATTTTGCCTGTTGAGTGTAATCCGTTGACCATAAGTAAACGCACTGACTTTCACCAACAAACAAGTTAAAAATACCATGGTGATTTTCATAACACGCATGCATTGATAAAAACTCATATATTTGTTGTAGTTAATATTATTTGATGATTATTGAATCGCAACGTTATCGATAAGCTTAACACATTGACCAAGGGTGTTACCAGCACCTTTGGTTGTTTTTATTTAGCTTATCGTAGATTAGATAGGTCAATCTATCACAATAAGCCTCCTTCCATTTAGTGTTAATTTTACCTTCCCAGTTGTCTGTAACATGTCCATGATGGTGGAGAGCGGTTGGGACCGTGATACCATACCATCAAATTTGAGTTTATTGAGCCGCTGTGGACACTCCACATCCACATTGTACCACCTTGAAATCTTACGTAGTAAACTACCCAATTCTTCACCTTTGAATACAAAGTCCCCCGCTATCCATGCGACGTCCTGAGAAATATCAGTATCATCGATACGCAACCGCTCACTTAATAATGCTCTTTGTCCCGGTTTCAATAGGACAGATTCATTTATTTTTAAAGAAGTCACACGTACGCTTCCCTCCAGCAGTGTTGTAGTGGTATAGGGTTCATCCTGATAGGCATTGACATTGAAATGAGTTCCGAGTACTTCTATTTTCTGTTCTGCCGTTTCCACATAGAAAGGGATTCGTTTCTTATCCGTTCCCCTTTCCATCTTTGCTACCTCAAAATAAATTTCGCCCGTCATACGCACACTTCGCGCATCATTTGCAAACTTCAATGGATAAGTCAACGTGGAATTTGCATTCAGAAAAGCCTTCGATCCGTCAGGCAAAACCACTTGATATTGATTACCTCTGTTGGTAGTTATTTTATTGACCGCCGCAGTTGCAGCACCATCCTGTTCTACCGCTTTGTAAACCAACTCACCGTTTTTGTTCTTCTGAATCTCCACCCCACCTTGAAGCGCAACAACACTCCCATTGCGAATGTCAGTTAAGGAAATTACCGAACCATCTTTTAAAGTCAACAGTGCAGCATCTTGTCCTGGAGAACCAATATGTTGGACAATTTCTGTTGTTTCTTTAGGGGCTTGTTGTCGAAATAAAAACAGTGAAACAGCACCTACAGCAAGTACTGCGGCAGCAATTTTAAACCAGAAGGTTTTACCAATTTCTTTAAAACGGTTCTGGTTAGAATGCTTTTTTATCTGCTGTTGTAAACGGAAGTAATTTGCCTGAACGGATACCTCTCCGGCATAATATCCCATCGCCAAAATAGTCTCCTTTAGCTCCGCAATGGATTGTTGATGTTCTGGATATTTTTGCAGCCATTTTTCCCATTTCTCGATATCCTCTTTCTCTGTTCTCCTGCAATAGTTGACAAAAGATTCATCTTGCAATAAGGCCTGTAAATTAAGTTCGTCCATTCCGCTCTGATTGTAATTTATCCAATAGAGCGAGGGACATCATTTTTTCACTACTTATTTTTAAGAAAAAATCAATAAAAATGAAGAAAGTAAGCCTACGGCTACTTTAAGGAAGATTTCTTGTTCACTAGACAGATTATTTTTGATCTTTTCCAGCGATTTATAGATCGTATTGTAAATGGTATGAATAGAAACTTGATTGGCGTCCGCAATTTCCTGATAAGAGAGGTCAAGAAAAAAACGTTGATAAATTACCAAACGTTGCTTCGTTCCCAATTGCTCTAGATGTTCCTGAACCAATTGTGCGACAGTATTTGTTGTTGCGGTACGAATATACTGCTCTTCGACAGATTGATGGATAGCTGGATCATGTACTTCTTCCGAAAAATCCAAATCCGTCAGTTGAAGCGTTTCTTTACGAAAGAGCTTTCGAAAGAATACCGTAATAATATAATTATGATGATTGCGTATTTGTCGATTGCCATTCTTTTTCTCCCAAAGATGTAAAAACACATCATTGACACTATCCTGAATACGCTGCATGGACATTTTCTTTTTCAGTCCCAAGTAAGAAAGATAATGGTAATAATGTTTGTATAAGGTATAAAAGGATTCCTCACATTCATCTTCTACAAATTGATCCCAAACATTTCTTAAATCTTTTCCGGTTAGTGCAAACATGATATATTGGTAACAATGACTTTGCACAAAAAAACAAAAGTCTTATTAACAAGAGATTAACCCAAGATGAAGAATAAGAAAATTGTATGTAAATTAGAATTATAAAAACGATATAAACCTTACGATACTAACATTACTTTAAAAAATCTAATTTTTTATCAAAAACAAAGGAATACTAATCAATAGAAAATTTTAACAGGAAATGGAAAAGCAGCTATTTATTGCAAGCAGAGTTAGAGAAGTTTTATTAAATGGTCATTGGATTGCAAATACCAACTACCAAGAACAACTAGCAGATATCAGTTGGGAACAGGCTATCCTCAAGATCAACAATTTGAATACGATTGCCACACTCACCTATCACATCAATTATTACTTAAAGGGATTGCTTGCCGCATTTGAAACGGGAAAGCTGGAAATTAATGATAAATACAGTTTTGATTTACCCGAAATAACCAGTAAGACAGATTGGGATGAACTCCGGCATGATTTTATCAGAAATGCTGAGCGCTTTGCAGATAAAATCGAGCAATTTGATACAGAAATTTTTAGCCAGCCTTTTTTTGATGAGAAATATGGTTCCTATTTGAGAAATATGGAGGGCGTGATTGAGCATAGTTATTATCATTTGGGACAAATCGTATTGATCAAGAAAATAATCACACAATGAGAAAGGGAGGTGGATCCTAGCAGATTTATTTTGTATTACTAAAGCAATTTATCTAAGTTTGATCCCTATGTTAGCAGCTTACTTTCGGTCTTTAGGCCTCTTCAATCCGGAAGAAATTACCGAGATTGTTCAGCTTTTTGAATTCAGAAGGCTGAACAAAAATGACTATTTTGTCAAGGAGAATCAACCCTGTAACGAGGTAGCCTTCATCGCATCCGGAATCTTTCGTTCGTATTATACAACCTCAAGTGCCGAAGACGTTACCTATTGTTTCAGATTTCCCAATAGTTTGATCGCTGCCTACTCCTCTTTTATTACAGGTGGACCAAGTGTTGAAACCATGCAGGCCCTCAGCCCCGCCGAACTCTGGGTTATCAAAAAAAGTGCTATTGACAAACTTGCCGTCGAAAGTCTAGTATGGACAAAATATCTTAAAATGATTGCTGAACAGCAATACCTGGAACTTGAAAAACGTATCTTTCAATTGCAGAAAGAAACTGCTTTGCAACGCTATACGGTCTTGCTCCGAGATCAGCCCGAATTTGTACAACAAATACCATTGCAGTATTTAGCGTCCTACCTGGGCATCACACAACGGCATTTAAGCCGGATCCGCAGTGAAATTACTTTTTAGACATTTGTCCTATAATTCAAGTACCAGCACCTCTACTTTTGTGTTATCAGAAGAATAACATGAAGAAGAAAATACTTATCATCAACGGTCACCCCAATAGGGAATCCTTCAATTTTGGCATTGCTGCAACATATCAAGATGGTGCCGAAGAATCTGGAGCGGAAGTTCGATCGATTAATATTGCAGATTTGAATTTTAATCCCAATCTCCAATTTGGATACCAGAAGCGAACAGAACTCGAACCAGATCTCCTGCAAGCCTGGGAAGATATTCTATGGGCCGAACATTTAGTTTGGGTACATCCCGTTTGGTGGGGCGGCCTCCCTGCTATTATGAAAGGTTTTATCGATAGACTCTTTCTACCTGGCTTTGCTTTCCAGTACCGTGAAAACTCGCTTTTTTGGGACAAATTACTCAAAGGAAAATCGGCAAGGATAATAACAACTCTGGACCAACCCGGTTGGTATTATGCCCTGGTCTATGGTAGACCGAGTGTAAATCAACTCAAAAGATCTACCCTACTATTTTGTGGTATATCACCAGTAAAAGTCACTTACATCGGAATTATAAAGACTTCGGATACAACAAAGCGGAATAAATGGTTATATAAAATCAAACAGCTCGGACAGAAACTAGGTTAAAACTGATCTGGCTCCCCTTAGATCGATGTTTCAGGGAATAAACACCATCGTTTGCTTTTTTGTCAAATGGCAATTGTCCCTTTCCTACTTTGCACTAATTTTGATCCGTAAATTCAAAACAACAGTACTATGGATATTTTAATCGGACTCCAGTGGGGAGATGAAGGAAAAGGAAAGATCATTGATCTGATCAGCCGTGATTATGACATTATTGCCCGGTTTAATGGCGGGGCAAACGCTGGGCATAGTATTTACCATAATGGCAAACGGATCACCCTCAAATTACTTCCTTCAGGAATCTTTTATCCCCATATCAAAAATATTATTGGTACTGGTGTAGTGATCGATCCTCTGGCACTCCAAGCGGAGGTGAAATTACTTCAATCCATTATTTCCGACACAGAAATAATCAATCGAATCCTAATTTCAGAGAAAGCCCATCTTGTATTGCCCACTTACAAGTACTGGGATATGTACCTGGAAGAATCGCTACAATATCGCACTATCGGAACGACTAAAAATGGTATTGCACCCACCTACTCCAATAAAATACTTCGGCAGAATGTACGCGTGGGGGATATCTTTTCCAAAGATTTCGAAACCTATGTTTTCCAAATTTTAAATAAACAATATGCCGAATTACAGGCTTTGGGTCAGGATATGCCGCCGGTACAAGAATTATATGATAATTTTCTGGAGGCCTGCAGTTTTTTTAAAAAGTTACAAATTACGGATACAGAAATCAGCATAAATGAAGCGCTTAAAAACAATAAAAAGGTACTGGCAGAAGGTGCTCAGGCCACATTATTGGACATCGATCATGGTACCTATCCTTATGTGACCTCTTCAAACACCATCGCATCCGCAGCATGTGTAGGTTTAGGCGTATCGCCTAAGCTTATCGATAAGATTTATGGTGTTACCAAAGCCTATTGTACCCGTGTTGGAAACGGCATATTTCCAACAGAAATCACAGGCTCCCTTGCCGATGAGCTGCGTGAAAAAGGTGGTGAATTTGGATCCAATACCAAACGGCCGCGAAGAGTAGGCTGGCTTGACCTACCTGCATTAAAATATGCTGTCATGTTAAACGGTGTGACCGATCTGGTACTGACAAAGGCAGATATTCTAAATGGAATGTCCGAGGTACCAATTTGTACAGCATATGAGACAGATGGTGAAACAAGAACCTTAGCTGCACCGAAATGCGTAGACAATGCCCCAAAGCCAATCTGGAAATTTTTAGACGGATGGCTTAGCCCTTTGGGTAAAATCGATCAGAAGGCACAAATTCCAAAAGAACTGAAGCTATTTATCTCCTTTTTGGAAGAAGAGTTAAATATACCCATCAAATATCTGTCTACAGGACCGCAACGAGAAGAATTGATTATCTTAGGTAATTAATATAAACAATATGGAACAGCTTTTAGCGTTTATCCGAAAATTTGGTCAGCTTGATCAGCGGGAGGAAGGTCTAATCAGGCAGGCATTCGAAAAGAAGAGCATTCCAAAAGCCAGCTATTTTGTCACCTGTGGAAAGGTTAACAACAGTATCGCCTTCGTAGAAAGTGGTGTATTTCGCTCCCTTTATTATAATCATAAAGGTGATGATTTTACACGATACTTTATTTACGAAGGCCGCTTTATCGGGGATTTCCAAAGTTTTCTGGATCGTACCCCCTCCAATGACTATATCGAATCCGTAACAGATGCACAGCTATGGAGTCTTGATATCAATAATTTCCTGTTGTTAGAAAAAGAAATCAAAATCTGGCCCTTATTGATGGCCAAGCTGTATGGGTTTGTGATTGAAAGCAAATTGAAAACAGCAAATACTATGATGAATCTTGATGCCAGGGAACGTTATCTGCTATTTCTAAAGCTCTATCCCGGACTGGCAAATCGTGTCCCCTTAACAATGCTGGCCTCCTATTTGGGGATTACAGCTTCTTCCTTAAGCCGTATCCGAAAAAATATCACGTGAGGATACTAATCATATCGGGTCATCGTTCCTCGCGAACTTGGTGAGTTATCACGGAACCACTCATCAAACTGAGGTTTAGCGATAAAGAATGTAATTTTATTTTTTGCTGAATCCTTTAATTTGTCTTTAAACAAAGTAATGATCTGTTCCTTGCTAAACGTCTCTTTCGGTTCGATAGGATTACCATCGTCATCATAGGAAGGACTATACTCCTCATTGCTCCGGTCAAAGCGCAAGGATTCTATCTCAGGAATTACAAGTTGAAATA
Organism: Sphingobacterium detergens; assembly: GCF_003610355.1. Classification (GTDB taxonomy): domain Bacteria; phylum Bacteroidota; class Bacteroidia; order Sphingobacteriales; family Sphingobacteriaceae; genus Sphingobacterium; species Sphingobacterium detergens. The sequence goes on along the minus strand of NZ_RAPY01000002.1, from coordinate 423,063 downwards.
CTTTATCCTTGGTATGCCAGATCAAGCGCAATCCAGAGGAAACACCTTCCAATTCCCTCGAATTCATTGTTGCCTCAGGATTATCCAATACAATCTGATCCACTAATTTATTCACCTCATTCGCAGATACATCCTCCTGTTCGGCCATCCAGGCAAAAACTTCCTTTTCTGCCAGATCTGTTAGAAGCTCAAGTGTTTTAAATTTAAAACTACCATAATCCGCCAGATTGATGTCATTCTTATTCGAATTGACATTATATTGAACATAATAGACTGTGCTATCAGGAAGATTTTTTCGCTCAAGTACGATTTCATTTTCTTCCACATCGAGATTCACCATATCGACTTTACCCCGGAAAAGATCCTCATTACTTAGAAATTTTGCGAGATCCACATTCATATCAACCCCTTTCAATTGCAATGGGGCTTCTGCGTATGGCTTGACAGACTGTTTACAGGCAAATATGCTAAGCGATAAGATTGCAATGCCTATAGTCCCTATCTTTTTACTTTTCATCCGTTTTGATTTTTTAAGTTTCTACCTGTCTTATTAGTAGAGGTTATCAATAGAAACATGAACAACATTTCCGTCCTTGTCAAGAACAATCTCCCCCATGGTGAAATACCCTGTACCATCCTTTGAAAAGGCAACATCCAAGCGTTGAGAACCATCTGGAGAAGGAGGCAATACAATTTTTTTGAAGATACCATTGTTTTTATCGATCATGAACAACTCCTCCTTTGCAGTGCGAACCAATGCATGCCCCCTGTAGAATTCGGTAATATTACTATATTGGGGCTGAATAACAATCTTTCCGTTCAGATCAATAAAACCATAGCCATCATAGTTAGAGAAAGGAATCATGCCTTCGGCGCTCCGACTGATATCTATATATCTAAGGTCTGCGGGAAGATCAACCCGTTTATTTTGATAATTTAGCAAAAACGTCTCCCGACCTTTAGTGGCATACACCCAATTCGCAGTTTTTAATCCCTCAATTTTATCATATTCCATAGGAATAACCAGTTTTCCGATGGTATTTAAAACTCCGAATTTATGCAACTTGCTACGTACCATAAAGCTACTATCGGCGAGCATATCAACAGTACTTAATAATGGGGTCTCAATAAGATCTCCTTTTAATGTATAGAGATCAAAAGTCTCGCGTCCCCTTAACGTATATTTTGCAACAAATAACTTGCCCTGTTTTTCTATAGCCGTATATTTAAAAGGCACTATTTCCTCTTGTCCACTGCGAAGCACACCCAGATCTTCCTTTTTATTTTTAAATACGGATAAATCCGCATCAAGCTTCCGCTCAAATCGGTAACCAGCTTTGACAGGTTCCAGCTTTTTACCTTTCACATTTAAGAAATAATCAATGCTATCACTTGAGTCAAAGAAATAATCTTGACTACTACGGGTCAATTCTTTAAACCGAGGTTCAATAATGACATTACCCATGGAGTCCACAATACCATATTTCTTTGCTTCTTGATCTAAATAGGTCATATATCCATAGGAGGCAGTACGTGAAACAGGAATTCGGCGTTCTGCTTTAATTGTTTCGTTTGATTTTCCAAAATACAATAAGAATTGCTTAACAGGATAAGGGAATGAGATGGAGAGTCGCTGTTCAACAGGCCCTAGGTACTCCCCATTGGATTCAATATATTCTCTAAGCTTTTTGATAACGTCAAATACATCTGCATTTTTGTTATCGCCCAACAATACTTTGAGTTCTTTCTCAATAGCTGACTGATAGTGATTCAGCTTTTTCAAACCTTGAAACATCGCTTCAGTAAACTGAGGCTCAAAGCGGTCAAGCATGCCATCCTCTACCGCTGCGGTTTGGAATTTTTGAAACAACTGACCAGCCGACTTCGCCTGTTTCTGAATCTCTGGATGTAGTCCATAAAGTGGCATCGCCGAATAAGAATTAGACTCCACCAGTTTATCATTTGGAGTTTCTCCCCGGTGACCAAGATAGTTGTAATATAAATCCAGCGGTAGATCGAGTTCTATCCCCTGTGGACTAATCGTATCGATCGTTAAATCGTAGCCCATATATTTCACCGTTTTGGCATTTGGAGCGATTACCAAAGAGTCTAATTCATTTGGAAGTTGATATTTTATTTCCACAAGCGCCTGACTAACCGGCAAAAGGCCAACTTTGGATGAATCAAGGCGGGTATTTCCCTGGAACAGCTGTTTAAATGAGGTTGAGAGCTGTCCTGTTTCCGATATTTTATCGTCGGTAGCATCTAGCTCAAATGATGAATGTGGAATACCAAAACTTTGTACCGCTTTGAGTGTATTGGCATAGCTTTCAAATGCAGCTTTCAGTGTATCGGGATTAGGAATAACAAAGGCCTTATTTTGGATATCCATACGATTCCAGTTTACCGTATCCCAATTAACTTCCTTGGGATCACCTGAAGATAATCCCATTGAAAAGCTAAAATAAATGGTTTGATCTTTTACCTTCGCTAAGGCAGTATCAATCAATTGTACCTGCTGTTTAAAAAAGTTCGCCCGATCCTGAGGCGAAAGTTTACGGATATGAGCCAGCATCTCTGTCCGGCTATCGAATTGTCCAATGTCTTTTTTCCCTGTACAGGAAGCAAAAAACAAAAACAATAAAAATAGGAATGTTATTCTCATGCAATTTCTCTTTTCAAAACCCAAGTCATTTATTTCACCACATGATCAAATATCCTGCCTAAGTCAGAGAGTTTGCTTTATTTTTAAACATTCAATAAAATTAACCGGTACATTTTACCAGCGGTATAACAATCGGGTTGTAAAAACATTGTCTTTCAGATCGTCAGAAAAATTCTTCAAACTCGTTTTTTCATTGGTCACATGCTCATTATATACCGTAAGTTTTAATCTATTACTGATCTGATAAGCGACACCATAGCCCAATGTGCTAAATTTGACATCACCATCCGCCGTAAAATTATCAGGCATTCCTATGGTCATACCACTTGCCTTAGTATTGGGGTCATACACATCGTAAGCCAATAAAGCTGTAACACCTGTTTTTGCGATTTCTTGGGTAAGCCAAAGATAATAACCATTAAATTTCCGTTGGTATAAATCTGTAGCGGGCTGTGTCGTAAAACTTCTGCTCGCATATGGGCCTTTGATATCCGCACCTCCAGCAACGCCAGGCTGATCACCGGCTACATATTCCGTCTTAAAGCTGGATTTTCCAAAGCTATTATCCAGTTCAATCTGTAAGTTTGCACCATAGTAGTTTCGACCAATGGCTTTTCCTTCATTGTCATCACTGGTATGTGCAGTATAACCATTAGCGATCGCTGTGTAGTATGTTTTGGTGTCGTTGCGGACAGAACCTTTATAGAAGGAGCCACCAAATCCGAGCTGCAATCTTTTATCGGCAAGGCTATCGAATTTAAATCCTAGGTTACCAATCAGATCCTTTTTAGAATCGTAGTCTTTGGCGGAGTGGCCGCTTCCGTTTACCAGAGCCAAATCCAAGTTCAGGAATTTCATTTTACCTCCAGGGTGGTAGCTGACCATCCCTCCAAGGTCACGTTCACGCGGCATTAGCGTCTGGAAAACACGTGCCCGTTCAGGGAAATCACGGTAGCCAGAAGAATAAACAATAGAATATCCGAATGGTCTATTGAAAAGACCTGCTGTCAGGCTCAGGCCTTTCTGACTAGGGTGGCGTAATTGAATAAAAGCGTCCATTAACTGTACACCATCTTGTGTCGCATCGAGCTGGAATACAATACTTGAGTAAGTATCCACACGGTCAATCTTGAGGCGACCACGTCGGATCATGAAACGATTGTCTGAATTCTTAGAAAAATCACCACCGGAGAAAGAAGTTATTCCCGGCGATTGAGCCTTTTGAAACTGCGTCTGAAGGTATCCTGTGATTTTGATATCATGTGGATCATAACTTGACGGTGCATTGTTATTTTGCGCCATGGCCACTGCTGGACCGATCAGAGTTGCGAGTAAAAGTGCCTTTTTCATCTATTTAATTTATTTACAAGTGCTTAGGCTCATTGTTATAAATAAGCTCGTTTCACTCGATTTGTTTTCAGCTGTGATGAAGCTATCAGATTTGTTCATCCCCATGTGTGGCTTGAATACATCTTGATAAGTCCATTGGAATAAAATAATCTCTAATATAATGAATGAATTTTAAGCGCATTATAGGTTTTCATTAAATCGTATAAGCGCTATTCTTTCAACGCCGTAAAAATAGATTCTCAATATTAAGTTAATGTTAATAAATTGTTAGTCTATTAATTTATATACATAAAATTAATGATTTGGTAATAATAAAAGTCAATTCAAAGGCCTAGAAAACAAAATTGCCATCTCTGTTGTAAGAGATGGCAATTGTCGTTATAAAAATGAAAGTATTAATATCCCGGATTTTGTACCAAATTAGGATTTTGTTGAGTTTCTGAATATGGGAACGGGAAGATCACTTTGTTTGATCCCCAAACTTGCTCATTAAAAATTCCGTGAGCAGGGATATTTCTTCCAGTCCTTAAAAACTCATAGATACCTTGACCTTCAAAGGCCAATTCGATTCTTCTCTCCTTCAAAACAGCTGCAATTAATTCTGCTTTATTAGAAGCAGTAACTGTAGTTGAGGGATCAGAACGATGTCTAACCTGATTTACTAATGTTAAAGCTTCAACATTTGCTGTTGTCCCAGTTTCTAGATTTGCTAAAGCTTCCGCCTTAGTCAATAAAATCTCACTAAATCTCAAAATTGGAACCCAATTGCTAACACTATTATATTTAGCATTCCAAATTCCATCTTTAGTTGTAGTTAACAAATCCTTTCTTCTTGCATCATTTGTTGACATCAGGTTTTGGAATATTGGGCTTACTTGAATATCAGCTCTTCCACCAGGTGAATAATGCTGGGAAAGTGAATGGTTAGTATTCGGGTTATCGCCACCACTATGGGCTACTGAAAACATATTTTCTGTTGTAGTATAATCAGTAAAGATATCTTTAATAGCAGGTACTAGTGTATATTCGTTAGATGTTACAACTTTATTTGCATATTCTAATGCTTTTGTATAGTCTTGTTTATATAAATAAACTCGAGCTAATAAACCATTAACAGCACCCTGAGTAGCACGTCCTACATTTGAAATATTTCGGCCAGTTGCAGTCGCAGGAACTTTTGGCAAAGCAGGAAGAGCTTCATTTAGATCTTTTATAATCTGATCATAAACCTCTTTTACAGTATTCCTCGGCACCTGATTAGAAGCATCAAAAATGTTATTAGGATCAACAGCCTTTAATACTAATGCAACACCAGGATGGGAACCTTCATTTGTAAACTTATATGGTTGTGCCCAAAGATTTACAATATAGAAATAAGATAAAGCTCTAATAAATTTAGCTTCGGCAATATATTTTGCTTCATCTTCTGGAGTCGCCCTTCCCTTATATTTTTCAATATTCTTTAAAAAATAATTCGCCTCATAAATTGTCCTATAGCCCCCGACAAATCCAGCCTGAACCATCAGGTCATTTGATGTTAAATTTTCATAGTTTGGAACATTTACAAAATACGGTCCCGCACTACAGTCTATAGCACGAATATCAGCATAAATTAATGCACGCCCTCCTAAAAAATCCCTATTTTGAAGCGCATCGTACATCCCCGTGGCAGTTTTAGCAATGCGCTCGGCATTTAAAAATGCCTCTTCAGGTTCCAAGTATGAATATGGCTTCTCGAATGTTTGCTTCTGGCAAGAGGAAAATAATGATGCAAAAGCAATAGACCCTATCAATATATATTTTAATTTTAACATGTCAAAAATTATTAAAGTGAAACATTTAATCCAAATGTATAAGTCCTAGGTTGTGGTACAGCTCTATTATCCACACCAATTGCTATATTGGAATTATTTCTATTGGAGTTAACTTCTGGATCTTGCCCTTTATAACCTGTAATGAGGAATGGGTTGTATACCTGAGCAAATAATCTTAAATTCTTAATCCCAACCCTATTTAAAGTCTCACCTCCGAAGTTATAACCTAAGCTGATCGTTCTAACACGGATAAAATCACCTTTTTCCAAGAATCTATCTGAAGCTCTGTTCGCTGTATTATCAGTTAGAAATAATCGCGGTACATCTGTTTTCTGCCCTGGTGCGGTCCAACGATCTAATATCTCTGTTGTATTATTTAGAAATTGGTTTGTCAATAAAGAACTTCTTGTTGCATTATAAACATAAAAACCACCAGTATAAACGATAGAAACACCAAAATCGAATTTTTTGTAGGTAATATTATTATCTAGGCCTCCATAGTACTTAGGTAAGCCACTTTTATCAAGATAAACTGCATCATCACCAACTAAACCAGCGATTTTCTTACCATCTTGCGTCCAAGTTTGTGTATCTGGATTAAACATTTTTATGTTACCATCTTTACCATACCACATTGGATTTCCTGTTGCTTCATCAACTCCAGCCCATCGCACTAATTTATAAGTTCCTAAAGATTTACCAATACTCGCAACAGAATTTCCATCAATAATATCTGTATTTGCTGTTACTAAAGACTTGACTTTATTACTGATTGCTGTAAAATTGAACGAAGTATTCCAGGTAAAGTCCCCCCGTTCCATTGTCTTCATATTGAATGTGAATTCTATACCCTTATTTGTCATTGCGCCAATATTGGTAAAAACAGCACCTGGCGATCCAAGTACCGTTGACGGTACACCTGTGGTATAGAGCGGTTCCGCCTTCAATACAAGACCTGAGATATTGTTGTAGAAATAGTCAATTACGAAATTGAACCTATTATTAACAATGTTAAAATCCAAACCGATATCATACTTGTCTGAAGTTTCCCATTTCAAATTCGGGTTTCCAATTTGATATGAGGAAAAACCATTTAAAGAAGCATAAGCTCCCCCTTGATATAAATCCCTTGAAGCATAGGATCCAATTCCTCTAGAATTACCTACTCGACCGTAACTCGCTCTAAGTTTCAAATAAGAAAGCCAATCATATTGCTTGATAAAATCTTCCTCAGAGGCAACCCAGCCAAGTGAAGCAGAAGGGAAATACCCCCATTTTGAGTTGGCTCCAAATGCCGAAAACGCATCAGTTCTGAATGCTAGATCTACCAGATACTTATTCTTATAGCCATATCCAACTCTTGAAAAATAAGATTCCAATCCATTGGAAAATAAGCTACCACCTGATGCTAACAAAATATCACCTGTTCTAGGATCTGTGCCAGTATAGGTATTGTCTAAGATATCTGTAAAATAAACATCGCCGACATTATTTGCACTTGCATACACATTTTTTTCTTTGGTAAACTGATATTCAGTTCCCAACGTCACAGAAAGACGATGATCTTCTGCAAATGTTTTATCATAGTTTGCGTAGTTCTGCCAAACCCACTGATTACGGTTCCTAAAGTTATCCTGAATTAAGGCATTATAGGCAGTTCCCAATCCTCCAATATTTGGATGACTATATTGATGTTCATAGTTATTCAAGTAGTCAATACCAAATTTACTTGTAATTTTTAGGCCAGCAATAGGTTGAACCTCGAGATAACCATTAGCTAAAATCTGTTCTGGAGTATTTTGGTTCAGTTGCGCCATTAATGTTGCTACAGGATTTGCTACGTTCCCTATTAAGGCTACATTTGTCCCATTCGCAACCAAGCTAGAAACATTATTTCCATTACCGAGATACCCATTCGCACCCAAATTATAACCAATTATATTATTAGGATTACGAATCGCAACAATAGGCGAAGCATTAAGCGCTGCTACAGTAGCACCAGCTATGTATCGATCTGTTAAGATACCATCATTCGCCGTTTTTGAATATGACAACGATACCCCTGCTTTCAACCATTTAACTGGCTTAATATCACCATTTATTCTAACTTGGCCAGACTTGAGCTGGTTTTTTAAGATAATACCTTTTTGGTCTAGGTATCTAGCTGAAGCATAAAAATTTCCCTTATCATTTCCTGAACTCAAGGACAATGAGTTATCGTAACCGACTCCAGTGCGATAGACTTCATCCAGCCAATTTGTACGGTCATTGACTCCATCTCCGTCGACATCACTTTCTTTTGCAATAATATTTACTCCACCAAATTTAGAGGCTGCATTCCTTGCTTTTTCATTATTGATTTCAATATATTGATCACCATTTAGTAAATTCAATAATTTAGAGGCTTTACTCGAGGTAATCTTTGATTCAAAACTAATACTTGAAACACCATTTTTACCTCTTTTTGTAGTAATCAAGATAACACCATTTGCCGCTCTTGAACCATATAATACCGCAGCAGCTGCATCCTTTAATACCTCAATTGATTCAATGTCATTGCTGTTAATCATTGCCATTGGGTTAAAACGAGTACCATCACCACTATTAAATGTATTAACATTTTCAACAGCATTCATTGGAACACCATCAATAACATATAAAGGTAATGAACTAGAGGAAATTGAGTTCACTCCTCGGATACGCACAGACATACCATCACCTAAAGTACCCCCTGTCGAACCAATTTGTACACCTGCCATTTTACCAGACATAGCTTGTTCAAAACTTAAAGTCGGTTCAGCAGCGATTTTATCCCCTTTAATAGAACCTTGTGAACCAGTCAAATCTTTGATTTGTCTTTGACCATAACCAGTCACGACAACCTCTTCCAATTCTCTATTAGAATCATCCAAGGTCACATTAAAGGCAGACTGTCCTTCCTTAACGATTATTGTTTTATCTGCAAATCCTACCGAACGGAATACAATTACTTTACCTGTTGGCACAGATAATGAATAATTACCATTTGAATCTGTTTGAGTAGCTGTGCTCGATCCTTGTACTGCGATTGTAACACCCGCCAATGGCTTGCCATCAGCACCGGTTACACGACCACTTACTTTCTTCTCTTGCGCGAACGCTACTGAAGTCAGGATCATACTACCCACGAAAAAACTGAGTAATTTGTGTTTCATATGTTTACGTTTATTTAAATTAATATATTTACTTAGCAATGAAGAAAGACACTTTGGTTAGTTTTTTACTTTCCAATAATTTAAGTGTGATTTCTAGTTAGTCTCATATTGTTAATCATTGGGCGGCCCTAATGTTAAAAATATGTCAAACAAATATTAAAATATATTTTCACATTTGCAATGCATACATAATATTTTTAGAATAAAATTTCACGAAATAAAACATAATCAACACACAAACAAATAATTACATAATTAAAAAATAATTTTGAATTGTAACAGCAATCCAAAATTGTTTTTTAATGATCGATTAGCAGCTCAAGTACACAAAATAATTAATAGCAGGAGAAGGTATAACCTGATAAAAAAAATACAGATTTAAATATTCTATATTTCAAAAAAAAGCACAGTAATGAAATGACATCATCATTACTGTGCTTGAAAAGGTAGAAAGTATAAAGCCTAAAAGATCAAATCCTTTTAATGCTCATCTTCCAAAAATCCTGTCCTTTTATAACCTGAAAGAATATACTCGGTTCCAGGATCATCTGAAAATTCAATTTTCATATAAATGGAATCAGTAGGGGTTTTTGAGCCTGGCCCTTTAGCTGCTCCTTCGAGAATTTTACCATCAACATCGAAGGTAATATTATTATAAACTTCCTTCACTTTTGTTCCCTTAAAAGTGAGACTATTTAAATCCAATGTTACAAGACCTTTCATTTCCCAAAAGGTCTTCAAATCATCTAACCAAAGCTCATTTGACTTGTTTGCCGCAGAATTATAAGTTGCAAAATGAAGGTAATCTGCATGGAACGTCTTTCCTCCATCATCGGAGTATCTGACAAACCAATCACCCGAAGCTTTCTGCGTAGCAGTTCCCCCAATCTCTTCTTCTTTCTGACAAGAAGCTATTACTCCTCCCAAGATAAGGAGGAAAAAAAACGTTATATTTTTGATTTTCATAATATTGCAATTTAATTTTTCACCCAAATTCTAGCTCTATTAGATATTCCCTGATCCAACAAATCAACCATCAAAGTCATTTCATTCCCTGCTATTTTTCCTGTACCCTGAACTCTTCCAAAGCCGCTTAACTGAGATAGTGGTAATGTTAAATCAACGCCATTAGTAGACAATATGTATGCGGGAATAACACTTGCCCCCCAAACATTGCCAAACGTATAAAATCCGGGAGCCAATTTAGTCATTGTCGTTGTAAACGTCGGATTGGCCTTATAGAAAAAACTCCCCGATATATCAACAGTTGGTGTAGATGGCAACACTGCAACATACCTCTTTACGCTTCCAGGAAAATTATCACTATTAATTGCCGAGTATGTTATTTCATAAACGCCAGCCTTAGACTCGTCAACAACTCCCCTAGTAATAATTTCTAGGCTCTTTTCGCCTTCTTTTGCCGACACACCTTGTTCGACATATTTCTGCCCAACGACCAAAGATTGATATTGGTTACCTTTCATATCAAAGTCAGCAAAAGTTGTCACAAACGATACATTTTCAGTATCTTTCTTACATGAGGTAAAAAGTACCGCAAACACGGTTATAATTATTAGATATCTTTTCATATAGAATTACTTTAGAATGTAATTATTTTTTATCCCACCAAATTTTGTTTGTAATTGGAACAATTGGAGGAGTATTAGTATTCGTTTTTCGCTCACTATCTGGAAGAACAATACGTTTAGGTAGCGCATTACCAATTTTACTTGTTTTAGAAACTACGAATTGTCCTGGTATATAATTCAAATCAGTAGAATATACTATACTAGTCTTAGGGTAACCAGTCCTATTTTTCTCGATAAAACCTTCGAGAGCCTGATTCCCAGGAAGAGAAGCCCATTTTTGAACAATAATCTGTTCGAGTTTCTCTTCGAAGGTTCCCCCCATTTTATACTTATAGTTTCCGGCCAACAAAGTAGCAGCAGCAGATTCAAAACCTGCATCTCTAAAAGCTGCAGTAACACCTGACTCATATGCGTCCTTTCCGCCATTACCTCCGAAATATCTTTCTCGTGCTTCTGCTTGTAAGAAATAGGATTCGGCTGAAGAGATAAATTTAGCATCTGCATTTGCTGCAATCTTTGCTACGGAAACATTTGCTAAAGCAGGATCTGGATTAGCGTAATCACCTTGGTTATTGCCTAAAAATGGATTAGATCCAACTTTAGAAAAGTAAAAGTCAATCCGTGGATCTCCATTTGCCTGCAACCAGCTAATAAAAGTTTTACTTGCCCGCAAATTGGTATTAATATTTAATTTTCTGAAGTTAAACTCATACAACGGATTGCTTTTATTTTCAGCATTTTCGAAGCCTTTCATTGAAGCGTCGATAGTTAAAAACTTTGCGCCCGAAGAATAAAGCGCTTTAATACCAGCTTCGGCCTCCGCGGGTTGCACATAAGCCATTCTTAAGTAAAACTTTAGCTTAAGCGTATTGGCAAATGCTACCCATGAATCCATATTACTTTCCCAGCCTCTTGTTCTATCCCCAAAGACTAGATCCCCAACAGCAACTCCCCCTTGCGTGATATCGCCTGATAGAGCAGCATCAATTTCGGCAAGCAAGCCTTTATAAACAGTGTAACCATCTTCATACTTAGGCTGCAAATTATTTGCTCCTTGAAAGGCTTCAGAGTACGGCAATTGATCGTAAATATCTAATAGCATCTGATAAGTATAGGCTTTCATTACAGTTCCCATCAAGACAAATTTCGGCTTGTTCAATTCCTTTGCTTTATTAATAACGAAATTATAATCGTTCAATCCTCCAGCAAACGCTTCGGCAAAGGAATTATTAAAATCAGAAGAGTTGATTTCGTAAGCGTCAATAGTTCTATATTGTGCAGCAACTGGGCTTTGCGTCCAATACTGCGACCAAATACCTCCTAATATCGCATATTCTGTACCAATCGACCCTGCCGTAGATGCTACTGCTGCCGGAAATACCAATTCAGGTGTTCCTTGCTCTAACGATCCATTGTTTGGATCCGTATTAATATCCAAAGCTTTGTCACAACTGGTAATTCCCACCCCTAAAAGGGCTACTAAAAGATATATCTTAGTTTTATTTAATATATTTAATTTCATAACGTCTAAATTTTAGAATGACACTTTTAAAGACGCGCCGTAGGAACGTGTCGTAGGTCCTGCACCAAATTCACCCAATTCGCCTCTTAAGTCATTATTGTATGTACTTGCATCAGGATCAATAACTGTATTAGATTTTGGTAACCATAAGAATAGGTTTCTACCATATACACCTAATGATACACGATCAGCTTTAATCTTCGCTGCAACAGATTTTGGCAAGTTATACGATAGAGTTACATCTCTCAAACGAAGAGAAGTTTTATCTAATACCGAATTTCTTGAAACTGACTGTGTATTTTGTCCATTACTCCAATAATTAGCTATATCTCCATACGCAATTGGTGTAGTATTTTCTTGATATCCGACAACCTTATCTCCATCTTTAATCTCGTTTACAGAACCAGGAATAATGTAGGTATTACGATCATTGTATGTTGTACGTTGTGCGTTTCCAACAAAATAGTTCAATTGAGAAGTATAAGACCAGAACTGTCCACCTTTTCTAAAGTCGAAAGAGAATCCAAATGCCCAATCTTTATACTTAAATGTATTTACCAAGCCCATTGTATAATCTCTTTGACTCGTTCCATATTCCACTTTTTCATCGGCTTGCAAAGGAAGACCATTATCAGGATTTACGATGATGTTACCGTTCGGATCTGTTTTTTCAGTTGGACCTTTGAAAACTCCAAGCGGTCTGCCTTTGATGGCTACGAAATCAACGTCATATCCAGAAAAAATAGATACTTGTTCTAAACCATCGGGTAACTCAAGCACTTTATTCCTGTTTTGAGCGAAAGTATAAGTCATATCCCAACTAAACTTATCAGTTTTCACTGGAGTACCTGATAAGGTTAACTCATAGCCTCTATTACGGACCAACCCAAAGTTTGCAACCTGAAATGTATATCCTGAAGTCGCTGCGATTGGAATACTCAAAATTTGACCGTCGGTTTCCTTATTATAGAAAGTAAAATCAACTCCTAAACGATTATTAAGAAATTTTAATTCCGTTCCAAATTCATACTCTGTCGTCAATTCAGGTTCTAGATTATTATTTCCAATTGTATTTCCTAATTCAAAAGCTGTTACACCTCCGATAGGAAATATAACATTTCCAAAGCCCATTGCCACGTTACCAGGCGTCAACACAGATTGCAAAAGATAAACATTCGCATCATTACCTGTCCTACCAATACTTGTTCTAAATTTCGCAAAACTCACACCGTAGGGCTTAAGATCCGTTAAATCGGATAAAACAAAACTTAGATTAGCCGCAGGATAGAAAAAAGTATTCTTTCCTATAGGAAGTGTTGAAGACCAATCTTTCCTCGCATTCAAGGTTAAAAACAAATAATTTCGATAACCAAAGTTCGCTTGTGCATAAGCCCCCATTAATCGCCTTTTGGTGATATTTACTGTTGTAACAGGTGCATTTGAAGAATTTGACAGGTAATAAAAATTAGGTATTGTTAAACCAGCAACTGATGAATTATGAAGTCGAGTCTCTCGCTGATTAAAATTATAGCCCAATAATCCATCGAAAGTAAGATCTTCTAAGATGTTTTTCTTGAAATTCAATAAGAAATCCCCGTTTATTTCCCCTAGGTAATTACTATCCTCTGTAACACCACCAACATCAGCTTGCCTAGATGAATTAGGACTAGTGGGATCTGGTCTGCTAATTGCCTGCCAATCCTTAATTCTCACATTGGTCAAATCTGCTCCCACACGAGCAGTCGCCGATAGCCAATCAGTAAACTCATAATTTAACTCTGTGTTTCCGTAAAAACGATCACTGTTATAGTTGTTACCATTTTCATTTAAAACGAAATAAGGGTTTTGAGCATAAGGAGTAAAATAATTATCTAAATTATTAAAAATATACTTATAATCTTTAAAATCTATGATACTCATATCTCTCGGAATTTGAATCAATTCCTGAAACATTGTTGCGCCCGTATTCGACCCTTGACCAGTAGCAACAAATTTCTGGTGACGATTTACATAGTTCAATGAAGCGGACGCTTTAAACTTATTATAAACTGTACTTCCACGCAGACTTACCGAATTCCTTCCATAAGAATCAGCATCAGTTGGAACAATACCATCACTAGAAATATTGCCATATGATAAATAGAAAGTCGAAGCCTCAGTTCCTCCACTTACGGCCACATTGGTATTATATTCACTTCCTGTTGTATAGAAATCACGAATATTATTTTTTAAACCAACATAAGGTTTGACTTGTTGTTGATTATTAACAACATTTCCCCAAAGTCGATCAATACCATCAAATTTTGGTCCCCAAGAACCATTCTCTATATATGAAAACACACCGGACCAACCTTGGCCAAAAGTGTTTTGTAATTTCGGCAGCATTAGAATACTTGAATACGTTGCTGAAGTACCCAAATCAACTTTTATCTTGCCCGCTTTTCCTTTTTTTGTGGTTATTACAATTACACCATTTGCAGCACGAGAACCATATAAACTTGTTGCGCCAGCTCCTTTAAGAATATTAATGGATTCAATATCATCAGGGTTGATATCATTGGCTTGGTTTCCGTAATCAGCTGACCTCGTAGATCCTGCAGAGCCTAAAGAAGTATTATTGACTGGAACACCATCAATAACATACAATGGTTGATTATTTCCTCCAATAGAAGAGTATCCTCGCAATATCACCTTAGTCGAAGCCCCAGGAGCACCGGATTGAGAAGTAATTGTTGCTCCAGCAATCTTGCCTTGAAGCCCATCAAACATACTCACAGGAGAAGTTCTTGTTATCTCTTCATTATTGATATTTGTGGTAGCATAACCTAAAGATTTACTCTTTCTTGAAATACCTACAGCAGTTACAACTACCTCATCGAGAGCATGATCATCATTACTAAGTGAAATATTAAAAGCTGATTGTCCTTCTTTAACGATTAATGTTTTATCGCTGTATCCGATTGAGCGAAAAACCAAAACCTTTCCATTAGGTACGGATATGGAATAATTTCCATTTGCATCCGTTTGAGTAGCAACATTTGATCCTTGAACTGCGATTGTCACTCCAGCTAGTGGTTTTCCATCCACTCCTGTAACGTGACCACTCACCTTCCTCTCTTGGGCGAATGCCACAGAAGTTAGGATCATACTACCCACGAATAAACTGAGTAATTTGTGTTTCATATGTTTATGTTTATTAAAAGATGTCTATTGTTCTTTGACAAATATTATGGTTAGTAATATGCTTTCCAATAATTTATATAAGTGTTTATAGTTAGTAACATGCTTTTCACCAGATTGTTTCCGTTTGTTAAAAAATGTTAAATACAAAATTATAACTTTTTTCAACTTTTACAATGCAAGCATAACTTTGTGATAACAATTAATTCACAAACCAATATAACATACTGAAAAACAGTTAATTATTTTTAAAACAAAATCATTTTAAAGTAACATTCCCCATTTAGTACAATCTCATATAGTTTCGAAGAATTCAATAATATTATGAAAATATTTGGCTCATACATATTGATGGGGAATATACCTTCAATGATTTAATCAATGGTAACAGCATTCATTCGGAAATTAACACTTGCGGTGACTAAAACCAGATATCTGTCATATGGGAACTAGATAGCGATAGAACAATTTTAAATATATTTGGGAACTATCCATCTCAGATTCCGACTTGATTTATTTTGGTACAGCTCCTTACGCCACATATTTACTGTCATTTCCCGCATCATCTCGACGATTTGACACAGTGGAATGTTGTTGCAGTCACAGAAAAAAATCATTCTGCCTCCGATCGGTTTGATATTTCCTTGTGGCGAAATAGAGAAGTCCAAGGAGTTTATCAGACAGTCCATAGACTTTTCAATTTCGACTAATGGATTTCTCATTTTCTCCTTGGTCGAAATGATTCCGACCTAAGTCCGTTTCATACTTCCTTGTGGCGAAATGGAACAGTCCAAAGAGTTTATCAGACAGACCGAAGGATTTTTCATTTTCTCCTTGATCGAAATAATTTCGCCAAAGCGCGAAACCAATCAGACACAGCGCAAAATCACACTACCAAAGCGAAAAACCGAACTATTGCTAGAAGACATCTATATACATCCCTACAACTTGCTTCACTAAAAAACCTAAATAAACTCTTCGTTATGAACACACACATCCCCCTTTGCCGCTACACGAGGAGCTCCCGGCTTCGCTATTTCCTTCTATGCAGTCAACGCAATTCCTATAGTGGGGATAATCTTGACATACACCGAAAAGTCCCATTGTCCCTGATCTGGGCAAAACTAGCACCACTCATATCACTAGTTGTTATCTGTTTATCTCAAAATGAGTTAAACCCAGAAAAAGCGGCCTCTTTCGAGACCGCTTTCCAATTTATAATTTTAAATCGATCGACTAACTTGTCCCGTCTGCCCAGCAAACATTTTCAGTATCTACGTATTGTCCATTATCGTATGCTACCTGAACATTTGGATTCTTTGTTGTATCATCATTACTATATGGTTAACGTAATGAAAATTTACCTAGATTTTTCAACTCAACAAGGTTTTCATCATTTGCTTTCCACGGCGGACATCATTGTACATCTCAATAGATTCACCTGATGCAGCAAAGAATGCGATATATTTTTGAATCAAAGTAAATTACCGCTACTGTTCGCTAATTTCATCTGATTTCCCCCCTTTGTCGCACGTTTTATCAAAGCGGAATTTAAACTCGCATCAATGGATTTCCCCGCATTGAAGATAGCGGCCACAACAACGGCTTTTAACATAGGTTCACCAGCTGCATTTCCCTCGCCTAAAGGTAGCATTACTTATAAAACCTCTCATCTTTATCTAATATCGGCCAACGAAATTCCCAAGCAATGGTCAAAAAGCTATAAACATTACAAAATGTAGTAGCTGAGCAGATCAATTATATCTAGCCAGCGACCATCCACATAAAAATCTCATATAACACCCTATTAAAATATTATCACTTAGACAAACCACTCACTTCTTTAAGAAATTAAACATTCTCTATAACACATACTTAGTAAATAGTTAAAACAAAAAACAATATAAAAAATCATTAAAATCACAAATATTTATATATTAGAAAAATAATAAAACTAAAAAATACATGAAGAAAATTAAACTAGCCGCAACTTTATTATCAGTATTATCTATTCTTTCCTGTGTAAAGAATGAAAATATGGATAAATTAGACTCAAACCTGAATCAAACTAAAACATCTTTAAAAGCCGCCAATATACCAACTAGCGGTGGGTCAGCTCAATCACTAAGTGGCTTTATTGATAATAAGCAAATCACGCTAGACGCTATGAAAGCTAATATTTTCTATGTTAGTAGTGGGAATATGTCCAATGGAAAGAACGATACATCTGTAAATATAAATTTAGACCCATACACTCACGCAAATGGGGTTATTAAAGGTGATTTTCAGCGAGGTAATGAATATACCATCTCAATACCCCTAGATATCGTCGGTATCGATAAAAAAAGCTTTCTCGCTGTTAGCAGTAAATCGTACTTTCCAGAAATAAAATTCTTCACATTAAAAGACATTTCTGGAGCTACTCTAGTCTCCAATATTAGTGAACTAAACAAAGGAAGTGAGGATATTCAGACTAGATGGTACAGACAAGGCCCTCTTGATATTAACCGTCAACAGTCAGCAACACTCACACTAAAATTCACGCCAGATAAATGTTTCAAATACATAGGTTTTACAGCTGCTTCCAATGGTTTTGATGAAAAAACAAGCATTCATATAAAACACAGCAAAATAACTGCAACACCGCTAATGTTATTGGATGGAGAACCTGAAATGTGCTTAGGATCGACTCAAAGCATTTCATATAAAACAAAATCTGGCTATACCATCAATGAACCTGTATATTGGTATGTAAAAGGGGACCTAGAAATTGTTGGAAATAGTCACGGTCCAAATGTCACAATAAAAAGCACTGGATCAAATGGTGGTACTGTAGGTTACAACAGTTGCTCCAATAATAATCCAAAAGGAATTGAATCCAAAATAACTACTCGTAGCACGGAAAACGTAGAAATATCTGGCAATACTTTTGTGTTTAGCGGCAATTCTTCTCAATACAATCTATACAATGCTAAAGATGTTGTATCCCAATCTTGGTCTGTTAGCGGCGGGAGAATTATATCTGGTAAAAACTCAAATTCTGTGGAGATAGAAGCAGGCTCTTTCCCCGCAGGTGCACGTGATGGTTTAATGATTATTAGTTGTACAATAACCGATAAATGTGGAACTTCAAAAACGATTTCAAAAAACATAAAGATAAAAGCATGTTCGGATTGTCCTAATATATAAAAACCAAAGAGCGGCAATTTCTCCCGAAATTGCCGCTCTTAATATATATAACCTAATAACCGATTATTTTACATCCCACCATACCGGAGTGTAGATAACGATATTACCTGGATAATTGCTATTTGTCGTTGCTTCGCTTAGTGCATATGGTAGACGCAATGGCATTCTACCTGCACCCAAGGTCGAAGCTGCCGAAGTTACGAAGAAAGTAGGATACCCTGTTCTTCTCCATTCTGTCCAAGCTTCAAATCCTTGAAAACCGCACATTGCATAATACTTTTGTGTGATAATCGCTTTTACCTTATCTGTAGCAGATTTAATAGCAAAATCTTTTGCATCTGGTGCATTGGCAATATAATTAGCTGCATCAGCTGTATTTCCTGTCGCTTTAAAACTAGAAGTAATACCAGCTTTATACAGAGCCTCCGCGTTACCTGTACCCCAACCTTTTACAACAGCTTCTGCTTGTAAAAATGAACTCTCAGAAGCTGAAATCAATTTCACTGGAGCAACAGCCGATGTTGGATCATTAGCGCGACCACCTACTTTCGCTGATGGAGACGAGACTGCTTTTTTAGGGAAACTAGAATAGGTTCCTTGAGGAATAAAAGCGATAGTATCTGGCTCTCCTTCAACTTTTTCATAAAAAGCAAATCTTCTAGGATCGTTATTTCTCGCAAAAGCTTCAACAGCGGTTCCACTAGCAACGACATTCTGAACTCTACTTAGCCCGATCATTTCGTTGTAAAACGGGTTTTCATTACCACCAGTAGTCGTATAAGTAATCGTAGCATCTTCATTCAAAAAACTTACATTTTTTGCATAAAGAGCTTTAATCCCTGCGGAAGCTTTACTTTCATTAACACCTGAGATACGTAAATATGCTCTTAATTTCAACGTATTAGCAAAAGCCTTCCATTTATCAAGATCTCCTTTGAAGATCATGTCTTGACTCGTCACAGGGACAGCTTGTTTAGTAGCCAATAAAGCCAATCCTTTATCAATATAATTGAAGATTGAATCATAAACAACTTCTTGTGCCTCATATTTCGGGCTCAAATTTCCGTCTGCTTTCAACGCATCAGATAATGGAATATCTCCAAATGCATCTGTTGCAACCTGAAATGTATATGCCTTTAAAATATAAGCGATTCCCTTATAGTTATCATTATCTGCTACCTTGGATTTAATGATCAATTCGGCATTATTTAACGTGTTTCTATAAATAATTGACCAAACTCTATCCATAGAAGTATTAGTAATTCTATATTGATCTATGGCTTTATATTGAGAAGAGGTTGGATTCTGAGTCCAATATTGTCCCCAAATATTACCATATACCTGAAATGTATTTCCTACAACCTGGCTGATTGAAGCTTCAACCGTCGGTAACAATAAATTTGGAGCAGCTGTTTCGGGGTTATTCGGATTCTCATTGATATCCAAAAACTTATTACATCCCGTCAGCCCCAATGTGCCAATTAAAGCTAAAACTAAAAGCTTTTTAGCATTTTTAAATTTTATGGTTTTCATATTTTACTTGCGATTAAAATGAAACTTTAACATTGATACCGTAATTACGCAATGAAGGTTGAGCAGTAAAGTCAAAACCTTGTGCATTGCCAGCACCCGATGAATTCACCTCTGGATCCGCGTATTTATTTTCACTTGGAGTCCAGATAAATAGATTATTTCCAAATACGCCAATAGAAGCAGCTCCAAAAGGTGTATTTTTCAATTGATCTTTAGTGAATTTGTAACTAAATGTTAGGTTACGTAACTTAATATATGTTGCGTCTACGATGTTTGTACCAGCCTCTCTTGTTGGGAAGTAATTTCCTTTATCATAAGTTGACGTAGTATTCACCACAGAATTACCATCAGCGTCCAAGTAAACTGAGTTCGGGAAGATTTGTCCAATACGTTCACCGCCTGTTTCAGCCGATGTACCTACGAAAGCTAAGATATCTCTTGTTCTCGAATAGAAAACGCCGCCTTGCTTCGTATCGAACAATGCACTCATTGACCAGTTTTTATAGCTCAAATTCGTTCCTAAAGATGCCTGAAAGTCTGGATTGTATGTCCCAAAGTATTGCGGTTTATCAGTAGCCAATGGCATACCAGACCCCTTATCAACAATAGTACGACCTTGTGCGTCTGTTGCGTTTGTAACACCATAGAATTCACCATATGGACGACCTACCGCAGCGACAATATTCATCCCTGAAAAACCACCTATTGAAACTTGCTCCACACCAGGCATTAGCTCGACAACTTTACTGTTATTCTTTGTAAAAGTTCCGTATAATTCCCAAGTTAAGTTGTCCGTTTTAACCGGAGTACCTCTCAATGTTAATTCAACACCATTGTTTTGAACTTTACCTGCATTTACCAACGCTAATCCATAACCAGTTGAAAGAGGAATTGGAATGCTCAAAATCTGATTTTTCGAATTGTTGTTATAGTACGTAAAATCAGCATATAAGCGATTATTAAAGAAGCCCAATTCAGTACCAACTTCAAACGAAGTAGTGATTTCAGGTTTCAATCCTGCATTACCTATGGTATTGCTTGACATCAGGGCAGAAACATTCCCAAATGGGAAAGTTGTCTTTCCGAAACCACTATTAACCTCACTACGGGCGAAAGTCGTAATTAACTGATAAGGATCTGTATCCGAACCAACTTGAGCCCAGTTTGCACGTAATTTCGCATAATTGAACTTACTTTTCAATTCCGGTTTAAAGAGTTCAGACAGGACGAATGATCCACTTACACTTGGGTAAAAGAAAGAGTTATTTTTCTTTGGTAAAGTTGATGACCAGTCATTTCTTGCAGTTGCTTGTAAATACGCGATATTTTTATAAGAAACATTTAAGTCTCCATAAACTCCCACTAAACGACGATTGCTCCAAGTGTCTTCGATCAGATCCAATGGACCATTAGAATTTGACAGATTATACCAACCTGGAACCACAAGTCCACCACTCGCATTTGTAGCGGTAATATTATTCGATGTTTTACGCTGACGAATATTGTTACCTAACATAAAGGAAGCATCCCAATCATCGTTAAATTTATGGGTAGCTGTTGCCATAAAATCGTGTACAATCTCATTGACGTTATATTGATCAATACGATATTGTCCGGGATTGGAACGGATATTTGAACTTGAGTAATTACCTGATTTAGTATCAACAGGTATAAAACTGTATTTTGGAGATTCTGTCCGTCTACGGTCCGTATAATTATCTAAACCTATACGCTCCTGGAATGTTAACCATTCTAATGGTTTGTAGTTCAGATTGAAATTACCTGTGATACGGTTTACATCATTGTAATTGTTGTAATTAGCCAATATCCAGTATGGATTCATTGTGTAAGATCCATAATAACCGTAACGATCATTGTTTACAACACCGTTTGCATCTGTATATCCATGTGCATTGTATGGATTAGATAGATCTTTTAATCCAACAATATCAATATCCCTAGGTGTTTGCAATAAATTATTATAAACTGAACCAGGACCTTGACCACCACCAATATTGTTGCTATTGATGCGGTTATAATTCACAGATACCCCAGCACTAAATTTATCGGAGAACTCTGTTGTTCCATTAAACCGAACACCGTACTTGTTATAATTATCTTTCTTACCTGGATAAACGCCATTTGAATTCAAAGCATTCAACCCTAAATAAAAAGTTGATTTGTCCGATCCACCAGAGAAACTTAGGTTGTTGTCAGAAGCAATACCTAGATCAAAGAAATCTTTAACGTTGTCTTTTACCGCTGAATAAGCCTTTTTCTGACGTACACCATTTATCTCCTGACCCCATTCTTGAATTTCACCTGTGAAAGGAGCACCCCAAGATCCATTTTCTCTAGGGTCATTTACATAGCCACTGAATTCGCCAGTTTTGCTATCATAACCTGCATAACCTTGTCCGTACTCATTTTGAAATTCCGGTAATTTCAAAATAGAAGACAATGTATTTGTAGAGCTAAATGTAATCGAGCTTTTTGCACCCTTTTTACCGCCTTTTGTCGTAATGATCAACGCACCATTTGATGCCCTTGAACCATATAGTGCAGCTGCAGCCGGACCTTTTAATACTGTTACCGATTCGATATCGTCGGGATTAATATCATTCCCACGGTTACCAAAATCAACACTAGCTAGATCATTTGTTCCACCAACTTTACTTGTGTTATCAATAGGTGTTCCATCAACAACGATCAAAGCCTGGTTATTTCCCGCGATAGAAGAACCACCACGTAATACCACACGTGAAGAACTACCTGGAGCATTTGATGTAGACGTAATGTTCACACCAGCTATCTTACCTGCAAGAGAGTTGATTGCACTGGAATTACGTCCCTCTGTCAGTTCATCACTCTTAATTGTTGGTGCTGAATATCCCAAAGAACGTTTTTCTCTTTTGATTGCATTTGCAGTCACAACAACCTCTTCCAATGCATTGTCATGGTTCTCCATAGAAACATTGAATACAGTGCTATTGTTATTAACAATAATGGTTTTATCGTCAAAACCAACTGAACGGAAGACGACAACTTTGCCTGCAGGTACATTCAGGGAATAATTACCATCGGTATCTGTTTGTGTCGCCTGATTAGTCCCTTGTACAACCACTGTCACCCCAGGTATTGCTTTACCATCAGCAGATGTAACACGACCACTAATCTTCTTTTCTTGTGCGAATGCGACCGAAGTCAGGATCATTCCACCAACAAGAAAACTTAGTAATGTTTGTTTCATGTTTTAGTTAGTTAATTTTATTATTTTTCTAGTCCTTTATATTGATATAAATTATATCCGTTAACATAACTGTCTAAACATACATTGCTTAGACAATAAATAACAATACGCAAAACAGCATATCGCCATTCAGTTGGTAACAGTTGAAAATATTATTGGAAAAGTCAACCCTAGGTAGATGTAGAGTCATCCGTTGAAAATACTCAGCTGTAAAATTTGCTCCTTTCAGCATTTACAGTAAATAATAGTTAGTGCGATTTTTATTAGCGGTTCCAAATATAGAAAGCCAAAGTTGCTTTTACAAGTTTTTTAACATTCAGCAGCAAAAACAAAAAATACTGCAATAAAGACAGCAGTATCTTACAAATTCAAACGGGAGATTCATTTTAGAATAAAAACTCAACAAACAAATTCAAAACAGAATTTTATACGGAATCACTCATATTTAACAAAACATTAACAATGTGATAAGAAAACATTAACATAAGGATTGATTCATTTTTTACAACAAAAAAAGATGCAATTTATAATGATTCTAAAGTTATTTTAAATCGAGTTATTCCAAAAAAAAGAGACTTTACCTGTTCAGGTAGAGTCTCTTTCTATCACAAATCCCGATTAAGAAATTTGTTATTTAATTCGTTCGCTTAATCAATATATTCGAATTTGGTATAAGGTACCAAAACAGCTGGTATCCGAATACCTTTATCTGTTTGATTATTCTCTAAAATAGCCGCAACAATACGTGGTAAGGCTAAGGCCGACCCATTTAATGTGTGAGCTAATTGCATTTTTCCTTCAGAATTTTTGAAGCGTACTTTCAGTCGGTTGGCTTGATACGTTTCAAAATTAGATACAGAAGAAACCTCCAACCAGCGTTTTTGGGCAGAACTATATACCTCCATATCATAAGTCAATGCAGAAGCAAAGCCCATATCGCCACCACATAAACGCAACACACGATAAGGTAGTTCCAATTTTTTAAGCAGACCTTGTACATACAAGCTCATTTCTTCCAACACATCATACGATTTTTCCGGATGAACAATCTGTACAGCCTCAACTTTATCAAACTGGTGCAGACGGTTCAAACCACGTACATGGGCACCATAGGAACCCGCTTCGCGACGGAAACATGGCGTATACGCACAATGCTTAATCGGGAACTGCGCTTCCTTCACAATCACATCTCTGTAAATATTGGTTACGGGAACCTCTGCCGTAGGGATCAAGTATAGATTGTCATTGTTGACATAATACATCTGCCCTTCCTTATCTGGCAATTGCCCTGTAGCAAAGGCTGAATCTTCATTCACCAAGATCGGCACTTGTACCTCTTCATATCCTTGCTCAGCCGCCTGATCCAGAAAGAAATTGATCAATGCACGTTGCAATTTTGCCCCCTTGCCTTTATAAATTGGAAATCCGGCTCCCGCAACTTTTACTCCGAGCTCCAGATCCACAATATCATATTTGTTTAATAATTCCCAATGTGGCAACGCGTCTTCTGATAAAGCTGGAATCTCTCCATTTGTTAATACGACTTCATTATCATCAGCGCTTACACCAACGGGAACAGATTGATGGGGTAAATTAGGCAATTGTACAATCTTATCATTCAACTCAATTTCAATCGCTCCCAATTTATCCAACAGTTGCTTTACTTGCTCTTTATATCCGGACGATTGCGATTTAACGGCTTCAGCTTCTTCTTTTTTTCCTTGGCGCATCAGATCTCCAATCTGTTTTGCTGCCGCATTAGCTTCTCCCGAAAGGGCGTCAGATTCCGCTTGGATCTTACGGCGATCTTCATCTAAACTGATGATTTCGTCGACCAATCCAATTTCCTTGAAATGCTTGACAGCCAATCTTTCGATAACCGTATCCCTGTTTTCACGGATATAATTCAATTGCAACATAATTATAATGTATTATTTAAAAAATAGTGAACAAACTTAGATAAATTTGCCTTCATATACAAGCAAATTTATTCAACAACGCCTGTTTGTAGCGCATTCATGCTCCTTTCACTCGCATAGATTCCCTTGCCTCGTTATGCATTATATACTTGTCGACTGAATGGAAAAACTTGGTTCTGCTCAGAAGATACTGCCTATTATTGATAGCTTGCGCTATCCTTGGATGCGTTCATTTGGATCAGAGTTAACACAGTTTTATCATCAGGTAGTGATATATTCAGTAATAGTGAAAGAGAAATTCTTCACCTATTTTCATTCCGGTCCGATTAATATAAAGAACGTCCTCCAGAAAAACAGTTTTCCGAAGGACATTCCAAGCTATATTTTACTACTGCAAAATGAATTGGCAACAAGAATATTTTGTCAACACTCTGATATTAAATCAGATTTAAACGATCATCTAAGCTATCGTAACTTCATTACATAAATAGACATCTTGGATTGCATGTAGCAATTCGACCCCTTCATTCATCGGTTTTTGAAAAGCTTTCCGACCGGATATCAAGCCTGTCCCGCCAGCTCTTTTATTGATCACAGCAGTTTTTACTGCTTCCTCTATATCGTTTTGTCCCGATGCTCCGCCTGAATTGATCAGTCCTGCCCTACCGGCGAAACAATTGAGCACCTGGTAGCGACAAAGATCAATCGGATGGTCCGATGATAACTGGGTATACATCCGTTCATCTAATTTACCATAACTACTTTTACCCATATTCAGTGCCTTAAAACCACCGTTCAATTCTGGAAGTTTTTGTTTAATAATATCTGCTTTTATGGTTACACCGAGATGGTTGGCCTGTCCTGTTAGATCCGCAGCTAAATGATAATCTTTGTCTCCTGTTTTAAATGCTGAATTCCGCAAATAACACCATAATACCGTAGCCATACCAAGTGAATGTGCTTCTTCAAATGCTTTTGCTACTTCGATAATCTGACGATCGGATTCTTCTGAACCGAAATAAATAGTCGCTCCAACTGCTACCGCGCCCATGTTCCAGGCTTCGCGTATCGTTCCGTACAGAATTTGATCAGCACGATTGGGATAGGTTAACAGTTCGTTGTGATTGATTTTGACTAGGAAAGGAATCTTGTGTGCATATTTTCGTGATACTGCCCCTAAAACACCAAAAGTCGAGGCTACGGCATTACAGTTTCCTTCCAGTGCTAATTTCACGATATTCTCCGGATCAAAATATTGGGGATTGGGAGCAAAAGAAGCGCCTGCACTATGTTCGATCCCCTGATCTACCGGCAATATGGACAGATACCCGGTATCGGCAAGCCGCCCCGTTCCGAAAAGTTGTCCCAGACTACGCAATACCTGCGGTGTGCGGTCGCTCGCACCATATACCTGATCAATAAAAGTAGATTCGGGAAGATAGAGCATCGTTTTGGAAACTGCTGGTTTGTCAAACGCTAATAGATAATCTGATTCTGCACCTAGATGTGCTTGTATTTTTTCGATGTATTGCATAATTTATTATTGCATTTATATAGAAAATAACTCCAAAATAGACAGAATGTTTTAGCACATATTATATAGTAAAAAAAACTTAACTTTGACCATGTTATATTTAGTTCCAACACCTATTGGCAATCTGGAGGACATGACCTTTCGTGCAGTCAATATTCTGAAAGAAGTAGACATCATCTTAGCAGAGGATACAAGAACGAGTGCTCCCCTTTTAAAGCATTTTGGCATCGATAAAAAGGTATTTGCACATCATCAACATAATGAGCACAAAGCAGTTTCCGAAATCATAAAGTTTCTGAAAGAAGGACAAAATATCGCCCTCATTTCAGATGCGGGGACACCAGCGATCTCTGATCCCGGTTTTTTATTGGTGCGAGCTGCTCTTAAAGAAGGATTGGAAGTGCAATGTCTACCCGGTGCCACCGCTTTTGTACCGGCCCTTGTAAACTCAGGTTTACCAAATGACCGTTTCTGTTTTGAAGGATTCCTCCCTGTTAAAAAAGGACGTCAAACTCGTCTCAAGGCTTTAGCTGAGGAAAAGAGAACAATGATTTTCTACGAATCACCACACCGCATCCTCAAGACAATCGAAGAGTTTATTACTGTCTTCGGTGCCGAGAGACAAGCTTCAATTTCTAGAGAATTGAGCAAGTTATATGAGGAAAATGTTCGCGGAACATTAACTGATTTAAAATTACACTTTGAAAACAATCCAATTAAAGGAGAATTTGTATTTTGTGTAGGTGGATTGGAATAAATTTTGACAATCTTTGATTAATAAAACGTATTTGACATGAACATGGAACAATTTGCACAAGATGGACAGGATATAAAAATCATTGAAAAATTGATTACTAAAGTCCAGGACATGCTTACTCCAGGAGAAAAAATAGATTATATCGCGGTACAGAAAAAACCTGCGGTGACAATTTTACCGGACAGTATCACCATTAGTAATAAACGCATTTTTATGTGTGAATTTACCAAATTGGGCTTAGCGACTGATTTTGAAATTTTCGGATGGCAGGATATTAAAGATATAGCCTTCAAAGAAGAGATCTTTGGTTCAAAGGTCACTGTCATTCCTTTTACTGGAGAAAACTTAAGTATTGACTATATTCCAAAAGTTCAAGCCAGAAAACTCTACCAATATATTAAAGCTGCTCTTGAAAATTATAAAAAAGCAGAGCTAGCTGCTGAAAAGGAAAAGATCGTAATCGCCCCCAGCAGCCCTCGGGAGGTTATCGTAGAGAAGATTGAAGACGATCAGCCGACTCCGGCACCAGTTTCGACAGCAGCACCGTTCGTTACCCCTCCTGCGCCAGTAGCACAACCTGTTTTCTCGGCACCAGTAGTGCCACCAGCGCCACCTGTTTCCGCTCCTGTGACTCCAGTTATCGAAGAAGAGGAGGATGAAATTACCTTAAAACTAAAAAAACTAAAGACACTCTTTGACAAGCAACTCATCACACAAGATGAATACGAACAAAAGAAAAGAGAAGTTTTATCCAGTTTATAAAAATAAGTGGATATTGTGAAGAACAACTATTTATTGGCACTTTTAAGTGCCTTTTTATTGTGGTTGGGTTGGCCCCCCATCCCTTATTCCAGCGTATTGCTTTTTATCGGCTTTTTACCCTTATTGATTGCGCTGGAAAATATCATCCGTAATGATACAATTAAAAAGAAAGGTAAAAAGATCTTTCTAACGGCAGGTCTGACGGCAGTCATCTGGAATACCGCATCCATTTATTGGGTATACAATTCCATCTCTGCAGTTATGCCTCCTTTTGCCGCGATTTTGATCAGTTTGATCCCCTTCTGTCTGGGCGCTGCATTAATGGCCATCGCATTCAACTTATACTATCGATTAAGACGTAAGACTTCGCTGTTGTTATCCCTTTTTGGATTAATGGGATTTTGGATCAGTTATGAATTTCTTCATGCTACTTGGGATCTTGCATTTCCATGGATGACTTTAGGAAACGGCTTTGCTAATTTTCATCAATTGATTCAATGGTACGACATCACTGGTGTATACGGCGGATCAATATGGATCTGGTTGGTCAATATCTTAGTTTTTGTAATCTACCTCAATAGAAAAGGTATCTACCAACTCAAAAATAGGATAGTTCCCATTCTTTGTCTAGTGCTGGTCTTATGTGTTCCAACGGTCTATTCATTGGTTCGCTATTTCAAGTACGAGGAACACCAAAACCCAGCCCAGGTGGTAGTGGTCCAGCCCAATGTGAACCCTTACATCAAGTTTCAGATCAGTCCCGAGGAGCAATTAAACACCTTGTTTTCACTGTCAAGTTCAGTAGCCAAACCTAATACGGAATTTTTTATCTGGCCTGAAACGGCTCTTTCCCAAAATGGTGATTTTGATGAAGAAAACCTGCGTGAAACGTATTCCTATCAGCGTATTCTAAAATTTTTGGATCAATACAAAAATGGCAATGTCTTATCGGGTATAGAGAGTTATCAATTATATAATTATGCGAAGACAGCAACTGCACGTGAAATTGCCCCGAACATTTACCAGGATAATTTTAATGCAGCAACATTGATCGATTACTCATCCAAGCTGCAATTTTACCATAAATCTAAATTGGTTCCTGGCGTAGAACAAATGCCCTTTGGTGCTGCGATGAATTTTTTAAAACCTTTGTTTAAAGCTTTTGGAGGTACGACAGGTGGCTATGGAAAACAAGCAGAACCTTCGGTTTTCTATGCACAAAGTGGTATTGGCGCAGCTCCTGTCATCTGCTATGAATCTATCTGGGGAGATTATGTGGCAAAATATGTTAAAAAAGGCGCACAGTTTATTGCGATCATCACCAACGATGGCTGGTGGGGCAATACTTCTGGAAAAGACCAACATTTGCAATATGCAAAATTAAGGGCCATCGAAAATCGACGCTGGGTTGCCCGATCGGCGAATACCGGAATCTCCGGTTTTATCAATCAACGTGGTGATATCGTACAACAGACAAAATGGTGGGAGCCCGCAGCATTGAATCAGGAGATCAATTTGAGCGAAGAGATTACAACATATACCAAAGTAGGTGACATCGCTGCATATCTTGGTCTAGCAATCGCTTTGGGTGGATTTCTTCTAATAATTGTACGCAGACGCCGTCCACATTTACTATAACGCCGTAGCAAGTTCCTCCTCAAATGTATATTTGTCATAGATAGTGAACCCCAAAGGTTTTTATTTAACTTTTGGGGTACACTTCAACCTCGAGACAACAAGTTTGCCCCTATTCCCCTCATATTCCCCCAAACAATTCCATATCAAAGATCCAATTCACAACGGATACACTTTTACTTTTTTGAGGTCTTCTGATTTCAATCGAAAAGCTCTCCATCCCTATTCAGCCCTCCAATAGAAAAAAACGACTAAATTATGATGAAAATAAGTCATTTAATGCATTTGATTTACTTTTGAGATTTGTAATTTTGCATCATGCAAGTATATTTTGACAATGCTGCGACTACAGCCTTAGATCCTGAAGTTATAAAAGTAATGGTAGATGTCATGGATAACAATTTTGGAAATCCATCTTCTATCCATAGTCACGGAAGACAAGTAAAAACAATAGTAGAAAAGGCCCGGAAAACAATCGCCAACCTACTCCATGTATCTCCGGCAGAAATTTTCTTTACCTCGGGTGGAACCGAAGCCGATAATATGGCGATCGTACGTTCGATCACGGACTTTGGCATCACACATGCAATTACCTCACCGATAGAGCACCATGCTGTTCTACATACCTTGGAGGAGCTGGAGAAGCAAGGAAAAGTTCATCTTGATCTGCTTCATGTGGACAACAAGGGGAATCTTGACCTGAATCAACTGGAAGAGCTTTTAAGTAGCAATCCCCGTACCTTTGTTTCCATTATGCACGCCAATAATGAAATTGGCAACCTGAATGATATCCAACGTATATCGGAATTATGCCAACAATACAATGCGATATTTCACTCGGATACCGTGCAGACCATGGGCCATTATCCGCATGATCTAGGGCATCTTAAAATCGATTTCATTACAGGTGCAGCGCACAAGTTTCACGGACCAAAAGGTGTAGGTTTTCTCTATATCAATGCAAATAATAAAATTAAACCATTGATTTATGGTGGAGCTCAAGAGCGAAATATGCGTGGCGGAACTGAGAATGTTTATGGGATAGCGGGGCTCGCCAAAGCTTTAGAACTTGCCTATGAGCATATGGAAGAACATCAAGCTTATATTCAGGCGCTTAAATCGTATATGATTGATGAGCTGCAAAAAGCGATTCCAGATATTGATTTCAATGGAGTTATCGAGCCTAGTAAATCGCTATATACGGTACTAAACGTATCCTTCCCTTGCAGTGACCTTGCTGATATGTTGCTATTCAATCTGGACATTTCGGGCATATCATGCTCAGGAGGAAGCGCCTGTAGTTCAGGAACAGATATTGGGTCTCATGTATTGGGAGCTATTAAAACAAATTCAGACCGTCCATCGGTCAGATTCTCCTTTTGCAAAAACAACACAAAAGAAGAAGTGGATTTTGTTGTGTCAACCTTAAAAGAACTTTGTACAAAAAATAAATAGCAATAAGTCTACTAAACAAAAAAACCGAAGAGAATTCTCTTCGGTTTTTTTCTATGTAGGTATTATATCGTTCAATAAATTTCAGTTTTTCGTCAGCACATAGTATTTGGAGATATCCCCGGTAATATCATTACCTGATAGATCCAACTGGCTTAGGAAATGGTTGCCTAATTTGAATTTGTAATCAACGCCGTCCAGTGTAATAATGTTTCCATCCAATTTCCATTTTCCTTCACGCACAAAAACATCATCACTTTTGTTCAGATATTTGGACGAATATTTATAGGAGTTGTCTTTGTGTAATGAGATCAATGTTTCAATGCCATCGCAGTCGGCACAGGGCATCACCCCTTTATATTCTCCGATCACGATTTCCGCTCTGTCTCTTCCCTTTAATTCTTGCAAATTATCTTTATAGGCAGCCACACTCTGTTTGGGATTGTCACATCCCCCCAATACAATCATTACCAACAATCCCACTGTCCAAATAAACCTTTTCATCTCATTCCAAATTCAAAAAAATCAGCATCTAATAGTTACACCCTTAAAATTCATAACAAATTAGATACCAAAAATTTAGAATGGATTAAAAATCATCATCGTCATCCTCTACTAAAAATGACAAAGCTCCCTGTAACTCTCCCAATGCATGGAAATTACGGCTTTTGCGTGCTATTTCAATTCCATTTTTATAGGTTGCAATTGCAGGTTCCTGTTTGTCCAGTTTTTCATATAATTTTCCCAGATGATAATATGTTCCCACATAGTCGGGATGGTTTTCTATCAGCTTTTCAAATCTGGCCACAGCTTCCTGTTCGTCATTCAGCTTCAGATACTCCGCAGCAATGGCGTATTTTAAAAAAGGATCTTCAGGGCTCTCTTTCAAAAATTCGTTGAGTTGATCCAATCGTGTTGACATATCTTTTTTATTTCAAATTTAACTAAAATTGCGTTTATCTGTAAACAATTGTTTTAATTCCCCAGTAACTGCCGTGCCGTAAATCAAGCCATTCGGCACACTTCTCTCGTAATGATCAAGTGAATTCAATTTAGTGTTCTAAATCTCAGCTATATCTCGGCAATAAAATCTAAATCATGGTCGCTTCTTACACAATCATAATAGTAGCCAAATGAAAGTCATCCTAAAAAGCTGTCACCTTTCAACTTCATCAAACAAACAACGAAGCTATATTGCTAGTTTGCTCCAAGCAATTGAACATTAAATGCTACAGTCTGAACAATTCGTCGAAGTAAAAATACTATGCTAGCATATAAAATGACATTATACTGACGCATGATCTTCATTAAAAAAAAGAATACTGAAACTGTCAAAATTTAACAAATACAAACAAAATAAGCCGAAAAATTCAAAATACGGCAAAAATAACAAGACATAAACCATACAAATTAAAAATAACACAACAGCACAAGTGAACCCTGAGACAAAATTTTAAGCGGGTCGGGGCTTTTTATTTGATAGAAAATATGGTAAGTTTGGGTAAAACCAATCGTATATGAAAATATTAGTTTGTATAAGTAATGTCCCTGACACTACATCGAAGATCACTTTTACAAATGACAACACTGCCTTTAATACAGCTGGGGTGCAGTTTATTATAAACCCTTATGATGAGATTGCCCTTTCAAAGGCAGTTGAATTGGCTGAAGGAGGAAAAGGAACAGTGACTGTCATCAATGTTGGAGATGCATCCACCGATGCGACCATTCGCAAAGCATTGGCTATAGGCGCAGACAATGCCGTACGTATTAATGCTATTCCCAGAGATGCCTGGTTTGTGGCCAATCAAATCGCAAATTACGCAAAGGACAATGCTTTTGATCTGATTTTAACCGGACGAGAATCCATCGATTATAATGGTGCTCAGGTCGGTGCAATAGTTGCCGAATTGCTGAATATACCATCCGTCTCTATCGCCAAAAAGGTTGATATAACTGCTGATTCCGTCAGTATTGAACGTGAAATAGAAGGTGGAAAAGAAGTCGTAACGTCTAAACTTCCCATTGTTATTGGCACAGCGGAAGGAGTAGCCGAGCCTAAGATACCCAATATGCGTGGTATTATGAGTGCTCGTACCAAACCATTGGATGTGCTGGAACCGTCCGCAGTTGATACACTTTCCCACATTGTTAATTATGAGACTCCAGCTCCACGCGGCACTGTAAAACTCGTTGATGCTGCAGAAGTGGAGAAACTGGTTTCTCTATTACATGATGAGGCCAAAGTTATTTAATCATTAAATTCCGAAAAAACTATGTCAATACTAGTATATGTAGAAAATACCGATGGAAAATTCAAAAAGTCTGCTTTTGAAGTAGTTTCTTATGCGAAAGCCATCGCTGATAATACAAACACTGATCTTGTCGCCATTTCCATTGGTAATGTTGCGCAGGATGAACTTGCTGCACTGGGCAACTATGGTGCTTCCAAAGTACTCAACGTCAATAACGAGCAACTCTCCTCTTTCGTCAATCAGGCTTATGCGAGCATTGTCGCTGAAGCTGTCAAGAGCATAGGAGCTAATCTGCTTGTACTTTCCAATTCATTCTCAGGTAAAGGACTTGCTCCCCGGATTGCTGCAAAACTCCATGCTGCACTTGCAGATGGCGCGCTATCCCTACCAACTATTGAAGGCGAAAAATTAACTGTTAAAAAGACCGCATTTTCAAATAAAGCATTTGCCACAGTAGAATTGACCGCAGCAATCAAGGTCATTGCCCTTAGTCCCAATGCTTACGAGACCAAGGAAACCGGAGGCACTGCTGTGGTTGAATCATTTACGGCAAATATTGCCCAAACAGACTTCTCTACAATTGTTAAGGAGATTGTACGTGCGACAGATAAAGTTTCATTACCAGAGGCAGAAATCGTTGTCTCCGCAGGCCGTGGACTAAAGGGCCCTGAAAACTGGGGAATGATCGAAGAATTAGCAGATGTACTTGGTGCCGCCACAGCATGTTCAAAACCTGTTTCCGATGCAGGATGGCGTCCCCATTCTGAACACGTTGGCCAAACGGGTATTGTTGTGAGTCCTAATCTCTATATCGCAATTGGTATCTCAGGTGCCATCCAACACTTGGCTGGGGTCAGCTCATCGAAAACTATTGTTGTCATCAACAAGGATCCCGAAGCGCCATTCTTCAAAGTTGCTGATTATGGTATCGTTGGTGATGCCTTTGATATTGTACCCAAATTGACACAAGCATTAAAAGCTTACAAAAGTAG
This sequence comes from Sphingobacterium detergens, assembly GCF_003610355.1. Classification (GTDB taxonomy): domain Bacteria; phylum Bacteroidota; class Bacteroidia; order Sphingobacteriales; family Sphingobacteriaceae; genus Sphingobacterium; species Sphingobacterium detergens. Next base: position 388,471 of record NZ_RAPY01000002.1, on the reverse strand, counting down.
TTAAGCTTTTTATACCATATTTCCCTCCCCATTCATAAAAAAGTGAATGGGGTGTTTTTGTTTTGCCTTTAAATATTTGCACTCTCCACATTCGAAAAGGTCTTAATTACTAAGGAGAAATCGATAAATTTGTTTCACACAGAACGTAATTATAATTGCATATAAAAGCAAATTTATCTAAGTTTGTACACCGCTTTGGAATTAAAATGAAGAAAATCAGATTAGATATAGTTGGTTTATCCTATAGTCAAACACAGTCTGGGGCTTATGCCCTGGTATTGGGAGAAGTGGAGGGCAACAGAAGATTGCCCATCATTATTGGTAGCCATGAAGCCCAAGCTATTGCTATTCGGATAGAAAAAATGATTCCAAGCCGCCCCCTTACGCATGACCTATTTCAATCTTTCGCGGAATCTTTTGGTATTAAACTCGTTGAGGTACTTATCTATAACTTGATTGAGGGCATTTTTTATGCAAAGATTATTTGTTCTGACGGCAACAAAATGGTTGAAATTGATGCACGAACCTCCGATGCCGTTGCGCTGGCCGTTCGATTTGAAGCACCAATTTATGCCTACGAATTTATCATGTCATCTGCGGGAATCATTATTGAGGGACATGAATTCGCATTTTTGGAAAATCTGGACAAAGCCAACAAAGTACAAGATCCCAGTATGGTTGAGGTCGAAGAAAAGACTCCTTCCAAATCCCCTAACAACCCTTTTTCTTCGTTGACAGACGAACAATTGGAGCAAGCACTCAACCAAGCATTAACGGAAGAGAATTACGAGCAAGCAGCGTTGATTAGGGATGAAATTTCCAAAAGAAAATAACTCCTCTCTCTAAAGCGAAACAAAAACTCTAAATAATATCGTTTTATGTCTATTAAATTAAGATTGACCATTATGAGCTTCTTTCAGTTTTTTGTCTGGGGAGCATGGTTGATTACAATAGCTAACTATTGGTTTGGCACAAAGCAATGGGATGGCACACAATTCGGCGCTATCTTCGCGACAATGGGAATAGCTTCGCTATTTATGCCAACACTAATGGGGATCATTGCAGACCGCTGGATAAATGCTGAAAAACTATATTTTATGCTGCATTTATGTTATGCTGCTGTTCTTTTTTATCTACCGCAGGTAAATGATCCTAACACCTTTTTTTATGCGATGCTCGCGGCGATGTGTTTCTACATGCCTACATTGGCCCTGTCCAACTCAATCGCTTATACAGCGTTGAATGAAAACAACTACGATCTGGTCAAAGCATTCCCCCCTATCCGTGTCTTCGGAACTATTGGATTTATTGTAGCGATGTGGATTACAAATCTAACAGGCAATAAAGCAACAGCATATCAATTTTATATTGCTGGAACAGCGGCCTTGGCCTTAAGTCTCTACGCCTTTACATTACCAAAATGTCCTCCAAAAAAATTACAGCAGGAAAATGCATCTTGGACACAACTATTAGGATTAGAAGCTTTTAAATTATTTGGAAACTATAAAATGGCTCTCTTCTTTATATTTTCCATGTTTTTGGGGGCTGCACTACAATTAACCAATGCCTATGGAGATGTATTTCTGGACGAATTTAAATTCTACCCGAAGTTTGCGGAATCTTTTGTTGTGAAATACTCAACGATCATCATGTCGATTTCGCAGATATCAGAGACACTTTTTATTTTGGCAATCCCGTTTTTCCTAAAAAGATTTGGTATTAAGAAAGTCATGTTGATCTCTATGTTTGCTTGGGTCTTGCGCTTCGGCTTATTCTCGTTCGGAGATCCGGCAGGAGGCTTATGGATGATTGTACTTTCTTGTATCGTCTATGGAATGGCATTCGACTTTTTCAATATCTCAGGTTCCCTATTTGTAGAGACATCTACAACTTCGAGCATTCGTAGTTCTGCCCAAGGCTTATTTATGATGATGACAAATGGTTTTGGTGCCGTGTTTGGCAGTTTCGCTTCTGGTTGGATTATTGATCATTATTTTACCAAAAGCTTTCAGAATGGACAAGATCTTGCCCAATATCTGGATACCAATATCAATGATACACATTTCCTTAATTTTCTGAAGGAAAAAAATATCTCCCTATTACCTGACGGGACACTGAACAATAGTCTTATGCTCAAGGATTGGCATGACATCTGGCTTGCCTTTGCCATCTACACGCTGATTATAGCAATTCTCTTCGCTGTATTTTTTAGACATAAACATGAACGTGAATCTCAAAATTAAAAATAACAAAAAGCCGCAAATGCGGCTTTTTGTATATTTGCAGGATGCAAAACACAGCAACAGAATTGTTGAAGGATTCTCAATCCCAAATTTATAACTGGACTTTTCAATGGATTAAAAATCTTGGTTTGGATAACCAAACCAATCATTTTATCAACTCAATTATTTTATTGTTGTTGGTTGTCTTATTTTTGATCATTGTTGATTATTTCAGCAAAAAAACACTCTTATTATTAACGATCAAAGCCATCCGAAGAAGCACCAACCGATTTGATGACTTATTGATTCGGAATAAAACGTTAAAACTGGTTGCCCATTTTGTCCCCATATTGGTCGCACAGTATATCATACCCGTTATTTTCATGGGTTTTCCGAATTGGAAAGAAAACATCAACAAATTGCTGGCGATTGCCACTACGGTTGTAAGTTTGCTGATTGTACACTCCTTGTTAAAAAGTATTCGGGATATATTACGAACAAAAAAATCCTTTGCGGACAAACCATTAGAAAGCTATTTACAAGTCTGTCAGATCATCATGCTCTTTATCGGTGGTACCATCTGTTTTTCGATCTTAACAGGCAGTTCTCCATGGTCATTTCTGTTATCACTGGGTGCAGCCTCAGCGATCCTGATGCTGGTCTTCAAAGACACCATCCTAGGTTTTGTCGCTAGTATACAGGTCTCGGCCAATGATTCAATACGTGTCGGCGACTGGATAGAAATGCCTAAATACGGAGCCGATGGGACCGTAAAGGAAATCAATCTCAACAATGTTAAAGTGCAAAACTTCGACAAGACCATCACAACAATCCCAACACATACCTTATTATCGGATTCCTTTAAGAATTATAGGGGCATGCAGCAATCTGGGGGAAGGCGCTTGAAAAGAGCTATAAATATTAAAATCTCCACAATCCGCTTTTTAGATAATGAAGAGATCGAAGGACTAAAGAATATACAGATTCTCCGTTCCTATATCGAAGAACGTGCGAGAACAATAGATGAATTTAACAGCATTCATCAGATTGATCCGTCCAATCCAATTAATGGCAGAAAAATGACCAATTTGGGTATGTTTCGTGCCTATGCACTTACCTACCTCCGTCAGAATCCCCATATCCATAAAACCATGCCCCTAATGGTACGGCAGTTGGCATCAACCGAACATGGGGTACCGATCGAACTTTACTTCTTTGTCAATGATATACGCTGGGAATATTATGAAGGCATTGTATCCGATGTTTTTGACCATCTGTTTGCCGCCACAAAATATTTTGACCTCGAAATATTTGAAAATCCCGCTTCGGATGATTTTAGACAATTTATAAGAGCACAAAAAATCAGTGTATTGAATTAGTGCCAGTCACAAGCACTATCCATAAAAACAGTGAAAGGTAATCCGGGGAGATTACCTTTTCACTTTAAAAACAAACTAAATTTTTAGACGTGTTTCACAACAGATCTACACATTAACCCTAACTCTTTATGAATCAAAAATTACTCTACACAAATATAGGACTGCTATGTTAAGTCCATCTTAAGCTAACTTTAAACTTAAAACAATTCGACAAATAGTTATTTAAATCATTTAATTCGCATCTTTTATCAATAAATTATACTTCGATGAGCTTAAAATAAATGTTGGCTCGTCAACTGAACCAATCCCATAAGATTGTGTACCAAACCTGTTAGCATTGTTCTCCGATTAATTCTTTACCCTTATCGCAATAGGGATACTGCTATGTTTCCAAAAGAAAAGGCAATCCGAAGATTGCCTTTTCCTGGAATAGTAAATACTCAATTATTCCACCACAATACTTTTCGTCGCGAAATGTTCTCTGTTGAACATATCTATTGCCCTAATTTCGATCTGATATTCCCCTGTTTTAAGTTTCGGCAAATTCGTTACCCACAGATGGCTGGATTTTTCCGGATTAGATGGGCGGCGAGTTGTCATCAGCTTTTCGGCGGTATCATATTTCGCTAGCGATTTTAAGAAAGCGGGGTCACTCTCGTTAACATATTCCATCTCTTTCCAATCTCCTTGGTTAATTCGATAAGCCACTTTATCCCCTTCCCTACCAATAAAGAAGTTTGCATAAATCGGGTATCTTTTCGTATACTTTTCAGGTACTACGGAAGCACCATAAATATCGATCTGATAGCTTGCTGGCTTACCGACCACTTTATAATCGAAACTATATTGATTACCTTCAATTTTCAAAACGGCATAACCCTTTGGTGTACCGTCCCGCATGGTCGAAACCGGAATTCCTTTGTCGTTCAGCTCCCCTGAATACCAATCTCCTGATGTGGTTCCGACATTATATTCGTGGTGCGCATGTTCCTGTTTCCAGCCATCTTTCTGTCCATAAAAATATTGACGTTGAAAATGTGTATGTGCCGAAAGCGAAAGTGTGTGTTCAAAAGGGGCTAAAATATCAAAAAGACGCTGTCTGTCTTCATTGCGAAACACATTAGAGTTTTCATGATATAATGGAATATGGAAGGAAAGGACAACCAATTTGTCTTTAGCTACCTGCTTTAAGTCATTCTCAACAAAATCCAATTGATCTTTCCGAAAACCTCCGAGATACCCTTTTCCGGTACGTGGGTTGGGGTAGATAATATTGTCCAATACAATAAAGTGTGCATTGCCATAATTAAAGGAATAATTATTAGGGCCAAAAGTTCGCTCAAAAGACTCATCCGAAAGGCTGTCGGTTTTGGCATCATAATTCATGTCGTGATTTCCCATGACATTATACCAAGGTAATCCCATCGTAGAAATGACCGACTTGTATTTTGGCTGAAGAGACAAATCATCACCGACTAAATCTCCTAGACTGATTCCGAATTTAGCGACAGATTTATCAGCGATTTCATTGATGATGCCATTCTTAAAAAATCCCAATTCTTCCTCGGTATATGCTTGTGGGTCACCAAAGACAAAAGCGGAAAAATTGGCTTGCTCATCTTGTTGATATAAAGCAAAGTTCACGCTTGCAGGGATTTTACCCGTTGCAGTAACACCGGGATATTTTGATGCTGGACTACCATTAACTTTATGTATATAATAGAATTTTGGATGGTTATTCTCATCTAATGGTACTGCATATCCCGAAGGTTTGACAACGAAAATGATATTATCATTTCCAACTGGTAATTGATAGTTACCATCTTTATCTGTAGCAACAACTTCGCGACCGTTACTGACCGAAACAGACGCTATCCCTTTCTCATGCTTATCTAGTTTTCCGTTTCTGTTTACATCTAGAAAAACTTTTCCCTTTGCAAATTCTTGTGCTTGTACTGTCTGGGCCAGCGCCAAAGAAATCGCCAATGCCATAAATGTTTTCATATCGAACGTTAGTTTTGCCGCTAAAGTACCCTATTAGCATTAAGACAATATCAATTGAATATAAAGGATTCGTAAATATAAACCTGTATCAAGTGGTGACCAACTTAACAAATAACACGTAATTAGTTCTTATATAATAGGGATTTAAATCGGACTTTATACGTGTTTATCCGAATGAGGTCCGAGTGAGGTCCGTATAAGGTTCTTATCAAGTTCCTGTTAGTTTACTCTTTATTATGAATTTGCCCACCACTTGATCTAAGGTTTTCCAGCATAATTGCATTCAAATTTTAGGATTGTAATGGCATGAAATTATTTGAATAATTTGGTCTATCGATAAAGGATTCCATTAAATCGAAAAAGCGTAAAAAAAAGAAGGAGAAACCAAATGCTTGGTCTCTCCTTCTCTCAATAAATATATTTATCGTTATTATCTTGCTTGGGCAGTCGCTAACATACGATTTACTTCGTCTATCATCGATTTAGCGGCATCATGCATCCGTGGATTGCCTGCAAAGTCCGCATCTAAAGTGACACGTTTTGATTTATCTTTGTAATTATATTCCAGATAAAAACGAGGTACTTTAGAATTTGTGGAGTCCTTTTTCCATTCTGGACCCGTCATATCAGTATCTAAATTCCAAAACCCTAATTCCATTGCTTTGCGGTGCAAATACAATAGATCATCTTTTGTGAACTTTACAGTATCCGTAATTAATGAATCTTGTTTGTCTAAATATTTATAGATACGCGTTTTTGAATTGTATTCATTGACCATATGATTCGGTTCACCATATTTAAATTCAATTGATTCAAAATCAGCAAAACGGAAAGGTGCGTTTTTAATCATATTGCTATAATAATAAACACAATACATTAAAAATGGCACAATAATACAAAGGCCTAAAAAAATCTTTTTACTCTTTATTGTCATTTCTATAAAATTTTGACAAAAATAAGGATTTATATAGGGTATAAAAGTTTATGTCAAGATATGACATAAAACCTACATGGATTTCACCTGGTTAGATCTTTGGAGAACCTGCATCAACGAAAGTTTTGGCGTACCAGCTATCCGTCAAATCTGATATAATAACCCCTTTGCGCGTTGAGACATGAACAAATTTATTGTTGTGTAAGTATACGCCCACATGGTCAATTCCTTTTTTACCGAAAGAAAAAAATACCAAATCACCTTCTTCCAATTTCTCAGGCTTCTTTCTTTTCACAATGCCTTCCATATCTCGTGATGTCCGTGGAAGATTACCTTTGTAGACTTCGATATATAATAAATTAACAAAACCCGAACAATCCACTCCACTTTTGGTCTGTCCCCCCATTCGATGCGGTATTCCCATCCAGTCGTCGATAAATGAATAGAGTTGTGGGTTTAGCTTCTTCGTATTTACATTCAGTAAGGAGGCATAATTATCAAGACGAGATCCAGAAAATGTTTTTCCTCGCGCCGAACTTGCATCTGTCAACACCGAACCACTGGAGGAACGTGAACCGGAGGTAAGTACTTTTTTCTTCGTTGAACAACTGCTCAAGAATAGTAATGCACTTAAAAAGAAGATAAAATAAGATTTAGCAATCATTATGTTCGATTTACTTTCCGGTAAGACAAACTTAAATAAATTGCCCCTGATATACAACCTATTTGCTCCCTTCATAAAAAACAATTTATTCATTCTTCCTATTTTATTGATAAGCTATTCGTCATAAAGGATTATTTCCAAGTACTGAGTAATTAAGATTGATTGATTGATTGAAGCTTTTAGTTCAACTATCCTCAATAGCTTCGGATCTATCCTTTTTCCCTACCAAGAACGAAGGATCAGAAAAAGAATTGTTCAGAAATCGTAACTTTGCCGCCTAATTTATTTGAGAATGGAAAAATTAAAAGGTGCATTAGCCGTCTTTTTAGGTGCGAGTAGTTTTGGAATACTATCAACGTTTGTAAAAAAAGCATATGGTCAGGGGCTTACTTTAGGCGAGGTAACAGGGATTCAGGTATTATTTGGCATGCTTATGCTTTGGCTTATCTTTATTGCGATCAAGCTATTTTCTGGGAAAACCTTTCAATCTTCAACTAAAAAATCATCTTGGATCAAAATCTTGATCAGTGGCACATCAACGGGTCTGGTGAGTGTCTTATACTATAAATGTGTACAGTTGGTTCCGGCATCTCTTGCAATTGTCCTACTGATGCAGTATATATGGATTGGTGTGGTTATTGAATTTATCTTTTTCAAAACAAAACCATCAAAAAACAACTTGATCGGTATTGGTATCGTATTGATTGCAACATTATTGGCAACAGGGCTCATTGAGAAAGGATTAGAGGATCTTAACTTAACAGGTCTATTATTTGGGTTCCTGGCCGCTACCGCTTATTCGGTTTTTATGATCGTGAATGGCCGTGTGGGTAATGATTATCATCCAATACAAAAAAGTGCAATCATGGTAACAGGTTCCTGTATTTTGATTTTCACGTTATTTCCACCGAACTATTTATTTAATGGTCAATTTGATGCTAATTTTCTACATTTTGGACTGATTCTATCTTTATTTGGCACCGTCATTCCACCATTGCTATTCGCTTATGGTTTACCAAAAACGGGCTTCTCTTTAGGTGGAATATTAAGTTCCGCAGAATTGCCTGTAGCAACCTGTATGTCTTATTTTATATTACATGAATCCGTTTCGTTGGTACAATGGATCGGTGTTCTTTTGATTTTAGGTACAGTGATCTGGTTAAATGCCGCAAAAAGCAGTGCGCACTAATCAAAAGCGTACATTTCAAAACACGATCTCAGATATTCTATACAATCATATTGGATAGAATATCACTTAGGATCGAAAGATCTCGAAATGGAACTTTTCTTTAGTAAAAAAGGGCAATCTTATAGAAGATTGCCCTTTTTATGAATGTATAATTCTTAAAAAATTAATGTGCTAATGTTTCAGGAACCTCCTCAACTTCTACTTCACAGGTATCTGTTACTTCCATAAATTTGACTGGTACAACCTCGTTCACCAATAACGGATCATACAAAGTCCTCACCTTGACATAATTTTTGGAGAAACCATGCATATAACCGTCTTTTTCATCTGCTTCGAACAGGACATCTCCCTGAGCTCCAAGCTGTGATTCATAAAAAGCGCGACGTTTCTTCTCAGAAAGAATATGCAACATCTTACTTCTATCACTACGTTGTGCTCCCGGTACAGCTCCTTCCATTTGGGCCGCAATTGTATTTTCACGCTCCGAATAGGTAAAAACGTGCAAATAGGAAATATCCATATCGTTCAGAAAATTATAGGTATCGATAAAGTCCTCACGCGTTTCTCCTGGAAATCCAACAATCACGTCAACACCTATACAACAGTTCGGCATTAATGACTTGATGAATTTCACACGCTCTGTATACAACTCCCGTTTATATCTCCGGCGCATCAAGCTCAAAATCTTGTTATTTCCTGACTGTAATGGCATATGAAAATGCGGAACAAATCTTTTGGATTGTGCCACAAATTCGATGATATCGTTTGAAAGAAGATTAGGTTCAATAGAAGAAATACGTATCCGATCGATACCATCCACTTCATCCAGTGCTTTTACCAAATCTAGGAAGCGGTCTTCACGTTTCCCATCCCGAATACCAAAATCACCAATATTAACCCCTGTCAATACGATTTCTTTTACACCCGAAGCAGCAATTTCTTCCGCTTGCTTGACAATCTCTTCAATCTTTCCTGAACGGCTTCCACCACGTGCCAAAGGGATTGTACAGAAAGTACATGAATAGTCACATCCATCCTGTACTTTTAAAAAGGTACGCGTACGGTCGCCTATGGAATAAGCGGACACAAATTGATTGGTTTCATCAATCGGGCCGTTATAAACAATTGTTTTTTCCTGTTTGGTCAAGTCATTGATATGTTCAATGATATTAAATTTCTCAGCAGCTCCCAATACCATATCTACACCAGGAATCTCCGCGATTTCCTTTGGTTTTAGTTGGGCATAACAACCAACAATGGTAATATAGGCATTCGGAGAGTGCTTTAAAGCTTCTTTGACCACTTTTCTACACTTCTTGTCAGCATTGTCCGTTACAGAACATGTATTGATTACATAGACGTCCGCACGGCTATTGAACGCTGTTGTATCATAGCCCGCATCCTTAAATAAACGTCCTATGGATGATGTCTCCGAATAATTCAGTTTACATCCAAGTGTATAAAAAGCTACTTTTTTATTCTCCATAATATTTTGCAAAATTACATTTTTTTTCAGTAACCCCTCTTATCATTTTAAGTTTTGACTTTCTCGTTATAAGGATTTTCCTTAGTTTTGACTATCTTGAAAGGTTGGATGCACTAGAAGATTTAAATTTGATAGCTAAAGGCAGATACAGCATCCATTGGCTATGGTTTTAATGCAATTTTGATATAGAAGGCTATTTAAATAAGCACACACCTATCATATAAGCAGCAGAACATACATATTCAAACCTCAAATATTAAGCGTTTAATAAATAAAACTTACAGATGAAACAATATTTAGATTTACTCAGACACGTATATACGAATGGTGTTGTAAAAACGGATCGTACCGGGACAGGTACCAAAAGTGTCTTTGGATATCAGATGCGTTTCAACCTTCAGGAAGGATTTCCGCTAGTAACAACAAAAAAATTGCACTTGCGATCAATTCTTCATGAGTTAATTTGGTTTTTGAAAGGAGAAACCAATATTCAGTATTTAAAAGAAAATGGCGTGAGTATCTGGGACGAATGGGCTGACGAACAGGGGAACCTAGGCCCTGTCTACGGCTCGCAATGGCGCTCTTGGCCAACACCTGATGGTCGTCATATCGATCAGATCACACAGGTTATCAACCAGCTGAAAAATTCACCTGATTCCCGTCGCATTATTGTATCGGCATGGAATGTTGCTGAAATCGAAAATATGGCTTTGCCTCCTTGTCATGCTTTTTTTCAATTTTATGTAGCACCAGCACAGCCTGAGAAAGGGATTATGAAGCCGCAATTATCCTGTCAGCTTTATCAACGTAGCGCCGACATATTTTTAGGTGTTCCTTTCAATATTGCCTCTTATGCCCTGTTGACGATGATGGTGGCACAAGTCTGTGATATGGAAGCCGCTGAATTTATCCATACATTGGGCGATGCACATATCTATAGCAATCACTTTGAACAAACGGAACTACAGTTGAGCCGTGATCCAAAGCCATTGCCACAAATGAAGATAAACCCAGAGGTGAAAGATATTTTTGATTTCAAATTCGAAGATTTCGAATTGCTGAATTATGAATCACATGCGCATATAAAAGCCCCTGTTGCAGTTTAGGAGAACCTTTTGGAGGCTCTTCTAGGCACAACATCACTTTACACAACAGAACTAATCTACACGACACAAAAATGAGTAACCCAACGATCACATTAATCGTAGCTGCCTCGGAAAACAATGCGATCGGCATCAATAATCAGATGCCTTGGCATTTACCAAATGATTTTAAATATTTTAAAAGAAATACCATTGAGCATTCTGTCCTGATGGGCAGAAAAACCTTTGAGGCCATCGGTAAGGCATTGCCCGATCGAAGAAATATCGTCATCACACGTAATGCTAATTTTCAGGGAGAGGATATTGATGTTGCCAACAGTATCCAGGAGGCTCTTTTATATTGTCGCGACGAGCGTGAGGTATTTATCATCGGTGGAGCAAATATCTATCAACAGGCTTTACCATTGGCAAACAAGGTACTTTTGACACGTGTACACACAACGATTCAGGGAGATGCGTTTTTTCCCGAACTATCATCGGAAGAATGGGAACTGATTTCTGCGGAACCACATCAGGCAGATGATAAGCATGCATTCAACTATACCTTTGAAGTGTATACAAGAAAATAACTATTGGAATGTTGAAATATTTATCTCTTGTTTTCATTATGCTGATGTCCAAGACTTATGCTCAAAAGATAGATACCATATACTTGGAAAAATTACTTCAGAGTCGCCCTGATCTATTCCAACAAATATTAAATCATTCGACAAGGAATGAAGTGCAGATCCTCTACACTCAAATTGATCGTGATGAATCCAATATCCCACACTTCAGGTCTTATAGTTATCGACTGAATCCCAATTGGTATTTCTATCCGGCAAGTACCGTGAAACTGCCAACCGCAATTTTGGCACTGGAAAAAATCAATGATTTACATATTAATGGGCTGACAAAAGATACTCCGCTGCGCATTGACTCTGCTTTTGAAAAACAGACCAAAGTATCCGTGGATGAATCCGCAGTTAATGGTCTTCCGTCAATTGCTCAGTATGTAAAAAAAATATTATTGACCAGTGACAATGATGCCCAAAACAGGCTGTTCGAATTTATTGGCCGTGCTGAGCTAAATGCAAAACTCAAAAAATATGGCACCAAGTACAGTCGAATTGTCAACCGCCTTGCTATAGGTGACAAAGGAATCTGGGCTAAGCATACTAATCCTTTCACCTTCTATAACGGTGACCATATTATCTACCAGCAAAAAGAACAATTCGATCCCAAAGACTATGATATCAAGTTAGCCAATATACTTCAAGGGAAAGGTTACATGAATGATAAAGATGAACTCATCCACGAACCATGGAGTTTTGAAGGGCTAAACGTTTATGCGCTAGCGGATCAACAGCTGATCTTGAAGAAATTACTTTTTCCAGAAGCATTCAAAAGCAAAGACAGGTTTAATTTACAAAAAGAGGATTATACCTTACTCTATGATTATATGTCACGTTATCCATTTGAATCGGATTTCCCAAAATATGATACGACAGAATTTTGGCCAACATATAGCAAATTACTTTTCTATGGACGCGAAAAAAGTGCAAAGCTAAACCCCAATATCCGTATTTTCAATAAGTATGGTGACTCCTATGGGTATAATATTGATAACGCTTATATTGTAGATTTTGAACATGGCGTAGAGTTTCTCCTTGCCGTCGTTGTCCAGTCTAATGAAAACGGTATTTATAATGACGGTATTTATGAATATGAGGCGGTTACCTATCCATTTTTGAAAAACATTGGACAGCTTATCTATCAGGAGGAATTAAAGAGAACAAAAAAAATCAAACCTGATTTATCCAAGTTTGATTTCAGAAAATAACAAAGGGGCTTTCAATTTTTTGAAAGCCCCTTTGTGTTAAAAATGATCTATTTTATTTAGCGGATAATAAAGCACTTTCGATCAATTCACCATAGAAATCACCCTCTTTCATACCAAAGGCACGCACCTGCTGTGGGATAAAACTCTGTGCTGTCTGCCCAGGAATTGTATTGATCTCAATAAAGTAAAACTTATCGGTACCATTTTCAAGGAAAAAGTCCACGCGCACCATGCCTTTGCAATTTAACCTAACATAAATTTCCTTCAGAATACGAGCTGCACGTTCTTGCTGCTCCGTCGTCAGGTCTGCTGGTGTAATTTCCTCAGTCAAGCCAGGGATATATTTCGCTTCAAAATCAAAAAATTCACGTGTTGTCCGAACTTCCGTTGCAGGCAACACGACCAATTCGCCTTTCGCATTACGGAAAATCCCTTCGGAAAACTCACGTCCAGTCACAAATTCTTCAACGATCACTTGCTTCCCAGTATTCTCGGCATCGAATGCTTTGTCAATAGCCTCCTGCAGTTGAGCCGATTCTTTCACCTTTGTCATTCCGATACTACTTCCACCAGCGTTAGGCTTCACAAAATATGGAAGGGAAAGGTTACTTTCTACAGTACTGATTGCTTCCGCTCGTTGTGATTCAAATAATAAAACAGACTTGGCCAGATACAATTCAGGAATATCACTTAATATCGCCTTTGTGTAGCCCTTGTTCATCGTCAAAGCTGAGGTCAGTGCATCGCATGAAGTATAAGGAATATCCAGCAAATCAAAGTAACTCTGTAGTCTTCCATCCTCTCCAGGTACGCCATGAACCATAATAAAGGCTAAGTCAAAACTTATTGTCTCTCCATTTAATGGCAAGGTAAAGCTTTCGCGCAGGATCGGATACTGCCGTCCATCTTTATCTGTATAAAACCATGCGTCTTTTGATATGGTAATCAGGTACACATCGTATTTGTCATGATCGAGTTGGGAATTGACAAAGGCAGAACTTTTAAAAGAAACTTCGGCCTCCCCTGTATAACCTCCAGTTATTAATGCTATTTTTGCTTTCATAAATTTTAGCGATTCGAATAGCAAATATAATTTGCTATACACGGAAAAACGAATAATTTTGTGAGGAATAATTTTATTTAACCATTCTGCAAAATTGGCTTCAATATTGCGGTTCTATGCAGAATTCATTTTATCAAACACAGTAATGTCCAAAGTCGTACAATATCTTCAGACACCCACCTTCAGAAAAAATCTCATTGCCGCATTCATCGCGATAGTCTGCCTATTTCTTGCCGTATATGTGGGGCTGAAAATATATACTAAGCATGATGAATCTATTGCAGTTCCAAAAATAAAGGGACTCCATATCAACGCAGCCGTCCAAGCCCTGGAGGATGCCGGATTAGAATATCAAATAGACTCCGTTTATCAGATGGATGCTAAACCCGGTCTGGTGATCGAACAAGATCCCGAGCAGGGATTTCACGTGAAATCTGGCCGAACAATTTATCTGACCATTATCACTCAAGTGGCTCCAGAAGTCTCTTTCCCAAATATTAAAGATAAGACCCTGATTGAAGCAACAGCTATCCTGAAAAATCATAATCTTAAAATAGGTGACACTTCTTATGTTGCTGATATTGCTAGAGATATTGTTCTGGATGCCCAATTTGCGGGTCAGTCTATCCGAAATGGTCGAATGATTCCAAAAGGTTCACGGATAGATCTTGTCCTAGGCAATGGTCTTGGAGCGAATGAAGTTGAAATTCCGAATCTTATCGGACTCCCTTTAAACGAAGCTAAATTTGCCCTCTCTGGCGCCGGACTTGGCTTGGGAACAGTAACCTACGATCCCAACGTAACCGATACAACAACAGCGGTGATCAGTGTGCAATCTCCGGGGGTAGAAAAGGGATTAACGAGCTTAGGCGCCAAAATAGACGTGACACTTTCGTTGACAGCGCCTTCACCGACAACAGGTACACCAGGATCTACAACTGTACCCAAACCCCAGGTAACTCCGACTCAGTCGAATCCACCTGCTGCGAAACCCGTTGCGACGAAGCCAGCTACTACGACAAAAACGACAACAAACGCCCCTCCCGCCAAGTCTTCAAATGCAGCGCCTACAGCGGGACAAAAAAAGGAAAATAAAGCAAATAGTCTAGGCTTCTAAAGCGATCATGAAACCTTCGTAAGCCATGAATCATTTGTATAAAAGATGAGTTCTATGTCGGTGAAGGTTTTATCACAGATATAAAAAAGTAATTCTGATGGAAAATAAAAAAGGAATACCAAGTTGGTTAAAAATTGTTGCATTAATCGTCATCCTTGTTGGGGGGTATTTTGCATGGACATTTTATAAGGCTTTCTTTGCCTCAAACGTTTCTGGAGAGAAGAAATACCTCTATATCCATGAGGGTGCAAAGTATGAAGATGTCCTCAAATCGATTCAAGACTCTAGTCTTTTGGATGATATCGCTTCATTCGAACGTGCTGCTCAATATAAAAAATACGAACAAAGTGTTAAACCGGGTCGCTACTTATTAACTCCCGGAATGAACAACCGACGTTTGATCGGTAACTTGATCGGTGGCTATCAGGAACCTGTGAAATTTAGATTTGCCAATGTAAGGCTAAAAGAAAATATGGCTGCATTATTGGGCAAAAGCTTTGAGGCTGATTCAGCACAATTTATTGCAGTACTGAATGATGAAGCTACAGCGCAAAAATTTGGATTTACCAAAGAAAACCTGATTTCAATTTTCATCCCAAATACCTATGAAATTTACTGGAACACGAGTCCAGAAAAGGTTATTGCCCGCTTTGATGATGAGTGGAAAAAATTCTGGAACGCAGATCGCATTGCTAAAGCAAAAGCACTGAACCTAACTCCACAACAGGTGAGTACATTGGCTTCCATCGTTAAAGGGGAAGCTTTGCACCAAGACGAAATGCCCATGATCGCTGGCTTATATTTAAATCGTCTAAAAAAAGGCATGCTCCTACAAGCCGATCCAACAGTAATCTTTGCTAATAATGATTTTACGATCAGAAGGGTCTTAAATAAGCATTTAAGAATGGATAACCCTTACAATACCTACATCTATAGAGGCTTGCCTCCGGGACCTATTTCTATCCCGAGTATCGCTGCTATTGATGCGGTTCTGAATTTTAAGCAACATGATTATATCTATATGTGTGCAAAGGATGATTTCTCAGGTTACCATAATTTTGCAAAAACAGAAGTAGAACATCTAGTGAATGCTCGAAAATTCCAACAAGCCTTAGACGCCAGAAATATCAAGAAATAATGTTTGTATTTGACCATCAGATTCGTGTTCGCTATGCAGAAACAGACCAAATGGGTTATGTCTATTATGGCAATTACGCTGCCTTTTATGAGATAGCAAGGACTGAGATGCTGAGAAGTACAGGGATATCTTATAAAGAACTGGAAGAAATGGGCGTTATGCTCCCTGTCACAGAGTTGAAAACAAAATATCTCAAACCGGGTAAGTATGATGATCTGATAACGATCCGGGTAACGATTCGTAAGAAACCTGCGGTCCGTATTATTTTTGAATATGAACTTTTTAACGAAAATGGTGAGTTACTCAATCAAGGAGAGACAACGTTGGTATTTGTCAATATGGAAAAGAATAAACCATGTATGCCGCCACAGGTCTTTCAGGATAAGATGAGTAAATATTTTAATTGATATGGGGAAATTCCACCAATGGCTATTAAATTTTGAACCTTATTTTAGATTAATCGAATGGAGTAAACGGGTTGTGTTACCAGGATTTGGTTCACTTCCCCTTTATACTGTAGCAGTGTTTTTCTTTCAGGAGCTCGCCAGAGATTCAATCGTCAGCAAGGCATCATCATTATCATATAGTTTTTTGTTGGCTATATTTCCTGGCATCATCTTTCTATTTACATTAATTCCCTATATTCCAATCAACAACTTTCAGGAGCAATTACTGGATTTTTTAGCGGTTGTCATTCCTAAAAATGCATTCCTTGTCGTTGAAACCACCCTCGAGGATATTATTAAAAACCAGAATGGAGGGCTCCTTTCCTTCGGTTTTCTTTTCGCAGCATATTTTGCGACAAATGGCATGGCCTCATTGATGAATGCTTTCAATAAAGCTTCCTTAATGACAGAGAAAAGACCTTGGATAAGAAAAAGGTTCGTTGCACTGACATTAGCCTTTCTGATTATTTTTGCCCTCACCGTCGGGATGACTGTATTTACAATTGCTGGTGTAACGATTGATTATCTAAAAGAAACTACGGGCATTAAATCCAGTATGTGGGCGACTTTGTTAAAACTCTCTCGATGGATTATTATTTTCGCAATTTATTTCTTTACAGTGAGCTGTATTTATAAGTTTGGTCCATCTACATCAAACAAGTGGAAGTTATTTAGCCCCGGAGCCTCCATGGCCACTATATTAGCGATTTTGACTTTCTCGATTTTCACATTCTATATTAATCATTTTGGTGCATATAATAAATTATATGGCTCGATCGGAACGCTGATCGTCATTATGCTTTGGATCTACCTCAATACCCTAATATTATTATTGGGCTATGAGTTAAATGCTGCAATAGCATTGTCCAAGCAAACCATTGTGATCGCCAAGCCACGGATCTTCAACTCCTTTAAAAAAGATAACGAATAGCACGACAAGTCACAACGAACAGCCAAAAAGAACGCTATAAGGCCTAACCCCCTCCTATTCTGACCAGTGAAAGATCCTGTCATGAGCCCACTCAGACCAAGCAGTTCGACAGCAACCTATACCTAGGAGGATAACTGAAAGTCTTTCAATAAAATAAGAAAAATAAAATTTTGCATTAAAAGTTTTTTTGTACCTTTGCAACTCCTACAACGTAGGAAAAAGGAGAAAATTAATTAATGGCAAAAAAACAAGAAGCAGAAAAAGAATTAGCAGCGAAAAACGCAGAGCTACAAGGTGCTGACACTAAAGTAGTGAAAGACACTGAAAAAATTGAATCAGAAGCTGATTCAAACTTAATCGACGAAATCAAATCAAACACTTGGATCACACCAGAAGGTGAATTTGACTGGGATGCAAATGATAAAGGTTTCGGAAATTATAGCGAAGCTGAACGCGCTAAACTTGAAGCACAATACGCAGATACTTTCAACCAAGTTAACCAAGGTGAAATTATTGAAGGTACTGTCGTTTCTATCAACAACAAAGACGTTGTCTTAAATGTTGGTTTCAAATCTGACGGTTTAGTTTCTTTATCCGAATTCCGTGACTTACCAGAATTAAAAATTGGTGACAAAGTTGACGTATTCGTTGAATCTCAAGAAGATGCTAACGGTCAATTAGTACTTTCTCGCAAACGTGCTAAAACTCAAAAATCTTGGGAAGCTATCAATGAGGCATTGGAAAATGATGCAATCATTACTGGTTTCGTTAAGAGCCGTACTAAAGGTGGTCTTATCGTTGACATCAAAGGTGTTGAAGCTTTCTTACCTGGATCTCAAATCGATATCAAACCTATCCGTGACTACGATGTATACGTAGGTAAAACAATGGAATTCAAAGTTGTTAAAATCAACCACGAATTCAAAAACGTTGTCGTATCACACAAAGTGTTAATTGAGAACGACTTAGAAAACCAAAAATCTGAGATCGTTGCTAAATTAGAAAAAGGTCAAGTATTAGAAGGAACTGTTAAAAATATCACTGACTTCGGTGTATTCATCGACTTAGGTGGTGTTGACGGTTTGTTGCATATCACAGATATCTCTTGGGGTCGTATCGAGCATCCAAAAGAAGTTTTAGCTTTAGATCAAACAATCAACGTTGTTGTATTAGACTTTGATGATGAGAAAAAACGTATCGCTTTAGGCTTGAAACAATTATCTGAGCACCCTTGGGAATCTTTAGATACAGCATTAGAAGTTGGTTCTAAAGTTAAAGGTAAAATCGTAACAGTTGCTGATTACGGTGCTTTCTTAGAAATCATCCCAGGTGTTGAAGGTTTGATCCACGTTTCTGAAATGTCTTGGTCTCAAAACTTACGTTCTCCACAAGAGTTCTTAAAAGTTGGTGACGAGATCGAAGCTCAAATCTTAACTTTAGATCGTGATGAGCGTAAAATGAGCTTAGGTATCAAACAATTGACTCCAGATCCTTGGAAAAACATCACTGAGCGTTACCCTGTTGGTTCTAAACAATCAGCTGTTGTTAAAAACATGACTAACTTCGGTGTATTTGTTGAGTTAGAAGAAGGTATCGACGGTTTGATCCACATCTCTGATTTATCTTGGTCTAAAAAAATCAACCACCCTAACGAATTCACTAAAGTTGGTGAGACATTAGAAGTAGTTGTATTAGAATTAGATGAAGAAAACCGTAAATTATCTTTAGGTCACAAACAATTGGAAGAAAATCCTTGGGATACTTTCGAGACAATCTTCACTGAAGGTTCTATCCACGAAGGTACTGTGATCAAAGTTGGTGACAAAGGTGATATCGTTGCGCTACAATATGGTGTTGAAGGTTTCTGTCCTTCTAAACACTCTGTTAAAGAAGACGGTTCTTCATTGAAAGTTGATGAAGTAACTTCATTCAAAATCATCGAGTTCAACAAAGAGAACAAACGTTTGGTAATTTCTCACTCTCGTATCTGGGAAGAAGAGAAAGAAGAAGCTCGCAAAGAAGAGTCTAGCAACCGTAAAAAAGACGCTAAAGCTGAGTCTTCAGCTGTTAAAAAAGTAAAAGATTCTGTTGAAAAATCTACTTTAGGTGACTTAGACGTGTTAGCTCAATTGAAAGAGCAAATGGAAAATGACAAAAACGCTAAGTAATTAGCATTTTCAATCCATAAAAAGAGGCTGTTCCAAAAGAACAGCCTCTTTGTTTTTAAAGGTCTGCTTTGTAATTTTGTATACATAAGATCATTGTTATGTTATTCAAATCAGCCTTAATTAGTCCATCCGAACTTCAGGATACATTGGTCCAAAATGGAAATGTAATCCTACTAGACTGCACCATCGATAAGGTCGGTCAATCTTTAAAAGACGCAAAGTTAGAATTACTTCCAAATTCATTATTTTTTGATATCGAAGGGAAATTCTCTGACCATACTGCTAAATTGCCGCACACCTTAGTATCTGAACAGGTGTTTGAGACAGAAGCTCAAGCATTAGGAATTGATCAGAACAGCATCGTTGTTTTATATGACAGATGGGGAGTTTATTCCAGTCCACGCGCTTGGTGGATGTTTAAAGTAATGGGGTTTGATCAGGTCTATATTTTAAATGGAGGAGTTCCTGCCTGGAAAAAAAATAAATTTGAACTAACAGACAGTTACAAGCAGCAGCACAATACGGGAAATTATAAAGCACATTTTCAAAAAAACCTTTATGCTGACAAAGAGTATATCTTAGCACATTATAAAGCGCCAGAAGTCAGTATTTTTGACGCTAGAAGTAAAGGAAGATTTATCGGCTTAGTTGCAGAGCCCCGAAAAGGCCTTAATGGTGGACATATTCCCCATTCTAAAAACCTACCTTTCGAGGAATTGCTTGATGGTATTTATTACAAGCAAACTGACGAACTTAAGCAACAATTTGATCAATTTAAAACAACCGGAAATGAATACATATTTTCCTGTGGTTCGGGGGTAACAGCCTCTATCCTCGCCTTTGCATCGTATATCTCAGGCCACACAAACATACGTGTATACGATGGTTCCTGGTCTGAATGGGGCAGAGAAGAACTTAACCTACCAATAGAAAAATAATCAAAATAAAGTATTCCAGGAATAGAGCTTGTCCTCCAAACGAATTACTTCGGCATCCAGTAGATCACGGACAATCTCTATTCTTCTTTTTTCAGTTCCAAAGGTCAAACTGTCAATCAGGTCGTGAAGACTTTTGGGTCCCAACAACAAGCTGTTTTTTATCTCTTCCTTAATTTTAGCTCGCTGGCTTTCCTTGTGTATACGCATTAAACAGAGATCACATACCTGGCAGAAACCCGCATTCTTTTCACCAAAATAAAGCAGCAAGGACTGGCTGCGACAATGGGATTTTTCGATATAATCTATCATCCCATTGACCTGTTCCCCTTTGACTTGATGGCGGTCGCGAATAAAGATATGATCGATGTATAGGTGTTTGTAATCAACACGATTTTGCAAAAATGTCAGCTGTGGTGCATCCGTAGAAGGGAGGTAACTCGCAATTTCCAATGCTTCCAGTGATTTTAAAAGCTCCACCACCCGACCGTATGGAACTCCAAGCTTATTTGCAAATTCATATTCATTAATTAGTATATAATTCTCAAAAACACCACCATAGGTACGTAAAATTGCCTTAATCAATTTATCATATTTCACATATTGCACTTGAACCTTATACAATTCTGTGCTATCAATTTCAAATTTGAAACGTGAGGGTATCGTTACCGCTTCTGACAATGTCAACCAACCATCGCGTTCCAAAAATTTCAATGCATTCATGACTGGTACCAAAGGCAATTGATATTTTTTGGCAAACGTAACCACATCAAAATCCACCGTAAGACCTTCGCCTGCTCCATAGGGAATCTGGAAATGATTACATAAATAATGATATGTCTGTTGAATGAAAGGGACATCGGGAAAACTGGCTTCCAACGTATCAACAAGCTTCTTTTCATCATTCTTTTGATAAAGAATAACTGGATAAGCTTTTTTACCATCACGTCCAGCCCTACCAGCTTCCTGGTAATAAGCTTCCAGCGAATCAGGCAGATCCAGGTGAATGACAAAACGAACATCAGGTTTATCGATTCCCATACCAAAAGCATTTGTAGCAACGATAACACGAACAGCATTAGTCATCCAGCCATTCTGCTTTTGGTCACGCTCCTGTCCAGGCAGCCCTGCATGATAGTAGTCTGATGCTATTCCATTGTTGATTAAAATACGTGCTATTTCCTGTGTCTCTCTTCGATTTCGAACATATACGATACCTGATCCACCCAGTTTATGAATAATACGTACCATCCGTCCCATTTTGTCTTCTTCCTCAATAGCCATATAGGCTAAGTTATCTCGAAGAAAACTTTTGACAAATACATTCTCCTTCGGAAAATTGAGTTTCTGCTGTATATCGACAATAACCCGTTCAGTCGCGGTTGCTGTCAGTGCTAAAAATGGCACTTTAGGATGAAGCTCCTTCAGTTTCGCTAACTCCAGATAAGGTGGCCTAAAATCATAACCCCATTGAGAAATACAATGCGCTTCATCGATAGCGAATAGATTGACGTTCATAAATCGGATCCGCTCCCTGACAAGATCATTATACAATCGCTCAGGAGATAAGTAAAGAAACTTTATTTTTCCATAGACACAATTATCCAAGGTAATATCCACTTCCCGCTTTTTCATTCCCGAATAAATAGCGACTGCCTGGATCCCATTTTTCCTCAAATGTTCTACCTGATCTTTCATCAGCGCAATCAACGGTGTCACCACAATGCAGATTCCCTCCATCATCAATGCCGGTACCTGAAAACAAATGGATTTCCCCCCTCCTGTTGGTAGTAAGGCAAGTGTATCTTTACCAGAAATAACTGACTGAATAATTTCCTCCTGTAATGGTCGAAATGATTCAAAACCCCAATATTGCCTTAAGATTGATATGCTATCTAAAGTCATAAGCTCTCCTTATCCCAAACATACGCAAAATTATCTTTTATGATATAATTCTTTATACTCAAGCGGTCCAGTATGACTTCAGCTTGTAACGATTTTTTCAGTGAATTGGAACCATCAAGGATAACCTCTTTGGGTGAAATTATATGTACTGCAGCAGATAGTTTATGAATAGCATTCTTCCTAATGACCAATAGATCTGCTTGTGGTAGTGTATCTTCAAAATGCTCCATAACGACTACTTTTCCTATGGGTAGTTCTATTAAATAATTATTCCTTATAGCTTTACTATTTAATGGAATAAATTGAATATTGTCATCAGTAGTCAATACCTGAATTTCCCGACCGCAAGCATATTGTAGGGCTTTATGATTTAATGAATCAAAGGTGCTATAAATTACAGCCCGTCTATTCTTAAAATAAGCTATTGTTAGTTCATTTCTCGTATTGTATACCCGAAATCGCTCCATATTTTTATTTATCATCTGTTGGTTGATATCTATGATCATGATCCCAGTCACGCAAAGGAGCCCCAAATAGTGATACTTTTTGTCTTTCCATTGATAGGCATATAAAAACGAAAAAATAGCCGCATATGAAAGGAAAAGGAGGCCATTGTCAATGATATTGATTTTGATAGTTGAAAAGGCCAAATGATCAATGGAATCCAGGCAATAAAGCATAAATCTGATTAAATTTTCCAAGAGGATTCCCAAAATTTCATTTAACCAATCAATAGGATTGATCGTCATCACAAAACCCAGATACATTGCTAATGTTGAAGGGAAGTCGACCAATAGATTAGCCAGTAAAAAATAGGTAGGAAATTGTCCAAAATAATAGAGCGTCAGTGGTGTTGTCAAAATTTGTGCAGCTATAGAGATACCAACGGTATCCCTAAAAAAACGCAGTATTAGATTTTTTGCAACAATCATCTTTTCAAAAATTGGCAAAAATAATATCATGCCTAATACCGCCAAAAATGAGAGCTGAAATCCCACATTCGTAATCGCTTTAGGGGCACAGAGCAATATAACTGTTGCGGCAGCTACCAGCGCATTTAAAGTCGAACTATTTCGTTTAAAATATTGTGCGAATAAAACAAAACTTATCATAATAGCAGCACGGGTAATAGGTGGATCTAACCCCGTAATAAAAGCATATAGCCAAATAACGGAAAATGTTATTGCAACAGGCAACCAGTTCAACATCAACGGCCAGGGAATATATCTAAACACAAGTGATAAAAAACCGAAAAGCACTGCCACATGCATTCCAGAAACGCTCAAGATATGTACCGTTCCTGTGTTTGTAAATGCCCTTATGGTATCCTCATCAAGATTATTACGAAAACCATAAATCAAAGCAGCTACAATGGAGAAGTGTTCCTCTTTTTCAAAATAATTCCGTATTTTTTTTAAAAAATACCCCCGTGTTTCTAGAGCCATACCAGTAATATCTGTGGATTGCGAAACTCCCTGTACAATTAGGGCATAGTTATCTGCGTGCAAGAAAATTTGATGATAAATATCAGCTCTTTCCAGGTGTTCTTTATAATCAAACTCGAGTGGATTCAATGGCGGATGTACGCTTACCATTTTACCCGCTAACCAAATCCGATCAGCATATTGAAACGGGCCTTTCACTCTAGATTTTAAGGAGATCATAATCTTGCCAGTAGTTGCAATAAAACGTCCCTGGCTATAACCGCCTATTACCTCTGCTGAGAATCGAATGACACCGGATTTAGCTTTAGGCTCCTCAGTAATATCCACAACATAATTATCCAACTCAAAATGTGAAAAATGATTTCTGACATAAAGCGGGTCTTTAGACCAAAACTGCCACACAGCAAATAACAGAACCAGCATATAATATCCGATAAGATAGCTATATTTAAAGAGTCTTCCTTTGAGCATATAGCAACAAAGGGTTATTCCAGTTAACAGGAACAAGCTATATTGCAGGTATTGAAACCATACAGGTGAGAGCTTTAGCACTGGAGCTGTAAAGAGCCCAATAGCGTAAACCGAAGCAATCTTTAGTATAGGAATTCGTTCCAACTTTTGATAAAAACTTAATTCCTTCATAATTGCCATCTCAATTGCAGCTTGATTTCGGACTTTCTATTACCGTTGATCTCATCCAATCCTGTACCGATGACCTCTTTATCAGGGTAATAATAAACGCCATACTTTGCCCATATATCAAGATTATGGTTTATTCTATACCTTAAATTCAGATATGCACGCCAGCCTTTCATATTATACATTCCAAATCCTGAAGCATATAACACATCGTTCTCATAAGCATAGATCCGATTATCATAAGTATCGGCCTGAAAATAGGCTATCCGTGAATTCAATTGAATTTTTCCGACATCTGGTTTCCAGAAAACATCCTGATAAAATAGATAGCCCAGATTATTATCCTCATATTCTTTCTGGAATAAATTAGCCTCAGCTCGGGAACGAATAGTCCAGATACGATTCAATTTATATTGAAACTCTATGCGTACCTGTTGTTTTGAGCTATTTACCAGTCCTGATTCGGTTTGCCCCTCTCCCAAATAATCGGTCTGTTTTAATCGATTTCTGTACCTCAACGTGAGTTGTCCCTTCTTATACCATATATAACTGAGTTGACTAAAAAAGTCCGCACCTACAGATCCGGTATCGGCCTGATATTTAGCCTCTGGGAATCGAAATATATCAATGTAACTGGACCAAACTAACTTTCTCGCCAATTGATAGGTAAATCCTGCATAAATCCCTTCTTCATTTGAGGTGTTACTCGATTCACCAAAACCTTGCCCATAAAAAGTATGGTAGTTTTTCCTATAATTCCGCACAAGAACAACTGCGGATACCCGTGGGTGTAAGCTGACAATAGCCCCCAATAGCATAGCCGATCCACCATCTAAACTACTGGCATATTCTCCAAATAAATGAGCATTTCGGAACGTATAATTGGTATACAGACTTATATTTTGCAGCATGTCGCCTTCGAAATCATACTGTTGTCTTTTGCCTGTCCCTTTGAGCTTAATCGCATCCAATTGAGATTGATTGAAATTGGCTCCTATTT
The DNA here is from genome assembly GCF_003610355.1 of Sphingobacterium detergens. GTDB lineage: Bacteria > Bacteroidota > Bacteroidia > Sphingobacteriales > Sphingobacteriaceae > Sphingobacterium > Sphingobacterium detergens. The sequence goes on along the minus strand of NZ_RAPY01000002.1, from coordinate 362,881 downwards.
TGAAACGATTATATCGCCATAAGACATTCATCCCATAAGTCATTTGATGTGCGGCATTTCTATAGCGTTGCTCAGTTGGCGTTCGGTGTAATCCTGATTTCGCAATCGTCTTAATGACCCTAGATTCTATATTATCGGATACATTAGCATCAATGTTCTGGTATGAAAAATATGGTGTGATCTCAAATCGCTGGAGCTGTAAAGTTCCAGTAATTCCACGCATAAAATCAACCTCATTTAATGACGTGTATTGCTTCACACCGATTCCCTGTCTGGCAGTATTCTGTACGAGTCCCCCTTTACCAAAGCTCAAACCATTCCACATGCTAAGACCCTGACCAAATTGCAATGCATAATCTCCAATGACAAGGTTGCGAACTGGACCAATAGACTTAACAAATAGACTTACTCCATAAAAATCAAATCCCAATTTTTGCTTATCCTTAAAAAATGGCTCACCAGCATCCTTTTCCATATTAATCGCCAAGCGAATTTTATTTTTTAGATTAGCCCGATATCGAATGGCATATCGATTGGGGTCTCCCAGATACCGGGATCTTGTGGTATCTATAATTTGGTATCCTTTTATTTTCTCTAGGGTACGTCCATATCGTAACATAAATTCGTGTGATAAATCATTGAATTGGCTTCCTATAAATGGACTAGCCTCTCCGACTTTAACGAAAGGCAACAATAAGCTCACGATCCGTGGATTAAAACCTTCAATGGACTGGATCTCCAAGGCATTGATAAAATTGCCAGAAACCTGACGATGCTCAATCAACCGCTGCAACAATAAAGGATCTATAAATTGTAATTCGATTAGTTCTGTCCCATCAGTCTTATTCAAATCGATCGGATTTTTTAGATAGTAGGTCCATTTTTCACTTAGTTCACTTAGATCAGTATCTTCGGGTAGTTCCTCCGATAAGCTTTCAAACAGCTCTTCAAGGTTGATTTTTTCATTTGTTTGCGCCAAACAGGTTATCCCAATAAAATAACCTATAAAGAGCAAGATTTTGCTACAATATTTCATAATAGGTTCTATTAAATATTGGCTATCCGTTGGTTAAAGAAGCACTTATCCCGGCAGAAAAATGATTCCTCTGTATTAAGTTAGAAAATAAAATGGAATAAAAAAAGGTCTGATGAAAATTTCATCAGACCTTCTATTTTCGTTATAAAATTGTGCTTAAATATCAATTTTTGCGTAACGTGCATTTTTCTCTATAAATTCACGACGAGGTGCAACTTCGTCTCCCATTAACATCGAGAAAATACGGTCACATTCAGCAGCATTTTCAATAGTTACCTGACGCAAAGTGCGTGTTTCAGGATTCATTGTTGTATCCCATAATTGTTCCGCATTCATCTCACCGAGACCTTTATAGCGCTGTACATGTACACTATCTTCTTTACCTGTTCCTTTTAGGCGTTGGATCGCATTAATACGTTGGTCTTCATTCCATGCATACTCATGTTCCTTACCCTTTTTCACGAGATACAAAGGAGGAGTAGCGATATATACATACCCTCTTTCGATCAATTCCTTCATGTATCTGAAATAGAATGTCAAAATCAAAGTCGTAATGTGGGAACCATCCACATCGGCATCGGTCATGATAATGATACGGTGGTAGCGTAATTTGTCAATATTCAACGCTTTGGCATCTTCAGCTGTACCAACGCTTACACCTAAAGCAGTAAACATATTTTTGATCTCTTCATTTTCATAGATCTTATGTTCCATTGCTTTTTCAACGTTCAGGATCTTACCCCGTAACGGCATAATGGCTTGATGCTTACGGTCGCGACCAGACTTCGCTGTACCGCCCGCAGAATCCCCCTCGACAAAATAAATCTCACATTTAGTAGGGTCATTATCTTGACAATCGGCCAATTTACCAGGAAGCCCGGAACCACCCATTACAGTTTTGCGTTGTACCAAGTCCCGAGCTTTACGTGCTGCTGCACGCGCTTGGGCGGCGATAACAACCTTTTGAACAATAGATTTCGCTTCACGTGGGTTCTCTTCAAGGTAAACACCTAAAATCTCACCAACAGCCACATCTACAGCTCCCATTACTTCGGAGTTACCTAACTTGGTTTTTGTCTGTCCTTCAAATTGAGGCTCAGCAACCTTCACCGAAATGACAGCAGTCAATCCCTCACGGAAATCATCGCCTGTAATTTCGACTTTTAAGTTTTTCAGCAACCCTGATTTATCAGCATATGCTTTCAAGGTACGTGTCAGACCTCTGCGGAAACCCGCTACGTGTGATCCACCCTCGATCGTGTTGATATTATTGACATAAGAATGGACATTCTCAGAATAAGTATCGTTATATTGTAAAGCCAACTCCACAGGAATACCTTGTTTGATTCCTTCTACATAGATTGGCTCAGGAATCAATGCTTGACGCGTACCATCCAAGAATTTGACAAATTCTTTCAAACCACCTTCAGAATGAAAAGTTTCTTTCTTTTCTGAACCGTCTTCGTTGGTTTCACGCTCGTCCTCCAAAGTTAAGCTTACTCCTTTATTTAAGAATGCAAGCTCACGAAGTCTATTGGCCAAAGTATCGTAATTATATACTGTGGTTTGTGTAAATATTGTTGCATCCGGATGGAATGTTACAATTGTACCTGTCTTATCAGAGACACCAACTTCTTTTACATCGTATAAAGGTTTACCGATTTGATACTCCTGTTGGTATATTTTTCCATCGCGGTGTACCTCAGCTTTCAAAAGTGTAGACAATGCGTTCACACAAGATACCCCCACACCATGTAGACCCCCAGATACTTTGTATGTATCTTTGTCAAACTTACCACCAGCATGTAATACCGTCATAACGAGTTCCAACGCTGATTTATTCTCTTTTTTGTTGATTCCGGTAGGGATACCACGACCGTTATCCCGAACAGAAATTGAATTGTCTTTATGGATAGTAACAAAGATATCTGTACAGTACCCTGCTACAGCTTCGTCGATTGAATTGTCTACAACCTCGTATACCAAGTGGTGTAATCCTTTTACACCGGTATCACCAATATACATGGATGGACGCTTACGAACCGCCTCTAAACCCTCTAATACCTGAATATTATCGGCCGAGTAGGTGGATGCATTTTTCTTTTCTTCGCTCATTGAAAAACTGTTAAATGTAATATTCAAAAATACGAAATTTTGGCCGATTTATCAAGTCTACGGTGAAGTATTAAACGGATAATCCGAAACAATCAAATGGTCGATAATTTTACTTTTTTATGCTTAAAAATTAGAATTTCGATTTTTTTATGTTAGGTTTGTTTCAGTATTAATTTGCAAATAATAAAAAAATGAACACTATATTTTCAATTGTATCGAAAGTTTCCTTTGGTCTTTTATTGGCTGGAACAATCGTATCATGTAATCAAGGTGCAAAAACGCAAAATGAACCTTCCAAAAATGATTCGAACGCTGTAAGCAAAGAGAGTCAAGGCAGCAACAAGGATAAAATCGTTTATTTAAATTCTGATTCTCTTTCGGAAAAATATCAATATTTTAAAGACATCAAGTCAAAGCTTGAAAACAAAGTAAAAAAAGCGCAAGCCGATCTTCAAGCTAAAAGTGCTGCGTTTCAACGTGAGGTTGCTGACTATCAAAAAAATGCTGCTACAATGTCTGCTGCAGATAGACAAGCTACCGAACAAAAATTAGCACGTAAACAAGATGAGTTGGCAAGATTAGATCAGACTGCATCTTCATCCCTCGCTAAAGATGAGTCAGAAGAATTCAACAACGTGTATAATAAAATCACTGAGTTTTTGAAAAAACATGCTGCAGACAACGGTTATAAACTTGTACTGACTTACTCAAAATCCAACCCTACTGTATTGTATGCTGATCCTTCTCTGGAAATCACCAATGAAGTAATCAAACAGTTAAATGACGAATACAAATCTTCCAACAAATAAGAAGATTAAAATAGATATCAGGAAAGCCATCATAACATTTGATGGCTTTTTTGATTTATTAAGCTCCCAGACCTGCCAATTAAAAAGCAACCCACTCCCCCCTCGTTCTGCAGGTATTGGCAACAAACAAAATTGTTTAGTATCTTGGTCTTTGTATAAATTAGATTTATGATCAAAACGATTGTTGAAAAAGAAATCGCAAATTATGAATGGATTGATATCTCCGAGCCTACCTCGGAAGATTTTACTTTCATCAAGGAAAGATATAATCTAAATGATGCCTCCATTAAGGATTCCAAGGAACCCGACCATCTCCCTAAAATTGAAGAATTTGAAAACTACACGTTTGTTATTCTCCGGGTCATGTCTGATAATTTCAAAGAGAATTCGGACAGTATAGGCGAAGTAACAGATCGCCTAACGATTTTCTATGGCAGCGATTTTGTAATCACTGTACATAAACGCCGTATTGAGTTTTTAGAGAAGCTCAAAAACATTGAGTTTACGAGCATAAAGACTAAAAATAGTCGAAAACTGGCTGTATTTATTACCACAGCTGCGGTTTTCACTTTCAGTAAAACATTGGAACAACTGTCAACACGTATCGATTCTTATGAGGAACTGATTTTTCTGAAACGAATGAAGCAACAACCTGTACTGAAAAATCTATATTTCATCAAACGGCAAATAGATGTCGCCAGAAAGGTCATCTTCTTGTATAAGGAGGTCATCGAACATTTCCATTCGTCCTCCAAAAAAGATGTATATACGCGAGACTTAAAAGATCTTCAAATACGCACCTCAACATTGTATGAAAACTTATCTGAGAATGTTGCGCAATTATTGAACGTATTCTTTAATATATCATCAAATCACACGAACGAAATCATGCGTATTTTGACGATTTTCTCAGTCTTTTTTATGCCGATTACATTTGTGGCGGGAGTATATGGAATGAATTTTAAAAATATGCCGGAACTGGAATGGTATTATGGTTACCCCATTGCTATGGCAATCATGATTGCTATTTCGATGGCCATTTACTTATGGTTCAAAAGAAAAGGTTGGCTATAGGCCAACCTTTTTCTTTGTCATTACCACAAAGTCTTTCAGATAGAAAGGCTCAAAATAGGCAACATCCTCGAATTCTTTATTTTGAAATTTATCAAACGCCAATTGTGATAAAAACGCAGCAGAATCTCTAAACCCTAAATGCACATTCACGCGATCGTTCGTATCAAACAATGTATCAAATTTATCAGCACCTGAACCAAATAGGTTAACGCAATTATATGTAGTCAACAGTTCTTCAAAATAATCAGCGTCAATGATCTCTGCTGAAGTAGGTTTTACAAGTTCATGCTTATGGTCATATACTGCAGAATATACTTCCATGCGACGCGCATCCAGCATTGGTATAAAAGCTTCCTTTTCCTTTAATCCAAATTGCTCGTGGTATCCAAAAAACAATGCTTCAAGCGTATTGATTGCAATCAAAGGTATATCTAAACCATAGCAAAGGCCTTTTGCTGTAGACACCCCAATACGCAATCCTGTATAAGATCCGGGACCCATGCTTACCGCTATCGCTGTAAGCTCTTTCATAGAACGTTCTGTTTCAGCCAAAACCTGTTCGATCAAAACAGTCAGTTTAGCAGCATGCGCGTTAGGTTCATCAAGATCCAGCACGGTTAATGTCTGTCCATTTTCACTTAAGGCTACCGAACAAACGCTGGTCGAGGTATCAATTTGTAAAATTAAATTATTCATCGTTTATATTGAAATCAAGGTACAGGATCATGACCATGGCCGCCCCAGGGATTACAACGTCCTATTCGCTTCAAGGCCATCCAGCCCCCTTTAAAAGGTCCATATTTTAGAATAGCCTCCTTGCCATATTGAGAACAAGTAGGTGTATACCGGCAATTAGCACCCAAGAATGGTGAAATAAATAGTTGATAGAAACGAATAATAGCTAAGAAAATAAAACTAAAGAAAGGTTTAATTCCCTTTTTCCAAATAAGCATCAGCACATTCATCCTGTAATTTTTTTAGCATTTTATTCATCGCGGTATGGAACACATCATATGCTAAGATCTGTTTGCCCACGTACTGAATAGCTAAATACAAAGTTACATTATGTCTAAGCAAAAAAGGAATCAAATCATTCGATTTTTGGAGACGATAGCTTTCACGCATCATACGCTTTATCGCATTGCGATCTACTGCTCTTTTGAACCTACGTTTGGAAACAGATATAATAGACTGACAGGGGGAGGAATTTTCAGTCTCATTGTTTTTTTCGAAAACAAAAACAATTCTAAAAGGGTACAAAACAAAAGAAGAACCGCTTTTAAAAAGCGTATCAATACGCCTTTTCGCACATAACCGTTCTTCTTTTGTAAATGTATTTCTCATACGATGACTTAATCTTATCAGAAAAAGCTCTTATAAGCAGCCACCGATCCTTGTCAAAGATTAACCTTTGTGACGGTATTCGTCAGACACTGTAAGACGTTTTCTACCTTTAGCTCTACGTGAAGCTAATACTCTTCTACCGTTTGCAGAGCTCATGCGCTCTCTAAAACCGTGTTTGTTTCTTCTTTTTCTTTGCGATGGCTGAAATGTTCTTTTCATGACGCTATTATGCTAATTTGTTCTTACTTCAATTAATACAAAACTCCCCAAGAGGAATGCAAAAGTAAAGTTTATTTTAGACAAAAACAAACAATATTGAGAACATTTAGACTTTAAGTAAAAAGTCATCTCTAATTTATTCATTGACAGCCTAAAAAACCAATTTACAAATTGCACAAGAATAAAAAACAGAGAAGTGGTACTCCTCTGTTTTATTCGAAATCAAATAAAAATTTGAAATTATTTAGTTTTCAGAATATCTCTGATCTCCGTCAACAATGTCTCTTCTTTTGTTGGTGCAGCTGGAGCGGCAGGAGCAGCCTCCTCTTTGCGTTTTAGCGAATTTAATGCTTTAATAACAGTGAAAATACATAATGCAACAATTATAAACTGAATAACCACATTAATAAAATTCCCATAGTTGATAGAAACTTCAGCTTGTTTTGTGGCCTCATCAGCAACTTTAAGTATAATTTTCTTGGATGCAAAATCTACGCCACCTGTTAAATAACCTATGGGTGGCATGATAATATCGTCAACCAATGAGGTAACAATTTTCCCAAATGCCCCACCGATAACAACACCGACAGCCAAATCAACAACGCTACCGCGCATTGCGAACTCTTTAAATTCTTTTAAAAATCCCATATTAAAACCATTTAATCTTTTAAAATTTTACCAAAACTAGTAATTGTCACATAAATCTAATTAAAATAAACCAATTTTTTATCGCGAGTCTTTTATTGTCCTACATTTTTCTATCTTAAATCCTATTTTTAAAATTATGACCTAAAACGATATCCTCAAGTTTTTTATTAACTTAATTTGCTATATTTGCTCGTTAACTAGGGCAAAATATCAAGATATATTGTATATTGATAGTACTTTAAATTTCGTACGGTAATAAAGCCCAGAATAATATAAAGTATCTATGAAGAAGATTCTTATTGCAGACGACCACGGTATTGTACGACTCGGAGCTTCCGTTATTATTAAGGAGACCCTTAAAAAAGCGGAAATATTTCAGGCCGAAAATTTCGACGAGGTACTAGAAAAGATAAAACTGGAAGATTTCGATCTATTATTACTGGACATCAATATGCCAGGAGGAAATAATATTAGAGTTGTTGAAGAAATCCTGCAGATTCAACCTACTATCAAAATTTTAATTTTCTCATCTTATGATGAATCATTATATGCTTTACGCTATATTGAAGCTGGAGCAGTAGGCTATCTCAATAAAACTACCGCGATGGCAGAATTGAGTCACGCTATATTAGCTATCCAAGAAAGAGGTAAGTATATGTCGAGCAATGTACAGGATTTATATGTCCAAAAATTGACTCAGAGTAAATCCGAACTTACAAAATTAAATCCATTGGCACGCTTGTCAAACAGAGAGGTAGATGTGGCAAAACAACTGATCAAAGGCCTAGGAATCATTGAAGTATCGGGCCTACTTGAGCTGAGCCCATCAACTGTCAGTACCTATAAAAGCAGAATATTTGAGAAGCTAAATGTTTCCAATATTCCTGAGCTAATTGAACTTTTCAGAATACACTCCAACAATTAAAATGTTGTTGGAGTGTATCTTTTTTAGATTAGATCATCCATTGTTATAACTGGAATATCTTTCACATTGATATCTTTGAGGGGTTCCGATTTTTTATAAGCATAACCCACCTCAGCTTCCAAATCCCATAACATAGGGGCTAAGAAATTAAGACAAGTCGTAAATCCTTGTACTGTTGCCGAAAAATCTCCTGTATCTTTTGAATTTTTTGCCTCATTTTCAATTTCAAATGGCCCTTTGAATCCACGTTCCTGAAGTAGATCAACAAAACCGCGCCAATCCATGCTATCTGATCCACCAAATCCAGGAAGCATCGCTTCATAGTGATGTCTATCCCAGTCATGCCCCGGAATACTCACATTTGCTTTTTTTGCTAGTTCAGCGTCAACATGTTGCATAGGATACATTCCACCCCAATCCACACGAGCAGTTGTCTGTAGGTTACGTGTGGTTTTCACATGTATACGCTGCAATCGACTGATATCAGTATTACGAATGACGTCAATTGGGTTTGTATTTTGCCAAACATCATGTGAAGGATCGTAAATTTCACCATGTGCTTTACTAGGCACCATTGCATACATCAATTTACGTGCTGCCAAGACTGCTGGTAAGTTGTTGTAGGTAGAACTATACCTTGAAGAACGCCAGCCCTCCATAGGACAGTTTTCATATAGTATTGTTACCCCAAGACTCTCAGCGTAATTCACAATTGGTGCAAATACGCGCTTATATTCATCCAGGTTTTTCTGAAATCCATCAAGCTGATTTCCCAATTCGTGATTATAACCGACGAAAGTACCAACTTTGATATTATTCTCATCACCACCCAGCAAATGGGCAATCCGGATCAATTTTAATAGGTGATTCTGATTTTTTACACGTTGTTCGGGATCTCCTCCAATCATATTCTCAAAGGCTCCAAGTGAAAGCTTTAAATCGGCTTGATTAAACAATTCTAGCGTCTCTTTAGCTTTTACTGGTGTAAATCCCTCATAGTCCAAATGTGTAGCTGTATGGTCCTCACGCGTGCCATCTTTTCTAAAAACACAAAGGTCAATTCCACCGGCGCCAATTCTTTTTGTTGTTTGAATCAACTCTGGTAGTGACAATTTATCAAAGGCAGAACTCATCACCCATACAGGGTTATTTAATTTTGTAGTCATAGCTTGTATAATTGTATTATATCGGTATTTAAAGATACTAAAAAAGCCATCCGAATGGATGGCTTTTTAGTATTTTATGTCAATTCGATTAATCTACATTGTCGTGTAAAAAAGAATTATTTGGTCGAATCTCGGTATTTCCATCCTCAAACGACAATGTAAAGCGAGAGACTTGTGACTGCGAAGAATGTGGTGTATCCTCCAATGACATCTGCTTTCTTTTGTAAGCTGGCTCATTCTCCAACTCATGAAGACCATTCGAAGATTTCAATTTCATGCTTAGTTCTTTCAATCGCAAGATACGCTCTTTGGTACGCACCAATTGATCTTCAAACGATACCTGCTCTTCTTCTACCTGCGGAACTTCAATTTGTTCGTTTGTTGTGCTTGAGGAAAACGTTGGTTTTTCCTCATAGTCTGATGCAGATGGAGTTGAATAGGAATCGAATACTGTTGGCATTTGAAATTGAAAAACAGAAGGTGAAGTTTTCAACTGAAAATCACTTTCAGCAAATGGAGTTTCCTCTTCATAAGCGCCATCAAATCCCAAATCATGACGTATTACCTGTGGTTCTTCAATCGCTACTTGCTGTTGTTGCACAACATTTTTGGGAGAAGTAAATAAGTCAGACTGCAGATTATTTGGCGTCGAAGTATTTGTTGAAGGAGCTGGTGTATCCACACGTTGAACCGGAGTGACAAAACTATTGGCAACTGGCGCTTCCTTTGGAGCCACCTGAGAAACAGGTTTAACAAAAGAATTTACCGGTTCAGGTGTCAAGGGCATAGATACTTTTGTATTTTCGCGCTCTTTATCACGTTCTTCTGAAGTCTGAAAACCTGTTGCGATAATTGTTACTGACAATTCATCTTCAAAGTTTTCGTCAATACAATTACCCCAGATCAAATCGGCAGACAAGCCTGCTTTTTCTTGAATATAATCTGTGATGATTGCAACTTCATCCATCGTTACCTCTTTTGTTCCAGAAGTAATATTCAATAAAATATAACGAGCTCCTTCGATCTCATTGTCTTTCAACAATGGGGAAGCCAAAGCACCTTCTACTGCACGTAACGCACGATCTTCACCTTCGGCAATCGCATTACCCATAATCGCTACACCACTATCGTTCATAACTGTACGAACATCTTTAAAATCGACGTTTACATAACCAGGGATAGTGATAATTTCGGCGATACCTTTTGCGGCAGTAGTCAATATATCATCTGCTTTTGCAAAGGCTGCTGTCATCGTTAAATTTCCAAAGATTTCGCGCAAGCGATCGTTGGAGATAACAAGATAAGAATCTACATATTTACGCAATTCCGAAAGTCCCTCTTCCGCTTGTGAGCGACGACGTTTACCTTCGAATGTAAATGGTGTGGTAATGATCGCAACAGTAAGAATACCCAATTCCTTAGCGGCCTTAGCCAAAACCGGGCTTGCTCCAGTACCTGTACCACCACCCATACCAGCAGTAATAAACAACATTTTGGTATTGGTGCCCAACATGCGTTTGATATCTTCAATACTTTCGATAGCCGAATTTTCACCTACATCAGGATCTGCTCCAGCACCCATACCTTCGGTTAGACTTATTCCCAATTGAACTTTATTTGGGATCGGGCTTAACTCCAATGCCTGAGCATCAGTATTACACACGATAAAATCTACACCACTAATTCCTTGTTTATACATGTGGTTTACGGCATTGCCGCCACCACCACCAACCCCAATAACCTTGATTATTGAAGATTGCTCTTTTAACATTTCAAACTGTATTGACATAACTTATCCCTATTTAACTTATAATGAACACGATATCAAAATGAACCAAACCCACTATATGTAATGTAATAATAATATAATTTCAACAAAAGTTTTCCACATTTGTGAAATTGTGGAAAACTTCAACCATTGTGGAAAACTTACTTTTTATCTAAAAAACTTGCGTCATCAATTTCATTACCATCCTTAATAAATCGCTTGAACCATGACAACAATCCTTGTTCTTTTTGCTGTTGTTCCGAAACTTCTTTCGTCGTCGTGGTCGCCTGTACTTTTTTAGCTGGTGCATGCGCTTCTCTACGGCTATCCTCCTCTTCTTCATGCGATTGAATACCCTTGATCAACAAGCCAATACTTGTTGCATATAATGGGCTTTTCAATTCTTCAAATAGTGGTTTCGGTAATACTTCATTCTTCGAAAGATACTCGTTAGGAAAACCGACACGACAATCTATTCCAGTGATGTACTCAACGAGTTGTACCAAATGCTTCAATTGAGCTCCACCTCCTGTGATAACGATACCACCGATCAGTTTATTTTCATAACCAGAAGATTTGATCTCATAATACACATGCTCGATAATCTCTTCCATTCTAGCTTGAATAATATAAGCCAAGTTTTTCACCGAAATTTCCTTCGGCTCACGACCTTTCAATCCAGGAACACAAATCACCTCATTCTCTTTGTTTTCATCTGCAAGAGCAGATCCAAATCGAGTTTTCAGCAATTCCGCCTGCGAACGTAATACAGAACAACCTTGGCGAATATCTTCGGTCACAATATTACCGCCCAATGGGATTACAGCGGTATGACGAATAATTCCTTCATGGAAGATGGCAACATCTGTCGTTCCACCACCAATATCAACTAATACAACACCAGCATTTTTTTCATCTTCATCCAATACAGCTTCTGAAGATGCCAAAGGCTCAAGGATCAGTTCAGCAACTTCCAGGTTGGAATTATCAATACATTTTTTAATATTTTTGATATCGGTAACTCTTCCCGAAATAATATGGAAATTTGCTTCTATACGACGTCCAGCCATGCCGATAGGTTCGCGGATACCCGGTTCATTATCTACCGTAAACTCCTGAGGTAAAACATGTATAATTTCTTCTCCTGGAGGCAGTACCAGTTTATACATATCGGAAATCAATCGTTCGATATCTCTACGAATGATTTCATCATCACCATCTGTTTTGGTAAATATTCCACGGTGTTGGATGCTCTTAATGTGCTGACCAGCGATCCCCACATTGACAACCTTAATATCGACATTAGATTGTGCTTCGGCAATTTCTACCGCTTCCAAAATACTTCCCACAGTCTTTTGGATATTGGCAACCACTCCTCGGCTCACACCCGCAGAGTCGGCTTTGCCCACACCTAATAATTCGATTTTGTTCCCTGAGCTACGTCTCCCAACCGTAACACAAATTTTGGTAGTACCAATATCGAGTCCCACGATAATTGGATTCTCTCTTTCAATTTCTGCTGCCTTTGAGTTCATAATTTCCTGTATTGTTGCTGTATTACTATAATGTATTATTTGCTATTTTTTTTGTTTGATCATCTGAGAAGCTCCAATTTCCTCGCTTTTCACAGATGATCTGTCCTCCGTATTTTACATTCACCACACCATAGGCATTGATACCTACTTTTGGCATGATCTGCGTATAAAATGTTTTTAATAATTCAAACTTTTGTTCCAACGAATCGGCAGATCCAACAATCAATTGTTGTGTTCCGACCCGGGGTACAAGTTCTATGTCATGATCTGCATTCACATAGATCTGTACAACCTGGTTACTCCACAATTCATCCTTTCCAATAAATTCCGCCACCTTCACTAAATCTTTCACCAATGGCGTTGATATTGTATCCAATGCCTCATTATATCCTTCAGCTATATTACCGGTTGCCACCATGATGTGCGGGATATACTTTAACGTAGTCGGTATCTTTAAACCTTTGGGATCAACATAGAACTCGCGTCCGTTTTTATTGATAATCCGCATGACCGCTTCGCGCTGATCGATATTAATCCGTATGGTTCCGTCCATATCAGCATGAATACTTGCATTCGATACATAGGGCAACTTTTTCAAGGTCTTTTCCACCCGCTGAAAAGGAATACCATTGACCTTCTTACCTACAAAACTTCCATAGTTTTGCTCAATCAGTTTTGAAATATCTGCTTGGTCAATAAAAGCCTCTGTTCCTTCAATGACTATTTTCACATCCTTACAGAGCTGTTGTTCATCACGCTTCCCCACAATGGCCATGATCACAACCACCACAATAACCCCAATAAAAAATAGGGTAAAGTAGAGTACACGATTCCATTGTATGTCACGTAATTTTTTAAGCATGTTCAAAAATCGCTTGTAATGGTTTTACCAATTTATCTATATCTCCTGCTCCTACTGTCACGATCAAATCCGGTCTTTCATTTCGTGCAAAATCTAATACCTCTTCGGCTGTAACAATCTGTTTATGCTGCGCTGTAATTTTGTCCAACAACCAACTTGAGTTAACGCCTTCTATCGGAAGTTCCCGTGCTGGATATATTTCCATTAAGAGTAGATTATCCGCCGTAGATAACACTTCAGCAAAACCATCCACAAAATCTCTGGTACGCGTAAACAAATGTGGCTGAAATACAACATTTAGTTTCTTTGTTGGATATAATTTCCGCATGGATGTCAAAAAAGCTCGTAACTCTTCAGGATGGTGCGCATAATCGTCAATATAGACCACCTCCGGTGTACGAACGATATACTCGAAACGCCTTTTAACTCCTTTGAATGTTGTCAACGCGGTCTTAATTGCCTCCGTCGAAATTCCCAGTAGACGAGCTACTGTAATTGCTGCAACAGCATTTTCAACATTGTGAATCCCTGGAATACCCAAATGAATATCTTCAATTTTCCCATTGGCATCCTGGTAATCAAAAAAGAACTCCCCTTCTCTTACATGAACATTGGATGCATAGGCATCTGCCACTTCCTGACCAGAATAACTAATCTGACCTTTAAATTCCAATCCTTTCCTTATAATACGCGTGCCGCCATCAACGACCTTGTCCAAAAACAACTGGAAAGATTCAAGCAAATGGCTCTTATCACCGTAGATATCCAAATGATCTGCATCCGAAGAAGTGACGATCGCGATATTCGGATGAAGTGTCAAAAATGAACGGTCAAATTCGTCAGCTTCAACCACTACGGTATTATTGTTTCCGTAAAGCACATTCGTATCGTAATTAGAACTGATACCGCCTAAAAAAGCGGAGCAATCGTAACCCGAATCTTTCAACAGGTGTGCGACCATCGTTGAAGTAGTCGTTTTGCCATGGGTTCCAGCTACCGCAATTGTAAACCTACTTTCACTAATGATACCGAGTACTTGTGATCTTTTATACAATACATGACCCTGAGATTCAAAAAAAGCTTTAATCTTAGAATCTTTAGGAATCGCAGGTGTAAATATCACCAATGTAGCAGCAGCAGGCTGATGGAAAATAGAATCAATAGAATTCACATCATCCTGATATGTGATCGAAATACCTTCTTTGACCAATGTCTTGGTCAATTCGGTTTCCGTACGGTCATATCCATTCACCTCACAGCCCAAATGCTTAAAATAGCGTGCAAGGCCACTCATGCCGATTCCGCCGATTCCGATCAAGTAAACTTGTTTTATTGCATCTAGATTCATATGTATTATCTATTTCTTATTTGCCAATTTATACACTTGCTCCGCAATCTGAATATCAGCATCCAGCTTACCAAGTATTTTTATATTTTCACTCAATTGCGCCACTTGATCCGGATTCCCGAATAAATCCAACGCTGTTGGAATCAAAGTCTTTGCGGCATCTACATCTTTCACCAACAGTGCTGCATGCTTATTGACCAATGCCATTGCATTTTTAGTCTGATGATCTTCCGCAACATTTGGCGAAGGAACCAGAATAACGGGTTTCCCGACAACACACAGTTCCGAGATCGTACCTGCTCCTGCTCGGCTAATAATCAAATCAGCAGCGGCATAGGCATAATCCATTTTTTGAAGAAATGCCATCATCTTCACATTCGCGGGCAGTTTCCCTTCCAAGTCTGTCCGAAGTGTGTCGATATAAAAACTACCACATTGCCAAATCACCTGTACATCCTCTTTGGATAGCAAATCCAAATAGGCGACAACACTTTCATTCAATGTTCTGGCACCTAAACTCCCACCTAACACCAAGATTGTCTTTTTGTATTGTTCCAATCCAAAGAACTCCAAAGCCTCAGCCTTTTTTCCCTCAATCGAAACAGACTCCCTTCGTATCGGATTTCCAGTCAACAACACTTTATCAGCTGGGAAGAATTGTTCCATCCCCTCGTAGGCTACACAAATCTTTGCCGCTTTTGCACCAACCTTTTTATTTGTTACGCCAGCATAAGAATTCTGCTCCTGAACTACGGTAGGAACACCCAATTTATTCGCCATCATCAATAAAGGTCCAGAAGCAAAACCACCAACACCTACTGCGACATCGGGTTTAAAGTCTCGGATTACCTTTTTTGCCTTACGGAGGCTCTTCATTAATTTAAATGGTAATAGGATATTCTTCCAAAGCTGCTTTCTATTGATTCCCTGAATATCAAGTCCAACAATAGTATAGCCTGCAGCAGGCACCTTATCCATTTCCATCCGACCATTAGCACCTACAAACAAAATTTCATTTGCAGGATCCATCGTCTTCAACGCATTTGCAATTGAAATCGCCGGAAAGATATGTCCTCCGGTACCACCCCCACTTATTATTACTCGAATTGCCATGCTCAATATATTGTTTAGGCTGGAATTGAACCGATCACCACTTTTTTAGGCTTCGGCTTTTCGTCCAGCTGCTCTTTACCTTTTAATTCCTCAATATTTCTGCTCACACTCAGGATAATTCCTAAGGCTACACTTGTAAATAAAATGGATGTACCTCCCATACTCACTAAGGGTAATGGCACCCCAGTTACTGGTCCCAGCCCTACTGCCACCGCCATATTTGCCAGAGCTTGTATGGTTAAGCTGAAACCTAAACCCGCCGCCAAGAACGTCCCAAACGCCTTGGGACTCATCGTGACAATACGTATACATCGATACATAAAAGCCAAGTATAGAAATAGCAGGATCACGCCACCAACTGTACCATACTCCTCAATAATAATTGCATAAATAAAATCGGAATATGGGTGCGGCAATACATTTCGCTGAACGCTATTTCCCGGGCCTTTACCAAAGAGCCCTCCTGTAGCAATTGCGATCTTTGCATTATTTGCTTGATAGTTCTTATCATCCTGGAATGAAACTGGTGTTGCATCATCTTTCTTTTCTACTCCAAAGAAAGACTTAACACGACTATAATACGTCGCACGCCTAGGACCAACAGACACCACTATAATCCCCAATAAAACAACTCCCGCCGAAACAATAGCGATCTGTTTAAACGATATCCGGCCAATCAAAAGCAATAAAACACTCACCCCAAACAACATAACCGCAGTAGACATATTCGCCCAAGCGATCAGAACGAAAACACCACATACCGACCCCATTATGGGTAAAAATGCTTTTTTAACGTCCTTGATTTCCTCCTGTTTTCGAGATAACATCCGCGCAAGAAAAACAATCAACGATAATTTTGCCAAATCTGATGTCTGGAATGTCATTCCTGTACCAGGAATAGTTAACCAGCGGCTCGCCTGATTTACACTACTTCCAAATAATAAAGTAAATAGTAATAAAGGTATTGTGATCCCCATTAAGATTTTAGAAATACCCGCATAATACCGATAATCCAGCTTATGTGAGAGATACATCAAAATAAATCCGATGGCGATGATAGAAAAATGCTTCAACAGATACATCTCTGTCCCCTTTCCTTCTTTATAGGCTAAGGTTCCGACTGAACTGTATACGGCCAAAAGTGACCATCCCGATAAGATAATCACAATGATCCATATCCATCGATCACCTTTTAATTTAGACATTATGTTCTGTAGCATATCCTTCTTCCTTTATGGTTGTACCATTTATTTATAATTCCATTACAGCTGCTTTAAATTTATCGCCACGATCTTCATAGTTTTTAAACCAATCAAAGCTCGCACAAGCTGGGGACAATAATACGGTATCGCCCTTTTTAGCTAAATGTGAAGACAAGATAACTGCATCCTGCATCGATGTACTGTTAACGATAATTTCAACATCTTGCTCAAAGGCCTTATGAATTGCCGCTGTATCTTTTCCCAAACACACGATAGCGTGCACTTTGTCTTTCACCAGATCAGCAAGCATTGTATAGTCATTTCCTTTATCTACCCCCCCCAATAACAATACAATCGGTGTCGAAAAACTCTCTAAAGCATACCATACCGAATTAACATTCGTTGCCTTTGAATCATTAACGTAGTTTATACCGCCGATACAAGCAACATGTTCAAGACGATGTGGAATATTCACATACGACCCCATGCTTTCTTTCATCGCTTGATTTCTCAACTCCTGCACTTTTGCAATCAATCCAGAAGCCATACTATTATAAATATTATGCTTCCCCTGCAATGACAATTCCTCAGTTCTCATAGTGAATGTATCGTTATTTGGTGTATTAATAATCATTGTTTTATTGGCAGTTAAATAGGCTCCCAATTCAACAAGTTGTTCTTGTGTAAAAGGTAAATAAGTCCCTTTACTATGGTGTCTCTCCAATCCCTTGATTGTCTCAGGATCGTCTAGACAGTATATAAAATAATCTTTTTCCGTCTGATTTTGAATCATTCTGAATTTGGAATCCACATAATTCTCCATTTTATGGTCGTAACGATCCAAATGATCAGGCGTGATATTTAGAATTACAGCAATATCTGCTCTAAAATGGTACATATCATCCAACATAAAGCTTGAAATTTCCAAAACGTAACAGTCAAAATTCTCTCGCGCAACCTGAAGTGCAAAGCTTTTTCCAATATTACCCGCCAAACCCACATTAAGGCCACCATGCTTTAGCATTTCGTATGTCAACATGGTTGTCGTAGACTTGCCATTTGATCCTGTGATGCAGATTAATTTAGCAGCAGTATATTGGGCAGCAAATTCTATTTCGGCAATAACCGGAATATTTTTTTCCTTTAGGGAGACCACCAAGGGTACTGTCTCTGGAATTCCGGGGCTCTTGACAACAAGAGCAGCATTCAATATCCGAGATTCATCATGATTCCCTTCCTCGAAAGCAATGCCTTCTGCTTTCAATTGCTCCTTATAATGATCCGCTATCAATCCTTTATCCGATACAAAAACATCATAGCCCTTTTCCTTCCCCAGGATTGCAGTACCCACACCACTTTCACCTGCGCCTAAAATGACCAAGCTTCCTGATTGAGGGTAATATGCTGTTGATATATTTGACATCGTTATCTAATTTTTAATGTTACTATTGTCAGAATGGCTAAAATTATTCCCACAATGACAAAACGCGTTACAATTTTCGCTTCATGATACCCCTTCTTTTGGAAGTGGTGATGCAAAGGGGACATTAAAAATATCCTTCTTCCTTCGCCGTATTTCTTTTTGGTGTATTTGAAATAGGAAACCTGTAGGATCACCGAGAGATTTTCCAATAAAAACACACCACATAAAATCGGAATCAGCAATTCTTTACGGATCAAAATCGCAAATGCCGCAATGATACCTCCAATTGCCAAGCTACCTGTATCCCCCATAAAAACCTGTGCAGGATAGGTATTATACCATAGAAAACCGACACAAGCTCCCACAAATGCTCCTGCAAAAATCACAAGCTCACCAGAGTTGGGGATATACATAATATTGAGATAGTCTGAAAAAATCACGTTACCAGACACATAAGCCAAAATTGCCAAGGTAACCCCAATTATTGCGGACGTACTTGTGGCCAGGCCATCGATGCCATCGGTAATATTAGCGCCATTGGATACTGCAGTAACGATAAAAATGACAACAATTAAAAAGACTACAAAAGTCAAATAGTCACTTTGTAAGCCAAACATCTTGAACACCTTGGCATAGTCAAATTCATTATTCTTATAAAAAGGGATATTTGTTTTAGAAGATTTCACATTTTCAGCATATGTTTTTTCTCCTGTACCTTCGTTAATAACCACTTCCACCGGTTTAGTTGAAGTTGGCTTATCCACACCTTTACGTACCACAATATCCGGGTGAAAATACATCGTGCAAGCAATAATAGCCCCAAGGCCGACCTGGCCAACCACTTTGAATTTTCCAGCTAACCCTTCTTTATTATGTCTAAAAACTTTAATATAATCATCCAGAAAACCTATTGCCCCCATCCAAAGCGTCGTTACAATCATGATGATCACATAGATATTTGTCAACTTGGCAAATAATAAGGTAGGAACCAAGATCCCCGCAATGATAATTATTCCTCCCATTGTGGGCGTACCAGCTTTCTTTTTTTCACCTTCTAGCCCTAAATCACGAATTGTCTCCCCAACTTGTTTATTATGCAAGAACTGGATCAATTTTCCCCCAAAAACCGTGGTAATAATTAATGAAGCGATTACCGCCATAGATGTTCTAAAGGAGATGTATTGAAACAAACCTCCTCCTGGTATATGGATATATTCGCTAAGCCACGTAAATAGATGGTACAACATATTCTATTTTTCGTTAAATGTATTCTCTAAAATTTCCTTATCATCAAAATGATGCTTGACACCATTCACATCTTGATATTTTTCATGTCCTTTTCCGGCGACCAGGATAATATCTCCAGGGTTTGCCAACTGATACGCTGTACGTATCGCCTCTTTACGGTCGGCTATAGAAAGCGTTTTTGCCTTTTGATCAGCCCCTACACCAGCTTCAATATCTTTAATAATCTGATATGGATCCTCTGTACGTGGATTATCCGATGTAATCAAGAAACGATCGCTGTAGCGTAATGCTGCTTCCGCCATCTCAGGTCTTTTGGTTTTGTCGCGATCACCACCACAGCCCAAAACAGTAATAATCTTTTGCTCTGGACGTCTTAAAGAACTAATGGTTTTTAAGACATTTTCAACAGCATCAGGTGTGTGTGCATAGTCCACAATACCAAAAACACCGGAGGTGGATTTCATCGTTTCAAAGCGTCCTTCTGCCCCTTTCAAGGTACTTAACGCCGTCAACACCTTTACGGTCTCTTGCTCCAATAGGATTGCTGCGGTATACACCGCTAAAAGATTATAAGCATTAAAATCACCGATCAATTTGACCCATACTTCCTGCCCATCAATACTCATCAACATCCCGTCAAAATGGCTTTCGATAACTTTAGCTTTAAAATCAGCCCCAGAACGCAAGCCATAGCTTTTTTTATGAGCAACTGTATTTTGCAACATGATCTGACCATTTCGATCATCCGCATTTGTTAAAGCAAACGCATGTACATCCAGATCATCAAAGAACTTCTTCTTTGCTTTGATATAGTTGTCAAAAGTTTTGTGGAAATCCAGATGATCGTGTGTAATATTCGTAAATATTGCACCTGCAAACACCAACCCTGCAATACGCTCCTGCACCACGGCATGCGAACTGACTTCCATAAAAGCGTAATCACAACCATCGTCTACCATATCCCGTAAGAGTTGGTTCAACTGAATCGGATCCGGTGTAGTGTGTGTTGCGGGAATTATCTTTGGACCAATTTGATTCTGCACTGTTGACAACAAACCAACATGATACCCCAACTCAGTAAACAATTGGAATAACAATGTCGCTACTGTCGTTTTTCCATTGGTTCCTGTCACTCCAACCAACTTGAGTTGCTCGGATGGATTACCATAGAAATTAGCAGAAGCAACTCCCAAGGCATATGCGGAGTCTGCCACTAAAATGTAAGCCACAGAGTCCAATGTTTCCGCAGGAAGTTCTTCAACAATAACTGCCCTTGCTCCAGAGGTGATTGCCTTATCGATAAATAAATGTCCATCTGTCTGAACACCACGCACAGCGATAAACAAACTTCCCAGCTCCACCTTTCTGGAATCAAAGCACAAAGAGTGCACATCGACCTCTTCGAGGTTTCCCACCACCTGTTGAATAGGGATAGCATGCAATACTTTTTTTAAATCCATCATTACTTAAGTTCTAAATTTATCGCTGTTCCAAATGGGAGTTTTTGACCCGCAGTCAAAGATTGTGCTCCCACTCTTCCCTTTCCAAATACATGTGTTTTAAATCCCGCATTCTCCATCACATACAATGCATCCATCAATCCCATTCCCACTACATTTGGTACAATTCCTTCTTTATATTTCAAATCCACAAATGGCACACCTCTATTCGATGTATCTACTTCGCCTCTGGCGACCATATCCCAATTCACTGTATTAATTCCCAACTTATCGTATACTTTCTTACTCGCTTCTCTTGACCCTTGCAAAGTCAATGGCATTCTTCCGCCAACATTAACTGCTTTAAATGATTTTTTTCCCTGCATCTCCATATCATTAGCATAAACCATATCTGCAAGTTCTTTAAAAACAGGTCCGGCCACCGATCCACCATAATAACCATTTCTCGGATTTCGGATCACCACAATAATCGAATATTTCGGATCTTCAGCAGGAAAATAGCCTGCAAAAGATGACTGGTATCTCCTAGCTCCATAACCTCTTGAGCCATCAGCCATCTGCGCTGTTCCCGTCTTACCTCCCGATGTATACAATGGGCTAGCAACACTTCTTCCTGTACCCTCCGTCATGACACCTTCCATCATTCCCCTCACCTCTGCCAATGCATGATCCGAAGCGATCTTTTCATTAATTACCTTCGCCTGAAAGCTTTGAATCGTATTCCCCAAATGCCTTATCTCTTTGACAAATAGTGGTGCAATCAATTTACCATTATTTGCAACAGCGTTATAAAATGTCAAGGTCTGTAATGGCGTAATCTTCATCTCATAACCATAAGCCATCTGAACCAATGACAATCCACTCCAAGATTTACTTTTCGATGTTTTTACCAATGGAACTCCCTCTCCCGGAATCTGCAGATCTAACGTCTTACCGAATCCAAAAGAATGCAGTTTCGACGTAAACTGATCTGGGTTATCTTTATAAGCCTGATAAACAAATTTTGTAACCCCAACATTCGACGATTCTTCAAAAGCTCTTTTAGCCGAGACTATAGATTTTTTTGGTGCATGCGAATCGCGAATTGTATGCTTGTAAATCGGCCAGTTACCATTTCCGATATTTATGGTTGTACTTGAATCGATTTTCTTATCATCAATCAACGCTAGATAAGAGGCAAGTTTAAAAGTTGAGCCCGGATCCGCGCTTTGCGCAATAGCAAGATTGAACTTCTCCCGATAAACACCATCTTTATCCCGCATAAAATTTGCAACGGCCCGCACTTCACCTGTTTTCACTTCCATCATCACAACACAGCCTTCATCAGCATTGCTCACAATCATCTGTTTCTCTAGCGCTCTTTGAGCCATATCCTGCATATTCACATCAATTGTAGATATGATGTCCGAACCATCAACAGGTGCTACCTCAATATCTCTATTGACAGGAATCCAGACACCACCAGCAATACGCTGCATCAATCTCTTTCCACTCTTTCCATCAATATACTCACCGTATGCTCCCTCTAAGCCGACATGGATATTTTCCTTTACGTTTTTATATCCAATAGTTCTTGCCGCCAGATTAACGAACGGCAAAATCCGTTTATTCTGTCTGTCGGTAATCAAACCGCTAGGAAAACGTTCTTTTTCAACACGAGCTGATTTAAATAAAGGAAATTGCTTCACCTTCTTTAAATCCTGATGTGACACATTCCGCTTAATTAGTAGATAGCGTTGTTTTTTATTCCGCGCCTGTTTTAGTAATGTCAAATATTGCCGAGATGATTTATCCTTAAAAAAATCAGCCAATTTAATCGCGAGAGAATCAACTTTGAGATTGAAATATTCATTTTCTTCTTCAGGAATAGCCATCGCATCAAAACGAAGTTCATACTCAGGAACAGAAGTTGCCAATAAGCTTCCGTCGTTGGAATAGATATTCCCCCGTGCAGCTTCAACCTCACGTTCTTGAATAGAAAGACTATCCGCCAAAGCCTTCCAATGTTGCCCATCCACATATTGCAACTTCAGCATTTTCCCAAATACCATAAATGCAAGAAGCACAATAAGTCCAAAGGCAAAATAGACGCGAATAAGAATCGTGTTTCTGATACTCATAACTCTCTCTATTTATCTTCTTTTTTCTCTACAACTTCAATCTTGATCGGCGGCTCCACCCGCTCTTTCAAACCCAATGAGTCCACACGCTTTGCGATCTCCGTTTGCGTGGACATTTTCATCAGCTCAGCAGATAGCGACTTATGATCCCAGCCTAATTCCTTGACTTCCTTGCTTACTTTATCGATACCTCGAATAGTTCGCTCAGCGAAGTGACGGTTAGAGATATACAACAACATCAAAAAGGCGATGAAAGCCCCAAAAGGGAGATACTCCAATATTTTGTTTAAGGAAAGGTCTCCAACGGTAAAAAGCGTTTTAATAAACGCTTCTGTTTCTTCCGCCTTTTCCTCGACAGTTTCTTGTAGTTCTTCCTGAACTTCTTCACTCAATTCTTTCTGTCTTATTGTATTCCTGCTCATCTTTTCGCTCCATTTTTAAGACAAATCCAACCTTTCAGCAATACGCAGTTTCGCACTGCGCGATCTATTATTTACAGCCAGTTCCTGCGGCGATGCTGTAATCGCCTTACGGCTCAACACATGGAACGGCTTGATTTCATTTCCAAAAAAATCTTTCTCAACATCTCCTTTAAACTTCCCTTTGGCCATAAAATTTTTGACCAAACGATCTTCTAAGGAATGATAAGACATCACCACCAATCTCCCCTCACTTTTTAGCACATCGACAGTTTGTAACAAAAATTCTTGCAAAGCCTCCAATTCACGGTTAACCTCAATGCGCAAGGCCTGAAAAACCTGCGCATGGTATTTATGTTCTTTTCCCTTTGGAACCATTCGCTGAATAACTTCTTTTAATTCAGTAACTGTATGTATCGGCTGTGCCAAACGAGCTGTTACAATTGTTTTCGCCAATGACTTTGCATTCATAATCTCGCCATACATACCAAAAATCCGATGAAGATCTTCTTCAGCATAAGTCGCTAGCACGGCTTTTGCATCCAAATCTCCCACCTGATCCATACGCATATCTAAATCAGCATCAAATCGAATTGAAAAGCCACGATCTGCTGCATCAAACTGATGCGATGAAACACCCAAATCAGCTAAAATACCATCCACCGTACGCACACCGTGCAGACGAAGACTATTCTTTAAAAACCTGAAATTTTGATGAATCAATGTAAAACGAGGATCATCAATCACATTTCCCAAAGCATCTGGATCCTGATCGAAAGCAAACAGCTTTCCCTCCGGCCCCAGTCTCTTCAGTATTTCACGAGAGTGACCACCTCCACCAAAAGTTACATCCACATAAATACCATTCGGCTTGATCGCCAAAGCATCCATGCATTCTTGCAACATTACCGGAACATGATACACATTCTCCATATTATTATATCCCAAAATTAATATCCCCCATTACCTCTGCCGCTAAAGACGATATATCTTCCACTCCTCCGTCACCCATCAAATCATCATACCCTTCTTTAGACCAAACTTCTATCTTGTTAAACTGACAAGCCAAAACCAATTCTGTTGTTATTCCTGCAAATTCAAGCAAGCTTTTTGGCAACAAAACACGACCAGCCGCATCCAAAGTCAACTCTGTGGCTCCACGAGTAAAAGCGCGTACAAAAGCCCGCACTTTCGGATCAAATTGATTTAACTTAGCCAGTTTAGCTGTCATCAAGTCCCACTCCTCACGTGGATAAAAAACCAGATGCTTCTCAAAACCGCGATTCACAACAAGCCCATCGCGCTCAACATGAGGCATCTGCCTCTTGAGCACCGCTGGCAACACCATCCTTCCTTTGGCGTCTAGCTTGCATTCGAATTCTCCGATCAACTGAGTCATATCGTCAATTATCCTATTCTAATTTAAATGTAAAAGTATACACTTTCTCCCACTTTCCCCCACTTTACAACATAAAAAAGTTTTCCACATCGAAAAATAGCTACAAGAAAAAAAAACATCCATTTCCACTATAAAGCATAAAACCTTATTTACAAACAGTTAAACACGCATTTCAATCAAATATATCTTCAAAACACGGACCTATATTTTTCGGTTTTTTTTCAAAAAAATGGAAATGAATTGTAAAAATTTCCTCTTTAGAAATTTAATTTTGCTCCCTTTTATCTGAAAAATGGGAGAAAGTGGAGGACTGAAAAGCAGATAATCTCCAGTGTGGTTGAAAGTGGGAGAACAGCATTCAAATAAGAACAGCAGAATTCGTTATTGTCGAGTAAAACCAATAATTTTGCATAAATTTTATTTTTATTAAGATATGCACAGAACACACACTTGTGGAGAATTAACATTAGCTGACTTAGGGAAAACGGTTACCCTAAGTGGATGGGTTCAAAAATCCCGCGATTTGGGCGGTATGACTTTCATCGATGTTAGAGACCGATATGGTATCACACAATTAACGTTCAATGCAGATGATGACGCGTCTTTACGTGCTAGTGCCCGTGAACTGGGAAGAGAATATGTCATAAAAGTAACCGGAGAGGTTATTGAACGTTCCAATAAAAATGCTAAAATCTCCACTGGAGATATCGAAATCAAGGTTTCAAATCTTGAGATATTAAATGCAGCGAAATTACCTCCTTTTACAATAGAAGATGAAACAGATGGTGGTGACGATATCAGAATGAAATTCAGATATCTGGATTTACGTCGTAATCCGGTACGTGAGAACCTTATTTTAAGACATAAAACTTCTCAGGAAGTACGTCGTTACCTTGACTCTCAAAATTTCTTAGAAGTAGAGACACCATACCTCATCAAATCTACTCCGGAGGGAGCACGAGATTTTGTGGTTCCTTCCCGCATGAATCCAGGTGAATTTTATGCATTGCCTCAGTCACCACAAACATTCAAACAGCTATTGATGGTATCAGGTTTTGATCGCTACTTTCAAATTGTCAAATGTTTCCGCGATGAGGACTTACGTGCTGACCGCCAGCCAGAGTTTACACAAATCGACTGTGAGATGTCCTTTGTAGAACAGGAAGATGTACTGAATATTTTTGAAGGATTAGCAAAACACATCTTCAAAACGATCAAAGGCATAGACCTTGGAGCTGTACCACGTATGACCTATGCTGATGCCATGCGTCTATATGGATCCGACAAACCGGATATCCGCTTTGGAATGCAGTTTGTTGAATTAAATGACGTAGCCAAAGAAAAGGGATTCCCTGTATTTGACGCTGCGGAGCTGGTTGTCGGCATCAATGCCGAGAATTGCGCGGATTATACCAGAAAACAACTGGATGCCCTAACCGATTTTATTAAACGTCCTCAAATCGGCGCTACAGGTTTAGTTTATGCACGTGTGAATGAAGATGGCTCAGTTAAATCTTCTGTTGATAAATTTTTTACTCCTGAACAATTAACGGCTATCGCCGCTAAGTTCCACGCGAAACCAGGCGACCTCTTATTAATTATGGCAGGTGGCAAGGATAAAGTTCGTAAACAATTAAACGAATTGCGCCTGGAAGTTGCCTCACAGCTTGGTCTTCGCGACAAAAACACCTTTGCTCCGTTATGGGTTATCGATTTCCCTTTATTGGAATGGGATGAGGACAACGCACGCTACCATGCCATGCACCATCCTTTCACCTCTCCGAAACCGGAAGATATTCCGTTACTGGATACAAACCCTGGTGAAGTAAGAGCAAATGCTTATGACTTTGTATTAAACGGTGTCGAAGTGGGCGGTGGCTCTATCCGTATTCATGACAGAGACCTACAGTCACTCATGTTTAAACACCTCGGATTTAGTCCGGAAGAAGCACAGAAACAATTTGGTTTCTTGATGGAAGCGTTCACCTATGGAGCTCCTCCACATGGTGGTTTAGCGTTTGGCTTTGACAGACTTGTATCGCTATTAGCTGGTCTAGATTCCATTCGTGATGTGATTGCCTTTCCAAAAAACAATTCGGGAAGAGATATCATGATTGATGCTCCATCAACTATTCACCAGGAACAATTGGATGAATTAAGCTTAAATATTAATATAAAAGAATAAATTTCAAGCTCGATTTTCGAGAAACAATTTATTAACACTATATTTAAAAGTTGGTAGGAAACGACCAACTTTTTTTGTGAAAAATCAGCAGATTAGATGTCAGAGAGTACGGCAAATACGTTTTTAAAAGAAAGTGCACAGAAAGCATTTGACACCAAACATCGCGATATTATAAATTATAATATCGACAAATACAGTATTGCTTTCGAAAAGGGGAAAAGCAAATTTGCAGATCTCGAAAACTCCAAAATAAAAGCAAATTTGATCAAATGGAAAGTAATGGAAAATCTCGATCGATATCTATTACAATTTGAGGCAAATTTTACCGCACGTGGTGGAAAAGTAATCTGGGCTAATGATGCCGATGAGGCGCGGGAGGAGATTTATAAAATCATCGAACGAAAAAGAACACGATCGATTGTAAAATCTAAATCTATGGCTACCGAAGAAATTGAATTAAATCATTTTCTAGAATCCAAAAACATAGAAGCCATCGAGACTGATCTTGGAGAATATATTATTCAGCTGCTAGACCAGAAACCCTACCACTTTGTCACTCCTGCTATGCATTTAAGCTTGGAAGATATCGCTAAGCTCTTTCATGAAAAATTTGACACTCCTTTGGATGCATCTGCAGAACAGTTAACACTAAAAGCTCGCGAGTTATTAAGAGACAAATATTTAGCAGCAGAAGTGGGTATTACCGGAGCTAATTTCTTAGTTGCTGAAACAGGCAGTATAGCGATTACAGAAAACGAAGGAAATGCACGTCTGACTTCTACTTTTCCAAAAACACATATTGCTGTGGTGGGCATTGAGAAGATCATTCCCACACTACAAGATCTGGAAGTATTTTGGCCACTTTTATCCACACATGGTACAGGTCAAAACTTAACAGTCTACAACACGTTACTCACAGGACCAAAACAGCCTTACGAGTCTGATGGGCCTGAAGAAATGTATGTTATCCTGCTTGACAATGGACGTAGTAATCTCCTTGCTCAAAAAGAACAACGCCAGGGCCTATATTGTATTCGCTGTGGAGCTTGCTTAAATGTATGTCCTATTTATCAAAATATAGGCGGACATACGTACGAAACAACCTATCAAGGACCAATCGGATCTCTCATTTCTCCCCATTTAAATGGGATGAAGGAGTTTAAGCACTTAAGCTATGCATCTACCCTTTGCGGTAAATGTACAGAAGTTTGCCCTGTAGGCATCGATATTCAACGTATGCTTCTTGTCAACAGAAAAGACTCCGTAGAGCAGGGGTTATCCACTAAAACAGAACAAAAAGTCTGGAGCTGGTTTACATACGGAATACAACGTCGAAAATTGATTGATTTCTTTGGCGGGAAATTCATGAACTTCTTCCTTCGGAAGTTTTTTAAAAAAACATGGGGCGATCAACGGGAATTACCCAAGCTAGCGGAAAAATCCTTTTCCAAACAATGGAAAGAGCAGCAAAAAAACAAAGAATAACAAAAAAGTGGCATTAGCTTATCAAACTAATGCCACTTTTTTTATTAGCTTCGCTCCAAACCTACTGTTAATGACTTCAAAAAATATAAAAACGTATCTTCCTTGGATAGATTTTCTCCGCATTTTAGCTTGCTTTATGGTCTTAATATCGCACAGCTGCGACGCCTTCGTTGGCACGTTTGACAATAGTAGCACATTTCATCAAGGCGTATTTTGGGGTAGCATTGTTCGTGCCTGTGTACCACTATTTGCTATGATGTCGGGTATACTACTATTTCCTGTACAAACCGATGTAGCTACTTTCTACAAAAAGAGAATAGGCCGAATACTTATTCCTTTATTGTTTTGGTCAATCGTCTTACCACTCACTTTTTTTATCTATCTGAACTTTATTAAGAGCAGTTCGAGTGCTTTGATAGATATGAATAATTTTACGACACAAGCAACCTTAACAAAAATCTATACTGCAGTCTTTAACTTCAATTATGATACAACACCTTTATGGTACATGTATATGTTAATCGGTTTATATCTTATCATTCCAATTATCGGAAGCTGGCTAAATCAAGCCAGTAAAAAAGATATTCAATATTTTCTCGGCTTTTGGGGAATTACACTTCTAGCACCTTACATCAAAATGATTGCCCCAACTTTGGGTTACACGGGCAATTATGGACAAATGGGACTATGGGGAGTCTGCAATTGGAATGAATTTGGCACATTCTATTATTTCTCAGGTTTCCTAGGTTATATCATATTAGCGTACTATCTGGTAAAATACCCTTTTCAATGGTCCCTGACTAAGACTATTTCAATTGCAATTCCACTTTTTGTAATAGGCTTTATCATTACCTTTTCAGGCTTCCTGCTAACCCAAAAACATTATCCAGGAAATTACGCAAATTTGGAGATTGTTTGGTATTTCTGTAATATCAATGTCGCAATGATGACTGTCGCAATATTTCTCATCGTGCAAAAATTAAATATTCGCGAATCCAAGTGGATAAAAAATACAGCAGGAGCCACATTTGGCATTTATTTATGTCATTTTGTTATTGTACAGGCGATGACAGATACGTTTCTGAATATTGATTATCTTCCCGCTTCCCTAAAAATTCTGTCGATTGCCCTTCTAAGTTTTGGTTTAAGCTATTTGGTTACGAAGCTTTTTGATACAAACTCAATTACACGAAGGTTTATTCGCTAAAACAACGGGTCAAAAACAGCACATCGGATATGTGCATCCTATAAAAAATAAAAAGGGGATCAATGATCCCCTTTTCAACTAACACTCACCAATTATTAATATGAAAACTACTCTTTTTTTTAACCTTAAGTTGTTTTTGCCTCAGCATCAACTACTTTTTCACCCTCGCCTTTCTTAAAATCACCTTTTCGCATTTGTCGATCCTTTTTCCAATGCTCTCTGTGTGTTCTATGGTTCTCAGCATAAGAATCTTTCAATGTCTTTTGCTGTTCTGGAGTCAATAATCCCATCATTTTTTCATGATCCGCAGCACGTTGTTTTCTCATCTTTTCACGATACAATTTGCGCTCAGCTGCGATTTTTTTATGATCCTGCGCTTGCTTCAAATGAAATGCATACACCTCTTTGCGCTGTTGATCTGTAAATTTCAACTTTTGGTCCATGCGATCTGTTTTGATCTTAGCCAATTCTTCCGGGTTTTTATTTTTTAAGCCATCGTGCTTTCTATCCTTCGAATGCTTGTGCAATGGAGCCGTCATTTCTTTGGTATCTGATTTAAGATCCTTTTTCTCCTGTGCGAAACCTGTTAACATTAATCCGGATAACGCCAAACTTAACATCAATTTTTTCATCTCTCTATTTTTTAAATCAACAATCTTTCAATTTTAATAGATTGACTTTCCAACCTATTTATCTATAAGAGTATTATTGACCATCAAAAGTTTAAAACCTCATCTGTTAAATAAAGTTAAGATTGGTTTTATTGAGATGCCGCGCTTAAACGGATAGGCAAGGTATAAGCCACCCGCACAGTACGTCCATTCTGAACACCAGCTTTCCATTTTTTTGCCTTTTTTAATAAATTAATTGCGGCTTCACCAGTTCCAAAATTCATATCCCGCTTTACCACAATATCAGTCAAAGATCCATCTCGCTCCACTACAAAAGATACTTCAATAACCCCAGACACGCCTTGATCCAAAGCTGATTGCGGAAAATTATAGTTTTCCGACACCCATTTCATGAAAGCAGGCATTCCCCCTTCCGGACGTGGCATTACTTCAACAGTCTCAAACAGGGTACTTCCATTATTATCGGCACCTCCCCCTGATTCCGGTCCTACCGTACGACCTGTAATACCACCATCTTTCTTAGAGGGACCAAATTCACCTCTTGCGATATGCGTTCCAGCGGCATTTGCTTTTAATGTAATACGCGCGGTCATTGTATTTGGTTTATTCAGTTCATCCTGCGTAGCAACATCCTCAGTTACTTCTTTTGCCTTCGTAATCTTAGGCTCCGGCAGACGCACCAAATCAAACTTCGAAACATCCTGCGCGATCTGCTGCGGTGCTTTCTCCTGCATTAAAATAGGTTCTTCTTTTACCTCTTCTTTCTTCTCAGCCTCTTTCTGGAGTTCTTCTAAATCATTAGGAAAATCCACAATCGTAGTAGTTGTTATTGGCATGGCTTTCTTAAAATATTTATTATACCCGTAAGAACCCACGATCAAAAGGAAAGCAAAGGAAACAACAATAGCTAACCCCACATTTGTTGCTCTATTTGACAAATTCCGCAATTCATATGCACCATACATCTTGTTGCGACCTGCAAAGATAACATCCAGCCATTCCTTGCGATAGATATTCAATTTTGAGTTCATCATAACATTAAAGTTTAAATCTTTTCATTATGATGCGCGAAAGCCTTATATTTCATAAAAATTTTACACACTCTTATGAAATCACTTTTTTTAGCTATTCTTCTACTTACATTATACGGTTGTGACAACAGTCAAAATCAATCCAAACCTCCGGTTAAGAGTGAAAATAAAGAGCAATTAATTTCACCTTATTTTGGCTTTTTGAATCAGCAAAAAGATTCATTAATTGCCCTTCCAATGGATCAGGCCATGGAGAGTCCCGAAAAATATAACTATGTCATTATAGAAAATCAAGTTAGCCCATTGGGATTTATACAGAATAAATCGGACAATAAGGAAAGCAATGGAAGGCAGACAGCACAAAACTTTGCCAATAGCGAAGGCTCATTGTTCACGATAAAGAACGAAATTAAATCCGGTGATTTTGGAATGTTGGTCAATCAAGCTTTCTTGAGTCAATATAAAATAGAACCTTTTACAAAAGTTGAGCGCGAGACAACTCCAGAGGTAAAGGAAAAGCTGGAAAAAAAATATAAAAGGAAAATAAGCAAAAGTACTACAGTTGCAGTCCTGAAAGATCAAGCTGAATTCAATCTCACAGTTTTTGAAAACCAGCAAGACTCCGCATTGGCGGTTTTTTCTTATATCAAAGAAGACCAATTAATTAATTTGGATTTTCCGGCCACCTACGATGATATTAGCACTTGGCGAGTCGATGATGGTGGTCAGTTTGATAATGAAGCATTCCAGGTTCTCACTGTACTGCGTTCGGAAGCAGGAATTAGTTTTGTTAGCATTTTTTGGGGAGCAGAAGGTTATGAATTAAACTTCTATCAACCTAAAAAAGACAAGTTTACATCAGCAGCACAAGCCTACGGTTACAGTTCTCCTTTATAAGGAAATTATCGTTTCCCTAGTTAGATAATTAGGGAAACGTTCTTTAATAATATTTTATAAATGCATTCTCGCCATCGGAGCTACATCCTGACCAACAAAGTCCCCTTTTAAATATTTATGATATCCAGCAATGGCGATCATCGCTGCATTATCTGTACAATATTCGAATTTAGGAATAAAGACATTCCAACGGTATTGCTGCCCCATTTCAATCAATCCCTTTCTTAGTCCAGAATTAGCAGAAACACCGCCCGCAATCGCGATATCTTTCACACCCGTTTCCTTTGCGGCTTTCTTCAATTTATTTAATAAGATAGAGACAATACGGGATTGCACGCTAGCACAGAGATCTGCGATATTTTCTGTCAAGAAATCAGGATTCTGTTTTAACTGATCTTGAACAAGGTAGAGTATTGCTGTCTTTAACCCTGAAAAGCTAAAATTAAGTCCAGGAATTTGAGGCTCTGGTAATTTGTACATGTTGGAATTACCCTGACTTGCATATTTATCAATAAGCGGTCCACCGGGGTAAGGCAGATTGAGGATCTTAGCCGTCTTATCAAAGGCTTCCCCTGCAGCATCGTCCAAAGTTTCACCCAATAATTCCATTTCGAAGCAATCTTTTACCAGGACAATTTGTGTATGCCCACCTGAAACAGTTAGACATAAAAAAGGAAAACTCGGTTTCGGTTCTTCAATAAAATGGGCCAAAATATGCGCCTGCATATGATTTATATCGATTAACGGAATATTCTGAGCAAGTGCAAATGATTTTGCAAAAGAAGTTCCGACCAAAAGAGCACCTAATAATCCAGGTCCGCGCGTAAAACTCACTGCATCTATTTGATTTTTGCTTATTTTTGCTTGACGAATGGCTTCGTCCACCGTAGGAATAATATTTTGTTGATGGGCACGTGAGGCTAACTCGGGAACAACTCCACCATATTTTGCGTGGATTGCTTGAGTAGCAATAACATTTGAATGAATTTCACCGTTAATACAAATAGAAGCGGAGGTTTCATCACAAGAGGATTCAATCCCTAAAATAATAGCCATAGCTGGAGTTATAAATTAGAATACAAAAGTATCAAAAAAATAATAAAAATAATGTCAATAGTCCTGGGTAGTATATTCATTATACTGCTTGCATTGGCATTATCGCTACAGCTGAAACCTGTACAAAATTTTGTTGCACAAAAGACCATCAAGTATTTATCCAAGGAGCTGGACACCAAAATCAGTTTAAAAAGTATTTATTTTAAACCCTTTAAATCAGTTGTGATAGAGGGCTTCGAAATTTATACCCCAGAAGGTCAAAAAATAATAAAGTCCGAAAAAATAGAGGCAATTGTAAATCTATCCCAGCTAATAGAATTGAACAGGGTTGTCATTAATAAGTTGAAGATTGAAAATACGGAAAGTAATTTCGAACAATTTAAGGATAGCAGCAATATCTCATTTTTAATCCGATATTTCAACCCGCCAAAGAAAGAGAAAAAGAAAAGTTCAAAAAAAATAATCTTTGACATTAAAGAACTTATTATCAACAACAACTCTTTCAACTATGTTAACCATAGGCAAAAACACTATAATAAAGTTGTTGATTTTGGCGATTTAGGTATATCAAAATTAAATGCACACTTTAGTAATATAAAAATTGACTCCAATCGTATCTCAGCAGACATCAAAGGTTTCAATCTTAATGAAAAAAAAGGATTGGTTATTAAGGGACTCCTCGCCCATGCTTCAGTAAGTAACAAAAGCATTGAACTGACAGATCTCATGCTCACAACCAATCGTTCCACAGTCAAAAATTATATAAAATTAAGCTACAATAATTTCTCAGATTTTTCAGACTTTATTCATAAAGTCAATGTCGAGATACGTGCACGCGATTCGCGCATACACTCCGAAGATATTGCCCTCTTTTCATCCCCAATGCACCAGGTCAAGTTTGATGTAAAGATCAAAAAATCGAACCTGAAGGGTACTGTAGCAGCCATCAATGCCTCACAATTAGATCTGACCATTGGAAAAAACACCAAATTAGCGGGCGATCTAAAAATTATAGGCCTACCTGATATAGACAAGACAGATTTTATTGTTCCCCATGTTTTTATTTCCTCTGAACATAGTGATCTCAAAAATATTATTAGTGAACTCGGTAATTTAAAAAACTTCAAACTTCCTGAGATTGTCACACTTTTCAATAAATTCACATTCAAAGGCAGCTTACTTGGAAAGTACAATAAGTTTAAAACCATTGGTGCCTTCGCTACTGACATTGGTAATGTAGAAGCTGATGGAACACTAGACCTACGAAAAGAAATAAAATATGCCGGCAAATTTCAGTCTAAAAAATTTGATCTTGGTAAAGCTACCAAATTAAAAGATTTAGGCAGTTCTGGCTTCGATCTACAGCTCGATGGAACAGGTACTGATCCCAAGTATTTAAAACTTAATATAGCAGGGAATCTAACTAATTTCAGTTTTAAACAATATACCTATCAGCAGATTCAGGTTAAAGGCGATATAGACAAACAATTATTTCTCGGTTCGGGAACAATATATGACCCACATCTTAGGTTACAGTTTACGACAGATATAGACTGGTCCGCCCAGCCTAACTATCACTTGGATGCGGATATACAACAGGCAAATTTAAAAAAGCTCAATTTCTTTCAAGGTGACTCAATCAATATTGTAGACACCAAATTACATACGAGCTTAATTGGGGATAACATCAATAATATTACCGGGGAATTTAAATCCGATAGTGTAAGTTTTACTTCTTCCAAAGGAAAGTTTGTGATCAAAAACATCAATTTCCTCGCAGAAGGAAATCAAGAAGCGCGGTCGTTAACACTGCAGTCTGCTATTGGCCATATAGACCTCAAAGGAAGAATTGATCTAAACACGATTGTCCCTTATTTTAAGGCACTAGCGATGCGTTACGCTCCTGCAATTGGATTTGAAAAGAATGACTTTAACCGTCAGGATTTTGACCTCAATATCAATATAAAATCTTTCAGACCTATTGCAACCTTCTTTAGAAAAGACATCGCCCTGGATAGTGGAGCAACATTGAATGCAAAATTTGCCAGCGAAAAGCAGACCGCAAATTTTAATTTTTATGCACCTGAATTTAAATACAATGGCATACGTCTCACCCATTTGATTATTGACCAAAATGCCAATCTTAAAAATATGGAACTACAGACTTCCATAGACCAGATCAATTTTACGGATAGCACTTACATCAAGAATGTAAATATTTCAAACACCTTAGTCAATGACAGTTTACAGTTCAACATAAAAATGTCAGAACTGGAAGCCAGCAATAGCTTAGATCTCAATGGCGTTATCCGTTTTGCCCATGCAAAACCAGCTTTCATCAATTTTTACCCATCCAATATACTTATCAACAAAGAACAGTGGCTTGTCAACAATGATGCACAATTAAAAATTTCAAAAGGCAAATGGTATTTTGAGAAACTCACATTGAGTCATGCTGAGCAGAAAGTGCATATTGATGGCATATTATCAAATGACGTTTCAGATCAAATCAATTTAAGATTCCAGGATTTTAATCTCAGTTCGCTCAATGGTATCACAAAACCACACGGTATCAATTTGTCAGGAAATTTAAATGGAAAGATTGAGGTTAATTCTGTTTTTAAGTCTCCATTTATCGTTGCCAACATCAAGACATCCCCCATCCTTTACAACAATATCCCAATAGGAGCATTAGCACTTAGTGCTAATTATGACCCTGAAAACCAATTGGTAAAACTAGATAGTAAAATAGAAGAAGGTGATAAATTAATTCAGTTAAGGGGTTCCTACAACCACCTAAGTGAAAATAACAAACTCAACCTTAGGGCAACGTTGGTTAATACAGATGTATTTGTTTTTCAACCGTTTCTGCGAAGTCTAGTTTCCAACATTAAAGGTAAGATAAATGCAGACCTTGACATAGAAGGTGATATCCTAAACCCAAAAATTAGTGGATCGGGAAAGCTTGACAATGCTTCAATGGTTATCAATTACCTCAAAACCCCCTATCGTCTTTCCGAAGAAATCAATGTGACCAACAATAGAATTTTCCTTGCTGGTCTCAAAATATACGATCAAAAAAACAATATAGCGACCATCGACGGCATTGTTGATCTTAACAAGTTAAGTGACCCGGATATAGATGTGACAGCTGAGGCAAAGAATTTCATGGTATTGAATACAACAATAAAAGATAACAATACTTATTATGGCACCGCTTATGCTTCCGGAACCTTCCAGTTTAAGGGATTGACATCAGCAATGAACATCAATATACGTGCTAAATCAGAAGAAAACACAGTCATCAATATACCTTTTAATAGCACAAGTACAATTTCCGATAGTGATTTCATCTACTTTATAGAAAAAGACTCTACCAAAATCAAGAAAAATCAAAAGAAACGGGATTTTAATGGTTTGACGATGAATATGGATCTACTAATCACACCAAATGCTGAAATCAACCTTTTTT
This sequence comes from Sphingobacterium detergens, assembly GCF_003610355.1. Classification (GTDB taxonomy): domain Bacteria; phylum Bacteroidota; class Bacteroidia; order Sphingobacteriales; family Sphingobacteriaceae; genus Sphingobacterium; species Sphingobacterium detergens. Next base: position 325,683 of record NZ_RAPY01000002.1, on the reverse strand, counting down.
CAAGTATGGGGGAACTATCGGGCAAAGGAAATAGTAACCTGAATATGCGAATATCTTCACTGGGAGATTTTGAAATGTTCGGTGATTTCATCGTAAACAGTGGTAAGTTTAATTTCACCGCACAGGATTATATCAACAAAATATTTGACTTAAAGGAGGGCGGAACTGTACGATGGGCTGGCAATCCGACTGAAGCCAATATCAATATCAACGCAATATACCAACAGAGAACCAGCTTAGCTCCACTGTACAATGCTGCGGGAAGAGAGGAAAATCCTGAGCGTGTACTAGCACAAGCGGACATGATTTTAAAAGGTCAATTGAGTCAACCCGATATTACATTTGACATCAATTTCCCACAGAACCCTGGTGTGAAGGACGAGCTGCAAGGGTATTTCTCTGATGCCAATAATGTCAACCAGCAAGCGCTCAGTTTAATTGTGAGACGTAGCTTCACCCCCGGAACACAAAGTGATTTTGGGAAAGAAGTCAACAATACATTACTATCAGCGGGCACCGAAATTGCTTTCAATCAAATCAATAATATCATCGCACAATCACTCAATATCAATTTCTTTGATATCAATATTAAATCATTGAATGACGCCTCTGCGTCCCTTCGCCTATTTAATGACAGGTTAGTTCTAACAGGCGGTATTTCGGATCGCAGGAGTCAGGCATTAACAGATTTGAATGTATTCTCAGATCGGGTTTCAACTGATGCTGAAGCTATGTTTTATTTGCGCAAAGATGGTCGACTTGTACTTAGGGCTTCCAACCGCCTAAACACAAGAAACTTTCTTCTTAGTCCAAACGATGGGGAATATATCAGCGCCTTTGGATTATTATATCGGCAAGAGTTTAACACCTTCTCTGAATTTCTGAAAAGGCTATTTCCATTGGGAAAGAAGAATAATTTCTTTATTCCAACCCAAACAGATGTAAAGAAAAGCCAGCCCAACTAACAATAGGCTACTAAAATAATAGTAAAAGCTAGTCCAGCTATCCCATCACAATCAAAAAAGCTGAATGAATCAATGATTACCAAATGGTAAGATCAGAGCAAGGGATATATCTAGGTAGCTTCTATAAATCAAAACGATCAATAGTATAAAGGAGACTTCATTGAAGGCATAAAAAAAGGCCTTCCAAGATATTTGGAGGGCCTTCTTATAATAATGTTAAAAATCGCTTACGCTAATTTTTCGAATTCTTTAAATTCAATATCGCTGCTGTTCAATTTAACCAAACCTTTTAAGTGATCAAATACTTTCAAAGCTTTAGCTTCTTCGAACAAACGGTTACCTTGCTCTCTGTCTTGTAACAATTGAATTGCAAACTGATTCAATTGCTCATCAGAAGGCTCTTCGTTGATATTGTACATTTTGATTTGTGCGTAGATACGTTCTTTCGCTAAATTGATTACCTCATCATATTTAACTTCAAGACCGTTTTCAGTAACAACACGGTTTTCGATGATTGTCCATTTCAAGTTGTTCAAGAAATCAGCAAAACCTTCATTAAGCTCCTCTTCAGAAATGCTAGGGTTCGTCGCTTTCAACCATCTTTTCAAGAACTCCTCAGGGAAAGTTACATCAACTTTGTCCATACCAAAAGTATACATATCGTTACGTAATTTTTGATCTGAGTTTTGCTTGAATAAGTTTTCTACTTCTTCTTTTACTTTTTCAGTAAATTGAGCTTCTTCAGTTACTTCACCTTCTGCAAACAATTTATCAAAAAACTCTTGGTTAAGATCAGCTTCTTCTAAACGGTTGATGTTTTTAACAGTCAATTCGAATTTTGTTACATCCAAAGCTGTAGCTTCTTCTTCAGTGATACCTAAGATACGTGCTAAATCTTCTGTTTTGAAAGCTTTCTTAACATCGATTTTAACAGCATCGTCTTTTTTAAGACCTACTAAAGATTTCTTGATTTTTGCATCTTCAACGATATCCGTACGGATCGAAGTTGTTTTCTCAAGACCTTCCTCTTTATCTTGTTTCAAGGTAGCATACAATACATCACCTTCTTCTGATACTTCTGGATTAGTCATCTTTCCATAGCTACGACGTAAGTTTTTGATACGATCTGCCAAGGTCTCTTGATCAGCTTTGATATCGTAAACAGCAAACTCAGTCTCAGCAGTAAAAGGCAATTCAAAAGCAGGAGCTAAACCAATCTCATATTTAAAATTGAAATTATCTTTATAATCCCAGCTATATTGTGCGTCATCTTCCAAAGGAAGTGGTTGACCTAATACTTCTAATTTGTTCTCTGAAATGTAATTCGTGATTCTATCGTTCACCAATTTATTGATCTCATCAAATAAAATAGATTTACCATAAGTACGTCTGATATGTCCCACTGGAACTTGACCCGGACGGAAACCTGGTAATTTTGCCTTTTTAGCTTGCGCTTTAATCTCTTTGTCGACTTGAGGATTATAATCTTCAGGTGCTAATGCGACGTTGACGACCGCATTGATTGCATCTACATTCTCGTGTGAAATATTCATACTCTTTTTAGCTATATCGCATTCATAAAAAAATCCTCCCGAGGTTTTAAGTTCGGGAGGACATCAAGTGCGGAAGAAGGGACTCGAACCCCCACGCCTTGCGGCGCCAGATCCTAAGTCTGGTGCGGCTACCAATTACGCCACTTCCGCATTAGGATTTCTTTTGATGCCACAAAGATAGAAACCAAACCTATATCTTGCAAGTATTTTCCACTCTTTTTTTTATTTTTTTTCAATATTCTTTCTACCTCTTGCATAATTCATTATTATTCATTTACTTTGAATATCAAAGTACTTTTATGGAACAAAAAGATTTATTTAAAGAGCTTGGAGAGATCAGATTATTGATGGAGAAATCCTCCAAATTTGTTTCGATAAGCGGTTTGTCAGGTGTTCTTATCGGCTGCTATGCGTTATTAGGAACTTTACTTGGCTACTATGCGATAGCAAGTCCCGAAGCTGTGATCAATCGGTTCGCCTCTGGTCTGACTATTCCTACACTCTTTTTAATAGTTGCTCTATTGATTCTGACGCTCTCATTATTGACCGGATGGTTAATGGCTCGAAAGAAAGCTAAGAAAAATAAGCAGTCGATTTGGAACATTACCAGCAAATCTCTTTTATTTGCAGTTTCAATCCCTTTGATAACTGGAGGAGTTTTAGCATTAGTCCTACTTTCTCAAGGTTATTATCATTTGATTGCTGGGATACTGCTTATTTTCTATGGCTTGGCTTTAGCTGCTGGCAGCATTTATACCTTCACAGAAGTAAAATGGTTAGGCATACTAGAAATATGCTTAGGTTTAATAGCAGTATGTCTTCCAGACCACGGACTGATGTTATGGGGATTAGGATTTGGTGTGTTACATATCATCTATGGTTTTATCGTTTACAAAAAGTACGAATCGTGAAATTAGATCTTTCTTTATATGACAAAATATTCGAAAATAGAGTCCGCTTACAAATTATGAGCGTTCTTGCAGTGAATGAAGAATATGACTTCAATTCGTTCAAAGAAGTATTGGAAGTAACTGATGGAAATCTAGCCTCCAACCTCAAGACACTGGAGAAGGAAGAGTATATTGTCGTGGAGAAAAGTTTTGTTGACCGCAAACCCAATACAAAATATAAAAGGACAACAAAAGGTTTAAAAGCATTTGAAAACCACCTTATTGCATTAGAAAATTTAATAAAACAACAATATAAATAATTTTTTTATCCAAACACTTTGAATTTCAAAGTACTTTTAAAACAATAAAACATGAAAGGAATTCGATTAAAACTTATGCTTCATCTCTACAACTGGTCTTCCAAAGTGTATGCAGATATTTTCAAATGGAACAAAAAAGCATGGGGAATTAGCAAAGAGGAATTTTTAACCTACCCAATTGGGAGCATTGGCCATAGTTTGGGTCTCTTTTATGCAAGCAAGGGGTTTGATGTCATGCCGAAATTGGAAAATCACGATGTCTTCCATATTATAACGGGAACGGGAACTGAAATTCAAGATGAAATTGCCATGCAATATCTTCTGTTGGGTAACGGAAAAGTCAGTCTATACTTAATGGGAATGATCGCGATTGGTGGCATCCTGTTTCCAGAACATTTTAAATATTACAAGAAAACCTTCCAGAAAGGCCGATCCCTACAAAGATTCCACCATATTGAATTCAAAGAGATACTTCATTATCAGCTTACCGAACTCCAAATTGCATTATACAGTAAAAATATTCAGGTTGATTTAAACAAATGAAATCATGGAAAACCAAAATACACCCCAAAGCTCATTTGCAGCAGAACAGTATTCGCTTTTTGAAAAAATTAGCAACTCAACTGTCCTAAAATTATTTGTCATCTTATTTCTTTCACTGCTATTGCTCATACCACTGACATTGATCAGCGATCTAATTGAAGAACGTAAAACTCGCGAGCAAAGCGTATCCGAAGGTATTGCGCTTAATTGGGGCCAAGAGCAGGTCATCTCCGGTCCCGTCGTAGCAATCCCCTACAGCGAAATTATTCAGAAGCCCGCTGAAAAAAGTAAAAACTCAGCAACATTCGAATACAAACAAACAAAGTGGATATTTATCCTACCCCAAAGTTCGAATATCATCACAGACATCAGTCCGCAGCATCTTTCCAGAGGGATCTATAATACTGTGGTATATAACAGTCATATCTCGATCGAAGGTAGCTTTAATAAAATCGATCTAACAAAGCTGGAAATCCCAATTGAAAAGATTGATTGGAAAGGAAGTCGATTAGTATTTGGTATACAAGATTTTAAGGGATTAGGTAGACGCCCTGTTCTCAAATGGAATGGTCTAGAGTCAGCTTTCGATCCTGATTTCAACAACCTCAAACTATTCAATCAAAATTTGGTCTGCCCAATCTCAATCAATCCCCAAAGCGAGAGCCTTTTCAAAATCACACTGGACCTAAAAGGTTCAAAATCATTAAATTTTGTCCCACTCGGTGATCAAACAAATATTTCCGCAAAAGGGAATTGGGCTAATCCGAGTTTTGTCGGTGCATTCTTACCAACTAAGCGATCAGTCGACAACGCCAATTTTTCAGCATCCTGGGAGATCCCTTCCTTTAGTCGCAAGCTGCCCCAACAATGGTCAGGAGACATTTACCCAATCTATCTTTTCGAAAAAAACAGGGGCAACCTGACAGATGAAGTTGAGTCGCCCCAGCCCACTGCCCCTGCTGCATCTGATACAAACGTACCTAGTGACATGCTGGTCAACTCGGATATGATCACTATCAATTTTCTACCAGATATCAATAACTATCAAAAAACAACACGGGTAGCTAAATACGGTATTTTGATCATCCTCTTGACATTCACTTCGCTCCTATTCACTGAAATCATCAAGAAAAAAAGAATCCATATTATCCAATATGTACTAATTGGAGCAGCCATGGTACTCTTTTATACACTATTATTAGCGTTATCAGAACATATCGGATTTAATCTCGCGTATTTAATCGCAGCAATCGCGACCGTAATGCTCATTGCAAGTTTTATAAAAGCGATTACAAAAAATCTTAAATCTGCACTTTTACTCGGGTCTATTTTGGGTACATTCTATTTATTCATCTATGTACTCATGCAACTTAGAGATTACTCACTCATCGCGGGAACGATCGGAATCTTTATTATTTTGGCAATCCTGATGCGTGTTTCCACAAAAATTAATTGGTATCAATTTGACAACAATCATGCTGATCAATAAGCAACATCTCAAAATCTATTGGGTAATTATCGGCATATTGCTCAAGAAATAAACTTATCCGAACAAATGGCCGTCTTTTTATTAAATAAGACGGCTATTTTCATCCTTTGCTTAGCTTTTAGTAGCAAAATCTGTAACTTGCGAGGACATTTTTCAGCATTATATATATGAAAAAACTTACAATATTTACATTAGCGATTATGGCATGCAACCTCAGCAATGCGCAAGAAAGCAAAGGTGGAAAATCCAGTTTTAAGATGGTTACTGAAACACCACAACCGATTAACCCTAGCACCCTTTGGGATCTCGGACGTGTATCGGCCGAAGGACTTTCTTCAGATGGCAAAACATTGCTGTATGGTGTTTCTAATTACAACCTGGAAAGCAATACGAGTGAGAAGAATCTTTATACGATCTCATTAGCCAATGGTGCTGGTGGTCAATTTACGGATCAGAAAGGAGGCGAAGCAGTAGTCCAGATCGAACAAAATGGTGATGTGATTTATCTATCGAAAGGCCACCTATGGAAAAAAAATCTGACAAAGGGAGAGGCAACTCAGCTGACATCCGGTGAAATGGCCCTGGAAAATGTCAAATTTTCTCCTGATGGAACACATATTCTTTTTAGCCAATCTGTATTAATCAAAAAATACCATAGCACAGATAAATACCCAGAATTGCCAAAATCGGATGCCTATATTTATGACAACTTAGATTATAGACATTGGGATACATTCAATGATGGAAAATTCAATCACCCTTTTGTTGCCAGCTACAGCAATGGAAAGATAGGCGATCCCGTTGATCTACTGAAGGATCAACCTTATTACAGTCCACAGGCACCTTTCGGTGGTGCTGAAGATTTCATTTGGTCTCCCGACAGCAAGGCGATACTATATGTCTGTAAGAAAAAATTCGGGACAGATTATGCCGTAAGCACCAACACAGATATTTATCGTTATGAATTATCTTCTGGTACAACCACCAATCTCACCGAAGGCATGAACGGCTATGACGTTGCACCAAGTTATTCTCCAGATGGTAAAAGTTTAACTTGGCTCAGTATGAAAACCGATGGTTATGAGTCCGACAAAAATGACATCATCCTATTTGATAAAAGCAGTTCAATCCGATTAAATTTAACAGCACACTGGGATGGTACCGTCAACAGTTTTATCTGGAGCAATGATAATCGCAAAATATACTTTACTGCCGCCACCAAAGGTACTGTGCAGTTATTTGAATTAGAGGTGCCTTCGAATATAAAGTCAAAAAGTCTTCCGAAGATCCAACAAATTTCAACTGGAGACTTTGATATTACGGGTATTGTTGGTCAAACCGGAGATAAGCTGATTGTTACTTTGACCAAATTCACGCGTGCGACTGAAGTCTTTAGCTTTGACCTCAAAAACAAATCTTTGACAGCGGTCACCAATGTCAATGACGACAAGTATGCAGCAATTGCGGAAAACAAAATTGAAAGACGTATTACAAAAGCGTCCGATGGTGCTGATTTATTTTCATGGGTAATTTACCCGCCAAATTTTGATCCTGCAAAAAAATACCCAACTATACTCTACTGTGAAGGTGGGCCACAATCTGCGCTCACACAGTTTTATTCTTTCCGTTGGAACCTGCAATTAATTGCTTCACAAGGTTACATTGTTATCGCACCAAATCGTAGAGGCATGCCCGGCTGGGGAGTAAAATGGAATGAAGCAATTTCGCAAGATTGGGGCGGACAACCCATCAGAGACTATTTATCTGCTATAGATGACATATCTAAAGAAACATATGTCGATACAGCGCGTAGAGCAGCAATTGGCGCTAGTTATGGTGGTTATTCCGTTTACCAGTTAGCCGGAGTCCATCAAAATCGTTTCAAAACATTCATTGCACATAACGGCTTATTCGATATGAGAAGTTGGTATGGTACGACGGAAGAATTGTTCTTTGCCAATCATGAATTGGGTGGTGCCTACTGGGATAGCAAAAACGAAAAATCTTATACACAGTTTAATCCAATTGAGAAAGCAAATAACTGGCATACACCTATTCTGATTTTTCAAGGCGGAAAAGATTACCGTGTTCCGATAGGACAAGGTTTAGCAGCCTTTCAACTGGCTCAGTTGAAAAAAATAAAGAGCAGACTTGTCTATCTCCCTGATGAAAACCACTGGGTACTATCAGGACACAATGCTCAGGTCTGGCAAAGAGAATTCTTTACCTGGCTTAAAGAAACCCTCTAATACAGCTGTAAAATCAGATAGTGAGATTATATACTTACACTACTAATAAAATCGCTAGTAAAATACTGCAATTGCGAAAATTAACGCCACTTATTGAGTGGCGTTAATTTTTTGGTTTAATGGATGACCATAAAGTAAACCCGGTATTTCTGGATTCAGGATTATTGATTTCCCTTTCAAATTGACCATCCGCAGGGGCTGTAATCTATCTCATTCCATCTTTTTCGATCGTTTCAGATAACAAAGGACCAAGTTAACTATTGATTAACACCTACTTATCTATTAAAAGGGATATTACGGGGTATTAACAAGGGTATAACAGGGGGTTAACAGGGGTATATCCCTATTAACCCTCTGTTAATACCCTATAAAAATAGTGTTAATAGAGTTTTAATATTGGATATGGTATCAACTTGGTCATAAGTTAAGCACCAGCAATGATAAACAACCTAGATAAAAATACACCAGGTGATTTCATAAAATAGCCCCAATGACCCCTTAAAAGAAAATTTAGCACCGTTAGCGCTTACCTGTAGCCGACTAAAATACGATACACAGCCATAAAAAAAACGTAACCCCAAAACAGTAAAGCAGAACTTCTGAACAGAAAAAAGGAAAAAGTAGCAGGACTGTTTGTCGGTGACAATAGTAGCGTATTTGAGAGCTAATCAGGTGCGTAGTAACTTCTACTGCGAGGGAGAGCGAACTAATTCAAGAACCTAAAGAAGCCTTATATAGAAAAAGCCTGCAAATTGCAGGCTTTTTCTATATAAGGCTTCTGATAATCAAAATCTATTTTTCACCTTTTTTCCCAAAAATAGAAAGCTTGATATATTTACCAGGTTTCTCCTTGACATCCTTCATGAGATTATCCATTTCTTTAGATGCGTTATTTAGATTGTGGTATAATTCTTCATCATTAAGCAACAAACCAATTGACCCCTTACCACTGTTAATCTTGCTGGTAATATTTTGAAAATCGGACATGGTTGCATTTACCTTGTTCATAGTTTGTTCAAAATCCAATCGTGCCGCTTTATCTGTTATATTATTTAGATTAGCCATTATTGCGTTGATTTTCTCACCATTTTGTGAGAAATTGGATGTGATCGATTCCAGATTGGCCATAATTCTATTTAACCGTCCCTTTTCAGTTCCCACAAGCCCCTCTACATCTTTTGTGATTCCTTCAACATTTTTCAGAGAAGTGGATATGCTATGAATACTATTCTTAAAATCATCTTGAAATTGTTTATCTAGAACCGTATTAACCACTGTCAATGTAGAATCCAGTTTGATCGTAATTGTTTCAATTCGCTTTTGAATTGGTTCAACTTTATCCATGATATTCGGTTGGATACCTGAACTTAGAAAATCACCATCTTTGGCCATTTCTGTGCTATTGCCCATCTCGAAAACGATTGCCTTACTACCCAATAGATCTGTGCTGGAAATACGAGCGATCGTATTTTTAGGGATTTTATAATGGGAATGGATCTTAAATTCCGTTTTTATTTTACCATCTGGTTGTAAGGTCATTTTTGACACCCGTCCTATCTGATAACCGTTAACTAAAACCGGCTTGGAAGAAGTCAACCCGTCGACTGTATGGTAAGTTGTATAAAATGTATTATCGCTACTGAAGACGTCGTTTCCTTTTAAAAAACTATACCCTATAAATAATAGAGCAATTGCAACTGTTGCTAATATGCCGACTTTTGTTTCATTAGATATTTTCACAAATCATTTTTTTTGTAATGCATCATTAATATAACTTTAAAACAGCATAAAAGCAAATCTGTTTAGCGTTCAACAGAATTTTTATAAATTTTTAAAGCCGAAACCAAATTATTGACAATTTCTTGTTGCCCTTCATCCGATAAAAGATAGCTTTCCTCTTCCCTATTACTGATAAATCCGATTTCTGTCAAAACTGCTGGCATGCCTGCCTCTGCTAATACTGCTAATCCTTTTTCCCAGAACCCACGGCTATGTCTTCCCGCTTTCACGTACTCTCCCTCAATCATCTGTGCCAAACGAATACTTTTTTCACGGAATCTGTTTTTCATCAATGAAAAAATAATAGCACTTTCAGGGTCTTTAGGATCAAATCCCTGGTAATTTTCTTTATAATTTGATTCGAGTAATAACGATGCATTCTCACGGACTGCAGCATCCTGTTGCCCTAAACGATGCGAACCAGAAACCAAGCTTTCTGTACCATGGGCGCTAGAACCACCGGAATTACAGTGAATGGAAATAAATAAATCCGCTTTGTTAGCATTCGCCAAACGAATACGTTTATACAATTCCACAAATTCATCAGAAGTCCGCGTGTAGATAATCTTAACTCCAGGAATATCTTTTTGAATTTGTCGGCCGAGCTTTAACGCTACGTCCAACGCTACATTCTTTTCTAGGGATCGACGGCCCTGTGCACCGGTATCTTTTCCACCATGCCCAGCATCAATAACGATGGTTTTAATCTGATAGTCGGGTGGTTCGGGTTGGCCATTGTTTAATTTGAAAGAATTCAATAAAAAAAATCCCAAAGTAGCCAACATAATGCTACACCATTTTCTAATTCTTAAATCTGATTTCATTGAATATTTATTTGCTCTACTATAAACGATACAAAATGAGTCAATATTATTTCTTTAATAGATAACGATATTTAACATATTTTCTATTTGTTTTTTGACTAATTTTGTCCTTCGAAGTTTAACATTATTTCACAAAAATAACATTTGTCTTTAATTTTGAAGTCGTTAATCAACATTTTAACACTATTTATCATTCTTGCAATGAGCAATTCAACATTAGCTCAGAGCAATATTCCATTAAAACAGAACGGACTTCAAAGTAAGGACCCTGTCTCGGCGACCAGTAAACTGCAGGATACAACAAAAATAAAACCTGCTGATTCTACTAAATCAGGACAGGATACCACAAAGAAAAAAGGCAATGGATTGCAGGCGGAAGTCAGCATCATCGCAGTCGATTCCCAAAAATCGGAAGTAGCAAAGAATATTAGCCATCTATATCGTGGTGCAAAAGTAAAATATCAAGATTTTGAACTTTCAGCTGATTACATCCGACTCGACCGCAATCAAAAAAAGATTTTCGCATCAGGCATCTATGATAAAAGCGGCAAATATGTAGGCCGTCCTATTGTTATTATGGGAAATGGTGAATCTCCTAAAACGGTAGATTCCCTCTATTATGACTACGAAAAGCAGGAAGGGAATACCTATGGTATTATGACCGAGGTAGATGGAGGCTTTATCCAAGCCAATATCGTCCGAAAGAATATCTATGATGAGATGTCAATCTACAAGGGACTCTATAGTACTTGTAATTTACCGGAGCCACACACCCATTTTGGTATACATATATCCAAAGGAATTGTGACCAAAAATCAGATCATTTCCGGTCCTGCCTATTTAGTCGTGATGGGTGTACCTATGCCTGTAGCCTTTCCTTTTGCATTCTTCCCTAAACCCGATAAAAGAGCATCAGGATTTCTTTTCCCATCTTTTGGTGAAGATTATACGCGAGGTTTCTCCATGCGTGACATTGGTTGGTATCTCGCTTTCAACGATTACTGGGATAGTGAAATTAGGGGCTCATTGTATTCAAAAGGTTCATGGGAAGTATCCATGAATACACGTTATACCGTAAATTATAAATTTAATGGTGGATTTAATATACGTTATGCAAATACGAAAACAGGGGTGGAAGGAACAAAAGATTACGGTTCCAATAAAGACTTCAATGTAACCTGGAATCATACCCAACGTCAAGAAGCTAACCCGGGAACATCTTTTTCTGCTAGTGTAAACTTTGGTACCGCATCCTATTTCCGCAACACAGGTACAGGAAGCAACCTAACCACCTATGAAAATCTAGCCCAAAACAGAATGGGGTCGTCCATTAGTTATGGAAAAGTGTTTGCCGATGGAAAAGTAAATCTAACAGCAAGTTTAACCCATAGTCAGAATATGGCTGACAGAAGTATTCAGTTAAGCTTACCAAATATCAGTTTAAACGTTTCTTCATTCAATCCTTTTGACAGCAAAGATCGTGTAGGCGAACAGAAATGGTATCAACGTATTAATGTTGGTTATAGTTTTCAAGCACAAAATACTGTCAATACTAAAGACAGCTTGTTGTTTAGTTCTGGAGGTTTTAAAAGATTCCAGAATGGTTTCCAGCATAATATTCCGATCAGTTTATCGCTTAACGCATTTAAATACTTTCAATTCAATACTAGTGTTAACTACACCGAACGTTGGTATCTACAAAGTACCAGACAACGTATTGATAACACGCCTGCAGGCTATAAACAACGGCTTGATACACTACAGGGATTTAATCGTGCTTACGATTACTCTGTATCTACTGGTCTTTCGACTAAGATATACGGTATGTATCCAAAGATCGGAAAGATCGAAGCGATCAGACACGTGGTCACACCATCCATCAATTTTAACTACAGACCAGATTTCTCAGATCCACGTTATGGATTCTATCAACAATATAATGATCAATATGGCAATCGTAACGTATACTCCATCTTTGCACAGGGAGTATATGGTTCACCTTCTGCCGGAAAATCTGCGGGTATAGGCTTCTCAATTGACAACAATATTGAGGCCAAGGTGAAGAGCAAATCTGACACCACCGATGGTGGTTTCAAAAAGATACCGATTCTCCAAGGCTTGACTTTTAGTGGAAATTACAATTTTGTTGCCGATTCATTAAAACTATCGCCGATCACTTTCTCTGGTCGGACCGCATTTTTCGACCAGAAGATGAATGTAAACTTCAATGGTACATTTGATCCTTATTCTGTAAATGACAATGGTGTCCGCGTCAACAGATATGCAATTAAAGATGGAAGTTTGGCCCGTCTGACAAATTTCGGTTTATCCTTTGACTATAGTCTAAATCCGAAAGCAGCCAAATCAAGGGGTGACAACATCGATTCACTGAGAAAGCAAATGTCCAATGCTGGTATGACCCCAGAGCAGGCACAGGCTTTAGCTCGAATCAGTTCCGACCCCAATGCATTTGTAGACTTTAATATTCCCTGGAATCTAGCGGCTTCGTTCAGTTTTAATATGTCCAAGTTCTTTAATTCAAGTACACGACGCATGGACAATCAGATTACGAGTACACTGAATTTACATGGAGACTTTAGTGTTACCCCTAAATGGAAAGTGACATTTCAATCTGGGTACGATTTCAAACAAAAAGAAGTTGTCATGACTTCCTTCAATATCTATCGAGATTTACACTGTTGGGATATGTCCTTTGGGTGGATGCCATTTGGACGATATCGAAGTTATAATGTCACCATTCGAGCGAAGGCATCCATATTGCAAGATCTCAAATTGACAAAAAGAGCAAGTTCTGGAGGCAGTTATTTTTAAAATAACTGCTTTTTTTATGCAATTAATCCGGTATAAACCCAAAAATTCAAACCCGGTTACTATGCGAAAAGGACCATCTTTAATTTCTTTTAATCAAAACAATTTTAGCGTATAGTTGATCCGTAATTTTATGTAAGTTTATACTATGAAAGCAGAAATTATTACGATCGGAGATGAGATTCTGATAGGCCAGATTATCGATACCAACTCCAGCTGGATTGCACAACAATTGGGAAAATTTGAGATAGATATTGTCCAGATGACATCCATTCCCGACACGGAGGAAGCTATTTTCAACACATTAAAAAGCGCGTCCACAAGAGCCGATTTGATTTTAATTACTGGGGGGCTTGGTCCAACTAAAGACGATGTTACGAAAAAAACTGCAGCAAAATATTTTGGCACAACATTAATCCGTGACGAAAAAGTACTCCAACATGTAACAAGTTTCTTTGAGTCCCGCAATATGGAAATGCTAGAGATTAATCGACAGCAAGCAGATGTTCTGGCAAACTGTGAAATATTATTCAACGATTATGGTACAGCACCAGGTATGTTGGTTTCTGAGGCACAAAAACACTATATTTTTATGCCCGGTGTACCATTTGAAATGAAACATCTCATGGAACAGCGTGTCTTCCCCTTGATTGAACAACAAAATAAAGACATCTTCATCCATCACGAAACCATACTTTTAGGCGGTATCGGAGAGTCTTATCTTGCTGAAGAAATAAAGGATATTGAAGAAGAACTTCCTTCAACTATTAAATTGGCCTATTTACCCACATTAGCTTTTATTCGCCTCCGGCTTTCCGGAAAAAGTAAAAACAAAGCTGATATTATTCAAGAAGTAAAGCTCTTTAAGAGCAAACTTTTGAATCGCTTAAAAAATTATGTAATTGCGGATTACGACACCACTATTGAAGCATATTTAATTAAGCAATTTACTCAACAGCGACTTACCTTGACTACAGCTGAAAGCTGTACAGGCGGAAGTCTGGCGGCTTCATTAACAGCAAATCCCGGAAGTAGCGAAATCTTCGTCGGGGGAACAATCCCCTACTCCAATAGACTAAAACAGCAATTGCTAAACGTCCATGAAACAACGTTGGAGCAATTTGGCGCTGTCAGTGAGCAGACGGCCATAGAAATGGCTGCAGGCGCAAAAGCAAAATTCAACACGGACTATGCCATTGCAACAACAGGGATAGCGGGTCCGGGCGGCGGTTCTGTTGAGAAACCTGTAGGGACAGTCTGGGTGGCGGTAGCGGGAAAAAAAGAAGTGATCACAAAGAAATTTCAATTCAACAACGATAGGCGCATAAACATCGAACGTACGCGCATGAATGCGCTTCTCCTGCTCTGGAAACTACTGGTAAAAGAAGAAGGGTCAAAATTCGAGTAACTTAAAATAAAATTTTAATAAAATCGTTTTTTAAGGAATAATATTTCAAATTGTTGAAAGTAAACCACAATTTAATTAACTTCGTTTTTCTATAACGAGATTGCTAAAAAATATGGCTTTATATAAACTCTTACTTCCAAAAATGGGAGAAAGTGTATCGGAGGCAACAATTACCAAATGGCTGAAACAACCTGGTGACTTGATTGAAGAAGATGACACTTTATTGGAAATCGCAACGGATAAAGTTGATTCAGAAGTACCCTCTCCTGTTAGGGGAATTTTGAAGGAACAACTTTATACTGCGGATCAAATCGTTCAGGTTGGTGATGTTGTTGCAATTATAGAAATAGAAGGAGATGCCGAAACAAGCGAACCAACTGTTCAACCGCAGGAAAGCCTAGCTGATCAACCTACATTTTCGAGCGAAACTACCAATTTGGAAATACCGGGTATGGCGCAATTGAGTAGCCCAACCGAAGAAACAACAAATATACATTACGAACAAGGTGTCCGCTTTTATTCGCCGCTAGTAAAAAACATCGCGCGTCATGAGGGATTATCTCAGGAGGAGCTTGATCGTATACAAGGTACAGGAGCCGAGGGTAGAGTTACGAAAGAGGATATTCTGTTGTATGTAGCCAATAGAGGCACGCAGCAAAACACAGATCATGCGAAACCAGCAAATGCCCCTCTGATCAAAAATGAACCGGCTCAAGTTACGCCGACTCCAACAGTCCACACCGTTGTGAATGGTAGCGACGAAATTATCGAAATGGATCGTATGCGGCGCTTGATTTCCGATCATATGGTCAAGAGTGTCCAAGTATCCCCACATGTTTGTTCATTTGTGGAAGCAGATGTAACCAACCTAGTCCTATGGCGCAATAAAGTAAAAGATGCGTATAAGAAACGTGAGGGAGAAAATATTACGTTCACACCATTATTTATAGAAGCCATTACCAAGGCTTTAAAAGACTTTCCTTTGGTTAATATATCAATCGATGGTTATAATATTATTAAAAAGAAAAATATCAATATCGGTATGGCTGCAGCGCTGCCAAATGGCAATCTCATCGTACCAGTAATAAAGAATGCCGATCAATTGAGTCTAGTAGGGCTAAGCAAATCAGTGAACGACCTTGCACAGCGTTCACGGGCAAATAAATTAAAACCTGATGATACACAAGATGGGACATTCACATTTACCAACATTGGTGCTTTTGGTAATATTATGGGAACGCCTATTATCAATCAGCCCCAAGCGGCGATATTGGCAGTCGGTACAATAACAAAGAAACCCGCGGTAATCGAAACAGAATACGGTGATATGATCGGAATTCGACATATGATGTATCTGTCCCTATCCTACGATCACCGTGCAATAGATGGCGCCCTAGGCGGCACATTCTTAAAACGGGTTGCAGACTATCTCGAAAACTGGGATAGCAACAGAGAAATTTAAAGGCAACAAGTTATAAAAAAGTGGCTGTCCTTTTGGACAGCCACTTTTTTATTTACATCACATGTATTCTCATGGGAATATACTCTCCGCTATACAATGCGTGTTTTATCTTCCAGAAGCTTTCATTCTACGCTTCTACAATATGCTCTTTTCGAATTGGAGCTTCTTTCTATTGATCACTAATTGGAACCGCAAATAGAGCAATACCGATGAAGTCAATAAACCAAGGGTCAAGCCGTACCAGATTCCTTTAATACCCCAGTCAAAAAGTATTCCCATGACATAACCACTTGGCAGTCCGATAATCCAATAAGCAATAAAAGTGATGATCGTAGGGATATTGACATCGCCCATACCTCTCAAAACACCTAGTCCCACGACCTGAGTCCCATCAAATAACTGGAAAAGACCAGCGATGATCAGTAATTGAGCAGCAATAACGACCACCGCCTTATCAGACGTAAAAATGTAAGGCAGGTAATTATTGAAAATCGCAAACAATGACGCCGTAATCAACATAAAGATCAAAACCAATTGATAAGAAGTTATGGCAAAGCGCTCCAAGCGGAACAGGTTTCTATTTCCATAGCTATTGCCCACTTTAATTGTTGCAGCAGCAGCAATACCGCTGGCCATCATATAGGTCATTGCAGCTAACTGGATTGCTACCTGATGGGAAGCTTGAGCCGTAGCACTGATCGTTCCGGCCAGTAAAGATGCTCCGGCAAACGCACCAATTTCAAAAACATATTGCATTGCAACAGGTGCACCGATCCGCAATATTTTCCCTAGTCTTACCTTGTCTATTACTGTAATTTTAAAATGTTGTATATAACCCTTAAACTTTTGCGATCGCAACACATAGGTCATCATCACCGCCATCATCAAGATACGGTCAATCAGCGTGCTATATCCGACCCCTTTTACACCCATCGGCGTAATTCCGAACATACCCTTGACAAAGATGATTGCCAATATAATATTGAGTACGTTTCCCCAGATGGTTACATTCATCGCTTGCTTGGTAAAGCCCAGACCTTCGGCAAATTGCTTAAATGTACTGAATACCATCAGCGGTAACATAGAAAGACTTAAAATCAGTAAATAAGGTTTCGCCTCCTTTACAACAGCCGGATCCTGATTCAGATGATCAATTGCGAGCATAGATCCAAAATAGACCAAACAGAACAACAATATACCGGTAATGATATTCAACCAAAAGCTATTTGATAATAATACAGCGCACTCCTCCTTATTATCGCGACCATTTTCCTGTGCGATCAATGGTGTGATCCCATAGGCAATTCCTAATCCGACTACCATAACGATCATAAAGACAGCGTTCACCAAGGACACTGCAGCCAATGGAATCGTTCCAGCAAAATGTCCGACTATAACGCTATCCGCGGTATGTACCAATGTATGTCCCAGTTGTGAAATGACAACCGGACCGGCCAATACGATCGTACTTTTGTAATACGGCTTGAATGTTTTAAATTTTCCCAACATAATCAATTCCTCAAAAAAATAGGCACAAAAATACAAAGATATTTCCGCTCTATCGTCATATTAAAAAATATTTAGCAAAAATATAACAAAATTTACTCACCAAATACAGCTCCTTTGTTAAGTAATTTTTATGTTTCAAATACCTTAAAATTATCTTAAATTTACCTGTTAGTCTAAGAACTATAGAAATATAAGTGTAACTTAGCATCTAGTTAGTAATCAAAAGAAGAGGAAAAGAGTATGTACAATCCAGTAATAACATTTCTAAACATCGGAACACAGGAGATGATTTTAATCGTGTTTGCGATCTTGTTACTTTTTGGTGGCAAGAAGCTTCCTGAATTGGCAAGAGGTTTAGGAAGAGGGATACGAGAATTCAAAGATGCATCCGAAGGCATCAAGCGTGAGATTTCAGATCAGATCAATAATTTTGAAAAAGACATAGACGTTAAGACAGAAGTCAAAGAGGAAACCGTCCCTAGTGATGTAAAAGTTGCGGAAGAACAAGCCAAAGCTGAGCAAGAATCCCAGTCAGTAGAAACTGCTGAAAGCTCAGAATCTGAACCAGCGAAGAAAAAATATGAATTTACAACTCCTGCGGGAGTCGTGGAACACAATCCACATAAGCAATTAGATTACGGAGAGGAACCTTCTCATATCACTTACGGATACAATGACCACTTTGCTGAGGCCAAAAACAACGAAGGAGAAGAAAAGAAACCTACAGAACAAGAGGAAAACACAAACAAACCTGCGTAATTCCATTGCATTAATTTACAATCAGATATTTCATAGAGCTGTTGAATAACCATTCAACAGCTTTCCTTTTTAAAGTAAAATCTACAATGAGCTTATTATCACACGAAATTACTATTGCTAACGAGCTATCTATAAGCGAAAAACAGGTTCGCACGACAATTCAACTATTAGAAGAAGGCGCTACTGTTCCATTTATCTCCCGTTATCGGAAAGAAATGACAGGAAGTCTGGATGAGGTTCAGATTACAAACATCAGAGATCGTTCCCAACAACTGAAGGATCTGGATAAACGTAAAGAAGCTGTTTTAAAATCCATCAATGATCAGGGTAAATTGACACCTGAACTTGAACAACAGGTCATGACAGCCGAGACGATGGCGAATCTGGAAGACATCTACCTGCCTTACAAACCCAAACGTAAAACAAGAGCTAGTGTTGCCCGTGAAAAAGGATTGCAGCCTTTGGCAGATCTACTTTTAGCGCAGGACAAAACAGATTATCTGGAACTTGCAAGTTCGTTAATAGATGTAGAAAAAGGAGTAAACAATAGCGACGAAGCACTAGCCGGAGCAAGAGACATCATTGCTGAAATCATTGCGGAAGACGCGACAGTACGATCCAAATCAAGAGCGATATTCTTAGAAAAGGCTGAATTCGTATCCAGAGTAGTTCCAGGAAAGGAAGAAGCGGCTATCAAATATAAAGATTATTACGAGTGGTCCGAATCGCTAAAAGACGCCCCCTCACACCGCGTTTTGGCGATGCGTCGTGGCGAAAAAGAAGAATTACTTTATCTGGATATCGACATCAATGAAGAAAATATCCTTCCGACCATTGAATCACTTTATATCAAGGCTTCCAACGATGCTGCCGCACAAGTAAAATTGGCATTGACAGATAGCTATAAGCGATTATTGAAACCTTCTATGGAGACAGAAATCCGTGTATTGACCCGTCAAAAAGCGGATGAAGAGGCAATCAAAGTTTTTGCGGACAATGTTCGTCAATTACTTTTAGCAGCACCATTGGGACAAAAAAGATTACTTGCAATAGACCCCGGTTTCCGAACTGGATGTAAAACTGTTGTATTGGACGAACAAGGCCAGCTAAAAGAAAATACGGCTATTTTTCCACACAATGGCGCAAATGGACTTGCCGAAGCACAAAAGACAATCAACTATCTTGTATCCAAACACGATATTCAGGCCATTGCGATCGGTAATGGAACGGCAGGACGTGAAACTGAAGACTTTGTAAAGAAACTGGGCCTCAACAATGTGACCATTGTTATGGTCAATGAAAGTGGCGCTTCAATCTATTCCGCATCAGAGACCGCACGTGAAGAGTTTCCGGATCACGATATCACCGTACGTGGTGCAGTATCGATCGGAAGAAGATTAATGGATCCATTGGCCGAGTTGGTTAAAATTGATCCAAAATCTATCGGTGTCGGCCAATATCAACATGATGTAGACCAAAATAAGCTACAGACATCGTTGGACGATACCGTCATCAGCTGTGTAAATGCTGTAGGTGTGGAACTGAATACCGCCTCAAAACAGATATTATCATACGTCTCTGGATTAGGGCCATCTCTAGCGCAGCAGATTATTAAATATAGAAATGAAAACGGTCCATTTTCCTCACGTCGAGAATTGAAAAAAGTCCCTCGTCTTGGTGACAAAGCCTATGAACAAGCTGCAGGTTTCCTTCGGATAAGACATGCTGCCAATCCATTGGATTCCTCTGCTGTACACCCTGAGCGTTATGCGCTGGTTGAGCAAATGGCAAAAGACCTGGGTAAAAAAGTAGAAGACTTACTCAAAGATGCTGAATTAAGAAAATCAATTCCCTTGAAAAACTATATCTCTGCGGAAGTGGGCCTACCAACCTTAAATGATATTCTTAATGAACTAGCCAAACCCGGTCTTGATCCAAGGGAAAAGTTTGAAGCCTTTTCATTCACTGATGGTGTCAATAGCATTGGCGATTTACGTATTGGCATGAAACTTCCCGGCATCGTGACTAACATTACCAACTTTGGCGCTTTCGTTGATATTGGCGTACATCAAGATGGCTTAGTACACCTGAGCCAACTGTCCAACCGTTATATCTCCGACCCACATGAGGTGGTCAAAGTACAACAACATGTTACAGTCACGGTTACAGAGGTGGATGAGAAACGTAACCGTATTGCTTTATCGATGAAAACAGATGAAAAACCTGTTCTTCCAAAGAATAAGAGAAATGAGGGCAAAAAACAGCCAGAACCACAAACCGATATGGCTAGTAAGCTTGCCGCATTAGCGAGTAAATTCAAATAAATCATATATTCCGCTAAAAAAGGCTGATTCTTTGTTAAAGAATCAGCCTTTTTTATGAGTCTGCAATCCCCAGTACACTATTCAACATTTTTATTTTGTATCTTTAAAAGACAACATGCTTTGATTTGTTATGAGAAACTGTATTTTACTATTGTGCTTATCGCTTGTAGCTGTACATTTCCAAGCTAAGGCACAACTTGCTGATGGCGCATATATTTCCACGGCAGGAACCACCAAAAACCTAATTTTGATCAAGGATCGATACCTTTCTTTCATACAATATGATGATACCAATAAGCATTTTGGTTATACTTGGGGCGGCGCAATCCAGCAGCAAGACAATACGATCAATGTAGCTATCGAATATGATACGAAAGACAGTACCGATATCGGTAAATCAACCAGTTTGTATGTTAAAAAGGAAAAAGATAACATCCAGATAAAGTTGCCCGATTCCAGCAAGATCTTTGTCAAGCAGAAAACCATCGCCCAAGATCTAGATGCATTGTGGAGAATTACAGGTAGACAACAAGATGCAAAGATGCACGAGATTCCAAAAGCAGATCGCAAAACAATCAAGATTCTGGTCGACGGTTACTTCCAATGGATTGCAATTAATCCGGTCCAAAAAGGATTTTATGGAACCGGTGGCGGACGTTACAGTTACAAAAACAATCGTTACACAGAGACAATACAATTCTTTTCAAGAGACAATAATAAGGTGGGGCAAGAACTGAATTTTAATGGAAAGCTGGAAGATAACAAATGGCATCACAGTGGAAAAAGCTCTAAAGGAGATGATATTTATGAAATCTGGAGCAAAGAATTAACAAAATGACAATAGAAGAATTTCAATTATTAGACAGTCCTATTCATCACTGGTCTGCTGTACAAAAATCATTGTGGTATGACAAAAAGGGGGATTGGAAAACCGCACACGACCTCATCGATCAGTTAGATGGTGTTGAAGCCGCTCACGTACATGCTTACCTTCACCGCAAGGAAGGAGATCCTTGGAATGCTCGCTATTGGTATAATCGAGCCCGACAGGCAGTATATGCAGGCAGTCTAGATGCCGAATGGAACGAATTGTTTCGATTATATTTCTAACCAATCTAACCATCCTTGTTTGTATTAAACAGGGATTTATTTTTAGTCTGAAGTTCTTCCCTCTTTATACCCCCTTCTTTCTAAAATACTCCGATGCTGTTTGACAGAAGTTTTATTTGCAGCTGGCTTACGGAGGTAAACCAAAATAATTTATTAATTATCACAAAACCACAAATTATAATTTATAAATATTCTCAAAACAAATCGTTAGCACTACTTGAGTAACAAAAATAACACAAAAGAAAAACAACAGCGGGTTGGAACACAAAATGGCATGAATATTGAATATAACTTTCTATACTTTAAAAAGTATACTTTTCATAAATTTAGGTTAATAATTGGTTAGGTTAAACACCTGAGGTTCCCCACTTCAGGTGTTTTTTTATAGCTATAAATTATCGTTAATTACACTTAGTAAGCTGTCATCACTAAACCAAAAGTTTATTCTTTAATAAAGTTACATCCAGATTTTGCAGCATAAAAATCAGATACGCTGTATTTTGTTATATAATTACAACTATTTTAGTTGGACCGGCACAAACACAATCTTTCGATAATTCTCCTTTTCGAATAAAACACCAATTCTATTTTTATTTAAAAGCACCAAATCGGAATAGGCTGTATAATCCCCTTTTACATCCGCAGGAGCTTTTGAAACGACATGATTGAAATACCAGGTTTTTCCCTGATCCCTACTTAATCGAAGCGTTAAATTATCTCTTCTATTTGTGGTTGCAGCATTGCAAACAGCTAACACATATTTTCCTTTCCTTTGCCAAGAGAGCACAGATCCCTGATTAACGGGATCGGGAAGGTTTTTATCATAATAGGTCGTATCCCAGGTCATTCCACCATCATTCGAATAGGATACGATTCGCTCTCTCACATTGCCTTGCTGATTACGGGAATTCATATACAATCCTGTTTCAGAGATCTGAGCTGCCATAGTTTCGTTTGATCCTTCAAATTTGACACTCGCCCCTATTTGGAACGTTTTTCCATGATCATCCGAGTAATAGGAGTGCGCAAAATAATCCCGGCCATTTTCTTTGGGATCTCCTTCGGAATGATTTGCAGGAATATAGATACGTCCTTTATATTTACCGGAATCAAACTGCAAAGCATGCCCAGGTGTATTCGCATAGGTTCGCCAGTCCTGTTTGAAAGTATATGCTCTATTTACTGCAGGGTGATTGGGGCGATGGGTCTCAAGCGTAATATTTTTTGGATCGGACCAGGTTTTACCACCATCTGTTGAACTAATTGACCAACATTCACGTATACCATTGCCTTTACGAACTTCGCCTTCGTGATTATTACCCGTATTGTAAAAAAGCAATAAGCGTCCTTTTGGATATGCCGGATCTAACAAATCTACTAAGGGAGCTGGGTTTCCGACCTGCAAATTATCGTTATCAACAGCGACATGCAAGGGACCCCAAGTTTTACCATTGTCCCTACTGACTTTATAAACGATATCGACATTACCGAAATCGCCCGCATGATCCACCCTGCCCTCGGCAAAAGCAATCAATTGTCCAGTTTTATCCTTTACTATTGCCGGTATGCGGTAGCTTTTATAACCATCTTCGCCAGCAACAAATACATTGACTTCCTGCGCACCTGCCAAGGCATACAATCCTACAAATATTGTAGTCACAAAGACTATTCTTATTCGGATCCAAATTGTGTTTATCATACTTACTTTTCTCATTTTAACTATAAAAATAGAATAATCTTCTATCTTTAAAGAAACGATATCATAATCAACAATAAAACCATTATTACAATGAAACTTACCTCTATTTATTTAGCGCTTATCCTGTGGAGCATATGCAGCCAGGTACTAGGGCAGAATAGGCCTAACATCGTGATCATCATATCAGACGACCATGCCTATCAAACCATTAGTGCCTATGGCTCCACGTATGCTAAAACACCTCAAATTGATCGTATTGCGACTGAAGGGGCAATTTTCAACCATGCATATGTTAACAACTCCATTTGTGGTCCAGCCAGAGCCACACTTCTAACAGGCAAGTATAGCCACAAGAATGGATTTAAGGACAATGAAACCTCTGAATTTGATTTCAATCAGGATTTATTCGTCAAACAGTTACAACAGGTGGGCTACCAAACAGCTTGGGTGGGCAAAATTCATTTAGGAGAAAAGCTTCAGGGATTTAATTATTATGATATCCTGGTGGGTCAGGGCACGTATTTCAATCCAGATTTCATCAGCAAACAAGGGCGCAAGCGCGCTGAAGGCTATGTATCAGATATCGTGACGGAAAAATCGATCAATTGGCTGGACACCTTAGATTCAAACAAACCCTTCTGTCTGGTCATCGGTCATAAGGCGACACACCGCACCTGGATGCCCGCCCCAAAAGACTTCGGAACCTATGATACCGTGAATTTTACCCTACCATCAACATTTTATGATAACTACCAAAGCAGACAGGCCGCCGCGTTACAGGAAATGTCAATCGATAAGGATATGAAGATGGGTTATGATCTCAAAATGTTCAACTCATTAGAAGAAATGATGAATGACGGTAATTTCAAACGAATGGACCAAGATCAGAAAAACAAGTATATCGCCTATTATCGACCAATCTATGAACAACTGCAACAAGGCAAGCTAACAGGCAAACAGCTTGCCGAGTGGAAGTTCAAACGCTATATGATCGATTATCTCAATACCGCTCAATCTATGGATCGCAATATAGGTAAAGTATTGGACTACCTGGATCAGAAATCTCTCCGCCAAAATACTATCGTGATCTATCTTTCGGATCAGGGATTCTATATGGGCGAACACGGTTGGTTTGATAAACGATGGATGTACGAAGAGTCATTCCGGACACCGATGTTAATGCGTTATCCCCCATTGATTAAACCTGCGACAAAAATCGAAGCAAAATTGGTGAACGCCGATATCGCTCCCACCCTACTCGAGTTGGCAGCAATCAAAAGACCTGTTGATATGCAGGGTAAATCCTTTGTCCATGTCCTAAAAAACACAAAAGAAGAGCATCGCAAAGATCTATATTATCATTATTTTGAAAATGGTGAACATGCCGTAAGCCCACATTTTGGCGTTAGGGACGACCGTTATAAACTTATCCGTTATTATAAGCGGGTCGAAAGCTGGGAGCTTTTCGATCTTGAAAAAGATCCGAATGAGCTTCGAAATGTTTATAATGACCCAAGCTATCAGCGCGTAGTCACTAAGATGAAACAAAAACTCATCGCGCAAATCCGGCAATTTGATGATGATGAAGCCGAAACAATTTATAAAGTAAACATTGACCGTTAAACAAAAACAGGGTATCCATAAACGAGATACCCTGTTTCATTTCATACCTTCATCCTATTTTTGTTAATCCGCAAGGAAATTCCCTCTTCAACTATATTGTTGTATGGATTCCCCATAGCCTTCACCTTATAAACACGTTTAAAGCAACAATAAGGTACCGGCTAAATATGAACTTATGTACCCCTAGCGATACTTCATTCATACTTTATGAATACTTAATCTATACTGTATCTATACCACTAAGGTGCTTTACTGGTATTCCATTTGTATTATCAGCGCAATTCCAATAAGTTATTCTATGACAAAGATATCCGCTCAGTATTCCATTGCGGTAAAAACGGTAGTCCTATCTAGCCAATAAGATTATCATAGGCATTCTGACATCATAATTACAAAAAAAATAAAAAATAAAGTATAGTTATTAGGTAGATTTTATATATTTGCATTAACATTTTTTAACACATGAAAATCAGTGCAATACATATACCTGTAAAACGAATGCTTCTAGGAGATGTTTTTCAGTTCGATTCAAACGATCTCCTATAACCACAAACAAAAAGATCCACTCATTATCACTAAAATTTATATGGCAAAAAACAACATAGATTTTGTCGTACTGGCAGCGCTTTGTTTAAGCACGGGCACGCTATACGCTCAATCCACCATAAAAGGAAAAGTAGTCGACAACAACAACAGCCCAATTCAAGGTGCAACGATTACAGAAATAATAAGCAAAAAACAGGTGCAAACGGATGCAAATGGCCTATTCGAATTACCATCAAGTGGTAATTCCATCAGTATCCAGGTTCAATATATTGGTTTTGATTCCAAAACTGTCCAAACCAATCCCGGCGGACTCACAACAATCCAGCTTTCACCAACGAGTTCCCAACTGGATGAAGTTGTTGTAACAGCCTTGGGTATTTCGCGCGAAAAGAAATCATTAGGATATGCAGTCCAAGAAGTCAAATCTGTTGAACTTCAAACACGTCCCACTAACGCGCTCAGTGCGCTTTCCGGGAAAGTAGCAGGTCTTCAAGTGACTACTTCAGGAGGCAATATGGGCGGATCCTCCCACGTTTTGCTTCGGGGTATCAATTCAATTGCGGGAAATAACCAACCGTTGTATGTTGTTGATGGTACTCCAATTGATAACACCGATTTAAACTCCTCATCTACCATAAACGGAAGCGCAGGCAAAGACGTCGGTAATATGATACAAGATATCAATCCTGACGATATCGATAACATCTCCGTATTAAAAGGTCCGTCGGCTGCTGCCTTGTATGGTTCGAGAGCCGCTAATGGTGTTATATTAATTACCACAAAGCGTGCATCAAAGGGGGAAAAGATAGATATTTCGTTAAACACTGGTGTTGATTTTGAGAATATTGTTCGGCTTCCGAAAAGACAACATTTATACGGTCAGGGTTACTCTACTGCTTTTCAAACGCAAAATATCAATGGTACAGACTACAAAATCGTAGATTATGCTGCAGATGAAAGCTGGGGTCCTAAACTCGATGGTACACCTGTCTTACAGTGGTATAATTTAAACCCTGAAGACGAATCCAATTACCTGAATCCGTCGCCATGGCTTTATCCAAAAAATGATGTCAGTTATTTCTTTCGGACTGGTGTAGCCAATACCAATAATTTTGCTATCGCCGGCAATAGTGGAAATACAAATTACCGATTTTCCTACACGAACAAAAATGTAAAAGGAACAACTCCAAATTCTAGTTTAGGTCGTAATACGTTTAACTTTTCCGGAGGAACGCAGCTGGGCAAATTGAAAATCAATTCTAATTTCAACTATATCCGTAACGCATCCGTAGGCCGCCCATGGACAGGTGCATCCAACAGAAATATTATCCTCGAGGCATTCCAATGGGGAGCTGTACAAGTGGATTACAAGTTATTGGAAAATTATAAACGTGAAGATGGAACTCCATTAGCATGGAATCGTACTGGATGGCAAAATACACCTACAGCAGAAGCAACGCGCTTTATCGATAACCCCTATTGGTCTGCTTACGAGTCTTATATGGAAGATAATAGAGACCGCTTTTATGGAAATATTGGCTTACAATATGACTTGAATAGCTGGCTTTCTTTAGGAGCTAAAGTACATGGCGATATTTATTCGTTCCAATCTCAGGACCGTATCGCTGTATACTCTCGCAGCACTTCACAATATGAAGAGACAAGCAATAAACTAAACGAATATAATTATGAATTTTTAGCTACAGCAAAAAAAAACTGGGATAAATTCTCACTCATTGGAAATATCGGAGCCAATCTTCGTGACCAGCAGCGCAAGCAAGATTATGCTATTACACAAGGAGGTCTAATTATTCCAAATTATTACAATCTAAAAAATGCGAATTCAGTCAAAATTGACAACTTTAAATATCACAGACGCATTGCATCTGTTTATGGAAGCTTTTCTTTAGGATATAATGATTTGCTTTACTTAGATGGAACAGTGCGTAATGATTGGTCTTCAACATTACCAACAGATAACAACTCTTTTATATATCCTTCCCTAACAGGTAGTTTTGTCTTTAGTCAATTAGCAGCATTCAAACAATTGGATTGGCTAAGTTTCGGAAAAATACGCTTAGGATGGGCCCAAGTCGGGAATGACACAGATCCTTATCAACTGTATAAGGTCTATGAACCTGAGCAATCATATGAAGGGCAAGCTTCATATGGCCTCCCGAGTATTAAACCAAATGCTAATTTAAAACCTGAAATTACCAGTTCTTGGGAAACAGGTCTGAACGTGCAATTGTTCAAAAATCGCTTAGGATTTGATATAACCTACTACAACAATAATTCTAGAAATCAAATCCTTCCTGTTCCTGTTTCTTCGTCTTTTGGATACGCAAGCAAAGTATTTAATGCGGGGAAAATTAATAACAAAGGTCTCGAAATTGTTCTTAATGGTACGCCAATCAAAAATGAAAACTTTACTTGGGACGCTACAATTAACTGGGCCAAAAACAAAAACAAAGTGATCAAATTAGACGATCAGGTAAATACATTGAGTTTAAGTAATTCGTTAGTTGAATTAGTCGCACGTGAAGGCGAGTCCTATGGACAATTTTTAGGCTATGACTTTGTATATGCAGCAGATGGACAACGTGTTGTTCAGGCGGATGGAACTTACATGAAAACCTCCCAATTGGTACCCCTGGGATCTATTCTTCCTGATTTCACCTTTGGTTTTCAAAATAGCTTCCGCTACAAGAACTTTAGCTTAGGATTTTTGGTCTCAGGTCGTGTTGGCGGAAAATTTTTCTCCCAAACCTATAAAGTTGGTATGTATTCAGGCATCCTGGACAAAACAGCGGCTAATAATATCCGAGAAACGGGTGTTATTTTGGATGGTGTCAAAGGCGATGTAACATTCCACAGCGACGGTACATATGCCGTTGAGAACGTTCAACAAAATACCACCAATATTACAGCGCAGCAATGGGCGCGCAATGAGTACAATGGTCCGACCACTTTTTCCATTTTTGATGCCACTTATGTTAAACTGAGAGAAGTGACGCTGGGTTATAATTTCAAATTAGCCAATGCCAAAGTCATTAAAAATATTGGGGTCAATGTCTATGGCCGTAATCTTTGGAATATCTATACCAAGAGTAAATACATTGATCCTGAATTCACCTCCAGTGGCGGTAATGTACAGGGTATTGAAGGTGGTAATATCCCTGTTCCTGTTACTTACGGTTTTAATGTAAACCTTAAATTCTAAAAAAAATGAAAATATCAACTATATTATATGCTTCAGTAATCGGTGCTTCACTTATTGTTACATCATGCTCTAAGTCTACGTTTAACGAGATAAATACAGATCCTAACCGTCCCGCCACCGTCACAACACCGACAATTTTGGTAACGGCCGAAAAGCAATTGATTAATGCCTTACGAAGCGAAGAGGTCAGTTTACGTGGAGCACAATTATTTTCACAATATTTTGCCCAAAATATATACACAGATCAATCGCGTTATCAAATACCAACGAGTTATTCCGATAATTACTGGACGGCAACTTACAAATCGCTCAATAATCTGAATGAAATTATAAAACTCAATTCAAATGAAAAGACTAAGGCCATCGCCGCAGCAGGAACAGCAGGTTCCAATGCGAACCAGATTGCGATTGCAAGAATTCTTAAATCTTATGCTTTTCAATCATTAACCGATGTTTTTGGTAATATTCCCTATGAGTCTTACGGAAATAAAGATGCTGATTTTGAAGCCCTGCAACAGGACCCAGACAACTTAACGCCTAAATATGCAAGTCAGGAAAAAATCTATAAAGATATTCTAAACGAACTGCAACAAGCGGCTGATACCCTAACGAAATATACAACAGCAACCACATTTGGCACCGCTGATATTATCTACAAGGGATCCAATGCCAGCTGGGCAAAATTTGCCAATTCACTACGGTTACGGATAGCCAATCGCATTAAGGCAAAAGATGCTGCATTGGCAGCAACGCATATTGCCGATGCGATAAAGAAAGGCGTATTTACCGCTAACAGCGATAATGCCGTATTTAAATATTCTAAAACTCCACCCAATGAAGCACCACTATTCCGGGCCACAGTGACAGCCAACCGAAAAGATTTCGCCGTTTCAAATGTACTTATAGAGGCCCTTCAGGGTACACGTGGCCCCTTTAAAATTGTAGATCCTCGCTTGTCTAAATTCGCAAAACCAACATCCTCAGGAAATACCTATTTCGGCCAGCCGTATGGGCTTCCTTTAGCCGCCGGAAATCTATTCCCTGTGGATAAAATATCTTTACCAAGTGACGCGATCAACGCGGCTGACTATGGCGAGGTTCTTCTGGAATACGCTGAAGTAGCATTCCTCTTGGCAGAAAATAACAATTGGGATCAAACTAATTATGAGAAAGGAATACGCGCTTCGCTAGAAAAGTGGGGGGTATCGCAAGAAGATATTAATAGCTATATCAGCAAACTGCCAGCTGCGAATAAAGAGCATGTGCTTTCCCAAAAATACTTAGCACTTTTCAATCAGAGCATAGAAGCTTGGTCAGAAATCAGAAGAACAGGCTATCCACTATTTCTCATCAAAAAAGGAGATGTCACCTGGAGCGGAACTATCGATGGCAAACCCGTCACCTATACCTTTAATCCCGAAGTTGGCGATGCCATACCAAGTCGTTTGGTGTATCCATTGAAAGAACAAAGTACAAATAGATCAAATTATCAAGCAGCCCTGGCGCAACAAGGAGATGATGTGATCAACACCAAAGTATGGTGGAATAAATAAAAAAGTATTTTCTACCCCTTTGAACACCTGAAGTTTAAGATTTCAGGTGTTTTTTTTTCCAATTATTTCCTAACTTCGTAAAAGACCATTAAGAAAGAATGCCATGGATGATCAAATATTAGATAAAATCGACCAACTGAGTGAAGAAGGTAATGCTTATTGTGATGAAGAGAACTTTCGCGAAGCAATTAGGGTATGGACTGAGGCGCTCAATTTAATCCCTAGCCCACAAAATGTCCACGCTGAAAGTCTTTGGCTGGAAGCCTCCATTGGAGATGCTTATTTCTTAGAGGATGACTTCGAAAATGCACTTCCACACTTTGAAAATGCCAAAGGCAATATCATCGAAAATGCTTATGAAAATCCTTTTATCATGCTACGATTAGGACAGTGTTACCTGGAAACAGCCAATACCGAATCTGCACAAGAATACCTTCTTCGCGCCTATATGATGGAAGGAAAGGAAATTTTTGAAGAGGAATCACCAAAATACTTTAATTTTCTGGCTGATAACGTCGAATTGGATTAATCAATTGCATCTGCCACCTCCATTGGTAAATCAGATTCAAGAATAGATGCACCCTGGGCGAATATCGCCCTATATTTTTCCTTTCTTTCCTCTTTCTTTGTTAACTTGTCATAAGTTGGCGCTGACGAAATCATACACATCACCCCTTTCCCATTAAAAAAGCGATACATTTCTGTATTCGATTCTTTTAACTCAGGACCTATATAGACGATCATCCGGTCATAAGGTAATCCCGAATCTTTAAATTTAGCTAAGGCTGACTGATCTTTGATATGCATAGACATATACTGATCCGGATTTTGAGCCAAATAGTAGGCCGCCTGCTCAACATTATGTACGGTTACCCAAACCCAGCTATATGCATTATGCTTTCGCAATATAGCTGCGGTTGCCGACAATGGTAGATCTTTCTTATCGAGATTTAAAATGGTTTTCCCTTTTGCCCATTCAATCACTTCATCTAGGGTATTTATAGGATATTTAGTCATATTTCCAGCATGGTCTTTCAGACGAAGTGCACGCAATTCAGCCCATGTATAATCCGACACCCGACCGACCCCATTTGTCACCCGCTCCAAGTTTGCATCATGGAGTAATACCGCAACACTATCTTTCGTATAGCGTGGATCTATTTCAAAAATTGCTGGAGTCTTACGTAACACAGCCTCAAAAGCCGCAATAGAATTTTCAGGAAGACCATCTTCTATCGTCCCGCGGTGACCGCTTATGATTTTCTTTCCTTCAGCATACTTAAAGTATGCACGCATGGCTTCTACAGATTCAAACTTTAGCCTCTGGTTGCTTTGAGCTAAAACTTTCGTGTATAACAAACTAGATAAAAATAATAATGGAAATACAGAAATCGTTTTCAACTGTATATCATTGTGATCTGAAGCAGCCATCTACCTATTTAATTATGGAAATATGAATTGCTAAAATAGCCATCCTATATCAATAAATCGTAAACAAAATATGTACTCAAAATAAAGAAAATAAAACGAACAGCTTAACAACATCGAACAGATTTTTTGCTACAGCCCCTATACGATGGCAAAACATTCCTCTATTCCTTAATATTCATGGTGATCGAGAAAGCTCCTCCAAATTGTATTCTTATTTATAGTTGGTGATTTTGTGAATGAGACAGCCGCTGGATGAGCATATTAAGCGAAAAAAATAGCAGTTTTTTTAGATGAAGAAAAATTAAATATTCTATATTTGCATCAATTTATATTTGATCTAAATAAACTACCATGAAGAATAGAACACGATATATGATGTTCGCAGCAGGAAGCCTTGTCCTTCTCGGGACTCAGTTACATGCACAAGAGTTATCTCTCCTCGTTAAAAATACAGAAAATCAACCAGTGGCTCAAGCTAATATCAGGCTCAATGGGAAAAACATTGGTTACTCAAATCAGCAGGGGCAATTTTATCTCGCTAAAGTACCGACAAATGGCCCACTTCAATTTCGTGTTTCCTATACCGGTTACTCAGCCCTTGAAAAAATGGTGAGTTTAGATACGGTCAGCGGTCCTATCCTATTTCAGTTAAATGCAACACAGACTTTAGACGAGATTATTGTTACCGCTGGTCGTAAAGCCGAAAGTATCTCTACAGTTCCCTCCTCGGTATCCATTTTAACAACAAAAGAGATCGAGGCACAGAGCCAGATCAGCACCAATCTTTCAACAATACTTGGCAATACAATTCCGGGACTGGGTACGGCTACCAACAAAGCAACCAATTCAGGTCAGACTTTACGCGGGCGATCTGTACTGGTTTTAATAGATGGGATCCCACAATCCACACCATTAATGAATGGGCAGCGCGATCTACGCACTATTGATCCCAGTGTTATTGAACGCGTGGAAGTTATTAAAGGAGCAACCTCCATCTATGGAAATGGCTCAGCTGGCGGGATTATCAACTACATCACGCGCAATCCAGCAAAAGATTCAGCTCCTATCCAAGGAATTACCAGCCTGAGAACAACCTTCAATCCTATAAACAGTGGCGGAACGTTGGGCTATCGTGCCGCCCAAACATTATATGGCCGAAAAAACAGCTGGGATTACACCGTCAGCGGATCGGCGGATTATGTGGGTCTTCAGCGCGATGGTGATGGAACAGCCCTCGGTCAGACAGATGGTCTTTCAAATACCTATCAATACAATGCATTCCTCAAACTTGGCTACACCATCGATAACAGTTCCAATCTATCCGCTGTATATAATTTTTATCGAAGCAACCAGCACAACAGATACATCAGCCAAACGGGTGTCTATGGACAATCCCCGACTATCGGAGTAAAAGGAGATGATCCCGGCAAACCTGCCGGCACGCCTTACAACCACAATGCGATGCTGACGTATACGAAAAATAATCTTTTTGCCTCCACTTCTCTCGTTGCATCGGCCTATTACAACACCTTTCGATCCATGAATCGTTATGTTGAAAAAGCATCGGCATGGTATGGTCCCGGCCAAACACAGATCAACTCCGAGAAAAAAGGATTGCGTATCAATCTCAACACGCCTTTTCAAGTATTTGGTTCTAACGCGGATGTCACTTACGGACTTGATCTCCTAAATGATGTCACGGATCAAAACCTGACGGATGGTAGAGTCTATATTCCTTATATGAATATGCTCAACGTGGCACCTTATGCCCAAGTAAAGATTGATTTCCTAGAAAATCTAATTTTCAAAGGTGGGGTCCGTTATGAAAATGCAACCGTTAAAATAAAAGATTTTAACACCATTGCTACAGGTCCGGACAATGCGGGTAGCATCGCTGTTAAAGGTGGCGAAATACCGTATAAAGGAGCTACGTTCAATGCTGGTCTCCGTTATAATAAATATTCGTTCTTTAACCCTTTCATAAGCTTTTCACAGGGTTTTGCCATCAATGAACTTGGCCGCATTGTCCGCAGGGCAACCGACAACGACCTAGATAGTCTAAAAACAGATCCCATCATTACCAATAACTATGAAATCGGGTTTTCCAGCAACTACAGTATTTTCCAATTATCTGCTTCCTACTATTATAGTACTTCAAAAATGGGTGTGGAACTTGTAGACATTGGTGGTTATCTGATGCCACAACGACTTCCCGAGGATGTCTATGGATATGAAGTAGCCCTAAGTGCAACCATCAGCCCGCAACTGACTGTAGGTGGAACTTATGCTTATGTGGAGGGAAAATCGAAAAAAGAAGACGGCACGAAATCCTACCTCAATGGTTCGCGTATTTCTCCGATCAAAGCAACCGGATATGTCTATTATACACCGATCAAGCCTTTAACCTTCCAATTATTTTGGGTGCATACGGGCGCACGCGATCGTTTCCTGCCTAACGACAAAGGCGTATATAAAAACAGCGAGGGGCCGGTTAAACCAGTAGATCTTTTTAACTTAAATGGTAATTATCAGATTAACAAACAATGGTCATTGGGACTAGGCGTTGAAAATCTTTTCAATAAGAACTACTACCCAGTTGTAAGTCAATACCGTGCGCTAAATGAGGAATACGTAAGAGGTCAGGGAATGATGGCCTCCTTTAATATCAATTACAAATTTTAGATGATCAAGTCGAGCATACTTTGGCTGCATAAATGGCTCGGGATAATCACCGGCATTATTGTATTCATTTTAAGTATAACGGGATGTATATATACCTTTCAGGATGAGCTCAAACTATGGGCTTATCCTGAAAAGTATTTTATAGCCCCGGTTGATAGCTCTTTGCCCCCACTCCCGTTAAGCACCTTACTGCACAATGCGCAGCATAGTCTGGACAAGGGGCAGAAAATCTCCCGTGTAGACCTCTATCCCGCGAAAGATCGAACCTGGGTATTTCGTGCCATGAAAACAGATGAGACGGCCTTTGGCCATTGGAATTACTTTCGTTATTATAAAAGGGTATTCATCAATCCTTATACCGGTAAGGTGCAACACATTGAAAATACAAAGACAGAGTTTTTTCAACTGGTATTACAACTCCATCTCAATTTGTTGCTGGGAAAAAAATATGGTCATGCTTTAGTCAGTTGGTCTACAGCGCTATTTATTGTCATTCTATTGAGCGGGATTGTATTGTGGTGGCCGAAAAAATGGAAGGGAAAAAATCTCCGCAGGAGCTTTTGGGTAGACACAAAAGTTAAATGGAAACGGTTAAATCACGATCTGCACAATGTGATTGGCTTCTATAGCCTTTTTATTGCACTGGCTTTTGCTATTACAGGTTTGGCATTCGCATTTCCGGGATTCAAAAAGACCTATATCGCTACATTTAATCTTTTTCAACAGGAAGCGACATCTAAAACGCTAGCTGTCCCGACACCAATCCCCTTAGCTTACGAAAAATTTCAGGACAATGCACTGCACTATAGTCTCAAAAATTATCCGCAGGCCGAAATGCTTTCCATCCGGTTGAAAAAAGAAACAGAGCAAGAAGTCGATATTCAAATCAGAAGGTACGAAAAACGAAGCGGTGTCTTTAACTGGTTATATTTCGACAGAAAAGAGGCCAGTTTAAAACAAATCAAAAGCGGTGACAACTTGCGGTTCGGAGATAAACTTGGATCGCTCAATTATGACATCCACACCGGCAGTATCGGTGGCTTGGGAACAAAGATTATTGCTTTTATCGCCAGTCTTTTTTGTGCTTCCCTTCCAATCACAGGATATATTATCTGGCTGAACAAAAGCAAGAAGACAAAGAAAAAGAAGGGTTATCAACATAATGTTAATAAGTACTGTTAATAACCGGGTATTTTCTTTTAAACAGTTTCTCAACACAGTTATCAACATAATGTGGAAAAGTAAGCGCAAAGGACTTTACTATTAGCAAAAGACAAAACGCTTCTATAACGGCTCCAAATAGCTACTCCGAAATTTATTCATAAAAAAACAGACCTATAAAGATATGCCTGTTTTTTTATGAATAATCCAACAATGAGTTAACTTCTTACAAATTTGGATTCTGTTCGTATTCTGTATTGGGAATAGCAAATAGATAATATGGACTATTATTCACAAAGTTAGAACCGTCGGAGAATTTGATCACCCGATGGCCTTGTCCATCGACCAATTTTGTTTTCCCTTCTTCGTCAACAACCTGCACCTGTATCGGTTCTCCTTTATCATTTAAAAAAGCCTTTCTTGTAACCTTACCTTGCGTACGAATAATATCAGATAATGCAAACCCCTCTCCCCAAAGCTCCTTTCTGCGTTCAATCAAAATCTCCGCAATTAGTTTCGCGTTATCACTTCCTTCAAACAACTTCGCATTCCGTGCTTGTCGCAGTTTGTTCAAAGCAGCTACCGCCTTCTCTATCTCTCCTGCTCTCGCATAACCTTCAGCTTCAATTAGCAACATTTCAGCTGAGCGCATATACACAATATCACCAATTTGATTTGTCTTCATTTTAAACTTCTTATAGCGTAAAAATCCTTCTCGGCCTTTCAGTCCATCCCATTCAAATAGCGCATAGCGGACATCATCTTTATCAAATAGATCCTTAAAATATGGATCAGCCATAAAACTATAATAATATGAGGCAGAAGAAGAAACATCAATATAGTGGAAAGTATAACTAGCTGTATTCTGCTCAGTAGTTTGCAAATGCCCCCATAGCCATTCTGAATTTTGAGCATCATTAAATCCGGCCTGATAATCCGACCCGCTCATTAGATTATGTCCGGCTGCTGCCTTATTTGCATATTCAGCTGCTAATTTCCATTCGCCAATCTGTAAATAAGTCCTGGCGAGAAGACCATAAACAACATCTATGCTGATCTGATATTTTTCCACCTTTGTAGCCGAAGCCAACAGCACCTCACTGTCTTTTAAGTCTTTCAATATCTGCTGATATAATTCCTCCAAACTCGCTCTGGGCTTACCTTTTGTCTGTAGGGTACTTGGTTCAGTATAAATCGGCACTGATTTCGCACTTTTGTCTTTTAGGTAACTAAACTGATAGAACGAAGCAAGATTAAGATAAACAAATGCGCGCAATGCCTTTGATTGTCCCTTTAAGAAGTTTTTTTCCGCAACCTCCCCAGTTACCCCATCTACTTTGGCAATCACATTGTTGGTATTGTCAATTACCTTATAAAATAAAGTCCAAAAATATGATACCCGAGAAGCCCGACGATTATCTAATTCCGTAAAGCCATACGCATCGCGATAGCCATATTTGGTTGTTACCGCTACATCACTCCCCATTGCGTCACTTGTACGCATGATGGACGTATACCCCGGATTAGCATAAGTAAAATAGGTATCATTTAAGTATTTCCATGTACCGTTGACAACTGTTGCGACACCGCGTGTATCTTTATAAATCTGCTCTTCGGTTACCGCCGTCGTAGGCACCGTATCGAGCTTATCCTTACAAGATGTATTTATGAAGGAAAGCCCCAAAAGCATATAGACAAGTTTTATTTTCGTGATTTTCATAATATTATTTACTTTAAGCATTCAACTGATTTAAAACACAAGCTGTATACCACCAGAGATTGTACGCATCGCCGGATAGCGGAAATATGTATTACCATTTACAGTCTGCTCGGGATCCATACCTTTGTGACCATAAAATGTCAAAAGATTTTCGGCAGTGGCAAAAACTCGTATTTTATCGATATTAATCCGCTTCAATAAAGCTCCGGGGAGACTGTAACCGAAGCTTACGTTTTTAAGGCGTGCATAGGTTCCGCTATATAAAAAGCGCGTGGATGCCGAAGTCCAGTTTGTGGCATCGGTCGTTAATTTAGGGACATCTGTTTGTGTATTTTCCGGCGTCCAATGATTCAATATCTCTTTCGACCAGGCACGACCGGCATTATTACCATTATGCATCAATTGAATGTAGTCATTATCCAATATTTGTCCTCCAAGGCTAAAGCTCAATAACGCAGACAGATCAAAATTTTTGTAGGTAAAGCTATTCTGAAGACCTCCTACAATATCAGGGAGTGAGCTCCCTGCAACAAAGCTTCCCGCATCGCTATATTTAGAAGTTTTCTCGCCGGTATTATGACCATCTTTATCAGCGAGATACCATTGTGGCAATCCGTTTTCAGGGTTCACACCAGCCCATTCAGGCATATAAAAATCAAAGACGCTCCCTCCTACACGAAGAATTTTGGTACCACTGATAATTGGCTTTGTATTATCCGGAAGCGACGTAATTTTATTTTTATAATGGGAGAAATTGAGATCCAGATTCCATCTAAAATTATCATTTTTAACAGGAATCGTATGGATATCCACATCTATACCGGTATTTTTCACCGCACCTATATTCGCGTCATACCCAACATATCCTGTGGACGGAGCCATCGGCATCGTAAACAGTAAATCCTTACTTCTCCTGTCAAAATATTCCACTGTCAACGAAACCCGGTCTTGGAAAGCCGAAACATCCACGCCAACATTTAAGTTCAGATTAGTCTCCCATTTCAGATCCGGCGTCGCCAGCCTCCCTGTATACGTTCCCCCTTTACCAAGACTATTGGCAATCGTATAGAGTCCTTGATAGGCGAAATAAGTCCCCAGATTATCGTTCCCTTGACCACCATAACTCGCACGGAGAGTCAATTGATTAATTGTGCCGTTATCTTTTAAGAAGTCTTCTTGTTTCAATTTCCACGATCCCCCGACGGACCAAAATGTTCCCCACCGCTTCTCTGGGCTAAATCTAGACGAGCCATCTGTCCGTAATGAACCAGAGAAGTAATATTTGTTATCGTAATTATATTCTAAACGACCTAGAAAACTCAATAGTTTATAATCAACACTTGAACCGGTAAAACCATCCAGTTGCGAAGCCGCAATTGGTTCATAAAATCCCGGCAATACAAAATAACTACGGTTACCGCTAATGTTGCTACTATTAAACGCATAATATTCCTGTCCAGCCAATACATTAAGGTGATGTAAGCCAAACTGTTTCTCATAGGTCAATATGTTATTCCAGGTTTGTCCTACTGTCCGTACACTTGATCGTCCCACAGAACCGAATGTTTCAGCACTAAATCCATATAAAGGATTCGCATAATCATGTGTATTAGAATTGATATAATCTAGGCTATAAGTAGATTTCAATTTCAGATTCTTTGTTAACAAAGCCTCTAAATATGCCCTTGCTGAAATATTTTCCCTACGGATATCGTTCTTATCTAATGGCAAAGTGGCTGCTAAATTATTACGTGGCGAGGCAGCACTTGGTCTATATGCCCCAAAATCATACACTCTTTTTCCATTCTCTTCCACATAAGACCCATCATCTTTACGTTCATAATAGGGATAAAAAGAAGGAACCAATCGAGAAAAGTTAATTATATTCGCTGTATTACTGTCTTCGGATTGTGGGTACTTCTGAAACGTGCTACTCCCCGCTATATTGACACCGGCGTTCAACCAAGATTTGACTTTGCTATCGATATTCGCGCGCAAATTATACCGTTTAAATCCAGACTCAATAGCCATCCCTTGGTCATTAAGGTATCCCCCCGAAATATAATAGGTATTTTTCTCACCGCCACCACTAAAACTTAAATCACCTTGTGTGCGCACACCAGTCCGTTGCAATACGTCTTTCCAAGGATCATCCCAAAGCGCTTTGGCTCCCGGAACTAGTTTCCCATCTACCCCTACCGGTTGCGGAAAGTTGCTACCATAGGGATTTTTTTTCAGATCGACCAGTAAAGTCCTGCTTGCATTTGTCGCAGCCTGTGAAGCACTCAAACCATTGCTCAAATTTTTATTTCGCAAGGCCTCCCAATACAATTGGAAGTATTCGTCTGTTGTCACTTGCTCATAATCACTAACTGCCCGGCCTGAATACCCCTGTGTGAAATTGAGGTTAATTTTTGTGTCACCCGAAGTTTTACCGGATTTAGTCGTAATAATAATCACACCATTTGCTCCCCGTGAACCATAGAGTGCACTGGAGGCCGCATCCTTCAATACCGATATAGACTGAACGTCATTTGGGTTAATAGAACTGATATCCCCCGCATAAGGATTGCCATCCAATACGATTAATGGAGAACTTGATGCGTTGATGGAACCAATTCCACGAATACGAATTGTCGCATCCGTCCCTGGCTGACCAGATGAAGCAACAGATTGTAGACCGGGAACTTGACCTTCCAATGCCTTGGAGATACTGGAAACCTGTCTGTTCTCAATCGCTTTACTACTCACGGTACTCACTGAACCAGTAATATTAGATCTTTTAGATGTACCATAAGCCACCACCACGACTTCATCCAGGTCTGTACTTGATGGTTTCAAAGCCAAAGAGATAGTACCTCCGGTGGCTCTCAGTTGCTGCGACTCGTAACCTATAAAAGAAAACTCCAGGAACGGGTCATCTTTACCAGTGGTACTGATCGCAAACTCCCCCTTAGCGTTCGTCAGTGTAGATTTATTTTGATCAGATACACGCACACTTACGCCAGGAAGTGCCTGCCCAGTATTGGCATCGGTCACCTTCCCCTGAATGGAACGTTGCTGTGCATACAGTTTATTCATATTGGCACTAGACAACGCTAATGCTACAATAGGAATGTATTTGAATGTTGAGTGCATATTAAGGATATTTAATAAATGAGTTAAGTATAATAAATATATAGAAAATAAATAAATTAAATGTAATTATTTTACCAAAAAACATGGCGAAACATAGTGTGTTTAAAAATCTACTAAATTGATAGATTTTATCAGATCGCAAATATAATACAATCTATACTAATTTACTATACATTTTTTATAAAAAAATAAATTACTAAAAATCAAACAATTACAGAAACAACTCAGGACAACAAGCTGATGGTAAGCAAGCTAACAAATTATTATTGATCTAGCCAGCGCTGAAAATTTGGGGAACGCTCTTCGCTAACAATTACTTCAATTCCCTTTGGAGTTTGGGGAATTAGTTCCAATTTAATTCTATTCCGACTTATTTTTAACATAGACTGAATGGAATCAATACGAACAAGAAATTTTCTATTAATTTGAAAAAAAACGAATGGATCTACCTGAGTCACCAAGTGGACTAGACTATCTTCAATAATATAGGCTACACCTGACTCTTTTTCCACCGCATACAGTTCTTTATCTTCTGCCATAAAGTAGGCAATATCGGCAATCGCCAGGGACTTTAAAAAGTTACCATACTTCACCAGAAAGCGTTGCTTTAGACGCAACTCAGCTTTGGGTAATAGTGGCTCAATACGTTTCATGATCTGCGCTAGCTCCTCTGCATCGAAAGGTTTTAACAGATAGGCATAACCTTGATTTTGAAAGGCTTCCAATGCATATTGTTCATAGGCAGTTGTAAAAATAAGCGGCACATCAATCGATACCTGTTTAAATATTTCAAAACTCAGTCCATCCATCAGATGGATATCCATAAAGATCAGGTCAAAATGATGTTTATTGATGGTCTTCACCGCTTCCTGGATCTCCTTTGTATTGGTAAATGTCAATGTGCTGTCCCCATAAAGGTCTGTCAACATCTCCTTTAAGCCTACAAAAGCCCAGTCTTCGTCTTCGACAATCAATATATTCCATCCCATGGGTTGAATGTAATAAAAAATCCATTTCCTAAGAAAGAAAATGGATTAATATATAAAGGATTTAAAAAAATTGACCTTATTTTAATAGATCTGGATTATTATTGATCGCTTCCTGTGGATAACGGATCACATAACGCGGATCGTTTTGCTGCAAGGTCACTGTTCTACCAAAACTCGCATGTGTTATTGCAGGTCTTGTTGTACGTTTTAAATCGTACCAACGCAAACCTTCGAGCGCTAATTCACGTTTACGTTCAAGTAATACAGCATCCAGCAATTGTTCTTTGGGCAAATTTGCATCAGCTTTGACTTGCTGTGTATAGGCATCAGCTGTAAATCTGTTTTTCTTCAATGCGGACAGATATTTTAGCGCTTCCGCCGTATTTCCTAAACGCACATTGCATTCTGCAATTGTCAGATAAAGATCCGCATTTCTAAAGCTGACATTAAAGCGATTTTCTCCGCCTTTAAGAGATACATAGTCGCCACCACTTTTTTGGAAGTAACGTCCCTTTCTCAGATCACCCTCTGGATAACTCGCCAATAGTGCTGATGAAATAAAAGAACTGGTACGTACCCCCGGAACAGATACTTTCTCCAACGCCATAATGATTTCGGCAGACTCAAAATCATTGGGTAATAAACTTCCTCCAACATTGAGATCTACCAACTTATCATTTATTTTCAAAGCTTGTTTTGCCGCATCTATTGCTGCCTGCCATTCTCCACGATACAAGCGAACACGTGATGCCATTGCGTAAGCCCCGCGCTTGCTAAAGCGGTAATTTACGCCTTTGGCCTGATCGTCTACCGTAAGCAATGCCGTCCCCTTCTCCATATCTGATAGCACCTGCGTATACGAGTCACCTATGGTTGCCGGAACAAAACGTTGTTCCAGGTCGATTTTGGTCGACAACGGAACTCCACGCAAGCCTACATTGCCTGGCGAATAAACCTCACTATAGCAATTCAGTAGCTCAAAATGCGCATAGGCACGCATCAGGTAAGCTTCACCTTTGATCTGATCTACATTTGCACTGCTTCCCAGTTTCTCATCGATCGTACTGATGATCTGATTGGCATAGAAGATACTATTGTAAAATGCCAAATAGGGATAGGCAATCGTTGTCGGATCGGGATTTTGATCATTCCATAGGTAGATATCCTTAGTTCTTGCTGCATCTGTTGAACTTTCGTCCAAAATCAATTCGTCGGTACGCAGAGACAGGTAGGACTTATGTGCTGGAAAACCAAGGTAGCTACTTGTCATCAGACCCCTGAAATCACTTTCAGAAGCAGGAATAACTGTCCCTACAGGTTGTATATCTAAGTATTTATCACAGGAAGCCAATGCACCAGCTGTCATGATCATTCCAAAATAAACTATCTTCTTCATTTTATAATCAATTTAAAGAATTAAAAACTTGCCGAAAGACCAAAAGCAAAAGATTTGCTAATCGGTTGGGCATAATAGTCACCATAGGTTTCTGGATCAAAATATCCATCGTAATTCGCTCCGAAAACAAACAGGTTCCGTCCTTCTACATTCACACGTAGATTGCTTGCCCCGATCTTCTTACTTAGTGCCGCTGGTAATGTATATCCCAGACGAATGCTATTAATACGGACATAACTCATTTTCTTGGCCCAGATATCATACTGATTAAATGAATTGATTGGGTCATTGCTTTCCATCCAGCCATAGGCCATCCAACGCTCATTTAATTCCGAACTGATACTTCCCAATGCCGGCAACGCTTTATTTCCTTGCAAAGCCATCAACAGATCTTTGGTATAATTCTGTCCACGGTCTACTTTTGCAGGATTGTATGTTGGTGTACGGCTTACCCAACGCTCTAAATTAAACACAGCTGAAATCGCCAGGTCGAAATTCGCATAGCGGAAACGATTAGTCATACCGCCAATAAACTTCGGATCCTTACT
This sequence comes from Sphingobacterium detergens, assembly GCF_003610355.1. Classification (GTDB taxonomy): domain Bacteria; phylum Bacteroidota; class Bacteroidia; order Sphingobacteriales; family Sphingobacteriaceae; genus Sphingobacterium; species Sphingobacterium detergens. Next base: position 281,961 of record NZ_RAPY01000002.1, on the reverse strand, counting down.
ACCTTTATATTTAAATTTTGAACGATATTCTGCAGCAGTCATGTCTGTTTGCGAAGTATACCCTGGTAAAAAATCTGCCCAAGGATCATATAAACCATAGAAATCCTCGAAACTCGAAACCGATCCATCTAGATTTCTAAATTGCATTACACCATCTTTATCCAATCCAGCGGTTTCCAGAACATATAAACCATTAATCGGACGGCCTTCCTGCGTCTCTGGCGCATAGGCTTTCGGGTTATTCACGACTTTCAATAATTTATTGTTATTGTGTGCAATATTAAAATCCGTAGACCAGGAGAATTTTTCTGTCTGGATCTGGCGACTCGATATTGTCAACTCCACGCCCTGATTTCGGGCAGACGCCCAGTTGACCTGCACATTCTGAAAGCCATTTTCCAACGGTAATGCACTGTAGCTGATTAAATCCGTGCTCTTTCGGTTGTAATAGTCAACTGTAATATTCAGTCTATTTTTCCATAAGCCCAAGTCAATCCCCGCATTGTAAGATTGCGTGCGTTCCCAGCGTAATTTATCATTTGCGGGCATATCCACAACCACAGTCCCTTCTGTACTTCCCGGAAGAAGATTTGTATTACCATATTTTCCAACAATGAAAGGATAAGTATTCCGATCCACATTTCCTTGAATACCATAAGAAGCACGTACACGGAGATCAGACAAAGCTGTTTTACCTTTGATAAACTCTTCCTCCAGCACATTCCAGGATCCAGATAATGACCAGATCGGCAAGAATCGATATTGCGGATCTACGCCAAACATATTTGATCCGTCATACCGGATACTACCATACACGTTATACTTACGATCCAATGTATAGGTTGCATTTCCGTAGAATGAAGCATACGAATTCTCGATGAACCCCTTGCTATACTGACGAAATCGTGGATCATTTTGATAATTACTATTTGGAAAATCAATATTCTGTGTGGTCAAAGTCGCTGGATTATATCCAAAGCCTTTGGTAGTCACAATCTTATTCGTACTACGTCTTAACTCCGTTCCTCCCATGACTTCCAGCTCGTGTCTATCCTGCCAGCTTTTAGTATACTTGAGGTACGTTTTCCAGTTGTACTGGAAAATACTGTTATGCGTATTTTCAATCGTTCCTCCTGTTGGTAAGAAGTATTTATATGTTTTGCTCGCAGTATCATAATACCGTGTTGCTGCACGGAATTTGCGGGTATTATAGCTTTCTTGATCTGCAAATTTTTCTGTGCCATTTTCGTCAAACTGCAGTCCGAATTCAGTACGCAATGATAATTGTGGTACAATTGCATATTCCAGATAACTGATAGCCTTAAGCGCCTTATTGGTCAGGGAATATTTCGTATTTTCACGTTCCTCTATCGCATTGAATGGAATATAGGTATCTTTTTCAAAGCCCTCAATATCCGGATCATAGTTATACTTGCCAGACTGGTCATAAACAGATAGATAAGGATTTACCGAACGGACATAGTAACTTGGATTGGTGAAAGCATCCCTATCCTGTATCGGGTTCTGTCTGTTCGATACCGACCCCAAGAGATTAATCCCTGCTTTAAACCGATCGTTGATATTGAAATCATTATTTAGCGTCAATGAATAACGACGTAGATCGACAGCTTTTGTTGCTCCTTTTTCATCATAAAATCCACTTGACAAATAATAACGATGTCCATCATTTCCACCAGAAATCGAAGCCGAGTACTGTTGATTGAGTGCTTGACGATAGAGTTCTTTTCCCCAGTCCGTTTGCTGCGTACGTAGCTGATTTATGGATTGCTGTACATCCGGAGATAATGCAGCCAATCCACCGGAGCGGTAAGCATCCAAGGCATTCGCATTACTCAATATGCGCATAATAGCTCCTTTATCTGAGCGGTAATTTAAGTCGGTACGATTAGCCATCAATAGCTCAAAATCCACTTTTTCATTGGCGTTCATCATATCGAGCTGCGCATAGTCGGGACGTTCGGTCACAAAGGTATTCGCTGAGACCTGCAATTTCGCCGGGCCTGATTTACCTCTTTTTGTTGTGATCACAATAACGCCGTTAGCAGCACGTGCACCATAAATCGAAGTTGCTGCCGCATCTTTTAATACCGTGATATCTGCAATATCATCCGGATTGATTCCTGCGATTGGAAGATTATTCAGACTATTCAGGTTATCCTTATCAATCCGATTCGGCAATTCTGTTCCTTCTATAGGTAATCCATCAATAACCCACAATGGATCCTGTGTACCATTGAGTGATACTGTACCGCGGATACGGATCTGTGGTGCACTATTTGGACCACCATTAAAATTGCTCAACTGTAAACCTGCTACCTGACCAGCAAGCATTTCATCAATAGATGCAACGCCTGTCTGTTTGATATCAGCTACATTGATTTTATTATATGCTGTTGTATTTTTACGTTTTTTAATGTCGGTATACCCTGTTACGATTACTTCATCCAGTGATTCACCACTCGGTTGTAGCAAAATCGTTCTGTGATCCTGAAATACTGGAACCTGAATACGTTGGTATCCCACATAACTAATGGTGACGTATTTTAAGTTTCCTGGAACTTTTAGGCGAAATTCGCCCGAAGCGTCAGTCAATGATCCCAATGCAGATTGTTGTACCTGATTGGGTACGCCAATGTCTTCCGCTACTGCCGAACTTTCGACAACAACCGTCGCCCCCACGACTGGCTTTAATGTGACCGCATCCAGTACCTTTCCTTTCAGCTCCTTGGATTCCTGTGCATGCGCCATTTGCACACACATAAAGGTCAGCGGTATTAAAAACTTATTCATTTTGGTAGATGTTGATATAATAGATGTTAATATATTAGTTCAATTCCAGTGTATTTGCAATACGCAATTGCAGATCCATATAATGTGCCTTTGTTGTGGCATCTCCTGTCCGTTGTTTCTGTTTCAACAATTGGTAAATCTCATACAGTTCAGCACGTTTATAGGTCAGCATATCCGATGTACGGATCATTCCTGTGACATGTACATTACGTAAACCTGTTTGAGCAGAAGCTGCATGATGCGGATGCAAGCACAGATTAGGTTGAGTTCCCTCAATCAATTGTTCGACACCAGCTAATTTCTTGGCATTTAATTTCTCCATGGACTTATTCGTAGAGACCATCAGTACATCTACGTAATTCTGTTGCAACATGCGTGTTTTAAGATCCAATGCCTGCCCACTGACCGTTTTTGCGAAGATCTCTTTGCGTACCGAGGCTAAAAATGCAGGTGCACTCCATGCCTTCTTGTCGCCAAAGAGGTTTTCCATTTCTACCATGCGCAATAGACGCTCATCGTTGACCAATTTGTAGAGCATGGCATACTGAAATTCGCGCTGCAGATTATAAGGTGCATATTCAAACGGTCCCATAGGTGAATCTCTTAAAGGGAAAGTTTTCGCCATCAACTCCGGAACAAATAACCACTCCGGCATATAGAACACATTTTTCTTTAAATATTCCAGTGCAGCTACCTGTTTCTCCTTAGGTACTGGGCTATACGCATTTTTTTGGTCGCCCAAAACAGCATTTTCAAGATAAATACCACCGATATTATTGAGCACATGGTCAGCGTAAGCATACCATTGACCAACGACGCCCATATATAATTTACCGGCACGATAATAGTCATCCCCCGTATTCGTGGTCCAGTTGATGATATTTGGCATCATGCGACGTAAATTTTTCATCCCATATTCACCGGCTTTCATTGCATCGTCACCAAGATCTTCGGACTGTGCCCGCGGGTCGACAATATTTTTGGAATCTTGTTGTTCACCGTAATGATATATCGGGTCATGCACATGGGCATCAATTTCTTTGCGCAACAACGGTATTTCATCCCAAGGCTGCGGCTTGCCATACCAACGGTAAGCCCATCCGATAGCATATTTGTCATAAGTTCCGATCACGGGTGTAATCTGTTCAACACCATCTTCAGGCTGTGCCACGTAGTTGAAGCGCGCATAATCCATAATCGATGGTGCCGTACCGCCCATTTTTGCGGTAAAGCTTTTACTACGAAGTGAATCTACCGGAAAACTTGCCGACGAACCCATATTGTGCATTAACCCTAAGGTATGTCCAATCTCATGTGAAGAAACAAAACGAATGGCATGGGCCATTTTTTCATCCGAGAATACATTCGATCGCACCGAAGTATCGACGATACCTGTTTGTATCCGCATCCAGCTATTTAGGATCGTCATCACGTTATGCCACCAGATAACATCCGCCTCCAAAATTTCTCCGGAGCGTGGATCCACTACAGATGGCCCCATCGCATTGGCCTGCGCTGACGCTGCGTATACAATAGACGATACATTTGCATCATCTGGATCAAATTTAATACTATCCGGTTGCTGTTTTGCCAAAATCGCATTCTTAAAACCGGCCGCCTCAAAGGCTTCTTGCCAATCGTGAACCCCATCAATGATGGCTTGTCGCCATTGTTTTGGTGTGGCCGGATCCAGATAAAAAACAATAGGTTTCTTTGGTTCTACCAATTCACCTTTCAAGTAACGAGCTTTGTCCTCATCTTTCGGTTCAAGCCTCCAGCGGTTAACCAGATTTTTTTTATCCAGCTCCTGTTGTTTATCGTTAAAGTACCAACGTGGTGATGTAAAAAAGCCAATACGGGGATCCGCAAAACGCGCCACCATCGGCGTTTCAGGCAGTTCATAAAGGTTACTTGTAACCTCTAATGAAACCGGCACCGATTCATTTCCTTCCGTTACTTTTGTCGACAGGACCGATTTAACAACAATATTATTGGAATACGACTTAATTTCTTCGATCGTGGATATACTGGTTTTAGGAGAAGTACCTAAGCCCAAAGAAGTGAAAACATCCGTAAAGCTCTTTTCCGATCCGTCAAACACTTTATTGACTTTGATCACCACAGCACTGGAGTCTTTTGAATAACTTTCGACTTTAAATGATTCGATGTAAGAAGGACGATAATTATCGTAGACCGATGCGGCAATCGCATCAGCTTTAGGCACTTCTACCTGAGGTTTAATCTCCGAAACCCATACTTCTTTCTTCTCTTTGCGCAGGGTAAATCGAATGACCTTATTTTCATAATTCATTCCCTTATTTACACCAGCTTCATTCAACGCCAATGGAACGGAAGACAATTTTTGGATCAGGAGAATATCCTGTCCCATTTTTTTCAATGGAATTTCAAAGTAATAATTATTTTCCTTTCGGATCACACCAAACATACCGCTATCCACGCGCGCGTCTTTAAACAGTTTGTCATAGGCAATCGTCGTATCTTTCTTGGCGGTAGAATCTTTCGCAGAGGTAACAGTCTCTTTTTTTCGTAAACCTACAGTTTGCAATACAGAACAAGATTGCATGAGGCCTGCCGAAAACAAGAGGCTAAGGGCTAGCTTGGTATAAGTGTTGTTCATTTAGAATAATTATTTCTGAGTGCTGTTTTTCAATAGCATACATGCATTTGTTGCACCCGGTTTGTTTTTCAATGGCATTGTAGTGATCATCTACTCCTGATAGCTCTCTTATCAAGCGCTATTGAGCTGAAGATCATTTCATCCGAATAAGATTAGGTTAATCTTGCAATTAAATTCCTAGATCAGAAGCCAAATTTGTTAAAAATATTGTACAGAATCACCACGAAAGGGACGAGCCCGTATTTCTAACGTATGAACACGCGCATCGAAACTATGAACACGTGCTCAACAGACTTATCTTTACGCTATTTTAATGATCTAGCAAGGGTAAGTTGACAAAAAAGCGACCTTCTTCTGTTCCAAAGTCAAAACCATCCAACGTATAGTGGGCATACATAGATACCAAGTAATTAAGCCCATATCCTTCACCTTCCACCTCTGTCCCCTGTCGTGGCTGCCAATTGTTGCTTACTTTGATGATATTGGCGTCTGATAGATAAATAATATGGATCTCAAGTGGATTTTCCGTCGAAATCCGTGTATGTTTGATCGCATTTTCCACCAGCATCTGCAAGGCCAACCGTGGTAGCTTCGCTCCCATCACATTCATTGGAATGGAGATCTCCATATCCTTCAACGCTGTTCCAAAACGCACCTGCTGCAAAAAGAAATAAGCTTTTGCCAGTTCCAGTTCTTCTTGTAGCGAAGACCAGTCCGACTCGTCCGTACGCAGCATTTTACGATAGACCTTGGTCATCTTGCCAACGAATGACTTGGCCAGATCATTATCCTTACCGATCAGATATTGAAGTGAACCAAACGTATTAAACAAAAAATGTGGATTGATCTGTTGCCGCAATTGAACCAGACGCATCTGCGTATATTCATTTTCCTGCTGCAAAGCCATTAATTTGAGTTGCTGAATTTTGCGCCGCTCAAGCACATTAAAATAGATAAGTGCTATTGCTACAAGCATCAAACCAACTCCAAGTAAAATACTATAAGTCATCACCTCCTGGACTTCCTCCTCAATAGTCAACAACAAGACGCTTACCCGAATTTCACCACCCACAAAAATAATGGGACAGGGGTAGGAAGTAACCATCACATCCAACTTTAGGTAATCCGACTTGACGATCTTTCCCTGTGTAATAATATCACTATCCTTCGGGCGGCCCCATTTTCGGCTTTCAGGTGAAACAATGCAGATCCCTTTATCGCTATATATTTCAAAATAAGCTCTTCTTCCAAAATAGAGATTGGCGAAATAAGCATTTAATTTTTCAATATCGACATAGACATGGTATAAGCGATGTTGTATTGTACGCGTTTTAAGCAGTATCCACATCTTATTATCGACACGATCCAAGTGACTGGCCGGAACGAGGATAAGTAGGGAATCACGGCGGATATCCCCCGATGGTACGGCATCAACCAATCTTTTCTCAGACGTGTATAGCTCCTGTTGTAACAATTCCAGCTGCTTATTCACCAGCAACATGTTTTCATCGGCAAAATCTACCAATATTCTTTTATTCAGTCGATCTATTTTATGGTGGATAATACCGAGCAGTCCCCCACCTATCAACAGCAACAAAAGCAAACAGAAAATGAGTATGGTACTGTTTTTCTGTTCCGCATTTTTAAATCGAAAATTCACCCTGCAAAAATACAGGAAAATTTTCGAGCAATACAAAACTACCTGATAAGAAAGGACTTTGCCCACTCATTTGTCAATAAAAAACCACATATTTCTTTAGTAGTATCAAAATAAATCAGTCAATCAATGGACTTTAGCAATAATTTTCGGACTTTTGTAGCCACAAAAAAACAACACTGTGTCAAAAGCAACATTTCTAAAGCTTGCCAAACGAATCTCTATCGGGTTAGTAAGCTTCATAGCACTATTCATTCTTTGTATATTATCCATTCCCTACGTCTTCGAAAAAGAAGTAAACGACAAAGTTAAGTCGCTAGCAAACGAGCATATCAATGGGGAGCTCAACTATACAAAGGTCAGATTGACCTTCTTTGATCAATTCCCGCTATTGACTGCGTCAATGGATGATGTGTTGTTAAAGGGTTCTGAGCCATTCAAAAAAGACACCCTGCTTGCAGCCAAACAGGTAAGCTTTGGGATTGACCTCATGAGCCTACTCAAATCAAAAATCATTATTGACAAGTTTATCGTTAACCAGGGGAAGATCAATATTCTGGTTGATTCCTTAGGTAACGCCAACTACAACATATACAAGTCTACACCAACGGATTCCACAAAGACAAAAGATAATTCCGAGAGTAGCGCATTGGCCTTTCAACTGATTAAATTTGAAAAGACCAATCTGCATTACGAAGACCAATCTATTCCACTGTGGATTGATGCAAAAGATCTGGACTACGAGGGTAAAGGTGATCTGATGTCGAATATCTTTGATTTGAATACCAGAGCCAAGATTGCTGCTTTTTCTTTTTCTTTTGACAATGAACTCTATGTCGACAAAAAATCAATTGATGCCAACTTATTGACACGCATCAATACCGATAATTTATCATTCATATTCGAACGAAACGACATAAAAATAAACCAGCTACCGGTACGGTTTCGAGGATTATTATCTTTTATATCGCACGGTTACCACCTGGACTTCAAGTTAAAATCCCAGGAGAGTACCCTGAGTGAATTGCTGTCATTGGTTCCCAATAGTTACGCATCATGGATAAAAGATCTATCCGTCAAAGGCACTTCCGAAGTTTTTGTAAATTTAATCGGTGATTATATTGTTGACAATAATGAGATGCCCGATTTATCTCTGGGACTGACCATCAACAACGGATATATGGCTTATAAACAATCCAATAATCCATTGACAGACTGGAATGCAAAATTAAAGATTGATCTTCCGGCATTAAATCCCGACTCGCTCCGGATTGACCTGAAACAATTTGACTTTAAAGTCGCATCAGGTTACTTCAACGCAAAAGGACAAATCGCAGGACTGCATCCAGTGACTGTACATGCGGATATGAAAAGCGACCTCGACCTGGGCATATTATATTCTTCACTACAATTCCCAGGTTTCTCTTTTGGCGGACGATGGAATCTTGATGCAAAAATCAACGGAACCTATGCCAAAGCAACCCGCAAAGTTGGTCTTCAAAAACGCGAGCAGGAGTATATCGCTTCCATACCGACATTTGATATCAAAAACACCCTCACAGACGGCCATTTCAAACTAGCTGATCTCCCAAAAGGACTTGACAAGATCGCTTATCGTCTCGAAGCAAAAGATCCGGATGGCAAAATGAAAAGCGCATCCATTTCTATTCACGATATCTCGATTCAAGCACTCAGCAATTATATTAAAGGTTATGTTTCCATAACAGATTTCAATAAAATTGCGGTACAGTCTGATCTCAAAGCCTTATTCAATTTGGCTGATATCAAAAGCTTCTACCCGATCAAAGATATCGAACTGGCAGGGCTGATCGATGTAAACCTCAATGCAAAAGGTTATGTCGATCTTAAACGGAATATTTTTCCGGAAACCAATACTTCCATTGTGATGAAAGATGGGTTTATCAAATCCAAGGAGTATCCTATTCCCATGGAAAATATACATGTTGAAGCCTTCGTGAATAGCGAGAAGGGATCTTTACGTGATTTGAGCATCAAGATACTACCCGTTTCATTTACCTTCGCGGGGGAACCATTTTTCCTAAATGCAGATCTGCGCAATTTCAATAACATCAACTATAGCATTCAATCTAAAGGAAAACTCAATCTCGGTCCTATCTATAAGTTTTTTGCTTTGGACGGAACCAATGTTGATGGCTTTATCCATACAGATTTCAGTCTCAAAGGTCTTCAGAGCGATGCCACCAGCGGCCGTTATGCCAGACTCCATAATAGTGGACGCATCAACATCGGCAAGATCCAAGTACAGACAGATCTACTCCCTCAACCTATTGCAATCAAAAGTGGTGACTTTAGCTTCCATCAGGAGAAAATGAACTTTGACAGATTTCTGGTCAACTACGGCAGAAATTCGATCTCCGTAAAAGGTTACATGAATAATATCATCAATTATCTGACAAATAGCAACGCCGCTTTACAAGGACAGTTCACACTCAACAGTAAAAAAATCACCGTTGATGATTTCATGGTTTTCGCGGATAATCCTTCAGCAGCACCCTCTTCTTCTGAGACAGGTGTGGTCCTTTTGCCCAAAAATCTTGATGTTCAGGTGCTAGGTTTGGTCAACAATGTTTCTTACAACAGCATGAACATCAGAGATTTCAAGGGAGATCTACAGATCAAAGAAGGCAAACTGGCGCTCAACAATACCACTTTTGAACTAGCGGGATTAAAAGCAGCTATGAATGGAAATTATAGACCAATAAATCCCCGCAGAGCTGCATTCGACTACGCCGTAAAAGCAGACAGCTTTGATATTCAACGTGCCTATAAAGAAATACCAATGTTTAGAGAGATGGTGACTGCTGCCAAAAACGCACATGGCCTTGTATCACTGGATTATAAATTAGGCGGTTTATTAAATGGTAATATGCAGCCTGTCATGCCTTCCATAGTCGGTGAGGGTAGCCTGACCTTGAACCAGATTAAATTCAGAGGTTTCAAATTATTGAATGGCATTAGCGAATCCACCTCAAAAGAAAAATTGAAAGACGGTGAAGTGAAAAAAGTGGTCATCAAATCGCATATCAAGAACAATGTCATGACCATCCAACGTACCAAAATGAAGATGATGGGATTCAGACCACGATTTGAAGGCCAGGTTACACTTGATGGACGGATGAATCTCGGGTTCAGACTTGGACTGCCACCATTTGGAATCTTCGGAATCCCGATGCGCATCACTGGTACCGCTGATAATTTTCAACTTAAAATGGGAAAATACAAAGAGGAGGATCTCGACATGGACATGGACGATGAGGATAGCAAAGTATACAAAGAATCCCAAAAAGAAAAAACAGAGGCTGCAAAATAAGTTGCGCTTTGGATAAATATAGCCCCCTATCACTGATCTTGTTTAATGGGATAATATCAGTGATAGGGGGCTACTCATTTACAGCAGGTTGGAATACTAAAACCCATAAAATAAAGACTATAAACAAAAAGACAACAAACGTAATACAGATTTAATATTACGTTTATCCAAATAATAGTTGAATCATTTAGTTTCGCAATTAGCATACAAACTATTTACTATTCGGATTGTATACGATTACATAAACCTACAACGATGATTCAGAGACAAACACTTGGATTGATTTTTATGCTTGCAGTGGCGAGCGTCAGCTGTCAGAAAAATGAAATAGCTCCAGCGCCCATAGAAACTGAAACAGCTTCGAAACTTAAAGCGAGCACAACTGCTGCAGCTGTCAGTGTCAACAATTATGTCAATACCAGTACCTATATCAATTCAGGATTCAGTTTTCTAAATCCTTCCCAAGTAAACAAAAACCGTCAGGCCATTGGCGGGAGTGCTTACACCGAGGTATATGGGTTCAATATTCCCGAAGAAAATCGGGTTCGGGGTATCCGGTGGAATAGTGATGATGAAACCACGGCCATCTGGCGGCCACAGGGTATTGCCGGATTCACAAAAGATGGAGTCCGTTATCTTTTGGTCAGCTGGTATGCTCGGAATAATGCTGAGCACAAAGGTTCCCGCATTACCCTGATCGACATTAGCCCAAGTTCGAGTACCTATCTGACCTACCGCCATATCCTTCTGGTTCAACCCGATATTCCTAGCGGAACGACAAGCCATACACAATATGGCACTTATGCTCCACTTAAAGTACATGCCGGTGGAATCGCCTACTTCAAAGGAAAAATATATCTGAGTAGCACAAATCTGGGCGTCAGGGTGTTCGATCTTGATAAAATTATTGAAGTAAGCACGGGTGATGATACCAGCGAGAAATGCGGAAAAGATGCCAATGGCAATTTATATGCATTCAACTATCGGTATATATTACCACAAATAGGATATCAAAAGATCAATAATGCCAGTCCCTTTTCAACTATTCAAGTCAATGATGAAGGAACCCAATTTTGGACAGGGCAATACTATGCCGGCAGTGCTGATGCCGCAATCGTACCCCAAGTTTTTGGCTTTCCCATTGATGCGGATGGTAAACTCCAAAATTCAGGTATTGTTACAGTTACACCAAAAAACAGCCTATTTACTGATAACCATGCCCATGGAATCCAAGGTGTATTCCGAAAAGGAAACCGGACATGGCTATCCTGCACAGTATCTCCGAGCAATTCCTACGGATCCAATGCAAGATTGGCACGCTACAGCGATGGCGCAGATAACACCGTCCGTTACAGATGGCCCTATGGTGCCGAATCCCTATATTATGAAGCAACTTATGGTTATCTCTGGAGTCTGACCGAATTCGAACCCAATGCCGGGGCACAGAATGGCAGTCAAGTCAATCGCTGTATATTTGCCGTAGATTTTTCCAAATATGAATAGTCCCTCTTAACAGGTTGATGAACAAAATATAAATATCGTAATTTAAGAATGTAATGATATTTATTATCTTTAATACTGTATTTAAATCAATCGAAGCTATGCGTTATTTAACAAGTATACTATTTGCATTGTTGGCCATCTGCAGTTGGTCAAGTTTTAACACCGTTCAAAATCAGAAAAATCCATTATATGGAAAAATATTTCGGGAGATTAATGAAATTCCGGGATTGGCCAGCTATGCCCATGCATCAGGTGCAGTAATAGACGCAAGCAAAAGTGAAAGTGGTGACTATCGCTTTGCTGCGGGATATTATACCAGCGATAAAAACGGGATCTGTATTTTAAATGAACTGCTTGATGACAAGGAGAATGGAAAGGGCCAGGTGAAATATAAGATCTTGGATACAATCAATATTCGTAAGCTCAAAGCCAACGAACAACTTAGCCTTTGCAACTGTAGGATAGGCAACAAATTTGACAGCGAAATCGTTGCTATTAGCGTTGTCGAGGAAGACAAAGAATATTTCAACAAGACCCTCAAAGCTTGGCGATTGAACACCAAGACTGGAAAGATAGATCCAATACAAAATACCAAAACAATCAATTGTGCCAATGAGGGCTATGGTATTTAAGCATAGCTATGGCCTTTAACTTAAATCAGGCCATCTGCTTTCAACCTATCAAAAACATGCAATACACCGATAACCTGAATAGGTTCGCGTAAATAATCTTCATGGGAGAAGTACTTCACTTCTCCTATTTCGTTACTTGGTTGTATCGTTTCCGTAAGTGGATACAGAAAACAATCCTGTTCCATGATCACCTCAGGGATCATACCATAGGCTGGAGCAGTAATATGACAATAGTACGAAATCTTTTGTGGGTCAAGATCTATGTTCAATTCCTCTGAAATCTCGCGTCGGAGTGATTGTAATGAATCCTCCCCTGCATCTATTTTACCACCCGGCAGGTACCAAGCTTTTTTATTATTGCTGTAGGCCAGTAATATTTTGTTATCCGCTATACTAATTAATCCGGCTGTTGGTAAACCCTTTGTAATTGTCGACATCTGTTTCCGTGTATCTATCTAATTAAAGTATCTGTTGTGAAATTACTTTTTTGACGTCATTAATACAAGAAAAAAGCTAAACTCACCCATTCAAAAGAATATCCCCTCAGACACGGTTCATTAATAGAATACCGCGCTGGAAAGCGACATGCAGTTCTTCACGAATTACAACTGATAGGCAATTTCCTTTATTTGCATAAAAGGCTGCAGTATACAGTTCTTCACTAACTATCCCATGTGATAAGAACGGTTTTGGAAATAACGACTATTTTTTTCAAGCAATTTCTTTAAGCTCCTTAAAAAAATCTGTGCATGCTCCATTGTAAAGCTTAACGGTGGCAACAGCCTTAATGTATAAGCACCGGCATATCCAGTAAAGATCTTCTCGTCAAATAGCAGCTCCTGTCGTAGTTGTTGTATATCGGCATCAAACTCTACACCGATCATCAAGCCTTTACCCCTCACCTCAGCCACAGCAGCGATATCCTTCAATTCACTTATTAAAAAACCACCTACTTGCGCCGCATTATCAATCAGCTTTTCATCACGGAGAACCTCCAATACCGCTAATGCAGTGGCGCAGGCCAGATGATTACCCCCAAAGGTCGTCCCCAATTGCCCCATGAGTGGATTGATAGTGGGGGAAATAATTGTCGCCGCCATGGGGAAACCGTTGGCTATTCCCTTCGCCACAGTAACCAGATCCCCCTTTATTCCGGCATGCTGGTGTGCGAAGAACTTTCCGGTACGGCCATATCCCGATTGGATTTCATCGAGAATAAGCAAGGTGCCTGTTTTTGTACAGATCGCTCTGACTTCCTGTAGAAATTCATCTGTGGCGACCTGAATTCCGCCTACCCCCTGAATCGGTTCCATAATCACTGCGCAATATGCCTCGGTTTCCAATTGTTTTCTCAAACTGGACAACTCATTGAAGGGGCTAAAAAAATAAGGACTATTATCATTTACAACGGCACGCAGGCTCGTGTTATCAGTCGCTGATACGGCACCGGAGGTTCTGCCATGAAAGGCATTAGATAAGGATAAAACCTTTTTTCTCCCTGTAAAAAACGAGGCTAGTTTCAAAGCATTTTCATTTGCTTCAGCACCTGAATTCGAAAAAAATACCGCATAGTCGGTGTATCCGCTCATCAGGCCCAATTGATGTGCCAGTTGATGCTGCAAGTCATTATATATCGTATTCGAATAGAAGCCAATCTTGCCCAACTGTTGCAAGGTACTATCGACAACATGCGGATGTGTATGCCCCACAGCGACAACAGCATGCCCGCCATACATATCCAAATAGGCCTCTTGCTGATGGTCATATACGAAACAGCCAGCCGCACGTTCAATCTGGATATCCAATTTTTCAAATACAGGAAATGGTTTCATCAAATGGTCAAGATTTAGTTAAACCCAAAAATCAGATTAAATCTTTCCTTATAGGTAGTCCAGGATCAATTTAAAGCAAATAGTCCAGTTACTACCACCAGAAGTAAACAGCTCATCTCAAACCCAATACCTGAAAAACAAGTGCGATCGAATCATCGTAAAGGGTTTCAATCCAAAAGAACAATTGTATCTTTGGGTGAATTACCGAATAAAATTGACCCATGCTCAGACCCTGGAATTTGACGATGGAGATAGACCGATCTTCCACAAAGGCGATATATTTACAACTGGCAGATAGTATTGCCGCTGATATACAGTCAGGCAGACTGGCTCGTGGCACAGCCTTACCGAGCAGCAGGGCCCTCGCTACACAGTTGAAGCTAAACCGTAATACGGTTGTTGAAGCTATCCAACAGCTCCTAAGTGAAGGATGGGTCGTTAGTCAACAGCGGCGTGGGATTTTTGTGGCCCAACAGCTGCCGTCTTTGCTTTCCAACGCTGAAAGTTCCACCAAAAGCCCCCCCCTATCCACTCTTCAGGCACCATTGCGCATTATCTTCGATGATGGTAATCCTGACAGCAAGATTGCTCCCATCGACCAGCTCGGACGCGCTTATCGGCAAATTTTCAAGCGGAGTGCCCGATGGAAGATGATGGGCTACGCCGACCCAAGGGGACATATTGATTTTAGGCAAGCCATAGCCGACATGCTCAACCAGGAACGCAATATGAATATTACCCTGGACAATCTATGTATCAGTAGAGGGAGCCAAATGGCCATGTATCTTATTGCACAATGTCTACTGGAGAAGGACGACTATATTTTTGTAGAGTCTCCTGGCTATCACGCTGCCTGGAAGATATTCGAGCATACCGGAGCAAAACTTATACAGATCCCTGTTGATACAGAGGGGATCATTGTCGAAGAAATGATCCCCCATCTAAAGGATAAAAAAAATAGCAAAGCTGTATACCTTACACCGCATCGACAATATCCGACAACAGCTACGTTAAGCCCCGCCCGTAGGTCAGAGCTGATTCAATTATCCAATGCATATGGATTCACGATTATCGAGGACGATTATGATTACGAATTTCATTTCGATCACACACCATACCATCCGCTGGCCTCGGCTGCTGAATTGCAACATTCGATCTACATCGGAACATTGAGCAAAGTCGTAGCCCCTGCACTTCGTATAGGCTATCTTGTCAGCAAAAATGAACATTTATTGCAAGCTATTGCTCAACTACGTTACCTCATCGATATACAAGGCGATAATATCATGGAGCAGGCTGTTTTGGAACTTATTCAGGACGGCACCGTAAGAAGACATATCCGCAAAGCAACCAACTATTACCGAGGCAAGCGTGACTTTATGGTCAAGCAACTGGATCTCCATTTATCAGACCATGTAAGTTACCATTGCCCGCAAGGTGGACTAGCCGTCTGGCTGGCGTTCAAACATCAGGTAGACTGGACATTGCTCTTCAAAAAGCTGAAAGAAAAATCAATTCATATTCCCCATCCCGACAACTATCATAAAGACGATCGTTACGGTGGCTTGCGTCTAGGTTATGGATCCATTTCCGAAGAGCTGATCGAAGAGGGAATCAGGGGCTTGGCGGAGCTGCTCAAACTTGCTCGGATTTCTGGATAAGTGCGCTAATACGCTAAAAATTGCTAGACCGTTTTGACCTTTCGAAAAGATTAAAAAGATTAAAATTTCGACAAATACACCACCAGCAGCATATAATTTCGCCTGATCAAGACCGATTAAAAGAATAGTATAGGATAAAAGTTAAAAACGGTTAATTTTATTCAAAAACGTAATTATTTTGTCAAAAACCTATCTTTTCAGCCTTTAGTTGTACAAATTAACCGTAGTTTTACGGCGCAAAATCACAACTTGACTAATTTGTAAGATTTGGCTGTAGAAAAAGAGAGAAAAGAGTACATTATTTTATGACTGAAAGAATACCGAGCAGGCCGTATGCAGCAATAACTGGGGTTGGTGGATATATCCCACCAAACAGAAGATCCAATACCGATTTAGAGCAGTTTTGCGAGACCTCCGATGAATGGATTATCAAACGTACGGGAATTAAGGAGCGAAGGATATTGGATGAAAATCTTGCCACATCGGACATGGCCGTCAAAGCCATTCAGGATCTAGCAAAACAATATAATAAAGATTTGCGGGATGTAGATGCGCTTATCGTAGCAACATCTACACCAGATATGCCTATGCCAGCAACGGCCAATATTATTCTCGAAAAATTGGGGCTGACCAATGTATGGGCATTTGATGTCAATGCCGCTTGTTCAGGTTTCCTTTATGCGTTGGATATGGCTTCGTCGCTCGTGGAGACACAACGTTACAAAAATGTGCTTGTTGTCGGCGCAGATAACATCAGTACTTATGTCGATCTAAAAGACCGTTCTACTAATATTCTATTCGGAGATGGCGCTGGCGTAATTTGGCTTGAACCCTCAATTGAAGGTGGTGTTATGGATGCCTACCTGCGTAGCAATGGTGCTGGACGTGAATTTTTGAAGATCGAAGCCGGTGGTTCCCTCTACCCGATCGACAGCAACCTACCCGTAAATGACAACCGTTTTCTCAAACAAGATGGCAAAACAGTCTTCAAACATGCTGTTCAATCGATGAGTGATGCCTGCAATACTGTTTTACAGCGCAACAACTTAAAAATTGAAGATATCAACTGGTTAATTCCACATCAAGCCAACCAACGTATCATCGATGCGGTTGGTCGTAGTCTCAATATTCCTGAAGATAGAGCACTTAGTAATATCGAATATCTAGGTAATACCATAGCAGCGACAATCCCTTTGTGTATCTGGCAGAATATTAAAAAACTGAATACTGGAGATTTAGTGATGCTGACTGCTTTTGGGGCAGGATTCTCTTGGGGAGCAAGTCTATTTAAATGGATGATTTAAACCATCAAAACCCGCTCTGTTTAAAGAACCGGAACAACATAAAGAAAGCGCCAGAAACTAACAATTTCTGGCGCTTTTTGTTTAGCTCTTTTGTGTCGAGTAGTCAACGATGACATAAATGATCGGCTTTTGCTCGTTCTTACCGAAAAATGTCTTCGCAGTCTCCTTCGAAATAATATGAACCTGTTGAATTCGCGTCCTATCTATCGTATCAAGTATTTGCAGATTGATTAATTGGTTATTCAGAAATACAGTATATTCTCCTGTATCCTGCCCCGCTTTTCGACAGGAAGCCAATATTTCCTCCAATTTTTCCCGATATACTTTTTCTTGGCCTACACGATAATTTTTGGTATACAATTCCATATACCCCTTCTTCCTATCATCTTGAAAATATCCTTTTATCTGCTCTGCCTTTGTTATTCTAACCCGGTCAATGACCGACATATCTAAGAAATCAAAGATTGCCTTCGTATTATAATAATAGTTATCTATGTAAATTAGTTCCGCAGGTAAGACCGTTTTTCCGATTCGATATTGCCCCAGAATATTACTAAATGTCGCCTTATCAGCAGATGCTTTTATCATTGCTTTCCTCTTTTGGTCAAGTACGGGCTCCGTCAGCAGGCTTACAATTCCCCAAATGGTATCTTCTTTTCGCTCCGGAACCTGAGACAAACTATAGATAGACAGCATTGCAACACTATCTATATTTAGATATTTTCGCCATTGGCTATAAGACAGCTCCCTATCATTCAGCTGAAATTTGAATTTTGTACTGTCGCTTTGCCCGAGCAGTTGAAGGGTCCGTGTAAAACCTCTTTTATTATATTCTTTTGGATCGGTATCCAAATCATTGACAATAAAAAGCGGTTCATTGTACTTCGGGCCAAAAAGAGCTTTCGAAAATTGTGCATCCACCTCAAAAAAAGGTGTATACACATAACGCATGGCATGTTGCTGACCTTTAGCATACAATAGATTTCCATGCAAGATCACATTTGTGTTTTTTATATCTTTTGCACTTTTTGGAATAGGATTAGGGAAATTATGAAACCGGATTGGCAGATCAAAAGAGATATTAACCTTTTTACCCTTTATGGATCCCGGTATCCATCGCGGGCTTTCAGCCAATACCCGTAAAATATCCTTATCATATTCATGGTCTACACTTTTTTTGACCTTGGGTTTTATAATAGCACCTGTCGTATCCACAATAAAAGATACATACACCCTTCCTGCTGGCTTCCCTCGCAATTGAGGCCCCAGTGGATAACGGATATTTTGCCCCATGTACTTTACAAATTTGTCTATACCTCCAGGATATTGTGCAACAATACTATCGCCAGCCGTACCAATGGGTAAAGCTGAGGCAGCAGTATTTTGAGCATAACTCATTGTACAGCCCATGAAAGTCAAGCCAAGCAATATAATATATTTTGAAAAAGAGACTTCTTTCATCTGTATAAATTAGTTTATTCATTAGTCGATTTTCTCTTTAAGGCATCCATGCTTCCTTCGGCGGCTTCTTTGTGATGAAGCTATCAGATTCACTCGCCTTGTGATTATTCATCAACCACAAATGGTTCTGAAAATTAAGCAATTTTCAGAACAAAAACATCAGTTCCCTTCCCATCTGCTGCCGGAAAAAAAACAAAAGGTCAAAAAAACCTAAATATTTTAAGGTTATCAGTTTTTTCCCTTGAGCGTTCTACTCAGACAGGAATTCCCGAAAGACCGATTAGAACACGTAAAACTGTAACCATGCACTCCATCTCCCAAATATTAACAAAAAAATATCTGACACTTTGGAGGTGTCAGATATCTAAATTATTATAAATCTAAAAAAATATGAGAACTATCTCCACATATGGAGTCATAAGTAAATACGGTCACACTGTGCAATTGTCCCTAAATATTTTACTTAATAGCTCTTCTTATTTATTTGTACCAGTAATGACAATGTTATCCAAACGTAAACCCAAACTATTAACGCTGGCTGCTCCATAAAACTCAACCGTATTGATAGGTATGGCAGGAACATTGCCCAAAACTTCCAATGTGTAAAATTTATTTCCGTCAGTGGATCCCACTATCGGCTGATCTGTAACTCCGTATTCAACGCCATTAACTTTTACTTTCATGATATTCAAATTGCCGGTATTGGTTCCAGTGATATTTGCAGCAGCATCAAATTTAATCTTCAATTTCGTATAGCCCGAAACAGCAATTCCAGCAATCATGAGTGAAGCATCTTTATTGGCCGGTAACCAGACATGTGCATTTGTCCCCTCGCCATAGGTAGAAATTGTACGTAAGTCTGCTGTACCATAGCTATCTGTAAAACTTAGGGTCTTGTTATCAAAGTTGCTGTATGTCGCTATTTTTGGCCGCGCTGTACTTGATATAGTTCCTGTACCAAAAGTTTCAGTAACAAGCACTTTAACCTCACCTGCTGGCGGATTGACTTCATCGTCCTGACCAACTGTATAAGAACCAGATGGGACATTATTCCAGTCAGTAATCGTCGCGGTCAACGCAACAGCCTGAGGTGTTGCTGTTCCATCATTTTTCAGTTCGATCGCATAGGTATATTTTTTTCCCTGCTCAAATTTTGTAGCGGTTGGCAGTGTTAATTTGAAAATACCGGTAGCCAACCTAAAGGTCACTACTTTACCTGAGGCATCTTCAACCGGCAAAACAATCGCTTCAGAAATTAAAGCATTATTGACGGTACCGGTTTTTGCAACAATGTCACCTACCTCCGTCTGTGTTCCCAACGTGCCTGTGGCAAGATCAAAATTGGCTTTTGTATTTAAACCAGCAATAGTCGCGCTTAAACCTGTCAAATCAGTAATACCAGCACCTGCTTTAATGGTGAACTCGATTTTAGCCAATTGGTGGATAAAGTTTAAGTTAGCGGCTGTACTTGTTTTATTTAGACCTGTAGCGTTGTTGGCATATAATAGATCTATTGCACTCTGATTACTTTGATTGTTGACATCGACGGAATAAATCGTATTTGCAAGATTCTGTCTAAAAGGATAGTAGGCAATAAAATCTACATTGCTCCCATTTTCAGGGTAATATAGCGTCTGATCGGACGAAGAAGCTGCAAATTGCCCGTCTCCTGCTGTATTGTATTTTTTGTTGGCAGCGAGCACATTGCTAAATCCATTACCGGTTTTCATAAAAACACCGATTGCATCATTTGTTTCCCAAACGTCGTTGACGGCCTTGGTTTTGATCTGACCATTGATTGATGATGCAAATTTGATACCTGTAGCGATTTCAGTTCCGGTCCCCGTCGACCCGTCTTTTTTACACGAGCCGAACAGAACAAACAGCATAACAGCTGCTGCAGATAGAATTTTTTTATTTTTCATGTCGTTATTATTTTTCTTATTTATTTCCAGATGTTAGTGTCAATTGTTTCTTTTAGGTTTCCGGCCAATTGGGGAAAGAATGTAAACCCGGTCTCTTTTTCCAAATCACTTACATTGACGCGATAGCTGTTATAGTTGCTGGTCGATGGAATAATCTGGTTATTGATGCGAAATCCGATCGTGTAATAATTATTGCCTTTTTTCATTGCAAGAGCCTTATAATAATATTTAGGAATGGCTGACCCTTTTAAATAAGTGATATTTTGATCATTTGCAGAGGTAATCGCTGCTCCGGTCACCACATAAAGCGTGTCACATTGCGCGGTCCAAACCCGTACTTGCTGTTCCAGGTTGTTCCAGATTCCCTGATTCATCGATGAAATCTGGGCCGTCATATTGGAGTAATAGAAGGTGGTCGCATTAAGGTCTCTACTCGCTGTGCGGTCTCCGCTGGGAATCTGATGACCACGGTCGTAGCCGTTGCCAAAGGAGCTGCTCAGATCAACCTGAAAGCTTGCAGCGATCGACGGATCAAAAGCCCATGCATCAGAACGTCCCGAACCACCTATGTATGAAGTATGCATGGGATAGGCGACCCAATATGCCATTTTATACCTCTTATCGTATAACATGGCATAGTTACGTACATCAGATTTGCCAGGGTAGGGATGTGCCACATACATGATATTATCGTCGGTTTTTACAAGCGGAGTTTCCATGTAACCATATCTTACCGGCGGATTGACCTCCGTTTCCTGGTCAAGGCTATAACTTCCGGATGGAACCGTATTCCAATTGGTAATCGTCGCATTTAGCGCCACCGCTGTAGCTGTACTACCCGACCCCTTAAGCTCTATTTCATAACTATATTTTTTACCCTTCTCGAATTTTGTACCCGCAGGTAGAGTCCAGGTGAATGTTTTTGTACCAATGGCAAAGACAACTTTGGTATTGGTCTCATCGGTCGTAGGGATCAATATTGCTTCTGAAACAGCCGTACCAGCAGCAATACTCGTCTTAGTCAAAATTGTAGCTGTTGGGTTCTGAACATTGATGACACCTGCAGATAGATCAAAATCAGCTTTCGATTTTACACCAACGATACTAGTCGTCAGATTATTTAGATCTGGCACACCCGCTCCGTTCTTAATCGTAATCTGAACTTTAGCTAGCTGATGGGCGAAAATTAAATTAGCAACTGTGGTTGTTTTACTCAGACCAACCGCATTGGTCGAATACATCAGATCAATTGCAGCCTGATTACTTTGGTTTTCGATGTCTACAGGATAGCTATTATTGACCAGTTGTTGTTTGAATGGATAATAGGCAACAAAATCTACTGTACTCCCGTTCTCAGGGTAGAAAAGTGTCTGGTCTGTAGCTGCAGCTTTAAATGCACCATCCCCTGTTGTATTGTAATTTTTGTTTGCGGACAGTACATTTGTCAGTCCATCTCCCGTCTTCATAAAAACGCCAATCGCATCATTGGCATCCCACTTGCTTTCCGCAGCCTTGGTTTGGATATCGCCATCAATGGATGCGGAAAATTGGGCCGCAATACGATTGTCCTTAACAATTTCCGGCACAATGGTGTTATCCTTTTTACAGGCTGTAGCTAATAGAAAGAGCGCAGCAATCGATGCAACATGTAAATTTCTAATTTTCATTATTTACTTGATTATGTTAAAAATTGACTTTTATTTATGAGGGTTAATGCTAGCATTTTGGAGCAATCGCTACTGCTTTAAATTCATAAACAGTAATCAACACTCCGCTAGCAATATATTATAATGGACAGCTGTAAAATAAACCATTAGAAATATAAATAGAGTTAATACAAAAACAAGTTTATGTTAATAATATAAAGAAATACGACCTATTGATAACTTAACATTAACAATAGACTACAAAATAAAAGCTCGAAGAACAAATTTTATAAAAATCAATACCTGGGGGGGGGTAAAAATAGAAAATCCGTTATTGGGATAAGCCTGAGATTACAAGAGTCTGGACGATATTATTTATCCCCTGTCGTTATTCCTTAACAAAGGAATCAAAACCGCTATCCTTCGCCCATTGTAGGGACTTATAGTAAGGATGCACCCATTTATTGCGATCGTCTGGGACGTAACAGGATAGGCCTGAAAACTTTAAGATCGGTTTCCCTAAAAATGTAGGTGTATGTGCTTTATAAATGACCAGTTTAGCAACAACACGATCAATGTCTGCTGTTGCCGAAGAAGCTATATTTTGATGGGTAAAATCAAGGAAGTCAAACCCTGCCGACAGTGATTTTTCATCAAGATCCAATCGCTGTAGCCCCTCTCGATAGATGGTACCAAGTGGGTGTTGGATCAATGTTTTTTTCATTTCGCCCGCAAGCTCAGTCCAATGGCTATTATTGATGACAGCGATGGTCGCCGAGCGATATTGGCCCGATAGCTGATCATAAAATGTAAAATACGATGCTGCAGCAGACTTTATCCCGCTTTCAAGGTCTGGATTGAGCAAGTGTTTTAAAACCTGTTGATAAGGCATACTCGTAGATAGCACTTCGGTCGGAGAAGCTATGGTATATCGGGCTTTATCCCGTAGTTGATAGAGCACTTCTACACTGCCCATTGAGCAGGCATCAAACATTAAAAAATCAAGACCAGTAGGTAAGATCGACTCCAGATCTTTCAGGTCAGTCTTACGTCCTTTATCATCATTAAAAGACATTAATTTAACCGGTGCATCAGGCAACCAGTTCGTCGCATGGGACCATAATATAAGTCCTGTAGTCCTATCAGCAACATAGCCTTGCATCGTCCCCAGAATTTCCTTCATAACAGCAGGATCTGCTGAATTATGAGGCTCATAAGATTTTATTACCCGGCTCTTTATATCAGGCCTTTGATCCGCAACAATTTTATAGATTTTAGGCGCCGTTCCTGCCAATGTCGCATAGACATAGATATCAGCATCCAAACCGGTCAGCCCTTCCTCCATTGCATTGATACTGTTGTAGGCGTCCGAGACCAGATTGTTATTGGCACCCATATAAACTAAAATCGCACGATTGCCGCTTTTGACAGCCAGCTCTTCTTTATCGTTACAGCTACTGAAAAGAGCAAGAGCCAAAAGCCCATGTAAAAGGAAAAGCTTCATACAAGTTACATTCATCTAAAACCTATCAAGATCATTTCAAACTTACATAAAAGCAATTACTATTGTGCTTTGATAACAATTTCATAACATAGGATCTGTCACGAGGGTTCTTTGATTAAATTGGTTTAGATGCATCTCTTGTAAAAGTTTATCCTAAACAACATCAACATTATAATTTATATATTAAGATGAATTATATTGGAGAAGTCTTTTTGAGAGAAACAAACATAATAGAAGGCGTATTAAAATTTCCAAAGGGTTTATTGAAATAGACATGTAATCGAGAATCTAATAAAAAAACAGGGTATCTCATCATGAGATACCCTGTTTTTTCTGCTTTAATAAGCCTTTTAATAATTCAACGATAAGCCCAGACCAAAGCCCATATCACTATCGTAATGTGTTCTGAAGGCCATATTCTTCGTGATGATATAATTCAGTCCGGCCATATATTCAAGATCCGAGTTGACCATAAAATCGCCACGTATTCTTCGTGAAATTGGGATATCCTCACGCATCATCTGCAATCGGACAATACCATCATGGTACACTTCAGCTTGAAAATTCACCAGCATCGGCAGCGTATACATAAAACCCAGACTCACCGCTTTGCGACTATCTTTTTTATTTGCCTGACCGAAGATATTCTTTTCATGTTCATCCTCGCCCATTCGACGGTAACGGTAATCAAAACCTACAAAAGGCATAAACCACTGCATCTTTCCAAAAAAACGTCCCAAGTGTGTCTCCACCTCGTAACCATGCATGTCGTTATACCCCAATCGCCATTCTGATCCCAGTTGCCAGCGCGCATTCTGGAACATTGCCTGACCATCATTTCCGTTGGTCGCGAAGTCATTCTGCGCCATAAAATGCGTCATATTGCTTTCATGTTGCAGCTCCTTATATGCTTTGGCTTTATCCGGTAAATAGGGATTTTTATAGTCATCCACAGCAAATACCCGGTTCATTCCGGCCATCATATGGTATAAGATATGGCAGTGAAAAAACCAATCACCTTCTTCATTTGCCAAAAATTCTATGGTATCTGTTTCCATTGGCATGATATCGACCACATTTTTCAATGGAGCTTTTGCACCTTTGCCATTCAGTAATCTAAAGTCAAAGCCATGCAAATGGATCGGGTGGCGCATCATGGAATTATTGTAGATAGTAATCCGCAGTACTTCCCCTTTCTTCACCGGAATCTTATCCGTTTCTGAAAGAATTTTATTATCCATGCTCCACACATAGCGGCTCATATTTCCGGTAAGGGTAAATTTAAGATCCCGCACAGGAGCGTTCTTCGGCAATTCGGTCTCATGGGGGGATTCCAGCATCGCATAATTCAATGTGACAATATCACCCAGTGCATTCGCATTGTAACGGTTTGGATCCTCTTCCGTCTTCATCTTCCCATGATCCATACCACTATGCTTGCTGTGATCTTCCTTTTTCTTTCCATCTCCGGTAATTTCAGAATACATGACTACATTCATATCCATCTGATTCAGGCTCATATTCATGCCCATATCGTTCAGATTACCATCCATCTTCATCATGTCATTCATCATCTTCATTCCCTCAAAATATTTGAGACGAGGGAGTGGTGAAATCAATTGCTTAATGCCATTACCCACAAAATAACTTGCCGATTGGGTCCGATCCTCCGTTGTCGCCATAAACTCGTAGGACGTCCCTTCATTCGGGATCGTCACGACCACATCGTAGGTCTCCGATACAGCGATCATCAGTCTGTCCACCTCCACAGGTACCACATCATTCCCGTCGTTTGCAACTACGGTAATTTTCCCACCCGCATAGCGCAACCAAAAATAAGATGAGGCACCACCATTGGAAATCCGCAAACGTACCTTATCGCCCGCTTTCAATTTCTTTCCATCTACTTCCTTTAGATCTGTAGAATGGGCACCATTCAACAGGATCTTGTCGTAGTACACATCACTGACATCCATGGCGAGCTGACGCTTCCATTCATTGGTGATTTTCGTTCCAAACTTACCTTCTTTGATCGCCTCCGCGTAAGATTGGGTAGCCCCTTTTTTAATAGCTGCCCAGTCATTTCCTGTATGGAGCATCCGCTGGATATTATCTGGATTATAATTTGTCCATTCACTTATGATTAATGGAATAGTCGGTAAATCATCTATTCCTTTGCGAAAAGTCTTGTCATCCGCACGTTTGTTCAAAATAAGGCTACCATACATGCCGATCTGTTCCTGCAAGCCCGAATGCGAATGATACCAGTGCGTTCCGTGTTGAATAATCGGGAAACGATAGGTATAAGTTGAGTTCGGCTTAATCGGCTCCTGCGTTAGATGCGGTACACCATCCTCTTTGTTTGGCAAAAAGATACCATGCCAGTGCAGCGATGTACTTTCTTTCAACTCGTTGTGAACCACAATTTCCGCAGTATCTCCCTCGGTAAATGTCAACGTCGGCATAGGGATCTGCCCATTTACTGAAATAGCCCGTTTTGCTTTGCCTGCATAATTCACAATGGTGTCCCGAACATACAGTTCGTGACGCACCACCTTCTGTGCAAACACAGCAGCCTGTGTCATCAATAGTAAAACAATTATTAATATATTTCTCTTATTACTCATTTTCATGCGATTACTTAATTAAAACTCCATTACTTTTAGGTCCCACACCATACTGATAGACCAGCCGTGCGCCATGGTGTCCCGTGATAAATAGTGTCACAGACAAACTTATCAACAAAATCACGATCAAATAGTTTGTCCAGATGACTTTACGCCATCGCAATGCCACGAAGCGTACCACTGTGCTTATCCCCGCCAACCAGAAGCTGATCCAGGCATAACGTTGGTGGGTATCAAACACGGCAAAGGCTTCTTCATCGGCATCTCCCGAAATATGGGATGCTGTCTGGATTGCTGCAAAAGCCCCTATTGTTCCCAAAAGCAATAGGACAAAAGTCACTATATTTAACTCCCGCCGATATCGACTATAGCTTACAGCCACCACCTGACTGAGCAAAGCTAAAAGCAGCAGCACTATAGGGAAATGAACCACCAAGGGGTGCAAGCTGGGAAACCCTTCAAACAATTTCTCCATCACGCTATTGAATTGTTTCTACAGTAGATCCACAGGTCGGCATTGATTTGCCCAAATAAGGATTGTCAATTGCCTTTTGTTTGCTCAACCAATGCGCGCCTTTACCCTCATTATACATTGGACAATGTTGGTAGTAGACTGGAGCTTCCGGTTTCACCACTTTTAACAATGCGTACATATTTTTGGATAGCGTCACAAAGTGCTCACGTTGATGTCCATTTTCATCAATCCCGGCGATATGTTCTGTATCAAAGGCCAATTTCCGTTGATACTGTTTCCAAGCAGCAGCGGTAGCGGTCTCCAGCTTGGTGGCATCAATTTTTGCAACCACAGCCTGCATCTTCTTGGCAGCCTGCTGTGCGGTCTGCCCATTATCTCTTGCCAGCGCATCTTTTAATTCAAAGTAAGCACTGTACACCTCCTCAAAAGATCTATCCTTTGCGACTGCAGCATCCGTCTTTGTCTTAGCAGCAGTTTCGGTAACCACCGTTTTTGCTGTTGTATCGGCTACTCCAGCTGTATCTGCTTTCGTTTTATCCGTAGCAGCGCTTGTCTCCTCATCTTCCTTCGCCGTATGTGCGGCATTCGTATGATTCGGTTTTGAGTTGTTGCAGGCAGCAAGTGTCATTGCTGCAACTACAATCAGTATTATTCTTTTCATTTTAAGCCTATTTATTGGTTTATATTTTCAACGTATTTCCGATAATTTTCTTCGTTTTCAAAGTAAGAAACTTCCCCTTGATCGCCCGTTATGGCAATAGCTGCATTGGCCTTATCAACCTCTTTCTTGGACAAGGGATCAATAGCAACACGAACAGCGGCTTCTTTAGGGATTCGTTCCTTACACATTTCACAGCAGCCATAATAAGCCCTGCCCTCATGTTTGACCAGCAGTTGTTTCTTGGCCATAAAAGCATCGTTGACCATACATACCTCTTCAGTAGGTACGAGATCCCCTTTTTTGTACTGCTTTTCAGCAGCTGTTACCTGCATCGTTGTATCTTTTTCTTGACTCGTAAGTGCTGCTTTCGATTTGCTTTGCGGATTGGTGCATGCCGTCAATGTGAGGACAAACACTGCTATAATAGCAACTAGATATTTCATGGGGTCAGCTATTAGTTAAGCGTTTCAACTGTACTTCCACAAGTGATCATTTGCGATCCGTAGAATGGATTTTTAACGGCCTTTTCCTTACTCAACCAATTTGCACCTTTCCCCTCGTTAAACATTGGACAATGTTGATAGTAGATAGGACTCCCGAAAGAACTCACTTTGGCCAGTTCATAGAGCTTCGTCGAAAGTGAGGCAAATGCAACACGTTGTTTGGTCACATCCTTGCTCTTCGCAATGGTTGTAGCATCAGTAGTCAAATTGTTCATCACCTTCATCCAGACAGTATGTTCAGCGGATGCAAGCTTATTCATATCCACAGCCTTGATCGCTTCCTGCAATGCCGCTGCCTTGGTCGCTGCCGTCTGGGCATCCGTCTTGACCAGCGCATCTTTTAAAGCAAAGTATTGATCGACCACATTTGTCAATTGTGTTACTTTTCCGGTTACCGCAGCTGCTGCTGTAGCATTTTGGTGAGCTGAATGATCTGTTTGCCCCGACTGATGTTGTCCACTAGGTTCTGTAGTTGTTGCAGTCTGCGATTTTGATACAGGTTTTAATGTTCTTGTATATTGATCTGCTTTGGGCAACTTGGCATAAGCGTCGTCCGGTGCCAGAAACTTCTCACTGTCAAATCCTGCCAAGGCAATACGTTTTAAAACCTCATCTTCATTTGTTTTTGAAGCATCATAGGTGATCGTCGCAATTTTAGTTTCCTGGTTCCAGTCTACTTGAGCGGTCTTTCCGGCCTTGCCCTCCTGCTCGATGACAGTTTTTGCGGCCGAGGTATTTCCGAAGACTTTTACCGTTGCTGTTTTCGCATTTTTGATCTGCGCCTGTATCGTGTTATTGGTCAGTAATACTAGGGTTACTAAGCCAATTATTGAAATGGTTTTCATCTGTAAATATTTTTTTTAATGGCCATATGGAATATCCCGTCTATTTTCATAAGTGTTTGTATTTTTCCAACATGGATATTTCATCTGTAAATTTTTATTGATGGTGTTTGTTTTCATTGGTATCAATGAACGCATTACACTCAGTTTATATTTTAATAGTATAGGATATACCCCTAAAATTTGATTCGTATTTATGCTTTTCAAATAAGAGTACCTGATGACGAATAAATTTTAAATAAATAATAACGAAAACTTCCTTAATAGCCAGTTATCCATCGCTAAAAGCCGTAGACCATCACTAGATCATATCACCTAATGGGTATTTTCATCTTATATATTAAGAGGGGTTTTGAACGCCGATGGCGATCCAAAAAGACGTAGCATGGGCTACCATCGATAATTAGGCTATTTTGGGAGGCTGCCAGATCGAAAAATAAGCATCCGAGCAAAACGGTTGCTTGTATAAGGTATACAATTTGAGCTGATCTGTGTCCGATGGTAAAATAAGATCCACTTCATAAAAAGAGATCATCGGATTACATTGCATCGAAGTACGACATGATTTTTCGGCACAGTGTTTACCACAGTCATCGCCGTGATCATTTGAAGCTCCAGAATCCTGTTTTTTATCTTTACAGCAATCTTTCGTGTCAGTCTCCTTTACATCTTGCGCTTTGTCATTATGTTTTGGATCTTGACCTTGCTCGCTATCCTTTACATCCTGACCTTTTTCTGCACAACAGGATTTCTTCTCCTGCTTCGGCTTTTCGGGGACTGAATGGCAGGCAAAACCCAGACTTGGTGCTAAAAATAGCCCCAAAATACAGATGACCAACAAGATGTTGACTTTTGCCCACATAGGAATTCAAATTTATTTTATTTACGTTATAATACCTTATTTACAGGAAATAACCCTGCATGTAGCTATTACGGGATAAAGATCGTTACTATTTCCGAAATAGCTGTTGTAATATTTTTTATTTTATTTATAATATTTCTGACAGGAAAATCAGTCCATGACCCAGCGCTATTTCTCTATTCTTTAGACTCAAATCTTACGCCAAATAGAAAGCCAGAAAAAACCTTCATGCTCTTATAAGCACCAACAGTCCTAAAAATCAACTGAAGGTTCTTTCTGACCAATAGAAAAACAGACACTTTCAGAAAAAAAGACACCTAGTTTCATTTTTCCAGCTCCTTGATCCAATTCAGTAGCAGCAAGCAACCCGGTGCATAGACAGTGCCATGATCAAATCCCTGCAATTGGTATAAAGACGTTTTTGCATGGCCGATCTGTTTTAAGATTGCTGCAAGATGCGCATTTTCTTCATATCGTGCGGGCAGCTCCAATCGGGCATCACCTGTGATCAATACAATAGGTGGCGCATCCTTCCGGGCAAAGGTTATAGGCGCATAGCGATCTATCTGCGGGATGACCATTGACTGTCCACGTCCCTTTTTTATGGTGTAATGCGTATTGGTCTGACCACTGATCGGCGCGAGGCCTTTTATCCGATTCGCATCGACTCCGTATTTGTGTAGATAGCTGCTATCCAGTCCCACCATTAACGCTAGGTATCCTCCAGCAGAGTGTCCTGACACATAAATCTTTGCCGGATCACCACCATAGGAAGCAATATGGGCGAACGCCCAGGCAACAGCCGCTGCAGCATCTTCAATATAACCTGGCGCTTTCTCCTTAGGGCTCAACCTGTAATTGACAGCGACCACAGCCACACCCTTCTCTTTAAGCTCCAATGGAATAAATTTATTTCCCCCTTCCAGTCCGCCACCATGAAACCAGACGATCGTGGAAAAATCTTTTCGGTCAGTAGGAATATAAAGATCCAGCTTACATCGTTCCTTTTTATACGCGTCGGTATCGGTATTTTTACAATAACTGATATCTGCTAGGGTACGATATTTCTGTGCGAAGATCCTGTTCGAAGTAATCAATAAAAAGAATACAATAAGGAATTTTGGAGACATAATAAATGGGTTTAAGGATTCACATTCATAAAGTTAACAAAAAGCCAACGGATCCCCTCCCTTTTAACGCAAAATTGTCTATTCCCAAGAACAACACATCAAGCTAATATCCTTAATGATCTTTTTTAGAAGCATATTAATGATTATCTTACAGGGGACATAACAAAAGGTAAATTTTCCTGTTATTAATAAAGAAACTGTTATTAATAGGGAAATTGTAAATACTTTAGAAAAAATCAGTAACATAATATGGAGCAGATAAAAATACAAGCGCATATTGATGTGCGTGTGGAGATCATCTGGAACGCCTATACCTCAGCAGAAGATATTATGCAATGGAATCAAGCTTCCGATGATTGGCACTGTACAGGTGCAATCAACGATTTACGCATCGGAGGAAAATTCAAGAATCGTATGGAGGCAAAAGATGGCTCCATGGGTTTTGACTTTATAGGAACCTATACGGCACTCGAACCGTTCAAAAAAATAGCCTATACGATGCCCGATGGCCGTAAGGTTACCATAAATTTCAACTCGAAAAAATCCACGACCGAGATTACCGTTATTTTTGATGCTGAATTCGAAAACCCTGTTGAGATGCAACGGCAAGGATGGCAAGCCATTTTGGACAACTTCAAAGCCTATGTAGAAAAAACATATGGTAGCCCATCATAGTGACAAACGCTTTAAATGCGGTAATTGCAGCATATTCAGCTGATGATAATTAGTTCAACTAGTAGACATATAATAACAGACATACTTGGATTGCTAACGACAATGGTTATCTTTAGCCAAAATTTGATATTCCTGTATGTAACCTACGGAGCAAATTCCAACGAAAAGCGATAAAGACATAACATATGACAATAATTAACAATTATGAAGAGTACAAAGCCTTTGAAGGAAAGTCATTAGGCGAATCTCAATGGCATACAATCGATCAAAAACAGATTAACCTGTTTGCCGATGCAACCTTAGACCACCAATGGATCCACCTCGATAGCGAAAAAGCAAAAACAGAGAGTCCATTTAAATCGACCATTGCACATGGTTATCTGACCCTATCCTTAATTCCTTATTTGTGGAAACAGATTGCAGAAGTAAGGAATGTCAAAATGGAGATCAATTATGGCATCGAAAACCTACGTTTTGCACAACCGGTCCTGGTCGATAACGAAGTACAATTACATACACATGTTAAATCGGTTGTCAATCTTAGGGGAGTGATCAAAGTAACCATTGAAGCAACTTTAAAAATTAAGGATAGTGCCAAACCTGCTTATGTTGGGGATGTTATCTTTTTATACCACTTCAATTAAATCAATCCGAATAGGATTCATTTTAAAAACTTCAGATAGGCTATTTACATGTTAGCTGAATTCGAAATAAAACAGATCACAAATCATAAGGACCATCCTTATGATTTGTTGCTTCTAGCCGACGAGACTGTCACCGCAATCAATAAGTACCTTTTTGATTCCTCCGTCTTTGTTGTTCAGGAACTGCAACAGCCAATTGCAGTATTTTGCTTATACCCCATCGATAGTGAGACGCTGGAGATCAAAAATATTGCTGTCGCTGCTTCACATCAGAACAAAGGACTTGGGAGCAAAATAGTACAATACATCCAGGAGACTTATTGTACACAATACCCCAACCTGATTGTTGGCACTGCCGATTGTGGTTTCGATCAGATCCGATTTTATGAACGTAATGGCTTTGTTCAATATGGTGTCCGTGCGAATTTCTTTATAGAGAATTACGAACAACCTATCTATGAAAACGGTCAATTGTTAAGAGATATGATTTTATTGAAATATCAACCCTAACTCCCCTAGCAACAGTAGGTTCCGATTGCTATTTGATACTGCCCTTTTCTATAGACAGAAATAAATATAAATTAACACAGGGATGGCAAGGCACAACCACAATACAAGCCCCTGTAGGATCGCTTTATAACCTACAGACAGTAACACATCTCTTGACAGGCTGGCTCCGATTAAAAAGAGCGTCAATGTTAATCCGACTTTGGAAATATGAACCACATAAGTTCCTATCTCTTGAAAAAATGGAATATAACTATTCAAGATAATAGCCAATACAAATAATCCGATAAAATAAGGAATTTTAATCCGCGTCCCTTTGGTATTAAAAGCAAGCGCACTCAGCAAAGAAATCGGAATAATCCATAGTGCCCGCGTCAATTTAACCGTCGTTGCCACCTGAAGAGCTTCTGTTCCATACTTACTTGCCGCACCGACCACCGAACTCGTATCCTGTATTGCAACCGCACACCAAAGTCCAAATTGTGTCTGGGATAGATCTAGGGCACGACCGATGACCGGGAATACAAACAAAGCAAGTGCATTCAAGACAAAGATAGTTCCCAAAGCGACACTGATCTGCTTTTCATTGGCTTTCACAGTGGGCGAAACCGCAGCAATAGCACTTCCGCCACAGATTGCCGTTCCTACGGTGATGAGATAGGCAGTTAGCTTTTCCAGTTTTAATAATTTACCCAATACATAGCCCAGGGACAATGTCCCGATAATAGAGATAACAGTCAGTAAAAATCCGTCTTTGCCTGTCTGAATAGCGGAGTCAATCTGCATACCGAAACCCAAACCAACAACAGAAAGTTGTAAAAGGATTTGCGTGGCTTTGTGATTAACGGCCAAAAAGGGATGTCCGATCCACTGGGCAACAATAATCCCCAGCAGTAGCGCCAGAGGAGCTGATACGACTGGTGTCAGACATAAGATAAGCAAGAGGATAAAGATGATTTCCCGGATAGTAATCTTTTTGTTGAGTATATGCTTGTATCGCATGGTGGGAGTCACTTTTTTGTACATGATTTTGTGTTTTGATCTGGCACAAAATTGAATAACTTTTATTTATCAATAAAACTACAAATACTAATAAGTCATAACTAGACATTATATATCATAAAAACATCGCAAAAGAGTTCAACCTGTAAATGTGGATTGCACAGCCATCCAGATCAAATGCGGCATCGATATTTGTTGGAAGAATATGAGGATCAAATACGATCAATAAAGATAAATCCATGGGTTCAATGAGATCACACTTATAACAGTCCATATTTCGGTATTGGCATTCCACTTGGAAAATAATAAGTATACGTGGAAGATCCAAGATAAATCACTATATTTCAATAAGATTCAAATAAAATAAGTAAACGATGAGACTAACTGCGATACACCCCAAATTACCGATGCGCGACAAAGCTGTCACAAGCGATTTTTACTTAGGTCAGCTGGGCTTCATACCTTGTGGCACCGAAGATTATGAAGGATATCTGATGATCAAAAAAGATCAGATCGAGATTCATTTTTTTGAATTTAGGGAACTGCCACCCGAAGAAAATTATGGCATGATCTATATCCGTACGGATGATATTGATGAGCTTTATCAATCTTTTTTAGCACGCAACATTGCCATCCATCCGAATGGCAAACTGGAGACAAAACCTTGGGGCCAGCGCGAATTTTCCATATTAGATCCAGATAGCAATTTGCTAACATTCGGACAGGGAGAATAACACTAAACGTTTAACTACTGTAGCAAAGGTTTGACAAAGAGGCAGCTGGTATACTGGGTATATGCAGACCCAGCCAATACACTTTATTGAAGATATCCTGTCCAATGGAAAACGACACGGCAAATAAAAGGGGAATAGCCCTTGAGACGATTAGACACGCTAAGAAAAAACAAAAAAACCTGTCTTTATTATGCTTGGTTTTGCCATAATAAAGACAGGTTAAATATTTTATAGGGCAGATTTGTTTAACCAGGAAAGGACTAGCCAAATAGGTCTGAGCTCAAATAACGGTCACCCCTATCACATGCGATAAAGACAATGATCCCTTCCTCAATTTCGCTGGCAATTTTCAATGCGCCAGCAAATGCCCCCCCTGTACTCATACCTGCAAATACTCCTTCGCGTTTCACCAATTCACGCGCCAGTTCGGTCGCTTCCTGTTGTGAAATATCAATCACACGATCCACACGGCTTGGATCAAATATTTTTGGTAGATAGGCTTCTGGCCAGCGTCTGATTCCAGGTATAGATGACTCGGGTGTAGGTTGACAACCGACGATCTGTATCTCCGGATTTTTCTCTTTAAGGTAAATGGAATTCCCCATAATCGTTCCCGTCGTCCCCATTGCACTCACAAAATGGGTAATTTTCCCATCTGTATCGCGCCAAATTTCTGGCCCGGTTGTTTTGATATGGGCTTTATAGTTATCCGGATTGGCAAATTGGTTTAAGATATAATAGCCTTCCTTCAACGCTTTTTCTTCCGCATAGTCACGGCATATTTCCATAGATTCTAAGAGCGTAACCTTGGCGCCATAAGCCTCCATCGTCAACGTCCGTTCGCGGGTAGACGATGCGGGCATAACCAGTTCCAAACTTAAACCATATATTCCGGCAATCATGGCTAGGGCGATCCCTGTATTACCACTTGTTGCCTCAATCAGTTTGCTTTCTTTCGAAATTTCACCACGCTCCATTGCTGAACGTATCATATTTAATGCCGCGCGATCTTTGACTGAGCCGGCGGGATTATTCCCCTCCATCTTTGCAAAGATTCGTACCTTGGGATTCGCATGAAATTGGGTGATCTCCACCAATGGTGTATTTCCGATGGTATCTATAATATTTCCCATAATGTATCTATATGATTGGTTTTGAATCTATAAATTTCGCCGTTGCCTGGTGGTATACTGTAGTATAAGGTTCGACCGAGCTCGTCAACCAAACATTCCCACCGATAACGGAATGATGACCTATACGTGTCTCACCGCCCAAAATAGTCGCCCCGGAATAGATGATAACATGATCCTCGATCGTCGGATGGCGTTTGACATTTGAAAAGACCTTGTCCACACTCAAGGCGCCCAACGTAACACCTTGGTATAGTTTAACGTAATTACCTATTGTACAAGTCTCTCCGATGACTAGCCCTGTACCATGATCTATGTGAAGATGATGACCAATGGTCGCCCCCGGATGAATATCAATACCTGTCTTGGAATGTGCATGTTCGGTCAATATCCTTGGGATCAGGGGCACACCTAGACGGTGGAGCTCATTTGCCATTCTAAAAATACAGATGGCAAAAAAACCGGGATAGGTGCGTACAACCTCACGCTTATTTTGCGCAGCTGGATCTCCATCCATCAATGCATCAGCATCCCAGCACATCAGCTCGTACAACGTCGGAATACGTTCAAAAAACTGATGGGCCACTTGTGCATGATTGCAATGACCACAGGCTTTTGACTTACTCAGAAGCTGTTCCAACTCCAGTTCAAATTGCTCAAAGGCAAGTTTTACATCTTCTACCGATTTCATTTCGCCAGAATTTCGCTCCGGAAAAAGCACATCCAAAATTTTGGTTGCCCAGCCACAGATCTTCTTATTGGAAGGCATTTCTAAAACAGCTAATTGCTGCTCATAGATATGTTGATAAAAATCATGCATCTTCAAAAGTAAATATTAAAACAAATATACTATACAATATTGATAGATTAAGCCTTATTAGCAATAAGGCTACGATTAAATCATTTTTTTCTTTCTATTTGAGTCCCAAACCCACTCCAAATTTATTACCTAGGGCATCGTTGCAGCCAGCATTTCTTCCTCTTTTTGGCACAAGCTCCATTTAGTGGCCTGACGATGTCTATTAAAGTACCAGGCGCTCAAACAAGTTTTGCAGTGTTGCTTCGGGATCTTCACAGAGCCCGGGATGTGAGGCGGAACATTGGATGACCGTGCTCCGTTTGGCGGTAAGCCAACGGAAACGCTCTGTGATATCCAGCGCAGCTAGTTTTCCGGCATCTTTATCGCCATTACAAATCCGCTGAAAGGAAGACAGATGGTTTTCGATGAGTTCCAATTCAATTTTAGGACAGAGCGCACGCACCTTTTGCTCGTCGATGGCATAGACCATCTTGGCAAAGCGATATTTACGACAGTAGAGCGCAATACCAACATTGATAAATTCCTCACGCTCTACACGTGGTACCAGTCGCACCACAGCATATTCATATAAGGTTCTCTCTGGCATCTTCTATCTGTTTTACAAAAATTGACGAACTCGCCACACGTTGTTTCAAGAACGAAACGTACACCTCTCTCGCATTCGCTGCTGACAATTCACGTTCAGAATCCTCCAACCATTCGTCCGGTACAACGGCCAATATCTTACGAAAAACATCCTCCGTAAAAAGAGGACTGAATTCAGCATCTATTTTTTCAACAATGGTCGCGTTTTTTAACAACACATGATCTTTAATCTGCACGAAAGGTTTGTGCGATTGTTCCTCCCAATTGTCCCAGCTATGGTGGAAATACAAGGATGCGCCATGGTCGATCAACCACAGTTCTTTGTGCCAGATCAACATATTGGTATTCCGGACTGTGCGGTCAACATTCATCAACAAAGCATCCAGCCACACAATCTTGGAAGCCTCTTCCGCTCCAATCACATCCACATTGGCATCAAAAGTAATTGCCCCACTCAAAAAATGGAGCCCAAGGTTTTTCCCCACGCTGAATTTGAGTAGATCCTGTATTTCTTCATCCGGTTCGGAGCGCCCAAAAGATTCATCCAGATGGGCAAAGACGATTTCAGGCACTCTTAATTTTAACAATCTGGCCAGCTCACCGCCGATCAGTTCGGCAATCAGTGCCTTTCGTCCCTGTCCTGCTCCTCTAAATTTGATGACATAACTAAAGCCATCATCAGCATCGACCAGCGCCGGCAAAGATCCTCCTTCCCGAAATGGCTGAACATATCGGGTAATCTCTACTTCGCGAATAATAGGTTGTTGAAAATTCATGAATTTCTATTTTCTTGCTATTCAAAGTTGGCCATCAACTCTGCACATAATATCAAACTAAGATAAAGTTAGTTTTAAAACCTTTAATGGTCGAAATATCTCAAATATTTATTTAAATTTTAGCAAAATAGCGCAAATTGTACATTCATTTGACCATCAGAAGTACTATTTTCTAATTATATTTGTCCTATAATCTCGACTTGTTTAATCAAGTTCTTTTCAAAAGCGATATGGATACTATTCAGGAATATAACAGTGTTATCAAGCACTGTCAAGATTTATTTATAAAAAAAACAAAAGATTATGGAACGGCTTGGCGGATCATGCGCCTGTCTTCTATTACCGACCAGATTTATATCAAAGCACAACGTATACGTACGCTCGAAGTCAAAAAAGTATCCAAGGTTGGGGAGGGTGTCATAGACGAATACATCGGTATTATCAATTATTGCATTATGGCTATGATCCAGATTGATCTGGGTGAAGATGGCGAGGAAAACCTCGACTCCAGCTTTGTCAATCAAAAATATACCGAAAAAGTAACAGAAACCAGAGACCTCATGCTGGCCAAAAACCATGATTATGGTGAGGCTTGGCGCGATATGCGTGTTTCTTCTATGACAGATCTGATCCTAATGAAAATTCATCGGGTCAAACAGATCGAGGACAATGATGGCCAAACTATTGTTTCCGAAGGCATTCACGCCAATTACCAGGATATGCTCAACTACGCAGTTTTTGCGTTAATTAAATTAGGACTAGCACAACAATAATCGGATAATGACAGCAGCACAACAGACAACAAAGACAAATTACCTTTTAGGATTTTGCCGCATTTTCACTGGACTTCTCTTTATTTTCTCTGGATTTATCAAAGCCAATGACCCGACAGGTTTCGGTTATAAACTGCAGGAATATTTCGAGGTATTCCACTTGACTGCCTTCAATGAATACGCAACGGCCATTGCTGTGGTGATCTGTGGTTTTGAAATTCTTTTAGGTGCGCTATTGTTGTTTGGTGTCTATGCCAATTTGGTGGCTTGGGGATTACTGTTATTGATCCTATTTTTCACCTTTCTGACCTTTTATTCCGCATTTTTCGAAGTTGTCACCTCCTGTGGATGTTTTGGTGATGCCATTCCATTGACTCCTTGGCAATCCTTTTCCAAAGATCTGGTACTATTGGCCCTGATCCTGATCATCTTTTTTTACCGCAAACAGATCCGATCTATTATCAAAGGCTCCGGCAATCAATTTGTTGTCACATTGATTACAGCCGTTGTTTCCTTGGGTATCGGCGTATATACGGTCAACTATCTTCCTTTTATAGATTTCTTACCCTATAAAATTGGCAATAATCTCCCTTCACTAATGGTTCTTCCAGAGGGAAAAGAAGGGGATGTCTTTGAGCAGCTCTATACCATGAAAAACAAAAAGACAGGCGAGACCAAGAAAGTCAATGACAAAGTCTATATGGCGGATAAGCTCTGGGAGGACGAGTCTTGGGAGATCATTGGCGAGCCGGAAAGCAGGCTTATCAAAAAAGGATATGATATTCCTATCCCCGACCTATTGATCTCGGACGCAGATGGCGCTGATCATACGCAGGAAATCATTGCCAACCCCTATTATAATGTTATCATCGTCGCCAAGGATCTTTCGTCTACCAATATAGATGCGCTCCAGAAAATCAATCAGACGGTGACACAGATGACCAAAGATTACAATGGTCTTCGAGTTGTCTTACTGACTGCCTCAGCCTCCAAAGATGCTCAATACCTGAGTGATAAGATGCAATTGATTGCTGAAATATACTATGCTGATTTAATTCCATTGAAAAGTATGGTCAGAGCCAATCCGGGGGTGATCTTGTTAAAAGGTGGAAATGTAATGGGCAAATGGCATTACAATAATTTCCCGGATGCAAAGACGATTGAAGACAATTTTTTAAGTAAAGACAAATAGAATAATATGCCTAAACCTATTTTTTTGATTGGCTATATGGGCAGTGGAAAGACCACACTGGGGAAAAAGCTGGCCAACAAATTAGATTTACCTTTTATCGACACCGACGAAGAGATCGTAAAGCAGATTGGCATGAGCATTACCGAATATTTCGGCGAACATGGTGAGGCAGCCTTTCGAGAACTTGAGCGTGAACAGATCCGCAAATTTGCGGACAACTATGCCGTCATATCTACCGGTGGTGGCGCTCCATGTTTTTTTGACAACATGGATTGGATCAAAGCCAATGGTTATGCGGTATATCTGCAAATGAGCCCCAAAGCCTTATTTGATCGTCTGTCACAATCGAAATTACACAAAAGACCTATTCTAATCGGCAAATCTCCGGAAGAATTACGGGCCTTTATCGAAGAGAAATTAACCGAACGCGAGCCCTACTACAGCCAAGCCCATCTAACAATAGACCAGCTCAATACAACAGTAGAGGCTTTAGTTACCCTGATCAATCAGCATAATACTTAATCGTACAATAGCTAATAATGAGCATACGCCCACACTTCTTTTTTTTATTCTTAAGCTGTGTACTACTTCTCAGCAGCTGTTTTCGCCATAATGGCGACACCGAAGGCTTACCTGTGGGCAAGCGTATTCAGCTGACGACCGTAGAAGATCTCTATCAATTTCTGACTTACGATGACAATCGTTATCCGCTGGTTAGCTTGCATCGTGGCGGCCCTACTTCTGGTTATCCCGAAAATGCATTAGAGACC
This sequence comes from Sphingobacterium detergens, assembly GCF_003610355.1. Classification (GTDB taxonomy): domain Bacteria; phylum Bacteroidota; class Bacteroidia; order Sphingobacteriales; family Sphingobacteriaceae; genus Sphingobacterium; species Sphingobacterium detergens. The sequence continues at coordinate 241,327 of NZ_RAPY01000002.1, read as the reverse complement.
TTCGCTTACAATGCCGGTCTACAACCTGTTATTGTGGAGTGTGATGTTCGCTTGAGCAAAGATTCGGCGCTGGTACTTATGCATGACAATACGCTCAATCGCACCACGACAGGTCGAGGATCCGTCAGTGAACGTACATTGGCCGAACTCAAAAAACTACGTTTGCTAGACAACAACAAGAAAATAACTCCTTACAAGATCCCTACACTTGACGAAGCACTCGCTTGGGGAAAAGGAAAGGTCATCTTTACACTGGACATTAAAAATGATGTACCCTACGAATCGGTGATCAATGTCATCCGTCAGCAACGTGCCGAATCCAGTGTTGTTATCATCACGTATAGTGCTGGTCAAGCCGGCAAAGTGCATAACTTGGCTGGGGATCTAATGATATCCGCTTCTGTGAAGAACCTTGATGATCTCGCCCGCCTTAATGAGAAGGATATCCCTGACAATAAGCTGCTAGCCTTCGTGGGCACACGGGAAGCTGATCCTGAGCTGACCAAAGTATTGCATGATCATGGAATTATGTGCATTCTTGGCACCCAAGGTAACCTCGACAGACAAGCCGCCAAAAAAGGATTTCAGTTGTATGCTAGCTTTATTGAACGTGGTGCAGACATCTTGAGTACAGATCAGCCAAAGGAAGCTGGACGGGCCTTAAATTTTTATGTCAAAAAAAGAGGGATATCTTCGAAATTTGTACAATAAACGACCCCGACCGCTTTGCTTCTATTTTCAATTGTAGAAGCATCGCCCTCCACAAATCCTATCGTTGTTTACCTGCTGTATAGATTCTTTTTTCGTTACGCCCTACTCCGTTAATGTACTAATGCGCTATTCCACTGACACCACCGGAAACCACAAGTTTCATCGCATCGGTAGGTGACATATCCAGTTTTTTAACTTTATCCGCACTGATAATAACAACCTGACCGGCAAAGGAATAAGAATAGGGAAAATAAACCATTACCTCATTTTCTAAACCAATACTTTTCAGATCATGCTGTGTCAGGAACCCGATCTTTTTTAGTCCGAACTCGTTTACAGTCACCAGCACGGGTTCATTGAATTTTTTTGCGTCACCCACAAATGCTTCAGTGAAATCCTTGATCGAGGTGTACAAGGTATTCAAAAGCGGTATTCTTTTGATCTGATGATTGATCCACACTTTAATCGGATCAGTCACAAAATTCGTAAATATCACCCCCGCAAGAACAAGGATAAGAATGACTGTCAAGATTCCGATTCCGGGAATATATAGCGGATGCCCTTTTTCATCCTGAAAAAAATGTTCAGTCAGATTCAGCGCAGAGTCTATCGATGCAAAAATCCATACGATCAGAAAGACAGCACCAGCCAATGGTACAACAACGAGAATACCTCGAATTAGATAATTAATAAATCCCCTGAATAATTTGCCCAGCATGAGTTAAAAAATCAAAATATATTTATACAAAAATGCAGAATATCCTTTATTATTCATAAAAATATACTCTTTTTACCCGTTGCGAGATACTCGTCAACAGTTCGTAAGGAATAGTTCCGATAGATTTCGCAGCAAGCTTAATATCGGGGTAAACGATTACCTCGTCTTCCTCGGCTACTTCGATATCCGTAACGTCAAGCATACACATGTCCATGCAAATATCTCCGATCGTTGGTACAAGACAGCCATTGACCATCATCTTACCCACACCATTACCAAAACGTCTGTCATACCCATCTGCATAACCAATTTTTATGGTTGCTGTTTTGCTATCCCGGTGCAATACCCCATGCCGATTATAACCTACTGTCTCTCCAGCAGCCAAATGTTTTATTTGCGTCACATTGGTCTTCAAGCTACTCACTTCTCTAAGCGGAAGATCATGTCGTTCAATATCGATCCCATACAGTCCAATTCCCAACCGAACCATATCAAAATAAGCCTGCGGCCATAGTTCGATGCCCGAAGTCGCTGCAATATGTCTTAAGAATGAATAACCGAGACCTTCTTCAAGGCACTTTGTAAATTGATCCAAGAGATCAATCTGTTGTTGGGTGAAAGCATTATCCTCCTTATTTCCAGCGGAGGCCAAATGGGAAAATGCCGACTTTACCTGAAGTATCGACCCTTCTTTTAGCTCCGTAATGAGTCTATCGACCTCATCAGGCATGAAACCAAGGCGATGCATTCCTGTATCCACTTTGATATGAACCGGAAAGGACGCGATCCCCTTCCCTTTTAAGTAATTCAAGAAAGAAGACAGAATTCGAAAGCTATAAATCTCAGGTTCGAGATTATGCTGAACGATGGATTCAAACGTATTTTCATCCGGGCTCATCACAACGATTGGCAATGTGATGCCTGCTCCCCTCAGATCAACCCCTTCGTCGGCAAATGCAACAGTCAGGTAATCCACCCTATTGAACTGTAAAAGGTTTGCAATCTCAAAGCTTCCACTCCCATAAGAAAATGCTTTGACCATCGACATCAATTTTACATGTTTTGGCAACAGCTGGCGATAGACATTCAAGTTATTCTCCATGGCATTCAGGTTGATCTCAAGCACAGTATCATGTGATTTAGCCACCAACAACCGGCTGATTCGTTCAAAGTGAAACTCCCGTCCCCCTTTCAATAAAATAGTAGAATCTTCCAATTGAATAGCCCTGATATCTTCCAAAAATGCTGTTGTACTAGGATAAGACACCGATGGAACAGCAAATTGATCAGCGACCTGTGTCAAGATCTCCCCAATCAAGATCAGTTTATCTAGCCGGTATTCTGAAAGTAAGCGTTTCAATTTTGACAAACTTTTCTCATCCGTTATATTTACGCCCGGTATATCGGAAAGGATCAATATTTTTCGGGGATGCTGTCCCTGTTGATTTAAAAACTCAAGCGCAATCTGCAGGGCATCCAGATCATTACTATAGGAATCATCAATAATCGAGCTATTCTTTTTCCCTTTTTTTAGCTCTAGTCGCATCGCAACTGGTTGTAGCTCCTTAATTCTCGATGCAATTACCTCTTTTTCATAACCAAAACGCAACATAACGGCAACGCAGTTGATCGCGTTTTCCACATTTCCCTTATCGACAAAAGGTACCTCGATGGCAAATGTCCGCCCGCCATAGAAAAGTGTGGCTACCGTGAACTTATCATCCACCTGCTTGAGAGAATAAACCTCCAATGAAAGCCCTTCATCAAATCCCCAGGAAAACTTTCGAGGTCGATAGGGCAGTTGAATATCCTCTACATAACGGCTGGGAAAGATCATGGTTTCAACATCCTTGAACAAGTTGATCTTTTCGTAGATCTTTTCGTTCTTTGACTCAAAACCAGCTTTATGGGCCACGCCTATATTTGTTAGTAGGCCGATTGTTGGTTTGATCATATTTTCCAACTTCACCATTTCTCCCTTCTCAGAAATTCCAGCTTCGATAATCGCCAGGTTATACTGATCCGATAAGCCCCATAGCGAAAGTGCAACACCCAATTGTGAATTGTAGCTTTTAGGACTACGATAGATCTTATATTCAGGAGACATGAGCTGATATAACCATTCCTTGACTATTGTCTTCCCATTGCTGCCAGTGATGCCGATAACCGGAAAACTAAACTTCTGTCTATGAAAAGCCGCCAATACTTGCATAGCTTCGAGGCTATCCGAAACCCATATCAGATTTGCATCCGGAAATAACAGTTCCTGTTCCTCATCTATCTGCAGAACAAAGTTTCTCACGCCCTTATCATAGGCCTCTTTGATATAATGATGACCATCCCTACTCTTCTGAAGTGCAAAAAACACACCATTATCAGCCTGAACAATCTTCCGACTATCATAAAATAAATGCTGAACTAAAGAATTGGGATCCGTGATAAATGTGCGATTAGGGTGTAAAATCTGGACGATTTCCGATATTTTATACATTCTCCTGATATTTTGATTGGATCAAAACTGAACATTTTTTTAGTTATTTCATATTATTTTTGAAATTTTGACAATATGTTCGAAGAAGATAAAAGAAACAAAAAGATACTAACAGCACGTCAAGCTCAATTAAAGGCTGAAAGTTATTGTGCTTACCAGGAAAGATCCCAACAAGAAGTGCGGGACAAACTTTACGGCTGGGGGTTGCATGAGGAGGATGTCGAAAATACTATAGCAAATTTAATCGCAGAAAACTTTTTAAATGAAGAACGCTTCGCGATAGCCTATTGTAATGGGAAGCTTCGCATGAAAGGATGGGGCAAAATCAAAATCAAACAGGCTCTAAAGGGAAAGCGGGTTTCTGAGCAATTGATAAAAATTGCATTCAAGCAGATTGACCTGGACGAATACGAGACTATATTGGAAAATATTATTGACAAAAAAATTCGGGAAATAAACAGCAAAGATTCTTTCATCGTTAGGAACAAAGTCTATCAATTTGCGTTGTCTAGGGGATTTGAAAGCGATTTAATTTTTTCTATACTGAATTCAAAGGAGTTATAAAAAACAACAAAATAAAGTAAACAAATATTTTGCAATATTAAATTTTCGCTCTATATTTGCATCACCAAAAAGGAACACGAGGTTCTTTTTAAAATTGAAATAAAAATTCCATGCGAAAATAGCTCAGCTGGTAGAGCACAACCTTGCCAAGGTTGGGGTCGCGAGTTCGAATCTCGTTTTTCGCTCACCTGCCTAGGTGGTGGAACTGGTAGACACGCAGGACTTAAAATCCTGTTCCCGTTAAGGGAGTGCGGGTTCGATTCCCGCCCTAGGTACAAGAAAGCTCATCAGTCGATGGGCTTTTCTTGTTTATAATAGCAGGTAAAGCAAAAAGCCATAAAGCAAACTCAAAAGTATCAGCTGCAACATCCCGATCCGATAGCGAAATAATAGAAAAACTGAGACAGCAACCCATAGCAATGCTTTCCAATCCAACTCCGCCACCGCGAATACCTTCGGAAACAAAATACCCTGTCCCAAATAACAAGCTAAATTAACAATCACCCCCACCACAGAGGCCGTGACCAAAGAAAGTACATACTGGATGGCCGTATTCTTTTGAGACCGCTCAATCAAGGGAGCCCCAACGAAGATTAATGCAAAATTTGGCAAAAAAGTAAAATAAGCGGTAGCCACCAGACCTACCGCGGCCATGACATAGGAATGGTCGAAATGGTTGAATCCAGCCATAAACCCCACATAAGCCAACACAATTACCAACGGACCCGGCGTCGTCTCCGCCAAAGCAAAACCATCAATCATTTGCGTTTTTGTCAACCAAAAAAGTTTTTCCGTAACCAAACCGGCGATATAGGGAATAACAGTATATGATCCTCCAATGGTAAAGTAAGCCGATTTCGTAAACAAAAAAGAGAGTTCTTTCCAAAATGCAGCATCTGGCATAAATAAATACAAGAAAATAAACGGCCCCAACCACAACAGGAAAAATGCAGATAATTGAATGCCAATCTTACGCACAGAAATTGGTGGCACTTCCTCTAACGAATTAATAGGATAACATTCTTCGACATCTTCCGCTTCTTCCTTTTCAGCTATAGCGGTGGCTTTTTTTGTTTTTAAAAAATAAAGAATGAAGCCCCCAATGATAACCCCAAGAATAATCCAGGGCATAGTTATTTTAACAAAATAAGAAAGTAAAAATGCCGCAAGAGCTACGATATAATGCCATGCACTCAATAATGATTTTTGCCCCACTTTATAGGTTGCAAACAGTATAATCGCTAGAACCGCGGGCTTTAAACCCGAAAATAACGCAGAAAGAATTGTAGAATTGCCAAAGTAGATGTACACCAGACTAAGTCCAAATATGATAAACAAAGAAGGTAAAATAAAGAACAAGCCCGCTAATATCCCACCTTTCAGACCATGCAATTTCCAGCCAAGATAAATGGTCAGTTGATGCGCTTCAGGTCCGGGTAGTAGCATGCAGGCGTTAAGCGCCTGAAAGAACTTCTTATTGCTTACCCACTTTTTCTTGTCCACCAAGAAATCATGCATGAGGGTAATATGCCCTGTTGTTCCACCAAAACTTATCCAGCCCAGAATAAACCAAAACCGGAGTGCCTCCCGAAAATTAGGAGGGCGCAATTCATTTCTTTCAACGGATATCTTTTCTTCCAAGATTGTCTAAAAATTTATATTATGATCAGCGTGATTATACGGGTGGAGACAGGAGCTAACTACTTGAAGCATTTTAAAAAGAATGCTTAACACCTCTGATAAAGGCATAAAAAAAGCGATATATTCATAAAATATCTCGCTTTTTAGTTCAGGAAAAAGTCCTGATAATTTTATTTTTTATCTAGGATAGTCACTTCTACCCTTCTATTTTTCTGACGTCCATCCGGTGTTTTATTATCGCCCACAGGATTTGACTGACCAAAACCTTTAGCAGTAATACGCGACTCCTGTACACCTGAATCTACCAGGAATTTCTTTACAGATGCAGCACGTTTATCCGAAAGCCATTGATTATATTCGACAGTACCAGTCGCATCAGTATAACCATCAACTTTAATTTTATTATTGTTCTCGTTCAAAATTACGGCGAGCTTACTTACTTCAGTCTTCGCTTTGTCAGACAGATAGGAAGAATTTGTCGGGAACAATAGATCGGATGAAATACTGAATTTAATTCCCTCATCAGTCCTTTTCGCATCATTAAAATCCTTTTTCACATTTTTCAAACCATCATCAGTTCCATCTTTTGTGACAACAGCCCCAGGATTAACTACAATAGCCTGTTGTTTACAAGAAAATAATGATAAACTTGCGCATACGGCCAATAGTCCCAAATTAATTTTTCTAAGCATCGTTTTTAACGTATTTATTGTCGATTTAAGCAGGGTAAATATAAGGAAAAAACTCCAAAAAGGCACTCCTTTTCCGTCTACCGGATCGTAACAAATCTATTTCTTCACATAAACAGTATCCAATGTCTTTTTAATCTCTGGGATCCGTTCATACAACTTCCAGATCATCCCTGAATTGGCATTTTCGATCATTATGGCTATTGTAGCCTGATTCCTTGCCCGATAGCTTTCAGAAACATCATTGTTTTTCAGGTCGATCCATGCTCTGAATCCATATTGTGTAAACAGCACATCAGCATATTCCTCGTAAAATTTACGCATGGCTTTCATACCTATCTCCCTTTCAAATGGATAGGAAGCAATTGAAATTGCAGGATTGACAAAATATCCCTGATAAGCATTATCCGTGTGTTCAACACCCCAGATATCCGTAAATCTCGTCCCGATATTCAATTCATTATCTCTCCGTTTATAGGCTAGTATATAATCTGACAGATACTTTTTATAATCCACAAAATTATCCACTTTTCCTTTCGGATCCATGATTAAAAATGGTCGATAAACAGACATCAGTGACTCTGTCAGATTCCCTCCTGCAATACTTTTAGCGAAGATAACCTTATCATCCGAATAGATTGAGGCAGGTGCATTCCAAATACTACCGATCAGTGGATTGTTGCTTATAGACTGTGCAAGTGAGTCATTTAATTTTGTTTTTATCTCTGGAGCCAGCGTATTTAACTCATCAGTAAAATCCATTGCATCCCCATGTTTGGTTGCAAATCCATTCATGTAAGCTGAGGCGGCTAAAGGATGTGTAGGAGAAGACATCGCCAGCAGATAAGTACTTAGACTCTCATTAAATCCACCTAATGGACGTGACCTCGCTGTACTATCTATAGGCGACCACTTGTTCCAGAGAACATCGGTATTATTTGGATCTGTAAAATAACGCCAATTTATTCTTTCCCATAATGTGGTAATTGATTTACGTAAGGATTGCTCTTCCGGATCCTCCTTCGCGAAGTATTCACGGGCGATTAACAATGACTCCATTAAATGGGAAGTTCCTCTTATATCATAGGTAGGCACAGAATCCCGATAGAAGGGCACGCCTGATCTCCCATCGTAAAAGGCAGTAAAAACACCCTGATGATTTTGTGCTGCCCCTAGGAATTTCACCATACGTGTCATCCGCGATAATAGAGCCTGTCTGGATATCAATTGATTTTCAGCAGCAACAAGTAGGCCCAAAATGGCATAACCTGTTTCATTCGTTGAAACAACTGCCTGCCGATTTCCACGATCAGGGAGGTACATACCACTATTTACATCATAATTATCAATAAAATAGTTGACATGCGCGTTCCGAATAAAATTTAGCATCTCAGCATCGGTCCCTTTTTTGGTCTGTATTTCTTTTACATCGGAAAACGGGGACTCCACATAGTTGTAGTCAACCCATGCTATTTTATAATAATAGTTCTTATTATACTCATTCACCCGATCGAGACACTTCTGCACATAGATTGGCAAGATTGCAATTGGCTGAAAATTAAGCTTATCCTCTGATCTATAAATTTTTACGTAGCGGATACTGGGAGTCAAGGGCAGCTGCCACACCAGTTCAACTTGCTTGTCTACAGAACCTATTTTAGATAAAATAGCTGCCGATGACAGTTTCACTTTTGGATAATTTCTTGGCAGAAATTCTATTTGATCAATAAAAAGTTGATGGGTAGTTGCACTGGTTCCATTTTGTTCCAATAGTAACGAGGAAACGGCTTTTCCGATGGTAATCCCTTCAAATTTCGATACAGGAATAGAAACATTGAGCCAAGTATCATAGGCAAAGTCTTCGATGTAATGGGTAATATCCAGGGCATTACTGCGTACATCGTTTTGTTGCAGGGCAACTTTAGGCAACTGTCCTTTTTCGGTGTTACTTTGGATAAACAATTTAAAGGTTAAATGATCATCCTTAGCGATCATATACTGAAATTTTTGCTTATCATTTAATATACTGGCCTCCCATTTACCATTGGGGGATGAAACGTAACGTAGCGAAAGCGAGTTCCCTGGAGTAAAAAACAGGCTATCCGAGACAGGAAGACTATGATTCACATTTTGTACCCAAGACTCTCCAGTGTAATGCGCCATGCTTTTTGCATAGCTTCCATTGATTATACTATTATCAAATAGAACCTCCGGATAGCTCTCCGATCTGGCAAGTATGGGCGAAATCAATAGAAAAAGAAAGTAAAAGTATTTTTTCAGCATAAGTCAACATTTTTCACAGGCTTACAATCAAAAATTAAGCCACCACCGAGATTATAACGCAAATGTAACAAAGGATTTCCAATGATATTGTACGCTCAAATTTTAATTTCGGAAAAAATGCGCTAAATTAGCCCCCTGAATATTTTCATAAAATAGATATATGAAAACCACGTTTGATTTTGAAAAGCCAATTGCAGATTTGCAATTGCAGATTGAAAAGGTAACACAAGTTGCCGAAAAAACCCAAGTTGATATGAGCGCAACCGTTCGTGAACTTGAGGAAAAACTTGCTTCTACGGAAAAAGAAATATACAGCAATTTAACTGGATGGCAGAATGTTCAAATGTCCCGTCATCAGGATCGTCCACAGACCTATGATTATATCGAAGCTATCTGCGATGAATTTATTGAATTGCACGGTGATCGTACGGTAAAAGATGACAAGGCAATTGTAGGTGGAATGGCCTCAATCGATGGTAATCCTGTTATGATCATTGGTCATCAGAAAGGTAAAAATACCAAAGAACGTCAATATCATAATTTTGGCATGGCCAATCCCGAAGGTTACCGTAAAGCATTGCGCTTGATGAAAATGGCTGAAAAATTCAATAAGCCTGTGATCACTTTGATCGACACGATGGGAGCTTATCCTGGTTTGGAAGCGGAAGAGCGTGGACAAGGTGAAGCCATTGCGCGCAACCTCATGGAGATGGCGGTACTTAAAGTGCCTATCATCTGCGTCGTTATCGGTGAAGGTGCATCCGGAGGAGCCTTGGGTATTGGAGTAGGTAATCGTGTGTATATGATGGAACATACGTGGTATTCCGTTATTTCACCAGAATCTTGCTCATCCATCTTATGGAGAAGCTGGGATCACAAGGAGAAAGCAGCCGAAGCATTGAAACTAACTTCCAGTGATATGTTAAGCAATGGTCTGATAGACGGTATCATTCCTGAGCCATTAGGCGGTGCTCATCAAGATCCGGCAAAAGCAGCCGCTAATCTTAAAGAACAATTATTGAAAGATCTAGCTGAATTAACAGCAAAAGACAGCGATACATTGATCAAAGAACGAATTGACAAATTCAGCAATATGGGCGTTGTGACAGAATAATGTTACTCCCCTATTCCTCAAAATATAAAAAAGTCGGCACCAATCGCCGACTTTTTCATTTTAACAAGCTATTGGTTTCAGAAAAGCCGAAAAAGGTGTACCCAAAATCGCTCGATTTACGATCAAATACCATTGACCTCAAATAGGAATCCGCATCGTCGAGAAAAATAAATACGTAATTTATAAACGGTTATAAAATATATCAATAAAAAAGACAAAAACTCTTTGACACAATCATATATTTTTATACCTTTGCATCACTTTCAAAAACAGAAAGGATTCCGTAGCTCAGCTGGTAGAGCAATACACTTTTAATGTATGGGTCCTGGGTTCGAATCCCAGCGGGATCACAGATTAGTATTAAAAAGCGCACTTTAGGTGCGCTTTTTTCGTTTTTAGGGTTGTTAATCAATCTTTTGAAAAATAATGAATTTAATTTAGTTCAAAAGAATTCAACCGTTATGGTTACCATTTCAGCTACCCATTTTATCTTCTAAATTGGGTAACTGATTTTCTAAAAGGCTCTGAGGTAGGTTTTAAGAAAATCGTTTGTGTACTCCGGCAAGGCCGGATTAATCTCATTGATAACTTAAAACTGTGTAAGATGAAAAACAATCAGAATCTTTCAATTCTTTTCTGGCTTTTTAGGGCGAAAGCAACTAAAGATGGTAAAGCGCCGCTCTACGCGAGAATTACAATTGATGGAGCAGAAGCAGAAATTTCATTGAAGCGTAAAGTACACCCTGATTTTTGGGATGTAGATCTTAAGATTGACACCCAACAAAACCAAGAAGCTAAAAAGACTAACGCGAAAGTAATCACGACACAAGGAGAATTAGATGCACATTTTACAGTCTTGCAAACTCAATACGAGACTATTACTCCTCAAATGCTTAAAAATGCATATCTAGGCAAACCCTTATTTGAAAATAAGAAAGAAGATACCAATCAGGTAAAACTTCCTACTCTGCTAGATGCTTTCAATGATTACATAACCATCTTTGAAAAAAAAGTAGAAGCCGATTTGCGTGATGACGGAACACTCCGACATTGGAGAACTACCAGGGGAAAATTACTAACTTTTTTGAATTCAAAATATCAGCTTACTGATATGGAGTTGTCTAATGTGACATATTCCTTTGCAGAAGATTTCTATGATTTCTTAACGCTCGATATAGATCAGAAATTGGCAGATGCTACCGCAAAAACACATATTAAAAAAACAAAGCAAATCTTAACAGGCTGTGTAAACAAAAACTTCATTCAGAACAATCCACTCAGTGACTTTAGCTGTGGAAGCCAAAACAAAGAAGTTCTTCCACATGAGCTTTATGAACTTGAAATCATCTATAATAAATTCTTACCAATAAAAAGACTTGAGGAGGTTAGGGATGCTTATATTTTCCAGTGCTTTACAGGCTTTGCATTCCAAGATACATATGACTTGTCACCTGAAAACATAGTACTTATAGGTAGCAATAAAGAAAGATGGCTTATTAAAGACCGAGGAAAAACAGGAGTTACTGAAATGGTACCAATTTTACCAATTGTTGAACAGTTGATTGAAAAATATAAAGACCATTCCTGCCGTAGAAATAAAAATAAGCTCCTTCCCATCAATAGTAACTATCGCTATAATGCTTATTTAAAAGAGCTGGCTGATATATGCGGCTTATCTGCACAAAACATAGAGGATAGGGAATTTCATACGCACAGAGCGCGGCATACCTTTGCGCATATTATGTTGAATGCCGGTGTTCCTTTGGAAGATGTAAGCAGGATGTTGGGTCATAAAAGTATTCGTACAACTCAAAGATACTGCAAGGTCCACAAGCCCAGAATAAGCGAAAACATGAAAAAGGCAAAATCTGCTATCTTTACCAAAACAGGCAAATTCCGTAAGGTTGCATAAACTTATAAAACAAAAAAACGACTGCCTTCTGCAGTCGTTTTTTTGTTTTATATTTAAATTTAAAATTCAACTCCAAGCGTGTTGTTTACAATTCTTAATTTTTACATTTTAAGTATTTCGAGTCCCAACGAATCACTGTATTAAAATAATCATTGTGGTATCCCATCAAATAGATTTTTCTATCACTTTTGCTTCCCTTGCCAGGCCCCTTTTTAATTGAACAACCTGAAAATCCGTCTTCCTAATGGTTATTCAAAAACCTTTATTAGAGCCATAATATACTTCCTTTTTCAATAGTAAAAGGACGAGTTTTAGCAAATGATTCTGCAGGAGTTTTTACCACGTAAAGTGCGTTGCCGGGAACATTCTGGAATACAAGCTGTTTACCTTCAGCTTTTATTGTGCTTAACTTTTTCCATCCCATATCCCAATACCAGAGCTCATAATCAGTTTTATTCTGAGGGATTGGGCAAACATCATACTTATTATGAAAGTCGATTTTATCCAGATTTGCGTACCCATTTTTAGCCAGGTAATACATTTGTCCTTGGGCAAGGGGTAGAAGGTGATCAATTCTTATATTGATCTGGCTATCAAAATCAGGAGTCATTGTTTTATTGGCTCCCTGCCTGCAAATTACCGGTGTGCCTACCGGCACAGCTTTAGCCCTATCCAGCCTTACCGGAAAATATACAAGGTCGGTTCCCATTTTTTGAAAGACAATTTTATCACCAGATGATGTTCCTTTGGCAACAATTATAAAACTTCCGCGATTAAAGGTAGCGAGGTAAACCGGGGAGCTTAATTTTTCATTATGTTCGATAATAATCGAATTTATATCAACGTACTCATCTGTAACGTCAAGTACCTTCTTACCGAAAAAGTCCATGCTAAGCCCATCATAAGGAGAGTGACGGTAAACTTTTGCTGGTAAGCGTCTTGTGGAAATGCTACCATCTGCATAAATGCTAAGTACCAGTGGATTGTAATCGCCGATATTCGACTCTGCACCCATAAAGGGAAGTGACTTTCCTTTTAACAATAACCTGTTCCATGCATGACCCGGAGCATTTAGGTTTCCCCAAACGGGAATAAAATCTGTTGTTACAGGAATCCCCAGCCCCCGGAACGTATAGTTTGTGTAGTCGCTCATAGCTACACAGCTTCCCCGCCCTTTAGCGTTGAGTGCTGAATAAGTAAGCAGGCTTTCATCCTCGTCTGCATTTGCAAATGTTATTTGCCCTTTAACGGAATCATTAACCAGGTTGCAGAATTTTAGAAATGACTTCTCTGTTATTTTTCCTTCAGGTAGCTTTATACCTTTCATTCGTTTCCTAACATGCAGCCGCCACCCGGTATCAACTGAGTTATTGACCATTTGGGGTAATACGAAATCAAGAATATCTGTAGTGTCAATAAGTCCATTGTTAAACCAGCGACTTGTAGCTTCGAGCATATCTTTTCTTTGCCCTTCGAGCTGAAGATCACTCTGCTCCGGCAAATTAATACCATAATACTGTTTTAGAAAGGCTTTGTCAACCTTGACAATGGTTGGTTGCTTCTCGACTGCCAGCTCTTTCAGTGTCTTATTTTGACCACAACCTAAAAACAGGACTTTTGCGCAGAAAATTAACGATACATGCAAATATTTCTTATTCATAATTCTGTAATAAGATCGGTTATTTATTTAATTTATATTCCCTGAGTGCTCCGTTTTCAAAAGACAGTTTGACCCATTGTCCGTACGGCATATTGGATTTATAAAGCCGAAGTCCCGATCCAGAAAGCAATTCAGAAAGCGCTATTTCATATGAGCTTTCAAACCCTGAGTCCTTATACGCCTGTTGCTTATTAAAATACGCAAGCTCAAAATTTCTGAAACGCTCCCTTTCTTTAAAATTTTTTGCTGAAAAAGCCAGGAATTTATTTAGGTCTTCAATTAGTAAAAGGTATCCCCTGCCGGTATAGCTGACAACGCCACAGAAAAATGAATAATAATCATTCATATACTCATCAACATAAAGCTCGTAGATCGCCTTTATGTCCGATCCCGAAAATGATGGGAAGAGATTATTATAATGACAATGGACAACTCCGGCGATCTGCCCTTCAGGCAGGAATGAAATAAAAGGCTCTCCGGGCCTACCTTCTATTCTTACGTAACGGAAGGTCTGCGATTGGGATGGGTAAATAAAATACCCCGCCTCGAAATCAATCTTCTTTGATTCATCAGTAAGCTTATTAAACATATCGGTAAAGGCTGCGTTACTAGAAAGTATCCCTACCTGCCTGTCCTGGTTTGTTTTCTCAATACTGGGTTCCGGATTGTCCTTACTGCAGGACGTTAGTTGGGCAGCAATGATTATGGTTGCTATTATTATTCTCACGTTCATAATTCAATCAGGTATGACTCTGCAATTTTCTTTATGTTCTCGATTTTATCAGATGGTATTTTCACAGGTTTTTCCATAATAAGTTTGGCAATCTCTTTGCCTTTGGTTTTTTGTCCTGTATTGATATAGAACAACATCAGATTATTTAATGGTAGAAATAATTTAGGATTCATGGCAGATGCTTTAAGCAGTGACGCCTCAGACCGCTCCAGTTGTCCAAGCTCCTTGTAGACCTTTCCCAGTTGAAGATGCAGCTCCACACTATTGCCATATCTTGCCGCCTGGCCCAATACTTCAGATGCTTGCCGGTATTGCCCGAGGTCGGCCAGCTCCGATCCGTAATTGAATAAAAATGATCCGTTATTTGCTAACGGTTTATAAGCCTGATTATAACCTAATAACGCGTCCCCTTCACTTACCAGAATATTTCCCTTGGCCTTTTTCCAGTTGTAGATAGCCTGTATCACATTTATGGAGTGCCAACCTATGGCTAACAGTAATGTAATAGAAACCACCTGCCAATACCTACCCAATGAAAGGGAAACGATTGGTTTAACCGAAGATTCAAGTGTTGCTACATACGATAATGATAAAGCGAATAACAGGGTGAAAAACAAATCCTGAAGAGGATACGAAAACAAGCTAAACAATGATAAAACCGAAATTAAAGAAAGTGAGGATAGCCGAAAATGTTCTGTGCTGTTTTCGCTACTTTTCCCTAACAGGATGATGCTGCGGCCGATCAAGAACAGGAAAATAAGGCTACCCAAAATGCCTTGCTCTATGAGGATGGTCAGTGGTTCAGAAAATGCATAATAATTCATGGAAGCGGTTAATATTTCTTGTTGCGCTCTTGGTTCAGCGAGGAAATAGGTTGACTGGTAATTTCCGTATTCAGTATAAAAACCGCCATAGCCCATACCGAATATCGGATAGTCCCTAAACATAGTCCAGCTAATCTTCCAGATCAACCACCTGCCACTTACCGATGCCGTATCAATTTTATACAAATAGTATATGCCAGCAATGGCTATTACCAATATACTAAGCAGGATCACTAATATTGTTTTCTTTTCGGGTCTCTGCTTTCCTTGAAAATAGCGGATATAGCTCAGGAAGGAGCAGCAAAAGCAAGCCGACAGCCATGCTGTTCGTGAGCCGGAAACCAAAATACCAGCAAATATTACAAGAAACAGGGACAGGTGAATGATTTTTATCTTCCGGTATTCAGCATTAAATATTACAGATAAACACAGGCAGCTCCCTAATGCCATGAAGCAGCCAAATAATGCCGGGTTAGAAAATAATCCTGCTGCATTTGACGACCTGTCATATCCGGGAAGAAAAGCGCAGGCTTGAAATACACCTATTATACTTTGAAAAACTGCCAGGTATATTATGCCCTGGATAATATTGCCTGATCGGGTGAAAATAGAATTGGAGCATTGCGTTCTTATCAAAGCATAAAAAATAAAAGTCGCTACCGGGATATAAATCCTTGTGGATGGAGACTCAGGGTAACTTGCAATAACAGACCGGCTAATTAGATACAAAAAAAATAAAATTACAAGACCATCGATTACTCCCAAACGAATGCTCCCTGCTTTTTGATTGCCAAAGATTAATATTACTAAGCCGGAAAGTAATAGTAAGAAAATAAACTGCGGCATTTCTGCCAGCCAGTAGATACGCTTCCATTCGAAGTTACCCATTACAGAGGCAAAGGCAATAAGCAATGTGATAGCGCTATCCGCCAGAGAAAACTTAAATCGTCCAGTATATTCTTTTATCATATGTATTAACAACATCGCGACAGTAAAGCCTTTATTACCGCTATAGAAATATCTATACGCCAAAATATAAAAATATTTTATAATTTCTTGCCACTTAATTGAAATTATATTAAATTAGATTTGTATATAAATTTAAGTATGAGAAAAAAGTTTATTAACCTAACAGCATTTCTCGCCCTAGTTCTCCTTGCAGTCTGGGGATGCGTGAAAGATGCTAAGATCGACCCTGTTCAGGAGAATGGGGACATCGAAAAAGTAGCCGCATGGTACCAGCGGCAGTTAATTCCTACAAATGAAGGTGGTGCTTTTGCCAATATTAACAACCCACAATGGGAAGGCACCAAGATTACACGTCGTGGAGACTCTACATTGTTCACGACTTTATTGTTGCAGGATAGCAGTATGACCCGCGAGCTCCATGTCATCCAATACGATGGGGTCTTTGAAGGCAGAGTGTATCAATATCAGTTCCGGGAAAGCAATGCGATGCTTGTCGGCAGCTTTACCCTTAATGGAAAGTTCATTGATTTAGGTAGCTTCGACAATAAAGGGAGCTATACCTTGCTGGGTACCGCCGGTAAGAGCAATATTGTACTGATGGGTATAGAAGATATTGACGGAGGTACGCTGCCCGAAGTAACTGTGCCGCCGCCGCCAACTAATCCCAGCTATCCTCCAACCGGCCCATATTACCCACCACCGCCACCACCGACTTATCCGCCGGTGTATCCACCTTCTGGCGGAGGAGGCGGAGGCGGGGGTACCTCCAGCGGAAATACATGGAATAATGTTGTAAGCACACTTTGGCCGGGAGATATATCCTGTGCTTCTTTTAACTTCGGCACCCCGGCGAGCAACAGGATGGCGACCAGAGTTACCGGCATACCTCCTGTCACATTCAATGAAGTTGGAGGGGTAACGAAGAAGTTCAATATAAGGAACCTGATAATAGATGTACCTTCTAAATTGAGTGATGGGACCACTTATAGTGCCAAAGATGCCGCTAAAGCAACAGCAGAAGCGATGAACATTACAGCCAAAACGCTTGGAATGCTTTACGGTCAAACAGGCAAATATAAAACGGCAATGGATGCAACTTATGAAAGAGATTTTGTGACGACCCTGAACACCTATCTTCAAGCAAATATACCCGGTGCAAGGGCCTCTGTGGATACAGGTGCCAGACCGGATGTTAAAAACACCTCCAAGATCCAATTCGATGGCTTTTTTGATGGCTTATTTGGAGGTGATTGTTAAGGTATGATATTTGTAATTCATAAAGTGAATTGACGATTTCAAAATGTTTGATGAAAAATTTAATACTCCATCTGAAATGGTTATTTTGGATGGGGTTACTTACAAAAAAGACAAACTGGATATTCCTTTCGCCGGTACTTATAATTGGGTTGCAGAGGATGGATCGGATATTGCATCCTATTATGAAAAAGGGAAGTGTATCAGCAGAACCATTTCAGAAAACGGCGTGATCAAAAGTAAGATTACTTTTAAGAATGATGAAAATAAAGAGATCGCAGTTTTTGATGAAAATGGGCGGCTCAGAATCCGCAATCAGGTGGTTAATGGCAAACTAGAGGGACTGACAGAAATATTTTCAGACGGTATTCTGTTCATGTCTACGGAATTCAAAGAAGGGAAGAAAAATGGAGAAAGTATAGTGTACAATAGCGATGGGTCTGTTTCCTATCGCGAATATTTTATAAATGATGTTAAACAAACGAAGTAATAAAGATGCTATTCATAGGGTGGTTTTCTTAACGCTATTGTTTATGATACAGATTCATGTATTATTTGCCCAGAAAGTTTCGGGTGGGGAAAAGCTGATAGAAAAATTTTTGAAGGAGTTGTCAATTAAGCAACCAATACCCGATTCTATTATTAAGCAATATATAGTAAGTGACGGGACGGATAGCTCCATAAATAAGATCCAGAATTCGTTGGTTCTGGTTAGGACGGCATATTTAAATAACGCAGATAAGCCAACCGGGTTCAAGGTTGAAGAGTTGACTATAGGAACGACCGAAGCTGGCACGCGTTATTATGGCATCCGCCTCGACAGTGAGCATTCATTAAACTTTGTGGTTTGGAAAGACAAAATTAAATCCATTTCATCTTATACAGATTCCAGTTATAATACGACCATATTCTTTTAAAATGGAAAGGGTACTGGTTGCAAGCCCTGAATAAGCGAAAACATGAAATAGGCGAAATCTGCAATCTTTGCCAAAACTGGCAAATTCCGTAAGGTCGCCTAAACTCATCAAATAAGAAAAGGCTGCAATCCGCAGCCTTTTCTTATTAATATGATGCTATAAAGTGAACTTAATTATCAGTGTAAATTATTCTTCACTTTATTCGAAATTATCATTGATTTGAATCAGATTATGGACAGTTTGAAGTTTAAGATTCAGCAATTTCTTAGCATTATCGCGAAATTCCTTATCTTTTATTTCGTGGGGAATTAGGGCATCAATGGAAATACCTACAAGATGTTCAATAAGCTTTTCAATTTCGATCTTTTCAATCAAAAAAAAAAAGAAAATAATAGTCTGCATCAACATCACAGGAATTCCTATTTCAAATACGTCATGAAATAAAGAGAATTGATAATACTTTCCCTCGCGTTCTAAAAGAACATACAAATGACTACCATAGTCTTTTTCTTCATCTATCATTTCAACGTCCTCCTCCTCTAAAGGATCAATTGTATAATATTCTAGAAATATATTATGCTCGACCATTTTCTTGGTAAATGCATAATTACGAGCGACATTTCTATTATCAAAAAAACGAACTGTATTTATATTATATAATGTAAGCGTTTGCTCCATACAACGGATTTAAGAACAAAAATAACCAAAATAGCTTCATAATCAACCTTCAATCAAAGGTCTGAAAAACAGGCAATTAAAAAATCACTTTTTAATGCTTAAATTTAATATCCAACGCCAAGCGTGTTGTTTCCAATTTTTAATTATTGCTCCCTTTAAGTTCTTCCAATCCTGACTTCTCATTCTATTAAAAAAATTCAGTGCAGTATCTTCTGAACATTCCTTTTCAATAAAATAAATTACGACCTGTTCCAGCACTGGTGGCACGCATGCACCCGTCCCAATTTTGAAGTCAGTCATCCTATAATTATCTTCCATTTCTTTGTTTTTTTCTCTTTATGAGGCATTGTTCAATCTCCTCCTGGTCATAATATAACGTCCCTCCCATTTTAGTATATGGAATTTCTCCACTGTTTCTCATAGTTTGTAGGGTACCGTGTGAAATATCGAATATTTTCTTCACCTCATTCGATTTTATCCATCTTTTAATTGGTTTGCCATTTTTAGAAAAAATAGACTTTATTTCATTTATCAACTGATCTTTAAACATCTGCAGATCATCGATAGTTACCAACTCATCAACTGATACTTTTCTCCGGGCTGCTCTATTTTCAAATTGATCTTGCATCATTACTTTTTTGATTTACTAATCTATATCTGATTTATTCCACTGGTTAAATTTAAGAACTTAGTAAACGCTTTGTAACTATAAGCCTATCTACGGAATAGTTTGGCTGCCGTTGGCATTCCGGCTTTTCCATTTCTGTTAAGTCCTCGATACTTCCACATTTTTTTTATTCAAAAGAGCCAGTATGCCTATTGTTCCATTTCAAGAGCAAAGGTATTTCCGTGTTCTTAAAGTCGCCACAAGGTCATGCAAGTTTGAAAAAAAATCTCCACCCTTTGGGTAGTATTTATTTTCCAAAACCTTGTGTCGCCTAAACACTAACCTTTTTCTGCTCGTGAAACGAAACATAGCATACTCCGGCTCTTTAGACGAATAAAAAAAATGTCAGCAACGAGAACATATAACAACGGAAACGGAAAAGTGAAACAAAACAGCTCCTCCTCTCATTGCCGAATAATTCAAATCAAAATCAAAAAAATAGAAATCATGAACATCACAGGAAGGCTAACAAGAAATGCCGAAGTACGGACAACCATCAACGGTAAGCAGGTAGTAAATTTTTCAGTAGCAGTAAATGACAGCTACAAAAATAAACGAGGCGAATGGGTAGATCAGACTGCCTATTTCAATTGCTCCTTTTGGAGAACTCCCAATGTATTGAAGATACTTAAAAAGGGAATGCTAGTAGAACTAACTGGAAGGGTAAGCGTCAGGGCATGGTTAAACAAAGAAGGGGAAGCACAGGCAGGTTTGAACTTCCATACCTCCGATATAAAGCCGCTAGCAGGTGGAAGAAAAGTAGAAACCGTACAGGATACTACAGAAGTTGAGGGTAACACTACAGAAGAAGACCTCCCATTTTAAAAATTACTAAATACATAAGAATTATGAAATACGACACAACAGAGAAAAGGGCAAAGTTTCTAAGAAAGAAAGGTAGCATAATAACATTTAAAAAGCCTTTTTATCCAAACGGAACCCTTAATGAGAGTAGGCGACAAATCATTGTAATCCAACTTCAAAAGGATAGATCGGGTGCCGTAAAAATAATAGGGAATTTCTATGACAGCAATTGGTACGACAGCTTGGACGATCTCATTAACAGCATAGACTGGAAATGGATGGAATCAGCACATTCCGAATAATCAAACAATATTCTTCAGAACATTTAGCACCAAATAATTATCATTTTTCAACAATTCAAAATTTAAATATCATGGCACATAATCTGAATTTCAACAAGACAACAGGACGTTATTCATTTTTTAGCGTACAACAAAAAGCATGGCACGGTTTGGGGCAAATCGTAGAGCAATACCCAACCAGTGAGGAAGCTATAAAATTCGCTGGATTAGATTACGATGTAGTAAAATCCCCCCTCTTCACTAAAGGTTCGGGCATTATTTAAACGGCTAATGGCATAGAGATATGTAATAATGAATTAGAGGTACCGAACTTTTTCGCCAACATACGCAGCGATAATAATGCTGTACTAGGTGTGGTCGGTAAGGATTATCACATTGTACAAAACCGTGAAGCATTTAATTTCTTTGATGCAATTGTAGGTGATGTGGACGGTATCTTATACGAAACTGCGGGTGCATTGGGCAACGGGGAACGAATTTTTATCACTGCCAAATTGCCTGACTATATCCGAGTAGGTAATGGAGATGATGTAACAGAAAAATACATTTTCTTGACAACAAGCCATGACGGAAGCGGAAGTATAACGGCAGCGTTTACACCTATCCGTATCGTTTGCCAAAATACGCTAAACGCATCCCTCCGTAACATGAGCAATGTTGTACGTATCAAACATACCGCAGGAGCAAAACAACGTTTAGAGAACGCCCACAAGGTAATGGGACTTGCTAACACCCTTAGCAATCAGCTACAGGAAATTTTCAATAACTGGACAAAAGTAAGGGTAACGGACAGCGAAGTTAGGAAACTGATACAGCTTGCGCTATGCCCGAATAAAGAAACGTTTGACCTACTCAAAAAAGGTGCAGAAGATGAAGTTTCTACCGTATTTAAAAACACCGTAGATGATGCATTTGCATACGCTATGATTAGCGATACGCAACTAATGGAAACCACTAAAGGCACATTGTTCGGAGCATACAATGCCGTTACAGGCTACTATCAGAATGTAAGGAATTACAAAGACGATGAAGCCAAACTGCAAAGTATTGTAATGGGTGGCACTGCACAATTAAAGACGCAAAAAGCCTTTGACTTGTGTACCTCATTTGAAAAAATCGGAGCAGACGTTTTTGAACTCAATTAATAACCACAGGCAGCCGCCTCACGGCGGTTGCCCTATATTAAAAACACAACAATGAGGACTTATTATAAATGGCACTTCACATTGTCAATCATTACAAAAAACGGAAAAAAGCGAAAGGCACATAATTTAGTAGCTACCGGATCGACTTATACAGATGCATATTTGGATATCCTT
This sequence comes from Sphingobacterium detergens, assembly GCF_003610355.1. Lineage (GTDB taxonomy): Bacteria > Bacteroidota > Bacteroidia > Sphingobacteriales > Sphingobacteriaceae > Sphingobacterium > Sphingobacterium detergens. Next base: position 219,077 of record NZ_RAPY01000002.1, on the reverse strand, counting down.
ATGGTGCTGAAGAAGCGAAAGGCGGAGTTAATTTCAGTAAATAAGGTTAACGTATTGGAGGTGGCCTTTGCCTTTGATGATGATGGCAAATTTTTAAGGAAACACCTTATGGACAGAATGCCCGAAATACCCGAAAATTTTGAGCATATAACAGAACGTTATTCCTTTTTATTGTACAAACAGAAACCATAAATCCACAAAAATATTCTGCCGCCTCAATCTATCGTAAAGAAATATAGAAAGCAATATGAAAACAAAATTAATAGAAGAAGCGAAAAGCCTGGCTAAAAATAAAAGCCTTGAAACGAAACACAAGGATGAAGCTATCTACATCATTTATTGCAACCGAACCGAATATTTTTATATAGATACGAATAGCTTAATACGGCTTTGGGAACAGTTGATAGGTTACTATGAAAGCGGAATTTATACAGCAGAAAAACCACATTCATAACATCGAGCAACAGAATTGACAAGATAGCTGAAATCATTAAATAAAAAACGGCAATGTATATAACAGATTTAAACGGATGCCTGATAGAAGTCACAGACCTTAATAAAGCTATCCAATCGGTAGCAGAATACAAGGAATACAGGCACAAGGACAAAAGTTTTTCCGAGTTCGACAAAAGGCAAAGAGCATATTGGACAGATATGTTTGAAAAATTAAGCGCAATTAAAAACGATTAGACGACACTTAAAATTTTACAACAATGAACACGAATTTCTTTAATCAGATACAGCAGTTGGACTTTACAGGAGTTTTACGGCTGAACATTTCAAAAGGAATAGAAGGCAACTTAATTGTAACCGTATTGCTCAACAATGAGCAATGCGGAGATAATGCCAAAAACCTTATTCCCCCGTTGACATTTAATGCTACGCCCCAAGAATTTGACGAGGGATTTTTTGAGCAGATCACCACACCTATAAAAAAGGTATCGGGCTTAATGGTGGATATGGAAAAATTTCTGAAGCAACTAGAAGAAGTCAAAAAACAATCTGCCATCGAGAAAGAAAAAACCGAGAAAGCTAGAAAAGAGAAAGAAACTAAGGAAAAGAAGTATAAAGACTGTATGGCGAAGGTGGACGAATTAGAGAAAGAAGGGAAATTTCGTGATGCGTGGATAAAAGTTCCCGACACAGCGGAATATCCCGAAAAAGCGGACGAGATACGCAAACGGAAAATTTCTTTGTCGGAAAAGTTTGCGACACCGAGCCTTTTCGGGGCAATCGAAGAAGAAACGCCCAAACCGCAACAGGTAGCAGAATTTACCAACGACTATTCTGCCCACGAAACAGGAGAAGAAGAATAAAAATGAAATTCCAAAAATTCAAACGTTATGTTATTAGCAACACAATTAGAGCGGGTTTTTATACTCAAAGATAAAGGACAGGACATCAGACTGATCGACCCTGAACCACGTTGGAGCGTGGAAGTCGTAATGAATTATTACGCCAATTTGTACCCCATTTTGACGACTTCCAAAGTATCTGCCCCACAGATTAAAGATGATGCAGTAGAGTACAAATTTGAGAGTGTAATGGGTACGAAAGGTTAAATTAAAATTCAAAAACAATGAACTATGCAACGCAACATCATATCGGGAATTATCAATCCTCCAGAGCAGAAAAGGCAACAACAGCTACATCGACAATTGGGCGGGTTCGCAAAGTGGCTACAAAAACCGAAGGACGCAAGCGAAGTACAGAAAGACAGACAGAAGTCCGTACCAATAGGAATGCTACCAATGGTATTCTAAAGTGTACGTTTCTGCCTAAACTGAAAACAGCACCGTCTGTACAGGCTTGTCAGAAAACGGAGAGGGATTTTTATAAGTCCCTTTCCAAACTTGCCGAGCATTACAGCATTGAGCCAATGCCAACAAAGGAATTTGAGTTCCCCTACAATATTACATTAGGTATGTGGGATATGGAATTTAAAGTAAAACGCGCGAATATAAATTGGGATGGTTTTAGATTGGTCCAGGATAGTAAGAAAACTTATTTTATGAGTGAGGAAAGGTATGATACAGGTACGGCCTTGTATTATATTCCCATTGTTCCACTCTATCAAATGCTCAAAGACCCAAAGCGTAAAAAGAATGCTGAACTTCTTCTATCAGTGTGCGGCTATCTTTATCACATTGCTGATATACCATATTACAGACACCCGACCAGTTATTTATATTGGATATGTGAAACCCATAAAGAATGGTTGGAGCAAGAAGAAGAAGAAGAAGTGGGAGAACAACAACTATATAATCGTGAATTTTACATAGCGGAAGATATTGGGGATCGCATCGAGCAAAAGTTACGCAATCGTGTCAATCTTACAGTTTTTGAACAACGTTTAAGCCGCTTTAAATGCCAAGATAAATTTGACAAGAAATGTTTAAAAATGGCGAGTAATGCATTCGACCTATATAGAAAATATCCAACTGAAAGCATTTTCAGAAATGCACCTGTTCATGAAGAAGACCCTTACAATGACGATTACGAAAACGATGCAATCGGAATGGAAAAGTACATCTCATTTATTTCTGAAACCAAAGGTTGGCTGTATGAGTGCCTTAGAGACAGTATCAACAATGAGTTTAACGAATATGGTGTTATGGATGAGCCAACTATTAGTTTAGCTTTTGACGAATGCGAAATTACAAAAAGCAACCTTGATTTCGAAAACCGCCTTTTTGCATTACTAGAAGATTTATGTACAATATTGTATGACTATAAAACAACAGAAAAATGAATAACGTAACTAACATAACCGAGAATTTCGGAACACTATATTATCCGAAATCCGCTTTGGTTTTTTATGAAACCGCAGGAACGGACACCGATATGTACGTGGAGCATTTCGATATGGACAGTAGAGGAACTCCCATAAATGCCCACCCATTAACGGTAAAAGAAGCGAACCTACTGGCAAAGGCTTTACAGACCGATGAAGAAAAGAACAAAGCCTTTTTGAAGCCAAAGGGAATTTTACCTACCAACATTCTGCATATCAATCCGAGCGAAAAAGGTACGGTGCTATGGTACACAAAAGCACAGAAAAGACAAATGTATTTCGTAAATGGTTTGGGCATACCCAACGGAAAAGCAGACGTACCTCCAATGCTTTGGTTTGCCAATAAAAACACCCTTGCAGTCTTTTCCCTTGCTACAGAGAGAAGGCCGACAGAAAAAACACCATTACATTATGCTCCTTTTTTTAACATCTATGAAGACGGCAAAGTGTGCATGGGTACTGTAACTATTGATATCAAAAAATCGGCTTCGGTTGAGGAATTTATACAGGCGTGGGAAAGCTACTTTTTCAATAGTTATTTCAGCCACCTATTAGGAAGCCACAACCCAATAAAAGGGAATTGCGTAAATGTATGGAAAGACCTTATCGATACAGATAAAACTTTTCCAAAAGAAGTATTGAAAAAGAATAACAGAACCCTTAAAAATCTATTGTAATGGAAACAGTTAAAACAGCCGTTCATTTTACGGATAATAGTCTAATAAGCCCAACCAATCCTATTTCGGTAAACCTTATCGGAGCAGGTGGTACAGGTTCAAAAGTATTGACCGCCTTAATGGAGATAAACGAGAGTTTGATTGCGTTAGGACACGCAGGGTTGCAGGTACGTCTTTGGGACGATGATGTTATTACAAGTGCCAATTTGGGCAGACAGCGATTTTTTGAATGTGAAACTGGATTGTATAAATCCGTTGCCTTGATAAACCGTATCAATCGTTGTATCGGTACAAACTGGAAAGCAGAAACGCTAAAATTTAATAAGGATAAGTTTGGAAGGCTGCCCGAAAATGCAAGAGCAACCATTACCATTACTTGCGTGGACAATGTAGATGCGAGATTTGGAGTTGCCGAAATTCTGAAAGAAGCAACATATCGCAGGTACCACCAAGACGAGCCGAAATACTGGTTAGACTTTGGTAACAGCCAGGACACAGGACAAGTACTTCTATCTACTATCGGAGAGATAAAACAACCTAATTCGGAAAAGTATCAAACAGTGGCGAGCCTGCCTTTTGTAACTGATGAGTATGGCGAATTGCTGAAGCAATCCGAAGATGATGACAACACGCCAAGCTGTTCGCTTGCAGAAGCATTGGAACATCAAGATTTGTTTATCAATTCATCACTGACACAAATGGGGTGTTCTTTGTTATGGAACTTGTTTCGCAAAGGAATGACCGAATACAAAGGCTTTTTTCACAATCTAAAAGACTTCCGTACCCATCCGATAAAAGTTACCTAAGACGGATGGCGGGCGGCAAAAAGACACTCCCTCCCGATGGTCGGGGCAGTCTTTTTGCATCAAGCGGTGCAACCCCTTTGCCAAAATGAAAAGGCTACGCACCATCATCACACTTCATTTTATAAAACAGGTTGCGGGCCTGATTAGGACGGGATATTCATTATCCCTTTTGTTGTTTTAGGGAACTACTTTCTTTCGTGAGTTATCCGAAAAAGAAAGTAGCAAAGAAACCCATAATTAAAAATGGATTTCTTGGTTTGTTTAAATACTAATTTATGACTGAAACTATTAGGAGTATATGGAATACGAAATAACAAAGCTCCAGGAGTTGCTGATGAGAGCCTATGAAAAACTGGCGCAATGCGATGACACCTGGGCTGGCAACGATAGCTGGAAATCGAAAGAACATCAAACGCTGATGAATGACATAGCTGATACGTTATCTATTGAAGAAAAAGATCGCCTTTAAATGGGGATTTAGAAGAAATGGTAAAGAAGTCAGTAATCTTGGTGTTTGATCTAGAAAATGAATCTAAATATGGATTTTATTTAGTGTTTTTTAATTCAGTCTTATCCAGGTTATTTTCTTTGGCCTGTTTTTGTCTTGAATAGCTCCAAAGAAATAAAATTCCGAAAATTATCAAGATATAAGCCCCCCATTTCCCTATACGCTCCAAAATATTAACAGCAACTGATTTTTCATAACTGGAAAAACCTTCTGCTCCGGAAGGACCTCTTCTGTAAAACTTTCTACGGTTTATCCAATAACGTAATCCCAAACCCGATACTAAAGCAATTATACCTAAAACCAAAGACGCGATCATAATGAAACCTATTTAAATTGTCATTCTATGAATTTACAAAAATTATCCCTTCCAACAGGAAACGAAAATACTAAAAAATGCAAAGGAGGTAAAGGAAAAGCCTGCCTCAAAAGGCAGGCTTTTTCACTTTTAATCACTACTATTAAATTGAAAACTCACTTGTTGTTCATTTCCGAAATTGTCACTGACCCAAATGTCGAAAGACTGGGATACACTGGATTGCGAGGTGTAATATAGCCGAAATTGAGTTTGAGGTAGATGATACAAGTCATTGGGCAAATATGGCGGTTCGCTATAATACCGCAATGAACCTCGTCCATCGAACTGGAAATAACGGATAAAATACTTGGCATCCTTATAGTTTCCAGATGGTTGAATCGCAATCCTGATCTCAACTGTCTGTCCACTGACAACCTCTCCAGGAACAGGCATCACCTTTACCTCAAACGGATAATTTTGTTGTATCTCCAATTTGTCTTTATTACAAGACCATAACATAGCTACACCGGCTAAGGCCAAGACAAGCAGACACAAAAATTTGCTTTTATTTATTAATCGTTTCATTGTTGTTCTTTTTTAAAAATTAAACCTTAAACCGGCTCCCGCAGAAGGGCGAAACTGTTTCAGATCGGTTCCCCATAATACTTTAGTACGACCTTGCAGAATTAACACAAACCTATCGGACAAATAGGTTTCAAAAGTTAACCTCCCTCCTGCTCCATAAACAAAGTTGTCTTTGTCGAGGATTTTAGAACCGTCATACAGCATTGTTTCACTCCGGTTAATGGTTTCATACCCGGCAACGGCTGTAAGGCCCGCATTTAGCGTTATTATCTTTCTTACATCACCCAAAAGCTGAAGACTATATCCCACTTCTCCGGTATACGTTTCAAGCGGTATCTGTACAGTCTTGTAATCGTCAAATTGATGGGTATATTCTGCTCCCCATATCCAATAGTTACCGTTCCTGCCATTTACTATCATGGTCAAATTCAGGAAGTAATTATCCTTTACCTCACGGGAAAGCATACCGGTATTTACCTCCACCCCTTTCTGGCCAGGTGTCATTCTTTGTGCCTGTGTTGTCGATAGGCTTAAAATGGCAATTATTAAAGCAAAAATGTATTTACTCATTTTTCGTTTTTTTAGTTAGTGAATTTTTAGATGCATATCGTTTACCTGCCTTGCATGAACAAGGTCAGAATTTTGTATTTCCAACACTTGTTGTCTGCCACCGTTCTTCTCAAAGATTTCGATCACTAGCACTTTATCATCTGTAATCGTGAATTGGTCAAGCAGAAACACATTTTGGTCGGCTGTATTCCCCTCAATTTCCGCGAGTGGCTTATACATGCGCAGTGGCGTCAAGGGCTTTTCCTGCACAACTGTACGCTTTGCCACTTTCTTATCTACTATTTTAAAATTCACAAAGTCGATCTTAAATGGAACATTGCTTTTATTACGCATCTCTGTATGGAAATAGAATTTTCCGTTTTGTATATAAATCCCTTTTAGCAAATATTGAATTCCATAGCTTTTAGAAGCAATATGCTTTATGATTCGCTTATCATTTTTGTAAATTGTCTCCATAAGCAATCCCGCCAACGAAGGTTTATTATTACCCAATTCTTCAAAGAGTACATCATTGCCACTTTCTCTATCAGATGCTTTTTGCATGGTCAGCAAATCGTAATTCAGAGTGGAAGGATAAGGATTGTAAAAAACATTAAAATTATAGAACCGACCATCTTCTGTAATAACCGAAAAATTGGTCTCTTCAATAAAATCCTTAACCGCTGCTTTAATGCGAAGCACATTTTCTGCATCATCCGCCTTTCCTGCGATCAGGTAATCACTGCCCAAGTCTACATAACGAATAGCGGAAGGGAATATTAGGTGCGTGGTTTTGTTGTATGTTATCTGCATTTCGTATGGTTCCACTTTACCCATAGTCAACTTGCTTGTATTAGATGCATTTTGCTGTGCCTTAGCATTAGAGCAAAAGGATATTAAACAAGCCAATGCCAATAAACTTTTAAATATTGCTTTCATCTTATTTTTGTTTTATTATGCTGAATATTATTTTTTAGAAACAAGGAATAATTGATGACCTGCCTTGACAGTCACTTTGGGAGTTCTTAATTTTTTGGAGAAGTAACCAGATATACCTTGTACCACACCACGGGAAAGATCTCCAGCTACCTGCTGTCCTGCAGAGCGGGTCATCATAATGGATGTCCCGGAAGTTTGGCTCATGTTAGATGCGATTTCAGTTAAGGCATTTACTTCGGCTGAATAAGGCACGAAAAGTCCTTGTTGTCCATCCAAATCATACACCGTTATATCAACAGGACTAATAATACCTTCAAATTCGATGGAAGATACCTTTAGCTGTAATCTGCCATTTTGAAATTTTGCATTAGCCGTTAAAACGGTTCCTGCTGAAATGGTGAAGTTTGGCAATTTCGCGGCTTCAAGCAAACGTAATCGTACTCCGCTTTCATCTGTTACAGCCTTTGTATCCTGTATAACCGCTCTGATGCTGTTTTTAGGTTGCTGTATTTGCTCACTAGTTCCTGCTGTATAAAATCCTCTGTTCCTGGTTTCATTCCAGGTTGCCAGTAAAGCACTATCGGTTGGCTCACGATAAAGAGCAGAAACAACATCTCTCCTTATTGGTGTAATGTTTACAGTATTTTCCTTTTGTGTAACATTCTTTGCAGGAACTACTGTATCTATCTTAACCGTTTGTGGGGCAGTGGTGGAAGGTAGGTATTTTGCCGCCATTTGGTAAGATTTCTCCATCAAAGCCATTTGATCATCTACTGTAGCCGCAGGCGGAACATCCTTAGCAGCCAACTTTTCTTTCAGGTCATCAACTTGTCTGCGCAACTCCTGTGTCTCATAATCACTGTTGTCGTAAAACGAGCTTAATGTATTTTGAGCATTGCGGTAACTGTTTAGCGCAGGACTACCATTTCCATGTGAATTGCCTCCGAAGCCATTGGAATATTCATCATTCGGTTCCACTGCTTTCTTGTTTATGGTACTGTCTTCGTTCCAGTAATCAGAAAGAGAAGTTAGCCCATTACGCTTTTCTTCCATTTTCTGATCGAACATCTCTTGCTCATACGCTTTTTGTTTGTCCGACTGCAAACCTCCTTCCGTTGCCTGTGGCACCGCATCATTCAGACCAAGATCCGCAACTTCTTTCTTGTCAGAGGATGGTTTAAAGATTAAGTATAAACAGCCCAGGAATACGACCGTCATAAGAAAAATGATAATTGGCTTTTTTAGCTTTTCCTTTTTATTTAATGATACGTCCTTCGGGACATCCTGTTCGTTATTCAAGTCTCCATCTTCGACCAGGATACTTACTCTTTTTTTTTCATTATCTTTCATAATCTTATTTTTTTAGGATTTTTGAAATACTGTCCTGGATTGAAACCGGGATTTTCTTTTGTTTGATAAGAGGATTTTCAATATGCTCTATTGTTAGCTTACTATCGCTTCTGCCAACATCATAGCATACTTTTGCGATCACGATTATTGACAACAACACATAGACAGCAAGAAGTCCAAGGGTATAGTGCCGCTGTTTCTTTATAGGCAAGTCCCGCCACTGCTCATCGAGCAGATCAAACCACTTACTAATTTTTGTGCTTAACCTTTTCATACACGAGCTGTTTTGAATTTTTTGAACCTGAAATACCCCTTTTTGCAACCACCTTTTTCTTTTTTTTATCACTTACCATAGCAATTGCTTTATTTACATGGGGTGCCGTGATCACTGAGAGGTTAACAAGGTCAGATTGCTTTAGCAACTTTCCGAACCTGTTCTTTCTTTTAATTTCCATTTTGTTAAGAAAGAACTTCCCATTTAGATACTTAACCCATAAATTACACTCCACATGAGCTTTACCTCCTCCATTCCATAGCAATAAGCCGGAGATTACCAGTAAGGGTTTAGCATGTGTCACATTGCCGCTACGACAGTTTTCCAAGTAGTTCGTTATACTGTCTTTTAGCTTTCCAGGATACGCACCCTGCGTATGAAAATCACCAGTATACCCCTTCTCAGTGAGAATTTTAGCGAATGTGTTTAAATTTGATAATGCTTCCATAAATTTGATTTTAACGTTCAACTACCTCCAAATCCTTGTTTTCTAGCACGGCAAATTTTTCGATATTAAATCCCTGCGGATTATTATCTGACCGAACAGAGTTAACTAGATTACAAGATGTTACAAGGCTGCGCTTGGTTAGGTTGCTCGAACGGATGATGAACTGTTTCGCATAAGCACGCACTGAATAAGGATAGATATCGAAATTGCAAACCACACTATCCACTTCGATACGCTGCTGTACATTTCCAGAAATAATACGGTTGTAATACCCCTTTTCCGAAAGATCTTTGTAGTAATCAAAAGCTGATTTGTCAGCGAGATTAAAAGCCCGCTTCATATTGCTTTCGATGGCATTCTTATCCGGTGCCAGGGTAAAAAACAATTCGTGAAAACGCCTTACATGCTCACGAGCTTCTACTGGTCGATTAATGGTAGCATCCTGTGATAAAGCCAGCATTAACGATTTGCCATTATCCAGTACATATATCTTTTGGCGCTGAATCTCGGCAAAGTGGTAGGACTGCCATAAGGCATATCCTACCACTCCGAAACAGAGTATTGCAAATACAATAGCGTACAGTCTAATCTGTTTAAAACTATTTTCAATGTTTCTTAATGTTTTAAATTCCATATTGGGTTAATTTTTGTTCAATAATCTGCCACCTATATTACCTACTGCGGCTCCCGTCCCGGCTCCGGCAAGGTTCCCGGTTTTAGACGCTGTAGTATTCACGTTTTTCATGAAGTTTCCGGCTCCGCCGGCCTGGATAACCCAACCTGCTACAGTAGGAATAGTGAAATACCCCACTATGCCGATGAGCATAAAAATGATATATACTGTATTGGAGGTATCAGGAATGTAAGTTGGATCGGCTAGCATTTCTATATCTCGCTCCAGTATTAGAGATTGAATTTTCGCTAGTATTGAACTGAACATATCTGATATTGGTAGCCACAGGTAAACACTGATATATCGCGTTAACCATCCGGTAAGTGTTGATTGAAAACCGTCCCATACACTTATTGCAAATGCTATTGGCCCTAATATGGATAGTACAATAAGAAAGAAGGTTCGAATCGTATCAATGACCAGTGCCGCGGCCTGGAAAAGAACTTCCAATAACTCTCGAAACCAATCCCGGATACTTTTTTTCAAATCATACATTCCCCGTTCCATATACATTCCGCTCATCGTTACCAGGTCGGAAGGTGACCATCCCAATTCTTCCAACTTTTTATCAAATTCCTCGTCACTAACGAGGTAAGCGGTTTCGGGGTTGCGGAGCATTGCTTCCCGCTCCAACAGATCTTTCTGCTCTTGCAGTTTGTTCAAGTCAATAACCTGATCGTCAAGCATAGCATGTGTGCCTTTCACTACTGGCGACATTACAGCATTGATAGTACCTAATACCAATGTTGGAAAAAACATAATACAAAGTCCGATAGCAAACGGACGAAGTAATGGAAATACATCTATGGGTTCTGCTCGGCTCAACGCCTGCCACACCTTTAGTGCAACATAAAACAGTGCGCCAAGTCCGGCGATTCCTTTCGCTATTGCAGCCATGTCTGCCGTCAAAGGCATCATTTGATCATATAGGCTGCGCAACATTTCATGAAGGTTATCCCATTCCATAACTACCAGTATTTTTGTTCAGTCGTTCCGTACAATTCCAAGACTCTTTTGGTATTATTCTTTTTCTTAGCCCTCAAAATGCTTACAGAGATATTTTTGTTGGTATAGTAGCGCACAAGGTTATGATAGTCCTTTACCTCTTTGTACACTTTATCTATTACGTCCATGCGCTCCTTATCATTTAAGGATAGGCCTGTTGAGGTAACGATCTGTTTGAGTTCTTTCAACAATTCCGTGCTTTCGTTAAGAAGCGTGGAATAACCATTGGCGATAGCCGAAAGTTCCTGTGGGGAGAAATTTGGATCGTTCATCATTTTGCCGAAATTCTTCACATACATTTCTGACACATCGCCCACCAATAAAACTGTCTGCTGCACTTTCCGGGCATCTTTGACAAGGTTGTTGATAGCTTTTAGTTTATCGTAATATTCCTTACCCTGGTCATAGACCTTTTTTACCTCGTTGAAATTCTTAACCACATTGCTCACAGTGGAAGAAGTCTGTATGATTTCGTTTGCACTATTGAGTATTCCGGAGATAAGGTTTGCAGGGTCGGTCACAACCCATTGGGCTTTTGCTGAGGGTGCGAACGCAAGCATATATGCCATAAGCACCAGTAACATTGTTTTTTTCATTGTTTCTGATTTTTAAATGATTAATAACTATTTGATTTTTCACGTCTTTGGATAGCTATGCGCTTAATGGCTTGCTCAACATCGCCGTCCAGTTCGTGGGCAAGCTGCATCACTTCCATTTTTTCTGTTTCCTCCGTGGTGTACGCTAAATATTCCTCAACACTAACTTCTGTGGCGTACACTGCGGAATGCGTACCGCCAAGCCCAATCCAAACTTCTTTGTAAAGCCGTGACGGGTCGTTGTTCATGTTGATGGATAGAATTTGGGATTTTTCCTTTTCCGTCAGTCCGAGCATTGCCTGAATGTCATCGAACTTGTTCATGTACTTGCGCTGATCTAAGAGGATTTTACAATCGCTGTTATTGATGATACTTTCTTTCACGATGGGCGATTGGATAATGTCGTCCACTTCCTGGGTTACGACTATCGCCTCCCCAAAGAATTTGCGAACAGTTTTGAATAAATACTTAATGTATTCTGCCATTCCCTCCTTTGCAATCGCCTTCCACGCTTCTTCAATCAGTATCAGTTTACGCACACCTTTAAGCCTACGCATCTTGTTAATAAAGACTTCCATAATGATGATTGTTACTATTGGGAACAGTATCTTGTGGTCCTTTATCGCATCAATTTCAAAGACTATGAAGCGTTTGGAAAGCAGGTCTAATTGCTTATCGGAATTGAGCAAATAATCGTATTCCCCACCACTATAGTATGGCTCCAATACATTGAGGAAATTGGCGATGTCAAAGTCTTTCTCCCGAACCTGCTTTTCTTCCAGCACCTTTTTGTAGTCGCCCTTTACATACTCATAGAAGCCGTTGAAAGATGGATGTTGATCAAGCTGTTTGATACGTTCGATATACCCGCTCACGGCATTGGATAATGCCACTTCTTCCGAGCGTTTCGGCGGTTCATCATCACGTTTCCAAAGGGTAAGTATGAGCGTTTTGATACTTTCCCTTTTCTCAATATCAAATACGCCATCGTCGGTGTAAAAAGGGTTAAAGGCAATGGGATTATCTTCTGTATAGGTGAAGTAAACACCATCTTCGCCTTTGGTCCTTCCCTTAATGAGTTCGCACAATCCCTGATAAGAATTACCTGTATCCACGAGCAGGACGTGTGCGCCCTGTTCGTAGTATTGTCTTACCATGTGGTTAGTGAAAAATGATTTCCCCGAACCTGATGGACCCAAAATAAATTTGTTTCGGTTTGTGATGATGCCCCGTTTCATTGGCAGATCGGATATATCCAAATGGATAGGCTTCCCTGTGAGCCTGTCTGCCATTTTGATACCGAAAGGTGATGGGGAACTTTGGTAATTAGTTTCCTCGGTGAAGAAGCACAATGCAGGTTCGATAAACGTGTAGAAACTTTCCTCTGCCGGAAAGTCGCCCGCATTGCCCGGTATCGCCGCCCAATACAGCGTGGCAACATCAACTGTATTGTGTCTTGGCTTGCATTCCATTAACGCCAGCGCACTACCTGTATCGTTCTTTAGCTGTTTGAGTTCGTTTGCATCATCTGACCAGGCCATTACATTGAAGTGCGCACGGATGGAGGATAGACCGAAGCTGTGCGCTTCGTTGAGGTACTTTTCAATCCATTCTTTATTAATCTGATTAGCCCTGCTGTACCTTGCCAGCGAGTGCATATTACGTGCGGACTTTTCAAACTTTCGCAAGTTCTCATCGCTGTTATCCAAAAACAAATACTGATTGTAAATATGGTTGCAGCTAAGGAGCAGTCCTACCGGAGCGGCGAATGATAAAAGGCAATCGCTTCTATCCGTGGATAACTTTTCGTACCTCGTATTTGCTGATACCGTTCCGGGCAAATCGCCTGTGTCCGAAAGCGTGTGCAGACACAGCCTTTTGTTTCCTATGCGCACATCTTCCGCACCGAGTGCAATGTCCTGCATGGCTGTTTCTTCCCTTGACAGAGTAAAATACTGTTCCAGCAAGCCCTGCTTGTCGGCTGTTCCGATGATGTCATCTTCACTCAACCGTTCCAGTTTCAAAAACCCGCAATCATTAATGATGCGCTCGAATTGCGCCACAGCTTCCATAAATCGTCGTACGGTTTCTTTGTCCCTTACTTCTTTCGGGATAAGCACGCCCTTGCAAAGCGAACTAAAATTGCTTTGCATTCGCATACGCTCTTTGGTTGTCTTCGTTAAAAAGAGGTAGCAATAATGGTTTAAGAATGGTCGCTCATTGAAATGCTGCTGATAGGACTTTGCAAGAAAACTCAAACCCTCTTGTGCAATATCAGGTGCATAACTTTCCTTTATAAACCAATCCTGTTTGTGGATGATGGAATAATCCGGTAGCGTCTTTATTGCTTTATGCCATGCAGAATGTATAGCATCGTACTCCGGCGATGCAACGGTAAATAATTCCGGCAGGTGAACCCGGAAGCAGGCAGTAATGTCCGCATCTTTTGAAATGATGCAGTTGTGTTCCACTGCCAATAATGGAAACTTGCTTTCCAGCGTTGTGGCTTTTGCAGTGTTTCTCATATGACATCGGATTTAGGGGTGAACCTTAAACTGCGATGTATAGCTTTACGGCAGATTATAAATTTTGGATGCTTTTTCTTTGCACCGAGCTTCATCAATCCGTGTTCGCCGTACCTGCCATTCAATGAGAATGTTTTCCAGATGATGATCGCTGCACCACCGCCACCGATAAACAAGCATATATAGGAATTTGCGCCTGCCATGTACATTACCATAACGAGGATAAGCACACCGAGCAAACCACCTGCGAAGATGAACAGGTATTGCGCTTTCAAACCTTTGAACTCTACGGTTCTTCCAATGCCTTTATTGATGTTGTAATTAGTCATAAGGCCGAGGATTAAAGGAAGAATGAACGCAGGATGGTTGCTGCAACGATTAAGAAGATACATGCACCGAACCAGCTCGCTGCCGTTTTCGATGTGTCAGGGTCGCCACTGCTGAATTTGTTGTAGACCTTTACACCTCCGATTAAACCGACCACTGCACCAATAGCATAAATTAATTTGGTTGCCGGATCGAAATACCCCGTCACCATTTGGGTTGCTTCCTGGATACCAGCATTGCCATTCCCCTGTGCAAACACACCAAATGCTGACAGTAGAGCAATACTTGCCAGCAAGATTTTTTTTCTTTTTTTTACCATGATTTTCTGAATTATTTTGTTTCTATTTACCGCTACATGCGGGTTTCGGAACAAATGTGTCATGAAAATCAAGGCGCTTTCAGAATGTGTCTTTCGGTGGAATTACTTGGCAGTGAGTGGCGCTATAACTTGGTTTTAGCACATAAAAAAACGTCAAAACAAAACTGTTTTGACGTTCCAAGAATTTGATTATGTTGTTACATTTTGCGCCCTCTTCGAGGTTGCGGCTTGGGTATTTCGGACTTTACCTTCCCAGCTCTCTCTTCACCCAATTTAACTACCCAATCTATGTAAGCCTTTGCATCTTCCATGTTGTGCGGTATTGCTTTTTTGGGCCCAGATAGTTTGCTATCATCAAGCCCGACAATAAACCCGTGATTGGGAAACTCTTTTGGAGGATAGACAATAATGAGGTTATCTATACTTTCTTCAACTACATTGTTTTTGTGACTGGCAATAGTATAGCCCTTGTATTCATCAAAAACATAATTAGGATCATCCTTTGATTTAATCATAACTGCTTTGTTTAAATTATTAATTATCTGATTTTTTAAAGGAGGTTCTGCTATTTTTCTACAACTAGATTAACAGCACTTCGACTTGAAAATATATCCCCTATTGAATAAATCTTTAATCACTTTCGAAAACAAAGGGAAGTTGTCTTTTCAGACAAACTCCCCGATGTCAAAATCACCTACATCACTTTTCCGTAAGTCGGGAGAATTGAAATCCGTTCTGGAGGGGACGCTCTTATCCAATAACGCTGCAATCTTTCGTGAAGCCCCCGGAATTGAGTTTTCGAGCAGACTGAACAATTCGGTTCCCTGTATTCTCTGAACTATATCGACCGCTTGTTGGCGTGACGCAGATTGCAGCACGTCCTGCTGAAGCAATGCCCCTACGGTACTTAGTTCACTAAAGGTAACCCCTGTGGCAAACCCATTGTCGCTGTCCGGTAAACCCTGTTCTCTCCATTCTTCTTCCTCGTCCCTGAAATCCAAATCAGCGTCACTACCAAAAACTTCATCCAATTCTTCATGCGGGATCTCCCTTTCAAAACCTTTTTCCTCGGTTTCTGCTTCAAAATTATCAGGTATATCGTCCTGTTCATTTTTCTGGCGTTTAGTTGCACTTGTTGGCACTACGTGTCGCACTAAGGGCTTGGGTTGTCCCATTATTTCCGGTAAGTCGGGATTCGCCAAAGGTTGTTGAGACTGGCCCTTTGCAATCTTTTTAATGATGATTTTGTCCTTTGCCAGCAAGACTATAACAATGAGCAAACAGATAACTATTAAAATTTCCATGTCTAAAAAAGGGGTTTATTCATTTTATCGTAATCCTTGATTATATCCTCGCCAAACAATTCAAAATGGTGTTTGAGTATATTGTCGAGATAGGCATATAGAGGTATGTTGCCATTGCCTATAATATTAAGGATGCGGGATAATCTTTCGTGGTATTCCTCCCGGACGTAGATTGCTTTATCACTCCTGCGCTCTATCGTTTGCTTTTTTAAAAACTGGCTTCCGTAGCTACGTTTAGCCATTTGTTTGCGATTGTTCTTTTCCATAGCTATACTTATAAAATGGGTTTATATTTATCATTAAAACTTTTGGTAATATCCTCGCCAAACTCCTGAAAGTGGTATTCCAGCAGGTTGTCCAGATAGGCGTAGATCGTTATCTTATCTTCACCGATCACCTGCACAATACGTGTCAGCCGTTCATGAAAATCAGGACGTATGTACACTGATTTTCCGTTACGGGCGTTGGTTTCCGCTCTTTTGAAAAACAGCTTTTCGTAGTCCGCTTCGCTGGCTTTCTTTGAACGGTTCCTTTCCCTGCTCACAGGCTTATCCGGCTCTTTCTCTGGTTCCATTTTTTTTGTTGATTCGGTCGGCACATTTAAGCCATCCTTTTTTACGCCATCTGCGATAATATTCATCAAAAATTCCTCGTCTATCTCCGGCTTGCTGTTCTTTTTATTTTCTTTTTCCATAGGGCTTACAATTTCACAGTCCTTAAAAACTCATCCATAAACAGATCAAGTCGGCAGGCTTTCATTAACCGCTCATCGGCAGGGAGCAAAGTGGAGCGGAATACAGTTTTCGCATCAGCTTCACCCTCTTTGCGGAAACGTTTGCTATCCGTGATACGGGTACGCATGAGGTGGATGCCCAAGCTATTGATTAAGTTTTCATAAACACCGTAAAGTGTGGATTTTTCCCGGCCATCAACCTGGTTCCAAAATAGGTTGATGCTTTGGATGGATGTTGCGCCCTGCTTACGTACAACATCGTTCAACACCTGTGTAAAAATCAAAGTGCTTTCCATTACTACGCGATCTGCAATTATAGGCGTAAATATGTGGTGCATACCTGCCAGCGTCTTTAATATCCCTGCTGAATTGACCGTTCCTGGTAGGTCAAAGAAAACCACGTCCACAGGAACAGGTGAAGATTGTAGAAATTGCTCCACGTTATCTAGAACACTGTCTGCCCGGTACTGCATGACGGGATAGGCTTTTTTGTTAATGGCAGTAAACTGTTTATGAGCCAGTTTTTTGTACACCTCATTACCCATGATGCTGTTCATATCCCTTGTCCTCATCTGAACGAGGCTATGCTGAGGAAAATCGCAGTCGAATACCGCTACATTATAGCCGAGCCGGTAATGGAGCAGACTTGCGACAAGCGTGGTAAATGTGCTTTTGCCAACACCTCCCTTTTGGGAAGAAAAGGCGACAAATAGAGGTTGCTTCTTCATGTCCATGTGATTAAGTGTATTTAATTGTTCATCTATTTATATATCGCTATATCTGTATAGCTGCTGATTCAATTAGGTGCGTCGGCGCAAAGGCACATGCACATATTTTTAGGTACAGACTTGCGTACGCGGGCATCTCTGTAAATGTATACGTCCTTTTTTATGCCTGTAAGTATATCGACATGCAGGGAAGTGCTTTTGTGCATTTTTAACTGCTTATCTGCATGACTACCTACCTCAATCTGTACGTGCTTACCTATTCGCATACCCCGTTATTTATCCGCTCAACTGCTTATGTATCTGCGTAGCTATGCAGCCACGTCCATACATACATATTCAGTTGGTTGAGGATGCCTGTACAAAGAAATGCAGATAAATACCAGACTTAATAATGCTGTCCTGTTTTGGCGTTCATTGGCAGGGTTTGGCTGTGTACAGCATGGCTATGCTTTGGAAAAGCTGCGCTTATTTTGTAATTGCACTAATGCAACAGGTGAATGGAAAAATCATTTCAGGTAACAGGCAATAAATGGGACGGCCCAAAGCCGTCTTTTTCTGCATTACTTAATCCGTCCCACAGGGCGGATTTTCTGTTCACCGGAACAGAGCAAGTTATGTTTTTAGCTGCTTGAAATACTTTCTGCAGCTAAAAACTACTTGCCATTGCATGGAGCCGGAAAACACCCTCCGAAGTCGGGGTTTATAGTAAATTATAATGGATGATAATATGGAAGACAATAAAAGAAATCAAATCAGCAAAGGTGGTCGCAAGCCCAAAAATGACCCTGCTATCCACCGCTATTCGATTAGTCTGAACGACACAGAAAATGCGCAGTTCATGACCCTTTTCGAGCAATCGGGTATGAACGTAATGGCACATTTTATTACTGCCTGCATCTTTCAGCGGACAATAAAGACCGTAAAGATTGATATGGATGCAGTCGATTTTCATACAAGGCTGACCAAATTCTACAGCCAGTTCAGGGCGGTTGGGGTGAACTATAACCAAATCGTGAAGATATTGTACCGCAATTTCTCCGAGAAAAAGGCATCGGCTTACCTCTTTAAACTGGAAAAACAGACGACAGAACTGGCTGACTTGTGCCGGAAAGTGATTGAACTGGCGCACGAGTTTGAAAAAAATCACCTGCAAAAAGACCGATAGAATGATAGCGAAGATTGGAAAAGGTGAGAATTTGTACGGTGCGATTTCTTACAACCAGCTGAAAATTGACAGCGAAAAAGGACAGGTTTTATTATTGAACAGGATACCCGAAACGCTGGATAACACCTACTCGACAAGTTACCTGTATAAGCAGTTCGAACCGTATATGTCCGCGAATATCAAAACTGAAAAGCCCGTGCGCCACATATCACTGAACCCAGATCCTGCGGATAGGGTCAGCGATGTGCAGTTCATGGAAATGGCACAGCAGTACATGCAGGAAATGGGCTACAGCAACCAGCCGTATATCGTTTTCAAGCACACCGATATTGAGCGCAGTCACATCCATATCGTAACGGTCTGCGTGGGTTTGGATGGCAAGAAAATACCGGATAATTACGACCACCCTCGGTCAATGGCAATATGCAGGGATTTGGAACAGCAATACAATCTTATACCAGCAAAGGAAAAGCAGCTCACAGGCAATGAGCAGGTATTCCGTCCGGTGGATTACAGAGGCGGGGACATCAAAAGCCAGATAGCATCCGTGGTGCGGTACCTGCCCAGGTATTACCAATACCCGACCCTCGGAGCGTACAATGCTTTACTTTCCCTCTATAATATTACAGCAGAAGAAGTCAGAGGAGAATTGAACGGTCAACCCAAAAGCGGGCTGGTGTATTTTGCCCTGAACGAGCAGGGAGAAAAAGCCAGCAGTCCCTTTAAGTCTTCCCTTTTTGGCAAACATGCCGGATTGGACGAATTGCAAAACCACTTTGTAGCGGCTAAGGATAAAATGAAAGCAGCCCCTGTAAGAGCCATCCTTAAAAATACCATTGAGGCAACTATGCACACTTACAATAATGAAGCCGATTTTAAAAAGCAACTGATTGAGCAGGGTATCAATACAGTAGTACGCCGTAACGACGAGGGTCGTATCTACGGCATTACATTTATAGATCACGAAAGCCGCACCGTGTGGAACGGTTCCGCTTTAGGCAAAAATTTATCAGCGAATGTATTCAATGATTGGTGGCTGAAGTCCGCGGTTGAGCAACGCCAGAACACTGAACAGTTAGGTATCACCGCATTATCTGCCACAGATAAATACGTTGCGAATGGAAAAGAGGAACCCCACAGACTTTTTGATTTCCTTGATAAAGAACAGCCGACCGATGATTCAGTTTTGATTGACGGTTTCGGCGGGCTATTGCCGGAAGCACATGGAGAAGATTACGAAGAACAGGCTTTTGCCAATCGTATGAAAAAAAGAAAGAAGCAAAGGAAAGTATAAAGTTGTTATTAAATCATTCTTTTATAGATAATATGTTCCCTATTTGTGTTTAATTTCCGATTGGCTCTATTTTGCATTTATGATACTTCTTAAGTGCTTCTGAAATGAAGATGCTGAACCTAAATTTTCAGGAACGTAAGTATTTAAATAAAAACGTGAAAAAACCTCAAAGGGGGTCAATGCAAAATTGACATCTTTTGTATGCTCAAAATAGCCATTAAGCACTTTGAAAATGTCTAAATAATTTTGATTAAAGTAATCTTCGTGTATTTCAAAATAATTCAAATTTATGAATGTAACCTCTTTTACAACAACGTTTTGAAGATTTAAATTATTAATCCCGATTGTGAATTTTTCTTTAAAATATTTATTTACTCCTTCAATTCCAAATGTAGCATCCGTGTATATAATGACAGGATATATTTCCAAATTATCTTTCGGAACTGAATTGTCGAATGAAACAGAATTATACTCAATGTCTTCTACTGCGTTAAGCAATTGTGTAACACCTTTGGGCTTGTTAGCTTGATTTGCCAAGAACTTTTTTTCAAGCTCGGCAAACAGCTTCTCTTTATCTGCACTATTTTTAATAGAAGCGTTTAATAGAACGTCCTTAAATTCTATTAAACAAATTTTGTTCCCTTCTCTCAGATACGCATCACATAGTTCATCTTTCTTAGAGTTAATACAAGAATCGCCATAGAATCCCGCATAACGAGGAAAACATGCGTCTAATACTTTTGGCAAGTATATTCCCTCTGTGAAATTTTTTCCTTTTTCGGAAAGGAACTCACCTTTGATATTCTTGCTTTTTAGGAAAGCGTTAAAAGAAAAAATTTGTGCTTTGTAAAATTGGTCAAGAAAGAAGTTTACGTTCAATATGAAGAATTGATATTTATTTAATTTGAAGAGAAATTTATTCCTTAAAATACCAAAACTTTCATCCTCCCTATAACTTGCGATTTCCGTATTAATACAAAGTGTATCTATGTACGCCAAGTCTACTTCTTTTCCAATGAAATATTCCTGAAGATTGGCTAATTGATTACGTTTTGCGAAATCTTCTCCTATGTTTAATTCGGTAAAAAGTACCAGTAAATTTTTAAACAATCTCAAATGCCCACGTACGCTCTTGGACTTATAGTATTCTAAAACTAAATCTTTGTATTTAGGCTCGTCTTCCAAATACTTAAAAAAAGCAACTCCTCTGGTTACTTGATTACTAAAATCAACTGATGAAGCATAATCTTTTTGATAAATGAAACTCGGCATCGTTACATCTTCTATCTTATTTGCTTCATTTGCATTTTTAATAGCTTCTTCTTCTATTTGAATTTTATTGTTTGCAATTCCATTGATGATGAGATATGCATCAAATACTTTTTTTGCTTCGCCTCCTGTCAAGTCTCTAGATGAGTGATTATTGAACGTTTTAAAAATTAATCCGTAAAATAACAAGTTAGAGTAGTTCCAAAACATCATTGGAGCAAAGCCCTTTTCTGCTTGTTTTTTTACTTCTAAAACCCATTTTTGTTGAACCGATGTTTCGCATTTGTCTAACAAACTGCTAACAAGCATAAATTGAATTTTTCCTGTGTACTCGTCATTGTCGTGTAAGTAAAGATTTACAGCAAACCCTGATAGATAATTCAATAAAGTAACAGAAGGGATGTTCCGGATTAGTTCAACTGCATCTTCTATAGTTTTGTCAACGCCATAATATTCTTTATGGTCTAATAATAAATAAATTCTAACTCTTGTGTCCATTGTAGCCGATTAGCTTTTAGTTAGTAACTATTCTACGTTCCTTATAAACATCAAATATACGAAAGAGTTGTAGTCTTAAAGATGACATGTTAGTTGGAAACACATTGAATATTAAGAGTAACAGGCTTTTACGAATCGTATAAAAAAGAAGAAACAAAGGAAACCTAGAAGATAACAATGATTTTTTAATCGTCAATGACCAGGATTAACATCTTGGTCATTGTGGTTTTAAGATGAAGCCAAACAATACCTCCCAAAGCCATCCAACCCTATTTTCGAAAGCCAATACTTACAGCGGCTACACTTGCATCAAAATAAATTTTTGAATATGCAAGGAGAAGACGATTTAAGAGGACTAGCCAAAATCATGGCTTTTATGAGAGCGGTAAGCATCATTATAATGTTGATGCATTTCTATTGGTTCTGCTATGGGTATTTTGCCGCACGAGGGTGGACATTGGAAATTGTCAGCAAGATATTAACCAATTTCAACAGTACAGCAGGCCTTTTCACACACACTATTTACACCAAGATTTTTGCGCTGATATTACTGGCATTGAGTTGTCTTGGTACTAAAGGCGTAAAGAATGAAAAGATCACATGGTCTAAGATCTATATTGCCTTATTCTTTGGTTGCGTTTTTTTCTTCCTTAACGCGCCATTGTTAAAGCTTTCAGCACAAGTCGCGACCTTTCTTTACATGCTTACATCAGGCATAGGATATATTGCTCTGCTCATGGCCGGGGTTTGGATGAGCCGACTACTACGCAATAACTTGATGAATGATGTTTTCAATCATGAAAATGAAAGTTTCCAACAGGAAACCAAATTGATGGAAAATGAATATTCAATCAATCTTCCCACGAAGTTTTATTACAAAGGCAAATGGAATAACGGTTGGATTAACATAGTGAATCCTTTTCGTGCCTCAATGGTGTTGGGAACTCCGGGTTCAGGAAAATCGTATGCAATCGTAAATAACTACATCAAGCAACACATTGAAAAGGGTTTTGCGATGTACATCTACGATTTCAAGTTTGACGACCTTTCCACTATAGCTTATAACCATTTACTGAATCACGCTGACAAGTATAAGATTAAGCCAAAGTTCTATGTAATAAATTTTGACGACCCTCGCCGGAGCCATCGATGCAATCCCCTTAATCCAGCTTTCATGACGGATATATCGGATGCTTATGAAGCAGCATATACCATCATGCTCAACCTCAATAAGTCGTGGATAACCAAGCAGGGCGATTTTTTTGTGGATAGCCCAATTATTCTACTGGCTGCCATCATTTGGTTTTTGAGAATTTATGAAGACGGGAAGTATTGTACGTTTCCTCATGCCATAGAATTACTCAATAAAAAATATGCAGACGTATTCACAATCCTTACTTCATATCCACAGCTCGAAAATTATTTATCTCCCTTTATGGATGCATGGCAAGGAGGAGCGCAAGACCAGCTACAGGGGCAGATAGCATCAGCTAAAATTCCATTATCAAGAATGATCAGTCCTCAACTCTACTGGGTGATGACAGGTGATGATTTTTCGCTTGACATTAATAATCCTCAAGAGCCCAAAATTCTTTGTGTAGGCAACAATCCCGACCGCCAAAACATTTACTCCGCCGCATTGGGCTTATATAATTCTCGGATAGTAAAACTTATCAATAAGAAAGGACAATTGAAAAGTTCAATTATCATAGACGAGTTGCCCACCATATACTTTCGGGGATTGGATACATTGATTGCCACAGCACGAAGTAATAAAGTCGCGGTATGTTTAGGTTTTCAGGACTTTTCGCAATTAGCAAGGGATTACGGCGATAAAGAAGCAAAAGTCATACAAAACACCGTTGGCAATATATTCAGCGGTCAGGTTGTAGGAGATACAGCAAAAAGCCTCTCAGACCGCTTCGGAAAAGTTTTACAGAAACGTCAGAGTATGACTATTAACCGAAATGATAAATCAACTTCGATTTCAACTCAGCTAGATAGCTTAATCCCCGCTTCAAAAATTTCAACCTTAACACAGGGAATGTTTGTGGGTGCGGTTTCAGACAATTTTGATGAGCGAATTGAGCAAAAAATATTTCATTCCGAAATTGTAATTGACAATAAGAAGGTTTCTGAGGAGACAAAACAATATAAGTCGATACCAGAAATTATTTCTTTTTTAAATGAAGACGGTATCGACTATATGGATAATGCAATAGACGAGAATTACAAGTACGTTAAGTATGCAATTCAAGAATTAATAGACAAAGAATTGAATCGCATTGCTAATGATCCAGATCTGCAACATCTAATTTCAAAAACATAAAATAAGTAATAGATCAGAAGGAAGACAAAAGGATCGCTTAGAAATTCTAAGCGATCCTTTTTTAATAATTTGTTCTGACCTATCTAACCAATTATTTTGATATTTCTATGGTTTTGCCAATGGTAGCCATCGAATCAATATAACTTTCTACATAGGCATTTCCCAAAGGAAGCCAGATGCCACCAAATAACATGATTTTGTCTCTGCTTGTATGTCCAACTTTTAGCTTATTGACAATATATTGTTTATGAATTCTTATAAAAATACTTGTTGGAAGCATTTCTTCAATTTTTTTTAAATTAAAAATGGTAATAACTGGTTCCTTTACGGCTACCGTATATATTAAAGTGGAATGACCGGAAGCCCTGATATAATTAATACTTCCATAGTCAATTACCAGATGTTGATCTTTGGACTCAAGTGTCAAATAATCCTGATCTGGAATTATCTTCTCCAGCTTTTCCAGCTTCCGAATTTTGTTAATCGCCTTCAAAAATCTTTCTCTATTTATTGGCTTCAGAAGATAATCAACTGTGTTTTCATATTCGTAAGAATCAATAGCAAATTCTTTATACGCAGTAGTGAATATCACCCTATTTGAAATCAATTTTGTAAAATTAATTCCGGATATTTCATTCATATTTACATCCAGGAACACTACGATATCAGAATCGCTTTGAAGTAATGGCAAAGCCTCAAACGGATTTATATAATAGCCAATAAGCTCCAATTCATTTGTTTCTTTAACTATGTCAGCTAGGTATTGAGCTTCCTGTATTTCATCATCAATTACGATCACTTTAATATTCATCATCATAGCAATTTGATTTTTTATTTTGTCCAGTAGATAGGTTTAGTTCTTCAATAATAAGTTCGACATCAAAATATTGGGGCGTATCATTTATCTTTAAAATATGGTTATTGGGATAACCTAATTTGATATACTTTTTTATATTTTTCAATCCCATTCCTGTAGAAACTTCTGAAAAATTACCGTTCTTTTTATTGTTAGCCTTAAAATATAGACAGTCATTTTCGACTTTTACTATTATCATAATCCTGTGATTAGGATCTCTATAATCCCCATACTTTAAAGCGTTTTCAACAAATTCCCTGAGAATATGAGGGAGTATAACATAATTCCTACCCCCGAATATTTGCAATGAAAAACATATGTTGTTATCTGGAAATCTTTTTTTGAAAATTGATATGTAGCATTGAATAGCCTTTATTTCCCGCATGAAGGGAATCATCCCGTCTGGCCCCGGTTCAATGATTGATGACCTGATAATATAGATCAGTGATTCGATCGCTCTCGATAAGTTGGGAAGAACTTTTTCTGATTCTATCCTAAAAGAATCTAAAACGTTAAATAAGAAATGGGGATTTAGTTTAGCTCTTAATGCAGAATTTTCAAGTTTTATTCTCTCTTTTTCTCTTTCCTTTTTTTGATCCCTGAAATATTTTTTTGTAAACCAAAATGCAAGTGAAAAAGCTGCAAAGTTCAACCATTGAAGAGTTGAAATAATTAAAAACTTACCTATCGGGTCGTCCTTAATAGTTGATTCCTGATCAAAAATCCAAGGGTCAAATATAAAAGCGAAAAAGTACTTTAAACCTATACAATAGGTATAAAGTACTATTAACATTCCGGCATACCCCTTATATCTTTTACGCTCAAAAAAGACAGGTAATAGCCATTCCGAATGCAGATAAAAAAATGAAGCAATTATCACATAAGAAACGGTAGTTTCATAAGCAGCGGAAAAAAAATTGTCTCCATAACTATATAGCGAAACATATAGCGAAATATAGAGTGTCCATAAAACAAAATGTATTAAAGCAATTTTCACCTTATTCATGCTATCATTTGATATGGTAGCCTTATCCACTAATGCTAGATATCGTGATGTAGCTTGTGCTATACTTAAAGCGCAAAAGGAGATTTTTAAGGCTTATCCGGGTAAAAGTATGGTGGAGCATTAAAAGGGGGTATGCAGTTATAACTATTCCTTCTGGTGCCTGTTTCGTCATCCCCGGCTAAAACCGAGTTCGACGCTTGAGATGTTAGCAGGGTTATATACTTCTTTTTAATGTCCAGCTTGACGGCAAATTTAGATGCTTTTTTCATAAATATTAATTTAATGTATTAAAAAAATACAGGTTTTAAACTGGTTTTTTGGCTATTCATGCAAATTCTTTCCTATTTCATGTCATTTTCTTGCCTCTCACTTTTCATCTAGATAGTTTTGACCTAAAGTTTATCCAAAAAACGATACAATCTGATCAGGGTTTATAATCTCGTCCTTGCTCATAGCCCAATTAAAACAATCAAGGTGCCACTGTTAATGGTTATTAAATCACAAAGTTAAGGCCATATACTTTATGAAAAAATGAAATTTTTAGCCTTTACGACAAAGTATTCAAAGAAATTTTAAAAAAGCTATTTATGATTTTTGATACTAAAACCTTCCTTATGGAATGTGTACTCTTCCTTTCCTGCATTTTCTATTTCATGCTAATTCTGATTATAGCTTACGGAGTACATTGCAGCGTTGAGAATCAAACACACAGCGCTGTTCAACAAAAAAGGAGCTGTCCAGCCCTAATGAATACTGTTAGATATCATAGATTTTCACCGCTTTTATAAATTGAATGATGAAAATTCTTCCATTTTCGTTTCTTGTGTTGATGTGTTTGGTTATGCTGGGCAATTCGTTTGCCCAGCAAAATTCCACTTTAGACGCGGCCAATAAATATATGGAACATAAAACGTATGATATTGAAAAGTACCTGAACCGTTCCCAGCGCATCCAGAAACACTTGCTTCGTGTTCTTAAAAAGAAAGAGGTGCAAATACGTCAAAAGCTTGCTGCAAAGGACTCTTTGTTATATCGGCAGTTTACTTCCATGAACCTAACTTACGATTCTATCGCCAGGTTATTGCACGACACAACATCATTGGTGCACCGGGGCAACAGCCGCAACACAACCATTGACAGTCTTAAAGGTCTACAACGGTTTATCCAGCAACAGGCCGCTAAACTTTCTGATGCTAAAAGCCTTGTTGGGCAATCTTTACCTGATGAAGATTACACTGCAAAATTATCTGAATTGCAATCCAGACTTAATGCCGAAGGACAGGTAAAAGAACTTATCCAGATGCGTACGCAAAGCCTTGAGCAACTTGTTGGTAAGGTCGACATTCCAGGATTGCAGGCAATTCAGAAACAGGTATATTATTCCCAGGAAAAGATGAAGGCTTGGCGCGATCTGGCTGACGATCCTGATGCAGCAGAAGAAAAAGCCCTAGAATACTTGCAGGGAATTGAAGGTTTTGAAAATAATATCATAAATAAAAATCTTGCATTTGGTGGTTTAGGGGTGAGTGCAACAGCAGCCGACCTGCAATCAATAGGTTACCAGACTAAAGATCAGATGAAGGGTATACTTCAGACGAAATTTGGCGGTAACCTGCAGGCGGTGCAGCAAAGAATGGGCGAGCAGATACAGCAATTCAGCGAAAAGCTGAATGGCGTCAAAGACAAAGTAACCGAAGCGAAGCAGGCAGCTATTGAAGCAAGACAAGGTTTGAACAAAGCAAAGGCTTTTAAAGAAAAGCTGACACAGATAGAAAAGCCGGCATTCAAAAAGAACCCGGAACGCGGTAAACCGTTTTGGCAAAGGCTGGAGACGCAGTATAATTTTCAGACCGCACGTACAACCCCTGACGGTCTACGCCCGGCTATGTTGGAGTTTGGGGCATCTATAGCTTTTAAGCATACACCGAAACTGAGTTATGGTATCGGTATGGCTACCAGTATAGGCCTAGGAAAGAACTGGCAAAATATTAAGTTCAGTTACGAAGGCATCAGTGCTCGCGCTTATGCAGACTGGCTTGTAATGTACGGCATCAGCGTGCAGGTCGGGTATGAACAAATATTCCGGCCTTTAAACCGGCCTTATTTGAAAGATCAGGCAGACCCCAATAAACCGCAGTCACAACATAGTGACAATGCCTGGAGATCTGCTTTCGGTAACCTGCAGCATCTGGGATATGCAGGGTTGATGAAGCGTTACCACATAAATGACAAATGGAGCGGAACCTTTCTGATTGGTTATAATTTCCTTTGGCAACAATATAATCTGAGGACACCTTTTATGATTCGGTTGGGTCTAGGGAAATAAGCGCCGTTTAACCTACGCCTCTGACTGGCGGTCACTAAATTGATATTTGTAAGAATTCTTAAAAAATCCAAACCTCTCATTTAACCCTCAAAAGAAAATGAAAACCCCTTTTCTATGATCTACTTAAGGATACTCAGACTCACAGCGCTATTGCTGCTGCTGGCAAAAATAGCTAGCGCCCAAACGGGAAAAGCTACCCCGTTTGCATTTACATCACTACCGCCTTCCCCTCAAGCGGCAGAGATGGGGAGATATGGTGGCTTACCCTTAAATCTTTCTACGGGTGCCCCTAATTATTCTGTTCCCCTTTATAATCAGGATATAGGTAATAACATCAAACTGGACATGTCATTAAATTACCACACAAATGGCATTAAAGTAAAAGACCTGGCAGGAATTGTAGGCCTTGGATGGTCCTTCTTTGGAAGTGGGGTAATTACCAGGATTGTAAATGATGATCCCGATGAATTATCGACGGATTTGGCGGGGCCACTTACACGTTCTACTCCCGCTGAAAGGAATATTCAATGGTATGAGGACAACCCCTTAAAGAGAGTACTATATTATGGCAATGCAGAATTCTACGATGTGCAACCAGACTTATTTTCTTACAATTTTTTCGGTCATACCGGACAATTTTTTCTTGACAGTACACAGGCGTATATAATCGACCATGAAGGAATAAAAATAGAAATGGACTTCTGGGCGAACGCGCCATGGAACTTCAAGGTCACTGATGAATATGGGAATCAGTTTTTCTTTGGTTCAAACACCGCAACGGAATGGAGCACTATACAGAACGTGGCAACAGATTATACCGGTCATCACGACCAATGGAATCCGTCGTCAACACATCGCACGGCTTGGTTTTTAAATAAATTCGTTACCCCAACCCACGATACTGTAACGTATGAATATGAGCCATTCGGATATACCACGATAAATGAGACTACAAATTCTCAAATTAGCCGGCAAGTTGTTGGAACGGATGGTCTTCCACCTGGCCCTGATCCATGTGAATGTGCTGAACCAACAATAATCTCAAAACAAATAAGAAATGCTCACAGCTACGAATTAAGCAAAGTTAAAGTCAACAATACAACGGAAATAACTTTAGACCATATTGGGAATCTGGATCTTACAGGCACACATTTAATCTCAAAAATGAAAGTCAAAGATCTTTTAACGGGACAGATTATCAATGAGATTAATTTCAATTATCTGTTCCCGACTTATTCTAAACGACCATTGCTACAAAAATTGGCGAAATGCGACGCCTCTGGTGGACAATGTGAGGAATTTAATTTTGAATATATCAGTCCGGAATTAATCCCCAAAAGGACTGATGTGCAAAATGAGGATTATTATGGATATTTTAATTTAGGAGCATTTGGACAAAGGGAGGTAAACTGCCCTAGCAGTGTTATTGGCCTGCTATCAAAGATTACCTACCCAACTGGAGGGCACGATCTAATTAATTATGGTTGTGCTCAATCAACTGATCTCGTCCCGGTTAAAAATAGATACACGGGAACTTATCGCATTGGCTATGGAACAAGTGATCACAGCCCGGTGGAATACACATCAGAATGGGTGGTGCCGACTGGAGCATTTGATTTGGTTCTTTATGGAACGGCTACGTGGCATGCTCCTGCCGGTTTTGACCCAACCGTCAACATGCACCAAATTTTCATTGACGTGTACAATAAGCGCACCCATCAAAACCTGGTAGTCGGAACTTTGTTCAGAATTCAGGCTGGCGCATTTGATACATTGGCCGTTCCCAGTTATTTCTACCAGATTGGTGACACACTTGTATTAAAGCTAACATCATGTGGTGATCAGGTAGAGGGTGAGGCCCAACTTGCGTATTACAAAAACGTAATGACTTCGGTGACTACTTATTATGGCGCTGGCAGGGTTGATAGAGTTGCAACCTTCGACCCAGTGTCGCAAAGAAGCACGATCAAAAGATATAAATATGAATACAATAATCAACCTGGGGTTTCGTCGGGTGTTTCCCTAAACCCCATTGTAAATGAAATGTCATACTATTATAAAAATCGTTGCGATTTCTCTACTACTGTTCAGAAATTCAGGACCTGCCTCTACAATATGAGAAGCAACTATAGCCAATACGACCTCTACTCTTACATGCCTTCAAGTTACCTGTACAAAAGTGTATTGGAATACGAAGGAGATAATGGAGAAAATGGCATGACTGAACATCTTTTCGATATCAGAATTCCCCAAAGAGCATTTTCGGTCTATACAAACAACTTAGGAATTCCGTCAAATTTTAACGACTATTTCGAATGCCCCTATTCCCTATATGGTGGCAAAATCTCTGAGGAGTATGCTACGAACTACTATCAGAAAATTAGTTCTGGCTTTACACCGGTATTGAAGGAAAGGAAATGGTTTTCGGAAAAATCGATATTAAGAAAAAGAATTGGTTACGGCGTTCAGGTTCTTGACAATGGAAATCCGGGATGGGCAGACCAACAGTTTGATATTAAAGGTGACGTTAAACAATTTACCTTCCAATCCTCATGGACAACCCTTGACTCAGCTACATCTACATCAATTCTTGATGATGGTTCATCTTATGTTATAAGAAAGAATTATCAATATGGGAATATTCAACATGGAGCTCCTACCTCGATCAGGACTAATCAAGGCGATGGAACTGAAGAGCTTGCCATTATGTTATACCCTCACGATTATTTGCCTGATAATGATTTTGTTTCAGCTATGCAAAACAACCACGTTAATCGATATCCAATTGAGCAGCTGATTTATATCAATAAGGGAGCTGGATACCAACTTGCGGACGGTTCTTTTACAGAATATAAGACGGAAATGCCAACTATTGGCAAGAAAAGATTTAAATTAAACTTACAAAACACAATTCCACAGGCTTCATTCAAGATTTCAAATCGAAGCCTCGGCAGTGATTTATTTGCCTACACCAAATCCTTGCCGTCAAAGGATTCCAGGTATATACAATTCGATCAAAACACCAAGTTCGATCAATACTTTAAGCCTACAGAGACGGTAAATTCCGAAGGAAGTAAATCAAGCTACATTTGGGGGTATTATGGAAAATACCTCTTCGCCAAAACAGAAAACGCAACACTCGACGAAGTTGCCTATACAAGTTTTGAAGACTATCAACAAAAAGGGAACTGGCAATATGATCCTCCTATGAATTATGGTATTGTAATGGACAGCTATGCGCCCACCGGTAGATATGTATATAATTTGGCTGCAGGGACAGCTATAACTAGAAGTAATCTTGACCCTAATCAAAAGTATGTGGTAAGTTTCTTTTATCAGGGATCAGTTTTCCCAACGGTTACAGGGCAAGTATCAAGTAATGCATACAATGGTACTAACACCTATAGCAGATACGAAGCCATCGTTGGTAATACCAGTAACGTATCAATTTCATTTATTGGAGGGGACACAAAAATAGATGAAATAAAAATTTATCCTGTGACTTCTTCTATGGAGACGTTTTGCTATGATCCAAATTTTGGAGTGATCTCCGAATGCAAAGAGAACGGAGAAATTTTCCATTACACTTATGATTCAAAAGGAAGAATGACCTACAAAAAAGACCGCAGGTACAATATTCTTAATAAAATTGATTACACGGTGCAGGGTGCACAATAAATAATTTAACCATGAAAAACTTCGTAATTACATTCATATTAGT
This sequence comes from Sphingobacterium detergens, assembly GCF_003610355.1. Lineage (GTDB taxonomy): Bacteria > Bacteroidota > Bacteroidia > Sphingobacteriales > Sphingobacteriaceae > Sphingobacterium > Sphingobacterium detergens. The sequence goes on along the minus strand of NZ_RAPY01000002.1, from coordinate 187,178 downwards.
AATTGGCGGTTACCTTGCTTCAACCGCGCAACCTGCAGCTTTCCCTGAAGATAATCGTCCCAAGGAAAGTCCGCCGAGTAACACGGCATATTTGCCGCCTGATCTAAACAATATCACCGGGATTACAAAATTTAACTACATCAGAACTTTGGTTCCTGATATTCCTGTGGATCAATGGCCGAGTACTAACTTTAATTACCGACAGACAACGAATTATTATGATGGTTTGGGTCGTCCGCTTCAGACCGTTTCTAAAAAAGCTCATGATAACGGATATGATATTGTTGAGCATCACGTATATGACTCTTTTGGAAGAGAAACTTACGAGTATTTGCCTTTTGCAACTGGGCCTTTCGGAAATGGCTCAACGGATGGTAAGATAAAATTAAATGTCAACACCCGTTTCACAGATTTTTACGACGTGGCAGGCCCGAACGAGCCACCTTACAAAAAAACAGTTTATGACCGTTCATCATTAAATAGAAAAAGAAAGGAGATGATGCCAGGCCGATCATGGGTTGGCTCGAACAGGGGTAAAAACTACGAATATGGTACCAATCAACAAAACGAGGTCAGGAAGTGGGAAATTGGCTCATCAAATTCTGACATACCAGTTTCCACAACGTATTATCCAGCGGGTGAATTACAATACACTGTAGTGACTGATGAAGATGGGGGAATAACTAAAGAGTACCGGGACAAAAATAACAAAGTAATTCTGAAAAAATCCGTGGTGACAGATGGACAGCCTCTGACATCCCATATAGGTATGGCATGTACGTACTTTGTTTACGATGACTTAAAAAACCTTAGGGCAATAATACCACCATTGGCCACGGATAAAATCCTAACAAATTGGAATGCAGCAACAGTCCCTGAATTATGTTACAAATATTATTATGATAATAAAGATCGCCTTATTGAGAGGAAGCTGCCAGGAAAAGGAGTTGAGTATTTCGTTTACGACTTAAAAAATCGTCAATGTTTAACCCAAGATGCCCTACAGCGAGATCAAGGTCAGTGGGCTTTTCAGCTTTTTGACGCTCTTGGTAGACCAACAGTGTCTGGAGAAATAACGGCATCAGAAAACCGTGCCCAGATGCAGACTTATCTAGATGATTCCTATCAGGGTTACCCTTCGAGCGAAATTCTTCATCACCTGAACAATTATAAAAATTATCATGTCTATCCAACCAGCTTGGTAAACTGTAAAATACTGACAACAATCTATTACGATGATTATGAGCAGTTGGGTATAATGGGATTTGACAATGGCCAGTTTACAAATGCGATGCCAACCGAACCTTACCTGGATCAGCCTGTATTATCTATGGCTACACGGGATAAAGTAACAGGAACAAAGTCAAGAATTTTAGATCCAGAGAATGCAGGTTCTGATGACTGGTTATTTACAAGCTATTACTATGATGAAAAAGGCAGAATCATTCAATCTCAATCCCAAAATATAAAAGGCAGTTATGACATCAATTCCTATGTTTATTATTTTCAGGGACCAGTTTATAAAGTAATTACCAGTCATTCTAATCCTTACGCAAAACCCGTACCCAATGCAACGGATGCTCCCTTGACGAATATCAAACTGATCAAAACATACGACAGAAACTTAGGTTTGGGTGGAGGAAACTATCATGTCTCAAAAATAACTCAGAAAATTAATACGGGCCCTGACTATGTAATTGCGGAATATGATTATGATCATATGGGCAGGCAAACAGTTAAATCATTACCCATCGGCGCGGAGCTAAACGAGTATAACATTAGAGGCCTGCTTACACATATCAATGCGGAAAATCGAACGAACCTTCCTGCAACGCCATTATTTGAGGAGTTGATCAGTTATGACTCAGGTTTTGTTAGCAAGCTATACAACGGGAACATAGCAGGGATTGTCTGGAATGGATCAGATGGGCTTAAAAAAGCTTATGGTTATAGTTATGATAAGTTAAACAGATTACAGCATGCAGAATACCGACAGTTCGAAGCAGACAATTGGTACAATAATTCAACTGACTATACTGTTTCAAACTTAACCTATGACCTAAATGGCAACATAAGAACCATGAACCAACGTGCCTACGATTATGTAGGAGCAAGTAACGTTGACATGGATGTTTTAAATTATAATTACAGCACTAATTCAAATCAGCTTCTTTCTATTGAAGATGCAGCACAGACATATCCAAACTTACCGGATTTCAAAAACGGCAGCTCGCTTTCCGAGGAATACAAATTTGATCTAAACGGAAACCTTATTGTTGATGAAAACAAAAAGATCGCAAACATTACTTACACAAGTCTCAACAAGCCTGATTATATCGAGGTAACTGGAAAAGGGAGCATTAACTATATCTATGATGGTTTTGGCAAATTATTGCAGAAAAAAATAACTGAAAATGGCAATTCGATAATTTATAATGAAATAGCTGGATTTACATACAAAAACGATACACTTCAATATTTCATGAATGAAGAAGGGCGTACTAGGCCCATTGCAAATGCAATGAGCAACTACAACACAAAATTCATTTATGATTTTTTTATCAAAGACCATCTTGAAAATGTTCGGACAACTGTCACTGCAGAGCCTATAAATGCAAGCTATCTTGCTCGCCACGAAATTTCAATGGCAAATGTCGAACAGCTGGTTTTTGATAACATTCCAAATGTTAGAAGTACGAAACCGGGCAGTACCGATCCTGATGACGGAATGGCCGCGAGATTGGATGCTTCCGACCCCGAAAAGCGTGTCGGTACAGCCATCATGCTTAAAGTAATGCCAGGCGATAAATTTACTATTGCCGCGAACACCTTTTATGAGGGTGAATATAAAGAGGGAGAAAGTGTTCCTGGTTCAGATCTGATTGAGTCTCTAATGACAACTTTGCTAGGCGGTAACACCTATGCAGGAGTTCCATTATCAGAATTACCAGAAAATGTCCGTACTATACAGCAGACACTTGGAAATCCTGCACTGGCGGAGCAACTTGCGGAATTTCAGATTGTAAACGATGATCCCAATGCGCCCAAAGCACACTTAAACTACCTGTTCTTTGACGATAAAATGCAACTGGTTCCCGACATTAGCGGTTCAATCCAAGTACCCCAGCAAAATACAGGGGGATGGCAGGCAATTGACAATACAAATATCTGTAATTGTACTATTGCCGGCCCAGGAACAGGGACCACCTTGATAATTTTCATTGATAATTTAAGCATAGGAAAGGAAGTATGGTTCGATGATGTTCATATAGAACATTACCAGGGTATTGTTTTAGAGGAAGACCATTATTATCCATATGGTTTATCAATCCCAGTTACGTTATCTTCGATCAATGTCTTTCAACCAAAAAAGTATCAAAGTATAGAACTCGAAAAGAGTTTTGGACTTGAAATGTTACAAACAACGAACAGGGGTCTCGACCCTCAGATTGGCAGATTTAACCAAATTGATCCTTTCGCTGACCTTAATAATTATCAGTCCCCCTATGCTTCAATGGATAACAGCCCATCAAATAATACTGATCCTGATGGACTTTACTCAAGATTTGGTGCTTGGTGGAGAAAGATCAAGTGGGGTGGTAGTGAAATAGCCAAGAATGAGAAAACTGGTGAATGGGGAGTTACGTATTCTGTGCAAGAAAACAATTCAAACGAAAGCTCAGTAATTTTCCAAACCAAAGGATCGAGAGTCGCAAGTATTGATGACAAAAGAGAAGCCGCACTTGACAATCAGAAAGACCTTGAAACCGCACTTTACACAGGTGGCGTGGTGATGAATGAGCAGGGAAATTATATGCGAACCAACGATGGTAAACCTATCACAGAACCGATGAGTCAGCTCACAAGAGCCGAAGCGTTTTTCGATATGCTAACCCCTGCAACTTTGGCTCAGGCGCCGCAACTTACCTTATCCCGAGCATCCGCAGTTGAAAAGGCGCTTCCGCAAAGAAATCGTGCAGCGGGTAATGCTTTCCGAGATGAGATGGCTGCAGGATTAAGAGCCGAAGGCAGAGTTGTTTATACTGAAGTGTATAAGAAAACTAAATTAGGAGCCAGGTTTATTGATATTGACGTCTGGTATAAAGGCAAAAATGTAGGCGGCATTGAAACAAAACTCGGAAAATCTCCGTATACTGTGCTGCAAAGATTTAAAGACTATTATCTCCTGAAAGTCGAAGGCTACCGAGTAGACGTAGTACGGGGAGCATCAAGAACCTCAAAAGCTGTAACTAAATAATAATGAATCTGTTCACTGAACTCCTGTCCCTCATAAAAATTGACTTAAAGAATTCGGGTTTCACAAAGTCCGGCACCTCATTCGTTTTTAAATATGGCAAAAATCAGGTTATTTTAAATTTCCAGAAGAGCAACTCCAGTTCAAAAGACGAAGTCGTTTTTACTGTCAACTGCGGAATTTACTCTGACATGCTGAATTTAAAAGTGAGGGGTGAATCTTTGTCAAAGCCAACAACAATAGATTGCCATTGGCAACATCGAATCGGTGCATTTTTTAATGAGGGACAGGATAAGTGGTGGACAATTTCCAACCCCAAACAGTTAAAAGAAGTCGCAGATGATGTTTGTGCTGATTTGAAAGGAAGGGTAGTTCCAACGTTAATTAACAATTGTTCGGACGAGAAGCTTAAGGAACTGTTTTTAAACGGCAAGCTGAGAGGAACAAATGAATATATGAGAGTCGTATATGTCACTTCTCTTATGATCATAGATGGTGATACCAGGTTACGGGAAACGACCAAAGCAATGTTAGCAGAAGTAAAAGGAACTTCCATTGAAAGTGTTGTGGCTGATCATTTAAAAGAATTTAAGCTCTTATGAAAAAATCAATTATTGGTCTCTGGATATTAATTGAAAACGATACAGTGGCAGCATCTAAAGAAAGAGTGTTTATGGAATTCAAACCAAACGGAGAACTCATCCTGACTTATTCTTCGCGTGAAAAGGATAGCATAATCTTTTTGACTTATAAAATACAAGGAGATGTACTTGTAACTGATCAGCCCTCCCACCCAAGACCGGAAGAATCCAGCTTTTATCTGACTGACAAAAATCTTGAAATAATTACTAACGGCGAACACAGCTCATATAGAAGAGTCGGTTTCCTGGAAAATTTGACACGCAAAATCAGAAGATTTATCCAGAAGTAACAATCCCATTTAAAAATTACAATTACTCCATACAAAAAAGTAATCTATGAGATTCTTTTTTCTGGCTCTTTGCGCTCAGTTTTTGGGCTTTAATTGCTGTGTCCTTAATGCTCAACAATCTATCTGGGAAGGTGGTAATGAAAAGATGACTAATCTAAAAGAGAAAGGAACGAATAATGCTAGCCAGGTACAACAATGGAGAAAGCATATCCAGGAGTGGGGCCTTGAAAAGGATTTTAATCATTCAATGTCTCTAGGTCTGCGCCTTAATACTAATGGATGGAGCGGTGGCATTTATTACCTCAAGCAAACCTCCGCAGGAAAAAAAACAATCTGGCAATTACATTTTTCCGGCCTCGTACATGAAAAAGAAATAAAGCAGCAGCGGACTAGTACCACATATAGTTACCTAACTAAAAATACACCATACAGCCTGGGCAAGATCAATAGTGCTTATACACTGCAATTAGGCTATGGGCAGCAGGAGATGTTGTTTCCTGCATTATTGGATGGTAATTTATCCTTAAGCCTTCGCTATGCTGCTGGACCGGCATTGGCATTGCTAAAGCCCTATTACCTCAAATTACTGTACTTAGATTATATCCCAGAAGAAACAGCCTATATGTTGGTCGAACGATTTTCCTCAATCAATGCAGAACATTTTCTCAACTCAGGTTATATACTGGGTAGTGAAAAATGGAGTAAAGGTTTGGGCGAAACACGCTTCATCCCAGGCCTCTTTGCAGAAATCGCTATTGCAATTGAACCAGAACGACCAAAGTCATTTGTAAAAACAATTACCATTGGTGGCAATGTCGCTTATTACAGTTCAAAAATTGAATTGATGGCTGAACGCCGTGCCTACCCCTATCAAGCATCTTTCTTCGTTGGATTAGCTTTCGGTAAAAGATGGAAATAATACATAATTTTTAAAATTTTCATTTTGCGAGTTGTTGTTCGAATAATGTTTCTTTTATTGGTTCTGGCTTTCTTTTGTTTTATAAAAGCATATAGTCAGACCATAGAGCAGTATAACCGCTTCCAGTATCATCAGTATAAATGGAAAGTACTTTCCCTAAGTGGCTACCGTATTTGTTTTCCTGCCGGGTGTGATAGCCTTGCCAGTTTTACTTCTGTGCAGTTGCCCGGTATAGCGGCTGCGGTAAAGAAGAATATGGGTAACAGTGTAAAAGAAGAAGCCAATATTATCTTGTATCCTTCGGTCGACCAGTTATATGAAAGTAATATCGGTTTGTACGAGAACGGAATACAGGCTTTCCCTACGATCTATTTAAAAGGCAGCAGGATGATGGTTGCTTTTGCCGGTTCTTACGAGCGTTTTCGCGAACAGCTTGCAGAAGCCTGGGTAAGGATGGTCTGGGAAGAACAATTTAAAAATGACCTCGAAGAACAGGCTTTGTCCAAAAAACAAATGATGCCGGCATGGTTTAAGGAAGGCGCCATAGCCTGGTTTGCCCATGACTGGCAGATCAGGGATGAAGATGCGCTGCTGCGTATGTTGCCGGAACAAACACAGGGTTGGTCTTCACTCGCCGCTGCGGAACCCCGGCTGGCCGGGCAGGCTTTCTGTTATTTCCTGGCGCAAAAATACCGTCCCGATGCGGCAATGCAGCTCCTGTTCCAGATGCGGAGCGGCAAATCGCTGAGCCGCGCTGTACGGCTCGTTGCCAAGCGCCCGCTGGATACCCTTACGGCACAGTGTTTCGCTTTCTTTCAAAGCCGTATGCCGGTTGGCGCCGCAACTAAGATAACCGATAGCCTGGAATATAAGGTTAAGGGATTCTATCCCGGTAGTCCCCTGCTCCGCCTCGAGTACAGTGCTGATCATAAGCAGGTGGCCTATATTATGGAACGGGATCACAAACGGAAACTTTACATCACCACTGCCGATCGCTTAAGCCTGCAGATCAAAGCAGGCAAAGCAACTGCTGTTTACGCTTTGCCCCCCTGGATTTCCGGTCATGATGCTGATCCGTACCCGCTATTGCACTGGTCGGAGGAAGATAAGAAATGGTATACGGTGCAGCCCGAACAAGGACTGGTCCAGGTAAAACGCTATAACCCCGGCGGCTTGTATGCCGACCGGCGCAAGTTGTACGGCGTTGATGGGGTGAATACCTTGCTGACCTGGAGCAGGGACCGTTGGCTGCTGGCGGCATACCGAAGGGCGAAAAGCGATATTGTGCTCTACCATGCCGGTAAATTACGTTTCACACCACTTACCGACGACCAGGACGATAATACCGAGCTCGCAACGGACGATAGCAAGTCCTTATTGATCTATCGCTCCGGGTACCCGGCAGACAGTTTATATCATAAAGATAGCCTGACTAAAGCCTATGGTATTTATACAAAGGCGGCCGGCGATGCCGGGAACTATACGGCAAAAATACCCGATCTGCTTTTTCGTAAAGACTCGGCTTATATCAGCTGGCATAATCCAGAGGGGCTTACCCATAATGAATTGCGGGTGCAGCAGACGGTTGATGGAACCGCCCGTTATGACACCCTGCGCTTACAGCAGCATGTCGGTAGTGTAAGCAGCAGCTTACCCAGTCCCTGGTTAAAAGATTACCTGAAAGATAAAAGAGGTAGAGACAGTCTCGCGGCACTCGAACAAAAATGGAAACAGGAGGATGAAGGGTCTGTATTGAGTGCTATATTAAAAGGAAACAACAGTAAGGAGCAGGCTAAAAAACAAAAGGACAGTACAGCCTTTGCCCTGGCCTATACCTCCAAAAAAGTAAGGCCTTATATCCTGCAACTGTACAGTGCTTATTTCTCTGCGCGCATCAATAACGACTATTATATCAACCGCCTGCAACCCTATCAGAATTACCTCGGCACTTTTAAGTTCCCGGATGTGAGTGCCATGGTTAGCGGGGGCTTCAGCGATCTTTTCGATAACCATCATTTCAATATCGGCTACCGTATGCCTGCCGGATCGGAAGGCAGTGATTTTTTCTTCCGTTATGAAAATACGGCGAAGAAGCTGGACTGGCACATCTTGTTCTTTCGTAAAGTAGAGAGCTTGCAACCCGATGCACAACGCGACTGGAAAGATGAACTGGGCAGGCCTTATCCGCAGCAGGCTAAGGTAAGGACCCATTATTATGAACTGGGTCTGCATTACCCGATACGCTATGACTGGTCGCTGGACTTTACAGCCGCTGCACGCCGCGACCGTACCGTGTTCCTGGCTTCCGACCGTTACAGCCTTAACTACGAGGCTTTACAAACCTGGTGGAATATTAATAACCTGTCGTTGTCGGTGAATAAGCTACATCCCACCATTCCCTTTTTATATCGGGGCTGGGAGGCCAAGCTTATGGTTGATGGCATGGTTTCGACCGGTAAAAAGGCAACGGTATTATATGGTTCCATTTTTAAGTTCAGTTATCATCAACCCTTGTACCGCGACATCAACCTGGTTGTACAGGCTAATGCCGGTCATAGCGGCGGACAGAGTAAGATCCTTTATAACTTTGGTGGGCTCGATAATAATATTGTTCCGCGTGTGGATACTTCCGTGCGGTTCAGCCAGAATGCCCCTTATGCTTTCCAGTCGCTGGTTACACCGTTCCGCGGGTACAAACAGAACAGCTTGTATGGCAGCAGCTATGCCTTATTGAATATCGACCTGTACATCCCCTTGTTCAACAGGCTGATCCCCTTACGGACACCCATATCTGCACTGAACAACCTGCAATTGGGTCTGTTTACCGATATAGCGGCAACTTCGAGGACACGGGATTATTTGCCATTCTCACCTTCGCACCTACAATCATTTGGTTGCAGCGCGCGCACCTTACTTGCCGGTTATTCAATACGTTTTGACATCGCCTGGCCTCAGGCAGGCTTTTCCATGCAACCTGTATGGTACGTGTCGTTCAAACTGTAATCTTGGGCCGCTCATGTTCTTCAATTTTCCTAATTTTAATAACTGGTTTTATTTCAGTTTTCATTTGTTTTTCTTCACCTTCCAAAGGAAATATGCAGGATTCTCTTTTACTTTTTCAGAATATTCTCGATAATCTTTATATCCTTTTAAAGTAGCTAAAGCTGTCGCAAATAAGGAATATCCACCTGATGGTATAGATCCGGCTAATCCGCCAATTAGTATTGAAGAGTTTAATACCATTTGCTTTTTTACATGATTCAACTTTTGTTTAATTTTTTGCCCTTGAACTGTATTAAGTTCATGGAAAAGGTTTTCTGTTTTTTGTTTTAACAATACTGGATCTGAAATATTTCGGATTTCACGAAACCCTTTCTCCAACTCGATTCTGAAATTTGTAAATATATCAGCCTCATGTTCTCTAATTTGCATCAATTTTTGGGTATCGATGTTGTCCATAAAGGGTAAATCAATGTTAAGCATCTGGTTTGTAGTAAAATTTTCTATAGAACTTCCATGTCCTATATGCGCCCCCAGTAAATCGTATTCAAAAGTTTCATTAACCAAAAGATTTCCCTTTAATGCAAAGGCCAATGCCAACTTTTTATTTAATGATTCAAAATGCGAAATAGCAGCCTGGTTAATGGATTGTTTAACCCAAGTATCAAACTCTTCGATTGAAGGAGAAGTTTCAGGCAGATATTGAGCATAATTTACAATACGGGTTTCCTCATCATAACTTAAAATCTTTGATTCCATTAGAAAATAAATTTTACCATTCATGTTTCCGATGTCATCAAAGTTTATCGCAATTGCCCTACCGGGAACTAATTGCTGTTTATCACGAATAATATATCCTCTTTCACTTTTTTCTAAATTTGCAACTATAGCTTTAGCCTTGTAAAGCTTTGAAATATCTTCTACTAATACATCTTCAAATAAGTTCTCAGAATATTTTAAAGGCAGCTGTTGTGGACCTTCAAAATAATACTCAACTGGGAATACTTTTACAAAATTACCCGCAACCATTGAAGTAACTTCTTTTAAATATTTTACAGCCGAAACCAAATCACTCTTATCCAAGCTCCTCTTCTCCATGCCAAGATATTTATCCATGGTGCTTTCCATTTGAGTTCCTTTCTTCGTAAACTTAAAAAGAGGATCAGAAATGATAAATTGATTTACATATAATGCAGTTTGCTTTAGAACACTTATAGGCGTGGTACCCTCTGTAGAAAATACTCTTAATGTCGAAGGCTCCCTTTCGATATCGCTACCTATTTCGTTTATGTTTGACAAAACGAACTCTCGATAATCTTCCAGTTCTTTCAGAATTCTTTCTTCTGATTCATTTTTAAAATTATTTGAAATTGAATTTTGATCAAATAATAAACTGGAATTTAGAAAATCATAATGCTTACTTCCCATAGTTTTTTTAGAAAATTACTAATTTTTGCTAATTCTTTTCTTTAAATCATAAAGAGAAGTAGAATTTTACACACTCCTTGGATCGGATTGCATAGGCATTCTACCACATTTAAATACCTCAATTGCTGGACAGCCGAAATCTAACACTACCTTTCCTTCGATTAAATACAGGCCAGCACTATACAACGGGTATTTTTTTAATGTAGGTGCAAAATGAACCGTATCAAAGAAATCGCCTGCTACGTCAATAAAAGTCCCGAACTTCATCATGCTGCCGTTTTTGGTCGGCACATTTTTATAGGTTACTAGATTGCCTACAATACGGACAAGCCTACCTTCGGAGCTTTTTAAATCTCCTGCAGTAATATCACCACGATAGTCTGATTTTGCAATGTCGAACAAGCTGCCGGTGACACAAAAACCCAAGAGCTGGATTTCGTCGTACAAGTCTTCCAGGAAATGTGTTTCCAGCTTCGGTAAGACGGGCTTTGCCATCATGTTTTCAAAGAGCAGATTGCCGGGATCTTTCTTCTGTTTGTCGGACATCAAAAGATGGGCCTCCCACAGCAGTTCTTTTTTTCCAATGCTTGTAAATCGAAGGGCACCGCTGCGTATCAGGATGATTAACTGTTCTAATGGCGCACCAGTACGTAGCGTAAAATTTTCGAGGCTGGTATATGCTCCGTGTAGCATTCGTTCTGATGGTATACGCTCAGCCAGTTTTCCTTCCAGATTCAAAATACAATCAAAACCAAGGTAGACGCGCTTTCCCTGGATTGAAGTACGTAGCATACTTTCATTTACACAAGGAAGCTGGATTTCTGCGCCCCCTCTTTTAGCTTCGTTTACGTAAACCATCCGATTATAAAATCCGCCATAGTTATTGAGCACGGCTACCATAAATTCTATGGGGTAGTAGGTTTTTAAAAACAAGCTTTGGTAGCTCTCTACAGCGAAAGATGCTGAATGAGCTTTGTTGAAGGAATAACCCGCGAAGGACTCCATTTGCCGCCACACTTCGCGCGAAATTTCTTCCGGGTAACCTTGCTTTTTGCAGTGAGAAAAGAACTTGTCTTCGATTTCGAGCATGTGGTTTTTATTCCTGTATTTGCCAGACATCATGCGGCGGAGCACGTCAGCATCAGCAAGATCGAGACCACCGAAGCGGTGGCCGATCTTCATTACATCTTCCTGGTAAACCATAACGCCATAGGTATCTTCAAGCTCCTGTTTAAATGCCGGATGCAGGTATTGAACATTTTCCGGATTCTTATGCCGTTCAATATAGGTCTTCATCATGCCACTGCTTGCCACACCAGGGCGAATAATCGAACTGGCTGCGACCAAGGTAAGGTAGTTGTCGCAATCCAACTTGCTGATTAATTGTCGCATTGCCGGTGATTCGATATAAAAACAGCCGATTGTGTTTGCCGACCGCAACTGATCTGCGATTTTGGAATCTTTAAAAAAACGTCTTGGATTAGTTGTATCCACGACTTCGCCCCGATTTAGTTTAATAATTTCCCTGCAATCTTTGATATGACCGATACCGCGTTGGCTGAGGATATCGAATTTTTCAAAGCCTATATCTTCGGCGACATACATATCGAATTGCATCGTGGGTAACCCTTTTGGTGGATAGTCGAGGGCAGAATAACATGTCAATGGTTTTTCAGAGATAAGTACACCCGATGCATGAATGGTCCGCTGATTCGGAAAATCAACCATCTGATCATAGACGGACAAGATCATATTGGTTACTTCATTTTTATTGAGCATGTTTTCCGGTTCATTGACCATTCTGTCTATCTCTCCTTTCGGCAGGCCGTACACCTTGCCCAGCTCCCGAATAATAGAACGGTCGCGGAATGTACTCATCGCACCCATCAGGCCGGTGTGCCCACTTTGATAACGACGGAAGATATAGTCATACATCTCGTCACGCTCATTCCATGAAAAGTCCACGTCGAAGTCAGGCGGGCTTTGCCTTTTGGGATTTAAGAACCGTTCAAAGTAGAGGTTTAACTCAATAGGACAAACGTCGGTAATGCCCAGGCAATAAGCCACTATAGAATTTGCTCCACTCCCACGCCCAACATAATGAAAATCTCGGCTCCTCGCATACCTGCAAATATCATCGGTGATTAAAAAATAACTGGAAAAGTTCAGGTTGTCGATTATTTCCAGCTCCTTTAAAACGCGCTCATGTGCAGCCTTATCCTTTGCCTCATACCTGCGCGACAAACCATCCACGGCATATTTATAAAGTAGCTGCTTATCGTCATACCTATTGCCGGTAAATGTCTCCTTATTTTTAATCTTCTTAAAGTCAAAATCAAAACTACATTGCCCCAGCAGCTTATTGGTATTGCTGATCAGGGCCGGGAATTGTTTATAGGCATTGAGCAATTGTACTTTGGTTAAAAAGACTTCATCCTGCCGGCCAACCTGGTCAGCGCCTAACTGAGAGATCAGGAGATTATGGGAAATGGCACGCAGCTGGGTATGGAGTTTGTAATCATTTTTGCGAAAGGAAACCGTTTGCAAAATAACATACCGGTCTTGGTTAGCTGCGGGTTCAAGTGCGATCTTATTCAGATCTGATGGCCGTATACCAATAAACTCGTTATCCCTTAAGCCTTTCACGTTAATAGCGCCATATGGATATACAATATACACATGATCAAATTCCGGTGCTGCCAAAGGCAATTTTGACTCCATGCGGTTCACCTTTGTCATCAGTTCATTGAGCTCCTGGAAACCGCTGGCATTTTTAGCGATGCCAATAAAAAGCAGCTGATCCCCTTTGCGAAATTCCATACCCGCCAGTCCGTTAAGCCCTGCAGCCCTGCATTTTTTTATAAAATCAAGTGTAGCGGAAGAATTATTGATATCAGTAAGGACAGCCGTATCATATCCACATAAAAGCATCCCCTCGATAATCTGATCCAGGCTTAAGGTGCCATACCTTAAGCTATAATAACTATGTACGTTCAGTAACATGCCACATTCCTCCTATCTTTCTATTTCGGGTAGCGCAAATCCCCTCATGACAGATTTTGTTCCAAAACGCATTCTTATATGATCCATCGCACGGGACAGGTTCAAATCATCCAAAGTGTCGTCAAACAAATCTGCCTGAGAGCTTCCCTTTATAATGTTACTGAACTTTACGCCAATCAATCGGATAAGCATCCGGCGGCTGTAAAGTTTTTGGAAAAGCGACAGTACCGTTTCCGAAATCACCCGATCAATAGCCGTAAATGGAACTTTTATTTGCTGTGTGTGAGTATCAAAATTGCTGTACCGGATCTTCACCGTTATGCAAGAAGTCAGCTTATTTTCCTTGCGTAGATCGAAGGCCAGTTCATCAACCATTGAAAGCAATGTTTTGCGAAGCAGGGTCATATCAATTGTATCAACTGGAAATGTCGTTTCCTTGCTCATACTCTTTTGTTCATGGAAGGGTGTAACACGGCTATCATCCTGGCCGTTTGCCTTTTTCCAGATCGCAACACCGTTTTCTCCCATTACCCGTTTCATAGTGAAAACATCCATTTCCTGGAGCGTTGCAATTCTTGAAATGCCCATGTTTCTAAGAACCGGGTAGGTTTTTTCGCCGATCCCAGGAATTTTACGAATCGACAGTGGCGCAAGGAAAGGTTTTTCCGATCCCTGATCTATCTTTCTTTCACCACAGGGTTTCGCTTCCCCTGTTGCTATCTTGCTAACTGTTTTATTTGCGGAAAGGCCGAAGGAGATCGGCAATCCGGTTTCCTTCATGATTAGCTGCCTTAGCTCCTGCGTCATCTTCCAGGTTCCAAAGAATTTGTCCATACCGGTCATTTCGATATAGTGCTCGTCAATACTTGCTTTCTCTACCAACGGGACCCGTTCCTCAATTATTTCTGTAACGATATTGGAATACTTCGAATAAAGGTCATGGTCCCCCCGCACCAGAATTGCTTCAGGACATAATTGCCGCGCCAGTCGCATTGGCATTGCAGAGTGAATGCCGTACGTTCGCGCCTCATAACTACAGGATGCCACCACACCACGATCGGAGCTTCCTCCGATCAACACAGGCTTTCCCACCAGGTCACTGTTCAAAAGCCTTTCCACTGATACAAAAAATGTATCCAAATCACAGTGAATTACTTGCCGTTCCATTTTTTACAATATTTTTTATACATTTGTCACTAATAGTAACAAAATGAATGTCATCTATAATAACATTACAAAATGACAGACGCAAAAGTTTTTTTCCACAGCAATTTAAAATTGCTCCGAACACGTAGAAAATACAGCCAAGGGCAGCAGGCAGAACTGTTAGGATATACCCGTGCCAAGTACACGGCGATGGAAAATGGGAAGACGGAAAATCCGCCATTAGTAGATCTCATAAAGATTGCTGCCTTTTTCAAGATTTCTGTTGACGACCTTGTAAAATCCGATCTCACCCGCTGGAGTGAGCTGGAACTACGGAAGCTGGAGACCGGTGGCCTTGAATATGTTTCTGGAAAGAAGTTGAGGCTCCTGTCCATTACTGTAAATGCCGAGAACAAAGAGAACCTGGAGTATGTACCCGTAAAAGCTAAAGCCGGTTACCTAGCCGGGCATGCTGATCCGGATTTTATTGCCGCTTTGCCGAAGTTCACCTTACCGAATCTGCCAGGTGGAACTTTTCGTATGTTCCCGATCAGTGGGGATTCCATGCTGCCCCTTCCATCCGGTAGTGAGGTAATTTGCCGGTACGTTGAAGATTGGCGCGAAATTAAACCCCATACGCCCTGCATTCTTATTTTAAATGATGCCCAGGACTTCGTTTTCAAATTTGTAACTATGGAAGAATCGCAGTTTCTGCTTGAATCATTAAACCCGGTATTCGATCCTTATACTGTAGATGTTTCTGATGTATTGGAAATTTGGCAGTTTCACAGCTACCAAAGTAGGCAAATGCCGGAGCCACCCAGCGATATTAATCAAGTCGGTAGCGTAGCAAGGGAAATCCTTGCCGACATCAGATACATAAAGTCTAAATTCTGATCCTTATAAACTAACACCACGCGGCAAATGTTCTTTCTTAAAAAGGAGGAACTATGCCTTGGTATAACGGGGACTACCCACCATCATATAAAAATCAACCGGTCAAGATCCGGGAGAAAGCTACGGAAATAGCAAATGCTTTACTGGAAGAAGGTACAGAAGAAGGGATTGCCATAGCAACAGGGCTCAAAAAAGCCAGGGAGCATTTCAAGAAAGAAAAAGAAAGAAGCAAAAAGAAAGATTCGGAGTAACAAGTAGCCGTTCCTTCTAAAGGATCACAATTATAAAATTTCAAAAAAAAGAGAAAATATGCCTGAGCTACCAGACCTGGAGGTGTTTAGTAAAAACCTGACAAAGATGATCAAGGGTAAAACGCTTAAAAGCGTCGTTATCCATAATAAGCAAAAAATAAAAGTAAACGAAAAAGATCTGCAGCAATTCGTCGGCAATAAGCTGATCAAAGTTTACCGGGAAGGTAAAAGGCTTTTCTTTGACTTTGGCAAGGACGCAGTTTTAGCTGTTCATTTAATGCTGCATGGTAACCTGGTTTATTCGGAGGAAGAAAATCCGAAATATGCATTGGTGTCGCTGCAGTTTAAGGAGGGTCAAACACTTTCCGTTACCGACTTTCAGAAGGCGGCAAATATTGAATTGAATCCGGCGCCGGCAGAAAGTATAGATGCCCTTTCGCCTGAGCTTACGGACAAAGCTTTGACAGAGTTGCTGCAATCAAGCAAAGCAAAAATTAAAACGGTGCTGATGGACCAAAAAATTATTGGAGGTATCGGCAATGCTTATGCGGATGAGATCCTTTACGCAGCCGGAATTTCGCCCCTTTCGATCGCGAACAAAATACCTGAAAAACAGGTGCAACATCTTTCCAAAGCAATTACAGCGGTTCTTAAAAATGCGCAACAACAAATCTTAAAAGAACATCCGAATATCATCAGCGGAGAGATTAGAGACTTCATGAAAGTTCATCATAAAAAAGCGAAAACGGATGAACACGGGCACGATATTTTGCAAACTAAAATTGCCGGTCGAACTTCCTATTATACCGAAGATCAGAAAGTCTTTGAGTAAGTGAAACAATTCCTATTCCAGAGTGGTTATACACAAAAAACAACCTATGGATTATTTTGAAGTAAAAGTTAGGGATGTCAACTATTTAGTGAATCCCATGATCGAAGCGGATAATCTTTTATTTACTACCGAAGTGAACGGATATGAAGTACTTTTTGCTACGACTGGTGACGGTCTTCAGGCGATTGATCCGCCAGATGTGGATCAGGAGCTCTTGGCAGAGATTGCTTCTGAAATTGATTCGTATATGATGTAAGGAGCTACTAGGGACCATGCGTAAACTTCGATAAGCCTGCATTCATGTATATGTTTTTAATGTTCAATCGCCATACGCAATAAGACCACTTTCTTTTTCATTTGCAATGTTGAAGAATTGGATCAGCATGATTACGTCAGTATCCGCCTGCAATTCTTTTTGAAGAATTTTTTCCTGAATTTGCTTTACGAGTACAGTGTTTAACCGAAAATCCGAATAATAATCGAATCGTTGATCAATGATTCCTTTGCTTTGAAGATTAGTGAACGTCCCATAATCAATTCCTCCAACAAACTGCAATCCAAACTCTTCAGGGTAATTAGGCGTTGCTTGATCGTCTTCAATGATATAAAAGTCCAACATATTTTTAGATAGGTGATAATTCTGCAAATTAAGCCCTTTAAAAAACGCAAGGATATCACAGCATCATACCAGTAATATCCTTGTCGACTATAAAAATAGTGATTCTATCTTTTAAACTTCGTATGCCAGTTCCGGTACCTCTGCATATACAAATGCCTTTCCAGGCGTGCCGGTCGTTTTGAAGTCTTTTTCGACGGTATATGCCTCCATTTCGGATGCGCTAATCTGGTAAGTGGCAAGCTCCGTTATTCTTTCCTCTGATAAATCACCCATCATCCACTCCCACGCCAGTTCATCAGGAAGCATAGTAGGCATACGATTCTTACTGTTGTGGATTTGCTTCATGACCGAGTTGGCTGCTGTAGTTATCAGCGCCACGGTATCGACGGTTTCACCGGTTTCTTTATCTGTCCAGTTCTGCCAGATCGCTGCAATGAAAAAGTATTCTTTATCTTTTAAGCCGATGTGATAGGGATATTTGTTGGCTGTTTTAAGTGGTTGTCCTGTTCTTTTATTTAAGGGATAGATATGCCGCCATTCATAAAATTCACTGGATAAAATAAGGCATCTCCTTTCCAGCGCAGCTTTACGGAACATCTTTTCCCTGCCCGTTTTCTCGTCAATCAGTAAGAGCTCCTCTCCTTTTGCGTTCAATGTGGTATAGGCTTGGTGCCATTTGCCAGCAGCATCTTTGTAACCAAAACGCATTTTCTTTACATCTTCCCGATTCTTGACATAATACGGAATAAAACCCCATTCCATTTGAACAATATCGAAATTGCATTTATCTGCAGTAGGCTTCAACACCGCAATATTTCCATAACTAAAACCATCGTGTAAATCCTGATCTAAAAAATCATAATTCATCACTGCTTTCTCCAGGTCCATCAGACGTATAAACTCCGCCCGTGAAACCCGCTGTCCATTATAATAACACAAATTACCTCCGATCCAGGTACCTTGTAATGATCTGTCCCAAAGTTTCAGCTTCCTGCTGGCGTCCCTGTGGCACGCTGGTCCACATATTGCCCTGCCAGGTGGAAGCTCTGGTAATAACCAAAGGAGGGCGTTTATCGTCAAAGATCAGGCGGTATATCTGCTGATCTTGTACGGTATGTTCCGTCACGATAATTTTTACGCCATCGACTTCTACTTCAAACTTACCATTACCAAGTAAATTACCCATTACATTAATATTCAAATATTTACTAATTTATCAATATTTGAACAGATTTGCAAGAACTCCAATTATTCCTGGTTGGCTTTGTTTTTTCTGATCTTTGCTGCATTCTTTTTTTATGGCTTAACACAAGTCTTAATTTGTACCGCTTCCATATGTTTTGCATGTCATAATCTGCGGCTCTTCATAAACCGGAGATCTTTATCGTTGAACAAGTCCCATAGACTTTTTCCAAATTGCTGATCCTCCTTTATATCTTTTTCATACACGGCAATGGCCTGTTTTATAATTGTGTTGAGATATTAGCAAATCGAATAATATTTGAGAACTAAAGGCATGTGGTTTATGTTTATCTGAAAAGTCATGTTATGAAGAAGATGCCAGCTCATATAAGCCCAATGCTCTGTACTCTGATTAAAGACCCAATCGACAGTGAGGATTATCTGTACGAAGTGAAATGGGATGGTTACCGGATCGTCTCTTTTGTTGAGAAAGGAAAAGTACATATGGATTCCAGGAGCGGGCTGAATTACACTGCAAAATACCCACCAGTCCAAAAAGCTTTAAAAGGGCTTAAACATGATGTTATAATTGATGGAGAGGTTGTCGTATTCAATCAGGAAGAAAAGCCTGATTTTGATGCTTTGCAGCTTTACAATGGGCATGAATCGCCAATCAAGTATTGCGTTTTTGACCTTCTTTGGATGGACGGTCACGATTTGAGAGATTTTCCCCTTACGGAACGTAAGGAGCTACTGAAAATACTGGTAAAAGACAATGATGTTTTCCGTTTTAGCGACAGTTTTGACGACGGGCCGGCGTTGTACCTGCAAATGCTTGACTTGAACCTGGAAGGTATTGTAGCAAAAAGAAAAGATAGTGTATATACGGAAGGAAATCGGGGTAACGACTGGTTGAAAACGCCAACCCGCAAAAGACAGGAGTTTGTGATCGGCGGATGGGCAGAATCTGATAAAGCGAGATCCTTTAAAAGCCTATTATTCGGCGCATACGAAAACGGAAAGTTCACCTGGATCGGGCGCAGCGGAGGAGGCTTCAAAGACAAAGAAATGCCTGGCATACTTAAAAAATTGCAAGCCATAGAAATTGATGAATCACCCTTTGTCAATAAGGTGCTTGATACCAAGGGCGCAAAAATGCATTGGGTAAAGCCACAGCTTGTCGCCAATTTTGAATTCGCTACCTGGACAAAGACAGGTAGGATTCGTAAACCTGCAACGTTCTTGGGGTTCAGGCTTGATAAGAAACCTAAACAAGTAGTACGAGAAGTACCAAAATCAACTGCTACAATCGAAGCAGGGGTAGAAAAGGAAAGCACTGAAGAAGTTTCGGTACGGAAACTCAAATAATGTTTATGGAACTATAAAATTCGTTTACATATCGTTGTTCCATTTCGAACCAATTGCCATTAATTAAACAAATCTTATTGCCCTTAAATTTGTTTATATGGAACTTGTTTACAATAACTGCTTCATTTATACGAACAAAACCTTTTGGAGATAATTTCTTCAGTATCTCATCAAGATCTGATGATGGACTTCTTTCGAGATCTTGAAATATCATATGCCAGAGAGTTTCATCATCTACCATTTCAATAAATAATACTTGATTAAGTGAGATCTTAACTGAATTAAAGCTACCCCGTTTCAGAACGGTTTCTCCCAATGAGGAATGCCTTTTGTCAAGATTACTGATTAACCTGGCTTTACACTTTTCTATTGCAGAAGTAAAATCTTCATTTTTTATTGGCTTAGATAAATAGCCCGCTGCGCCAAGCTCAAAAGCATCCTTGTAAAAATGGTCGTTGGAGCCAACAACGACCAAAACAAACTCCTTGTAGAAATCATAGTTGGCCAATTTACCGGACGTGTTGCTCTCATCCAGAGCTACAAATAAAATATGTGTAGTAGAAGGTGCCTTTGTTATTTCTTTCAGCGCCCGTTCTAGATCGGTATGGGTATTCAATAATACTAATTCAGGAATCTGGCTAATCAGACCAACAAGTTTTTTTGTGGATGACTCACTTTTATCAACAATATAGCAGCTTGTCATAACGTGAGGTTTTGAAAGGTTAGTAATGACATTACGAATATAAATCTTTTTCAACAGATGTTTTTGGCAAATATATAATGTTGCAAGCTGGACATTTCCTTTCTAGCATTAAGTAATAGGCGAAAAATCACAAGTTACTTATGGATTTCAACAGGTTACCCCATAAATACTACCAATTACCCAAAAAGATCAAAATACACGAATCATCCTGTTATGTTAGTATCAATCTATTACAAAAATGATGAAACTAAGAATATATCCTCATGCAGTGGTAAGGATTCCAAAGATATCTTTTGAGAAAGATCTTGAATCTTGCTGGAAAGAATTAAAATATATGATCAACGATGCCTCACCTGAATTTTATTCAATTATAGAAAATCTGGATTATTCTGATTTACATAAAGTACCGACGCGAGTACAACAGACTATTTGGAAATATTTTAACCGTGCCAGATTCAGGGCCACACCTTTTGGTGTATTTGCTTCTACAGGATGTATTTCTTTAGCGGATCACAAAGAGAAGGCACCGATCCGGTATCAAGGTCAGATTGTCCACGAATTTGTAGACTGGAGCTTAATTGAAAAAGAAGACCAGTTCGAACATCTGGATAAATCGTCTTTTACAAGTAATTCAAGTTACTATGTTATCGGGGAAGAGATCCGATATTTGCGCAGACAGGGAGAGCAATTCGAAATAGCGACAATAGAACATGACCCATTGGTTTTAGAAATCCTGATTTATACCACGGCACCAAAACATTACGCGGAATTAATTTCTTTTGTAAACACCCGGCTTTCCAGTCCCGCGGAAATTGATAGTTTGGTCTATGATCTGCTTGAACAGCAGCTGCTACTATCTTCCGTAAGCGCAAGCATTATTGGAACAGATTATTTTGATCTGCGTGGCCATAAACAACCAAATGATGTTCCAAAATACAGAATTGCCGAATCGGTCCTTGATACTCAATCTTACGACATAAATATTTTCCGTCATTTACCGGCAGCAACGGTATTGCTTAATAAGTTATCAGTTTCCGGTGTGCCAGAAGATCTAAAAGCCTTTGCGGAACGGTTCTTTCACAAATTCGAGCAAGCCAATATTCCATTAATGATAGCCCTTGATCCGGAAATTGGCGTAGGGTATGCTTTTTCAGAGCAACTTGCTGGGGCCCCAGATGATCAGATAGCCAAGTTGAGAAGCATAGAAGCAAGCAGCCAACAGTCGCAGGCCCGAAATATCCAAAAATTTCAAAGTTTATATAGCGAAACAGTCATTAAGAAACAGGTTAATCTCGAAGACCTGGTTCAAAATACCGGTTCCATTAAACTGGCCGCAAATTCCCTAAGCGCAATCTGTACTATCGCCGATGGCATGGTCTGGCTACAATACCTCGGTGGGGCTACCGCCAATGCACTGCTTGGGAGATTTACGCCCGCCGTTGCAACAATAAAAACTATGTGCAACGAGATAACAGAAATTGAAAAGCAGGCAAATCCCAATGTAATCTTTTTTGATATAGGTTATGTAAATGAAATTAAGGTAGACAATATCAACCGCCGTGAGCGTATTTATGATCTGCAGGTCAATATCCTCAACTACGACTCCAATAATAGATCGCTCCCTATTTCCGATATATTCATGTGCGTAAAGAACAGCAAAATAATCCTGTATTCTAAAACGCTTAATAAACGTTTAGTTCCCCGTATGGCTTCGGCCTATAACTATAAAAGATCAACCCTTCCTTTGTTTAGAATGCTATGCGATTTGATGTTCCAGGACGTTCAGGGTGATCTGATGTTCCGGCCAAGCTCCATCTATTCAGGACAGGATTTCTATCCACGGGTATTGTATAAAAACATTGTTGTATCACCTGCTTACTGGCGTCTCGAATGGCAAACCATACATGCTGCCCCCGCTGAGCTATTGAAAACTGAAATAGAAAACCGAGGTATTCCAAGGTATATTAGAACGGGTTTTGCTGACCAAACCTTGCTATACGACACATCAAACCCAGAGGATCTTCATATACTAGCAGATTCTATACGCAAGCAAGGAGAACTGCTTCTGGCGGAATGTCCATTACCCGAAAAGAACATTGTACAAGATCAGTCAAAAGATAATTACCTCACGGAATTTATCATTAGCCTGGTCCACAATAACCCTGTAATCCTTCCATTTTCTCCGACTATAAATAATGGGGAACAGTTCAAGCTATGGCTAACGCCGGGCAAGGAATGGCTTTATTTTGAAATATATCTGAGCCACTTCCGTTCAGATGAAATTTTAATTAACAAGATCATCCCATTTATAAAACGCAATAAATCCAAGATCGTATCCTGGTTCTTTATTCGCTATGATGAAGGCGGCGAGCATATCAGATTACGCTTAAAAGTGAATACTCCTGTAGATTCAACCTATTTGATCGAGCACTTATCTCATGTGCTTGATATAGAGTTTAGAGCCGGAATTATTTTCGATTTAAAGATATGTACTTATAAAAAAGAAATTCATCGTTATGGAAGAGAGAATATGGAAAAAGTGGAAGAGCATTTTTGTTTCGACAGCGAATTTGTCAGCATGGTACTGGCAGAACCTCTTTCCAAAAATCAAAAATATTACCACTGCCTGCAAATGTTGTTACAATTTCACGATAGAAAAATCATGGACCTAACTGACTTCGAATCAATGGTCGAAAAAATAGTTGCCACGCTCTCCGGGGAACATGAATTAAATCCCGAAAAATACAGATTAATGAATACCATGTATGCCCAATTAAATAATTCCGATGAAATATTGCTTAACAGAAAGAATACTGAATCCTATGATTTGTTGGTAGACTCTTTTTTCAGAACCGTCTCTTATTGTAAAAAAGAAAGCAGGAAAATCTTATTGGCAGATTTGATGCATATGCATGTAAACAGAATTTTCAATACTGATCAACGCAGCCATGAGCTAATAATTTTTTACTTTTTACAAAAGGAATTGAAAAAGCGTAAATATCAAGTCAAAGCATGGATTAAAAGCTAACCAGTTAAACACTTTTAAACCGCTGTATAACGTCATTCCTGTACGCTCTGCTAATATCTACTGAAACATCGTTTTTCATTTTAACAGTATTACCAACAATCCGTGACGCGTAACTCCTATTGACGGCAAAGGAATGATGTGTTCTTATGAAAAACTTTTGGGGCAATGTTTCCAATAACTTCTTCATAGTTATGTTTACCATTAGCGTAGTATCATCATTCAGATGGAGTATCATATAATTATCTGCTGCGGAAACATAAATAATCGAATCAAACCTAACTATCTTTAGGTTGTTCTTTCCGTTGATCTTGACTGCAAACTCAACATCATCTTCTACTTTTGCAACCTGCTCTTTTTTTATTATACTGCTAATCTTTTCAACGGCAGCAGAAAATTTTGCATAAGTTACCGGCTTAACTAAATAAGCCTTAGCGTCCCCTTCAAATGCATCCACAGCATATTTCCTATATCCTGAAACAAAAATTACAAAAGCCAAACCCCTGACTTGTCTTTCAAATTCAAGTCCATCAATACCTGGCATATCAATATCCAAAAAAAGCAAGTCAATTTCTACCTTACCTGATTTAACAGCGGCTAAGGCATTTAGCGGATCGGTATTGGACCCCACTAATGTGAAACCAGCTGTTTTTTGGATATGCCGGGCAATCTGGTCAATACAGAATTGCTTATCATCGACTATATAACATTTCATAACGCTATTTTAAGATCCAAACTGTAATAGGTTTCCGATTCAGCTACACTCAACTCATATTGCTCTTGATAGAAATAATTCAATATGCTTCTAACATTGCTCATACCTAAACCTTTGCCTCTAAAATCCATATTGCTTTTAGCGTTCTCGCAGCGAAAGTAAAACATGCTATTATCAACACTGATTTTTACTCTTGCAGGAGTGGCAGGGTTATCAACAATACCATGCGTAAAAATATTATCAATAAAAGTGGTTAGTAAATTAGGAGGAATAAGTTCATCTCCATGGCCTTCGTTTTGTTCAATGTCCAGCTCAATAGATAAGGGCTTGTTAGCTAGTGAACCTTGAATCGCTATTAGAGTTTTTACACCTTCTATTTCTTCCTCTATAGGAACTTTATTTAAAGAAATTACATCCGTCAGCGAATGCTTCATAAGTTCAGACAGCCTGTCAACTGCCAATGCAGCATCCGGAGCGATTACTTCAATTTTTTCATAAACAAAAGCCAGTACGTTCGTGATTAAATGAGGCTCCAATTGCATTTGGAGCAAGGATACCTCTATCCTTCGTTTCTCTGCAATGGCTTTCAATTTGTCTATTTCGAGCTGCTTTCTCTCTAAAGCTGCTTTTTTATCTCTCTTAAACAACCAATAAACTATGCTAAGCCCAATGATGTATATTCCTCGCCATCCCGCACGAGCAAACATCTTATCCATATGCCCTTCATTGACGATCTGTGCAAACATAACAGGGTAAAGCACTTTTAATAAAGCTATTCTACAGATGCAGAAAGAAACAATTAATAGTACGAGGCCAAGGAGAAACCGAACTTCTCTACCACGATGATTTGCCAAAGGCATAACACAAAATAGGTTGACATAAAAGGTTGCTATTTCCAATAGGTAATACACTACGTTCTCCCAAAATCCAATGTCTGGATTTAATACTAATGCCAGACTTGTTTCAAATGCAATAAAAATGAAAACTCCGATGAAGTGTAAAAAAATAATCTTTGGATAATTCACCGAGCTAAATAACCCTAATTGTTCGATTTTTATCATATACCCATGCTTTTTGACAGGTTACCCATATAAGTTGACCAGTTACCCAATTTATTTGGAATGGCTTAATACCAGCCGTACTTTTATGTTACAAAGGCAATGAAGCCCAGTATTTACAGTTTTACCATTATGAAAAAAGAATTAAAACAATCAAAATTCATCAAATCAAAATCGCTGTTTACATTTAAAGGAAGTGATACCGCGGCAACGAAAAATCGGTCGGGTTCCACTACTTATTTAACCACAACACATCCGACGACAACAAGTGGATGCTTGTAAGAGTTAGTTATAAGCAATCATCGGTATAGTGTATTTCAGTAGGGTGATATTTTTTTAAGCACCCTACTTAATCAAACGAAGTTAGGGATATATATCCGCGCGATATTTCTAATTTGACCATTTGATACTGACAAAAAACTCAAATCTTTAAGATAAAAACCTGAATCACCTCGTCATATAACCAATCACATTTTCTCACAGTGCTTGTAAAAGTTGCCTCTTCGAGGCTACAGGGGCGCGCCTTTCCTAAACTTTAATCATTTTTTTTACAATAAAATCAATTCTTATGAAAAAAGTAATCTTCGGCCTTTCCCTTCTGGCCCTGACCTCTGCCGCTTTTGCAGGAAACCGCAACGATTCAAAAACAGATGTACCATCTGAAAATAAAGCGGCTACAACCACATATTATGCAATTAAAAACCCGCCTGGTAGCGCACAACCGTTTCATTGGACCTCCAATTTCAATGAAGTACTGGAAGCTGAACTTTCCTGTGATCCCTTGCCTGGCGCATCCTGTGAGGTAGAAGCTGCATCACAGCCCATAGATGGTCAGATGCCTAGCGGTCAATCACCTTCGAATGAAGCATACCAATAATTTACAATCCGGGGCCATCTTATTTTGGTCCCGGATTTTTTTATTGATTCAAAAGTGCACTATTTATAACTGCTAGAAGACTTTCTGCTTTATCGGATCTTGGATTTACAGGTAGAGGTAATAGCTTACCTTCAGGTGAAATAATGACAACTGTAGGATACCCTTTAATGTTGTAGTCGCTAATTATTGGATGTTTATCTCCCAATCCTTCTGTGTATAATTTAATTGCTCCCGGAAAACTATATTTGTTGCCCTTTAAACTCTTCTCCCAAATCTCTTTCTTTTTATCAATCGAAATGCTTAAAAAAGCAACACGCTCATTTCTCATTTTTTGGGAAGCTTGTTCCAAAATTGGATTTAATAACCTGCAGGCACCGCATCCAGTAAACCAAAAGTCCATTACAATAACTTTGCCTCTAAAATCTTTAAGAGAATAACTGTTTCCATCTACGCCATTCAGTTTAAAATCTGATGCAAAGGAACCTGAAACTCTCCCCTTAGTATATTCTTTAAAATGAAAAATAAAATCGGCATCAGCGTAGGAAAGAAAATGCTCATATTCAACACTATCAATTATTTGCGATCTTAGCCTGGTTGACAATAAATAAGCCATTATCTGTTGCTGACTTCTTCCTTTAAAATTCTGCTCTAAGAAATTTAAGGCGGACTTAATATCGATCTTTCTATCGAGTTTTAATTGCTCATACTCATATTTGTTTATCACAAAACTTGGGTAGGCAAACAATAAGCTATTATCAAATGCTGTATCTGGTTTATAAATATTTGAAAGAAACTTTTCACTTTGGTTTTTATCCACAGATTTCAGTTTTAATAATGAATAATAATAGCTCAATTGCCCATAACGCAAATCAGCTAATAGCATCCCCTTTAAGTTGGTAGGAATTTTTCCTTCGTAAGATTCAATGATTGATTCTTTCTTTTTAGCCAGTATAAAATTATACTTAAGATTTTGGAAAAGACTCTCGCTAGATGTATCAGGTGCGGGGTGGGCTTTCATGAAAATTTCACTCATTTCATGCTGTTTATAAATGCATTCATAAACCAGTGCATTATTGCCTAAAAAACTAATCTTACCAACTTCGTTTACGATTGAGATATTATCATTCGGGCTAAGTAAAAATAGGCATTCAGATAATCGTTTATCCACACCATTTATTTTAAAATAGGTTGGTTGCTTTACTTGTTCCATGTCAAATACCATATTTGTGCCATCGTCTTCTGCTTTAACAAACGTGTTAGTTCTCCGGTCGGAAATACCCAAATTATAAATTTCGATTTGTAGGTTTTCCTTATCAGGAATTAATGCGCGAGATATCGTAATTTTTTCCTGTGCACTTGTTTTAGATAGTGTAAAGGCTATGCAAATGATACTCTGCGTAACTATATGCATAATTATCATTAGTGTTTTTACAATTTTCATAATTATTGTTTATCTCAAATTTTGTGAAATATTTGTTTGCTGTACTTCTGATAGCGGTATCAGAAATATATACCTGGGATCATTGGGAGGAAGTGTATAGGTTTGACCACTAATAGTGCGAGACAAAGTTGTTTTGAATTCATCCTCCTGATTTAGCCGACGAAGGTCATTCCAGCGTGTCCCCCTAAATAAGAGTTCTTTTTTTCGTTCAGATAATATAAGTCTTAACGCCTGATCTCGCGTTGCGGCAGATAAGGGAACGAACGTTCCTACCGCCCATCTTTTGATCAGCAGGCTATTTAAGTCCTTAAACGCTAGTTCTAATTTTCCATCCCTTGCATAACACTCTGCTCTGTTAAGCATAATTTCATCGGTGGCAATTCCACTGTAGGGATAGCCATATTGGTCATAACTCCCTTTATATAGAATTTCGCCACCGCTTGACCTAAAAAATAATGTTCTTCTAAGGTCCTTTTCATTATAACTCTTGTAAAAAACCGGATCAATACGTGCGTTACTTCTGCTTGAGGGCGACGATGTACTTATCGTTGTATGGAAAACATCCTCATCTAAAAACGTTGTATGTAACGAAAGTGTACGATTGCTGGCAAATTGATTAAAGTCACTAAGCATGCTAAACTTTACCAGGAACTTATTTGAATAATTCATTGCTTCCTCATAATTTCTCATAGCCAAATGAATTCTGGACAAGAATCCGAGAGTTGCTATGACCGAAGGTTGGGTCTTAAATCTATTAATAACCGGCAAAAGTTCCAGTGCTATTTCTAGATCGGTTATAATTTGTTTATATGTTTCTGCTACTGTCGACCGTGGTGGCCTTGCATTGATATCTGAGCTTAACTTTATGGGTATTCCCGGATCAGTAGTTGCCGATTCTTTATTATAAGGTGCTGCAAAGGTTTGAACAAGATTATAAAAAGCCCATGCCCTAAAAAATAATGCACTTCCCTTGATTCTATTAAAAGTCTCTTTTTCAGAAGCAGGAATGGCTAATGTTTGAATGCCTTCAAGAATAATATTGCAATAATAAACCTGTAAATAAGGTTTATTCCACTCTCCATCCATCGTACTCTCGCCTACATAGATATCCTTTTGCCAGGTATAAAGATTCCTGTAGGATGAAGTTGAAAAGGAATTAAAAGTACCTTCTGGCAAATAATACTCATCTGCGGATGCTGAACCCATAGCAGGATCTACAAAGCGATTAAATACAGTAGTGCTGTTTAATAAGGTTTCATAATCACTCAAACTCGAAGGTAATACCAATGATTGATCAGGCTTTTGATCTAAAAAGTCGTTTTCTTTGCTACAACTGCAAAATATTAGTAGCATTCCAATTGTGATATAAAAAAGTCTGTTTGTTTTCATGTCCGTTTCTTCTAAAATGTAACTTTCGCACCTAGTGAGAATGACTTCGGTGCCTGATATCCGCCAATATATACATCCGGGTCTGTTCCACTCTTATTTGCCCTCCAGATGATACCAACATTATTTATATAGCCATAGAATTGAATTTTTTGGATGCCAAAGTTTTGAGAATTTTTTTTAAGATTCCAGTCATATTGCAGCGTGATATCTTGAATTCTGATATGATCGCCTTTCTCGATATTTGCTTCAGAGTATAAATAGAAGTCTTCCCTGCTCGTAGTTACAGGGGGTAATTGCTGAGAAGGCACATTAGTATTTAATTCATCACCAGGTTTTTGCCATCGTTTGTAATAATCAGTATTTCCGCCCCCACTGTAAAGTCCAGCATAGCTAATGGATGATTTTCTGTAATAATAATTAAGTTTAAAAATCATATTTGCAGAAATAGAAAGTTGTTTATAGCTAAAAGTATTTCTAAATGACCCAAAGAATGTTGGCCTTGCAGGTCCATTGTAAACCATATTCTGTACTGTTGTTGAACTTATAATGGAACCCCAATCGCTGCTGATTTCTCCGTCAATAAATCCCCGGGGATCTCCATTATCTGGAGATAAGCCTGCCCAACGATAACTATAAACAGAAAATAACGGTTTTCCAACGAGGGGTTGAACTATGCTCGATCTAATTCCATTGATATAGGATATCGCTAACTCCTCCCTGCCATAATCCGTAACGATATCTAATGCCCTGCTAAGTTGCAGGTTTGATATCCAGTTAAACTTTCCAGTTTTTACATTTGCCGATGTAATGTTTATGTCAAAGCCTTTAGTAGAGGTACTCGCCGTATTTCCGTAAAAAGTCGTGAACCCGGTAGAACCCGGTAAAGATGAAATTCCAAAAAGATCAATACCCCTTTTATAATAAAATTCAATGCTTCCCGTAACCCTGTTTTTTAACGTTGCAAAATCATACCCTAAATTTATAACACGAACTTTCTCCCACCTTAGCTGATCGTTTCCTGGCCTTTGAATAACGCCTCTGGTATTTCCATAATAGAAAGGATCACTAACTGTCAAAAACGTATTATAAGCTGAAACGCTTTTGTCGATATTGCCGTTATATCCATACGTTACCCTTAACTTACCATAAGGAAGAAATTTTAAATTATAGAATGGTTCCTTTGAAAATTCCCATGATAGGCCTGCAGAATATAATGGTGAAGCTTTTTGATTAGTTTTCACACCGAATAGATTTGATTTGTCAATTCTACCACTTAGTGACAATACATATTTATCCTTGAAAGAATAGCTTGCATTGCTGAAATAAGAAATGTACCTGTCTGTAAATTTTCCGATATTATTTATATTAGGGATTAAGGATGAATTCCCTGGGTTTGTCGGAAAAACCGTGGTATAATCTACGTTGATCATGGAAGAATTTTCCTTGTTGTAACCATAGAATGTATTGGCTTTACTTTCCGTAATTGTCTCACTCACTTCTGCTCCGGCAATTGCAAAAATCTTATGTTCATTAAACGATTTAGAGTAATCCGTTTGAAATCTCAGACGGTTTGATCTCATTTCAGAAATACTGCTGTTAAGTATGCCCCCTGCATCGGGAACAGGGTACTGCACTGCTGTTTCCGGAGCATGAAAGCGGTTAATCAGATTCCTGGTGTAATACGTATCAGGGTCGTTATAGGTGTCAAAATTTGAAGTTCCTTTTTCAAACTGATATTTCAAGGATGTAATTAGACCATCTATTATTTTATAGCTAGCACCGAAATTCAGTTTATTATGAATTTGCTTATTATCGGCATCGGCCATGCTTAATTCATCATAAGGCCTATAACGCCAATCCTTAAAACCTGAACCACTTAATGTATCCAAGTAAAACGGACTATAACTCCTTGTAACGATTTTAGACATTCCAGTAATATCATCTACCAGATCAGTATAAACAGGAAGTGTACCTGATGTTTTAAGGGTGTTGAGTTCGGACAAAACACTGTTTGATTGTGCGCTGGTATTCGTAAAATTTATACCTGCCGAGAGTGTAAGCTTATCCGTTGGATAGAAATTAGTGTTTGAGGAAAGATTAAATCTTTCGTTTTTAAATCCGCTCTGGCTTGGACGATTGTGATCATACCCAATTGAAATATAGTAATCGCTTTTGGGGCCTCCTCCCTTAAAATTTATGGCATACTGTTGATTTATACTTTGATTGTAAAAGTATTTGTTGAGGTCTCTTCTTACATCGCTATTTCTAAGCAAGTTGATCTGCCCAATACTTTCCTGTTCGTTGATGATTCCTTTTCGTAATCTCTCCCATACAACCACCGTGTATGGTATGTTAGGGAAGTTAGTGCTAGTAAGGTCAGCATTATAAAACCCCTTGTCATACAGCATATGTTCAATATCCACTCGATCCGTAGCTGCAATCTCTTCCATAGGCTTATAGTATAAATCAGGTTTTGCGCCGATGGTAAGATTGGTATTAAATTCTATGCTTAACGGTTTACCTAAGATGCCTTTTTTTGTTGTTATTACTATTACACCATTACCTGAACGAACACCCCATATGCTTGTTGCTGCTGCATCTTTGAGGACAGTTATCGTCTCAACATCGTTCGGGTTAATATTTCTGATATCCCCATCGTAAGGAAAATTGTCAACCACAATTAATGGCTGATCATTTGCAAATAAAGTACTGTGGCCGCGGATATTAATATCAATACCGCCATCGGCACTACTTGATGTGTTCTTATTGAAAAGTAGTCCTGGGACATTTCCTTCAAGACGATCTAGTATATTTGTAGAAACACGTTTATTAATCGCATTGTTGTCCAGTAATATGAAGGAGCCAGTTGCACGTTCTTTAGGGATACTTTGATACCCGGTGTTTACATTTACTACAGCTTCAGACAACATGCCCTCGAATGCTTGCATCGTAACCACTAGACCATTGTATGGTTTCTTTATTTCCACTCCCCGATAACCCAATAAACTTAAAGCAAGTATGCCATCAATTGGAATATCCGAAATACTGAAGTTTCCTGAATTATCTGAAAGAGCAACCTGATCAGTATTTTTGATTCTTACCGTTACATTCGCTAGTGGTCGCCTCAAACTATCCACTACCTGGCCTTTGATTTGTCGCTCCTCTTTTCTTATAATTGTTTTTGATGGTTCGGATGGGATAACGGTTATTACTTTTCCATTGATCTCGTATCCTAAAGGTTGTCCTTTAAAAGTGAGTGGTAATACTTCCAGAATTTCTTTAGCCTTTACATTTAATGTCACAGGTTTGGCCTTGGCCATCAGCTGATCATTGAAGATAAAGGCATAACCGCTTTGTTGACGGAGTGATTGTAATACCTCTTTTAATGGTCTGTCTGTTACATTTACGCTGACTTTTTGTGCAGATGCCGCCAGGTAAAGAAATGTAAAAAATATTATCAGGAAGATGAATCTAAACCAGCTGTTCAGACCATATTTCTCAGGCCCTCCCAGGCACCTGATCGTTATGCACTTATTTTTGTGCATTGTTCTTCGATGAATTTTATAATTCATACTTTTGTTTCTTAGTTAGGATTTAAAATTAGTTTGCTTTGAACGGTACTCTTTTTTTAACCCTGGCATTAGCCGGAAGCGCTAACTTCCGGCTTACTTATGCCAAGACATAAACATATTTAAACACATCTCTTCTCTTATCTACCGACAATCCTCCTTCCTTCGATTTTAAATTTTATGCCAGTTGCCCTCTCCAATGATTGAAGAAAATCTGCAAGTGCAATGTTCCGGGGAAACTCTCCGGAGAAAGTATTTGCAGTCTCCGGCAATTTTACCTCTATAGTTACATTGTACCAACGCTCCACCTGTCTCATAACTTCGTCCAACCCCGCTTTGCTGATCACAAAAAGACCATCTTTCCACGCAGTTAATTCATAGGTATTGACCTTACGCACTTTTAAATTACCGGCTGTTGAAAACGCTTGTTCACCTGGAGTAATTAAAACTGTTTTCTGTGATTTAGTGTCTGAAACGCGTAAGGAACCTTCTACCAAAGTGGCTGCTCCATACGGTTCATTGGAATAGGTAATGACGTTAAACTGCGTACCCAGTGCCGTAACCTCCAGCGTTGAGGACTTTACAGTAAATGGTAACTTTTTATTTTTTACAACGTCAAAATAACCCTCTCCACTCAATTCCATAATCCTTGTTTGCGTACCGAAACTAACCGGATATCGAAGGGATGATCCTGAATTAAGCCAGGCTTTACTGCCATCGGGCAATATTACTTTATACTGTCCACCTTTAGGTACCAATATAGTGTTGTAGGCCGATACATCAGTTTTAATGTTCCTATTGCCAGAAACGTAACTGAGTGTACCGTCTATGACCTGAGCGATATTTTCTCCTGAGCTATTTTTAATTAAAGAATTGGTACTATCCGTAAGTGACACTCTGCGACCATCAGAAAGGATAAGTACAGCCTTATCAGTTCCCGGTTGTATTTGTTGCTGTACAGTTTGTATGGTATCGTTTTGCGGAATTTTACCGAGATCAAAAACGTAAATTGCTGCAATACTTATTGCCAGTAAGATAGCTGCTGCTGCAAGATAGAGCCAGATTCGTTTTTCTTTTGGTCGTAATTGTGCGTCCAGCTTTAATTTTACTTCTTCGCCAATTTGTGTTATGTTATTATCTACAGGCTGATATTCAGATTCCAGGACATGACGAATCTGCTCCATGATTGATTCGTCATTCTCCTTTGCACCAAAGTGGTCAAGTAGCTGCTGAAGTTCACTTTCGCTGATTTTATCTGAAATAAATTTTTCAAATAAGGATCGTATATAGGCATTGGCTTTCACAATTTATCTCCTTTTTATAAGCCTATACGTTCAACAGAAAAATAATAATACCTGTAATCTATATTTTCTTCAACTAAAATTTTAGACAACTCATTTACAGCTACTTAATTTTATTGTCATCCAAATATTTAATAGCCATATAGTGTTGGAATATACCTATGAAAGGCTATTTAGAAGTATAGTAGCCGTAATAATTGCCGGAAGACTTGGATGTGTGCTGAAGTATTCTTTCAGGAATGCATTTGCTTTGGTAACATGAGCGTTTACAGCCGCAGTTGAAATGCCAAGTAGTTCACTTATTTCTTTATAGTTTTTTTCTTCAAGTTTACAAAGGCTATAGACTTTTCGGCGCTGCGGTGGCAACTGATCAATGGCATCATAAAGCATCTGGCGGTTTTCCTGTTCAAACAACGCCTTCTCAATATGCTCATAAGCCTCAGTAGTAAAAGCCATAAAGTAGGCCCTCATTTTTTCGTCTCGGGAAGCTTTTCTGAATGCATCATATACAAGGTTTTCACCGATACGAAACAGATATGCCTTTATTGGTTTTTCAGGATTAATTTTTTCTCGATTATTCCAAAGGCGCATAAAAATTTCCTGAAGTGCTTCGCCAACCATTTCCCTGTTTTTTAGGAGCTTCATAAGGTTACCTGCGAGTTGGCGGTTATATCGGCCATAGACTTCCTCAAAGGCTTCGTAGCTTCCTTTTTTAAGCCGGGATAATAGGGCTTGTTCGTCTTCTAGCTCATGGCCTTTGATAATCATTATTCAAGTTTTGGGTTGAACTAATGTCAGCAAAATATTTTCCGTTTGCAAGAAAAAAAAATGATACATAATCAGACACGGTTTAAATGCTGATAATTTATTACGGCTTTCTTCTATTGTAATTAAAAAAACAATTTGTCAGAAATAAACATCCCCCCTACGCGAATTAGATTAAGGATATTTTTCCACAAATATGTCTATGGTTTTAACAGGACCACTTGCTTTGGCACTTACCCTTTTACTTTTCCAAACTTCTGATGGCCCTGAAAATTGGATATTGAAATCGTATCTTCCAATCAGACCATCTGAAATCGTTTTTGAAAATTCAATCGTAAAACTATCATCTTGTTGATTCATCCAATCTATCTGCCTATCATCTAAAATGAAATTTTCCATAGACCAGCCTATAATGTCATTTCTCAAATTTGTTGCCTGCTCAAATAATAAATTGTCATCCAATCCGTAAAGCTCATGCTGTTTCAAAGCGATACCGACTGGTGTAAAACTTACTTGCTCCATATTAACTCATTTATTAAATTATATAATTCTAATATAATAAAAAATTACTAACTTTGAAGATATCAGCATGTTATGGATTAAGGAAATCTTCAGCGGATTATGGAAAACAGTGCTTATACGAATGAAAACAGACCTGAGTATAATGATATTTTTAAGAGGGTATTTTTGTCTCTCTTTGCAGCACACTTTATAGTAGTTTATGGTGATAGTGAAGAGATAAGTAACATTATAAAACATTTTGATTATTACAATGCATTAATCGCAAGTTTTGTAATTGCTTTTCTGGTTTTGTACTACATTTGGATGATCACCAGGTATCTTGATGCCAGATTAGATTGGTTTCATGATACTAATAAAAGAGTTGTAGCACAAATTCTCTTAGGTGTAGCCCCACCTGCCGTAATTGCCGTACTCTTGGCATGGGTTTATTTTAGCATGTATGGATATAAAATTCAAGAGACACCCTATTTCGATAGCGACTTTCCTGTAATTCTCTTGCTTATTTTTCTAGCTAATATTTATTATTTCCTTTATTACCTGGTTGCCTCATTTTGGCCGCGTGATGATATAGAACGCAGTACGAAAAATTATGAGAATCTTGAAAAGAAGCCCGATTATATTATTACTTCGCCGGGATATAAGAGAGTAATCTTGGTCCACACAATTACAAAAAGCATACCTGTTCCAATTGAAGAAATAGCCTATTTTTTCCGAGAACAGAAACAGAATTTTCTTCGTAAAAAAGATGGAGAAACTTTTGACATTAATATCCCTCTCGATGAGCTGGAAGCTGGACTTGATCCCACAGACTTCTTCAGGATAAACAGGCAAATGATAATCTGTTTTTCATCCTGTAAAGAAATCAAACCAAGTGGTGCCCGTTTGGAGCTAGGTGTACTTCCAGAGTTTAAAGATTTGATTGCAGTCAGCGAAACCAAAGTTGCAGCATTCAAAAAATGGATTAACCGTTAATCTGAATTCGATTACGATAATCCTGTATTCGTTTTGCTTTTAACCTATTTGGTGATCCAATAAAATTGATTTCATTCCTGATGAATAAGAGAATTTATTCAATCATTTGAATTATTCAACTCTTTGCTAAATTTTAGTTTCAAAACTCTGAATTCAGAATAAAAATTACCGAATTCGGTACAATTCGATTGCCGGGAATTTCCAACACAACCTCCAACGTAACTATTTTTGAACCAGACCCGACAGAGTGCACGCTGTCTTCTCAAAACTAAGATCGAACATGAAACAATTCCTGAATAATCTAAGAGAAACAACAAAGGTAACATTACAGGCTATTGCACTTAACGCCGATTCTGAGTTAGAAAAGGCTTATCGCAAAACGGAATATTTTAGTGGTGCAATGAAATCGCTTAACGACTTTGTACGCAATCATGTGTTTACATGTGCAGAAGATGAAATCAGCTTTTTTAAAGAGCATAAACCGGAAATTAATGCGGAACTGATTTACTGGAATGAAATTACATTTTTTGAAACTAACCTCCCAATGGGTAAGAAAAGTCAATTAAACTTTTACAGAAAAGGATTGAAAAGAATAAATTTATTCTTTGAGCGCAATTGCGAACTTCAGAGATATTATAAGCAACAAAGGACTATTCATGATCAGTTTTTGTTTATTAGGAAAACAAAGTTTAATCCTATTTCGGAAGATCCCAGTGTGGAGATAGATGATAAAGTCTCAACAGTTTCAAGCTATCTTATTGCTAAACTGATTGCATACGAACGATTAGGAAATAGGCTACAGGAAAAGATAAAATCTTTAAAAAATGGTCAGCAAACCAGTACGCTAGAAAATTTGTATCCTCTTGTATGGGAAGAAAAGAAAGTTGCATTAGTAGAACTTATGTATGCTCTTCACTACTATGGCTGTTTTGGGACAAAAGAGATTAAATTTTTAGCGAAAATATTTTCAAAAGTTTTCAACACCGATTTAGGAGATTTCTATCATACTTTTATGGAAATAAGCATGCGAAAAATTAATCCGACTAAATTTTTGGATGGTCTTCGTGAGTGTTTATTAAAAAAAATACAAGATAAGAATAGCTAGTGTTTCACATTACCTATTTAAAATTGATATACTAATTTAAAGGGCACTATCAGCAAGCAGTTGATAGTGCCCATAAAAAAATAACCTAGCATTTTTGATTAACATCAATCAGCCAGTATTACAAAATACCCTTAGGAAGATGAATACCTTTAACACGCACTATTGCTTCCGAATTATTCTGTACCTGGTTTCCGATCTGTTTAGTCTTTTCTGCTTCGGTGTCGGCTTCAGGCTTTATGGATAATTGTATTTTCCGTTCAACAGAAGCTAGTTCTGTTTTAAGGTCACTCAATATCTGCTCTTTCTTCCACATGCCATTTACAACTTCTTGAAGAATAGGAAGGTCTTTTTGCAATTCCGAAATTTTCTTTTGCTCCTGCTCCAAAATACCGGGTATCTTTTCGAGCGCATTCAGAAAATTGAGCGATGCGGTTTTTGCATCGGTCGCCATCTTACCGTTATTGTACGTGTATTTAATATTGCCTTCACCTTGCACAAAGAAACGGTTGTCTTTAATATCCACGCCATCTTTTTGGGAAACCTCCGTTTTTACCAAAAGGGTAAAACCGTATAAAGTACCGATTTCTTCATACTCACCTTCGGTACGGGCTTTTTCAGAAAGCTGGTTCAGTTTTGCGCCAATCTGTTTTACATCGACATTCGGTAATAGTCCAGTTAGTTGCACAGGATTGAGTATCTCCCCATCTTTGTTTTTCTGTATACGCTTTAGTAAGTTTCCCCAATCGAGACTCATACGGTCGAAACGGGATTGCGTACTTTCCAACGTAGCTTGGGTATCTTCCAGCCTGTATTTGGAAGTTAGTTTGGAACGGTTGTGCGCCTGCCTTTCGCTTTCCAGCCCAGCAATCTGCTTTTCCAGTTTCGCTTTTTCCAATAGGTCTGTATTACCCGAAAGTATAGCCACATATTCGGAGTAGTTCATACCTGTTTTTTCATCCATGCCGCCCTCATCAATGGTACGCTTGCCGAGGCTGTTGCTCTTTAGCTGTTCGATAAACACCTGCTTATTATAGAGCGTATTGAATTTGTAGCTGTCCAATGATTTCTCCACCGCATAGATGAGAATATCCACTTTGTTATCGGCAAAGAATTTGGCAATATCATTGCCTTTGCGAATTGCTCTTCCATCTCGTTGAGCAAGGTCAGACGGTCTCCAAGGTATATCCAAATGGTGAACGGCAACAGCCCGTTTCTGCGCGTTCACACCAGTACCCAGCATTTCGGTTGAGCCGAACAACACCCGAATCTTGCCCTCGTTAGCATCCCAGATGATTTCCTTACGTTGCTTTTCGGTCTTGGCTTCCTGTATAAAGCGTATTTCATGCGTAGGGATGCCGTGGTCTTCCACCAGCTTGCGCTTAATTTCGGAATACACGTTCCATTCGCCCGGCTTATAAGTACCGAGGTCTGAAAAGACGAACTGCGTTCCTTTCTGCGCCTGATATTTGTTATAGTATTTGGCAAGGTTTGCCGCACAATGCGACGCTTTGTTATCGGGATGGTCTTCGTACTTCCGGCTAATCATCCGCATATCCAGCGACATCTTACGAGCATAGTCTGTAGCAATCAGCATCTTCGCTTTTTCCTCACTTTCGCTTAGCGGAGGTCTGCCCAACAATTCGGCATTCCCCGTTTTAGCAAACTCCATCAACTTTTTAATGAACACCTCCTGCTCCGGCGTTGGTGGGATATGGTACAGTATCTCGTTCTTTTCCGGGCGGTCTATGCCAATATCCTTTGCTGTCCGGTAATCCGTAATCTCGGAATAGAACTGCGCCAGTTCCGGCACTTTGATAAAGAAGCGGAAGCGTTCTTTTGATACGATATTGTTCGCTACCGAAAACTCGTAATCGGTCGTCTTGCGGGCATAAATAGCTGCCCACGCATCAAAACAATTGATGCCCTGCTTTTCCATTGCTTTTGGGCGCAGGTATTTAAAGAGCAGGTACAGTTCGGTAAGTGAGTTGCTAATGGTCGTACCTGAAAGGAACGTTGCGCCCAGGTCTTTGCCTGTGCGCTCCTGTATGGTTCGCAGGGCAAACAGCAGATTCAATGCCTTTTGGCTTCCTGCCATATTGCCCAATCCTGCAACGCGCTCATGCCTCGTGTTGAACATGAGGTTCTTGAAACGGTGGCTTTCATCCACGAAAATGTGGTCGATGCCCATCATTTTAAAGTCCACAACATCATCCTTACGATTTTCGATGTCATGTTCCAGCGTTTTCAGTCTTACCTCCAGATTTTGTTTGCGAACTATGACCCCCTTGAGCATTCCCCTTGAAACTTCTTTGCCTTGACTTTCCAATACCGCAAGGTTATCTTCCACACTGTCCAATTCCGCCTGTAGGATTTCTTTTTGCATTTCGGGCGATTGAGGTATCATCCCAAATTGGTCATGGGTAAGGATAATACAGTCCCAATCGTTGTTTTTAATATCGCCGAAAATGCGTAGGCGCTTCTTCGGCGTAAAATCCTCCTTGCCGGGATATAGTATTTTGGCATGTGGATAAGCCTTGCGATAGGTTTCTGCGATTTCATGGACATTGGCTTTCAATCCGATGATTATCGGTTTATGTGCCAATCCCAATCGTTTCATTTCTTGTGCTGCTGTACACATGATGAGTGTCTTACCAGCACCCACTTCATGATCACAGATAGCACCGCCGTTTGTCTTTATCATCCAAACGGCATCCTTTTGGCTTGGGTAGAGGTCTTCGATACCCAATGCCTTGCGGTCAAGTCCAGGAAAATCCTGATGGCTACCATCATACTGGGGACGAACAAAACAGTTAAAGGTGTCGTTATATTTATCGGTAAGCCTGTGCTTAAACTCATCGTTCTGGGCATAGAGCCAGTCCGAAAATTCCCTGCGTATCTCGTCAATTTTGGTGTTTGCCATTTGTATGGCTTCCATGTCCCGAACCTTGACCTCCTTATTATCGACCATCACTTTCTTAGTAATGTCAGGGGTGGTATTGACAAGGGCGTGTTTTAGCAGGTTAATCCCATCGAATGCTCTACTTTCTGACTGGATAGCATACTTTTCGGTGATAAGGACATTCTTACGGTTGCAATGAATGGAAAAGTCATCTGAACTTTCGGAATAATGGATGCGAACTTCCGCATCAAATAGGTGCGATGCGAAACGGTTGTAGATACCTGTAGGTATCCACCGTTCACCAAGATTAAAATCGAGTTCCTCAAATTCTATCCTGCGGGGCCTCGCTTCTTCAAGGGCTTTTAGGCTTTCGGCAGCTTCTCTATCTTCAGGTTGCCCGGCGAGGTACGCCAGTACTTCTTCGGCTTTTTCAACTACATTGCCCGATATCCATTTTTCGGCTATCTCGTATCCCTTTTGTACAGGATTGTAAAAGATACGGCCATGCAGGGCATCTTTTAAATCCTCGCCGGACATCCCACTAACCTCCGACATATAGCTCAAATCAACGATTCCATATTTGTTAAGCGATGCCGCCAAAGCTTCGTCAGGATTGTCCGTTGCGAGCGTTGCCGTTGAAAAACTTACAGGACGGTGGAATATATCTGCCTTATGCACCACACCACCCACCACACGCTCCAAATAGGGTACTTCTTTCCCTGCGCTGTCGGTCTTGATGAGCTTGATATTGTCGGCACTGTTCAGGTTGCCGTACCTCTTTACAAAGTCGTCATAAAGACCGTTGAGCCTTTCGCGTTCCGGTTTATGCTCGGTACGAAGCTGCGCCTCCTGATTGTAAAGTTGTTTGTAGACATCCCTTAAATCTACATAGGCTTCGGCTCTTGCTTTCTGACCTGGAGGCAGTGAAAGCGGGTTAAAGATCGCTGTGCCGTTCTCTATATCCACATTCCTCAAATACCCGACAAAACCGTTATCCATCACGAGGCAATCATCTCTGTAGAATGATAACAGTTCGCTGGAGTAGGGAGCAGTTTGGGCAATAACCTTATTGTCGGTACCAGGCTTAGGTTTGGGTATGTCTTCTATTTCGCCTTTACTGTTGATACCGATGGAGGAAAACAAATCACCAAGTACTTCGGGTTTTGTATTTGAGCGTAGTGTAGTAGTAACTATGGATGTGTCTTCGTTCGTCGTGTGTAAGGGTATATAATCAAATAGCCCAGGTTGCTGTGTGCGGTTACCCGCTTTTTTCCTGATAACGGTGGTTCTACTCTTAACTCTTTTTTTCGGAGTTGCAATAACGGCAGCCTGTGTTGCAACTCCAAAAAGGTCGAACAAACTCAACTGCACTTCTTCCCGTAATGACGGCAAATCCGCTACCGCCGTCACGCCGCCTTGTCGCTT
This sequence comes from Sphingobacterium detergens, assembly GCF_003610355.1. Taxonomy (GTDB): domain Bacteria; phylum Bacteroidota; class Bacteroidia; order Sphingobacteriales; family Sphingobacteriaceae; genus Sphingobacterium; species Sphingobacterium detergens. The sequence goes on along the minus strand of NZ_RAPY01000002.1, from coordinate 145,581 downwards.
ACTCATAACAGGTTGAGCCGCCGCAGGCGTTGTAAATAGTGCGGGTTGTGTTATTTCATCCCTTATGATGCTTGTAGCCGGCGGCGTGGTCGTAAGGTCAGGAGTTACGATAATATCCGGCTGTACGGTAGGGTCATTGGGCGGTAGCCCTTTGTAAAGATTTTTGTTCAGATATTCTTTAAAATCTCCATCCAGTATTTTCTTTGCCTCTTTCCCAATTTCCTGTATGCCGCCACTATGAACATATACAGTATAGGGTTTCCCGTAAAGGTCGGTGGATTGTATAATTTCATTGAAAACAACTGTGCCATTGTAAAGCATATAGGCGTTTACATGGTCATTGTGTTTTGTTAGCAACGTATTGCAAAAGTCTTTTTCCCTTTCGGAAAGACCTTGTTTGCCCATGTTCTTTTGAAGCACAATAAGATCGCTTCCTACTTCCGTTCCGGCATAATCCATAAACAGGTTATTCGGTAGCCGTACAACCGAAACAAGGTTATGCGTTGCCATCAATGCCTCACGGATCGATTTATTTCCTGGACTATCCAGCACGCCCTGGGAAGTAATGAAAGCGAGAATACCTCCATCCCGTAATGCGTCGGTTCCCTTTAGAAAAAAGTAATTGTGAATGGCCTTTGCTGCCTGCGCCTTTGCCTGGTCATTGCCCCTTGAGTAGGAAAGGTCAAAGACCGAACTTGTACCAAATGGAACGTTGCTGGCAGCTACGTCATAACTGCCCAGTTCACGTTCGGGTATTTCTTCAAATCCGCTTATTCGGATATTACGGTCAGGAAAAATCTGTTTGAGTATTTTGCCCGTTAGCAGGTCTTTTTCATAAGCTGTCACCTGCTGTAAGTCGTTATCGGCCAAAGACCGGATAAACCCACCCACACCTGCTGAGGGTTCCAAAAACTTTTGGATGGCTATGTCGTTTTCTCTGAAAACATCCGACAGGGTATTGATAATTTCAGGTGGTGTGTAGAATGCCGTAAGCACTGAACTACGCATACTATCCACATACCGCTTGTATTGCTTTTCGTCCCCTGCATATTCTTTCAGTACTCGGTGCAATTCCTGTGTTTGCACAAAGTAGCTGCGCTCGTAATCTTTCCATTGCTTTATATCCGTTGGGTGTTCTGCAGGGTTTAATATAAATTTCAGCCCACCGAAACCGCTGTACAGCGAAAGCTGTTGCCGTTCGCTTTCGGTAGCCAGGCGTTTTTCTTTTTCCAACCTGAACATTATCCTCAACGCCTCAATATTTTGCTTCAGGTGTTCACGCTGGTTAAATGCCATAGTCCTCGATATGAATGGCTATGATTCCCGTGATTTCCGTGTATAGCAGGTCGTGTTCTGTGGTGTATGCGAAGTCATCAGTCAGCACGTATGTGGCAAATACGGGTTCGCATATAGGGAGCATCTTTAGTGCAAACGGACGCAGTTCCTCGTCTAACATGACATTGCTAAACTCATTGCAAACCACTTGAAACACTGTATCAAACTTGGAGAAGTGAAGTTCCTCAATAAGTATACTATCTGCGATATGGTCGCATTGCTCTATAGGATTGCCCGAACGAAATGCACCCTCATACGCATTCTCCGCCCGCTTGGAACGTTGCTCAATAAACTTGCGGTCGTTTGCTTTTTCGGGAAAGCTTGTGCTTAATAATTCCTGTAACCTTAGAGTAAAATAAGAGAGGTCTTTTTGTTGTGTACTCATATTGATTTTGTTTAAAATTTTCAATGAGTAGCTAAAATATTAGTATAGCCAACCCCTACCATTTTTGTGGTTGAGGTTGGCTCTGAATGGCAGAATTTGCCTAAAGTGAAATATTGAATGATTTAATTTGTACTTTTGAATACATCAAAAAAGTTAAAATTTAATTAATTAAATCTTAGGTTATAAAACCGATCTATAGAAACTAGATTTATTGAAAAATGAATATAAAAACAATTGAATTAACTAACATAAAAGGCATTGGTCATAAATTGTTCGCTCTTGATCTCGTGCCTAATAAACCAAATATATTAGTCGCTCCTAACGGCTTTGGGAAAAGCTCTTTTGCAATCGCGTTTGATTCTTTAAGAAGCAACAAAATAGAATTAGACGATAACAACTACTTTTTAAAAGATACCAGAAATAGACCTATATTAAAACTGATTTTAACAACTGGTGAAATACTTATTGCTGATGATACCCAAAATACAATTTCAGACTTTTTCGATGTGTTTGTTATAAATAATCAGACCAAACCTAAATCAGTTGTTCAATCCTTTGGCGGAAGACCATTTGCTAAAACCACACTAGACATATCGCCAACGACTTTAATTAAAACCATACCAACAAAGGTTTCTTTTGATTATAATTCAGCTAGAATGAAGTCAAAATTTGGAATTAATGGTGGTAAAATTTTGAATAACGTAACCGATCTTTTTAGTTGTGGATATTTGTTTTTTAAAATTGAAAAGGATGTAGACTTTACTCGATTTGACTTAAAGTCATACAAAAATGCATTTGAGCATGCTTTGTTAGCTATAAATGACCAAAAGGGAACTGGGAATTCTATCAAAGAATGGATTCTAACTAACATTTTACAGTCTTTTAAAGAATTGAACGAGTTTAAAAAACTTGCGGACTTAGTAAATTCATTTGGTTTTCCAGAAGTTAAAGATGAAATAGACGCATACCTTACAGCGTGGCAAATACTCACAGTTAAAAATGCTATGGGGGTAAATTTCAAAAAAGCTTGCAAATACCTTTATTATCTTGATGCAAAAGATGATTGCGCAAAAACAATTCAATCATTTAATCCAGTAAAAGAAAGGTTTGATATTAAACCAGAAGTTGAAGGGAACAGCTTAGTAGTAAAATGGCCAAAGGCTCATGAAATATCAAATGGACAAAGAGATATTTTAACCTTTATTACGCTACTAATAAAGTCTAGGCAGAATTTCAAGAAAAAAGATTGCATCCTTGTTATTGATGAAATTTTTGATTACTTGGATGATGCTAATCTAATAACTTTTCAATATTATATTTCAACTTTCATCGATGAAATGAAAAAGAATAAGCGTAGAATATTTCCTATCTTATTAACGCATCTTGATCCATTATTTTTTAATCATTTCTGTTTTAACGACACAAAGATTAAAGTGAGTTATTTAAAAGAGCCGAATATAAAGTCTAATCAGAATATCCTGAAGATTATTTATAAACGAGAAGATCATACTATCCAAAGTCAGGTGGACGAATATTACTTTCACTATCATCCTACAATTGACAAGGCGGACTTTACAAATGAGTTCAAAGCGCTTAAACTTAATGCAGACTGGGCTAAACCAGAACTATTTTTCAAGAAAATACAAAGAGAGGTACGCAGGTATCTGTTCGAGAATGACACCTTTGACCCGTTAGCTATATGCTTTGGAGTTAGAGTTCAAATAGAAAAACTGATTTATGAATTAATTACTGACCCTTTGAACAAAACCAAATTTTTAACTACTAATGGTACTAAAAACAAACTTAATTTTGCACAAAGTATTGGAATACATATTCCCGAAACATATTTCTTGTTAGGAATTATATACAATACATCTTTACACTTATCTGAAGGACAAGATATTTCAAAACCTCTCGGACTAAAATTAGAGAATGGAACAATAAAACAAATGATAAGAAGTATTTTCAGTTAAAAAAGATAAACGGTCAGGGTATTGTCCTCAAAATTCTGTCGATAATAATATTTAGTCTTACAAACTTCAGATAAGAATTGCGACAAAGGTATATTCCTAAAATATCTGAGATATTGGGAATATACCTTTGTCACAGTGCTTTTCGCACAAATCGATTTGTTCTAGTCTATTTCTTTTTATATTTAATATTTTCAAACTCAAATGAACTTTCGCAATAACCATTTAAAATAATATAAGCTTCAAATTTTTTCCCGGATTTGCTTTTCATGCCTTTTATAAGGCTAGTTTTTCCTTTATTTACGAGATTGCTTATTTCATCAAGGCTCAGGTTTACCCCACACATATTGCGAAATTGAAGCCAATTACAATCCTCACTCGGACATTTCACGACCTTTTCCCGGATGAGCAATTTTTGTGCTTTACATTTCGGACAGACCAAATCCGGCTGATTTTGGTTTTCAATGCTTATGCTCAAAAGCTCCTGGGTAACTGATGATGTGAAGGCTTCCATCGAATGATGAAAATCCGTTGCATCTGCTTGGCAATTCTCAATCTTTTGCAAGGCCATCTCCCATTCAGCTGTCATGGCAACATCAGCGATTCTTTTATCCTTTACAGCTTCGTACACCTGCAACCCTTTGTCTGTAGGAAGAAGGATTTTTTTTTCGCGCTTGATATACTCCCTTTTAAAAAGCGTTTCGATTATGGCAGCTCTAGTGGCTGGAGTTCCAATTCCGATACCCTGCAGAGCTTTACGTTCATCCTCGTTCACTATTTCCCTGCCTGCATTTTCCATTACTGATAGCAAATCCGCTTCTGTATAAAGTGAGGGTGGTTTCGTCTTTTTATCCAGCACTTCAGCATTTTTTATTTTCAAAACATCATCAACCACCAACTCTGGCAACTCATTAATCGGCTCATTATCGTCTTCTGTAAAATTGCCCCTTATACCACGCCAGCCTGGTATTAAAACTTTGCAGCCTTTAATTGTAAAATCGTAATGTAGTACTCGTAACGTGATTTCAGTAGCTTCTTTGGAACAAAGTAATGATATCGACTCTAGCAAACGTATTGCAATCATGTCGTAAATCTTATCTTCTTTTGCCGACAAACCAGATGGGACTTTTTCGGTTATAAGTAACCCGTGATGATCTGTTACTTTCAAATCATTTACGATACGTTTATTGAAACGCCCCCAATTTACTTTGCCAACGGCTTCCCTGCAGGATACTTTTGCGTCCAAAGTCCTAACCAGCGCTGGAATTTCCGTCCACATATCCTCGGGAATGTATTTACTTCCAGTTCGTGGATAAGTAATAAATTTCTTTTCATACAGACTTTGCGCAATATTCAAGGTTTCCTCAGCAGAAAGCCCTAACCGTTTATTGGCTTCTTTTTGTAATCCTGTAAGATCAAATAATAAAGGCGGTTGCTCTGAAACCGTCTTGTTTTCTACAGACATAACGGTAACTACTCCCGACCGCATAATAGATTTATGTGTATCGTCAGCTAGCTTTTTGTCATCCCACTTGGTTTTGGAAACGCTCTTAAAGCCCACAAATTCTTTCAAATGATCCAGTTGTATTTGGAAATATTTTTTAACTGAGAAATTTTTGTTTTCTATATACCGCTTGCAAATTAGGGCAAGGGTTGGTGTCTGTACCCGGCCTAGCGAATATATACCTCGGCCTGCGGCTATACTTAATGCTTGCGAAGCATTGATTCCTACTAACCAGTCAGCCTGGCTACGACCTTTCCCTGCCCTATAAAGCCCTTCAAAATCGCTACCAGATTTCAGATTTTCCAGGCCCTTCTTAATAGCATTTTCAGTAAGCGAACTTATCCATAAACGTTGAAATGGTTTACTACATTTAAGGTATTCATAGATATATCTAAAAATGAGTTCGCCCTCTCTTCCAGCGTCGGTCGCCACTATTATACTGTTCGATTGGGCAATGACTTGTTCGATCGTTTTCAACTGCTTTAAAGCACCACCATCTGTAACATAATTTTTGTCCTTTTTTATTCTTCGCACTGTTAATAAAAAAGGTTCTGGTAAAATGGGTAAGGATTCCCTGTGAAAGCCGGCGATGCCGTAATCTTCAGGCATAGCCAATCCAACTAAATGTCCTAATGCCCATGTAACATAATAACCACTGCCAGACAAGTAGCCATCATGTTTATCTGTTGCGCCCACTTGGGCTGCAATTTCCCTCGCCACACTTGGCTTTTCAGCTATAATTGCTTTCATTTTTTATCGGATTAGTTTATCTTCTTGGGCCTTTGGTTTTCGCATTAGCTTTTGATTCGTTCTGTTTATTGTTTTTCGGTGTTTGCTGTTGCGGTTTTAAAGGCTCCTTGATATTTTTTGTCGCTTCGTTCGTTTTCCCCTCGGAGTTGACGGCAACCTGTGTTTTATTTGCTTCTGCAGGTTTAACTTTCTCCTTTAATTTATTTGGATCGGAAAACGAAAACTGTTCTTTTCCAGTTTCTTTATTAAAAGTTATATAGCCCTGATATTTTTCACCCTTCTTGTCAATCAAACCGTCAACGTGAACAGTTACGCCAGCATTGTACTTTTCATATTGCTTGTCGGACAGTTCTTTGCCTCTAAATGTCCGGGGTGCTTCAAATGACTGCTGGCCCTGTTGTTGACTTTGATGCCCGTTTTGGGTATGTTGATTTGTATTACTTCTATCGAAAAGAAATTCTAAATACCGTTTATCAGCATTGTATTGCACAGATGCGCTAAAAGGCTTTCCTTGTTTGGAAATCATGCCTTCTATAACGGTTGATCCTCCATCCTGTAGTGTGTGCTTTTGTTGTTCATTTAACTTTACACCTTTCACCTCATCAGGTATTTTTATCCAGTCACGTCTTAAAGCAATAACTTCATTCGTTAGTTTGTCGATGCTGATAATGGACGGTATTTTTTCACCTGTTTTTGGATTGATGAGGTCCACAACACGTCCCATATTAGCAGACTTTAGGAGGTTGTCCTTATCCTCTTTGGTAAATTCATGGCCGAAGAACGGGATGTTGAGATTCGGCTCTTTTCGGATACCATGAATAGCCATCACAACTTCTCCGTTTTCTCCTGGCTGTAATGACAGACGTGCATCCATACGTGTAACTGCTGTGCCGAGGTTAAGGCTTATTGGCATCAAAATATTTGTTTTATATCCTTTTAACAGGGTATCCATTACACCAGCCTTTTCAAGTCTTTCTTTACTTAATCCCAGGTTGTTCATAGTATCCCAATCAATCTGTTCCGGCTTATATCGGTATTCACTTGTTTCTGATATGACTTCCGAATTTTGAGGAGTATTTTTACTTTCTTGTTGTGGTTCCTTCGGCTCTTTAACCTCATGTTTAGCAATTACAGCTTCGCCGTCTTTTGAAGGAGTATCGACATGCTTTTGAATTTCTTTGGCGGTGTTTACCGCTTCCTCTACTGGAACTTTGAAAAAATTAAAGCGGGTAGGGTCTTTCAGTTGCCGCCAAAAATTAGAAAAGAAGTTAGAAAACATATCACCACTTTTATCCACTCGCATAAATTGGCTCTGATTTTTTTTATCGGCATCAACGGTTTTAAGTTTTCCGTTTTGATCGATACCGGTAACTGCCTGGATTTTCTTTTTCTCCTTATCCAGAACTAATAGTACATCCGAAAGTTGTTCCGGGTACTGTGGACTTTCATTGATTTGTTCACTCATGATATTCCTATTTTAGAATTATTAATTTTCGAAAATAGGATGATCATCTAATGGTATTCTGAAGCCGTCCTTTGTTGGCATTATTTGTCATTGGTTGTCCTTTGTACGTTGAAGTGGTACATTGAAACTTTCTCTAACGAACTGTTGCACGTCCGTTAGCTTATAATACAGCTTACCACTAATGGTGTAATAAGGAAGCTTACCGGATGATCGATATCGCTGTAAGGAACGATTACTGATCTTCAGCATTAGTAGTACGTCCTGGTTATCGAGAAGTTCTTCACCATCCACGCCATTACGTTGCAGGTGAATTTCATTTATGCATTCTTTGAGGATATCAAAGCGGGACATAATCCGCTCCATCCAGGAATTAAATTCAAGTCGATCTATATTCATGACATGGTTACTTTAATGTTTCATGTCGTGAAGTTTGGAATAATGGGGAGATTGCTTTCCACAGATACATCCAACTGTGGAAAAATAAATTAGCAAAACAAAGGCTAGGCCATCAGGATTTATAATAGATGGTAGATAATTAATCTTATTTGATATCTATGAGAATCAAAGTCTCCTCAGCTTTTCAATAATCTGCAAAACTTAACCATTAAAATCTTTAATAAAAATTTGAAAATTTAATTTTTTTGCATTAGTTAAATATTGATTATATTGCATTTAACTATTTTATTAAACTTAAACATCATGAAAAGATTAATTTTAATTAGCGCTCTGCTCCTGATTTGTTTTAATGCTTTTACGCAACAGGAACAGGCAAAAGCTGAAAGTGCATTTAAAAATGCAACATTTATATCCTTTAACACCAATATTAAACCTGAGCAACTTATTGGCTCTATCATTTATTATAAGGAAGGTAAAAAAGATGAATTTGATTACTTTCCAATCTTAAAAGCTAGTCAAATAGAAAAGATTGAACCCATTTACAACAATGAAATCTTGTTCAGTACGATGGTCAATAAATCAACTGTTACTTCAGCTAAATATTTAGCGATTATAAATGTAAATGTAGCTACCAACTATATGCTAGAGGTTATAGTGGAAGATGTGCTAGATTATAGAGCACCGAGCTTTGCCGCCGATTCTGAGGTACAAAGTCAAGCTTTATTTTATGCTAGAGTACTAAAGAATCAAGGCTATATTGTTGAGTATGTCGATCATGTCAATCTCTGTACTTTAACAAGCAAAGTCTATGCTGAGCAAAAAATTGAAGGACAGGGTTCCTATTTTGTTGACGCTAGCAATAAGACATATGGCAGTAATGATGAATTCTCATCGAAAAGGTTAATTAGTTTACATTCTGTTCCTTTGACTCCCTTTGTCGATGTATTCAAAGTTTCCAAGCTGACAGATAAATTGAGCACAAGTGCTAAGTCGATGCTTAATGAGAGATTATCTAATGAAGCTCTAGCTGAAAAGGCAGCATTAGAAACCAAAGAACCAAGCTATGAAATCGTCGATAAGTTTAAACTTGTACCCAAAAAGGATTTACTAAATTTGCGATAGTCAAAAACTAACTATTGTTTAAAAAAATACCAAGGGCATTTTGCTAAAGAGAAACTTAATCTTTGTTTTTGCAAAACACAAATTTGTTCTTCAAAACAAACTAAAGTAGTTTAAAGATTATGGTTACCCTTTCGCTTACCCAATTTTAAAAACGACGATTAAAGCCTATTAAGGCGTATTTTAATAAAAAATTGATCCCCTCTCAGCGGAATCACAGAATTTAAATGCCAAAAACCTGCAAGCCAAAAACTTGCAGGTTTTCTATTTCCCGTAGATACAACAATAGGTAAATATTTCAGAATGAAACGCTCTTGTATTAACTATTCACTCTGTAATATGGTGCACCATTCCGTGTACAAAAGCCACAAAAGCAATTGCCAGAAAAAGGGCACATACAGGGTGAACAAAACTATTTCCTGCATCCCTAATTTAACACTAGATGAAAGATATTAATGCCTGTCAAATACTCCCATTGCCTTGTCCAATTCGGCATTATGGATCTTAGCATAAACTTCTGTATGCTTTACCGAAGCATACCCCAACAGCTTTGCAACATATTTGATCCGCATACTCTTCACCAGTACTCCTACTTTCCACTTCTAGGCACGAACTATTAATTTTCTCAAATTCAAATAAATTTCAATGGAATTGGAACAATTGTCATTAAATTGGTATTTTAGCAAACTAAGAAATTTTGATGCCTGAAAATAACCGTACAATAGAGGAACTAAAAGAAGAATTAAATAGAGAATTAACAAAAAAAGACTCTGATAATTCTGTTATTCTAAAGCTATCGCATGAATTAGCATCGTTAGATAATAATACTTTACGTTTCTCGGTAGATGCTGGGATGATAAATCGTCTTGGTAGGGAGCTTGTTGGCCGCCATGAAACGGCAGTTGCTGAGCTAGTAAAGAATGCCTATGACGCTGATGCCACTAGTGTGACAATCAGCTTTAATAAAACGGACAATCCAAATGGTCAAATAATAATTAATGACAATGGCTTAGGGATGGATCGTGATCAGCTTATTAAAGGGTTTATGACAATATCTTCAACCGATAAAATTCATAATCCTAAATCTACGAAATTCAAAAGAGTAAGAGCCGGACAAAAAGGAATTGGTAGATTTTCAACGCAACGGATAGGTAAAAAGCTAACGATAATAACTCAAACCCAACTTTCTCCAAAAGCGTTAAAGCTTCAGGTAGATTGGGATAAGTACGAGATTGATGGTGATTTATTCCTTATCTCTAACAATGTGGATGAGATAGACAAAATTAAAGAAGAAGGAACGACACTTATTATTGATGAGGTTCGAGACATTTGGTCCTTAGCGATGATAAAAAAAACCTTTACTTTTATTTCTGATTTATTGCAACCATTCCCGCTTTCTACAAGATTAGAACAAAGCCAAGGCGATCCTGGCTTCAAGGTTGATTTTTACAAAGATTCTACTATATTAATTGATGAAGAGAGTGCTTTCTTTCAACATGCGCTTGCGCAAATTGAAGGATACGTGGACAATGATGGTCAAGGATTCTATTCTTTCAAGAGCGAAAAATTAAACATTGATGAGGACGTAATTTTAATCGGTAAGGAAGAAAGAGATATACCTTATATAAAATTAAAAAACGTTCATTTTAAAGCGTACTATTTTATTTGGAATTCTGGATACATACCAAAAGGAGTTGAAAAGCATGTAAGGGAAAACGCTAGAAAAAATGGAGGGATTAGACTTTATAGAAACGGGTTTCGGGTTTTACCCTATGGAGAACCAAATAATGATTGGTTAAGATTGGACGCATCAGTAGTGAGAAATACTATAATTGCTCCCCACGGTAATATGAATTATTTTGGCTTTGTAGAGGTTGTTGACAAAGAAGGAGAGTTATTTCAAGAACAATCAAGTAGAGAAGGTCTTTTAGAGAATGAGGCATTAGAAGAACTTAGAGATTTTGTTTACAAGGTAATTACAGATGTCGCGATTAAAGTTTCATCTTTTAGGGACCGTAAAGGACTAGCAGGGCAGAAAGATTTTGAACGAAAATTTTCGGGTGATATTATTAAAGATGTTAAATCTCAAGTCGAAGAGATCATTAATATTTCAAATAATAATGAAGCTAGTACAGGTTCAAATCGTAAAATAGAGATTGTTGAAAAATTAAAAGTTATTGAACAATCTCTAGTGGAGATTGAAGAAACTACTAAATCTGAACGAGTAGAATTAGAAGTTAAAACAAAGGAGCTATTAAAAGAAATTCAATTATTAAGAATACTCGCCGGCTTAGGCCAAGCGATTGGCGAATTTATTCATGAAATCGATCATTATCAACCAGCATTAAAATATGATGCTGAATTTTTGACTGCCACTATTAATAGTAATGCTGGAAAAATAACTGGAGAGAGATTATTACAAAACATCAGTGCTCTAAATGTTTATACTTCATATTTTAGAGATGCCATCTCAAATAACGTAAATAGAGAATTAGAACCAATAGAACTAAGAATTCCAATCCAAAAATTCTTATCTAATATTCTTCCGGATTTACGTCGAAGCAAAATTGAGTTAGTCGGTCCAATCTTTCATGGCTACAACTTATTTACTTGTCCAATGCATATTTCTGAATGGGCATCCATCTTATTCAATCTCTATACTAACGCTAAAAAAGCTATCAACAAAGCTAGAACTAACGGTAGAATATCGATAGTAGCTGGTAAGACAGATCAAATTGTTTATGTTGAGTTTATGGACAATGGTATTGGAATTCCAGATAAAGACAAAAATGATATTTTTAATGCTTTTTTCACTACCAGCTCACCCACAGGCGTCGATGCTAATGAGATACAAGAAGCGATAGGTACCGGATTGGGCCTTAAAATTGTTAAAGATATAATTGAAGGATACGGAGGTAAAATCTACGTGGCAGAGTCCTCTAATGATTTTAAGACAACCATCCGAATAGAATTACCAAAACAAAAAAACAATGTATAATATTTTCTACCTTGACGATGAAAAAGAAGCTTTAGTAAAATCAATTATACAAAAGCTCGAAACTCTTGGGTCATTAAAAATAACTCGTTTTAAACCTGTTGCATTTGAAACAGAAATTCAGCATATAGAATCTATATTAAAAGATTACGATGCAATATTTCTAGACTTAAAGCTAGATGGCGAACAAGAAGACGGTATTAAGGTATATTACCAAGCTCCTCCGCTTGCCCAAATGATACGTACATTGGCAACTGAAGAAAAGGTCCCGAACTTGCCTATAATTTTGTGTTCTACTGAAGACCGCATTAATCAATCCTATCTTAAAGATTTTACTAGTCATGATCTCTTTGACTGGACCTTTATAAAAGATGAAATTAATGACCTTACAATACAAAAAATTGAGGCAATAATTACCGCATATAAATCAATAACCGAATCTCCAAAGGATTTCAACAAGCTTTTGGGTAGGAACTATCAGGATATTGATCAACGCATTCTCTCCAGGTTTATTAACGAAGAAAATCCTCCTATTCACGAAATTGCAAGATATATTTTTAAAGGTATCGTTAAACCTGGCGGTATACTAATAAATGAACCTACTCTAGCAGCTCGTCTAGGAATAGATATTTCCCATTCGCATGATTGGTCGAAATTGGTAGATATTTTTCATAGTGCTAAATATTCAGGAATATTTTCTGAAAGTTGGAAAAGATGGTGGAACGACCTCGTTTTAGACAAGTTCGAAGAACTGACCAATGAAAATCTCGCCAGTTTAGATTCTGAAGAAAGGGTTATACTCCTAAAAGAGGTCACTAAATTAACTGGATTAACTGAAGCCCAACCGTTGGAATTCTCCTCGAGTTCTAACTTTTGGAATGTCTGTGAAATCACGGAATTACCGGTAGATCCTTTCGATTCTTTTAAAATAGATAATAGGATTGAACCATTGCCATGGCAAGATTATAAATACGTTTCGATGTACGGCATGGTTGCCTTTCCTCATATTGCAGAAAAAAAAGGAATAAAAATTTATCCTGAGCAGTTAGAATCATTTAATTCACAAAGAAGAAAGATTGATTAATGAATATTGATAAAAGCAATTTAGAATTTAGAAATAAACTAGCTGATGAATTGTCTTCTCTAAAAATAGCCCTAAATAAAGTTAATATTGAAAAAAAATCGCTTGATTCAATTGATAGGGCTGTCAAAACTCTTAGAGATGTAAAGCATTTGCCTTCATTCGTGGACGAAAGTAAAAAGGAACTTCCAGAAATTAGCACTCCATATAGTTGGGGTTATGCAATAAAAAATTTCACTTTATTTGTAGATACTTCAAGCAGTATCCAATATCCTAAATCTGTTAAAAAAGCTACATTGCAATTCAGCGTCGACGTCGTGGGGGAATTCGATAAAAGTGGACACGAGTTTATAGATCCATTCAAAAGACTGGAATTTAATGTCGTAATAGAGGGTTTTTCACGCGGCATGAAGCAACATATTTTCACTTATCACCTCGATAGGGATTTAAAAGGAGCAAATCCTTCAAACGAAGTCCATCCTAGTTATCATTTTCATTATGGCGGTAGAAAATTAGGTGCTTATACTGATAAAAATTTTGGCAATTCCTTAATTCTAGATATGCCAAGGCTTATGCATTATCCCATGGATTTCATCTTAGGCCTTGATTTTGTTATGTCAAATTTCACACCAGACTTATGGAGACAACTTAAGAGAGAACCTATATATATTAAACTCATAAGACAAGCACAAGATAGAATAATGAAGCCATATTTTGGTGCTTTAGCCCAGCATTTCGGATTTCATAACAAAATAGCAGGTACATGGCCTGGATCAAAAATTTTACCTCAGGTAATTTAGAATGAATAAACAAGTATTTCAATTCCTAAAAAACTATTCTACAGATCCTGTTTTAGTAAATCGCTTAATAGTTACGTCATTTCTAAACTATAATAATTTATCACTTGAAAAAAATGAGTTATTACTTTATAACAAAATAAACCAAGGCAACACTATTGAATTAAAAGTACTTAAAGAATTTGAAGAGGTACTCAATAACTATATTACTAAGTTTTCCTTTGAAAATCTAATTGAACTGTTTGAGTTTGTAATCTCACCGACAGAAAAAATTGTTAATGGAGCGATCTACACGCCAGAGTTTATTAGAAATTTTATTGTAAATAAACAATTCGAGCTAGTTTCGGCTGATCTTAGAAAGGTTAAATGTTGCGATATTTCATGTGGTTGTGGAGGATTTTTATTAACCATAACAAATCACCTACGATTAAATACGGAGCACAGTTTTAAGGAAATTTTTAAGGAAAATATCTACGGTCTTGATATTGCCGCCTATAGTGTTGAGAGAGCAAAAATCTTATTGTCTCTTTTCGCATTATCGAGTGGTGAAGACGAAAATTTTGACTTTAATCTATATACAGGTAATGCTCTTTCATTCGATTGGTTTAAAGCTAGCAAACCTATTCGGGCAAATGGGGGATTTGATCTTATTTCGGGTAATCCCCCGTATGTGGCATCGCGTAACATGGAACAAGAATCCCTTGATTTAATGTCTAATTGGAGTGTAGCTAAATCAGGGCATCCAGATTTATATATTCCATTCTTTCAAATTGGATATCACTTTTTAAAAAGTAAAGGAATTCTCGGTTACATTACCGTTAATACTTTTATTAAAAGTATTAATGGTCGAGCGCTTCGATTATTCTTAGGATCTGAAAAACCTCTATTTCACTTTATAAATTTTGCAGGCGAGCAAATATTTAAAGGCCGAAATACTTACACTTGCCTATGTTTCATTTCCAAAAATCCTGGGTCTATCAAATACCTTCAAACAGAATCTTCTAATTTAGAAAATATTACAGAAGAAGTATTGCAAGTTTTTGATTATAAAGATTTAGATCACTTTAGTGGGTGGAACTTGACAAATTCGATAGTTACAGACTCTTTTATCAAACAAATTGAAAATACTGGCATAAAGCTTAAGGACAAGTTCTTAACTCGAAATGGCATTGCAACATTGAAAAATGATTCCTATAAATTTACACCTGTCGGGGAGACTAAAAAACATTATATCTTCTTAAAAAATCAAATTTCTTTTAAAATCGAAAGAGAGGTGTGTAGAGATATAATAAATGCAAATAAAATCAAAGACGAAAATGATTTGCAAGAAATGTTGGAGAAGATTATCTTTCCATATGAAGTTGACAATCATGGTAAATTGCAGATAATTCCTGAAGACAAGTTAAAATCAAGATTTCCAAATTGCTATTTGTATTTATTAACGCAGAAGGAAATTCTTGCCACTAGAGATAAAGGACTAAAAAATTATGAAGAATGGTATGCTTACGGCAGAAGGCAATCGATGGATATTAATTCATTAAAATTATTTTTCCCGCATATAACAACTAAGCCAAGGTTCATTATTTCTGATGATCTAGATTTGTTATTTTATAATGGAATTGCAATTATTTCAGATGACCTCCAGGAACTAAAGTTTTTGAAAGTCATTTTGGAGTCCGACATATTTTATAAATATATTTTACTGACTACAAAAAATTATTCATCCGGTTTCCTATCAATGAGTAAAAATTATATTAAAAATTTTGGGATTTTAGATGTTACTGAAGACGTCAAAATAAAAATAATAAATTCCTCCGATCCCAATAAGCTTTTAAATAAATTATACGGTTTGGTTAAATCGTAATAAAAAACTTTATAATTTTGCTAAAAGAATCTCATTTGTTACCTTTGCTCAACACAAATTAGTTCTTCAAAACAAACTAAAAGAGTTCAAAGAATATGGTTACCGTTTCGGTTACCCATTTCGAAAAACGATAATTTAAGCCAACTGAGGCGTATTTTAATAATAAAATTGATCCCAGCGGGATCACAAAAGAAAAGCTAATCGCAAGATTAGCTTTTTTTGTTTAAGCAGGATCCCCGCCCTGATGAACTGTTTTTAATCATGCGTCAGCACGACCTCCAAAAATTTCACTGCCTCTCCCCCAACAATATTTTTTGCAAGAAGTTCCACAGATTGCTTTCCTAATGGCAAGTCTATTTGTCCGAGTCTAATCGAATTTCCTCGTCCACTTGTTGGAGATGACGGATCAATTGAAAAATCAAATGCTTTCCCGCCTATTTTTAAGACCATATCCCCGCCAGTATTTCCAACATCCTTGACATAGCGTACCGAAACATTAAATCGTGCTGGTTCCAACACATTGATGTTCCATCCGAGATATTGATTCCGATTTTTCCATCCGGATACATAATAACGGTCTCTTTTGCCATCTCCAAATTTCATCGGATCCCCATACTGTTTCGCATAGAAAGACAGTAAACGATTTTCAGTGACCTGTGCATCCACATAAATTAGATCATTGGATTCAGGCGCAGCTATATCCTGTTTTAACTGAACAACAATAACTTCATCTGCTGCATCAGCAGCTATTTGATCCAATGGGATATGAAGCCCCACAGCATCTGAATTATACCCTTTGATGCTCTTCTTTGAAGACAATAATGAGATGGATCTGACACCGGCTGTAAGACCTCCTACAGTCAATTGCTCTCCTTTTGGCCGATTAAAAACATGCAGATACAATATATTCTTTCTTTTTGTGATCACCCCCCATTGTTGACGAGGTAAAGGAGAAGGTTCCACATCGATGACACTTTCCTTATTCTTCGCCATCCATGCAGCAATTCCTTCCAAAATAGTCACATCCGGTTCATCGAAACTACCATCGCCTTTGGGACCGATATTTAATAAAATATTCCCACCCATAGCCTTAGCTTTCGCCAACAACTGGATAAAATGGGCGGTTGGTTTATGAGTCATATCTGTTGACGAATAGCCATATGAATCATTGGTCGTTGGGATAGCCTCCCAATAAGCCCCATTAGAAACAGGATAGAACTCTTCTGGCCGATCAGCGGTATTTAAATAATCGCCATAATTCCTACCCTCTGTACGCGCTAATCGCCCGTTAACAACAATCCTAGGATCAGCATCCCGGATTGCTTTCAGAATCCTTAAATTTTCCGACAAAGGCAGCTTATGTGGCGTATCAAACCACAGTAAATCGGGCTGATATTTATGGATCAGTTCCTGTATTTGTGGAATTGCTTTTTCATCTACATAACGTTTTGCTTTGGGCAACCACTCCGGATGGTTGTCAAACCAGTTTGCTCCACCCAAAAGCTTATCTCCGCCCGGGTTTCTATAATCCCAGTCATTCCCCGGCGCATTGGGGTCTTCCCAATCGAACGCATGGGAATAGTAAAATCCAAACAACAAGCCATGCTTATGGCACGCCTTCGCAAGTTCCGCCATTGGATCTCGTTTGAAAGCAGTGCTCTTGGTAGAATAGGCGCTGGCATACTGCGACGGGTACATTGCAAAACCATCATGATGTTTAGCCGTGATGATAAAGTATTTCATACCCGCATTT
This sequence comes from Sphingobacterium detergens, assembly GCF_003610355.1. Classification (GTDB taxonomy): domain Bacteria; phylum Bacteroidota; class Bacteroidia; order Sphingobacteriales; family Sphingobacteriaceae; genus Sphingobacterium; species Sphingobacterium detergens. The sequence continues at coordinate 128,167 of NZ_RAPY01000002.1, read as the reverse complement.
TTAGCTAAGATCACCCATTCTTCTGCATTAAATTTTTCAGGATTAAATCTTGTGGCCGATTCCAGGTATTCCTGACGGGGAATTTGCATGACACGCATAAGATGCTCAGCATATCCACCTCCTTTCTTCCCCTTCCAGATATTACCATATTGTGAATAAATGCCCCAGTGGACAAACATTCCAAAAGAGGCCTCTTTCCATTTTTTGATACGCTGCTCCTGTCCCACTACAGATTCTTTCCACCAGCCTGCTTCGGCAGCGGATATTGCGTTTCTATCCCTCGTGCTCGGGTCATTAAACATATCTGCGGCTTCATTCCCCTTATTTACATTCTGAACCTGCCCCATCACCATCGTTACAGCGGTTGAAAGCATTAGAATAAGGCAATACCTGATTTTTATCATAAATTTCGATATTATAATTGTCTCCAATAGCTGAACTAATGCTTTGAGAAAGACAATAGTTCAACAGATAAATTTATATTACCTTCAAAAATAACTCAAAAAGCTAAAGATAAGGTGCAATTTTTGTTCATTTTAGAGGAGTAACAACCAAAGTCAGAAAAAAATAAAACCTATCCGCATCTGTAGTGTTTATTTTATACTATAAACTTAAGGAGTCATGAGCAATCCCTCAGATTATTGGCATGTTCAAATAGGATCTACGGCCAATACCAGTGAAATCTTTATCGAAGTTACCAAAGACGGTCCGTATATTTTACACGGGCAGGTACCCTTTCATTTGCAATATATTATTCCAGATCGACAGGGCGTCTCCAGATCCTATGAAAACGGCGAATCTTTTAAACTTGAAAAAGACACCTATTTATGTCGCTGTGGGCTGTCTAAAGATAAGCCCTTTTGTGACAACTCTCATGAGCAGGCTAGGTCTTTTGGTGTCGACTTGACCGATACGGCGACACTACATGATTCGCTCCAAACAGCGGAAATTATTGAAGGGCCTGTATTTTCCCTCAGCGACGATGAAAAACTATGCGCATATGCACGTTTCTGTGACCAAGGGAGAAGAATTTGGAATGAGATATCCTATAGCGATGAAAACTCTTTAGAAGGCGCCATAAATATGGCCCATTACTGTCCCAGTGGCAGACTGCTTGTATGGAACCAGGAAAATGCTCCCATCGAAGAAAATACCGTAGCCGAGGTCGGTCTCATTGAAGACGTATTGAATCAGTGTAGTGGGCCTATCGCTCTTTGGGGCGGAATTCCTGTAAAAAGCAGCAACGGCAGGTACTATGAAGTCCGAAACCGCCAGACCCTTTGTCGTTGTGGGCAATCATCGAACAAACCATTTTGCGATGGCACACATGCCTCAATGGAATTTCAGGATGGACTCAGTAAGTACACACAAAAATAGCAGATACAAGTTATCGGTATTTATACAATATTTGTTTAAAATTCAGAACATGGAAAAGTTAACCGCAAAAGCAAGTATTCAGATCCAAAAACCCATCAATGAAGTTTTTGAAGCCATCGTTGATCCCAACAAAATGAATCACTATTTTATTAAATCCTCAACAGGCCGTCTGGAGACCGGAAAAACTGTTGAATGGAATTTCCCTGAGTTCCCCGACAGTTTTCCTGTAACCGGAAAAACAATCCGTCCAGACGACTATATTTCCTTTGATTGGAGTGGCGGATTAGCAAATCAACTGGTTGAAATCAGCTTATCTTCCTTCGGCGAGGGGTCCACTGTTGTCAAAATTACAGAACATGAAATGAACAACGATGAGGAAGGCATTTTGATTATGATGCGTCAGACCGAAGGGTGGGCAAATTTTCTAGCCTGTATGAAGGCCTACCTCGAATATAATATCAATCTTCGGAAGGGTGCTTTTGATTTTATGTTTTAACAGAAATAAAAAATGGCGGTAAATAAAACCTCTTATATCGAAAAGAGCGTCGATGATTTTATTCAGGATATACCTGATATACAAAAGCGGGACGACAGCATCCAATTGGTACAATTGATGCAATCTGTCTCAAACGAAGCACCGAAGATGTTTGGCGAATCCATCATTGGCTTTGGACAGTATTACTATAAATATGCCAGCGGGCATGAAGGGTCTGCACCCTTAATCGGGTTCAGCCCCCGCAAAGCTACCATTTCACTTTATGTATATACCGGACTTGAAGAACATCGACCACTAGTGGAACAACTGGGCAAATATAAAATAGGTAAAGCCTGCATTTACATTAAAAAACTGAGTGACATCAATACGGAACATCTGACCACATTAATGCAAGAGACCATCCAATTTATAACTACCAAATACAGCAGGATCAAGAATTAGACACAAGATTATGACAAGTAGCGTTTCAACAATTGACGAGTATATTGACCAATTCGAAGGGGACAAGAAGACCTATCTCAATCAAGTACGGCAGCTGATTGCTGAAGTAGTCCCAGCTGAAGCCACAGAAACCATTTCTTATCAGATGCCTACTTTCCGATTTAATGGCAATCTGATCCATTTTGCAATGAATAAACAGCATCTCGGCCTATACCCTGGACCTGATGCCATCACGCATTTCGCGGCAGAACTTAAAGATTTTAAAACATCAAAAGGAGCAATACAGATTCCGATTGACCAACCCTTACCAGAAAAAATCATTCGTGATATTGTCGCCTTTAATATCGAAAAACTTAAGGATAAACAAGGCCCTAACTGGCATAAAAGCAGAGGAAATTGGCTAGAAGCTGAAGAACTGATGCAACAGATTATGCTAAAAACCACACTGAAAAAAGAATTCAAATGGGGCAGTGACATCTATACACACAAAGGGAAAAATGTTATCGGATGGGGTGGTTTCAAAAACTTCTTTTCCCTATGGTTCTATAATGGTGTATTTTTAGAAGATAAGGAAAATGTCTTGATCAGCGCCTCCGAAGGTAAAACCAAAGCACTTCGACAATGGCGTTTTCAGCATGTCAGCGAAATGGATAGCACCAAAATCGAGGCTTATATCCAAGAATCTATTCGAACAATTGACGAGGGAAAAGAAATTAAACCCACCAAAAGCGAAGCAATACCTCCTTCTGGAATTCTTTTGGAAGCACTTCATTCAGATCAGGTATTTCATGATCACTTCAAGGCCCTCACACCAGGAAAACAAAAAGAATATATTCAGTATATCGACGAAGCGAAACAGGAAAAAACCAAATTATCCCGTCTGGATAAAATCAAACCACTGATTACTGCAAATAAAGGATTACACGATAAATATAAATAAGTGAATTTTAAACTAAAAATCGACGCTCATGGAAAATTCAATTATACCGTCCCTATGGTTTGATCAGAATGCGAAGGAAGCTTTTGATTTATACTGCCAGACTTTTCCAAACAGTCATATCGAAAGTAACTCCCCGATCGTTGTCGAGGCACTGCTTAATGGCGTAAAATTTATCGGCATCAATGGAGGGCCGATGTTTAAGCCAAATCCATCCATATCATTTATGGTGATCTGTGAATCAGCCGAAGAGATTGATCGCATCTGGAAGACATTATCAGTAGACGGAAACGTACTGATGCCACTAAACAGCTATCCCTGGAGTGCTTATTATGGCTGGGTAGCGGACAAATACGGTGTAAACTGGCAGTTATACCAAGGCAACGTAAGTGACACAAACCAACAAGCAATCGTCCCTACGCTAATGTATTGCGGGCCTCAGCAAGGTAAATGCGAAACCGCAGTTCAGTTCTATGAAGAACTATTCAAAGATTTTCACAGCAACGGTATTTTACGTTATCCGGAAGGCGATTATAAAGGGGAAATCCAGCACACTCAATTTCTTGTCAATGGATTTACCTTAATGGCCATGGATAGCGGAGTCGCTCAAGACTTTACGTTTAGTGAAGGTATTTCCCTCACCATCCTCTGCCAGGATCAAGCTGAAATTGACTATTACTGGAATCGTATTACACAGCAGGGACAAGAGAGCATGTGTGGATGGTGTAAAGATGAATTCGGCGTGAGTTGGCAAATTGTGCCAACGCAAATTGCCACATATCTTCAAAATCCAGGAGCTGGAGAAGCCTTAATGAAAATGAAAAAAATCATTATCAAAGACTTGATCGGATAATTTTATTGAAGACAACAGCATTCCACGGTATAGATTGGGATAGATAAAAAACGGGAGCATCCAAAAAGGTTGGATACTCCCGTTTTTCATTAATATCATTCGTCTACAATCTCCTTTTAGAAATTCAATTTCAGGAGAGTTCGCTTTTAATTTTTGAACAGTTCTGGTTATGCGTTTACCTGCAACGCCACTGCATATAATTTCATCTGTTTGATCATCGACAATAAACCATTGGCCCGTGTTGGCGACAAGTGTTCTTTTAAACCGATTTCATCAACGAAATACAGGTCTGCATCGACAATCTCTTTTGCAGTATGTCCCGACAGCACTTTGACCATCAGACTGACCAAACCTTTAGTGATAATCGCGTCGCTATCTGCTGTAAAAAACACCTTTCCATCTTTCACTTCCGGATACAACCATACCTTAGACTGACAGCCCTTGATAATATATTCTTCTGTCTTGTATTGCTCATCAATTAAAGGAACTTCCTTGCCCAATTGGATGATATACTCATATTTTTCCATCCAATCTGTAAAGAAAGCAAAATCTTCAACTAATTCGTTTTGTATTTCATTAATTGTCATAATCGTTTTTATTACACTAACATATTGACCGCGCGTTGAATACCCGCCACCAAGATATCTATTTCTTCTTTTGTGTTATAAAGTGCCAACGAAGCCCGGATCGTTCCAGGGATACCAAAGCGATCCATTACAGGCTGAGCACAGTGGTGTCCAGTTCGCACAGCAATACCCAATTTATCCAAAATTACTCCTACATCATAAGGATGTGTACCTTCAATGATAAATGAAATAACAGAACATTTTTGATCTGCAGTACCTATAAATTTCATCCCTGGGATCTGCGACAATTTTTCCAATGCATACTCCAGCAACTCGTGTTCGTAAGCCTCAATATTTTTTAAGCCAATCGAATTGATATAGTCTATTGCCTCATTCAAACAGATCCCCGCTTCAATATTCGGAGTCCCCGCTTCAAATTTAAAAGGCAATTCATTATAGGTTGTCTTTTCAAAAGTCACTTCTTTGATCATATCGCCACCGCCTTGATAAGGAGGCATTGCGTTTAACAGATCTTCCTTGCCATACAACACACCGACACCAGTTGGTCCATACATTTTATGGCCTGAGAAAACTAAAAAGTCAACATCAAGATCTTGCACATCAACCTGGATATGTTGGACAGCCTGCGCCGCATCTATCAATACGACAGCCCCATGCTTATGCGCAATCGAGATAATCTCTTTTACCGGATTGATCGTACCTAGTGCATTGGAGACATAAGTTACAGCAACCAGCTTCGTTCTTTCGTTAATGAGGTTTTGATAGGCGTCCATATCGAGCTCCCCCTTATCATTCATCGGAATAACACGGATCTTACAGCCTTTTTCATCACAAAGCATCTGCCAGGGAACAATATTGGAGTGGTGCTCCATTGCAGAAATAATAATTTCATCTCCCGCGTGGATAAATGCTCTGCCATAGCAAGTCGCAACCAAATTGATACTATCGGTCGTCCCCTTGGTAATAATCACTTGCTTGTCTTCAGGCGCATTGATAAAAGATTGAAGTTTTTTACGAGTCACCTCAAAAGCATCTGTCGATATCTGGCTGAGGTAGTGAACTCCACGATGTACATTACTATTCATATCTGTATAATAATGTGCAATGGAATTGATTACCGCATTAGGCTTTTGCGTTGTCGCACCATTGTCCAGATAAACCAAAGGCTTGCCATTTACCTCTCTTTTTAGAATAGGAAAATCTGCACGTATTTTATCTATATTATATTTTTCCAAAGTCGTCTAAATAATTTATACAAAGTTAATAGTATTTTATCGAATACAGGGCCGACAATCTGTTTTTTATGTCATTATCAATCTTCCAAGTTACCTGACCGACCAAAATAAAAAGTGGCTCAATACTATTAAAGAACCACTTTTTGTAGGTCATTTGCCATTTTTTACAATTATATCTTGCTTTTATAATTTATTGATGCTATTTATTTACCTTTGTATTGATATGCAAGAATTACCTCTAAATTTACCAGAAGGCTCACGTAAAGAAGTGATGGCCTACTTGGAGCCTTTCATGTTGAATGAAATGAGCGAATACCTGAAGCCTGTAGAAGAAATGTGGCAACCTGCTGATTTCCTTCCGGACGCTTCAAGGGATACTTTTTTTGAGGAAATAAGAGATTTACAGGAAAGCGCCAAAGAACTATCCTATGACCTAGTTGCGGTATTAGTTGGTGATACGATTACCGAAGAGGCCCTTCCAACTTACGAATCTTGGCTGACAATGGTTGAAGATGTGGATAAAAACGAACAAGGTGGATGGATGAAATGGGTTCGTGCATGGACTGCAGAAGAAAACCGTCACGGCGATCTATTGAACAAATACCTCTATCTGTCGGGTAGAATAGATATGCGTCAGTTTGAGATGTCTACACAATATTTGATTCAAGATGGTTTCGATATCGGCACTGGTGCTGATCCTTACCGTAACTTTATATATACATCATTCCAGGAACTTGCAACCAACGTATCCCATCGTCGGGTGTCGGGACTTTCTAAAAAAGGTGGTGATAAGCTTCTGGCAAAGATGTGTGGTGTCATTGCTTCGGATGAAGCACGCCATGCCAAAGCATATATGTCTTTCATATCAAAGGCCATGACAGTAGATGCAAGCGAAGTAATGATTGCATTTGAAGATATGATGCGCAAAAAGATTGTCATGCCCGCACAGTTTTTAAGAGAAGCAGGCGAACCTCAGGGCGAAGCTTTCGCACACTTTTCCGATGCTGCACAGCGACTAGGTGTGTATACTGCATTGGATTATGTCGATATCTTGAAAGAACTTAATAATGAGTGGAAAATTGATCAAGTTACAGGTCTAAATGAGAAAGGTGAGAAAGCAAGAGACTACCTCTTAAAATTACCGGATCGCTTGACTAGATTAGCTGACCGCATGAAGATTCCTGAAAAAGATTATAAATTCAAATGGATTTACGGATAAACAAAAAAGCTTGACTATTTCTGGTCAAGCTTTTTTGTTTATCCTATTTCCTATAGATAATGAACATCGAAATATTCTTTATTTACTTTGTTGCCGGATGTATGATTGTAAATATTGTAAAACATTAATCATACTCCCCCTTAGGCCATTTCTCTCCATACACAAGCAATTCAAAAATGTATATATATTAAATACAAAAGGATGTTTATTTTTAAAATAATACGTTTTCATATATATTAATTCGATCTATTTGAATTTAAAAAACATATATATGACATCAAATACATACCATATAGATCATTTTTCGAAACGAAGTCCGAGTATTTTAGATTATTCGGTTATCCTTCGACTATACTACGGGACATATTTATCCCTTCTTCGTCACTGAGAGCAGATAAGAGCATGGTGTAGCCTAGGTGCTTACAGCATATTTCTGTGTTTAACACGGACTCACCACGGACTCATGTTGCATTCACCACGGTCGCAGTACGACACAGCTACGGCGATGTCTGGAAGTTGGTGCGACGCATTGACCATAAAGGTTTGCACCTGTCTAGTCCTGATATCGCTTAACCTAATGCAAAAAAGGGAGCAAACTCGCTATGAATTTGCTCCCCTTTTTATAAACAGCTAGTCCGTCAATTATGACTAAGTACTAATGCAAAAAAAGATTTTTAATACAATCTTTTTTTGCAAATATTTGATTGGGGCTTATTTTACATTTCCCATTAATTTCCGAACCACAGGCGACAATGCAATCAGTACCACACCAGCGATTAAAGAATACAAGCCCAATTGTTTATAACTTTCGGTGTACGTCACTAAGTTATCCGCCAAGGAACTTCCTTCTTTTGCTTCAGCCATACTCGCACCGATCAAGCCCGCCACATATTGTCCATACGCACTTGCCAAAAACCACATTCCCATCATAATACCTTGTAACCTCGCTGGAGACAGTTTCGTCATAATGGAGAGTCCAATTGGCGAAAGACAAAGCTCCCCGACGGTAATCACCAATAAAGCAAGTGTAAAGATATCCAATGAGGTCATGCCTTCATGAGCGAATAAACGCGTCGCAAAAAGTACATAGTAACCTAAACCCAAGAAAACAAAGCCCAGACCAAACTTGATAATCGTATTCGGCTCAAGTTTACGTTTTCCCAACCATATCCAAAATAGACCAAATAACGGCGCTAAGGCGATAATGAATAACGCACCGCCAGAATTATTGACACCATTTGGATCAAGTGTCACTGCCCCAAGTAAAGAGTCATTCAGATGCTTGGCAGCAAAGATGCTCAATGAACCACCACTCTGTTCATATATCCCCCAAAAGATAATGGAAAACAAAATAAATACCAGTGCAGCAATTAATTTCTTGCGTTCCTCCTTGGTTACTTGCGACATTTCATAAAACAGGTATAAAAGTGTCAATGGGCCAATGGTATACATAAAATAATCGGTATATTGGGTTTTCGACACCATGATCTGAATAACAGGTATAAAGATCAAAGTCAGCGCATATACAGCATATTCAACCCATTTTGGCAAGGCTTTCGTCTTTACGATAGCATCTGGGTGTCCGGGTTTAAGCCCGATAGGTCCAAGGTGCCTTTTGGTAAAGTGAAAATTAATCAAACTTGCCAGCATCCCTATTGCAGCTAGACCAAAGGCAACATTCCAACGGTGAGGTTCGGAGATAACCGAGCTTAACATATATCCTTTACCAATGGCGACACAAACATAGCCACCTAAAAATGCACCTAGATTGATCCCTGCATAGAACAACGAGAAACCACCATCACGACGGCTATCGCCATCACGATAGAGCTCTCCTACCATCGTAGAGATATTCGGTTTAAAAAAGCCGGTACCAATAATAATGAATGAGAGACCAAAAAAGAAATATTGATGTGGATCTGCGGCTAGGAAAAGACTCCCTACAATCATTAATATACCTCCCCAAAACAATGATTTTCTAAAACCTAAAATCTTATCAGCAAAAAGACCACCGATAAATGTAAAAGCATAGACAAATGCCTGGGTAGCTCCATACTGCAAATTAGCTTCTTTCTCCGCAAAGTTCAGTTGTGTGATCATAAAGAACACCAACATGCCCCGCATGCCATAAAAACAAAATCTTTCCCACATTTCCGAGAAAAACAGGCTCCAGATCTGCCTTGGGTACTTTCCCTTAAAATTTTGAATCTCCTCTAGCGATTCCCGTGTACTAACCTCCATACTGTATTTATATTAATCAAAAAAGCTTCTTTCGTAAAAGAAGCTTATATAGTTATTATTTAACTCCGTGCATCAATCTTTTGATCAAAGGATTGAACAGCATGACAAGCAATCCGGCCAAAGCTGGAATAGCCGTAAATAAAAAGAAAAAGTGACTCAACGAATATTCCTGTTGAATTGTCTCGACCTGTCCGCCCAATACTGCTGCAACCTTTTGTGCAATAGCAATTGCTAGATACCAGATGCCGAACATAAAAGCCAACATCCGTGCTGGAACCAATTTAGAAACATAAGATAAGCCCACCGGAGAAATAAACAATTCTCCCAATGTATGAAATAGGTAAGTCAAGACGAGAAATACCATAGAAATTTTCATTCCCGGTGCTATGCCCCATGAACCTAGTCCGATAATCAGGAATCCAATGGCAACCAGTATCAGACCAAATCCATATTTAAAGGCAGCTGAAGGATTGTATTTCGATTCCCATATCTTAGATACCGTGGAAGCTAGTGCAATGATAAAAAATGAGTTGAGAATAGAAAACCAGGATACTTTGATTTCCGAAGCTTCTTTATTAAACTCCTGATAAAGCATCCAGATTGCGGCACCCCAGATCAGTCCAAAGCAGACAAATAATACGATATTGGAGATGGCAATCTTATCCCAGGTTACCTTTGCAAGTTTTATTAAAACCCAGCTGATAATTGCTAGTGGTACGATCGTTAATAAACCATTGACTACATTAAATGTCGTCAATGCGGCACCTGTAAGTGCTCTGTCGATATTATCCCTTGCGACAATGACCAATGAGGTTGCCCCCTGTTCAAAGCTCATGAAAAAGAAGATGAGGAAAAACGCCAAAAGCACCACGGCAAACATTCTATCCCGTACAGTCTTGTCATAACGCAAAATCCGGGAAACGATCAAATAAATAAACAAGATCAATGCAATAATGACCATGATATACTGACCTCTTAAAAAAGAAGTATCCAGCCCGGCAAAAACATCAATAATACCATTTTTCGACAATGGATCATTGAAGGCATATACAAATCCTATGATAGCTACAATACCGATAAGCACAAAATCCTTTATTGTAAACGGATTTTTAGTATCCGTATCATTGACAATAACTTCTTTCTTTTCTCCGGCCGCAGATTTGTCCAAAATCCCAAGATTGCCCATGAGCGGTTTTGCAAACACAAACTGAAGGGTACCTAGGAGCATAAAAATACCAGCCAATCCAAATCCCCAATGCCATCCATATGTTTCAGCGATGTAACCACAGAGCATCATCCCAAAGAAAGCGCCTGCATTGACACCCATATAGAATATCGTATACGCTCCATCCTTCTTTTCAGGAAGATCTTTATACATTTCGCCAAGGATCGAAGGCATGTTCGGTTTGAAAAAACCTGTTCCGATAACCAAACAGATCAATCCCAGAAAAAACATGATCGCAGTATCAAAAGCCATTGCGGCATGCCCCAATGTCATGATAGCTGAGCCAATAATAACAGCTTTTCTGGATCCGATGTATTTGTCGGCAATGATCCCACCGAGTATTGGTGTCAGATAGAGCATCATCGCGTATGTTCCGTACAAAGCACCTGCTTGTTGTGCGGTCCAGGCCCAGCCAGAGAATGGGCTACCTTGAATAACTGCAGCAGTTAAAAATTGCATCAATAGGACACGCATTCCATAGAATGAAAACCGTTCCCACATCTCTGTAAAGAAAAGTACGAACAGCCCTGAGCGCTGTCCTAGTACATTCGATTTAAAAAAATCGTTCGACGGGCTAGTAGTTATATCCCCGTTTAGTCTCCCCATAAGTAATCAACCTTTATTTTTATAAAATACTTACAAAGAAACAAAAACAAAATCACTTTTGGCCAAAATAAAGTTGCATAAACAAAAAAAGGCAACCCATTTGGATTGCCTTTTCAGTAACATTTTTAATATGCCCTATCTTTTGTGCAATTGTTCGTAAAGATCAATGACCTTTTTCTGAAGTTCGATAACTTCGCCATCACGTAGTTGCAACTTTTGCGTTAACGCATTGACCTCATTGACATACTCTTTATCCTCTTCTGAATCAGAAGTAGATAGTAGTTGAACAACTGTCAAATTGAATAATTTTGAGATTTGATTAAGGCGAGACAGATTTACATCTGTAATACCTGTTTCAATTTTTGAAAATGCTGGGATTGAGATATCCAATCGCTTTGCAACATCCTCTTGACTCCATCCCTTCTGGTGTCTAAGTAGTCTAATTTTTTTTCCTAATGCATTCATCTGGTAGATATTTTAAACAAAAATAGCAAATAAAAATATAATTTACATTAAATTATATTTTTTTCTCTAAAAATCTCTAAAAAACCGATCAGCGAGCACCGAGAGATTAACCCCATTATAATTATTTAAACTCATAAGTAGTAAATTGTAACCCTTAGATTTAACTCCATCCAAAAAGGAATACAGGCCATCTAAGCTCACAACAACCTCTAAATCAGGATTATTAAAACTCCTTTTGATATTCTCAGGAACACTTTCAATATCCTTATTAAGTTCCTTACAGGAGTGGATATTCACGTAAACCACAGAGAGATCCGACTCTTCCATTGAGTTCGCATATTGTAACAAAAAGGACGAATCTAAACTATCATACGAGTTTAATTCAATAATTGTGACCAATTTCTGATTAGGAAATTGTTCTTTTACCGCGTGAATACTCGACCGCACTTTATCCGCATTGCAGGCATAATCTTGATAGACTACAGATCCTTCTGAGCTCGCCACAAACTCCAAATAACGGATAGATGTATTAAAACTCTTTATTGCATCAAAGAACTCTTTCTTTTTAATGCCCAACCATTCACAGACTGTATAAGCACCAGCGATATTAGACAGATTATGTTTCCCGAATACTTGTAAAGGAACTTCTCCGTCTGCGGTATTTAGATAGGTAACCCCCTTATTAATTGTGTAATCGGGGATCTTATAGCCATGCCGGTTAATTTTACAGTCTTTGGTATCTTGCAAAACTTTTTGAAGAACGGCATCTTCTTTATTATAGATCAGTGTTCCTTTAGGGGGTATGGAATCAATAAAATCTTCAAATTGTTTAATATATTCCTCTTGAGATATTTTGGAATTAAATTCATTCCATACGATACCCGAGATTAGTGCGATATTAGGCTTATAATATAAAAATTTCGACTTGGAATCAATTTTGGACGAAACATATTCATCTCCCTCGATAATAATAATCTTATTATGTTTGGTAATATCCACAAGTTTATCAAAGCCTCTTAATTGCGCCCCAACCAAATAATCAAATTCTTTTCCTAAGGAGCGCATAACGTGCATAATCATGCTCGTAATCGTTGTTTTCCCGTAGCTCCCTGCAATAACCACACGGATTTTATCCTGTGAGAGTTCTTGTATAAACTCGGGAAAAGAATAGATCTTCAGGCCTAATTCCTGCGCCTTTTTCAATTCGGGATTATCTGCTTGCGCATGTGCTCCCAAAATAACGGCATCAATATCTTCGGTCACCTTGTCGGCAAACCATCCCAATTGATCTGGCAATAATCCAGCTTCGATGAGATGGGAACGGGAAGGTTCCACAATCTGATCATCAGATCCAGTAATTTGGTGCCCTTGCTTTGCCAAAGAAATGGCAAGGTTATGCATCACACTACCACCTATCGCTATAAAATGAATACGCATCGCTCTATTACCGTTTCACAAACTTGGCTGCACACCAATTATTTAAAACTTTTTTGGAGATAAATTCAAAACCTAAAGACTCAGCAGTATCACGTAACATCGCCAAATCTTCCTGTTCATAAAATCCGCTTAAGTACAACTCTCCATTTTTATTGATACTTAAAGCATATTGTGGTAATTGTTCCAATAGAATATTTCGATTGATATTTGCTAAGATAGTATCGAAAATTCGACCTTCTAAAACTTCGAAGGAACCACAAATAGCCTCGATATTGTCTACGGTATTAAGTAGTCTATTTTCGATCACACTGTCCACACAGATTTCATCATAATCTACTGCCAAGACAGCATTAGCACCTTTTTTGGATGCCAAGATTGCTAGAATACCCGTACCACAGCCCATATCCAACACCTGCTTACCCTCAAAATCATTCTCCAAAATATATTGGAGCATCATCGATGTGGTCTGATGGTGTCCTGTCCCGAAGGACATTTTAGGATCAATGACTATTTCATAAGGGAAATCAGGTTTTGCGTCATGAAACGTAGCACGTACATAACACTGTCCACCGACTTCAATAGGGTTAAAATTACTCTCCCAGAGTTTGTTCCAATTCTGGTTTTCAATTTCCTGAACCTTATAGTCTACTTCAAATCCCTCATCAAGATTTAGCATTAATGTTTCTAATGCTTGCAAATCAAGATTTGCAGCTGGAATATAAGCTGCAAATCCTGATTCGGTATCTTCAAAAGTATCAAAGCCGATGTCTGCCAAATCAGATACCAATAGATCTTTTTGCCATTCCTCACCCGATAGCATTTGAAAGATAACCTCTATGTATTTCATTTCTAAAAATTAGCCGTTAAACACTTTGGCAATATCAATAAAATCTCTCGATTTCAATGAAGCTCCTCCAATCAAACCACCGTCAATATCTGCCTGTGCAAATAGATCCTTCGCATTGCCCGGATTACAAGATCCACCATACAGGATACTTGTGTTATCCGCTGCTTCTTGGCCGTATTTTTCTGCGACAACCTGACGAATAAACTGATGAACTTCCTGCGCTTGCTCTGGGCTAGCCGTAAGTCCTGTCCCAATCGCCCAAACTGGCTCATAAGCCAATACGACTGCAGCAAAATCTTCATTGGACAAATGGAACAATCCAGCTGTCAATTGTGTTTTAATTATTTCAAAGAAATCACCCGATTCACGTTCTTCTTTTGTTTCGCCGATACAAAATATAGGCGTCAGGCCATGTTTCAGCGCGATATCTACTTTAGCAGCCAACAACGCATCTGTTTCACCAAAATAAGCACGTCTTTCAGAGTGACCTAAGATCACATGTGAAGCACCCACCGATTTTACCTGACCTGCTGAAATCTCACCTGTGTATGCTCCAGACTCCGCCTGATGAATATTTTGTGCACCAATATTCACATTAGCAACATTCTTAGATAATTGCCCAAGACTTGACAAGTGGATGAAAGGGCTACAAACAACCAGTTCCTGATTTCCAATTACCTCATCTTTGGCCATATTGATAATTTCAGAGAATAAACTTAATCCTGATTGATAGTCTAAATTCATTTTCCAATTACCAGCTACGATTTTCTTACGCATGATTTTTACGATTTAATTATATTTTTTGTTAAGTTGATTCAATTCCCTTATGAGCCGTTCCGGTAGTTCCTCATTTTTCGATATATATAGTGCTTCCAGATACGCCATAAACTTATCAAAGTTATAGATCTGTGTATCCCCATTGAACACCCAGGCAAACGACGGTACAAATTTAGCATAAAAACTTGTATCTGCTAGCATACTTGCAATTCCAATTACGGTTCCGGTATTGAAAGATGAGTTGATCCCCGCTCGTGTATAGTCACCTATAAAGACACCACACTTCAATAAACCTGTATCTCTAAAGTCTTCCAGTTTATAATCATAAATCGTAACCGTTTTTAGATTGTTTTTTAGATTTGAATTGGATGTTCCTGCGCCGAGATTACACCAGTCACCAATGACCGAACAGCCCAAATAGCCGTGATGACCTTTTGCGGAGAAGTCACCAATAACTGAATTACCCACTTCACCACCTACAACGCTCTGCTTACCAACAGATACATTCCCATAGATTGTTGCACCCATTTTCACGACAGCGCCCTTCCCTAGGTATAAAGGTCCCCGAAGATGCGCCCCTTCCATAATTGTAACACCTTCATCAATATAAATGGGCCCAGTAGTCGAGTTGAGTGTCACACACTCCATCGTGACCTGTTCTGCAATGTAAAAATCTGTACCCAGCAGCTGATTTGTCGGAGAGACAGTCGCAGCAGCGGTCTTTTTTGCTAAAAGATTGAAATCATTGACAATTTCAGCGCCTGTTAATAAAAACAGATCCTCTACCCCATTCAACAAAGATATGGTATCATCAGCACCTTTTAGTTTAAAGACACCTTCTTGATGATATCGCCAGGCGAAGACTGTTCCGTTTTGTTGTAAGGCATCTCCCACTTCCATTGTAGCAATAGCCCGCAATAAGCCCTCAGATGGAATAATATTCTCGGACAGACATAGAATACCATCTTCCAGAATATCACCTTCAGCAAGCTCTAAATTGAACATTTGGGCCAACCTATTCCATTTCTCTCTTAGCGTCAGTATACCGACACGTAAGTCAAGACATGATTTAATAAAGGTAAAAGGATATAAACTCTTTTTATCAAAAGAAGTCAGCGGGAAAGTGAGCTTATCCAACGGTCGGATAGCATCAAAACAATCTACAAAAAAGATTTTCACAAAATAAAAATAATAAAAAAAACCCGACAAATAGCATTTATCGAGTTCTTAATATTGTAATATACAGATCTGCTACAATTATTTTTTGTTGTAACGGCTACGGAATTTGTCGATACGTCCAGCAGTATCAACCAATTTCATTTTACCTGTATAGAAAGGGTGTGATGTATGAGAAATCTCTAATTTTACAACTGGATACTCATTACCATCTTCCCACTGAATAGTCTCTTTCGTGTCAACACAAGATTTAGTAATAAAAGCATAGTCGTTTGACATATCTTTAAATACAACTAATCTGTAATTTGAAGGATGCAAATCTTTTTTCATTATTATTATGATTACGTATATTCAATTATTGAGGTGCAAAGATAATTTATAAAAATGTAATTTGCAACAATTGCAAAGAATAATTCGCTGAATTTTTCCACACTTTCAGTTACCGGCACTTAAACGGTTACAAATGTAACAATCTTTATTTATCCCCCAAGAATTATTTTGTTTTCCAAGTTTTTTCTCCTAACTTAACTTACTACAATTAAATCATTTACATAATTATGAGCAAATTAGATGAAAAAATTGCTGCATATACTGCAGAATCCAAAAAACTTGGTCTATCACTAGATGATGCATTCATTGCAAAAGTGACAAAAGGAATGGGTCCTTCCATTTACAATGCAGATTCAGAAACTATTGCAGCATCAGATCCCGAGGAGCTTAATCGTGTCAAGCAAAATTTCCTGATCAAAAAATTAGGTCTTAAAGATGGTCCTGATTTAGACAAGGCATTAGAAGAGGTTATTACCACTATTGGTAAATCCAATAAAAATAAATACCGTGTTTTGGTGTATGCTTTATTGGCAAAAAAATTCAAAAAAGAATCTGTTTACCAATAAGCATCAACATTTTAATAATCCAACTTCTATCCAAAAATCAATTCCCCAAAGAATTGAGGTAAATGGAAATTAGGAGTTGGATTATCTACTTTATTCCATGACAGAAAATGCGGATTTTTTAGGTTGTCACCACACTTGTAAAAGTTCCCATGTATTTTCTTCCCTTTCAGATCACTTGTATCATTAAATTTAAAGACAGCCAGTGGAATGACCTGGATCATGCTCCAACGTCTGTCCGTACCACTATGCCGTTCAATCATGGAGAATGCCTGTACCGTCTCAATCTCTGCCGCACTGAGCCTGTTTCTCGTTGATTTATCAGGAGTTCCGTAGCCGATCAATCCTGTTCCTATCAAATTAAACTCAATATTATAATAATGCTGACGATCATCAAACGAAACAAAAAGCTCTACACAGCTATCCTCCCATACATTTTGATTCACCTCCGCATAATTTCCACGCAATTGCTCTTCTGCGACATCAAACTGCAACAGCAATGCTTTTTGCGTGTAACCAATTTTAAATCGCACCTGCGGCTTGTAAGGATACGACTCGCTCCAATTACTATATTCCAATGTATTCCATTCCAAATCTTTGACAAGATCCGAAAGCTGATTAAAATTGTGACTGCCGGTCAAATCTGATGCAATAGGCAGAATGGTTAGTTTCTTCATATACAATAAAGTTAAGAAAAAGAAGCTTCATCATCAGATGGAAGCTTCTCAAAATATTAAAGGTATAAAATCGTTAAATACAATCAAAAATTACCTTTCTCATAAATTCCTCATTCTTTTCCATCTCCTCTACCAATTTCAGCTGTGTATTGGTGCGTACCAAATTATGTTCATCATATTTGGTTTTATAATAGTGGTCACCCTCGATATAATCGGTCAAGAAACGCACACCTTGCATATAAGGCAACAAAAATGCGCCATCCACCAAAGTTTCTTTTTCCAGTGTCGTCAAAAATTCGTTTGCTTCTTCCAAATATCCTTCCGCATAAGCCTTATATAATGAAAGGTTCAGCACGATTTTCGATATATCCTTCTCATCTTCGGCTACGGGATTTATAATGGTACGGATGGCATCCCCAAAATCATAAGCCACATACCCTGGCATAACTGTATCCAGATCGATTACACACTGCATTTTATCATGAACATCCAACAATACATTGTTAAACTTTGTATCGTTATGTGTGATACGTAGCGGCAATGCACCTTTATTTCCCAAATCCAGAATCGTCTTCATGCGGTCTTCACGATTAAAGATAAAATCCAGTTTATCTTGCACCAGACGAACACGTTGGCAGACATCTTTTGCGATAGCCTTTCTCAGGTTATCAAGTCGGAATTCTACATTATGAAAATTAGGAAGTACCTCCACAATACGGGAAGCATCCAGGTCAGAAAGCTGTTTCTGGAACAGTCCAAAAGCACGTCCACCTTCTGCGGCCTGCACTTCCGTCTCCACGATATCATAACTCTTCGTATCCTCGATCAGGATAAACATACGCCAGTAATTCCCGGTACTATCCGTTGTATATAGTTTGCCCTCCAGTGTAGGAATGATCGTCAGAACATGATCACTAACCTGCTTCCCTTCTGCAACTTTTACTTTTTTACTAAGATGTTTTGTTACGATTTCAATATTATGCATCAAACCGTCCACATTTGGAAAAACGTGATGATTAATGCGTTGCAATAAATGCGATATTCCACTATCTATGGAGGTAATTACACGATAAGTATCATTGATATGACCAGAACCAAAAGGCTGCACTGAAATGATATCTCCTTCTAATGTGAATTGTTTTGCTGCGTTCTCTACTACTAATTGGTTAAAATCAGACATTAAACTATGTTTTTTAAATCATCAATGTGCTTGCAATATCATAAATTGAATTAATAAATGATAATTTTTATTTCAATCAAACGATTGCATGAAATTTAATAAATTTAAACAATCGTTTGCACTTTCATTTATAGCAAATGAAATAATATATTTGTTGATAAGAGCCAGTCACATAGACGGTTCTTATTGTAAGATAAATAACTAATATACAAACTCCTCATATCTCAAAACAATGGATAGAAGAAATTTCATTAAATCAACTGCCATCACTACCGCTGGAATCGGCGTTCTTTCAAGCACAGACCTATTCGCTCAAACAAACGGGAAGATAAAAATCGGCTTTATCGGGGTTGGCCTTCGTGGACGTAATCACGTTCAGATTGCCTTACATAGAGACGACTTAGAAATTGTGGCAGTATGTGATACACAAGAAGAATCTCTTGCACAATGCCGTAAACAGTTCAATGAGAAAGGCACCAAACTTCCGAAAGAGTATACTGGAGGCGTTGATGCTTACAAAAAAATGTTGAGCAGCGAAAAATTAGATGCCGTTATCATCGCAACACCTTGGCAATTTCACAAAGACCAAGCTATTGATGCCATGAAAGCGGGTTTATATGTCGGTTGTGAGGTTATCGCAGGCTTAACAGTACAAGATCACTGGGATGTTGTAAAAGCTTCTGAAGAAACAGGTAAACCTTATATGACATTGGAAAATGTTGCTTTCCGTCGTGATGTGCTTGCTGTATTAAATATGCACAGACAAGGTTTATTTGGCGAATTGTTACATCTTGAAGGTGGCTATCAACATGATTTACGTGAAGTTCTATTCAATGATGGAAAGAGTTATTACGGTCATGGTGTAGAATACGGGCCTAAAGCACTTTCTGAAGCACAATGGCGTACACAGTTCAACATCGACCAAGATGGTGACCTTTACCCAACACATGGTCTAGGTCCAATCATGCAATTTGTTGACATCAACAAAGGCAATAGATTTACACATATCACATCTTACTCAAGTAAGGCACGTGGTTTGGCGGCTTATGTGAATAAAGTATCCCCAGGACACCCAAATAGCAAGTTAAACTATAAAAACGGCGACATTACACAAACGATGTTACAATGTGCGAATGGTGAAACAATGTTGTTGACACATGATACCCATTTACCAAGACCATATTCTATCGGTTTCCGTGTACAGGGTACAGACGGTATCTGGATGGACGTCGCTAAAGGTATCCATATCGAAGGTAAATCAAAACCCCACACTTGGGATCCGGCAGACGAGTGGGTTAAAAAATATGATCACCCTATCTGGAAGAAATACGAAGAATTAGCAACTGGTTCAGGTCACGGTGGTATGGACTGG
The DNA here is from genome assembly GCF_003610355.1 of Sphingobacterium detergens. Lineage (GTDB taxonomy): Bacteria > Bacteroidota > Bacteroidia > Sphingobacteriales > Sphingobacteriaceae > Sphingobacterium > Sphingobacterium detergens. The sequence goes on along the minus strand of NZ_RAPY01000002.1, from coordinate 108,126 downwards.
TTTGTATTCAATGCATTTATCCAAGCTGTAAAACAAAAAGTTCAAACGCCAATTGACGTTTATGATTCAGTAACAATGAGTGCAGTATTCCCACTTTCTACAGAATCGATCAAAAAAGGTAATAAAACGTTAGAGTTCCCAGATTTCACAAAAGGAAAATGGAAAACAAAGAAAAATACCTTTATGCTTGACGATAGCGGTATATAATATCAAAAAATAGTATAAACCATAGAAGCTGTATCCCGAAAAGATACAGCTTCTTTCGTTATGGTATTTAATATAATATCGATAGTTCTACCATTTAGGCTGCCTTTTTCTTAAATTAGCGTTCACAAACAATTTTTCCATAACATTATGCTCACCGAAGCAATTATAATCTTAGTACTAATCATCTTAAATGGAATCCTATCTGCTTCCGAAATTTCAATTGTTTCCAGCAGAAAGGCGCGCTTACAGGCCGAGAGCGATAAGAATAATCCAGCAGCCAAGATTGCACTACATCTCAAAGAATCCCCTAACAGCTTCCTATCCACGGTACAGATTGGGATTACGCTAATTGGTATCTTAACAGGTTTCTTTTCGGGTGGTAGCATCTCCACCTACCTGATCGAAGTTTTTAACAAATCAAGCATACTCGCACCCTATAGTCAGGAGTTAGCGGTTGTTTTGGTGGTGCTGATCATTACCTATTTTTCATTGGTTCTTGGCGAGCTGGTACCCAAGCGTATCGGAATGGCTATCCCTGAAAAATACGCCATGTTCATTGCTTACCCCATGAACTTGCTCAGCAAGATTGTCAGACCATTTGTTTGGTTATTGAGCGCCTCTACTGAGTTTATTGTCAAGATCCTTAATATCAAAAGTACGGGAAACAGTGTGACCGAAGAAGAGATCAAGGCATTGGTCGACGAGGGAGTCGATAGTGGCGTAATTGAAGGCATTGAACACGATATCGTGGATCGTCTCCTCAGTTTAGGCGACAAAAAAGCGATCAATCTGATGACCCACCGCAAGAACATTGTGTTTCTGGATCTTGAAGACAGTTTTGAAGAGAACAGACAGATTATCCTTGACAATGACCATTCCATTTATCCTGTTTGCGAAGGTGGACTGGATAATATCAAAGGTGTTGTTCATGTCAAATCGCTGCTTAGACAATGTTTTCAAGACAAACCCTTTAATCTCAGGGAACTTCTGTTGCCGATCAAGTTCGTCAACGAATTCAGTCCGTCATATAGTATTATGAATACACTGAGGACATCGCAGGTGCATCAAGCTGTGGTTATCGACGAATATGGCTCTCCACAAGGTATTATTACACTACGCGATATCGTAGGCGACCTGGTTGGTAACATTACCGAAAGCGACATCAGTGTACGCCCCAAAATGCGTCAATTGGAAAGTGGTGACTATGTTGTTGATGGCCAATATCAGATCGAGGATCTCTTGGATGAATTTGAAATAGGTCTTTCTGAAGAAGACGAGGACGACATCAACAATGTCACGACAGTCGGAGGTCTGGTATTTTTATTACTGGATCACGTCCCTGAGGAAGGCGAACGTGTACGCTTCAAAAATATGGTATTTGAAGTATTGGACATGGATGGCAATCGTATAGATAAGCTGTTATTAAAAATCGAGGAATAAAACGAAACTTATCACTTCAATAACAATAAAGGGCCGATCAATTATGATCGGCCCTTTATTGTTATTCTAACTTTAAGACAGTTATCTTAGTTGATGCCGTGCATCATCTTTTTCAAAATAGGATTGAAAACGATTAATAATAATGCTGTCACAGCTGGAACGATAGCAAAGATCATGAAGAAATAAGACATCGAATGCTCCGCTGTAATTTTATCAATATACGATCCTAAAAATCCACCGATAAAATTAGCGATAGCTGAAGCACAGAACCAACAGCCAAAAAGTAAGCCTAAAAATTTCTTTGGAGACAGTTTACTTACATAAGAAAGTCCTACGGGTGATAGACAAAGTTCTCCCGCTGAGTGGAAGAAATAAGCGATAACAAGCCATATCATACTCACTGAAGCTGTTTTAGCTCCCTGTGGAATATCATTTGCACCGTAAGCCAGGGCTGCAAAACCAATACCGACCAAGATCAAACCCATAGCGAATTTTACGGGTCCCGAAGGATTCCATATTTTTTCCCAGAATTTACTGAAAGAGGATGCTAACGAAATAATAAAAAAGGCATTTAATATCTGGAACCAAGAGGCGCCAACTTCAGAACCTGTTATACCGATCTCACGAAATACTTTCCATAAGCCCAAGCACCAGATAATACCAAAGGAAATCGCCGTAAACAAAATCGTCAATGGATATTGTTTATAAATCTTTCTGGCCAGTGCGGTCAATACAATCGTTACAATAACAATGGGAACAATCGTTAGGATCGTATCAATCCATTTAAATGCTACTGCTGAGTCCCCTGAAAGTACACGCTGTGTATAATCTTTGGCAAAAATAGACATTGAACCTCCGGCTTGCTCAAAAGATAAAAAGAATACCACACTGGCAAGCATGAATATTGTAACGACAATAAGGCGGTCTCTAACGACATGACCAGGTATAACCTCATCAACCTCTTCTTTATTTTTGACTTTCTCGTCATGATGAGCCTGTAGAGCTTTGGGAGTATCGCCAATAATTCCGAATATTTTCTGTCCAAAATAGAATTGTAACATTCCAAAAAACATGAAAACCCCAGCTAAACCAAATCCATAGTGCCAACCGATCTTCTCACCGATATAACCACACAAAAGCATTCCCAAAAATGATCCTGCATTGATACCCATATAGAAAATCGTGTAACCAGCATCTTTCTTTGCACTTTTATCTGGGTATAGATTTCCAACCATTGAAGAGATATTCGGTTTGAACATCCCATTTCCTAAGATCATCAAGAGTAGACCTAAGAAAAAGAAACCTGAATTGACAGCCTCAAATGCCATGGATAGATGACCCAGCGTCATAATCAATGCACCGATCAAGATGGCCTTTTTAAAACCGGTCAATTTATCTGCAATCATACCACCGATCAACGGGGTCAAATAAACAAAACCTGTATATAAACCATATAACTTCATTGCGCGCTCATTGCTCCATTCCCATCCCCCATCAGCGATCGTACTGATTAAAAATAAGGTCAATAGCGCACGCATTCCATAATAACTAAAACGCTCCCACATTTCCGTAAAGAACAGCACAAATAATCCGGCAGGATGCCCATTTACCATCTTGTCATCTATCCCCTGCTTGGCCAGATGTGCTACAAGAACTTGATCTTTTTCTTGATTCATATAATTTCAATAATTGTTTTATAACTCAGGTTTTGTTTTTAATTTGATAAAAATCGCATGAAGATACACTATTTTTCTATGAATTAATCAATCCCATGCATCATCTTTTTTATTTTTTTATTACCAAGCAGCAGAAATACAGCCGCTATCATTGGTATGACCGTAAACACGGCAAAGAAAAACGACATGGAATGTGATTCGGTTATCTTATCAATGTAAGAACCAATAAATCCACCGATAAAATTAGCGATGGCATTGGCACAAAACCAAAAACCGAATAACAGGCCCAGGAATTTCTTTGGCGACAATTTACTCACATAAGACAGTCCCACAGGGCCGATGCAAAGCTCACCTACTGTATGAAAAAAGTAAGCCAACACCAACCAGATCATACTGACCGAAGCCGTCTTTGCTCCTGTTGGAATCTCCGCGCTACCTATTGCTAAGGCCGCAAATCCAACACCGACCAGGGTTAGCCCCATCGCAAACTTAATCGGGCCAGAAGGGTTCCATACACGCTCCCAGATCTTACTGAATGAAGTTGCTAGCGTTATGATAAAGAAAGAATTGAGCATGGGAAACCAAGACACGGTCACTTCCGAATTCATACCATGATATTCACGGTAAACCTTCCATAGACACAAGGACCAGATAATCACAAATGAGATACTGGAAAAGAGTATGATTAAGGGGTATTTACGAATTATTTTCTTCGCCAATACCAATAGTACTCCAGTAATCACAACAATAGGGACGATCGTTAACGCGAAATCTGCCCATTTAAAAATGGTGGCAGCTTCTCCGCTCAAGACACGTTGGGTATAGTTTTTGGCGAATATGGTCATCGAACCTCCCGCCTGTTCAAAAGCCAAATGGAACACAATACTTGAAAACATAAAAATCGCGATGACCAATAGCCGATCACGTACAATATGCTTTGGCTGTTCATCGTCCTGATTCAATTTTTCCGAAACTGTGCTTTCTTTTTCTGGCGTATCCCCTATTTTTCCAAAAATGCGCTGCGCAAAGTAAAACTGCAACATGCCCAGAAACATAAATATACCGGCAAGTCCAAAACCATAATGCCAGCCTATTTTCTCACCAATATAACCGCACAGCATCATGCCCAAAAAGGCACCACCATTGATCCCCATATAGAAAATCGTATATCCGGCATCCTTTTTTCCGCCCTTATCAGGATATAGTTTACCCACCATAGAAGATATATTGGGTTTGAACAAACCATTTCCCAGGACAATAAGGATCAATCCCGCCAGAAAGAAATTTTTATTGAATCCCTCCATGGCCATCGAAATATGGCCCAGAGTCATGATGATCGCCCCCACCATGATAGACTTTTTATATCCTGTCAGACGATCCGCAATAATTCCACCAAATAAAGGCGTTAAAAAGACCATCCCCGTATACAGACCGTACAGCTTCATGGCCTCCGAATTTGTCCAGCCCCAGCCATGTTGCGCAATCGTCGAAACCAGAAAGTTTACCAATAGCGCACGCATGCCATAATAACTAAAACGCTCCCACATCTCCGTAAAAAACAAGACAAATAATCCAGCGGGATGCCCTTTCACCAATACTCGTTCAGCACCCACTTGATTTAAGTGAGATTCCAGAACAGCATCTTTTTCAAAATTCATGTTTTTCTAATCGTTATTTTTCAATATCAGGTAGTGTGATTTCAATTTATCCATTGCTATCCAGACCAGATCGTCCTATGTTCATAGGCCACCAAAGTAGGTGCTGCAATCAAATTAGTCGACACAATAATATGGACAAAATTTAGATTTACTTCAATAGGATATCTCCTATCAATTAAATTCTCGATTAAAAACAAAGTTCTTTTCAATAGCATGAAAAGAACTTTGTTTATATACTTTTATATTAGATCAATGGACGCAAACGTTCCAATAATTTTTTCGTTGCGAAGATTCCTTCCTCTTCACTCAATTTACTTCCTTCGTACTCAATCCCAACATATCCTTTGAATTTCGCCTTTTTCACGATTTTCAACATACGCTCATAGTCAATTTGAGTTTCATTACCATTCGCATCAAAATCATGTGTTTTCGCGCTTACCCCATGCGCATAAGGCATTAAGTCTGTCACACCTTGATAACGGTCATATTCATAGAAATTACCCAAATCAGGTAAGCTTCCACAATATTTGCTTCCTACGGCTTTCAGGGTTTTAGCCAACCAGTCACCATGCGAGGAAATACCACCATGATTTTCAACGATAATACTGATACCTGCTTTTTTTCCGATATCCGACAGCGCAGTTAAACTCTCTACCACACGTTTGCTTACTTCATCAGGCGTACCTTTACCAGCAGCGTTTACGCGGATGGCATGGCAACCCAAAAAGTTCGCCGCAGAAATCCATTTATAGTGATTTTGTACAGCCTGTTTTCTTTTAGTTTCATCTTCGTCACCAAGATTTCCCTCACCATCAACCATGATCAACACATTCCTTACACCATTATCCTTTGCACGCATGTTCAGTTCAGTCAGGTAATTGTTATCATTAGCCTTGTCTTTAAAGAATTGATTCACATACTCTACACCATAGATACCATATTTTTTTGCAGCTATAACTGGGAAATCCAAATTGTTCAGATCACCTTTAAATAAAGTTTTATGCAATGACCATTCAGCCAAGGAAATGTCAAACCAGTCTTTCTTTGCTACAGCAAAGCTCTCCAATGATGGCGCCAATGCTACACCAGCAGAGGCTAATGCAAGGTTTTTAAGAAAATCTCTTCTAGAATTCATGTGTTTAGATTTAAAGTGTGTTATTTATATATTTCCCCAACCGGTAGTCAGTACATCCACGAGATGCATGGTCTGGATGGGTAATTTATGTTTATCAATATACGCCTGCAGTTGCAACAGGCAAGACGAATCTGTCGAAATAATATAATCAGCATTCAATGCCATGGCATTCCTGACTTTCTGTTCCGCCATGGCTGCCGATATCCCATCAAACTTGACAGCAAAACTTCCACCAAAACCGCAACAGGTTTCACTATCTTTTACTTCCACCATTTCCAATCCCAACACCTTGCTAAGTAATTTTCTCGGCTCATCCTTGATCTTGCACTCACGTAGGGCTGAACAAGAGTCATGATACACCCCAACACCTTCCAATTCAGCACCAAAATAATCCTTTTTCAATACATTGACCAGGAAATCGGAAATCTCCATGACCTGCTGTTGTATTTTATGACATTGGTGGGAATCTGCAGAATTTGCGAACAGATCGCTATAACCATTTCTGACCATACCGGTACAGGAGGCCGAAGGAGAAATAATAACATGATCTCCCGAAAAATCTTCTAAAAACTTCTTTCCTACCTGCTTCGCATCGTCCCAAAAACCAGCGTTATAAGCTGGTTGCCCACAGCAAGTCTGATCAGGATTATAACTCACCTCACAACCCACTTTCTCCAATAAACGGATCGTGTTAAAAGCGGTTTCTGGATAAAGCTGATCTATAAAACAAGGAACAAAAAGTTCTACCTTCATATTTAATTCAATCAATAAAATTAAGATTTATTGGATATTAATATCCGCACCAAAAGTAACAATCCAATTACAAAAAATAAAGAAAGTACCAGTGCAGAATAGCGAATATTATGTGTGATCTGTTCTATCAGGCCAAAGGAGAACAAGCCAATGACGATAGCCACCTTTTCTGTAACATCATAAAAGGAGAAAAAAGCCGTCGTATCCTTGATATCCGTTGGGATCAATTTGGAATAGGTTGACCGTGATAAAGATTGAATTCCGCCCATAACCAAGCCGACCAATGCGGCAATAATATAAAACTGCATTGCTGTAGCCAAGTAGAATGCAGCAATACAAATTGCAATCCAGATCATCACAACGACGATCAGCACCTTAATATTTCCAAAAAGCTTGGATAGGTATGACATCAAAAATGCACCTAAGATCGCTACAAGTTGAATTAAAAGAATTGTTGCAATTAATCGCTCAGCCCCCAGATGAAGAATTTTCTCTCCAAATGAGGATGCGACGATCATCAATGTCTGCACCCCGATCGCATAGAAGAAAAAAGCGGGTAGAAACTGCTTTATTTCGGGTATACCTTTAATTTTATGGATCACATGGCTAAACTCATCCCGCACATTCTGTACAAAGCTTTTACCGATATTATTGCCCGTGGCTTCAATTTTAGGCAAATATTTAAATGGAATCATGGAAAAGCCCAACCACCACAGTCCTACCATCAGAAAAGAAATCCGGGCAGGCAAAGACGGATCGGTAATACCAAACCACTCCGGTTTCAATACTACGATAAAACAAAGTATCTGTAAGGTCACACAACCGATGTAGCCAAAAGCAAATCCTTGCGCGCTCACCCGATCCTGTTGATCTACAGTTGCTAACAGCGGTAAGTAGGAATTATTAAACAGCACCCCACCGATATAACCCATTGCAGCCAAAGCGAAACAGATAATACCAATCTCCAGGGTATCGAGTTTGAAGAAAAACAGACACATACATGAAATTGCTCCCACATAAGTAAAGAATTTCATAATCGGTTTTTTCAATCCTTTAGCATCCGCATAGGACGATATAAAAGGCAAGGAAAATGACATCAACAAATAAGCCGCTGCCAGAGCAAAATTGGAAAGCGCAGTATTAACAATCTTCAAACCAAAGAATTCAACAACATCACCATTTTCCTTTGTCGTTGTAATTGCGGTATAGTATACGGGGAAAATGGTTGAGGTAATCACGAGGTTGTAAGCGGAATTGGCCCAATCAAACATCGCCCATGAACGAATCAGTTTTTTATTGTTTTTTACAATTGCTTCCATTTAAATTGGCTTAATAAGTTTGACGAATATAAGTAATTATTTTAGCCATTTCTTTACGAATTTCACTTGCGCGATCATCAATATAATTATTGTTCATAAAAGAGAAAGCAAGCCGTCTTCCTGACCTTGTGACCAGATAACCACTCTGGTTATAGACAGACGTAATTGTTCCGGTCTTTGCAAAAACAAAAGGTTCACCCTGGTCTTTACTATAGGTCCTTTTCAGTGTACCATCCACCCCACCGGCAGGAAACAGTCGAAAACGCACCCGCTCATCTGGGATCTTATTTTTCAGAAGTACTAGCAGGTCAACATTATTCTGTGGTGTGACCTTGTTATAGGAAGACAGTCCCGATCCATCAAAAATCGCCACTTCGTTCGAAAAAAACTTATAGACTTTATTTTTCATCCAGTCTCGAACCAGATAGGTATCAAATTGACCATATTGCTTCCAAGAGCACATCATCAAAAATTGTTCGGCGATAAAATTATCACTTGGCAACATCATCTCCCGGATCAGATTTTTGGTCTCTCCAGAATACAATATTTTTGTATCATTTGGCTTTTTATAGGTCAGCAGATTTACCTTCTTGCCTAGTGTATCTGACAGTAATTTCACAAATAGACTATCCGAATAGATAAACGGTACTTCATTAACATAATCGTTTGGCACAGGGCGTTTCGACATCCAAAAAACATTGCTCCGAAACGAGCGGGAAAGTTCAAAATCACCTGTTTTAGGTTCAGGTAAAAAATCAAGGTCTTTCTGAAAAATCCCAGGAGAAGTATTTAAATGATTATACCCTCTTTGACGGAAAGTGACCACATTGCCATAAATCGGAAAAGTACTTATCTCAGGCTGATAGTATGCTTCGAAATCCTCCATCGCCCAACCGTGGGCATAGAACTTATTTTTCATTGTTCCGGGCACAACATAGATCGTTTTGTTCGTTCTTTTCAGAAAATTATAGACCACCCGCGTATCGAGTCTATTATGCAAAAAGGTCGGATCTCCTGTTCCCCAAATCAACAGGGAGTCGCCCCTTTCCGCATACTCCAATCCGGGGATGGAGTCACCTAATAGCTCCAACGCGGCATAGGTTGTATACATTTTGGTATTTGAAGCTGGCGTAAAATGCTTATTGCCATTGACGTCCAAGACAAACTTATTGGCATTTAAGTCGTACAGTGAAAATCCATAGAAATGATCATTTAATATTTTGGATTCCTGAAGCATCCGATAGACGTCTTCAAAATCCTGTGACTTTACAATAAGGGTAGAAAATGGGATAAGCCAAAGCAGCAATATCGTGCGCAAGAAATTTTTCATTGGTTCAAACATACAAAAAAGAGCAACAACTCCTTTTCTCCTATTGCCAAAATTAAGATACAAATCATTTAAAACGGCAAAAGGAGGAAATTCACTCCTCCTTTTGCTGTTTTATATCAACTATTAATAACCGGGGTTTTGTTTTAGGGCGCCACCACTTCTATCAATTTGCGTCTGTGGAATTGGCAGATATACATTATGATCCTTAAAGTTTAAGCCTTTATAACGAGCCATAAAACCGCCTTCAAAATTAGCATAGCTTTCCAGAACGGTTTTAGCTTCGCCCCATCTCACCAAATCATAAAACCGGTGTCCCTCCATCGCCAATTCCAAACGACGTTCAAAACGGACAGCTTTACGTGCAAAATTTTGATCAGGGAAAGCAGGGTAAGGTTTCACATCATACGCTGCAGCCGGAACATCATCTCCTGTTAGTTTTGGAGGTAATTTAGCAGCTCTTTCGCGAATAGCATTGACCGATTTCAAAGCACCGTCCAGATCACCAAGTTCAACCTGGCACTCGGCTGCCATGAGGATCACGTCAGCTAAGCGGATGATATTTACATCCAAATCAGTGATATAAGCCGCACCAGCTGCCGTGTGTCCACTGTGTAAACTTTTTGGGATCATTGTTTTTATACCCACAAAAGGTCCTCCTGAACCTACTTCACGGATCCAGGCATCTCCCGGCATTACACCATAATCATAGAAATGTACACCTCTACGACCTACCGTATAATCCAAACGGGGATCGAAACGTAAGCTCACATCTAATTTGTATTTTTCTTTCTCTGCTGTAGATAAACCAAAATCAGATTTATACGGATTATTACGGTAAGTATCTAACATTGGTAAGCCTTTAGCATCGACTTTATAAGCATTGACCAGATCGATTGTTGGTTGATAGAATCCACAACAGCCAACAGGATTGCTCCCGTTCAAACCAGACAACATATCCCCTACGTTAGCGTTATCGCCGCTTCCATCAGGATTGATAGCATGCTTTGCTAACAAAAGCGCCTCTGGTCCATCTTTCGTAAGTACATCGAAATTGTTCTGATAAGGCATTGTACGGATATCTTTACTTCCGATGACATCTTTAAATAAAGCCAAGGCATCAGCATATTTCTTTTGATATAAATACACTTTACCCAAATAAGCTTGCGCTATTCCTTTATCCATACGCCCCGACTGCTTATTGATTTTTGTTTGTGGGAGGTTAGCGATGCCAAATTTCAGGTCATCGATAATTTTAGGAACAACATCATCTGTGTTTGGTTTTACTTTAGCATCATCAACTGAGGTATTCTCATCGACATAAGCCAAATTTTTGAAAACTCGCCACAGGAAGAAGTAATAATGTGCACGTAACACTTTTGCCTCGGCTTCAATTTCCGTTGCTCTGGCAGTAGTAACGGTTTTTCCTCCTGCCTGATCCAATTTCAGTAGGCGCAATGTATTATTTGCACGTGACACCCCTTCATAATACACTTCCCACATGGTGCTCAGATTGTCATTAGAGCTATTTGGTGTATGGAATTCGATCATATTCATATTGGGCTGATCTGTCGCCTCAGAGCCTTTATGCGCATTATCGGCACCTACTTCACCAAATAACCATTGGCTCGGCGCTGAAGCATAGTTCCCCCAGGTTCCGTTCACATTACCATTCAGGATTCCATAAGCACCTATTAATGATGCTTCGATCCCTTTCGAATTGATGACCTGACTCTCAGGCAGCTCACCCTGCGGATCTCTTTCTAGAAAAGATTTACCACATGAGCTCAATAACATCAATGATATACCTAGAACTGTAATTATATTTCTTTTTTTCATTTCAATCAAATTTTATCGTAATTCATTCCGTGCTTAAAATCCAAGACTCACACCCAACATATATTGACGTGCCTGCGGGTACACACCAAAGTCAACCCCCAATGCGGAATATGTTGACGGTGTTGCACTTACCTCTGGATCCAAACCTTGGTATTTCGTAATGGTAAACAGATTCGTAACCCCTACATAGGCTCTCAGTTTCTTAATTCCAGTATTGTTACCAAAAACCTTATTGGTATCAAAATTATAGCCGACCTGAAGGTTCTTTAGCTTTAAGAAACTAGCATCTTGCACATAATAGCTAGAAGAAGCATATTCATACGCTGATGCATTGTTTACCTGCGAAGGAATCATGCTTGAGGGATTGTTCTTTGCATCCCACGCATCCAGCACCCGTTCACTTTTTTGCCCTCTGAAAACACCGAAATCGGTAAAATAACGTGTCGCCTCATAGTTTTTATTTCCTTTTGACCCATAGAAATAAGCCATAAAGTCAAAATTCTTATAACCGGCGTTGATATTGAATGAATAAACAAAATCAGGATGTGGGCTTCCGATTATTGTACGGTCATTGGCATCAATTTTTCCATCACCATTGACATCTTCATATTTAAGCGCTCCTGCTCTGGATTTTCCATCTTCATACTTCGCTACAGCAGTGTTGGCCATATCCGCATCAGAATAGATTCCGATTACCTTATAGCCATAAAAAGCACCTATTGCTTCGCCGGGTTTAAGGATAGAGGTTTCCATACTTCTAAAACTTCCGTACACCTGTTGGCTAACAGAAGGGGCCAATGATACGATCTTATTCACGTTACGTGAAATAGTACCCGACAAATCCAATGTAAAGGCGCTTTGTTGGCGTCTCCCGTAATGATAATTTAAAGACAGCTCGATCCCTTTATTTTCCATATCCCCGATGTTGACATATGGTGATGCGGCACGACCTGCGGCAACGGCTGGCAAAGGAAGTAGATACAACATGTCTTTGGTCTTCTTATTGTACCAATCGAAGGATCCATCAAAATCACCTTGTAATAAGGTAAAGTCCAAACCAAGGTTCAACGCAGACACCTGTTCCCATTTAACATTTGGGTTGCTATAGGCGTTGTGCCACATTCCTGATGTCAAGCTTCCATCAATTGGGTAAGATGAAGAATTTACCGCAACTTGATAACGATCTAAATATTGATTGGCAGGAATACGTTGATTACCTGTCACCCCATAACCAGCTCTAATTTTCAGATCAGAAAGCCAAGATATGCCTTTCATGAATTCCTCTTGTGACAAACGCCAAGCTGCACTGGCACCTGGGAAAGTACCATATTTATTGTTCGGACCAAAATTGGACGACCCGTCCCGACGTACTGTCGCGCTTAAGATATAGCGGTCTTTGAATGAATAGTCAACTTTTCCAAAAATAGAAAATAAGGAGCCTACCGAGCCACCGCCTTCACTCACACGGCCTGTTGATGCGGCGTCCAAATAAAGGTAATCCAGAGTCGACATAGTAAAGAATCCATTTCCTTTACCCCTGATCTGTCTGTTTCTATTTTGGATAGCCTCAGTACCTGCTAAGATAGCCAGACTGTGATCTTCATTAAATGTTGCTTTATAATTTAAGGTATTTGTCCAAGTCCATTCTTTATTTAACCCAAAGAACTCATTGATCCCATTATTAAAACTTCCCTCTGTAAATTCGGGATTAGGGTAGGTATAGGATATGCCATTGTAGTTTTCATACTTCATACCAAAACTACTACGGAATGTCAGTCCAGAAAAGATATCGTATTCCCCAAAGACGTTTCCGAAGAACATATTACTCTTATTCTTATTATCTTTTGCGCGGTAGGCGATAGCGACCGGATTTTCCCCATTACCAAATTGTCCCCCAACGGATCCAGCAAAATTTCCGCCCATATCATAGACCGGAATAATATTATGGATACGATAAGCGAAGCCCAGGGCACTTCCTTCACCGATATAATCACCCGCAGTATTTGTATTCACCCCAACACCAAAGCCTTCTGTAAAACTATATTGCATGTTTTCTCCAAAGCGCAACTTGTTATTGAAAGCAGAGAACCGTGTATTTGAACGAAGATTATATTTTTCAAAACCGGTATGGATAATGGTACCTTTTTGTTTCAGATAACCTCCGGAAATCGCGTATGAAGCATTCTCTCCACCACCAAGCACACTTAACTGATGTGATTGTGTGGGTGCGTTTTGGGACAATGCATCAAACCAGTTGGTACCCGCCTTATTTGCTTTTGTGATCTGGAAAAAATCAGCACGACTACCGGCGTCAAATTTATACTTTGACATGTCGATATCAGCGTCTGTAATTATATCTTTTCCGCCTACTTTCGGACCGTTTATAAGATAATCTGGTAACTTTTTACTTTCGCCGTTTAATAAATTTTCGATATCCAAGGTCTGTTGTGGAGACAACATCTTTGGAAAACGAGAGCTATTTGGTACTTGTACACCATAGTATGAATCAAGGTTAAATTGAGGTTTTCCCTCCTTTCCGATCTTCGTGGTAATGATAACCACACCATTATTTGCGCGTGAACCATAGATTGAGGCTGCCGAGGCATCTTTCAGCACTTGCATGGATTCGATATCGTTTTGATTAAGCCAGCTTAATTTGCCTTCATAAGGAACACCATCTATAATATAGAGTGGTTCATTATTGTTGATCGTACTATAACCCCGGATCTTAATTTGCGGAGTTGATCCTGGCGCACCATCTACAACAATCTGAACCCCTGTCGCCCGTCCCTGCAATGATTCTACAGCACTGGCAGCAGGTGTGGTTTTAAGGTCTTTCACACTGACAACTGCAACGGCACCGGTCAAATCTTTCTTACGTTGTGAGGAATAACCTGTGACCACAACCTCTTCCAGTGCACCCTCAGCAGAATTTAACGAAATTGTCAGATCCGCTTTTCCAGTGACAGTGACTTCAGCACTTGAGTAACCGATGTAACTCACGACCAATACATCACCGACTTTTCCCTGGATCGTAAATGCACCATCCGCGTCTGTCGATGTTCCCTTACTTGTTCCTTTGATTTTAACCGATACACCGGTAATTACCTGGCCTGTGGTGGCATCTTTTACCACACCCTTAATGGGTATCTCCTGCAACCCTTTAGTTTTCACCAACGAAACGACTTCAACTCGACCATGAGCAACAGCTCCTTTGGCAGATACCTGAGCAGTCATTCCGCCTGCGATGAGTAGAGAACTCATCAGCAAGAACCTCTTATTGAACTTTTGGCCCAATATGAGATCAAAACAGCAATTTTTGTCCGTTTTTTTCATCATAATTTTAAATAGGTGGTTTAAAAAATTTATGTTTATTTATCTGTTTGTTTAGCTTGGTATTGGTTTATTTAAGTTTTGGTCGTTCGACTCCAACAGAGACAACATACATTATCACTGATTATGAGTCACTTTGGTTATCATTTTCAATTTTAGTTTGGTTATTTCCAGAAATGTTAAAATCTGTTAAATAAATGTAAAGAATAAAAAATATAAAAAAAAGAAAATTCTTACTTTAAATCACAAAATACTATAAATCAAGTTATTGTAATTCTTACACTAAGCTAAATAGCTATATTTTTGTTACAAAAGAAACTTAAAGAAATTTAGGTCATCTCCTTTCCGCTCAATATCAAGTCGGAATGTCAAATATTCGCCAAATACATTTAAATCCGCCAAAAGGTACTTATATTTGTTTTGATGAATGTAAGTAGTTTATTAGAACGGGCGCTCCGATTTGAGTTCCTTTCCAAGGAAGAGGGTGTTTTTTTATATCAGAATGCACCTACAGCTGATTTGACTTTCGTAGCCAATGAATTGCGCAAGATACAAGTGCCACATGGCAAGGTAACCTGGCAGATCGATAGGAATGTCAATACGACCAATGTCTGTATTGCAAACTGCAAGTTCTGCAATTTCTTTCGTCGCCCCGGGCATGAAGACAGTTACATCACCGATATCGAGAGTTACAAACAAAAGATCGAAGAGACATTTAAATTTGGAGGCGACCAACTTTTGCTACAGGGAGGGCACCATCCGGATTTAGGTATTGAATTCTACAAAAATCTATATAGACAGTTAAAGGAACTTTACCCTACACTGAAACTCCATTCACTCGGCCCACCGGAAATCGCCCATATTTCTAAGCTGGAAAATATGAGCCATATCGAGGTGTTGACCCAGCTGAAAGAAGCGGGTCTGGATTCACTGCCTGGTGCTGGGGCCGAAATTCTCAATGACCGTGTGAGACGTTTGATATCCAAAGGAAAATGTGGTGGTAAGGAATGGCTCGATGTGATGCGTGCGGCGCACAAAATCAATCTACCTAGTTCCGCTACCATGATGTTTGGACATATTGAAACTATTGAAGAGCGTTTCGAACATCTGGTATGGATCAGAGAAGTGCAAGATGAAAAACCGGCCGATTCTTATGGTTTTATCGCCTTTATACCTTGGCCATTCCAAGATGATGGCACATTATTAAAGAGACTCCGTGGCATTACCAATGATGTTACCAGTGAAGAGTATATCCGTATGATCGCTTTGAGCCGAATCATGTTACCGAATATCAAAAATATCCAGGCTTCCTGGCTTACGGTTGGAAAACGTACCGCCCAGTTGTGCTTGCATGCTGGCGCTAACGATTTTGGATCCATTATGATCGAGGAAAATGTCGTTTCGGCAGCGGGTGCTCCCCATCGGTTCACCTCTAAGTCAATACAGGAAGCGATTCTGGAAGCGGGTTTTGAACCGCAATTGAGAACGCAAAAATATGATTTCAGAGAACTGCCTGCGCACATGGTCGAACAAGTCATTAACTATTAATACCCTACATTGAAAGACGTCATTAGAAATATCGAAGCAATTATTTTTGCTTCTGCAGAAGGAATAGATCTTGCCGATATCAAACAGATTCTACAAGAAGCCTTGGCTATTGAAGTATCGAAAGAAGAGTTGCGTGAATTGATCAAAAAGATTGAAGACAAATATCAGGATGAAGATCAGGTATTGGAGTTGCGGTATATCAATAATTCGTATCAGTTTCTGACCAAAGCGGTCTATCACGAAGCGATACAGCAATTACAAAATCACAACAACAAGCGCAAGCTCAGTCAATCGGCTCTGGAAACACTTGCCATTATCGCATACAGACAGCCGATTACCAAACTGGAAGTTGAGCAGATCAGAGGTGTCAGTTGTGATTATTCTATCCAAAGACTACTGGAAAAGAAACTGATCAAAATAGCTGGAAAAGCCGATACAATAGGCAAACCATTGTTGTACGCGACCAGCCAACAGTTTATGGATCATTTCGGAATCAATGGTGTTCGTGATCTTCCGCAGCTAAAAGATATCGTTACAGAAGACAATGCAATTGGCGAAACAAATGAGTAAATAAAATAAAATAAATTTTTATTTTTAAAAAACAATTCAACATATTGATTAGCAGAAAAATAAAGGGCTATATTTTTTTTAAAAAAAGTTTTAAAAAATAGTTTTCTTCTCTAATTTTACAACATTGAATAAGCAACAATAAAGTATTATTTTATGAACACGGCAATATTAGCTAACGAAGATCTTGAAGAAGTAAAATTCGCGTCTTTCAATGGACCTGATGACGACGATGATGATTTCGAAAACGATGATTTCGAAATTCCTGAAATTGAAGGATTGGATGACTTCGACGATGATGATGAGTTTTAATATTTAGTGCTATATAACACTACCTATCAAAACCAGAGAATCATTAAAAAAATAAGGCGTTCAATCAAATTGAACGCCTTATTTTTTTTACCCATCGATTTATTTCGCCTGGTCGATTAGCTTATGCAATTCCATCTTTGGGATCATCCCACTCTGGCGCCACAGCTGTTGACCATTTTTAAATAATATAAAAGTAGGTACTCCACTTACTTTATAAATGGAAGCAATTTTTGGATTCTTATCCACATCTATTTTTATAATCGATAGATCCTCCTGATAAAATTCCTTTACATCCTGTAACACCGGCGCCATCGTCTGGCATGGACCGCACCACGTCGCAAAAAAATCCACTAAAACCAGCGAATTTGATTGAATAATCTGGTCAAAAGTTGCCATTATTAATTCTCCTTTATTTCATCTTTCAATGCCTTATATCCACCCTGAATATTGCACACATTTTTAAATCCTTTTGCACGCAAAATAGAAACGGCAACCGCACTGCGATACCCTGATTGACAATGCACATAAAGTGGCTTATTATCTTTTTCTAGCGTGTTACCAAAATTAATGAAATCCGTCAAAGGAATGTTCATTGCATTGTCAATATGTCCTTTATCAAATTCTTTCACTGTGCGTACATCCACAATATGACCTGGATCTGATCTTTCTCCAAATCTTCCTGCGCTTAGGTTTGTGACAGCATCTACAGGTTCCCGTTCTTTCCAACGGTCTATACCACCGTCCAATATACCGATAGCACCTGTATAGCCCAATTCCGCTAGACGCTCCACCACCGCAGTACGATCTTGCTCCTCAGCAACAATTAAGAGCTTTTGGTTTTTATCAGGGACAACCTGTTTCAAGAAAGTATCAAATGGCCCCTTAAAACCCACATTGATCGATCCTGGAATGAAAGCCTTTAAGAAATCATCGCCTGACCGTGTATCCAAAACCACCACACCATGCTGTTTACGCAGTTTTTTAAATTGCTTCAAGGCAAGTAATGGTAAATCAGCTGTGGTATAATGTGATTCTTTTTGCTGTAGCTTTGATTTTGCGTTAGCTGGCAGAGCACCAGGACATATAAAAACAACCCCTATCAATGCGGCTACTAAAATTCTGTTCATCTTATTTGCTATTTAAAGGGAATAAGTAATTTTTCCAATTCCGTTATTTTACCATTGTAGATATTTAAATCGACATTTCCACGGATACCGGCCACCGAGCCTTTTTCTGAGAATTGCCAAAATGCCCAATGCTCTTTTGGATTTTCGATCCAAAAATTATAGTTGGCGATCCAGAGGGTATAGTTTGCGAATTCCTTTTCTAAAAAATCACTATAGAACTTATCCCCGGAGTATAGGATAGGTTTGACTTTATAATGTGCTTCCACCTCGTCGAGCCAACGTTTCAATCCCACTTTCAGGCTATCCATGGATTGCTGTTTTGGATGCTCCTCGATATCGAGTACAGGGGGAAGATCGCCTGGATGGAGCTGAACCTTACGGATAAAATTTTTGGCCTGTTTGACCGAGTTTTCATTTGGCCGAAAATAATGGTATGCACCCCGTAAAATAGCCCGGTTACGTATTTTGGACCAATTGCGGCTAAATTTATCATCTATACCCTTCTCCCCCATTGTCGCCCGGATAAATACAAAGTCAATGGGAAATTGATCGTTGATCGTATTCACTTTCTGCCAGTCGATATCTTCCTGATAGGTCGAAACATCAATACCAAACACTTTGTCATCATGCTTACTCATGATTTCGATATTACGGATATCATACTTAGCCTCCTTTGTTAAGGATTTATTTTTGGATGTTGCCACACGGAAGTAATACATTATTCCGGCTTTATAGTGCCATGCAACAAGAAATAAGAAAAACATTAACATCCCCACGATCATCCATATCCATTTGGCCTCGCGAGGTTGCTGTTTCTTTCCACTCCCTTTTGTTCTTTTTGATTGCTGTTGCGCCATACGATGATGAAGTTACGGCAATCACAATTAACTCGCAAAGTTTTCGTAACAATTTATATTTTTGTATATGATCGTATACAACCCTAAAGATTGGCTGTCAGCAACTTTCAAACTGCATAAATCAGACACTTTTATAAAGCTATTACCTTTTCTTATCTTAATAGCTATCTATTCCTGGGGGATAGCCTACCTCGAAATGGAATATCTCAAATTAAATGAAAGAAGCTGGGTTAAAAACATTACCATCGTCCATAACCTGTTGGGTTTTGTGATCTCCTTATTGTTGGTCTTTAGAACCAACTCGGCCTATGACCGTTGGTGGGAGGCACGCAAGCAATGGGGTACATTGACCAATATAAGCCGGGCCTTGGCCTATAAGCTCAACGCTATGCTCGATGCGGAGGACAAGGTCAATCGCAGTTTCTTCCGAAAAACTATTCCCCTGTTTGCAGAGACCCTATACGATTTTTTGCGATCCGACTACACCAAGTTTATGCTCGATGAAAATGAGCATCCCGAACTTAGGGCATTGGACAGCAAGAAGCATGGTCCAAATCAGGTTTCCAATATGATTTTCCAGAAGATAAACGATCTTTACAAAGAAGGAATTATCAGTGGGGACCAATTGATTATACTCAATGAAGAGATTGTGTCCATGACCAATGTATGTGGTGCCTGTGAACGGATAAAAAATACGCCAATTCCATTAGCTTATAGCGCGTTTATCAAGAAGTTCATTATCTTCTATACAATGACACTTCCTGTAGGTTATGTTTTTTCGATCGGATATTTTGTTGTTGTTGCCGTTCCGTTTATCCTCTACGTATTAGCTTCACTTGAATTGATCGGCGAATCCATCGAGGAGCCTTTTGGTATAGACCAGGACGATCTACCGATTGATAAAATAGCTGCCAATATCAAAAAACACTGCCACGAGATTATTCCAGCATAGCATTTTTAAAATAATCTAGCTCATTTTCAAACCATAAGACATTGCTGCAAAAATAAGTTTTGCAAATCTATTCAGAATTTCTACTTTTGTCGCGGAGAGTTGGCAGAGTGGTCGAATGCGGCGGTCTTGAAAACCGTTAACTGTCACAGGTTCGGGGGTTCGAATCCCTCACTCTCCGCAGAAAGATCCTTCATCGCAAGATGAGGGATCTTTTATTTTACAGATAAGTTGATTCGAACCAGAAGGGTTGGCCGGGGTTCGAACTTTATCATCGCGGGTTATAGCATGGGGATGTGGGACGCGATAAATCCCTCACTCTCCGCCACCAAAATAAAGCCCGACGATAGTCGGGTTTTGTCGTTTATAGACTTTTGCAAACAATGTTTGATCAAAAGTGATAAACGACGAAAAAAATGAACGGAGTGAATGGCTTTATTTTATGGTGAAGCCACCCCCTTTGGGATCATCTTATTATCCCTCACTCTCCGCAGAACAAGCCTTTCAGAAATGAAAGGCTTCTTTCGTTGTATTCGGATTCGAACTACCCATTCCTTTAATTCCACTTCCTCCTTGAAGCAACACCTGATTATTTTCTTACTCTGCTCTTATTACAATCCCAAGTTTACATAGGATATTTTCAATTCCACAAATGAATGATTTTCATCTCTAATGATATAATTCTCATCATTTTCTGGAGAGACAATGCCTTAAATTTAAAAATCATAAATATTGTAGTACTAAACAAAATCATTATGAACAAGAAAATGCAGTACATTGCACCATTAATAAATGCAATGGAAATCGAACTGGAAAATGGTATTGCTGCTGGATCAGGAGGTAGTGGTAGTAACGGTGGAGGTGGTGGTGGTGGTGGTGGTGGTGGTGGTGGTGGTGGTACCGGTGGAGGACCAGATGACCCGGGTCGTGGCGGTGATGATGGCGGTGGATGGGGAAGTGGAAGTCTATAAAATAGGTTGTGCCTCTGCACAACCTATTTTTCCATATTCCAACTATTCCAAGAATACTTTATTAAAATTAATCTATGCTATTTTTGCTCATATAGTTAATCCCCAACCTTACTCATCAATCATAATCCAGAATATTTTTACCCAAGATAATATCACATTTGATCGTTATCATCCCCGATTCCAATAAAGGACTGTTTTTTTGTCCTATACATTGGCATTGTTTACAAAAAAAAGCATTTAATAAAAACCTGATATCCAGCAACATTTTTAGCACAAATCGTCCAAAAGGCACATTAAACAAAGAAAAATGTAAAATAAGTTTTGTAAATCTGTTCAGAATTTCTACTTTTGTCGCGGAGAGTTGGCAGAGTGGTCGAATGCGGCGGTCTTGAAAACCGTTAACTGTCACAGGTTCGGGGGTTCGAATCCCTCACTCTCCGCCACCAAAAATAAAGCCCGACGATAGTCGGGTTTTGTCGTTTATAGACTTTTGCAAACAATGTTTGATCAAAAGTATTAAACGACGAAAAAAAATGAACGGAGTGAATGGCTTTATTTTATGGTGAAGCCACCCCCTTTGGGATCATCTTATTATCCCTCACTCTCCGCAGAACAAGCCTTTCAGAAATGAAAGGCTTTTTTTGTGGTATTCGGATTCGAACCAGAAGGGGTGGCCGGGGTTCGAACTTCTTCATCTTCCCTATCGTCCCTTAGACTAATAAAAAGTGGCTTTTTTGGTAAAAAATTGAAGTCCTTTCATTCAGATATTCCTGTACATTTTGTAGATTTATGCTATTAACCGATTAAATTTATGGAGTCACCTAAATCCAAATATTATCTTACAGCAAAGAAGTTCTGGAGGACAGTTGTAGACATTGAGAAAACAGCGGATACCTCGGAATTACAACAACAGATCGAATTTCATAAACGCTTGTTAAATATATTTCAAGCAGGCAATTTCTATTATCTAGTCTTCAATATGTATATCGGGGAAGTCGAGATCATTAGCGAAGAATGCGAAAACCTGATCGGCTATAAACCAGAAGAGCTTTCTCTTCCATTTCTCATGGAACGCATCCATCCCGACGACAAAGCCTATTTCCTCAACTTTGAATATAAAGTCGTGGAGTTTTTTAAAAGTTTACCTTATGAAAAGGTAAAAAGCTATAAGGTCCAATATGATTTCAGGTTCAAAAGAAAAGATGGGCATTACATCAGGATCCTGCATCAAGCTATTCAGATAGATTATGATGAAAACAACTTCTACCGGACGCTCTCTCTGCATACCGACATATCGCATATAAAACAAGAAGGAAAACCCTGTTTCTCACTTATTGGACTTGATGACGAACCTTCTTTTTTTAATATTCAACTTGATCAAGCGTTCACAAAATCCTATGATATGTTTACAAAGCGAGAGCGAGAAATTTTAAAATGTATCGTCGAGGGCAAGATGAGCAAAACAATTGCCGATGAGCTGTGTGTCAGTCTCCACACGATAAACACGCACAGGAAAAATATTCTTGCTAAAGCTGGCGTAAAAACACCCGTGGATCTAATAGCCAAAGCGATAAAGGAAGGCTGGTTATAGGTTAGGGCCTACTTTCAATCAAACAATGTCGGAGTCCGATCTTTCTTTTCCAGATCAATAAGAATAGATTTATTTTTCAGACCACCTGCAAAACCAACGAGTTTCCCAGATCCACCGATGACCCGATGACAGGGTACAATAATGGATATCGGATTCTTGTTCAATGCACCACCGACTGCACGTACAGCTTTGATATCACCTAGTTGGCGTGCCAGATCTCCATAGGTTTTTGTCTGGCCATAAGGAATAGTGAGCAAAGCTTCCCACACCTTAAGCTGAAAGGGAGTTCCCTGCATATCCAGCGGTAGGTCAAAAACAGTGCGCTTGCGGTCAAAATACTCCAAAAGCTGTTGTTGAGCGAGTAAAAGTAATGGTGCATGGTCCTCTCTATCCGGTTGAGACAACTTCGTCCGGGTATAGTCCTCACCTTCCCACAATACGGCAGTAAGACCACGCCTGGTCGCCACAAGCCTTATGTTCCCTACTGGCGATGCGATATCTGTATAGACAAGCCCGTTATCCTGCTCCATATTTTTTATTGGCAAGTTACTAATCTTTTTTATTTCATTTCCCGCAACGAAAATATGTTCCTCAACAATTTCACTTAACTGACGACCTATATTATACAACCGCCACTACCATTTGAACACTGCTTCACCTTTATGCGATAGCCACAACCAAAGAAGACAAATTCTCAATCTTAAAAGCTAGTATCACCACAACACGATTATTAGCACCAGCAAATCTTGGTCTATCATCTTCTACTAGACAATTCTTTAACCTATTGTAATTGAACCGACTGAAAAAAATCAAAGAAAAAAACGGCTCCCATTGTCAAAAAAAATATGGAATAGTTCTCGTCGGGGCATCATATCAATGTGTATGAACAAGAGTTATAACCTAAAGACAAAGCATCATGGCAGAATTAAACCAAAAAACACAAGAAAGCGGAAAGAAAAAAATTAGAAGCCGGAAAATGGCCCCAAAGGTAGATCTGACAGCGATGGTAGACCTTGCTTTTCTTTTGATCACCTTCTTCATGCTGACCACAACACTAAACAAACCTGCAGCAATGGATATTGCCATGCCAGACAAAACAAAAGGTGAGGCGACACCTCCAGTGCTCATTGACGAAAACCGGGCAGCGACATTGATTCTTGGGGATGGAAAATTTATGTGGTATCATGGCGACTTCAAGAAGCCCATTGCCTTTTCTGAAAAACCAAGCGATATAGAGAAAACATTACCGCAGGTACTCGCACAGTTGAAAGCAAAGATCAGTAACATGCCCAACAGCAAGGATATGATCGTACTGATCAAGCCGAGTAAAGAAGCAAGGACGAAAGATGTGATCCATACAATTGATGAGATCAAACACCAAAACATCACACGCTATGTCATTGGCAAAACGCAAGAAGAAGAGGAAAAACAGTTATTAGTTTCCATTCAGTAAAATACGAAAGGGAAAGCACCAATAGCAATGAAAATCGACTAAAGTTCTTTCTAGTCAATAAACCGAGCGTAACGAGTTCATTGATGTCTTAATGAAAAATGCGAATCAATAAAAATAGGCAATTCAGAAAAAAAAGCCTATGTATTCAAAAAAGGACTGTAGCGATCCGAGCATAATCAAAGACAAAAGGGCCATTCCAAAATTGAATGGCCCTTTTGTCTTTGTGTTCAGTATTGCAATCTATTATCTTTTGTCCAGATTTTCCCAATAGCGTTCCACGTTCTCTTTTACCTCGGTAGGCAAAGAAGCATAATTGTCTGAATAGGAAGTCTTAGTATATCCATCCTCCGCCTCCGCACGCAGACGATAAAATTGTCCCTTATATAAAACCAAAGCAATACAGCTCAGCTGCTTTTCGACGTGATCCTTTGGATGCCTGGAATAGATAAACACCGCATCCAGTTTCCCATCTTTGTCAGCGTCAAAGAAGGCTTTTCTGGATTCCCACACCGAAGTAATAATACCATCTTCAACGATAGTTTCCTCCACAATAGGTACCCACATACCATCTTTTCGCTGAAATTGCTGTGCATATAGTTTATCCGGATCTGCTCCGCGTTCCTCTTTTGAAAAAATGATATAATTATCTTCTTTTTCGGTCTGAATATGCTCCACCTGCAGCACACGCTTGCCTTTAAATGGAAAACCCGAAGATTCAAAATTTTCTTTGTTGACTGTAATATCGGTGATTTGTGCCTGCGCGGTGTAACATCCCAGCAGCAGCAGGACAAAAAAAGTGTATTTTCCCATGTGTTTTCCCTAAATATCTATTCAAATTACTGACAATAAAAGAAAAATCCAATATTTTTAACATGCATCTTTACATCAACCTGATTCAATTCTCCTATATTCTCGCTAAATTTATCTTATTCATACACCGTGCAACAGCTACAG
The DNA here is from genome assembly GCF_003610355.1 of Sphingobacterium detergens. GTDB lineage: Bacteria > Bacteroidota > Bacteroidia > Sphingobacteriales > Sphingobacteriaceae > Sphingobacterium > Sphingobacterium detergens. Next base: position 83,110 of record NZ_RAPY01000002.1, on the reverse strand, counting down.
ATGAGGTATCCGTTTCACAAAAGCAGGCATTAAACCCATGAAACAGGACATTCAAACCATCGCGGACATAAAAATATTAGTCGATCAGTTTTACAGCACCGTTCGTCAGGACAATCTCCTAGGCCCTATTTTTCAGGAACGTATTCAGGACAATTGGGGCATACACCTGGAAAAAATGTATCGCTTCTGGCAGACGATCCTGCTGGATGAACATACCTACTTTGGCAGTCCATTTCCACCCCATATCCCCCTCCCCATTGAGGCAAAACATTTCGATCAATGGCTCCTTCTGTTTGAAGCGACCGTCGATCGGTTATATACAGGTGAAAAGGCTGACGAAGCCAAATGGCGCGCACAAAAAATGGCACAGATGTTCCAGTTTAAAAAAGAATATTTTAATGCCAACCCGAAAAAGAAACCGCTGATATAAGACATTTTGTATTCCAGGTTCGATATGCAGTCCCACTTCATTTTCTACTAGCATTCCAGATAAAGTCCCCCCCCAATATCTGATAGGCTCATTATTTTAGCAGTCGCCATTCTCTTTTATTTTGTAACAAAAATTGCTTACCACAAGCACGAAAACAAAAATAAAGTACTAAAAATCAATTAAATACATGTTAATAACAAATTTTAACATTTTATATTCTACACAATGTAGAATAGATTCTATATTTGTAGTATGAATAAATTATCAGCGACTGAAGAACAATTGATGGGGTACATCTGGGACATGAAAAAGGCCTTTATGAAAGATCTTATGGAAGCCTATCCTGACCCCAAACCTGCTCCGACGACGATTGCAACATTATTAAAACGAATGACCGAAAAGGGAGCCATATCGTATGTATTATATGGCAATTCAAGAGAGTACTATCCCCTATTCGATAAGGACAGTTATTATCTCGCACACGTCAATGATATTGTTGAAACGTATTTTGATAATTCAGCTTTAAAATTTGCTTCTTTTTTTACAAAACAATCGCAGTTGAACAAGGAGCAATTGGAAGAACTGAAAAAAATAATTGATTCAGAAATTAAAAACAAAGCGACATGATTATCTATCTGGGAAAATTGATCGCCTGTTCAGGCTTACTGTATCTGGTATACATTTCTCTTTTGCAACAGCAAAAGCTCTTGGTATTTAACCGCTTTTATCTGCTTGCCATTATACCTATCGCTCTTTTTGCACCATTGGTGCAAACTGCTCTGCCGTCATTTATCCCTGATTTTTTTCATTTTAATAGGGTTCAACCGGAAGTAGCTCCGGAGCATATGGAGCTTGCCATCACAACCCCTGCAGCCGTCCAACAAGAACCGTTGATATCAACCAACACGGCTATTTTCCTTGCCTATCTACTGATTGCGATTGCACTTTTGATTAGGTATATAGTAAGCTATAAAAAGTTTTCATCCTACATCAGTCGCGCATCAGCGACAGACAATCCTTCAATTTATAGTATTCATGGCCTTAAAACTCCCTTCTCATTTTTCAGACGGATCTATGTACCCCGCGGCGCATATTTACAAGGAGAGATTGAGGCTTCGATTATCGCCCATGAACAGGCACATGCAGACCAGCGACATTCCATAGACGTGATGCTCATGCAGCTTATGCGCATTGTATTATGGTTCAACCCTTTGGTTTACCTGATCGACAGAGCTGTTCGACAAAACCACGAATACCTGGCAGACGATGCCGTAGTACAGGTTTATGAACGCGCTAGTTACCAACATCTGATTATCCAGTGGAGCATGTCCTCCCCCGATATAAACGCATTACCGGCCAGTAATTTTAATTTTTTAACAACAAAAAAACGATTAATTATGTTACAGAAAAGAACGAACAGTGGTAAGCTCCTGCTGATGCCTGCGCTTACCTTATTGCTGACAACAGCAATTAGCCTGTTGTTTTCGACTCATGTCGAAGCACAGAAAACAACGCCGGCCAAAACAGAAAAAACTGAACCAGCGAAACCGGCCAAGACTCCCCCCACTTCCAAAAAACCGGGTGCCCCAAAAGCTGTATCTGAACGGCCTAATCCGCCCAGAAGAGCAGATGCTCCCGCAATGGAACCCAAGAAAAATGCTACTCCAAAAGAAGAAACAATACGCTTTCCAGAGCCCAAAAAAACAGGTGGAAACAGCAAGAAAACAATGAAAAATAAGCCACCAATGCTTGAAGAAGTGAAGGTGGAAACAGCACCCAAAATAGAAGAGGTGTATGTTGAAAACGTAAAATTTCAGGAACCTAAACGGATAACTATGCGTGGAACAGCGAATGTGAGCACTGTCACATCGGTAAAAGCAAACAATGTTCAAGTCAATGATCCCAAAACGGTATCGATAGTAAAAACTGGAACTGCCACATCTGGATCGGCAAAGGCAACGGAAATTAGGTCGGCGGAACCACATACCATAACGAATGTAAACGTGCGTTCTACTAGTACCATCAGCTCCGAAGCAAAGGAAAACAACGGAAAGCGAGCCGCAAAAATCGTTCTTAAAGGTCAACCCGCAAAAAAAGAGCTTACATCAAATTAAACAGGATTTATGTCAAGTGACATGAAACGTCTGATTCAAAATGCAAAAAACCGGAGGAACAATCGTTCTTCCGGTTTTTCAACCAAGCCTATGGAAAAATCGTGAAATCCATGAGGCTGTTATTGCATACGTACCGCCTGAATCACTTTCGGCTTGGATGTTAGGTAGTTCCTAAACCCAGTTGCATACTGTTCAATCTCCGCATTTAAGGTTTCGATGTACTTCTTTTTTGCTCCGCTATCACCATCCAGTTTTACCATCCAGTTAATTTCAGTGCTATCATCCCCTTTTTCTTTGGTAAATATCGCTACCTGAACCGCTTTCAAGCCCGTTGGCAGCGCATCTTTTTCAATCGTATACACCAAAAAACGATGCTGCTCCTCCAATTGTTTCAGCAATTCATCGCGCTTGGAACCGTCCTTAAATGTCACCTCCCGTGCAATAGGCAATTCAGTACCCTTGTTAACCATGGACTTCACATAGCCATTGGAAAGAACGGCAACCAAGCCGTTATTCTTCAGCAACGACCAGACCGAGTCCCGTGCTACGGGAACCTCGATCCGTCGGTCTATATCCCAGCTTACAACAGCTGCTGTGGCCATTTGCGCCTTACCTTGCATCGCAACGGATACCAGCAAAACAAGCATGAAAAGAATACGTTTCATCGGTTATTTGTTTAAAAGTTTGGCCAATTCTTTTTCAAGATCGGCACCACGAAGATTTCGAGCGACCACTTTACCATCACCGTCTAACAAGAAGTTAGAAGGAATTGCTGTGATATTGTAATACTGAGCGGCTTCATTTTTCCAGCCTTTCAGATCCGATACTTGCGCCCAAGGCATTTTATCATCTTTTACCGCTTTCAACCAGTTATCTTTCTTATCGTCCAATGATACGGCAAAGACATCAAAACCTTTTGCCTTAAAAGCATTGTATGCTTTCAATACATGTGGGTTCTCAGCCCGGCAAGGACCACACCAAGAAGCCCAGAAATCGACCAATACATATTTCTTACCTTTCAGGTAGTCGTATAAGTTGACATTCTTTCCTGCGGCATCTGCCTGTGTGATATTGATAAATTTAGCACCATCCTCTGTTTTCTTCACAGCAGCAAGAGCCTTGTTGATATTTTCCTTCACTTCCTTTGCTTCCTGTAACCAAGGGTATTTTTCGATCAGGGGATTGACATAGCTCAGGATAAATTCCTGATCACGTCTGGGACTGACATAGCCCAAAGCATAGACCACCTGCGGTTCATTTTTATAGTTCTTAACGTACCATTTAGCGCGGGTAGCCATATTATCATATTGTTCCATCATCATATCCGTCAACGATTTAGTCATTGCCGTATCCTTGCTCTGCATAGCCATGTACTGTCTTTTACCAATAGCAATGGTATTCTGATAGTTTTGATAATTTTCCCAGTTCAGCATATTGATCAACTGATTGTCTTTACCTTCGGATTCAATAAAAACATAAGGCGGATTTTTGATTTTGATTTTAGCGGTATCCAAACCTCTAAAATCAATTTTTAAATCATCATTACCGGCCCAAAAGGTGATTCTATCCCAACCAAAAACATCCAGGCTGTAAAAACGAGGTGTTTTTGCCGGTACTTTTATTTCATAGGTATTATCTGCCTTTAATTGAATTTTCTGAAAAACCTCTGCATCTTTCATCGCTTTGTCTTTCAATACAAAGGGATATTTCTCTTGACTCTCTTTATCTGGTGGAAATTTCACTGTTCCCCGTACGGTAATGTAATCTCGCGTTTGCGCAATTAATGCTGTAGTCATCAATAGTCCAGCGACTATACCTAATACCACTTTTTTCATGTTGTATCTAATTATATGTTTAAAATTTAACCTTGAATAATTCTTCTAATTTTTTCTCCATAGCGCCACCACCTTTGGGCTCGAATCCGATTTCCTTCATAATGATTTTACCTGAGGGGTCGATCAGATAAGAAGTCGGCACTGCATTGACATTAAATAGGGAGTAGGAAACCTTGCGGTCGTCGTATAACTGTGGCCAGGGATTGGACTCCTCCTTTACAGCTTTTAACCATGCGTCCTTATTTTGATCGATCGAAATATTGATCACAATAAAATCCTTATCCTTGATCTTGCTATAGACCTCACGGATCCTTGGGAACGAGGCCCGACATGGGGAACACCAGGAAGCCCAAAAATCCAACAGGATGTATTTCCCCTTAAACTCATTAAAGTTACGCAGTTTTCCAAGTGCATCAGGCAATTCAAAATTCTTGACCGTAGCGCCTATATAGGCATTTTTCTGCCCTTGGATCTTGGCGTGTAAGGTCTGCGATTCTTCGCTTTTTTTGACCTTATCCGATAATTTATTGTAATAATATTCCAATCGTTCGAGTGGTAATGTCGTTTCCTGCGACTGTATAAAGACAGGCGAAACCGATGCATTTGGTTTCACAAATACATTCAGCAAAGAATCATTCAAGTGCACAAAAAGCTGTTCTTTATACGCTTTTGCGGTTTCAAATTGTGCATTTCCGGTCTTCATGGCATCTGCACCATATTTTTCCTGCGTCAGACGCATGGATTCCCGAAATACCTTGATTTTCGCTTCATTGTATTGGTAAAAAGAAGTCGCTGAGGCAAGACCGCTCACTTTACCGGATGATAAACCTTTCAGCACATCAAATTCCACGTTTATGGTACCCGATTGATCGTAAAACAAGACTAGTGGTGCATACATACGACGTTTGGCATGATCATATTCAATGGAAATCGCCCGTGATCCAATTTTTTTATCTTCAAAATTTATTTCGAAGTGGCCATTTTTTATTTCCGCCGAATCTTTCGCCATACGATTGTACAGGTATACTTTGTTATGCCCTTCCGTATCACCAGTTACCTTCCCAATGACCTTGACCTTAATCTGACCGATGGCCAGCTGCGCGATCAAGAGCCCTAAAACACTAAAAATTATTTTCTTCATCTATCTAAAATTTATTATTAAGCTACTCTGACTGCCATGCTTTCCGTACGGGACAGCGTTCCATGACCAAACGCATCCGCTCTATCTGTCCCTGGGTGAAGCTATTCCGTAGCGAAGCAAAGCGGACATCATCCATAGCGTTGTTTGCCAGAAACTTTTCACCATCTAAGCCTGTCTTCAGGAGACCTGAAGATTGGTTTGCCGTCTGCGTATTCCCCGTAAAATATTTCTTCGTATCCGCCACAAAGTCATTGACAGGCAAGGTTATTGAATTCGTTGCATACAGACCATAATATATACCCAGATGAGGAGCAATTTCTATTTTGAGACTCGACTCCGGAAAGAAAATTGACCGCTGAATCCCCAGACCGTAGATTGTATAAAAATCAGTTGTCGGGATTTCGGCTTCCGAGTTAACAATATTGGCAATCCCCTCGATTGCCTGCTGTCCTGCAGATACGATTTGATAAGCCGCTCGGTTATTCCCAATACTGGTATTTGCTACTGTTGGATAGATATAGATATTCAAAAATTTATCCTTGTTCCATTGGTAGGCAGCAGTCGCATTGATTTTCGCCGTAAAATTTGTGGGTAAAAACTGCGCCGTGGGTGAAGCTTTCCAACTTGCATCATACAGGATCTTATTGTAACCAGGTAGTGCTAAAGCCATCCCTGCCGGATTTTTCTTCGCCAGACGGAATTCAAAATTTGCCTGCCCGCCATTTGGATCTTTACCATACACATTGTTAAATACTGCATTCGCATAGGCTATAGCCGACTCCAATTGCTTTTGCTGAATATCTTGATAGGTCAGGGCATCATAGCCAGGGTCCGTCGTACTCAGCTCAAACACATGGAATACCACATCAATGTAGCGTTTTGCTTCCAAAGGCTTTGGTGCTTTAATCTGTACTGATTTAACCTTAGATTTCAGGCCACCGATCTGCGCATAAAATTCTCGTGTGTTCTTCGAAAGATCTTTTACCTGATATTCCATTCCTTCGACCAGCTGTCCATCCGCAAAAATCTTGACTTCAGCTTTCGGGAGCTTAGCGTAGTCCACATACATCATCGTATCCCTTGGCTGTCCCCCCGCATCCTTGATCTGCACTTTACGATAGGCCTCCAGCACAAATTGCAATGTCGCTTTGCCATCAGCGATCAGCGATGTGCTTCCTGTCGAAAAGTAGATAGAATCGATATCTCCGACTTCTGCTGCATAGGTTTGGTAATTAAACGTGTCTTTTTTGCAGGCCTGCAGGCCCAGCAAGACAATGAGTACAAAGAGTATATTTTTCATCTTTATCTATTTTTTTCGTTCATTCATCTATAACACTTAAAAAATAATTGGATTCCAGCCTTCATTTGGTACGATATGCGGATTTTCCTGCAATTCAGTCAATGGAATCGGCAATGCATAGTGATAGTCTCCGGCCTCGACCTTAATGTCAAATTCCTTATCGAAAAACTTGAGCTTACGCTGCATCGTGCCCAGTCGGTAACGTTTGAGATCTAACCAACGCTTATCCGTATCACAAAAGAATTCCTTGCGTCGCTCGCTGATAATCTCGCGCAGCAGCTGCTCATTATTCAGATTGTTTTTTGCTGTTGCCCCTCTAAATCCTTTAAACTTATTTAAGGTTGCCAGCGCTTGCTCGTTCTGATTTAAACGGCAGTAGCTCTCCGCCAATATCAGATACGCTTCCTCTGGCGTAAACAAGTGAATACGCACATATTTTGGTCCATTGGGCATCCCGTCTGGCCAGGTACTTGACAATACAGTTCCATTGAAATACGCCGCCTTCCGTATGTCATCGTTGTCAAAAGATTCCAAAAATCCGGGATCCACTTTTAGATTTGCCGGAGCAAAACCCAGATAATCGTAAGGCGATCCGTAGATGGCGCCGACATTACCAAAGTTTAACGATTGCATATAAACTGCCGGATACTCGGAATTGAGATTGCGCTGCACATTTTGAAAAGCCGTCAGTGTATTTGGAATATATGCATCCACACCATCAATAGCCGCCAGTGCATAGTTGCGCGCTTCTGTATAATCTTCCGCTTGTCTGGCCGAGGACTCGGCCTTAAACCAATAGACCTGAGCCAACAGATTCTGGATAAAACGACCATTGAAAAAGCGACTGTAACCAGGGTTCCCTCCTTCCGATTGGTAGAAGGCCAAAGCCTGTTTCAGATCGTCAATAAGGACTTTGTATACATCAGCCGATTTCCACCTCTTCATTTCAATACCTACCACCTCTTTTCCTGTATGCAGATACAAGGGAATTCCCCGGTCTTCCTTATCCATAGGTGCGAAATATTGCTGCAGTTTGAAGATATAGTAGGCCCGATGTACCAGCATCTCCCCTTTTACGCGTTTCAGTTCACTCGGATCAGCCTGCGTTAATTCGTCCGACTGGTCGATCAATGCATTTAGAAACCCGATCACAGCATAATAGTTGTTCCAGATATTATCCGAGGTCTCCATATCGTTAAAAAGTAACTTATTAGCATACAATTTTTCGATACCGTGGATGTTTTTTGGATTGATATACTGCCCCATATTACCAGCAAAATCGAAATTGTCCGCATAGGCCTCAAACATCATATTTTGTGCTTCGTTCATAATTGGAGCCTGCCCAACAATTGGACTGGTGTTTGACCGTGCAAACATATCCAGATAACCAGCCAATACAGATTTTACGTCGTCCAGGGTTGTTACCGCCCGTTGGTTTTTCGGTGGCAGATCCAAGAAGTCCTTACAACCGTTATTGATTAATGTACAGCATAATGCGATATAGATTACTATCTTTTTCATCTTTAATAGCTATTAAAATCCAATATTTAACGAAAATGAATAACTCGGTGTGGTTGGATAACCAAAAGCCATCTGTGTCTCCGGATCCGAACCTGAATAAGGTGAAATCGTAAACAGGTTATTGGCAAATACGCCGATCTGCAGCTGTTTGATCATTTTTTTGAGCACTGCTGGATTTGCGCGCCAGTTGACACCGATTTCGGTACATTTGATATACATCCCTGACTCAATATCCCTATCGATGAGGTAATTGACATAATTTGAAGCTGTCGGTGAATAATAAGGGATATCCGTCACATCACCATACTGACGCCAGCGATATTGCTGCTCCTTGAGACGGTTTGTACGTCCAGCTGTCACATCATCCGTCATCCCACTCGGTCCCTCCCGACGATCCTGAAATCCCTTGATCATATTACCGTCCGCAAACACAAAGTTTGTTGAGAACGTCATGCTTTTATACCGCAAGCGTGTATTGAAGCCGCCATATAGTTTAGGGTCCTGCTGTCCCAAGTAATATGTCCTGTATTTGCTCTGCAAATCTGCCGACGATATTTTTGAAAGATCAATAATTTCCTCGCCGCTGATATTTCCGGCCGCATCCAGACGTTGGGCCTTCACCATCATGTGTCCATTATTCGGATCGATATGGTCATATTTATAGCCAAACCAAGAACGCATCGCATAATTCTCTACATTTTGTGGTGTTAGATTAGACACTGTCGGTTCTTTCTTATAATACACCTTATCAAGGTTATTTTTGACTGTCGTCAAATTTCCACCAACCTCCCAGAGCCAGTCTGTCTTTTTGAGCAATTCCACACGTGCCGAAAGTTCCCAACCTTTATTGGAAAGTATTCCCGCATTCACGACAGAACTCGTACGCCCTACCGATACTGGTAATACCACATTGTCCAAGAGATCGGTCACCCGATTATCGTAATAGTTGGCTTCGATATTCAGACGGCTATTCAAGACAGATATCTGGGCACCATAATTTATATCTCGCTTCTTTTCCCATTTCAATACAGGATTACCGTATTTAAACGCTTGTGCTTTTACAACATCATCATAGACCAATGCGCTGAGGGTATAGGTATGGAAGGGATAGACCGAACGGTTGATACTGCCTGTATAACCAAAACCTGCCGAGAGTACAAATCGGTTCAACCAGGGCAGTTGTTCCTTGACAAACTTCTCTTCATGTCCGTTCCATTTGGCACCCACCGACCAGAGTGGTGTAAACTGATTTTTTGAGCCAATGATATCCACACCGTCCGAACGGAAATTCGCATTAAAGACATAACGATTTGCATAACTATAGGTTGCGGAACTGATAAAGGATACGGAGCGATCTTTTTCATAATACGTCCCACCTAAGCGTGACAAATCCAGCTTTTTATAGTTCGCCGGTGGCACATCATCCCAGGAAGGATAGCCCGCCATACGGTAGTCCTGCAAATAAATGGGATTGTAGTGAAAGAAACGATTGTTTGTCCGCTCGGAGACCTCATTGGCAAAAAAAGCCTGTACATAATGCTTGTCTGCGAAAGTCTTGTTATACTCGATGGTATTCCGGACCGTGTAATCGAGGGTTCTGCCTGAATTTTCCTCCAAAAAGCCATAGTTAAATTTCGGTAATACTCCAGATCCACTCGTCCGGGCCACATTTAACCAGTTTTGAGCAAAGGAACGGTAGGTGCCCGCACGGGATTCATCCGCAGTAGATACATTGGTATAATTCACCACAGCGGATCCACGGTATTGGAATCCATTTAAAAACTTCCATTCCAGTCCAAACTGACTCCGTACATTGGCATAATCCGTGGTCAACGTATTTTCCCGCAGTTCTTTGATGATATTGAAAGTCTCATAATTTAAATAGGCCGTTTCACCAACTTTACCACTTAAATCCCGATAGGTCTTATCCCAGGCATACGAGCCATCTTCCTGATAAGGTCGTTCATACGGATTGGCAAATAGTGCATAACGGAATGGATCCATGGCCGATTGCCCCTCCTTATTTTTCTTGATCGTAGAATACAGATTAAAATCTACCAATAGTTTATCGTTGATATTACGCGTCAGTTTGACATTCATCCCCCCTTGTTTGTTGTTATTTTCCATCAGTGTACCATTGGCATCCTGATAGTTCAACGAGACATTGTACTGGAGTTTCGTACTTCCACCACTCATGGCAATATTATGAGACTGCTGATAGGCCGGATTGTATAGTACATTGATCCAGTCTGTATTGATCATTGACAGTTGGTTGATCTGCTGTTGTGCTTCCGCTGCTGAAATAGCGCCATTATCCACTTGCAGCAGCAATTGGTTGGCACGTCCACCATAGACCGGATGAAAATCTTTGTACAATTGGGTTTCGAAGGCCAGCTTTTCTGCCGAATTCATAAAATTGAATGCATTACCCGGCTGCATATTCAAGGACTGTTTGGTGCTATAATTGATATAATCCTTGCCAGCTTCCCCACGTTTGGTCGTGATCACAATCACGCCATTGGCCGCGCGGGCACCGTAGATAGAAGCTGCGGTCGCATCTCGTAGAATATCGATGCTGGCGATATCTTCCGGCGGAATATTTCCGATCCCATTAGTCAGCAAGCTATTGATATTGGAACTTGTTTTATCTGTTCCAGCAACCCCACCGTTCTGTAGCGGCATACCATCCAGGATGATCAGCGGCTCACTGCTCCCGGTCATGGTATTACTCCCGCGAATGATAATTGATCCCGCTTCGCCCGGCCTGCCCGAATTGGAACGAACATAGACACCGGTCAATTTTCCACGCAGGGCCTTGTCTACGGTCGTTATCCCCGATGCCTGCAGATCCTCCCCCTTGATAGAGGAAATATTTCCGATCAATTTATTGCGTTCACGTTTTTGAAAGCCCGTGGAGATGACCACATCATCGAGCTGTTGTGCTTTGACACGCAAAGTCAGCATCAGTGTTGTTTGTCCAGCGACATGGATTTCTTCGGGGTGATAGCCCAGGCAGTTACAGAGCACCTGCTGCCCATCAGCAGGGCGGAGCAACTTAAAAGTCCCCGTACGATCAGTGGCAGTACCGATCCTGGTACCTTTGATCAGCAAGGTCGCTCCCACAACAGGATTGCCCCGTTCGTCAACCACCTTCCCTTGAATGGTATCTTTTTGTGCTGCCTGCAAGGTTAACGCTGCTGCTTTTGTTTCCCCGGTTCCTTTCGTCGTTCTTTTCTTCACCAAAACCTGCTGTCCCGAAATCTTAAATTCCAATTTCGTCTGCTGTTCAAGTAGCTGAATAACCCGTTCTATCGAACAGTTGGCACAGTCAAAGGAAATCGCAGGACTGTTTTCCACGGCCTTGTCGTAGAGAAATACATACTTGCTCTGTTTCTCGACCTGACGGAAGACGCTTATCAGCGATTTTTGTTTGGCGGCGATATTGATCTGTGCCTTTAGCCCTCCAAGCGGTGAAAGTATCAAAAGCCATACGCCTCCCCCGAGCAAAATGGATTTCACACGCCTATACTTCATGAAATGGTGTTTCATAATGTTTTAGGTTAAATATTAGAAAATTGATTAGTTTGCTTTTGTTGCTTATTCGTTTTTCGTGACCGTAATCTCAATATCAAAAAACCGCAGCATTTCCACGACTTCTTTCATGGAGTCCGTTCGCTTGATCCTTCCTGAGATTTTCTTCGTAGTATCCTGCTGTTTTAACCCTATAGACACTGGATACCAGCGCTCAAGCTCCCTGACGATTGTGAGTGCGTCAGCATCTTCAAAGTAGAATTCGCCATTACGCCAAGCCACGACCGATTCCGGATTAGCCAATGTATGAACAGTCCCCACTTGCCCATCTGACACATACTGTTCAGCTGGTTTCAGTACCGTTGGCGCATCTTTTCTCCTGCTATCGCGCACCGCTACAGCGCCCTCCAATAAAGTGACGGTCTTGCTTCGCTCATTGTGATACCCTCGGGTATTAAAATGCGTTCCCAATACCTTCACCTGCTGTTGTCCCATCGTGACGATAAACGGAGATTTTTTGTTGTGCGCCACCTCAAAGTAAGCCTCACCAGTTACCGAAACTGGGCGCTCAGCCCCTTCAAAATGTGCTGGAAATTTCAGTTGCGAAGATGCATTCAGCCACACCTCTGAACCATCAGACAATGTCACATGTAATTGCTTTCCGCGTCCAGTCTGCAGAGTTTGAAGCTGCCCCTGCAGTTTCGTATGATTTAGTTTTCTAAAATCCAGTGAACTGGCGTTGTGCGCCAATTGAGACAAATTGCTATCCAATGGGCGCGCACCATCCAATAAAACGGTATCACCTGTAGATAGAATGAGTTTTGACGATGAACTAGCATCCACATAGGTTGCTTTGAGCTCCTTCTCGTCCATAAAAGAGATGGATGAATGCAGCCACAATTTCCATAGCGAGCCCAACAGCAATAGCACGAGTACCGCTGCTGCACCAATTGCCCAGCCGTTCCGATAGAACGGCATTGATCTTACAGTCATATCAATAGCCGATAGACTGTAGTCATGATCTTGCTCAGCTTTGCGGACAATACCTTTCCAGATCTCGTTCTGTTTATTCCTATTTGGTTTATTGGATAGAAGACGCATAATCAAATTTTGATTTCTACCTATATAGTCTGTCCTTTTTCAAAAACATACTATATAAAAAATAAAAAAAATTAAAATTTGATAAAAAACAGGAATAAGAGCCAGGTAGCCTTATCACCAAAACGGTTCTTAATACGCTTTAAAGCAGTAGAAATTTGGTTTCTCACAGTCTGTACAGTAATTCCCAATTTGTCTGCAATCTGTTGGGCAGATAGGTTTTCAAATCGGCTGAGCAGAAATATTTCACGCATTTTTTCGGGCATAGCATCAATTTCCTTTCTTACTTGCTGATTTTCGGCGGCAAAATCCTGCTGTTCCCCCTCTTGAAAACTATAGTCCCAGTATTCCTCCTGTTCATTAATGGGGACAAAGATGGGGAGTCGATCCCGTTGGGCATAGAAATCGTATATTTTATGACGCAGCATGGACATCAAGTAAGCAGCGATATTGCTTTTCACTTGCCAGCCAGCGCGATTTTTCCAAATAATGTAAAAGACATCTTGTGTAATGTCAGAAGCATCTTCTTCTGTAGGTAGTTTTTGCAGGGCTGTCCGATAGATTTTTTTCCAATACGTGTCAAACAGCCTTTTAAAAGCAATGGGATCGGCATTATTAATCGCCTCAATCAGTTCAACATCGTCTCTGTTCACAGCTAGGTTTTTCGTTAAAAGGTACTTGTTTAGAATTTATAATTTCCAAGTATAGAAAAAAAAACTTAGAAAGCAATTTCTAAAACCTCTTTTTAAGACAGCTACCTTTAAAAAAAATAGCGAACTCAAGTTCCTGTATGCGAATAAAATAACTGATTAAATTAAATAGATTAAAGTACACTAGAACAACCTATCCAAACAGATAAATTAAACTAAAAAGTATAGACAAAAGATAAATTGTTTATTTAAAATAGAGTTAATATACAGCTAATATCGCTAGAATACCTTTGCGGTATGAGAAGAAACCAAATTACAATCCTGAGTTTACTATTGTCAGTGGCAATAGCTGGCTGTAAAGACAACGACAAAATCGGAGATGGTGGAGAGAATCCGCCGGTGGAAAATTTAGAAAACTATTCAAAAGAACCCGCTTTTGTCTTTGGCATGCCCGGTTTTGAAAATTTAAAGATCACCACCCTGATCTCAAGTTCAGATAAATTATCCGGCAGTCCTGAATTCGTATTCGCTGGTCAACCTGATGGTGCTGGATTTATGAAGGATGACAAATCAGATGGTTTCCTGATGATCAGTAACCACGAAATCACGCAATCGGTATCCCGTGTTTATCTTGATAAAAACTTCAAACCTATTAAAGGCGAATATATCATGGATGGTACCGGTGGTAGCACCAGACTGTGTTCGGCTACACTTGCCACACCTGAGGAGCATGGGTTTTCCGCTTTTCTAACAGCTGGAGAATCTGGCGAAGAGAGTATGGTTCACAAGCTGGATCCACTGGGATCTGTAGCACAACGCTCAGACAAAAACCGTGTTAAACCAGCTTTAGGTAAAGCTTCTATGGAAAATGCGGTTCCTCTACCTAAAGATGTATCCAATGGCAAGACTTATATCCTGATCGGAGAAGATCAATCATACGGTTCAAGCCATCAATCTGCTGGTCAATTGATCCTATACGTCGCTGATCAACAAGGTGACTTGGATAATGGCAAGCTATACGCCCTAAAGCGTAGCAATAATGACTATACCGAAACGAATATGAAAAAGGGTAGTTCTTATGATGTCGAGTTTGTCGAAATTCCAAATGCCAAAAATAAAACTGGTAAAGAAATCAACCAGGCAAACATAGACAACAAAGCCATCCGTTTCTCTCGGGTAGAAGATGTGGATTACCGTAAAGGTGCTGGTAATGGACGTGAAGTCTATTTTACCGCAACTGGGCAATCAAGTGATGGCAAGACCCCAACAGAAGGGTTAACCATGTGGGGCCGCGTCTATAAACTGAATATGGACGCTAAAGATATGTTGAAGGGCAAATTAGAAGTTATAGCTGAGGGAGATTCCGATCCGGGAAATAACCTGATCAATCCGGATAACCTATGTGTGACCGAAAACTACGTGTACATACAGGAAGATGGTGATTCTTATTATACTGATGCCAAACACGATTCTTATATCTGGCAATACAATATGGCGACCAAGACCTACAAGCCTTGGTTAAACATGAAACATGAGCGCAACAACCAGGATTGGCAAACAGCTTATAACCAAAGCGGCAACCTGCAGAAATTTGGCTCTTGGGAATTTGGAGCGATGACAGATGTATCCAAATTGGTTGGCATTCCAAATACCTTTGCTGTCAATATCCACTCTCACACTTGGCAGAATGATAAATTTGCCAACGCGGATGGATCTGGTGCGGTTACCAACAAGGAAGGTGGTCAGGTCGTTCTTATCCGTAACGTGCAACGATAATTTAAAAAAATCAATACTAAAACTCAAAAGGGTATTCTTTCATAGCGAGAGAATACCCTTATTGTTATTTTATTCAAACATAAAAAATAAATGAAATATTGGCTTGTGAGCGGTCTGATAGCAATTGTATTATTGGCTATCATGTGTAAGGGAAATCAGGAGACAGATCCCCAAGATCTGCCAGCGATCAGACAACAGGTGTTAAAGATCAATACCGCATTTGATAAACAGATTGACCAACAGATCGCCAACGTCGAAAACAATAGTAGCGACCAACAGTTGCAACAAGGATTTGATCAGTTGCGGCTCACCTATAAAACTATGGAATGGGCAGTTGGCTATTTTATGCCCGAGACCGCCCGTTTTTTGAATGGTCCCAACCTGGACGAAATCGAACTGGAAGAAAATGCCGTCATCGAAGCTGAAGGTTTGCAAACTTTGGAGGAATATTTCTATCCCAGTTATCAAAAGGAAGAAAAACAACAGATTATTCGATTTTTAAAGAAGCTAAAAAACAAATCCCTAGCGATCAATACCTATTTTGAGGTCAATACCTTATCATTGCCACAGCTCATGGAATCATTACGCAATGAGGTATTCAGAATCACGACATTAGGCGTTACAGGTTTTGATACCCCCATCTCGGGGAAAGGTCTCGTCGAATCGACTCATGCCCTCGATGGTGTCGCTGATGTATTGCGTATGATCAAAGGACAGGTCAATCATCCTGGCGAGATCGAAAACATCTTAGGCTTAATTAAAACAACCAATACGATATTGGGCAAGAGTGCAGATCGGAACCAATTTGATTACCTCGGTTTGATGGATCAACATTTGAATAAAATTTCCGATGCACTGCATCAATTTCGAAAATCCGAAGGTATCCCATCCTTGCAGGTCAATCATCCTATCTCGCCCGATGCATCCAATCTTTTTAGCGAAGATGCCTTTAATCCCGATTTCTTTGTTCCCTCAGAGCGACAAAAAATGAGTCCTGAAAAAGTTACTTTGGGCGCCAAATTATTCCGGGACAATATCTTATCCGGGGATCAAACCCGTTCTTGTATCTCCTGTCATCATGCAGACAAAGCCTTTGCGGATGGGGTCAAAGTACCTAGTACCCTATCCGGTGCGAAGATGGATCGCAATACCCCCTCCCTTTCCTATAGTAATTATCAACATGGGCAATTTTGGGATATGCGTCGCGAAGATCTGGAAGGACAGAGCATGGACGTCATCACCAATAAGGACGAGATGCACGGATCCATGACGGAAATTGCCAAACGCCTGAATCAGCATAAGACCTATACAAAAGAGTTTAACAAAATTTATAAGACCGATACTGTTGAAAATTGGCAGGTACAGAATGTATTGGCCAGTTATGTCCGTTCATTAAGCACATTTAACTCCCGCTTTGACCGTTATATGCGCGGTCAGACCCAGCTATTGACAGCAGATGAGAAAGCCGGGTTTAACCTCTTTGTAGGCAAAGCCAAATGTGCTACCTGTCATTTTGTTCCCCTGTTTAACGGGACAGTACCGCCAGAATATGCCAAGACCGAATCTGAAGTATTGGGCGTGGCTGTAGACTATCGTAATAAGCAACTGGATCCCGACCGCGGCAGAGGACGCTATCATGAGACGGTACCCCAATTGCAATATTCCTTTAAAACACCGACAGTACGCAATAGCAGCAAGACGGCGCCTTATATGCACAATGGTGGTTATGTCACCTTAGAACAGGTCATGGATTTTTACAACAAAGGCGGTGGTCAACAGTTTGGCTTTAAGCTAGACAATCAGACCTTACCGACAGATACATTAGGTCTAACAGCAAAAGAAACGGCCAAAATTATTGCTTTTCTCAAAGCATTGGATGATTGATCCAAAAAGTAATATATCATCTCCTGGGTAGCAAATACACACTATCGGGAGCCTATCAGAATTCAGATACAATAATAAGCCGCATGAACGGGGAGTTCTATGCGGCTCAAGTATGTATAGATTATCAGGAATATATATGACGATTGAAATCCGCAATTGTCCCGAAAAATTTTAGAAAAGTTTTAGAAACCTTGATCAGACGTGCAGCATACAAAAAAAGAAGCCGCAAGAACGGGGAATTCAATGCGGCTGTAACCAAACTAAGAATAGTAATTAAAATAAATCTGTGTTATTAGTAAGACGGTTCAGCAGCCCGATTGTCCCGAAAAATTTTAAAAAAGTTTTTTACTACCTTAGATAAAGAAATCAAACGAGGAAAACCAACTTGTTTTTCATTAACTAACGTAATATTTTATATGAAATCATATGCACTTGTTTTAGCAGCGGGCCTGCTTCCGGTTGTTGCCTTGTGTCAGAAGATCGTTGCCCCCGGCAGCCAGGATATCAACACCAAGTATATAAAGCCTGAGAAATCGCTTTACACGGTATATTATGTCAAAGATACCAACTGGGACAAGCAGGGTACAATAACGTACGATATTGTTGCGGCCAACAATCAACTGAGCCTGACAAGTTCTTATACACCCAAAGACAATGCTTGGGTCACGGCCCGCACCAGCGTCGTGGATGGAAGCACACTAAAATCCATCAGCTATGCGGCTGACACCAAGAAAACAAAATTAAATCTCAATTTTGGCGAAACCATCACTGGTAATTATTATTCCAAAGAGACCAAAAAAGATAAAAAACTGAATTTAAAATCCAACGAACCATTTATTGACTTCAACTGGACAGACCATCTGATGGGCACACTTCCCCTAGATGTCGGTTATAAGGCACGGATTCCGCAGTTTTACTACAATGACGAGTCCAATGTTCAGGTGGAATACTACACCATTAAAGAAGTCAAAAGCTATAGTTATGGCTCACCGAAAACAGGCAAACATGACAGCTGGTTAATCACGCTATTGGAAGAGAACACGGGGGCCATCTATAATTATGTCGTGGACAAGAAAGACCGCCGTTTGTGGCAACGGGAGATGTCCATGGGCAATGGTAAGTGGGAAATTACAGTCAACGAGGAGCTCGATTACCAACCCATCAAAAACCGATTTAACAAAGAGCAAGCTGTTCAACAGATATCCAATGGTAACAGTGTGATCGTCGGCACCGCTTATGCACGGTCCAGCTCCGGCAAGCGGCTGGCTGGTCTTGTCAATACAGCGAAAAAACAATATGCGCCAAAAGGAACAGAGATTATGCTTTTTCCAAATTCAGCATACTACGAAGAATGGCTTGAGGTAAACAAAAAAATCCGAAAGCAAAAGAAAGTTGCGGAGGTTCCGTTGGATCCCGATTTTGGCCACTCCATCAAACGTACAAAGACCTATGATGATGAGGGACACTTTGAATTTGCGGAGCTCATGCCGGGCAATTATATCATTATGACCAGCTTTGATTTTTCCAACTCCTATAATTACTCCTATGTATCGGGTTACACCAATTATTACAACTATTGGGGTTATACCGGATCGACAACAAATTACGGCACCGGGCGATCCTCCTATATTGACAAAGCAAATATAGAGAAGCGCATTAGCATAGATAAGGATGGCGAGAAGAAAGAAGTGAATTTAAAAGAAATGTAAGCATAAATAGAAAGCCGCACAAAGGGGGAATTTGTTGCGGCTTTAACACGAACTTATGAAAAACATATACTTATGAAAAGTATCTATCTATAAGACGGTTGAAAACCCCAATTGTCCCGAGAAAAATAAAAAAATAAATTACCGCTATTTCTTTTTGAGTCGCTCCAAATAAGTATCCACACTCAAGGCGAAATTCCGGTAGCTGCCCAATAGAAAACAAGCACTGGCCCCCACCCAAACGGAATAGTTAAATGTCACTTTGATGCCAAAAGACAAGGTCATCATCAATGCAAAAATAGTCAGCAAGCTACCCGATAGTAGCGCCGCCAAACGTGTCCGATAACCGATTAGCAGCAATAGCGCAAAAATGACTTCCAGTATCGTAGCCCCTATGGCGAGCACATTGCCCATGGCAGCAGGTGCAAAAAAATTGAGCTGATTGGAATAAGCGACAAAATTGGCCCAGTTTCCCCAGGAAGCATTCGCAGTGCCCGGTGCTCCCCAAAAACCCAGACGATCCGCCACTGCAGATAAAAAGGCTGTTGCCACAGCCAGACGAACAAAAAGTTGACTATACATATGCTTTATTTTTTGATCAAATATAAAACAACAATAATCGTGTCAACTTAAACCAGTTTAAGAAATCAATTGACTAACAACAATAAGGCCGCCAGTACATCGGGTACTGAGCGGCCTTAAACATCAATTAATACGAATAAGAATTTATATGGTGTATCCCCTCCATTAAAAGTGATACACTATCTAAGTGACAACCGAATTGCCGAATAGTCCCAATAAATTTTTTAATTTCTTACACAACGTACTGTTACCCCATGATTGACATCAATATTTTCGGTTACTTGAACATTGATATCCGAAGCACTGCTAAGATGTTGCTCCATTTGCAAATAATAAGCATCATTTGAAGTCTCCGGTGTAGAGCTCCAATAGTAACCTTTTGCTTTATAAGGAGAATGAAGATCCCAGTCGATGATACTGCTATTGCCGTGCGAACGGTAACCTAGCGAAGGGAATGTGACTGATTTTCCCGCAGCTGTAAAAGTTACATAACGGTTCCTGGCCGCACTGTTCAGCCCCCCAACTTCGGATGAAACAGCCACTAGGTTGTCGAACTCCTGTCTTGTAGGCATTCTCCATCTTCCAGCCGGATATACCTCACGACATGGATCTTTATGCGGGCCTGAATTTGTAGGCTGATACGACGCCGAATAAGGAACCAATCCATCCGGCATCCATTGCCAATATTCCTTGTTCATTTCGGCCACATTTGTCGTCGTGTTATAGATATTTGACGGTTCACTTCTGAATTTGTATCTGTAACCGGCAGGAGCTGTAGCATCATAATATAAATTTGCGGTCGCCCAAATAGTTGAGCCCATTGGGACACCACCCTGTACGATATCAAGAACAGCCTTGTGAGATACGCCTGCAGCAGGTGTAAAACCAGCGTTATTATTTGTATAAGAGAAAACTGCATTTACTGGATAATCTGTTTCTACAGCACGGTCATTTTTCAGTTTGATAGACTGTAATCTTACTTTCAGATTAGCAATCAATGTCGCTGTATCTGCTGTGTAATAATAAACCGTTCTGACATTTGCTGCCGGAGCAGTACCGGTCAATGTAGTAGTTATTACTGGTGCAGTGAAATTGGACGTGATTCCAGTTTTCAGGTTAAAAGTCCCTTCTTTAAAATAGTTTTCTTCAAATGAGATTTTCGCTTGTGTGATATCGGTCGCAAACATACCAGCCGCATCGATCTCTACCGCTACCCGTCCAAGCTTACGTTTAAAGGTAATAGGCAACAGGTCATTGGCACCGATAACGGATGAAATTGTAATCTGTCCAGTCGCATACAAAAGCTCTTTCGATACCGAAGTCGGGATCGTCGGATTACTTGTGTTCGTCACATCGGCAAGCGATTCATCTGTATTGTAGGAATAAGCAATCCAGGTATATTTTGCGCCAGCAACTACAGGTATGCTCGCCAGGGTGCCTGCCGTAAGCTCTACGGATTTATTGAATTGTCCGTTGTCCTTATAGAGTAACAAGCGGTACTTCTTACCAATACCCATCGGTACATTGGCACGGGTTCCTTTTGCTATACTTGCCGATTTGGCGATCGGAGCATCACCATAGCTGTCCTGTGTAAAGGAAGTCACTATATCAAATGCCGGTAATTTAACAGTTTCAGCATCTGTTGTTTTCGTAACAGCATTCACAGATCTAGCTTTTGTGCTGCCAATTTTAATTCCCTCTGACTGGTTCACCAGGATATCGTCACCAAAAATACCGGCAACAGATACTTTCATTACTGCTGTTTCATTTGGTACAATAGGCTGGTCATCTTTTTTCGAGCAACTGAACATTACTGCCGTGCCCATAAAAAGCATTGTCATCACGACCATGCGATTAACTACATTTTTTAATGTTATCTTCATGTCTGTTTTTTCTAAAATTTGTTAAGATGATTGATTCTTACAGTTCTACACTGTTTTCACCAACGCTTCCGTTGTCCTGCCAGTCTTCGATTTGAGGATTGTTGCTTGCGCCGCCAGGGCTTAGTGAATTGGTAGATCCTGCGGCAATTCCATGTTCCATTTCAACATGATAGACCCCTAGCACGGGGCTTAGATAGATTTCTTTCTTTTTCATTTTGTGAGTTTTTATTTTGTTTAATTCATAGGTACATCGTGTAAAGATTACACTGCATACAATAACATGACGGTTAGGAATCTCAATTGTCCCGAGGAAAATGAAAAAAAATTACAGACCTAAGGGAGGTCCAACACACAAAAACAACAAAGCCTTGTATTTCAAATAAATACAAGGCTTCACAAACAGTAAGTAAGACAATTAAAAATCAGGAAGAAATCCTGTAATCAGCTATTTTAAGGTGCTAGTACTCCCGTTTTCAGCATACAGGCTTTCATCCGTTGATAGGTACGTTCAATATCATGATCCAAACCGATCGAAAAGCGAATCAGTCCATCGGAGATCCCCATACTCACCCGTTCCTCTTCAGGGATTTCGGATGAAGTCGAACTACCCGAGCAGGAAAATAGCGTTTTATAAAACCCGAGACTTACCGCCAAATAGCCCAGATTCTCCTTTTGCATGAGTTCCATGAGTTCATTGGCTTTCGCTGTCGTTCCGGCATCCAAAGTCAATATACCACCAAAGCCATATTCCGCATGCATCATGCTTTTTAGCAGTTCATGCTGCTTATGAGAGGACAATCCGGGATAGGAAACTTTCAGTCCATCCCGCTCAAAACGCTCAGCCAAGTACAAGGCATTGCAACTATGCTGCTTCATGCGGATATGGAGGGTCCGTAGGTTTTTCAGAATACTGGATGAGCGCAGGCTGTCCATCGTTGGTCCCAGCAACATACAGGCCCCGGAGTTTACATTTTTGGTGTCATTGATAAACTCCTGTGTCCCACAGTAGACACCGCCGACCGTATCACTGCTACCATTGATAAATTTGGTCAGGCTATGGATCACAACATCAGCTCCCAGAAGTCCCGGTGAAACAGATAATGGCGAGAAGGTATTATCCACCACCAGTTTGAGATTATGTTTCTTGCAGAGCGCTGACAGTTTTCTTAAATCCGCGACCTCCAACAACGGGTTGCTGACACTTTCGCAATAGATTATTTTCGTGGTCGGACCTATTGCACGCTCAATCGCTTCGAAATTACTGATATCAACAAAACTTGTCTCGATTTGAAAAGGCGGTAGAAAATTTTTAAGGAAAGCATAAGTCCCCCCATAGATCGTACGGCTTGAGATAATATGGTCGCCACTTTTGCAGAGCTGCAAAAGCACCGTCGTTATCGCCCCCATTCCTGAAGCCGTGACATTCGCTGCAGCCGTATTTTCCAGCTTGGCCAGCGCCTGCGCCAAATATAGATTCATCGGTGATGAATGCCGCGAATAGAGGTAGCAACCATCCGCATTGCCCTCAAAAGTGTCAAACATGGTTTTAGCCGACAGAAAAGTATAGGTTGAACTATCCGATATCGACGGATTTACACCACCGAATTCTCCAAAATATTGCAAGTCCTGTATTTCGTTTGCTGCATTAAAATCTTCCATCTGAATATAATTTGGTTTATTGACAATTCTATTTTTATCTATAAAATTGAGATATTTTAAGTTTTATTACAACACTTTATCAGTATATTAGATTATAAATCTAGTATTTAAAACTATTTTAGATAATAAATCTAAAACAATTAAATACAACATCTTTTCACCAAAAAATAATCTATGCAACTGGACGAAATCGACAAAAAACTACTGCGATTGCTACAGGAAGATGCCAAGCAGACCAGCAAAGAGCTCTCACACAAGCTTGCTCTATCTGTTACAGCGGTCTATGAGCGTGTACGTAAACTTGAAAACAGCGGGGTGATCTCCAGATATGTCGCACTGCTCAATAAGCAGAAGATCGCGAAAGATTTTATGGTACTCTGCCATGTCAAGCTCACACAGCATAAGAAAGAGTATATTCAACAGTTCGAACGGGAGGTCATGGATTTACAGGAAGTCACCGAATGCTTTCATGTCAGTGGAGATTATGACTATATCTTAAAAATCTGTGTACGCGATATGGAAGACTATCGCCATTTTATGTTGAGCAAGCTGACCTCGTTACAGCATATTGCCAGTACACACAGTTCGTTTATGATCGCCGAGGTAAAAAACACATTGACCATTCTCGTTTAAACAAGCTGTTTAAACGAGAATGTATTGCCAATTAATCGACAATGCTGTGCTTAATTCGGATATCGTTAATACCAATATGTATTGTTAAACCAATACGCCATTTTTTGAGGCAATTGGCTCCGGAAGATTTTCTTCGCCCATCATCTGTAACAAGTCGATTTCGATCGTCCGACAGATCGACAGCATCGGGATATCAAACATCAGTCCCCCAAATGGATTTTCGGTATAATCCCCCACCAGTTCCATCACAATATAAATCCATCCGATCACCACACAAAAGGGAATACTTGTCCAGATTCCCCAATGCCCCAACTTGGCAAATTCATTGACCAGCCCCAAGGGCAATAACATGATCAAAATAACATTAAAAACAAATGCTGTACTCGCAAACTGCCTTGGCGAAGGAAACTTTTTGATCCGTTCGGCCTGTCCCTGAAAATCATAAAATTGATTGAGACAAGCCTGCAATTGTGTTTGATTAAAATCCGATATGACCCCATCATTTTTCAAGGCATTGATATCTTTTGCCTGTTGGGCATTTAGATAAGTTGCAAAGTTCCGATAACTTGATTGCAACGTAAACTCCTCTGTTGAAAGATATTTATGTAAAAAAATAGGCGTTCGGCTATAATCCGGAAAACCCGCCTTGATCAATCTATGCCGTTTGACATTCAACGCGCCAATATGCCTTTTCAAGCTGATGTGCTCCCATTCGGTCGGAACAAGCAGCTGCTCACGAAATTGATACAACCAGGCAATATGCCGGTAGGTTATTTTCTTTCTAATTTCTTCCAGATTTTGCTGGTCCCCCTGTTCTGTATTAAAAGCATAAAGCATAGATACAAAGGAGCGGCTGGAGTTGACGATCCCACCCCAGATCTTGCGTGCCTCCCATAACCTATCATAAGCTTGGTTATTTTTAAAGCCCACATAAAAAGCTTCTGCTGTACCAATCAGTGCTAAAGGAACCCAGGGAATGATCATCCATTCCCATTGAAAGAAATAATAGACCACAGCAACGAGGGAACACCAAGCTGTCAGCCAGATCAAGTGGACACCAGCAAGGTTGAAAATCTGTTTGTAATTAAAATACTTTGTTGTAATCATAAAAGATATATGTCATTAAGCCCTTCCAATATCAGTTAAATCAAAAATCCTTGTTTTTCAAATTGCTTGACCAATTTTGCAGCATCTTTTTCAGCCTCGTTCTCCTCCACCTCATAATTATCCAACAAAACGGCTGTTACACTTTCGACATTAAATTCCTTTCCCTGCAGTTCCAACCAGATCTGTACAGCTGTCTCATTAAACGTATATACCTTCGATGCATCCTGTTGATCTTGCCCTGGATAGACTAGAATATGCTCATCGCCCAATTTGCGTAGTTGTAAATCTCCTCTAAGTTTCATCTGGCTATTCTTCTTTTTATTTCTATGACATTCAAATCGTCTGTTTGGTTTGTCCTATTACGAAAAAATATATACTTATCCAATGAATTCGAATGGCATTTTCGTCTCCAAGGCGGCTTCCTATCAAAGATAGAAAAGACAGTGGAAAATACCGCACTCTATTTATTATATTATCATATCCCGCAATAAAAAAATGTAAATGGAATAGTGGATAGCAAAAGTTAACAATTTTATTAAACATATCGGCAATTTTTAAAGGTGTATTTATAACCTCTATTCTATAGGACGACTATACCCAGCAAAAGGCCTAAGAAAAAATCAAAAATTGACAACAGGAGATCACACGGACCTTCTGTTGTCGGTAATTCAGCTATTTTCGCCGGCGCCATTGTGCCAGTAGCCGACCTAGGCCAAAGCTCACCAAGGTTCCGATAGCGGCAGTCAGGACAGTCTGGCCAAGATCACCTAGCGAGACACTGGCCCAGACCGAGCATACTGTACCACCGATCGTCCCCAGCCGAATATCATTGATCCGCATGCCTGACCTCCTTTCCCGGATCATGCAGTTCCGATGTTTCCTCGAGCAGAGCCGACTCCTCACTCAGTTTCGCTTTTTTTATCTGCGGGTCTCTATAAGTATTATTCTCCGGCATAGTTGATTCCTCTTCCAGTGCTGCTTGATCTGGCTGTTGGTCTTTATCAGTACGGTCCTCCACCAGCTTCGGACTTTCCTTCGTTACCTCGCTGTCAGGCTTTTCGTCTCCATCGAGCACAGATTCGACAATCCCCAGCCCGAGAGCCAGATATTTGACAATTCCCACTATTTTCGCAGGCAATTTTACCGGGGCCATAAGGATGACTTGCAAGGCACTACTTATTTTTTTTACTATTGATTTCATGTTAATTTCCTTTTACGATTATTTATGATTAAAACAATTGTTCTGGATCATGAATACTGATCCATAGTTCCCCCTCCTCCATCAGCTGCAAAATGCGTTGATATAGGGCCAGATAAGCGAGTCTGGATTCATGTACCATATAATCTCCTAGATCCCGGATCCATATATTGCCCACAAGCAGGCAACCAGCGGTGTGGTGATGATTGTTGCCCATATGGATGTAGACATAAGTGAAATTGGGGATCGCACAGATCTCGATCATGCCCTGATGTATCTTGGGGACCAGTCTCGTATACCGATCATGCATACCACCTGCCTTTCGTAGCTTGAGCGGATAGGTTCCTGCGGGAATGGCTGTCTGCCCAGGGATTTTCTCTTTGCGGATCCGATCCTCCAATCCAAAGCAGACAAACTGCCCCGCGATAGAGAGTTCAGACAGGGTACTATTATTCCCCTGTCTGATTCGTTTGACGATCAGCTGTGTCATCTTGTACGTAAGCTAGCTACAGCACTCCAGTCCCCTACCCCTTTTTTATTACGGCCACGGACGCGCAAATAATAGATCTGCCCTGGAAAAACCGGTGAAAACACATTTCCATAACTTTTACTGGTATCAAAGCTGTCACCCCAGAGCGGTTCACCGTCAGCGTCCATCGCATTTGCCACCTGATACTCGTACATGATCGCAGATTTCTGAGCTTTAAACTTGACCAACAATTGATTTCGTTGTCTACCATCCACCAGACTCACCTCAGTAACGACCTCTGGCGTATCTGTACTTTTGGGATCTGCTTCGAGGATTAATCCCGAGCTCAGCAAGATGGCACGTGAGCCATCAGCCACTTTGTTGACATAAAAGGCAAGATCCTTGAGACTTAGGGCAAGTGTCTCCTTCGCGGCATTTTTTTCTGCGATTTCCAATATACTGCCACCACGACTGGCACGTTGCCATTTCGTTGCAAAATCATCAGCCTGTGTTTTAAGATCCACCAACGCGACAGGAGGTGTGCTGAGCACAGGGTGCCCCGTCAGACAGTCGATCACCTTCCCGATTAGCGTATTGAATTCATCATCATTTACGCCTTTGTAATCTAATATTAGTTTTTTCTTTCTCATGTTAATTGTTTTTTGTGGGATTGCTCCCAGTTTAAAATTCTGTTTCGATGCGCTTCCGGACGAACATCTTGACACAAACATAGCTGCAGGGAAAGAGGCCTAACGAAATGTGGGACAAACTGGGACGAACTGGGACAACATTTGGGTGAATATTTTCAACATTTGCCCCAATCTGGGACTACTTCTTCGCTTTTGCCAACCACTTATTCGAAAAAAGTGATTGGTATTTCACAACAAGTGATCAGTTCTTTCAAAAAAGTGATCAGTTTTTAGTAAATACTGTCCAGTTTCTAATAAAAGGTATTCAGTAGTTGGCCTATACTGTTCAGTATTTAGCAAGAAGTGTCCAGCATTTGTTAAAAACCAAACAGTACCAGGCACAAACTGATCAGTTATCAGTAACAACTGCACAGTCCGTTCGAAAAGGTGAACGGTTTCCAGAAAAAGCTGTTCGCTTTCTACTGAAAACTGATCAGTCTGGAGGAAAACCTGATCACTAGCTGCAAGAAACTGATCGGGATTTCAAACAAAGTGTACAGTTACACCCAAAGTCTGAACAGTCGTCTCCACAGACCGGTAACTATTTTGGCAATACCAAACGGTTTCTTCCAAAGTCTGTTCAGTCCCTGGTAAAAACTGACCAGTCCTTAGCCAAAACCGGACGGTCTGAGGTAAAAACTGTTCAGTTTTTTTGGAAGAGTGACTAGCAAAAGGCAAAAACCGATCAGCTTTTGCCGGACTTTTTTCAGTTTAGCCTCCTCCGGACTTTAATTTACTGGCCATTCTTCCCAAAAAATAGGATCCTTTTCCCCTCACTTTATCAAATAAAACCAATACATCAGCTTTCAAATAATAAGGCCTATTACCGATCCTCAGGATAGGAAATAACAGGATATTATGCACCGATCGGTAGAAGGAAGAATGTGCGATGCCCAGTTTGGTGACGATCCAGCCGACACTGACATGTTCGGGAATATCCGTCAACAAGGGCTCTTCGTCAGGTACATGTCCAATGGGCTGAAAAAGTGTTTTTAGTGTAGCCTGCTCCTCGGCTGTGGCAGGACTGGCGGTCAGCCGTTCCTTTAGGGTCTCCAATAATTGTTGGGTCGGAATCTCGGATAATGTGGCTTGGATCTCCAGATCCCATAATTGCATCAATGTCTGTTGCAATTGCGTGATAAGCACAACTCTTGACATAGTTTTTTAGTTGAGGCAAGGCAACAAACAGCCAGACTACATTTTGGTAGTCCTGATGACCTGCGGGTAAATCCTACAGGTAAACCCAAACTATTTTCCCTTTCGGGATCGTCAATTTTTTACACTATTTTTTTGGATCAATATGATCCATATATATTTTAGACAAATGCAACAGGCCATGACGGCTTTTAATGTCCTGAACAATTTCCGCAAGCTTCGCATATTTTTTAATCGCGGCTTTCATCACTTGAAATAGATGGTTGGGAATCTCAATATAGGATTCCTCTCTATTGACTCCGATAATATCCGGTGTATAGATAAATACGGCTTTTGAAATCTGTGTACAGTACATAGCTATAAAACGATGCATTGCATAGTTCCCACGCGCAATAAGTAACAATTCTCCCTTTGAAGTGAGTTCGTAAGCAATACCACCCTGCTTGCGGATCACCAGAAATGCTGTACTCAGATATTCCGCAAATAGTAACTGTTCGATATCCAATCGCAGTTGCGCATTGCTCTTTTCAAGATAATGGATCTGTTGCCGCTTCCTTTTATTGGATCGCCAATAAATCAACAGAATCCAGGTAAGAGGATATAGCGTGAGCCACAGACGGCTCCTATTATACTTATCATGGAGAAAGGCGATATCCGGTTGCGCCATATCCAAAACCTTTAACATGATCAATTCCATCAATTTCTGGTTCAGGAAAGGGAGAATAAAAGAAAACAAGCATGTAAAAAGTACAATTTGCATCAGAAATACAGGCAAAATCGGCTGCCGCTTCCTTAACAGATCGCATACCCATAGGAATAGCTTAATACACAACAACTGTATCCCCATTAGATAAGCGAAGATACCGGCTACTATCCAGCGAAAATGTTTATCGAAAAGCTCATCAGCGACATAATAGATTTCATCATGTTGTCTGACCAGGTCATAGGTGCCAACTCCGGCCATAAAAGAGAGCTGTAAGGCAACAATCCCGTAGTATTTGCGGTGTCCCGAACTGGAAGACCAATACTTTTTTAACAATTTCGGTGCAGCGTTCAAATTTTCGGTGTAAAAGTTAATACCATCAGTTTAAAAGTTAATTTCGGCTTAATACAAACCACTATTAATCGGCTGGATAAAAATAACTGTATTACTGCGAATTATTGCAGGACAGTTCGTAGAATCAATAGGACAATTCAACGAAAAATGAAAATATTTCGCCCAAAAACAGAAAAACCGTAAAAAACTCGGAAAATTCCCGAGATCCTACCGCAGCATTTCAGTGCTAGATAAAAACATTTCAGTGCAGGAGTTTTGTTGTGCCTAGGATTCCCCTCTACTTCAACTTAATTTCGATTATGAAAATCCAGTTAATAAAAACTTAAAAATAACAGCAGATTTTCATCGTCAATAACTAATTAACCAGGTAAAACCCAAGCATCGATTCTGGGTAGCAACAGTCCTACCCAGAATTATTTAATCGAACCCCCACTCGTTTTTCCGAACCAACCTTTGGGGTAAGAAGCCGAGCTTATACATGGCATTGGAAACAGGGTTCAGAAAATTTTTTAGCGGAAAAAGAGGGTTAATACCAGAAATCAAACAAAATAGTGCCGAAACCGCCAAATATTGGTCTTTTTGGAGAAATTTTGGCGGTTTCGGCACTTTTCTATCTTATCTCGTCTCCCGATTTTTGTAGTAAAAAAAACCAAGACGAATAAATCATCAAAAAAAAGGATAACCAAGGAATAATCAATGGAAAGAGCGAATCCAATAAACGTAACTATAAAAGCAGACAAGCCCCCTACTATCTATATGACCGATCAAAGACCGGCTCATTGTGATTTTCTATTAAGGGGCGCAAAATGGGAGATCAACGAATACGAAGATTGTCTGTTATCCACACAGGAATTTACTTTTTTGGATAATCATCTCCAACTGGTGGAAATGTCAGTTTACCATGAAGTAGCATTGGATCTGAACATACAAAAGCCCAGCATATTTATGGTCATCATGCTCGAGGGATTTTATCGGTATTACAGGGAGGATCGGCTGAATTTCTATGCTGTGGGCGGAGCCACGTATATGCTCTATTGTCCGGAGATCACACTTGAACTCCGTGTAAACAAGGGAAAGCACAGTCTGTTGGTCATCGACATCGGAAAACAGTTATTGCAAGACGTTGGTAAGCCAGATACGAAATTGACATCACTTATCAATAGTCTGTTCGATTACAGTCAAAAACTTTCCACAGTCCCCATGTGTAGAAACGACCGACAGATAACCACATTTTTAAACACACTTCGTATGTTGAAAGTAGATTCATTCGTACGGGAGGCAGAACTTGCTATATTATTAGCTGACCTCTTAAAAGGCTATTCAGCCAAATTGGAAAACGATAGTTTTATCAAATCCCAATTATCTCCCGAATTGGCAAATAAGATCTTCGTCTACGTACAAGAAAACTTCAACAATGATGGCCGTCTATCGATTACTGCTATAGCCCGCACCATGGGCATATCCGAGTGGAAGATGAAGGAATACGCGCAGCTGCTGTTCGGAAAATCTCTTCATAAACAGGTAAGAGATTTACGCATGCGCGTCGTGGTCAGTCTATTGAAAAAAACAAATATGCCAGTCCGCAGCATTGCCGAAAGTGTAGGTTATACAACCCCGACCTATTTCTACCGTGCTTTCCGCTCCTGCTTTGGTATATCACCACAGCGATACCGCGAATCAAGCAGAGAAACTGACCCCGATTAGCATAGTATCTTTTTGGAGGAACATGGACGAAAATCGATGGTTTCTACTCAGAAAATCATGATAATTTACTGAAAAACCAACGTTAAATTCGCTTAACTAACTGACAGTTCATATCCTTTGCGGGGTCATACCGGCCTTACAGCCACCATTCCCTGGGCTAGAGTCCCTGTAATCATGGGCTGGTATTCTGGGAAAAATCAGGGACAGGGAACGCTGGTACTGCGTTATAGTACAATTATATTATTTGGATCGGCGGAGCAGAAACAGCTCCGCCACCAAATTATCAAATGATAGACTGATAAATCAGATTTAACAGAACCATGATCGTTTTTTATGAGAAAAAGTATTGACAGATCCTATTTATTAAAATTGCCCGAAGACTCCATACTTTACGCTTATCAGTATTGGCAAATAAGGATATCCGGACACAGAGACGAGGGCACAGCGATAGCCTACAAGTTATTCATTTGCAAAATATCCATGAATCTAACAGTCCACTAACAATGCCTTTTCCACGAAAAAATAACCCCAGTTACCAATATATGGTCCGTTTCTGGTCAAAATACTGTGACTTGGAAGACATCCATCTTCAATGGTTAAAAAAGCATGCCGATATACGCTCCAATTTAAAGAGAGGTCAGGTGTTACATTTTGACGGGGATCCACAGAAAATCGTATTCATTGTGACCAAAGGGTTGGTGGGACGGGTTACCGAAAGCGAGAAAACAGGTAAAAGGAAAATTATCAGTGTAGGAATACCGGGTATGGCGCTGATGACGACAAAGCATCTTTATTCATCAACCCCCAGTATAGGAAGTCTCATTGTTCTGCGTTCTGGCACAGAAATAGTTTCTTTTAAATACCGTTCGATTTTAGAATTTAGAATAATCGAAAGAAATACCGACATATTGATTGGCGTATTTACCAATAAAAAAAAGGAACAGTTAAATGCGTTCAGGAGGATAGCCCTCGAAGAGAGCGCATTTGACAAGTGTCTACTATTCACCAAAGAATTTCCCCTATTTTTTCAGCTACTCTCCCATCAGGAGATTGCGGATATCCTCAGTATCTCTAAAAGAACAGTACAAGCTGTCTCTTCTTATCTGGCCAGACATCCGGATCAATAGCATTTCATATTCATTTTAGAGCATCTTTCCGGTTTATTAAAGATATTTCCCTTCAAAAGATAGTTTTACCCCAAAAATAGCGCAATAATACTGCGTCATTTTTGGGGTATTTCGTTTTCTAATTTGGTATTATAAAATTAATGAAGATATGAAAACGAAAAAATACATCAGC
This sequence comes from Sphingobacterium detergens, assembly GCF_003610355.1. Taxonomy (GTDB): domain Bacteria; phylum Bacteroidota; class Bacteroidia; order Sphingobacteriales; family Sphingobacteriaceae; genus Sphingobacterium; species Sphingobacterium detergens. Next base: position 50,689 of record NZ_RAPY01000002.1, on the reverse strand, counting down.
TACGTTGCACAGTATACCTTTATTCTGTTATGGGGAGGTACCATAGCGCTAAAATTACGGAGCTGGCAGGAAACGACCAGCGAAATACAGATGCAGGGTTTTCCGCTCTGGCTGACCGAAACAGTGCTCTGGGGTTTACCTTTGGTTTTCGTCCTATTGATTGGTTTACTGATCTATAGACCGACCGTAAATCTGGGTATCCGGCTTTCGACAGCTTTAATTACAGTATTCACACTTTATTTGATCGCTGGCATCGCAAAAGTATTCGGATATACGCCGTGCGCTTGTGCAGGACTATGGCCTACGAACAATCACTGGCTGCATATAGCATTGAACAGCATATTTATAATTATTGGTATTATATATTTGATATTGGCCCATAGAAGTCGAGCAGGTAGGGACGTCAAACCTGATCTTGGCAGAAAGGAGGATATGGTCTCATCGTGAATGAACTGAAAAGGCGGAGTATAGGTCTGCTCCGCCAAAGATCAAAGGATATACCCTCTCCCAAGACCTCGGGATGGTGCAGAGGACAGGTCATGTAATGGACCTGATGAAATCAGAACACGTTAACTATTTAATTTTTTTTGTTATGAACTCATTATTAAAAAAATTGAACTTAGGCGCTATCGCAGCCCTTGTTGGAATTGTCGGCTTGACTGTTTCATGGAAGAACCATGAAAGCAAACTTGCTCCAGTATGGCTTGAGGTAAATGATACAGGAACCCCAGGAACTCCAAGCAATCAACAGATTGTTGGAAATTATCCTGGAGGTACCCCTGGTGGCGAATGTGATCAAACGACAGACAGAATGTGTGCTGTGCAGATTGATTTCAAAAGCTATACAGGCCCAAGACCAACTAACCTAGCTCAAGCTAATGCGCTTGAAGCGAGTGGGCAGATTGAAATTGTGGAAAGCCTATACAAAACCAATCCCTGAGGGGATTCACGTTAATTAACTGAATGTTGCATTGGGTCAATATATGAGGGGAGGATAAACTAAATCAAATAAGTTTTCCTCCCTTTTTTATTATTGTTCAACATCGGGAAAAGGCCATATCCATTTTGGACCATTAGGTTCAAGCCGATATTCAGTACCATTGATCTTTCGTTCCAATGTTACTCTATTTTTTGGGTCATCTAGATTTAGCTGGCGCAGATCGCTCCACCTGTTTCCTCGCATATATAGTTCTCTTTTTCGTTCGAGTAAAACACTAGCCAACAGGCTTTCTTTTGTCTGGTCAGAAATACTGCGATAGGATTCTTTTGTAAACCTGTTCTTCCTGAGATTATTGAGATCTTGGACTGCTTTGGGTATTTCGTTCATTCTCACATAACATTCTGCCCGAATCAATAGGACCTCATCTATAGCTAACCCTGTAAAATATTCACCTCCTGCATAGGAACCAAAATACAGACCATTATCTTTGAAAAACAGGCTCGGCCTTAAATCGCCATCTTCTCCAAATACCTCATCGTGCCAATTTTCAGGTAATTTTGCGATAAGCCTCAAGTATCCAGAACTACTAAAGCAATAAAAGATAATTTCCTTATTGTCCAGTCCATTTTTTAATCCTCCAAAAGTATACCGATTAACATTTCTAAAATCGTTATAATCCAGAAGTTGATTTTTGACTTGCAGAACTTTTTCAGCGCAGGCTAACGCCTCGTTCCATTGGTCTATTTCCCGATATATCCTCGCCAATAAGGCATATGCAGCTATCTTTGATGGTCTATAATTGTTGGGCTGCAAATCTGGGAGGAGGTCGACACTCTTATTAAGGTCTTGAAGGATCATGTCATATACCTGTTTTAATGTTCCTCTTTCAGGTTTTACCGATACGTCATAGTTTGTACGCAATGGTATGCCCTGTTTCTTGTCTGCTGTCATTAGATCATAAGGCGCACAAAAGGTTTGGGCCAATTGGTAAAATGCAAATGCGCGATGAAAAAGCGCCTGTCCCTTCACATTATTCCATTCCTTTATTTCTTCAGTATTAGTTGGCTTGACCTTCTCAACATCCAATGCCATGTTTGCATATAATATCAGCTGGTAACCTTTGTTCCAGTCATTAACATCATTCGCTTCATATACATTATCGGCCCATATATATCCATTTTTCAAATAGGAATATGTAGATCCTATAGCATTCCATGCCTCATCGGTAAGGATATATTCGTCTGTGCCGATTATCATAAGTTGCGCAGAATAATTGTTATTTATGTTGGTACGATTATCCAAGATAGCCTGATAATCGGCAACTTTGGATGGAACAACCTGATTAGCATTTCTCTTCTTCTCCAAAAACTCTTTGCCACAGCCATTCAAAATAAGTGACAACAATAAGACGATTTTAAGTAATAATTTCTTTTCCATAATCATTGTATTAAAAATCAACCTGCAGTCCAAGGGCAAATGTGCGCGGAGCGATATAATCACTTTCCACATAATCTGGATCTATGCCCTGCTTATTGGATTTCCATAATATTCCAAGATTTCGGGCATACGCATTTATGCTCATATTTCTGATGCCAGAAAATAAGCGTGCATGCTTAGGAAAAACATAGGAGAGCCTAATATCCTGTAAGCGGATATGGTCTCCCTTGGAAACAAAATTTGCAAATTTATTTATGTCTGGTCCGAAATTTTCCGTAGAAATAGATGATGTTGCAGGGATATATGTATGTGCTTCATCTCCCTTCTTTCGCCACCTATCGAGATAGTCCATATGATAACTATAAACTATAGTATGTTCCAGTCCCGGGGAGTGTGTACTCCGCCGAAACACATAGCCTGATTTCCATGATACAAGAACAGACAAAGCCAAGCCTTTCCAACTGAAATCATTTCGTAAAGATCCGAAAAGAGGAGGTACCGAGACTCCCATATTAACCAATTGGTCCACAGTAAAACTATTGTAGTACTCGATCGCATTCCTCTCTCGCTCGCCGTTAAGATACATCAGCACTGTACCATCATCGGGATCAAGACGATATTCAGGTAAAGCATATAAAATATCTCTGCTTTTGCCTTCTACAGGAACAGGCGAGTTCTCGAAATAGCTAAAGAGCATTGTACTCTTATTGGCCTTGTAATCACGGATTTTGTTTTTGGTATAACTGAACAAAAAATTCGTATTCCATTGAAAAACACCGTTAAGGTTAAGCGAATTGATCTGCAAATCAAAACCCCTTGTTCTAAGGTTAGCGTAATTTATCAAGTTTGAGTTTATTGCCGTTCCTCCTCTACTTACCCCGGTATTCGGCAAGAGAACATCAGCCCCGATCAGATCATTTGCGTCTTTAACATAATATTCTAAACTACCAGATATTCTTTCTCGGAGTGCTCTGAAATCCAGCCCGATATTAAGGGTATTCACGCGTTCCCACCGAAGGGAAGGATTGCCTATTGTTGTTAGATTTGCCCAGTTATAACCTGTAATCCTATCATTCACAGAATGTCTAATTGTTGGATATGCACTGACAGTTTTATTAACATTCCCTGCACTTCCAAACGTGGTTCTTAAACGCAGATAATTTATGTAGGTTGGTTCAAACCAAGACTCCTTCGATACTTCCCAGCTTGCCCCGATTGACCATAAAGGCGTTCCTTTTTGGTTAGTTTTAACACCGAAAAGGTTTGAACCGTCCCAACGCAATGAACCGGACAAAATATATCTCATCCTATAAGTATAACTTGCATTACCGAAATAAGAGAGATAACGATCCGTAAACTGTGCGTTTTCAACGGACAATGAAGGGATTCCAGAATAACTATCAGGCCGTACCGGATAGCTTTTGGTATAATCAAAATTTGAACTACCCATTAACAGCTCAGGATCGTAACCATAAAGTGTAGAACCTGGAGAAGTTTTAACTACTGTTTCTCTTATCTCACTTCCTATTAGTGCGTTTACCTGATGTTCTGCTCCAAAATCCTGATTATAGTTTAACTGCATACGGCCAGAGTGGCTTACCGTATTTTCAGGACTTAAGTATCTGAATATTCCACCTTCCGGGATAACCTTGCTACCATCCATTTGGGTAAAGCTATTTACCAAATTACGGACATAGTAACTCTTCTCATCGTATTCTATTGCATTATCGCGACTTCCTTTGAGATATTGATAAGTACCGGTAAAATCGAATAATTTCATAAAACTATACTTGACACTCATATTTGCACGAATTTCCTGATCAGATACCTTTCGCTCAGTAAGACCACGTTCATCCAAGGGTCTATATTCCCAATCCAGTAATCCGTTTTTAGTCGCATCTTCGATATATGGCTTTCGGTATTCATAGATAATCGGTAAAGCAATACCATTTTCGTCCATCAGCCGGTTATACGGTGACATGCCTACATGTTTTGCTGCCCCCGCTAACTCACTTAACGATATTCCATTGCCATAACTACCCTGCTGTGTAAACCAGAATGAGGAGGATATTTCGATTTGCTTGAAAGGTTTGAATGTATTTTGTGAGTTCAGGTTTATACGGTTATTTTTATCTCCGATAACATTGGCTCGATTATGATCGTATCCCCCTGAAACATAATAAGTGAAACGCTCACCACCGCCCCTAGCATTCAACGCGTACTGTTGGTAAATGGAAGATTGGTACAAATATTTCATAGCTTCCTTGCGAACTTCCGTGCTTTTTAATATAGCTTCTTTACGGTCAAACTCCTGTTGGGTTATACTACCATTGTTTAATGCGATCAACATCTCCACGTATTCAGGAAATGAGGTTTGGGAACCATCCTCTATATAATACCCTCCATTTTCGTACTTCTCCTTTTCAATCTCCATAACTGCTTCGCTCAGTAGGCGTTTCCGATTATAGAGCAGATCCGGCTTTTGCCCTAAAGTCACGTTGCTATTTAATGACAACCTTCCTGACTGATTATACTGACCCTTTTTTGTGGTGATAACGATGACACCATTGCCTGCTCTTGCACCCCAAATCGAGGCAGAAGCACCGTCTTTAAGTACAGTAATATTCTCAATATCATTAGGGTTAATAGAGGTAATATCGCCATCATATGGAAAGTTGTCGACTACGATCAGCGGGCTTGCATCAGACTGGATCGTTGCTAACCCACGCACCCGAATATCTGATGTCTTGGTTCCATTGGGTGTGACAAATTGCACCCCGGAAGCGACACCATCCAGCCGTTGCAAGATGTCCCCTCCCACTGAACGATTGAGCAATTTATTGTCTATTGTTGTGAAAGATCCTGTCGCCCGTTCCTTCGGTATCTTATAAAATCCTGTATTTACGACCTGCACCTCTTCAAGTGCATATGGATTCTTTTCCAACTGAATACGTAAATTACCGCTATTCGACATGATCAAGGTTTTTCTGTCATGATAACCAATAAATTGAATCAATAGGCTGTCCGGTGTTGTTGCATTTACAGAGGAAAAGTAGCCGTCCTGTCTGGTCTGAACAGAACTCCTGCTTTTTAAAAATTTCACGGTTGCTCCGCCCAGTGGGTTACCGTCTTCATCAAACACATATCCAGTAATTTGAGCATTTACGGAACAGCAAGCTAGCAGAAATACTAACAATATATAATTCTTCATGTATCCCCCTTTCTAGTTTCCTTTCACCTTCTTATCATTCATTTTCCATCTAAATTTTTCAGGAATAGTGGGAATATTGTTGACTATTAACTCTTCAAGTAATTCTTCTTTATTTGCTCTAGTTTCTGTTGTACCTATAAATTTTCCGTCACGAATCCAAGCCGATGGCCCTAAAACAGGGCTATCAAGAAAGCAGGCATTAATCAAATAAACCTCAGGACCAACCAGTTGGGGCATTGTCCAGGCTTTTTGGGCTATAATCATTTCGGCTTTATACTCGTAATCCATCATGAGGCCAACGACCTGCACTTGGTCTGCATATTTAGGTTGTAGTTCTTGCCATTTATGCATAGATTCTAAACAGGGTGAACACCACCTTGCCCAAAAGTCAAGTACCAATATTTTATCTTTCGCTAATTCTCGTAGTGTAATACTATCCCTTTTATGAATGTCATTTACAATTCTTACTGGAAGATCCCATATTTCATCAGGAACAGTTTTATTTAGTTTGATCGGTGCTATACGATCTACATTTGCCTTGTATTCATATAGTGGATACTTTTTTATATTGGCTTTTGGATCATAAAACAATACTGATTCATTTTTCCTTGAATCATCCTTAATTTCTACAAAATAGGGTACATTCTCCCTAGTAATCTTCGGCATAACTCCGCTATCAGTCCGTGTTTCCACGGACTGCGCGAAGGATAAACTAAACATTTGAAACAGTATGGTTAGCGAAAGCAACGTCGTACTCTTGTTCAATAATATTGTATTCTTTGAAACTGTGGATTTTACGGTTACTATTTTTTGGGGGGATATATGACATTTATTGTTAAAACTTTCTTTTACCGCCAACACTTTTAAGGTCTGCATAATCGGTTAAATTGTGATTATTACAGACGATCGAATAGATCGCAATATCCATTTCGCCCATGTTATTTACAAACTGGTGTACCTCAATTTTGTCCATAACGAAGTAATGGTTTGTACAGTATGTACCAAAAAAATTGTAGAAATATAATGGCGATATACCTTTGCGAGGAAATCCTAATCGTCTATAATATAATCGGTTAATAAATTAGATTATAGGCGGTAGAGGAAATCAGTAAAAAAATAAAGATGTGGTTCTCTGCCCGCCCCCCATAACTCGCATGTTCGGAAAAGGCGGGTGAGCTGCCCACACCTTATGCTTTTATCTATCTTGAAGAGAATAAATACACGGTATGGGGCTTCACCCGTTGCATCTGTGTTTCCTTTGCTTTGCGAGTTATGGGATACAGATACGTCTTGATGATAGCCGCTACTAAATAGGCTACAAATTTAGTCTTTTTATGTCGAATTGTAATAAACTACTGCTCTCATAATTCTCTAAAGTTTAAAGGTGTAATTATAATTAAAGTTATATTAAATGTATTATCGAAATCATCCCATCTGTGATCAATATCAAATATATAAGCCCAAAATATACTTCCGAACAGTCGTAAGGGAATAAGTCTTCCAAAAATCCACGATGTTTTTAAGGGGGGCATACCCATGTTCATGTAGCTCATAGCATGCCGCATCCAACCGAACAAAGCTGAGATAATTAAGCATTGTTTTTCTGTCTTTTAAAGAGTGACCCAAGTGCATAGCTTGCCCGGTCCGATCGAAATCAGCGATTCCAGGTTCCTAAACTTCGTTAGGTCACTCCATTGTTAAATAGAACTTATAGATCTTAGATGCGGTTCAAGACAGTTACACGGGAATAGATATAAAAACTACCGCATTCAGTTGGGAAGTAAAAAAACCGACCCTTAGCATATAGAAAATCTATGCGATTTAATTCAAAATCGTTGTTTATTAATTATAAATCCCCTACTTTTAAGGTGCAAATCTAAAAGAAGTAGAACCAAACAATTGCTGGACATTGATTTTGAAAAAAATCAGATCGGCAAAACCAATCATGATATGCTTTAAGTGAGCTTATTATCAGCTTTTCTTATTGGCATTCCGATACCAAGAGCATCGGCCATTCATGGTTTTAGTATTGTTGGGTGTTACGCTGGCGGCGAGCGCTTCTTTCTAGCGGTTTCAGATGTTATTGTTTTCATTATTTAAATTTTATGTATTGGTTATAACAAGTCTTCCGCTAACCGATGTCAATTGATAACCTGTGGTAAACAACTTGCTTTTTTTAAAGTAAGTTTTCCATTGACTGTCTCGTCGGACAGCAGCATGAAAGGCTAATACAAATATACAAAACTGTAATAAAACAAACAAATAAAGTTTTTAAAAAATATATTCATACAGATCACTAAATGGGAAAAGTAACCAATAAAGGACTAGCAACACTTATTTCAGCCCGTATTAAAGAGATTCTTACATTAAGTGGATTAACAATTACTGGACTGGCAAAATTTGCCGGAATCGGCGAAAGTGCCATACGGAGTTATTACAGTAGGACTATCCCAATTTCTGTCGAAACTGTAAGTAAAATATGTGAATCACTTTCTATTGTGCTAAAAGACTTCTTTGATTTTGATAAAACGCTTAGTATAGGGACAGCAGCATTACCTGAATTGGAAAACTTTAAAACAAAACTCTTACAAGAGAGCATGAATTATTCGCAAGAGGAAGAAACGGAATTTGTTCAACTTCCAACCAGTACAGGCCTCAAACGCGAAAGGGAATACATTGCCTATATCGTAAAATATACAGATTATTTCGACGCCGCAAAAACCGTCGCTATGATGCTTGTTGATTTCGCTAATGAATATGACCTTGAACTCGAATCTGGGCGATTATACGAACTGCTCAAAAAACATGTGGATAACGGGACTATTGAAAAGATCCCAACCCCTCGGGTCAACAATGATAATAGTGTCTCAACGAAAAAGATATTCCTATACAAGAAAAAGAGCTAATACATAAAAAATCCGCTCCCCACCGGAAGCGGATCTATGCTATTGTAAAAATGGAATCTGGTTATATTACCCGAACTTATAAATCGAAGGCCAATATTTCATTTTTTATTCTACTATTATATGGGCTATTACCCCGAACTGTAGATAAGCGATAAAAGGTTGGTGCATCACCCCAGGGCCGAAATCTATAGCGATTATCCTTAACGATTTCAGCAAATAATTGAATCTTTTCCAATGGAGATTTGTGGACAAAGGCCTTATAACGCCAGTCTTCGGGTAATCCGAAGAAGAAACAACGTGCCGCATCTACTCGACTCAGAACTTTCTTTTCGGCATCTGTCAACTGTGTAAAATCGGACATCGCTTTTTGTAAAAGTTCCATCAGTTCTGTTGTGGCCCAACTATCAATAGCCAATATTCCATATCTTCCATAAGTAATCGAATTCATCATGACTGGATCTGTTTTTACATAAACTGAATCGTGGAAAACATCTTTATATACATTCCAATTTATCTTGCTTGAATCAATAGACATCGAATAATAATCTTGTCTAAAGAAGACGAAGACACCATTTCGGCTTTCAATTGGTTCATCATCTGTCTTATAGTCAAATTTGGGATAGCCGGGTTCAAAAGCCGCTCCGATATCGGAATGATTGAAGAGGAATTGATCCTTGATGTCTTTATATTTCGCAAACTTGCCGATCTTGACAACAGTAGTGCCCCTATTTTCATTGATCCTTGCTTCTCCCAGCGCATTCGTCACTTGCGATTTCCAAACTTTCACGTCTGAATTTCTTAATTCGGGCAAGGTTCCCCGTTGTAGCACGGTTCCATTACCACCAACAATCTGTACATCTTGCGCGATAGACTTCCCATTGGTCCAACCTGGTGTAATAAATTTTCCATCTTCCAAAAAGGATCTTCCATCAAGGTATTTGCCGATATAATGATCTGGATAGGTACTCATATCATTGGTAACACCTGGCTGATATACACCATATTCTTCAGCCCCCTTCAAAACTCTGGAGATGTCAAACGATACCTGCGTACTGTCTGTATTTATCTTTAAGGACCGAACGACAACCCCTTTTTTTTCTAGAACCTGTTGTAGGGAGTCTACCCGCCAAGCTTTACTAACGCCATTTTTTTTTGTTTCCTTGGACGTCGGTTCGGGTGTTGTTACTTTATCTTTTTTGCAGGACTGACATAATACTGTAAACGAAAAAATAAAAACAATAATTCTGAATACAAGATATTTCATACATTCTCTTTTTTAAAGTCGATTACCTGGGACTGTCCCGAAGTATTTTCATTTTTCTCCGTTCTTAAAACACTTCATCTATTCGCTGGCAAAAGGGTGGAAGGTGATGATGTTTTTATGAAAATCAAATAGTCAAAATCTTCAGAAATCTTGCCTTCTGAGAACTCTATCGGGTTACCTCCTCCTGCGCCAGTTCTTCTATATTCTAATTTGCCCAATAACCATTCGATATCTTTATGCTTATCAGATTTGGCTTTTTTTAGATCAAGAATAAACATCGGTTCCTGTACTTGCTCAAGCAAATATTCCAAGGTTCCGGGGTAAGCTTTTACCGCGTCATAACTAGTAAGGCCTTTTTTGCCAACGGCAGTATAACTTCCATCATAAAAAGAAAATCCAAAAGTTACATAATCATCCTTGAGTTTCTGTGCAAGGCGATCCCCTTGCATTTGGTTTGTTTCCATGATGTGTGCATTATGCGCCCAAATGACAAATTTTGATTGCGGATTTTGCTCTTTTATCCACATAAAGTTGTCTGCCATACACTCGTCGCGCCACGAATAGTTATTCATAGCCAGATATTGCTCAATAATAACGATATTCTGCTGTAACCATGCTTTTTCGGCAGTTTTAAACGAAGATATTTCGACGCTGTTCTTTAAGAATGAGATCATGTCATTGATTTCCTTCTTCGCGCTAGCATCGACGACGATCATACCGCTGTTTTTTTGGGCATTACTTCTTACAACGTCTAGCTGGTTTTTCAGACTGTCTATTTTATCTTTTATTTCCTTATTTTCTTTGAATGCATTTAGAATTTCATTTACAGCTCCTGCGTAAAATTGCATATCGAAACCTGTGAATGTTATGCGTTGTTTTGGCTGGTTAAACCTTCGCATCCATTCGACCATATTCAATACTTCGTCGGTCTGCCAGGTCCAAAAATACATACCTGCAATCAGCTTTTTGGGGTCGCCCTCTCCCCTGACTGTATAATCATTCAGCTTATATGATTCGGGCATATTCGCCTCCATGGAAAACAGATCGAATCCCTTATTTACGGCTAAATATTGGATGATACGGTTCTTCATCTTGAAGATCTCGCTCGAACCATGGGTCACTTCACCCAAAGCAACTACTTTACTGCTACCAATTAATTTATCTAGCGGTTTAAGATCTTTTGTATCGCCACTATCGGGCTCGTATGTTCGTAATGGATAGCTATATTTTTTAAGCGCAGCTAGCTCACTTGGCGAGAGCGACGTTTTGGGAGCAGCCTCTACAATGTCAACAAATTTCTCACCGTTAATATACAATTCGAGGTCGTCGAACCATACAGTTCCTTCTCCTGGAAATAATCCACCAAAAATTATGTTTTTTGCGTCCTTGTTAACATCCATCTTGATGGAAACCTGTGTCCAATTGTTATCCCCTTTCAGTCCCCGGTCTTCCATATTATCGAATCCCAATGTAGCACCATTCTCGCCATCAACCCTAAGCCATAGTCCGGCATAGCCGTTCTTGACACCTTTCGTTTTTACCCAACCTCGATATTCCACGCTTTTACCTGCATAAGTTTCGATGGGAAGTGTGCCTGTATAAACTCCAAAATCTCCATTCAGGTCACCAGTCTTTTCCATTTTTAGACTATATTTTCCAGCGTGGTTTTCTACGCTGTCCAACAAATAGCTGAAACCTTTCCCACCGACAATCCAATATTTGGGCAATGACGTGTTATAGTTTTTGAGTTCAAAGCTCAAGTTCTGACTTTTCTGTGCAAAGCCAACAATGCTAGACAAGCATAATGATGTAAAGGCAATTAGAATTTTTGAAATTCCGTTCATAGGGCTGGTTAGAATTGATAAATTGTAAAAAGCATTATTTCAATATAATTATTTTCTTTAAATTAAAGATACAAAAAAAACTATCCATGTAATGAAAAAAAACACCCTTATACGAGAAAAAAAATGACACAAAAAACTTTTGCCTTTCCGATCTAGTCATTCCGTCCTAAATCCCTCTGTTTTTCCCTTCACTGCCTGGCAATAACTCAGCCTACAGTAGTCCCCTTAACATGATATTGTTAAAAAATGTAAAAACTATTATTTGTATTTAATCTAAATAAACTTATATTTGTCCCGCTTTGAAAAACTTATACTCCTTATAAAGCTGATTGGCAGGAGTATAGTTAAACGATCTAATCATATGTCACTATAAAAAACATACATAACGTTAATAGCATGTTCAAGTCAACCTACATTTTTTTCATCTCGGTATTTTTCCTTACCTCCATAGCACAAGCTCAAACGTCCTTTTCAGGGTATGTGAAAGATGCCTTCGGAAAAGCAATCGAAAGCGCCACCGTTACCGTTGTCGGCACCAACCTCAGCACATCAACTGATATCGATGGGTTTTATAAATTAAAAATTGATTCCAAACAGAACCTTAAAATTGAGGTAACCTCTGTCGGTTATATCACGCAAAGCGTCTCATTGAAAAGTAATGAAACTTACAAAGACTTTCAGCTCAAAAAGGATGACCACATGCTGGAAATTGTCCATGTAAAAGGGCAAACGGAAAACCAAAAAAAAGTCAACGAAATAAAAAGATCAGGATTCAATGTGAGTGTTGTTGACATGAACCGATATGCCAACCAGACCGCCAATGTGAGCCAGATTCTCCGTACAGCTCCCGGCGTGACCTTTCGGGAAGACGGTGGACTGGGTTCCAATTTTGTCTTCCGTATCAATGGTCTTGCCGCCAAGATCTATATCGACGGTGTCCCGATGGATGATTTCGGATCTGCTATGTCTTTAAATAATATCCCGGTTAATTTGGTCGACCGAATAGAAATCTATAAAGGGGTTGTTCCTGCATTTTTAGGATCGGATGCCCTCGGGGGAGCTGTCAACATCATTACCAAACAACGGAATAGACATTTCTTGGATCTTAGCTATAGCTATGGTTCCTTCAATACCCACCAGGCATCTTTAGTCGGGATGTATACCAATCCCAAAAATAAACTATCTGTCCGAACAAATGCTTTTTACAACTATTCGGACAATGACTACAAAATGTATACCGAGGAAAAATACGGTATTGTCTTTGAAAAAGTAGTAAATAATAAATTCGTCCCCATTGATGTGGTGAGGCGCTTCAATGACCGCTATTATTCGTCTATGGCCCAAGTTGAGATTGGCCTCCGCGATAAAAGCTGGGCCGATCAGTTTTTCGTTGGTCTGACCTATTCCGGAAATAATAAACAAAATCAGCTCGGCGCCACGATCAACAAGCCTTATGGTGGCAGCTGGCGAGAATCGGCTTATATCATGCCTACCCTGAGCTATAAAAAGCAAAATTTCATTGTTGACCGGCTATATGCGGATATCTACGCAAACTATGGCTTTGATATCACCCGCAACAGGGATACAGCACAATATAACTATGAATGGACTGGTAATCCGATCAGCAACCCCAATGGTCAGAACAGGCGAAAGGAGGTCTACAACAAACAAAACACCAATAGTGTACTCGGAAGGATAAATCTGAACTATGACTTCGACGAAAGTCGCAACCATAGTTTGAACCTCAACTATAATATCAGCAGCAATTACCGCAAAACCTTTGATAAAATAGCAAACAATAATACCTCAGGTTTGCCCAAAAACATGGTTAAGCATATTGCAGGGCTGGCCTGGCAGAGTCAATGGTTTGACAAGCGTTTGGTCACCAATATTGCGATCAAATACTACGGCATAGATACCGATCAGCAGGTTGATCAGCGCAAATTCGGAGATAATAATGAAATCTTGAGTGGTGCTATTATCACACAATCAAAATATCTAGGCTACAAAGGCTATAGCTTTGCTTCCCGTTACCGGATTTTCAAAGATGGCGGAGTTAAATTCTCTGCCGAGCGGGCTTATAATATGCCCGAAATGATTGCCATGTATGGTGATGATCAAAACTATCTTGCCAATTGGGATCTCAAGCCTGAGCGTAGCGACAACCTCAACACGGGTTTCTATTATAATACATTTTTTAATGAAAACCATTTTATAAATCTTGACGTTTCGGGATTCTACCGCCTGGCAAAAGATTATCAAAATGTACGTATCGTCACAAACGATGAACGCGACAAATTTCAGTACTATAATATTCCGGGCGTAAAAATATATGGTGGAAGTTTCGAATTTCGCTATGGCTATAAAGATATCATCACCGCCGCGTTAAATGGAAGTTATGATAAAGCCATCGACAACCAAAAATATACCAACGAAACCAGTCAGGAGGTTAGCTTGTCCTATGGCTATCAAATACCCAACCGACCTTGGACATACGGCAATCTAGATCTTGGTTTTGCTCAAAATGACTGGTTCAGCAAAGGCAGCCGCACACAATTTAACTGGACAACGCAGTATACCAAATGGTTTTATCTGAGCGATAGCCATCTTGGTTCGCTGGCTTCAAAAAATTACATCCCCACACAGCTTGTTCACTCCTTGCTGGTGAGCTATTCCTGGAACCGCAACAGATACAATATCTCTGCTGAGGCCCGCAACATCTTTGATGAACGCGCCTATGACAACTTTCGTCTCCAAAAGCCCGGAAGAGCATTTTACGTAAAATTTAGAATATCATTACTATAATTCATCAAATACCATCAATAATCATGAAAACAAATAGACTATTTGGCTATTGTGCATTAGCAGGACTGTTATTATCTTCCTGCAAAGATAGCCCGAGCATCCCTGAAGTGACAGAAACCATACCATCGGCGTATTCTGTCTGGGTGGCTACCGCCAATGGATCGTACCTGTTGACGACCGATAAAATCATGAAGGATACCTTATTGTCGCCTGCGAATAACAAAGGGGTTGACATCACGGGCAACCTGCCGCAAGCCCGATATGCAGGTTATGCCTATATTTTTAATGGCTACTATTACTTATCCAATGACGGAACCCGTTTTAGTAAACACCAACTGACAGACAACGGGCAATTCAAAGAAGTCGATAATTATGCTTTCCCAACCGATTTCTATCTGGGGAAAGTTGCAGCCCAGTTTAGCAGCACGGACGAAATTGTTTTTACGGGAACAGGAGCGAGTGACGCAAACCTGGAGAAAAAAGTATTTGAAAAGGACATCTACTTTATGAATACCAAGGATATGACGATCTCAAAAACCTTAAAAGCGCAGATTCCAACGTTAGACTATACCGTTTACAAACCCGATGGCAGTGTTGATCCGACGATACTCAACGTCACCAGTATGCGCATTGGCGGTGGAAAAGCGTATTTTGGTTTCTTCTACTATAACTACGATTACAAACCAGTAGACAAGAAAGCTTACGTCTATATCTGTGATTACCCAAGCATGCAAAACGGTCATGTGATGAGCGACGACAGAGCGAGTTATGTAGCGGGTCACTGGCAAAGAGAGAACTATTCGTTCCTGGATGATAACAATAATCTATATATATTGACCCGTGGTAAAACGGATGGTACCTATGCATTGATGCGTGTCAATAATGGTCAGACTCAATTTGATAAAAACTATCTATTTGACCTAAAAGACTACGCAGTAAAAGGTGGTGACCTTGCTTGGTTGGGTGATGGAAAAGCATACATCAGACCTTATGTGATCGATGTTGCTAATAAAAGAATCGTTGCCAACCTAGCTGAAATGACAGGCGGAGATCCGACGACAACAATCAACCTGATCGAAAATGGTAACCTGTATACTGCTGTAAAAACTACGGCATCAAAATGGTTTATTTACGAGTATAATATCAAGAATAACAGTGTAAAAAAAGGTGCTGAGATTGATCCGGGTGTAACCCAGGTTTATCACATCAATAAATTAAAATAAGATAGATCACACTGTCGGTGTAAAAATCCGCTCCTTGTAGGGAGCGGATTTTTATGTAATTTAAATTGAGGCCTTTAGTCATATTTTCTTCTTCTCGTTTTCACTGCTTCCTTAACAGAAAATAACCGACCACTAACTTCCCGGCATAAACATATTATTAAATAACTGTGGGTAGTTCTTGGGCAGTTCAAAACGCCAGTTATGCATCGGAAAATCATCATTCCGGATCTTGCCATCGGGATCCATCAGGATATACCGCGGTATTCCATTGAATTTAAATAGCTCCCGTAGTGCCAGGTATTCGTCTGACGAAACAATATAACTTTCGAACATATGGTTTTTAACGACATAATCCTTGTAAAAATTCATATCTGGGGTACCACTGCTGTCCGTCACAAAAACAAATACAAGATTGGGATTATCCTTGAGTTTTAATCGTTCCTCTTTCATCCTTTCGATTCCAGCACGGCAGGGGCCACAGGATTCCGCCCAAAAGTCTACAAGAACAACTTTACCACGGTACTTATCCGTCAGCTTTTTAAATACGGTAGCAGATGCAGTCTGCGGCAACGCATAACCATCCATGGTTTTCTTTATTCTGGTCTTTAAAGCCAGCACTTCCCTTTTTAGTTCACTATTGGTCAGAACCGCCAATAGGCTGTTAGAAATCGTCGTCATCCGAGCGGTATCCCCAGCAACTGACAATCTGTTTTTCAAGGTCCGTAGTTTTGCGACTTCAGTAACCAATGTTCCGGCTATCGCTGCATTGGCCTGTCGATTAGATGAATCCAATGCCTGATACATATCCCCTTTTCGCTGATTCATTATTACCTTATTAAATCCATCTAGACGAAACAGCGGAGAGTACTCAAAACGATTGATAAATGTCGAAAATTGCCTAGTAACAAAAAGTGAAGGATCATTCAGATCCAAGCGTTTTATAAAATCAAAATAATCTGCTGGAATCTTTCCTTTAAGGTTCGGACTGGCTGTATCCTGCTTTGCAAAATACCCTCTATACATTTCGGAGTTAAAAAGCTGTGAAGCATAATTGATTGCCACCTCACTCTGGATCAGATGTTTTACTTTCGCCGTATATTTTGATTTCGCCAGACGGCTATTTACATCCCCTTGTACGGAATCCCAAGTGGCTACGATCTGGTCTTTGATCTGTTGTATTGGCTTTTCCGTTAATAGCTTATCGAAATTTCGATAAAATTTCTGTTGGTTGTCCTCCCATTTAAAATCTTTTAGCTGTTGGTTGTCCAATGCAAGTGGCCCACCGTACCGGATTAATTCCATCTTTTTGTCTTGGGAAGTCTTAAAAATCAGGGCTAAGGTTTGACCGGGTTCAATATAATACTTATAAATCTCATCATTAAAATACACATAAGACATTTCCGGATTAGTAGCCAGATAACTGGTCTCAAAACGGCCATCGGGATAAATACGGATTGCCGCTGGATACTGCTCCGTGGTCAATTGATTACCACTGTAGATAATACCACTTGCAAAACCAAGCTTAGAACTATAACCTTCAATATAACCAATAATACGCACAGTATCTGGTCTAAAAAAATTTTTATCATAGTTTTTTAGTACTGTTTTGATCTTCGCCTTAGCGAGTTCCTGCTTCATCCAACCATCGGGATCAATGGTTGCTGTTTTTTTCGAAGATGTTTGCGCCACTGCAAACGAAAAATTCAAAAAAATAAAAAAGACTATGAGTGGATATTTCATAACTAATGGCTTTTAATCCCTTTAAGTTAAGCATTTTACACCAAACAAACCAAAAGTTTCAAGGATACAACCCTTAAAATGTGACGGATAACCCGATTCCTCTCTCCTAAGAACTACTTTTTCATTTTCTTTGGGACAATTCGCTCGCTCAGCCGTCATATAGTATATAGACTTAATTTTTTATTTATGTGGGCTTTCACCTTTTTATTTGTAGCCGATATTGTGCTGTGGCAGTTGCTCGCTGTTCTGGAATTTATGCTAAAAATCTATTCGCTATATATGCTTTTCAAACACCGCGAACGGAACCGGCCTTTTCTGCTTCCGTCTTTTTTAATGATTGTCCTTGTACCGCTATTCGGTAGCCTGATTTTCCTTTTTACAACTAAGGTCAAGAACAATAGTAATTTAACCTAGACAAATCATCTGGTCTTTTGAAGACTGACTAATACACTGACCAACATGAAACTAGGCATCTACCCTCACCTATTCAGATAGATCTTTTAAAGACTGCAGCAGCAGCTCAATAGCATCAAAAGCGAAACAATTAAAGTTTTTGGATCTATCTGAAGAACAGAAATTTTATTTCGTCTTTTTTAAGACAATTTTCAATTTCGATTGTCTATATATAGAACTTATAAACTTAATTAGCATGAAAACAAAATTCCTTATTATCATTCCAATGGTTATGGCAATTTTTTGGAGTATTTCCGGTTGTCAGAAACCGACTGGAGAACTTGCACCTACGGATCTCGCAGGAGAAAAATTGGCAAAAAAAGCGATCGTAAATGCGACTGACACAACCGTTAAAACATTTTCAAAAGAACCTGTAGCAAATGCTGCTGTAGTGGCAAAGAAATTTAAATTTCCGAGCTCGAGTACCGATGTCAAAAAAATTCTCATGCATGTTTACTTGACCTGTCCGTCGGGGGGCTGCCCTCCCTGGGATGTCTATGCCAATGTCCGATTGATGAAAAGCAATGGTGACGACAACAAGACCTACGGTTATGAATTGGGACGATGGATTACGCCTTACGGGAAAGATAATACAAGTATCCCTGGTGGCTGGGTCATCGATGTAACAGATTTTCGGTCACTACTTATCGGAGATGTTACCTTAGAAACACGAGCGGAAGTATGGAGCGGTACATGGGAAGTTTCCATAGATTTCGAGTTTCAGAGGGGAACGCCAACCTATAAATATAGTGCTGTCGTCCCGATCATGCAATACAACGACTGGTCCTGGACTGGAATTAACTTTGGCAAAGGTACAGTGACAGCAAATAACTACAACGGAAAACAAACGGGCTTTAACATCAGTGGCATGCCTTCAAATGTTGAGCGTACTTCATTCAGAAGCATTATTTCGGGATGGGGTCAAGCCTATCCTGCCGCTCCAGGTGGCCGAAGATTCGCTGAATGGGCGTTTCGCAAACATGGAATCAGTATCGATGACAGCCCAACTTTTGTACATGATATGAATGGGCTTGGATGTGCTGTGAATCCTAAAGTTGTCAAAAACCAAGCTGGGAACTGGACACCTGACAGAGCGGGCTGGTGTCCTGGTCTAGAAGTACCTGTGCGCACAAATGTATTGGCATCACCAAAAGCTGGTGGCTCTTTCAACTTCAATTATGTACTCCAGGAAGATCAGTGGAATCCAAATAATCTAACCGAAAAATGGCGGGATAACGGCGTTGACACTGGTGGTGCTTATTATGCCCTCTCTACCTATATGATCATCGAAAGTAATTCTCCGATAAGCGGGTCACCTGTCGTGAGCAATAGACCTTAATCGTTCGATAAAAACTGTAGATACTAAAAATGGAGTGTAAAGAAAATTACACTCCATTTTACCTTTACTATTTACATCGTTTACTTGGTTTCCTATTCATTAGACCAATTCGTGTTTGCGGGATTTAATGTCTGGATCATCTCTCGATAGTACTTATACCTCTTCTGTTCGTCAGAATTAAATGCTAGGTACCGAAACATCCATCTTAGCAAAAAAACCGCCCCATAATTACTTATAAGGCGGCCTCCTGAACTAACCTTAATCATAATTCTTTGATCAATACCCTGGATTCTGTACCAGATTGGTATTGTTTAAGATATCAGTAGAAGGAATCGGAAACAACAGTTCTCGTTCCCGTAACACCGGACCATAGGAGAATTTATGACCAACATAATCGTCAAACTTCTTTGTGCTTAGATTAAAGGCTTTACGCAATCTTACCATATCAAACCAAGTTTTATTCTCATAACAGAGTTCATACCAGCGTTCGCGCCAAACTGCTTCCCTAAAATCATTTGCAGACAATCCGCTAAGCGGAGTCAGCGTAGCACGCTTCCGAATTGCATTGACTGCCTCATAGGCTTTTTCACTTGGTCCTCCAACTTCATTGATGGCTTCGGCATAGGTAAGAAGGACGTCGGCATATCGGATCAATCCATAGTTAAGATCGCTATTGGCACCGGTGGTCTGTGCTGCCACATCGAAAAGCTTATAGATAAAATAACCACCTAAATCGACAGTTTTCGTCCGGTCTTTCTCATCTGTAAATTTGGTAAAAAAGAACTGCTTTTCTTTTGTACGTAGATCATTGGCTTCGAAGGTCTTTACAAAATCAGGGTTGGCGTATATCCCTCCAGTCTCAGCAGAATAGGCCGAAATCCCTTTGTTATAAGGAATAATCAGTTCCTGCCAATTGCCTGGAATTACACCTGTCTTGAATTGGATCATAAAGATATGTTCCTCCGTATTTTTCTTTGCTGGCGTGTGCAAATCTTCGTAGCTGGCAAACAGTTTAAATTGCTTGGAATCGATCACCTCGGCAGCTTTCTGGGCTGCAAGCGTGTAGTACTCTTTTCCCTTTTGCAGCGGAAAGCCCGCCATCGTCAAATAAACATTGGCCAACAACGACTTTGCGGCTCCCAAACTGGCCCGACCTTCGGGACTAGTCCACGAAAGCCCCGCAGCTTCGGCTTGCTTTAAATCTTCGACAATTTGGGTATACACTTCCTCCGTCTTGGCTTGTTTTGGTTTAAAATTGGGATCTGTGGTGGAAAGTACCGGCTCGGTTAACAATGGAATATTCCCAAATAATCGAACCAATGTAAAGTAATACCAAGCACGCATAAAACGCGCTTCACCCAAAAGACGTTTCTTTGTCACCGCATCCATGGTGATCCCCGGGATCTTGGCAATTGCGAGATTGGCATTTGCTATGCCTGTATAATAGTTGCCCCAATAATTGGTTCCATAGCCATTTTCGGAGGTATTACGAAGATCCTTCACATAATAGCTATCTACGGCCTGTCCAAGATCGGTATTGGCTAATCCCGTCGCAAACTCCGTCATGGTCCAGGCACCACCACCAAACCCACTTCCAGTAATTTCACGAAGTGAGGGATAGGTCGCATCTACTGCGGCTTGGGCATGTTCCGGTTTGGTATAATAGGTGTCAATCGTATAATTGGAAGGGTTGGATTCATCCAAAAATTTGTTACAACCTGAAAATAAAGAAAAGCAGGTCATCGCTCCGACGACCAAATACAGGTATTTTATATATATTGGTTTCATCTGTCTAAATTTTAATTTTCTTAACGTTTATTCATGTAATTCACTCCCCCTAAAAAGTCACATTCAAGCCCAGCATAAATGTCCGTGGTCTAGGATAGTCATACAAAGCAAATCCTTGCTCCAAAGGAGAACTCGAATTGGACACCTCGGGATCATAGCCTTTGTACTTGGTCGCAACAAAGAAATTCTGTACTGAGCCATAAAAACGAACACGTTCAAGTTTCCATCGGTTAACAAGATCTTTGGGTAAATTATAAGATAAAAGCAAATTGCGTCCACGTATAAATGATGCGTCAGTAATCTTGTGACTGTCATTGAATGTGTCATAATAGGCATTGTTTGGTCTTACCTGTGCAATTGCTGTATTTTGATTGGTTTCAGTCCAGGCATTTAACACGGTTTTATAACTATTCGCCATGCCCTGTCTGTCTTCTAAAGAATGAAGACTCCGGTCCAATACATCATTACCGTACATATATTGTAGATCTACTGAAAGAGACCAGTCTTTATAGGTGAATGTATTGATAAAACTACCATAACCTTTTGGTGTACCGTAACCGATAATCGTGCGGTCATTATCATTGATGACATCATCGCCATTGAGATCGCGATATTTAATATCTCCCGGCAATCGACCATATTTTTTGGCCAATTCAGCTTCCCCAGTTCCATAGGTCCCTTCAGCAATACGGCCAAAGAATGCGCCGATTGGTTCGCCAACACGAATCACCGTATTACCGGCATAGAGATCACTTCCTCCCGCCAAAGCCAGCACTTTGTTTTTGTTGACCGAAATATTAAAATTGGTACTCCATGTAAAATTTTCGTTCTTCACATTGACTGTATTCAAAGAGAATTCTATTCCTTTATTTTCCATACTCCCTATGTTGGTGAAGACACTGCGGTAACCGGAAGTATAGGGTATTGTTGCATTGAGCAGCATATTATCTACTTTCCGGCGATAAAGATCTAATTCTACAGCAATCCGGTTTTGAAATAACCCAAGTTCCAATCCAAAATCAATCTGCTGAGTTTTTTCCCATTTGAGGTCAGGATTAGCAATGGTGCCAACGCCTACACCATTCACTCGAGCACCACTAAAAATAACACCATAGTTATTCATTCCCGGCTCGGCGCGATAAGCCGGGATTTCAGAATTGCCGGTATAGCCGATGCTGGTCCTTACTTTTAGATTGGATATGAAAGCATGATCTTTCAAAAACTCCTCTTCATTGACTTTCCATGCCAATGCTGCCGAAGGGAAAAAGGCATAGCGATTATTTTTACCGAATTTGGACGAACCATCTGTACGCCCAGTCAGGGTCAATAGATATCGATCTTTAAGGGTATAATTAATACGTGCAAAATAGGAATTCAGACCATAAGCATTGGCCGAAGAACCGGGTTGTAAGGCTGTTGCTGCAGCACCGAGGTTGTTATATTTGAAAAAATCATCGACATAACCTTCCGAATTGGCAACACTCCCAAAATAATCAACATGCTGCCAGGAAAGACCAGCCATGACGTTGATCGCATGTATGTCGGCGAAAGTCTTATTATAGGTCAGGTAGTTTTCAAACTGCCAGGAGTTATACCGATCATTGGTCACTGAGGCATTACCATTATCGGAGATATATTTCATCCCCTTGGCCGCAAAATAATCCGTGCGCTGGTTAATAATATTGGTTCCAAGCACCGAGCGTAGCTCCAATCCCTCAGCCAATTTAAATGTCGCAAACACATTGCCCAGCATCGTTTGGGTGCGTAGGTAATAAAGTCTATCATC
Source organism: Sphingobacterium detergens (assembly GCF_003610355.1). Taxonomy (GTDB): domain Bacteria; phylum Bacteroidota; class Bacteroidia; order Sphingobacteriales; family Sphingobacteriaceae; genus Sphingobacterium; species Sphingobacterium detergens. Next base: position 27,953 of record NZ_RAPY01000002.1, on the reverse strand, counting down.
TGCTACCCGAACCGGATTATCGCCACCTTCCATGCCCGGATAATCCTTATTCGCAGCCCAGGTGCCATCGGGATAACGAACCGGAATAATCGGAATCGCTTCCAATACCTGCCGCATGGTTACAATACCGCCACCGTTTAACTCATCCACTTGTTTTTCGGTCTGGTCTGTATAACTTAGATTTCCACCTACCTTTAGCCAGCTTTTGATATTGGACTCGGCTGTAAAACGACCCGAATACCGTTTTTGGGACGAACCATAAATAATTCCATTTTCATTGCGATAATTCAGAAAAATCCCGTAGTTGCCCTGTTCATTGCCGTTAGTAAAGCCTAATTGATGATTTTGTGTAAATGCTTTTTTAAACATCACATCCTGCCAGTCGGTATCGTACAAGGGATTACCATTTTTGTCAAATAAGCGCGGATCGGTTCTTTTGGTCCGCGGATCGGTATATTTGTCCCCATTGGCCCAGCCTACGGGATCGTACTTCTGCGCATTTTTATAAATTTCCTCTTCAACACGTAAAAATTCCGCTGAATTAAGTACAGGTAGCTTCTTTGGTGCCACACCAACACTGAAATAAGGTTCGTAGTTCACCTTACCGCCGCCAGCCGTTCCCCGTTTGGTGGTCACAAGAATGACACCATTGGCTCCCCTAGCACCATAGATAGCCGTTGAAGAAGCATCTTTCAGTACATCAATGGACTCAATTTCGTTTGGATTGATGTAATCAATCGGTGAACTACCATTCGCCATTCCTGTTGTATTTAAGATCACCCCATCTACCACATACAGTGGGTTATTGGAGACACTGATGGAGCTGATACCACGAATCCGGATATTGGCCCGCCCACCGGGTCGTCCTGAATTGGAGGATACATTGACCCCGGAAATACGGCCTGATAATGCCTGGTTAAGGGAAGATGAAGGCCGTTCCTGCAAAACATCGCCCTTCACACTACCTACCGCACCCGTCAAATCGGTTTTCCGTCTACTTCCGTAGCCAATCACAACAACATCTTCGATCACATTATTGGATTGTTTCAATACAATACGTATGTTGCTTTTCCCTGCAATAGCTACGGTTGCCATGTCGTATCCAACAAAAGATACCAATAATGTATCTGTGGGGGCTGTCTTCAACGTAAATGTGCCCTTTTCATCCGTTTTTGTCCCTGCAGGGTTAGCACTATTTTTAATGCTGACTGATGCACCAGGAATGGGTGCTCCCTGCTCATTTGAAACCGCTCCTGAAACCGTATGCGTCTGCGCAAAGGCTTGGAAGCATAGCGAGAAAAGCAATAACATGCATCCCACTATTTTTCGAATAGTTTTGATCATAATTTTTGTTTTATAAATGTGTTTTAATTTGTACAAGATCTTAAGCAAATACTGCCCTTAGATGAAGGTAGTACATAGACGGAGGGTCTTTCGCTATGGGCTGATACCAAAAATTGAAGGCATGGGATTGCCTCCTTGTAACATAGATTTTTCTCATTGTCATATCTTTTAGATTTATAAAAAATTTGAGTTCCTCATCATTAATGCTCACCCTCCGCAATGCGAGTTGGCTATCATTAATCTTAACGCCCTCTTAAATTAGTAGAGACGGTTGGTTTAGTGATTTGTCCCAAGAATTTTACAAATATTTAGCCATATTGTTTTCGTCGGACCGAAACAAAAAAAAGGATGTCAATTATAAGTTGACATCCTTCTCAATGCTAATTTATTCCATTTACTCTTCTATTTCATACCCTAAAGGATATGATACGCTGGCGATTACTATTAAACAAGTTTTTCCCTTCCGTTCCCTTCGCAAACACGCCTCTATAATATGACGGTCGAAACGTCGAATTGTCCCGAAGAAAATGAAATTTCTTTAAAATATACTAATATTGCAGTTCCAGTACTGGTCTGTTTGCCGCAGCTTCCTTGCTACTAAATGCCATATCATTGGTTGACGAAACAGCTCCGGTGTTCAGAAATAGAAACGATACTTTACGATCTGTACCCGTCAGCTGTCTGTTGATGGCATTGGTAACATCAATGCTTTGAAGACCCACGCCCGAAACAACGATCTTCCCGGCCGATACGGTGTCCATCGGTGCATTATTCCAGTTAATGGTATTTTCCAGCCAGGAGCTGGTACTTGTCGTATAGATATTAATTGTACGCTGCGGTGCTGTATTGACGCCACTGACATACATTTTTAAAACCGCCGAACTTACTTTTGGCCGCGTAACTGCGGCGATATCAAATTTGACATACGATTTGCGCGCATAAGATACCGCATCAGATTTTACGATCAGATCCGGCAATGTACCATAATTGGTACCAGCATAGGTACCATTGCGCACATAGGCATCGGCAAGACTACTGCCGGCCTGTGAAATTACTGTGTGTTGAAAAGCACCGACATCTGGATTGCCCGCTGGTAAAACATTGCCGACAAAATCTTTTCCGCCATTGCCCGCAATCAATATCCCCGCATTGCGCACTGGGGAATTGGGATCAACATCATAGCCCTTCGCAACATCAAAACCCGTTCCGGTAGCCGGATTTAAGAAAGCAGGATCTGTATAAAAATTATTGCTCAATGGTGCGGTTCCCCAGTTGAATGCCGTAAAGACATTGCCGGGGTAAAGGTTATTGTTATTAAATCTTGTCTGGGTTGTTAAGGGAATAGATGCGCCAGCATCATTGCGGGCCAAAACCAAACCCGTGGCCGAAGGTGCCACATAAAAAATATTATTTGAATAGGTTCCGTATGGCGCACTATGGAAGATGGTACCTCCCGGATTCTTAATGTAGAATACATTGTTATAAATCTGGTGATTGCGGTTTGTGCTACCGTTGAAAAGAAATAGTTTTTTCTTACCGGTCGTCCCGATATCATTGACACTGACATTATAGCGTACAGTAATATTCTGCGAATTGTACATAAACAGCATAAAGCCGCCGTTGTTGTCATGGGAATAGTTGTATTCAAAAATATCCCCATTGGTCGGGGAATTGGCATCGTAGCCATCGGCATCAAAGGCCATACCGTCATTGGCTCCACCACCGGTCAATCCATATACCTCATTATACGCAACGACTGTGTTTTTGCTCTTTACGGTCCAGATACCAGCATAATTATAATTGGTTGTATTCATACAGGCTTTATAGACCGTATTATGGGTAATCTTACAGCCGCCTGTCGCCCCGGCCATAATAATACCATCGCCGTAGATATATTCCAGCAGATTATCGTCAAAAAGTACATTTGTCGCTGTGCCGGTGGTGCGTATACCCGTGACAGAAGAGTTGGCTATATGGCAGCTTTGTACTAAAACATTACTCACCGTGCCATCAATAATAATACCACCGGTCGCTTTCACAAAATTTGGCTTGCCATCAAATGCGGCATTGACATCGTGGATATAACAATTCTTGATAGCAATATCGGTACCACCATTGACCCGGATTCCTGTTGCCGCATAACTGGTTCCACTGGGCACGGTATTGGTCAGTTCCAGGTTATTCACTTCAATATAAGATACCTTATTTAAAAATAGGGTATTGGAACCATTTCTTTTCCCACCACCGTGGATGACCGGTCGCACCTCACCATCATATTTGTCAAGCACAATCGCAGCCCCGCTGGCTCCAGAACTTTTGATATGCAGGGTGTCATTCCATACGCCGCCACTCTTGAAAAGGATCCTGTCCCCCGGACTGAACACTGAGGCATTAATTTTCGCGAGGGTCTTCCATGCGGATCCGGCACTTGTGCCGACACTGTCATCGCTCCCGGATGGGTCGACATAGTAGGTTGTGCCCGATGCCGTGCCATTGGCGAACGCCTTTGCTTTAAGTACATCATTTGCAACGAGTTTGTCGGATTCCTTGCAGCTCAACAAGCCCAGCAAGGCAATTGAAATCAGGATAATAATTTGTTTCATAATTTTGGTTTAAACTTTTATCGTAAAGGTTATTCATTAACACTTAGTACATAACATATAAAATCAAAAATTGTCCTGAACTATTTTCAAAAATTATATATTTTCTTTACTGAACCCTCAGCTTTACTGTCATTCATCCCATGATTGAGGCCCCTATTGCCGCCAATACTTTATTTTCAGTCCATAAGTGAAAATAATTTTAGCGGACAGACAAAAGCGCTTTGTAAATAAAGCCGAAACACGCTACTTTTACGGTAGGTAAAAGCGAGAATATGAATTTTATTGACGACATCCATCCCATCCTATTTTCCATTATTGTGGGTGGCATTATTGGGCTTGAACGGGAGTACCAGCTGAAATCAGCGGGGTTGCGGACCATGATATTGGTTACCTTGGGATCCTGTATGTTTACGATGCTCTCCTTGAGTCTGGGTGGACCGGGAAGTCCCGACCGTATCGCTGCCAATATAATTACGGGAATAGGTTTTGTAGGCGCAGGTGTCATCTTTAAAGAGGAAAACCGTGTATCGGGTCTTACCACAGCGGTCACGATCTGGATCTGTGCATCACTGGGCATGACCATTGGTGCGGGTTACTACAAAGAAGCAACAATTGGCTCCATTGCCGTGTTCCTAATGCTTATTGTCTTTAAATACATTCAGAACATTATCGACCGGATCAGTATGCGCTATACCTATGAAATTACACTTCCATATGATGAGGCTGTTCTGACCAAATATGAAGGGATCTTTAGGCAACATTCCCTAAAAGCAAAACGTGGCAAACAGATCCGACGTGGTGGGAAATATACCGTCATCTGGTATGTACAGGGCACGACCCAGAATCATGAAAATTGTGCAAAGCTGTTATTTAATGATCCGACAATCGACGAGTTTAAATTCTAAGTCTTTTACCCCTCCTGACTTTGGCGAGGCTATTGATTTTAGAAGTGAGGTACTAACGTTATTCTTTCCTATCTATAACTTATTAGCCAAGCAATAATTTTCTTCAACAATACTATTTTCGGAAGACGAATATGAAATAAAAATGAGGTTGTCACTTCACACTTTAGACAACCTCATTTTATTATTGTACCAGGCTATTAATCATACAGTAGATGACTTACTAAAGTTGCAAATTCAATTCCTGCTGTTGCTGATTTCTAAAGACATTAACTTTTGGTTGATCGGCGTGGACATGTTTTTTAATCGCTTGCTGAAGATCTGTTAATTTATCTGTCTTCTCACCTTGATAGTTTAGCACCACATCGCCTGTCCGCAAACCGCTTTTATAGAGTGTACTCTTTTCATCCAATTGAAGGACCAATACACCAGCGATCGATGGCAGACCTGCCGCTGATTGTTCGCCCAATGTTTCAACAGTCTTAAATTGTCCGCCTTTCCAAGCCCACTTCACGCCCTGCTCTTTTGTGTCTTTTTGAATCAGCTCCGGTATCTCAGGGCTGGCAGCGAGGCTTTTCAATCTTTTGCTGGTCACACCAAAATGCAACATATCAAAATTTTTGAAACCTTGGTCTTTCCAGTTCTTCAACCGAAAATCGCCTAGAGCAGGTGCGACAAAACTCATTGCAACAACACGCCCATGTTTTTCTATGCCTTTGGCCTGATCTTTTTGAAGATCTTCTTGTCGTGCGTAAATATTGTAATCCACCTCATCGCCCCAATACTTCACCTGAATATCTTGATGAGCATGCATCACAATATTATTGCGAAAGACATCATGGCTATTTTGGAACCAGACATGGGGATGAAAACCATTGTTGAGCATCACATTGTTATATACTTTGCGGTAAAAGCCCTCCCTCAATTTCAACCCGCCACTTAAACACAAGTTATTGTATATTTCATAGTTGGAGGATCCATCATCCAGATCAATGTCCCATCCGTGATCACAGCGAAAACGGTTGTCGTGAATTTTGGTTGTTTTGACCGCATCCAGTAAGATCAAGCTTGGGTGAGCTGCTGTCAGCTGATCCATCTTGTTTCTATCGGGATGCCAAAAACGATCACGTCCCCAGGAATTAAACGCGCCATGGTCGCTGGTTTCCAGCACGGTGCTAAAAACATCATTGTAAGCGATCTCATGACCGCCCCAGGTACCGTCACCTACATTGATCCCTGCGCGGGGTACATTGTAAATTGTATTGTGCAAAATACGCAAAGACTCTGCCATAGACACTTGTACACCTGCCACTTGTTTTTCGATCAGACCGATGCTGTGGATCAAATTGTCACTGGCTTCACAATCCATGGGGTAATTATTACTTTTAGGACCTTTGAGGGTGTCCATCTGATCGAGTGGAACAAATTTTTCATAGCGAAACGCTGGTGAACGTACAGCCTCGGGATCACCTACAAAGTTGATGGCACCGGCACCGATCTGTTCGATACGATTACCACTAACTTTAACTCCACGGTTGTAATTGTTAACGAAGATCGCATTTCCACCCAATTCGATAAAATCATTGGCACGAAGGATACAGTTTTCAGCACCTTCGATCTTCACTGCTCCTTGACGATAGATGGTCCAGTCGCTACGCAACAAAGGTTCGGCTGTTTTCATAAACGTAGGTGCAGTATGCATAAAGCGGATACCGCTGACTTCGATATCGTGCACTGGATTGTTGGCAGATCCAGCAATTGTAATCAAATTTTCCAGCTGTGGTGCTACAAATTTCAATTGATTGGGGTCTTTACCTTTAGATGGCATGTAATACAGCGTCGCTGTCCCCTCATCCAAATACCATTCTTGTGCACTGTCAAGTTCTTCAACTATATTCTCGACATAGCGGTAGGTTTCATGCATTGGGCTTGGCCGGTTATTTTGCTCTCCGCCTTCCAATGTTACCTTTGATGCTCCATCTTTTCCGGTAATACGGTAATGGAATCCACCCCAGCGACCTGAATGTAAAGCATGTACAATACCTCCTGTCGGATTTTTCCAGGTGGCAACGCGTTCTGGACTCAGTGCGTCGGCAGCGTAGCCCTGAAAGGGTAGTACGGAGGCGTCATAATTTGGATACCGTGCACGGATCAAGTGTGCATCATTGGCATATAAACTTTGGAAACTCGTTCCCGCTGGAACTTTGGCTTTCCAGATCCCTTTATCTCCCTGCTCCCATTTCAGATCAAGCGGTTTAGCTCCACTGAAGATAACTTGATTTCCGTCTGCGGCTTTGATCCGCAATGGTAGTTTCTTTGTACCTGAAAGTGCCGCTGATAATTGAATCGGTTTGTCAAGATAATAAGTGCCACCAGTAAAAATAATTTCAATTCCAGTTGTCGCTTTTCCCTGTTTGGATTTTTCAACGGCACGCAAGGCTGCCTCGGCGGTAGCAAACGGCCGCGCTACCGTTCCCGGATTTTGGTCATTGCCCTTTGTACTTACGTAAACTCGCTTGATCGCACCAGACTGTTGCCCTTGTGCAGCAAAAACAGGTACACAGCTCATACCAATAAACAATAATTTGGGTACTAGACTTGGTTTTATCTTCATAATTTCAATATTTCATTTGGTTATCGTTCGGTCAATTTTAGCTTCTTATTATAATTCAATTTCAACCTCTTACTATATTAACCTCTTATTCTACACGACGACTAATAAACGAATTTGTCCCTACAAATCCGTTTATTTTAGTTGTTTTATTTTTCAGAGGCCCATAAAACTGCGGCCCCTTTTATTTAATTTGCTCTAATCTCCCTTGATCTCTTTTTAACTATTCATTTTTCAGGGGCTCGCTTTTCTTTTGGGACAGTTTGTTGTTTCATACTCTTTCTAGTTGTCCAATTAATTTGCACTTTTTCTGCCCCTAGTCAAATATTGTTATTTATATAAGGGATTCTGTGGTATATTATTGTTAGTCACTTCGGTGGTCGGAATCAGCCAGGTCTGGTTGTATGGTCCGACCGGAACGTTCAGCGAGGCTCCCCGTTGTTTCTGAATACGGTCAAATGTATTGGTTCGCTTCATAATCGTCCAAGACTGTCCCTCCTCATGCAATTCCCAATCAAACTCTCTCCAAACTGCCTGTTGGAATTGTTCCTTGGATAATCCACTCAAATCAGGTACTTGTGTGGGATCATTTTTATCCATACGTGCTCTTTTACGAATAGCATTAATATACCTATAGGCATTTGCAGGACCATTGATTGCATTTTCGGCTTCAGCGGCAATGAGGTACATCTCCGCTAGACGTATAATGGGAACAGTATATGGAATACTTGCCTGTGAGGGTAAATCTCCTCGATTGATAGAGACGGTATCCACAAATTTCTGAAAAAATGGGCGATCCAGAACCTTTTTATCAGGCTTGATGTAGTTGCTGATGATCCCCCAGGAAAAACGGCGATCACCTTTTGAAAAACTCGCCATAAAATTGTTTGATGGAACAAGGGTCGGATTATAACCAGGAGAAGTATTGGATGAACCGTTCAAGAAATTGGAACCACGACCTGGTTCATATAACTTCTCCCAAATGGATTCGCTGGTATACTTCGTATTGTGAAATACCTGCGCATAATCATCCATAAGTTTGTATTTTCCGGAGTTGATCACTGCTGTAGACTTTTGTAGCGCATCTTTATAATATTGGGTCTGCTTGAGCGGATTGCCGGCCATAGTCAGGTATACGCGTGCCAGAAGTGCAGTAGCCACGTTTTTATCCACCCGTCCCTGCTGTGCGGCTTTGTCAGGCAGATTCTGCTCAGCGTACAGTAAATCTTTTAACACCTGCTCGTAAACCTGAGCCTGTCCAGTTCGGGGCAATCTAAGACTGTTGTAATCTTGAGGAATCTTCAATGGTAACGGAACATCACCAAACAATTGTACCAGATTAAAGAAAGCATACCCCCGCAAGAAGCTGGCCTCGGCAATTAATTGTGCCTTTTTACTATCATCCAATGGCGCATTGGGAAGATATTGCAAAATAAAATTAGCATTCTTAATCACTGCATAGGGTGTATTCCATGCACCACCTGCATTGTAATAATCAGGTGTAGGTTGATTATTATAAATTGGCAAGGCTTGTTCGGCTGATGCAGAAGGTGTTGCATAGAGATCGGTAATCATCTCATGCGTATATACTACATACAGTGGAAAATCAGCGTAGATACCTGTTACTGCTGATTCATAGCTGCTCGGGTTCTTAAAAAATTCATCCGGTGAAATCACCGTCTTTGGCGTCTCTTGCAAGGATTTTTCACAGCTCTGTAACAGACCGGCTGCCAACAGAACGCAAAGGATATAATTTGATTTCATAATTGCTCGTATTTAAAAATTAACTCTTAAACCTGCGGTAATGGACTTAAAGGCAGGATAGTTGCCACGGTCCCATCCGTTAACTGAAGCCTCTCCCCAGGATACCTCCGGATCATAACCACTATACTTGGTTATGGTCAAATAATTCTGTGCACTGAGATACACCCGAAGGTTGGACAAATGCCAAGATTGCAATAGGCTCTTGGGAAAAGTATAACCTATGGTCACATCACGCAGACGCAAATAAGAGCCATTTTCTACCCACAGCGAGTTGGCATAGTCACGGATTGCACTGCCACTTTTTTCACTTGGACGATCAAACTGTGCATCTCCTGTACCCCTCCATCGGTTATTGTAGGCTTCATAGGTAGGATTCCAATTGCCATTGAGTGAGATGTTGTACTTACGAAACTCATTGACAATATCATTGCCATAACTTCCGACGATCAAAAAGGAAAAATCAATATTTTTGTAGGTAAAGTGGTTATTAAATCCAAAAGTAAATTTGGGTTCCAAATGACTAATTACCGTCCGATCCTCACTTGCCGAAACAAGGCCCTGACCGTCCCAGTTTTTAAAACGGTAATCTCCTGCGCGCTTATCTGGCTCTCCATTATCTTTCGCCTCCTGATCGGTCTTGTAGGTACCTTCCACGGTAAAACCATACAACTGCATCATGGATTGGCCTACAATGGTTGGAAACCAGTTGCCACCAGTCCCGATTTCCTTGTAGGTAATCGGCTGTCCATACGCGTCGAGTCCGATGTCTAATACTTTGGTACGATTGGCGGATAGATTGAGTGAGGTATTCCAAGTAAATCCCTCCCCTATATTGGGTCGGGCAGAAACCTGAAATTCAAATCCACGATTTTGAACAACACCTATATTTTGCAATACGGAGCTAAAGCCACTTGATCCTGGCAAGGTCACATTGAGCAATAGGTCTTCTGTTCGTTTGTTATAGTAGTCTGCCACAACCTGAATCCTGTTGTCCAAGAATCCCAACTCCAAGCCCAAGTCCATCTGCTTGGTTGATTCCCATTTGAGATTTGGATTAGCCATCGAAGACAGGAAAAAGCCTGTTCCGATCTTACTATCAAATATTACATCCCTTGCACGCACATTGGCCAATGTCTGGTAATTACCTATACCCTGATTCCCGGATTTCCCATAAGATCCGCGGATTTTAAATTGAGAAATCAGCTCCTGGTCCTTTAAGAATTCTTCCTTATGAACATTCCAAGCCAAGGCTGCAGAAGGGAAAAAGGCGAACTTTTGATTAAAGCCAAAACGTGAAGAGCCATCATATCGACCCGTCAATGTCAGAAAATAACGGTCTGCGAAACCATAATTGATCCGCCCAAGATAAGATATCAGTTTGTTGTCTAGATAGTCGCTTGTGGGTTGTGCTTTGACAATAGCGGAGCCAATAGCATTATTTTCAAAGAGATCATTGACAAACCCACTCGCCTCTCTACTGTTGAGATTGTCACTCTTGCTCTTCTGATAGGTAAATCCGGCAACGGCATTGATGCTGTGCTGCCCAACATTCTTTTGATACTCCAATATGTTCTCATTAATTATGGTAACAGAGCTTCCATATTCTTTCCGAGCGACACCAAATATTGGGTTTTTATTTTCATCTGTCCGTTGTCCTAAACTAATATTACCTGGATAATAAATATCATTTTTGGTTGTTCCCTGATCTATTCCAATACTACTTTTCAATTTTAAACCATCCATAATATCCACCGCCAAACTTGCATTTCCAATAATGCGAAGATTATTGGAGGTATTATTCCAATTCTCGGATAATCCAACAGGGTTTGTCTCGCCCCAGGATACCCCCGTAAACTTGGTATAATTTCCATTTTGGTCATAAACCTGCATTGTCGGAGGCAGCACCATACTGGACCAAGGGATCCCACCACCTCCATCGGCACTTTGATATTGTGCTTTATTATATTTCGAATTCTGCAAAGACATTGATGTCGCAAAGGTCACCCGGTCCCAAAGTCGGTGCTCGATATTACCCCGAAAGGATAAACGTTGAAATCCAGAATTTCGGATAATACCATCTTGGTTAAGATAACCAAAAGAAGTGTAATACTTTGTCGCATCATTACCTCCACTAAGGTTAAGGTCATGATTTTGGACCATTGCCGAACGATACACCAAATCTTGCCAATCGGTCCCTTTACCTAGGTTGCGGATCTGTTCGTCAGTCCATGGCAAAGGTTTGTTTTCATTTTTGGTGATATTATTATTTTGGGTTACTTCGTTTTGCAGATTGGCAAAATCCTGTGCATTGAGCACATCAATACGTTTCCGCAAGTTTTGTACACCGAAATAGTTGCTATATCCAATTTGTGTCTTGCCACTTTTTCCCTTTTTTGTGGTAATCATAATAACCCCATTGGCTCCTCGGGAACCATAGATCGCGGTTGAAGAGGCATCTTTCAGTACAGAAATATTTTCGATATCCTCTGGGTTCAACTGTGCCGATAGGCCATCCAAGGGCATACCATCCACTACGTATAAGGGATCATTGCTGGCGGAAAGTGAATTGATACCTCGGATCTGAATTTTCATTGCTTCACCGGGTTGTCCTGAGGCCTGATTGACCCGAACACCAGCGGCTTGCCCCTGTAATGCCTGCGCCACATTGGAAACGGTATTGACCTGTGTAATTTGACTGGATCCTATGCTCGATACGGATCCTGTCAAATCAGACTTTTTGACAGCCCCGTAACCTATGACGACAACTTCACCGATGTCCATATTGGAATTTTGCAGCACAACTTGTATTGTATTCTTACCGTTTGTCGACAGTTCCTGCGTCATGTAACCCACAGAAGAGATTTGCAAGATAGCCTGCGCCGCTCCACTCAGTTTAAATCGGCCACTAGCATCCGTCTGGGTACGATTGCTTGTTCCTTTAATCTGCACAGTAACCCCCGCAATCGGCTTACCGTTGTTGTCCTGTACGACTCCTGTGATTTCATGCTGTACATAGGTATAGACTGGAACCGTCTTTTCTGCTTCGCGGATCACAATCATCTTATCGACGAGCGTCCACTGCAAATTCTTTCCCGCGACAATCATATCCATAGCTTGTTGTAAACTGGCCTCCTCAATACGCGCAGTAATCGGAATATTGGCAATTTGTGCCCCGCGAAAGAAGAAGCGATACCCCTGTTGCTTCTGAATGGATTTCATCACTTTTTTTAAAGTTTCATGTTGCGCGTTTACGGTAATCTTCTGTGCTTTGACACTTGCGAAGGTCTGTAGGACAGCAGCAATACATAGCATAACCGTTAATTTCATATAGAGTAATAATCGGATCGCTGGACGATACATAGCCCGTCCAGTATATGGTTTAAAAAACATATCTTTGTGTGTTTGATTGGTTATTTAATTCACGTTAATAAGTCCAGTGTTATACACTGGTGCAAGCCCGTCAAACAATTTAGCTGAGTGATGTGTCCAGCATCGCTCAGTTGTTTTCTTGGCCTATTCGATTGGTTATTGTATTTCCGAAATGACCTCCTTTCTATAGAATTTCCCCTTATTTTATTGTTATTCCCCTTCAATCATCAGGCGTGTACGGTCGGCTTTCCCCTCCAAGCGTAATTTGACCCCGCTTTTTTGCAATATTTCAACTACTGTTTTTAAACTCTTATTTCGCTCAATTGTTCCGAAAAAAGCAACACGCGGTTCTTTGCCTATGTATTGTATATCGATATCATACCATTTACCCAATTGCTCAAAAGCTTCCTTTGCATCTTCGCCATCAAAATAGAATAACCCATCTTTCCAAGCGATGGCCTGATCCACATCAACTTCTTTGATTTGAAAGGCATTACCATCAAATGAACTTTGTTTCCCTGGTATCAATAAGACTGATTTCGAAGGATATCCTGCTGCGGATACGGCTACTTTACCTTCCAATAAAGTTGTCTTCGTGGTCTTAATATTAGGATAAGCCGTTACATTAAACTTCGTCCCTAAAACCTCCAACAACTGCCCCTTGGTTTTTACTAAAAAAGGGATACGGGTAGGTTTAGCTCCACGAACAGCATTGTTTGATGTGAGTTTGGCGACTTCAAAATAAGCTTCCCCTTCAAGTTCAACCACGCGATTATTTTTATCAAATCGTAGCGGGTAATGCAACTTAGAACCTGAGTTAACCCAGACTTGAGTACCATCGGAAAGGATTATTTTATAAAAATTCTTTACAGGAACCTCCAATGTTAGTGGCGTATTAGCTGCGATCTTTGTATTAGTCAAATCTGTCGTGGCAAGTCTATCACCATTTACATACTGAATTTCCTCCCCCATTTGGATGCCTTGATCGTCTGACTTTAGTGCGATAACAGTACCATCTGGTAAGGTCAAGCGAGCACCGCTTTTTCCCGGTTTTATATCTTCGGTATTTTTATAGGTCAATGTTTGGTCCTGTTTATCCGATTGTCCCTTTTGTACGATGAAGTAAATGGAGAAACAGCAAAGCAAAATCGCCGCAGCCGTATACCACCACAAAGCGGAGACTTTCATAGTTTGCACAGGCTCTTCCATTGCTTGGACTTTCTCCATCACTTTTGTCAGGAGCATCTGATCATCTTGGCTTTTTTTCGTGTTATTGTTCAGACGATGCCAAATCGCTAGATCTTGCTTCCATCCGCTATTTTCTGCGAGTTGCTCAAAGAACACACGATGTTGTGGATCCGAATTGAGCCAAGTCTGCAGCTCATGCTGCTCCAAATCCGTAAGGTCGCCCTGAAAGTGATGAAAAATAAGGTATGCAATATCTCTAGGCACAGTCATAATCGTGGTTTTTATAGATAAACCGGAAACTGAGCAAAACCTTAGTGAATATTTTACTTTTTTTAAAGATGCTGAAAAAGATAGGGGGCTAGGAACAATGCCAATAACATATCATTCCGTCCAAATCGCTGTCTAAGATGACTTAGCACCTTAGATTTGGCGTAAAACACATTATTAGCGGTGGTGTTTAATAATGTACAGATTTCCTCCGTACTGTAACCTTCCAAATAACTCAATCTAAAGATTTGTGCTTGCTGTGTTGGCAGTTTATCCAACTCGGCACATAATAATTGAATAAACTCAGCATAAATCATATCGAATTGTATATTTCGATCGTCTTGTTGGTCTATCCCCTCAAGCCCATGGTAGACAAAGGGCGATGATTTTTCCTTTTCAATATGGTTCAGACAGGCATTCTTCGTGGTTTTAAACAGGAAATATTGAATATGGCTCAGATCAGTCATCCGTGCACGATGCTGCCAAAGTTTAAAGAAACTATCAGCAACAATTTCTTCACATACGGTTTCATCTCGAATAAATTTGTAGGCGAAAAACAATAGGGATGACCTATTTTGCTGAATGCAAAATTCTAGCACCCGCTGGTTTCCAGCCTTAAAGTCTTCAAAATAATTGTAATCCATTTGAGCTAATCAATAAAGCAATTTATCATAGTAAGACGATTGAAATAAGGTATTTTCCTGTTAAAAATGCTACTTTTTTATCTTTTTTAAAACATCCAAGTATTTTTTCTTTACACCATTATCTTCCTCCAACTCACAAAGGAGTTCCACTTCGGGGATTAAAAAATCATTTTGAACAGTTTTTAACTTGATTATTTCGGCTAGGGCATAGGCCGTAGCCCAACGAACAACCGTTCCACTATTACGCGTATTTTTCAATAAACTAGCGACAGTATTATCCAATTGATCTGGGAAAAGCCGAATGATATTACCGATGATTTTAGCACTTTCCCATTTTATTCTCGGTTCACTGCCCCCTAATACATTTGTCAAGTATTTCAATAGTGCGCTGTTACCGATTCCCGGGTTATTTTTCGTCGCATATTCAATAGCTTCTAGACAAGTCGCTTTGTCAACAGCATTTTGTTGATCTGCATATTCCAATAGCAATTGGAGGGATAGACCACCATCGAGCAAACCTGCTCCAAGAATTGCCACCTTACTTTTTAATTTTATCGATTTGTCTTGAAAAATCTCTTCTATTTCCATCTGTAGATAAATTGCTTATTATTTTAAGAGAGGCAAATAAAATCATGCTGAAAATAAAGATAAAAATAAAAGTCGTTTGCTTTTTACAAACGACTTTCTTCAGGTCTTAATTTTAAAATAATTAAGAGAAAACAATAGATCAGGAACAAATTTCTCCCTAACTCCATTTCTGGAATTTGCATACATCCGAAGCTTTGATAATGATTCCATATTTTTAGTATCTTACTCTCTTATTGACGGTTGAATGTTCAAAATGTCCCGTAAAAAGTGATAAAAAGATATTGTTATTCATTTTTTAAGTTATTTTCACTTTTTCAGGGACAATCTCGACTTCCAATCGTCTTTCTATATAGAAATCCGGTATCCAGTCGAATACGGTGATCTGAAAAAGAATAGACCTAAGTTTGAAGAAATTAAATGTATACCAAATAAATTATGAACAAAACACTATTTTTCATCGCGCTATGTCTTGGTCTAGCCACCCTAGGTCAGGCACAGGTACAACAACCCGGGAACAAGCCGAATCAAGCCCAGAAAGAAATGATCAAACGTGGCTATGGCATGTTTATGCATTTTGGCGTCAACACCTTTACTGATATGGAATGGTCAGATGGAAGCATTCC
Organism: Sphingobacterium detergens; assembly: GCF_003610355.1. Lineage (GTDB taxonomy): Bacteria > Bacteroidota > Bacteroidia > Sphingobacteriales > Sphingobacteriaceae > Sphingobacterium > Sphingobacterium detergens. Next base: position 12,050 of record NZ_RAPY01000002.1, on the reverse strand, counting down.
CGTAGAAAAATATAACCCAACACAGCTCGATCCGGATCAATGGGTACGTACAGCTCGGGATGCGGGATTCCGTTATGTCCTATTAATTACAAAACATCATGACGGTTTCTGTTTATGGGATAGTAAATACACTGATTATGATGTCGCCGCCTCACCGGTGAAAACAGATGTGGTCAAGGCTGTATCCGATGCCTGTAAAAAATATGGTCTGGATTTCGCAATCTATTATTCCCTGTGGGATCGCAAAGAACCATCTTACAAAGACAAAGATCCCCAAAAGTATATTGATTATATGAAAAACCAGCTGACAGAACTCTTTACCAAATATGGCAACATTAGTGAACTATGGTTGGATGGTGGTTGGGATCGTCAACCTGATAATTGGGGGCTAGACCAACTGTACAAGCTGGTAAAATCCTATAGTCCGAACTGCGCCATCAGCGTTAACCATACGATCGTTTATAAAGAAGGTGAACGAAATGCCGCCTTACCATCAACTATGACCGAGGATAATAAATATTATTTTCAATATTTTCCCTCCGATTTCCGTCTTTGGGATCCTAAGTTGATCACCCGTTATGACAAAAAACAATATCTGCATAAGGGCCAGTCCTATTATCTCCCTTATGAGCATACGATCTGTTTGAGCAGTCGCTGGAACTGGTTTCAAAAATCGACAGAATTGCCGATCCGGTCGGTCGACGAACTGGAAGAACTGTTCTACTGGAGTACAGATAATGACAACTGCCTAGTCGTCAATGTCCCTCCTGATCAAACGGGTCGTATCCGCGAATATGAAGCGAATGCCGTTATTGAATTAGGAAAACGACTGGGGCTAAAAAAAGGACAACCCTTGCCTAAAAACGGTCAGTTTGTTTCGGCAAAAGCACCCGTGACCGCAAGCTCAACCGCACAGGATACAAAAGTGAACTACGCCGCTTCAAATATTACTGATGGAAGCCTAGAAAGCCGCTGGATGGCCAGCGATACAATAGCAACAGTTGACATTCAATTGGATCCTAAGAAAAAATTTAACAAAATCAGCATCTTTGAATATCAGGATACCAAAAATCTAGGGGATGGGTTTTCCAATATCAGAATCAATAGAATTCAGGAGTATAAAATACAAGTTTTTAATAAGGGCAACTGGGAGACAATTTATTTGGGTGCTGAATCTATGGGCGATTGTAAGGTCATTCGGTTACCGAGAGCTTATCAAACAGAAAAGCTACGATTGAATATCACAAAAGCAAGCGGCTTACCGTCCATTTATGAGATTAATGTTATTGACAAATAACGGAATAGTCAACTAACTTATTGTGATGTATTCAAATAAGGAAAATGACGCTATTTTCGATAATTAAGATTGGGAGGGCGTAATAAAAAAGAACCAGATTCACGATGAGTCTGGTTCTTTCTAATACAGTTTGTTAATCGTTTATTTTGCTTGACCTTTTCGCTCCGCCGCCGCTTTCAGCAATATCTCTTTACTTATCGCAGGAACCTCACCATTTCCGTCTGGGCCTATATTCAACAATAAATTTCCGCCCTGTGTATTAATCTCCACCAACTTTTTGTTTACTTCCTCCGGGCTCTTCCAGGCACTGTCCGATCGTTTGAATCCCCATGAGTTATTCAAGGTATAACAAGCCTCCCAATCATAATCTACTTTCGCACTGAGGTGCTCTTGCTCTGGTGTACCAAAGTCACGTTTGAATTGCTCACGTTTGGCTACGCGATTATTGATAATAAGAGATGGCTTTAACTCACGTAAATATTGGTAGAGTTCCTGTCCAGCAGCCATATCCCACCAATTAACCCAATCACCATCAAACCAGAGCATATCAGTATCGTACTTGACAATCAATTCTTTCAACTGATTTTTCATATACTGTATATAAACAGCCCTCTGATCTGGTTTCATCGCGACCTGTCCCCATTTGTCCCAACCGTTTTTTCCATCGCTATTACGATACTGTGAATCGTGGTGCCAGTCTATAATACTATAATAAGTACCAAATCGGATTCCTTTTTTCTTACAGGCAGTAGCCAATTCCTGTATGAGATCCCGCCCCTTCATTGGTGTTGAAGCAATATCATAATCTGTATATTTTGAATCCCATAAGCAAAACCCTTCATGGTGTTTGGTCGTAACTACCAGATATTTCATACCTGCATCTTTGGCTAACTGGACGATTTGATCCGCATTAAAATGCGACGGGTTCCAGCTATGGATCAACTGGGCATATTCTTCCTTAGGAATATCTGCCCCTGCCTGAATCCATTCGGCATAGCCTTCAATTGGCTTTCCCCTATAGTCTCCACCCAATTGGCTATAGAGTCCAAAATGGATAAACATTCCATATTTGGCTTCTCTAAACCATTGCATATGTTTGTCAAAGTCTGCTTTGGATTGGTTTAAATAATTGATTTGAGCTTGTACCTTACTATTAAACAGCAAGGCAATAAGAGCGAGTGCAAGACCTGTTAATTTTTTCATTATTTCGTAATTTATAATTGGTTACACGAATTGTCAAAGCAAATATAAGGCTAGCGGGTTTCCCTTTTTAACCAAAGAAAATACCTGATCAATTCACGAATAATAATCAGCATGAAGTATTCCATACTTTATCTAAATATCGCAAATCTGTTTGGAAAGATTTATATTTACGTAAAAAGTTTTAAAAGATTTACAAAACTATAAACCAATAATTATGAGCTTAAAAACATTAATCACCAAAAGCGTACAGTACAACAACTGGGTAGTCAACAAGTATCTAGATTGGTTAGGTACCAAGTCAGATGAGCAACTCAATCAAGAAGTCCCATCGAGCTTTCCGACGATCTTAAAAACATTGAACCATATATGGCAGACGCAGGAGTATTGGTGGAGTCATATCTCAGAATGTAATGACTTTGATTTCGAAAAAACATTCAGTACAAAAGAGGATATTTTCAAGGCCATCAAAGACAGTTCACAGAAACTCCAGGATTATGTAGAAGGCCTATCGGAGCAGGATCTAGAAAAAAATGTGAAAGTCGAATCGCCTTGGTTCCAGTGCGATTTTTCAAAATATGAATATATTCAGCATCTAATCATCCATGGTACCTACCATCGTGGGCAGATCGTCACAATCGGTCGGAATATCGGTATAACAGATGCTCCAATGACGGATTATAATTTTTGGAATATCTATAAAGATCAAAAATAATAAATCAGATCGTGCAAATGGAAAAAATGACCAGTAAGGTTCGTGTAAGGGAAATCCTGGAGCAGGCTAAACAAAGTTGGGAACAGCAGGGACAGGATGCGCTCCTTGTAGTCATATATGAAGGTTTATTGAAAAAGAAGGTTAGCTTTCCTCTTTTGGAATTCGCAGCAAAGGAAATGGCATTATGGATACCCGAGGATGAACAACTATACGTTATGGATATACTGGTCGCAACCAAAGAAATGGGAAGTTATGTATTGGCGGGTATGATGCTACAACTGCGCCTACCTTTATATCTTGAAGAGTCGATCCAAAGAGCATGCGCTTATATTGTAGGCGGAGACCAATGGTATGTCTGCGATATCGTAGGTGAGCGTGTACTTGGTCATGCCCTCCTTACCTATCCAGAAAAAACAATCCCTTTGTTGAAACACCTGGCCCAATATTCCGACAAGTGGATTGTCCGTACGATCGGTGTAGCGACACATTATGCGGTAAAGAAAGGCCTTTCACCAAAATTTACGGAAATAATGTTCAGGCTTTTGCTTTCGCTATCCGATGCTACAGATTTCCACATCAAAAAGGGAATCGGTTGGGGAGCTAAAACGATCGCAAAATTCCATCCGACAATTATAGAACGCTACCGAAAACAGATTGAATTGCCGGAGATCAGGCAATGGTTCAGGACGAAAATTACCATCGGTCTCAATCGGAACAAAGTAGCAACATCACTATAGATAACGCCGAGAAAGTCTCACAGATAGGCAAACACATACAGATACCATAAAGAGCTACTACGCTTATTTTTGAAAAAAGCTCGCAAAAGGTAAGATGGGTCTCCCTCGAAACTGCCTCGCTATTGGGAATCGAAGGTTTAGAACGAGACAGTAAGCGGAATAATGATTTTATTAGTAATACTGTTGGAAAACTAAAACAGCATCCTAAGGAGTAGAATATTTGAAATGCCCTCGGGAGGATATGTACCAAATTATAAAAGAATAGGGCTACTGAGGATTCAGCTAGCCCTATTCTTTTATAACCTGCAGCAATATGTGCGGCTAGTCTTTCTTCATGGTTCCTTTTTCTCTTAAGTTGATATGCCAACTGAATGCTTCCTCCAATAAATGTGGCGTATGCCCTCCCCTTTCACAGGCACGATTGTAATAATCCAATAGTTGCGCTTTGAAGTCAGGGTGTACACAATTTTCAATAATAACTTTTGCGCGTTCCCTCGGCGCCAAACCACGTAAATCGGCCAAACCATAATCTGTCACTAAAATATCAACATCATGCTCTGTATGATCCACATGGGACACCATTGGAACGATATGGGAAATGACATCGCCCTTAGAAGCCGCTTGCGTGACGAAGATGCTTAAGTAAGCATTTCGCGCGAAATCTCCTGATCCACCAATACCATTCATAATATTGGTACCCGAAGTATGTGTCGAATTTACATTCCCATAAATATCAAATTCAATTGCTGTATTGATCGCAATAATACCCAAGCGCTTGATTAAGCCCGGTGTATTTGAAATATTCTGAGGACGGAGTACAATCTTGTCACGGTATTTGTCCAAATGATCAAATACGCGTGAGTAACATTCCTCTGATACGGTAATGGAAGAAGCTGACGCAAAATCCAGCTTACCAGCATCGATTAAATCAAATGTACTATCTTGCAATACCTCAGAAAACATTGTTAAATTATGGAATTTACTATGTATAAAGCCTGTAAGTACTGCATTGGCTACTTTTCCGATCCCAGCCTGCAATGGCATCAAGCTTTCGGATAGATGTCCCAATTCAACTTCATTTTCAAAAAACGCCAATATATGTTTCGCTATTGCTGTTGTTTTGGCGTCTGGCTCAGCAATATCTGCTGGACTGTCAAGCTCATTGGTAAATACGATACCCACGATCTTGCTGGGATCCAATGGAATTGTTTTTCGACCGATTTTATTTTCGGGCGCTACAATAGGAATTACATTACGACGTGGATAATCTTCTGCCTGATAAATATCATGTATCCCTTTAATCGTGGTCGGTATAGCGGTATTGACTTCCAAAATAACCTGTTTAGCCAATGCGGCAAAAGTAGCGGAGTTACCGACCGAAGTCGTTGGAACGATACTACCATCGGATTCGATCGCGGCAACTTCCAAAACGGCAATATCGACCTGTGGCAGATTTTTATTGTGTAACAGCTCTGCAGTCTCACTTAAATGCTGATCTATAAAAAGAACATCTCCAGCATTGATCTTATTGCGAAGGGTACGATCCACTTGAAAAGGCATGCGTTTGGATAGCGCTCCGGCTTCTGCCAGTTTTCCGTCTGTACCATGACCTAAAGAAGCCCCTGTAATCAACGTTATTTTCAAAGGATCTTCTTTGGCCCGATCTGCCAATGCTGGTAATACGACTTTACTATCGCCTGCCTTTGTAAAACCACTCGACCCGACGACCATACCATCCTGAAATAATTTCGCAGCTTCGACAGCTGTAATAACCTTATCGTGTAAGCTCTGAATTTTTATCCTTTCGTAAGCCATATCCTTATAATTTTATTTTGTATGCTATTCATGTAAACTTAAGAAATTGAAACCTATTTATATCCGCTATTTTAAAAGATATTAAACGTCAGTGAACATTTCTTAAACAAACAATTTTAACGTTTTTTTATACAGTGAATTTATTACCATTCGACACAAAATTATTCAATGGAGACGAAACAACCGTAATACACTGCTGTTCAGTGAAATAAATAAAAATATATTTCCAGTTATTTTTATAAAAACAGAAATATAATTCATATCAACCTAGCTTTCAACGAATTAAAAAAAATCAATTTAAAACCAAGTAAGTAAATACTAACTCTCTAGCTATTTAATTGCAATTTTATTGTAAGCATACACTCACTTTAACAGTAAGAAGGTCAGGTCTAGTAAAAAAGTCTTACCTTTGCAGCGTAGTTTTATAGGAAAAAATGAACATAAAAGATACAACGAGCGATTCAAAATATGTCAACCGCTACTATATGACGGAGGTTGATTCATTTCAAGATAGCATCTATTGCCATCACGCCATCATAGCTGAAAATCATATCACTGAGCATTGTCATGAAAAGGATCAATTTTTATATACAGAGGGTGGAGTCGTCTTTATAAAAACAGATGAAAAATCATATTTTCTGCCGGCCCGACATTATCTATGGATTCCCGCTGGTGTAAAGCATAGTATTCATCCAAGTACTCCTGAGGTAGTGATGCGTAATCTCTATTTTCCAAAAACGAATAATGATACCGCATTCTACAGCAAAATGGGCATCTACCCAGTAAACGATCTACTGATTGAATTGATCATGTTTACCAATCGTTGGAATGGTAATATATTCCCTGTTGAAGAACCTAAATATAGCTTAGCTACGGCATTTAAACTTATTCTCCCTGAATTATCGCTACACGAACTTCCCTTGGCATTGCCTTATCCAAGCCATCCAAAATTAAAAGATATCGTTACTTATCTGGAAGAGAATATCGAAGAAAATGTAAGCTTCAAAAAACTTGCAAGCCTCTTTAATATCAGCGAACGTACATTGGCGAGACTCTTTCAGAAGGAATTGAATATGTCATTTATCCAATACTATACCATCCTGAGAATGTTGACTGCACTCAAGTTGTTATTGGATGAAAAACTAAGTGTCAATGAAGTGGCTTTGAAAGTTGGATATAACAGCTTGCCCACATTTAGTAATACATTTAATAAAGTCGTAGGTATTCGCCCCAGTGAGTATGTCAAACAAAAAGAATTGCTTATTTAAAAATGTTTCCCTAATTTAGGTCAATAAACCTAATTCAGGATGAAATTCAAACATATTATCTATGGTGCTGGAATTTTATTACTCAGCACTTCCGTATTTGGCAATTCTCAAGACAAAAAACCCAAACCCATTCAATTGTTCAATGGGAAAGATTTAAAAAACTGGACCCCAAAAATCCGAAACCACAAGGTTGGAGATAACTATAAAAACACATTCCGTGTCGAAGATGGTTTATTGAAAGTCAGATACGATGGTTACGATAACTTCAATTTTCAATACGGCCATTTGTTCTTTAATAAAGAATTTTCAGCTTATTTATTACGTGTCACCTATCGTTTTGTAGGCGAACAGGCACCAGGTGGTGAAGGTTGGGCTTGGCGCAATAGCGGTGCCATGTTGCATGGACAGGATCCAAAAACAATGGGTGTAGATCAAGATTTCCCAATATCCATCGAAGGACAACTCCTAGGTGGCAATGGTAAGGACGAACGTACAACGAGCAATCTCTGTACACCAGGAACAAATGTTGTCATCGATAACAAATTATTTACTCCACATTGTATCAGCTCTACATCCAAAACCTATGCTGGTGACCAATGGGTAACAGCAGATTTTCTGGTATTGGGAGATTCACTTGTACAACATATCCTTGAGGACAAAGTGGTAATGCAATACACTAAACCTCAAATCGGTGGCGGCAATGTTACAGCCTTTGATCCTGCTGTAAAAAAAGATGGCCAACTATTGAAGAAAGGGAGTATTTCGCTGCAGAGTGAAAGTCATCCGATCGACTTCAAAAAAGTGGAGCTATATGACCTGGAACCTTATATGAAAGATCCCAATAAGTTGAAAAAAGTCATTGCAGAGTTATTGCCTAATTTAAAGCAATAATCATCTATCACTAATAAAATAAAAAAAGCATCACTATTGATGCTTTTTTTATTACTATTCGCTTGGAAAGAGAAATCCAAAGTATATAACATAAAGAAAAGGGATACAGCGAGCTGTACCCCTCAATATCTATACAGAAAGCTTACGCTAAACCGTTAACGAATTTAGTTAACTTAGATTTGTTGTTAGAAGCTTTTTTCTTGTGGATCACATTTTTCTTTGCCAAACGATCAAGCATAGAAATTACGCGTGGTAACAATGTTTTTGCTTCTTCTGCAGAAGTTGTATGACGTAATTTTTTGATTGCGTTACGCGTTGTTTTTGCTTGGTAACGGTTTCTTAAACGTTTAGTAGCGTTTGCTCTAATTCTTTTGATCGCTGATTTATGATTTGCCATTTTTTTTAGCTAATTTTTATTCAATTTTTTCTTGTAATTCGGACTGCAAAAATAACACCTTATTTTCAATATTCAAAATCTATTTTGTTTTTTAGGTTTAGTATATTTGCGACATGCAAAAATTATCGATGGATGAACTTCAACGTACAGATGTTGAATCGTTTAAAAAACAAGAAAAAACGCCTATCGCAATCGTTTTGGACAATGTTCGCAGTATGCACAATGTCGGCTCGGCCTTCCGTACCGCAGACGGATTTGCTATTGAAAAAATATATTTATGTGGCATTACCGGCACCCCTCCACATCGGGAAATCGAAAAAACAGCTTTAGGTGCTACACAATCCGTCTCTTGGGAATACCATAAAGATACTACTGACGTCGTAGATCAGCTAAAAGCAGAAGGTTATACCATCATTGCCGTTGAACAAGCAGATGATAGTGTCATGTTACATCAATTTGAGCCAAAGTCGGATAAAAAGTATGCATTAATTTTTGGAAATGAGGTCAATGGTGTTGATGAAGAAGTCATGGAAAAAATCGATACTTGTATCGAAATTCCCCAATATGGCACCAAGCATTCACTTAACGTATCTGTCGCAATTGGCATTATCCTTTGGGATTTTATCCAAAAACGCAATCTGAACTAAAAATTTATCAATAAAGGTCATATTCCTATCCACATTGCTTCCATTTTAGAAAGCAAAATAGTAGATTTGTGTGCAAAATTTAAAGAAGAAATGAGTGTATTAGTTAATAAAGATTCAAAAGTAATCGTTCAAGGTTTCACTGGAAACGAAGGTACTTACCATGCGACTCAAATGATTGAGTACGGAACAAATGTAGTTGGTGGTGTGACTCCTGGTAAAGGTGGTCAACAACACTTAGACCGTCCTGTATTCAACACTGTTCAAGATGCAGTAGACGCTACAGGAGCTAATGTTTCTATTATCTTCGTACCTCCAGCATTTGCTGCAGATGCAATCATGGAAGCTGCCGCTGCTGGTATCGAAGTGATTGTATGTATTACTGAGGGTATCCCTACAAAAGACATGATCCAGGTAAAATCTTACCTAAGCGACAAAAAATCTCGTTTGATCGGTCCTAACTGCCCTGGTATCATCACTGCAGGTGAAGCTAAAATCGGTATTATGCCAGGATTTATCTTCAAAAAAGGTAACGTAGGTGTCGTTTCTAAATCAGGAACTTTAACTTATGAAGCAGTAGATCAAACTGTAAAAGCTGGATTAGGAATCACAACAGCTATCGGAATCGGTGGTGACCCTATCATCGGTACAACAACTAAAGAAGCTGTTGAATTATTAATGAACGACCCAGAAACTGAAGCTATCATCATGATCGGTGAGATCGGTGGTGGAATGGAAGCTGAAGCTGCACGTTGGATCAAAGAACACGGTACTAAACCTGTTGTAGGATTTATCGCTGGTCAAACAGCGCCTCCGGGACGTCGTATGGGCCATGCTGGTGCAATCGTTGGTGGTGCTGATGATACTGCTGCTGCAAAAATGAAAATCATGCGTGAGTGTGGTATCCGTGTAGTTGAATCTCCAGCTGAAATCGGAAAAGCAATCGCAGAAGAATTGGCTAAATAACTAGGCAATCAAGCATATAAAAATAAAGGGGATCAAATTGATCCCCTTTATTTTTATATCTGCTTTTCTATATTATATCCAAAATGATATTACATGCTGGGCATCGGTTCATCTGCCGAAGGCCCATATAAACCGGGTACCGGAATGCCAAGTAACCGCAAATATACAGTCAGTTGTCCACGGTGGTGGACAATATGGTTGTTAACAATAAAACGTATCGCGCCAGCGCGTGGTAGCCGTGCTATTTCATAATCTCCAGATTTTAATACCCAGTCCTTAAACCAGTCTTCTTCCGCTATATTTTCTATGGTAGTCTTGTTGGTTTCCAACCCTTCGGAAAGAATCAATTTCAGTTCTTCTACCGAAGATACTTTCAGTGGATGATAATCTACCTTAAAATCAAATGCATCCTTTGGTATCGCTTTGGACACCCAACTATGCAACTCCACAACATGGGCCGCGAGCTCTCCTAGACTCATCGATTTTTCATGCGGGCGCCAATCCAGTTTTTCATCTGGTATCCGATCCAAAATACGCTTGGTGTTTTTTGTTTCGTGATCCAATTCGATCAAATAGCTTTTTTTGATACTCATATAAATATATTATTTCATTAATTGAAAATCCTTCAATACAGTGACCTCATAAGGAGACTCCACCGCTTGATGTGCGGCCTCCCTTGCTATCTGCCCTTCAATATAGGTCACTTTAAGTGGCAAAAATGCATTACTGACAACACTTTCTTTAAATAGTGCCTCATACCAGGCACAGGCTGCGACAAAACGTCCATAATCCAGATTAAGATGATAACCATCCCGTGTGAATTGATCGCCTAAATAGCTTGACCGTGCATTTTGTATAGCTGTACCCGAGGGCACCAATACATCAAAATTACCCCAATTAAAAACTTCCTGAGAAGTGTTTACAATAGCCGTGTACATCGTATTCTGATTACGGTTATAGCGGACAAAGCCTTCATGGGGCGAACCATTTTGATAAGCCCATGTTTGATGCAAGATATATTTTGTCTCGGGATAGCTTACATGCTTTGTGACATAATCATACAAAAGTGGTAAATCCTTGGCATAGGAATCGTAATCTCCCGACAGAGGGCTCGCCTGCTGGAAACTGATGTAATCCCAAGCTTCATCCACCAAAGCCTCAGAAAGTCGTTGGTTTGCTCGTTCTGACATCCGACCGTCCAGATTGATCTTCCGGTAGCGATAAGCCGGTTTATCTCCTTTCGCATTACTTACATGTAAGCTTAATGGGGCGCCACCAATATAAAGATTACCGACAACGATCTTTTTCTTACCCGCTTTGGCTAATTCATAAAGATTCTGCTCAATCGCATCCTCCGAAAAGCTATTCCCAATAGCCAATATACGCAAAACACCGTCATCCAATGACTGTGCCTGCGCTTTTAGACTATTGCCGATAAGGAAAAATACAAGTAAAATACTGAGTAAGGATATCTGTTTAACTTTCATCATATATACATTGCTGTAATGACTAAATTAGCTAATATCTCGTAGAATTGCTAATCGTATAAAGGGAAAAACAGTAAAGTCTGTAGCGCATGAAACTTTTACCGAAACTTCCGCTGCAAACCATTGATTGCTGGAAAGTATATAAACGAAAGTATTACGCAGCACCTTCGATCATGGCCATGCAGATTTCTACCGGATAGTACGGTTGCGGAACATCTGTATAGCTTTTAAGAGCCCTATCTCTGTGTAGCTTTCGGGAGCGGAGCCATTGTTCGTTGGAAAATATCTAAATGGATACCTTTTGAAAAGTCACTAAACGAAAGTATAATGCAGCACCTTAGATCATAGTTATATAGGTTTGTACTAGATAGTACTATTCCTGAGCTGAGTCTTTTGTGTGGCTTTTGGGAGTGGATTCCAGTGTGGCTTTTGGGCCAGAGCCATACAGCTTTGTACCAGATAATAGGGTTGCGGAACATCTGTGCCGCTTTTCCGAGTGTCACCCCGGTGGACTTTATCGCGGTGCCATTGTCCTTCTGGAACCTTTTGGGAAGTATGTAAACGAAAGAAGCCCTTGACTGTTTCCAGCAAGGGCTTCCGTGTAAAAAAAGGCACCGACCTACTCTCCCACCT
>NZ_RAPY01000001.1:1914499-2827388 GCF_003610355.1 Sphingobacterium detergens | reverse complement strand
TTAGACGTGTGCGTGGACCAGAGCTATGTGGGACCTGAAAGGATCTCGGTACTCATATCTCCTATCTCACATCTAAAAAAAACTTTAGGTGCCTATATCGGCGGTGTCTACCTCTTCCCATTCCGAACAGAGCAGTCAAGCCCGCCAGAGCCGATGGTATTGCCGTAACAGGTGGGAGAGTAGGTCGGTGCCTTTTTTTACACGGAAGCCCTTGCTGGAAACAGTCAAGGGCTTCTTTCGTTTACATACTTCCCAAAAGGTTCCAGAGAAAATGGCGCCGCGATAAAGCCCACCGGGATGACGCTCGGAAAAGAGGCACAGATGTTCCGCAACCCTATTATCTGGTACAAAGCTGTATGGCTCTGGCCCAAAAGCCACACTGGAATCCACTCCCGAAAACCACTAAGGGATAAGACTCCACAACCGTACTATCCGTACAGATCTGTATGGTATTGCTCTGAGGTATTGCGCTACTACCTTGTAATATATTTCCCAGCGATTACTGGCCCCGCCAAGACAAAAATTCCAGAAGAATGATGCCTCTGCTCCCCAATGTCACAGAGGGATCCAGCTCCGCAACCGTACTATCCGTTACAGATTTATATGGCCCTGATCTAAGGTGTTGCGTGATGACTGCCTTTATATACTTTCCAGAAAACGATGCATTGAGGCAGCAGCGAAAGCTCCGCTAAAAATTACTTTACTCCTGCAACATTATTATTGGACAATCGTTTGCATTCCTGAAGCTCTTTTTTACTTGGATTTACTATTGTATTATTGTTATGTTAATTTAACAGCATCTTGCTGCCTATCCCAAAGATGGAAAAGCAATTGTGCTATTCAATATTATAAATTATATACATGAAGATATCTTTTTGGAGTACAAAAGCGCAAGTTAGTTTGTTGGTTGGATTGGCTTCTCCGTTTATTTTTCAAACGAATAGAGTCAGTGCCATGGCTAGCACAGTCGCTTATTATCAGATAGAACAGCGCTCTACTGTTAGCAAAATTATTGCTGTGCAGAAAATTAACCCAACAACAGTAGAGATTGTATATGACAACAACCAAAGACTGACATTGGATTTCTATGGAAATCATATTTTCAGGATGTTCCAAGATATACACGGTGGGATTATTCGCGATCCGGAAGCAAAACCTGACGCGAAGATCCTTGTCGAACAGCCACGAAAAGCAGTGGATAACTTGGAAGTAAAGGACGATGGTAGTAAGGCGATAATAACGACCAAAGACATCATATTTTCCATAGATAAGCAGACAGCACAGTTTAGTATCCTAAATCGTAATACGAACAAAGTCGTCGTAGAGAGTTTAAAGCCTATCGCTTTCGAATCTAAGCAAGTGAGCTTAGAATTAAAAGAAAACAAGGATGAGTACTTCTTCGGCGGGGGCGTTCAGAATGGACGGTTTTCCCATAAAGGTAAAGCGATCGCAATAGAAAACCAAAATAGCTGGACGGATGGCGGTGTAGCATCACCCACACCTTATTTTTGGTCAACCAATGGTTATGGGTTTATGTGGCATACCTTTAAAAAGGGGAATTATGCATTTGGTACAAAACCAAAAGGAACAGTTAAACTCACTCATGATACAGATTACCTTGATGTCTTTTTTATGATCAATGACGGTACCGTACCGCTATTGAATGATTTCTATCAGTTAACGGGTAATCCTATTCTTCTTCCAAAATTTGGCTTATATGAAGGTCACCTAAATGCATATAATCGGGATTTTTGGAAAGAGGATGAAAAGGGGATTCTATTTGAAGATGGTAAACGTTATAAAGAAAGCCAAAAAGACAATGGTGGTACGAAAGAATCATTAAATGGTGAAAAAGGTAATTACCAATTTTCAGCTCGTGCGGTGATCGATCGTTATAAAGCGCATGATATGCCTTTGGGGTGGATTCTACCCAATGATGGTTATGGTGCTGGATATGGTCAGACTGAAACATTGGATGGTAATATCAATAATCTAAAAGAATTTGGTAATTATGCACGTAAAAATGGCGTGGAAATCGGTTTGTGGACACAGTCTGATTTACACCCCAAAGACAGTATCAGTGCATTATTGCAAAGAGATATCGTTAAGGAAGTGCGCGATGCTGGTGTACGGGTATTGAAGACAGATGTTGCTTGGGTAGGCCCAGGTTATTCCTTTGGTTTAAATGGCGTTGCTGACGTGGGGCATACGATGCCTTATTATGGTAACGATGCACGGCCATTTATTATCTCATTAGACGGTTGGGCTGGGACGCAACGTTATGCCGGTATTTGGTCAGGGGATCAAACAGGTGGTGTATGGGAATATATTCGATTCCATATTCCAACCTATATCGGTTCTGGACTGTCCGGACAGCCAAATATCACTTCCGATATGGATGGTATTTTTGGAGGTAAAAATTTCAAAGTCAACATTAGAGACTTTCAATGGAAAACATGGACACCAATGGAACTGAATATGGACGGTTGGGGATCCAATGAAAAGTATCCTCATGCGCTGGGTGAACCCGCGACTTCCATTAATCGCCTCTACCTCAAGTTGAAATCACAATTGGTTCCTTATAGCTATAGTATTGCTAAACAGGCCGTCGATGGTTTGCCAATCATCCGTGCGATGTTTTTGGAACAGGCAAATCAGTATACACTTGGTAAGGCAACGCAGTACCAATATCTGTATGGACCGAATTTTTTGGTTGCACCGATCTATCAGGAAACACGTGTAGATGAGAAAGGCAATGATATTCGCAATGGTATTTACTTGCCAGATGGAGAGTGGATCGACTATTTTACAGGTGAGAAGTATAAAGGCGGGCGTATCATTAATAATTTTGATGTGCCAATCTGGAAACTCCCTGTGTTTGTTAAAAATGGTGCTATCATCCCGGTCACTAATCCCAATAATAATGTGCAGGAAATCAAGAAGGATCAACGTATTTACGAGGTTTATCCATCTGGGAATTCCGATTTCATAGAATATGATGATGATGGGAAAACTGAAGCCTATCGTTACGGAAAAGGAGTGAACACAAAGATTTCTTCTCAACAGAAAGATAATAAAGTGTTGTTCACAATAGCGCCATCACAAGGTGAATTCGAGGGCTTCGAGAAGGCGAAATCGACTGAAGTTCGCTTTAATGTGACTGGGGCACCAAAGAAGGTAACAGCCAAAGTGAACAAAAAAGGTGTAAAACTTCAAGAGGCTCATTCACTAGCAGAGTTTAATGGCTTAGAAAATGCCTATTTCTATGATGCACAGCCTAATCTGAATCAATTTGCGACAAAGGGATCAGAATTTGAGAAAGTTGCCTTGATTAAAAATCCGATGGTATTGGTGCGTATTGGTAAACAGGATGTGTCATCGACTGCGATTGAAATACAAGTTGATGGTTTCCAATTTACGCCGGCTGATAAGTATTTATCACAGACAGCTGTACTGATCGCTCCGACAGCCAAAGTAACGGATAGTAATACACAAGCTTATACTATAACACCAACTTGGGAGAAAATTGCCAATGCGGACTATTATGAGATCGCTTTCAATGACCTGATCTACTCGACCATTAAAGACAATCAATTGCTCTTTGAAGGTTTAGACGCTGAGACGGATTATGCCTTTAAAATTAGGGCCGTCAATAAAGCCGGTGCTTCCGATTGGAGTACATTCGCCGCAAAAACAAAAGCTAATCCGTTAGAATTTGCGATCGAGGGTATTAAAGCAGAAACTTCTGCAGACAATCAAGGTGGCAATGGCATCAATAAGTTGTTCAACTATGATGAAGGGGACATGTGGCATACCAAATGGGGGCAAACTGCTGTTCCGTTTGACATGACACTAGATCTGAAATCGGTCAATCAACTGGATAAATTTGAGTATCTTCCTCGTACAGATGGTGGCAACGGAATCATTTTAAAAGGGAAAGTATTTTATAGCAATGACAAAGACACCTGGACTGAGGCTGGAAGCTTTGACTGGAAGCGTGATGGTGAAATGAAGCAATTTAATTTTAGCCAACATCCTGTCGCTCGCTTCATTAAGATTTCGGTTACAGAAGCTGTCGGAGGTTTTGGCTCAGGTCGTGAACTCTATGTCTTTAAGGTGCCGGGATCGACTAGCTATCTACCGGGAGATATCAATAATGACCGTCTGATCGACCAAAATGATTTGACTTCTTATATCAATTATACTGGATTAAGAATGGGTGACGGCGATTTTGAGGGTTATGTGAGTAATGGTGACGTCAATAAAAATAATCTGATTGATGCCTATGATATCTCAAATGTTGCTGCAATGATCGAAGGTGGAGCGAAACCAACCAAAGAGGAGAAAGTTGCTGGTAAGCTGAAATTGACAGCCTCCAAGACTACCTTGAAGTCTGGTGATATCGTTGAAATAGCGGTCAGTGGTGAAAACCTTAAAGCGGTCAACGCACTTAGCTTTGCATTGCCTTATAATCAAGGAGATTTTGAGTTTGTGGGAATAGATCCATTACAGCTGAAAGAGATGAGTAATTACACCAATGACCGTCTGCATACAAACGGTAGTAAAGCGTTGTATCCTACTTTTGTGAATTTGGGCAATAAGGAAACACTGAATGGTTCTGAAATTCTGTTTAAGATTAAGCTGAAAGCCAAACGTAACGTTAATTTCAATTTAAAGGCTGTAGATGGTATTTTAGTTGATAAAAAACTCAATTCGATAAGCTTTTAGAAAGTAAAGGCAAACCCCTGAACATTGAATCTTTGAAAAGAGACGATAGGGGATACAAATAGAATCAAACAAAAACGAGGGTATCCAATAGCTGTTTTGGATACCCTCGTTTTTTGTAAAATCATGCGAACAGTGAAACTGTAATTTTGCTGGTCATTATCCCTGAACTTGTTCGACAATGGAAGCTATGAAGCTAATCTATGTCTTGATTATCAATGGGAATAGTAGCTTCAAGATGATGTTTCGTTAGTTTAATATCATGTTGAGATCCATCAAAAGGATTTCGGTATCTGCTGAGGTCGCCGTGAGTTTAATTTCTGAAACATCCCAGATTCCAAAGCCATCTCTTGTTTCCAATTCTTGTCCTTCAACATTGATACTTCCGCTGATGACGAATATATAAACACCATTTCCAGCTTGTTTAATATTATAATTTGTGCTGATACCATGGTCAAAATGTCCCATATGGAACCAGGCATCCTGATGTATCCATACGCCTTCGTCTGACGGATCTGGTGAGAGGATCTGCTGCAACTTATTGTGTCTTTCTGATCTATCCAGGGTAATCTGGTCGTACCGAGGTGCTACATTGCGTTGATTCGGATAGACCCAGATTTGTAAAAATTTAACAGCCTGATCGTTATTTTTATTGTATTCACTATGCATGATACCCGTTCCTGCACTCATGACTTGGATATCTCCCTTTCGAATAATGGCTTGATTCCCCATGCTATCTTCATGCTCCAGGTCCCCTTCTAAAGGAATACTGATAATTTCCATATTATCGTGCGGATGTAATCCGAACCCTCTGCCTGCGGCAACGATATCATCATTCAACACACGGAGTACACCAAAATGCATGCGTTCGGGATTATGGTAATTGGCAAAACTAAAGGTATGATTACTCTGCAACCAACCATGATTTGCATGACCTCGGCTCGTTGCTTTATGGAGTACACTATGGCTTTCCAATTGATCTGAATCGTAATGGACGGCATTGGCATCTAGTGCTTCCAAAGGTTCTATTTCGTCGATGTCATTCTTCATAATACGTGCTGAAGCAGCGCTTGCAGCGAATATGCCGGAACCTAAGAGCCCCTTTTTTATGAAATTTTGTCTATTCATGATCTTCGTATTGATGTATTCAAAATTAATCTACCAAGGATTAATTTTCATTGAACTAGTTTAATAAAAGCCTTGTAATCGAAATTTATAGCTTTCGGAAAATTGGCAAATATGCCTGATGATGGAGATTATTTGCCTTTGAGAAATTTTAGGATATATCTTGAAAGTCTCTCGCTTATTTATCGGGAATCAAATCAGGGAATAAGCTATAAATTTCATTTTTCAAAAGCCCGCTTCCGCCGCCATAATGTTTTATTAAACCTATAGAGTGGTTTAAATGCGCTAAATAGTCTGTGATTTCAGCCTCTTCCTGAGTCGATAGACCAGAGCTCAACAACAGGATATCACCAGGATATTCTGAGAGGTAATTCTTACAGGTGGAAAGATCCTGTTGAATAACGGCCTGCCATCCCTGATTGCTTTCTATAATCCGCTTTAACGTTTGGAGAATTTCTTCGTTTTTTCCAAATACGATAATGACCAAATTTTTCATCTAAGGGTTGGTTTTCATAGTTGTATTGACGATCGCGTTGCCCTTTAGTATCTTAGAAATCGGACATTCGTCGGCAATTTGCTGAAGACGCAATACAGTGTCTTCTTCAACAGCCTGTCCGAATGAAATTTCACGGTCAAAATAAGTAACCACTTGTTCTTTTTCAATTCGTAGATACATATTTGCTGATACCTGAATCTCATCGATGTTAAGTTCCTTTTTGTCAATATACATGCGTAAAGTTGCTAATGTACAGGAAACGAGGGAAGAGATCAATAAGGTATACGGATCAGGACCGAGATCTTTTCCACCAAGTTTCTCAGGTTCATCCGTAATAAGTTCACCATTTCGCCATAAGATGGTTGTTTTATATTTTTGTTGGCCGATATGACCGCTGACGGGATTCTCTAGAATATATTTCATACAATTTTCTCTTTTGCTTCTTGTAAAACAAAATTAAAGTCGAATTGATTCAATTCCATTGATGTAGTTCAATAAATATGGAAAAGATCGAAAAAATGGCTTTTTATTTACCCGCTTATACCCATAGCTATCTGTTACGCGATGGAATGAAAAATATCTCTTCGAAAAATTAAATGCTAATGTAAGTTCAATCGCATAAATTTTCTTAATTTTAGTTTGTTTTTACTTTTTTTATGATGAAGAGATTTTTATTTATTGCATGTATAGCTAGTACAGTTCCATTTGCAGCTTTTTCACAGTCCCACGAGCTTCGTGTTGGTATCACTTCGGGGGTTTCCAATTTTACGGGATCTGGAAGCACTGCCAAGAGTAACCTCAATGGTTCGAGTCAACAGGAGTATTATACCAATAATCCTTACGGTAAGAAGTATGGGATTAATTTGGGGGGTGCAGTGAATTACCGTTATGTCTTTGCGAATAATTTTCTTTTAGGGGTAGAGGGAGCTTTTGAACGTCTACAGACCAAGGTTGACCTCGAAGGCAGCGAATTCGCCAATGGTAGTCGCGGACTGACCAAACTCAATCAACAGTTTTTGAATTTTAATCCCTTTGTTGGTTATCGTGTTTATTTTGAACCGATGACAATGGATATGCAATTCGGTGTTGATGTAGCGAAGACCTTGAGCATCAAAGAAAATGGAAGTATTGAAGACAAGAATGGCAATAAAACAAGCTTTACACATGATAGAGGAAAAGCAATTGATGTGGATATCCGCCCGCGACTACAGTTTAATGTCAATTATGATCGTTATACGATTTTTGCAGGTTATTCGTGGGGCTTAAAGGATTATCTCGATGGGTTAATTGGAGCTAACCCAGGGCCGGCGCGCTTGAATGTATTTCGCCTGGGACTGCAATATCAATTTTTAACACCCAGTTTATAGAAATGACTAAAAGCCGGCTAGAAGCTTTCAGTGATGGTGTATTGGCCATTATTATTACTATTATGGTACTTGAATTAAAAGTTCCAGAAGGCTATACTTTTGCTAATCTAAAACCACTATATCCCAAAATCATATCCTATATTGTCAGTTTTATTTATGTAGGATTGTACTGGAACAATCACCACCATTTATTCCAGATTGTTAGGAAAGTCAACGGTAAAGTACTTTGGGGCAATTTACACCTCTTATTCTGGCTATCTCTGATGCCAGTGACAACCAATTGGATCGGTGAATCCCATTTTGAACGTGATCCTATTATTGCGTATGGCGTTGTATTGATTATGTGCTCTATATCCTATAACATTGTTGAATATTTTGTTATCCAGATCGAAGGGGAGGAGTCCGCATTAAAGCGGGCGGTTAAATCCAAAACCAAAGAAAATATTTCTACAGCACTGTATTTTCTTGGGATCGGTATATCTTTTATAAATCCCTACATCAGTCTAATGATGTACGGTACGGTGGCCATTATGTGGCTAATTCCGGATCGTCGAATCGAAACGTTAATGAAAGATCAATAATCTGTTGATCTGAGTGCGTCAAGTATAAATTGATAACGTTGTTCGACCGTTGTTTTAGGTATTTCTACAACCTCATATCCAAGCTGCTCATATACATTTTTCATCTGATTGAATGTGGCTTCGGCCTCTTCCCATGTTTGTTTTCGCTCATTATCGGTTTCATAAATTTCCTGCCAAGGGGGGAGGATAAATATCTTTTTATAATAGCGGTGTGCTTTGGCTTCGGCAAGCAGGGATTCTTCGATAATTAGATTTTCCATTTCGATATAGGCCAGTGTATCAGGAATACCACGGTCAAAAAAGACATAGCCTGGATCTGTAGCGCTTTCTTGTAATTCATGAAGGAAACTGTTCGTGGACGCAGCCAACATCAATGTCGCATAGTATTGTCTGTTTTTCCAGGGTAAACCATCACCATTGCTATCCAATTGTTCTTTAATGATTCTACGTGCATCTTCCGGTACAGTTCTATACCCCTGTTTTTGTAGTTCGTTAAGTAGTGTGGTTTTGCCTACACCGGGTCCCCCGGTGAGGACAATAAAATAATTTGTCTGATCCATATTAAAAAAATGTCATACCCTTCCAATACAGCCCAGCATTGTCTGTTTGAAGGATATTATTGTGTAATAATCGAAAATGATTAAGCGTATTGTTTGGCGATTTTCTTCTCTGGTTCTATATATAACGTATATAAAAAGAAAAGAAATATATACTCCAGTGGTTTCATCATCATGTAGGTCAGATTTGATGCCCTGACCGAGTTGATTCTGGTGGAGATATTATATCCGTATCTGTCGTAAAAAGAACGTACATAACGATGAAGGACTGGAGATAGATCACTTAAAATTTCTTCAAAAGCATTAGCTACCAATAGTTGACGGTTAACAATGATCGTATTTCCATGTCGCTTACCTAAGCGTAGT
Organism: Sphingobacterium detergens; assembly: GCF_003610355.1. Classification (GTDB taxonomy): domain Bacteria; phylum Bacteroidota; class Bacteroidia; order Sphingobacteriales; family Sphingobacteriaceae; genus Sphingobacterium; species Sphingobacterium detergens. The sequence continues at coordinate 2,818,171 of NZ_RAPY01000001.1, read as the reverse complement.
GGCTTCACAACTGTTGGATCACCTTTGGCAGCCACTGTACAAAGGTAATGTCCACGGTGATCTAAAATAGGAGGGTGCATTTTTTGAGAGAAAGCCCAGGTCGTGGTCTCCGTGAATACCTTGGCCATTGAATCGCTATCTTGACCAAATAGAATAAGAATTGTGGTCACCACGAGAAAGACAGGAACGAGCAGGATAAGCGCCCATAGCGGATAATCTAATTTGGATGAGAGCAATATATTGATCTTGTTCAGTATGGGATTGCGATAAGTTCTGTGCAAGGATGTCTCTCTCTCCTGGCGGATGATCTTCCAGATAAAGCCTATGCCAAAACAGAAACAGAAAAGAGGCGTGAAAATAAAGTAAAATGTTCCTTCATTACCAACATAGATACTTAGGGTAGATGTATCGTGATAACTTACCTGAGTCAATACAAAGATACTGATTATTGATCCGATCATCAAAATAATGAGGGCGAGGACAAGAGGAATAGGTGGTATTTTCCGGCCTTTTATCCAAATAGCCATCACAGCGACATTGAAAGCAACAAAATAGATAAACAATGATAAGGCATGTTTTCCGCCAAAAGGTAAGTAACAAGCACCGTCAACAGGATCAACAGCCTCATGATATTGACTGGAATGGGTTAATAGACCAACTCCAGAGATCGCTAAGGACAGGATGTAGCCAATAATAACAGCATATTCAACAAAGGATATCTTTTTATTCTGTCTTTTAATTGCAGAGCGCAGTAGATAGATCAATCCGGCAAATAAAGCAACAACAATGAAAAATATAATGTACATGATAGCAAATAAGATTATTAGGCGAATGTAATCAAATCATTGTTTCTAATTCATGTTCAAGGCGATCAAAGTTTTCTTCATTTTTATCCATGACAAAGCTTTTGATTTTGTTGCATTCTTCAGTAGTATTGAATATCATTCGAAAACCGAATTTTGTTTTACCGGGAGCAATATCAGTCAGCGATAGCTCCATTCGGAAAAGTGGTTTGGAGAGTCTGTCCCAGGTAATTAATTTGGGGTAAATTATTTCGGAAAAAATGCATTCATTTTGATAATTACCTTTATCTGGACCATGCATGATAAACTTCCATCGTCCTCCGGGTCTAAAGTCAAATTCTTCGAATGTATTGGTAAAACCAGCTGGCCCCCACCAATTTTCTAAATGAGAGGGATTAGCACATGCCTCAAAGACGAGGTCTATTGCTGCATCTACTATTCTCGAACTGACAATTTCATTATCAGGTGAAAGTATGAAAGGGGGTGTGACCATTGTCTCTGCTGTGTTTATGTTAACCAAATAATCGCTTCCAGAAGCCTTTCTTTTGGATAACCTCATCGGTTTTCTCTGTATCAGTCGTTGTACTTGCGGGTTCTACATGAACTTTTTCGACTTTGACATTATGTAGGATCTCATTTTCAGGGAGACCGTTGCGTTGTTCGATGTTTTTGATCTGTTCGAATGCTGTGGTTTGATAGAGCAGTGTACCTTCTTTATCACAGTTAAAGAGGTTGGAATAGCTTTTAGATTCATTCAAATCAAGGGGCTGAGGTTCTACAACTTCTGTGGCCTCCAAGAGACCCAATCCGCGCTCTTTGGCAAAATTCAAAGCCTTTAGGAAAATGTTGATGCGCCCATCTGAAAATAGTTGATCCAATTCCGATTTAATCTCCAGATTATGGTGATAATCGTCCAATAAACGTACGACCTGATCCGCAGAAATATATACACCCGAGCAATAATTTTCAACAAGCCTGTTTTGTACCTTTTTTGTGAGGGATCCAATTGGGATAAATTCTTCCCATTTTTTATAGTAGGAATCTAACTGCTTGTTCTCTGAAAAGGACAATGCACCGCCGCGGACGTAAAAGTAGGTTTCAAAAAATCCTTGAACAACAGCGATAAAGAAACCATGCGTTTTGTCAAAATAATCATTTTGATCTGTTTCCCGACCTGCGTTTATTGTGTCCTGATATTTGGTTTTATAGAAGTCGTCAATTTGGTGATCGGATGCTAGCGCCTCTATTTTTTCTGGATTTGTAATCACTTCAAAATACCAGGTATTAATCTGTTCTTCAGAAATAGGGTGGTAACTAATATCAAAGCCCATAATTAGCGGTTTTTAATCTGTTGTTTTTGTATTTACTAAAATATTAAAAATTAGCGTGTTGGGCAAGTAAAATATAAAAGATCGTGAGGTGTTTCATTCAATATAACGATTTGCTGACTATTCCGGATGAAGGAGCGGGTCACGAACGGGGTTGTGGGTTTAAGTAATATTAGGTACTTTGGAACAAAATAAAATTTATATGAAGCACTTACTATTTATTATTTTCATGTCGGCAAGTTTATTTTTCACCGCTTGCCAATCCCCAAGTCCGGAAAATTTTTTCGGAAAAGTTGTTCTAAATACAAACCTTGTCGCTGACTTTGCTCCCGAGCGTTTTGGTAAACGTCTTGAACAGGAAACTGTCGAATTTCCAAATACCCCCTCCAGTAAGAAAGAAGGGAATGAGGCTCAAAAAACAGTGGAATTTAAAATTCAAACTGTAGAGAAAGCATTGAAAGACATCAATGAACTTCATGTTTCAGATGATGATGCAAAAGCCTTAAAAGAAAAGTCTATCACCTTATTTGAGAAGGTACTTCCGGTTTATAAAAATGAGTATACGGCCTATGCCAAACTTTGTGATACCAAGGGATCTGCTGAGGAAAAGCAGGCATTGCTTGAAAAGATTCAAAAAGATGCTATGCCTGAGATCGACAAAGTATTTGATGAAGTATATGTTTTAGGAAAATCGTATGCCGAAAAACATAACCTTAATGTGAACTGGGGTAACTAAGATGAATCAGGAAACTAACTTATATAGAAATAGAAGCAAAACCGTTAAGCTTCTCGCTATGTCAGGCGGGATTTGTGTCATTCTTTTGTTGACCTTTTTGTACTGTATTGGACTCTTTGATGGTGAATTAAAAGTTAAACCTGCCGTATTTTCAGGTGCTGCATTATTGGTGATGCTGATTCTGTTGTTGAGCAGTTTATTAAGCCTTCGGGACAAGTCTGCTCAGATTGTATTGAATAAAAACCATTTCTCGGGAAAAACAACCCCATTGGCAAAAGCTTTTGGCGCAGGAAATTGGGAAGATGTTACAGCCATTAATTTGCAAAAAGTAGGTGGTGATACTTTGGTGATTGTCACTTTGAGCAATGCTTCCAATTATAAAGACCGGCTTCCATCGATGTTATGGAAAATGGCTTATTATGAAGCTACACAAGAATTAAATATCATGTATTCTGCTTCTGTGATAGCCATCGAATCTGCCGAACTCTGCGAACTATTTATGAGTTATTGGCAGCACTCAAAAAAAGAATCGGGGATATACTAAAAGCCCGTAATTGGAAGAGTACATGCATTAGCGTACATGCCTTAACACTGTACGACGGCTCGCGAACTTTACAGCATATCGATCTTGCGTTGGATAGTCTCCTGCTCCAGGGAGTTTTTTGCCAATGCTTGCGCACGCTGAAAGTTCGCGATTGCTTTCTGTCTATCTATATCCTTATAGAGTTCTCCTAAGAGTGCAAAATAAAAGTGATTGTCTGATAGATTCAGTTTGTTTGCTTCAACTAGTGCCCTTTTTGCTCCTTTTGCCTTGTATAAAGCAAATGTTCTGTTGAGTACTGCGCCCGGTGAATAATTGACCAGTAGCAATCGGTCGTAAAGCTGAAGGATTTCGCCCCATTTTTCTGCTGTATCTGCTTTTGTACAATGGCATTGTGCAATTTTTGCTTCGATATGATAAGACGTCAGCTGATCACCATCGGCCGATTGATTCAAAAAATAAACTCCTTGATTGATTAATTCTTGGTTCCATAATTTCTCGTTCTGTTGCTCATACAGGATAAATTCACCATCGGTACTTTGCCGGGCGTCGAAACGTGAAGAATGAAAACAGATTAAGGCGATGAGTGCATGTGTTTTTGGAACATTCGTCTTCTCGTAGGCTGATAGCATTAACGCAAGACGCAAGGCTTCTATGCACAGATCTTTGCGTAAAATCTGGTTTTGCGTTTTGGAATAATACCCCTCATTGAATAAAAGGTAGATAATATGCAGTACATTGTCCAGCCTTTGGACGATTTCCTTTTCGGATGGCAACTCCAGCTGGATCTTTTCTGTACGGAGCTTTTCTTTTGCCCGGAACAAACGCTTATTAATTGTTTCCTTATTTGAGAGGAAGGCTTCGGCGATTTCTTCAATACCAAAACCACAGAGAATCCGTAGTGCCAGTCCGATCTGAGCCTCACTAGCAATTGCAGGTGTACAGATGGCAAACAGCATCTTCAACTGACTATCTTTGATGTTTTCCTGCGTGAAGCTAAATTCATCGCTATGATCCACTGCGATTTGTTTTTGATGTATTTCGGGGATTACTTTGTCTTCGAAAATCTTATTCCGTCTAAAGTGGCTTAAGGTTTTCTGTTTGGCTACTGTGTAAAGCCATGCCGTCGGATTTGGAGGCAAGCCCTTTGTCTGCCACGATTCCGTAGCCAGCAAAAATGTTTCACTGACGATATCTTCTGCAATTTCAATATATTGTAGACCAAAGCCTTTTGAAATTACGGCGACAATCTTGGTGAATTCCTGTTGAAAAAGCTGTTTTAGAAAATTAGATTCCATCATACATAATAGGGCAATTGTATACTATACAACTGCCCTTTAATTTTTTAAACTAAAAGTGCCCTGATCTCAACACTACCATTAGATTCTAAAATCGGACAACCATGTGCCAAGGTTGTCGCCTCCTCAAGGTTTTCTGCTGCGATGACAATAAACCCACCAAGACTTTCCCGGATTTCAACAAATGGGCCATCTGTAATGACTCCTCCGGGCTTTAATACCTTTCCGGCTTTTTCAAGGCGTGAACCATGGTCTGAAAGTTTTCCCTGTGCTTCAATGTCGCCGATCCAATCCTGCCATTTTTTGTTTATTTTGGCAATTTCTTCGTCATTCAAAAGAGGCTGCTCATTGCCTGCTTGCCTAAATAATAAGATGAAATCTTTCATGCTTATAGTTTAATGTGTTAAATAATTTTATTTACCTGGTTTCTTGTTATTATGCTGTCTGCACCTTATGTTGACCGACTTTGTACCCACCAGCTTCAGTGCGGAAAGAAATATTAAAACGGTTGTATGCATTGATTGTTGTTACCGCCAAAGTCAGATCGATCAGTTCCTCTTCAGAAAACTCTTGGTTTGCAATGGCATAAACCTCATCAGGTACATCACCATTGGTTATTTTTGTTACCGCTTCGGCCCATTCCAAGGCGGCACGTTCGCGTGCACTGTAAAGTGGTGCCTCACGCCAAGCGTCCAATAAAAATAGGCGCTGTGGATTTTCGCCAGTAGCAAGCAAATCTTTTGAATGCATGTCTAGGCAATAAGCACAACCGTTGATCTGTGATACTCTAAAATAAATCAGATGCAAAAGCTCTTGTTCGATTGCACATTTACCTAAATAAGCACCCAATCCAAACATAGCTTTCATAGCATTTTGGCCTTTTGCGAAAAAATTGATTCGTTGTTTCATTTTATTATTGTTTTAAGTGTAACTGTTTTACACTACAATAATGATTGAAGTTAAAGAAATTGGACATAAGGCTTGAAATATTTTTTTATTTCTTTTTAAATTATTGTTTTTCAGACGTTTAATCTTATTATTTTTCTAATAAAATTCTAATGATTTTCTATATGATCTCTAACGGTCATCCTAGTAACGATTGCTGACCTTTGCACGCAAAGGAGGATGAGCTATGGTTATTTTTGAATTTGCACTACGATTATTGGCAGCATTACTTTTGGGGGCCGCTGTTGGTTCCGAAAGGCAATGGCGCCAGAAGAATGCCGGACTTCGTACGAATACATTGGTGTCGCTAGGTTCAGCTGCTTTTGTACTTCTTTCTATTGAAATAGGTGGTGACGCTACTGGACGTATCGCTTCCTATGTTGTCAGTGGGATTGGTTTCCTCGGTGCCGGAGTAATTATGAAGGATGGATTGAATGTGCATGGCCTCAATACTGCGGCTACCATTTGGTGCTCAGCTGCAGTAGGTGCATTATCGGGTTTGGGTTTGTATCCGCAGGCAGCACTGGTAGCTGCAGCCATTATTCTGACACATTTGATCTTCCGTCCCATTGGTCAGCGGATGGGTTTTATCAAATTTAGTAAATCAGCAGTGGCACAAACCGACTACTTGGTATCTATCCGATGCGGCATCGCTATCGAAAATCATATTCGTGTGCTGTTGATCCAAATGTTGGGCAATGAGGAGAAGGTATTATTGACTTCACTATCCAGCGATGATACTGTAGAGGCGAATGCGGCCGCAATTACTGCTGTTATCAAAGCTGTTGGCCAACAGGATAGTCTGATTGAACGGATAGCCAGTCGACTGACGATGGAAGAAAAAGTAAGCAAAATAAGCTGGGAAATTATCGGCACTGAAGCCGATCTGTAAAACTGTTGTGCCACTTCTTGTGGCGGTAAGTTGTATCGCATATAAATTAAACAAAGACTAGGGTTATGATCAGCGTTAGAAACAAAATAAGAAACCCATTGCATAGCATGATCAGTTCAAATGGTATGAATGTGGGAACGATCACCAAATTGCAGGAAATTGCGAGTCAGGATGAAAAAATGGCTTGTGCTATGCTGGAAAGTAGTGATGGAGGGATTACAGATGATATGGCCAGTGAGCGCCGCCAGAAATTTGGACTGAATGAAATACAACATCAAAAGGCTCCCAAATGGTATATTCAATTGATAAAGGCATTCGCTAATCCCTTTATTTACATATTGCTGGTCATTGCTGCTGTGTCTTTCGTTCTAGATGTCTGGCTTGCATCACCGGACGACAGGGATTATAAGACTGTCCTTGTGGTTTCTATTATGGTATTGATCAGCGCCCTATTACGTTTTATACAGGAGTATAGGAGTAATGCAGCCGCTGAAAAACTCAAAGGCATGGTGAAAACCACAGCTACTGTATTGCGAAAATTCAAAGGACGACGAGAGATCTCTATTGCTGAACTCGTACCAGGGGATATTGTTTATCTCTCTGCTGGCGATATGATTCCATCTGATTGCCGGATTATACAGAGTAAGGATCTTTTTGTGAGTGAAAGCATGCTGACAGGAGAGGCGCTTCCCGTGGAGAAGAATTATTTGCCAATTCGGGATGCAAAAGAAAAGCAGGCCATTGAGCTTAGCAATATCTGTTTTATGGGAACCAATGTTGTTAGTGGTTCAGCTATAGCGATTATTGTAACCACAGGTAACTATACCTATTTCGGGAGTATCAGTAAATCCATTACGGGTGAACGGCCTGAAACAAGTTTTGATAAAGGGATAAACAAGGTGAGTTTTCTACTTATTCGCTTTATGCTGGTGATGGTTCCATTGATCTTTTTGATCAATGGCTTGATGAAAGGGAATTGGACCGAAGCGTTGTTATTTGCGATTGCTGTGGCCGTAGGGCTTACACCTGAGATGCTCCCGATGATTGTGACGGCAAATTTAGCTAAAGGAGCGGTTAATATGAGTAAACGTAAAGTCATTGTCAAACGCTTGAACTCCATTCAGAATATTGGTGCGATGGATATTCTCTGTACGGATAAAACAGGTACACTGACCTTGGACAAGATCGTGATGGAAAAGCACCTCAATGTCTATGGCGTAGAAGACGACGAGGTACTCAAATGGGCCTACCTCAATAGTTTTCATCAGACAGGCTTAAAAAATCTGATGGATAAGGCTGTACTGGAGCATGTGGAACTGCATGATTATCTAAAAGTCGAAGATCAATACCTGAAAGTGGATGAGATACCCTTTGATTTTCAACGGCGAAGAATGTCCGTCATTCTCAAAAAGCATAACGGTAAACATCTCCTGATCTGTAAGGGGGCAGTAGAGGAAATGTTGGAATTGTGTACCCATGCTTTTGATCCTGGGGATGATCGTAGCCTGCATATTGAAAATGACCGTACTGTACCTATGGATGATACCATGCGGAGAATCGTGCTGAATACATCCAAAAAGATGAATGAAGAAGGTTTGCGTGTATTGTTGGTTGCCATTCGGGAATTTGAGGGATCCCATCCATTGACTTATGCGGTTGCAGATGAAGTCAAATTAACGTTGACTGGTTTTATTGGTTTTTTGGACCCGGCCAAACCTTCTGCAGCACCAGCGATTGAAGCTCTGCATAAATTGGGGGTAGCTGTAAAAGTGCTGACAGGAGACAATGAGATCGTCACACGTAAAATCTGTCATGATGTGGGGATCCCTGTGCAACGTATTATTAATGGAAGCGAACTGGATCAGATCGATGATCAAGAATTGGATCAATGTATTGTTGAGGTTTCCGTTTTTGCAAAATTAAGTCCATTGCAAAAAGTACGTGTGGTCAAAGCCTTGCGGTCCAAGGGACATACCGTTGGTTTTATGGGAGATGGCATCAACGATGCGGCTGCAATTAAAGAGGCTGATGTAGGCATTAGTGTGGATACGGCGGTGGATATTACCAAAGAAAGTGCTGATATCATCCTATTGGAAAAAGATCTGATGGTTCTTCGAAAGGGTGTGATCTATGGTCGACGTACTTTTGGTAACATCATTAAATATATTAAGATGACAGCCAGCAGTAATTTTGGAAATATGTTCAGTATGCTCGGTGCAAGCGCGTTTCTGCCTTTTTTGCCGATGTTGCCGGTACACCTCCTAATACAGAATCTTTTATATGATATCTCACAGGTTTCTATTCCTTGGGACAGTATGGATGAAGAATTTATTCAGGAACCGAAAAAATGGGATGCTGGGAGTGTGTCAAAGTTTATGCTTTTTATTGGTCCGATCAGTTCTATCTTTGATTTTGCGACTTTTGCATTGATGTATTTTGTCTTCAAAGCAAATACGGTCGAACATCAGACGCTTTTTCAATCGGGGTGGTTTGTCGAAGGACTGCTTTCACAGACTTTGATCATCCATATGATCCGTACACGCAAAATACCTTTTATACAAAGCTGGGCTGCCGCTCCCGTCGTGGCATTGACCTCCTTGGTTATGGTTATGGGTATTCTGCTGCCATTTTCACCTTTTGCTGAGGCTTTGAAATTGCAGGCGCTACCATTGTCTTATTTTCCTTGGCTAATAGGTATTTTGATCGGTTATTGTCTGTTGACACAGTTTGTTAAGAACTGGTTTATTCAAAAATTCCATACCTGGCTGTAAGTAAAAAGGATGGGGCTGTTTTTAATTGTAAAATCCTTGCGGTGGTTTGATTAAAAATCAACAACAATTGTTATTTTTAATCAAATTACTCCAATGAAACTGATAACATATACATTCACTGTCCTGGGTTTGGGAATCCTGGCATCCTGTGGGTCGGGGTCCAATACAAAAAAAGCCCTTGCGGATACGACTTCGAATGCAAATTTTAAAGCTTATGAAGATCGATTCATCGAACAGCTCTGGAAAGAAAATCCAGAATGGGCCACACAAGTGGGTTTTCATCGATACGATTCGCTGCTAACGATCCCCGATGCCAAAAGCAGGGCTTTACGTTTGGAATTTTCTAAGCAACATTTAGATCAATTGAAAAGTTTTGATCTGAACGAGCTGAATCTCTCACAACAGACGGATTACCACCTGATCCAGAACTACCTGGAATCTAATGTATGGTCAATCGAAAAAGAGCGTTCTTACGAGTGGAATCCTTCATCTTACAATGTAAGTGGAACTATCGCCTTTATGTTGGCTGAGAATTATGCCCCATTGCATGATCGTCTTCATGCTATTGAACAGCGGATGGCACATATTCCAGCTTATTATGAGGCTGCGAAAGGACAGATTAAGAATCCTGCGTTGGTATTAACAGATCTGGCCATACAGCAGAATTTGGGTGGATTATCTGTGTTTGAAACGGATCTGCGTGATTCCTTGAAAAAATCTAATCTTCCAGCGACTGAAAAAGCGGCTATTCAAGCGAAAGCCGATCAGGCCGTAAAGGCGATCAATGGATTTGTAACGTTTTTAAAAACGAACCCGAATCCATCGCCACGAAGCTTTAGATTGGGGCAGGAGCTATACGATCAAAAGTTCAAGTTTGATATCCAGTCGGGGTCTACTGCTGCACAGATCTATGATGCGGCAATGGCACGCAAGAGCTATTTACATGCTGAAATGTATAAAATCAGTAAGGAACTGTGGCCAAAGTATTTTGGAAAGGCGGTACAACCCACAGATAGTTTGGTGCTTATTCGCAAGATGATTGATACCTTGTCTGTCAATCACGTCAAAGCAGATGAATTTCAATCGGCCATTGAAGCGCAGATACCAAAATTGGTGGAATTTGTGAAAAAGAAAGATCTCCTGTACATCGATGATAGCAAACCTTTGGTCGTACGGAAAGAACCTGCTTATATGGCCGGTGTTGCTGGAGCGTCTATCAGTGCTCCGGGTCCCTATGATAAAGGTGGGAATACATATTACAATGTTGGAAGTCTTGCTGGATGGACCAAGGAAGCTTCAGAAAGCTATCTGCGGGAATATAATCACTATATTTTACAGATTTTGAATATTCACGAGGCTATTCCAGGCCATTATACGCAGTTGGTCTATGCCAACCAGTCGCCTAGCTTAATCAAGAGTGTTTTGGGTAATGGGGCCATGATCGAAGGCTGGGCTGTATATACCGAGCAGATGATGTTAGAAAATGGCTATGGCGATAACGCACCTGAAATGTGGTTGATGTGGTATAAATGGCACCTACGTACTGTATGTAACGCTATTTTGGACTATAGTGTGCATGTGAAGAATATGAGTGAAAAGGATGCCATGCATTTATTGGTTGATGAAGCGTTTCAACAGCAGGCAGAGGCCGCCGGGAAATGGAAAAGGGTATCTGTTAGTAGCGTACAGCTAACATCTTATTTTACGGGATATAAAGAAATCTATGATTTAAGAGAAGCTGTGAAAAAGGAGGAGGGTGCTCAATTTAAGCTAAAAGCCTTCAATGAGAAATTTCTGAGCTTTGGTAATTCGCCCGTAAAATATATCCGGGAAATGATGCTGAAAAAATAGGTATAAGAAACCGTATTGGAAAGCCACCTGATATCGGGTGGCTTTCTGCTTTTATTGCTATGCTATTCAGCTACTTTTTGTTAATAAGTCTTTTTCTCTTAGGCGACTTTAGCAAACTTGTTTCGATACTCTATAGGCGTAAGGCCTGTTATTTTTTTGAAAATATCCCGAAATGCTTTTGTATCTGTGTATCCGACATCATACATCACTTGGGAAACGTTCTTCCTTGAAGCTTCAAAAAATTTCTTTGCGGCCTCTATGCGTACACGCTGGATATACTCCACGGGCGTATTATTTGTTGCTTCTTTAAATCTTCGTTCAAAAGTTCGGCGGCCAATATTAACAAAATTGGCTAAATCTTCGACCGTAATTTTTTCCTCATACTTTAGTTCAATATAATCCTGCGCTTTCTGGATATCCAGGTCTTCGTGATTACGTTGGCCGCGGAATATCGCAAATTGGGACTGACTGTCACGGCTGATATCCAGTGCAAAATATTTGGCGATCATAACTGCCGTTTCACGGTCGGAAAATTTTTCGACAAGATATAGTATCAAATTCCACAGACTGCTGGCGCCACCACTGCTGTAAATATTATCGTTTTCTGTAATAACGGCCCCATCTTCGATTTCTATTTCAGGGTATTTTTCCTTGAATTCGCTGACATAGGCCCAATGGGTTGAACATTTTTTACCATTTAATAAACCCGTTTCAGCTAAAAGGAAAGCTCCTACACATAAACTGGCCAGGCGGGTACCTTTTAAATGGAGTTTTCTGAAATAAGGTATGGCCTCGGCATTATCCCTTATTCCGGTGTCAATATCTCCGAAAGTCGGGGGTATGATTAATAGGTCTGTCCGTTCCACATCTTGCAGCAAACGATTGGTTTTTATAGTATACTCACCGCTGTTGGCCGGTACATATTCACTAAGACCTACATACTCAACATTGAATATCGGTTTCTTTCCAAAAGCCGAAAGAAATTCATTAGCCGTAAGAAAGGTTCTAAATGCTGGCGTAATACCTTCAATAGTACCATATTGGGGAACAAAAACAGAGATTTGCATATCTTTTTGGTTTATAGGATAAAGGTACAAATTGTTTTTGTCGTAATCCACCCCTAAAGTTGTCGTTTTTACAATGTGCCGCCCCTTAAAATCCTTCGCATCTTTGCTATATCATAATCAACAAATAAAAAGAAATCATGGAAAGACAAACAAAAATTAAGGTAGAAGCAGCGGTAAACGCGCCAGTAGAAAAGGTATGGCAACAATGGAATGCGCCAGCAGATATTATGCAATGGAATGCTGCGGATCCAAGCTGGCATTGTCCAAGCAGTCAAAACGACTTGCGTGTGAATGGCACTTTTAAAAATCGGATGGAAGCAAAGGATGGAAGTTTTGGATTCGATTTTGAAGGAACTTATGATAAGGTTGAATTGCATCAAGAAATCGCTTATACCATGTCTGATGGTCGGACAGTAAGCACAGTATTTTCTGAAAGAGATGGAAAGACAATCATGAGTACCACTTTTGATGCGGAGCAGATGAATGATCCTGAATTTCAGAAGCAAGGTTGGCAAGCTATTCTCAATAATTTTGTAAAACACGTTGAATCAACAAATTAATCACCATAAAATACCAATATCATGAAAAAGAATAAAATTATCTTCTGGATAGCGACAATATTTATTGTTATCTGGGAAGGCGTTATGCCACTGGGCACATTACTATTTGCACCGCAATATATGAACGCAGGAACCAAACCCTTGGGGTACCCGGATTATTTTGCCTATGCACTTATTATCTGTAAAGTTTTAGGGGTCATTGCTATTGCTATTCCACAGTTTCCGGCTAAACTAAAAGAATGGGCTTATGCAGGATTGACATTCAGTTTGCTATTTGCCTTTATCAGTCACGCTTGTGTGGATCAAAATATAACCTATATGTTATTGCCCCTTATTGTATTGGGTATACTGATGTTATCTTATGTCTATCGGTCAAAGCTAGCTGGTACAAGCCGTGCCTCGCAGCAGAATGCATATACAGGTGCATCAGCAATATCCTAATATCTTGGCATGACAGTGTGCCCATCCGAAAGGATAGGTTTATTGAGAATTTATTAAAAAGAACAAAAAGGTAGTATTATCTATTTACATTATAAACAATCAATCGAGATGAAAACAAATAGTGTTTCTTTACATCGGGTTATTCAGGCAAGCCCTGAAAAAGTCTTCCGCGCATTCGCGGATCCAGTAGCACAGGCTACTTGGTTACCCCCTTATGGTTTTGTCTGTACTGTACAGCAGATGGATTTTAAAGTAGGTGGTCAATTTAAGATGACATTTATCAATTTTGGTACAGGTAATGGTCATTCCTTTGGTGGAGAGTATTTGGAAATTACAGCCAATGAATTTATCAAGTATGTCGATCGCTTTGATGATCCAAATTTACCCGGAGAAATGACAACGACAGTTTCTTTGCGTGCTGTCAGCTGCGGTACTGAACTTAAAATAGAGCAAACAGGAATTCCTGAAGTTATTCCAGCAGAAATGTGTTATTTGGGATGGCAGGAATCTTTGGAAAAAATGAAAAAACTTGTGGAGCCTGTTATACCAGACGCATAGTTTAATTCAATTTGTTTAGGATATGGAACGGTTAAGAAGCGGGGTTTTTATCACATTTTCGGGAAATTGTAGAAAGGCGCTTACCTTTTACCAGTCATGTTTTGGCGGGAGCCTAGATTTTGACAGGCTGGATAAAAAGATAAATGGGTATGCAGAACTGCCCATTGTAAGTGCCTCTCTTACTTCCCCAAATGTGGTTATCTACGGCTCAGATCTGGTACATGATGATGGACGAAAAATCGGTAATTATCTTTCGGTGTTTTTGCCCTGTGCAAATGTGGTTGATCGTGGTCAGCTTGTCACCAAGCTGACGGCTGGACGACAGGCGGTATTGGGAAATAATGAGACGGACCAGCTGGTAGAAGTAACAGATATTTTTGACGTAAGATGGATATTGGGGATTCAATAGTGTTTTCTAAATCTTATTTTTTTGTTAAGTTAAGGCAAAATCAGTAGTATTATAAAAAAGCTTTATTGTTATGGTATATGTAGAAAATGAGTTCGCTCCTTTACAAAAAGTGATCTTGGCGGTTTCAGAGTTTGGATTTCCAAAAGCAGTTCGAGCGGACGATCTCCGTTTTCTCCCCGATACCAACACAGAAAGTGATGTTGCAAATGCTGGAAAAGATTTTGCGGAAGTGTATCCTGAGCAACAAAAAGCATGGGATCTTGAACGCTCAAATTTTGCTGCTGTGCTGGAAAAATATGGGGTGGAAGTATTGCGTCCTCGTCTGTTGACAAACTTGGAGAAGGAAGTCGGAGCTGACGATGGTTATGCCAACTTCTTTGTACGTGATCCATTTTTTACTGTGGGTCATGCTGTCATTGAAGGTTCCTTGCGTTTTCTTCAACGCAGAAATGAAATCTTGCCGATTCGGGATATTTTTGAACAACAGGTCTATCCCGATGATTGCCTCTATGTTGCCGCACCCAAACCTGCGATCCATGATCATGGTGATCTTTCGCGCTGGCACGGACCTTTTATCGAGGGTGGTGATGTATTGGTCCTTGGCAAACAGGTATTTGTCGGTAACTCTGGGCTTGCATCCAATAGCCTGGGTATCCGATGGCTGTCAAAATTACTTAAATCTTATGGTTATCAGGTCGAGGAAATAAGATTGCATCCGGATATTTTACATTTGGATTGTGCTCTCGGACTTATTCGTGAAGGACTAATGGTTGTTTGTGAGGATGCATTTCTTGACGGCATACCGGAACATTTAAAACAATGGGATAAGATTAACGTTACCCTAAGCGAGGCGGGACAGTTGGCAACCAATGGTCTACCGATCAACCCCAATGTATACATCACTGATCCAGTATTTAAACCTATTGGCGATAAGCTTTCGCTTTATGGGATAGATGTCGAATATGTTGACTTCCAGATCAGCAGAAGTTTTGGTGGCTCATTCCGCTGTAGTACGCAACCCCTATTGCGACGATTTTAAGCTGATGATATTCTCTCGGACGGCTGGACTGAGACCGTAAGATATATCTGATCTGTACCCATTACAACGATGAGTGGGAGTGTAACTTTGTATGTGCTTTAGGCACAGTTTTATTATCAATAGCTTAGTCATAATGATGAAATTACAGATACAAAATAGCACACTTCACGATATTGATTCGATCTTTAAGTTTTATAGGATTGCAACTGATTTTCAAAAGGCAAAATTCATGGTTTATTGGCCTGAGTTTGATCGGAAGCTTATCGAACAGGAGCTGGAGGAGAATAGGCAATGGAAAATGATTGCGGATCAGGATATCGCCTGTGTCTGGGCGACAACATTCGACGACCCAGACATTTGGGAAGAGAGAAATGACGATCCGGCAGTTTATATCCATCGCATCGCAACGAATCCCAATTTTAGAGGTAAGAATCTTGTTAACACTATTGTGAATTGGTCGATTGAATATGCTCGTGCAAATAATAAGAAGTTTGTTCGATTGGATACAGTAGGTGAGAATAAAGGACTGATTGACCACTACACGAAATGTGGTTTTGATTTTTTGGGATTAAAGAAGCTTCGTAATACAGCAGGCTTACCGGCTCATTATGACAATGCTAGCGTAAGTTTGTTTGAGATAAAACTTTGAGAGATTTAATCAAGCCAATTTGTTTACACCGTTTTTCCGAGATGTGGAAGCCGTGTAATCAATAACTGTTTTTAGTTGATATTGCGCTGAAAAATAGATAGATCTACGGACTTTCTTGTGAACTTTTGTTATATTGTTGTAACAAATTGTCGTTTTAGCATACTAACGAATTATTAACAGTTAAACTTATTTATGAACTTATCAATAGAAAGCCTCAGTAAAACCTATCCGAATGGTGTAAAAGCCCTTGATGAAGTGAATTTGGAAATTAAACCGGGGATGTTTGGTCTTCTCGGACCAAATGGAGCGGGAAAGTCATCTTTGATGCGTACTATTGCGACACTACAAAAGCCAGATAGCGGTCGTATTACTTTTGGAGATATTGATGTGCTTGGTAGGCAGATGGAACTGCGAAAGGTTTTAGGTTACCTACCACAGGAATTCGGTGTTTATCCGAACCTTTCAGCGACAGATTTGTTGCAGTACTTTGCGAAGCTCAAAGGCATTAAAACAAGTGCCGACCGACAGGCAATCATCAAGCGTGTGCTCGAGGTTACCAATCTTTGGGATGTTCGTAATAAGAGTGTCAGTGGCTATTCAGGTGGGATGAAACAACGATTTGGAATAGCCCAATTATTATTGAATGATCCAAAACTGATTATTGTTGATGAGCCCACCGCTGGATTGGATCCAGCTGAAAGACATCGTTTTTTGAATGTATTACGGGAGATCGGTACCGATCATACCGTTATTTTCTCTACTCATATTGTGGATGATGTACGTGAATTATGTCATGAACTTGCGATCCTCAATGGCGGTAAGATACTATTGCGGGGGACGCCAAAGGAAACGATAGAACAATTAGAAGGCAAGATCTGGGTGCGTATTATTAGTCGCGATCAATTGGATGAATATACCCAGAAATATAATGTCATTTCCACCAACTACAATCAGGATAATACGCTCAATATCCGGGTTTATAGCGATGTGCAACCAGATGAATCTTTTGTCAATGCGCAAGGGCAACTGGAAGATGTTTATTTTGTAGCACTAAAAAATGACCAGCGCCATGTTTAGTCCGATTTTTAAATTTGAGTTTACGCGTTGGTTTAAGAATGCTGCCGTCTATATTTATATGGCTTTATTCTTTGCGCTGTCGCTGTTTATCATGCTCTCTTCCTTAGGGATATTTGATGGGGTCACAGCGACTACTTCATCCAATACGATCAGAAATTCCCCTTGGGCTATTAACGGGATGATTAATGGAATGTCTTCATTTATCTATTTCTTGATCCCTTCAATTGTGGGGGCTTGTGTGTACCGGGATTATCAATATAATGTACATACCATCCTGTTTAGTTACCCATTTACCAAAACAGACTATTTACTGGGTAAGTTTTTTGGATCAGTTGCTGTTGTACTTATAATCGTACTGGCATCCACGCTAGGTATTATTGTCGCACAGTTTGTCCCGGGTATCAATCCAAGCTTATTGGGACCGGTACATGTTTTAGCTTACTTTCAGACCTATCTGATTCAGGTTATTCCTAATTTGGTTATCCTAAGTGCCATTATTTTCGTATTGGTAACCTTCACCCGCAATGTGTATGTCGGTTTTGTCGCCGTTTTGGTGCTTATCATTTTACAGGTGCTTATTCAAAACCTGACTGACAATGCCGATAATCGTTACTTAGGGGCATTGATAGACCCTTTTGGCGATAGTGCCATTTCTTACTATACGCAATATTGGTCTCCCGAAGAAAAGAATACAAACAATCTTCCTTTTCTTGGTGCAATAATTTATAATCGACTGATTTGGCTAGCTGTAGCGGCTTTATTTATTGGTGGATTTTACTTGTTGTTTTCTTTCTCGCAGGACTCCATCTCGATCAAGACAGGGAAAAAAGGAAAACGCTTGACAAAAAATAACTTTGACAGCGTTTTTCGTATCAACCTCCCGAAAGTGGGTTACGATTTTTCAATAACCCATTACTTGAAAACAACCTGGACAATGGCACGGTATGATTATCGCTATATTGTTAAGAATCCAGTCTTTTTGATTTTGACTTTGGTTGGTGTACTTTTTATCATCTTGATGGCTAGTACAATCGGTACAATATTCGGTACCTCGACTTATCCTGTTACTTGGAAAATGCTGATGATACCAGGTACGACTTTTAAGTTCTTTTTGTTGATCTTGACTTTCCTCTTCAGCGGTTTATTGGTCCATCGCGGTAGCATTACACGAATGGGCGGATTATTGGATGCGACACCCGTTCCGAACTGGACACTCATGGGCTCCAAAATAATCGCGATCATCTTGATGCAATTGACCCTACTTGCGGTGGTAATGCTCACCTGTATGGCATTTCAGGTTTACCATCATTATTATAATTTCGAAATCGGGCAGTACGTGATGCTCTTGATGGTATATGGTATGTTGGGAAATATCGTATGGCTATTTGTGGCCATCTTTGTACATACGCTCTTCAAGAACTATCTGGCTGGTTTTTTTATCCTGTTAACTTTATTTATTGGATTGCCATTTTTGTCTTTTGTAGGGGTAGAGCAGGCGATTTATCAATTTAACAAGGGACCTGATCTCGATTATTCGGATATGGACGGTTTTGGCTATATCTTGCCTTTTTTAACCTATCGGGTGTATTGGCTGTTGTTCGCTGTGTTTTTTCTGACCCTAGCCCTTTTGTTATGGCGTAGGGGTGGATTCTCTGGTATAAGAGAGCGCTGGGCTATTTTACGATCGAATGTAAAGGCGAGTAGTATGACCGTACTTATCCTGAGTTTTGTTGGTTTTGTTGCTATCGGTAGTGGGATATATTATGAAGATCATATTAAAAACCCTTATTATACCAGCTTGGATCACGAAAAACAATCTGTGGAATGGGAAAAGAAGTATAAAAAATATCAATTTCGGCCACAGCCCCGTGTTGTTGATATTAAGTTTAATATGGATATCTATCCTTCTGGACGTAGTTTTAAAGCGCAAGCTTCTTATGTGTTAAAGAATAAGACTGCAGTCGCTATAGATTCTATTTTTGTCAATTATAATGATTATGACTATACTTTCTCCTTCAATGTTCCCAATAAGTTGGTCTTTGCAGATGACATTTACAATTTCAATATCTACAAGTTAGCCAAGCCAATGGCTCCAGGAGATTCCATCGTCTTAAATTTCAGTACAACTAGCCCTTCCAATACCTGGGTGAACGAGAAGTCTCCTGTCAAAGGTAATGGAACCTTTATCAACAATATGTTGTTTCCAAACATTGGGTATTTGGATCGGGGCGAACTGGTGGATAATGATATCCGCAAGAAATACGGATTACCTCATCGCGATCGTATGGCTCCACCCACTGATTCAATGGCACTGCGGAATAATTATATCTCAAATGATGCGGATTGGGTCCGGTTTGAGGCGACTGTGAGCACGGATCCGGACCAGCTGGCCATAGCTCCGGGGTAC
Organism: Sphingobacterium detergens; assembly: GCF_003610355.1. Classification (GTDB taxonomy): domain Bacteria; phylum Bacteroidota; class Bacteroidia; order Sphingobacteriales; family Sphingobacteriaceae; genus Sphingobacterium; species Sphingobacterium detergens. Next base: position 2,798,799 of record NZ_RAPY01000001.1, on the reverse strand, counting down.
CTGACCAAGCAATGGGAGAAAGATGGACGGAAATATTATCAGTATAAAATGGATTCGTCGATATTGAATTTCTTTGCGTTTAACTCTGCTCGCTATGAAATTAAAAAGGATAAATGGAATGGTGTCAATTTAGAGATATATTACCACAAAGGGCATACTTACAACCTCGATCGGATGATGGCTTCGAGCAAGGCCTCTTTAGCATACTATACTGCAGAATATAGTCCTTATCAGCATCGGCAGTTGCGTATTGTTGAATTTCCCCGGACAGCCGGAACTTTTGCGCAGTCCTTTGCCAATACCATTCCTTTTTCAGAGGCTATAGGTTTTATAGCAGATGTGGATGAGAAGAAAGACGATGCGGTGGATTATCCATACGCTGTCACAGCGCACGAGATAGCCCACCAGTGGTGGGCCCATCAGGTGGTAGGTGCCAATGCGCAGGGAGCAACTTTGATGTCTGAAAGTATGTCTGAATACTCGTCTTTGAAAGTCCTGGAAAAAAGGTATGGAAAGGGACAGATGCGCAAGTTTCTCAAAGATGCGCTGGATGGCTACTTAAAAGGTAGGGGGGCGGAGACATTGGGTGAAAGACCATTGATGTACAATGAAAATCAGATGTATATCCATTATCAAAAAGGGTCGTTGGTATTGTACGCCCTGAGTGATTATCTAGGAGAAACTGTTTTCAACCAGACAGCAAAAGCGTATTTGAAAAATACAGCCTTCCAAAACCCGCCTTACACAACATCATTGGAGTTTGTGGATTCTTTTCGAAGAGCTACACCTGATTCGTTGCGTTATCTGATCAAAGATATGTTTGAAACGATTACTTTGTATAACAATAGGGTAGAGAGCGTAAGTTCTAAAAAACTGAAAAATGGAAAATACCAGGTCGATATTCAATTTGAAGTGGCCAAATATCGCGTGGATGCCAATGGCAAAAAGAGCTATAATGATCAAGGGAGCAAACCACTCGTGTTTAAGAAATCTGATCGGGTGACGCTAGAATCTTTGCCCCTTAGGGACTATATTGAGGTTGGGATTTTTTCAAAATCAACGGATAAGAAAAACGGAAAGCCACAGGAGCTATATCTGAGAAAACATCGTATTGATCAAATTAATAATAAATTGACATTGATTGTTGATCAGCAGCCTATTCAGGTCGGTATCGATCCATATAACAAATTGATTGACATCGACTCGGATGATAATAGAAAAGATATTTAGTTTGGAGACGATGAAAGCAGTCTAAGGAGCATTCAATAGTTAAAAAACAGGTTTTATCCAGCGAATAATAAATAGGGATCTACGGATTTTAGTTGTCGTTGTCAGCCGATAACAATAGCTTGTATATTTGATATAGGTATTCGGTAGATGATTTTATAGTAATTGCATGGATATGTACTATTTGACCTTACTTTGTTGGTTGTTTATTGTTCCCCTTGACGATGTTACATCAAAGGAGTGTGGAGACCGTGGCGAGATTTCAACAATGGAATATGGAAATATTCGGACTGAGACTGATACTTTGCGAGTCTCACAGCATGATACGACTATTTTTAGACGAGTAGAGCGTATCATAGCTCGCCCCTGTAGTAAGCCCGAGTTGGTAGAAAACTACGAACTGATTGCCCCGAAGGATGGGGTATATTACCTTATCAATAATGATAAACAACAACTGGTTTTGGAAGGAAAATTTAGTGCCAGTTTTACTTATGAAGGTGTCACTTACAAGGAGGGAAACTTTTATAATTCAAAGCGATATACCTATAAAAAGAATGGTGATTTGAAGGCGATCTATATTCAGGAGGAGGGTCGAAATAAGACAGCCGAATTTTACGATTCTAAAAAGCAACTGACCAGCAGACGTTATTTTAATAAAAAATCCGGTGACACCGAAAAAATTGAACTATATAAAAAAGGCAGACTAAAAGAAACCCGAGTATATTCAGGCTTTAATACCTATAAGACGATTAAAGCAGATTAATAACGATAAACTGTTGTCTTATTATTATTGTGTTATTTAGTGAAACGAGTAAATCAATTCTGAAATGAGAATAAAATATCTTTTTACCCCGGTCATGTTCTTCGCATGTACCTGTAGTTTATTGGCGCAAACAAAACAGGATAGTGTAGCGATCAAGCAAGCTGCCCTTGATTATATTGAATCGCAGCATCAGGTGAAACCTGAGCAAATGGAGCGAGCTTTACATCCGCGGATGGTGAAACGAACTTTTTGGAAAGATAAGGCTACCGGTAAAGACTATTTGCGCGAGACAACTAGTGAATCCATGATTCTACTGGCAGAGAGTTACAATAAAAATGGAGATAAATTTCCCGCTAATCCAAAGAAAGAGGTGAAATTTCTCGATGTTTCGGCACGTACAGCCTCTGTTAAGCTAATTGCGGATGAATGGATCGATTATATCCATGTTGTGAAATTGAATGGTGTCTGGAAAATTGCAAACGTCCTGTGGCAGTATAATGATGTCAATCAACATTAAGATTTAATGAAATGCCACACCTATGACCGGATCTTTGTTAATAGAATTCTTGACGTACTGAGACTGTCATTTGCTTTGTATAGCCTGATGAAAATCAGATTTCAGAGAATTAAATGGGAGAAATCGTAAAACGCTTGGAATTAAACGGGGAATATTTATGAGCGAAGGCATTCGTTTTGGGGCAAAAATCAGCTTATTTCTGGTGCTTGGAATAGGTTGGATGGTTTTTGTCCTTTATCACTCAGCAGAATTATTGCTTTCCGGTAGTGAGAAGAGCAAACTGACTGCTTTATATGGGCTTTGGCTTTTAGTTCCCGCGGTCTTGATTATCGTTGTTGATAGGTTTGCTGTCAGGAAATTTGGTATTATAAAAGTAAACAAAATAGAATTTTTTATTTTGGTCACTGCGGTTATTATTGGGCTGTTTAATCTGTATTTTCGATAGTATATTTTCCAAAAAAATGATAAGGACATACTTTCGTTTGTCTTTGATGGCCAACGCTATTGGGGCTATCCCAAAGCGAATAAATTGAAGTAGCTGTTTTAGTGGGTATTAAAACAAAAAGTCGCTTTCTTATTCAGAAAAGCGACTTTTTTGTTTTGTGCTCCCACCTGGGCTCGAACCAGGGACCAAAAGATTATGAGTCTTCTACTCTAACCGACTGAGCTATAGGAGCAGGTCGTTTGTTTTGTCAATTTTGGCATTGGTTATGCTGTTTTGACGATGCAATTATCGATATTTGTATCGGTATTTCAAAATAATTCGATGGAAAAAATTAAAAATATTGTTCTTGATTATGGGAATGTAATCTTCATGATCGACTTTGTAAAGTTGAAAGTTGCTTTTACTCAGTTAGGTATAGAAAATGTTGACGAAGTTTTTGGGCATCATGGTCAAAGTGCACTTTTTGACGATTTTGATAAGGGAAAAATTGATGCTAAGGAATTTCGGGATGGAATCCGGGAGGTTACTAAAAATCCAGCATTGACCGATACAGAAATCGATGGAGCCTGGAACAGTCTGTTGATTGGAGTCCCTAAAGGATATCATGAACTATTGTTGCAATTGAAAGATAAGTACCGTACTTTTTTGTTGAGTAATAATAATGCGATTCATTATGCCTATTGTATGAATGATATTCAAGAAAAATATGGCGTGGCCGATAATGATGGGTTTTTTGAAAAAACTTATTATTCGCATTTAGTCGGCATGCGCAAACCCGACGCCGAGATTTTCGAATTGGTGATGACGGAGCAGCAGTTGAATCCCGCAGAGACACTGTTCGTTGACGATAGCCCGCAGCATTTGGCTGCAGCAAAGCAGTTGGGCTGGCATACAGCACTGTGTACCAAGGAAAAACCATTGCAATCGATTCTAGCAGAATTTGGACTGCTATAAAAATTATTTTTCTTTTCATATTCAATGGAAATATTGTACCTTTGTCCCACTTTAAATTTTAAAAGCGACGAAAGGAGGTATATACAACGCATGATTATCGTAAATGTAAAAGAAGGAGAATCTTTAGATAGAGCATTGAAACGTTTCAAGAAGAAATTCGAGAAAACAGGAGTTTTAAGAGAGCTGCGTTCACGTCAAGCTTATGAAAAGAGATCTGTAACTCGTCGCATTCAAGTGAAAAAAGCGATTTACAAACAATCTTTGAATCAAGATGTGGCTAACTAATTGATTCGCTGAGAATTTAAAAATATAAAGGGAAAAGCATTGCTTCTCCCTTTTTTTTGTGCTTTTAAGTTTGTAATTTAAGGATAGTATAGCGAGGGAAATTATGTTGGAAAAGGAATTTATCCGGTATTTACAGATTGAAAAAAGATATTCAGAACATACCGTTATTGCTTATCGGCATGAACTGGAAATGTTTCAATCCTTTTTGAATGTGGAGGGGCTGGTATTATCGGATGTTGTCTATCGGGATCTGCGTCATTACTTTGCTCAGATGATGGAGTCAGGTAAAAATGCAAGTTCTGTCAATCGAAGTATGTCTTCGCTGCGTACCTATTTTAAATTTCTTCAACGTGAAGAATGCCTTGATAAAAATCCGATGACCCTTATTAAGGCGTTAAAAACTGCGAAGAAGCTACCCGTTGTTGTGGAGAAGGAAAAGTTAGTTCAGCTGTTGGATCATCTGGAACAGGAGAAGGATGATTTTGAATCATGTCGGAATTATTTGGTAATGGAATTGCTTTTTGGGACAGGGATTCGCTTGGCTGAATTGTTGAAAATAAAGGAACAGGATATCGATTTTTTTAATAAAAATATTCTTATATTAGGTAAAAGGAGCAAAGAACGTCTTGTTCCGATAAATGATCTTTTAGTAAAAGAATTGAAAAACTATTTGCAACAAAAAGCGTCGCAATTTGTTGATACTAATAACAGCTTATTGATTGTTACAAAAGAGGGGAAACCAGCCTATGCCAAGCTGATTTATGATATTGTGCATCGGTATCTGACACTGATTTCTACTCAAGGTAAACGAAGCCCTCATATTTTGAGGCACACGTTCGCAACGGCCCTATTAGATAATGGGGCGGATTTAAATGCAATTAAGGAACTGTTGGGACATGCAGGACTTGCCGCAACGCAGGTATACACGCATAACTCAGCAGAACGATTGAAGTCTATTTATAAACAAGCTCATCCAAAAGCTTAAAAAAAGGAGGAAAAATGAACATTACTGTGCAATCCATTCGATTTAATGCAGATCAAAAGTTAATCGAATTCATTAAAAAGAAAACAGGAAAATTAGAGCAGTTTTTGGATTCAATCATTGGTGGTGAATGCTACTTGCGATTGGAGAATGTCGATGACGAGGCAAATAAGATTTCAGAAATCAAACTGAATATCCCAGGGAGCCAACTTTTCGCAAAAGGGCAGGCGAAGAGTTTTGAGGAGGCAACGGATATCGCCGTAGAGTCCTTACGTAGGCAGATTAATAAACATAAAACAAAGACAAAAAATACAGTCGTTACTAATCGCAAAGAAGTACTTTCCGTAGAGGAAGAAGAAGAGGAAGAATACGATTAAAATATAATACATACATTTTAACGGAGGAGGTCAATCTATAATTGACCTCCTTTTTTTTGAAGGGGTTTGTCGTATTTGATTGCTGTAGACTTTTATGAATTGGCTAGTCAGTTAATTTATAGATCTGTTTAGTCGGTTCAGGACTATCCCGGGCTTTTCGCGCTGTTTATATTACGATAGAGGAGGGCAGTTTCGCGATGGTATCAACAATAAAGTAGTTTATTTATATTAAATCAAAATAATCACTTATTTTACTTGGATTGATTATAAATAATATTTATTTTTGAGCAGTTTAAAAGAGAAGGGTAATAGAAATGTCAGAATTGGTTTGTCCATTAGCACATGTTGAAGAAGTGTTTTCCACTGCAGCTGGTAAGGTTTATCAATGTAGTCGTAAAAATTGCTTCTGGTTGGAGTATAATAATGAGACTACATCTTTTTCGGTGTCGGATTTTTTGAAATTCAAGAAACGTATGGATTCAATTGATGTGGAGCGGATGATTAATGATACAACACGTTCTTCTGATTTTGAAATTGTTATGCCTTTTCGTACAGAAAGATGTTTTATTCTTGCTGTAGAGGATGTGCTTCACCTTCGTGAATTACTGGATGGAGCTAAATTTATGATGGAATTAAATTCCGTCATCAGAACCTGTCTACAAGTTTCTCCATTTGCTGTCTTAGCATAAAGAAGAGTACCTTATATAAAAATATCGGAAAAGCGGTGTATGTCCAATCAGGGCATACACCGCTTTTTCCTGTTATGCTAAATACTTATTTAAATTAAAATTAAATAAGTGTTCGGTGTCTCTCTCCTGTGTTTATTGTAATTCGGTATTTATTACACCTAAATACCTTCCTATTCTTTAAATTTATGGGCTATTGAAAGTATCAATGATCGGTATTTGTAATTGTATTGATTCTAAACAAGTTGTGGTTTATTTGTCTAATTTAGACTGAATTTGTATTGCATATTATTTATACAGATTTTCGAAATCCGATGTATCTTTGTAATGTAATCAGATGATAAGGTATATCACTTGATGTTGTTTTAGAAATTAAACTTAAGGTAAATATGAAAGATTTATTGAAATTAAAATCTTCTTTGAAAGAAGAGATCGAAAATATACTAAATGCACAAATTAAAGTTGAAGCACATTCTTCAGCGTTATATTTGGCAATGTCTTCATGGTGTGATGATCAAGGTTTGGAAAATGCGGCTGAGTTTTTTGCAAAACAGTCCAATGAAGAGCGTGAGCACATGTTGAAACTTTTCAACTACATCAATAATCGTGGTGGTCGTGCAATCTCTCCAGAGATTACAGGAATTCCACAAGATTTCGAATCATTCCGTGGTGTATTTGAGCAGACATTAGAGCAAGAGATGTTTGTAACAGAGCAATTTAATAATATTGCTGACAAATGTGCAAAAGCTAAGGATTATGTGACATTCAACTTCGTACAATGGTTCTTAGAAGAGCAAGTAGAGGAGGAGTTTGTTGCAAGACGTATCCTGGAACTATTTGATGTAATTGGTGAAGATGGTACTGGCCGTTGGGAAATTGACAAACACCTTGTTAAGGTAGCCTTTGCTGGTGAGTAACAAATTATAAGAATTTTAGTAGTAATAACGAGTTGTTTTCCTGACAACTCGTTTTTTTTTATACAAAATCACAACTTTTTACGTTAATAGCTTAAGAATTTCTTATATTGAATTGTATTATTGCAAAGTCTGTTTGATGAAACTAAGGGGCGGGAATATCATCCGGTTTATACTTTTGTTAACTATTATAAGCTTGTTTTTTCTGCCAAAGAATACGTTTGGTCAGGCGACAAAAAAAGAGGTTTATGGAATTGTTATAGATACTGCGGGCAATCCTCTCAAAGGTGTTAGTGTGCATTTGACGAGTTCTCGGGACACACTGTTTACGTCAACGTCAGCGACGGGATATTTTCACTTCGGACGTGTTCTAGGAAACGATATTCGGATAAGCTGTACGCAAATAGGTTTGAGTATTCTCGAACGTAGTTATCCGCTTTACAATAGTAGTACGGCCAAACTGGACGTCGGGAAATTGACCATGTTTCCGCATGTTTCCTTATTAAAGGAGATTGTTATTCTCAAATATAAGCCTATTGTCTATAAACAAGATACTGTACAATTTAATTTAGACGCTTTTCAATTCGATCGGCGTGCACTTTTAGAGGAGGCACTTAAAGCCTTACCCAATGTGCAAGTATCTAGAGATGGATCTGTCTACGCCTTCGGAAAACCCATCTCTTCGGTAAAAGTTGATGGTAAGCGATTTTTTGGCGGGGATGTTCTGACTGCTACACGAAATCTTCCCGCAGATTTTGTGAAAAGCGTGCAGGTTATTGATTTTTATGGAGACGAAGCGACGGCCAAAGGAATCAAAAGCACCGAATCTGAAAAGATATTGAATATTGTACTTCGAGAGGATAAGAAAAAAATTACTTTTGGACAGGCAACAGTGGGCGGAGGTACCGCCGACCGCTACCTTGGAAGTATTGGTGTAAATAGATTTGATAATGGAAAGGAATATTCTGTTGTATCCTCTATCAATAATACAAATACCAATCTCTTTTCTTTTGGCTCTCCAAATGGAGGCGAGCGGGAGCGGGAAATGGGGGAGTTGGCCGATTTTGCTGACCCTACAGATGGTGTTAACAAAATAAGTTCAGTCGGGGCTAGTTTTTCCAGCCCACTTTCAAAGACTGTCAATGCCAGCGGAAAATATTCTTTTACACAACGCAACAATTATACCGTCGGAAATTCTCTTTTACAGTCCATCTATGGGTCTGGAAAAGGAGTGAATACATCGATTAGTAATTATGAGGACTATAGGATAAAGTCTGTTGATCGGACACACAAAATGGATTGGGATTTCGATATGAAGCTCTCTCCAAAAGACCAATTGAAGATTTCCCCAAAGCTCTCCTGGACTAATTCGACGAGTCGAACATTAAAGGATCGACGGATCAAGAACAACAGGTTGAGCAGTACAGGTAATTATGAAGCTGCTAATAGCACGGAAAGCCCCGCCGCAGCTCTGGATCTGTTTTATACGAGGAGTTTTGACAAGCCTGGCCGGAAAATATTATATACTTTTCATACAGATTTCAATGCGTTGGATAAGGACGAAGTACTGCACGATAACAATAAGGGGATAGACAGTACTGCGACTCCACCTAAAATAACGGAGACCTTTCTAAATCAAATGATCCGAACGGATAACGAGAGCAAAAATATTCAGAGCCGCCTGTCTCTTGTCGAACCGGTGGATCTTGGAGGCGTGTTAGAGATCAACTATGACATTGATTACACAAAAATCGATGCCAACCGTTCAACTTTCGATCATACGAATTCTGAGAAAGAACCTATATTTATCGATTCACTCAGTTTAAAATATAATTATTCTTTTTCGAGTAATAAGGTCGGAATGATTTATCGGCAGGATGTGGGGAAAAACGTCAAATTAAATTTTGGCTTTGCTGTTCAGGCTTCAGAATTGAAAGGTGCCCTAACCGGTCAAGATAATCCAGCCTCCTATCCGAATGTAAATTTTGTGCCCTCAGCCGGATTAAAGTGGAAGTTTACCAAAGAGGAAGATCTATCCATAGATTACTATGGCCGTAATAATCAACCTAACTTCTATCAGATACAACCCGTGGTAGATAATACAAATACACAAAATATTGTTGTTGGAAACGGGGAATTAAAATCAGAATTTGCAAATACAATTGTTTCAAAGTACCGCAAATCAATGACAGGAAAAGGACAGTATTTTGAGGCAAGTTTTGCTTATAACCTGGTAAATGATAAAATTGTTGCAGATCGTACCATTGAGCCTAACTCTACAATACAAAAGACAACCTATCGGAATACGGATGGGTATTTTGATATTAAAAGTTATTACCTTTTTACAGCTTCTTTATTCTCGGATAATTTGCAGTTGAGTCTCAATGGAAATGGGGATTACTATAACAATATCTCCTACATTAATGATAAGAAGAGTTTTGGTGGGCATATTTTAATTACTCAGGCCATTCAATTTCGTTATGCTTGGAATGATATTTTTGAGGCCGAATTAAATGGTAATTATTCGCTGAATCGGGCGACTTTTGATTGGCCTTTTCGGGACAATATCACGGCACATTCTGGAATAGTAGGGCTTGGTTCCAAGGCGTATTTAGGGAAGCATTTCACGATGGGGCTGGAGCTATCCCAAAAGTTTAACGCGGGGTATTCAAGTTCTTGGAGCAATATTAGTCCAACGATCATCAATGCATATATGGAATATACTTTTGGACGAAATAATCTGGGTATGTTGCGGTTTCAGGGCTTCGATTTAATGAATCAGAATACTGGGATATCCCGTGCTGTTGTCGGAAATGATATCTTGGATGTTCAAAATAATCGCTTGGCCCGTTATTTTATGCTCTCACTCAATATTCGTTTACAAAAATACCCGAAGAAAACCTGATAGGCATCCAGGCGTAACATGCTATTATTGTCGTGATTGAATGTGAGCTATTAAAAATGTAATTAGAAATTATTTACAGATGAAAGCAGTTGTGATAACCAAACCGGGGGATCCTGAAGTGTTAAAGGTTGAGGAACTAGAGCGACCACTGGTTGGAGATATGGAGGTATTGATCGAAGTCAGGGCGGCGGGTGTGAATAGGCCCGATGTTTTCCAGCGAAAGGGAAATTATCCGGCACCTCCAGGTGTTGATCCACGTATCCCAGGGCTGGAAGTGGCAGGTATTGTAGTGGAAAAAGGCTCTTTGGTCGATGGTTGGAATATTGGTGACTTGGTATGTGCGCTGGTTGCCGGTGGTGGGTATGCGAGTTATGTTTCTGTTTACCAGGGACATTGTCTCCCTATTCCGGCCAATCTAAGTTTTGAAGAAGCGGCGGCACTCCCTGAGACAGTATTCACCGTGTGGGACAATGTCTTTCGCAGGGGAAAACTACAATCTGGGGAACACTTCCTGGTGCATGGTGGAGCCGGCGGAATCGGTAGTACAGCTATTCAATTAGGGGTATTATTCGGTGCAGAGGTTTATACAACTGTTAGTTCGGAAGAGAAAGGTCTTTTTTGCCAATCACTAGGTGCATCAAAAGTAATAAACTATAAAACGGAGGACTTCCAACAGGTATTGGCCGACTTGGGTGTCGATGTGATTTTAGACAGTATAGGTGGTGCCTATTTCGAAAAAAACATCAATCTCTTGAACCCCGATGGCCGCCTGGTCTATATCAACGCCATGCAAGGGGCTAAAGCAGAAATAAACTTGCTCAAATTGATGCAAAAAAGAATTCTACTTACCGGAAGTACCCTAAGAGCAAGAGATCATCAATTTAAAGAAACATTACGTAATGAGATCTGGGCTGAGGTATGGCCTAAGATCATTTCTGGTGATTTTAAACCCAGACTGTTTCGTGTTTTGCCTTATCATGAAGCTGCAAAGGCACATCAATTGATGGAGGATTCGAATTTGTTGGGAAAAATCGTATTAAGTTTTTGATTTTTGATAGTTAAGTGGGGTTGTGCCCGTGATATTCTTGAAATATTTATGAAAGCTCGAGAAGTTTTGAAATCCAGACTCGAAGCAGATTTGCTTGATCGTTTGTTTATTTTCAAGTAATAAATTACATGCCGTCTTTACACGCATTTCAATTAGAAACTGAAAAAGTGTCTTACCTATCTGCGATTTAAAATAACGGCAAAATGAATTTGGCGTCATTCCTGTCAAAGAAGCAAGCTCCTGTAGGCGGATCTGATCACGATAATTTTCGCCGATGTAGTGCATGGCTATGCGCATGCGGTCAGCGTCCTGATCCTGAGACTGAATCGTAAAGCCTGTGCTGGTTAATAGATCATGCTGCTCTTCTGTCGCAATGGATGTGAGGATTTGCAGTAGGTGGATGATTCTTGTTGTGCCGGAGCTGTCTAGTATGGCATCAATATGTGCTATTATTTCAACCTTACTTGCTTTAGAAAGCGCTATCCCCCTTTTCGAAATCCGTATCAAGTCTTTGATGTTTTTGTTCTCAGGGAGGTTGGTGAATTCATTCCCCCAGAAATTTTCTTTAAAATGCAGTACACGTATATCCGCCACTTGTGGATTATCCTCCCTTAGGTAGATTTCATCAAACAGCCAATAATGCGGGAGATTAGAACCTACCAGTGTAATATCTCCAGATTCAAAACGGCGAACGCTGTCGCCAATAAACTGTGTACCAGATCCCTCTGCAAAATAAATCAATTCAAGTTCTTCATGATAATGCCAAATGTTGTGGTATTGCGGTGTATTATCTCGTCTAGCGTTGAATGAATGGGTGAGATTGTTATTTAAATGAAGTAATTGCGCTTTCATAACTATGAAATATATGCATTAAAGTTACATATTCCTGTTTATATATGGTAATATAGCTTAATAAATTGATAATATACTTGAATATTGTCTAGGTTTTTTAGGCTTATTTTACATAAAATAACTACTTATAACCATTTGAATATATGACTAACAAAAAGAGTTACACATTTGCCTTGATTTTGGTGACCTCCTTGTTCTTCTTTTGGGGATTTATCCATAACCTTGATCCGATCTTGATTCCACATTTGAGGAATGCCTTTAGTTTATCGCATTTCCAGGCTTCTTTGGTCGATTCAGCGGTATTTATTGCCTATTTTGTAATGGCGATCCCTGCGGGAATTATTATGAAACGTTATGGCTATAAGGCCGGTATTTTGATCGGATTGTTATTTTTCGCGCTAGGTTGTTTTTTATTTGTTCCTGCAGCAAATACCATAAGTTATGCTTTCTTTTTGGGAGCCTTGTTTGTGGTCGCATGTGGATTGACTATTTTGGAAACAGCTGCCAACCCTTATGTCGCCATTTTAGGTGATCCTGCAACATCTGCCCAGCGGTTGAATTTTGCACAGTCATTCAATGGTCTTGCAGCTTTCTTGGCTCCGATATTTGGTGGGAAATTTATCTTGTCTCACGAGCCGAAATCGCAAGAAGAACTTGCGCAGATGGCTGAACAGGCAAAACTGGCTTATATCCAGTCGGAAACAGCTTCTGTAAAAATGCCTTACCTTGTTTTAGGCGTATTGATCCTGTTGATTGCTGCTTTGTTCTTCTTTACCAAATTGCCTGATATCAAGGATGAAGAGGAAGAAGGTAAAGCAGGCTTCTTTCATGCCTTGAGACATAAAAATGTAAGATGGGCGGTCATTGCTCAGTTTTTTTATGTTGGTGCTCAGGTCTGTATCTTAAGCTTTCTAGTGCTATATGCAACAGAAGTAGCAGGGATATCAGGGAAAGATGGTGCGGACTATGCAGGTTTTGCAGGATTAGCATTTATGTTAGGCCGATTTATTGGAACTTTCTTTATGCGTTTTGTTTCAGCATCGAAACTGTTGATCATATATTCATTTGTTACGATCGTATTATCACTGTTCGTTATTTTTGGAACAGGTGTACAAACATTATATGCCTTGATTGGAATCGCATTTTTTATGTCCATCATGTTTCCGACCATTTTTGCCTTTGGAGTACAGGGGATCGGCGCAGATACTAAATCTGCTTCGAGTCTGATTGTCATGTCTATTGTTGGCGGAGCGTTATTGCCGCCACTTTTGGGCTTAATATCGGATACAACAGGCCATTTTCAATATGGTTATTTTGTGCCTTTGGTATGTTTTATCGTGGTATTGGCTTTTGCCTTTCAGAATAGGAACGTGAGCATCGCGGAAACAGAAAATCTTAAATCACATTAATAGATAGTAATGAAAAAGTATGTCATGGCATTGGATCTTGTCAATGATCCACAATTGATCAGAGAATATGAGGATTACCACCGTGCAGTGTGGCCAGAGATCAAGCGATCGATTTTGGATGCTGGGGTAACGCAAATGGAGATCTATCGTTTTGAGAATAGATTGTTTATGAATATGGAAGTTGGTGAAGATTTTTCATTTGAGCGTAAATCTGCTATGGATGCTGCCAATGAAAAAGTTCAGGAATGGGAGCAGTTGATGTGGAAATATCAGGCCGCTATTCCGGGATCCAAACCAGGTGAAAAGTGGGTAATGATGAATAAAATATTTGAATTAGTATAAGTTATGGCCATACAACGTTATTTACAAATCCATCCGATGGATAATGTCCTGGTTGCATTGCAGGACCTGGCTGAAGGAACAGCAATTGTTTTCGAAGGTAAAGAGTTTACATTGAAGCAAGCCGTTGCGGCCAAACATAAGTTTACGATTCAGCCCATGGAGCAAGATGCCGAAATATTGATGTACGGTGTTTTGGTTGGGAAGCTGAACGGTGATTTAGGTGCGGGTGAGTTGATCACAACAGAAAATCTACGTCATGCATCCGAAGATTTTAGAATGGGTGATCGCAAGACCACTTGGACCAAACCGGATATTGCTGCATTTAAAGATAAAACATTCAACGGATTCCACCGTTCGAACGGTACGGTAGGAACGGCTAACTATTGGTTGGTCATTCCATTGGTATTTTGTGAAAACAGGAATGTACTGACGCTAAAAGCTGCTTTCGAAGAGAAACTAGGCTATAAGGTCAAAGCCAACAATTATATCTCCGAAGTAGAAGACTTGATCGGATTATATAAATCCGGTGCAGATGTAAACCAAATTTTGGGACAGGATTTATTGGCTAATTCAACATCAAATGAGCAAGAACGTTTGTTTAAAAACGTGGATGGCATTAAGTTTTTGAACCACGAAATGGGCTGTGGCGGTACACGTATGGACTCTGATGCGCTATGCGGTTTGCTGGCAGGATATATTACACATCCCAACGTGGCCGGTGCGACTGTATTGAGTTTAGGCTGCCAACATGCACAGGCTTCCATTTTAAAGGCTGAAATAGAGAAAAGGAATCCAGGTTTTGACCGTCCTTTATACATCTTTGAGCAACAAAAAGAAGGAACTGAAAAAGAATTGATGCAAAAAGCAATCAAAGCAACTTTTGCAGGAATGATGCAAGCGGATAAAAATGAGCGCAAACCAGCCACGCTAGATAAACTATGTATCGGTTTGGAGTGTGGTGGTTCAGATGGCTTCTCAGGTATTTCGGCCAATCCGGCACTTGGTTTTGTTTCGGATATTCTGGTGACTTTGGGTGGTTCTGTTATTTTAGCTGAATTCCCAGAGCTATGTGGCGTGGAGCAGGAACTTAGTGACCGTTGTGTTGATGAACCTACTGCCGAGAAATTTATGAGCTTGATGCGTACCTATAATGCGAAAGCAGAAGCGGATGGTTCGGGTTTCTACATGAACCCATCTCCGGGTAATATCCGTGATGGTCTAATCACTGATGCGATCAAATCTGCGGGAGCAGCTAAAAAAGGTGGTACCTCACCAGTCGCTGCCGTGATTGACTATCCTGAATTGGCGAACGGGGCAGGGTTGAACTTGCTATGCACTCCAGGTAATGATGTAGAGAGTACGACGGCAGAGGTTGCCGCGGGTGCTAATGTTGTCTTATTTACGACCGGCTTGGGAACGCCTACAGGAAATCCGATTACACCGGTTGTAAAACTATCGACGAATACGAAGACTTTTGAAAAAATGCCTGATATCATAGATCTTAATTGTGGTACCATTATCGAAGGTACAGAGACTATTGAACAGGCCGCGCATCGTATACTTGATTATGTCATTGAAGTTGCTTCAGGTGAGGTCAAGCCTAAAGCAGTCTTGTTGGGACAGGATGATTTTATTCCTTGGCGAAGGGGCGTTTCTTTGTAAATAACCAAAAAATCGAACATAATGAAATTAAAACATGTCATCTGCAGTTTGGCCTTACTCATAGGATCATTTTCTTATGGTTATAGCCAACAACAGTACCAGCCAAGTCCTGAAAATTTAAAAAATAGGGAATGGTTTGAACAATCCCGATTCGGAGTCTTTATCCATTGGGGTGTCTATAGTGTGTTGGGGGATGGTGAGTGGGTCATGAATAATCAGAACATCAGCTTGGATGAGTATGCACTCTTGCCTAAATTTTTTAATCCTATTTCTTTTGATGCAAAAGAATGGGCTAAATTATTTAAACAAGCTGGGGCAAAATATATTACATTCACGACAAGGCACCACGATGGTTTCGCCATGTGGAATAGCCAAACTTCGGATTATAACATCGTGAAAAAATCGCCATTCAAACGCGATATCGTCAAAGAGTTGGTCGCAGCATGTCATGCAGAAGGAATAAAAGTCATGTTTTATTACTCGCTTTTGGATTGGAACCGCAATGATTACCTACCTGCAGGTAAAACAGGAGGTGGCATCGCTGGGCGTGATTCTACAAAAGGTGATTGGAATCATTATGTCCAATTTATGAAAAGTCAGTTGACTGAGCTTCTTACAAGCTATGGTCAAGTTGATGGAATTTGGTTTGATGGTCATTGGGACAAACCTAAAGAAGATTGGCATTTTAAAGAAATCTATGAGTTGATCCATAAGTTGCAGCCACAATGTTTGGTGGGGAATAATCATCATTTAGCTCCTTTTGAAGGAGAGGACTTTCAGATGTTTGAACGTGATCTACCCGGAGAAAATACCACAGGATTTGGGACAAGTGCACATGATGTGGGTAAATTGCCCAAAGAGGTTTGTGGCACCATTGCTGGATCTTGGGGCTTTGAATTAAAAGATAGGACACGTAAATCGTTTAGAGAGGTATTGACTTACTTGGTTAAAGCTGCAGGACATGGTTCAAACCTGTTACTCAATGTGGGACCGATGCCGAATGGCGAGATTCAGGACTATCAACAAGATCGCTTAAAAGATCTTGGTAAATGGCTAGCTGTTTATGGCGAGACTATCTATGGAACTGAAGCGGGAGGGGTACCACCTACGGATGATTATGCGTTGACTAGAAAAGGAAATCAGGTATACTTGCATATCCTTAAACCTGAAAAGAAGGAATTGTATATTGCCAAGCTTCCTTATCAGGTGAAGAAAGTAAAGACATTTATCGGCAATAAGGACATTAAATTTAGTAATAAAGATAATAGTTTACGACTGGATTTGCCGGCATCGACTGACGAGGCAGATCTAGTTTTAACACTAACAATTAAATAACAATGGGAAAATTAGAACAAAAAGTAGCTGTTATTACAGGCGGTGGTAGTGGGATTGGTCGTGCTATCAGTGTGCAATTTGCTACAGAAGGAGCGAAAGTCCACATTCTGGATTTAAATGAAGAAGGTGGGAATGCTGTAGTAGCGGAAATTTTGGCTCTAGGTGGGCAGGCTGTATTCAATCGTTGTAATGTAACCGATCAAGAGGAAATTATCGGCATAGCTCAAAATATCGGGAAAATTGATATTTTAGTGAATAATGCTGGCATTGCTCACGTTGGCAATTTGGAAAATTGTAAATCCGAAGACTTTGAACGCGTTTTTAATGTGAATGTGAAAGGTGCCTACAATGCGTTATATGCTATTGTACCGATCATGAAAGCACAAGGTTCAGGTGCTATCCTTAATCTCGCTTCGATTGCAGCGTGGGTGGGAATTACGGATCGTTTTGCCTATTCCATGAGTAAAGGTGCGATCTATGCAATGTCTTTGTCGGTAGCACGTGATTACATGGCTTTCGGTATCCGTTGCAACAGTATCTCGCCAGCGCGTGTACATACCCCTTTTGTAGATGGTTTTATCGCGAAGAACTATCCTGGTAAAGAGGCTGAAATGTTTGAAAAGTTGTCTGCAAGTCAACCAATAGGTCGTATGGCACAACCCGAGGAAATTGCTAAACTGGCACTTTTCCTTTGTAGCGACGACGCAGGGTTTATTACAGGAAATGACTATCCTATCGATGGTGGTTTTATTAAATTGAATAACTAAATGTTAGATTTGAGACATTAGATTCTCATATCTACTATCTCATATCTCAAATATAAAAAAATATGAAATTAATACGTTTTGGAGCCTTTGGCAAAGAGAAGATTGGAGTTCAGGTTGACGGAGTAAACTACGATGTAAGTGCATTTGGTGGTGATTACAATGAGCAATTTTTTGCGGAGGATGGCTTGGCTCGTTTAGAGGAATTTGTCAAAGCCAATACAGGTAAACTGACTGAAATCCCACAAGACGAGCGTATCGGAGCACCTTTTGCCCGTCCATCTAAAATAGTTTGTATCGGACTGAATTATATGGATCATGCCAAGGAAACAAATGCACCGATTCCTGCGGAACCTATTATTTTTATGAAATCCACTACTTCATTAATAGGACCATACGATAATGTGATGATTCCTAAAGACTCTGTAAAGACGGATTGGGAAGTGGAATTTTGTATTGTAATTGGTAAAAAAGCTTCTTATGTAGCCGAAAATGAGGCTTTGGATTATGTTGCAGGTTATGTACTTCACAATGACGTATCTGAACGTGAGTATCAACTGGAACGCGGCGGAACCTGGGATAAAGGAAAGGGCTGTGATACATTTGCGCCTATGGGACCATTTATGGCCACGAAAGAGGAAATCAAGGATATTAACAATGTACGTATCTGGTTGAAAGTTAATGGTAAAACCTATCAGGATGGAAATACCAAAGATTTAATATTTTCAATTGCACATGTTGTTTCTTATGTGTCTCGATTTATGACCCTATTGCCAGGAGATGTGATTTCAACAGGAACTCCTGCGGGTGTAGGTCTTGGATTTAATCCTCCTATTTACTTAAAACCTGGTGATGTGATTGAATTGGGTGCAGATGGACTTGGCGAATCACGTCAGACTGTGGTTGCTTATTCAAAAAATTAATTTATCTCCTATTTTAGGTTTTATTATGCGCATAGATACCCATCAGCATTTTTGGCAATTCGATCCTGTGAGAGACAGTTGGATTACAGACGAGATGCTCGTTATTAAACGAGATTTCACACCATTGGATATTCAGTTTGTATTGGAACGAAATGGATTTGCAGGTAGTGTGGCCGTTCAGGCTGATCAATCTGACGCGGAAACGAATTATTTGGTTCAGCTGTCCAAAAGCCACCCCTTTATAAAGGGTGTAGTTGGATGGATTGACCTTCAGGCCGACGATATTGAACAGCAGTTGACAAGTTATAAAGAACTACCGGTGATCAAAGGCTTCCGACACATTGTTGAGGGAGAGTTGGACCCAGATTTTCTGATTCGACCAGCTGTGTTGAATGGGTTAAAAGCATTGGCCGAGTTTGGCTATACCTACGATTTACTGATCCGTCCGCGTCATTATGAGGCTACATTACAATGTGTTCAGCAAAATCCAAACCTTCAATTTGTACTGGATCATATTGCCAAACCTCCGATTAAATCAAGGGAGTTTGATGAGTGGGCTGCGTTTATCGATAAACTTGCTGCCTTTTCAAATGTGGTCTGTAAAGTGTCCGGACTGGCTACAGAGGCAGATTGGACCAGCTGGAAGTTGGATGATTTCAAACAGTATCTCGACCATATTTTCCTACGTTTTGGAAAAGAAAGGATTATGTTTGGATCGGACTGGCCTGTATGCCTGTTAGCGGCCTCCTATGAGGAAAGTCTCGCTATAGTGGAAGACAAGTTGGGCGACTTTACAGAAAAGGAAAAAAATGCGTTTTGGGCTGAGAATGCCATACGTGTATATAATCTATAAAAAAGACTTCAGTATGTATGAAAGGGAAGAATGCATACTGAAGTCCTTTCATGGCAGATAAATCGAGTCTAATCAACTCGCTGCTGTTAGGATAAGCTTTAATCAATAACCAGTGAAACGAGTTCGTTGATGTAGAAAACAGACACTCATCAATGAAACATACAATTCAATAAAATTATTATGGATCTTCATTTAAAAGATAAAGTAGTTATTGTTACAGGTGGTGCAAAAGGGATAGGGCGCGCTGTAGTGCATGCTTTGGCCAAGGAGCAGGCTATTCCTGTTATTGTAGGACGTAAGCAGGCCGACAATGAGAAAGTCAAGGAAGAAGTGAAACAGTTTGGTATTGATGCTTTGTGTATCGAAGCCGAATTGTCCAAACCTGAAGATTGTGAAAAAGCAGTACAAAAGACACTTGAGGTTTATGGTCGTATAGACGGCTTGGTGAATAACGCGGGACAGAATGATGGGGTGGGTTTGGCATCTGGTGATTATGCGAAATTCGTAGCTTCATTACATAAAAACCTGATCCATTATTATTTAATGGCGCATCATGCATTGGATGCATTGAAAGCATCTAAAGGAAGTATTGTTAATATATCTTCCAAAACCGGAGAAACCGGACAGGGCAATACATCAGCTTATGCTGCGTCCAATGGCGGGCGAAATGCATTGACACGCGAATGGGCTGTAGAACTATTGCCTTATTCAATCCGTGTAAATGCTATTGTTGTTGCTGAATGCGCCACTCCTCAATACGATACCTGGATCCAGACTTTGCCAAATCCCGAGGAAATATTAAAAAAGATTACCGATCGTATTCCTTTAGAAAATCGCATGACTACGGCTGAGGAAATTGCAGATACAACCGTATTCTTGCTATCTGACAAGTCAAGCCATACAACAGGCCAATTGATCCATGTTGATGGTGGTTATGTGCATTTGGACCGTTCCATTATTGCGGAATAATATCCAGTAAAAATAAGAAACTTGAAGCATCGTGTTTAGCCAGGCTCTAATGAGCTACGTGCGATAAGAAAATAGGGCTGTGCCTGTTAAAGTCGGAAGAACTACTCTTCCGACTTTTTTGTTTTTATATCCGCTGATGATAGGTGGAATGCCCAAGACCGTGAAAATATACAAATAAGGCCGATTTTACACCTAATCTACTGAGGATTTTGATGTTAATAAAAAAAAATATAAATTTTATTTTGTTTATTTAATCGATTAAGCTTATACTTGTATAACTGATAATTATAAACTGAAGATAAACTAGCGGATCCTTTTGCTTTTTTTTGCCCTTTTTGTTTAAACGTTTAAGCTTTAAAGGTAAAAAGATCCTACAGAACTGATTATATAAAATAAATTCCAAATAAATATTACATGGATTATAAACCGTCCATAGTTAAAATTTCAATTTTATTACACAATTGAATGTAATTTTTAAATAGGAAATGCTCCATCTTACTGATGGGAAAGAGCGTGTAACACACTCATTTGTACTGTTTAAAATATACAATCAATAAGATAATCAATTACAGTATATGAAAAGATTCATGTTTTTATGGTGTGTAGTCCTGTTCGGTTATACATCTTTCGCTCAAAATTCAAATGGATTAGGTAATCTATCGAAACTATCGAATGCTAAAACAAGGTCAATCAGTCCTGAAAACTTTAGCGGTGGAAAAGGTAAAGGTGGAATGGCTGTCCCCAATGAAAAGGAAGCAGTACGTAACCAGGCAAATGCTTCCAAAGCTGCCCGAGAGCTCGGCGTGGGATGGAAAGTTAATCCTTATGTCCATATCGGTGCCGGGGAGACATTTACGCTGGCTGAAATAGATGGATCGGGGATTATTCAGCACATCTGGATGACACCGACAGGCAACTGGAGTCAATCCATTATCCGGTTTTATTGGGATGGGGAGACAGAGCCTTCGGTTGAAGCACCTGTCGGAGCCTTTTTTGGAA
This sequence comes from Sphingobacterium detergens, assembly GCF_003610355.1. Classification (GTDB taxonomy): domain Bacteria; phylum Bacteroidota; class Bacteroidia; order Sphingobacteriales; family Sphingobacteriaceae; genus Sphingobacterium; species Sphingobacterium detergens. Next base: position 2,777,588 of record NZ_RAPY01000001.1, on the reverse strand, counting down.
TGGGCTGGAATAAATACGCCCCTTTAAATTCGCTCGCGATGACGGTCAATCCGGGTAGTGCTTTTAACTCCTATTGGCAGATGCCTTTTCGAAAAAAATGCAAGATAACAATGGAAAATGTCAGTATTCATCCCATGGTTCTCTATTATCAAGTCAATTATGCCGAGACAGAAGTTGGTCATGATGAAGCGTATTTCCATGCGCAATACCGAAGATCTCACCCTACGGAAGGTGCCTTACATACCATTCTGGACGGTGTAAAAGGGAAAGGACATTATGTTGGAACCTATTTAGCTGTTGGTGTTAACAATACGGGCTGGTGGGGTGAAGGTGAAGTCAAGTTCTTTCTCGATGGCGATAAAGAGTTTGCTACGATCGTCACCACGGGCTTAGAAGACTACTTCTGTGGATCTTATAATTTTGAAAACAAAGAAACGCGTAGATATCAGGAATTTACTACACCTTATGCTGGTCTACATCAAGTAATCCGTCCGGATGGCATATATGATTCGCAGCAGCGATTTGGAATGTACCGTTGGCATATTCTGGATCCTGTACGTTTTGACGGTGACCTAAAGGTAACCGTTCAAGATTTGGGCTGGCGGTCCGAAGACCGGTATCTGCCGCAGAAATCTGATATTATTTCGGTGGCTTACTGGTACCAGACAGAGCCTCACGGCAAATTTAAGCCACTTCCAGGAAAGAATGGGATAGAAATCAATTAAAGTTCGGAACCATGAAAACAAAACTATTCAAAGCTATGATGATATTCTCCGTATTGTTCTCAGCCTGTCAGGGTAATAACAAGGGACCCGGACAAGCGCAAAAGGGCAAACCTAATTTCGCTGATGATCTCACTTTTCTGCAAAAATGGGATCAGCAACTGATTGTCCTTTCAGCTTCCGGAGGTGAAGCGAAGCTTATTGTTTCACCCAAATACCAAGGCAAAGTGTTTACTTCTACCGCAGAAGGTCAGGGAGGGAAGAGCTTCGGCTGGATCAACTACAAAGCTTTTGATCAGGCTATTGATCCACATATGAATGCTTATGGTGGTGAAGATCGGCTATGGCTTGGGCCAGAAGGTGGGCCTTTTTCCTTGTTTTTTGCACCGAAAAAGGAGATGGTCTTTGATCATTGGCGCACCCCAGCAGCAATTGACACCGAAAGTTGGTCTTTGGTTTCATCCTCCACGAAAAGTGTGCGACTCGCCAAGGATATGGAACTGCAAAACTATGCCGGGACGCAGTTCAAAATAAATGTGAACCGTCAGGTCGAGATATTGGAACGCAAAGAGATCGAAGGTATGCTTTCCATTGTATTAGGGGATAAAGTGAAATCTGTTGGGTTTAAAACAACCAATAGCTTGCGAAATACAGGTGATTTTACCTGGGATAAAAAGACCGGAGCGCCCTGTATATGGAATTTAGATATGTTTACACCGACTCCGGAAACCGTGATTTTAATCCCCTATAAAGAAGAAGCTGAGGGTAAAGTGGCCACAACAGACTACTTTGGTGAGATTCAATCTGATCGGATTGCAATGGAAAAAGGCGTTTTATACTTTAAGGCTGATGGTTTGTCAAGAGGCAAACTCGGTATACCACCTCATCGCGCCAAACCTATCGCCGGAAGTTATGCTGTTGATGAAGGTGTGCTTACGATTACCCTTTTTGACGTAGCTAATACTGCTACTTATCTAAACCAGGAATGGACGACAAAAAAAGATCCTTTCCTAGGTGATGCAATGAATGCTTATAACGACGGCCCGTTAGCGGACGGCACGCAAATGGGACCTTTTTATGAAATTGAAAGTGTTTCTCCGGCGGCTTTTATCCCTCCCAATGAACAGATTGTACACAATCATAGTGTCTTCCATTTTACTGGGGACAAAACTGAGCTGAATACAATTGCTGAGAAGGTGCTAGGAACCTCCCTCGCCCGTGTTTCAACAATTTTTGGTCAACCTAAAAAGTAACAAATATGAAAACATATCCTAAAATTGGTATTCGCCCTATTATCGATGGTCGCCTGGGCGGTATACGTGAATCTTTGGAAGAGACAACCATGAATATGGCTAAAGCTGTGGTGGCTTTGTTTAACGCTGAATTGAAATATCCAGATGGAACACCGGTGGTCTGCGTTGTCGCGGATACCTGTATTGGTGGTGTAAAGGAAGCCGCAGACTGTGCCGATAAGTTTGAGCGGGAGAATGTCGGTGTATCACTTTCTGTCACACCCTGTTGGTGTTATGGTTCTGAAACAATGGATATGAATCCCCTGTTGCCCAAAGCAATTTGGGGTTTTAATGGTACCGAACGACCCGGGGCAGTATACTTGGCAGCCACGTTGGCAGCTCATAATCAAAAGGGCTTACCAGCCTTTGGGATCTATGGTAAGGATGTACAGGACATGGGCGATCAGCATATACCGGAGGACGTGCGTGAGAAGTTACTGGCCTTTGCGAGAGCAGGATTAGCTGTGGCAATTATGCGGGGCAAATCTTATTTGGCTATCGGTTCGGTTTCGATGGGAATAGCGGGGTCTATCGTTGATGCTGACTTTTTCCAAAGTTACCTGGGCATGCGTAATGAGTATGTGGATTCCTCAGAAATCTTGCGCCGGATACAACAGCATATTTTTGATCCGGAGGAGTTTAAATTAGCATTAAAGTGGACGCGTGAACATTGTCAAGAGGGTGAAGACTTTAATCAACCAAAGAATGTCAAAAGCCGCGAAGAGAAAGATCAGGATTGGGAGTTTGTTGTCAAGATGACGATGATTATGCGTGATCTCATGATCGGCAATCCAAGACTTGTCGATCAAGGCTATGGAGAAGAAGCACAAGGTCACCATGCGCTCTTGGCTGGATTTCAGGGGCAACGGCAATGGACAGATTTCTTACCGGATGGTGATTTTTCCGAAGCACTATTGAATTCGTCATTTGATTGGAATGGCATACGTGCACCTTATTTGGTGGCTACTGAAAATGATGCCTTGAATGGGGTTTCCATGCTGTTTAATTATCTATTGACCAATACTGCGCAGATCTTTGCTGATGTGCGGACTTATTGGAGTCCTGAGGCTGTGGCGCGCGTATCTGGTTGGAAGCCGGAGGGAAGGGCTGCGGATGGATTTCTGCACTTGATTAATTCCGGATCGGCGACTCTTGATGGTACGGGGAAACAGCGCCTTGGGGACAAGCCTGTAATGAAACCACATTGGGAAATTTCGGATAAAGAAGTGGATGCCTGTCTCAAGGCTACGACATTTTACCCCTCCAATCGAGATTATATGCGGGGTGGTGGTTTTTCGTCCAAGTTTGTCACTGAGGGGGGAATGCCCGTAACCATGTGCCGACTCAATCTCATAAAGGGAGTAGGGCCAGTTTTGCAAATTGCTGAGGGATGGACAATCGATCTGCCAGAAGATGTCCATCGTATATTGGATGAACGCACAGATAAAATCTGGCCAACCACCTGGTTTGTACCACGCTTGACTGGAGAAGCTAATTTTTCTAGTGTATATGCCGTTATGGCCAATTGGGGTTCCAATCATGGCGCTATTAGTTATGGGCATATCGGCGCAGATCTGATCACGTTGGCAGCGATGTTACGCATTCCTGTCAATATGCATAATGTTGCGCAGGAGGCAATCTTTCGGCCATCGGCATGGGGAGCTTTTGGAATGGACAGCGAGGGCAGCGACTATAGAGCATGTCAGGTATATGGACCCTTGTATAAATAAGATTTAGGCTTCAATATAATTTTTATCACCATGAACACGACATCCCCAAGAAAAAAGAAAAGATCTCTCTTTGTCAATGAGCAAGGAGTCAATTATCTTGTGCCGTTCATTTTTATTTGCAGCCTGTTTCTCCTTTGGGGTTTCGCCCACGGTTTCTTAGATGTTCTGGATAAGCATTTTCAGGATCTTTTGCATGTCAGTAAAGCGCAATCCGGCTTTGTGCAATTTTCCCTTTATATTGGATACTTGGCCATGGCCTTGCCCGCAGGATTATTCATTAAACGATATGGCTATCAAAGAGGTATTATCCTTGGTTTAGCTATTTTTGCTATAGGTGCGTTTATGTTTTATCCTGCTGCAGCATTAGGTGCTTTTATTCCTTTCCTGATCGCTTTGTTTGTGCTGGCCTGCGGACTCACTTTTTTAGAGACCGCTGCGAATCCCTATTCTACTGTACTGGGGGACAAGACAGGAGCTGCCCGACGAATTAATATTTCTCAATCTTTCAACGGACTTGGGTGGATATTAGGACCACTTATCGGCGGGCTTTTCGTTTTTGGGATGGAGTCAACGGGTGAACATGATAAGTTTGATTCTTTAGTGACACCCTATATGATGATCGGTAGTATCGTAGTGGTGGTTCTGCTTATTTTTATGGTCATCAAGTTGCCCGAAGTCAAAGAAGACCCCGATACAGATGGGGAGGAAAACCCGCCATTGCGAAAGCTATTGCAATATCCAGCTTTTATATTGGCTGTTGCAGCACAATTTTTATATGTCGCCGCGCAGACAGGTACGAATTCCTTTTTTATCAATTATGTCATAGATGCTGTTCACGATCTGCAAACACCTATCAGCAATATCATGGTACACTTAGGTTATTTTGGTGATTTTTTTATGCCCAAAAATAATGAACAGGCAGCCTCGATCCTGCTCGCTATCGGTGGGATGGGAGCCTTCTGGATCGGTCGTCTTACAGGAGCATATTTTATGCGGTTTGTGAGCCCACGTAAATTATTGATGTGGTACGCGATAGCCAATAGTGTGTTGGTCGCGGTCGTTATTGCTGATATCGGATGGCTTTCGGTTTTCAGCCTGTTTACGACATATTTTTTTATGTCCATTATGTTTCCTACAATCTTCGCCCTAGGGATTCAAGATCTAGGTACATTGACGAAGAAAGCTTCTTCTTTCTTGGTGATGGCTGTCGCAGGGGGAGCCTTCTGTCCACCTATTATGGGATTGATTTCAGATCATTCTAAGATGGCTGTTGGTTTTTTTATACCATTACTATGTTATTTGTTTATTGCGTTTTACGGATTTTGGATCAAGCGTAAACTTAAAACGGAACGTATCACTGTGGGCGCGTCCCATTAATAAGGAGAACAGAAATATGAGTAAGAATAAATATGTTATTGGAGTTGATTTTGGGACGGACTCTGTCAGGGCTATGCTGATGGATACAATCACCGGAAAGATCCTTTCTTCATCGGTTTGTTTATATGAACGTTGGCATAAAGGCTTATACTGTGATGCTGGCAACAGTCAATTTCGTCAACATCCATTGGATTATATAGAAGGGTTGACGTCAGCAGTTAAAAACTGTCTACAAACGGTGGATCCGGAAGTCAGACAAAGCATCGGCGCCTTATCTATGGCAATGACGGGATCGACACCCGTAGCTGTTGATGAACAGGGGACGGCCCTGGCTCTTCTTGATACTTTTGAGGAGAATCCCAATGCAATGTTTGTGCTTTGGAAGGATCATACAGCGATCCATGAAGCGGTAGAAATCAATGCAGTCGGAAAAAAAGATCATCGAGGTTACTTGCGATATGTCGGTGGAATCTATTCTTCGGAATGGTACTGGGCAAAATTATTACATGTACTTCGTGTCGATCCAGCCGTCGGGGAAGCTTGTTATACCTGGGTAGAACACAGTGACTGGATGCCTTTTTTGTTGACAGGTGGAAATGATGCAAATCAGATGAAGCGGAATGTATGTGCGGCAGGGCATAAAGCACTTTGGTCACCCGCTTTTGGCGGTTTACCCGATGCGGCTTTTTTTAATGCGATCGATCCGATATTAGGTCCCTATGCCGAACGATTTGGTGATAGGGTATATACGACTACTGAATCTGCTGGATACCTTTGTGCAGCATGGGCTGAGCGACTGGGGCTTTCTACCGATGTGCAAGTTGGTATCGGATCCATCGATGCGCACGTAGGCGCTGTAGGCGGAGAAATAAAGCCTTACTACATTAGCAAAGTTATAGGTACATCGACATGCGATATGATGGTTGTGCCCAAACCAGAGATGGAGGGCGTATTTGTAGAAGGTATATGTGGTCAGGTTGAAGACTCCATTATTCCTGGGATGGTGGGACTTGAAGCTGGACAGTCTGCCTTTGGCGATGTGTTTTCTTGGTATAAGGATTTGCTTCTCTGGCCAGCAAAATTAAATTCTTCGGCCGATTTCAGTGCTGTTTATGAACATTTGGAAACAGAACTTTTAAAGGAACTCAATCGTGCAGCTGCGCAGTTACCATTGCATATCGATGATCCTTTTGCTTTAGACTGGTTTAATGGTCGACGGACACCAGATGCCGCGCCGACGCTGAAAGGTCTGATCGGCGGGCTCTCTTTGGGAACAACGGCACCAGCAATTTTTAGCGCTTTGGTTGAGGCAACTTGCTTCGGGTCACGGGCGATTATGGAGCGTATTGAAAGCGAAGGGGTAAGGGTGGAAGGGATCAATGCGATCGGCGGAATTGCTAGTAAATCTCCCTTCGCCATGCAGATGATGGCTGATATATTAAATCGACCCATACACATCGCAGCTACAGAGCAGGTCTGCGCATTGGGCGCTTGTATGTTTGCGGCAGTGGTCAGCAACAGTTATGATACGATCGAAGAAGCGGCAGCCCGTATGGGAAAGGGAGATAAGGAAATTGTACAGCCTAGGCCTGAATATAGGGCACATTTTGATCATCGGTATGCACAATATTTACGTTATGGCACCGTGCAAAACGATCGTGATAACAAAGCACTGACTTAATGCTTTTAGGATGGAAACGATAACGCAAAAACAAGCCCATAGGGGCGGGCTGCAAGGTGTTCTAGATCATGATACTTTTAATCTGGTCTATACAACCTATCAGGGGACTTTGTATAAAAAGTTTATGTTTCTGCTCAATTTTCAAGAGACAGCGGAAGATATTCTTCAAGATGTTTTTTTGAAGACCTGGCAATTGCGGGATACGATCAAGACCGAAAAATCATTGAAAAGCTATCTGTTTCAAATTGGCCGAAATTTAATTATGGATCATTATCGTAGGCAAAAACGGGAGCAAGGTTTTACCCTAATCTATCGTGATTTTATCAATGTGGTGGATCAAATTGATGAGGAATGTATATTCCATGAGGACAAATTTTCTAAATTAGAAGGAATTATCAATAAATTACCCCCGCGAAGAAGACAGGTGTTTGAACTGTGTAAATTTGAGCGAAGGAGTTATGAAGAAGTAAGCGAATTATTGCATATTTCACCATCAACAATAAGTGACCACATCGTTAAAGCAATGCAGTTTATTAAAGTACATTGGAATTAACACGATAACGGTATCCAAACGATTTAGTATAAAAAAATATGAGCAAGAAGATCTCACTGAAGGATATAGCAGAAGCGGTAGGTGTTTCTACTGCGTTAGTGTCTTATGTATTGAATGATAAAGACGAACAGACAAGGGTAAATAAAGACACGGCAAAACGTATACGGGAAATGGCGAAAGAGATGAACTACCAACCCAATCAAATTGCGAAAAGCTTAAAAAGCGGAAAGTCGCAGGCGATTGGATTATTGGTAGCTGATATTTCCAATCCTTTTTTTGGGAATCTCGCTCGTGCGATAGAAGACGAAGCTAAAAAACATGGTTATAGTGTGCTGTTTGGAAGTTCCGATGAGAATCTCGAAAACTCGCAACGCTTGATTGATACATTTATCAATCGGCAGATAGACGGTTTTATTATAGCACCAGCAGAGGGTACAGCTTCGCAATTGGAATACCTAAAAAAAGCCAATATTCCTTTCGTACTCATTGATCGTTATTTTAAGGATTTGGAAACCAGTTATGTGGTTATTGATAATTTTAATGCAACTTATCAGGCTACTCAGTTGCTGCTGAACCAGGGGCATACTAAGGTTGCCTATGTCTGTTATAAAAACCAGTTGCAGCATACAGAGGATCGTTATAGCGGTTATCTGCAAGCGTTACTAGATCATGGGAATGCTGAGGACAGTAACTTGATATGTGAGGTAGAGTTTAATAACGCGGCTTATTTTAGGGAGCAATTTATCGAGCTGTTGCAGCCGGATCGAGGTGTAGATGCTATTCTCTTTTCAACAAATACCCTATCTATTATGGGGTTAAAGATTATCAACGAACTGAATATTACCGTTCCAGATGATTTAGCAGTTTTTTGCTTTGATGAGAGCGAGGCCTATGATCTGTTTTATTGCCCAATAAGCTATGTCAAACAACCTTTGTCGATGATCGGGAAAGAAGCAGTGAAGATATTGCTTGAACAATTACGTGGGAAAGCATCTAGCGAACAGAAGGTTATGTTGGATGTGGAAATCGTTGCACGAAAGTCTTGTCAAAAATAAAAATGAAACGGCTATTACTCCCTTTACTCTTCTTGGTCGCAGACCTTTTATATGGTCAGGGAAGTTCTATGCCCTGGCAGCAGCTGGCGCCACCGGATACAACGGGGACTTGGGTACAACCTGTTCAGGCGAAGCCGGCGATGCCCGTTTGGGGCCATGTAAATGGTATAAGGATTGGATTAGATCCTTTACCGGGACCAAGAGGGCTGATCCGGATTTATACCCCTTATTTAAATTATGGGTTTTCGGAAGTCATGAATTTTATTGCCTTTGAGCCTATTCCCAAGGGTAAAGAGACCCGCGGATTTTCTGAACTTGAAATGAGTAGTATCCATCCCGGAAAACGCGGAAAGCATTTTTGGAGTGCAGATCATCCGACAGGGGTATCAGCCCTGGATGGAGAATATCCGGCACGGGGAATCGTGGAGCAAAACAATGACGAGGAGACGCTAACGGTATATCTATTTGCAGAACCCTTTGACAATGGTGCAAAAGTTTATGCTAGGCTTCGTTTTTTTGCATCCAGACCCTATGAATTTGAATTGGCGACCTATACCTATGAAGGGTCTCAAGAACTGGATTATTTCATACTAACCGCGACAATGGGCAATAAACCTAGGCTGAGGACACTTTTCTTGCGAGATGGAAAAGAATCGGCGCTGGAGCTATGGCCCGATTACAAAGACATCCATTTTACACCTCATGCCTATTTCCCGCAACAGCGTATGATCAGAGACAAAAAAGGGTATGTTTATTTTATTGCAGCTCCTGATGAAGTAGATTATCTCAAAACCGTTTATACAGCTGGGACTAACCAACATTGGAAGTACCGGGGTAAACCGGCGACTCAATACTGGATTAAAAAGAATCCAAGCGAGCAGCTCAATGGACTGCTGACCGGAAGATTCACCTATTGGGCGAGTAAAGAACCCATACCCGGAGGTGTCTCCATTGAAAATTTTGAATTGAAGGAACCATTTAAGGCAGGAGATTCCTTTATTTTTGGGATTACACCGCTTTCGCCCAAAGCATTCATTCAACATATCAAACATTAACCGACGAAACAATAACCAACGAAAAAATAAACCTTCCCGCATAAAGGGTTTTTAATAAAAAAATAGTTTCCGAGCAGAGGATTTTGTGTGATCGAACGTATTAAGTATATAGTTGCTACATCATTACCGATATTTAGCTTAAACGATTAAATTTTTGTGCCGTAGTATAAACTGATTAATAACACCTAATATTAATGACTATGAAACGCTACCTAAATTTAGCACACTGGCTCAGTATAGCCTTTCTGTTTTGTACACTTTTTTGGCAGGCAAAAGCTATCGAATCCCCGTCCATATTACAGCAAAGGATCATCAGGGGCGAAGTGCGGGAAAGTGGTACGAATACCACACTTGCAGGTGTCAATGTGAAGGTTAAAGGGAAAACCGGCGGAACTGTCACCAACTCAAATGGAAAATATGAAATCCCAATTGACTCCAAGGAAAGTATACTTGTTTTCACGTATACAGGAAAGAAGACTGAAGAACGTTTAGTGGGTGAGAACGATTTGATTAATGTGAGCCTTACGGACGAGAGCAATATGCTTGCCGAAGTCTATGTCGGTTATATGACGCAGCGGAAAGCCGATTTAACAGGTTCCGTTGCTATCGCAAACGCGAGTGATATTGCCAGGAATCCATCGGCGAATGCTATGAAATCACTTCAGGGAAAATTAGCGGGTGTACACATCACCACCAATGGTGGAAATCCGGCAGAGGGCGTGAATGTGCAGATCAGAGGTTTGTCGTCACTTTCAGGCGGAGTTAAACCGCTCATTGTTTTGGATGGTATGCCTACTGAGAATCTCAATTTACGGGATATCAATGCAGCGGATATCGAATCTATTCAGGTGCTTAAAGATGCAGCCTCCGCAAGTATCTATGGTGCACGGGCTTCCGGTGGAGTTATTCTTGTCCAAACAAAAAAGGGCAAAATTGGACAGACAAAAGTGGACTATAATGGTAGCGTCGGGGTAAGCAATATTGTGCGCAAGCCCAGATTGATGAATGCCGAGGAATACGGACGGGCGACCTTTCGGGCTTATGCCTACGATGAGGCGGTCTATGGTGTGCCATTGACGCTGCCCAAAACGTACGATTTTACCTGGCATAGGGATGCTGAAGGACGCGCTGTGCTGGATGCTGTTAAACCAGCGGAGTATCTTAATGCCGAGAAAACGGTGAAAAGCGCCGATACCGACTGGCTTGATGAAATTCTCCGTCCAGCGCTGATGACAAATCATCAGGTATCTGTTTCCAGTGGGACGGAAAAATCAAAAAGCATGTTTTCATTGGGCTATTTTGAAAACCAAGGAACGCAGATCCATACCTTCTTTAGGCAGTTTTCACTGCGGGCCAACAATGAGATTAGTTTAATCAATAACCGCCTAAAAGTAGGGGAGAATTTTGCGGTTTCTTATTTAAGATACCGGGATGCAAACGAAATGCGTTGGGCATTGATCAATCCACCAGCTGTTCCTGTACATGATATTTATGGTGGCTGGGCTGGTGCTGCAGGTTTTGATGACTTCACAAATCCTGTTCGTGTACTGACCGATAACAAAGACAATGTAAATAATTATGTCAAGATGATCGGTAATGTCTTTGTTGATTTAAATATCTGGAAAGGAATTTCCGCCCGCTCACAATTTGGTATCGATTACGGAAATGCCTATCGAAGAATAGTGGAAAAGAAATGGTCGGAAACAGGTGGTCGCAATAGCGATGATGAAAATTATGTGGGGAATATCCAGTCTCATCCCCTCAGCTATGTGTGGACAAATACGCTTTCTTACAGCCTACAAAATGACAAACATAGCTTAGATGCGGTATTGGGAACTGAATACACACGATTTGTTGAGGAAGGTTTCTCTGCCCGACGGGAAGGAATATATCTGGAAGATCGTGACTTTGCACATATTGGTGTAACCAATGGAACCAAATACTCACTTGGAAGCACGGCCGACGAATATGTATACCTGTCATATTTCGCCAAAGCCAACTATGTATATAACCAAAAATACCTGCTGTCAGCGACCCTACGTCGGGATGGATCCTCGCTTTTTGGCGCAAACAATAAATTTGCTATGTTTCCCGCATTTTCGGCAGGTTGGCGGATCAGCAACGAACCATTTATGAAGAAGTATACATTTATATCTGATCTTAAACTGCGTGGCGGATGGGGAGCTAATGGAAGTGTACAGGGGCTGCCTAGAGGTTATACTTCAACACCATTTACAACAGATTATTTTGGTACATCTTACCCGATCGAAGGGAATGAGACCGGACCATTATTTTCAGGATATCGACGGACCTGGCTGGGCAATCCTAATCTCAAATGGGAAACAACAACACAAACTGATGTCGCGCTAGATTTTAGTCTATTTGATAGCAGGCTTAGTGGATCTTTTGGTTACTATTTTAAGAAAACAAAAGATATCTTGGTTCAGACCCCATACATTGCCGCCATGGGTGAAGGTGGGGAGCCTTGGATCAATGGTGCAAGTATGAATAACCGCGGGATCGAATTGGATATTAGTTATCACAACAATCCACAAAATGCATTTCGGTATACCATCTCTGCAAATCTAGGAACTTATAAGACCAAAATTGTTAGCCTTCCTAAAGATGTCATCAATAAATACCCGGGAAATGGTGTCAATGACCTTGTGTTGGGAAGGACCCCAAATATCTTGTATGGCATGGTAGCGGATGGTATCTTTAAGACACAAGAAGAAGTCGATAATCATGCTGAGCAACCCGGCAAGGCCGTGGGGCGGATACGTTATAAAGACATCGATGGCAATGGAAAGATCGAGGAGTTCTATGACCGGACTTATATTGGCGTCAAAGATCCTAAGTTTTTCGGTGGGATAACTTTTGATTTTAGTTACCGCAATTTTGACCTTAATATTTTCTTTCAGGGGGTCTTTGGTAATAAGGTAAATAACCTGTGGAAATTGGAATCTGACCTGTGGAATATCAATGTCCCGGCACACAAAAATCATCCCACACGTATTTTGGATGGATGGTATTTTGATCGTACAGACTCCGATATTCCCGCCATCTCAAATTCTACATTAAATGCGGAGCAACGCCCATCAAGTTATACGGTGGAGGATGGATCTTATTTGAAATTGAGGAATATAGAACTTGGTTATACACTTCCACAAGCGATTTCCAAGAAAGCTGCCATGAATAATTTAAGATTTTATGTCTCTGGACGGAATCTCCTGACATTCAAAAAAGGTTGGGGAAAAGACCGATATACCAGTTTCGATCCTGAAATGCCTGATTATGGCTATCTCACCCCTATGTTTTTGACTTTTGGTATCAATGTAACCTTTTAAACTTCCCTATTATGAAAACGTTTAAAATAAAAATATGCCTTGCGCTTTTCCTATTAACTGTTGTAAGTTGTACTGATTCCCTTGATATTGCTCCCAAACAGGTGCTGGACGAATCTTTTCTGGTGAAGCCAGAGGATATGGACGGTTTTGTGACAGCTGCCTATGCCAGGATGACCGATATTCCGTCATTTGATTCACCTTTTGCCCCCTGGTGGTCGGGTTCCATGCGGGCCGATGATTCCTATAAAGGTGGTGGCGGCACATGGGATGGTGATGGCTGGCATAATATGGAGATCTTTGTCGGAGTCAATCCCAATGGATGGCCCCTAGACTATCCCTGGTATGTATCTTACCAGATTATTCAACGCTGCAATACGGCGATACAAAAGTTGCAACTGATCAAGGAGGAAGAATTTCCACAAAAGAATGCCCGTCTTGGAGAAGTGATATTTATACGGACATTCACCTTTTTTAGGCTAAAGCAATTTTGGAAATATATACCTTATATCGACGAAAAGGTAATTGGTACCAGTGCAGACTTTGAGGCGGTTCCGAATAGAGAAAAAGACCAACCCAACGATCAGTATCTTTGGGGAAGAATATTGGCTGATTTTAAAGAGGCTGAACAGTTGTTGCCAGCGACGCAGCCCGAAAAAGGACGTGTTGATAAAAATGCGGCAACTGCGATGGTTGCGCGCACCCTGTTATTTATGGCTTATGAACAGAATGATAAACATACTGTCGTCAATATCAATAAAGAAAGGTTGAGCGAAGCATTGACTTATCTCAACAAATTGACCGACCAGGAAGGGGGAAAGGTTGGCCTACAAACCGATTTTGCGGAAAATTTTGATATAAATTTTGATAACAAGACAAAAGAATCTATTTGGGAGATTCAATATTCCATTGATGATGGAAGTTCAAGTGGAGGTAAGATCAATCGCGGTGAGGGGTTAAATCACCCCTTCCAATGGGGTGGTTTTCAATGTTGCGGATTTCACCAGATCAGCTATACCATGGCGAATGCATTTAAAACCGGAACAAATGGTCTACCTTTATTTGATACATACAATAATGGGAGTTATGCAGATGGGGACGCCGTATTTTTTGGCGGGAACAGCTTTGATCCGCGATTTAGCCATACAGTAGCTGCACCGGGGCAACCTTGGAAATATAATCCGAATCTTCTTTTTGAAACAAAGGGGATTCGAAATGGTGCCGAATATGGTTATTTGAAATCTATTAAGGAATTGCCACAACCAGATTGTAAATGTTTGCTATACGATGGTTGGCAATTTAACTCGATGAACAAGAAAATGATTCGCTATGATGAGGTTTTACTTTGGAAAGCTGAGGTACTGATTCAGCTGGACCGTTGGAATGAATCATTGATACTGATCAACAAGATTCGTGAACGGGCTGCTAAAAGCACAGGGAGATTAGTGAAAAAGGATGGCTCTCCGGTACTCAATTACAAAATTGCAACCTATCAACCCGGTGTCAATTGTACTTGGGATAAAGCTTTTGCCTGGAAGGCATTACAATGGGAAAACCGTCTCGAGCTGGCCGCGGAGGGGCGTCGTTTTTTTGATCTGCAACGCTGGGGAATATTGGAGCCAACGATGAATGCCTACTTTTCAATAGAAAAAAATAGGTTTAAATGGCTGGGAGCGGGGCGTTTTACAGCAGGGCGGGATGAATATTTTCCGATTCCTCAGCCTCAGATTAACTGGGCGAAAGGAAATTATACACAAAATCCTGGCTATTAGTCCATAACTATAACGAAACCGAAGTGTGATGATAAAAATATTAATCAAGAATAACGTATTTCCTTACTGTTTGTCGATACTGTTGACATTATGTTGTGTATACCAGCAGTGCTGGGCGAATGGGGATCCGGGGAAAATAAATGCATTGATTAAAGCAATTAAAGTTGATAGTATAGGGGGGCAACTACCTCAATTGAGCTATCAGAAAATTGCGCCTCAGGTCGTTAAGGTGCGGGTTTCGGTAGATCTGCCCGAAGATGTGCGCTGCGATGATTGGCGGATCAGAATTTTGCCGGCATTTCAGCCCACATTTCATTGGGCACCACATTTGACACCCTCGGATAACCATATTATTGCACAGCATGTCTTTAGGTCGCCCATGATGATGCTAACCGATCAACGGAAGCAGCTGGTTATTATTCCCGATGTAGATCTGTTGAATAACACTTTAGCCAGAGATTGGTACATGGATATGGATGCGCAGAAAAACCAGTTAACACTGGGGCGCTCGCTGGCGCAAGTCGGCGAACATGTTTTGTTTAAACGGAAATCTGGCAATATATACACGCGTGGTAAATTTGAATTTGCATTTTATGTTCTTGCCTTTGACGATCGGGAAGTGGCCGAAAATCCTTTTCGTAGGCCGCTGGCTTTCTATTGGAAAAATTGGGGCGCAGGTCTTTTTGAGAAGGGCGAACCAATCTCCGGAGATATGGAAACCTATGTTCGGCATAGCTATCACTGGGCATTTCAATCCTGGGTCAAGCAGGTATGGCAGTCGTTTGAAATTAATGGAAAAAAAGTGGGCGCACCGACTTTTATCGTCAATACCACACAAAGCCCCAATTATCCTGGGAAAACCAATGAACGGGAGTTCCGTTCGATATGGAATCAGGCCTGGTTTAGTTCTTTACGTTCAGCCAGTGGCCTATATCGTTTTGCAAAGCGGACAGGAGACCAAGAGCTCTTGGATAAAGCGAATCTGACCAAGGAACTGGCACTATCCTATCCCAAAAAGGATGGATTTTTCTATGGTCTGATCGGAACTGAAATGGAAGAAACTATTGCGGGAGAAGGCGATAAAAAATCCGTCCGGAGTAAAGGTTGGGAACACTATTATTGGGGAAATTCAAATCGAAATCCCTATACCTGGGATGCCCGTAAATCCCCTTTTCATCTGCTGGATATGAGCTGGACCGCGCTGTTGATGTTGCGTTGGTACAACGAACTCGAAAAGGACCCACGTTTGCTCGCTTATGCCGAAGATTATGGAAAATCTCTGCTCAAAGTACAGACTGCAGATGGTTTTTTTCCAGGCTGGCTTGATGTAGAGACATTAAAGCCTCTTGCTCACCTCAATGATTCACCCGAAAGCGCCTTGTCGGTAACCTTTTTATTGACCCTTTATCGCATGACGCAAAAAGAGGAGTATAAAGTAGCAGCTCTACGAGCAATGCAAGCGATTATGAAGGAAATTATACCCAATGGGCGCTGGGAAGATTTTGAAACCTATTGGTCTTGCTCCCGTGTCGGTGCTGAAGATTGGGTGGGGAAAAAGGTATTGCGCAACGACATGTACAAGCAGAATAATTTTTCTATGTTTTGGACAGCGGAGGCGCTATTGGAATGCTATCAAATCACTAGAGTGAAACAATACCTCAAGATCGGCCAACGTACCTTGGACGAACTGTTGATGACACAGGCCGCATGGCAACCGCATTTTATTCCCATAAAAGCATTGGGCGGGTTTGGTGTGATGAATGCAGATGGAGAATGGAACGATGCCAGACAGAGTTTATTTGCTGAGTTGATTATTCGTTATGGTAAGGAATTGAAGCAAAGGGAATACCTCCAGCGTGGCTTAGCGGCTTTACGGGCTTCCTTTGTCATGATGTACTGTCCTGAAAACCCGGATACCAAAGCACAATGGGAGGAAGCCTGGCCATTTTTTGGAAAAGAGGATTATGGTTTTATGATGGAAAACTATGGTCATGGTGGGGAGACAAATGCTAAAGGTCTGGGCATAGGAGAGTTTACTATCTACGATTGGGGCAATGGTGCTGCAGCGGAAGCCTATAATCGGATATTAGACCATTATGGAGCATATTTTTTACAGGGGAGGGGATTGTAGTCTTTTGCTAATGTATTGTGGTTAAGAAACAAAAAAAGCCTGCTCAAATGAACAGGCTTTTTTTGTGGTGCCACCTGGGTTCGAACCAGGGACACAAGGATTTTCAGTCCTTTGCTCTACCAGCTGAGCTATGGCACCAGTTGACCTTTTATTTAAATCTGTGATCATCAGATTGAAGCGTGGTGCCACCTGGGTTCGAACCAGGGACACAAGGATTTTCAGTCCTTTGCTCTACCAGCTGAGCTATGGCACCGCTTTCTGCTATGGGTTTGTTCCCCTATTGCGATGCAAATATAGTGTGATAATTTGAATTCTAAAATTTTTATGTGGATTATTTTTGCTCTTTTTTCGAAAGTGTTGATTTTGATCGAGATAAAATTACAAGAAACTAACATAGAGAAAAAGGAATAAGCTGTATCTTTGCATTTCAATAAATAGAGATGAGTAAAAGAGGAAGAGTTTTAGTTGCAATGAGTGGAGGGGTCGATAGCTCCGTTGCTTCTGTCATGCTCCACGAACAAGGATATGAGGTCATAGGTATCACGATGAAGACTTGGGATTATGCATCCGCAGGTGGTTCGTCTAAGGAGACTGGATGTTGTAGCCTCGACAGTATCAATGACGCTCGTACATTAGCCGTAAACTATGGTTTCCCTCATTATATATTAGATATACGCGATGAGTTTGGAGACTTTGTAATTGATAATTTTGTAGAGGAATACATTGCTGGGCGTACACCCAATCCATGTGTTCTTTGTAATACCCACATCAAATGGGAGGCTTTGATGAAGCGTGCTGATAAATTGGATTGTGAATTTATCGCTACGGGACATTACGCCAATATTCGTATGCACGACAATGGCCGTTATGTCATATCAAAGGGTAAAGATGAAAATAAGGATCAATCCTATGTCCTATGGGGTGTATCGCAAGAAAATCTAGCTCGTACACAGTTTCCATTGGGATCGTTCACGAAAAAGGAAATCCGTCAAATGGCGCTTGACATGGGACAGAAGGAGCTTGCCAATAAATCGGAAAGCTACGAAATCTGTTTTGTGCCAGACAATGACTACCGTGCGTTTTTGAGACATAAAGTACCTACATTAGATCAGCAGATCGGTCCAGGTAATTTTATCCTTTCAGACGGAACAGTTGTCGGTAAACATATTGGTTACCCGTATTTTACCATCGGCCAACGTAAAGGTTTGGGTATTGCTTTGGGTAAACCGATGTTTGTGATTGAGATTCTCCCTGAAAGCAATACGGTGGTATTGGGTGAGGAGCATGAGCTTGAAAAATCACATGCCTATGTACGTAATGTGAACTTTGTCAAATATGCAGGTCTTGACCAGCCAATGGAGGCAATTTCAAAAGTACGTTATAAAGATTCGGGTGCTTTGTCTACCATCTCACAAGAGGGCGATAAAGTGCGTATAGACTTTGTACACAATGTGAAAGGTATCGCACCAGGACAATCAGCCGTATTCTACGAAGGAAATGATCTCTTGGGCGGTGGTTTCTTGATGAAATAATAAAAGCTGATCTGAAATTCAGCATAAGAATTCTAATCCCTATACTGTAGCTACAGTATAGGGATTTTTATTTTACAACCGGTGTAAACGAGAGTACTACTCTAGTTTACACCGGTTGTGTGCAGCTATTATGCCAACGGGATTTAAGTCAACCGAATTAAGAAGTAGCGCATAACTACTTCTTTTTTCAAGATAGAGGGTCGAAAGCGATACCAAGATGGTATCGTAATCTTTATCAGGCGAATCAAAGGTGAGCATCTGTTTTATATTTCTTTCTATTTGTATAGAAAATATTTACAATTTCTTTTTATTTGTTTGTTTTATTTTTACATTTGTATAGATAATATATAATAAACAGTATATTGTAATTTAGATTATGGAATTGAACAAGACTCTATTAATTGAGCGGTTGTCCTCAAAATTGGACTTACAGGCTGTATTTCTATACGATTACTGTATTGGAGATGAAATCACAGCACATTTGATGGTGGTGATTAGACCTGTAAAGGGCGTCTCGCCTTCTACCATGACACCTATTGTCAAACTTTGCATGGCAGACATGCCTGAAATATCTTTTCACGTTGTATTGGAAGGGGACTGGTTAAGCCAACTACGTAATGGATCGTTGTACCACAGTTTTGCTTCGTTGCCGAAACATCGACTATATTATGAGCGGGCCAAAGAGATCGATCGTTTGTTGAATAAAAAAGTAGTTAGCTCGCTTATAGAATTGAATCGTTCGGACTATGAGAAGGCTAAGCAGTTTTCAGAGGAGTATTTAGCTGCCGCTGTGGGGTTTGCATTGGAGGAGCGTTTCGATCAGTCATTGTACATGCTGCATCAATCCTTAGAGGTTCGGATTCGTTCGTTTTATACGCTATTGGGAAGACAGTTGGGTAAGAACCATAATCTAGAGAATATTATCAAGAATGTGCGAGGAATTGTACCTGAGCTTTTATCTGTCTTTGCCTACAACACGGGGGATGTGGAGATGTATAGATTACTTGATCTAGCTTACAGAGCCTGTGTCAAAGGAGAGTCTTTGGAAATTGCTGTGGAACAATATGATTTTATTAGTACGCAGTGTATCTGTCTAGCAGAGATACTTGATGCAATGGTGGAGCGTATGGCGACAGGGGTTGCAGCCTATCGTGCTCTGTTACCTGTGGATAAGCCGGAGGAAGGAAAGAAATCTACTGTCGAAGTTGTGAAACAGAAAGAAAAGTTGAATGTGTCTCAACCGGTAGTTTGTGAAGACTTTTCCGGTTTTCCGTGGCCTCAGCAGTATAAGGATAATGCTAATAGGTTGTTGGACGACATTTATTCGAAGCATAGGCCTGAGCAGATTTTGTTGGTTAATTATCGGACAGCTGGATTAAGTAAAGGGAATCCGTTTCAAGAAGGGACATCCGAACAAATGCCTCGTGAGGAACTTGAAATGCACTTGGTCGTATTGATGAAGAATAGAGGACCATTTCGGTTCCGTGAAGTACGGAACAGAGTAGTTTGTGCCACCATGGTGTTCTTAAATTTATCCTATGTAGAAATAGCATTGAAAGAAGGAAGTCGCTTTGTGAATGCAGTATGGAAAAATGGTTGGCTGGTACGGAAGAAAAGTACGTTTGATACACCTGTGGTGCCTGTGGAAATGAACTGGAAGGCAAAGGCTGATCGAGTGGATACGTTAGTCTGTAACGCAGAGGCTGCCATGAAAAATTTATTAATGCTGATGAGGGACGCTCCGATTTTAATGGATGATAGCTCCTTGCTTATTCTGCATCAGTTAATTGACATATCGGTTAGGACTTATCTAAAATGTGTGGTAGGTTTTATCCCGGAGGGGGTAGTTTTGTATACATTGATCGATTGGTGTACTATTGCTGATACGCAAGTTATTGATTATTTGTCTACTTGGAACACATCGGAAAACAAGGTGTTTATTTTTGCAATGGAACCCCAAAGAGTATTGTGGACAAATCTTACAACAGATTTCAGTTCGGAAGATAGACTGATTGTGCAGAGAAAAGCGAAAGAACTCGTTGAGTTTTTTGTTCATCTGTGTAAGGAGGCGGTTCAATCTATGGAGTCCCATGCCATAGAACCCATAGCA
Organism: Sphingobacterium detergens; assembly: GCF_003610355.1. Taxonomy (GTDB): domain Bacteria; phylum Bacteroidota; class Bacteroidia; order Sphingobacteriales; family Sphingobacteriaceae; genus Sphingobacterium; species Sphingobacterium detergens. The sequence continues at coordinate 2,757,234 of NZ_RAPY01000001.1, read as the reverse complement.
GATCCAATGATCGATTAAAAACTAAACAAACAACCATATAAAAAAAACTTTAGAAACAAATACTGTAGTGGTATCCGCAGCCACCGCTTTGTCTAAACGTAAGGTTTTAGTATTGTAATTATCTTAAGATTTTTTTACTTTCTATTTACTAATAATTTTAGTAATTTTAACTTATGAATCCGTCAGTATATTTTAAGGGCAGAGGGGCACAGATCAACCCCAATAACAAATTTTTTTCCAATCAATACGTTCAGGAACATATTGAAGGTTTGGACGAAGAATTTCTTGGGGCCGAAAAAACACAGTTTATTCCGACGCACCCGAAGTCCATTATCTCCAAATCCAATAGCCCAGACCTGCGCTTTGAAAGGTCAATTAATCCGTATCAAGGTTGTGAACATGGTTGTATTTATTGCTATGCCCGCAATTCGCATGAGTATTGGGGTTTTAGTGCCGGATTAGACTTCGAGCGCAAGATCCTGGTCAAACACAATGCCGCCCAACTCCTAGAGCATGAGTTTCGCAAGTCAAGCTATCAGCCTGATTTGATTATGCTCTCAGGCAATACAGATTGTTATCAGCCTATTGAACGAAAACTGGGGATCACACGCTCGCTTTTAGAACTGATGCTTAAATACAGGAATCCCGTTTCTATCATCAGTAAAAATGTATTGATGCGAAGGGATTTTGACCTCTTACGCGAGCTTGCAGCGCTAAATTTGGTATCGGTTGCTGTGACCATTAATTCCCTGCGGGAGGAGGTCCGGCAAAAGATGGAACCCCGTACCGCTACAGCTTCGGCCCGTTTAAAACTTATTGAGGGATTGACGGGGATAGGTGTGCCTGTGATGCTGATGATGGCACCCATTGTTCCTGGAATCAATAGCGACGAGATTTCAGATTTGATCCGCTCTGGAGCAGATGCGGGAGCAATTACTGCCTCTTATACCATTGTTAGACTCAACGGGCAGATCGGAGGTATCTTTAAAGATTGGTTGTATCAGAATTACCCGGATCGTGCTGAAAAGGTGTTGCATTGGATCGAAGCTTGTCATGGTGGAAAAATTAATGATACTGATTTCGGACGGCGGATAAAAGGGGATGGTAATATGGCAGAGAGTCTGCAGCACCTGTTTAAGTTGTCAGTCAAAAAATATATGAATAACGGGGTGCTTCCGCCCTTGAGAAGGGATCTTTTCCGCTTGCCCGATGCGGGAATGCAGTTGGGCTTGTTTTAGTTATTGTTGTCAAATGACTGCTGAAAATTACGCTATTTGTGTAATTTTAAAAAATGGAAATTATATCAGAGCGACTCCGGTTAAGAACAGTGGAAAATGAAGATTTGGAAAAGATTCATTATTTATTAATGTGTCCGGAAACGGCCTTATTTAATCCGAGCGGGCATCCTAACGGGATAGGGGATACCGCCCAAATGGTAAAAACCTGGTCGGAACAAGAAAAGGAATCTGAGGATAGAAAGAACTATACTTTTTATATTGAAACTATTGTGGGGGCGGAATTTGTTGGTCTGATTGATATCAGTATTGTAAAAGTAAAATATAGAAATTCGGAAGTATGGTTTAAGTTGGTCCCAGAAATGTGGAATAAAGGATATGCAACAGAGGCATTAAAACGAATAATTGAATTTGGATTCAGACAACTTAATCTCCATCGGATAGAAGCTGGCTGTGCGGTAGAAAATATCGCGTCTTATAAGATAATGGAAAAGGTAGGTATGATTAGGGAAGCTCATCGGAGAAAGATCTTGCCTTTAAAAGACGGTTGGAGTGATAATTATGAATATGCAATTTTAGATCAGGACTACTTAGATTAAGGCATAGTAAAGAACGATAAGGATTGATTATTTAATTTATTCTTTGCAAAAGGGCCAGATTCCTAAACGAATCTGGCCCTTTATTTCGTCCGGAGATCGATGGCTCCAGAATTATGAGGCTGATAAAATTGATTTACAATCCCTATTTTTTTCTTTTGACCAATATATAGCTGATATATAGTAATAATAACCAGACTGGGATCAATTCAACCGGCAACTTCATGCCTGTTACCCACATGATACCCAACACAGCGATCAGAAAGATCAGACAGATATAATTGCTCAATGGATATAGAAACGAAGGGAATTTCGTTTTTACATGGGCACCGACCTTGTTTTTTCTAAAATATAAATGCGTGATTGAAATCATTACCCAGTTGATGATCAACGAAGAAACAACCAACGACATCAGGATCTCCAATGCATTCTTAGGTGCAACATAATTGATAAAGACACAGATCGCAGCAAACACAGCTGAAACCAGAATAGCATTTATAGGTGCATGGCTTTTGTTTAGCTTGGACAAAAACCTAGGTGCATTACCCTGTTCAGCAAGTCCAAAGAGCATTCTACTATTGCTGTAAACACTGCTATTGTAAACCGATAAGGCTGCGGTGAGTACGATCAGATTGAGTGCGTTTGCGATAATTTTTGTGAAGTAGAATGTTTTTCCGAATAAGGTAAATTCAAAACCATTGAGTTTGTCAAATACCAGTACAAAAGGGCTTGTATCTGCATTTATATTTGTCCAAGGAGTAAGCGAAAACAAGATAATCAGTGCGCCTACATAAAAGATTAAGATCCGGTAGATAACCTGATTGGTCGCTTTGGGGATATTTTTTTCAGGATGCTCGGCTTCAGCCGCAGTAATACCCACCAATTCGAGTCCACCAAAAGAAAACATAATGAGTGCCATGGCGGATAGCAGACCTTCATAACTGCCATCTCCAGTCTGGTTAAACCAGCCTTTTGGAAAGAAACCACCATGCGAAGTGAGGTTGCTCAGGCTAGCCTGTTCACCTGCGGTACCACTAACCAGGAGATAGACACCAAAGACAATCATGGCAATAATAGCAACAACCTTAATGATTGAAAACCAGAATTCTGTCTCGCCATAAATTTTTACAGAAGCAAGGTTCAGGGCATTGATAGCGAAGAAGAAAAATAAGCTGGATCCCCAAAGTGGAATTTCTGGCCACCAATGCTGTACATACACACCGATGGCTGTTAGTTCGGCCATGCTCACTAAAATATAAAGTACCCAGTAGTTCCAGCCGGAGGCATAACCGGCAAAAGAACCCCAATATTTATTAGCGAAGTAACTAAAGCTACCAGATACGGGTTCTTCGACCACCATTTCTCCCAATTGACGCATAATGAAGAACGCAATTATCCCTGCAAAGGCATAGCCAAGTATCACTGCTGGCCCCGCTAGTGTGGCAGCTTTTCCTATTCCAAGAAACAATCCAGTTCCGATGGCGCCACCAAGAGCGATCAGCTGAATATGTCTATTTTGAAGTCCCCTTTTTAATTGTTTCGAATCCTTGTTATTCTGTTTCTCCATTTGTATGGTTAATACGGTTACTTATTTAGTGTCGATCAGTCTTGATCCTGAATATTCTACTCATCTCTTTTCCAACACGGGATTGAGATGAAAATTGGTTTATCTGCAAAGTACTACAAATTATTTAATTTGCTACTACAGCATTTTGACCTAAGCGCATAAAGTTAATAAAACACTTAGGTATTTTATGCACCTTAAGCTTTGCTTTTTACTGGACCAGAAAGCAATGTTTACTAATACTGCTGAAAGACAGGTTTTTAATAGAAAACGCTACCATGAGAATGGTAGCGTTTCATTTGTTCGTAGCTAGTGTGATTTTTGGCCACTCCACCTTAGAACGAAATTTTGTTTGTAAATGATACAGTAAAAGATAAATTAATTTGCTTTCTGTGGTTTTTCCACTGTTCCGCAGCTGCATCCACAACCTTTGGAGCAACCTGATTTACCTTTCAGTGATTTACGGACATTTCTAACGACATACCATACAGCCGCTAACACCAAAATTCCAACGATGAGATATTGTACTGTTAAATTATCCATGATCTTTTATTTTTTAAACTGTGAAAGCATCTATCTCACTTGCACAGCTAGTTTACTTTAAGAGTTGATAAGCAATCAAGGCACTGAAATAAGCCAGGCCTGTCATAAAACCAACTTGAATTAATGTCCATTTCCACGATCCTGTTTCTCTTTTTACCGCTGCTATTGTACTCATACATTGCATGGCAAAAGCATAAAATAAGAGAAGAGATATTCCGGAAGCAAAATTGTAAGCCGGTAAACCCGTATTACGGTTAATCTCGCTCCGCATTTTGCTTAATACTGTTGTTTTCGTTGCTTCATCTTCAATATCCACTTCATCGCCAAGGCTGTATACGGTTGCCATTGTTCCTACAAAAACTTCCCTCGCTGCAAATGAGGAGATCAAACCGATTCCCATTTTCCAGTCATAACCTAGTGGCTCTACAACAGGTTCAATTGCCATGCCAAGATAGCCGAGGAAGGAGTGTTCCAGTCGGTAAGAAGAGATCTCATGGTCAAGATCCTCACCTGAGAGGTTGGGGTTATTTTGTGTGACATATTCCTTGGCCTTGCTAAACTTGTCGTTTGGACCGAAACTACCCAAAGCCCAAAGAATAACAGAAATTGCCAATATAATCTTACCTGCTCCGAATACAAAGCTTGCCGTTTTCTCCCAAACATTTAAAGCAACGTTTTTCCAGTCAGGAGATTTATAAGTAGGAAGCTCAAATATTAAAAAGGACTTGTGTTTGGATTTAATGATTTTGGTCAAGAGTATGGCCGAAAACAAAGCTGCAAATATCCCAAGGAGGTACATCACAAATAAAACCATACCCTGCAATTGAAATCCTGCATATTTGGTGTCTGGAATAACCAATCCGATCAATACGATGTAAATGGGTAGACGGGCAGAACAGGTCATGAATGGGGTGACCAATATGGTGACAAGTCGTTCCTTTGCATTTTCGATATTACGTGCAGACATAACCGCTGGTACAGCACAGGCTACTCCAGAGATTAAAGGGATTACGGATTTTCCGTTTAGCCCGAAGGGTCTGAGCCAACGATCCATCAGGAAAACCACACGGCTCATATAGCCAGTCTCTTCCATAATGGAAATAAAAATGTATAAAATAACGATCTGTGGGATAAATATCACGATACCACCGATACCTTTGATAATACCATTGCTCAACAGATCTGTGAGCGGACCAGCAGGAAGCGTGGTCTGCGTATAAGCGGCAAGATCACCAAAAAGCCCATCAATAAAGTCCATCGCCGGACCTGACCAGGTATAGATCGCCTGGAAAATCAGGAAGAGAATACCAAAGAAGATCAAATAACCAAAGACTGGATGGAGCAATATTTTGTCGATCGCGTTTGTCTTGTTTTTATTGGAGGCATCGTCCTTTGTATAGATTTCAGCTAAGTTTCCATCTAAGGATTTACTCCGAAGAATGGCCTCTTCTTTCTGTAGTTTCTCCGCTTTTAACTGATGCTTGTCGCGAATTTGCTGAATCGAATCGTTTTTTTCTTTCGATAGAAAAGAGACCTCACCTTTAGCAAGATACTGCCAGGTATGGTACTCCGTGTCTAAAGGAAACAATCGTTTGGTTTCTTCCAATGCCTCGTTTGCTATTGGCGGTAACTGAAATTTGCTGACATACATCGGCGGGGTCGCATCGAAATTTTTGATCAGCTGATCAATACCCTGTCCCGTACGCGCATTTGTTTCGTAAACTTTTGTATTAAGTAACTGTTCAAGCTTTGGGATATCTATACTTATTCCTTTTTCTTTGGCCTCGTCGATCATGTTGATGACGAAGATGGCCGGAAGCCCGAGCTCTCGTGCTTGTTGATAGAGGATGACAGACCTTTTCAGGTTGGTTGGTTCGGCAACGACAATAACAAGATTTGGTCTAAAACTGTTTTCTTTGTTGACCAAGGTATTGAAGACGACTTCTTCGTCCATTGAACTCGGAAACAGGGTATAGGTTCCTGGAAGGTCAATAATACGATAGGTTTTGTTGTTGGCTTTAACTTGTCCCTCACGTTTTTCTACAGTGATACCAGGATAGTTTCCTACTTTCTGATTTAATTTTGTAATCCGGTTAAAAAGGGATGTTTTACCCACATTTGGATTACCCAAAAGTGCAATAATCGGGTTATTCATTATTTCTGATCAATAAGGATGACTTTAGCTTCTGATTTGCGAATGGCAATCAAGGCGTTATTAGCAATAATATTTAAACATATAGGACCATCTAAAGGTGCGATATGTTTCACTTCTACTTCAGTACCAGGCACAAAACCTAATTCGAAAAATTTAGCTGGAATATCGTGCGAATCAAAATCAATAATCACCGCTTTTTCCCCTTTTTTTAGCTTATCTAAGCTATTTTTATTACGCATCTACCTATTTTTTTGTATCCTCCAAATATACAGATTTTCTACCATTTAGAATGATTCTAATGTCATAGTTATGTATTTAGCGCAAAAAACAGCTATCTTTACAGGTAAAAAGGGATTAATTATCAACCAAAATGAAAATCGAGGACGAAATCAAAGTAAGTAAATTCAGTAATGAATGGCATCGTTGTACCGTAAACATTCTATATACGTACAATTGGCTTAATAATGAACTTGAACAAAGAGCAGCCAAAGAAGGGATCACTTTGAACCAATTTAATGTCTTACGTATCCTCCGAGGCCAATATCCAAAGCCTGCAACCAATAACCTGATCAAATCACGAATGCTAAGTACAACACCCGATATCTCCCGTATGATGGATCGGATGGTGACGAAAGGACTTGTTTCCCGCTGTCAATCGGGAGGTGACAAACGCGCCGTTGATCTGGTTATCACCGATAAAGGCTTGAAGATCCTTGAAAATCTCGATGAGCCGATGCTGATGACGGATATTTTAACCAATAGAATCCGTGAAAAGGAAGCAATCCAGCTCAGTACTTTATTGGACAAGCTAAGAGGCTAATTAATGTGCATGGTCATGATGGTCGTGATCATGATGATCATGCAGCTCTTGATTGCCTCCATCATGTCCATGTGCATGGTCGTGTTCGCCAACGAAAGCAAAACTTGCTAATGCAATGGCCACCCCGGCAATTACTGCAATCATCTTTCTTTTGTTGAATTTGTGATGGTCTATAGATCCGGACTCGAACAATATTGTTGTGGATATATGCAGAAATATACCAATAACCACAGCCATGATTTTATCAAAATATTGTTGAATATTCCCCACCTCACCAGCGCTAATCGCTTTGCTTAATAGAAAGCCGAAAGGAGTCATAGCCGCGAATAGGGCCAGTGTGATGATAATCGTATTTTTTTTCAGGTGTGTACTAATCAAGATACTGCCTAGGGCAAATGCAGCTGGAATATGATGGATCGAAATCCCCAATGCAAGTTCGGTCTGATGTGTTGCCGCCAATGGCATTCCCTCCAGGAAAGCATGTAGACATAAACTAAACATGATACCGATCGGAAAACTATGGCTGTGATGACCATGCTCATTTTCGGTATGGATATGCCCGTGCTCAATTCCCTGCGAAAATTGCTCAAGGAATAACTGGAACAGAAAGCCTCCAAGTACATAGATACCCAATATTTCGGGTGAGGTGTTTGTCGACTGATAAACATGGGGAATCAAATGCAGAACAGTAATGGAGAATAAATAGGCTCCACTAAATGAAAGGATCAATTTTAGAAAATTTGTCCCTTTTTTCTGTACAAAAAAGACAGCGATACCACTTGCAAATGCAGGTACGAATAAAATTAAAATCAATAAAATTGAATTCATTATACTTGTTCAGTTTTAAAAAAGCTAGGTACGAACCGCTTAAACAGATAACCTGTAGCCAACCCAACTAGGATTCCCAGCGCGGAGCCACAGAGTATATCAAACGGGTAATGAACACCAACATAGATTTGAGAGACTGAAATCAAGAATGCCCAGGCAATACATAACCAAAGTACATATTTCCATCTTCTTCGGAATAGCACAATCCAGAAGAAAGCCAAGGAAAAGTGATTGGCCGCATGAGAGGAAGTAAAGCTAAATCCAGAGCCACATCGTACCCGGATATTGACATTTTCCTTAAACTCCACATCATTGCAGGGCCTGATTCTTTTGACAGTCTTTTTGATCAAATGAGATGAGATACCATCGGAAATACCAAAAGTAACCAATGTCATCGCCACAATCAGTATACCTGTTTTTCCATAGGTTTTAATGAAAAAAATAACCAGAAATAGATACAATGGAGCCCAGGTGTATGGATTACGCAGTATAGGCAACAGCCAATCAAATACAGGGTTACTTAAACCTTGATTGATGGCAAGAAAAATTTCTTGGTCGATGTGTACTAATTGTTGAATCATAAATCTTGTTGATTACAATAAAATTCCCAAACTTTTAAAAACTCGCTTTTCAAAAGTAAAAATAATTTCATTGCAAACGATTGTTTCTTTTAAAAACAACTTTGTTGCAACAAAGATACATTAAATATTCAATAATTATAATTTTAATTCGATATTTTATTGCCATAATGCTAAATTTACACGTTAATCAATTCAAAGGAAATGACTTTAATTAAATCAATCTCAGGAATACGAGGTACGATAGGCGGTCGTGCAGGAGAAGGACTTACGCCGATAGATATTGTTAAATTTACAGCTGCTTACGGAACTATCATCGTAAAGCAAAGCGGAATAAAGAAAATTGTGGTTGGAAGAGATGCTCGTGTTTCTGGCGAAATGGTCAGCAACCTGGTTATCGGAACCCTGCAAAGTATCGGTGTTGATGTGATTGATTTGGGATTATCGACAACACCAACAGTAGAGATTGCTGTTCCCCTTGAAAAAGCAGCAGGTGGTATTATCCTGACAGCGTCGCATAACCCAGGACAATGGAATGCGCTTAAACTGTTAAATGCGAAAGGCGAATTTATATCTGATGCGGAAGGTCAGGAAGTATTAGCCCTCGGAGAATCCCTGGATTTTGATTTTTCTGCTGTGGAAGAACTCGGTTCAGTACACAAAGATTATTCTTATCTACAAAAACATGTTGATGCTGTATTGGCATTGGAATATGTGGATAAGGAAGCGATCAAAGCGGCGAACTTTAAAGTTGCTTTGGATGCGGTGAATAGTACGGGTGGTACATTTATCCCGGCCTTGTTGGATGCTTTGGGTGTACATACAATTTATAAAATTCACTGTGAGCCTAATGGTAATTTTCCGCATAATCCAGAGCCTTTAAAAGAAAATTTGACAGATTTATCTGCTGCTGTAATCGAAAATAAAGCTGATTTGGGCATTGCCGTTGATCCAGATGTGGACCGTTTGGTCTTTATGATGGAGGATGGTGAGCTATTTGGTGAGGAATATACACTTGTTGCAGTTGCAGATTATCTCTTACAACATAAAAAAGGTAATACGGTTTCCAATTTATCATCTACACGTGCATTGCGTGATGTAACCAAAGCACATGGTGGTGAATATTATGCTGCTGCTGTTGGCGAGGTCAATGTGGTTACTAAAATGAAAGAAGTTGATGCTGTGATCGGTGGCGAAGGTAATGGTGGGGTAATCTATCCAGCCTCACACTATGGTCGTGATGCTTTGGTGGGTGTAGCTATTTTTCTGACACATTTGGCTAAGCTGGGCAAGAAAGCTTCTGAATACCGTGCTTCACTACCGCAATATTTCATGTCCAAAAATAAGATTACGCTGACTCCAGAACTGGATATCGACAATCTTTTGGCGAAAATGGAGGAGAAATATAAAAATGAAGAACACAGTACCATCGATGGTCTGAAAATAGACTTTGAAAACGAATGGGTGCATTTGCGTAAATCCAATACGGAGCCAATCATTCGGATCTACTCTGAAGGACCAACACCGGAAGCCGCTGAGCAGATTGCGCAAAAAATCATTCGCGAGATCGAAGAAATAATTAAATAAAAACAAAAAGCTGCATCCGCAGCTTTTTGTTTTATGATCTACATGGAAAGATATTTCCACAAAATAAAAACACGTTTTCATAATTTATGATTAAAAAGACCTTTATAGCGATTTATTGTTTTTTGAGTCTATTTTTATTTACGGTTCCCCTGATGGCCCAGGAGCCCATTGATGCAATCAATAAGACATTAGATACCTGGCATAAATCTTCAGACGAGGTGAAGTTTGGCCCCTTTATCAATTCACTTGCGGCAGATGCGGTAATATTGGGTGCCGATCGGGAGGAACGTTGGGATAAAAACCATAGCGATAAATTCTCTGAACAGTATTTTAACCCTAAGTATGCCTGGAACTATACTTACCAAAACAGATCTGTCCATTTTAGTACAGACAGTACAACGGCTTGGTTTGACGAAACTTTTAAGATAAATACGAAGTATTTTCGGGGTACCGGTGTATTGAGCAAAATAGACAATGACTGGAAAATCCAACAATATAATCTGTCTATGCTTGCACCCTATGCTGACGTTAAATCCGCTGTCAGCGGGAAGCTTGGCCATGAAGTACATAATAATGTACTCCTGGTAATGGTGTTGTTTTTCTTTATGGCGATGCTGTTTGTACTCAGCCAGCGCTTAAAGATATCCTATCCCATTTTATTGGTTATTGGGGGCTTAGGGATTTCTCTGATCCCTGGAGCGCCCGTGATAAGCATAGATCCCGATATTGTCTTTTTGGTATTTTTGCCACCCTTGTTATTTGAAGCAGCCTGGTATACCAACTGGAATAATTTTCTGAAATGGCGTCGATCCATTTTTATTATGGGTTTTGGTCTGGTCTTTTTCACATCCTTGGCAATCGCTTATTTTTCTGTCAGTATTATTCCGGGCTTTACCTTGGCTTTAGGTTTTCTGCTAGGTGGTATTATTTCGCCACCGGATGCGGTCGCCGCAAGTTCAGTATTAAAAGGTGTGAGTATACCCAAACGGGGTATTGCTATCCTGGAGGGGGAGAGTTTGGTTAACGATGCGGCTTCTTTGACCGTATTTCGATTTGCTTCCATCGCTATCCTAACGGGACAATTTGCCATGGGGACAGCAACAACACAATTTCTAGTCCTGTCAGTTATGGGCGTTGTTGTGGGGCTTGTGATCGGTCATATCTTATATTTTTTCTTGCGTTATGTCGCTAAATCCTCCAGTATATCAACCCCCATTACCCTAATTGCTCCTTACCTGATGTATATCGTTGCTGAACATTTTGAATGGTCGGGCGTCTTGGCAGTTGTTAGTGGTGGTTTATTTCTTTCTTTCCGGGCAGGTGATTATCTCAACTACCATACACGTATTCAAACCAAGGAGGTCTGGGCAACAATAGGTTTTCTATTGAATGGCTTTGTTTTTATCCTGATCGGGCTTGAGCTTCCGGTGATCATCAATGGATTGGGTGAGTACTCGATGGAAGAGGCAATTGATTTTTCTTTAGCCATCTGTGTTATTGTTATTGTATTGCGCTTGGTCGCGGTTTATCTTTCGGCTTATGTTCCACGCTTATTGTTCAAAAGAGTCCGTGTCAGAGAAAAAGGCCCGGGATGGAAACTGCCATTGATTGTCGGTTGGGCTGGTATGCGGGGTGTGGTTTCGCTTGCCTCAGCCTTGGCTATCCCGATGACATTATATGACGGAACAGCTTTCCCGCATCGTAATCTTATTTTGTTTATCACTTTTGTCGTTATTCTGGTAACTCTGGTGTTTCAGGGACTTACACTGCCCCTGCTGATAAAATTGATCAAGATCGAGGAGGTTGATGAACATGTGCCGATGGAAGAGCAAATTGATGAAATTCGTGTTAGGCTCGGTAGAGACTCTATTGCCTATCTCGATAAGCACTATGCCAAAGAGATGATGGAGTACGAGACAATTGCACGGGTAAAAGAACAGCTCATCCGAAGTATAAATGCATCTGAACGTGCCAAAGAAGAGGATACCCGAGCACAGCTATCAGCCGTTAGGGGATTGTACAATAAAATTATGCTGGAAATTCTGGTGGTGCGTCGCAACGGATTAGCGAAGATGAAGGAAAGCAAAGAGTACGACAGCGATGTCATCAAAGATTTGGAATATTCATTGGATTTAGAAGAGTCGCGCCTGACGCGCAAATAAGCTGCTTACACAACTGGCGGTAATAAAGCTTTGTCAGGCGTTGGTATCGTGATAAAGAGTCATTCAAAAAAGCCATTGGCACCTGCGGTGAAGTTCAGTCCCAATATGCCGGACGGGATAAATTGAAAAGGCTTTGGGCTCTTAGATACTATCTGAGACTTGCCTGCTCGCGGGTTTAAAATAGCAAGGTTGGTCTATTGGACCAGCCTTGCTATTTTTCCTTTATCTCCAGCCAAAAAGACGGCTTTACCTTTTTTAGCCTTCTGAACCGCATTGTAGCTTTCTTGAGAGATTGTATACCATGTTTTTCCTTTGTCCGCTGACAGATCCGTTCCCGAGGTTCCGGTGCAGATCAGTTGTTTGTTCGAAAGATAGATTACAGCCGATTTAAAACCCGATACTGGTTGACTTGAGGCCTGCCAGGTTTTGCCACCATCATTGCTCAAAAAACAGGCTTTATCCTTGTTTTTATCATTTCTGTAATCGCCGCCAACGACGATCCCTGATTTAGGGGAACTAAATGCAATGGAAAAAGGACCAGTGCTATTTTGCCCCTGTGCGATCGGGCAACTGTAACGCCGCCAAGTGCCCCCCTGATCACTACTCGTGTAAATATTGGAAACCGTTCCGCCGGTTGCGATCCAGAAATCTCCGGTTGCAAGACTAAAGATGGATGTACCACTGGCGGCAAAACCAGCCTCTCCTTCGGCAATAGTAAACTTAAGATTGGAGGATATATCCGTCCAGGTCTGTCCAAAGTCTACTGTTTTTAATAAGGGCATCTGTGCATTGATGGCATCGCCAAAAGCTATACCGACACCTTTTGGTGTAAAAGCAAAACCATCATAAAATATTTCGGGTCGTGTATCTTTAAAAACCTCTTTCCAGCTTCTACCCGCATCAGTTGTAAGCAATACTAAGGCTGGAGAGCCTGCTGAAATAATCAGGGCCTGATTTTCATCAAAAGCTTCGATATCCCTAAAGTCAATCTTTTCATAACCGATCGGATTGACCCACTGCCAATTTTTCCCAGCATCGGTACTCAAGCCTACTGTGCCGTTGCTTCCGCTGACCCAAAGTGTTTGATCATCGACAACACTTAGTCCCCGATAGCTGCTATTGCGTTCTTGATTCAACAGCTGAATTGTGTTTTTTTGTGCAGATAGACTTTCGACAAGAAAGACCTGAATGAAAAAGAGAAGAAATAGTGGTTTCATGTGGTTATACGAGTTATTGTAGTGGATTTAGCCGCATAATTATGTTAAATTCAGTTGTATTATTGCGTTAGATCTGTTTTTAATTCTCGCAATAAATCCATTTACATTAAATTCAGTCATATAATTGCAATAGATCTATTTGCGCTAAATTCAATTGTATTACTGCATTCAATTGTATTACTGCAGCAAATTCATTCGCGTTATTAGGTTAAATCTACGGATATTATTTAGACAAATCTACACTTCTGCGGGATGCTTTACGTCCTTTTTTCAAGATTGTTTTCCTCAACAGGAGCAAGCCAACTGTCATTTTCCTTGGTGATTTGAAATAGGGGATACTTAATATGACGAGCAAGGATATACAGGCCGATGTCCCCAATGCGCCACCATAGCCATTGAAAAACTTACTGGTGTTGAGTAGGATGGTGGTGAATATAACACCTGCCAGGGAAAGCCCAAAATATGTGGACAGCTGCGTTTTGGATACCATACCGATAAAAGAAGCGCCGATAAATACGGCTGGAATATATTGTGTGAGATAGGTGGAGAGTAGATAGGGAAAGAAATAGAGGAAACCAGATACGATCAACGTCAGTAATGCGGAGGAGCGTACTGCACCCTGTTTGTATTTTGTATTTACATAATATGTCGCTGTACTCCCGATAATTCCGACAAGATATAAAATGAATGTTTCCATGTTATTTGAAAAGATAAAGTAGTAAATAGGTCAACGAAACACCGAGGAAAGCCAGTGTCCCCAATTTGCCACCGACACCATTCAGTAAGCTTTTTGAAATGACCAGAAAGATTGCAGTAAAGACACTCGCTGTCAATATAAAAGAAAAACCATGAGCAACCTGTGAACTCGACATACCCACAAAAGCACCACAATAGATGGCAGCAGGAAGATGGGGAAGGTAGCTGGAATCTTTATTGATATTGGGAATGAACGAGGCCAATGTACCCGTCAATGCGGCTCCCATGACCGGGCCAAGACCAAAAACCTGATTGAAGTAATAGGAGGCGATAGCGCCTATCGGCACCCAAACCGCAATTTTGATCGACTCATATTCATGGATGTGGTGGTGTATCGGCGATTTGAGGTAACTATATAAGATGAATAAGGAAAGTAATCCGATGAATGACAGTACAATATATGAGTTGGTGTTTTCAACAAAAATGGCGACTAGAAAGAGTGCCTGGATAACAAATAATAAGCAAATACTTAAAATTCTAAACTTCTGCCTGGCTTGCATTTATTTCAAATTTCGGCAAAGTTATCAATTATTTGTCTATTCTACAGGTAGATTTTCTTTTTATCAGGATCGGATCGGGTACAAACTGTTGGATATCCTCATCATGATATCAATTAGTTGTCTATTCTACAGGTAGATTTCCTTTTTATTAGGATCGGATCGGGTACAAACTGTTGGATATCCCCATCATGATATCAATTAGTTGTCTATTCTACAGGTAGATTTCCTTTTTATTAGGATCGGATCGAGTACAACTTGTTCGATATCTTCATAAGGATCCTTTTGTTTGACCATCTTCAGAAAGAGTTTAGCACATTCTTCGCCCATCTTGTTGGCCTGTTGATCGATACTTGATAAAGTCGGCGTAATAAATGAAGAGAAAGTCTGATTTGCAAAACCGATGACACCGGTCGCTGGAATAGCAATCTCAGCTGCTTTAAGCGCCTGGATAATGCCAACAGCTGTAAAGTCATCACCACCAATGATAGCATCCGGTTGAATGGAAGATTGCAAGATCTGCTCCGTACCTTTTATCCCCGCTTCAATAGATAGTTCTCCACGGACAATAAGATCATCTAACTGTGGAAGATCGGCCTCTTTTAGAGCGGCTTCAAAACCACTGAAGCGATCTTGGAAGATGGCGATTTCCTTGTTTGTGGTGATAAAACCAATTTTTTTATACCCTTGTTCGATTAGATGCTTGGTTGCAAGATAACCCGCCTCAAAATCATCTAATTTGACCACCGGTGCCGCAATGTCCCGATGTGTACGGTCAAAGGTGATCAGACATTTGCCCTGCTTGATGACCTCCTGAAAATGTGTTATTTGCTGCGTTTCTAAAGAGAGTGAGGCAATGATACCATCCACCTGTGCTTCCAACAAGGTTTTGACACCATTTACTTCATCCGAATAGGATTCGTTCGATTGATAAAGCAGCAGGCTATAGTTGTGTTTCTTTAATTCTTTTTCAATACTGTGAACAGCCTCGGCAAAAAAATGGATTTGCATTGTAGGTACGATAACACCAATTGTATTGGAGCGCCCCGAAGAGAGCGAAGACGCAATTTTATTGACACTGTAATTCAGCTCCTTTGCTTTAGCCAGGACCAACTGCCGCGTAGCTTCACTAATGGTGGGCACATTATTCAAGGCACGGGAAACTGTTGAAACCGTAATTCCAAGCGCCCGCGCAATATCATAGATCGTTGTTTTTTTATTCACGCCCCAAAGTAAATAATTTTATTGAATATTTTGGAAAATACGGAAACATACTCTACTTTTATGCAACCGGTTGCTATTTTGTTTCCGCCAATTGTTTTTAATAACCAGTTTTCAGAAATTCATATGTATTTTTTAGGTATAGATATCGGTACTTCTTCAGTCAAAGTTTCTATTGTCGAAGCATCCTCGCAGCGAAAGGTCTGTTCGGCGCAATATCCTGCTGAGGAGGCTCCCATTATTTCGCCGCAACCCAATTGGGCGGAGCAGGACCCTAGGGATTGGTGGGCCTATTTCAAACAGGCCCTCTCCAAGGCAAATGCTTCCGGCTTGTATGATCCCAAACAAATCACAGCCATTGGTATAGCCTATCAAATGCATGGACTCGTTGTCGTCGATAAGGACCAGCAGGTATTGCGCAATGCCATTATCTGGTGTGATAGTCGGGCTGTTGAACTGGGAAATGCCGCTTTTGAGGAAATGGGGAAGGCCTTCAACCTGCAACACCATCTCAATTCGCCGGGTAATTTTACCGCTTCCAAACTAGCTTGGGTAAAAGCCAATGAACCCGAGATCTATCAGAAAATTGATAAGATCATGCTTCCTGGGGATTTTATAGCCATGAAGCTTTCAGGGACTATTAGTACCTCCATCTCTGCATTATCGGAAGGAATATTCTGGGATTTTCAGCGCAATGAACTATCCACAGCGCTCCTAGACTATTATGGTTTCGATGCGAATCTGATCCCCACAATATTGCCCGTTTTTGCTGAACACGGTCAGATTAAGCAAACTGTAGCGGACGAGTTGGGGCTGTCAGCGGCGGTAACCATCAACTATAAAGCTGGAGATCAGCCCAATAATGCACTTTCCTTGAATGTGCTGCAACCTGGTGAAGTAGCCGCCACAGCGGGTACTTCGGGTGTTATCTATGGCGTGAGCGACAAGCTGATCGCTGACCGCGAATCCCGTGTCAATACATTTGCCCACGTTAACTATCGGAAGGATGAGGTCCGGACTGGTGTATTGCTCTGTATCAATGGTACCGGTATCATGAACAGCTGGGGCCGGAAGCTCTTGGGAAAAGAGCTTTCCTACGATCAGATTAATACCCTGGCAGCAGCTTCACCCATCGGCAGTAAAGGTTTACAGGTTATCCCCTTTGGAAACGGGGCCGAGCGTATGCTGAATAATCAACTGGTGGGTGCATCGATATCGGCAATCGACCTCAATAGACATGAGACTGCTGATATCCTGCGGGCCATTCAGGAAGGAATAGCGTTTGCTTTCCGCTATGGACTGGATATTATGCGCAAAAATGGACTATATCCACAGATGATTCGTGCGGGAAATGCCAATCTATTTCTGAGCCCCGTATTTCGAGACTCATTCGTGGGTGCGACCAATGTTCCCGTAGAAGTGTATGACCATGACGGCAGTGTTGGCGCTGCCATGGGCGCAGGAATCGGTAGCGGCTATTATGCCGATTTCAGGGAAGCCTTCCAGAGCCTAAAACCGGTATATACCGTAGAACCTAATCACGTTGATCAGTATGAAGAAAATTATCAACAGTGGAAGGAAATTTTAGTTAATAAAATCAAAGCGAAATAAGATGAATATAATCAAAGGACAAAAAGAGTTTTTTAAAGGAATCGGACAGATCGAGTTTGAAGGACAGCAAAGCAAAAATCCATTTGCTTTTCGTTATTATAATCCCAAACAGGTTGTTGCAGGTAAAACCATGGAAGAGTATTTTAAGTTTGCCTGTTCCTATTGGCATTCCTTCAATGGTGACGGATCCGATCCATTCGGCGGGCCTACCCACAGATTCCCCTGGGATGAAAGTAATGACCCGATTACACGTGCAAAAGATAAGATGGATGCTGCTTTTGAATTTATCAGCAAAATGAATATTCCATACTACTGTTTTCATGATGTAGACTTGGTGGATTACACGGATAATGTGCTGGAAAACGAAAAAAGACTGGCAACGATCGTAGACTACGCTAAAGAAAAACAGCAGGCGAGTGGTGTCAAGCTTCTTTGGGGTACAGCCAATCTCTTTAGCCACAGACGTTATATGAATGGAGCAGCGACCAATCCGGATTTTCAGGTATTGACGCATGGCGCCGCACAGGTAAAAGCTGCATTGGATGCTACCATTGCTCTTGGCGGTGAAAACTATGTGTTCTGGGGCGGACGGGAAGGTTACATGAGCTTGTTAAATACCAATATGAAACGGGAGCAGGAACATCTTGCACAGTTTTTACACCTGGCTAAAGATTACGCCCGTAAAAATGGTTTCAAAGGGACATTCTTTATCGAACCAAAACCATGTGAACCGACTAAACATCAATACGATTATGATGCGGCCACTGTATTGGGCTTTTTGAGACAGTATGACCTATTGGACGATTTCAAACTCAATCTTGAGGTAAACCATGCAACTTTGGCGGGGCATACCTTCCAACATGAATTGCAGGTTGCTATTGATGCCGGAAAACTGGGATCCATTGACGCCAATCGTGGTGATTATCAAAATGGCTGGGATACGGATCAATTTCCTAATGATATCAATGAACTGACCGAGTCTATGTTGATCATTTTAGAGGGGGGCGGCTTCCAGGGCGGAGGTGTTAATTTTGATGCCAAAATCCGTCGCAACTCGACTGATCCTCAAGATTTATTCTACGCACATATCGGTGGGATGGATCTTTTCGCACGGGCTTTGCTTACGGCTGAACGTATCTTGGAAGACGGTGAATACCGCAAAATAAGGACAGACCGCTATGCATCCTTCGATCGTGGCAACGGTGCCTCTTTTGAGCAAGGTGCCCTGACGTTGGAGTCTTTAAGAGATTTAGCGGTAGAATTTGGTGAGCCTCAAACGATCAGTGGAAGACAGGAGTATTTAGAAAATTTGATCAACAGGTATATATAGTTATTCAAAATATTTCTATATTAGACGATCAAATTAAACCAATTACCAATACATGAATAATTATTTAAGTACAAAAGATTACATCGTTTTCCTGATATACTTTGTCATTGTCGCAGGTTATGGATTATGGGTGTATTATCGCAAAAAGTCTGAATCTGTAGGCTCCAAGGATTATTTTCTTGCCGAAGGATCGCTGACTTGGTGGGCGATTGGAGCCTCCCTGATTGCATCCAATATTTCTGCGGAACAATTTATCGGTATGAGTGGCTCGGGCTTCAAGATGGGACTTGCTATTGCGACTTACGAGTGGATGGCAGCAATTACCCTGATTGTTGTGGCGGTGTTTTTTATTCCGGTATACCTCAAGAATAAGATCTTTACGATGCCGCAATTTCTACACAAGCGTTATAACGGCACTGTAGCCATGATTATGGCTGTCTTTTGGTTACTACTATATGTGGTGGTCAACCTGACTTCGATCCTTTACTTAGGTGCTATTGCGGTGAGCAGTATCTCTGGTATTAGCTTGGATGCATGTATGTATGCGATTGCGATTTTTGCTGTTATCATCACATTGGGCGGTATGAAGGTGATCGGATACACGGATATTATTCAAGTATTCTTTTTGGTGTTGGGTGGTTTGGCAACAACCTATTTGGCATTGAACCTGGTTTCAGAACATTATGGTGGTTCTGGTATCTTGCAGGGGTACCAATTGATGACCGAGAAAGCGTCTGACCACTTCCACATGATCCTGGAACGTAAAAACGAGAACTACCTGGATTTACCGGGACTGACAGTTCTGATTGGGGGTATGTGGATTGTGAATCTGAACTATTGGGGTTGTAATCAGTACATCACGCAGCGTGCGTTGGGAGCAGATTTGAAGACTGCGCGTAACGGGATTTTGTTTGCTGCATTCTTGAAGTTGTTGATGCCGATTATCGTGGTATTACCGGGTATTGCCGCATACGTTATGTGGAAAGATGGCTTATTTCAAACCGAAATGATGCAACATGGTGAGGTAAATCCGGATCATGCTTACCCTGTGTTGTTGAATTTGTTGCCAGCAGGTCTGAAAGGGCTTTCATTTGCGGCTTTGACGGCTGCGGTAGTTGCCTCATTGGCGGGTAAAGCAAATAGTATTGCCACGATTTTTTCATTGGATATTTATAAAAAGGTATTTAATACCGAAGCTTCTGATAAGAAGTTGGTCAATATTGGTAAATTAACCGTTGTTGTTGCCATGATTTTGGCCGTGATTATCGCGCCACATTTGGGTATTGACAAAAAAGGTGGATTTCAATACATCCAGGAGTATACTGGATTTGTGTCACCGGGTATTTTTGCCATGTTCATCTTGGGATTTTTCTGGAAAAAGACAACATCAAATGCTGCATTATTTGCAACGATCGGTGGATTTATCTTATCCATTATTTTCAAAAAATTACCAGATTGGGCAGATCTTTCTTTCTTGGCTTCTACCGGTTTCTCTATTCCAAATCCGACAACGGGGATTTACGAAATTCCGTTTTTGGACCGGATGGGCTTTGTCTTTGCGATCTGTATCATCGGTATGATCATTATCAGTTTGATTGACAACAAACGCGGGGTAGTACCTGCTGGTCTGGAGGTAGATACAACGATGTTTAAACCACATAAAGCATTTTTGATAGGAGCATTGATTGTTGCCTTATTGGTGACAGCATTGTATTCCATCTATTGGTAATCCGATCATCAAAAAGGCGATATAGAGAGCCCATATCAACTGCGGTTGAGATGGGCTCTTTGTTTTTAAAAAATCTGGCTACCGTTTTATGCAGAGGGTTTACATCAATAGCCAGATGATTTTTAAAAAATTCCTATCTTGTCTTCAATAACTATTACATGTGCCGCGAGGCGCAAATCCGGTTTGGTATCCCTGTTTCAATAAGGGAGGAGACCAAAGGGGCGGACTTTGGACAAAAAAGAATAACTCAGATGAAAAGAAGATATGCGCTATTTACTGCTTTTGCTGGAATGATAACAGCATTTGCGCCAGTTCAGGGACAGACACAACGTACCGAGAAGCCGCCATTGCATGGTAAACATTGGATGGCGATTACAGGTAAGCCTTTGGCGGCAACTGCTGGTGCCCAGTTGTTCCACCAAGGGGGCAATGCTATTGATGCCGCTTGTGCAATGCTCGCAGCCACTTGTACCATGTGGGATGTGCTTAGCTGGGGTGGAGAGACACAGGCGCTGATCTATCATCCGAAATTAAAAAAGGTAATTGCTATCAACGCCCTGGGTGTTGCGCCGACGGGGGCAACGGTTGATTTCTTTCGCTCAAAGGGCTATGAATTTCCACCAGAATACGGTCCTCTTGCCGCGGTTACACCTGGCACACCGGGGGGCTTATGTTACATGCTGGCCCAATATGGCACCAAGAGCCTGGCCGAAGTACTAGCACCGGCGTTAGAAATGGCGGCCGGTTATCCCATCGATGCGCAGACCGCTAACAGTATCGAACGTGGTAAAGAGCGTATCAAAGAATGGCCATACAGCAAAAAAGTCTTCTTGGTCCATCAAGGGACAGAAAGGGAAGCTCCCGAAGCCGGCGAGCTCTTTGTACAGCAGGATCTGCTTCAAACATTAACCAAGCTTGTTGAAGCGGAAAAGAAAGCCCTGGCAGCCGGTAAAGACCGAAAAACAGCCATCATGGCTGCCTACGACCGTTTTTATAAAGGAGATATTGCGGATGAATTTGTCCGTGGCAGTAAAGAGCAGGGGGGCTTGATTACCAAAGAAGACCTTGCCAACTGGAAACCCATTGAAGAAGAACCTTTGCA
Organism: Sphingobacterium detergens; assembly: GCF_003610355.1. Lineage (GTDB taxonomy): Bacteria > Bacteroidota > Bacteroidia > Sphingobacteriales > Sphingobacteriaceae > Sphingobacterium > Sphingobacterium detergens. The sequence goes on along the minus strand of NZ_RAPY01000001.1, from coordinate 2,735,703 downwards.
TGTTAACTATAAAGGTATAGATGTCTATAAATTACAGGAGTGGACGCAGGGACCAGCTATGCTGCAGAGCTTGCAGCTGCTGAAAAATTTTGATCTAAAAGCCATGGGCTATAACTCCGCGCCCTATATACATACAATATATCAGGTCATGAATCTGGCCTTTGCAGACCGGGATTTTTATTATGGGGATCCCTATTTCAAACCTAAGGCACCTATTCAGGGTTTATTAAGTGAGTCTTATGCCAAGGCACGCGCCGCTACGATTGATCCAAAGCAGAACAATCCACAGGTTCTTCCGGGCGATCCTTATCCTTATGAAGGAAAGAAAAATCCTTTTGCCAAGCTACTTCAACAACGTAGCAAGCAATTCACTCCGGATACGGAGTCAAAAAAAGATTTTGTTCCCAAGCACGACGCGAATTCAACATCATCCTTGTTATCCCTGCCGGATACAGCCCGCTGGGCCTCTCTGGCAACAGATAGTGTCTATATGGATCGGCTATTGCGTGGAACGACCAGTGTGGAAGCGGCAGATGCCGAAGGCTGGGTTGTTTCGATTACGCCGAGTGGAGGCTGGCTACCGGCCTGTATCGCAGGAAATACGGGGGTGGGCATGAGCCAACGCCTACAAAGTTTTGTCCTCGACTCCCTGATCAATCCCTTCAATGTCGTGGCACCGGGCAAACGGCCACGTGTAACGCTTACACCCGCGCTAGCACTAAAAGAGGGAAAACCATATCTATCTTTTGCGGTACAGGGTGGTGACACACAGGATCAGAATCTGCTGCAATTCTTTCTGAATACTGTGGAGTTCGGCATGACACCACAGCAGGCAAGTGAGGCACCGAATATCAATAGTAATCAACTGTGGTTATCTTTGGGTGGCACCAAAATAGACGACCGAAAACCTCGTGCCGGAAGCTTATTACTGGACAAACGCACGCCGAAGGAAGTTGTCGAAAAACTTAAGACAATGGGCTATAGCATACAGTTTGGTGAACGAAATAGTGGTCCGATCAATGCGATCTATTTCGACCAGCAACATGGTACACTCTGGGGCGGTAGCAGCAACAATGGGGAGGACTATGGAATAGGATGGTAGTATCGTTTTGTTATCTCCATCGTATTTGGTATCTTACCTACTGATCAAAAGGTGATTTTTTGTTATGGAGGGTAGTGTCAATAAGTATTCGTTTGTTTTTCAGCCTGATGAAGCGGGTTTAGTATTAGTGGACGGTTTAAAGCAGCAGTTGAGAGCGGCCTTGGCCGAAGAATTTCCAGATAAGGACAAAGGTTGGTATCACAGCTGCAATTCCAAAGCCCATGTGACCATCTGTGCTTTTGCCGGAAATGAGGATACACTGGCACAGGCCATTGCAGCTTTACAACAAACGATGCTCTATGAGCGTAGTCAGTATGTTTATTTTGATCATTTTTCCTCTTTCGCTGGAGGAGCTTTTTATATTGCTCCCACAGTACATGCCCGAAGTTACCTAAAGGATCGGGCCCGAAAGGTCGTACATACCCTCAACTCCTTTGATCTGATTGAAATCAGTGATGAACCGCATATTTCTATTGGACGTAGATTGGAACCAGAACGGCTCGATTTCGCAAAAAAACTATTGCGCTCAGTTGATCTGAGTTTTATGTGTAGCGGTGTGCATATCCGCCGCTTTAATCCGGACATGGGACAGTATGAACCCGTTGATTTTGTCAAATTTGGCAATCAGTCGAAAGAAAATTCCGGGCAACTTTCATTTAAATTCTAATTATATGGCTGTTTAATTGCCTAGTAATGTAAAGCTTTTTATCTTTAGCCCTAGCAATAAAAGATATTGTCCTCATGTAAACTATGCATCACGACGACTCCCATCATAAATCATTATCCGATATCCATGAAAGTGTGGATGTCAATCAAGGAAAATCCAAATTCAAAAAGGTACTCAGTTTTTTCGGCCCAGCCTATCTGATCAGTGTGGGGTATATGGATCCGGGCAACTGGGCGACGGACCTCGCGGGGGGAAGTCAGTTTGGCTATGCTCTGATCTGGGTCTTGCTGATGAGCAATATTATGGCGCTATTGCTGCAAAACCTTTGTGCGCGTTTGGGTATCGTGAGAGGGAAGGATCTGGCGCAATGTAACCGCGAGACTTACCCCAAGCGGATGAATTTTGTGCTGTATGTCCTAGCCGAGATTGCGATTGCTGCTTGTGATCTGGCCGAAGTACTGGGTATGGCCATTGGCCTCAACCTGTTGTTCGGTATTGATCTGCTTTGGGGGGTACTGATCAGTTTTGCCGACACCTTCCTATTGCTCTACTTACAGAAGTTGGGGATGCGCAAGATGGAACTCTTTATCATCGGTTTAATTTCTATGATCGGCATGTGCTTTATGGTGGAGATGTTTTTGGCTAAGCCTGATTTCTCTGAAGTAGCCACAGGTTTTATTCCCAGTATTCCCAATAGTGCTGCGCTCTATATAGCGATTGGTATTATCGGTGCTACTGTCATGCCACACAACCTTTACCTGCATTCCGCGTTGGTGCAGACCCGAAAGATTGACCGAAATGAAGTCTCCATACGAAAATCATTAAAATATAATTTTTGGGACAGTGCCATCGCATTGAACTTGGCATTCCTAGTCAATGCGGCAATATTGATTCTTGCGGCATCCGTATTTCATAAAAATGGTATGCATGATGTAGCCGAACTGGAAGATGCCTATCATTTATTGGGCAATTTACTTGGTACAGAATGGGCCTCGAAGCTATTTGCTGTGGCATTGATCTTGGCGGGCCAAAGTTCAACAGTCACCGGAACCCTGGCTGGACAGATTGTAATGGAAGGTTACTTAAGGCTGCGCATCAGTCCGACGCTGCGTCGGATTATCACACGACTTTTGGCAATTATACCCGCCGTATTGGTGATCCTGATTTCTGGAGAAGGACGCGTAGGGCAGTTGTTGATCTTTAGTCAGGTGATCTTGAGTATGCAGCTGGCCTTTGCGGTCATACCATTGATTCACTTTGTCAGCGACAAGGCCAAGATGGGCATCTTTGCAATTAAACCCCTGACCAAGGCTTTTGCCTGGTTGATTGCTGCTGTGATAGCGGTTCTGAATTTTAAATTGGTTTATGACGAGGTCACTGGATGGATTACCGAAGCAAACAATCTTTTGGTCACAGTGTTACTTATCCTGGGAGCCGTTGGTCTGCTTTTTCTGCTGATCATGACGGTCTTAATCCCCATTATGCGCAAATCAAAACCAATCGAGTTGGAGATACACCCACCATTTGAAGCTTTACATTTTGAGGACAGAGGATCTTTCAAGAAGGTGGTGATTGCCTTGGATTTTTCAAATTCAGATCAGAAAGTAATACAATACGCGTTGCAGTTGTCACATGCCGATACCAGCTTTGTCGTTGTCCACATTGTTGAAAGTGCTTCCGTTAAATATACAGGCGAGTCTACTGATGATTTTGAGTCACGACAGGATTTGGAACGCTTAAAGCTATATGCTGACTTTTTATTGTCCAAAGGGCATCAAACGGAATATGAACTTGGCTACAACAATCGGATCAAGAGCATTGCCGAAGTCTGCGAAAAATATCATGCAGACCTCTTGGTCGTGGGGAGTCATGGTCATACCGGAGTCAAAGACTTTGTGTTTGGTGAGACGGTAAACAAATTGCGTCATGCTGTAAAAGTTCCGGTTTTTATCGCACAATAAGGCTTTGAAACCTACCGCAAAGAGACACTGTCTATTCACTGTAATTTTATTGCGGAAAAAGTGTGGAGAGGGATCGGTAAGTGCTAAATAATTCTTACTTTTGCGTCATCAAATCAAGATATGAGCGACGCTATTAAACACGAGTGCGGAATCGCACTAATTCGCCTGTTAAAACCCTTATCTTATTATCAGGAAAAATATGGTACGCCATTCTATGGCATCAACAAATTGTACCTATTAATGGAAAAACAGCACAACCGTGGACAAGACGGGGCTGGAATTGCAACCATTAAATTTGATGTTAAACCTGGAAATCGTTACATTTCGCGTTACAGAGCTATGGGCTCAACTGCTGTGGCAGACATATTCGAATATGTACAGAAAAAATTTGCTTCTGTTCAGAAGGCATTTCCAGATGAGTCAAAGGATACCCAATGGTTAAAAGATAATGTCAGTTTTACTGGAGAAGTACTTTTAGGACATTTGCGCTATGGAACGCATGGAAAGAACAGTATCGAAAGCTGTCACCCATTTTTAAGACAAAACAACTGGATGTCACGCAATCTTGTTGTTGCGGGTAACTTCAACATGACCAATGTTGATGAACTTTTGCAACAATTGTATGAGTTGGGACAACATCCAAAAGAAAAAGCGGATACCGTAACCGTTTTGGAAAAAATTGGACATTTCTTAGATGATGAAAACCAGGAGCTTTTTGATCAATTCAAAAAAGAAGGGTATTCCAATGTCGAGATCAGTTCATTGATCGCCAAAAATATCGATGTCTCCAAGATCCTAAAGCGTTCAGCAAAGACTTGGGATGGTGGTTATACCATCGCTGGTATCTTTGGTCATGGCGATGCTTTCGTGATGCGTGATCCTGCGGGTATCCGTCCGGCATTCTACTATCAAGATGAGGAAATCTTAGTTGTAGCTTCCGAAAGACCAGTTATCCAGACTGCATTCAATGTGCCTATCGGTGCCGTGAAAGAAATTAAACCGGGCCATGCCTTGATCGCTAAAAAAGATGGTACTGTGTCACAGGAAATGTTTAGACAACCTGTTGAACAACGTTCTTGTTCTTTTGAGCGTATCTATTTCTCTCGTGGGTCAGATGCTGATATCTATAAAGAGCGTAAAGAATTGGGTAGATTATTAGTACCACAGGTACTGGAATCTGTCAAAAGTAATATTAAGAATACCGTATTCTCTTTTATCCCCAATACGGCCGAAGTATCGTACTACGGTTTGATGGATGGTATCAATACCTACGTCAGGGATTTCCAAAAAGAGACCTTATTAAAACGTGCAGACAAAATTTCTGATGAGGAGTTGGATGAGATTTTGAGCATCAAACCTCGTTTTGAAAAACTGAATGTAAAGGATGCTAAATTGCGTACCTTCATTACGCAGGATGCGGATCGTACAGATATGGTACAACATGTGTATGATACGACTTATGGCATTGTTAAAGATCATGAAGATACCATTGTTGCAATTGATGACTCCATTGTACGTGGAACGACCTTGAAACAAAGTATCCTGACAATCTTGGATCGTTTGAATCCGAAGAAAATTGTGATCGTTTCCTCTGCACCTCAAATTCGCTACCCAGATTGTTATGGTATCGATATGTCACGTATGGGTGAATTCGTTGCATTCGAAGCAGCAATCAACCTGTTGAAACAACGCGGTATGGCACATATTATTGATGAAGTGTACCAGAAATGTCTGTTGTCGATGACACAGGATGTCAATGAAATCGAAAACTATGTGAAAGCCATTTATGCGCCATTTACAGATCAAGAGATTTCCGAAGAAATTGGCCGTATCGTTAGACCACACCATTTAAAAGCGGAGCTTGAGGTAGTGTATCAGACCTTGGATAATTTACATAAAGCATGTCCGGCGCATACTGGAGATTGGTATTTCTCTGGTGATTACCCTACCCCAGGTGGTAATAAGGTTGTTAATAAAGCCTATATGAACTGGATTGAAGGTAAAAATGTACGTGCATACTTCAGTAGCTAAGTATAAAAATATCAAGAGAAGGGGGCGTTCAAGATGGACTGCCCCCTTTTTCTTTCATCTTGTTTTTACTCCGCGAAGTCATTTTTTTTTATATGCTAGACCCAAGGGAGTCGCTAAGAAGAGCTTTTACTTTTTGTACAGCTTCTTTTTTTATATATTCGTAATACGGAATTGATTATAATGACACAGCAGGCATATCATAAGGTATTTGCTGTATTTTGCCAATATATACTTTTATGATTCAATCAACCTTTGGCCTTATTAAAATTAAGGTTTTTAACAGCGTAAATAAATAGCTCCATGAGAGGACAACTTTTCTATCTTTTTCTTCTTTTTTCAATGGTTTCCTGTGATATAGCCCATAACGTGCCCAAGGATCCTTACCCCAATTCATTTGACAAACCGAATATCGTGAATTCCTTTGTGGATCAGAATGGAAACTTCTATCCGGACAATTGGCGCAAAACGTATGGTGAACCACCTAAAAGTGGTGATGTGAATGCCTATTCTCTGATGAAGATTGCAACAGAAAAGGGTATTGAAAGCCAGCTGAAAGGTTTTGAGAAGACCCGTATGCTGGCTGTGGGCAGCAAAGTAAAGGCGAAAGACCGTGTATTTATCTTTGTGCATGGGTTCAATGCACCATCAGATGAGGTCAATGAGAGCTATGAGTATATGCGCAAGTTATTAAAGCTCAATACGAATAAAGATGAGGTGGTTAAGTTTTATTGGGATGGATTACATACGACAAATCCTTTTGGCGGCGCTAAAGTTTGGTTTTCTGCTACCTCATTTAGCCAAATGGCAGGTGAGTTTGGATTACGCAACCTCCTTAATAGCATCAGCAATAAGAAGATTATCCTGATCTCACATAGTCGGGGTGCTTCAGTTGTATTGAGTGCTCTGAGCAGTGCAACATTCAGTACGAGCTTCGCAAAGGGTACACTGGAAAATCATAATGTTGATGTTGATGGAGCAAAAAAACTTGCCGAAAACGGAAACGATATCATGTGTATTATGCTCGCTCCGGCGATCGGTATCGAAGATTTTAAATCAAAAGATGTAGAGAAAGGAACCGATTCCTACCGAACCTTTAGTAAACAGGTCAAGAAGATTCACATCACCGTCAATAACACCGATGTGATGTTGAAGAAGTTTGTCGGTTTTCTTTCCAATAAGCTGAAAGCTACCGACCTGGGGTATAAAGTAGATGTGTACAATGAGCTGGTCAAGTATTATCCTTTTATGCAGTATACTGATTTTACGGGGATGAAAAGCCATGATTTTAATAAATATATCCGAAACCCCAAATTCAAGGGCATGTTAAAAGCCGATGGGATAGCCGTCACTCGTTAAGACAATGAAGCATATTTTTAAGAGTCTCTATTTTCAGGTTATCGTCGGTATATTGATCGGTATTTTCTGTGGGGTCTATTTCCCCGATTTTGCCGTTAAACTAAAGCCGCTGGGTGATGTCTTTATCAAGTTGATCAAGATGGTGATTGCACCATTGATCTTCAGTTCGATCGTGATCGGTATTGCAGGGATGCAAGATGTGAAGAAAGTAGGGAAGATTGGACTGACATCGATTATCTATTTCGAAGTCATGACCACGATTGCATTGATTATCGGTTTGATCTTTGTCAATCTGATTCAACCCGGAACGGGCATGAATGCCGATCTGGCGAGTTTGGATACATCTTCGGTATCACATTATATTACCGAGTCCCAGAAGCCACACAGTTTCATGGACTTTATCATGGATATTATTCCGGAGAACGTTATCGCTTCGGTTGCCTCAGATAATATATTGCAGGTACTGGTTTTTGCGGTGCTTTTTGGGATAGGGATGACCAAGATCGGTCAAAAAGCTGCTGAACCCGTTATCAATGTGCTGCAATCTTTTCTAAAGGTACTTTTCTCCATTATTAAGATGGTGATGTATCTGGCTCCATTGGGAGCCATGGGGGCGATGGGATTTACCATTGGAAAGTTTGGTATTCAAGCCTTGACCAAGTTGGGGATGTTGATGTTAAGTTTCTATCTGACCTGTTTTATTTTTGTCATTATTGTCATCGGCGCGGTATTACACTTCTACCTGAAGGTTAATATTTTCAAATTCCTGAAATATATCAAAGATGAGATTTTAATTGTATTGGGAACCTCTTCTTCGGAATCAGCATTGCCGGGCATTATGCAGAAAATGGAGGATGCAGGTTGTGCGAAGTCCGTGGTAGGTTTGGTGATCCCGACGGGGTATTCCTTTAACCTAGATGGGACGAGTATTTACCTGACCATGGCAGCGGTATTCATATCGCAGGCACTCAATATGCACCTGACCTTGCAGCAGGAAATTACCTTGCTGTTGGTGCTGTTGCTAACCTCCAAAGGAGCTGCGGGTGTAACGGGAAGTGGCTTTGTGACCTTGGCGCTGACTTTGCCTGTGGTCGGACATGTGCCTGTTGAGTCCGTGGCATTGGTGTTTGGAGTGGATCGGTTTATGAGTGAAGCAAGGGCCATCACCAATCTGATTGGCAATTCGGCAGCAACACTCGTGATTTCCAAATATGAAAATAGCCTGGATGAGGAAGTCCTCCATGACAAACTTGGTTGATAGCGCATAGAACTGCATGTTTATGCTAACTTGTGGTAATGTTAAAACGATAAGTTCTTAAAAGAAATGATTTGTTCAAAAGCAAAAAGTGAATGCGCTGAGCATTGAATATTCGAAATTAAATAGTGAGTGATACGAGGGGGCAAAAGAATAAAAGTAAATCCCTGCGTGTTGAATAGTTGAAAGGGTAGAATGGAGAATACGGGTGGCATAATAGAAAAACGGGGATCCAATATTTTTGGATCCCCGTTTTTCTGAATAAATTTATCTAAACTTTTGGGAGGTGATTAAGCCTCTTTTTTTGTGTTTTCAATTCCTTGGGTTAGATCCAAAGCACCATCTACTTTTTCTTCTAGAAGTGCTAGTTTGATCACCTGTGCCATTTCGGTCACATAATGGAACTGCATATCTTTGATATAATCTTCCTTGATTTCAAGGATATCTTTTTCATTGGATTTGCAAAGGATAATATCTTTGATGTTTGCACGTTTCGCCGCAAGGATCTTTTCTTTGATACCGCCTACTGGTAACACTTTTCCGCGTAGTGTAATTTCACCTGTCATAGCCAATTTCTCTTTAACCTTACGTTGGGTAAATAAAGATGTAAGCGCAGTCAGCATTGTTACCCCTGCGGATGGACCATCTTTAGGAATAGCACCTGCAGGCACGTGGATATGGATATCCCAATGATCAAATACCCTGTAGTCGATCCCGAAATCAGCAGCATGAGCTTTTAAATAAGCTAAGGCGATTGAAGCGGATTCTTTCATGACATCACCAAGATTACCTGTCAGGCTCAAGCGTCCTTTACCGGGACTTAAAGACGATTCGATAAATAGAATATCACCGCCCACGGAAGTCCAGGCCAAGCCAGTCACCACACCGGCAACATTATTGTTTTCGTAGATATCTTTATCAAAGATCGGAGCGCCCAGGATATCCACAACATCCTGATCGTTGATACTTGGATTATAATCTTTTTCCATGACAATACGTGTCGCAATACCACGGACGATCGAACCAATTTTCTTTTCCAGTCCACGTACGCCCGATTCGCGGGTATAGTCTTCAATGATTTTTTCGATAATCTTACCTTTTAGAGCAACATCCTTGGCAGCCATACCGTGCATTTCACGTTGTTTGGGTAGCAAGTGTTTTTTCGCTATTTCAATCTTCTCCTCAATGGTATATCCATTGACCTCGATAATTTCCATACGGTCCAATAAAGCTGGCTGGATAGCACTTAGCGAATTGGCCGTTGCAATAAACATTACTTTGGAAAGGTCAAATTCCATTTCCACATAATGATCGTAGAAATGTGTGTTTTGCTCCGGATCCAATACCTCAAGTAGGGCAGAAGAAGGGTCGCCTTTAAAATCTGCGCTCATTTTATCGATCTCATCCAGGATAAAGACCGGATTGGCAGCACCAGCTTTTTTCAGCGATTGGATAATACGACCGGGCATTGCACCGATGTACGTTTTGCGGTGGCCTCTGATTTCGGCTTCGTCGCGCACACCACCCAAGGCCATACGTGTATATTTACGACCCAATGCTTTGGCGATCGATCTTCCTAAGGAGGTTTTACCAACTCCCGGAGGGCCCACCAAACAAAGGATAGGGGCTTTCATGTCATTTTTCAGTTTCAATACCGCGAGGTATTCAATGATACGTTTTTTGACTTTTTCCAACCCATAGTGATCCTTGTCCAGGACTTTTTGTGCTTTATTTAAGTCAAAATTATCTTTGGTCGTTTCATTCCAAGGAAGATCAAGCAGCAGTTCAAGATAGTTTAACTGAACGGAATAATCTGCTGCAGCTGGATTGATACGTGATAGCTTTTCAAGTTCCTTGTTAAAATGTTTTTCGATATCAAGGCCCCATTTTTTTGTTTTACCACGCTTTTTAAGCTCTTCCAGCTCAAGGTCAGGTGTATTTCCACCAAGCTCTTCCTGGATGGTTTTCAATTGTTGGTTCAGGAAATAATCCCGTTGTTGCTTGTCTAGGTCGACACGCACTTTATTCTGGATCTGATGTTTCAGTTCCAACATTTGGATTTCCAAGGTCAACAATTCCAACAAGAGCTTTGCACGGTTTTCAACCTTTGGTATTTGAAGAAGCTCTTGTTTTTTGATCATTTCGACATTGATGTTGGACGAAATAAAATTGATCAGAAAAGAAGGGCTTTCAATATTTTTGATTGCGATACCAGCTTCGCTGGGTAGATTGGGTGAAAGCTGAATAATCTGTAATGCCATTTCTTTCAAGGTGGATATTGTCGCCTTGAAATGTTTTGTCATCTTGGGTTTTGCCTCGTTGAATTTCTCGACACGCGCCTTGAGATAAGGCTCGGTTTCTAAGATCTCTATCAAGTTAAAACGTTGCTTTCCCTGGATGATGACTGTGGTGTTTCCATCAGGCATCTGCAGCACTTTGATAATATGGGCAACAGTACCCACCTTATTCAACTCCTCAAACCCAGGGTCCTCTACTGTCATATCCTTTTGTGAAACCACACCAATTGTTTTGTTGCCCTTATAAGCTTCTTTAACCAATTTGATGGATTTATCCCTTCCTACAGTGATCGGAATGACAACACCGGGAAATAATACGGTATTGCGTAAAGGCAAAATAGATAGTGCTTCTGGAATTTCAGCATTTGCCATATCGTCTTCATCCTGCTGTGTCAATAGGGGGAAGAATTCTGTGTCTTCCGTAACGATTGGAATAGCCTGACTGAAATCAAAAGTTTCGAATTTGCTCATAGTGTTTATTTTGTGTATTTGGCAGTCGCTGACATGTTGTCGGCAGACCTTCAAATTTTAAGCTTCAAATATTGTTTCCCCTATATTGCAAGGGAAGTGCCAATTGCTAAAAGGTAGCAAAATTACTAATCTATTTTCTAGAATATGCAAAAAAGGCAGGTTAAATAAAATTTATCTGCCATTTGTTGGATAAATAGGCATAATAATTGTAATATTGGAATGTGAAAGAATAAACGATGGCAGATTCTTGCAAGAGGTGAAGCAACAGGACTATTTTTTCTTGGGATAATAAACGATCAATATTGATCATTAATAAGGTATATTGAAAAAACGTAACTATTTAGATATGAACTTAAAATCACTTAAATTAGGTTTGTTCACAGGAGTTTTTGCTTTGGTTGCACTTGGTGCCAATGCACAACAAAAACAAGCTGAGCATAGCAATGCCAATGTGAGAATGGGCCAAAAAGCTCTTTTGGATGGTGACTTCAAAAATGCAGAGTCATACTTGACAAAAGCTTTACCGCAGGAAGGCAAAGATCCGGATGTCTTGTATATGTTGGGTTACTCCCAATTTCAAAATGGTGATTATAAAAAGTCAGCTGAAACTTTCGGTAAGGTTGTTGCATTAAGCCCTAAAAATGCAAATGCATTGTACTTTAAAGCAAAAGCAAACAATACGCTTGCAATTCAAGCAAACAAAGTGTCTGCGGCAAACAAAGAACAATTGTTGCGCGTAGCGATTGAAGATTATTCAAAAGCGATCGCTATCACACCTACTGACTCAAAGTTCTATCAAAATAGAGCAATCGCAAACCGCGATTTGGGTATTTTGATCGGTACAGCTGGTACACCTAATTACAACAAAGCAATGGCTACAGATGCTTATAATAATGCAATCAAGGATTATGAAAAAGTATTGAGCTTTGATTCTTCTAAAAAAGATATTCAAACAGAAGTCAAAAAAGCAAAAGTATATAGAGATAACTTGAAATAAGCTTATCTTATAGGATAGAAAAAGGGAAACTCAACTGAGCTTCCCTTTTTTTATGAAGGTACTTAACACCTTGCTCTTTTCATTCTTTAGGTTATCCAATAGCTTCTGAGGATTCTCTTGATACGACTGATCCGCTCTGCCGTCTGTCTTTGATAAATTTGCAAACGAAATACTTCGCAATACTGTTCCTTTATTGAATCAACAGGAATTTAGTATATGGAAACGAATCGATTGTCTGCAGAAATGCAGGATATTTTAATCAGTCAAATGACAAAAGAAGCCGAAGCTGCGCAAATTTATCTGGCTTTGGGTGTATGGGCCGACGATCAAGGTTACGGTGGTATCGCCAATTTCCTATATCGACATGCGCAAGAGGAACGGAATCATATGACCAAAATTATGGGGTACATACTGGAAAGAGGAGGGCGTCCCCGGATCCAGGCCATTTCAGCACCACCAGCAGATCCAAAGACCTTGACGGAATGTTTCCAGCGGGTATTTAAACATGAAGTAGATAATACCGAAGCGATTTATACCATTGTCAATCTGTCTATGGAGCAGAAAGATTGGGCGACATGGAATTTTGCACAATGGTTTGTCAAAGAGCAGATCGAAGAAGAGAAACTTGCGCTTGAATTGATCGATAAATTGAAGATCGCCGGTGGAGATCGGGCCTCAGATGAATCGTTATTTGCATTAGATTCCTCATTGGAAAGCATGCCTGACGATGTGGCTTTGGCACGGGAAGGCACCGCAGATGACCCTAAGTAGGGCGAGAATTTAAATTCTGAGAATAATTTTTAGTGCGCTGATCGCATAAAAATAATGTCCGAATTCGTTAAGAATTCGGACATTATTTTTTAGACTGAAGTCTCAAAATATTATTTAGCACATTTGCCAAATCTGCCTTTTGAGAAAACTTCGGCGCTTTATTTTTTTATGCTAAGTGGGAGGTAGATTCCAAAAGTAACGTTCCTGCCCATATTATAAACGCCATAAGTAGGATTTTCTTGCGATAATCTTCCCGGACGTAGTCTACTTAAAGCATCGTAATAACGCTTGTTGGTGAGATTAGACGCAGTAGCGTACAGCTTCACTTGTTGTTTTCCTAAATGTAAGGTAGTGCCTATTCCGGCATTGATCAATGAATACGAATCTGCTGCTGTTTCAAAAGTTTCGTCAACGCGATTCTGTTTAAAATAATTGTCTAAACCTACCGATACATAAAAAGCATGTAATCCATTTATTTTGGGCTCAAGGCGTAGTGTGTTGTGTAAAACACCTGCCGGAATCAATGCTAAGGGCCTATCAAAAGTCCTGTTTTGTGCATGGGTATAGGTAAAGGTGTTGTCCAAGTGTACCCAGTTCAGCGGATGGAAGTTTAGACTTCCCTCAAAACCATAAAGATTGGCATTTACCTGACCGTAACGATAAACATCATAAGTCTGTTCATTATTGTCCTCATCAACGATGGTTTTTGTATCGCCCTTTTTTGCTGAAGCATAGATAAAATTATGAATATAATTTTCATAGATCCCGATACTACCGGTGACGATGCTATGTCCAAATTCAAGGGTTGCATCCGCTTGGAAACTACGTTCTGCTTTCAGATTTTCATTACCGATTTCGTAGCGTGATGTACCTTCGTGTACGCCGTTAGAACCCAATTCTGCCGGGTTAGGTGCTCTGAAGGCCGATCCGGCATTTGCTTTGAAGTTGAAATCTTCGCTGAAACTATGTGTAAAACCTAAAGCACCGCTAATATTGCTGAATTTATTTTTAAAACCCGGAAATTGCTCCTCATCCTCAACGAAAAGCTGTTTGCCCTTGCTATTGACATAATCGTAGCGTAGTCCCATATTGAAGGTGTTATCGCCCCAGGTTTTCTTGGCATAACCAAAAACGCCCAATTCGACCTGGTCATAAGCAGGAATCAGAAATTCAACACCCTTGTTGACACTATGCTCCTGACTGGCACTGATACCAACGACATGCTGCCAGCCGTTTCTTTCAGCGAGGTAATATTTCGCATCAAGGGAGTAGGTATTTAAATCAAAAAATAGGGAAGGTGTCGCTTCTTCAAGTTCGCGACGTTGATTTTTCTGGTAGCCCAGGTCCAGTTTTAAATTTCCTGAGCCAATCACAAAATTATTATTGAGTGCGAGCTTATAATGGCGGATATCCTGTTTGGGGAAATCCAATGTCCGGCTTTTAGATTCATTGTATAATGGATCGCCGACTTCACCATCGTAAAAACCAATATTATTTTTGAGGTAGGAAAAATTAAGGTGTGAATATCCCCATTGCTTATTTAAACCCAGCATACCACTGAAGCTGGTGTTATTAAAACCACTATTGATATAGCGCCCTGCTGGTGTATTGTAGGAATACGCATTTTGATAAGATCCACGTCCGCGCCATACAAAGCCGTTTTCATTGCCTGTAAGCATGAGCGAGTTGTTGGTGAGTCCATTGTTGGTTGAATAACTAGATAGCAGTTCGCCTTTTATTTCACCTGCAGTGGGAACGCTGGGCTCGAGGATATTAATCACACCACCGATGGCATCAGATCCGTACATCAACGAAGCTGCACCCCGAAGTACCTCTACCCGGTCGGGCTGATTTTGGTCGATCTCGATACCATGTTCGTCACCCCATTGTTGGCCCATTTGCTTCACACCATCATTGACGGTGACAACACGGTTATAACCAAGACCGCGGATGACAGGTTTGGAAATACCCTGTCCTGTTGTAATCTGACTTAAACCAGGTACCTGACGGGCTAGTGCGTCGATCAGATTTGTCGCACCACCCTGTAATTCGTCTTTGGAAATAACAGAGACAGAGGTACTGTTGCGACGGCTTTGCGCAGTCACAAGTGTACCTGTAACCACCACCTCATTTGTCTCGATTATACTTTCTGTCAATGCGAAATCGACCGATACATCCGCCGATGTCAGATCTATCGTTTTGATCAGCGATTGGTACCCAATAAAACGTACTTCGACAAGATAACGTCCACTCGAGGGCAGTGATTTGAATGTATAACGCCCCTGTTGATCCGAAGAGGTACTTGAGCGGAGTTGGAGCAAAGATATGGTCGCTCCCGCGATCGGTTGATTTGTTTTTGAATCTGTCACCTTACCCGATATGGTCGCAGCGTTAACTGTGAATAGAAGGAAATAGCAGACAAGCATACATATGCCGCCTTTAATTTTGAGTTTCATCTGTAAATATTTTTATGCCATCAGTAGATGGTGCCTATCCAAATGATAGCCTGTCGCATTAAAATTGCTTTTTCATCAGTCATGAAAAATAACTTGTTCAATACGGAGAAATTCATCATTGAATTGCTTGATTGTTAAATTAAGAGGGAAATCCATTATGAATACGCCAGTAGCAATCACCAAAATTTTGGTGCTTTGCTTCCTGATCATAGTAAACAAGGCTTTCCATAAAAGCTTTGTTGTCGCATCGTGGATGAAATTTAACAAATGGGGGGACCGCGATTGCCAGATAGCAATGCACTGATCATTTGGTCACTGGGGACAAAGAAACCAAATGCTATTTCCCGTTCAGGAAGAGAAATTTCATTTTGGCTAAAATGAAAGAGTAACTGCGGGTGTGAATTTTGGTCGCAAATAGAACATTTTGGATGGTCCGCATGGTGTTTTTTGGGACTGCAGTCCACTATACTTAATGCCGGCGACTCATGGGAATGGGTATAGACAATGAACTGACCGATTAGAAAGGTCATTAAAAGCGTTAACGCTGCTAATTTGTTCAATGAAATATTGCGCACTTTATTTTTCTATACGAGGCCTTTGCAGGCCATTAATGAGGCAAAGATAAGAAAAAATACAAATAAAGCAATGATGTTGCATTTCTTTGTTTGTATTGGGGGATAAAAAAATGTCTTTATGAATGGGTATAAAGACATTTTTCAGCATGAGTTATTTTTTTGATTGTACAAATCGCCCAATAATTTCATATTGGTTTGCATCGAGTCCTTGTACATCCTGGAGTTTTACAATACTGTACAATGAGTCGATATAATAATCCAGTTTTTCCTCACTATCATAAAGAGAGTTTGCGATCTTTTTATCGATCTGGATGTGTTTAACCTTTTCGTTTTTACGATCAAACTCAATTCGGAGTTTTTGTATCTGCAGTTCCTTCTTTTTGGCAGTAAATTCCGTTACACAATCTACGGCTTTGACATCGTAGAGTGCGGGATCAAAATTTTTGCTGATATCCGCAGACTGGAACGCTGAAAGTTCATTTTTCCAGTTTTCAATTTTGAGCTCACGTTGTTCTTTTTCACCGTCTTTGTTGACGGATTTTAACACCGAAGGGTTGAGTTGCTGCAAGCGTTGTGCTTCGGCACTGAAAAAAGAGTCTACCGAAAAGATATCCGTCGTTTTTTTAGCTTTCTGATGGCTTGAGGGGGAGCTACAGCTCCAAAAAAGTAGCGCACTTCCCACCAATAGTGGAAGTGCGCTGCTTACTTTTTTATATAAATTCTTATTCTGATACCAATACATTTCCTGTCATTTCAACGGGGATATCTACGCCCAAAAGTTTGAGAACGGTTGGAGCGATATCACCCAATTTACCATCTGCGATTTTTTTGTAGTGATCATCAATCAAGATACAAGGAACCAAATTGGTTGTATGCGCCGTATTTGGTGATCCATCTTCATTGACCATAAATTCTGAATTACCGTGATCAGCCAAGATGATAAATGAATAACCATTTTTCAATCCTGTTTCCACCACTGTTTTTGTGCATTGATCTACCGTTTCTACTGCTTTTACGACAGCCTCAAATACACCGGTATGACCTACCATATCTGGATTTGCAAAATTGAGACAGATAAAGTCGGGCTGAAGAGTTTCCATATCATTGACGATTGCTTCAGTGATTCCATTTGCAGACATTTCAGGTTGAAGATCGTAAGTAGCCACTTTCGGAGAAGGGACCAAAAGACGGTTCTCACCTTCGAATTGTTGTTCACGGCCACCCGAAAAGAAGAATGTCACGTGTGGATATTTTTCAGTTTCGGCAATACGGGTCTGTGTTTTATGATTGGCTTCCAATACTTCACCCAAAGTATTCGTCAGGTTATCTTTTTGGAAAACAACACGTACATTTTTGAAGGTTTCGTCATAGGCTGTTAGTGTGACATAGTACAGGTTCAACGGTACAAGATCATACTCAGGGAAAGCTTTCTGTGTCAGTGCAATGCTGATTTCACGACCGCGGTCTGTTCTGAAATTGTAACAGAAGACCACATCACCTTCCTGGATTGTTGCTACGGCAGTACCATCTTCATTAACCAAGGCGATTGGTTTAACAAATTCGTCTGTTACTCCAGCATCGTATGATTTTTGGATTGCAGCAACCAGGTCATTGGTTTTTTCACCTTCGGCTTTCACCAAAAGATCATAAGCCAACTTAACGCGTTCCCATCTGTTGTCACGGTCCATCGCGTAATATCTACCAATGGCAGAAGCGAATGTGCCTGAAGTCGTTTTTAGATATTCTTGTAGATCTTTAACATAGCCGATTCCCGAATTAGGGTCAGTATCACGACCATCCAGAAAAGCATGAATGAAGACCTGCTCACTGTTTAGTCCAGCATGTTTGGCGGCATCACAAAGACCTTTAAGGTGCTTGGTGTGTGCATGTACACCACCATCCGAAAGTAAACCGATAAAGTGTACTTTTTTATTATTTTCAAGCGCATACTTAAATGCGTCCTGGATAACGATATCTGTGTTGAATACGCCATCATTTACCGCTTTGTGGATACGTCCTAATTCTTGATAGACAACTCTTCCGGCGCCAAGATTCATGTGGCCAACCTCAGAGTTACCCATCTGTCCATCAGGAAGGCCAACGGCTTCACCAGAAGCTTCCAGACTTGAATTTGGGTATGTTTCCAATAAATGATCTAAAAATGGGGTATTTGCAGCTTCAACTGCATTTGATTTATCATGTTTTCCGTATCCTAGTCCGTCTAGGATCATGAGTGCAACTTTTTTCTTATTCATCGTATAACAAAGATAACCTTAATTTTAGAATCTATCAATGCGTCTTTAAAATCTTCCCTTGTTTATATGCAATAATTTTATAGGTTTGTGGCATAGTTTATGTTTGGTATAAACTATGCTACCTAATGATTGATTACATCTATTGTGGAAACTGTTCTGTCTTATTTTGAGCTATATGAAACTTTTAAGCTATTGCGTATTTATATTTGTTTATAGTCTTTTTATACACACTAACGCCTCAGGGCATCTTTTGAAAGATTTAAACTATTCATCACAGCCTGTTGTACGGGAAGGAGAGGAGTCTTTGGGAAGTATTTCCGAAGAACTTAAAACGTATTTAAGGGAGGGGAATGCGAAGAATATCGCGAAGTATTTTGGTTCCAATCTGACCTTGTCCCTATTGGGAGAAAATGGTGTGTATACCAAATATCAATCCGAGATTATGTTGGGTACATTTTTTAACCAACATAAACCCAAGACCGTCAAACTGACCCAAGCGAGTAATGCAAACAATGGTTATCAATACTTCACCTTTTCATTAGCGACAGAACAAGCCAATTACCGGGTATTTATCAAGATAAGTGCGGGATCCAATAGTCAGACAATAGAAGAACTTCGGATCGATAAAAGTTAGGTCAGACGCTATTTTTTTATCATTCTATTTTTCGATTAAAAAATTATTCCACATCTTAGCCCAATAAATTGTATTTATGGAGAAGGAAATCAAGGATTATTTGGCGCAGTTTGTAAAACAATCAGTCGCGGAAGATCTCGGAGATGGTGATCATACCTCTTTATCCACGATAGAGGTGGACGCACAAGGAGAGGCAAAACTGATTGTTAAGGACGACGGTATTTTGGCAGGCGTAGAAGTTGCTCAGGCGATCATGAGTTACATCGATGAAACCTTGACCTGTGAGGTATTTATTCCTGATGGAAGCCAGGTAAAAGTTGGTGATATCGCATTTTATGTTCGCGGAAATATCCAGAGTATTCTACTGGCAGAGCGTTTGGTATTGAATGTGATGCAACGTATGAGTGGTATAGCGACGACAACCCGAAAATATGTGGAGCTGTTGAAAGGTACGGATACGCAGGTATTGGATACTCGTAAGACAACACCTTTACTGCGGGTATTGGAGAAAGAAGCGGTCAAAATAGGTGGCGGTACCAATCACCGGTTTGGATTATTCGATATGATTCTGATCAAAGACAATCATGTGGATTATAGCGGTGGAATTGTATCGGCGTTGACACGCGCAAATGACTATCGAAAGAAATTAAATAAACCAATTGAAATAGAAATAGAGGTCCGAAATTTTGCGGAACTTGACGAAGTTCTTAACTTTGGCGAAGTGGACCGAATCATGTTGGATAATTTTTCACCTGCGGATGTGGCCAAAGCTGTTAAAATTATCGATCATCGATTTAAGACAGAAGCTTCTGGGGGAATAACATTTGAAACCATTCGGGCCTATGCAGAGGCTGGAGTAGACTATATCTCGGTGGGTGCTTTGACACACAGTGTCAAGAGCTTAGATCTAAGTCTGAAAGCCAAATTATTATAAGAACTGATTTAATTTAATGATATCGATTTATTTAGTAATTGCAGTATTACTAGCTTATTTGTTTGGTTCTATACCTACAGCAGTTTGGTTGGGTCAGGCATTTTATGGCGTAGATGTTCGTGAGTATGGGAGTGGTAATGCTGGAGCGACTAACACCTTTCGCGTATTAGGACCGCGTGCCGGCTCCATCGTGATGTTTGTAGATATATTCAAGGGGTGGACAGCAACAAATCTCGCTTATCTGATTGAGTTGGGCCAAAATACCAGTGATGTTCAGTTCGTTAATTTTCAGTTGGCCTTGGGAGTGATTGCGGTAATAGGTCACCTATTTCCTGTATTTGCGGGCTTCCGGGGAGGAAAAGGCGTAGCGACATTGTGTGGGATGATTTTGGCGATACATACACCGGCAGCTTTAGTTTGTGTATCCGTATTTATCATTATCCTATTGACGACACATTACGTGTCCCTAAGTTCAATTTCGGCCGGTTTTGCTTTTCCATTTAGCTTGGCATTTATTTTTAAGACTACCATTCCTTCGGTATTGCTTTATGGCATCGCCATCTGTACACTGCTATTAATTACCCATCAAAAGAATATTGAGCGCCTGCTAAAAGGACATGAATCCAAGATTTATCTATTCAAGAAAAGAAACAAGGCAAAAGAATAGGCACAATAATTGCATCCTAAAAAAAGTATTTAATAGATTATTATGAAATAGCTGCGCTGGAAAAAACAGAGAACCTGCCGAATCTAGCCCCAACATTCCATACAACATTAAAAACGAGACTGGGCCTGTGAGCTCATGAATGCAATTGAAACAAACACAGATGAATAATAAGATACATATGAAAAGCATGTTTAAGTATTCGGCTATCGTAATGGCCTGTGTGGCACTGGCATCGGGGTTGTCAGGTTGTGCTACTTCGGCTGTTACTGGAAAAAAATATTTGAAATTAGTCAGTGCTGACCAAGTCAACCAACAGGCTGCACTGGCTTACAAAGATTTCTTGTCAAAAAATAATACAAAAGTTATTACTGGTACGGCTGATGCGGCAATGGTAAAACGTGTGGGTAACCGTTTGGCAACCGCTGTCAATCAATACTTGCAGAGCAAAGGTATCGCCAATAAATATAATTTCAATTGGGAATTTAACCTGGTGAAGAGTGATGATGTGAATGCCTGGTGTATGCCTGGTGGAAAAGTGGCTGTGTATACAGGAATACTTCAAGTAACGCGTACCGAGGCCGGTATGGCGACAGTAATGGGACACGAAATTGCCCACGCTATTGAAGAGCACTCCGTAGCACAGGCGTCCAACCAAATGGCTTTACAAATGGGCGGTCAGATTCTGGGCTCAGCAGCAGGAATGACTGGAAGCAGTTCCCTTGGAATTTTTAATAATCTGTATGGTTTGGGGGGAAGCTTGGCTCAGTTAAAGTTCTCACGCAGCGATGAATCTTCTGCAGATCAGGCAGGATTAATTATCATGGCATTGGCCGGTTACGATCCGAATGAAGCTATTGGATTTTGGAAGCGCATGGCAGCGGGAAGTCAAAAAGGACAACCAGAGTTCTTGAGCACTCACCCAAGCGATGCGAGACGTATTGCCGATATTGAGAAGCAGATTCCGAATGCAATGCGGTATTACAAAAAGTAAAAAAATACAAGCATAGTATATATGCTTCACATTAAATAAAAAAACGGGAGTGTCCAAAGGTGGACACTCCCGTTTTTTTATTTCCTTTTTTCGAATCCCCCTTATGGTCTATTTTCGATTATTCCGTGCTAAACGGTTCTTTGAGGGATTATTTCTTTGTGTTATTTTGAAAACCTGAAATTAGCAAAGTAATAAGTAATATCCGCTGGAGGACTGAATGTTCCGCCGGGTTCACCACCAATGTTAATGACAATTACTCTGTTGTGTTTGTCTTTTGCTGAGGACAAATCAATGGTCACATCCTTCCATTTTGTCAGATCGCTGTCCGGAATTGGGGTAGCATTTCTGTCCAGCTCCCAGTACTCCTGACCAAAGGCACTTTCACTGGAAAATGCCCACATATAGTTCATAAATCTAGGCCACAATTTTTGGAAAGCGCTGTAACTGCCGGTAAATTTAGATTTGTCAGGTGCATAGACCTTAAATTTAAGATATTTGTAATTGGCGATATTAAAACGATATTCCTTTGGAAGTGTAAATACAAAGGAAGCGCTCGCTGCTTTTAGCGTGATTTTCATCGGGTTTACAATAGCTGTTCCCGCCGGAGCGTCCGTCGCCGGATTGACAATATCCGTTGCCCAGTTATTGTCCTGAATCTTTCCGTCCAGAAAGAAATTCATCGGAATCAAACTTTCATCCGGAGGTGTCACCCATTCGACAATGTTTTTACTATCATAGCGTTTCAGCAATTCATCTATTCCTAGCGAATTGGGGATATATTTAATTTTTTTGATTATCCCCAGATCCAGGAGGTCTAACATCGCTTGCGCATTGGCATTTGATATGGTTGATACATGACGTATAAAAGGCTGAAACTTACCGCCGCCGATCGTTTTTACCACACTATTTCTGTTGTAATCAAGGGTTTTAACGTTAAATAGCTCACCGCCGGTCAGATCCAATTCAGTTACATTGGAAAAATAGAATAAATCCTGTAAACTGTTGGTATGAATCGGAAAGGTCAATTTCTTAATCCCCGCAGCGACATTCGCATTGAAGGTAGTGACCCCATTCGCGACGAGGATATCCCGTTCTGTTGGATTGAACGTTGTCTCTCCGGTAGGCAAAGTGATATCGAGCGTCTGTGTATAAGTGATCGAGTCTACTATTTCCTGTCCGCCTACTTTCGGGATGACATTATAGGACAGCTTCATCGCTACCGTTGATCCGGGATTGAGATTTGCCGCAAATATACGCGGTGAGGTCCCGCGGGTTCCTGTAATTACTTTTCCGGTCTTATCTTTATATTCAAAAGAAAGGCTTTTATAAGTCAACAGGATGGATGATAGTGAGCTCGTCCAGTCGATGACCATCGCATTTGGTGAAGTCATAATCCGCGGAGAAGCAATGACCAGGTTTTTTACGTCACTTTCGGTAAATGGAATGACAGCGATTTGCTGTGGCACCGACTTATTTTCAAATTCGTCTATGGTATAGACTTTAAAGCGGTACAGTTTAGACTGTTTGAGTCCTTTGATATTGAGCCAGGAAACCAATGAATCAATGGTGATTTTCTGATTGTCATATTCAACAATTGTTTTTTTGGATTTTCCCATCCGGATCTGACTTGAGGGAATCCGTCCTGCCTTTATCAGATCAATTTCGACCCGTTCATAGCCGATTTTGGCGGCGATGGTATCATAGCGTTGCGGATACACAGTTTCCTCCGCGTAGGGTTTTATATTATCGTACATTTTCTTGCAGGAAAAGCTAAAAGCCATTAACGTCAAGACAACTAAAAAACCAGCTATTTTTCTGAACTTATTTTTTGTTTTCATACTTTATGTCTTTGAGGTCTCTATTTAGTTACTTTTGCGTCCGTAAAGCGTGATTTCAGAAAGACAGTTCGCATCATCTAAAGTATAGTCAGATGTAAAACCCTTTACAGCTTCATACCTGAACCATCTTGTCTTCTTCGTGTACTTCGGATTATCGGGATACATATAAGCCATATCGCCAGCTTCCCCTTTTTTCACAAATTCAAGTTCACTGATCCCAAAAGGTACCGGAATAAAGTGCTCTGATACGGGTTCCCAGTCTTGTTTGGCATCATCCCAGATATACATTTTGAACCTTCCGACATTTTCGCTGCGGTAGTACTGCCCTCTGGAGATATTGGCCAATCCCCCGGAGTGCCGTTGTACGGTAATAATGCGGCTCAGTTCATAATAAGCACCCAGATCGATGATAAAGTTCCAGGGCATATTGCCATCAGCCGTTTTTCCGGTTCGTCCCCGCCCATGCGTATGCATAAAGTTGAGGTTGTCACCCCGGTCTATGATATCGTCTATCACGTAGCGCGAGCGCCCTTCCAGTCCGTCGCCAAAGGCCATCGGGATACGGCCGATGGAATCTGCGGCTTTGGGCAATACCCAGTCTTTTTTCGGTATTTTCGTATCTTCGAGGAGGGAAATATTCCCTTTGTCTATGGTTGCAGTGGTATTTCCATAGCTGTCTTCGACACGAACTTTCACACCTACTTTTTCTGTCGATGGGAGCACGAGGTCATTGATAAACCTGCGGTCGGTAGCCAGATTGGACGAAAAGACCGAGGTCAGGCTACGGGGCGTACCATTTTGGTTAAATGTAAAGTCTACATAAACATTGACGTCCTGCTTGAGCTCATTCTCCCAGTCCAGAAAGAAGGAACTGAAGCCCGGTTTCACCTGTATCGAACTGGCTACCCGGGTAAAAGCAGGTTCCAGAGACTGCACCTTGACATCCAGTGGTTCTGACCGGTTGCCCGTACGATCTACGGCATATAGCTTTATGGTGTATTCATCTGTGCTGGGCAGTCCATACACATCTAGGGAATCCACAAAATAAGAGGCCGAAAAGGTGAAAGACTTACCGTTGGGATTGGTGTAAACGGCATCGATGCTGATGAGATCTTCATCCTTTGGTATATTGTAAAAAAAGCGGGCCCCACCATATAAAGGGATATACCTGCGCAGTTCTACCTTTCCGGGTGGCGTACCATCGTCCGCAGCCGGAGAAAATCGCTCAATCTCTTTACAGGCAAAGAAAAGCAGCAGGAAACTAAATGCGATATATTGAAGATTTAATTTGATCATGTTTGTCTATATTAATTGTTACAATAAAAATTTAGCATTACCAGCCCGGATTCTGAATAAGTTTACCATTGGTGTTCATCTCATTGAGATCAATAGGCCATAGGCAGTCGCGGATGGTGAAACGTCTTTCCTGTTTGACATCAAGTACAAAGAATGAAGTGCCTGTGGTCCCGGTATGGTTCCATCCCCATATTGGCATGGAAAACGCCGATGTAGCCCGTTTGTGGCGCATCATATCCCAGAAATGGATACCTTCAAATGCAAACTCAATACCGCGTTCCTGCAAAATAATGTCCCGTAACCCCTCTTTAGTCCGGTGTTTATTGACCGTTTTGGCGAGCGAAGCGTCAGACCAGGCCTTTTCCACGGAGGGGATTCCGGCTCGTTCTCTGACGCGATCTAAGAGGGTGTAGACCTCTGTTGATGGGCCTGAATATTCGTTTAAAGCTTCTGCTTTCATCAGATATAGATCAGCCATTCGGATTATGGGATAAGGGAATTTTATCGTACGCTGCCAAGCACCGGATTGTGACTCTGGGTGTACCATTTTTTGTGTACCAATACCCGTGGCAAAAAAGTCTGTGGTGTGCTGCGAGGAGTTATAACCCCCATGTGAATTTCCATAGAACATGGTATTGATACGAACGGTATGTGCCCGCCAATAACCCGCTGTAATGCCCAGGTTGGCATAGAATCGAGGCTCTCTGTTCATGTATAATTTGATGGTTTCGGTATTGGGCTGCATGTAGCCGTTCCAGTGCGTATAGCTGCTTTCACTGGATGCTGGTGTCTTGATGATTTCATATTTGTTGCTGAAATCATAGGTCAGATCCTCATCAATGGGTAATCCATTTTCGGTGTAGTAACGTTCAGCCATTTGATAGGTGGCACCCATCCATTGCCATGAATAAGAAGGTTCGTTCACGACCCCGTCGCCATAGCCTTCGGGCAAACGGATATTGGAGGAATGGGCCAATTCACCTTGGTTATAGTAATTGAGATTTGAATTCCCCCAAACCAGTTCTTTATTCCATGGATCTACAATAAGCATACGTAAGTCATACAATGTTTGCATTCTTTCGGGATTAGCCGTAAATGCGGGACGATCATAAATAAAAGGTTCCTTGGCAAAATGATAGAGTCCCAGTCCATTTGCTTCGCACAATGTAATCGATTCGTTAAGCGCATCAATGGCTGCTTTCCATTTCTCTTTATCCTCAGCCTGTGGAAAGAAAGGCTGGCCATCACTGTCCATAAAATCGCCAAAGTATTCGCGGTTACCATTGAAAAATGGACTTGCTCTGAACACAAGCACCCTAGCTTTGATCGCTTTGGCTGCCACTTGGTCGATCTGCCCGAGGTTGTTGGAGGATACACGTTCAGTCAGATTCGGAATAGCTTCATTCATGAGGTTTAATACGTAATTAAAGCAATCGTCTACTTTGGAACGGTTCAAAAACAATTCCTCCGGTGTGGATGTTGGCGAAGCAAGACCGGTAGGCAGAACAATAGGTCCATAGCGCTGAATCAGTAAAAAAGCAAAATAACCTTTTAGAAATTTGACTTGTGCTTTCCACTCGGCTTTTTCTCCATCGGTCATATCACGTACTTTGTCAATATTGGCTAGGAAGACCTCACATTGGCGTATACCCTGATAGAGCGGTTTACCACCTTCGGTACCAGACCAAAGACCCAGTTGAGGTGAGGTCTGTGATTGTAAACCCCGCATAATACGGATTGCCCGTAGGTTGCCTGTATTGGTGTTAAGATCCAGCCGACCGAGCCATTCGTCTCCCAGCGACCAGGAAGTGACATGCGTCTGATCATCATTGGGTAGGTAGCTGTATACTTTGGCTAGTGCATTGTAAGCTTCAACTTTGATGTTGAATATATCTTCCAGTTTTAGGGTATTGTCTGGTACCACATCGAGGTACTTGGAACAGGAACCCAAAAAGAATGCTGTTGCAATTGCGATATATTTTATTGTTTTCATGTGTAAGTCCGTTATACGTTAAAATGATAATTGAATACCAACATTAAACCGTCGGTTTGGCGGATAGCCGAGTCCATTTCGTCCCGATTCTGGATCCCAGAGTTTGAATGGGCTGAATACAGCCAGGTTTTCGCCACTGATATAGATCCTGCTTCCTTTGCCAAAACCAAAGCGTTCTAAATTTCGCGGGCTATAACCGATCTCAAGGGATTTTAACCGGATAAAGGAACCATCCCTCAGCCACCAGGAGGACTGCTGTGTATTATTATTAATGGGATCTGTAGACAGACGAGGCCAGAATGCATGGGTATTTGGGTTAGTTTCGCTCCAATAGTTATCGGCGATAATAGCCAATGCATTTCTGCGGGAAGCGAAAGGAGCTATTCCATAAGATCCGGTATTTGGGTTGGATTCAGCGGTGGAGTTAATAAAGAAAGAGACATTTTTGTTCCCCTGAAAGAAGAAGGAAAAATCAAATGCTTTATAACCCGCAGACATACCAAAACCATATTGAATCTCTGGTACGGTAGGGTAGCCCATCGGAATCCTATCGTTATCATTGATAATGCCATCACCATTGATATCCTTGTATTTGATATCACCCGCCATGTATTCACCGAAATCCTGTCTGGGTGAATTATCTATTTCATACTGATCGACAAATAGTCGCTCGGCAAGCAGCCCCCATTCTTGTCTCAAATTGTGTCCAAGTTTCTTTAGATAGGTATCTGCATAATTTTTCTCGTCCAGTGCAAGATATTTGTTGGTGGCATAGGTGAAATTGGCCCGGGCCGAAAGCCAGAGATCCGATCCGAAGAATTTTTGATAGGTCAGCGAACCATCAAATCCCTGTGAACTGACTTTACCCACATTACCACTTATTGCAGCCTCCAAACCGGCAGATGCAGGGAAGTTTTCCCGTCGCATGTAGATCTTGCTCCGTACATCTTTAAAAAAGTCCCCCTGCAATTTGAGTGACTCATTAAAGAAATTGGCTTCTATACCAACATTCCATTTTTCGGACTCTTCCCAGGTGATATCTGGATTAGCGTAGCGGTTTACATTAAATCCATTATAAGCATTCATAAAATCGGTTCCCCAACGATACATGGCATCATTTCCCCTTGAAATATCCGATAGGTAAAAGAAGCGGTCTCTCCGCTCGGCAATGGCGTCATTTCCGACACGTCCCCAGGTACCACGTAGTTTTAATGTACTGACGACCGATTTAAGTGGTTCAAAAAAACGTTCGCTCGAGACCATCCAGCCACCGCCCAAGGAAGGAAAGAAGCCAAAGCGTTTTTGGCCCATGAACTTCTCCGAACCATTTAAACCATAAGCAAATTCCGCAAAGTATTTATTGTCGAAATCATAGGTCAGACGTCCAGAGTTTCCCATATTGCGTTCGGGTAAGGTTTCGTAAATGGAGTTGCTATTACCGGATGTCAGTAATTTTTCCTCGATCATCCCCACGGTCATGGCACCTAAATTGTGATTGCCAAAACTACGGTTCCAGTTAAAACGCGCCTCGAAATAATAATTGGAGCTGGCATCCCTTTTTGGGTCTACATCGCCCAGCGTTGCTCGGCCTGTTGTGGGATTGAGCGCATAGAGACTGTACTCACCGGTAATCTGGTTGTAATTTTCCAGATCGTAATAAAAGGGATCATAGCTCCTGGTACCGGCATATTTGCTCCAAGTTGTTACCGAAGCCCGGCCTTGGAGTTTCAGACCTGGTGTCAGAAATGCCAGATCCTGCATCAAGGTAGCCTGCGCTGTGATGGTATTTTCATTGCGGTCTTCATAACCCCGCACCATCTCCGCATAGGGATTGTTTTTGAGTGATCCTGTTACAAAGGTATTCCCAAATAAAGTGTGTTGAGTAAATTCGTTTTTGGTATCAGGGGAAAATACTGCCGGAAAGTCAACGGGATTGCTGTTCATGACCATCCGAAAGATATCACTTGCTGATCTGAATGGCCCGTTATAACGTTCAAACCGTCCCTGGATCCGGGTGTCTAAGGTGGTGGTTTTTGTCAGTTTGAAGATCACATTTGACCGAATAAAAAAACGGTTGATATTGATGTTGTTATTGAAATTGTTTCGGTCATCCACTTTCAGCAAACCGGACTCTTTATCAAAACCACCCGATACATAATAGGTGGCCACCTGTCCACCACCGCTAAGATTGACATTGGCTTTTGTATTGACTGTATAGTTCTTGAGTAGGGTATTGTACCAGTCGATGTTGGGGAAAATCATGGGATTTTCATTATCTATTGTCGACTGTATTTTCTGTTGGGAATAATAAGGACCAAGAATAGGGTCTCTGGTCATGCGCGCCTCATTATAGAGTTTCATGTAGTCAATGCCATCAACCATTTTGATCATTCGGGTTGGTGATGCGGTATTGACATCTACGCGGGCATTCAATCCTACAGGTCCCTCTCTTCCCGCTTTGGTGGTGACCATGATAATACCGTTGGCACCGCGGGCACCATAGAGTACGGTTGCCGAGGCGTCTTTTAATATAGAGAAACTTTCTATATCATCGGGCTGCATCCGGGCAAGATTGTCGGTGGTTGATTCAAAACCGTCAATCAGGATCAGTGGAGAAGCCTGGTAGCCGAATGTTGTGACCCCACGGACAAAGAACTGGGCATTGTCGGCACCCGGTTCGCCTGAGTTCTGAAAAGAAATCACGCCGGGTATGCGGCCGGCGAAGGCGCTGGTGAGGTTGGTTGCGGGAATTTTTAGATCTGAGGCTTTTACTGTGGTAATGGCACCCACTACCGTTGCTTTTTTCTGCGTACCGAAGGCGACGACGGTGACTTCATCAAGACTCTTTCCATCGTCATACAATAATACTTCAATAATGTTCTGTGGACCGATGACACGCGTTTCATCTTTCTTTCCCACAAATGTAAAAACTAGGCTGTCGCCCACAATACCAGAGAGTTGAAACTCTCCATTCGCGTTGGTCTTCGTTACCGGAACCCTATTCTTGAGAATGGTAACGCCTTCGATTTTTTCTCCATTTGATGCATCTTTCACAATACCGGTAAGCTGCTTTTGAGCAAAAGACAGCATGGGTAGGGTAAAGAGCAATAGGAAAAGAAACAGTTTTTCTTTTCGTTTTTGCATAATTGATAGGTGATTAGATAAATTAATTGGTTGATTTACGTTGGGAAGAAGATATTAGATTCGTTTATCAATTCTTCCTTTTTAAAGACAAGGAGCCCCCAAGACAGGAGTTGCCCTAAAAAATAAATTGGTTTAAGTTTGTTTTAAATTATTTGGTTATTACTTCTTATTCAGGTTTTTGGTACAGCCTTGACTGTCTGTTTTAGCTAGCTCCCTAATGAGCTAAAGCAGAG
Source organism: Sphingobacterium detergens (assembly GCF_003610355.1). Classification (GTDB taxonomy): domain Bacteria; phylum Bacteroidota; class Bacteroidia; order Sphingobacteriales; family Sphingobacteriaceae; genus Sphingobacterium; species Sphingobacterium detergens. Next base: position 2,705,779 of record NZ_RAPY01000001.1, on the reverse strand, counting down.
CATAGCAATAGATGAATTCTTTATTTTTTGCATAAAGGTTAGGTTTTAGATTATACAAATTGGTTATTTTCAAACTGAAAGTATAAGAACTGTCGATCTTATTTTTCCTTTCGTTATTGCTATAACGATTTAAGCAAGATATTGTTTGAGAAAAATTAAATTAAATGAAAAATATTACACAAAAATACTTCGAAAAGATTTGTTTCTCGGATCGTATTATTAGGTTTAGTATAAATAGGAGGGGAAAGGAGAGGGAATCGATAGACAACGGAATAGTGGGACCATTCCGTTGTCAGCCTTGGATATACTGATTGTATTTTTCAGTTAGCTTATTTTTACACGCCAGCGATTGCGTCGGAGATACCTAATATAACGCCTACGACAAGTCCCAGGAAATTAAATCCGATGGTGATGATGGCTATGATCCCGATAAATTTATAATGTTTCTTTAAAGCTTCGAGACAGAGCTCAAGTTGGATGCTATCGCGGTTTTCGACGGCTTTTTTTGCTTTGGATCCAAAATTATAGAGGAAATAGATCGGGAGGCAGGAGAAAGCCATCATCAGCAGGTAAAGTATACCAAAGGTTGATATTGTGCTAGCGGATATATATTCACCTTGATCTAGAGATAAGGCACTTGCCCCGAACATCAGACTAATCATAGTTATGGCCGATAACCCAATAAGTATAAAACAGAGAATAGCCAAAAAAATAGCCCATTTAGCTGCTGAAGCTAAGAAAGAAAGCCCTGCTGGAGACAACTTAATGTCTGCGGGTTCCTGAAAAGAAGAATTTTGAATACCGACTTCCATGAAAAAAGTGAATTATAAAGGTGTGCGAATTTCTAAAAAGTTCTCCGTTTTTAAAAACAGATTTTTAAAGAAACCAGTTCGAACGGACAATAGTTTATAGTTTTTAAATAAATACAAGGCACAGTAGCGCAATTGCTACAAAAAAACGAGTTGATTAATAAAATTCTCGGTTGAAAGAAAGTTAATGAATTTTTTTAAAAAAGCTCAAGTTGGGAATGGAAGAATGTTGTTACAAATAAATCGGAGCGATTGACTGTGGAAAACTATTTTATATAGACTTGGTTCTTTGGAAATGGTGGTTTAAAAGGTGTTATAACGTTTTTTTTCTTTAAAAATTATATAGGAAGATAAGAATTTCTTCCTGTATAGTATGAAGTGTATGTGCTGTAGTGTGTTAAGTTTATATTAAGTCCTTTGTTATTTGAAATCTCTTAGTAATTTTGCTTAACATTTTTTAACAAATCACATTATATGAAAAGATCTTTACTCTTTTTCGCTCTTGTAATGGCCAGTTATGGTGCTGTACAAGCTCAGGTCACGACAAGTAGCGTTACAGGTATTGTAAAAGAAGCAAACGGCAGTCTAACTTCGGGAGCTACTATCAAGGCAACACACGTGCCATCGGGAACAGTTTATACTGGATCGGCAAATGCTGCTGGAAGGTTTAACTTAGCAAACATGCGTGTTGGAGGACCTTATACGATTGAAGTAACGTATGTCGGACAGAATCCAGTTGTTTATAATGATGTTTATTTACAGTTAGGACAACCTTTTGTGTTGAACCCTGTATTTACGGATAAGAGTACTACTTTAGAGGAAGTAACTGTTACTGCTCGTAGAGGTGCCACAAAAACTGGGGTATCTACTATTGTAAGTAGAAAGAAAATTGAGGAAATGCCTGCTATTTCCAGAAGTATTACGGATTTGACAAAATTAAATCCACAGGCAAACTCGCAAGGGGACGGCTTTTCGTTTGCTGGTAGAAATAGTTTGTTCAACTCTTTGACCTTGGATGGTGCACAAATGAATAATGCATTTGGTTTGTCATCTCTTCCAGGTGGTCAGACAAACGCACAGCCTTTTTCATTGGATGCGATTGAGGCTATTCAGATCAACCTTTCGCCATATGATGTGAAACAAGGTGGATTTACAGGAGCAGGTGTCAATGCGATTACAAAATCAGGTACCAATACGGTGACCGGATCGGCCTACTGGTATTTTAAGAATCAAGATTTACAAGGTTATACAGTTGATGGTGAAAAATTACCAAAAACGGAAAGTTATAAAAATAATCAATTAGGCTTTAGTGTTGGTGGTCCAATTATTAAGAATAAATTGTTTTTCTTCTTGAATGGTGAAACTACCAAACGTACAACACCAGGTTCTAATATTCTTGCAAATAGAGGTACAGGTGCTGCAAATGAATCGATTGTGAAGGCTTCCGATTTGGATTTGGTTCAGAAAACTTTAATGGAGCAATTTGGTTATGATCCGGGTGTGTACGAAGGATTTAATAATGATCAGAAAGCCAATAATATTACAGCAAAAATTGACTGGAATATTAATGAAAAGCATAAATTTACACTCCGTTATAACCACCTAGATTCTTATAGAGATATTAACCCAAGTACATCTAACAGTAATAGAGGACGCGGACCTAGTACAACTTCTTTGATTTTCTCTAATCTTCGTTACCGTCAAAACAATAATATCAACTCTATTACTGCGGAGTTAAACTCAACATTCAATAGTAAGTACGCGAATCAGATCCAAGTGGTTTATTCGGCATTTAGAGATTTTCGTGATCCTAAGGGCAGTCTTTTCCCAACCGTAGATATTGAGAATGGTTCGGGGGCTAATTATATTTCTTTTGGTTCAGAGCCTTTTTCAATCTTAAATAAACTAGACCAAAATCTATTTAGTATTACAGATAACTTCAATATTTTTGCCGGAGCACATACCTTTACTTTTGGAGGGTCATTAAGCTATCAAAAATTTAGTAATGCTTTTGCTCAATTTATGAACGGACAGTACCGTTATAAAAATATGGATGACTTTATTGCTGCTGCTAAAGGTGATAAAACAGTACTCCCTATACAATATCAATTAACGTATTCTGTCGTACCGGGTAACGAAAGGCCATCAGCAGATTTTAGCATGATGCCAATTGCTCTGTATGCGCAAGATGAGTGGTTTGTGAAGCCAAACTTTAAATTAAGTTATGGTATTAGAGCAGACATTCCAGTATATACGACGGACATCGTAACGAATGAGAAAGTTCTTGGTATGACCTTCGCGAATGGGGAAAAATTAGATGTATCCCGTTTACCAAAAGCTAGAGTACTGGTATCACCAAGAGCAGGATTTGATTGGGATATCAGACAAGATCGGTCATTTGTATTACGTGGAGGAACGGGAATCTTCACAGGGGGGGTACCAGGCGTATGGTTAACAAATCAGGCTGGTCAGACAGGTATGACATTTGGTAACATGCTTGAAAATGTAAAAGATGCTCCGGTTAATAGACCATTTAATCCAGATCCCACTGCATACTTGCCAGCGGACCGCCAGAATCCAGCAACCTATGAAATCGATGTGACTTCGAGAGATTTTAAAATGCCACAAATCTGGCGTTCAAACCTAGCCGTTGAGTACGCCTTGCCATGGGATATGAAGGCTACTTTAGAAGGGATCTATACCAAATCTATTAATGAAGTCTATCACCGGGATGCAAACCTAACAGATCCAAAGGGCAATTTTTCCGGTACAGGGGATACAAGGGCATATTGGTTAGCTAAAGATAATCCAAGACAAATCAATCCATCTATTACACGTGCGATTGTATTAGATAATACTTCCAAGGGAAATGCGTATAGTATTACAGCACAATTGGAGAAACGTTTTGGTAAATATGGTGATGCAATGATTGCCTATACACATAGTAGTGCAAAAGATATTACTTCAAATCCAGGTTCTCAAGCGAACTCAGCATACACTGGTAATGCGATGGTAAGTAATCCGAATTCCCCGGTTTTAGCTTATTCAAGTTTTGTAGTTAGAAATCGTATCATTGCAGCAGTAAATGTGAATTTCAATATTACTCCACAATTACCTACTAGAATTGGTTTAGTCTATGAAGGTAGACCTTATGGAGATGTCTTTGGTGGAACAAGATTTAACTACACTGTAAGCGGTGATATATTAAATGGAAGTGGGCGCTTTTCTAATGTTTTAATGTATGTACCAAAAGATCGTGCAGATATTGCCTTAGTTGATATAATGGATAGTAAGGATAAAACTAAAGTTTTAGAAACGGCAGATGCGCAATGGGCAAGACTTGATGCCTATATTAGCCAAGACAAATATTTAAGCACTAGAAGAGGGCAATATGCCGAAAGAAATGGTGCAGAGTATCCTTGGATGAATCGTTTTGACATTCGGATTATGCAAGAATTATCTAAAGTGTTGAAAACAAAAGATAATCACAGATTGCAAGTTTCTTTTGATATTATCAATGTAGGTAACTTATTGAGCAGCAAATGGGGCGTTACAAAAACACCTAATATTACCAACTTTATGCAATATCAAGGTGTAACTGACAATAAACCGACGTATACTGTTAGTCAAAATCTTAAAGAGAAAACATTTAGAAATAATACAGGTATAGATTCTAGATATCAAATGCAATTAGGTATTCGTTATATCTTCAATTAGGATATACGAACTTAATAAAATTAAAAATCCCCGATCTATTAATAGACTGGGGATTTTTTTTAGAAATAGTTTGAACCATTATTTTAATATCATATATATTTATTCCATAATATTATCGATAGGTCTGCCGATATTTTTGTTATTTAATATAGCTATACAATTAACAATTGTATGGACTGTTAGTGTAAGTATAGGTGTGTTGGCTTTCTTGTTAATCCAAATTGTGTTCATTTATTTCATAGTTTTCAATTGCTACAAATTCTTTCATGAATATTAAATCCTTGGTTGAAGTCGGGTCATCATTTCTCTTAAAAATAAACTCTAACCCTAAATCGCCACTTCTGTCGCTCATAAATCCATCATTTGTAGAACAAGTAAGTTGCGTATTACTTGTTAATGATATGAGTTCATCCGAAGGAAGACGGTCTGGTGGATTGGTTAATTTTATTCTGATAGATTTAAGTGTTAATCCGATACTGGGATTAATCTGTAAATTAGTTGTTTTTAATAGATCTCCATTAACAGTGAAAATCGCATTAGACCAACTATAAGGCTCGATATCACCAAAAGGCCCTGAGTTGTACCCAGTATAATGGTCTATTTTTCCTCCTATTAGGATTTTAGTTTTAAGAGAGAATATGCCAAATTTTATATCGCGTACTGGCTGATAATAGCTGGGTGTTATATTTCCTTCTTTTTTCATTGACAGCGAGATGGTGTGTAGCGGAATGGATGTTACTACAGATCCATCTAACTTAAGAGTTCCTTCAATCTTGACAATGGGGTCGAAACTTGGAGCAGAACCACCGCCGCCGAAAAATCCTTTACTAATTCCCAGGTATTTTCCGACTACAGGAATAATTTCTCCATAACCCAACGCTTTGTTTAAAAAGCTTTTATCTTTTTGACTTTGAGACGTTTTAAGCTTTTCTAGAAGGTTTTTTGAATCCAATAAAACACTTGTGAGTCCTTCGGCACCTTTTACAACTTTGCTGCCATCTGCTAGAACTTTGCCGACCCCGTTTTCATAAGATGGGGTGATCTGACTAAGATATTGTGGTACTGCGCTAAATTCAGTTGAAGCAAGTTTAATTTGTGAAGTAAGGACGCTTTTGATATTTAAGTCTAAAATTTGATTTGCCTGAACGTTTGGATCATAGTTCATTAAATTGAAATCGAAATTCATCCATGAACCGAATTGATTTGCTGTTGCCATAACCTCTTGATTTTCTGTTTTATCATAAGAATCTAGGTAATTTGCGTTAGAAAAAAAAGACAGACTAGCGTTGGTATAAGTTGAATTTCTAAATTTTAAAGAGCCTAAAAAATAAGAAGTACCTATACTTTGGGAGTTCATTACAAAAACTCTTAAAATGCCTCGGTATTTATTGTAAACCGCAAAGTACGGCATATATACCCCCCTCGTAGGTGTACCGAAATCTTTATAGACTAGGATCCATCCGTCTTCTGTTTTTATATCAGGATTTATTTGATTCATTGGATTTCCCTGTGTTTTCCACGGAACTAACATATTGTGTTCATTGATGGTTGATCCAGCTTGTGTAGTATAATAAACCTTAACCGTGTTTAGAGCACTATTATTCCAGTCCCAATTTGGATCGAGGTTGGGGGCGTTGGGTTGAGTGATATTTGCTTTTAACGAACGAGATTGTTCTATAGGGACTTCGGGATTTTCGTCAATTTTTGAACAGCCCGTGATACTGATTAGCAGTATCGATAATAGAGTGAAAATAATACTTCTCATAATGTAATTTTGTTTATTTGATCTTTTGTCTTATAAATATAAATAATGTTTATTTTTTTTATTTTCTTTATATTAAATTAATGTTTTTTGTTCGCCTATAGATTCTAGTTTATAGCGAATTTTTTCAATTTCAACCATTTTTTAGCTCAATTAGATATTTTTAATTCGGTGTTAAAAGAAGAAAGTTTTTCTTAAACGAACTTAAAAGTGATTTTCGTCCATTGGTTGCTTTTGCTGGGACCTAAATTAACACCAAGTTATTATTAACATTGGACTGAAAGCAGAATGAACAATTTGCAGAAGATGCTTATCGCACTAACTTCCTGCTTTCTTTGCTATTTTTCCTGACCTTATTCGTCCATTGACCTACTTTTGACCTACATTTTTCCTACAGTTGACTTATAGGAGTAGGTCAACTGTAGGAAAAATGCAGAATGATTATAGTAAATCTTTGAAAGAAAGGGCCTGTTTAGTAGCCAGTTTCTTAGTACTGACTTGGAGTAATTATTACTGGTCGCTCTTGAAAAAGAAATGATAAATCAATATAAACTAAGAATTTTATGATGTAAATTCAATCCGATAAAAACTTAAAGATGAAAGCAAAATTTACGGAAGTCTTAAATGATACATTATCTTATTTTCTACTTGGAGATATTGAATTGCTGCACGATTACCAAGTGAAAAACGGTTTACCCAATGATCTGGCAACCGAATTTACAACAAAAGAAACAGGCGACTGGGTTGTCGAAGCGGGGATCATGATTCCTTTGTCACAGGTTGAAAATTTACCCTATACCATTATCTTTCTAACTGATGATGAAGCACCTGAACTATTGAAGGAGGGGAATGATCTTCAGATCCGGGAAGATGGATACATCTTGAACATAGTGAACGGTAAGATCATGTTATTTACCTGGTGGATACTAAAAGATTTTACCGCAGAGAAAATGAAAGAGCGGATCGAACACCAACATAAGTTCGGAAAGCCTCAAGTTGAGCTGGAAAATGGCTGGTACAAGCTTAGTATACTTGCCGGACTCACACAGCAAGAAAGTTCTTTCAAAAATCAGGATGGAGAAACAATGTATATTACTGGGTTAGAACCTACGTTTGAATTTGTGCTGACCAAAACAACCGTAAAAGATCAATGTACCGCCGATATTTTTCGATCCTATAAAATAATGCTGTAGATTGTTTTGCTTCATATGTTTGAATAGCAATAGCTATACGGTGCTGCTTTAGACAAGAGGAGTGTTGGTTTTGCTCATGCAACACGGAAGATAGCTATATGGAGAAAGCAGTCCGTAACAACCTGTTTTGTATAGGTAATTAGCTTGTGTTCAATAGAAAATAACAACTTTATCATTGAAATTCGAAACTTATTTTTCTTTCAGTTCCCGATTGATAGCTATAAATTTGTTCGAGACTTATTAATATATAGATTTGTCCAGGTTATCATGGACAATGATTTACTTTCTCTACCCTCCCAGGCAAACAGAGTGATTAGAGGAAGTGTAAATGTCCCGTAATTGTCTTCGTGTTTTTGCAAAATATACTGAGCGATTGCGGGCATTTGCTTTATTCAATAGGCTTTTTCGCAAACAAGCCAGTTATATATAAGTCATCTATCTCCCTCATCATTTCCTGACATAAGATTCTTTTCCAAAGCTGTTTTTTTACATTTCCAGCGCTTTTTAAGTACGACCTAAATACAGATTTTACGCCACCGACCAACCCGATTACTGGAAAAAAGGTCGACAGAATTTAGAAAACCGATTAATGACTTACACACTTTATGGGATACTGCCAAATCTTGAAAAAAAGGTCAGATTTCTCTGAAATATATGGCACCAAAGAGGGACAGTTAATCGAGAGCAATTCTGTTATTGTTGAATAATATGTGCCTAAAGGTGACTACTTTTTGCCTTTTGCTAGTCACTCCTTGCTAAAAACTGAACACTTTTTCTGAACAAGTGATCACGTTTTCAGAAAAAGTGACCGGTTGTTCAGAAAACGTGATCACTTTCTTGGTGGAAGTGATTAGAATTTACACAGGAGTGAACAGTCCCTGGCAGGAACTGTTCAGGATTTTGAAAGAAGTGATCAGTATGTTGGAAGGACTGACCAGTCCCACTGAAATACTGTTGCCTTTCTGGAAGAAAGTGAACACAATATGCAAAAGAGTGTTCGGACTGCTGAGGAAAGTGATCGGTGTTTACAACATTCCGATCACAAATTGTAACAAACTGATCAGTCTTTAATAGAAACCGAACAGTCGGTTGAAAAAACTGAACAGTTACTGAAAAGGACCATTCGGTTGTTTGAAAAAAGTGATCAGCTTGTTTGGAGTACTGTTCAGCTTGTCGGAAATACTGTTCGGTTTTTCGAGAATACTGTTCAGTTTGTTGGAAATACTGTTCACTATTTTCCAAAGAGTGTTTAGCAAAAGCCAAAAACTGGTCAGGGATTGGGGTAGTTCTTGCATTTTTTACGAACTGATTTTTAAATTCTGTTGTTTGATTATCGTCTGGTATTTATAATCTTTGTATAGATTATAACATACAAATTATGGGAAGTTCCCACGAGCAGTCTTTAGGTATAGCCTTACCAAATACCATTCGGCATTATCCCATGGGAGATCAGGCGATTGTCCTTTCTTTTGGTGATTCGCTTTCCGAAGCTGTCAATACACAGGTCCGTAAGGTCGTGGCCTGTATCGAAAACTGGTCGCAGCCAGGTGTTATTGAGTATGTTCCGGCCTATACAACAATCACGATATACTATGATCCGCTGACGATTACCTATCAGGAACTATTGACTGCATTTCAAACAATCGTACAAGATATATCAGATGATCCGAAATATAAGGCTGTAAAAAAGGAAATCCCCGTCTATTACAATGGGGATGACCTCGCTTATGTGGCCCAATACAATGGGTTGACGGAAGAAGAAGTTATCCATATCCACAGTGCTCCGGAATACCGAGTATATATGATCGGTTTTGTTCCTGGATTTCCCTATTTGGGCGGTCTAGACAGCCGGATCGCAACAGCACGAAAAGAAGTACCCCGCTTGAAGATTGAGGCTGGAGCGGTGGGGATTGCGGGACAACAGACAGGAGTGTACCCGATCGCGACACCTGGAGGCTGGCAGATCATTGGACATTCGCCATTGCAGCTGTTTGACCTCAAACGTGAAAAACCCTCCTTGCTTGAAGTGGGGGATCTTGTGTGTTTTGTGCCTATAACTTATGATGAGTTTGTTCAACTAAAAGCAGCATCCTATGGGTATTAAGATCATCAGGGCGGGCATGTTGACTGCAATACAGGACTTGGGACGTTATGGTCTACAGCGCTACGGTATGGCCGTTAGTGGGGCAATGGATAGCTATGCTTTACTGCTGGGTAACAGTATACTTGGAAATGCAGAAAACGAAGCCGCAATAGAATGTACTATCATTGGTCCTACCATTTATTTCGAACAGGCACAGCTTATCGCTGTGACAGGCGCAGACCTGTCACCCAAGGTTGATGGTCAGCCCTTACCAATGTGGAAACCTGTCTTGATTGAGGCTGGTTCACTGCTTTCCTTCGGGAGACCAAATTCAGGCAGCCGGTCTTATATCTGTTTTCGGGGAGGACTTGATATCCCCGAAGTACTGGGCAGCAGATCAACTTATAGCAAGGGAGAAATAGGTGGCTGGCAAGGTCGGTCACTCAAAGAACAGGACCGGATTGCTTTCAACCATCCCTATGATAGTGGAGAAACCCAATTCTCCTGGAGCATTGACCCTGCGCTGTATCCAGACCTTTCTACTGGAGTGATCCGGGTGATGGACGGCCCACAGCGGGATCAGTTTGAAAGCGACTCACTGAAAAGCTTCTTTGCGGATGTGTTTACCATTAGCAAAAACTCGGATCGGATGGGATACCGCTTACAATCCAGACCGCTACAGCTCAAAAAACAAAGGGAACTTTTATCAACGGCGGTCACCTTTGGTAGTATACAGGTGCCACCGGATGGCAACGCAATTATTTTAATGGCTGACCATCCGACCACAGGCGGTTATCCCGTCATTGGCCAGGTTGCTACTGTAGACCTTCCGCTCCTGGCGCAAAAGGGGCCCGAGGATAACATCCGTTTTGAACGGGTCGACCTGGATGAGGCCCAAAATTTATTGAAACAGCGTCATCAACAATTAATTAAACTGAAAAGTGCAATCGCATTGAAATATGAATAAGCAACTGACTATAGATTTAAATTGCGATATGGGCGAGAGTTTTGGCGCTTGGACAATGGGCAATGATGAGGCTATCCTGCCTTATGTTTCCGCTGTCAATATTGCCTGTGGTTTTCATGCCGGAGATCCTTCGACTATGATGAAAACCATTCAGCTGGCCCTGAAATATAATGTTAAAATAGGCGCCCATCCCGGTTTTAAGGATCTGGTAGGTTTTGGAAGACGGGAGATTCAGACTACAGCTCGGGAAGTTTACGAACTGGTTGTCTATCAGATTGGTGCACTTGCGGCATGTGCCAAGGTCCAACAGACAACATTACGACATGTGAAGCCACATGGCGCCCTCTATAATATGGCGGCGCGCAAACCTGAATTGGCCGATGCCATTGCAGCAGCGATCTACGCGATCGATCCAAACCTCATCCTATATGGTCTTTCGGGCAGCGAACTCATTAACGCAGGTCGGAATAAAGGCTTGAAGGTATATAGTGAGGTCTTTGCCGACCGCACTTACCAACAGGATGGCACATTGACAGCAAGGTCGGATAAAAATGCGCTTATTCATGATCCTGAGCAGGCGGCAGAACAGGTCTTGTGTATGATCAGAACAGGAAAAGTGACTTCCCTACAAGGTAATGTGGTGGACATCCAAGCCGATACCATCTGCCTGCATGGAGATAGCCCAGAAGCCGTACAATTTGCCAAGACAATCAACCAAACGTTAAAAAACCACGATATACTGATCCGATGAAACAAAAAAATACTTCAGCACTTATTGGTGCGGCATTGTTGATGGCGACATCGGCTATCGGTCCGGGCTTCCTGACACAAACGACGGTTTTCACAAAATCACTAGGCGCGAGCTTTGGATTCGTGATTCTGGTATCCATACTAATTGATATCGGGGTTCAGTTAAATATCTGGCGTGTGATCGCCGTATCCGAAATGAGGGCACAGGATATCGCGAACAAACTGTTGCCCGGATTGGGTGGTTTTATCTCGCTACTGATTATCCTCGGCGGTCTGGCATTCAATATTGGCAATGTCGCTGGAGCGGGACTGGGGTTGGAAGCCCTCTTTGGTATAAATGTCATGACGGGGGCCTGTATATCGGCATTCATTGCCATCGCTGTTTTCCTAAACAGACAGATCGGCAAAGCCATGGATCGCTTTACACAACTGATGGGGGCGATCATGATTTTAGCATTTATCTACATCACATTGATATCTTCGCCGCCATTGGGCGAGGCTGTACTGCGTACAGTAGCTCCGGCAAAGATCGACTTTGTTTCGATCATAACATTGGTAGGGGGCACTGTCGGCGGATATATTACTTTTGCAGGTGGTCATCGCTTGATTGATGCTGGGGTAAAAGGATTTGATGCCTTACCTACCGTCAATAGAAGTGCCGTCATGGGGATATCTGTTGCTTCCCTAGTTAGGGTCTGTCTATTTTTGGCTGCCTTGGGTGTGCTGAGTCAGGGTTTGCTGATCGACGATGGTAATCCTACAGCCTCAGTTTTCCGGCTTGCGGCAGGCAATTTTGGCTATCGCCTGTTCGGTCTGGTCATGTTCGCAGCTTCGATTACCTCCATTATCGGTTCAGCTTATACTTCCGTTTCATTTATAAAAACATTCAATGCACGGATTGCAAAAAATGAAAATTGGATTATCATTGCTTTTATATTGATTTCCACCCTAATATTTGTTTTTGTTGGTAAGCCTGTCCATCTATTGATTATCGCTGGTGCAGTGAATGGTTTTATATTGCCGATCTCGTTGACCGTGATGTTGATAGCTGCCTACAAACCTGCTATTGTGGGCGTCTATAAACAACCGATCCTGCTGACATTGATTGGCGCAACGATCGTTGTGTTAATGGCGTTTATGAGCCTAAGAGTACTCATGGATATGTAAGTCTTTCGAACATCAGGTCATAGTTTTCAACATACAAGTGCCAATATCCTCAACTTTCCGTCGGGTATCCAATTTTGGAAAGAAAATCAGCTTGAAGCATTTGCAGGCGAGCTTTATCAAGGGAGATAGAAATCAAGCTGAAATTGTCGTTTGACACGTTAAATGAACTTTATATGTAAAATATTTTTATAACTTTCTGGTATCACGTATTTTAATTTGATCAATAATCCTTTTAAAATGATGACCGTCCAACGTTATTACCGCCCTGAATTAGATGTATTACGCTTTATTGCTTTCCTCTGTGTCTTTTTTGTACACCGCATGGATCTTGCTCCCTTTGATCCTGTTAAACAATACTGGCTCTATAACATTAATTTGGTAGGTAACTTCGGTGTTCCGGTCTTTTTTTTACTAAGCGCATTCTTGATTACGGAATTACTGACCCGAGAGCAGGAGCAGACTGGTCGGGTGCATCCAAAAGCTTTTTATATCCGACGTATACTGCGTATCTGGCCACTTTATTTTTTGGTATTCTTTGGCTGGGTATTGTTGACCCCGTTTTTTTTTCCTGCATTTGCGCTACCGCCACTTGCCTGGGGTTCTTTTAGTCTATTTGCAGGTAATATATACATCAGTACGCATGGATGGTTGCCAGCTTATCCGCTCAACCCACTATGGAGTATATCTGTAGAAGAACAGTTTTATATCTTGATTCCCTTGTTGGCTGCCTATGGCGGTCGTCGCGGTCTGAAAATGGCAGCCTATCTGTTCCTCGCGCTAGCCTATATTTTTCTTATTTATTATGGGCTACACCCGACCAAAGAGTTTAACAGTGCATGGACCAATAGTTTTGTGCAGTTTCAGTTTTTTGCCGTTGGCATATTACTGTCGTTATATTTCAAAGGTTGGATGCCCCAATGGTCACTAATCACACGTTTTCTGCTGATTGTCGCGACTCTGGGATGTTGGTTGCTGGCTTCTATTGCCTGTGGAATACATGCTGATGCCCCCCATCTCTCGAATGTGCCACAAACTGTAGCCGGCTGGATGCTGATATTGCTTGGTAGCGTATTATTGTTTCTCAGTTTATTGGGGATGCCCGAACGCTATTTACCCAAACCTATGATCTATCTTGGCCGTATTTCCTATGGTCTCTATGTATTTCATATCTCTTTTTATTGGCTGATCTATAAAACATTTGCAACAGAACTGACAACTTTAAGCCAGTCTCTGGGGCTAGAAGAATGGCGGAATACGCTTGGCTTTGTGATCGCTTTTATCGCCACGGTACTGCTGTCTATGTTGTCCTATCATTTTTTTGAAAAACCATTTTTGAGACTGAAAAAGCGCTTTACCCTCGTTCCCTCTAGAGATTAATACGAACAGTTTTAAGAAACAAAGAAAATGCAATCCATGTTAGTGGTATAAATACAGGTAAATCATTTAAAATAAATATATTACAAAGAATAAATTAATTAACTTTAGAATATAACTTAGATGACTTTCAACCATTAAACTTAAATTAAATATGGAACGTAGAAAATTTCTCCAATCTTCACTGGCAATGACCGCCGGTATGGCTGTAGGTGTCGGCCCCGCGATGGCGGGGGAAGGGAATTCCACAAAAAAGGAATTGTATGAATGGCGCGAATATGAAATACGCTTTGGAGGAGATATCGACCAATTGGAACAATATTTTAAATCCGCACTGATACCTGCGCTCAATAAATATGGCATAAAAACAGTAGGTGTTTTTAAAGAATGGAAGAGAACTGATCCGGCCAAACTTTACTTGCTGATTCCCTATACGTCCTTCGAAAGCTATACCACTGTAAACGCAAAAATACTTGCAGATGCTGATTATATTAAAAATAGTGAAGTCTATACTAATTTACCTGTTGACAAACAGGTATATAACCGATTTACCTCTTCCCTGATGTTGGCTTTCGAAGGCTGGCCTACGATGACTGTACCGGAAGGCAAGCCTCGGATCTTTGAATTAAGAACCTATGAAGGTTATAGCGAAGGTGCTGTCAAAAGAAAAGTCAAAATGTTCCATGATGGAGAATTCCCGATTTTTGTACGGGCGAAATTAAAACCCGTATTTTTTGGGGAAGTGATTGCAGGCGATAAGTTGCCACGTATTACTTATTTGCTCACCTGTGATAATATGGATGAGCATGAAAAAGGGTGGAAAGCTTTTATAGCTGATCCCGAATGGAAACGGTTAATATCGGATGCCCAGTATGCAAATACAATATCGAAAATCAGTAACGCGTTTCTGGTACCCACACCTTACTCGCAAGTGTAATAGAGGCAGGCCCCATTTTTAGCCGCTTGGACGGATTTTCAAGCGGCCTTATTTGCTTTTTTGTTGTTTTCATAAGAGATTAAAATAAATTTTCATTTTATTCATAAGATCACCGTAATATACCATGCGTATTCAAGCCTATCTGAACTGGTTTATAAACAAAAAATACACTTACTATTTTCTGTTTATTCTGATCCATATAGGTTTTATGCTGCTCAACAGGAAATTATATGCTGCGGATGACGACTGGGTGCCCTTTGTACCTATCTTTTTTGTCCATTTTTGCCTCATGGTCGCTATTACTTTGGTCAATGGCTTTTTATTGTTTCCTTGGTTTGAACGGACAAAAAGGGGATTTGCTTATCTCACCGCCGTGCTCTTTTCTATTCTCCTTTACGTATCGATCATTGTGCTGACAGAATATTATCAGCTTATCGAAAAACTTCCTCACTTTGCAACTACGGACTATAAGCAACTGGCCTGGAGTTCCTTTTTGGATGCATTATGGTTTGTCGTGGTCTCCTGCATGATCTCTATTACACAAACACGTTATGAAAAAGACCAGCAATTGAAGAATTTTCAGATCGCACAGCTGAACTCCGAACTGAACTACCTGCGATCACAGATCAATCCCCACTTTTTGTTTAATGGTCTGAATACGGTTTATGGACTTATCGATAGACATAATGGTACCGCCCGAGATGCATTGGTACAATTTGCAGACCTATTGCGGTATGGATTATATGAAGCTAATGCAGATACCGTCGATCTGGCAAAAGAAATTTCTTACCTGAAAAGCTATATGGAAATTCAGCAGATGCGAAAAAATGAACTGTTAACCGCGGAACTTACAGTCGATGTAACGGATGAGGGAAAACGGATTGTACCCTTATTATTCTTACCTTTTGTAGAGAATGCATTTAAGTTTAGCGGATATACAAATGAAAAGGAAAGCTTTGTCAAGATTTTACTCCGGCAGAAAGAAAATGAGCTTTTATTTGAATGTGAAAACTCGTATGGGCCCAGCGTACAGGAAACTGGTGGTATTGGATTGGAAAATGTCAGACGACGTTTGCAACTATTGTATCCTGCAGCCCATACATTACAGATCGAAAATGATGGTGCAATCTGGTCTGTTAAATTAAATATTATGATATGAATAAATTGAGTTGTATTATCGCGGATGATGAACCTATTGCAAGAAAAATATTGCGTGAATTTATAGATGATATTCATTTTCTACAATTGGTAGGTGAATTTGAAAACACCAATCAACTTGATCAATGGCTTCAACAAAATAAAGCAGATATTCTATTCCTAGATATTGAAATGCCTCAAAAAACAGGAATTCAGTATTTACGGGAAATCAACCTCAGACCTGTCGTCATATTGACTACGGCATACCCCGAATATGCTTTGGATGGCTACGAACTGGATGTGCTTGACTATTTACTTAAGCCAATCGCCTTTAAACGATTTTTGAAAGCAGTGTTAAAAGCTAAAGAATACCTGGAATCGGGGCGGACAGAAGTACCTGCACCTTCATTTCTATTTGTTCGTTGTGAAAAGAAGATCGAAAAGATAAATTTTGGGGATATACTCTTTATAGAATCTGCCGGAAATTATGTTTTCATCCATCTACCTGAAAAGAAAATAATGGCCTATTTGACATTAAAAAGCATTGCTGAACAGCTGCCCGCAGAGGAATTTATTCGCATACATCAGTCCTTTCTGGTGGCGCTAGCTAAAATTGATCGTATTGAAAATAATATGATCTGGGTGCAAAATAAACAGCTCCCGATTGGTAGAAGTCATCGGGAACCGCTAGCACAGTGTATCGAACGCTATATCCTGAAAAGGGGGAGTTAAATCTGTCGCAGCTTTCTAGTCAATATTTCCACCTAAATGGTCGAAAATTACCCCTCAAAAAAGTAGCTACTTAGCGATATTTGGTCTAATAACTAAATATAAACCCAGCTAATGATAACGATTGTGAGGTCAATACTCGCGGGTATTGCTGTGTCCTTGGCTCTATATGGTCAGGCACAAAACATAGATTTGAAAACCTGGCCCGAAAAGGCTAATCCCATAACCGTTGGGCGTTTGGTCGCACAGCGTTTTGTCGAAAGTCCACATAACAGCTTTAAACCACCAGCGCCCCCAAGATCTATTACCTATCCCGAAGTATGTACCTGGTACGGGGCACTGAAGTTTGCCGACATCAGTAACGACAAGGTACTGCTTGAGCAACTTACCCAACGCTTTATGCCTCTTTTTGATACAGAGAAACATTTGGTGCCACGACCTTGGCATGTGGATTTTGCGGTATTCGGAACAGTTCCCCTGGAACTTTATCAGCAGACAAAAAACAAGACTTTTCGCGAAATGGGAATGCGCTTTGCCGATGCCCAATGGAGCATCCCCATTGATTCGCCCCAAACCGTGAAAAATGCCTACCAAAAGTTTTTGGATAAGGGACTCACCTGGCAGACACGTTATTGGATAGACGATATGTATATGATTACCATGGTGCAGTCCAAGGCATTTCAGGTGACCAGAGAGCGTAAATACATCGACCGGGCCGCCCATGAAATGCTGGTCTATCTCGATACCATTCAAAAGGAAAACGGTTTATTCTATCATGCCCCGGATGCACCCTTCTTTTGGGGAAGGGGGAATGGCTGGATGGCGGCAGGGATGAGTGAGCTGCTTTCTTCCTTACCTATCGATAACGCCAATAGACGTGCGATATTAGCCTCTTACAAAAAAATGATGGCCAGCCTCAAAAAGTATCAACGTAAAGATGGTCTGTGGGGCCAACTGATCGATAAACCTGAATCCTGGGTGGAGACTTCGGGGTCAGCCATGTTTACCTACGCACTTATTACAGGTGTGAGAAACGGCTGGCTTGATGCCAAAGAATATACACCCATCGCACGCAAAGCTTGGTTAGCTCTCGTTGACTATATCAACGAACAAGGGGATATCTCCAATGTTTGCGAAGGAACGAATAGAAAAGATGACTATCAATATTACCTGGACCGAAAACAAAAGACAGGTGACATGCATGGGCAGGCACCGATACTCTGGTGTGTAAATGCTTTGTTGAAAAAATAACTTATTATGCAGAAAATTCTGATTATCCTCTTGCTGCTGCTTTGTAGTCAGGCAAAAGCGCAACCTATTCAATGGAAAGAACAGTATCCCGGTGTATGGAAAGGTACCTTTGGTCAGCCCGAGAAATATACCTTGCTGAGTGCTGCTGATAGTAAACCGCGCGCTGCTACACTTGAACAGCTGCAATCAACTGATTTTCCATTTCCGAAAATGGAAGTTCATGCGGAACTGATAGATGGGAAAACCTATGTGCGCATGCCATTGACAAAAAATGAACAGATCTATGGTTTGGGCCTGAATTTTCAAACTGTTCACCAACGTGGTAAGATCCTTAATCTGCATGTCGACCACTATGGTGGCAAAGATAATGGCCGGACGCATGCTCCAGTCCCTTTTTATGTGTCCTCCAAGGGTTATGGTGTACTTGTTAATTCTGCGCAGTATCTGACCTACTACGTGGGTACGGGTGTTCGTAAAGATGCTAAGGAACCGGCAGAACCCAAGGATCGTAATACCGATAAAAGCTGGAACTCGCGTCCTTATTCAGATGCGGTAGAGATTTATATCCCAGCAGCAGGTGTGGAAATTTATGTCTTTGCAGGTATCAATCCCTTGGACGCAATCAAACGATATAATCTATTCTGTGGAGGTGGTACATTGCCGCCACGATGGGGACTGGGATTTACACAGCGGGTACAGAAACTCTATACCGCCCAAGAGGTACTCAATGAAGCCGCCCAGTTTGAGGAACATGGTTTTCCGCTTGATTTTATTGGGCTTGAGCCCGGATGGCAGTCGCGTGCCTATCCATGTACCTTTGAATGGGATAAAGGGCGTTTTCCGGATCCAGCTGCTTTGATTAAGAAATTGGCCACGAAGGGAATCCGTCTAAATCTTTGGACAAATCCTTATATCTCGCCAGAAGCTGGTATTAGTAAGGCGATCGAACCTTATACAGGTTCTCATACCGTCTGGAATGGGACAGTGCCTGATTTGAACCATCCCGAAGCTAAAAAAATCCTCGCTAAACAATTTATGGATGCCCAGCTCAACATTGGCGTCAGCGGTTATAAAATGGATGAGGTAGACGGCTACGATTATTATCTTTGGCCCGATATGGCCAAATTTCCATCGGGTATCAGTGGTATCCAGATGCGGCAAACCTATGGTGTACTAGCGCAGAAACTGACCGATAGTTTATATAGAAATCAGAATAAACGCACGTATGGATTGGTGCGCGCATCCAATGCCGGAGCCAATAATTTGCCTTATGTCATCTACAATGATTATTACAGTCATCAAGATTTTATTACAGCACTGGTCAATAGTGGATTTTGCGGTGTACTATGGACGCCGGAAGTACGGGGATCGAAGACAGGACAGGAATGGCTACGCCGCTTTCAGTCCGTTGTCTTTTCGCCAATGGCCATGATCAATGCCTGGTCCAGTGGGACAAAGCCCTGGTCTTTTCCCGAAGTCGCTGATCAGGTGAAATATTATGCACAATTAAGGATGGAGCTGATGCCGTACTTATATTCGGAATTTGCGAAGTATCATTTTGATGGCACGCCTCCATTTAGGGCCATGGTATTGGAAGAAGGTTTCCAAGGGCAGGCTAAAGCTGTGGCGGGCAATCAGGATCTGGAAACAAATCCTTACCTGGAAGCTGTGAATAGGGAAGTAAAGGATCAGTATATGTGTGGTGAATATATACTGGTTGCGCCGCTATTCGCTGGTGAGTCATCGCGAAAGGTGTTATTGCCAAAAGGTAATTGGTATGATTTCTATACCGGAAAATATGTGGGCAATGGAGAAGAGATCGTTGCCAATCCGGATATGGATCGCATACCGGTCTATGTCAAAGATGGTGGTATTATACCTATGATGGGCAGTCGTCTACATACGCCACTCCCCAATGAGAAAGTTGATTTGACCATCCGTCATTATGGGGAGAAGGAAGGGAACTATCAGCTATATGATGATGACGGTGTAAGCTTTGATTACGAAAAAGGAAGTTATGTCTGGCGTCGGGTGTTGGTCAAAAAAGATGAAAAAGGAAGCTTGAGTGGAGAAATGTCCAAGCCGCAACCAGGAAAACCAAATACGTTTGGGCGGGTTCAATTTGAATTTATGACAAAATAGAAAAAACAAAATAGCTTATCCCTACTGGTTTAATAAGGTGATTTTTGGGATTAAATGACCATTTTTTACTGCTAAAAAGAACAGAATTTACACCATCTGACAGGAGGAAGTAAGCGATATTTGGGTAATAACGAATTATAAACAAATAACCAAATAAGGGAATACAGATGAGTCTGTCATTAGCTTCGATCAATATGGAAGCTGAGACGAAATGTGGCCTTTATGGCCAGGATGCCTGAGTATAATAAATAACCAATTAATAAATATCTAACTTATGATGAAAAGTATCACAAAAATGGGGTGCTTTGTACTCTGCCTATTTTTAATAATGGGAAGTATGGGTTTACCGCTCTTTGCCCAACAAAATGTTCGGCTTTCCGGCAAAGTGA
This sequence comes from Sphingobacterium detergens, assembly GCF_003610355.1. Classification (GTDB taxonomy): domain Bacteria; phylum Bacteroidota; class Bacteroidia; order Sphingobacteriales; family Sphingobacteriaceae; genus Sphingobacterium; species Sphingobacterium detergens. The sequence goes on along the minus strand of NZ_RAPY01000001.1, from coordinate 2,685,372 downwards.
GTAATAGCAAAGGTGACGCATTACAGGGGGTGAGCGTCCGGGTAAAAGGAAAGAGCCAAGGAACAAGTACAGATGCTGCAGGGAAGTATCAGATTGAGGCTGCTCCGGCAAGTATACTCGTTTTTAGTCAAGTGGGGATGAAAGCCGAGGAGCGTACTGTTGGTGCTCAACGACAAATCGACGTACAGCTGGTTGAAAATGACAATGCCTTGGATGAAATTGTCGTAACGGGCTACGGTAGTGCTGTTAAAAAGCGCGATCTGACTGGAGCGATCTCTTCTGTCAGTGCAAAAAAGATTGAAGAGCGCCAGCCGATCAATATTTTTGATGCCTTACAGGGACAAGCAGCAGGGGTACTCGTCACCAATGATGGTGGTGGTGCTCCCGGAGCAACAGGTAGCATCCAGGTGCGGGGGACTTCGACGTTAAATGGTGGAAATGGCCCTTTGTATTTGGTGGACGGTATCATTAATCCTGAAGGTGCAAATATCAACCCCACAGATATTGAGAGCATTGAGGTCCTAAAAGATGCTGGTTCGGCGTCAATTTATGGTACACGGGGTGCCAATGGGGTAATTTTGATTACGACCAAACGCGGATCGGAGGGAAGACCATTGATCAATCTAAATTACAATCATCTTTTTGGTCGCTTGTCGCATTACATTCCTGTCAGTAATTCTGCCGAAGTTCGTGAGTTCAGAAATATACAGGGAAACGCAACCAATACGGATTCCATAAATCCAAGTTTCAATGCCGATAATGACCTTCAGCGTTTATTATTAGGGAACCTGGCTCAAAAGAAAGAGATTAAATTGAGTATTGGTGGTGGTCAGAAAAATCTTCGCTACTACAGCAGTTTGAACTATTTGGATGATAAATCCATTATGTTGAACAGCTATGCAAAGAGATTGCAATCACGTATCAATGTCGAGTATCAGATGTCGTCCAAATTGCGCTATTCCAATAATATTTCCTTTTCTTGGCAAAAAACAAATGCGACACCAATTGGAAATACCATTCGTGTCCTTATGGATCGACCCGCTTATTCTTTAATTTATTATCCAGATGGATCGTTGACGAGTTATATCGGATCGAAGCGGAATCCTATTGCCAATGCGCTGTATGAAGAAAATCTGATTCAGACCTATGCCGGACAATTCAATAATCAGCTTGATTATCAAATAAGAGATGATCTGAAATTCACAACATTATTTAATGCGCGATTGGACAATACGCAGACTACAGAATTTTCGCCTCGTTTTCTGTCTGCAAAATTGGATCAAAATTATGGAACAAACGAGTTTAATAAGGTCTTTACATGGGAATTCCAATCCTATCTGAATTATAATAAAACCTTTGCACAGGATCATAATGTGTACGCGCTATTGGGTTTTAGTGCTGACCGAAAGCGGGCAGATCGCTTTCACTCGGAGTATATGAATAGTGTCAATGAGGAAATCCGGGTCACATTGCCCGATTATCTGGTGTTGGCGAATACAAACACCTGGGCAACGGCTAATGCGACGGCATCTATTTTTGGCAGAGTCGGTTACAATTATAAAGGGCGCTATTTGGTACAGGGCTCTTTCAGAAGAGATGGTTCCTCGCGATTTGCACAGGCCAATAAATGGGTGAATTTTTTCTCAGGATCCGCAGCATGGCGATTCTCGGATGAAAACTTTATGAAGTGGGCGAAACCAGCATTACAGGATGCGAAGATCAGATATAGTATCGGTCAGCTCGGGAATGATCAGATCGGAGATTATGAATCCTATACTAAAGTAAAATTCGGTGGGAACTACAATGGAATCGGTGGTGCTTCATTGACGCCGACATTCGGAAATAACTTGATCAGATGGGAAAAAACAACACAGCATAATGCAGGGTTGGATCTAACCTTCTTAAGTGGACGCTTAGGCGTTACAGCGGATTATTACGTGAAAACAACCACAGATTTACTATATCCAAGAGAGTTGGCTAAAGAAGCTGGATTTTCAAAAGTTAACGTAAATTTTGGTTCAATTCGTTCCAAAGGAGTGGAATTGATCGTGAATGGTAAACCGATTGTGACGCGCGATTTTACCTGGGAAGTTAGTGGAAATATATCTTTTGAACGTAATAAGATCTTGAAGCTGGCAGATGGTGTGCCGACATTTGCGGGCAATAAATGGTATGTAGAAGAGGGTGGTCGAATCGGTAATTTTTATGGATGGCGCAATCTGGGTGTCTATGCCTGGGATGAATCGAATGCCTATAACGATAATTGGGATAAGTTAACACTCGTATTGGACGATCAGGGCAAACCGCTTTACCGCGATGGAAAACCTGTCTACACCTTCGATGGCCGTGACTATAATGGAACAGTACAGCAGTTATATGCACCTGACGGTAAATTAAAAGGTGGAGATGCTGAATGGCTTAATAATAAAAAAGATAGTTTGATTAACGATGAAGACCGGATGGTCCTCGGTAATGCAACTCCCGATTTCTACTTCGGTTTTATGCAGACTTTTACCTATAAACGGTTTTCTTTAAATGTTCTTTTCAACGGTTCCTTCGGGCGCGAAGTGTACAATGCTTTATTGCAGCGCCAGAACTACCCTACAAATACAGGTGCGGGCTCGCCGGATATGGTCTATAATGTATGGCGTAAGCCAGGCGACCAGGCCAAATACCCCTATTATATGGAAAGAAATAACCGTGGAAATATGAAAACCAATCAAAATAGCCTATATATCGAAGACGGATCGTTTGTGCGCCTTGCCAGTGCACGCTTATCGTACACATTTGATCAGCAATTGATCAATAAGTTGAAAATGAAAGGACTTACGGCTTATGTCTATGGAACGAATCTATTGACCTGGACCAATTATAGGGGCTACGATCCGGAATTCAGCACAACGAATCCATTGACACCTGGTGAGGACGATGGCCGTTACCCAAGAAGAAGGGAGTATGGTTTTGGGGTAAATATCAATTTTTAGGGGATTATAAATATGAAAACATCAGGATTTATTTACATCCATTATGGAATGGATAAATCTGATTGCTTTATCACCTTTTTATAAAAAATTATAAAGATGAAAACAAAGATTTTAGCACTATTACTTTTGTCTGCTACGTTAGGAGGCGGGTGTAGTAAATTTCTGGAAGAAAAACCTTTGGCAGAAGTTGCACTGGATCAGCATTTTAAAAATCTATATGATGTACAGGCTGCTATGGCAGGAATGTACAGTGGATTTCAGATCGAAATGATTGGCGTAGGTAATGCAAAAGATAACTTTTTGGAGAAATACTTGTATTGGGGAGAATATCGCTCAGATAATTTTGACCGGAGCATTAGCTATACCAAAGATTTTATTGATGAGATTGTTTTAAATGGTATTACTCCAACCAATCAATTTTCAGATTGGAGTGGTTTATACAACATCATCGGAAGAGCCAATCTGAATATTAAATATATTCCGCAGGCGGCTAAATTAGATAGCCGGATTACAGCACAGATGGTTGATGATTATTTGGCACAATGTTATGCCCTTCGGGCAATGTGTTATTTCTATCTGGTTCGTGTATGGGGAGATGCTCCCATCTGGTTGGAACCTTATGAGGATCTTAACCAACCGGCATCACGGCCAAGGGACAAAAAGGAAAAGATCATGGATGAAGTGATTATCCCCGATCTGGAAAAAGCCTATACTCAGGTGGATAAGGATGCCAAAAACCCACTATGGACGATCGGTAGTGCGGGGATATGTGCCATGATGGCCGATGTTTATATGTGGAAGAAAGATTATTCGAATACAAAGATATGGATCGAAAAATTGTTTTTGGCCAAATCTCCTACGGGCGCAAGCTATGCGGGTACCAATGAGAAAAATTTACAGGACGCTGCCACCTGGAAAGCAATTTTCACTGGGCCATTGAATAGTAAGGAAGCCATTTGGAGTATACATTGGGATTATACAAAAAACGGATGCGCTTGTATGCAAACCTCATGGGCACCAAATAATAAACCCATTGTCGTCGACGAAACAGCATGGGCGGATCTGTTCCAACCACAGACGACCGGCACACCGAGCCCTGATATCCGTCCACAGCAGACCCTTGATGTTTATTACGGTTTACCGAATAACAAGCGGGACCGCTTTATAAAATGGTACCCTACAAGTGCGGCTCCGACCAAAGAAGATCCTTGGCCAGCAACCAATCAAATGCTTCCGGTCTATTTGACGATCTATAGATTGGCTGATATTTACCTCTTATACGCTGAAGCTTTAAATGGATTGGGAGACAAGGCGAATGCTTTAAAATACCTCAACTTTGTGCGCAAAAGAGCCAATCTCCCGGAGTACGAAGCGAGTAATCCTGATTTGGCGACTGCTTATCAGCTCGAAACTGCGATTCTGAACGAACGCCGCATGGAACTATATGGTGAAGGGAAACGCTGGTTTGACCTGGTGCGTACTGGCCGTGTAAAAGAAGTGATGGACCCTATTCTAAAACGTAGACAAGAAGATGCTGGGAGTTTAGACAAACCAGGCTTCCTGGATCCACAACGAAGAGTGTATTGGCCTATTCATCGAAATGTGTTAAACTCCAATACCCTATTGGTTCAAAATCCAGGATATACTGATTAATAGATGAATATAAATCAAAGAGACATGAAAAGATTGTTTAATATAAAATGGACACAATATATGGTTATTGCAGCAAGTTTGCTGCTGACAGGCTGTTCGCTTTTCGATTTGGAATTACAGGAAAATTACGATTACAAACATAAAACACTGGATCCGAATATTGGGATCAGTGCACGTAAATTCTTAGAAAATCGTTCCTATGAAACTACAGAGAATCCATCGGATACGATCTTTAAATGGATGCGCAAAGGATTGGAGTATGCTGGTATAGGTCTTGAGGAATTGGAGAAGACGGATCGCACATTTATTTTTTTACACAATGACGCGATAAAAACATGGGATACCAAAACGAAAAAGGTGACTGCTGGACTTTTCTTCGATGTCCCTATTGTGACTGGGGTGGATGGTACAGGTAAACCAATTACCAGACCAGCTACGAAATGGGAAGATTATAACCGTGACGATGTACGCAATTATTTTCTTTATCTCATTTTACAAGGCAATTACAACTTTGATAAATTGACTATTTCCAATGTCAAAGCCAAAACATTGCTTCCCGTAAATACAGTGGCAAGTAAAAGCTCCCTGTTGGGCTACATGAACGAAGGGAAAGGTTTTAACCAGGAGGGTGTGATGTATCTAAAATTGGTCAATAACAATGATCTGGCGCCGATTCAGATCAACGATAAAACAACAAATAGATCTGGTGGTTACGTGACAACGAATGGCGTGGTCCATGTTTTTGGATCCAAAGGAAATACTACGGTGTATCCTTTTTAAGTACTGTGGGGCAAAATGAACCTTATAAACAAATGTAAATATGATGAGAAACTTTTCGGTATTATCCGCTTTATCACTTTTATTAGTGATGGGGAGTAGCTGTGAAAAACCAGCTGCGGTAAAATTGCAATTAAATGGTATCGCCTGTGTGCAATGCCATACCATTCAATCGGCTGCTGATTTGCAGGCTTTAAGTCTACAGCCAGGCGACACGGTGATTATGAAATCGGGGCAATGGACAAATCAGGAACTGACATTTAGTGCGCAGGGAACAAGTCAGCAGCCTATTGTGCTGCTCGCTGAACAACCTGGAGCAGTGATCATGAAAGGTACTTCTTCCATTAGCATTACGGGTAAATGGCTCGTGGTTAATGGACTGGTATTCCAAAATGGGTATACCTCTGGAAAAAATGTGGTTGATTTCACCTCTTCTTCATCAAATTGTCGGTTGACAAATACGGTTATTGTGGATTATAATCCACCGGCAGCAACGACTGACTATAGATGGGTATCCATTAATGGATCGAATCATCGTATTGATCATTGTTACCTTAAGGGGAAATTGCATCAAGGGCCTACGATGGTGGTCTGGGGGACAAATAAAACGATGAAGCATCGGATCGATCACAATTTCTTTGGGGAACGGGCAGAGCTACCGAATAACGGCGGTGAAACCATCCGTATCGGAACAAGTGACTGGTCTATGACCAGTGCATTCACGACGATTGAAGATAACATCTTTCAACGTTGCAACGGTGAAACTGAAATTATCTCGAACAAGATGGGCGGCGATACCATCCGCAATAACTTCTTCCACGAGAGCGAAGGGACGCTGTGCTTGAGACATGGAAATGGTTCTGCTGTTTATGGGAACTATTTTGTCGGTAACGGCAATAGTGCAGCTGGTGGTATCCGGATCATTGGAGAGGATCATATTGTCTACAACAATTACTTCCAAAATATGGCGGGAACAGGACAAAAAGCACCTTTGGCTGTCATGGATGGTGTACCTAATTCGCCGTTAAGTGGTTACTATCAAGTAAAACGTGTGAAGGTGGTGGCCAACACCATGATTAAATGTAAGCAATCATTCGATATCGGTTCGGGAAAAGGGGGGAACAGTCGCACCTTGCCACCAACAGATGGACATATCGCCAATAATGTGGTGTCGCAAGCTGCAAGTTCAACCGTGCTGACCTTTACAGATCAACCCATTAATTTTACCTACCAGGGAAATATTGTATTTGATGTGCCGACGAGCCAACAGCTTCCAGCTGGTTTTACACGTCAAAATCCAAAATATACGTTGACAACTGATGGAATCTATGAGCCGACCAGTACCAGTCCGGTGTTGGGTGCTTTTGTCGGTAATTATCCTTTTGCTGCCGCAGCGGATGCTGGTGCTCCAAAATTGGACGCTAAACATCGGGATTTACTGAAAGCACAAAATATCGGTCCGGGATTTATGACGGGACTGGGAAATAGCTTGGTCATCAATCCGTAAGGGTTTGTGTCGGAAGGACCCGGTTTGCCCTCATTTCTTTCTATTTAAATAGAAAGAAATGAGGGTGTTTTTTTTAGGGAATCTGTTGGCTCCGGATTACTTTACTTTTTCACCGCGGTAGTATTGGTTCCACCTATCTTTGGCATAACCTTTTTCAAGGTACTCAAATGAAGAAGCTGTCGCGTCTTCCACTTTCTGACCACGGTAGAAAACTTCCCAGCGATCTTTAGCATAACCGCCACCAAGAACGGTAAAGGAACTGGCAGTGGCATCGGTTATTTTGATGCCCTGATAATAAACTTCCCAGCGGTCTTTGGCATAACCATCAGCAATATATTCAAATGAAGAGGCTGTTGCTCCCTGCAGTTTTTCACTTTTATAAAACACTTCCCAGTTATCTTTGGCATAACCGCCACCAAGGACCTTTACTGCGGCCCCGCCTTGTTGGCCACTCTTCTGACCTTTGTAGTAGCTGTTCCATCGGTCTTTAGCATAACCTTGCCCCAAATTTTCAAAACTGGAGGCATTTGCTTCCGCTATTTCTTTCCCGAAATAAAATGCCTTCCATGAATCTCTGGAATACCCATCCCCTAAGACCTTGAAAGTGGAGGCTGATGCATTGGGGATTACCTGTCCGCTGTAAAAGACTTTCCAGGAATCCCTGTAATAACCATCTCCTACGAGTGTGAAGGTACTGGCTGATGCATCTTTGATTACTTGTCCTCTGTAAAAGACTTTCCAGGAATCTTTGGTATAATGATCACCTAGTATCTGAAACGATGAAGCCGACGCCTCTTGCAATAGCTCACCTCGAAAATATACTTTCCATGAATCCTTGGAATAGCCATTGCCTAACAATTTGAAAGAAGAAGCTGATGCATTGGGGATTACCTGACCGCTGTAAAAGACTTTCCAGGCATCTTTAGTATAGCCGCCTGTTAATACTTGAAATGATGAAGCCGAGGCATCTGGCATGGGTTCCCCTCGGAAGTATACTTTCCAGGCATCTTTAGTATAGCCGCTTGTTAATACTTGAAATGACGAAGCCGACGCATCCTTGATTATGTTGCCACGAAAATAAACTTTCCAAGCATCTTTAGCATGACCATCCTTGAGATATTTGAAAGTAGAAGCATTGGCATCCTTCACCTCTTGGCCTCTATAGAGGATCTGATTGCCGATTTTGATATAGCCACCCCCAAGTTCCTGTTGGAGTAAAAAGAAGTGGTTTGGCTGATCCTTAACGATTGGATAGCCCAAGCTTACATTGGGAATAGTGACAGCTGTTATAGACAGTGTTAGCGCGAGAATTTTTAAAGTAGCCTTGATCATAAAATAAATCTTCTGTGTAAACTTAAAAGAAAATAATCGTATTTTTGTTATTTATTGATAAGACAAAAGAAAGTTGTTTAAGGTTTAATGGTGATTTTATTTTCTGTTAATTTTATACCGATTCTCTTTTTTGTGAATCATTGACCTTTTATCAAAGTTGTACCGTTGCTAAAAACGGAAAAACTAGCCCTTCTTAAAAAGATTGCCTCTTTTCTTTGCTTATTCTCTGCTTATTTATTGCTATTTCTTTGCTTATTTATTGGTGATTCTTTGGTTATTTATTACTTATTCTAGGCCGTTTCTAGGCCGTTTCTTCGAACCTTCTTCGAGACTGCTAGGGACCTGGCTTGCTATTTCTTTGGTATTCCGTTGCTGTTTCTTTGTTATAATGTTAAAGAAATAGGATCAAAACGGTAAACAAAAAGCAAAGAAAATGCAAACGAGGGGTTAGGTTGGTTCCTATAATCTTCCTGAAAGGTACCTATCCTAAATTAGCGATACCAATTCATGAGTAAATCCCGAATTGGTTATACACGATAGTTTTTATTCCAATGGGTATTAACACTGCACAAGAACTAACTAAGGACAGCGGGAGGTTTTGATATCAAAAAGCAGGACTTTATGGAAGTATAGTCATATTTGCGTTGGCTTTCTGTCCTCATCTGAGTAATTATTTGGATAAGCAATATTTTTTTTGTATATTGCTGGTTATGAGTTTTAAAGACAAATTAGAGAACTGGCGCACGTCAATCAATCGCGCCGGTAGTGGTGAGGAATTGTATATTTTGCTTTTGAACTACAAAAGGTTTATCAATAAAAATTGGATGGACGATTTTGGTGATCCGGGCAACTGGAAATCCGAACTAAATCAGGTCATCAGCAAAGTAAGAAAGAAAGTGGATGTGGCAGACATTCGAAATTGTGGGGATCTGTCGTCTTATCAGGACGATGCCCGGCAGACTGCACATTCGCTCAATCATACCTTAAAATATCACCACTCATTGACAAAAGGGTAGGCTAGGCCTACCTTTTTTTTGTGTAAAATTTTCTAAATAGATTCCCTAGCGGTATATAACCTCACTTTTCACGGTATATACCGCTTTTATTTTTATAACAAATCCCACCTTTTGTAGTTGCCCACTGGTGCCATATATCGTACAAACAGAAGCTATTATTAAAAAATATTTGCGGATGTCGGAAAATGTTTTTACTATTGTATAGTAGTATAGAATAGTATAGATTGATACTCGCCATACTACTGTATAATAACCAATCTATAAGAAGACCAATTTATGATCTACCACATGTATTACCGAATCTGTAAATGGCAGCGATGTAGTCTTGTCTTCCTTTTTATGCTAATGGCTGGTTTTGCGCACGCACAGAACCAATCGTTTGAATTGAGAGGAGTTGTATTGGATAGCGTCGGACATTTACCCATTTCCAATGTTACAATTGCCTTTATGGGAAAGAATGCAGTTGTATCAACGGATGCACAGGGACAATTTCTGATTAAAGATGCACACATCAATGATTATCTTGTCCTGACTTCGGTCGGATTCGACCGCAAAACTGTTCAGGTCACGAGTACCAACCGCATGACCATTTACTTATCCTCATCAAGTTCCAATCTGGATGAAGTGACTGTCGTAGCCTACGGTACGCAGAAAAAAACGAGTATGGTGGCCTCCATTACCTCGATCAATCCGAAAGAAATTAAGGGACCAACATCCAATCTGACCTCCATGCTGGCGGGTCGGGTAGCAGGACTAATTGCTTACCAGCGGAGTGGGGAACCAGGTAATGACAACGCTTCCTTCTTTATTCGCGGCGTCGGTTCTTTTGGCGCTGGGAAAAAGGATCCTTTGATTTTGATCGACGGAATGGAATCCAATACCACCGCACTGGCCCGCTTACAGCCTGATGATATCGCTGGTTTTTCCGTATTGAAAGATGCAGCAGCCTCTTCGTTATATGGCGCTAGAGGTGCAAATGGGGTTGTTTTGGTCAACACCAAAAGCGGTATTGTCGGTAAGGCAAAATTCAATGCACGTTTTGAGAACTCCATCTCAACCAACACGCGTAATTTTAAATTCGCCGATAATATCACCTATATGAAGATGGCTAATGAGGCGGTATTGACCAGAGATCCGAAAGGAACCCTTCCTTATAGCCAAAACAAAATTGATCATACTGAACGGGGGGACGACCCGTTGCTCTATCCCAATAATAACTGGATCGACCAGCTGATAAAGGACTATACCAACAACCAACGCTTTAACTTCAATGTCACCGGTGGGGGAAACCTTGCTCAATATTATGTCGCAGGTACCTTTAATAACGATAAGGGAATTCTGCGATCCGAAAATAGTAATAGCTTTGATAATAATATCAACCTGAAAAACTACTCCTTACGTTCTAATATTACCTTAAATGTTACCCCAACGACTATTGGAATTATCCGTACTTCGGCCCAATTTGATGACTATACAGGACCAATAGGGGGCTATGATAAATGGGGAAATCTGATCAATGGTGGACAGCGCGTATTTCGTGAAGCAATTTGGTCCAACCCGGTAATGTTTCCGGCAATTTATCCATCTTCCTATTCTCCATTTGCGACGCATCCGCTTTTCGGAAATAACTTTATTCCAACCACCAAAACGCTATATAACAATCCCTACGCCAATATGGTCAATGGTTTTCAGGAATATAATAGCTCCACAGTCAATGTGCAATTGGAACTGAAACAGAATTTCGATTTTATTACCAAAGGTCTATCCGCTCGCTTAATGGCCTATACACAACGCTATTCTTATTTTTCTGTCACGCGGAGCTTTAAGCCATTTTATTACAATTTGGTCCGGATCCCAGGTACCAGCAATACGGTTTTAAGTCTGCTCAACGAAAATGAGGGTACGGAATATCTGGATTACAACCAGGGAAATAAGATTCTAAATACCACGACTTATGGTGAGTTTGCTGTCAATTACAACCGCACCATCGCTGAGGACCATGATATCACAGGGATGTTGATCGGTATTATCCGTAATTATCAGACCGCTAACGGTGGCGACTTGCAGGCTTCTTTGCCTGCTCGCAACCTCGGGGTGTCAGGTCGCGCAACCTATGCCTACAAAAACCGCTACCTTTTTGAGTTCAACTTCGGCTACAACGGTTCTGAACGTTTCTCCAAAGATCATCGTTTTGGTTTCTTCCCATCTTTTGGTGTAGGATGGAACCTAAATGAGGAAAAAATGTTTGAATTTATGACCCCTGTCGTTTCCCGCTTAAAATTGAGAGCAACCTATGGTCTGGTGGGTAACGATCAGATTGGCGAAGACCGGGATCGTTTCTTCTACCTATCGCAAGTGAATCCGAATAACGGTGGCCGAGGTTTCTCTTGGGGAAATAACTGGGATTACACACGGCCTGGTTATTCCATATCGCGGTATGAAAATCGTGATATTACCTGGGAACGGGCAAAGACCTTCGATGCTGGATTTGACCTGAACCTAAAAAATGGCTTAGGTGTGGTGTTTGATTATTACAACTCTACCCGCAGCAATATCCTAATGGTGCGTTCGAATATTCCTTCTACAACTGGTTTTCAGTCCGATATTCAGGCTAATATCGGAAAGGCGCAGAGCCGAGGATTTGACTTGGCCCTGGATTACAATAAGTCCTTTCAAAATACCTGGTGGACTCAGTTGCGGGCAAATATGACCTATGCAACCAACAAATTACTGGTTAACGAAGAGCCTGACTATCCGGCAAATTTATCCTACCTCTCTCGGCTGGGACATCCGATCAAACAATCGTATGGTCTGATTGCTGAACGTCTGTTTGTCGATGATATCGAAGCGGAAAACTCGCCGCTACAAAATTTTGGTGGCGCCTTTAAAACCATGGGTGGTGATATCAAATACAGAGATATCAATGGCGATGGTAAAATCACGGATTTAGACAAAGTGCCGATCGGTTATCCGACAGATCCCCAAATTATTTATGGTATGGGTTTTTCTGTGGGTTTCAAAGGCTTTGATGTCAGTGCATTCCTACAGGGATCTGCCCGTTCATCATTCTTTATTGATCCGGGAAATATTACACCTTTTGCGATCAACGGACCTTATCAAAACGGTTTGTTGCAGGAAGTGGCAAACAGCTATTGGTCCGAAGATAACCAGGATGTTAGGGCCCTGTGGCCACGCTTGACGGATGGTTTTAACAACAATAATAATCAGTTTTCAACCTGGTGGATGCGTAATGGCGCATTCTTGCGATTGAAATCTGTTGAATTGGGCTACAATCTACCAAATCAGTTTCTCAACAAGTTTAAGATGTCCAATGTCCGTTTTTATGTCAATGCACTCAACCTTGCCGTATGGAGCAAATTTAAGATGTGGGATCCTGAAATGGGTGGTGAAGGATTAGGCTATCCTGTGCAGGCTGTGTATAACGTAGGTATTAACGTAGGATTTTAAAAGGCAGTTTATCATGAAAAATCTAAGATTAATTAAATTACTGGTTGCGTCAGGTTTATTGTTTTTTCAATCCTGCAACTATTTGGATGTCGTGCCGGATAATGTGGCGACAATAGATAATGCATTTACGATGCGTAGCGAAGCAATAAAGTACTTGGCTACCTGTTATTCATACCTGCCGCCGGATGGTGATCCGACCAGAAATCCAGCTTACCTTGCAGGGGATGAATTCTGGCTGGACTACCCAACTCTCAGTATTGATGGAACAAACTGGAATATTGCCCGTGGAAATCAGAACGTCACCAATCCCTATGTGAACTATTGGGATGGTTATATGTATAATGCCATTCGCGACTGTAATATTTTTCTGGAAAATATTCGTAATCCCGAAAAAGTACGTGATATGACACAGGACGAGCGTACCACCTGGGAAGGAGAGGTGATGTTCTTAAAAGCATACTATCACTTTATGTTGATGCGGCATTACGGACCTATTCCTACAATGGATGTCAACTTATCTGTAAATACTTCTATCGAGGATGCAAAAGTTAAACGCCAGCCTATTGATGAGGTTGTCGATTATATAGTCAAGGTTCTTGACGAGGCAATTCCTAAACTACCCAATACGGTCCAGTCTCCGGTTACGGATTTGGGCCGTATTACAAAGCCTATTGCCTTGGGGATTAAAGCAAAAGTATTATTGTATGCCGCGAGTCCGCTGTTTAACGGTAATACGGATTATGCAACCTTTAAAAATGTCGATGGTACGCTGTTTTTCAACCAGAGCTTTCAGTTGGAAAAATGGCAGAAGGCCGCCCGTGCTGCAAAAGAAGCGATTACCGCATGCGAGAACCTGGGAATGGGTTTATACCAATTTCCTGGTACTGTATTTCCGCTCTCCGATACGACAATGATTCAAATGAGCGTTCGGAATGCTGTGACTGAAAAATGGAACAAGGAAATTATCTGGGCAAATCCGACTTCACGGGCCTGGCAGATGCAGTATTCATCCATGGCACATATTGATCCTAATAATGCAGGTAATAACAGTGTACATGGTACCTTAGCACCTTCCTTAAAGATTGTTGACCAATTCTATACCCGAAATGGCGTGCCAATGGATGAAGATAAAACCCTGGATTTTAGTAATAAGAATCAGCTTCGTTCGGGTAACTATGCAGAGCGGTTCAATAATATTCAGAATTATCAGACTGCACGTGTACATTTTGATCGCGAAAATAGGTTTTACGCCAATGTTGGTTTTGATGGGGGGATCTGGTTTATGGAAAATAGTCCGAGCCGTAGTGATGAGAATACCTGGACCACACAGTTGCGCCTGGGATTATTTGGCAGCGGACTCTCTATTCCTGTGACGACATACTATCCCAAAAAATTAGTGAATTGGAAATTTGCTTTCAAAGATGGCAATAGTTCACACATTGAAGAATATCCTTGGCCGATGATGCGCCTGGCGGATCTGTACTTGATGTATGCCGAAGCCTTGAACGAAAGCGAGGGACCAACAGCTGACGTCTTTTTATACCTCGATAAAATTCGGAAAAGGGCTGGGTTGGAAGGTATCCAAGAATCCTGGTCAAAGTATGCGTTAAACCCTGCTAAACCGACAAGCAAGCAAGGCTTGCGCAGCATTATCCAACGTGAACGGAATATTGAAATGAGCTTTGAGGGATCACGTTTTTGGGATCTGAAACGCTGGAAGCTGGCGGCACAGGAGCTGAATAAAAACATTACCGGCTGGGATAGAAACCAGGATAAAGATCATCCCGAACTTTTCTATAAAGAGCAGACCTTTTTTCAACAACGTTTTGTGGCACCGAGAGATTACTTCTGGCCGATAAGGGAAAACAACCTTTTGGTCAATCCCAACTTAGTACAAAATCCAGGTTGGTAATCCCTTATTTAAATAGAAAAATTATGAAAAATCTAAAATATTTAAACTATTGCTATGTCCTGATCGGTCTTTTTTATCTATTGGCTGGTTGTAAAGAGGAAAAGGGATGGACGCTGATTGAAGATGACCAAACGAAACCAGGTATTGTGCAAAATACTTCTGTTACCAACGGCTACGGACAGGCAACGATACATTACAGTTTACCGTCCAGTCAAAATGTATTGTATGTAAAGGCCGAATATGTCATGGCCAATGGACAGACACGGATCGTAAAATCATCAACCTATAAAAATGAGATCTTAATCGACGGTTTTCCGGATACACAAAAACATATTGTAAAGCTTTACGCCGTCAATAAGGCCGAAGTGGCTTCAGATGCTGTGGACGTTACAGTAGAACCTAAAACACCGATTTTTGATCTCGTATTCGGGCAAATGAAAATTGCACCGACATTTGGCGGCGTCCGGATCAGTTCAATCAATCAGGAAAAAGGTGATGTCGTTATTGTCCCTATGGTTGACTCCCTGAATAATGGGGAATATTTGCCTTTGGACAACTATTATAGCCAGGATTCCCTGATCTTATATAATATCCGCGGACTGAAATCCCGTGAAATGAAATTTGCCTTTTATGTGCGTGACCGATGGTTAAATAAATCGGATACGTTGTATACTTCGCTGACACCTCTGGAAGAAAATCTTTTTCCGAGACAGCAGTTTGCAGCGTTACATTTACCGGGGGATGCGCAGTATATGTACGGGACCACTTCGGAAATGATGTGGGACGGCAACATGAATCCCTCCCGATGGCCAGCCTTATATACGGTTGAAAGTGCCGGTGCTCCGCAATCCCTGACTTTTTCTATCGGTAAGGAAGCAAAATTAAGTCGTGTCGTGATTTTCCCACGTCGGGAAAATGGTTTTTACGATAAGGGTAACATGCGTGAATTTGAAGTCTGGGGAAGTAACAGTCCAAATCTAGATGGCTCCTGGGAATCTTGGTCTAAACTGGCAACCTGTACTGTGCGAAAACCTTCGGGTACTCCAGCTGGAACAAATACCAACGCAGATGAAGTATATGGCATCGCAGGTTGGTCTTTTGATATGCCCGAAGATGCACCAAAATACAAATATCTACGGATCCGCAATCTGCGCAACTGGCGTGGTAGTTACTTTATCCAGATTGCCCAAGTACAAGTATGGGGTGTTTATTAACTATTAAAAAGAAAATGAAGATGAGAACATATCTATGCATACTGGCCTTGTTCGGCGTTTGTTTATTCGGCGCATGTTCTAAGATGGATGAATTTACGAAATTCACCGATGGACAGGAAATAGTATATCCTGCGAAGCTGGATTCCATCAAAATACGTTCGGGAAAATATCGTGTACAAGTAGATGGCATCTTTCGGGTGAACGCCGGAGTTTCCGAGCTGCGCGTGTATTGGAACAGTAAACAGGATTCCATGAAGTTTCCGGTAAAATTGACTGATGCTATCGATACCGTACATTATGTGATTGAAAATCTACCGGAAGGGCCCATGAATTTCGAAGTCCGTACAGTAGATAGCCAAGGGAGATTTTCGGTTCCAACCTTTCTTGTCGGAAACGTTTATGGCGATCGTTATCGTGAAGGACTTTTCCAGCGGACAATATTGGATCAGAATTTTATGGCTGATCAACAATTTCAACTTGCCTTACAGGATGTGACACCAAGTGTGGGATTCTATGCCGTTCGCATGACTTATAAGAATCAAAACAATACAACTACGGATACCGTGGTGCGGACGAAAGAGCTGAATGAGAAAATTAATCTCTTGGACTATCTGCCGAATCAAGAGATTGCTTACCAGACTGTATTTCGGCCTGATAGCAATGCGATTGATACCTTTATGGTGCAGCGCAACAAACTACCGATAAAAAAAGGCGACATCAGTATTTGGTGTCTGAAGAATTACAAAACTCCGTTTACAGCGACGGCTTTCGATGGCAACCGTTGGGGAAATCTGGATCATTGGATAACCAATACGAGCATGAAAAACCACAATGGTTATGGTGGCTTTGGTTCGGATGATGGGGGTGTGGTTAATATTGAAGCCGGATGGGGCGCTCCAGCGATCGTAAATGGTAAAATTGAGCAAAAAGTAACCTTATTTCCCGGTAAATATCGTTTTTTTTGTAACTTATCCTGGACAAATTATGATCAACCGCCGGCAAAACTGGTCGTAAGCAAAGCAAACAGTGGAATTCCAGATCTTGAGCAAATTCAACAGGCAATGGCCCATGCAGACGTAAAATCCGATGGGGTCTATTTTGAAATCAAGGAAAAAGTCACCATAAATATGGGGATGCTGGTCAATTTTCAACCGGACCATTACATGAAGATTAACGCGTTTCAGATCAATTTACAATAATATCAAGCAGAATGAAGACAGCTATTTTCGCGCTATGTTTTATGCTCAGTACGGTAATGTTAACGGCCCAGTCCTTTCAGGTAAAAAAAGGGGGGATAACCTTGGCTTACAACAAGCAGACCGGAACATATTCGCTAAGCAAAGATCAAGTCACCTATTTAAAAGATGCCAGTGCTTATCTAACGCTTGCCAATGGACAAAAAATTAGTACAGACAAACTGAAGGATGGCCGTAAAGTGACTGAGACGGTAATTCAGGATAATTTGGGAAAGGGTACACGTTATACGGTTTCTTCCAAGACTACTACTGGAATAACGTTGTTACAGCATTTTTATTTCTATGACAACAGTGATATGGTTATCCTTGAATTGGAAGTCAAAGGAAAAAACCTGTCAAGTAATGAATTGGTTCCGATATGGTCCAATGCGACCATATCATCGCTTGGGAAATCACTTTATCAGGTCGCGGTTCCTTTTGACAATGATACCTTTATCTCCTATGAAAATAAGGCGATTTCTTCAAACAATAAAGTGAGTGCGGAAGTTGCTGTGGTCTACGACAGAGAGCGTACGCATGGCGTATTGATCGGTTCGTTAGATCAATCAGTCTGGAAATCGGGGATTGATATCAAAGGCGACAATGGACAGTATAACTTGATTGCTGCTAAAGCGGGATTTACCGATGTGGCTATTACACGGGATTCAATGGGCCATGGTTTTGTGAGCGGCAATGTGATCCGTTCGCCGAAATATGCGGTGTCTTATGTAAATGACTGGCGTATGGGATTGGAAAACTATGCTAAAATCCACCGTAAGTTGTCACCTCCCTATGTGCAAAAATGGCAAGGTGCGACCCCGGTGGGTTGGAATAGCTGGGGTGTGATACAAGATAAAATCAATTTTCAGAATGCCACGGCCACAGCCGAATATTTTGCGAAGGATATACCTTATTTCCGTAATGCAGGTGGCGAAGCTTTTATTGATCTGGACTCCTTTTGGGATAATATGACACCAGGCGGAATGTCGGGCGACTATACACAATTGAAGCAGTTTGTTCGCTATTGTGATTCTTTGGGTCTTAAACCCGGTGTTTATTGGGCTCCTTTTACAGACTGGGGCCATGGAAGTGGACCGGATCGCAAGGCAGAGGGAAGCCAATTTACCTTTGGCCAACTTTGGACCAAAACACAAAAAGGCTACCATAATTTAGACGGGGGGCGGGCCTTGGATCCAACACATCCTGGTACACAGGCCCGCATGGATGTGATCTTGGGAAAATTGGTCGACTGTGGGTTTAGAATGATCAAGATCGACTTTCTTTCTCATGCCGCAATCGAATCCACGGGTTTCTATGATAATAAAATTCAGACGGGTATGCAGGCATACGCTGTAGGAATGAAGCATTTGGTCGATGTTTTGCAGGGTAAGATGTTGATCTATGCAGCGATTTCTCCTTCCTTGGCGACAGCACAATTTGCACATATGCGCAGAATTGCCTGCGATGCCTGGAAGACGATCGACCAAACACAGTATACCTTAAACAGTGTCAGCTACGGTTGGTGGCAGACCCATCTCTATGATTTTATTGATGCAGACCACCTGGTCTTTCACGATGAAAGTCCTGAAGTCAATAAAGCAAGATTGCTTTCAGGCGTTGTAACGGGTACCATTATCCTTGGCGATGACTTATCGAAAAAGGAAAACTGGCAACCTAAGATGAATCAATATCTGCAGGATCCCGAAATTTTAAAGATTATAGCTGATGGTAAGAGCTTCCGTCCGGCAGGATTTGTAGAAGGAAAAGCTGCAAATACCTATTATTACAAAAAGATAGGAACAGATCTGTATGTGGCGGTATTTAATTACAATACCACCCCGGCAGCAATAAACATAGATTTTAAACAGATTGGCCTAACGCCAAACAAAAAATATAAGGCGGTGGACTTGTTTGATAAAACAAATCAAGAGCTTAGCGCTGAAAAATCCATTGCCTTTGAGCAAGCAGGAGCAAAATTATTTAAAATTGCCCTGCTTTAATCACAACGTATGAAGATAAGCAAAGAAGAACATTTTAAAGTATTGATCGATCGGATCAAACGCTTGGAAGCATTGAATACTCTGTCAAAACATGAATGTATTGTACAAGGGGTATTGGACGCCATTGACGCTAATGAGCTGGAGGTACATTCCAGCTTACCTTCTGTCAATAACTTGATCCAATACCTAGGCTATGCACGCGAAACATTTGCCAAAGCTTATCGGGATCTGATTGCCCATGGTGTCGTGGAATCAAAAAACAGAAAGGGATATTTTGTGGTGAGCAACAATACGCAGATGAAACAAAAAGTTGCGGTACTGTTATATGCGTACGATACCTTTCAAGATACATTGGTGAATGAATTGCGGGCCAATCTTCCGGAGGAGGTAACAGTGGATCTCTTTTTCCATCACAACAACATGGAGACTTTTGAAGATATTTTCAATCGTATCCAGGGACGATATACCGTATATATTGTCGCTCCAATTGAAAATAAAGAATCTGAATTGCTGCTACGTTCCATCCCGGCTTCCAAATTATTGATTATTGATCGCTTGGTGGACCTTGGCGAAGACTATTCCTATGTGTCACAGGAATTTGAGGAGGCAACCTATGCTGTATTTCAAGAACTTTACCCAAAGATCAAAAAATATAAAGAAGTGATCTTCTATTTTCGGGAAAATACAGCCGAACCCAATGAAATCAAAGATGCTTTCTTACGCTTTCTAAAAGAGTATAAAGTAAAAGGGCGGATCGAAAAGCAATATCATGTAGGCGACCTAAAAAAAGGAAAGCTCTATTTTACCATTCATAATCCAGAGCTGTACCAAATGCTGAAAGAAGTTTTGCAAAAAGATTGGACTTTGGGGCAGGATCTAGGTATTCTTTCTCATAATGATGATGTCATCAAAGAGATTATTAGTGGCGGTATTACCACCTTTTCGACAAGTTTTGCTCGGATCGGATCGGAGGCGGCCAGGTTTGTGCTGGAAAGAACATTGATCAGGGAAGTTGTACCAACAACATTGGTAGACCGCAACTCCGTATAAAATAGGAAAGGTTTTTACGATGATAGTTTTTAGTTTTTGTCTTTTTACTGGTCTGGTTGCTTTGGGATCCTTATGGAAGTTTAAGACCAATTATTCCAATACATTAAACGGTTTCTTTCTTGCCGGAAAGAGCAACAGTTTTTGGATGGTCGGTTCGGCTTTGCTATTGACCAACCTGAGCGCCAATCAGTTTATAGGTGAAAATGAATCGGTCTATATCAATAATCTTTCGGTGATCGGTTGGGGGGTAAGCTCTGTGGTCGCCATGCTCTTGGTTTCGGAATTTTTGCTGCCCATCTATTTCAAACATGGCTTTCGTACAGTACCGGACTTTTTAGCATTACGGTTTGACTCCAAAACCAAAATATTGGTCTCTATTCTGATCTTGATCGGGTATATTGTTAACTTATTGCCGCCGGTATTATACGGTGGCGCGCTTAGTCTGACCACAATGTTTGATGTGCCAGGACTGTTGCATATCAGTTATTGGCAGAGTATCTGGCTATTGGTCTGGGCATTGGGTATCATCGGTAGTTTATACAGCATATTGGGGGGATTGAAGCTGATTTCTTTGTCCGACATGGGACTCGGGCTCTGTTTGTTTATACTTGCTGTGCTCATTCCGATTTTCGCGTTTTGGCAGCTGGGTAATGGTGATATCTGGACTGGTGTATTGCAACTGTTTCACGATAAAAGAGATCACCTCAATGCCGTGGGATCAAAACAGGACGCAGTGCCTTTCTCCACCTTGTTTACAGGGATGTTGCTGATCAATTTCTATTACTGGGGAATGGAACCTTATATTGCGCAACAGGCATTAAGCGCTAAAAATTTAAAAGAAGCACAGAAGGGAATGACTTTGGCTGCCGGTGGGAAACTCCTGATGCCACTATTGATCAATTTACCTGGTCTCCTGGCCGTACACTTATTGCCGCATGTGCAGCCTACAGCTTCCGTTTTTCCAAAACTTATTGTACTGATCTTTCCAGATGTGCTGATTGGCTTTTCCTTGGCATTGGTCTTTGGTGCTGCAATGACTACCTATACTGCCGGCCTTCAGAGCTGTGGTAGCTTATTCATTTTTAATATCTACAAGCCTTATTTGGAATATAAGAAAAGAGACCTTAATGAAAAAGAACTGGTCAGAAAAGGGAAACTGTTTGAATTGATCATCTCTATCTCGGCCATGTTTATTGCACCTTTTATTCTCTTTGCTCACGATGGTTTTTATACGTACTTACAAACGGTATCGGGGCTGTTCAATATGCCGATCTTCACCATTATGATCTTGGGGATTCTCTCCCGCCGTGTAACACCAAGGATGGCACAAATTGGCTTGTTCCTGTATATGTTTAGTTATTTTCTGCTGGTGTTTGTATGGAAGACAGAACTACACTATCTGCACCTATTCGCACTACTATTTATCGCTGTTGCGCTGGTCATCTGGTGTGGAAGTAAATTGAGCCAGCCAAACTACCTATCGGTCTATCAATTTGAGTTTTCAGGTCAGGACAAAGGTAGTTATTGGAAGGGGAGGTATGGGGTCGGCACCTTTCTCATTCTATTGATGATTGTCATCTATTTTGTTTTTTCACCATTGGGCATCGCTCAATAAATTGTATAAGTCGCTATGTTAATGCACAGAAAAATTAAATACCTCATCTTTACATGCTTGACCCTTTGCTCAGCCACAAGCTATGCACAACGCTATTACCTCTGGGATAATAAGCCCGCTACGGACTGGATGACCGAAGCTTACCCCATCGGAAATGGACGAATTGGCGCCATGATCTTTGCTGGAGTAAATCAAGAACATATTCAATTTAATGAAAATAGCCTATGGACTGGTGATGAACAGGAAACGGGCGCTTATCAGGCTTTCGGTGATCTTTTTGTTCGCTTTGATTCCGATGTTAACAAGTCTTTTACAGCTTATAGCCGGAAATTGAATTTGGATAAGGGGCTGCATGAAACCGCCTATCAGCAGGATGGACAGCAGATCAATCGACGGTATTTTGCCAGTCAGCCGGATCAGGTCATGGTATTTGACTATACAAACAGTAGAAAAGGGAAACTGAATGCCGTAATTGCACTTCAGGATACACATGGACAGACCGTACAAGTGGAAGATGGCCATTTGCGGTTTCAGGGTAAGCTAGCCAATGGCATGCAGTATGCTGCCCAGGTGCAGGTACAGGTGGTCGGTGGCTCACTTTCCGAAACAAAAGATGAAAAAGGACAGGCTGTCCTTACGGTAAAATCTGCTGATAGAATCGTTCTGCTGCTGAGTGCGGCAACAGATTATGCCAATACGCGGGCAACAAAATGGAAGTCGGCTGAAAATCCAGTACACGCCAATGAACGTTATCTGAACCAAGCGAGAAAATATGGCGTAGATAAACTATTGGCAAGGCACGTCGCAGATTATACGGCACTGTTCAACCGGGTGGATCTGGATCTTGACCATAGTCAGTTGGATGGCAAACAGACAACAAAAATGTTGTTGGAAGCGTATAAAAAACAGCCGATCCCGGCGCTAGAAGCCTTGCTGTACCAGTATGGACGCTATCTTTTAATCAGCTCCTCCCGAAAAGGTGGCCTGCCAGCAAATTTACAGGGACTCTGGAACAACAGCAACAATCCGCCATGGCGCTCGGACTACCATTCCAATATCAATGTGCAGATGAACTATTGGCCTGCCGAAGTGGCCAATCTGAGTGAATCGGCCTGGCCTTACCTCGATTATATCAATAGCATGCGCGAGGTAAAGAAAGTAAATACACAAAAGGAATTTCCGGGCGTACGGGGCTGGACCGTAAAGACCGAAAATAATATCTTCGGTGGCGAGAGTTTTCTTTGGAACACCCCTGGAAGTGCTTGGTATGCGCAGGCCCTGTGGGAACATTATGCCTTTAATAAGGATGGGAAGTATCTACGCGAGTTTGCATATCCAATTTTAAAAGAAGTAAGTGAATTTTGGGATGATCGTCTGGTACGAAGACCGGACGGAACTGTGGTGGCACCACAGGGTTGGTCGCCAGAACATGGCCCCACGGAGGATGCCGTGAGCTATGACCATCAGATTATTTACGATCTCTTTAACAACTACATCCAGGCAAGCACAGTTTTAAATATTGACGCTGACTATCGTAAACATATTACGGCACTTCGCGATGCATTGCTCAAACCCAAGATTGGTCAATGGGGGCAGTTGCAGGAATGGGAAACCGATCGTGATGATCCACAGGACAAACATCGCCATGTATCGCATTTGTTTGGCCTATATCCCGGCAATCAATTCTCGGTTTTGAAAACACCGGAACTTGCCAAGGCTGCACGAGTCACCCTGACCGCACGTGGCGACGAATCTACCGGTTGGTCCATGGCCTGGAAGGTTGCCTTTTGGGCGAGATTACAGGATGGAAATCATGCCTATAAGATTTTAACGAATTTCATTAACCTCGTCGGCGGAGAGGGCATCGATTATAACAATGGAGGCGGAGTGTATGCCAACTTGCTCTGTGCGCATCCACCCTTTCAGATTGACGGCAACCTCGGTTATGTGGCTGCCCTGAGTGAAATGTTGCTACAATCGCAAACTGATGTTCTGGAATTACTTCCTGCCTTGCCCGATCGTTGGTCTGCCGGGACAGTCAAAGGACTCAAAGCCCGGGGCAATGTACAGCTAGATAAGATGGAATGGAATAACAGAAGTATTACGCAGCTCGTCCTTTCTTCGCCAAAGGATCAAACAATTCAGGTATTAAGTCCTTCCAGATTAGAAGGTCTTGCATTGCAAGAGCAAGTCAATGGCAAATACCTTTACAAGATTCAACTGAAAGCAAACAAAATAGTCAAGTTCGTTAACAAATCCTAAATCTATTTATATATGCCAACCCATCATTTTAAACATGTTGTACTCGGGCTCTTGATGACTCAAGGGCTTGTCCATCTGGATGTGCAGGCGCAGTCCAAACAGATTCCCATTGAAACCAGATCAAATGCGCTTGTATTGGAGTACGATTCCACGAAAACACTGAAAATGCTCTATTACGGTGAAAAATTGAGTGATTCAAAAGAGTATGCGACCATTGCAAGCGGTTATAGACAATTGACAGACTATAGTGGCCTATCCAATGCGGCTTATACCCCTTCAGGTTCAAAAAATCTACTGGAACCTGCCATTAGTCTTGTCCATGCCGATGGTAATCGCTCCCTGGACTTGCGCTATGAAAAGCATGCGGTGAAAGACCTGGATGCCAATGTTAAACAGCTTGATATCACGCTGAAAGATCCAGTATATGATATTTACGTCGTGTTACACTACAAATCATTTTCGAATGAAAATATCATTGAGCAGTGGGCAACTATCCAGAATAAAGAAAAAAAAGTTGTTACCCTCGAAAAGTTTGCTTCGGCCAACCTGACCCTGCGCTCAAAAGCGTATTGGTTGCGGCAGTATCATGGCGACTGGGCAAAAGAAATGCAGGTGGAAGAGACCCCATTGACGCACGGCATCAAAGTGTTGGACAGTAAACTCGGAACACGCGCAAACTTATTCCAACCGCCTTCCTTTATGGTGTCATTGGGCAAGGCGGCATCCGAAGATGAAGGAACCGTCCTGATGGCAAGCCTTGGGTATAGCGGAAATTTTAAGGTGGATTTTGAAGTCGACTACCTCAATAACTTACGTATTATCGCCGGAATAAATAATTATGCTTCCAATGTGAAACTGGCCAGCAACCAAGAGTTTACAACGCCCAAATTGATTTATACCTTATCGACGAAGGGAAAAGGAGAGGCTTCCCGGAACTTGCACAACTGGGCTCGTAAATATCAGTTGTTGGATGGAAATGGCGAACGCCTGACTTTACTTAATAATTGGGAGGCGACCTACTTTGATTTTAATGAGCAAAAATTGAAAGGACTGCTTCAGGATACCAAGAAACTAGGAGTAGACCTTTTTTTATTGGATGATGGCTGGTTTGGAAATAAATATCCGCGTAATAGTGATCACTCGAGCTTGGGAGATTGGCAACCTAACCGCACAAAATTGCCCAATGGTATTGCGACGCTTGTGGAAGAAGCGACTAAACAAGGTGTTAAATTTGGTATCTGGGTAGAACCCGAAATGGTCAGCCCCAAATCCGAACTCTACGAGCAACATCCGGATTGGGTCGTTAAACAGCCGCAGCGTGAAGAACATTACTTCCGCAATCAGCTAATCCTGGATCTGACAAATCCCAAGGTGCAGGATTTTGTTTTTCATATCTTGGACGACCTGTTTACCAAAAATCCGGCATTGGCATACATTAAATGGGACTGTAATGCGGTGATATACAATGCACATTCCGCATTTCTGAAAGATCAGGGCGCCTTTTATATTTCGTATGTCGAAGGCCTTTATAAGGTGTTGGAACGTATTCGTGCGAAGTATCCAAAGGTGCCGATGATGTTATGTTCGGGTGGCGGTGGCCGCGTGGACTATGCAGCGCTTCGGTACTTTACCGAATTCTGGCCTTCGGATAATACAGATCCCCTGGAACGTATTTTTATGCAGTACGAATATTCGTACTTTTTTCCGGCAATTAGTACCTCAAACCATGTGACAGACTGGGGAAAACAGTCCCTCAAATTCCGTACGGATGTAGCCATGATGGGCAAACTGGGTTTTGATATTGTGGTGAGTCACCTGAATGAGCAGGATCTGTTATTCTCCCAGCAGGCGGTAAAGAATTACGAGGCGCTTAAAGCAACAATCTGGCATGGGGATCAGTATCGTTTGGCCGATCCGCGTGAAGGTGACTTTGCCGCCCTGAGCTATGTGAATAGCAAAAAAACAGAAGCTGTCATCTTCAACTATCTGGTCAATAACCGTTATGGCATAGGTTCAACGGATCCAGTGCGTTTAAAAGGACTAGATGCCCAAAAACAATACCGGGTGGAGGAGATCAACTTGTATCCGAGAACCAAGTCGAGCTTAGGCCAGGGACAAACCTATTCGGGCGATTACCTGATGAAAGTCGGCGTGAATCCTGATCTGAATAGCAACCGTACCAGCGTTTTGCTGAAGATCTCGGCACTTTAAAAAAATAACTGTGGCACATCCGAAGCTCCGATTCCAACAGTCTGGACTTCGGATGCGCCAAATTTATAAACCCAATTGAGCAATAAACTCAAAAATCATGATAAAACCTAAACAGTATAAGAGGACTCTTCTGGCCCTGCTACTCAGCGTTGCCAGTGGATTTTCTACCCTACAGGCCAAAGTACAGCTGCCTGCCTTTATTGGCGATAATATGGTACTGCAGCAGAAAGAAAAGGTCAAGATCTGGGGAACCAGTACCGCAGTAGGCAAGGAACTTAGCGTAAACAGCAGCTGGAATAACAAAAACTATCAGGTAGAAGTCGATCAACAGGGGAGATGGCAAGTCTTCTTGGAGACACCGAAATACGGTGGACCCTACCAAATTACAATCAATGATGGGGATCAATTGATCCTAAATAATATTTTGATCGGTGAAGTCTGGTTCTGTTCGGGGCAATCAAATATGGAAATGCCCCTGGCGGGTTGGGGTAAGATCAATAACTTCGAGCAGGAAATCAAAGCAGCCAACTTCCCCAATATTCGCATTTTGCAGATTCCAAAAGCAACGGCCAATCAACCTAGTACAGCAGTTAAGGTGGAGTCTGGTGGATGGAATCCTGTAACGCCACAAAGTATTCCAGAGTTTTCGGCGACGGCCTATTTTTTTGCACGTGAGATCTACGAGAAAACAGGAATCCCCATCGGTTTGATCCATTCTTCCTGGGGCGGAACAATTATTGAAGCCTGGATGAGCCGAGAGGCACTTACACCGTTTTCAATCTATACGGCGGCCATCGAAAAAATCCAACGCCCAGATGCAGAGGAAGTCTATGCGAAGGATTTGGCAGAATGGAATCGCGTCGCCGAACAGCAGGATCAGGTGAAGACAGCAACGCAGGGCGAGTGGTTTGCGCCACAATTGGATAAAAGTACCTGGTCTACGATTACAATTCCCAGCTTTTTTGACCAAAACCTGTTTCCGGGTATGGACGGTGTCGTTTATTTTGGCAAAGACGTCGCGCTGCCGGCACATTGGCAGGGTAAACCCCTCAAGTTGATTTTGGGAGCGATAGACGATAATGATATCACCTATGTCAATGGCACAAAGGTGGGCGAAACTGTCGGTTACAACCAGATTCGGAAATATACTGTGCCTGCAGCGGCAAACAATGGCGGCCTGTTGCATATTGCCGTTCGGGTATTTGATGGCGCTGGAGACGGAGGAATATATGGCGGTACAGAACAGCCACGACTGGAAGGACCGAATGGGGAGCAGATTTCTCTCGTTGGAGACTGGAAATGCAAAGTAGGTTATGATCTGACTAAGCTGCCCGCAAAGCCTAACGCGATGGAGGGCCCCAATAGACCGACTGTACTCTACAATGCTATGGTTAAACCTTTTGTGGATCTTAAAATAAAAGGAGCTATTTGGTATCAGGGAGAAAGTAATGCTGATTCAAAAGATGCACCTTACGAGCAACTGTTGCCAGCGCTGATTCAGGATTGGCGCCAACAGTGGAACAACGAAAAGATGCCTTTTTATTTTGTGCAATTGGCAAATTATAAGGAGAAGAAGTCGGCACCGCAATCTTCTTCCTGGGCGAGATTACGAGAGGCGCAGCGGCAAACGCTCAAACTGCCTTACACAGGTATGGCTGTTATTGCTGATATCGGTGATGCAGTGGATATTCATCCAAAAAATAAACAGGATGTCGGTAGAAGGCTAGGCTGGATTGCAACAGCGCAGCTTTATGGAAAGAAGATCCCTTATTCGGGGCCTGTCCTCGAACATTGGATCACAAAGGGAACAGAGATGCAGCTCAGCTTTAACCCCATGGGCAAAAAACTGGTGCTGAAAGATGCGGATAAACTGAAAGGTAGTTTTACCATTGCTGGCGCAGATCAGGTCTTTTACCCCGCTGAGGTCAAACAGGTGGGAAATAAGCTGATCGTATCTGCCAAAGAAGTGCTGTCGCCGGTGGCAGTGCGTTACGGCTGGGCCGATAACCCAGACCTGACTTTGTATAATGACGCCGGGATACCCGGATCTCCCTTCCGAACTGATGACTGGACAAAAAACTAAGGGGACATGAATAGATCATCAAAAATAAACCTTCGGAAAGGTAAGTTACTTTACACGCTAATGGTTTTCTTTTTTTCAGGCAAGTTATTTGGGCAAGTGCAGGGGGGCAAACTTTGGTATCGACAGCCGGCAAAGCAATGGGAGGAGACCTTGCCCCTAGGTAACGGAAAGATCGGTATGATGCCCGACGGTGGCTTAATAAATGAACATATTGTACTCAACGATATTACACTATGGTCGGGAAGCCCTCAGGATGCCAATAATTATGAAGCCAGTAGGTACTTGGATAGCATTCGAAACCTGATCAAAAACGGGAAAAATGACCTCGCTCAGGGATTGATTGACCAACATTTTATCTGTAAAGGCCCGGGATCGGGTGGTAAGCAATGGGGCTGTTATCAAGTTCTTGGCAATTTGACGCTTGCATTTGATGGAAAAACAGCTATTGCTGCGGTACAAAACTATCGCCGCGAGCTGGATATTGAAAATGCCCTGGTAAAAACGAGCTATGAGCTCAAAGGCGTAAAATATAAACGGGAATATTGGACAAGCTTTGCAGACGATGTGGGCGTTATTCGTTTACAGAGCAGCAAAAAAGGGCAGATAAACCTAGCAATCAAGATCGACCGTCCCGAAAGGGCGACTGCTACGACCAAAGATGGCGAGCTCATTTTGATGGGACAATTGGATAATGGTGTGGACGGTAAAGGTATGCAGTTTAAAACACGTGTCCGGGCGCAAGTTAAAGGTGGAAAACAGCTTGTACAAGGGCAATCTATTGTTATCCAACAGGCTGACGAAGTACTGATTTATGTGGCGACAGATACCGATTTTAAAGGCAAGGATTTTGAGCGTACAACAACCGAAACTTTAACAAAGGCTTTAAAAAAATCCTATGCCAAGCTATATGCCGAACATCTACAAAACTATTCAACAAAGTTCAACCGTTTGTCGCTCAGTCTTGGCCGCTCGAAAGATAATTTACCGACTGACCAACGTTTGATGGCTTTCGGTAAAGAACCGGATCAGGATCCGGGGCTGGCAGCCTTATTTTATCAGTATGGTCGCTACCTTAGTATTAGCAGTACGCGTTTAGGTCTGCTGCCGCCGAATTTACAAGGGCTATGGGCAAATCAGATTCAGACACCCTGGAATGGGGATTATCACCTGGATATCAATGTGCAAATGAACCATTGGCACCTGGGAGCGGCCAATTTGGGTGAACTCAATGAACCGTTGGTGAGTCTTGTGGAAGGCCTTATGGCGCCGGGAGCAAAGACCGCGAAAGCATACTATAACGCTCCGGGCTGGGTGGCCCATGTGATCACCAACGTGTGGGGCTATACCGAACCGGGGGAATCCGCTTCTTGGGGCATTGCAAATGCAGGCTCGGGCTGGCTGTGCAATAATCTGTGGGAACATTACCTTTATAGCGAAGATATGGACTATCTGCGACGGATATACCCAATACTCTATGGCGCGGCACAATTTTACGCCAGCGCCCTGACTGAATACCCCGGTAAAGGTTGGCTGTTGACTTCGCCATCGGTATCTCCCGAAAATTCCTTTAAGCTTCCTAATGGCCACCAGGCAAACGTCACAATGGGACCAACGATAGATAATCAGATCGTACGTGAATTATTTGAAAATGTCATCCATGCAGCAGCATTGTTAGGCAAACAATCGGATCCTTTTTTAACGAAGGTTTCAGCGCAATTGAAACGCTTAGCACCGGCAGTGCAGCTAGCCAAAGATGGCCGTATCATGGAATGGATCGAAGATTATGAAGAAGTTGATCCGCAGCATCGGCATATCTCGCATTTGTATGGTTTGTATCCAGGCTATCTGATCCGTTATGACGAACATCCAGACTGGCAGCTAGCCGCTAAAAAGAGTCTGAATGTACGAGGAGATGATGGCCCGAGCTGGGCCATTGCCCATAAACTACTGTTTTGGGCCAGATTGCATGAAGGCGAACGGGCCTATAAATTATTTCGGCAGCTAATGACCCCACGTGTCGATACACATATCAATTATGGCGCTGGGGGCGGTGTTTATGCAAATTTGTTAACTGCCGGGCCACCTTTCCAGATTGATGGTAATTTTGGTGGAGCAGCTGGTATCGCTGAGATGCTGGTGCAGTCGCATAAGGACAGTGTGTATCTCCTGCCAGCAATCCCTGAAGCCTGGAAAAAAGAAGGTCAGGTCAGGGGAATGCGCATCAAAGGAAATCATACCATAGACATGGAATGGAAAGATGGTAAAATACTGAATTATCAGATTTATTCACCCAAATCACAACAACTTCAGGTATGTATAGATCATAACTGGGTCGCCTATCATACAAAAGAAAAATAAAAGGATCCCTAGTCTGCAATTTTTGCAGGCCGGGGATCCTTTTGTCTTAAAAATCTCATTGCATAAACATGTGTTATTCACAATTACATGTAAATATGAAAAACAGAAAAGACAAGACGGTAGTCGGTGCTTCTACGCTGAAAGTGCTATGACTGCTGTCTTAAGATTGCAATGGAATCAATACATTGTGTTCCAAACGTACAGGGACATGCTTCACTGAGGTAAAACCGTCTTCCTTGGAAATGATGTTGGATAGATCCAGTCCTCTTTTGGAGAAAGTACTGAGCAGCGCTGTCCGAAAGGTCGCTTTGGCCGAGCCCCAACCCTGTCCCAAGATTGTATCGTTATTGAGCTGTATTAGTTCGTCTGTGGAATAGTAGCTGAATTTTTCCAGTAAGTGTTGGTAAAGATTTGTTGTTGTAGCCATACAATTTAAAAATTTAAAGGATTAAACCATAAACTGTATCCAGATCTTGTTGGGAAAAATAATCGTTGTATAACGTTTATTTTGGTCGAAACCCGTATTAATTTACCACCGCGGTGTCTACACTCGGTTGGTATTGCATCATGCAATTCTGAATACTCTACAAATATAGTAGATTATTTTTTAATATTAAAAATATTTTTGTTTTTTTGGTAATTGGGTGTGGATAAGAAGACTAAGGCCGGCAAAAGTGAGTTTGGGTTTTTGGCTGTGGTTTGGTTATGAAGTGGATAGCTTGCCCGATAATTTATCATGTTACTGTAATCTCGTCGAAAATACTTTAAAAAACAGAGATAAGACAATACTTTTGCGGCATGAATAGAATTGCGGAAATTAACGAATACATTGCTGCCGAACGCGAGGTATTATTGCAACACTCCTTGTATCCTAAAATCAAAACGATCAAGAATCTACGTTCTTTTACCGAAGGGCATGTGTACGCTGTATGGGATTTTATGTCTTTATTAAAAGCTTTGCAGATTAAATTGACCTGTACAACTTTGCCTTGGTTTGCAAGTGAGCATCCTTCGACACGCTATCTGATTAACGAAATTGTATTAGCGGAAGAATCCGACGAATATATTGATGGTCGCCGTTTGAGCCATTTTGAAATGTATCTGGACGCAATGAGTGAAATGGGGGCAGACCTGCACCTGGTTAACAAGTTTATCGTGAACGCCAAGAAATCCAAAAGTATTTTTGATGCCATTGCATTGACAACCTTGGATAAAAGGATCAAAGATTTTCTGAATTTTACTTTCGAATTGATCGAAGAAGGGGAGGTACATAAAATTGCTGCCGCTTTCACATTTGGTCGTGAGGATCTTATCCCGGGTATGTTTACCTCCATTTTGCAGGAGCTGAAAACCAACTTCCCTGAATCGAGCTTAGATAATTTTATCTACTATTTCCAACGTCATATTGATTTGGACGGTGATGAGCATGGCCCTTTGGCAATGCAGATGATCAGCGATCTGGCCAAAGAGGATGATGAGAAGTGGGAAGAAATGAAAATAGTCAGTAAAGAGGCGCTTCAAAAGCGCATTGAACTCTGGAACGCAATAGAAGATTCCCTATAGGGAATCTTCTATTGTTTGGCTTCTTTGTAAAAAGAATTGATCTGATAATTTTACGGAAAACTATTCCGACAGAGACGTTTTTAGGGCTTGGGTAAAAGCGCTGATAAATTGTGGATCCAATGTGTTGGAAAAGGTATTCATATTCCCTAAGCTAACAATGAGCGCTGGTATTTTTGCTCCCCGTAAGATCGCATGATTATGGCTTTCAACCGGTTTTTGCGTGCTTAATCCTTGATTTTTTAAATTTTGTGTGAGACGGAACGCAAGTTCTCGGCTTTGATTCTGTATCTTGGGTAGTTCAGCAGCTTTTGGATACCGTAGACCGATTGGCTGCTTAGCGTTTGAAGGATCAATGTCAAAATGAATAGAAATTAACGCGTCACCAGTAAAGGCCGCACGGTCTTTGAGCATCATAAATTCGTCTTTCGAATGGGTCAATACAACCTGAAAACCTTCTTTTTCAAGTTCATTTTGAATCATCTTACAAGCCTGCAAAGTGAGATCTTTCTCTTTGAGGCCCTTGCTGTTGGTGGCACCACTATCTTTGCCACCATGTCCCGGATCCAGAACAATGGTCTTTGCGCTATTTTTGACAGCGCTAGTAGTGGAGATCTTTTCTTTCGGAGGATTAATAAAAGAAAAAGAGACAATTAACACGAATATACAAGGAACAAACAGCAGATACTGATAACCTTTCGTGCGTGGTGATAGATTTCGCATCAACCTGTCGATGCGTTCTACCAATTCATTTTGGTTTTTTAAAATTCTACTTTGCATATAATCTAATTGTTGATTTTGTTGTGTCATATTCAGCAGGAAGCTCGCATAATTGGTCTTTCCATAGTATTCAGCCACCGCTATATCGACCTGAAATTCATGTAGGCGATGCAGTTCTTTCCGAACCCAATAAATGGCGGGGTTTATCCAGAAGATGCAGCACATCAGCTCGATGTATAATTTGTCCCAGGCATGTCCTTTTAAAATATGCTGTGCCTCGTGGGCAAAGATGAGCTTGCCTTCGGGACTTTCAAGTGCGCTTTTATCCATAACGATATAATGAAAGATCGAACAATTATTGAAGCGATTAAACGGCGGGATTACTTTAATTCCCTGATGCTCCTGAAAATTCATCTTCTTTAAACAGCATACGAGCTTTAAGCTGTGATAAACTAATCGTGTCAGAAAGAAGATGGCGATCAATAAGTAAGCATAAGCAAGTATTTTTTTAAACTCCATTCGGTCCCATAGATTGAGCTGTTCTTCGGGTTCGCTCAAAAAAGGGACATTGGAATAACCCAGCTGCTCTGGCGACTGTATTTCCTGATTTGAATTTGTTTTGGAATCGATTAATTTGACATAATCAGTCTTAAATTTAAGAAGAGGAGCCAGCGCACAAAAGCTCACCAACGCAATAAGCAAAAGCCGGTTCCAACGAAAAAATGAAAGCTGCCGAAAAGCCAGGACAAAGAGCGAGACTAAAATAAGTAAACTGATATTGGCCTCTATGCTATAGGAAAATAGGTTATTCATCTTCTTTACTTTTATTGATAATTTCCTTGATTTTCTCGATGTCTGTTTCGCTGATTTTTTGTTCCTTGACAATGAATGATACCAGATTTTCGACAGAATCATCAAAATACTTGTTCATGACACGCGAAAAGAAAAACTTTCGGTATTGCATCTTGGAGATCAGCGGATAATATTGGTAAGTCTTTCCATAGGAATTGAAACCCACATACCCTTTTTTCTCTAAAATCCGTACAATGGATGATATGGTATTATAAGGCGTTGTTTGTGTCGGATCCATATATTCAATAATATCTTTGACAAAAGCCTGCTTTAATTTCCATACAGCATGCATAACTTCTTCTTCTTTTTTTGTTAATTCTTCCATAGTTATAAAGCTATAACTTATTTTTCAGTTAATCAACTTATTTTTCAGTTTTAAAACTGAGAAATAAGTTGATTAACTATAATGTGTTGATTATTAGTGATTTTATTTTTTTAATAGGTAGTCGGCCACCGCCTGATAAGCGGGTAGGGAGTATCCATCGTTGGCTGAATTAGATGCCAGGGGATGAGAGGCAAATCGGACGATAACCATTTCTGCTTTGGGATCGATATAGACGGTCTGTCCATGGACGCCACGTGCACAGAAGGCTCCATCGACATTATGGCTTACCCACCACATGTTTTTATAACTCCACTGCTTTAGATTGGTATAACCGGCTTTTGCGAAAGCAGCCTGGCTTCCGCCAGAGCGGATGGATTCAATTACTTCCTTCGCGAGGATCTGTTTTCCGTTAAAATAACCCTTATTGCGCACCATCTCACCAAACATGGCCATGTCGCGGAGGTTGGTCGTGAGTCCTCCGCCCGCAAAGCATATTCCAGCACCATCAATCAGATAGTAGGCATCAAAATTGGTTCCCAAGGGCTGCCAAATTTTTTCGGAAAGGACTTGTGACAAGGGCTTGTTTAATACCCGAGAAATTATCCAGCCCATAACGTCTGTATTGACTGTTTTATAGCCGAATGCGTCTCCATGTTGACCTTTTTTCTTAACCGTCTTTAAGTAATCAAAGTAGTTTGCCGGTTCATCAGGACTTCGTTGGAAGTGGAAGGGATCTCCTGCTTTGGAGAAGGCCCATATTTCTGCTTTGGGGTCAGCATAGTCCTCACTGAACTCCAGGCCTGTTGTCATGTCCAGTACCTGACGTATTGTTGCATCGCCAAAGGCGGAATGTGCAAGTTCGGGAATGTAATCCCGGCAGTATTTGTTTTCATCCAAAACGCCTTCAGCAATCAGTTGAGCAGCTAGCGTGCCGGTTAATGTTTTGCTGACGGACATAGCAGCATGCCTGCCATTCTGGGTCAATGCACCAAAATATTTTTCGTAGATAATACGCCCTTTATGAAGAATAAGGATACCATCAGTATAATTTTTTAAAAGAGATTCCGCCCAACTGATAGACTTTTCATCTCCAAGAGGTTGAAAACTCAAGGCATCAATGGCAGAATCCTCAGCAGTGGAAAAAGAATAACGGTTGATGGGGTCGGAAGGGACGACTTTCGACGGAAAGAATTCACGCATATGGCAAACACTGTAACGCAATGCCGGAAACTTAAAAAATGTACCGTCCAATGCTGAAATAATTCGATCCTGTGGTGGCGGAAATCCCGTCATCCATCCCAGTTTGCTGGGATCAGAATCCACTGCGGATGGAAATTCTTGTGCCTGGCTCATTTGTATCAGAAGTAATGGAAGTAATAAGATGGCTTTTTTCATAATCAATTTGGCATGTAAACGATATAAGCGCGATAGCTACTGTGAATAGTATATAGGTATAATAAGCAAAGCGATCTTATTGTTTTCTTTCTTGCCTCTGTTTTTGGCAGATTTTGATCTTTTATTTGAAATTGATCAAAAAATGTCTTTTTTACATAACATATTGGCGTTTGTGAAGAAATTCATTTTCCAATTAGTGTCTAAGTTTGCAACGCAAAAAAATAACAGAAAGACATTGAACTTTTTTTCGCCGTATTGGGCAAAAGCAATGGGCACCATCGTGGTACTTGTATGCTCGGTTTTAGAAACGCAGGCCCAGGACTCGCTACGCACCTCACTCGCTGATCTGATCAGTAAGTCGTTGCAAAACAGTAAGTATATCGAACAGTCGCATTTGCAATTACAGGAAAAAGGAATAGCCCTGCGGCAGCAACGGATGGAATTGCTTCCGAAAATCGGTGTCAGGGCTTCTGCTAGTTATGCGAGCAATATGCCGGTCTACGATCAAGGGATATTTGCCAAACCATCACAACACGATGTTATCCATTATCTGTATGATACCGGACTCGATTTCTACCTGAACCTCTACAACGGCCATCGGGATCTTATGAAAATCGAATCAAAAAAGCTCGAAATGGAACTTGCCAACATTGATTGGAAAAGTTCCACGGCACAGATCAAGCTGGAGATCTGTAACTTGTTTCTGGATCTGGATTTAGCCTATCGCAATAAATTGCTGATCGAGCAGGATATCAAAGATCAGCGGACACAATTGAAAGAGATCGAACACCGTTATACAGCCGGTGTTGTGCTGCATAGTGATGTCTTAAGGATTTCCCTCGAATTGTCCAAGCGTGAACTGCTTTTGATACAGATCGCTAATGATATCAAGATCATCAACCAAAAATTGCAGCTGATCGCTGGTATACGACAGGAAATTATCCCGATGTGTGCCACGATGGAAAGTCATCCGCTGAACTATGCAGAAATCGTTGCCGTTGCCAAACAACAAGCTTTTATACTGCTGAAATCCGAACAGGAAGTTGCGTTGAAAAAACTAAGTATCAAACAGGCGAAGTCAAACTACCTGCCCGCACTAGGCCTGACCAATACATTTACTTTTGCGAATCCACAGGTATTTCTATATCCATATAATGGGAGCTGGTACAATTTAAATATCGTAGGACTTAAATTGAACATCCCAATATCTGCATTGTACCTCAATAAAAATATTGTCCGGGGAGCTCAAGTCGCACTAAAGCGAGAGGAGGTCAAACACCATCATGAGGAGGAAGTGGTGGAAAATGAACTGTTGCAGGCTTATCTGGATTATAATCTAGCACTGGAACAACAGGCTGTCTGCCAAAAAAATCTAACGCTGGCCAAAGAAAATGCCCGTATTATAAAAAATAGGTATTTCAAGTCTTCGGCGCTGATTACGGATCTATTGGATGCAGATATGCAATGCCTCAAGACAAATTTTGATCTGGAATCCGCCCGGATCGCGATACAGAAACATTATTATTTTATTGAATTTTTGAAGGGTACTATCTAATGAAACCTAAATCAGGCCGGTCAATGACCGATGTACAATTGACCAGAATCACCAATTGGTTGGCTGGGATTGCTTTGTTGGCACTTTTATTATGGGGCGGAAGGATACTCTGGCTGCGCATCCGGTATACCTATACCAATGATGCACAAGTGACCCAGTATATTAATCCCATTATCTCCCGTGTGGGTGGTTACATTGTTTCGGTTCACTTTAAAGATCATCAATCGGTCAAGCGCGGCGATACCTTACTACTAATCGACAATCGGGAATACAAATATGAAGCTGAGCAAGCTTCGGCTTCGATAAACAAAGAAAATGCGGAAATCAGTGTGCTGGGCAGCCAAAAGGAAATATTGCAGGCCGAACATGAATCGTTGGAAAAATCCATTGCTGCTGCCGAAGCGCGGATGACGAAGCAGCAACTGGAATACGATCGCTATAAGTTTCTGTTTGATGAAAAATCTGCTACGGCGCAGCAACTGGAAGATATAAAAGCCACACTGGAGGTGTACAAAAGTGAACTTGCCGCATTACAGCATAAGTTGGAGGCATCGCGGGATCGGGTGAATGATGTTGATGTGAAAAAGGGGGTGATCAATGCGGAGAAAGCACGGTTGTCAGCTGCAGCAAACCGAAAGCATCTTGATGTAGGATATACCGTAATCCGGGCTCCCTATGATGGTCGGGTAGGGAAACGTAGCATTGAAAAGGGACAGATGGTAAATCCGGGCGAGGTGTTGGGATTTATTGTCAATGCAGAGACACCAACTTGGGTGACAGCCAACTTTAAGGAAACGCAATTGCGTTATCTCAACCTTGGTGGGCGTGTAGAGGTTGTTGCGGATGCCTACCCGGATGAAACATTCTATGGAAAGATAATTTCTATTTCGCCAGCAACAGGATCTTCTTTTTCATTGCTTCCACCGGACAATGCGACTGGTAATTTTGTGAAGATCGTACAGCGGGTTCCAGTTCGTATCGAACTGGATAGGGATAAGGGAACTGCAAAATTACTCTCAGGAATGAATGTCAATGTTTCGGTCTCAAAAAATCAATAACAGTGAAAGGGATCTTCAAAGACTGGGTACCTGAATGGCTGATTAAGCTGATTTTATTCAGCGGATTGATGCCAAGCATGGTCTTGTTTTTTCTGCCCGGTGCCAATGTCAATGTCACCGCGGGGTTCTACGGTGCACAGCCCAGTGATGTTCAATTCCTCATTATTCTTTTCTATGCGGGATTTGTCGGATTCTACGTCCTGGAACGTCGCTTTTTTCAGTATTTCCCGGTCAAACAGTACTACATCATTTTCAATCTCTTACAGCTGCTCAATTGTTACCTGATGTATCGCATTAACGAGATCAGTTGGATATATGGCTTACGCTTTTTTCAGGGCATGCTGTTCGCATCGGCTGTCAATCTCTCCATATCCATGATATTTTCCCGACTGAAAACGGAAAGGGCCAAGGAGGGAAGTTATGCCATATTTTTTGGTATGCTGCTCTGTAGCTCGCCTTTCAATACGTTTGTGACAGCGGAATTTATAGATTCATTTAACTTTGATGAACTTTACCTGTATGCTGCCTTATCTTTTGTACCGGGGCTACTACTGATCATCGTCACAATGAAACCCATCCGGCATAATCGACCGTACCCTTTATTTTCCCTGGACTGGGCCAGTTTTGTCCTTTACAGCTTGACTGTGATAAGCTTCGGTTATCTGATGGTCTATGGGCAGGAACTTTATTGGTTTTCGGACAGTTCTATGCTGATCGTATTGCTCGGTGGAATTTTATTGTTGGGTCTGTTTATCATGAGGCAGAAAGCAATCAAACGTGTTTATATTGAGCTGTCCATCTTTGGAAATAGAAAATTCCTGTTCGGAATCTTGGTCCTGTATATGATGTATATCGAACGGTTTTCGCTGGCGATCTCCAATCAGTATTTTCTACAGGTCATCCGCCTGGATCCCATTCACCTTTCCTATATTCAATGGTTTAATATCCTCGGGATTGTATGTGGTGTTATGTTATCCTTCTACTGGTTATTAAAACGGTGCACAGTGAAATGGATCTGGATTGTTGGCTACTGTTGCCTGCTGGCCTTTCACCAATATATGTTTTTTTCATTTGAAAGTGAGGGCAATGAAGATCACTTCTGGTTGCCGTTGGTATTGCATGGGCTAGGTGTCGGTCTGATCATGGTGCCAACAATCTTATTTGTGATTGCCAGTGTACGCCCTCATCTGGGAGCTTCAGCGGCGGCAGCTTGTTTGGCCGTCCGTTACCTGGGCTATACCAGTAGTATCGGTCTGCAGAATTTCTTTAAATTATTTGAACATGCCCAGCACCGGGAGGTTTTTCGGGATCAGCTGCAATCAGGCAATCTGATATTTGAAGACTATATTCAGCGGGAATCTCACAGGGTATTGCAACATGGATTACAATACAAGGAGCATGCCGCGGGATTGAAGCTCATCAGCGAGCGGGTTAATATACAGTCTTTCGTCCGGTATGGCATGGACTACTATGAATTGATGTCCATAATCAGTATCAGCATCTTGCTGCTGATACTGATTTCCCCTTCCTTGAAAAGCATGTATAAGAAGCTTAAAAAGAATCAGATTTCACCGGTATAACGGTGTCACAATTGATCAATATCCCAAGTGGCTGCAGCACGTTGTAATTCCACCAATGCGACCGCATAATTGTAGCGCGCTTCATTGTAAGCAAGTTGGGTGTCATTGTAGGAGCGTTGTGCGTTGATCACTTCCAGCAGGGCGGTTTCGCCCCGATTGTAACTGTAGATCTTTCCTTCCAGGATTGCTTTTGCTTCGAGCAGCATCGTATTATTAAATTGCAGTACCTGTTTTTGAGTGGCTTTATATTGCATATAAGCTTGATTCACCTCAGTCTGGATGCGTAATGCTGCATCTTGATAGATCAATTCGTCTTGCTCAATTTTGAACTGAGCAGATTTCAGCTCGCCTTTATTAAAATTGGAAAATTTTAGTGGTATGGCTAGGCCGGCATTGATGGCATTAAACTGTGGTGTCGGTGCGGTTTCATTTCTGGCCTCACCATTGTAGGTAAAGCCGATGGAAATACCGAGATCTAACACACGGTTTGCCTTTGCCAGCTGGAGCAGACTATGGGAGAGCTGTTTGTTTTGTAGCGCAGCCTTAAGATCAGCACGCTCTCGTACTGCGGTTGATAGCAATGTACTTAATGAAAAGTTGCGATCAAAAGAAACATCAGATCCTTGTGGTAGCCAAAGAATGGGGCTCTTATCCCCCATAAGCAGTGATAACCCTGCTAGGGAGGAATTGGCTGTCGCTTCGGCTGCCGAAAGCGTATTGCGCATATGGGCGGCTTCCAATTTTGACTGGCGGTAGTCAATTTGTGGAATAGCGCCTAGTTGATAACGTATACTGTCTGAGCTGGCGAGCTGAGCGAGTTGTTGATAGGAACTGCGATAGGTTGCTGCCAATTGCTGGTTGTACCTTGCTGATAAAAAAGCAAGGGTGGCATCGGCACGTAGATTTCGGAAATAGTCTTCGAATAAGAGACGGGTGGTTTCGGCCTCATCCTTTGCA
The DNA here is from genome assembly GCF_003610355.1 of Sphingobacterium detergens. Classification (GTDB taxonomy): domain Bacteria; phylum Bacteroidota; class Bacteroidia; order Sphingobacteriales; family Sphingobacteriaceae; genus Sphingobacterium; species Sphingobacterium detergens. The sequence continues at coordinate 2,644,693 of NZ_RAPY01000001.1, read as the reverse complement.
ACCTGGCGACGTGCCTGCCGTTTTGCCCCCAATTCTACCGTCCAGCTCAATCCGGCGGTATAACCTCGCCCGAGTTGTTTGATTCTTTCGCTATTGTCAAAGAGCCCTACGGTGAATTCGGGATCGGGGAAGATACCGGCACTGATGATATTCGCCTCGGCGATTGAAAGGTTGAACTTTTCAGCGGCGTAACCGAGGTTGTTCTTTCCAACCTGGGCAATAAAGCTGCTGTAGTCCAAATTTTTGTGGGTAAAAGTTGAGTCTATTGTTTGTGCAGCAGCATTTCCAATGAGCAGCATAAAGGAAAGAAGAAGTCTGATCTGTGTTTTCATCGAAATTTTATCTTGATCATTCTGTTTAAAGCAGCTGTATTGCTTTAAACAGAATGTGGTTTTGATTTTAGGAATTTGTCTCCGCTTGTATGTGATCGGTTGATGGTCCGGACCCACTGCTGTGTTTCCTTCTTCTTTCCATCAGATAATACAAGGGTGGAAGCATAAACAGTGTCAGCAGGGTAGAAAAGAGTAAACCATAGACGATCACGGTGGCCAGAGGCCGTTGAACATCTGATCCGATACCTGTCGCCAATGATGCTGGAAGTAGGCCAAGTATAGCCACCGTCGCGGTCATCAGTACAGGGCGGAATCGACTGAAAGCGCCTTCAATGACAGCTTTTTCTAAGGCCATTCCATTTTTTCGTAGCACATTGAACTGGGAAAGCATCAATACACCATTTTGTATGGCAACACCAAAAAGAGCGATAAAACCCACTGCCGAAGATACATTTAGGGTCATACTCCGTATATTGAGCGCAAGCATTCCACCAAAGAGTGCCAGCGGTACAATGCCGATAAGTAAGCCGGCCTGTCCAAAAGAACCGAAGGTGCTATACAGCAGGATAAATATAATCGCCAGTGTCAGGGGGACGATGACCGCCAGTCGGCTGTAGGCGCGATGCTGATTTTCAAATTGACCACCCCATTGCAGTCTGATTTTCTGTGGATCGTATTTCAGCTTCTGCACGATTGCCTGCTGGGCTTTGGTCAGGAAAGTACCTAAATCTTGCCCCCGTACATTCAATCTGACGGTCAGCTGGCGGCTATTGCGTTCGCGTGAAATGGTACTTTCTCCGGTATTGAGTTTGACCGTGGCGACTTGCGACAAGGGGATGCGTGTGCCATTATCGGGATACAACATCAGATTGCCGATCTTTTCCGGCGAGTTTCGCTCGTTCTCAGCATACTGACAGGTGATATCGTATACTTTAATCCCCTGATAGACCTGAGATACAGCTTTGCCACCAACTGCAATTTGAATCAGGTCGGTGACATCCGAAATATTCAATCCATATTGTGCAATTTTGTCGCGGTCAACGATGATCTGCAACTGTGGGAGTGGCGGCTCCTGGTCAATGGCCAGGTCAACAGCGCCTTCCACTCCTTTAAGTGTGGTCATGAGGTCTTCGGCAACACGCCGGGTTTCTTTCAGATCATCCCCAAAAAGTTTGACCACGAGTTCGCTATGTGCTCCCGCGATTTTGTCCATGACACCATCGATCATCGGTTGTGAGAAAGCTACATTATAGCCCGGCATTTGGGCATATTCTGCGGCCAGTTCATTGACGAGATCTGTTTTGGTTTTTCCCCATTTCCATGTTTTGTATGGCTTCAAACCCACACTGACTTCGAAGTGTGAAGGGGTCCAGGCGTCGGTACCATCATCATTTCGTCCGGCCTGTACCATGACATAGGAGATCTCTTCGTACTTCAAGGTACGCGCACGCAGGCTGTCGCTCATTTCTTTGGATTTCTCTACCGTGATGCCTGGAGGGAGGGAGACCTGTAACCAGATCGAACCTTCGTCAAGTGTAGGCAAAAAATCTTTACCCACGGATGCTGTCAGTAGTCCTGTCGCTAAAAGAACAAGGCCGAGGGGAACAAACACTCGTCTGGGACGCAGCATTATTTTTTTGATCCGCTGATGGTAAAGCGCCGTTAATTTTTCCAGCCATCTATTGTGATAAACTTTTTGTGGTTTGCGGTAGATGAGGTACGCCAGTCCGGGAATCAACAGCAAGGATACCGCTAGAGCCCCCAATAGCGCATAACCAACGGTATAGGCCATCGGTGTAAACAGTTTCTTTTCTACCCGTTCGAAAGCGAAAAGAGGAAGATAGGCTGTGATAATAATGATGGTGGCAAAGAAAATTGGTTTGGCCACTTCAGCAATTTTCGTTGTTAAGGTCTGCTCGACCAATGGAGCATCGGGTTTTTCTTCCCTTTTTTTCAGAATGGTTTCGAGCATAACAATGGCACCATCCACGATAATTCCGAAATCTATCGCCCCTAGCGATAATAGATTAGCAGGTATATCTGTAAAATGCATCAATATAAAGGCGATCAACAACGAGAGTGGAATGGTGATGGCAACCAATAGAGCACCACGCCAGCTCCCCAGAAAAAGAATCAGTACGAGGATAACCAGCACCATACCTTCAAGCAGCGTTTTGGATACGGTATGCAGGGTGTTGTCGACCAGGCTCGTGCGATCCAGGACCACGTGTATTTTGACATCTTTCGGAAGGATTTTACTGTTAAGTTCCTCGACCGCCGCATTTACACCGGCCAATACCTTGGAGGGATTCTCATGCTTTAATAGCAGTACAATGCCTTCAATATTATCTGAATAGTCTACTCCACGTTTGTCACTGTAGCCCAAGGCGCCTTTACGCGCGAGGTTGCCAAGCTTTACCTGTCCAAGATCCCGCATGTAGATACGGTTTCCATTGACCGATTTGACAACGATATTGCCGAGGTCGTCCAGCGATTTGACAAGGCCGATACCTCGGATCACATAGGATTGGTCGCCACGGTTCATCATGCTTCCTCCTGCATTGGCATTGTTGGCCTCGATCTTTGCGGTTACTTCGCCTAGAGAAACTTCATATTGATCGAGTTTTTTAGGGTCCAGTTCGACCTGAAACTGTGTTGTGATGCCCCCGAAATTGGTTACATCGGCTACTCCCGCCACCTGTTTGATTTTAGGGATAATGACAAAGTTTTGGAGTTCGGTCAATTTCCGTAGATCCTGGGTATTGCTTTCGAGAATATAACGAAAGATTTCTCCTGTCGGCGAGGTAAGTGGATCTAATCCGGGTACTGCCCCGTAGGGGAGACTGAGATCTGCCAGGCGTTCCTGTATACGGGCCCTGGCCCAGTAGTCGTCAACACCATCTTTAAACACGATGGTGACCATGGATAGTCCAAAGGTGGTTTTGCTACGCATGACTTCCATTCCGGGTAATCCGTTGATGGTCTGTTCAATGGGAATTGTTATCTGTTGCTCCATTTCCTCGGCGGCCAGGCCCGGCACCTGAGTGACAATTTGTGAGGACACGTCTGCGATATCGGGATAAGCCTCAACTGAAAGCTGTTTCCAAGCATAATACCCGAAAAATGCAATAAGGAGAAAAGCAGCTGCAATAACCCATCTCTTGGCGATGATCTGGCTAACAAGTTGTTTCATTGTAATACGATTTTTGGATAAAGATTTAGTTGCTTGCTAGTAGATAAAATGCGCCCTCACCGATGATCTGTTCACCGTTGGACAGACCCTGTATAATCTGAATCTGCTCATTTTCGGTGACACCGGTCTGTACATATCGCCTCATAAATGTGTGCGGTGCTAGCTGTACCCAGACAAAGCTTTTATCATTAAATTGGAGTACAGCTTTCGCGGGAATAAATATACTGGCAGCAGCTAGCTGTTCAAATTGCGTATTGACATACATACCGGGTTTGAGCAGCCGATCTTTATTGTCGCATTCAACCAGCACTTCGATATTGCGATTTGCTTCGTCGACAAACTGATTGATATGGACAATCTTTCCTTGCAATCTTTTTGTGGGCTGGTTGTCAATTTGCACTTCGACACTGCGGATCTGATCTATGGCACCGAGGTCTTTTTCCTTGATATAGGCCGAAACCCATACTTTTGACAGTTCGGCAATCCGGAGTAAAGCTGGAGCGTCTTCTTTATTGTATTGGCCAAGGACAATGGTATTGCTGAGGATTTCACCATGGATGGGTGAACGGACGAGCAGGGGCTGACCTAGCACGACCTGCGCCGGGTTGTTGTCATATATTTTTAAAGATGCTGTCGCATTATTGAGCGTCGTCTTGCTAATGGCAAAATTGGTTTCCGCTTCTTCAAGTTCTTTTTGTGTACCGACACCGTGGCTAAGCAGATCTTTTTGACGTTTTAAAACATTTGCTGCCAGGGCATAGGTTTGTTTGGCCTCAAGGTATGTTCGTTGTGCATCGAAATAATCCGAAGAACTGATTGAAAATAAGGCTGTATTGACCGCTACTTTCTGCCCCAGGCTCACGTAGGATCTGACAACCCGCCCCGCAAAGGGCATGGGGATTTCAACATAACTATTGGGGATGATTTTGACCATAGCGGCGGTGCTGAATGTCAACTGATGCGGTTGCTGGACGACGGCGGTACACTTGATCTTGGACAGCAGTGGCGCATGTGCGTTGATCGTCAGGGTGTCACCTGCGAAATGCAGGGCCGAGGAATCGTCCGAAGGTACAGCGGAGCGTTGAGTGCATGCTTGCATGATCGTGAGGGCAGCGATCCAGCCCATGAATCTAAGGGGATGGATAGGAATTTTGATAGCGCGGTTAACCATTGTTTTTAGTTTCTAAAAGCCATCTTCTACCCATTCAAGAACTGTTCAGTGAATGGGCGGTTGATGACCGGCGTTTCTGTTTCTAAAAAATTATGGTGCAAAGCTATCCATGCCTCTGCTGGAAGGCAGTTAGAGAGGCTTTAGAAAAATATTAGAATTTTATTAGAGTGCTGATGGATGGGGTAGATTGATCTGGAATACACTACCGATACCTTTCGTTGAGCGGACAAGAATTTCGCCTTGATGCAGTAGAATAATCTTTTTGGTCAGTGAGAGACCGATGCCATTCCCTTCACTGTAAGCTTTGTTGTTGCCGCGATAGAAAGGGGTAAATATGCGTTCAAGATCCTGAGGCTCGATTCCTATGCCGTCATCTTTAAATTCTAGTTGTATAGACGTTCCACTGGATTTAATCGCTATGGAACATTTTTGGTTATCGGAAAACTTACAGGCGTTTTCAATTAAATTTACAAAAGCGACCTGGAGGAGGTATTCATTGCCGACAATCGAAATCATCTGCTCGTCTTCCAGAGCGGGATCAATAAAAATGTCGAGTTTATAATCGGGATTGGCCTGCAAAATCTGCTGGCAGGCGTCAAGCAGGATTTCATCGACACGTAGTGCTTTGAAGGAAATCTCTGAACTATCGTAACTCGCCTTGGCAAAATCCAGTAGACTATTAAACAGTTTTTTAAGTTTCTGGGCGTCGTTTAGCGTGTTGTCAATGATAACCTTGTATTCAGCGGTGCTTCGGTCTTTATTCGTGGAAATTTCGAGTTCGGTAATCATTGCTGCCAAAGGCGTACGCAGTTCGTGGGAAATATTGGAGACAAAGTGCTTTTGGCCATCAAAGGAGTTTTCAAGACGGTTCAGCATATCGTTAAAGGTGTTTGCCAGTTCGGATAGCTCATCTTTATTACCTGTGCTCTGAAGTCTTGCATCCAAGCTATTGGCCGATATGTTTTTGACTTTTTGCGTCATGGCCTGAATCGGACGGAATACTTTTTTTGAGAAAAATATTCCGGCGGCATAGCTTAAAAAGACCGCAAAAATAAAAACAATAATGATGGTCGATAACAGATTTTGAAGTTTATTGTAACCATACTGATCATAAGCGGCAGCAGTGATGATGAAATTCGCGTTGTTGTATGCATAGGTAATGCCGATCACCTGCCATTTGTCCTGATAAAAGCCAATTTCCTTTTTTTTGACAACATCCCGCAACATAGCCGGCGTCTCCTTGACAAAATCAATGTCTACGGCATCATGGTACAATAGCTTAAAACGGGTGTCATAGATGGCTACTTCAACCTCGTTGAGAATTTTTCGGTTGTTGTGGTAGATATCTTGCAGTGTTTTTCTGTCTACCTGTGCATTTAAAAACAGATTTGCTTTGGTGTAGGCTTCTTTTTTGAGGAGGGCATAAAATTCATTCTCCCGATTCTCTACGGCCGAATAATAAACCGTGCAGGCAAATACCATCAGGATGGTCGCTGTGACGACTGTAAAAAGTATGGTAATTCGCGTTCTGATCTGCATTAGTCCTGTTTTAAAATAAAGCCCATCCCAGATTTGGTGTGGATATATTTTTTATCAAAATCCTTGTCTACTTTTTTTCGGAGGTAATTGATATAGACATCAATAAAATTCGTGCCGGTATCGAAATGGGTTTCCCAAACTTTTTCGGCAATCTCCATTCTTGACAATACACGTTCGGGGTGCAGTAGCAGGTAGTGGAGTAGTTTGAATTCTTTGGGTGTCAGATTGATATCGATATTGTTGCGTCTGACATTTTTGGTATGCAGATTCATTTCCAGATCCGCATAGCGCAGGATGGTTCCTGTAGTGCTGTCCTGTTTCTGATAGCGTTTGAGCAGCACCCGTATCCGCGCCAATAGCTCCCGCATTTCGAAAGGTTTGACTAGATAATCGTCCGCCCCAGCATCAAAACCTTCGATTTTGTCATCTGTGGTACCGAGTGCGGTAAGCATGATGATGGGCAGGTCGGGTTTGATATGGCGGATTTCCTTACAGAGATCAAGTCCGTCCATCTTGGGTAATACGATATCGGTAATAATCAGATCGAAATCGTGCTGCAGGGCCATTTTCTTTCCTGAAATACCATCATAGGCAATGTCGGTCTGAAATTCGTTTTCATCCAGCCCGCGTTTTATTAGTCCCGCGACACGGACATCATCTTCGACTAAAAGAATCTTCATACAACAGCGAAAGATTATTCGTTAATACTTCAACCTCAATATTGACTTCGACCAAAGCGTATGGACGGTATAGGACAAAGTTATCAAATTTACCTTGGTTTCACTATTTAACGGCTGCTCTTTTCAATAAGTTCATATTCTTGCCATACGACAAGAGTAGCATGCGCTAAATCAGCTAACTTTGATGAATAACCAGGTGCCTGGCACCTATAGATCAATGAGCAATGGATAAACCAAAATCAGCAAAATTAGAAGTCATTATTCCTGCGTATCGGATGCACAGTCAAAGTTTTATCAATGTTTTGGATGGTATTACGGAGGAGCACGCACGTCAACGTATCAACGGGCAGACCAACCACATGGTGTGGATGGCCGGTAACTTTGTCAATGTACGTTATGGGATTGCATACATTTTGGGCCTTCAGGAGGAAGATCCCTACCACGACTTATTTTTTATGGGTAAAACATTGGATGAACAATTTAACTACCCAAGTTTAAAAGAATTGAAAGATAGTTTCTATGCCATTTCCCCAAAAGTCTATCAGCGTCTGTTGGAAGTAGACGATGCGCAATTGGCGGAGATTTTCAAAATTGATATGAACGTTCCTTTTGTCGAGGAGAACAAACTCAATTTTATAGGGATGTGCATTGGACGGCAGGATTATCTCTGCGGTCAGATGGCATTGATGCGACGTATACTCGGTTATCCGAGTATGAAATATGAAATGGACGAGCAGATGACCTATTAAGCGTCAAACAGCATAAGCTAGTGTTTTGTAGACAATGTGCTAGCTTACGCTGTTCAAATGCCTTTAGCCCAGATGTGTCAGGATCTCATCGACTCGTTGAAGGGCAATAAAGCGTTCGTGTTCTAAATTAACCTCATGCTGTTCATGTGTCCAGGTCACATGATAGGGAATATGAACACCAAACCCGCCGAGCTCGAGTACCGGAAGGATATCGGATTTGAGGGAATTGCCCAGCATCATAAAGCGATCAGGTGCGCAATCCAGATGCTTGAGTAACTTACGATAGTCTTTTTCTCTTTTATCGCTCATGATTTCGATATGGTGAAAATTGTCTTCCAGTCCCGAATTTTTTAACTTCCGTTCCTGATCCAAGAGATCACCCTTGGTCGCAACGACCAGTCTGTAATTGCCCTTTAGCTGGGTCAGCGTTTCAGTCACACCGGGAAGCAATTCAATGGGCTTCTGCAAGAGTTCATGTCCGATCGCTATAATTTGATTAATGATCTCAACGGGCAGCCTGTTTTCCGAGATTCGATTGGCGGTCTCAATCATACACAACATAAAGCCTTTGATCCCATAGCCGTATAAGTGCAGATTCTTCATCTCGGTAGCGAAGAGCTCCTGTGAGACGGTATGTTGTGGAAGGTAGTTTTCTAAAAGCAGGCAAAATTGTCTTTCTGCTTCCTGAAAATAGGATTCATTGGCCCAGAGGGTATCGTCGGCATCAAAAGCGATGGTTGTTATCTTATTTTTCATTTGTATCATTAGTTGTTCATCAATTATTTTCAATGGTCTTCATGAGCTCGTTTACTCATTAAGTTGGTATTTTAAGGTATTCGTGAGCTCGCTGCGCTCGGTTCACGCTGCCTTCGGCGCATAAGTATTCAAGAGTTCATCTAACCCACTCACATCGAAGAGTCGTCTTGAATAAATCATGCTGTTTTTAAATCTACTTTTGTAATTTTATGAAGCTAATTTCTCAAAAGGAAATCATTATTAAAAGGACATTTGTCCCGGATCATTATGTTAAGAACAAATCAATCATTTTTGGATCGTACGATAACACTTTACGCTCAGCAGCAGCGTCAGGAAGATATTGTGGTCAGAAAGTATACTAAGGGGCAAAACTTATATGATCAGGGGACAGCATCCACCAAGGTTATGGTTATCAGTGAAGGGATAGCCAAGTGTTATTTTACCGAGGCCAATGACAAGGAGTATATCGTTGAATTTCTTTCGGTCGGGGAAATCGTTGGGGAGATCGAAAGCATTCGTCATATTCCCAGTCTGTGTAGTATACAGGCCATGACCGATGTGACGGTCTATGCATTTTCCAAAACGTATTTTAGGGAGCTATTGGAAAGAGATATCACATGGAGCAATATGTTGCTGGATGTGATGGCACAACGTATTGTGCATACCTCGAGCCGGGCATCTTACCAGCAGTTATACAGTCTGGAACATAGTTTACATCGTTTATTGGAAATCCAATCCCAGCAGGATATTGCGATCAAGAAAGAGGATATGGCTGCCTATCTCGGTATTTCGGTCAGAAGCCTCAATCGGGAACTTAAGAAATTCCTAGAATAATTACCCATCCCATTTTTTAGGGCATTCGTCACATTTTTTCTATTTAACTTTTCATTTCTATTAGTATTGTATCATCAAAACCAATCGTAGATGAAATATCCATGTTGGAAAGGCACAAACAATGCGAAGAAAAACTGGATATTCCATTTGACCATTTAACAACAAAATGTGAAGCATTCATGAATACCATTAAATGCAAACACAAATGAATAATTGATTACATTATGAAACTAAAAGATTTTCGAAAAGTAGAATTCTGGTTAGCAACGCTGCTTTTTATTATATTCAGCTATAACCTTGTATCAGACACCAATCAAAGGAATGATGGTGGTATCCATGAACAATTCATTACCGTAGGCATAAGCTATTCCTATTTCTTTAACTTTTTTGTGCCCAAGTTCCTTTATATTTTAGCGGTCTATCTAAGTTTTTTGGCGCTGAATTTTATACTGATCCCCGCAATTATTGATAGGAAACGCGAAGCATTCAATTACTCCCTGATCGTTCTGCTGATAGCTGTCGTTAGCCTTGTTCTAGGTATTGCTAAGACATATAGTCATACCTATGAGTTGTTGGCCTATAAGACAATTCAACAGGGATATAATAGCCTGTTTTTTGATGCATTTAATAAGACGGCATTAATGGTCATCCTTATTTCGGTCTATACCTGCGTGAAGTATTTTATAGCCTATCTGCTCAAAAATATGGATGGAAATGTCACAGGACAAAGACAGATGAAAATAGATCTCGCTTTAGGGATCAGCTTTTGGTTTGTAGGATTATTTTTATGGATTATATCCAGATCAAATTTTCAGCTTACGATTCTCTGGACCATGGTGGTGCTCTCTGCAGTTGGTATTGTGATTTATTCGCTTTACTACCTATTGCCTGAACTGTATAGGCAGCAAAAGAAATTTAGTAGCTATTTTTGGCACATCTTTGTCATTAGTTTGGTCCTCATGTTACCCTTATGTATTTTGGCGTTGTTCTTCTTCAATCGGACCTCCGAAGTAATTTTTATCGTAGCGTTGTTTCATCTACCTACACAGTTATTGGTCAGTATTCCACTTTCATGGTTTTTGTATAGAAAACGTGTTTTACAAAATTCTGAGTTGACCTCACTACGTACCGAACTGGGTAAATCGGATGCTAATCTCAACTTCTTAAAGTCACAGATCAATCCACATTTCCTGTTTAACGCATTAAATACATTGTATGGTACCGCTTTGCAGGAAAAAGCCGAACGGACAGGGGAGGGCATCCAGCGGTTGGGTGACATGATGCGGTTTATGCTTCATGAGAACACACAGGATAAGATTTCGCTGATCCGAGAGGTCGAATACCTGAATAATTATATCGCATTGCAAACTCTTCGGACCTCACAATCTGCCGATATTAAGATCGAAACGTTGATTGAAGAGCAGTTTGAAAATCACCAAATTACCCCGATGTTGCTTATTCCTTTTGTTGAGAATGCGTTCAAACATGGTATTAGTTTACAGAAACCCTCGTATATCAAAATTTCCTTACAGGTCAGGGGGAATGTGCTATTCTTTGATGTCAGTAACAGTATCAATCTCAAAAATGACAATGATCCTGAAAAGTTAAAAAGCGGCGTGGGGCTTGACAATGTACGGAAACGCCTATTGCTGTTGTATAAGGACAGGCATGAGCTGATCATTCGTGAAAATGCACAGGAATTTTTTATCCATTTGACCTTACATATTGACTAGGTAAAAATAGGGAACAGATAGATCCCTTTTGGAAAGAGCTGCTACGAAATGCCAAGGACAAAGCGGAATATTACCCACAATATTTTATATTTGATAAAACAGGAAAATTGGTCGTTGAAAAAGCGCTTCGACCGAGTCATGGACAGCAGCTTTACGAGCAGCTTGACAAGATTTTAAACCAATAATTTGTATGATAGCCATAGCGATAGATGATGAGCCGTTGGCGTTGGAGGTCATTAGCCATCACACGTCAAAAGTTCCCTTTATTGAATTGAGAGAAACATTCACAGATGCATTTATGGCAATCAGTTATTTACAGCGGCAACATGTTGATCTGATTTTTCTGGATATTAAGATGCCTGATATTTCAGGTATCGAGTTTCTGAAAAGCCTGAGTACGGTTCCCATGATTATTTTTACAACCGCTTATTCCGAACATGCTTTGCTGAGCTTTGAACTTGACGCAATTGATTATCTGTTAAAGCCTTTTTCCATGGCTCGATTTCTAAAGGCCTGCAACAAAGCACATGAATTGTACCATCTGAGATCTGCAAAGGCTGAGACCAACAAGGGCTATTTTTTTGTAAAAGATGGCTATGAACATGTAAAGATCGAATTTGAAGATATACACTATATCGAAGCTTCCGGTAACTATACGCAAATACATCTGTCGGATAAACTGATTAGCTCAAGGATCACCATCAGTGAGCTCAGCGAATTGCTGCCAAAGTCTGATTTTGTGCGTTGCCACAGGGCATTTATTGTTGCAAAAGGCAAAATGACAAAGTTTGATCGCGCCCAGATCTGGATAGCTGACAGAATAATACCTATTGGTACCACCTATACAGATCTTAAATTGTATTAATACACAAAAATAAAAGCAATGCAGCACTATAGTATCATGTACCTAAAACTCGTTTTATTTTTTATGTGTGTAACTAGCTATGCGACGGGACAAAATATGGAGAAATCTTTATTAGATAAAACGCTTTCCAGCTATTATTCTAAGGAAAATGAACCTGGGATAGCTGTTGCGATTAGTCAGCATGGACAGATCCGTTACCACTATGCAGTCGGAATAGCGGATCTAAAAACGAAACAAAAGATCACAGAAAAGACCCATTTTCGGATGGCCTCTGTCAGTAAGCAGGTGACAGCGCAAGCTATTTGCAGTTTATTTGCTCAGGGAAAGCTAAAATCAACGAATCAATTGGGACTTTTCTTTGACGATTTGCCCTTGGCTTTGCAGGGTATTACCGTCGCTCAATTACTCCAACACCGTTCGGGAATAATGGATTATGAGGCATTGATACCAAGTGATCGAACAGCACAGGTTTCGGATAAAGATGTGCTGGATTATATCCGGCAGACCGATACTGTTTATTTTCCCTCGGGGAGTCAATTCAGGTACAGCAATACGGGCTATTGCCTGTTGGCTTTGATTGTGGAAAAGGTGGCAAAGGAGTCTTTTGCGGCATTTGTAAAAAAGCATTTGTTTCTGCCGAATGGTATCCGTGATGGAATCGTTTATACTGTTGATTCAAATATCCCCAACCGGGCTTTCGGTTATCATCCTAAGGGGGATACCTTTGTTTTTGCCGATCAGAGTGTGACCAGTGCGACTCAAGGTGATGGCGGAGTTTATCTATCGGCTTTGGAGTACCATCAATGGGCCAATTATTTGCTTCACAAGCGTTTTCCCGAAGCTGTTATACAGGATTTTCTGGAAACAGAACGCCTTCCGGTAAAAGATGGTGTTTCCTACAATTTAGGCTGGTTTATCTATCCTTTGGAGGGAAATAGGCTGTTCTTCCATTCGGGAGAATCAACGGGCTTCCATAATATTGTTTATTTAGATCAGCAGAAAGACCTTGTTATCACTTTATTTAGCAATCGTGATGATCTATTGATTGCGGATGCATTTGACGCGCTGCTTGCTGTACTTAAACTGCCTAAGCCCATGAATCCAAGTGCCCAAAACAAATCTGTTTTTGGCTGGCTAAATGCAGTATATGCGAATTAGCATGTCTGCGGATTGAAAATAAAATCGCCTATGTCTTTTCTAAAGACATAGGCGATTTGGCGTGGGGATTAGAATTAACCCTTAATTCCTTTTAACCAATCTCTGAATTTACCGAACTGCTCGGCCAAAAATGATTCATGATCTTCATTTTCTTCATCTCCTCCCGGAAGAATATGTTCAAAATAAGATCCTTTCAGGATTTTACGCAATAGTCCTTCGCCGATGAACGGCTTATCATCATTGAGTGTCCGTGCGGCTTTCAACAAATGACGGATATCATATTGTAAAGGATTGATATCAGGCACTTGCTTGTTGAGATTCAAGAGCTCATATACAGCTATACGTGCAGTTCTGACAGAGCTTTCCATGGTAAATACGACATCGTTGTTGGTTTCGACGAACTGTCCAACGAGACCTAGATTTTTACAGCCATTTGGAACGACTCTTGGGCGATCGCCTTTAGCACGAGGCATAAACATCGATGTGATATAGGGCATAAATGTCGTGCGAACGATGGTATTTTTGATGACATCATCCAATTGATCAATGATTCCCAGATGATGACATAGTTCGGCCAAAATTTCATCTCCGGTACATTCAGGCATAGTCTTTTTAATATAATTTCCTTGTTTGTCCATAAATAGGGCATAAACCCAAAGTACAAGGACATCGTCGGGCTGGCCAGGGAAGTGTGGCTGTCTGTTACAGGTAAAGCTCATCAACCAGTTGGAGTCTGTAATTGTAATAATACCGCCGGTGACTGTTTTTCCTGAATAGGGATCATTGACCGAATAGCCCTTTAATTTTTCTATCAAAGCCGAGGGTTTACAGGTCAGGGTAGCAGATTCCCAGGCTGACTTTTCAATGTTGCTGCAGAATTTTTCGGGTTTACCAAAAATAGCTGATTTAGCAGCCAAATTTTTCCAGAGTTTCCAGCCGGCACTCTGTCCACTGGTACTGTTGTCTATACCGATGATTGGTGCTTTGGTATTATCACCATAGAAGGTGTCTTCGGTCATTGAACCGGTCGTGACAATGACAAAGTCATTTGGACCTAGTGGGATACGTACTTCCTGACCATCTTGTTCGGTAATGATACCCGCAACGGTTTTTCCTTCGGTGTTGTTTTGTATGTCAAGATCTTTGACCAGTACATTAAACTGGATCTTAACACCTTTATCTTGTAACACCTTGCGTAATGGGGTGACAAAGGTATCGTATTGATTGTATTTAGGAAATACAAGGGAAGAAAGGTCGTTTAATCCATCAATTGCATGAAGGAAGCGATGCATGTACAGTTTCAATTCCAATAAGCTATGCCAGTTTTCAAAAGCAAACATGGTCCGCCAAAAGGTCCAGAAATTACTGCTCAGGAAAGATTCGCTGAAATAATCTTCAATTGTCAGGTCATCCAATTCTTCTTTCTTTTTCAGCAGGAGTTTGATAATTGCAAGTTGATCTTTTTTGGCCAACCCAAATTTGCTAAAATCTTTGATTTCACCAAGATTATGGATAAGTCTTGCTTTTGAATAGTTGGAATCGTTGTCGTTGATCAATCTATATTCGTCAAGTACACTGTAGGGAGCTGGCATTTCCAATGCTGGAATATCCTGAAACATATCCCATAGATTTTCGTAAGTCATGTCCATTTCACGTCCACCACGGATGACATAACCATCCTTGGCATTGCCGGCACCATCCAGGGATCCGCCTTCGATATGTAACTGCTCCAGGAAGGTGATATTTTCCGCAGGGACATGTCCATCACGGATGAAATAGTATGCCGCAGACATACCCGCAATCCCGCTACCGACAATATAGATTTTGCTGTCTTTGTAGGATTTGTTCGGTATACCTTTATTGCGTTGGTAATTTCCTATCTGATCTGAAAAAGGCATTGCCTTTTTAGGCGTGTTACGTTGTTGTTCTGTGCTTGAATCCGGTTCATGATTTACATTTCCATATTCAGCAGATGCATTTAATACTTTGTCGAATTTTGAGGTGATTTCTTTCATGATTCTTATTGTTTTTAATTCTTGAGTAAAGTTAGCCATACTCCTTAGATCATTTATGCCCTCAAATTCGCTATTGTTCTACCGAATTTCCTTTTTTTACATATTTTGTCTTTTTCGATATTCAGAAGGCGATAACATGGAGTACTTTTTGAAAAAACGGCCAAATGCAGAGATCGAATTGAAGCCTATGGCGTAGGCGATGTCGGAAATGGTCTTCTCCGGATTTCCGAGTAGGGCATACGCTTCTTTGAGCAAATTTTCGTCTATGATTTCATGTGGCGTCTTTCCAGATGCCTTCTTAACAATACTAATCAGGTATTTGTTTGAAATAAATAACCGATCGGCGTAATATTTCACATCTTTGGATTGGCTGCAGTGTTGCTGTACCAGATCCGTAAACTTAAAGTAGAGGCTATTGGCCTCCTGAATTGTTTCAACTGCATGTTGGTCCTCCACGGCGAGCACATCGGCTATTTCTAGCAGCAGGTTAAATATAATGGTGCGAATAATGTCGGGGGTAAAACGTGTCGCCCTGAGGGTTACCTCTCTTAAATATTCTAGGAGCCTTAATAATTTTCCGGCGAGTTTTTCTGCCTCGGGTATAATTGCGAATGTCGCATTGTTGAATAGTCCCAGTTTTTCTATAAAAAATGGGTTGGCAATGTTTTTAAGTAGAAACAACTTGTCAAAGAAAAGTAGTTTCATTCTGAAATCCTTGCTGACCGCTGTAAATTTGATGATGGTGGAAGGTGCTGAAACAAGTAGGCTATGCTGTGCTAGTGTATATTCTTGATTATCAATTTCTACTGTAATCGTTCCGGCCGTGCAAATGCAAATGGCGTAAAAATCAATACGGAAGGAATTTCTGGGGTATTCGAAAAGGGGATTGCCAGATGAGATGTAGTAAGGGCGATTGCAATCTACACCAAAGAAAGATAAAGTGTCTTGTAGGCTGTCGTGTGTATTTGGATTGATCTTGATACTAAACTTCATAGGGGGATTGTCATGTGCAATAGATCCTATTCTTTCGGTTGGATAAAATAGGTTATGTGCGTTTTAAAATAAGCTTTTCTGTAGCAACCTCATCTTCGATACCAACAAAGTAGCTTTGGAACCCAAACTTTGTCAGTAATTGTCTGGAGGCAGCATTATCGGGGTCAATGATGCCGATCACATCCTTATTGGCGTCGATGCTTTTGGCCATGGCCAGCAGAGATTCACAGATTTTGGTACCGAGACCTTTACGCCAAAACTCCTTTTTAAGCAAATAACCGATTTCAAATACGGTTGGATCTTTTTTATAGTTGACCAATTTGCAGTCGCCCAAAAATAATTGGCTATCGGAATCTATCACCATAAAATAGCCCAATAATGGATCTGTATTGATTTCGAGAATTGAAGCGAATTTTTTCTCGGCCTGCTCAGCTGTCAATCCCTTGCCTGAAATATATTTCATGATCTCATCGTCTTTGGTAAGTTCTCTAAAAAGAGCGAAATCTTCGGCTGTGTATTTTTTTAATTCTAGTGTGTTGTACATGGCTAATGTGTCTTCTACACAAGATAAGGTTGTTTTTCTATTAAATCAAAAGTTGGACTTCAAATAATCATTTTTCTGTCTTATTTCTGATTTTGCCAATTGGGAGATCGGAATTTAACTTAAATTGTCATAGAGGAATAAATACATCGGTTCATACCAACAAAAGTTTGGAATGATGTATGGAAACCGGATCACATTTAACTATTGAAACAATGAAGATAACAGGATTATATGAAACGCATATCCAGGTACGTAATCTGGAGGAGTCTGTCAATTTTTATACGAAGGTGCTTGGTCTGCGGATTGCACATCGTGATCCCAATCGACCTATCGTCTTTTTGTGGGTCGGTACAGGTAAGGAATATATGCTGGGACTCTGGCAGGAGGAAGCAAATTTTCAACCGCGGCATTTTGCTTTTAGAGCCAGTAAAGAAGATATCTTGAATTACGCAGTAGACTATCTCAAAGAAAGGGATTTGCAGCCTTACAATTTTTTGAAAGATGGTGTAGAAAAACCAATGGTATTTGCCTGGATGCCGGCATTGGCAATTTATTTTAACGATCCAGATGGAAATCAATTGGAATTTATTGCCCTATTGGAAGGCGAGGGGAGGCCAGAACTGGGGGTAATGTCCTACGAGGGTTGGTTGCAGCAGGAATAAAAAATAAGCGGTTATTTTATTAGCCGCTTATTTTTTATGAAAGGAGGTTGACTGGCCGCCTTGAATGGATCGAGCTGTACCGTTAACCCTTTGATAGTCTAGTAATGGCCTCATCCCGCGTAGCAACAAAGTTGATCTTACGGCCTTTATTACTTTCGTAAATAAAATCATTCAGACTTTTGCTATTATAGATGGAAAAGTCACCAACAATAGCAACGTCAAAATCGTACTGCGTATATTTTTGAAGAATTTCCCCCGCCAACTTCGTTTTAAGTTCAAAAAAATCAGCCGAAATATTTTCTTGGTATAAGATTGCTTTGTATGCTTCCTGTGCGCCACAGTCTACCATGATCTGTAAACCATCATCGAGATTGTTGATGAGGATAGCAGTGTCTTTTACTTCAGCGATATTTCTATCGTTTACTTGGATAACGTCGATTTGCATAGTCGTAATATATTGAGTGGTAATGATTGTCTTTAAGCCCTAAAGATTGCTCTATCCGGCAAAATCTTTCAGCATATCAATAGAAGGGCAGAAATATAATGTGCCACTCTGAGCTGTACTAAAGTCCAGAATACGGTCATAATTACCATCTGGTTCACCTATAAACATTCGTTTTAGCATTTGTATCACGGTGCTAAATCTACTGGCATAAGCAATAAAATAGGTGCCCATTTGATTATTGGCGATATTACCAAAAGGCATATTGTCCCTAACGATTTTGAGATCATCGCCTACATTGGCTAAGGCCGAATGCGAATTGGCCGGTTTTACGTCATCCGACATTTCAATATCATTGGTTTTACTTCGGCCAATAACTTTTTCCTGTTCGGATACCGGTAAGGCCCGCCAGCTGTTCATGTCGTGAATGTATTTTTGAATAAAAAGATAGCTGCCACCTTGATAGGCTTGATCTTCATCTCCAATAATACCAAAGAAAGCACGGTCTTCACCTGTCGGGTTTTCGGTGCCGTCGACAAAACCTAGAATGCTTCTTCCATCCCAATAACGAAAGCCGTGGATTTCTTCCTTGCAGTCAGCAACTGCTGCCAGTACATCGGAAATTTCGGCTGCCATGTCAATACAATAGCTTTGCTCTTCAGCGCGAATATGAAAATGGAGATCACCCGGGGTAGCGACAGCGACATGTTTTTGACCTACGATGGGCTCAAAAGGAACCAATTCTTTAGGTAATGGCTCTTGTAGTGCCAATTTTTTCCAGGCATGATAACTGATCCCCATGACAATACTCGCTTTTATACCAGTAGAACGTACCTGAGCCGAATTATTCAGATTGACGACCAGGGCACAGATCCGTTCAAACACCGGTTTCAGCTCTTTATTTTCCTGAAAATTCCATACCATGAAAACGGTATTGTTGCTGGGTGAATCGATAACATTCTGCGCTTGATTGTTCATAAAATATTGTGTTGATTGGACATTGACAATAATACTAAGCTACAAATAAATTTATTTCCAAACAGATCAAATTATTCTGTTGAGGTTGTTTTTTTGTATAATGACTGGATTTCTTCGATCACTAAAGCCGGATTATCGTAAAAGATGTGATGTTGTGCGTTCGGCTCCAAGATATACTTTCTGTTGTCCTTTTCGTCTGCAAACTTTTTTAATGCGGCAACAAACTTACTTCTATCGGGTTCTTCAAAAGGGCTAATGCCTGAGCCAATAATTGTCATTGGAATGGTCGCATGTGGCGCTACTTCATGCAAAATAGCTGTTGAATTCTCGTAATTCATCGTTAAATGATAGAATCCCAAGCTCTCTTTTTTGATCTCTTGAAGTCGGTCGGCATATTCTATCTTTAATGATTTTCCGCGCTCCATTGTCATAAAATAAGGCGAGACAATGTCTATCATCACCGCACCAAGTACTTGCCCCTTGTTTTCATCGGCAAATTTCAGCGTATAATTACCCCCAAAAGAATGTGCAACAAAGAAATATTGTTCGTTATACCCCAATTTATTCAGCGCCCTTTTTAGATCAGCGACTTCAGTCGATAGATTGACATTTACGGTATCTATACCACTTTTTCCGAAACCCGCCCGATCGTAGGTGATTAATGGTGCACCTAATCTAGCTGATAATGGAGCCAATAGTTTCTGCCATACAGAGGCATCGTTTCCAGCTCCTGATTCAAAAATGATGGGAATTCCTTTTCCAGCTGTAATATTAAAATGTAAACTATGCTGACCAACACTGATTGTCGTATCTTTCGATTGTGCAAACAGGTCAAACGTGGAGAGTAACAGGGAAATAGAAAAGAAAATAGGGTATATACGGATCATATTGAATTTATTAAATTTTAGCTCTTACGTCGTTCATTTTTAAGGTCATTGATAGGGCTTCTGTTTCGATCCAGTTGCTGTAATCTTCAATGGCTTTTAAACGCAGTTCATCTGTAATATATCCTTCTATTACCATTTGTTGCGACTGGGCAACTTTGATCCAGATTCCAAGATTGGTCTGAAAATGATCGTCGCCTTTGGTGTAGATCTGATCGGCGTTTATTGTCTCAATGGCTGTAAATCCCTGTTGTTGGAGTAAAGTGGCGATTTCATCCGCGACACGGTTGTTCATACCTGCATCGGCACGCCATTTCAGAAATGTATGATAAAACTCCTGCATACTGGACGGTGGTGCTGGGTTCCATTCAATTGCGGTATGGTTATAATCCAGGATCGAAAGCTGTCCTCCGGGTTTCAACCAGGATTTGAACCGTTGTAAGGCCGCAGGAATATCACTTAGCCATTGCACTGTTCTTGCAGTCATAATCAGATCAAACTGATGTGGTGGCTCATAAGTGAAAATATTATCACAGACTAGACTAAGATTGGCGCTGTCACCGTATTGTTGATTCCCTATATCAATAAAAGATTGGGTGTTGTCCAAACCGATCACTGCTCCGTCCGCGATAAGTGATGCGGCTTCATTTGTCAGTGTTCCTGTACCACAACCTACATCGAGGATAGCTAAACCGGGTTTTAACAGTGGAAGAATGGTCCGATAGTCATTTGCTAATGTTCGTCTTTCAAATATTTTATTTGCCTGTTGGTCTTTTCTGTCAATAAATTTCTCTTTCATTTGATTGGTTTAGTGTGTCGTAAATATAATTTGCTTTGACGATAAAACAAACTTCTTTTTGATTGAATGGCTCGTGGATGGTTATCAGCTGGGAGATGCGCTCGAATATGAGATACAATAAATGGATTCAAACGGCTCCTTTTTATAAGCGTTATAAGGCCTCTTTGTAGTAGGCAACAAACTCCCGGAAGATGGAATAGCCATCACGCCATTCAAAATAGATAGGACTTGCACTTTCGATATTGACAAATCCCTTTTTTCGAAAGAGCGCTTTTGTTCGTGTCTGATGGAAATATTGGGAGATGGAAATGGCACTTTTATAGTGTAGACTGTCCATGATACGGATACTGTTGACCACTGTTTTTTCGGTATCATTACCATAGTTGTCCACAATAATTTTCTGCGATGGAATATGGTTCAGCACCAGATAGTCTTTCATTTTGTCGCCTTCCCAAAAACCTTCCTTTCCAAAACCACCACTGACAAGGATCATCTGAATCCGGTCTGCCCTATATAGTTGGATACTTTTGTTTAAACGTTCCTGCAGTCTCTCCGAGGGACTGCCGTCGGGGTTGATTTTATTACCGAGGACAATACCGATAGCCGCTTTGGTCTTTTTGTCACGCAGCCCATCGATACAAATCAATATACTTTGGATCAAAAATAAGATAAGTCCAAGTTTCATTCCTGATTTAATGACCTTCAACATGTCCTTTAGCAATTGATTTTTTAGTTAAATGATTCACTGTCGTTGTCGCGACATACTTTGAAAATAAGAAAAAATAAGGTTAAAAACTAAACGTGCTTTGAAAGTGGATAAAATCTTTTGTATAAAGATTTATTCTTTTATATGTGGATTTATTGATGTGTAATCTTTATATTAGTAAGTAATGATTCTAAAGTCATATTAGAGTACTTGTGCTATACGAAAATAACTTGTTTGTATGAAAAAAATAATCAAAATTCTTGCGCCAATTTGTTGCGTGTTTCTACTATCTGCATGCACGTCAAATTATTTAATGACATTTAGCGGTGAAAATCTTAAAAAGGATGAAGAAAATGGCCATTTTTCATTCGATAATGATACGGTTAAAGTTGATTATTCTTTTGCTAGTAGAGAAGGTAAATTATATCTAAAGATAGCGAATAAGCTCGATAAGCCTGTTTTATGGGATCTGAAAAGTTCGGCTTTGGTCATCAATGGCAAAGCTTTAAGTTATGCTGCCGAAAGTACAGCCATCAAAGGGCAAATTGATGGAACTGTTTCTAGCTTTGGAAATAGAAATACAAGCTTATTAAACGAAGATTGGGTACGTGGGTATTTTAGTGGGACAATAGGTTTGCCAAAGGATGTGGTGCTTATTCCTCCACACGCTTATATAGATGGCAGTTACTTTGATCTTCGAAACGATGTGAAGGAAATCACTAAATCATCTAAGAAGAAAAAAGTAAATATGTATGATATGAATGGGGAAAGTTATGCCGTACAGCTGGCCAAATTTGAGCCCGCTGAATCACCATATAACTTACGGAGCTTTCTGAGCTATTCGGTATTGTCCGATGGCAAGGCACTGTCAAAAACGACTGAACAGCAGTTTTATGTAGAACAGCTTTGGCAGACTGGAGCTGTATCGTTAAATAATATTATAGAGATCTATACAAAAAGAGGGGACGTAATGGCTTATAAAGAAAAGAAAGGTCAGAACGTATTGTTGGTTGGGGGAATTGTAGCATTGACGGCAGCTGCGGTAGCTATTGATGATAAAAAAGTAGAGTAAGGAAATTCTAACAGCTACCATATGGTGTTTTTTTATCATGATGTAAACAACTATCTTATGAAGTATCTTTTTTCAATTATCTTAATTATGGTCCTCCTGCATGGAGAGACGGATGCCTGTACCAGGGTGGTTTACAAAGGGCCCGGTCAAACCGTTATTACAGCACGTAGCATGGACTGGAAGGATGATATTGCTGCTAACATTTGGGTATTTCCGCGGGGTATGCAAAGAAGTGGTGAAGTGGGGCCGCAATCGCTGACCTGGACATCACAATATGGTAGTGTGATTGCTAGCGCATGGGATATTGCGACCGTAGATGGACTGAATGAAAAGGGACTGGTCGCCAATGTACTTTGGCTGGTCGAGTCTACTTATCCTAAATTTGATCCCGCCGGAACAAAAAAGGGGGTAGCGATCTCGGCTTGGGCACAATATGTACTTGACAATTTTGCGACGGTAGCTGAGGCGGTGAGGGTGTTGCAGGACGAACCTTTTGTAATTGTGAGTGACTATATTCCGGGAACCGAAAAGTTTACAACCGTACACCTATCCCTTTCGGATGCAACGGGTGACAATGCTATTTTTGAATATATCAATGGAAAATTGGTTATTCACCATAATGCAGCATATACGGTGATGACAAATTCACCCGTATTTGAGGAACAGCTGGCTTTAAACAGATACTGGCAGGGAATCCCGGGGACAATTATGCTTCCGGGTACCAATCGGGCTGCAGATCGTTTTGTGCGTGCTTCGTATTATATCAATGCCATCCCACAAACGGAGGATACACGAACCGCTGTCGCGAGTGTATTTAGCGTCATTCGTAATTGCTCTGTCCCATTTGGTATAAGCTCGGAAACTGAACCTAATATTTCCTCTACCCGATGGCGGTCTGTCGCAGATCAAAAGAATAAAGTTTATTATTTTGAGAATGTGTTGACTCCGGGAACTTTATGGGTGGATCTTACTAAGTTTGATTTGAAAAAGGGTTCCCCTGCAATGAAACTGGATTTAAAACAGGGCATAGCAATTAATGGCATCTCAAATGGACTATTTAAATCTGCCAACGCCTTTAAATTTATGGGTATATAGTCGTGTGAAAATAATAAAAGCCAATAGGGTGTCCGATATTTTTGGACAGCCTATTGGCTTTTAATCTATTCGTATTCCCGAGCATCTCTTTTCAACGATCAATGCGCATGGGCTACGTTTTTATTCTTAGGACAGCTTTCTTGTTTTTATTTAACGGTGGTGCCATCCGCGATTTCTTCATCGGCTTTACTCACAAGCCGCATGGTCGGATTAAGATTGCCAAAGATTTCTACCTGTCCGTCAATGCTACGTCCTTTTTGTACCGGAACACGACTTGTTTTGTTGTCCACAACGGCGATGACAAAACTTCCTTCACCTGAGGTAAAGACTGCGGCTTTGGGAACAACAAAGGTGCTATCCTGAGAAGTCAGGGGCAACTCGACCTCAGCAACCATACCCGGGAGGAGTTTGTTGTTGGTATTGGTAATGTCGATTTCAACTCGTTCAGATCTGAATCTGCTATCCAGCGCGCCTGACTTGCGTGCGATCTTACCTGAAAACTGTTGGCCCGGCAAGGACTTTACGGTAAACTGTAGCGGTTGATCTGCTGCCAGGAAGCCTGCATATTGTTCGGGTACGGCAACAGCCAAACGGAGCTTGCTCTGTTGCTGGATGGTCATGATGGGCATCTCCGAACCTCTGCCCGCTGGTCCGACATAGGCACCCTGATTGACATTACGTGTCGCGATAACGCCATCAAATGGTGCACGTATTTCGAGGTAGTTCAATAGGTTCTGTACCTCCGCATAGGCTGATTTTGCCGCCTGAAATTGGGCGAAATCCGCATTCTTTTTCGCTTCGGCGACCTCGAGATCCAGTCGGGCTACAGTACCTTCGACTTTACTGGTTTCGAACAGTCTATCGTAGGTGCTTTTGGTGGCCATGTAAATCGCTTCCTGCGACTTTAACCTTGATTTTGCGGCTGACAATTGTGAACTCAATTCTGGAGCCTCAAGTACAGCTAACAGCTGTCCGGCCTGAACCCGACTGCCAATGTCAACTTTTAATGCCCGTACGTAGCTGCTCACTTTGGCATAAATTTCCACCTGCTGAAATCCACTGATTTCGCCCGGTATCTGCATTTTGTTCGTTAGTTTCTGTTTGGACGGCGCGAATGTTTCCATTGCTGGGCTTGCCGTTACCGCTGCTGTTTTTTTGCTGTTTTCCTCGGCAGCGGACTGACATCCGGTTAAGTAGGCGAGCAGGCCTACTGCGGATAATATTTTTAGGAGATTGTGTTTCATGATAAAGGTTTTAATGCTGCGATATAATGTTTACTTTCTTCGTCTTCGGGATCTAAGGAGATCGATTGGGTGCTGCTTTTCTCTTGTGCCCAAGCAAATATTAACGGTAAAATCACCAGTACTGCAAAGGTGGAGAAGAGTAAGCCTCCGATAACGGCACGTCCCAATGGGGATACCTGTTCACCGCCTTCACCATGACCGATAGCCATTGGCAACATCCCGACAATCATGGCCAAACTGGTCATAATAATAGGACGTAGACGCAGCGAGGCGGCTTCGCGTGCTGCTGCCAATGCATTTTGATTGTGCTTGCGGATATGCTCTGCATTGGTGATCAATAGCACGGCATTGGCGATGGATACACCCACAGACATAATAATACCCATATAGGATTGCATGTTGAGTGTTGAACCGGTCATTAAGAGCATCAGTAAAGATCCAAGGACAACTGCTGGCACGGTGGTGAGAACAACCATGGATACTTTGAACGACTGAAAGTTGGCAGAAAGCATCAGAAATATCACAATGATTGCTACAGCCAGACCTGCCTGTAGGCTGTTCATGGTTTCATTTAATACTTTTCCCAATCCGATTTGCTCCACCGAAAGACCGCGTGGAAGTTCGCCCAAAGCTTTAATACTACGTTGTACATCATTGGAGGCTGTTTTCAGATCCGTATGGTCGATATTGGCTGTGACGGAAATGTAGGGCATAGCACCTAAGTTGTCATTCTCGCCATAAGTATAAGATGGTGTAATGGTTGCAATGTCGCTCAGTATTGGTCTTGACGAATTTTTTAACAATGGTATTTCTCCAATCTCTTTCTCGTCTTTCATTTTATCAATGGGAACCTGTACTTGGACATTGTAGGATAGCCCCGCCTTTTCATCAATCCAGGTATTTTTCTCCGTATAACGGGAGGACGATGTTGCCGCGATCAGTGATCGGGTTACTTCTGCAAGGTCAATACCTAGCTGAGCGGCACGCACCCGGTCAATATTGATGTCATATGACGGATATTTGATGGATTGCGCCAGCTGTACATCCCTGAAATAGGGAATAGCTTTCAGTTCTTCGATTAATTTACCTGCGTATTTCTCATTATTCTTTTTGTTCTTGCCGGCAATTCGCACCTCGATCGGTGTTGGTGAACCTTGGCTCAGGACTTTATCGGTGAGTTCGATGGGTTCAAAGGAAACTTGGACATCTGGAAGAGCGGCCTTGAGTCGCTTTCTGTATTCATCGCGGAAGCTGTCCATATCGTGCTCGTAATCTTTAAGAGCGATTTGAAAAACTGCTTCATGAGGCCCGGCCATAAATAGGTAGATCGGCGATACAGAAAACTGTCCAGGGTGCTGGCCAATGTATACAGAGGAGATCCCTATATGTTCTTTTCCAACAAGTTTTTCAAGTTCGACCAACGCGCGTTTGGCTTTCTCCTCGGTACGTTCGATGCGGGTTCCTTCAACCGCACGCAGACGCATCTGAAATTGACTTGAATTGACCTTTGGAAATACGTCCTGTCCAATCGTATTGAGTAAAACGAGTACCAGGCTTATGGCACCAACCAGGTAGACGACGGTGATAATTTTCTTCTGTTTGAACAGTCTGTCGATCATTTTCATAAACCGATTTCTGAAGCGTTCAAACAGGCTGATCTTGCCATCGTTGTTAAAATCTTCCCGTTCGACAAGAAGTTTCTTCTGATTCAGGGTATCTTGTTCGGATTCAACGGATAGACCCGTTTCGGCAAATTTTACTTCATCTGCATTCAGTCCTTTTGGATTTATTTTATGTGGACCGGTCTTGTGGTGATCTTTCATAAGCCAGTTGGCCATGATCGGTACAAAAGTCTGTGAAAGTAGGAAGGAGATGATCATGGAGAATCCAATGGACAGGGCTAAGGGTAAGAATAGGGATCCCGGAATACCTGTCATTGTAAATGCTGGCGCAAATACAGCGAGGATACACAATAAAATCAACAGCTTTGGCAGGGCAATTTCCTTACAGGCATCCCAGATTGCCAGTGCTTTGGGTTTGCCCATATCCAGATGCTGGTGTATATTCTCTATCGTAACCGTACTCTCGTCAACGAGGATGCCGATTGCCAGTGCCAATCCACTTAGTGACATTAGATTGATCGTCTGTCCAAATAGTTTCAGGAAGAGTACGCCCGAAATTACAGAGATTGGGATTGTTAGGATAACAATTAAAGCTGCTCTACGGTCGCCCAAAAATAATAAAACCATCAGACCGGTGAGTATTGCTCCGATAGCGCCTTCGGTAATCAAACTTTTGACGGAGTTGATGACATAGACGGATTGGTCGAACTCATAGGATAATTTGACATCCTCGGGCAGGGTATTCTGTATTTTTGGAAGTGCGGCCTTCAGATTTTGTACGACCTCCCAAGTGGAGGCATCACCGGCTTTGGCAATGCTGACGTAGACTGATCGTTTGCCATTGACGAGTGCATAACCTGCCGTAACATCAGCACCATCTTTCACCGTAGCTATATCACCCAGATAGAGATTTTGTACACCGCCTTT
Organism: Sphingobacterium detergens; assembly: GCF_003610355.1. Taxonomy (GTDB): domain Bacteria; phylum Bacteroidota; class Bacteroidia; order Sphingobacteriales; family Sphingobacteriaceae; genus Sphingobacterium; species Sphingobacterium detergens. Next base: position 2,617,700 of record NZ_RAPY01000001.1, on the reverse strand, counting down.
AAAAAGGGGGATTTTCTCAAAATCCTTCACATCACGAATGGTGTTGTTGGTGGGTGTAATGTAGTTTTTATCTTTTATACGGACATTTCCGGCAGGCGCGGTCTGGTTATTGAGTTTTAACGCTTCGACGACCTGATCAGGGGTCATGTTGTGACTGCGCATCAGATCGGGATCAACATTGACTTCGATTGTACGTGGACTACCTCCAAATGGTGGCGGGGAAAGTAATCCCGGTATGGAGGTAAAAGAAGCCCGTACATAGACGTTGGCTAGATCCTGTAGTTCGTTGTTAGAACGTTTATCACTGCTGAGTACCAGCTGCCCTACAGGGAGTGAAGATGCGTCAAACCGGATAATAAAGGGTGGTTGTGATCCCGGGGGAAAGGAGGCCTGGATACGATTGGCCAATGCGCTCAATTCGGCTGCAGCCTGAGCCATGTTGGTGTCTTCGTAGTAGGAGATCTTCATTAAGGTCAGCCCCTGGATGTTTTTGGTCTCAATGGATTTGACTCCGTTGGCAAAAAGCAGGATATTGACGTAGTTTTTAGCAAAATAAGACTCCATCTGATCTGGAGAATAACCTCCAAAGGGGTGCGCAATATAAATAACAGGAAGGTTCATTTTGGGTAAAATGTCTACCTTGATCGTGCGTACTGCGCCTATTCCAAATACAATAAGGCCCATAACCAACACAAGGATGGAGATCGGCTTACGTAAGGCAAAACGTATTAAATTCATGCGGTGTTATTTATAGTTCTTTGTTGAAAATATCGAAATCCCCCGCTGCTGCGGCTTTCAGCAAAAGTGATTGCCACAGGTTGATATGGACGATTTCGCGATCTGTTTCGGCTCGATTAAGTGTATATAGGGTCTGGGTGACATCCACAAGTGTTGCCAGACCGTTTTTGTACATAGCCATCTTTTGATTGTAGGCCTGTTGGGCCGCTGATACCTGTCGAGGGGCTTCGATATCGCTCTGTTGTGCTAATCTGATCTTAACGTCGGCGGCATCCAGCTGTGCAACAAATTGTGCTGCGGTGGTTTGATATTCCTCCCGTAAAGCATCGTTGGTATACCGTTGTGCGCTGATTTTTTTGTTGATTCGGGCGATTGAGGTTAAATTCCAATTGATCCCCAAGCCCAAAAGATAGTTTTGTCGGTTGGGGCGGATACCATCCCAGTAGTTTCTTGTAAAGGCTTGGAGGTCTGTCGTGTAATCGCTTTTGAAGCCAGAACCTCTTGCCTGGAAAACACCGAAGGCCGATAAGGTGGGCAGGTATTCCTTGTTTGACAGTCGCAGTTGTTGTTCTCCAACTTCAATCCGGCTTTTGTAATATTGAAGCACGGGGTTGTTGTCCACCAACGTCGGGTCGGTCGTCAGTAGCTGGGTGGGTGTTTTTGTTACGAGTGCAGTGTCAATCTGAAGATCTGTTGCGTTGATCCCCATCAGTACCGTTAATTTGTTGTTTTGCTCCTTCACATTCTCTCGGGCCTGATTCAAACTGATTTTCGCACGGGATACTTCTGCCGAGGCCAAAGTTGAATCGACACCGGGTAAAATCCCGTTCTTGGCTTTGGTAGCCGCAATGTTAAAGAATACCAGAGCGCGGTCAAGGTTTTTCTGTTGATTTTTTTGAAGACGCTGGCTCGCCAGAAGATTCAGATAGGCTGCGGCAATCTTGATCTTATGTTGGAATTGTTCTTGTTGAAGATCAATTTCCAATCGTTTGCTGTCCGCTTTACTCAATTCGATGCGCTCTTTTCTGCGGCCAAAGGTGTAGATATCCCAATTGATGTTGGCAAGATAAAGCGCTCCAAAAGCGGAATTCCAATTTTGCTCCGGAAGCGCCGCACCCGAAGAAGCAACACCGAGTCCACCAAATCCATACAATGGGCCGTTCTGTCCATTGATGGTTCCATAATCTTGTTGCGCTACAACAGTCAAATTAGGCCAGAAGTCGCGTTTTACCTGTTCGTTGGTCTGTAGTGCTGACTGGACATAATACGCCTTTGCCTTAATAATTCCATAATTTGCAAGACCCTGGTCTACGGCATCACGGATGGTAAGCTTTTGTGCAAATGAGGTTGAGGTCGCAAGTGATACAGCCAATGACAACACTAAATTCAATTTCAGCATAGGTTATATATCATTTTATGGAAACGAAGATAAGGCTGGACCTTGTTGTATAGTCCGTTTAAAATGATCTATGGCGTTTAAAAGTGACCAATGTAATTCGTCATTTATTTTTCGGTGGTTGTAAACTTAATACTTTTACTTTGTAACAGATTTTTAACAAAATAAGGGAGTATGAGAAAGGTTCTGGAAAATAAGATCATACAGGAAACCATGTTACTGGTTTTCTCGTTTATCCTCTTTACGCTGAATGACTGGATTCTGATTTTGAGCTGGAAAGGCTTCTTGATGGGGGTGATCTATTTTTTGATCTTATATATCCATGCGCAGGTGAACCGTTTTTTTCTGCTGCCTCTTCTACTTAAAAAGAATAAAGCCACATTGTATGCGCTATCGTCGATCGCAATATTGCTGGTGTTTGCTTTAGTGCTAAAAGAAATAACGGAAAACTTTATTTATAAAAACTGTTTTTTGTATAAAAGTCTCGCACAGAAAACATTCCATTATCAGGTCGGTGTATTATTGGGCTCGTTGATCTGTATTTTGGGAAGTATCCAATTTATTGAATTCTATCGTTTTCAACGATTGAAAACGCGACGGGAACTGCTCTCTAATCAGACACAATTGTCTAATTTGAAAAAACAGCTGAACCCCCATTTTTTGTTCAATACCTTAAATACCATTTATGGCATCAGCCTTAAATTTCCGGAACGTACCTCTGAATTGATTATTAAAGTGTCACAACTGCTGCGTTATCAGATGGAAAGTAGCGACAAGGAATTTGTTTCAATGGATGATGAGATTGATTTTATTTCGAGTTATATCGAATTGGAACGTGAACGGTTGGGCTATCGAACCAAGATTGACTTTGATTATCAGCGTGAAGAAGGTGTTAAGTACCAAATCGCACCAATGCTATTGATCACATTTGTAGAGAATGCCTTTAAACATGGTACCTGTAGTATAGAAGATTGTTACGTAGCAATTTCGATCAGGATTGAAAAAGGGAACTTATATTTGCATGTACGAAATTCAGTTCCCGTGAAAAAACGGAATGTATTTTCGGCAAAAATAGGTTTGGAAAATACGATAGCCCGATTAAAATTGCTCTATCCCAATCGCTATCAGTTAAATACAAATGCAAGTAAAGAGGAGTTTGAGGTGTCTTTAGTTATAAATCTTTAGCCATGGAGAAAAATCGCTGTATTGTGGTTGACGATGAACCAGCTGCACATTATGTATTGGTAAATTATATTGAAAGAAGCGCTGATCTGGAATTGGTCGCTCAATGCTATAATGCCTTTGAAGCACTGGAATATCTGCGTAATAACCGGGTTGATCTGATCTTTCTGGATATTGACATGCCCGAAATTACCGGAATGGAATTCTTGAAAATGTTGGACAATCCACCCAAAACGATTTTGACAACAGCCTATTCGGAGTACGCATTGGAAAGCTATGACTATGGGGTGGTGGACTATTTGTTGAAACCAATATCTTTTCCTCGTTTTATTAAAGCTGTACAGCGCTTTCTATCTTTTAACCAGAGTATAATACCGCAGGAGGAGGAGCCAAAAACAATAAGTATCCGTATGGATGGACGATTGATTGAGGTGAAGCTTTCTCAGATCGATTTTATCCAGAGTTTTGGTAATTACGTAAAAATCGTGACGCCAGCGCAGACTTATCTTACTGCTAGTACCACCCAACAGATCTTAACGCAGGTACCTGCGTCCAAATTTGTCCGCATCCATAAATCGTATATTGCCTCCATCAATAAGGTCAGCAAATATGAACATGGTATGGTGCAGATCAATAATATGAGTCTCCCCGTTGGGATTACTTTCAGAAGAGAATTACAGGAACGCTTAGGGAACAGGTAAAATCATCCTTCAGCACTTACATGGGGCTGATGGAGCACCGGAAAATTTACTGAATTTGCAATAAAACAATATTCATTGGCTTTTTTGTGGAGCGCTATTGCTTTGGCGATCATTTCAGGTCGCTGTACACGGATTGAGGGGCTAAGTATGACCTCTTTAAAAAAGCCCTTGCCACTTTCTTCCTCCATCATTGTTCCTGTGGCATGGTCAATATAAGATTCCACGATAATATTGTTGACCGAACAGAAATGAAGATACCATAGCATGTGGCAGGAGGATAAGGACGCAAGTAAGAGATCTTCGGGATTGTGTTTGTTGGGATCTCCACGAAATGCCGGATCAGAAGACCCTTGGATAATCACTTTGTCCTTTATACTGATCTGGTGACTTCGTTCATAGTTTTTATAATGATCTGTACCACTTCCTAAATTGCCTGTCCATTCAACAGTCGCTTTATATTGATGTTCTTTCATCGACAAATGATGTTTTTATTGCTTATTCCTTGTGAAGTTATAAAATATCAGCGGCATTTTTTGTCATAAATTCCAATTGTCTATGGAGAGGTATCAGAACTGCCAATTCGCTTATATAGTAGTCATTCTTTTCCTTTTTTGGTTAATAATAAAATATACTTAATGGTATTTTATTTTATATATTTGCATCATGTTATTCGTTTTTAAATTTTTAATTGTTTTAATTAGGCTTGTGTAAATTAGGCTTGTGTAGGCTTTTTTTTGATTATTTATATACCAAATAGTATTATTTTTAATAGCAAATATAGGCAGCTCAAAAGGCAGGTGTTAGCGTGATAAATAGGAATTAGGTACAAAAATAATTTGAGATATGGAACAATATGATCTGGTCATTATTGGCTCTGGGCCCGGCGGATATGTTGCCGCGATTCGTGCTGCCCAATTGGGGTATAAAACGGTATTGGTCGAAAAATACAATACATTAGGTGGAACATGTACCAATGTTGGTTGTATTCCGACAAAGGCGATTTTGGACAGTACCCACCATTATCACGATGCTGTACATCATTTTGCGGCACATGGAATTACGGTGGATGGCTTGTCAGTAGACTTTGGACGACTGTATGCGCGTAAGGATCAGGTGGTACTACAGAATACACAGGGGCTTAATTTTCTTATGCGGAAAAATAAGATAACGGTGATTCAGGGTACAGCATCCTTTGTGGATAATTCGACATTAAGCATTGTAAAGAAAGACAATGTGACCGAGCTTATTCAGGGCGATAAGATCATTATCGCCACAGGGTCGAAACCGGCTACTATTCCTGGGGTAGTGATTGATAAGGAAAGAATTATCACGTCAACGGAGGCTTTATCCCTAAAGGCGCAGCCAAAAAACATGGTTATAATTGGTGGTGGTGTGATTGGCGTGGAAATGGCCTCGATATTCAATCGATTGGGAGTTGAAGTTACGATCATCGAATATGCGGATCATCTTCTGGCAAATATGGATCATGAACTTGGGGATGGACTCAAAAAAATCCTGTCAAAGGAAGGTATCCGCATACTGCTTCAACAGGCTGTTTATAAAGCAGAAAATTTGGGCGATGGCACGCAGGTCTCGTTCAAAGATCGATCTGGGCAGGAGCAGGAAATAACGGCAGATTATGTGTTGGTGGCTGTCGGTCGCAAAGCTTATACCGAAGGATTGGGGCTGGAAAATACGGATGTTCAGTTGGATGCTAGGGGAACAATTGTGGTCAATAATCAGTTGCAGACCGCTGTACCCAATATTTATGCTATCGGAGATGTGATCGGTGGGGCGATGTTGGCCCATAAAGCGGAGGAGGAAGCACTATTTGTTGTCGAACAGATCAATGGTCAAAAACCGCATATACATTATGATCGAATACCTGCTGTTGTTTATACCTGGCCTGAAGTCGCATCTGTCGGTTTCAGTGAAGAGGAACTCAAGGCGAAGGGAATGAAATATACTGTTGGGAATTTTCCATTTTCTGCCAATGCCCGTGCACGTGCGGGAATGGACACGCAGGGCTTTGTGAAAGTTTTGGCGGATCCGGTCTATGGTGAGCTGTTGGGTGTGCATGTGCTGGGAGCAAGGGCTGCAGATCTTATTGCACAGGCAGTCGTAGGGCTGGAATATGAAATTACGGCCGATAGTATGGCTAGGATTTCTTACGCCCATCCGACATACTCCGAAGTGATGAAGGAAGCGCATACCATAGCATCAGGACGACCATCGGTCAATATTTAACTGAATTTAAATTTGCAGAAGGTCACTGTCGCTGACTTTCTGCAAACAATAAACAATTGATAGAAACTTTGGTTCGGGGTTAGGGATAAACTATATTTGTTAAATATCAATGAGTATTGTCGCATGGACCAACATATATTAACGGAAAACATCCTGAAACAGATTGATCTTACTAAGGAGGAAATGGACCTTTTCTTTTCCTTTGTCAAAATAAAAAAGGTCAAGAAAAAACAGTTTTTATTGTTGGAAGGGGATGTGAGCCGTTATGCACTATTTGTCGTTTCGGGTTGTCTGCGCAGTTATTGTGTGGATGAAAATGGGTATCAATATATTCAGCAGTTTGCACCCGAAGGTTGGTGGATAGGGGATATGTATAGCCTAGTCACGGGTAAGCCGGGGTATCTTGCCGTTGATGCTGTATTTGATTCTGAAATTGCCATGATCGCAAAAACGGATCTCAATAGATTGTATACGGAGATCCCAAAATTGAATATTTATTTCAGGGTGTTGGCGGAAAACGCCTTGGTATATTACCAGAGCCGTGCCATGGAAAATCTCCGTTTGACTGCAAAGGAGCGTTATGAACGATTTTGCACACGTTATCCTAGCTTGATAGCCTGTCTTCCGCAAAAGCAAGTGGCCGCCTATATTGGCGTGACCCCCGAATTCTTAAGTAAGATGCTGAATCAATAAGGGAAATCTACCATTTTTCCTGCAGCAATGTTTCCAATTTGCTGATTTCCTCTTGGTACATTGTTTTCTTGCGTGTACCAAAATAAAGTGTATTTTCGACTGGAGATTGACCTTCCCAGACTAGTTTTATTTTGCCGGAAGCAATAGCTTCTGCACATAAAAAATCAGGAACAATAGAAAAGCCTTTGTTATTGCTGAGACAACGTATAATGGAACTGATATTGGGTACAATGTAATTGGGGCTGAAATCAGGATGTTCGCCAAAATGTGTTGACCAGAAATTCCTGAGGTGATCCATATCCGCTGCGGTGCTGTACCAGAGCTGTTTTTTTAAGAGCTGCGAAGCTTCCTTAATCTTATTGTCCTGCAATAAAGCTTCCAACTCGGTTGTATCTGTTTGGCAACCTGCGATCAGCACGATACGCTCTTTTGAAAAGGGCTGATAGACTAAATTCTGCTGATTGCCTTTTTGCGGTGTAATAATTAAATCGAGTAGGCCATTGTCCAGATCCTGTTGCATCTGTGGATACTCGCCGAATTTAATAATGAGGTTGAAGGGAAGTTGAGCAATATGTTCCTCAAGTGTGTATTGAAAGGTTTCAAAACACATACCAACACTGATGGTAATACGTTCATCCAGAGCTCGATTGTGAAAATGTTGCTCGCCTATTTCTAACTTTTTAAGCGGATCAATAATATAATTGTATAAAATTTTTCCTTTCTCTGTCGGTACCATCCGACGTGCTGACCGATCGAATAGTTTGTGCCCTGTAAAGGCTTCCAAAGAATTGAGATGTAGACTCACGCCAGGTTGCGAAATAAATAATTCTTGTGCGGCCGCCGAAAGTGTGCCGGTCTCATAAATCGCCTTAAATGTACGAAGCCATTCTAAGTTCCATTTCATATCTATTATTTTAATGATACAAATATACAATTTAAATTATTTGTATTATCTATAAAAATGATAGAAATTTGTGTTATCAATAATAAAAATAATAGAGATGAATATATTTATTATCAATGGCGGACAGGAGTTCGCACACTCAGGTGGTTCTTTTAATACCACAATTACAAATTGGACAGAGCAAACCTTAGTTAAAAATGGATTTGAAATCCGTGTGACCAATGTAAATGATAAATTTGACGCGATGGTCGAAGCTGAAAATTTTAAATGGGCGGATATCATTGTTTATCACTTCCCTGTATGGTGGTTTCAGGTGCCTAACCGTCTAAAGCTTTATATAGATGAAGTGTTTACAGCTGGACACAATAATGGCATCTATCGGAGTGATGGTCGCTCACGTAAGAACCCGGCAATCAATTATGGTACCGGTGGATTGATGCATGGGAAAAAGTATTTTGTAACCTCAAGTTGGAACGCGCCAGATACGGCATTTACGATGGAAGGCGAGTTTTTTGATCAACATTCTGTTGATGAAGGTGTTCTGTTTGGTTTCCATAAGATGAATCAATTTGCTGGATTGGAAAGTATTGGAAGTTTTCATTTCCATGATATGGAGAAAGGCGCAACACAGGAGCGTGTGGATAACTACGAAAAGGAATATAAAGCATATTTGGAAGAGGTATTTTATTTTGAAACTCAGTTATCATGAAGATCTATATAACGGCTATTTTAAAGGCGAATCCGGTATTTCGAATCGAGGTTATGCATACATTGCAGCATATGGTCGAAGAGAGCCGAAAGGAAGCTGCTTGTATGCAGTATGATCTGCATCAGCTGGCTGAAGATGAGAATCAGTTTATCTTTTATGAAATCTGGGAAAGCCAGGCCGGACTTGATGCACATAATCAGCAACCTTATATCCTCGCATTTGGGCGAATGGTCGAGGAGAAGCTGCAAGAGACACCACAGATTTACTTAATGGAAAAAATAGCCTGATTCCATTTTGATAAGGAGGACAAAATTTATAATTTAAACTGGGATCAGACGGGTTTTTATATTAAAAACTGTTGAAATCATTCGTGTTAGCGTTACGGAGTGCTAATCGTTTATTGCTATTTAGTAACACGAATGATTTTATTGGTTCCTTTTTCAACGCCAATAGTAAGGGGATTCCGTTGCTTCAGGCTTTCTTGTAAAAGAGATAACTGATCTTTCCGCTCGTTACCTTTGTTATCCAGCCAAAAAGAAGAAGCCATCATACCAATCTGTATTCTGTAAACTGAATCCTGTTCGGGCACTGCCTGTTCTATCACTTGGTTTTCGTACCAGATTAGATTTTCATCGTTCTTTTTGACCGAACATGAAAATAACAGCAGACCGAAGATTAATAGCGTGGCTGATCTTAAAAAATGCTTAAGTGTAAAATCCATCGACGTTTTGTTTGATAACTAAATCTACAGTTTTTTTTCATCTATATAATTTTTTTTTTAGTTGTGATGAAGCTATCAGATTTATTCATCGAGCGTATGTTTTATACGGTATTCATGAACTCGTTTACTCATTAAATTAGTACTTTAAGGTATTCGTGAGCTCAATCGTTCGGTTCACTCGGTTTGAATAAATCATGATGGTTTCATACCTCGTTCCTAAAATCTGCTAAATCTACTACAGATGATTTGCCGTCGGTCATTTTCAAATCCGTTGTACATGCACTGTAATGTTGGATTGCTATCTATGGCTGAGGAACCGGATTTGGATTGCTTCGATCCGTTCTAAAAATTGTTTTTTGTATGTTGATAGGCAATTTCCAGCTGATCGAGAAACTGAAATAGCTTATTGTTCATCTCGGTATAGTCGTAGCCGCGGATTTGATCTGGAGTCTGCACAAATTTATGTAGTTTGCTTTTGTGTAAAAGATCTTTCTCTGCCTGAATCAGCAATTCGACAACTTCCGCATTGAGTTCCATATGGCACTGAAAGCCATAAACCAGGTCGGTGTACCTTACGATCTGTCGTGGACAACCTGCACTGACCGCAAGAACTTGACTGGCTGGACTGAGCCCCGGCATATCATTATGCCAGTGACCGACAGGTAGAAATTCATCAAAATGCCTAACTTTCGGATCCGCTAAACCATCTTGAGTAAGTTGGATCTCAAAAACGCCTATTTCTTTTTCTGGACTCGGTTCGTAGGTTGCCCCTAGGGCTTCACCGATCAATTGTGATCCTAGACAAACCCCAACAACGGCTTTTCCAGCATGTATACATTGCCTGATTAAGGCAATTTCAGCCTGCGCATCATAATAAGGATATTCCTGTTGAGAGGAATCTGGACTTTGAGGACCACCCATAATAACTAATAAGTCTATCATCGTGCCGTCTTGTGGTAGCGCTTCATATTGATATACCTTGGAGAAACTCGTTTTATGGTGTCTTGCTAATGCCCATTGCAAATAGGCTCCTGGAGCTTCAAAATCTTCATGCTGTATAAAATGTACATTCATAAGCGCTATTTTTAAATCAAATTCTCGTTCCAATAATAACTATCGGGGGTATTTCGCTGTCCGAATATCGCTGTACCTACCCGTACAATAGTAGCGCCTTCGGCAATCGCTATTTCCAGATCCCCACTCATTCCCATGGATAATTCTTGCATCGATACATTCGGAATATCGAGCATAATGATTTGTTGTTGAATCTGTTTGAGCAACTGGAAACACCTACGGACTTGTTCAGCTTCGGCACTTAGGAGGCCGATCGTCATCAATCCTTTTATGTGTAAGCTGTTCAGAGGGGCGATCTGCCTGACGAGGTCAATGACCTGATCTGGGTCAGCGCCATATTTACTTTCTTCGTTAGATGTATTGACCTGAATGAGTATATCTATGGTTTTATTGTCGGCTGTGAGTCGCTGATGGAGTTTTTGAGCTAAATCGAAGCGGTCTACAGAATGTACACAGGAGACATTATATTTGAGGATTTCTTTGATTTTATTGGTCTGTAAGTGTCCAATAAAATGATTGCGATGTGGAATTCCCTTCAGGTCTTCGTATTTCTCCTTTAGTTCCTGCACTTTGTTTTCGGCAATCAAGGTCTGTCCGGCTTGTAAGGCGATTTTAATACGCTCCGCTGTTACGGTTTTTGTTGCGAGCAATAATGTTACTTCTTGTGGATCTCGACCACTACTCTGGCAAGCCTTTTCGATACGTTGCTGTATCATCTTTATATTGTCACTGATAGTCGCATTCATAGTTTGAAATTAATTGTTAATGACACTTTTTTTCATCATAATATCGGTTTGTTCATCATCACCTAATCTGAAAATATGTTTATCGAAGGCGACAAAACCATTTTTGTTATAGAAACTAATCGCACGATGATTTTCCTCCCATACACCCAGCCAGATAAACCTAACATTTTTTAACCTAGCGATATCCAATGCTTTTTCATAAAGAAGCTGCCCTACTTTTTTTCCATGAAATTCTTGTAATACATAGATACGTTCTATTTCCAGTGCATGCTCATCTTGTAATTCTGTTTGCGCTTGTTCACTGTTTATTTTGAGGTAGCCAATGATCCTATTACCGAGTTGTGCAAAATAAAACTCCGACCCTCGATTGCTCAATTCAGCCAATAATGTTTCATTCGAGAATTTTTCCGCCATGTATTTCGTCATATTTTCTGCTGTATTGGTTTCGGAAAATGCCTCGATAAAGGTCTGCTGACTTATACTTTGCAATAGATCAATATCGGTCATTTTCACTTTGAGGATTTTTATGTTTATTGAATTTTTGTCCATGTGACCGTGTATAATAAATTAAGACTGTAAGTTTCTGATAGATTTAGCGATGCTCTTTTCGATCGGATTGTCTCCTTTTTCTAAATATGTCGCAATACGTTCCCTTTCGATAACAGTCTTGTTCTGACTGATCTTTTTTTGTCCCTGTAAATCCGTTACTTCCAATTCGAAGGCGACGATGCCGCGCATCATGCCCTTTTTAAAACGATCCGAAAGCTCTCGCCATTGGTTTAAATAAGCACTGTCATAGGTTTTGATCATCTGTTCAAGCACTTCTGTTTTTTCGTCCTCATTATTTATAATCCGTGCTGTTCCGTAGGCATGTACAGCGATATAGTCCCAGGTGGGGACGCTTTCCTCTTTGTCATAATGCATAGGGGATATGTAGGCATGTGGTTCAGAGAAAATAACCAATGAAGTGTTTTCTACGATAGAGTTGGCTTGCTCATTTGCAACAGCAAAATGCGAACTTAAAAATAGCTTATCTGCATGTTCCTTGATCTGAAAGGGAAGTTGTGTTGCTATAGGGATATTGTCTTTTATGGATACAATTGTTGCAAAACTATATTGTTTCATAAATGCGATCTGTTCGGTATAGTCTTTAAATTGAAAATGTTTGGGTACGTACATACAATGGGTATTTTTTTGATCATATCAAAAATAGAGCTAAAGTGATGGGAATAAATGGTCCAAATTCAATAAAGCGGATAGTCCAGTGACAATTTTCATGGGTTTAATCGAGATTGTTGGTTATATTTATCTTTGGTGATAGTAAAAGAAGAAATGAAGAAAGAAAATTACGTATTGCAGCGCTTGGCTCCAGCACAATGGGAAGATTACAAGAAGGTTAGGCTGGAAGCGTTACATACAGATCCCGGGGTATTTGGAAGTAATTATCAACGAGAGGCGGCTTACAGCCAGCGGGATTGGGTGGCACTACTTGAGAATCAAAATTGTGCGATGTTTGGACTATATGATCAAGAGGATATCATTGGATTAACGGGCGTGGTCGTGGACCGTGATGACGCTTCAAATGCTATTCTGATTGCTTCTTTTGTTCGTGAACCTCATCGCGGAAAAGGACTGTCAAGATTATTTTATCAGGCACGTATTGCATGGGCCCGCGAAAAAGGATGTACACAGATCACCGTATCGCATCGCGCGGGGAATGAATCGTCAAAGGCAGCAAATCAAGCCTTTAATTTTACCTATACGCATTCCCGTGAGGTTGAATGGCCTGATGGTACTGTCGCAGCTGAACTGATGTATGTGTTGGTTTTATAATTGTTAGCGGACAAGGTCTGTTGCGCTTCATGTCTTTTTATTTGGCAAATTTTTTAGCGCCACCCACACAGAGTATGACACCAATGGTAACGAATAACATCCCGATATTTACTTCTTCGTGAAGTAGGCTAGCGGCTAAGATTAGACCAAAGAAGGGTTGAAGGAGCTGTAGCTGTCCAATAGAGGCTATACCGCCTTGAGCTAATCCTTTATACCAAAAGATAAAACCGATAAACATGCTAAAGAGGGAAACGTAAGCAAGACTTGTCCAGGCTCCGATGCTTACATGGGCTACCGTGGTTGGAAGAAAAATATAAGTCAAGGGCAGCACTACTGGTAATGAAAATACCAATGCCCAGGAAATTACCTGCCAGCCCCCCAATGTCTTTGAAAGCTTGCCCCCTTCGGCATAGCCCAGTCCACAAAGGATTACAGATAATAGCATGAGTATATCGCCAATAGGAGAGGAAGATATACCTTGCTTAAGGGCATATCCAACTACCAAAAGACTGCCCAATATCGAAAAGATCCAAAATACCGGACGAGGGCGCTCGCCGCCACGAATGATACCAAAAACAGCAGTTGATACGGGAAGTATACCTACAAAAACAATGGAATGCGCGGAAGTCACATAACGTAGGGCCAAGGCACTCAATAAGGGAAAACCAATGACTACGCCCAACGCCACAATACCAAGGGATAAAAACTGTGTCTTTTGAGGGAATTTTTCCTTGTTGATCAATAATACGATAAGGGCGAGTATATCTGCGATAGTAGCGCGGGCTACAGTCACAAAGAATGGATCTAAATCTAGGACTGCAATCCGTGTTGCAGGCAATGATCCACTAAATATAATGACGCCAAGTAAACCGTTTAGCCAGCCATTTGATGATTCCGTTGCTTCTGTATTGATGCTCATTGTTAGATTATCTAAATTTTGATACAAATCTCGCGAATAGTTAAGATTGAGTACAGTTACAGTTTTTGTTTAATTGATGGATACAGTTATATTTACAGGATGGGAAAAGACTTTCTATACAGTGTTTTGGCTCAAAATATAGCGAGTAAAATAAAAAATGGTGTTCTCAGACCCAATGAACGGTTACCATCGGTGCGCGTGTTGAGTAAAGAACATGGTATCAGTATGAATACAGCTAAGCGGGTATTCCTCGCGTTGGAAGCGCAATCACTAATTTATTCGATACCGCAGTCGGGATATTTTGTTAACGCATTGAATCAACATAAGTTACAACTTCCGGAAACAGGTCAAATACAGCTGATAGCGGATAGTGTTGAGCCCAATGAGCTGATCAGTAGCGTCTACGCGAATATGGGCCGTAAAGACCTAACCTTGTTTTCCATCGGTGTTCCTTCAGGAGATTTACTGCCTTTGGCTAAATTAAAAAAGGAAATCGTACTTGCAACCCGGGAATTAGATGCCGGCGGCGCTGAATATGAACCTTTACAGGGGAATCTGAAATTGCGTAGGATGGTAGCGGCCCGTTCCCTGGGCTGGGATGGTCGATTGACAGCGGATGATGTCATCACAACAAATGGTTGTATGCATGCTTTGTCACTCTGTCTGATGGCATTGACCAAGCCGGGAGATACCATTGCATTGGAGAGTCCCTGCTACCCCGGTATTTTGCAATTGGTTCTGAGTTTGGGATTAAAGGTTATTGAATTGACCTGCGATCCAATGTCGGGGATTGATATCCATTCGCTTGAACGCTTATTGCCCGAGATCAATGTTTGTCTACTTGTGCCCAATTTCAATACCCCATTAGGCTATTGTATGCCCGATAAAAATAAAATGGAAGTGGTCAGGTTACTTGCTAAGCACGCTGTTCCACTGATTGAGGATGATACTTATGGCGATATCTATTTTGGGAGTGAACGACCCAAATGTTGTAAAACCTTTGACGAAGAGGGCAATGTGTTATGGTGTGGCTCGGTATCAAAAACATTGGCCCCCGGTTACCGGGTGGGCTGGGTCGCTGCAGGGAAATACAAGGATCAGATTCTCCGCTTGAAATTAATCCATGCCTTGTCGTCCACAACATTAATTCACGAGGCAGTGGGTAATTTCTTAATGACCGGAAGATATGATCATCATCTCTATGATCTTCGGAAAACATTGCAAGAAAACTATCAACGATTTGCCAATGTAATCGCGGAATCTTTTCCGGAAGGGACGCGGCTCAGTAGACCCCAAGGAGGGTTAGCACTTTGGGTCGAGTTGCCAAAAAGCATAGACACGACAAAGCTTTACAACTACGGATTAAAAAAGAAAATGAGTATTGCTCCGGGGAGAATGTTCACTCTGCAAAATCAATTTCAAAATTGTATGCGCCTCTGCTTAGGACTACCCTGGACGGATGAACTACGTTTTGCACTGGTACAGTTGGGAAATCTAGCCAAAATGATGCTACATGCCAATAAAACTGATCCAGAAATAGATCACAGACCTTAATACTATTTATCTGTGTTTTTAGGCTGGTATTGTGGTACATGATCCAATTTTGCAAATAGGTGCGGGCCATTCATTTCAATACCTGCAGCTAGGAAGTCATTGAGAATATGTTGATAAATCTCGGATTTGGCCAGCTCAATTTCCCCAGATTTGGAAATATAAACATTCAGCTCGTAGAGGACATAAAAGTCATCTAGTTTTTTTTGTAATACAAATGGTGCCGGAAGTTGATTGACACGTGCTATACGTGTGGGAATATTTAAGAGCAATTCGTGTATACGTTGCCAAGGTTCTTCATAGCCCACTGTGAGTTCAACCTGAAAACATATTCCTTCTTCTGAAAAGGTAGAATAGTTAACCGTATTGCCCGATAGGATGGATGAATTTGGAATGGTGATTTCCTCATTTTTAATTGTCCTTAGCCGGGTTACCAAGGGCGATTTTTCAATGACAACACCTGTCTTATCCGCAATTGTGATCCGGTCACCAATGCGGAAAGGGCGCATATAGGTAATGACAAGACCCGCAATAATATTGGAAATAGCGGAGGATGATCCCAAAGAGAATAGTACTCCGATAAAAACAGATATTCCTTTGAAGATGTCCGAATTGGCCCCCGGAAGATAAGGGAATACAAGTACCAATGTAAAGGCGTGTAATAGAAACCGGACAATGGTAAATGTAGGCATAGCAAACTCCCGGTGAAAGCCATTGACCTCCAATTTACCTTTATCAATCTCGTTAAAAATATATTTCACAAACCGTACCGCATAACGCATGACAAATAGAATGACAAAAACGGTGATCAGATTTGGAATATAATCCCAAATGGCGAAGACCGCTTTTTTCAGGGGTTTGGTAAAAAGTCCGATCAGATTGGAGGCCCAGCTTTGCGTAAAGGGAAAGACGCTGAAAACAATGGGAAGCATGATGAAAGCGATCAATACAATCAGTCCCCAACGTGCAATATTGATTGTGTTAATGAAAATACGGGTTTTCTGAACGGAGGTAAGGAACACATAATTTTTGATTTTAACATCTTTGATCCGCTCTGTACGTTCGGCCAATAGACGATTCGTGCCATATCTTTTTAGTCTATTGATAAAATACACCAAAATCGAAAAGACCACAAGGATAAGGAGGACAAGTCCTGTACGGATCAGCACTTTGGTAATGCTATTGTCCGCTCTTTCCTTACTGATGGCCTGTTGGATACGCTTGAGGTATTGTGTGGCAATCTCTTCTTTGTTTTTCCCTTCCAGTAGGGCGTCAAGTTCTGTGATGGAAGTAATGACCAGATCTTTGTAAACAATATCGGCGCTGATTTCGTTGTTTTCAATTTTGAAAGAATCTACTTTTACAAAATCATCTTCATAGAGATTCTCAATTCTGTTGACCACATTGTAGGCGCGATCTTTGGCCAGGGATGAACCTAATTTGTTATAGATATAAAAAAGGGTGTCATTAAATGGTGCGACGGCATAACGCTTGGTGTTTTTTTTGATCGAGTCAACTTTGATTTTTAACTGTTGCTTGCGCAGGTTGTTTTCTTCGTCAAAATTATTGAGCTGCTGTTTTAGATTTTCTTTCTTGGGACTATTCTGACTTTTGAGACTGGCGATTTCATGCTGTAGTTTCTGACGTTCGAGTGAATCGTTGATCTGTTGTTGTCGGATATCATTTAATAAGGTGCTTAAACCAAGTTCTTTTTTATTGATTGAATCGTTTTCCTGTGCATAAAGCCCAACGATTGTTGAACAAAAACATAGTATAATTGTAAAGAAAAAAAAGTAAAATCTTCTCATATTCTCCAAGGTAAAATTGATTCCAATCTATCAGCCTGACCAATCTGATCCTGATCGGATAGCCAAAGATAATAATGTTTTTTGTTGAACCCAGTTATCGGATGTTCTAATCTTTTTTCGATTATCTTTTTTATCCGCTAATCTGTGGGGGGACTTGCTGCAATATGATATAAATTGCATATAAAATGATACGAAGAGGCTGCTGAATGTCAGTTATTCCAACGTTATTTGTTGTGAAGCTTATATTTTTCTTTAGGCATTTTTAATGATTCTTTTTTATGCCTGAAAACAGCTAGGTCGCTAATTTTATCAAAATATATGATTAAACCTTTTAAAAAACCTATTTTTAAGATGAACAAACTCGGAAAAGTGAGTATTTGTTGCTTGTTAGCTTGTATATCGAGCTTTTTTGATGCACAGGCGCAACAAAGAAAAGCTCCAGCTTACCCATTGATTACCCACAATCCAAACTTTAGTATCTGGTCAATGACGGATCAGTTGAATGCATCAACCACCAAACATTGGACCGAAGCAGATCATTCGCTCTTGGGACTGATTAATGTCGACGGCAATATTTATCGTTTTCTTGGTAAGGAGGAACCCAATTATAAAACGATTCTTCCCACTGCGGAAGATCAGTCTTTTACTGTACAATATACCGAGTCTAAACCCGAAGGGGATTGGCAGTCCTCTTCTTATAAAGCCAGTGGCTGGAAATCAGGTGCTGCTCCTCTGGGAGATGATCAAAAACATGTCAAGACTTTGTGGAAATCGGATGATATCTGGGTACGTCGTGCCTTTAATGTGACCGACCCGCAAGGCATCAACGAACTCTTCTTAAAATTAAACCATGATGATAATGTTGTGGTGTTTTTAAATGGGAAAAAGGTTTATGAAAAGGCGGGGTGGACAAACAGCTTCCAGTATTTGCCGATAAATAAGTCGGACCTAAAGGCGGGTCAAAATCAGATCGCTATTCATCTGCGCAATACTGCCGGAGGCCGTTTTCTTGACTTTGGACTAGTAGATAGGCTCAAAGAGGGGGGACCTAAAATACAAACTGCCGTACAGAAAGATGTGGAGATAACAGCCACACGTACCATATATAATTTCCAGGCAGGCAAAGTCGATCTGAAGCTCACATTTACATCGCCGCTATTGATGGATGATCTTAATCTATTGGCTCGTCCTGTATCTTATATTACCTATCAGGTAAAAGCAAATGATGGAAAACAACATGCTGTAAAAGTCTTTTTAAGTGCGGCATCCAACATTGCGGTTTATAAACCATCACAGGAGGTCGTTGCTGAAAAATATGAGACTGACAAATTAGCTATTTTGAAAACAGGAACAGTCGAACAACCTATGTTGCAAAAAGGAGCCGATGATATGCGTATTGACTGGGGCTATTTTTATGTTGCCGCACCCAAAAAAGATCAGTCGCAGCAGTTTGTAAGTCCAATGGCAACGGCTGTGGATGACTTTAGAAAAGGAAATACAAAGTCGACAAGTACAAAGGGAACAGCATTGTCCTTGAATACAATCATTCCTTTTGGGACGGTGGGCAATAAGGAAGTCGAACGTTTTGTTGAACTTGGCTATGATGAGATTTATGCTATCCAATATTTCAAAAAAGATCTGCGGCCTTGGTGGAATAATTCTGGTAAAGAAACCATTGAAAATCAGCTTACCTTAGCGGCCAATGAATATCGCTCAGTAATGGATAGATGTGTTGCTTTCGATAAACAGGTTTACACAGATGCGTTAAAGTCTGGCGGAAAGGAATATGCCCATTTAACAACACTGGCTTATCGCCAGAGTATTGCTGCGCACACCTTGGTGAAAAGTCCACAGGACGAATTGCTCTGGTTATCCAAAGAGAACAACAGTGGTGGTTTTATTAATACGGTCGATGTCACTTATCCATCGGCACCTCTATACCTGATCTATAATCCGGAATTGTTGAAAGGCATGTTGACGGGTATCTTTTACTTTAGTGAAAGTGGCAAATATCCTCACCCTTGGGCAGCACATGATCTAGGTACATATCCATTGGCCAATGGACAGACTTATGGCGAGCCAATGCCGGTCGAAGAGTCTGGAAATATGATTATTTTGACCGCTGCGATTTCAAAAGTACAGGGGGATGTAAGCTATGCACGCAAGCACTGGAAGACGCTCACCACTTGGGTAGACTATCTTGTAAAGGATGGTTTCGACCCTAAAACGCAATTATGTACAGATGATTTTGCGGGCCATCTCGCCCGTAATGTAAACTTATCGGTAAAGGCTATTGTGGGGATTGCCTGTTATGCGCAAATGGCTGAAGCGATCGGCGAAACTGAGACGGCGAAGAAATATCGTGCCATTGCGGAGGAGATGGTGCCAAAATGGATGGAAATGGCAGATGCCGGAGACCATTACGCGCTGACATTTGACGATAAAAATACCTGGAGCCAAAAATATAATCTGATTTGGGACAAGGTGCTGGGACTAAATCTGTTTCCACAGAAAGTCTATAACACGGAGATCAAGTATTACCTGACCAAACAAAGTAGATTTGGAATTCCATTGGATAGCCGAAAAGCATATACCAAAAACGACTGGATTTTGTGGACTGCTACATTTGCACCAACACGGGATGAATTCGAAGCTTTGGTGCATCCGGTTTACAACCATGCGATCCAAACAGAATCTCGTGTTCCACTAAATGATTTTTACGACGCGAATACAGGGATACGTGAGAATTTTAAGGCACGTAGTGTTGTAGGTGGTTTTTATATGAAGATGCTATCGGATAAACTTCAGCAAAAATAAGCAGCGAAAATATCCATACTTTAAACGAAGTACAAAAAATGGATTGATTCCAAAATCATTGGACGGATAAACAAAATTACCTTTTTTTATAGCAGAGCCCGGTATCCCGCCGGGCTCTTTTCTGTTTGGCTTTTTTTTTAATCTGGTATTTGCGTTCTCCACCAAGCTCCTATCAACTATTCAACTTTTGGAAGGTTCGCTTTCACTTGATAGACGACTTCTTTATTTTTTTGCGGTAGACTATAAATTTTTAAAAATCACTGATTTCCGTTATCTTGTAGATACATTGAAAATGTATCTTTGAGTGAGTCACCTGCTGCGTAAAAACCAATTTGCCATTTGATAGTGAGTTGTGTTGTGACAGGATTGTCAGCTTTAATAAATCGGAATCATTATGTTTAGACACTTAAAATTAATTGACGGATCATCGGATAAATTTTGGCAAATAGAAACCAAGGGAAATAGTCATACGGTAACTTACGGACGAAACGGTACCGACGGACAATCGAAGACAAAAGCCTTTGATTCAGATGAAACTTGTTTGAAAGATGCTGAGAAATTGATTGCCGAGAAAATAAAAAAAGGTTATTCGGATGATGGTTTGTCGATCGTCGCTCCCACAGAGAAAAAAGGAGCTGCCCAATCCAAGCAAGCTATTGCCGATGAATACCTTGAACTTATTCGTCAGACAAATATTGATGGTCTGATTCCATTTCTTGACCGACATTTAAAAGGGAATGTCGAGTTTATCAAAAAAGAAATCCGAAAAGCAAAGAAATATTGGTTATCATGGACGGATCTTTCCAAAGAACCGGAATTTAAAAAACACGCCAATTACAATTGGGGGCAACGTGCGGATCAGGCGCAACAACGACTGATTGCATTGAGTGCATTGGCGACTTTTTCATTGAGTGATACTACGACCTGGACTGAATTGATAGATCCTTTAAACTCACTGAATATCCCCTCGGTAAAAAAGGTACTGGATTGGGCAAAACCAAGTTGGTTGGCAGACTATGCCGCCGAACAAATAGTTAAAAATGAATGGATGGCGATTACCTATGACAACATCCGTTTATTGGAAGAGTGGGGCTACTTTGAGTTTAAACCTGAAGTCTACGCACGTTCATTGGGCAACGCCCCAAATCTGGGTTATAATGAACCGGAGAAGAAAGCCTATTTGGATAGATTGATTGAAGACGAGAAGGCTTATACACGCGATGTACCTTTGTTGCTTGCCTACGAAACGAATCTGCAAAACAACTATTTGCGTTATGATTATCAGACGCAGGAATCGGAGCTGGTATGGGACTATATTTTCCCGAGATTATTGGAACAAGGAAAATTGGATACCGATCTTCTTATACAACAACTCTTTGAAACGCAGACAAAAGATTGGAATATTAATCTCAAAAGCTTTTTTCGAAAGCTTCTGATGAAGTTGAATATTAATGATGCGGTGATTTTGCAACATCAAAACCATCTTTTCCCCTTGTTACATCATGAGCAGGCTGCGGTCGTTAATTTTGCCATTGATCGACTGAAGCCTCTGATCGGAAGCTCGGAATTGGACAGCAATGAGCTTTTATCTTGGTTGGAACCTGTTTTTATGCGTAATGATTTGAAAGGAGGTATCAAGACGCTTCTGATCCAATTTGACAAATGGCTGAAACAGGAAAAAGAACCTGCGTCGGCTGTATGTTCGGCGATTACTCCCATCTTTATGTTATCTGATCTTTCGCTACAGGAACGCGCGGCAAAATTGATTGCCAAATATGCTGCTGTGGAGGATGAGGAGATTAAAATGAGGTTGACGATGTATGCCACGCAACTCATGGGGGATGTCAGTAGTCAACTAAAGCCTTGGCTGGAAGAGGCTCCGTTGAGTGAAGCAGAAGTATTGTCCCCATTGCGGGGAATGGATGGAGTGTATGAATATGAAGCCCCAAAAGGGAATGATATACAACTCGATCAACCAATCACTTATCTCGCCAATTGGAGTGATATCTTATTTCATTGGGGAAAGATAATCAAGGGAGGGGATCCTTTGGATATGGAATTGCTTATCCATGCCTGGTTAACCAAGCGGGATGAATTTCCAGCGGATTATGTCAGACAACTGGATCCTTACCTCAAACAGTTAAAGAGCGGTTATAATGAGGCTTCTTACGCCAGTTTATTTGGTAACGTGCTGCTGAATATTATTTATCAACCTAAGACGATATATCGATATAAGAGCCGTTATAACAGTGAATTCAGATCGATTTCGATTTTGGATCATTTACTGGCTATATTTCAAGGTCGTTTACAGCAAAATGTTGCTGTTTCATTGCTCAGTACGCCAAGTCATGCGCCTTATTGGGTATCACCCGAGGTCTTAATCGATCGGATTATTGCGCATGAGCAACAAGGGGTTGCCATAGATCCTGTCGATATAGCTATTGCAATCAGTAGGATGCCACGTATAGATGGCGAAGATAACAAGGCACAATTACAGCATATCCAAGCGGAGGAATTACGTGAGTTGCTCGCATTCGCCTTGGGATATACTGACAATATCAAGGTTGGGGAAGGGAAAAACTGGCTTCAACGTCTATTCAAAAAAGAAGGCGATGAAAAGGAGTGGCAGGCCGTATGGGCAACGGCTGCGCGAACACGGCAGCCGAACGGAAAGTTTCCTGCATTCGAGACCGGAGCCTTAGCCAGTTTTCCTTTTGTGATCGAACCCTATCGTCCCAGCTATCAGATTAAACCAAATTACAATACGAGCTACGATTATAAGACAAAACAGAATGAGCAATATTTGATCGGTCAGGAATTAGCTATTCCAATGCCTACTTATCAGGAAACACCGACACCATTATTGTATGCAATGGATGTTTATGCTACCCGGAAAAACGAATATTTTTATTATGTGAGCGAGGCTGATATCCGCTATTTTTTTAGCTTGACTCCCCAGGTGGCTGAACCGCTAAGTCTCGTGTTAAATTGTCGTTTCAATTCCTATGCATTGGAGACTTCGAAGACCATACCAGCGCTGTTGACAGCCTTGTTGGATTATCATGGCGCTACGGATCCAAGTACACAGTTGTTTATCGCCTGTAGCTTATTGACGAAAGAAAAGAATACACGTACTTTGGCAGCGGAATTGGTCATGCAATGGGTGGAGAAAGGAATGCTGGATGTTCAGACACTGGGTGATTATCTGGGTGATTTAATAGGTAAAGCTTACGCTCCTATAAACCGTTTTCTGGATTTGTTTGAAGTAGTCCGCGACATCAGCCCGATTCACAACGATGCATTATATCAACTGTTAAAAAGCCTGCTGTTGCGTGTCAGCTGGGAAACAAAAATGCCAGCTAATTTTAAAAAGCTGATCGAGCAAACGTACGACCTTGCGCTTCGTCTGGGCAAAAAAGAGGATAAACAATTGAAGGAAAAAATCGCGGAATGGGAAAAAGTTGCAGCGTTAAAACCCATTGTATTAAAATTTAATAAACTGTAAAATGGCATTAAAAGATTTAGAAGTAAGCTTTGCACGACCATCGATGCTGGCCGAACGAAATGGAATACAACAGCTCGTACTTGCTCATCAAGCAGAGTTGCAAGATGTCAATGAAGTGCCCTGTTTTTTCTGGGGCAAATTGGTTGATCCTTTATTGAGTTCAAAATGTTTATTGACGTTATCTAAGGTCGTTCGGTCGAGTTTTGGCCCTGTACCACCGAGTTTAAGAGATCCAATTGTTTCTGCTGGAACCGAACAGCTTCGCTTTGAAGGTTTCTCCTCCTGTAACGGTGTGTATGCACGACTGGATCTTTTGGAAGAGGCGATAGATGGAGAATTTTTGGCTGCTGGTACAACAAATGTTGATTTTAATGAACCGATGTTAAATGCATTGAATAGCATCAAAAAGTCAGAATCAATGGTGATGGGAGTCGGCGAAAAGGAAGTTTCACTGCACAGTGATGGGGGGACTGTCGTAGAAAGAAAGGTCACGCTACCTTTGCGATGGGTCAAAGGATTGACCAGTGTACAGTGGTATCTTGCCGAAATGGAAGAAGTTTTTGTCTTACAGAAATTGCAGGTCGTCCAGTTATTTCAAAGTATACCACGAGGTTCGGTCAAGGGGAACTATTACTTGAGCAAAAGGGGGAATAAATTCTTGTTTTCACCATTGAAGAGTGCCGATGCAGTACAAATTGGTGGTATCCAACGTCTGCGATTATTGGAATCATTGTTGCCTTATGTTGACCTGATGCGTGTATATCAGGCTGCAGGTGGCGAATGTGTCTGTGTGGTGGCTGATTTTGGAAAAATGCGCATGACTCTGGCGCTCTCTCCGGACAATTATCGCGGGTTTTCAGGTGAAGGGAATGTACTGGAGAATATGGTGCAGGAGGTTCCGCAGGAATGGATTTACGGACTTAATAGCCTGCTGAAATCTAATGAACTATTCAACCCGACCCTACTGTCGATAGAGCATGATATCGCCTTTGATACCATGGATAGTTTAACTGCCTCATTATCGTCCATCGGATTATTGGGGTATGACATGCATGAGGCAAAACACTATTATCGACGGCTGCCATTTAAAACAGAACGCATATTGTCGCTTAATCCCCGTTTAAAGAATGCGAAAAAATTATTGCAAACTGATAGCGTACAGATTATACGGCGGGAAGGACGGATATTGGAGGCTCGGGTAGAGGGCTCGGGTGTGCAGCATACCGTTTTGATTGAAGGGGAACAGGCGCGATGTACCTGCAATTGGTATACAAATCATCAGGGAAAACGCGGTGTATGTAAGCATGTCTTGGCGGTGAAAATGCAGTTGAAAGATTAAATTGTCAACTATTCAAATCGTAGGAGGATGCTTTTATTCTTTGGGCTGTTTTTTTTGAATTATTCGCAGGATTAAGGAGCATATAAAAAGGTGAATTTTGATAAATGATACCAAATAATATTTTGGATCTTCAGTCTGATAAAAAAATAGGGTTTAAATTCATCAAGAACTTAAACCCTATTTTTTGTTATTCATTGAATTTAAGGGAAACCCAAATTAACCAATCCGTTACTGTATACTTTGGATCTTGTTACACAGTATGCTTTTTAGTTTTTTACAATCAATTTCAATGCGATCTTTGTCTTTTAGCTTATGCTTTTTCTGTAGGTGTTTTCCCGCTACCGTAATTGCTTCTTGCATGATTAGTTGATCGAGCTGCCTTGAGGAAAGGTTGAGACAGGTACGAATGAGGGTTGATAACCTAAGTTGGAAGTCAAAGGGATAGTCAACCTCGAATGTTATGATCCTTTCATTCAAAGACAGCAATTCATCGCTTGAAATCTCGTCATATTGCAAAGCATAGGTTACTGTAGCTAAATCGGCTTCCACCTTATTCTTTCTTCTCATTTCTTCGGAAAACGCATATTTCCAAGCCAGTTCTGTATCGTTATTTTGAAATTTGTTGAACAATATACTGTCTATTGCAGTCGGTCGGGTACGTGAAAATATAGTCAAATTGTATGTGCTATCGCATTTAACACATCGATAAATCAACCATATGTCAACGTTTTTTTTCTGTGCATTTATTCTGAATTTTTCACTGCAATAAAATTGTTTACTATCGCAATGGCTACATGATTTCTTTAGTAACGGTGTATTGTTTGGACTCACAGTCCATGAATATTCCTTTTGCATTATTTATAGTCGTGCTTAATATTCTTTATTAATTTTTTTGATATTATTCACGATGTTTCTGCTATTGCAACACGAGGGTATGGATAGCTTGCATAGCAAAAAAGAAATATTTGCTATAACAGTAGGGTGAATAATAAAATCAAATGAAAACCTGTTTGGATAGGATTATCCAAATAAAAGAATGATTAGCCTGTGGTTTGTGAGGCTAACTAAGCAACTATAAATTTAAGAATTGTGTTCAAAACGTAATCGTTTGGTCTATATGCTAAGTTAAGTAATTTGGTTGAAATTATTCATCTTTTAAACTATTGACTGGATTTATTCGTCCTATTTTTAACGCATGGTAAAAGATGGTTCCAAAAGCAATCAACATGCTGGTAATTCCTGCAAGTATAAATATCCAAGCCTGAATACTGATTCTGTAATTGAAGTCCTGTAACCAGGTGTTCATTGCCCACCAGCCAATAGGGCAGGCGATTAGAATGGCTATGAAAATAAGTTTTATAAAATCAGTAGATAGCAATTTTATAATTCCGAGCAAACTGGCTCCAAGAACCTTCCGGATGCCGATCTCTTTTGTTCGTTGCTGGGTCACAAATGCGGCAAGGCCAAATAAGCCCAGACAGGCAATAAATATCGCTAATCCTGCAAAGGTTGACACAATAACCTGAGTACGTTGTACATCTGCATATAACATGGCGAATCCTTCATCCAAGAAAGTGTATTGGATCTTTTGATTTGGAGAGAATTTGTTCCAAACGTTCGTGATTTCCTGAATACTTTGTTCCATTTTGTCTGATTTAAGTTTGATGGACATCATATTCGGACTACCACCAATAACCAATGCCAGCGGTTTAACATCCTCATTGCGCATGTTTCCAAAGATAAAATCTTCGACTACAGCAATGATTGTATAAGTTGCATAATTTCGAATTTTTGCACCGATCGGATTTTTGATGTTCAATTCTTTTACCATCTTCTGATTGACTATTATCGCTGCGGAATCGGTTGGCATGTTCATGTTGAAATTACGTCCTTCGAGGATTTTGATCCCAAAGGTGGCGATATAATCATCATCAACAATCCAGTTCTGACCACCCACACCCACATCTTGATTTTGTCTACCATCGTTCCAAAATGAATTTCCATTACGCTTTACGCCATCCATTGTAACTGGTAGGTAATCACCAATAGAGACAGAAGCCACACTGGACAATTCCTTTAATTCGTTTTTTAGTAATCTTTGCTTTCCATCCAAAGTGCCTGTTCCTCTTAATATGAGCACCTGCTCTTTATTGAAACCTAGGTCTCTATTTAAAATATATTTTATTTGTTGGTTGATGACCAAGGTGCCAATGATCAGGATGATAGATGTTGCGAACTGGAAGATAACAAGTCCATTTCGAAACCAGTTGCGGCTAGATTTTAGATTTAGGTTTCCTTTTAATACAGCAATCGGTTTAAATTTAGAAAGATACATTGCAGGATAAATTCCAGATATTACAGCTATCAATAAACCGAAGACGACAAGGGCGGGGATGAAATACCAGGTTGTCCAAGGAAAAGCCAAGGATTTGCCAGCAATCTGATTAAAAAAGGGAAGTAGAAGCACTGCGAAAAATAAGGCAAATGCAATAGAGATTCCACTGTATAAAAAGGACTCCGTCATAAACTGTATAATGAGGGCCTTTCGACCGGAACCGATTGTTTTTCGGACACCAACTTCTTTTGCACGTGTAGTAGCATTGGCAGTAGAAAGATTGATAAAGTTGATCATTGCGATAATCAATATGAATAGCGCTATTCCACCAAAAATATAGACCAATCGAATATCCCCACGATTTTGGCTTTCAATCTTATGAGTTTGCACATCATTGGAATATAGATGAATCTTTTCCAAGGGCTGTAAGGTCATTCTTGCAGTATTCCAAACCTCTTCATTGACCGTCATACCTGCTTTAATCATAGCGGGTTTATAATGATCCTGAATGTAAGATTTTGTTATTTTCTTTTCTAATTGTTGTATATCGGTCCCTTCTCTGACTTTAAAATAGGTTGTATAGTTGGAGGCCAGCCAATTTAACTTTTCACCTTCATAAGGCTCATGACCACTTAAAGTCATAAAGAAATCATATCCATATAGATTGGAGTTTGTGGGAATGTCATCGATGACTGCCGTAATGGAATACTCGTTTGACTTATCATTATTTAGATAGATGCGTTTTCCGATCGGATTTCCGTTAAACAGTTTCGCTGCTTTCCGCTTGGTGATTACAATGGTCTTAGGATTGTCAAGCGCATGGCTTAACGAACCGAAGATTGTCTTGGTTGGGAAGAAATCCATGATCGTTTGATCCGCAAAACAGAAGCCTTCTTCGGAAAATAGTTCAGCATTGCCAGTTGTGGCGACTTGATTGGTTCCAGCACCAAAAAGTGGATTTGTTAATAATCTTCCGGAGGCAATAATTTCTGGAAATTCTTCTTTTAAAGTAGCACCCGCTGGAGCGGGTAGCGATAATCCTTTTAGAACAGTATTGTCTTTATTGATTACCCCTACTACCCTGAAAAGTAGGTTAGCATCTTTGTAGAATTTATCATAGCTCAACTCATGCTTTACATATAAAACAATAAGCATACAGATCGCTATGCTAAAGGCAAAACCACCTATTTTTATTAATGAGAAGAAGCGTTGATTTTTTAAGCTTCTCCAAGCAGTTTTTATGTAGTTTTTTAACATAGCGGTATCAATTATAAATAGATGACTATTTCATGTGAAAATAGAATTACAATTGATTTGCCATTATTTTAGTATGTTGATTTTTAGCTACTTGAAGATTTCTGTTGCGAAGGGAGACTGTTCATATTCGAACATATTTTTGTTCAGATGCGGACAATTATACACTGCAGTCAGCGCTGGCAAAATCTATCATTGTCAGCCACCATTGTCCGTCAATTTTGGTGACATAAAAAATAAAAGTGCCTGTGTCGCTGTTGACAATAATCCGTCGACTCTGGTTTTCAATACGCTTTACCTTGCTATAGAGATGGTCTAGTTCTTGCGCTTTATCTGACGTAATTTCTTCACCGATAATGCCTGAATAGTGTGTTTTATAAAAATTAATAGATTCGGATAAGGTATGGTATTTACCTTTATTGGCGACAAATATGCCTTTTTTATAGATTGTTTCACACTCGAAAAAAGGTCGATTGCTATAGGTTATATTTTTTTGGTTTGTGTTTGAAATCTGATCCTGCGCGAGAAAGTCTTGGTAAGGGTCGTTGATCGAACAATCTGTATGGTGATTAAAGGACATTTTTGATGTATATGTCCAACGATTATTGACTCCCAAAGTTGTTATAAAATAGAGACCAACGTCTTTGTTAAGAAGTGCATTAAAAGTGATGCTGTCTTTATTGTTATAGGAATGAATCACTTGATCTACGATCTGCTGGACCGTACGATGCTGTCCATAAGCAACGATATGGATGAAACATGATATAACTAATATAATAATTCGTCTCAGGATACGCATGGTCGATCACTGTTTTTTATTCATTACGCTAAGCAAACTTGATACCATTGCTTATTTCCACTCACTTGCGACTTTTAGTAAATGTACCTTGCGTAGGATAAATGCATTGCCTGAATCTATTTTATCCATTTGCGTGTATGACTGCAAAGTATGGTCATTGTCCCAAATAGTGTCCTGACGATGATTATTGATAGAAATAATCAAATCACTTTGCAAAATCGCTTTTCGCAAATTCAACTGTGCATAACTACTTGTAGCGAGGAATAGCAATAGGATGAGGTATAAACTTTGTTTGATCATTTAGTTATTTCTTTTCTTCTTTTAATGTGATTATACGATTCGTCAGGTTTGTTACAGCTGGCAAAAAATAGACTTGCGGTAGCGGCAGTTTTGCTGTCAAACTTACCTTGCTTGGGTACTAATGGTTGTTTGGTATATTGACGCAGATAGCGATCACCCTGATCACGCTCTTGGTCATTATCCTCCGCGGACTTGCTGATGTATTGATTTGTTGCTTTGTCAAAATTATATTCCGCTAGGTCGGGATAAGAAATGTTATACTCCGCATTGGAAAATATTGCCGTCAGCTCAATGCTTCCCGCACTTTCATATTCTTTTTTCATTGTTAGTATTTCAAGCCAGCGCTTTTGTGTTGGGTCTACTGGGGTTTCTCTTAAAAAGCCCTTTCTGCCGCCATAATTAGAAAGGCTTATAGCAAGCTTTTTATCTTCAGTTAAATACAGGTAGGCGCCGAAATTCGCCCGTGCTCGCTGTGGTTTATTATTGATTGCGATGAAGTCATTGAAGCGCTGGTCATTTTGATGGTGAAATGTTTGGTATGCAGAGCCAGCATCAAAACCTTCATTTTGTACAGTGAATTTCAACTGTGGCATCGGGTGCGATTGCTCATAGATATAGGGGAAATCGAAGCAATTGGCTCCATCGTTGAAAACTGGTTGCATGCTGTCATCTCCAAACTGTACAAAAGCCTTTCCCTCTTCGAAGCCTCTAAAATTGACAGATACTTCATCTCCTAAAGTGGGGTTATGGCATGCATATAGCTGAAATTGTGGTAACTGGTCTGGATAGAAAAGAAGGTAATCTTTTTCAAAGACATAGGATCCAAAGACCATGGTAGCATAGCCATATAACATGAATTTGCCGTCTTCAAAGAGACAGATGCCACTGAGGTCACCGTACTGTCCACTGATCGTTTTGGATCTGTCTTTACCGGTCGCGATATAATGATTGACTTCTTGTGCCATAATATTTCTGGTTATAACAATAAGGATAGCGAAACTTATGATTCGTCTAATGCATGCGATATTGAAGAATGTATTTTTCATGTACATACCATTACTGATTTATCAAAACTAAGAAAGGAATGCTGGCCACAGCAGTGGTATTTACAAATCGTAAATAGTTTTTACGATTCGCACATATCAATCTTACGGATTTGATATGTGGTTTATACGCTCGTTTGTCGAAATAAATGCATTGTATCAACTTTCGTTGCAAAAAAGAGCAAGGCAATGAGCAGGCATATTTCAATAACAAATAGTAGCCTGATTTTACCTACAGAAGAATAGCTTACTTGTAGCTTTTGATGAATTTTGGAAGAAAAAACAAGCAGTAGAAAGCTAATAATTGCTGTGCTGTAATAGGCTAGAATAAAACTCAGGTTAATATTGGCAAACTTGCCTAATAAACTAAAATAGAGAAGACATAGTGTTGGAATAATAAGACAAGCAAAGGCCATCGTTTTTAATGATAATAGACTCCCTCCTAAAGGAGACTTTACAATGGTATTCCTAGGTAAGCGAGTTTTATCTTTTTGGTAAAACAGGAAAATTGCAATACGGGCCGAATCCAATGCAATAATAGTGGCAAGTATAAAGAGTCCGAATTGAAATATAAAGAATAACCAAATCATTGTCTTAAAAAATTCAGGATGTAACAGGTATTTGCAATTTGACAAGTGTACCTCCTTCAGGATTTTTTGTGATTTTTATGCTTGCTTTCCTACCCAAGAGTTGCATCCGTTCGTGACTGATTGTTCCAGAGAGTGAGCGATGTGGAGTTTCTTGGATATTTGGTTCAGATTTACCGCTATCAAGGATGTCCACTGATAAAATATCTCCATCCAATTGAAAATGAATGTCGATATTGCCTTTACAGGTTTCGAGATCAATGCCATGTAGTAGGGCATTCTCTACATAAGGCTGTATCAACATCGGAGGTAACATGATGGCACTCAGATCCTGTTCGTCCGGCTGTGTAATATGATAGGTAAAAGCATCTTCAAAGCGCATTTGTTGTAAGGTCAGATAATTTTCCAGTGTTTCGATCTCTTCATTTAAAGGCACCAGATTCTCTCGACTTAACTCCAGATTGCTCCGCAACAGACGACTAAAGCGATTGAGATATTTGATGGCACTTTCTTTCTTATCTAATCGCACAAAACTCTGAACCGCTGCTAAGGTGTTGAAAATAAAATGTGGTTCCATCTGTGTGCGCAGTAGTTGTTGTTGCAGCAGGACTTTTTCTTTCTCCTGGCTTAGGCGTCGCTGACGGAAACTATAGTATAGAAAGAATAATATAATAATCAATAAGATAAGACCCAAAGAAGATATGACCAGCCACAGACGATTTTGCTGTAATTGTAGTTTATTGATCTTAATGCTTTCATTCAATGTGCGAATGGACTGATCTTTGGCCTGTAGTTGATACAATGCATTCATTTCGGCAATAGCTTGTGTGTTTTCCGAATGATAGACATTTTTCTGTAATTGAACGATATTATCTAGGACGGCTATTGCTTCTTCCTTTTTGCCTTGTAAGCGGTACAGTTCGGCTAGGCTTTTTTGAAAGAGTATTTCATTATGCGGAAAGATCAATTTGGTGAACTGTGTTCTAAGATGTTTGGCTTTTGTAATATATTGAGCTGCTTGCACAGGCTTCTTGAATAACACATAAATTACTGCAACATTACAGTAGTTTACAAATAGATTATTCATCAACACAGAGGACTCCTTGATATTGCTCAGTCGCTCATCAATTTCTATTTTCAGTAGTTGGTAATGTAGCAAGGAATCTTGCTGTTGTGTTGTTTCAAAGTACTGTATTTTCGAATCGTATAAAAAACTGATATTATACTTATCTGGAAATAAATGATGTAGATCCTCCAGTTTATGGAGATAGGGAAGTATTTCTTTAGAAGGCCTCTGCAAGGCATTTAGCGTCTGAATCATTTGTACGAATACACGCTGGCGATTGATATGCTCCTTTGGAAGTGAATCTGAGAGATTGAGGGCCGCTCGATTCATTTTTTCAGCGAGATTGTATTGAAACGAACTTAGGTTATTTTGTGCCGCAGAGAGCAATATAGCCGATTTCGCTTCGGCAGAAAGTCCTGCGGTGCTGTCCGAGAGAACGATCGCAGCTGCTTTGTTGTAGTAATAGCCTGCTTCGCGTTCTTTTGCTTCGGCACTACGGATATTGCCAATACCATTGTAGATAAGTGCTTTGTACTTTAGATTACCAGTGGTAGGTTCGATTAATTCAAGTGCCTGCTCTACAAAAAAGCCTGCGGAATCTTGCTGGAGCATGGCATATAGCCTAGCGGTATTGTATTTAACTTTTGCAAAGAATACGGTGTCATTTTTTACATTAGGATTTTCACCGAGTTGTCGCCAGGCTCTCTTGAGTGAGTCGCCGTTCGTAGGTGTCAACCTTATGTCTTCGAGCTCCTTTATCTCTGCTAAAACAGCATCATGGTCTCGAGAAGAAAAAGTCGGTTTTTTGTCGCAAGCTACAATATGTAAAATAAGCAGCAAAAAGAAAATACTTCGTAACAGATATCTCATTTCTCTGGGAAAAGCTGGGTTAAAATTATGTTTTTCCGTCGTGACGAAATAGGTATTTCTTCTTTGTTTTTCAATACGATATACTCTGAACGGTTAACACCGGTTATATACTTACGGTTTACCAGATAGGACTGATGGGTACGTAGGAAATAGGGGGCGGGTAACAATTCCTCATAATATTTCAGCGGTTTGGATATGAGTTCTTTGGAACCATCACTCAGAAAGAAAAAAGTATATGGACCATCACCTTTACAGTAGACGATGTCATGAACAGCAACGATACGCACATTATGAATGGATGTCAAAGCAATACTTTCGGGTAAATCGCCATGGTGCATTGCACTTTGTGCCATATTTAGCTGTTGCATCCATTGTGGATTATTATCGCTACGACGACGGTAGCGTTCTAATGCTTCTTTTAATTCAGTTTGGTCAACAGGTTTTAGCAAGTAGTCCAGGGCACCATACTTGATCGCTTTGATGGCAAAATGATTATATGCGGTGATGAATATGACGTTTTGTGGAATAACATTGAGTTTTTTTAGAAGATCGAAAGCTGTACCATCCTTTAGTTGAATATCCATTAGGATCACATCCGGTTTCTTTTCTTCAATTAGTTTTACAGCAGTTCTGACACTGTCGCTCCAACCAATTAGTGCTGTGTCGGTTTCCTCTTGTATGAGGTAACTGATCTCCTTACGAACAGCGGGTTCATCTTCTATTATCGCTACTGTTATCATTTTTTAAACTTTTCTGTTCGGTAAAAATAATAATTGTGAGTAAAAAAATCTTATTCATTTAATATTTGTGCTGTTTTTTTCAATATATGATACAAATCGCCAGTCGATATATTCAGTAATTTCACGAATCATAAACGATTTTGACGGATTGTAAATGCATAATTGGGTTGGTTATTGCATTCAGTATATTTGAGTTAAGCATAAAAATAGGTACTATGGAATTAGCGATTGAGATCAATAGCGCGAAAGATTTGGATGTTCTCAAAGATCAACCGATCGACCAGATTGAGAAATTGGAACTGTTTTTTTATACGAGCATTTCACTAAAATTTATTGAAAAAATAAGGAATTTGCGCAATTTATTAATTACGGGAAGTGTTAAGGATTTATCCCCAATAGCCAATTGTAAGTCACTTAAGCAATTGTATATAAGTAATCGGGGAGCTGTGAATACATTGGATTTTGTACAGGGATTGGAGCTAGAGTCGCTGCGACTGGAAAGTTTTACTTCTAAAAGTGATCATTTAATCATTCCGCATCTACCTTCATTACGGAATCTCGAAATTTCCTCGGTATCAAAGATGGCTGATTTATCTTTTTTGCATGATTTTTCGGGATTGAAACGTATTGCTTTGTTTGAACTCAATTCAAAAAAATTAGTTGATTTTGCTAAATTGGATCAATTAGGTGAATTGAGGTTAACTAATATGTTTCAGTTGAAAGGTCTGGCTGAGCTAAAGACAATTCCGAAATTGAATACGCTTTATATTCATGAATTTTTTATCAATAAGAAAATCAAAATAGATAGAAAAAATGAATTGCTTAAAATAATAGCTGATTTAAAACAGATCGATGAAATCATACTGACAATTAACGGGGAGAGCTATAGAAGGGCTGAATTACTGGCTGAATTGAAAAATTAGAGAAACAATTATGGGATTTTTAAACAAACTTTTTGGAAAGGGTACTAAAACAGGACAGGGTACCGAATCAGAACAAGGAGCTAACGTAGAGCAAGACACTAAAGTAGAACAAGGAGCAAAAGTAGATCAAGTTACTACAGGAGCGGAACCCGGAGCTAAAGTGGGGCAGGTTACGTCTACAAAGGAGCCGGAAGATAACTTGATCTATCGCACAGAACAGGAACTGATTGAAAGATTTGGTGGAATTGCCTTTGATAAGCAGTATGATTTTGCCACGGTCATCGGTAATAATAATTGGAATATAGATATGACCAAAGAGGAGATTAGTTTTGGACCGAACCTTGATTTTCCGATCCAGGTCTTAGGGACTTTTTCGCATTCGTCCGAAACTTGGCTTTGGGCATGGGCAAATACCAAATCTGGTCTTTCTGAACATATTACGCAGCAAGCTCTTCAACTAAAAAAATATGGTGAAGAGCAAGAGATTGATCTTTTCAGCAATAGCAGCTTCGATTTTTCCAAAGATGAGTTGCACCGCATCGGTTTGATCGCTTCCGGAATGTTTGATGCCAGCGCTTATTATATTGCTGATTATGGACAGGGGGCAATGCTGGTGACGATCAAAAGTGATCTTGTAGACCGTCAACGTCAAGATGATCATCTTCGGATACTGTCTGTCTTCCCGCAGGTAATTTCCCAATTTGAAATGAACCATAAGATTGCTTTGCAGTGGTATCTGGATGAAAAAGGTTATAAAATATCGGAACAGGGCGCCCAGCTAATAGCAACAAAAGGCGGAGAAACGATCACCGCAGAGTTTGATGAGCTATCGCGTCTTACCAATCTCAAGGGGTAGAAACGCTAACAGTTGAAACTGCTTAATGGAAAAATAAAAAAACTCTTGCGCTTAAACTATTGTTATATGAACTAGAATAAGACTGAGTATGGTTTGAGGATGAATTTTATATGAACGTAACAATCTGTTTGGTTAATATGATGATATATTTTATGTTTAAATTCATCTGGATAATGCATGATTTTATTTAATTGAATTTGGGATGGTAGTACGATTTTTTGTTTGTTTCTCTTTTATATTAAGCACAATTTGTTGTTTTGGTCAAATAAATGTGGACAAAATGCGAGCCGATTATGCCGCTGCAGTCAAAGATAAAAAACTCTGTGAGGCCAATTTGAAAACGTTAGAGGCAGCCGCAAATACGGCGACAGAAAAAGGCTATCTTGCCGCTTATGAGATCCTTTGGGCAAAGCATATGGGAAATCCCTTTTCGAAGCTGGGCCAGTTTAAAAAAGGTAAAAAATTATTGGAATCGGTTATCATCAAATATCCTGATAATATTGATTTACGTTTTATCCGTTGGAGTGTACAGACACATGCACCATCTTTTTTGAGTTACAGTAAAGACCGATTGCGGGATAAAGAGTTTTTAGTACATAACCTATACAAGTTGCCTAATCCCGAAGCCAGAAAAATAATTTATGTCTACCTGAAAGAAGCAAATAGCTATCTCAAAGGGGAACATATATTCTCCCAGGCAGACCTTGCCGAACTTTCCAAATAAGCTGATATAAGTTAACGAACGTGTTTGGTGCGAAAGGCTATGATGCCAAAGATGATCATGATGATGCTTATAATGGAAAAGACTGCATATATAACAGTAAAACCATCACTTATACCGATACCTTCCTTGTAATATATTTCCATATGAGCAGGTACTTCTTTGGGGTTAATGCTACTTAAATCATTCACCAGACAAACTTGTTTTTGCTTATACTTGAATTGGAGGATCGGATAATGTACGTATCCAAAGCGCTTGCTTTTTACACTGTCTATCCCAATGACATCGGCTTTAATTTTACTGCCAAAGAGCATCAGTCTGCTGTCTTTGGATAGTCCGTATGCGAGAAATAAACCTAGCAAGAGCAAAATAACACCGAAAGTTCTTATGATGATCATGTTTAATAATTAAATTATACTTAACACTTAGACAAATATAACTTTGTAGCTTCTCTCTGCCAACTGATAGAGGATTTTGATCAGGGACGAATTTTATTGTCTTATGCCAAGAGTCTATAACGATGTTAAGATTATTTTTGTATCAATAGTGTGTCTTAAAGACCCAAATTATATGACAATGAATAAAATTAAAGATAGCAATTATCATAAATTTATTGGTAAATGGAGAACCTCGGGAGAAGTGCGGGTTGGTGCAAAAAAACTGCCTTTAGTCGGTGTTGATTCTTATGAGTTTATACTCAATGACAACTGTATTTTGCATAAGGCGGATGTCCACATAGGGGGAGAACATAGTGAAACATTTGAAATGATCACCATGCTGCCGGGAGATAAAGTGAAGATGCAATATGCCAATTCGAGGGGGGAAAGTGGACTAATGACAGGAAATTTAATCAATAATATGTTTACTATTGAGGGGGATGGAATAAAGTTTAATGGGCAGATGAATAATGACTACTCGGTGCTTGTTGGGCATTGGTATTTGCTTTCGGAAAACGGTGATTGGGAACAATTTATTACACTTAAATTAGAAAAATATTAAAGCAAAGATTCAAAGCGGAACATATTCACAGGATCTTTAAATCTTGGCTTATGCCAAGATTTTTGTAAACCATAATGCGCAATTTTGTGTTATCAATAGCAATTAAAAATTTAAGAAGATGAAACAGGTATTTATTAATCTCGCTGTGGCGGATGTAAACAAATCAATGGATTTTTATACTCAATTGGGTTTTGAAGTAAATCTACAATTTTGTGATGACGATGCTAAATGTATGGTCTGGAGTGAACATATTTTTGTCATGATCATGACACATGATAAATTTAAATCCTTTACGAATAAGCCAATAGCCGATACAAAAAGTCATATCGCTGGACTATTTGCGCTCTCCGTGGAGAGTCTGGATCGGGTAAATGAAATTGTTGACAAAGGGCTGGCAGCAGGAGGAATAGAGCCAATGCCAATGATGGATCATGGTTTTATGCAGTTAAGAAAGGTGGAAGACTATGATGGCCACACTTGGGAGATATTTTATATGGATATGAGTAAATTTCCAGGAGCTTAATATTTACATACGAAAGCAATTTTTTTCGACCAGCCATCGTTCATCCATATTATCTGATCAATTAGTCAATTGTATGGCTGATGGACGATGGCAATTATTAAATCTCTACCCAAGAGAGAATGACCAAAGCTACTAATTTGATGATGAAGGTCGTTTGGCCTTTTATTCGCCTTATTCCTCATTAAAATTTTTTAAAAAGAACATAGTCTTATTGTTTTGTATTGTATTTAATCCAAACAATATGTTCCGTGTTTTGAAGCATTTCCCAATTGCTATTCTTTTTGTGTCTATCCTATATTTACCTTCTTTATATGCTCAGCATCAAGTTGGGAAAAATGCCGTTTATGAAATTAAAGGAAAAGTTGTCGATGCGAGCAATGCCCTTCCGATCGAACATGCAACAGTCTCTCTGATTTCTGCGGGAAAAGTTTTACAGACAGTCACTACCGATTTGAGAGGCGGATTTAAGCTCGTTATGCCGCAGACTGAGAGTCCAAGTATTTTGGTGACTTATGTGGGATATGAAAGTCAGCTGTCTAAGTCGATAACTTCATCAAAGGTATTGGAGGTCAGACTTGTCAGTCAGTATCAATCCTTGGAAGAAATTGTTGTGAAAGGGAAGCGAAAGCCGATACGCTTTAAAAGTGATAAGCTGATCTATGATGCGGGCTCTGATATCAGTAATAAAGCCGGTTCGGCTGTAGATCTATTGCGGAAAGTTCCTCTGCTAACAGTAGGGAGTAATGGGGAATTGCGGATGCGCGGGAATACGAATATTAAAGTTCTGCTCAATGGTATCCCCTCAGGAATAATGGCTAAGAACTTGAAAGATGCCTTAAAAATGATTCCTGCAAGTTCTATTAAATCTGTTGAAGTAATTACTTCGCCATCTGCAAAATATGAAGCTGAAGGAGCTGCTGGTATTATTAATATTATCACAAAAAAATCCATCCAGGGAACACATGGAAGTTTGGATGTTAGTTTAGGTAACTTGGATCAATCTGGAAGTGGCTCTTGGGCTATGACTACTGAAAAGTTTGATTTCAATTTTAACGCAACGATGAATGCTGAACGAGAACGAAACAGGTCGACCCTGCAAAGAACCTCCTTATCCAATGGGGTATCGGTCGGAGAACTTTTACAGCACAATGATGCAACTGAAAAGGATAGGGGGGCGTCTGCAAGTCTAGGATTTGTGTACCGCCCGGACAGCTCGCAAAAAATTGGCGCAGACCTGTCCTATTGGTATGGCAGTTGGCCTGCGCATAGTTCACTTTACAACTTGTTTCAGGATGGAAATACCTATGCTGAATATAATCAGTTTAGTCAGCAGCAGAATTCGGTAAAGTATTATGAACTCTCGCTGAATTATCTCAAAAAATTTAGACACAAGTCACAGGAGTTGCAGATCATTGGGCTGGCCGCCCGATCAAACGATAGATCGGAATACATAACCAGTCAAAAAGAAATGTCCGGAGTAAGCTCTTTTAAGGAGAAAGGACCAAATAAAGGTGACTCCTGGGACTTTGATTTTCAGGCAGACTATACGCACCCGATAGATGCGACCGGGAAAAATGTCATTGAAACGGGAATGAAATTGAAGCGAAGTAATTCCAGTAGTCTTTATACCGTTTTCAATAATGAACATGCTCCGGGAAGTGAAGAGTTGGTCGAAATCCTATCCCGGTCGGATAAAATGGATTACTACAGTACGATATTGGCGGGCTATATGAGTTTAAAAATCGAAACCGATGATCAGTGGACAATTAGGCCCGGAATTCGTTTTGAAACAACAGTATTGGGGGCTCATTTCAGGAATTCCACACCTTCATTTAAATCTAAATTCGGCAACTGGGTGCCTACTCTGTTAGTCGCTAAAAAGGTAAATGACCATCACGAACTCAAATTCGCTTATACAGAGCGGATACGTAGACCGTGGATATGGGATCTCAATCCTTATGTCAACGCCAGTGACCCGCGAAATCTGCTGTCGGGAAATCCGCTATTGCGACCTGAACGGATTCGCGTAGTGGAATTGGGACACAATTACAGTGCAGCATCTGGTTTTAATCTGAATAGTAGTGTCTATTATAGTACCAACAATAATTCGATAGAGCAGCTTACTGTCGTCGACAGTCTCGGAATTTCACGTACTACACCCAGTAATATTGCGACAAATAAACGTTTGGGTGCACAGGTCAATCTATCCATGGAACTGCAATCGAATTGGATGCTCAATGGTGGACTGGAACTCTATTATGTCTGGTTTAGGAGCCCAGCGTTACAGGTAAGGAATAGCAATGGGTTTTATGCTGCTAATCTCAGCAGTTCATATGGTCTGTCTAAAGGTTACAGTCTTCAGATTTCAGGAGACTATAGCAATGGTTATGTGACTTTGCAGGGACGAAATACGGCCGAATGGTCTTATCGATTTTCTGCTCAAAAGGAACTTTGGAATGATAGAGCCAGTATTGTGTTGACAGTAAGTAATCCGTTTCAACGAGCTATGAAACAAAGGAATATGGCGGTGTCGCCTTCATTCAGAAGTACAACATCCAACAATTATTACAACAGATCGGTAAGTCTTTCTTTTAGTTGGAAATTCGGTGCCGGCAGACAAAAAGAAGGAACAGCGGAAAAGAGTCCACGAGAAATGGAACATATCCCACATCGACGTAAATAAGAATGTCTACGAATTAGCAAGATGGATATGCGTACTGTGGGAATAGTACGATAGAGTTAGCTAATTCAGATTAGGTTGATGTACCTTTGGTTCGTTCAAATCGTGATTTTAGATGTTGTCGCCGTGAACGCCGTAAACGTGATCTTTTAACAGGATAGTGCCGATTTTTGGTGATATTATTAAAAATAAGTGCTACTATAAATAAAATCAGGCAGCCGGAGAGTACGGGACTCAATACATACCAATACCCTAAGGAAGAAATTTTGGTTCCGCTACTTACGGCGATTAGCGCTGTCGCTCCTCCCGGAGGGTGCAATGTGCGGGTATGTTGCATGCATACGATAGACAGGGCTACAGCAAAGGGGGCAGTGAGCCAGATGATATCGGGGAGTAGCTGTGCTACAGTAACTCCAGCTATCGCTGAAACCACATGACCACCGATTAAATTTCGAGGTTGTGCAAGTGGGCTTTGTATAGCTCCATAAACCAGAACAGAGGAGGCCCCAAATGATCCGATCAGGAAAACATTCTCCAGTGGTGGGAAATGAAGTGATTGAATAAAAGCGATGATAAATATGCCTACGAATGCACCGATAAAAGACCAGAAATGTTCCCAGGGATCTATTAACGTTTCCCGATAGATAACATATCTGTAAATACGGAGTTGCCGATGAAGTTGATTTTTCATGTTAATCTGTGCAAAAATAGGGAATTTTAAGAATTCCTTTTTAGATCTTTTATATTAATCTTTGTGGTATTTATAAATAAGATAGGCTATAAATTGTTCTTCCTCTATTTTGCCCCATTTGTTGAGTTGACACTTTTGGTATTTTGGAAGAAACCAATATTTGATTAATAATGTTGATGTTTTTCAGGAACTGGATGTTGTAGATTATCCTAAACAAATTGAATATACATATGATAGTATTCCCCACCGACGAAAGGCATTTTGTTTCCTAATGTGAAACCAAGGCGTTCATAAAGCTTCTTGGCATTCGGATTATCTAAATCAACCAATAAGCCTATTTGTTTGAAACCTTGATTTTTAGCATGTTTTATCGCATGTTTCAATAGCTCAGTTCCTAGACCCTGACCTCTGGCAGCAGTGGATACAGCAACAGAATCTATGTAAAATTCCTGTCCAGTTGTTTCTGGTTCAGGGATTAGGTCGTTTGAGTATTGTTTTTGGATGAGTTCCAGGATTGGTTGTCGTAGCGCAATAAAATGATCCCCATTATATCCCGTCAATGATCCCATGACATTGCCTTCGGGATCTACAGCAACAAAAGTATTTTCATGGCTATATAGATTTCCGGTCTGTTGAAAAAGATCTGTTAAAAAACGAATTGCTTCTTTTTTGTCTTCTTTTTGTATAAAACGAAAGATGATATCTTCCATCGCCTGTAACATGATTTCAGGTACAACTGCGGCATCATCTTGTTGTGCGGGTCTAATCGTCAAATGCATAACTCGTATTTTCTATTCATTGGCTAAGATAGTAAAATGATCTGTTTTCTTTTTAAGCATTGCGAGCATCGGGTTCTTAAGGGGTATGAAAAAATAGAACGAATATGCATTGGTTTGCTTTGAATATGAATTGTTGTGTATTTATAATTTCATTTCTTATTACTTTTGAGTAAAGTTGTTCTTGTTTTTCAAATTGTAAATTTGAAGCAAAATGTAGACAGGATACCGCTATATATTATGATCAATAAATAATAAAATCTATACATGGTTCTTAAAGCTACAATTTCAGCCTTTGTTGTGACACTTTTGGGATTATTGGCAATGTTGTTAACACAAGATGCCGATATGAACTTGGTTTATGGGGCATTCTGTGTTTCTCCCTATTTTCTTGTAATTACCCTTATTTATTTTCATTTCAATAAGCTTCGAAAAAAATTAAAGGTATTTGAAAATCCCAGTATTGTCTTTGAGGGGATTTATAGTTTTTTATATTACTTTATATTTTCCACCTTGTTACCGGTATTGCTTTTTGTCAGTACACTAGGCGACGAATATGAACACAAGATTTATGCTGATCTGGGAGGAGTAATTTCTGAAATGTTCCCTTTGATTTTAATTTTGAGTATTTTTTTGAGTTTATTCAGTAGCATTACGTTCGTTTGGGGCTTAAGATCGTGGACAGCGTTGATACTAACATTTTTGGGCTATATTTTAATCAGTGTGCTTGTGTCTATTTTTTCGACTGTTGGCCGTGAGGTTCGGAAAGCTGAACGGGAGCGGCGGGAT
Organism: Sphingobacterium detergens; assembly: GCF_003610355.1. Taxonomy (GTDB): domain Bacteria; phylum Bacteroidota; class Bacteroidia; order Sphingobacteriales; family Sphingobacteriaceae; genus Sphingobacterium; species Sphingobacterium detergens. Next base: position 2,574,865 of record NZ_RAPY01000001.1, on the reverse strand, counting down.
CAGGTAGATAATTTAAAAGAAGGTCGATTTGAATGGGCTGGTGCAATGAGTAATCCCGCAGGTTATCCGGTACAACTCTACAAAGGGATATTTATCTTCCCGAATGATAAGGATTATGAGTTTACATTTAGTGAGGGAAATACAGTGAATTATCATGCAAAATGGGGGGAGGCGGGGGCCGAAACCTATAAAAGTATGATGTCATTGCCCAAAGCAATTGATGTTACTTGGTATTCGTTTTCAGAGAATGCATTCTACCGATTCCATGATACAATAGATTACAACAAATTGCTTACACTTTTTAAACAGCCTTATGTAGAAAGAAGGGCAACTAGTGATGTTGAGGAGCATTATAACAAGATTATTTTCGGGTTTGCACCCGCTGGAGGACTGGTGATATGGGCTGGAGGATCCGGATATCGTCAGGTCCAAATAGGTCAGTATCAGGCGAAGAAAATCGATATTGACCAGAAGGTTTCTGATAATAAGGAGATGGTTTATGGTGATTTATTTAATCAGGAGTGGCGCAATAAGGTCCTGACAGATACAATGATCGTTCCTTTGGCAATACAAATGGCAAAAAAAAATCAACCTGTTCCTGATGATTATTGGAATAAACTGGGCGCAGCTTATACCTGGAACCCGAAGTTTGTGATCGCTCCAGAAATAAAAACCTATGATGCTATTTTTCGGTATTTTAATGCTGAGCGTTTTGTTTTCGATGAAAGAACACAAAATATAACAGTTGAAAAAAGGGGAATTCCACAGAATATATACATCAAATGGTATGATAAAAATCAAAACCGTTGTGCTGTAGATTTTGAATTTGATGAAACGGATATTTTTAAAAAATTCAATGCTTTTTTTGATCGCGATAAAAATATACAGGCTGAAATGGAAATTACCATAGATACCCAAAATGGTCGGGGAACCGCACGATTAAAAGATGCTGAACATCAGCTTTTGCTTATGGAAACCAAAATCATAGCATATGGTGAGAAGTTTTGATCTTTAGCTAGACCAGTCGATGTTAAAAAGTCTTTTGCATTTTGTAATTGACAATTTCAACGGCTGACCGAACTTGCACCTGTCTGGCAATTGTTGTAAAACCATTACGTTCAAAAAAAGGTTTTGCGGTTTTACTGACATCTGCTGTTAGCGACTCCATATTTGAATATTTAGATTTATGTTCCAAGTGGTCATATAGCCGTTGTGCAATGCCTTGCCGTTGAAAATCTTTGTGTACGTATAACATATCGATATAGTTGCCATGATCCAATGAAGCAAAACCAACGATTTCTTTGTCTATTTCTGCGACAATAAAATACTGGTTTTTGATTAAATTATTCCAGCGTTCAGTGTTACTGATCGAAGATTTCCATGCCTCGAGTTGTTCTGCATTATAATCGGTCTGACATACTGAAGTGATTGTTCCCGCAAATAGTTCTTTTATTTGGGGCAATTCACTTAATATTCCCTTTCGTATTGATATCTCCATATACAAAGATAAACACATTTGGATAATGGTATAAAAATAGATAGATATACCACCAATCCTAAAAATAGGCGTAATGTGCTAACAGTTTTTTAACAAAAAGAGATTGATCTCTTACGTGGATAAATTGTATATTTACGACAGTGAATCGGGGGCCTATACCCTCGCTTTATGAGTCTATATTAACCATTTTGCTAAATAATTAAAAAGTCATTCCGATAACTGTTGGCGCACCCAGCTGTATTTTGGTAATGTCAGATTTTAATAGGGTTGATCTGGAAATTAAATCTATTACGAGTTGGCCTGTTACCGTTAGCCATTTTAATAAAAATTTGACCTTTTCAAAAATGAAAATTTATTTATTTTGTATGTTGTTCCTAGCTATTCTGACGATAAAAAGTACGAATATAGCCATTGGACAATCTATAGAAAAAATAGCGCATATTGAAGACCCTGTTCTTCAGTTGGAAGCTGTCCTCCAATTTCCAGTTAACTTTGGGAAGGATACTGTTGCATTGAAAAATACGCTGGCTCCTGTTTTAACACTCGCCGATAGGAAACATAATAATATACTGAAATGGGGATACTATATGCGTATGGCAGATGGGTATTCGATTGCGTTTGATCGGACTAATCCTGTTTCTGATCAATACTATCGCCTTGCGGAGCAATTGCTACAAAAGCATCCTAATATTGAATTGGAAATGATAGGCAATACGCGACAGGGCTACTATAACTATGTCTATCGGAAAGTAAAGGAAGCATTCCCATTCTTCTTGCGCGCAAATGATTTAAAATCCAAAATTGATATCAAAAAAATACCATTGGTAGTTAAGCATTACCAATTCATCGCGAATTTTTATAGTTATATTGGAGATCATAGTATTGCGGTTGATTACTTACAGGAAGCATTGCCTTTTTCAAAAGCAGCATCAAGAGAGCGTGTGGATCTAATCAATGCTATTGCGGTGTATCTATCAAATGATTCGCTTAATCACCAAGCTGTTACTTATTTCAATCGAGCGATGTCGGAAGCGAAATTGGCTAAGGATTCGGTATGGATTGGCATTATTTCCGGTAATTTAGCCGATCAAGCCTGGAAAGCGGGTGATCGGCAAAAAGCAATTGCTTTAGTTCAGAAGAACATCGATCTTTCTATGCGATTTGACGAACGCAAGGATGCCATGCGGGCAAATCTCAATTTGGCAAATTGGTATATTGTCCTTCAGGAATGGAAACTAGCCAAGCAACATGTGCTAAGCGGCATAAGCCTGATGGAGGAAAAACCCTATTTCCTGAAATATAAGATGGAGGCCTCAAAATTATTGTCTGATATTGCTCGTGGTTTAAATCAAAAAGAGGAAGAACTCAAACAATTGCATGTCTATCTGATCTTAAAAGATTCGTTAGAAAAAAGAATAAATGATAAAGAGATACAAAGGTTTCTTTGGCAAAGGGAAACGGAGCGATATAATCGAGCGATTCAATCTGCCGAGGAAAAAAGGCTTCACACCAAACGGATTTATCAATTTATTGGACTCTGTTTGATTTTAGTGTTTGCCATTGTATTGCTCTTAATCAACAGATCAAAGGCAAAAATTAAAATAAGAAATACCCTTCTTGAAAAAGACCGACTCAAGCTTGGTTACGAGAGGCAGTTACTCGATCAGGAGCTTTTGATTTTAAAAGATTCCCTTGGTGAATTTACCGATACGATCAAACAAAATGACACCACTATTCAACAGCTCCGACAGGAGATTGTGAAGGTGTCGGCGCAAAATCCTGCTTACATGGCTCAGGTCTCCGACAGCTTAAATGCAATGTTGCAGACACATATCATGACCGATGAACGATGGCTAAAATTTAAGCATGTTTTTGACAAGGTCCATCCGGGTTATTTAGCACAAATGAAACAAAACTATTCAAAAATAACCGATAACGATCTGCGTATACTCGCTCTACAAAAATTGGATCTAAACAACAGTAGCATGAGTGAACTACTCTGTGTATCTACCGAAGCAATCAAAAAAGCAAAACAGCGTCTAAAGAAGAAAATGGAGTTGCGAGATTAGAAGATGAATCCACATGAATTTAATGCTGTGTACCTAATCAGGATGGGTAATAATACGGATTTGGTAGGTTAAGGACGCGAATAGGGTAAAGAGTAATCAAGTTGGCTTACAGAAGAGCCAACTTGATTATAGCCAGAATTCTAGAAGGCTGTATCAGCCATTAGAAATCTTATTTTGCGTTTTTCGCTGTAACATTAAGTTCAATGTCAACATTTTGTGCGATCATCCAATCTTGAGGATTACCTTCGGTACCATAAGTAAGTCCCCAATCTTGTCTTTGGATCGTAAATTTAGAGTAGAAAGTAACTTCTTCACCATTGAAAGTAATTTTGGCAGGAAATGTTACGTTTACTGTTTTGTCTTTGATTGTCAAGTTACCACTGACAGTGTTTGTAGCATCAGCAACAACGCTTTTTCCTTGAGCAGCATCAAATGGAGCGACTTTGGTGATTTCAAATTTAGCTGTAGGGTATTTCGCTGTATCAAAGAAATCCGCACTTTTCAAGTGTGCATCCAAATCTGTTGATTTTTTACCACCTGCAGTAGTAGGATCTACGGAAGCGCTGTCTGTTACAATTGAATTGACGTCAATGGTGAAAGATCCACCAGTGATAGCATTGTTTTCAGCTGAAAGTGTACCATCACTTTTTAAGACACCATATCTTGGATTCAAACCACCTTTGTGGTAACCTGTCCATTTTAATGTACTTTTGTCAGCCTCTACAGTATAAGTCTGTCCTTTTTGTTCAGTCACTTCTTGCGCTGATGTTGTTTTAGCTTTGTCTCCAGTTGCATTTTGACATGAAGCGAATAACAAAATAAGGGCTAAACCCGAGATTAATTGTTTTTTCATTTTTTAATCGTTTTATTTTTTAATAAGATGTTTGTATTGTTCTGTATCGTCGGCATCAATCATGCCATTTTAATTTATGAATACAAAGGTAGATGATAGATAGTTTATTTTTGGTATTAGTTTCCTTAAAGAAACTACTTTCCAAAAAGATAGTGCACTGTGACGCTGTAATTCAGTATTTTTGTAAATAATAGAAGGAGATCAAGTAAAATGAAAAAGGAAGCACTATCAAGTTCCTCCACCGGCTGTAAAACGCGGATATTGGCGATAAATGATAGCATGGAGATTTTGGCAGGTAAATGGAAATTCCACATTATAGGAACATTAATGTTGTTTGAAAAGCTACGTTTTATGGAATTGTTGCGGGAAGTTGATGGGATTGGGGCAAAGATGCTGTCCAAAGAACTGCAAGATCTGGAAATGAACCATCTTATCAGAAGAACCGTCTTGAATACCAAACCGCTTACTGTGGAGTATGAACTTACTGATTGTGGTAAAACATTGGGGCCCATTATTGATGAAATAGCTAAATGGGGTATCACTTACAGAAGCACACTTTATCAAAAAGACGGGACTAGCTCAGCTGCTATATAGGAGGTTTGTTCTTTATATTCGCAATCGGTTTTCAATCGAGTGAAATGATTATTGTGAGCTTATTTCCGAAATCAGATCAGATTTGTGTTAAAGTTCTAAGCGATAGTACAATGAGTATCCCGTTGTGCCGTCCAGCCAATGCACAAGTTCCCGGTGGCTATATTCGAAACCTGCATGTTGGATCGCTTTTTTTGAAATCGTGTTGATTTCCCGATGACTGATGATGAGCCGTTTGATCTGCTGTGTATTGACCCAGGCCATTCTAATTTTGTACAAGAGGCTTGAAAGCCCTTGTCCGCGATGTTCAGGGCGAATAAAAGATTGCCCAAAATATGCTTCAGTATCGTTTAATAATAACATACTGGTCATCCCGATCAGGTCGTCTTTTTTGAAAAGTCCAAAGACAATCCGGGGATATTTTATACGCTCTTGCCAGTCCAAATCGGAGAGATCGCTTTCTGCCGGATTGCTCCATCGAAATAAGGTGGGCTCCGTTTGAATTGCTTCCAGACGAATTGATTTATAATATTCGAATTCGCTTTCCGATAACTGACGAATAGAATAGGGGTCAGACTCAAGTGTTAAAGGCTGAATAGACATGTATTAATTTCTAAATTTTCGAAAAGCTAGTTATTTGTCAACACATTAATGATGTTTTTTCGATATTCCTGATCTTTTTCCCTTAATTCAAGAATTCTATTTTTTAGGTCGATATTCACATACCATTCTGCATAACTATCCTTTTCGTTTGTATCGTCAAAGAAAATTTTGGTTTTTATATACTCTTCGTCAAAATACTCCGGTTGGCCGCTAAGTACAAATGCTGTGGAGCCTATAGTGTCAAGCATCTTGAAAGAGCTAGCTTCAGTTTTGAACAAGGTACTTAAAGCCCTAGCGAAATTGTCACTCAATTCCCCGATGGAATAGAAATTGACCCCTTCCCGATAAAATCTTTTCTTGTCTACTTCTGTGTTGACGATACCTAATTTCATATCGCGTCGAAATGAAACTTCTATACCGACTGTTTCTTTCCCCCAAAGACCCTTTGCCTGGATAATATGATTTAGGTTTTCATCATTCCAGTTTTTGGTTATCGTTAGTTGCAGATCAACAAAGTCCTGGTCTTCACTGACATCAATCTGCTTTAATTTATGTTGTCCTTTTAAGAAATTTAAAAAGCTCATATAGTCTTGTTAATATATTTTTGAGCTGATCTTAACAAATTATCTTGGTTGCATCTGGTTCAACCAGATGGCTTTTTATTCGTCATTATCACAACTCTGGCTAAGTAAAATAAAGATAACAAAAGTTTTGAATCTATAGATGGCAGAATAGAAGAGAATATATTTTTCAAGAAGAATTACCAGCTTTTGTTGGGGGATGTATTTCCAATAAATATGGCTAGTGGGTTATTGGTCAAAATGTTGGGACAATATAATTTTTTCAATCGAAAAGGACTAATTAAAAGAGATACTGATACAATTGAGCTATCTTTATAGCTTAACACTTGATCTGTCTGATATCAAGATTGCATTATTAAAAAATATGAGCAAAGTAGAATTATTCGCGAATGAAAGAGCGAGCGGCTATGATCAATTTGTAGAAGCCTGGATTCCCAATTATCACTATTTTTTGGATTGTCTGCCTAAGCTGTTGACGGATACGGATCCCAAAGAACTGCTGGTCGTCGGCTGTGGAACTGGTAATGAAATACAGAAACTCGTTACAAAAGGGAAAACATGGAATATAACAGGTATAGATCCTTCCCCTGAAATGATTCAACAGGCTCGGCAGAAACTTGAGGGATACCCTAACATTGTACTTGCTGAAGCCCTGATCCAAGATTTGAAAAACGACAAAAAATATGATGCCGCCACACTATTGTTGGTTCTTCATTTTCTTGAAGATAACGGGAGTAAGCTGGAATTGCTGAAAGAGATCGGAAAAAGACTGGTTTTAGGAGCGCCACTTGTGATGCTGGATATCACAGGAGATAGCAGCATGATTAAAGAAAATCTGAAAATTCTAAGACTTCTATTGTCCGATGACATACCCGAAGAGCAGATCAGTCTTCGATTGAATAGGATAGAGAACGAACTTTTTCATGTGTCTGAAGATCGGCTTGCAGCGTTATGTGTTGAAGCGGGGTTCGAGGTTCCGGTACGTTTTTTTCAATCAATGATTTATATGGGCTGGATGACAAAGAAAAGATAAGTTTTCAAAGTGTAAACAGTAAAGAAGCTTTCCAAAAATAAGTCTTTGGGAATTGAATATTTGAAAAGAGACTATAGGGGTAGGAGTAAAGTAAAAAAATAGGGATGTCCGTTTCGGACACCACTTTTAACCTTAGTTTTTATGAAAGAGATGATCGTCTGGTATGTTGGAAATTTTGGAACCGTTAACACGATATTGAAGTTTCAAGGTAAAACCACCTCCCGCTTCGATAAAATCGATGCTAATCGGATGATATCCTTTTTCTAAAGCGATCTGTCCACTTTTCATAATTGGGGCATGTTGTCCGTCGTTGTCTACGACCACCTGATCATGTATGCGCAAAACTCCACCGTCATCGCAAGTGAAATAGAAATTATAGATCCCCTTTTCTTTCACGTATAGATAGCCCTTAATTTTCGCACCAAAAGAAGGCATTTTAATCGTATCGCTCAAATGGATATTCTTGATAATCTCCTGGCGTACCGCTTTGCCTGTTATTGCAGCTGTGTTTGCAAATGTTCCATTAAATAGCGTTGCGGTCAATCCTGCACGCATATTCTTTACATCTTCGGTAACACCTTTTTTCCAGGTATCTTTCTTGAAATTCACTTGGTACAATTCGCTCTTCGCTCCTGAAGAGGATATCGTTGCGAAACGTATGGCACCTTCGTTTTTGACAATAAGTGAATCGCTTAATACTGGGCTTTTCTGAGTTGGTAGACTGCCATCAGTGGTATAATGTATCGCATTTTCCGGGAGTTCATTTTCAATTTTCAGCGTGGATCGTCCATCAACGATGACCTGGTTATCGGCAAAGCCATTTAAATCTGGCATACGGTAACGTAGCCCCATTTTGTTCCAGAGCCCAAAATGAGCGATTAATCTATTTCTATAGCTTTCATATAGCGATTTGTTAGTCCAGACCCGCTCTGCCAATGCGCTCAATCTTGGCAGAATCATAAATTCTAACCGAGCTGTCGATGGGATCATTTCTGTCCATATATTTGCCTGCGCGCCCTGAACTAAATTTGATTTATCGCTGGGGATATCGGATGGCACCACAGACATATTATACACCGCATCCAAGCTGCTACTATTGGGTAAGTAGTCAAAATACAAAGGGTTTGTAGGTGTCATGATAAGACGGTGACCACGATTGACTGCTTCACGAGGTGCATTTTTTACCCATCCCCGCCAATACATAACTGTCATCGATGTATCCGAAACACCATCAAGTATTTCATCCCAGCCGATGCTGCGTTTGTTTTTCGAACGTATGAAGTTATTAACGCGTTTTACAAAATAACTTTGTAGGTCATGTAAATTGGCTATGCCTTTCTCCTTCATAAATGCTGTGGCCATAGCTGAATTTGACCAGGAATCTTTTTCCACTTCGTCAGCACCAATATGAATATAAGTGGACGGAAAAAGCTCGATGACCTCACTAAGTACATTTTCTATGAATGTATAACTACTTTCTTTCCATGGACTGATTGGTACTGAGAACTGTTTTCCCCAGCCTGCAGTCTCACTGTCCAGGAGTAGCTCGGGATAGGCTTTGGTCGCGATCATCATGTGTCCGGGCATATCTATCTCAGGTATAATCTCGATATGTCTGCTCGATGCATAGGTGACGATATCTCTGATATCCTGTTGTGTGTAAAATCCACCATACTCTTCTCGTCCATTATTGATACGTTTGTGCTCGCTGGGTAGATTGAAATCGGGGTTATCTTTTGCTTTGGCCAAACATGCTGAATCTTGGTTATTATACGTTCTCCAAGCACCTTGTGAAGTAAGTTTTGGGTATTTTTTTATCTCGATACGCCAACCTTGATCATCTGTGAGATGCAAGTGAAGCTTGTTGAATTTATAGGACGACAAAAGATCGATAAACTTGTATAAATAATCTTTTGAGAAGAAGTGCCGTGCCACATCTAATTCCACACCACGCCACTGAAACGCTGGCTGATCCTTAATTGATAGATAGGGCAAATGAATACTGCCATTGGGTTTTGCTAAAAGATACAGCTGTTGTATTGTTTGTAGTCCGTAAAATAGCCCTTGATCCGAAGATGCAGAAATCTGTATTCCTTTTTTATCAATCGTTAACTCGTAACCTTCACTAGAAAGACCATTTTTTTTTATCAATCGTAGTGTTGCATCAGCATGTGTCACCTTCTTTTTAGGAATCTTCCCGAATAACGATTGACGTACCCATTGGTCTAGAGAGTTTGAGGAGATGTCGGAATCAATCGTATAGGAGAGTTCTCCCTTGGCTATTTGAAAGAAACCCGTAGATGATTCCAGTTGTTCGGGAAAAGGGATCAGCTGGGGGATATGATTTTTTTCTTGCGCATAACTTGTACCGGGCCAATAGAAAGCAGACAATAGCAGGAGCAGTGAAATAGCTTTATACATAAAGTTTTTTTGTTATTTCTTAATAATTATGTGTTTAGGAGCTTGCCAAATAGAATTTGTCGGTTTAGCATGAAAAACTCGGAACCAATATAGAAATATTTTATGTAAACGGAGGTAATAAAAAAATGTATGCTAGTGGCACTGTTATCTAGTAGCACAGCTATAAAGCCTATACACATACCGATTTGTTTTTTTGATCAGAAGGTATCGTTAGAACAAGGTTGAGGGAAGGCTTGTGTTGATTTTATTTCGGGATGATTGAAACTAGTTCCCAGCTATCTTTTTAAATAAACCGGGATAGTTTAGGACCAGCCCGTTCTCATCCACCTGAATACGAGCTGTAAAATCACTGACGATATTTTCATACAGATATTCGTGTAAATCTGTCCTTGTATAACGTTGCCGGACAGGTGTGATGTCGTTGTTTATTAGGTCGATATAGATGATATCTATTTCTTTTGAATTACCAATTTTAAGCTGTAGATTGTTTATTGGTAGCGTGTTTGTAAAGGGAGTTAAAGAGATATCAATATATTGAAAACCCATAAAGTCCGGATTGTCAAAATGATTGATTTCCCAGTTGGTAGTTGTTTTTTTTCCGGTTAGGGTGTTTTTGGTCATATTGACCTCGGAATCAATAAGAAATTCCTCGACCTCCCACTGTTTGTTTATCATCAGTTGATAGGAGACCGAATAAATTTTTTTCCGATAGGAACCTATAATTTTTGATACTACAACATAATGGTCATTATTTTCCTGTATATTGAAATACTCTAGGGAATGGAAAGCGACTCCCTGCCATAATACTGTTTTCATCTGATCGCTATATTAAGTAATTATTTAACCGGCAATAGATGTCGTCGTTGTTCTTGTTCGACTTCATTTTTGACTCGTTGGTTGATATTGATTTTTGCATTGATGAAGGTGAAAATCACAGCTCCATATTCTCTTGCATACTTGTTGGTAATGGAATCTGAGCGTATAGATTGTACAAAATATGGAGCTGTTTCGTTCATTTCAGATTGGTTTTCCCATGAATTCTTTATACGGATCAAGTTGCGGAACTCATGACTGAAATCAAACCAGTTGATATAGTCAGCGTTGAAGGTGACTGCACGGATTCCAAGTTTGGAATAATAATTTATAGCGCCCGCCTGACCATAGTTATCACAAAGGACGAGTGTATTTTGTGGATTGGGAATTTTGCCATAAATGTCATCTACCTTTTGGGCGAGCTCCCGCCAGCCCAGCATATCCGCAAAATCTTGTGGAAGTTGATGATCCTTGCCATCTTCCCAGGTCAACATACCAATTTTGCGGTATTTTTCGGGATGGTTCGCAATATATTGTGGGCTCCTATTGGGGAATGTCAGCAAATAAACAGGAATAAAGAAAACAAGGGGTAGTGCAATTAAAAGAGGTTTTAGAATTCTTCCAGCCTTGTTTTCTAAAAGTGTTGAAATATAGACTGCACCAAAAGCAAAATAAATGGGATAGACACCGATTGCGTAATAATCTTTAGCTTTTAAAAATAGAAAAACACCAATTGTAATAAAAAAAGAGAACAAGAATAGCCGATATTTTCGAAATGCGGGATAACATAATAAAGCATATAATCCAAAGCCAATAACAGGAAAAGTTCCGAAAAAAAATAGAAATTGAGACCGGATAAAGCTCCATCTGTTGACATTGATGAGCTGGGTTTCCGCAAGTTCTTTGAAATGATATAAAACAGGGAAATTATTCAAGTATTGCCAGATTAAATTAGGTAGAATGATTAAAAAAGCAATTAGAATACTAGAATAAAATTTGTTATTGAATAGTACTTTACGTTCTGGAACAGCTATAATGGCCGGTATAAGCCCTAGGATCAAAAAAGCGATATTATATTTGTTTAAAAATCCCAAAGCAAAGGTGACTGCAATAAAGTATAGCCATTTATGATGTCCTCGGTTGAGATATTTTATGATAAAATAATAAATCAATGTCCATGACAGAACATCAAAAGAATTGGGTTGATACAGCGTGTTTAAACGAAATAAGACCGAAAAAATAACACAACTTGTACCAAATATCAACGCAAAAAGACCTCCTTTGAGTTCTTCAATGGTTTTCCAGACGACAAGAATGGTTAGCGCTCCGAACAGTGCAGGGAAGAATTTGATCCAGAATACGGAGTTTCCTAAAATCTTGATGAGGTAGGAAAGCCAAGAGGTCAACGGCGGAACGGACAAATATCCCCAAGCCAAGTGATTGGCCTGATCTAAATGTAAGAACTCATCCCGATGTAAATCATATATCGGACTTATCAATTGATATTGAATGATAAATTTCAGCAGGATAAGGCTTACTAGTATAAGGTGTTTTTTCATGTAAGAACGGATTTGTCCGTAAGCTCCAGTTCTATTTTCTTTCTATCGTTGATATCTGATTGTCAGCTTTCATTTTGGCCACTTCTGCACGGGCTAAAGTAATCTTTTCTGAGTAACTGTTGCCGCTTTGTTCCCTCAATTTGCGAAGACCTTTTGTTCCCTCTGCCTCGTAGTCGTTGACGTCGAAAGTAATGGAATCCGTTGTTACATTGGCAACGCGGTATAAGGTGTACATGGACTTCCCATTTTCTTTCCGTTTGATTTCATATACATCACCAGCAACCGGACTTTCCATGTATTTTTTTGTTTTAATGGATCCGGATATTCCCGCTGCGGCCGCAGATCCGAAGAAAAGACCGATGAGTATTAATCCAGAAAAATATCCAACGGGTGTCTTCGGCATACCGCTTGAACGGATTGTTGCAAGGGTTTGGGGATCAATCTCACGTTGGTAATTTACTTTTTTACAATGATCACATACACTAATAATCTCTGTACTGTATGGAAAAATGGGGATCCAGAAGATGTGGAAGTATTTTACCTGTTTGGAGGCATATAAGGATCCGGCTGTGTTGCAATAATTGCAAGTTCCAACAGCTGCATTGGAGCTGTTTTGTAGTAACTTTGTTCTTGTTCCGAAAATAATCATATTCAAGGTTTAAATATACTGTTCCTATATTTTGGCTTATGGGTTTTTTGCCCATTTTGCATACCATTTAATTGGTTTGTCGATAATTTTTTTCAAAAATTATGCCATTATATTCACCCTTCGTGGGCTTGATGAATGTAGGAAGGTTTTCACATCGAAAAACTGCGTTTCCAGCAAGTGAGTCCGAGTATTTGGCCTATTTTCGGTAACTGTTCGAGGGCCATTCCGGCCTGAATTGAGCTTTAAACATACCTGAGAGCAGATGTTAGGGTAGTCTGACCATCATGTGAATGTGGTTTTAGCGAGTATAACACGGACTCACCACGGACTCACTACGGAAATATCATGGATTCATCCTGACGCTGTCCCGACTGAGGTACGCCGCAGGTTGGGATAGGGTGCATAGCGAAATTGCATAAAAGCAGTCTTAAATCATAAACGAAGGTCGATCGCGGACTGTTTTTATGCAATCTTGTTCAAAAAACAATAGTTATTTGGACCATACTAAAAATTCTGTGAATCGGCAGAAGGTCCGTAACTAGACGGTAAGGGGATATTATTCAGCCTATAGTAAACACCTAATTGTGCCCTGTGATGTGTGATCTGATTTAATGAATGACGGATTGCTTCATATTTTGTCCAGCTCGCGAGTTTTTGTCCAGCACTTTTGATGGTCCAAACAGGATTTAAATCATCTTCGGCAGCATTTTCTAAGGCTATTTTTCCTGCTTCATAATCTTGGTCTAGTTTCTGGAGTAAGTCTTCCCGAGTTGATAGAATAGTGGGTTTGTAGCCACCATCGGCAAAATCCAGTTCAGACGTTTTCAAAATTGTACTTGGCCATTCAAATACCTCTACGAGATGGGTCGCAAGGGGCATGATTTTCATGCTTTTTTCATGTGGGGCATAGTCATTTTTGCCTTCTGGAAAAAGTTCGATAAAATTTTTCGTGATCTGGTACTCATTTTCAAGTTCAGATTTTAGTTGTTGAAGTGTGTTCATCTTGTTTTGGAATATATTAGTTTAATATTTTTATACAATGCCCTTGTTTTTATACCCATCCTTTTGAACAAATGATAGGTCGTTCTGTTTTTTTGTATCCTACGTCAAAGATAAGTTTGGATATTGACAGCTCTGTGTCAGTATGGATTTGAATATGGAGATTTATTATAAAAAAACCGCTTGAAGCGGGGAACTTCAAGCGGTCTAACCTAACCAATTATTAACCTAAATTATGAGTTTTATATTATGCGATTTCTGTGCCAAAGATGATTTTTGACAGGTACTGCAACGTAACAAATCTGTTGTTTCTGATTTTAAATAAATAATAACAGATTTTGGGTGGTATAGCCAGTATGATATAGTGATTGTTTTCAATTTTTAGGACACAAAAAAAATAAGGCGAGAATATTGAAAAACGTGTTGTATAAATGTAAATCGTATTGTTTTTTATATTGTTTTCAATAAAATTTATTGTTTTGCCAACCTGTTGTTGTGTTTTATATTGTTTATAGCGAATATTGTTGTAGCGTTTTTTGTCTTTCTATATCGTCATATTTACATATAGAAGAAAATGGATATGAAGGTAGGAGAATGGACATCGTGTAATAAACCAAAATAAATATAAAAAAATGAAAAAATTAGTATTGTTAATGACTGCAGTTATTTTTATGATAACTGGCGCTTTTGCTCAGATTCACAAACCGGTAAAATGGACTGTAGCTAGCAAAAGGCTGAACAGCAAAGAGGCAGTCGTCTATGTAAAAGCTACCATTCAAAATGGCTGGCATATTTATTCGCAAAATGTAAAGGATGGCGGACCTATTCCGACTTCTTTCACATTTGCTAATGCGACTGATTATGTATTGGCAGGAAAAACTGCCGAGCCAAAACCGAAAGTAAAACACGAGGAGGTTTTTAAAATGGATGTAGGATATTTTACAAATGAGGTGATCTTCCAACAAAAGGTGACTTTGAAAAAAGGAACAGCAACTGTGAAAGGTAGTGTGGAATGGCAAGCGTGTGATGCATCACAATGTCTTCCTCCAGATGAATATGCTTTTGCAGTAACGATCAAATAAAAAAATCTTATTTTGGATCGTATGAAAAATCCCATTTATAGCGCTATAAATGGGATTTTTTTATAATTATTAATTTTTTTCAATATAGCACAAAATAAGTTGCCACAATAATGCGTTAATAATGCAAATACTTTTCATAAAATAGGTTAATATATGGCTAAGACCCTAGAGTTCCCCGCTCTAGGGCTTTTTTATGTCCTGCTTTATGCCTTCTATTTGAGATTATGATAACCTCCGCAAGCAAGACAGTTGACGGTTTGGAGTTTATCCAATTTCCGAAGAGCCCATTTGGAATTTTTATTGAGTTGGTTGGGAAAGAAAACAGTATTTATGAAATAGTTAGTGGGACAATATAATGTTTCTTGAAAGTGGTTTCGTCACATAAATGTTACTAAAGTTGACGCTGCGCATACTATTGTTTTTTTTCAAACGTTAATTATTTGATAATGCTTAACTTTTTAATGTAAATGTTTTCATTAAAATATTTTTTATTAATCGTTATTGATAGTTAATAGGTGATATAAACTTAAAGTCTTCATATGAAATCTAGTGCTAACCAGCGTAACCTTAAAGGACCGTATTATGTTCTATCCTTATTTTTTTTGTGCAGCATTTTAATTTTTCCTGGTATTGTGGTCGCTCAGCAAAAGACGGTTACTGGTAATGTGATTGACGCGACCACAAAGTCGCCTTTACTTGGAGTTACCGTAAAGCTTAGCGACACAAAAAACGTTACAGTGAGTACGGATAAAAGAGGGGGCTTTGTATTAGATGACGTCGCAATAGGGCAATCCATTACTTTTTCATTTGTAGGCTATTCAAGTCAGACGATAAAAATAGATTCACGGGCAAGCTATACGATCGCACTAGTTGCTGTTTCCAATTTGATGGAAGAGACTGTTGTGGTCGGATATGGGCGTCAGAAAAAACGAAACCTCACGGGATCTATTGTTTCCGTAGGTGCTTCAGAAATTGCCAAGACAACCTTACAGGATCCCATTTCAATTTTACAGGGACGGGCTGCAGGGGTGCAGGTTTCGTCTAATTCTGGAGCGCCCGGTGGTGAGATGAGCATACGTGTTCGGGGGAGCTCCTCATTGAACTCGGGTAACAATCCGCTTTTTGTTATAGACGGTATTCCACTGGAGTCCAATTCCATTTCTTCGTTAAACGGTACTGAAAATTCTGGACTGAACCCGATGACGGATATCAATCCGAACGATATCGCTTCGATCGAGATTCTGAAAGATGCTGCGTCTACAGCGATTTATGGCTCTAGGGCTGCCAATGGAGTCGTGATGATTACGACGAAACGAGGTGCTGAAGGTAGGCCTGAAGTGATATTAAATGCAACTGCGGGAGTGAGCTCTCTGACCCGCAAACTAGGTGTTTTGAACGCAAGGCAATATCGAGAGGCAGTTTTGGATTCCTATCGGGGTATGGCCAAGCCCGAGGAACCATTCTATACTATTATAGATTCGCTCAACCCCATGAACAGTGGTGACGTGGACTGGCAGGATGAGCTAATGCGTTCAGCAAAGCAATATAAGTTGGACCTCTCTGTACGGGGAGGTAATCAAGGAACAAAATATGCCTGGAGTTCATCTTATTTGGATCAGGATGGTGTGATCTTGAATTCCAATTACAAGCGATTTACCTCCCGATTGAATGTCGACTTTACGATTTCCGATCGGATCAGGATAGGCCAGAGTATTTCCTATACAAATGCAGTAAACAATCGGACAAATGCTGCGGGCTCAGGGAATCTGAGTATTATCCGGAGCTTATTGATACGGCCACCTATTATGTCGATGTATCTACCTAATGGGTCACTGAATGGTTATATGATTGGACAGCGGAATCCCGTTGGGATGGCTTTGTTTGCAACCAACCTGAACAAGAGTAATCGCATCGTTGGAAGCCAATACCTGGAAATTGATCTTTATAAAGATCTTAAATTCCGAAGCAATGTAAACCTAGATTATATTTCAATGAAAGAAGATGAATTTATGCCATCCATATTGGATTACCGCCAAGGATATAATAAAGGTGCTGTACGATCTTCTGGAAATCTTACCTGGGGCAATGAAAGTTATTTTACCTATGCAAAAAGTGTAGCTAATGCACACAATATTGGGGCGGTATTGGGAATAAGTTTTCAGAAATGGCGTTATGACCGGACAGGTCTCGATGGAGAATACTTTCCAAGTGATGATATCCGTACATTGAATGGTGCATCTGTTATTTCAAACCAAGGTGTAAATATCGCTTCCGAACATGCCATGCTTTCTTATTTTGGTCGGGTAACCTATGACTATCTCGGAAAATATTTGTTGGAATTCAACCTTCGTACAGACGGCTCTTCCCGTTTTGGCCGTAACCGACGGTTTGGATTTTTTCCCTCTGCGTCGGCGGGCTGGCGTTTTGTCGAAGAAAAAGGGATCAAGAATTTGGGTTGGCTTAGCGATGGTAAGCTTCGATTTAGCCTTGGAAGTACTGGAAACGAGGCCATAGGTGATTATGCCGCGAGAGGAGAGTTTACTTTAGGAACGAATTATTTGGATTTTTCGGGAGCGGCACCAACGGTGATGCCCAACGCGAGCCTCACTTGGGAAACAACGCGTCAATATAACCTTGGTCTAGAACTTGGCTTTTTAAAAAACAGAATCCTGTTTTCTACAGATGCTTACTTGAAAAAAACGAAAGACCTGCTTTATAATGTGCCCATGCCCGGGACTACGGGATTTGAATTTATTACACAAAATATAGGATCTATTGAGAATCGAGGATTAGAGTTTAGCCTACAGACCCGTAATCTGGAGGGAGCTTTTAGTTGGAACACCAATATTAACGTTAGCTTAAATAGAAATAAAGTTACATCGTTGCCTAAGAATCTTCTGACTGGCGGTCATATTCAAAATGGGGCTTTCCATATTCTACAGGAAGGCCTGCCTATCGGTGTATTTTATGGATGGCGTTATCTTGGTGTGTATGCGCGAGACGAAGACAATACAACCGGGTTAACAAATGGTGCGAATGGACCTGTATTTGCCGGTGGTGATCCTATTTGGAAGGATGTGAACAATGATAATATGATCGATCAAAATGACCGCGAGATTATTGGTTATGCTGAACCGAAGTATTTCGGCGGGATCTCCAATGATTTCAGCTATAAGAATTTTCATTTGAATGTGTTTTTTCAGTATTCGGTCGGTAATCAGATTTATAGTGAGCTGAATCATCAGCGCAATTCAATTGTTCGTTATAATAATCTATCTACTGACGCCCTTAACCGGTGGCGGGAACAGGGAGATCAAACAGATTTTCCCCGATTGATTCGGGATGATCCAAAACAGTCTGATAGTCGGGTGCAAAGTAGATGGGTGGAAGATGGTTCTTATCTAAAGTTAAAAAACATCAATTTGAGGTATTCTTTTGACCCCGCTTGGAGCAAACGTATCGGCTTGCGTAAGCTCGATGCTTTTGTTACGGCTACAAATCTGATTACCTGGACAAAGTATACCGGTTTTGATCCCGATGTTAATTCCTATTCTGGTCTTCGTGTAGGATTGGATGAGGGCTCTTATCCACAGAGCCGCACATTTATGTTTGGTTTAATCCTTGGTCTTTAATAAATCGTGATGAAAAAATTGTTAAAATATACATTTTGTTCTCTTCTATTTTTATCCGTTAGCGGTTGTTCGAATTCGTTGTTGGATAAGGAGCCTATTAGCAATGTTTCTGGAGAGGGGTACTATAAAAAGCCCAGTGATGCGCAGGCTGGTGTCAATGGCATCTATAATGGTCTGCAATCTCTTTTTCGTCAGAATTTTGCTTACTGGGGCGAGGGGCGGGCTGATAATATTGTGACCCGCCATGCCGGTGATCCTGCTGCGCTACAACAGAATACACTGACTCCGGTTATCAATTCGGCACGTTGGGATAATTTTTATACGGTTATATCCCGTGCGAACTATGCGATCAAATATATTCCACAGGCATTTGGAACGGAAGATAGCGAACTTAAAAGGCAGTTACTTGGGCAGGCCCATGCTTTAAGGGCACTGGCTTATTTTTACTTGGTTCGGATATGGGGGCAGGTCCCATTGGTTACGGAACCCTATGAGGGATTGGATCAGGACCTGTTTGTCAAGAAGAACACTGAGGCGGAGGTATTGGCTAAGGTGGAAGCAGATTTAATCTTAGCAACAGAGAATTGTGCTTCAAATTATTCGGGTGCCAGAAACCGCGTGATGATTACCAAAGGGGCGGCTTATGCTTTTCTGACGCAGCTCTATATGTGGCAAAAAAAGTATGCACAAGCAATAGAAATGGCTGAAAAAGTAATCGCGGACCCGCAATATGCCTTGGTACCAATTGAGGATTGGAATAACATTTTTGTAAAAGGAAGCAGTACCGAAAGTATTTTTGAAGTCGGATATAATGAAGTGCAACCCAATAACCTCCGTGTGTGGTATGCCAATGGATCGGATAGTGATTATGTACCTAGTGCGGGTTTTATAGCATCAATCGAACCTGACGATCTTCGCAAACCTCGTATTTACGATGTGTCTCAAGTTCAGCCCCGTAAGATATGGAAGTTTTTTGGGGAAGGATTTAATGACGAGAGTCCAGAACCTTCCGCAGGCAATATTGTATTAACGCGATTGGCTGATATCCTCCTACTAAAGGCTGAAGCACATGCCAGTCTAAATCAGCCCGTTGAAGCATTGGACCTACTGAACCGTATCCGTATTCGTGCGGGACTTCCGGTTTTGGATCAAAATAAGGCGCAAAGCCAATTCGGAAGTTTAGTTGGCAGTATTTTGCATGAACGATCTGTAGAACTTTGTTTTGAGGGACACCGTTGGTTTGATCTCCTGCGAAATGAAACGGCTATTTCGACAATGAAACCGATCAATGGTCTCTCCGATAAACGAAATTTGCTGTGGCCAATACATGAAGGGGAACTTCTTAAAAATCCAAATTTGCAACAAAATGAATTTTATAGATAATCTTATGAAGAAGATAAAATATATCGTTATTTTTTTTCTATGTGGTTTTGCTACACTGTCATTGTTTTCTAGTTGCGAAATACAGGAAAACTTTGAATATGACTACGCGGAAGACAATAGTAAACTGAATATGTCAGCATGGACATATATTCAGGGGAAGGATTCATTATCCTTACTGAAACAAGCTATCTTGCAATGTAAGGATGAAGCATTGTATGAACGTAAGGAAAAAGCGACCTTTATTCTGCCCACGAATCAAGCTTTTACGGCATATCTAAAAGAAAATAAATACGACAATATTGCCGCTATTCCGGTACCAATATTAAAGGATATTTTGCGTTACCATATTGTAAAGGCGGTCGTGAATTTTAGCGATCCTGCCTTGGCTCCGAGTAACAAGCCAATTGCTTATACGACTGAAAAAGGTCAAACGATGTACTTGTCCCATACCAGTACCTATGTGGGGCTGATCAATGAAGGGACCAACAACCAATGGCAAATCCGCACATCTAATTTAGTTCCGGATAATGGTGTCATCCATGTCGTTGATCACATCGTATTTTTATCCGAGAAGACGAAATAGGTATATTGATGATCTTTTTTCTGAACAATGTCTTGTGTATAAAGTATAAGGAAAAAATGGAAATACAAATAGCTTATAAAGTGCTATGACGATAATGGATGCAATTGAAAAATGATAGCTCAATAAACATTATCTTCAGTTTATTGTTTTGTCTTATAACAAACTAAACAATAAGCCAGTAAATTATGGTTGATTATACGCTGAACCGAAGAAACTTCATTCTGGGTGCAAGTGCTTTTGTTACTTTATCCGCTTTAGAAGCTAAAGGATTATCCTTTGAACGTCTATCTAAAAATATCAAGGTCGGACTGATCGGGGCAGGTTGGTATGGAAAAAGCGATCTATTTAGGCTGATGCAAGTTTGCGATGTCAATGTGGTTGCGATTTGCGATGTTGATAGCCGGCATTTGCAGGAGGCAGGACGATTGGTCGGAGAACGCCAACACTCGGGGCAGATTCCAAAGCTCTACAAAGATTACCGGAAAATGCTTGCGGATCATCAATTCGATCTCATTCTGATCGGTACGCCTGATCATTGGCATGCACGGCAGGCCATAGATGCGATACGTTCGGGAGCACATATCTATTTGCAAAAACCTGTTAGTGTTGATGTGTTAGAGGGCGAAGCAATACTCCGATATGCACGAAAATATAATAGAAAAGTACAGGTAGGAACACAACGACGGAGTACAGCACATCTGATTGATGCAAAAAAGCAGATTATAGACCAAGGTTTACTCGGTAAGATATCGCACGTGGAAATGTGCTGTTACTATCATATGAGAAAGAACGGTAATCCGGCACTGGAGCAAGTTCCGGACTTTCTTGATTATGAACTATGGACTGGTCCTGCTCCTCTACGCCCTTACGACGGTTTACCTCATGGCGGTTGGTGGCGAACTTTTATGGAATATGGGAATGGGATCACAGGTGATATGGGGATGCATATGTTTGATACTGTTCGTTGGCTATTGCAACTCAAATGGCCAAAGAAAATTAGTGCAACAGGGGGAATCTATGTGCAAAAGGAGGGAAAGTCGACTATTGCCGATACACAAACAGCAGTATTTGAATATGATGAGCTTAATTGTGTATGGCAACATCGCACTTGGGGCAATCCTGTGGATCCCGAATATCCTTGGGCGTTTATTATCTATGGAGATAAAGGAACATTAAAAGGAAGTGTGATGAAATATGAGTTTATTCCAGTTGGTAAAGGTACCCCCATTAAAAAAGATGTGGTTTATGAAAGAGATAAATTTCCTGCTGATCTGGAAGAGCCTAGAATTGAATTGCACACAGCTCCTGCCACACGGCAACATCTATTGGATCTATTGTCTGCAATAGAACATGACCGATTACCTGTAGCTGACATCGAAGAGGGCTATATATCCACAGCCTGTTGTATACTGGCCAATATTTCTATGCAATTAAATAGACCATTGAAATATGATCCATTGAAAAAAATATGCATCGATGACCCCGAAGCAACCCAATTATTAAAAAGACCTTATCGAATGCCTTGGCAACATCCTTATATGTCCTAGTATAAATTATAATGATGGTTTAGTATATCGTTTTCATCTGATCTTTATTGACCATTTTGGTTTATGCGCTGGAAATTGGGCGAATCAAATATTGGAGAATGGCCTTCAAAAATTTATTCTCCTACCATTTAATTTTTAATAGCCAATTTATCTTTTGGCATTTTTACGATATTTAACTAAATATTGAAGCTATGCAATTGAAATTTAATAAACTACTTGTGCTGTTATTGACATTATGCGTTAATCTTGTCTGTGCACAACAAAGCGAACAACATATTGATGGGGTATATAAATCTTCGGGTGCTGCTTTTGTTATAAACAAAAACAAGACATTTTTGATAATAGCTTACGGAACATTAATAAAAGGTAGCTGGAAGATCGAAAATGATCTTATTTATCTACAGCCTAAAAATCCTGACGCTCAATTTTATGTCTATGCGCGGAAAAATCCGACTATCAAAAGTGGAATGCGTGTTTGTTTCATGGGGGATCGTCTGAGTAGTGCGATTTTGGTCGGAAAGTTCCCGGATAAGATGCAGCCACTTTTTAATGAGGATGCGAATTGTAAGGACTTTCCCAGTGTTCATCTGTTTAATGAAAAGATGGATACGATTACCTTATTGGAGCGAGAAAACCAGGACAATGATCGTGGTATTGAGATCCCAAAATTGATGTATCATTTTGCCAGTGACGATTTTAATGATTTTATTGTGCAGCATATGCAAAGTAGCTTGTACCACAATGACTTTGTTCTCAAAATAGGCAAAGAAGGGTTATATGCAGTCAGTGATCAGTCGGATGAGCCTATTCGCAAATCTACTAAAGAAGAAGAATTTTCTATGCTCGAAGAACTGAAATTTTTAGACCAATCTTTTGATAGAGCCTTTGATGCGGATTTCAAGTTGGTAAATAATGGGTACAATACCCATGATGATATGGATCAGGAAATAGAGTTGGCAGCTTACAGCTATGATGCCGGCAAAAATCTATATCTCAATCGGGCAATACCTGCAAAAGAACTGGACTATAAAAGCACAGACTACCATTACGATGGTATATTAATGAAGTTTGACCAGATTAAGGGAACGTCAGAACCCCAGACAGCCGTAAAGATATTGCCGAATCCCATATTCATTGCGAATTGTGATAACTAATCTAATTGGGAACATTTTTTCTTAAAATATATAGATGATGGCAAGAAATCGTTTATATTTTCATTCACCAAGTTGAATCTTGTGGTGGAGGTGTTATCTATTTAAACAAGGGGAAATTTGCCTGGATACAGCAGGAATAACGAATGTGCTATATCCTATTTATTTACATCTCAATACAGTTTTTGTTGCACCGCTCGATTTTGTAGATACACTCTCGGCTGGTTCTGAAAGAATATAATCGATTGAAATAACATTTACTTTCGCATTTTGTTTCGGTCCAATTTC
This sequence comes from Sphingobacterium detergens, assembly GCF_003610355.1. Classification (GTDB taxonomy): domain Bacteria; phylum Bacteroidota; class Bacteroidia; order Sphingobacteriales; family Sphingobacteriaceae; genus Sphingobacterium; species Sphingobacterium detergens. The sequence goes on along the minus strand of NZ_RAPY01000001.1, from coordinate 2,551,530 downwards.
CTTACTTTCCTCTCCCTTCGCTGGTGTATTATCTCCGTAATAGTAGTATTCAAATGTTAAATTCCGATCCGATTTATTCAAGATATAGGTCGCTCTTCCATAGTTAATTTTAAAGCCATCTTTCGTTGTTGGGAACAACACAACCTCTTTTGTGTAATTACTGCAGTCTGTAATTGTCAGAATCGTTGGTGTAAACCAATTGATCGGAATAGTTAGCAGAAGCAGTAACAATATCGCATCATTTTTACTTTCCTCTTTTTTGATAAATCGGGTATATAAGGGTTTGATAACTATTAAAAGACAAAATATCCCAATAATAATTAAATAAGTATTTAATGATACGATCATAGGTTTTAGATTACTTTACGACTAAAAATGACTTTATTGTTTTTTAAGTATTTGATTAATTATGTTTGGTCAAATGATATCGAATTTCGTGCCAGTTTTGAACTTTTTACCTTCGATATTTCTACGCGACAGGTTCATTAGCTCAGTTACTTGCATGATACTGCTCCTGAAGTGAAATAGTTTATTGTCGGAGAAAAGTAGCTCACTCATTTAGTAATGTAAGTACCGATTTGACACTTCCTTTTAAAAAAGAGAAATGCATTGGTTTATCGTAATATTTTACATGTTTTTGCGTGTTTTATACATCTCTGATTTAATTTATATTATTTCTTTTGTTTAAAGATCAATTGTCAGGCGACTGTCAGGTGGCCTAACGAAATTTTGCTGCTATTTTTCAACTCGTCAAGTACCTAGAAAAGCACATGTGCAGAAAGTATGAATTATTTTCCCGCACATCGTAATGCAATTGAAAAACCATGGATTATTGAACTTCGATAGAAATAGAATTATGAGTCTAGAGGACAACGCGATATTGCTCGTACAATTGGCTGAGGGGAATCAAAAGGCATTCGAAAAGCTCTATTATAACTATAGAGCACAGATCTTCGGCCGGATATTAAAGCAGGTAAGATCAGTGGAGTTTGCACAGGATATCACTCAGGACGTATTTGTAAAGGTCTGGCAGAATAGAGCGCAGATTGATGTTTCAAAAAATTTTAAATCCTATCTCTATACAATTGCACAAAGCACAGTCTACGATTATTTTCGAAAAATTGCTTCGGATCAAGTTAAGAGTGAACAGCTGATGATTCTATCGAAGGGAAAATGCGCAAATGATATTGAAGCGGAGGTTTCTTATAAAGAAATGGAGAAATACCTCAATGATATCTTGGATATTATTCCCGAACGATGTCGGGAAGTATATGTACTCTGTAAGCTCGAAGGTAGAAGCTATGATGAGGTGTCCAAACTTTTGAATATTTCTACAGCCACAATCAATAATCATATTGTTAAAGCTACGGGTATTATTAAATCGCATTGGAATTGGAACTACTCTTGTTTTCTTATGATGTTATTTGCAGAATACCACCCTATATTTCTCAGCTAGAAACTGAAACTACTCATCTGCTCCAGCACCATCCTGCTACAAATCGTCATATATTAAAACCCTTGGGCATCTCTGCGACTGCAAGACCTGGGACATATTCGTAAGTATTTTAATTTTTTTTGATTTGGCATAGTTGTTATTTTTTTGGCTTACGTATATAGAGTTAAAGTAAGACCAATTATACTGTGGAACAAACCAAATTAATAAACTTATATAGAAGATATCTTGCTAAACAGTGCACGGATGAAGAGATCCATCTGTTAATGCATTACATGCGACAAAAGGAGTATGCAAAACTTTTCAAGGAATTGATCTTGGAAGATTTGCAGCTTGAAGAGGAAATTGAGTTAGATGATCAGGCTAGAATGGCTATTCAGCAGCTTGATGAATATTTCGACCGTGAGTATTTTTATCAAAACCGAAAAAAGAACAATAAGAAACTATTCGCATGGATTTCTATTGCCGCTGCAGCTTCAATAATCTGTGCAATTTCGGTATTATGGTACATAGGTGAGGGCGAAGAATCGGGTGGCATAGGAATAGCAGACAACCGAAGTACATTGATAACAAGTAATGGAAAAGAGATAAAGCTGGATGGTACTTCCAATGTTGAATTATTGCGGGAAAATGGAACCGTGATTCTACAGGATAGTCTGGGGGATATTCATGTTAAGGTACTAGATAGTCTGCCTAATCTTAAGCCTCAGATCATTTATCAAACAATCCGGACAGCCAAAGGCCGACAATCACGTATTTACCTTACCGATGGTAGTGCTGTGGTTCTAAATTCTGATTCCCAACTTAAATTTCCACTTTTCTATGCAGAAGGTCAACGGGAGGTCGAACTTCAGGGGGAAGGATTTTTTGATGTAGAAACCAATAAGCAGAAGCCTTTTATCGTTAAAACACACGACCAACGGATTAAGGTATACGGAACCAAGTTTAATGTCAACAATTATGAAAATGAACAAACGACTAAAACCACGTTGTTTCATGGTAAAGTGTCTGTACAAAATCTGATCGGATCATCTCCGCAAAAGGAGTATATCCTAAAACCGGGTGAACAGATTGTCCTCGATAAAAAATCCAAAGCTTTAAAACAGGATAAGACTGAAAACGAGGAGCAGGTATTGGGTTGGAAGAATGGTGTATTTGTTTATGATAATGCAACATTAAAGGAAATTATGAAGGATTTTGCCAGATGGTACAATATTGATGTGGATCTTGAAACCCTTCCTACACTTACATTTAGCGGAACTATACCAAGAAATTATGAGCTGGACAAAGCACTGAGTGTTATTGCGCGGACAGCAAATATCAAGATTAACCGAACGGGAACTACACTAAAATTTGAAAAATAAATGGGGAAAAAAACTTAATCAAAAAAAAACCGACAGTACTGCCATACCGTCGGCGAACATTAGGGTAATACAAAATTTTCTAAAAACCTAACATCACAAAAGTATGAATTTAAAAGTTCAATACAAGCATTTGTATTGTTTATTACAGCGCCTATTTGGGACTGGAATATGTACTCGCAAGCATCTAATCATAATGAAGCTAACATTTGTAATTACATTTTTATTTTCAATTTCGGCATTTGCGGAGGGCTATGGCCAACGTATCAATATCGAGCTGAAAAATACAGCTGTAGAATCTGTGCTGAAAGAGATCAAGAAACAATCGGGGTACGACATGTTCTATAATATAGATCTGATCAACCCGTTAAAAAAGACAAATTTTCGGGTTAAGAACGCCACACTTGATGAGGCGTTGAAGGAAGTTACAGCTAATTTAGGGCTAGAGTATGCGATAGAGGAAAGAATGATTATTATCTCCAAAAAAAGGGAGAGCCGGGCCAATCAGAATCTGATCAAAGGTGTTGTTTCGGGAGAAGGAGATAAAAAACTACAGGGTGTCTCTGTCGTAGAAAAAGGGACAAGCAATGGAACGACAACAGACGTCGATGGAAATTATAGTCTCAAAGTCTCAAACCCCAAGGGAATTCTTGTTTTCTCTATCGTTGGTTATGCAAAAAAAGAAGTTCCGATTGAGGGGCTTCAACAGATAGATGTACAATTAACGGAGGATAAGAGCGAATTGGATGAGGTGGTCGTCGTCGCTTATGGCCATCAGAAAAAAGAGAGTATGGTCAGTTCCATTACAACAATCAATCCGAAAGAATTGAAAGGACCGACCAGCAACCTGACAACGATGCTTGCAGGAAGGCTATCCGGGGTCGTTGCCTTTCAACGGAGTGGTGAACCCGGGGCTGATAACGCACAGTTTTTTATCCGCGGGATCACAACATTTGGTAGTGGGAAGGTAGATCCATTGATTTTGATTGATGGTATGGAATCCACTTCTAACGCGTTAGCCCGATTGCAACCCGATGATATTTCCGGATTCTCGGTCTTAAAAGATGCAGCAGCATCATCGCTTTATGGGGCTAGGGGAGCTAATGGCGTGGTGTTGGTGACGACGAAATCTGGTATCTCAGGCAAAACAAAATTCAATGTGAGGGTTGAGAATTCGCTTTCCTCCAATACGCAAAATTTCAAACTGGCGGACAATATCACCTATATGAAGCTGGCGAATGAAGCTGTGCTGACCAGGGATCGCTTGGGAGAGCTGCCATACAGTCAAAACAAGATTGATCGGACAATTGCTGGAGATAACCCCTTACTGTATCCAAATAATGATTGGATCGGCTTGTTGATCAAAGATTACACACTCAACCAGCGATTTAATATGAATATGAGTGGTGGCGGAAAAAACGCACAGTTTTATATTGCGGGAACCTATAACGTGGATAATGGTGTATTAAAGTCTGATAATGGAAATAAATTCGATAATAATATTAACCTGAAAAGTTATCAGATCCGGTCAAATGTCAATGTTAAACTGACCCCTACTACCGAGGGAATCGTAAGAACTTCGGGAAGCTTTGATGACTATCAAGGGCCAATTGGTGGTGGTGGAAATATCTTTCAGGGCGCAATAGCTGCAAATCCTGTTAAATTTCCAGCTGTTTTTCCTGCGTCTGATATGGCCTATGCGCAACATCCTTTATTTGGCAATGCTAAAATTAGTGAAAGAGGAGAAGCTTTGTATTTTAATCCGTATGCAGAAATGGTATCGGGATTTCAGCAGTACAACACTTCAACATTAAATGTGCAACTTGAAGTTAAGCAGGATTTCAAATTCCTTACAGAAGGACTGAGTGCAAGACTCATGGCTTATACACAACGCTATTCTTATTTTGATTTGAACAGAAGGTACAATCCTTTCTATTATCGGGCAAATGCGCTAGATGCCAAAGGTGATAAATATTCATTGGAATTGCTCAATGAGAAAAATGCAACAGAGTATCTGGATTACAATAGAGGAGATAAAGTTTCAAACACAGTCTCTTATATGGAGGCAGCGGTTAATTATAATCGTGTTTTTTCAGAAAAACATAGTGTCGGTGCTTTATTAGTGACCCAGTTACGGAGTTTTCTTACCGGCAATGCAGCTGATCTTCAGGCTTCGCTTCCTTTTCGCAATCAAGGGCTGTCGGGGAGATTTACGTATGGCTATGATAACAGGTATCTACTTGAAGCAAATTTTGGACTAAATGGCTCTGAACGTTTTGCGAAAAATCATCGTTATGGCTTCTTTCCTTCAATCGGGGTAGCTTGGAATGCATCGAATGAAGATTTTTTTAGATCATTAAGACAGACTATAACGAAACTAAAATTTAGAGCAACTTATGGTTTGATCGGTAACGATCAGATCGGCAATACAGATGACCGCTTCTTTTATCTGTCTAAAGTGAATCTGAGGGATGGAGGTCATGGATCAGCTTTTGGTACAAACTATACCTATAGCAAAGATGGTGTATCGATTTCGAGATATGCCAATGAGACGATTACCTGGGAACAGGCAACAACGGTCAATCTAGGAATGGATCTTAGCCTGTTTAACAGTGTCAATATTATTTTGGATGCTTACAAAACACGCAGAAATAATATTTTGATGAATCGGGCTTATGTTCCTACGACAATGGGATTATCTGCTGGCATACAGGCTAATGTGGGTGAGGCAGAAGGAAAGGGTATTGACCTTTCGGTGGATTACAATAAGACTTTTGGTGATATGTGGGTACAGGCAAGGGGAACATTTACCTATGCCACGAGCAAATTGCTTGTCAATGAGGAACCCAATTATCCATCCAGTTTAGCTTATCTGTCTAAAGTCGGTAATCCACTTAGCCAATATTATGGTCTTATTGCAGAACGACTTTTTGTCGATAATGAAGAGGTGAAAAACTCTCCAGTTCAGACTTTCGGTGAGGTTATGGGGGGAGACATCAAATACAGGGATATTAACGGGGATGGTATTATCTCTTCCTTAGACTATGTGCCATTGGGCTTGCCGACAGTACCTGAAATTATTTATGGTGTTGGGTTGTCTGTAGGCTATAAGAACTTTGATCTTAGTGGATTCTTTCAGGGATCAGGTCGGTCTTCTTTCTGGATTGATCCCGATAAAACTAGTCCTTTTGTTATGAATGGCGCCTATCAGCATGGTTTGTTACAAGCCATTGCTGATGATCACTGGTCCGAAGAGAATGGCAATATTTATGCGTTTTGGCCTCGTTTAAGTCCGAATCTAAATCAAAATAACCTCAAACCTTCCAGCTGGTGGATGCGTAATGGTTCTTTTTTACGGTTAAAAACAGTCGAGTTGGGCTATAACCTCTCGAGCAAAATGCTCGATAAAATGGGTGTGGGACCAATCAGATTTTATCTAAATGCCAGTAACCTATTTGTCAAAAGTAGCTTTGATCTCTGGGATCCAGAGATGGGGGGTAATGGTCTAAGATATCCACTTCAAAAAGTATACAATTTCGGATTAAATGTCCAATTCTAATACAAAAAAGAAATTCAATATGAAAAGATATACGATTCGTTTTACCCTTTCAGCGGTTTTGCTGCTATTGATGATGAATTCCTGTAAGAAAAATTTTCTTGATGTGGTTCCAGACAATGTCTCTACCATTGATCATGCTTTTTCCAATCGTAATGAAGCAGAGAAGTTTTTGTTTACTTGTTATGATGGGCTGCCACGGGAAGGCCATCCAGAAATGAATGCTGGACTGAATACCGGAGACGAGCTATGGATTTATTGGCCAATGCCAACGGGCGAGGATTATTCAAGTTTATCTCCTTATAATATTGCCAGAGGGCTTCAGAATAAAGATGAGCCTGAATTAAACTATTGGGACGGTTATGACGGTAAGTCGATGTGGAACGGTATTCGGAACTGCAATATATTTCTTGAAAATATCGACAGGGTCAAAGATGTTGAACCCTATATGAGAGATCGCTGGATTGCTGAAGCCAAATTTTTGAAGGCTTATTTTCACTGGTACCTCTTTAGAATGTATGGTCCTATCCCTATTGTCGATAAGAACTTACCAATTTATGCAACGCCAGAGGAGGTAAAAGTAAGTCGGCAGTCAGCTGACTCCGTCGTGAACTATATTGTTAATCTACTCGATGAGGCGGCGGCAGGAGAAGGTAGTGTGGGATTACCGGATAAGATTATAAATCAAAGTACTGAATTAGGAAGAATTACTAAACCTATTGCACTCGCAATAAAAGCAAGATTGCTTGTCACGGCAGCAAGTCCTTTGTTTAACGGAAATCCGGATTTTGCCAATATTAAGAATCCCGATGGGAGAGTATTATTTAATGCAACCTATGATCAGAAAAAATGGGAAAGAGCAGCAGAGGCATGTAAATTGGCAATTACTGCAGCAAAAAATGCAGATATTGATTTATATCGTTTTATTTCGCCAACAAAGCCGGTCGATGATTTCACAAAAACGGAAATGAGCATCCGTAATGCCGTATGTGAGAAGTGGAACTCGGAGCTGATCTGGGGAACAACAACCAAGCCCAATGATACCTGGACGCTGCAGCTCTATGCGAGCCCGCAGCTGGATCCGAATGTTCCTAATTCCGGTTTAAAAGGGCAACTCGCGCCTACCATGAAAATGGCAGAATTGTTTTACACAGAAAATGGTGTTCCTATTACAGAAGATAAAACATGGGACTATGCCAATAGGTTTCAGCTGCGGACTGCAACAGCTGCCGATCTTGGGATACAGAATGGATACCAATCCGTCGGCTTACATTTTGACAGAGAGCCCCGTTTTTATGCAGATATGGCCTTTGATGGTTCTACATGGTATATGGAGAATGGAAATTTTAACATTCAAGCCAAATCAGGTCAACATTCTGGGAAAAAGCAAAGTCGTATCTATTCGGTGACAGGTTATTACACTAAAAAATTGGTCAATTGGAAAATGGTTGCCAGTGCTACGAATATTACCGTTGAGCGCTATCCATGGCCTGTGGTGCGCTTAGGCGATCTTTATTTACTTTATGCCGAAGCGTTAAATGAGACGGATAACAAGGCTCTTGCTTTGGAGTATGTTAATATGATAAGAGACCGGGCAGGGCTTAAATCTGTCGAATCGTCATGGACAAACTTCGCAAAAAATCCGAATAAATATACTGATAAGAACGGTTTGAGGGAAATTATTCAACAGGAACGTTTGATTGAAATGGCTTTTGAGGGTAGCCGCTTCTGGGACCTGAGACGTTGGAAAAGAGCCGGAGAATTTTTAAATCAACCTATCTATGGTTGGGATGTCATCCAAACGAGCTACCCCGATTATAACCGCAGGATATTATTGTTCAATCAAAGCTTTAATAGTCCAAGAGATTATTTTTGGCCAATAAAAGACAACAGTATTTTGGTAAATCCGAATCTGGTTCAAAATGGGGGGTGGTAATAGTAGCCAAGGAAAATTTAATATGAATGACTAACTAGTGAGAAAAGAAAAAATGAAACGAATAATATCTGTGTTATTTGCGGGACTATTGATCGTTGGAATGATCGGATCCTGTCGGAAAACCGAGGTGGGTACAATGGATAAAAGTGACAAGCAGGCACCGGATCCCGTGAGCCATGCTGAGGTTGAAAATTTAAATGGGGCGGCTAAAATAACCTATAGTCTACCAAAAGATAAAGATTTACTCTATATAAGAGCTGAGTATACCACCAAAGAGGGGGTTGTTCGGGCGACAAAAGTGAGCCGGTATCTGGACAGTGTTGTCTTGGAAGGATTTGCTGATACGGATGTTTACGAAGCAAGGTTATACGCGGTCGACAAAAGTGAAAATGTATCGGCGCCATTGGTCGTAAAAGTACAGCCCAAAACACCGCCATTTGATCTTGTTAAGGAAAAGCTAGTCGCGAGTGAGGCATTTGGAGGAATAGATGTTACCTATAAGAACGATATTGGCTCAGATGTCGCTATTGTGATCTTAACCAATGATAAGCTGGGCAATTTTGTGCCTGTAAAAACGCTCAGTACAAAAGCGAAAACAGGACGCTTTGGCGCCAGGGAGCTGCCATCTGTGGAAACCCGATTCGGACTGATGGTACGGGATCGCTGGGGCAACCTATCGGACACGACTTACGTAACATTAACTCCCATCTTTGAAGCTAGACTGGACCGGACAAAGATGAAAGGACTAAATATTAATGGCACGGATGCTAAAAATTTTCCGGGTAACGAGGTCGAATATCTTTTCGACGGTGATGTAAGCAATGCGACAGCATATCATACGATAGACCCTGTAAAGATGCCGCAGTGGTTTACCTTTGATATCGGGAAGGCAGCGAAATTAAGCCGTTTAGTTTGGTTTATGAGACCAGGATGGTTTTATGACCTACACAACCCAAGAAAGGTAGAAATATGGGGTTCTAATGATCCGAGTCCGGACGGCAGTTTCACCAATTGGATATTACTAGCCGAACACGAACAGATTAAACCTTCTGGCTTACCTCAGAAACAGAATTCGAACGCTGATATAGAAGCTGCCTTAGAAGGAGAGACCATTAATATCCCTATAGAAGCACCTGCAGTAAGATATATCCGGTTTAAAACCTTACAAAACTGGACCAATGGTGTTTATGTAAACTTTACGGAACTGACACTATGGGGGAATCCTAATCCGTAGTAATCATACTTTAAAAGAGAAAATATGAAAATAATAAAATATCTAACCTGCTTTTTTTTCTTTATCGTTGCTGGGATCGCTATAATTTCCTGTACAAAAGAAGACGATTATAAAGAAATTACAAAAGATGGCGAAATTTACTATCCGGGGAGAGCAGATAGTGTAGCAGCCAATGGAGGAAGGAATAGGATTCAATTGAGGATTATTCTTGGCAATGATCCCCTGGTCACTAAAGTCAAGGTGTTCTGGAAAAATAATACTGATTCGGTGGAGGCAGATGTTGTAAAGACAACTGGGAAGGATGTTGTTGATTTTATGTTCAATAACCTTACCCAAGGAGCCTATTCTTTTGAGGTATATACATATACCGCCAATAATGCGAGATCAGTCGTCAAAAAAGTGACTGGTACAGCATATGGTGATAATTATCAACGTGCATTGTCCAACCGTACGGTTAAATCAATTGGTTTTTCTCCGGATGGAAACAAGCTTATTGTCAATTGGAATGCAGCATTAGATGGCGAAAAATCCATTGAACTAAAGTATACAGACGAAGCGGGTGTGGCACAGACAGCCATTGTTCCAGGAGGAAGTGCAACGACGGAGCTGCCAGGGTATAAGGACCAGTCTAAGATCATTTACAGATCCATTTATCTGCCCGAACCTAAAGCAATAGACGAGTTTACTGTAGAAGCGATGGAATCGACTATTCCTTTATTCGAACGGCAGCTGGACAAGTCCAAATTTAAAGAATATGTTTTGCCAACAGATGTTACAGACAACTGGAATTGGCTATTACGTTTTCTATGGGATGAGAATTATGGAACACCTGGCTTTGCATCTACATACAGTAACACACCTTGGTTCACTTTCGATATGGGGGAGTCTGTTTCGATTGGTAAATTTAAAACCTGGCAGGCAACAGACCGGATTTTCAGAGCAGAAAGCATTAAGCGATTCGAAATCTGGGGGAGCAATAGTCCTGCTTCAGACGGATCTTGGGCAAGTTGGACAAAATTGGCGGATTGTCAATCCATAAAACCTTCTGGATTGCCTGGCGGTGAAACGACCGCAGGAGATATTGACTATGCGAAAGCAGGAGAGGAGTTTAAACTTCCTCCGGGAACGCCGAAAGCGCGGTATATCCGAATTAAAGTACTGGAAACTTGGGGTAATGGTTCATTTATCACCATGGGAGAACTTGGTGTATGGACTAGCGATAAGATAGGCAAATAATAACGATTTTTTAGCATGTGCTATTACAAGAATATTCAGGGTAAAACCGTCAGATTTTACCCTGAAATTTATGCAAAATTCAAACAGGTAATACAATGAAACCAACTATGTTTAAAAACACAATTACAACACTTTACTTAGCTCTTGCAGTCAGTGCTGCTTTAGCACAGACGAATGCTGGTTCATCAAAACTAATTAAGATTGACGAAAAAGGTAGCGGACGGCTTTTTGATGGGGTCGGCGCTGTGAGTGCAGGCTCCTCCTCAAGGCTGTTAATAGATTATGCTGATAAATCTAGAAGCGATATTTTAGATTACCTGTTCAAACCAAACTTCGGTGCAGGCTTTACTTACCTTAAGACTGAAATTGGGGGGGATGGTAACACCACTTGTGGTTCGGAGCCAAGTTTTGCACGAACAAGGGCTGAAATGGAAAAACCTCATTACAATCGTGGATTTGAGTACTGGCTGATGCGTGAAGCCGCAAATCGAAATCCGAATATAGAACTTGATGCCCTGGAATGGAGCATGCCCGGATGGTTTAAAGGAGTATGGTCACAGGACAACGCAGACTACCTGGTCAAGTTTATTGAAGGTGCAAAACACTGGGGACTCAAGATGAAGTATATTTCAGGTTGTTGGAATGAACGCGATTATAACAGGGATTGGATTGTCAATGTGTTAAGACCTACACTCGATCGAAATGGCTTTAAAGATATTAAAATAAATGCACCCGAAGGTGCTGGTAAAGCATGGGAAATCAGTGATTTGCTGGTTAAAGACTCTGTATTCAGAAATACAATTTCATCGATCAGCTATCACTATCCGGACTCCTATATGTGGGGATATAGAGGTGAAGAACCAAATCCAAATTCTGTTCTGACAGAATTACCCTTATGGTCTGGTGAGGATTTTTCATTGCCTGGAGCATCCTGGAGAAACACGACATATTTAGCCAAGAACATTTTAAAGTGTTACATCAAATGGAAAATAGTGAAAGTAAATATGTGGTGTCCGATTGCTTCAATGCCCGATATTTCCTGTTTTTCGAATGTAGGCTTGATGAAAGGAACTACACCTTGGTCAGGATATTATGAGGTGTGGCCAACGATCTGGGCAGTAGCGCATTTTAACCAGTTTGCCAAACCAGGATGGAAGTACCTCGATAGTGGCTGTGGGGAATTCAGTGGTGATGGTGCTTACTGTACTTATAAAAACATGGATGGCAGCAATGATTATAGTATTGTGGTGGTCAGCGGTTCAGAGGGACAGAAATTAACATTCAATATCGCTGATCTTCCTAAAGATAAGTTGCATGTGTGGAAGTCGGACAGTAAAAGCCAATTTGTACAACAGCAAGATATTTCGGTAGTCAACGGAGAAGTTACATTAGCTGTTGATCCGGAGAGTATTTATACGATTACGACAACGACAGGTCAGCAAAAGGGAGCGCACAATATCCCTAAAGAAAAAGCCTTCCCAACAAAGTACAGTGATAATTTTGATAATTACTCTTTAGAAAGAGCACCGCTTTCGCCAAAATACTTTTATGACAACTCGGGTGCTTTTGAATTGGCGCAATCTGAAGGGAATAATAAATACTTAAGACAATTGCTCGTAAACGATATCACCCACTGGATTCCGGATGAATGTGCCTATACGTTTGTTGCGCAAAATACGGAATGGGAGCAGGGCGAAATTTCTTCTGATGTTTTTGTCGAAAATGATGCCTTTAATGGAGTCGGTTATGCCGGACTAATTTTGAGAGGAGCCTATGATAAAGCCAATCAATCAAATATTCCTTTCGGCTATCGTTTTAATATCTATAAAGATGGTACATGGAAACTTCAGACGAAGAAAAATATACTTGCAAGTGGAAATGTGGATGCCAGTAAATGGCATAAATTGAAGCTGACCGGAAAAGGAAGCAATATCAAAGGTTACATAGACGGCCAACTCGTTGTTGATGTACAGGATGATACCTATTCAATTGGTGCAGCAGGTTACGTATCGGGCTTTAATTTTGCTGGATTCGACAACCTTGTCCTCAATTACACGCCGGCCTCAGGCCAATTGCTGTCCGCATGGAAACCAGCTACCTCTCCTGCTGATCCCGTGGGACATAGCTTGATTGGTGCATTTGATGGAAATAGCCTTTCCAAGTGGAGTCCAAAAGCTGATGGTACCGAGCAGCATCTGGTCGTGGATCTTGGTTCTCTACAGAAAATAAAAAGATGTGAAACCTTCACGGATTTTGTAGATAAAGGAGCACAATACAAAATTGAGTACTCCGCCGACAATGTGAAATGGTCTGTTTTTGCAGATAAAACCAACAATGCTAAAATATCAATTCCATGTTTTGCTGATGAGGGCAATGCCAAAGCGAGATGGGTGCGATTGACAGTGTTGCCTGCCAAAGACAAGACTATTGCCAATATCTATGAATTTAAGGTTTATGGAGATTAACTAGCTTTCCGCAACAAAATGAGGGATTTGAAACACGATATATCATGAAGAAACTGTTAACTGTATTTTATTTTTGCTGCTTCGCTCTTACAACCGTATCTGCCCAGCAAAAGCCCTTAAAATTGTGGTATGATAAACCAGCGGAAATTTGGGAAGCCACATTGCCGCTGGGCAATGGCCGGTTGGGAATGACACCCGATGGCGGTATTTTAAAGGAGCGCATTGTCCTGAACGATATTACTTTATGGTCTGGAAGTCCGCAGGATGCCAATAATTATGAGGCCTATAAAAGTCTTCCGGCTATCCGGCAACTTATTTTACAGGGTAAAAATGATGAGGCGCAAGCATTGGTAAACAGCAATTTTGTTTGTAAAGGCGAAGGCTCAGCAGGAGAAAGGTGGGGTAAATTTCAAACAATGGGTGCATTGCAGATCGATTTCACCTATAAAGGGGATCAGGGAAAGGAACAAAAAGTTGAGAACTACCGTCGCGAACTCCTATTGGACCAAGCCATTGCGAACTGTACATTTACACGTAATGGTGTAAATTATAAACGCGAGTATTTTACAAGTTTTGATGATGATGTCGATGTCATTCGGTTGACAGCAGACAAGCCCGGGCAGCTCAATTGTCGTATTGCGATGAATAGACCTGAGCGCTATCAGGTTAATACGGTGGGCAACGAATTGCAGATGTCCGGCCAGCTCAATAATGGTACCGATGGTAAGGGCATGAAGTATCTGGCTCGGGTACAGGCGAAATTGAAAGATGGAACTATCCGTTCGGAAAATAATAATCTGGTTATTGAAGATGCTACTGAGGTGTTGATTTACGTTTCTGCTGGAACTGATTTCAAGGGCTTTGCCTTTGAAGAAAAGACAAATCAGTTTTTGTCCGCAGCGATGAAAAAAAGTTATGATCTGCAAAAACGCAGTCATATAGCTGCATTCAGCAAGCTCTTTAAACGTGCTTATATTGATCTTGGAGAAGGGGCAGCTGCAGATTTACCAACAGACCGTCGGATAGCCAATTTTTACAACAATTTCAATAATGATCCATCACTTGCTACTTTGTTTTTTCAGTATGGGAGATATCTGAGCATCAGTAGTACCCGGGTGGGATTGTTGCCACCAAATTTACAGGGTCTTTGGGCGCAGGAGATCAACACACCATGGAATGGGGATTATCACCTGGATGTGAATGTACAGATGAATCATTGGCCTCTAGAGGTGGTCAATCTATCTGAACTGAATCTGCCACTAGCGGAATTGGTGAAAAGTCTCGTTGAACCGGGAAAGAAAACCGCCAAGGCTTACTATAATGCTGATGGTTGGATTGCGCATGTCATTACAAATGTCTGGGGATTTACTGAGCCTGGTGAGAGTGCGTCATGGGGAGCATCAAATGCAGGCTCAGGATGGCTATGTAGCAATTTATGGGATCATTATGCTTTTACAAATGATTTAAACTATCTAAAAGATATCTATCCTGTGCTGAAAGGTTCTGCGGAATTTTATAAAAGCGTGTTAGTGAAAGACCCTAAAACAGGCTGGATGGTTACTTCCCCCTCGGTTTCGCCAGAGAATACTTTCTATATGGCTAACGGAAAGACCGCGAGCATCTGTATGGGACCTACCATTGATAATCAGATTGTGCGGGAGCTGTTTACGAATGTGATCACAGCCTCCAAAAAGCTGAAAATTGATCATGCGTTTAGACAGGATTTAGAGAATTTGTTGCAAGCGATACCTCCAGCTGGAGTGATCAGTAAAGATGGACGTATACAGGAGTGGTTGGAGGATTATAAGGAAATCGAGCCGACCCATCGTCATGTTTCTCATTTATATGGGGTTTATCCAGCACCATTAATTACGCCTTTATCTACTCCTGAACTTGCGGAAGCGGCAAAAAAGACGCTTGAGGTAAGAGGAGATAATAGTACGAGCTGGTCTATCGCTTATAAAACCTTGTTTTGGGCAAGACTTCATAATGGAAACAGGGCGTTCAAATTGATCCGGGAAATGCTAAAACCGGTCGCTGACCCCAATAATATGGGCGGTGGTGGAGGTGTTTATCCGAATCTATTTTCCGCACATCCTCCATTTCAGATCGATGGCAATTTCGGTGCTACAGCTGGTATTGCTGAAATGCTTTTGCAGAGTCACGATGGCTGTATAGATCTGTTGCCTGCTCTACCTGATGCATGGAAAAATGGCGAGGTGAAAGGCCTCAAAGCGAGGGGCAATTATACGGTCGACATGAAATGGAAAGACGGTAAATTGATCAAATATACCATACGCTCTGCGAAGCCAGAGAAAATAAAAATCAGATTAAATGGTGGTTACCAATGGTACACCACACTTAAAAATATTTAAGTAGCTGTTCAAAAGAATGCTTCTCATGTGCATTTAAAAAAACTATTATCCCTCTCACCGATAAAGGAGAGGGGATAATAGTTCAGCTTTAAACGATTAATATCATTGATAGCAAATCAATAAGCGCAGCGTGTATACTGATTTTATCCCTTCTCTTTTTTGTTAAAATTAAAACGTCTTGCAATATTGAATCCCCATCTAAATTGTCCTTTCCCCCATGAACTGTTGGTCTCACTGATAAACTGTGATTCTTGTATCGCTGTTGCATTTGTAAAATTGAGATGAAATATATGTCCACCTGTGTCCATTTCCAAACCAACTCCTAAAGCATTATAGTAGCGTTGGCCAGTTACCTCTTCGCGGTATTTCTTTTTCGAGGATTGACGGAAGGGAAGGAAATAATCGGCAACGAATGCTATCCTTTTACTTACTTTCGCCCTACCACCAATACCGATTGCAAACATGTTATTCTGATCATTATAAGCTGTATAATTACGGTGAAGATAGGAGGGTACAACAGTAAGAGAAAAACTCGAACTGAATTTTCGAGCAATAATCAATTGCGTCACATAGCTCAGACGGTCGCTGAACCGTTCGAAACTTGCCGCTGAATGTTTTTCTTCCGTAGCCTCCATCGCGGATACGACTGTGCTTCCAAAAAAGGCGATCGAAACAGGTACACTATTGTCTATTGTTTGTTCAGCAAAGCGGTATTTGATATTACCCTCATAGAGCTGTCTGACTTCTGTGGCACCTTTCGCTCTGGCGATTCCGATGTTGATATTATCCGTTAAACCATAATCAAAACCGATCCGGATATCTGTTGAATTGTCAAGACCGAAGAAATTTTTTGCTCCGCCGGCACTTCCTCCAATATCCCCAAACCGGTGATCTACTCTGAAGTCCATTTCATTTCGATGAATGGTTTCAGTAGTTTTTAGATTGATCAAGTTGCCTGATTTAAATGTTGCAGTAACTTTTTCGTTCTTTGGCCCTTCAAGCTTGATCATTTTATCGAGATCTTCCTGTGCAACTACTTTGAGCGAAATAATAGATAGCATTATGCATAGTATACTTTTCATAATTGAATGGAATAATTATTAGTTATAAGCAGCTTCTATTTTTACTTTCACGACCTCCGCAATTTTCTTTCCGACGATGGAGGGAATACTGATTTTATGGTCTGCCAGTCTGACATCAAAGGCTGCGATAGCTTTTATTGCACCATTCTTCACATTGAAAGTTGCCGCGGTAGAATAGGATTTACCGACACCGTGAATTTGTAAAGTACCTGAGACATTCAATTTGTAGGTGCCATCTTTGGCTAATTTTTCACATTCTTCGATCTTACCTTTAAATTCAGAGAGCGGATATTTATCGCTCTCCATATAGTTTTCATTAAAATGCTCCTGCATCAGTTTTTTATCAAATTGAAATGAGGTAATTTTTACCCGAAAGATAATTTCTCCTGTTTTGATATTTAGGGCAGACCCCGCTAAACTGCTTTTCGCTTCTATATCTTCCAGGGGGGCACTGCTGAAAAAAGAAATGCTTGCAGCTTTGGAGACTAAGGAATTTGTCTGCTGAGCGAATGTCGCTTTACTCCCAAGCAATAACAGGAGTATACTATAGATATGTATCTTATTCATATGAGTTTTGCATTAGTTTTCCGGAGTATTGCGTTTGATCCAAGCATCCAGCAATTCTATTTCTTTCGCTGTCAAGGTGCCCCCGATGGGCATCGTTTTGGTCACCAATACGACGTTGTTAATTCTTGTAATATGATCTTTGACAGAGTTATATCCGTTAAATTCCCAGCGTGCACTGGCAGGTCGTCCAGCGGTATGGCATGACCTGCATTTGGTTTCAAAAAGTGCTTTTGCAAAATTTGTATAGGATACATTTTTTACGGTAACTTCTTCTGGGCCCGGAGGTTCAGGAGATAATTCCTCGGCCTGTTTTTTTGTACATCCTGTAAGTGCAATCGCTATTACAATAATAGTCGCAATAGTCAACATGAACTTATTGTTCGGAATGAGCGTTCTAGCTATTTTTAGTTTTTTCATCTGTATCATTTTTTTCTCGAAGTTGATGAAGCTACCAGCTTTATTTTTACACATTTTTATCTGCTGTTGCTGTTCAGGGACTCATTCGAATGTTTCGGACTCCGTTCAGCTGGCCGTTTATTTGAATAAATCATTGTAGCTTCATAAACTATAATTTAGCTAGTAGGTGCGGTAGTTGTTTTGTCATTCAAGATTGGCCATACAGCGGGGCGAGGGAAGCTAATTCCTTTGTTGTCACCACGTTGTTGATCCTGACCAAAATAGTACATAGGCCATCCTTTGAAAGTCAATTGTTTTTTACCAAAAACATCGATAACGGAGATATCTGCCGATTTTATGAGGGACGGTAAGGCTCCTTTGTCCATTTGATAGATGGGCCAGATGTTATCATTGCTGAAATCGGGTTTGGTAAACGTATTTTTATTGAATTTGTCAGGGCTAAAGGCATAAAGTGTTCGACCTTTATCGTCGGTTAAATACAAGGTGCTGCCCGTACCTTCCGTGTAATCTCCCAGATAGTTTTTCCCATCATGCCCGACAAGTTGTGCATTGGCAACCATCAGCAGATAATCGGGCTTTGCCACATACCAGATTTTATTTACGGCATCTCCTTTTACAGGATCAGATTGGCTGTCTCCTGCATAATAATATAATGGCCAACCTTTGTAGGTGCTTTGTTTGTTACCATCGGCTCTCGTAATTTCGCCCAGAAGACTTTTATCGATCTTCATATCAGAACTAGTCTCATTGTTATGATAAACCGGCCAGGTGGATAGACAATTTCCCGTACATGTTGACATGCCTTTTGTATCATTTGAAAAGAAATAGAGCGTTTTCCCATTAGCATCAGTCAGAATGGTGCCAAATTGAGCATTTGCAGTTGTTTGTATTCCTTTCTTTTTATCTTCAGGAGCTTTATCGTCATCTTTAGAACAAGACGAAAATAGGGATAACAGGAAGACGGCCACTAGGGCTGTTTTTACATTTTTTGGGTTAAGTTCCATAATACTAAGTTTTAATTGTTGATACTAGCCATTACGACCATGCGCTGGAAAAGGTTGCCTGCAATAAAAAAAAATATTTTTTTCATTGCAGGCAACCTTTCTTATTATCTCATCGTACTACATTTTATACTATATTTATCAAAAGAAAAGCAACAATATCGAGTGGCGATAAAAGAAGTTGACGAAAAATCTATCCATATTATTAAGGGATGCATAAATGAGGACCGCAGATCTCAAAAAGATCTTTATACCACATATTATGCGCTGGCGCTGGGTATATGTTTACGATATGCCGATAATAAAGAAGATGCAATAGGTATTTTAAACGAGGGATTTTTTAAAGTATTTAAAAATATAATCAAATATGATTATCAGAAGCCTTTATCTACCTGGATAAAAAAAATCATGACAAACACGGCAATAGATTTCTATCGCGCGAAAATTAGACAGGGGTACCTGGTCGATATTGCTATGGTTGAACATGCTATTGCCGATAATGATACGATAACTCAAAAATTGAATTACGAGGATTTGCTACTGATGATACATCGGCTTCCACCAGCCTATCGTACAGTGTTTAATCTTTATGCGATTGATGGGTATGGACATGAAGAGATCAGTGATATGCTGGGGATTGCAGTTGGAACTTCAAAATCCAATTTGCATAAAGCCCGCGGACGACTTGCTGAAATGGTGAAAAGCCAAGAGGAGACAAAAGGTAAAACTGGGGAGAATACATGATGGAAAAGGACAAGAACAAGATTGATGAGATCTTTAGAGAAGGTCTCGATGAAGCCAATTTTGACTTTAATGAATCGCATTGGGAGGAGATGGAGTCTCGATTGAACAATGATCGAAAAAAAAGAAAGTCAACATTGTATTTCCTTACAGCACTATCTATGGCAGCTGCCGCAGTACTCGCTCTTTTTTTTATCTGGAATAAGGATGTACCGGTAGAAAGCAAAAAAATGGATAATTCTGTTCAATCCGCTGCTATAAATAAATCTGAGCAGCAGGTAGGGGATACGATTATTCAGCATGATTTTTCACGGATAAGGCCTCAAGGAAAAACGGAAAATATAAAATCTAGGTTGAAAGAAAATGTTGATTTTAGTCTGGGGGAAAAAACTGCTGGAGAGCTGACACAAAATAATATGATAACAGCGCTCCCAGAAGCAAATCAAGGTATCTTGCGGCGTATTGATACAAAAGCCGATTTTACGGTTCCGAAAATGAAATTTAAAACTGGGCAACTTCCACGTTTTGACTTATCCCTGGATCCGGTTGAAACAACAGGAGATCGGTTAGCCGCGTTGTATAATCAAAAGCAGGTTGAAGAGCCTAGTGTGCCAAAACGAGAGTCGTCAGTGTTAACACTTTTGGCGGGACCTGATCTAACGAGTGTAAAAGGTTCCGGTAAATCTTCCGTAAGTCAGAACGTTGGTTTGGCTTATTCCTATCCACTAATTAAAGGGTTGAGTGTTTCTGTTGGCGCTATCTATGCCAAGAAGAATTATAAGTCAGCATACAGCTTTTACTCTCCCTCAAATCCCCCACAACTGACACAGTTACCTAACC
This sequence comes from Sphingobacterium detergens, assembly GCF_003610355.1. Classification (GTDB taxonomy): domain Bacteria; phylum Bacteroidota; class Bacteroidia; order Sphingobacteriales; family Sphingobacteriaceae; genus Sphingobacterium; species Sphingobacterium detergens. The sequence goes on along the minus strand of NZ_RAPY01000001.1, from coordinate 2,531,266 downwards.
AGGTCAGTGCCGTATGTGATGTGATCGATGTCCCCCTGACAGCAAATTATACGGTATTGAAAAGTAAAAAGGTAAAGTTTAATGTCAGTGCTGGTCTGTCCAGCTATTTTATGCTGAAGGAAAAATATACATTTGACTATGAAGGTGAAGCCAGTTACGGAGGCAAAAAGGGTGCAGTCTATGAAGCCAAAAGTAGTTACAACGATAAAAAAAGTGCAAGCTATGAGGTCAATGGCGAAAACCAGCATATTTTTGGTGTAGCAGACTTTTCGATATCGGTTGAAAAGAAAATCAGCAACAAGATTAATATAGGCATAAAACCTTTTGTTAAGATACCTCTAACAGGAATAGGATATGGGAATGTGGACTTACAATCAAAAGGTGTCGCGTTTACACTGGGATTGAGTTTATAACATGATACGATCAGTATATACTGATCAAGCATCAAGCTGTTCCTGTTTAAAGTTGAATAATTCTGTCGGACGAAGGAAAAAGACAGGGACAATTGGTTGTTTCAACCGTCTATACTATTATACGGATAGATCATCATGCTTGAATCGGGTACAACTGTATGCAATAAAGTATGCTGTAGAAGGATAATGGATATTAATGAATGACAGTTGATTAATGCAGAATATTTCGTATTTTCAAGAGAACATATGATCAAATAGACTATGCATACCGGAAGAAGATACAGTCCCCAGGAATTTTTCAAATGGACTTTCCGCGATACCTTGTGGATACTTTTAATAGCTACAGTCCCTACCGCTTTATATTATTTTGGCTGGCATTTTCTTGCATTACCCTGGCAGCCCCTAGCTCTGTTGGGGACTGGCTTGGCTTTCATTGTCGGATTTAAAAATAATGCGAGTTATGGGCGTATTTGGGAAGCGAGGCAGATCTATGGCAGCGTGATCAACGACAGTCGTAATTTCGCATTTTTGGTACGTGATACGGCCGGTGGAAAGCAGAGTCCGATTGTAAAACAATTGTTCTACCGGCACTTTGCCTGGCTTACCGCATTGCGATACCAACTTAGGGAACCACGTAATTGGGAAAATACCAGTCGTAAGAGCAATCAAGAATTTCTGCGTACACATTATCGTATTCCTGAATGGGATGGCAAGTTGGAGGAAGTGTTGGGAAGCTACCTGGAAGAAAAGGAACTCACTTATATTCTGTCCAAAAAGAATAGGGCAACCCAATTGTTGGCATTACAGTCGGAACAAGTTGCTGTCCTGAAAAAAGAGGGGCATATCAATGATATTCAATGGCTGGAGCTGCAACAGGGGATCATCAGGCTGATCGATGATCAGGGAAAAGCCGAGCGCATCAAAAACTTTCCTTATCCGCGCAATTTCGCTTCGGTTACGACTTATCTGATGTTTGTGTTTATTTTATTATTGCCTTTTGGTTTGCTCCGGGAGTATGATAAATTGGGTGAGGGGACGTTTCTGGAAGGATATAGTATTTGGCTTAATGTTTTGTTTTCGACAATCGTAGCATGGGCATTTCACGTTTTGGATACTATAGGAGAGAGCTCCGTCAATCCATTTGAAGGTAGTGCCAATGATATACCGATTACACAAATTAGCCGAATGATCGAAATTGATATGCGTGATATGTTGGATGAGACTTCGCTACCGCAACCTATTGTTGCTGAAAATAATATTTTAATGTAAACCGTTTATTCTGTCCGTCGCAGCTTTTTTGTTCTTTTTAGCTCGAAAACAGCATGTGTGTAAAGGATTGAAAACAGAATGAAAAACAAAAATATCTACTATTTTGGTAGATATTTTTGTTTTTATGATTTTAGATCTTTATATTTGTGCTATCATAATTTAGGTTTATAATTGGTTATTTAAAGGTTTTCATTCTCCCCGTTTGAAAACCTTTTTTTTGTGAAAGTGTCTGTTTTCTATTGGTCAGAAAGGACCTTCAGTTGATTTTCATGGCTGTTGGTGCTTACAAGAGCATGAAGGTTTTGTTTATGTATTGTTTTAATCAATGATCAATTCATGGTCTATCTGTCGTTCAATCCCATCTAGCGAAAAAGATCTTACACTGGTTCTAATTTTAATGTAAGATCCTTGTATTTATCATTTCTCTCATGCATGTCGGGAGCATAGGAAAATGTATATCTTAAACTGAAAGTGTTAGAACTTTTGTTGGAAACACTATTCGTTTCAATCACTATGCTAGGAGTCTGTTAGTTCATTCGCATCTTATGGATCTTGTTTGATACATAGGCGTTATATTGTATGAAACTTGGATATTGATCTGTTTTGGCCATTTCTGGGATAATAATAGCTAATTCAGTACCCAAATCTAAAAACTGTGTCTCCAGGAGCTTAAACCTATTTTCATCAGCATGCTCTTTAGCCTTGGTCATTTCAGCAAATAGGTTTTCCAGTTTATCCAAATATTTTTCTGCTTTCTCATTGTTTAACTTGGGACGATTTGCGTTTCCTACCTGTTCTGTCGCTTGTCTATTTTGCGCACTGTACCCTTTTTTGCCAGACTGATTATTGTTGAAGAATGTATTTAAACCAAAAGCTAGTAGTGTAAACAGGGGTAGAACAATCAGCATGATAACCGGTTTGCCACCGTATTTTTTAAATTTGATGTAAGCATAATATAAAAGTATACCGCCCAATATAAGTAAACCGATTGCTAAACCTATATTTCCTAAAAATTCATAAACAGGAAGTAATATTCTTGGGATTCTATAAGATGATTGCTCATTAAAATAACTGACTCCAAGAGCCAAAAAAAATGTGCCAATAAATCCCATAGCGAAGGATTTAACTTTTTCTGCAATTGCCCGAACGTTGTTTGCTGTTGTCATTTTGTCGAAGGTTTAACGAGCTGAACCAATAGCATCAGCCTTTATAAACTAAAATTAATGACTACTATAAAATTAAATCTTATCTATTTACAATCCGTGATATCCCTTTTACAATTCGACTAATGGGATCTCCAGAATACTTGCTACTGCTTATTGGATCTTCATGACTCATTAATACGAAGTATGTCACAGGGATTAGGGCTACCTTTCTTTCTGCCCGCCATGGTATTCCGCGTCGCTTACAGGTTCTAGCCAGACTGTTTCTCCTTTTTCCCGCCCAGTTATCGCAATCTGTACGAAGGCTGTATCCGCGCTCGCTCCATGCCAATGAGGGACATTGATCGGACACTTCACAACTTCTCCTTTCCTTACGATCACCTTTTCCTTACCCTTTTCCTGATAATATCCAACCCCATCCAAAGCTAATATAATTTGCCCTGCTGGGTGAGAATGCCATTTTGTTCGTGCACCCGGTTCAAAGGTTACACTCCCAACAGCATTTTGGTTGGTACTATCCGCATCGACCAGGCTGTTAAGCCAGGCTGTTCCCGTGAAATTATCATTTTCGATTTTTTTTCCTTTGGCAAAAATCAGATTTTCAGTTCTGTTCATATCAGTATTGATGGATTGTACCTTGTTTCCACATGCCGAAAGCAGGGTGGTGAATATCAGTGGAGTAATTATTTTTAAGTGTTTCATTTGTAATAGCTGTTTCATTGTTTTACTTTGTTGTCTTCAGCACCTCGTCCAGTACATTTCCAGCAACAATTGCGTCATCTTCCCCGATCTTTGACTTTATGATCGTAACGAATTGTTGCAATTGTTCGGCAGTCAGGCCGACATTCAGACATATTTTCAAATGGGATTGAAGCATGGGCTCGACGCCACCTATACTTGCGAGTACCGATATTGTGACCAGCTCCCGTTCTGTATAACTCAAAATATCCCGTTCAAAAATATCAGCAAATAGATGTTCTTTCAGAAAAACTTCTATAATAGGGGCAAAAGCGGCATAACCAGCTTTCGTTCCCATTTCAGGGACACCCGTTAGTTGCTGCAGTATTGTCCGCCCACGTGCATATTTACTTTCACTATTATCAATAGGCGAAGCTTCGGCTCCGGGTGGATCTGTTATACCTTTTGCTTTTCGTTCGTCCAGTACAGCCATGAATGTTTGTAGGCCGCGGATACTTCTTGGAAACCCAGCATAGGCATAGATATGCACAATGACCTCCTTGATCTGGTTAACCGTCAAACCGGCGTCAAGTCCTGTTTCCAGTTCTGTTTTGAGCATAGCGAGATCTCCTTTTGAAGTGGATGCGGCGATGGCCACAATATGCTGTTCTTTTAAAGATAAGCTTTTCTTTGGGTTTGTCTGCGCTTTCAACATATAGGAAAGGGATACAAATAAGATAAGTAGTATGTTGTTTAATTTATTGCTAGTCATTGTTATTCTTGATTATACAATCTGCGTTCTGGAATAGTGATCTTTTTTCAATTACCTGCTATCAGGGACAAGTAGCTTTGTGAATGACAAAGAGCCCAATTTCCAGACACCGTTCTGTTTCATGTAAACCTCAGTCACCATAAAAGGATTGTTTACCTCATTCCCACCAACAACAGCCAATAGGTCAATTCTGTTTAATAAAATGGCTGTATTGTCGATAATATTTACAGATACTTCGTGGATATCCGCTTTTTTGTACCAGATACCGCCGCTCTTGATGATATCGAGTTCCTGTTGTTTCCCCCAGGAGCCGCCCATATGGACGAACATGGATTTTTCATGAAAGAGCTTATCCAATTCGGAGGTGTTTTTATCAGCCATCCATTGCCATTTTTCTTTGGATATCGCCATGATCTCCTGATCGGGAGAAGATTGCTGTGCAAAGGACAACTGTAGTCCCATGACGATGAATAGCATATTGAATATTAATTTTTTCATGTTGTTTGATTCGTTTTAAATCCCTTATTTCAGATTCTTACCAAAGAAGTTGGTCAATTTTCCTACAGCTTCTTCAACATATTCCGGTTTCCAGTAGGTTTCAATATGTGTGGCCCCTTCGATTACAAAAAGCTCCTTGTTTTTTGCATTGATTGCTTTTGGAAAAGCTTCGTCGCTCATATATTTTGTGTCAGCTTTACTTCCTGCGATCATGAGCAGCGGTTGACCGATAAGTTCGATCTGATCAGTGGCATCCCATGTCATCAGATCCATCAGACTGCTTGTCGTATAGAGAAAGGTTGAATTGGGATGAGCGTGGGTCCGGTAGTAATAGACAAATCCTTCACGATAGAGATCGGTTGGCGTTTTGGCAATTTCTTCATCCGTTACGCTGGCGAGCCCCGAAAGCTTGATCTCTCCACCGGCAGCTTCTTGCGCGCGGGCATCCGAAGCTTGTTTTAGGCGCTCTTGGATGGTATTTATCTGGGAATTCTGAAAACCATTACGTCTTACCTCACCAGAATTGAACATACTCAGGGTAGCTATGGCTTTTAGACGCTTGTCCGATTGCGCTGCTTTGAGGGTATAACCACCACCACCGCAAACTCCCAACGCACCTACTTTGTTTGCATCTACGCCAGTATACGAACTAATAAAGTCTGCCATTCCACGGATATCTTCTGTGCGGAATTGGGGTCTGTCTGTATGACGTGGAGTGCCACCACTTGCACCCTGATAAGCTGCATCGGCAGCAATGGTAATGTAACCCACTTCTGCCAGACGCTGTGCATATAGGCCCGCGGTTTGCTCCTTGATACCACCGTTAGGATGGGCGACAACAACCGCCGGATATTTCTTTGAACTATCGTAATCCGCAGGAGTATATACGTTGGCAGCGATATCGATTCCATTCAATTTGTAGCTGACGGGATGGATATTTACTTCACCTTTTATATTTTCCTTGATGGCATCCCCATAGACAAGACCAAAGGGGTTTTTGGACTTGTTCTGTGCTTCTGTGATCATGCCCGTTGCCATAAACATGGCTACTATAATATATTTTATCTGTTCCATTTGATGTGATTTTAAAGTTATTTCCTGTTATTTAATTTTTACAAACCAATCTATCGTTAGTACCTTCATCGCTGTTTTCGGTGTTTATGCAAAGTTCAGCATGTTGGCTTGCTTTTTGGGTATACGGATTACAGGTATTACTACCAATATTACTTATCCAAACTTTTAGTTTTTAATTGTTTATCCTGATACAATGTGCTCACAATACAAATCTCAGGTTTGCAGCAGCGGAATATGGTATATGGATTACTTATATTGATACCATTATTACTGATGATAGCCTGTTTAATAAAATATTGGATTTCAGTTTTGTAATTTTGAATAAATAAGAAATTGCCATGGAAGAGATTATCAATTTTAAAACAATCAAAGAATACAACAATTTCAATAATAATGAAACGTTGCATCCCTTGATTAGCATTGTTGATTTGAGCAAAGCGGATCCAAGAAAGTTGTCGAAGCTTAGGTATGAATTTTATACCATATTCTTTAAAGAAGTGAAATGTGGAGACTTGAGATATGGACTGAAGAATTACGATTACGAGGAAGGTACTTTGATATTTCTCGCACCGGGACAGGTGATCGGGGAGAATGGAAATGAATATTATCAACCCCAGGGTACAGCTTTGGTTTTCCATCCGGAGCTTTTATATGGGACTTCGCTCGCCAAGGACATTAGCAATTATTCTTATTTTGCCTATTCAGCCAGTGAAGCGCTACATTTATCAGAGCAGGAAAGGAAGACCATCATTGACTGTTTGGAGAAAATCAAACTTGAGTTAAAACATAACATCGACAAGCATACCAAGAAGCTGATCGTTTCCAATATTGAGCTCTTCCTCGATTATTGTCAGCGTTTTTATGATAGACAGTTTATCACCCGTGACAATGTAAATAAAGGAATATTAGAAAAATTTGAGACGCTTTTGGACGATTATTTTAATTCTGAAAAACCGCAGGAGAATGGCTTTCCGACAGTATCTTATTGTGCTGAACAGTTGTATCTTTCTCCGAACTATTTTGGTGATCTTATTAAGAAGGAAACTGGCAAATCACCGCAGGAATTTATTCAATTCAAATTGATCGAACTTGCAAAACAGAAAATATTTGATACTGAAAAAAGTATTGGTGAGATAGCGTTTGAACTCGGATTCAAATACCCACAACATTTTAATAGGTTTTTCAAAAAGACAATCGGAAAAACTCCGGGGGAATACAGAACTGCAAATTTAAATTAAGGTCGATCAATTTTGCTGGTGATATCTATCTAAAGATTTTTGAAGACATATTTTAACGAAACCGGTTAATAAGATGTAATTTTTCAATAGAAGGTGTAGCTCAGATCGAGGATGCGATCTTCAAAATAATGAGCCATTTTAGCTGTTTCAGATTTTCGTTGTATGGTCGTTAGAAAGCCTTTTTTATTATACGTCATAATCAACTCGCTTACTTTTTGTCCATTCCAGCTATTTTGCATCAATACCAGATTTTTGTTTTTGTCATAGGTATATTTTTCATTTCTAGGCTCAACACTGGCATTTGTTTCAGTTATTGCCAGTAGAAGTCCATCTTTAAAATCATATTGTTCGGAGGGTATGGTCTTGGCAGCACAACCAGAATGGAGAAATTGAACAATAGGATGATTATTTAGATAATAATACGTCATCTTTTGGTGACAGGTATCTTGACTACCCCCATTTTTTACAAAATCGAAGAATTCTGTACGTTCCTCTGCCTCAAATTTATTCTCTGTAAAATAACGATATCGCCAGGAAGAAAACTTATTTTCATTGATCATGTTATTTAATAGATTTTCATCCGGCCAAGATCCTTTGAGAATGATTTGATCTAAACCGGGAACAGGTTCGCCCATCCAATCATTATTTTGTGTTCTATTGGGCATTTGAGCGTTCAAGGAAAAGATTCTGATATTGTCAATTCGATTTTTTTCGTCATACCCATACAGCTTTATTTTTACGATGCCATTATGATAATCAATTCTCGCTTCTCTAGCGACAAGACCATTGGTATTATAGTGATATGCTATATAAAAAACAGTATCTATTTTTTCTTTATTGAATCGGGTCATACTTATGCTCGCCAAAAGACCATTGGAATCAAATGCATAGTGATTGGCAATTCCATTTTCCTGACTTTTGAGGGTTACATTTTTTACCCTATTTTCCTTCATAAAAGTTGGGTTAAACGGGAATATTGTCTTTGTGAAATAGCCTTCGATCTCAACAGGTGTAACCTGATAGAAAGATGCCACTTGAGCGTTTCCTGTCATTGGAGCAAGGTATACTAAGATACCGATGAAACGGGAAAAAAGACTGTAATTCAGGTTTATCATATTTTAAAAATTATACTGGATCGTAACAGAATTACAGTGTGGTTTCATAAAAAACAACAATATCATTACCAAGCGTGGATATTTTGAGTGTATTGTTATTTCCATTGTTCCAGGTTATTACAACTGACTGTAGAATTTTGTCTTCAATTTCTTCTCCTTTCTGATAGAAGACCTCCCATTTATATTCGTTGCCTTCGCTATCTTTAAAACTAGATGTCCCTTCACGCAGTACTGTATTTAATTTAAAAACCGATTTAAAACTTCCGATATGTTGTATCAGGTTATAAACTGCGAATGCATTGGTATTTGGTATCTGCACAGTCTCCGAGGAATTTACATCATAACCTGAGGTCACCGTTAGAAGTATTCCGTTTTGAAATATTTGCCTTGAGATGTAATTGTCATGTTCACTTTCGCTCAAGGATTCAGCTATTTTGCCACTTTCCCATTTATTGGCGAAGGGTTGAGCGAATTGTTTCAACCAATCAGAAAGCTTATCCGTATTCTCCTTCGGTGGATGTATGGTTGCCAAATTATCTTTTATAACATAACCCTTGACATTATTATGTATTACTTTCATCCAATAAGTTCTTGCTCCATTTACGACCACTGAATTGTCTAGCATGGTCAGCTTATCTGCATCCGAATTATTGAAGGTCACTTTAGAACCATAGGCGACGGTCGTTAGGACCTTTGCTTGTTCGCTGGGACTTTCATAAAGTTTCACCCCCTCAGACAGTGTGGCATAATAGGTTTTGGATACTTGTTGTGCAAATGCATTTAAGCTAAAAACAAATGCTAAAAAACTGAAAATCCAAGTTTTTTTATGAATGAATGTTTTGAGGCTTGCCATAGAGATAATTTATTTTATGAGTCAATCTGATCGCTTCATCACAATTGAAACCGCCGAAGGCAGCACGAATGCCTTAAAGGGAAAATTGACGAATGAATAAACAAATTTATATAGATGAAATATAGCTATAATTGCAATTTTATTCTATAAAATTTTTATTTTAAATTACAATGAATGGGTGGGGTGCTTTTTTTACCGTTCAAAATTTACAGGTATGATTAGAAAAATTGAAACGAGTGATTATCAAAATCTGATTCAAATATGGGAGAGTGCTGTGTTGAACACACATGATTTTCTGAAAGAGGAGGATTTTAATTATTATAAGGCGCAAATTCCAACCTATTTTGAGCATGTTGCCTTGTTGGGCTATGAGGAAAATGGCGTATTAGTTGCGTTTATGGGGATTGCTGGAGAGAACCTGGAAATGTTATTTATTCACAATGATTTTCGTGGTAAAGGAATCGGAAAACAACTGATTTATCATGCAATAAAACATCTGGAGGTGGCTAACGTCGATGTAAATGAGCAAAATATCCAAGCCGTGGATTTCTACAAGCATATCGGATTTAAAGTTCTTAAAAGGTCCGCATTGGACGGACAGGGTAAAGAATACCCTATCCTACACATGGGATTAGAAGTTAATAGCTACTAAGCTGCGGCTCTATTATTTTATTTGCGAATGTTAAAGACTAGACCAACTTCGACTCCGAAGATATGTGTCCTATCATGATAGTTCTCAGACTGGAATGGAATCAGTGAATACATTTTATAATGAGGTGAGAGTGAAACTGCAAAACGTTGGGATAGTGGTACTTTAGTGCTAACACCAATGGTTACGCCAACACCAGTTTGCTTATCGACAAGATCATTGGAGTTCAGCTGGAAATGTAAAATAGGGCCTGCATTTGCATAAAAATATTTTAAAAAAGATAATCGTGCTTCTAGAGGAATCTCTAATACATGGAGATTTGAGGAATATATTTTTCTTTCAAGTTCGGGATTTACTATCGCACTTTCTGTGATTACTTTTTGCGTCGAATAACCAATGCCGGCATTGAAGGACCATCTTTCGTTATACTTGTAAGTACCGCGTATCAACCCAGATAAGTAATGTTTGCTTTCTTGGCTTCCATTCCCTATTAGGCTTTGAAAGGGAGCAATGTGGACAGTTGACAAAGGTGTAATTGACAGTTCTAAACTGTAAAGTCCTAGACGGTTTTCCTGAGCGTCTACGAAGGTTCCCAAAACTGTCAAAACAACCAATAATGACTTGGAACGTAAGTTTTTTAGCATAGTTAATCTATTGTTGTGCTTTTTTGTGTCAAATTTAATGTTGGATCAATTGGTAGGCTAAGCCTTTCAACCATCTTTTCAAATTATAGTATCTATTTTTTTTGGATAATAAATAGCTGTTTAATTAATTATTGAATATATGGAGAAATATTAAGATTACGTAATTGCCACAAATAATTTTCAATCAACAGCTTCAACTTTATTGCAGGGGCTATTGACGGGGCAGATCTATCTGTTACTTAATGTTGTAGCGAATCAATGGAAACTCGCGTTCGATATTCTGCTAATCAAATAGATGCATTATGAAAAAATATCTAAAATTATTCCTCCTATCCATGGTTTTTATTACTGTTGGAGCTTGTAAAAGCAATGACGATAACGTATACTGTGCCGAGATTTATATTCCAATGGTAAGTAACATTAATTACCTAAATGAAAATGGAAAGGATTTAATATTTAGTAACAGCCCGCTTTATCCAGCTGAAGGAATTAAAATATATAAAATAGCGCCAAACGACCAACATATTTCCCTTTCTTTTACAATAAACAGAGCGCAAAAGTTTATTGACGTTAATTTAGAAAAAATAGAAAATGGAACATTCTATATACAGCTCAAACCCGGTGTAATAGACAGAATAAGCTATACAGCTAAAATTGATGAAGCTGATCCCTGCAGAGATTATAAACTAACGGAATTGAAACAAAATGATAAATCAGGTCAATATGATAAAAAAACGCAGGTTTGGACTTTAAAAAAATAGGATCACAAAATGCAGATGACCAAATCAGTGTTGTGATCTTTAATGCTCGATTTTTTTGGAGGAATTTTTATTGACTTCAAAGTGAAGAATAACAAATGTAGCAAGTTTCGGATTTTATCTTTTTATCTATCCAGATAGATTTGTATTAACCAATACATCAATCGATATGCAGATTTTTAAAGATAAGGTCATCCTGATCACGGGGGCCAACAGAGGGATAGGTAGGGCGCTCGTAGACGCGCTGCTGAACAATGAGGCAGGAAAGATATATGCTACCTGTAGGAATTTGAGCACAATGCCGGTATTTGATGATAGCCGGGTCGTACCGTTGTTCTTGGATATAACGGATGATCAGCAGATCGCAAGGATTGCAGCTGCCACTCAGGATACTGAAATCCTTATCAATAATGCGGGCGTTTTAAGTGCAGGAAATATTTTGGATGGTGACCTGTCGGGAATGGATAATGATATGAACGTAAACTATTTAGGAACAATAAAGATGATGCGGGCATTTGCACCTATTCTGAGAAAAAATAAGCCATCAAAAATGATCAACATTGTCTCGATTGCAGCTTATTCACCCTTACCATCTATTGCCGGATATGCTGCTTCAAAAGCAGCCCTCTTTTCAGCAACACAATCTGTCAGAATCGAATTGGCTAAAGAGGGTGTTGCTGTTTATGCGGTCAATCCTGGAGCAATTGATACGGATATGAACAAAGGAAGTGATTGGGATATGCCGGATCCAGATAGCATAGCCCTAAAGATATTGGAATATATATCTAAGGGTAAACTTGATATTGTACCTGATGAGATGGGGCAAGGGATGTACAATATCTGGCGAGAAGATCCTTCTAAGCTAGCAAAGATCTTTTCAGATCTATATTATGCGGAAAATACGAACTAGAGACTTGAAGCACGATCTATACATGAGCCTGGTTTTTAATGCGTCGAGTTCGACGCGTTAAAAACCAGGCTCATGATCTTAAATAATCGAACTAGCATCGGCAATCGGCAGGCTGTTATTGTAATATCTGTTTAAACAGACCATCATTGTATTCGATTGTTTCATCGTCAGTATCCAAACTGGTACACGAATCCCTTGTTTAATTCACTATAAAACACTATCTTTTCTAAGTTTAAAACTTAGAAACAAGGAATAGTAATGTCATTAATAGATTTATCAAAACGTGTAGCGCTAGGCATAGATATCGGAGGTACCAATACGAAATTTGGGGTAGTCAATCACCGGGGTGAGGTACTTGAAAAAGGAAGTATAAGAACGAATGATTATGAGCATGTTGAAGAGTTTATAGACGCTTTGTATGAGAAAGCCCATCCTTTTATCGAAATGTTTGGTGGTGAAGAGAACTTTGATGGAATTGGAGTTGGTGCTCCTGATGCGAATTATTATACTGGGACAATAGACCATGCCCCTAATCTTCCCTGGAAAGGCGTGATTCGATTTAGTGATTTAATGACTGCCAAATTCAATATTCCCTGTACAATCACCAACGATGCAAATGCCGCAGCCTATGGTGAAATGCTTTTTGGTGCAGCAAGAGGAATGAAGGATTTTATTATGATCACTTTAGGAACAGGTGTTGGAAGCGGTATTGTTGCTGGTGGGAAGCTTATTTATGGACATGATGGATTTGCAGGAGAACTGGGACATACAATCGTCAAACCGGGAGGAAGAAAGCATTGGAGCACAGGTTCTGAAGGAAGTCTGGAAGCCTATGCGTCTGCAACGGGAATCACAATTACTGCGAAAAAAATGAGAGCTGAATTTCCGGAGTCAATGCTGAATCAATATCCCGAAGACGCCATCAACTCCAAAACTGTTCATGAATGTGCGGAAAAAGGTGACCCCATTGCCATTGAAGTCTTTAGGTATACTGGTCAGAAACTAGGGGAAGCATTGGCAAATTTTGTGATGTTTTCCTCTCCGGAAGCTATTTTGCTGTTTGGTGGGGTAATTAAAGCTGGTGATTTTATTTTAAAACCCGCGAAGTTGCACATGGAAAGAAATCTTTTTCCCTTATTTAGAAATAAGGTGAAACTGGTTTTCAGTGAACTGGAAGAAGCAGACGCCGCCATTCTCGGAGCTAGTGCTTTGGTTTGGGAAAAGTAATTATAATAATGCATATTTAATTTGTGGGAGAAGGGCTGAGCTTTTACTATTAAAGGGCATAGTATTTGCTTAACTTATTCTTTAAAAAATTGAAAAGTTTCTATACAATTAAAAGACAAATTTAAATAGATGAAAAAGACCATTTTATTTTTTGTATTGCTCTGCACTGCTTTTTTTTCAAAAGCAGATCAACTTTCGGCACTAACACAGGCGCAGGCAGAGAAAGCTGTTGGATATCTCAAGAAGGAAGCAGTTGTTGTTTTGTGGTGCAGCTGTTGTGATAATGAAACACCGAAAAAAGTTACCGTTAACGAGGTGTTTTTTAAAAAAGATAGCGATGGAAAATATTATTCTGTCATATTAAAAGGTAGAGATGAAAGTGGAAAGGAAGTTGAAGAATATTTAGACCTAGCTTACGTGTTTGTAAAAAAAGGTAAAAAAGCAAAGAGCCTGGGTAAGGTATTAAAATTTGAGTGCGACCCCTGTACAAAACCTTTCGACTGGTCAGCTTAAGTTATAACAACAATTTTGAATCTGTGGAGCTATAACACGCACAGCGATTGAAAAAAATCAGCATGGAATCTTCCATGCTGATTTTTTTTGAAAGATACTGAACACCAATTTGAGGTATTACCTTCTGGATATCATCCCACCTAATACCTATCTGTAATCTATTCTGTTTGCCTCAGTATCTTCGAGCTGCCTTAAAATAGATTGAGGAATTTCATCGCTGTCAATGGGGAAGCTGATCGAATCGGAGATAAAGGTCTTTCTTTCTGCTTTTTGAAATATCTCAAATAGCGCAATCGGTTCCTGATTAAAGCTGATACAGGTACTTATAAAATGCAATTCAAAGAGCTTATATTCCGGGTTTTTAAGCTTTTCATTGATGTCTTTTATTCTTGAAATAAAATGCCGCTGACGAATAAATGTATTGCTGTTCATTATGATAAAGACATAGTCTGAATATGCTGTTACCTTCCCGAAATATTTGTGATGATCACCACCACTTCGTTCAATAAAATATTCATCAGAAGTTTCAGACTTGTAGATCTCCATCGCGGAACGCCATATCCGATCCTCTTTAGCCTGTAGAATATTGTCTGGAAGATTCCTGTTGTAGGAATACCAGCATCCCACCAACCGATCCAAAAGCAATGTGTTCTGCTTTGCATTGTTCATATTAATCCTTAGATCATTAAAATTAAATGCTTCCGTATTTGAATTAATAAAATCAATATAATTTGCATAGCCTAAAACTCTGACGATTAAACTCAGTTTTGCTAAATTAGGTTTGCTTAGAATGGTGGTCTTATTCTGGTAATACTTCTTTAGTTTGTTGATTATCAGGTGTTCATAAAGATAGTTGGAGCCCAGTATTTCAGGTTCTTTTTTGATGCTTTTTTCTGTATTGTCCTTGATAATTAATTCATTAAGCTCTGCAACGATGTAAGACCATTCGGTTTTTGTGACATCTTCCCAATGATTTTTCTTCAAAAAATGCATGCTCAGAAAATTCATTAATTTCTCAAGATGCAGGATATCTTCTTTTTTCATCCGTTTTTGTGTAAGACTAATTTAAGATTTATTTACAACATAAAGAGACTGTTGCAGGACTTTTATATTTTCTAATCAAAGCATATTTGAATAAGAAATAGAACTTAAAATTTAAAACAATGGAAACAAACACCATACTACAGAATGATTCTCTCTGGAGCGGGCTTCAGAAGTTTTCGTTAGACAGTCCAGATGTTGATCTTCCTTTTTCAAAGAAACTGGCCAAAGAAGAAAACTGGACTTTGGACTTTACAAAAAAAGCGATAGAAGAGTATAAGAAGTTTGTCTATCTCTGTTGTATTTTGCCAAACGGCGCTTCACCAAGTGAAACCGTAGATAAAGTCTGGCATATGCATCTTATGTATACTCAAAACTATTGGGAGGAATTCTGTCCCGAGATTTTGAAAAGAAAGTTACATCATCACCCATCAAAAGGCGGCGTCGCAGAGAAAAGCAGGCACAAAAAATGGTTTGTAGATACGTTGGCCGGCTATAGAGAAATTTTTAATCAAGATGCACCCAACGATATTTGGAATAATAATGTGAAACCTTCGGGACTGAGTTGGTTTAAAAGATTAAAGCTGGTTCCTTTTTTTGCACTGCTGTTGATGATGACGTCTTGCCTAGGAGAAGTGATTAATACGTTGGCAGCCATGATTGTGTTGGTCATTAGTATCTTCTTCTTGCTAGGTTTTTTCTCCTGGATTTTTGGTGGTACTATCACGAAAAATCCAAAAAATGGTAACAATACTAATTCTGATGGCGGAAGTTGTGCTACTACGGGGGGAAGCTGTAGCGGAGGTGGAAGTTGTGGTGGTGGCTGCGGCGGTTGTGGAGGATGCGGGGGCTGTGGCGGTTAAGACCTGAATTTATACCACTGAAGGCAACCTGAGCCAATTGTGCTGAACGATTGAGCTCATGAATACCATTGCAAATAAATACTTATGAATAATACCTTATCTAAAAATAATTGATGAACAAATAATTCAGACAGATGAAAAGAATACTATTTCACTCGGCCACAATTGTAATAAGTATGATCTGGCTTGTAATAAACCATCAAACTTACAATCCATTTTCTTTGAAAGGACCTGAATTTTTAAAGTTTTATTTGATCCTCTTATCCGGATTTTATCTTTCAGTTTTTAGCCTTAACTATTTACGGCAGACTATTTCGAAGACAACATTTTACTTTATGATGGTCATTCTTTTTTCAGGAATGATAAAAATAACAATTGGTCTTTTTTTAGGAAAACCAATTGGTTATCTTGTCATCCTGTTAATAATACAATTTATCGCTATGAACCTATGTGGTTTTATTGGTAGAACAACGCCGAGAAAAGTCTGACGATATTTTAAATCCCGAACCAGATGCAAATAACTATTACTCGATTCCCTACAAACGATGTATTTGCAGGAAATCGAGTAATAGACAGTGTACATGTTTAGCTGTATTGTTTGAAGGGATTCCTTATGCTCTCATTTTTTTGTTGCCTTCAAAGTGGATCATCCATGCAATGCCGAATTTATCCTGAAAGGATGCAAATAATTCAGCGAAAAACTGCTCGCCCAAAGGCATTTCCATATTTTGGGCACCCACTGAAAGCTTATTGTAAAGTTCTGTGGCCTCTGTTGCAGATTGAGCGTCCAGCATCAAATAACTGCCTGTTCCAAAGGTCGCTTTCTGTCCGAAACTCTCCAGACAATCTGAGCCCATTAGCATAACCGAATCGTTAATATTGAGTGCAGTATGCATAATTTTATCCTTATCAGCTTCTGCAATAGGATGTTCGGGATCCGCAGGCATGTCGCCGAAACGATGAACGCCGATTAGTGGAGTATTAAATACTGTTTTGTAAAAGTCAAATGCTTCTTCGCAATTGCCATTGAAATTTAAGTACGCGTGTAATAATGCCATGATAATATTATTTTAGTTGAATACCGCAAAGATAAATTCGACGATGACACCTGTATGTCAATAGTTGTCGAGAATGGCTATTTATTGTTAATAAGCTTCTGGCTTTTTTGTTTCAATCATCCAGTATAAGATACTGCCGATAATATTGAAAAGGAAAACAACCACAACCCAAAGAAGTTTCTTGTCATTAGTAAACTTATTGTTGGTAACAATATTGTATAGTGTATAAATGACCAAGAACTGCGGAATAAACAGGAGGAGAAGAATGAGTTCTTGGGTTCCAATGTTTAAAAATAAAAGGTTCATATTCAAATCGGTTATAGCTAATACTTAGCTTATTAAGTTAATAGTATTAACACTAATATAATGAATTTATTTTTGTAATTGTTTGCTTATTGGGTTTTATAGTAATTCAAAATATCTTATTGAATAGGAGATAGATTACGGCGGTAGGGGGGGCTCAGATAATTCTGGGATATTCTAAAATAAAAAAACCTCCTGCGATTTTATACTCAGGAGGTTTCCAGTGCGGAAGAAGGGACTCGAACCCCCACGCCTTGCGGCGCCAGATCCTAAGTCTGGTGCGGCTACCAATTACGCCACTTCCGCATTAGGATTTCTTTTGATGTCGCAAATATATAAACCTAAGCTATATCTTGCAAGTATTCTGCTTACATTCGTTGTACAGGACAGATTATGAGCGAGATATTTTTAATGCGGATTTTTCTTGCAATGAATGAATTTTATTATTCCTTAGTTTCGGTTTCCCATTAGTGATTTATCATAAAGCAGTCTATGCTTTTTTGGTAACAACCAATTCAATTGGACAGTCAACTGAATTTCATCCCTGACACCTTTTTATAGATGTTGTTTTAGCTGTTTCCCCTGTATTTATCACTGTGCACCGCTGGCTAAAAAAGAAAGTGCCTATCAACTTATGCACATGGTCAACAATTAGCTATTAAAGAATTGCAGTATCTTCCGTATAATGGTATCGCCATGGAGGAACTTTATTAGATTAAAGGTTCGGTCAGATCAGTACAAATTACCCTTACAGAGTTTCAGTCTGTAACCATGGTCAATTCGCCGGATAAAAAACAGATTTATGCTATCCATACGACTGTTGATGGTAGACTAAAATTTATGCACTACCTTTTTTTAACGTCTGCTTTCCAGGTTTCAAACTTATTGCGTAGGGCCGTTATGGCATTGATATTTTCATTTTCTCCGGTCACGACCAGATTGATTGATAAATTTTGAGGATCATCACTTGGTTTTGCGACGCTAATGAAGGCGCTTGCGGCTTTACGTTCACCACATCTTTTGTCACCCCCCAATTCTGCTCCCGCTTCAAGCGCACGCATTAAAATTTCCGCTATATCTAAGTGCTCTTTTTGCCCTTTTAATACTGCATCTAGAATTGCTTTCAATTCGCCGGGATCGGCTAATATATTTCCTTGAACTGAAACCCCATTTGCTGTCAAACTTCCCTTAAAAGGAGATGCCGATGTGCCTGTATAAGAGACAGGGGTCGATAAATCATATAAACAAATGATCGCATATTGTTGGTTTTCGGGATCAAAGACGGGATCTCGTAGGGCACTCAGAATTTTTTTCGGGGCAATACCCTGCTGAACCATTGTAGCTCCTTTTTTTCTAGCATTATTATTGCTCATTGCCTGAACCACAACTGCTCCTTTTCCGGGAACGATAGTGCCAATCCCATATACGCTGTAGGTACAAGAAGCCCCGGCAATTCCAATTTCTTTAGTTTTGGAATCTATTATAATAATTGACCATGTCGCAAACGCCTGTAATGTATAACACAGAGCAAAAAATGCAAGAAAAATTCCCTTGGATAGTTTCATAACGGTTACTGTTTAAAATGAACAAAAAAAGACTATATTAAAGTTAATTCATTTTTTTAATAACAATCATACTTCCAAATTGAAAACTATTCAATTTGATTATCAGCTAATTGTTTATCTCTACCAAAACAGCCTGAAGATAGAGATGTTTTTCTCAATATCGGATGTAAATTGGATCCCGTGCCTGTTTAATGATTATGTATGATAGAAGATATCAGCTTGAAGTTAATGTTGGAAATCTTGGCGATTGAAGAGTCGTAGTTATTGCTGGCGGGCATGACCATATCAGGTATGGTTATATCAAAGATAACGAGTTGCAGCTATTTATGACAATATTACTTATTGTCGGTGTTCCTGCCGATAGGCAATCGGAGATTTTCCGGTTTGTTGTTTAAAATAGCGGTTGAAGTTCGATAAATTGTTAAATCCTGAGCTCGTACAGATGGCAGAAACACTCTCATTTCCGTCACGCAATAGCTTACAGGCATGTTCGATTCTGACTTCAATGAGAAAGTCAAAATAGCTTCTTCCGGTACGTGACTTAAAATAGTGGCAAAAAGCATTCGGAACCATATATACTATGCCTGCAATGTCACTTAGCTTGATGTCTTTGTAAAAATTGTCCATGGTGTACAAGTAGATCCTGCTCAAACGAGTTTCGTCTATTTTCTTAAAGGGTTTGATAGCGTCATTTTCGCTGCTCGGAGGAATATCTTGGCTTGCGCTGATTTCATTTATTAGCAGCAGTAACAAAGGGAGCTGTTCGTAGCTTTCACAGCTTTCTAACTTCTTGAGCTTCCTTATCGCACGCGTTTTTGTTCGTCCTTCGAGTTGCAATCCGACCTTTGAAGCTGTTAGTAGCTTGCTTAATAAGTTGTTTTCAGGGAGATTGAGAAAATCTTGCCCTAATTTGTTGGGATCAAAATGCAGTGTCAACAGCTTGAGAGGTACCGGTGTCCGGCCGTGCTTCATGGCATAGTCATAATAGCGGTTCGTTTCGAATTTGAACATGTGTGGCGCATTTGCCCCAATGAGGATGATCGTACCGCTGGAAATTCTTTTGGAAGATTGACCTATTGAAAAAGTTCCCTCCCCCGAGCAGATATAAATCAGCTCGAGTTCACGATGACTGTGGAAGCTGTTTGCTGCATGGTAAATATCAGCAGTTGCTAAGGTAAACATCGAATTTTTCGTTAGGATGGTCTGTCCAAAGTAGTTTTCCATTTATATAATATAAATACAAATATGCATATGATGTGAATAAAATTATTAAAATAATATCAGTTTGTCTTAATATTTAACAAATGACTTCAAAAAATGCAGCCTAACTTCGTGTAAAATAATTGTATAATGAACAACAACAGATTTACAATGCGCCTGATTGAAGCCTCTATTGAGGATATTGATTTGGTAGGAGGGAAGAGTGCTTCCTTAGGAGAAATGTTACAGCATTTGAAACCTTTAGGAGTAAATATTCCAGATGGATTTATTGTGACCAGTCAGGCTTACTTTCAGTTTATCACCGACAATCAACTGGATCAGAAAATCAAAGATATACTGAAGGGTGTTGACAGTACAAACCTGCGGGAGCTGACCAGTTGTGGTGCTAGGATCAGAACATTGATTCAGCAAGGTGTTTTCTCGCCGGCAATGGAACAGGAGATCCTAGCCGCTTACGAAGAGCTTATCGGTTTAGAGTATATACAGGACTTTGGTGTTGCGGTCCGATCTTCTGCTACCGCAGAAGATCTCCCTGATGCCTCATTTGCTGGTCAGCAGGATACCTATTTAAATATTAGGGGGCGGCAAGATCTCTTGGTAGCGATTAAAAATTGTTTTGCCTCTCTTTTCACTGACCGGGCGATCAGTTATAGAGAAGCATTTAATTTTGGACATTTTAATATCGGACTTTCTGTATGCATACAACAGATGGTACGATCTGATTTGGGGGCTTCAGGAGTTGCTTTTTCTATTGATACAGAAAGTGGTTTTAAAGATGCCGTGATTATAAATGGATCTTATGGATTGGGCGAACTTCTTGTTCAGGGAATGGTGAATCCGGACGAATTTATTGTATACAAACCTTTGTTAAAAAGAGGTTACGCATCGATTGTAGAAAAGAAGCTAGGGAGCAAACAATTACAGATGATTTACAGTGTTTCAGAAAGTGAAACAGTGAAGGTAATAGATACGCCAGTGGAAAGCACGAAGCGATTTTGTCTGAGCGATGCGCAAATCCTTCAGTTATCCAAATGGGTGTGTATTATTGAAGAGTATTATACGGCGCTCAAAGGAAAATGGTGTCCTATGGACGTAGAATGGGCTCTTGACGGTTTGAAAGGTGATTTATACATTGTTCAGGCAAGACCTGAGACCATCCATTCACTGAAAAAATCCAATTGTATCACGGAATATAAAATCAATGCGAAAAACAGGTCCTCGCAGGTGCTGCTAAAAGGTATTGCGGTGGGAGACAAGATTGCTTCGGGGAGAGTTCATAATTTCAAAGGTGTCAATAAGCAAAATATACAAGAGATCAACTTTAATACAGGTGATATCATGGTTGCGGAGATAACCGATCCCGACTGGGAGCCAATTATGAAAAAGGCAGCTGCAATAATTACCAACAAAGGTGGACGGACATGTCATGCTGCTATTGTTGCCCGTGAATTGGGGGTACCCGCTATCGTGGGCTGTGATGGAGCGACAGAAACATTGTTTACCGGACAGGAAGTTACTGTTTCATGTGCAGAAGGGGATACCGGGTTCATTTACCAAGGACAGATTCCATATAGTAAGCACGAACATAATCTTTCTGACTTACCGGAGGTGAGTACGCCAATAATGATGAATATTGGATCCCCGGACATCGCCTTTCAATATGCGGAGTATCCGGCAAAAGGAGTAGGTTTGGCACGGGAAGAATTTATTATCAACAACTATATCAAGATTCATCCGATGGCGCTCTTAAAACATCGGGAACTCAATGATATCGAATTGAGCAATTACATCAGCTCGCTTATTACCGGTTATGCAGATGAACAGCAATATTTCATTGAAAAGCTGTCCTACGGAATCGGTAAAATTGCTTCGGCTTATTATCCAAATAAGGTAATCGTTCGTTTTTCAGATTTTAAAACCAATGAATACTATAATATGCCCGGTGGAAAGCACTTTGAACCCGGAGAGGAAAATCCAATGATTGGTTGGAGGGGAGCTTCGAGATATTATTCAGCGGCCTATAAGGAGGCTTTTGGGATGGAATGTAGAGCGATAAAAAGAGTTCGCGAAATAATGGGGCTAGACAATGTTGTCGTTATGATCCCATTTTGCCGTACAGTAGATGAGTTGCTGCGGGTTTATCAGGTGATGGAGGAATTTGGTCTTAAACGGGGCCAAAAGGGTATGGAGGTTTATCTGATGGCGGAAGTTCCTTCCAATGTCATCCTCGCTGAAGAGTTCGCTCGTTATATCGATGGATTCTCCATTGGATCGAATGATCTTACCCAGTTGGTACTTGGATTGGATCGCGATTCGGCCTTAGTCTCCGGTTTATATAATGAGCGCAATGCTGCGGTCAAAATAATGATTGCGAACCTTATTCGCACCGCAAAGAGGCAGGGAGTCAAGGTAGGTATCTGCGGTCAAGGTCCATCCGATTATCCGGATTTTGCCCAGTTTCTGGTCGAAGAAGGTATAGATTCAATTTCCGTTACCCCCGATTCCTTTATGAAAACAGTGAAAGCCGTCAAAGAAATCGAAGAGAAGTTGGTCGCTTATTAAAGTTCAAAATACTCCCGGGATCAAAATCTCGGGAGTATTTCTTATATGAAAATTAGTCTACTGTGATTTTTCCTATCGTTACTTGAATTCTGTCAGGTTTGCTAAATCCGGGAAAAATGATACCTGATCTTCCCTCACAGAAACGCTGTTGAAATCTTTCAACAGCCTTGCCTTGGAGCTGTTTACACTCGAAATTTTTATACATCAAGCTAAGATGTGTAGAAGCAATTACTATTAAACACTAAGAACAAGCCTGTTCAATGAGGCTTAATGGAATATGTCGTATATTGCCCTCCGATTTAAACCAAATAAGTATTCAATGAAAAGATTGTTTTATATAATTTTAGCCGCCGCTCCGGTGTTTGGTGGTTGTGCCGGAATAAAAGGTAAGTCTGATAACGCGGGCTGGAAATCATTATTTGATGGGAAAGATATTAATGATTGGTTTGTCAAAATTCATCACCATGAAGTTGGTGAGAATTATGGGAACACCTTTAGGGTTGAAGATGGAATTATTAAGATCAGATACGATCAATATGGTGATTTCAATGATCAGTTTGGTCATTTATATTATAAAACACCGTTTTCTTATTATCACTTAAAATTTGAATATCGGTTTGTGGGTGATCTGCACAAAGGAGCACCTTCATATACGTTGCGCAATAGCGGTGTCATGTTTCATTCACAAGATCCCCGAACAATGTTGAAAGAGCAAGATTGGCCCATCTCTGTAGAAATGCAACTTTTGGGTGGATTAAGTGATGGCGAGCCACGGCCGACAGGTAATATGTGTTCTCCGGGGACTAACGTGGTTTACAAAGGTAAGATTGCTTCTTCACATTGTTTAAATTCGACTTCCAAGACTTATGATGGTGATCAATGGGTTCAAGGAGAATTGATTGTATTGGGTGATTCACTGATTAAACATATTATTAACGGTGATACCGTTCTGGAATACTCAAAACCGCAGATCGGAGGGGGAACAGCAAATGGGTATGACCCCAAAATTAAGATCGATGGTAAGTTGTTGAGTAGCGGATTTATCGCCTTGCAAAGTGAGGGGCAACCAGTAGATTTTAAGAATATCTGGATCAAAGAGCTCCCTAAGCCAAGGAGATAAAGATCGCGATGCTTTATTGTTTCTTTTCATATACTAACAATTTTGTAAGCCCTTTTATTGCGATCTATTGATGGGTACCTTTGAAAATACAAAACTTAGCAATATGGATTTAAAAAATAACATCATCGGTTTTCATCATATATCTATTAAAGCCAAGGACTTTGAACATACTGTGGATTTTTATAAGAATTTTGGCTTCGAAATAGTACACAGCTGGTCCTTACCCGATTTCAATTTGGAAAAATGTGTGATGCTTCATAACAGAGCCATCAATTATTACTTGGAGATATGCGATGAAAACGCAGCTATACCAACACAGGGCAGAAAAAGAAGACCGGGTGACGAATACATAGAGAATGCTTTACTTCATATATGTTTCGTTGTAAAAGATGCCGAAGCGGCAAGAAAACAAGCCCTTGAATATGGGGCCAAAGACCTAAGTCAAGGCATGTTTGAGCTGGATTTATCAAATGACACCAAAACTGTTCCTGTGAGAAATAGCTTGGTGTACAGTCCTAATGGGGAAGTGATCGAGTTTCTGGAAAAAATAGATTTTGGTTAATCTTGATCATGAAATGCGGAAAGGTCGATTAAAATTTTTTCAAGCTTCAAGCCTTTATCTGTCAATGTATACATCGACGAAACCTTGCTCTTATTCTTTAAGATCAATCCATCCGCCATTAGTTCGTTCAATTGTTTAGAAAGCGTTCGGTCGCTTATTTCAGGCAGAAGGAGTTTGAACTCCGAATAGCTTGTCTCGGTTTTAAGCAATTTGAATAAAATGGAAAGCTTCCACCGCCCGCTAATTAATGATAATGTTTTAAAGGCACTGCAATATTGTTGTAGTGCTTTTTCATTGATGGCATTGGTCGAATTTTCTTTACGCATACCTGTTATACTTTGAAAGACCACAGTTTTGTTTATTGTTACTCCATAATGCAGCGATCATAATTCTCTTGTTAAACATCATTTATTCTATTTTTTTTGTACTGTAATGACGATTTTATAGTCCCCTTTTAAATCTTGTGCCCCACGTTCGGCTGTAGGGTAGGGAGTAATATCTTGTAATGCAATGGTATATCCATTGAGATTAGTAGATTTTTGGTACCCCCTTGTTTGCATATCTGTTGTCGCGAGATTCAAAATGATAGGTTTGGCCCCCTTTTCCGTTATTTCAATTTCGGCAACAGCAACTCCCGCCCATATACAATCCACTCCTTTGGGGCAACGACTTTCTTCTACAATACGGTTGAATTTAATTTGCAACGGATATTCTTTTAATATTTTTTGTTGTCCCTCAGATAGGTCTATAAGTTCAACCTCTTTCCCATAAACATTAACATTTTTTTGAGAGGTACAACTTGTCAGACTATAGATGCCTAAACTCAAAATGAGAACTTTATGTATCATAATTTTCCTTGATTGAAATCACTAATAAAACTGTGTATAATTCTTGACCAAAACTAAGCTATATTAAATGAAATTTTAGATATTGACAATAACTAAAATTCTAGGATAGTTGATTTAAAAGAAAAGTGAATGTGAATTGTGGCTTATAGCCAAGTACATGAGCTGCCTTATCACTTCTGTACACCCGATCTATCGAGGTTGGAAAGCTCCAGCCTTTTTGTTTGTATATTTCAATGGCTTTTGGAATACGCTTGGCGATAACATGCAAAGGATTAGATTTTAGTTCGATTAGATCGTCAATTTCAAAAGGGGATCCACTGGACACATTGAAGATCTGAAAATCTGTAAAGTTAAATTCAACACCGAGTCGAAGAGCTTCAGCGCCATCTCTTTCATCTAATCCCCTATACAAACGATGGTTTAACATGAGATTCTCAGGTTCGGGAAGGAATCTACCTACACGATAGACGCTAGTCATTATTTGTTCTTTTTCAAAAAAATCTCTACAGAGTTCTTCACAGGTTTGTTTTGTGATGTCGTAAATATCACGTGGTTGGATTGTTAGTTCTTCCGTAACCCATACAGCTTTTTCATCATCAACCATAGCGTTGCCATATATAGAAGTTGTGCTAGTAAAAAGAAATCGTTTTATACCGTTTTTTACACAGGCATTTAGCAAGTTTAATGTCCCCGTAATATTTGTATCTATAAAACGCTGTCGAATATAATCTAAATCCATATGTCTTCCATGCAAAGCTGCCGTATGAACAATTGCATCATAACCAACAGTAAATTCTATAACGGAATCAAGTTGCTGGACATCTAAAAAGTGATTTGTTGTGTTACTTTCCAATAAATCAATTCCAGTGACATCATGTCCTGCCTGACGTAGCGTCTGAACCGTTGTGCTCCCTAGTTTTCCTGCTGAACCTGTTACTAATATGCGCATTTTCGTTTTTTTAGTAAATAAAAGTAAAGATATCACTAATGCTATTTAAAATAGTGAAGCCAGATTATTGTCCTCTTCTCACTATATTTTTTTACTAAGCTATCAGTTGTTCTTTTTTACGGAGGTATTATATTCTAACGTTGATCATTTGAAGTCTATTTTGGAAAGGTCTTCAGATGAGAAAAATGGATTATGGCAGAGAACAATAAAACGGATGAGATCATTATTAATCGATCTGCAGTTTAAGTATTTTATGCGACTGGTTAGGTATTTTAACTTGTTTTATAACAGCGGCTTGGTTTTATAACATATATTTTTGATCTTTATCCAGTTATAAACGTAAAATTTGAGCCCTTTACACAACCTTCCTGAAGAAACACTGATTCTTTTATTGAAAAAAAAGAACCAACAGGCTTTTAGTTATCTTTATGATAACTATTCCGAGGCACTTTATGGGGTGGTTTGTCGTATTGTGGCTTCAAGTGAGCATGCCGAGGAAGTGATACAGGATGTATTTGTTAAGATCTGGAAGCATGTCGATCTTTTCGACGCTGAGAAAGGCAGGCTCTATACCTGGATGATCAGTATCGCCCGGAATACGGCCCTAGACTACCGAAAATCCAAGGCTGTGTTAAACGAACAAAAAAACCAACCGCTTTCAAATATCGTAAATAGTAAGGAAGAACAGGATCAGACTCAAATTGAGCAGAGCGCCAAAGCAGATTTTATTGGATTCAGAAATATTTTGGATAAATTAAAGCCTGAATGGCGTATCTTAATCGAAATGGCATACTATGAAGGCTATACGCAACAGGAAATTGCTGAACAGCTTGACGTTCCTTTGGGGACGGTCAAAACACGTACCAGAGCTGCGTTTTTACAGCTACAACAATTATTAAAGGAGTATCGTTAGTTTTGGATATTAAAGGATACATATCGTCAGGGATTATTGAATCATATGTCTTGGGGCTTGCTTCGGAAGAGGAAGTGAGTATCTTGAACTGTATTCGAAAAAATAATGTCGAAGTGGAACAGGCCATCGCTGAGGCGGAGAAAACGCTCGAAGAGTTGGCTGATATCCAAGCGATGGCTATGCCTGTGTCTCTAAAAGAGGATATCTGGAATAAACTAAATGCGGAAAATCTCGTTGCATCTAGTGATCCTGCTGAAGGAAATGAGACTGAATCCTCAACAATCGATTATAATATCGAACAGAACTCCGGAGAAAAATCGGAGGCGGTTATTGTGCCACGCAAGTCCTACAATTGGGCAATAGCCGCGAGCGTGTTGCTTGTACTCAGTGTCGGCGCTAATGTGTTGCTGTATCAGCAAAACAATGAAACGAAAGATAAACTGACAAAGACGAGTGCTTCGTTTGATCAGCAACAAGCGAGCTTAGCCACCTTACAAGATAAATGGCGCCTTGTGCAAAATCCTGAAATAAAAACAATTCCGCTAAAAGGGGTTGAAAATAAACCGGATCTTCATGCTTTGGTTTTTTGGGATCAACTTTCGAAAGCAGTGTACCTAAATCTTGAGCAGATGCCTACCGCTCCTAAAGGTAAGCAATATCAATTGTGGGCGATGGTTGATGGTAAGCCGGTGAATGCTGGTGTATTTCCATTGGATGCAAAGGTAGATGGCACAAGCAAAATGCTGGACATCCCCAAAGCGCAAGCTTTTGCTATTACACTCGAGGATGAGGGAGGCAAAGATGTGCCAACGCTTAGTGAACTCTATGTCATGGGCGGTATCTAAAAAAATGCCCTGATTCGATAAACAAACCAGGACATGCTAAACAGATAAACTACGTTTTTTTGTTATGCTTTAATAAATAAACCTGCAATATTAAGTACAGCTTCTGCAGAAAGTGGTTCATCAAAAGACTGGGTAGCCGCATTTGTTGATATTTTTCCCATAGGGCCCGAGAGGTTTGTGATGTCTACTCCAGCTTGTGTAACATTGTTTTCACCAGCATATATAGGGTCTACAACCGCGCCGATGCCGGTGTCATTGCTTCCTGTGATCCATGGTTTTTGATCAGCTGCGCCGCCACCACGAGCCCGTCGCATCTGACGGATGTGGGAGGCATGTCTCGCTTCTACCGAATGAATCTGCAAGGCTGCTGTAAGCACAACACGATTACCAAGCAGTATACCAGCCTGCCCTTTATATGCCCGTACTCCTGTGTCTTCAAAAGCTTGTGCGACAGCTAAAAAAGTGTCATAATTGCTAAAGACATTCCCAAAAGTGCCACCAGCAGTAAAATCAAATGTAGGTTTGGAAACAGCTTTATTGCCAAGTACCTGTTTGAGGAAATTGACATGAGCAACTTCATGGTCGCGGATGGTGGTGATGGCACCAAGTGGTCTACCCGATGGAATAAGACCAGCTTTGGCAACCCCCATCGTATAGTATTCCGCTTCGAGATATTCCAAGGTCAAGGCGTAGTTAAGTACACCGTTGACGTCAGTGGGTGCGGTAGCACCATATGCCTTTTTAAAGAGTTCGCTGATTAAAAAAGGAATTGCCGCTAGCGTGACTTTTCCGCTTATAGAGGCCAGATTTTTGATAGCTTCACGACGTGGGCTGATGCGATCGCTAAATTCTGGATCTACAGCATTTATTTGGTCAAAAACGTTTAAGAGATTCATGATAATTAGATTTTAAGTGAATTAATAGGTAGGTAGATCCTTTACATCTATTTTTGATTTGATAAATGGTGCCGCTGCACTCAAAACTACGCTAGGGCTCTTGGCCAGGTCAAGTCCATTGGAATCGACAACTTCTTGGTTGGCAAAACTACCATTGT
This sequence comes from Sphingobacterium detergens, assembly GCF_003610355.1. GTDB lineage: Bacteria > Bacteroidota > Bacteroidia > Sphingobacteriales > Sphingobacteriaceae > Sphingobacterium > Sphingobacterium detergens. Next base: position 2,502,588 of record NZ_RAPY01000001.1, on the reverse strand, counting down.
CGATCATATCACGCACCCAGGCGGCATGCCTGGCTTCCACTGAAACGATTTTACCTGCTAAAAGGAGATATTTAGGATCTTTAATCAACCAACCGGCACCGTTATAGGCCGAAACACCCAGATCTTCAAATGTTTTAGCGGTAGCTAAGACAGATGCTCGACTGCTAAAATTAATACCTGATAAGTTGAATTCAAGATTAGATATAGCCTTTGCTCCCAAAGCCACTTTAAAAAACTCTCGATGGGCAATCTCATGATCACGGATATCTGTAAAGAAAGCTTTTTCCATATCGGAAATGCCGGAGTATGGATTGTTGACCAGCTGAATGTAAAAGGCCGCTTCAAGCTGTTCCAGTGCATAGGCATAGTTTAAGATGGCAATGTCCCCACTACCGAAGTACATGCCTTTACCCCCATTATCCATATCGTCATCACGATCTTTTTTACAGCTTGCCACGCTAAGAATGGCAAGTGAGGCGGCACTGGCGCCTGCAAATTTTAGAAAATCTCTACGTCCGAGATCTTTCTTTTCAAATTCACTATCGGAGGTCAATAGTGGCTCATTGTTTGGTGTTATCTTTTTCATAACAAAAGTCTTTTAGTTTATAATTTTTCTGTACTTATAAGCATTTACGACTTTTTGGATTGCTTGGATTGCGAAGATCCATCTTTTTTTTAATGTCCTGAAAAATTGAATTAAAGAATACCAAGATCACTTTTTATATTAGAATGGATGTTGTCATCCTACCTATTTCAAATACCAAGATATTCAAATGCTTTTCAGTTAAGAAACCAATAGGCGATGAAAATTCGTGTTTTTCCACCTATTAGACCAAAATTTACCCCAACCAACAGCCCCGATTCACCTAGATTTGATTCGTAACTGAATTATAAACCAAATTCCAATAAGGGAAGTGGTAGCTAATTTCAACTGATAAGCGAATCAATCAGGTGTGATTAATGATCTGGACCAATGGATAATTTTATGAACCGATAAAACAAATAGACCGTTATGTTGACCGAAATTAATGCCTATATGCATCTAAAAAAATATATCAGCTTCAATGAGCTTGCCGATCTTGATATGAGTATTTTCTATTTCAAGAAAAGACCATTCGTTGTTATGGATTTATTTAATGAAAAGATCTATTTTAACGAGTGTGGATTAGAATGGCTGCGCACCGAAAAGCAAGTGGAGTTGCCTGTTCAATGGATCCGAAGTAAATATCTTCCAACCAAAAATTGGGTCGGATTGGTCGTAGATAGCAAAAAAGATGATTTAATTAAGCAACTGATTGATGAGTTTTATTTGGCCACATACAATATGTTGCTTCGGAATTAGTGGATACTTTTCAAATATAGATGCTGCAACCGTTTAGTTTTTTGTAAACCTGTATACTAGGGAGTTATATTTTCTATGATACGTTTGTAAATCCAAAACAAGTATTTGATCTTTTTAAAGAACAAAATTTAAAACTTGTATTACAAGGTCATATACATCTGTACGAATTATATCTCCTCCGGCAAGCTCCCTCCGGAGGAGATATTTATTTACACTTTATTTCCTGTCAAAGCGCTGAATTTATTCCCTCGTTTGTCTTTATAAAAATCACCGTCTTTTTTAAAGCTTGTGGCATCTACACCTTCTAGCCGTTGTTTTTGATAAAATACATTTTTAGTGTCTTTTCCGAAATCACGACCGATTGGTATAAATGTCTTTACATCTGCATCCGGAACTATTTCCTGATTATAGTATATATGGTTTTTGTCTTTTGAATAAGGGTTGTCTGCATATATTCCATCTTTTTCATCCACGGGAAATAACTGAAAGGAGGTAGCATCAACAGCTGTGTATTTAAAATCTTTGCCTCGGAACAGGATGGTTTTATTGTTGACACAAATTATATCCTGATCAAGCACCCGAATGGTATGTATGGAATCAAATGATTTCGTTATGGCGGCAGAGCCTTGCTGAAAAGGCGGATAGCATACTGTATTTGCGATTCTCATGTAATACTTGTTTATGGCTTCAACATTTCCGGTGTTAGGCATGACTGACCTAAAGTCTCCAATATTAGGCGAAACATAAACAGAATCTTTATCCTTCAGAAAAAAGTCATTGACGAATGCAAAAGTTTCCCGATCGGCCTGTATCATGTCATTAGAGTAGAAGTAATGGTCTTTGTCCCGAGCCCAGTTGATATGATTGCTTATTAGTTCATAGGTTTTTGGATCTGCTCCTTCAATGACATTAAAGCCCAAGACCTGATCAATATAATATACGTGAAAACGATCTTTAGGAACTTGATTGTCGACATAAAAGGAATTCCTGTCTACCAGTTTTTGTGTCATATTACGAAAGTATACCGAATCTTTGTCTTTGCCTATATCTTCTGCCAAAACCTCAAACGATTTTGCATCAGCCTGCATTTGCAATACGCCCAAGCTAAACCAATTGCCATTCTGACAATAGACCACCTGTCCTTTGGAATCTATAAAATAGGAACTCGATTTTTGCTTATCAACCAGTTTGCCAATATCCTTACATGAGGTACAAAAACTGAGTAAAATACAAGCCAGGAAAAAAAAGTATTTTTTCACTTGCCTGTTTGGTAGAATCGATGCCATATTCTTTATAGTGTTCATTTATATAAATTTACGCCATGGAATTTAAAAAAGGGGAATTTTCTTGTAAAATTACAAAAAACCAAATCTAATATTAGGTCAATAAACCTTTTAGAATATTTGGTTTTGCAATGGATGTGTATTTGTGATCTGCTACATATTCAGGTATCTTTATGAAATGAAACCTGTTTTTCCTGCTACTTATTCTACACTCTGTCCAATCGCATTATCTTCGCTGATTTCAGCGAAATATAGACTTGAAAATGTTCAATGTAAATTTCTGCTTCGAGGGGTAGGAGATACCTATCTTGTAGAGGCTTCTGAAGCCAAGTTTATATTGCGGGTTTATCGTTCATCACATCGAAGTTTACCACAGATAGGAGAGGAAGTGAAATTATTGCAAGCTTTAAAGGAGACAAAGGTTTCCGTATCCTATCCGATTACTGATATTTTGGGAGAATCAATACAGAAAATTGAAGCAGTAGAGGGGGAGCGTTATGCGGTGTTGTTCAGTTTTGCGCGAGGTCAGGTCGTCCGGTCATTGAGTGAAAATCAGCTTCGTGTTTTGGGAAATGAAATGGCACGTTTTCACCATACCTCATCCACAGTTAGTTTGGGCGGAGAAAGATGGACTTTCGATCTTGAGACAACAGTTTTTAAGCCTTTGGAAAAACTGAGACCTGTTTTTAAAGAAAACGCTGGAGAATATAGCTGGTTGTGTGAGATGGCTCATCGTATTGAACAAAAACTGTCGCAAATAGATCCATCGGTATTTTCAAAGGGCTATTGCCATTTTGATTTTCTACCCAAAAATTTTCATTTCGAAAATGATTCGGTGACTTTCTTTGACTTTGATTTCATGGGGTACGGCTGGCTGGTGAATGATATCATGACCTTTTGGCAACACCTCATCTTAGATGTATATACTGGGAGGATGACACCGCAGGCTGCTCATGACTCCTATCGTATCTTCTTGGATGGATATCGTCTTATACGCCCTGTCGAAGATGAGGAATTAGCGCTGGTACCCTATCTTTCATTGGGGTTTTGGCTGTTTTACATGGGATTCCACACCTCTCACGATCAATTTTCTGTATTTAGCCAACCCGCACATTTGAATTTTTACACGGCCTTCTTAAAGCATATCGTGGAGAATTATTGGGATAAGTGCTAATTTTCACAAGCTAAATGATCGCGTCCAAGATTTTTTTGTAAAAAGCTCCAAAGAAAGTCGTTGATGGATAACAGTAATAAGAGCGTTTTGGGCCCAATGAGATGCGGTGAGATGTATCCGATATTTTAAAGAATATGGTCGGCATAGCTTTTTTTATTTCTGTTGTAATGTTTTTAACTTTTTAGAGACTAACAAAGTAAAGCACTATAAAATAAGACATCCTCAGAAAAGTATGGACATTGAAAGAGACTTTATTAGGTTAATAACTTCCAATCAGAAGATCATACATCGTATATGCTGCATGTATCTAGACAATAAAGCCGATCGGGAAGATTTATTTCAAGAAATCGTATTACAGGCCTGGAAATCATTCAAAAGCTTTAGAGGTGATGCCAAATTTCAAACCTGGCTATATAGAGTAGGATTGAATACGGCTATCACATATATCAAGCGGGATCGCCGGAACAATCTTGCAGAATTACAGTTTAGTCAAGAAAGCTACTGCGAAATCATTTACAGTGAGGATGAGGAAATTTTGGTGATGTATCAGGCAATAAGTAAGTTGAATAAGGTGGAGAAAGCCTTGGTGGCACTCTATCTTGAAGACTATAGTTACAATGATATTGCAGAGACTATGGGTATGACGCCCAACCATGTAGCCGTAAAAATATCGAGAATTAAAACAAAATTGAAGGAATTAAGCAAACAACTATCACCATGGAACTAGATCAACTGAAATATAAAATGCAAAAAAATAGTATGGATGGTCAACCAACAATGATGCACTTACCTGAAAATACTATAGAAAAAATAACTACACAAAAATCAACAGGCTTGCTTGATCTGATCGATCAGAACTTAAGGAAGAATATGCAATATCGCTCCGTGCTTGTCATCCTTGCCCTTGGTATTCTTCTGTATTACTATGACAGCACATTCTGGGGGTGCTATTTGGTTCTTGGCTCATTGGTTGAAGTGGTAACAATTTATGTCGCCCATAAACTGCGAAAAAATATTCGTCAGAACTATGAGGCAGACCTACCTTTAATTGAGCGCTTCAAGAGGATACAACAGCTTATCTTCGCTTATTTGAGGTTCAATAAATTGACAGGAATAGCACTCTACTTCATGCTGATCACCTCACTCTCGTTAAAGAATATCCATTCCTTTAATCTTGCGTCAATATTAAACACTACGGTCTTTTTTAGATTCGCTCTCTATGGACTAATTTTCTATTTTGTACATCGCTACTTTTTTAGAAAATTTGCCAAACCTCATCAAGATATGTTGGTGGATCTAAAATATTATATAGCTGAATTGGAGGAGCGACCTCTGGAAGATCCGGATGAACGAATAGAGAGTAATACAAATTAGGTAAGACTGTTAAGATTATTAGTTCAACAAACCCTGTTGCTTGTTGAACTTTATGAAATTGAGCGGCCTTAAATTTACTTTACGATTTCATGAATTTTATTTTTTAGCGCATCACCTTTCAGATCCTTTGCTATTACTTTTCCGTCAGGATCTATCAAAAAACTAGCAGGTATTGTTGTAATTCCATATTGCTTGTAAACGTCACTATCGCTAGCCTTTAAATCGCACAATTGTGTCCATGTGAGACCATCTTTTTTGACAGCTCTTTTCCAATCATCTTCTTTACGATCAATGGAAATGCTAATAATAGAAAAATTTCGCTTCCCATATAATCTGTCGATTTCAATAAGGTTGGGGTGTTCGTTTCGACATGGTAAGCACCAAGAGGCCCAGAAATCGATTAAGACGAACTGCCCTCTATAGGATGACAATTGAACAATATTTCCATGAATGTCTTTCATGTCAAATAAAGGTGCATCATTTCCTATTCGTATTTTCTTTTTCTCTCTGATATTATTTCTCACGATATCTGCTTGTGGCATCGCTTTAAGTCGCTCACTCAATCCATTGAAGACCATTTCGGTTTTATCTATTAACCTGTTTACTTCTGAAATCTGGTTTACCAGATCAAGGCTAATATAGGAGTCGGGAAAATCTCGGGCAAAATCCAATTCCTGATCTTTCCAAATGAAATACAACGAATCTATAATCCGTTGATTTTGTTTTACCAAAATAGTGTCTTTCAATTCCTGGGCATTAAAAAAGTAGGGGTCTTTTATACTTTTTAGTTCATTTGAGATACGAAACAATCTTTCATTTTTCAACTGAAGTACTCGGTTTAAGTCTGTACCTGAAAGAACAGAATTGCTGAGGGTGTCATTGCTTCTCAAGATTATTTTCCCTGCCTCCAGGAAAATGCTCTTACGGTCACTTATGAAATTATAATTATTATTGGTAGGATTCTGATTTCTGGACAATGAAGCAGAAAGGGGAGAGTTCCCGATTTTTCCTTTAAATCTAAAGGAATTATTCTTGACCTTTGTCGAATCTATAACAAGCTTCCCATCTTGCTTGTAGACGAGATAGATAATATCGTTATCTGACATTGTCTTTCCGATCCCCATAATTTGGAAATCCTGTTGCGCAGAAACGGCTTGTGTATTGAGTAATAAGTTGACAGTAATCAGTATTATTGTAAACCAGATTTGGGCCAAGATTCTTATTAAAGTCATTATGTCGGTTATAATTTTTAAATAAAAATACTTAAAAATTTGTATACATATACCTTTTGCTGTGGTGGAACTTTATCAGAACGATCTGTTGATTTCTAATTATTTAAGAAATGAGCTTTTTTTCGCTTCTATTTTGCTTTTTCGCTTAGCTTTTTGATCCAATTTATAGCTATTTTAATAGGAGCTGAAGAGTCCGAAGCTGTTAAAAAGTGCCCCATTTCTGGAAATAGACAGTATTCAAAGGGTTTCCCTTCAATTTTAAGTAAATTGAGATGATCAATGGATAAACCGACAGGGATTTGGACATCTTGTCCACCAAAAAGCCAGATTCCTGGTGTATTTGAACTGCGGAGGGACACCTGCGGATCGGTTGTAATAAATTTATATCTATCGGGGGCATTTCGGATATGGTCCCTTACCTCTTGCTCGGTATGATTTGACCAAAAATTTGCCTTTCCTTCGGTAAAAAATTGAAAACGGAGCTGTTCCAATGTAGGAACTACTGGTCCACTAAAAATGACCGTAAAATCCACGTTGTTTGATTTATTTGATGCCAAAGGAATAATCCAGCCAGCTTGGCTGCCCCCCGAGAGACCAATATGTGTTAGTTTTTTTCCAAAATAATTTTTAAGGGTTAAAACTGCTTCACTGGCATCCTCCGCTAGAAGATTGAGGTTTGCTGAGTCAATATTATTCGTACCAACTTCAGGACCGGCATATTCCCCTCCTGATTCACCAACCCCTCTCTTATCATAAGTCAATACAGATATCCCATTTTTAGCCAACATTGCTGCAAACTTATTCGATCTAAGTTCTTGTCCAGATCCGTGGACTATGACAATTCCAATTTTCGAATTTAAAGCGGTGAAAATTGTCCCCGCTAATTCAATCCCTTTACTTTTAAATTTTATATCTTTTACTGTGTATGTTGTAGTTTGGGCGATGATGTTGGTTGTAAATAATAGAAAAAGTAAGAGTAAAATTACGCTTTTATGTAATCTCTCTTTCGCATATTGAGTCGGCGATTTATGATAAGAATACGCTATACTTAAGTGTTTTTTCATTGGGGATCTATTTTTAAAGTTATGTTGCTTAAATGTCAATGGTGAACTATTATTTTTTGCATCTAACTTAGTTATTTTCGAGTTCCCTTCTTGGTATTATTTAGGTGAAGTGTTTGTTTTAATCGGTGAAAGCACCAATATATCGGTAAAAAAAAGACTTTTTCTTTTCTCATGTAATAGATTACCGAATCTTTAGAGGTTTTAGATCATCGGTTGCCGGGGCGAAGTGACCATCTAAATTGAATCTAGATATAATCTGTAAAAATAATCTTATAACCGCTATCAATAATCAAATTTGGCCAAATTGGCAATAAAATCAGCCGCTAATCTAATTTCCTAAGCGCTTTAGAGTTTCGCAATAAAAATACATATTGAAAATAATCTGTCGTATAGGTCTTATCGTTGGGAATAATATTCTCACCAAACATTCGTGACTTTACTGATATTAAATCTTGAGAATCCAAATAAGGCGAATTCTTTGCATTTAGCTTAAATAATGAAATGCTATTCGGCTGGCTCAACTCCTTTAGATCGTTAATTCCTTTCACGAGCATTAGGGGACCATCTGCATTTATCCAATCTACTTTTTCGTCTGGTGGTGTTGGAAATTGCGGATTTTTGGGGAGATACATTTCACTATCAAGGGTATAGCTTACGAAACTTGTTATTTTACGACCTTTGTTTTTTAATCTCGCAGCGAAGGGAACGCTAGTTGTATCTTTTCCTTTTTGTAATACATGGAAGAAGCCAAATAATCCATAAAATTTTTCACCTTCTAGATGATGCTTTTTGATATAATCCTCCAAATTTAATACCATTGCTGAATCTCTGGATATAGTCAATTTATCGTTTGTAAAGCTTTTGTCAATGCCAATGACGCTGATTTTTGCACTGTCAGCTAGCTTTTGATTATAATCATATATTTCGATCCATTTACGATATAATTCGACACTCGATTGTTGAGGGATGCGTTTGCGTATAGCAGTAACAACCTCTTTTAGCAATGCCTCATCTTTTACGGGTTTTGAAAGAAAACTGTTTAATTTGTCTGCATTTGTACTATCCATCTCAGCGATATAGTACCTAATATTTAGTTTTTTATTCAAGTATAAAAGAAGCTCTTTATCCAGTTTTTGGTTATCCGCATAACCATGGATTTCCCCAAGCAAAATGATGTCCGAATTATAGAAGTTATCGTCGAATAACTTACTTGGAATACTATCCGTAATCTGTACTTTGTGCAGGCTGAGGTAATCTGTATTTTTCTTGTTAGCTGTTCCGATGAAAATCTTGTTGGAAATGAATATATAGCTAAAAGCCAGTGCAAGAACGGCTAATATGGAAACAAATGCGTACTTAAGAATTTTGAAAAACTTCTTCATAATTTGGGTTTTGACAAAAATATTGTTTTTCAATCATTGAAACAATAACTATTCAGTTATTTAATTAAAGTGTCCTTCGATTTTGAACAAATAATGTCCAAAATCGATTTTTGGGTTGTTAAAGGTACAGCAATCAGCGAAAGGTTTTAGTCATAAACAGGTTGTGCTATCGAAATAGCAGAGTCCAATTAAACACTCCATCCTATGATGATTTTTTAACTCCACTTTTGTTAGGTCTTAGTATATAACTGCCTTACATATCCTCGAGTTCTTCATTCGAATAACCGTCAATAAGATAATGTAGTACTATTCTATTTGACAGTATGTTATTTGGGTAATAATTGTACCTTGTCAATAAATATTTGTTGGTTGCTAAAGTGCCACTGGTTCAACCTTATATCCCGCTCTTCTAAGTTGTTGAATTAACCCCGTTTTATAACATAGATGTCGGAATCCAACTGCGACAAAGCAATTTTTAGTTTTAAACGATTCGGTAAGCTGAGCCATCCATTTATTGTTTCTTTCATTCAGCAAGTACGAATTGCCTCTTATGCTTTTATTTAAAGAATAATCCAAATTTTTGTTTTTATAATCCCGTAAAATTTTAGCAGTCGGATTATTCGTGTTTTTTTTCAAAATATAATCAATATAGATTACATCCTGTTTTAACGTATTTTTTAAGGACAAACTCTCCTCTTTCTCAGTAGATATTTTAATGTCCTGAGCTTGATTTTTATCAAGGCCTATAACGGCCAATTTATGTGCTAACCCAATTTGTGTAATTCTGGTATCCATAGGATCGTATGAACTTCTGTTGAGGGTATCGCATACACCTTGTATATACATATATTGGAGCAAAAACATTAACTGTGCAGGATGTAATTTGTAAACATATTCATCGACCCATTTACTGTTCACAAATTTTTCAAAAATGACAAACTGTCTCGAGTTTAGTTTAGATTTCCACTTTTCTTTATTCCACGTTTCAAATAGAGCTGCATCTTTATTTTGTGCTGCTTTAGTCGTATCAGTATTAGGGTCTGAATATGCCTCAACAAATAAAATTTCACTATTTTTTAAATGCAGGTTTGCAATTGATAAAGAATCGAAAAAATCAGGATTAACTTGATGAAATGTTCCAAATAAGTAGGAAATACTTTCACTTCCATTTTTTGAAACTTTCCAAAGTAATGTTTTTGGCTTGTCTTGTGGATATACTATAGTAAAGGTTATAAAGAATAGCGAAAATAGAAACGTTCTCTTTATGTTCATAATTTTAGTATTTATTGATTATATGGTCTTTATGTTACTAATTTATTCTAATTAATTGTCAATTATGAGAAACTGAAAGAAAAATCATATCATAAAAAAATTGGTATAAGGTATATCTGCATGAAACTAAGGTTTTTTGCCTATTGAAAAAATCTAAATACGAACTGTATTTTTTGTGTCAAGTTCATACTTAAATTCAATACAGTCATCTGTTGTGTCAGATATCGCATTATAAGCAAGTGCGTCACATGATATTCTTAAGGTATACCGATTGGTTCCATATAGCATCTGGTTTAACATCAACGAGCTATAGATGCAAGCGACTCATTACATCTTTATTCCGGCAATTGCATGAAACTTGCACCAATGACTTTTAATTTGTCATCAACATATTTCCAAACCCTGAAATACCTGAATTTTCCTTCCAATGGAGCTCCCATTACCTTACCTTTTGCCGTCATCGTAACGACGGAAAGCGCGGTATCTCCGGTTATTCTGATATCATCAATTTCTGTGGAAGCCTCTTCAATAATCATTGCTTTTGTTCTATGCGCATTTAAATCCATTTCTTTGGTTAGCATTTGTCCCGTTGGTGCAACTGCAATGAGATTATCAAATAATAGCTGGTCCAGAGCATCCACATTGCTTGCCAACTGGGCTAAGAAAAGCTGATTTTCTGCATCCGCAACATCTTCTTTAGTAACTTTACTCATAATTGATTATATAATTAATAACATTATTTACTTTAAAAATAACAAAAAAAATCACACAGCTACTGCGGCACACTTTATTTCGTAAATTTGATTGAATCATAGAAGGTTCATTGATCGTTTCCATTGAGCCATAACAATACATAGCGGTTGTCGGGATTAATATCGATGTTAGCCCTCGTTAAAGACTAAACGAATGTTGGATAGCCTGCAGAAGTAGACATCTATCTTTCTGTAAGAAAATAAACTTAAAGAAATGCAGCGAAAATTGACCATACAGCAGCTGAAAAATATCACATTAGAAAGCCAGGGCTTACTTCGCAGATCAGCATTCGGAAAAGGAAAAAAGGCCGTGCTCAATGCACTGGATCACCTCGGTTATTTACAGATAGATACATTATCAATTGTTGAAAGGGCCCATCACCATACGCTTTGGACAAGGATCCCTGACTACAAAACAAATTATTTGGATGAACTCGTAAAGGAGCATCAGGTATTTGAATATTGGTTTCACGCTGCATCTTATCTTCCGATGAAAGATTTTCGCTTTGTTTTACCGCGAATGTTGGAAGTAAAACAAAATGAATCACATTACTACAATGCGGACCCTAAAATGATGCTGTATATCATAGATACCATTCGGGCTGAAGGTCCCAAAAGAGCAAGAGACTTCGAAAATGAAACTAAAAAACTGGGAAGCTGGTGGAATTGGAAACCTGCAAAAATTGCTTTGGAACGGCTTTTTCTGCAGGGGGATTTAATGATTTCTGAACGCGATGGAATGCAAAAGACGTATGATATCGCAGAAAGAGTACTACCAAATGATATCGACCTGACGAGGCCAAGTTCACTTGAGTTTGCCGAGTATTTAGTGAAAACTTATTTAAGAGCATATGGATGGACTACTGTAAAACAGATTACTCATCTTAAAGCGGGCGAAACGATCAGGAAAAATGTAAATGACGTTTTAAATGCGCTGATTGAGGATGATATAATAGAAAAAGTTACTATTGAAGGCTATCCGTCAGTTTATGTTCTCCGAGATTTAGTAGACAGAAGAATAACTAAGATTCGTGAGGAAATTAATTTGCTATCACCGTTTGACAATGCTATTATTCATCGTGATCGGGTTCAGCAGTTTTTCAATTTCGATTATCGAATTGAATGTTACACACCAAAGGAGAAAAGACAATACGGATATTTTTGTTTACCTATTTTATTTGGCAATACATTTATCGGCAGAGTAGACTGCAAAGCGCATCGAAAAAATAGGCAACTTGAACTGATCCATCTGCATATAGAAAAACAGTCTATAGACTTCGAATTGTGGGTAGAGCCTTTTGCAGAAATAATAAAAAAGTTTGCCGCTTTTAACGGGTGTAATTCCATAAAATTAACACTGGTAAGTCCCTTGAATAATTCGTTAGCCCTACTTCTGAACAATATTTTTTGTCAATATGAAGCTATTTCTGCCCCAATAATAGCAGTTCCCAGTAGTTCCTAGTTTTTTTACGGCATAACTGTAGAATTTGGAAAACTTATACTTGATCAAAAATGGAGTATTATAAGCTTACTCGATCTTCACCTAATTTAAATACTCTATTTTTAAAATTTATTATTTTGTAGCTTGCAGGATGTACAATTTAATGTTATATTAACATCACAATTATACCTTTGTAAAAATCCTCTGGAAATTTGATATAGTGTACATAATAATCAATGTGTCATGAGAGATCTGTCTGATAAAGAATTGTTTGATATTGTGAGAGAAGGCAATACACAGGCATTTTCGGTGTTATTTGATCGCTATGCGGATATTTTATTAAGTTTTATATTAAAGCGGATTGGTTCTATTACAGATGCTGAAGATATCCTTCAGGAGGTTTTTACATCTTTATGGAACAGACGCTATAAAATAGAAATCGAGGAATCTATTTACCCCTATCTTTTCAAAGCTGCTAAATACGAAGTCATTGACTGGATGGCAAGGGATCAAAAACGGATTTCATATTTCGAGCGACTTGTGTTTCCACTGACCAACGAACCAGTTGGTGCAAGTAACAGCGATGAGAAATTGATGGTTAAAGAACTCTCATTTTTGCTGGATAATGAAGTTGCTAAGATGCCCTCCACAATGCAGTCAGCATTTAATCTCAGCCGTATCGAAGGCTTAAGCATTAAAGAAATCGCTTTTCGACTATCAATATCCGAACAGACCGTGAAGAATAATATTTCGCTGGCTTTAAGTCGGTTAAAGCTTAAGGCGAAATAAAAATCATTTTTTTTCGGTACTTCTATCCGCTATCTAAGGTTATATAGATATATGACAGAAGATAATCAAAGAGAGCATGCTCAAAAATTACTAAAAAAATATTTGAGAGGGGAGTGCAATCCAGAAGAAGAACAGCTTGTAACCAAATGGTTCTATTCATTAGATGATGAACCAACATTGCCAAAGAATGAAAGAGAGGCGTTGTTAGGTCGATCCAAAGATGTTTTGATGCACAAATTTGAAGGGGAGATGAATAAGATGAAACCTAACAAAAATGTGTTTACCTGGAAACGGATTGCCATTGCAGCTTCAGTTCTCTTTGCGTTAACTATTACTGTTTTATTCTTGCAACAAGGACAAACAAGCCCTGCTCCACAGCTTGCGGCCATTACTCCGGATACAACAGGCCTGTATAAAAATGATATTCTGCCTGGTGAGCGTTATGCGAGACTTTCCAATGAGCATGGGGAAACACATTCTTTGGGAAAGGAAGATCAGGTCGAAAACATAACGTCCGCAGAACTTAAGGGGAATCTGAAATTAGAAGTACCAGCAGCGGGCACCTATAATATTGTGTTGAACGATGGTACCCAAGTATGGTTAAACGCTGCTTCAACATTACAGTACCCAGATCAATTTGAAGGGGATGAACGCCGAGTAAAATTGATTGGAGAAGCTTTTTTTCAAGTAGCCAAAGATGCCAAAAAACCTTTTCGGATCGAAGTTGAAAACTCTGTTATCGAGGTACTCGGTACGAGTTTTAATGTAAATGCCTACCATAAAGAAATCAATACCTCATTGGTAGAAGGTAAGGTGAAAATTATGAGTCAAGGGCACGAAGCCTATCTTCTCCCAGGAAATGAAGCCATCATTAGTACGGATAAAATACGTATACAGCCAGCAGACATACAAAAAAATACCGCTTGGCAACGGGGGGAGTTTTCACTTGAGGGTAGCAGCTTTTCGGAAATTATTAGTCAAATTTCTAGGTGGTATAATGTGGATTTTATTAATGCGGAGGATATCACCGTAAGCAATAGGTTTAATGGAACGCTTAGCCGGGAATCCAGACTTTCAGAGGTGTTGAATATTCTGTCGTTTGCGACAAACCGAAAGTTTGAAATAGATGGACGGCATATAATCATTCGTTAGTACAGTTAAATTTTTCACCAATTAAAATTTATAAGATATGATATAACCAGACGAATTAACCAAAAGGTCCTATACAATAGAAAAGGGGATGTTGACGCATCCCCTGTTGTAAAAGGCCAAATTTATCGAAGTACGAATTCTATAGATTATTAAACCCTTAACAATTCAAAGTTATGAAATTTTTTTCTCCATTAATAGCATGGGGGGACCGGAGAAGTCATTCTTATACCCTAAGCATTAAAGTCATTTTGACTATGAAGTTGATTTGTGTACTGTTGCTGGCATTTACGGTAGGTGTTAGAGCATCTGGATATGCGCAACAAGTAAATCTGTCCTTGAAGAATGCCAAAATTGAAACTGTCCTTAAAGAGATTTCCAACCAGACAAAGTTGCGTCTGTTTTACGACGAAAGGCTATTTGAAAATGCCTCACGTGTCGATATCTCTGTGGCAGGATCTGATGTAAGGGCTGCATTGGCAAAGACATTGCGTGGTCGCAATTTGATCTTTGATATCATGGGAAGTACGATCGTCATTAAAGAAAAAAAACAGACTGATCGTGAAGTGTCAGGAGCTGTGAAAGATGCTTCCGGACCAATGGCAGGAGTGACGGTGACTGTACTGGGGGTAGCTGGAATATCAACAAAAACCGATAAGGATGGACGTTACAGCATACGGGTTCCAGAGAAAGCAATCCTTTTGTTTCGCTTTATGGGCTATAAAGATGTTGAAATCAATGTCTCAGACAAGAACAGAGCGGATGTATTGATGGAAACTGCAGAGTCTCATCTCGACGAGGTCATCGTTGTTGGCTATGGTACGCAGAAAAAGATCAATCTTTCGGGAGCTGTAGATCAGATTGGTGAAAAGTTTTTGGAAAGTAGACCGATTACAAATGTGGGGACAGCATTGCAGGGCGCTATGGCTAATCTTAATATTACACCGACCTCTGGAAGAGCCAATAGCTCGCCAGGGATCAATGTGCGAGGGTATACATCACTGTCAGGTGGTGGGCCACTTATTGTTATTGATGGGATTCCAGCAACGAACGAGGAGCTCAATCGTATGAATCCAATGGACATTGCTAGTGTTACTGTATTGAAAGATGCCGCGTCAGCAGCGATTTATGGTAGTCGCGCTGCTTTCGGGGTTGTACTGGTTACGACTAAATCGGGTACAACGAAGGAAATTAAGGTCACGGCCAACTCAATCTTTGCGGCAAAAGCAATAACACGTACAGTAGAGATAGAGGATGATCCGTATCAGGTAATGAAATACAGGAATATCATGTCAGCACCATGGTACAATCTTTACGATGAGAAAATGCTCGAATATGGTAAACAGCTGAGTGAGAACCCTTCATTGCCTCGTGTGATCGTAGATCCACAAAATCCAAATGCTTATATCTATTTAGGATCTACAGATTGGTTTAAGGAAGTCTATAAAAATATACAACCCTCATATACCAACAATATAAGCATTGCGCAGAAGAACGAACGCTCTTCGTTTTACCTTTCTGGTGAATACTACAGACAAAATGGTATGCTACGGATCAGTCCAGATACCTATGACCGTTATAATTTCAGGGCAAAAGGTGATTACAAAATCACGGACTGGTTTACTTTATCAAATAATACAACCTTTACAAATGATAAGTATGATCAGCCCTCAGCAATTGATCAGGGGTATCTCTACTGGCATAATGTTAACCGTCAACCTTCGCTAAATACCGTTTACAATCCGGATGGTACCTATACAGAAGCTGGGGTAAATATGATCGGAGCTGTAGCCGAAGGGGGCCGCAGTATCAGTCGCATCAACGATTTTCAAACTAGTTTTGGTGCGAAAATCGACTTCATCAAAAATGTTTGGACCTTAAATGGGGACGCAACCTTTAGAAGGGTTTCTGGAAAATCACACTTCTTTCAGTTGCCGCTTGCCTACAGTACAGGTCCAAATGTGATGAACAGGCAAAACTTCAATAGCTATGCCTCCAATGGAAGTAATGAAACACGCTATAATGTGTACAATATTTATTCACAATATCAGCGGACACTCAATGATCACTATTTTTCAGTGATGCTGGGTTTCAATCAGGAAGAACGGATCTACGAGTCATTTTCGGCATCCCGGGATCAGTTGATTTCCAATTCGCTACCGACAATAGGACTCGCGACTGGTCAAACTCCTTCTGTCGGTGCTTTTGATTATGCCTGGTCGGTAAGAGGGGCTTTTGCCAGATTAAATTATACTTATAAAGATAGATATATCCTGGAATCTAACCTCCGCTATGATGGCTCCTCAAGATTCCCTAAAAAAGATCGTTTTGCATTCAATCCTTCCGTATCTGCTGCATGGGTAGTTTCGCAAGAAAACTTTTTTCAGCCGCTAAAGGAAACTGTATCTAATTTTAAACTGCGTGGATCCTATGGTTCATTGGCAAATCAGGATCTAAGGGACAACTATTACCCTTACATTGCCAATATGTCCAAAGGAAGTGGAGCAATTTTGGACGGCAAGATTGTACCTATTGTGGGTAGTCCGGGCTTAGTGTCATCGACCCTGACCTGGGAAACCATCACACAATCTAATTTTGGGGTGGATATCGGCTTATTTAAAAATCAGTTTTTTGGTTCATTTGATATCTATCGTCGTGATACCAAGGATATGTTGACAGCAGGTAGGACGTTGCCAATCGTGCTTGGTACGGGGGTTCCTCTTGAAAATGCGGCGAACCTAAAAACCAACGGTTGGGAATTAACACTTGGATATAATAAAGAGTTTATGGTGGCTAGCAAACCGTTTTCATTCTCCGCAAGAGTTAATTTAGCAGACAGTAGAGCTTATATTACAAAATACAATAATCCTAAAAATAACTTAAGCGATTATTATGTCGGACAGGAATTAGGGGAGATGTGGGGGCTAACCACATTGGGTTTTTTCCAATCTCAGGAAGAGATCAAGGCACATGCTAATCAAAATGATGTCACTTCTTATCCTGGTACGAGAGGATTGGAACCGGGTGACCTCAAGTTTGCTGATATCAATGGTGACGGCAAAATAAACCGGGGGGATTGGACATTGGATAATCATGGAGATTATAAAATTATCGGTAATTCGAGACAGCGTTACAGTTACGGTATAGATTTGAATTCAAGCTGGAACGGAATTGATTTGCGTGTGTTCCTGCAAGGTGTCGGAAAAAGAAATTATTATCCTCCAGGTGGTGACCACTATTTTTGGGGTATATATGCTCAACCTTGGGCGAGTCTAACCAAGTTTAACTTGGACCATTGGACGCCTGAAAATCCAAATGCGTATTTGCCAAGACCAAAATCCTACGTAGCCGAGCAAAGTGGTATTGAATTAGCCGCGACGCAGACTAAATACCTGCAGAATGCAGGTTATTTAAGGGTGAAAAATGTGACTTTGGGCTACACGCTTCCCAAGTTGATGACAGATAGATGGGGGATAGACCGATTGCGTCTGTTCGTCAGCGGTGAAAACCTCTTTGAGTTTACCAAACTAATGGATTATCTCGATCCTGAAATTGTTGGCGATCGGACGGCATATCCTTTCCAAAGGACCTACTCGTTTGGCTTAAACTTTAATTTCTAAAATGACTATTATCATGCAAAATATAAAAAGAAAAATTATCAAGATTGGAGCGTTGCTGGGGGCCTTGTTCCTGATCATGAGCTGTAACGATGATTTCATGGATAGGTATCCCACGACATCGGTTACACCGGAAGTGTTTTTTAGCAATGTAAACGATCTTAAAACTTATACCGATGGTTTCTACGGTAGTTTGAGTGCGCCGATAGCGGATCTTGGGACAGATAATCTGGCACATTACAATTCTGGAAGTACGATTGATGAGATCATGCGTGGTGGCGTGAGCGCGCAGAATGCAGCAGTGTGGAGTTGGTCAGCATTGAGAAATATTAATTTCTTTCTTGAAAATGCTGGGCGTGTGAAGGGGGCTAGTGCCGCCGATGTGAACCATTACATCGGCATTGCAAAGTTTTTTCGTGCACGGTTTTATATCGATAAGGTCAACCAGTACAGTGATGTTCCTTGGTATAGTCAGACAATGGGAACATCAGATATTGAACTATTGCACAAAAAACAAGATAGCCGGTCGCTTGTTGTCGATTCAATCATGGCTGATCTCGAATTTGCCGCTGCCAATATCAAACCTGATGGGCACAAGTCGACAGTTACGAAGTGGGGAGCTTTGGCGCAATTAGCACAGTTCGCCTTGCAAGAAGGAACTTTCCGTAAATATCACTCTTATTTGAATCTGAGCGGATCGGCCAATACTTTTCTGCAAAGAGCGGTTTCTGCTACTGAGGAGATTATGAAGTCAAATAAGTTTTCAATCAGTAATGCTGGTGGTGTTAACCGTGCTTATCGGGATCTATTTATAAGTCTTAACCTGCAGGCGAATCCTGAGACCATCCTATTTATTGATTACGATAAGGATTTAGGAAGAAGACGTAATGCACATACGGTATTGGATTATGAATGGGCTCTGAGCCAAACGCTGATGGAAAACTATCTGATGAAAGACGGAAAGCGTTTTACGGACCAAGCGGATTATAAAACGAAGAATATAGACCAAATTTTTGTAAACCGAGACCCGCGCCTTGAGCAGACTTTTATGAAGCCTGGGTTTCAGTCAGTCAATGCTGCAACCCCACAGCGACTCAAACCAACGCTCGGAGGGTACAATCAGATCAAATTCTATCCCGAAATAGCAGATATGATCAGTTGGGAGGCAGCCTATACAGATGCATTTGTATTTCGTTATGCCGAAATCCTGTTAATCTTCGCGGAGGCCAAAGCGGAGCTGGGAATCCTCACGAGCCAGGCTGATCTTGACAAATCGGTCAACTTGCTACGTCAACGTGTGGGGATGCCAAGCATGCAGCTGGGCGAGGCAAATGCCAATGTGGATCCGAAATTGCAAGCTTACTATTCAAATGTGAAAGGGGGCAATGTGGGGCTTATCCTAGAAATACGGAGAGAAAGACGTGTTGAACTAGCTTGTGAAGGTCAACGCTATAGAGACATTTTTAGATGGGAGGTTGGCGAACGTCTGGCCGATCAACAACAAGGGATGTATGTAAAAGCATTGGGACCAATGGACGTAACCGGAGATGGTAAAATAGATATCGCTATACTTGAATCAGCAAAGGATACCGGTCCGATTAAAGACTTGACAGAAGAGGAAAAGAAGAACATTTCCCTGTATTATTTAAAAGATGCCAATGGTAATAATACTTCAATTTATCTTGAAAATGGGAACAATGGACATATAATGTTCACTGTAGCCAGAGATAAGAAGAAGACATTTGAAAAACCGAAGTATTACTATTATCCGGTTGCTAATAGTCAGATGGTTCTGGATGGTAGTAAGTTGGTACAGACAAACTTTTGGTAAGGAATTGGTTTTATGCTAGATAATATGCTAAAAGACTAAATTAAAAGAGTTATTTTTTACAAATTTTAAGGTTAAAGATAGGGTACTCCAATCGATGGATGGCACCCTATCTTTATTTGCAATTAGAGTTTTTATATGAAATGTTCTACACATAAATTTATACTATCACTGCTACTACTATGTAGTAATGCAATTTACGCTCAATATCGGGGGCATGTCTTTTTGGATCTTGATAACAACAAAAAGATGGAAAACGCTGAAAAAGGAATGAAAGATATTGTATTATCCGATGGTTACGAGGTTGTAAAAACTGCTGAAGATGGAAGCTTTAACCTAAAAAAGAATGATAAAGCCAGATTTCTCTTTGTGCGTGTTCCAGCTGGTTATAAAGCAAGTGGAACTCATTATATTAAGATTGATCCAAAACTAGAAAATTATGATTTCGGTTTAATCCAAGATGAAAAGCAAGAGGCGGATAAGCTTCGGTTTATTCAGATTACAGATACCGAAACGCCATTATATGGAGAATGGATAGACAATATTCGTAAGTTTTCGCAGCAACAAAATGCTACACTGATTATGCATACGGGCGACATCTGCTACGAGCCAGGGATGCAGTTTCATGCCCGACAGGTAAATACGGAACTGATGGGTGTTCCGACCTATTATACAGTAGGCAATCATGACCTTGTCAAAGGTGAGTATGGTGAAAAACTATTTGAGGATTTGTTTGGACCGGTCTACTATTCATTTGAGGCAGGACCAGCACACTTTGTGGTTACGCCCATGCCTGGCGGTGATTATGCACCCAGTTATAGTCAGGATCAAGTAATCGCTTGGTTGAAAAAAGATCTCGCTCTAAAAACAAAAGATAAACCGCTCATTTTTATTAACCACGATCTGCTTGTCGGAAAGGATTTCGTGATGAGAGGAAAAACCGATTCTATCGATTTGAAGCAGTATAATCTAAAAGCATACCTGTATGGCCATTGGCACAATAATTATAGTTTTGGCAGCAGAGATGGAGTTGCGGTTATATCCACAAATGCTCCTAATAAAGGAGGAATAGATAATTCTGCAGCTCAATTCCTGGTTATTGATGTGGATAAAAAGGGGGTTAGCAAAATAACGCCAAAGTATCCTTATTTGTCAGATCACATCGCGTTAATTTACCCACAAAGTAAGCAAATGCAGATTTCAAACAGAAAAGAAATAGAAATTAGCACAAGTGTGTATCATACGGAAAAGAATGTTATTTCTGTGTATGCAACACTATTAAATAAATTTGGAACTGCGATAAAAACGGCTAAATTGAAACCCGTTAGCGACTGGAACTGGCGTGGAAATTTTACAGTTCCACGCCGTACCGATCAGCAGTATGATATTATGCTGGAAGTAAATTATGGCGACAGTACACAGGCGCATAAGAAATTTGCTTGGCATAACGAACCCACTTCTACCGCTTTTCTTCAATTGGCTTGGTCAAAAAACATAGGGTCTAATGTATGGAAGAGTTCACCTCTGGTACAGGGACAGCGGGTATATGTGGCCAGTATCGATGATGCCATTGGTAGTAAAAGTAAAATTCAGGCATTAAAAGCCCAATCGGGGGAAACCATCTGGACTTTCCATACCCAGAACTCCGTCAAGCAGAAGTTGGCCTATAGCAATGGCTTGGTATTGGCAACAGATATGGGAGGTACAGTGTATGCAATCGATGAAAAAGATGGCAAACTCGTTTGGAAGAAGGATCTCAGTGGGGGACGGCTTCCAGGATACGTAAGTGCTGGAGTTGTTCGCGATGGTATTTATTATACTGGCGCAGGTAATTATCTGTCAGCAATAAAAGTCGAAGATGGGAAAATAGTATGGCAGAATAGTGACTGGAATGGTGGTGAAGGTATGCCTGGAGAGCTACTGATCACCAATGGATATCTAATTACTGGTGCAAATTGGAATGCCCTATTTGTTCACGATTGTAAGACAGGAAAACTCCTATGGAAGAAAAATGAAGATGGTTTGCGATTTAGAACAGGAGGAGCCAGTGCAGATGAAAATTCGCTTTATGTAGCCGGGCTGAACAATCTTTTTAGATTGGATCAAAAGAAGGGCACTGTGTTAACTAAAAGCCAAACTGATGATGATTTTAAGGTTATGGCCTCACCCTTATTAACAGAGGAACTGGTGATCATGCCTACAGCGACTGATGGGATAAAAGCATTTGATCGTAATGCATTAACCGAAAAATGGAGTTTCCAGACTGAAGAGGCCCTTATTTACAGCTCTGCTTATTCAACTCCTGATCTTCACAAGAAAGTTGCAACTGTCGAATCCAGTGTCCGCTATGCGGCTGGAAAGTTGTTTTTCGGCGGATCAGACGGCTATCTATATGTGTTAAATTTAGATGGAACTTTGGTGCAAAAGGTTAATCTAGGCACACCGATATTAGCCGAAGTCTCCATTCATGGAAATGAAGTCTATGTTGCGGACTTTGCGGGTAATGTCTATTGTTTTAATATAACGACAACAACAAAATAAATTACATTGAATATAAGCCGTAATTAGACTAAGGTGGAATAGTTTGATATTTTTATCTTAAAATAAGCTGGGCAACTCACCTTTATATTGCCCAGCTTAATAGAGAACTTAAAATTCCCAGTTCTCCAACTTATTTTACTGAAATAAAGCTCGGGATAGACATACGCTAAACATCGACCGTACTGTTTATTAAAACAAGTCCGCCAAAGCGCTGATAAAATCCTCCAATTCTTGATCAGACAGCGATGCGTATCCCAATCTCATACCATTGAATATTTTATCAAAGCTGTAGCTCTCTGGAGTGATCATGCTGAAACCTTTCATATTGAGTTTTTCCGAAATCAGTACCCAGTCGACCTGCTTTTTAGGCACGATCCAATAGGCAAGCCCACCCTCGGGGATAAGGTAAGATACTTTATTTCCAAGGTGTTTTTGTAGTAATATTTCGGTAATATCCCTTTTTGTCTTATAATAATTTGTTGCTTTTTTTATATGACGTTTTATGGTGCCATCCTTGATCAATTGCAAAACGGCCTGTTCCATAATACTGTCTCCTTGCACATCGATAATCTTGCGCAAACGAGCGACTTTGTTGATCAAAGTACAATCATTACTTGCTATATAACCGATACGTAACGCCGGAGCTACGACCTTGCTCATGGTACCGATATACACATAATTTTTAAGCTCCGTAAAACTTGACAGCGGAAGAATGGGGCGATAACCAAAATGAAATTCATTGTCATAATCATCTTCAATAATGGTAAATCCATATTCATTGGAAAGTTTGATCAGTTCCAGTCTTCTTTTTAGGCTCATTGTGACCGTAGTTGGGTATTGGCGGTGGGGTGTCACATAAATAGCTTTTATGTTTTTGTGCAATTTCAGAAGCGCTATTATATCCTCGATTATCACACCTTCGTTATCTACCCCCGCAGGTAACAACTTAGCTCCGCTTTGGTCAAAGGCCTCCCAAGCGGGTTTATATCCGGGATTTTCAATGATCACATAATCTCCTTTTGAAAGTAAGCATTGAGCTGCAAGATACATGGCCATTTGGCTCCCCCTTGTGATGCAGATATGTTGTTCATTCACCCGCATTCCCCGTTGATGATTGAGCATCTGGACCACAGCCTTTCTAAATTCTAGATTCCCGAATTCGCTACTGTAGCCCATTAATTGCCACTTCGCTTTTTGGTTGAAAATTTGACGGTATGCCCGAGCTAATTCATTAACAGGTGCAATTTTGCTGTTGGGGTATCCATCATCAATTTGCAGTTGAGTAGATCCACTCGTGGCATCATTTGTTGCTTCAGCGATTGGCGCTGTAGTCTGCGTTTCCTTAAAATCGGGCAAGGTCGAAGCAACGAATGTGCCTTGCCGCTCTCTGGAAACGAGCCAACCTTCTATCAATAGTACACTCAATGCTTCTACTATGGTATTTCTATTGACTTTCAGTCGCTGCGCCAGATTTCTACTGCCCGGCAAAGCATCACCCGCCTTTAATCGGCCGGAATGAATATCGTTTATGATGGCATCGGCAATCTGTAGATAAATGGCCTTATCTGATTGTTCATCTAATTGAATTTGAAATTCCCACTCTCGTAACATCTGGACTATTTCTTTTTATAAAAACTGTATCACAACGCTAGTCCAAAGTTAGCATATTTTTGTTATGCAATAATGCAATGAACATTAAATTTTTAAAGTTATGTCAAAATTAGAAGCATCAACAGAAGTAAAAAAATCAATTCATGCAGAACAAAAGCAATTTAGTTCTAAAGATTTTCATCAGACCTTTGCAAGACCTACCTATGTAAGACCTTCACATGTCATCCATAAGAATGTTGAAAACGCTGGAGTACACAATCAATTCTCAGCAGAAAGAAAGCATCCCGTTTTCTTTGTAGACTTACCAAGCAAAAATGTCAGTTTGACGATCGGAGGACTATTACCCGGACAAAAAACGCATTTACATCGCCATACCTATGAGACTGTCCTGTATGTGATCGAGGGCAAAGGTTGGACCAAAGTGGAGGATGAAATTGTAGAATGGGAAGCCGGCGATGCCGTTTATATTCCGTCCTGGGCTTGGCATCAACACCAAAACACCAGTGATACCGAAAGTGCAAAATACATCGCTTGTGAAAATGCGCCACAACTGCAAAACCTAGGGGTTGCCTTGCGCGAAGAAGAAGGAAGAGATTTTTAGTTCAGCATACATTAAAATAGAAACCATATGGATAATGTACCATTTAAAGGGATAATCGCTTATCCTGTTACGCCATTCGACGACAATGAGGTCGTGGATATCCCTTTGTTTAAAAAGCAGGTTGAACGTTTAGTTGCTGCGGGTTCACATGGGATTGCGCCATTAGGGAGTACAGGCGTACTGCCTTATTTGAATGACGCAGAGAAAGAAGCTATTGCTGAAGCCACCATGAAGCAGGTATCAGGGCGTGTCCCTACGTTAGTCGGCGTTTCCAATCTGACTACGGAAAAGACCATTTACCATGCACAGTTTGCAGAAAAAGCTGGCGCGACTGCCGTGATGATTATACCGATGAGTTATTGGAAATTGACCGACGATGAAATAGTAAGGCATTACGATGCCGTGGCATCCAAAATTTCTATCCCAATAATGGCATACAATAATCCCGCAACAGGCGGGGTTGATATGTCGCCAACATTGCTGAAACGCCTGCTCGAAATTCCCAATGTGACCATGATCAAAGAGAGTACAGGGGACATTCAGCGCATGCATTATTTAAGGAAAGAATTGGGAGAGGAAGTTGCCTTTTTCAACGGATCCAATCCGTTAGCATTAGCTGCTTTTACGGCCGGAGCAGCCGGTTGGTGTACTGCGGCTCCTAACCTTATCCCCGAATTGAATATAGCATTGTACGAGGCAATTCAAGTGAATAATTTGGAAAAGGCAAGAAAGCTCTTCTATCAACAGGTTGACCTGCTCAAATTTATCGTAGCAAAAGGGTTGCCGCGTTCCATTAAGGCCGGACTAGATATTTTGGGAATAGGTGGTGGTGGTTTTAAAAGTCCTTTGGGGCCGCTCAGTGATCATGATATCGCAACATTAGAAACTATACTCGCCTCAGTAAAAAGTGAAGAATACCAATATCAATAGAGCAGAAAAACGGAGCTAATGAAAATGTATAACATATTGGCTTTAGGACATCTATTGAAGATTTAAAATAATGATTTTTAAAGCCCGAAATGCTGCGAGCGTTCGGGCTTTGTAAACCGAACTTGTTGTAATTTTATAAGTGAAAAAGTATGAATCTGGACGAAGAATCAAAAACTACCGAAACCGATGCCGAACCATCGGATTGTGTATTAGTTTCATTAACCTTGAATGGAACTATCAGCAAGATCCGCTGGGACAGGAAAATATCCTTGCTTGATGCTATCCTCGATGCAGGGATTGCTGCACCACATAGCTGCTGCCGTGGTAATTGTGGGACTTGTGTGTGCAAGCTAGAGGAGGGGGAAGTGCGTTTGAGACGAAATTTTATTTTGTCAGAAGCTCACCTACAGCAAGGTTTAATTTTAACTTGCGTAGCGGCGCCTGTAAGTAACACAATAAAGATAAACTACGACGAATTTTAGCTATAATAGATTTTTTTTAAGTTGATTGTGTCTGAGCTACTAGCCGACATCTTAGGTTGCTATTCAAGCAGATATTATCTTTACTTTTGTCAAGAGAAATACAGCGATATTAGGAAAGCAATAGAATAACGGTTGTTGCCGAAATTTTGTCGAATGGAGCTGATTGCTCGAGCATGAAGCTTATAAGAAGCTTTAACGGTGATACCTATTGTGTCAGATATCTCTTCGAAAGTCATGCCTTTGACATATTTCAGATACAATATTTCTTTTTGCCGATCAGTAATATTTTCTAATGCATGTTTTAGGCGTTGGCGCGTTTCCTTTAATTCTTCCTTTTTTATAATTCTGGCCTCAAGCGGGAGTTCGAAATCAAACGCGTAAACCTGTTCATCCAAAACATCAAAAGCATACTTATCCTCCTGTCTTTTCCGATTTAAAAGCTCGTTGCGAACAGATCGGTGTAGGTACACCGTCACGTTCTTCACCTCTTTAATATAATTCCGTTTTTCCCAAAAATTGATAAAAACATTTTGTATTACATCTTTAATTAAGTCATCATCTTTTGAAAAACGAAGGGCATATAGAAATAAACTTTTGAAATTGGAATTATAAATTTTCTCAAAAGAGCTTCTATCTCCTTTGAGGAACTTCTCCCATTCAATTTCTAATGTGTTTTCTTTTTGCATTGTTATATGACTGGCTATAAGCCGTGTGACAAATATACAGGTATCTCGCTGGGATTTATAGTCTTTAATTTTACTTTTCCAAGATTGTCATTTGTAACCTGAAACAACATTTGAATTGAAAATAAAATTTTTGTAACGATTATTTATCAATAGTTACCTTTCAATATAGGATTTTATATCCAATACTCACTATCAGTCAGGGGATTCGATCGTTGCCAGATGTTGTGGCCTTGCATTTGACCATAGTGATCAGCAGGCTTTATCCGATTTGATTGCCCTGTTATAATATTGTCTAATATGAGGTTAAAATTTAAATAATTATAGCTCATTTAGAGTTTTTTATATTTTTTATTTTTTTATGGGTGACAAAAGTGATTTATGGTGTCTTTAATATAACGACCAAAAATTATATAACTAAGGCTGAAATTTTGTAAGCATAACTAAGTCAATTTTTGACCAATATATTAAACCAATATAAACGTTTTTTTAATGAGAAAGATAACTATAAAGGATATTGCTGTTGCTTTGAATAAATCACAAAGTACTGTTTCAAAAGCGCTTGCTGGCCGTGAGGATGTGAGTGCCGAAACCAAAAAGCTGATCATCGACTATGCAACCAAATTTAATTTCCAAAAAAATAAATTTGGAAGCAGTTTAAGGACTGGTAAGTCAAAGCTTATTGGGGTTCTACTTCCTGACATTACAGATAAGTTCTCTGTATCATTATTAAGTGAATTGGAGGATGAACTTTCGGAGACAGATTATAATTTTATCTTAATGCAGAGTAAAGGAGACATAAATATAGAAAAACGTTGCATTGATAAATTATTTGATCGGGGTATTGATGGGCTCATTATTTTACAAATTGATAAGCATATAAATAGTGATCGACTAAAAGAACTCGAAAATTTAGGGTTGCCAATTATAATGATTGATCGCAAT
The DNA here is from genome assembly GCF_003610355.1 of Sphingobacterium detergens. Classification (GTDB taxonomy): domain Bacteria; phylum Bacteroidota; class Bacteroidia; order Sphingobacteriales; family Sphingobacteriaceae; genus Sphingobacterium; species Sphingobacterium detergens. Next base: position 2,475,096 of record NZ_RAPY01000001.1, on the reverse strand, counting down.
ATCGGTCAATTCCTAGGGGAAGTAGAAAAGCTAAAAGTTAATAATTCGCGGTACTCTACTATTAATGGAATAGGGCGAAAAGCCATATTACAAGTCATAACGAATTGTGAACAGAAATAAACAAGATTTTCTGTTTTTTTTCGTTTACACCAAGTCAACAGGGATATTTCAAATTATTGTTGTTACGAAATCGTTTTTGTAGAATCGTTTTCGAAACCTACGCAAACGTTTGATTAAAAAAAATACTTTTTTTATCAAATTATCTATAGAATACTTGCTTAATCAAACCTCAATTAACGAATTAAAATTATGACAAGAAAAACTACCAATTTCTCAGGAGGCACATAAAGTGTGTCACATCTCATTATGTAACAATCAGTAATATAAATCTGATTGCAGTTCTTTTGTTCGTTTGGGATTGGTGAGGTGAAAAGTTAACCTAACCTGATAAACGAATGCAGACCTCTTTGCAGATAGAATTAAACTATCTGACACGCTTTCGTGTCGGACAGGAATTCTTTTGCCAGGAGTTTTTTTAACCAATATAAAACCCTTATTAAAGTATGCTTACATTTAGTTTAGTACGCTTAGTTGAAAGATCTAATAAATTCAAACCGTATTTTTCTATACCTTTCAGTAAAAAATTGCTTGTATTCCTTTGTCTGAGCTTTTTGTTTGCCCTACCACAAGCCTCCGCTCAACGATTAAATTTTGAGTTTAAGAACGCAACATTGGATTCAGCCTTTTCATTGATAGCGGCTCAGACAAATTACAAGTTTCAATATGATAGTCTGGTTATCAAGAATGCGAAACCCCTGAATCTGATTGTTAAGGATGATGAAATCACATCCATATTGCATAAGATTTTTGAGAATCAGCCGGTAAATTATGAATTGAAAGACAATATAGTTATTGTTAAAAGTAGAGATTTACCAAGGTCGCAAACTACGCAATCACCAAGTAATAGATCAAAGGTAGTGACTATTAGTGGAATGGTCGTTGATGAGAAAAATAACCCTCTCAGTGATGTTTCTGTCCGTATTAAAGCGAATGCGCTTTTTGGTACTGTCTCTGGCAAGAATGGTTATTTTACCCTTTCTAATATACCTCGTCGGGCACTTTTGGTATTTAGTTCAGTCGGTTTTGTAAACAGCGAATTTGATCTATCATCACTAAGTGATGAACACTTAAAGAACCTTAACATTGTACTAAAAGCAAATAGTGGCGATTTGGATGAGGTTGTCGTCGTCGCGCTTGGTGTACAAAAGAAAATTAGTGTAGTCGGCGCAATTGCGACCGTCAATCCTCGCGAATTGATTGGACCAACGCGATCTTTAACAAATCAGCTGGCCGGACGTGTTGCCGGGGTCTCCTTTAGCCAAAGCTCAGGTCAACCCGGTAAAGATGGGGCTAATTTTATAATCCGTGGGATAAATTCCGTAAAAGGAAGCAGTGAACCATTGGTATTGATAGATGGTTTACGTCGGAATATTGACGATGTAGATCCCAACGATATAGAAAGCTTTTCAATCCTCAAAGATGCATCCGCAACTGCCGTATATGGATTGGAGGGTGCTAATGGTATCATTGTGATCACAACAAAAACTGGAAAAATTGCTGATCGGCCAAGTGTGAGCATGTTTTTGTCTAGCTCAGTCAATAACGCAACCTATAAACCGAAATGGATAGATGCTGTCCAATACGCAAAAATTAGAAATGAAGCCTTCGCTGTTCGTGGAAAAGATAAACCCTATAGTGATGAAATTATTGAAAAATTTGGCGATCAGGATATGGATTTTTATCCGAATATCGATTGGTACAATGCATTGATCAAACCTAATAATCTTTCACACAAAGGAAATTTTAATATTGGCGGCGGTGGCAATGTCGTCACCTATTATATGTCGGGAGGATATTATATGGAGGATGGAATGTTCCGAGGAAATCTCGAATCTTATAACTCTAATGCAAAATACAACCAATTTAACTTTCGGTCCAATTTGAAGGCCGATATTACAAAAACAACAACATTGGGATTAGGATTCGATGGTAGATATAATAATACGACCGAGCCGGGGCAGGGTACTAATCAAATATTAACAATTATCAATGAGATTAATCCTACCCTTTTTCCAACACAATATTCTAATGGAACAGCCCCGGAAGAACCCGCCGGAACGGTAAATCCGTTTTCTTTACTTAACAAAACAGGTTTTGTCCGAAACTACTCGAATGTGATGTCAACGAACTTAAATATCACGCAAAAGCTGGATTTTTTAACGAAAGGATTGTTTTTTAACGGAATTGCCTCATTTTCAAAAATCAACGACTATAGCCATCAGTATATAAAAGCCTATCAACAGCATCGTCCCGATTTTACGAATAGTTATTTAGGTAGTGGGCGAGATGAGGATGGAAATCTTGTAACGATCAATACTACGCCGGATCTAGATGATAAAATGCGATTTGTATCCGCTCCACCTTCAGGAAATCGCGTAGTCGAAGTGCAAGGAAGTCTAAATTATGCGCGCGATTTTGGTAAGGATTTTACTACCTCTGGATTAATACTCTATAAACAGCGTGAGTTTATGGCAGATGTACCTGCTGGTACGGGATCAACGCTCCTTATAAATGCACTACCCATTCGTGAGCAGTCCATCGCTGGTCGTATAACAGGTGGATATAAAAATAGATATTTCACCGATATTAACTTTGGTGCTTCGGGCTCCCAAATGTTTACTCCGGACAAACGATGGTCGACATTTCCGTCCGTAGGTCTTGGATGGGTAGTTTCCGAAGAAGGATTTTTTAAGACCATTAAACCTGTTGTTAATTTACTGAAATTTCGCGGCTCCTATGGTGTTGTTGGCGCAACTGGTAACGCCTTACGTTTCGGGTACTTAGCCGGTACAGCACCACGTGATGGCTATACCTTTGGGTTTGGAGGCACAGCTTATAGCGGTCAGAATATCCAGGGAATAGGTGAATCTAAACTGGAACAATTAGGACTGACCTGGGAGAAAAACAAAAAAATGAATCTTGGTTTAGAGTTAGGATTATTTAATAGTTTCAGACTGATATTGGATTATTTCAGAAATACACGAGAAGCACAGCTAATTAACCTAAACCGCTTACCTGCCACCTTAGGACTTGTTACAGTACCTCAGGCCAATCTAGGTGAGATGTATGCCAACGGAATAGATCTGGATGTTTCTTACACTAAAAGTTTTGGAGATTTTCGAATAAACTATATCCGCGGAATCCTTACCTATAATGAGAATGTCATCGTTGAAAATGGAGAATTAGATCCAAGAATGCCTTATCAAAGTGGTATTGGACTGGATTGGGGAAGGGGCCTCAATTATATATCATTAGGTCTTTTTAAAGACCAAGAAGATATTGATAATAGTCCGGTACAGACCTGGAATCTTGTCATGCCCGGAGACATAAAGTATAAAGATATCAATGGTGATGGCCTCATCACCCCAGAAGACAGGATCTGGTTAGGAAATACGAACCCAAAATGGACCTATTCCTTAGCCGTTGATTTTAGTTATAAAAACTGGGTGCTAGCGACACGTGTAATAGGGAAAGCCGATATGTTCCGTACGATTAATGGCGGCCGTATCCCGTTCAATGCAAGTGGTAGTAACGGTGCTATCTACCAAGTCGCCTATGACAACCATTGGACACCAGCTTCATACTCAGGTAACCCGGATACTGAAAACCCAAACGCTGTTTATCCAAGACTAGGTGTAGGGTCTGATAATACGAACAATGCACAGCAATCTACCTTTTGGCTGAGAGAAGCAACTTATTTACGTCTCGCGGATATCGAGATTGGCTACAACTGGATTCCAAAAAGTGAAAACATGCCATTTAAAAGTGTCTATCTCTTTATGCGCGGAGACAATGTAGCTACATTTTCCAAATTTAAGGACTGGAATCCTGAACAAACTTCTTCTTACGCTTATCCCCTTAAACGCACTTTTTCATTAGGTGTAAATGTAAAATTTAAGTTGTAAAACCTTTAATAGAGTTGAAAAACAAAACAGTATCTAGCATGAAAAAAATGAGTACAAAAATAATGGCATTAATCTTTATGGTATCCATAAGTGTCAATTTTCAGTCTTGTGATTACCTAGAATCCGAAGAATATTTACATGAAGTAGATAACCTCAATGATATTTGGAAATCAAGAAAAGATATCCGTCAATCATGGGCGGCCTGCTTTGGTTACCTGCCCAATTTTACGGACATGCATAATAGTTGGGCTTTTGCCGGAGCGGGGGACGAAGGCCATTCAGGCTTGGATGTCTATGTAGCGCTGCAACTTTCTCAAAATAAGTATAACGCAGATAATATGCCCGATGCGTTGAATTATTGGACGAAGCTGTATCAAGCCATCAGAGCATGCAATCTATTGCTTGAGAAATCTACCTTAGCAGATGACAAACTATTGAAAGAAGGCGAAGTGGAAGGCTACCAAGCTGATGTCCGTTTTCTACGCGCTTATTATTATTCTCTATTATTGGAAATTTATGGCCCCTTTGTTATTGTCGATAAAACCATTGATTATGCTTCTGGAGATTATCCAACTTCCCGAGCAACCCTTCAGGAATGTGTGAATTTTATTGTAGGAGAACTAGATTTGGTTGGTCAACAATTACCAAATCAGGCGGCTATACTATCTTCGGATCTTGGAAGACCATCAAAAGCAGTTGCCATGGCGACGAAAGCCAGGGTATTACTTTGGTCAGCTAGTCCCTTGGTCAATGGGAATACCGAATACAGTACATTTAGAACCAAAGCTGGTGAACCCTTTTTCAACCCATCTTATGATGCATCTAAATGGCAGGCAGCAGCAAATGCATATAAATCAATTATAGATCTTAATCAATATGAATTATTGGCTTTGCCTGCTAATGAAGGCTATAAGACAGTTCCCCTTGGAAATTTTGTTGGCAATGATGTCCCCTGGCCCAATGGACCCGCAGGTGTAGATCCCTATAGGTCGTTCAAGGCTTTATTTAGCGGTGGCGACCATTATTGGAATAAAGAAGTTATTTGGCAGGTCTCCCGCCCGAATCAAAATGTGAATTTGACAGCCTTAGGCTGGCCCCGCGGACATAAGGCATCAAATTCAGGTATAATATCACGTATTGCCGGCACACAAAAGCTCGTTGATGCATTTTATATGAATAATGGCAAGACCATCGAAGAAGAAAACCGAAAATTATATGAAGACAATGGCGCCTCTAGATCGGCGGACAACTATTACATTAAGGGCGATGGCGCCTCTGATTTGTCTCCGATTCGCACCAATTTCCTAAAAGGCAATGTTTATCCCTCTATTCCTAATCGTGTAATGAATAGAGAAGCACGCTTTTATGCGACATTGGGCTTCCATGGAAGAGGTTTTAAACAAGACGATAAAACAGATCCCTATTATTATGCGGATTTTAGGGCAGAAACAGCCGATGGATATATTGAGACCGATCGCCCCTCTGTGCGCACAGGTTATTCCATCGTGAAATACGTCAATGATGGTGATATGCGAATTGAAGGAACTTTTGAGAAGCAATTTCCAGTTTATCGGCTTGCGGAAATATATTTATCCTACGCTGAGGCTTTAAATGAGTTTCAACCCAATCATCCAGATATTCTTAAATACCTAAATCTGATACGTTTTAGAGCAGGATTGCCGGGGTTTACGGTAGGTAGTCAGGCCGAAGTCCGCGCTTGGATAAAGAAAGAACGGATGATCGAATTTGCATTTGAAGGGAAAAGATTTTTTGATGTAAGACGCTGGAAAGACGCCGAAAGAGTACAGCGTGATATTTGGGGAAATCCAGCCGGTGTCGGTGGACCTGTCTATGGAATGAACTATAAAAAAACGGATATCAGCTTTTATGACCGTACAATCATAGATGGATATTCCTTTAAGAAAAAGGATTACTTTTTCCCGCTTCCTTTTGTCGATGTTTCTAATCACTGGGGAGAACTTGTACAAAATCCTGGTTGGTAAGATAGTCATATTTATAAACTAAGTAAACTGAAAAATTATATGAAAAGACAGCAGTTTTTTACACGTTTTATCATAACGGTTATCCTTTTTCAACTGCTCGGATGCGGAAAATTGGATTACGAGAATAAAGAGTTTTTTAAGCAAGAAATCTATATTGTAAGCGGTGAGTCCACAGCAGCTTCCGAACGGGTCATTACGGCAATTCAGGCCTATACATTTAAGGATACGTTGAAAATTAAAAACGACAACTATGATGTTGATCTGATAGAAGATAAACGCAATGGATCAGTAGAGATCAAATTTAAAGTTGGAGTAGGAGGATCACTTCTGGCAGACAGAGATATCCCAGTACAATTGATGTTTGATGAAGAGGTCTTGGCAGATTATAATACAGAAAACAATACGAAATATTTTATTCCGGGGGCAGATGAATATGAGGTTAACGCTGCCTTTGATAAGGTCGTTAAACTATTTACCGTTGTCATACCTAAGGGAAGCGCCTCAAAGTCGTTAATTTTCAAAATTCCCATCAAGCGTGAAAAAATAGAACAGTATCTGAATTATGCTTTTCCTTTAAAAATAGTCAATGGTGGCGAAATTGCAAATTATTATAACAATTTTATGGTGGGTAATTTGGTCGTCGATATAGACAAGGTCGTCAACTGGTCAGGCTTTCCGATTCCAGAACTACCTGAAGGACGATATCACTCAGCTCGCCTGCAGGGTAATGGAGCGGAGAATACGGTTGGCGGTGTGCACCATACCTACAAGTTCATTACCAAACTTAGTCATGATGGAAAAAATAAAGGGCAGTTTGTGATATGGGGGACAGGGGTTTGGAGTTTTGAAGTTTTTGGTATCCATGGATCAGGCTGGATGTACAATAAATTGTTTTTAAACAATGAGGTTTATGGTACATATACCATGGAACCTGTGTTGCAGGGAGATCCGAATTTTCCTGTCCGGACATTCAATTATTCGACAACGCAGAAAACCAGTATTGACAATTCTTATGATCCGAAAACCAAGACCTTGACATTGCATTATAAAAGTGTCATTGGGTCGGATTATACCGATATCCTTACCTACGTAGATGATAAACTTGATATTAGAAACCCTAATGCTTCAAGTGCGCCACAAAATTGGCAACGAATACGACAGCTAGGATATAAGTATTGGTTACCAATCGATCCTAAATAAGTTTATTCAATTCATTAGAAAGAAGCATATCATTTTTTTATTAATCAATTTATAAACATTAACTTTTTTATTATGTTAAAAAATGCAATTAAATTATGGTTTTTGATAGCTGTTGTTATTTTTTCTGCTTGCCAGAAAAACGTAGTTGTCATGGAAGAAGTGCCGATTGATAGTTTGGCTATTAGTTATGACACTATTCAGGTTTTTAATGAAGTACCCTCTGGGACAAAAGAAGCCAAACGATTAGGGCAACGAAATCCTGCATCCGATTTTACGGCAACCGGATTCTATGTGGCTCCGAATGAAACGCTTACGATCCATGTAGAGCAATTGGAAGATGGCAGTGGTGTTCCGACACTTTTTATTGGAACTTTTTCCAGGTATAAAGCGAAGTGGAATCCTACAGTCGTACCATTAACCGCAGGAATTAATACCATTCAGGCAGATGAGTACGGGGGGCTCCTATACATCCGTTACAATGCAAATGACAATAGTGCACCGACAGGTAAAGTTCAGCTTGAATTTAGAAGTGGCCACCGGCCTGCACCGCACTTTGTCCTTGGAAAGACGACAAATGCACAATGGCAAACGATGTTAGATACATGGACAACAGCTCCAGATGTCATTTTGGAAAGCAACGAAACAATGTTAGTGGCATCCCGTGCCAAAGCATTGGAATATCGGCAGGAAAATCAGCAACAGTTGATGCAAACTTTTGATGAAATAACAAAAGCTGAATATGCCATTAGTGGTATTGACAATTCTTCGGCCCAGCACAAAGAAAATGTTCATAAACTTTTAATGACAGAGACCGATAATACAGATTATTACATGGTAGCAACCTGGTATCGGACTGCGTACATTAGTAGTGTTATGAACGTAGTATTGACTGTTGACGGAGCCCGTAATAATGGCTGGGGACCTTGGCACGAATTAGGACATATGCATCAACAAGGCGCCTGGACCTGGGACGCCCTTGGCGAGGTTACCGTTAATATCTATTCCTTAGCGGTAGAACGGAAAATGGGGCATCCAACCTCACGATTAACTGGGGATAATGTGTGGGTCGATGCGATGGATTATTTGATAATTCCCTATGCGGAAAAAGATTTCAATGCAAGCAGCACTTCACTTTTTGTTCGATTGGCAATGTTCCAGCAATTATGGTTGGCATTTGGCGATAATTTTTACCAGACCTTGCATAAAGAAACGCGAGAAGAGCAAGCTACGTTTTCGACAAGAGAACAACAGATGCGTTACTTTATGTTGAAAGCCTGTACAATCTCGGGTAAAAATTTAAGTGCTTTCTTCCGAAAATGGGGACTTAAAGTGAGTGAATCGGTCTACACAGAAATTGGAAATCTCAATTTACCAGCATCCGCAGAAGACCTTACAAGCAAAACTGACGATCCAAATTGGGAAAATAAATGGCTCGTAGTCGGTTACACCAATCAAGAGACAGCTTCCGAAAATGGGCGAGCAGCAAATATGATCGATGGCAATGCTGCTACCTACTGGCATTCAAGATGGTCAAGTACTCCTGGGACTTATCCATATTTTATCGCTGTCGATATGAAAAAAGATACAACTGTAACAGGATTTACCTTTACACAGCGAAATGGTCCACGAAGAGTAAAAGATATAGAGATTCAGGTAAGTCCGGACAATATAAATTGGAATAGTGAAGGTCAATTTGTGTTACAAGATGTGGTTACTCCGCAAAATATAGCTTTGCCAGCAGTGAAATCATTCCGTTATTTTAAACTTATTTTCAAATCTGCATTTGATGGTACTCAAAATGCAGCGATGGCTGAAGTAAAAGTTTATTAGCGTATTTTAATTAGAGGAGCGGAGATTGGTCTCTTAAACCAATCTCCGTTTGCTTATTTGCACCGAATGTATTTGGTCATCGTTTAAGGATGATTCACAGGATATAGATTTTTAAAGAAGAGACAGAGTGAAATAGCGCTATTGTCAGATTTTTGTTGGATAGCATCCGGTTGAATTTTTCTTCAGCGTCAATTAAGTTTTTACTTGATCGATCTTAACAAAGATCAAGTGGTACAATCTCTATTGATCGTAGCTTTGAAAATAAATCATTAAAATTAAAAACGATGAAAAATTTACTAATCTTATTTTTTTTCTGTTTGTCATTATCAGCAACAGCACAAGTCGCCAACAATAATTCTAAAGCAGGCTTACAAGCTCTCCTAACTCCGGAAAATAGCGTACTGATTTTAATTGACCATCAACCATTTCAATTCGCCGGATTGGGAAGTCATAATTCTCAAACAATTATTAACAATGTCGTCGGACTTGCAAAAACCGCAAAGGCATTTGGCGTTCCAACTCTCCTCACTACGGTTGTTGAAGACTTAGGTGGAAATCTCTTAAAACAACTCCAAGATGTATTTCCTGAACAAAAACCATTAAATAGAACATGGATAAATGCTTGGGAAGACCCAAAAGTTGTTGATTGGGTAAAGAAAACCGGTCGGAAGAAAGTTGTGATAGCTGCTCTTTGGAGCGAAATTTGTCTTGCGATGCCTGCGATTCAAGCGGCGGGAGAAGGATATGATGTGTATGTCGTAACAGATGCTTCTGGTGGAACAACTCTTGAAGCACATGAAATGGCTATACACAGAATGATTCAGTCAGGAGTAACTCCAATCACCTGGGGTGTATTTGGAGGAGAACTTCAACGAGATTGGGCGAGACAGAAAACGGTTCCTGCCATGAATAAAATTATGGTTGAACATCAGGGCAATGTTGGAACAAGCTGGTTATGGGAGCAACAGCTGTTAAATAATACGAAGCAGAAATAATAGTTTTTTAGATTAGTTTCTATTGAATAAGACTTATACTCATATCGTATAAGTCTTATTCAATAGAAACATTCCCAATGACAGCTAAATCTTCCGCCTTGACTATCGAAACTCGGCTACATATAGATTATTTCAAGGAAAATTTATGATAGCAATATTGAATTAATCACAATCTTTGATATTGTATACTTTTAATACAACAATAAAATAAGAGGTATGGTTAGACATAAACATCAAGGTTTAATTGATAACATCACTAGATATGTAGATCTAAATGATATTGAAAAGGAAGAGATCTGTAAGGTGTTTCAATATGTAAAAGTCAATAATGGAGAAATCGTGTCTCATCCTGGTAATATATGCAAGTATCAACATTTTGTCCTAAGCGGATGTTTGAAACTGTTTTATTCGGCGATTGATGGTAAAGATCATATCTTATACTTTTTACCTGAGCAGTGGTGGGCAAGTGATCTATATTCCTATTTTAATCAATACCCATCGGAAATGATGATTCAAGCTGTTATAGATACAGAAATTCTCCAGATAGAGAAGAAAAACTTTGATAAGTTGCTTAAAGAATTTCCGGTTTTTGAGTCTTTTTTTCGTATTATATATCAAAATGCACTTTGTGCTCAACACAAGAAGACGATAGAAACACTTACGCTATCTGCACGTGAAAGATACCTCAATTTTATGGAAAGCTTTCCGATGCTAATCCAGCAAGTTCCTTTAAAAGATATTGCTTCTTATTTGGGAATTACTCCTGAACATTTAAGCAGATTGAGAAGCCAAATAGTTAAAAAATAAACTTCTCCTTTCGTTCGCTTTTGGTAACTGCTGGGCGATCCTATAGGATCTGTTTGATAAGGCCAAAAAAATGAATAAGCCAATTGATCGAAGAATCTTAAATAATAAAAAAGTGCGGACTTAATCTAGGTTAAGTTTTAAATAATGACAGTGGCTTATTTTTGAGTAAATCAAAATGTTTGATAAGGCTATATTGTTAAATAGCTATAGTATCCATAGATGCCGTTGCAATTTGTATAAATAAATTCAAAGCAATCTATGGCATGCAATTTTTCAAGAAAATGATTCTTTAATTCATGTCATTATAAATTTAAAAAACAGAAAATATGAGTTCATTGCCAATTCGTAACCAAGTGGAGGATCACTTGCTTACTTCGCAGAATTCTGCGTTAATCGTTATCGATTATCAACCTGTACAGGTTAATTCAATTGCTTCTATGGATAGGCAATTGTTAATTAATAATATTGTGGGTGTAGCTAAAGCGGCTAATCTCTACGATATTCCAACAGTTTTGTCTACAGTAAATGTTCAGACAGGTTTCAATAAGGAGACCGTTCCACAGTTGAAATCGGTATTAAAGCATTTACCATCTTATGATCGTACCACAATCAACTCTTGGGAAGATAAAGAGTTTGTAGAAGCTGTAAAAGCAACAGGAAGAAAGAAGTTAATTATGACTGCATTGTGGACAGAAGCCTGTCTTACCTTTCCTGTTTTGGATGCCTTAAAGGAAGGATATGAGGTATATATTGTTGTAGACGCAGTTGGTGGGACGTCATTGGCAGCTCACGATGCAGCTATTCGTAGAATGGAGCAAGCAGGAGCTGTTTCAATAAGCGTAGCTCAATTATTTTGTGAGTTGCAAAGGGACTGGAAACGAGCTGAGACGGCACCGGGTTTTATGAAGTTGTTCATTGAAACAGGAGGTACTGCAGGTATACAGTTTTCTTACGATGCTAACGAATAATTGATTAATATTTTTAGGGCAGATTGCCAGATAAAATTGTAATCTGCCCATGAATAATTTACCTTGATAATGGTAGAGTAAATTTGACCACATTATTCTCATTTGTCTAGTTATAATTTCCGCAAGAGCAGTTGGTTTCTAAAGAATTCTTCTCGTGAAATAATACGAGAATCTGATATTTCCCCTTATCTACTACCCTTGAATATAAAAACGATATCATATAGTGATTGAAAGCCTTGTGTTTATCAATGTAATTGGTGGTTACAGCTTACTGTATTTTGATTTATTTTTTTAACTTAAACACAGGTGGTTAGTTTCTTTTTATTTATTCTATGGGGTGAAATTGAAAGAAGTGGTGTCTTTAAATTAAATGGATATTGACTTTAAAAATTTTCTGCTATAACTATTCATTTGGTGGTGAATAAACAATGATCGTAGACAATGAAAAAACAACTCCTTATTGAACATATTTCCAAATATGTAAAACTATCCAAAAATGAAGTGGCATTGATACGTTCATTTTTGAAATTGAAAAAGGTAAGACGGAAGCAGTTAATGCTTGAAGAAATGGAGATACAAAAATATGGCTTTTTTGTTATCAGTGGATGTCTGAAGAGCTACACACTTGAAAAAAATGGTTTCGAACGTGTTTTGCAATTTGCACCGAGTGGCTGGTGGATTGGCGATATGTTTAGTCTGAAAAATCAAGAACCAAGCCGTTTATATATTGATGCAGTTTTCGATAGCGAAATCCTATTGTTGTCTCATTTAGATCTGAGTAATTTGTACGAAATGGTGCCAAATTTGGAACGTTGCTTTCGTTTGTTGGCGGAGAATGCTTTTGCGGCATCGCAGCGTCGTATAATTGAAACAGTTAGCCTGACAGCACTTGAGCGATATGAAAATTTTAAAACGCGATATCCAGATTTGTTTGAACAACTTCCCCAAAAATTGATTGCCTCTTATATTGGTATTACACCTGAATTTCTAAGCCGCGTTTTACGCGAATTATCCAATGATAATTTGAGGTGAGGTGGATGTTTTATTATTCATCTTGCCCATCTTTTTTTATGCTGTAGGATTTCTTTGTGAATTTGACAACTGGGTTATAAATAGGAGGTAGTGTTTTTAGATAAGCATATATTCTTCTTAGATCAGCTTCTTCTATATATCGAAAAGCAGACCAGGGCATTAGTGAGTTGACAGATCCTTTGGATACTTTGTAGATGGCCGAACTATCTCGATAGGATAGAAAACGATTGACAAAAGCCTCTTCGGACCAATCTCCTATACCACTTTCATCGGGTGTTAGGTTGGCCGAATGTACAAATCCTCCGGTCGGCATCGGAAATTCTATACCGCCCATAAGAGCACGTTTTGTGTCGAAAGAATCGTCCCATTTTTTAGGTGTGTGGCAGTCATTGCAGGCTGCCAGCGTAACCAGATATTTACCTGAATCAATAGCATTTTTTAGATCTGATTTATAAATTGGCTTTGGCGTTCTTTGAATCAATCGGTTTGTCAATTGATAGAAGTAGTCAATTTGTGTTTTTCCTACTGGTGAATTATGAATGGGATCCAGGGTGCGGAGATAGACAATAATGGCTTTTAAATCTTCGGGATCGGCCTGTCCAAAAGCCTCAAATGGCATAGCATGGTTGATAGTACTGCCATCTGGCCTTATTCCGGTAGTAAGTAGGTGGTACAGCTCCGTATCTGTCCATTGGCCAATTTCTCCAGCAGGAGTAATGTTGGGTGTAAAAGACTCACCAGGAAAATCAAATCCTCCTTTCTTGGATAGAAAGGGTGCCCCAGCACCAGCTTGTTCTGCAATCACAGGCCAGGAATAACGACTTGCATCCCTTGGGCTGTGGCAGTCGGTACAAATTGCAACATGTTCGACAAGATATTTTCCCCTTGCCAGTAAGTTTGTGTCTTGATGATTGATATTTACTTCAATTACTTTTGGCGGTAAAGGAAGCACGAATTGGATGAAACAGATTCCAATACCCATGACCAATATGGTAATTGTAAGGCTAACGAAGATATATTTTTTCCAGCGTTTCCATTCAAAAAAGCTGTTGAAGATCCAATCGACCGAACGCATAAATGGATCGTATTGTATGGCCTCGTGATATTGTTTTTGTTTGAGTACTTCGAGCATTCGATCGATCAAAATAAAAACAATAACCAAGAAAATTAAGAATAGTAGTGTCAGTAATACGATGTTCATAAAAGCCGATTTAGTTCATAAGTTACCTTCAATTATTAATATGGGGTTAAATCGCTTCGAGGGTAAGAAATGACCTAGAAAAATTAATCTTCCAAAAAATAATATTAGTTATCCCCGTGAAAGCCGATAGAAGCAATCCCGGGGATTTGTAAAGCAAATTACCAAAGCCATTATTTGTTTTCGAGAGCAACTTCTTGTGCTTTATAATAACTTTCAATTAGTGCTTGATAATTTGGCATTACCAGAGATAGTGCTTTTGCGTATTTTGCGGAATCTTTATGTTTCCAGCTTTTTAATATTTCGCTGATGACAGCAGTTGTGGTGATCGGAATCGCTCCCGCCAGCTGTAATCTTGCCAGGGTTACTTGTGTAGATAGTGGGCTCATATCTCCAGAGGCGTCAATAACGGCAAAGACCTCGTATCCCTCAGCAATAGCAGAAATAGATGGAAAAGCAACGCAAACGCTCGTTAACACCCCTGCAATAACTAATTTTTTCTTCCCGGTATTCTTTACTGCCTCAACAAATGCCGGGGTATCCCACGCGTTAACCTCTCCATTGCGGCCTACATATACTGCATGTGGAGCGTTCTCGTGGATCTCGGGCATTAATGGACCATTAGGGCCTTTTGGTTCTGATGCTGTTGTAATCACTGGGATATTCTCTACTGTAGCAATTTGAGACAGAGCAACTACATTGTTCCGTAAAGTGGGGACCTCAATGTCTTTTACAGTTTGAAATAGACCACTCTGATGATCGATTAATAGAAATGCAACATCGTCAGCATTGATTCTTGTTGTGAGTGCCATGTTTTTAATTTTTTAAGTGTGAATATGTAATTAAAAGAATAATAGTATTGGCGCGTTTATAAATAACCTACTATTATGTTTCTGTTAAAGTTACTAAGACAAACTTTACTGAAAAATAAACTACATTAAGTACAAAACTTAAGCTATATTAAGTTTTGCTTCCTGGGGTTTTACAAGTACATCCTATCGAATAAAACAGAAATGTATTTTTCGATAAACCATTTGAGCAAGTCGAGATCTTTCGTAATTCAAATCTCTTCTTCAGAAGCTAAATTCGGCACCAAGTACAACATGTACCATCGTTCTGTTTCTTCCACTTTCCTTGAGGAATGTACCTGGACAAACGATATTGGATTCCAGCTCAATATTGATAAAGTTATTCGGCTTATATCCCATTACTGTGCCGATTTGATAAGCAATAAAGCGTCGGTCATTTAGATCGGCATAGTCCACCTGCATTGAAGGGTTATAGAGCGCGTCACGTACAGAATACCGCCAGAATATATCATAGTCAACCTCAAAGAAAAAATTGTTGACGTTCATATTTATATAGGGGTGCAGATCGATAAAATTGGAAGGTGTGAAACTGGCTACCCTTCCAAAGTAAGCCCCCCTGGGATAGAAGGGGTCAAATGTATTGTTGACCTTATCATCAGGATCCGTATCTCCGCTGATGAGATTCGATTTAAAGCCTAGTGTGGCTGGTCGATCCCCAAATTTAATTTTTTTTTCAGCCTGTAGTGCGATGGCCCAGGCACGGATACGCTGGTCAGCGATACTTCCAAACTGAAAGAAGATTTCATTGTTAAAATCTACACTACCGAAGGAACCAAAATGGCGTGCGCCAAGTAAAGCTCTTCTCTCGTTTCCGGATATGTTGCTGTAATTTACATCATCATCTTTCTGATACATAAAATAGGTATCCAGATTATTGACCGCATCTAATTTTTTCGTGGTATATACAGCTGTTAAGGTCTCCTTAAAATCAAGATAACGGTTGTCGAATATTTCGGGTTGTACACTGCCGGTTGCACCAAAAAAAGCATGCACTGTCAAATCGTCCTGGCTATATTTTACTTGTACCATGTCAAAGGCGCGGCGTACTCCTGGACCTTCCCTGGGATCAATGACACGGCCACTGCCGAGTTTAAGGTTTTCCCTACCGATACCCACTTTAATGGAGGGGGTAATTTTGTATTTTATGAAAAGCTGGTTAATATCCATTTTTTCAGCATCCACAGGGCTTAGATCATTTTTTCCATTGGCACAGCTGCTCAATAGTTCACCATAAATCTCTCCATTCTTGAATCTGAGATGGCTATTGAACAAAAATCTGTTCATCAGCCAGATACGGTTTCCGTTGTCGATATCCACAAAACGCTGGTTCTTGAAACTTTCCATCTGATACCGCCAACTTCCACCAAAGGAAAGACTAGTGTTCTGGGATAGCTTTAATAGTTTGGCCCGCTGATAGAGATTCTTTTGACTGTTGGCTAATTGCAACAAGGTATCGATGTTGTCATTCTGACGCAATAGACTAAATTCAAATACATCTTTCACTTGGGCATAGGAGATGGAACAACACGATAATAGGAGTATGATGAGCGGAATTAGATAATGTACCATTGGAGCTCACGGTTTTAAAACAGTTTACAAATATTATGAGCCCTCGACCTGACGCTGGATCCGCTTAGAAACTTCCTGTGCTTCCTCAAACAGCTGATTCGTATTCGGATAGGTGAGTTTACCATTCTCTTTAAGTATCTTGCCGCCGATCATAACCAAGTCTATGTTGGCAGCGGATGCAGCTTCGATTACAAGACGCTCAGTCTGACTGTTACCGGAAAAGTTGAGATCATCCTTGCGCATAAGGATCAGGTCAGCCTGCTTTCCTACTGCAAGTGAGCCCACCACATTATCAATGCCTAGTATCTTTGCTCCATTGATTGTTGCCATTTCCAATAGTTCGTAAGGATTCATGTAGAATTCATCCAACGTAGTTGCATTACCTACATTTTTCAATAGTTTTAAAGTAGAGAAAAGATTTCCATCACCGCTTAGCGCAACAGTATCAATGCCGACCCCCGTCAATATCGCATACTTTTTAAGTATTTTAATAGGAGGAAAACCATATCCTACACGCATTTCCGAATAGGGTGTCATTGTGATGGAGCTACCAGCGCGTGAAACATAGAGCGCCTCTTGTTCTGTTATTGCATTACCATGGATGATATTAACATCTTTACCCAATATCCCCATATCATGGAGCTTTTTTATCTCACCTTCGTGGGCATTCACACGAGAAGAGGCGTGGATAACAATACGCATACCCAATTGTCGGGCATTGTTCCAGTCTTCCTGTATTTTGGGGTATTTTACAGAACGGCTGCCCAAGTCCAGACGAATTTTCTGGTATTTTTTGTCTTTTGCCACAAGCTCAAGTAATCTCTTTATCTCCGCAAAATTGGTAGGGTCGCTTTCTTTCAGATCCCGGTGGTCACCATATAGAAATTGCCCGCGCATATCCATTTCAGCGAATGCATCAAGGCCTGCCTTCGCATGCTCAAAGGTCCGTGTGTTATGATTAAAATCGCTGATGGAAGTGATTCCCGAATTAATAGCTTCCGCCAGTGAATACTTGGAGATAATTTTCATATCCGGTCCTGACATCAGACGGCTGTACTTAACTGACATCGGGAAATACCCCTCATCCGAAGAGTATCCGGGCATACTGCGCATTACCGAAGTCCATAGGTGCCAATGGCTATCAATAAGACCAGGCATGACTACTGCATTATGGCCATCGATAATTATAGCATTGGCTGGAAAGGAGACTGTGGAACCAATTGCTTTTATCACCCCATTTTCGATCAGTATGCTACCCTTTTGTAGATGCCCTATTGCAGTGTCCATGGACAATATTTCCGCATCCTTGATCAGATAAACGCCGGTATTGCTTAAGGTTTTTGATTCTAGTGTAGGTGTCATAGTATCAAAAGGGTTGCTTATCAGCAGCGGACTTAAAGATAACAGCGAACTGTTTTTTAAGAAATCTCTTCTATTCATAATGTATCGATTTATAACTAATACCATTTGAAAAACAATGAATGATTGGGTCACATGTCCATCAGTCTCTTTTCAAAACACCCACAAATTTAAGTCTGATCCAATTATAAAATATTAACATAGATTAAGAATCTATAAAAAGCTTGTTTGTATGTTTCTTTTCTTAAGTTCTATAAATTACCACAGGAGCATGATGCCATTGTATTTTTTTAAGGTGTCAATGGGTGAAAAGATAGATTTATCGTGTCTATATAAAATAGGGATTCAATTATAAACTACACAATTGTATACTCGATACAATTTGTTCGCAACGTTTTAAATATACAGATTAAGGAATCAAACAATGAAGAAGAACCTAATGATGATTATCGGCTTGATTATTTCTATAAGCCATGCCATTGTCCACGCCCAACAGTTGCGCATACTCAATTTTTACGGAGACTCGGGATTCCGCCACTTATCTCAGCCTGTTGCTGTTGATATGATTGAAAAGATTTGTGCTAGAAATAATTGGGAATGTGTCAGCACCAAGCAGGCAGCTATCTTCAACCTTCGGGATCTGGCCTCTTTTGACGTCGTTGTATTCAATAATAACTGTGGTAATGAAGGTCAGATTTTTAATGAAGAACAACAGGATGCTTTTCGTTCATTTATCCATGGTGGCGGAGGATTTGTTGGGATCCATTGTGCCGGAGCTATCTGGAATGAAGGCAAGGATTTTCAGCAATGGTATCAAAATCTGCTTGGCACAACATTAATCGATCACCCTCCGGTTCAAGACGCGGATTGTATTGTTGAAATAGAAAATCACCCGATCACGAAGCACCTGCCCAAGATTTGGAAAGTGCGTGATGAGTACCATCGGATGTTGCCCAATCCTCGTGGCAGTGTTCAGGTATTATTGTCCGTCAATGAAAATTCTTATCAAGGTAAAGAAAAAATGCACGGCGATCACCCGTTAGTTTGGACACATTTATTTGAAGGCGGGAAGTCTTTTTTCTCCTCTTTAGGCCATACTGATGCAATTTATAATGATGGAAAGTACATCCGTCTTATAGAAGAGGGGATACGATGGGTTGCAGCTAAAAATACGATAACACCAACAGACGGACTTCAAGTAGACTTGGATGCAGACAAAGGAGTTGTCTTAAACAGCGCTAATCGTGTCACAAAATGGTTCAATCAGGCTTCCAATTCGGAAGTGAAAATTTTTGAATCCAATTCCACGGGGCGAACAGAGGACAATCCTGGCCAACCATTTTGGAAAGTAGAAGGCCCTGAAATAAATTGGCATCGAGTATTGTTTTTTAATAGGCAAGAGCTTGTTAGTCAAAGTGAAAGCTGTTTTGATGCATTGGTTGCCGGTAGTGGATATACTTGGCTTTGTGTTTTGCGACCAGGGCAGCAGCAGGGGGAAGTTAAAGATGTTAATTCCTTTTTTGGTAATCTCAAAAATGGAGAGAATTATGAAGGCTTTTGGGCGGGATTAAATAATGATAATACGGTTTGGATGGGGAGCAGAAATGGTCGAACTTTTGGTCGCTGGGACCAAAATAATCCAAAAGTCGAAAGCCGTTTAATCTTGGATAGCAACAGGTTTCATCTCTTGATTGGACGTATGGAAAAAGGAACTCAAAAGGTACGATTATCCTTATTTGTAAACAATGTATTTCAGGAAGCAGCTTTTGGATATTTTCCAGTCGATTTGACTGCTAATGCCTCCAAACTAGTAATTGGACAGGAAAGAGATGCAATTGATCACCCAGGAAAAGAATCATTCATTGGCAGTATTGCTCGTTTCATGCTTTTCGATCGGGCGTTATCTGATAAAGAATTGTCTAGGCTGGGCGAGGAGGTAGGTCGCTATTACGGACTCAAAATTTTGTTCGACACAGAGAGTTCCAGGTCCGACAAAAGAAAATAGAGTCTATTTTTTTTTACCTCATTTTCAGTGTTTTATATTTTTTTTATTTTTCGATGGGTGACAAATTAAAAAAAATGTGTCTTTGTATTAAGTAAACCGAATTATTGATAAATGACAATACATACCGAAATGTTTGGCGATGATCAGCTTCTAGAGGAGCTGTTTAACGATCCTGATTTTATACAGTTAACTGCACAGCAGGATCTAGTTGACGACGCGCAATGGCTGTTCTGGTTTGATAAACATCCGAGATATCAAGAAGTAAAATTGGTTGCAAGAAAACTTTATGAACTCAAGTATTTCGAATCTAAAATGGCTGTAAATGAAGTTTATCGTTCAGAAATTTGGTCAGGAATTATAGCCCATTTGGAAAGTAAGGAGGAAAAAGTTGTCCATCATAGATTTAGACGATTAAAAATTCAGCAATGGTTACAATATGCAGCGATTTTTATTGCTGCCTGTGTATTAGGTTTATGGATCTATTTGCAGAAAAGTGCCACGGTAACTGGCGAAAGCTATGCAACCTCTACAAGCAAACAAGAGTTTACCTTGCCCGATGGTAGTAAATTGTGGCTTAATAAGAATAGTACAGCTGACTACCATGAAGATGCTTCGGGCCGAAGGTTGGATCTAATCGGTGAAGGATATTTGCATGTGACAAAACAGATTAATGATGGGCAAAAAGTACCATTTATAGTAGAACATGACGGATTAAAGATAGAGGTACTTGGGACACGTTTTAACGTAGTTAGCACACCGGCAGTTAAATTGATCGCTTTGGATGAGGGAAGTGTACGTGCGCGCTATGAGAATCAACATCTGATAATGAAGCCCGGTGAGGTTGTCAATGTTGACCGGGGTATATTGAAAAGATTCCCTATTAAGTCTAATTTAATTAATAGTTGGCAAACAGGTACACTGGAATTAAGTAATACACCACTTAGCGAGATTGTAGTTTGGTTGCAATTAACCTATAAAAAGAATGTAACCAGTGAATTACCTCAATATTTGATGAATGTGACCGCGCGGGGACAAATAGATGTCTCCGATATGCAAACGGTTTTAAGTTCTTTAGAGAAAATCTACCATATTAAGATCTATGACCAATATGACAAATTTGTGATTACAACGAATAACTAATTTAAATAGTATAATAAACTCTACTTTATGAAAAACAAATGGATTCGACAATTGGCTTGTGCTGGGCCGATGTTGTCATTATGTGTTGTGAGTAACAATCTCTGGGCTGTAGAAAAATCTATGAATCCGGAGAAACGGATGTTCGAACAACAGACCCAAAGTGTAAATATAGGCCGTTCTATGAAAGTCGCCGATATTCTTAAAAACGTGTCCAAAAAGGAGCATGTCTATTTTGCATATGCAAATAAGCAGATTGATAAAATTACAATCGCTGGGGTGGATCCTCTCATACTAAAGCTGGATAATCTCCCTAAAATCTTAGCAAAGGCTAACCTTAATTTAGTTAAAGTTTCAGATAATCAATATATTATAGAAGAAATTAGCAAGGTGCGCAATCGTGGAGATCAACAAAAAAGTCAAGATTCAGAACAAAACACTGTTGTTAATCAAGAATTTATAAGTGGTTTTGTTCGTGATACAAATGGCAATCCTTTATCTGGGGTTACGGTAAAAGTACAAAAAGGTACGGCTACAGTTAGAACAGATGACGAAGGGAAATTTTCAATTGAAGCGACTGTCGGTAACACACTTCAATTTAATCTCATTGGTTATGAAAGTAAATCTTTGGAAATTCGTTCTTCAGATCCTATTCATGTGCAATTAGCAATAGGTATTACCAATCTGGAAGAGGTTGTCGTGGTTGGATATGGGACCCAAAAGAAAGGCGATCTTACAGGAGCTATTGGAACGGTAAATGTGGAAAAGCAATTTAAAGGCAGAGCTGTAACCAATGTACAGGAATTGCTGGCAGGGTCTATTCCTGGGTTAAATATAAGAAAAACTTCTGGTGCAGTGGGTTCTGGCGCTAGTATTAATATCCGCGGCACTCAAACTATGGGAACTAGCTCCGGCGTACTTGTGATAATAGACGGTATGGTCGGTAATATTAATACCTTAAACCCAAATGATATCGAAAGTGTGTCTATTTTAAAAGATGCCGCGTCAGCTTCTATTTATGGGGCAAGAGCTGCTAACGGTGTGATGCTTGTGACGACAAAAAGTGGTAAAGTAGGAGATGGAAAACCAGTGGTAGAATTTAATGAAAGCATTGGTATACAGAAACCACAGTTTCAGTTAAAATTTGTAGGTTCAGCAGATTATATGCGGCTAAAAGATGAGCAATTAAGAAATGATGGACAAACCTCTGGTTTTTATGGAGAAGAAGGGCAGCGCAGATTGGCAAATGGAGAGCTGCCAGATAATGACTGGTATAAACTTATTTATAAGAATACTAGCGCAATAAGTAATAATAACGTTGCCATTTCGGGGCGCAGTGATTATATCACCTACCGGTTATCGACATCATACGATTATCAGGATGGTACATTACCCCAGAATAATTATAACAGGTATATTTTTAAACCTTCGGTGACGATACGATTATCTGACAAACTTAATATCGCAAGTAATCTCCAATACACAAATACTTATATTTTAGAACCAAATGGTGGTACGCAGGGATTTCAATCGCAGGCGATCAGAAATTCTCCAGTTGTACCTGTAAGAACTCCGGGGGGGCAATACTTTAATACTGGATCTATTGGTGGAAATCCACTCGCAGCCATTAACGAAGGGGGGCACAGGAGAGATCAATTTAAAGAGTTACTGGGTAATATTACTATTAACTATAGCCCCATAAAAAACCTTAACTTTCAAGGGCTTTTCGCAAGAGCGCAGATGGATCAACACCGAAGAGACCGAACATTAAGTTACCAGCTATTTAATGTTGATGAAACGGTAGGTCTTAGGGCAAATGCGCTTACCTCACAACGGGAATATCAATTTAGTAACTATAGAAATACTTTACAGGCCACCGGTGAATATTCCTATAAAACTGGAAAGCATGATTTTAAAGCAATGGCCGGTTATTCGTATGAGTATTATAATAATTCAAATTTTCAAGGATATAGGGAAAATATGCCATTTAATGATATCAATGTACTAGGCACAGGGGGGAGTGTAAACCAACAGGCTAACGGAGGTGCTTTTGATTATTCATTTTTATCCTATTTTGGCCGGCTTAATTACAATTATGATAACAGGTATCTTTTACAAACCACTGTACGTGCTGACGGAAGTTCTTATTTTGGCCCGGGAAATAAATGGGGGTATTATCCTACAGTATCCGCAGGTTGGAATGTGCATAATGAATCTTTTTTTAATGTTGACAAGATATCGCAACTTAAATTAAGAGCTTCTTACGGTGAAGCCGGAGATGCCCAAAAACAGTTAGATCCAAATAATCCCAATTATTATCCTTATGCGGTTATTTTAAGTTATGATCCGGCCATCTACGGATTTAATGGTGGCGCTGTTTCTGGTGCATATCAAGGGTTAGCGGTAGATCCCAATATTGTGTGGGAAGTTTCCCGTCAAACAAACCTCGGTCTAGATATTGGTCTGTTTAAGCAAAAGCTTGTCTTTTCGGTAGATTACTTTGATAATGAGCGGGATCGTATTCTTTACAGAAGTACTGCACCAGCCGAATTTGGATTAGCAGGTCCATTAACTAATGGCGCTGTGTTAAAAAATAGAGGATGGGATATCAGTGGTAGTTATAATGATACTAAAAATGATTTCAGTTGGGGAGTGGGGTTTGTTTTAAACTGGTCGAAAACGGAAGTGGTGAATAGGGGTACCAATCCACTCATTGTTGGAGATCGAATTTCTACCATAGGAGATCAATTTGACCTGATGTATGGTCTTGAATCGATGGGTTTGTTTCAGTCAGCGGAGGAGATTGCTGCAGCACCTTCTCAGGGGACTAATATCCTTCCAGGAAATATTAGATATCGTGATATCAGTGGACCCGATGGAATTCCCGATGGAGTAATAAATGGATTAGATCGTACGGTCCTGAATAGAAAAATACCTCTTATTTACGGGCTTAATTTTAACTTCGGATGGAAAAATTTTGATATTTCTGCAAATCTAAACGGCCGACATAACAACGTGATGTATTTATCTGGTTATTCTGTTGTTCCTTTTAATCTGACAGATAATGTACCCGTCATTGGAATGGATGCATGGTCGCCAGAAAATACAGATGGAACAGCACCCCGGTTGTCATCTTCAAATACGGCTAATGATACAAGATTCTCGAGTTTCTGGTTGAGAAAAGCCAACTATATGAAAATACAAAATGCACAAATAGGATATACTTTTTCGAACCAGCTTCTGGATAAGATAAAAATTAAAAGCGCCCGGATCTTTATATCCGGGCAGAATTTAGCAACCATTTCTTTGATCAATTTTGACCCGGAAGCAGACTTAGGTTATTACCCGCTATCACGGACCTATTCTTTTGGTATAAATGCAAGATTTTAAAAATATAAACCAAATTAAGATATACGAATGAAAAAGTTAATATATATATATGGAACCATTGTGCTTTTTACAGCTTGTAATAAGAGGTTAGATTTAGACCCATTATCCAACGCATCGGAAGCTACATATTTCCGAAATCCAGAAGAAGCGGGAGTGGGGTTGAATGCAGTATATGCAACCCTGCCAGGTGAAAGAGATTTTTGGAAAGATTGTAGTAGCGATAATTCTATTATGACCAATGCCTGGGGGGAAGGAGGATTGGGTTTTATTAATCAAGGGTCGCAGCAGGCATCAGACACTTATTTGAGAGAGGAGTATGTCGGCGCCTATGGAAACATACGTAGGGCATTATACTATCTCACAAAATTAACCCCCATCGATTTTGGAGCCAACGCTGCTTTGAAGACAAGATATGAAGCCGAAGCCAGATTTGTGCTTGCAATGTGGTATTTTAGACTTGTAGAGCATTTTGGGGACGTTCCGCTAATAGTAGAGCAACCAGTTTTATTAGATGAATCAAAAATTCCGAGAAGTCCGAAACAGCAAGTGTTGGAGTATGCGTTACAATGTGTCAATTTTTCTGCGGCCAATCTTCCCACATCATATAGTGGATCCGATAATGGAAGGATAACAAAAGCGGCAGCATTAATGCTACGTGCAAATATTTATCTGTATATGGCAAGCTGGGAAAAATTTCATAATAATAACAACAATGTAGAATATTGGCAAAATGCGGCCAATGCTGCAGATTCTGTGGTAGCTTTAAATCAGTACACTTTAGTGGCTAATTATGCCTCACAGTTTACAGCTGCCGCTAATAATGCAAATTCTGAAATTATTCTTGCTCGTCAATATGTGAAGGATTTGGTGACACATATGCTTCCTACTTTGGCGTCTCCGGGAGGTGTTGGTGCAATAGGCGGTGGTTGGGCTGCTTTTTGTCCTACCCGGGATTTAATAGATTCTTATGAGTGTACGGATGGAAGAAGTATTCGAACTTCGCCCTTATATAATGTAAACCGACCATATGAAAACAGAGACCGAAGACTTACGCAGACTTTTATGTTACCGGGTATTCCTGTTAAACGTCCCGATGGTAGTATGACCCCCTTTTCGCCGCATCCTTCCTCAGGAATGCCAGAACGGATTGGTAATGAAGGTGGTGGTGGTAAAACTGGATATATGTATCTTAAATTTAATGATCTAGAAACCATTACTCCAGAAAGGTCATTTATCAATTGGCCAATATATAGGTATGCTGAGACTTTATTGATTCTTGCCGAGGCGCTTAATGAAGCAAATCCCGGCGACGCCAGAATTAAGACGTCTCTCGATTTGGTAAGGCAAAGAGCTGGTTTACCTGTTGTAGATCCTTCTATTATTACAAATCAGGATGCTGTAAGAAACATCATACGTAATGAACGCAGACATGAATTTGTCGCAGAGCACAAAAGATATTTTGATATATTGAGATGGAAGATCGCTGAAGATGTGTTAAATACACCAGCTTTTGGCATTAATTCAAATGTGTCAGATCCGACAGGAGATTATAATGCTCCAAAGATCTTGGCACAGCAACGTAAATTTACTGCACCTTTAATGTATCTATGGCCAATTCCTCAATCTGTAATTGATGCCAATAATTTAATTATTCAGAATGCCGGATGGTAACCAAATAGAACGAATGGATAGAAGAAGCTTTTTTAAAAAAACAGGTTTACTTGGCCTAGGTGTGATAGCCAGCAGGTTCCCTGTGTGGTCAAACTCGATGTTTGCCTGGGATAATCCCATACATAACATTCCGGAGGAAAAAAATATTGATAAACAATGGCTCGCCTCTTTATATGAAAGAAGCGAGAAGATTGCCTACCGAAAGAGTAAAAATGAACTGCGTTATATTGGTATGCCTATTGGTGGATTACATGCAGGTACAGTGTATATCGGAGGCGATGGACGCTTGTGGTTATGGCAGATATTTAATACCGCTTATGATGGCGAACGTGAAGGTATAGAACCCAAAAATGTGATGTGGAACAACGGCAAAGAACTTGTGCGTGTTCGTCCACGTGATGGATCGGCCTATGTCGAACCAGCTATTGCAGATAATCTGCGTAGTATGGAACAAGGTTTTGCTGTTTCCGTTTTTTTTAAGGGCAAACATATAGTCAAAGAACTGCGAGAAAATCATTGGGACGAGATTGTGTTTGAACCGACTTATCCTACCTGTCGTATAACGTATCTGAGTGCTGACTTTCCTGTGGATGTTGTTCTTACAGCTTATTCACCGTTTATACCCTTGGATCAAGATAATTCTTCCTTACCTCTGACAACTTTGCACGTCGAACTGCGCAACAAAGTTGAGACACCCATTGAAGTAGTCCTTACAGGGTGGATGGAAAATGGTGTACATAAGGGACGTAAGGATTTTAAGGCAGTAAAAAAAGTGTCGCATCTTACAGAAAAATCAGGCTTTAAAGTGCTTAGCTACAGTTGTGATCAAGTACCTGATGTTGCCAAACAGGCAGGAGATTATGGGACGATGGCATTTACATGTACAGATTCACAGGCTGTGGCAGTGACGAGACTGAAGGACTGGCCGATTGCACCACAAAACATAAAATCGGAAAATAGTGATTCGCTAGTTGATTTTTCTGATTTTCAGGTGGGTGCTTTTACCGTAAAGCGTACACTAAAGGTGAAAGAAAATAGTCAAATTTCATTTGCAATTTCCTGGCACTTTAATAATCCTCATCCAAAGTTGCAGCAGCATATCAAAGATGCCAAATATGGCTATTGGTATGGTACAAAATTTAAAGATGCAGCGGCAGTAATAGAATATTATGTGACCAATAAGGAAAAACTGGATGCAGAAACTTTGGCTTGGCAGCAGACCTGGAATAATACAACATTGCCCCATTGGTTTATGGACCGTACCTTTGTTAATATAGGAACTTTGGCGACAGCGAATACAATGCGTTTTGCTTCAGGAAGGTTTTGGGGTTGGGAAGGTATCGGTGCCTGTGCCGGTACTTGCACCCATGTGTGGCAGTATGGTCAGTCTATGGGACGTATATTTCCTGATATTGAGCGCAATTTGCGCGAGGTTACTGACCTTGGGGTGGGCTTTCAGCCAGAAACTGGCGCAATTATCTTCCGGGCAGAATATGAAAAAAGACCCGCCATCGATGGGCAGGCTGGTGTTATCCTTCGTTTTTATCGGGATCATCAGATGAGTACTGATGACACATTCTTAAGACGGAATTGGCCAAAACTTAAACAGGCGATTCAGTTTGTCCTCGATCAGGATAAAAACGGAGATGGTATGACCGATACGCCAATGGAAAATACATTGGACGCCGTGTGGGAAGGAGAGATCGGCTGGATTGTAGGACTTTGTCTCGCTGCCATACAAGCTGCGGCATTGATGGCTGAGGAAGCTGGCGATAGGAAATTTCAACAGATCTGCATGAACTATGTCAGAAAAGGAACTGAAAACATGGATAAATATCTTTTTAACGGAGAATATTATATCCATCGGCCAGATACGATTCAGGGAAGGAAAAAGCTGGGTTCCTACAATACTTGTCATATAGATCAGGTCTATGGACAGGCCTGGTGTTTTCAAGTGGATATGCCCCGGATTAATGACAGAGAGAAAACATTATCCGCCCTGAAGGCACTTTGGAAATATAATTTTGCGATGGATGTGGGACCCTATATTAAGACACACCTCGGGGGACGGCCATATGCATTGGCAGGCGAAGGGGGGATGGTCATGAATACAAATCCAAAAAATGAGGAAAAAGCTTATGGCGATAATACGACTTGGCAACTGGGTTATTTTCATGAATGTATGAGTGGGTTTGAACATCAAGTTGCTGCACACATGATGGCCGAGGGTATGATCGACGAAAGCCTGGTTATGACCAGGGTAATTCACGACCGCTATCATGCGGCAAAAAGAAATCCCTTTAACGAAATTGAATGTAGTGATCACTATGCACGTGCGATGGCGAGTTACGGAACCTTTATTAATGCCTGTGGCTTTAGTTATCACGGTCCAAAAGGGCAGATCGGTTTTGCCCCTAAAATAGGATCTTCAGATTTTAAAGCGCCTTTTACCACCGCGATGGGATGGGGGACCTACATTCAAAAGCAGCAAAGGGGAGGAAAGCGTGTTTGTCAGTTAACATTAAATTATGGCGCGTTGGAACTTAAAGAATTTCATCTGGGCAATGCCGAAGAGCTTTCACTTGATCCTAAGCAGATCACTGTTCTACAAAATGATAAACAAATATTACTTCATAAAGTGAAACGTCAAGGAGAACGTTTGGTGATCAATTTTAAAGACAAAGTAGGACTAGAAAAAGATGATACATTAACTATTCGATGGTTATGAAAAAAATAGTGAATAAACTGCTTGTGATAATAAGTCTTTTCTTGGTTATGGGATGTATGTCATCAGCAGATCAAAAGGCCGGATCTGTGCCGAAATCCGATTGGGGAGAGGTGCTTTCGCAAAAAATACCCTTGCTTGGACATCGCAATTGGATATTGATCGTTGATAAAGCTTATCCCGCACCAACGGGAGCGAATATACTTGTTCTCGATTCAAAAAAACAGATGCCGGAAGTACTGGACGATGTCGTACAATTGCTCAATAAACAGCATCATGTAAAACCTATCTTTTATTTTGATAAAGAATTTGATTATTTAGACGATGGGCTTGCACCAGGATTAAAGGAATACAAAGAGAGCCTAACCAAACTTTTACCGCATATAGAAAAACGGTCCCTCTTACACGAAGATGTTTTTGGGAAAATAGATAAAGCAGCTGACCTTTTCCAGATAATTGTCGTGAAAACAGAATCACTTATCCCGTATAGTTCAGTTTTTATTGAACTTGACTGTAAATACTGGGATGCCAACCGTGAAAAGATTTTGCGTGAGCGGATGACAAGGTAGACAGAATAAAGCCTTCAATCTTGTAGTAATTTAGACAATTAACTGCAGAGCTAAATGGATAAAATAATTTATGCATCCATTTAGCTCGGTAGTTGTCCAATGTGTACTTCTTAGGTTTTGGGTTTAACTGTTCTTTCGCATTCCAACCACAATCGATGTGAGTAATACAATGCTATATGCCCACATTAACCAAGAACCAAAAGTTGTCGCACTGTTTGGGGCCATGTTAGGAAAGATGTGTTCAAAAAACTGAATAATGAACGTATCGAGAACCATTCCTGGTAATACCAACAATACGCCAGCGACGATATTTTCGAATCCTGAAAGTTTAAATTTTTTGAAAGTTAGAACTGAAATCAATACTAATGCGGGTATTACAACTACATATAAACTAGTAAGTATTGGTAATGAATCTGTGATAAAAAAGAATTGTCCTGCAAAGCGGAAAGCTAACGTTGCTAAAACCCAAATTAGAAAACCTATCGTAAGAACCGGCAAAATAAACGTATTTTTCATTTTGAACATGTTGAATAAAAGAGATATTCGGTAAACCTTGCTTTCGAAAACTCATTTACAGGAAAAGCTATACTTAGTGATGAAATTACAGAAATCTTTGTAAATATAGGGGCTTCAATTCCCTGATTTTGCATTCAATATCAAGGTCCCTTCCATTAGCTTATCAAAATGTGTAGATTTATTTGAAAAATAGGAGGATCTTTTAGTAAATATTGGCTATTTTAGTTCGTAGCCAGGAGGTTGAACGATCTTTTGTTAATTGTCATAAATATAACCGAATAATACAAACAATTAAAAGAATAATAAAGCCTAAAATGAACGATGAATTACTGGAGTCTCTGAAAAGTGATCTGGATTTAGAAGGATCTTTTAAGAATGGGCAATTTGGTATTTATTCCGACTATCGGGAAAGGGATGATGTATACTTCATTAAAGCGAATAAAGAAGGACTAAAATTGTTTGCTTATCAGCTATTATGTGCCGCGAAGGATTTTGAACATCAGGAACAAGAACAGGCATTTCAGAATATTGCATTGGAAGAGGTCTCTTGGATGCTTAAAGATTCTGAGATTGTTTTAAAACACATTGAAGATCCTTCGATGATTGAGGTTAGTGAAACCGAAGCAACTAAATCGAGCTGGTAAGATAGCGCTGTAACAATAGGCTGCTTTATTATACTCGCATTCCTTTTGATTTCATTGATTGTCGGGATTTATACAGTCATTAATTCTATTTTATAAAGGTTATGCAATTAAACGTATTATATTTAGTTTTTTTTCAATCAGAGGATATTTTTAATCAATAATATTTGCCATATGCGGTACCTAAAAGAAAGAAAATTGCCATTTTTTATTGCTTTAACCTATGTAGGAATAGGTACTCTATCCGTATGCTCTATTCTTCCTAATGATCGGTTTTATAACGAATGGTTTCTTGTTGGTCTGGTATTTACATTTCCTGTAACTATTGTAAGTTTTGCATATCGATACGCAGAGGGGAATGTCCTTTATCCTGTATTTATTATTCAGGCGATTATGTTTGTGCTTACATTTTTAATATTCAGCAACCTATTAAAAGTGAAAAAAGATAAAAAATAATAGATTGTACTATGCTTATAGTAGTTTTAGTTGGATTAATACTAGGTCTGTTTATTTGGGGAATTTATGAACGTAAAGGAATTATTCGGACAGCATTTGAAGAACATATTTTTATTGATCTCGAAAGACATCAATTGAAACTAATATCAAATGAACAGCTGTTGTTCTGGTCAGTTGGTAATTTTACTTATCCAAAGCATGACGATATTGATTATTTAGGCAGTAGATATCCGCCTTATAAAATTTATATAGACCTAAAATTGAAGAATGAAAAGAATAATGTTTCAACAGTTACCGTTAGAATTAAATATGATACTTTTGATGGAATCCAACATATTGACTATGAGCCTCTGTTAGATTCACTTTGAACTGTATACGCCTTATAAATTATCTAAAATTAAAGTTTTAACATTATCAATGAGATCAAAAATTTACGGAAGACTAATTCCCTGATAAGCCAACAGAAGTATGCGGAACATGAAAAGAAAATTGAATTTCTATCATAATATCAGTATTAACCAAGTAAAGATATCTAATGGAATTAATTAAATATTTCTCAGATCCTAATAAGGCAGTTTTAACAACATCATTTGTTTTGGATAGGACAGATCAGATAACAAGGGTATATCATCATCTAGAGGACAGCATGTGGGAGTTTATTAGTAATAGGGAAGTTGGAGAGTCGGATTATAAAGTTATTTCTATAGAAGAGATATTGGCGATAGACAAGACTTTGTTATCTCTTTCTGATATGGAACCAGGCCTTTTTGCCTATAGAAAAGATTGTAATGCTAATTTTGAGATAAGAATCATCAGAGAATAATCTGTTTTCTAAATGTTTAGGATGCTTCTAATGTAAAGGGTAAGCAGAGTGACATTACTGATAATGTAAACTTTGGTGAGTCTACAGTAGGGGAGATGATTAAGAATACTTAAAAATTATTGACAGAGTTTTTAGACTCAAAAATGAATACAAATGAAAGTTCTTTTTAAAAATTTAAGTAAAACTAATATTAGGTTTTCGACTCTTTTCTGGCAATTATTTTTCGGGGTATTGCCATTTACATTAATTATATCTGTGATGGCTTATACAGGACAAAAGACTGCAGAACTTAATGGAGAGTACTTTCAGGGCATATCTGGCGCTTTAATTTCTTTAATAGCCCATCCTATAGTGATTTTTATCGGAAGTATAATGATATGGACAGTTTTGTCTATTGGTAAAAATCTCCTAAAATTATTTTTTACCTAACGCTTGCTACGATGGGATCTGAAGATCTGTTTGTTTCTAAAACGGAGAATGATAGAAGGACTTAACCATTGTCTTGTTATAACCGATTAGTCGCAATAAGCAATCAGTCCACTTTGTTTTTCGATCGCCGTATTAAGGATGTTGATTAATTTTTGTACATCGGTATCAGTTTGTAGATGCTTTTGCAAGATGTTGTTTTTAATCTGTTTGATGACTACAGTCGTTAACCTGAAATCCGAGTAAAAGTCGAAATTTTTATCGATGATGTTTTTCTTCTGAAGATTCTTAAATGTTCCGTCATCAAGTTTTCCAACAAACTCTAATCCCATCTCAGTTGGATCGTTTGGCGTTGGCTGATGATCATCAATAATATAAAAGTCTAACATTTTTAAGAGAGTCTTTAAATCCTAAATTTAAAATTCATTGGAAATTGCGACAGAAATTATCCATAATTCTTGGGACGTTTATTTAATTTTACTTGCTAAATCTAAATAATACTGCTTTCCATATTCATTATTGGACTTTTGCGCTTTGCTTTTAAAATAATTGCTAGCCTCAACTTTATATTCTGCCGGAATGTTATCTATGTATAAACCTATTAAGGCTTCAAAAGCACTTTCCGCTATCTTTTTTGGAGACATCATTTTGATATCCATAATATACTTCCATTTGTTATTATATGTCTCGAAAGAGGTCAATCTCGGCAGAAACAAAGCGACATAGGCGCCTACATTTTTTCTATAGCTATTTTTCAACATGAATTCATAAATAGCCTTCGTTTCAGGTAGACGATATCGCTGTATCATATTTCCGATGGAAGAGATGAGAAGGACAACAAGCTTGGTATTGTCACTATGTTTGTCATAAATAGTCAAAAGGTTTTCCACCAATTTGGCGTCGTTAAAAAGGTCATTATAGAATTTGGAAACTTCTAGCCTGGGCATTTTCTCAAACTCCTTTATTAACTGAAATAGTTCATCATCATTTAACCTATTCCAGTCCTTAATCTTCTCTACTAATAGACGGATCTTTTCGACGTTCTTTTTGGACATAACAGTAGTATAGCAATATTCTAGGTAAGATACAATTTATTTCTTGGTTATTGTTTTTGCTATTGTGTACTGTTAGTTTTACTTGTCACTTTCAAATCCCTGAAAAATCCTGCGGTTCCGATATCGACAAAAAGACCAATTCTCCAGTTTTATTGACGCCCATTTTGAGCTCATTGACAATAAAATGAGGTAGTTTGGCATCATTTATAAATAGCTTGGCTGTTTTACCTTTTACCTCAATTTTTAATTTGATCTACTCATTTGGTGCGATAGGCGCATAAGCCTCATATTGCCCATATGCGGTAGTTCGGGAAGCCGTAAACTTAAGAAATACCCTTAACCTAGTTTAAGGGTTAAGCCTCCCTCGTACTGATGTTTTTATCAATTCATTTCCAGAACTATTTCTGGTTATTTAGTGTATTTTTATTCTAAAAAATCATTATTTTAAAATAAATAAAACTTTAATGGTATATTAGTGTTCTAATTTGGTGTTATGAAGTATAAGCTTTTAGAAGAAATCCTACCATTGATTGAGCAATTCGAGGCAGATAATGTAAATGGTAATTATGCCAATGATGCTGAAGGTTTTAAGCGCTGGATTGTAAATGTGCAAAGTAATAAGCTTGTCGATCCGCACTGGGAAGGTAAAGAAAATGGGCGTAGTCCGGAAAGTGTCATCAGTACTCTAATTGTGCATATGAACAGATTCGCAAAGAGTTATTCAAAAGCTGCAATTTGGGGATCTGATTTTTCTACCCAAGAGGAATTTATCTATTTGATTACGCTAAAATCATTTGGAGAGATGACAAAAATGGAATTGATCAAACGAAATATTCATGAAAAGTCAGTTGGTATGGCTATTATAAATCGTTTGCTCAAACAGGGGTGGGTAAGTCAGGAGGAATCTGAATTGGATAAGCGAAGTAAGATGATCTACATTACAGAAACTGGTTTATTGGCATTGGAGAAGCAAATGGGAAGCATACGACATGCTACACGGATTGTTTCGGGAGATCTCACTAATGAGGAAAAAATGATACTTATCAACTTGTTAACTAAACTGAGCGATTTCCATCAGGTGATTTACGATAAAAACATTGCGACAGAACAATTATTGGACAAAGTTAAAATATAGCGAAACAGATGATTAGTAGAATAGGATCCTTAATCAGAAAAAAATGAAAAGGAAAGTAGCTGTAATTGGTGCAGGTTTTTCGGGGCTTTCGGCTGCAGCTTATTTAGCTAAGGCGGGTTATGACGTACATGTTTTTGAAAAACATGTACAGCCAGGTGGGCGTGCACGTCAGTTTTCTACGCCTGAAGGCTTTAGGTTTGATATGGGCCCCAGCTGGTATTGGATGCCTGATATTATTGAGTCCTTCTTTTCGGACTTTGGCCATAGCGCAGCTGATTTCTTCGAACTTGTTTCATTGAATCCACAGTTCGAGATGATGTTTAATTCCGGACAGATCAGTGTGCCTGAATCATACGAGGATTTAAAACAGTTATTCGAACGGATTGAAGTTGGGGCAGGGAGGAAACTGGACAAATTTATGCAGGCAGCTAAATTCAAATATGAAGTTGGGATGCGTGATTTTGTCAATAAACCTTGCCATAGTTGGTTGGAGTTTGTTTCTCCAAAAATTGCGCGCAGCGCCTTCAAATTAGATCTCTTATCAAGCTTTAGGGCTTACGTTGCAAAATATTTTAAAGATGAAAGGTTACGGACTTTGATGGAATTTCCCGTCATTTTTTTAGGGGCCTCTCCTAAAGATATTCCGGCATTGTATAGTCTGATGAATTATGGTGGTTATGCACTGGGTACCCATTACCCGAAAGGAGGATTTTTTCAATTGGTGCTGGCTATGCAGCAGGTTGCCGAGAAGCAAGGTGCCACTTTCCATTTCAATCATAATGTTGATGCGTTAAAGATCGAAAAGAATAAGGTCACCTCGCTACAGGTTAATGGCGCGTATCATGAGTTTGATCTTGTGGTTGCATCGGCCGACTATCACCATATTGAATCGCTGTTGCCCCAAGAATTGAGAAATTATGATGATACCTATTGGAAGAGCAGGACTTTTGCCCCCTCTAGTTTGATTTATTACCTAGGTATGAAATCATCCATTCCTAATCTGACACATCATTCGCTGTTCTTTGAGCATCCACTGGACGATCATATTGACTGTATCTATGGCGAAAAAAAATGGCCTCAAAATCCGTTGTTTTATGCTTGTTGTCCTTCCAAAACGGATGCTCATGTTGCACCCTCGAATGCTGAGAATCTTTTTTTGTTGATGCCTTTAGCAACAGGTATATCGGATAACGAGGAAGTACGTGAAGAATACCTGATGAAAATGTTAGAACGTCTGGAAAAGCATACTGGTACAAAAAATCTATACGAGCAGATTTCATACAAACGAAGTTACTGTGTCAGCGACTTTGTGAACGATTATAATGCTTACGGTGGAAACGCTTACGGATTGGCCAATACACTTAAGCAGACTGCGGTATGGAAACCAAAGGTGAGAAATAAAAAAGTGCACAATCTTTTTTATACAGGTCAGTTGACTGTACCCGGTCCTGGTGTGCCGCCATCCATCATTTCTGGAAAGATAGTCGCTAAAGAAGCCATTGAATTATATCATAAATCATAAGACCATGAAGAAGTTATTTGATGAACTCGCTTATGAAGTGAGCAAAAAAACAACTGAGAAATACAGTACAAGCTTTTCGCTTGGCATTTTGGCTTTGAAACCAAGCATCCGTCATAGTATTTATGCAATTTATGGCTATGTTAGACTTGCAGATGAAATCGTCGATAGTTTTCATGGATATGATCGGCAACGATTATTGAGGCGTTTATATTTAGAAACAAACGCTGCTTTGGAAGAAAGAATTTCCTTGAACCCTATTTTGCAGTCTTTTCAAGAGACCGTACGCAAATACGACATCGACATTGACCTTATCAATCAATTCCTGCACAGTATGGAGATGGATCTGAAAAAGATAGATTATGATTCAGATCGCTATAAAGAGTATATCTATGGCTCAGCAGAGGTTGTAGGATTGATGTGCTTACAGGTTTTTACCGAGGGAGATAAACAGCGCTATGAGGAGTTAAAACCATATGCGATGAAACTTGGTTCTGCATTCCAAAAAATAAACTTTTTGCGGGATCTCAAAGATGATTATCATATCCTCGGTCGCACTTATTTTCCAAATTTGGATATGGCTGTATTTGATAATGTACTCAAGAGCAAGATTGAAGATGAAATCCACAAGGAGTTTAAAGAAGCACTTTTAGGCATTAAAAAATTACCTTCCTCAGCTAAGTTTGGTGTTTATCTGGCTTACAAATACTATCTTTTACTTTTTGCAAAGATCCGAAAGAAATCATCGAAGGAAATTTTAGAAAATAGAATTAGAATACCGAATACTCAGAAAGCCTATGTTGCTCTCAAAAGCTATTTGAGATACAAGGCTGCTTATTTATAATTCTGCACAAATTTAAAATCATCAGCGAATAAACATATGAATTTTATTACCGTACTGATCACTTTTGTTGCCATGGAAGGTGCTACCTGGCTTATTCATAAGTATATTATGCATGGTTTCTTATGGATCTTGCATAGAGACCATCATGATCATAGCAATGAAGGTTTTTTGGAAAAGAACGATTACTTCTTTGTCATCTTTGCATTACCTACCATTGCGCTGATGTATTTTGGATCGCTAAAAGATTATAACTACCTATTTTATATTGGTCTAGGGATTATGTTCTATGGTATGGCTTATTTTTTTGTGCATGATATTTTTATCCACCAACGTTTCAAATTTTTGAGTAAAACAAACAATAGATACTTTTTGGCACTTCGTCGTGCCCACAAGCAGCATCACAAACATTTGGTCAAGGAAGAAGGAGAATGCTTCGGCTTTTTATATGTTCCGTTGAAATACTTTAAAATGTTCAGTAATAATGAAAAAACATGATGCAGTATACTTATTCGCTTATCTTATTTTTTACGGTGATAATATGTTTTGTCGCTTCCTTCGACAGGCGGCTTCGATTTGATCGAGAGTTTGTCCCATTTTTTAAAGCTTCAGTTATTGTTGCCCTGTTTTTTATTGCATGGGATGTCTGGTTTACCAGTCGTGGTGTTTGGTGGTTTAATACAAAGTATACCTTGGGCATTGAATTAGCTGGATTACCTCTGGAGGAATGGCTATTTTTTATCTTTATTCCTTTTTCATGCATATTCACCTATTTCTGTCTGGATAAATTTTTTAGATGGCAACATCTTAGTGCTTTTAACAATATTATTGTCTTTGTCAGTATAATTGTATGCGCAGTGGTAGCACTTCGCTATGCTGATCGAATGTATACCTTGGTGACTGCTGTAGTCACGATAGTGACATTACTGGTGTTTCACTTTGTTATGCGGGTACAATGGATCAGCCAAGCCTCTTTGGTTTTCACAATACTAATGTTAGGATTTTTGCCTGTCAATGGTATACTCACAGGAACAGGATTGGAATCACCAATAGTCAATTATAATCCAGCGGATTTTATGGGTATTAGAGTATTCACGATTCCTATTGAAGATGCCGTTTATGGATACACCCAGTTTCTATGGGTACTTTATTTTTTTAAAAAATTTCAACCCAGGGAGCATGAACCCAATTCATAAAATTATTCTTTCGCAAAAAACTCATGGACAGCATAATGTTCCCCGTTGTCGAAAATGATTAATCTTGATGATCCCGAATGAAACCATTTTCCTCCCCGAACATCAATCCCTGTTTTTCCAAATGTTGATAATCTAATTGTTTTTGATATGCGCTAACTTATAAGGAATTACATATTTTGTTCCAAATGCGACGGATATAAGTGTATCCACTCCAAATATAGAACCATGGTTGTAAGAGCAATTATTTAATCTGATTTTTATCCGTATAGAAAAGAAGCTTAATGGTTTAGCTTGTTTTAAAAGCATCCAAACTAGTTTAATTATAAAAGATAGAAATATGAAGAAATTAATTTTTGCAGGCATTGCCTTAGTATCATTTGCTGCGTTGACCCCTGACGTAGCAAAGGCTCAACAGAGCGCGTCAAAACAGAGTTTAGAGATTTCAGCGGAAAGCACCCCTCAGTTAGATCTTCAGTCAAGACAAAAGTTGGATAATCAGATGGATGCTCAGGGAAGAAGAGGCCCTGGATATTGGACACAGCTTTTTAATGCTTACTTAGATGTATATCTTAAATATGGCTATTCTGCAAATGACGCAATAGAGCGAGCACATCAGTCTGTCTATCGGGAAATTGAAATTTATTATGGTGTAGATCTTTAGATATTACTCCGATTTTAGAAAGTGAAGTTTCTATCAAACTTCACTTTCTTTTTAAATTCCAAGCCTAATTCTCCAATAATTGGATACAAAGACTATCTTATTTATCTACAAAAAGACGAAATTTTTTCTAAGGCCTTTCGTCTTTTATTGATATGTGTTTGTAAGATGAATGGAGTTACTGATAATATTCTTGTAGTAGTAATTTTGATCATTAATGAGATTTATACTAATAACCTAAATGATTACTGCGTTTCGACAATGTCCTGTAGTGCTCTGAATAAATTTAGCGGATATTCGGCTAATCTGTTGCAAAGATAGAGATACCATTCTTGACCATATACGAAATACAGTTTTGTTGGATACCCTTCATCTCTCAATTGTGCCAGCTGTTCTGTCTGTATGCCATATAAACTTTCAAATTCATAGCATTTCTTTGCAGGCTGTAATCTATCAATAAGCTTTTTGACCTCCTGTTGAATTTCATGGTGATGTGTTGCAATGGAGCATAAATGACTTTTTGAAAGCAGCTGTTCGACGTAGTAAAGATAGCGTTCATTGAGTTCCTGACCGCGTGGTAGCGATAAGCCTTTGGCTGTTTCGAAAGCCCCTTTCACGATGCGGATACGTCCTCTTTCTTTGCACATCGCATCAAAATCATCCGTTGTTCGATGGAGATAAGCCTGCAATGTAATGGACAAGTTTGAGAATTCTTTAGAGCCCTTCTGATAGAGCTTTAATATGTTGTCAGTCCTTTCCGTTCCTTCGGCACTTATGATCACTTCTTTACCTTTGGCTGATTCACATATATTGGAAAGATTTTCATAACAGAGGTTTTCAGAGATTTCCAGTCCAATGTGCGAAAGGTCAAGTGAAATCGTTGAATTGAGATTGTGTTGCTGTATTGCATCGCAGATGCCCAAAAATTCAGTAGTTGCTTTTTCAGCTTCATGAATAGTCCGCGTACTTTCGCCCATATACTCGATCGAGCACTTAAAACCACTATCATTTGAAGCTTTTACTTTGGTTAGGGTTTCCGTAAGATTTTCACCGCCAATATATCGGTCAGCGGCTTTCTTCATTAGTTTATAAAGTGCTTCATTATTCAAAATATAAGCTTTAGCATCTTCATTTAATGCAGCTTTCCTCAGTGCTTCAGCACCAGCTGTAAGTAATTGTTCCATTTAGCAATCTTAAAATTAACTATGTAAAATACAAAAAATAGAAAGTAGAAAAAAATGAAATCCCTATTTTCGGTAGGACAAATCAATTTTTAATTAATAATATGATACAGTAGACGAAAGAACTCTCCGTCGGTGATATTGTCAGTTTACGGGGAACATATCTCCTCTATTCGGGCATATGGTTAATGGGTTTTACAAAGAAGGAGGCACCATTGCAGATCCGGTAGTATAGCGAATTCTGTAGTTATAATGTTTAATAGAGTGGTAATAACTTTAATTTTAGCTAAATTAGTAATATTATTTAATCAATTATATAACATTAACTTTTTTATTATGTTAAAAAATGCAATTAAATTATGGTTTTTGACAGCTGTTTTAATCATTTCTGCGTGTCAGAAAAATGTAGTAGTAATGGAAGAGGTCCCGATTGATAGTTTAGCGATCAGTTATGATACTATCCAAGTTTTTAATGAAGTTCCATCTGGTACAAAGGAGGCCAAACGGTTGGGGCAACGAAATCCCGCTTCAGATTTTACAGCAACGGGATTCTATGTTGCTCCCAATGAAACCCTAACGATTCATATGGAGCAATTGGAAGATGGTAGTGGTGTTCCTACACTTTTAATAGGCACTTATTCTAGGTATAAAGCGAAGTGGAATCCAACAGTTGTTCCATTGACCGCAGGGGTTAATACCATTCAGGCAGATGCGTATGGTGGTCTCCTATACATCCGGTATAATTCAAATGACAATAGTATAGCAAGTGGTAAAGTTCAGCTTGAATTTAGAAGCGGCTATCGGGCTGCTCCACACTTTGTCCTTGGAAAGACGACAAATGCACAATGGCAAACGATGTTAGACACCTGGACAACAGCTCCGGATGTCATTTTGGAAAGCAATGAAACAATGTTGGTAGCTTCTCGTACCAAAGCGTTGGAGTATAGACAGGAAAATCAGCAACAATTGATGCAAACTTTTGATGAGATTACCAAAGCAGAATATTCCATAAGTGGTATTGACAATTCTTCTGCCGAGCATAAAGAAAATGTCCATAAACTTTTGATGACGGAAACCGATAATACAGATTATTTTATGGTGGCAACGTGGTATCGTACAGCTTATATCAGTAGCGCAATGAATATATTATTGACTGTTGACGGAGCACGTAATAATGGATGGGGTCCTTGGCACGAACTAGGACATATGCACCAGCAAGGAGCCTGGACCTGGGATGCACTTGGTGAGGTTACCGTTAATATCTATTCCCTTGCAGCAGAGCGAAAAATGGGACATCTAACATCTCGGCTGACACGAGATAACGTTTGGGTTGATGCAATGGATTATTTGATAATTCCTTACGCTGAAAAGGATTTCAATGCAAGTAGTACCTCGCTTTTTGTTCGGTTGGCCATGTTCCAACAGTTGTGGTTGGCATTTGGCGATAACTTTTATCAGACCTTGCATAAGGAAACACGCGTCGAACAAGCAACGTTTTCTACAAGGGAACAACAGATGCGTTATTTTATGTTGAAGGCCTGTACTATCTCAGGGAAGAATCTGAGTGCATTTTTCCGTAAATGGGGTCTTAAAGTGAGTGAATCAGTCTATACAGAAATCACAAATCTCAATTTACCAACACCTGCAGAAGATCTTACGAGCAAAACTGACGATCCAAATTGGGAAAACAAATGGCTCGTTATAGGCTATACCAATCAAGAGACAGCTTCCGAAAATGGAAGAGCTGCAAATATGATCGATGGCAATGCTGCTAGCTATTGACATTCGAGATGGTCGAGCAACCCAGGTACATACCCCTATTTTATTACCATTGATATGAAAAAAGATACTGCTGTAACAGGCTTTACTTTTACACAGCGAAATGGTTCGCGAAGAGTGAAAGATATAGAGATCCAGGTGAGCCCGGATAATGTAAATTGGAATAGTGAAGGTCAGTTTGTGCTACAAAATGTCGTCACTCCACAAAATGTCGCTTTGCCAGCAGTGAAATCATTCCGTTATTTTAAACTGATCTTCAAATCTGCATTTGATGGTACGCAAAATGCAGCAATGGCTGAAGTGGCTGTCTATTAATAGAAGCTTTCTATATCAAAATTATTAAGCGGAGACCGGTCTATTCCACCGGTCTTCGTTTGTTTATATGGATTCAAACCTTTTCATTTCATATCCTTCGTATTCGAAAACGGTCTCCATGGATAGACCCAATGCTGCAGCGACACCTTTCCCATATTCAGGATCTGCCTTATAACAGTTTCTGACATGTCTAATTTGGATAAATTGCTGTGCTTTGCCCACCTCTTTGGCTGTATTTGTGCAAAGCAATTTTCTTTTTTCTGTTGTCATCAATCGAAAGAGGTCACCGGGTTGACTAAAATAATCTTGATCTTCTCGATGATCCCAATGTGCAGCTTCGCCGGTCACTTTCAATGGCGGTTCGTCAAAGTCGGGTTGATCTTCCCATTGATTAAAGCTGTTTGGTTGATAAGCGATGGTATCACCATAATTTCCATCAACGCGCATTGGACCATCCCGATGATAGGAGTGATAGGGACATTTCGGTTCATTGACAGGTATTTGATGGTGATTTGTTCCGAGGCGATAGCGTTGGGTATCACCATAAGAAAACAACCTGCCTTGTAACATTTTATCTGGTGAAAATCCTATTCCGGGCACGATCGCAGCTGGATTGAAGGCCGCCTGTTCCACTTCAGCAAAATAATTTTCTGGATTTCTATTTAACTCCAGCTCACCGACTGGAATCAACGGATAGTCCCCATGGGGCCATACTTTTGTGAGATCAAATGGGTTGATGTGATATGAATAAGCATCCTCCTCATTCATGATCTGTACATATAAAGTCCATTTAGGAAAATTTCCATTGTTAATATTGTCCATCAAATCCCTTTGATGGCTCTCCCTATCATTTCCGATTAAAATAGCAGCTTCTTCGTTGGTCAAATTTTCAATCCCCTGTTGTGACTTGAAATGGAATTTGACCCAGTATCTTTTTTTGTCTGCACTGATGAAACTAAAGGTGTGGCTACCGAAACCATGCATCGTTCGGTATGATTTTGGGATACCCCGATCACTCATCACTATTGTTACCTGATGAAGCGATTCGGGGATCAATGTCCAGAAGTCCCAATTATTGTCTGCGCTTCGCATGTTGGTTTTGGGGTCCCTTTTTACAGCTTGGTTAAGGTCTGGAAATCGTAATGGATCTCGTAGAAAGAATACTGGCGTATTGTTCCCTACAAGATCCCAATTTCCCTCTTCGGTATAAAACTTAATGGAGAATCCTCGGATATCCCTTTCAGCATCTGCGGCCCCACGTTCTCCGGCTACAGTAGAGAAACGCATAAAAAGATCAGTTTGCTTACCTATTTCTGAAAAAAGTTTTGCTTTGGTATATTTCGTTATATCGTGCGTTACTGTAAACTTGCCATAAGCACCCGAACCTTTTGCATGCATTCTCCTTTCCGGAATGACACCACGGTCAAAATGTGCCATCTTCTCCAAAAACCACACATCCTGCAAAAGCGCAGGCCCACGAGCCCCTGCTGTCAAAATATTTGTGTTATCAGCTACAGGAGCACCCGTTCGATTTGTTAACTTTTTCTTTTCCATTTTTTAAAATTTACTTTGTTATGAACCCATTGTTCAATCCGTTGCTAAATCTTGTCAACGATCTTATCGTTCTATAAAAATATCTTAGATTTAAGATCGATATGTCATCCAGTTGATCTAAAAGTCGCTGGTCCAACAAAATGAATTTGGCCATTTAAACCTATCAAAATTTTGTTGGTATCCGATCAGAGACAATAAGGAATGAAATTGTGTGTTTTTAAGTTAGGTACGTATCTTGTAGTGAGATAAATAATATTAGTTGTTTTAAAATTCCGTATGATAAGGTGTTATTTCATTTTTCTGTTGCTTTGGTTGGGGCTTAATAGTTATGGGCAGGACAAGACGGTTGATCTTCCGTACAGACAGTTGACAAAAGAACAATGGCAAGAAGATTTTCATGCTTTATATGATAGCCTCCGTACAAACCATCTCAATTTATATCATTTTACACCAAAGACCGTTTTCGATCAAAAATACCATGCTATTTTTAATGAAATACCCAAGCTCAGTAATGAACAAATTCTGTTGAGGTATAAGCAATTTGTATCACTCGCTGGGGATGGGCATACAATGCTTTCCGATCCAGGAGATTTTCACAGGTATCCACTGGATTTTTTTATTTTTGGTAAGCAGGTGATCTTAATCCAAAGTGAGGCAAAGTATAAGCAAGCGCTGGGGCTGCGGCTTCTTTCTATCAATAACTTTCCGATCACTCAGATCAGGGACTCTTTAAACAGCATTATAGATCATGGCGAATCAAAGACCTATCTGCTCAAGCAGCAGACAGATCGGTTAGGCGTCTACGAATATCTTTCCGCTTTTGGTTTTATTTCGAATCGGGACTCTGCTGTATTTGAATTTCAGGACGGCAAAAAGACCATCGAACTCAAGGTGGCTGCAATACCTGCCCATCAGTCCGTAGATTGGCAATGGGCATTTCGGCCGTTACCGTTATTTTTGGAGAATGGTATGGAACCGAGTACGCCTATTGCACATAAATCTATTCGTTCAGATACTTACTATATTAACTTTGCGGGATATCCGTCTTGGGAAGATTTTGAAAAAGTTACCACAACGATTTATGATAGCTTGAACCATCAAAAAGCGCACAAGATTATTATTGATATGCGTTTAAATGGGGGCGGAAATTTTGACAAAGGTCTGAAGCTGATGCTCCCCCTATTTTTAAACTACAATGCGCTACATCCGGGGACTAGTTATTATGTTCTGATCGGACGGCGGACGTTTTCAGCCGGCATGTCCAATGCCGTACATTTTAAAGATTGCCTTAATGCGATTTTGGTGGGTGAACCTACGGGAGCAAGACCCAATGGATATCAGGAAATCAAGTGGTTCAAGTTGCCTTATTCTAAACTGGAGGTGTCCTGCTCACTACTATTTTATAGTTTTCAGCAAAAAAATACAG
The DNA here is from genome assembly GCF_003610355.1 of Sphingobacterium detergens. Taxonomy (GTDB): domain Bacteria; phylum Bacteroidota; class Bacteroidia; order Sphingobacteriales; family Sphingobacteriaceae; genus Sphingobacterium; species Sphingobacterium detergens. The sequence goes on along the minus strand of NZ_RAPY01000001.1, from coordinate 2,430,223 downwards.
ATGGTGTCCTACCCGATAAAACAATAATGCCATTATTTAAAGCCTATAGCGAAGGCCGGGATCCAGCATTGGATTGGATTTTAAAGCGGACATCAACACAGGAAGTATCACGAGGTAGGAGGTAGTGCTGTCATTTTTATATAGTTGCCAACTATATTTTTTTGTAATATCATTTTTGCTTTTTAAATACTTGGTTATAAAGGAGATATGGTTGTTGTGACAAAGGGCGGGCCGAAAAGTGTATATTTAGCAATTGTAGATAGTTGTGGTTTTTTAATAAAAAAAATCGAGCTATTTACCTATGTTAATAGCTCGATTTAATGCGCCAAATTTTAATACAAATTTCACTTGAGGCAACGAAATTTTACATCTGATAATAAAGTTGCTGTTTATTCTTTATCGGTACATTTTCCATCCCTGTCATTTCTCGAATATTGCTTTCTATTGTTTGTGCAAGAGCAGTCATTGGAGTATCTACGGGCGTGTTTTCAAACGGATCCTGCATGATAATGGCTGTTTTCTCAATGGCCACAAAGACGATAGATAAAAGCATGGTTATGACAATTTCTACAATTAACTGAGAGTCGTCCATTCCAAAAGGTAATATAGCCGCAAAGACATAAATCAATGTATGTACTAATAAGCTATAAGATCTAGGGAAAACTGTGTTTTTGATTCGCTCGCATTTTCCCATGCTATCACATAGTCGAGCTATCGTTTCATTAAGTTGAAATTGATTGAAATTTGTTACTATTCCATCTCTTGCAAGTTGTTTTACCATCTCCGAATGCCTATCCAGCAATATATTTGGTATATTCTGCCCTTTGATTCCATTGATATAAAGATAGGCTTGGACTGAAGGTGAAAAAGGTTGCTTCCGGAGGGACTCTCCAAGCGCATAAACCCAAATAATCTGCCTGTCGGCAAATTCTCTTATCATATTATTGTTGTTCTCAGGTACAAATTGAATAATCTGTCTTAAAAGGGTACGAGAGTCATTCACTATAGCTCCCCATATTGTACGTGCTTCCCACCAGCGCTCATAAGATTGCGCAGTCCTAAAAGCAAGTAGTAGAGAAACAGCTGTACCAAGGAGAGCGGGGATGCTTGGGGGAATAGAAATTTTTTGCAGTATTGGATGCAAATCCATAATACTAATGAAAAGACCAAACAGACAAACAAAAAAAACAGGTTTTTTAACTTCATTGATGAAGTACCAAATAGATATTTTTCGATTTAATAACATAATTCAATAATAATAAGAGTTGAAATGATAAATAAACATCACTTTCATACAGTTTTTTTAAGAGAATATTCTGGATTCTCTTAAAAAATTGCGCTAGTTTACCCGATTAAAGAGATTGTAGTATACATAGAAAATGTAGATCGGGTATTTTAGATCATCATCACTATAATCTTTTTTACGGGATTAGATTTTCCGACTAACGGAAGCGAGAAAGGGAGGGTATCAACAATAGAATTTTGGGGGCTGCCAGATACTATTTAAATAAGCTGTAAAAAAAGAAGGTGTTTCTTTTACTTTTCTTTGTGAAAAAAATAATATTGGAAGGATACTATACTTGTGAGGGACAAATTGAGTGTTCAGCGCCAAACTACCACAGCAACTGCAATAACAGAAGGGTGTACACATATCATCTTGATTCGAATTATGATCATGAACTATGTCATTTTCTGTTGAACCAAAACGACTACTATTGATACTAGTATCGCCACATGGGACCATGAAAAGAGCAAATATGACAACTAATAATAATGTTGCTATCCATTTCATAATAATACAATTATAAAAAAAATAAATCAATTTAATGACAAAGGAAAAAATCCTATTCTCGAATGAAGCATTCTTGATAACTAATGTGATTTATCAGTTACGTTTACAGGATTTTCAGTCGTAAATAGTAAGTTTATAATAGTAATAACCCTTATAAATTATGAACATGAAACTATCCATTAGCTTTGGACTCTTTTTTTGCCTGTTCACATTGCTATCAAAGGCTCAAACGAAAGCCGATCATGATCTTTCTTTTACTACTTTGGCAAATCAATGGGACGAAGCTTTACCTATTGGTAATGGGTGGTTAGGAGCATTGGTCTGGCAAAAGCAAGACAAACTTCGTTTTTCATTGGATAGGGCAGACCTGTGGGATATGCGTCCAATGAAGGGCTTGCATAGAAAAGAATTTAGTTTTCGATGGGTTATCGATCAGGTTAAGAAGAAGGATTATCGGCCCGTTCAGGAGTATTTTGACGAGCCATATGACCGGGAGCCAGGGCCGACCAAAATACCCGGAGGAGCATTGGAGTTTGATACCAAGGGTTGGGGCGAGGTAAATCGTGCGCATCTTTCGTTAAACAATGCACTTTGTGAGGTACAGTGGTCGGGCGGAACAAAACTTCAAACCTTCGTAAATGCGGAGAAACAATACGGATGGTTTAAGTTTGAAAATGTAAAAGATAATTTTGAGCCGCAACTCTTAGCACCTCGGTACCAAGGTGCTGTGACAGTATCAGGGAATCCCGTAGGTGGAGATGATTTGGCTCGATTGGGTTATAAACAAGGAGATATCAAGCGCAATGGTAACCACATCACCTATCGGCAGGAAGGATGGGGAGGATTTCAGTATATCATCTCGGTCAGATGGAAAAAAGTCGGAAACACTACTGTAGAGGGAGTCTGGACGATCTCTAGCCATTACCCGAATAAGGTCATGACTGAAGCCTCTCGTATAACCGAAATTGCACTCGCAAAATCATTCAAAGAAGATTTGAAGGTTCATAGCTCTTGGTGGAAAAGCTTCTGGAGCAAGTCCGCAATACAGATTCCCGATCAAAAGTTGGAAAAACAATGGTATCTTGAACAATATAAATTTGGTTCGTTGGCCCGTAAAGATGCGCCACCTATTTCACTGCAAGGCGTATGGACAGCCGATAATGGACGGATACCGCCATGGAAAGGTGACTACCATCACGATCTCAATACACAGTTGAGTTATTGGCCCGCTTATGGTGCCAATCATCTGGACGAAGCAATGGGTTATATCAATCATTTAGAAGAGAATAAAGACAATTATTTGCGTTATACCAAGATGTTTTTCGGTATAGATGGTTTGGCAGTGCCTGGAGTGACGACTTTGGATGGTACTGAAATGGGAGGATGGATACAGTATTCATTATCACCGACGGTATCTTCTTGGCTCGCACAGCATTATTACCTGCAATGGCGATATAGTATGGACCGGGAATTTTTGAAGAACAAGGCATACCCATGGCTAAAAAAGACCGCCAATTTGTTGGAAAAGCTGACGGTTAAAGATGCCCAAGGATACCGCCAATTGGAAATTAGTGCAAGCCCGGAGATCAATGATAATAGTCTGAATGCTTGGTTTTTGCAGAATACAAATTACGACCTGGCATTGATGAAGTATACTTTTGGGATCGCGGCGGAATTGGCCACAGATCTGGGGCTTACGAGTGAAGCTGCACATTGGACAACTATTTTGAATGAGTTTGGCGACTATGCGTTGACAGCTAACGATGAACTTAAGTTTGCGCCATCGATGGACTATAATCAGTCACATCGCCATTTTTCGAATATGATGGCGATTCATCCCTTAGGTCTGATCAAATGGGAGGATGGGGCTAAAGCGCAGTCTATCATCCGTCATAGCATCGCACAACTAGATGCGGTGGGGCCAGATTATTGGTGTGGTTACTCTTATTCTTGGTTGGGGAACCTTAAGGCAAGAGCTAAAGACGGTGCGGGGGCGGCCAAGGCTTTAAAGATTTTTGCCGAAGCATTTTGTTCAATCAATAGCTTCCATTTGAATGGTGATCAGACAAAATCAGGTCTGTCTAAGTTTACGTATCGTCCCTTTACATTGGAGGGAAATTTCGCTTTTGCGGCCGGTATACAGGAGATGCTTTTACAAAGCTATGCCGGCTTTATTGAGATTATGCCTGCTGTACCAGCAGCGTGGAAGAACATTGCTTTTGATCAGTTGCGTGCTGAGGGAGCGTTTTTGGTGAGTGCCAAACGCGTCGATGGATTGGTATCCGAAGTGAAGATCTATGCCGAAAAGGGAGGGGAAACCATCTTGAAATTACCTTTTGCTGATTACCGTGAAGTCCAAAATAATGGATTTAAGATCGAGCGTAAAAAAGATGGGTATTTGAAGCTTATCGCAAAACAGGGGGGCTTGTTGACCATTAAGCCAATGGGTTAAATTTTCAATTTTATTCCGATTCCAATGGATAAGACTAGGAAACTGCTTAGCCAAAAAAAATAACCGGGACCTAGTGCTGTTATGATCGATTCGGATCCCGATTCGCTGGTCATAATTGTGTCCATTTGTGTGAATGCCAGCGCGATTAAGCAGGGAATGAGACTCAGATAAAAACCAGCTTTTTTGTTACGGTTTAATATAGCACAAATAGAAAACAGGTAGATCGGGTTAGCACACCAAAATAGGAATAATACAATAGCTCCAGCCAAAGGCGATAACCAGCCCATTAAAAACATGACTAGACTACCTATCTCTTCAGGATATTCCCCACCGCGATCGACAAAGACAGCGGGCATCGTCAGGGAGGTAATCAATAGCATTATGCTTAAAAGGATTGCTCCTTTTTCAATTGAAGATAAAAAGTTAAGCCTGTTATTGATTTTCTTTAGCATATTTCCGTTATCCTCTTTGATAAATTGTAATTGTGTTTTTAGGCTAAAAGGCACCTGATAAAATTCATAGTATAAACCAATGTCCCGGATTCCTAGATCTGACCATGTTTAACATTTAGTTTTATAGATTTAGATTATTATTTTTTGTTTTCTTTCTTATTATTAAGAATAATACAGTTTAAAAATAGGTTTTTTTTGTACAATACAGCTGTTAGAATCCAACCATGCTATTTGGTGTTTAGTTACCGGAATAGAATCCAGGAGTATCCTGTTACGCAAGACGGTAAAATACAATCTGCTCTGTCCGGTTGTAATATTGGCGATAAAGAAATTCAGATTGGCTATAGCGTAATTTCCAATCTTCTTAGATATCTGTTATATTTACTGTAAATAAATAGCTTATAAACTTAACGTGAAAAGAATGGGAAACGCTGATAAACACTATTTCAGTTGGTCCGAAGAGGAATTGCTTTCCGAAATACAGCGGGGAGATTATGCAGCATTCACCGAAGTCTATAACCGGTTTGCCGCCAAACTATATAGCTTCTCACAAAAAATCGAGCTTGATACAGCAGATCGTGAAGATATCATTCAGGAAGTTTTTTCTGCACTTTGGGTACGGCGGGAAGTTATCCAGATTGATAATCTCGGCGCATGGCTCTACATGTCCGTCCGTAAGCAGGCGCTTTATCAGTTGCGGAAGAAGAAATACAGGGATAATCACATCCAGAGCATAATTAATTTTGTGACACCATTTTATGATCCAATTTTAGGGCAAATCCAGGAAAAAGAGCTGCAACACTTTTTGGACCGTCAGTTAGAAAAACTTCCACCACGAGCCCAAGAAGTATTTCGCCTGAGCAGACAAGAACATCTAACCTATAAAGAAATTGCTGAACAATTGGGAATTTCCGAAAAGACAGTTCGTAAACAGGTTCAGAATGTTCTTAAAATTTTCCGCTATAAGCTTGGGCATAAGACCATTGAGGGACTCGTTATCATTGCCTATCTCTACGAAAAAAAATAATTGAAATTTTTTATACCCCATAAGGGATACTTGTGCAACATGTATTTGATTAGGGGAAAAAATAATCAATTATGACCAAGGATAAAATAAAACTATTACTGGATAAGTATGCCAAGGGTACCTGTTCTGTCGAAGAGCGGCAGCTACTGGAGTTGTGGTTCGAGCAGCAACAAGTTATCAATGAAGAGTCGTTCAGTCCGCAGGATAAAGGACGGGTATGGCGGTACATCGACGCCAAGGCTAATCCTGAATCAATCAAAAAGGTCCGAATGCCCGTATACTACCGCTGGGCTGCGGCAGCAGTTGTACTATTTTGCCTAGCAATTGGTGGCTATTTTATTCTTCAACGTCAGACACTAAAGGATTCTGCAACTGAATTGCTGGCAAATGAAATTTTACCTGGTGAGAATAAAGCTGTATTAACCTTGAGCGACGGACGCCAGATTGCACTGACACCGAATAATGCCGAAGCGACAAGAGATCAGGGCGTTGTGATCACAAAAAATGCTGCCGGCCGATTACAGTATAAAATAGACCCTAATCTTGTTACTGGAACTGGCTACAATACCATCGAAACTCCAAGAGGTGGTCAGTATGAAGTGATTCTTCCCGATGGATCTCAAGTCACCCTAAATGCCGAATCGTCTTTACGGTTTGCGGTTAATATGCAGCATCAGCCCAAGCGTGTCGTTGAATTAAAGGGTGAGGGATATTTTGATGTCACCAAAGACCCGAGACGCCCTTTTATAGTGAAATCAGATCAGCAGGAAATCCAGGTATTGGGCACTGTTTTTAACGTGAATACCTATCATTCCTCCCAAAAACTGACGACATTGCTTGAGGGGTCAGTATTGGTCAACAAGACACAAAAGCTGCGTCCAGGACAACAGGCTAGGGTAGAAGCCGATCGTATTGTCGTGAAGGATGTAGATGTGAACGACTTTGTGGATTGGAAAAATAATTCCTTTATTTTCAGAAATGAAAATCTAGTTTCAATCATGGAACGCATAGGCAGATGGTACAACGTTCAATATACGTTTAAAGATGTGGACACGAAGAAAGTGATGTTCAATGGCGAAATATCCCGGTATGCAAAGGTTGAGGAAGTCCTCCATCTCTTGAGCGTCACCTCAAAACTTGATTTTGAGATCAAAAACCGAACAATTGTGATTAGTAATCAATAACCAAAAAGTCCCTCCGGGGCAGTTATAGCTTTTATAAACTCAATAGAATCAATTAAAATCCAACGTAATTATGTGGTTTAAATCATTTCAAATGATAAGAACTATAGGCATCTCTATGCTTATGCTTCAGATTTCCATATCAGCTGCGGGACAGGCAAATATCACATTGCGCAAGCAACGGATCAAAGCCATAGACCTCATTCGGGAAATCAAAAAACAGACTGGTTTTAATGTGCTGTATTCCAGTCAGATTTTGGATGACAATCGCCTGCTGAATGTCGAATTCAAAAATGCACCCCTGCAACAGGTTATGAACATGTTGCTTCAGGGGCAACAACTGTCCTACGAACAAAAGGATAATACTTTACTGATAAAAGCTTTGCCGGCAAAGGATACGTTCGGCAGCGCAGTGCAAACACCGAAGACCATACAACAACAGCCCCTTCAAGGGAAGGTTGTGGACCAGACAGGTAAGCCGCTGGCGGGAGCGAGTGTAACAGTAAAAGGAAGCAATAAAGGCGCCCGCTCAAATGCTGAGGGGATTTTTACCCTTCCTGATGTCAGACCTGGAGACGTACTCGCGATACGCTATGTTGGCTATGTGCCACAAGAAGTTACTGTCAGCGTGTTAAACAAGGAAATTCAGATTCAGCTCGCTCAGGAACAGGCGACCATCGACGAAGTTGTTGTGACTGCATTAGGGATTAAACGCTCAGAAAAGGCGCTCAGCTATAATGTTCAACAAGTGAAAGGTGATGACCTCACACAGGTCCGCGATGCCAATATGATCAACTCACTCAACGGCAAGATTGCCGGTGTGACCATCAATAGCAGTTCAGGTGGTATCGGTGGAGCAGCCAAAGTAGTCATGCGTGGTGCCAAGACCATTGAACAGGATAATAACGTACTTTACGTCATAGACGGTATCCCGATGTTCAACAAAAAGTCGACTGAAGGATCCGAGTTTTCTTCGACAGGTACTTCCGAAGGTATTGCAGATCTTAATCCAGAAGATATTGAATCCATGTCGGTGCTGACCGGAGCAGCTGCTGCAGCCCTCTATGGATCAGATGCTGCAAATGGTGCCATCGTCATCAATACGCGCAGAGGAGTCGCCGGAAAAACTTCCTTGAGCCTGACACAGAATACCCAATTTCAGAACGCCTTTGTGCTGCCGTCATTCCAAAATCGCTATGGTACAGGTTCCAGCCTGGCCGCGGGCGTGAATGATAAAAGCTGGGGAGCAGCATTGACGGATGTAAATAACTACAATTATTCGCCCGTTAAAGATTACTTCCGTACCGGTGTTGTCGCTACTGAAGGGATTTCCTTATCTACAGGGACGGATAAAAATCAGACCTACGTTTCGGCAGGAGCAGTCAATGCAATGGGAATCGTGCCTAATAATAAATACGACCGCTATAATTTTACTTTTCGTAATACAGCTAAATTCCTGGACGATAAGCTTACATTGGATGCAGGGCTGAATTATATCAAGCAACGCGATCTTAATATGACCAATCAAGGAATCTATTCTAACCCCCTGACTACCGCGTACCTATTCCCTCGTGGGGATGACTGGGAAGCCATCCGGATGTACGAACGTTATAATGTGCAGCGTAAGATTAACGAACAATACTGGCCACAGGGACTAAATGAAGTGGTCGGACAAAATCCGTATTGGATCAACTACCGTAATCTCAGGGAAACGAAAAAGGATCGTTATCTGATCAATGCCAGCCTGAGTTATCAGGTAAACAATTGGTTAAACCTATCTACCCGTGGCCGAATGGACAATACCACTGGCAGGTTTACTGAAAAACTCTATGCCAGTACCAATACGACGATCACTGAGGGGTCAAAAAACGGTTTTTTTGGTCTTGACGAACAAAAATCAACACAATACTATGGTGATATCATGGCCAATATCAACAAGTCATTCCAAGATTTTAGCTTACAGGCTAACCTAGGTGGTATTATCCTGCATGACAAAACGAGCTCATTACCCATCAGAGGACCTATTCTCGAAAATGGTCTGACCAACAAGTTTGATATCACCCAGATTGATGACCGGAAAAAATCCCCTATGATTGACCGTAGCCGGGAGTCGCAGTCGGTATTTGCCAGTGTGGAACTCGGTTATAAAAACACCTATTTCGTAACGGCTACAGGCCGAAACGACTGGCACTCCAATCTTGCAGGACCCAAGTCTACAACTTCATCTTTCTTCTATCCGTCAATAGGTGCGACGGCGGTGATTTCACAGCTAGTAGATATCTCGGATATTTTTCAGTACCTCAAAGTACGTTCATCTTACGCTTCAGTAGGAAGACCATTTCCGGAATTTCTGGCCAATCCGATCTATGAGTGGGATGTAGCCACCCAGCAATATAAAGGCCTGTCGCATTATCCGATCAGCGATCTTAAACCTGAGCGTACCAATTCAGCTGAGGTAGGGTTGAATGCCAAATTTCTGAATGGATTTAATCTGGACCTTACGCTATATCATGCAACCACCCTCAATCAGACTTTTAACCCACAGCTTTCGGTATCTTCAGGATACAACCGGCTATATGTACAGACAGGTAAAGTCGTGAATAGGGGTATTGAAGTCGGCCTCGGTTACGAAAAGAAATGGGGTGCATTGCAATGGAATTCGAATTATACCCTCACGGTAAACCGCAATAAGATCAAGGAGCTTGTCCGAGATTATGTACATCCGGAAACTGGTGCTGTAATCAATAAAAACCGCCTGGATGTCGGCGGACTTTCACAGGCAAGGTTTATCCTTAAAGAAGGGGGGACCCTAGGCGACCTCTATTCGTTATCGGATTTGTTACGAGACGACAATGGTAAAGTCTACGTAACAGCTGATGGCAAAGTGGTCAACAGCAACACTGTTGGGGATATTTATTTGGGTAGTATATTCCCTAAATCCAATATGGCGTGGCGAAATGCATTTCAATATAAAAATTGGATGCTTGATTTTACGGTTGCGGCACGTTTTGGAGGAGTAGTCTATTCTGCAACACAAGCTTATATGGATTACTATGGTGTTTCTGAAGCTTCGGCGCAAGCCCGGGATCATGGCGGTTTTACTGTCAACGGTACAGACATTGTTGATGCAGAAGCCTATTATAATGTTGTAGGTGCAAATTCAGGAATCCCGCAGTTCTATACTTATAGTGCTACCAATGTGCGCCTGCAGGAAGCAACAGTGGGTTATACTTTCCCGAAATCATTTTTGGGCAACAAAGCCGCATTAAGTGTAAATCTGGTCGGACGTAATCTCCTCATGATTTATAATAAGGCACCTTTTGATCCCGAATCGACAGCAAGTACGGGCAACTATTACCAAGGAATAGACTATTTTATGACGCCGAGTACACGGAATTTAGGCTTTAACGTTCGTCTTAAATTTTAATTCATTATGAAACTATTTTTTACCAAAAGACTAAATGTATATCCGTCAAATGTTAATTCTAAAATATATAACAGTTATGAAAAGATATAAGATTTTATTTTGGGGAGTGCTGCTATCGTCAGCCACGCTTTTCTCCTGTACTAAAAACTTTGAAAAATATAATACTGATCCAGCAGGTGCCACAGCAGAGGAAGTTGAGCGCGATGCTTATGTGCTTTCCTCCGCGATGATCGGGCTACAGGCCTGGGTGGTGCCTTTGGATGTCAACGCCAACCAATTTATTGAATGTTTATTGGGCGGTTCAATGGGGGGCTATCTGGCAGACTCCAATAATGGATTCAATGGGAAGAACTTCGCGACCTACAATCCAGAAAATGGCTGGTCCCGGGTACCGTTTAATGATATATTGCCCAAGCTATTTGTGCAGACCAAAACCATAAGACAGGTTTCAAGTGATCCTTCTATCCACGCTGTTGCCGATATCATCAAAGTGTTGGCAGTGTCTCGTGTGACTGATATTTACGGTCCGATACCCTATTCCAAAGTTGGTGAAAATGGAGCGTTGGAGGCACCCTACGATTCCCAGGAACAAGTATATGATCTCCTATTTACCCAGTTGGATGATGCGATCAAGATATTGACAGAACGAAGGACCCAGAATTTTTCTAGTAAGGCAGATCTAGTGTATAGCGGTAATGTATTGCAATGGATCAAACTGGCCAATTCCATTAAACTCCGTCTTGCCATGCATATTTCTGAGGTCAGTCCTACAAAAGCACGTCAGAAGGCCGAGGAGGCCGTTAATCACGAAATCGGCGTCATCCGTGATAATGCCGACAATGCCTTTGTGAAGCCAATCAACAGAAATCCCTTTCGTGTGATCATGTACGAATATAATAATGGAGATTCACGTGTTTCGGCAGATATCACCTCCTACATGAATGGATATGCAGATCCCCGGAGAGCCAAATATTTTACCCCTTCAACCTTTGGTGGCACTGTCAGCAATGGCTTTCATGGTCTACGTTCGGGAATACAGATCCCGAGTGGAGACATCCCCAAACAATATGCTAATATGAATGTGACTGAGACGGATAAGCTGCTCTGGTTTAACGCGGCCGAAACATCGTTTCTACAGGCCGAGGCAGCTTTAAAGGGATGGAATATGAAGGGCACAGATGCCGCTACCCTATATAATCAGGGAATCCGTCTATCCTTTATGCAATGGAATGTCAATGGAGCTGATGATTATCTAAACAATAGCAGCAATAAGCCCGCGGCATACATCGATCCCCTTGGTGTCTTTTCTTATGCAGGGCTACCGAGTACGATTACAGTAAAATGGGAGGAGAGCAGTACGACGGCACAAAAAATGGAACGTATCATTACCCAGAAATGGATTGCCAATTTTCCGCTTGGTGTAGAAGCATGGACAGAATATCGTCGTACAGGATATCCAAAGTTAATGGAAGTCATGGTCAATAACAGCGGTGGTCGTGTGGACAGCAAACGAATGGCTCGTCGTCTGCCTTATCCGCAGGAAGAGTATACGGAAAATAACAAGAATGTAACCGAAGCGGTCAGCAACCTGTTAAAAGGCGCCGACAATATGGGAACAGATCTTTGGTGGGTAAAAAAATAATCGTTGCGTTATGAACTTAATACTATTCAAGATAAAGAAATATAGCCTGGCCCTGTTGCTTGGAGCAACGGCGGCTGGTATGGTCTCCTGCAATAAATGGACGGAAGCAGAGCCGCTGAAAATAGCAAGTCCGGATATAGAAGAACAAAATCCGGCACTCTATGCTAAGTATTTAGAAGATTTACGAGCTTACAAAACCAGCCCGCATACCATTAATATGGGCTGGTTTAATAACAGTAAAAAGACACCCTCCAGTCAGGGCGATCATTTTTCAAAAGTTCCGGATAGCCTAGATTATATCGTATTGGAATCGCCCGTGGATCTGGTAGACCGAGAAGTAGGTGAAATGAACGACCTGTTGAATAAGAAAGGGAGCAAAGTAATTTTTGAGATTGATTTTAATCAAATTAAAACTGCTTACGCCAAAAAAGAAAACAACACGGTGACGTTTCAGAATTTCTTAACCGACACCGTGAGTTCAATACTATTGGCGGTGGATAAATTTCCCTACCAGGGCTTGGTACTTTCCTATATGGGCAAAGAACAGATGCACCTGACACCGGAAGAAAAAGAGCTGCTGGAAGCAGAGGAGAATATTTTCTTTCAGATGCTAAATCCATGGTTGACAAAAAACACTGGTAAAAGTCTATTTTTTAAAGGTAGTCCGCAAAACCTGATCAACAAAGATATTTTAAAGCGTGCAAGCTACATTGTTCTGCCCACAGAAAATGCAGTCGATAGTGGTGGATTGAACTACACGCTCCTGTCAGCAACAGTGGACGGCATACCGACAGACAAATTTATTGTTCTAGCAAGTATGACTTCGTATAAAGCAGATGAGGCCAAATTGGGCTATTTCCAAAACGGGAGCCGTTCGTCCATCGCGACTGCTCGATGGGCAGCAGCCGTACAGAATGGTATTCACATCGCTGGTATAGGTTATAAAAATTTGGCTTATGACTACTTCAATGTATTGAAGAGCTATCAATATAGCCGTGAAGCTATTCAAATTACAAATCCGGCAATCAAAGTAAAATAAAGACCATGAGAAAAAGACACATTTATTCTTTAGGGTTAGTATTGGTGTTGCTCACCCTTTTTACGGCCTGTAAAAACGAAGAATCCTTTGATAACAAAGTATTTATTTCCACTGGAAAATTGGAGCGGATTATCAACAAGCCTTCCGTCGGTCAAGCCCAGTTTGACATTAAAGTCGGGATGGCCAATCTCGAATCCACGGCCGTGCGAGTTGATCTAGCGGTGGACCCTCCGAAGCTGGATGCCTATACTAAAATTTACAATGAAAAAGCAGAAATACTCCCGGCCAATTTTTATAGGTTGTCGAGCAATAATGTCGAAATCAGTCAGGGCGCTGTGGAATCAAGTCCGGTAACCATTGCATTTGACAAGATCAATACCCTGGACCGAGACAAAGTTTATGTGCTTCCCGTATCCATTATTCCCGGAAATGTTGCGGTCTTGGAAAGCCAAAAAACAGTTTATTATGTCATTAAAGGTGGGGCATTAATTGATGTTGTGGCAGATATTGAAAACAACAATCTGCATATCGATCAATGGAAGACGCCAGCTGCGGTAAATAATCTATCCAAGTTTACGCTAGAAGCGCTTGTTCGTGTACGTAATTATGATCGTATGATCAGTACAGTTATGGGTATTGAGGGGAGATTTCTCATTCGGTTGGGAGACGCCAACTTTCCACCAAACCAGATCCAGGTGGCGACATCAGCAGGTAATATACCGGGAGCAGATGCCGCAACAAAGGGGCTTCCGACTAACCAATGGGTACATATTGCGGTGACCTTTAATGGGGTCGATAGGAAAATTCGAGTCTATGTTGACGGAAAGTTACAGTCCGAAGCAAATACCAATTTATCCACGGTTAACTTCGGTGTGAATGGGCAAGACGGATTTTATATTGGCAGATCCTATGCCGATGACCGTTTCCTCGCAGGCGATATCTCGGAGTGCCGTATCTGGAATATCGAACGTACAATGGACGAAATTGCCAGTACTCCTTACGAAGTAGACCCTGCGGCACAAGGCTTGGTTGCTTATTGGAAATGTAACGAAGGAAGTGGCAGTGTTATTAAAGATCATACCGTTAATGGAAATGACCTAACAGCAAAAACGGCATTGAAGTGGACGGCGGTATCGCTTCCGGCGAAATAACCAGTGGTAATAAAATAAATATGATAATTATGAAAATTTTAGCAAAGATACATAGCCTTTATATTTGGGCGCTGTTGCCCCTTGTTGTGATGGTAGCGTTTCAGTCCTGTAAAGATGATGCCATTCTGGTAAAGTCAGTCGATGAGTCTAAATATGAGGTAAAAGGCGAGTCTATCGGTTTCTTAAAAGGCGCAGATGGCAAGGTCGATCAGTCGAATCTGGAGTTCCGGAATGAGGGCGTTTATGAAGTTGTTTTGCAGCTTTCCAAGCCCAATGCTCAAGTGGTAACAGGGAGCGTCATTTACAATGAAGAAGTACTTAATGCTTACAATAAAAAGAATGGTACCACGTTTAAGGCTTTTCCAAAAAATCTGGTTACGCTTTCGGGTAATGGACAAGTAGAAGTGAAAGCCAGTGCGATAAGTTCCGCTCCGGTTAAAGTATCGGTAAAAAGCGGTGCTGAGATTGACGGGCGGGAACCCTATGTTATTCCGTTGAGTACAACGCTACAGTCAGGAGCTGTTCAGTCGAGCTCAAGTGACCTTTTGCTTTTTGTCAATGATCTCTCTAAAGTCCCTTCGACGGATAAAAGTACAGGTATCAAAATTATAAGCTGTATGGAGGTAAATGACGCTAATCCCTTAAGTAACCTTAGCCTGAAGCTGAAGAATAGCGATAAGTACCTGATTGATATGGTTATCCTATTTTCGTCCAATATTAACTATGATGAGGCGACGGGTAAGGTTAAAGTAACACACAATCCAAATGTCACCCATCTGCTTGCCAATCGTGCCAAATATCTCAAGCCTTTGCAGGATAAAGGGATGAAAGTGATCTTAAGTATCCTTGGCAACCATGACCGGTCGGGAGTGGCCAATCTTTCCGATGCTACTGCTAAAGCATATGCGCAGGAAATTAAAGCTGTTTGTGAGGCCTATCATTTGGATGGAGTATTTTTTGATGATGAGTATTCGGCCTATCAGTACCCACCGCCGCCAGGATTTGTGACGCCATCCAACAAAGCTGCGGCCCGTCTGGTGTATGAAACAAAACAGGCAATGCCCAATAAGCTGACGATGGTATATGTTTATTCAAGAACAGGATATTTTGGAGGATCCGATGCTCTTGAAGAAGCCGAGGCTGGACAGTATGTAGATTATGCATTACATGATTACGGACAGTCCTATGACCTGACGAGTAGTTTTCCAGGGCTTCCAAAATCCGGATGGGGAATGTCGTCCGCGGAATATGCACGTGGTTATATCCCATCAACAAATGCTCTAAATAATATCCGTACCGGAGGATTTGGTGCACATATGATTTTTGCATTGGATCCTAGCAGATCAAATTTTAATAGCACACAGACTAGGGCACTGCAAAATATTGCCAAAGTCTTGTTTGACGATGAGCTCGTTATCGATCGAAGCCAGATCTACAGCAAAGACTGGTAATTTCGAATGATCTTGGATAAATGGTGGTTGAGGCTGTCATCCTTCGGGAAGGCAGCCTTTTTTGATTTATTATTTTGATCTCATTATAAGGTTCTCCATGTTTTGCCGCATTTCCGATCAGGTGAACAAATGCCGTCCCATTTTATTTTTTTTCAAAAGCTGGAATTTTCAGCATTTGATTCAGTAGCGTTTCAATATTTAGTTGATCGAGTTTTTTTCCAATAAAGACAAGTACATTTGTTTTTTCTTCACCTTCTTCCCAATAGTCGCCGTAGCCCATGTCCACTCGGGACCCTACCGTCTGCAGGACAATTTTTTTATCGTTATCACTTTTATAGCCTATTCCTTTCATTCTATAGATCCGATCCGTATGCTTTCCAACGAGCTTACTGAGTGCGAGAAAAAGATCTATATAATTAAATTCTCCAACGAATATATACGTTCGATAGGAGATGTCAGAAAGATGTTGCTGCACGGATGATGAAAAAGTTTTCGCTTTTACAGCAGATAGCTTATCGTTTTTTACTAGTGAGAATGATTTATTGTTGTTATGAGAATAACTCACTTGCTCTATTTCCTCAAATGGAAATTGTTTTTTGCTGGTAGCGCAAAATAATCTTGCTAATGGATTTAATGCTTGCAAGTATGTTTGTAGATCATTTAAATAATCTGGGTGTACGGATTCGGTTTTGTTAATGAGGAGTAGATCGGCAGCTGTTATCTGTCTGAGCACTTCATCTCTTTCTTTCATCTGATCCGTTATAAATTCTGCATCAATTAGGCAGATTACCCTTTTTAGCGGAAAATATTTTCTAAAAATAGGGTGGATCGTGAAAGGTTCCATAACCGCACTTGGCATTGCTAGGCCAGTACACTCAATGACCAATTCATCAAAGCTATCTCTGTCGGCATGAAGCGTTTCGAGGGCGCTATAGAGATCATCGTTTAGCGTGCAACAAATACAGCCATCTTGAAGTTCAATAAGCTGTCCATAATTTTTAGCCAGCAACATGCCATCAATATTCAACTGCCCGATTTCATTTTCAATAATAGCGAAACGGCGTTCAGCATAATGCTTTAATAGCGCATTTAGGAAAGTTGTCTTTCCCGCTCCCAGAAAACCTGTCAAGATCGTTACTGGTCTTGCCTCAAGATCATTCATGTGATTTTATTCCTATCTGGTGTCTTTTAAAGTAGATTGTATCCATCATTTCAGGTAAGTATATAGCTAATAATTAGCAATAAAGGCCGAAAGCAACTGCACTTATTTTATTAAGTTAAAAAATTCAGCTCTTTTGTCTGCAGTTGAAAAGATCCCACCGTGCTCTACCGTGAGCGTACTGCTTGTGATGTCTTTTACTCCTCTCGCTGATACACAGAGATGATCTGCTTCGATGACCACAATGATATCATCCGTCTGTAAAATAGATTTTAATTCGTTGAATATCTGAATGGTCAATCGCTCCTGCACTTGTGGTCTATGCGCGTAATAATCGACTATTCGGTTCAATTTAGAAAGACCGATTACTTTTTCCTTTGCCAGGTAACCAATATGTGCCTTCCCTACAATAGGAAGAAAATGATGTTCGCATGCAGAATTCACTTGGATATCTTTTTCGATCAAAATTTTATTGTAGCCATATTTGTTGCTAAAGGTAGATAGATTGGGTTTGTTGAGCGGATTTAACCCGTAGAATAACTCATTGATATACATTTTAGCAACTCTATGGGGTGTTCCGCTCAGACTATCATCGGTTAGGTCAAGGCCAAGCTCATGCATGATACCATAGAAGAGTTTGGCAATTCTGTTTATTTTTTCTGATGTTGAGACCGCAAAGGCATCTGATCGCATCGGAGTTTCTATTGAGGTCATGACATGTGAGTCGCCTATGTCATCTATGGAAGTGTTTTTATCTTTTAATGTATTCATTTATAGTGATGTAATGATTTTTGTACCTATTATCCCTTTATTATGGATAACCTTGAACGACCAGTTTCCTCTCATAATCTGAGATATTATCCTTTCCAGGAAATCAGTTGAACAGATGAGCTAAAAGGCCCTCATTTCAATATTTTTAATACAGTTGCATCAATCTTATAAGCTTCATTGCATAGCTCGTTGCGCTATATAATTCAAATATAGATAAAAAAATATAAATGCAACTAAATTGCTTTTATGTATTATTGTTCTTAGTTTTGTTTTTAAATAAGAAGAAGATGAGCATAATTCCTAAAAACTTTGATGACTGGAAATGGTGTATTGAAAAAAAATGCGGTATTCCCTTAACGATAGAATTTGCTAGGCAACGTCTGGCAGTTTATGAAGATCATTCCAATGTGGAGACGCAACGTTTTATTTCAAATTATGGCGTGGAACATCTTGAGAACATAAAAAATTGGATGCGTATTGTGCTGGGGTCAGAAGAGAAAAAAATATAAATTAATTTGGCGAAAATGAAAAAAAAACTACCAGTCACAGTTCTAAGTGGCTTTTTAGGGGCAGGTAAAACATCCTTGTTGAATTATATACTTCATCACAAGGGGGGCAAGAAAGTTGCTGTGATTGTCAATGATATGAGTGAAGTAAACATTGATGCACAATCCGTTGAGCGTGAGAATGTGTTATCCCGGACAGAGGAGAAGCTTGTTGAAATGAGCAATGGATGTATATGTTGTACATTAAGGGAAGATCTTATGATTGAGGTTGAGCGTTTGGCCAAGGAAGATCGATTTGATTACCTTCTGATTGAAAGTACAGGTATCTCAGAGCCAATTCCCGTTGCTCAGACCTTCAGTTACGTTGATTCTGATGATAATATTGACCTTTCATCATTCAGCTATATTGATACAATGGTCACTGTAGTGGACTGTTTTAATTTCGCTAAAGATTTTGGCAGTTCTGAAACCTTGTTAGATCGGGCGTTGGCAGACGATCTTATGGATAACAGGACAATTGTAAATTTATTGACCGATCAGATCGAGTTTGCAAATGTGATTATTTTGAACAAAGCAGATCTTGTGTCGGAGGAGACCATTGGGACTTTGGAAGCAGCAATTGGTAAACTTAATCCAGGAGCGAAGCTTATCCGTGCTCAATTTGGCCAGGTTGATCCAAAAGAGATCATGGGAACAGGGGCGTTCGACTTTGAAGAAGCTTCTTCGTCTGCGGGTTGGTTAAAAGAACTAGGGGCGGAGCATGTTCCCGAAACTGAAGAATATGGGATTTCATCTTTTGTTTTTCGCTCCCAGCGACCTTTCCATCCACAACGATTACACCGTTATTTAAATGACGATTATCCTCATAATATTATACGGGCTAAAGGATTATTTTGGCTAGCGTCGAGGCCAGATACTGCACTTAGTTTTAGTCAAGCTGGCGGAAGTATCCGTTTGGAAAGCGCTGGTTCGTGGTGGAGTAGCATGCCAGAAGAGATGCGGTACCAACATCCAATTTACGCCGAAATAAAAGCGGATCTATTAAAACGCTGGCATCCTGAATGGGCGGATCGTAAAAATGAGTTGGTGTTTATAGGGCAACATTTGGATAAAGAGAAATATATTACAGAATTGGAATCTTGTTTATTGACCGAGGAGGAGGCTGATGATTGGCGTTTCACGTGGTGGAAAGATGAATTCCCCAAAAATATCTAGTGTTAATTATTCCTCTAATACTGGGTAAAAATTGCAGACCTTTAACAAGTTGCTTAGAGTATGTGGTAAAGGCTATTCATGAATGGGGGGTATCACAACGCTATTGAGACCAGCTTAATATATACCCATCGAATTCGATAGGTATATATTAAGCTGGTAAATAATCCCCAAAAACCTAGCAGTCCAATGGTGTCACAATTTCTCATTTCATCATTTCCAGTCTCCAGTGGATTTGTATTTCTATCCAGCGTACACTATTTTATTATAGCATTTAACAGACTATTGTCCTGTCAGTTTTAGCAATATACGTTCGTATATTACTTTGTCTACCAAGTTTAGTTCAGCCAGATGGAGCTGTACAAATTCCCAGCAACGTTCTTTCTTTTTTGATTTTCCCTGTTGTTGATAGACCAGAGTTAAATATATTGCTATCAATAGCGTTGTGCTGTTCACATAATCAAAATCCATTTGTGGGGACAACATTTCCTCGCCGCGATCCCATTCTTCGTTTTCGACCAAAATGCAGCCCCAAGTATGGCGTATAGGATCGAACTCGGGCAACAGATGAAGCGCCTGCTGCCCCGCTGCGGTAGCCTTCTCGATATCACCTTGGACCAGATAGATATTAGCATAAAGATTATGTAGATATCCGGCTAAGTGTTCAACCTCTTTCAAGGTCAAAAGATCTTCCACTTTCTTAAGTGTGCGCAACGCTTCGTCGTAATTCCCCAGATGAAAATAACATAATCCGATATTAAACCGAAAGGTAGAGGTCAGTGTTGGGCCAGATTCCGAACAGAGTTTTAGACATTCCTCAAATTTCGTTAATGCCTCGTCATATCGATGTTCTGCTACATAATCCTCTCCTTCCATACTGAGATCTATCGCCTCACTGCTTGCTTCCTTTTTGTATTTTCCCAGTAGTATGTTCAGCATAATTCGTCCATCGAAATCCATCGGGAAACCATTTATTTTTTTTCTCGAGGGCAGTAAATTGGCTAGTCCTATCAATAACTGCATATAACCAAACCATATACTGAAAGTAATTGTGTCTGAAAAATCAATGGAAAATGGAACCATCATTATTACAGCAACTCCGATAGCGATATTGACCAGAGGTCCTCCCAGTACACCTACAAATGTTTTGAGCCCGTAATATTTGCCATCCCTAATATTGAGCATAACATAACCCCCTTGAAATTTAGAATTCAGATTTAGCTTGCTTTTAAAGAAATGTGTACGCATCAGCATATGACCTGTGCCAATGACAATGCGTTTCGGATATTCACCGACCAGCCGCGTGAAAACCCAATGTCCCCACTCGTGTGTGATTAGAGCAATAGAAAGACCCAGTAGACAAAAGGAATAATTTATGCCCATCATACCGAAGCGATTAAATGGCATTGGCATAAATAATGCAATTGTTCCGAAAATTAGGCTCATCCAACCATACTTGGACATGAATGCGAGTAGTAATTTTTTTGTCATTAATGGGATTTATATACAAATTTTAGCGTAGTCATATAATTGGTATAAAACAGCTTTAAATTCAAAATAATTAGATTTTAAATAGATACTTGAACTAATTTAATGAATTTATTATATCCGAAGATATTTATTTCTAAAATCTCAGACCAGTTAATTTGGAACAAATTTGATTACGAAAACTCGTGATAGCTTTTTATTTCAATTTTTTAACAGCCTTATTTTCTACGAGTGACTTCATTTGGGCCACCGCTACTTTATTCAGTTGTATAAGCCGTTCATTTTGAGGTAGACCTTGTTGAATTAATAACGCATTTATATTTTCCATGTTGCTTAGTACGACTAACTGTTCTATGATCGCGTAGTCTCGAATATTGCCCTTCTTGTCGGAATTAGTATCTCGCCATTCTTTCGCTGTCATTCCAAATAGTGCAACATTCAGCAGATCGGCTTCGCTGGTATAAATGAAACTCGCTTGTTGTTTGGTAATTTCCGATGGATAGAGATTCTCCCTTATGGAATCAGTATGAATGTGATAATTTACTTTGGCCAGTGTTCTCTGTAAGTCCCAGTTTAATTTTAAAAGATCGTTTTCATCGTCTTTGAGTCGTTGAAATTCTTTGATTAGGTAAATTTTAAAATTGGGACTAATCCACATGTCGAATTCAAAAGCTATATCAGGATGTGCATAAGTCCCTCCATATCTTCCTGCGGCCGCTTTTAAGCTGATGGCATTTGTCCTTTCAACCCAATCTTTAACACTGATTTTATAACTATTGAGTCCTGCCTGACTTTTAATTATGGCGAATTCGCCATAATTAAAAAGCGGGTTATAGATGCTTTCCCAAATATTCAACTGTATTTCTGTTTCGAAGCCAATCAGAAATGAAAAAGTCTCCATCATTGGCTTTTAACATATCAGTAAGTGAAATAAACTCTTTGCCATTGTCGAGGATGATTGTTATCTCCTTCCCTTGTATATTAATCTTTTTATTCTTAGTCATTCATGTTTTGAGATTTGATAAGTTATTCTTCGTCAGTTTGAAAAAACTATAGCTAATAATTGGCTATTGCAGTTTTTATTTTTCTATTTTACGTGAGTAGATATACTAAAAAAAATAGTAATTCACGTGCCCAAAGTCCAATAATTTTTATCTGATTTTGAAAGATGAGGATGGGAATCTGGACCTGTTCACGTGTAGCTTCGGGATCAGGCCCGTTTCTCACAACCTTTGGTTTTCAATAAAACCAAATACCTTAGGATCAAAATTTAGATTACATAGAAAGCTCATAAATTGGGAAGTATAAAAAATGAAATCCTTATTCAACGCAGTAAACTATAAAGTACAGATTACACCTATTTACAGTTACATTTTGATTTAAAAGCGATACGCACGATCACGACACTGATCCCCATCAATAGAGCAGCAAGAAAGAAGGGAGCTCCAGTAAATTTAAAAGGTGCGCTATCCTGTGTAAAGTAATAAAACAGATTCGTCATCATTGGAGGGCCTATAATTGCCGTGACACTAGCCAAACTGGTCAAAGCCCCTTGAAGCTCCCCCTGTGCATTTGCAGGTACATTTTTTGTAATAACCGATTGCAAGGCAGGACCACATATACCGCCGAGACTATAAGGGATCAGGAAAGCAAACATCATCCAGCCTTCACTGGCAAATGCAAATAAAAGCAGGCCTATGGCATAACATAACAGACCATAGTAAATACTTCGTTGCTCACCTAATTTAGGCGACGTCCACCGGATCAACACTCCCTGCACCAGTCCCAATAGTAATCCCAGCAAGCCTAGCGAATAACCCACCATTTGCTCATCCCATCCAAATTTGTACATCGTAAAAAAATGCCAGTTGCTCTGCACGGCGTGGATACCGATGTAAGTTAATATCAATGCCGTCACAAGGCCCGAGACCTTCGGATATCTCACCAAAAATTTAAAGGAACCAATCGGATTGGCACGTTTCCAATCAAATGGTCTCCGTTTTTCCTTATCCAAACTTTCAGGTAGAATAAAATAGCCATACATGAAATTCAGTAGACATAGAGCAGCGGCGGCGTAAAACGGAACCCTCGCCCCAAATTGTCCAAGCAGGCCACCGATTACGGGACCAATTATAAAACCAAGCCCGAGTGCGGCCCCGATCATCCCAAAGTTTTTGGCCCGATCTTCATCTGTTGATATGTCCGCTATATACGCAGTAGCAGTCGACATGCTGGCACCTGTAATCCCTGCAATTACCCTTCCTACAAATAGCCAGCTTATTGTGGGGGCGAGCGCCAGGAAGATATAGTCTATGGCAAACCCAAAAAGTGAGATTAAAATAATTGGCCGTCTACCGTATCTGTCGCTGAGATTACCTACGATAGGCGAAAATAAAAATTGCGTAAAGGCATAGGCAAAACCGAGCCATCCACCGTAGGTCGCCGCTTTACTGATATCCGCATGTATAAGTTCTTGAATGAGTTTTGGAACCACTGGAAGTATGATTCCCCATCCTGTAATGTCGATCAGCAAGGTCACAAATATAAAACCGATAGCTGCTTTTTTTGTTGCGATTTTCATGCTGTAAAAGTAGGCAGCAATCCATCGTAGATGTTTTACACTTTTATGGTCTGTATGTACAATTTGTAAGATTGGGCAGATTATTGTCGGTTTCTAAAAACACCAGGAGAGGCGCCAGAAAGACGTTTAAAGAACCGGCAAAATACGCTTGGTTCATCAAAATTTAGCTGGTTGCTGATCTGTTTGATCGACAAGCTGGTTGATTTGAGTAAGGTCTTGGCATGCATGAGCGTGATATAATCAATCCATTGTAAGATAGACTTTCCTGTTTTCTGTTTGAGGAAAGTAGAGAGGTATTGCGGTGTGAGATGGAGTTTTTCCGCATAAAAATAAACACTACGCTCTTGGGTGGCATATTTTGAAATCAATAGATAGAAGTCGTCAATAATTTCATGTGTACGGCTTTTTACAGGATTATTGTGATCAGCTAGCGCGGTATAAGACTCGGCGATCAGGCTCATCAGTGAAATGACAAGATGCCGTAGCATTTCGGTTTTTTTAGGACTTTGATTTTTGTGATATACCTTTTGTATAAGGCTTAGCAAATCATTTTTTAGGATCATTTCTTCAGCTTGAAGACTCAGAACAGGCTGCCAGCGAATCTGGTTGTTCATGACAAAGTCATGTAGCATTGGATATGTCGAAATGAAATCCACAGAAAGACCGATCGTAATGATCTCCGCATTTTCAGTCATCGATAGTGTCTCTAACATTAATTGAGGTTGCACAATAGCAATCTGGCCTGCACAAAGCTCGTACTCCAGGAAATGGATACGGGCTTTCATGGAACCTTTTATCATGAATGCAAGAATCAATCCATCAAACAGACGGGGATTTTCCGAATAGGCTTGCCCGTTGACGTGCTTTTGCTGGAGCACAGCAATCCCTTCTATCTTTTTGGAAAGATCAATATTGTAGAGTTTATACACGTTGTCCGATGTAAGGAATAATGCCATATTCAAATATCGTCAAATTCATTTGCATGGCAATACAGATATTTTTCGGTATCTCCCCGACACCACTTATCTACAGTGTTTTTTCCTCGGATCCCATTATCGACAGACTTACTTTTGCTATACGAACTAGTTCCAGCTGTCCGGCACTTGGGTAATGGTGATAGGAGAGGTATTATCAACGTTGGAAGCAATGCTAAATTGTTTCACAGTTTTGATTATCTATGTCTGTAAAATACTATTACGTAAATAATTCTAGCTAAGCTTTATTTAATACTAAAAAAGGGCATAATCGCAAGTGTGTAATTTAGAAAAGCTATATGTTATCCCATGACAATAAAATTTCAAAATGCAATCTTATTTTATATTATTTTCCTACTATTGTAGTGGATAAATAATTTTTGACATTTCCTATGCTTATTGAGCTGTGTTCTTTAATGCAGCCGTACAAATAAAATGAACAAGTATAAAGTTTTGACAGATAGTAATCTTGTTTCTTTGCTTAAACAAAGAGATCGGAATGCCTTTGCCGAAATTTACGATAGATACAGCATGATGATCTATTACAAGGTCAACCAGATGCTCCGCGATGAGAATGCCGCCAAAGATCTTGTACAAGATCTCTTTACCTCAATTTGGGAAAAGTCGGATTTTATCAGAGATAACGTCGGGATCTCGTCATATCTTTACGTTGCATCGCGAAATCGTGTCCTGAACTACATTCAAAAAGGAAAAACTAAAAGTGACTATCTGGCTGAAATAGGAAAATATAGCCTACAGGTTAGTGATGAAACACTTGAAAAGCTAGATGAAAAGGATCTTATGCTGTTGATAACAAGTGAAATCGCCAAACTGCCGGCTAAGATGCGAGAAGTATTCGAATTGAGTAGATTGGAAGATTTGTCCCACCGTGAAATTGCGGAAAGGTTGAATTTGAGTGAATCCACAGTGAAAAAGCAAGTGCAAAATGCACTAAAGATATTAAAGGTTAGACTTGCCCATTATAATTCTCTTGGCATCATGCTGTTGATTTTTCTCCGAAGCAACTAAACCAATATATACCACCAAGTTATTCTTTTTTAAGAATTTTTATTTTTTTTTCAATTCTTCTACTCCCAAAGCTTTTTCCAACTGTATTATACTAGTTAACGATTATAAACCTCGATTTCGACTTATGGATAAGAAACTTGGAGCACAGCTTGTAAATAAATATCTTTCTGGTCAGGCAACACACAAAGAAACCCGTGTTGTTGAGGAATGGTATGCTTTTAACCGCATCGAGGAGCCGGCTATTGATTCCCCTGAGGATTTTATACGCATAAAGTCGGAAATGTGGAATGCAATCGATCATCAATCAAAGCATCATGTTAAAGTTCTGCCAATACGGAGGTGGCTTGCTTATGTCGCAGCGATCTTAATGATTGTGGGGAGTGTCGGAATTTACAAACTGTATGAAAAACAACAAGTGTATACCATAGACACTTACGCTGGACCAACAATTAAAGCAGGTCATACCGGGGCAACTTTGACCTTGTCAGATGGTTCTACTATAGATCTTTCCAACGCTAAAGTTGGCGAACTCCTGACTAAACAAGGGATGACAATTTCTAAGAATGGGCAGGGAGTGGTTGTTTACAGTCAAAACAGTTCCATTAAAGATGTAAGCGAAGTAATCAAAAATACGATTACGACAAGAAATGGTGAAATCTACCAGGTCGTTCTACCGGACGGTTCTAAAGTTTGGCTTAATGCCGGATCCAGTTTGACCTTTGATTCCGATCTGCTGAATAGTGAAAAACGCATTGTTAAATTAATAGGAGAGGGGTATTTTGAAGTGAGTAAGCATGATAAACCATTTATTGTTAGGACAGCATCACAGCAGGTACGCGTTCTTGGTACCCATTTTAATATCAATGCATATTCAGAATCGAAGGGACTGGTCAGGACCACCCTAGTCGAGGGGCGGGTTAACGTAGTGACTACGAAGGGCGAGCAGTTGATCGAGCCGGGGGAGCAGGCTGTTAATCGACGTGGTGATATCGACGTCCACGAGCAAGATACCGAAGATATACTCGCCTGGAAGAACGGATATTTTAAAATTGATGGGGAACTTTCCGAGGTGATGTTATCCTTAGGCCGTTGGTACAATATGGAAGTTCAATTTACAGAAAATACACCAAAAGAGTTAAAACTATGGGGCTTTGTCTCCAGGTCGAATGACTTGATTACAACACTTCGACAGATTGAACGAATAAATAAAGTAAAATTTAAAATAAAAGAAAGGACAATTATTGTAACAGACTAGCTTGATCCGTATGAGATCAGTAAGAGCGCATTTGCTGCAAAAAAATCAGAAAGACCGCAAGGTGTCCTACCACCTCGCGGTTATATGAAAAATGATGCTGTAGCTGAAAATGCCAACTTAAAGACAAACGACACAAATCAGTTTATGAACCATCTAACCAAAACAAAAGTATGAAAAAAAATGCGCTATTGGGTACTTTTCACCATGAGCGGTCACTACCTAAATTTTTATTGATTATGAAATTAGTTTTATTTATCATGACATGTCTACTCATGCATACCTATGGGGCTACGTATGCACAACGTGTCACGATAAAGGAGCGAAATGCTACTTTGGAACAGCTTGTAAAACAGATGCGACAGCAGACTGGATATGACTTTTTGCTGGACAAAGATATTCTGCGACAACATCGATCGATCAGTGTAGACCTGAAAAATGTTGGCCTAGTGCAGGCTTTACAGTCCATTGTTAAAGGACGAAATCTCAGCTTTTCTATTGAGGATAAATCGGTCGTGATTACAAGTGGAATACAGGATGCCGACTCGAAACTCGTTTCTCCAGACGGTAATAAAATCGGCAAAACAGAAGCGTCAGGCCGAGCCAATGACCTTGTTTTTGGCTCAAATAATCCTATTGACGTTACCGGAAAAGTGGTCGATGAAAATGGCAAACCGCTACCTGATGCCTCAATTGCTGTAATAGGGGGCACTCAATCAACCAGAACGAATGGAGAAGGTGATTTTACACTCAAAGACGTCGATGAAAAAGGGACTTTATTGATTTCCTATGTGGGTTTTGAACCAAAAAAGGTAAAGGTATCTTCTAATATCGGACAGATCAAGATGCAGAAAGCTGTAGGTCTATTGCAGGAAGTTCAGGTGATCAATACCGGTTATCAAACGATTTCCAAAGAGCGCAGTACCGGATCCTATGCCAAGCCTAATATGACCATCCTAGAAAATCGAACCGGCAGCATGAATATATTGCAGCGTCTTGATGGATTAGTTGCGGGGCTGACAGTCAATAATGCGCCAAATGCTTCACAAAATCCATTTCTTGTTCGTGGACTGTCGACGATTGGTGTACGCAGCCCGGAAGGCAATGGATATGTTGGCACCAACAGAAATCCGCTCTTTGTGGTTGATGGTATACCTATTGATGATGTGTCCAGTATCAATCCACAAGATGTCGCTGACATTACGGTGCTCAAGGATGCGACAGCCGCCTCCATTTGGGGAGCAAGGGCTTCCAATGGCGTCATCGTCATCACGACAAAAAAAGGATCCAATGATGATAAACTAAGGATAAACTATGATGCATTTGTCAATTTCCAGGGTAGACCGGATCTTAATTATTTTAAAACCCTCAATAGTAAAGAATTTATACAGGCAGCAAATGAAACATTTGATGCGGAGATCTATCCTTGGGAAAGTGTATTTCCATATGTGTCTGGTGGTAGCGGTGTTGCACCTCATCAGCAGATTCAATATGATCTGGCCCGGGGACTGATTAGTTCTGCTGCCGCAAAAGAACGTCTGGATAGTCTGGCAACAATAGATAATAGGAAGCAGATCAGGGATCTAGTTTATAGAAATGCATCCCTAATGAATCATACACTGTCGTTTTCGAAAGGTGGAAAAGCTTATTCAGCGTATGGCTCTGGAGCCTACACAAATTTGGTCAGTAGCCAGCCCGGTGAGAAGAGTAATACCTATAAACTCAATCTTCGTCAAGATCTACAGGTCGGTAAGTTTATTCAGCTGAATCTTATTAATGACCTTACCTATGGCGTTAACAGTGCAAAGAGGAATGTTCAGATTACGCCGAATTTTTATCCTTATCAATTGCTTCGGGACGAGTTAGGGAGAAATCTGTCCATGCCCTACATGGGTGAAGTCAGTGAAGAGGTACGAAACGATTTTGAAGCACGCAGCAGAATTAGCTTGGATTACAATCCTTTGGATGAAACCAATTATGGCCATACCGAAAGCAATAATTTCCTGAGCCGCAATGTACTTGGCCTAAGTATAAAGCTCTGGGATGGATTGAAACTTGAAGGTACCTATGGCTATACAAAAGGAACAGGAAAAACAGAGATCTACGATGATATCCGGAGCTACCTGGTTCGGAACGAGCTTGTGCAATTTACTGTTGCACCGACGGTAGAATCCACTCCTGTTTATTACCTGCCCAATAATGGTGGAAAATATAGTATCAATAATCAAAATAGGCAGAGTTGGACGGTAAGGAATCAATTGAGCTATAACAAGAACTGGGATGAGGACATGCATCAGCTAAGTGCATTAGTAGGGCATGAAGCACAGGAACTATTGGTTAATTACAATGGCAGCACGGTCAGAGGATACAACGAACTCCTACAGACTTATGGCGCTATTGACTATGTGACACTTGGTGTCAAAGGTCTCGCAGATCCTGTCATGCCAAATCGTGGGAGCCAAAGTCTATTGAGCAACGACTACTTTACACGGACCGAGTTACTGACCCGGTTTGTTTCCTATTATGCTAATCTTGCGTACAATTACAATCGCAAGTACGCAGTGAACAGTAGTTTTCGTATAGACAAAAGTAATCTATTTGGGCTTGACAGATCCGCTCAGAACAGACCTGTCTGGAGCATCGGTGGGAAATGGATCATGAGCTCCGAAAGCTTTATGGCCAGCACAAAATGGTTGGATAATTTAGCCCTCCGGGCTACTTATGGATTGACCGGTAACTCACCCGACCCCGGTATCGCAGCTTCGCAGGATATCTTAAACGCCATTCAGAATGGCAATTTACCGGGTGGTACAGGCGTTGTGGTCGGCACACCCGCCAATTCAAAACTTACTTGGGAAAGCACGAAAAATATAAATCTGGGGATTGATTTTGGACTATTTGACAACCGTGTCAGTGGTACAGTTGACCTTTACCAAAAAAAGACAACGGATATGCTCGGTGTTTTTCCAACCAATGCTTTTAGTGGCTATTCCACAATCATCGGAAATCTTGGTGACATGCAGAATAGAGGAATTGAGCTGAGTTTAAATACCCTAAATATTAAAAAAGGCGACTTTAAGTGGAGCACTGTCTTTAATGTTGCCTACAATAAAAATAAGATCACAAAACTAAATGTAGAGTCACAGATCAACTCTGGTATGGACCGCATTTGGCAAAATTATCTGGAAGGGTTTCCGGCTTTTGCACTCTTTGCCTACAATTTTGTCGGATTGGATGAACTGGGAGATCCACAGATACGCCTTGCGGATGGCTCTGTGACCAAAACACCCAATGCGGCGAAGGCGGCAGATGTGATTTTCAAGGGCACCTATCAACCCATCTGGAGCGGTGGAATGGCCAACGTTTTTAACTATAAAAGACTGACTTTAAGTGCCAATGCAATTTTTAACCTGGGACATGTGATGCGGAGTGATGTAAATACCGTCTATACCGATCGGCTGTATCACGCTAATGCCCTTCGGGATGGGTTAACAACCGGAAATCTGCATAGTGACTTTGCCAAGCGATGGAAGCAGCCCGGAGACGAATTGAATACCAATATTCCATCCTATGTTTCTAATTCTTCGTTGAGCTATACCCGTCGCGATATTCAATATTACACCTATGCAGATGTCAATGTAATCAGCGCGTCTTATATAAAATTGCGGGATATTACCCTCGGGTATAGCTTGCCGGAATCCTTAATGAATAAATTGCATACCGAGCAAATTACATTACGGATGCAGCTATCGAACCTGATGCTGTGGAAGGCCAATAAGGAAGATATTGATCCTGAATTTATTGATGCCACAACTGGTATACGCAGTATGCTATTTAGCCAGGGGACTCTTTCATTCGGAGTAAATGTAAAATTTTAATGTAAAGCAGATGACAATGACAAAAAGATTTAAAATTGGGGTAGTTCTGGCGGCTGCTATAAGTTTTACCTCCGCCTGTAAAAAGGATTTTTTGGAAGTCACACCAAAAGGACGTTTGATAGCGCAGAAAGTTTCAGATTATGACCTACTGCTGAATAATCTCGACATGATCAATATCAGTACCAACTCCCAGGTGGCCATGAGTGATGAAATAGCAGCTGTTCAGCCTTATTTCGATGGAGCTAGTCTAAAAACACAACGCCTATTTCGATGGGACGCTGTTATTTATGAAGCTTCGGAGAATGCTACTGAGATGGATATGCCGATGAAAAATATCTACACCTTCAATAAGATCATCCAAGAACTGCCGGCAGCCACTGATGGCACAGCACAACAGAAACGGTCCATTGCTGCCGAAGCTACGGCTGGAAGAGCTTGGACTTATTTTCTGTTAGTGAATTATTTTGGTAAACCTTACGATGTCAATACGGCTGGGACAGATCCCGGGTTTCCAATTTTGACCAAAGCCGATGTTACGGCTAATCAATTTACACGGGCCAGTGTTAAAGAGGTCTACGAGTTTATCATTAATGATTTAAATAAGGCGATACCTGATTTGCCGGCAAAGACAACTCATTCCATGCGCATGTCGAAAGCTGCGGCCGAAGGCTTGCTGGGCAAGGTCTACCTTTTTATGGGTAAGCCCGAATTAGCTTTGCCGCATTTTGATGCTTCACTTTTGGCGGTAGCAAATTCGGCCATTCCTTTAGCATTATATGACTACAATAAAACCTTGGCTCCCGGAGGTGAGTTTTTGCCGATAGGATCTTATGGACCTTCCTATCCAAGTGCTGTAAACAATAAAGAGTGCGTTTATAATAAACAATCCAGTAATTTTTGGACCTTCTTCTATAATGAGTTTGTGATCGACAAAAAGACTGTGAGCCTTTTTGAAAGCACTGATTTACGACTTAAGTTTTATTCAAGGAATGCCTATTATGGACCGGAATATCCCGCTGGATTGCTTCGCAAAATGGGACCCACATCCTTTCAGTATGGAATCTTGCTTCCGGACCTGTACTTATTACGGGCTGAGTGTAAAGCAAGATTAGGCGATTTGACGGGAGCAAAGGCCGATGTAGAACAGTTGCGAAAAAGCAGAATGCCATCAGTCAATGCAGTTGTTCCGGCAGCAATTGCAGGGCAACAGCTTGCACTACTCAACTTTATATTGGAAGAACGTATACGGGAGTTTGCCCTGAGTGGATACCGATGGTTTGATATGCGGAGACTGTCTGTCGATCCCTTATTCAAGGCCAAAACTTATACCCACACACTTTATGCAGCGACGGGGGCTGTCGCCGGTACATTTACACTTAAACCCGAACGTTTCGTGTTGCGCTTTCCACAAAAAGTAATGGATCAAAACCCCGGAATGGAAAATAACCCTTAAAAAAACATATAAGTTTCATTTAAATAATTGAAAAATGATAAAAATTACAATCGCTACATTAGCTAGCCTGGCTGCGCTTTGTGCCAATGCGCAGCAATCTTTCTCTATACAAGGCCAACTTTCTAGCCATCATGACGGGAAAAAAGTACTTTTGCAGTATCCTAATCCAGAAGGGTTGAAAGACCCGATAAAAGACTCCACTTTTGTCAAAAACGGCGTGTTCAAATTTGAAGGCAAGTTATTTAAAGATGTAGAACGGGCCATATTGATTCTGAGTGAGCCTAATGAAAATGTAGATCTTTCCGAATATTGGAAATATTATGAAAGAGACCTGCAATATATTATGCTCGAAAACGACAGCTTTCAATTATCGGGCCCAACGATCAAAGAAGCCCATGTAACAGGCGGTAAAGTACAAGCGGATTTTAACTTGCTGAATGAACAGCTAAAGCCCTGGAAAGAAAGGATGCAGTTACTCTCTCAACAGTCTTTAAAACTTAGTAGAAGCGGGCGAGAGAAGGCTGCGGAGGCACTTTGGCCAAAAATGAAGCCAATTACTGCCGAAATAGACCAGATAGAAAATAACTTTAGAATCAGCCACCCCGATTCCTTTGTGAGTCTCTATCTGATTGCAATGAAAGGTGGTATTGATCATCCCGATTTTGAGTCTCAATTTAATGCACTAAGCCCACGTGTTCAAAATTCAGACCTTGGAAAAGAAATGGATTCCACACTGAAAGCAACCCAAGTTGTTGCTGCCGGCAACAGGGCATTAGACTTTACCCTAAATAGTACACAGGGACAACCTGTCTCCTTGTCGTCTTTCAAAGGTAAGTATGTATTGCTTGATTTTTGGGCCAGCTGGTGCAGTCCCTGCCGGGATCTTCACCCCCATATGATCAAAGTATACGAAAAATATAAAAGTGAAAATTTTGAGATCGTTGCAGTCTCCATGGATAGTAAAAAAGAAGCCTGGCTAAAAGCCATCAAACAAGATGGAATCCCCTGGATACAGTTAAGTGATTTAAAAGGTCTTAAAAATCAGGCAGCGATTCTTTACGGTATTACAGGTATTCCACAAAACTTTTTGATCGATCCCAATGGTGTTATTATTGGCAAAGAACTAAAGGGAGAAGCACTTGACAAAAGACTTGCTGAGGTTCTGGATGTAAATTAATCTATTCAACACTACAAATAAAAACACATGATAAAGATTGTATTATTTACCATCATGAGCCTAATTGGGCTCTATGGTTACACTCAGGACGCTTACCTTATTAAAGGAAAATTGTCCGGCGATCACGAAGGATATAAAGTCTTTTTGCGTTATATGAATCCGAATGGTCTAAAAGAGTTTATTGTAGATTCGACCTATGTCAAAAATGGCAATTTTATATTAAAAGGCAAACTTGCAAGTGATATGGTAAGTGCTAAATTGCATATGACTGCCCTCGGAAAGGAACTGGATCCACTAGACTGGAAAAATTATCATAAACTGGATCAGCAGGAATTTATGCTTCAAAATGCTGAATTCCATGTTACCGGACCCAATATCAAGCAAGCCCGTATTACAGGAGGCCCTGTTCAGACCGATTATTTGGTTTTATTGGATATCATCAAGCCGCTTCAGCAAAAAGCAGATTTAATTTCAAAAAAGATGATGGAAAATGCTGCCGCTGGTCACTCGGAGGCCAATAAAGAGCTCGGACCAAAATACAGCAGCATGGCTAAAGCGATAGAAGATGCTGAGTTGAGGTTTCTTGATACACATCCAAATTCTTTTGCCAGTCTCCTTATTGTCAGCAATCAAATGGGGGTTGAAAATCCAAAGTTTGAAGAGCGTTTCAATAAGTTGAGCACAGCTGTTCGAAGTTTGTCATTAGCGAAGGCTCTTCAGGCTCAATTAGATGCTCAAAAAACGGTTGACATCGGAAAGCATGCCATTGATTTTGTGATGGCCAATGACAAAGGGGTGGTTGTTTCTTTTTCTTCCTTTAAAGGCAAGTATGTTTTACTTGACTTTTGGGCCAGCTGGTGCGGACCTTGCCGTTCTGAAATGCCATTCATTAATGAAATTTACCAAAAGTATAAAGACAAAAATTTCGAAGTTGTTGCGGTTTCAATAGATAGCAAGAAAGAGCATTGGCTAAAAGCGATTAAAGAAGACAAAATGTCCTGGGTCCAGTTAAGCGATTTAAAAGGGTATAAAAATGATGCGGCCCTAAAATACGGGGTCATGGCAATACCACGTAATTTCCTGATCAATCCCGAAGGAGCTATTATCGCAAAAGACCTGCGTGGAGAGGACATTGAAAAGGAATTGAGCAAAATTATCAAATAGCAGTCGAATGATAAGATCGAGGGCGTTCATCTTTTGTCAAAAGGTGGAACCAAAAGTGTTGTTGCCAAGGCATTCAATATTTCCGGTATTCCAAGATATGTAATCATCGGCAGGAATGGTAAAATACTAGATAATGATGCTCCGAGACCCAGCAATGACGAAACATATAATCAGTTGATGAAGGCCTTGAATAACAAATAGATTGCGTTGGATTTATTCTTTTATAACGGTTTTTGGCATATTGCCAAAAACCGTTGCTTTCCCACTAATATGCCGGAATCACAGCCTGTTTTTTAGATTTTTTGAATAAAGAGAATAATTTATCTTTGCGGTTAGGTTAGAAAACTAATGATCCTGTTGACACCTAACTTTACTTTTCGGTAACCATTCCAAAATAAAAAACCAGGAAGGTATCTACCCGCCTCCTGAGCCTGTTGAATAACCTATTTCTTCTTTTCTTCCGTATCAACAGATATAGAGAAATTGTTTCCCTGCACGAATAAAAGAGCTCATTCACCATCGGTGTTACTTCTCATTAGAACAGTGTTCCCGATGATAGACCATGTGTGTATAACCTAGTCGCTAATTACCTTATTCAAAGTAGGCAGGCCTTCCTGTGGAGGCATATCGTTGAAGCGTCCAATCTATGTGAGTTCACCTATAGACCCGAATGATCATCGAAAGTGCTTTTACGGCATGTGTTCGAGTAAGGTGATAAATGTTTTTTTGATCTTGTGGTGGAGTGGAATATGGCTGTTTTACAAAAAATATTTTCGGAGATATCTTTTTTGTGAGCAATAGGGAGCAGTATCCTTTCGCAGATAAAAGATTATGTGGATAACACGATCGATCTGCTGAAATGGGATGATATTTAAAGTGCGTAAGGCATAATATGACTGAAATTCTGATAGAACAATGATAGCATAAAGTTTAATTTTTAAACGTTTTTACAAAAAAAATTGGGATTAAATCCAATCTAATTTAATTCTACCCCCGGGAATAATATCCCAGGGGCAAAATTAAAATAAAGACTTCTGCCATTTCAAAAGCTTATAGATTTAAAGCTTTTATTAATTTAATTATTAACAATTTGTCTTACACAACGGATGTTTCTACCCTCGGCTTTATTGAGATTAGGGTAAGTCACATTTCCCCAAGAGAATAGCCAGGCAACCCTTGTAAATGCGGACTTCACTGCATATGCAGTATTGGAGTCTCTATTGTCGGAAGTCCAATAATGACATTCCCCACTGGCAAAAGCACCCAAAGCGATACCACCCGGGCTCCCTACTACAGATGTCGATCCACCCAATGTGCTTGGCTTAGTACGGTATCCACCAAATGATAACGTAAGGTCATTGTCATCATAAGCTGGATTCGATGGATAGTCACTGTCTCTATTCCATTTGTAGGCATATTGTGCCCCCCAGAATAATCCCAATACCTCTTGTTTATCATTAGGTTGCCCTATTGATTCCCACTCTTGCTTGGTAGACATACGCCAAGTACCTGCTGGATATACTGTAGAACAAGGGTCAGTGCTACCTGCGGCCCCTGTCGGTGTAGAAGATTTCCAGTTCCAGAATTCAGTATCCTTTGTCGCTGGAGTTGACCCGCCTGGATTGGATTTTAATCTATAATGATCCATTTCAGTTGCGCTATACACCAGATTGGATCGTGCCCACAAAACGCCTTTAACTTTAACAGGAGATTCAATAAGACGGATATTCAATCCATAAGTAGCACCTATTGTTGGAGTATATGCACCAGGATAAGTGTAAATTTGTGGAGTAAACGTTCTTACACGCGAATCATCCAATGTTACTTTCAACGTGTTAAATTTCATTTTGAAACTATTCGCGGGGATCGTTGTCGTATTCAATGTGAAGAAATTGGCAATTTTAACTGTATTGCTAGGGTTTCCACTTTCCTCCACCATTGAATTCGCCAGTACGGCCTTATCCACATCCACCACATTATTAAACTGCCCAGTTAGGATATTCAAATCACCCATTTGCAGAACTGTTGTATTTGTGCTGTTTTTAACAAGTGATATGCTCGTACTGTTTTCGATTCTGGCAAAAAGTCCTCTGACATTTAATTTCACTTGAATTCGAGCGGTCATGCGCTTGAACACAATATCCAGGTAATTTGCTCCATTTACAGTGCTGATTGTGCCGGATACATATAGCACATCTTTGTTCTCGATTCCCGTACGGGAGATAACACCGGCTCCATTTATATCCGGAACATTCGCATTCTTTTCATTTACGGATACCGCATACCAAGTATATTGCTTATTGGCGTCCACCTTGATTTGTGGATCGGTTCCTGAAGTTACAACTTGATTCACTACCAAAACATTAGCAGCATCATAAATCAGAAGCCGAAATTTAGTGCCATTTTCCATTAAAGAAGATGTTACTGCTTTGGTCGTACCTGAAGCCGCTTTTTTACTTAATGTATCCGTTGAGCTCACCTTGGCTGTTACTGGAGCATCCTGACTGACTGTACCCTCTCCAAAATCCACAAATGCATCTACGCCACCCAATGATACCAGCGACTGCCTACTAATGTCTGTATTTCCCTTGTTGGACAATCTAAGACTGCTTCCCGTCCCGCCGGCTACGACTTCTTCTATTCCTTTTACACCAACTTTCAATACTGCGCCCTCTTCAACAGGAGCCATCTGTTCATCTTTCGAGGAGCAGGATGAGAAACTGGTCAATAATAGGCAGAATACGGCCAGACCGGATAAATTTTTCCTCACGTTATTTGATATTTTACTTTTCATTTCTTGTCTTTCTAATTAGCTGAACCATTAAATATCAAAATCCGTGTTTTGAGATCCATTATCAAACCAATCTTCAGTTTTGGGACTGGAAGGATTGGACGTGCCACCTGGGTTGACCGAAGCCGATCCTGCAGCAATCCCCTGTTCTAATTCAACAACCGTAGCGGTTACTCTTGGTTCCACATAAGGTGTGCGTTTTTGTTGTTTTTTCATACTTAAAAAAAATTTATTCAATGATATTTATAACTTGTTTGGCATAGTCGTGAATACGTGAGCAAAACTATATCCAAAAATGTTAAAAATTATTGTTTTACAGTGTGTTATGTTTTGTGTGTAGATATCGAATGACAGTCGTGTAGTAGAATCGCTACAAATTGCTATATTTTTCATTACACTAAATATTTCAATATTTGATATTTTTAATGTTTTTTCATTAAAAATATTAATGTTTATACATGTATGTTTGCACTTTTATTAAATATAGCTCATTATTTAGGGTGTGGGTAAGTTTATTTTAATCATAACTATGTAGAAATAAAGCTACAGTTTGTGGTTGCGATTCTACAAGCCTGTAATGAGAGACTGATAAAACGTATTTTTTCTTATAAAAAGAATCACATTTGTTAGTGATATTTCATCATTTGAAGTATATAATAAGTTGTAAACCAAAATAAACTACAATGGAAAAAAAAAATAATGATCAAAAGAGAAGCTCGAATAAAGTACGGCTCCAATGGGCAATTTCAGATATAATGAATGGTTATTTATTTTTAAATGAGGCTGTAGAGAAATATGAAGTTCCCGCTTCCACTATTATTCTACATTTAAAAAAAATCCAAAAAGAAAAGAAAGAAGCCTTGGCATTTAACAATTCTAAAATAGCAGCTAAGGAGTCCAGTAACTTGAGAAAAAAAGACGATAAATAAATAGAATAAACAACCGAACAAATGAAAAATGGCAAAAACATTATTGAGATTTTGGATAATAGATATAGCGCCTATTTGGAAGAAGAAGGAAAATGGCTCAATGAAGGATTTAGAAACATTTTTATTGAGAAGGAGGCGAAAAGAGAAAATTTAAAAATACCAGTTTATCTGATGTTACCCAAGGAGATCAGGGCATGTGTGGATCAACTTTTATCAGGTGAAGGTAGTTTAATATCTGCTGTGTCGTAAGTTTAAAAATCTCTCCATATTTCTTGGATCTACTTTTAAAAATATCGCTTGACTACCTTCAAAAACATAAGGATATAGTTTATTACTCTATTCTTTCGCAATGTTTGATCAGGTACGCAATATCATTGATAACTTTATGTGCTAACTCTTTAGATAATCGTATGCAGATTAGCTCAGGATGCAGATAATTTTCTGCTAGACCAATGCTATTTTGCTCTGTTTATATGAATCGTCAGGATTTTTACAAGTATGTTTATCTTCTTCGTTCATGATGAGGTCAAGTCCTTTTTTCGAGAAAGTTATTGATTTCTTTATTTAGAGACCAAATCGAAAAACAATAAAACCCTAAATTTAAAATTCCTATCAATGCAATCATAGCTGTAAGCCCTTCGTCTTTATACATTTTGTATGCAATTATTGAAAAAACAGGACATAACAGAAATAAGATAATGGCAATAGTTAATGATTTCTTGTTGAATTTTTGTTTTTCTACAATGACTGCGGTTTTTCTGTTGTTGAGTTCTTTCTGATAAGACAAAAATGACGAAAATTCTTTGTTTTCACTCATTGCAAACCCAGTTCCTTGTCCGATAAGATCTTCAATTACTAAAAATTTAATGTCGGCCGGATTATCTTCTTCTATTGCGTTCAATTCCTTCTCAATTATATGATAGAAATTATTTAGCGAATTGTAAAATGCGGACAATTGAGTTATGTCAATTTCAAGCTTGTCATCGGTTTCAAATTGAGCTTTGATATACGTAATAAAATCATCAAATAGTGGAATTGTTTCTGGAAAATGCTTTTGTAAAAATATCCTGCTTTTTGACGAGTTTATATTTAAAGCTTGATCGCTTAAACTAATACTGTTGGGATTAAGTTCTGAAAATTGTTCAAATTTCTGTTGACTACCGGCTTCTTGATCCGCTAGAGACTTTTGCCAATCCTGAAAATATTTTTTTAATATTGTTTTGTCTATAAGTGCAATCCAAAAAAATGGCAATGAATTGTTTGCCTCAAAGAGGTACAAATTTCTGCCGGTTTTTCTCAGATATAAATAACTTCTATATCCCATTTTCTGAATAAATTATTGCTCAACTGAATACAGCTATACTTGAATTATTCTGTTGTCATGTTATACAAAGATTATAGGGAATCAATTTCTTTTTTATCCAACACAGTTCGCAAGGCTTTGTATATTCCTAAAAGCAGGATGATCAGGCAAGTCAGTGTTAAACCGAGATATTGCACCACCCAACCGATAAGAATTGCAAGGATATGGATCTTGCCGTTTTCCGGTCTGAACATATTCCCTGTGAAAAGGTAAAAGGCAAAGGTAATGAACACGCCCAGCCAGATCAGCGCATAAACATAGTGCAGCGGATTTTTACTGAATTGATAATTTCTCAACATAGTCATCTTAAACTTAAATGTACAGAGATTTGCGTCTTGCTTATGGAAAGATTTACAATTCGCTTGATGAGATTTATGAATCGTTGGGTCGTGATCGATCAGCATCTTGTTTTTAGAAATCGGCAATAATGATCTTTTTCATTCCCATCATTTTTTTGAATGCGCCGGGTCTTTTGTTGAGTTCTTCCCAATTTTCAGGACAAACCTGCCAGCTTAATCCGTATTTGTCTTTCAGCCATCCACAAACGCTCTCTTGTCCTCCACCCGATGTCAGTGCTGCCCAGTAGTAGTCTATTTCAGTCTGGTCTTTGCAGGGGATCATCAGCGAAATAGCCTCGTTAAATTTGAATATCGGTCCGGCATTGATCCCAATAAAACGCATTCCCAAAATTTCAAACTCTACGGTAAGCACTTTTCCGGCAAAATCCTTCTGGAAATCAGCCAGCCCTTCGGCTTCAGAATTCGGGTAATACGTAATATTGATTATTTTTCCATCTTTGAAAACCGATAGGTAGTATTCTGCGGCTTCCTGCGCGTTGCTGTCAAACCATAGGTTTGGAATTATCTTTTGCATAGCTTTATATTTTTTGGTTATTATCTACTTATTTGAACTATGATAAGTTGCTGTCTTACAAATTTAAAAGATTTGTTCTTTGATCGACTTGGCATAGGATAAGAAATAGAACTGCATATATAACGCATTTTATCTCGTTCGTGGTCGAGTATACTGTTTGATAATAAACATTTGTTATATTTATCCTTCAAATTATCGCTAAGCAAGTTTAGGATGAAGGCCTTACTGATTATAGATATGCAACAGGGAAGTTTTAAGCCCTATACGCTGCGGTATGATACCTTTGGCGTCATTGATCGGATAAACAAACTTTCTGAACAGTTCAGAAAGAGCGGTAATCTGGTTATTTTTATACAACATGATGGCACAAAGGAGAACTGTTTCCTTCCTGGTACAGAAGATTGGTCTTTATTGCCTGAATTGATCAGAGGTCCTGAAGATATATTTGTTTCTAAGACAACGAATAATTCGTTTTATAAAACAGATCTTCAGACGATATTGCAGCGTAGGGGAGTGAAGGAACTGATCGTGACCGGATGTGCTACAGATTTCTGTGTGGATGCCACGATAAAATCAGCGCTAACAAGGGATTATTTTATCACCGTAGCTTCAGATGGACATACGACAGCTGACAGACCAATGGTTCCCGCTAAGCAGGTGATATCCTATTTCAATTGGATATGGTCAGAAATGACCCCGACGCAAGGTATGATCAAAGTTGAATCCTGTCATGCTATTTTAGAGACTTAAGTATGGAGTGGATATACCGTATGCGGTACGCAAAAGAATGTTTTGAATTTCGAGAATCCATCAGATTATGAAACAATCCATTGCCCGTATTGCTTTAGTAGTGGGAGACTATGACGAAGCAATTGAATTTTATACGAAAAAACTTGATTTTAGTCTTATTGAAGATGCAAAACTTGATGAGCATAAAAGGTGGGTCGTTGTAGCACCTCCAGGTTCAAATGAATGTTGTTTGTTATTAGCAAAAGCTGCAAATCATGAACAATTAAAAAGCGTTGGAAATCAAACTGGAGGAAGAGTTTTTTTATTTCTTTTTACAGATGACTTTTGGAGGGATTACAATAAAATGAAAGATAGAAGTATAAATTTTGTAAGACCTCCTGCTGAGTATGAATATGGAACGGTTGCGGTTTTCGAAGATCTGTACGGAAATCTATGGGATTTGTTGCAACCTAAATCCCCGATTTAAAATTTCTGATTTTGTATTTCGATTAACACTGCATTGGACAACAAACCTATTATTTTATCGGTATCCAGAGTTTGAAGGTGATTTTCGTGTCCTCTTTTACTGTTTCCACATCCCCTTTATGAAATTTCGCTATTTCTTTGCTTACATACAGTCCCAGACCGAGTCCCTTGCTACCTAAACCTCGTACGAATGGCTTAAATAGATCCGGAGTATTTGGTAGATGGCTGGTTGAGAGGTGATTTGTTATGCTGAAAATAAAATTGTCCTTTTCTATAAAAGCACTTATTTCGATTTCTTTATGAGGTGCCCCATGCTTTATCGCATTACTAATGAGGTTGACAAAGGCACGTCCCATTTTGTTTTTATCACTGTGCACATTGAGGGGAAGTCTCAGAGTTGTTAAGATCTTTCTGTCATGTATTACTTCAAATTCGGACAATATTTGTTGGATTAACTGCTCCATACTCACAAGCTCGGTAAGACTTTCAATCTTACGACCAAACCGGGTATTGCTAAAATCTAAAATATCATCTATTACCCCTTTCATACGGCTAGAAGTATTTTCTATTTTTTTTGCCAGAATTTTTTGTGTTCCATTCTCTAGATTCTGCTCTAGATATTGAGATAATAATTTTATTATACTAATGGGATTGTTGAGGTCATGGGCTAATGAAAATAAAATAAGATCTCTGTTTTTGGAATAAATACGTTCCTGCTCGAGCATATTTTTGAGATGCTGCGTTTCATTTTTATGGCTAAAATCAATAACAATGAGATCACCGCAGAATGGAAATAGCGTTTCCAATTTGGGGCGGTCAAACTCAACTGGTTTATCGTTCATAAAACTTAAGTGGCCAACAATAATTTTATTTTTATTGAGTATGGGATAGGAAATGTAGCTTTTTAATCCAAATTCCTGAAGGAGTTCACCCCATTGCTGTTTTGCACATCGGTCTATATTGTCAATATAAATTGGTTCCAAACCTTTTCTTATTTCCTGATAGATTTTCACATAGATATCACTATCTTGAACGATGATCTGTTGAGATTGGTAGTCATAAACACAGCAATTTTCCCATTTATTACCTTTTTTTTTACGTATCAAGCCGTACCTCATTTGGATATGATTACACATCGTTTCCAGAATTCTTTGGCTAGAATTGATCTCGCCTATGTCGGTATATTTTTTGTTCCGTTGATTTGTCTTATTCTGGAATGTCATATCTCGTATTGTTTATTTGTTTGACTAGTGCGCTTATTCTTACCTGAAGACCATGATGACAAATGCTAATTTCTCAAATGAGTACTAATAGGATTGTGATGGTCTCTTATAATTTTATTTAATAGCAATTTGCTTGAATAACAATAAATAGACGCAGATCGTTTCATAATTTTAGATTTTAATAATGAAATGGATCCAATTCTATTGTGTCAGGCCGTAATCAAGCTTTCATTAGAGATTCCGAGGGAAACGAACATAATTTTAATGCTTTAAAAGCAGGCAATTGACAAGTCAGTTGTTGTTTGCACCCATTTCAATATGACCCTCAACGCGATGATGGATTTCGGATGTGGATTTATTGGATTATTTATGATCTTCGTTGTCTTCATCTTTCGATAGATCCTTATAGGGGATTTCTTCAGACTCATTGATTTCGGTGTAGGAAATTTTTGAATTGGATGTACCGGAGCTTTTATTTTCAATGTGTACATCGACATCCATTTTAATATTCTTATTATTTTTGGGCATTTTGACAATACCCCATTTCATTAGGAGTTGCTGTGTAGAATTTCGTTTGAGATGATCTTTTTCAGGTTCGCCGATCAAGAAACCTATGGCCTCCATATTTGGGTTTGCGTCAAATATAACCTTGAGGGTTGCTATGAGGGGTAAAGCGATGATTAATCCAGCTAGCCCAAAAAGCATTCCACTTAAAAGAATACCGATAATTGCCATCAGGGGATTAATGCTGACTTTGCTGCCCACGATATTAGGTGTAATAATATTGCCTTCTAAAAATTGTACCACTTGAAACCAGGCTATTACGCCTATAGCATACCAGGCACTATCTTTTATTGCCAGGGCGAAAAGCGCAGGCAGGATAGATCCGATAGCAATACCGATATAAGGTAAGAGCATTAATAAGGATGCTAATGAGCCAAAGAACCATGCATAGTCAATCCCTAACGCCATTAATCCCAGTGTATTTAAGACCGCTACAATACCCATTACTGTGATCAATCCAACAAGGTAACTCTGTACGACATTGTAAATTTTATTCAATACTTCGTTCACTTTATGTTGTGGTGAGGATCTAAAAGCTTTAAAGAAAAATTCACGAAAGAAATCGCGGTAATACAATAAGAAAAAACTCAGAAGCGGGACCAGAATTGCACTTGCTAATATATTGCCGATAGAACCGAAAGTGCTTGATAACATACTGCCTGCATTTTCCATTGTTTTATTGGTTTGTTCGTGTAATTTTTCGACCACTTCTGTCCGTTCAATACCAAAGGTCGTTTCGAGCCATTTTTGCCCACTTTCCAATACTACCATTACGTTTTGGGTAATAGCAGAAGCATCCTTGCTAATGATGATACTTTCATAAACAATAAACCAAGCTAATCCGGAAATTACGGCGATGGATACAATAACTGCTAAAATAGCTGCAAAGGCTTTTCCAAGACGTACTTTTTCAAATAAGCGAGCAAGAGGATAGAGCGAAATTGCTATTAATATGGAAAATATTACTGGAAGCAATACGCCCTGTGTGACATACATAAGAGCGAGGATAAGTGTCAAAGCTAATAAGCTCGATGCCAATTCAAAAGAATAAGGCTTTTTGTTGTCGTTATTTTCCATATTATATCTATAAGCAGAATCGCAGACAGAATGTTTTGGATTTTTATAAAATCCACCTCTTATGGTGTCAGATCTATTTGCTGACAAAATTGAATCAACTCCTTGCCTGTCTTATGATCAATAGACGAATAACAGGATGTTTTTTTATTTGCTATTGTCCGCTTCGCAGAATATGCCGGAGAAAAGTATAATTCTCTCTATTTTAGAATTCATAAACTAGAAAAGGATAATTGTGACAATCGAAGTTAATGGGCGGATAACAACAGATTTTAAAGGCTGGATGTATGCTCCTGAGAGTGCGGAATTGCAGGACTAATGAGACGATACGTATGCCATTAACCTTTACGATTATTTTATGAAGGAGTTTCAAAGATTTTTTAATGAAAAAAAATCAGATGAGATTTATAGGCGATCGTCCGCTATATATCAATCTAAAATTTCAAAAGAAAAGTTTTCGCTGGGAATGCGGAAGT
This sequence comes from Sphingobacterium detergens, assembly GCF_003610355.1. GTDB lineage: Bacteria > Bacteroidota > Bacteroidia > Sphingobacteriales > Sphingobacteriaceae > Sphingobacterium > Sphingobacterium detergens. The sequence continues at coordinate 2,385,457 of NZ_RAPY01000001.1, read as the reverse complement.
TTGTGGCAAATGTGGGGTTAATGCAATATTTTTCTTTTGTTGCTGCGGCTAGCAGCGGATATAATTATACCATTAAATTTGAAAACTCCGACCAATTATTTTCTTTTCTGCTTAATAATGAGAAACAGGTGCTAAGGATGAATTTTAAGGAGGGAGCATAGATTTTGTCGTTACCTAGTTTTAGAAATCCGCAATAATGATCTTTTTCATTCCCATCATTTTTTTGAATGCGCCGGGTCTTTTGTTGAATTCCTCCCAATTTTCAGGCGAAACCTGCCAGCTTAACCCGTATTTGTCTTTCAGCCACCCACAAACACTCTCCTGTCCTCCACCCAATGTAAGGGCTGCTAGGTGAACAGGTTTTCCCTTTCGTTTCTTTACTAAATATTTAGGTTTATTCACTCAATGAAACTCTTGTTTCGCTCATTACTGATTTTTTACAATTGAGCCAACAATATATTTGGGTAAAGTTTAAAAACTAATTATTCAAATGAAAGTTTTAAAAAGCATGTTGATGGTCAGTCTAGGACTGGTTATCTTTTTCTCCTGCAAAAAGGGTGACACTGGTCCGCAGGGAGCCGTTGGGGAAAAAGGCGAGCAGGGCGCCAGGGGAATTCAGGGGGTAAAAGGTGATGATGGGGCGACAATTTTCTCTGGGGATGCGGTTCCTGTCGCTACGCTGGGGAAAGCTGGAGATTATTATATCCGTAAAACGACTTCCGAAATATATGGTCCCAAAACGGATGCCGGATGGGGCAAAGCTGCTTCTTTCAAGGGGGCGACAGGTGCCAACGGAGCGACAGGTGCCAATGGAGCGGCGGGATCCAAAATCCTGAGTGGGACCCAAATTCCAGCAGTGTCGTTAGGTGCCATAGGTGACTTCTACTTTAAAGTGGATAGTTATCAATTTTTTGGCCCTAAGACTGCATCCGGATGGGGAACAGGGGTTAACCTGAGAGGAGCTACGGGTACTGCTAATGTACTCTACAGTGGTTGGCAAAGTACTACAATGGTTAAAGATTCTATTATGGATGGTACGACGGTCAGAATTGGCCATCTTGCTGCCAAAGGACTGTCCACAACCATATTGAGTAGTGGAACTGTAATTGTTTATCTGGATTATGGGGGCGGAATTTTCCAGCTGCCTTATACTTCAAGAGCTGGAGGGAGAATGAGTACAATTTCCCACCATCCGAAAGAGAATAGGATCATTGTCTACCGGTTTGTCTACGATGGTGGAAATCTCGTGGCATTACCTGCTCAAATTATGTACCGTTATGTAATTATTCCGGGCGGAACCATGGCCAGTCTGAAACGTAAGGGCGTCGATCTAAACGATGCGAATCAGGTTGAGGCTGCATTAAAATCGGAATAGAAATGTTAAACTAAAAAAGTGTTGATCGAGAAGGGTAAACTACTAGCTAGCTTTCTAACATAGATGTCGCGAATGGAACGCAGGTGAAATATTTTGCTAAATATATTGTATATTTAAGATAACTATTCGATTGTTTTCGAGCTTATCAATGTAAACGAAATAGATTATGATCAAGGCAGTCATTATTGATGATGAGCTGAAAGGTGCCACTTTGCTCCAGCATAAACTCCGCGCTTTTTCTGATAGGCTTTCTGTCGAACGGATATTTAGTGATCCCTTTGCTGCCCTACAGGACCTTCCATCCATTAGTCCGGATATTGTTTTTCTGGATGTCGAAATGCCGCTGATGGATGGATTTAATTTTTTGGAAAATCTAGGAAACATCCATTTCGAGGTTATTTTTGTTACTGCGTATAATGTATATGCCATTGAAGCCCTGCGCGCGGATGCTTTGGATTATCTGCTCAAACCAGTGGATACTGATGAACTAACGGCTGCAATTGAAAAATTATCCAAACGGATTGAATGGAAAAAACAGCGCCAGAAACAAGGTATTCATATGGGGAGCACCTGCGCATCGCGGTTGGCCCTGTCTACTGCAGAAGGTATTTATTTTGTAAGGAAAGATGAAATCGTCAAAATCGAAGCGATGAGTAACTACTCGGTGTTCTATTTTTCTGCAGGTAACAAGATCATTGTTTCCAGGACACTGAAAGAGTTTGAAGGATTGCTGGATGGTGATTGTTTTTTGCGGATCAACCGGAGCACGATCGTCAATCTTAGCTGTGTGATTCGCTATAAGAAAGGGGAAGGGGGGACCTTACAGCTTGTGGACGGATCAGAGCTAGAGGTTTCCCCATCCAAAAAAAGTCTGCTTATGGAATTGTTATCCCGTACTTAACCTGCAGTTATGGTTAACGTAAAGTTATTGATTCGGTTATTTGTCGTTGTGATGGTTACCTTATCGCGGGGGCAGGCACAAGAACGGATTTATAACTTTCTTCATTTTACCAGTCGTGAGGGACTCCCCAGTGACAAAATCAGAGATGCCGCTGTCGATGAAAAAGGATTCGTATGGATCACAACGGGAAAGGGTCTGTGCTATTTTGATGGGAATACCTTTTTCCCTGTTAGTTCTACGCAACATTCGGATTTTTCGTATGATCTGGGAAATCTCAGTATAGGAAGTAATAATAAGATCTGGGTCGCGAGCTATAACCGGGGGTTAGTATGTTATGATCGGTCCAAACCCCAGCATGAGGCCTGGACTAGTTATAGTGCTAAAGCGGCTGGCGGAGATGTTGAGAAACATGAACTTTATGCTGTTCATGAGTCAGGAGGCAAGGTATTTTTTGGTGGGCAAGAAACAGACCTGCAGATTCTGGATCCGGTATCGGGACGCATATCATCGATAAAACTGGCACCGGCAGCCTATGTAACTATTTTCCGCATCCAAGAAGATCAGCGTGGGATTCTGTGGATAGGTACGCGCTATCATGGTTTATTTTCTTACGAACCCAATTCTGGGAAGACAGTTCATTATGATCTGTTGAACAAGGGTGAAAATGCGGTAACGGGAATCTGTATGGCAGGAGAGCAGGTTTTTGCTGCCTATTATAATCATGATCTGATACGGTTATTGCCTCAAAAACAGCGGATTGCACAGCGATATATTCTGGGTATTGGTCCTAATGTTGCACATTATGATAACAATATCGCTGATGTCTCCTTTTTTTCGGACGAGAATAAAATATTGGCAGCCCATAGTGGGGGCAAGCTGTACAGTTATGACCTATATAATAAGCAGGTTGTCGAGATACCGTGGAACAGGGCTGATCCAGAGGGATCTGCTGTTAAAATTAATCGTATTGTATCAATAGATGGAGGATATTTTATATGTTCAGATCATGGTCTATTTTATTATTCGAAAAAGTTAAATTTAATTAAAGACCTCATACCTATTCAAACTGACCCTATCCAGCATATCTTAAAAGTAGGTGACAAGAAGTGGTATATCTCCAAGGCTCAGATCGGTGAATTGTCTCCAGATTTTCAACTACGTTTATCAGCCTTCTCCCTGAATAACCTTAAGGTCAGCCAACTTACGACTATAGGGATTTATATTTATATCTCCACCGTAGACAGCGGAATTTATGTTTTTGATACGGTGAGTAAAAAGCTTAGGGCATTAAAGATTGTAGGAAACACTTTTGGTCTTGAACGAGCCGACTGCAATAGTGTGATTTGGGATTCAGTCAATGGAAAAGATATCCTATGGATCGGCTCCTGGAACTCGGGACTATATCAATATGATCTTTCTACCAATAAGGTTGTCTTGTACAATAAAGAGAGTGGTCTTATTGACCATAAAGTAATCACATTAGGAAAGGATATTTCTGGCTCTCTATGGCTGGGTATGGATGGCTTTGGTGCAGTTAAAGTAGTGGATAAGGTGAATATGAAATTTATTAATTTCAAGCATCAACGGCAGTCTGGAGAAAGTCTTGCAGCCAATACCGTGTTTTCCTTTCTTTTGGATATCGATCGCCATTTTTGGTACAGCAGTAGCCAACAGGGTATAGGGATGATCGTTGAACAGCCGGGGAAAACACGTTTCCTACAGGCTAATGACCATAATCGTTTCCCCTTGTTTTATGCCCATACGCTAAAAAATGATATAAAAGGACGAATCTGGATGAAAACTCAAGATGGAGTAATGATTTTTGATCCAAAGTCCAGAACGTTTTTACAGTTGGGAGCAGGACAAGGCGTATTCCCGCCCGAGCGATTTTCGACCCATAGTTTTTATTTTGATTCGGATGTATTGGTTTGGATGACGGATAAAGGTCTGATCAAAGGGCCGATGGGTGAGATTGGAAATAAAACCGAAAATATAGCCCCCGTTATAAGCGCATTCAGGATACTGAACCGTGATAATACCTATCGGCTTGTAAACGGAAAGATCGCGCTCCAGCCTGATGAAAATACTTTTTCTTTTCAGTTTGCTGTACCTGGTCAGCTTGCGGACAAGATCTTACGTTTTAGCTATAAACTAGAAGGGGTTGATCGGGAATGGATTGATTCAGACGCAAATCAACAGGCGGTTTACAGCAATATTGCAGGAGGAGATTATCGTTTTGTCCTTCGAGTGGGGGACGAGAATGGAAATTGGTCGAAAGCGCAACTGGATATACCTGTGTCTGTAAAACTGTTATGGTATCAAGGTTTATGGTTTAAAGTCGGTCTGGTGACTTTTGTTTTTCTTGCAATAGTACTGATTTTGATCTATCGACTCGCGCACCAGGAGAAAATTAATCGGATGCAGCAGGAATTTAGCCTAACCTTACAGCATGAGCTGAAACAAAATGAATACAAGATCAGGGAACAGAGCGAGATCCTGGAAATGGAAAAGGAAAAAAAATTGGCCTCTGAGTTCCGGCAACAATTATATGAAAGTGAACTGAAAGCTATTCGTTCGCAGATGAATCCACATTTTATTTTCAATATTTTGAATTCTATTGAGGCCTATGTAGTCGAAAATGATGCAATACAGGCCAGCAAGCTGATTCAGAAATTCGCCACTTTGAGCCGTATCGTACTTGAGAATTCTCAATTCTCCAAGGTGACCATCGCTTCGGAGCTTCAATTGGTCAAGCTGTATCTGGATCTCGAGCAAGAACGTTTCGATCATATATTTACCTATAGCATTCAATCGGATGAGCGCTTAATCAAAAGCAATAAAAAGATTCCGTCGATGCTGATTCAGCCAATTGTCGAAAATGCCGTACATCATGGTATGAGGAATCTCCATGGCAAAAAAGGCAAGATATTGATCCGGACAGCTTTAAAAGAAAAGGAAATTAGGATTGAAATTCTGGATAATGGTGTTGGTTTTGATCAGTTTCATAAAACTGGAAATAGCAATTTCAAAAGTACCTCGTTTGGTTTAAAAGGAGTACAAGAACGATTACGTATGCTCAGTAGTGATGAGTCAGCAGAATCCGCTTCACTCACAATTGACAAAAAACCTGATGAGGATGATTTTACTGTCAGGATTACGATCACGCTTCCTTTATAGGCAATTCCCTCCTTATAGGCATTTTCTCGAAAAACATACTTATGCATTTAAGCTTTTAGTCGATTTTTAGAAGCGCATCCGGCAACCTTCCTAAGTTTAATGGCCTTGGAAAGATTCTCTGTTTTCAATACCTAGCTTCTCTTCATTGAATGATGTATGATATCGGACGGTCCCCCCCCTGTCAAGCACGGGGTGACGCGTATATATGGTTGTGGTTGATAAAGATGTTGATTGATCTTGCTGAGGAGTGCCGAGATCTTGGTAACGAGTTACGGGTGACAGGTTGAACAGCTGCTCCCTAATTGATTCTCCTTATTCACACTGAGTTTGCAGTCACTTACTCATTGATAGTCTGTAAAGGTTTTTTAAAAACTTAACTTTAATCTGATCGTTACAATATTTTGATTCTTTTCCGTCCACTAGAAGAGAGAGGAACCAATTCATTCTTTAAACAATAAAAATCATGGAAAAATTAATTGCATTAAAAACCACAGGAAATGCAGTATTTAATGATGTTGGCACTTCCTCTTCGTTAAAATTGAAAGGAGACATTCAGCTCACCTCCACAAATGGAGATTTTAAAGTTAACGGTGGATATTTAGATATGGATATGTTTGTTAATTCAAAAGAATTGCAGTCATTTACCATAGAAGCGATGGTCAGCCCTAATTCGATAAATGGGAATAAGCAAATGCTTATAGAGTCTGATAATTTACTGGTTTCAATTTACATTGATGAATCTGGATTTCTGATGGCAGATATAGAAACAACGGCAGAAAAGAGTCAATTAAAAAGTACGCAGAAACTCGTTGAGGGAAGCCCTCAGATGGTTCGGTTATATCGGGATGAAAGTGGCGAAACGTTTTTAGAGATAGATAATCAGGTCGTAGCAAGAAAAAAAATTACAGGTGAATTTAAAGATGCTTCATCTAGTGTATTTCGAGTGGGGGCTTCATTGAAAAGTGAAGACTCGACATTTAAGGGGACAATCGGTCAGATTAATGTGAGTGCCGGTGTATCCACATTAGCTTCCATACAACAAGATTTTAAGTATTCCAGAGAATTGGAGAAGACCTTATCCGAAGCATTAAAGGGTATTGTCGTTCATGTAAATTATGAATCTTATGAGGCCAGGAAAAAACTACAACGTGTTAAACAGATTATGAATGCGGCGGGTGTAGAAAGTTTAAGTTCACTAGGAACAATGAAATTCACTTCAAATAGAAAGATACAAAAGGGCAATATATGGATTCAACCTGGTTTTGTATTTAAGCCTATCAAACATTGGGCAACATTGGGTGTTGACCTGATCAAAGCTGATATGGCAACTAAACGTCGCTTGATGGCAACAGAACTGACCAATAAAAATAGCATAAACTATATAAAAATCTTGAAAGAAGGACCGCTAGACCAAAAAAAGGCAGATTTTGGTAAGTTGAAGAAATTGAACAAAAAGCTGGCGAATGGCGAAGTAAAGGGAGTTAAGGAAAGCTCGAATATGTTCACTAAAAAAGATGGTCAGTTATTTGTTTATGATAAAAAGCTATTTACAGAAAATCTAAAAGGAAATAAACCTCAAAACTGGCAACAATTGGGAACCTTGGATTATCATTTTCACACCTTAAATATCATATCACAAAATGAAGCTATAATTATTGCTAAGAAATTGGATTTGACAAATTGTAGATTAGAAGTGTCTGCAGATGTAGATAAGCTTATAATTTTGGCAGAGGAAGTGATATGTGGTCCTAATGCGGAGATTTCATGGAGACGACCTGGAGGTTATACCCAAGGACATGCTGATGATCCATATTTAGATGGGATCCCAAATCATAATACAGCACAACGTGAATTCAATCAAGATCAACGAAGTGGGTATGCTGGAGGTTATGGAGGGAAAGGAGCCGCTGGAATAGTTGGAGCAAATGGCAGAAAGGCGCCATCCTTAGAAATGTGGGTTAAGAACATGACCAATTTACCAAATATAGATTTAAATGGAGAAGACGGCATTACAGGAGGTATTGGTCAACGAGGAGGACGAGGAGGAAATGGGCAAGGAGGAAGTGTGGGTACATATTGGCCAATAATTAATGAATGTAAAAAAAATGCGGGAAATGGTGGTAGAGGTGGAAATGGTGGAAATGGCGGCGATGGTGGTCGCGGCGGTGAAGGCGGAAATGGTGGCAATATTAGCATTGGTGTATTGCAGGGTACATTGGAAGGAACGGTTACCAACAACAGCTTTCGTTGGAAAAATCAAGGAGGACAGCCAGGCCAAGGAGGTGCAGGCGCATTGGGGGGCGATGGAGGATTGGGTGGTCGAAGTGGAAATGATAAAGATTATTGTCATAATGCGCGCAATGGCGATGTTGGTGCAAACGGACAACGCGGTTATGACGGACAAGCGGGCTATAATCATGGCTTAGATGGTGTTAATGAGTTTTTTCAGTTTTCTTTAGATGCTTGGAATGAACAGTTAACAAGACCTTTTATTACATCTGTTAGTACATATGAGGCTTTTCCAGGAGATACAATTGTGGTAAAAGGAACTACTTTTGCGAATTCAGATAAAGTTATTTTTGATGGTTCTATAGAACTACAGCATCATGTAAACGCTGATGGAAGTATGAATGTCGTTTTACCGTTGGATACTTCGGGAGGTTCTAAAGCATTATTTATACTTCGAGTAGCAGATAATTTTGAAAGCAATCGGGTAAATATTCGAATAAAACCGCAATTAGACGTATTTGCCGATCAGATGATGCCTGGAGTTTCAACAATATTGAGAGGTAGAGCATTTGTGCCGGGAGCATCGGTACTGATTAATAATCAAAGTATTGCAGCAGAAGTGGCAGCCTCTGGCAAAGAATTAACATTTACTATGATAGGTTTTCTTAATCAAGGGAATTCATCTGTAGTTTCAGTACAGGTCAGAAATCCAGATGGTATGCTTAGTAATGAACGCAGTGTCTCTCAAGCTGGAGTTTTAGAAATACCCTATCGCTTTGGCAAAAACAACCTATCATTCCATAATCCGAATATAGGAAAGCCCAGCTTTGATACGTTTAAAAAGACATTTGGTTCAAGTGAGGTATGGCATGAATCTTTCGACCCAATATTTGGCCATCCGATGTTAACAGCCGCTTTCTTTGTATTTTATACCTACTTTTTAAAAGGTAAAGGAGATGGAGGATTGGCAACGGGTTTCTGTACAGCCATGTCCGCTAAAGTTGCTGATAACCTTTGGACAAATAATGTGGATATTACAGGTATTCAGGAAGCAGACATCATAGAAGAACTAACCGCTATACATGGAAAGTTGTTAAGCAAAGAGTCTTTGATTCATTTTCATGATTGGGGGCGTACTTTCGCCGATAATGTAGATTATGCGATTCGTTCAATTGAGACAACTTTCCTTAGAGGCTGTGATCGGAATAATACGCCTTTATTGTTTTTTATACCAGCAGGTGAGGTGTGGGACAGTGGATATTTTGATAAACTTAGCGATTCTCATTGTTTATATCCTTATCGATTTGTATACCCAGCAGGTCATACTGGTCCTAAGCTTTCAGCAGATGCATTGAGTACCGTAAACAGCTTGGATGGCGTTAAATTGTACTGCTATGATTGTAACAACGAAACCAATCCAGACTGCTTCTTAGAGTTTAGTACCGTAGATGGTAAATTAACCTATACCTATAATAAAAAGCCAGGATTTAGGCTAGACAAGCAGATTACGATAGGCATTATGGCCAACGGAGCCTTTACACTCGCTGATCATGATATGCCATTTAATGGTCCATTTGGTGTATTGGGCTTTGCAATGGACTTTATGCTGAGTCCTGCAGATATTGAGATCACCGATGAGTTAGGTTTAAAAGCAGGGCATATCAATGGAAAGATTTATAGTGAAATTCCTGGTAGTCACCCATGTTACTTAGTGCCAGGGGCATATTTACTTCCGACAGGAAAGAACTTAACACGAAAGATTAGAGGAACAGCAAGCGGCACGTATACTTTCAATAGTGTTATGCCTAACGGCGCTATGATAAAATTGGAAAATATAAAAACTAACATAGGAGACGTGGATACCATACTGGTAACTGCGGATAACTCACAAGTGCGATTAACGACACAGCAAAATAAAGATATCGCTTTAACTATCAGTAGGATAGTAGACGAAGAGATTAGAGCATTAACGATTAAGGGTTTATCTTTAGCAGCAAATTTAGATATGGATATTACCATCTCGCCGGATTTAAGTGTATGTAGAATAGGAAATCATCAAGCTGTAAACTACGTTTCAGTCATAGCAAGTGTAGCTAGAGAAAAGGACAACATAAAATCAACAAATACTCAAAGTATTCCATTGCAAGTAAATAGCGATTTGTTGGTTGCGTTTAATGATTGGAAAACTACAGATTTTCAATTGAACATGGTTCCTTTTTAAAATACGTTACGGGGATGCGACGTTACTGATCACTCGTCACTGATCACTTGTACTTTTGTAGTCAAATTCGGTAAAGGAATTCATTTATGGTTCACTGGTTCAAAGATTGCATTTAGCACAAAAAAATATTCATTACCCGGTGAGGACTCGGTATTTTAAGTGTAATATGGCCAGATCGACCGCCGGTTCATATGTCGGTATGGTATCACGTAATGTCTAAATAGTATTAGTCGTTGCTATCAGTTCTATTTTAAATTTGGCTTGAATTGATAATTTATTGAAAATAGACAAACAATAATCCTGATTTTTGATAGCTAAATTGATAATCATTATGCGAGGAATGCAGTTCAAATTATTTTTTACTCACCGGGTAACGGATATTTTTAATGACAATATCGATATTCATATTATACTGAGTAATGACGATGTATATGTTGCTACTTTGTTTACGTTAAAAAACATTGACATGTTGATGCGGCGTGATGATGCTTCCTATTTCTGGGCTTCCGATATGATTATTGTGCCGGATTTATCCCATTTGACGATCCGTAAAGCTATTCAAGAGGCATTGGATGACGGGTATTTTGAAAATGCCTGCTCAAAAATAGGCACAGTTAAAACAGTGTTTGATTATGAAGGATGGCAATCCTATTCCAACGTTGATAAAACTTATATATAACTGAATGATTTTAAAGCAAGACATAATCATAGCACTCAGCAAAAGGTTGTCTCTGCCTTACACAGGGACAGAGCAGGATTGGGATATCGAAATGGCAGACTCCTCGCGGATAAATGAATTTATTGATTTGTATCATGAATATGATTTAGCATTTGAGGAAAGGATGACATTAATGTCTCTGATTGTTGCATCCTATGATGATTATCTAAATGAGTATGACGTATCTGTAGATTATAGATGGGATAAAATTAGAGCGATGTTATCAAAGGATAAAAGATATTTTGTCGAACTGATAGATTATTGGTCATTGGATAATGAACACGATGAAGATCACATTTTTAAAATAACACCCCTTATGAGAACTGTCTAATCAATATGGATGGCATTAAATTAAATGAAGAGTTTGGAGACTTATTCGCTTACAATCTAAATGTGAATTTTCAAAACAAGGTCACGGAAATATATTATGGTGAGTATATCACAGAAAATGCAGCGCCAATTAAGAAGATGATCTTTGAAAATGTTGTCTGGCAGGAGTTTTCAGAGTTTGATTTTGTCAATATCTTCAATGTAATAGAAGTCGAAAATAGCTTTGAAGTATTTTTGAATAGCCATTTGCGCTATTTTAATCGCATGAAAAATTATATTGCTGAGGATAAAATAAATGCAATGAAAATGCCAGACTTGTTTTATTACACCTTTCGTCAAACGAGTGGTTTCAACTGCTTCATAATTACCAAAACAGCATTGAGAATCGAATTTCTATAATGCGATTATCCTAGCATATTGGAACATAAAATTCTTGTCATCCTCAATATCTAAATTCTTGAATAGAATACCAATTGCATTGGTGTTTTCTAGTTCTAAACCCATTGAATTCGACAGGTTTAAAATTAGGGGCAGTACAGGGAAATAACATTCATTCCTCATCTGAACGTTGGGCATCGGATATGAGCGGCGTGCTCGGACACCCTGTTGAAATGCTTAGGTCTAAAAGCGGTTTATAATTGTTTTCTGGAAATATATTATGCTAAAAAAATCATTAAAAATTTTCTATTTTCGCATTTGGAATTTAATCCGAAATCTAAGTTAAACTATACCCCCTGAACATATAAATTTATGAGATTAGCATTTCTCACTTTAGCCTTGCTATTAAGTGGACAATTGTTGTATGGACAACAAAATTATTTTACTATTGAAGGAAAGCTGGCCAAGAAAACGGCCTATAAATATATTTATCTCAACTATGAAAGTACGGAAGGTTTTAAACAGGATTCATCACTTATCAAAAATGGAGTCTTCTATTTTAAAGGCGTTCCCGTGTATGGAACACATGCCTATATTCAGCTAAAACATGCAGGTACAGCGGATCCGGATGATGGAAATCAGTTCGATTTTATGATTGAGCCCGCTAATATTAAAATTCATGTGGATGGAAATTTTAATGAGTCCCGTATTGATGGATCGCAGATCAATAACGATTTCCGAGAACTTAAACAGGTATTAAAACCAGCAGAGCTAGCACGATCAAAATGGTACGAGAGATATGATCAATTCAAAATGACAGCGAATCCCGATAGTAACGAATTGAATAAGTTTAGCATTGAATATCAAAAAATCCAACAGGAAGAAAGAGATTTGGGAATTGAATATATAAGCAAACATCCCGGAAGCTTCTCCAGTTTAATGGCATTAGAATATTTTATCCGTCGATTCACATTAAGACAAATAGAAGACTTATGGGACAGTCTGGATGAGCCTCTCAGACAAACACCTTTAGGCAAAAAGTTTCACACACAGGTCGATCGTATGAACGCGGTTCAAATTGGAAAAATAGCACCTGATTTTAGTGCTAGGGATACATCCGGAAATTTGGTATCTCTGAGCAGTTTAAAAGGAAAATATCTGCTGTTGGACTTTTGGGCAAGCTGGTGCGGACCCTGTAGAGAGGAAAATCCTTATGTGGTAAAAGCCTATCAAAAATTCAAAGCTAAAAATTTTGAAATTTTAGGGGTTTCTTTGGATGATGAAACTACAAAAGAAAAATGGCTTAAAGCCATTAAAGAAGATCAATTAGTGTGGAAACAGGTTTCCGATCTTAAAGGCTGGCAAAGTGAGGTAGCTGAATTATATCATGTGAGAGGAATTCCCCAAAATTTTCTTTTGGATCCGAATGGCGTGATTATAGCCACTAATCTTAGGGAAGAGGAGCTTTTAAAAACATTGGAAGGTATTTTAGGGAAATAACTGAATGCATTAAGAAAGCTATTACTTTGGTGGGAAGGCTCATGTTACTTTCCGTTATGCATTTTTCTAGGCGGCTATAAATAACATAAAAAATAGGTATAAATAGCTGTCTGTCCTAGGGTGATTTTTTAATTTCTGCTGAACAAAAGGTCTATAAACGATACTGTTTTAACATGGATGAGTTTCTGAAGAGTACAGCAGATACTTTATTGAACTTTCGCTAGATCTTAATTTCATTATCATCCAAATTCCTATACCTATTCGGTGTAACACCTGTTTTTTGTTTGAAAAGACGGGTAAAATGCTGCTGATATTTAAAGCCGAGCTCACTGGCGATTTCGTTAATGCTTTTTGACCTATCAAATATGCGTTCTTTTGCTTCATCTATGAGTTTTGATTGGATGTAATCCAATGCTGTACTGCCAGTTTCCTTTTTGATGAGGTCGCCAAAGTAATTAGGTGAAAGATGCAGTTCATCGGCGCAATAAGCTACGGATGGAAGTCCTAGCACAAACGCTTTATCTGATTTAAAATAATCATTCAATAATTTTTCAAACCGTACCAAAATATCGCCATTGACATTACTACGTGTAATAAACTGCCGGTCATAAAAGCGCTGGCAATAATTTAACAAAAGTTCAATATTGGAAACAATCAGCGTTTTGCTATGCTTGTCAAGATTTTGGGCAATCTCTTCCGCTATTTTTTCAATATAGTCCACAATGGTCTTGCGTTCCTTTTTGGATAAATGCAGGGCTTCATTCACCTCATAAGAAAGAAAAGTATAATTTTTTATATTCTTTCCCAAGTTGGTTCCCTTTATGAAGTCGGGGTGAAACACCAGCCCATATCCAGATGGTTTTATGGCGATACCTTTACTGTCAATCCCATAAATTTGCCCAGGTGACACGAATACGAGTGTTCCATCCTCATAGTCATAAGGTTGACATCCATACCGCATGTCACCGCATTTAATATTCTTCAAAAATACGGCGTAAATGCCCATAAAACGCCTGAAATTTTGAACCGTTGGTATTTCATTGAAATTTACCACACTGACAAGGGGATGCAAGGTGTCCACCCCCATACTATCATTGTACTGCTTGACCGTATCATATCTTTCGACCTGTTTCATAACACAACAAATTGGAATTCAAATCTACTAAACCTGAATCTGTTTTTACCATGATGAGGCTGAATCTGTAAAAGTGGTAAATAAATCCGTATCCTGTATAAAAGATCAATCTGGTTAAAAGCTGAAATTTGTATAACCATCTTGGAAGTAAACTCTCCCTCCTTATAATGGTGTTTATTTTAATTACATTAATACATGAAATCAAACGTCACAGACATTTTTCAGCGGTTACGAAATGGAGAAACTATATTGTCCAATGATCCGCAAGCCTATAAGATGCGTGAAGCCGCGCATGCGACAAAAGAGCTACTCATTCAGATGAACAACAGCACTGATCCTGCGGAAGTTAGAAGTTTTCTAAGCCAGATAACGGGCAGAAAGATCGATGAAAGCGTTACCCTCTTTACTCCACTCTATATCAATTATGGTAAAAATACCCGCATCGGTAAAAACGTATTTATCAATTTTGACTGCACCTTCCTGGATTTGGGAGGTATCACGATTGAAGATAATGTGCTCATTGCCCCTAAAGTCAGTATATTATCGGAAGGGCACCCCACAGCAGCGGAGCATAGGCAATCCCTTGTCCCGGGGCATGTCCATATTAAAAAGAACGCTTGGATCGGTGCAAATGTAAGTATTCTGCCGGGCGTAACCATCGGCGAAAATGCGATAGTGGCCGCAGGTGCGGTAGTCGTAAAAGATGTTCCCGACAATACGATAGTGGGCGGAGTACCGGCAAAAACTATTAAATCAATCTAAGATAAATGAAACAAAATGAGACAAAGTTTGTGAAAGATTATCACTACTATTATCGCATAGCAATAAGGTTCCATGGGCGTTACCTTAATTTAACTGGAGCATATATAGCAACAAATGCATTATCGTTTATGAATATGCGAATATTAACCTATAGCAAAAAGATATGAGAAGATCCCTTTTGGCAATTCTATTGTTGATTTCGGTACTGTGTGGCAGTGCAACTTCTTGTGATAAAAGCGGTGATAAGGTTCACCACACAGACAGCGATAATATTACCAATGATAAAATGGCAGACAATAAAATAAATATAAAAGTTGGTTCGGAAGTCTTTGTAGCAACACTTTCAGACAATAATACCGCAAAAATATTTAAGGAAATGTTGCCCTTAACGATCAATATGACAGAGTTGAATGGCAATGAGAAATATACTGAATTACCGAAAAATCTTCCGACAAATTCATCCAATCCCGGGACAATAAAAAACGGTGATTTGATGTTGTATGGCTCCAGTACGTTGGTGCTGTTTTACAAGACTTTTTCGACATCTTACAGCTATACAAAGCTGGGCACGGTCAATGATGCAAAATCTTTGGCTTCTGCATTGGGAGCGGACAATGTAACCGTTACTTTTGAATTGGCTAAATGAAACATCTTATCCTAACAATTGTTGTACTGTTTGCTTGTACACAGGCATTCAGTTAGATAAAATCAAATGGAGACTACTGTACCAAAAATCAGTGATTTCCCAACGGGAGAAGAAAACACAGGCTATGCTATTTCCCCAATAAAAAGATATTAAATAGATCGTGATATGACTAAGATTACTTTTCAATACCGTATTTCGGTGAGACGCGCGTTTCAGGTTTTACTTGTAATGGCAACATTTTTTTGCATGACAAACATTGCTCAGGGACAACAGAACGAAATCATGGTAAGGATTTCAGAAATTGAAATACATCCTGAGCATTTGGAGAAGTATAAGGAGATACTTAAAGTGGAGGCCGAGGCATCAGTAAGGCTTGAAGCAGGTGTTATTGCTATCTTCCCGATGTTCCAAAAGGACAGCCCAACACAGGTAAGGATACTAG
Organism: Sphingobacterium detergens; assembly: GCF_003610355.1. Lineage (GTDB taxonomy): Bacteria > Bacteroidota > Bacteroidia > Sphingobacteriales > Sphingobacteriaceae > Sphingobacterium > Sphingobacterium detergens. Next base: position 2,369,643 of record NZ_RAPY01000001.1, on the reverse strand, counting down.
AAATGTACAAAGACAAGCAAGCCTATCAGGCACATTTGAAAACCGAACATTTCGAAAAGTATAAGACTGGTACGCTACACATGGTCAAATCATTGAAACTTGTGGATATGGAAGCGTTGGATATGGAAACAGCAAGTCAGATTTTTAGAAAACTGAAAAATTAGCGATCTGTTACTCTCTTGAATTAAGGTTTACAAATCCAGAATTGTTTACTTGTAAACAGGCACTTAGTCAGATAAAATCAAATCAAATAAAATGGATACAACAGTACCAAAAATCACTGGTTTCCCAACGGGAGATGAAAACACAGGCTATGCACAATATTTTAGTGGAAAATCGTGGAACGCACCGCTTACGCATAACAAGGACCTGAATGTTCCAATGAACAATATTACGTTTGAACCCGGTTGCCGGAATAATTGGCATAAGCACACAGGTGGTCAGATACTTATTTGTGTAGGTGGTGTAGGGTATTATCAGGAGCGAGGAAAAGAAGCCCGCCGATTAAATCCCGGAGATGTAGTGGAGATAGCGCCGAATGTAGTGCATTGGCATGGAGCAGCACCCGATAGCTGGTTTTCACATATCGGTGTAGCCTGTAATCCGCACATAAACGAGAATATTTGGCTGGAACCAGTTACTGACGAAGAATATTTGGAAGTCGTGAAATGATCGGTTGAGTGAATTCTGTGATAATGGTAGAAATATCAGTGATATGTATAAAAATAAAAAGCAGGTTCTTAGTATCTTTAATCAAATGATAAACCAATAGAACTCTTTGGGTAAGCTTTAGATTTAATATACATACATTTAAGATAAATGATTAAGATTATACTACCATTAAGTATGCTTTTGTTTGGAATGAACTGGAGAATATAATTCAGGACGTTACAGTACAGTATATGGGGTTACTACTTCTCCATTTGCTGTTTTTGGTTCGAGTGCTACAGCTCATGTTTGGAAATGGTTCTCAATTGAGGCCGGTGTCAACAATTTATTTGACCGTAATTATGCTCTTGTTGAAGGCTATCCGGAAGCCGGTAGAAATTTCTTCGCTAATTTGATTTATCGTCTTTAATGAATAGATTGAAATATATCTTTTGCCTGATTATTCTAGGTAGTGTATTGATAGCATTAAATGCTGCGGTGTCGATTGATTTTTTCAAACCCGAGCCGTATCAACTGACCTATCCTAACTATTTTGGTAATCGTTACCTGATACCAAATGATAATCCCACTACGGTTGAAGGTGTGAGCCTTGGAAGGATGCTGTTTTATGAAAAGGCATTATCTGCAGGAAACAAAATATCCTGTGGCAGCTGCCATAGGCAGGAACTGGCGTTTACCGATGGCAAAGACTTTAGCCAAGGCGCCAACGGTACGCCACAGCCACGCAATACGATGGCATTGGTGAATCTCTTGTGGACAAGAAATCTCTTCTGGGATGGAAGAGCAAAATTATTGGAGGTACAGGTGAAAGAACCCCTTTCAAATATTCACGAAATGAATCAACCGATAGCCACTTCAATCCGTAAACTTGAAGCCTTAGGCATCTACAGCGAAAAATTCGGGAGGGCCTTTGGAGATACAAAGATTACGGAAGACAGAATCGCTAAAGCCCTGGCACAATTTGAGCGTACGCTGATTTCAGCTGATTCAAAATACGATCGGTATCTTCAGGGGAAATATCAACCTACAGCTTCCGAAGTAAATGGCATCGCCTTATTCTATGGACGTCCCAATGCGCAGGGAAACATCCGCAGTGCGGCCTGCAGCCATTGTCATGGCGGTCCTCAGACCTATAGTGAATTGTATATGAATAACGGTTTGGATAGCGTTTATAAGGATCCTGGACGTGAAGCGATTACAGGTCAGGACTATGACAAAGGAAGATTTCGAACCGTTACACTCCGCAATATTGCACTCACGGCACCTTATATGCACGATGCGCGATTTAAAACCTTAGAAGAGGTTGTCGATCACTACAGTGATCATCTGGTTAAGAGCAAATATTTAAGTCCCTTTTTACAGAATTTATCTGGAGGGACAGCAAATAATCAAATGAATTTGACAATAAACGAAAAGAAGGATTTGATTGCATTCCTGCACATGCTTACAGATTCGACTTTTATTCAAGACAGAAGGTTTTCTGACCCTTTTGAAAAGGGAAGCAATTATAAAAAAGTTAACTTTAACTAATGAAAAAAATTGGAACACTACTGGCTGCTTTGTTATTAACCACAAGCATCTATGCACAACAGGCTTTTAAATTAAAGGTTTCGGGTGAAGTCGGTACACCACTCGAACTTTCGCTTCAGGATCTAACAAAATTACCTCGGAAAAATGCCGCATTGACGGATCGAGACGGGAAAGTTCATCAATATACGGGAGTTCCGGTGTATGCAATTCTTCAAAAGGCAGGAGTCACATTGGGTGGAGAATTACGCGGAGCAAACCTTTCAAAATATCTGCTGGTGAAATGTGCTGACGGTTATGAAGTTTTGCTTTCACTGGCAGAAATTGACAACGGTTTCACAGACAGGGAGGTTATTCTCGCGGATACGATTGAACAGCAGCCGTTGGAAGCCACAAAAGGACCATTGAGACTTATTGTTCCTGGTGAGAAAAAACCGGCACGAAGCTGTTTTCAGGTCATCGAGATGGTTGTAGGTTATGGTAAAGAATGACCTGATTTATATATTTGCTTATTATCATCTGTTTATATAAGACCTGTATCCGGATAGGGTAGGCATGGGATAAAGCGCTATGTACGATAATCCCTATACTTTTGAAGGTGAATATATACATTTGTAATAATTTGGATTTACTTGTTTCGCATCAACTTTAGCCTGTTGAAACAGAATCAATGCTGCATCAATAAATATTAAATAAATGGACAGTATAAACTCAAACTTTATCTATCTTGATTATAATGCGACCACCCCGGTAGATGAGCGTGTTTTAAATGAAATGCTTCCATTTTTTAGGACGGAGTATGCCAATCCAAGTGGTTCACATCTATTTAGTTTAACCATACAGGATGCTATGGATCAGGCGAGCGAAGACATCGCTGATAAACTGGTTACACAGCCAAAAAATATCATTTTCACTTCGGGGGCCACAGAATCAATTAACTTGGTCCTAAAAGGACTCCAATTTTCATCCAAGAAACATATCATCAGTATTTCCACAGAGCACCGAGCTGTTTTAGATAGCTGTGCTTTTATGGAGCGATTGGGATTTGAAGTTTCCTATCTAAAGGTAGATCCTCAAGGCATGCTCGATCTCAGATTGCTTAAGGAAAGTATTCGCGAAGATACGCTGTTAATTTGTACCATGCTGGTGAATAATGAAACGGGTATTATCTTACCGATAAAGCAGATCAGTGAAATAGCGCATCAGGGCCATGCACTTGTTCTATGTGATGCAACACAGGCGATTGGGAAAATGGACATAAGCCTCCAGCATCTTGATGTTGATTTTATGGCTTTTTCAGCACACAAATTTTATGGACCGAAAGGGATCGGGGGACTATATATCGCCAGTCGAATTAAAGATCAATTGATACCTCAAATCCATGGCGGCGGACAGCAACAGGGCTGGCGCAGCGGAACTGTCAATACAACCGGCATCATTGGGATGGCTGCAGCTTTGCGAATTGCGCTCGAAGATTTAAAAATAGATCAAGCCCGTGTAGAACAGCTCCGAGATTATCTTGAAAGCGAACTTCTCGCCATACCAGATACATTTATAAATGGAAGTAAAACCCATAGACTTTTCAACACGACGAATATCTGTTTTACAGGCGTGCTGTCAGAGCAGCTGATTACCCAGTTAGGAACAATTTCGGTATCCAGCGGTTCGGCCTGTTCAGCAGTGACCTCAAGGCCCTCACATGTACTCAAGGCCATGGGGTTATCAGATTTGGATGCCTTATCGTCCATTCGATTTAGCCTGGGCCGATTTACGCGTGAAGTGGAAATCAGCCAGACCATTTTGCGGATCAAACAGCTTGTCGAAAAGCTGAGGACCTAATGTCCAACGTTTTCCCGCACTTGAAAGACATGCAGCACCTGTGGAAATAATGCGCCTATACTTTCGCGTACACCATTCGGTGATCCGGGCAGGGTAAGCACCAACATGCGATCGACAAATCCTGAAATACCTCGTGACAACATCGCTGTTTTAACACGCAGCTGTCCGTATTGTCTTGCCGTTTCCATAATTCCGGGAATATTTTTGGTAATATATGGCGCCACAGCATCTGGTGTAATATCTCTGTCCGAGAGTCCTGTACCTCCCGTGAATACCAGAAGATCTATACCAGCTTGCCCATAGTGTTCCAGACGTTCTTGTACTGCGCTGGTTTCGTCAGCAATTACCGCATAGGCAATATCGTGCAAGCCTTGCTGTTCCAAAAGATCGCACAGAAGCCTGCCTGAGATATCTTCTTTTTCTCCTCGGGCTACCGAATCGCTACAAACTACGACTGCAGCTTTAAGCGCTGCGACCCAAGGCAAGGATTCATTGCTCTTACCACCTTTTTTCTCAAGTAATCGGATACCACCTATCTCCACCTGTTTGTCTATGGGCTTTAGCATATCATAAATAACCAGCGCTGCAACGGAGGCGCCGTGCATGGCTTCAACCTCCACACCGGTTTTATAGATCGTATGTACTTCAACCTCAATATGAATTTGCAATCCCGCTACGGTATACCGGATCGCTGCATATTCTACTGGCAAAGGGTGACAATCAGGGATCATATCGCCGGTTTTCTTGATCGCCAGTAAGGCGGAAGCACGTGCAAACTCAAATATATCACCTTTTGGAACCTGTCGCTGTTCAATAATCTTGACGGTATTTTCAGAAGAAACAAGTACCGTGGCCATTGCGATTGCTTTCCTCAAAGTCGCACTTTTATGTGTAATATCAACCATATTATCTATTAATTTTCCATTGATGCGTATCGTCTTCAAATAGTTCTTTCCCCCAGATGGGCATTTCTTTTTTTATGCGTTCAACAAGTTCGTCACAAGCATCCATCGCTGCACGTCTATGTGCTGACGATGTGAATACAAAGAAGCAAATTTCGCCAACCCGTACTTCACCTTCACTATGATAAACATGCATACAGGCTAATGGGTACTTATCAAATATTGCTTCGCGGATCTCCTCCATTTTTAGCAAGGCCAGTTCCCGGTTTGTCGTATAATCAATAGCCTTTACGATTTTTCCATCGATCTGATCAGCCCTGATCTGTCCCAGGAAGATGCTATGTGCACCAATTTCAGGTTTATTATGGTGCTTTGAGATAGCTTCCGCAACCAAAGTAGCCGGAATCGGTCCTTGAAAAAATATGTCGTTTTTTTGTTTAGTCATTTAAATAGTTTTCTAAGGCGATCATGCCGCCGTCCAAATGGAATATTTGTTGTCCAGCATCTGTCTGCTCGTAAAAATACTGGGCAGCTATCAGGCTCCTTTTTCCGCTCTGACAGATAAAAATAACCCGTGTGTTATGTATATTTTTAATTTGTGCTGGTAATGTTGAAAGCGGAATGGATAGATGCGGCTGTGACAGACGCGGAAGTTCATTTGGATCGCGTACATCGACAAGGACAACATCCGCTGCAGACCATATTTCAACAAATTCTTTTGCAGCTATGGCCTGTATAAATTGGCTCTCCGAAGCACAATATTGCTCATAATTAAACGCACTCAACTCAGCTAAAGTTTGTGGGTAAATGGTTTCTGCGGATGTCGTTAAGGGGATTTCAAAGATATAACTGCTATTGTCAAGCATATTGACCGTCATTAATTTATTAATCAAAGCGGTACCAATACCAGTTAATAACTTGATGGCTTCGGTTGCTTGTAATATTCCGATCATACCGGGCAATACCCCTAATACCCCTGCCACATTACAATCTGGCGCTTCCAAGGACGTGGGAGGTGTCGGGAACAAATGCCGATAATTTGTCTTTATCCCTTCTTTGTCGGCTACATTGAATGCAGCTATTTGTCCTTCATATTGGTAGATTGCAGCAAAAACCAAGGGTTTATCCAATAAACGGCAAGCATCGCAAAGCAGATATCTTGCAGCAAAATTATCTGTACAATCCATGATGAGGTCGTACGAACGGATCAAATCTGCGACATTGTTCGAATGCAATTGTTCCACCCAATAGTGGATCTCAATTTCAGGATTCTGCTGCTTGAGCTTACCTGCTGCTACCTCAGCTTTAGCTCGGCCGATATCGTTAGTATCATACAGCACCTGGCGGTGCAGATTGCTCAAATCGACATGATCATGGTCTATGATACCAAGAGTTCCGACCCCTGCAGCAGTCAGATATTGGAGTACAGGGCAGCCAAGCCCGCCGGCGCCAACGACGAGCACGCGTGCAGCTTGCAGCTTTTGTTGGCCTAACTCACCAAAACCAGGGAGGGCATAATGCCTCGAATACCGCTCATTCCGCATTGCTTATCCTCCTGAATAAGGTGGCATTAAGGCAACAATATCATTTTCCTGAAATGTTACCGCTGTCTTAATAATGGTATTGTTCACGGCTATCAATAGGCTACGCTGTGCCAATTCGGCGTGGTCGCGCGATAATGTTGCCAATAACTCTGTCGTATCGTTAGCTGTTATATAAAACTCCTTTGCCAATATATCGGTCAGGGAGCCAAAGGTCTTTACTTGAACTTTCATTTTTTATTCATTTTTTGTCAAAGTTTCGCCTCTTTTTATCCTACTTTGTTCATCTCACAATTGAAAGATGTGTTCGTTTTCTTTATGTTATCCGATTTGGATAAATAGATCAGTCCTATTTTTTTGAAATTTATTAAGCTGATGTAAACAATAATTTATAGGCTGCAACCAAAAGAACTGTAGCGAGTACATACTTTAGTGCATCCTGTTTTAATTTTTTTGATCCAAGATAGGCTCCGAGTAGGCCTCCAAGGAAAGCTACCACAACGTATCCCCACATATGAGCATTGAACGAAATACCTTTTGTGAGCATACCCCCAAGTCCCGACAATGAATTTACAAAAATAAATGCAGCACTAATAGCCGCAGTTTGTTTTTGATCGGTCCATTTAAGTAGGATCAGAAAAGGGGAGAGGATAATTCCACCACCAATACCGATCATGCCTGACAACAACCCGACAACCCCACCGATTGCCAAGGCGCCAAAACTATTATAAGGTTTGAGCTCATCTTCGGCAGGACTCTTAAAAAAGAAAAATCGAAAAATAGGAAAGAGTAACAGTAGTCCCAGCAACCTCTTGTACAAATGATCTTCCAAGGTAATCATGCCGCCTATAAAAGCCATGGGAACAGAGGCGATGGCGACCATCAAAAACAGATTCCTTTTGAAATAATGGCCCCTATAGTACTGTATAAAGGATGTTAAAGAAACAAAGAGGTTAAGCACCAGTGCTGTAGGTTTCATTTCCTGTGGTGCAATTCCATAGATTGCCATCAATGCCAGATAACCACTTGCACCACCGTGCCCAACTGACGCGTAAAGAAAAGCCAGCATAAAAAGGAAAAAATAAAAAAGCTCAAATTGCATGGCTCGATCAGGTTAAAAGATGGATATAGACTTCGTCGCCAGCGGCACAGCCATTGCTATCCTCTTCGAGAATCAGCAGGCAATTGGCTTGTGCGTACGATTGGAGGCGATAAGATTCTTGCGCGTGTAAGGGTTCAACAGCATGTCCGTCGTATCGTGCCTTAAGGAAATGAGTCAAACCGGGCTTTTTACTATAAGCATGTGTCGTATGGGTTTTGATGGAACGTATTCGTTGAGGAAGCTCCATCATACGTTCCAATGCGGGGGCCACATAGAGGTAAAAACAGGTTAGGGCAGAGGACGGATTGCCGGGGAGCCCAAAGACCAGTTTTTCATTTTGTGTGCCGAAAAAGAGGGGTTTTCCCGGTTTTTGGCGGATACGATGAAAACGCTGTTTAATACCGCAGGTCTTAGCCACATCCACGACATAGTCATAGTCACCTACGCTGACACCACCAACTAAAAGAACAATATCCGCTTCATCCAATGCATTTTCCAAAGTTGCCCGGAGCTGGCTCCTGTCATCCGGCACATGCCGACTTTCAACATGCAGTATGCCTTGCTGCCGCAGCGCAGCTTTTAGCTGGTAGGAGTTAGACTCATAAACTTCCCCATAGCCAAGTGTCGTACCAATAGGTTTCAGTTCGTCTCCGGTGAGAATAAGTTGTATTCGTGGTGGCGCGGTAACAAGAACATCCCTGCATCCGATGCCTGCGAGATAGCCAATAGCAGCCGGAGTCAATGTTGTTCCTGTGAGCATGGCGATACTTTCTGCCCTAACTTCTGACCCTTCGGGACGTACATTGTCTCCCAATTGGAGAGCTTCATCGCGAATCTGGATTGTATCTGCATCGCTCAAATCTACTTTTTCCTGCATCACTACTGTATCTGCGCCTTGAGGCAGAGGGGCTCCAGTATAAATGCGCATTGCCTGTCCTTCTGTCAATATTTTTTCGACCGTGGTGCCTGCAGGAATTTTGTCCACGACAGGAAGTTCCCGCTCTTTGTCGCTATATCGAATGGCATAGCCATCCATCGATGACTGGGGAAAAGCAGGAATTGACTGCTTCGCAATAACAGTTTGGGCCAGCGTGTAGCCCAAGGCTTCCTCGAGGGGAAGCCGTATCTGTTTTGGTGCAGGCAGATAATGATGGATGATATCTTTGGCCTGTTGAACACGGATAAACTGATGGGGGAGATTGAAATAATCGTCTTGTGTATCGATATCATACTTTGCGTCCTCATAGGAGAATATGACCCGATCCTCCGAAAATTGTTCGGCTACTTTTTTTGCTCCCTGTTGTCCCTCCAAGCACATCAGATGCTCAAAATATTTTCTGTCAAATAGTACCGGAGCACCCCATATTCCTGAAAAACCGGTTGCTACAATACCTTTATCGGTACTATCGGCCAATTGGATAAGCTGCTGAAAGACATGTCGGTCAACGAAAGGTTGATCGCATAGACTGATTATACAACGATCCAGATGGGGATGATGTTTTAATAAATCCCTTAAGCCCACAACAATAGAGGTAGACATTCCGGTTGCCCAATGCGGATTGCTTACTACAGAGACGGTACTGTCCTTTAACGCCGAGTTGATGGGGTCAGGATAAGCACCTATCACGACAGATACCTTGGCATCGGGAACAGCCAGCGCTTCCCTGCTGATACGTTTCAATAAAGTCTCACCTTCAAATTCGAGCAGCTGCTTCGGGAGGCCTAGCCGCGAAGAATTTCCCGCCGCCAATATGACTATACCTGTTTGCTTTATCATCCACCAATCGTTATCATACTCCGATTCTTTAGAAAATCGGTGTCTATATGTTCAAAATCTGTTGTTAATTGTCCCCCCAATTCCTTTGCTTTGGCGCTAATGGTCGCTTGGATCAATGGAAGCACTTCATCACCTGCGCGTAATGCTGTCAACAGATCGGTTTCACCTGTAGAGAATAGGCAATTTTTGAGTTTACCATCTGCTGTAAGCCGTATCCGGTTACATCCTGCACAAAAAGGGGCGGTCATTGTACTTATAATCGCAATACGCCCAGCATGTCCGGCAATCGAAAATGCCTTAGCGGTATCGTGTGGACCTGCAGTGATCGGTTCTATGGGATAGCTCCGCTGAATAGTCGCTAGAATATCAGCCTGTGTATACACCTGGTTGCTGCTCCATTTGTTCCCACTGAATGGCATAAATTCGATAAAACGGATTTCTATTGGCTTCCTCGCTGTCCATGCAACAAAATCTAAAATCTCATCGTCATTGATGCCTTTCATTACCACCATATTGATCTTGGTATGAATTCCATGTTCGAGCAAAAGGTCTATATTGGCACGTACACGGTCAAAATAATCCCTTCGTGTGATCTGAAAAAATCTTCCGGGTTGCAAGGTGTCCAGGCTGATGTTGATACTTTTGAATTTTGCGTCCACAAGCTGAGGCAACATATCATTGATACGGATTCCGTTGGTCGTCATATGAAGTTCAACCGGAAGTTTGGACAAACGCGCTATAATATTGGCTGCATCCTTGCGAACCAAGGGTTCACCCCCTGTAAGGCGGATTTTGCTGATTCCTTGATCGACAAACAATCGAGCCAATTGCTCAATTTCGTCCACCTGCATCAATTTGTCATTCGGTGTAAAGCTATACTCTTCCTCCGGCATGCAATAGAAACAACGGAGGTTGCAATTATCGGTAAGCGATATTCGCAGGTAGTTGTGTATCCGTCCAAATGTATCCGTTAGCATGATGTCTTCTAAATTATTGTGGGGTACTCAGTATGTATTTTCGTTTTGAGGAACTTTAATGAAGTTGCTGGTCTATTATTCAACACAGCTTTAATCTCTGCAATGATTGCTATAGCGATCTCTTCGGAAGTTTCAGCACCGATATCGAGTCCTACTGGGCCGTAGATAATGCTTCGTTGACTTTCGGTAACGGTCATACCAGCCTCTTGCATATCGTCAAACATGCGTAGTAATTTGGTCTTTGGACCCAAAGAGCCAATATAACGTGTCGATGTGTGCATCAGGTCTTTAAGGAGTGTGAGGTCGTAAGCATAGTTATGTGTCATCAACACAAAAACAGTCCATGGATCTATGCTTAATTTAGCTGTGATATCAACTGCTGGTGCGGCAATAAGCTGATGAGCTCTTGGAAAGCGTGCGGTATTGACATGGCTGGCACGTCCGTCGACCACCGTAATTTTCCAGCCGAGCAGGTGCGCTGTCTCTACGACCAGTTGCGCATCATTACCGGCACCGGCAATAACCAAGTGGACGGTAGGAACCAGGTACTCAATGAGTACTTCACTGCTTTGCCCGTTCTCCTGAAAGGAAGTGAGAACCGATTTTCGTTCTCTTTTTGCAAATTGGATATGCTCATTCAGTGGCGAATAGTGAGCGTCTAGGGCAAAAGCCTGCTCCTTCAGATCTTTAATAAGTAAACGGGTTCCTTTTTGTTCCCCCTGTCTGTCCGTAGAAAAGAATGTAATCAACAAGCCTTCTTCACGTTGTTGAAGCAAGCGTTGCAGCAACGCGATTGGATGATCCGTTTGTTGTAGGTCCACGTATTCAAAAAGGATATGCACTATACCATTGCATCCAAGTTGTAATCCGATTGACGAACCTTCCTCCGTATTCGTATCATAACTAACGAGGCGGTTTTTCTGTTGATGGATAGCTAAGAGCGCTTTTTTTAGGGCATCTCCTTCAAGACATCCGCCGCTGATGGCTCCCGTCATTTGCCCCTCTTCTGTTACTAGCATGCGGGCCCCTGGTCTTCGATAAGAGGAACCTTCAACCTTAACCACAGTGGCAAGCACCATCCTGATATTTTCGGAAGCAGCTACACCGGCAGCTAAAACAATGTCGTTAATCTCTTTCATGCAAATACGGGCAAGACAGTGGAACGCGGATATAATGATTAAATCAATAGCAATATAATACAATGCCGTTTATCAAATTTAATGAATTACACGTTAAAAAACACCAAAACTGTAATAATGGTAAAAACATCCGTAAAATGTATAATTATTTGATTAATTTAAATAACGATTTTGTACCACTGAATAAACTGAATGCTAGCGTATAAGTAAGAAAGCTTATCCCATTTGAACCGATAAATATCGCTTACATAAACAAGAAAAAACAAAGATTATGGCAAAATATTCAATTTTAGTAAATGGCAAAAAGCACGAAGTTGATGTGCTTGAGGATATGCCCTTGCTTTGGGTACTCCGTGATATCATTGGTCTTAAAGGGACCAAGTTTGGTTGTGGAAAAGCGCTATGTGGTGCCTGTACCGTACATCTCAACGATACCGCAATCCGATCCTGTTCATTTCCGGTCTCTGCGATCGGTGAGGGCAAAATCACAACAATCGAAGGGCTTTCAGAGGAGGGGGATCACCCTGTTCAGGAGGCCTGGGAAAAATATGTCGTACCCCAATGCGGCTATTGCCAGACCGGACAGATCATGAATGCAGCAGCTCTTTTGAAGAAAAACGCGAAACCTTCGGTCGCGGAGATCGAGCAAGCGATGCAGGGCAATCTCTGTCGCTGTGGTACATATAATAGAATCAAAGCAGCCATTTTAGAAGCAGCCGGTACACCCGTTACAAACGGCTAGGTATTGATCAAAAATATAAACAAGATGAAAATATTAGCTCCTTTTCAAAAAAGAAAAACCGAGAAGGTCAATTCGGAGATTTTTTCCGTTTCTAGACGCGACTTTTTAAAAGCCAGCGGCTTGCTTACTGGTGGCTTGGTTCTGGGTGTAAGCTTCTTTAGCTGTGATGACAAAGGTAAAAAAGTGGCCACTGTGGCTCCAAATGTATATTTAACAATTGGTTCAGATGGTAAAGTGACCATTGTCGCACATCGTTCAGAGATGGGACAAGGTATTCGTACCTCTCTTCCTCTGATTATTGCCGACGAATTGGGTGCCGACTGGACGAAGGTGGAAATCATCCAGGCTGAAGGAGATGAAAAAAAATATGGTAACCAGAACACGGACGGTTCCTTTTCAGTACGGATGTTTTATAAACCCATGCGGGAAGCCGGTGCTATAGCCCGATTACTCCTTCTTCGTGCCGCAGCCAAAGAATGGAACGTTGACGTAGACCAATTGGATACCAAAAATGGACAGGTTATCCAACGGGACTCCAGCAAGAAAAAAGATTTTGGAGATCTGGTAGAAACTGCAAAAACTCTTCCTATTCCGAAAGCCAGTGAAGTTAAACTAAAAGACAGAGAGCAGTTCAATATGATCGGCAAAGAAACACCGATCATTGATCTGCACAATATTGTCACCGGAAAAGCCGTGTTTGGAATTGACGCCGTTGTCGAAGGAATGAAAATTGCGGTCATTAAGCGGTGCCCGGTGGTGGGCGGCAAAGTAAAAGCCGTAAACGACAGTAAAGCCCTGGCTGTTCCGGGCGTTCTCAAGGTGATTACGATCAAAGGTGCCGGACTACCGGCCACCTTATCCAAACCATTGAGTGGCGTAGCTGTCATTGCCGAAAATACCTGGGCCGCCATAAAAGCAAGAGACTTGCTGGAGGTGGAATGGGAGTTGGGACCCAATGCCGGCTACGATTCAGCCAAGCAAATCGAAGAACTTAAGCAGGTGGTAGCACAGGAGGGAACCCTTCGACGTAAACGTGGCGATTTCAACGCCGCAAAAGCGAATGCAAAAAAAGTTATTGAACACACGTATATTGCACCTTACCTGGCGCATGCAACCATTGAGCCGCCCTGTGCTTTGGCTGTCGTGAAAAACGGAAGCTGCGAAGTGTGGGCCTGTACACAGAACCCGCAGGGAGCACGTGATGCGGTAGCCACCGAGCTGGGTATGGCAGTGGAGAAGGTGAAAATGAATGTAACCCTCCTGGGGGGCGGATTTGGTAGAAAGTCAAAGCCAGACTTTATCCTAGAGGCAGCCATATTGGCCAAAGAATCTGGTCTGCCGATCAAGGTGCAGTGGACACGTGAGGATGATATTCGTCATGACTACTACCATGCGATGAGTGTACAGCGCATTGTTGCCACCATCGACAGCCAAAATAAATTGAGTGGCTGGGCCCATCATATTGCTAATCCATCTATCTCTGCGACAGAGGATTTATCGGTGGTACAGCCCAGCGACGGCGAATTAATGTTGGGCGCCTCAGATTTCCCTTACAATGTTCCAGCGATCAATATTGCTACGCATGATGCAAAAGCCCATCTGCGGATTGGCTGGTTGAGGTCTGTGCGTAATATTCCACAGGTTTTTGCCGCTGCGACAATGCTCGACGAAATTGCTGAAGCAAGGGGTATGGATGCTGTTTCGAATGCCCTGGAGCTCCTCGGTGAAGACCGCCACATTACCTTTGAGCAGGAACTGATCAAAACAAGCTATCCCAATTATGGTGAAAAGATCGAAGATTACCCCTGGGATACAGCACGCATGAAGAAGGTGATTGAGCGGGTAGCCAAGCTTTCCGGATGGGGTAAATCCATGCCAGCGGGGACTGCACTGGGCTTTGCGGCACATAAAAGCTTTTTAACGTACGTTGCCTGCGTGGTAGAGGTCAATGTGGATCAGAACAAGAAAATCAGTATTCCCAATGTCTACTATGTGGTGGACTGCGGACTAGCCGTCAATGTAGACCGTATCAAATCACAATTTGAAGGTGGCGCACAATTTTCCGCAAGTCTGGCACTCAAAAGTACGATCACGGTAAAAGACGGTCAGGTAGAGCAGGGTAATTTTGACGGGTATCAGATCATTCGAATGCCCGATTCCCCCAAACAGATCCATGTGGATATTATCGATAGCGACGCAAAACCGACCGGAGTAGGAGAACCTCCTGTACCGCCATTTACACCTGCACTCTGTAATGCGATTTATGCGGCAACAGGGAAGCGGATCTACACCTTGCCAATTGATCTAAGTATTTAAACACAATGCATTAAAGTAAGCACCATAAATTTAGTATATTTAATCTATGTGAACTGGCAACCATGGAATCCAACGCATTGCTCAATACGACTTTAAAACAGATTGACCTTGTCAAAGTGAGGGATCGTATCCCGGCGCATGTCATGGATAGCATATCGATCGAAGAACCGCTGGAAATCAGAATATGCATGACAGTTGACGGAAAGGCCGAATATAAAAATATTTCAGTCACGATGCGGACACCCGGCCATGATGCCGAACTTGCTACAGGATTTCTATTTACCGAAGGCCTTATTTCTGCGATCAGCCAGATAGCAGCTGTGGATCGTTCGGAAGCGCCCTGCACGAGAAATAACGACAATATTGTTATTGTGAGACTGAACGACGGATTTGCCCCCACAACAAGCGCCTTAGATCGAAATTTTTACACCACTTCAAGTTGCGGTGTTTGTGGAAAAGGTTCCATTGCAGCAATCAAAACGGTTAGTATTTTCAAGGATCTTGCGCCTATACCCTGTGCAATTGCATTAGATATACTCTATCGCTTGCCGGATCTCCTCCGTGCCGCACAGGGAAATTTCTCAGCCACCGGCGGTATACATGCTGCTGGTCTTTTCAATTTACAGGGGCAGCTCATCGCCTTACGGGAAGATGTAGGACGGCATAATGCACTGGACAAACTTGTTGGGCATGCATTGTCCGCTGATTTATTGCCGCTTCAAAAACATATCTTGGTTTTAAGTGGCCGGGCGAGTTTTGAATTGGTACAAAAGGCAGCTATGGCTGGGATACAGATTATCGCAGCTATCGGGGCGCCATCAAGCTTAGCGGTTGAACTGGCCAAGGAATTCGATATCACCTTACTGGGCTTTTTACGCGAGCATAGATGTAATATCTATAACCTGGCAGACCATGTTAAAATTGAAGGATTAGCGGGGATGCTTGACTACACTACAGCATTAGATCAAAAAATAGAAAGATGAAAATAAGGATTAAAGATAATTCCGTTAGACTGCGATTGACGATGTCCGAAATTGATAAATTGGGCAATACAGGCGAAGTAACCTCCCGAACCGAATTTATCAACCAGCCCTTTGTATACCGCATCCTGCAAACAGATACTGACGGGCTCATTGCTTCTTTTGTTGAAAATGAAATTGTGATCGGACTGTCTGCCAATATGGTAAGGGAATTGGTGGCGACAGAGCGGATAGGTTTCGAAGGGCAGTCAGGACCAGTTAAAATTCTCGTGGAAAAGGATTTTGCCTGCATTGACAATACCCTGGAGGATCAGAGCGACAACTTTCCGAATCCCAATCTCAAATGCTAGGCACATCGAAAAATAGTGTGAACTGTCCCAAAATCTAATGGTTATGGAAGAGAACAATAAGCAAAAATTGGAGCAATCAATCCATAAGGAGCCACAGGCAGAAAACCCTTATAAGCTCTTAAATTTGAAATTGACACCCGTTGAAAAATCAGCGGCTGGAGTACCGGCTGTATTGGCGGCCTTTGCCGATCTTATCGAAGAAAAAATACTAATTCGGGGTACCAAGGCGCTGTTCAAAATGAATCAGGTCGGTGGCTTCGACTGCCCGAGTTGCGCTTGGCCTGATCCAGACGATGAGCGTTCGCCGGTAGGCGAGTACTGTGAGAATGGAGCAAAGGCACTGGCAGAAGAAGCCACAACAAAAAGGGTCACTCCAGAATTTTTTAAGAACAATTCCGTGTACGATCTCTCGCAGCTCAGCGATTATGAGATCGGTAAGATGGGGCGGCTGACAGATCCGATGTATCTGCGCCCGGGAGGAACACATTATGAACCGATCAGTTGGGAAGGTGCTTTTCAAAAAATAGCAGAACAGCTCAATGCGCTGGAATCGCCACATCAGGCAGCCTTTTATACCTCAGGCCGTACTTCCAATGAAGCATCATTTGTCTATCAACTGTTTGCCAAGGAATTGGGCACCAACAATATGCCGGATTGCTCCAATATGTGCCATGAAACCTCAGGCTCGGCACTTCGTCCGACTATTGGAATCGGCAAAGGAACCGTCAAACTAGATGATTTTTACGAAAGTGAACTTATCGTTATCATTGGTCACAATCCGGGGACAAATGCCCCTCGTATGATGAGTGCACTGGAAAAGGCAAAAAAGAATGGCGCCAAAATCATTGCAATCAATCCCTTGCCCGAAGCTGGATTAATGGGATTTCATAATCCGCAGCAGGTTAATGGGATCATCGGCAAAGGCGTGAGTTTGGCCGACCTTTATCTTCCTGTGAAGATCAATGGCGATATGGCGCTTCTAAAGGCACTGGAACTTATTCTACTGGACCTCGAAGCTAAAAATCCGGGTCTGGTTGTTCATTCCGATTTTATTAACAACAAGACAACGGGTTATACGGACTTTTTGGCGCAATTCAGCAAAGCGGACTATAACCTGGAGCATCTGAGCCAGCTAAGTGGCATTGCAATTCCCGATATACAAAAAGCGGCGGAACTGCTCGCTTACAGAAATAAAATTATCTTTTGCTGGGGAATGGGGTTGACCCAGCAGCCCAACGGTGTTGATATGATCCGCGAGATACTCAATATTTTGTTGATGAAAGGAAGTATCGGTATTAAAGGGGGCGGTGTCTGTCCGGTTCGGGGGCACAGTAATGTACAGGGAAACCGTACCATGCTTATCGATGAAAAACCCACCGACGAACAGTTAGATAGGCTGCAGCAGTATTTTGGCTTTGATCCACCCCGGGAACATGGTTATGATGTGGTGCGGGCAATTAAAGCGATGCACGCCGAAAAAATCAAATTCCTGTTTTGCATGGGCGGGAATTTTTTGTCCGCCACACCCGACACAACATTTACGGCAAATGCGCTTCGGAAACTGAATTTATTGGTCGCTGTGTCCACCAAATTAAACCGTGGCCATCTGATCCATGGCAAAGAGGCGCTTATTCTGCCGACCTACGGACGCAGTGACAAGGATATTGTCAACGGTGAAGTTCAGATCGTCAGCACGGAAAACTCCATGGGTGTCGTTCAATCCTCTAAAGGGGTATTGGATGCCGTTTCCAAAAATCTGGTCAACGAAACACAGATCGTTTGCCGGATGGCCATGGCAACTTTAGGTGATCGGTCGGTAGTCGACTGGAAACGTTATCATGACAGCTACGACGCGGTACGTGATGCAATTGAGCAATGTATACCCGGTTTTGAGAATTACAATGTGAGGGTCCGTCAGCGCGATGGATTCTATCTGCCGAATGGCGCCCGTGATGCGCAATCTTTTTCGCAGGAACTCGGCGGGCGAGCACCCTTCACATTAACAGATATCCCCGAAAACCATCTGGATGCCGATGAGTATATGATGGCAACAACGCGAACCCACGATCAGTTCAATACCACCATCTACGGTCTTGACGACCGCTATCGGGGGATAAAAAATGAGCGACGCGTGGTGTTTATGAATCAGAAAGATATTGATAAAGCTGGTTTTAAGGCTGGAGACAAAGTGGACCTTTATAATTACGATGATGGTATAGAACGCGTAGCTCCCTTATTTTTGATCGTTTCCTACGCCATTCCTGAAAAAAATACGGTCACGTATTTCCCGGAGACGAATGTATTGGTTTCGGTCAACAATGTGGTCAAAGAAAGCAATATGCCGGCTTCCAAATATGTGAAGATCAAAATTAAAAGACATGACCCTGAGGTATATAAGAAAGTGGATGAAATGCTTTACCGTGGCGCACTTCAACGACCTTAATCGTTGTTGTTGATCATGGCTTTTACGCTGTCGGCCTCGGCAGGGGTATTGACATTGACAAGGGTATTGACATGCGGGGCTTCAATACTTAGGGCCTGATGTTGTATCAATGCCCGGCGTGGTGAAAGTTTATGTTGAGCCTGCATCTGCTGGAGTATGGGCAAACTACTGGATTCCCAGATTGCGAATAAGGGTTCGGGCAGGCTGTCCTGTGGGTTTTTAAATGCGGTGGCGATCCTTTGCGGATCACGATGTTGTATTAAATAGGCGAGAGCCTCTGAGTCGATCAGAGGTAAATCACAGGCCACAACCAGCCAGGCTCGGTCGGGGCGAAATTCAAAAGCGGTCAGTATTCCACCCATAGGGCCAATGTCTGTATAACGATCGGAAAGCCATGCGTAGGCTGGAGCTATATCTTCGTCGCCCGCTATTTCATCAAGCTGTTCCGCACGACAGGAAATGTATACCTCATCGCAATAATTCCCTAACATATCGGCCAAATAATAGACTTGTTCTTTACCATGCCAACGCATCTTTTCTTTCGGACTTCCCATGCGCAGGCTTCTGCCACCGATAAGCACCAGGCCGTTTAATGGGGGTAAGCGATTATCATTAGAAACTATCATGTTGTATTCAATCGATCAATCGTATTGAAGTTACGCATTTCAACGCGAATAGGAAACATGACCATCAACTATTACCTCACCCGCATGGCTATGAATGAGAGACCATTCATAATCACGCTAAATTAACCCGATATTGGGGCTTGTTAAAACTTTCTGCTGCAAACTATACTTCTACCTGTAATAATGGTAGTTAATTCAGGAATTTGTATACAGTAAACAATTTTTTTTTAAAGCATATTTGTATAATGCTGATTGAAAGCGGAAGATAGCGATCCTGAATGCATTCCCTTTATAAGCGAAAATTTATAACACTTATTTTAAATACAAGCATGGCAACTATAAATCTAAAAATCAACGGTAAGCAACATGCACTGGATGTCGATCCATCGACACCTTTATTATGGGTTTTACGGGAGCATCTAAACCTTGTCGGTACCAAATACGGCTGTGGAGTAGCGGCTTGTGGAGCCTGTGTTGTGCATCTGGATGGCGAAGCTGTACGTTCCTGTGTAACCAAAGTAAAGCGGGCAGCGGATAAGGAGGTGGTCACGATTGAAGGTCTCTCTGAAAAAGGCGATCATCCACTCCAGCAGGCATGGCAACAGGTTGATGTACCGCAATGTGGTTACTGTCAGTCCGGGCAGATTATGTCTGCGGCTGTCCTGTTACGGGAAATTCCCAATCCAATGGACGAGGAAATCGATCTGGCAATGGCCGGTAATATCTGCCGCTGCGGCACTTATCTCCGGATCCGTAAGGCCATACATTTAGCCGCCGGGATTCAACAGGAAACGAAGTAAAAACTAGCCTAAAATATTTTGGTTATGAGATATAACACCCGACATAAAAAGGAAAAACGGCCTTATAAAATAGTGGTAGCATTAGCCGTTTTGGCGATTATTATGACATTCATGGTGTCGATCGCCGCAAATTCCGGAACAGCAGCATTACGGCCTACGGAAGACAAAATAACGCATGAATTGATGAAGCGTGACAGTATGAAGTCTGTGGCGGCATTTTCCAAAGTTTACAGCGTATTGATGAGTCCGCGGTGTGTGAATTGTCACCCGGCAGGAGAAGTACCGCTACAAGGAGATGACAGCCATTTACATGCCATGTTACCCCAGCGAGGGAAGGACGGAAAAGGAATCCTGACCATGAAATGTGCCAACTGTCATCAACCTGAAAATACCCCCGGTACGCATACCCCTCCGGGTAGTCCCAACTGGCACCTTCCTCCGGCGGATATGAAAATGGTTTTCGAAGGTAGAAGTCCCCGCGAGCTCGCCATGCAAATCATAGATCCGGAAAAAAACGGAAATAAAGATATGAAGGCATTAATAGCCCATGCCGACGATGAGCTGGTAAAATGGGGCTGGCAACCTGGAGAAGGCCGGACATTGCCGCCATTAAGCCATAAAGAGTTTAAGGAAGCCTGGATTACCTGGTTAAAAAATGGGGCCTATGCACCTTCGAATTAATTTTTCATTGTTGTCGAATAATACGGTAAGATATGACCAGCGCTAATAACAATATGGGAAGAAGATCCTTCCTGAAAGCCGCCCTACTCGCTGGTGGCGGTATGATCCTGCATTTTCATTGGCCAGCCGATGTAAAAGCCACAGGTATAAAGGCAAGTGATATAGCCGAAGAATCATACGAATTAAATAGTTACATCAAGATCGGCAAAGATGGCCTGGTCACTTTGTTCAACCCCAATCCAGAGTTTGGACAGAATGTAAAAACCTCCATGCCCATGATCCTTGCAGAAGAGCTCGATGTGGCATGGGAGCAGGTGGTCGTCGAACAGGCCGATTTTTATCCCGAGCGATACAAAAGGCAATTCACAGGAGGAAGCCAGTCCATACGGCAGGGCTGGTCACCGCTGCGTACGGCAGGCGCCACCGCAAGGCAGATGCTCATCTTGGCAGCAGCAGCACGGTGGAATGTTCCTTCCGATGAAATTACCACGCAGCAGGGTACCTTGCTGCACGCCAAAACTGGACGAAAAGGAACCTATGCCGAATTTGCTTCCGCTGCAGCCAAGATTCCGGTGCCCGAAAACGTCAAGTTAAAGGCAGTAAAGGATTTCAGGATTGTGGGCACCTCCAAGAAAAACGTTGAACTGAACAACATTCTAACAGGTAAACCGCTGTTCGGTATGGATTATAAAACCGAGGGCATGCTGATCGCAATGATTGTGCATCCACCAGCATTTGGCCTACAGTTAAAATCATTGGATGATCGGATAGCAAAGTCAATGCCCGGCATCAAATCTATCTTTGTGATTGACTCCCTCACGGGAGATATTGTACAGAACTTTTTCGATACGACCAGTTTCACACGTTTTGCTGTTGTCGTGGGTAAGAGCACCTGGGAGGTGATGCAAGCCAAGAAAGCACTCAAGCTGGAATGGGAAGCGGAGCCTGGGCGCAGGTTTAAAATGGGCAATCCGGGGCAGCCGAATGCAAAAACGACCGAAGCAACCTATCCCGCAGGTCTGGAAAGCAGCGATGTGCACCGTAGGCAGATGGAAGAGTTTTCTAAAAAGCCCGGCAATGTCCTCCGCAAGGATGGAGATCCGGAGGGAGCATTTAAAATTGCTGCCAGAATCATCGAACGTACTTATACCGCACCGTTCCTGGCACACAATACCATGGAGCCGGTCAACTGTTTTGCCCATGTTACTTCCGACAGCGCCATCTTATATGGGCCGTTGCAGGCTCCTGAGTTTACCGTTGGTACCTTATCCCAACGGCTTGGTTTGCCAAAAGAAAAGATACAGATCAATCTTGCGCGCATGGGAGGCGGATTTGGCCGCCGTGCCTATGGACATCATTTTATAGAGGCTGCCGCAATCTCCAAACACCTTAATGCACCGATCAAGCTTGTTTATACACGTGAAGATGAAATGACAGCCGGAATCTATCGCCCGACTTACAGTGCGACCTATCGGGCCGCTTTAGATAAAGACAATAAATTGCTGGCGCTTCATGTCAAAGCTGGTGGGATTCCCGAAACGCCCATACATGCCGATCGTTTTCCGGCAGGTGCATTAGACAATTACCTCGCCGAGGGCTGGCAGATTCCGTCCAATATTACCATAGGCGCATTCCGTGCACCGCGGTCAAATTTTATTGCCGCTGCTGAGCAGTCTTTTCTTGATGAGCTCGCCATGGAAATGAAAAAAGATCCTATCGACTTTCGTCTTGAATTATTGGAAAGAGCAAAAACAAATCCAGTCGGTAAGCGCAATGATTACGATGCCAGTCGTTATGCAGGTGTACTGAAACTTGTTCGTGAAAAATCAAACTGGGATAAAAAAGCACCGGGAATTCATCGTGGTGTGTCCGCTTATTTTTGCCACAATTCGTATGTGGCACAGGTTGTGGACCTCGTGGTTAAAAATAATGAACCTAAGGTTCAAAAAGTGGTGGCTGCCATAGACTGTGGGATTGTGGTGAACAGGGATGCCGCGACCAACATGGCCGAGGGAGCAATTATCGATGGGATCGGAAATGCCCTTTATGGCGAGCTTCCCTTTAAAGATGGTGTCCCGCAGAAGAATAACTTTACCACCTATCGGCTCATACGGATGAATGAAGCGCCGCAGCAGATTGAAGTGCATTTTGTGGAAAACGAACAAGATCCTACCGGAATGGGCGAACCACCGTTTCCGCCCACATTTGGGGCAGTGGCCAATGCATTATATCAGGCTACAGGAAAACGTTTTTACAACCAACCCTTTATTAATCAGATGACCGGAGGTTGAGTTTACAGTAACCGAGGTCTACAAGAAGGAAACCGATGGGTGGAAACTATTGGCACTAACGTTTAGCAGTGTTCGCGATACGCACGAGATCAAGCATTAATATTGATGGTAATCAATTAAAAGTAAAGTGATTTAAGATAAATGTAGTAATGATATGAATAAGAATATCTTTAGACACAGAACTTGGCTTAGATGGTCATTGCAAACGGTATTGGCAACGCTAATGCTTTTTTGTATGAGTAACTATGCCCATTCTCAACAGGCAGAAATAATGGTACGGATTTCAGAAATTGAGATACACCCCGAACATTTGGAGAAGTATAAGGAGATACTTAAAGTGGAGGCCGAAGCATCCATAAGGCTTGAGGCGGGTGTTATCGCTATTTTCCCGATGTTCCAAAAGAACGAGCCAACCCAAGTGAGGATACTAGAAATGTACAAAGACAAGCAAGCCTATCAGGCACATTTGAAAACTGAGCATTTCCAAAAGTATAAGACTGGTACGCTACACATGGTCAAATCCTTAAACCTGGTGGATATGGAAGTGTTGGATATGGAAACGGCAAGTCAGATTTTTAGAAAACTGAAGAACTAAATTGAATGATTAATGAATAGTTTTCTCTCATAGAAATACAAGCACTTTCCACAGGCTATAGGAAAGGGAGACCAATTTGGCCGGAGTTTTTTTTTGTGGCATTTTTTGCCTGTACAGATTTTGTAGTAGCCATAATAAAAAATTTATAGTTGTTATCTTATTTAATAACCGATCCTAGACGCTTTTAGTTCAATAAAAGAAATCAAGTGCTTGACTTAGTCAAAAGTCAGCCGTGTTTTCTCAAATCCTGTCCTCAACGGACAAATGTAAATACCGACCAAACCTTTCAGACTTTGGCTTTGTTCACATCATGGATATTACAGCTTATAAGAATTAATGCCTACCAATAGGAAAGAGGATAGGCTCCTATATAAATTTTTGTACGAATTAAAAAATTACTTCCCCTTACGAGTATAAACCAAAACAGAATTGGATATGAAAAAAGAAAAGAATTTAAAAACCGCTGAGATTGAGCAGCATTTAGTGGACAATTCCGAACAGATTATGACCACCAATGATGGCGTGCCTATTTCCGACAACAACAATACATTAAAGGCGGGTGAGCGGGGACCATCATTACAGCAGGATCATATCTATTTTGATAAGCTGATGCATTTTGACCGTGAGCGTATACCAGAACGTGTCGTTCATGCGCGTGGATCAGGAGCCCATGGTATTTTCGAAGCAACAGCTGACCTATCCCAATATACAAGCGCAGCATTTTTGAAAAAAGGAACAGTAACGCCTCTTTTTACAAGATTTTCGACAGTAGCGGGCTTCAAAGGCTCTACCGACCTAGCCCGGGATGTACGCGGTTTCTCTGTTAAATTCTATACCGAAGAAGGTAATTACGATCTCGTGGGGAATAATATTCCGGTTTTTTTTATTCAGGATGCGATGAACTTTCCAGATCTCGTCCATGCCGTAAAGCCAGAGCCGAACAACGAAATGCCGCAGGCGGCATCTGCACATGATACCTTTTGGGATTTTATATCGCTG
This sequence comes from Sphingobacterium detergens, assembly GCF_003610355.1. Classification (GTDB taxonomy): domain Bacteria; phylum Bacteroidota; class Bacteroidia; order Sphingobacteriales; family Sphingobacteriaceae; genus Sphingobacterium; species Sphingobacterium detergens. Next base: position 2,345,347 of record NZ_RAPY01000001.1, on the reverse strand, counting down.
ATGCCCGAATCTGCGCACATGATCATGTGGACTATGTCAGACCGTGCGATACCCCGAAGTTTAAGGATGATGGAAGGTTTTGGCGTCCATACGTTTAAATTTGTGAATGCTCAAGGAAAAGGCACGTTCGTTAAATTTCATTGGAAACCGAGATTGGGCGTACATTCAGTGGCATGGAACGAAGCCCAAAAGATCTCAGGATTTGATGCTGATTTTCATCGAAGAGATCTCTATGAAGCTATTGACAGGGGCGATTTTCCCCAATGGGATCTTGGCGTCCAATTGATTCCTGAAGCGGATGAATTTAAATATTCGTTTGACATTCTGGATGCGACAAAGATTATCCCAGAGGAACTGGTGCCAGTTCAGATTATCGGAACGATGACACTAAATCGCAACCCCGAGAATTTTTTTGCAGAGACCGAACAAGCCGCTTTCGACCCCGGAAGGTTGGTGCCGGGTATAGATGTTTCGGATGATCCGCTTTTGCAAGGACGGATATTTTCATACATGGATACCCAAAATTACCGATTAGGTGGGCCAAATTTCCATGAACTTCCTATCAATCGTCCGGTGACGGGTAAACACAATAACCAAAAAGATGGTTTCGCGCGATCTGATATTCCTAAAGGTGCTGTGAGTTATTTCCCTAACAGTAAGGCTGTGGGTTGCCCTTATCATGCAATGCTTAATGATGGGGTAGGATTTGAATCCCACAAGCAGCCTATCGAGGGGGCAAAAGTTAGGGCCCGCTCAGATTCCTTCGCAGATCACTTTACGCAAGCAAGACTATTTTTTAATTCACAGAGTCCAGAAGAACAGGACCACATGGTCAATGCCCTGAGTTTTGAGCTTTCGAAAGTGAACGATGTCAATATACGAAAGCGAGAACTGGCTATTTTGAACCAGATAGACCAAGGATTAGCAAAAAATGTTGGTAAAAACCTCGGGCTTACACCGCCAAAAGAACTTGATCCTTTAACCCTCAAATTTGCACGTCAGAACCATCCCGAATATCCGCTTAAACCAGTCAAACCCGAAGTTGAAAAGTCTGCTGCTTTGAGTATGAAAGTAAAAGACGGCGAGGGTACGATCAAGAGTAGAAAGGTTGCTTTTCTTGTTGATCATGGAGCTAGCAAATCCTCCATAGATAAAATGAAAACAGCACTCGAAAGGGAAGGGGCGCAAGCAGTGCTAATCGCATCTCATGTAGGAAAGATCCGGTTCAAGGAAGGGACAGAAGAAGATATCCAACATTCCTATCTTACGGAGGCATCAGTTTGTTACGATGCATTCTACACAGCAGCAGGCGAATCGGTCAAAACTCTTGCGGAAAATGCCGATTACCTTCATTTTATCAATGAAGGTTACCGACACTGTAAGGCCCTGGCATTTGCACAAGGTGCTGAAGAGTTAGCTGAAAGATCATTTATTAAAAAAGATAAAGGCGTTATTTTCGAAAGCAAGGACAATTTAACAGAAGATTTTATAGCGGTAATGAAAGGCCACCGTGTTTGGGAGAGAGAAAAATCCAGAAAGGTACCTTCTTGATATACAACAAATAGTTCTTCGGTAGAAGGACTATTTGTTTCTTACATATTCTGGAAATCGCATATTGTTTGTTGTTATTTAAAGGAAGTAGCATGAAAAAAGTAGCAAGTAAAAAAATTAGACCATTGCAAAAGCAAAAGCGACCGGGATTGGAAATAAATATGACACCAGTTCCTGACACTTCTCCATTAAGGTATCCTATAGAAGGAAAATTAAAAAATAAGGTAGCGTTAATTACCGGAGGAGATAGCGGCATCGGGAAAGCCGTAGCTTTGTTATTTGCGAAGGAGGGAGCTGATATTGTTGTAGCCTATCTTAGTGAAACAAAAGATGCAAAACAAACCCAGAAGGAGGTTGAATCCTTCTCTAGAAAATGTACGCTGATTAAAGGTGATTTGGGAAAAGAAAATCACTGTAAAAAAGTAATTGAAATGGCGATAAAAACGCATAAGAAAGTTGATATTATTGTTAATAATGCGGGGCTTCATTGGGAAACAGGATCAATTGAAGAAATTACCACTGAGCAGTTAATCAAGACTTTTCAGAATAATTTCTTTTCCTATTTCTGGATTACGAAATATGCCCTACCCTATCTTAAGAAGGGAGCAAGCATCATTAATACATCCTCGGTGACTGCTTATCGAGGTAGTCCAAAGTTGATAGATTATTCTGCAACAAAAGGTGCAATAATTTCTTTTACACGAAGTTTGTCAGCGAATCTTATCGCTAAAGGAATTAGGGTCAATGCTGTTGCTCCAGGTCCGGTATGGACACCATTGATAGCATCTTCATTTGATCCTAAAAAGAACTCCGAATTTGGAAGCGACTCTCCCATGGAAAGGGCAGGGATGCCAAATGAAATTGCACCAAGCTTTTTATTTCTAGCTAGCGAAGATTCACATTTTATGAGCGGTCAAGTTTTACATCCCAATGGTGGAGAAATCGTAAATGGTTAGTCAACGAATAACTTATATTTTGGATGTTCCAGTCTGTGGCTCGCATAGAATTTTTAATGGCAGTTAATTCAGGGATTTATATACGACGAGAATGTTTTTTAAAGCATTTTTGAATAATGCTGATTGAAAGATGAAGATAATGATCTTGAATACATTCCTTTTATAAGTGAAAATTTATGACACTTATTCTGAAAAAAATGTGGTCCCCAGTAGTAAACAATTTTAAGTACAAAGTCGTTATATATCTATCTTAAAATTTTCGGAGGAATGATGACTGAAATTCTTTTAGTTGACGATCACCATTTAGTTCGTAATGGCATACGTCTGATATTGGATTCTTGTGATGATCTTTCTGTCGTAAAGGAAGTCGGTAGCGGCGAAGAAGCTTTGGACTATCTCCAGAAAAATAAAACACCTGATCTGGTACTCACCGACATCAATATGAAAGAAATTGATGGTATTGCATTAATACATATTGCCAAAAGAAAATTTCCCACAATAAGGACTTCGGTACTATCCATGGTTGAAGACAGTACCGTCGTCGTAGATGCATTCAATGCAGGTGCCGATGGTTATCTAACAAAAGGAACGGATTATAGTGAGTTGTTGTTTGGTATATCCCAGGTTTGTGCTTGTGCGGTTTCAGATCCGGATGCTCTATAGTTGACGACAAGTGATGTTTTTTAGAATTTAAATAATTTAAACTAAAATCCAATTGAAACACTTCTTAATAGTAATACTGTAATTTACTCGAATTATAGGTTGATACGAAAATTAACCTTGGATATCAGGGATCAATTCCCTTCTACAATAATTTCGATCAAGCTATCGAGCAATGAAATCTTTAGTCGTTGCCCAGTATAACCCTTGCACTCGTCATCGATGTGAAATTCTGTTCCCTGCCACTCCATCGTTAAGCGGCTTGCTCTGATAGGTTTAATATTAAATATCACGTCCTTTTTCTTCAATAACCCATCTATATAAGCAACCAGTTCCTGGCGTTGATCAGCGGTGACGACGATGATATCAAATTGTCCATCTCCCGGATCAGCATCTACTGCGAGTACCAGTCTGGGGCCCATGCTCGAGATGTTCATAACTTCAACCATAATGCATTCTTTTTCAATGCTACCCGTAGCGGTTACGAGTTTGAGCACTTTGGCTGGGAATGTCAGTGCTAGTTTTCGAAGTTGCTCGAGCGCGATCCTAATTTCATCTTCTGCATTGGCGGCATTCGTATTTTTTTTATCCATTTTCTCCATCAGTATAGGAAATACACCGAAGCCAATAGATTCGATAAAATGTAAGGGCTTTCGTCCTAGACCTGTTACCATCCCGACATCGAATTTTTTAAGCTGGAAATGACTCCATAGATTCATGGCCTGTTTACAGTCCAAAGGAATACCCAAAGAAATGGCAATGTTGTTTGCTGTCCCTTGGGGCAAGATTGCTATCGGTCTTTTAAATCGTAGTTTTTTTTCTAAGAGCGCCATAATAGTCATTTTTATGGTGCCGTCACCGCCGGCTAAGGCAATGATATCGGTCTCTGGATCGATCTTTTTGACTGCATCTTTTTTAGCTACTACTGTGCAATGGTGTCCCAGTTCTTCAATAAGCTGACATAGTTCGTCTTTGTCGCCATTGTCTTCATCCCCAGCAGCTGGATTGTGTACTAATCTTACTTTTTTGCCATGTTCTTTCATATCAGCTGAACAAAGCCTGCGTGAGATTGGTTTTCATAGAAAAGGTACAATTATTATGAATATACTTATCACCAATGACGACGGTATCTATTCGCCGGGCATAGCAGCTCTAGCAAGGACCGCGAGGCAGTTTGGTACCGTTAGGATTGTTGCGCCAGATGTCGAGCAGTCGTCCATGGGACATGCTATTACTCATTCTCGCCCCCTGAGCTATCGTACTGCCCCCATTTCATTTGAGGGAATTGATGCCTTTCGGGTGAACGGGACACCTGCGGACTGCGTGGCGCTGGGCTTGCATATGTTTCCCGATACGCAGGTTGTGCTTTCAGGCATTAACATGGGTCCCAACCTTGGTAATTCCATGTGGCATTCAGGTACCCTTGCTGCGGCAAAGCAGGCCATGCTCCTCGGTATCACCGGTATCGCGCTGAGTACCCCAGTCGGCAAGACGGAGCCAGATTTTGAAGGACTATCCCAATGGACCGGCGATGTACTCAAGATCTTGCTCAATGATAAAGGCCCTGCGCTATATAATGTAAATTTTCCTCCAAAACCAGAGGGAGTCGTATGGACAAGGCAATCGGTACGGCTCTATGATGGCAATGTCGTACCTGGTCAGGATCCTATGGGAAGAAAAAACTATTGGATTACGGTAATACCACTTGAGCCGGCGGAAGAAGGGACAGATCGTTGGGCGGTAGAAAATAAACTGGTATCCATTACGCCGCTACGGCTGGATTTGACTGCACATGATGAACTTTCTACCAGACTAAAAAGCGGGCGGAAATTAGACCAATAGCATCAGACATATGAAAAGAAGGTAATTTTTAGCAGAGACAGCCCTTGCGGGTGCGGGTTTTGCACTGAGTGCGGCGACACCTGATATTTTATCAACAACATTAACAGAATATAAAATGGTAACAGCTCAAAATTTAACAGAAAAGAAACGATTCCGTCCCGTTGATAAAGCTGGATTTGGCGGGGTCGCATTGGGTAATGGATTTCAGCAAAACTCAGATCTTGAATGTCTACAAGCAATAGAGGCAGCATGGAATGCAGGGATACGATTATTTGATACCTCCCCATGGTATGGTCTAGGGATCAGCGAACGTAGAATGGGCCTGTTTTTAAAAGACCAATCACGTGACAGTTTTACACTGTCGACTAAAGTAGGGCGACTGATGGAGCCGAAGGAAGACTTTACGATGGAACAAATACTATGGAAGGGGAAACTAAATTTTGGTTATAAGTACGACTATAGTGCTGCCGGTGTCAGAAGAAGTGTGGAAGATAGCCTGCAGCGTTTGGGATTATCGTCCATTGATATTGTTTTTATCCATGATCTTTCACCCGATAACGGCGATATGAAAGATAGTTATGCACACTATTTTGAGGAAGCAGTGAAAGGAGCTATGCCCGAGCTGACTAAAATGAGAGCGGAGGGAATTATCAAAGGCTGGGGACTCGGTGTCAATACCATCGAACCTATATTGCAGACATTGGATGTTGCAGATCCCGATATCTTTCTTTCTGCCTGCCAATATTCATTGATCAAACATGAGGATGATCTGAATAAGGTTTTTCCGAAAGTGGCTGAAAGAGGTGTGTCCATTGTGGTAGGTGCACCATTATGTGCTGGATTTCTGTCCGGTAAAGACCGTTATTTATATGATGGAAAGTTTCCTGCCGGTGTTAAGGAAAAACTGAATGCTCTACAGCGCGTAGCTGAAAATTATGCTGTGGATTTGCGAACAGCAGCTTTACAGTTTGCAGCAGCCCCAGCCGAAGTGTCAGGTGTTATACCCGGCGCACATACCGTTGAGCAGGCCGTACAAAATGCCCAGTCCTTCAAGACAAAGATACCAGCTGATTTTTGGAGGGAATTAAAGCATGAAAAACTTATTGCAGAAAATGCTCCAGTACCGAAGGCTTAGATGGTGAATCTCAGTTGTGGATTTATAAATAGGGAACACTCACCGCTAACCCTGAGGTATTGTGGGTAAGCTTTTTATGTTATCCCAAAAAGACCATTTAATAAACAATTATGCAAACTTTCCTAAAAATAAGTATACATGTATGATCTTCTATTTTAATTTTTTAACAGCCTTATTTTCTACGAGTGACCGCATTTGTGTCATAGCAACCTTATTGAGTTGCTTAAGTCTTTCATTTTGCGGTAACCCCTGTTGAATTAATAGCGCGTTTATACTCTCCATGTTACTTAATACCACCAATTGTTCTATAACAGCATAGTCTCGAATATTACCTCTCTTATCTGGATTTGAATCTCTCCATTCTTTCGCTGTCATACCAAATAATGCAACATTAAGCAGATCGGCTTCACTAGCATAAACGGAACTCGCTTGTTGTTTGGTAATTTCTGTTGGAATAAGATTTTCTTTGATTGCATCGGTATGGATTTGGTAATTCACCTTGGCTAAAGTTCTTTGTAAACTCCAGTTTAACTTCAAACGGTCGTTTTCTTCATCTTTTAGGCGTTGAAATTCTTTGATTAGGTAAATTTTAAAATGGGGGCTAATCCACATACCGAATTCAAAAGCTATATCAGGATGTGCATATGTCCCGCCATATCTTCCTGCAGTCGCTTTTAAGCCGATGGCGTTTGTCTTCTCAACCCAATCTTTAACACTGATTTTATAACTGTTAAGTCCGGCCTGACTTTTAATTATGGCGAATTCGCCATAATTAAAAAGGGGGTTATAAATGCTTTCCCAAATACCTAGATATTCAACTGTGTTTCTGTTTCGAAGCCAATCAGAAATGAAAAAGTCTCCATCTTTAGCTTTTAGCATATCAGTAAGTGAAATAAACTCTTTGTCATTGTCGAGAATGATTGTTATTTCCTTCCCCTGTACATTAATCTTTTTATTCTTTGCCATACATTTAGATTTGATAAATTATTCTTTGTCAGTTTGAGAAAACTAGACCTAATAACTGGCTATTACAGTTTTTATTTACTTTTTATGAGTATAAATATACTAAAAAAAATAGCAATATATAAATCATCATAGATGAAGATTTAAAATAAGAACTCAAGAAAGTCTTAAAATTCCTGACTTTTCGGTATCTCGCCACTACCGCTTACATACCCCTTCTTTTCCTCAAATAGCGGTACCAGCCCGCCTACTTTTGCTATACACTTTAAAAGAAAAGAAAATATGGCAAATCAGATTTTAATTAAAAACACGATGGTAGAGATGAGGAGCCTCTCCTCAGATGAAATTGCAGGACTACAAGGAACCACACCAATCTATTCAGGGGTAAAGCTACTCGGCTACTACAAACAAGGAGATACACCGGCACCAATCCTATATTATTACGCTGCTACCGAACCCGGAGGAGATGATGGCGGAAGCATAATTGCTGTCGGTGGTATCAAGCTTGTTCATCATTTTACTGATGGAGTCGATGTTTTATATTTCGGAGCCCATTGCGATGGCCTGACCAATGACTTAGATGCTTTTTACTTCTCAAGCGTCTATGCCGGAAAATATAAAAAGGAAGTCATACTCAGCCGTGATACATTGATCCAGGCGGCAGGGCCACGAGCTACAATGGGCGGATCTTCACTTAGAGCGATCAACGGTGCCAAACTGATCGTTGATGGTGACATTCAGATCAACACCACCAATGTGAAGCGATTGCATGTTACAGATCTTGAGATCGAACTTCGGAATAATTTTGGGAGCAATACCACAGCACACAACTGTCGTACCCTTTTCTATTCCTCAGGTACAAAGACAGATCGATACATCTATTACCGCAATATTATTTGCCGGGCAATAGTTCCCGAGGAGAATGGTAAATACCGAGCAAAAGGACTGATTGAGGAATCTGGAATAATGGGCGGCGAGATCAACAATATTATCACTTACAACATCCATGCAAGTATTACGACTGATCGGAATGTTGGCGGTAATCTGTCACTTTCCAAGGGCTTGCTTATCGCGGACTGCAAATTCTACAATGCTGCTTCCGGTGTGGTAAATAATACCTGGAATAGTTACATCCAGAATATCGAATTGATCAATACGCAGGAGCAAAGCGCAAATTTTGTTCAAAAAGAAGTGCCCACCATACCAGAGCCTTACGGAATGGACTGTGTCCTGAGTTCAGGGAGTTATACCACCTATAACAATATCCGGGCGATCAATCCTATTGAGCGATGTATCTATGTGCAGGCAAGTCATGTCTATGCCGAAAACCTCTACTCGGTCAATGGCGATGGATTTAAGTTTGTGGGCTATGACGAAAATAAGCTCGTTGAAAATATCAGAGTTAAAAATACCACCTGGGTCATCACTGATGAATACGCCGATCTACGAAAATTTATGTCGCATACACAGTTATATTACGTCAAAAACATCTGGATCGAAGACGTCAAAATTATCAATCAGTCATCCGCTTCAAAAGCCCTATTAAAAGAATTTGGCAGTATCCGTGGCTATGCCGAGAATGTGTATATCAAAAACGTGCAGCATGTCGGTACCCCTATGGCCGTAGGGTTTATGCGAATGGCATTGCCAGACGAGCCTGTAGCCGGATCTTGGGAAGTCTATAAAAATATCAATATTGAAAACTGTAGTTTTTCTATCTACCGAAATAAAGTCAACGGAACCATATTGCGCACCGGAAGTGAAACAGGGGAAGTAAAGAATAGTTGGACAGGCTACACAAAGGCTGATTACATCGCCAACGGAGTCAATATCATCAACTGTAATGTAGAGAATAGCCAGCGAAAGGATAAATCACCTTATTATTACCGAGGGATCAAAAATTTCCATGCAGCAGGTAATACGGCTATTTCAGTGCTTGAGCATGCCTCGGGTTTTATTGATCCAGCTTTAGCTGCCGAGCTAAATAAACAGTCTCAATCTGTTTCTATTCAGGATACTTTCCGAACAGATGATATCGGACTTGCACTTAATGCTGCTGATGGGTTTAGATTCAAGGATCTGTCAACGATAACATTTAATGAAAACAAGACGAATGCGCAATTGGTTGTCAGTAATCACAAAGACGGATTGGTCTCCCTTTGTTCCCTTAAATCTTGGTCACCAAGTAAAGCAGTAAATTCGGTACTCAATATCGGTACTCACAATGCAATTGTGACTTCAAAATCTGCCTATGGCCAGTATACTGGAGAGATTAAATCAGGCGTTTTGGCAAATAGGCTAGGGGATATTACACCGGCGGGATTTATCGCTTTCGATCCACAATCCAAAGAGCTTTCCATTAATTCCTTTAATGCAGACCGAATTATGGATGTCGAAGTTTTATTGACCGCCGATCAGAGCCCTTCGAAGGTTATTCCGTCCTTGACAATGTCCGCTATGATCAATGCGTCTGGAACGACTTCAGCTGCAACAGCGCTTTGGGGTGTCAGTAGCTATGTGGATCTGATGGGGGCGAAGAAGATCCTTTACAATGGCCGATTTGGTAATCAGGGCAGTAGAATTGCATTTTATAGCAATAATGGTGCTGCAGCCTTTCTATCAGCTTATCCGCAGACGGATATGGTTATCACCAATCAAGAAATAACTGTTCCCGATGGGGCTTTGTATGCAAGGATCAGCTGTTATGATCCGCTGTCCACTAATTTTTATCTGATCTTGAAAGATGAGAATGAGAGTATTCTTTTGTAGTTTATTTTTCGATGCTTGTAGAGCAGTATTTAAGATTAAGCCCGTCAGGTTCGACGGGTTTAATTCTGTATTTACTTAAAGTTAGTTGGACAAAATTTTCTACCCACGTTTTCTAGATCACCTAAACTTATGATATTTTACGGATTCTTGGATCGTTTACATAAATTTATCTTTCTGTTGAAATAAAGTTCACAATAAAAAAATAAATTTGGATTTGTACGTTGATATTTCATGTCAAACTGTTGCTGAACGATTAATTTATTTGTTCATACTGTCATTGGTAATGACATATCTTAGTTAAAAAATAATACCCTAGATTTTTATTGAAAATTTACTTTTAAAGCCAAAATGCCAAATCATATTTTAAATTGCTTGTTATCCGTTTCTAAACTTTTAGATGATCTAGGAATTATCTGGTTTTTAAATGGAGGTTGTTGTTTGGGATATGTGAGAAATGGTGAAATGATAAGCCATGATCTAGATATAGATATTTCAGTTTATGTCAATAAAAATGAAATACATGATATTATTGAGTTACTTCCAGTTTGTAAAGTAAGATATTTTAGAGGAAATATATGCGAAGCAACTTTATATTTAGATGATGGCCAGGTCGATATCTTTTTTCTATTTGAGTTTGGAAACTATATTGTTGAAAATATGAGTAACGAATTTGAGAATAAAGTTAAGCTCTTAGGTTACGAAAAAAGCATATTTATTGAAGGAATAAAAAGAGATACAATAAGTGGGATAGAGGTGAATGTTTTGAAAAGAAGTGTTGATTATTGTAAAGCTCTGTATGGTCCAAGCTATTTAACACCAAATAAAAGCTGGAATTCTTGGTTAGATCCCTTTAATTGTATCTATGAAGAACCAATAATAGATTTATCTCAGCTAAAAACTTCTAAAAATAGAGCGTATTCGGATCAAATTGAGAAAGAGCTTTCTTGGATTAATAATATTCTTTTGTTTGGTGCGAGCTCATTTAAAAATGAGGAAATAAGCTTGAATTCCTCAATATCAAGGGTGATTTTTTATTACGAGTATTCCGCAATTTTTAAATATAAACCTAATCATAATTTTGCTGATTATTGTATTGAACGTATTAGTTGTTCTTTGAGTAAGGATATCTCCTTGTCCATGAAATCCGGTCTTACAGGGATATCTTGGGGCTTGACAGAGTTAATCCAGCAAAAATATATAAATATTAGTGAAGATGACTTATTGTCAGAAGTTAACGCTCATATTAGTATGTTGGTGGATAATAATAAAAATGATATTAATATCTTAACAGATGTAGGAATCTATTTTAGTAAAAGAGGATTTTTGACATCAAATGACAAGAAGATTTTGATGTCAATACTAAGTTATATTGATTTTTTTATACAAAATTTCAAAAGTAATCACTTTTTGAGTTACGATCTCATACTTAAAATCGCTTTTGTAAGCAGTAGATTAAACATTATTCTCGATAAAGTTCCCTCTCTCGAGCTCCCTTCTTCGTTAAATTATCTTATAAAATTTTATAAGAACAATTCTCCCTCGAGTGTAGAAGACATTTTAGGGTTTCTTTCAATAGTTGTTTCACTAGGCTTAATTGAAGGATCAAAAAGCTTACGAAATTTTTTGATAGAAAACGATTGGATCATCAATTATGTTGCATATAATTTAGAACTAAAAACATCCAATAGTAACAATCTTAGAACTTTGCTTAGAATTATACATCTTTGTAATTGGATTATTCAAAATGTATTTTATCCTGCATTCGAAGTCTTAAAGAAGAAATGTATTAATTTGATAGTCCAAAAGGATATTAAAAGCGCTAACCCATTTATTGAGTACCGTGGATATCAAGTATTGACTTTGGATGACGGCATTATTGGTATAGGATTTATGATGTTAAACGAATACAAGCAAGAAAAAAATAAAGACTTACATTTTGCGCTACTTTTGTAAATAGTGTATTTTTATTTGGCTATCTTACCATATTGTGCATGACCGATCTTCCAAAACGTTGAAGAAGGCTTGAGTTGTCAGTAACGATATTTGCAGTTCCCGTCATCCCCGTTTTAAGTATAATTTTGGCATTTTTATTAGGTGAAAGTTTCACTTTTGAAAGATATATGCTATCTTGATAAGGAATGTCTGTTATCTTTTCTATTTCCCCTTCGACTGCGCCGTATTCCTCAAAAGGATAACTTGACATTTTTAGAAGAACCTTTTGCCCCATTTTAACTTTTCCCATGTTGTTCTGTTTGACATACATTTCGCAAAAATATTGACTATTGCCTGGGTCGATATAAAATAATGGTCTGTTTGCTTCGACATACTGTTTTTCTTGTATTATACTCGCAAATGATATTCGACCAGATTGGCTGGCTGTTATCGTGTGTTGTTTTTTCCATAGTTCAGCTTCACTGATCAAGCTATTAAGTGCCTGTAAAAAGGTTTTTCTTTCTGTAGTTATTTTATTGTCCAATTCAGATAACTCTTTTTGTTTAGTTACTGTGTTTGCATCATTGGAAAGTATCGTTTGCACAATTTGCTCAACAGGTTGTTGTTTTGACAGTAGTTTAGACTCCTGTTCTTGCATCTCCATTGGAGATATCACTTTCTTGTCAGCTAGTATTTGATATGAATTGTGTTGTTTCTTTGCGAGTTGATAATCTCTTTCATAAATTGTTTTTTGGTCGAATAACTTTTTTTGTTCTTTCTTTTGATAGTCCATTTCCTTTAACAAAAAAGCCCGTTGTTTTAAATAAACACCGCCTACAAATGCCGATTTATAGGAAAGGTAACTTTCGTAAAAAGTCTGATATGCATTTTGTAATTCACCCAAATCCAAGTCATCAGGTGCATTAAAATTAATAAATTGGTCGCTATTTTGACTTTTTCTTAAAAGCCTTAACTTTTCTAAGAGATCAAGAATTTGTTGGTGATTGGCAGAACTTTCAAGCCAAGCAATAACATCTCCTTCTTTTACCTCTTGTCTGTCTTCCACAAAAAGCCTAACAATAGATCCCGATATCTTAGGGACTAATGCTTTTGGTGCGTTTAATGTATTGATTTTAAAATTGGCTTGTATAATGTCCGGATACCTCAGAAAAGCTGATATTGCTATTATCGCCGATAGGATCAGAAATATTAGTGTAAGGCCCCAACGTAGTAACCATGAAGGTGGTTTAGCTACTATATCGTGCATATCTTCTGAATATATATGAGCTTCATTGCTATTTTTATTCATCATATTTTATTTTTAGACTATCTTATTAATTTCCTAATTCAAGTTGATTTTTTATTAACTGGTAGTATTCACCTCGTTGATCAATTAATTCATCATGTCGTCCTTGTTCTACGATTCTTCCTTTATCCATGACTATAATGTTGTCTGCCTGACTTACTGTACTCAATCTATGAGCGACAACAATAACCGTTCTTCCTATAAAAAACTTATTAAGATTGTCGATTATTATTCTTTCATTTTTTGCATCTAACGCATTGGTAGCTTCATCAAAAAATATAAATTTTGGATTTTTATATACAGCACGAGCAATTAAAAGACGTTGTTTTTGACCTTGACTTATTCCTTTTCCTGCTACTCCAATTTTGGTTTTCAAACCGAACGGTTGTTCTGCTATAAATTCTTCTAAATTTGCCATTTTGATCGCATGCTCTATTTTGTTAGTGTCAGGTCTTTCTTCGCCAACAGCTATATTATTTTCTATTGTGTCAGCAAATATGAAACCCTCCTGCATCACTATTCCACAGTTTTCACGCCAGGTCTTGTAAGATATTTGGTCTAATTTAGTCTTCCCAATAGAGATTTCACCTCTTTCAGGTGTATAGAATCTCATAATTAATTTTAAAATAGTTGTCTTACCACTTCCGCTCATCCCTACTATAGCGGTGGTCTTACCTTCTGGAATTAAAAGATTGATATCATAAAGTGCGGGTTCATTTCCTGCACCATAATATGTAAATGTAATGTCTTTTAAAATTATAGAACCATCTTTTGGCAGCTTTGTGATCCAATTTCGGTCGTCAGGTTCTTCGTCCTCTTGTTGATAAATTTCGTTAATTCGTTCTAGACTAATTTTGGCATCTTGATATTGTTGAATAAAAACTAGAAGTTGTTCAATAGGGCTGCTTATCATTCCTACAATATATTGTATTGCCAACATCCCGCCAAAAGTCAAGTTTCCTTCTATGACAGACTCGGCGCTTAAAAATGTTATAAAAATACCTTTTAACTGATTGATTGCTAATCCTCCAGCTTGTTGATACTGTGAAAGGGCTAGACTTTTAACCTTAAACTTAAAAAGGCGTGCCTGAATAGCTTCCCATATCCATCGTTTTTGTTTTTCACTATTAGTCAGCTTAATTTCCTGTATACTTTGTATAAGTTCGGTTGTCACTGTTTGGTTATCAGAAGATATGTTAAATCTCTTTTGATCGAGATCTCTACGTCTTTTCATAAAGAGCAAGATCCATCCAGTATAGATAATGGTTGAAATAAAAAATGTGAAAAATATAGCGGTGTTATAATATATTAATATGATGCTGAATACAGTAAGATTAATCAATGAAAATAATGTATTTAATGATGAACCTGTAAGAAATGTTTCAATTCGTTGTTGGTCATACATTCGTTGCATTATATCCCCATGGGTTTTCAATTCAAAGAAACTCATTGGTAGCTTCATGAGTTTTATAAGCATATCAGTTACAACAGCGATGTTTATTCTGGTGCTGATATGTAATAAAATCCAAGAACGAATAAAAGTAACTCCTGTCTGTCCGACAAAAAGCATTAATTGTGCAAATAGGATAAGATAAACAAACCCGATGTTTTTCGTATTAATTCCTGTATCTACAATGGACTGTGTTAAAAAAGGAGGTATTAGTTGTAAAAGTGTTCCTATGATAAGTCCAAAAAAAAGCTGGATAATCAACGATTTGTATTGACTAAAATATTGTAACAGCACATGCCATTGTAAGCCTTTATTTTTCTGTGAGTTGCCCTCAATATCATCTTCAAAAAAATCGGGACTAGGTTCTATTAAAAGGGAAATACCATTATTTAGTTCTTTAAAAGAGAACCAGTCTGAAATAAGCTCTTCATAACTTAATTCTCTTAGCCCAATAGCTGGATCAGCCAAGTAATAGATTTGCTTTTTTACTTTATACAGAATGACAAAGTGACTCTGTCGCCAATGCAGAATACAGGGTAATGTTATCTCTTCTAATTGAGTAACACTAAGACGGACTCCTTGTGTCCTAAATCCCAATTTTTCAGCAGCTTCACTTATTCCTAACAGGTTTACGCCAGCTCCATGAGTTTGTGATAGTTTCCTTATTGTATCAATATTAATATTTTTTCCATAGTATTTGCAAATCATACGTAAGCATGTTGCACCACAGTCCATGACATCAAATTGGCGGTAGTGAGGAAATTTAGGCATCTATAGAAATATTAATGTTTTATGCGAATGAATCAGTTTGATATACCTTTTGTAATGCATCAATCATGCTTTGACAGTGATATTTTTCGTTGAATGTTAAAAAAGCATTGCTCCCCAGACGGAGCGCTAAGCCTTTATTTTTAATAAGAGTTACTATTTTTTTGTACAGATCTTCCTCATCTACATTTAGATCTCCATTTTTATTTATATTTATTTTTGAATGAAGACAATTAAAACGATCAGTTAAGAGTTCATTTAATCCGATGGTATCAGTTGCGACTATTGGTAAGCTATAAGACATAGCTTCCAACACACTATATGGACAGCCTTCAAATAGAGAGGGGATGACGTACAAATCAGCAATTGAATAAAATCTCCTAATTATATCTTTATCAATGTGCCCTGTGAATATAACCTTGGATTCAATGTCTTTAGCTGATAAAACAAATGTTTTATCCTGTAAATCCCCTATTATAAAAAGATAGGTATTAGGATGGACATGTAGAATCTTTCTGAATGCTGATATTAGTTTATCAACTCCTTTTTGGTAACTAAGACGACCCGTGAAAATTATGACAGTGTCTTCTTTGGTGATATTATAATGCTGCCTGAGCATCGTATTATTTTCATGAATATTGTCCTCTAATTTAAGGCCATTCTCAATGACAGAAATTTTAGTTTTGGGTACATTATAGTACTTAACCAACGAATTGAACAAATACTGATTTACAACAACGATATGGTTAGAATTAAAATATAGATCTTCTTCCATATTAAAAATCGCTATTAAGTTTTCGTAATTATTGGATGAATAAATTTTCTTTTTTCTGTCTTTCCATATTTTATCAAGAGTGGTTAAATTGCCATTTAAATAGAGGTCCCTACTCGAGAAATGTATAACACTTATCAATCGAAATGTTAATTTTTGCCTCAAAACTTTAATATATTCATAGGCTGCCAGATAATTAATATGAAAAACCAAGTTTTCTAGTCTAGTAAGTCTATTTAATAAAAAGTGCGAAATAAATTGTATTGATTTTTGTTTATTTGCATTGGTATTCCCATCCGTTAGGAGATTTATAGGCAAATAGTAATGAAATGAACCGAATTTTGTTAGGGACATTTCGAATTCCTCAAAACTTGGTTTAATATAAATTAAGTGCAGATTAAACTGATTATGGGGGGCATTTTTTTCGATACTATCTATATAACTTCCGATTCCATAATTGAGTGCTTCAGTTTCAGGTAGAATCATTACGACATTGGGACGGTTAGAACCAATTTTATTGTCGGTCTCTTTTGTTTGAATTAGACATTTTGACGAAAGCAAATAATGACCGAGCCCTATCAATATTTCAATATTTTTATTTTTAATTGCTTGGTTTGCCTGATATTCGATTGTATTTGGATCTATTATGACATTATCAGTTGTTGATGGAAATTTTCCGTCAAACAAAATACTATGGGAGTAAAGATTAGCAAGGACGTTTAATTTAGTCCCCGGGCTGCAATTGTTAAACGCATTTTTTAAAGCAGTACATATGAAACTGAGTTTTTCTTTAGATATTTGTAGAATATCTCGTTGATACATCTTCTCCAATTGATTGAGTAAGATAAGTGAGTATGAGAGATATTCGTGACAATGAAGATTCCTTTCGATAATGTGTAAACTATTTATAGCATTGGTAAGGATGTCCTCATATTTGATATTCAGGCGATGAATATTTAAAAGACATTCGTTGATTTTAACTAGTATTTTCGCACTTTGATAGCATTCTCCCGAAATTGAGAATAAATCGATTTTGCCATTAATTTTTTCTTTAATAAGTTCACACGTGTCGTCCTGTTGAACAGATGTTTTAGCTTTAAATAAGAGATATAAAAGATTATCCACGAGAAACGAGTTCGATTGGGAGGGATGATCGAATATCATCTCGTCAATTTCTTCAAAAGATTCGTCTATATCGTCAAATTCTATATTTCCTCTCTCATTTAACGACAGCAATCCCACTCCGATGCCCGTAATTCCAGATTCAAAATCATATAGATTGTTTGTGCCTAAAGAAGAATAAGTTTCCTCGACTAATAGATCCGATAGATCATTCAGGTATTGATATTCTTTCATTTTTCCCGCTTCATACAAAAAGATTGCAATCCCTAGCTTTCCATTAAGACCATCTACATTCTCAAATGCCCCACATAGGGTTAGATAGTTGATGATTCTGTCCAGGGGCGAGTATTCGAAATTTATTTCTCCCATAATCTAAGTATCGTATCTATATCGTTGATCTTGTATAAGATTTTGATCTACTCCTGTCCATTTTTAAGTGATTCTCTTAAAATTGTTGTTGAGATACCTTTTGTATATGGGATTAATAGGAATTTATTGAGAGATTTAGCTGTGCCATAATAAAAATGTATCAGCTCCGGAGGCCAGTTTAATACATCATCACCATGGATAAGATAATCAAAAGGAGATATAAAATTGTTGTCAAAGATATCTGGCGCAGTGATAACATGGTCTACATAGCGGCATGATAAGAGCACTTCCTTCCGACATTCAAAATCCATAATAGGATATCTCTTTTTGTATGAAAAAATTTGTTCATCAGTATGCAATGCTATTGTTAAATGCACGTCATCTGGTTTAAAATAGTTTTTTACATTATGTAAAAAATTTACATGACCTCTGTGAAATAAATCTGCAGTCATGTCGGCTACTACTTTGTAAGTATTCATGATTATTTTTTTTAACTAAAATTAGTAGAATAGAGTCGTTAATAAATGAATTGATTTTTATCATTTTGACCTATTGTGCTTTGCTTGCGTCCAATAAGTCTTTTTTGTACCGCTTAATACTCCAGATTATATTAAATTTTTTTAGGTATTCGCTTATTGGAATGAGTCTGGCTTGTGCCCTTCGTTCATCCACATTTATTGGGTCAATCATAGGTAGCACGTAAAATTTGCCGTTCCCCAATTGTGCGATTTGACTTCCATAAATTTGTTCCTTTCCTTGTTGAAGGGCCACCCTGTCCTCGAAAATTGCAAAGCTTGCAGATGACATTTTTCCTTCTTTCATCGCATTTCTCATTATTGGCAGGTACTCAATTTGAGTGGCCAGATCGCTATGCTGTATGACCAAAAACAAGGTTTGATTACCCTGTTGTCCTACTTCGTTTTTTCCTAACCAACCAAATTCGCTGATAATTTTTTTTACTTTTTCTCTATTTATTGAATCTTTTTGATGCATGTAGAGATTAATCGACTGTATTTGAGGATCAGATTCTCCTTTTTGAGCAATAATCTTCTGCAATAAATTTCTGGGATTTTGGTCATCATGATAAATTGTATCCAAGATCGCCATTACCGGTTTATTAAGTTTTTTAAATTGCCATCTGACATCTTTATCCTGATTTATGAAATTTGATTTAATGCTGTCAACAATTTTTGGCCATCTAACATCTTTATTAAAAAGGTTAAATGCGGTGTCCTGAATAATTTCGTCAAATTCGGTAAACCCAGCTTGAGAAATTTTGGTCAGGTATAGAAAGGCCGAATCAGGTATTCCGGCTAGCGACCAACAGCGCGCTGCTTCATAACGATCACGAACTGTACCACGATTTCCATTCGCGGTAAATGCCGTGGAATAAAGATTGGCGGCACTTCTATATTCTTTTTCTAAATAAAATTTTTCAGCTAATCTTATATTCTTATTATAATCCGCTATATTCTGGGCCAAACTGATTGAGTAAAAGAGAGACATCAGAATGACCAAAATGGATGACAAAATCAAATTTATTTTCATATATTTTATTTTCATTAATCCCAGGTTTCTGTGTAAGGATTATAGCCACATTTGGCGGGTTTTGAGTAGAGGTTATTATTAGATGTATAGGCCCTGCAATCTGTACATATATACCTAAATTCGCAATCTTTACAAATTTCAATTTGGTCTTTATTAATTTTCCAATAGGAGGTAAATTGTGCTGAGTCTATCACACTTGACAGGGAGTCATTTTCTGTGTGTCCATACGTGATATTCAAGGAAGGACAATTCTTTATGTAACCATATTGGTCGATCGATATTTTTCTATTTAAACAGCTGTTATAATTCAATGATTCAGTAAATGATTCTATGTTTATCGTGAAGTATTCTTTTGAGATGACTCCACAATGGGATTCATCATTTATTTTCTGACTTGTTACAATTACTTTTGCATTGAATTCTTCTTTTACATCAAAATAATTTTCCCTGGGAGCCGAATGGAAAACGAGCATATTAATTCGAAGATTGGAAAGGACTAGCTGGTATAACTCGGTATTATTTAAGTTGAATATAAAAGGTAGGAACAGTTCAATTGAAATAATTGATGTTTTTTCCAATAATTTTAAAATATCAGCAACCTCAGTCAATTCAGTTGGTCGGAAAAATCGTATTTGGATAGCTTTACAACCCAAAGCTTCAATCTCTTTAAATAATTTGACGAAATTGTGTTGAAAATTTATACCGACATCGATAATTGCGTTAGTCAAAAGCGAGGGACTGTGCCAACTGAGATCCAAATCTGGAAATAAATCAAGTTCATGAGGATCACAAAAAAATATATATTCCCTACTATGCAAAAAATCAAAATATTCCAGCAGGACCTCTTCATTTTCATCACCATAGAATGATAAAATATCTTTAATAGGAGCATTTGATTGATCTAATAATATATCATATAAATCATTTGTAATAAAATCATAACTTCCCCTTTGAACGTCACAAATTAATGATCTTGATGCGCCTTTTACGGGGATGCAATTGGCGTAGGTTTTGAAATACTTATCTTTTATAGATTCGTCAAACATTTAGAGATTGGTTTAAAATGGGAAATGACATTATATTGCTTAGTTTTATATCGGGCAACACAAACGACCTTAATTGAGTGCATACCATTGTTTTCTCTATATTCCAAATTCCTAAAACCTACTGGTAAAGCGTTTATAAGCTCGGAATCAACATAATTTTTAAGTTTTTCAAGCTTGCTCATCTGTCTTATTTTTATTCAATAGAAATTCTGCTATAACTTTATCTAAGTGGTAATTACATGGGTAAGAAGTCATGCCAAATTGACCGATAGGATTAACTTCAAAAAATACATATTCCTGATTTGGAGTAACAGCCATGTCAATGGATCCAGTATTTAAATCCAATTTTTTCATTAACTTTATTAGTTTTTTCTCAATATGCTTTGGAAGTTTGAAAGGAACTGTTCTATTAGGTTTTATAAAATTATACTTTCTAAAATCTACACTTGTCTTTTTGTCATTTTGAGAAAAAATTGCCATTGTATAAAAACGGTTTTCAATAAAAAAGATCCGCAATTCATATTTTTTTTCGATCTTTTCTTGAAAGAGCGTCAGAGGAAATGATGCATCTAATTGATCCATATTTTCATCTGTTATTATAGATGTGTATAAACTAAGTATTCCGATATCTATTTTGTGTGCTGTAAAAGCCTCAGAGATTGATTTACATATTACCTGTCCGAATTTTAATCTGAAAGCTTGTAATTCTCGCTTTTGATTTGTGATCAAAGTCTTAGGTATTATAATATTAAGATTTTGAGCTTCTTCTAGTACAATCAATTTATTCAGGCTCGATTTAAATATATTGCCTAGATGACGCTTTGATTTTAACTGATATGCTATGAACTCTTTTAATTTTCGCTCCTCTAATGAAAGATGTTGAGTAAGTTCTGCGAAGAATGGAAAATCATTCGAAAAAACCTGATTATAAGATTGAATTGAAAAATTCCCTCTTCTATGCCAAAAAGATTCTATTTTATCTAGATTAATCTGTTCATTTCCATATGCAAAAGACATTTTATTGCCTTTGGATACTTCTATTTTATTGAGACAGATTTTCTCCGTATTGGTCAGCAAGAGGGCTTCTCCTTTGTAAAAATGAATCCAATCTATTACGTTGAAAGTAGATTGGTCACCGTCAGTGGATACAATTGCAATTGACATTTTTCTTCTTATATTTAAAGATTGTGTAGCGCCTTTGCTGGCGCTACACTACACCGAAATTTAAGCGTAATCCATCTGATAATCGTTAGTTGTTTCATCATCAGTATAATGATCTTGCTTATTCTCTTTACCATCGACAAACGTGATACCTACGATCGTGGTTGAGGAGGTTGTTGAATAAGGACGAGGATCCGTAAATCCACCAGTTACCTGTTTCATCTCGGATTTTGTTAGTTCGGTGAAACTAAGTTTTCTTAATTTTTTCATATAAAGACTATTTTTAGTTTCGCTAAAAATAGTTTACATATATTAAATAGTTGTATTGGTAATGTTATGTTTCTGTTAAGTCAAAATATTTTTATGATTTGAAATATTTTTTTAGATAATTTTATAAATACTGATATTGAGTATGCGCTTTTAGATTGTTTTATTAAAGCAGGTAATATTATTAATAGCAATATTACGTCGAATAATGTCGATCATGCACAACGGTATTCAGATACCGGAACCAATCCGCCTTATAATTCCGGGTCGCAGTTGATGAATATATAGATTTTGATTTAGAACAGCATAAATTCGAGCTAATTGAAATCCGAATCATTACAGCTAAGGTCTCCTATGGTCTTTTTGATGGAATAAATGAGATCCAATATGAACCATCCTTATCATAACACTTTCCAATTTATTCTAGCAGCTTCTCCGAAAAGCGATGGAATTCCTGACAACTCCACCGTTGGTTAATGAGCTGAAAACCCAGTTTAATTTAAAACTGGCATCTGATCGGGTTAGTGGGCGATCGGCCTATTTTCGTTGTTTTACACATGAGTGCTTTCATGATGACCGACTTTTCGGTATCTCGCCACTACCGCTTAGATACCCCTTCTTTTCCTCAAATAGCGGTACCAGCCCGCCTACTTTTGCTATACACTTTAAAAGAAAAGAAAATATGGCAAATCAATTTTTAATTAAGAACATCATGCAAGAGATGAAAGATCTCTCTGCAAATGAGGTTGCATGGTTGCAAGGAACATATCCAGTCTATTCGGGAGTTAAGCTACTGGGCTATTACAAAGAAGGAGATACCCCAGAGCCGATTATGTATTACCTCTCTTCAACTGATCCTGGACCAGAGGATGGCGGCAGCGTAATTGCAACTGGAGGAATTAAATTGATCCATAATTTCGTCGGTAACGTGAATGTGCTATATTTTGGCGCTAAAGGTGTCGAAACAGGCGGACAGCCACCACATCCCGATGATTATCCTTATTTACAAAATGCGTTAAACTATTGTGCAGGCAAGGGGAAATGCATCAGTCTTCCGGGGCGGAAATTCTATACTTCAAAAATACTCAGTGTACCCTATAATAGCCTAGGAGGGGACATTGTTAGCGAACAAGGGAATAATTCCTCTGTTAAATCCTGTATCGAATTGATGGCAAGCTCTACGGACCTATATACCATAAGAAACTACTCACAGGGAACGACATTTAAAGATGTGGCCATTAGGGGGCGATCGGTTAACATCGCAAGTTCTGTGGCCGTACTGTTCAAAAGAGTCGATGAGTACCCAAACTCTGGCGATCCATGGAAAGATGATCTGGAAAATAACATTGATGCGGTGATCGAAGGCTGTGACTTTGGTAATGCCGAGACCCATCTGGAATTTTGGGGACGTCAGGTCACCGTTAAGCACAATACTTTTAGCGGTGGTCATAATGGTGTGGTATTTAAACAGTTCAATACGTTGGGGAAATATGGTGGCAGCGCCAGAGGGTATCGGATATGGAACAATTTCTTCCATTCATTTGATAGTGGCAATGCCAATCGGGAAAATTTTGCATTGATCAATAATAAGACGACAGATGGCTATGGATTTGATATCGTTGGTAACTTTAGCGACAGTTTTAACACATTCTTTATGGGTAATCTCGTCAATAGTCTTGTGACCGGTAATCTTGACTATACACTTTTAGGTTATTTTATTAAAGCAGGTAATATTATTAATAGCAATATTACGTCGATTAATGTCGATCATGCACAACGTTATTCAGATACCGGAACCAATCCGCCTTACAATTCCAAAGGTGCTGTTCATGCCGACAGGATAGATAAAACAATCATTAGTAACAACAATTTCACGACCAGTTCAGGGGCTTCCATCTTGTCAGAGGGAGTAACAAATTCCAAGATCCAGGGCAATAACTTTAATCGGTGGGGAGTAGCGACTGTGGCACCAGTTGCCTGTATTGTATTAGACTCAAGTGCGAATACCGGATCTAAAAGTTATGGCAATGAAATCGATGTAAATACGTTTTATAACTCACTGAAAGTTGGCGGGTATTTATTGGAATCAGGGACCTTCGATACCAATAATTTCTGGGGGAATGGCAATCGTATCCGATTGGAATCACAGGCGACGTTGACAGCTTTGTTCAATACCCCTAATTTTAAGTTGTCCCAATCTGTAAGTTTTAGGCGCAATTTAATCGCTGGGGAAAATATTGGCGATGCAAATCAAGATACTTTCAGCATTCCTGGTTTATATAATATTACAAATGATACCATAGCCGCAAGTATTAATGGTCTTCCAATTGGTGCAGCAGTTGCCGGTACATTGAAAGTTGAGGTTGCTAATCTTTATGCGACACGTTATTATATGCCGTTTAGGTCATCAGGTAACGAGAATATTTATATTCAGAAAATCTCCAATAATATTGCGGGTGAATGGTTAACGGTCATAACATCAAAAAATGAAGCGCAGGTCGATGCTGTTGGTGTAGTGAAACAGTCTGGAGCTATAGCCGATGTTACTTCGCCGAATGCGACGGACTTACCCACGGCTTTGACTTTGGCCAATGAATTAAAAAAACAGTTTAATTTAAAACTGGCATCTGATCGGAGTAGTGGGCAACAGGCTTAGAATAAAAGAAATAGAGGCCGCCCCTAAGTCAGTTATGAAGTGGCCTCTATTGCTCTTACTTCGAATCCTCAGGTTTGTGCTTGCGTGGTTTTCTGATCAAATCGATATTCCCATTTTCCTGTTGTATGCTTTATTGTCTTTGTGATATTGGACTTATCGGTGTAGGTGATTTCACAACTGGTACATTCCACTTCGTAGCCGAATTCATCGATAGGTTCTTCTGCTACTGGTTCTTGCTTTTTGCTGCAACTATTGAGTGATAAGAGTGCGACAAATAATAATAGATACTTTGTTAAACGTTGCGTTTTAAATGAACGACTAAACATAACGAATTAGATTTTTAATAATATTGGGGCAAATCTAATCGCAAATTATCAGCTTATTTTACGGATTCCCTTACCTTAATTTCAATAAATCATGATAGGACTCTCCCGATATTAATGGTCCCGTTGAATAAAAAGAAGAATCTTTTAAGGATAAAAATCTGGCTAAAATTATTATTTTAGTCTATGCAGCCATAAAAATAATCAGAGAAGGAAACAGTAGTGCTGATGGAAAATAAAAATGCCCCGTAGATAGACGAGGCGCTAAATGTTTTCACAACGGAATAATCCTTATTGTGAATTGCTTTCAAATCAAAGATAAAAAATAAAATGATTTTTATAATTACGGGATACCGTAAAAAACAAAAAATATAAGTTTTAATTTCAACTGATAAAACAAAAAATTATGAGTAAGACTATTCTCGGGCTTGATCTAGGTACCAACTCAATAGGCTGGGCTTTAATAAAACTAGATTTTGAAAAGAAAGTAGGTGAGATACTTGGTATGGGGACTCGTATAATTCCAATGTCGCAAGACATCCTAGGGGAATTTGGAAAAGGGAATTCAATATCTCAGACAGCAGAACGTACAGGATATCGTGGTGTTAGGCGGCTCCGTGAACGTTTTCTATTACGAAGAGAAAGATTGCATCGTGTGTTAAACTTGTTAGGATTCTTACCTCCACATTATGCCTCTCAGATAGACTTTACAACAAAGCTGGGGCAATTTATCAATCATTCCGAACCCCAGATCAGCTACAACAGTGGTTTTGTTTTTGCAGAATCCTATGATGAAATGCTTAACGATTTCAGGGATAGTTTTCCAGAATTTTTAAAAGATAAAAATGGTCAAGAACGCTCGTTACCTCATGCTTGGACATTATATTATCTACGAAAGAAAGCAATTCGCTATAAAATTTCAAAAGAAGAACTAGCATGGATCTTACTGAATTTTAATCAAAAAAGAGGTTATTACCAATTACGTGGCGAAGAGGAGGAAGATAACCCAAATAAGTTGGTCGAATTTCATTCGCTGCGAGTTGTTGATGTCATAGCCGATCTTCAAAAAAATAATAAAGGCGAAGTTTGGTATTCTCTCGTTCTTGAAAATGGCTGGGTATACAGAAGATCGAGCAAAAGCCCATTAGACGAATGGAAAGATAAAGTCAAAGACTTTATTGTCACTAGGGATATTAACGATGATGGGTCAGAGAAATTGGATCGCGATGGGGAAGTTAAAAGAAGTTTTAGAGCGCCCGGACCTGATGACTGGACCTTACTTAAGAAAAAAACGGAATCAGAGATAGATAAATCGCAATGTACTGTAGGTGAATTTATTTATGATAATCTATTGCGTGATCCGAAACAAAAGATAAAGGGGAAATTGGTACGTACTATAGAACGTAAATTTTATAAGACCGAACTAATACAAATATTAAACAAACAGGCCGAATTTCATTCTGAATTTAATGATCAAGATATATTGGTGGACTGTGTTAGGGAATTGTATAAACATAATGAACAACATCGGAAAGAATTAAGTAGTAAAGATTTAGCAAACCTATTGGTAAATGATATTATCTTTTATCAAAGGCCACTCCGTAGTCAAAAGTCGGGTATCGGAAGATGTAGTTTAGAGTATAAAGTATATAAAGCAAAGGATAAGTATGGTGAATTGCTGAAAGATGCAGACGATAATTTCATTGAAAAGAGAGCCTATATTCAAGTTATAGCAAAATCCAATCCTTATTATCAGGAATTTAGGTTACTGCAATGGATCGGTAATCTCGAATTTTACCTGAAAGACAATGACGAGCAGGTTACAGCTCTTTTAATTCCAGATATAGAAACCCGTCAGCAACTGTTTGATTACTTGGTTGAAAGAAAGGATATTAAACAGGAAATACTAATTAAATTTCTATTAGGCAAGAAGGGCTTGAAGGGAAGAGAGTTGACTAATGAAAGTGCTAAGTTCCGGTGGAATTATGTAGAAGATAAAACATATCCATGTTACGAAACCAGAGCACTTGTTAATAGTCGTTTGGATAAAGTGACGAATGTGCCTATCGATTTTCTAACCGCTGAAAAAGAGTACGCTCTATGGCATATCTTATATTCTGTAAATGATAAGATCGAATTTGAGAAAGCTTTAACTTCATTTGCTGAAAAGAACCAATTAAATAGACAAGAATTCGTTGAAGCATTCAAGAAATTTCCACCTATAAAAAGTGATTATGGGAGTTTTTCAGAGCGCGCAATAAAAAAAATATTGCCTTTAATGCGATTTGGTTCGTATTGGAATTGGGATACGATTGATCATGATACAAAAATTAGAATAGCCAAAGTAATAACTGGAGAATATGATGATACGATAAAAGAGCGTGTCAGAGAAAAGGCTCAACATCTGGTTGTTGAAAAGGATTTTCAGATGTTACCATTGTGGCTGGCTCAATATATAGTATATGACCGTCATGCTGAAGTAAAGGACTTGACTAAATGGACTTCAGTTGATGATCTTGCACAATTTCTAAATGATTTTAAACAACATTCACTTCGTAATCCAATAGTCGAACAAATTGTCACAGAGACTCTTCGTGTCGTAAAAGACATTTGGAATAAATATGGTACAGGGCGTCAGGACTATTTTTCCGAAATTCATATCGAGTTAGGACGCGAGATGAAAAATCCTGCGGATGAGAGGAAGCGGATGACCAATATTGTTACAGAAAATGAAAATACAAATTCACGCATCAAATCGCTATTAGCGGAACTGGCATCAGACCATGGAGTGGAGAATGTGCGCCCATATTCTCCTATGCAACAGGAAATCTTGAAAATTTATGAGGAAGGAGCGCTAAATTCAGGGGTAGACGTTGATGACGATATCTTAAAGATAAGTAAAACTGCGCAACCGTCCAACTCAGATCTCAAGCGCTATAAGTTGTGGTTAGAGCAAAAATATTGCTCCCCGTATACAGGTCAGCCGATTCCGCTTAATAAACTGTTCACTCCCGATTATGAAATTGAACACATTATACCACAGAGTTTATATTTCGATGATAGTATGAGCAATAAAGTAATATGTGAAGCAGCTGTCAATAAATTAAAGGACAATAGGATAGGCCTTTCATTTATCAAAACACATCATGGTCAGGTAGTTGATTGCGGATTTGGACGGCGCGTTAAAATCTTTGAAGTTGAAGACTACGAAAAGTTTATCCAGACTTGTTACTCAAAAAATAGGGGGAAAAGAAACAAGCTTTTGTTAGAAGACATCCCCGAAAAAATGATTGAGCGTCAATTGAATGATACACGTTATATCAGCAAGTATGTCACAGGCCTTTTATCTAATATCGTTCGTGATAATAGTATTACGGGGAATGATGATGGTATCAATTCTAAAAATGTATTGCCAGGGAATGGTAAGGTGACTTCAATACTTAAACAGGACTGGGGCTTGAATGACGTTTGGAATGATCTGATTTTACCTCGATTTGAGCGAATGAACGCTATAACAAATTCTACTTCATTTACTACATGGAATGACAATCATCAAAAATTTCTGCCTACAGTTCCTATCGAGCTTTCCAAAGGATTTTCAAAAAAGCGTATCGACCACCGACACCACGCAATGGACGCGCTTGTAATAGCCTGTGCTACTAGAGATCATATTAATTTACTGAATAACGAATCAGCGAGAAGTACCACAAAGCGCCATGATCTGAGCCGAAAATTACGTCACTATGAGAAAGTTGTCTATACTGATCCTAAGACTGGGCAACGGATATCACGAGAAGTGCCAAAAGATTTTATTAAGCCTTGGGATAAGTTTACCGTAGAAGCGCATGTAAGGTTGCTAAGTATTATTATAAGTTTTAAACAAAATAATCGGGTTATTAATAAGGCAACAAATTACTATGAAAGTTATTATGATGAGGATGGCAACTTACGTTTGGATAAAAATGGAAAGCCAGTTAAAGGCATAAATGCTCAAAAAGGTATTAATTGGGCTATTCGGAAATCGCTGCATAAAGAAACGGTGTCCGGAAAAGTCAATCTGCCGAGAGTAAAATTGGCGAAGGGAAAGATTCTGACAGCGACAAGGAAGACTTTGGATCCTTCTTTCGATGCGAAGTCTATTTTATTAATAACGGATACAGGAATTCAGAAGATTCTTATTAATTATTTAAATGCTAAAAATAATAAGCCTGAAATTGCTTTTTCGCCTGAGGGAATTGAAGAGATGAACCAAAATATTTCTCTTTACAATGACGGAAAGAATCATCAACCGATTAAGAAAGTAAGAGTTTTTGAGCAAGGTAGTAAGTTTGCTCTTGGAGAGATTGGAGTTAAATCCACCAAATATGTGGAAGCAGCCAAGGGCACAAACCTATTTTTTGGTATATATGTGGATGACAATGGTAAGCGTAGTTATGATACTATTCCTTTAAATATTGTAATTGAGCGGCAGAAACAAGGTTTGACCTCCGTACCCGAAACTAATGAAAAAGGGCATAGGCTTTTATTTTCTTTGTCTCCTAATGATTCGGTCACTATTTATACTAGTGAAAATGTACGTAGTGAAAATATCTGTTCAGCTGAACAGATTTATAAATTAGTGAGTTTTAGTGGCGCCCAAGCCTTTTTTATTAAACAAACGGTTTCAGCTTCGATCGTAAATAAAGGTGAGTTTTCAACTCTAAATAAAATGGAACGTTCAATAGAAGGATTGATGATCAAAGATGTATGTGAAAAAGCCTGTTTAGATCGGTTAGGAAATATTTTGAAAATAGAACGATGATTAAACGTACTTTGATATTTTCAAATCCAGCTTATATTTCACATAAGGATAGGCAGCTGACAATTACTTTTCCCAATAGAGAAAGGGAAGGAGTGACGATTCCAATTGAGGACATTGGAGTGATGGTTTTAGAGAATCATCAGATTACTATTTCTCATGGATGCATAGCTGCGTTATTGGAGAATAACGTAGCTATCATATCCTGTGACCAATCACATATGCCGACAGGGTTAATCTTACCATTGGATGGTGGGAGTACACAAACGGAGCGTTTTCGTTATCAGATTGAAGCATCGATGCCTTTGAAAAAACAATTGTGGATGCAAACCATTCAACAAAAGATTTATAATCAGGCCAGAGTGTTGGAAGAAATAGGTGTGGACGTTGATAATATGAAAAGATGGTCTAGATCTGTAAGATCAGGCGACCCTGATAATTTTGAGGGTAGGGCAGCAGTTTATTATTGGGCGAATATTTTTTATGGATTTACTGAGTTTAATCGTGGTCGGAGCGGTCAGCCACCTAATAATCTATTGAATTATGGTTACGCTATTTTAAGGGCAATAGTTGCCAGGGCACTGGTTTCTTCTGGATTATTGCCCACACTCGGTATTTTCCATCGAAATAAATATAATGCATATTGTTTAGCAGATGACATTATGGAGCCCTATAGACCCTATGTTGATCAGGTTGTTTATAATATAGTAATAGATCGAGGAGTTGAGGAAATTGAAGAACTAACTACGGATATAAAAAAAGAACTATTACAGATACCTGTATTAGATGTGAAATTTGAAGATAATACCAGTCCCTTATTGGTTGGTGTTTCGCGCACAACCGCTTCATTGGCGCGTTGTTTTGAGGGAGTAAGTCGAAAGATTGTATACCCTGAAATTTAAAATATCGTTGGATCGTTTAAATCAATATCGAATTTTGTGGATTCTTGTTTTTTTTGATTTACCTACGGAGACCAAAAAAGACCGTAAAGAACATGCTCGATTTCGCAAGCAAATTATGCAGAATGGCTTTACTATGTTTCAATTTTCGATATACATTCGGCATTGTAATAGTCGAGAGAATGCTGATGTTCACTTAAAACGGGTAAGGAAGCTTCTCCCTGAAAAAGGAAAAATTGGTATTTTGACAATAACTGATAAGCAATTTGGTGAAATTGAACTTTTCTCTGGGCTGGAGATTGCA
This sequence comes from Sphingobacterium detergens, assembly GCF_003610355.1. GTDB lineage: Bacteria > Bacteroidota > Bacteroidia > Sphingobacteriales > Sphingobacteriaceae > Sphingobacterium > Sphingobacterium detergens. The sequence continues at coordinate 2,314,750 of NZ_RAPY01000001.1, read as the reverse complement.
ATGCGACCTGATACCCCTCAACAGTTGGAATTATTTTGAAAATTAGAAATATCAAAAATGATGAAATAAAAAAATCCAGAAGTACATTTCTGGATTTTTTTATTTTCTAATAATTGATTTAACGACTTGATTATTAGTTTTTTGAATGATGGTACGCTGTTGTAAATATCGTTATATCAAAGAATGAAAGCAATTCCCAACCGGTATGGAAAGAGTATATACAAAAGCAACGCTGTTGTAAATATCGTTATATCAAAGAATGAAAGCAATTCCCAACGACAGTGATAGTACTGTTAGAAGAAAAGTAGCTGTTGTAAATATCGTTATATCAAAGAATGAAAGCAATTCCCAACACATACCAGTTCTTTATCTTCGGTCTTGTGCTGTTGTAAATATCGTTATATCAAAGAATGAAAGCAATTCCCAACTCCTGAATCTGTTTAGATAAGTCTATCGTCGCTGTTGTAAATATCGTTATATCAAAGAATGAAAGCAATTCCCAACAGTGATACAGTCAACGGTGATGACGCTGTTGCTGTTGTAAATATCGTTATATCAAAGAATGAAAGCAATTCCCAACGTTGTATGGCAAGACCAAAGAAGAAGATTGGCTGTTGTAAATATCGTTATATCAAAGAATGAAAGCAATTCCCAACGATGAAGTACCATGGCATGAACTACGAGAAGCTGTTGTAAATATCGTTATATCAAAGAATGAAAGCAATTCCCAACGGGTAAACAAGTAAGGCTAAGTGTAGATGGGCTGTTGTAAATATCGTTATATCAAAGAATGAAAGCAATTCCCAACGGTATGAAAACAGCACAAAAAACACTAAGAGCTGTTGTAAATATCGTTATATCAAAGAATGAAAGCAATTCCCAACACTCCCAATGAAAGAGGAATCAACAATTGAGCTGTTGTAAATATCGTTATATCAAAGAATGAAAGCAATTCCCAACAACGGAGGTAAGTCGTTATAATCGGAAGTTGCTGTTGTAAATATCGTTATATCAAAGAATGAAAGCAATTCCCAACAATTACAAATATTTTTGAAAAATAATTTAGCTGTTGTAAATATCGTTATATCAAAGAATGAAAGCAATTCCCAACGGACTGGATTCTCTACAGTCACTAAAAAAAGCTGTTGTAAATATCGTTATATCAAAGAATGAAAGCAATTCCCAACGCTATCTCACAATAGCCGCCTGTCTTCTCAGCTGTTGTAAATATCGTTATATCAAAGAATGAAAGCAATTCCCAACAAGTGAACCCCGACCGCCCCAATTACTGAGCTGTTGTAAATATCGTTATATCAAAGAATGAAAGCAATTCCCAACAGTTAAGTATGATGATGTATTTGGATATAAGCTGTTGTAAATATCGTTATATCAAAGAATGAAAGCAATTCCCAACACATAACATAAAACACTTAAATATCAACTAGCTGTTGTAAATATCGTTATATCAAAGAATGAAAGCAATTCCCAACTGGCGATCCACTTTGGCATCTTATTGAAGTGCTGTTGTAAATATCGTTATATCAAAGAATGAAAGCAATTCCCAACAATTGACACCACAGGAACATATTTAGCAGGGCTGTTGTAAATATCGTTATATCAAAGAATGAAAGCAATTCCCAACATAGGTTGTTGTGTTGTAAAGCGTGGTAAGGCTGTTGTAAATATCGTTATATCAAAGAATGAAAGCAATTCCCAACTATATAGTGTTTCCGTTGAAGCCGAAAAAGCTGTTGTAAATATCGTTATATCAAAGAATGAAAGCAATTCCCAACTCTATCATCAAAATAGCCGATACGCCATTGGCTGTTGTAAATATCGTTATATCAAAGAATGAAAGCAATTCCCAACCAGTCTTGGCTTACAGTGTACACGGGGTGTGCTGTTGTAAATATCGTTATATCAAAGAATGAAAGCAATTCCCAACATTTAATCCCATGGTAATTTTTTCTTTTCGGCTGTTGTAAATATCGTTATATCAAAGAATGAAAGCAATTCCCAACGAAAATACGCGATAAGCGTGTTGTAAATTGGCTGTTGTAAATATCGTTATATCAAAGAATGAAAGCAATTCCCAACGATATGATGATGTGGCTGTTTCTGGTAGATGCTGTTGTAAATATCGTTATATCAAAGAATGAAAGCAATTCCCAACATATGAAGCTACTGCTCAAGATAAAATAGAGCTGTTGTAAATATCGTTATATCAAAGAATGAAAGCAATTCCCAACAAGGACATGTTTGCAATACATTTTTTTGCTGCTGTTGTAAATATCGTTATATCAAAGAATGAAAGCAATTCCCAACAGGCACTTTAAATTAAGTGCCTTTGTTTTAGCTGTTGTAAATATCGTTATATCAAAGAATGAAAGCAATTCCCAACTACGCGCGTTGCTAAGATGGCCGCGTCTGGGCTGTTGTAAATATCGTTATATCAAAGAATGAAAGCAATTCCCAACTAAAACTGTTAACGGTTTTTCAAAGATGTCGCTGTTGTAAATATCGTTATATCAAAGAATGAAAGCAATTCCCAACATTGCTATAAGACGCTTAAATCAAGAGAATGCTGTTGTAAATATCGTTATATCAAAGAATGAAAGCAATTTCCAACCTATTCCTCTAGTGTGATCTCTCCCCAAATTTAAGACTATTCTGCTTTCGATAAAGATTTGAGGTGTCAAATATCCTAAACAGCTGTAGAGGCGAAGGTATTGTATTCCTCCCTCCGAGAGTTTGTGGTAAGTTTTCGTTAGGACTGTATGTTATTTAATATCAGTAAATCGGTATATCAGTAACGTGGCGTATGCATCCATAAAGTGAATAAACTTTCCGTATATCTTAATTTTCTTTCAACCTCTTCACCTCTTCCGCTAAATCAGCAACCACTTTTGTCAAATCCAAAATCGCCTGAGTTTTAACAGAGTCGTCTTGAACGAGTTTTTCCAAGAGCGAAGTTAATTTCGAAGTTTCATTGAATATTGGTTGGTGATTTTGATGCGCGATGGCATGATCTTTAAAATCATGATTATGTTGGATGTTATATATTGCATTATCATCATTAAAATTTTTGATGAATTCAACAGTAACACCTAAAGCTACAGCTAACTCTTCAAGAGTGGGTTCTTCAATAACGATTTGACTTTCAATTTCTGATATTTTCTGTTGAGAAAAATTGCTTGGACACATTTTACCCAATGCCTCTTGCTTAATTCCTTGCATCCTACGAAGCTTTGCTATGACTTCACCTTGTTTAATTTTTCTTTCATCTTGAAATACAACACTCATAATTAACTTGATTAAATAAGTCCGTAACATACGGGTAAGTTACCCGTTTGTTACCAAAATCTAATTTGGTACCTTTGACCTAAAGGTACGATTATTTGTCGATAAAATCAGTCTTAAGAACATTTAAAGCCACTTTTAAAGCAAATAATTTGTCTTTGGTATATTAAAACAATACATTTGCACCATCTTAATAGGTGGTAGCACTTATGAGTCTTGTCTACGAAACCTGAGAAATTTCAAATGGAACAAGGCGATAAGTGGATCAAAACGCCCGTCGGTAATGGCGCGGCGTCCGCTTACTCGTTCCATAGGCTTCTCAGGGCCGCGTAGACAGTAGGTTGGATGCCGCGCCATTGTTGGTTTCTACACTTGCCACAAGACTCGTTGCAATAAACAAACGAGTTATGAACAAAAAACAAATTACTAAAAACAAAATCAGGCCAGCGGAGTAGCTCTGCAAGCAAAGTCATATGATGACTTCCTCTAATCTTGAAGAGCGTAGCGACCCAATTATTTACCTAGAAAATCTCAATAAAACGCTCTTAGGTTGCAATTATCAATTATTTTTTATTTGTGACCTAAGCTAGGCTTAGGAGCAAAAGCGATGCGTTTGTAAGTATCAAAGAGGATTCTAATCCAAGCAGGTCACAGCCCATTAACACCTTTAAAAATGACTCATTTTTACAAGGGTGGAAGTGAACTGCCTATTGGTACGCAATGCTCCTGCCCACAACTAACTAAATCGAACTGCTTAAAGTTGACAATCCTTTTCTGGGGTATTGTAATGTCTTCTATGTTTAGTTTATCAGCTCAAACGCCCCGCAAGGACAGCGGGGCCGATGGGCTAAATAATCTTATACTACAAGGTACTGTGGTTTCAGCTACAAATGGTAAGTCTTTGCAGGGAGTATCTATACGTGTCGATGCTCAAAAACAGCGAACAACATCCAAGGAGGATGGTAGTTTTACACTTCCGGTCAAACATAGAAACGGATTAATAAAATTTACTTACATAGGCTATAGGCCCTTTGAGGTCGAATACTCCACGGAAGTATCATTAACAATAAAAATGATACCGCTAGAGAATCAATTGGAAGAGGTGGAGGTCGTCTCCACAGGCTACCAAAAGATTCCTAAAGAAAGGGCAACAGGCAGCTTTGAATTCGTTGACAATAAACTTCTCAATCGTAAAGTATCCACCGATTTTGTGAGCAGGCTGGAGGATGTGGTGCCCGGGCTTTCCAGTGCAAAGATGTCACCTGACCTGAGAGGGAATTATTTGAATATCAATGTCAGGGGCGAGAGTACCTTGTCGCCAGATAAGTTCCCCTTGTTGGTCATCGATGGTATCCCCTATGAAAGTAAGTTCGCCGCCTATGGCTTAGCAAATTTTAATAATATCAATCCCAATGATATCGAAAATGTCACGGTTTTAAAGGATGCCGCCGCTGCATCCATCTGGGGTGCCCGTGCTGGAAATGGTGTTATTGTAATTACTACTAAAAAAGGCAAGTTCAATGAAAAGACCAATATTGATTTTAATATGAACGTCAGCATAAAAGACAAGCCTGATCTCTATTATTACCCCCAGATAGGAACTTCCGACTATATTGATCTGATCGGCGACCTGTTTAACCGGGGCCGGTACAATGCTACGCTTGGATACTGGGGTAATAATGTGGAGCCTATCGTACAGCGTATGAAAGACCACAAAGACGGCGAAATCTCCGAAGAACAGCTAAAGGCTGAACTGGATCAATTAAGGGGCTACGATATGAGGGACGATTTTCGCAAATATATCTATCGGAAGGCAGTCAACCAGCAATATAGTGTACGGATTAATGCAGGTGGTGACAAAGTCAATGCCTCAATAGGGGTAGGATACGATAAGAATCTGAATGAGCTGGTGACCTCAAGCTATAATCGGATGAATCTGCAGGGCAACATGCAGTTTAGACCTATTCAAAATCTGTTGATCAATCTCGGGCTTACCTATTCTGAATCAAAGAAGAATGATAGCTTTTATGGGGTCGGGTACAATGCATTGGGCAATGGTATAGCCAATGCTCCCTATATGCGGCTTGCGGACGATAATGGAAATCCTTTGGAAGTATACATTCCGGCATTCAATCCTACCTTTCAGGACACCGTCGCCGGGGGCAGGTTACTTGACTGGAGCTATAAACCCCTGAAAGAACTGTATGATTCTAGATCAGAACAGATCAACAGAGAAATAATGTCCAATCTTTCCGTGCAATATGCATTTCCATTTGGACTCAGTATTCAGGGGTTATATGCCTTACAGCGAAATATAAATCCCATTGTCGAGTGGAAGGGAATAAATACGTTTCAGCAGCGTTTCGAAATCAACAATTTCGTTACCTGGGATGATAAGCAGGTGTATTGGAATATGCCTGTCGGAGATTACCGCTATGAACTGAATGCGTCAAGTTTTTCCCATCAGGGAAGGTTGACTGCCGACTTTAACAGGTCTTGGGGCAAAGGGCATCAAGTATCTCTGTTGGCAGGTTTTGATATCCGTGAGGTGGGGCAGGATATGCGTGCCTCCCAATATTTTGGCTTTGATCCTGAGGACGGGACATTTCAGCCTATGCAGTTGGGACGTGAAATACAGATGATGAACGGGCTGCTCGGTGTGAACAACCTGCCCGACCGGAATGTCTTTGATCAGCTTCGAAATCGCTTTGTCTCCTATTACGGAAACGGTTCGTATAGCTACCTGAAAAGATATATTCTGAGCGGCAGTTTCCGCAAGGATGCATCCAATCTGTTTGGGGTGAAAAGCAATAATAAGGGGCAGCCATTCTGGTCGCTGGGTCTAGCTTGGGTGGTTACGGAAGAGGAATTTTTGAAAGATAGTCCATTCTCACTGCTAAAACTGCGCTCCACATTTGGGTACAACGGCAATGTGAATAACACCATTTCGGCCTATCCGGTCATGAAGGTGGAGACCATTCCGAATGGGGCCACCGGACAAAATTATGCACAGATCAATGTACCACCAAATCCCAAATTGCGATGGGAACGTGTAGGTATTCTCAATCTGGGAATGGACTTTGGCTTAAAGGGCAACAGGTTGAACGGAAGTGTACAGTATTATCATAAAACACCAAAAGATCTGATCGCAGACGGTCAGGTAGATCCGACCGTTGGGTTTGCATCACTCATGATGAATGTAGCAAATCTAGATACAAAAGGCTGGGATATCTCGCTTAATGGAAAGCCTTTTGTAACTGGGAACTGGGAATGGAACAGCAATTTGGTATTTGCCTATAACCGTACAAAGGTTGTCAAAGCATTTCTGTCAAATGACAATGCGCAATACAATGTGAGCAAGGCGCTTTCTTTTCAAAAGACAGCTATTGAAGGAATGGACCTCTATAGTCTCTTAACGTATAGATGGGCAGGGCTGGATCCTGAAGATGGTGCTGTCAGGGCTTACTTAAATGGAGAAGTGTCGAAAGATTACATCGCTATATTAAATGCCAAGGTGTCTAGTTTACAAAATCATGGCTCACAGATGCCGTTATATTTTGGGTCGTTCAGAAATAGCATCCGCTTTAAAAATGTGGAGCTTTCGTGGAATATTTCGTATCAGCTGGGACACAAATTTATTCGTACTACTTTTAATAATTATTCCTTTTTAAATGTTGGTGCCGGCCATACTGACTATGCCCATCGTTGGCAAAATCCGGGCGATGAACAGCATACGGATGTCCCTGCTTTTATCTATCCAAGTAATTCTGCGGCAAGCAATATTTATGTGAGCTCCTCTGCATTGGTGGAGAATGCCGGACAGATTAAACTGCGTGATATCCAGTGTAGCCTGCAGCTGCCCCAATTGGCCAGATATGGTTTTAAAAATATGAGAATTTATAGCTACATACAGCATGTGGCGACGCTATGGCGGGGTAACAAAAAAGGGATAGATCCTGAATATGGTAAGTGGATCCCTGATCCGATGATGATCTCCTTTGGTCTTAATTTTAATCTTTAAACCGTTATGATGATGAATAGAATTTTTATTTTGATCCTAGCAGTACTGGCTATCACAGTTCTTTCCTGCAATAAATACCTGGATTTAAAACCTGATATTAAAATGGCCATACCCAATACACTGGAGGACGCCAATCTATTACTGAATGATTATACCAATCTGAATGGTGGCTATCCCATATGGGGCGAAATTGGAACTGACGACTATTACCTCACTAAAGAGCGCTGGGAATCAGCTTCCAATGTCGAACAGCGAAATGCCTATCTGTGGGCTGATGAGCCTTATCTGGATATCGTGCAATGGCAACGCCCTTACAAGACGGTGTATATTGCCAATCAGGTGTTGGATGTTCTTTCTAAACTCAATCCCGCAGAAAATACCAAAGAATATAAGCGCCTGACAGGTGGTGCTTTTTTCTATCGGGCATTCGCCATACAGCAACTGGCGGCGGTTCATTGTCCTACTTATGTTCAGTCGCGAGCAGCAAATGAGCAGGGGCTTCCCCTGCGATCTAGCCCAAATCTGGATGAGGTGTCCCAAAGGTCATCCCTACAGGAGACTTATGCCCAGATTATCGCTGATTTCACGAGGGCTGCTGCCAACCTTCCTGAAGTTGAAGCAGTAAAGGGGCGCCCCTCGAAAGCAGCCGCCTATGCTGCGCTTGCAAGAGTGAATCTTGATATGGGAGATTTCGCCGGAGCTTATCTATTTGCAGATTCCTGTCTTAGGTTGAGTCCGGACCTATTGGATTACAACTCCCTCAAAATCACAGATGCATTGCCGATTCCGCGATTTAATATAGAAGTGCTGTTCCCCGCTTTAAGTGTAAACCTAGGGATCCTCGGTGCGACAAATGCATTGATCGATACGTCATTGTATCAGTCGTATGATGCGAATGATTTGCGAAAATCAATATTTTTCAGAAGCAATGCCAACCCATCAGGATCCTTTTATTTTAAGGGAAGCTACGATAAGAATGCTGCTACAATGTTTGTGGGGATTACGACAAGTGAGATTTACCTGGTTAAAGCGGAGGCGGCATGTCGGATAGGGAAGGTAAGTGAGGCGTTGTCTGCATTAAATACATTATTGAAGATGCGATGGAATAAAAATGTGCCCGTCGAAATCAAAGAATCGGATCCAGATAAGTTGCTGAAAATAATTTTGGAGGAGCGAAGGCGTGAACTGGTTTTCCGGGGACGGAGATGGGCGGATCTGAAAAGATTGAATCTGGATCCCCGATTTCAAAAGACACTGGAACGGAGAATTGGAAATGAGGTATACAAACTTAATCCAAATAGCACACAGTATGCTTTTAGACTAGCGGAGCCGGTGATCATCATCGGTGGATTAGATCAAAATAAACGATAATTAACATGAAAACAACGAACAAAAATATTTTAGTATTTATACTGTTATTATGCTGTGTTTCCCTCGGCGCACAGCCAAACTTCAAACCAGATTTGGCGAAAAGTTTAAAAGTAGGTGATACCTTCATTGCTCCAAAAGCTGTCTTGTCCATGCGAGGTGATGGCAAAGCCATCGACTGGAAAAAATTGGAGGAGAAAGTTATCTTGCTTGATTTTTTTGACTCCTTCTGTGCAAGCTGTATTAAGATCATGCCCAAGCTACAGAAACTGCAGGAGCAATATGGTGACAAAATAAAGGTGATCACTGTGACCTGGCAAGATAGACAGACGATGGAAAAATTATTTGCAACGAATGGCTATCTAAAAGAACATCAGGTCAATCTTCCGGTGATCTATAATGACAGCTATTTAAAGGGACTGTTTCCGCATCAAGGAGTGCCGCATGAAGTGCTTTTATATAAAGGTAAGGTGCAGGCCATTACTTCAAGTGAATTTATCACACAACAAAATCTATTGCAGCTCTATAATGTAGGGAAAATTGATCTTCCCCTTAAAGATGACTATGGGAAAGCTGATCTTTTCCATAAGACAGATCTAAATGCTGAAAAATTAAAAGCTGGTGTAATGATTTCAGGGTATCAAAATGGTATTCCCTTTCAGGCTTGGGAATTTGTGCAGGATACCGTAACCGGGCAGTATAAAAGTTCATCCTATAATAACTCATTATTGGCTTCCTTAAGGGCACTTGCTAATAAAGCAAAGATTAATACCAGTATCTATATGCCCAGAAAAGAAAGAGTAATATTAAATGTTAAGGACACAGGTATTTATGACGATTTTGAGAGAAAGGGCTTTGAATCATGGCTCATTAATAATGGATTTTGCTATGAACGGTACGATCAATTTAAACGGTCAGACTCTGCTCAGGCGAGGGTAATTTTGGAAGATTTTAGAAATTTCTTTGGTATAAATGTCTTCGAGACAAAATGTAAGATCAAGACATTGGTACTCAAATCATGCTCACCGGCAAAAGGCCCAAGGGTAATGGCACCGAAAATCACCCGAATAAATACAAGTGAAGCCTTGGTGCTTTCTTTGGATTATTCAGAAAAGTTTCCGCCTGCTAAAGATAAGGTGAATTACAGAGGAACAATAGAATTAAATCCCTTTGACACCCTTGACCAATTAAACGGCCAGTTGGTTTATTATGGTATTAAAGCTGAAATTGGTATGGAAGAAATGGATGTATTGGTCATAGAGGAAAGCAAATAGATTGCAGAAATTTTCAGTCTATCAATATTTAATAATAAAAAGGAGGATCTGGTGCGCCAGATCCTCCTATAATAAGCATTATGCTGCTATCCTCTTAATTAAGCGGGACGAACTTTTAATTTCACATTAGTCGTGTTTGCCTGATTGTTCAGTGCTTGCACCATTTCCGAAAGGATATTTGTATCCAAATCGGGGTGACCACCGTCATTAGTAGCTTGGATCGCACACAGTTGTTGTGGCGTCCCGGTACATGATGGTTGTGAACCTGATAATGTGTAGTCGGCTGGATCAGCTGGATCCGAGCCTGTAAAAGAAAACCATGCCATAAGGACTCCGTTCTTTAAAGATTAAAAAATATCATAATTTACTCCATATTGGTCACGCCCCATTATTGGAACGGCTGTGCTGCCTCGGTCCTCGAGCTAGCAATCAGCTTTGTATTTTGGCTGTACCCCTTGGGGAAATACTGCAAATTTATACCGAAACCATTTTCTGTTTTTCCCCATGTCCTAGATCTTTCAATTTTTTCTTCTTTCGTTAATTTAAAGATATTGCAGGATTTTTGGCCAAAACGAGGACATAAGATGACCTATAATCACCTCCGTCGCACATATAATTGCTTGGCTCGACGAATAGATCGCACCGACATATGTAATAGTCGAGCCTGCTCGGTCTGACTAAGCGCTTGACAGAGCTGCGGCAAGTGATCCGCGAAATAGAAATAACGGTCTGTGGATATAAGCAATGAATCCATTACCCGGAGATGGTCAAGCTGGTATTTTTTCTTATTGACCAAGAGATCAATCAAGGTGTCAATAGCCTTTTCTTGATTGCGAAAGGGGCCTATGGCTTTGTAAGGAATCTTGAGGACTAATCCCGATTTTAAACAGACAATATCCCCCAAAGCAGGACTTTTGCTAAAAAAATGCATGGTCGTAAAGAATCCCATATGGGGTAAGGCCACGGTCATGATCAGTCGTTCGTCTCGATCAGGGCAATAACGCTCTTTTGCCAATATACCTACCAATACAATGTAGAGTGTGGATTGCATATGTGGTGTCTCCGATAGGATCTGACCTCTTGTCATCGGTATAATCTCCCCATTTTTCAATAGCCAGCGTTTATGGAAGTCCTCGAGCTCCGGATGCAATTTTTCCCAATAGGTATAAAATGTCAGGAGTGCTTCTTTTTCAGAATAGTATGTTCCCATTTAGTCAACTCGTTGTTATAATATGGCAATGGCATGCTCAGTAGTAGGCCGTTTGCGCATAAGGTTTATATATGTTCTCGATATTCATCAGGAAATGAATTTCGAATAAAGTAAATTTAGGCCCTTAGTAGGTCATTCGGAAGGTAATTGTTTTACCAAAGAGCCAGCATTTAGGTAAATATATTACCTATGTTGGAGCTGTTTAAAATAATATATTTACAGCCAATTATTTGACCGATTATGATTGAAACAAAAAGTAAACCCAGGTGGTATGATTATCTTATCTGCATTGTTGTCGGTATTCTAGTGGTGGCTAGCTGTAATTTTGTGGCCTATATCCCTGCGCTCCGGTCTTTACCTGAGCCCCTTTATGATAAAATGATTGTCGATCGGATAAGCTGGTCTCTATCATTTGCAACCATTTTTTATGGATTTTGGTTTTGGATAGTCGTTATGATGGCACAAGCAGATTTTAAACATAAACCGCCCAATGATCTCGTATTATGGGCTATTGTCCCTTATACATTCTCTAACTTATTCTTTGGATATGGCCTCTTTAGTGACAGACGGAGTAGTAGTGCACTGGCGGAAGCTTTAGATGAAGTGTATATTTCTAGGGTCGAACCAGAAATCATGGCTTTTTATCAACAGGCTGATTTAAAATATTACTTATCCGCAATACTAATTGGCTATTTTGTATTGATCTACTTCAGAGGATACCGAAAACGAATGTTTGCAATTTTGAGTGCCCAATCAAAAAAAACACCTAAAAAAATGAAATCAAAAGATCGTGAAGACAAGAAATTAATAGACGAAGCACAAAAACTTGCCAATACATTTGCTGATACAGACAAAGTTAAATCTACTGATCCAGCTAGGGAGGGAGTAGATGTGGACTTCTTTGCGTTTATTTATGGGGAAGGTTTTGATTATGTCATCATTAACGAAGGGCATGTCGTCCCTTTTTTTAATAAGGACGATGAGCCGCTTGACACCATCTTTGAAGGAATTTTTGTACAGATTAATAGGACGCTTTATATTCGTGCTGACCATATTATGTTATTTGACCTAGAAAAGCTCTATATTATTATATCTCCAATGCTTGAAGAGCTGTTTGAGAAGATCACCAAACAAAGTGTACAAAATAAACTTTATTCTTACCGCTGTCTGCATAAGCCGAAAAGCTATTACCAGATCGAGCCTAGGTTGGTGGAAAAAATAAAAAGTAGATTCAAAATGGATTAACAAAAGATCAAAATTTTACTTTTAGCTGCCTGTTGGTAAAAATTTTACCGTTAGATAAATCGTTTGGTAAAATAGTTGTATCATATAAAGTTTTATTTTTAATCAATTAAGGTTTGTATTATATTTAAAGTTTATTATTTTAAATAATTAACTTTAGCGTTATCCAGTTTATGCAACCTGATATTGATATACAACTTATCCTGTTTCAGATTATCGAAGAAAAAATAAAAGACCCTGATCGAACGACATCGGAAATGATGGAATTGCTTTGCATTGAAAAGCGTTCGCTGCGCAATCGGCAAAGGGGTACGACGTATTTGACTGGTCCCGAGTTTTATAGGCTTGCTCGCCATTTCGATGTCCGTATGTACGATATCGAACGACAATTGCAACAGCAGGCAGCAGCAGAAGCCAGACCTGAAAAATCATCGGGTTTTGCACCACAGACTGTATTGTCAATCGACTCCAGTTATATACCACTGTTGCGCCTCGAATTTACGGACCTTCTGCAATATATCGAGGCCCTCTGCGAGGAAATGGAAACCTTGGCCAGCAGGGACAGTCCCTGGATAAAAATGGTATGTTCCGAGGTGCCACTGTTTCATCTGGTGGGCTTTGAGCAACTGGCTTTTTTTAAGATCTTTATGTACTATCATCATATTGTGGATGAAAGAATCACCTTTGAAGAGTTTCTGAGAAAAGTAAAGCACTTTGACTTGTCATTACGCTTTCGTACCATATTTGAAAGCTATGCTGCTATTGGCAGTGAAGAAATATGGGATAGACATACTTTTGAAAAACTGCTCCGGCTCATTGATGAGTGTTATGTATATGGTAAGTTTGAACAGCAAGAGACTGTTGAAGGGTTGCTGGCTGAGGTCGATGAGCTCGTGAAATACCTCAATCCCATCATTCTGGAAGGTAAAAAAATAAAGGGAGCATGGATCGAACTCTATGATTTTGAATCTGTCATGCGCGAGGGTATTACACTAATGGGAGCGGGTAATAAGCCCAAAAAGGCATTTTTTACCTTATTTATGCTGCAAAATGTCAGCACCACCCATCCAGAAATCCTGTCCTTTCTGGAGCGGGTATTTCATGCAATTTTAAGACGGTCCAATCTGATGGTCAAAAGCTCAAGTCGGCTCAAAAGTAAATTTCTCAATTTACTTTCTGAACAGGCTATGCAATACCGAAATAAAATTCTTAAAAGTCATGAATAATGGGATGGGGTAAGTGGTGTAGGTATGAAAATCTTCAATTATTATAAACCCGATCAATTGGTTTTCCGACTGTGAAAGGGGAGGGCGATTGATCCTAAATTCCAGTCTATGAATAAATATTTACATTGTGAGGGCTGTTTTGACATTTCTGCTAAGCCAAAAGAATGTCGCCAGCCCTGTTTGCACGACGCATTCAGGTATCTTGTTGACAAGATCACCGATTCTTCCGAGCAGATCAAAGCGTTGATTCTCCGAAAACTGCCCGATCCTCCGCTGGAACTGGTGCATAGCAAAGAAGTATGCCGCTACGTAGGCATTGTTTCAAAAACACTCTACCGCTGTGAAAAACAGGGCTTGATACTTCCATTCAAAAAAGACCATACCGGCAAGTATTTTTTACATACGGATATGGTAGCCTTCAAAAAGAAATACCACCACCTCGCGGATTAATTTTCCCAAAATCCGAACACTTTTCTTCTTTCGTTTGATTTCGTTTTTTTTAGATAGCAAAGCTTTCTCCTTTCAATTTCCCGTCCCTTATTCAAGGCTTCTTCGCTACGGCTTCATACCATGTTCGCATTCACTGCTATATTCCGCTACATATCCTCCACTAATTCCCTACCAAAAGAGTAGGAAAACAGTAGATAATAAGTAGAGAAACAGTTAATAAATGCCGAATCAGGTACGGATAGGGCACGACGCAGGATTGAAGCAATATCGCGGCAATAGCGGATTGGCCTGGTTACAGAGACCTTTTTGGCAGGGACAGCGAACGGACAATTGTATGCCCTGTAAATCCTAGGAAAACTAGGGCTAGGACAGCGACCGGACTATCCGATTTTCTGCCTTGAAATTGCCAATTATCGATTTTATGTTTGTTGCTGTAAAGCATGATATACCGGTAAAAATCAAGTTTTTACATGTTTTAAACTTTAAAAAAATAATAACATGGGAACAATTAGAAAAGGTGCAAATGGTGGATTCAGTGGTAAGGCTGGATCAGTAATAGGGGCCAGCTGGAAAAGCATTGATTACATCCGTGGGCTTTCAAAAAAGAGCAACAAGCCTGCGACTGAGGAGCAACTGATTCAGCAGGCTCGGTTCTACACCATTGCCAAATTTATTATGCCTATCGCGCCCTTTGTGCAGGTAGGCTTTTCGCAGATCAATGCGAATACGATGACGCCAACAAATGCGGCGCTGCAGGCCAATATCAAGACTGCTGTGGTGGGTACATACCCCAACTTTGTGCTTGACTATGCTAAGGTACAAATTTCCCAGGGGAGTTTGCAACCCGGCGGTACAGTAAAGGCAGAGGTAGCCACCGGAATGTTGATGATCAGTTGGACAAATAAGGCGATTGCCATTCAAAACGGGCAATTGGACGACCTTGTCTACATCTTATTATACCATCCGGAGCTGGACGAATTCCTGACAGCTCCCGAACCTCCAACTCGGGGCTTGGGGACGGTAGATATCGAGCTGCCAGAACACTTCCTCGGAGGTAAAGGACAGCTTTGGCTCTTCTTTGCTGATCGCAAGAACAAGCGAATCAGTCGGACAAACTATCTAGGTGAACTAGACCTGGTCTAGTGAGTTAACGAGATGGCCGGTACAGGGTGCCGGTCATCTTATAATTATTGTTTACCCTCGCATAGATGCGGGAGTTAATATTAAATAAAATGAAAATACTAGCGAAACAAAAAGAAAGTAAAGCTTTTGTGGTTAATGGAACTGAAACGGTTCGGATGAAATTCACCAAAGCAAGAAAGTTCCTGAATCCGGTGAATTATATCGTGCAGATGGGCTATAAATCACGTAAAAATAGAAAGACGCCTATCGGTCGGGCGATGTCCGCCATATTGCAGAGTGCCATGATCGGTACTTATCCCAATATTGAGGTAGACCCTGCCAAAGCGAAACTGAGTGCCGGCGTGAAGTCCGCGTTGAAAGTATATTCATTAGAGCGAATAGGAGCAGATATCGCGCTCAGCTGGAATCCGGTAACGGATAAAGTGAAACGCAATGAATGGGATGATGGGATCATCCTATGTGCTTACGCTATCGCGCATGAACTGGCGGCGATCAATGAAGAAGCAGCCCTGAGGTATGATGGCAAGTTGCAGCTGCGGCTGCCAGAAGGAATGGAAGAGCTGCCCGTACATCTGTACTTGATTGTACATGATAGAGACAAAGCTAATTTTTCTGATAGCCAATACTTAGGGCTATTTGCTTAGGTACTATACATTGGATTATTAAATAATTTATTACAAATGAAAATATTACAAAACGAAATGGTCACTGGTATCGAGGATATCTATTGGCCTTTAACAAGTAGGCAGCTGCTCGGAATAGTGCTGGCCAGTCTGCTCGTATTTTTTATTTCAGCAGGAATTTTGCTTCAGGCAATAGATCCCACAGCTGGCGTACTGGATATCGGTATTCTCTCCGTGCTGTTATTTGGTATTCTAGCAGGATTGCTCGCAATTTACTGCTGTTACTGGTTGCAAGAGATTCTTTGGCAGCCTTTTAAATTCTTTAGGCAAGACCTTAGTTATCACTTTAATCAATTGACATCATGGCAACAATGTATTCTTTATTTTACGGTGTACTTTTTATCACTGTTCTCTTTCTTGGCGGTATTGGCTATCGTGCTGTAGAGCGAGAAATAGCAGAAGTTCAGCCCAAGTCTATGGCTATGGGGGCCAGACCTGGACCTCAGGATCGCATGGTCGCTCTTCGCAAACGTATTGTGGATATCGCCGTAGGAGAGATCGGTGTCCGCGAAGTGACAGGCAGCAATGATGGCTCAAAAGTGGAAGAATATCTGGCCTATACAGACCTTGGGAAAGGGCACGCCTGGTGTGCGGCTTTTGTATCATGGTGTTACAGTCAGGCTGGGCATTTGGTACCACGCAATGCCTGGAGTCCAGCGCTATTTCCCATAGCTCGGCGCTATACCAGTCAGCAGATCCGGGCGGGGAGCATCCGGCCGGCGGATCTATTTGCCATCTATAACCAAAGGCTGGGACGGATCAACCATGTGGGGATCGTCCGGAAAATCGAAGGCAACTGGCTGCTGACGATTGAAGGAAACGTAGCGGATCGGGTACTCTCCAAGCGGCGGCCTCGGGCTACGGTCTATGCATTTTCAAATTGGCTGGACTGAGGGGAGGGAGGCTATGGAAATAAAAAGAACTCGTATTTTGTCTATACTCATTGGCGTGTTTACGCTAGCTTCCTGCAAGATATATGAAAATAAAAAGCGCGATAAACGAGAAGAATTTGAAATGGACTGGCAGCATAGCGAACAGCGTCAGCGGCTGTATACCTTCCGGCAGGATACGCTTTCCCGCTTGTGGTATTTCTGGACGGACAGCGCTTTTCGCTTCCATGCAGATAGCGGACTGTTCGCAAAGGCTGGGAACTTAATAGCGCAAGAATCGGGAAGAAGTAGGAGCAAACATATGCAGGACTTGGCTGAAAAAAACGAACATGGAAAACAAAAAGATAACAAGCAGGAACGCAGCATCAACAAGATGCTATCTGCTACGTATTTTTGGTTTGTTGGCTTTGCCCTGGTTCTGCTTCTGCTTTGGAGATGGACCAGATCTCGTCTGTTGGTCTAGAAGTTCTTGGTAAGGAAACCTAAGGAGGTCGCTTCCAGATCTGCTCACTGGCATTTAAGGAGACAATTCAATCGTTGTCTCCTTTTTATTCTAATAGACAAAATAGTGAAATCTTTTTTAATTTTTACCGCTATGCTGCTAAGTATACGAGGTGCTTCTGCGCAGATGAAGTACGAAATCATGATGTCCAAATCTGAATTTGAGAAAACCAGGCAGCTTTATATTTTAAGCACAGAATAGATCATTAAAGACAGTATTGATCAATGGCCGCTGCTGAAGCTCAAGCTGATTGATTATGCAGACAATAAAATCAAGTATTATTTGGCCTTTTTGTATTTTATCTGCTAATCAATTGCCGCTCTGATTTTATGTCAAAGAAAATTGCATTGAAACTTGAAAATGTCCTTATAAAAACCAATATTTGAAGAGCCAAACGTTGAGCTTTAGTTAAATTATTTTGACTGATTCATTATTACCTTTGACTGCTTCAAAAAAGCAAAAAAAGGGATTTTGCCAGATACTGCTCAACTCGTAACCTGAGATAGCGATATAAACATTTAATAACCTTTGATTGACTGATTGATGAAACCTGAACAAAATGAGGACTTCTACCTTGAAGTACAAAAATATTGGAAGTCTGTTGTCCACAAAGCAGCAGTAATCGATCCCCTGCAACTTCATCAGCAGCTCGAAATCTATAGACGGCTATTCAATATCTTTCAGGCCGGTGATTATTATTTTTTGCTATTTGATATCTATCACGGGACCATTGCTGAAGCGAGCGCCGAAATGATGACGGTATTGGGCTTTGAGCCAAAAGAGATCAACATGGCTTTTTTTATGGATCACATACATCCACAGGATATGCCTTATTTTCTGACTTTCGAACGTCAGGTTACTGACTTTTTCAATCAGATCCCGGTAGATAAAATCTGTCATTACAAGGTACAATATGATTTAAGGGTCCGGAAAAAGGATGGTCATTATGCCCGTTTATTAATTCAGTATGTGGTGGTCAATCATGAAGAACGAAACATTTATCATAGCTTGCATGTGCATACCGATATTACGCATATCCAAAAAAATAGTCATCCCAATTTTTCGATTATCGGCCTGCATGGTGAACCGTCTTTTTACAATATTCAGGATGGGGCCATTACTTTTGCCCAAAAGTTACTTTTTACCGATCGGGAAAGGGAAATTCTAAAAGCCATTGTCGAGGGGTTGAATAGCAATGAGATTGCAAAGCTCCTGTGCTTAAGCATCCATACCATTAATTCTCACCGTAAAAATATTTTAGCAAAGGCGGCTGTCAAAACACCACTACAACTGATCAAAAAATCCATTGAGGAAGGCTGGATTTAGTTTCTATAAAATATCACTAGGACTAGCTATTTTCTTGTGCCATTGCATTTGGTAAATTTATAGGACCAGATAGATCGTTTGTGATCTTGGGGGTATTAGCCATATATAAATTGTGTCAAGCATATTAAAACCAGTGTTATGAAAACAATTTCAATAATTCCTTCATTTGGAGACAAAGGACAACATGTAGAGGCTGTCCAGATCAAACTGACCGAATTAGGTTACAGTTTGGGCAATATTGATGGGGCCTATGGAAACCAGACCAAAAATGCCATCAGTTCCTTTCGGGAGGCGCATAATCTGGACGGAAATGGGCAACTGGACGCCGCAGTATTGAAGCTGCTGGGCCTCACGGTGGAAAAACAGCTCAGCGATGATCCCTTTGTCGCGATCCCAAGCTTAGTGGACCGGACGGGCATTTCAAAAACAAGGTGGGAGAATGGCAATCGGGGACAGGCTCCATACGGCTTTTACTATGGTATGGGATTGCTCTACGCAAATCTATACGAAGGGCTAAAAAAGGAAGATCGCGTAGCACAAGAGGTGGCAAAGCCTCTAGGGGATAAGCGCGATAAAGACGCGCTCTTGCGTTTTAAGGAGTTGATCAGCAAGGAGACAGCAAATGAATTGGGCACGGCGGAGGATCGCCTACGTGGATTGTTTGTGATGCTTTTCGGTCTGGGGCTGATGGAAAGCAATGGAAAGCATTGTTGTGGCTGGGATCGCGGTAAGCTCAAAGGATGGGGCGATCCGACAAAGATAAAGGTGCCGACAGCCGAAAACTCGGAGGCAGGACTCTTTCAGACCAGTTATGATATTCTGGAAGCTGTTTCGGCATCCGGCCGGAAACTCATGCTGGAAATTTTCAAGAAATATCAATTGTCGCAGGATGGTACCATTGCGCTGTTTGCTAAAGGTGCGCAGTGTAGTCTGCAGGATGCGGAAAACTACGGCGAAGGGGAGGGTAAGGTGTTTCAGTACTTGTCCAAAACGAGTCCGGCCTTTTCGGTCGAGTTTACTGCGGTAGGATTGCGTAGTGCTGCCCGACATTGGAACCCGATCATCAATGTCGGCGATCACGAAGATGGCCTACAGATAAAAAAAGGATGTGATGACCTGTTAAAGGATATTCAAGCCTATGTGGATCATTACCTCGATGCTGAACCTCAAAATATGTGGGTATTACCAAAGTTAGGTACAACGCAAAGCGATCCGTTAAAACAGCAGGCATTGGCGCTAGCAGGAGAAATTGGACAAAAGGATCAATTGCAGGCGCTATTTGACTTTGATTCAAAAAGCAAGGCCAACTATTGGGCGATTGTGGATTACAATAAACCGCGCACCGAAAAACGATTGTTTATTTTTGATCTTCAAAATAAGGAAGTAAAAAGCTATATGGTGTCACATGCTAAAAATTCGGGTGACCTATATGCGACTGAATTTTCGAATGAAATTGGCTCCAATAAATCCTGTCTGGGAATTTTTAAGACAGGCAAAACGTATATCAGCGACAAAAATGGTCGTTCGCTCTATCTGGATGGATTGCAGGAAACCAATAGCAATACACGTGAACGATATATTGTGCTGCATCCCGGCGAGTATGTTACCGATAAAAATGCGGGGCGGTCGCTGGGCTGTTTTGTGGTAAGCCCTGTTTATATCAAGGAAGTAATTGACCACCTCCAGGGTGGATCGTATCTGCTGGCCTGGCGTTCTTGATCGGCGAGGTGGGCAACCTTTACGCTGTTATAACTTCCACCGTTACCTGAACAGTGGAAGTTATTTTTGTAGCAGATGATAAAAGCGGTTCTCCGATCTGCTTATTTGGCTGGGGTTTCTTTGTTGACCTTTCCAAAATTATAGGAAATCCCAAAGAAATGGCCAAAAGTAAATTTGTCGTTTGTGGGGACAGTACCGCTTGTTCCCAGATCGTAACTGACTGAACCGTCGGTTTTGTAATCGCCCATGATGCTGGAAGTCCGGCCCATACTCAGACCGCCCTGAAGGATAATGCGCTCTTCCTTACCTAAAATAACACCTATTCCGGTCAAAAGCTGAAATTTTTGATTGGTTGTAAATAACGCGCCCAGACTCAATGTTGGACGCACCCAATCCGCACTGCGCAGGGAAAGATTGACCGTCGATCCAAAGCCAAAATCATAATTTCCTTTTTTCTTATCCCAAATGGTTTGATTTGCGCCTGTGCCTCTGATCTCATACTCCTTGTCCATTAATGAGGAAATAAACACACCGGCGCTGACGTCAATTTTGACGCCGCCTTTTACCCAGATGTTGTAGGTATATTTATCCAAGGAGGGGGTAGCTTTATTACGGGCATAACGCTCCACGGTCACTTCGACGGCATCGATATTTTTGCCGTTGATATCCACGGGCAGCAGGTAGTTGTGAAGTTTAAGCTGCTGCATTTCGTTTACCTTTTCTTTGATCTTGTCCGAAACGGGCTGGATATTTTTAAGCGTTTCTCCATAGATTTTCTTGGTTTCGTCAAACTGGTTGGCTTCATTGCTGATTTCTTGGCTGCTGCTGATCACCGATGCAAAGGCGGTCAAAAAATCGCTTCTCTTAGTTGAAAAGCTATCCGCTTGAAGAAAATCTTCGGCAGCGATCTTCCCTATATATTTGTTCAGCTCCAGGTCCAGGTCATTGAACTTTTGGCTGAGTATGCTGATCGCTGTTTTAATATTTTCGATATCATCGCTTTCTTTTTTTGCCGTGCCAAGCCGCGTTGTACCCAAAAAATTATTGAATTTAACCGTATTGACAAAAGTGGTGGAATAAGCCGAACGCGATAGATAAATAGCTTCCAATTGTTTTTTTAATTTATCACGATCTGCAATCAATGAGTCAATTTGAAGCTTCTTTTGCATGATCTGCATATCTATAATAAGATTTTTGTTTTGCGCATCTTTATTTTTCGTATCGGCTGACTTTTGCCCTAAAAGCTCTTTGATTTCATTGTTTACGCTGTCGATTTTCGCCTCCGTTTCCTTGATTTGTTGATCAGTGATAGCGGCTTGTGTATCTTTTGGCGGGACTGGGACAGCTTTGCCACTGAGGATTTTTCCGATACTGTCCAATGGATTGGGACCGCTGTTTTCAAAGAGATTGACCAATCTGTGATTGATTACATAGGTATACTTGTAGGGATTTGCGTTAATCAGATTGAAGGCTAAGGGCTCACGGCTCCGTATATCCAGTCTGGTTGAAGGACGATGGCCGCGTTTATCTGGCTTGGCTGTAGTGTCACCACGCTGTTTATCTTGTTTGGCTAAAGTGTCGCTGCTCGTAAGCGAATTTCGGGAAGGACTGCCCAAGTCCAATGTGAAAACTTTTGTGGCAACTTGGCCCAGGACAGGAGCGGTAAAGCTCAGTGCCAATGCGGTTAATAGGAGTTGTCTTTTCATATGGATCCGTTTATTATGGTTAACATCATTTCATTGGATTAATGACAATTGAAATCAATAACTCCAAGTGCCATCTGCTGGCCTATGGTATGGCGTAATATCGTGTCGGCTAATTAGTTTCAAGATAGTATAAAATTGGATGGTGGTCAATCACTAGTTCTAGTGATTTTTATAAAAACAGTCTGTTCTTTGGGCCTCGGATGAGGTTGGATAGACAGTAATTTTCGATTTCATCCGGATAGTGGACTGACCGGTTAGCGAGGGAGACTTTTTATGCAGGAATCAAAGTCAAATAGGATAGCAAACAGGAGCCTTTCCACCAATGTCAATGCGCTTAGCGCGCAAAGAGCACAAAAGTCAACAACCGATAAACACCGATCAGGTTCCACTCCAGATCTTTGGTTCATTGGTTTAATAGTGATCTTACTTTGTATGGGCTGGAAATTTCGAAAATTTTTTAAAACCTTCCTGCCCTGAAAATGGTTCTTCAATTACCTTAGGCAGGTTAGATTATTGTATTTTTTATAGGCTAGGTGTTGATTCCCTAGCCTATTTTATTTTATATACTTTCATTGGCAGATACCTATTGCTGCTAAATATCAACATGCCTGAGTTCAGTTCATGCCTAAAAAACCAACCTTATTAATTTAAAGCAAGCGCCATGGTGTTCAAAGGGAAATAAATTAATTTAAAAACTTCTTGCAACTATGTTGCAATAATTATAACTTAGTACTGTTGCAACCGGGGATAAGCTGAAAACCCGTTATCACAGTAGGCATTACAATTAAACTTAGTAGTCATGAAAGATTCAGTAGAAAAAATCAAATTAAATCTGGAGGATCTCCAATTAGAAAGTTTTGTAACAAGTATCGATAGCGAGGTGGCAAAACGCCTCTCTGGTGGTTTGGGAAATGTGTCCGAACCAACACATACCGAGCCTACAGATGATCATCATAACCCGCCGGTCAGATGTACTACGGTAATCTGCTAATGCAATGATAAGGATTGGGAAGTCAGGTCGCGTACCTGACTTTCTTGTTTATACATCCACGGTGGTCAGTATACCACTTTCAAATAGCAGTCGGATCTGCGCGGATATGTGGGCCTTTAGGGAATGATCCGCATCCAGTTCCCCGATCATGGATCTCAGTTTGTTGCTGACCTGATCACATAATAAGGCTCCTGTTAGCGGTGTATTTTCCACCTGTTGTACAATCAGCATACTGATCAACCCAATGTAGCTGCTGCTGACACCCCATTCGTCAGCTATAAATAGGACGGCCAGCTTATCTGAAGGGAGTGCCAGAGCTCCCCGTAGCGCTTCGTCAAGGAGATATAAGCTGACGTGGTCGGCCAGCATAAGGGAATGCGGGCTTAGGTCCAGCATTTTTCCATCCGTTAGCTGCTGGATCTTACTTTTGATATAGGCATTTTTCTTGCTGTAACACAGATGGCCTTTATGTTGTTTCCACAGCTTATTTTGGGTCTGCTCCAGTGCAAAAACAGCCTGCAAGCTAGGGGCTGGATCAGCCTGAAGGAGCTGTTCCGTCAAGCTGTTTTCAAAATCATGGAGACCGTTCTCCTGATCAAGGATCTTGCGCATGGCAGGTTGCTCCTCCAGCTGTTGTAGGGTCAGGGGGTAGTACTTTTTCAAAAGCCCCCGCTGAAGGTCCCTAAGGTTTAGCTTGATTGCTTGTTGTATTGATTTATGAGGAGGCGGGAGGCTCGGGCAGAAGATAGAAGACATATCGCTGTCGAGCAGCTGCAGGATACTGTAGCCAATTCCGGCCGCGCCGGAAAGCAGCCCATAGTCGTCACGGCCAGCAGAGATATAGCTGTTGTAACTGCCGGTAGTCTGGTACTGCAGCTGCGCTTTATCAATGACATGCAGGAGCAGTTCACCGCTGTATTCCTGTGCGGTATGTGGATAGTCGCGCATAAAGGACAGCAGACCGGCATATCCGCTGCAGACGGTATAGTCCTGCCGGTCAGCCCGAAGGATAGTCGTGCTGCATTTTTTGGCGATGTTGCGGCATTGATCCAGGTATACTGTTTTACCCGTTGCCCGCCAGGCTGCGAGCCGGGCCAGACCGATCCCTGCGGCACCATGTGCCCAGGAATTGAGCTCCTGGATATGAGGCAGAAAGTTTTTCAGCTCCCAATGCTGTATATTGGCGGTCTGGAGACGATGACTTCCGAGGCGCAGATCGAGCCAGTTGTCAAAATCGGCATGGAAATATTGCATTTCGTAGAGCAGCGCCTCTTCGGCAAGGTACAATAGGGCCTTATTGTCAAAATATTCGGCTACTTCCAGTAGTATATAAGCGATCCCCGAGGCGCCATGGGAAAATCCGGTCAGGCTATCGTAGGCGGATTTGGATTGGTTGTAGTCCCATTTTAAGCCTTTTTCGGATGGACGTGCCTCCGCGACCAGGCGGTCAATCAGCTCTTGGATTAGTTTGATCAGCGCTGGCTCGGGGTGATAATGTTGCAACAGGGTCAGTACAAATAGACTGCCCGAGTAACCGCTGAGCAGATCGGCTTTAATGGTCTGCCGCACAAGTTGATCCTGATAGGTTAGGGCAAGTGCATAGGCCCGGTCAAGATATTGCTGACCGCCGCCAAGTTCGAATAACCGAATATAGGTGTAAATTACTCCCGAAAGTCCTGTAAATAAACCAAAACCCTGCGGGCTGTTCTGCTCCAGATGATCAGAGACAAAATCCATTGTCCGTTGGGCGATATGCAGATCGGCTTGCGATCCGCTATACGAATAACGGGCAAGGAAGAAAAGTGCAATACCGCTATTGCCCTGAAATAGGTCGGTCGTGACCTTAAAATCGTAGGTCGTTTCACTTGTATAATAGGGGCTCAACCAATATAGCCCACTTTGGTGCTGCCGGCAGGCCTGGAGGATATGTTGGGTCACCTGTTCGAGATGTTCGGTCAGCCGTTGCCGCTGGGTACTGTTAAAAAGAGTTGTCATATGGGTTTTTGGGAAGATAAAATAGCCTGTAAAGAATGCCGAAGGCAATAGGAAGCATAGGCTTCATCCAGATTGGACAAGCCTACTCTGTTGTTGTTCATGTGGATCAGGCTCGCACATATAGCAATCTTTTTTTGGGGATGATCCACGGCTGCTAAGTAGCTGCGGAGCAATTGTGTACTCGATGTTAAAAAGACCGTGGTGTCATCAGACTTTTCTTTGCTGTCGAGATCGCTCCAAAGCTGAGCAATAGCAGGTTTGAAAGCGGCTGCTTTATGATTGAAGTTTTTCTCGAACTGGTCTGACCAAAACCGATGCTCCGCCTCGGGATCCTGCAAAGGATCAAACAGGCGGCGTATCCAGCCGGCGATAAAATGATCGAGCAATTGGCACAACTGGGGAATCTCCCAGCCGAGTGCCTTGAGCAGGATCAGCTGCAGGTGTATGGCCTCAGTCGAGGGCGACCCACGCTGTGGTTTTGGGACAACATGGGCTAAAATATAGCGGGAGGAAAGGAAAAAATAATGCTCGGCAAAATGGATCGTGTGGGCATTGCCATAGCGGTCTATTTCGGGTTCGTAAGCAACAACCTTCAGCTTGCATCCCAGTGATGGTACCGACCGGATCTGTTGGTCGAGCGCATCCAGTAGATCGGGCTCCCTAACAGCTGGTACCTGCATCCGCAAACGGATATGGCTTCCTTCATCCCAATAACGGATAAAGAAAAAAGAATCAGCTGATGGTATAAAATAGTCTGCGAGAAAAGGCCTGACAATATGGAGCAGAATCAGGTCTAAACTCACGGCGCTATAAAGGTGTACAGATAACCAATTGTCTCTCATCTTTTTTGTTAATAGTTGTACCATTGGATAAGGTGTTCTTTGACCTGATCCTGTGCTGGGCCTGCTGTCGGATCGAGGGCAGGGAGTACTTCCTCAAGGATAAGGTACTGACCGGCACGAGCCAGTAGCCGAACAAAGAGATCGACCAGAATCGGCTGCTCAAACGAGATATACTGGGGCTTGTAATCGTCAGGCAAAAGTTTTTGTGCTTGATGACCCTTGACGACTTCTTCGATAGCAAAGGACCGTTTCCGTAAAAATAAAAAAACGGCAGCAGGTATGCCTGCATCCACTCGCCAGCTGTTGATGCGTACAAAGTACTGCGCAGCGGTCTCCTTCCCTTGCGGCGCGGGTATAACGCGCCGCTGGATGCACCAAGTTTTGCGCCGGATAATGACTGTTTCGGCATACACAATACGTGGTAGCAGTATCAGGGGCAGGGTGGCCGGATCCTGGGGGAGATATTGTCGGTCGATGCAGTTAATAAAAGGCTGCAGGTAAACTTTGTCATCGCTGTTAAAATGTGCCATCAGCTGATAGAAATTGGAGCGGTTGTAAAAGGATTCCAGACAAAGGTCATAAGCAAATACTTCCTGCTCCCGGTAAAATAAGGACAGAAAGTCTTCGCCTTCGGTATGGCAAACAGATAACTCGTGTACCGGAATCTGTTTCTCTGGGGGGTAATGTCGATGTTCGTCCGAAAGGCTGCATTCCTGAAAGAGCAATGGCGGATGGATGTTGGCGTTAAAGAATGAACCATCGCTCAGCTCGGCTTTCAGCAGGTCGGGATGGAGTCGCTCATTATGACTACGGATACTATCGCTCATGGCTGGGGGGAATAGGTGCAGAAAGCGACCGCTGACTTTTCCCATCCCCGGTAACACGGCATTGATAACCCCAGTAAGGGGGCTCTCCAAAGCCTTATCTCCAGGCTTCGCGTAAAACTGGACGAATACACCACGCGAGTATCCTGTTTTTTGATTGCCATGTTGAGCTGGGGACATCGCGTCGAAAAAATGTGCGTCCAAATCGAGGATGTCCTGACCGGGGACCGCAATTTCTTTGAGCTGCCGGTCAAGGTTTTGAATCCATGGACCGGAATTTGTGGGCTGCGGCGGAGCCGCCTCTTTTTCCTGCTTTTTGACATTGGAATAATAGTCGAAATAGAAA
This sequence comes from Sphingobacterium detergens, assembly GCF_003610355.1. Taxonomy (GTDB): domain Bacteria; phylum Bacteroidota; class Bacteroidia; order Sphingobacteriales; family Sphingobacteriaceae; genus Sphingobacterium; species Sphingobacterium detergens. The sequence continues at coordinate 2,287,692 of NZ_RAPY01000001.1, read as the reverse complement.
TCCAGGATATTGACGCTAGCCCGGACAGGATAATGCTGTTTGAAAAAGGAAAGCATTTTTTCTCTTTCGGGAGCCATGGCCTCCATGGGTCGAAGGTACTGCAGCAGTGCGTCTGTTTTTTCGATAAACTGGCGGACAGCGGCTTCCGAAAGGCTGTCTGTTGTATCGGTGTAACAATCCTCGTAAATAAGCTGTCGTCCTGAAAAATGCAGGGGACCGGGATTTGTTTTTTTGAATGGCGCTGTTGCACCATTGGCAGTAATCGCTGTGGCCGCGGCGCCTGTTTCCCTCTGGAGCTGTTTAAGGGAGCTGTTAACTTCTTTTTCCGCGATTTCCAGCAGCTCTTTCCGTAGCATGACATTGGCCTGCGGGTAGGCCGCCTGAACCGTAGCAAGGCTGTCGAGCAGCCGAATGAGAAGCATCATATCGGGATGCTTGCAGTTTGTCGCGCTTAAAAAATGCTTTAAGGCCTGGCTCCAATGGTGGTCCATCGCCGAAATATCGGTACTTAGCTCCAGAAAACCTGTATCCACCAATTGCATAAGATGTTGTTTTAACTGGTGCCGGTCTGCAGGAGCAACTATAGGTTCCAGCATTTGAATCAACGTGGAAAAAGTCATATTGGAAGTGCCCGCGGTACGCAGCTGTTCTAAAATATAACGTTGCAGCCCCACCGCGGGAAGCTTCTGGAAGGATTCGATATTGTGGTGGTTAAATAGAAAGGACAATTTATTCTCTTCGAGCCGGACGGTATTGTTGAGCCTTACCAGCAGATATTCGTTGAGGACAGGATGCTGATTAAGGATGGATTTAATGTATTCAAATAATCCGTTATGGAGGCGGATGCCGGATCGGATCGACGGTTTTGCACTGTCGAAAATAGCGTTGTGGGTGCCGATAAACTGTGCCTGTCCAGTATAGGTGAAGCTGCTAAATGGCGATGTTTTAAAGGTCATTCGCGTCAGGTAACGGAGCAGGCTAAAGATCAGCCGCCATTCCTTTGGCCCGAAATCTTTGGGATCTTTGCTGATATAGTCGGGGAGCTGGCTGTACAGCACCGGACTGGACAATAGGAGTCCATTTTGCAATAAGGGGTTGCCCGCCAGCTGTTGAAGGTAGCGATGACTGTTGCTCAGATGTTGCTGGTAATGTGTTTCCTGATTGCTTTCGGCAATATTTATAGCTGTTATCAGATCAAATAGTTTGCGCAGTTGTGCCTGTAATGCGGGCGGCAACAATGGGTTACAGTCTGCGAATAATTGAACACCAACGGTTTTATTGTTGTAGATCACCCGTTTGAGCCGAATCAGATTGATACGTTCGGTATCACCTGGCGCAGTTTGCACCAATTCGTACAGGCTATCGCAGATGGCCGTCTGCAGCAGCGAACGCTCATGCTGCATGTGATTTATACGCTGTAGCCGCTGCTCCAGATCTGCAAAGTGAAATGGGGCAAAAGCGGCGACGGGCAAACTCGCATAGCGGACGAGGGAATAGGGAAGGATTTCAATCATGATGCATGGATTTAATAAAGTTGTAATAGCGATCAATTTGTTAACTCAAGCTGATTTTTGATCAGTTCGTAGTAGCTGCCTTTTTTTTTGATCAACTCTTGGTGCGTGCCTTGTTCGACAAGGGTGCCTTGATCGAGCACAATAATCTGATGGGCATTTTTCACGGTGCTGAGGCGGTGTGCCACGATCAAGACCGTCTTTTCCTCAAAAAAATGGTTCAGGTTATTGACGATCGTTAACTCATTATGGGCATCAAGTGAATTTGTAGCCTCATCAAGGAAAATATAGGGTGGATTGCGGTAGATCATCCTTGCGATCAGGAGGCGTTGTTTTTGACCACTGCTCAGCCCATAGCCGTCCCGGCCTATAATGGTTTGGTAGCCGAAGGGCATGGTTTGGATGAAATGGTGCATATTGACCAGTTGTGCGACCTCCTGCAAGCGTCTTTCGTCCTTGACTGATGCACCGGCGTAAATATTGTTGGCGATGGTATCCATAAAGATGTAGCCATCTTGCATAACAACACCACAACGGGCACGCCAGGCCTTGGCATGCAGTTGGTCGAGTGGGGTATTGCCGATTATGATTGATCCCGGATCGGTCCGATAAAATTTGAGCAGTAGCTTGATCAGTGTTGTCTTGCCGCTGCCGCTAGTGCCCACTATGGCTGTGATCTTGCCGGCTGGAATATGGAGGTTGACATCCTTGAGGACTGCTTCGCTGTTGGCGGTATCGTACCGAAAAGTTAAATTGTTGACATGGATAGGCTGCGGACTGGCGGCGATAGGCTGGCTGGGGATATCCTGATCTTCAGCGGCCTCCTGATGTACCTCCGCCATACGCTGCAGGCTGAATTTGGTGTTCTGAGAGACTCGGGCAAATTCAATCAATTGGGTCACGGGGCCATTTAACTGCCCGCAGATATAGGTGATGGCCAGCATACCGCCCAGAGTTACCTGTCCCTCAATGACGAGCATCGCTGCCGCATAGGTGATCAGTACATTTTTGATCTCGTTGAGAAAAAAGCCGACGCCCTGCATGAGCTGGTCCAATTGCAGGGACTCCATTTTCAAACCGTAGGACTGATCTTGGATGCTGGCCCAGAGTTGCTGTTTCTCCTGTTCGCTACCCGTCAGCTTGATCTCCTGCATCGCATAAAAGATTTCCAGCAATAGCTGCTGATTGGCGGAGAGTACTTTAAACTTACGTTGGTCGATCAACTTTCTTTTATGTTGGAAGGAATTGGACCAGAGCACACTCAGCAGTGCACCGATCAGAAAGATGGCAAAAATCTGCCAGTTGTAGTAAAAAAGAACACCTCCAAAAACCAGCAAGGTGATGGCGGATAGCATAAAATTGATCAGGGAATTGGTCAGAAAATCTTCGACACGCTGATTGTCATTGATACGTTGCATATTGTCGCCGGCCTGCCTGTTGTCAAAAAAAGAAAACGGAAGTTCCATCAGTTTGGCGAGAAACTCCTTGAGCATCTTGATGCTCGTCCGGGCGCCGATAGCAAACAGGAGTCTCGCCCGAAGGTAATCCATGAGCATTTTGCCACAGAATAACATCAGCTGCCCCAGGCAAATTAGCAGCAGCAGATGGGTGTTTTTATAGGCGATGCCTTTGTCTACCGTGAGCTGTGTCAAAAAGGGAACTGAAAGGGAGATCAGACTGGCAATCAGTAAGCTGATACCGATGGGGATCAGTTTTTTGCGGTGGTCTTTGAGCAGGGGCAGCAAGGACCAAACAGATGCAGACGGATCAGCGATGCTGGCTTGGGATTCAAAATCAGGGCTCGTTTCAAGCAACAATGCCCGGCCGACAGCTGTACCTGCGGCAGTCTCCCAGGAGCGTAGGAAATCCATTGTTTTGATCTTCACTTTACTGTTCATTGCCGGATCTGCAAGGTAGGCATACTTGGCTGTGATCCGATAAAGTACCACATAATGCTCACGCTCCCAATGCAGGATGCAGGGTAGAGGAGCCTGTTGGCTCAGTACCTGATAGGATAATGATGCCGACAGTGTTTTGAAACCAAGCTGCTGTGCGGCCTCAGCCAGCTGATGAAAACTGGTGCCCTGCTTGCCGATGCGGCACAAACTTCGAAAATGGGACAATGGAAATGTTTTTCCGAAATATTTTGTGATGATCTTGAGGCAGGTAGGACCACAATCCATGGCGTCGGGCTGCTTGTAAAATGGAAATCTTCGCTTTGGTCGAAAGGACAGGATCATATACCAACAGTTTAAATAAGTTTTAATGCATCAAAGTTGCAAATATTATTATTTATTTGCAACTTTGATGCATTAATTAATTTACGATGAATAAGTCCCTATCCCTTAGCTTTAGCTTGATCAAAAAAGAATTTCAAGTTGCTTACCGCGACCGGACGATCTTTATTTTTACCTGTATCGTATTTGTATTGCTGACTTTAAGTGGTCTTTTGGGGATATTGCAATATCAGCAGGATGCGCAGGACCGACAGGAGAGCAACAAAAAATTTAGCAGCGAGCTGCGGACATTCCACGCAGATGCGCATGATGTGGCCCATTATGGTACTTACCTTTTCAAGCCTTTGAGTCCACTGACGGTTTTTGATCCTGGGCTCAATGATTATTTCGGTACGAGCTATCGGGTGGAGGCGCATGTGCAGCATGAAGTCGATTACAGCAATGCGGAGGGGACAGATGCACAATTACGTTTTGGAAGCCTGACATTGACCTTGATCTTGCAGGTATTGCTTCCCTTTCTCTACCTGACGATGTGCTGCACGATGCTGACACAGGAGCGCGAGCAGGGCACCCTAAAGATGCTACTGACGCATGGCTCCAGTCTTTCCAGACTACTGTGGTCGAAAATCATCGCGTATTATATGTTTGCAATACTCTGGTTGCTACCTGTCTTTACGGGTATGCTGGTATTATTATGTTTATTTGACGCTGGGCATCTGTTGCTGGGCAGATTTGGCTTTATGATGCTGGCTTATCTGGTCTTTTATTTTTCCCTGACCCTAATTGCTGCGCTAATTTCTTTGTACTGTCGTTCGTCGCGTTCGGCTATACAGCTCGCGATGGGAATTTGGCTTTTGGGAGCGATTGTGCTGCCAAAAATCGGAGCGACATGGATTGATCAGCGCTACCCTTTGTCCTCAAGGGCCGAATTTAATAATCAGGTCCGACAGGGCTATCTTAAAGGGATCCATGGGGAAGGGGACAGTAGATCCCGTGCAGAGAAATACCTCGAACAGCTGTGTAGCCAATATGGAGTCAAAAAATTAGCGGAACTGCCTCTGAACGTCGATGGTCTGGTCTTGCAGTATAATGAGGATTATCAGCAAAAAGTATTTGACTATTACTATGCTAACGTGGAAAAGATAATTGATCAACAGCAACAAAGCCTATCTGCTATGGGACTGTTGAACCCCTTTACGGCATTGAAAAGGTTGTCCATGACGCTGTCGGGAACAGATTTTTTTCACCATCAGCTGTTCTTCCAGCAGGCCAGGGATTATCGAAATACCTTTATTCGCCGACTCAACAATGAAGTTGCTAAAAAAACGAAACAACCGGAACTGCATAAGGTCTTGACAGAGGCGCCGGCCGCACTGTTCCCCGCTTTTCACTATCCTTTTCCGAAGCTAGTCGTTCTGCTGTGGCGGGAGGGTATCCCTCTTTTTGGGCTCCTGATCTGGCCATGTGTCCTGACCCTTGTGTTAGGCTTCCGTCTGAAATTTTTTAAAAAAAGGCTATGAATCTCCTTAAACTTATATTTCGATTCGAATGGAAGCAGTTTATTGCACAGCCCCTGCAACTTGCTTTACTATTTTTCTTCATTTTGCTTGGGGGATACAGCCTGTACACAGGTGGGCATTTTGTCGAGCAGCAGCTTAGGGGGCTCGATACCCTCCAAAGGAATCAGCAGCGGCAATTCGCTGAGTTGATACAGCGGTTTGACAGTGATACCAGTACCATAGAAGGGAAAAATTTGGCTATTCAGGCGGGACTACCGCAGGTCATCGAATACCGGGCATCACCAATCGCTACCAATCCCCCGTCAGCACTGGCGCTGATGGCAATCGGACAACGGGATATCCTGCCATTCTATGATGTAGTCAATAGTAAAAGGGACTTTTTTACGCCTCCAAATACCGCTATAGCCAATCCCGAAAAATTGGCTGCAGGCAATTTTGATTTATCTTTTGTGCTGGTCTATTTGATCCCGCTGCTGATTATTGTGCTTTCCTATGACTTATTTTCCCGGGAGAAAGAACAACAGACGGATCGCTTGCTGCGCCTACATGGAGGAAGTCTGCGACGCATTCTTTTCTATAAATTACTCTTTAGGCTCGGGTTGCTTTGGCTGCTGCTAACGGCATTCAACAGTATCGGTTTTATGCTGACGCCTGCGGCTATACCAAAAGATGGCGTTGATTTTCTGCTCTGGAACCTGGCGACTCTAATTTATCTGTTGTTTTGGTTTGTGCTGGCCTGGATGGTCGTCCTCCGTGGAAGCTCATCCCGCAAAAGTGTACTACTGCTCATGGGCATCTGGCTGGGACTGACGATTGTGCTGCCTGCGCTCTGCAATCGGCTGGTCGCACTAAAACAGCCTTTGCCACTACGGACGGAATTGGTGTCCAAACAACGGGCGACGATGCTCGAGACTTGGGAGATGCCTATACCTCAGATTGTTGAGCAATTTTATAACAATAATCTGCAATATGTGCCGTTGCGGCGACCCACAGATACCGCACAATATGGAAATAAAAGATTTGTAGCTTACTATGATCTGCTGGGGCGAAGAATGGATAAAAATATCCGTGCATACCAGCAAGAAGCACAGCTGCATCAGCGCTGGCTGGATAGGACCAGCTGGCTCAATCCTGTCACCCAGATGCAGTCCCTGCTCAATGAAATTGCCCAAACGGGATTGGGCGACTACCTGCATTATCAGGGGGATGTCGCTCGATTTCAGCACCACTGGGTGCTGCATATGAATGGCTTTTTGCTGCGGGATGCCAAACTTTCGAAAGAAGACCTAAAGCACCTTCCACAATTTTCTCCATCTACTGATCCGGGAAGAATAAGCTCCATTGCCTGGAAAATAGCTGGCATACTGTTCCTCACCTTAGCTATCTGGGCTGTAGCAGGGAAAATGCGACCGATGGAAAAGAAATACTAACAACGAATCATATCAAAAACGAAAAGCATGAAAATAAAGCATTCCCTAATGGTATTTTTATCTTTATACCAACTTGCCAGCCATGCGCAAGCGACAAAGCAGGATACCATCTACCGTACATACAACCTCAAGGAAGTCCGTGTGCAGCAATTGCGAAATACGAAGGTAAAATCAGATACCTTGTCCAATACGATGAAGCTGCAGTTGCCACTGTTGGAAATCCCTCAAAATATCATCAGCATCTCCTCGGGATTGCTACAGAGCCAGGGGGCGCTCGAATTGAAGGATGCCGCACGAAATGTAAGTGGTGTATACTTTGGTTACAACAGTACACCATTCGATAATTCGGCTATAGTGCAGATGCGGGGTTTTATGGGATATACGACCCTGAATGGGATGTCCCGACGTTTTAACTACGGTGCTGTAATAGACGATGAAGCGCTGATCGAAAACATCGAAATCGTCAAAGGGCCAGCCGGTTTTTTGAATTCTTTTGGTGAACCCGGCGGTTCGGTCAATATTGTGACTAAAACACCCAAGCATAAACTGCTGAATGTGAGTCAGTCACTGGGCAGTTTTAATTTCTTCCGTACCACGGCCGATCTGGGCTCTGCGGTAAAAGATAAAGGGCTTTCATATCGTTTAAACCTAGCTTATCAGCATCGTAATTCTTTCCTCGACTATTTAAAAACAGATAAATATGCCCTGGCTCCGGTAATCCAATACAATTTCAGTCCCAATACCTATATGCTGGCGGAATATAATCTGGTGCGTGGTGAAACAAAAAATGGAACAGCAATTGTTAAAGTGCGCAATGAAGCCGATAAACTCAAAGGACCGATTGCTGTGAATTACAGTGCGGGGCTTGGTCTGCCACGAAGTTATGCCCAGAATCAGACCGCACGATTGTATGGAGTGCATAAATTCAATAAATCCTGGCAGCTGACTTCCCAGTCTTCCTTCCTCTGGTCACCTTATCGCTCCTGGAATATGACATCTGCAGGAAGTCTGGTGAATTTTAGGGATGGCGATACCACACGCCGACGTAGTTCGCTGACGATGGGTGCGGGGAAGACCTTCTCCACTCAGTTGTTTGCCAATGGAACGGTCACAACAGGTGCAATAAAACATCAGCTTGTATTTGGAGCCGATTACATCAATAGTAAGGACTCTCTATCCCTCAACAACGGAACAGCGCAATTTGTATACCTCCGAAGCAACCCGGATAATCAGGTCGATGCAGCGGTGAGCAAGACGGTAAGAGCTTCGCGGCTCGATCGAAATACCTTCCTCAAATCGGTTTATGCCTACGATAATATTGATCTGCTGGAAAAATTGCGACTCACACTGGGGGCCCGATATACCTGGTACAAAAGTGATCAACAGTCCGTCAACGCCAAAGGCGTTGTTCGCACAAATACATACCATCAGAAGGCTTTATCGCCACGTGTGGCACTGACTTATCTGATGGATAAGGCTACAACCTTTTACTTGCTCTATGATGAGACATTTATTCCGCAGACTGGGCAGAAAGCGATTGTAAATGAAGGGAATGAAGTGGTGGGCTCTGAAGCTGTCAACCCTGAATACGGAACAAATATGGAGTTGGGAGTCAAGCGGAATTTTTTCGGCTCCCGGTTGTATACGGGGCTGAGCGCGTTTCGGACGGTCAAGCGAAATGGCGTTATCACCGACCTCGAACATGAGGGCTTTGTCAAAGAACTTGGTCAGGTGATCAGCAAAGGGATCGAACTGGATGTCATCGGTCATGTTACAGATGCGTTATCCCTGGTTGCGAATTATACTTTTGTGGATGCTGTAATTACTAAAAATAGTGATGAAAGCCTGATCGGGAAACAAACGCCCCAGACGCCACAACAGATCGTAAATACCTGGGTACAATATGGTTTTCCCTTGAAAAATAAGGCAGTACTGAAGCTCAGTGTTGGTCAAAGTACACTGATAAAACGTAGTACCTCCGAAAAAGATCTGTTTATTCCTGATTTTACCAAATTTGATGCCGGACTAAATTATACGCACAACAGGCTTTCTGTACAACTTATCGCAGATAACCTGACCAACCGGCGCTATATGGCCTCTGGCGATATCATTTCATCGTACCCTTATGAAGGACGTAATTATTACTACATCGATGGCGATCCCTTTAACATTAGGGCAGTAGTAGGTTTTAAATTTTAGCAGATATGATGTTAGAAGCAGTTGAATTGACGAAACACTATAGCGGTCATATCGTATTGGACCACCTCAATTTGCAGGTGAAATCTGGCGAGGTATTCTGCCTGATGGGGCAGAATGGTGCTGGAAAAACGACAACCCTCAATTTATTTCTTGGTTTTATTGCCGCTAGCTCCGGTCAGGCCAGGGTGGACGGAAAGCTGGTGGCACTCGGGCAACAGGTGCCGGATATCGCCTATATTCCTGAAGTGGTGATGCTCTACCCGTATTTGAGCAGCCTGGAAAATCTGGATTTTTTTAGCCGGCTCGCGGGCTTCAGGTATCCGAAAGATAAACTCTGTGATTACCTGCGTCAGGTGGGACTGCAGCCCGAAGCTTTTGAAAAAAGAGTGGGACAGCAGAGCAAAGGCATGCGACAAAAGATCGGGATTGCAATTGCCATGGCTAAAAATGCGAAAGTGATATTGATGGATGAGCCTACCAGCGGGCTGGACCCACAGGCGATGTATGAGTTTAATGAAAATGTGCGCGCGATGAGGGAGGCCGGAAAGGCAATCTTAATGGCTACGCACGATATTTATAGTGCTGTCCACAGCGGTACACGTATCGGCATCATGAAACAGGGAACTCTGGTGAATACGCTTCGTGCGGATGAGATTTCGGCCAACGAGCTTGAAAAGATCTATTTAACGATCATGCGAAGCTGACCGCTATATCTGGCTACTCTAACTTCTTGTCATACAGCCTGCGGTATAAACCTTCCTGCCCTGAAAATGGTTGTTCAATTACCTTAGGCATTAGATTTATTGTATTTTTTATAGGCTAGGCGTTGATTGCCCAGCCTATTTTAATGTTTTGGTAATTAAGCTAAAGACCTAATTATTTTGTTTGCCCATTTAATTTACTCGTTCGATCACTTGGCAGATAATTGCATAGTCCATTCTGGATATAATCACGTCGGGTTTGTCCGTTTTTCGGATAGATGGCCTCTCAATAATTTCAATCACGGGTATAAAAATTGACGAGATTAGAATTCAAATGATATTTTGACTTTGCCTCCCAATCCCTTTTCAACAACATCAAACAATGTTTTTAGTGTAATGTTACTTCCGTTATTTTCAATTTTCGAAATATACTCTCGTTTTTTATCGATGAGTTCGGCGAGCTCGGATTGGGTAATATTTCTTTCTTCGCGCGCTTTTTTCAGGAGCAGCCCAATTTTAAAAGATTCAAAATCCCTATCCAGCTCATCTCTTCTTTGGGAGCCTACTTTTCCGTAAACATCATCTTTAATATTTTTCCAATTCTTAGTTTCCATTTTCTCTACCTTTCTGTTCGTAATATTCAGACATGATATTTAATGCTTTGTCGATCTGATTCTTGGGTGTTTTTTGGGTTTTTTTTTGAAACCCATTCATTAAAATAACGAGTTTATCCCCGTCAAAAAAGCAAAATACACGCCATATATTGGATCCAAGCTGAATCCTTGCTTCATACAATCCGTCGGTTCCAGCTAAATGTTTTAAATAGTTACTTGGAACTCGCTCGAGGGTTTCTATAGCTTCAATTATTTTAAAAATCTTGTCCTGTACCTTTTGGGGTTGATCCAAAAGGAAGTCTTCAAAATAATTTTTAAAAGCGATGACCTCTCGAACTCTCATATTACAAAGGTAATTTAAAAGTTACTTTTTGTCAAGTTTTTTATGTGTTTGTTTTAGCGTATTCCTCCCAAAGACTTTTATGTTTTCTTTTTCCTTAGCCTATTTTATTGTTTTGATAAACGATCTACTTCATCATAGTAGCATTGATCCCACAAAAACGCTATACTAAACTTTCCTGCCGATGTCAAATGGACGGTGGCCTTATTCCATTTGTTACTTTCATCCGCTGTGGTAATCCGGTGAAGTTCAAGAATGTCAAATGTCAGCTGGAAATCGAACTCATCCACGTTGATTTGTTTTTTATCCATAGTTAGATCTGCATACTCGCCAGTAAAACTGACCATAGTCCCAATGGTTTCAATATTCAGCTCCGCAGAGACCCATTCTTCTCCGATGACAGCTTTTATATTAGCAGCAATAGCGTGATATATTTCGTCGATTGTTTTCATCTCTTTAATAATTTGGGGCAATGTTTTTATCTCATATAAATGTAGCAATTGTTTGCAGGATTACTTATAATATTTACTATCTACTGTACTATCGCTAATAGATATCGCGTGTGCTTCAGCAGCCTATTGAGCTGCTGTTTGAACTTGAGGATAAAGATTAGCGGCGCCAGGGAATAGCTATAAAAAAACGCTTGAACCGGGGAGATTCAAGCGTTTTAAACTAACCAATTATAAACCTAAATTATGAGTTTAAAGTAAGGCACTTTCTGTGCCAAATTAAACCGCATGACAAAATTACTGTGATTATTTTTGCCTATGTGAATAAAGTCTATAAAACTAGTGCGCTGAACTATTTATTTTTAACACAACGGATTCTAACAGCTTCACTAGGAGCTGATGCGCTCGGCCTAAATGTCAGCGGCTTGATCTCATAACTACCTAAAGTAGTCCGTTTGTCGTCGCTATAGGGCTGCTCAAAGGCTAGGTATTTTTTCCCCGCAAGCAGATAGGCACTTTGGGTAGTTGGAGCAAAACGATACATCCCAGCAGATATAAAGTAGAAAGACCGGAAATATAAATACTTATCCATTTCGGGTTTTTCAGGCTGATAGTCAACGCCAAAAAACAAGCCTGTCTTCAGATAACTATTATTTCCTGTATCATATTTTGCATGATATATTTTAGTATTACTGGACATTAAGTTAACGATTTCGGCACTGGTCGGAAGTCGCCATGCATTTAATGGTTTTACCGATGCACAGGGGTCTTGATTTGCTACTGCAAGTGGCTCTTGTGCATAGGATCCGTTTACACGATACATGCGCATACCTTTGACGCTGTCGTCAAAATCCGTATACCAAAAAGCCTCCGTCTGATCGGTCGGTGATGGCGACCAAGTATAGTAAATGCTCTCATCGCTGGGCGGGGCAAATTGATAGATTCCGTCCCTGTAAATTAGATCGCCTATACTCCAATTCGTACCGGCCACTGGTATAACGGGATCAGCTGGTGCCTTGAGATTAATCTCCAAAGTGTACTTTACCCCAGGTCGTAGATTCCAGCCTTCTTGTATCACATCCTTAGGCGTACTACTATTGACGGAAACATCACGTAGTTTGATGATACCATTTGCAGTTGCTGGAGTTACGATAAAAGTCGAATCCGAAGAAATTACTTGACCACTTTTGTTTTGGAACACAAGCGGTACGGATTCTACTGCTCCACGATAAGAGATGGCTCGATCTGCAAGTGAGATATCGATGGATTTTTTCGGATGTGAGGGGGATATTGCGCCCTCTCCAATACGAATTTCACCCACTGCTGAGGCATCCAGTTTCAATGTAACTTGTGTGAAAAGATGCGCTAATTGGGCATTGAGTTCGTTCTGGCCATCTTTTACCTCAAAAGAAACTTGATCCATCATCAGGTCCTGATCTGCGCTCAATTGTTCAAATTTTGCGGTATTCAATTTAGTTCCAGAATTTAGGAAGGACAAGGGGGCATTGGTGCCAGAAGCATAGATGACGAAAGTATATTTTCCATTATTTATTGTAAAATCCTGAACGCTGCTACCTTGTTTAAATGATTTTGTCTCTTTGTATTCACCTGAGGCATCGAAAATCGCTACGTAATACGATGTACCTTCTTTTAGCGCATGCTGTTCACTTGTTCCGGGCACTGTTGCTCGGTTATTGGAAGCTTTGGGATAGGAGGCTTGTGGTCCTACTTCTCTTAGCGTAGCGACTAGTGTGTATTGGTCATTATAAGCGATTTCTTTTGACTGGGATGCGTCGGCTGTACGTCGTCCCGTTACAGCGATTTTGCTCTTGTCATCCGGCAAAGAAAATGTCTGTCCGATTTTTAATCGTACAGTGGAACCATTTACATTGCTGATATCGGAGCGCTCTTTACTACAGGCATTGATAAGTATAACCAGAACAAATAAAAGGCTACTATAGCTATACCTTATGTTACTTTTCATATTTTTACTTTTCTTAAAAAAAAATCTTAAATTCTGCTATTTTATATCCAGTTTAAACGAATTGCAGCCGTCTCCAAGACAGCTGCACTGGTTCATTAAATGGAGCATTTTGGTATTGGATAGGCTAAATTCCCTAAAAGGGCTACCAGTCCAATTCTTTTGTCTGGGTTTCGGTTTCCCAGGATTCTGTGAGTGCTGGCTGTACTGAACCTGTCGAAATACTGTACTCTAATGCAAGCTGTTGAACCTGGATGCTTGGTGCTTCATAAACAGGTGTATTACAGCCAAGGACCAAGTTGTTTTCGTTCTTTTTCATTTTGGATTTATTAAATTTATGTTAAATTATTTTTAATTTTATTGTAGTTTTAATATTTATTTGATTAATAAAAACAAATTTAAAGGAAATTTTAAGAGTGATTTCTCTATTTATGTTTAAACATATTTGTTGTAGCGATACAGCTACAACAAACCTTCTCTTTTCTGGAAAATAGAACAGAGCGTATCACTTCCATGCGGATAGCGGACTGTTTGCACAACCGGGGACTGTACTCCTACAGGAATCGGAAGGGTATAGCAGCAAGCAGCTACAGGAACTGCTGGGAAAGAATGAGGAGGGAAAACAACAGGAGACTAGGCATGAAAAGGACCATAACACGTTGCTATCTACGAAGTCCTTGTGGGCTCTTGGTTTTGTCTTGGTACTGCTTCTCGGTTGGAGATGGAGTAGATTTCGTTTGTAGGTATAGAAGGCTTTGTAGGATGGGGGCGGGCTTGGTGCGGCACACAAACTAAAAACAACCACCGCTGCGATTTAGGCAGCGGTAGTTGTTTTTTTAAACTTTAAGCTTAGATTTTTTTACTGTCGCGCATCATTTTGATGATATTATGTGATTCAAGTTGTTTACTAAGCTGGGTGTTGATCAGACTATGTACATGTTGCGAAAGTTCGTTCGATCCTTCAGCAAGGACGGTCTGATAAGTCGATTTGAAGGCATCTTCTCCTTGTTCACAGGTTTCCAGCAAACTTCTTTCGTCGTCACCAGTGATATTTACTTTTATACCCATCCAAACCCTAAATAGTTTACCGCTAAGCATTGTACTGTCTGTCGGTTCCTTGCCTTCAAGTTCCACATATGGTGTCAGTTCGGCGATAAATTCGTTTGATTGTTCAATGCAGTTCTGAAATGTCGGCAACAATTTATCTAAACCATGGTTGGTGGCTAGATCAATGGCTTTTCGGTAGCCTTCAATACGATCGTTATTAATTTTGATAATATCATTGATGATTTCGGGATTATTGATGTTATTTTCCATAATACTGTTATTTGTTATCATTTTTATCTATTCAAAAAACAGCCTGTAACCAACGATCGTTTGAAAAATCCAAGATTTAGGTATTTAATTCAGACCCCGTATTTAATACATTTTATTAGCGTTTGGTAGAATTGAATAGCAAAAGCAATAGATAATGCTAGCAGGACCAGGGATCTTTCTCAACTATAATCTCGGTTTAGTTGGGCAGGTTAGCTAATTGTATTTTTTATAGGCTAGGTATTGATTTCCTAGCCTATTTTATTTTAGTTTTTAAATAGATCTTGCGGCACTGCAAAAGTTAACATTTGTTCATTGTTTCAGGAAGTGAAAAATTGCAATTTTAAAAATAAAATGCCTGAAGCTATTTTACCAATTGTTTTTTTGATATCCCTCATCATCTTAAAGATGATGACCAAGGAATATCGTTTCGCGTTAGCAGCGCGTTTTGCAATGACCATCATGTTGCTGGCGACGGGAATTGCACATTTCGTTTATGTCAAAGGGATGCTCTTGATGATTCCGGAATATATACCTTTTAGACCTACCATTGTTTATGTCACTGGAATCGTTGAAATAATAGCGGGAATGTTACTACTGATTCCTAGATACCAAAAAAAAGCGGAGGTTTTCCTTATCTTATTTTTCGTTTTGTTACTGCCTTTTAATATTTATGCATGCATGCTACATGTCGATATGGAAAAGGGTAACTATGAGGGTGATGGCTTACTCTATTTGTGGTATAGGATTCCGTTACAGGTATTTTTTATTGCATGGGTTTATTTTTCTGCATGTAGATCCTCCTAATGATTTACTCTTTTTACAAAATGCATGAATCTTGTCTGATTGCTAGCTAACCGTCAACTTAAAACCACCATCCACATCGAGAATGGCTCCGGAAATCCAGCTTACCTGATCACTGGCTAAAAAAGCGACAGCATCGCTAATATAGGATGGTTGTCCCAATATTTTTAAGGCCTGATCTTTCAGTAGTGTGGCCTTGCCCTCGTCCGTTTCAAACCAGGGATTGAGTCCGGTATTGATAGCTCTCGGCGAAATTGCATTAACGGTAATTCCTGTGGCGCCAGTTTCTCCAGCGAGGTACTTGGTGAAGGCCTGACAGAAAGAGTAAAGAGTATGTCTGCCTCTGGATCGAGGCAGACATATTATTAGCTTTTTTGTTGTATAGTACTGGAAATATTTAAACCCCACAGATCGCTGAAAACGCTTGGTTCCCATGCTCGCCAGTACAATTATTTTTATAAAATAACTCGACAACGAAAGAGATCTCCATAAAAAAAGAACAGGTGTTGGGCAGCTACTCAGGTTCAATAAAATTTAGGTCCTTATTATGTGTCTCGGGGACTGTGTTGATGCAATAAAAACCAATAGCAAAACAGATTAGACCGACAATTGCAGCAGCATGCAATTCAAAAACAACAGGCTTCAAGAAAGCATATAAAGTTGTCATGCCAATCACTGTACCACGCACGATATTCGGTATGGTCGTCGCGGCGGTAGCGCGGATATTGGTGCCAAACTGCTCGGCAGCGATCGTCACAAACATCGCCCAATAACCGATCCCGAAACCAAGCCAGCCACACATGATATATAGCCCGTTAGCACTTTGTACACCGCCATAGAGATAAATAACGCTGCCCACGAGGGTAAAAAGCATAAATAGGGCAATCGCGCGCCTTCGTGAGGCAAGATAATAGCTAATAAATCCGCTCAAAAAGTCTCCTGCCGCCAGACCGACATAGCACCACATCACACTGAGACCAGGTTTGATCTGTTCGTCGATATCCATTGCTTGGCCAAATTCATTGCTAAATGTTGTTAGGATACCAATGACATACCAGGTGGGTAAACCGATACCAATACACTTGAGATAGAGTTTCAGCCGGTCCTTATTGGTGAAGAAAGAAGCTAAATTACCCTTTTTAAGTCCGTCAAAATCTTTCATGGACTTATATAGGCCGGATTCAAATACGCCAATGCGCAGGATCAACAATAATAAACCGAGACCACCACCAGCAAAATAAGCGTATCGCCAACTAAATAGTTCAACGGTAAAATACGCCGCCACTGCGCCTAATAAACCGACACCCGCAACAACGGAAGTGCCAATGGCACGCAGCTTTTTAGGTAAACTTTCGGAAACTAACGTAATTCCAGCACCGAGCTCACCCGCCAAACCAATACCAGCAACAAATCGAAATAATTTGTAGGTCGTGACATCCTGCACAAATCCACAAGCGAAGTTGGCAATGGAGTAGGTGATAATGGAACCAAAGAGTACCGATAGACGGCCTTTTTTGTCTCCAAGTACACCCCAAGCCACGCCGCCGAGCAGTAGACCACACATTTGCCAGTTGAGAATGCTGGCACCCTGCGTCGAAAGACCTTGTTCGTCAAGGCCCAAGTCTGTAAGACTTGGGATCCTGACGATGCCAAAAAGCAAAAGATCGTAAATATCAACGAAATACCCCAATGCTGCTACGATAACCGGAGCACCTAGCAGGTATTGGATGGCTGTTTTTTCGTTTCCCATACTGCATCCAATTTATTGATAGATAAATGAAACCGTCGCCTGGCAATCCTGATCTGAAACTGCCCTGACCCAATGTGCACTAAAACCCTTCGGAAATTGATGCTCAATAGTAGTCTTCGCTGGGATATGGATGGTTTTGTATGTACTGAAGCCCGTAAGATCAAAGTCTACTTCTAGGGTAATATAGGTGTCCTTGTCCGCACTGAGCTTGACTGATTTTTGGTCGTAGCCTGTCATTAGATAGGGAAGTGAGGGACTGTGGGCTTTAACGCGTGTATTTTTCCATACGGCTCCCACTCCAACAGGTTTGCCCATTTTCCACATATCATCCACAGCACCATACCACAGTCCATTACCGTGATCACCAAAATACTGACCGTCAGGTTGTGCATCTTTTCGGGCTCCACTGAATATCAACAATCCTCTCCAGGTACAGAAGTCTACAATTTTTTTGTTGTGTGTGGTCACAGGACGAAGTGCAAGAAAACCGCTTTCTCGCCCTACTTCATAGAAAGTACCACTGATATTGAGCATAAATCTCTCCGACTCAATCTCTCGCTTATCGCGATAAGCAAAGTCTTCATAATGAGCAGAACCTTTGGGAATACGGAAAGTACCAGTGCCATCATTTATGATAATTGAGGCATCGTCAATGCTGTAGCCCTTAACAAATTTTCCAAGGCGCAGAAGCTGGTCGCTACTATCAACTGGGTTTCGAGCTACAGTAAGGTTTTCCGTGATCTCGGAATATCTCTTTGTGTCCGTCTGCAATACCTGAAGATTTTTATTGAAATTGGATGGCCGAATAATATTGGCATGAATAGCAGCAGAACTGTTGATGTCAGCCAGTGCCTTGAACATATTGGTATTGGCGGCATGAGGCTTATTTGTAAAATGCATAAAGGCGGTCGCTTGACAATCCTTGTCTGTTTTGAAGCGTATCCAGTTGGCTTTAAGGTCAGCGGGTAATAGGTAATACTGATAAATATTGCCTTTTAAGGATATTGTTTTATAATTTTTCCAATGGTTGTTTCCTTTTTCATCAACTTGGATCGTAAGATTGGTTGCTTTATCTGTGAGCAGGTGAAGCACCTTTTGATCAAAACCATTAATCAGGTAAGGGTCAGAGGCGATGTTGGCTTTAACCTCATCTTTCATCCACGGACCACCCCAGCCCGTAGGACTACCCCAGGTTTGGAGGTCATTCCATTGACCAAACCACAAATTGGATTGCGAACGGCCGGCCAATGGATTTTCGAGAACAGTGGTCTCATCGGTTGCGATAACGATTTGATCGTTCCAGCTGCAGAAGTCGGGGATATAACGTAAGTGACTGTTGAGCGGTCTAATACCGCCACTATTGGTCCTGGAAAAAGTCTTTGGAAAGTCGTACATCATGGCATGCATATCCATCAGCATTTTGCCATTGCCCACCTCCCGTATACGAGGCCATTCGGTATACCAGCCGCCGCGATGGTCGTAGGTATGGGCTGCTTTTGGAAGACGATAGGTGTACCACTGGCCATTGTCCAGCAGTTTAAGCAGCACCGAACGCTTATCCCAACCAATACTCCACAAAGGAGCTTTGTTGTCAGGGTTTCCGTAAATACCACCTGGTCCTGTGACATCTGTAAATTGCCGGCGTTCGATTATTTTCCAATTTTTGCCATCCCAGCTGGCTAACACGCCTTTGTCTTCCTCATGCTGTGGCGGACTTCCTGCTTTAAGCATATCTTTCCCGATTTTAAAAACGGCCTCTTCGCCATTATTGGCTACCACCAACCTGTTTTGGGCCGTATAGGCACCTTTGCCGTGCCAGCCTGGTACGGGCTTGTGAAAGAGCTTGTTAACAGCAAGGCTATTGACGTTCACTTCGTAAAGCATCCCTTCCATGTCGTAAAAATAGACCTTATTTTTGGGATCATTGAGGTGCCGGGCAGTGGCGGTCATCCGCCCCGGCATCACCGTGAAGGGGATGACGCGCACTTTACCTTTGTCGTCTATAAAATAATTACTGGTAATCAATTGATTCGACTCTCGATGAATCATTCGATTGGCCGGGGTGCCACCAATACTTTCGGGATGAATTGTCACTGTTAGATTTTGATCGATGCTATAGAGCTTGTCTGCACTGCCATGAGGTTCATGAGGTGAATAGGTCACCATCCAGAGTTTTCCGGCCCATGGAGTAATGGCACCGATACCATTTTCATAACCTTGGCCACCTTTCTTTTTTTCTTGTTCAGTTTTGGGCCAGCCCTCATTGAAGGTGGCCAGGTGAGGATATACACCACTTATCTGTAAAGGCTTAGTTTGCGCGCTGGCTTGTATGCTTAGAAATAGGAATGTGCCCAAAAATGCACTCTGCTGTACTATTGATCTTAATTTCATCTGTCTGTTGCGTATATATAATTATTTTGCTGTCTCTAAATCTCTGTCTGTAATTTGTTTGCTTCCGCCATCGCGATAGTCCATATAGGTACTTGTATTTAATTTTGGAAATCCTTCTTTTTTGATGCGTTTACCAATCTCGGTCAGCACCTGACGGTCTATCGGTACAATGGATCCGTCTGGATAGGGACCGATATTCAAAAGCAGATTGGCATTATTTGCAGCGGTATTTTCTAGTATGGCCCATACTTCTTGGGCCGTTTTGTGTTTCGCTCTGCTTTCGTAACCCCAGCCCATGTTCTGCATTGTAGTACACATTTCGGCTTTTTTAGATCGATTGGACTGCCATGCTTTATCTGCCAACATAGCTGTCTTTTCACCTTGTACTTTGCGCATCAGGCTGGTGAGTGATTTTATTTCATGTTCGCAAGAGATAAAATCCTCGTTTCCATTAAAACCTGTTTTGAACGAAATCAATGCTTGTGGTTGTAATGAATGGATCTGGTCGTAAATTGCTTGTATGTCAAATAAATCGGGGTTGGTATAAGCCCCTCCAATTGGATCAAACCAAAAGCCTGCAATAGTGCCATATTGGGTGCACAGTTCAGTAATTTGGGCTTTCACGGTGTTCCAATAATAGAGGAAGTCCGACTTGTCTTTGAACCTGATTTCGGGCTGTTCGTTTTTGTATGCAGGCCTCGCTTCATTGTAATACGCTTTTGTGAGGTAAAAAGGGTGTGTCCAGTTGATCCCCAAAGAATAATAGATAAACAAGCCGATTCCTTCTTTTTGGCAGGCTAGGACAAGTTCTTTTAAAAAGTCGCGATGTGATGCTGCCTTCATACTATTGAATGGCCAGGCTTTTGAATCATACAACGCAAAGCCATCGTGATGCTGTACCACAAAGGTGATATAACGCATCTGTGCATCTTTGGCAAGATGGACCAAGCTGTCGGCGTTAAATTTTTCGCCCTTAAACTTCATGGCCTGTTCTTTATATTCATGGATGGGAATCGGAGCGTAAAACATGTTCCATTCGCCTTTTTCATAGTAAGTAGAGGCTCCCCAGTGCACGAAAAGTCCATATCGGGCATCATTAAACCATTTTTGTGCGGCTAATTGTGGGTTTTTTTGATATAATTCCTTATAATGAGCAAGGTAGGTGGGTACCGAGCTGTTTTTTTGTGCCGACACCAACTGATATAATGCCATACTTATTAGCAAAAAGGTAATCTTGAATATGCTGATATTTTTTATCATATTGTTTTAATAATTTGGATTTTGTTCAATATTTGGATTTTGACGGCGCTCGATTGCTGGAATTGGCCACAGATACTGTTTGGTTTTATCGAATTTCCGTTCGTTGAGAATTTTGATATCCGTACCAAAAATGCTGTAATCTGCAATGCCATCATCATCGATGGGGGTGACACCCGGAAAAGGCCATTTTGACCTATTTTGGGCGATAGGGTCGGGGAGTCCGATGACAGGCCTAGACAGCGCTTTTTCGGCGATTTTCCATCGGATCAGGTCCATATACCGGAGTCCTTCACGAACAAATTCGACTCGCCTTTCGCGACGGACAATTTTCCGTAATTCAGCTTGTTCCATGCTTGTTACAGCAGGGTAAGAAGTGGTTTGAGAAACGGAGACCCCATAAGCTCGCGCGCGAACCTGATTGAGGGCGTCAAGCACTGTTGCATCAATTTCGTTACGCTCAATCTTCGCTTCGGCGTAGGTCAACAGCATCTCGGAATAACGGATAATGTAGATATCTTGGTCTTCAACCAAGCGATCAGCCCAAGTTTGATCAATTCCCTTTTTCCAGAGGAAACCTGTATAACTGGCAAACTGTGCGACGGCCCGGCTATCGTTATTGGTCACTTTACGGCCTAGTTTATTGCTCCACACCTGTAAAGAATCGGGATGGGGATTGTAATTGTTGCCCAGCCAATAGGAATTAAATTCTACAACAGTTGCTCCTAGACGCGGATCCCGGTTTTTAAAAGGATCTAACGGATTATAATGTGGCGACTCATCGATAGGCAGACCGTCTGTACATTCAAAAGCATCCACGACATCTCTGGTGGGAAGATCAGCACCATATCCGCCTGTTGTCCGAGATAAAAAATCTTTGACATATTCTGAACCGTTGAAAACTTTTTGAGCCTGATCTCTTGGGATGCTTAAAATAAGCTCTTTGCTAGTTTCACCGGATTTTAAAAATAAGTCCCTGAAACTTGAGTTAAGGGCATAGATACCTGCCTTTGCCAATGTCATGACTCCTTGTGCTGCATCTCTCGCTAGATCGTATTTGCCTAAATATAGGGCCGTCCTTGCCTTGACTGAAAGAGCAACTCCTTTGGTCAGCCTTTTAATATCTGAATTGAGATAGTTGGCTGGAAGGTTGGCAGCAGCAAAATCCAGTTCTGAAAAGATAAAGTCCGCAATTTTTGTTCGATCTGTTTTGGTAATGCTGCCGGCTTCTTCCAAGCTCAGTGTTTTGGTAATAAAGGGAACATCTCCAAAATGAGTGATCAATCTGGCGTATTGATATGCTCGAATCAATCGCATTTCAGCTTCAAGCCTTGTGAGTACGGCTGCGGGTGTATTACCTGCGGCACGGTCCTTATTTTCCAGAAAGGAGCAGGCTCTGGCAATAGCCTTATAGCAGTTGAGCCAATAGGTTTGTACGGTCGTGTTGTCGGCATTCATTGTTCCACCAATGACTGCATTGGTCAACTGTGCGCGATGCCAGTCGTTGTCGCTAAATAGCTCATTGTCATTCTCCCAGAAAACGGATCGATACAAATCATTAACCGCTAATTCCAGCTCGGCTTGATTTGCATAAAAAGTACCTGTTGATGGACCAGTTAGTGGATTTAGGTCTAGTTTATTGCACGACATTAATCCTAATGTCATAAAAATGAATATCTTTCTCATCGGATTGTGTGTATAATTATGATGTTGGTTTTCTGACTGATTAAAAACTAACGCTTGCACCGACCATGTAGGTGGTGACAATGGGATAGGCAAAATCGCCAGCTTCAGGATCTATGTACTTCGGAAAATGGCTGAGTGAAAACAGATCATTGGCTGAAGCGAATAATCTAAGGGACTGCAAGCCTACTTTGTTGATAAATTTTTGTTTAAGGGTATAACCTAAAGTGAGATTTTTCAATCGGAAGTAGGAGCCGTTCATCAACCAATGATTTGAAAGTGCATAATTTTGTGGGTTTGAATTATTGGATAATCTTGGGTAAAAGGCTGCTAAATTTTGTGCTTCGGTATTGTTGGCGCTCCAAAACTTGCCTACCATTTCG
Organism: Sphingobacterium detergens; assembly: GCF_003610355.1. Lineage (GTDB taxonomy): Bacteria > Bacteroidota > Bacteroidia > Sphingobacteriales > Sphingobacteriaceae > Sphingobacterium > Sphingobacterium detergens. The sequence goes on along the minus strand of NZ_RAPY01000001.1, from coordinate 2,265,128 downwards.
GCTGGTACGTTGCCAAATGCACTCAAAAATGGTTGTATGGACTCGGAGGTTCTTCTTGTTAATTTTTTTCCTACACCCTGAAATACCAAAGCAAAATCAAATCCCTTGTAATCCAGTCTGATATTTCCACCAAATTGGTATCTTGGCAAAGCTCCTCCAAGGGTGACCTTATCATCAGGTGTGATCTTACCATCTCCGTTTATGTCTTCAAACCGAAAATCACCCGGCTTGGTCGACGCATTGGCTACTGGTCCTGCAGTCACTTCGGCCGCATTTTGAAAAATTCCATCATAGCGGTAGCCAAACCATTCGTTGTATTCACTACCTTTTCTGATAAGCTGATCGCCCAGTGTCTGTGTGCCTTTTAGATCCCCAATTCTGCTTTTTGCATCGGAAGCATTGACTGCAATACTATACTCCACTTGACCAAGTTTTGATTTCCAGGTCGCTTCAAATTCCCAACCATTGACGGCCAATGTTCCAGCATTTTGATCTGGTTTGTCATAGCCGACATACAATGGAATATCTAAGGGTAAGAGGATGTCAAATGTTTTTTTGCGATAATAGGTTGCAGCGATATTCAGTCTGCTGTCGAAAAATGAGGCATCTAGTCCGATATCGGTACTTTGTGTGGTCTCCCAGCTAATGTCTGGAATGGCATAGACTTGCTGACCGGCACCCACTACAGGTACAACAACACCGTTTTGGTATACTAGTGCGGTGGTAGTTGTCAGATTTGCTTGGTATGGATAATCACCGATTCGCTCGTTTCCGGCGCGTCCCCAGCCCCCTCTCAGGCGCAAGAAATTGATCGAACGTATACCCTTCAAAAACTTTTCTTTGCTAAGAACCCAACCACCTGAAAAGGAAGGAAAGGTTGCGGTCCTATATTCGTTCGCAAAACGGGAGGACTGGTCGATACGAATATTTCCCTGCAAGTAGTATTTGTTTTTGTAGTTATATTGCAAGCGCGAGAAGTAGGAATGTAAGCCTGCTTCTCTTGCGTTGCCAGAATTGCTCCAAAGCTGGGTGCTTCCGGCATCAAGGTAGGGATATCCCAATAGCGGAAATCCATCCCGGGCGGCGCCAAGGTTTTCCGTATTGTCGTAATTTTCTTCGTAGCCAATTAGTGCGTCCAGATGATGGTCATTGGCAATACTTGCTGTATAGTTGGCAAGCAACTGCCCATTGATTGTGTAGCGTTCGGTTCGTGATTCGGACAAGGTAGTAGACGCACCACGAACGTAGATTTGTCGCGCATGGTCCTCCTTATCGTAATACTTTATCTGTTTGTTATAGGTTTTACTTTTATCAAAATCAAAGGTAGGGGAGATGAGCGCTGATAGCGTTAAGCCCTTGGTAGGCTTATAATTTAAACCGATACGACCTTGAAGTTGGTTGAGTTTACCATCTGCAGTACCGCCTTCTAATACATTGGCAATGGGATTGGCGCCTTCCTTACCAGGGGCATATCGTCCGTCGCTATAATAATCATCGTAAAATGCCGGATAAATACGTGAATCGTAAACCGGATTGTAGGTCGGCGTTTGTGTATTGGTCCGCTTATAGGAAAGATCGACATTGGCTGACAATGTTGAACTGATCTGAAGGTCATTGTTTAGGCGGAACAAAAAACGCTCATAATTGTAATTGTCATATAGGGCATCTGAGTTAGCATATCCAAATGAAGCCTTGGTTTTTAACTTTTCGGTACCACTCGTTAGGACTAAATCATGGCGCTTGCGCGGCGCATATTTTTTGTGGAAAATTACATCTTGCCAATTGGTGTTGGGAAAAGCGTCGGGATCTTTGGCGTTGTTTTCTAAATACGTGTCGATAAATTCATCAGTTCGGATATTGGTACCACCATCATTTCTTGACCTTTCGTTGAAATAGCGGAAATAATCCTGTATTCCTACGTACTCAGGCATTGCGGTAGCTTTTTGTAGGCCATATTCGAAGGTATAATCCAAGCTACTTTTGCCACTTTTTCCTCGTTTGGTTGTTACCAAAATTACGCCGGCAGCTCCTCTTGAACCATAGATGGAAGCCGAAGAAGCATCCTTTAAAACGCTAATGTTATCGACGTCATTGGGATTGATATTGTCGATATTGCTTACTGGAACCCCGTCAACAATAATAAGTGGAGAGTTGTTGTTCAAGGAAGTAATACCGCGTATCAAAATACTCGATCCAGCACCCGGCGCACCATTTGAGCGTGTCACCGAAACCCCGGGTACAGCACCCTGCAAAGATTCGGAAATTTGTACGGTTTGTCGTCCGCCGATATCTTTAGCTCCGATGGTAGAAATGGAGCCCGTGACGTCTTTTTTCTTTTGGGTGCCATAACCGACAACAACAACTTCACTTAATTCATTTTGTTGGCTAGTCAAGGTAATCAGCAAATTTTCGCCGGTAAGTCGAACAGTCTGTGCTTGATAACCGATATAACTCACACGGATATTCGAGGTCTTTGTTGGCACGTCCAGACTGAACATACCTTCGGCATTGCTACTTGTCCCCTCCTTTGCGCCCTCAGCCGTTATACTAACACCGGAAAGCGGCCGCTGTGTAACAGCATCAACAACCTTGCCCTTCACCTCTCTGCTTTGAGCCAATGCAGCATATTGCAAGACCAAAAACATAGCCAATAGTAATAGTTTTCTTTTCATTTATTTATGTTTTCGTTTATATTTGGTTAACTTTTAAAAAGATTGTTATTCGCCAACCTGATTTAAGTTTTGTTTAGTTTAGTAAAATTATAAAGGGTTCAACGACAGATTACAATCTTGTCCTGTTCAAAGTGTTGTCCAAATGTTTGAGCAGTTTAAGTATTTATAAAACAATCAGTTATCGTTAATGAAAGACCAATCTGAACAAGCCGTAAATTCATCGTTTTTCAAAAACCTTGATGTCTGTTGTCAAATGATAGCAGATATGATTGGAGAAAAGCGGATCGCTGAGTGGACGAATAGCGACTATATTAACTTAAGTAGACAACTCGCACGAAAGACAAAAATCCGTTTAAGTGAAAGTACACTCAAACGGATCTTTGGAAAGTTTAAAACTTCGGAACGCTACTACCCCCAAAAAGCAACCCGGGATGCGCTTGCCCAATTCATTGGTTACAAGGATTGGGACGATTTTGAAAATCGGGATGCGACCATACCTGAACTTGATAGACCCAAAGTTTCAAATAGGGAATACGTACCCGATGTTCGGAATAAAAATCGAAGGATTTGGTTGATGTCCGCCACATTTTTAGGCTTGGCTTTTATCCTAACGTTAATTGTTTTAAAACCTTTAGAAAAAAAAGACGTTAAAATGGACGTAGTCCAATTGGTGTGCCTCAATCCGAATGGAATTACACCTCATTCGGCAATTTTTAAATTGGTCGCAAAACAACCGCTAACAGATTCTTTTAAAAATTTTTCTATTGACTTTGCGGATGGTCGATCAAAGAGAAAGCAATTTTTGAATCCCTTACTTACACATTACTATCAGGTGCCAGGAAGGTACTATCCAAAATTGAGGTATCGAAATAAAGTAATCGATACGGGATATGTGTATCTGCAGACTAAAGGTTGGTCAATTACAGGAGCAAATCAATTTGATACAGTCAGGGTGTATCCGATTCAGTCTCCCGTTAGGGAAAGTGACGAGCAAGCAATAGCAGTATCTGCAGTAGATGCCTTCCGGGCAGGAGTGGACACCCTACGCACTTTTTTTGTTACTTTTTCAAATATAAAGCCTACTCGTATAAATGGCGATAACTACGAACTTTCTTTTCAGCTGCAGACTTCTGCGAATCGAACAGGAGTGCGTTGTTCACAAGTTGATGTAAATATTTATGGACAATTTGATCAGCATCTTTTTAGCATTTTCAAACCCGAATGTACGGTATGGACAAGCTACCAGTTTTCTGAAAATGAGAAATATGGTGAAGAAAATGATCTTCGTCCCTTTGGACATGACTTCACAAAGGGCGGTATTTTGACCCTTCGGGTAGTAGAAAAAAAGGTCAGTTTGCTGATCAATAATAAAGAAGTGTACACAACAAATTACCAAAAATCGATAGGCTATATCATGGGCCTGAATATCACCTTTGCGGGCATAGGCAGCTTTCGCAATGTGCAGCTGAGGGATCTCAAGAGTAATGAACTTTTTTAAAGGATTACGGTTAGAGAATAGTAATTTCTGATTACCTATAAAGGAAAGATAAACAATCAAACCTATCTCTGCTTTCAAGTGTATTTATATCTTTCAATGATGTGGAAGGATGTAGCCACACTACACCATAAACCCCATGTTTGCTAATTGTTAAATCGAATATCCTAAAAGCAAACTATTTTTACGATTGATTGTTGATAAATCGACATACTATTAAATGAAAGTTGGAGGGCAATGAATTCCCTTGGAAAAAACCATTAAACAATTTTGAAAAATATGAAAGCTATTTTGAAACTTACGGTGATTCTTACCATTTTCTTAACGCATATCACAATTGCCCTAGCTCAGACAAAGGAAGACATTATTTATCTGGCTGACGGAAGCCAAAAAAAAGGAAAGGTTGTTTCTATTGGCGATGACGTCATCAAGTTTTCGTATACTGGAGAAGAAGTACAATATGAATTAAAAAGGCAAGCAATTAATAAGATTGTTTTTGCGAACGGCAGAGAGGAATCTTTTCAAAGTGCTGCTGCGGCTCAATCCAATAATGTATCCGCCAATCCGGGCACAAATAAAGTAGAGCAGGGGAACATAATAGCTGTCATCCCTTTTGAAATAGTGAGCAATGATCAAGGGCTAGCTACGGATGCGATGCGCAGGGAAATTCAGCAAGCTTGTATAGATGCGATGCGGTCCCGCGGATTATCCTTTCAGATTCAGGATCCTAGGGCAACCAATGCCGCTTTAAATAAAGCTGGAATTGGTCTGGCTGATATCGCAAATCATGTACCTGATGACTTGGCAAAGCTCCTGGATGTTGATTATGTAGTCCTAGGCTCGTATGAAATTGAAAATAAGAGGTACAAAAGAAGGTCAGTGGATCAAATTGCATGTGATGTGCGAAGATTCCAATGATGGGGTATTAAAGTTGAAAGTGAATACCTCAAAAGGCCCCAATACAATGATTTCGAAGATAGCCTTGACCGAGGAAGTAGAGTAAGAAACTATATAGATCTGGTAAGAATTTAATATTTCTACCGTTCACAACAACGGTAGAAATATTAAAAATGTGTACGACAACAATTTGTTCGCCCTATTTTTTATTTGAAAATTTCAGTAGGGGCGATGCCAGTCCATGATTTAGGGATATTTTTCAGGCCAAAGATTTTGGCTAAGATCCACGAGGTATTTCGGTTACTGTTAAAAAAAGCAGGTGTATTGCCCAGATTTTTTATCTTTTTGCCTGTGATACCAAAAGGGACTTGCATCTCGTTCATTGTCACTCCGCCATGGCCTTTGGCAATACCACCATGATCTGAAAGCAGCAGAAAATAACTGTCCTCATACAGATGATCGTCTTTTAGTTGTTGGACAAAACGACCAATTTCGACATCGACTTCTTCTATTGCGGCAATGTATTGCGGTGACATCCAACCATGCTGGTGGCCAGCGTGGTCGACGTGAACACTGTATAAAAATACCAAAGTGGGATCATTCTTATTGTCACAGATAAATTTTAATGCTTTTGCGTAGTTGCTTTGATATTTGTCATTTTCTTCAAAGGAAACTTCGTCAAGATATTTTTTGTTGATTGGATTGATGAGTTCTGCCCAGTTGTAATAGAATGCAGTCTTGGCTTTTGGCTGTTTATCTTTCAGTGCCTTAAATATCGAAGGAGTATAACCATTGGCGTCTGTTTCTATTGCTTTGAGGGGATGCTTCGCCAAGGTCCAATTATTGGCGGTGATCCCATGCTCTTCGGGACCTTGTCCCGTAAGATGACTTGTCCAATTTGGCAGCGTCACTGAAGGGATCACAGGTCTACTGCTGAGGGTAATAAGTCCCTTTTTAAAAAGCATATCAATATTGGGATGTTTGGATCCATTGAACCCTTCTGTACTGAAACCATCCAAACCGATGACAATAATACGTTGGGCGTTTACATTCAAGCATACAGCGAGCAAGAATAGCGAGAGTAGAGATTTTAATTTTATCATTTTTAGGTTATTAAATGTTTGTTTTTAACAATTGCAATGGATAGTTTAAGTTGATTTTTTTTATTGAAACTCATGGATACAGTCGACGACTATATCTGCGTAGGATCAGTAGCTTAGTTATTTAATTTTTATAAATTGATATGTTGGATAATTTCAATAATTTCTTTCGGTTCTTTGATCAATTTGTCGTGCGGCAATACGCTCAATTCCTGTTGATTGTGTGAACCATATAATGACCCGACGTTGCAATACACATTTGCGCTATACCCCGATTGCAGATCGGAAGGGGTATCTCCTAAATTGATTACCTCTTTGGAGTCCGAGATACCACACTTTTGCATGGCTAGATGAATCATTTCTGGTGATGGCCGGCCGTTGATAACATCTGAACTTGTTACAGAGCAGTTGATGATATGGTTTCCAGTTTTATCCAGATTGACATAATCGCTGTTTAAGCCATTATCCCAACCCAGTTTATTGAGGATGATATCCGTTACTTTACGGTAAAAGCCTGTTGTCAGCGCCACTTTGATATCATTTGATCTACAAAATTCAAAAACATCCAATACACCTTCGTAAGGTTTGGCTCCACGCGCACGATAATGGTCCTCTAATATCTTGCAGAAATATTGATAAGACTCTTGCACTTTATTTTGGTAGTAAGGATGGCTTTCACCAATTTCTTCTTTCCAGATTGTTTCGAATACCAATATTTTGGACCAGCCCATCATACTATTGATCTTCTCCGAAGAAATGCTTAGGTTGGTGGCCACTATTGCTTCGTAAAAACATTTTTCAACTTCACGGTTATCTTGGACGGTTGTTCCAGCCATATCGAAGATGGCTAATTTAATTTTACTCATTACAATTAATTATAGGATTGTTTGTTTTGACAAAGCTTATGATTGTTGCACATATTGCGCATATCAGGGCAACAAATAGAAATATATTGGCTGTATTGCCAGTGTAATCGATCAGTTTACCAAATAAGGGTTCGCCAACAGCGGCAAAAACGTAAGCGAACATATTCATGACACCGATGCCTGTTCCCACGAGTTTTGTTCCCAATAGGTCCGGACATAAAGTCCAGAAATTGGCTTGAGGACCATACACGACGAAACCTGAAATAAACATGAGTATACCCATCAAAAGATGGTTATGAATAGGTATACAATAGATTAGGATGGCAATAAAGCTACTGACGATCATACCTGTGGCAATAGACTTACTTCGGTTTTTATTGAAGAGGAGATCGGAGATATAGCCAAAAGAAACAGCACCCAAAGCCATACCTATTGGAATAAGGAGCGTAAGCCACATATTGCCCGCAGAGTCTTTGTAGTTGTTGCCTAGAAAGTGGATGGGTACCCAAAAGATCAAACCATAACGGGCCATGCTTTGGAATCCGATGGCAAAAGAGGCAATCATAAAGTTGCGGTTCTGAAAGACCTGTTGATAGGATTTTTTCCAGTTACTTTGTTTTTGGGGAGATACTTCCTCGTCCTGGTTTGCATATCCTTTTTTTGCTGGTGAGCTATAGGCAACAAGCAGAAAAATTAGCAAGGCGAAGGCGAGAAATAAAATGGGGTATCTGAATAGTGTACGCCAACTTTGCTCCTGTTGGACGAGAATCAATGCCATGAAAAAGGTTAAGACCGAGGAGCTCCCGGCGGCCATGGTATAAAATCCAAAGGCTTTACCGCGTTCAGAACTGTTCCACCAGTTGGCAATCAGCTTGCCGCCAGAGCCCCAGGCCATGGATTGAAAATAACCGTTTAATGTCCAAAGGACAAGAATAGCGGTATAGGAATTCGCAAAGCTGATGGATAGATTACATAAAATAGAAAATCCGCCGCCGGTGACAATCATCATTTTTGGGCTCCAACGATCGGCAAGGTTCCCGTTGATCAGCTGACCGATGGCATAGCCCATCAACATGGCAAAACTAATCCAGCCTACCTGCTGAAAGCTGATGTCGAGCTCTTTGGCAATACCTCGGGCTGCCCACCCAAAATTGTGACGACCCGTGTAAAAAAATAGGTAGCAAAACATGGTGACAAACAACATCTTCCACTGATCTCTTCTGAAATGCTTTTCCATTAGATCTGTTCTGTTGAAGGTTGAATGTATAAGCCTGCCCGAATGGGTTTATGATTTATGGCATAATCTATGGCAGAATTGACTTCTGTGAGCGGAAATTCACGTTCTATGAGTGACTCAAAAGGATATTTTCGCCAGTTATCGATGATGAAATCTACGGCTGTGGAGAAATCTGTATAGTTGTAATTATGCAGTCCTTTGATCGAAAGCATCTTCCGAATTACTTTTTCAGCATCTATTCGTGTCTCACGTTGATTAAAGACAGCTCCTACGAGGACTGCACGACCATGAAGTCCCAATGTTTCGATGCCAAGTTCCATGGCATCGGGCGAACCGCTCATGTCGATAAATCTATCAATCGTGATATCTTGTAAGATATGACTGTCCGCTGTATCACGGAGGTTGATGATATGACTGGCACCAAAACGCTTGGCCATTGCTAAACGTGCGGGGTTTACATCAGATGCGATAATGTTTTTTGCACCCAGTTCTTTACACATGGCAATAGTTACTAAACCCAATAATCCAATACCGGCAACATGTACATTTTTTTCAGTAATGGTATGAGCGAGCCTTAAGGCGCCTGCGGAAGTCGCGATGGCGCAATTGATTGTTGCTGCTACACCCAATGAAATTTCTTTCGGTAGCACGCGTATGCAGGTGTGTGGACGGAGGATTATATGTGTGGCCAATCCACCATGCAGATCGTCGTGTTCCGTAATCTGGCGATGACCATATTTATAGAGCCTTTCATTCTTTTGCGGTATCTCAGGTTGATAACTCGCTGTATTGGGATCACTGGCAAAAACTGTCCAGGTGACAAGATCTCCAGCCTGAAGCTGGTTGCCCTCGACGTCAGTTCCGCTGTGTGTAGCTGATATTTCTTCGATTACGCCGACGATCTCATGCCCCAGGATGGTGGGGCAGGGCTCATTACGCAAACCACAGTAGGTATGGAGGTCGCTTCCACAGAGTGTGGTATAGCGTATGTTGACCAATATTTCTCCATCATTTAATTCCGGAATAGGTTTATAAACTTTAGCAAGGGGCGTATTCGCATTGCTGAAAACGTAATATGTTGCTAATTTTTTCATTTGATATAAATATATGGAAGTTTTGTAATACTAAACAAAGTTTATTTATACTATATTTTATAGAACACTAAGCTTTACCCCAACTTGGCTACGTATGCCATCATATTCGACTTGCGAAGGACGTTCTGGTGAGCCCGGATAGTATTAGAATCTTGTGTTCAGTAGATTGTTACTTTTGGCAAATATTCATTCGGAGGGCAGTCCGTGTAAGGAGATAGATCGACCTTCCCGCTGATCATTAATGAATTTATCGGATAAGTTGCTCCTCTTTGCCTGAAGTTGAATCGGTAGGCAGATGATGACCATTAAAATGGGAATAATTGTTATGCTCTTCATAATCTAGTGAATATGAAGCAAAATTAGTTAATGTTTAGTTTTGCTAAATATATGTTTAGTATAATTAATAATTTGATAATTTTGTCCTTTAATTATTAATAATTACTTAAGCTTCGCTAAACATTGGCGTCATGGATGGGTATCATTAGTATTCCAAAAAAGTTAACTACAGAGAAGCGGAAATCGATAGGAGCAATGGATCTTTGGATAATCGTTTCAATACCAATAGCACGATTGCTTATTTGGAAGTTTAGGGAATTTGTGAAAAAACAGTACTGCCTCTATTAACTTTCACATGTATCTTTCTTGTTCACAAACAACACGAATCTTAAAGGAAAGGCGACGAATGTTAAATGGCTATCCATTTCAGGGATGAATATTTCTATATTTAAAAAATTCATTATTTCTTTCTTTTATGAAAAAACACCTCTTACTCGTACTAGTTATGCTAGTAAATACAATAGCGATGGCGCAAAATGCAGCATCCGAGAAACATTTGCATAAAGCATTTGAAGCGATAAAAAACCGCGATACGAAGGCTTTCAAAACATTGTGGCCCGATCAAAAAACATTTTCCGAAATCATTATCAGCAGTGGGGATTTTGATGCCCGTACGTCCGACCTAGCCGAGGTGTACAACGAAAGCAGATATTATAAAATGATGGGAAAAATATTGGAAGATTTTTGTGAGATTAAGAACGGGGAAATCAACTGGCAAGATTTGTACATCCAAGAAATCAAATCGAATAACAATAATGCCGAAAATTATGAGGGTATTATGGAATACAGCGGTTTTATCTGGGTCAAAAGCAACAGGAACAAAGAGGAGAATTATGTGTTGCGCTATGTTGATTTAATTCAATTCAAAGAGCAATGGTATGGCGGTTTGTTTAAAGATCTAAAAGCCTTCGATGGTAATTTTAAAGATTTTGTTGCCGCAGAAGAACCGGGCGAACCTATTGCTGCTGAAGCTGCTGAAGCGGCAACTGCTGCCTCAGAAGCGGTAGAAGCAGCGGTTGATAGCGCCGCAGCTATAGTTGAATTACCATTGCTGGAGCAAACTACTTTTTCAACCACCATTAATGGCAGAAAGATGATTCTTAATTGGAAAGTAAATGGGTGGAAAGAAGATCCTTCGTACGATCAAACCACTTATCAATATCAAAACAAAGAGGAGCAATCTTTTGCTGAAATCGTCGCATTGGAAAATGGATATTTGCTATTTATTGAAGAAGATCGTAAAAACTTCTTCCGAATTAAAAATACATATGGAAGCTTAAGCGGATTTTGGTTTTCTACACAAGTAGGAAAAGAAATTCCAGTAACCTTTGCCAGTACCGAAGCGAAGAAATAGATATAAAGTGAAAACATTTGATGTTACCCCAGGTTTGCAAAGTAGCCCAACTTAGCAAGTGGGGCATCAAACACCGAAAATTGCTCCGTAAGCATGAAGTGAGTGAATAAAAATAGGAGCTGTGTATGTCTGCCTCTGGATAGAGGCAGACAGATTATTAGCCTTTGTAAGGTTTTTTAGCAGCTTCTATCAATTCTTTCATTTCGAGTTTGATATAGTCCACGTTGGGCGTTGATCCAGTAAGAAAGTATCGGATATTTCCTTCCTTATCAATAATAAATTTAGCCGGGATACCATTGACACCATATTCGGCAGCCATGACTTTTCCTGTCTGTGGATCTTTTTGATCGTCGTACAGCACCTCAAATGGATAGTTGTTTTTTGTGATAAAGGATACCACATTTTCTTTGTAATTCTTATCCCGCTCCCACGTATTCATAAATAAAAATTGTACTTCTTTATCGTTTGCATAAGATTCTTGCGCAGCCTTCATTCCCGGAAAAGAGCGTACACAGGGCTGACACCAGGTTGCCCAGAAATCCAAAATCACAACTTTTCCTTTTAAACTGGCCAAGGATACCTTTTCACCCTTTAGATTGAGTAGTTCGAAATTGGGGGCCGGTTTAAAGGTGGCCATCTCTTTGATATGGTTGCGGATGTTTTGTGTTAACTCCGTTCTCAGGGAAGCATTGAACTGCTCATAACCTTGGGCTGATCCGTTCAATTCGGTATATAATCTTTTAAGATCATCCTCAACGGCAAACTGTCCTTTGGCATATAACTTTGTTAATATATTATAAGCCTCAAGCTTTCTACCTGTCCCCATCAGCGATTTATAATAAACCATCGCCAAACCATCGGCCTGCTCCGGCGCTGCTTTCAGCGCATTTTCGATATATTCGACAGCCTCAGTGAATTTCTTTTGTGCAACAAGAATATTCACATAAGCCGACATCGAACTGGCATAGCCCATCGCCGCAAAGCGGGCTTTATTGTCCTTTTGTTCTTCGGGCAGCGTGAGGTAATAATAACTATCATCCATAGCGGTCTTCAAAAGTGGTGCAGCAGTCGTCGTATCGCCTGCCTTCAGGAGGATCTGACCCACTGGAATATAACCATTTCCACGCCAGAATCTTTCTTTCATTTCGCCCAGATAATGAACAGCTTTTTGGGCATTTCCATCATTGGCAAAATTCTGCGCCAAATTGGCCAAAACGTAATCATAGGTCAGTGGTTCTTCACTGAAATTTTTAACAGGCCATTTTTTGATCAGTTCAGTATACGCTTTCTCTTTCGCCGTAGACGTGCTTGCATTGTAGAAAACATCCGTGATAAAGGCATCCCGTGTTATTGCGCCCTTTGGGTATTTTTTCTTGGCAATATTTTCAACGGTAGCCATTTCGTTTTCTTTGTCCAGCGAACGAAGGATATTGATGGTCGTACGATAGTCCGCTTCCGTTTTGTAACCTTTGACTTCTGCAAGTAATGTTTTGGCCAACGAATCTTTCTGTACCAATGTGCCTTTCTCAATAATGGGAAGGTATTGTTCGTATCTATTCCCTGTTTGTTGTTGCGCATAACCTACTGTCGTTGCGAGCAGGAGTGCGAGTGTTAAAGCTTTTACTTTCATGGTTTTCTGTCTTATTTTTCAACATTCTGTTTAATTGACCCGTTGCCCGGATTCTCCGTTGCTCCTAATGGAAAGGGCATAATCCATAGGTGTGATGTTGGGCTCAGTTGGACCACCTTGCCATCGATCGTTTTGCGCAGTGTTGTCGCAAAAGCACTTTCTTTGTTGAGGCGTTTGTAGTCAGCAAAAGGGATAATGGAATGGATCAGTTCATTCTGTTTAAGTTGCTGTATTTTTTTTATGGCGTCAGTGGCATTTTGTGCGGTCAGGTCCGTATAGTTTGCGGCAAGGATCCTTGTCTTACGGACTTTGTTGACGAAATCCATGGCCTTTTGGATATTTCCCCGACGCGCCTGACATTCTGCGGCAATCAGGTAGACTTCGACCGTAGTCAGGCCCTGTGTGTTATAGAACCCGGTCATCGTGCTGGTATAATAGGTGTTGGGCACTACTGTACGCAACTTCCAGCGTGAAGCAAATTTACTGTCTCCTTTTTCAAATCCAGCGGCACGTTCTACCTGCAGGGATAATTCGGAGGCGGTAAAGTTTGGTGATTGGCCATGTCTGAAATAATAATTCTCGACATAGGCAAAATCCATGGGAGTCTTCTTCAATGCATAGTTTGCAGGCTCTTCGATCTGCGATTTATTGGCATTATAGTAGGCTGTCCAGTCATATAGTTTGTCATTGTATTCCAGTGCTTTTTCGCTATTTTCCAACGCATCCTGATAGTTGTCCATTTGTAGGTAGATGCGTGACAGTAATGCGTAGGCCGCTCCTTTGCCCGGATGCAGGATCGTTTGCCCCTGGTTAGGAAGCTTAGGAAGGGCGCTTTTGATATCATTGATCATGTAGTCGTAGATTTCAGCGATAGTGACCTGCTTTGATGGGGCGCCTATATCCGCACTTTCAATCAAAGGGACTGATAGCAATTGGCCCGCCGTCTGGCTGTCATAATCCGCGGCATAATAATTTGCTAATGTATAATAGCTGATGGCCCGGAGTACGCTGGCCGTAGCCATCAGTTCATCCCGCTGTTGGGCTGTGGCTTCAGTCATCGTCGGCCCGTGCTCTAAAATGAGATTGCAGACAGATATGCTCGAATAGGCATAATAATAGGTGCTTTCATCGGAATTGTTGTAGATCTTCCGGTCTTCTTGTTCTTTCCAGTTATAGTTGATGTCCCACAATTTATAATAATTGAGGTTGGCCGGAGAGACAAAACGATCGTTGGGCAAAATAATAGCCTGGGGGATAGGGACCTGGTGAACAGTTGCTTCATCGCGCAACAGTGCTTCAAAATCCGCATAGGTTTGCGGGATTTTCTTGCCTTTGGGCAATATGTCCAAATATTTATTGCAAGAAGCGAAAAATAGAGCGGGCATGATCGCAAGGAGGTATATTATCTTTTTCATAAGAATTTTAAATTAGAAGGTTAGGTAAGCGCCAAAAACATAATTCGGTGTACGATAGCCGCCCAGCATATATTTTGCGTTGCTGGATTTGGTAAACATGGCTACATTTTCAGCGTTGAACTGTAACCTTGCCTGCGCCAGGCGCATCTTTTTTACCCAGTCAGCCGGAAGCCTGTAGGCGAGACTAATATTTCGGATCTGTACATTACGAGCATCCAGGACATTGAGGTCCGCATATTGGTACACGGTGCCACTTGCTGAGTTGTAAAGAGTTGTTTCTTCTGGAAATACCAAACGTGGAATATCGGTCTTCAGTTCGTCACCTTCCTGTTGCCAACGGTTGCGAATATCTTTATTCATCGGTGCAAGGGTCGTAAATGTTAGATAATTGCCGATACCCATATATGGTAGATCTGCGTTTCTGATTTTATGGCCACCCTCGTAAGTGATCATCATTGAAAAATCAAAGTTTTTGTAGGAAAGGCTATTTGTCCAGGAAAGCGTATGTGTAGGTACCTTCGTACCTGCATAGACAATCGATTCCAGCGTCGTCGGCGTTTGTGTGGTTTTGTTTCCATTTTCGTCGTACACCTGCGGTATTCCCTGCTGATCGAGCCCGGCCCATTTGTAGGCATAAATTGCCTCGTATGGGTTTCCTATGCGGGGATAAGCGTCGGGGTAATCCAATTGTAGGATATAAAATGGTGCTTTGACATTGACATAAGTAACTTTGTTCTTGTTGTATGCATAAAGAAGGCTGCTGTTCCAGCTGAAATCTTTGTTCTGCAAAATGTTGGCATTTAATGTCAGTTCCAAGCCATGATTGGTCATCTGCCCATTATTGATGGCATAGGTTGAATAGCCAAAACCTTCTGTGGGTACACCCATGGTGGAGGCGAAGAGGTCTTTCCCTTGTTTTCTATAGTAATCTAGGCTTCCCGAAATACGATTTCTGAACAAACCGAAATCCATCCCAACATTCGTAGTGGTTGTTTTTTCCCACGAAAGTGACGGGTTGGGGCGGTCAGAGACCGTACCTTGTGTTCCCCCGACGTGAGAATTGGTATTGTAATACGCTGTCATAAAAGGGGCGACATTTTGCAATATATTGCCGCCGATACCATACGACGTTCTTAGCTTAAGTTGATTTAACCAGTCCAGTTGTATGAAATTTTCCTCACTCAGATTCCATCCGGCACCCACCGACCATATCGGTTTATTCTGATATTTCGAGCTTGTTCCCCATAAATTTGATCTGTCCCAGCGCAAGCTTCCAGTGAAGAGGTATTTTTTGGAATAGGCATAACCAACATTACCATAAAAGGAAACAAAGCGATTGATAGATTCGTATTGACTGGCATTGTCATACTTTTGGTTGAAAGAACCCACGGTACCTATTTTCGGATCGAGCATGGTGTAGGTGAGCGCATCGGGATCAAAATTGTAGAGATTTTGAAGCTGAGAACGCATGCGGTTGTTCTTGATCTCGCTACCCAATATGGCGTTCAGACTGTGTTTTTCGCCAAAGTCCTTATCGATATTGATCTGTTGCCTAAAATTAAATGCATTATTTTTGAGATCCGTTGTTTTATTGATATTGCCATTGGGCATCATCATTGTCGCTTTTCCATCCGCAATTAACGCGAATTGATTGACTCTCGATCGCGTATAATAGGAGTTTTTCCCGTAGAGAAGCTCGAGTTTTTTATTGCTGATTTCATACTGAAAAGAGGTGGAATAGCTCAGCCAGTCTGTAATCTTCGCATTCAATTTGATGAAACTTCGGTTGGAGAAGCCACTGGACTGTTCGATATTGTTTTTTATCTCGTCCAATGGGGTGATGTCTAAGGTATTAAGGCCATATTGGTTGATGCTCTTGATAGTTGCCTGGCTCATATAATCGGCCATATAAGCAGTATAATTACGACCGTCGCTATTTTTTAATTGATTGTAAGGCAGAAAAGAAAATCCGGGTGCTAGCGCATCATAAGTTTGCCTGTCATCATCCGCATAGTTGAGAAATGAACTCATTTCTACTTCCAACCATTTATTGATCTGGGTGATATTCCGGAGATTGATGCCTAGATTTTGGTTTTTACTGAAACGGTCTTCCAGGAGGTCCTTTTTGTAGGTCGTCGAAAAGTAGAATTTGCTCTTTTCCGTACCACTGGAAAGGTTCAGGTTGTACTGCTGTGAAAAAGGACTCCGTTTAGCATAGTTGGCGACATCGTCATAATAACGATAACCCTGTTGGGAGAGACGGTCCAATTCGGCATTCATTTCGGATTCATTGAGCTGACCGGCGTATTTTTTGAGGATCGTGCGAATACCAAGGCTTCTGTAAGACATATCGTCTAAAGTACTTTGCGCCTGTGCTGGCGTCATTGTTTTTAAATTTGGATTTTGCTGTGCCCATTCCCGTTCGATGCCGATCATGTCCGCGGATGATGCCAGACGATCCGTATTAAAATAATAGGGGTTATGTGTCAGCGTTGCTGAAACATTGATTTCAGTCCCTTTATTTTTTCCCTTTTTTGTGACGATAATAACAACCCCATTGGCTGCGCGTGCGCCATAAATAGATGCTGCGGCCGCATCTTTTAAGACGGTAATGGACGCTATATCTTCCAAATTGAGGTCAGGGAGATTTTCTACGACGTTGCCATTGAAATCCATGCTTGTATTGTCTACGGGGAAACCATCGATAACATATAGGGGCAAGGTAACTCCTTTCATAGAGGTTGTTCCACGAAGTAGGCCATTGTGGTAACCTGCAATACGGCCTTCCAGCAAGCTTCCGAGGTTGTTGAGCCGCTACTGTTGCAGGCTATTTTTCGGTAGGCTGGAGAATGCCCCTGTAGCGCGTTCTTTGGCAATAGTCTGATATCCCGTATTGATGGTCACATCAACTTCCGAAAGACTGGTATTGCTTGGCTTGAGCACGATCGTAGCGGATTCTTCATTGACATTAATTTCAAGGGTCTCGTAACCCAAGAATGATACAGCTAGCGTGGCGCTACGCTGCGGTGAAGTCAACTCAAACTGTCCGTTTTGATTAGACTTTGTCGAGATATTCGTGTTTTTAATTTTTACCGTTGCACCACTGAGCGGGATTCCCGCAGCATTTGAAATTTGGCCGTGCAATTTGTACTGTTGGCTTGGCGCCGATGCTGCTGTAGAAATTGATTTTCCGGCAGGTGCATTTTTTAATAAAATGGTGTTTTTGACAATCTTGTACTGGATGTTGTTGGCCGTAAATGTCGCATCCAGGGCCTCCTTGAGCGAGACATCGTTGAGGCGAAGTTTAACTTTTGGAATAGTCAGCTGTGCCTCATCATAGACGAAATGGTAGGCCGATTGTTTTTCAATCTGTTTCATGACAGAAAGAGCTGATTCGTTATTGGCCTGAATGTTAATCTGTCCAAAACTGTAGGAACTGCACAGTACCGAAAAGCCATAGAGTAGCACGGCCCTGGCTTTTTTGTTA
This sequence comes from Sphingobacterium detergens, assembly GCF_003610355.1. GTDB lineage: Bacteria > Bacteroidota > Bacteroidia > Sphingobacteriales > Sphingobacteriaceae > Sphingobacterium > Sphingobacterium detergens. The sequence continues at coordinate 2,247,545 of NZ_RAPY01000001.1, read as the reverse complement.
AGCCTGGACGAATAGGTTTGTTTCATAGTAGGTGTGGGGTTAAGTTATCTGTTTATGCTATTGTTTTTTGATGGTTAAATACACTTTGTTGTTTTTCATCTGGCCTTGGATGTCAAAATAGGAAAGGATCTGCATGACATCGTCAAGATTTACGTTTCTAGGGATTTCTCCTGTTATCAGGCGGTTTTCGGCAGCTGTCTGGTCAACGACAAAATCAATATTATACCAGCGTTCCAATTCGCGGACAATATTTTTTACCGAGCTCCGTCTGAAACTGAAAAGTCCATTTTTCCAGGCGATAATACCACTGATATCGGTGTTTGCCTTTTGTAGATTTGTATGTGCTGAAGTTTGTTGTCCTGGCTGTAAGATCAGTGATTGCTGCTCTTTATTTTTGCGGGTCACTTTTACCTTTCCATGCACCAATGTGGTGATTGGTGTGAGGTTGTCTGCATAGCTCTGGATGTTAAATCCCGTACCTAGCACCTGAATTTCATCGTTCCCAACGTTAACTTTAAATGGTTTTTTCGGGTTGTGTGCAACTTCAAAATAAGCTTCACCTTTTAAAATGACGGATCGTTCATTGGTACCAAATTTGGCCGGGTAACTGATGGTTGAACCGGCATTGAGCCATATTTTGGTGCCATCTTCCAGTTGAACCTGAAATTGTCCACCACGGGGTGTCTGTAGCGTGATCATCTGATTGCCCGTCGAGGTGCTGAGATCGAGATTGCCTGTATTCAGCTGTACCATGCCATCCCTATTGATCAGTTTGTCTTGTTGACCCAATGCAATTACCGCTCCATTGGGAAGGCGGAGGGTCGCTTGGTCATGCCCCGGTTTTATTGCGGCAAACAGCTCGGTAGCCTGTTGCGTTTCTTTTTCGGAAAGCTCCTGCTGCGTATACTTATATATTCCAAATGCTGAGCTGAGAATGATGAGCGCTGCTGCCGCATATTTCCATACCGAAATACGTTTTTCCTTTTGTGGAAAAAGATGCCGATCCATCGCATCAAGTTGCTCCTGAACAAATTGATCGTCCAATGTCTCGGATGAACTATTTGCTTTGTGCAGATAGAAGCTATGGATGATCCGCAATTCTTCGGGGGATGCTGTACCCGATTTATATTTCCGGAATATTTCTTTTAGTGTTTCTTTCTCCATTCTTTAGGCAGATAGCCATAAGAAGGCTATCTAATAGTAATGACGGCCAAACAGGTAAAAGGGAGTATGAAAAAAATAAAAAAAATGATCAGAAAAAAAAGAAAGAACCAAATTTCGTGCGCAGGATGCGTAAGGCATTATGTACCTGCTTTTTAATTGTTTTCTCGGAAGTAGATAAGAGCGCACTGATTTCTTTATAACTATGACCCTGCTCGCGATTGAGTTCAAAAACCTCCCTGGTACGGGGCGATAGTTTACTCTTTTCCCGTTCGATCATAGCGGCAAGTTCTTTTTCTAATAGGAAGTCATCCGTATAGCAGATCCCCTGCTCTACAAAGGATAAAATATCTTCCCGATATTTTTCAACCACTTCCTGATGGCTAAAATAGTCCATTATTTTATTGCGGATGGATTTGATCAAATAAGGCTCCAGCGACTGGCTGATTTCAATGGATGCTCTTTTATTCCAGAGAACGAGGAAAATATCCTGAACGATATCCTTGCTAAGTTCGCTGTCTTGGGTCATTCGATAAGCATGGCGAAACAGGAGTTCTTTATAACGATCGAACAATTCCCTGTAGGCTAACTCATCGTTGGCCTTTACAAGTTGGAAGAGCGTATCTTCTTTTAAATTGTGGTAATCGTACTGCTGCACCGGGTTGTTGAGTTGATACTAGTTTGTAGAGCTAATTTAGGACATTGTTTTCAAAAATAAAAAACGAAAGTTTTAAAGCCTATTGTCCGATTTTGTATTTACTTCACTTTTTCCTTGTCATGGATCCAATTCGCTGCAAGTTTCATCCGCCTATAGACGGACGAAACTTGCAGCGCGTATTATTTCGTTTTTCTAAGTATCAGCGTGCTGGTAGAAGGGGACAATTCATATCGATTGAATTTATCTTTCTTTTGAGAACCTTCAATTTCATACCCACTCGTTGGATTGATATTCAGCAAAACATTTGGCACAAGAGCGGATTGACTAAATTTCAAGATCACACTTTTATCCTTTTGATTGTATGTTAGTGTTTCGATTTCTCCGGCATCAGTGGTCAACCATAGATTTTCTTTTGCTAAGAAAATGCGGCCTTTGGATGCTGTTTTTATAGCCACTTCGATGTTATCCTTATTCTCTTTAAGATTACCGCTAAATGCCAGCCAGCCAAATTCTGGATGTTCTATGATATAAGTGCCTGAATTGACAGCATAGCCATAAAACCCAGTGCCGTAATCGCCCGAGATACCATCGTTGGCTAGCGTAGACGGGTAGGAATGGAATGCTGCAGGTCCAAAGCCATCAGCAGTGACATTGGCTAGAGCGCCCATCATACCGGCATGGCCCACGCGAAGAAGATAGAAATCATCTGGATGATCCCGGTACTCGGTTAATACAGGGATAGCATTTAAAGCCGAGCCATAATGATGAAGTTGACGCTCGATACGGGATAATTTTCCGCCATAGACAAAATCCCAGTAACGGCGGGCACTGCCGTTATATCCCCAATGTGGCACGGTAGGCATATACGCTAGAATAGCATGTAAGGTAACCCGGGTTTTGTCGTCAAAACCAAAGTATCGGGACCATAAATAGACTTCTTCCTGTCCGGTAGAGTCCCAGGGCATTTCACTCCCAAATGGATAATCAAGGCCTTTCCAATGTTCGGCCCGTTTACGCATCACAGCTTCCAATTGATTCGCTTCCGCTGTTAATCCCTCACGACGTAAATCATGGAGGATAAGCAAAAAGATACTGCCTTCCATTTGTCCAAATTGGGCATAATAGGGTGCTTTTTCGATCATCGCCATGCTTGTTTGAAAAGCACGGTCCAGATAGACATTCCAGCGCTCTTCCTGGACAAGATCATGGTAATCGCGAGCGAGACGATACATGACCCAATGTGCAGCAGCAACATGCGGATAGTTATAAGAACGGCCAATATTATCCGCTTCTTTTTTAGGCCATGCCGACCAGGTCTTCCAGTTGATAGCTGCTTCGTAAGTGCCTGCTGGCATAACGTCAGGCTCATAATAAAATAAACTCTTGACCACGCCATATTTTTGATCACCTTCCTTGTGCTGGATACGACCATATAGGGTTTCATTGACAAAGCGTTTCAATTTTGCGATCTCTGTACGATTTGGTAGCAAGACCTGCTTCATAATCGCCGCTAGCCAACTTGCCGCTCCGGCTTCATCACTCAGACCGGCATACCAAACACGTTGTTCTTGGGTGACTAATTTTTTATCTTCATAATCGTAGCTGATCACAGCGGGAGATCTTCCAAAAAGGTCTTTGTCGTTCTCGTACCACTGTGTGGTCGTCAAGAAATTTCCAAGATCATTTACCACATCTTTCTCTGACTTAATGACTTTATAATGAATGGTTTGTTTGGCCCCATCCTCATAGGTGATGGTCAGCCGTGCTCGTCCCCATTGTTGACCTTTGATCTCATATTGATGCCATTTTTGTGGGGTGTCTTTTTGCTTGATAACACTTAAAGCGCCTTCAGGATAGATAGAAAGGTTTTTAATGGCTTTGTTATGCTTGATAAACAACTTGACAGGATTATCTAATGGAACGACATATCCGGGAGCTCCGATGGCCACAGGCCGGTTATTTTTTAGCAGTGTATTTTCAATTTCTTTGATACTCGGCGCTAGGACAAACTTGAGGGCAAATGTTTTGGATTCATTTGGTTTTAATGGGGTCGAAGTTGCTGTGTTCCATTGTTCTACTCCTTTCCATGCTGTTTCGGCAAGTGCTTTGCTGTGGATCATCCACTCATGGAAACCCTCGAAAGTAATACTTCTGGGCGTAGGATCATCAAGTAAGGGGTTGTAGGCTTCAAATCCGGCATTGCTGTAAGGGATCACCAATAAGCTCGGACCATTTCCATGCAAATGGTTCACTTGGAGATAGCCGGCATCTTTGCCGATGTATGGGTCGAAAAACACATTTTGTGCATGCGCTTGATTCAAATTTTTCTGATCCATATTATTATTGAAAGGGAGAGGTATGCCTAAAGCTCCGATTTCAATAGCTTGATCGGTGGGATTTGTAAGTTGAAATTTCAAGATAAGATCGCCCCCTGCATTCTCCCAACTGCGCTTGACTTTTACGGGAATATCACCTAATGTTGAGCTGATGTCAGCAGCAGCTAAGATGGTTTTGGAAGGAGTCAATTCGATTACTTTCTTGCGGTCTTTGGCCGAAGAATAATGCGACCAATGCGTTTCTCCCTGACGCTTAAGACTGATGTTGATATCACCGATATGAAAGAAATTGTTGCGATCCCGTTTCGCCAACATTTCCACAGGAGTATAGTCGAAAGCAGCATCACCATCTAGTGGTTGTAAGGCTGATAAAGTTTGGGAGTTATTGAGCACCTTTATTTTTAGGTTATCTAAAGCAAAGCTTTTAAATCCTTGATCGATACCCAAAGTTGCAGGTTGGCTTTTAGTAGCTTTCCATACTGGATGCTCGTCCTGTTGGCTAAATACGGGATTGGTCTGCTGGACATAAAGTAAAGTAATCAGGATGTAGTAACTATTCTTTAAATTCATTTTGTCAGGTTTAGAAATCTATTATTCTTTATGGATCAGAAAGTGAACTGGTACAAATTTGATTTATTAGGACCTCTTTTAATTGCCAGATTTTAACCTAAGATGGTCCGTTTTTGATATTTCTATTTAGCGAGTTGTTTTGTAAATAACTAAATACTAAATTTAGTATATATAAATGTATAAATGACATTTAATAGAAATTATTTTCACCTTAGACGATTCATAATTTATGAAACCCATTCAATATCAAGTTCCTATTCCCAAAGATAGGACCGTTTTTATTCAGGAGGATTTGTTGGATAAGTTTTATCCTTATATGAGGTTGGGGTCATGAGGAGTATCAGTTTATCTGGATCAAGGCGGGAACAGGACAGCTATTGGGTAGGGAAGGTTATGATATATATTGCTAATTATAGAAATCTACTGTACGAATAGATTACAAATGTCAATATCCAATAAGTAATTATTAAAAGCCGGTTAGTTTAGCGTTTTTATAGTTGCTTTCTTTGATTAAGGAAATTTTAAATGATTAGAGACCAACCATGGCTGAATTAAATGGGGTCATTGCTGATGCTATTGCTAATCGCATTGACTTAAATTGAGAGCTGCGGCTTAATTCGCATTGCGGGTGCGCACTATGATGGCACACAGAAACAAATATCTCGGGCTTTAAACCGGATCGGTTTCAATAGACAAAAATAAACCTAAATGATGAAGAAAAACAACAATAACCCTAACGTAAAGAGATTTATTGTCATTGGTGTACTTTGTATCGCTTCTTCGCTAACAGATGCCCAAGATATGGATTTGTACCAACACACAACAGCCATTGAGCCTTATATCATCCAATACCGCCATGATCTGGAGGCTGTCAATTATTTTTATGGCCCTATGCCCAAAAATTGGGGATTTCAGCAGTCGGCAGCTTCGCCCGAGCAGATCAATAGACTGCTCAAGATCGATGCGGACTATTTAACTCAATTAAAAGGTTTTGATTATAAAAGATTGAATACCAGTGGTCAAGTCGATTATGTCCTGCTGAACCAAAAAGTGCAGCGACATCAGGAAGAATGCCAAGAGGCATTAGCTTCTTACGAGCGGCTAAAGTCTTACTTGCCATTTGCCGAAAATATTCTTCAATTTGAAAAGCAACGTCGTAGAGGTGCTGCCGTTGTGGGAAAAGATATTGCTATCCTGCTGGAAAAAACGAGGGATCAGGTTGATGAAGTGATCCAAAAGCTAGAAAATGTAACAACAATCGAGTCCGCTGATGTCAATTTCCTTGTCAATATGGTGGAGTCACTGCGAATCCGTTTGGAGAGTGCATTTGATTTCTACAATGGTTATGATCCGATGTTTACGTGGTGGGTGCCCAAATCTTACGAAAGTTTAAACGAAAAATTAATCCAATACAAAAGCGCATTGCCGGCAAAGAGCAATTGGAAAGTGTTTAATGATGGAAGTGATATTGGTGGTCAGCCGATCGGAAAAGTTGCGCTCAACAAAAAACTGCGGGCGGAAATGATCGCTTATGATGCGGATGAGTTATTACGTATCGCTGATAAGGAATGGGCATGGTGCGTGGCGGAGTTATTAAAAGCTTCTCGCGAGATGGGATTTGGAGATGATTGGAAAGCGGCGCAGGAAAAGGTTAAAAATACCTATGTTCCGGAAGGTCAGCAGCCCGGTCTGATCAATGCGTTATATGATAGGGGCCAAGCATTTATCAAAGAGCATGACCTGATCGTTATTCCTGAATTGGCGGATGAAACTTGGGGAATGATCATGATGACACCTGAACGGCAATTGGTCAATCCTTTTTTTACGGGCGGACGTGAGATCAGTATTTCCTATCCGACCAATACAATGACCTATGAGCAGAAGATGATGAGCATGCGGGGGAATAATCCGCATTTTTCATTGGGTACGGTGCAGCATGAACTCAATCCGGGACATCACCTACAATATTTTATGAATAAAAGGTATAAGCCCTATCGTGAGGAAAATTTCAATACGCCATTTTGGACGGAAGGCTGGACCTTATATTGGGAATTGCTGCTTTACAGGATGGGATTTGCAAAGACACCGGAAGAACGTATCGGGATGTTATTTTGGCGAATGCATCGTTGTGCGCGGATCACCTTTAGTATTAAATTTCACTTGGGTGAATGGACGCCACAGCAATGTGTTGATTATTTAGTCAATCAAGTGGGGCATGAACCTGCAAACGCACATGGTGAGGTGAAGCGATCATTTGAAGGCTCTTACGATCCTTTGTATCAATTGGCTTATTTGATCGGCGGCTTGCAGCTGCTGAGTATCAGTGATGAATTGGTAGGATCGGGGAAAATGTCCTATACCGAATTTCATGATCGGGTCATCAAGGAAAATTACTTGCCCATGGAGATGGTCCGGGCGATATTGACAAACCAGAAGCTTGAACCTAACCATCAGGCAAAATGGAAATTTTATAATTTTAAATAAGCGCAATCCAACCCTAAATTATGAGTAATCAGGAAAATAGTCAAGATTTCAAAAAGTCATTGGGTTTATTGGATGCAACGATGCTCGTTGCCGGAAGTATGATTGGCTCGGGGATCTTTATCGTATCGTCGGATATCGCCCGAAATACCGGTTCTGCTGCCTGGCTGATGGTCGTGTGGGTGATCTGCGGATTTATGACGCTGGCCGCAGCCTTGAGTTATGGCGAACTCAGTGCCATGTTTCCGAAAGCTGGTGGTCAGTATGTTTATCTCAAAGAAGCCTATGGGCCGATGGTCAGTTTTACGTTTGGATGGACTTTTTTTGCCGTTATCCAGACGGCTACGATTGCAGCTGTGGGGGTAGCTTTCTCCAAGTTTACAGCTTATTTGTTTCCGGTACTAGATGAAGATGTTTATTTGCTGGTAATAGGGGCCTATCATATTTCTTCTGCTCAAGTGTTGGCTATCTTTGTCATTTTGCTGCTCACCTTGATAAATACAGGTGGTGTAAAGAATGGTAAAACAGTACAGACGGTGCTGACATTGATCAAAATATTAAGTCTAGTTTTATTGGTCATTTTCGGTTTTGCAGCTTTCGATATGGAGGTGTGGAATCAAAATTGGTCTTCAGCGAATAGGTGGAATCTACAGCAATTAAAAGTGGATGGATCGACAGCAGATTATGCCACTTTTGGTGCGTTTGGGGCCATATCTGCTGCAATGGTGGGTGCCTTGTTCAGTAGTGATTCTTGGCATTCATCTTCTGCGGTAGCAGGGGAGATCAAGAAGCCGCAACGTAATATTGGCTTGAGTCTGGCGCTGGGAACGCTGATTGTAACAGTGATCTATATTTTGACCAATTTGATGTATACGGGTGTATTGACGATCGAGGAGATGGCCAGCGCGCCTAAAGATCGCGTGGCCATGCTGGTAGCGCAAGAAATTTTTGGTCCTGTTGGCATAGCCATCTTGGCGATTATGATTATGGTAAGCACTTTTGGCTGTAATAACGGACTGATCTTGGCGGGTGCAAGGATCTATTATTCCATGGCTAAAGATGGTTTGTTTTTTAAGAAAACAGGTACCCTAAATAAGAATGCAGTACCGGCATATGCGTTGTGGTTACAGGCGGCCATCGCCTCGATGTGGTGCTTGACGGGTAAGTATGGCGATTTGCTGGATATGATTACCTGTGTGGTTGTTATTTTTTATGTTTTGTGTATCATCGGCATCTTTTGGTTAAGATATAAACGTCCGGATCTACCGCGACCCTATAGCGCTTTTGGCTATCCTTTTGTACCTGCCGTCTATATTTTGATGGGAATATCGTTTATTATTTTGTTGGTGATCTATAAACCGCAATTTACGTGGCCAGGTATCATCATCACACTTTTGGGGATTCCATTATACTATTTTGTGAAACAGAAGGACCTAAAGACATAAGATTACTTATTTTTAATCCTGCCTGAGCGGAACTAGAGGCAGATCAACATATACGATTAAAAAAACAACACATATGAAGTTAACATTCACAGCTGTTTTATTGATGATATTTCAGCTTTCGACAATTGCGCAAGGGACATTGGAGGATTATAAACGAGCCAAAGAGATCAGAAATTCATTTGGCAAGGTGTATCAGGTACCACAGCAGATTATCTGGTCTGAAAAAGGGGATAGTTTTTCTTATCGGGTGAATCGGAAAGACGGTAAGAGAAGCTTATATCTGGTGGATGCGCTGACGAAGAAGAAAATAGATAGCGATGTTGCTGCGATTGAAATACAGCTATCCGCTCAGCTGGGTAAAGAAGTTAAATTAGGCGTTTTGTGGGGAAGAGATCTGAAAGTCTTGACGGCAAACGAGGTTGAGTTTACGGAAGAGAAAGTGCTGTGGAAGTGGAATGGGCAGGAAAATAAGTTGAGCAGATTGCGTGATATTCCTTCAACAGGTAATGACCGTCGATCGGATGGATATTGGGGAGCACGTTGGGATGATAGTAAGGGTGAATCTGTAGACTCGCCCGATAAGATCTATACAGCGTATATTAAAAATAGTAATGTATATATCAGTAAAAAAGGGGATTCAAAAACTGAGCGACAGTTGACCTTTGATGGCAGTCCCGGAGAGTATTATAGCACCCGTATTCAATGGTCCTATGATTCAAAAAAAGTGGCGGCTTCAAAAGTGAGAAAGGCTGAAATCAGACAGTTGACTTTACTGGAATCTTCGCCAACGGATCAATTACAACCTAAATTACAAACCAGAGACTATAATAAGCCCGGTGATGCTTTGTCACAATATTATCCAACGATTATTGATGTGATAAATGGTCAACTGATCACTGTAGATCCGGCTCAGGTAGCCAATCAATTTTCATTGTCTGCACTGGTATGGAAGGCAGATAATAGTGGAATCACGTTTGAATATAACCAACGTGGTCATCAACGGTACGATGTGATGGAATTGAGTGCTGTGGACGGAAAAACCAGAGCAATTATTTCAGAACGTAGTGCGACATTTATCGATTATAGTGGAAAGAAATACCGGAATGATCTCAAAAAAACAGCTGCCATCATTTGGGCTTCGGAACGTGATGGATGGAATCATCTGTATTTGTTTGATGCGAAAACGGGGGCATTGAAACAGCAGATTACGAAAGGAAATTGGGTGATACGTAAAGTTGTCAACGTGGATGAGGATAACAAAAAGATTATTTTTGAGGCGAGTGGCATGCATAAGGATGAGGACCCGTATCTTGTCCATTATTATACGATTGGTTTTGATGGCAAGGGCCTGAAAGAGCTTACTCCTGAAGCTTCCAATCATCAGGGGACCTTTAATCCTGATCATTCTTTATTTGTAGATCTCTACTCTCGGGTTGACCAAGCTCCGAAGGCCGTACTTCGACGTGTGGCAGATGGGAAGATCGTGATGGATTTGGAGCAAGCGGATATTGCGGATCTGGAAGGTACGGGATGGCGCAAACCTGAAGTGTTCAAGTCGCTGGCGAGAGATGGTAAAACAGATATCTGGGGCATTATAGTCCGGCCACGAAATTTTGATCCCAACAAAAAATATCCTGTGATCGAGTATATCTATGCTGGTCCGCATAGTGCTTTTGTTCCTAAATCATTTTCTGCTAATCCAGCAGGACTCGCTGAACTTGCTGAACTGGGTTTTATCGTTGTGCAGATTGACGGAATGGGAACATCTAATCGCTCGAAAGCATTTCAAGATGTCGCCTGGAAAAATCTAAAAGATGCTGGTTTTCCCGATCGTATTGCCTGGATAAAGGCTGCCGCACTTAAATATCCATATATGGACATTGAAAAAGTCGGTATCTACGGTACTTCTGCCGGCGGACAGTCTTCTGCCGGAGCACTCTTGTTTCATCCTGAGTTTTATAAGGTAGGGGTTTCATCCTGTGGCTGTCATGATAATCGTATGGACAAAATATGGTGGAATGAACAATGGATGGGCTGGCCGATCGGGCCTGAATATGCAGCTTGTTCTAACATCGAAAATGCATATAAATTAGAAGGAAAGTTGCTCTTGATCGTGGGGGAACTCGATGATAATGTGGATCCAGCATCGACTTATCAGTTCGTCAATCAGTTGATTAAACATGGTAAGGATCACGACTTCATTATGGTACCGGGAATGGGGCATTCTTCTGGTGGTGATTTTGGCGAAAAGAAACGTCGCGATTATTTCGTGAGACACTTGCTTGGAGTAGAACCTCCAGCTTGGACGGCTTATTAGCCAAAGTATCTGAAAACTAACGCTCTCTTGCATGTTGTTGAACTTAAATTGGATGAAAATTGAGCTCGCGAGCTCACAATTAATGATATAGTAATGAAAAGTTACACAGTTTTTTTACGTTTTATCCTCATTGCCACGATCCTAACAAAAGGGTTTAGTGCGGTACAGGCACAAAGTGGTGATCAGATATTGGATGGAATCGGCGAAACGGGCATGATCGCGCGATATGTCTTTAATGGCGATCTAAAAGATTGGTCGCGCAACAATCTGCATGCTGCAGCTGGTCAGCATGCTACATTTATCAACGATAAGCGCTTTGGAAAAGTACTGTCCTTGTCGGGTGAAAAAAATGATTTTATCCAGATCCCTGCCGAGGCACTGACGGATATGGAGTCGTTGAGTATCTCGGGGTGGGTTTATCTGCGTTCGGAGAAAAAAGACCAGGTTGTTTTTGACTTTGGAAAAGATATGCATACACATTTCTTCGCCGCTCCTTCTGGGACAAATCTTCAGGAAGGTTTCCAAAGCGTGATTACTGCTGGGAAAAATAATCAAAAGGGAGCTGTTTCTCCAGCATTCGTATTGAATAAGTGGGTTTACCTGACGATTGTGGTGGATATTCCGGCTAAAACGATGACGACATATGTGGATGCTGTGCCTGTTGGTGAGGCTAAGCAGATACCGCGTGAGTTGTCCGAAGTTTTTGGATCTTCAGGAGACAAGAACAAGCTGTATATCGGAAAATCACTTTTAACGGGATCGCCGACCTTAGATGGAATGTTGCATGATTTTCGGATCTACCGTGTTCCATTGAGTAAAAATCAGCTTACGGCAATTTATTCCAATGCACAACGTGGGGTAAGTAATCGCGCCGTAAATGTGACCAAAGTGGAGGATAACCTGCCTGAGTTTCCATTGACCCAAGCGCAACTCTATAATGCTTACCTAGTTGCTGTGCCGGATGTGCAGGTGGAAACGACATTAGGAGATTTACCTCGTTTGCCAAGCTATGTACCGGGAACTTATAGGGAGGATATGCTTGGCCCTAAAGTACGGGTATTGTGGCCTTCGCCAAATGATAACAGCACCGTCTTGGAAGCTGGACGATATACCATTACAGGACGAGTGCCGGGAACGGATCTACAGCCTAAAGCAATCGTGACTGTTAAAACAAGTAAGGCCGCTGCGGCACCGGGGTTGAAGTTGGCAACTTTTGGACTGAATCAGGTCTCCTTGCAAGCGGATGCGCAAAATCAACAAACAAAATTCATTGAAAATCGGGATAAATTTATCAAAACCTTGGCGACGACTGATCCCAATTCTTTTCTCTATATGTTTCGCGATGCATTTGGAAAACCGCAGCCTGAAGGGGCTAAACCTTTAGGGGTATGGGATAGTCGGGACACCAAACTCAGAGGCCATGCTACGGGGCATTATTTGACGGCGATCGCACAGGCTTATGCAAGTACCGGATACGATAAAATATTGCAGGCTAATTTTGCCGAGAAAATGACGTATATGGTCAATAGCCTATACGAACTGGCACAATTGTCGGGTAAACCGCAGCAAGAAGGTGCTGTGGCTGTAGCTGACCCGATTGCCATACCTTATGGCCCCGGTAAATCCGCTTATGACTCTGATCTGAGCCAGGAAGGTATCCGTACGGATTATTGGAATTGGGGTGTAGGCTATATTAGCGCGTATCCGCCAGATCAATTTATTATGTTGGAAAAGGGTGCGAAATACGGGGGACAGATAACACAAGTTTGGGCGCCCTATTATACCTTACATAAAATTTTGGCCGGCTTAATTGATATCTATGAAGTGAGCGGGAATGAAAAGGCGCTTCAAGTGGCTACGGGGATGGCAGACTGGGTGCATGCACGTCTGAGTCAACTGCCTAAAGAAACGCTGATACAAATGTGGAAGGCGTACATTGCCGGTGAATTTGGCGGAATGAATGAGACAATGGCGCATCTCTATCGCATCACCCATAAGGAACACTATTTGAAAACCGCACAACTATTTGACAATATCGATATGTTCTTTGGCAATGCACAGCATACACATGGACTGGCCAAGAATGTCGATACTTTTCGTGGGCTGCATGCCAATCAACATATTCCACAGATTGTGGGTAGTATCGAGCTCTATCAGGTTTCGGATCTACCGGAATACTACCGGGTGGCAGATAATTTCTGGTACAAGGCTGTCAATGATTACATGTACAGCATAGGTGGGGTTGCCGGTGCGCGCAATCCGGCAAATGCGGAAGTTTTTACAGCAGAGCCCGCGACCTTATATGAGAACGGTTTTTCTGAAGGCGGACAGAATGAGACTTGTGCGACTTACAATATGCTTAAGTTGACGAGCAACCTGTTTCTTTTTGATCAACGTGCTGAATATATGGATTACTACGAACGTGGACTGTATAACCATATTTTAGCATCGGTAGCTGAAAACACGCCGGCCAATACCTATCATGTGTCACTAAGACCCGGAGCAATAAAGCAATTTGGGAATCCCAACATGACAGGCTTTACCTGTTGTAATGGTACGGCGATAGAGAGTGGTACCAAATTGCAGCATAGTATTTATTTTAAAAGCAAGGATGATCAGGCTTTATATGTCAATCTATTTATTTCTTCTACGCTGGAATGGACTGAACGTCAAATAACTGTAGCGCAGAAAACGAGCTTTCCAAAGCAAGACGAGACGGAGCTGACAATTAAAGGAAATGGCAGATTTGATCTTCATGTGCGTGTACCCGGTTGGGCAACGAAAGGATTTTATGTGGCTATCAACGGTAAAGCGCAAAAAGTACAGGCACAGCCGGGTACTTATTTGAAATTGAGCCGCAATTGGAAAAAGGGGGATCGTATCACGCTGAAAATGCCTTTCCAGTTTCATTTAGATCCGGTGATGGATCAACAGAATATTGCCAGTTTATTTTATGGACCTATCTTGTTGGCGGCTCAAGAAACTGAGGCGAGAAAAGACTGGCGTAAAGTGACTTTGGATGCGAAGGACATCAGCAAATCTATCACCGGTGATCCGCAACGTTTGGCCTTCAAGATTGATGGCGTTGACTTTAAACCTTTCTATGATACCTACGGGCGACACTCTGTGTATCTGGATGTTACATTGAAATAATTACAGGATATTATCTCCTCCTGTTCAAAGTAGAGGATGCTACCGTCATGGCTTCAACATTCCTTCCGTTAAGCAATAAATTAAAAAGCTCGTGCGCATAGTTGAGCGGTGCCTGTCTGTAAGAAAGCATGTTAAAAACCAGGAGGAATAATAGTGATTATAAAATAGATGCTCATAGGAAAAAATAGCTAGGTTTTGGTACACAGTTTCTTAGCTGCTCATTGATCCATTTTTATTGTTTGATATTTCTAAACAAAGTTTATTTATACTATATTTAAAATATGTTCGGTATTATAAGTCAGAATTGGACAAAGCGATGGCTTAAAGTTTTAGTGATTATTCCAAAAGCCGCAAGTAGAAGGGTAGGAGCTTGAAAAAGAGCTAAACTTTTGATGGCTTCCTGAGAATATTTTGCCGATATTTATAGGCTAATAAACCAGAGACTTTTATAGCGCCTAAATAGTAGTATATCTGCTATCGGATTATAGGAGTTTTGATTTAAATAATGATACTTCCCAATCTACGATCTATGCTCATCAAAAAGTGTTTAAGACATCTAATGTGCTTATTAGTACAGTTTTTGACTATTTATGGAATCTATGCGCAATCATCTTCGAAGTCATTTATTAATATTTCTGTTGATAAGGGCTTGTCCCAAAGTACGGTATTCTCCATTGCGCAAGATGTGCTTGGCTTTATTTGGGTAGGAACACAGGATGGACTCAATCGGTATGACGGTAAGACCTTCCGGATATACAAACCGCTAAAAGACGATAAATCGAGTATCAGTTCGTATTATATATTCTCATTATTTGTAGATAAAGGCGGAAAGCTCTGGGTAGGTGGTAATGGAGGACTGAGTTTGTATAACGCCAATACTGACAGTTTTAAGAACTATACACTCCATCCTAAACCGGGCGAATGGTACGTGACCAATATCATTCAGGATCAACAAGGGGGGATTTGGTCCTCGACCAACACAGGCGAAATTTATAAATACGATCTGAAAAATGATACTTTCAAAGAATTAAAACCCAATATAGCTGTTTATGGGGCTAAAGGAATATACTGCGTTGCCGCTATAGGTGATGAACTTCTGCTCGGTACGGAAAATGGACTGTTTTTTTATGAGGTTCAGACGGGGAAGACAAGACCATTAGCGAATCCTTTCGGTAATATATGGGTCAATTATTTTTATAGTGATGGACCTTTCTTGTGGATCGGAACCGAGGGTAAAGGTCTCTTACGGTTGGATACCAGAAACTATCAATTCATAAACCATCTCCGAATTCCGATGAACGGCCGGAGTATCGCGGATAATAACATACGTGGTATAACGAAAGATGCAAACGGGAAGTTATGGATCGGAACATTTGGAGGCTTGTCCATTTTCGATGGTGTAGGGAATTTTGAAAATTACTACCATCATACCAATTCACCACTGACATTAAGTCAAAACTCTGTGCGTTGCATCTTTCGCGATAGGCAAGGAGGGATGTGGCTGGGGACCTATTATGGTGGTCTGAATTACTTTCATAACGATCACATTAGTTTTAATCTGCTGTCTCAAAATACAGGTTCTGCCATGTTGAATGACAAGGTAGTCAATGTAATCAAAGAGGATAACAAGGGGAATTTCTGGATCGGAACGAATGATAGAGGTGTCGATTATTGGCAACCGAAGGAGAATGCCATTAGGCATTTTGCATATCAGGAGACGGGTGGTTCAATTAGTTCCAATAATATCAAAGCAATCGCATTTGATACCGAAGGAAAAATTCTATTGGGAACACATAATAGTGGTCTCAATATATTGGATCCGAAAACGGGTTATTGTCGGGTCTTTAGACACCTTCAGGATGATCCAGGGAGTATCTCGGGGGATATGGTGTATGCACTATTGAAAGATCATAGCGGCAAAATCTGGGTCGGAACAAAGACCGGACTTGATCAATTTGATGATGTCAGTGGTGAATTCAATGCATTTAAAGCTGATAAAACTGGAGCCCAATTGAGTTCAATGGAGATTAATTTTCTGATGGAGGACAGTAAAAAACGAATTTGGATCGGTACCAATAATGGTTTGAATATTTATAACCTGATTAATACTAGACTCGAGCAGGTGGAAAATAGTACCTTGAGCAATGACGTCATCAACTTTATCGCCGAAGATAAAAAAGGACGGATTTGGATCGGTACCCGGGATGGCCTAAATCTTTTTGATGAATCAAAACGCAGTTTTATCAACTATAAAGACAGACCCGATTTTACGAAAGGGACCATCAACAGCATACTTCCTGATGAAGAGGGCAACCTCTGGCTGGGACTTAGCAGTGGCCTGGTCAAATATAATACCGATTCGAAACAGCGTGTTTACTTTGATGGCTTGCATACCTTACAAAATACGCAGCTTAATTTAAATGCCGCCTGTAGGGCCAAAGATGGCATGATGCTGTTTGGCGGAATTAATGGTATTAGCTATTTCTACCCTAAATCCATCAATCATGCGCCTTTAAAGTTAAGAATAGTGTTTACAGGCCTGGAGTTGTTTAATAAAACTATTTCGGCCGGGGATGGCAGCAATATTTTGGATCAGCAGGTCGATGCTGTCAACGCTTTGCAATTCAATCACGAGCAGAAACAGTTTACAATTTTCTTCAATACGTTCAATTTTATTGCGCCCAATAGTACCAAATACAGCTATAAGCTAGATGGTTATGATCAGGAATGGCAACAAGCAGAAAATATACCTAAGGCCAGCTACGCCAATCTGCCAGCTGGTAAATATATTTTTCGTGTCAAAGCAACCGGTTCACAGGGAGAACAGAGTCCCGAACGTTCGCTGGAGATTATTATAAAACCAATCTGGTATAAAACAACCTGGTTTTACTTACTGCTTGCTGTGTCGATCGCAGCAGCAGGATATATCGTTTACCGTATCCTTATCGATCGGATACAGGCCAAGCATCAGCTTAAATTGGAACGTATACAACGAGAAAAAAACAATTACCTGAATAAGGTGAAAATGGATTTCTTTACGAATGTTTCCCACGAATTTAGAACTCCGCTTTCACTGATTATGGCGCCTTTGGAAGAGATCCTGGCCCGACCGGGTTTAGACCGAAAGCTGCGGCGAAGTCACGAATTGATCATGCGCAATACGAAGCGACTTTTTGATATGGTGAATCAATTGCTCGATTTTCGGAAAACAGAGTTGGGCACTCGAAAATTACAGGTTGCCAAACTAGATTTGGTAGACTTAACAGCACATGTGAGCCATTCCTTTACTCCACTGTCAGATAAACAACATATCGACTTTACATTTATCCCAACGATTGATTCCTTGGTTTGTTATATCGATCGTGTTGCTGTAGAAAGCATGCTCTATAATCTATTGTCCAATGCCTTTAAATACTCGGCTGCCGGTGATTCCGTCCGTGTTGAACTGGAAGCCAATGCCAGAGAGGCCATCATCCGGGTGAAAGATACAGGGAGAGGAATGGCCCAAGAACATCTGCACAGAATATTTGAAAGCTTCTATCAGATAGATCAAAAAGAAATGAATCTGGGGTCGGGCGTGGGATTAGCTTTCACCAAAAGCCTGGTCGACTTACACCACGGTGTGATCAATGTCAGCAGCGAATTGGGACAGGGCAGTATATTTACCATAATCTTGCCCTTAGCCGATGATGTGTATGCACAGGATATACATAGCATTGATCCGCAGGAAACAAATTGGCATCAAGAAGACAATAAATTGATGGCAGAGGAGGGCAGCCTGGATCAGGAAATAGCTACGATAACCACAGCGGAAAGGGAAAAAGAAGTTTTGATGATTGTCGATGACAATCGTGAAATTGTGACTTACCTAGCTGCGTATTTTAGAAATAATTATACAGTCATAACGGCATTTGATGGTAAAGAAGCGTTGGGATTATTGTCCGATAATCATCCCGATGCCATCATTAGTGATGTCATGATGCCTGAAATGGATGGCCTACATTTTTGCAAAAAAATTAAACAGAATATTCAAACAAGCCATATACCCATCATTCTGCTCACCGCAAAATCGGAGATTTCGCAACAACTTAGAGGTTTTGAGATGGGAACCGACGATTATATTTTGAAACCTTTCTCCATCGCACTGCTGGATGCAAAAGTGAAAACATTGCTGCGTACACGGGACCGTCTAAGGAACTATTACAAAAACACAAGGGAAATTGAACCGGAGAAACTAACGTTTAATCAATTGGATCAGGGATTTTTGGAAAAAACAATCGCAATCATCGAATCCAATCTGGATGAATATAATTTCTCCGTCGAAATACTTAGTCAAGAGCTAGGGATGAGTCGCACAAATCTATATTTGAAGATTAAAGCCATTACCGGAGATACAGTGACAGCAATGATTAAGCGAATACGCTTGAAGAAGGCGGTGGAATTGCTGCGGGAAAGAAAGCATAGTCTATCGGAAATTGCGTACAAATGTGGATTTAATACACCATCTTATTTTTCTACAGCATTTAAACAGGTCTATGGTTGTATGCCTTCGGAGTATCTGGAAAAGCAAGGGGAAAATACACCTCCTTCCTAAAAGTAAAAGCCGCTTTGGTGTTGAATCATCCAAAACGGCTTTTTTAAGAGTATAGCCCTAATCTAGGCTATATATCTTTATATCATCGTGATAAATAATGCGGGTGGGAACTTCTGGAGGCGTACTGTTGGGCTGTGAAGCCGGTAGGTAAAGCCCCCATTTGAGATACCCCGATGGATTAGGGCCAGTTACAGCTTGATTAAATGTAGCGATATTGGCAATCTCCCATTTTAGGGTATATTCAGACTCGCCCTGCAATCGACAATAGACTTTATAGTAACCGGTTGTGTCGGTAGTCATTTTTGCATCAATACGGATATCAATCCATTGGTTGATATAAGGGCGAAAATCGTTTATAATCTTTGGTTCAATATTGGCATATGGGAGGCGGAACGTGATTGTATTTCGTTTCACATTGAGATACCAGGAGGGATTTCCACCACCGTTTTGTTTGCCCTGAAAGATAATGGAACCATTTGCAGCCCAAGCGGTGGTATAAGGCACCCAATCCTTTAACAGAAAACTTGCTTCAAAACGACGTTTATCGCCATTGTAGTATTTTCCTTCGTCAAATAGCTGCGCGGTAGCCGCTTCACTTCGCCAATGATTGTCTGAAAAGTAGCTGCTATCACCCACAACGACTTTATGTGCAATGGCATAGTTTCCTGTCCGGGCCGAGCTCACGACATATTCCGCACTATCAGCGGTTGCATGTGTGGTGGTCAGGTTGGGGATCCCTGAGTTTTTAGTACCTGATTCATAATTGACATCCACGAGGAGTGTAGCAGAATCCATAACTGTAGTCAGGTGACTATGTGCGCTAAGTTTTGATGTCGCAGTCGATTGGTCTAGTGTGGCTACAGATTTAGAACAAGAGCTTGCAACGAGCAATAAGAGCGATATTTTGCTCAATCTGTTTAAATTTAGGAATTGGTTTTTCATGTGTTATAAAATTTAAGGTTTATTTCATGGTTAGTTTTTTTAGTTCAGCATATCGTTTCATGGCTTCTAAATAATAGTAATCGGCATAATCCAAAGGCGTATCAATTTCTGAATTGTATAGGAATGCCCCTACACTATGCTTAAGGAGGAAGAAGTGATTATCACCAGGTTTTGCGAGGTATTTGTCGGATGACAGTGTTTTTAGAAGATCCTCGGCGTAATCAACGTATTTTGCTCCATTTTTGACTTCGGTACTCAGTTCGAGCAGTCCACAGGCAATGACAGCCGCCGCCGAGGCGTCACGCGGAGCTCTACCGTCCTCGTCCAGGTCATAGGCGTTGTGAACATCGAGATCCCAGGCAGGGATTTTATCGACTTTTAAGGTCGGATGATTCATAATAAAAGCAGCGATAGCTTCGGCCTGTTTTAAAAATTCGGGGTTCTTGCTAAAGCGGTAACACATCGCATAGCCATACAAGCCCCAAGCTTGCCCACGGGCCCAGGATGACTCATCTGTCAATCCCTGATGAGTCTTTTTACTGATCACATTGCCCGTAGTGGCGTCGTAGTCCACAACATGGTAGCTACTGTGATTCGATCTATAATGATTTTTTAGGGTGGTGAGGGCATGCGTATCGGCGATGCTACTGTATGTAGGTTTATCAAATTGAGCTGCCCCCCAATAGAGATATTCGAGATTCATCATATTGTCTATGATAACGGGATAATGAAGCCATGCAAAGTCCCAAGAACGGATCGCTCCCACTTTGGGATTGAAGCGCGCGGCCAAATTTTTGGCACCATCTTCCAATACAGGTAGGTAGGATTTGTCTTTTGTAATGCGATAGGCATTGCCATAAGAGCAATACAGCATAAAGCCAAGATCATGGGTATTGGTGATGTAGCGGATAGAATCAAGTGCTAATGTAAATCGTTTGGCTTGGCCTGCTAATTTTGGATCTTGTGTCAATTCATAACCGTACCACAATGACCCCGGGAAGAAGCCAGTTGTCCAATCTTTGTAATCCGCCAAACGGACAGATCCATCCGGATTGACCGAACGTGGATTTTGTCCAGGGGTATATCTTTGGGTTGCCTTGTTCAGCTGTTGGCCAATAACATGCACTGAATGTTGAAACCAATTTGGCGTATTCGTCTGTTGCGCATAAATGGTGGTGCTGCTACTAAGCGCTAGCGTAAAAATAAAGGTGCGGAATCCTTTCATCATGATTTTTTTATAAATGTATGTCAATCGTAAAAGTACCTAGGGACGGGGATTTCGACTTTCTCATTTGTTGCGGATACTTTTAAAAATGATAAACGACTTGGTTATTTTGTGGGCTGGTCGTTCAATGCCAGTTTTTATATACGATTATTGGAGTTGATAATAAGTCGCTTAGCTTTTGGTTTATCAAAATTGCAAGCTTTTTTATCATAATTGAAATCGGATCAGAGGCGGTATTATTAAGTTTGTCCTAGCGGAATTGCCAAAGATTTATCTACCTGCTAAATTATGATGATTAAGCTGGCAAACGACAAACTACTTATAAACACATTATTAAATTAATTAAAAACCTAATTTATAAAATGAAGCAATTTTGGTTGATTGGGGTATTCTTGTTTAGCTGTCTGGGCATCTATGCACAGCAAACAATAACCATTAAAGGAAGGGTTCAGGATGAAAATGGTAAACCTTTGGTCGGTGTTACCATTCTTGAAAAAAACTCGCGACGAAACACTGCATCGAAAGGGGATGGAAATTTTTTGATCGCTGCTCCAGCAGATGGGGTATTGGTCTTTACCTATGTTGGGTATAGAACATTAGAAAAACAAATCAATAACCAGACCAGCCTAAACATTTCCCTACAAGCCGAGGATAAAAGTCTGGATGAGGTCGTGGTGATCGGCTACGGTACTCAAAAACGAAAAGATTTGACGGGGGCTGTTTCTTCTGTGAAAGGGGAAGAGCTGGCAAAAGTACCTGTTCAAAACGTAGCCCAAGCATTGCAAGGACGCCTTTCGGGGGTTCAGGTAAGTACGAATGATGGTACTCCAGGGCAGAGTCCTTCGATAAAAATTCGTGGTGGTACCTCAATAACCCAAAGCAATGAGCCTTTATATGTGGTGGATGGAGTGCCACAAACGGATGGCTTAGCATTCTTGGATCCGATGGATATTGAGTCTATTGATGTTTTAAAAGATGCTTCTGCAACGGCAATATATGGTGCACGTGGAGCCAATGGTGTTGTTTTGGTCACGACAAAAGTTACCAAAGCCGGTAAAATGAGAATCAATTACGATGGCTATGTGGGGGTGAAGAAATTTAATGCCAATATTCCACTATTAAATTCATACGAATACCTGAAGTTGCAATGGGAACGTGCCGGAACCGACCAAGTCAAAAAAGATATATTCATCAATCGGTATGGAACGTATGATTCTCTACAATATTATTATGGAAATAAACCGGGGATAAATTGGCAAGACGAAATCTTTGGTGGTTCCCCAGTCAGCCAGTATCATAAACTGAGCCTAAACGGTGGGGGGAAAGATACCAAGTTTAATGTGTTCTATTCCCGCAACGATGACAAGGGAATTATGATCAATAGCGGTGCCTTGAAGAATATTGCTAAACTAACCCTGAATCATAAATTAGGTGATAAAGTAACACTAAATGCTATCGTAAATTATTCCAATCAGAAGGTTACGGGATTGGGGACAAATGAGGGTGGAAATACAAGATTGAGTTTTCTACAGACCGTGCTTAGATATCGACCTGTCAATGGACGCAACGACGCTGATACCGATCTGATAGATGCCGAACGCGATCCCTATGATCCAGCACCGGAGGCACCGACTTTTCAAAGTCCAATTATTGCATTGGAATCACAACGACGGGAGCAGTTGATCAAAACATTGAATGCGAGTGCCACCTTACAGTACAATCTGACCAACAAGCTGGTTTATCGCGGTTTGGTCAACTATACGGAGAGTGGTAACAAGAGCAAACAATTTACAGATTCGCGATCTGTTACCGCGATTAGGGCTGGCGGTCCTTTTGGGAGCATTAATGATATACAGACCAATCGCTTCAACTATAGCAATACATTAAGTTACAGCGACACCTATCTTGATCAACATAAAGTGGATTTCACCTTAGGGCAAGAATATATTCGCAATTACATCGAAAGCTTTGGTAGTGGTGCGATCAATTTTCCGGAAGTCAATCATGGATGGAACGATCTGTCGATGGGAACGGTCGCTAATTTTCCAACTTCCCATGCCGAGGAAGATATGTTATTGTCTTTTTTTGGTCGGTTAAATTACGGATTTAAAGATAAATACTTGCTGACGGCAACCTTGCGTGCCGATGGCTCTTCCAAATTTGCTCCTGAGAGCAGATGGGGTTATTTCCCATCCGTAGCAGGTGCTTGGCGTATCGTGAACGAGGATTTTATGAAATCTATCTCCGCTGTATCGGATCTTAAATTGCGTGTCAGCTACGGGAAATCGGGTAACAACCGCATTGCAAACTACGCTTTCTTAGGGATTTTTAATTCGGGTTTCTATCCGCTAAACCGCCAGATGACCCCGACAGCGTATCAAAGCAATTTGCCCAATCCAAAGCTTAAATGGGAAGCTAATCAGGCAACAAATATCGGATTGGATTTAGGTTTGTTCAGTCAAAGGCTGACTTTAACGACCGAATGGTACAACAACCGCTCCAAGGATCTATTGTTCAATACACGTATACCAGCGAGCTCAGGCTACATGATGCAGTTCCAAAATATTGGAACGACTTCAAGTCACGGCCTTGAATTTACCTTGAATACCGTTAATGTTAAAAACAACAATTTCAACTGGAGTACCAATGTCAACATCGCTTTTCCGAAGACAAAAGTTCTTGGATTGAGCAACGATGAAAAATCAATGGTGACCAACAGTTATACGACTTCCAATGATTATATTCTTGAGGTAGGTAAACCGGTAGGGATCATGTATGGTTATCTTGCTGATGGCTTATATACGGTTGATGATTTCGATTTCAATGCATCAAATAATACCTATGCGCTTAAGACGGGTGTGGTGAAGGATAATGTGACGGTACAGCCCGGTTTTCAAAAATTTAAAGATATCAGTGGTCCAGATGGTAGTCCTGATGGTATTATCAACGATTATGACCGAACCTACATAGGCAATGCCAATCCACGCTATACGGGTGGAATAGGAAATACATTCAGTTATAAAGGGATAGATCTCAGTGTGTTTTTGAACTTTGTTGTAGGGAACGATGTCTACAACGCGAATACCCTTGCCAATATGGTCAATAATGACTACTACAATACCTTGAGTTTTATGGCCGATCGATTTACGACAATCGATGCTGCGGGTAACAATATCATGAACAACCCCGAACAGCTTGCTGCATTGAACCAAGGGAAAACAGTTGCTTCTTACAACGGATATTCTACAGGCAGATTGTTCGATCGTGTTATCGAGGACGGGTCTTTTTTACGGATCAATAATATCAGTCTCGGCTATACATTGCCTAAGAAACTTCTCAATAAAATGAAGATTGCCAACGCACGGATCTATGTTACAGCGTACAATCTCCATGTATTTACAAAGTACTCAGGCTATGATCCGGAGGTGAGTGTTATCAACAATGCGATCACCCCGGCTGTGGATTTCAGTGCTTATCCGAAGGCTAAGTCTTTTGTTGTGGGAATCAATCTGTCTTTATAAACTGTGTATTTAAAATCATATTTGATATGAACCTTAAAATAAAATCTTCGAGAAATTTGCTGATAGCGGGTTTTTCACTGTTCACTTTGCTACCCCTGCATTCGTGCAAAAAAATATTGGATGCCGAAGCGTATTCCAGCTTTACAAGCGATAATTTCTTTTCTGACGTTAATGAGGCAAATATGGCAACATTGGGAGTCTATGAGATTATGTCATCGCTCGACGTCTATGGTTGGAACCTACCCATGGTATTTGATACCGATACCGATATTGGACAAATTTCGGGCGATACTGGCGATGCTTGGCGGGTGATACCCCATTATAAAGGTATGCCAGAGACAAATGTTTATTATACGGTATGGAGTGCCTTCTATACGGGGATTAATCGGGCCAATACGGTGATCGAAAAGATCCAGCAGATGGCTCAATTTCAAAATGGTTCGGAAGATCAAAAAGCACAGCTCAACCGCTTTTTAGGGGAAGCAAAATTTCTGAGGGGTTTTTATTATTCGGAATTGCTGCGTCTTTGGGGCGATGTGCCCTTTAAGATCTCCTCTTCCAAAGCAGGTGATAATCTAACGGTGGGTCTGACGGATCGATATGAGATTTATGGGCAGGTCATAAAAGATATGCAGGAAGCAGCTGAACTTCTTCCAGCTGCTATGCCGACTAATGAACGCATCAATAAATGGGCCTGCAAAGCGATGCTCGCACGGGTTGCTTTATTTGCTGGCGGTTATTCGCTCAATGCCGAAGGGACAATGAAAAGATCTGAAAAATATAAAGCGTATTATGTTTTGGCCCAACAACAGATCAATGATGTCATTGCGGCAAATGTATATAAGCTTAATCCAGATTATATACAGGTATTCAAAAACCAAAGCCAGCATAAATTGGAGTTCACAGAGAATATTTTTGAGGTAGCTTTCTCCAATCCAGCTGGAACGCGCGGTAACGGTTCATGGATTGGCTTTTGGAATGCAGCAACGACTACAAAGGGTGTTTTTCAGCCCACTAATCCAAGATACATTGTCATGCGGCCATTTTATGATCTATTTCAGGACAATGATCAGCGAAAGGACTTTGTCATAGCAAAATACAATATCAATGCAGCTGGAGCACGGACTTATTTGACCGGAAATAACGAAGCCAATTGGGCGGTCGGAAAATGGAGCCGTGAATACCAGTCGAATGACGCTTTGGAAGCCAGTTTCACCTATATCAATCATGTCGTCATGCGATACTCCGATTTACTGTTGATGCGCGCGGAAGTAGAAAGTGAATTAAACGGTGGGCCTAATGCGATTGCGCTTGATGCGATCAATCAGGTCAGAAGAAGGGCTTATGGTTTGGATAACACAAAGAGTGGTGTTAGTCTGACAATAGCCAATGCGGGTACAGGATATACCGCAAATCCAACACTCACCTTATCTGGTGGTGGCGGTAATTTTGCAGCCGCACGAATCTCAGCCCGCAATCCAGGAACGAATAGCTTAAAGACACTGGTGATGGATAACGTCGGCCAGGGCTATACATCGGTCCCATCGGTATCCGTAACGGGGGGCGGGGGTACTGGAGCTGTTGTAGCGGCTTCTCTTGTATCAAAGGCCACTCCAGAGCAGATTTACATTAAACCGGGATTGAACCAGGGGGCATTTTTGAATCTTATCATGGAAGAGCGGGCAAAGGAACTTTGTTTTGAAGGGATGCGACGTGCGGATTTGATTCGGTGGAATAAGCTGTCCAGTGCGATTGCCGAAACCAATACCACAGTGAAAGCGATTCGGGCGAATTATCCTTATCCTGCCTTTGATAATTTTGTGCCCGGAAAACATGAATTATATCCGTTTCCACAAAATGAAACTGATGTGAATAAAGCGATAACGAGACAAAATCCTGGTTTTTAAATGTATAGCTATAGCTGTAATGCTATTTCATAACATTTTATTTTAACAAATTGATAAGCGGAAAGTAGATGAAAAATAGTAGTATAAAATTAGATATTCACCATTTTTTTTGGAAAAAGATCAATTTTTTAACAAAATTTAAAATCAGCACAACAGGTCTGCTAATTCTGTGTTTTGTGGGGAGGACCGAGGCCCAAAACGAGCAAAGACCAAATATCTTGATTATCATGACCGATCAACAAACAGCAGACGCCATGGGCGCTGCCGGAAATCGGGATTTGCATACGCCAGCGATGGATAAGCTTGCTGCAAATGGTGTACGTTTCAGCAGAGCGTATTGTGTCCAGCCTCTGTGTGCCCCATCACGTACAGCGATTTTCAGTGGTCGTCGGCCTCACGAAACTGGTTTTATCGGTAATGTCCCGGAGAAAGATGGTCTTTGGCCCGATAGCCTACTCATGATGGGGAAGATATTTCAGGCCGGTGGTTATAAGACTGGCTATGTCGGAAAATGGCATCTGTCGATCCCGGTCTCAAAAATAAGCCAGCATGGTTTTGAATATATTCAGAATACAGATTTTCTGGATTACAACGATGCGGCGACGCCTTCTTATTGTGCGCGTTTTATCCGTGATCATAAAAAAGATCCTTTTCTGTTGGTTGCGTCTTTTTTGAATCCACACGATATCTGTGAATGGGCACGGGATGAAGAATTGAAAATGGATGTCCTCAAGGATGCTCCAGCACCTGAACTATGCCCTGTTTTGCCCGCAAACTGGAAGAAACCTGCCCATGAACCGGAAATGGTACGGGAGCAACAAAAATCTAATTTCCGTACTTATCCGAGTATCAATTGGACGGAAGGCCAATGGCGTCAGTACCGTTGGGCTTATAATCGATTGGTGGAAAAGGTCGATAATTATATTGAAATGGTACTGGCATCGTTGAAAAAGTATGGTATTGAAAAAAATACGATCATCATTTTTACTTCTGATCATGGTGATGGCTACGCTGGGCATAGTTGGAACCAAAAGCAGGTCCTCTATGAAGAATCGATCAAAGTGCCTTTTATTATCTCACAAATAGGGCAAATGAAACCTCGAGTTGATGATATGCTGATCTGTAATGGTACAGATATTATACCAACAATCTGTGGTTTTACAGGAGTGAAGGTTCCTTCGTACTTAAAAGGACTGGATATCAGTGAAAGGTTGATAGTGCCTACTGCAATTTTACGTGATACCCTGGTTGTGGAAACCGATTTTGCAGACAATGAAGAGCTCCTAGGAATCAGCGGAAGAGCGGTCATTACCGATGGCCTGAAATATATTGTATACAGCAAAGGTAAGATACGGGAACAACTATTTGATCTTGTCAAGGATCCGGGAGAAACAAACAATTTGGCCGTACTGCCCGCTAATGAATCAAAATTAAAAGCCATGCGTCAATATCTCAAAGCTTGGTGTAAGAAAAATGGCGATGCGTTTGAACAACACGTATTATAAGATGAGGACACAAATCATAACTATGAAAACCTTATTATCTCTTTTATCGACCCTTGTCGTATTGAATTTGTCAGCCCAAGAGGCTGGAGTGATCAAGCTGACACAAAATAAATTGCATGCACGTGTGCGTGAGTGGCCTTATCCAGTGGGAGGAACGATTGTTTCCTCCAATGCCCCTGCGTTGATGTGGCCTGCTACAAACGGCAAAGAGATGGTACTCCCGATGGAAAGTGGAAGTGAAGTGCCACAGGATCCAGGTATTGCTGATATCCAGTACAAGGTTATTTTAGCAAGGGATAGTAAATTTACCAAAAATGTCATCGCGAGTGACCCTCAGGCCTGGGCGGTTTATCCTTTACATCAGGCCTTGGCGACTGGCCGCTGGTATTGGCAGTATGCATATAGAAAGAAAGGGAACGACAATTGGACTTGGTCTCCAGTATATGATTTTGTAATCGACGCCAAAACGCAAGGCCAGCAAGTATCTCCTCCAGTCAGGGAGGTCCTTGCGCGCAATGAAGCTGCCCACCCTCGCTTATGGGGAATGCATGCGCGAGGTCAAGCTTTTTATGAAAATAACTTGAACAACCCCGAAGCGCATAGTTTTATTGCTTACGCCAAGAAGCTGATGCTGGAACCTTTACCGGAGGAAAAACCAATGCGTATCATTGATTCTACAGGTAAGACAGCGCTCGAAAAGAAAAAGATTATCGAGGCCATGTACCATGGTTTTGGGGATGCAGTGGGGACACCAATCAGCAATCTGTGTATTGCCTACCGGTTGACCAAAGACGAACGCTTTTTACGCGATGCCAAACGGCGAGCCCTGAATATCGCGCAAATGGATCCCAATGGACTCGCAACGGGTGATGACTTTACAAGTGGAGCAGTGCTGGAAGCTTTGGGATGGTTTTATGATGCAGGATATCATATCTTGACAGCAGAAGAGAAGACTTTATTTCAGCAGATTATCAGGTTGCGTGCAAAACGCGTATATGACCATCTACCCAATCGATTTGAATTACATGTCAGTGATAACCATATCTGGCAAATTACGATGCGTAATTTGACTATTGCTACTGTAGCGGTGATGGGGGATGTACCGGAAGCGAAAGAATGGCTGTCGTACCTCTATGAGATCTGGAGTGCGCGTTTTCCGGTATTGGGAACAACGGATGGAGGTTGGCATGAAGGGAATGGGTATTTCAAAGTCAACTATAAATCCATCATTTATTTGAGCCAATTATTTGCTGATCTATCGGGTGTTGATTATTATCAGCTTCCTTGGATGAAGAATCTTCCCTTTTACTTACTGTATACGCATCCACCTGCATCGGCAACAACAGCGTATGGAGATATGTGGGAGAATACGCCTTTTATGACCCGGCAGCAAGGATTATTTGCCGATGCTTTTGCTTATCGTGCCGAAAACCCTTATTTAAACTGGTATGTGGCAACGATAAAAAAAGACAATCCCGAGTATTTTACAAGGCCTTCGGATGATTATCTTTTTTATAGGCTACTTAATTATAATCCGACTAGGAAGCTGCCTCAGCAATCGCCGCGGCATCTCCCCAAGCTGCGAAATTTTGCAGATGTGGGTGTTGCGGCCATACATTCCAATTTGGCAGATACAAAAAAAGATCTAAGCAGTTATTTGATGAGTAACCCCTTTGGTTCATCAGGACATGGAAGTGCCTCACAAAATGCTATTACAGTCAATTTCAAAGGAAAGACGATTTTTGGCGGTTCGGGGTATTATGGCAACTTTAGCGATCAACATAATTTGCTCTACTATCGTACTTCAAGAGCCTACAGTACGATATTGGTGGATAGTCTTAGCCAGAAAATTGGCGAGGAGGGCTATGGATGGATTCCGCGTACCCTAAGTGGCGAACGGATCCAATATGCATTGGGAGACGCAAGCAACGCTTATGGTCCCATTGAAAGTAGCTTTTGGCTGAATAGGTTTGACCAGCTTGGAATTGACCCCAACAACACGGGAGTATACGGTGATGTGAATGTAACAAAATATCGTCGCCATATGATACAATTGGAGGACGAAATAATAGTCCTTTATGATGAGCTAGAGGCGAAACAGCCTATAAAATGGACAACGCAATTTCACGCCCCTTATTATGAAATGAGAACCATACCATCAACAGACAACAAGGTTCAAAACTTTGAAGTGTTAACTGAAGTGGGACATGCAATGGCTAGCGTTTTTGCTGCTGTGCCGATAGGGATGAAGATCCATAATAAGTTTTCAGAGCCTGCAGTCAATTGGGCCAATGTAAAAGATGTCAATGGTAACATTAAAGAATTCAAAGATCAATGGCATTGTGGGGTTACCTCTATAGCGGTAAAAAAGATGCGCTATCTGACCGTTATACAGATTAAAGAAGGTAAACCGCAATTAATCACAGGAACAAAAAGTAATGATGGGCAAACTGTATTGCGGATTGGTAGCTGGCAGATAATCGCCCAGCTTGATGGTTCTAAAAATGCAAGACTACAGATTAGAGATTCATCATCAGTTTTCGATTACGGAAGTGATAAGGCTATTGATTTTGCAGGTAAAAAATATATCCGGAAACAGAGGGGGAGCACTTTGTTAATTGACGGTTTTAAAGGGAAAACTCGTCAATACGAAGCTGTGGATGTCTTGCCAGATGTGGTGAAATACGATACTGTAAAGTAGCCGTTCCAATATAGAAAATTTTCATTTTGGTTATCAATTGCATAAAAGGTCTTTCCTGATTAAAATCAACGCGGTTCTAATGGGACTGACCTTTGTGCATTGGTTATTTGTGAATTAAAACGAATTCAGTATGCAACATGTTACGATAAAGGAAATTGCCAGAGCATTAAACTTGTCTTTTTCTACAGTATCGAGATCATTAAATGATAACTATCAAATCAGTGCCAAGACCAAAACATTGGTGAAAGATTATGCCGCATCGGTCAATTATATTCCCAACCTGGCTGCAAAAGCACTAAAATCGGGTGTTTCCAATTCGATCGCTGTTGTTGTCCCATTTTTGTCAAGCCCTTTCTTCATTGATTTTTTTGAAGAAATCACTATGTTATTTTCAGAGACGAACTATAATGTTATTCTTTTTCAGACATTTAATAGCCCATCTAAAGAATCCGAGGCCTTGGATATAGCCATACAAAATCGTGTGGCAGCCATTGTTATTTCACCAGTGCACGATAATTCTAACTGTTCGAAACTGGGCTATATTCAAAAACAGATCTGTCCGGTGGTGATTTTTGATCGAACCAATCATCAATTGGAAGCAAGTAAGATTGGCGTACAACACAAAAGGGAAATCTTCATTGCAGCTGATAAATTGTTGAAACAGGGTTGTCGGAATATTTTGTTGGTCTGTTGTAAAGGTATTGGTGATAATGATGCACGAATTTTAGGTATAAAAAAAGCTTTTTTTTGCAAAGAAAAGCTGGTCTATAACTGGTCCGTTCTTGAAATTGAATACAGTCATCCCAATGAAGATCTTAAAAAGCAACTTGGTAGGCTACTGGAAGAGCAGGAGGGAGGAAGGCAATATGATGGTATTATAGCAACGACAGATACATTAACAACAAAAGTTTTACCATTACTTTTAACATATGAAGGAATAATTGCTGAAGGTGTCCAGGTTATCGGATTTTCAAATACGGTCTATGTGAGGATACTTAATCCTACATGGACGATATTTACGCAGCCTTCACGACAAATGGCCATAAGATGTTATGAAACAATATTGGAATTGATTAGATGTAAAAAACTGCATATCAACCCGGAATATAATACGGATTTTTTGGACATTATTCCTTATTCCCGCTAGTAATATTGTAGTTAGGACAGTAATATTAAAATCCTCCGTAGAAAAGAAACCTATATTGGTCTCTTTTTTACGGAGGATTTTAATGTACCTTTTGTGTTAATATCTACGGATTTATATTCACTTTTAATGACTTGGTCCTGCCATTAATGCTGAGATTTAGGTCCAGAGTGCCTTTTTTATAATTATTGCCTTTGTTTTCGGATAGTAAAATTTTAGGCACCTGACTTCCCTGATAAGGATATAATATGCTCACGAATGTGCTCACATCTTCTTTACTGTCTTTATCCTTTTCAAATACAAATGCAGGGCGATCGATTTCTTCCCCATAGCTATAGGACACTTTCCCCTCTTCCGGTTTGAGATTGACCTTTGGATTAAAACATTGTACAAGGAGATTATTGCCATCTGCGTAAGTCGTATGGACCGTGTTTTTTTCCTTGTTGCAGTCTGGTGTACTCCCCTCTTTAAGCTGATAATGGATCCCTAATTTTCCTGCTGCGCTTCCGATGGCCTTATCGATAATAATAAAGTATTTCTGGTCTACAAAAAGTACGGTGCGCTGATGATTCAGCTGGCTATAACTTGGGTTTGTATAGGTTAATACGGTTAAGTCATCGCTTGTTATCCATTTGTTTTGTTGCGCTTTGGTGATGACCATGTTTTCATTGTCAAGTGTGAGGGTACTGTGTACACATGTTTGTCGAAACCAGTCTCTTTTCGCCATGATTTTCGCATCTCCACTGTAGACAAAACAGCCGGCATCTGGTGTAAAGTTGCGTCCATTGGCCCATAGCTCGAAAGTCCCATTGTCTGGCTGGGCATGAAATTCTCCTGGAGGACTTGCCTTTAGTATGAGGATGGTTGAAGCGTTTGTCCACCCGTTTCTAAAGGTATAAAATCCAGCGTTACGCGAGGCGTTGGAAAGCCAATTGGGGACTTTCCCTTCTTTAGCGTCGCTAGCAAAATATTGGATAAAAGGGTTTTCTGGAAATAACTGGGCCCAGGAAGAAAATTGTTTGAGTTTAAACTCTTTTTTTCTGACCCAAGAGTCGCCAAACATGGGCTGATTATAATTTGGAAAGGTGATGTTGATAAAGGCCATCACCATTTTTTCAATTGTATTTTTATAACTAGCGGGGAATTCATGTTCGAGGCCAAAATTTTGTGCACTTCGGTAGGCTTTGGTAAATATATCGATGGACGCCGCATGATATACCGGGGAGAGCTCAAATTGAACTCCATCAGGATAGACTTGTTTTTTTATTTCAGCATTTAGCACCTCAATACCACTTTCTCGCCAACTACTGGCATTTTTCAATTCAGGAAATGAACCGCCTGCGAAAAGGACACGTTGGGCTTCGAATAGCCGATGATTGCCCTCCTGAGCATAATGGTTTGGTAAATAGTCGGCCTGTTGATGGTAGCTTTTTAATACACGCATAAGGAATTCAGGTGTAAAATTGGGGGATTGAATGAAGATACTGATAATCGGGACCAAGCTTTGGATACGATCCGAAACTTCCAACGGCCGCCATGCAAATCGGTCATTATCGGCTGATAATCCCAAAGGATTCTTTTTTGCCCAATCATCAAATTGATACATCCACTCTTTGGCATACTTTTCATCTTTGGTCTTGCGGTAGACGAGCGCCATCGGTAGCCACCATTTAACACGATGTAACTGCCAGCGAACTTCATTGTCCTTGACTGGCCATAATTGCCAATTGATATCCTGTCCAAAATCAAAAAAACCGTAACTTTCCTGCGTTTTAAAATGATGTCTGAGGGCATGTTCTGCCGTTTCGCGCATTGTAGCGCTAAGTGGACCCAGTGTATCGACAGCGGCTTCCATATTGCTAAAATCGGGTTTGTTGATGCCGAGTTTTGTCTTATAGTACTTTAATAACAGGGTCGCCGCAGCATCAAATTTGTGTTGAATAACGGCATGTTTTACAGCTTCTAATCCTGGGTAATCGAGGTCGATATTTTGAAAGCTGGATTGATCTATTTTTTGCTGTGCTGTTCCCAACTCCATATAGAACATACACAAAAGGAGACAGAAATAACGTAATTTCTTTTTAAAGCTTATCATAATTTATTGGATAGTTTGGGTTTCAATTATACTCTATTTTATACGGCTGGAATTACCAGATTTCTTTTTCATGTTAATTGGGTAATCTTATCATTTTCGCTGTATTTGTTTAGCAGGTAAATTTAGCCCAAACGTTACGAAAGAGCTTTTAAATTTTGTTAGAAAACTTTTAAAATTGTTTAATGTGATGGGATGAATTGCTCAAATTCGGTATTAGTAATTGTTTTAAAAAGCCAGATGCTGGTCACGATTCACATTGTTTTGTGTACTCCATACCGGATATTGATCGTATCTGTAAGCAGAAAATAGAAAGTGAATTATATAAGGGTAGTTAGTGTTGAACCAGAATATAGCAAAGGGCTACTAAGCAGGGCAAGCATGATTAATAAGGATAGTATCAATACTTTTGGAAATGGCGTAGCCAATAAAAAAACGCTTGAACCGGGGAGATGCAAGCGTTTTAAACTAACCAATTATAAACCTAAATTATGAATTTAAAGTAAAGCACATTCTATGCCAAATAGAACCGCATGACAGAAATGCAGTGGCTATTTCTCCAATATAGTTGCGCAATGAAGACTTTTTCTGAAACTCCCAGGTGTCTCCCCGGTCGCTTTTTTAAAGAATTTTGAAAAGTTTGACGCGTCGTAAGTGAACAGAAATGCAATTTTTGCTATGGAGAGCGATGAGTTGATCAGAAGATCTTTTGCCTTTGCTATAATTTTTTGGTTGTAGAAATAACCGGGATGATTTCCTTTTTCTCTTTGGATGGTATAACTCAGATGTTTGGCTGTAATTGCCAGCTCACTTGCGATCGCGTCGATCGCCATAAATTCTATCGTACGCCCTTGTATCACATCGTCAATGTGCCGATCCAAAAATAATAAATATTGAGTTGTGATCTGTGCAGCGCGGCTTTCTGATTTCATAGCTTATTATCATAAGGTGAATTGTATTTTTTATATCATGCGCTCCGCCCTCTACCTGGGGACCAGCGGTTCCTCCTGATATTATCAGGCTACTGGGAGAGTAATAGGTAGGAGAAAAAGCCCGGCGATGGGTAAACCATGCCGAGCTTTCGATTCCTATTGCTTCCAATAGGTGCTGTTAAATTAGTAGGGATAATTATGAAAACTATAAAATAAAAGTATAAGTCTGCTATTTATCCTGGATACAACGTACGGGGTAGCCAGCAACTTTGAAATAATTGGATGTATCCCAACCACCGTTTTCAAATCCACGGCCCTGCAATGCTCTATCATTACCGCCTACTGCCATATTTAACCAATAAATGGCAGAGCTTTGTCGAATAACCTGCACTCCGTTTACCGAACTTCTGTGACCTGCCGCTGGAAAACTTAATTTAATATCGCTGCTCTTTTTACTGGTCATAATATGTGCGGCGGTAAAGTCTGATAATCCAGGTCCTGTTCCATTTCCCGCAAACGGAATCCAGGTACCAATGGCGCTGTGGCGGGTATTCGTGCCCAAACGGGTGTATTCAGCTGGACTAGGGATTCGGTCACCCGTGCCACAAGGATCCAATGCTGCTTTTACCGGTGCTGTCGCGGTACCGTTATTCCAGGACCCATCTGCAGCAGGTGTTGTATTCCATCCAGCAATTGCCCCATCACCGCTGTAAGCATTTGCTACAGGCAATTGACGGCCCCATTGGTAATAATTGCCATATAGCGCCTGTACCGAAGGATTGGCATCTGGATTATTGCTTGCAGGGTTAACATTTGTTACACCAAGGTTGTAACGGTTCCAGCGGTGACCAGCAATGACTGCATAGCGTGCATCGGCATCAGAAGTGGTTCTGGTGACATTTAATGCATTGACATAACGGTCGCTGTTAAAACGTAATTTCATCGTATAAGAAAACCCCGGTTTTAAACCTAAGCTCGCATTGGAGAAATTAAAGTTGACCGCTTGTGCATTGACATCATGACCAATTTTGATCTGGCCGCTTGGTATCGTTAAGGCAATCGAAAAAGTAGACGACTGATTCTGGTTGACGATAAAGGTCTGGCCAGTCGCATTGAGGTTGGAAACCGGGGGAACATTCGTCACATTGGTAGAGGATACAGTTGCACCGGTGCTCAGGTCAACAGTGGCGTTAGCAAAAGCTGAAACCCAATCTGCCTGTACGGGAACTTCTGAAAGATAGCCACCCTTTTTATAGTTCGCGGTACCAAAAGTTCCTGTCGCATCACTGTTGTCGACTTGCAGCGTGACACGGGTAAACAGATGCTGCAATGGCGCCGTCAATGGAGTCGGTGTATTGTTGCCCAGGATGGTGACATCTTTTTCGATGACGTACATCAGGTCGCCGCCATTCTCTCCAAAGCTGGTAAAAGCGAAATTAACGGCACCTGCTGTATAAAGGTTTGTTGTTGGTGCAACCGGCGGAGCGACAGTCGTAGAGCCCAATGAATAGACCACAAAGGTATATTTATGACCTGCGATCAATTTATCGCCAAAAAATACCTGGGTTGAATCCGCAGCGTCACCGACAGCCTGATCGACATAAGTACCATCCGTTTCATAGGCTACTACCCGATAGCTTACCGCACCGCGCAGAGACAGCAACTTCGATGCGGCCTTTTTGCCAGTGGATGCTTTAAGCCCGGTACCAGCTGCTGTATTTTCTGTTAGTTCTGCTGTAACCGTAAATGGTCCGGCCTGAACTTCCTGTGTTAACGCTAAGGGTTGAGTCGCGCTGGCCTTTGTGGATGCTTTCGCTGTAGTAATGTCATCTCCACTAAATTGGGCTTCTGTTAGAGCCAGTTTTACACCACCACGATTTGCTTCAGCAATATGTTCACCTTTCTCCTTACTACAGGAGGCAGCGGCCAGCAAAAGAATGATCAGGGAAATTTTAATTTTCGTTAGTTGAATTATTGTTTTCTTCATAATGTTGTCATCTTCATAATTAAAGCCAAAATTGTTGCTAGTTCCACCATTCTCCGCCATTCGGATCTTTGGTTTCCGTTCCTCCGTTATTCCAGTCCGTTTCGGTTACGCCGCTTCCGCCACCAGGCTGAGCTGATCCTACCGATCCAGCAGCAACTCCTTCTTCCATTTCCACCTGTAACTGCTCGATTACGGGTTTCACGTAAGTCATTTTTTCAGTTCTCTTTTTCATGTGTATTTTATTATTTGGTTTATGCTTAACATTTATTATTCCTGCTGTAATCTTTAATCATGGATAAAAGCAATGCCATCTAGCTAATAAATGCCTTTTGTGTGTTCGGATTTCAACTGCAAGTATCATTTGTCTTATCGATTTGATATGTTAGTGATGTCGATATGATTTCTCTTCATTTAAATAATTAGCCGAACAATGATTTCTCTTTTCGGGACATATAGCTTGGTGTATTGCAATAGCTCCTAATTGTTACTTCAAAGATAATTGAGAATAAAAAAATGAACATACTACACATGTATCACAAGAATATCACGCATATTTCACTTGTTTATTAATTTTCTGATAAACAATATTTTATCGGATGTTTTTGATTTTTGTTAAAATTATTGGCCAAAATAAACTGTCTTTATGAGCTGTAATCTTGTGTATTGTGGTGTTATTTTTTTAAAATGATAATATATTTCATGTTTTGATATATCAGGTCATTTGGAATGCGCTTTAATATGTGATATCTGTGTGATAGCTGTTTGTTGTTTCTTTACGAGAAAATTTATCAATATTTGCAACGAATTAATTAAAATGTTTATTAATCATCAAAAACAATTAAAAAAATGATTTTACAAACACAGACAAAAGTAAGCTGGAGAGCCCTGGTTCTATCGGCTTTGGTGTGTGGATCGTTGTATTCCTGTAAGGAAAGCAAAGACAGTGTAGCGGCAAGTGGCAAGGCTAGTGTCAATATTCAGTTGCTGGGCGTAGAGAATCCGGTAGTGACAACTAAGAAAGCAAGTAAGGATGGGCATAGCACTGGGGCGGCTCAGACGGTGGTAATCCCTTTGACACGCTCAAGTAATTTTGAAGCAACTTTGACGAACGAGTCGTCCGTAACAAGCGGCAACCTGTTGCGGGCCTCGTCCGGAAGCCGCGCTGCGGTGACCGAAGAAAGAACACCATTGGCAGCAAACATCAAGTATAAAATCGTGGTGTACAATGCGAACGGTGATTATGTAACAGAAAAAACGTATACCAATACAGTTGATAATACGACTGCAATCGCATTGGATGCAGGACAGACGTATACTTTTGTCGCTTATTCGGTCAATAGTACCGCAACTGTTCCTGCAGTAACCGCACAGGCTGATATCGCAAATGCCAGCCTGGACAATATCAGTGCGGATCTGATGTATTTTAAAAAGGATTTAGCGGTTCAGTCAGGCGAAAACAACTTGGCTGTGGTATTGAAACACCAGTATAGTGAAGTTACCACCAACCTGAGCATGTCAACTGATATGACAGGAGCGATCACAAGCTTACTTTCGGCAACAATAGATCCTACACATCCAAGTGCAAATCTAAAATTGGCCGATGGTAGCATCGTCTATAACGGCAATACAACAAGTGCTGTGGTGCAATTCCCCGCGTTGGGCGCAGGTTTACGTACGGTGTCAAGCAATCCGACCTTGTTGATCCATCCGGGAGAAACGAATGGCGTATTCAGTTTTGGATCCATTACCATTGATGGCGAGACAAGGTCCAATGTGGGCGTAGCCGGTTTGAAGATTCTACCTGGACAACGCTATAATCTTAACTTAAATTTCAAGACTTGTACACAACCTGTAACGGGTGGTGCGAACCTTAACTGGACCTATCCAGCCTCGGGATCCGGCGCTGTTGTTGACGGAGTGACTCGGCCGGCAGGCTATGTCGTGAACAAAGACCTTACGGCACCAGGTGCAGATTATGGTTTTGTATTTGATATTCAACAGCTGGACAACTCCTTTAATATGGAGGTCAATGGTACAAAATTGGCAACACAGGAAATTCAATTTGAAAGTGGAATTGCCATCGCACCCCGGAATGTACAATTTGCGGACGGAAGTCTTTATGGTGGGACCAATACAGAAGGGGGCACAGTCCCTCAGGTCTACAACTTGACCGGTACTGCGACAAACCCGGTTATTCGTGTGGTGATCAGCCGTTCAGGTGAAGTGTCTATGTATGGTAGCAAAGCCAATGCTGGCGAACTGTATCCTTTGGTATTGACACAGGGTTCTTTCAATATTGTGCCATGGAGCTCCGCTACCAATAATGTCAAAATTACCCAAGTGGTTCAGGGAGCAACCAAAATGGTCGGCGCTGGAAGTGGTCGCAAGAAAGTTGCATGTACACTATAACGAGCGTTGAAGTTTGGTGAAAAAATGAAAATCGCGTATAAAAAATAGGCTATGAAAACAAATCAATCAAAAAAAATATATGTCAGCCCAAAGATGGACGTGACAACAATCGAATTGGAACAGGGCATCGCTGCTGGTTCAGCTGCGCCCGGAAATACTACGAGCAATGACCCACAGGAGTCATGGGATAATGCCGATGATGACAACCGCTTAATTAACTGGTAATCCCTCCGGTTTAAAATTGTTTGATTCATCCGAGTTTGCCCGACAGGTTTTAAATTAATTCCTGTCGGGTTTTTTTATGGGCATCAATTTCTTTTCTGCTGTCGGGGAGTCAAATGAGATAATGCCAATATCCTGAGTGGAAAAATTCCAAATGTGTTCAGACGGACAATTTTAAATGGAAAATGGGGTGTCAGATTTCATTCAACTCAGGGCTAACATTGATCGAAAATAGAAAAATAAGAGGTTTTATTTCCTGACGAGGTATTTTATTTTAAGGACATGCGTCATCCGTTCAGTTCATGTGTTTCCTTTAACGGTGTTTTTTTGTAATAGTAATGTCTTGTTTTTCAGTTTTTTACAAAGTGTGATATCAATGTGAAAGGCGCTTTTTTTTGTTTCTTTCTTTTAATGCAAATATTTGTCAGGCAGAATCAGGAAGGGCGTTCTGGTTGGGAAGCTGCCGGATCGCAGCACAGCAAAAAGATATTGTTTTATAACTTTTGGATGCTGACCGTATTGAATTATCGCTCGGACCAATTTGCGTGAAGGTCCGTGATAATATATTTGGATTTACTCGATAGGGAAGATGAAGCCCTATCGAGTTTGATTAAGCATAATTGCCTATTGCCGCTAGAACACAAAATAATTATCAGCATTTGAGCGAGGGGATTTAACTCAAGAGACGGAATATAAGAATAAAACTTACTGAAAAACGATATACAATGGAAAGGAATAACTTCAATAATTTAATTGCTTTAGCGAAGAATAATAATGCTGAATTTTTGGCTTTGTTCAATGAAATCTATCCCGAGTTTGTCGCCTCATTGAAGACAATAAATCCCAAGATCCGAAGCAGCGAACTGGAATTTTGCGCCATGACTTTTCTGAATTTTTCGACCAAAAATATTGCTCAATATACTTTTGTAACGGTACGGGCTGTGCAAGTGCGTAAAAATAGGTTGCGCAAAAAACTGAATATCGCTTCTGATATCGATTTTAACAATTGGATGCGTGATCAGATACAACGAAATCCAGGGGTTGAACAGGAGCAGGTATCTGTGTAAACTACTTAGTAACAGAGCGTATACGGTGGCTTTCCTCATCTGTATATTCTTCATAGGGGATATTTAGGGAAATTAAAGCTGTCTGTACACTCGGGGGTATTTTAACACGGAGAATAATCAGAAGAAAATCGCTAATAGACTTTTGCATTAGATTTTAGGTTATGAATAAAAAGATTTTTGTATGTGATGACAATCTGGTCATTTTGGAGGCTTTAGTATTGATACTGCGTATGACCGACGCAATGGTTGTAGCTGAAAGCAAAAGTGCTAAAGCCTTAAATTACATTATAAATGAAAAGCCTGTTATTTTTATCTGTGACCTACAGATGCCCGGACTAAATGGGGAAGGCCTTATCAGGCAGATCCGTGCCCATAATGAATTAAATGACCTCTTTATCCTATGCATTTCAGCTTCTTATGATGCTAGGGATATTGCTATCAATTCAGGAGCCGACTATTTTCTGGCCAAACCTTTTGAGATAAATGAATTATTAGCTGTTGTAAATTGTGTTTTGGTAGCTGGAACTTGCTGATAGGTAGAGTTTCTATAACTAATTTGTATTCCTGTGAAAATAAACAATTGGATAAAAATAAGTCTTTGGAAATGACTTTTATATCTATATAATGATTTAAAATTATTAGTTTTGCAGCGCAATACTTTAGGAATGAATAGAACCTTAGATTGTTGTGAAAAGTAACTACCTAATAAATCCACAACCTAATTAAATGAAGAAGCAATTTCTATTTTTAATTCTATTATTATTTACACTTAAAGCAGTTGCCAGCGGTGATCGGAAGCAAAAGGTTGATTCCCTTTTGAATACAGCGAGAGAATTCGAGGCTAATGGCGAATCTTTATCGCAACTGGAAACTGCTTTAAAGGCACTTGATTTGTCCAATGCGATTAGCGATGATGGTGGCAAAGCAAGATCCCATTTTTCAGCTGCCAATGCGCTTGTAAATTTGGGCCTGTTCAAAGAGGGATTAAAGCATCTTGCACATGTTGAAAACACAAAGTATTACAAGGAAAAGATACTTATGCAATCCGAAGTCCATCGGGTGCGTGGAAGGGCTTACACCCGCCTTAAATTGTATCTACAAGCTATCCGGGAGTACCATTCACAATTGGCATGCATTAAGAATTTGACGGGTGAAGCGCAAAAAATTTCCTATCTGTATACTTATGGAAATTTAAGTACAGTTTTTGATCAAATGAGACAATTAGATTCCTTGCAAAAATATATTGAGCTTCAATTAAGTGCTTTACAAGGTTTTAATGAAGAAAGTGCCGCGGCTATGTTTTTAGGAGTATATGATGATCTTGGACAATTATATATTAAGAAAGGCGATTTTTTGAAAGCTCAACAATACCTTGATAGATCGTTAACACTCATCGATAAATACAAAATTCCCGTGTATTATAATACTTTCACTTACTTGGCGAATCTGGAAGAAAAGAAAGGCAATCATCAAAAAGCTTTGGCCTTTTATCAGCGGAGTCTGGTGAATATGCGAAAAGTCGGAAACAGAAATTTTATTAGGGATACTTATCGATACTTATCTGATTATTATCGAAAATACAATATAGACAAGACTAAAGCGGATGAATATGAGTTGGCATTTAGCCGTCTAAACGATTCCCTAGAAAAGGAAAATAGACAGGTTATCGATATGGCGCTCAATCAGATTTTGAAATCAAAAGACCAGGAATCGGAAACGAAGGTTTCAAAATCAGTCCGAATTTCAATCATTGCATTGCTATTGCTTGCTGTGGCAATTACATTTTTTGTCTGGCGATCTCGGCATAACCGCAGGATGTTGGATCAAAAAGAAGAGGCTTTGCAGGAGACAGAAACAGTGAACAGGGAGCTGACGGAGCAGATCGGGGAAAACAAATTCAATACGCTGATCGAGCTGGCCAAAAGTAATAATCCGGAGTTCCTGATTTTGTTTACCGAATTGTATCCACAGTTTATCCAGGCCTTAAAATCTCGAGATTCAAATTTAAGAAGTACCGAACTGGAGTTTTGTGCCATGGCTTTTTTGAACTTTTCAACAAAAAATATCGCCGAATATACTTTTGTGACGATCCGGGCGGTACAGGTTCGCAAGAACAGATTGCGTAAAAAATTTGACATCCCTTCGGACGCGGATTTCAATAATTGGATGCGTGGATTGGCTGATACGGATACTTCGAAGCAATTAGACAACTCGCCGCAGTCTCTCTCTGAATGAGCCATGCGTCTACAGATGAAATGTATTTTCTTTTTCAAGCTGGATAACGTAGGTTTTCATAATTGGCTGATTTCGTTAAAAAATTCCGATAACAATCGGTAGCTTCATAAGAACAGCTGTAAAAATAATTGGTTTCAGAAAAAAGGATTATTCCTAATGGATGGAGTATACTGAATTTAAATACCTGCTTTGACGACAATAATTAGTAAATTGAATCGTCATGATGGATATCTTATTACAGGTAATCGAAAAAACGATCCGCATTAATTCGGATGAAAAAGAGCTTGTCGCCAAGTTATTTAGGGAAAAGGAATACCGGAAAGGAGAATACTTTCTAAAAGAAGGTGAGGTTTGCCGCCATGTAGGATTTATCATCCGTGGAATGATGCGTTATTATATCAACGATGATGGGGAGGATAAAACTTATGGCTTCGGAAAAGAATTGGATTTTGTTTGTAATAATGAAAGTTTCATTCCGCAGAAACCTTCGGTACAGCGTATCCAGGCCCTGGAAGATTGTCATTTACTAGTTATTTCCTATGACAACCTGCAGTTGTTTTATAGTGGGCTAAAAAATGGGGAGCGTTTTGGGCGGATCATCATCGAACAGGTGTTTATCCAAACACTCCAGGGACTCAATTCGTTATATACCGATTCTCCAGAACTTCGTTATGAAAAGTTTATGAAAGATTACCCGGATCTGCTGCAGCGGATTCCGCAATATTATATTGCCTCATTCATTGGTGTGAAGCCGCAGTCGTTGAGCAGGATTCGAAAGAGAAATAGCAGGGGGACCTAATTTGTTAACTCAGGTGCATGAAACCAGATAAATAGCC
The DNA here is from genome assembly GCF_003610355.1 of Sphingobacterium detergens. Taxonomy (GTDB): domain Bacteria; phylum Bacteroidota; class Bacteroidia; order Sphingobacteriales; family Sphingobacteriaceae; genus Sphingobacterium; species Sphingobacterium detergens. Next base: position 2,204,105 of record NZ_RAPY01000001.1, on the reverse strand, counting down.
CAATAACTTTGTTGTCAACAACAAGAAGAAATTATGACAACGAAAATTTGCTACCTCATCTCATTTTTAACCGGAATTGGTTTACTTTTTATCGGAACCCGGTTTTTGCTATCTCCGCTTCATGCGGCATTCGATTATGGCATGTTAACAAATACAAATAGTGATTTTTCCTTTCATTACGTGAAAGGAATTCGGGATCTTTTTTCTGGACTATTATTGTTGTTGCTGGTGCTTGCGAAAGAGCGGCGCGCATTGGCTATTGTCTTACTTGCTGCTACGGTTGTTCCCCTTGGAGATTTTATAATTGTTCTCGGCCAACGCGGGAATGACTGGCAATTTACCCTCGCTCATCTGGTGGCAGTGGCCATCTGTATCATCACGGGATCAATCCTGCTGATACGAAAAAAGGAGCAGCAGCTTGGCGTTCCTGAAATGTCTTTCCGCATTATTCAATCTGTGGAAAAGGGTGGTTCCACGATAACAGAATGTGACCTCTTGCCCGGAGCTAAAACACCCTGGCATTATCATACCTTATTTTCAGAGCAATTCGAATTGCTGGTAGGTACATTGGAGGTGGGCAGGAGCGGGCTTATCTATCAGCTCAATGCAGGTGATGAAATAACGATATTACCCCATGAAACACATCTTTTTCACAACCGATCTGCAGAAAAATGTCGGGTAAGAACGGTATTGACTCCCGGGAATATTGAGTTTGAACAGGCTTCACGCATACTGCTTGGGCTGACAAGGGATGGTTTGACAAACGGGAGCGGTGTGCCTAAAAAATTGTCTGACCTGGCCTTGTTTCTCTACCTGAATAACTCAAAAATGATGGGCTTCCTGAAAATTTTCCAACCTATATTTAGTCTTATCGCGAAGATCGCGATCAAAAGGGGGCGGTTGAAGGTATTGCTGTCAAAATACTGTGGAACTGTATAAATCGTATATCAGCTTCATCTTCGCCTTGCACGATCGTCCTATCTATATCGAGGCGGACTGTCGTCTAAATACCCGGACATAATGTTCAAAAGTTGGCGGTGGCCCGTAAATGAAAAAACTGGAGGTGAACGCGCGTATGCTGATCAATAAATGCTTGTGAACGGCCACACAATAGATCAGGATGGTTATGCCACAATTGATAATCACGTCCGCTGCAATGGATTGACTTCTGTTTTTTGTCAAATTATGCACTGCATTTACAGCTGTAAGTGCAGTGCATAGCATTTATTCCAGTTAATTAATCAATTGTAGTTTTCCAATAAAAGGGCGATTATCGATTGTACGGATAGCTTCTTTGATGGAATAACACAATTGGTAATTCTCATGCAGTTCTTTTTTGTTCCTTTCGATTTTTTCGTTTTCGATTTTATCAAAGATCCATGTTGGAGATAGTGGGTCTGAATTTAACTTAGTAATTAACACAGTATACCCATCTTTTTGAACATCCATTAGTCTCTCTTTCGTTATTTCTACTATTTTCATAGTGAGATAAGATACGAAAAAAAATAACCTAAATTTTGCGCAGTATTCCCCATGAAGCTTTATTACTTTCTTTTTACGAATAATTGAGCCGTCAATACGGTGTTATTGACAGCTCAATAAAGTTATTCATCCACTTGTATATTAGATTTTTTCAACTTTTAGCGAGGATACCTTATCATTAAAACTCTTGTTGATCAGACAGGTTTCATTGGCGGTAAGCACCAACGAAGATCCTGTCAGATTGTCCCCATCATAAAGGGTGACCTTATAGCCTGTGGGAATTTTGATGGACGAAACATCATTGTTGTTAATACCTTTTGCGAGCATTTGGGCTGTTGTATAGGAACCAACGGCAAGTGCGGCACTGTAACCGCCATAATCGCAATGCTGATACAATGTTGCTCCCAATGCACGGGTACCGATGAGGTTAATGGAAACCTGTATACCGCCGCCATAATCGCTCCGGCCAGCAACGTTCTGTGTCATGTCGAGCTTAAGCTCATGGGTTCCTTTGGTCAATTTATTGACCAAAAGGGTTGTATGTGGTGGTACAGTATCACTTTGGCAGTAATTTCGGGTGGGGTAGTTCCAGAGACCGGGTTGCACTGTTCCATTTGCGACAGATGGATTGCGCTGTTGGTAGCGTTGTTCGGGGACACAGACCATGCGGGTACTGTATGAATCGATCTGCTGGTTGTCTAGTTTGAGCACATTTGTCGTATAGTATCCCTCGGGGCCGGTGTAGATAACCCTAATTTTTGCATTTGTAATATCTTCAGGAACCGTAAAAGATTTGGTAATGGACTTGGTTTGTGATAGGGTGCTGCCCAATCCCGTAAATCCGACGATTGGTAAAGTGTAGTTGTCTTTCTGCCAGGTGCTTATATCGGTATTTCCGGTGCTGGTCAGGGTGAGGTCAGTCTTGTAGGTATAGGAGCTATTGCCGGGCTGTCCCTGACTGGATGCGATCCATACGGTAGAATCCTGATCTTTTAATGCCGAAGCAAATGGACTGATATCGAAGGTATAGGGTACTACGGGAGAACTGGTTGTGATGGTTACTAATCCGCTCTGATTCCATACCGTCGACAGGTAGGGAAGGATATAGCGGGCCATTTCCACCCGGCGTGTCTGATAGGCTGTCATGAGGGTGGGGTCATTTTGTGCAGAAGGAACAGCTGTACCCTTAGCGGTTTTGAAATAATAGAGGTAACCGAAAGGTTCTGTTTGGGCGGTTCCGGCGTAGACATTGAGGTTGAGGGCCAATGTAGCGCCAAGTCCCTGTTGCTGCAAGTCGGTCAGCTTGGTGGCGTAAACCAGCTTGTCATAGTTGCCGACTTCGAGTGCCGTCGTGCTGGAATTGATATTGGACACACCATTGGAAGGATAAAAAAGCACTCCTTCCTGAAGTTTCACTTCGCCGATATTCGCGGCAGTGACTTGCGCCCGGCTCGAAATTTTGGGTAGTACATCTTCTTTCTCGGATTGTTTTTGGCAGGATACCAGCGAAAACAGGCCCATAGCTAGCGCTAGTGGCAGTTTAAAATTTAATGATCTCATATTATAATTAAGTTTAAAAGTGTTATCCGCAATAAATCCCACCATCACATCCAGACCGCTTATCCAACAAACAATGCTTTATTCATCCGCCCTCATACGATGGTAAGCAGTAAAATATAGGGTCTCTTTTGTCATTATTTTAATTGGTTGTGCTGTGGCAAAGGAGTCTTATTAGAAACTAATATAAAATATATCTTTTGAAAGTTTTGTTAACTTTTTAATTTTTTTTAAAAACTTTTAAAATCTTTATTGTTTGATTTGTGTATCCGGCAGTTTATTTGAGGTGAGAATGTAGTAGAGTTGTAGTAGTGGATGATGTTTGTATGTAATACGGGAGCACTTTTTTCTATTTTCTACCGCGGGAATAATTTTAATTGTAGTTTTTGTATGTTAATACATTGTAACGCATCTTGATAATAGCTTAACATACACTAAACGATAATTGTAACGTTATATAGTTGCATGGACAATGATGTTGGTACATAGTTGCTTTTCTTTCATTTGGCAGATATATTGTTATAATAATGTAACGTATCTGTATATAATTTGAAGCGATTTAATTCTTGATTAAATGTTTTGTTTTTGTCTTTTTTGTGTCACTTGAATTCTAGTCTTCAGTTAATTCGTTGAAAAGTATAGAAAATTTCTGAAATAAATATAAATTTCTGTGCCATATCCTATGGTTCTAATAACTATTCGTGTCACATTGAATCTAAATTCATAAAGGAGAAATAGAAGAATAAAGAATATTCTAGCTGTCGGAAAAAAGACTAAAATGTGGTTTCCTCATTATAAAAGTAAAATATAGTCAAAAGCTTAATGGTTAAAAATCCCAAAAACTGTTGCCTTAGCGCATTTTTTATGAATGGGCCCGATCCATCAAATTTATTTTCAAAAAAAATGGATGTGAACTGGACCCACTGTAAGGAAGACAATATAATATCCAAATGTATGAATGGTACGACATTGTTATTTAAAAGCAGTCTTACAAATTATGTGATTGCATTGAAATCTATTTTATATCCATTTCGGACGGGATCTCTCTTGAAGGAATATAGCGACAGGATACCCTTGGAGGCTTCTCATTGGAAGAGTAGTAGCGGATCATATGCGGTGCATGTACCTAACTACATCGCAATGGTTCATACGGTTCCTCAATCTGGTAGACAAGCTTTACATACAGAAGATAGAATGTCTCAGCAGGCAGGTGTAACATCGGAAAGCAACCTTGGGCAGTATACAGAACATATTGTTTTTTTGAGCAGTTTATGTTTTCTCCTTATTGTAACGGTTATTGTTCTTCGAAATTGGTATAAAATAAAAGTGCGGGAGCATGTTAAATTGCAATGTGATAAGGCCGAATTTGAGCGTCAGATTAGCCTATAAATAAAGCTCAAAGTGGATGAGAATTTGAGATTACAACAGCAAAATGAAGAACTGGAAGATCAGATCAATATACAGTTTCAGTTGTTAAAGGATGAGCTGATAAGAGTGCAGACAGCCTATGAAAAGATGCAAAAGGAGGCCTTGGTGGAGGCACTACGGATGGAACGTAAAAATAGGCTTTTGGATCTGCTGAAGGATAAGTTGAAAAGTTTTGAAAATTTGGAACATGTAGGGACGCTGGGCAGGATGATAAAAGATGAAATGCGTTTGGATGAAGCTGTGGGACAGTCTGTTCGTGAATTTCAGCATATTAATCCTGATTTTTTTCTGCGGCTAAAGGAAATATCGGAGAATAAGCTGACCGCAATGGAGTTGAAATATTGTGCGTATATGTTCCTTAACCTAACAACAAAAGATATCGCGGCGGCTTTCCATATTGAACCGAGCAGTGTACGGGTGACGAAATATAGGATTAAACAAAAATTACAACTTTCGCGAGAAGATGACCTAGAGTCCTTTGTGCAAAAATTGGTGTAAGCACCAAAGCTTCTGTTTAGTGATCAAATTTAAAAGGGAGAAACGACTACGTAAGTAAGTCGTTTTTTTTGTTATTCTTTATTTTTTGTTAATCTAAACGTAATATTTTTTGTAGACTTTCGGCTACTTTTTTACGCTTTTAAGCGGTGATGCTTATTTATGCTGTTGTGATTAGAGTCATTAATGAGCCAATTATAGTGTGAATATTAGCTTTTGATCTCTGTTTTATAGGTTTTAAAATAATTGATTTTCAGTTTGTTATGCTTAGTGTATTTATTTTGTAACGCTTTGTTGCAGCCCTTGTATGAATATTCTAACGGCGCTGTAGGTGCGGATATTTTTGTTCTTGTTTAAATTTGCTTAAAAATTATTTCAATTTCTATTGCTTTAAAAAATTAGAGTGCAAAGGTTTTTGGAGTAGATTTTATTATAACTAAAGAAAATAAAAATGAGAAAAGAAAAAAAAACCTATGTGGCACCCTTGATTCAGGTGCTAAGTGTAGAGCTTGAACAAGGTATTGCAGCTGGGTCGGCGGCAACCGGAACTCCTACTCCTGCCGTAGATGAATGGGGCATTGGTGGTGGTGGAACGAGTAATGGGGATTTTTAATAAGCATCTATTTTAAAGAAAAAAAATTATGAAAATGTTACGTGCAAAACGTTTAAGTTGGACTGCAGCATCCATTGCTTTGGTACTGGCTAGCAGTACCACTTTTTTAAGCTGTTCAAAAGAACGCGAGCAAGTTGAAGAAACAGCACAATTGGAGGGAACCAAATTGGTGTTGAATGTTTCCGGTATAGACGAAGGACAAAATATTGGGACAAAAGGCGCAGTGAATGGTACGAGTGCATCAAAACCAAGTTCGGCTAAAGTAGTGGAATTTCCGGAATTTGATGCGGTTTTGGCAGTAGACAATAATGTGCCATTCAAAGCTTCACAACGTGTCGTTAGAGCAGCTTCAAACAGCAGCTCGACTGGCGTCAGAGCAGCAGCGATAGACAATGGTGTCAAATATCGTTTGTATCTATTTTCACAGGATGGTACACAGCTGATTTCATCAACACTGTTTACTTCGGGGACGCAGGGGACAATCGATGTTCAACAGGGAACAACCTATAAATGGGTAGCGTTATCCTATAATACAGGCGAAGATGTGCCGGATATTACTTCTGGCAATACAAAAATCAACCTCCCTGCTGGTAAAGATATTTTGTATGCGACAGGTGTGACGACTGTACCGACTGGTGGAACGACCGTGAATGTGCCTATTAATATTGCTTTCAAGCATAAATTTGCGCGATTGGGCGTTGAACTTAATTCACAAGGGATGTTTGCAAATATGTCTGGTGCTAAAGTCGCTGTTGCGGGATTAAAAACGGCAACTATTGACGTCGCTACAGGTGGCCTTAGCGATCTTGTCGCTGCTGACTTGGAGATTCCATTTGCAACCTTTACCGATATTGATCTTGCTTACCAGGATGCAAAGATTGCCTATGCGTATACCGCAGATCCTGCGGCGGTTTCCGGCGGTATCAAAGTAGCTGTTTCGAACCTGGCATTAAAAATTGATAATGGTACGACCCGCCAATTTTCGGCGACACCTGTCAACTTTGTATTTAACGTGACACCGTCATTAGGAAACAGCCAACGTTTGCTTGTTAACCTGATCGAATCGCCTTTGACCATAGATGGTGTACGTTGGGCCAGACAGAATATTTACTATCAGGCTGGACATAACCCTTATCGTTTTCACCATACCTATGCGCATTCCAATGCCAGAAATACATTCTTCTCGTTCAAAGGTTTGGTTCCAGATCAGTTTGGAAAAAATAGTGATCCATGTGCTGAGGTATATCCAGCGGGTATATGGCGTACGGCAAGTGAGAATGACTTTAGAAAATTAACTGGATTTTTAGGTATTGGTGCAAAAAAAGCCACCTACGGTTCTACTAATAACCGTGGCTATGCGGAATATGATGCAACTGGTGTAGCAGCTCCTTATCCAAATAATAAACTCCACTTTAACTTTAATGGCGAGAGTACTTCTTTTGCTTTTGTAAACGGCATTGTACAAGTGAACTTAGGGAATTTTGGAACGAATGCTGAGTTCTGGACTGGTTCTGCTGGGGTGGATTTGGGTGGATTGGCCGGTTTTGGCGCTTGGTATTATCATGCCGACCGTGGTCTTTTTAATACTGTCAATGCCGATCTTACGGCAAGTGTACTCAATGTTTCTGTTATTGGTGTTGACTTTATTCAAACACAGATGAGAAACATACGCTGTGTAAGAAACTAATATTGCCCTTCTATTTTAATAAATAATCGTTAGTGTAGTAGTTTTTCCAAAATTACGGTAAAAAGTAACCTGTCGCTAGACAGGTTGCTTTTTTAACAAATCTAAAATTCGTCAACTCGCTATGGAGCATGCAATAGAAAAAGTCTTTGGACAAAATGAGATAGAAACCTTTGATTTCAGTTATAAAATTTTTAAAAATTGCTCTTTTATCAAGAGTACGATCAAGTCAAAAGATTTTAGTAATTCGGTATTCCTGAACTGCCATTTTACTTCCTGTGAATTTATTGACTGCAACTTTCAGTCTACAGTTTTTAAAAACCTGGGATCATGGTATGATTGTACATTTAAATCGAACAATTTTTTAAAAACTGTTATCGGAAATATAAAGATTGAAAAACTCATGTTTTCCACTAATAATTTTAATAAAACCTTGTTTGACGGTACTGAAATGTCTGCTGTCGTTTTTGATGGGAAAATAGACTCCTCTTGGTTTTATGGGGTATCATCTGCTGAAAGCCTATATGCACGGGATTTTTTTATTATAAAAAAGCTTAAGCCTTTAAAAAAACCATCTATCAACTTTGAAGGAGCCGAATTAAACGACGTCGTTTTCTCCAGGGGACTGGATTTGTCCAATATTAAATTTCCGGATAAGAGTCATCTTAAAACCGTTATTAATCCGCTCCAATTTTTTGATAGCTTTTTAAATAAGTGTAGAAGGATATTTTCTGATAAAGAGTCCAAGGATTTTTGCAGAGAATTTATAGATCGGTCATTATTTAACACGGATAGCCAGGGAATGCCCATGCTGCTGATCGATCTAAAAACATTTGATGAGTCGCGTGATACACGAGTTCAGCGCATCGTTGAGCTTCTAAAGGCTTCTTGACGGCCGTACAATTTCTCAAATTTCGTTTAATCGTATGCTAAATATTGCTATAATGGAAGAGTTCAATAAATTTAAAACCCGCTATACAAAAGAGATTAAAAAGGAGGTGGTTAATGCGATTGTTAATGGTGAGCTATGGCTTGAGGAGGCGATGAAAAAATACAATATTCAGGATAGGCGGGTTGTTGTCACCTGGTTAAGGAAACACTTGCGGGAAGTGAAGTAGAAGATGGTTGTTTTGATAATTTAAATACAATTAGCCCTGTCTCATGCCCTTCAAGAGACCGAGCTAATTGTGTTCATCTGTTTTAATCTTCCTCAATTAATTCAAAATTGTCCAATATAAATGTACCATTCCCCGATTTTACAATTGTGATATAATAATCATCCGACTGCTCAACATTGAAAAATTGGGCAAAATGTCCGACACCATTCAGTTTTTGCCTTAATACTTCTTTTTTATCTTTATTGGATTGGACGACAACCTGATACACACCATCAGTAGATGAATTATAATCAAAACTTAGCTTATATTGCTTGCCCGGTTTAAGCTGAATGATGGTCGGGGAGGTTCTGTAGACTTCGCCATCTCGTTCATTCCAAGTTTTCAAAGCATATCGTCCAGCAATATTATCGTCCGTATAGAGGGTATGCCTTTCCGATAAATGTGTTTTGAAAGCACTTGATTGACTTGGGATAAAAGGCCCCCAGCCTTCGTCGATTTCTTCAAAGTCTTCGCGGTAATAAGTTTTATCTTCTTTCGTAAAGGGAATCTGTTTTTGCACAATTCTCACATCATCAAAATATGCTGATGAGCTATCACTTGCACTTTTAAACGATAATAACAAAGGTAATTCTTCACTTTCAGCTTTTAAGGTGACTTTCATACGTTGGAAATAACTGTTGTAACGATCTGTATTATCAAAAAAGTTTTTCACCGTACTTTCATTGATGTATATTTCTTGATTGCCAGCTTTTAGCGTAGCTTTTCCATGACCATTCACTTGTACCCACACCGAAATATCATAATACCTGCCTTTTTCTACAGGCAGCTGTTGCCTGATCTCGCTCTCTTTTGATAGCTGAAGTACATCTTGTCCATAAGATAATGTTTTTACACTAGCGGACGTATTCGTTGTCGCCCAACCTTCCAGATCATTATCGAAACCGGGATTATCGATGCCGCTACCTTCACCCCATTTCATTGGTGGCTCAGGAGTTGCAGGTCGCTTATAAATTACATAACCTTGACCGGCTGATGGCTGTAAAGTAATACTGTTATTCGTGGTGTTAACAGGAGATTGTTCGATAAGATATTTCCCCTTCGCTGTGAGTTTATAAAGAAAGATTGTTTTGAGCCCACGCCAGCTTGCTGGAAGTTGCCAAGTTGAGCTTAAATTTGTGTCACTGTAAAAATAGATTTTGTCTTCTTTTATCGGATCCCAAGGTATAAATATTGTATTTCCTTTCTTTAATGTCTTTCCCTCTTTCTCCATGGTATGTTGCCCATTGGCAACAAAGCAATGCAATCCATTGTCAAAAATAGCCCTGTTTTCATCAATTGTTTTTAATGGCGAGTGCATCATATAACGATAAGGCAGCTGCAGGGTAAAGAAATTGCGTAATACTTGGTTGAAGTCTTTTCCTTTTTGCCAGCCCATAAAACCGATTGATGCTCCTCTGTCGTAACCAGCCATTAGTAAAGGATGTTGTGCAAATCCATCTCTATTCTGATGTAATACGAATCGTGAAATCAGACTCTTCGAATCGGGTATATAATGTGTCCAACTGGCTGAACTGAAGAAAATATTAGGTTCTTCAGTCCATATACCCCATTTCATTTGATTAAATAAATTGGCTGTATAATGGGCGATACTACGTTCTTCACGATAAGTATCAAGGTATACAAATGCTAAGTCCGGCAGTTCATTTTTGAGCATTTGGATACGTTTTTGAAATGTACCGTCCAGGATATCTTGCTTTTTATTGATTAGATAAGCCTGGTCTAACCATGACCAGCCCGGTACGTCGGTCATAATTCGATTGCTATAGGCTTTGGCCTCAGGATAGGCCTCACTATGATTGATATGAACACCGATAGCTGTATTGTAATTTTTTGCTAATCTAGTTAATGCTTTTAACTGCCTGTAGCCACCTGCGCGTTGATTGTAATTGCCCGCGTAATCCGGATGTCCACTATCGTGTCCTTCAGACTGATAACCTTTTAGTTCTATAACCTGGGGATAGCCATCTGTTGCCAAATAGAATTTCTTTATGTTGTCGAGCTGTCTCAAAAAGGGATACTGACCACCACTAGCAAAATTCATTGTAATCGTAGCATAGCTATTTCGGTTCATATCACTTCCAAATGGTTTTGGGAATATTTTAGCGAGTTCATAAGCCGCATCTTGTCAATTGACCTGTCCATCCTGATTGCTGTCTTCCGTAAGGATAACAGTCAATTGGGGCAGGGGCAATATTTTTCTATCAATACCGCGGATGATCCATTCCTCAGAAAACAATGATGTGGATTGCTGTCCATGATGTTCAATTGTTCGATAGCGGATTTGTTCCGCATTATAGATTGAATTGGACAGGATCGTTGCTGCTACTTGTTTCGTATTTAAAATAGCGATGCTAGCGGATTTTGAGCTCGCGTTCGGAACCAACGCTGAAAGGCGAAAATACTCGTCTTTCTCGGCACCATGTGCGATAGAAAGCTGGGCATCTGGTGATTGTTTAATCCGTACAAGGTCGTGATTTGGAAAAGCGAGCGTCTTTACCTTTAGCGTACCGGTTTCTTTAAGATTTGTGACCTGCATCTGCAAGTGCTTTCCTTGAAGGGAAAACTCCGTATCAAATGATACTTTTATCTGAGGTAATGTTGTCTGATAGACAAGCTGCTCACCTTGCTTTTTTGCTATAGAAATGCCTTGATATTCTATGCCATTAATGCTAAAAGTCCGTTTATTGGATTGCATCCCATCAACTTGAACTCCGCGATTTAGCAATGTGTATTGTATGACAGCCGGGTATTCTTTTGCAAATGTAACCTCAAGCTCTTTGTTTTGAAGTAAGATCGGTAAAGCTGTTACTTCTTTTTCGGCCCGAGGCTTTATCTCACTTAATCTTACGTTTGCTAGATGTACCGCACCACCGTTATGAACCATAAATCCAATACTACCTGCTTTTGTTTGCAAATCATCAGCCTGTTGTTGGATAATTTTTTCGCCATCTACATACACGGTGACCACCGTTCCCTCCAATTTGATCATTACGTGGCGTTTAAAGTCTTTATAAAACTTTACAATGTCTTTGTCCAGTAGCATTTTGGCATGAGGACGACGAAGGTTCCAATGTGAATGGGTCAGCACATCAGAGGTTGAATCACAGCCGATATACAGCCAATCCTTACTATTTTGATAGCTTGCGATAATCCCAAATTTTGATTGTGAGTTTTTCGGGGTGACGTCAAATTCAATACTGAAATCCTTTATTTTGAGCGCATTTCCATTGAATAGAATGGCCGTCCTTTTGCCTTTTTCCGAATGGATATCATATGAATTCATCGCGGAGTTTTGGAGATTGAATTTTTTCTCAACAAAGGAAAAAAGATCCTGTGCTACGGCATGACAACTACAGAGAACCGTAATAAATATTATAAAATAACAACGATAAAATCTCAAAAGAGGCATAGTGATGATATACGATTTAGGTTAAGTAAATTTAATTTTCTTTATTTTAAAAAGTGGCTAATATAATAAGTTAGTTATGGATAAACTTAAACTATATTAACTTTTATTGACACTTATCCACCATTTTTATACTTACTGATGTAAAGTCGAAATATGATCAGACAGATAGCAATTAGCTGATGGATTGTCCGTTTTTAATTATTTACAGCTTTTTCATTATATTCAATGGGAATTATAAATGTATGAACAAAATTAACACTTTCGATTTTACACCAATAAGCAATAATCGTCAACTTATTCATACTATCTCATTCGCTGAGCGTATAGAAAAAGGGAAAGAAAGTGTTTTAACACCACATCGGGCAAATTTTTATATCTTACTTTTTGTCACTGCGGGTGTATCAAAGCATTTGATCGATTTTGAAGTGCATCCCATTGAAAAAGGCGATTTTTTAATAATCAGACCGGGTCAAGTTCATGCTTTTTTTTCTACTGAAGGTGCTGATGGTACCATTATCGCTTTCACTGCGGATTTTCTGCTGCATAAATCGGATAACGAGTTTATATCGGATGTAAAGCGATTCCTGAACGAACTTTCCTATGGTTGTCTTTTCAATATCGAAGTGGAGAAAAGACAGCAGGTGAATGCGCTGACTGAAATGATTCAACAGGAATTATCAACTACTTATGATGAATTGCAGGAGGGTATTTTACAGAGTTATTTGTCCTCTTTACTGCTGATTCTCCTTCGCATAAAACGTAGAGATAATTATTTGCCACTAAAAAAAAGTAGCGATTTTCATCATGCGCTTTTATTCAAAGGCCTGTTGGAAAAACACTATGAAAAGCAATACAAGGTAGCCCAATATGCGGGTAAAATGGGGATTAGTATCCGTAATCTTCAAAAATTAACAGAGCGGTACTTTGGCAAATCTCCTAAAACGGTTATTCAGGAACATTTAATTTTAGAGAGCAAACGGATGCTGATTGATCCATCGCTTCAGGTTAAGGAAATAGCTTATTTACTCGGCTTTAATGAACCAACCAACTTCACTAAATTTTTTAAAAAATATACAAAATTATCTCCGGAACAGTTTCGAAAGTCCCTTTTCCACAGGTACTGATTATTGTTCGTGTTTTCACCAGTATTTGACCTTTTTTTACCTTTCCTTAGGTATTAGCGCTCGCTAACTTTACGATTATTTATACATGATATGGCCAGGATCTGGTCGTATATAAATTTTACGATATGGAAATAAATAAAGTGGAGTTTGCGACAGAGGTTTACTACGATTACATCATCGTGGGAGCGGGTTCAGCAGGTGCTGTGCTCGGTAATCGTCTCTCTGCCGATCCAAATAAAAAAGTACTTGTCCTGGAAGCGGGAGCTCTGTTTGATTCGAAAGGTTATCCAACTGTTATCGCGGATAGAGATAATTTGGCATCGATGGGTGATACACGCTTCGACTGGGGCTTCAGTTCAACCCCAGGATATATCAATCGGTCAATGCCCCTTCCTCGAGGGAAAATATTGGGTGGTAGTTCAGCCGTCAACGCGGGCGTCGCAGCAAGGGCCCTACCTGCCGATTTCAGAAATTGGGCAGCACGATATGGTATTGAGGGCTGGTCATGGGAGGAAGTATTGCCATATTATAAAAAATTGGAAACCTCTAATATCGTTGATTCTGAAATTCATGGTACGAATGGTCCTTTGCCGGTACATCAGTATTCCGCAAAAGATGTCTCCTTACTGCATAAAAAAATGATAGATGCGGCTGTAGACAATGGATATGAAGACTTAAGCGTAGATTTTAACGGCAATAAACAGGAGGGAGTGGGGGTATATCCCATGAACAATATACATAATATACGTATCAATACAGGTATAGCTTATCTCAATGAATCGATCAGAAGCAGGCCGAACCTTACGGTGATAGGGGATGCTCAGGTAGATGTCGTCTTGTTTGAGAAGCTAAAAGCTGCTGGTATCCGGCTGACGGATGGACAAGAATTTAGAGGCGAGGAAATCATCCTTTCCGCTGGTGCTTATGGTACACCGGCGATTTTACAACGGTCGGGCATTGGAAAAAGTGAAGATCTGGAGAATTTGGGTATTCCGGTGATTTCGGCATTACCTGTGGGGGCGAAGTTGTACGATCATCCTTTTTTCTATAATGCCTATGCCGTCAATCCTGAAACATCAGGTGAATTCCATCCAGCGATCGCTGCTATTGTTTGGACAAAAACTTCTTTAGCCAAAGAAGGGGAACTTGATATCCATATTACGGGGACACATTTATTTCCGCATGAGCTGAGTCCTAGTGGTAGAGGTTTTGTATTGGCCGTAGCGCTTACAAATCCAAAATCTAAAGGGACTTTCAAAATAGCAAGTCGTGACCCTGCTGTCATGCCACTGATAGATCTCAATTTTCTGGGGGAAGAGGAGGATCGGAAGCGTCTGATCGAAGGCATTCGTATTGCTGAAAAGCTTGGACAGACGAGCCCCTTGAAAGATTATATTTTACAGGAGCTCAATCCTGCACCCGGGGCCTCAGATGAGGAAATTATTACAGCAGCAAAAGCATCGTTAGATACCTATCATCATCCTTTCTCAACTGCGCCGATGGGACTGGAAGGGGATCCTTATGCTGTGGTCGATTTTAATGGAAAGGTATACAAAACAACAAACCTACGGGTAGTGGATGCCTCTATTTTTCCGGAACCAGTATCTGCAGCACCCAACCTCACTGTCATCATGATTGCCGAGAAAATAGCGGATGAAATAATCAACGGACAGTAGTGGCTGGATAACTTTAAATAATAGAAATGATAATTTAAGGAAAATATAATGGAAAAAATAGCATTAAACTGGATCAACGGTGAATGGATTGATAGTGGATCGTACAAAGATAGCTTTAACCCTGCAACAGGAGAAAAAATTGGCGTTTACGCGGATGGCGGATCTATAGAAGCCGAAAAAGCAATAGCTGCCGCCAAAGAGGCACATAAAAAATCGGGTTGGCGCCATGATCGGTATCTACGATATAAGGCCATAAATGAATTGGCGGATGCTTTTGAAAATAACACCGAAAGACTGAAAGAAATCCTGATGCTGGAGAATGGAAAAGTCGCTGCTGAAGCTTTGTTTGAAATCAGTTTGGTCGCACCAAAAATGCGTTACTATGCTGCCCAAGCACTGACAGAATTTGGCCGGGCATTGGAAACTAAGCCCGGGAAATTCAGTATGGTATTGGCTGAATCAATTGGTGTTGCAGGGATTATTGCACCCTGGAATTCACCGATTATCCTTATGATCCGTTCTTTGGCACCTGCTTTGGCTGCAGGTTGTACTGCTGTGATTAAAATGCCCGGCCAAACCGCACAAGTAAATTTAGCAATCAATGAAATAATGGCCTCGGTCACTAGTTTACCAAAAGGTGTTATTAACCAATTCACCGAAAGTGGTAGTGCTGGAGCAGCACTCATGGTGGAGTCACCTGACGTGCCTACGATTTCCTATACCGGAAGTACACCTACTGGCCGTATTCTTATGCGTAATGGCGCAGCGAATTTAAAGCGTTTTGGTTTTGAATTGGGTGGAAAAACACCGATGCTGGTCTTTGATGACGCTAATTTGGATTTGGCAGTACCGACCTTGGAAAAAGCGATCACTGTATTTGCCGGCCAATTTTGTATGACTGGCAGCCGTATTCTTGTGCAGCGTGGGATTGCAGAATCGCTTATTACAAAACTGAGCCAACGGTTACAGGACGTAAAAGTTGGGCCTGCTTCAGACCCCACCAGTGATATGGGGCCAGTTATCGACAAGGCTAATGCAGAACGCATAGATGCTGTTGTCGAAAAAGCAATTTTGGAAGGCGCTGAGGTATTGGTACGCGGCGGAAAAATAAATACAGGATCATTAGCGTCAGGGGCATTCTACAGACCTACACTACTCAAAGTAAGCGTGCAGGATAATAAACTCGATATTATCCAAAAAGAAACCTTTGGTCCTGTTGCAACTGTACAAATCTTTGATTCTCCAGAGGAAGCGATTGCCTTGGCAAACGATAGTGAATTTGGTCTTGCCGCTTCGGTATGGAGTCAGGATGTCGACCTGCCTCTAAAGGTTGTTCGGGAGCTTGAAGCCGGTACTGTTTGGATTAATAACTGGGCAGTAGTAAATGATGAGTTTGAAGAAGGGGGCTATAAAATGAGCGGCCTTGGACGACTAAATGGACTGGCAGCCATTCATGATTTTGTGGAATTTAAACATATTTTCCATGCTACAGGGATTTTATAATCCAGCTAGTTTAGTTGATTTAAACTAATTTTTTATTCTATCACCATACATGATCAGTACGATTGTCGTCCGTTATAAATTACTTGCTCCAAAAGGAGAGTTTGAAGAATGGAAGAAAAAGATGGATGAAGTAAGTCGGAGAGCAAACGGTTTTTTGGATAGGATAGAGCTTCCGATGATTACGAATGAGCCTTATTTTTTTGTGCTATTGAGATTTGATAAGATCGCGAATGCAGAAAAATGGCTCAATTCATTGGAGCGTCTAACATTACTAAAAGAAGTGGACGGTATCGCCGAAGAAAGGCAGCAAATGATGCATAAAGACAGCGACTTTTGGTTTGCTCAATCTCCGAAGAATGCTGTCGTAAAATGGAAACAAATTATTGTTTCTTTTATTGCTGTTTACCCACTGACCCAGATCATTCCCCGATTAGTGCATGTTGCTTTTACGGCGATGGGTATAAAATCAGCTTTGTTTTCGGGTCTATTGGCTGGTATGCTAATTTCAGCTTGCATGGTCTATTTTGCGATGCCCATTGTTTTGCGGTTATTTCGGAAATGGCTTTAAATTATTAAAATAAATATGACGACATTAAAATTGGATTTTGATTCGCTGAGCTTTGCAACAGATCCTGACAAAACACTCGCAGCATTGCGCAAAGAAGAGGGAATATACTCCTATACCATGCCGAATGGAGCAAAGGCTTGGTTAGTCTCCAGAAGAAAAGATATTGAAGAAGTGTTGACCAATGGACATGTGTTTACGGTCAGCGCCAACGCTGGTGCTGAGTCCTATGAAAACAACCCATTTTCGAAGGCGATTCCCAAGCCATTGCACTTGTTGGCAACAGATGGCCAGCAGCATCTCAGGTTGAGAGAACCCTTAGAGAAGTTCTTTACCCAAAATATTTTAGAAAGTTACAGTGGGTTTATAACGAATGAAGTACAATCTATTATAAAAGGTTGGTCCAGCGGTAATGAGTTGGATCTCGCGCGGGCACTGTCCTATTTAGTTCCAGTAAAAGTGATTTCAAAAATATTAGGGCTTACTTGGGATGACCATTTTCCATTATATGCGCAATCGCTACAATTAGTAAAATCGTCACCAAATGAGCATCTGAAAAATGTGACTATTTTCCATCAGATTATCCGCGATACCATCGAAAAGTATAAAAAGCAAAACGATACAAATAATATTATCACGGTGTTACTCCATGCAGGCCTTACCGACGACGAGGTGCTCAGTATGAGTTTGCTCTTATTTATAGCAGGATCAGGCACTACAGCATCTTTAATTAGTCAGGGGCTTCGGTATATGATCATTAATAAAGCTCGCCCGGATCAGCTTGTCGACGAGATATTATTCCGTACATCTCCAGCGAATAGTGCTTTCCCGAGGTATTTACAGGAGGATTATCGTTTAGACGGTACACTATTGAAAAAAGGTGATCTTGTTATTGCTTTATTGCAGTCTGCAAACTATGATATCAAAAAAGGGGAAGATCCGCTGCGGGCTTATCTTTCCTTTAGTAAAGGGATTCACCATTGTATAGGCTGGTATCTCGCAAAAATGGAGGCTGAGATTGTTTTTGACCAATTTTACAAAGCATTTCCTAATTCAAAGATTTTAAAAGAGGAATGGTTCAGTAATATTGTTTCAAGGGATCTAGCATCATTAATGGTAAAATTGGGATAGTTTTGACGGCATCAAATAGCTGCACGGCACAACAAAATTAGGATCGGCAAATAACCTTAATCAAGCCTATTAAAAATTCAATATCCTCTCCTGTATAAATTATGCTAACAGGAGAGGATATAAAATCTAAACTTATTAAGGTAGTCTATTTGGGTTGATTGAACATATAGCGTGCTATTTTCCATGCCCCGTTTTCCCGTTTCAACAAGAAGAACTCCCGATTAAGTTCTTCTGTTTTTTGTCCTGTGGCGTGGATCAGTTGTGTACCATGTGACTGTGTACGGACAAAAGCAATATCATCTGCCACGGTAATTTCTTCAATATCAAATTTAACATTGAGCTGTATCGCTTTAAATACATTGGTGTAAGCAATGTTAAGTTCTGCAGTTCCTGATGCTGTAGGTAATCCGGTTGGCATGAATACGCCGTCTGCAGTGTATTGTCCTACAGCTTGCTCTACGCTTGATTTATTTAATGCGTCAAAATAAATTGTTAATGACTTTTCGATTTGTTGTTGTGCTGATTGATTTTCCATTGTTGTTGTTTTATTTGTTTTTGAACTATTTGATTGTTTGGTTTGACCATTTGCAGTTTGTTGAACAGCTACTCCAATAAGAAGCGAGGCTGCTAATGCTGTTATTTTTTTCATATGATTGAATCTGAGTGATTGTACTTACAATTTACTTTTAGCTTCTTCCAATGTAACCGTTTTGCCTAAGGCTCCGAACTGATGTAAGTCGCCAAACACTTCGATGCGGATAGATTGATCGATTCCACCAATATGTAATGGTGCGAATCCGCTGGCACGAATCAGCTCCTCGATCTGTGGCGTACTTGTGGTACTGTCAGAAGCATAAAAAAGCATCTTTTCTTGTGGTAATGCGAATGCTTCTCCACGCAGGGAGGCTGCACCAAGTGTTCCAAAAGCCTTTACGAAGCTGGCATCTTTAGGGACCAATGCCTGTAATACCTGACCTGCTGATACATTTTGATCGATAATTTTTTTGAATCCACCATTACCATCAGGAGCAATAGGATTGGATACATCCACAATGGTTTTTCCCTTTAGCTCTGTCGCATATTCAGTCAGAAATAATTTTAGGTCATTGAAATAGATTGCTGGAATAATCACATCAGCGAATAGGATAGCTGTCGAAATCTCTGCGGGTGTTGCCAGGCTACCCAGTTCGCTTGCAAAATCATTCGCTTGGCTAAGGTCTCTGGAAGCAACTACTACAGGGTGGTTACCTCTTACAAGATTTGTTGCTATTGCACCGCCAATATTGCCTAAACCGATAATGGCTACTTTTGTTTTTGTATTCATCGTTTTAAATTTTAATTGATGTTTGTCACTATTGACATTACAAAGTTGCGATGAAATGGTGTATGGCACTTATAAGATAGGATAAGAAATACCCTTAAACTAGTTTAAGGGTAGCGCTACTTTCTGAGACTTTCATTTTTTATACGGCTCAAAAATTCTGGGGTAACACCCAGATAGGAAGCAATTTGGGTGCTCGGCAATCGATTGGCTAGCTGTGGGTATTGCTTTATAAAACTTTCATACCTTTCTAAAGCTGTACTGCTAAATGTCTGCAATAAGCGCTCCTGAAGCGCGATGAATTTGTCTTCGATAATGACCCGAAAATTCCTGTCGAATTTTGGAAAGTTGGTATATAAATACCAGAGGTCACCCTTTGAAATTTGGAGGACAACTGCTGGTTCGATAGCTTCGATATATAACTTGGAGGGAATTTCCTTATGAAGGCTACCAATATCCGAAATCCAGTCATCTTCTGAGGCAAAGGCCAGGTTGTGTTCAAAGCCTTTTTCATCAACGCTATACATCTTAAAACAGCCACTTTGTACATAGCTGAAATATTTGCATACATCTCCTTCTTGTAGCAAAAACTGTCTGCGTTTTATTTTTCGCTCTGTTATGCGGCTTTTTAAAGCTAGTATTTCTTCTTCTTCAAGGGGAAGATATTGTTTAAAATGATCTATCAAATTTTCTAGTGGACTATCGCTCATACAAATAATGCCTATATAATTTTCAGTAAGATATTATTCTTTCATCATATGCTCAGCGTACCTTATTCCATGTTCCCCTGTGTCAGGAAGTAATCGTATTGGACTGAATGATAAGACAATAATTACACTTGCAAAGTACAAAAGAAATAGCAAAAATCAGCAATAAATAAGCCTTAGTAATATTTTTTATGAAGTGGTTTCGGAGATGATAATGAGGTTATAATAATTGGAATGGTAGTCTTCCTTCGAAATTGATATCCAAACGAAAAGGATTATTTGATAAGCGCAATAATCGTTAGGATTTAGCTGAGTTAAATATAAAAAAAGGACAGCCAATCAAAGAGAATGGATGTCCTAAATATGCCAATTTTTCTAAAGTGTCACAACGATTTTGCCGTTGGCCTTACCGCTATCGAGCAGTTGGTGGGCTTCTGCGATCTGTTCGAAAGAAAAAGTTGCGACGCGCAGCGATTGCAAGTTTCCCAAGGCTACCTGTTCGGCAATCATACGGATTGGCGTATCTTCGAGCGGAGCAGCCGGAGTGCCTAACATGCCACTGGAAGTAAAACCTATTTTAACTGACTTTCCTAATTGTGTCATGATGTTGAGATTTTCAAAGACAGGGGGACCTCCTAGTAGCCCAATAACGATAACTTCTCCAAAAGCTTTTACTGCGGCAACAGTCTCAAACATACGGTCTCCACCAATAACATCCAAAGCCTTGTCTACCCCATTGGGCTGTATTTTTAGTACTTCTTCGTGTATATTGTTCTGGTCTACAATCACGTGGTCTGCGCCTAGCTCTTTTAATCGCGCTGTCTTCGAAATATCCCTTGTCGTAGCGATTACCTGCAGCCCCTTTAGTTTAGCATATTGTACTGCTGCGGTTCCCACACCGCTGGTGGCACCCTTTATTAGAATGCTTTCACCAGCTTTGATATTTAAGGCTTTGTCTAGCGCCAACCCTATGGTCCCGAACGCTTCCGGAATTGCAGCAAGTTCCTCAAAACTGATGTCGCTATCGATAGCTAGAACATGTTGGGAAGGAATAGTAATAAATTCAGCATAACTTCCTGGACGAGCCATCCCCATTCCACCCATCATCGTCACCACTTTCTGTCCAACTTGAAACTTGCCTGTTGGATCTTCAATAATTTCGCCCGTTGCTTCGATTCCTAATATTTGCGTAGCATTTGGAGGTGTTACTTTTCCTTGGCGTCTATAGGATTCCATTTTATTTAATCCAAAGGCTTTCACCTTTATTTTTACTTCTCCGGGCTGGATCGAAGGTGCTGGAATTTCTTTGATCGACAGTACTTCTGGACCGCCGGTTTTATCTAAAATAATTGCTTTCATTGTAAGTCTACATTTAATTGAAAAAAAATATGGATTAATCGTCCCATTTGACATAGTTCAACATGGTCGAAACATGGCTAGGCGCCCATACGTCAACTCCACCTAATTTGTCACCCCACTTGGCAACCACTTCGTCCGTCCCCTCTTTAATGATTTTATCAAGGTATACATTGAACAATAAAAATTTATTCTCCCATCCGATCGTACCTGCGGCTTCACCCATGACTTTCATCATATCAGTGTTCTGGTATAATTTTTTTACGATAGAATAAAGATCCGTTGCATAGGCTTTGGCCACTACGACATCCTCCTTATTACCAAGGGCAGTAAGGTGTCCCGCCAAAAATACATCGAAATCATAAGCCAGAACTTTATCAAATGCTTTCAGATACCCATGCATATTATTGCTCAGGTCTAAGTTTTTGAAAGGTACATAGCCCGGTGTGAGCAAGTCTACAACCATTAGAAACTTTTCCTTTGGCAGATAAACCGCTACGTCACTTTCATTGGAATGAAAAAGAGCCAATTCTTGCAGTTCAATTGTTTTATCACCTTTTTTTAATGTCAACTTTCCCGAAAACGAATTTGTAGGTACCAGTCTTTTTTGATCATTTTTTTCTTTTAAATAACTTGCTACCGGTTTTGCTGCAATAATTTCCAAGTTTTTAATGTTCTTTAGATATCGCGAACCAGAAATATGATCATTATGTGAATGCGTATAGATAAGTGTTGTAATTGGTTTATCAGTAACCTGTTTTACCATTTTTTCGATGTTCATACCATAGCTCTCTGGCGCATCCAAAAGTACGACACCTGTAGTGGTTACGATCGCTGCTGACTGCCATACGCCATCGGTCAATACGTATATTTTACTACCGGGCTTAGTTTCCTGAATTGTATAACCAACAGTCGGATCAATTTTATAAGATCGATCTAAAGTGCTCTTAAGTACAGGTCTGTAAGTGCTTAAGTCTGTTGGGACAAATTGTTGCATTAAAGGTTTATATGTGACCTTTTCGGTTTGCGCAGATGCGCCAATACTTGTAAAAAGTGCTATTGCTAAAATTAATTTTTTCATCGTCGTTGTTTAAAAAATTTAAATAATAAGTTGCTTTGGGCAGGATATAACCCAATATTTATTTGGGTTGATTGAACATATAACGCGCTATTTTCCAAGTTCCGTTTTCTCGTTTCAACAAGAAAAACTCGCGGTTAAGTTCTTCTGTTTTTTGTCCTGTTGCATGGATCAGTTGCGTCCCGTGTGACTGTGTGCGAACAAATGCAATATCACCGGATAAATTGATTTCTTCAATGTCAAATTTGACATTAAGCTGTATGGCTTTAAATACGTTGGTATAAGCGATTTTAAGTTGGGCCGTTCCCGTTGCGGTAGGAAGTCCAGTTGGCATAAAAATACCATCTGTCGTATATTGGCCAATAGCTTGTTCTACGCTTGATTTATTTAATGCGTCAAAATAAATTGTTAGTGATTTTTCGATTTGTTGTTGTGCTGATTGATTTTTTATTGTTGTTGATTTTATTGATTTTGAACTATTTAATTGTTTGGTTTGACCATTTGCAGTATGCTGAACAGCTGCTCCAATGAGGAGCAAGGCTGCCCATGCTGTTATTTTTTTCATATGATTTAGTCTGAATGTTTAGAAATGCTTATAATTTACTTTTAGCTTCTTCTAATGTTACGGTTTTTCCGAGGGCACCAAATTCGTGCAAGTCTCCAAATACCTCGATGCGAATAGACTGATTGATTCCACCAATATGGAGTGGTTCAAAACCACTGTCTATAATAAGTTCTTCAATTTGTTTGTTACTAATGGTGCTATCAGATGCATAGAACAGTGTTTTTCTTTGAGGTAATGCAAATGCTGCTCCTCTCAATGATGCTGCTCCAAGTGTTCCGAAGGCTTTAACAAAGCTTGCATCTTTTGGAACCAATGCCTGTAAGATCTGTCCTGCAGATGTATCTTTGTCTATAATTTTTTTGAATCCACCATTTCCGTCTGGGGCAATCGGGTTGGATACATCCACAATTATCTTCCCTTTTAACTCGGCCGCATATTGATTAAGAAATAATTTGAGGTCATTGAAATAGATCGCTGGAATCACGACGTCAGCCGACGCTATGGCTGCTGAAATTTCTACAGCTGTTGCTAGATTACCTAATTCGTTTTTTAAATTCGTTGCTTGGCTAATGTCTCTTGAAGCTAAGATTACAGGATGGTTACCGCTTATAAGATTGCTTGCTACTGCACTGCCGATATGACCTAAGCCGATAATGGCTACTTTTGTTTTTGTGTTTGTATTCATCGTTTTAAATGTTAACTGTTATTTGTCACTATTGACATTACAAAGTTGCGATGAACTAGCCGATGGCACTTATAAGATAGGATAAGAAATACCCTTAACCTATATTAAGGGTAAAGCTGTTTTCTGAGACTTTCGTTTTTATACGGCTCAAAAATTCTGGTGTAACGCCAAGATAGAAAGTATCGCTTAAAGTGATTGATCAGAATTCAAGTGCGCTAGTGTCCATATCGCTAAATAATGTATGGAATCTTTGGAAAGAAGGTAATTTTGGTGGCGGCTATTAATAGAAGGGACTGTAAATCGTCAGCAAAAAGTGGACACGTTATTTTAAAAACTTAAGGAGTGTTTTCATCAAAAAAAAATAGATTTAATTATGGGAACACCAAAGAAAAAGAGTACGGAATCATTTGTAAAAGACATTCGTAAAAATACGCGAAGGATCTTTACAGCCGAGCAGAAGATTTTGATCGTTATGGAGGGTCTTAGAGCCGAGACGTCTGTGGCAGAACTCTGCAGAAAGCACAGTATTGCCCAGTCCCAGTTCTACGCTTGGAACAAAGAGTTTATGGAAGCAGGTAAGAAGCGTTTGAACGGCGATGTTACCAGGGAAGCAACAAGTGATGAAGTCACCGAACTGAAGAAAGAGAATGCTCGTTTGAAAGAGATGGTAGCCGACTTGGTATTATGTTACGATATCGTTAAAAAAAGTTTGGACATGCTGGACTGATCCATAAATACCGAAAATATATGAGATTATCAGCGACAGAAAAATACGAGATCATACAAACCGCCACCACTAGTGAGATCGGTGTGAAGCGGACACTCGAAAGCTTCGGCATCCATAGAAGTACATTCTACAAATGGTATCAGAAGTATCTTCAGAACGGTTATGACGGCCTGAAACAAGGCCAAAGAGTATCTAGAAGACAATGGAACAGCATTCCGGAAGAACAAAAAGATCTGGTTGTTGAAGTTGCTTTGGACCACACGGAATTATCCTCCCGGGAACTGGCCCACAAAATCACCGATGAACAAGGTGTGTTCATATCAGAATCCAGTGTTTATAGAATATTGAAACAACGGGACCTGATCCCGGCACCGAATCATTTCCTTATCTCAGCAGCAAATGAGTTCAAGGATAAAACCAGCTTTGTGCACCAAATGTGGCAGACCGACTTTACCTATTTTAAAATTGTCGGTTGGGGATGGTACTATCTGAGCACGGTTCTGGACGATTACAGCCGCTACATTATCCATTGGGAGCTATGCGATTCCATGAATGCAGAAGATGTGAAAAGAACGGTAAATACCGCCATCGAGAAAGCAAAATTAAAATCTAAAGCCAAACCGAAGTTGCTTTCTGACAACGGACCTTGTTATGTCTCAAAC
This sequence comes from Sphingobacterium detergens, assembly GCF_003610355.1. Taxonomy (GTDB): domain Bacteria; phylum Bacteroidota; class Bacteroidia; order Sphingobacteriales; family Sphingobacteriaceae; genus Sphingobacterium; species Sphingobacterium detergens. The sequence continues at coordinate 2,179,159 of NZ_RAPY01000001.1, read as the reverse complement.
GAGCTGAAAACATACATGAAAGAGGATCTGAAGATGAAACAGGTTCACGGAAGACCGATGCATCCGCAAACGCAGGGGAAAATTGAACGGTACCACAGGACGATGAAAAACGTGGTGAAGTTAAACCATTTTTACCATCCAGAAGAACTTGTCGAAGCTCTGGGGAAGTTTGTGGACAACTATAACAACCGACGTTATCACGAATCGCTAAATAACCTAACACCAGCAGATGTTTATTATGGAAGAGCTGAGCAGATCATCCAAAAAAGAAAACGCATAAAAGCCGATTCAATACAGCGAAGAAGAAAATTGTACAATCAACAAAAATTAATAAATTTATAACGCAAAATACTCCTCAAGGAATTTGACTTATGTGTCTAATTTAGTTTGAAGACATACAACAGTGCTTATGGCAAAGAGATTGCCAGAAAGATTGCGAGCTTAAAAGGCGGTTCGCCCGGCAGCAAAGCATTTGAATTTCAGGCGGCGGATATCAACGGCAAACCACTTGAACTTGCAGTATTCAAAGGTAAATATGTGTTGCTGGATTTTTGGGCCAGCTGGTGCGTGCCTTGCCGCAAAGGTAATCCGCATTTGATAGATTTATACGGTAAATATAAAAATAAGGGTTTCGAAATTATCGGCGTCGCAAGCGATGATCAAAATCCTGCTGCCTGGCTCAAAGCTGTAGAACAGGATAAAATAGAAATCTGGAATCATGTGCTGAGCGGTCTTAAAATGGAAAAGGGGGAGTTTGACCGTTCTAAATCCATTTCTGATCATTATGGAATCAGTACTTTACCCACCAAGATCCTGATCAATCCCGAGGGCATTATTGTAGGACGCTACGGTAGTGGTGCGGGTACCGATGATGAACTGGACAAAAAGCTGGCGGAGGTATTTGGAGCCCAATAGTAAATATTAAAGGATTTGAAAGAACGCTATACTTGGCAGAGAAAGTTCTGAAGAAGCGTTTAAACAATTGGAGAGCATGCAATGTTGCTATTATCCATTGTAACGAATTATGGTTCCAAACTGCAAGGTTTGGAACCATAAAAAGTATAGCAAATGAAACGCTTAATTATACCCTTGATTTTGAACGAGCTGCCGGTTTCGGTCCAGTTCTGATTGTGCAAAAGGCAAGACATTGTTGATTTCACCAAATCGCAATGGTGCGCCGCCTGGATTTTTAAGTGGTGCCAGCGTACTTTGCATCAGATTGCGCCTTTTGAGATCATAGTAACGATGTCCTTCCAAGGCCAATTCAATCCGCCTTTCATGCAAAATAAAATCGCGTAATTTTTCTTTTGTGTTATACACAGCTGTGTTGACCTTAGGCATATTCACACCGCTTCGCTCGCGGATTGCATTCAAGGCATCATAAATGCTCTGATCGGGACCGCTTACTTCATTTTTTGCTTCGGCATACATGAGCAGCACATCCGCGTAGCGAATATGGACAATATTCTGATCGGTCATCGGTGTCTTTGTCCGGTTGAATGGCAGCATGGCTAAATTCACATATTTTTTTTGTGAATAGCCGGTCAGCAAGGGATCTGATTCTTCAAATACTGATCCATCCGGATTGATATATTTTTCGGTAGGCACCTTGATCGTTAGCGTAAGACGTGGGTCTCGATTGCTGTACGGATCGGTTGCGACGTAACCCGATCCCGGTTCCTCGATACGTTTTCCATTTTTCATTTCATAGGCATCGACCAGGTTCTGGTAAGGTGCAATAGCGCCGTACCAACCGATTTCGACCAAGACGCCTTCACCTCCCTGCGGGTTGTTAGGGGCTAGGTATTTGGTGGAGAACATGATCTCGGGATTATTTTGCTGCGTAGCCGTCAGAAAAAGATTTTGATAGCCGCCTTGATAGATCTGAAATTTGCCACCTTTCATAATCTGGTCAGCCAACTTAGCGGCTTCTGACCAGTTTTGCTGAAAAAGATATACGCGCGTCTTGAGTGCCTGTGCGCTCCCTCTGACGGCATGCCCTGCATAAGCTGCATCCGGTAAGTCGCTGATCACATCGTCCAGCTCACTGTGAATGAATGCCAGGACTTCTTCTTTTGAGCTTTTGGCGATTTTGCCCTCGTCCACGGTTTTCGGTTCAGTTTTATAAAGTACCACAGCACCAAAGGCCTGTACGAGATCAAAATAGAAAAGAGCCCGGATAAATCGTGCTTCCGCTTTGTATACAACTTTCTGTGCTTCGGTGCTCGGGGCCTTGTCGATATTGTCCAGAAAAAAGTTGCAACCCGAAATACCGGCATACGGAGTGTTGTAGAATGCGTCGCTGACATTGGTCGAATTGACAATGCCTTGGGTAAGGTCACCGAAACCATAATACGAATGCCGATCCAAGGCATTGTCGGAGTAGGTGTCCAGCCATAATTTGCCCTGCCCATAAAAACCGGCCTGTAGTCGTCTATATACTCCGGTCAGTGCCATGCGTGCATCGGCATCAGTCATCCAGAATGTTTCACCAGATATAGCAGTAGTAGGATTTTTATCAAGCAGATCGCTACTGCAGGAGCTCAGCATACCGATCGTTGCGATCGCCATGAAGCCAATTTGTTTTATTTTCATCGTTGTTATCATCTATTAACATCCGTTTTTTATTGTCAAAAGGGGTTAGATCAATATCTGATCTTTACACCAGCTGTATACATTTTGATCTGCGGAAACTGTGCAAATCGTCCTGATCCTGATCTTTCAGGGTCGTTGCCCTCATACTTGGTCCAGGTGATCAGATTATCGCCTGATATGTATACGGTAATTCCCTTGGCTGCAATACGATTGGTGATTGCGGTAGGAAAGGTATAGGACAGGTACAGATTTTTTAGGCGCAGGTACGATGCATCCTGAAGAAAATAGGTGGACGGATAACCGGCGACACCTGCATATCCGGTCAGATAGACCGCCGGAACAGTATTGCTTGGGTTGGTTGGTGTCCATGCATCCAAAAATTTGGTCGGCGGAGCTGATCCTTGCATAAAAGGCTCATAGCCCCATTGACTTACCTGTACCTTTTGGCCTTGTACCCCCTGGAAGAATGCGCTGAAATTAAATCCTTTCCAACCAGCATAAAGATTGAAAGAATAGGAGTAATCTGGAAAGCGGCTGATTCGGATACGGTCCTCAGGTCCGATGGTGCCGTTGCCGTCCACATCCCGCATTTTGAGGTCGCCCGGTTTGAGCGTCCCCGAATTGGGTTGCTTCGGTGAATTGTCAATCTCGGCCTGACTCTGGAAAATGCCGATCCAATCATACAGAAAAAAATTGTTATAAGGCTGACCTACTTCAATCGTCCCTATTGTTTCTGCTAATCGCTTGGTTACTTTATTGCGGTAACGATTGAAAATAAAGTTGGCGCCATAGGTAAATTCGCCGATTTGATTCTGGTGGCGCAATTCGATTTCTATCCCTTTATTGACCATGGCTCCCGCGTTAACAATAGGCGGTGTTAAGCCCAGACTTGCGGGGACGTCGGTGCGCTCCTCCAATATATCGGTCGTATTTTTATAGTACCAGTCTATTGTAGCACCAAAGAGACCTTTGTAGATATCCACATCCAGCCCAAAGTCGGTGATTGCAGTTTTCTCCCACCGTAGGTTTTTCTCCACCAAGCGTGTTTTCATCGCGCCCGATTCAAGCCCAGTAAACGGATATGTTGTCGTACTGAGAATATCCTGATAGGGGTAATAATCCAGGTTTCCTCCTCGAGTAATTTCCTGATTACCCAAGGCACCATATGATGCTCGGAGCTTCAGATTATCGATCCAGGAAAGTTTATTTTTGATAAAATCCTCTTCTGAGATACGCCAAGCAGCGGATCCGCCACCAAAGGTACCCCATCGGTATTGTGGGTCGACGCGTGAGGTACCATCATAACGGATATTTGCTTCGGCAAAATATTTTCCTTTATAGTCATAGTTGGCTCTTCCGAATAATGATCGGAGGCCCCATTCAAACGAACTTCCATTGAGGTTCTGGTCTTTAGGTGAACTTCCGTCCAGTTCCATAATCGTATTGTTTGGAAAATCATAGCGCCCGCCACCAATGCTGGTACTCCTGTTATCCTGTTGCTCATACCCGCCCAATACGCTAATATTATGATCGTTGGCCAAGGTTTTTATATATTGAAGCGTGGAATAAAAGGTCTTGGTCAGGTTGCGCCCGGAGCTCTGTTGCAGACCGACAAAACTTGGATTCCCATTTCCAGATTGCTGATATTCACCATTTTCATTGGGATGGTAAGCAAAGGCTGGACTTCCAAACTGGCGCTGTCTGTAATCTTGGTTGAAGAACGTGAAGGCTGCTTTTGTGGACCACTTCAAACCGGAGATAATATCCACATCCATATAGGCTTGGGCATTGACATTATAGTTTTTGGTGAGCTGTGACCCCGTATTGTAAACCTCTTCCGGCGTACGGTTGGTGCCGCCTGTACTCATGTAGTCGCGGCCCGCCGATCGCCCGCTGCCATCGGGTAGCCAGGGCTTGAAGGTAGGTGCCGCAGCATAGGCTAGCAGGAGCAGGTTATCATTGGTCATCCAGGGAGCCCTGAGGTCCTGAAAAGAAAAGTTGACATTGGTACCTATTTTAACTCGTTTATGCACCTGTGTGCCATAATCAAACAAGCCATTGTACCTTTTATATTCATAGCCTTTGGTGATGCTATTCTGATCTAAGTAATTGAGCGACACGTTATGTGTGCTTTTCTCGCTACCGCCGGAGAAACTCAGGTTATGGTTCTGGATTGGCCCCTTGCCTAATATATAGTCGAGCCAGTCAAAGTTGGGATAGGCTTCGTTATTGGGATTGTTTTTGTAGCTGTCGATCTGTGCCTGTGTATAGACCGCGGGTTGCCCGCTGCGTGCCCGTGCAGCATTGTACATTTCCATATAGGTGACCGAATTTGTAATAAGTTCGGGGTATTTGGTGGCTTCACTGGTTCCCCAGTTGCCGCTGTATTCAATATTGCTTGTGCCTGCTTTTCCTTTTTTGGTAGTCACTAAAATGACCCCATTGGCTGCTCGTGCACCATAAATAGATGCTGAAGCGGCATCCTTGAGTACGGTGATATTCTCGATATCCTGTGGTGAGAGGTTGGAGATCGAACCGATGACACCGTCAACCAAAACAAGCGGATTGGAGGAAGCTCCGCTCGAACCCAAGCCTCTTATGCGCATGGTGCCGTTATCGCGACCTGGTTCACCGGTAGGCTGCACGACATCAAGTCCGGCGATGCGGCCTTGCAATAGATTTTGAATATTTGGTGCTGGGCGTTCGGTGATGGTTTTGCCCGAAACGCTGGCAACAGAGCCAGACAGATTTACTTTCTTTTGTGTAGCATAACCCACGACAACAATTTCTTCCAGATTGCTGTTGGCTACTGCTAATACCACGTTGATCTGATTTTTGCCCTGTGTGGGGATTTCCAACGAAGTGAAGCCGACAGAACTGAAGATCAGTATGCTGTTTTCATCAGGGACATCGATAGAAAATTGTCCCTGTGAGCCGGTACTTGTTCTTACAATGCTTCCTTTGACAAGGACAGTGACGCCGACCAGCGGTTCTTCATTTTCATCGGTCACACGGCCAGTGATCGTCCGTTTTTGAACGATGCTTTCCTCCGTATTCTTGGCCATTGTTTTTGATATTCGCCGTCTTGAAATAGCAATAGAACGGCCTTTGATCTGATAACTGAGTGGCTGCCCGGATAACAGCTCGTCCAATGTCTCAGTTACACTCCGATTGCTGACGTTAATGGAAATCGGTCTGATGGATTTTAGGTCCTTTTCGTCATAGATAAAGGTATATCCAGACTGTTTGCTGATTTCGATCAGGATATGTTTTAGTTGAGTTTGATTTTGGTCTAGCGTAATACGCTGTGCACTCGCATTGCCCAAAGAAACCATGATAGAGGCAAAAAATAGCACAATGGTCAGTTTCATCGACAAATAGCAATGAGAAGGTTTCAGGTATTTTAAAGCATACCTTAGATATTGGTTATTCATATTTTAAGTTCATATGCAATACATCCTTATGGGATATCTATTTACTGGGGACGATATATCATAAAATAAGGTCTGTACTGTTGGTTTATAATGATGGTCATGTTGGCTGGATTTGATAGCTGGCTGCGCTGTATTACCGCCAGATAATGAATCCAGATATCAAAATAGTCTATTTATCGCATAGCAGTCACCCTCCTTCCTTCGATATTAAATCTTACATTGGACTTGAGTTCAATAGCTTGCAGTACTTCCGATAATTTGGCATCTCGCGGTATAATAGCGGATAGTCGTGTATTTCCGTAGGGACCCATATCAACTTCTACATCGTACCAACGTTCAATTTTTCGGGCATATTGACTTAGTGGTTCTTCGTTTAATATGTACAGCCCATTTTTCCAGGCATAGCTGTCCTCGACATTGATCGTGTTTACTTGGATATTTTTTTCCTTACCAACGACAGCCTGCTGCCCTGGCTTTAAGGTAACTTGTGCAGCTGATTTTACGTCGGTAACCTGAAGGCTGCCCGATACGAGCGTCGTCAGTGTCTGGTCATCGTCTTGGTAGGCGTTGACATTGAAGCTGGTGCCTAAAACTTCGATACGTTGCTGTTCGGTATGGATGATAAATGGCTTCGCCCGATTTTTCGAAACTTCCAGATACACTTCGCCGGTGATATGGACGCTGCGCTCAGGTCCATCAAAGCCCGTAGAATAGCGTATAGAAGACAAAGCGTTGAGCCAGGCTTTGGTACCGTCTGGCAGGGTGACCTGAAACTGCCCGGCGATGGGGGTTGATAGGGTCACTAGCTGTACTTTATTGGCCTCGGTAATGGCTGTTCCATCGCCATAGCGCAAAGCGAGGCCTCTTGAAATCAGTCCCTCTTTCTGACCGTCGAGCTCGATGGGAGCTTGGCCATCTATAGACAGCTTGGCGCGGTCGGTGCCAGGTAGAATATCATGGGTGATGGCTGTTTGTGACGCTACTCGTTTATCTTTTGATATTTGTTGCCATAACAGACCTGTAGTCAGTAGCAAGAATAGAACAGCCGCCGCGGCAGCAATATAGCGTTTGCGCTTTGGCTTGGTAACATCGGGGATTTGCTTTAGTCTTTTCTGTAGTTCAACAAAATCTGAAATAATTTCGTCATCTGTCTGATCAAAGCCCTCTTGATTGAAGGTGAGATACCATTCCTCTACTTTTGATTTTTCATTTTCATCACATTGCCCTGAAAGATATTTTTCCAATAAGTGCCGCGCTTCAAACAGATTTTGGTTTGTCATGATACGTTTGTATGGTTACGTATATAGGACGGATGAAAGTCGGGGATAGGGGGGGAGAATTTAAAATATTTTGCAATATAGAACCAATAATGTCCAGAGTAGACCACCAAGTTTGGCCCGCAGCAGGCGCAGGGCCTCTTTGATATAGCTGCGGACACTATGTTCGGATAAATTTAGTTTTTCGGCAATCTCCTTATGACTGAGGTACTGCTTGCGGCTCAATTCAAATATTTCCCGTACTCTGGGCGAAAGCTTTTTGAGTACTTTTTCAATATGTTCCTGTAGGAGCCGTTCGCGCAGGAGATGATCGGTTTCCGATACCTTATTGTCCAGATACATCGAAAGTGAGTCCAAATAATTTGTCTTGGACTGTTCTTTGGCAAGATAGTCAATGATGCGGTGCCGAATAGCCGTATAGAGATAGGAGGATATTTTTCCTTGAATGATCAGCGTTGTTTTTCTTTGCCAGATATTGGAAAAAAGATCATGGACAATATCTTTTGCGGCTTCGCGATCCTGTAATTTTTGGGAAGCATGCAGATAGAGTAATCCATAATACTTGTTATAGAGTTCCTGAAAAGCGGTGGAACTGCCTTGCTGCAGCTTGATTAGCAGCTCTTGTTCATCATTATATAGCACACTTTGCATGGTTATCCGTCTGGCAATTATAGTAAACAATGTGGATTGTAACAAATTTATGTTGAAAAATTCGGAGCTGGGATTTTGTATTGTGTATGCGTGTTGTTTTTGGTTGTCACAGCGCATTGTTAATCTTTTGAAGGATAAGATCAGTCTACGTCTGTTGATGAAGAATTCTATTCTTAGGTAAAATCGTGTATATGGCCGATTTTCAGCAGTAGTCGCCATTACTTATTCTGCCAATAGATTTTTCTTGTCAAAACTAACCACTTTTTCATATTCGAAAGCCATTATCTAAGAATCGTTTTTTTTGTGGGTAATTATTCACGTATATAAGTTCATAAAAGATTTAGGCTGTTCATTGGTGGTTCTACTTGTTTATTTCCTTCTCATAATGGAAATTTTCGCTATCAAAATGAAAGACTTTGCTTGTTTAAGTTTGTTGTTTTGATTGTGTTATATAGTTTGTATTCAGTGTTATATGGTTCTTTTGTATGTTGTGGAATACTTTTGGCATCAGCCTAAAATAAAAATAGTTGATAGGGGGTCAACTGATGCTTATTGAAAAGGATACAAAATGAACAATTTGAAAAATGAATTTTTATATGAAAAATTTTTGTGAATCAAGTCTCGATACCTGGGTTGTTGACCGAATTGAGATCCTCCATACGGAGTGCGTGGGTTTATTAAAAGAGCTAATCAAGACACCGTCGTTCAGTAAGGAAGAAGAAGGTACAGCGCGCGTACTATCTTCTTTTTTCTCCAGGCATGGTCTTGATTTCAATCGGGTCGGAAATAACCTTTGGCTCTATAATCTGCATTACGACAAATCCAAACCAACTATTTTACTGAATTCCCATCACGACACTGTTAGACCCAATCAGGGTTATAGCCGGAATCCATTTGAACCGAAAGTCGCGGACGATAAGCTGTTCGGACTGGGATCAAATGATGCCGGTGGTTGTCTGGTCGCTTTGATCGGTGCATTTCTTTATTTCTATCCACGGTATGATATTCCTTTTAACCTCTGTCTTGCGATCACGGCAGAAGAAGAGATTTCAGGAAAAGGAGGGCTCGCAATGGTTCTTCCCCAACTTGAAAAGATTTCGGTCGCTATTGTTGGCGAACCTACCACAATGCAGATGGCCATCGCTGAGAAAGGAAATATGACCCTGGAATTTATCTGTCAAGGTAAGGCTGCGCATGCTGCTCGTAATGAGGGTTGTAATGCGATATTGATGGCTATGTCTGCGATTGATAATATGCAGTCTTGTCAGTTCAGATTCGATGAAACATTTGATGATGTTATCAAGCTAACAGTAACAGAAATACATGCCGGAATTCAGTCTAATGTTGTACCAGATGAATGCAGATTTACCGTTGATGTACGTATAACCCCCAATTACAGTCCTGAGGAAATTATAGCCATCCTAAAGGAGAAAGTACATGCAGCCATTGAATTGGTCGGAAACCCTATGCGTGCGTCGTCCATCAGTCAACAGCATCCGCTTATTCTTGCAGGCAAGAATCTTGGTTGGCAAAGTTATGTCTCTCCGACATGTTCAGACCGAGGCTGGTTGAATGTGCCCTCCCTAAAACTTGGCCCGGGAGACTCCGCCAGATCGCATACTGCCAATGAATTTATATTTCTAGCGGAGATAAAAAATGGATTGGCCGGGTATATAGAACTATTGGAAGGACTTCCTGATGCATGGGAGACAAGTTTTGACAAATAAGCAAAATGTTATGGAAACAGATCGTATAATCGTACGAACAGCGACAGCAGCAGATTTAAAATATGCGATGGAGATTTCAGCGGAAACGGCTTCATCAGCGAAAGCACGGGGCACGGGAATAGGGACACGGACCCCGCAGTCGATCTGCAATAAGATCCTTGATGGTAATGCGGTTATCGCATTGACTCAAACGGGAGAATGGGTTGGCTACATTTACCTGGAAGCCTATGCCGAGGAGGAATTTATTTCGCATTGTGGCCTTATCGTTTCGCCATCCTGGCGACGTAGGGGTATCGCAACACTTATGAAAAGACAGATCTTCGAACTTTCGAAACTAAAATATCCCAAGGCAAAAATATTTGGCATTACGACTTCGTTGGCTACCATGAAAATCAATTCAAAACTGGGATTATATCCGGTCAGCTTCTCGGAGATTACCCGGGACCGTTCCTTTTGGAACAAATGCCAGAACTGTATCAACTACCCGGATCTGGAGAAAAAGGAATTCAAAAACTGTTACTGCACAGCCATGCTTTTTGACCCCAGTGCAGTACAAAATTTAATTATAGAAAAGACCCGAGGATCTTATAGTAATTCGACCATCCATTGATAATACTTTATTCTGATTGAGTGGATTTATAAAATCTCGCTGCTCCCAATCCACTTACACCATAAGAACCTCCTTCCTTTTGCAGACAAAAGGAGGAGGCTTTTTTTATAAATGAGCCGGTGTATAAGTCTATGTAAGGGAAGGCGTGGTTGATGAACAGGATGTTTCATCATCTCAAAAATTTTCTTGGCCGAGTAAACTAATCCATTGAAATATTATTAATTTCGAAGGGGCATGTAAGGATAAACATCCATTTAGCTGAAAGGATAGATGCGCATCTAAAATCAGCTTTTAAAGTAGAAGAAAATAAAAATTCGATGAAAACTATTGACCAACATAGAACCCAATTTGATAACTTCGTTTGGATTGATATCTGTCAACCGGACAAAGAAAGCCTGAACAAAATTGCTGAAGAATATCAATTAGACTATTTTCAGATAAAGGATAGCCTGGAACCGGGGCATCTGCCCAAGTTTGAAAGTCAACCCAATTATAATTTTTTGATATTGAGGGCATTTACATCCACCATTGACAAGGGGGCCACGACAATCAATGAATTATCAAATAAAATAGCCTTTTTCTACAATGGACACAAGCTTATTACAATACACCGTAGCCAATTTGCTTTCTTAGACTCCGTAAAGCAAAAATATGAAACCTCAGAAGAACTACTGGTCTATTTGATTTATAAAATGGTTGAAACTTACCAAACGCCATTAGATACACTAGACGAAAAAATCATCGAAATAGAACAAACAATATTTCTCAAAGATTATGCGCGGGTGTCGTTAAAAGATCTATATTTCCTGAAAGCACAGACCCGGATCACAAAGAAACTTTTACAGATTTTTCAGAACGTGACCCACCAAATTGAAGTGGCGGAGAATAATAAGACTGCTTTGCAGGATATAAAAGACAAATTATTGAATCTGATACTCAGTTATGATGAAGTCATCGAAAATGCCAACAATTTATTGACTACTTACCATTCGGTCAATGCCCAAAAAAGCAATGATGTCATGAAATTGCTGACTATTTTTTCAGCATTCTTTTTACCATTGACATTTTTAGCAGGAATTTATGGGATGAACTTTGAAAATATGCCCGAATTGAAGTGGCGCTTTGGCTATTTTATCACGCTCGGGGTAATGGCAGTTATTTCGATAATCATCTATTTATGGTTCAAACGCAGACGGATTATCTAAACTTTCAAAGTTATGCTGTGCGTAGTACTATCAGAAAAATAATACCTATATTTTATTAAAAGAGAGGAATACAACCATGGATTGTTAAATACAACAATAAGTAGTGTAGATACAACTAATGGTAGCGTCGTTTATTCGCTGCTATACTGGCTTGCAAAATAACTTTGTAGTATCAAAAAAATATAAAGACATGATGCTAAATTCTAAATCAATCGGCAATAAAATAGCCGAAGCAAGAAAGAAAACAAATCTTTCACAGGCCGAACTTGCCCAGCAGGTTTCGATCAGTCCACAAGCGGTAGGTAAATGGGAGCGGGGTGAATCGATGCCAGATATCATGACATTGAACAGGCTTGCTGAGATACTTGCTGTAGACCTCAATTACTTTTCCGAAAGTTTTCATAGAGATCAGATTGACCATACGTATCGGGAGTCTATCGATCAGCAGGCTTATCTAACTGAACCGGTATCGAAATCTGAAAACCAAGCCGGCCGTAGCTGGGATATGTCGAAAGGCAACTGGGAAAATGCTGATTTCTCGGGTTTAAAGAATCTGAAAGAACAGTTCAGCTCTTCCAATATCAAAAATTGCAAGTTTACAAACTCAGATCTATCGGGATTAATACTTGGCAAGAACAATATTGAATTATGTGATTTCTCATCTTCAGACCTCACCAATAGTAAAATACAATCGTCTAATCTGCTAAAGAATCAGTTTAACCGTTGCTCCTTTATAGATGCTGATTTTTCGAGAAGCAATATCGGAAAGTGTAATTTCTCTGATGCAGACTTTACCGGTGCAAGATTTGATACTGGTTGTTTTGAGAGCAATGAAATGACTAATGCCGTGTTGAAACACACTTCATTTAAAAATACGGGGATCAGTGATGTTATTTTTGAAGGTATGATCGAAGACTGTCATTTTGAGGGCTGTGGGTTTTATAAAGTCAAATTTCAGGGTGCCACAATCTTGAATACCTTTTTTAAATACAATAGCAAATTTAAAAAAGTAGAGTTCTCCGATTGCAAGGTTGACAGACTGACTTATGCTTTCCTGAAGAATAATGAAGCAAACTTAACGGGGATAACCCTTCTAGCGGAATCAGCGTACTGATTTGAAAAGCTGCCCCCAAAAATTGTTTAACTTTTTGGGGGCATTGTAATTTTGAACAACCCTATTTATTTAAAAATAACAGTGATCCTTACAGCAGTGGTATCGTAGTTTCTGCTAAAACTGCTGTTGATGGTTAGGCTTTTCGCTCTAATTTATTTTCGGCAAATGGTACGATTACTAACGGATATTTCTCTGTTTCAATATTGCTCCTGTCCAGTCCAAAATTGATATAGTCTTTTACGGAGAAATAGCGCAAGTTGTAATATCCCTTCATAACAAAATTTTTCCAGAACGGCATTCGGTTATCATAGGAAAGAAAACTGTCCATAATCATAAATTTAAAATCCCCAATTTTGTTCTGTTGATAAGCCTGTTCCAGCGAATCTTCGACATCTACTTCATTCTTTTCGATCATATCATTGACGACCTGTTTAAAGTAATAGCCAATCCGGGGATCTTCACGGAATCCCAGATCAAATTGAATATAATAGACATCGTTTCTGATAACAGTTTCGACTGAATACCGTTGTAAATAGGGCTCATCTAAAATATTGACATGTACAAACCAATAAATGTCAGCACGTTTTGGAAGACCGAATTTTAGGATCGAATCCATAATTGTTTTTTCGATCTTTTTTTCAGAATCTGAAGTCGTCAAATACACGAGATTGGTTGCATACTTTGGAAGTTTTTCGTCTGTACTCAATTTCGTCAGCAAGGGCAGGTGTTCGGATAGTTTGACAAAGGACTGAATATTGGATTTGATCTGCCGGCCCCTCCACCAGACGTACATCACGGCAAAGAGCGAAAAGCCCAATAACAGGGTTATCCAGCCTCCTTCTTTAACTTTAAGCAGATTGGCAGATAAAAAGCTTAGTTCTATCGCCAAAAAGATGAAGGTGATCAATATATTGAAGATAAATGGTACACGTTTGATACGCAGATAGGCATTGATCAAAATTGTACTCATCAGCATGGTGAGGGTGACGCTTAGACCAAATGCGGCTTCCATTCTTGTACTTTGCTTAAAATATAAAACCATCCCAACGCAGCCGCACATCAGAAACCAGTTGATTGCAGGGATATACAATTGGCCTTTTACATTACTTGGAAATAGTACGAGATGTTTGGGCCATATATTGAGCCTGATTGCTTCATTGATCAACGTAAAACACCCACTGATTAAGGCTTGAGAGGCAATAATGGTCGCCAATGTTGCAATTCCTAAGGCAAACCAAAATATAGACTTCGGAACAATATGATAAAAAGGACTGAGACTGCCCACTTCTTCGCCGACATGGTTGAGTAACCATGTTGTCTGTCCTGCATAGCAAAGTATAAGCGCAATTTTTATAAATACCCAGGTAATGCGGATGTTGTTCCGCCCACAGTGTCCCATGTCGCTATACAGTGCCTCGGCACCAGTCGTACAAAGGAAAATACTGCCCAACAACCAAAATCCTTTGGGTTCGTTGACCAGCATTTGATAAGCATAATATGGATTTAGCGCTTTAAAGACATTCCAATTATCTCCAATTGATAGGATGCCTATTACAGCAATAAAGCCAAACCAAATAATCATCAAGGGACCAAATATCTTCCCGATTTTATCAGTGCCAAACTGCTGAAAAACGAATAGTAAGATCAAGATCCCGACGATAATGGGAACGGTATTAAAACCGGGAACAACAGCCTGCACACCTTCGACGGCAGAAGCAACCGACATGGGCGGTGTAATAATCCCGTCGGCCATCAAAAAGGCGCCTCCTGCCATGGCGATGAAAACAAGCCATTTACCGCTGTAACGTCGGACTAAAGCATAAAGAGAGAAAATACCACCTTCGCCTTTGTTGTCAGCCTGCAAGGTAATAAGGACATATTTTATCGTTGTCTGAAAAACAAGGGTCCAAAAGATACAACTTAAACTTCCAAGCGCTATCGCTTCTGTAATCACCCGATGATGAAAGACAGCATTGAGTGTATACAGTGGTGAGGTACCGATATCACCGAAAACAATCCCTATTGCAATCAGTGAGCCGGCAAGAGTGATCCTTTTATGGAATTCTGCGGTGTTATGTCCAGACATAATTTAGTTTTTCCTGCAAATTAAGTTAAAATTTGCAGTGAAATCTAAAGTCTATTCTTTTTTTATTAATGGCACAAATTAGACGAAATATATGGCATCTAATCACACGGCTTTATTATCCATATTAAGTGTAAAATAAAAGGCACTTCCGGCACCGTACTCACTTTCGACCCAGATTTCTCCGCCCTGTGCCTCGATGAATTCCTTACTGATACTCAGGCCTAAACCAGTACCTTCTTTCTTGGTGCCAGGAATACGGAAATACCGTTCAAAAATCTTTTTTAGATATTGGGACTGTATTCCTTGTCCGGTATCCGAGACCGAAAACCTGACCTGATTATTCTCCCGTTCCGTTTTGATGGATATCTTCGAATTCTCGTACGAATACCGTATCGCATTGGAAATTAAATTGGTCAGGACCCAAGCCGATTTTTCACTGTCGGTCACCGCGGTTGAGGCATCTTCGTCCATCTCAATTGCTATCTGTATGTTTTTATTGTCGG
This sequence comes from Sphingobacterium detergens, assembly GCF_003610355.1. Taxonomy (GTDB): domain Bacteria; phylum Bacteroidota; class Bacteroidia; order Sphingobacteriales; family Sphingobacteriaceae; genus Sphingobacterium; species Sphingobacterium detergens. The sequence goes on along the minus strand of NZ_RAPY01000001.1, from coordinate 2,163,957 downwards.
CCGCAGACTTATTTGCGTTGACAGCATATTCGATAATGGGCTTGATCTCCGATGGTAGCAGATTGATTTGTATAGAGCCGCTTTCGACCTGTGTTATATTGAGGAGCTCTCCTGTTATTTTCAGTAGTCTGTCGGTATCGTCTTTTATCCCATTGATCAGGTCTTTTTGTTCGCTATTTAAAAGACCTACTTTTTCATTCTCCAACAGTTGTACGCCCATCTGAATGGATGAAATAGGTGTTTTAAACTCATGCGATACCGTTCCCATAAAATTTGTTTTGGCAAGATCAAGCTCTTTAAAGGGGGTAATATTACGCAATAGGATCACCTGGCCGATAAATTTAATATCTGTTTCGCCGGTGGGGACGATATTGATGTCGATGACTTCCTTCTCAAAATAACTTTCTTTACCATCCGCATAGATCTTCAACTGTTCGGCTTTGTTGCTTTTTGGTGCTGGTAGAAAGATGTCTTTTATAATATCCCGGATCAGATCATTGGTGACGGCGATATCTTGTACGGCTTTTCCAATGAAATCTTCTTTTCGCAGTCCTGATATATTCAAGGCTTCATCGTTGGCAAATAGGACCTTTTTATTTTCGTCGATACCAATAACAGGATCATGCATGTTGTCGATCAAGGTTTCGATCCGCTTTTTCCCTTTCAGGATCTTCTCTAATTTGCTGTCCGAATATTCTTCCAGCTTCTCAGCCATGGTATTAAATGATCGTGCCAGATCTCCAAATTCGTTATGTCCGCCAAAGTTGACGCGTTTTGAATAATTTTGGCTGGCAATTTCCTTGATGCTTTCGGTTAGCTCCCGGATGGGATTGGCAATATTGGACGGAAGATTGATCAGTAATATGACAGCGATCAGAAAACAGAGTGCTCCTGTAAATGAGATGATGAGTATTGCTCTGCGGGCAGTTTCATCTGCAATGTTACTTTTTCTACTGATCGCATCCATATTTAGCCGCATTAATTCGGTGATGTCTTTTCGGATGGATGAGCTTAGTTGTGCATCATCGGGTTTATTTTTAAGCGAATTGAAGTGCTTTACAATTAGGTTTGTCCTCTCGATCTCGCCGATTTCAGTCACGTTTCCCATCTGTAGCGTCAAATTATTTTGAAATGTGTCAATTGCCGCCGCATCCTTGCTGATATCTTCCAACGCCAGAAGCATATTCCGGGAATAGAGCAAGGTGTTGTAATTTGCAACAAGTATATTATTCGTGTCTCTTTTGAGCTGATTAACATACCATCCGCTAATAACAGCTAAGGCTACGATCAATATAAATAGGAGCCCTACTCCAAATGTTAATTTTGCTTTAATTTTCATTTTATGACAATATTACGAGATCAATATTTTCCTGAGACAATTTATTTAATAAAGCATTGAATGTATCAGTTGCGAGAATGATCTTAATCAGATTGATATGTGGTTTACCGATACAGACCGTCGTGATCATACGTTCTTCACATTCTTTAATAATGGCTTTGGTAGCGTTCTTGGCCTTTACCTTAATAATTTCAGCCCCCAGTTCGGTAGCCAGTTTAAAGTTGTTGATGAGATGTCGCTGTTTATCCAATGCAATCCTGTCTACGCTCTCTTTGGGAACCTGTACATACATGACATACCACTTGCTATTATAGTAATTGGCCAGACGGGCAGTTTTCCTGATGACATTTTTGGCCGTTTGTTCGTTTGAACTGATGCAGGCCAGAAAACGTTCTTTTTTAACATTTCGATTGAGGACAACCTCCGTTTCGACCTTCCTTTGCACCTGCGAAGCGACTTCCTTTAATGCGAGTTCGCGCAACTGCAGAATATGTTCACTTTTGAAGAAATTGTTGAGAGCTGCGGTTATTTTTGAACTTTCATAAATCTTACCTTCCTTTAGCCTATTAATCAGCTCCTCTGCTGTTAAGTCGATATTGACAACTTCATCGGCCTGGGCAACCACACTGTCCGGAATACGCTCCTGTACATCAATACCTGTGATATCTCGGACTTCATCATTGAGGCTCTCAATATGTTGAATGTTTACAGCACTGATGACATTGATACCGGCATCAAGGATATCCATCACATCCTGCCATCTTTTTTCGTTTTTGCTGCCTTCTATATTTGTATGCGCCAGTTCATCAACAATAACCACTTCGGGTCTAAGATTGACAATAGCCTGTACATCCATTTCCTCAAGCTCCTTGCCTTTGTAAAATAAGGTTCTCCTTGGGATCATTGGAAGACCAGCCAGCAACGCATGGGTTTCGATACGCTGATGGGTTTCGATATAACCGATCCTGACATCGATACCACTCTGTAAAAGCGCATGTGCTTCCTGAAGCATACGGAAGGTCTTCCCAACTCCGGCACTCATCCCGATATAGAGTTTGAATTTACCTCTTCGGGATTTCTGAATCAGATTTAAAAAATGTTCTGCACTTTTTCTTTCATCCATAACATGTGATAACTTTTATAAACTTACAAATTCCCCTTAAACAAATTGCCAAGGGGAATTATTAATCTATCCGCCCTGCTTAGCCGAAAAAGCAGCTAAACAAAGCATGATAGGTTCTTGGTTGGAGTTTTTTATCTGCTCGCCAACTTATCCAAGGCGATGTTGAGCTTTAACACATTGATTTTTTGAGGACCGAAAATTCCCCATAAAGGGCTTTCAGTATTTTCCTCGATCAATTGATTTATTTTCTGTTCTTCTATACCTCGTACAATAGCGATACGTTTGACCTGAACTTTGGCCGCCTGAACAGAAAAATTTGGATCTAATCCACTTCCACTTGCGGTAATCAGATCGACGGGTATTTCGGATTTTTTGATACCAGGGTTGTGTACTAAAAATGTATCGATACGTGCCTGCACCTGACCAAGATATTCTTCATTTGAAGGCCCTTTGTTACTCGCTCCTGAACCGGCAGCATTATAATTTACGGCAGACGGTCTCGACCAAAAGTATTTGTCGGCTGTGAAGGCCTGACCAATATTTGAATAGTACTTTTTACCATTATGCTCAATGATTTTTCCCTTTCCCGCGTTGGAGGAAAACTGGGACATTCCCCAGACAGCTAATGGATAGATCACTGTAAAGAACAGGATCATAATGATGGTCAGCTTTAATGCGGGTAAAATGTGTTTTTTCATTTCAGTTATATTTTATGAGGGTAAAACTGCAAGGAAACAAGTCCTTTGAGATTTTATCCCTCTTGATTTATTTACGGATTAAAAGAAAATAGCGACGAACATATCAATCACCTTAATACCTAGAAAAGGAACGGTAATCCCGCCCAATCCGAATATGAGTAGGTTTCGGCGCAATAAGGCGCTTGCTCCAATCGGTTTATAGGCAACACCTTTAAGTGCCAATGGAATTAACATCGGGATAATAATGGCATTGAAAATAACGGCTGACAGAATAGCGCTTTCTGGGCTATGCAATTTCATGATATTCAGTCCCTGTAGCGCTGGAATAGCGGTGATAAACAGGGCGGGAATAATCGCAAAATATTTAGCGACATCATTGGCGATACTAAAGGTCGTTAATGTTCCCCTGGTCATCAATAATTGTTTACCGATTTCAACCACCTCGATCAGTTTGGTCGGGTCGTTGTCTAGGTCAACCATATTTCCGGCTTCTTTTGCTGCCTGCGTGCCCGAATTCATGGCAACGCCCACATCGGCCTGCGCCAAAGCTGGAGCGTCATTTGTTCCGTCACCCATCATAGCCACTAAGCGGCCTTCGGATTGCTCTTTTTTGATGTAGTTCATTTTGTCCTCTGGTTTGGCTTCGGCGATAAAATCATCCACACCAGCTTTATCGGCAATAAACTTCGCGGTCAAGGGATTGTCACCTGTTACCATCACTGTTTTGATCCCCATTTTACGAAGACGTTCAAACCTTTCATGAATACCGGGTTTGATGATATCTTGTAGTTCGATCACACCCAGGGCGATGTCATTTTCGGAAACCACTAGTGGTGTTCCTCCATTTTGGGAGATCGCCTTAACACTTTCTTCGACTTCTTCCGGGAATCTATTGCCAGCTCCTGTAACAAGATTTTTAATCGCATCAGTTGCACCTTTTCGGATACGTATGTTTTCATAGTCTATACCTGAACTTCGTGTCTCAGCTGTAAACTTGATGAATGCAGGGTTCTTCACTTCATAGCTCAGCGGATTGATTCCGGCAAGTTCTATAATAGATTTACCTTCGGGCGTTTCATCAGCCATAGAGCTCAATACAGCTGCTTTTATTAATTTTTTCTCATCAATACCGTGTGCGGGGTGAAAATGAGTAGCCTTACGGTTACCGATGGTTATTGTTCCTGTTTTGTCCAATAACAATACATCAATATCACCTGCGGTTTCCACAGCCTTACCACTTTTGGTAATAACATTTGCACGTAGGGCTCTGTCCATTCCGGCGATACCTATTGCTGAAAGTAATCCCCCAATTGTCGTCGGGATAAGACAGACAAATAGGGAAATGAATGATGCAATGGTGATGCCGACATTCGCATGATCTGCAAATGGTTTTAATGTCACACAGACGATGATAAATACCAATGTAAAGCCTGCCAGTAAAATAGTCAAGGCGATTTCATTGGGTGTTTTTTGTCTTGAAGCACCTTCTACCAGGGCGATCATTTTATCAAGGAAGCTCTCACCGGGTTGTGTGGTTACCTGCACGACTATTTTATCGGAAAGCACCTTGGTTCCACCTGTTACGGAGCTTTTGTCTCCACCTGCTTCCCGAATGACGGGGGCGGATTCACCGGTGATGGCACTTTCATCAATTGTGGCAAGTCCTTCTACGATCTCACCATCTGAGGGGATAATATCGCCGGCTTCGCAGACGAAAATATCACCTTTTTTTAACTGCGCAGAGGAGATGGTCTGGCCGCTTTTAAGTTTGGCTGGAGTTTCTTCTCTTGTTTTGCGCAGGCTATCCGCCTGCGCTTTTCCCCTTGCTTCGGCAATGGCCTCAGCAAAGTTGGCAAACAACAGTGTGAGTAATAATATGACAAATACGGCAAAGTTGTAACCAAAACTTCCCTGTCCTTGTGCTCCTGCCAAGGTCCATAAACTGACGATCAGCATGACCACAGTTCCGATCCATACGGTAAACATAACCGGATTGCGGAACATTGTTTTCGGGTTTAGTTTCACAAAAGACTGTTTCAGTGCTTCCTGTACCATGTCTTTTTGAAACAGTGATGTATTTTTGTTCATTTCTAATTTCTTTAATCAATGTTTAATAAAGTGAGAAATACTCCGCAATAGGGCCTAATGCCAATGCAGGGAAAAAGGAAAGTGCAGCGACAATGGCTATGACAGCAAATACCATAAGTCCGAAAGTTGCTGTATCTGTTTTCAATGTTCCATCTCCCTCAGGAATAAATTTCTTTTCAGCCAATAAACCGGCGATGGCCACAGGTCCGATAATCGGTAAGAAGCGGGACAGAATGAGTACGAAACCTGTACTGACGTTCCACCATAGGCTGTTGTCTCCCAATCCTTCAAAGCCACTACCATTATTTGCTGCCGATGATGTGTATTCGTAAAGCATTTCACTAAAGCCGTGGAATCCAGGATTGTTTAGCGTTGCTGCGGTGTATTGTGGTAATGCAGCTGCTAAAGCTGTGCCCACCAGGATTAGAAATGGATGCAGCAGTGCGATAATCATCGCGATTTTCATTTCTCTGGCTTCCACTTTTTTTCCTAAAAACTCAGGTGTCCGACCAACCATCAGTCCACTGATAAATACGGCAAGAATGATGAAAATAAAGAAGTTCAGGATACCTACGCCACAACCGCCGTAGAAGGCATTTATCATCATGGCAAGCAACTCGTTCATACCGGATAGAGGCATAGTGCTATCGTGCATGGCATTAATCGATCCTGTCGAGATTACCGTGGTCACGATACTCCAAAAACCGGATGCGGGCGCTCCAAAGCGGATCTCTTTACCCTCCATTGCTCCGAGAGAATTATCGACTCCCATCGCAGCAATCGCTGGATTACCTTTGGTCTCCATCATAATATTCGGAATGACAAGCAAAAGGAAGCCGACTGTCATGACACCAAATATCATCCAGGAGAGCTTCCGTCGCTTGATGAAGATACCCAGCGCAAAGATCATGGCTAAGGGGATAATCATCTGCGCGACCATCTCGACCATATTGGAGAGATACGAAGGATTTTCAAATGGGTGGACAGAGTTTGCACCATAAAATCCGCCGCCATTTGTTCCGATATGTTTAATGGCTACAAAGGCAGCAGCAGGACCTCTCGACACGGCTACAGTATCACCTTGCAGCGTTGTAATGGTATCTTTCCCTTCAAAAGTCATTGGTGTACCCTCAAAAGCAAGGATGATAGCCACAAGCAATGAAAGCGGTAATAATATACGTGTACATGATTTTACAAAATAGTTGTAAAAATTTCCCAATGTACTTGCTGTGCGATCACGGAATGCTCTGAATACAAGTACGGCAGCTGCCATACCGATACCCGCACTTACAAATTGTAGGAACATCAACCAGTATTGCCCCAGGTAACTGAGCCCAGTCTCACCCGAATAGTGTTGCAGGTTACAGTTAACGACAAATGAAATGACAGTATTGAATGCGAGATCCGCCGACATACTCGGATTATTGTCCGGGTTCAGTGGCAGGCTGCCCTGTGTCATCAAGATGAGCATACCCATTAAAAACCAGATCATATTGATGCTGACCATCGCTACCATCTGTTGTTTCCAGTTCATTTCCGTCTGTGGATTGATCCCGCTGACTTTATAAAAGATTCGCTCTATGGGATTAAATATGGGGTCAAGCAGTGTTTTTTCGCCTCCATAGACTTTTGCAATGTACTTGCCTAACGGTATTGCAAGCAATACTGTTATGACAAACATTACGATTATTCCTAAAATTTCTGTATTCATTTCTGTTAATATTATTTAATTTCTCTACATACTATCTGATGAAATTCTGTTGTCCCTTATCTACATAAGATTTTAACCTTTTCTTGTCTTCTTTCATCAGCTATTGTGATTTAAAATTTCTCTGGTTTTAGCAGTACGTAGCAGATGTAAACGAATACACCAATAGCTACTACAAATAGTGCTGTCATATAAAAGATTTTTGAGTGATATAGCTGTTGCTTTGCAACAAATAAATTTGTTTAAGATTTTTTGGAATCTGCTGATACATATAGATCCATTCTTCGGATGTGCATCTTCTTTTCATTCCCCGAAAAGAACGCACAAAGAGATTTTCGATGATGTTGCGTACCTGTTCATTTCCCCTTCTATAAAGCCATCCCATATATTTTAATCGATTGCCAATTTTTTCGATCTGGCCATTAGAAAGTAGGTAATTGATATGGTTCACAATGGCTTGAAATATCCCAGCAAAATTCCTTCGGGATGACAGGTCATTGATCTCTTCTTTTATTTCCCCATAATGATCGGCAAGATATTGACTTGCGGATTGTTCATTTATTTTATTCATTCTTACTAGATTTTATCAAAAAAGTCAATTGACTTAATGAATAGACCGAAGCAGGCTACTCCCGCCAGTATTAATATTAATGTGATCATTTTGTGATTGATTAGACTGTACTATACTGTTTTATTATTGCTCCGAAAATCAATACCACAAGTGTTGCAAAGAACAATAAGTGATAAGATTTTAACCATTTAGGGAACGATAGTGGCTCTTGTTCCTGTTCCCATTTAACATCTGTCTTGCTCATTTTTATTTATTTTATATCCGATATGCCAAAATGTATTCCAATAGTTTTTGTGGTGGTGTAATTGATTGTTTTTTAGTTTGTTGTGGTTTATTTTTGTGAGGGTGGAAAACAAATAACCTATCATTTTGATAAGGTGGATTATCAAAATGATAGGTTATTGTTTTTTACATAAAAAGCGGATAAGAATAGCAGCTGATTGATCTCTGCAGGCTGTTGCTGTTGGTAAGAATGTTCTTGGATTGGGTTTTAATGGGCGTAAATTTGCCCATTTCTAGGATATTTTATAGTGGTCTATTTTTCGGTATAGGGTTGCTAAGCCTATTTCTAAGAGTCTGGCTGTTTCTGTTTTATTGCCTTGGGTGTAGTTTAATATTTTCAGGATATGTGTTTTTTCTACGCTGGCCATCGAAAATGTTGACGTCATCGCACTGTCTTTGTTGTCTTGTTGGAGGTCTATTGGCAGGGTATCTAAGGTGAGGATCTCATCGTCTGCTAATATCACGCTTCGTTCGATCACATTTTTCAGCTCACGGATATTGCCTTTCCAGGCATTTCTCTCTAATGCGCCGAGATATTCTTCTGTTAATGTCAATGCGCGTCGATTGGACTTTACGGCAAACCAACTGACAAAGTGTTCTGCCAATAATCGAATGTCTTTGGATCTTTCGCGCAAGGAGGGAAGTGGTATTGCAAAGACCGATAAGCGATAAAAGAGGTCATTCCTAAAATTACCGAGTTCAATTTCATTTTCTAAATTGCGATTTGTGGCTGCAATGATGCGGACATCTACTTTGGTGGGTTTGTTATCGCCCACGCGCAGGAATTCACCTGTTTCCAATACACGTAATATTTTGGCCTGTAGCTCTATTTCCATTTCACCGATCTCATCCAAGAAGATTGTTCCTTTGTGCGCTTCTTCAAAGAGTCCTTTTTGATCTTTGGTCGCACCTGTAAAAGCGCCGGCTTTATGTCCGAACAGTTCGTTTTCAAGGAGCTCTTTGCTGAATGCTGAGCAATTGATTGCTACAAAATTGTGATTTGCACGCAAGCTGGCCAGATGTATTGCCTGAGCAAAAACCTCTTTTCCGGTTCCGGTTTCTCCAGTCAGTAGTACAGTGGTCTCGGAGGTCGCGACTCTTTTGGCCAGATCGATTGCCTTCATGATGGATTTAGACCGTCCGATGATCTTATCAAAAGAATGTTTTTCACCAAGCTGCTTTTCGAGTTTCTGAACTTTTTTATTGAGCACGGCCTTTTCACCGGCTTTGTACAGCAGTGGAATTATCCTGTCGTTGTCGTTCCCTTTGGTGATATAGTCAAAAGCACCGTTTTTGATGGCGTCAACACTGTCCGGAATATTCCCAAAAGCAGTTAAAAGAATAATTTCGACTGCAGGATATTTGCTTTTGATAATCTTGGCTGTCTCTACGCCATTCCCATCGGGAAGTTTGACGTCAGATACAATGACATCTATCTCTTCCAGTTCCAATTGTTTTAAGCCTGATTTGATACTGGAGGCCTGAAAGACCTCAAAGCCTTCGAAGCTAATAATTTTTGATAACAAGTTCCTCAACTTGTCTTCATCGTCAATGATAAGTACTTTCACGTGATATAATTTCCTGTTGATAAAGCATGGCAGACGCTACATGTCGCGATCATGTTGTAGCTTAGCTTTCAGTTAGTTTGTGTATTTACGAATTTCTAGCTTCAATAGATGGCTTGATCGCTAGGAATGTTATAAAGTCATCTAATCGGGCTATCTCGATATCGTGATCTTGCTTGAACTGTAATGGCTATTGCCATCCATTCTTTTTGCACCAAAATGTTTTAAAACTGCCCCAAAAGCGACTACTACAATGACGGAGCATAGCAGGAGGTGATAGGGTTTGAGCCACTTTGGAAATGACGGCGGTTCCACTTCCTGTTTCCATTTTACATTCAATCTGTTCATTTCTGATTTATATTAGTTTTATTTTAAATCAAAATTTACTCCAGTAATGGTTTTTTATTTGTAATGTATTGATGTTTAGTTAGTTGTGGTTGTTTGGTGCCGGCATAGCTTGAATAGATGCCTATCATTTTGAGAAGGTTATTTTCAAAATGATAGGCTAACGTTTTACAACATAATGTATATCCACGACCTACATATGTATTAAGCAGATCGTGGGCATTGGAATGTGTTAAAATTAGATTTTTTCAATTTTTAGGGATGATACTTTATCATTAAAGTTTTTGTTGATTAGGCAGGTTTCATTTGCAGTAAGTACTAAGGAAGCCCCAGTAAAGTTGTCCCCGTCGTAAAGGGTGACCTTATAGTTTGCTGGAATTTTGAGTGAAGAAATATCATTGTTATTGATTCCTTTTGCAAGCATTTGAGCAGTTGTATAGGAGCCAATGGCAAGGATAGCATTGTTGCCGGCATAATCGCAATGTTGAAATAGTGTAGCACCTAGGACACGGGTACCGATTAGACTAATGGAGATCTGAATGCTACCTCCGTAGTCGCTTCTGCCAGCGACGTTCTGTGTCATGTCAAGTTTGAGCTCATGGGTTCCTTTGGTCAATTTGTTGATCAGCAAGGTTGTATGCGGTGGAACGGTGTCGCTTTGACAATAATTTCTTGTAGGATAGTTCCATAGGCCGGGTTGTACAGTTCCGTTGGCTACAGACGGGTTTCGTTGTTGGTAGCGTTGCTCGGGTACACAGACCATACGTGTACTGTAGGAATCTATTTGCTGGTTGTCTAACTTTAAGACATTTGTCGTATAGTAGCCTTCAGGTCCAGTGTAAATGACCCTAATTTTTGCATTGGTAATATCGTCAGGAACAGTAAAAGATCTGCTGATGGACTTGGTCTGTGACAATGTGCTGCCCAATCCAGCAAAACCAACGATCGGTAAAGTATAGTTGTCTTTTTGCCAGGAACTTAAGTCGGTGTTGCCTGAACTTGTTAAGGTTAGATCGGTTTTGTATGTATAGGAACTATTACCGGGTTGCCCCTGACTGGATGCAATCCAAACTGTCGAATCCTGATCTTTGAGTGCTGAGGCAAAGGGACTGATATCGAACGTGTAGGGTACTACGGGAGAGCTGGTTGTAATCGTAACTAAGCCGCTTTGATTCCATACCGTAGACAGGTAGGGAAGAATATAACGCGCTATTTCTACCCGACCTGTCTGATATGCAGTTGTCAAGACGGGGTCGTTTTCTGTCGATGGAACTGTTGTTCCCTTGGCAGTTTTAAAATAATAGAGATACCCGAATGGTTCTGTTTGTGCCGTTCCGGCATATACATTGAGGTTGAGTGCTAATGTGGCCCCCAGTCCCTGCTGTTGTAAGTCAGTTAGTTTAGTTGCATACACCAATTTGTCATAATTGCCGACTTCGAGCGCCACAGTACTGGAATTGATGTTGGATACTTTATTTGCAGGATAAAACAATACACCTTCCTGAAGTTTCACTTCACCAATATTAGGCGTAGTCACTTGTGCCCGAGTTGAAATTTTCGGAAGTACATCTTCCTTTTCGGATTGTTTTTGGCAGGAGGCCAGCGAAAGCAGTCCCATAGCTAGCGCTAATGGTAGTTTAAATTTTAATGATCTCATATTATATTAAGTTTAAAAATGTAATCTGCTGGTTTCTCTATCCTGAATGCATGTCCAAGGAACAATGATTCGATTAGCTGTCTGTTATAGCCACAAACAGTAAGAAACATATGATCTCTTTAGGAGCCTGTTATAACTGATTTATTGCGACTAAGGAAGCCTTAATATTAAAACTAATATAAAACATATTCATAATAACTATTTGGATCTTTTGTCTTTTTTTTAAAAACTTATGTAAACTTCTGTTTTTGATTTATGTATCTATTTTCCTTTTAATGCCAAATGATTGGCTAATTAAGTTATAAACGATGATTACTAAGCTCGGGAAACCTTTTTATTTGTTTACTGACGGGGTAATTTTATTTTTCTAATGTTAACAAAATGTAATCTAATGGTGAGAAATGTAACAACGTGTTGCCTGATTTTTAATGCAATTTGGATGATGGCTAGGTTCTTCTCTTTTCATTAGAGGTGTCTGTTGTTATTATGTAATGTATTTGTATACAATTTGAAGCGATTTAATTGTTGATTAAATGTTTTGTTTTCACCTTTTTTGTTTTACTTAAATTTTCGTCGCTGAGAGTCTTGGTGAATCTTATAAAGAGTTTTAAAATCAATTATGGCATATATATAGTGTGATTATGTGTGTTTTCTAATACCTAAAGTTGTGTCGGCAACGAATGCAAAGCTGCACAATGGTAAAAAAGGAAAAAAATAGGAAATAAGTCAATTTCGCTGACATGCAGAATGTTATTTCTGGTCTTTTGTATATATGTTGAACGTAGTTAAAAAGCTTAATGGTTAAAAATCCCACAAACTATTACCTTCGTGTACTTGTCATTGATGTGCCCAATCAATCAAATTTAATTTCAAAAAGCATGTATGTGAATTCGAGTTTCGAAACCGTTGATGAGATGCTGTCCAGTTACCAAAAAACTTCAGCGCTCATCTATAAAGGTAGTTTTTCAAATTATGCAATCGTGGTAAAATCCATTTTGTATCCATTTGAAAAGAAATACCTGAAGCCGGATTATTTCGACCTTATGCGGATGGAGCTTTCCTATTGGAAAAGCAGTAGCCGACCATATTTGAAAGAAATGTTTAGCCACGCGACGTTTTTGCACAGAGTACCCCAATTTGATCGTGCGGATGCACAAGCTGAAAATAAACAACAGGATAAGACAATTGCCACGATTGAGAGTAATTATACCCAGCCCACAGAGCATGTTGTATTCTTAAGCGGTTTCTGTTTTTTGCTTATTATCAGCGTCTTTGTGCTGAGACATTGGTATAAAATGAAAGAGAAAGATCACGATAAATTACAATTGGAGAAGAATGATTTTGAGCGACGGATCAATCTGGAGATACAACTTAAGGTAGAAGAGAATCTCAAGCTGCGGTATCTAAATGAAGATCTTGAACGACGAATCAACCAGCAGTTTCAAATGCAAAAGGAAGAACTGTTAAAACTGCAAAGCGAGTACGAAACGATGCAAAAGGAGGCTTTAGTAGAAGCCCTCAGAATGGAACGTAAAAATAAGCTTTTGGATTTGTTAAGAGAAAAGCTTAAAAGTTTTGAGGATTTGGAAAATGTTGGGGTATTAGAAAGGATGATAAAAGATGAAATGCGACTAGATGAGACTGTTGGGCAATCTGCGCGTGAATTTCAGGATATAAATCCTGATTTTTTTCTGAGATTAAAAGAAATCTCCAAGAATAAGCTGAGCGCATTGGAGCTAAGGTACTGTGCTTATATGTATCTCAATCTGACGACAAAAGAAATTTCTGCGGCTTTCCATATTGAGCCAAGTAGCGTGCGGGTGACGAAATATCGAATCAAACAGAAGCTGCAACTCTCACGGGAGGATGATCTAGAATCCTTTGTTCAGAAATTAGTCTAACGGTTGGTGTGTTTTGGTTGTTTCGTATACTTTTTTGTTTTTTATATTTAGTTTATGTTAATTTTAATGTTATATTTTGTAGTTTTTTAGCTACATTTTTTCAATTATCAAATCTTAAATGTATTAACCTTGTTGCGTTTGAAATAATTTACTTGCGAATTATTGTTTAAATGTATATAGTCTTTGTTTATTTAAGTTATTCTTTGTCAATTGTTTATTGTTTGTGTTTTCATTATGTAACGATTATTTATTACAACTGTATATATAATGTAACAGGAAAATATATCAGGGTAGTTTTGTTCTTATTTAAGTTTGCTTCAAAATTATTTCTTTCGTCTTCTTTGCTAAATTTTAATGAGGTGGCTGATTGAAATGAGTTTGATAAAAACTAAAGTAAACAAAATGAAAAAAGAAAAGAAAACCTATGTGGCACCATTGATTGAGGTGCTTAACATCGAACTTGAACAAGGTATTGCTGCAGGGTCCGCAGCAACTGGAACTCCTACTCCGGGAGTGGATGAATGGGGGAATGGTGGTGGTGGGACAGGAAATGGGGATTTTTAACAAAGCGCTATCTAAAGTAAAAACAAAAAAGAATTATGAAAATGTTACGTGTAAAACATTTAAGTTGGACTGCGGCATCTATCGCATTGGTACTGGCAAGCAGTACTACTTTTTTGAGCTGTTCAAAAGAAAGTGAACAAATTGAAGAAACAGCACAATTAGAAGGAACAAAACTTGTATTGAATGTTTCGGGTATTGATGAGGGGCGGGGTATTTCTGCAAAAGGTGCATCGGCAAGTGCAGATGTATCAAAACAAAATACCGCTAAGATAGTAGAATTTCCAGAATTTGACGCTGTTTTGGCCATAGACGATAATGTACCCCTCAAAGCCTCACAACGAGTCGTTAAAGCAGCTAAAAGTGGAAGTTCCGCTGGCGTCAGAGCTGCGGCAGTAGAAAATGGCGTAAAATATCGTTTGTACTTATTCTCGCAGGATGGTACGCAGTTGATTTCTTCAACATTGTTTACTTCAGGAACACAAGGAACATTAGATGTTAAACAAGGAACAACCTATAAATGGGTCGCATTATCCTACAACACTGGCGAAGAGGTTGCGGATATCAGCACAACGAATACAAAAATTAACCTTCCTGCTGGAAAAGATATTTTGTATGCAACAGGGGTGACATCTATACCAACGGGGGGAACCACCGTAAATGTGCCCATTAATATTGCCTTTAAACATAAATTTGCGAGATTGGGGGTGGAGTTAAATTCGGAAGGAATGTTTGCCAATATGACTGGCGCTAAAGTGGCTGTTGCGGGATTGAAGACAGCAACAATTGATGTTGCAACTGGCGGACTTAGTGATCTGATAACTGCTGATCAGGAGATCCCATTTGCGACGTTTGTCGATATAGATCCTGCTTACCAGGATGCTAAGATTGCCTATGCCTACACCGCAGATCCAACGAGGGTAATTGGGGGTATAAAAGTCAGCGTTTCAAATCTTGCCTTACGAATTGATAATAATACAATCCGCCAGTTTTCAAGTACTCCAGTTGACTTTGCGTTTAACGTAACTCCAACTTTAGGAAATAGCCAACGCTTGCTTGTCAACTTGATAGAGTCACCTTTGACTATAGATGGAGTACGCTGGGCTAGACAGAATCTCTACTACCAGGCTGGGCATAATCCGTATCGTTTTCACCATACCTATGCGCACTCTAATGCAAGAAATACATATTTTTCTTTCGGAGGGGTTGAACCAACGAAATTTGGAACATACAAAGACGCATGTTCTTTGGTGTATCCACAGGGAGTATGGCGCCAGGCTAGCGAAAATGACTTCAGAAAGTTGACAGGTGTATTGGGTATCGGCGGAAAACAGGTCACTTATGGTAAAGTAGGCAATAAAGGTTATTTTGAATACGACGCAACTGGGACTACAGCGCCATATCCAAGCAATAAACTGCGTTTTAACTTTAATGGTGGTAGTTATAACATCAACTTCCTAGATATACAAATCATCCCGGCTTTTTCTTTACAGAATGACGGTACACGTGCTGAAGTTTGGACCGGTACAGCCGGACTGGATTTCGGTGGTCTCGCTGGTTATGGTGCTTGGTATTATCATGGTGACAATGGATTGCTAACGGGTAACACAGATGACCTGACAGCAAGTTTGTTGAATTTCGCTACTGCATCAGGCAACTTTGCGCAATCGCAAATGAAAAATATCCGTTGCGTAAGAAAATAGCATTCCCTTTTTTATAGATAATTGCTGGAAATGGTTATTCCAGATGATGGTAAAAAGTGACCTGTCGCCCGACAGGTTGCTTTTTGTTAATTATCAAATTTTCAACTTATATCACCTTTAGTAAATTTAAATTGATCAATTCTTTATGGAGCATGCAATAGAAAGGGTATTTGAACAGGACACTATAGAAACATTTGATTTCAGCTATAAAGTTTTTAAAAATTGCTTTTTTGTAAATAGCACAATTACAGCAAAGGATTTTGGTCATTCGGTATTCTGGAACTGCCATTTTGTTTCCTGCGAATTTATCGACTGTGACTTTCAGTCTGCTGTTTTTCAAAATCTCGGATTATGGTACGATTGTACATTTAAATCGAATAATTTTTCAAAAACTGTTATTGGAAATATAAAGATTGAAAAACTAGTGTTTTCTACTAACAATTTTAATAAAACCACATTTGACGGTACTGATTTGGCAGAAGTTGTTTTTGAAGGGAAAATAGACTCTTCGTGGTTCTATGGAATATCATCTGCTGAAAGCCTCTATGCGATGGATTTTTTTATCATCCGGAAATTTAAGCCTTTAAAAACCCCGTTTATCGATTTTGGAGGAGCTGAGTTAAATGATGTCGTGTTTTCAAGAGGATTGGATTTGTCTAATATTAAATTCCCGGCTAAGAGCCATTTGAAAATGGTTGTTAATCCATCTCTTTTTTTTAACGGTTTATTAAATAAGTGCAAAAAGATATTTCCAGATAAAGAATCAATGGATTTCTGCCGGCAATTTGTGGAGCAGTCGCTATTTAAAATGGATAGTCATGGAATGCCGATTCTTGTGATCGATCTCAATACTTTTTACACATCGGGGGATGTACGGGTTCAGCGTATTGTTGAACTCTTAAAAGCAAGTTAATTTAACTATAAATTTTCTCATAGTCTGATTTGATCAAATGCTAAAAATTGATTTTATGGATGAGCACAGTAAGGTTAAAGCCCGATATACCAAGAAAATAAAAATCGATGTGGTGAATGCAATCATAAATGGTGAGTTGTGGATCGAGGAAGCCATGTCGAAGTACAATATCCAAGATAGAAGAGTTGTCATTGCCTGGCTAAGAAAACATCTCCGGGAAATAAAATAGGATATTAGCTTAAAAATTGAATTCCTCAGACCTCTGGAGAGGCTAAAATGATTGCTGTACATCGCAAGGAAGATCATCAATAAGTTATTTCTACTAATAGACATATTATGCAAGGCTATATTGATTTGAAAGATGTGTTATGGAATAGTAAGGGTAAACAACTCCTTGGAACATCGTCTGTAGCTCAGGAGGATCCTTATGAACTTGTGATTGCCTATAATGGAAAAAAGCAAAAGAAAATAGCCATATCGCCTGGATCAGTCAAAAATACTTTCCTTAGATGAAGAAAACGGAATTTATAAATTACGTATAATGAGTAAAGAAAATGCAGAAATCAAATGGAAATTTCTTTCTAAGCTATTGCTGGCCGTGCCGAAAACTATAAAAACATCCGTTTTGATTCAAGGACTGCCCCAGAAAGTGTTTGACTTTTTGGGGCAGTGCATTTTAGTAGCTAACTTTTTTATTTGTCAGTCCTTATAGGTGCCGATTTCGCTTAATGCAGCCCATTGTGTGCCGTCTGTAGCACTTGTAATGGTCACTTTAAAATACCTGAAATTAAGTGTTGAAGTTAATTTAACATCAGTTGGACCTGCGGCATTCGGAAGTACGTAGCTTCCTGCATTTTGCCAAGTTATGTTGTCTGAACTCACCTGAATCTGAATATCTTTGGGTTTACTACCCCCCGCACGTTGAACAAAAGTAAAACGATTGACAGGTTTTATTGTTGCCATATCGATCGTGAAATAATGCGGATGGGTGGAGCTTGTTCCAGTCCAGCGACTTACCCATTGTGTACTTCTGTCATTATCAATTAAGTTGATCGCAAAACCGTTTTCGGCCTGCGACTCTTCTGAACTGAAGTTTAGCAGCGACCAGTTACTTTTATTGTATTCAGGCCTGTCACCAAATTGGATATCAGGCTTCCCACTGATCATTTGATAGCTGTAGCTATTGACATGTCTATACCCATTTTCGTGGATTAAACTGATTGTAAAATCATTTTGATAATTACCACGATCTTTAAATTCTGTAATCGCTATTTCGGTATAGAAGCTATCTACCCCGATGGGAGAAACCACCCAATTTTCGGAATCATAGTTTCCATCACCGGCACTTCGTTTGGGGTCGTTGGTGAAGCCTATAAAATTGACTTTCTTGTTGCTACTGAATTTTCCTGATACAATTACTTTTTGGGATGCATCATCATAGTGTGCATGTAAGCTCTTGATTTTTGCTCCAGGATCTTGATACCAGTCTGTGCGAGCAGTGCTGCTGAATACCTGCCCATTACCCAGTACAGCACAGTCCCATGCATCTAGATATGTAGGTGCTACAACAAATGTTCCGCCATTACCTGTAATAATTGGAGTGCCATACAATGCATTTTGAGAGACCAGACCGCCATTGTGCGGAAGGTTGAGACCATGCATCATCTCATGCGTATTACCTCCTATCCAAGAAGAAGCAAGTCCAGCCGTATCAGTTCGGCCCATATTAACAATTTCCATATCCGGAAAATCTATCCCATAACATTTAGTGCCTATCCCGTAATAAGGCGCCATTTGCTTTCCATATTTATTCACCGTAGTCAAGATAAAGTAATGGTCGCTGGATTTTTGATGGGTATTAAAATAATCGCTGATCTCCTGCCACATGGCGGGTTCACCACCATCGTAAGGATAGGATGAAGTTGGCAATTTACCCTGAATGACATGAATCTTAACACGATTGGATGCATTTTTGAGTAAACCAAACGTTTTAGCTCCATATCCCCAATGTTGCATCCAAGTCTTTACAAAATTTTGTTTGTACAGTAGATTTTCGCTGATACGTCTTTCGTAGTCGGCATTCGGTACCATGTCAGATGGTACAAATAGGACGACATTGAGATTGTACGGATGATCCGAAGTGTAAACAGTGTCAAGCGCGTTGGATAATGAATCATTTAATGGAGAAAGTGCAAATTGGCTCTTCCGACAAGAATTCAGTGATGTTAGCACTGCGACAAGAATAAGGATGTTTAAAAAAATTCTCATAATTTATATTGGGGTTGGTAAGTAAATTCCTACGTGTCGTGTGTTGAATAAATTGGTTGTGATAAGCAAAATAATATCTTAATCCTTATGGAATGACTTATTTTTAATATCTACACTAAATTAATAGGGATTTGTATTTTATTTTAAAAGTTTATTGCTTAATATATAAACTTTTTTAACCCTTTCGGCTTGATTATATGTTGATTTGGCAACTGTCTATTGAGCTAAGGAACTATGATTTGTTCCGAAAAATTAGATTTAAAAAACTAGTCGTGATACTTTATGAAGATGCGTTCATTTGATTGATTCTGCTTGAAAAAAAGATTTCTTTAGCAAATGCTACAGCGATCATTTTTGATTTAGACGGACAACAAAAGCGAAATCTTACGCAACAATAAACATAGAAAAGCTGTTGAGGTCAAGAATGACAATAGTTTGGAGCCACAAGCTGAATTGTATTATAGATGTTTTAGCTAACTTATTTTTTTGCAACTTTTCTATTCGATCACATAATCTCCAAGAGTATTTGTTTGACTTAGATTTTGGCTGTGTATACACTTGTTATCAGCTATATAAGGGGTAATATAGTTTCAATAATTGATTTTCAAGTTTTAGTTTCTCCATTCGATCTGTTATAATTTTGGTTAATAATAGCATTGTAAACCGAAGCGAATCCATGGTGCCGTCGTCTACCTATGCTGAATTATAAACTAACTTATTATTATTTATGAAAAAACTGTTGACCAATAAAAAGCCTAGGGATCGTATGGGCAATTTGGACCTGTTGAAGGTTGGAATGGGAGTAGGGATACTTGTCTTGTCTATTTGTCATGAACAGGATGCATTTGCCAAGGGAAGGCCCGAAAGTGAAAAGATGTTTACCATCCAATGGTCTTACAAAGGCGGACTGAACAGCAAAGCACAAAAGGCGGAACCGGTCCTGATCGAGGGAACCGTGCGGAATAAAAAAGGTGAACGACTGACTGACGTAACGATATTGTCTAAAGAGGATAGTAAAATCGGAACGAAAACTGATGATGAGGGCCATTTTTCCATCCGTGTGGCTGACCGCTCGACCTTGATTGTTCGCCATGTAAATTATAGAAATCAGGAAATCCCTGTTCACGGCGCCCAAAAGAACATAGAAATTTTCTTGGATGATAATGATATCGCTTTGGATCAGGTCGTTGTTATTGGTTTTGGTACGACCAGTGTGAAGAAAAACTCTACTGCTATCGCCTCTTTTGATGCAAAAACGATTGAAAATCTGCCCTTTGGAGACATGGGGTCGGCTTTGCAGGGAAGAATTCCTGGGGTGATCGTACAGCAGGGCTCGGCCGAACCTGGGCAAAATGGCGCCAGTATTTCCATTCGGGGCAATGGGACACCGCTTTATGTAATTGATGGATTTATCTCCACACAACAGCAATTTTTTAGCCTCAATAAGGCGGATATCAAATCGATGACGATTTTGAAAGATGCGGCTTCAACAGCAGTGTATGGAATGAATGCCGGAAATGGGGTTGTGCTGATTACCACCAAACAGGGTGATTCGGGTAAACTCAATGTCAATTACCAGGCAAATTTTGGCTTTAATACGCCTTCCTACCAAACCAAACGCATGGATGCCTATCAATATGCCACAGCGATCAACAACCTTAATCAGGCCTTGGGAATGGGAGTCAACTCGTTCAAGACCGCTGAAGAAATGGAGGATATCAAAAATAATCCCGGTAACTACACCAACTGGGAAAAAGAACTGACCCGCAGGTTTGTGCCGCAACAGGACCATACGCTTTCACTGAATGGCGGTAGCGAAAAGCTACGTTTCTTTGGTAGTCTCAACGCCTTTAGTCAAGAGGGTATTTATAAAGCCAAATCACTGAATTATCACCGGTATACCTATCGGAGCAATGTGTCGAGCAACTTTGATAAAATCGGACTGAAACTCGATTTCAATGTCAATGGATACATCCGAAATGAGGATTATCCACCAGCAAGTGCCTATACAATCTACAGTAGGCTGCGCGATCGTAATCCATTTGAGAAACCCTTTACATCCAGCGGCCAAATATCCAACCAGTTTGATAACCCAGCATTGGCATTACTGAGCCCTGGTTATATCAAGTTAAAGACGGTGTATAATCAACTATCGGGGGCCCTCAACTGGAACGTGCCGTGGGTTGAAGGGTTGAGCCTCGGATTTAATGGGAATTTTAACATCGAATCTCAGGATCGTGTAGACTGGGTAGAAACAGCTACCTATTACGATGAACAGGGAAATGCAACAAAAGAAGATCCTACAAACATTAGTGTCGGACGCTCTTCGTATATGACCCAAAACTTTGACGTCAATTTCAGAGCCGATTATCGGCGGACATTTGGCGATGGCCACAATGTGGAAGCAACCCTGGTTCAAAACATGCGTCAGTATTATAGCAATGCCTTAAATGCGGGTTCCCGTGGGTTTTACACCACAGCGATCAAACAGATTCAAAAAGGTGATGCGGAGTTGATCACAGCGAGCAATACCGAAGGCAAACAGGCATGGATGGGGTATGTGGGCAAGTTTCATTACGATTATAAACAGCGTTATATTTTTGATTTTGCCGGACGTTATGACGGTTCAGACAATTTTATATCAACCAAAAGATGGGGCTTCTTCCCCTCATTCTCCGCTGGTTGGGCGCTGTCTGAGGAAAACTTCTTCAAAGATATAAAGGCCAAAAATGTCTTGACTTATTTGAAACTGAGGGGCTCTTACGGGCAAATTGGTCTCAATGATGCGGATCACTGGGCATATGCTTATCTCGCAACGTACAACTACAATACAAATGGTTATGTGGTGGATGGGAAGTTGGTCAATACGGTTACCCCTGGTGCACAGCCAAGTATCAACATGACCTGGTATACCCGATCGAAATACAATATAGGCGCCGATTTTGCACTATTTGGAAATAAGGTCGATGGTGCGTTGGACTATTTCTTTGAAAAAACCAAAGGCTATCTCGCCGCCGATAATTCCTATCGCTATACAGAACCCATCGGGTATACACTTCCATTAGTGGTGACCAATGCCGAAGACCGGAAAGAGGGACTTGATGGTTTTATCAAATACAAGGACAAGATTGGCAATGTTGATTTTAATGCTGGTTTTAATTTTACCTATTATAAATCGTTTGCCTTTAAAACCAACGAGGACAGTGTCACCTTGGCTAATCCGCGGATTCGTCAGCAAGGTAATTACTATGGTTACGTGGGTACTGGTTATGTGGGGGCACAGTTCTATACGAACCCACAGGATATTCTGAATAATCCCAAACGCGAAACTTCAACAGACCTCAGACTTGGAGATCTCTGGTACCAGGATGTCAATGGTGACGGTAAGATTGATGGGCAGGATCAGGTGCGTTATGGACATAATTCGAGCCCGACATTCGTTTATGGGGTAGACTTGGGCGCGAGTTACAAAGGCTTCAGTGTACAATCTACCATTCAGGGAACAGGGATGAAACAAAATTACTTCTCCAATGTGGCCATGGGCTCCGAAGGCGAACGACGCCTGGACTTTCAGTTTCAGAACGACAATTGGTCGCCATCCAATCCGAATGCGACGATGCCAAGACCCGGCAACGCTAGTTTGAACAATAACAACAACTATTCGTCCTCAGACTTCTGGGCCCGAAATACCTATTATGTTCGATTGAAATCCTTAACCCTATCGTATGATTTTAAATATTCGATCATGAAGTCGCAGCAATGGATGAACAACTTGACCTTTTTTGTCTCGGGTGTAAACCTGTTGGCATTTGGTCCATCAGTCAAATATGGTGATCCCGAATCCAACACTTTTGATGGTTACGCATATCCAATGATGCGAACCTACTCCGCGGGATTTTTATTGGGATTTTAATTAACTAAGAAAATTATGAAAAAACGTTTGATAATAGGGATGCTGGGCTTGACGGTGATGTTCTTCTCTTCCTGTAAAAAGTTTTTGGAAACAACACCATACGATAAAATTACTGGTGAGCAGACCTGGAATAGTGAAAATTTGACAACAGCCTATATTTATCAGGTATATGCTGATGTATTGGGTACCGATGCCTGGATGTCGGGATATGCGCATCCTTATTCGGCAAGATCGGAAGGGACCACTAAAAATGTGATGGTGGGTACGCTGAACGGTGCCTTTTGGACAAAAGAAAGGGCCGAGCTCATGCTAAAATCAGATAATTATGGCTGGTTAAATTATTCACTTTTATGGCGTATCAATTCGGCAATTGCCAATATTGAAACAAGCACGACTTTTTCGAGTGAATTTAAGAACAGGAGTTTAGGGGAGTTATATTTTTTAAGGGCTGCGCACTACTTTGTGTATGCCAAACTATATGGTGGACTGCAACTGATTGACAAAGTGTTGACACTGGATGATGATCTTCAGATTCCGAGAAGTTCAGCCAAGGAAACTTACGATTTTATGCTGGCCGATCTTCAAAAAGCTGCAGCGGCTCTTCCGGCAACTGCCGAAAAGGGACGGGCTACTGCCAAAGCTGCAAATGCTATGATCATGCGCATAGGGTTGCAGGCTGCTGCGTATGTGGATGGAGGGGCTGCAAATAGCGGGTATTATGATAAAGTGATTCAGTCGGGTGAGGCATTGGGGCTCAGTAATGGTGGGACGCAACTCAGTCCTTACTACAACATGTTTCGATCCTATGAAACTGCAGTTACGGCCACCGAGTTTATCCTTACCCGTGAGCGTAACAAAACAAATACCTCCCTCTATGATGTGCCTATGCAATATCAGGGGCTTTGGTCCACGGGTAAGTTTTCGGCTTATGCCAAAGCTAACTTTCCAATCAATGTCACGATGAACTTTTGGGGCATGGATGGCGGTTCGTGGCCAACGCAGGACCTGGTCGATGACTATCTGGTCTCAGATGTAGATGGACAGTTGAAATCATGGAATAACGCCAGTTATGTCACGACAGGTAAAAATGTGGACGAGAAAATGTATTTCTCCAACACCAAGAAAAGAGACCAACGCTTTTATGCAACGATACTCTATGATAGCTGTATGTATTTCAACAATCAGGTACGTGTGTTTTTTAGAAGGGATGGAAATGTGAGCAATGCCAATAGCAAGATTAATGAAGGTTCGGTACAGGAATATGGATACCAGTCCGGAAATACCGAAAATTATAATTCCAGTACGGGTTATGCGATGGTGAAGTATTTTTACGATAATATTGTGAGCCTACCTTCTCCATCGGACCAAAAATTGGACTATGTGTTTTCGGTGCTCCGTTATGGTGAGGCTTATCTCAATATGGCTGAAGCTTATCTCATGAAAGGGGACTTCGCTAATGCAAAAAAATACATGCTGCCGACCATGGTACGTCATGGTGGTTTTTCTGAAAGTAGTGTCAACCAATATTTAAATACACTTTCGGGCAACAATTGGGGGAACTCACTTTTTGAAGCCTACAAAAGAGAACGCAATGTGGAGATGGTTTACGAAAATAACGATCGGTATTGGTCGCTGTTACGCTGGGGCATGCGCACATCGGGTGGTCTGCGTGATGGAGCTTATGTAGGATCGGGATTTGTTATTCCCGAATTACAGGGCGCCTTACGGGGTATTCGAATTTCGAGAGATGGTAAATCCTATTCTTTTTTTGAAGACAATAACGTCGTTGGGGAAGCTCGATTCTCTGCCAAAAGGTACTTGATGCCAATCAACGAAACATTCCGCTTGAAATCGGGCGTGAAGCAAAATCCGGGATGGGAATAAAACTTTGGTATACAGATATAATGAAATTGATTATGCATAGAATAAATCACAAAATAGGGCGTATTCTGCTCGGCGCGCTGACGCTCATTGCGATGGGAAGCTGTTTAAAAAAGGGCTATGAGGAGCTGCCAAACTCGCCAGACAACAAATTGACTGCCGTAAGTTATTCATACCGCTTTCTCTATAATGATACCATACAGAAAGGAACTCCCATGCAGGAGATTGAGCTTGACCGGGTCTGTGAGATCGTTTTTAAGAATATGGCTGTAGCTTTTGATACGAATGGACAAAAAGGATATACGTCTACGATTTCGTACGATATCAACTCAGTTAAGAAGGCGGGGCCTTCGGGATCCGTCACCAAGCAGATGTTATTTGATGAGTTTAAAAAACGAATTCAAAAAGATCAACTTGCTAATCTGTGGGTTACGATCACCGTGTCGGACGTTTCGGTGGTTTCGCCGCTCAATGGATCTCCAGTATTGGGTAAACCAGGCGATTTTTCACAGGATAGAATGTATCGGGTGACAGCAGCGAATGGTGACGCTCAAGATTATACGTTGAAAACAATAAAGGGTTTTTAAATAGGTGTTAGTTTCAGTAAATTGGTAGGAGTGGGCTGTACTTTTGTACAGCCTTTCTTGTTTGTAGCGGATATCAACCCGTTGCTATTGGATCTTTTTGGCGGGACTTACATATCCATCTCTTTTCGAAACTCCCGTGGTGTCTTGTTCATAATGGACTTAAAGAACTTATTAAAATTCGTCAGGTTTTGATAGCCACATTCGTAACAGATCTCCGAAATGCTCAGTGTACGGTCCATCAGTAATTTGCAAGCATGACCAATCCGCATCTCATTGACAAATCGCGAAAAAGGCTTTTGGGTATGGCGTTTAAAAAAGCGGCAGAAAGCATTTGGGGTCATATTGAGCATGTCGCTGGCAACCTGTAGATTAACATCTTCTTTAAAATTGCTCATGACATAGAGGTAGACCTTATTGATACGTTGGGTCTCCTGTTCACTAAATGTGGGTCGATAACCTTCAGAAGCGAGGCTTTCAAATTCGGCTGTTTCCTGCAGCAACTGGATGAGTTTGAGGAATTCGATAATCCGAGGGAATCCGTCCCTATCACTGATATTGGCCATGAGAGCATCGGCTTTATCCAATGTTGCACCATAAAATCGAAGCCCGCGTTGGGCTTTACGGATAAAATGTTGCATTGCCTGAATCGTCTGGTGCTCGTCGGTCAAACGGAGTAGAAAATCTGCTGGAAAGTAAATGACAATTGCACGGGCACGTAATTGGTTATCCTGCTGCAAAAATACATCATCATTACGCCAGATATGGGGGATATTGGGTCCCATCAATACCAAGTCACCTTCCGTAAAGGTGGCTACGTTGTTACCAACAATGCGCTTACCGGAACTTTCCAAAATCAAGACCAGTTCACACAACTCATGAAAATGAAGCGGGTTACTCAAAAATTCCTGATCGACCAATTTAACATGGATTGTCTTTTCGCTGGGGGGAGCAAGTTCGATAAATTGAGGTTTGGATAATTTGTTCATAACTAGATGCATTGGTTGTCTACAAAAATAAATGATTTATTGATATTTCAAACAATATTCACTTAATAATGTGTCATATGTTTTTAATTGGGTATAAATAGTTTTATTTTTTGTATAACCAGTTGTAGTATTGCGATACGAGAGCATCTATCTTTGACAAAGAATGTAACAACGTCGTATTGCGTTTGAATCGGGTGGAATTACAACCTATTATGATATGAAAAAACTAAAAAAAATGGTATTGTTGGCCTTGTGGGGGGTAATGGGGAGTTTGGCAATGGCGCAGCAGGCAGCTTATCAGTTGCCGGCCAAAGTGACTGGTCTGAAAGCTCCTGTACAATCCTTAAATGGCCAATGGAATTTCAAATTTGACCGTAGTTCGACCTGGGAAAATATTCAGGTTCCCGGGGAAGCTGTCATGCAGGGCTATGGTATTCAACACGACCAATCATTTTTTTATAGACGCAAATTTTTAGTACCCAGTCAGTATAAGGGTAAAAAGACGATTATCCGTTTTGATGGTGTATATAGCTTTGCCAAACTGAGCATCAATGGTAAAGCGGTGACAAGCCATCATGGTGGATTTACACGTTGGGAAGTAGATATTACACCTTATGTGATCTTCGGAAGGCAAAATGAAATCGAGCTGGAAGTACAGGATCAACTGGATGATATTTCGTACGCATCTGGTTATGCACATCATCCGGTAGGTGGAATCTTACGGGATGTCACCTTATTTGCAACTGCTACACATCCTGTGACCGACTTTAACCTTGAAACAGCCTTTGATACGTCATATACAGACGCTCAGCTAAAATTGGATTTTGGCGGTTTTGCGGCCAAAGGAGCTACGATTAAGTATACATTGACTGATCCAAACGGCAAAAGTACTGTCTTGGATAATCCTGAAAAACCAATTGTAGATGGTGCCAACAGCCATGTGTTGCGTGTAGCTGCACCACTAAAATGGGATGCCGAACATCCAAATCTTTATCGGTTGGATGTGGAAGTGAAAGAGCAGGGGAGCGCTACGTATGCCTTTCATAAATCGGTCGGTTTCCGCGAAGTACAAGTGGTCAAAGATCAGCTTATGGTAAACGGCAAACCTGTAAAGCTACGTGGAGCCAATCGGCACGATATGCACCCGACCTTAGGACGCAGTGCTTCGGCTTATTATGATAGCCTAGACGTTCAATTGTTTAAAGAAGCAAATATCAATTTCGTTCGTACTTCGCATTATCCACCTACGGAGCGTTTCGTCGAATATTGCAACCAATACGGTATTTATGTGGAAGTAGAGACTGCGATCTGTTTTGTGGATACGTATAGACAAAAAAACTATGCCCCGGGCAACTCGCAAAATGATCCGAAAAAGACGGACCAATACTTGAGCCAATCGCGCGAGATGGTCAATACCTTTAAAAGCCATCCCGCTGTGCTATTCTGGTCCATTGGAAATGAATCAATCTATGGCGATAATTTTAAAAAAAGCCACGATTTTGTGAAACAGGCGGATCCCACAAGGCCTATCATCTGGAGTTATCCGGGCTCGCAAACCACCGAACCTAAGATTTATGAAATCCTGAGCATGCACTATCAGGACGTGTATGGTAACTTGACACAGTATGGCAAGACCACGCGTAACTTTGAGGGACATGGCATCCCAGCTTTATTTGATGAATGGGCTCATCCGGCATGTTATACGTATAAAACCTTACAGGATGATCCGAATATCCGTGAATTTTGGGGTATCTCCATGGACATGATGTGGGGTGGGTTGTTTCCGAAGCAAGGCGGGCTTGGCGGTGCAATATGGGGCTATGTGGATGAGGCATTTATGATTCCACAGCAGCTGAAGAAGGGAACTGCTTTTTGGAAGGAATTTTCCCGTACCGCCAAACCTGAAGATTTTCAGGGACAGGCGGTAGGCTACGGTGAATGGGGGATCGTCGATGTCTGGCGGCGCAAGAAACCTGAATTTTGGTCAACAAAAAAAGCGCAGTCTCCTGTATTAGTCACGTTGAAAGGAAAGATAATACCTGATTTTGCACGCTTTCAGCCACTAGCGATCCCCGTATACAATCGATTTGATCATACTTCGCTCCAGGAAGTTAAACTGCAATACACCTATGAGGGGAAGACCTACACATTGGCATTACCCGATATTGCTCCGCATGAGAAAGGATATATTCAGCTACCGGGTTTAGCCTGGCAACAGGGGGAGCAACTGACTTTGCGCTTTGTGGATAGCAAAGGGATGCTGCTGGATAGCTACCGTTATTTCTTGGGTGAGCATCAGGTCAGAATACCTGAATCGACTCAAAATGGAGGTCTACAACTTGTTGAAGAGCCTAATCGTTACCTGATCACGGGAAGGAATTTCACCTTTCCGGTTTCAAAAATAACAGGCTTGATCGAAAATGCGCTGATCGATGGTAAAGTGGTGATCCAAAAAGGTCCTTTCTTAAATATGGACATCAACCTCAACCACCTGACCGGTGCAGAAGTACGCAAAAGTGCAAGCAAATACCTGCTCGAAGATAAAAATTGGCAATTGAACAAATTGGATGTACGCATCAAAGACAATTTGGCCCTGGTATCGATTGTGGGAAAAAATGGCGGTTTATCCATTCAGTTTGATCTGACTATCGATGGTAAAGGAGAAATGAAGACTTTATACCATACCCAGGGTGAGCCCAATGGCTACCTGCGTGAAATTGGACTAAAGTATTATCTCAGCAATGAACTCGATCGTATTACCTGGAGCAGAAATGGTTATTGGAACGATTATCCCCAAGAATCATTTGCGGGTAATGAAGGAACAGCAAGCTTGTCTTATGTAGATAAGACGCCATACGGTCAAGAACCCAAACAGTCGTGGTACATGGATACGCACAACTATTACTATTGGGCCGATAAAGGAGCGCGTAGTCAGCATCCACTAACACAGCAGGCGAAGGGAATGAAAGAGAATATATACTACTACGCTATGGGTAGTGGCGCAAAGAACCTGATGCATGTGGTTTCTCCGCAAGCAGACAATGCTTGCCGTATGGATCGCCTGGAAAATGAGCAACTGGTTTTGTATGTAAACAACAAATGGGATTATCCTGAAATTGCTTGGGGCAATTATTGCAAGACCTTGGAAGCTTCACCCTGTCAGGGATCTATCACATTAAAATTCTAATGATATCACTATGTTTGCTTGGATTGATCAAATCATTTATCTGCTGTATTTTATTGTTGTCGGCGGCTATGGCTATTACATTTATCGACGTAAACACAGTTCGGGTTCACTAACGCACGACTATTTTCTGGCGGAAGGTTCCTTAAGCTGGTGGGCAATCGGGGCTTCTATTATTGCTTCGAATATCTCTGCAGAGCAATTTATAGGGATGTCGGGGTCGGGTTTTGCACTGGGACTGGCCATTGCATCCTATGAATGGATGGCTGCTATCGGACTAATTATTGTGGCGGTCGTGTTTTTACCCATTTATCTGAAGAATAAGATTTTTACCATGCCTGGGTTTCTGCGTAAGCGTTTCGATCCGCGGGTGAGTATGGTGATGGCTGTATTCTGGGTCTTGGTCTATGTCTTTGTCAATTTGACCTCGATACTTTATCTGGGTGGTTTGGCCATTCAGTCCATTGCGGGGATTCCCATGTTTGTAGCTGTTTGGCTGTTGGCGGTATTGGCCTTGATTATCGCTTTAGGCGGGATGAAGGTGATTGGTTATACTGATGTGATTCAGGTTGTGTTATTGATTATTGGTGGACTTACGACAACTTATATTGCCTTGAATCTCGTGGCGCATACAAAGGGCATGGGACATTGGCTGGACGGACTCCTTATCTTGAAAACGGAGGTGCCACAGCATTTTCATCTTTTTATCGAAAAAGGACAGATGATAAAACCCGATGGTACCGATGCTTATATGGATCTGCCTGGATGGTCGGTTCTATTGGGCGGCATGTGGGTGATCAATCTATCGTATTGGGGATGTAATCAATATATTACCCAGCGTGCACTGGGAGCCAAAAATTTAAAAACAGCCCAAAATGGGATGTTGTTTGCAGCCGTTATGAAGCTGTTTATGCCCTTGATTGTAGTGCTGCCCGGCATTGCCGCATACTATTTATACAACGAAGGTTCTAACCTAAATTTTGCACAAGGTATGCTTGAGGGGAGTACGGTGAAGCCGGACAAAGCTTATCCGCTGCTACTCTCGATTTTACCGACGGGCTTCAAAGGATTGGCTTTTGCAGCTTTAACGGCTGCTATCGTGGCCTCACTGGCTGGAAAGGTTAATAGTATAGCAACGATTGTGTCTTTGGATATTTATAAGAATATAAAAGGCGATGCCGTGAGCGATACAGCTTTGGTGAAGCTGGGCAAAGTAACTGTACTGATCGCCTTGGTCATTGGTGCTTCCTTGGCTCCGCTATTGCAGCATCTGGATCAGGGCTTTCAGTTTATTCAGGAATTTACAGGTTTTATCACACCAGGCGTATTGGCGATTTTTCTGATGGGTATCTTTACAACGTGGACAACACCTAACGCAGCCTTTGCTGGCGCCATTGCTACATTTGCCTATTCTTTGCTTTTTAAAAATTTCTGGTTAGATGAAAGCCCCTTTATGAATCGGATTCTTGTGGTGTTTATATGTACGGTGGCAACAATGGTATTGGTGAGCCTGCTGGGCAATCGAAACTATCGTAATGATACAGTAATCGTGAATAGAACTCTTTTTGTGACCTCCAGTGGTTTCAAATTAGTGAGTTTATTCATCCTGGGCGTATTGGTAGCCCTGTATGTCTTTTTGTGGTAACATGATTTAATTTATATAAAAAATGAAAGAAAACTATCTGGTGGAATGGGCAAATGATGCGGAGCTCTTTGAGCTGATCCGTAAGGAACTTTTTACGGCTGTCATTGGGGATGTGATGGACAAAATGGGATTGTTTCATCAATTTCTACCACCGAATATAAGACCGTTAAAATCCGATCTGTTTTTAATAGGCAGAGCAATGACGGTATTGGAGGCCGATGTCTGCGGGAATGCTGAGGAGCAATCGAAAAATCCGGTGCTGTCAAAAGCATTTGGTTTTATGCTTGAAGCCTTGGATGATTTAGGCCCGGGAGAAATTTATATTTGCAGTGGCTCCTCACCAGACTATGCACTTTGGGGTGAAATTATGAGTGCAAGAGCAAAAGCATTGGGTGCGCATGGGGCGATAGTCAATGGTTACTCAAGAGACACCGTCGGGATCTTGGCGTTGGATTTTCCTTGTTTTTCCATGGGCTGTTATGCGCAGGACCAGGCACCGCGCGGAAAGGTGATAGACTGGCGCGTGCCAATCCGTTTTGGGAATGTCCTGATCAAAGATGGCGATATGTTGATCGGCGACATTGATGGAGTCTGCGTAGTTCCACGTGCACATGAACAGGAGGTTTTCGCTCGGGCATTCGAGAAAGCGAGAGCAGAAAAAGTAGTATTAAACAAAGTGATGGAAGGCATGGCTGCCAAAGAAGCATTTGAAAAATATGGAATTATGTAAGTTCAAATTATCCAAAGGAAGCTGGTTGGTTCTACTGTTGACCTGTTCCAGCTTAGGAAATCTATCTGCGCAACAAGGTGGACAATTTTTGACGCCATTGCCTGATCAATTGTCCACGACTACAACCAGTCGCATTCTTTTGAATGGACAATGGAATTTTAGAGTGGCCGACGCTAAACCCGTGGCCATTCAGGTACCGGGAGAATGGGAAATGCAAGGCCAGCATGTCGCTGCGGGTGAGACGGCAGTGTATGAACGTTCATTTGATATGCCCGACGATTGGGAAGGTAATCCGGTATATATTCGCTTTGACGGGGTCAGTTCGCATGCGCTTGTGAAAGTTAACGATCAGTTGGTTGGTGAACATGAAGGGGGATTTGTTGCTTTTCAGGTCGACCTGACCGGAAAAGTGAAGAAGGGTAAAAATAAACTGACTGTAGAAATTCAGGCAAACACCATCAGTGATATTCTCTCCTGTGTTTCTCAATATGCGGCACATACCGTGGGTGGAATTCTGCGCAAAGCGACTTTGTTTACCCTGCCTAAGGTGCATATTTCGGATGCACAGGCCGTAACAGATTTCGATTCAAAATATGTCCATGCAATGCTTAAACTTGCTGGTCTGGTGCAAAATGGCTCGAACCAGAAGCAGCAGGTCCAATTGCGCTACGTACTCCGAGATGCCGACGGCAAAACGGTCCTTCAAAAATCCTCCGACAAGATTCAGCTTGGAGTAGGGAGCCATAAACAGATCGAAAGTCTATTAGTGGTAAAAAAACCGAAGCAATGGTCGGCCGAGACACCTTACCTCTATGTGTTGGAAACGGCATTGATTGTGGATGGTAAGGCGATACAGAGCAATAAACAAAAGGTCGGATTCCGTGAAATTGAAGTCGTCAAAAATCAGCTGATGGTGAATGGTAAACCGGTCAAGTTGAGAGGGGTGAATAGGCATGCTGTACATCCATTGAACGGGAGGGCTTCAAATCCAGAAATAGATCGACAGGATGTGCTTTTATTCAAACAGGCGAATGTCAATTATATTCGCACGTCGCACTACCCTCCATCAGAGGAATTTTTGAATGCAGCAGACGAATTGGGTATGTATGTGGAGAGCGAGGCCGCTTTGAGCTGGATCCAGCATCATGCCTCACCAATCTGGCGCAAATGGGATTATAAAGACAAGCGTTTCTTGCCTGTCCTACTTGGCGCAAATATCGATAATGTGCTGAGCAACCGCAATCATCCCTCGGTATTATTTTGGTCTCTGGGCAATGAATCGCATTGGAGCCCATTATGGGCCGAGGTTAATTCGCGTATAAAAGCCTTGGATCCAACGCGCCCGACGAGTTTCCATGATCAGACCTGGGGTGGATTTAACAATGGCGGAAGCAAAGCGGATATCGCCAATTACCACTATCCCGGTATTAACGGACCTAAGGCAACAGATACCATGACAAGACCGACTTTATTTGGTGAATACGCCCATTTGTCTACCTATAATAGACGTGAATTATTGACCGATCCTGGTATTCGTGAGGCTTATAATGCTCCCTTGGTGACATTTGTTGACTCGATCTATAAACATTCCGGCAACTTGGGCGGAGCGATCTGGAGTGGTATTGATGATACTTTTCACCTTCCAGATGGACGTATTGTGGGTTATGGGCCTTGGGGGCCAATTGATGGATGGCGCAGACCGAAACCGGAGTACTTTGGCATGAAAAAGGCTTATTCGCCCATCAAAATCGGTAAACCGGTTACTAAAGGTAGTAAAGTCGTTATCGAGATTGAAAATAGGTATGATTTTCTTTCACTTGATCAAATTAAATTTGTAGCCATTGTCGATGGAAAACAATTTCCGTTCAAAGCTGCTATCGGACCTCGTAAAGGTGGACAGGTAACCTTGCCAATTCCAAGCAGGTACAATGCATTGCAGATTATTGCAACAGATAATCAAGGCAATGAGGTCGAAAATGAGCTGTTTCAGAAAGACCTAAAAAATCAAGAACAGTTTTTGGAGACAGCGTTACAACTGAAACAAGATTCGGCGTATATTTATGTAAAACAAGGAAATCTGGATTATACATTTAGTCGAACCTACGGTAAATTGGTATCCGTGCGAAAAGATGGCGGACTTATTTTGAGCAAAGGCCCTACGGTCGCATTAATCGAAGCGAATGCGGAGGACGGTGGAAAACCGAATGTAGCGGGAGAGACCTATCAGAATAATATTGCACCGTTGAAACAATATGAGCAATATACCTTATTTGCCGATGCCGTGGAGGCAATTGATTCGGCTGATAGCATTTCGGTAAGTATGAATCTTACGTATCAAAATGGAAAAGGAAAACAAAAATTTGTTTTCCTTAAGAACGGTCTTTTGCGTGTAGAATACGAAATGTTTTATCAACGGGAGCAGGAAATGGATCTTTATCAATCAGGTTTGATGATGGAATTGCCTTTATCGTACAATAAATTAGCTTGGTCGCGCAAAGGAGCATTTTCAACTTATCCAGAAAATCATATCGGGCGAAATGAAGGTGAAGCTACATTGAATGCCATTCCGCTTTATGAAGTGGAGGAACATGGGAAGCCACAGGCGAAGGATTGGAAAGATGATGCCAATAGTTTAGGATCAAACGATTTTAGATCGACCAAAGCAAATATTCACTGGGCAAGCATAAATGGGCCTGGAGCTAAAGTAACGGTACTATCCAATGGACAACAATATTCCAGAGCATGGAAGCAAGATCAACATATTCAATGGTTGGTAGCGGATTATTCAAACAATGGATCAGAACCTTTTTATGGCTCGCCGCATAGCTATGGCCGTAAGAAAATAAAAAAAGGGGATAAGTTAAGTGGACAGATTATTCTAAAAATAAATTAAAAAATTGAATCGGAATGAAGATTATAGACGTCAAAGTCTGGTTGGTAGAGGGGGTAAAATACAATTGGACTTTATTAAAGATTTATACAGATACAGGTCATACTGGTGTGGGCGAGGCTACCAACTGGCCAGGTAGTCCAATTGTGTTTGAGGCTGCCAAACATGTGGGCCAACGGATCATTGGGTTGGACCCCATGAAAACAGATTTTATCTGGACCAAACTTTATCGCGACTTAAACTGGATAGGGCCCTATGGTGCGAGTATGTGTGCGATATCGGGTATTGATATGGCCCTCTTGGACTTGAAAGCAAAGGTGCTTGGCGTACCTTGTTATGAACTACTGGGTGGTGCATTTCGCAAAGAAATCTTGCTGTACGCGAATTATTGGTTTACCGGTGGCGGACACAATCCACAAGATTATGCCAAACAGGCGAGCGCGGTGAAGGATGCCGGTTTTACAGGATTAAAATTTGATCCTTTTGCGCATACAAACTACCTCTATGGAGAGGATTTGGCGGCTAACCTAACTTTGACTGCTGAGCAGCAAGACTTAGCTTTTGAAGTGAGTAAGGCGGTTCGTGAAGGTGTGGGGCCCAATTTTGATATTATGATTGAGACCCATGCAATGTTGAATTATCGGGTAGCCGTACAGATGGCACAACGCCTTTCGGAATTGAATATCACTTGGTATGAGGAACCTGCAGGTCCAGAAAATGCGGACAACCTGCGTGCTATGCGTGAACGCATACCTTCCAATGTGTCGATCTGTGTCGGAGAAAGACATTACACAAGACATGGAATCCGACCGGTACTGGAAAAAAATATCTGTGATATTATGATGCCTGATATTACGCGATGTGGCGGACCTTCGGAAATGAAGCGGATGGCAACGATGATGGAAGCCTACAATGTATTGTTGGCACCACATAATCCAAATGGGCCACTTTCAACCTTGGCAAGTGCTCATGTGTGTGCATCGGTGCCAAACTTTTTTAGACAGGAATTTATGTTCAACGATGTTCCCTGGAGGGATGAAGTCATCGATCATCCAATTAAGGATATGGTGAAGAATGGTCATTTGATATTGAGTGAGAGACCGGGATTAGGTGTAGACTTGATCGAAGAAGAAATGCTTAAGCATCCCGGGATATTGGAGCCTAGACCAGGTTTTTACGTGTAAATTTTATAAGTAAATGGCATTTACAATTGATTTGACAGACAAAATTGTCCTTATCACTGGTGGTATTTCTGGAATTGGGCTGGGGGTAAGTATGCAATTTGCACAGGCTGGCGCAACAGTGATAGTCTGCGCTGAATTAACTGGTGATGATCCGATGGTGGCTTCATTTTTTGCAAAAATGGAGCCCTTTCAGCGGCGTACATTTTATTATGAGACTGATGTGTCTCAAGAAGCTGCAATTTTGGAGCTGGCTTTACTTTTGCAACAAGAGTATGGTCGTTTGGATATACTGGTCTCCAATGCTGGACAGAATGTTTTCAGGGGCCTGGATGACTGTACATTAGCGGATTGGAAGAACAACAGTGCGTTGAATCTCGCTTCCCATTGGCTGTTGGCCAAGGCCCTTAAACCGCTACTGATGCAAGCCTCACCTGGAGTGATTATTATCATGGCCTCTAACCATGCCTATGCTTCCATTCCGGGATGTTTTCCCTACAATGTCACAAAAGGGGCTTTATTGTCCTTGGTGCGTGCCATGGCTGTTGAATGGGGACCGGCGATCCGTACGGTAGGGCTCGCTCCAGGATTTATTGATACCCCTGGAAATCAAAAATGGTTCGATTCATTTCCGGATGCCGAGCAGGAGCGACAAAAAACTATCGATAGACATCCTGTTAAACGACTTGGTACAGCCGAAGAGATCGGTGGTTGGTGTGTATTTCTTTCCAGTACTTACGCTTCCTTTGCGAGTGGAACTACCTATCTCATTGATGGGGGTAGAAATGCTTTAATGCAAGAAGATTAAGAAATAGGTACATCGATAGAGAAGCTTGAAGCGTAATAGTTATGGAAAGAAATGTAAAAACAGCGCAGGTATTGCTAGAAACGAAAAGTCTGCTCGGTGAAGGCATTTTGTGGAATAAGCATGATCAAAGTTTGTATTGGGTGGATATCTTGCAAAAGCGTATTCATCAGTATAATTTGGAGAACAATGTTTCGACTTTCTGGGAACTCCCTGGCTATGTCAGTAAGATTGTTCCTTTAGAAGAAGATGGCGGCAAATTTCTCATTGCCATGCAGGAAGGGCTTTCAATTTGGAACAAGGAAGATCAGGGCTTATCAATTGTCGCATCCTTGGACACCTATAATGGTCAAATTCGAACCAATGATGGTGGGATTGATCCAGCTGGTAATTTTTGGATCGGAACAATGCATATGAAAGCTTTGCCAAATCAAGGAAAGCTGCTGTGCTTTCGAGATGGTATTTTGGAGACCATTATTCCTGCGGTGACTATCCCGAATGGGCTCGTATGGTCTGCCAATGGCCGTTTTTTGTATTTTATCGATACCCATACACGGGAAATCCGACGGTTTACCTGGGATAAAACAGCGGGCCTCTCAAAAGCATACCATACATTGGTACGTGTGCCTGATAAACTTGGCATGCCAGATGGTATGTGCATAGGACCTGATGGCCATTTATGGGTGGCACATTGGGATGGCTATGGTGTTTATAAGTGGCACATCGAAACAGGAGAACTATTGGATAAAGTGCAAGTAAATGCACCACATGTGACTTCCTGTTGTTTTGGAGGGCCTACGGGAATGGATCTCTTTATTGCGACCGCAAGGGAAGGCTTGGATGATGCCCAACTGGAGGCATATCCCGATAGTGGAAAAGTATTTCATTTTAAGAACCTGATCTCTGAATAAAAATTGAACCTAAGACTCCACTTTACCTAATCGTATGCGTACAAATCAAGTTCGAAAGCACTTATCCTGAAGAATGCATTTATTACCTTACTTTAAATACAATAGACTAGTAGTTTTTTGTTACTTCTAAAATTATTGCACCTCCAATGACAACAATTATTATATTTGCGATACTGTCAATTCATGAAAGCGAAACAATTCATATGGATCTTACTGCCATTGATGCTCCTCCAGAGCTTCTCCACAGTATGGGTATGGACTGTTTTTGAACTCAATAGAGACTATATTGCCAAAAATGAATGTATCAATCGCTTTAATGAAAAGGCGCTATCCTGTAGAGGACAATGTATATTGATGAAAAAGATGCGTGAACATGAAGAAAAGGAGCAGAAAAAACTTGAGACTCGCATCATCGATGTTGTTTTTATCAACAATGCCCTGAATTTTACCTTTGACAGTTCTTCATCTGGGGGAGCATATATTAAACTGGCTTTTGCAGAATTGAAAGAAGATTATGCTTACCGCCCCATCTTTTCTATTTTCCACCCTCCACTCGTCTAATACCTTTTTAACGAATTTATTGGATGCAATGATTGGCGTTTTATGTAAACGATCCAATTTGTACATATTTCCCCCTTTTGGCACTATTGATCCAGCTGGATTAGGCTAATGGGATTGGCTATCAAATCTCCTATCGGCTGAAGGTATAGCACAAGGGAATACTATATACTGTTTTAAACAATTAGAAAAAGAGAGTAATGAAAAATAGAATCACAATAATCCTTGTCTGTTTTGGCTTTATCGTTCTGCTTGCCTGTGCGGACAATGGGGATAAGAAAAAGGTATCAACCGGCAAAGCTACTGAGCCTGCAGCGGCATCTCTAGCAACTGAAATGTTGGACTATAAAACCGAAGGAGCCAAAGGGGTAGGTCCTGTTGTATCTTTTGAGCACAAACCCTTTGATGCACAGCTCGCAAATAGGGGGGTAGAGTTATTTGTCTCCAAATGTGCCATGTGTCATGGCTTTGATCGTACCTTGGTAGGTCCGTCATTGGACGGTGTCATCAAACGCCGTACACCGGAATGGATCATGAATATGATGCTCGATCCGGCAACAATGCTTGAAAAAGATCCTGATGCAAAAGCACTGAGCAAGGAGTTTGCGTCACCTATGATCAGTCTGGGGTTGCAACAGGAAGATGCGCGCGCAATTTTGGAGTACCTCCGCGAACGTAATAGCGCAACGAAATAAAGAAATAATCCATATCGATGAAATCCTACAAGCTGAAAGGACTTTTCTGTCTGTTGATGGCCTGGGCTCTTTGCCTACAGGCAACCAATCTATTGTGGGTATTTATTGGCTTTGAATGCAATCGAGATTATATTGAGCAGCAGCTATGTGTTTATCGCTATGAACCTGCGGCTACCTGTAAGGGCTTCTGCTACCTGAGTGAGGAAACAGTGGAACAAAAAGAGGCCAGCGATGTGCTGATCAAAGTGAAAAGTGCTGAGATACCGCTGTTTGTGCAGCTTGTTCAAGAGCTGACCCGGCAGCAACCCTTTACCCGAATTTTAAGAGTAACTCATCCGCTAACGGAAGGTAACCCCTTGTGTCAGGGGATCTTTGATCGGATTTTTAAACCTCCAATCGCATAACCATTCCCTTTAAATTTTTTATTGAAGAAAAAGAATAAGATAATGGTAATACGAAAAGAAAAACTAGATTTTTTAAGACTAGAAGATATTGATTCGGCTTCCAACGGGATTGTTATTATGCCTATTGCCGAATATTTACAGGTCAAAGGAAACCAGAACACATTGCATGCACGCTCGTTCTACAGTTTAATGTTGATAAAGAGCGGAAACCTGATTTTGGTGGCGGATAAAAGAATGTACGCCATGGGCAGACATGATATCGTAAGCATAAGTTGCAATTGTGTCTGTAGTTTCCAGCATCATGTACCCATTGAAGGATGCGTGATTCTATTTACAGAAGCATTTTTTATGCAGCGTTACAATACTGAAGTGATACATTATTTTAACTTTTTAAAATGTAACCATATGAATGGCTTTGTATTGACAAGTGATGAAATTGAGCGCTGTATTCACTTGATGGACTTGATGCAGGTGGAATATGATATAGCAAAGTTGGGCTCAAGAGAAGTGCTGCGCAATTATCTGAATATTTTACTTCAGATGCTAGGACGCCAGATCACCAAAAACTTCGGATTTGTACAGATGGATGAAAAAGAGGAAAGAATAGTTGCATTTGAGTCCTTGGTTGATGAAAATTATAAGCACAAACGATTCCCGTCTTTCTATGCTGAACGATTGAATATTTCAGTAAATTATCTGAACCGCATTTGTCGTGAGAAGAGAGCCATAAGCTGTGGTACATTGATCAGGGATCGTATCGTATTGGAAGCGGAGCGCCTATTGTACCATACTTTCAAAACGGTAAAGGAAATTGCTTTTGAACTGGGGTTTGAAAATGTACCTTATTTTATCACATTTTTTAAAGCTAAGAAAGGACGGAGCCCAGAGGAATTCAGAAAAAACCAATAGGCATAAACGGCGACAAAAGCGTTCTTTTCACTTGATGAAAAAGACGCTTTTGCTGCTTAATGTACGGGAGTTACGAAAATGGAAATATGTCGACTCTTTATCGAATGAGATCGGGTAGAAACAGAAGGCATCGGAACTGTTATTTCTGCTTTTTGGAAGAATATAGCTAGATCTTTGAAAAAAAGAATAGCGATGGATTTTCCAATGTTTCATTTAGATTGGTTGAATGACCGATTTTTAATCGCAGCTGTGGCGATTATACATGTAATGATCAATCATGGCCTTGCGGTGGGTTTTATTCCTTACGTTACTTGGCTTGAGTTTAAAGGTGTACAGCGTGTTGGCAGGGACCAAATTGCAGATTGGGAGTGGGATAGGCTCATCCATAATAAAATGAAAGTTGGTTTTATCATTATGACGACCATTGGCGCGATGACTGGTGTGGGGATATGGTTTACGGTCGCACTCGTTAGCCCTAGCTCGATAGGAAGCTTAATTCGGGTTTTTTATTGGGCTTGGTTTACCGAATGGATCGTTTTCGTTACCGAAGTGGTCCTGATTTCTATCTACTACCTGAGCTGGGGGAGTGCCAATAAATCGCTCCGCTCCAAGTTGAAACATATCCGATTTGGTGCATTTTTGAGTATTGCTTCCTGGATTACCATGGTTATTATCGTTTCCATATTGAGTTTTATGATGGATCCAGGCAATTGGAATACGCATAAAAGTCTTTTCAATGGTTTTACAAATCCAATTTATATTCCGCAGCTATTTTTTAGAACACCGGTTGCTATGCTGATGGGCGGGGTATTCGGTATGTTGCTGACGACATTATTTACAAAAAAAGGATCAACGCTCCGCATTCAGGTGGTCAGATTGGGTGGCAAATGGATTTTAAGCTGGACGCCGTTCGCACTTGCAGGGGCGCTTTATTACTGGGATGCAATGCCTGAAACTATGAAAGCAAATATGAGTACAGCAGTGGGATCGATAGACTTTGCTGAATATTATGATATACTTAAATATTTTATTGTTGGAGCTACGGTGCTTTCTGTCCTACTCGCGATCTGGGCAATCTGGAAACCTCAAAAAGTGAACGTTGCTGTCGTGATCGTTCCTTGTTTATTGATCTTTGGTTTTCTGGGAATTTTCGAACGGGTACGTGAGTTTGTCCGAAAACCTTATGTAATCGGTGGGTATATGTATTCGAACTTGTTGCGGGAAGAAGACTATGCGCTGTATAAAAAAGACGGAATTTTAAAACATGCCACCTATACTTCAGTTCAGGAAATAACGCCGGAAAATAAGATCGAAGCGGGTAGAAATGTTTTTATGCTTACTTGTAGCCGTTGTCACACCAGTAACGGCATCAATTCCATCGTTGATGTTTTTGAAAAAATGTACGGAAAGGGCAAGCCGCTGGAAGAGGAATCCATGTTGGCCTATATCCCCAATATGCACCAGGGACGTACGTTTATGCCACCATTTCCCGGAAATAAAAAAGAACTTGAAGCGATTGTTGCTTACATAAGGCAATTGCAAGGGTCTGGAGAATCCCTGCAAGGTGCTCAGGTCGAAGGTATTACGGTCAATCCGCTACAGAATATCGAGCAAGCAGTAAAAGTATACGGCGATTCAGTATTAGTTTCAAAAAAATAAAAAAGAACGTTTAAAAATGCAAGTGAATTTATTACATATATCTACCACGCCCGTTCCAAGGGATCTGCCTTTGGATCTTCCCTTACCCGAATGGTTATTGGTTACTCTATTGATCGTCTCATTTCTGCTTCATATCATATTCGTGAAATTAATGGTTGGAGGGAGCATTATTACTCTTTGGGCGGAAGTCAAGGGATTGAAAAATCATGACTACGATGTATTTGCATATGAAATAGCCAAGACGGTGACGGTCAATAAGAGCATGGCAGTCGTATTGGGAGTTGCTCCTTTACTGAGTATCAATACGCTTTATACCATCTATTTTTATTCGGCCAATGCGTTAACGGGGCTAGCCTGGTTTATGATTATCCCGTTGGTAACCATTGCTTTTTTGTTGACCTATTTACATAAATATACCTGGAGAGCAATGGCCAACTACAAGTATTTGCACATCAGTATAATTGCTTTGGCTGTGCTTATTTTTTTAATTGTTCCAACGATTTTCTTGACAAATGTCAACCTGATGTTATTTCCAGAACGTTGGGGGGATATCAAAGGTTTTCTGAGCGCACTGGCATTACCCAATGTGCTGCCTCGGTATCTGGAATTTATTGGTGCTTGTCTAACGGTCACAGGTGTATTTATTGTTTGGTATAACGGTCGAAAGTCGTACAGGGTACATCTTTTGTATGAGACATTCAGTCAAGACAGGTTAAAAAGACAGGGATATTATATCACCACATTTGGAATTGGTTTGCAGTTAGTCTGCGGCATCATTGTTATGATTACTTTACCTGCAAAGGGGATAAGTTTTGAAGTCGTTGAGTTGATGGTATTCGGTGGGCTGATGCTTTTTGTGGCTATGTGGTTTTCCTGGAAAGCATTGTCCGCGGATAGTGAACTCAAACGAGATAAACAATTTTGGAAGGTCTTTATCAGTATCCTGTTTTTTATTCTGGTTTATGGAGGCAGCCGTCAACTCTACCGCGAACAAGCATTGTATCAGCATCGCGAGCTGATGGCAGCAAAAACTAAGGCATTTGAGCAGATGAGTAAAAAGGCCCGGGAAAATCCGGTCAGCGATGCTGGAAACTTGGATATTGATCACGCGTTGGGAGATCTATCGAAAGGTTCTGCGTTATTTAAACAAAATTGTTCCAGCTGCCATAAAGAAAAACAGCGCTTGGTAGGACCTCCAGTTCAGGAAATGATAACTATCTATCGCGGCAATGAAAAAGGATTGAAAGACTGGATAAAAGCGCCCGGTAAGAAAAGAGAAAATTATCCGCAGATGCCCGGCTTTCCTCAATTGTCTGAAGTAGAGCTGACCGAAATAACCAAGTATGTACTGTCAATAAAATAAAAGGGCGATGAATTTGAATGAATTAAACCGTAATAAGGATCTGTTATTGGATACGATACTGATAAGTGTGGTTTTAGGGCAGGTAATTTATATGATTTTCGAAATAGTAAAATAAACAACATGAGAAAGTTTAAAATTTCAAGAGGCTATTTGTCTTTTATGTATCTCATTGAGACCACTTTATTGATCGGATCAGCCTGTACATGGTATCAACATAAAGAACCCCTTGTATGGTTGATGGTGTTGACAGGAATATTTTCTGCATTGATCGTCGTTTTTCAAGGGATACATATTTCTAGCCTTTACTTATTTATGCTAAAGGATGATACGCTGTGGCATAGTGATGATATTCTTGAAAAGAACTATCAGTTTATTAAGGGACTTTATTAAAATCTTTTACATAACCTCAGATTCGGCAGTAGGCTCGCATTTAGC
The DNA here is from genome assembly GCF_003610355.1 of Sphingobacterium detergens. GTDB lineage: Bacteria > Bacteroidota > Bacteroidia > Sphingobacteriales > Sphingobacteriaceae > Sphingobacterium > Sphingobacterium detergens. The sequence goes on along the minus strand of NZ_RAPY01000001.1, from coordinate 2,120,499 downwards.
ACATTCGCCTACTGTCCGAATTGTTTTTTCTTAACATGTCATCTTATTCGACCAGTTTGATATTGGATACAAGGTAAGCCTTTCCAAAATTTTTGGGGTCATGTGTGACAGTCGCTTGAATGGATTTCCATTTAAGGGGTAAGGAAACCAAACTATAATCAGTCAATCTTTTATGATTGTACTGCCAGATTTCCTCCAGTTGATCCCCAACCTTTTTATCGGTGTAGGTGAGTTGGATCTTTGTTCCAATGTTGATGAGATACTTATCTTCTTCTTTCCAAAGTATGATTTGGGGCGGTCCAGGTATAAATGAGTGTATAAGCGATATTTCAAAAGAATCGTTGCCTGTATATTTCTCCCGACTGATAATTTTAATAAATTGAAGACCGTCGGATGGGCCACCATCCATCAGTTCAGGGCCATTGTAAGCGACCATCTTGGCCTTTATTTTATAATTATATCCGGGCTCCCTATCTTTAAAATTTGAAAGAGGCAGCTCCGCTGATTCTTTTTGTGGTAATAACAAGGGGGCATCGTTAATAGCACCATAATGGTGACTGACCAAAAGCTCGACCTCTTGTCCATCTCTTAGGTTAAAGCGACCATATCCCTTTTCTTTCGAACAGGCAGAAAAGATAAATAGGGTAATTAGTAGGTAAATGTACTTCATGGCTTAATATAATGGTTTGTAAAATGATGTTGTTAAATCTTTCCGGTAGAACGATTTGACTGTGCTTTATGCTACAGCAAATTAATTTTTATCGATGTAATGGCGAATTTCACCTTTGAATAATTTGTGCTAGATCTGTAAACCCTGTATTGCTGCTTTTCCAAAACTGATTGACCTCTATAGCAAATACAAAGACAGAGGTTTTGAAATTATCGGCATATCGACAGACCGGACTATGCGTGTTAAAAATTGGAAGAAAGTAATCCTAGAACAGCAACTTCCATGGGTGCAATATCTCGATGAAAATGCGGTCAAAACCTCTGAAATGTATATTAGACTTTTTCCAACGGCTGTACTGATCGATAAGAAAGGGAATATTGTAAATAAAAAAGCCTCATTAGAAGAGATTGAAATTTATTTGTCCAAAGAATTGGGAGGCTAGGCAATGTCTTTGCACAAGTGGAATTTTCGAAAATACTTCTGTGTAAGCGACTGAGGGGGAAAACATGTAACTAAGAAAACTTTACATGCCAAGTGTATATCCTTTTAGTATACCTTAAAAAAGCCATGTTTTTTGACATGGCTTCGGGATTTATTATAAGTCTATACTTAAGTAGCAAGTTCTTTTACAACGTATTTTTTTCGGAACCAAAATGCGAGGTTGACAAGTGCTATCAATGCGGGAACCTCGACTAGTGGACCAATCACTCCGACGAAAGCCTGCCCGCTATTGATGCCGAATACGCCAATTGCGACTGCAATAGCCAATTCAAAATTATTGCCTGCAGCCGTAAAAGCAATGGCTGTACTTTGTGAGTAATCGGCACCAACCCTTTTGCCAGCAAAAAAACTGATTGTGAACATCAATGCAAAATAAATCAGCAATGGGACAGCTATACGCAATACATCCAAAGGTAACTGTAAGATCATCTCGCCTTTGAGACTAAACATCACCACAATGGTAAAGAGCAACGCTATCAAAGTAATCGGAGAGATCGAGGGTATAAAACGGTTCTGAAACCAATTTTCACCTTTTAAGGCGATCAGTCCATATCTGCTCAAAATTCCGGCGAAGAATGGTATCCCTAGATAAATAGCGACGCTTTTTGCGATTTCAGCAATGGAAATGTTCACGGAAAGCCCAGTCACCCCAAAAAGTGGGGGTAATACAGTGATAAAAACGTAAGCATATAAACTATAGAGTAAGACCTGAAAGATACTGTTCAACGCAATTAATCCTGCGGCATATTCTCTATTACCATCTGCGAGTTCATTCCATACGACAACCATCGCGATACAACGAGCAAGCCCGATTAGGATCAATCCGACCATATATTCAGGATATCCGTTCAGAAATAAAAGTGCCAATACAAACATTAATACTGGTCCTATGATCCAGTTCAGAACCAGGGAGGTACCGAGAACTTTTAGGTTTCGGAAGACCTTTCCAACCTGTTCATAACGCACCTTGGCCAATGGCGGGTACATCATGAGAATCAGTCCGACGGCAAGTGGTATATTTGTTGTTCCACTGCTATAGCTATTGATCCATAGTGCAGAAGCCGGAAAAAAATTACCCAAAGAAATACCAAGAACCATGGCCAGAAAAATCCATAAGGTGAGGTAACGGTCAAGAAATTTTAATTTCGATTGCATGGGTTAGCTTTTAATAGTTGAAAAGACATAACACATTTCAGCCGCAATTTCTAAACTACGTTCTGCATACACCAATGTTTGTTCTGCTGTACCATCTGAAATCTTGGGATCTTCAAAAGTAATCGGTATCCTTTTCTCAGCACCGGGAATAAAAGGGCATCCGCCATCCGCCTGTGAGCAGGTCATGATTGCAGCAAAGCCAGAGATTGGGTTGAATGGACTATCATATTTTTTTGAAAAGCCGATTACTGGCGGGTCGTTGTCGCCATATTTTATTGCATAGATTGGGTTATCTGTGTCTGCGATCTTAAAAACCTCAAATCCTTGTGAAACCAATGTTTCCGCGATTTTAGGAAATAAAGCAGTTTCTTCCGTCCCCCCTGAATAGCAGTTCACCGCTGGGATGTGATGAAAGGATGCTGCCACCTGCGCCCAAAGCTGAGATAAATGGCTTCTACGGGAGTTGTGGGTACAAATGAAATTGAGGTTGATCGGCTGTCCACGATCAACCTTGTCCTGAATAAATTGAATCAAGGGGTTCAATGCCGCCCTACGCTCCTCAGATAGCTGTTGTCTGCTGGTAATCGTGCTGATTATTTCTTCTATTCTTTGATACATTATTGCGGAAATTTTAAGTGATTAACAACAGCCTGAGCCTGGCGTACAGCAAGAGGATCCGCTAACGGGCAACACAGAAAGATTTATTTTCAACTTTTCTGATGGTACACCACAAGCGTCCTGGGCAAGGCAGGCTGTGGTCTTGTTTTTCAGGACAAAGGTTTTACCATTAAAGTCAAGATCGTATTTGCCGATCGTACCGCTTTGGTATTCCACTTCAATTTCCCCATCTTCGATACCCAATTTATCTTCAGACAAATTGATGATATGTAATAGTTTGCTTGGTTTTAGACGGTGCTCATAATCATCCGCATTCCAGAGCTGGAAGTTGACCACTTTCTCCTGACGGATAACACCACCACAGTCAATGAAATTTTTTGTGATCTGACCTACTTCGGTGACATGGAAGTGTTCAGGAACAAATGTGCCATTTTCCAACTGAAAATCAACATGATCCAATGTTGCTAAAATTTCTTTGATTTCTGATAATTTCATAAAAGACTAATTTTATTATTTATTAAAAACTATATATTGCAATATTACGATGTGTTTACTCAAAAAAAAGTTACTTACAGCAACTTGAAATGTTTACGTCCTGATTGAAAAATGCGTTGAACTCCTGTTGCATTTGTTTCCAGACTGCTTCATTAATGCAGTAACAAACAGATTTTCCCTCAATTGTCCCCTGTATTATTCCTGTATTTTTTAATTCCTTAAGATGTTGGGAAATAGTTGCCTGTGCTAGCCCTAGTTCATCAACCAGATCATTACAGATGCATGCTTTCTTGTCAATAATATATTGAAGGATAGCTATACGTGCGGGGTGTCCTAAAACCTTAAATGCTACAGCCAGTTTATTCTGTTCATCAGCGAAAATTTCTGTCTTTGTAAGTCCCATCTTGTTTTATTATATCGCAATATTACGATAATAATTTTAAATATCCAAATTAAGAGAGTTCTATGCGTTTATCGAGAGTCGAAATGTGCTATTCCGCTATTATCCAAGCGAGAGATGGAAATCCTGGCTTTAGTAGCTAAAGGAAACTCCAGTCCACAGATCGCAGAAAAGCTTTTTATCTCCCCTGACAGGGTGCGGACTCACCGGAAAAATCTGTTCAGAAAAACGGAAACCAAAAGTGTTGGCGAATTTGTGCGTAAATACATCGAATGGGGTTTGGTAGGATTGATATTCAATAATTTGCTTTGCACACTTTTTGGCAATAAAATTGTTGAGGTTACTTTGATTAAAGCGCCAAAATGGTATTATACGATAAGATTATACATAAGCCGAAATTGGCTTCAGGATTGATCTTATGCTGAAAATACCTGCGTAAACAAATTTAATTTAGCCATTAATGATAGATGAGACCTATTTTATTGATTATATTCATTCTTTTCATAGGACGTTCGGGGGCGCAGACCCTGGAAATTCCCGATCGTATAAAATCTGCTTTTACGGGTACGTGGGCATATGAGACCCGATTTCAGACCAATACCGTTGTGATCTGGTTTGAACCGGGTAATGAATATGCAAATTTTAAAGATATCGGTAGCGGTGAGGCTCCACCAAGGACTTTTCGGGCTCAATTAAAAGGAAAGGTTTTGTTTATCCCAGCCAAGCTGGGACTTAATGACGAGCTGGAAATGGAGGTTATAAAAGGGAAATTGAATTTAAGGGCAAAATCGATTATATGGGATGAAACAGGAAATATGGTGAAAACCGGAACTGTCGAAACAAGAATTTTTAAACGTACGACCAAAAAGAAATAAAGACCCGCAGGTAAATAGATGCCCTGTCCAAAACGAACTAAATAATATGTCAAGAATAGCTGTCTTTTTTGTATTAGTCCTTTTCTCATGCCAGGGACAGTCGACCAATAAGGCACAGCAGAAAACCGATACTGTTGATGCGAAAATTATCGTTCCGAAAAATAATACTGTTTCTTGCGAACAAGTTATAACGCAATTGGTGAAGTCAAGCAATGCAATCGCATTTAGTCAATTTGGTAATACACTTGTTCAGGTCGCAGTGGCTTACCTAGGCCCTGAAAAGCTGACGATCAAGTTGTATGTTATTAATGATATTTCGGAAAATCCTTCAGAAAAAAGACTGGTAGAACATGCCGTGGGCTGGTTGGAATTTCATCAGAAAACCGGACAACTTTTAGATATAACAAATGACCCCGATAATTCCCTAACCTTGAGATATGACAAGCGTATTGCACAAGAACATGATCTTTCGTCGTTATGTTATTCCAAAGCAACGATTGTCAAGACGGGCAGCGGATATGCATTAAGAGATGTGATGTTGGTCAAGGATATCAAGTTTAACGGTAAGCTGGACAGGTTTTTTACCCGAAGTGATTTTGAAAAAGTTTTTGGTCGGCCCGATAGTATTCAACTGCTAAAAGATGAAGCACCCTGTGTCACCATTTTTGATACCGAAGCTCCAGACGATAAATATCTGTACAAAAGTGGCTCACGTTTTGAAACCAGTGGCGATAGTGTTGCAGTAGAAGATTTTTGGTTTTTGAATGGAAATTTTATCAGCTACAATGGGATCCGGATAGATGCGAACACAACGATAGAAGACATACAACAGCTTTTCCCTACAGCTGTGAATGAACGACAAGGGATGGATAAAGCGGGGAAATTGTGGGTAATCAGATTGCGGGAGGACAATGAAGGGATCGTGGATGGTCATATCAGAATGTACTTTAAAGATGGTAAAGCGCAATCTATACATTGGTGGTCTCCGTGCTAAAACTGAGCAGTCAATAACAAATCGTATCAGCGATATTCTGCTGTAGCCTTGGTCGACTAATCAAAATCAATGTCATTTTGCTTGAATTCAACAGTGTGTTTCATCACAGGTATTTAAGTGAGGATAATCTATCATCGACTTACACCGCCAATGCGTTGAGAGGCCCTGCTATTTGCGTGTTTTTGTAAGCTTTTTATTTTCCTTATCAAATACATATTCAACCCGCTTCTTGTCAACATCAGTCAGGCCCCAAAACAGTCCTTCGGTTCCCCATTGTGCATTAAGCTCTAAAAATTTTGGCTCAATGATCCAGTTGCCTTCCAAGCCAATAAGACCGTACAACTCTGATTTTTTATCCTGGGCAACAACACAGGAGCATGCTTCGTAAAAGTCTTCAGGCCGCAGGTCCGTTTGATCTGCGGAATTCCGTTCATACACTTGTTTGACCTCTTTTGTATTATCCCAGAATACGATAGATGCTTTCTTAAAATCAGATACAAAATATTGCGTCAGAAATAAGGAATCAGCCATTCCATCCAGTTCGGCATTCAATATTTCGGATGAGTACTTCTGATGGACCTCTGCACAAGTGATTTCGTCTTTATCCAAAAGGGCTTTCGCCTGTTCCATGTTTGTAATATAAACACGTAAATCGTCTTTTTTGTAGGCATTCCGTTGTTCGGCTGCTACTGTTGTCAATTGGCGCCCTTTTTCATCTGTAGCCAAAATTCGTACAAGATGCCGCATGGGTTCAGATGTTTTAATCCGCACATACCCATTGCCGCAGTGTATCACTTCAATGCTACCAGCCGAGGTTTCTATACGTTGCCCTGTTCTGGTAATTTCATAACTAACCTCTTTGTTCAGGTGAGTTTCCATGCTATAATCGAAACTCTTAATGGGTTTTGTTCCTGAGAGGACCAAGGTCTGGTCACCAAGCTGCTCCGAAACGATTTTGTCAACAACCTTTATTTCTTGATCCCGGACTGATCCATCCAGAAAGTAGATTTTTTTCAACTTAAATATCGCCTGATCAATATTATTGATAAAATCCATTGTGAATGGATAATCTTTGTCTAATGTATGAGCAATATTAAATCTGTCGAACTTTAATTTAATGAATGTATTTGGATAGATATATTCCGTTATGGGCGGATATCCCTTGTGAAAATGAGAGCTTTCGTCAAATTTGGTCTTATTTTCTTTTTGATAAGGTTGATTGCTGAAGGTAGTCTGCATTTCTTTGAAATCTGTGGCAACATGTTTATCGTTATTCAAAAGATGCTCAAGCAAAGCAAGGTTATCATCCAGCATATCCAGACATTCCTGTTTGGATTGTCCATTGGAACAGCTGTTGTTGGTGATCAACAAAATGGTGAAAACAATCTTAAATATTTTGCTCATTTTTTACCTGTTAAAATGTTCTTACAGTTTATCCTTCAGAAACAGGCGACTATCAATTCCAATTGGATAGGGCCATTGATCACTAAATTATTAATTTGATAAAGAAGAAAATAGCATTGTTTACAATCCGTAAACAACCTTTTACGATCCGAAAAAGGCTTTTGCGTTTTTTGAGATCGCAATAGCTTTGCATTTGGTCAATGGAAAGCAGCGGTACGTCAAAATGTTTACTGCTTCTGGGGATCGAGGCCTTCCTTTGCAGAAAAAAACATGAAGAAACAAGTTTTATGTGCCATCTTGTTCAGCAGCTTAGCGACGCTGACAGCACATGCCCAAAATGCAGTATCTGGACAAGTTATTGTCGATTATGTTCCGCTGTCAAACTATATCCGACCAGAAGATAGCGTAAAGACCGGCTCTAAAAGTGATTTCAAAAGGATACAATTCAATCTTGAAATACCTTTGTCGACCAAAGTGGATTCTTTGGGTAATATCAAACGCTGGTCATGGAAAATGGGCGCTACATACGCAAAGATGCAAAACCGCGATTATGAACAACAGCTTTTTCCGACTGAAATGTTGAATGCCGAAATCGGACTGCAATACTTGACTTCTTTAAAGAAAAACTGGTCGCTATTGACTTTTGCTTCGGTCGGTATTTATTCTGATCTAGTCAAAGTCAATGGTAAGGATGTCCTGGGACAGGGGGGAGTTCTTTTTATCAAACGGTTTAAGCCGAATCTTGCCTTTGGATTTGGTCCGGTATTGAGCAATAGCTTTGGTGTACCGATGATTCTGCCGGGACTGTATTTTGACTGGAAGACCAATGGCAAGGTCAAGTTCAATGTCAATTTCCCTCAGGGTCTTGCCGCTGCTTATCAGGTCAACAAGTTTATGGATCTTCGCGCAGTAGTCAACCTGGATGGTATGACAGCTGAACGGGAAAAGAACGGGAAGTCCACACTCGGCGGATTTATGTTGTTAACGGCCGGTCTTCAACCTCAATTCAACCTCGGTAAGAATCTTAAATTGCAGCTAACAGGGGGAAGCACACTCGCCCGGATGTATGTTGAAAACGACCGGTCCTTAAAGAGTTTCTTCAAGGATAAGAAGCAGGCCGATCCTCGCTTTTCACCGACCTTCTATACCTCGGTAGGATTTAAATGGAATATGCCCTATTAACGGCTAAGGAGCTTCTTAAAAACCACGTTTTGGAGAAGCTCTTCTCTTTTTGTACGGGAGATGGGTAATTCCTGTTCCCGAATGTATACCCTTCCACCTGAGATAATATCAATATGATTGACATTGACCAGATAAGATTTGTGGATACGGAAAAAATGGCTACCCGGTAAAGCCTCTTCCAATGCAAGCATGGTCTGGTGGATAGTGAGGGTCCGTTCTTTAAAATGGAGCTTGGTGTAATTCTGCATGCTTTCGGCATAGAGGATATCTGTCCAGGAGATTTTGACAAAGGCATCACCTTGCCGGACAAAAAGCATGGTATCGTTGGCAACAGGTTCCTGTGTCGATTTATTTCGCTGTACAAATTGCTGAAAGGCTTTTGTTGCTGCCTGAAAAAAACGTTGGAATACAATAGGTTTCAGAAGATAATCCACTGCCTGAAGACGGAATCCTTCCAGGGCATACTCCGAATAGGCTGTAATGAATATACATAACGGAGGATTTTCAAGTGATTCCAAAAAATCAATACCATTGAGATAAGGCATATTGATATCCAAAAAAATAAGGTCAATATCGCCTTGTTGCAATCTGGAGGCTGCCGCCAGGGCTGAAGGAAAAGTTGCGACGAGCTCGAGAAAATCAACCTGTTCGGTCATTTCAGCAATATGCTGCCGTAGCAGCGGTTCATCGTCCACGATGATACATTTCATCTTTGTTTGTTCCATAGTCATTTAGCAGTTAAGATTGATTGTCAGGTCGACGCAAAAACTGTCGTCTTGCTTGTCAATGGTTAAGCTATACTGATTTTCATACTGCAGCTCCAACCTCTTTTTGACATTTTCCAGTCCAATACCAGAGTGTCTTGTTGATGTCTGCAAGGGATAGGTCTGATAGCTATTTCTGATATGAAATTGGAAATAGCCGTCTTTCTCAGCGCAGTTGACGCTGATTTTACCTTTTTGATTCGGAAGTCGATCCACATGTTTGAAGGCATTTTCCACAAAACAGATGAGCATCAGCGGTGCAATATGTAGATCTTCTGTTGACTGTGACCAGCTGCAGTCAACCTCCAGCTCGTCTCCCCAACGCATCTGTTCAATCGTAATAAAATTCTGTAAATATTGTAGCTCACGGCTCAGCAGTACAAATGATTGGTTGCATTCATAGAGCTGGTAGCGCAGGATATCGGAGAATTTTAACAGTAAAAAATCGGCCATATCCACATTCTTTTTCATCAGGATATGGATATGGTTCAATACATTGAACATAAAGTGTGGATTGACCTGATCTTGCAAAATTTTGAGCTGGCTTTCCAGGAAGTTCTGCTGCAACTCGCTATGGTCCTGCTGAATATTGGCATGTTCTTGATAAAAACGGATACCACAGGCTGTGCCATTGATCAGCAAGGAAGAAGGAATAGATTTATAGCATTGAACAAATAAAAGTGTGTTTCGCTCATCCTCTGATAACACCTGGCTATGCATAATAAAATAAACATCCACCACACTGATCAGCAACGCTAAAATAAGGACGAAAAAGATAGCTTTGAAAACAAAGGGCTTCATTTTTTGTGTCTTAATCGCTTTGGGTAAGATGCTGTCACTCAGGAATTGCGAGATGCTAATGGAACAGATCATCACTAATGAGCTATGGATCAGTGCACTGGCTGTGTCCATATCCTGTTTCACTTGTATCCACAGGGCAAACCAGAGGACAAGCCAGAAGAGCGTGAGAAACAGGTGCCGATGGAGATAGTTTTTTTTGAGAAACATGGGACAAAAATAGTCAAATATATGACAAAAACCTTTGAAAGCGAATACAGGATTGCCTTCAAAGGTTGATGTGTTAAGGGTTGTATTAGAATATGAAGTAACCTACACCAATGGAAAATGCCTGTGGCTTGGATTTAAAAGATTTGGACAAGTCCGAAAACCCACGTTCGTACCGGACATCGATACTGAACCTTTGGATATCGACCCCAAGACCACCTGTAAACTGTACATTGGACTTATCGAAATGTTTGACACCTTCTTTGATGGCCTTTAAAGGGGATAGATTGTCATTCAGGGTATAATTATATACTGCACCGGCAAATACACGAAAGTTCATATCCTGCTGTTGGTAGATTTTATAACCGACCATCACGGGTATATCGATCGCATTCCATTTGAGTTTGGATTCGGTCTGTCCCTGTGGTTTGAGCGCAGCTTTACGTTTGCTGAAAAGTGCCTCACCCTGAATGTATGCTCTTCCGAGGTTGACACGTGCCATACCACCGACATGGAGACCAATTGCATATTTGTCGTCCAAGTCTGCAAGCTCGGTGTTCAGCTTGTTGATACTGCTTCCACCTTTGATACCAATCTGAATAAGAGGTTGCTCCTGTGCAAAGACCATTTTACTTAACATCATTGCGAAGAGTACAACGCATGATAAAATTGCTTTTCTGTTCATTTTTATTGTTTTGATATGCACAAAAAAACGAAGGCCAGCGGCGATACAGAAAAGTCTTTGACGAACTGCATACTCGTGGTGACGAAAGTAAAGACGGTAATGTTAACCCTACTATTCGTCCTTCAGGCTCTTCACCGGATTGAGCATGGCAGCTTTGATCGATTGATAGCTGACAGTTAAGAGGGTGAGCACGAAGGCACCTGATCCGGCAATCAGAAAAATATCCCAGGTAATCCGGATGCGATAGGTATAAGAACTGAGCATGTCGTCGGAAATATAATAGGCGATCGGAAATGCGATAAGGCATGATAACAGTACCATGATAAGAAATTCTCGTGACAGCATCTTTGTAATCGAAATGATCGACGCGCCAAGAACTTTCCGGACGCCGATCTCTTTAGTTCTGGTCTCCGCCATAAAGGCTGTCAAACCGTATAATCCCAGGCATGAGATAAAAATTGTCAGTAGTGCAAAAAGGCTGGAAAGTTTACCTAATTGATTGAAGTCTTTAAATTTTTCTGCATAGTTCGCATCAACAAAAGCGTACTCAAAGGGGTATTCTGGGTTATATTCCTTAAATATTTTCTCCATTCGAACCAATGCATCTTGTGTTTCAATATGATCACGTAATCGAATATTGGTTATCGTAGTACCAGCAAAGGCTCCTTGGATAACCAACGGTGTTACGGGATTAAATGGTGATTCTTGAACAAAATCTTTGATGACACCAATGATATGCCAATCCCTTCCATCAACTATTGTCTTTCCGATCGGATCATCAAAATTAAATACCTTAGCAGCCGATTCGTTAATTATCATGGCGGAAGAATCCGTTGGGAATTTGCTCAGGTCAAAGTCTCGCCCAGCGATCAATTTCAATCCGGCAGTATTGACTAAATTATCGTCTACTCCAAACCGTGTAAACATGGTGTTGTTATCTTTTGGTTTACCATCCCAGTTCATGGAATTGTTGCTCCAGTTTTCTGTTAAGGGGGAGGAAGTTCGTGAAACATGTGAAGCAATACCGGAGGAGATTAAAGCATTTTTGATCAGTAATTTGTTTTTACCGATCTTTCCCTGATCAATAATATTGATCAATCTATCTTTGTTATAGCCAATTTCTCTATTTTGAGCATATTTTATTTGTTTTTGAATAGTTATTGTTGTCACAATGAGGATAATAGCAATACAAAATTGGGCAATGACCAGTACTTTCCTGGGGTTGAAATTCCGTTGGGCGTGTAATAATTTGCCTTTTAATACTTTTACCGGTATAAAAGAGGATAGATAGAAGGCAGGATAACTGCCTGAAAGAATACCTGTAAAGAGAACAAAGATTATAAAAACAGACCAAAAAGGAATATCCGTATAAGGCATAGTCAATGTTCTTGAAATTAAAAGACCAAAGTAGGGCAGGGCCAGCATGGTTATCAAGAGTGCCAGTATACCTGCAATACAGGCAATGAGAATGGATTCGATTAAGAACTGATAAATCAATAGCCCTTTATTTGCACCGACAACTTTTCTTACACCAACTTCTTTCGCTCTTTTTTCACTTTGTGCTGTACTTAAATTCATGAAATTTATACAGGCGATTATCAATATAAAGCAGGCAATAGCGATAAAGGAACGCACCATTCCGATTCTACTGGATGTTGGCTTACCCATCTCGGTGTAATTACTATAAAGCCATTTATCCGCAATAGGCTCAATAAAATTCTCCGCTTTATTTTCAGTATGTTTTTGTAGGAAACCCTTTATATTTTTCTGAAACTGATCAATGTTAACGTTTTTTTCTAGTTCAATATAAGTCTGAATGGAATTATTCCCCCAGTAATCATCTGAATACCCTATTTTCTCCATCAATGTCCATGGAACAAGATAGGTGGTGCCCTTCATAAAGGAATTGTCGGGTATGTCTTCAATAATAGCGGATACGGTGGAAATCTGTGTGCTATCTAATTTTATGGTTTGGTTAAGTGGGTCATCCTGGCCAAATAATCGATCTGCGAATGATTTGGTCAGAACGATCTGATTAGGTTTTTTCAACGCTTCAACCGGATTTCCGGCCAGTACTTTATAGTCAAATATTTTCAGGAAAGTACTGTCAACAAAAACACCCTGTTCTTTTGATAGTTTAATTTCCCCTCGTGTTAATAAAAAACCGGTCCCCTTATTGACCCTGGCAACATTGTTTATTTCCGGAAAATCAGTTTTTAAGGCAGCGGCCATTGGTTTTGGGGTATAAAAATGTTCTACGACCTCACCACCCCAGACATCCTTTATGCCTACAGCATATATCTGATCAGTTTTTGAATAAAACCGATCATAGGTAAATTCACTTTTTACCCAAAGCATGATCAAGATTGCTGCCGCCATTCCGATAGCTAAGCCTACAATATTGATTGCTGTAAACCCTTTGTTCTTCTGAAGATTACGAAAGGCTATTTTGAGATAACTTTTAAGCATATTGATCAGTTTAAATTATTTCCACCAATTCGTTTGCCAATTGTTTAATTTATTGATATGTAGTGTTTTATTTTTTAATTAAGGTTCAAAACTGTTCGATGTCGGACGTTTTCTGTACGGAAGCGGACAATTTTATAATGGGAAAAAGAACAACATATACTAAAATTTAAACTATAAAGTTGAGATACATCACGTATTTTTAGCGTAAATTGTTGGTAACAAAAATTTTAGGTATAAAAATAGTCCAATTATGAAAAAGAAGTATTTTTTTATGGTCATCTTGCTGGGTTTGACATGTTCGCTCATGGCACAACAAAGCAAAAAGGTTAATGGTTGTGGTATGGCGTCCACCTATGCTGAAATGGCTTTTGTAAGTTTTAAAAAGGCCTATAAAGCAGAATCGCTGGATGATGCGAAGTCTTTGCTGAAGGAAGCGCTGGGAAAGGCAAAAGAAGCTTCTGCTTATACGATAATCCCCGACTGTAACTGCCTTAATGCCAAAAACTATGCGTTGAATGCTGTGACATTTGGTAATAAAGCCCTAAAATCAGCGGACTTAGACAGTTTGAAAAAATGGACCAAAAAGGCCATGGATATGTCTCTGGATGTATTGACAGCTATACCGAACTGTAAGTAGACCGAGTATGGATTGACCAGCGTGTACATACACATCGCCTATTGAAATTAATCAATCTGATCGTTTGGCTGTTGTCTGTTTACGATCAGCTCCTGGGCTGGCAAAGCCAGCACAATATTTTCTTGTCGAAATATATTGTTGATGGTTACCATGATATCACTTTTAATCTGACCAGTATCTTTGTTCGCCTTGACCCAGAAAAAGAGGTCTAGTGCGACAGATTGCGCGGATACAGAGGCAAACTGTACAATAGGTGTTGGGATGCTAAGAATCTGCTCATTCTTTTCCGTAATGGCTAAGAGCAAACTTTTTACTTTTTCTAGGTCGGTCCCATATTTGACTTCGATATGGCTAGTCAGGCGTTTGCGGGCTGTTCCCTGGCTCCAGTTGATGACGCGTGAACCAAGTAGGTCACCATTGGGTATAATTAGGTTTGCCCCCTCAGTGGTCATGATAACACTACTCCGAAATCCGATGGATTTAACACGGCCGGATTGTCCACCGACTTCTATCATATCATCTACATTGACGGGTTTTTCAAAGGCAATAATTAAACCACTGACTAGATTATTGACAAGTGTCTGTAGACCGAAACCTATACCTACACCCAATGCCCCAATGATCAAGGTAATCTGCTGGATAGGGATACCTGCAGCAGCAAAAGCAAGAAAAAAGCCTGTAAAAATAATTGTAATACGAATCAGCAATAACCAGCTTCCAAGATGAAATTGTGATCCGTCACGTTCGTTGTGGTGGGGCTGTGGACCTGAAGCAAAAAAAGAGACAATCTTGGAAAGTATCGTTGCACAGGCCATGATCAGGACAAAGACCACGATGTTGATGACCGTGAAACTGTAGCTGCCCAACTTGTGCGTGTTGTAGAAGAAATCGTGTATAGGTTCTGACAACAACCTGAATTCGTAAAAATTGCGTCCAAATAGGACAAACCAACCTAAAATAAGGATCAGGTAGAAAAATAAAGGTGCCCGTTTGCCAACACGATCGTAGTTGATATAAAAGAGCTTTCTCTCTTGCTTTTTATAGATCGATGAGGCATAAGTAAGTCCCTCATTAACCAGACGTAAGACCCATAAAAAGATAATTGTCACGACTACATTCAGTAGGCCCGTAACCAGTAGTACTTTGGCAATATTAAAACTACCAGCAAGGTTAAGCCCAAGTGACAACAGTTCCATTACCGTCATCAATCCGATCGGGAACAAGATCCAACGTTCCCGTAGTTCCGCATGACGGGATCTGTTTATTAACGAAAATAAACCGAGCAAAAAGGTCGATGATGCAATGAGTATCATACACCATCGTTCTGATCGTGAGGCCTGCAAAACCATATTATCTAGGACAGCTAAAATATATAGACCCACTAAGCAGAGCCAGATTGTCATCCAGTAATTGGAAATATGTTTGCGAAGTATTACGCTAATGAGTATGGCCTGGGTAATGATTAAGATTGTTGAAAATACAAAAGGCGGATTGACAAATAGAAACTGTACGATACTCAACGCAATGACCGTTCCCGAAATGAGAGGCTGGGCTAAGAGCATGGCTGATTCCGCTTGCATCTGTCCCTGATTTTTTAAACTATTTTTCAATGAAAATAGGTAATAAACAACCAATATTACTGCAGCAATTAAAAACAGAAGCCTCGCCCAGTTGCCCTTTAAATAGTAGGTGAGTGCCAGTTTCGCCTTGATGACAGACAAATGGAGTATCTCTTGTATCGGCCTGTTATAGACGCTTTCTTCCCAGAGTGGTGCAAACTCTTTGTCGAAGGTTTTTTCGGCAATCTGTTGTTGATAATAACGTATTTCCTCCGTATCATTTTCCAAAGCCATCAGTTCTAGGTTCAGTTCATTCTGGAGTGTCTGGATAATACTGATGTTTTTTGTAAGTTGCTTGCTCACTGGCGATATCTCTTTTGATAAAACATGTAACCTGCCTAGGTATTGACTCAGTTGTACGGAATCTTCCGAAACGACAAAGAGAGATTTATCCATCGTGAGAGAGTCTATTTGTAAACGGTAGTTGATCAATTGGTCCTGATAATTGTCTACTCGCTTTTTATAGGTTGATACTTCGGTTGTGAGGGTATTTAGAATATTAAAAGTGGTTGTTAAATTTCTGGAAGAATGGGCGGATCCCTGGTTGTTGAATACGCCATCTTTTGACAGCTGATGCCAACGAATAATTTCCTTTAATTCCGTGCGGACTGCTGCGGTATCAAATCCTTTTTTTAGAAAAGATCCGGCATGTCTTGATATTGTTTTTATCTGTTCGAAAACCTGATTTCGCCTTACTGATGCACGATCCTGTTCGAAGTCGCTGACACTTTGTTTGGCTGATTTGTTGAAAAAGTCCTGCATCCGGGATACATAATTGTCTTTTACTGAATCGGTGGGTACAACTACGCTTTCTGCTGTAGCGGCCATGGATTTTGGCATTGACCTAAGGCAGCACAAAATAATCAACGAAATGTATAAGAATGCATACCTTCTTTTCATACTAGTAAATTGGGTTTCGATAGGGGTAAAAATAATAAAAAAGCAGGAGATTTAATAACAATCATTGAGAGGGAAACAGACTAGATCATTAATAATTCTGCTCACTATGGCTTTAGACTTTAAAATATGGTAAAACCATCCAACGGATTTGCTTTTCTGTTCATTTGACGAACGGCATACTCGCGGTGACGAAAGTGACCGTGGGAATGATATCAAAAATGATATACTACTATATTTGACTCGTGTAGAACGCGCATTCGAGAAGTGATAGTTAGCCTATTTATATGCAGATTGGAAATACTAAAACGGTCCTAAATTACCGAATCCATGAGAATGAGATCTTGATATTGTTATTTTATAAGATGGATATTAATTGTGTTTTGGAAATTTAAGCTAAAAAAAGAGCCGTATCAAACCTCAACTATCCGATACGGCTCTTTTTCTTAGAATTTAAAAACAGTCTTCAGTTTAGCGTCTAGATCGTCTTCACTACCACCGCCACCACCGTAACGGCCAACGATAACACCATTTGGATCAATGAGGATCTTGGTCGGCAAGGTATGGATGCCATAGGCTTCTGAACGGTCTTCTGATTTATCAAAATCACCTTGAGCAGTTGTCTTTAGGCCACGTAAGACATGCTTCCATACACCAATCCTGTCTTGATCGACCGCTTTTTTCCACGCTTTAGGATTGGAATCATCATCTGAGACACCGATAATTTCAAAACCCTTCTTTTTGTATTTACCGTAGAGTTGCAAGAGGTGTGGATTACCCTTACGACAGGGTACACACCAGCTCGCCCAAAAATCCAGTAATACATATTTGCCACGGTATTCGGATAGTTTAAGTGGCTTACCGTTGATGTCCATTCCCGAGAAATCGGTGGCTGTACTTCCCGGTGAACCTGATTTCAACTTCGTAATTTCTTCCGCCAGTTCCTGACCATTGACTGAGTTTCTGATCTCAGGTCCCATCTGGTCGTAAATGCTTTGAAGTTCTGCTAGGTCTACACTGCTAACGAAAAAGCGAAGTTGCGCAGCGGAAACAGCTGAATTAGGATGCTTCTTGATATAGGAAAACTGTTTGTCGCGTATTGCTTGCTGCATAGGGGACATGTCTTCTTTGATTTTTTCAAGTTCATCAAGTTTACCATTGAGAACTTCCTCGGAAGCTCCTTGTTTTTTCAAGGCGATGTATTCATTGTTTTTGTTATTGTACGACTCGTTGAGTGGTTTTAAGGAAGCAATTTCGGACTTAATCAAGTTGTTATAGGTATTGAATTCATCCTGAGTTTTTAAACCAGATAGGACTATCTCCTGGGGAGAACTAGCATCACCACTAATCTGTAGAATACCTGGTTCAATATAAAACTGTAGGTATTGTTCGTAGGACTGAGGCGCGCCGCTTTTTCCATCGCTGAAGTAGCCTGTGGCTTGTGTAGGGGCTTGCACTTTGCCGAGGTAACTGAATACACCATTGAAAATCTGGGTACTGTCAGCGACTTTCCTCCCTGCAGCATCGGTATAACGTATATTGAACCAGGATGCTTTTGCAGGATTTTCGATTTCTCCCTTAATGACGAGGGTATTTTTATCCATGACGGGCGTGCCAAGGAGTTCTGCTAGTTTCTTGTCCAAATGCTCTCCGCGAAGATTTTTGGCGATGATTACACCATTGGGATCAATCAGAAGGTTGGAGGGGATGGATTTGATATCATAAAGCACGCCGACTTCATTTTTCCAGCCTTTGAGGTCAGAAAGTTGGGGCCAGTTTAGATGATCACTATGAATTGCATCCAACCAACGTTTTTGCTGTCCAGGGTAGTCGAATGAAATACCCAATACAGTGAAGTTTTTGTTTTTGTATTGCTGGAAGGCACTGACTACATTTGGATTTTCCATGCGGCAGGGTACACACCAGCTGGCCCAGAAATCAACTAGGACATATTTACCCTGGAAATCAGCTAGAGAAACTTTGTTTCCTAAGGTATCGGCTTGTGTGAAAGGCAGTGCTGTGCGGCCGATACCCGTCAGTTTATCGGTGTTGATGCTATGTTCGATGGCTTTGATTGGGACATTATTTCTTGCTTGTGGACTAGCCTGTTGTAACAGCTCATCCAGGGAAGCAAGATCGTCACCATTGCGCAAAGTAAAGAACATCGGATATACGATTGCGGGACTGTTTTTATGTTTTAGTACAAAGCTCTTGTCCAGTGTGGCTTGTTCAGCATTTTTGTTGTCTATCTCTTTGCGTAATGTAGCGATCTGATCTTGGTCCTTGTTCTTGCGGGCTTCACCAAACTGATCATATAAAGCATCTAACCCAGATACTTTGGAGCGTTGTTGGAATAGGTTGTAATAATCTGCGAGTTTGCCACCACTATATTTCGCATCTTTGAGCATAGGGGTTTTGCTACTGATATTAAGCTTGCCTTTTTCTAAGAATATAAAGGCGCCGTTCATCTCTCCCGAAGCTTTCATTTTGCCTACCTGAAGAATGTAAAAATCACCTTCACCTTCAGGGATATCCAGATCAAACCGAAAGCCTTTTTCAGTCTGTTGGACTGAGTCCTTCTGTCCGTTTACGAATCCAGAAAGATAAATCCATTGGTCTTTAGGCAGATTGTCTAACTTGCCTGTCAGTACGGTGTTTGTTTTTTGCGCAAAAGCCTGACTGGCCAGGGCTAAAAACAGGAATGATAATGTGCTCTTTTTCATGTTGCTGTGGTCTATATGCTTGTATGAGCTATAAGGTACTGAATGCTGCTTTTAATTGGGCATCCATTTCTTCTTTAGAGGTGGTATGTATAATAATTTTTCCTTCTTTGTCCAATAAAACATACGTCGGTAAGCTCGGAATGTCGTATAGGGTTGCGATCCTCGCTGGACTATTTTTGATAGGGAAATCATCGGCTACTTGGATCCAGGGCATTTTTTCCTGATCGAGTGCTTTGAACCAGTCTGGCCAGCGACTGTCATTGGTGACGCCAACGATTTCTAAGCCCTTATCATTGTATGTTCTGTAGGCTTCCTTCCAATGAGGGATGGCTTGGCGACAAGGTACGCACCAGCTGGCCCAGAAATCGAGAAGGACATACTTGCCACGTAGTGAGGAAAGCTGGAAATCGCTACTGTCACGTTTTAACGCTTTGAAATCTGGAGCTTGATTACCAGGCAACAGCGCTTTTTTCACGGCCACTTTGCCTTGAAGATTTTTGATGTAATTGGATTCTTTTGCGGGAGACTGAAACACTTGAAGACGTTTGTCGAGTTCCGCAACCGGCATGGATTCATTAAAGAGTTGATAGCGCTCCAAGAGGTAGGCTCCGGCTACGAGTGATGGGTGCTGTTGAGTGATGCTATCAATCCAGTGAAGTTCCCAGATTTTGTGTTTATCTCCAAAAGCTTCCATTTCTGCACGGATGGCTTCTTTTTCTTCAGATTTGCCTGCGGCCTCGTATTTCTTGTTGAGCTGTTCAAATATCTTTTTGGCAGCAAGGCTTTTGGGATGCTTTTCAAACGCATCAAATATGTCCTGGTTTTCGGAACCGATTAAACTGAAATTGCGTAAGATGGCGCCTTTGCTATCACCATAAGCGGTATAATCATAATGGGTGGATCCGCTCGTATCTGCCTGGAATTGAAGTTCACCCGATTCGATAAACAGGGTGGCTGACCAGTTACCGGGTTCGATCTTGATAGACATCATCTCTGGCCGATCAATAGGACCTGTCAGCTGGAATTTGCCGTTTTGTAGCACTGTGCTATCTATCGTAATTGACTGTCTGGTGGCATCATCGAGACGTTGTAATTTGACTGTCCCTGAGGTAATACCTTTGATTTGTCCATGTAATGCATATTTTCCGTCCGTTTGTGAATTTTTGCAACCCTGCATAAGTAACAGGGTTACAATGGATAGTAAGGTATATTTCATCTTATTGTGTTTTAAAAATATCGTTCAGCTTTTGTTGTAGGGATGCGCCACGTAGGTTGCGAGCAATTATTTTTCCATTGGGATCTACCAGTAGCGAACTTGGTATGCCCTGAATACCATAATAGGTGGATACTTCATTTTCGAAGCCTTTTAATGAAGATACTTGCGACCAGGGCATGCCGTCATCTTTGATGGCTTTTTTCCATTTTTCGGCGTTGTCATCCAAAGAAATCCCAATAACAGTAAAATTATTGTCCTTGTATTTGTTATAAGCTTTAAGGACATTGGGGTTTTCGGCACGGCAGGGGCCACACCAACTTGCCCAAAAGTCGACCAATACATATTTTCCTTTGAAGCTGCTGAAACTGATCGGTCTGCCTTCGGGATCATTTTGCGTGAAATCCAAAATTGTCGCTCCTATGGCACTACGTTTGAGCACTTCCATACGTTCAGTAAGCTGTTTACCTGTCGCCATAGCAAGTACGGTTTTATCGAGTACATCGTAAAGAGGTTTCACCTCTTCATAGCTTCCCATAGCCGATCGGTCAGAGACCAGGCTCAGGCTAAAGGCACTCTTGGGATGGGCGGTGATATAGGCTGCTGCTCGGGCACGACGTTCGGTACTGATTGCATTCAGTTGTTGTTCGAGTTTTAATTGCTCTTCTTCTGTACCTTTTCCCCATTGCTGATAAAGTGGGTTGGATTGTTGTTCCAAGTCTTTTAAGGTCGCTTGGTAACGTTCGGCCTCAGCCTGTATTTTACTGCCCTTGGCTTTTAATAAATGTAATGAATCGGCCTGGCCGGTTATGCTGATATTGCCCGCTTCGAGGAAAAGTTCGGCGTAACGCGATGGGAACATCAGATAGACCTTTTGAGGTTCGGGCATATCTGCCTCCCAAACAAATTTATCTTTCTGAATCTTAACAGTATCTGTTTTCATCTTGCCATCTTTTAGGTAACCAATAGCCACTTGAGCGTCGCCAATACCTTTGATCAGACCGGAAACTTTTGTCTTTTGTGCCAGGGCACCTAGTGTTGTTGTGAGCAGTAAAGCACTAAGTATATAGTTTTTGCAGTTCATATTGTTATCTTTTAAATTTTTATCAAAGTCTTTTTTCTTACAGATCAATATTATAACCCGGGTTTTGTTCGCCAAATTTGGAATTATCTGCAAATTCACTTTTTGGTACTGGCAATATATATTGCTGGATATTGGTTAATTTAGGACGGATGGACGTCACGGTAGCTAATGGCAAACGCAACAGACATAACCATTCCTGTCCATCTTCTGCTACAAGGCTCTTGGACGTTTCCTGGTAGTTGTACTTGAGTATATCTTCACGACTCGTCAGTGCATCAAGTTTGGAAAAATCGGATAAGCCATTGTGTGTACCTATTTCTTTGAGGATCGCTTTGGCCTCAGTGATAGATCCATTATTGCGCAGCAAAGCCTCAGCTTTCAATAAATGTACTTCTGTCAGGCGGATCGCATAATACGTTTCCGAAACGACTGTTGGGACTGTACCCTCAGCAATATACTTTGTGAAAAAATAGTTAGCGTAGTTTTTACGGAAACTACCGACCATCCAATCCTGTCTTGGATCAGCTGTCAGGAGATCACGTAGACCTTGCGTCGCACAGTATAGGGCTGATGCACCAGGATAAAACTGTCGGCTACGACTGTAGGCATAGGCAGGTTGGTTGGGCTGCGGAGCTATACTGAGGATGACTTCTGAGCTACTGGCTCCTTTGGTGCGGAAGATATCTTTTGCCAGTGGCTCAAGTTGGTAAGGACTATTGTTGATGATCTCTTCGGTTAGTTTGATGACTTCAGCATAATCACCCGCCTGGCCACGACACATCAGTACGCGGGCCTTCAAAGCTCTTGCCGCCCACAAGGTGGCATAATATTTTTCATGCTGAGCGGGACAGTGCAAAATGGCGTAATCCAAATCTTGTAGGATGGAGGTATAACTTTCTGCGACTGAGGAGCGAGCCTTTGGGATATTGCCGATTGTGACAGCCTCATAGCGTAATAATACACCATAAGGACTGGAGTGATCAAACCATTGTCCATAGAAGGTTAGTAATTTGAAATGCCCATAGGCCCTTAAAAATCGCGCTTCAGCTTCGATAGGCTCGCGTTCAGCTGTTGGAATACGACCTTGAGGTAAATTATCCATACCACCGATCAACGAATTTGCGGCATTGATAATACCATAGCTATAGGACCAATAGATATCGGACGAACTGAGCATTTGGTTATCTTCTGGTGCTCCGGCGCCGGTACCATATCCATACATCATATATCCTGTCAACTGGGCGGGAAGGCGCTCATTGTTGGTCCATTGGGTGATGCCATTGTCTTGAGACACGTGCGCAAAGCGAAAGTATATACCATTCAAGGCGATGCGAGCTGTTGGCGCATCCAATACAGTATTGCCATCGACTTTTGCATTTTCGGGTAGGGCACCGAGTTGGCTTTCGCAGGAAGTTAGACTCACACTGCTCGTTATAAAGGTTAATCCAAATAGTATATGGAAGAGTTTTCTTTTCATATTCTCGTCATTAAAGTGAAAAACGTAGTCCCAGAATAAATTGTTTAACAGCGGGGAATGTGCCTGGGTCACTTGCGCCGTTGACTAGGCTATAGGGGTCGTTGCTAACCTCAGGATCCACACCAGGATAGCTTGTCCATGTTAGAATATTTGTCGCTGAACCGAATACTGAGGCCTGAGGAATACCGATCCGTTTGCGTAATCCCGCAGGTAGGACGTAGGTTAAGGTCAATGATTTAAGGCGTAAAAATGATCCGTCATATACTGCTGAGCTATTTGTGTAAGCAGTTCCATTTTGTCCGTAAAGAAGTCTTGGCCGTGTAGATGTAGGATTCTCCGGTGTCCATCGACCTAAAATTTCTGTTGTCTTATTTGATCTGTTACTCACATTGTTATTCTGGATATCACCTTGGTACAAAATGTCGTTTCCATAGCTGAACGTAAATAAGGTTGTCAGACTGAGTCCTTTATAGGATATACTATTGGTGTAACCACCGTAAAACTTAGGTTCTGCATGTCCAATGATTTCATTTTCAGGGAAAAATTCACCTTCTGGAATTTTATAACTTGGATCACCAATTCCCAAATAAGGGTCAAAATACATCCAATACTGATTTTTCCCCTTATAGGTATCCACTTGTTCTTGTGTTTGTAATAGACCCGTGAATACCTTTCCATAAATCAGTCCGAGCGGTTCACCTTCCCGGACGATTGCATTCCCGAGGTTATAGTCTGTGATGTCATTTGGATTGGTAAAGTCTCGGTTCACATTGGTTACTAGGGAGCGGTTAAACGAGATATTAAAAGCACCATTCCAAGAGAAGTTCTTCTTTTCTAGAAAGGTGCCACGTAGGGCGATTTCCAGACCTCGGTTACGAATATTGGCCAGATTGGCAATGACACTATGGTAGGAAGAACTACCCGCAACTGCTCTGGTGAACAAAATACCAGAAGTCGCTTTTTCGTAAATTTCTATACTGGCACCAAATTTCGAGTTAAATAAGCTGATATCCAAACCTGCGTCTTTCTGCAGAGTAGATTCCCAACGGATCGCTTCATTGCCGAGTTGTGTAGGTACCATTGCACTTTTACCGCCGTATGCATATGGGCTGTATAAGGTGTAGAACATATTATCGCCAATATTTTGGGTACCTGTGTAACCCGTGCTTGCCCGTAATTTGAGGTCATCTACCCATTTTAGACCCTTCATAAAGGGTTCGTCGGAGATGCGCCAAGCCACACCCCCAGAAGGGAAAAATCCAGTACGGTTGACTTTTGGGAATTTGGAGGAAGCATCCGAACGACCTGTAAAGGTGACAATATAACGGTCCTTCCAGGCATAACGCGCACGTGTATAAAAACTTAGTAGGGAGTTCTGTCCACTGGTCCCAACGGCCGCTGTCACCAAGCTAGCTGATGAAAGGTTGTTCAAATACTTGTCATCAGGATAACCCTGTGCGGTAACACCAAAAAGTTGAAAACGAGTTTTCTGCCAAGAAGTACCACCCACAATATTGAATCGGTGCTGCGCATTGAAAACTTTATCCCAGGTCAATGTATTTTCAAAAAATAGGTCTGTCAACTGATTCTGCGACTGCGATCCCGTTCCTAGACTGGAGGTCCCCACACCGTTTGATGCGGCGATTAAGGCATCACCGGTTACGTAATTGCGTTGGTTCGTACTGTTATAGTTGACTGAAGCAGTGCTTCGAAAAATAAGTTCCGGTAAAATTTTATAATCGGCTGCCACTGATCCTAGGAGAGAGTGACTGGCTGCTCTGTTTATTCCGTCGAGGAGTACAAGTGGATTTTGATAGCCCTGATAATCGTATCCTCCTATAGATTCGCCGGTATATTTAGCAATGGAACCATCCGCATTATAAGCTGCAAAAGTTGGCGGGGCAAAGAGTGCCTGTGTATAAAGACCATTGGTGATATTATTAATGGTATAGCCATAACCAAATGTGGCTTGCGTGCGGAGCTTACTAGTGATCTCGTTGTCTAGGTTAATCCGTCCCGACAAACGTTGGAAGTCGGTGCCTAATACAACGCCTTGATTACCGGTATATCCTAAAGAAATAAAATACTGCGAAGCATTACCACCACCCCTAACGGAGAGATCAGCGTTGTCGGATTTTCCCGTCCGGGTGACTAGATTTAGCCAATCCGTATTCGCAGGACCATAAAAATTAGGATTGTTGATCCGGTTGTCAAAATCGACAAGTTCCTCAGGCGTGAGTGTTTCCCCTGCTGCTTTGCGGGCATCAAGGAGGTTGCGATTAGCCTCTTGCATAATCATGATATATTGGTCACGATTGAGCAGGTTGATTGGTCGTTGCTTGCTAATACCATGATAATAATTGGCCTCCAAAGTTGGTTTTTGTTCACGTTTTCCACGTTTGGTGGTAATAATGACAACACCATTGGCAGCCCGAGATCCATAAATTGCTGTGGCAGACGCATCTTTTAATACATCTATTGTCTCGATGTCGCTGATGTTTAGTCCGGCTAGACTATTGAGTCCACGGGCGAATGAGCCAGATACTGCGCTGTTTGGATCGTCTGATCCAAAGCGATCTACCGGGTTGACCACCTCAGCTGAATTGCTCACATAACGATTTTGTACGGTCATTTGCACCCCATCAATAATATAAAGGGGATCATTACCGCCCATAAGCGAGGTACCGCCTCGAATGCGTATTTTGGCAACCCCGCCTGGCGAGCCATCAGCTTGTATGACTTGCACACCGGCAGCCTTACCTGTCAGGGCCTGATCAATACTGGTAAAAGGCACATCCCTGATCTCCTTCACGTCAACAGAGACAACCGATCCGGTCAGATCTTTCCGTTTGACACTACCATATCCCACCACGACGGTTTCTTCCAAGGTATTTACTCCGGTTTCGAGCTGTACTTTGATTCCTTCTATGCTATGTTTTGTCGTAAGTTTGATATTTTGTGAAACATGACCGACATACGAAATCCGGAGTACTTGTCCAACGGACGCTCGGATCCGAAAAATTCCGTTTTGATCGGTCAATACCGTGTTGTTGTTTTCCCCTAACACATTCACCGTAACACCAGGCAATGGTCGGCCTTGGCTATCCTGAACAAGCCCTCGAATATTAGACTGGGTCGCTAGTGCCTGTTTTTCTTCCTTTGAAAGAATGATAAGGTATTCCCGATGCATCCGAAAACTGAGGTCAGTATTCGTCAATAGTTCATCGAGGATATCTTTGACAGGTTGGTTTTGGGCGTGCACAGCAAATGCTGCACCCAGACCTTCGACGAGATCGTCACCGTAAACAAAGCGATACTTGGTCTGGCTTTCAATTTCTTTTAAAACCGTGCTCAACTTCACCGATGTGAGATGTAAGGTAGCACGTTCATTTTGAGCCAAAGAATTACCTATCGCAGTCAGGTGGAACAGCAGGGTTAGGATGATGGTCAGTTTCACGAGAATGATCGTATTAAAAAGTTTAGGGTAATATCTTCCCTTAACGCGAATTGCGTTATTTTTCATAAGTTTGCAAGGTTAATGTAAACAATTGACAACAGCGCCTAGGATTCGCAGTCACAGCCTGTTGTGTTAATTAACGATTTTGGGAGTATGCCTGGCATGCTCCTTTTTTTTCTCTGTTGGTTAGGTAACTGTATCTTTCATAAGTTTTATTTTATGGATTAGTTAGGTAAATTCTGATGCTGCGTGGCCCGATCTTCCGATAGTTGAAAGGGATGCTGCTCCGTAGGCTTTGGAGCACATTCTGTAGTTCTTCGCGGTCATCGAATGCTGCTGTATATTTTCGGGAGCTGATGTCCGAATTTTGGAATTCAATAGTAATATTATACCAGCGTTCTAACGTTTTAGCAATTGAAGACAGCGGTTCGTTAACAAAGACAAGTTTCTGGTCGGCCCAAGAGGTTTCGGCCAATCGTTGCTCAGCATCATACTGGGTAACGGTCTCCAATTTGTAATTGGATTTTTTTTCTATGCCTGTTGTATTGTTTTTGGAACTAGGCTGCGCTTCTGCTAGTGGAGCAACGACTTTGTCTTTTGGTTTTAGACGGATAGGCGCTTGGGATCTGCTCTTCAAAATAACCTCCGCACTGCCCTCAATCAGTGAGGCAGCAGTAAGTTCTTCGTTGGCATAGGCTCTGACATTGATCGTTGTCCCCAATACCCGGACTTGCAGTGCCTGAGTCGTTACGGTAAAGGGTAATGCTTTGTTTTTAGCCACTTCCATATACGCTTCACCAACAAGTTTGACCGCACGGTTTGTTTTACCAAATCCATCAGCGATCTCCAATTTACTTGCGGCGTTTAACTTGACCAGTGTACCATCAGTGAGTTTAATTGTTTTTTTTTCAGCAGGTTGCGTTAGGTAAGCATTCGTCTGCGATTGGTTGAAATGATATTGGAAGACATATAGGGAAGTGATCAAACACAGAAAGACAATAGCCGCCGCCGCATAATAGGTCCATTTTTTCTTTAACGGTATGTTTTTGAAAGGGGGATCCAAATGGGGCACTAGCCGGACATAGTTTTGCTCGGCATCAATCAAATACAGTGCATCTTGCATAGCCAGCAATTCTTGCTTAGCATGCTGTATAAGTTCCTGCTGCTCGGGATGTTGTTTAATATAACTTTCCCATTTCAA
Source organism: Sphingobacterium detergens (assembly GCF_003610355.1). GTDB lineage: Bacteria > Bacteroidota > Bacteroidia > Sphingobacteriales > Sphingobacteriaceae > Sphingobacterium > Sphingobacterium detergens. The sequence continues at coordinate 2,092,974 of NZ_RAPY01000001.1, read as the reverse complement.
GATTTCCGATGGATCTTGTCTTACCGCATAGCGAAAGAAAGATTCATCCAATATAAAATCCTGAACAGACTGGTATGCACTCATGGTCTAAAAATTAGTCGTTTATATAGATAGAGCCTACCGAGTTCGGTTTTTACCAGTTATTTTTTAGTTAAATATGTAAAAAGCTGTGTGTCTGCTTGTTATTTTTTTTCTAAAAAACTAAAATAAGATTAATAGGGGGAGAATCTGTTTGAGATTTTGCAGACTAGTGTCTTTTTTTAATGTATTGATGGCGCTATGGATCTGATTGTAGACCGCACGTTTGCTCAGGTTTGTTCTTAGCGTAATTTCATCGTAACTGAGTCCCTCGTAATAACGAAGCAGAACGAGCTCACGTTGCCGTTTGGGTAATTGGAGAATCGCATTTTTAAGGACATTAACCCGTGTATTTTCTTCCTGTCGGATAATGAACTGAAACTCTTCAACATCAACCGTATCGGTGTCTTCGTTGTTTTCGAGAAGCTTTTCAAATTTATTTGTATTATTGAGGTCCTTGACTAATTGTCGCTGGTAACTTTTGAAAATATAGTTGCCAACATGATTGGCGTTGCCTATACTTTCGCGTTTTTCCCAGAAATAAAGAAAGGTATTGTTGATGCTGTCCTTTAGGGTATCCCGATCGTCTGTATACCGCAGTCCATATTTCAACAGGCCTTTGTAATAGGACATGTATAACTGCTGTAAAGCAGCTTGTTCTCCACTTCTTAGCGCCTCCCACAATTGTATTTCTAGTATATCGCGATCCTTACTCATGAATGTCTTGTCCTCTACAAAGGTAACATTATGGATATATAAAACGATAATGTTTTAAAAAATGGGCCGGTGGCGAGTGGCGGAAGCAAAATTTACCAAACCATTTCGTTCTGCAACACTTACTAGCTTAAAAAGCCTGAAAAACTATATCCTGTTGTCATTAGATCCGAGAATAGTTGTTTTAAGGCTTCGCGAAGGAGGAGGGACGCCAACGTATTCTACGACGCCCGAAAATTCAGTGTCGGGTTGAAGGGATAACCTGATCAATAAGTATTAATGGATTGGTTATACCATCGCTAATGCATAGCGATTGCTGAACGTGATTGGAAACGTTAGCTATAAATTTAATGAGCTCCGTTTGGAAAATAAATAAGAACCCTCAATTGTTTAAAACTGAGGGTTCTTTATTCTTGAATACCTCTCGATTATTAGATAGTTATTTTTTTTGTTGCTTCGAGCATAAAAAGCCCTTCAGTAGTCAAGGGAAGTCCTAGAATACGGTTTTGGGCGTGGATGTCGACTTCAACGGAACCGAATCCGATTGTTTGCAATATGTCGATATCTTTGGCTGGACGTTCGTGCTGGCTGATTTCCAGCGCCGATTTGATGGCATTCACCTCTTCAATCGCACCCGATGGGCATTCGTCATGTCTGTCTGTGCTAAAGACGGTTTTTCCGAAATCTGCATCCAGGTTGATCAGCTTACCTCCGGGCTTGAGCACACGATGCATCTCGCGGTAGCATTTTTCCAGATCAGGGATAGTCCAGGTCATTAGACGTGTGAACAGTAGATCAAAGGTATTGTCCTCGAATTGCAGGGACTGCGCATCCATGACGCTATAATTTACATTTAGCTTTAGTTCCTCGCTCACAAGCGTTGCGGCTTCGATCATCTGCGGTGAAAGATCAATGGCTGTCACCTCAAAACCGGCCAGGGTCAGGATATTCGCAAAATATCCCGTTGCAGTACCGACTTCGAGTACGCTATTTCCAGCTGCCTGATGCCGGACAGACTTAAAAAAATCAAGCCATTGCTCGGTTTCGGGGCGTGACCAGGCCTCATCTCGTTCCTTGCGCCATGAAACACTTCTTCCATCCCAATAAGTTGCTATTCTTTCAATCATCTCGATACTTTTAGTACATACAAATTTATCCATATTATCCTGAACAAAGGGTTGAATTTATGTCAAGACGAATATATTTTTTCATAAATTAGATTACAGGGATTAGTCTGGTACTGGAAAAGTAAGCGCGGCTAATTTTATACCATGATAACTTAAATATATGGGTAAGGTATTTCATCGGGGGCGTTTTATCGTTCCGGCTTTAGGCAATAAACAAGTCTGTTGGATGTTGATGATCGGAGTGTTTTTGATGACCTCTTGTCGGACCATCAAAGATCCCGGTATACGGGATACACTTTATAACAGCAACTGCAATCAACGGAATTTATATAGCTATACCGCTGATCAACTTCCCGTGGCACTGTACCAACAGCAGCTATCAAAACGTCTGACGGAAAAATTTGATCACAACACGCTTAACATGGCGAATGCCATAGGGATATTGGATCTGATAGATAAGTATATGCAGCTGCGGACCCGGAGAGATAGTACCAGTGTGGAGGCCCGACTCCGTATCCTTGAGATCAAGCAGGATATTGACCATCGGATAAATGCCGCTTCAATTGAGATTTCTGCCGTTTCTTCGGAGATGGACTGTGAGGAAGAAAGGGTAAGTCAGGTAGCCAATTACCTCAAAGGCAGACAGGGGGACCGTGAATCCAAATTGACCAAAGGAGCGATTGTGGTGGGGGCGCTTGGGGCTATCCTCGCCGGTGGAGCGGTTAAAAACGAGGGTGTAAGCAATACTATTGGGATAACAGCAGGTATCGGAGAGGCTGGCCTAGGGTTGATGATGATTTTTAATAAGGAGTCTGTTGAGTTTCATCACAAGCGAAATGCCTTAAAGGACGTGTGGGATAACGTAGAAACTTCGGCGATCTTCCCGCCCTTGGTCTGGTACTACCTGAAATACAAAAACCCGTCTATCGGTCAAGATAAATCTCTAAGAGAACAGATCGTAGAAAAATGGACCAATCTGGGGCAGATCAATCTAGATCCGAAGAAGTCGTCCGTACCGCTCTTCTTTGGTGAAGGAGGGAAGTACTCTACAGATGAACTGGAGAACCGCGCAGATATGTATGATCAATTGGAATCTAGTATTACGCTTATGAAACAGGATCTCAAGGCTCTTATGTTGGAGCTTGATAAGATTTAATACTGTCGTGCTTTCCAAAGGAAGGGGAAGACATAACAACGTCAAACCTTTTCATCGTAAGGTCTGTATCCGCCAGGTAAATTAGCTATCATGCAAGGATATGGAAAGTTCAATGCCTTATAAGGTAAGAGATAAGTAGTCGTGTCTATTTCGTATAATACTACTGAAGTGATACTTAGTCGATACTTAAACAATACTTAAGTAATACTAATAACGTACTGGAGAGTTGATTTTACACGCCTTACTTATTCTGCATTCGCTTCCGTTGGGAGAAGGGGTATGTCTTTAATGTGTGAAAAGTAGACTTTCATCGATCATATCTTTGACCATTATCTTATTGGTGAAATAGGTGAATATTTTTTTAGATTGTATATTTGCTCCATACTATATTGACCAAAACATTAAAACTATGAAAGAAAAGGAACTAACTGAATTGACCGATCAGGAATTGTTGGAGAAAAAAAAGCAACAAAAAAGTAGTAAACTGATCAATGCCATACTTGTCGGATTTTGTGCTGGGATTGTTGTTTATGGTGTCGTAAATAAGGGTATTACTATTTTTACGTTTATGCTTATCGTTATGGGAGCTTGGGCTTTTATTCGCTGGAAGAAAACGGATGAGGCACTTGACAATGAGTTGAAATCCAGAAACCTGAACGAAAAATAACCTGTGGAGGTACTGTATGACAATAATACCGAAGCTTTCATCGCTTCGGTATTATTGTTATGAAGAAATTAGCATCCTTTAGAGGGAAGTCTAGTTGTTGTTTATAAAGGAGTACGTTTATTATATCCTGTATTTTAGATGTTATGTTTAGCATAATCAACCTATATATCTACTTGATAGCTTTGCAATAGATGAACAATAACATCGGTAAATTCAACAGCATCTGAAATTTAAGTATCTAAAAGATATTGTCAGTTTTATTTGAATTCATTCTAAATAGGCCTATCTTTGGAGTCTGAAAAACATGGATAGGATGGCGAACATAACTAAAATATCAATTCTTCAGCTGGATGAATCCAGTTTTGAGGAACTATATAAGTTATATGCTACTAAGATGTACCGGATCTGTTATCGGGAAACAAACGACGAAGATGTTTCCGGAAATATCGTTCATAATGTATTTTTATCTATTTGGGAACGTCGGGAAACGCTGCTATTGGAGAAACCGGAACACTTTCTTACCCATGCAACCAAAATCCAGATCCTCAAATATTTTAGGGATTCCGCTAGTCAGAAACAGCATATGCAAAACTCCTTGATCGATTATAACGAAGCGGACTGTAGCACGCAGGAGGAAATTTATTACAACGACCTTTCTGATCGTGTGCAAAAGCTGGTAGACCTGTTGCCACCGCAATGCCGCAGAGTCTATCTGATGCGTGACCAACAAGGTATGGACAACGCTCAGATTGCTGGCGAATTGGGGATTTCCATGAGTGCAGTGAAACAACATATCGGTAATGCTCTTACATTCTTACGCACGCATCTAGCGCGGTAAAACCACCTCCTGAAATTTAAATGTAATTTTTCTTGTTGAAAATCAATGTTTTGTGTGTTTTCTATAAAACTGACCTGTACTTTTATCTGGCTTAGGGAACTGTATTAATAGAGAATCTTATTTAGACTTGATTAAAACAGAGCTTGGTTTCCGGTGGATAAGAGACTCCTACAAATGATAATGAAAATAACGAGAGAAGAATTCAGACGGTATACAAATGGACAGTCATCTGATGCTGAAAAGGCGAAGATAGAACGCTGGTTACATGAGCAGGAGGGAGAGCTGGAGGAGGCACCTGGAGAAAATCATCAGCTTCGGTCCGCTTGGGATAAGCTTTCGACAAATATAGAGGACAAGGTGAAGGTAATTGATGTTGCGGTTCAAGGGAAACCTGCCATCCAACGTTTATCATTTATCATTGGACTAGCCGCGAGCTTGATCCTCGTTCTCGGCTTAGGTTGGTATATATATCGACAAGATAGATCTGCATTACCTATCGAAAAACAAGCATCGTTAAAAACTGTACGTACTGAAGCTGGGCAACGGCTCACATTGACCCTTTCTGATGGCTCCCATATCGTACTCAACGGAAAGAGCGAACTGGAATACCCGTTGCAATTCGAGGGGACACAGCGACTTGTTAAACTTCGCGGTGAAGCACTCTTCGATATCGCGCATGACCCCAATAAGCCCTTTATTATTCATACAGACTCTACGTTCACGCAGGTACTCGGTACGCGGTTCAATTTAAAAGCCTATGCTGAAGACAGGCAGGTCTTGTTGACTGTTGAGCGGGGGAAAGTACGATTTGGTCGTTACGCTCAGTCGGATCAGGTACTGCTGACAGCGGGCATGCAGGGTGTTATGAACTTCCATGAACCAGTTCTGAGCCGCAATGTAGAAACTACGGATGCTGTGGCATGGACCGAAGATGCTTTTGTCATCAAAAATGAACCACTTGAGGCTGTCGCTAAACGCTTGGAACGTAGGTATGGAGTAAAAATCATTATTGAATCCAAAGCACTTAAAACGCTTACTGTGACTGGGACTTTTAAGAAAACTAGTCTTGATAATATGATGAGCAGTCTGGCATTCAGTACTGGAATAAAATATACAATAGATAATAAAACAATTACAATCAGATAGTAAATGGGATAGGTTAAATATAAAAAGTAACCGGTATGGCGTCGACCAAAACTACATACCGGACTATGAAAAAATCCAAGAAGTATTCATCCATAATATTCGCAAAATATGAAAATATTTTTAGCGCAGCAACCTTCTACTTTTTTGTTGCGTATAATTTCCTGTACACTTTTGTGTATCATGTTATTACCTTTGCCTGCGCTCGCACAGCAGCGCTCCCTATTGGAGAAAAACCTGACCATAGATTTTGCTTCGATCAAGATATCCCAGGCTTTGCAACAGATCGAGCAGCAGATCAATTGTTCGTTTGTCTACAGTAATCAATTATTGGATGCGGATCGTAAGGTCACCAAGCGGTATCGAAATGAAAAATTAGAACGTCTCCTGACGGACTTATTTGCCGGAAAGAAAATTAAACTGAAACAAGATGGTAAACAGGTTTTTATCGGTCTGCAAAGTGAAAGGAAACAGCGTGTTTATGGCAGAATTACGTCGTCTGAGGGACCTCTAGCCGGTGTATCAGTTCGCTTTGGTCAACAGAGTACAACAACGGATCAGCATGGACGTTATGAGCTTAGCGCTTTAGCCGAGCGAGAATATCTGCTGCGCCTAAGCAGCGTGGGGTATAAGACCATTAGCCAAACTGTATTTCTAAAGGAATCGTCGCCTCTGGTCGTGAATCTGACATTGCAGTCTAATGCACAGCAGCTACAACAGGTGGATGTGGACGCGAAGACAGCTAGTCAGCTGGTTAGAGAAACTGGATTTAACGTCGCTGCGCTTGAATTGAGCAAGTATAATAACAGTACCCGTGATGTGAATCAGATTCTGAATACCACAACAGGAGTTCGCATTCGAGAATATGGAGGCTTAGGCTCGGATTTTAACTTTTCATTGAATGGTCTCTCCGGTAAAGCGATACGTTTTTTTATTGACGGTATACCGATGGAGAACTTTGGTATCGGGATGAATTTTAATAATATTCCGGTCAACCTCGCCGATCGGCTCGAGGTATATAAGGGGGTGGTTCCTATTGAACTTGGCTCGGATGCGTTGGGTGGCGGAATTAACATGGTGACCAATAAAGGTGCTAAAAATTACTTGGATGCAAGTTATAGCATCGGCTCGTTTAATACCCACCGTCTGTCTCTGAATACACAGTCGGTCAATGATACAACAGGACTGATGTTTAAGTTGACCGGATTTTATAATTACTCGGACAATGACTATTGGATGCATAGCAATCCAAAATATGATGCCGCGATCCGGGTACCCGATGGACCGAACAGCTTCATCGAAAAGAGCGTAAAGCGCTTTCACGATCAGTACAAATCGGGTATGATTCAAGCTGAGGCCGGTTACATCAATCAGACATGGGCAGATGCGCTTGTACTTGGCATGTTGTACAATAACCATTACAAGGAGTTTCAGACAGGCAACAACCAGAATATCGTCTATGGCAAAGTAAACCGTCATGGAAATTATTTTATGCCCAGTTTGCGCTATAAAAAAGACAACCTCTTTATTGAGGGACTCAATGCGACAGCATTTGTCAGTTATGCTGTCGACAAATATAGCGTGGTAGATACTTCAACAACCACCTATTGGTGGGATGGATCCGCAAGTAGCAGTAATAATGACTTTGGCGAACTAAATAGATCGAAAAATCGCTCCTATACAAATTATCAAAATACTTTTTTGCTGACCCGTGTAAACCTGAGCTATCGTATCAATGAAGGTAATCAATTGACCTTAAACCACAATTACAATAAGTCCGACCAGAAATCGGACGAGGAGTTGAGTCAGAAAATTTTGAGTCCAGCTGGTCAGTCCAAATCCGTGACAGGATTATCTTGGCAAAATAAATCACTACAACAGCGGTTGAATACCAGTGTATTTGCTAAGTTCTTTCATTTTGGCATTGAACTAGGGGCAGTTACGGAAGGAAAAAATCCAATGCCAGCACAACACCGTTCTTATAATAACTTTGGATACGGATTAGCAAGCCGTTACAGCATGGGCGACAATATGGGGGTCAAGTTTTCTTATGAGCATGCGTACCGATTGCCCGAACTCGTGGAAGTATTGGGGGATGGGGTGAATGTGATCCCTAATCCAGATATCAAACCGGAAAGCAGCCATAATTTTAATATCAATGCTGACCTCAGTCGTAAGCATGACCGTCATTTTTATAGCGCTGATATCGGGGGATTTCTCGGTAATGCCAAAGATTTTATCTATACCATTCCGATGGGCAACAATACCTCACAATTTTTGAACGAAGGTAAAGTGATCGTATATGGAGCGGAGGCAGAGGTACAATATAAATATGCCAAACTGGTAGAGCTGACACTGAATGCCAGCTATCAACGGTCTAAACAGAACCAAAAATATACCTATGGAACGGAGACACCGCGGGCAAATTATGGTAATATGATCCCCAATCAACCTTGGTTGTACGGCAACCTATATCTGTCGGTCGGAAAAAGCGACTGGCTAGGCAGGGGGACACGTTTGCAGTTTGATTGGTCCAGCCAATATTACCACAGTTTTTACCTGACATGGGAGGCCTGGGGTAGTTCACAGTCTTTAAATATCATTCCGACACAGTTGCTACATCATGCCGGAATGACCTATTCCTTAAAAGATGGTCGCTACAATATTTCATTTGAATGCCGGAATCTTGGAAACGAACTGGCTTACGACAATTTTCGGTTACAGAAACCGGGAAGGTCCTTCAATCTAAAATTACGCTATTTCTTGCACTAATAATTTTTTATACACACAATTATCATGAAAATAAATATGACTAAATTTGCGATGCTAGCGCTTGCAGCGCTGGTGACGGGTTTTTCCCTGCAATCTTGCTCAAAGAGCAATCCTACTGACAATCCTGACCCAGAGCCCGAAACAGAGAAAATTTTTGCTGTTGGCGGACTTGTGTTGGATCCCGATGGTTCTTACCTTTTCCAGCATAGCACACTTTCGGAAGGTGAAATCTCCTTTTTGGGTAAAGGTGCGAATGTGACCACTCAGGATCCCGGCTTTCTGGCTTTTATGACAAAGGATGGTTTTTATTATTCCTATAAGTCCGGTGAAAATACACTCTCCAAATACAGCTATGTTAACCAGAAGCTGCAATTGGTTAAAGTGATTCCATTTGTCCTGGCTGATGCCAACCGGTACAATCATCAATGGATTGATCAGAACAATCTACTTATCTATGGCTATAAAGGTGCTTATAAAATTGTAAATGTTGAAAACATGACGGTGGTCAAAGAAGGCAAATTTGATATTCCGACCAAGGCTGGCCTCACGGGACCGCTTATCGGATTTGCGGAGCTGAAAGACAATAAGCTACATGTAGGCTATTGGTATGGTGATGAAAAATATCCGGATGCAATCGCCAAGGGTAAAACCAACTACGCAACAGGTACTGCTTATTTTGCCGTATTTGATTATCCAGCCATGAACAATCCTGTTTATAGCGAAGATAACCGCTCGACAAGTCCGGGTAATGACCGAAATGGTGTTTTAAAAACTTTTACATACAATGATGATCTGTATATCATGACTTCACCATTTGAGATGATCTCTCAAAACTGGGATAAACCACATGGTATTTACCGTATCAAAAAAGGAACATCGGTTGTCGACCCTACTTATTTCCTGAATATTTCAGAAAAACTAAACGGGGATCCGGTACTGGGCGGAGGTTATGCTGGCAATGGTAAATTGCTGGTTCGCAGAATTCGTATGGATCTGGCCTTAACCTGGCAATCTTATGGCTTTGGCAATGTACAGGAATTTCATGTCGTTGACATGGCAACAGGTAGCTTGACTAAATTAGACCTTCCATTGGTTAAAGGCCAGCCTACCGCACCGAACATCCTGGCGAATGGCGGAAAGGTTTACTTTCCTGTAAACACCAAAAAAGACAATACAGGGGATATTCATATTTATAGTTATGATGGCGCTGCAGGTAAGATGGTTAAGGGTATCAAAGTAAATGATTTGGATGCTGTAAACGGGCTTTTTAAAGTTAAATAGAGATATAAAGTAGAGACTGGCTTTTCTGCATGGTGGAAGTAGCTGGTCCCTTACTACAACATATGGCAAAATCTAAAAAATCACTGTTCAGAAGAATAAGCAACTGGCTCCATCTCTGGCTGGGTTTATTTTCGGGCATCGTTGTTTTTGTCGTCTGTCTGACGGCGGCGATCTGGACCTTTAGAGATGAGTTTGTTTTGTTCTTGACACCGGGGCAATATGTTGAACAATCGGACAGTCCATTTTTGAAACCTTCGCAATTGATCCAGGCTGTGGCAAAAGATATTCCGGGGGATAGTTTAGGTCGGATACTCTCATTGGAGTTCCGGAATCGGAACAAAAGCTGTATCCTTGGTTACGGACCTGACCGTCATGGTAATTACCATGATCTTTATCTCAATCCCTATACAGGCCAAAAGCTCTATCATCGCATCAATGAAGATGGAATTTCAGTGTTTAATGATTTTTTGCGAGCGGGACATCGTTTTTTTTGGTTTCCAAGACCTTATGGAAGTTATTTTGTCGGCGCAAATTGCCTGTTGTTTCTGATCACATTGATAACCGGTTTCATCTGGTGGTATCCCAATAAGTGGAACAAATCTACACGGGATAAGAGTTTCAAGATTAAATGGGGGGCAAGCTGGAAGCGGGTTAATCTCGATTTGCATAATGTGCTGGGGTTTTATACGTTGATATTTACCGTTATTCTGACGGTGACTGGTGTCGTATTTACATTCGGCTGGTTTGATGATGGTTATCATTGGTTGGTCACTGGTGGCAAAGCAAGATTGGAGCATCCACATAAGGGACTTTCGGATACAACAAGGCTTACCAGTGATTTTAAACAACCTGATGATGAGATCTGGCGAAGATATCAGCAACAACAACATGTTCGGATCAATTATCCCAAAGATGCAAAAGATGTCTATACAGTTTATCTCAATCCAACAACAGGACATAATGATATGACTACTTGGTACGGGTTGGATCAGAAGAGTCTAAGCGTTGTAGGCGGTGTTTCGAAGGATGAACAGATCTCTTTTGGACAGCAGATCTATCGCGCAAACTTCGATATCCATGTGGGCACTATTGGTGGATTGCCTACGAAAATATTGGCCTCATTAGCGTCGCTGGTAGGGGCCTCATTACCTGTGACGGGATTTATTATCTGGTACAACCGCAAATGGGGGAAGAAAAGGAAACCCGCTAGAGCAGCAGCTTCCAATACGAAGGCTTGATATGCTGCAATAAATTAAGTGAATTATTTAAAACAAAAGAAACAGCTAGTACTAGCTGTTTCTTTTGTTTATTGTATAACCAATTTGGTTTGATACCGGGAATCAGATCCCCTGCCTATTTTTTAGCATCGAGATAAGGTTTATGATACTGTTCATCGAACCGTTTTTTGTCATCGCGATAACTGCTGACAGCGCCTAACTTGTGCATCATTTTGATATAACACCAGGCTAGGTCAATTTGGTAAGGTTTAAAACCACTTCGCGCACTTTTGGGATAGAGGTGATGGTTGTTGTGCCATTCACCAGCGACAATACCTGGCCACAATTGATTGATGGATTTATCCTTTTCATTAAAATCTATCCCTTCCCGTTGCTTATCTTCTCCTTTGGCATGTCCTTCATAATTAAATGTACGCACACCAATGGCCCAAAAGCCAGCTGCACCAAATAGACAACAGGCTAGGGCATGTCCACCGATTAAAAAGAATACAACATACCAAAATGACCAATTTAATACCCAGGATAGGATTGCATGTGTCGGGTTGACATAGGAACCCCATTTTTGATATTGTGCATAAGTATTGGCTGTAACACCAGTATGCTTCATAAGCGACTTGACGCGGTTGTAAGAGTTTTCTGTTAGATCTTTAGCAATGGGTTGATGGTTGACATCGGCCAAAAAGCAATATAGAAATCCTGCCTGTGCGTTGTATGGATCTCCTGGTTGATCTGATTTTGCATGATGTACGTGGTGCGAAATGACATAGATTTCCTCGGGAATCACATTGATTGTGAGGTTCTGTGTGAAAAAACGCCAGAAGGGGTTACGGAACTTAAAAGCACCGTGTGTAGAAAATCTGTGATGCCAGATCGTACCATGTGTCCCCATAATGATCATACTGTAGATAAAAGCTGCCAGCACTGTCCACCAGCTAAGGTGAGCAAAGAGAAAAACAAAGAAAAAAGGGATAAGACAAGCTACTTTCAGCCAACTAAAAAAAGGTAACCAGTTGCGTTGGTCCTTAAAAACATTCAATCTTTTGAAAAACTCGCTGAATATTTGTTTTGGGCTGGGTTTAATAAGGTCTCCATTGTCGTCTTTCCATCCGTAGCTGGGTTTTTGGAGCACATGATCTAAAAAGGGCATTCTGTTGGTTGATCTAATTGTTGATAAAGCGCTAAGCTACGGTATATATCGGTTAAAAAGTGTTAATTCCAAAAGTTTAACACATGACCGCAAGTCTTTAGGTACTATAAATGGATTTCTTGATACAATATGATAGGGAAAAATAGTTGTTTCATTTTTTAATTGCAGGTTCCAAATTAATATTCGCGGCCCTTATTTACCCAGAACTCGATATCTTTACTTCGAGTAGAAGTATCCGGTGTGTGCTTTGGAGAAACAGTAAAAAATGAAGATAAAAAAAATATTAATAGGAGCAGTCATTCTGGGCTGTATCGTTGTATTGCCCGATGCTGGGAAGTATTATAAACAGTTAGCAGTGAAATTTCAACGGGTTCCGGAAGTGTACAGAACATGCGGCACATTGGATAGTCTGAAAGATGATGACTATGAAGTGCTGGAGATCCAGGCACAATATTTTGAACCTATCCTCCAGATAAATGACAGCACTTTATTGATTGCTGGAAGTAGATTTATGGACGAAGATGAGAGAACGACGACCGAACATTTTTGGTATAAACTCGATCAAAATGGACGTGTTGTGGATTCATTAACCTATATATATCCGAATACAATAAAGCATAATTATAAGACAATGGATCGGTATGTTGTTGATACAGAGTGTGACACTTATAGCAACTGGATATCCAATGGTGATACGACAAGGTATCCGATTAACAATTTAGATGGGACCCGAACGTTCTCAAAAAAGGAAATTAAAAAATTGCTTTCCACTAAAGAATATATGGCAAAGGAGAGACATGCATTACCCTCTGACCCGGAAAAGTGGGTAGACAAATTATTCCTGTATGGCCATGGCCAGTGGAACTACCTGCTTACGGATAGCTATGATGATCCCGAAGCTAGCGACAGCAAGTTGGAAATAACATATGCGGGAGAACTTACAGACGAAAATGAAGGATTGGATTTTATCCGGCGCGAGTACATCCATAAAGACAAGTGGATTCAATATTCATTTTGGGATTTCGGCAGATACCTAAAATGGGGCACAGGCAATAATTCCCATATTGACCATTGGGAGGGAACAAGTTATTTCAAAATTGTGATGCCCCATAAAACACTGTATTTCAAACAACCCAATAAAATATACGAGGATTTAAAAACAAGAGAATTAAATAATTATAAAGTGTATCGCTCAAATGAAAAAAAATACTTGTTATTAAAAGGGATAGATTTGGGCACATACTATGTAATCAGACAGAAGAAATAACAAGGTATTTTGAGCAGGCGGTTTCGTAAGCTTTCGGCTACATTATATTTAGTATTATTAATAATATCTATAGGATTAGTAGTCTTTTAGAAATTATTGCTATATTTGGCCATCGCAGGTATTAAAATAGATGGATATGGCATTAAAATTTCTCGCACAACAATCTCGACAACAACCTAGAAACGGAATTTCTTCGCAAATAAACCATGCTGGTTTCATGCGTGAGTTATGCAAGTTGAAGGTTTTTGGAAGGATTTTGTATGTAGGTGCCCATCCAGATGATGAGAACAACAAGCTATTGACATTTTTTGCTCAGGACCAGCTTGTAGATGCGGCTTATTTGTCGCTTACGCGCGGCGAAGGGGGACAGAATTTTATAGGTTCCGAAAAAGGAACCGACCTTGGTATACTTCGGGTACAGGAATCCTTATCTGCGCGAAAGACCGAAGGTACAAGACAATTTTTTACACGGGCCAAAGACTTTGGATTTGTAGAATCTGCAGCCGAAACGATGCTCCGTTGGGATGAGCAAGCTGTGCTTGCGGATATCGTATGGACCATTCGGTACTTTCGGCCAGATATTATTATCACGAGGTTTTCACCGAATATTCCTGATCTCCATGGACACCATCAGAGTTCGGCGATCCTAACACAAAAAGCTTATGATCTCGCTGCGAATCCGCAGGCCTATCCTGAACAATTGGAGGAATTGTCTGTCTGGCAGACACAGCGTTTGTTTTGGAACGTTTATCAGGAGAGTGGCGTCAAAGATATTGGTGGTAAGGTAATACCTTTACCACAGCATTTTTCGGTCACTATCCCTGTATATAATCGTTATACAGGCTTGCATCATGGTGAGATTGCTGCTGAAAGCCGTAATAAACACCGTTCTCAGGCGATGGCTAGTTTAACGCAACATACACCCACGCTTGAATATTTTGAATTATTGAGGGGAAAGTCTGTTGATCCTACAGCTGCTGACGCTTTATTTACTTCAACTGAAACGGAGGACCAGTATATCCCTGTTTTTAAGAAACTTGTCGATCGTTTGCTTGCGAAACAGGCCCAGGGAGATAATCGGGAACTTTCAGTGACGATCGCAACAATTTTGATCTGGATGAGAACTGTATCCAAAAATAGTGTAATCCATGAAAAACGCGCTGACTTGGAGCTGCTTTTACTACGCACACTTGGGGTATCCTTTGAAATAAATTCATTGGTCGATAGCTGGGTACCCGGCACCGATGTTAATTTATTTTTGCAGGCAAATATACCTCAGGATTCTGATCTGGTGTTGACCCATGTGACAGTTCCCTTTTTTGAATCGTTATATCATCAGCCTCTTCAATTATCAGGTACAGAACGAATAGAAATTACGGGTCGGCTTAGCAGCACCATTGAGCCCTCATTACCATCCTGGTTAAAGGAAGAAGGAGATAGGGGGAATTATTCTCCGCGGTCTTTCAATGATATTGTACTTGCTCAACATAACAATTCAATCGTTGTACAATTGCAGTTACAGTTTGGCGGGGTATCCATGGCGATTAGTGTACCTGTATTGAATAACAATAAAGCAATCACGATTGCTCCAGCTATTACCGGCACCTTTGATACAGATATTATCGTTCTGGCGGATTCTACCAGTCGTTCTGTCTCACTTGAACTACAATCCAATGTCTCTACAGCAGAGTCTGTCACTGTGAGGTTAAAGGGAGCAGATGAGCTGGGGTTATTTCCTAAAGAGCATACATTGAACTTAGAGGGTAATGCTTCCGAAAAAATTCATTTTCAGTTGACTTCTTTGGGATCCGCTGAACAGATACAACGGATTGGATTTGAGATAGAAAGTAGTTATGGGATCCACCAACGTGGTTTAAAATCGCTTAGCTATCCCCATATTGAGGATGTCGTATATCATCCCAAAGCTTTTTTTAAGGTTTTAGATAGTCCCGTGGCAAACACTGCTAAGAAGATCGCCTACATCGCTGGAAAAAAGGATGAACTTCTAGGTAGCCTAAAGCAATTGGTGAATGAGATCGAACTTCTATCAGTGGCCGCTTTGAAAGATACAGATTTGTCGACTTTTGATGCCATAGTGTTAGGCATCCGAATTTATAATACTGATCCACAATTGGTGAATTTCCATACGCAGTTGCGCGAATATGTTGAAGCTGGTGGCGTTTTGATAACCCAATATAATACCCCCTATGATCTACCTCTGGAAGAGGTGGGAGCTTATCCTTTAGCTGTTACTGGCGAACGGATTACCGATATGGAATCAACCATTAGCTTCTTGGATCCCACCCATCGAATCTTGAATTATCCAAATAAAATAGAACAGTTAGATTTTGCCAATTGGGTGCAGGACCGCGCGCTGTTTCTCCCCAAAGACTGGAATAGTGAATTTAAACCAGTCTTGCGTACCCAAAATTCCAATAACGGAAATGAAGATGGCTTGTTGCTTGTCAATAGAAAGGGAAAAGGATATTACATCTACAGCAGCCTGTCTTTATTTAGACAGCTTCCTGCTGCTGTGTCTGGAGCCTATCGTCTTTTTGCTAATATGCTTTCTATTGGCAGACTGGAATCTCATTCGTGAAACACTGATTTTATTTTTCCTCGGATAGCGTATAGTTCAATTTCGAGTTGATTATCTTTTGATCCTTATCCAACATGATCAACTTACCAGGTTGTGCTGTCAGACGTACAAAATAACGCTTTTCAGTATCACTATCTGGATTTAGGATGTATAAGGTTGCATCATTGTCTTTTTCGTAGCCGCGCTCGATCAACATTGGACCTTTAGACTGTATGGCTTGATCTGATTTTCCCAAATAGGTTTCCTCAAGACTATAGGTTTCATTCACCAAAGTCAATACTGTTTTTATCCCCTCACAATCTGCACAGGGAACTGTCCCAGTATATCGGGTTTGTATTGCAGGTATAGCAGTCGACTGTGTGGTTTTGTTAGCAGCAGATAATGTATCTGTCATTGCCGCTGTATCAATAGCTGTGCTAGTAGATGTTTTGCCACTGTTTTGGCAAGAAGAAATCGTAATGGTTGTCATTCCGACGAAAAAAAAATGAAAGATTTTGTTCATATATGTATGTTTATAACCTGAAATACACAACTACTATACCAGTAAATTCAAATGTATTTTATATCACTTAATTTCGTAAATGTCCACTGATGATCAAGTAGTGCCGCTCTTATATTTCCATACCTAAAATATATGTAATCATATATCAATCTATTCTAAAAAGGGATCGATTAGCCGTTTTTTTGCAGTAAATATTTTTATTTGTTTTCAGCAGTTTGTAAAAGGAACAAACGGATCGTAAATGCGCCTAATTTTATATGGTCAAAATAATGTAGTTTTAGCTATATTGAAAAATCAGCTATACATTTTGACAAAATGGACTAATCATATATATATTATAAAATGGCATATTTTGAAATAAGGACAATGGTTGAAAAAGCAGAAGTAGAATTTACACCAAGGATTTCACCTGAGGTGGCGCAATATATCTGGGATTATATCTATCGTAATCTACTGGTGGGTAAAAAGATATTGATCGATGATCAGTTTAAATATAGGATTACTTTGCACCTAAAGAAATTTGATCCCGAAAAGCATAAATTTTTTACAGACTGTCCTTTCAATACCACCGAGGATAAATTTCGTCCGGAACCAAGATTTAACAAGCAGCGAACTTTAAAGTTTGCGCTACTCTCCGTGATTTCAACAAAAATTGAGCCCCTTATGTCTCCCCGGATTTATGCGGATATTATCTATGACGCCTTTGGATCATTTTTAATTTTGATCTCGAAGAAAGTAAAAAAGGAGGATTTTGATGAGTTAAAAAAGAGAATGGATTATGATAAGATTGAAAGTTTTCTTTTTCCGGCCGTTATTGAGGATATGAAACTATTTATTTTTTAATGGTGTCTGTTAGAACAAGAAATCAGAAATTTGCATACAAAAATGAACAACGGAATAATGTGATCGCAACAGCGATAGAAAGCCTGACGTTAAACTATGAGCTGAGAACCTATGATTTTATACGGACAATTCTCGCAGACGTTCTTCGTCAACGGAAGGGATTTAAATCAAGGTTTGGTAACTAAGTTAAAAAGGGAAGCATATATGATGGAAAAAGATTATCAAAGCACCTATATTGAATGTGCTGATGAATGTCGAAAGACGGGTAATTCAAAGGATGGTATAGCAAAAATGTATGATCTGCTCTATCGTTTACAACAAGCAGATCGAACAAAAGATCAGGATTTGATACTTGTTAACGTATATACATTTTTGGGTTATCATCAATCTGCTTACGATCTGGCAAAGTTGTGTCTGGAATTGGTGGATAGGAAAAATATCGCCAAACTTTATACATTGGAGTCAAAAGCAAAATCTCATCAGAATAATTTTATTATAAAAGACCTCAGAAAGCTTAGACAGAGAAATACCCCAATTACACTTCATCCTGTGGATTTTGTTGTATCTGCGATTGATGAAAATCATATTAGTATAAAAAAAGATATTGTCGTATTTAACAAGATCGTTGAAGCAGAAAGAGTGAAAGTATTTATCTATGCTATTTGTAAACCGGAGGATTATATTGATCGGATCAATGACTATCTTTTTTGGATGGCCGATTGTCAAAAAGAACTGATCCTATTTTATAACCAGGAATTCGCTGAAGGCAGGCCGCAAAAAGCCGATACAGATTGGTATGACACGCTGGAGGTATTCGGGCTAAAAATTATCATAGGTGATAATGGCCGTTTATATGCCGAGGTAGCCAGTGGCGATGAGTATATGACTGATCATATTTTGGATGTTGAAATGCAAGAGCGTGAAATACTAGCGATGCAATATGATGGATAGTTTGTGAAAGTTTAGTATTTTTAGATTTATTATTTTTCTTTAAATATGTTTATTTTGCTGAAATTATTTCGTTTGAATATTTCTAATTTAGTATCTTGTGTAAATTTTTGAATAATATGCGTAAACCTCGTGCTTACCTCGCTGTGCTATTCATTGCTTTTTTCTTGGGCTCATGCAAGAAAGAAGCAAAAAATAATGGTGAAATTGAGAAACCAATAGAACCGGTCCTGGAACTTACCAAACAAACATTGTCTTTTTCGGAATTCGGTACTGACGAAGATATTATGGATCAGATTTTCTTGGGTAATATGTTCCGTGTGGACACAATTGATGGAGATCCAAGGCTTAAGTTAGAACCATTTACAAAGTATACAAAGTTGCCAGTTCGTATTTCTTCTGAATTATACGTTGGAACTTCGCTGGAATTGCCTTCGTTTGCAGCAACGCGCCGGTATAGTGAAAAAATGGAAAAACTTGCTTCTATTTATGATAAATTTATTCCAGGTATCTGGCATCCCATTTCAGATTTCAAAACACTGGTTGTACCATTTGGTTTTCAAAAAGATATTTTGGCTCTTTTAAATAGTGTAATGGATTCAGGAAAGTCTGATTCCAAGGTTAGCGCAGGTCAATCAGCGATTATTTCCTTTAGTAATCAGGGGACTTATAGCATTGATATGTCATTGCCTAAGCGTGAGGAACTGATTTCTATGGATGAAGCGAAAACCTTGGCTGATGCTAATCTCTATTATGTAAATACCGTGGTTTATGGACGTACTTATATGTTGGTTGCGAAGGGGCCTGATTCTGAGCAGCAGCTGAAGGAGACAATGGGGTTAGTTTTCTCGAATAAAGAACTTAATTCGTTGCAAAAAAACATTTTGGGCCGAACGACCCTGTTTGTTTATCTCAGAACCGGACGGTCAAAAGAAAAGCTCTTATTGAAAGCGACAGGTGAACGCGAGATATTTCAAGCAATGGATAAGTTTGTGAAGGCGTATGAAGATACGAAGAACGAATATGCTTATCCAGTGATGTACTCGCTCCGAAGTTTACGAAATTTAGGCAAATTTGAGCACAGTTTCATTTATGCATGTTACTTCCCTGTTGCTAAATAAAAGACTTTTCGGAATTTGTTGAGCGTGCACGTTTTACGAAATTAGTAGGATCGATCCGCAGTTTGTTTGTTAAAAAATAGACTGCGGATTTTTTTTACACCGGATGAGTAGTAATCCGTGTTTTTGAATCTTTCACGTGATCTTGTTAATTCTGCGAGCTGATTTTCCTCAATCCCGGCGAATATTAAATGGATGTTATCGAATTTTAAATAGACAGGAATACCCGCCTATTACTGTCTATATTTGATCGTAAATAATTTTTGAACCAGGTGAGCCCCCACATAAAAACACAATAGAAATGGAAGAGCACAATTATAAATATTTTACGCAGGACGGCAGTAGATATACCTCTAAAAGGATTGGATATTTTGCGCTTTGCCTAGCTTTATTCTGGCTATTTATGGCCATCGGTATTTTAATCGTTGGAATTAAAGATGGAAATATTTTTGGTGAAAAGAATTGGTATTGGATCTTTGGGCTTATTGTCTTTTGTGTGCAGATTAGGATCTTTGCCCAGCAGATGACCATCGATTGTGCGGCGGGTACCATGAGCAAGTCCTATTTTGGACTATTCAAAAAGGAGATTCGCATCGAAGAGATCCAAAAATTAGAAACCCTCAGACATCTTGCTATTGCCCTACACAATGGTACCGACATCATTGTGGTAACAAAGGATCATAAAAGCATAAAAATGCTGGAGCGTATTGGTAGAACTAAAAATGTGGAACCTATATTGAAGGAAATCCAACAGCTGATCCAATTAAATCAGCTTAATGTACAAAAGGGATAAGTGGAAGCTTGTTATTCCTGGTTTTGGAATTAAATAAAAAATATAGTTATCGGTTGTATGGAGATTTTTAGAAAGATAATTGCCGTCTTGGGACTAATTCTTCTACTCAGTGGAATGGCTTACTATTTCTTGTTCAGAAGTGATGGGGAGAAGTATCTGGATCAGGGTAAAGAATATTTTAAAGAAAGTAAATACAAGGAAGCCTTGTTTTATTTTGAAAAAGCTGAAGAGTTTGATATAGGGGAAGCATTAAAATATTCGGGAACCATTTACCTGGAATCTGGTGACCCTCAAAAAGCGATTGTCAAATTTGATAAATATCTTCAGATAGGAAAGCCCAGTGACAATGATCGTAAAATGTTGTTAAATGATCTGGGGGTAGCTTACTTTAAACTAAATGAAATCGAAAAAGCAAAGATCTATTGGAAACAGGCTGCCGATCTGGGAAATATTACAAGCGCCAATAACCTGAAGGAGCTAGAAACGAAACTAGTTAAATAACGATAGGTATCATTCGGTGTCAGTTAACAAAAATCCCATTTTTATTGTTCTTAACATATAAAAATGGGATTTTATAATTGTGTTATTGGCATCATCTATGATCTAGCGTGCGGTTGTATATTTCAAAACGGAAATACAGTTTTAACTGATAGCGTTTTATTGCTCCAACAAGGCTAGTAATTCTTTTGCGGTCTCTTCCGATGAGCCAGGATTTTGGCCGGTAATCAGTTTACCATCTTTGACCACATGACTGCTCCAATCTTGACCTTTACTGTAGTGTCCACCAAGTTTGACGAGCTCATCTTCAACCAGGAAAGGGACGACATCTGTCAATTGTACAGCTTCTTCCTCAGAATTGGAAAAGCCTGTTACTTTTTTGCCCTGTACCAATGGACTACCATCGATATTCTTAACAAACCTGAAAACACCAGGAGCGTGGCATACAGCGGCTACAGGTTTATTATGTTTCCAAAAGGATTCAATCAATGCGATGGAAGTCTTGTCATTCGCAAGGTCCCAGAGTGGTCCATGGCCACCCGGATAGAAGATCGCGTCATAGTCCTGCTCATTAACTTCTGTTAGGACAATGCTGTTTGCCAGTTTGTTCTGAAGTTCAAGATCTGCATCAAAACGTTTTGTCGCTGCTGTCTGAAAATCAGGGAGCGCACTTTTGGGATCTATAGGTGGTTGCCCGCCTTTTGGCGAAGCGATGGTGATGTCAACGCCTGCATCGGCCATAACATAATAGGGGGCTGCAAACTCTTCAACCCAAAAACCTGTTTTAGCTCCTGTATCTCCCAATTGGTCATGTGAAGTCAAAACGACCAATACCTTTAAGTTCTCTTTTTTCATCTTCAAAAAAATTAATTGTTTAAATGATAACACAAAGTAGGGCATAAATCGTTAGACCCCTATGTGATATACATCACATTTTAAAGAATGGTTTGTTTTGGTGATATAGATCACATTATTTGTTGTGATAGAGCCGGCTGAGCGTCTCATGGGAAACCCCAAGATAGGCTGCAATCAAATGCTTTGGAACAAGATTGTACAATTCAGGATATTGCAGCATCAATTCCTCATAACGACTGCGGGCGTCATTGTTGAGCAGGGATAGAATCCTCTTTTGTAGACCGATATAACCCTTATTCGAACGCCAGCGTAAAAATGTTTCGACCTCATGGATTTCCTTGCATACACGTTCACGATCGTCAGCAAATAAACAAAGTGTATCCGCATCACTTACACAATCTAGGTTGACCGTTGCTTTCGTATTATTGTGTAAGGCATTATAATCAGATGCCCACCAGGTTTTTGTAGCAAACTGTAGGATATGCATTTTTTGTTCATCATTGACCACAAAAGTTTTTAAGCAGCCATTGAGGACAAAATATTCGCATTCCACCGTATCGCCCATGGTGATAATCGATTGTTTCTTTTTAAAGGATACCGGTTTGAAAAAAGAAAAGAAATAATCAAATTGATCATCATTCAAGTGGACAGTTTTATTGATATGTTGCCTGAGAATTTCGCGACCGGTCATAGCTTATCGTTATTTAATGGACTAAAATTAAGCAAAATCTCGTAATCTCAGCGCGGTTTATCTCCTTTTGGGAGTGCTTACATGTGCTTGGATATTCACTAGAAAGGGAGGGTATTACGATGTTACTATCGGATTTGGGGATAATTAGTTATGAGCTCAGGCACTAGATAAAGGAGACTAGGTTGTTTGCCTAAATGAATGTTCAACCGGTTTAGCAGTGATAGGAAAAAACCGGTTTTTTTCATTTTTTATTTTGTTTATACAAAGTTATTTTCTACTTTAGTGTTGCCCATCACGGGCACTTTTCATAAAATAGGTTAATAATATGGCTAAAACACCCGGAGTACCCCATGCTATCGGGTGTTTTTTTATTAAGACTTTTGTTTTCTATATTCATTTGGCGTAAACCCTCTATGTTTTTTAAATAGTTTCGAAAGATGGCTTTCGTCAGTAAACTGCAATTCATGTGCAATTTCTCCGAGGCGGATGCTGCTATAGCGCAGATAGGTTTCGACCAATTTCAATCGATAATCGAGTAGGTAATCTTGGTAGGATATACCGGTCTGTTGTTTGAAATACTCTCCGAAGTAATTCTTAGCTATACCAAAGTGGGAGGCTATCTCCTGAATGCGGGTTTTCTCTTTGTCTTTGGCATACTGCTGTATGTACGTGATGATCTTTAAAATTGAAAAGGCTTTTTGATTTTCCCGGATATCTGATATCTCCTTTCCGATGAGGTTTCGGGCGATCAGGTTCAGGAGAATGGAAATACTGTTTCGGATGACGAGGTAATCGTCGGTTTTATTTCTGAACTCTCTTGCGATCTGTAGAACGAGCATTTCGGCAAACTTTTCATCCGATTTGTCCTTGAATACACAGCCCGCACGTGCATGGTAACTGTTGCTGATGTATTGTAGTTTGTATAGATTTTCACAGCTTTCGATCCGGTCTGCTTCGAGACGTATTTTATCAACAAAGGTCAATGGGCATTGAATCAATATTAGTTTGGCTTGGGTACTTTCAAAATGATAAGTCTGATGCTGTGGAACAACGATAAATTTCCCGATGTCAAAGGCAAGTGTATGCCCTTCATAGGTAAAAGCTCCCTCCCCCTGAATTACATACACAAAAGATAAGGATGTCTTTGTGCGGATGGTCTCCGATGTATTGATCAGTGATATCTCACGGACTCCGATCTGTTCTGTATGTATGCTCTTCATCTATTCATACGTTATATTCCTTTAAAAGTACAATTTATATGGTATAAATGAAGGTTATTTTTGCATAAAAAATAACTATGGATATTTATACAAAGCGATGGCAAGCGCTAGGCTTCCTCGTGGCAGGAGCTTTTCTATCTCCTTTGGATTATTTTATTGTCAATATGGCATTACCTGCGATACAGAATGCCTTTGGAGCCAGTGGCCAGCAGTTACAGCTTGTAGTCGCCATTTATGGCCTTACCTATGCCGCACTTATTGTCTGTGGTGGACGACTGGGGGATATTTATGGACGCAAAAGAATATTTATATGGGGGCTGTACCTCTTTCTGTTTTCGTCATTGGCCTGTGCTTTTTCACCGAATATTACCGTTCTTATTGTGTCAAGATTCATTCAAGGAATAGGAGCTTCGCTGCTTGCTCCTCAGGTATTGGCTTCTATTCGTGTACTATTTGATAGTAACGAACAGTCCAAAGCGGTTGGTGTTTTCAGTGCGGTATTTGGTCTGGCAGCAGTGGCTGGTCAGTTGCTCGGTGGTGTATTATTAATGACACATTGGGGCAATTTATCCTGGGAAATGGTTTTCCTGGTCAATGTGCCCGTCACAATTTGCTGCATTATCGGTATTCATTTTACGATGGACAACAACGGTACTGAAAAGGGGGCTGCCATTGACTACAAAGGTGCTTTACTACTGATTATTGCTTTATTGCTGTTGATCTGCCCGCTTATTTTTGGTCGTGAATACCACTGGCCTTGGTGGATATTTGCTGTCATGATGGCCGGAGCGCTCTTGCTGAACATATTTTTTAAACATGAGGTAGCTGCTCATCGACTGCAGCGACCTGTTCTGATCGATCCCATGTTATTATATAATAAGCAGTTTGCCACTTGTCTACCGATGATCTTTCTGTACAATTTTACAGCCGGCCTGTTTATCTGTTATCCCTACTATTTACAGGAATTCTTACACTGGGATGCCATAGATACGGGCTTTGCAATTATTCCCTATGGCATAGCATTCTTCTTGGGACCGCTGCTTGTAGCTAGATTGAGATTTACAACAAATGGATTTATTTATATCGGATTGACACTGCTCATGGGCGGTTTTTTGGGGACAGCCTTGCTGTTTTATTACGGACAACAACCTTTTTGGGCAACACATATTACGCTGTTTATGGCAGGATTGGGACATGGAACGATGATGCCCGTGATGATGCGTACCGCTATTGCCCTTGTCCCCAAAGAGAAGGCGGGGCTGGCCTCTGCTCTGGTCAGTATCAGTATGCAGATAGGTGGGGTTACTGGTGGTGCTATCATTGGGACACTATTCTTTAGTTTGATTGAAACTGTAGGTTTTCCCAAAGCCTTTGCGCTGGCAATAGCAACAATTGCATTGTTCCAGATCATCAGCCTGCTTATCAGTCGCAGATTGTTTGAACTGAGAAATAATGCATTTAATACAATTGATAAATAAATTTTAACACAATGGAGAATAAAGAAAAAGCAAGATTGACATTGGAAAGCTTCTGTACAGACATCGAACTTTGGTTTAGAGGGGGAGAAGCAAATAGGGAAGAACTATCTAAAAGGATCCTCTCAGGGTTTTCAGCTGATTTTGAAATGGTGAGCGGTGATGGTAACCGGATCTCATTGGACTCGTTTATAACTTGGTTACCCACGGTATACGGTATATTTCCGGATCGTCGTGTATTCCTGGAAAATATCGAAATAGCCTGTTCGCAGGATCATGCACTGGCTACGTATGTCGAAATACAGTCCACTAGAAATACAACTACACGACGCAGGTCGTCTGCTGTTTTTCTGATTAAAGAGGAAAAGGCTTTGTGGTTTCATCTTATCGAGCATTGGTTGTAGCAATCTCCGCCTAGATCCTGAAGCAGAAAAACACTTACATAGGATAATCATAGGCTGGATACTTGTAACAAAATGATCGATAGCTATGATCTAACGCCCTCCACAGCATGTTGTGAAGGGCGTTTTTGCTGACGATCAGTCCATTTGTAAGCTGAGTAGATAAGTGAAAAAAACATAGATGTTTGCTAAGATTAGCGTGGTTTGGGCGAAATATTCCGCTTTTATTTGTTGTTGACGGACGTATTATTAAAATATGCCTCTGAAAAACCAAAAAACTAGAAATTATGAAAGAAATTTTAAAAATGCACCTACGGTTGCTCGGAATTGTCTTCATGCTATTGCAATCCCACCATGTTTTTTCGCAAATTAAGATATCAGGGACGGTTATTGACTCTGAGAAAAGAACTCCTTTGGCAGGAGCTACAGTTGTTATCGTAGGGGCGCAAGGAAATTCAGCACTTTCTTCTGTACAAACAGATGCTGTAGGTAAATTTGCGATTACCACAAACGAAGGATCAAGCCTAAAGGCATCAATGATCGGTTACAGGACTATAACTGTGATGGGGAAGCAGGGTATTGTTATAGAGATGGTTCCCACCGCTGTTACATTGGATGAAACTGTAGTTGTCGGTTATACCACACAAAAGAAAGGCCTTTTGGCCGGCTCTGTTGCATCGGTAAAATTTAAGGAAGCAGATATCGAGATTCCAACGACCTCAGTTGGGAATCTATTGGCCGGTCGGATGCCGGGTTTATATGTGTCCACACCGAGTGGTATACCCGGAGCGCAACCCGATATCCGTATACGGACAGCGAGTTCATGGAATGCTTCACCTACACTTTATGTCATTGATGGAAAGGTGACTATTGATGCTGCAGAATTCAACAATTTAAGCCCTAATGAAATTGAAGAAGTGTCTATTTTAAAAGATGCTGCGACTACAGCTGCATATGGCGCCCGGGCTGGTGCAGGTGTTGTGCTGGTTACGACCAAACGCGGGAAAGCGGGAAAAGTTTCTATCAACTACTCGGTGAATACTGGGCGGGATGTTCGTGGAAAGAATATGGAGTTAACGAGCATCATGGAATGGGGACAGATTCAAAACAGAATCTGGGGTGAAGCCGGTGGTCCAGCGAACACACCTTGGACAGAGACTGCAAAAGCTTACTTTAAAGACAGAGATTTTGGTGGCGGTAAAGGATATGGTTTTGACAAATTAAGAGATGTATATGTAAACCCTTCCATTACTACGCATAATTTAAGTGCATCTGGAGGTACGGATAAACTTCAGTATTTTATCGGCGCCTCCTATGTAAATCAGGAAACTTTTATCAAGAACACCAATGAAAAAAAGTATAATGTACGGACCAATATAACGGCTAATTTAACCAAAAACGTTTCGGTTTTTGCTGGTCTCAGTTTGAACAATAATAAATTTAATTCACCTGAAGGAGACTGGTCCGGAGATATGTTTCCCAAACTGCTACTATGGCAACCCTATATGCCTTCTTTCACGGCTTCAGGCTTACCAGTAGATTATTTTTGGATTTCCAATAAATCTGGAGAGGCACAAGGACTCTCTGGTTATAATAAGTCGGAAGGTCTTAAGTCTGTTGTAAATTTGAGCCTGACCTACAAAATGCCATTTTTGGAGGGCTTAAGTGCAAAAGTTGGTTACATCAAAACCTTTAACAATAGTAATCAGAAAATTTACTCACATCCTTTTACCTACTATCAGCTGGCTCAGATAGAACCTGTGGTTTGGGATCTAAATAATATCGTGGGCCAGCGCCTCACTTACCATACACCAGGTATACAGAAAATGGCTGCATGGAACCAAGAAGACCAAACAAACTTACAACTAAACTTTGAAAGAGATTTTGGCCAACATCATGTCAATGCAGCATTGGTCTATGAAAGACAGGAAAGAAGCTATGATGGTATAGATGCGACTATCAATGGTTTTCCGATCTATATGACAGACCAATGGTGGGCGTCCACAGGTGGTTCGGGCATTGTAAACGGTACAGCCACAAAGAGAATTAACAATGCTTATGGATTTTTACCAACAGTTGGACGTAAATCTTATATTGGACAATTTGCTTACGACTACGCGGATAAATATGTCGCCACTTTTGCTTACCGTTACGATGGCTCTGCAAATTTTCCGAAGGATAAGCGATGGGGATTTTTCCCTTCTGTTTCAGCTGCTTGGGTAATCTCTAAGGAAAATTTCTTTAAAAATGTCAATGGAATAGAGTCATTGAAAGTCAGAGCTTCGGTCGGATTAACTGGTAATGACTTCGTTGCGATAAACCCTAGTGGGGGAAAAGATGATGCAAATGCCAAACGCTGGCAATATGAAGATAAATATGTGACTGGTAATAGTGCGATTTTTGGCGAAACTCCAACACTCAATCCAGGTATACAATATGATGTTCTCCCAAATGCAAACATTACCTGGGAAAAATACCTGAATAAAAATTTTGGTGTCGATATCAGTTTCCTGAAACACTTTAATGCAACAGCTGAATACTGGGAGACACGTACTTATGATATTTTAAGTACGAGAATTCAATCTACTCCACCTACTTTCAGTCGACCTTTACCCTCTGTTAATTATGGAGAAATGAAGGCGAATGGTGTCGATCTTAGTGTGAATTACGCAAACAGAACAGGCGATCTGAATTATAATATCGGCCTTAATTTCACTTATGGAAACTCTTGGTATACCATAAGAGATTTAAATATCACGTATGATTATCAGAATTTAATTGGTAACGGCCGTTCTTCCAATATGATCACTGGATATACAGTGGATAAACTGCTTAGAACACAGTCTGATGTCGATGCTTTGCTAGCAGCTCACCCGGGCTATAACTTTAAAGGCAATGCACCTAAACCTGGACAATTTGCATATAGAGATTTCAACGGAGATAATACAATTAATGAGAATGACATCACTGTATTAAATAAGAGCAATAATCCGAAAGTCGTAGGATTAAACCTAAGTGCTGATTGGAAAGGTTTAAGTATCAGCGCGAATTTCAATGGTTCGTTGGGTTATAAAAAGTCTTTCAATAATTTGAGCGACGGTGTAGAGTGGAACCGGATGTGGCGACCTTGGGCTGCCGAATCCTGGAGCCCAGAAAATACAGGCGCATGGTTACCTTATCGCTATAGTGCAAATGATGAGGTGAGAGTGGTTAATACGAGCGGAAGTAATTTTTGGTTGGCCGATGCAAGTTTCGTACGCTTAAAGTTTTTGAATATTGCCTACAATCTTCCGCAAAGCTGGTATAAGAAATATGCGAACAATATTCGTTTCTATGTATCGGGATCTAATCTTTTTGTGATCAGTAAATTCAATAAAAAATTCTATGACCCTGAGATGGATAGAGGGACGTCTTTCCCTATTGTTAAGTCATTTAATGCCGGAATCAGTTTAACCTTCTAAATTTTAACATTAAAAGGAAATCAAAATGAAATATCTAAATCAATTTAAATCGATCCTTTATGTTGTACTACTAGTTGCCTTAGGCGCCTCATCTTGTACAAAGGGATTAGATTACGAAAATACTGGAGCGATAAATCCAAAAAACGTCTGGACAGATTCTGTTCTGATCAAGGCCTATTTAAATGATATATATGGTGGTCTTATGCCGCGCTGGGAGCTTGGAAGTGGAGCGAATGCCGATGAAGGGATAAACGCGGCAGGAGGAAATTTAGGCAGTTTCCAACAGGGGATTGTTGATGTAGCAGTCAACTTCACTAATTTGGATTATACCTATATCGACAAGGCCAATTATTTTATGGATCAATTGGAGGGTGTACAGGAGTCTGTACTCAGTGCAACAACGAAAAATCGATTAATCGGTGAAGCTAAATTTTGGCGGGCTTGGAAATATTGGGAGATGGTCAGTTCAATCGGTGGTGTACCTTTGATCTTGCACACACAAGATGGTAGTGATCTCAATTCATTGAAAGTGCCCAGAAGTAAAACCTCTGAATGTGTTGCACAGATCATAAAGGACCTGGATGAAGCCGCTTCGTCTTTGCCTCCCAATTACAGTGGGGTTGACTATGGCCGTATAAATCGTGCAGCAGCTTTGGGCCTTAAAGCGCGGATTCTTTTGTGGTATGCTAGTCCGTTATTTAATGCAACAAACGATCAAGCGAGATGGACAAATGCGTATAATGCAGCAAAAGCTGCTGTGCAAGCTGCTGATGTTGCGGGGTTTGGACTGTTTGAAAACTACCGGTTGATCTGGTATTCGCGAAATAAAGAGCAGATTATGGTTAGGCAGTATTACTATCCCGATAGTTATATGAATTTTGCACCGATTAGACCTCTTGCATTCACGAATGGAAGTACGAACAGTGACCAACCGATACTTCCCTTATTGATTGCATATCCTAAACGTGATGGCAGTCCTATGCAGCTTGATCAGAACCAATTGTCCAATCCGGCTTATAATCAACAGTTCTTAACAGATTTTTATACCAATCGTGATGATCGTTTCTATGCAACGATCTGGTGTGGGGGTACAGTATATCCAACACCTGATGTCAATGTTATCGGAATGACAACTCCGCGGTCGCGCTCTTATTGGCAGGCCTGGACTTGGAAGGAAAAGGCAACGCCCAGTACTGTGCTTCCAGCTAGAGATAATAGTTTGTTTTCAGGGATTTCTCCACTGATCCAAAATGGTGATGAAAATGGTGTAACTGGATTTTTTCAACGTAAAGGTTTAGATACGCTTTTGGATAGAAATGCGTTAGTGGGTGTTGCGGCCAATGCGAAAAGCTGGTTTTCACCAATGCGTTATGCTGAACTGTTGCTAAATTTGGCTGAATCTGCGAATGAAACTGGCCGGAGCGGTGAAGCATTAAATGCATTATACGCTATTCGGAAGCGCGCAGGGATTGCAGCAGGAACAGCGATAAATTATGGTATTACAGCGACTGGACAGGCAGATCTCCGTCAGGTAATTATAAATGAGCGTCAGGTGGAACTTGCTTTTGAAGGATTCAGATACGCTGATTTAAGAAGATGGAAACGCTATGATATCTTAAATGCACAAGGTACTAGAAAAGGGTTATTATTGATGTTAAATAAAGGTCAGGCCCTGCCAGGAAATACAGATAATATCATGAATGCTGCGGTAAGATCGAAATTCTCTGCTGTCGTTATTGAAAACTTAGATAAAACGGCTTCCGCTAATCAATTTTATAAACTCAGTCTCAAACACTGGTTTAATTCTTTAAATCCTGCACAAATTTCTATTGAACCAGATCAGCTCCCTCAGAACAAAGAATGGGGTGGGACCTTTGACCCCTTGCAATAGTGAGTGGTTATAATTCGGTCAATGCGCTGCAGCTCATGGTGCCTATGAACGTTACTTACATTAAGTTTAAAAAGACGTTAAAATAATAATAGAAAAGAGGCTTGTACATTTTTGTACAAGCCCTTTTTTATGTATGGGGGGCTCTATCTTTTCTTTTTTGCCAATGTTAACTAAACCTAAATAGGATGTAACAACGGATATTTTGTTTAAACCATGTTTAGTCAGTAAATACTTCTTTATAGGAAGATATTTTTCTGTTATTCTCAATTTTTGACTAGGGATTAGTCCTTTTCAATCGTCTTAAAAGAAAATAACGATATTTGAAAACTACAAACCTAATATTAACCATGAAACGCAGAAAATTTTATTGTTCCTGTTTTTTTGTACTGACCTCTTTTTTTGCTTTTGGGCAGCAGCAAAATGATGCAGTTCAAAAGGTACACCTGATCTTCAAAACACATCTCGACATCGGATTTACCGAACTTAGTTCGGTTGTGGAGCAACGTTATATCAATGAATTTATTCCCAAAGCCATTGCTGTCGCTGAGGAGCTTCGGAATTCTGGGGCAAAGGAGCGTTATGTATGGACAACAGGCTCTTGGTTGATTGCCACCTATCTGGAACAGGTAAGTCCGGAGAACAAAGCAAGGTTGGAAGCAGCTATTCGTCGTGGTGATATTGTGTGGAATGCAATCCCCTATACGGTTGAATCGGAATCGCTGAATAAAGTACTGTTTGGAACGATGTTGCAATTATCCAAAAAATTGGATCGCCAGTTTGGCAAACAAACGCGGGCAGCAAAGATGACTGATGTTCCCGGTCATACAAGAGGAATCGTTCCTTTGTTGAAAGAAAATGGAATAGATTTCTTGCAGGTAGGTGTAAATCCAGCGAGCAAAGTGCCAAATGTTCCTGCACTATGTCGCTGGAAAAGTCCCGATGGTAGCGAAGTGACGTTGATGTACCAAAAGGATTACGGTAGTGACATGATATTGCCTGACGGAAAGACGGCGATGGTCATCGCATTTACCGGCGATAATCATGGACCACATACCGTACAGCAGGTTAAAGAAATTTATGCATCCCTCCAGAAGCGTTACCCAAACGCTATATTGCAAGCTTCAACACTTAGTGATGTTGCCGATGTATTACGACCAATGAGAAATAAGCTCCCTGTGATGACACAAGAGATCGGCGACACCTGGATACATGGCTTCGGAAGTTCGCCTTTAATGATGGCTCGGTTTAGAGCCTTATCCAGATGTTATGAGACTTGGGTTCAAGAGGGGCGTATAAATCCAAATAGTGATGCTGCCATCCGCTTTGCCATTCATCTAGGCCTCGTGGCCGAACATACTTGGGGTTTGGACGTCAAGACCCATTTGCAACACTGGGATAAGTATCGTTTTTCAGATTTTACGCAAGCGTTAACATTACCTGCGTTCAAAAAAATAGAAGCTTCCTGGGCCGAAAAAGAAGCTCATGTTGAACGGTCACTGCAATATCTACCCAAAGATCTGCGCACTGAAGCCGATAGTGTTCTACAGCAATTGGCACTGGTTCCTAAACCCAAATTTGAAGGACAAGATTGTTCGCTACAATTCGCTAAAGATGGATCATTCCAATTGGATAAAAAAGGTCTTCGGATGAAAATGGGGGAACTTAGCTATCAGAGTTTTTCAACTAAGGAATTTGAACGTTTTATGGATTCCTATATTACACAAAAAGTGGATTGGGCCATTCGGGATTTTGGAAAACCAGGACTAACCTCGGATATGTCCGAAAGCCGCACCCTGATAGCCTCTCTTCAGAAATCTGTTTATGATAAAACTAAAAATGAAATATACAATAGCTTGAGTCTAACGGGGGGAGATGGGGTCGAACAAGAGGTGCTCCCAAAACAGATCTATAGCAGTTATCATTTCAATGAAACAACAAATCATATCCAGTTGAGCTACACCTTGGTGGATAAACCGGCTAACCGTTTGCCGGAAGCATACTGGCTGAGCTTCTATCCGAAGGATGTCCTGGATATACTCGTTGAAAAAGTAGGCCAACCAGTACGTGTATTGGATGTTGTGGAAGGAGGAAATAGGCAACTGCATGGATTGGATCATTACGTGGATATAGTGACGAACGCAGGTAAAATACGCATCCGTAGTAAAGATGCTTTGTTGGTAGCCGTTGGCGAGCGGGATTTGCTGAATTATTCAGTGCGTCAACCGAATATTAATAGTGGTTTACATTTTTGCTTATTTAATAATGTTTGGGGAACTAATTTTAGAATGTGGTTTGGTGGTACAATGACATACCGATTTGATATTGAATGGATACCGCAGAAAGCAAAATAAACATCTTGAAGTGGAATACAAAATAACAAGGAAGTGACTATAATCGAATCGCAGATTGGGATAGACAATCGGGGTGTCGAAAAAACGAAGGAGCGAGCTCATAACCCTGTTGAAATAAACACGAATAAATAGTTATTTATATACAAATAAATAGATTACATACAATGAAAAATATCACGTTTCTGGTTGGCCTATTGATCTCTGGACTGGGATTTCCTGTATTGTCGCAGGAAGTAAAAACGAACTTAACGGAAATACATTTTAACCAACAGGGCTACTATACTTCAATTAAAGTAGACGGTAAGGAGCTTCTTGAGGCTGGTAAATATCCGATCCTGTCGGTTTATAAAGATCAAAAAATCATACAACCAAAAGGGCTTAAGGTTAATGGGGATCGTTTTTCGCTAACGATGGAGGACGGTCAGGCTGTCGAACTGAAAGTCGGTCAACATAAGGAAGCGATTACATATGAAGTTCTAAAGCTATCACCGGCTTATAAGTTACTGGTGTTTGGCCCTGTAAAAATTAAGCTTCACGAGGTTGTTGGTGAGGTCGTAGGAGTAGCTCAGGGGGAGGATCTGGCTTTTGGTATGCAGTCTTTACATGTTAAAACCGTTGCCGGTATTCCCGAAGATTATATTGGGAATTATAGTACAACTTTTGGCTATAAGGGAGCAAATAGTGATCTATCCGTAGCTAGTATTTCATTTGGTCATTTTGCAGCAGTGGATGCTGGAAATGGAACTGTATTTCAGTTGTCTGCCAAAAATCGGAGTGAGAGGGAATTGCAACAGGTGAAAGGATTGAACAATATGATGACCTTGCCTGTTGAAGGTCCCGATGGATTAATCGTTGGAGCTAAAGTAGCACTCTTTGGTGATAAACGAAGCCAGATATTAAAACGGATCGGAAGAGTGGAGGTGGAGCAGGGCTTGCCTCATCCCATGATCGAAGGGGAATGGGCTAAGCTATCGCGTGACGCGATGCGTTCATACTTGATCACAAACTTTTCCGCTACCAATTTGGATTTTGCGTTAGAAAAGACAAAACTCGCAGGATTTAAAAATCTATACCATCCCGATCCTTTTCTTAATTGGGGACATTTCGAGTGGCGCAAAGAATTGAGTACAGAAGCCGATGCTGGCATGAAAAAATTGGTTGATAGGGCTGCGCAGCGAGGAATCGATATTGGTATCCATACCTTGTCTAACTTTACGACAACGAATGATCCTTATGTTACACCAGTCCCCAGCAAGCACCTCCTCAAACAGGGTGAATTGAAACTCATTGCTGCATTGGATGCTAATCAGCAAGAGATCACCGTTCAGAATAGTGAGCTTTTTTCTCTACCGCTGACACTCAATACGCTACAGATAGAGGACGAACTGATCACTTATGGCAAAGCCGAAAAGAAGGGGGATCAATGGATATTGACCAATTGTGTGCGGGGAGCGTTTGGTACCAAAAAAACAAGCCATGGGGTAGAGAAAAGTGTCTATAAATTATGGGATTATCCCTATAAGACTTTGTTTCCGGATTTAACACTTCAGGATGAATACGCCAAAAGACTGACCACAATTTTTAATAAAACAGGTGTGAAACAGATTTCATTTGATGGTCTGGAGGGCTGCATGTATACCGGACAGGATTATTATGCAACGGGCAAATTTGTGGCTGATTTCTATCAAGGTCTTGAAAATAAAACTGGTCTCATCAATGATGCCAGTCGTCTCGACCATTATTTATGGCATATCCATACCCGGATGAACTGGGGTGAGCCTTGGGGCGAAGAAATGCGTACGGGGCAGGTCGAAAATCGGATCAAGAACCAAGCTTATTTTTATCGCAACTTGTTCCCACGAATGTTGGGTTGGTTTTTGGTACGACTAGCGGATAGAAAGTTTGAAGCCACCTCTTTGGAAGATCTGGAATGGGCACTCTCCGAATCCGCAGGTTTTGATTCAGGATATGCTATGAGTATCGATATGAAAACTTTACAACAACATGGACAGATAGACTTGTTATTGGAAAGCATGAAGAATTGGGATCAACTGCGATTGGCCGATGTTTTTACAGCCGAACAAAAACTCAGGCTGAAGGATCCAAAGACCGAATGGCATTTGGAAAAGATTGATGACACTAAATTTATGCTTTATCCATTATTTGTCTCCAAAAGATTCCATTGTGACCTCTCTTCGATGCAGCCAGGACAACCAGGGGGAGCTGACTGGTCATGGGAGTCGCCAGAAGAAAGCACATTCGCCTTACGAATTAAGGTGGAGGGCGATGGTTCGATCGAAAACCCTTCTATTAAAACAGATAAAGGGATTGTCAAAATCTTGGGGAAACTAGAAAAAGATCAGTATATCCTATTGGATCATAAAGGAAAAGCAATATTAACAGACAAGAATTATCGTCTTATTGCGGATTTATCTGTGGAGGGGACCGCCATGCTGCCAAAAGGTGGTTCTGCTATCGCATTTTCTTGTGACAATAATGGGGATGAAAAGCCAGAGGTTATCATCAGATACAATACACGGATGAAAGGTGAATCGGTAAGTTTAGTTAGAAAATAGGGCATTGAATAGGGACAAGGTAAGAGCTGCTCGTAAAATTTGAATAGCCAATATGAAAATTGATTTTGAAATGATCGTTTAGTTTACTAAGATTGTGACTTAACCAACAAAATTTCATTCGCAGCATGCGCAGATCTACCATTGTCGATAATGCTAAGGAAACTGTTGAATTGGATATCTCAGCACTTTATCATCAGTACTGGGAAAGCCTATTCAAGCAGATGATGCGCATTCTCCTTGATGAGGATGAAGCTGCTGACGTTGTGCAACAAACATTCTTGGACCTCCTTGAAATGAAAGAAAAGATTCCGGAAATCAAATCGGTCAAATCTTTTCTTTTTATCATGGGCAGGAATTTGGCTTTCAAAAAACTCAGAAGAAAACTTGTAAACGATACCTATCGTGACTTTTACGCAAGTCAATACAAAGAAGCGTCTTCTTTAATTGAAGAATGGATTGTGTTTAAAGAGTTGGATGATCTGATTGAGAAAGAAATCGGTAAGTTGCCCAATAAAATGAAGGAAATTTTCATTCTCAGCCGCCATGCTGAAATGTCTTATTCGGAAATTGCAAAAAAATTAAATATATCGGATAAAACAGTAAAAAAGCAGATTAGTAATGCGTTGAAGCTTATTCGTCTTAAGGTGGATAAGGATTATCAACCACTGCTTCTGGCGATTTTGCTGACAGATCTACTTTTTTAATTTTTTTTCTACTACCTAACGCTAGTTCAAGGCTCTTTTCTATATAGACCTAAAAAATCTGACAGAAGAGACTATGAATAAAGATGAACAACTTAAAAAAGTTCTATTGGACTATGCCGCAGGACATCTGTCTGCGAGAGAAACAAAAAAACTAGAACATCTAATCCTTAAGTATCCTTCAGGTGAATCTTGGGATTGGAAAGATAGCAGCCACAAGGAGGCTATGAAGTATCGGATTCAAGCACGAATAGAAGCACATAACAATACGAAGGCTAAAATAAGAAGGATTAATATTCGAATTGCCGTCAGTATTGCTGCTGCACTTGTCTGTTTCTTTATCTTTTTTTACCTGTATTTAATTCCAGGCCCAACAGATACTTTTTATACAGTTGCCCAATCAAAATCGTATAGCAGTGATAAGGTTGTCCTGATATTGCCCGACGGAAAACAATTTCAGCTAAAAGATACAGCCAGTTTTGCGCATTTAAGGAGCGAATTGGGGTTGCAGATGAAATCTTTGGGCTTAGAAAATAATATAACCGTAAGTGTTCCGGGCCAAAAACAGTTTAAGTTGACACTTGAAGACGGTACCAAAGTTTGGCTAAACGGCGGATCTACGTTAAAGTTCTCTTCCGACCTTTATAAACAAACAGCAAGAGAAGTGCTACTCGATGGAGAAGCGTATTTCGAGGTTGCATCAGATAAGATACATCCTTTTCATGTTTTTGGAGGGGGGGCTGAGGTTAAAGTTACAGGAACGAAATTTAATGTGCAGGCTTTCGAAAGTGATCATTTCGTCCGGACTTCCCTAGTTGAGGGGATCGTAACCTTCCGCATGGATCACAAGACTTATAAATTGTCTCCTGGTATGGAGGTGATCGCTGATACTGAACAGAAAGATGTAAGTTCTCAATCATTCGATATTGACAAACTCTTGTCATGGAAAGCGGGGTATTTTGTATTCGATAATATAGAGCTTGTGGATGTCATGAAGGCTGTATCACGCTGGTATAATATATCTGTAGTCGCAAAGTCGCCTATCAAAAACAAGAAAATAGGCGGTACATTTCCTAAGAATGTACCATTGATCGATTTTTTGAATGATTTGACACTTCTTAGTGGTGTTGAGTTTAAAATAAATGGAAAGGAGGTACAGATTATAAACTAATACAATCCCTAATTCAAAATCGATCAAATCATTTAAAATATAGTGTTTTAAATACTTTTATGGTAATGGTGATGACGATTTCAATATGTTAAAAACCAATTAATTATTATTAATATCTGAATCAAATGAATAGAAAATATATAGCATATTTCAATCGATATGACTATGCTTTAAAGTATCTCAATAGGACTAAGGTCACTGTGCTTACAATGCTGTTGATGAGCAGTCAGGTAAATGCCAATGTTTTTGGACAGCGGGTTAGCCTTACGACAAAAACAGCTTCATTGAAGGAAGTTTTCGCTAAAATTAGTAAACAATCGGGTTACCACTTTTTGTATTTAGAAGAGGACCTAAAGAGCAGTGGAAATAAGCTTTCCTTAAAGTTGGAAAATGTTCCATTAAAACAAGTTCTTGATAAGGTGTTGGTAGAGAATGGTTTGGCTTACGTGATTCGTGACAATAGAATTATCGTTGAAAAGGTAAACCATAGCGTATTAACATCTAAAAATGAAGTTGTGAAAATTCAGAAACGTGTTATTAAAGGAACTGTTTCTGACGATAAGGGAAATAAGCTGTCGGGGGTTACGGTCAAAGTCATTCATGGGACTGCAACAGCGACAAATGAAAATGGGGAATTTGAAATTCAAGTCAAAGAAGGAGATCAACTTCAATTTGATTTGATTGGTTATGGTCAATTCATAACAACGATTGATAATCGCAGTGTTTATCAGGTGACGCTATCCGAGAAGGTCGGTGATTTACAAGAGGTTGTTGTGGTTGGTTATGGAACACAGCGAAAAGTCAATTTGACTGGTGCAGTCGCAACAATTTCTCCAAAGCAATTGGAAAATAGGCCGATCAGCTCACTTTCAGCGGGACTTCAAGGTTTGGTTCCCGGAATGACAATCACACAGGGGAGTGGTCAGCCAGGTAAAGATAATGGAACAATTCGGGTTCGAGGGGTCGGGACATTGAATAACTCCAATCCGATGGTGCTAGTTGATGGGATTGAATCGTCGATGGAAAATGTCGATCCCAATGATGTTGAATCAATATCTGTACTGAAAGATGCGGCTTCTGCATCGATTTATGGTTCTAAGGCTGCTAATGGAGTAATCCTTGTAACGACTAAAAGAGGTAAAGAAGGGAAAACAACGATCAATTACAGTAATTTCTTTGGTAAGCAAAATGCGACGAATATAGCCGAACGCCTGAACTCATGGGAATATGCAGAATTGTACAATGAGGGATTGAGGCTAGATGGGAAAAAGGAGCGTTTTACAGCGGAAGATATCAAAGCTTTTAAAGATGGAACAGACCCATATAAATATCCAAATACAAACTGGCACGATTTGCTTTTGAAGGGATCGGGATTTCAGCACCAGCATAATCTCAACATTTCCGGAGGTGCAGAGAAAGTCCGTTATATGGGAAGTATAGGTTATCAGGGGCAAGATGGTATTATTAAGTTGACTTCAAAAAAGCAATTTAATGTCCGTACAAATTTGGATATGACGCCAATAAAAAACCTAGATATCGGTTTGTCAATGTACTTATCGAACCGTAAGCTTCAGGAGCCCACCAACCCATATGTAGGTGGTATGGACCAATACTTTCGTCTAGCCAACCAAATGGCCCCATGGATTCCTTACAAAGATGCAAATGGCAATTATGGTACGATCAGTGACGGAAATCCAATTGCGTGGATGGACCAGAGCGCAACCACTGATGAGGTCCAACGCCGTTTTAATGCGATTGGTAGTGTACAATATAAATTTATCGATGGTCTTTCCTTGAAAGCACAGGGATCTTATAGGCCGTCAACGGATGATTCGCATGAATTTAGAAAAGACATTTGGTATAACTCCTCGAAATATCAAGGGCCAAATAAACTCTTCGAGAAAACAACGATATCGACAATGTATACCGGTGACATTACCTTAAATTTTGACCGTACATTTTCAAATCATCACATCGGAGCATTGGCAGGTTATCATGCCGAGCAATATGATTACAAATATGGAGAGATGTATCGGCAGAATTTTCCAAATAACGACCTCACAGATATCGATGCCGGCGATACAAATGGGCAAACCAATAAAGGTGATACAAAACACCTGAACATGCTTTCCTATTTTGGTCGTATCAATTATGATTATAAAGGTATTTATCTTTTCGAAGCGAATGTTCGCCGAGATGCTTCTAGCCGTTTCTCCGAAGGTTATCGTTGGGGCACATTTCCATCCTTTTCAGCCGGTTGGCGACTTTCAGAGGAATCGTTTATGGAATTTGCAAAATCGACCTTTAGCAATATTAAACTTAGAGGATCGTGGGGACGTTTGGGGAATCAGAGTGCTTTAGAATACTATCCTTCAATACCTGTAATTGGTTTAGGCAAAGACTACTCCTATCCGTTTAATAACGTAATTTATCCTGGAGCGACACTAAAAAAAGCAAATAAACGCAGCATCACTTGGGAAAAGACGCGTACTTGGGATCTAGGATTGGATCTTGGTATCGGAAACAATTTGACCCTTAC
The DNA here is from genome assembly GCF_003610355.1 of Sphingobacterium detergens. Lineage (GTDB taxonomy): Bacteria > Bacteroidota > Bacteroidia > Sphingobacteriales > Sphingobacteriaceae > Sphingobacterium > Sphingobacterium detergens. Next base: position 2,052,913 of record NZ_RAPY01000001.1, on the reverse strand, counting down.
ATTGGATTATTACGACCGTTTAACAACTGATATCCTCATGGAGGTTTTGGCCCCTGCGACCTATGGACTAAAGGGATATGTAGATAATGTTGGCCGTATGCAAAATAAAGGTTTCGAGGCTGTCGCGACCTACCGAAAACGCTTAGGAGCAGTTGATTTTAGTGCAACCGCTAATTTTTCTTACAACAAAAACCGTATTCTTGACCTAGGTGGAGATCCTTACCTTTTGGACGGAAGTTGGAAAATCAAGCAAGTCGGTGCACCCATCAATTCTTTTTATGGTTACCAAACTGCAGGGCTATTCCAAAGTACAGCAGATATTCAAAACTGGGCACAATATAAAATGGCAAACAACAAAGTGTTGCCTGGTGATCTGCGCTACGTTGACCGTAATGGAGATAAGAATATAACCGCCGATGACCGTACATTACTCGGCTCAACTGATCCGAAATATACTTTTGGATTAAACCTCAGTGCAGCCTACCATGGTTTTGATATTCAGGCATTTTTCCAGGGTGCATCGGGCGTGTACGGTTATGTTGAATCATCGGGTATAGGCGAGTTCAGTGGCGATACAGGAAGCCCCTTGCGTTTTTGGCTTGACCGTTGGACACCTGACAATCCGACAAGTACAATCCCACGTATTCAGAACAACAATGGAATAAGTAGCCCCAATCGAATTGTTTCAGATTACTGGGTCCAAAATGCAAAGTATGTACGATTGAAAAATCTGCAACTTGGCTATACTTTTCCTGATGCTTGGGCAAACCGAATAGGAGCATCAAAGGTCAAGTTATTTTATAGTGGACAGAATTTATTGACCATAACCAAATTCTTGAAGGGTTATGATCCGGAAATGCCTGCAGGCTCTGGGTCGTATTATCCTCAGGTAAAGGTAAATACTGTTGGAATGAATATTACATTTTAGTTGAGAGGGTTTATACAAATGAAAAAGATATATTTATTAATTATGCTGGCAATAGCTAGTTTACAGTCATGCTCCGATTTCTTGGACAAGTTTCCTGGCGATGCATTGACACCAGAGACATTTTGGAAAACAGAAGCGGATGCCAAACTTGCTTTAGTTGGTTGTTATCGTGGCTGGGAATCTGAAGAGATTCTGTATCGCGATTGTGCGTCTGATAATGCGTATAGCTTCCACAAGCATGAAGGTTGGCAGGTGATCGGAAATGGTGGGATGAGTTCTGCGGACCCCGGGGCAGAATTATACGATTACACGACAATTAATCGTTGCAATGACTTTTTGGAACACATTGATGCAATCAATTTTAAAGATGCCGACCTGAAAGAACGATATAAAGCTGAAGTTCGTTTTCTACGGGCTTATCGTTATTTCCTGTTGACCAACAATTATGGTGACGTACCGCTCGCAACTAAAACTTATGCGACTATCGAGGAGGCACGGTTGACGCGTACACCAAAAGCTGAAGTCGAGAAGTTTATTCTAGAAGAATTGAAAGCCGTTGCTGCGGTGCTTCCTGAAAAATATAGTTCTGCAGAAGTCGGACATATCACAAAAGGTGCAGCTTTGGCTATTCGCATGCGTTTTAACCTCTATTTGGGCAACTATGAGGCAGCTTTGACTGATGCGACAGCGATCAAAGCATCAAACGTATACCAATTGTTTCCAACTTATGATGGTACTTTCCAATTAGCTAATGTGAATAACAAAGAGGTTATCCTTGATGTACAATATAAGGCAAATGACTTGGAAAATTGGCTTATTGCAGCATTGTTTCCGAATGGCGACGGGGGCTGGTCTTCTATTGTCCCTATTAAGGCCTTGGTAGATGCGTACGAAATGAAAGACGGAAGTACTGTCGAAGAGGCAAAATCAACTGGTGAATACGACAGCAAATATCCTTTTCTAAATAGGGATCCACGATTGAAAATGTCTATTCTTTATCCAGGACAGGATTGGAATGGCCGTATCTTTGACCCATTGGCAAAAAATATTAATGAAGATGGAAAAGAGGTAAGCAATCCGGATTATTTTAATGGAGCCAATAACGCATCAAAGACGGGATTCTCGTTCAAAAAATACACCGCTCCAATTTCCCAATACGATGATCCATGGAATACGAGCATGAATTTAATTGTTAGTCGTTACGCTGAGGTTTTATTGACCATTGCAGAGGCTAAGATAGAATTGGGTAGATTGGACGAAGAAATGTACCAAAGTTTGGATATGGTTCGTGAACGTGCGGGAATGCCTAAAGTGAATCGGATTAAATATGCATCGAAAGACAAGTTAAGAGAACTGGTTCGTCGTGAACGCCGGGCAGAATTTGCCTTTGAAGGATTGAGAAGAGCGGATATTATCCGTTGGGATATTGCCAAAGATGTATTGAATGGAAAAGCAGAAGGTAGTTGGATGGGGGGCATTAATGCGGATGAATCTAATGAGGACAAGCGGTTAATACAGATTGGAGAGCCTATCTCAGTGGAAACGAGACAATTTCAACCATTCAATAGGTATTTGCCGATTAGCCAACAGCAGATCGATCTCAATAAAAACCTGACACAAACTCCTGGGTATAATTAGTCCCTAAACCAAAGTTTTACATCGAAAAAAAGGTGTAAAACTTTGTTAAATTGCTTATCATCAATTTAGGTTAAGTTTAGGCATAGAAAAGATGATTTAAATAACCATGCAGTGGAAACATATTTGTTTGACTGAACGTAAACACTAATAATAATTTCTAAATGAAAGTATATTTATGGAGCTTCATATTCATGCTCTCTGGCATGCAGCTAAAAGCGCAACATCAAGATCACGTGTTATGGTACCGTGAACCGGCTAAAGTTTGGGAGGATGCCCTTCCTGTCGGTAATGGACGTTTGGGGGCTATGGTTTACGGAGATTGGAATAAGGAGAATATCCAGGTCAATGAAGAAAGCCTATGGGGTGGTTCCAAAGTGGATGCCAATGCCTATGCAGCAGACAAAATTCCCGAAATTCAACGTTTACTTGTCGCCGGAGAGATCGAAAAAGCTGCTGCGCTGTCTGAAAAGGAGCTCAAGAGCAGTCCCCTGCGTATACGATCCTATCAATCATTCGGGAACTTTCGCATCGATTTTGGAACCGAAGGCTTTTGGCGGGAACAGGTCATAGACTATCGTCGTGATCTTGATTTACAGACCGGATTAGCAACAACGAGCTATCGTATCGATAGCGTAAAATATACAAGGGAAGTATTTGCCTCGGCACCCGACAATATGATTGTGATTCGTCTATCGGCAGACAAGCCTGGAAAGTTAACCTTTCGGTTTTCTTATTCACGTGAACAGGATGCAGTTGCGACACCTTTATCTGACCATGAGCTGAAAATTCAGGGACAGGTGGTGGATCTACCGATGGCAGATGGTGGTGAGATAGGTGCACATATGAAATTTGCAGGACTAGTCCAGGGGAGTCACAAAGGCGGAAGCATGATAACCAATGCAAATTCTTTTTTTGTCAAGGATGCGGATGAAGTCCTTTTTTACTTTACGGCAGCCACAGATTATGATGTGTCAAAATTAGACTTTGATCATCGTATTGATCCTTTGGCTCGCTGCCGGGCACTATTGGATCAGGCTCAAAAACAGAATTATGAACAGATTCTTTCCAGGCATATTGCCGATCATCGTCAACTTTTTGACCGTGTGGTCTTCAATATAGGACAGCCTTCGGATTTACCAACAGACCAACGTCTGAAAAAAGTAAAAGAGGGCGGTCAGGATCTTTCTTTGATCAGTCTTTATTTTCAGTATGGACGCTATTTGTTGATGGCTTCTTCGCGTAGTCCAGGTGTACTTCCGGCCAATTTACAAGGGATATGGAATAAGGAGATGAATGCAGCCTGGAGCTCCGATTTTCATACGAATATCAATATCCAAATGAACTATTGGCCGGCCGAAGTCTGTAACCTCTCGGAGACAGTAGTTCCTTTCTCCAATTTGATAAATGCCTTGCGCGAACCGGGGCGAGTAACAGCCCGGAAAACCTACAATTCCTCGGGCTGGACAATGAACCATCTGACGGACCCATTTGGACGTACAGCAATTGCAGATGGCGTCGGCTGGGGAACATTTCCTATTGCCGCAGCATGGCTGGTACTCCATCAATGGGATCATTATTTATTTACTAACGATAAGAGCTACCTGAAACAGGAGGCTTATCCCTCCATGAGAGAAGCTGCTGAATTTATTTTGGGTTATCTCGTAGAAGATCATAAGGGCTACCTTGTTACTGCTCCATCCAATTCTCCTGAGAATAAGTATCGTATGGCCGATGGAAAAGAATTTCAATTGACATATGGTGCTACCATGGATATCGAGATTATTCGTGAGTTATTTGAGGCTTGCCTAACAGCTGGCACAATGGTCGGAGAGGAAACTGATTTTACTAAAAAACTGAAACATGTGTTAGCTAAATTGCCTCCTATCCGAATCAGTCCACGGTATCAGACCATCCAGGAGTGGATTGAAGATTACGAAGAGGTCGAACCGGGGCACCGTCATATGTCCCACCTTTTTGGACTTTATCCGGGGAAGTCGATTACTTCAGATAAAAAGGATCTGTTTGAAGCCGCGCGAAAAACGATTGCCCGCCGTCGATTCTATAATGAAAACGAAAGCAACCGCAATGGCTCCTATACAGGATGGAGCAGGGCTTGGATGATTAACTTTTATGCACGACTGCTCGATGGTGAGGAAGCTGGTAAGAATGTACAAGCATTGCTCGCTAAGACAACATTAAACAATCTATTCAATACACATCCACCTTTCCAAATTGATGGTAACTTTGGCGGTACGGCCGGAATTGCCGAGATGCTGATCCAAAGCCATAATCAAGAACTTCATTTGCTTCCTGCACTACCGTCATTTTGGTCCGATGGTGAAATTAAAGGTTTGCGTTCCCGTCAGGGATTAACCGTTGACCTGAAGTGGAGTCAGGGCAATTTGATTTCGGTAACGCTAACTGCAGACGAGGATACAACAGTCAAATTGCGGTACAAGGATCATGTCAAAAAAGTAAAAGTAGCTGGCAAGAAGCCATTAATTCTAAGTCGTTTATAATCTCATGGATACTTTGGCAGTGATGTATTTTAAAAAAGAAAATAACGCTGTTGAAATCATGAGATACCGATGGAATTAAGAGTAAACTCATATGGCTATTCCATATGAACATTGAAAAGATGCATTATTTACCGATGAATATATTTAAATTAATTTTTAGCAGGAGGGATGGTACTCTGTTTGTAAGCCATTTGCTTTTCTGCTGTATTATTTTTTGCTCTTCCGCAGTACTCGCACAAAATGGTGACCAGGTACGTCCAGTCAAAAAATTTGCCCGTCCAGAACGGATCCGTTACGATGGATCCTGTATGACCATTGAGGGAAAGGACGTTTATATCTATAGCGCGGCTTTCCATTACTTTCGTTGTCCCGAGGAATTGTGGCCTGATCGGTTTCGGAAAATAAAGGAAGCGGGTTTCAATACAGTAGAAACTTATGTACCCTGGAATTGGCATGAACGTCATATTCCAAAAGATATGCAGGATCAATCCAAATTTGATTTTTCCGACCTCAAAAGGTGGCTAAAAATGGCGCAGGAAGAGTTTGGTTTTTATACTATTGTTCGTCCCGGCCCTTTTATTTGTGCTGAATTTTCTGGCGGTGGTTACCCAAGATGGCTAGCCAAATACCGCCCCGACAATCTGGAAGGTTTTTGGTTGCGAGGCAATGACGAACAACATATTGCATGGTCGCAGCATTGGTTTAATGCAGTATGCAAAGAGTTGGTCCCTGAGCAGATCACACGTAAGGAAAAGGGTGAAAAAGGGATTATCATGATCCAGATTGAAAATGAATATGATGCGCATTGGAGTCCCGGAAAAGATAAAGTGCTGAAGGCCCTCAATGAATCAGTGCATAAAAGTGGGATGGATATTCCGGTTTTCACCTGCTTGACGAATGAAACAAGAGGGAGCAAAGATCCTGAATTATCGCAGGTTTTCGATTGTGATAATTACTATGTAAGCGGGCCATCGGACGCGCCAAGCTGCGCTTATCGCATGATGGATCTACGCAAAAAGCAACCTGATGCTCCCGGGTTTGTGACTGAATTGCAAGGTGGATGGTTTTCGCTGGTCACAGGGAGATTGAGTGAAGAACATTATTCCGACGACCGACATTTCAAAGCTATTGGTTTAATGACTATGCTAGGAGGTGGAACAGGAATCAATTACTATATGTTTTTTGGTGGTACACATTTTGATGGCTGGGGAGCAAGGGGCATGACCACAAGTTATGACTATAATGCAGCGATTCATGAGAACGGTGCTATAGGTCTTAAATACCTTGCTGCTAAAGAAATAGGTTCATTCATCCAAAAATTTGAATCCAAACTCGTCCGCACGGAAGGAGGACCTTGTGAACTGCAAGGCGCTCCAAAATCATTATTTGGAGGAGTGAGAGTGGCCAGTGATGGTACAAAGTTTATATTCCTGCACAATACGGACCCTAAACAAACAATCAAGGGAAAAGTGACCCTATTGCCAAACAGTGTCAATCTTGTTAAAGATCCGATCTATAATGTCAATCAAAATGGGGAGAAAGTACTGATCAAAACCGATGATCAGCTGGTCAATCAGGTTCAGCAAATGGAGAAGATTGAAGTAGATTATGATCTTGCGGGTTTGGAATCAAAAATATTGGTTGTGGCAAAAGGGCAATCGGCAAATAAGGGCGATTGGTGGCCCAAGAAGGCTGCTGCTATTGAACGACCTTCTAAAGTACCGGCGGGAGTCCGTGTCAGTACAGCCCGTAAGGCTGAGGACGCTATAGGACAGGCCGATTGGGACACGATGTCACAGTTGGTCAGTCTTTCTGATATGGACATCAACGATTTTAGATACAGCAGCTATCGCAGTCATGTGGTCCTGACGGCAAAACAAGCGGAACGCGAACATTATTTACTGTTCAATATGTATACTCGGGATATTGTATCGGTACTCGTTAATGGAAAGCCTGCTAAGCGACTTTTTCCAGACCGTGCTGATGCGCAAAGCTGGACAACGCGTAATGCCTTTGAGCGTATTCGACTAGACGAGTACGATAACCGTTTTGATGTGGCCAACTTATTGAAAGCAGGAGAAAATGAAATTGTTGTGGCTTATGAAAACCTGGGGCACGCACATGGTTACGTACCGATGGAGGAGTTGGCAGGTATTCATCAAGCGGGACTCTCGTTAAGTGAAACAGCGCTTACGCATCCTTTGGAATGGGAGTTTTCGACAGATCTTGCCGGTTTGCAGCAAGGCTGGAACTTACCCGATTTTGATGATACAAGCTGGTCGACAGTTTCTCTGGAAACAAAGAATGAAATTCCACGCAAAGGTAATCAAGTACAACCCAAGGGTAAACAGGACGGTCTTGTTACTTGGTACCGTGTTGAATTTAATCTAGACAAACTCCCGAAAGACCTCTGGGTACCCTGGATGGCAAAGGTCAATGCTTCGGGCAACGGTTATATGTGGCTCAATGGACACAATATCGGACGCCATTGGGAGGTAGGACCTCAACGTGAATTTTTTCTTCCGGAATGTTGGCTGAATTTTGGTGCGAAGAAAAATGTACTCACTTTTGGGCTGAGACAGACTGAAAACGGAGCACTTTTACACGCATTGGAGATCGTACCTTATCCTAATACTGCTGAGGTAAGAAAAAATAAATAATCAATACTTATGAAGAATGAATAAGTTTTTAAGAGAATTAACAATCCTGCTTTTATTGGTATGGGGATCCTGTCTCCAGAGTTTTGGGAAAAAGCCAACGAGCCGTATTGAGTATCAATTAAATGCGAATTGGGCCTTTTATCGTGGCGATCTTAAAGGTGGGGAAGGTATTGGTTTGGATGACTCCAAATGGATCCCGGCAGTATTGCCACACGTGATGCAGCTTGAGAAGAAGCACAACGGTGGTGATGTTATCTACGATGGGATAGGTTGGTATCGACGCTATTTCAAACTCTCCAATCAGTATCGTGGTAAGAAGGTCTTTGTGCAGTTTGAAGGTGTGATGAACAGCTGTGAGGTGTTTGTCAATGGTAAAAGCGTTGGTAAGCACCATGGTGGATATGTTGGCTTTACTTTGGATATCACAGATCAGCTCCATTTTGATCAGACAAATAACGTTATTGCAGTTCGGGTGTCGGCTGAGTACGATCCATTGACACCTCCGGGTAAGCCCCAAGATAGACTTGATTTCTATTATTATAGCGGAATCTATCGGGATGCCAAATTGGTAGTTTCCGATCCCTTGCGCATTACCGATGAATTGGAACCAGATGCGACCCAGAATTCGGGTGTTTTTGTGCATTATCCTAAGGTGGATAAAAGCAATGCCACGGTCGCTGTAAAGACTGAATTGAAAAATGATGATAAAGTGGCTAGGAAGGGGCATCTCTTGACCTTATTGAAAGATACCAAAGGAAAAGTTGTAGGGCAGCAACGCGTATCATTTGAGTTGAAACCGCAAGAACGTCGACGGATAGACCAACAGATAGAAGTCAAAAATCCTCAATTGTGGCATCCCTATCATCCTATCTGCTATAACTTGGAAAATCGGGTGTATCTTGCCGATGGTGTCGAAGTGGATCGCCGTTCCGAGCAAATAGGTATCCGTCAGATTCGATATACCAAAGATGGAGGGTTCTTTATTAATGGCGAGCATCTTTATATGGTCGGTGCCAATCGACATCAAGGTTATCCTTATGTTGGTGATGCAGCATCTAATTCCGTACAGGAACGGGAAGTGATCGATATGAAACGTGGTGGATATAATGCGGTTCGGGCAGCACATTATCCACACGACCCTGCATTTTTGGAAGCTTGTGACCGTCACGGCCTCTTGGTTGTCGAATGTGTCCCGGGATGGCAGTATTTTAATAAGGCAGCAGAGTTTACAGATCGTTTGGAATCCATAACGCGCAGTATGATCCGTCGTGATCGAAACCGACCTTCTGTTATTCTGTGGGAGACGGCATTAAATGAAACCAGTTACCCCCTGTCGGTGGTGAAGCGTATTGCTGAAGCCGCACATGCCGAATATCCCGGGGATCAGTTTTATACCGCCGGTGATTATTTTAGTCATGAGGAAACAGAATCTTATTATGATGTTTTCTACAAACAGGTGTCCAAATACCCCAAAGATGGTAACGTGATGAGCAATTATCTTGAAGATCAGATAGCAGTTAAACCTTTGTTGACCAGGGAATGGGGCGATGGTGTAGGGGAAAAGCCAAGGGTAAGTCTGACCGAAAATGAATATGAGCAAATGCGGCAGGGACGTAGCCGATTACATCAAATGAATGGAAATGGCTATTTCGATTGGTGTATGTTGGACGCCAACCCGCGTATGGGGGGGCACTTTATGTGGAGTTATAACGATTATACCCGTGGTGCTGAGGAAGAGACTATGTATTCTGGTGTGGTCGATGTAAACCGATATCCTAAGTTTGCCTATTACATGATGCAGAGTATGCGTCCTTATCAGCTGAATCAAAAGGGAGTCTTTACAGGCCCTATGGTATTTATTGCTTCCTATAACTCGCCGGAAAAACTGAAGACATCAAGTACTGAAATCACGATTTATTCAAATTGTGAAGTTATTGAACTCTATAGAAATGGAAAGTTTATTGCGCGGCAAACCCGTGAAGAACGAGCCAAGGTCTACCCGTACATCGTGGGAAAAGGCGGGAGTCCAAGTTTTGTTTTTGATGCGGGCGAATATGAAGCCGGCGAACTGAAGGCATTAGCCTATGTAAAAGGCAAAGTGGTTGCACAAAATACCGTGCATACAGCCGGTGCAGCTCATCATATTGAAGTCCTGATACCGGAATATGGCATTCAGCCAGCTGCGGATGGATCCGATATGATTCCGGTGTATTTTAAAGTATGTGACAAAGAGGGCAACCTGTTGCATGATGCACAGACAGAGATCCGTATTCAGGTTACAGGTGAAGGACACTTAATTGGGGATGGTTCGGCGCGTATCGCAGCAAACCCACAGGTCGTTGAAGGCGGAATTGGATTTGCTTTTGTGCGTACCAGCAAAAAAAGCGGGACAATTCATATCAGCGCATCAGCTGCAGGTTTGGAAAGCGGAAGCAAAGATGTCAGATCGATCCGACCTACATCCAGTGAAATCCTTGATGGTGATCACGCTGTCTTTTGCGGAAAGGAAGAAGATCATGCAGTTATTAAACACACAAAATGGGATAAAGAACTGCTGGCTCGGCCAAAAGTGAAATTTAAAAGTATAACAGCAACATCAGCACATCCTGATTTCCCGGTTGCTCATGTGAACGATAGCGATGACTATTCGTGGTGGATTGCAGATCAGGATAAGTTCCCGCAGGTCGTTAACTTTGAATTGGACGAGGCAACCCAGGTGGTCGGTGCCCGTATTCGTTTGCAGAAAGATAGCTCGAAATATCGCTATAAAGTAGAAGGGTCGTTAGATGGAATTACATGGGAAGATTTGTATGAAAAGGAATGTACGGGGTGGGATTTTAAACCGGTCAAACTGGATAAAGTGATGCGATTTATACGGATCAGTATCTTGGAGGTATCCGAGGGGAGAGCAGGATTAGCCGAAGTGTCCCTGTTTCAATAAATAATAACAACGAATTAAATAAACATGAATACAATTATAATGAAGCGCTACTGTAAGTCATCCACGAAACTGGGATTTGCGCTGGCTTTGACACTATCAATTTTTGGCCGGGTGTCGGCACAACAGGTATGGAGTCCTGACAATGGAAACGGAACGTTTACCAACCCTTTGTTTTGGGGTGATTGGCCCGATCCGGATGTTATCCGTGTTGGTGATGACTTTTATATGATTTCAACGAGTATGCACTATGTACCGGGTGCACCGATTGTGAAGTCTAAAGATTTGGTGAATTGGGAAATGTTAGGTTATGCCGTAGATCGTTATGAAGAAGATCCCCGTTATAATATGGAAGGAGGAACTTTGTACTTGAATGGTTCATGGGCAGCAACCTTGAAGCATCATAATGGGAAATTCTACGCTGGATTCTGTACACCATATGGTTGGGGGCGAGAAAAAGGTAATTTTTCCATCTGTGAGGCAGATAAAGCTGAAGGTCCCTGGAAACGGACTATCTTTCCTGAATACCTTTATGATCCGGGATTGTTCTTTGATGATAATGGTAAAGTTTATGTCGTGCATGGTCAAGGTACATTATACCTAACAGAACTAAATGCAGATGTTAAATCCGTGAAGAGCGATAAAGTCAAAATCTGGCAAGGGAGTTTCAAGAATGCCAACGAACTTGGAGGACATTTTGGAATGGAAGGAGCACATATGTACAAGATCAAGGGCAAGTACTATATCACCTGTCCGGCAGGTGGAACACAGGGCTGGCAGATCTGTTTGCGTTCCGATAATATTTATGGTCCCTATGAACACAAATTGATTCTTAATGATAATAGTTCTTATCCCGACAACGGTTTACATCAGGGTGGTATGGTACAGTTGAAAAACGGAGACTGGTGGTTTGTGATCATGCAGGATCGTGGTGCCATAGGTCGGGTCCCTCATCTTCTGCCTGTCAAATGGGAAGATGGATGGCCGATGCTCGGAACAGGTAACAAGGATGTCATTACCTATAAGAAACCCAATGTCGGAAAGACCTATGCTGTAAAAACTCCAGCGACGACAGATGAATTCAATGGAAGTAAACTGGGCTTACAATGGCAATGGAATCATAACCCTGACAATAGCAAATGGTCACTGCAAGAACGTAAAGGTTATATGCGTTTACATGCTTCACGCGCAGATTCTTTAAAAACGGCCCGTAATACCTTGACACAACGTGTGCAGGGGCCGAGTTCGGAAGGTACTGTTGAAATTGATCTGAAGGGATTGAAAAATGGCAATGTAGCTGGCTTTGGTATCTTTGAATTTCCTTATGCTTTCGTCGCTGTGGAACAGGTCAATGGCAAACGAAAAATTATCATGAGCAATGATGATAAGATTATTGAGCGCAAAGAGAATTTTGAAGGTGACAAACTATGGGTGCGGGTGCGTGTGACCGATAAGGGATTTGTTGCGAAATTTTATTATAGTACCGATGGTGAAAATTTTTATGTCATTGGAAATGATTTAACCATGCAACTCGGCTTACCTTGGACAGCAAACCGTTTTGCACTGTTCAACTATAGTAAAAGTGCTGAAGGGGTGGACGGTTATGCCGACTTTAACTGGTTTAGGTTTACCAATAAGTAAAATATGGTTTAAAAATAATAGCCTATATTTACACGAAAGCCTAGTATCATTTGACGATGCTAGGCTTTTTTGTTGCTTTTTGCAAAACGCATAACTATTCTGATACAGTATTGGCAATAACAGTGATTTTAGGTAAGTTTAGAAAACAGTACCAAGAACCACGCATGAAGCAGTCCCGTGAGAAAATATGAATATTGTTGACAAACAGACCTTAGCAGATTTAAATGTTACGAACAGTCAGTATAGAGACATGGTTGATTTTTTCGACCGTACAATTACATGGGGTGGTCGAGATACCCTGTATACGTATTTTCTTGAACCGCTTTCCGCCAAATCGGAAATAGAAGATAGACAGTGGATTATTCGTTTTATGCAAGGGGTGGATATTACGGATATTCTGGATAAATATATGATGCAAGATCTCGAAAAATATTTATCGTTACCATTGGAACCCTATTCAGCAACCAAAACATCCTATTACTTGGAACTGGTATCGACAAATTTTCTTTCGTTAGACTTCAAAAAACGCGATCTATTAATCAGACGCTCTATTTATGAAATAGCGAAAATCATAGATTATCTCAACGTATTTCTCGGGTCCATTAAGTCTCAGCATCCCACCAGAAGTATTATAGCCAATTACTGCGATAAAATTGATTGTGTACTTGAAGATATCGATCAGGCTGAGTTTGAAAAACTGTTGGAAAATAAACTGTCCCTGGAACTGATGATTAAATATGATTATCAGTTTAGGAATATAAAGCGAAATGCAATACGGGAAGTATTTGAGGTTTTATATCAACTGGACGCCTTGTATGGTGTGGCTCAAGCTACCAAAGGTAAGCCCCTTAATTTCCCTAGTATTGACGATCGAAATTTAGGTTCCGATATGATAAAAATAGGGGCAGCGTATAATCTTTTTCTAGAAGATCCGGTCAAGAATGATATTGAAATAAAAAGAGGTGGTAACTTATGGTACCTTACGGGCGCGAATATGACGGGCAAGTCTACCTTATTGAAAACCATTGGAACCTGTGTGTATTTGGCGCATCTTGGCTTTCCTGTCCCTGCGGATGTTATGGAAACGGTGTTGTTTGATGGGATATCAGCGACAATAAATCTAGGCGATAATATCAATGTCGGTGCGAGCCATTTTTTTAATGAGGTACTTCGTGTAAAACACTTAGCTGAATTACTTGCTGCGGGTAAAAAGATGTTTGTGCTGATGGATGAGCTATTTAAGGGCACAAATCACAATGATGCCAGTGAGGCAACATTGGAACTCATCAACTGTCTTCACAAATTTGACAATAGTGTATTCTTATTATCTTCCCATATCACTGAAATATCATCTTTGCTAGCTGGAGGAACTACCATAATGAAGCACTTGGCTGTCAGGTTAGATGAGGAGAAAGGACTTCTGTTTACCTACCAGCTTGCAGATGGTGTTGCAGAAGAAAAACTCGGTATGTGGCTCCTGCGGCGAGAACATGTATTTGATATTTTGCGGAAAACTCAGTCACAGCAATGATCGCAATAGCTTAGATTTTATTTTCTTTAGAAGCATACTAGGGTTGCGGTGATTCTACACGTCTTATACAAAGAGTTATTCTTTAGATAAAAAATCAAATTTATGATAAAGGTTATTTTACTTACTCTTTTTATTCCGCTGATTTCTATTGTACATGCACAAGAGATAAATTTGAAGAGCCCTACAGCTGTATTGCAGGCTGAGGTAAAGCTTACTTCACAGAAAAATTCCATACAATTATTGTCCAGTGCTAAGAAGGTGCTTACGACTATTGATCTATTAAACTTTGACTGGACTGAGAATATTGTAAAAGGAGACTGGCGACTATCCAAAAGTAATAAGAATACAGTGCGTCAGAAATGGAAACCTGTTTTTGGAGAATGTGATAATATCAAAGATTATTATAATCAATTGGACCTGCAATTGGAGTCTAGTGGAAATAAAAAGAAAATCTATGTGTATATACGACTTTATGATGAGGGAATAGCCTTAAAGTATGGTTTTGATGCCAATGATTTTTCTGGCGCTGCTATTAAATCTGAATATACAGCCTTTCGTTTCGGGACAGATGCAACTACCTGGGTTTCTGGCGCTGCACAAAGTGCTTATACAAAAACGAATCTGAGTCAGTTAAAAGGTGAGTTCGAGAGGCCGCTTGTTGTCAATCCTGCGCCACAATTATTTATGGCCATTGGAGAGGCAGCTTTGGTGGATTATGCCCGTATGAAATTTACTTATCAGGAAGAAAAACAAAGCTATGTTGTTCAGTCTGCACTATCCGGAGCAGTTGATTTAGATAAGGCTGGATATGAAAGTCCTTGGCGTTATGTTATGGTGGGAAATTCGGCTGGAAAACTGGTTGAAAATAATTATTTTGTTCTTAACCTCAACAAGCCTAACACGATTAAAGATACCTCTTGGATAAAGCCCGGCAAAGTGCTGCGTGAGGTGACTTTGACCACTGATGGTGGGATTGCAGCAGTTGATTTTGCAGCACGTAATCAGATTGCTTATGTAGAATTTGATGCAGGCTGGTATGGACCTGAGGAGTCGACTACCTCGGATGCCTCTCAGGTAAACGTTGATCTCGCACGTTCCAAAGGCCCTTTGGATCTGCAATATATTATTGACTATGCGAATAAAAAAAATGTAGGTATCTTACTTTACGTCAATAAAAAGGCTTTGGAAAAGCAGTTGGATGAAATCCTACCAATTTATCAAAAATGGGGCGTTAAAGGCCTTAAATTTGGCTTTGTTAATGTGGGTAGTCAAGAGGCTACGGTATGGCTTCATGAGGCTGTTCGTAAAGCCGCTAAATATAAATTGATGGTTGATGTACATGATGAATATCGGCCTACGGGGTATTCCCGCACTTTTCCAAATCTTATGACACAGGAGGGTATTCGTGGTGATGAGGAATCGCCGAGCTCTGAACAGAGTCTGACGACAATGTTTACACGTGCCATTGCAGGTGCTGGTGATTATACCAACTGTTATCATGCCGTTCGTGTAAATACCAAAATGGGAGGGAAGGCAGCCCAAATGGCCAAGGCAATTATGATCTATAGCCCATGGCAGTTTATCTATTGGTACGACCGTCCGGCTGATGCACCGCATAAAGCTGGTGGCGCAGGAGGAGAACACGAAAGCTTGATTGACGAATCTGAAAATACCCTAGAATTTTATCGTGGTCTCCCTGTAACTTGGGATGAAACCAAAATTTTGAAATCGGATATTGGAGAATGTGGTGTTATCGCCAGGCGTTCGGGAAATCGCTGGTATATTGCCATGCTTGGCGCAAATATAAAACAAGATATCAAAATAGACCTTTCTTTTGCCGGGAATCCGGAACATCTCAAAGCACATTTATGGAGTCAAGATACTCAGGATCTAATCAATAATATCGTAAATAAAAAGGAGCTCAAGCTAAATTCGGCAACATTTGCTACAGTGCTACCACCTAATGCAGGGGCCGTATTGATTGTAGATACCTTGAAATAACTGTCGTTCAATCTTTAATACTTTTAAAATCAGCCATTGACATTAATGGCTGATTTTATTTTAGCCTCAATCTATGTTTTTACCCTTTTGGCAAATGATGATGAATTTAAAGGGCTGCAAAGAAAACACCAATAATAGTCAAATTTGACGTGGTTGTAGTGTGTGCATATTTGAAACTTTACAGATAAGAAAGAAACAATTTGTTAGGTAGGGAGAGATAAAACTCCATTGCAATGAAGACAAAAGCTTTCCATATTTCTAAACTATGTAATGAAACAGATAGCAGACAACTTTGATCAATTATTTAAAGCGTATCATTACCGATCGTTTTTATTCGCAAAATCTTTTGTTCATATCGATGTGGTTGCCGAAGATATCACTGCTGATGCACTTATGATAACATGGATACGAATGCAGGAGAAGAATTTGTTGTCACCAAAAAGCTTTCTGCTAAAGGTAATTAGAAATAAAGCTCTGGATTATCTGAAGCATCAGCGAATTCACCGGCAATTGATAGAATCTTTGGATAATTGGGACGAGTGGGAACAGCAACTGCGGATTGACAACTCAAACGAAGTCAATGATGGACAAATTTTCCTAAAAGAAATTAAGCAAATAACGCAGCAAACCTTGGATACAATGCCTATGAAGACGAGAGAAGTTTTTGAATTGAGCCGGTTAAGTTATGTTAGTGGTAAAGAAATCGCTCAACAATTAGGGATTTCACTAAAGGGGGTGGAGTATCATATCACCAAAGCGCTTAAAGTATTGACGGTTAACCTGAAAGAATATATGCTGGCTTCTTAGTATTTTAGATACTGGATTTTTGATTAAATAACATGTACAATCAAGGAATAGATAGGGTAATATTGGGGACAGCTGGATTGGGTGGTGCCTGGGGAGCTGTGGACGAGGAAGAGTCTGTTCAAACCATATTTGACGCTTTGTCCCATGGAATTATGGCACTGGATACAGCCCCGGCCTATGGGCGCGCAGAACATTTTGTTGGCATAGCCTTAAAACAATGGGCAGGAGTGAAGCCTGCAATTAGTACCAAAGTAGGCCGATTAAAAGGGGATACTGCTACTGAGGCTCGTTATGACTATTCGAAAAGGGGGATGGAAAGGAGTCTAGAGGATAGTCTAGCTAGACTCGGAATACCACAGGTTGATGTACTTTTTTTACATGAACCCGCGGTTGTAGCACCAGAAATGGCCGAAGGGGTCGTACGTCAAATGTTACGGTTTAAAGAACAGGGCCTAGCGAAGCAGATCGGCCTAGGTGGTAACCTGCCGGAATGGTTCAGGCCATTTTTCGTAGAGGGGCAATTTGATGTTTTAATGGAGTATAATAGGTTGAATGCCTGTAATCTAGATGCAACTCATAGCACTATTCCGATATGTGTACAAGCTCAAAAAGAGTACTATGCTGCGAGCCCGCTGAATATGGGATTGTTGGGATGTAATTTTAGGCAATTCTCTCAGTCAATACCCGACTGGCTTGGTTCCAAAGCGGTGGAACAGGCAAGACGGGTGCACGCCATTGCGGAACGGTATGGTATGCTGTTGGATGTAATGGCATTACGATTTTTATACACAATACCCGCATCTTTTAAAATTGTAATAGGAGCTGCAAATCAATATCAACTAAATAGTTCCCTTAATGCGATTAGCCATGGTGCTCTGCCGGTCGCGATTTATAATGAAATACTTCAAACGTTTAACGAGAATAAATGAATAGAATAGAACAGGAGATTTTTAATATCCAAAAAATCAGTATTCGCGTCTTAGAACCAGTCGCGACGATAACTCCTTTTCAAGATGCAACAATGGGACCTTTCCCGAGTTTCGGCCTGTCGATCATCCGTATTGAGGATGCTGATGGTTATGTTGGTGAAGCTCCTGTATATAACAGTTATAACAATATATTAGAAACCTGCCTATTTCCGATATTATTTCATTGTGAAGGCATGTCCTACCAGGAGTTTTTCCCAAAGTTGTATTGGTCTATCCGAAATGAAGGATTTAAAGGTGCAGCCTCTGCTTTATTGGGACAGGTCGACATGGCCCTTCATGATTTGGCGGCCAGCAGGCAAGGTGTACCCCTGTATCGTTATATCGGTGGGGAAAGAAATCGGGTAAAGATCTACGGCAGTGGAGGGGGAACCAATTATACATTGCAGGAGTTAGAAAATGAGGTTGCCTTATTTTTGGATGCTGGAGTAGATTGCTATAAAATGAAGATCGGTAAGGATTTTGGAACGAATATGGCCGCTGATATTGATCGGGTAAAACATGTGCGTAAATTGGCGGGGGATCAGATGCAAGTGGCTGTGGATGTTAATCAGATCTGGTCTTCAGCAGATGTATTTAGATTTATAGATGCTATTGGTGAAGATGAATTATGTTGGCTTGAGGAACCTTTACATTCTGCGGCATACGATCAGATTGAAGAGCTCTGCAAGCGCACATCGGTAGCTGTGGCCTATGGTGAATCTGAGCGTACTTCCAAGATTTTTCCCATGTTGGCTAATTGTGGTGTCAAGCATTTACAACCGGTACCAACCCAGTTTGGTGGCATAAGAGAATGGATGGAAGTTCGGGACTTATGTGCGAAGCGTAATTTGCAGCTCTCTTCTGGCGGGTATTCCTTATATTCGAGCTTTTTAATGACAACAGCAAGCGAAAACAGTACGATCGAATATTTGTATTCCCTGATGTATGGTTTGGAAAAGTATTTTATGATTCGACCGACATTGGAAAAGGGGCATTTTCATTTACCAGAATCAGCAGGATTGCCTGTAAGGATTGATTGGGATTATTGTTTTAAGGAAAATAAAATCGTACGGGAGCAGGTCTGGTTAAAGCAGGACGTACCAGGATATAATCCACTAGTTAGCATGTAGCACCATAAAAATAGAATCTAATGAGCCTAACATTTAATAGTATTGATTATCTGGTTTTAGTATTATATGCAATAGCTCTGTTTTATATCGGTTTTCGCTTCAGTAAAAAGGAGAAAAGTCAACAAGATATATTTTTGGGTGGACGGTCGCTGAAGTGGTGGCAGATCGGTTTCTCTATCTTTGGCGCCAATGCAGGACCAATGATGTTGATCGGATTTGCGAGTATCGGATTTTCTCATGGTATTGTAGCTAGTAATTTCGAGCTGCTTGCCTGGGTTTTTCTGATGTTGCTGGCGATGATTTTCTTACCTTACTACCTGAAAGCCAAAATAAGTACGATCCCACAGTTTCTATTAATTCGTTTTGGCAAAAGATCTTATAATTTCCTGATTGTATACAGTTTGATGTCCATATTGGTGGTATGGTTAGGTAGCGCTTTGTATGCGGGGGGATTACTCATCTCTGGTATTTTCGGTTGCCAACTATTTACAGCCATCGTAATCATTGCTGTAGTGGCTACTAGTTTTACCGCAATAGGGGGATTGAAGGCTGTCGTTCGTACCGGAGTTTTTCAGTCTGTGATCATTATCATATCCTCTGTTATTTTAACCTTCCTTGGCTTTCAAAAGATTGGTTCTCTTGATGCTCTGGTCAGCCAAACTCCAGAATCTTATTGGAAATTATTTCTTCCGGCATCTAATCCCGAGTATTCATGGATAGGCATTGTATTGGGCTATCCTGTGGTGGCCATCTATTATTGGTGTGCAGATCAGACGATCGTGCAAAAAGTGCTTGCAGCAAAAGACCTCAAGGAAGGACAATATGGAGCTTTATTTATCGGCGCACTTAAGATTATTATGCCGATCATATTTATTCTGCCGGGTATCATGTGCTTTGTGTTATTTAGGAATACTGCGCCAGACAATGCCTATATTACCATGATCAAACAATTGATGCCCCACGGTTTATTGGGTTTGAGTATTGCAGCTCTGATTGCTTCATTGGTGGATACGGTATCCTCCAGCTTAAATTCGTTCTGTACAGTATTTACATTAGATGTGGTCCAACAATTTAAAGTGCTGAACAGTAATCAGCAAAGACGTATGGGGAAGTGGGTAACGGTATTTGTTGCCTTGGTAGGGATTGGAATAGCCATGTTATTTTCCTATTCCGGAAAGGGTTTTTTTGATCTGACACAAGGCTTGGTGTCCATTTTGGCTCCGCCACTGGCCGTAGTCTTTCTTTGGGGAGTTATCTGGCGTGGTGTCAATGGGATTGCTGCCGAAGTTGTACTCTACGGAGGTGGCCTAATCTGTTTGGTGTTGGGTGTCTGCCATGTTCTAAATTATCCGTATCAGGGCTACTGGCCGCATTTTTTAATGCTTTCTTTTTATATTTTTGTCGCGTTGAGCCTTGTTATTGTTGCGGTGTCACTCTTGACCAAATCCAAAGATAATCTGGAAATACCAACTTTGTTTGAACAACACGCAGGAGAGACAAGAGGGCAGTCTAAATCTGTCTGGCTGAGTTGGGCTGGTCTGGCAATTGTTATGATCATGATTTATATTTATTTTAATTGACATTATTCGTGAATTGGTATCCGATCTAATCTGGTTTCAACATATCGACCATTTAACTGATGGAATAAACAAATTGGAAATGAAAATTCTTATTCGACTATTAGGACTATGCACCGCTGTGTTATTTGTAATGTGTAAAGGGGAGGTCTCAAAATCTCCATTGACTGACTATGATGAGCATGTCTTTGTTGTCAATATTGTAGACGATGCCAAGAAATTAAAGGAATACTTGACTTATCACAAGCAGGTGTGGCCTGAAGTGGAAGCTGGGTTTAAAAAAGCAGGTTACCAGCGGATTGCACTTTATCGTTTCGATAAACTGATTGTTATGACAATTCGTGTACCTTCGGGTGCCGATCTGGCAAAGATGGGTAAGATAGCCGAATCCTACAGCCCAAAATGTGCTGAATGGAACCTCCTCATGAATACTTATCAGCATGGGGTCCGTGGAACCAGCGAAAAACAGACATGGGTAGAAACAGATCTTTTTTACGAATTTAAAAACAAATAGCTTCCGGCGTACGGTATTGCTTTAAGAACTCACGGGGTGAACTACCTTTGACATCCTTAAAGTGTTTGTTGAAGTTTGAAATATTATTGTAACCGCTTTTATAGCAGGTCTCTGTAATATTATATCTTCCCTCCATCAATAATTTAGCGGCATGACCAATGCGTATTTCTTTTATAAAATCTACTAAAGTTCGATTGGTCTGCATTTTAAAAAAACGACAAAAGGCCGAAGAAGACATAGGGACAACAGAAGCCACATCCTGTAAAGTGATATCTTCCCTAAAATGCTGGAATATATAGTCAAAAACTCGATTGATCCGATTCGCATCACTGGAATTTTCAATGATATTAAAAGAAGGAGAAGATAAAGTTTTATACGATCTAGATAAGGCTAATTTGTCTAGAAGTTGTAACATCAATACAACACGGGATAGTCCTGTTGCGTGCAACATCTCTTTGAGGATTTCTTTGGCCTGTCTGACGATAGGGCCGGAAAATATAACTCCTTTTGCAGCATTGATAAACAACTGGTTGAGGAGGATAGCCTCTGGCTTAGTCAATAAATCTTTTCCCAGAAAATCAGGATAGAAATGTATGATGGTAGCACTTGCTGGTTTGTCTGTCTCAACAGTATTATGATATTGCCAACAATGTGGTAGATAGCTGCCTAATAGTACCAGTTCATCTCCTTCGAAGTCTTCGATATGGTCGCCGATAAATCGTTTTCCGATACAATTTTCCAAGAGTGCAATTTCAAAATTCAAGTGCGACTTTAACGAAGTGTATTTCTTGATTTCGAGTTCTTCACTACGGACGGTAAATGATTGATCAGGTGGAAATGTAAAGTTTTCATAAATATGCTGCATCATAATAAAAGCTTTAAATCGTTTAAAAATCCTTGCATTATAGCAACCGGTTGCATAATTTAGTTAAAGGTAGAGAAAATTTTTGTTAATTTATAGCATTTAAGATGTCCATGTATCAAATGTCCTATGCAAAATAACATAATAAAAGAGCAATTTATTGGTGGTTCGGTTTTTATATAATCGCGAAATTTACAGATAACCTGAGCTATATAAATGATACAAATAACCATGTTCAATAGAATACGCTTGTTTATGGCCTGGAAAGTATAAATTCAGTGTACAGGGAGTAAAATTGAAATAGAATGATGATCTCGATGTGAATTTCATGAGTTTAGCAATTTTGTGAATTAAGTGATAGAGCAGATCTATGGAAAGATCCGGAAGTAATTTTGCATACACTGTATGATATAAAAATGAAAAAGTCGCGGTATAATTTAGAGTACCTTTTGACCCGTGTGGAAGTTGGGCTATTATTACGACCCAACTACTTATGTTATCCAACGACTATTGATCAGAATAATAAATCTAATAGATGAGAAGCAAATACAATATACTACTAAAAAAAATAGTGGGAAGCCTGTTGCTCTGTGTAACTACATTCAATAGTTTTTCTCAGGACTGGTTACCCAAACAGCAGGATAAAAAAGTGGTATTCCGTTTATTGGACTGCCATTATGAGGGTGCAAAATTAAAGCAAAGTTCTGTTATAGACATACATTCCGACAACTGGGATGTCAAGCAGGAGATTTTGAAAAAGATAGGGGACAATGCGGTAAGTTACCGATTTATTTTTAAGGCGAAAAAGGCCATGAAAGATGTGGGGGTAGCCGTAGCTTTTGATGCATATGATTGGTCTAGCGATAATTTTGTTATGATCCCTGCTGTCGTCTATAATGGTAATAGACAACGTATTGTTAACCGCGAATATGCGACAGGGCTAGACAAAACGGATTATTATCGAAAGGATTTGGCACTAACATCCAATCCGATTCCCCAGCTTTCCCCTGAATTTGGCGCACGCTCCCAATTGGAGGTCAATATAAGTAATACTACCACGCCACTGATGGCCTACCTGGACCGCAAGCAAAAAAGAGGAGTTTTTCTTTTTACAGATCAAGGTATCACATGGAAAAGTGAGGTGAAAGACCATGCGTTAATTGTTGAAGAAAGCTCAGATCGGAGCATGGCTAGTTTTGTTGTCAGTGCTCCTGGAGTAAGATCACGTAAACCCGAGTTTATCGGTTTTAGCGATAGCCCCGATCGTGGGATCACTGTAGCCCCAGGTGATGAACTTGAGATTCGGGTCACTAGGATAGAATTTCAAGCCGAGAATGTCGCTAGCCTCTACGATCGTTTTATGAAGGAGCGGAAACTACACCTCAGGGAAGCATCTCCCCGTAATTTAATGCCGATGAGTGAAGTCCTGTCCCGCATGGCAAAAAATATTGATGAACGTTATTATTCAAAAGATAAGGTGGGATTTTACTGTCCTGAAAATGCAGATTGGATGTCCTATGGCTGGGTTGGTGGATTGATCAATACCTATCCTATGCTTGCACTGGGCGATAGTGTACATTTTGGACGAGTGAACAGCACATTCAATTTCGCACTTCCTCAGGGGCGTGGCGCCAGCGGTTATTACTATGATGTGCTTGGTGCAGATGGCCAAGTTATTTATCGGGATGGCGCCAAACTAAATCCAGGTATCGGATTGACGCGTAAAAATGCCGATGTCCTGTACTGGATGGTGAAGCAGTTTATGTTATTGAAAAAACAGGGTAAATCTTCTTTGATTGTCAAAGAGTGGGAAAACTCAACCCGGCAACTTGCGGATGCATTTGTGAAAACTTGGCGTGAGGAAGGAACTTGGGGTAATTATTTGGCCGTTGAATCTGGTAAAGTTGCAGCTTATAATACAACAGGGGGAGCGATGGCTGTTGCGGGACTCACATTGGCGGCCTCTTATTTTAAAAACGACAATTATCTGCTGATAGCAAAAGAGGCTGCAAAAAAATATTACGATGATTTTGCACTGGTTGGTTTTACTTCGGGGGCCTGTGGCGATATACTTCAAAATGCGGACTCCGAAACCGCAATCGCTTTGACTACTTCGTTGATGACACTTTTTGAACAGACTGGAAACCGGATGTATCTGGAGCAGGCAAAAGATCTAGCAAATTACACCGCTTCATGGACGGTATCTTTTCCCTATCAGCTACCCGAAAATACAGCTCTCGCTAAATTGGGAGCTAACCTAACAGGAGCTGTATGGGCCAGCACGCAAAATAAGCATGGTGCTCCAGGCTTCTGTACACAGTCCGGTGATGTGCTATTTAAACTTTTTCGGGAAACGGGAATAAGCTTGTATGCTGACCTGATCCGCGATGTTATTCATGCTCACGCTGAAGGTATCCAACCAAATGGAAAGATTACCGAACGCCTGACGTATTGTGATGCAGATAGTCGAGGATCGCGTGGCGATGGTGGAAAAACAGGATGGAATGAAACCAATGGCGCGTTAATGGCCTTGGAGATACCGGGACTTTACGTTCGCAAGGACAAAGGGACTGCTTATGCCTTTGATCATATTATCGTGAAAGCGATCAAGAAAACAAGTCAGGGTTTAGCTATGACATTGTATAATCCAACAAGCTATGACGCGAATGTCTCGCTGCTGGCAG
Organism: Sphingobacterium detergens; assembly: GCF_003610355.1. Taxonomy (GTDB): domain Bacteria; phylum Bacteroidota; class Bacteroidia; order Sphingobacteriales; family Sphingobacteriaceae; genus Sphingobacterium; species Sphingobacterium detergens. Next base: position 2,028,515 of record NZ_RAPY01000001.1, on the reverse strand, counting down.
AAGATGCCGTCCAATCAACGAAACCTTTGGGAGAAAATGCTTTTTTGGACTGGAGTAAAAAAATAAAAATCAAAGCTGGGGACACGGTTCAGATAACGATATAAGGAGGGGCAGTACAGATACAAGATGTTTAAAAATAAAGCTAATGAAATTTTTGAAAACTAAATTACTATGTCTCGGGTTGATGGGACTATCGGCTGCAGGCTATAGTCAGACAACATTAAAAACAGATTATTTTAAGATTGTGATAGACCAGAAGGGCTATATCACGAGCATGCAGAACATGACAAAGAAACCGAACCGTGAGTTTAGTCCAGCAGACAAACCTTCGCCCTTAATGGTGATTTATAATGCCAAGAAAAGACTATACAACTATCCGGAACAAGCCAGTTATTCTGCTAGTGATAAGATTATGACTTTACGCTATCCGAACGGTTCTACAGCACGGATCAGCATATTACCCCAGGCGAAATATTTCAAGATGAAATTACTCTCGTTGACCAATTCGGAGGAAATTGAGGCGATTCAATGGGGTTCTTACCATACAAACATTACCAATTTATTGGGGGAGATTATCGGTGTAAGTAGGGATACAAGTGAATCCATAAATTATGCCATCGGTATGCTGGCCTTAAATGATAATACTTTGGGCGGAACGGCAGATATTCAGGGTGATGCGGCTCCGTTTCAGTATATTATCCATTCACCGGATGCTTCACGCTTTCCCTTGCCAAATAATTTACACGAAGGACAAGTGTTTACTTTAGGGGGGAACGGTATCAGTGATGTTGCCTTTTATGCACATAAGGAACCCTATTATCGAATTATGTATGGAAATGCGGCCGAGGTCGATAAGAATGGACGAATTTCAATTTCTTACCAATCCCGTGATCGTAGAAGTCCACGCGAAGTCTACTATTCGCTGATTCCTAATATGCCTTCCAACAAGCCGAATCATTTGCAGGTACAGCCTATTCCCGGAGTCGACTTTATCGGGTCCACGGTCGCTTTTTGGGGTAGCCCGGATAGTACTGCTTTGATGGATGTGGTACAAGATATTGTGCGTAAAGAAGGTCTACCGTACCCTACAGTAAATGGCAAATGGGTGAAAGATCCAGCGGCCTATGTGCCAGATATATTGACTGAAGGCGGCTATTACGATAATATGATCAAATATACAGATCGTTTGGGATTTAAGGCAATCAGCTTGTACGACCAAGGATTTCTACGTCCAGACCGTGGTAATGAGGGGTACATTGATGGTAAAAACTTTGAACATAAACCGTTGAAATTCTCGAAGGGGAATGCGCTTTCTCATAAGGAATATGCTGTATTAGCCGCTAAACATAATATTGTGATCGGTCGTACACCGATTACAAATGCCCTGGCTCCAGGAACAAAAGATGCGAGCCCCGTTCCAAGTGACAGTATCTGGTATCAGCAAAAAAGACTTCTAGCAAAAGGTATCAGTGCTACCGATACCTTAATCTATGTAGACGACCCTACGCATTTGGAGGAGATCGGAAGTTGGGAAGGGCATGTCAAAAGTTTGAATATGATTAAAATCGGAAAAGAACTTATCCATTATTTGGGTGTAAGCGACACCAAGCCGTATAGATTATTGAATGTAAAACGTGGTTATTGGGATTCCAAAGCAACAGCACATCAAGCGAACGATACCTTGTATAAATTGCAGGTAACAATTAACTATGGTTATGATGGCCTGATCCCGAATATACAGTTACAGGATAAAATAGCCGAATATTATGCCGATGTATGTGCGATCAACGGTCTGGGCTATTATGATTTTGACGGTCAGGAATTTCTATTTAACAATGGTCATGGCTATTATTCCGCAAAACGTTTTTTTCGCAAAATGTTTGAAAGGGCGAAACAACATGGCCTGGCGGATATTCGCTTTACTGGTGCTACATTATCAGAGGGATCTTGGCATTACCAGAGTATATGGAATGTTGGTGGAGGAAAGAACCTGTACGATGCGCAGACGCGGGAATGGGGGAGTGCGACAAGTCAGGGGAAAGACTTACGTGACGTTTGCTATGCCAATTTCTTTCCGGCAGGTATGGGTGGAAATTTCCCAATTACAGAAAAATCCACTGTCGAAGAGTATGAACATATCCAGGCGATGTCTGTGGGGACTGGCTCGACTTATAGTCTGAAATTGAATCAGCAACAGGTGGAAAGTTGTCTGCAGAAGGATGCTATCTTCAAGACAATCCGTACTTGGGAAAATGCACGTGCTGCAAATGCCTTTCCCAGATGGGTGAAAAAGAATCTGGTGGATCCAAGCCAAAGCTTTAGGCTGGAGGAATTGGATAAAGATCATTGGAATCTTTATCGCCTGAATAAAGATGGCTCAGGTAAAAAACTTCTATCAAAATTGACTCGTGCAAAAGGTTATTAAAAAGAAAGCCTGTGTTCTGTTTAAGCGGAATCCAGGCTTTTACTAAAATTTAAATGATGCGAATGAAAGTAAAGTTTTTGATTGTATGTAGTTTCCTCTTCAGTATCGGTTCTTTGGTCGCTCAAACGGACTCGAAATCTAAGGAATATCATGTTGCTATCGGGGGTAAAGATGGACAGGCTGGTACGCGGGAAAAGCCACTCCGAACCATTATGGCGGCGGCGAAGCTCGCTATGCCCGGTGATATCATCACGGTCCATGAAGGAGTCTACCGAGAGCATATTGTTCCGCCAAGAGGTGGGCTTTCGGAGACAAAACGGATTATCTACCGTGCGGCGAAGGGCGAAAAGGTCGTCATCAAGGGCTCAGAAGAAGTGAAAGGCTGGAAATTTTTACAAGACGATATCTGGCAATTAGAATTACCTAATTCATTCTTTGGTGCTTTCAATCCCTATCAGGAGGAGATTCGGGGGGACTGGTTTTGGCCGACACCCAAAGAACGTAAATATCATCGTGGAGCAGTCTATCTCAATGGACATTGGCTGATGGAAGCCACTTCCAAAGAACAGCTGTTGGAAGATCATTCTCCCAAGGGGGGATGGTGGGCTTCGGTAGATCGGGAGAAGACATCAATATGGGCTCGATTTCCACATGCCGACCCTAATCAACGAAAAGTAGAGATTAATGTACGCCGTCGGGTTTTCTATCCTGACCAACCTTTTGTCAATTTCATTACCGTGGACGGTTTTGTACTGGAACAAGCTGCTACCAACTGGGCTCCGCCAACAGCCGAGCAGGAGGGGCTTTTGGGTACGCATTGGAGCAAAGGCTGGCGCATCGTAAACAATACTATACAGTACTCTAAATGTGTTGGAATTGCATTGGGAAAATATGGCGATGACTACGATAATAGAGATACGGAGTCTGCCGAAGGCTATGTCGGCACAATAAAAAGAGCGCTAGCTTTTGGGTGGAATAAAGATAGTGTCGGTAGTCATTATGTAGGCAATAATAAGATTGCCTATTGTGAGCAGGCTGGTATTGTTGGGAGCATGGGCTGTTCATTTAGTACAGTCGAAGACAATACCATCCATGATATCCATATCGAACGCTTGTTTACGGGAGCGGAAATGGCCGGAATAAAATTTCACGGTGCAGTAGATGTGAGCATCAGAAATAATCACATTTTCCGGACAAATATGGGGATTTGGTTAGATTGGATGGCTCAGGGAGCACAGATCACGAACAACTTATTTGACCACAATGATCTTGATGTATTTTTGGAGGTGACGCATGGACCTGCTATATTGGCCAATAACGTCATGCTCTCTACAAAAAATCTATCAATGAATGCGCAAGGAGCAGCATTTGTACATAATCTTTTTGCTGGAAAAATCGAAGTAATAGCCTACGATAGCCGATTGACACCCTATCTTAAACCGCATTCAACAGGACTTGTCGCGTTAAAAGATAATCCCGGTGGCGACGTGCAGTTCATCAATAATATTTTTGCAAAAGGAGCAGATATTAGCGATTATAACAAAGCCTACCTTCCTGTTTTGTTAGATGGAAATATTTATTTAAAGGGCAGTATCGGGGTTGCGACCAATAAGGTCAATGAACGAATGGGCGAAATTCATGCTGATGCCCAACAGCAAATGAAATCCTATGTAATGCACGCCGCAGTGGAAAAGGACGCATTAATTGATATGAAAGAGGTAGCTGACGTCGAGCTAATGGAAAAAGATGGTGAAGTTTATCTGGCATTCCCATTCTCCGAAAAATGGTCAAAACAAAAAAGGAACCTGGTGACTTCTAAATCATTGTTGCCAACGGTAATTTCGCAATTGCCTTTCGAGAATCATGATGGATCAGCACTTCAGATTGATCGCGACTATTTTGGTGAAAAAAGAAAGTCGTCTAACCCATTTCCGGGTCCTTTTGAATCTATCAGTAAAAGGGATAAACCCCAATTGATATGGTCTGAATCCAAAAAGTTACTACATTAACCGATAATTTCCCAATCAAGTGTTATGATAAAATCGTCAAATCTTAAGATTGTTTTCTTTGCCTGTATCCTGAGTTTTTGTTCTAGCAACATGAGTATAGCACAAGAAGCTCTGTCAAAACAGGGATTATTGAAAAAAAGTAAAGCCATCGTGTCGCAATATACCACCAATTTTGACCAGCCACCGGCACGGATACCCTCTCAAGTAGCGGTCGACGCACCGTTATTGGGAAATGGAAGTACAGGAGTTGCCATTGCTGGCCCTCCTGAAAAGCAAAGCTATTATCTGGCACGAAACGATTTCTGGCGGTTGAAATCTGGATTTAATGAATCTTATCCTGCCGTATTAGGGAAGGTAGAGCTTAGTATGCCCATGCTGAAAAAAGCAAGTTATCAAGTAAATGTTGATCTCTATACAGCGATTGCGACTTCTACGTTCAAGTCTGGAGATGCCTTACTGGTGATTAAATCTTTTGTTTCAGCTCAAAATGACTGTCTGATTTTACATCTTCAAAATAAGGGGACACTACCAATTAATGGACAAATAGATCTCCTTCTCCCCGATAAAGATCAGTTTAAAAATAATCCACCGACGGAAATGCTTTTCCCAGCGGTCACGAAAACGGAACATGGAACGAACGGAACGACATTGATCAGTAGGGGCTTCGATACGCTGGTTGATATTCCGACAAAAGCTGCAGCAGCGGGCAAGATACTCGGACGGCAGCAACCTACTTTCAACTTGAAGGTGGGAGACTCGTTAACCTATGTTTGTGCATTGTCGTCCAATTTCAAAAATAGAGATTGTGCGCAAGCTGTACTAAAAACAGTGAATGGATTGAAAGCGAAGAAGCTGAGGGCTTTAGAAAATGCCCATAAAAAATGGTGGGCGGACTTCTGGGCTGAGTCCTATGTTGAAATCCCCGACAAGCTAATTGAAAAACAATATTACCGCTCACACTATTTGATGGGCTCCTGTAGTCGGGATACCCAATTTGCTCCCCCAATTTTCGGGACATGGATCACCAAGGAAATTCCAAATTGGAATGGTGATTATCATTTGAACTACAATTACATGGCTCCCTATTATGGACTTTATTCATCCAATCATCTTGGCGCAGCTAGTTCATATGAACAACCATTACTTGATTTTATGGAACGTGGTAAGTTTTATTCTAAGGAAATTGCTGGGATTACGGACGGTTTACTCTATCCTGTGGGGATAGGTCCCAAAGGGATGGAGACAACCCGTCAAAATGCAATTATGGAAAATACATTTGGGGGATACATCAAAGGTGGACAGGTTGAGTATCAAGGCTTGTTCTTTGGACAGAAGAGTAATGTATCCTATGGTGTGACCAATATGGCTACAGCATTTTATACAACTTATGATCGTCGCTATGCGCGGAAAATATACTCTTATGTGCGGGGAGCAGCACAGTTTTGGAGTAGTTATGTGAAGAAAGATGCCAACGGTCGTTATGTGATTTTCAACGATGCCATCCATGAGGGAACGGTGGGAGACAGTAATCCGATCTTAAGTCTTGGGCTTGCTAGGCAAACATTACAGCTTGCGATGGATTTAAGCGCCTATTTAAATATGGACGACCAGTTAGCACTAAAATGGGCGGAGGTGAAAGAGAATTTAGCCGTATTTCCTGTTCAGGAACGAAATGGGAAACAGGTTTTTCGCTATACTGAAAAAGGACCCGCTTGGTGGAACGATAATTCATTGGGCATACAACATATTTTTCCTGCCATGCAAATTGATCTGGAAAGCGAACAGAACCTAATCGATATCGCACGGAATACCATTGAAGAAATGGGACGATGGTCTGATAACAATGGAACCAATAGTTTTTTTCCTGCGGCGGTACGGGTGGGATATTCTGCCGATCGTATTTTGCAACATCTCAACCAATATAGTAGACATACTTATCCTAATGGATTTCAGTTGGATAATCCACATGGAATAGAGAATTGCAGCACGGTACCGACTACAATAAATCAGATGTTATGTGGAACGCATGGTGCGGTTTTAAAATTGTTTCCTGTATGGCCAAAACAGCAGAATGCTCTATTTGCCAATTTGCGTGTCAACGGTGCTTTTTTAGTATCATCGAACCTCAGAGATGGGGCGGTCGATTATGTCGAAATTTCAAGTGAACAGGGACAGCCACTAATCTTGGATAACCCCTGGCCGGGTAAACAGGTTTCCTGCCATAAAAATGGAAAAAAGACATGGCTAATGAAAGGAAACCGGCTACAAATAGATACAAAAAAAGGAGACCACTTTTATCTAGTGGCTGTTCGCTAGAATACATTGTCGCGTAGTTGGTACCTGGAACGAAACAATTTGATTTGATCAACAGGGGTGGTTAGCCGATTCGGCTTTGCAATGGTGGACATGCAGATAATCCGTTTTGGAACAATTTAAAAGAAAAAATCATTATTGACTAATAGATAAAACGATGAAATTTAACTGTTGTTTTTCGCAATTGACTATACTTTTTCTATTGCTTGTAGGTGGAGGAAAGCAGGCTATGGCACAAAGCAAAAATTATGCTTTTCTAGATGTGAAAAAGAGCCGCGAAGAACGTATACAAGATCTGATTGCACGACTGACTTTATCAGAGAAAGTGCAGATGATGAAACATGAGTTTAAAGGAATTCCACGATTGGACATTCCAGCATACGATTGGTGGAATGAGGCACTGCACGGTGTCGCACGTACAGCAGAAAAGGTAACTGTATATCCACAGGCAATAGGGATGGCAGCAACCTTCAATACGGTTGCGGTCAGACAGATGGGCGATTATACGTCGACTGAGGGACGCGCGCTTTTCAATGAAGATTTAAAGGCCGGAAAAACAGGTAAACGTTATCGTGGCTTGACCTATTGGACACCCAATATCAATATCTTTCGCGATCCACGGTGGGGAAGGGGACAGGAAACTTATGGTGAGGATCCTTATTTAACGGGACAGATCGGAACAGCAATTGTTCAGGGACTGGAGGGGGATGATCCACATTATCTAAAGGCAGTTGCTGCAGCCAAGCATTATGCTGTGCATAGCGGACCTGAGCATAACAGACATTCTTTTAATGCCGAAGTAACACCTTATGATCTTTGGGATACCTACCTCCCGGCGTTTCGCCAATTGGTCGTAAAAGCTAAGGTACATGGTATCATGTGCGCCTATAATCGTTTGGATGGAATGCCTTGTTGTGGAAATAATATATTGCTCAATAACATTTTACGTCAGCAATGGGGCTTTAAAGGTTATGTGACATCGGATTGCGGCGGTATTAATGATTTTGCCAGTGGGCATAATACACATCCGGATAATACAGCAGCCGTTAGTGCTGCCGTATTAGCGGGAACAGATCTTGAATGTGGCAATTTATATCAATTGCTGGAACAGGGGGTAAAGCAAGGTGCTTTATCTGAAAAAGATATCGATGTATCCTTGACCCGACTTTTACAGATCTGGTTTCAATTGGGCATGTTTGATCCACAAGCGCTCGTGCCTTATGCGAAGATCGGCCGTGAGGTTATCGAAAGTAAATCACATAAAGCACATGCTTATAAAATGGCACAGGAGTCTATAGTGCTATTGAAAAATGAGCACAGTATCCTACCCCTTGACCCCAATAAAATAAAAAGAGTTGCTTTGATCGGACCCAATGCCAATAATGGACATGCGCAGTTAGCCAATTATTTTGGTACCCCTTCTGAAATCATCACTCCATTGAGCAGTTTACAAAAACGTTATGGTAAGCAAATCGCTATTGACTATTTCGCAGGAACTGAAATCATGAAAAAAATAGATGGTGGTCCTTCTTTTGAAGAAATTGTTAAAAAAGCTAGTGCAGCAGACGTTATTGTCTTTGTTGGTGGTATAACTGCAGATTATGAAGGAGAAGCAGGTGATGCAGGGGCTGCGGGCTATGGTGCTTTTGTGAACGGCGACCGTTCTACTATGGCTTCTCCTGAGGTACAAACTACGCTTTTGAAAGAACTGAGGAAGGCAGGAAAACCTCTTATTTTGGTTAATATGTCGGGGTCAGTCATGAGTTTTGACTGGGAGTCGCAACATGTCGATGCGATATTGCAGGCATGGTATGGTGGACAGGCTGCTGGGGATGCCATTACCGATGTGCTTTTTGGTCGGTATAATCCCGCGGGCCGTATGCCATTAACAACCTATAAGAGCGATGCCGATTTACCTGATTTTGAGGATTATTCGATGGCAAACCGAACTTACCGTTACTTTAAAGGTGAAGTACGTTATCCGTTCGGTTACGGCCTGAGCTATACTAATTTTGAATACGATCAGCTAAATGCTCCGGCGATGGTGGAAACGGGAACAGATATTCAAGTCACGGTACAAGTTACAAATACGGGTGAGCGTGATGGAGATGAGGTTGTACAATTATATGTTGTTCATCCGAAAGAAGGGAACTATAAGGTTCCAAACAGTGCTTTAAAGGGCTTTCAGCGCGTGTTCATCAAAAAAGGACGTTCTCAAAAGATAACCTTCACACTGACAGCCGAAGACCTGGCCCTGGTCAACGAAAAAGGTGAATTGATACAACAAACCGGATCTGTGAAAATATATATCGGTGGCGGTCAACCGGGGAAATCTGTGGGAGGGAAGCGTGAAATTACAATGCAAGGAACAGCGTATCGACCTTATTAAGGCAAAATAGAAGCAGGCTTGTATAGGTCCATATTTTTAAATAATCAACGAATAAATAATAATAAATGAAAGCAATTTTCGGAATGATCCTAATACTGTTATCCTTCTCCTTATTTGGACAACAGCAGGAAATTATACGCATGGGAAACGCTCGTGTTGAGCTTTTTGATCGGGACTGGAAGTTTTCCCGCTTTGGTTTGCAGGCTGATGGTAACCAATTGGCGGAACCGAATGATTTGTATAAGACCGAGTTTAGTGATAATACCTGGCGTAGCCTGGATCTACCGCATGATTGGGCTATTGAGGGACCATTCCGTATAGAATTGGCCAGTGAATCTGGAAAGCTGCCCTATAAAGGAATAGGATGGTATAGAAAACATTTTAAAGTCGAGAACCTTCAAGCTGGAGAGCGTGTTTATCTGGATTTTGATGGTGCTATGGCAAATGCCAAAATTTGGTTAAATGGTCGTTATGTGGGAACTTGGCCTTATGGTTATAGTTCCTTTCGTATGGACTTGACGCCCTATCTGAAAAAAGAGGGTGAGAATGTTTTGGCTGTACGTTTGGATACGGAAAATTGGGAATCAAGATGGTATAGCGGAGCAGGAATCTATCGTCATGTATGGATGGTGCGTACTTCTGCTGTGCATGTTGCACATTGGGGGACTTCGATTACAACACCGGTTATCAACGATCAATACGCCACGGTAAAGAACGAAGTAACATTGGATAACTTCCGTTTTTTTCCAGTACATGCTGAGGTAAAAGCCACCTATTTCGAGTTGGATGCGCAAGATAAACCTGGAAAACAAGTGGCGACTGCCAGTGGATTTGTAGACCTTCATGCCAATGCGAGTGGCAAAATGAATCTTGAAACACGTATTAATCAACCGAAACGCTGGGATATTCTGTCTCCAAATCGTTATGTGGAAAAGATTGAAATAATCGTTGACGGTCAAGTAAGCGATACATATTACAGTCCTTTTGGGGTACGGACAATCGAGTTTACAGCACATGAGGGCTTCAAATTAAACGGTCGCCGTGTAGACATAAAAGGCGTATGTAATCATCATGATTTGGGTTCATTGGGTGCTGCATTCAATAAAAGCGCATTGGAGCGCCAGCTTAAAATGTTAAAGACAATGGGTATGAATTCCTTGCGCACCTCGCACAATCCACCAGCGCCTGAATTATTGGAATTGGCGGATAAAATGGGGATCCTGATCTGGGATGAAGCTTTCGATGCATGGCGAACAGGTAAACGTGCTAAAGATTACAACAAATTATATGATGAATGGCACGAGCGTGATCTATTGGCGATGGTTCATCGTGACCGCAACCATCCTTCGGTTTTCATCTGGTCTATCGGTAATGAAGTGCTTGAACAGCAAGATATTGAGATGACTGGGCATTTGGCTGATATTATCCGTCATGCTGATCCTACACGACCAGTTTCCAATGGTTATAATGATCCCGATGGCGGTCGGGAATCGGGTGCTGCGACAGCGTTGGATATTATGGGAGTTAATTATTTCTTTAGCCAGCAGGGGCGCTGGGATAAAGATGAACGCTATAAAAATATGCCTACTTTGGGAAGTGAGACTTCTTCTTGTGTATCTTCTCGGGGAGAATATTTTTTTGGAACAGATTACGATGGGTGGCAGGTAACCTCCTACGATAGGGCGGCTCCAGGCTGGGGCTGTTCGCCAGATACCCAGTTTCGAATATTGACGCAATATCCAAACTTGCTGGGGGAATACGTGTGGACGGGTTTTGATTATTTAGGCGAGCCAACACCATATAATTCGGCTGAAACCAATTTGTTGAACTTTAGGACGGATCCCACAAAACGTGCTGAGCTAGAAGCTGCACTGGAAGAATTGAAAAAGAAAAATCCACCTTCGCGAAGCAGCTATTTCGGTATTATTGATCTTGCAGGATTTCCAAAGGATCGCTTTTTTCTCTATCAATCACATTGGCGTCCAGAATTGCCGATAGCACATATCCTGCCACATTGGACTTGGGAGAATAGAAAGGGAGAGATTACACCTGTTCACGTGTATACTTCCGGAACCGAAGCTGAACTTTTCGTGAATGGAAGAAGCCAAGGGAGGAAAAAGAAAGTGGCAGGTCAAGATTTTAGATTGCAATGGGATAGTATTCGTTACGAACCCGGAACGGTCAAAGTGGTTGCTTATAAGGATGGTAAAGAATGGGCTAAATCCGAAATTAAAACCGCGGGCAAAGCGGAAAAACTTCAAATGGAGGCAGATCGTGTAACGATTGATGGGGAAAAATCGGAATTGGTGTTTGTTTCTGTTAAGGTAACGGATAAAAAGGGAACGTTGGTACCCCAATCCGACGCTCTGATTGATTTCTCGGTCGAGGGTGCAGGAGAAATAGTATCTACGGATAATGGAAATGCAATTGATTTTACTTCTTTCCAAAGTCATTCGCGTAAAGCATACAACGGTATGGCATTGGTCATCGTGAAGGCGAAAAAAGGAGAAAAGGGTGAAATCCGTATTAAAGCAAAAAGTAAAAAGTTAAACTTGGCTTCCGTAAAAATAATGGTCAAATAACCTAATCTAAGTTTGAGGTAAACCAACAAAACCATTCTTAAAGAATGGTTTTGTTGGTTTTGGATTTTAGCAATTTTTCCATTTATTCTGTTTCTCGTTTCTCCGGCCAGCCAACAAACACGCCGGTCTCTAATGTTAACTCGCCAGTGGAAGGATTATAATTGTCTTTTGATAAGATGGGCATTTCTCCGGCTACCTTACTTTGTTCAGGATTATGTGTACGGTTGTGGGATGTGGGCACCTTCTCAAGATGGACCGTTTTGCCATTGATCTGTAAATTTTTCTGTATAATGGTTACTTTAGGCAATTTGTCATAATGTATCACAGTCATCCCTTCCAGATTTCTCGGTCTTTGCGCAAAATCTATAAAGTATTTGTATTGTTCTAAGAACGAGATGATTTGTTTCTCCATTTTAATCTTTTTACCTGGGAATGCCAAAGACCCCACATTGGTGATCTTTTTGCTGCTTAAATCTTCGACATACATGGTGATCCAGGAATGCTCATAATCTCCCCAGCTGAAATAGGTCTCTTTGTGATTGATTGAATCAGGTACTGCCTTGCCCGGGATATAACCATCTTTTTTTAGCGTTATCCGATAAGCCCCCTTATGCCAGCCTACTGTATTGCGGACGCTGATAAAGTCTCCCTCGGCGTCTGAACTAGCATAATATCCCGTTGTTTTTAATGCCTTTTTTGTCCGTTCAAACCAGCGTGAAAAGATACCATTAAATTTGATTTCTTGCTCCTTGCCTGTCTTCACACTGATACCACCACCAGCGGATTGAATACCACAATACAAAGGAATATCGTTCAGCGCAATATTAAAAGGGGAAATATAAAATGAATAGTGATCAGGTATATCGTCCTGCACTATAATATCGATGGAAATAGATTGGAAATCATTGATTGCCGAATCCAATACATAATAGGAATTGGTATAGTGTAAAGGAGGCAATATTAAGCTGTCAGGAAAGACGAATTCCGTAGCCATCTTTTTCTTGAGCTCTTGATCTATACTGCTGTTCTCGTACTTTTTTTTGAGTTCTTCTTTGGTTTGAGAAAATGCTGTCATACCAAATGATAGCATCAGCAACAATAGAGGATATTGATGTTTGAATGACTTCATCGATTTACTTTTAATTTGATTTGAAAATAGGTATTATATTTTATATTATTTACTCATAAAGTTAAAATTCTGTGCAAAAATCACTGTCAGAACTACGAATCATAAATCATCTGGGGCGAATTGTAAGAGGAGGAAAAACAGCCGTGAATGGCGCTTTATATTTGTATAGGAAAATTATTTTAGCTGTATCCTATTATTCGTTTATGGAAATTATTAAAGCATTTATCACTTATCTGGCTACTTACGTCATCACTTATTATGGTATTAAGTATTCACTTTCCGATCACTTTTTGGTCAGTACGCTAAATATTGGAATCTCTGCATTGGCTGCGGCATCCATTACTGCTTTATTGTCAACTGATCTTTTCAAAAGAAATAAAAACAAAGCATAAAGCCCTATAGTTTGAAATTCTGAAAATAGAAAAAAGAGGGCGCTTTTTTATGTAAAAGCGCCCTCTTTTAGATCGAAAAAATAATCGCTATCTTTTCTCGAATTTATACGAAAGCGTTGCCATAAAACTACGCGGTGGGATAGGGTTTACACTATAGTTTTCGTGGATGTAATAATTAAATGCGTTGTTGATATTGGACAATTTTCCAAGAATGCTCCAATTTTTATAGGTGTATCCGGCAGAAAAGTCAATTGTTGTAAATGGACTGACTGAAATTAAACGGTTCAAGCCATTTCTCACATCCACTTTCGTATTGTTCCATCCTGCGTTACGTCTGCCCGTATAAAAAGAAGAGAAGCCCAGTTTTAATCCTTTGACAGTTCCTTGTTGAAAAGTGTAAAATACGGTTCCATTTGCGGTATGAGCAGTGGTGCCCACTAAGCGTACGTTTTCTTCACTTCCAGAAATTTCTACAGTTTTTGTGTCATTTCCAACTGTTGTTGTATAGCTCGAAATAGGATTCGTATGGGTATAACGCATATAGTTATAGGAGTATCCAGCTGTCACATTCAGACCTGGTAATAATGTTCCCGTTACTTCAGCTTCTAGACCCTCAGAAGCTGTCTTTCCGGAGAACTCCTTCATGTTGGCATCGCCGTTTTCGGTGCCATCTGGTTTCAGTAGTAGCTGTTGAGCGAATTTGTTGTTATTGATTCTATACCAGGCAAGATTCGCAGATAAACGACCATTGAAAAAATCATTCTTGACACCGGCTTCATATTGATCAATTATTGATGGTGCTAGAGGCTGGTAATTGATATCGTAGCCGGAGTTAGAGGTGAAATTATTCGCATAAGTGATATATATACTCGATGAAGGTATTGGCTGATAAATCAAGCCAAATTTAGGTGACCATGCTTTATCAACTTTGGCTCCCATTGGATTCCCTTGCCCATCTTTTGTAACAATTTCTTCTGTTTTATTTTCCTTGTAAGTAAATCGCTCAGAATTAGGCGTACGCTGATACGAATAGCGTATTCCGGCCAAAACTTTAAACTTCTCATTCAGTTCAATTAGATCCTGTAGAAATACACCGTATCGATAGATATCTGTTGTGGTTTTTGTCAACAGATCAGCTCCTGGGATATCAGTTCTCAATCCGTTGCCTGTAGTCGTATGCTCTGCTGTTTGACTCGGATTGAAAACATAAATCGCATCATAAGGATTTGCTTTTAATACTTTTTTGTCATCATAATAATTAATCCCTTCTATAAAAAATGCGTATGCATTTGCATGTGATTGATCTGCATCGGCACCGACTAGAATTTTATGTTTAATAGAACCTGTTTTTACAGTACCTGTTAAATTTAACTGCTGGTTGGCTGTAAATTCGTTTGATTTGGATCTTGTCAAATTTCTGGGAGCAATACCATTTTTGTCAGCCTGGATCCGATCAGACCCGTAATAGTCACGATCGTAGGTTTGATAACTTGCGATCGCATTTAAATTCCAGGATTCGTTAAATTTATGGTTGAAATTGATCTGACCGTTTGAAGTATTTGTATTGTTATAAGCCCAAGGTACATTTAAGAATGTATTTCTTCCAACAGATTGATTTAATTTGCCGTCGACAGTCCCTATTCCGAAGTCTGGTGTGAAATCACTTTTCAAGTAATCAAATGTAAAGTTTAGATCCGTTTGATCGGAAATCTTATACAATACAGACGGGTTAACATAGGTTCGTTTTGACTTGACCTGATCTCTGAAGCTGCCAGCTTTTTCATAAGTGCCTATCATGCGAAAAGCAACTTTATTTGAAATTGGGCCGTAAACATCGACTGTAGGTTTATAAAAGTCATAACTACCTACACGCATTGAAGCTTCTCCGCCATAGGAGAACTTAGGCTTTTTGGTAACCAGATTAACGACCGCACCGCCGGATACACCACCATATAGTAATGCAGCACTTCCTTTAAGGATTTCAACGGATTCTAATGTACTGGCTTCTATCGAACCACCATTATTTGTGCGTGCGCCATTTTTAAAGATATTGTTTGCTCCCAAGCTGTAACCTCTCGCATAGAAGTTTTCATTTACACCACCACGATTTGCACCCATGGCTACACCATTCGCATTTTTGAGCGCATCGCTCAATCTGTTGACTTGTTGATCGGTAATGATCTGTTTATTAATAATCTGCACACTTTGCGGCAGGTCTTTATCAATAATACCTGCTTTCCCAACATTGACTGTTTTATTATTATGGGAATTATACCCAAATACTTCAACCTGCTCCAATTGCGACTCAGAAATATTCATCGCTACAATAACTGTTTGCGCTTTACCATCTTTAACAGTTATTGTTTGTTCTTCAACAGCGTTGCCTATGCTCTTGATTCGAATGGTATAGGTCCCATCGGGAAGATCGGAGAAATGAAAACTGCCATCACGGGAGGTTGAAGTTGATCTACCAAGTGTTGTAATGGTTACTGTAGCTGACTCGATTGCTGCGCCATCTTTGGTTTTGACGCGTCCATGTACCCCTTTACTTTGAGCCGAAACATCCAAATGTATCGCTCCTACCAATCCCAGACTTAAGATAAGCCCCAGAAAAGATCTTTTCATTATTAATATTGAATTAGTCTAAATTATTTGTCGGCGCAAACATACAATTAATTTAGTTATTTAGACTGATTTAAAATAAAAAAATAACATACCTTTTATGCAATACTATTGTAGGTAAGAATACTGGGATATTTGCTTATTTTTGGTATTTAATGTATTGACATTCAATGATCTGCCATATTTTTTTTAACAACTACGAATCGTAAATCATAAGCGCGGATTGTAAATGAATGATACCTAGGATAAATAGACTTGATATATTTGGAATTAGGAGATCAACACAGTACCGATCACGGTATCGATGTTTTTCATTAGGTTAGAAGAAAGCCGTTAGGAATTCCCCATTCCAGCGGCTTTTACTTTTTACAAATTTGTATAATCATAATCCTTTCCACCGCTGAACTGGCTGTTCATGACACTACTGCTATCCTACAATAAAAATCACTTTATCTTATTTCTTTGTTATTCTGATTTTTATATAGGTTGGATAGGTATTTTTATATATCTTTGATAAAGAACCAAAAGCCTTTAGCCTTTCCGCTGTTAACATGGAGATATTTTGACTTTTGGGGAACGAGTAATTTTTGAATTATGAAATATCTTTTTGCACTATTGCTCGGTTTATTCCTATTGTCCAGTTGTGACAAGGAAGAAGGTGATCCAGACTCCATGGAGATCGACGGTGCTGCATTAGCCAAAAAGTTTCAATTTATAGGTCGCTCTGTTGGTTTTTCAGTAAATCAGATTTATGTAGATCAAACCATAGACAAAAATTTTTACCTGGGAACAGTATGGGGATTGAAAGATACTATACCCACGGTGAAGCTAGCTTCCCTTCGTAGTCATTATAAGCCTTTTAAAATTACAATTGTGCCTACCACTTCCGCTATTTCAAATGCGAAGATCATTCCAACCTTCGACGGAATTCGTTCCTATGCCCGTAAAAATAAAAGCACTGAGGTGACAATGTCAGGTTTTTCTATAACAGATTTCTTTGATTATGAATCAATTCGCTACCATCTCAATAATAGCCCTGACGTAGATAGTGTTTTAAAGCTTGTCGAACACCATGATTCAACAACAATCAAAAGAGCATATAGCTGTTTGATGCGTAGTGAAAATATTGCATTTTCATTGATGGCACAATTCAATGAGTTTTCTTCAGCTTTTGGCCGTAAAGATGTTGCTCAGCTAAAACAAGCTGGTTTTAATCCCTATTATACAAATATTGTAAATTACGGTACACATTTGATTATGATGGGAGAAAGCGATTATCCTCGGATTGATTTCAAAAATGTACTTGATAAATTATTGGAAGGTCAGCCATTGACAGAAAAGGAGGAAACGATCTTGAACGCTTCGGATCTGCTAATCTATCTACGTGGTGGTAAGAGAGAAAGCTTTATCAGGCGCGAAAGCGGTTTGCAAGAAATAACTAAGCTGATAACAGAATTTAAAAAAGAGTTTGAAAAACAAAGTAATTCATTTGATTTCCCCATCAGCTATTCGCTCAGAAGTTTAGACAATTTTACACCTTTGAAGTTTTGGTATTCCTATGATTTTCTTGCCCGTGAGGAAAAAGGTAATTAAGGTTTTTTAATTTGACAGAGAATACCTCTTTATCTTGCTAGTTTGGCATTAACGAGATAAAGTTAATGCCAAGCTAGCGAGATATATAAAAGTGGATAAACTGATAATATTACGCTTAAGTTTAGGGAATTAGAGCTACCTTACCATTTTCGTCCACGGTAAATTTAAATGTGTAATAATTTTGGCTTACCATACGACCTTGTTGTGATTTACCTTCACCCTTTTTGGTCGCATTTACTGCGAATAGTTGTTTTACTTTTCCATTATCATCAACAGAGAAGGTATATTCATGTAACGAATAATTCTCATATTCTTGCGGAATAAGTGTTGTGGCTTCGCCTACCTTATAAGGTATAGGGGTTACATCAAAGCTTTTGACAGCTACTGTTTTGGTTTTCTTTAGAAAAGGCATTTTTTTCTCTGAAGCAAAGGATTCTTTGGATTTCTGCATGCCATCGGCAGGACTATAAATATCTTCCATTTGTTTATCTCCATCCCAATAAACAACCTTTACTTCTCCAAGTTCTCCATAAAGCTCTTCTTTTGACCTGATTTGTAATTCTTCTACCTGTTTTTCCGGATCGAAGTTTTTTTCAATGATTTGTTTGACAGCTTTACCACCATCTTCGTTCTGTGGGTATACCGTACTATTGCCGCATGATGTAATCAACAGCGTACTGGCTACCAAGGCTAAAAAAGTAATTTTGATTCTTTTCATTTTTATTTATATAGTTAATTATTGCTATATCTATCGAATTTCATGCCATTTTTATTGCGGCGATGGCTTGCAATAGCTCAGCAAAAATTAGTAACTTTATTTTTTTGAACTACTATGAAACTACGCTCTTTATTTTTTGCCCTATCGGTATCACTTTTTAACTTATGTCTAGCGCAACCAGCAGATACGCGTGCCAATGCTAAACAGGATAACAGACCTCTTGAAATAGCCCTTTCTAAAGCAGGGAAAAATAGGGCTTCATTGGAAAAAGTGCTCAAAGACGTGCCCAAAAATATGAAGGAAGGTGCAGTCTTCTTAATTTCCTATATGCCACAACGGGATTTGGAATCCTTAAGCAGCGATTTCTTATTGCGCAATATTGAATTGGCCTATCGGGCAAAAGAGAAGTTCCCTTGGACGAAACAACTACCAGATTCCATTTTTTTAAATGAGGTATTGCCTTATGCCGTGCTCAATGAAAATCGGGACGAATGGCGTGAAGAACTCTTTAATAGGTTTTCAAAGTATGTGGAGTCTTGTAAGACACTTCGTGAGGCCATCGCCGCTGTCAATAAAAATATTCGGGACGAAGTTATGGTTGATTATAACACAAAAAGAAAACGGCCTGATCAATCTCCCTCGGAATCCATTGATCAAGGGATGGCTTCCTGTAGTGGGCTGTCAATCTTGTTGACTGATGCATTTCGTGCAGTGGGTATCCCATCCAGGGTAGCGGGAACCTTAAACTGGTTTGACAATCGTGGAAATCACAACTGGTGTGAAGTTTGGATAGATGGGAAATGGTATTTTACAGAATATTACCCCGATAAAGAGTTGAATCGTTCTTGGTTCTTAGCGGATGCGGGCAAAGCAGATGCAAGTAACCGGGAGCATGCCATTTATGCTTCTTCTTTCAAAGCGGCAGAAACATACTTTCCTTTAGCTTGGGATACAAACTTGAAATATGTGAATGGGGTGAATGTAACGCCTACTTATAAAGCTTTATATAACGAGCAGCAGCAACAAATTAACATAGACAATAAGCATACGGCAATTTATGTTATTGCTTACGAGGGTAAGGACAAGACCACACCCGAAGATCGGAAAAAGTGTAATGTCGATATCTTTCAAGGAAAGGATCAAGTAGGCGGAGGTTCTACCAAAGATGCAAGACAAGATGCAAACGACCGGTTGCAGTTTGCAGTAGAAAAAAACAAAATATATACACTTAAGTATAATTGTAAACAAGGAACAGTGGAAAAACAGGTGAAAATAGAGAATGATCCTATGACAGTAACCATTTTCCTTGATTAGAGACAAAATCTTTTTAATTATAAATTGTACTCGCTCTCTTGTTAGATGACCCTTTAGAATCTGATAATAGAGCGATTTTTTTTATCTAAGATTTTTTATTAGTATTTCCTGTCGGAGAAAAACAGCTGTCTAATTGCGATTAAAGCTGAGAAAACCACGTTATGTAACTTTTTTTTTTGCAATCTTAAACTGAATTTGTTTAAATTGCCAATCGAATTGTGACACAACCAATGTATTTGAAACCTTTATCCGAAGAAAATAAGAGGAATATTGCTATTCATCGAGATGAAAACTCTTTTAAGGCCTATTTTTTGGCTAATTATGGGGTGCTAAAAAGTAATGCATTTTCTTTTATAAAAGATAAACAATTGGCTGAAGATGTAGTTTCTGAAGTACTTTGGAAAATCTGGTACTTGGGACCGGATCTTATGAATATCGTGAGTCTCGAAAGCTACCTCCTCCGGGCGATCAAAAATAAATGCCTGAACCTGCTCCGGGTTCGTCAGCTCGTGCTAACAGATGGCATTGAATATCAAGATACATTAATCGATCGCAATACACCTGAAGATATATTGATATCTAATGAAAGCATCCAACGCATCCAACAGGCTGTAGAATGTTTGCCGCCAAAAACAAAAGAAGCGTTTAAATTGGTGAAGGAAGAAAAGAAGACCTATTTGGAGACTGCGGAAACGATGGGAATATCTAAAAAAACTGTAGATAGACATATTCAAATAGCCCTTGGAAAACTATGGGCCTGCATGAAAGAAAAAAAATAATTTTTTTATTGGGGATTTTGTATTGCTTCGGTGTCTCTATCACAAATACACCGAATGCGCATGTTTTCATCTGAAGAAGAATACTTTTTATTTTTAGCCAATCGATTGCTTGAAGGAACGCTCACAGCAGAGGAAAGGATCGTTTTGGATAATTTACTGCGAGCAGATGAAAATAAAAGACAATTCATTGCCTTCTTGGAAAGTGAGCAGGAGGAACGGCAAAATATCGAGGCCGAGATTATCTATGAAAAGTCAAAACCTATAGAATTGGTTGCCGATAGGGATTCTAATGTCCACCCCTTTTTAAATCACAAAAAAATAAAAATAATATCCATTGCAGCCAGTATTTTGATGGTATTTGGATTGTTGACTTTTTGGTCTATAAAAAGAGACAAAGAGGAAAATATTGATTCAGAATGGCAAACAATTGTTACAGGAAAGGGAGAACGTAAATCGATCAAGTTAAGTGATGGATCTGAGGTCTGGCTTAATAATGAAAGCACCCTGCGACTGAAAAGTGGATTTGGAAAAACTGACCGGGTATTGCAATTAATAGGGGAGGGCTACTTCTCGATTGCCAAGAATCCAAATTTGCCTTTGACGATTAAAACAGCGCATGCAGAGGTGCTGGTACTGGGTACTAAATTTAATCTCCGCGCGATTCCAGATGAAAATATAACAACGACTTCGCTAATTGAAGGTAAGGTACAACTGAAAGTCGTGGAGAATAAGCAAACAAAAACCTATGAACTCCTGCCGGGAAACAAAATCTCTGTGGTTAATTCGGTGCTGGAGCCAAGCCATAATAAAAGCAAGCATGCTGTTATACAGCAGCAGGTAGCTTTTGAAAAACTTGATATAGTCGAGACTGAAGCTACGGAAACACTCTGGATGAAGAACCGTCTGGTGCTTAAAGGTGATGATTTTAATGCCGTTGCCCGAAAGATGGAACGTTGGTTTGGAAAACCTGTTGTTATCAAAACAGAGCGATTGGCGGAACAACATGTCACCGGCATATTTGAAGAAACAACGAGCGAGGAATTCTTGGATATGATCAAGCGAACCGGCATAAAACTAAATTACTATACCCTAAATGATACACTTTATGTAAAGTAAAATTAAAAAAGGGTATCCCTCATAGTGAGCAATACCCATACGTTTTAACCAATGGCATCGGACCCTAGGAAAGTAGGATGCCAATCGATTATTATTAAATACCAAAATTATGAAAAAAAAATCACATGTACTTTATCATGTGCCTATCTCGTATTACCTAAAATGGTTGTTAATGGCCAAATTTTTAATCATTTTCTTATTCGCATGTGTTGCAACTGGTCTAGCGAAAGAATCTAAAGCGCAGAAAACGGTTTCTTTACGATTTGAAGAGGTTCGGCTCAAAAATCTCTTAACTTCAATCGAAGAGCAAACCAAGATTAATTTCATCTATAACGATAATAGTATTTATGATATTAAAGTAAAGCGTGTTGATGTACGTAATAAAAAATGGACTGATCTATTGTTACCAATCTTAGCGAAGGAATCTTTGGAGATGGATATAGTAAGTGAAAATCGTATTATCATCCGTTCGATGACCAGATCGCAGGATAAAATAGCATCGGGTACAATCAAAGATAGCCATGGAAAACCATTGGCGGGGGTATCTGTGAAAGTAAAAGGAACAGACAAGATGACACAGTCCAATAGTGATGGACAATTCTCACTTGTGGTCGAGAACGAAAACAACATACTGTTGTTTTCCTATCTGGGTTATCTCACGCAGGAGCTTCCTTATCAACGACAAGGGATGTCAGTGGTGTTACAGGAAGATCTCGCCCAATTGGAAGAAGTTGTTGTCATTGGATACGGAACCCAGAAGAAAGCAACATTGACGGGTTCGGTCAGTCAGGTTTCGGGGAGCGAGTTGCAACGGTCGCCAGCACCTAACTTGTCCAATTCCCTTGCCGGGAGAATGCCGGGTGTGGTGGCCAACAATCGTTCAGGTCAGCCCGGGAGCGATAATTCTGAAATATTTATTCGCGGTAAAGGTTCCTTGGGAGACAATAGTCCATTGTATGTGATTGATGGGGTTGCCAACCGTGGTGGCATCGAGCGATTGAATCCGAGCGATATCGAAACTATTTCCGTATTAAAGGATGCTTCCGCTGCAATCTATGGTGCACAGGCCGCAAATGGTGTGATTTTGGTCACGACCAAACGTGGAAATGGTGATAAACCAACAATTTCTTACGATGGAAGTTATGGACTCTCCGAGCATACACGTACACCTAAGTTGATGGATTCTTACCAGTTTATGGTCTATGATGATGAAATCAACGCTCATTTTGGTCGAGTTGAAAAGTATAAGGATATAAAAGGAAAGTATTTGGATGGAAGTATCGATCCGCTGCTATATGCAAATACAGACTGGATGAAAGCAGTATTTAAATCAGCTCCGCAAACACAGCATTCGCTTTCGTTGCGCGGTGGTGATGAAAAAGTACGCTACTATGTCTCGGGTGGATACCTATATCAAAAACCGGGTTTCAAAAATACTGACCTGAATTTCAGAACTGTGCAGTTCCGCTCCAACCTCGATGCAAAGATCACCAAAGATCTGTCGGTATTGATTGAAGTCGCTACAAGACAGGAAAATCGAAACAATTCCAATTATGATATGGGGACCTTCTTTTGGGAAGCGTTCCATGCTTATCCGTTCTTACCAGATTACTATCCCAACGGATTACCAGGCCCGGGACTTTCCTGGGGTAATAACCTGACAATCCTCGCTGCAGGAAAAACAGGTTATCAGCATATAAAAGATAATTTTATAAATACAAAAGCTGGCTTCGACCTCAAAACTCCTTGGTTGTTGGATGGATTGAGTTTTTCAGGATATGCCGCATTTGATTCGAGATATCGGCATGAAAAGAAGCTCAACAATATGTGGGATGCCTATCGTTATAATCCAGCAACCAAAGAATATGACAATATTCGGGAAACAACAGGTGATGTTAATATAAACCTTTCCGAAAGAAATGATAACGATCGCATCGAAACCTGGAATTTTAAAATTGGCTATGATAAAAAATTTGATGCACATAGTATTAATGCCTTTCTTGCTTATGAGCAAAGTAAGAACAGAGGAGATTGGTTTTCAGCTTATCGCCGTGATTTCTTAAGTGATGCTGTAGATTATCTTTTCGCAGGAAGTGACAATCAAAAAAATAACGATGGGAAAGCAACAATCTCGGCACGCCAGAATTACTTTGGCCGGGTAAGTTATGGATTTAAAGATAAGTATCTCGCCGACTTCACATTGAGGAGAGATGGTTCGCAAAACTTCAGCAGCAATGCCCGTTGGGGTTGGTTTCCCGGTGTCTCAGCAGGTTGGCGTATCTCCCAGGAAGATTTTTTTAAAGAAAATGTTCCGTTCATCAATGAATTGAAGATTAAAGCTTCTTGGGGTAAATTGGGAAATGATCGCGTAAGTCCTTTTCAGTATATCAGTACCTATGTACTCGGGGATGGAGCAATGTTTGGTGTTGACCCTAAGAGAGGGAAAGGTTTTACGGTAGGAAGATTGGCCAACCCTAATATTACCTGGGAAAAAGTGGATACGAAAAATATAGGTTTTGAGTCTGTTTTCTTTAAAAACACGTTAACTTTTGACCTACAGTATTTCTATTCGATGCGGACTGATATTTTAACACCAAAGCAGGCCTCTGTACCTAAATATACAGGATTGACTTTGCCCGATCAGAATATCGGCGAGATTTCAAACAGAGGTATCGAGAGTAGCCTTCTATATCGTAATAAGGCTGATGATTTTAGTTATTCTATCGGCGGAAATTTCACTTTTGTACGCAATAAGATTCATTTCTTTGATGAGGCACAAAATACGCCGGAATGGCAGCGTAGAACAAACCACAGCATAGACTCTTGGTTGGTGTACAAAACCGATGGTATCTACCAGAATCAGGCTGAAATAGATGCTTCTCCACATTTACTGAATACCAAACCCGGTGATATCAAGTATATTGATGTTGACGATGATAAAAAAATTACAAGTAATGATATGGTCCGGATTTACGAAAGTCCAATACCCGAAATTACCTACGGCATTACGATGGGGGCGAAATGGAAAAATTTCGATTTGAATATCCTATGGTCGGGGCAGGGCCGTGCGAAACAGATTATCAAACCGGGAAGTTACAATAGAGATGTCACATATTTTGAAAACAGATGGACCTCAGAAGCAGAAACACCGAATGCGCTATATCCCAGAGCTTTTGATCGCGATGACACGTTTAATTCCATGAACTCGACATTCTGGTTGAAAAATGCCTCCTTCTTAAGACTGAAAAATGTAGAACTGGCTTACTCCCTATCACCAGCCATGCTCGAAAGGATCAAGATGAAAAATCTGCGTGTCTTTATCAGCGGTTTCAATCTCTTTTCCATCGATCAGATCAAAATCCAGGATCCTGAAGGGACACAAGCTGGTGGTATGTATTATCCACAGCAACGGATTTATAGTGTGGGGATGAATTTAAGTTTTTAATTGATAGATTACATGAAAACAAAGATAAAACTATATATAGCAATTTTTTTTACAGCTTGTTTTACATCATGCACTGATTATCTAGATGTCAAGCCTTTAGACTCTTTTACCGGAGAGGCTATATTTTCGGATGTCAGTTTAACGGAAGCTTATGTGAACAAGCGATATACGGAACTACGGGATGGGTTTGGAAATTTCGGTTTACGCTACATTTCCGATGAGGCATATCACAACTTCAACTCGGGTAATCCTTACTTATATAATCGGGGCGAGGTAACAGCAGATCAATTTGGTGACTACTCGACCTGGAACGCGTATTATGAAGGAATCAAGAACTGTAATATTTTCTTTGATAATATTGCTCAGCTCAAAGCAGACAAAGCGAAGGTAGACCGGTTGATTGGGGAGATGACTTTTCTGAGAGCATTTTTTTATGCGGATCTCGTTGCACGATTTGGCGGTGTCCCTCTGATTACAAAAACCTTCGATCTGAACAGTGATATGATGGTGCCCCGGAATACCTATGACGAATGTATCGATTTTATTGTAAAAGAATTAGATAAAGCAGCAAACTTCCTTCCCCTCAGTTATGAGGGAAAGGATTTTGGTCGCGCGACTAAGGGAGCTGCATTGGCACTGAAGTCACGGGTAACATTATATGCCGCTAGCGCTTACTGGAACCCATCTAATGATAAGTCCAAATGGCAAAAAGCTGCGGATGCAGCGAAGGCTGTGCTGGATCTCAATCAATACCAGCTCGATCCGAATTACAAACAGCTTTTTACGAGCAATAAGAGTAAAGAGATTATTTTCATGAAGCAGTTCAATACGGAATTTGGGCACTCCTTCGACTGGACTGATTCTCCGAACGGTTTTACAGGCTGGTCAAGAACCTGTGTACTCCAAGACATGGTGGATGCTTATGAGATGGAGGACGGTTCAATGCCTTCAGCACAACAGTACCAGGATGGTAAACCCTGGGAAGGGCGTGAGCCTCGATTCTATGCTTCTGTTGTCTGCGATGGTCAGCAATTTAGAGGAAGAGAGATTGAGTTCTATGTATCTTCTACCGGAAACAGAGCCAATAGTGGTAAAGACAGCGAATTCGGTATTGATGATTGGAATGCTTCGAAGACCCATTACACGATCCGCAAGTTTATGGACGAAAGTTTGCGCAATCCTTGGAACGATAAAAGCGCACAACCTTGGATTTACATGCGTTTGGGTGAGATTTATCTAAATTATGCGGAAAGCCAATATCAGTTGGGGAACGAGGAGGCCGCCCGTACTTACATCAATAAGATTAGAGAGCGGGCACGTGGAGGGAAGGCTGGTATACTTCCTGCTATTACAAGCACCGGGGCAGCACTTTTGGGGAAAATAGAACAGGAACGCCGCATAGAACTTGCTTTTGAAGATCATCGTTTTTTTGATGTAAGACGTTGGAAAATCGCTGAACAGACCGAAAACAAACCAGCACGGAAAATCACGATTGTGCGGGATGACCAAACGAAAAAGAAAAGTTATAAAATCGAGGTGTTGCAGGAGCGGAAGTTCTTTCCACAGCATTATCTGCTTCCGATTCCGCGAAGTGAGATTCAACGAAATGCACTGTTGAAACAGAATCCAAGTTACGACTAATCAACCTACCGCCCAGGGTCTGTCATGTACAGATCCTGGGTTCATTAAAAGCTAATCCTTATGAAAGCGATCTTATTACTCGCACTGCAGACACTATTTTTTGTAAGTTTATTCGCGCAAAAAAATGATATTTCCATTGATACAGATCATAAAGAGCTAAACGAAATCTTTGTGTGGGCAAAGCGGAAAGCGCGGTCTTTTGTTGTTACAGGAAAAAGAGGCCCAGTCAATATCCATCAGAAAAACCAAGAGTCAGCAACCGTTTCTTATTTACCTAGCTACTGGGCAGGCTATCCTTTGCGTACTGCGTTCTATTCACGTGATTTTTGTCATCAAGCGATTGGAGCTCATTTATTAGGACTGGAAGCTGAAAATTTCACTATGCTCCGTGCTTTTGCCGCGAGTGCTACCCCTAGCCGAAAATGGTTCCCTTTATGGGCTATTAATTTTGATGGGACACCTTACACCTTAGATTATAAAAATGACGATAACTTTGTGCGTGAAATTCCAGCTGTTTTTGAACTCGTTGAAAAGAATGCTCAGCTCTATGACTGGACCAAAGATCAACGTTATCTGACTGACTCCGCATTAAGACAATTCAATGCCAAAGCTGTCAGTGACTTCGTGCTAGCGCATGATCTTAAAAACCCGAACGGTGTTGCCGAGAGTGATGGCTCGGGCAATATCTTCAAAGGTACCGCCACCTATAATGAACATCGTGACCAGACTTTGATCGAAGCAGGCGATGGTATTGGTAGTCAATATCAGGCTTATATGGCTTTCGCTAAGCTGTCAGAGTTAAGTGGCGAGAACGCCCAGGCCAGGATCTATAACGAAAAGGCTAGTGCATTGCGGAACTATTTTAACAAGGAATGGGGGATAGTCGATAATAAAGAACTGTATAACCGGGGCTACGATAAGAATAACCTCCCTGTTGCTGGTTGGGGAAAAGAGAACTCTTGGTTTCTTCCCTTGAAAGAAATTACAGACCCACGATCGGACAGACATCTGAAGTATTTGAATTATATCGATGAACAGCTTGGCTCCAAAGAAGGATTGCCCGAAAATATAGAAGCAATTACCTATGTGCCGGAGTTATTTTTTAAATATGGGCAGAATGAGCGTGGCTGGAAATGGTTGAAATACATTATTTCAAAAATTAATACAGTGCATGCCATGGCAACATTGACTGGTAACAATGGCGATTACCCAGAGGTTTCTTTTGTGCTGATCAGTAATGTTGTACAGGATATGATGGGCGTTAATCCCGGGGAAAAAGGTAACGCTATAGAAACCTGCCCCCATCTTCCAAAAGAACTTGGCCGAGTGAAAGTGTCGAATGTCAAGATTGGTCAGGTACTGTACACGGTGGAGCAGCGTGCTATATCGGAAACGATCTTGTCTTATACAGGAGGAGAAGCGGTACAGTATTGGCAGGCTGGTTTTCCGGGAAGTCATCTTTATCTCTACTGTAATGGTAAAAAGATTAAAAGTAGCATTGGCGAAAAAAATGGCATTACCTACAGTTATATCGATGTGAAGATCACCGGAGATAAGCAATATCGTGTAACGACTCAATTATAGATAAATCATGAAAACTAAATTATATTATTGGAGTCTTGTTGCCATTAGTCTACTGCAGGGGAGTTTATCGTTCGCTCAAAATTCAAAAAAATGGACGTTATTGAAAGGGAATAAGATTGAATGGAAGGTTAGAGCGGGAGAGAATCACGAGGACCATATTGAAATGGCAGGTTTACAAACCGCTGCTGTCGTTTACTATGGTGTTCGCAACGGTCGCCTCTTATTGGACAAAAAGATCGTATTTCCCATGTTGCGAACAATTCCCAACAATACACATGCAAGCCTGACCGTACCCTTTCAAGATAATAAGTCTTTATTGATAAAAGTAGATGGTGTAGGGGTCGATGAGTATCCGCTGAGCTTTGGGCTCGATGGAAAATTAAGTGTTTATTCAAAAACGAACTCTCCGCTGGAGATACAGCGGACCTTATTTCCCGCAGTTGATAAGCCTGTTTTGATTGAACAGGTTAAGTTGGTTAATACGGGGAGTAAACCCTTGCAGATTGATCTGATTAACAAGTATTCAAAATTCTATTCCGACCCTGAAAAAAGTGTATATGGGCAATATGTCGTGCAGGCTTTACTAAGAGACAGCCTCGTCCCCAAACTTGAACCACTGCAGTCTTATCAATTCAATATTGTGTATGAGGGGAAGAAAATCACCGAACCAGCTTATCAGTATTCGCCTTCCTATGAATTAGGGAAAAGGGAGGATTTTGTGAAAGGCTTAGCCGGGGATCTTATTCTGGAAACACCCAATGATACGATCAATACAGCATTTGCCTTTGCGAAGATTCGTGCAACAGAAAGTATCTATGATACAAAGGGCGGATTAATGCATGGTCCTGGGGGCCTAAGCTACTATGCCGCGATATGGGCAAATGATCAGGCTGAATATGCCAATCCTTTCTTCCCATTTTTAGGCAATCGCAACGGCAATGAAAGTGCTATTAATTCCTTCCGTCATTTTGCCCGTTTTATGAACTCAGATTATAAACCGATTCCCAGTTCAATAGTTGCTGAAGGTGACAGTTATTGGAATGGAGCAAAAGATAGGGGGGATATGGCGATGATTGCCTACGGGGCATCGCGTTATGCCTTGGCATTAGGTAAGAAAGATATCGCTACCGAGCTTTGGCCATTGATTCATTGGTGTTTTGAGTATCTTGAGCGACAGAAGACAGATGAGGGCGTATACCGCTCAGACAGTGACGAATTGGAAGGCAGAGCTCCCGCAGGAAAGATTAATCTGTCGACGAATAGTATTGCTTATGGTGCTTATCGAAGTGCTGCGGATCTAGCCCGTGAGTTGGGTAAGGATGATCTTTCAAAACTATACCTACAGCGTGCTGGAGAACTTCGGAGCGCGATTGTTAGGTACTTTGGAACAGATGTGCAAGGATACTCCACGTATCGTTATTATGATGGAAATAGCATCTTAAGGGCTTGGATATGTTTGCCCATGACGATGGGCATTACCGAGCGAAGCGCGGGAACAATCGACGCATTGTTGTCAAAATATCTTTGGACCAATAATGGTATCCTGACACAATCCGGAGATAAGGTATTCTGGGATAGAGCAACATTGTATGCCTTTAAGGGATTTTTTATGACGGGTGCGACGGAAAGAGCGCTTCCCTATTTTAAATATTACTCTTCGATGCGCCTTTTGGGCGATCACGTCCCTTATCCAGTTGAGGCTTGGCCTGAAGGTGGACAAAGGCATTTAAGTGCCGAAAGTGCCCTTTATTGTCGTGTCATAACAGAGGGCTTATTTCATATTGTACCCACAGGGTTTCGTAAGTTTAGCATAAATCCCAGTCTACCAAAGGAATGGAAGTATATGCGACTTAGGCGCATAAGAGCCTTTGACCGTGTGTTTGATCTTGAAGTAGTTCGGAGAGGCAAACAAGAGTTCCTTGTTGTGAAACAACAAGATGGAACGATAATTCAAAAAATAATTTTAAAGAACCAAGCTATCAGTATCACCTTAAACTAAGCGAATAAATCGCTACAGGTCGTCCTGTAGCGATTTACTTTTAATTACATGCCCTTATAATGGGCCGGAATCTTGTATATCTTTCCATGTCCGTCTAGTTTCATGTACTCCGCGGATAACGAGCCATTGATATTTTTGTAGAAAAGGACTATGGAATTTACGTCTTTGTGTTGCTAAATTAAACAAACGGTTGCGTGTGGATCGGAGTTGTCAATGCTAATAATTCTCGTTATTATCGTATTGCTAAAGTAAATGAGTACTTAAATAAGATAAAGTGAAAAAATATATATCACTGGCGGCAGCTCAAATGTTGTCAGTTCTATTATTGTCAGCGCAAACGACCAAATCCGATGCTCCATTGCGATTGTTGGGAACAAGAAGTTGGATACGACTTGATATGAAAGATGGAAAGAACGATCTTTCGGGAGCCAAGCTGTTCTGGTCAAAGACGCATAGGAAGCCTGCTGTTGCCAATGCGGTACTGGCAGAGGGTACCAAACGCTATTATATCCAGCAGGTTGATCCTGAGACAACTTATTATGTTTGGGTCGAATCTGCGGCTGGCAGGCCTTTGGCGCAAGGGAAGTCCTATACCTCTAAAAGTTGGACTTTGGATGACGCCGAGCTCGAGGAAGAGAAAAGAAATCCAAGTTCAGCTGTTGTTCCTGTCGGTATGGAAATTTTTTGGCAGGACGAGTTTAATGATCAACTTTTAAACCGAAATAAATGGACCACCAATTATTTCTCCTCATTGAATTATCTAAATGAAAAATCAAAGCGGGAAATGTTGCAGGATCAATTACCCCAGCCGGCCTATACGCTTGACGGATCCGCAATTAACCTCTATGTGAACGATACCATCCCAAAGCGAATCTTTACAGAAGGTGGAAACCAAAAGATTTCGTCCATTCAGACCTATGACTGGAAAACGAATGAAAACCTGTTGGACAACAGTAAAGGTGGTTATTTTGAGGTAAAAGTACGCCGCAATCGTCAAGGTAACCCGAAAGGAACAAATACTGCATTTTGGTTTGATTCACCAGGACCAGATATTCGTTACTATCTTCAAGAGGGGGGCGAGGTTGACGGAATAAGAGGAATACGTCCAAAAGGCCAATTGTTTGAAATAGATGTGTTTGAATATATTACGGCTCAATTTGTCATCCACGGACATGTCGATGCGAAAGGGGTATTTCAACGTAATCTTGCCACACATATTGCCGAAGGCTATGAGCATGTAGGCCAGTGGGTTACCCATGGTGTGTTGTGGACTCCAACGAGTATTAAGCATTATATCAATGGTGATTTAATTAAAGAATACAACAATAAGAATCAAATCTACTCACCCAACCATTTTATGAATGTGTTTTTGGGCGCATACGGTTCCGAAGGTGGGGTGAATATGGAGGTCGATTACATCCGTGCCTATAACTGGCCCTTGCGTGATGGAAATGAGCTTCCTAATCCGGATTTAGAGGGAAAAGCTGGTCTTAAACCCTGGGAAGGAGAGGGTACGATTGAAGAGGGCTTAGGTGAAAAGGGGAGTAAGGCTCTTGTACTTGCTCAAGGGAAAAAGATAGAACAATACATTTATTTGGACCCGGAGCAACAATTTAATCTTAGGTATTGGGGCAGAGGTGGCAGTATAGCCGTAGCAGTAGACGATGTGAAGGTTGTGACCGGAGAGCTGTCGAATCTAAGCCAACAGACACTGGAGTTGGGTAAGAAAGGTAAAAAGTACGAAATTAATTTTGTGACTGGTCAGGAAATCAAACCAAATAAAAAAATAGTGCGAATAGCTTTTACGAACACTGGTAAGGAGACCATATATTTAGATAATATCATGGTAAAGAAGAAATAAAATAACTGAAACTAATCCTACCATAATAATGGAAATATGGCTCCATGTAGTTGAATAAAAATCAACACATGGAGCCTGTTTTTGTTAAAAGGTTATTGTACTCTTTTGGAACTCAGTTGGTGACATACCTGTTGAGCTCTTAAAAAATTGAGTAAAGACGGCCTGATCTTCAAATCCAAGTTGATACATGACAACTTTGATTGTAATGGGTACGAGACTCAATAGGCGCTTGGATTCGGTTAATATCTCCCCTTTAATTACTTTTTTTGGTGTTATATTGAGATGGTTCCGTGTCAGTATCGCGAGGTAGTCTGAGCTTACATTTAATTTTTTTGCATAGAATGTGACGTTGTGCTCTTTGTTGTAATGGAGCTTTACAAGCTGCAAAAATTCAAATAAAACAGATGGTATTCTAAATAAATTAATATCACTGATACGCTTCTCTAAAATCCTACTGATTTCCTGTAAGGTGACACGCGCCCGTGAACAAATGATTTCAAGGAGAGGTCGATCCATATGCAATTCATCTCCGATATTCCTTAACTCATCGCGGAGTTTCTCAAATTCCGATTGCGTAAGATTCTGTACGGGGTGTATTCTGTATAAATGAAGGCTAAAACGTAGTGCAGTACAAACCTTTTCAAAATTTATTTTGGCAATCCGAAGTTGATAGGTAAATGTATAATCCAAAATACTGAAATGGCTTCGTTGTCCCGGAAAAACAATATGTAGCTGATATCCCCGCATGATGTGTTTTTCCAAATCAATATGGTGGGCACCTCTTTTTGATTCAGACAGAGTGATAATAAATTCATCGTTCTGAAAATTTCTTGTTCTATGGAGCCGTCCCTGCCATTCGGTATAGAGCGTCTCATGATCTTTTTTTAGATCTCCACTTTTTTTGACGATACCTGTTTCAAACATTTTTTTAGGTTAAATAGGGTTATGTGTTATCCAAGTATATAAAAAAAATGAATGATAAAATTGAATAGTCACGTTTTATCCTGCTCTTTCTATTTTCTGTATCAGAAAAAGGTGTTTTTGAGATACGTATTGACCAGAAGTTTTTATCTTGTTTTAAAATTTGGATAGCATGGATAAAATCAAGAATTATTTTGACTCGCTCATTGCGATGGAGGCGGAGGACTGGGATATTTTTTCGTCAATGCTTACCAAGGCAGTTTTTCCGAAAAGATCACTGATTCTGGAAATGGGTAAAACCGAGCGCTATCTATCTTTTATTGAAAAAGGGATTGTCCGGTTCAATATTCCAAAATTGGATTACGATTTTACATTTGGTTTTGCCTTTGAAAACTCCTTTGTGAGTGCCTATGATTCATTCCTGACCCAAACTGCATCGTCCTATAATCTTGAAGCGATTACAGATTGTGTCTTATGGCGGATATCTTATGATGATCTGAATATCGTGTATAAAACGACACAGGTGGGGAATTTTATCGGACGAAAGGCTATCGAAGATATCTTTTTGAAGAAAATGAAACGTGAATTTACCTTACTCGAAGATTCAGCCAAAACGAGGTATGTCAATCTAATGCGGGAACAGCCTGAGTTAATTAAAAATATCCCCCTTAAATACTTAGCATCTTATATTGGGATTAGACCACAATCGCTAAGCAGAATCCGGAAGGAAATTTCTTAACAATTGTTCATTGATAGGGAATAGAAAGGCCCATAACTTTGAATAAAAAAGATTATGAAACCACTTTTTGTTTTACTTACAGTATTTCTCATCAGCAATTTAGTTATACGACAGTATAAGGGCGATATGGATTACCATTTGGCTGGAAAAATAGCCCTTGCGGCCACATTATTGTTTACCTCCCTTGGACACCTCATCTACACAAAAGGCATGCTGTTGATGCTTCCTGATTTTATCCCATTAAAAAAGGAAATGATTTATATGACCGGATTATTGGAGGTCATGGCGGCCTTCGGTTTATTTATACCAGCATTAAGCCGTCTCACAGGGATGCTTTTAATTGTCTTTTTTATATTGATATTACCGACAAATATATATGCGAGTATGAGGCACCTGAACTATGAAACTGCGACTTTTGATGGAAAAGGTCCAGGATATCTGTGGTTTAGAATTCCATTTCAACTGTTGCTGATCGGCTGGACTTATTATTTTGTGCTACGTTAATTTACGCTCCTCTTAACTTAAAGATAGCAATAAGTTAATATTGAAAAGTTTAGTTTTATTTAACAATATTTTATTTTTGCTAAACATTTAATAGTGAATAGATGAGAGAAGCGATCAAGATGGTAGTATTTGATATGGCAGGTACTACTGTAAATGAGGATAATATAGTTTATAAGACACTTCAACAGGTGATAAATCACATTGGTGGTTATCAACTGACATTGACAGAAGTGTTGGAGCACGGAGCTGGCAAAGAAAAGTTGCAGGCCATTAAGACTGTACTAAAAAATTGCCTCAATATAGTTGACGATCAATTGGCTGAGCAGATGTTCCAATCATTTTTGCAAGCACTTGAAAATGCCTATGAAGCAGCAGACATTTATCCGAATTCAAATGCCAATGAACTTTTTGCGATTTTGAAAGATATGAATATACTTCGGGTATTAAATACGGGATATGATCGCAAAACAGCGGAATCCCTTTTGAAAAAGCTTAATTGGGTTGTAGGTCAAGATATTGATGCATTGATTACGGCATCCGATGTGCCTAAAAATAGACCATACCCGGATATGATCGATCTTGCAAGAGCAAATTTTGCAATAACAGATCCCAAAGGCGTAGTGAAAATAGGGGACTCAATTATTGATATAAAGGAAGGTCAGAATGCTGGTTGTGCTTTAAGTATTGGCATTACGACAGGAGCCCATCATGCTGACCAGCTAAAATCAGCTAATCCGGATTACGTGATTGATGATCTACTGGAAATTGTACCCATTATAGAAAAATACAATATCCCAAGTCAGCTGGTTTAATGAAATGAAGATAAGATAAAATGAATAAAGCAGAAAGAGACCATTCAATCGGTCTCTTTTTGCTTTAATATGTCAAGCTAAATGCAAGTGTCTATTGCATCTGCATGCCTTCCATGGAATTTTGGTTTTTGTTTTTCTTGAACATGTTCATGTCCATTTTGCCAAAACGATAAGATAGGTTCAATTTGACAAGCTGCGGATTGGAGAGACGATAATACTCTTGGTAGAAACCATCACCCGAAGAGATTATGGTATTTCCGCGGGTTCTAAAGATATCGTTTACCGCCAATGTCACGGAAGCAGCCTGATTTTTCAAGAAACTCTTCTTGATGGCAAAATCGATCCCATAAAAAGGCTTAATGTACCCCTGAGAGGAACTTTGAGCCTGATTCATCGGTGGGCCAAAGGTTTGATTTTGTGTGACCGGCATATTTGTTTTTCCTTGATATTCAAATGCGAGCTGAAGGTTCCAATTCTTTTTCAAATTGAACGTATTATTCAATTTTCCAAATACGGTCCACATACCTTCCGATGGAGTCTTGTCATCGATTTCAATTTTTGAATTGTAGAAATTGAGGTCTGCTGTCAGATCCCACCATGTTTTTAAATTATTGGTGTAGGTGAACTCTGCACCATAGTTTTTGCTGGAATTCGCATTAATATAGGTGTTGATGAAATCCATTTTGTCCGTAATGGGATTGAGCTCCTGTGTCAGGTATCGGGTGATCAGGTTCGTGGTATATTTGTAATAAAATGAAGCCAGGAAGGTCCCTTTACCATGTGTTCGGCTATAAGACAATTCGCCTGACGTTGTAAACTCCGGGACGAGGTCCGGATTACCACGTGTAATATTTAAGCTATCAGTATAATCAACAAATGGAATTAACTGAAAGAAGTTAGGACGATTGACACGACGCGTGACACTCATCTGTAGCTGATCTTTCTCCGTCAGTTTCTTACTCAGGAATAGGGAGGGGAAGAGACTAAGCGGGTATTTATTGTGGAATTTTTGGTTTGTATTGATTAGTTCACCGTCATAGGTGGAATTCTCGACACGTAAACCGACTTTATAAGATACCCAATCTTTAAGGTTGCCACCAAGTGAAGCATAAGCCGCATAGACTGTATTCTTATTGTCGTAATTGGCTGAGGCAGCACTGATATCTTTATACTCATCTTCATTGCGGGCTTTAAGGCTGTTGCTATTCAGGTTTTTGAGCTTGTTGATTTGCGCGCGAACTCCTGTTTCAAGTTTCATCCCATTTTTGAATGGTTTAACATAATCTGCCTGTACAGTCATAAATTTATTGTCGCCAGATCCAACGTTCTTTTGGATCTGTGAACCAATGATTCCACTGTTATCTAAATAATTGGTGGTGTAAGTGCCATTAGATTTGTTTGTTCCACCGAAATAATTGAAGTCGGCGGTCAATTCTTCACCTTCGGTTTTGAATTTCTGAACAAGGCCTGCCTGTAAACCCCTAGGTTTGAAACTACGTTCGGACTCTGAGATTCTATTGCTATTGCCTTGCGTTTCCGTCGTTATCATCGTGTTTTCATTGGGGCGAAATTTACCTTCGACAAAGATTCCAGCAACAGATACGGTAGTGCGCGGACTAAGGTCATAGTCTAACCCGAGTCTTCCAAAGCTGATCATTCCCTTGGTTTTACCTTCGATATCCTGGTTAACCGTAGATTTGACGCCATCAATTGTGCTTTCCCGATAGCTATCACCTTCGGTATTCGTCCGCATACGCATATTCATTCCCGTAAGGGATATATTGAATTTGTTTTGACGCAAATTGAGACTTCCCATAAAATTGGTTCCGCCAAAGCGATCAGCTCCAAGGGTAACCATACCATTGTAACCTGTTTTTTTATTCTTTTTCAGAATAATATTTAAAATTCCGGCCATACTCCCCGAAGCATCGTATTTAGCAGAAGGGTTGGTGATGATTTCAATCTTTTCGATCACGTCAGCAGGTATTTGGTCTGGCGTTAGTGTTGTCGGTTTGCCATCTACAAAAATAGTTGGTGCAGCATTCCGGAGCTTGACATTCCCATCAATATCAACTTGCACAGAAGGCATATTGCGCATAACATCGATGGCAGTACCACCCGCTGCTACAATATTCTTTTCTACATTGTATACTTTTTTGTCGATATCCATTTCAAGTAAAGCTTTACGACCAGTGACTGTTACCTCGTCTAGCTTTCGATTATCATTTTCCAATGTGATAGCACCAAGATCTTTATCTAAAACTTTGCTATCAGATCCATACTCGATCGCAATATCTTTAGCAGTGTAACCTACTGAGCTTATTTTTAACTTCCATTTGTCTTTGGTGGATAGTGCCGTAAAACTAAATTTTCCATTTTCAAGCGAACTCGTGCTTTTGAATAAGATTTCTCGCTCTTTGCCTGTAGATTGATCATGGATCACCCGCAGTAGATTGACAGAAGCCTGTGCGATTGGTTTGCCCTGAAGGTCTATCAGTTGACCGGAAAGTTTGCCTTCAGCGACAGCGAAATTGCTGGGACGGCCACTGGGAGCTGTTTGGGCATGTAATGAGGCAACAGCGGTTGCCAATAAGAGTGCTGCTATAATTTTTTTCATTTTTTCTTTGCTATACGGATCAATAGCCGGTGTTGGACAAATTGACCCCAAGCAAATTTGTAAATGATTTTTATTCTACACAATCATCTGTAGAGCGACGGGCCTAATGTGTAGACGAATGGCCGTTATCGAATGCTGTTATCTTTGCTCGCTGGCCCTTTTGTCTGAAACTGCTCCATATTTTTGACATATTTTTTGCCAATCGGCAGTTCCACTTCAGGTAATGCAAGTTTTGCAACTGTGCAATGTTTGATCCTATTTTTGTTGACGATAAAGGAATTGTGTATTCGGAGGAAGTTGCCTGTTGGTAACAATTTTTCCATACCACGTAAATTGCTCCGGGTTAGCAGTGGAACCGGCCGGTCAACCAAATAGATTTTTACATAATCTTTTAAACCTTCGATATAACTGATTTCCTGGAGAAAGATCTTGGTTTTTTTATATTCCACATGCACGACAATATGGTCTTTTTCAACAACCTGTTTGTTGCGTAGTGTCATAATATCTGCTACTTTTCGAATCGCAGCCGTGAGCCGTTCTTTTGAAATAGGCTTCAAAAGATAATCTACCGCATTTAGTTCAAATCCCTCAACAGCATATTGATGATAGGCTGTTGTGAATATGATTAACGGTGGATCTTCGAGGTCCCTGACAAATTGTGTTCCTAGTTGTTCAGGCATCTGGATGTCCAGAAAAATGAGATCGACCGAATGGTTTTTCAGGTAGTCAACAACGTCTACAGGGGCATGAAATTTCTGTAGAATTTCAATTTGGTCAAAACTCAACAGATCGTCCTCCAGCAAATTAAGCGCGAATGGTTCGTCGTCAATGAGTATACATTTAATCTTCATCTGTCATTAATCTGAGTGCAACTTCAAAATAGTCGTCTGCTGTCCTTTCGATCTTGAGGTCATGGCGGTTGGGATAAAGCAACTGTAATCGTCGTTTCACATTTGTCAATCCGATCCCTTCATTTGGCCGGTGCTCGGTATATTGTAATATTTTATTGACTGATTTAAAAATAAGCCCACCCGGAATATCTACGAATTGAAACTGTATGTAAGGGCTATTTTTACTGTCTACTCCGTATTTGAAAGCATTTTCTACAAAATGAATAAATAATAGTGGTGGGATCATTCTATTCTTGAGGCTGCTTTCTATTTTTAGATCAACTTCACCCGCAATGGGAAGCCTTAATGTCTGTAAAGCAATGAAATTGTGCATATGATCAATTTCTTTGAAAAGTTCAACCTTTGGCCCATCCACTTCATAAAGGATGTAGCGCAGCATTTCGGAGAGCTTGACTATTGTCCCCTCGGAGTCGGGTGACTGTTTGCGGATCAGCCAACGGATATTGTTGAGCGTATTAAATAAAAAATGTGGACTGATCTGAAGTTTCAAAATAGTTAGTTCGGCAGTTGTCTTTTCTAATGCAATTTGCTTATTAAGTTCCTTTTGTCTGGCCTGTTCATTATAAAGAAAGATCATGGATGAAGTGATCATGCAGAGTGAGTAGATAATCCCTGGGCCTACAACGAGTCGTACAAATAGTATATTCTCCTTTTTAAAATGAGCTAATTCTCCATTGGGATTGAAATAGACGATCGCATAATTGAGCAGGACATAGGCGACAAACCCCAACGCGATGAAGAGGACAAAAATCTTTCGACGGCCAAAGAAATACCGTGGTGCGACAACGTAACAATGCAGATAAAAATTGCCTGCCAGAAAGATGATATTAGCCAGATGGGATAGTGCCGAATAGATTTTAAAATCTGCGATTTTATCAGGTTGATAGAGATAAGTAATAAAAGGCAGTAAGAGCAGAATGATCCATATCGCAATATGTAAATAGAATTTTCTAAAGAATCTACTGATCATGGGGACGTTCTTAAAGTTGTGCTATTATTGGACTATAGTCAAAAATATAAAAATATTTGTGATACTAGTATGGTATCTGTTGAGTGGACTGGTATAAATTTTAATTCAAATTGTTGCGTATCGAAATATTTCGATTAGATTGACTGTTGCACTTGCATAGACTCTTCAAAATAGTTTTGTATTTTGCATACATAAACTTGATAACGTGACATTCAATCCAAACCGATATACGATAATGCCTTACAGGCGATGTGGGAAAAGTGGGATCCAGCTTCCAGCAATTTCCCTTGGTCTGTGGCAAAATTTTGGTGATATTGATCAGAAAGAAGTGTTTAGGCAGACCCTACGTACGGCTTTTGACAATGGTATCACACATTTTGACCTCGCCAATAATTATGGCCCACCTCCCGGTAGCGCGGAGCAAAATTTTGGCGCTATACTGAGCTCAGATTTTGTTGGACATCGGGACGAACTTTTGCTGTCGACCAAAGCGGGATACACCATGTGGGATGGACCGTATGGCGATTGGGGAAGCCGTAAATATTTGATGGCCAGCCTTCATCAGAGCTTAAAACGTCTAAAACTTGACTATATTGATATTTTCTATCATCATAGACCTGACCCACAGACACCACTAGAAGAAACGATGGGCGCATTGAGTGATATTGTACGACAGGGGAAAGCCCTCTATGTCGGTTTATCAAACTACCCTGCGGATTTAGCAAAGAAGGCAATTGCTATATTACAGGATCTTAGATGCCCTTGTCTGATCCATCAACCGAAGTACTCGATGTTGGTGCGTAACCCAGAGGATGGGCTGTTGGACGTGTTGAATGAAGAGGGGGTGGGTATGATTGCTTTCTCTCCCTTGGCACAGGGATTACTGACCAATAAATATTTAAAAGGTAATATTCCAACCGAGTCTCGGGCCTCAAAAGAACATTTTTTAAAGAGTACTGCAATTACACCCGAATTGATAACAAAATTGTCTGCTTTGAACGAAATTGCATTGCAGCGCGGACAATCGCTGGCTCAAATGGCAATTGCATGGTTATTGAAAGACGAACGCCTGACTTCGGTTTTGGTCGGAGCACGAAACAGTGAACAGTTGACTGATTCGTTAAAATCGCTCGACAATTTGAGCTTTAGTACTGTGGAACTCGATCAGATCTCACATATTCTTGCTACAACTTAATTTTTTGCTGGATGGTAAATTTCAACGCCTATGTCGGTCTTTAAAGCCAAACTAGAACTAATAGGAATCAATCCCTTTGTTTTTGTTCCCGATGATGTATTGCATCTACTCTTTGAAGAAGCTGGGGTCAACAAGGGATATATACCTATTAAAGGAACGGTAAATGGGAAAGATTACAAACAGACTTTGTTGCGTTATCAGGGAGCGTGGCGATTGTATATCAATACGGAGATCTTGCCAAATTCACCTAAACGGATTGGTGAAATCTTGGAATTATCCGTTGTTTTTGATCCGACGGACCGAAGCTTGGTTCCGCACCCCGAACTTGAGCAGGCATTGGCAGAAAATGAAGCAGCCAAAACTGTCTTTGACCGTTTAGCACCATCAAAAAGAAAAGAGATTATCCGTTATATTTCTTTTTTAAAGACCGACGACAGCCGGCGTAAAAATATTGAAAAAGCAATCGGATTTTTGCTTGGTAACAATCGATTTATTGGGCGCGAAAAACCCTGATAAAAAGGATTTATTGGAAGATTAGATCATAAAAAATAGAATGGAAAATACAAAGGTAAGATGGGGGATCATTGGCTGCGGTGATGTGACAGAGAAAAAGAGCGGACCGGCATTCAATAAGGTTAAAGATAGTCAATTACTTGCTGTCATGCGTAGAGACGCTACAAAAGCAGCCGATTATGCTCGGAGACACCAAGTTGCCAATTGGTATTCGAAGGTCGAGGACTTGTTGGACAATCCGGCATTGAATGCTATTTATATTGCGACTCCACCATCTTCGCATTATGACTATGCATTGAAGGCGCTAGAAGCCGGAAAGAATGTTTATGTGGAGAAACCTGTTACATTAAATGCGGATGAAGCCACATTGCTGTTAGAGGCTGTTAAAAAAACAAGTGGCAAGCTCGTCGTTGCGCATTACCGAAGACAATTACCCTTGTTTCTCAAAGTAAAAGAATTGCTAAAGGCAGGACAGATAGGGACTATCCGAACCGTTCAACTTCGATTATGGCAGAGCCGGACACCGGAATTGGTGACTAAAGGTGCTGCAGACTGGCGTACAGACCCAGCGATATCGGGTGGTGGATATTTTTTTGATCTTGCACCACATCAATTGGATCTAATGCTGTATTTCTTTGGTATACCTATTTCTTATAATGGATTTAGCCAAATTCAGGATGCGGCAAGCGCCGTTGCTGATCAAACAACTGGTACCATATTGTTTGAGAATCAGATCATCTTTAACGGGAGCTGGTGTTTTAATGTCCGATCAGAAGATAACATAGATTGCTGTGAAATTGTAGGTAGCCAGGGAAAAATCACCTTTTCGATATTTGGCAATTCCATCTTATTAAGATCTGATCAGGGAGAAAAAGAATTCGTATTTGAGCATCCTGAGCATATACAATATCCAATGATCGCGAGTACAGTTG
This sequence comes from Sphingobacterium detergens, assembly GCF_003610355.1. Lineage (GTDB taxonomy): Bacteria > Bacteroidota > Bacteroidia > Sphingobacteriales > Sphingobacteriaceae > Sphingobacterium > Sphingobacterium detergens. The sequence continues at coordinate 1,986,490 of NZ_RAPY01000001.1, read as the reverse complement.
CCTTTTTTGAGGGTAAAGGGCCAAACCCGGCTCCAATGGAGGAAGCGCTGATTCTTATGAAAATCATTGATTGTTTTGCTGAAATAAAATAAGTGATTGGTGGTAGGCTAGCGATAGATTTCAATGCTTATTAAGTGTCGATTCCTATGCTATGGTGGGGCAAAAATGAAGCCTAATGGTGGTCAGTATTTAGCCAAAGGACAGTTACAACATTGAATTTTTAACTCTTATAACAGAACAATCCTGGAGTGGCGCACTGTCATAAGAGTTCTTTTTAGATGGCTAAATTTTAAATCTTAGACAAGGCTGTATCGATAAATGATAGTTCATCTCCAGTGAGATCGATTGCTGTGGCTTCTGCATTTGCAATAGCCTGTTCAGCATTTCTGGCACCTGCCAATACAACAGTGATTGCCGGCTGCAGACTGGTCCAGCGTAACACAAGTTGTGAAAGACTGATGCCTTTGTCAGCTGCCACCGGACCAATGGTATCTAAGAAAGTTTTTACCTTTTTGAGATCAAATTGCTGAAAGTAGCCGTTGCGGTGATCATTTTCTTTCAATTTACCTTCATTAAAGTATTTGCCTGTAAGCAGACCACGTTCCATAGGGCTATAGACAATAATACCTAAATCGTGCTGAAGTGCATAAGGTATAAGATCTTGTTCAATCCCCCGGTTTAACATGCTGTATCCGACCTGATTGCTAGCGATTTGGATCGAATTCTGAGCTTCCGAAACTTGTTCAACACTATAGTTGCTTACACCCGCTGCACGAATTTTTCCCTGCTGTAAAAGCAGATCTAGGGCTTCCATTGTTTCAGCAATGGCTGTGGTATTGTCTGGCCAATGGATTTGCAATAGGTCTATATAGTCCGTTTGCAGGCGTCTTAGGCTGTCTTCGACTTCTTTAATCACACTAGCTTTGGAGGCATACTTGTAAACGGGGATAGTTTTGCCATCTTCCTCCGCATCAAAGAAAAATTCACCTTTACCCTGATTACTTCCGTCCCATACCAAACCAAATTTGGTCAACAACTGAATTGTAGACCTATCGTAACCCTTTATTGCTTCGCCTATCATTTCCTCACTTAAACCGAAGCCATAGAAAGGAGCTGTATCTAGCGTAGTAACACCATGATCAATAGAAGCTCGTACCGATTCAATAGAGTCTTTTTTCTCATTACCACCCCACATATTTCCACCAATGGCGAAAGCACCATAGGTAATTGCTGAAAGTTCTAAATCTGTTTTTCCTAATTTTCTGTATTCCATATTTTGTTATTTTAACCTTTGTTACCCTCTGAATATTTTCATCAAATCAAAAAGGAGTGAATTACTCAATATTATTATTTTAGTTTGTGATGCAACAAAGGTAGAATAGTATTTTCTATCATTAAAATAAGTTAAATTGTATTTATGTATAATTTTAATTATAGTTTGTATTCCTTTTTCACAGGTTGAATTTTATTTCTCTTTGTACATCAGAAGAGAAACTGGTAAATTTAAGGGAACCAAAAATGAACTTACGTACAAGAAGCCGTAAAGAAAATCGAATCCATTGATATAAACAGTATGCGGATAGAACAACAATTTAAACCTGATGCCATCATTATAGGGACTGGTCTGGCGGGATTAACTGCGGCTATGGAAATTACCAATGCTGGAAAGAAGGTGCTTTTACTGGATCAGGAAACTGAAGAAAATATTGGTGGGCAGGCCTTTTGGTCATTTGGAGGTCTATTTCTTATCAATTCACCACAACAACGCCGCATGGGAATCAAAGACTCCCTGGAGCTGGCGCGGCAAGACTGGTTGGGGACCGCAGGATTTGATCGAACTGAAGATTATTGGCCCCATCAATGGGCGGAAGCCTACCTAAAATTTGCTGCTGGCGAGAAATACGCGTATGTGACCAAGTTAGGTATCAAATTCATGTTTATGGTAGGCTGGGCTGAGCGCGGAGATGGCAGTGCTTCTGGTCATGGCAATTCGGTTCCCAGATTCCATGTGAGTTGGGGAACCGGAACAGGGGTGGTCAGACCATTTATAGAAAAAGCTTATGCTGCTGAAAAAAGCGGACTATTGCAATTTAAGTTTAGGCATCGCGTGACGAAACTGATAATGGAAAATAACACTGTAACAGGAGTGTTCGGCGATATTTTAGAAGCCGATGCTCAGCAAAGGGGGGCAGCGACCAATAGAAAGGTCATCGACACATTTGAGTACCGTGCCCCAGATGTTATCATCGCTTCGGGTGGACTTGGAGCCAACCATGAGCTGGTCCGGAAGAATTGGCCTGAACGATTGGGAAAAGCACCAGCACATATGATTTCAGGAGTTCCAGCCTATGTGGATGGAAAGATGATCAGTATAGCCGAAGAAGTCGGGGCACACATGATCAATAAAGACCGTATGTGGCATTATACCGAGGGGATTCAGAACTGGAATCCGATTTGGCCCAATCATGGTATCCGTATCCTACCCGGCCCCTCCTCACTTTGGTTTGATGCAAAAGGAAATAGACTTCCAGCGCCATTCTTACCTGGGTTTGACACTTTAGGTACCCTAAAGCATATCCAAGATAGCGGGTATTCATATTCCTGGTTTATTCTGACACAAAAAATCATTAAAAAAGAATTTGCACTTTCCGGCTCCGAACAAAACCCAGATATCACCAATAGGGATTATAAGCTCTTCCTCAAACGAATTTTTGGCAAAAAGGCCCCTGGTCCAGTTGAAGCGTTTAAGGAGAATGGAGTCGATTTTATTGTGTCAGATACATTGTCGGAATTGGTACGCAAAATGAACCTCCTGTCTGGCGATGATCTGTTAAATTATGAATCTATTAAATCACAGATCGTAGCCAGAGATCGGGAATTGGATAACAAATTCTCTAAAGATACGCAGGTCAATTATATCCGTAGTACGCGGAAATATCTTGGTGATAGACTAGGCCGGGTTTCGGCTCCGCATAAGATATTGGACCCAAAGAATGGACCATTGATTGCCGTACGGCTCCATGTGCTGACGCGTAAAACGTTAGGCGGGCTTAAAACCAATCTTGATGCACAGGTTTTGACGATGGATGATGATACTATTGAAGGATTGTATGCCGTTGGTGAGGTGGCAGGTTTTGGAGGCGGTGGTATGCACGGTTACAGAGCACTGGAAGGGACATTTTTGGGTGGTTGTATTTTTTCTGGGATGAAAGCGGGAAAACATATTGCTGGTAAAGCCCATCGCCAATAACCCCGTAGTTTCTCGTTAATGTCGTCAAAACCTTAACGATGACACAAGGATTGTCGTTATTTTGCCTAATCTTCAAGATTAAATCTTATATTAGTTATTTCTAGGGAAAGTGCTGCATGAATCGTCTTTACTAAAAAGATAGTAGAGCAAAATCAAAATAAACCAAACTAAGCAATGAAAAGAAAAGATTTTATCCGTAATGCAGGGATTCTTACTGCCTCAACATTATTTGCGAATACACGTGTTTTCGGCTTTCAATCTGAATTTATCCGTGTTGGACTGATTGGTGTAAACGGTATGGGCTGGTCCAATCTAAATGCAATATTGAAAGTCCCCGGTGTCCAATGTACAGCACTTTGTGACGTAGATGAAAATATACTCAGCAACCGAGTGGAGGAATTAAAAAAACGAAATATTACAGTCAAAACCTATATTGATTATAAAGATTTGCTTAAAGCAACTGATGTGGACGTTGTTATCATAGCCACACCCGACCATTGGCATTGCTTGCAGATGGTAGATGCTGTTGCAGCAGGCAAGGACGTATATGTTGAAAAACCTATTGGAAACTCCATTCGGGAATGTGAAGTCATGGTTGCCGCTGCGAAAAAATATAACCGTGTTGTACAGGTAGGGCAATGGCAACGTAGTCAACAGCATTTCAGAGATGCAATGGCATTTGTACATGGTGGCAAACTGGGTAAAATCCGTTTGGTCAAAGCTTGGGCTTATCAAGGTTGGATGAAGAGTATTCCTGTGTTGGCAGATGCCGCCGTTCCTGCAGGTGTTCATTATGACAAGTGGCTGGGACCAGCTCCAAAACGGGCTTTCAATCCCAATCGTTTTCATTTCAATTTTAGGTGGTATTGGGATTATGCGGGTGGCTTGATGACAGATTGGGGAGTCCATATGTTGGATTATGCCTTGATCGGGATGAAGGTTTCTGATCCGGTATCCATTATGGCAGCTGGAGGAAAGTTTGCTTATCCCGATGATGCAGCCGAAACACCGGATAGCTTAACCACAGTGTATGAGTTTGATGGATTCAATGTGCAATGGGAGCAGGCAACAGGAATAGATCTTGGTCCCTATCAAAAAACACATGGTGTCGCTTTTATCGGTAATAACGGTACGTTAGTCGTTAATCGTGAAGGTTGGGAGGTCATTCCTGAAAAAGGACGTATGGAAGCTGTTGCTTTTCAACCTTCAAAAGATAATGGGCTCGATAAACATATGGTCAATTTTATAACGGCAGTTCGAAATAAATCCAGTGAAGGACTTCATGCGCCGATCGAAGCGGGTGCTCATATTGCCATTTTCTCTCAAATGGGGAATATTGCTTATCGTAGCAAGAAAAAATTATTTTGGGATAAAAATAAGCGAACTTTCAATGATAGGGAGGCAGATCGCTACTTGGCTAAAAGTTATCAAAATGGGTATAGTATGCCTAAGGTATAATGTTGTACCCAAACGTATCAAAAGTTTTTATAGATGAGTTTTAAAAATATTGTATTGGGGGCAGTGATCAGTGCGCTATGCACGCAGGAGGTCCTTGCGCAACGAATGGAAGAGATGTGGGATGGTGCAGGCGGGAAAGGTGTTGTTTCACAAAATAGAGGAAAGCTGTTTCGGGAGGGGAAATATGCGCTATTTATTCATTGGGGTATCTATTCCCAATTAGCAAATAAATGGCAGGGAAAAACCTTTTATGGAATCGGAGAATGGCTTATGAACAAGAGTATGGCGAATATTTCGCCAGCAGAATATAAGTTGGCGGCATCTTCCTTTCATCCGGATCACTTTGATGCCAAAGCGATCGTGCAGCTGGCAAAAGATGCTGGAATGCGTTATATCGTTATTACCAGTAAACACCATGACGGATTTTCGATGTTTCATTCGAAAGTAAACCCATTCAATATTGTCGATGCGACGGATTTTAAACGTGATCCAATGATCGAATTGGCGCAAGCTTGTAAAGAAGGCGGCATCGGTTTTGGATTTTATTATTCTCAAAATCAGGATTGGACTTATCCCGGTGGAAACGGTGGGCCAAAGGTTGATGCACAGGGGAAAGCGAAATCTTTTGACGATTACTTTTGGGAGAAATGCTATCCTGAGGTACAGCAAATTACAACAGGCTATGGTCCTATAGAACTGGTATGGTTTGATACGCCGGGTGGAATGGATAAAAAATACGCACAGAAGCTTGTTGAACTGGTACACAAGAATCAACCGGGAGCCTATGTGTCAGGAAGGGTAGGACATGGGCTCGGAGATTATTCTACTCTTGGTGACATGGAAGTGCCTCGGGAGAATGTGGATGGCATTTGGGAAACGGTTGATGTGACTAATGATTCCTGGGGCTATGCTTGGTATGACAATAATTGGAAGAGTAGCCAGGAAATATTACAACGTACACTATCAACTGTCGCACGTGGGGGAACATACATGCTGAATGTAGGCCCGAAACCGGATGGTTCTATTCCGGATCAGGCGGGTTTGGCTCTGCGCAATGCAGGTGCTTGGATCAAGCGTTATCCCGAAACGGTTTATGGTGCGCAAGCATCACCTTGGAAGCATGCGCTACCTTGGGGCGATGCCACCGTGCAGGGGGATCGTATTTCCTTACTGGTCTATCATTGGCCTGCAGATGGAACCTTATACGTTCCGGGCTTGACCAAAGGGGTTCAGTCGATTAAACTCCGGGGTTCGAAAGATCAAGAAAAATTGAATTATACACTTGAAAAAGACTGGCTTAAAATTGATATTCCGAAAATTGCCCCCGAAAAGATGGTATCTGTCATCGAGGTTAAGTTAAACGGTACACCTCAGGTCGAAAAAATGCTGGGGGTTGATCCAGCACTGGAAACCGTTATCCCTGTTGATTTTGGAGAGGTGGAGGGCTGTAATAAAGAAGGAAAATCGTGGATGGAGAAATTTGGTGAATGGAAACATGTTGTTCAGGTCAGTAAATGGACAGGAAAAAGTAAGTTCTCCTATGAAATAGCTGTAAAAAAGCCTGGTTATTATCAGGTAGACATGAATTATGCAGGCGAAGGAAGGATGGTATGGCGTATTGAAAATTCAGCGGGCGAGGTTGTTCAAAACCAACAAGAGTCGGCCCATGTCTATAACTGGTATCCCTGGGGCTGGATGAAATTTGAAAAGGCTGGACGATATAAAATAACTGTTTCGTTGATCGAAGGCAATGGTGATAAGGCGAGTCTGACTGCGCTTCGGTTTAAATATGTGGAATAGGAAGGGGGGGATTTGCGAAGATGGGTATTACTTTCGATACTTACTCATCAAAAATCGGATTAGTCCGGCCATCGCTTTAAAGGCAAGTAAGCCTAGGCCTGTACCCAAAATAATCCCTAGGACGAGGCCGATTAGAATGGCCATGTTATTGCTGCTCCAGTCATAAACTGCATTTAGGAAAATGCAAAATATAACGGAAACAATGCTACTGCCCAATATGGCTGAGGAAAGAAATAGGGTTTTGAAACCTTTGGTTATGGACCGCTGTTGTAATCCGACGATAACAGATGTTGAAATAATGCCCGCACTAATGAGTAGGATGATTGTGACGATAAAAAGTAAGCCAAGAAGGATGCTTATTACCGCGAGTGCCAGAAAAACAAGTGAGCCCATAAGGAGCAAGGTCACTATAAAATTATCGTCGTTCTGGAAAGAGTCTATTAGATAAAAATGATCGGATAGCTGTCGAAATAGTAATGTATATAACAATTCTTGCATTATTTTAATTTAGTTAATCTTACCGCTTTATCTTGTTTTAATAGTCGCTTTGCACTAACTAAATTACTCGTTTATCTTAATATTTGAAAGACTGTTGTTTTATTTGTTTTCTTCTTGATTTAATTCTTCTGCTGGTTTTTTCGGTGTTCTCCCATTGTCGAATCCGCTGATAGATAAACAAGTAGGAAGAAGAGCAGTAAAATGGTGCTGATCTTACTGCATGATTAGATTAATTTTCTCAATAGACTCTTCGTTTTCAAGGAAATCAATATAAGGGATCAGGGGCTCAATATCCTGCTTGTCCATTGTTTCTAAATCATCAAATAAAGCCTCTACAAATTCGTTACAGAAGGATTTACCAAAACTGTAGTCTCTGATTCTTGTTAAATCATCATAATTGATCTCCGTTGCGTTCAGGTTCAGCACTTCTTCAGGAATCTCATAGTCACCATCAGCTGGATAGCCGATATATCTGAACATTCTTTCTTTCCATACCCGAAATAGGATCTGATGTGAGACATGGTTTCCGAAGTACTTAAATACCTGAGAGAGAAGCTCTGTTGCCGTTTCTTTTTCGAAGGTGCCCGAAATGCTTTTGTCAAGTAATTCGGCATAAGTCATGAAAATGGAACAGTTGAACCGGAAATCAAAGTGAGAAGTCAACATAGAAACTACATTGTCTTTGCCCTGGGTTCGTAGTAATTGTCTTGCTGCTAATGAGGTGAGGTTGTGCTTTTGCTCGTGGCCGTGGTTATCGGGGATGAGTACGATATGGTCCTTGTCCAGAAGGGAGATAACGAATTTCCAATCTTCAGGCCTTTTGAGGATTTTACAGTTGTGGGCTAAGTAACCGTTCCGCTTGGGATCCGATTTCTTGTCTCCGACTATTACCTCACCAGGCTGGATAATATGCTCTGGAGGGATTTTAAACCTGCGTATATGCACAAAGAGTTCTTCTCCGGAAGGTAACGCAAGGGTACCAAATCCTTTGTTATTGTCGAACCATTTGACAGCGCCGATAAACATGGCTGGTGTTGAGTTTTGTTTCAATGCTATAAAGGTAATGAAAAATATTTATTATGCATTGAAAATTAAATATTTGCGATTATCCAATGAATAAAGAGATTTTTTTAATGCATTAGCTCTTCTGAAATGATTTTCTGGTTGTCAAGATACAACGAAAACAAGTCAGTTGATTGATCTACGGATAAATAGCTTGTTGATCCCTGACTGGAATTCGAGTTTTACAATAACGATGTAGGTGTCTTTTGTTAGTGTATAATCAACGCAGTTTTGAAAAATGTATTATTATGAATAATTTCATAACAAATAAACTCATCATTTTACTATGCACTATCAAGCCGTATATCAGAAGATAGATTATAAACGCTATCAATTTTTAAGACAACAGTCCGGGTTATCTCCAAAAACGGAGGAAGCTGCACGTCTAGGAATGGAAAATTCCTTATGCTGTGTGGCTATTTTGGATGAGGACAACGATAATGAAATAGTAGGTATGGGTAGGATCGTTGGCGATGGTGCTTGCCATTGTCAGGTCGTTGATATCTGCGTGCTTCCCGAACATCAGAAAAAAGGACTTGGAAAACTGATTATGCAGAAACTTGATGAATACATGAATTCGAACCTGCCAGATAGCTGCTATGTCAGTTTAATAGCTGATGGTCCGGCTTTTCAGCTCTATGCGCAATATGGTTTTAAGGAAGTGTGGCCCGCATCGAGAGGTATGGGTAGAAAGTTTTAAAATGAATAGGCTATTATGCATCGTATAATTGTGAAATCCATCCTGAATAAGACAAAACAAAGAGATCCTTGGTTTCTTGACGATTATACATTAAATCCCTATAGTGGTTGCTATTTTAATTGTTTGTATTGTTATATCCGGGGAAGTAAGTACGGGATCAATATGGCTGAAAAACTGAGTATGAAGAGTAATGCTGTCGAATTGCTGGAAAAGCAGCTGGCAATACGTGCGCGTAAAAAACAATATGGAATTATTGTCCTTTCTTCTGTAACAGATCCTTATCTGCAAATGGAGGAGTCCGAATTGCTTACCAGACAGTTATTGGAGGTAATCTTACACTATCGTTTTCCGGTGCATATTATTACGAAGTCGAACTTAGTTACCCGAGATTTTGATGTGTTGAAACGGATCGATACAGAAGCAATACTTCCTGAAGATCTCCAGTCAAAATTAACACATAAGGCTTTTGTTACCTTTTCATTTTCGACAATAGACGATCATGTAGCGCGGATTTTTGAGCCGGGAGCTCCATCACCCTCGCTACGATTGGATGCATTAGCGCAAGCATGTGAACACGGACTCCATAGTGGGGTTAGTCTGATGCCACTGTTGCCCTATATATCGGATTCTGGAGCGAACCTGGAACTGCTATTTCAGACTTTTCAGACTATCGGTGCCAGCTATATTTTTCCTGCTACCCTTGCTTTATATGGGAGTGATCCAGCGGATAATAGAGCCCTGGTCATGCGCGCTATTGAAAAGCATTATCCAAATCTAATACAAAAGTATCAGCGTTTATTTGGCGCAGATGGTAAATTACCAGACTACTATCGTCAAGCTTTTACAGATAAGGCTAAATCGTTGTGTTTACAATATGGATTGCGGGATAGCCTTTTCTGTTAATCGCTTTATTACAATTTGCTCCCCATTTTGCTGATTCCCATCGTTATAGTTACAATGTATTTAATATGTCACGAAGTTGATTGATCTGAAAATTAGATCGGACAACCTTGTTTTCCTTTGTATTGACGATAACATAACGTGGAAATGAATATATACCCAATTCCTTTCGAAGGTTGGGGTAATCGCTGTCTTGGAATATGTAGTTTTCATAGGTATACACATGTTTTTCCAAATACTGCTTCCAGCTTGCAAATTTGTCATTAACAGCTATACCTACAAATTTAAATTTTCCGTTAGCTTTATACGCATTAACGATACGCTGTAGTTCAGGGTGCTGAGCTATACAGGGACCGCACCATGTGCCCCAAAAATCAATGATTAGGTAATCGGTACTGTTGTAAAGCTCCTTAATATATTTTGATTGTCCTTTAGCATTTGTTATGAGAAAACTAGGGACAGGCACATTTTCTTTTGGTTCATATAATGCAACCATGCTCTGATATTTTTTTAAGATCCGTCCGCTATCAAAATAAGGTGAATTTTCTTTCTTTAATCGCTGAATAAGCTGATAAATTGAATCTTTATGTTGAAATACAGTGTTAGAATTATAAAAAGAAAAACTAGGGTTTTCTAAGAGATGTGTTAGATACTCTTCACTGAGCTTATTTGCCGGATATTTTGCAAGAATTTTTAGGAATCTGGCCATTCTATTGTTATCACCTTTAATCTGTTCCTCCATAGCTGGAATATGGGTTAAATCGAGACTCTTTGCGATGGTTTCAAATTCAGAAAATTGCTTGTTCAAATCGCTTCCATATACTTTTAATTGATGTGTTTTTATATCTATATCCATTGTTAGATCACTAGAATCTATAATAAGAGAATAAAAAAAGTTGGGTGGAAAAATTTTATGTCTACGGAAAAAACTGGAGAAATCTTCCCGGCTTGTGAATGCGCTATCCGATAGAGCTAATTGCGCAAAATTGAAATGCCCTTTATCAATAATCTTGTTTATGACAAACTCACCAGTTCCATTTTTAATTTCCGTTTTGAAGACATCTTCATCCATCAATATGTAGCTATATACAGGTAAGGTATCAGCATAGACTTTAAATTTTAACCGAATGTTTTGGCCATAACTATTGCTGATTGCCAAAAAGGTGAGGATGAAAACGAAAATAGACCTGCTCATAATTAAATGTTTACTCTAAATTAATAAAAATAGTTGATTAACTATCTGTGGTTAATCTTTTTAATTGTTTCGTCTTCATTTGTTTTTAATTTGTATTTGCTTCTTTTTGTGTTAAATATGTTACATTTCGTTTTGCGGATAATAAGCTATTGTGTTAATATTCTGGTTGTCCATATGTATTTGCTTTTCAGTGTGTTGTGTTTTTTATTAATGTTTTTAGGTAAATTTTATCTGTATAAATAAAAATATAATGCTTTTTTTATGTTAAAAATACGTTATCTTAACATTGACTTAACCGGTTGTAGTTTAATTGTTTAGTAATACTTTATTAATAATTTACAAATATTAAATAACCTTTCTTTGTAACCGAAGAAAAACAAAACCAAAATCATGAAAACGAAACACGTATTACTTCCTGTAATGATCGGGATGTCTTTGAGCGGCTGGGCGGAGAGCAGGCCCCTCTTTCTGACAGCTATCCCAAATGTTGAAATTCCCTCCAAATTTCAAGAATCTATCAGTGGTCTTGTGAAAAATGTTGCCGGCGAACCGATTGCTGGAGCTTCAATATTAAACACATCCACCGGAAAATCTACCCAAACTGACGCCAGTGGTGCTTTTATTATTCAAGGGAAAATTGGACAACTGTTGAAAATATCAATAGTTGGATTTGAAACGCAACAACTAAAAATCGAATCAACGGCATTGACGATAAAAATGGTATCTACGGATCAATCACTTGACGAAGTTATTGTTGTAGGCTATGGTAAACAAAAGAAAGTTAATCTGACCGGAGCGGTAACACAAATTGACTCAAAGGTACTTGAAAATCGACCTGTTGCCAATGCTACGCAAGCCTTGCAGGGAGCAATCCCTAATTTAAACATTACGTTTACAAATGGAAGACCCGGTGGCGAAGGAAATGTAAATATCCGTGGTTTCGCTTCGATCAATTCTGCGAATGCACAGCCACTTATTCTTATTGATGGGGTACCAGGTAGTATTAATACCATCAATCCCAGAGACATCGAATCAATTTCTGTCCTAAAAGATGCGTCCGCAGCAGCTATTTATGGTGCAAGAGGGGCATTTGGCGTAATGTTGGTGACAACCAAAAGAGGAAAGGCCGGTAAAATGAATATCAATTATAGTAATAATTTCGGTTGGTCTGGACTTACCGTCAGAACTGATTTTATGACAAGTGGATATGATGCCGCTAGATTGAATGATGAGGCTTTTATCCGGGCCACCGGTAATAGTTACACCGGCTATACCGAAGAGGATTATGCGGAATTATTGAAAAGAAAAACAGACCCTTCCTTACCTTCCGTCGTGATCCAAAATAGAAATGGAAAGGATCAATATGTGTACTACGGAAATACAGACTGGTGGAACGAGATGTACCGTAAGACGCAGGCGTCGATGGAACATTCTCTGAACTTTTCTGGAGGGACCGAAAAAATTGATTACTATATCTCGGGGCGTCTCTACGAGAAAGGTGGATTGATGAAAATCAATCAGGATAAATTTGATGGCTACAACGTAAGGTCAAGGATAAATGCACAGGTTACGCCCTGGTTAAAAGTTGGAGCGAATACACAGCTTAATTATCAAAACTATACCTATCCAGGTTGGGCTACCAATCCCGACAACAATAATAACTTTATTTCGACTACCGTACATGCATTACCGTCTTACGTGCCAATGAACCCAGATGGTACTGCAACGTATAGAACAGAACTTAATAATTACAACATTGGTGATGGAATATACGCAGACTTATTGCATGGGAAATCAAAAGGAGGGGAGGATAAATATGAATTTATCAATATGTTTGAAGCTATATTTCAGTTGACAAGGGATTTAACAGTTACGGGGAACTATACCTTCACCTACAATCCGATTCATAATTGGAATAGAAGAACTACAGCTCCCTGGTCGGTTTTTCCTGGTGTAATCAATTATTTAGGCAACGATACCTATACCGAAACCATTATCAATAGGCCTAAGCATTCGCTGAATCTTTTTGCAAATTATAATAAGCAATTGGGGGATCATCAGATTGGTGCTACAGTAGGCTTTAACCAGGAAACTACCGGTTATAAACGTATTGGCGGGACACATAACAACTTACTGTCAGAAGATCTGAATGATTTTGCATTAGGAACAGGGCAAATGCAATTGCTTGGAAATGCAAATACCTGGGCATTGCGCGGCTTTTTCGGAAGGTTGAATTATAATTATAAAGGGAAGTATCTACTGGAAGTTAATGGTCGTTACGATGGAACCTCTAAATTTCCCTCGAATCAGCGTTACGGATTCTTTCCATCTTTTTCCGGTGGCTGGCGTTTATCAGAAGAGGCGTTTATGGAGCGTTTGAAGCCGGTTTTGAACGAAGCAAAATTTAGGGTGTCTTATGGCGCGCTCGGAAATGCGCAGGAAGCAACGGAATATGGTTATATCCAATTGCTAAACGCAGGATTGTCCAACTACATAACCAATGGTGCAAAGACCCAGTATTTAAGTGCGCCTACTCCCATTTCGTCAGATTTGACATGGGAGCGAACAAATACATTGAATTTCGGTACGGATCTGGAGTTTTTTAGAAGTAAACTAACGGTCTCCGCGGATTATTTTATCCGAAATACATTGGACATGTTAATTCCAGGAAAAACATTGCCGGCTGTATATGGTTCAGCGTCACCAAAGACCAATGCGGGAGACTTAAGGAATAAGGGTTGGGAACTTGCTGTGGCCTGGCGAGATCAACTTGAATTAAATGGAAAACCTTTTGGATATAATATTGGGATTGGTCTGTCGGATTCCAAAGCAAAGATCACGCGTTTTGATAACAAGGAGATGTTGTTGAGTAATTATTATGTAGGTCAGACATTGGGTGAAATTTGGGGGTATCAAACAGATGGCTTCTTCCAGTCCCAATCAGAAATTGATAATTGGAAGGTTAATCAGGATTATGTTGATAAACAACGGCTAGCAGCTCCCGGAGACTGGTCAAAATTACGACCTGGAGATCTAAGGTTCGTTGATATTGGAGGTAACGACGGTGTTCCGGATGGAAAAGTTGATGCCGGCGATAATACCCTGATGAATCCTGGAGATCAGGTGGTTATAGGAAATAGTAGAGCGCGTTATAATTTTGGTTTTAATCTAGGTGCAAATTGGCAGGGTTTTGATGTGTCGGCATTCTTTCAGGGGATTGGTAGGCAGCATTGGTGGCCTGGCGCGAATGCGGACAAATTCTGGGGTCCTTATTCGAGACCGTATTACTCTTTTGTACCTAAAGATTTTGAAAATGATGTATGGACGCCTGAGAATACGGATGCTTATTTCCCATTGCTGAGGGGTTATATCGCTTTGAATGATCGCGGGTCTCTAAATGTAAAATCAGATCGTTATTTGCAGGATTTAGCTTATATACGCTTAAAGAATTTAACGGTAGGGTATACGATGCCTCAGGCTTGGTTGAAACGTGTGAGATTGGCCAATGCACGAATCTATGTCTCAGGGGAAAATATCTGGACTGCAACAAAGCTTCGCTCCAAATATATTGATCCTGAACAATCTGCGCAGGAAGCAAATGGAAGATCCTATCCTGTCTCTAAAACATTTTCTTTTGGTCTAGATTTAACTTTTTAATATCATGAAAAAAATATTTTTTATATACATCTTGTTGAGTACAGGTTTGACAGCCTGTAAGAAAGATTATTTGGAACGTTTCCCTGAGTCTGCCGTTAGACCTGAAGATTCGTTTAAAACAGAAAAAGATCTGGGGTTATTTACAAAATCATTTTACGATGCGGCCTTGCCTTCGGCTGAAGGTGTCTATAATGAGTCGGTTGATAATATTGTTAAAACAACATTAGATGATGAACTGACTGGGAAAAGACAGGTGCCTATCAGCGGAGGTGGATGGAGCTGGGCTAATCTACGGAACATTAATTATTTTTTGGAAAACTGTTTTAATACTGTTCCGGAGGCGGCTGCTGCACCCTATGCAGCGGAGGCTAGATTCTTTCGTGCTTATTTTTACTTCGATAAATTAAAGCGTTTTGGCGATGTGCCTTGGTATGATAAGGTGATAGACCAAAATAATGAGGAACAATTAACAAAGCCCCGTGACCCTCGGACGCTTGTTGTAACGAACATCCTGGCTGATTTGGATTATGCAATTGAACATCTCTCTTCAGTAAAAAGTGATGAAAAAGTAACGAAATGGACTGCCTTGGCATTAAAATCCCGAGTGGCTCTTTTTGAGGGAACCTTTAGAAAATATCATACTGAATTTAATTTGTCAGGGGCGAATGAGTTACTGGAGAAAGCTGCGGATGCTGCCAATAAGGTTATTGAAGGAGGGCAGTATAGTATATATAACGCCGCAGGTGTAAATTCATATGCTGCACTGTTCTATAGTGTCAATAGTCTACCTCAAGAGGTTATATTAGCTCGAAAATTCTCGGATGCACTGCAGATCTGGCATAATGTTAATTATTATACGATTACAGCTTCCTATGGTAAGCCGGGGCTGGATAAAAATTTGGTGGATTCTTATTTGATGAAAGATGGAACCAGATTTACGGATAAAGCAAACTATCAAACAATGACGTTTAAGGAAGAAATACTAAATCGTGATCCTCGTTTGAGCCAAACTATAAGGACACCGGGATATAAACGTATCGGTGGCGCTGCAACTATTCCGCCCAATTTTGGGAATTCAGTGACTGGATACCAGTTGATTAAATTTGTAGGCGATGTAAAATATGATAATTTCAACCGGTCTGAAAACGATATGCCGATATTTAGATATGCAGAAGTACTGCTAAACTATGCTGAAGCCAAAGCGGAATTGGGAATATTAAGTCAAACTGATATAGATAAATCGATCAAATTACTTCGCGATCGCGTGGGGATGCCTAATTTAAATTTGGAACAGGTTAAAGCGAATCCAGATGCATTTCTTACAAAAGATTATACAAATGTCAATGGTGATATGAAAGGGGGGATACTTGAAATACGAAGAGAACGTCGTATTGAACTGGTGATGGAATCTTTTCGGTGGGATGATATTCTGCGATGGAAAAGTGGGAAGTTGGTGACAAGGCAGTTTAAAGGGATGTACTTTCCTGGTACAGGCAAATTTGACCTGGACAATGATGGTAAAGATGATATCTGGATCTATGAAGGAGACAAGCCTACTGCCCCGGGAATACAGTTGCTGAAACTCGGGTCAGAAATTACCCTAGAAAATGGAAATAAAGGAAATGTGATCATCAATTCGCATATTAAAAAAGCATTCGATGAAACTAAAGATTATTTATACCCGATACCAGTGCAGGAACTGCAGTTAAATAAGAACTTAAAGCAAAACCCCGGTTGGGGAAATTAAGAATTTTCGTATTTTAGGTCACTCATCCCTGATGAGTGACCTTAGTTTTTAAACCTAATTTAAATCTTATGTATAAGTACCTCCAATGTATTGCAGTGATCTTCTCACTACAGTTTGTAACCTTGCACTGTAATGCACAGCAGGATGAAAAAGTTAGCTTGACACACTTGCCTTATATCCAAGGCTTGACAGATCACTCTGTGTCCATTATATGGACAACTAATCGCCCAGCAACAGGTTGGGTAGAATTGGCGCCAGATGATTCGAGTCATTTTTATCATATTGAACGACCCAAACATTATGCTGCAGCCTATGGTTTTAAAAAAGTCGGGACTGTTCACCAAGTGAATTTAAATGGATTAAAACCAGGGACAAAATACCGTTATCGGGTATATAGCCAAGAGGTAACTAAACACGTTGGCGTCAATGTGGAATACGGGAAAATTGTAGCAACCAATGTATATCGACAGGAACCGCTGGCATTTACTACGCTCGGACCGGCTAAAGTAACCCGCTTCGCTGTGGTTAATGATATTCATGGTCGTAACGATGTGTTGAATAAATTACTTGATCTCTCTGATCTCCCTAAGCAGGACTTTATTGTTTTTAATGGTGATATGGTCGATAATTTATTGAGTGAACAACAGATGTTTGACGGTTTTATGGATACGGCAATCAAACGATTTGCGAGTGAGAAACCTATGTTCTATTCAAGAGGGAACCATGAAACCCGAGGGCCATTTGCCATTACCTATCCACAATACTTCCCGACACCGACAGGAAAGCTTTATTATCAATTTAAGCACGGTGAAACTGCTTTTATCGTGTTGGATTGTGGTGAGGATAAGCCAGATTCTGATATGGAATACAGTGGCATTGTAGAGATGGATAATTACCGTACAGAACAAGCAAAATGGTTGGAGGAAGCCGTGGAAAAACCGGATTATAAAGATGCAAAATATAAGATAATCATATGTCATATGCCACCATTTGGCGGTTGGCATGGCGAACAGGAAATCTTGGATAAATTTGTTCCTATTCTAAATAGATCCGGAGCGCAAATTATGTTGTGCGGACATTTGCATAGACATATCATTAAACAGGTGTCTGATAAGGTCAATTTTCCTGTTATCGTAAACTCTAATAATAATTTGCTTAAAGTAGATTTAGCTGCTAAAGGGTCTTTTAAAATTATTGACCAACAGGGGAAACTTATTGATGAAGTAACTATAACACCCCTACACTAATTACCGAGCATTCGAGGTCTGTTCTTATTCCTAAGACAGACCTTTTTTACCGATGAAACCCCGGTTTTAATGGTAATTTTTCCTAATTAAAGCTCTCGGATTGTTTTCGTCGACGAAGCGCCCGTCATCGAAACAAGGTTTTTTCCGTTTTTTACCTGCCCTTAAATTCCCCCATTTATAACCTATTATTAAGTTGTGGAGGTAATATTAGTATTCGTTTTTGTGCGTTTTTTTATTTATTTACTGAGTTATGTTGCGATATGTAATTTAGATTTATTAAAAATAATTTTAATAAATGCTTTAGAATAGCCTATATTTGCAGCTGTTTAGAACGGTTTTAAACAAGCGTATTTCTAGATGCGTTTTTGTTCGTGCTTATGAAAAAGACTTTTTTTATATTAATTTTTGTTTTCTGTAGCATTATAGTTCATGCTCAGCATACAGCTATTGGGGGGAAAGTGTTAGATGAAAAGAGAAGACCTCTAAGTGGCGCAACTGTCTCCATTAATTCATTTGATCTCACTAGTGAGACGGATGCAAAAGGCGATTTTAATTTGATTATTCCAGTCAAAAACTATAGTGATAGTGTTTTATTATCCGTAAGCTATGTAGGGAAAAAAATGGTTGAGTTGTGGGTTGATGTAAGAAAAAGAAAAGAGAATTTAGATTTTATACTCCGGGACAATAGTTTAACCTTAGATGAGATTAATGTAAACCAGATATTTAAACAAAATAAAAATTCCATTTCTTCCATTGTGTTTGATGAGGAGGCTATAGAAAGGGTTCAGGCGTTTAGTCTGATGGATGTGTTGAACACATTGCCAGGCAAGCAAATGACAGCTCCTAATATCAATGCACCGCAGACTTTGAATCTGAGAAACACCCTTGATGAGAGCAATAGTCTTAATAATTCACTAGGGATACCTATAATAATAGATGGGGTGCGGCTTTCAAATGATGCTAATATGCAATCACGGCCCGTAGGACAACGGGGAATGGCAGGGTCTGTGCTTCCTGCCGTAACCAGTGGAAATGCGGCAGATGTACCATTTAGGGGAGTGGATTTAAGAGAAATACCTGTAGAGTCTATTGAGAAAATTGAGGTAATTCAAGGTGTAGCTTCTGCAGAACATGGCGAATTAACTGATGGTGCAATTTTAATCGAAAGAAAAACAGGAAATTCGCCACTGCACTTTTCAACAAATATAAATGATGGCTCTCGTAATTATTCACTCAATAAGGGGTTTGGTCTTCCTAAAAATTTGGGGGGGATAACTACAGACCTAAACTATGCTATTTCGAACTCTAACCCCCAAGATAAGGTGCAGGAATATAGACGCTATGGTGGTTCATTGCGTTGGAACACGGTGGCGTCACGTAAGCTTCGCAATAAGTTAAGCTTAGATTTTAACATGAGAATAGATGATGCAAAACAGGATCCGGATGATAATTCAAGAAGAAAATATTATTCAAAAGAAATCGGTTTCCGCTTTTCAAACACAACCCAATTGAACTATAGCACACGATTTTTTGACGAAATCAATTTCATGCTTTCTTATTCTATCCGCAAGCAAGAGAGCTTTGCACAATGGTTATTAAATCAAGGCAACAAACCTTATACTGCAAAAGATACCACTGGCATATACGAGGGAATATTACTTAATTCGCAATATCTCGCTGAGGAAGAGATTATCGGAAAACCTATAACAGCAAACACAAGTTTAAAATTTACAAAAAGGTTTCAAATAGGTAAGACTTTTCACAGTCTATTGTATGGGTTTAATGGGAGTTATGCAAACAATGGTGGGCGAGGGATTATTTCTGACCCGGATAGACCGCGTTTTATCAATTTTAACAACCAAAATATTAGACCTTATTCTTTTGAGCTTAATCCCGCTTTAATCAATACGGGTATATACATTACAGATAACTTTCATTATAAGCTGTTTGGTAAAAAAATTAATAGCAATTTTGGTGTTCGTTTTGATAATCAAAATGGAAGCACCAGCTTTCAGCCACGATTAAATACAAGGATTGTTTTAGATAAGAGGTGGGCGTTAAGTGCTGCCTTTGGAGTTGCAACCAAATCTCCAACTTTAGCGCATCGCTATCCATCACCTTCCTGGATAGATGTTCCACTTATTATTGCGCAGAACTCCCAGAGTTCCTTATATTTAGTGTATACAGAGAAATTTATTACTAAGAATGAAAACTTAAAATCTAGTAAATCTGAGAGCGCTGAATTTAATATAGAATTCAAAAATCACTGGATTACATCCCGTATCAATTCTTATTATAAAAATAACAGCAATGGTTTCAATTCCGTCAAGGTCTACAAACCATTTCATTTGCCTATATTTGATTACCATTATAATGAGAGTCTAAATCAAATTGTATATCAGGAGACTGGAAGATACATTGATTATTATGACAAGTCATATAATAAGATTGAAAATTTTAAAAACTCCTATACCTACGGTTTTGATTGGTCCTTAGCCTTTAAGGAAATCAAATTTATCCGTACGAGCTTTTCCACCAGTACTTCGTATATTTTATCTGAACAAAACGATAAGATACTGGAGGCAATAGATTTATCCTCTCCAGTTCAAATCAATGGGCAGCCAATTTCTTATCTGTTGTATCAACCCAGTAACCAAGGGAAACGATATGTACTGACAAGTAAGTTAAACACTACCACGCACATTCCCACTATCGGATTTGTCATCATGACCAATACAGATATTTTTTGGAAGAATCGCTATAAACGGAACTATAATGACAATTTTCAAAAACCGGTAGGTTATTTGGATGCTAATATGAAACAAGTGTTAATAAACAACGATTTGGCGTCCTCTCTTCCTATTCGTGGACTAGAATTGTTCGATGGCCAGCAACGTATTATTTATATGAATTTCTCAATGTCAGTTGCCAAGGAAATCAGCAAAAAGATCCGCATTGCTGTGACAGCCTACAATACCTTTAATGTACAACCCACTAGTTCGTATCGGGATCCCAATACTAACCAGGACGTAATTGTCACATACAATAGCCCTTTAAGCATTACAGGCGGAATATCAATTAAACTTTAACAAATACTATATACTATGAAACAGAATTATATTTTACTATTTTTCTCCTTAATACTAGCCTTATTTGGAGGTTGTAAAAAAGACATTGACGAAGTACAGCCAATAAAAGTGAACGTACAACTAACGGTAAACCCTGAGGAGGTTTGGTTTGAGGTACCTTACGACAAGGCCGAAATTACGTTGATAAATAAAGGTAATAGCAGTTCCTACAAAATTCAAGCAGATGCAAAAGGTAAAATTGCATTGAATAATATTGCTCCAGGTAATTATAGTATCAATGTCTCGTTGGCAATCTCAGCAGAAGAATATACCAAATTGACGGGTGTAAATCGCACATCTATTTTTTATCTGAACTATGCTTTGGCTGATAAAGCTTTGTTTGCTAATGAGGACTTTAATATTCGCTTAGTGACCAGTGAACCTATTGGCGGTTTTGTTATTAAGCAGATCTACTATGCCGGATCAGATACCAAGGATGCGGCTCTTAACCGGGATAATTTTATTGAGATTTATAATAACTCGGATGAAATGTTGTATGCGGATAGCTTACTTGTGGTATTAGCATATGGAAAACCGAATAATAAAACAGACGAATATTCCCTAAGCAACAATCAG
Organism: Sphingobacterium detergens; assembly: GCF_003610355.1. Classification (GTDB taxonomy): domain Bacteria; phylum Bacteroidota; class Bacteroidia; order Sphingobacteriales; family Sphingobacteriaceae; genus Sphingobacterium; species Sphingobacterium detergens. The sequence continues at coordinate 1,965,272 of NZ_RAPY01000001.1, read as the reverse complement.
TATGATTGGAGCAAGTCTATTAATATGACCGTGTCTAATAATGCAAATGAAGATTATGTCTATGCCAAAGGAATATTTATGATTCCAAGTGATGGGACGGGTAAAAAATATCCTGTCGAATCGGGGAAAAGTATAATTATCGCTGGTTCGGCCTTAAATCATGCTGGTTCATATACCGACAACAACGGGAAAATAATCGGTGCTCAGAGGCCTGAACTTACAGTGGATTTGAGTAAAGCTGATTTTGAAGCCTGGTTGTATCCTTACGAACAGAAAATTCAGCCTGGGCGAACGATATTCGCGAATGACGTAGATAATCCATCCGTTACAAACTTAGAGGTTTTTCTTGCCCTAAGTATGCGTGATATGTATTTCCCGCCACAGGCTAGAGAATCTTTTGTATTGATGAAAGTCGATGGAACCTTTGATTTAAATAATATTCCCTCATTTGCGATTCCAACTGTAAAAGCTGTTACAACGAGTACTGTGCGTTATGCTCAAATGCCGGCAAGGTTTATCTTGGATGCTGTTGAAATTCAGGACGCTGTTGTAGCTGATCAAATTCCACGTCGTTTACCACAAAAATTTGATGCAGGAGCAATATCTGTACCTGGAGGAGCTTACTCTAGTCAGTCCGTCGTCCGTAGGACCGAAAGGAAAATTGGGAATAGACGTATTCTTAAAGATACAAACAATTCGTCAAATGATTTTGGTGTGCTACAACGTGCCAATCCAACCAAAACAGACGCATCATTTATAGATTAGAATCCATATGCGGAACATTTTTGCTATAATATTTTTGGTTTCCCTTTTTACTTTGAGCTCTGCTCAAAGTAAAAAGGATTCTGTGTATAGTTATACCATTGATCATCATTTAGTTGAACGCAGTCTTTTGAGACCCGCTTTTCTTCAAAGAGATTCATTGATGTCTTATGGTGATGTTCGAGTTGCTTATCAAATGAATAAGGGAGGATTTCGAAAGGCCCAACAAGCCTACAACGGTGTGATAACAAGTTTTCAAGCCAATGGATTCAATCGTTTGGGAAAGTTCTTATTGGGAGCAAAATTTGCGTTCAACTCCATCCGCGAAGATAGTTTGGCAAATAGCCTTCGTTCTGGATTAGAAGATTTAAGCCCTTATTATCCTTACGCAAATAAAAGTGGTGACTATCAGCGTCAAAATTATCAGCTAAATGCTTCACTCGGATATGAATTAGCTCATTCAGTACAGCCATTTCTCCAAGTGGATTACCATCGACATTGGAGTGCAGGTACAGTGGATCCGCGCTTAAAATCTAATAGATTTACTTTGAAAGTCAAACCTGGTGTTACCTTAAATTTTCCGAAAAGCACATTGGGGCTATATGGAATAATTGGGCGTGCAGATGAAAATGTTTCTTTGTTATACAAAAACATGGATTTTCAATCTTCAAATCTGTATCCAGATCGAATGTATTATATGAATTATGGATACGGGACGACACGTCAAAAAGATACGACAAGAGTTAATTTTAAATACGATAACTATAAAGGGGTAGGGATTCAGTACCTTAAAAAGCTTTATAGCTGGCATACCAAAACAGAGATTGAATATCAACAATATCACAATACAAACCAAAATTATTCTAAGAAGTCTGTTCTTTATAGCGGCCCTTTGGCTATTTATGATCAAAGTACCATTAAATTTTTCGTAGATGCAGTCAAATATAATGCTGATCAGGGGCAGCAATTATTGATTTTCGATGGCGAATATAATAAAGGTGTTGATGGTAACAAATTGACTACGGGTAGCCTAAATAAAGTCAATTATAAAGTTAGCACTCTTTCCCTTACAGGACAATATGTTAAGCTTTGGCATAGACATCATCAGCTAGCGAAGGAATTAGGTTTTCTTGTCACCTACTATACGGAAAATAGAAAAGATCTCTTGCAGGCGATCGACTTTGAAGTGGGACAAATGCGTGTTGAGCCATCTCTAAGATTATATTTGCAAAAAAGCAACACGAAACTTATACAATTTGCATTTGCACCTTATGCGACTATTCCGACAGAAACCACATTGGAATATAGCCCCTTATCCATAAACACCTTTATTCAAAACGTTGTTTTTTGGGACTATTACTATTATAAGACCCAATACTTAGGTGCAAAATTTGGTGTAGAATATAAGGACCGGTTTTGGGGAAACAACCTTGCATTTTATGCAAAGTTAGATCTCCGAAAATCTTCAGGTACTATTGAATTAAAAGATGATATAAAACCTAAATTTCTTTCAACTGGAAATAGAACGAATATGGAAATTGGGATTCGGCTTTCTTTATAAATTATTTTTGATAATAATCGTAATAAAAAAACTGGTAATGAAAAAACATTTTGCAGTATTGGTCAGTATCATTGGAATTGTTGGTTTACTATCTATGAAAGATCAACAAAAAGCATTGTATGAAGAACTGCAGTTACTTTATCGAAGACCGATAAGCGAGTGGCCTAAACCGACGATTGATGCTGGTGTCAGCTGGAAGGAATTTACATCACTGCCCAAGGTTGATACAAGTTATTTTTCTTTGATGGAAAAGCCGGATGTCAAGTTGGGAAAATATCTTTTTTTTGATCCGATACTGTCTGGCAGCAATCAGATCTCCTGTAGCAGCTGTCACAATCCCCAGACATCATGGGCTGATAAATTGACGGTTCCGGTTGGCAATGATCATTTGGAGGGGACACGTAATACACCATCACTACTGAATGTGTATGCGCGGAAAGAATTGTTCTGGGATGGAAGATCCAAGTCGCTGGAAGAGCAGGCGCTAGGTCCCATTGAAGCACATCATGAAATGGACATGGATCTGACCAAATTGATTCCAAAATTGAAAGCTATACCGGCCTATAACAAGCTGTTTCTAGCAGCCTTTGGAGAGGAAGATTATTCCATGCCAGAGGTTTTAAAGGCTTTAGGTGCTTTTCAACGGACTTTAACAAGTAGACGTAGTCGCTTTGACGAGTTTTTGGATGGTAATTATAAAGTACTGTCCGAGCAAGAGGTACGTGGGCTGCATCTCTTCCGCACAAAAGCGAGATGTATGAATTGTCACAATGGTCAATTTTTTACGGACGACGCTTATCATAACATCGGACTGACTTATTACAAGCGTAAATATCAAGATCTGGGTAGGTATGAGGTTACCAAAGATCCAGCTGACGTAGGACGTTTTAGGACACCATCACTGCGGGACGTAATGAATACCGATCCGTGGATGCATAATGGATTATTCTGGAATATGACTGGATTGTTGAACATGTATAACAGTGGGATGCAAATGAACTCTGCGAAGCCAGAACAGAAGGCTAAAGATCCGCTTTATCCAGTTACAGATCCTTTAATGCAACCTTTGAATCTTAGTAAAGAGGAAATAAAAGATATCGAGGCATTTTTACATGCCATCACAGCAACGTCCTATCGGATGCGGCGTCCTGAAAGCTTGCCGCGGTAGTGTCTATAAGCGCTTGATGTAGTTAAGGACCATAAGATGGATTGTTGTCGTGGGTTGAGGGGGGAGCATCTTTTCCTCCTAAAAATGCTTGAATAGGCCACGAGTTTACAGGCTTTATTTCCCCCCCATTTGATTCTTCAAATGGGGGGAAATTTTACTGTTTTGTTTTGGTGAATAATTAGTCTTTATAGTTATTATAATCTTTTTATAGCTATTAAATTTCTTCCTATGAGACAAAGCAATTCCCCAGTACAGATATAGTACTAACTAAGTACAGATAAAGCACAGATAAAGTACTATTTTGTTACAAAGGGAAATGTACTTTAAAAGTGTAATAAGGGGGGATAAGAAGGCTTATAGACGAGTTTCGATGCATTTGTTCTTATGTGTCTTTTTTAATTTATAGGAAATCAAAATGCTGTCAAATATCAGCCTTCTCAGTTTGTTCTCATTCCTTTTCTACTCCCAGCAGATGGATCACTAAAATACATCAGAACTCGAAATATTAGCTTCAGATGTCGTATTTCGTACATTTTTCAAAAATATACGGGCCAAATTGATACGTTGCTTTTGATCGGCCGAAAGTGGATAGCGTTCATCATCAACAAAGGTATCCAAGCCATTCGGAAACTCCCAGGCAAAGTCCAGTACCAAGGCTTTCTCTGCTGCAAGAATAATGTCCAACTTACTAGCGAGGGGATTGCCCATTTTGATATTATTATAAATGCTATCTGGGAGCAGCTGGCTGTCTATATCCAGAATTAATGGCAGCTTAGTTTCAATTTTTTTCTTTTGCATGTGCTTATTTGTATTAAATAATTAAGAATCATTCTAAATAAATTTGTAATTTAGCCAAAGATAATAGGTATAGTGCCATTGTTGGGTATGTAATGAGGAGTAAAAAGTCCGTGAAAAGGAATAGTTGAACCTTAAAGAAATATGGAATGGGATTAAGACTTTATGATATTGATTCGGCTAGTTTATTGTTGGAAAAAAACTATCCACAGACTTTCTTTTCAATCGATGCCGGTATCCAGGAATGTGTCACACAGTTGGGCGCTCCATTTGGTGATGGCTATTACAAAGAGATCTTTTTTGATGGAATTCATATTGGCTTTGGTCATGCAAATCTGTATGAACGGATACTATTTCGTTTTGAAAGTGACTTTGAGACGGTCGAAATGCATTTTGCATTGAAGGGTAGAAGTCGGGCAGCTGGGGAGACATTAGCCGCTACCATAGATTTTGAAACTTGCCAGCACAATATCCTTTACGGCAATTCGATCTGTGGCCAGATGCAATGGGAACGTGAAGAATTCCAGTTATGTGAGATAAATTTGTCTCCAGATTTTTTTAAGAAATTTCTACCCGATAATTCCATCTTATTTAATGACTTCAGAAATATTATTGAAAAAGGAAAATCTGGCTTATTGACAGATATTAATAGAAGAATTACCCATGAAATGCATGCTCTTATTGATAGTATCATAAATTGTGAACGTAAGGGGGTGTTTAAAAAAATATTTCTCGAAGCCAAGATCATGGAGTTATTGCTGCTTCAGTTGGAGCAGTTAGCCGACAACAGCGTTTCGAACACGACCCTCAGAAAGCCTGATGTTGATAAAATCTATGCGGTCCGTGAATTTTTACTGGATAATATGGATTCAAACAATACACTTGTCAACCTGGCCCATCTGGTCGGGACAAATGAGTTTACATTAAAGAAGGGGTTTAAGGAGTTGTTTGGTACGACAGTTTTCGGTTTTTGGAATGATGCAAAAATGGAACATGCCAAAAAGCTCATTTTAGACAAAAATATGACCATTGGTGAAGTCTCTGATGCCATTGGGTATAAAAATCAACGTCATTTTTCAGATGCTTTTAGACGGAAATTTGGATTTCCACCAAGTAAATTAAAAAAGACATACAGCTAGTTTACCCGACCTACAACGCGGGCTAAGAATAGCTATTAAAAAATTGATAGATCATTTATCCTTAAATTTTATAAAACCATGGGTAGAGCTGAAGCGAAAATTATACAAGCTGAATTGACTGTTAGTCGAAAAGAATATGTGACTCCACATTATATCCGGATTTATCTGACAGGAGAGGCTGTCCCAGAAATCGCGGACACAACCATCGGTGTTAACAATAAGATTCTGATCCCCCCTTTGGGATTGAATAAAGTCTATTTTCCAGAATTTGATTTTGAAAAAGGGCAATGGAAACCAATGGACAACAGTATTCGGCCAACAGTACGTACATATACGCATCGGGGGATAGATCTTCGACGTAATGAAATTTGGATAGATTTTGTTGCACATGGGGATGAAGGACCAGCATCTGCCTGGGCAATAGGATCTAAGCCAGGGGATGTATTGGGTGTCCTTATGAGAGCTGGTAAGACCGAATTATTTCCACTGACAGAAAACTATCTATTAGCGGGGGACGCAACGGCACTTCCGGTATTAGGTGCAATATTGGAAAATTTACCAGCATCAGCAAAAGGAACCTGCATCATTGAGGTGCATGGTCGGGAGGACGTACAAAAATTATATACGAAAGCGAATATAGAATTTATCTGGTTGCATAATGATGCTCCACAAGGAGGTAGTCTGCTGGCGGATCTGGTGAAGATAAAGTCTCTTCCTCAGACAGATCGCTTTGCTTACATCGCTGCCGAGTATTCTACCGTTCGGGAGATACGCAATTACCTGCGCAAGGATCTTGCATGGAAGAGGGAGGAACTTTATGCCTATTCCTATTGGAAAAGCGGTGTTTCAGAAGATAAATCTGCCAATGAACGACACAATGAGAATGAGGAGGTCAATTCATAAATAAGACTAACTACAGGACCGCTGCTATCGCCTCATTGCTTGAGTTACGCTAGTTTTTCAGTTTTTTACTTCTGTTTATCATGAGATAATGGTTAAAAGTATCATTTTTTTGATGTATCTATTGTGACCTCCGAGTTTATCTTAGGCGGAGATTTGTGTCTGTAGGATCAAAACAGTATTTTTATGGTTTGGCGATGAGCGATAACGGGAAAGACACATTATGATGCATATGGAGGAGCAAAAAATTATTCTGGTTGAAGATGAGCAAGACGTTGCGGATTTGATCGTACAGGGATTGGGCGAGGAAGGTTATAAGGTCATTCATCTGGGGCGTGCCGAAGGGCTTGAGCAACTATTGGCCAAACAAGATGTAGCCCTTGTTCTTTTGGACATTCTTTTGCCCGGCACCAACGGACTTGATATTTGCAAACAGATCAGACATTGGGGCTATACTGATCTTCCGGTTATGATGCTGACGGCGCTCGGAACCCCTGAAAACGTTGTTCTTGGTCTTGATAATGGCGCTGATGACTATCTTTCTAAACCATTTAAGTTAATCGAACTTAAAGCCAGGATACGTTCATTGATCCGTAGACAGCAATCCATTGTTCAGGCGACTCAACGTGAAGCACAGCCTTCAAAAGATACATTCAGTTATGGATTTCTAACGATTGATGATTATAAGAAAGTTGCCTATTGTGAAGGTCAGGAACTTAACCTGACCAGTACAGAGTATCGTTTACTTTTATTATTTATCCAAAGCCCCAAGAAAGTATTTGAGCGCAGTGAGTTATTAGATAAAATATGGGGAATTAATTTTGATATCGGATCAAATGTCGTTGATGTATATGTTAATTACCTGCGGAAGAAGATCGAGAAGGTAACGAGCAAAAAGGCCATTCATACCGTTATCGGAATGGGCTATGTGTTAAAAATCGAAGACTGAATAGATTAAGAAGACTGAATAGGTTAAAATGAATAATTACAATAGGAAACTCATCTATCTCATAGCAATACTAGTTATATATGTCAGCTGTTTCGTTGGCTTTATCTTTTACTCCATCACAAACTTTGCTTTCACCGATTTTTATAAACGCCTGGATCTGCGAAGAAATATTGCAGCAGAAAAGTTCCTCAATAGTAAATCCGCTTCGCAAACAGATCAATGGAGTCTGGATTTTATAGAAAGTCTGAACAATCAGCATGAGTTTTTGGTTGAATTTGATAAGAATGGAAAAATTGTTCAAAGTCAGGGATTCTATTCTGAATTGTGGGATAAAATCAACAAGACCGGAACATCAAATTTTAAAGCAGGTCACCAATTCTATTCGACAAAGTACTTTTCAAAAAACAATAAGCATTATATTGTCGGTGCATCGGCGGAAAATTACTTCTATACACATCACCTGGCCTATCTGCGTAATCTGCTTATTATTAGCCTGATTTTGGGTATTCTTTTTATTTTGGTGGTTTCTGTTTTTATGAAACGTTCATTTCTAAAACCTATCCTGACCATGATGAAGGAAGTCCAGCAGATTGGCTCTGAAAATCTGGACAAGCGCCTGGATGAAGAAAAATATAAGGGGGAGCTCCATGATCTTGCGTTTACATTCAACAGCATGCTGACACGTTTGGAAACGTCTTTTGAAACCCAGAAAAATTTTATCAGCAATGCTTCACACGAATTGAATACACCCCTGACCTCGATTATAGGGCAGGCTGACTTAGCGCTGTCCAAAGAAAGAACAGTGGAAGAATACCAACGTACCTTATGTAAAATTATAGAATCTGCGGAGCATTTAGAAAAAAAGACCAAGGCGCTTTTGATGTTGGCCCGCACTGGTTTTGTAAGCAATTCGACAACATTTAATCCTGTTCGTATAGACCAGATTGTTATGGATGCTGAACTGACCGTTAAAGCCATTAATGATAAATTTAAAATTACGACAGATTTTAGCTTGCTACCCGATGACAGTATGCGACTCAAAGTCAATGGAAATGCCATTTTACTCCAGCTTGCATTATCCAATATCATTAGCAATGCCTGTAAGTACTCTTCCAATAGGACTGCTTATATCGCCTTGGGCGCATTAAACAATAAAGTGTTTATCCTGATAAAAGATAAGGGCATCGGGATCCCGTCAAAAGAATTAGGATATATTTATGATCCTTATTTTCGGGCATCCAATACCAATGGAATAGATGGATACGGCATTGGCCTGCCCTTAGCAAGAAATATAATAAAGCTCCACGGTGGGACATTAAAGGTCAATTCCGTCGTTGGGGAAGGCACGACTGTAGAGATTGAATTGCCAACTTACATTCGGTTTTAATCCCATTTTAATTCCCTCGTTATTTTTAATCTCATTTTAATAAGTCTCTTAAAATTCTAATGAAAAGCTAATTTCAGCTTCATTCCGTTGCCATTTGTGCCGACTATTTTTGTCCAAAAGAAGTATGGCCAAAATGACACGTATATTAATCCCAAGTGATTTTACCGTTGATTCACTCTATTTTGTAAGACAGAGTATTGAATCGTCGTCAGCTGAAGAAGTTGATATAATTCTTGCTTATGGTAATAAAAGCAGCACATCTGCGAGCGAACTAATAGCTATTGGAGTGGAAGACCAACTCGATGAACTTCAGTCTGATGCTTTTTTGAAGGCATGCGAAAGAATATGCCAACGATTTAAGAACCGTAAGCTGACTATTTATGCGGATATCATAAGAACCGACAACGCCAGTTATTTACAACATTACCTGCGAGGGGCGGGTGTAAACGAAATCAAGATCCCAGCTAATTATAGCTATCAGAATAAAACACGTGATTTTTTCGATGTAGGGAAAGCATTACGGAAATTAAAGAACCATGTTCTTCACCCCATTTCGGTAATGTAAGTTTTACATTGATTATTTAAAGAAATTATCGCCGCATACTTTCAAACTATTTTCTATTTATATGGCTCACACACAAGGCGGCCCATCAGCTTTACAACGTTTGGTCAATTTACTGCATACTGAACGGAAGACGATTAATTATATTTTTATTTACGCGATCGTTATAGGTATTTTTAGTTTATCCATTCCTATTGGGATAACAGCAATTTTTAACTTTTTGAGTAATGGTGCGATGTATAGCTCTACCTATATTTTAATTGCTTTTGTCCTATTGGGTGTTATCGTTGCAGGATCTCTTTTGATCGGGCAATTAGCACTCGTTGAATATCTAGAACAGAAAATCTTTCTAAAATCAGCGATGGAATTTGCTTATCGCCTTCCGAGGATAAAACCCAAAGAGTTAATTGAGAAAAGCCTTGTGGAACTGGTGAACCGTTTTTTTGATGTTATTATTATTCAAAAGGGTATTATTAAGCTTTTGATAGATATCATTGCTGCGGTTGTAACCATATTCTTTAGTGTGGTACTCTTATCTTTTTATCATCCGGCATTTTTAGCCTTTGGACTTGTGGTTATAATCGCTGTGGCGATCATACTTGTTTTGTATTATAAACGCGGACTGAAAACAAGTATTGATGAATCTGAACATAAGTATGCAACTGTTGCTTATCTGGAACAGGTTGCGGAGGATATCGACCACTACCGAGGAAATGATGCTAAAATGAATGAAGTTACTCAAGTTACTGATGCTATCGTAAGCAAATATCTGAATTCCAGGAATCAGCATTTTAAAGTGCTAAAACGCTTCTTTGTTGGGTCAGTCCTGCTACGGACCGCATTGTTTGGAATAATGCTTTTGCTAGGATCTTATTTTGTTGTTGAGCGACAAATAACTTTTGGTCAGTTTGTCGCTGCCGAAGTGGTAATTGTCCAAATTGGTTATGCCATAGAAAAACTAATGACAAATTTAAATACCATTTTTGATATGTTGACGGGGGTTGTCAAGTTAGGCACGGTAACTGATCTAGCGTTAGAGGAGGGCGCAGCTTATTATGTTGACTAAGGAGGAACAACCTATCAAAACAACTGTCAGTTGGAGAGATCTTTCCCATCATTCAGGTCAGGCTCTTTTAAAAGATAAAGGATCACTACTATTGGGTCGTATCCTGGTCCTATCAGGGCTGGTTTTTGCTTTTGCCTTATTTCTGCCCTGGAGACAGACAATACCGGGGAAAGGTACCGTCACTGCATTACGGCCACAAGATAGACCTCAAACGATACAAAATCAAATTGGAGGCCGCATAGAGCATTGGGCGGTTAGTGAAGGACAAGAGGTCAAAAAAGGAGATACAATTTTAGTTTTATCCGAGACATCACAATCTTACTTTGATCCTAACTTACCTTTACGATTAGAGGAGCAGTTGTTTGCAAAGCGAAGTGGAGAATCTGCAGCACAGCAAAAAATGAATGCAACAGAAGAACAAATTAAGGCCTTAAATGAAGGGCTGACTTATCAGTTGGAGTCCGCACAAAATAAGGTCATACAAGCTCAAAATTTTGTAAAAAGTGATAGTGCCGAGGTTATTGCGATAATGAGTTTTTTTGAAACAAGCGAAAAAAGACTAAAAAGTTACGAAGAAGGTTATCAAGATGGACTGTTTTCCCTTACAGATATCGAGACCAGGCGCCTAAATTTACAGAATGATCGGGCTAAGGTAGTCAGTGCTGAAAATAAGTTGCTAAACTCGAGACAGGCATTATCCAATGCACGTATCGAACTCAATAATATTCGGGCGAAATATAATGAATCGTTGGCTAAGGCACAATCAGATTTAAGTTCAGCGTTTTCCTCCAAGGCTTCTGTACAGGGCGATATCGCTAAATTAAGAAATGAGATTTCCAATATCGATATAAGACGTGGTCTTTATATCGTCCGTGCTCCGCAGGATGGCTATATTGTAAAAACCTTTAAGGCAGGAATTGGCGAAAATATGAAAGAGGGAGAATCCGTAGCAACACTCCAGCCCAAAACGCCACTACTTGCTGTAGAACTTTATGTAAATGCAATGGATGTACCTCTTATATTGCTGGAGAGTGACGTTAGAATACAATTTGACGGTTGGCCATCCATTCAATTTTCAGGTTGGCCTTCAGTAGCGGTAGGTACTTTCGCCGGAAAAGTTTCGGTCATTGATAAAGTGAGTAGCACGAATGGCCAATTTCGAATCTTGATCCGTTCAACAGATCCTGTTCCGAAGGATGACGAACCTTGGCCAGCTCAGCTCAATCTGGGGTCTGGCGCCTATGGTCGAATCATTTTAAATAAAGTCCCCTTATGGTATGAGATCTGGAGACAATTAAATGGATTTCCACCAAGTTTGGAACGTGAACCGAAAGAAGACAAGAAAAAGTGATTGTAATTATATGAATAAATTGAATTTTATCATTATCGCCTTGTGTGTTGTTTTTTTTCATAAGCTATCCGCACAAGAGAAGGAAGATCGCTTAAAAATAGATTTTACGACGGATGATCTGGAAGAGCTCTTAATGGCCAATCATCCCATTGTTAAGCAAATAAACCTATTGACTGAAACGGCTAAAGCCCAGGTTGTGCAAGCTGCAGGAAAATTTGATCCAACCATTTATTCAAATTTTAAGAATAAAAATTTTGGTAATACCAATTATTATAATCAGTGGAACAATGAATTAAAAATCCCATTATGGCTGGCCGGTGCTGACCTAAAAATTGCTTATGATCGAAATGTTGGAAGCTACAGCAATCCTCAATCAAGGACGAACAATGAAGGATTATCTGCTGTAGGTATTACTATTCCACTGGGACAAGGCTTCATAATTGACGGTAGAAGAAACACCCTGCGGCAAGCGAAGGCAATGTTAAGTTATGTCGAGGCAGAAAAGATTAAACAGATAAATACAATTTGGTATCAAGCATTGTCAGATTATTGGAATTGGTATTTTGCCTATAAGCAATATGAACTTTTGTTGGAAGGCGTAAAATTAGCCGATAAGAGATTTAAGGCGATCAGTGAACAGACAGCATTGGGGGATAAACCACGTATTGATTCAGTCGAAGCAGCGGTTGTCGTGCAAGAGAGGAGAATAGAACTGTCAAAGTATGAAGTCGAACTTCAGAATGCAAAAATTGTGTTGTCAAATCATTTATGGAATGCACAGCAACTTCCTGTGGAGCTTCCTGAGCATGCAGTGCCTTATAAAGCGGATAGTACGGCAATTTTGCCGGATAGTAAGGTGATTTTGGAGCTTCTTGACTCCGCAAAAGTTGCACATCCCGAATTAGTAAAACTCGCTAGTAAAAGCCAGCAATTAGTTTTTGAGGAACGTTATCGAAAGGAAATGCTCAAGCCAAAGTTAAACATTTCAGGTACACTTATTTCAAGTCGTAATGGTTTCAATAATTTTATCCCTCCAGAGTATGATTTTAAATGGCATAACTATAAATTGGGGTTCGAATTTGCATTTCCGCTATTTATTCGTAGTGAGCGTGGAAAATTAAGAGAAGTAAGAATTAAACAAGATCATCTGCAGTTTGAAAGACGTATTGAAGAGCGAAATATTTACAATGACATCGTGAGAAAATATAACGATTTAAGTGCGTATAGCAAGCAAATTGAACTTCAATCGGTGAATGTGAGCAATCAGGAGCTATTGCTCAAAGGTGAGTTGAATAAGTTTAGACTTGGGGAATCGACATTATTTGTTGTCAACAGCAGGGAAAATAAGCTAATAGAAATGAAGATAAAGCAGGAGAAACTTTTTACCGATTATCGGAAAGCGTTAGCAGAACTGTATTATAAAGCCGGAACTAAATTTTAATCCCATTTTAATTTCCCCGTTATTTTTAATCTCATTTTAATAAGTCACTTGAAATTCTAATGAAAAGCTAATTCTAGCTTCATTCCGTTGCCATGTGCGGCCATTAACTTTGTTAAAAAATAATTGGGTATGGCAAAAGCGACACGAATATTGATTCCAAGTGATTTTACAATTGATTCACTTTTTTTTGTAATCCATAGTATTGAGCAGTCGAAGGCTGAGCAGCTTGACATTATTTTGGTTTATGGAAATAAAAGTAGCACCTCAATCAGCGAATTACTAGGAATTACACTAGCGGATCAACTCAACGACCTTCAGTCAGAGGATTTTTTGAAAGCTTGCCAAATGATCTGCCACCGATACGAAAACCGTAAACTGAATATCTATGCAGATATTATCGGTACCGATAATCCCAATTATTTACATCATTATCTGAATGGAGCTCGTATTGACGAGGTCAAGATTCCAACAGATTATCAATTTGAAAAAAGAACAAGACATTTCTTTGATGTTGGACAGGCTTTGTTGGACCTCAACGAAAGTAAACGTAGGCATGTAGCCATTGTTGAAAAACCGGCAACGCACAAAACAGGAGGAAATGTCTTAGCGGATTTATTTTTTAACAAACAATGGGATGTTAACTATTAAAAGAAAAATACTGGCAAGATTCAACTTTGTCTTTTTGGCATTGTTGCTTTTTGGGGCATCAGCGATGGTCATGCTTTATGAAAACCCCGAACGACTTTTAGAAGGAGAGTGGGAAGAACAGGGCTGGTACTTTGAAAAGGTGGAGAAATCGCCAACCTTCAAAAAACAGGCGATTATCCATGAAGGGATCAAAGATGCCGCCATCGCGCATTTGCCGCCATTACAGGATGGTCTATGGCATTTTGAAAAAATGGGCCAAAAGAATTTTGTGGCCCACCACAAGGATAAGCAGTATAATTGGTTTTTGAAAGGAAGAGGACATATCCTTGAGCTACGAAAAAATAACGAACTCGTGGAAAGTTTTGTCATACAGAAACTGAACAAAAATCAGCTGGTCCTGCATCTCAATCTGGATATGCAGACCAAGGGAATAGCACGTATCGTGCTGAACAAAGGAGGAAAGGAAAAATATGCTAAGAAAATATAGCAATCATAGGACAATTCAAGATAATATAAAACTGGGAGGACTAACGGCATTTTCTGCCGGTATGGTCAACGTCGCTTCAGTTATTGTATTTTTTTCCTTTACATCTAATGTAACAGGATATTATGCCGTTTTTGCACAGGAGATTGCGAAAGGGAATTGGTATCAAGGTGCTGTCGTTTTGTTTTGGATACTGTTGTTTTTAATTGGAAGCATGTTTTCCAATCTGATTATCATCCATGGTAAGGGAAAATTTAGCGCATACCTGACCCATTCGATACCCTTGGTGCTGGAGATATTAAGTATTTTGTTTGTCGGGATATATCTCGATGTTTTCTACGAAGATTCACTTAAGGAAACCGAAATATTGGTTGGAGCTTTATTATTTGCGATGGGTCTGCAAAATGGACTTACTGCAAGTATATCCAATTCTGTTGTGAAAACAACACATTTGACCGGATTGACAACGGATCTAGCAATCTTAATATCCATGTTTACCAAAGAAGCCAATAGAAGCAATAAAGATTTGGTGGATAAGTTTCATCTGTTACTGACCATTGTCACAAGTTATGTAATGGGAGGACTACTCAGCGGAATCTCTTTTAATTACTTGTCTAATAAAACATTTTATGTGGTTTGTTTTGTTTTGCTTATCATAGGTTTATATGATCATTACAAACTATATCTGCTTAAAAAACAATTTGTAAAACGTCATCGCGAGGAGTTGGTTGCCTAAATCTCTTGACGATAATAATACAAGCCCCACCATACAGCAGCGTATGGTGGGGCTTATTTATATCATTTTATCCAGGTTGTAGGGGAAGTCCTCGTTCATCAGCTGTCTATAGTTGAGACAAAACTGCTGAAATTTAATGCGGGCTTCATTCTGCTGATTTAAAGCAAACATCGCTTTCATTTCGGAAAATAATGCTTGTTCATTTAGCGGATCCAATAAGAATATCGTATGCGCAATCTCAATGCTTTTTTTATGAAGATGTGCAATGTCAGCTTTATGAAGTTCCGCCAGTAAAATGGGTAATAAATTTTGTTCAACCTCGGTCTTCAATGTATCAAACACAGGCAGATCTAACCCCTGTAAGAATTTACCCCTTTGAATGATCTGAATTAATCTACTTTCATAAGCAGCCGAAGGGTTTGCCAGCAACTGGATGTAATCTACGTAATCACAATAAAATTCAGCGCTATGTTCAATAAGGAATCTTCCCTGCTTGTATACGAGTTCAATCCCAGCAAACTCACTCAGCACTTTTCGTAAATGATTGATCGTGACTCCTCTTGAGTTCTTTACCTTATCTTCTGATTTGTCAGGCCACATGATCTGACTGAAATATGGTGAACTAATACCAGCACTGTTAGATAGGATAAGACAAAATGCCTGTTTCAGCTTTGTACTGAACAAATGGGAGATATCACGTTTGTTGCGGTCAAAAGCACGGAACTCACCAAACAGGAAAATTGCATTTGCCCGTACAAACTCGTCTTTTTGTATTGTTTGTAGGATTCCTGTATCTGCTATCGGCGGAACCTGAAGGACTCTTTTTTCAGCTACCCTTGCTATTTTTCGCTTTTGCCTACCTCGCTGCCAAAAGAAATAGAGGCCAACTCCGCAAATCGTAGATAACAACAATAGTAAGAATATCTTGCGGTTGGATCTAGACAGTGGAACGCCATTTAATTCGTTAGGGGTTATCGGCGTCATATTCAAGGAATAGACTTTTAGCGTTGACTGTATATCATCTTTTGACTCTTGGACCAGTACCAGAAGTCTACCTAATTGTTGGTCATAATAAAGTTGGGCATGTGTACTTATTTTATCTGAATAGATCGGAACAGAGTCTCCTAGGATATCAAAACTTCCATCTTTGACAGAAAAGCGATACAATTGGATATTGGACTTCGTTAGATATTCCGGATAACATAAGGCGTAAAAGTGGCTGCTATCGGGGAACACCAAACCACGGGCAGGTACGATATGCTTATCCTTCCAAAGGATATCCCATTTTTTTGTAATTTCCTTGGTGTCCAAATTTATCTGATAGAAATCATAGAGGTATTTTCGCCCTACAATATGCTCCCCGGATTCATTTCCCATACCCCCAAAGATATAAGCGATTCGATTATTGCTCCCTTGGCCAGCCGAAAGAAAATAGCGTGGGAAAATTTTATCTCCTGTCCATCCGTCAACAGTTTGCCATTTGCTGGAATCTAAATCATATCGGTTAAACTGCCCACTATAGGCCATGTTTCCATAGCCACCGAAAATATAGAATTGTCGCTGTTGTGCATCATAAAAAGAGCCGTGATGATTTAATTCTTTCTTCATTAGGTCTTCACTTTCGACCTTCCATTCGAAAGTTTCCAGATCAAGGCTGGCTACCGTAGGGCCTTGATAGGGCTGGGTATAGAAAAGCTCATAGACATACAGTTTATTTGTCGTAGCGTCTATAAAATTGTTTGCTAAAACCAATTTTACGGGACATGGTTTGTGAAAGGCCCGTTTTTTTGTCTGATTGGTCTTTATGTTGTATATGGTTATAGAATCCTGATTGAAATAATAAATCTCTTTGGTTCGTTGATTGTAGTTGGAACCAGCTTGTGAAAAGGAACCGCTTGCAAAGAGATTTTTCCATTTGTAAGAATCCACAATGAGCCAGGTTGGGTTTGTAGCGGAGCCATAAGCAATCCCGTTTTCATCATGTACGACAGTACCTGTGCTTTCTTTTAATGGGAATAGATAGCTTTTAGCTGTATTTCCAATCTGCACATTTTTGATAGACATGGCCGGAACATCGATCAGATAGTCACTTTTTCCAAAAATCACTTGAGGACTATACTGAGATGGCAATTTCACTTTTGGTGATTGAAAAATCTGATTTTGTATCTGAAGCTTAAATAATTGCTTTTGCAGGTCGAAAGTCAACTGAATCGTGATCCATTCCTCCTTGAATAATTGTTGCTGATTTATTTTTGCGATGATTAGACTGCTTTTACCTTCTTCGTTCAGACGGAAAATACAATTACCGGCCTCCTCATCATAAAACAAATTGTAAACCGTGTTATTGTCTTTATTCTTAACACGGAAAATATTGCCCAAAGAATTTGATGAATAAATGGATAGTTGAAATTTTAGCGTAAACTCCTGTTCAAACGAAATTGCCCTTTTGTCAAATAACTCGTAGGAGCTGCGTTTGTCTATAGGCTCATGTCCACCTCTAAATTTGAGACCCTGGGATTGGGAAAGTCGGGGAATTAAAAGCAAAAAAATAATATATAATATACAGGGTCGCATAGCGCAATCAAAAAAACTTAAACCAATAGTTATCGACAAAGACCTATTCACAATAATTTGTCCGCTGCCGGCTTTTTATGAAATATAGTAACGGTTAGTATATCCCTTATCAATATCTTACAGGACTTAAAAGTATGCAAAAAAATGCGCTCAATAAAATAAAAGCTGTGTTACAATTGCTGTTTGTATTGGCCTCCCAAATGAGGGGAGGTAGGGAAATAAAATAGAGGGTTATCGTTTTATTTTTGCATTTTAACCCAATTTTAACCCAAAAATTAATCAACCGACTTTACCTTGCGTTAGAATTCCTGCCGATATTTTCGGTAGAAATTCGAACTAATTATAAATCGGAATCTTACTTATGAAAGTCTTTAAAAAGCTGCAATTTATTTTTGTTGCTTCCGTATCCATGCTGATGGTGCGGCAAGTTCAAGCTGAAACTCAAATTTCTTTTTCCGTTGACAATATCAAAAGCGATCAGGCTCGGCAGGATCAAAACCTAGTACGTGCGATGGCGCTCTTGGACCGGTCAATGGAAGTTTATTTCTCCGCAGACGGAAAGTCTATGCATCGTTTCTATAATCCCGATACGAAGGTGCGCTCGGAGGAAAAGGCAAGTGTGTGGATGTACTCGGCTTCGATAGAGGCTGTCAATGCAATCTTACATGGACTTAAAGCCCAAAAGGAAAGAGGAAATCATAACCTATTTGACAAACATTACAAGCGTTACGCGGATTTATTGGTCCAGCTTCACGAAAATGCCGCTTATTATTTAGGCACATTTAATCTTATTTCTTTTACACAGAGCAAAGACTGGACGGTTTATGCTGTGGATCGTGCAAAGGCAAAGGGTGCAGCAAATGTAACTGGGGTATTAAATGTCTATGATGATCAAATGTGGCTAATTCGGGAACTGATTGAAGCCTATCGCCTGACAGGAAAAGAGCGCTATTTAAAGGAGGCGGAATACCTAACCACCTATGTATTGGATGGGTGGGACTGCACCCTAGATGATAAAGGTAATGAAAATGGTGGAATTCCCTGGGGACCGGGCTACGTGACCAAACATGCCTGTAGCAATGCGCCCATGATCAGTCCATTGGTGTGGCTATATGAAATCTATAAGAAAAAGAACGATCAGATCACATACAACTATATCGATGCCGGAGATAGGCAGTCGCGTCGTTCTAAAATGCTGCGAAAAGCTGATTTTTATTTGGATTTTGCTAAAAGGATTTATGCTTGGCAAAAAGATCATTTATTGAACAGTAAAGGTGTTTATGATGATATGATGGGAGACTGCTATCCCGATTGCAGTATTATCTACGAAATCGTCGATGGTATAAAGTATCGCAAAAATACCCAATTAAGGAAAGCCGTTGGAACCTCATTTTCCTATAACAGTGGAACCATGATTTCTGGCGCCGCTGATCTGTACCGTGCGACCCGATCTAAGGTCTATTTGGAGGATGGAAAGAAGCTGAGCGATGCCAGTTTTCAATACTTTGCCAAACTAGGTTCACAGGTGCCAGCGCATTATACTTATGCTTCCGATGGGTTCAACAATTGGTTTAACGGCGTATTATTAAGGGGATTTTTTCAGATTTCTCCTGTCTTCGACAAAGCTGGACGTTATATGGACTCCTTCCAGCAGAATTTGGACTATGGATATGCTCATTTTTTACGTTCCGGTTTATTGCCACCAGATCTTCTTGGTGGATGGCATATAGACAAAGACAAAAATAACCTGGAGGGAATGTTCATGTTCACTTATGCGGCACAGTATGCAATGTTGTCCCAATACCAAATCGAAAAATAGCAAGATGAAGTAAAAAGATCGACGTAAACAATTGTGATACTAAAAACGAATACCAATAAAACCAGGCTTGCGAGCCTAAAAAATACATCAGATAGCTTAATCACTATTTAAAACCAAATTATAAATATGAAAAAGGATTTAGGGAAATCAAGGCGGCGACTTAGCACACTGCTTGTGCTGATGGCGCTAGGTATTCCGTCCATGAGTTGGGCGCAGCAGAAAAATGTCAGCGGAAAAGTGCTTGATAGTAATAATAAGCCTATCGCTGGGGTAACGGTTTCTGTTCAGAATGCGGGTACACGTGTGGAAACCACTACCAACGCAGATGGTAGTTATACAATCGTAGTTCCGGAAGGAAAGAAGCTTTTATTTAAATCGCTAGGTTTTAGTGCGAAGGAAGAGATTACAGATGGGAAAACTACAATTAATGTTGTCCTTGAAAACGATGATACACAGTTGGAAACAGTTGTTGTTGTCGGTTACGGTACCCAGCGGAAGCAGTCGCTGACTGGCGCTATTGCATCCGTGAAGGGGACGGAAATGAGGCAGACGAAGAATGAAAACCCACAAAATATGTTGGCGGGACGTATCCCTGGTGTTCGCGTATGGCAGAAAAGCGCCGAACCGGGAGCATATAGTGCCAATTTCGATATACGTGGTCTCGGAGCTCCGTTAGTTGTGATCGATGGGGTACCACGTACAAGCGAAGATTTTCAGCGCCTGAACCCGAGCGATATTGAAGAGGTTTCGGTACTAAAAGATGCATCCGCGGCTATTTATGGCGTGCGGTCTGCAAATGGTGTCGTGTTGGTCACAACAAAAAAGGGAAAAGAAGGGAAGACAACAGTCAGCTATAATGGTTCCTATACTTTTCAAAAGCCTTCTGGCATGCCTGTATTGGCCGATGCGATCAGTGCAATGACGATCTACAATGAGAAATCCATGAACAACATCAATGGTGGAAGTCCCGTGTATACCGAAAAAGACTTTGAAGATTTTAGAAATGGAACAAGACGCTCGTCGGATTGGACTTCATTGATCTTTTCAAAATATGCACCACAGACACAACATGACATTAGTTTTTCGGGTGGAAGCAATAAAGTGCAGTACTATATTGGTGGTGGTTATTCCTATCAACAAGGCTTCTTTAAATCGGGTGATCTCAACTATAATAAATACAATTTGCGTTCGAATATCTCCGCAGAACTGGCCAAGGGATTGAAATTGGATTTGAACATCAGTGGGATGGCCGATCAACAAAATAGTCCCTACACAAGTTCGGTTGACATTATTCGAAACTATTGGAAACAAGGCATGTTGTTTGCCGCGTATGCAGATCCCGAAAATACCTTGTTAAATTATGAAGGTCTAGATTTGGAGCAAAATACCGTGGCGATGATGGATGCGGATATTTCTGGTTATCGCAAATTCAAAAAGAAAACCTTTCAGTCCTCAGCTGCATTGAATTATGACCTGAGTAATTTATCTCCGATTCTTCAAGGGTTTTCCGCAAAGGCATTGATTGGTTATGATTATCGTGCAGATAACAATTCCATGTTCAGAAAGGAATATTATCAATATGCGTTTAATAAAACGACCAATAAATATGATCAGAAACTCTATAATTTGAGTAGCCCAAATCAAATGAAACGGGAGTTTTTTGATAAACAACAGGTCTTAGGTCAATTGATATTGAATTACGATCGTACGTTTGGCGATCAGCATAAAGTATCGGGACTTGTGGGATGGGAATCACAAAAGAACGACGGCGATAACTTCTATGGCCTGAAAAATCTTGCTTTTGGTTCTGACCAATTGCTCGCAGGTGTAGAAGATGGCCAAATGACCTCCATGTATGGTGGTATCAGTGATTATTATAACGAAGCAAAGTCGGCCCTATTCGGGCGGGTTAATTATGATTTTGCGGGTAGATATATTGCCGAATTCCAATTTAGATATGACGGCTCCTCCCGTTTTGCCAAAGGGCATCAATGGGGATTTTTCCCCTCGGCTTCTTTGGGATGGCGGATATCCGAAGAACCATTTTTCAAATCTATTGACGCGCTTTCCTTTGTCAATCAACTAAAATTCCGGGGTAGCTATGGCGTGCTAGGGGATGACTTATCCTCTTCTTGGGATTTTGGTTGGGTACCCGGCTATGTTTATCCTGCGACGAGCGGAAATGCTGAAAATGGCTACAATAATCAATATGCACCAGGATATATTTTTGGTGATAAATATATCACAGGCGTGAGTCGGAAGGCTATCGCCAACGAATCAATTACTTGGTATAAAGCGAAAACATTCAATGTTGGTTTAGATTTCGAGGGATGGAATGGGCTGTTTGGTTTTACATTGGACTATTTTGAACGCACACGATCGGGGCTATTTCAACGTCGCACGAGTGAATTTCCAACCGTGATCGGTGCAACGGCTCCGATGGAAAATGCTAATAGCGATCGCCATATGGGATTAGAATTGGAACTGAAGCATCGCAATAAAATCAACGATTTCTCATACAACGTTCGAGCAATAGCGACTGTGACCAGAAATAAGTACCTGACCGCCGTCCAAAATGGCCCCTATAAAAACTCGTATGACCGTTGGCGCAATGACAACTTCAACAATAGATATCAAGGGATTCAATTTGGTTATGAATCGGCTGGAAGATTTGAGAATTGGGAAGATATTTGGACTTACCCGATTTATAAGGAACGTGATGTCTTACCTGGAGATTATAAATACCTGGACTGGAATGGAGATGGCGAAATTAACGGTCAGGACGAACATCCTTTTGCATTCGACCAGACTCCGTGGCTCAACTATAGCATGAATCTCGAAACCGCTTACAAGAATTTCGATATGAATATATTGTTTCAAGGATCGGCTTTGGGTTCTATGGAATACAAAGAACCACTTTATGCGATCTGGGGATCGAATGGTGGCGGAACGTTGGAGCAGTATCTTGATCGTTGGCATCCTGTGAATCCTTCCGCTGATCCCTACGATCCGGCGACAGAATGGGTAAAAGGATACTATGGTTTTACAGGTAGATACCCAAAATCAAACTCTGAATTCAATCGGGTGAGTACATCCTATTTACGCTTAAAAAGTATAGAATTGGGCTATACCTTTTCAAATTTAAAACCTTCATCATCCATGCGCCTCCGTGTTTATGCCAATGCCTATAATTTATTCACGATTACAGGTGTACGATTTGTGGATCCTGAGCATCCTGATGATAACCTAGGTCGTATGTATCCGTTGAACAAGACTTATTCACTGGGTTTATCACTTACTTTTTAGCATTCACTAAAAAATATTACAATGAAAAAAATACTCATTATACTATCACTAGTTGGCTCAATCGGACTTACAGGTTGCGCTGATCTAGATATTACACCAAAAAATATTGTAACGGATCAAGACCTATTGAATACACCAGCTGGTATGGATATTTATATGGCCAGGATGTACAGCTTAATGCCTTTTGAAGATTTCAAATACATGGCACAATGGGGGATTGAATTCAATGGCTGGTTAGCAGCCATAGGCATTGAAGGAACCGGTGAGGCTGTGACCCGGGATGGTATCAGCACCTCTTTTACCGGTGAAAGGACCGCTTATTGGGGAAGAGCATTTGAATTGCTCCGTGATGCCAACCATCTGATTGAAACCTTGCCCAATTACCGGGACAAATTCTCAGAAGAACTTTATAATCATTACTTGGGAGAAGGATATTATGTCCGAGCGACCGTATTTTATGCGATGGCTAGACGTTTTGGGGGAATTCCTTTGGTGACCAAGGAACTACAATACCCGAATACATTGGAGAACTTGGAGATACCCCGTTCGAGTGAAGAAGATACCTGGAATCAGATCTTGAAGGATTATGATGAAGCAATCAAATTAATGCTTCCAAAAGGCCCTAAATCTGGCTATTCCAATAAATATGTTGCGCTTTCTTTTAAATCAGAGGCGATGCTCTATGCGGGTAGTGTGGCCAAGTACAACGAAACGGTTTCTGGTCGACTGACAGGACTAGGTCGAAAAACGGGTGTCCGCGTCATCGGATTTGACGCCAGCACAGCAAAGGCAGCATCACAGAAGTATTTTTCAGAAGCTTATTCGGCTGCACGGCAGGTGATGACAGCAGGGGGCTATTCACTCTATAAAAAGAAATGGGCAGCGAACGATAAGGAGGCACAATATCAAAATATGGTGGATATGTTTAGTGACCTCAGTAGTCCTGAAAATATCTACGTCAAAGAATATGTCTATCCAACGTTGACACATAGTTTTGACGCCTTTAGCTCGCCTTTCACGTTTAGATCTCCACTTTCGGCGGGTACCTGTCCTACAGTAGATTTTATGGAATTGTTTGATGGATTTGACAAGTATTCGGATGGAACAGTCAAAGTGACCACTGGACAAAGCAACAGGGAAGGGGAATATAAGCTGTACGACAAACCGATGGATTTCTTTAAAAATGCTGAGCCTCGATTACGTGCCTATGTTATTTTTCCGGATGATATTTTCAAGCAAAGAAAAATGGATATACGAGCAGGGGTTTATACTGGTCAAACTCCTGTAAAGCCTCTGTTTACAGATTATTCCTATGCAACAGCTGACACGCGCTATCAACAGTTGGGTGCCTACACAGGATCACCAAAAACCTTGTATCTGAGTCCAAGAGATGGTAGCGGACAACAAACAGTGGATTACAATGGACAAAAAATGAATGCCGCTGGCAACGAAGGACCATTCTTTGATAATGGTGAAGCAACCTTAACAGGCTTTTATGTACGTAAATGGCTCAATACAAATCCAGCAAAAGAAGTTGGAGAAGGGAAATCTGACCAACCTTTTATTTTGATGCGTTACGCGGAGGTATTATTGAATGCCGCCGAAGCAGCCGTTGAACTCAAAATGTTGGGCGCTAGTCCGACAGATGGAAGCGACCTGCTGCAAACAGCGACGACTGCGGTCAATGAAATTCGTACTCGTGCGGGAGCAGATCTTTTAGCAGGCACGATTTCAGGAGATAATACAGGCCGAGATATTGTTCGAAGAGAGCGTCGCAAGGAACTAGCATTTGAACATAAGGCGAAATGGGATTTACGTCGCTGGCGCGTGCTGCATTTTGAAGGTCGGGACGGTTTCTGGGGAACACAAAAGGATAAAAATCTATACAGTAACAACGAGAACTTTAGGTTCAGAGGATTGTATCCGTTTTTTTCCACAGCAACAGGGAAATACTTCTTTGATGCACGCTTCCAATGGGTAAGCACCAAAACGTTTCGGTACACACCTGTAGACTATTATTTTGAAATACCAGGTGACGAGGTGGCTAAAAGTCCAAAAATAGATCAGCAGCCTAATCGATAGATAAGAAATTGTGCTGAGCATGTTCATGTTCCAGCACAACTTGTCGGGAAGGAGTGAAATTTAATAAAGCAATAACTGGTGGAACTAAATTCTAAAAGTCCAAGCCACCATTAAACGTATAAAAAATGAAAAATAGCATTTTAAGCGCACTGGGTATACTATGTATGTTGAGTTCGTGTAGTCTTTTTGAGGCAGATAACTACGAGGCCCCCGCCGTGGAATTGAAGGGCATAGTCGTCGACGCACAAACGGGGGCACCGGTATTGACCGATCAGGGTAGTGAAGGCATCCGCGTTCGATTGACCGAGCTTAGTTGGGGAGATAATGTGGAACACAATCCTGACTTCTATTGCATGCCTGACGGAACATTTCAAAATACTAAACTGTTTAAGGGAAATTATAATATCACTGTTGATGGCCCATTTATCCCTTTGGTACGCACAGACGGAGACGGTAAGGTACTGTCAGACGATAGCAAAAATATGGAGCTGAATGGTTCACATGAAATAAAAATGGAAGTTCACCCCTTTCTTAAAGTGGAATGGGTTGGCGATCCAGTTGTTGAAAATGGAAAGATAAAAGCGAAAGTCAAAGTCACCCGTGCTGTAACTGAGCAGTTTTTTCGTGATAAGATCGAGCCACTAGGAAATTACAATCCAGATTTTTTAAATGTTACAGATATACAGCTCTTTGTTAGCTATTCCGCTACGGTTGGATATCGTGCACGAGATGAACGCTGGTCGAGCAAAATCGAATACAATGGCGATAGCTTCAAGACAAAGTTAGGGCAGGTTATTGATATAGTGTCTACTGGCGAAATTCCGAAAGGACGTACGGTCTTTGTTCGTGCAGCCTCCCGTATCAACTATGATACTCCGCGTGGAACGGGCAATCGTAGGTGGAACTACAATGAAGCCAAACGAGTAGATATCCCATAAGAGAATCAATACACATGTTGAACCGTCCTGTTTAAACTCTCATGGATGAAAATGAATCTTAAATAAGGTCGGTTCCATTTGGGTAAATCATAAAAAGAACCAACCTGTTCATTTAAAATAACAATTACAGATGCTCAATCAATAATTATTTCTAGGTGAAAAACAAACAATAGATTATGATAAAAACGAATATACTCGCTTTATTGTTGCTGGCTGCGCTCACAGCGACCGCCCAAAAAGGAGATCCTGTAAAGACGACCTTTCAGAGTTCCCGAGAATGGCGTCCGACAATTGACAACCGTGCAGATGCTGTCATGATATATGGAACCGGGGGGAACCCTTCCGACAAATCCCGAAAAATTCCATTTGAAGAACGGGTAAAATCCTGGCGTGATAGGGGATATATTACGCATTTTATGACGGGTATTGCCTGGGGGGAGTATCAGGATTATTTTACGGGAAAATGGGATGGGAAAATGCACCTGGATGAGGGACAGGTCGATGTAAAAGGTGATACCATCTGGCATGGTCACATGGTGCCTTATATTGTCCCGACTGAAAATTATTTGAAATACATCAAAGAGATGCATGTCAAACGTGTTATTGATGCGGGGATTGATGCCATTTTTATGGAGGAACCCGAATTCTGGGCAAGGGCAGGTTATAGTGAATCATTTAAGAAGGAATGGAAAAAGTATTACGGTTTTGATTGGCGCCCACAGCACGAGTCGCCTGAGAATACGTACTTATCCAATAAATTAAAGTATGCTTTGTACCTCAATGCACTGAATGAAGTCTTTACTTACGCCAAATCTTATGGGAAAACCAAAGGGATGGATGTAAAATGCTATGTGCCCACACATTCGTTGATCAATTATTCACAATGGATGATTGTCAGTCCTGAGGCAAGCTTGGCCTCGCTACCCTGTGTTGATGGATATATCGCACAGGTATGGACGGGGACTTCACGTGAACCCAATTATTTTAATGGTGTGGCGAAAGAACGGGTTTTCGAAACGGCATTTTTAGAGTACGGCGCAATGGAATCCATGACCGCACCGACCGGAAGAAAGATGTTTTTTCTGACGGACCCGATAGAAGATTGGCCTCGTGACTGGGCAGATTACAAGAAAAACTATCAGGCGACTTTTACCGCACAGCTTTTATATCCGAATATTGCCGATTATGAAGTCATGCCCTGGCCCGAACGAATCTATGAAGGATTGTATAAAACAAGCGCCAAGAGTGACCAAAAAGAAAAAATACCGCGGCATTATTCGACCCAGATGCAGGTGATGATCAATAGTCTGAATAGCATGCCCAAAACGACCAGTAAAGTGTCCGGATCGACAGGGATCAGCATTCTGTTGGCAAATTCACTGATGTTCCAACGTTTTCCGACACATGCCGGATACGACGATCCACAATTGGCCAATTTTTACGGACTTGCTCTTCCGTTCTTAAAACGTGGTGTTCCCGTTAAAACAGTTCACCTGGAGAATTTAGCGGTCAAGAATGCCTTAGCTGAGACAAAGGTGCTGTTGATGTCGTATTCCAATATGAAGCCCTTAGCTCCCGAGGCCCATCAATATCTTGCGGACTGGGTAAAAAATGGGGGCGTACTTATATATTGTGCGACGGATCTCGATCCCTTTCAATCCGTCCAGGAATGGTGGAATACAAATGGCAACCAATATCAAAGACCATCAGATCATTTATTTGAAAAAATGGGCTTGCGGGACGGAATGGCTAAGGAGGGGCAATATAGCTACGGAAAAGGTACTTTCTATGTTTTGCGTTCAGATCCCAAAGAATTTGTTGTCAAGCCGAACAACAGCCAGAAACTATTGGACCTGACTAAAAGTCTTTACGATGTTAGGAGCAAATCTGGGAAACTTCAATTTAAAAACTATTTTACATTGACAAGGGGTATCTATGACCTGATCGCTGTATTGGATGAGAGTGTGAGCAATCAGCCTTATCAGGTTAAGGGGAATTTAATCGATCTTTTTGATCCGACTCTACCAATTGTTACCTCCAAAAATATCCAACCGAATGAACAGTGCCTGTTTGTCAATATAGATCATGTTGTAAATAAACAAAAGCCGCAGGTATTGGCATCGGCAAGTCGTATTTACGATGAAAAATCGACGGGCCATCAATACTCATTTACGGCTAAAAGCCCGATCAATACCACAAACATTTCACGGATATTATTACCCGGCAAACCAAAGAGCCTTGTCGTGGATAAAAAGGAAGTTTTTGCAGAAGCAAATTGGGATACGAAAACAAAAACCTATCTGCTGGAATTTGAAAATAGCCCCGAGGGTGTATACGTGGATATCAAATGGTAGCATGTTAGATCGCTTGAATTTTAGTATGATGAAAGAGCGTGTGCTGGCCATATAAAATATCAAACACGATGCGGTAAACTTGGGACGAAATAAGCCTTAGTTGCCGTATCAGATAGCAAAAAACCAGATTCGAGAGAATCTGGTTTTTTTGTGGATAACTGAATTCAGAATACCAGTATGAAGCTGTTTCAAGTCAGGTTCTTTGCGATCGTTTCAATCAGATAGCTACAATGATCCGCGGTTAAATTTTCAGTTCGAAGATGAGTACATCTTTAATGGAAATCGCGATTCTAACCGAAGCTACCATCCGAAAAGAATATTACTTCGATTGCGATTCCTGGAATTCCGTCGGGCTGAGTCCAAATTGTTTTTGGAAATTTCGGGAAAAATGTGTTGCCGAGCTATAGCCTAATAAATTGGAAATTTCGTAGACTTTATATTGTCGTAAACTAAGCAGTTCCGCCGCTTTCCGAAGCCTGGTCAGATTGATTAGTTCATTTGGAGAGAGGCTCGACACCATATTGATTTTTCGATACAGTGTTGGTCTACTCATGCAGAGTATATCCGCCATTCTATCGACATTAAATTGCGGGTCATCCAAATGTTGCATAATGATTTCCTCTATCCTGAGCAGGAAATCCTGATCGTTTTGGTTCTGTCCGATTTGCTGGATTTGAGACATCGGATTCTTGATGAAAAATTCCTTAACTTTAATCCTATTTTTTAGCAAGCTGGCAATTTGTGCCCGTAAAAATGCGGGCGAAAAAGGTTTTTCGATATATGCATCAGCACCATATTCCAGGCCTTGAATCTTTGATTCTATACTGTTTTTTGCTGTTAATAGAATAACAGGAATATGTGCGTAAGCGATGTTTTCTTTAATTTTTTGGCAGAGTTCATAGCCATCCATTTCGGGCATCATCACGTCGCTGATGATCAAATCAAAGTATTCAGATGCAAGTAGATCCAAGGCCTCATTTCCATTTGTACTTGTGGTGATATGGTAATCCTCATTGAGGTCATCTGCAATAAATTCAAGTAATTCAGCATGGTCATCTACCACTAATAAATTGGCTTTTGCATTCATAATTATTGGTTTGAGTTGTGGTTTAGTGGTAAAGTTAAGCGGAATACATTCCATTGAAAATTTTCAACATCATACACTAAACTGCCCTGATGTTTTAAAACCAGGGATCTGGTTAACGCCAGGCCTAAACCACTGCCTGGAATGTTCTTGTTTTGTTTTAAGCGATTGAATGGTTCGAAAATTCTTTCCCTTTCCTCCGAAGGAATTAATGCACCGTCGTTTTTCACCGTCAATATAGCAATATTTTTCTGTTTATCCAGCTCTAAATTCACTTCAATGACCTTTGATGAGTACTTTAGGGCATTATTGAACAAGTTATAACAGATCTTTTCAAAAGCATCTATCGCAACCGAACCAATGATGTCAGGCCTGATTAAAACCTGCATACTCTTCCCTTGCGCTTGGATAGTGACACCAAAATCGTTGCTGATTTTTTGCACCGTCTGGCTAATATTTGCCAGCTCAAAATGTAATTTAAAACCCTCGGTTTCGACCTGTCTAAAATCCAGTAACTCATTACTGAGTGCAATTAGTTTTTCCGTATTGTTCTGCATGGTCAAAAGCAGCTTATCTGTTACGGGATTGTGTTCGACTTTGTCCATGAGTTTTTCCAAAGGCGCCTTAATCAATGTTAATGGTGTACGTATTTCATGGACTACATCCGTATAAAAATTGATTTTCGCCCGATAGAGCTCCTGTTCCCGAAGATTCTGCACTGTCAGCAAATGTTGGCGGTTACGTTGTTTTATCTTTTCATTAAAATGATAAATAATAAATATAATCAGGCCAATGAGAATGAGCGCATAGCAGATATACGCTGGTATGCTTGCCCAAATAGGCGGCAGAATAACAATTTTAAGACTTGCAGCAGTGGGGATGACATTTCCATTGGGATCTTCAGCTTTGACGGTAAAAACATAACTCCCCGGTGCGAGTTTAGTGAAATACACCCGTTGATTGCCGGTGATATCAACCCAATTGTTATCAAGACCTTCCATCTTATAGCTGTAATGAACAGAATGGGGGGCCTGATAATGAAGTGCCGCCACATCGAGACTAAACGATGATTCATCATGTTTCAATTGAATCTTATCCGTAAATAAAATGGATTTCGAAAGTATATGCCCGTCTGTATACTGATTGATTGCTCTGTTATTGATGTAAAGGTTGGTGACATAGATCGGGATCCGGGTATTGTAATTGATCTGATTGAGTTTTTTTGGATCGAAACGGATCAAACCATTGATTGTGCCAAAGTAAAAACGACCATCGCCATCGTCAAATGCAGAATTGTAATTAAACTGAATGGAAGGTAGGCCAGATTCCAGGTTGAAAATCCTTTTTTTTCCATTCGATAAATGATAACGGACGAGCCCTTTGGAAGTACTTACCCAAAGATTGTTTTGCTGGTCTTCGAGAATCGCCAAGATCACATTACTGGGCATTCCTTCTTTTATACCAATCTTTTCAAAACCTTCACCTGTGGGAAGTTTTTTTGCCATACCACCTTCTGTGGCAATCCAGATTTGTTTTTTAGAATCTTCAAATAGACTATTGATGCGGTTGTTGGGGAGAGAGCTCGGATTGTCCTTTTGATGCGTATAATGCTTGAGATCTCCATTATTAGGATTATAGCAATATAAGCCATCTCGCCAGGTACCCAGCCAGATATTTTCCTGTTTATCTTCAAGCACGGTCGTATAAAACATATATTCCGGAACGTTGCGCATCAAATGAAAGGATTTTTTGGCGAAATCAAAACGATATAAACCTCGGGTGGAAGCTGCCAAAATTTCGCCCTTCGTAGTTTTATACAGGTAAAAGAGAAAATTACTCTGTAACTCGGGATTAGGGGAACTATTTCGATCGATATGGTAAACAACTTTTTCCTGTATGGGATCGAAAATATCTAAGCCATTGACGAAAGTTCCGACCAATAATTTATTGTCATAGGGCAGGATGCCATGAATATTATTGTTGGCCAGATTTCCCTTTTTCTCAGAGAAATTTTGAATCTGTCCTGAGCTGGGATCTAACTTGGATAAACCACCATTTTCGGTTCCGATCCAGACCTTGCCTGTCGAATCTTTGGTTATGATACGTACAACAGAACCTTTTAGGCTACCAGGTTTGTCCTGAGGTAAAAACTTTTCGATAATGCTGTTGTTCTTGTGATAGTAGTTGACTCCACCAAAGTAAGTACCGATCCAGATTCCTTGATCTTTGTCCTGCAGGATATTGTAAACCGCGTTGTCGGAAATACCCCATGGATTTTCCTGTTCTTTCTGAATATTGATAAAGCTCTGGTCAGCAATTTGATAAATAAATAATCCTGATTCGGTCGCAAACCAATATTCAGTATCATTCGGCTGGAGGATATCGCGGACATAGAGAAATTGCTTTAGTCGCTCTGGACCAAGCATAGATTTTAAAGTTTTTTCCTTAAAATCGTAAACATAAACGCCAGATTTAGAGGTGCCGATCATGAGTTCCCCTTTGCGGTTCTCTGTGATTTTTTCTATGCTGAACCAATCTTTTGAACCATATTTTACCTGAAAATCCAACAGGAGTGAGGGCTTATCCGAACTATTGATCTGGAAGATTTTACCTTCTGGAGTACCATAGAAGATGGTCCCATTTTTTGTACAGCTTACTGCGGTAATATAAAGATCAGATGTGGTAATCTGTTTGATTTCATTGTTGATCAGATTGTGGTAGTAAAGCATCCCATTGGATATAAACCAGATCCTTTTTCTTTGGTCCGTAATGATAACGGGTACATCTGCATGCTCAAACTGTTTGCTTAATAACTTAAACTGTTCGTCGACAGGATTGTAACAATAGATCCCCTGATCGGTTCCTATCCAGATTCTTTTTTTGAAATCCTCTTTCAGGGAGATAATGTTATTGCCCCCTAAACTATTCTTGTCAGAAGCCGAGGCATCAAAATGTTTGAAACTATTTCCATCAAAGCGATTTAAGCCATCCTTCGTGCCAAACCAAAGAAATCCATAGCTATCTTGCATACTACAGATCACTGCATTGTTTGAAAGCCCCTCATTAATCTGATAATGGTTGAAGTAATAGGGCTGTGCCTGGATCAGAAAAGGAAACAGCAACAAGAAAGATAGAAAACGGACCGGCTTAAGGTTGATCATGATCATTTGGTTATTGATACAAAATAGCTCAAAATTGAAACAATTTAATCCCAAAAAAATAAAAAAAATTAGGATTTTAGTATTTGTATTGTAACCAATAAAATTATAAAAAATATAGAAAACAACACATTTGTCATTCAATAAAGATTATAAACCATTAAATCATAACAAATGAAAGGAAAATTGATGTTGCTGGGTATTGCTGGTATACTTAGTTATTGTTGCCTGTCTTGTCAGCAAACGAATAGTTCAAAAACCACCCCAAACGACAGTGTCGCAGCCTTGATGGACACTTCATCATTTAGCACAACGATTGATACGAAAAAAGTCTATTTATACGAATTAACCAATAAGAATGGTGTACAGGCCTATTTTACAAATTATGGAGCACGACTGGTTGGCCTTTGGGTGCCTGATAATAAGGGGAAATTGTGTGATGTGGTTTTGGGATTCGCGAAAGCCAGTGATTACAATAATCCTAAAGAACCATTTTTTGGAACAATTGTAGGGCCTTTTGGCAATCGGATTGCAAAAGGAAAATTTAAATTGGATGATAAGAGCTATACATTGGCGGTGAATAATGGTCCGAATACATTGCATGGCGGTTTTAAGGGCGTACATTTTGCGCATTGGGTCTTAAAGAAGGCCGATCAGTCATCCCTTACTTTCACCTATACATTGCCGGATGGTCAGGAAGGGTTTCCGGGTAATATTCAGATGGAAGTTACCTATTCGCTGAATGACAATAATGAATTGATGATTGCTTATCGTGCCGAAACAGATAAAAAAACAGTCATTAACTTAACAAATCATGCTTACTTTAATCTGAATGGAGAGGGTAGTGGTACAATACTAGACCATCAACTTCAATTGTTTGCCAATCAATATACGCCCGTTGACAGTACATTGATACCTACTGGCCAATTGATAGCAGTGAAAGGAACTCCCTTCGATTTTACTGCGCCCAAGGCTATCGGAAAAGATATTAATACCAATGATCAGCAACTCAGTTATGGGAAAGGTTATGACCATAATTTTGTATTGAACAAAGACAAAGAGGGTGAATGGTATAAAGCCGCACATGTTGTAGGTGATAAATCTGGTATTGTTATGGATATCTTGACGAATGAACCGGGGATCCAATTCTATAGTGGCAATTTTATGAATGAGCAAGTGCAGTTGAAAAACGGGAAAAAGGATTCATTCCGAACAGCTTTCTGTCTCGAACCACAGCATTTTCCAGATGCACCAAATCAACCCAACTTTCCAACGACAGTTGTAAGTCCTGGACAAGTCTATCAAACGAAATCCCTGTATCGTTTTTCGGTAAAATAATACATATTAATAATGATTGGTTTTGGAAGTACATCTCGATAGAGATGTGCTTTCTTCTATTGATACAAATAGGCAGTGTTTTGAGAAAAATCAATCATCTAACTCATCGATTAAAGTTTAATTTTGGGTAATCAGTTATAAAACTAATCAAGCCAATAATGACAAAAAAAATAGGCCTATTATCTTATTTAATTGGAATTTGTTTTCTAAGTTCAGCGCAAAACAATGCCGTAATCGCTGTTGATCAGCTACCTGTTGAAGGGAAGAATTTAAACTATATTAATAACCGTTTACCATTAAAACAGAATGCGCTGCTGAAACTGCCTGTGGGTAGCATTGTTCCTCAAGGTTGGTTGGGGAAATATTTGGAATTACAGAAAAATGGCCTTACGGGACATTTGGGTGAGATTAGCGCATGGTTATCCAAAAAAAACAATGCCTGGTTGAGTTCGGATGGAAAAGGAGACTATGGCTGGGAGGAAGTTCCCTATTGGTTGAAAGGTTATGCAAACCTGGGCTATATTCTGAAAGATCCCAAAATAATAGCTGAATCAAAAATATGGTTGGAAGCAGCAATTAAAAGCCAACGTCCAGATGGCTACTTTGGGCCCTTGATGCTGCGTAACAATAAACCGGATTTATGGGGTAATATGATTATGCTTTGGTGTTTGCAATCGTATTACGAATATAGTGCTGATCCACGTGTCCTGACCTTGATGACCAATTACTTTAAGTGGCAGGCAAGTTTACCGGATAGTTTTTTTCTAAAAGATTATTGGGAGAACAGTCGTGGTGGAGACAATTTATTGTCAGTCTATTGGCTTTATAATAGGACGCAAGGGAATGAATGGCTTATGGATTTGGCCGATAAAATCCATCGCAATACAGCAAATTGGCGACAAAAGAATGATTTACCCAATTGGCACAATGTCAATATTGCACAGTGTTTCAGAGAGCCGGCTACCTACTATCTTAAGAGCCAATCAAGCGACGACCTGAAGGCGACCTACGCTAATTTTCACTTTGTCAGACAGGTATTCGGTCAGGTGCCGGGTGGCATGTTTGGTGCTGATGAAAATGCCCGTCCAGGGTATACAGACCCACGGCAGGGCGTCGAAACCTGTGGTATGGTTGAACAAATGGCTTCCAATGAGATCCTGCTGGGAATAACAGGAGATCCTTTTTGGGCTGATCATGCTGAAGATGTGGCCTTCAATACATATCCCGCAGCAGTAACAGCAGATTTTAAGGCACTACGTTATATCACCAGCCCCAATATGAGCATTAGCGATAGCCATAATCATGCTCCGGGCATTGATAACAATGGTCCATTTTTGATGATGAATCCCTTTAGTTCACGTTGTTGCCAGCACAACCATAGTCAGGGATGGCCGTATTATGCGGAGCATCTCTATATGGCAACAAACGATAATGGTGTTGCCGCGGTATTATATGCAGCTTCCAATGCAGATATTAAGGTCGGAAATAATCAAAAGATCCGAATTCAACAAAGCTCTAATTATCCATTTGAAGAAGCTATTCGCTTTGTCATCGGAACAAATGGAAAGACAATTGATTTCCCATTTTACTTGCGGATTCCGGCTTGGGCAAAACAGGCGCAGATCAAAATTAATGGCAAGACAGAAAAGGTTGAATCGGGGGCAAAGTATATCCGGATTGATCGAAAATGGAAAGATAACGATCAGGTTGAACTTTCGCTGCCGATGTCCATTGTATTGAATACCTGGACAGCGAATAAAAATGCGGTGAGT
Source organism: Sphingobacterium detergens (assembly GCF_003610355.1). Taxonomy (GTDB): domain Bacteria; phylum Bacteroidota; class Bacteroidia; order Sphingobacteriales; family Sphingobacteriaceae; genus Sphingobacterium; species Sphingobacterium detergens. Next base: position 1,929,898 of record NZ_RAPY01000001.1, on the reverse strand, counting down.
ATCCAGAGGGGACCATTGACCTACGCTTTGAAAATCAAGGAGAATTATGTGCAGAAGGATAGTAAAGCTTCTGCCATTGGAGACTCAAAATGGCAGGAAACCGCTGATCCGACAAAATGGCCTTCCTATGAGATCCTTCCGGCAAGTGATTGGAATTATGGTCTTGTTCAAAATCAGCTAACAGCACCGGATCAATTGAAGGTGGTCAAGCGGGCTTGGCCCAAAGATGCCTTCCCGTTCGAAGCGGACGCAGTACCGATTTCCATTCTGGTCAAAGCAAAAAAAATTGATGGTTGGAAAATAGATGAAAATGGATTGACAGGAGTATTGCCATTGAGCCCTGTAGCGAGTCAAGCTGCGGTACAGGAAGTAGAATTGATTCCTATGGGTGCCGCCCGCTTACGTATTGCGGCGTTTCCAACAGTAAAGTAATTAAAGATATAAATGACATAACGATTTTTATGATGAAGAAAACCTTATTTTTTGCCAGTCTGATGATGGCTGCTCAACTGAATTTTGCGCAGGAATGGAAGCCTGTTGGTTCACACATTCTGACGCCTTGGGGTGAAAAAGTAACAGCACAGAAGCCCCATCCAGAATACCCAAGACCGCAACTGGTGAGAACCAATAACTGGCAAAATTTAAATGGTTTATGGAAATATGCCATTACCCCAGTAAATACAAAAGAAATTCCTCAGCAGTGGGATGGAAGTATTTTGGTTCCTTATGCCATAGAATCTGCCCTTTCTGGGGTAGGTAAGGAAGTTGGCAAGGATAAAGCCCTTTGGTATACGAATACGGTTACTTTGGACAAGTCTGTCAACAAAAACAATGTGTTGCTCCATTTTGGTGCGGTGGATTGGCAATGTGATGTCTATGTAAATAATCAATTGGTCGGAAGACATGAAGGTGGTTTCGATCCTTTTACGATGGATGTGACCTCTTATCTCAAAAAAGGAGCCAAGCAGGAAATTGCGCTCCGTGTATGGGATCCTACCGATGATGGACCACAGCCACGGGGTAAACAGGTTAACCGTCCCAATGGAATCTGGTATACACCGGTTACAGGGATATGGCAAACGGTATGGTTAGAAAGCGTACCAAAGACTTACATTGTGAAAACAAAACAGACGCCAAAATTAGATGAAGGTGTACTTGCCTTTCAGGCCACAGTAGCAGGTAGTCAAGCGGGTGATGAAATCAAAGTTCGCGCATTAAATGGAACGCAAGTTATTAAAGAACAAGTGGGGCAACCAAATGCAGATTTTGAACTTTCTGTCCCAAATTTGGAAGCCTGGTCACCGAGTAATCCAAAACTTTATGACCTGGAAATTCAGTTACTTCGCAAGGGTAAGGTCATTGATCAAGCAAGAAGCTATTTTGCCATGCGTAAGATTTCAATGGAAAAAGACGAAAATGGGATACAACGCATGCTGTTGAACAACAAGTTTACCTTTCAATATGGACCACTTGATCAGGGCTGGTGGCCTGATGGCTTGCATACAGCTCCTACGGATGAAGCTTTAAAATTTGATGTGATCAAGACGAAAGAAATGGGTTTCAATATGATCCGTAAGCATATTAAAGTTGAACCCGCACGCTGGTATCGTTATTGTGATAGTATCGGTATGCTTGTGTGGCAGGATATGCCAAGTGGTGACCTGGGGGGAAATCATTGGGATATGCAACCTGGAAAAATATCAGGTGGGAATCGGGATAAAGCACGTTCGCAGGAGTCAGAAGGATACTACAGAAAAGAATGGAAGACCATCATGGACGTGCTGCACAATTACCCGAGCATTGTGATCTGGGTACCTTTTAATGAAGCTTGGGGTCAGTTTAAGACAAAGGAGATTACCGAATGGACAATGGCCAATGATCCTTCCCGATTGGTAAACAGTGCCAGTGGTGGTAATTTTATGGAAACAGGTCATATACTGGATATACACAATTACCCGGATGCAGCGATGCCCGATCCAAAAATATTTGGTGCAAACCAGGTGCTGGCACTGGGCGAATTTGGTGGACTGGGGCTGCCGATAGATGGTCATTCCTGGCAGCAAAAGGATAACTGGGGCTACCAAAGCTTTAAAAATAAAACCGAACTTCTCGAACGATATAAGCAACTCATCCGTGATCTGACGCGACTAATTCCAATGGGATTGTCAGCTGCAGTTTATACACAGACCACAGATGTGGAGGTGGAAACCAATGGTTTAATGACTTATGATCGTAAGGTGGTAAAAATGCCTGAAGCGGAATTAAATACTGCCCATCAGGCCCTATATCAAGCGCCAACGAAGTAAGTCAGTTAATGCTTGGACTCCATCAATGGAGGCTGTAGCAGCTTAGAAATAATTTTCCAGATACAATGTGTGGAAGTATCGGGATAAAATAAAAATGATAAAATGTTGCAGTTAACCTTGCTAAAATATTGTAGTGGAGTTTTGTACCTGTGCCTGTTGAGCTCCTGTAAAAGTTCTTCAGGTTCGGGTGCACAAACTATACAGACCACAGGGGCGTCCGTAAAGAAGACAACCTATATAAATCCTGTTTTTGAACCGATACTTGCGGACCCTACGGTGGTACGTGATCTGCAGAATAAGTTATTTTATGCTTATGGGACGGCGGACAACTGGGGTGATGGCAAAGGGCAGCGTCTAGTTTCTATTTTGCAATCCAAAGATTTGGTGCATTGGACCTGGATCGGGACAGCATTTTCGGCCAAACCAAATTGGAAGTCAGAAGGTGGGATTTGGGCACCTGATGTGGTATTATTGAATGGAAAATATGTGATGTACTATGCGTACTCCACCTGGGGTGATCCTAATCCAGGTATTGGAGTTGCTGTAGCGGATAAACCCGAAGGGCCATTTATAGATCGGGGCAAACTGTTCGATAGTAAATCGATCGATGTGCCTAATTCGATAGATCCCTATTTTTTTAGGGAAAAGAGCCATAACTACCTCTTCTGGGGAAGTTTTAGCGATGCCGCTACACAAGGAACTTATGGAGTATCTCTGGATAACGATGGAACGCAAGTACCAGATTTGAATAAGAAATTTAAAGTTGCAGCGGGTGATTTTGAAGCTGTGGTGATCCATAAAAGAAAAGACTATTATTACTTTATCGGCTCAAAGGGCTCCTGTTGCGAAGGTGAAAAAAGTAGTTACCATGTACTCGTTGGCCGGTCAAAAAATTTGATGGGACCTTATTTGGATCGGGAAGGTCGTGATTTAGCCCAGAGGGGAAATGGAACCTTATTGCTGAAGGGGAATGATAAATTTGTTGGGACAGGGCATACTTCCCGGATTATAACCGATGATCAGGGCAATGATTGGTTACTTTATCACGCTATGGACCCTAAACGACCACGCGTTTCTACAGGGGGTAATCGTCGCATGCTATTATTGGATAAGGTAATCTGGACGGAAGATTGGCCGAGGATTGAAGGCGAGACAAGCAGTGTCATAGCCAAAGAGGCTCCCATATTTAAATAGATCTTAAAGTAATAGTTGATTAACCTTATAACCGTAATTGGGCAAAGACTTCGTCCCCATTGCAATTTCCCTCGGAAAATATACATGCTGAATCAAACAAGAAAACATTTCGAATTACTGGATGGAATGCGTGGAGTCGCGGCAATAGCTGTCGTTTTATTTCACTTTATGGAGATAGCTCAACCAGATTACCGGAATAGTTTTATTCCACGCAGTTACCTTGCCGTTGATTTTTTCTTTTGCCTATCTGGTTTTGTGATCGCCTATGCCTATGATCATAAACTCGTTAACATTGGTCTTAAAAGGTTTTTTGCATTACGTTTGATCAGGTTGCATCCCTTGGTTGTGATGGGTAGCCTGATTGGCTTACTGGCATTTGTATACGATCCTTTTAGCGATCTTGCTGCATCTTTTTCAGTCTTTCAAAAGTTAGGAATGTTTTTGAGTGGTAGCACATTGATACCCTATCCAGCAGTGCCTGAACGTTATTTTAATCTCTTTCATTTAAACCCACCCACTTGGTCCCTCTTTTGGGAATATATTGCAAATTTTCTGTATGGACTCCTGTTGGTGCGTCTTTCCAATAAAGTACTTTGGGGATTCGTTATTTTGTCTGCCTCAGCGTTGTGCATAGTGGCATTTCAATCTGGTTATTTGGCGGTAGGTTTTGGTGCAGATAATTTCTGGGCTGGTGGAATCCGTTTATGGTTTTCGTTTTCTATGGGCTTACTTATTTTTAGATCAAATTGGGTAATTATAAACAAGTTACCTCCTTTGCTGATCATAGGTTTACTAGGTCTCGTCTTTTTTATTCCCTTTTCTGAAGCCTATGGGAAAATTATAGATCCAATTCTGGTTATTTTTTATTTTCCGTTGTTAATTTTGTTGGGGATAGGAGCAAAGGACTTGAAAGGAAGATTTAAAGCCTGTTGTAGATTTTTGGGAGAGATTTCCTACCCACTTTACATTATTCATTATCCGTTTATCTGGATATTTATGAGTTATGTAGAACTGAAACAGCCCAATTTAAAGCAAATGTCCTTTATTATTACACTGGGGACATTGTTACTGATTATTTTTTCGTATTTGCTGCTAAAATATGTCGATGAACCAATCCGCAGATACTTTGGGCGACGATTAGCTTAAGTGCTCGTCAAGCCAATGATCAATGAATTGAAAGACTTCTTCCCTGCAATCTTCGTTGAGTATTTCGTGACGCATGCCTTCGTACAGTTTTACAGTAATATCGGTCTGTCCCTGCGTACGTAATTGGGTGGCGGTTTGTTCCACTCCCTTTCCGAAATCACCAATAGGGTCATCCTGTCCACTAATAAATAATAGGGGTAAACCTTTCGGAATGCGTTTTGTCAGTTCTTTATCTGTCGCGCGTAGCGATAAACTCAATACAGTATAAAAGCCATTGTTCGTAAATAAACCACCACATAAAGGATCTTCGATAAAAGCAATGCGATTCGCTTTGTTGACACTCAGCCAGTTGCTATTATTTTGATTGGGTTCATTTTTAAATCCGGCATTATTACGCTGATCAAATATGCTGTTAATCAATCGGCTTCGTTTTTTAGGTGCAAAGGAGTTGAGAACAGCCAACAGCATACGAAAAGCGGTGGATCCCTTTTGTCGTGCGCCCGTTCCAACGATTATTGCTCCTTTAAAACGATCTCCTGCCGTTTGTAAAGCACAGCGGGTAACAAAAGATCCCATTGAATGCCCCAAGATAAAATGCGGTTGATTTGGATAGTCTTGTTGCAAGACAGAGCTCATTGTTAACGCATCTTGCACAAGTTGTTCTGCTGGATCAGATTGTTGAAAATAACCTAATCCATCTGTATTCACGGCGGTCTTCCCATGGCCCAACTGATCATAGCTGAGTACAGCAAAACCACGGTCAGTCAGATGATTGGCAAGCATTTGATACCGGCCACTATGTTCCTGCATGCCATGAACAATCAATATTGTCGCTAATACCTTTTGGTTCACAGGTTCAAATATACTGTAGAAGAGTTTATGGCTTGGTTTACCTTCAAAAGAACTTATTGGAAAAAGATTGGACGATACCGTATTCATTATGTCGCTTCCTTAGTGTTAGTGTAAACTAAGACAATTTTGTTGGATTTGCAAGTTGGGCTTGTTGGGTTTGGATAAAAAAAATCCTAAAAGGGTGTATAATGAGCAAATTTAGTCTGTATTAATTTTTTAGTATCAGAATATTTTTTAGATTTGCAGTAATTTAGAATTAATTTAAATAAGCGATTAATTCTTCGGTTTAATATTTGTATTCAGCTGAGGTTAGCAAGAGCCATACGATATTCACAAACAGCTAGCGGGAATAGCGGTTGTTCATGATGACTTCATTATCAATAAAAAATACGTTCTAATGAAAAAGACACTTTTAGCAGCTTTACTTTTAGCGGCATCTTATGCCCAAGCACAAACAAACTCATTGATGAATGGTGAGTTTTGGAAAGGTAAACCTACTTTGCCTACCGTTAAGGAGGAAATTACAAAAGGAAATAGCCCTTCACAACCCAATGCGGCATCTTTTGATCCCGTAACGATGGCAATCCTAAATGGAGCTCCGACAGATGTTGTCAAATTCATGATTGAACAAGAAGGGAACAGTGTAACGAAGAAAACACACCATAGCCGGAGCTATCTGCATTGGGCTGCTTCAAGTGGTAATGCTGAGTTGGTGGATTATCTAATTGCAAAAGGTTCGGATGTCAACTATCAGGATAGCCATGGCTACCCAATCGTTGCCTATGCTGCGTCGACAGGAAATACCAATACCGCTGTTTATGATGCTTTATTTAAAGCTGGAGTAGACCCAAAACAAAAATATGAAGGTGGAGCCACGTTAATGATGCTGGCGGCTTCTGCTGATAAAGATCTTGCATTGACAGATTACTTTATCAAGAAGGGACTTTCTATACAAGATAAAGATGAATACGGCCGCGTCGTTACGGATTATGCAGCGAAATTAGGTAACATGCCATTGGTCGAAAAGTTTATCGCTCGTGGTGTAAAACCGACAAACAATGCATTGTTTTTTGCTACGCAGGGATCCAGACAAGCATCAAATGGACTGGAGACCTATACCTATTTGGTAGAGAAACTGAAATTGGATCCCAAGGCAATTAATAAAGATGGTGCGACTTTATTGCATGCGCTTGTACGCCGCCCAGATATGGCGGTGATCAATTACTTTTTAAATAAGGGAGTTGATGTTGCAAAGGCGGATAACGAAGGCAATACAGCGCTTATGGTTGCGGCGAATGGCAAAGACGCAAAATTAGTGGAACTGCTACTTTCCAAAGCAAAGAATGTGAATGCTGTGAATGAGAAAGGTGAATCTGCATTGACCAAGGCGGTGGGTAATGGTACAGCTGAGGTCGCAGCGCTCTTGATTAAAAACGGTGCCGATACCAAATTATTGGACAAGGATGGCAACAACTTAGCTGTTTACTGGTTTAATTCTTTCAAAGAAGCTCCGCAGGGTGGACGCCCACAACAGGGTACGCAATCCAATAGTCCTCAGGTAGATGATTTTAAAGAGAAATTAAGCGTGCTTAAAGCTGGTGGACTGGATGTCGTAGCACCACAGAAAAACGGTAGTACACTCTATCACTTGGCTGTAGCCAAGGAAAATTCAAACTTGATCCAGAAAGCAAGTGAATTGGGGGTAGACATCAATGCACAGGATAAAGAAGGAACCACAGCACTACATAAAGCAGCTTTGATTGCCAAAGACGATTCATTATTGAGAACACTGGTCGCTTTGGGAGCAAAAAAAGAACTGAAAACCGAATTTGATGAAACCGCATACGATTTGGCCAAAGAAAATGACTTTTTGTCAAAAGGAAATGTACAGTTGGACTTTTTAAAATAATAAGATGAATACTATAATTAAGATCGCGCTAATCACACTTTTGTTTTCTGTAGTTTCTGTCAGCACATTTGCCCAAACGGGTAAGTATAAATGTATGATCCAAATGAACGCTTATCAAGGGGAGGGAGCTTATGTTGTTATTTCACTCATAAACCCGAAGGGAGCATACGAAAAAACACTTGCTGTATTGGGTCCAGATAAACAATGGTATAATACATTGAAAGAATGGTATAAATTTCAGGCTAAAACCAAAGAAAAGCTGAGTGCAGTGACTGGTGCTTCTGTTGGTGGAGGTGACCGTGCGATGCGTACATTGGAAATAGATGAGTCTAAATTCAACAAAGGGTATAAACTTCGCTTTGAATCCGCTGTCGAAGAACAGAAATATCATACTGCAGATGTAGAAATCCCATTAACAAAAGAGGCTATTACTGAAAAAGCAAATGGTAAGGGATACATTAAGCTTGTCAAATTAAATAAAGTACAATAAGAAAAAATGTTGGTATCTGTCTGGAGGTATGCACATTTAGCCTTAGCTCTTGTTTCTTCTGTTTTTTTACTATTATTATCGGTCACGGGAGTAATTTTGGCCATTGATGCCGTCAATGAAAAAATACCACCCTATCGAATAGAAAATATAGAGTCTTTGAATCTTTCGCAGACCATTACTGGTCTGCGAAAGGTTTATCCTGAAATTATTGAAATTTCGGTTGACCACAATCAATTTGTGAGCATTGACGCCATAGATGCTGAGGGAAATACTGTAAAAGGATATATTGACCCACAAACGGGCAAATATCTGGGTGCGCAAAAGAACAAAACACAGTTTGTTCAATGGACTACGGCCCTGCATCGTTCCCTATTCTTAAAGGTAACAGGCCGAATCATTATTGGCATCGCTTCTTTTCTACTATTTTTGATTACAATCTCAGGTTTGGTGTTGATTATCAAACGTCAACAGGGCGTTCGACATTTCTTTGCCAAGATCAATCGGGATTTCTTCGCACAATATTTTCATGTTGTTTCAGGACGGTTGTTTCTGATACCCATTTTAATTTTGGCTTTGACGGGGACCTATTTATTTATGGTCCGAATCGAACTGTTAAAGAAGACAAACCAAACGGTTGAATATCCTGTGAAGGAAAATGAGACCGAGGAGCTGGCGATAACCGATTTTCCGATCTTCAAAAAAACGAAGCTTAGCGATGTTGCGAAGGTAGAGTTTCCTTTTATGGAAGGAGATCCTGACGAATATTATGTCCTCAAACTGAAAGACCGCGAGTTGACCGTAAATCAATTGAACGGTGCTGTACATAAAGAAGTCAAGTATCCCTTTACTGCACTTGCAGAACAATTTTCGCTCGATCTTCACACGGGTAAGACCAATATGATATGGGCCATTATTTTGGGGCTTGCATCATTGAATATTGTGTTTTTTATTTATACAGGTTTTGTCATTACCTTCAAACGTACGCGAACAAAGATTAAGAATAAGTATAAGGCGGCCGACGCCGAAATTGTTATTCTGGTAGGTACTGAAAATGGAAGTACCTTGTTTTTTGCCAATCAGATTCACAAACAGCTGTTGGCGGACGGTAAAAAATCACTTTTGCTTGGCATGAACCACTATCAGTATTTTCCAAAAGCAAAACATCTTTTACTGTTTACGTCCACCTATGGTCTAGGAACAGCGCCTTCCAATGCGAGTCAGTTTGAGAAAAAGCTGTTGGCCTATCCGCAGCAGCAGTCGATTAATTTCTCTGTTCTCGGTTTTGGATCGAAAGCATACCCTGATTTTTGTGCTTATGCGTATGCGATAGACAAGTTGCTCAGTGAGCAAGCATGGGCTTCCCAATTGATAGACCCACATACGGTCAATGACAAAAGTGTTGATGAACTGATTTCATGGGTACATCATTGGAGTGAACATACCAATATTGCCTTAGCTTCTGCTCCCGCGATATACAGTTCCAAAGTTGTTGGATTGAAGAAATTTAAAGTGATAGCCCGATCAGTTGTTTCGGAGAGCAACAGCACCTTTACACTTTTATTGAAACCACTTGGGAAAATGAAAGTGCAGTCCGGAGATTTGTTGGCCATCTATCCGGCGCAGGATCAACGGGAACGTTTCTATTCCATTGGATGTAAGGATGGGATGGTTCAATTAGTCGTCAAGCTATTTCCTGATGGTTTTGGTTCGGGATTTCTATACCAACTAAAAGCTGATCAGGTTCTGGAGGCACGTGTCATGGCCAATCCAAGTTTTCATTTTCCCAAGGCAGCACCTGCTGTAGCCTTGATTGCAAATGGAACCGGTATTGCACCGTTTTTGGGTATGATTTCAGAAAATCAGTATAAAATACCTGTCAAACTCTATGCAGGCTTCCGCAGGAACAATGAGATGACGGCACAATATTTGGAATTTACCGATGAACAAAAAAAACTGGGACAACTGAACGATGTACAGCTGGCTTTTTCACGGGAACAGCAGGGGCAGTATGTGATGGATCTGATCCGTCAGGATGGCACGTACTTTGTTGAATTGCTCGAACAACAGGGCTGTATCTTATTGTGTGGTTCACTTCGTATGCAACAGGATGTCGAAGCAACTTTAAACGAGATACTGCTGGTAAGTACAGGCAAATCGATCAACATCTACAAAGAAAATGGTCAGATTCTGACAGATTGTTATTAAACACGACAATCTTATGCTATCATTTATTTTGACAAGGGTAATGAATTATTATAAGCAGTATCTACTGATTTCAATATTTTGGTTGATAGCCGTCGCTAACGGTTTTTCACAGGTAATGCTCAAAAAACAGGTGGCCCTTATGGGGTCTGTTTTTGAGATCACCCTAGTTGATCAGGATAGCGTACAGGCCAACCAGCATATTGTCGAAGTCATTGCAGAGATTGAACGTATCGAAAACCTGATTTCGGAGTGGCGTCCATATACGCAGATTTCGGAGGTCAACCGCAATGCAGGGATTAAACCTGTTAAAGTTGACCGCGAAGTATTTGATCTGACCAAAAGGGCAATTCAATACAGCCGGAATTCAGAAGGAGCCTTTGATATTAGCATTGTGGCTTTAGATAAAATATGGAAGTTCGATGGCAGTATGGATACAATGCCTTCTGTGGATGCGATCAGAAATTCGGTTGCCAAAGTTGGCTATAAACATATTGTTTTGGATAGTGCTGCTTCGACTATTTTCTTGGAACTTCCGGGCATGAAAATTGGCTTTGGCTCGATCGGGAAGGGCTATGCCGCCGATCGGGGAAGGGAGATCATGAAAGCCCGTGGAATCACTGCTGGAATCGTCAATGCTTCCGGAGATCTATCTACCTGGGGTAGCCAACCAGATGGTGAACCCTGGAAGATTGGGGTGAATAACCCCTTCAAATCACATCAGATGGTTCGGGTTCTTCGCTTGAATGAAATGGCTGTCGCTACCTCAGGCAGCTATGAAAAATATGCCGAAATCGATGGAAAACGTTATTCCCATATTATTAATCCCATCACCGGGTATCCAGCTACGGGACTGACTTCGGTAACAATCTATGGACCGTCGGCAGAAATAGCCAATGCCCTAAGTACTTCCATTATGGTGCTGGGTGAAAAAGATGGAAAGAAATTAATCCGTAATTTCCCAAATTATCGTTTTATCTTTATTACAGACAAAGGAAAGGTTGTCCGGGATAAACGCAAGTAATCCTATTAAACAACAACCTGTATGTTCATGTAACCATCATGCTTTCTTTACACCGGATGAACCGAACGATTGAGCTCATGAATGCCGCTTAAAAAATACAGTCGATGAATAAATCAGATAGCTGCATCACAGCTGAAAATAATTTAGAGTAAAAGCTTTGTTGGTTCGTCTATGTAATTATGGACATTGCATACCAAAATCATATGGCAGAAAAAAACTCCAGATCATTTACAGACATCGTCAAGACCTATGGGAGTCAATTGCTGCGTTTTGTAAAAGGAAAGGTCAAAAAGACGGAAGATGCCGAGGATATCTTGCAGGAAGTCTGGTATCAATTCAGTCGTTTGACCAATATGGACGAACTGGAAAATGCTGGGGCATGGTTGTATGCTGTAACGCGAAACAAGATTACGGATAGTTATCGAAAAAAGAAAGATGAGTCACTTGATGATTTAATGGCGGATGGAGAGGAAGTGGATACAGCCTTTCCGATACGTCAGTTTCTACTGGCCGATGATTCTAACAATCCTGAACTTAAATTATTCAAAGACATTTTTTGGGATGAATTGATGAAAGCCCTCGAAGAATTGCCCGAAAAACAACGTCGGGTTTTTATGCTCAATGAAATTGAAGATAAAACCTTACAGGAGATTGCCGACATGGAAAATGAAAATCTGAAAACGATAATAAGCAGAAAGGGATATGCTGTAAAACATCTGCGTTTACGTTTGCGGAACTTGTATGAAGAATTAAAATTTTAAAAATAAAGCTATGAATAGAAGAATGAGAAGACAAGGAAAAGGTAAATTTGCTTTTGTGTTTGTTGCCATTATCATTGGAGTTTTCTTGCTGGTAGCCTTGTTGCAATATCTGTGGAATACTTTGATGTGTGATATTTTCAGTTTGAAGGCAATCACGTATTGGCAGGCGTTTGGACTGTTTGTGCTATCACGCATTCTATTTGGACGTGGGTTTGGTAAGCCGGGAAGAGGCGGGTTCCGCAAAAATTTTCCCCCTGATATGGGCCGCCATGAAGATCTTTCAGAGGAGGAAAGGGAGCGTTTGCGTGAGGAATGGAAACGTCGTTTCAGTGGACGATGCGGATTCTGAAAAAAAAAGTAAATTTTTTAAAGTAAAAACCTGATACAGGCGTCTTCTTCTATAAAGGCGCCTTTTTTTATGCCAAAAGCTGAAGAAACACTGTAAAGGGAATGACAGGACGCGATGATCTGTTACTAGCGATATACAATAATTATACGGGTTGAGAAATTGACAACGAAAGGAGTATATAGGATTACCAATAAGTGGATTGACAGATTTTGGGTTTAAAGAACAAATAAATTAAAGAAAAAATGAAAAATAAAATTCGATTTATATTACCCCGCTTGATCGCATTGACGGTAATAGTGGGTTTAGCCAGCTTGATTATGGGAGCGATCTTTAAGCTGTTGTTGGTTGCAACGATCTTATTCGGAATAGGAAGCTTTGCAATGGCCAAAATGCGCAGGAGAGAAATGCGTTCATTTAAAATGGACAAGGCTCCGGTCCATCCCGGAATGTACAGTGCTTCGAGGACGAATAGTGCAATCGTTCCTTTACACAAACAACAACGGGTTAAGAATGCGACGATTGTTCCGGTATATTAATATCAGGACTTGGTAGAAAACCAAATAACATAAATAGCGGCAATAGCGAAGTCCCTTGGACTGCTCATTGCGCAATACATAATATTCATTACTAAAAAAATAAAGACATGTTTAAAAGAGATCATTATTCCAGCGGACATTCAAATCAAAATAGATTTTGCGGTCAACATTTCAAAGACCGCTTTGAAAAATTTCAACAGCATTTTTTTGAAGGCGAAGCAGGACAGCGCGGAGAGGGACAGCAATTTGTTCCTGTAAATATTTCTGAAAATTCTGAGTTCTACGAAGTGCAGGTGTTTGCTGCAGGCCGAAAGAAAGAGCAATTTCAGGTCAGTATAAATGAAGGAATCTTAACGATTTCCTGTACAGAAAATACAAACGATGCGACAGCCTATATCTATAAGGAGCATTTGGGTACTGCATTTGAGCGTGAATTTCAATTAAATGAACAAGTGCTTACAGATAACGTACATGCCAGTTTTGAAGATGGTGTACTGACCGTCATTCTTCCCAAGGACCTTGACAAGGTAAAAAGACCACAAGAAGTCATTATAGACTAGGTTTGACGGGTTGTAACGCTTTTATAGCGCATAGAAAAAGGGGGGGCTGCATTGTGGATAACCCCTTTTTCTTTAATTTAGTTGGCACCCTCCCTATAATCTCTTTTTCGAATACTCAATTCTAAGGGAGCTTTTACTTTTTGGAGGCTTTTCCCTTTACGTTTTTTTGAGCTTCTTTTGCAGTTGTTTTCTTCCAAATTCTAGCTGATAAAGATTTTGATACTTGGAAAAATAGGATAATGGGAAGGGTGAAATGTGTATTTAGGTAATTATGTTCGTTATTTCATACATATTTATTATTTTTGTTTGAAATAACAAACGTTATATGAAAAAGCAATCTGTTTTACCTAAGTTCCAGATGTTATTGGAACAAATGGGAGAGAATATTAAACTTGCTCGTAAAAGGAGAAAACTAACAGCTGTACAGGTGGCTGAACGCGCTGGTATTGCTCGCTCTACTTTATACCTCGTTGAAAAAGGTGATGCTAGTGTCGCAATGGGAGCATATTTTAATGTGCTACGGGTCCTAGGTTTGCAAGATGATTTCTTGAAATTAGCATCAGATGACGTTTTTGGACGTAAGCTTCAAGATTTAGATTTATTGTAGGATGGCGGTTAATAAAATTGATATATATGTTTATGCCGATTGGCTTGGTCTATCACAGCCAACTTTTATTGGTATATTATCTGCCCATCAAGCAAAGGGTCGTAAAGCTTTTAGCTTTGAATATGATAAAGAATGGTTGAAGACTAAGGAACAACGTTTAATCGATCCTGATATTCAGTTTTATTCGGGACAACAATTCCCAAATAATAAAGAGAATTTTGGTATTTTTTTAGATAGTATGCCTGATACTTGGGGACGTACACTGATGAAACGTAGAGAAGCCCACCTTGCCAAAACTAGTGGGACAAAAGCCAAAATCTTATACGATATTGATTTCTTATTAGGTGTGTATGATGAAACCAGAATGGGGGCTTTTCGATTCAAACTTAATATTAATGGGGATTTTTTGGATAACAATATAGAAAAATCAACTCCTCCATGGTCGACTATCCGTGAATTACAACAAGCCGTTGTTCATTATGAGAACGATAAGGATAATGAAGCTATTAATAAATGGTTGAAATTACTTATTGCCCCAGGCTCTTCTCTAGGAGGAGCAAGACCAAAAGCTAATATTTTGGATGAAAACAATGAATTATGGATAGCGAAGTTTCCTTCTAAGAATGATACCGTTGATAAGGCTGCATGGGAATATTTAACCTATAAATTAGCCATTAATGCAGGTGTAGAAATGGCTGAATGTCGATTGGAGAATGTTAATGGTAATTATCATACATTTTTTACTAAACGTTTTGATAGAGTTGGAGCTGATCGAATTCATTTTTCATCAGCCATGACCATGACAGGAAATAATGAAGATACAATAAAGGACAATCCAGCGAGCTATTTAGACATCGTCGAATTCATACAAGATAACGGATTTCAGGTTGATGAAAATCTAGCACAATTGTGGCGAAGAATGATATTTAATATCGCAGTTTCGAATACCGATGACCATCTTCGTAATCACGGATTTATTTTGGATAAAGAAGGATGGAAATTATCTCCAGCTTATGATCTTAATCCTTCTATTGATAAAGATGGATTAGCTTTGAATATCGATATGCATAATAATGTTTTAGATTATGATCTAGCGAAGAGTGTCGGTGAACATTTTAGGCTGAATGAAAGTCAAATGAATAATATCATAGCAGAAGTATTAGCTTCTGTAAAAAAATGGGAAGTTTTAGCGAAAGAAATAGGTATTTCGAGAGCTGAACAAGAATTAATGAAATCTGCATTCAAAACAGAAACCTGACAAGGTAAAAAGACCAGAAGAAGTTATTATAGACTAGGTTTGACGGGTTGTAACGCTTTTATAGCGCATAGAAAAAGGGGTGTCTGCATTGTGGACAACCCCTTTTTCTTTAATTTAGTTGGCACCCTCCCTATAATCTCTTTTTCGAATACTCAATTCTAAGGGAGCTTTTACTTTTTGGAGGCTTTTCCCTTTACGTTTTTTT
>NZ_RAPY01000001.1:0-1914399 GCF_003610355.1 Sphingobacterium detergens | reverse complement strand
TAATTTAGTTGGCACCCTCCCTATAATCTCTTTTTCGAATACTCAATTCTAAGGGAGCTTTTACTTTTTGGAGGCTTTTCCCTTTACGTTTTTTTAAGCTTCTTTTGCAGTTGTTTTTTTCCAAACTTCCCGAAGAAATAGAATAAGGCGAAAACGACCAAAACAGCCATAAAAGGAACGAATATGGCTAGAATGGTTAAGACGGAGGAACCAATAGTCTCCATGGTCGAAATAATAAAATTGCCAAGACCCGCAGTACCGATGGAAGAAGCTGCTCTTGTACCAGCCAGTACTGTACTGATCGTCGCCGCAGTTCCCCCTCCGGCGATAATGGCCGCTGACCAGCGGAAAAACGGAGAAATATCTGTAAACTGTACCGCAAATAGTAATGTTCCCGCAATCGTTGCCAAAGGAATGGAAATGGTATCCAGGATATTGTCAACAAGGGGTATGTAGTAAGCGGCAACTTCGATAACCATCGCTATGCTTGTGGTGATCAGTACCAAGTTGGAACCTGCCCAAGCCCATTCATTACCCACCTGAAATAATTCCAGACGACAGCCCAAGCTGAGCAAAAACAGAGGCATAAAAATTCGGAAACCTGTTGCCGCAGCCAGACTAATACCAATAAATGCACTGACCAGATATGTGGATAATTCCCCCATAATAAATGGATGCTTAGTTCTATCTATTAGTAGAATAAAAAAAGAGTGTTTTTTGTTTTTAAAATTGTTGTGAACGGCGGAACAAATGGTGTCTCGTGTTTGTTGTAACTGTTTGTTTTTTATAATGTTTAGTTCTATTTATAGATTTTGATTATATTGTATCGAATCATTCGATGAGTAGACGATCGTGTATTTGTTTAATTTTATGAAAGTAAAAGTCAAACAATTTGATCATTTAAGGTATTATATAAATAAACTTTCTTTTAATATGGACAACAACGAAAAAGACATTAGCAAATGCCCATTTCACAATGGAACGATGCGCAACGCCGTTGCGGGAGGGGGAACCCAAAATCAAGATTGGTGGCCAAATAGACTTCGTGTGGATCTTTTGAGACAACATGCGACAAAATCAAATCCAATGGATGAAGGTTTTGATTATGCTGAAGCTTTCAAACAATTGGATCTGGAAGCCGTTAAGAGAGATTTACATGTATTGATGACAGATTCGCAGGATTGGTGGCCGGCAGATTTTGGACATTATGGTCCCTTATTTATTCGGATGGCCTGGCATAGTGCAGGAACCTATCGTGTAAGTGATGGTCGCGGTGGTGCAGGTTCTGGACAGCAGCGTTTTGCACCTTTAAATAGTTGGCCAGACAATGTGAGCTTGGATAAGGCGCGTCGACTGTTGTGGCCGATCAAACAAAAATATGGTAAGAATATTTCGTGGGCAGATTTATTGATCCTAACGGGAAATGTTGCACTGGAATCAATGGGATTTAAAACTTTTGGCTTTTCAGGAGGACGTGTAGATGCTTTTGAACCGGAATTGGATGTATATTGGGGATCGGAAAAAACCTGGTTAGGTGGTGATGTACGTTATGCACATGGTTCTGAAGGTGTGGTTGAATCGCATGGTGTTTTATCAGCGGATGATAATGCTGATGGTAAAGAGCATTCGCGCAATCTCGAAAAACCTTTGGCAGCTGTACAGATGGGATTGATCTATGTGAATCCAGAGGGACCAGATGGAAATCCGGATCCTATTGCAGCGGCAAAGGATATTAGGGACACTTTTGGTCGTATGGCGATGGATGATGAGGAAACGGTTGCGTTAATCGCCGGAGGACATACTTTTGGAAAAACACATGGTGCCGGACCAGCCGATAATGTTGGTAAGGAACCCGAAGCTGCAGGGATTGAACAGCAAGGGCTCGGATGGAGAAGCAGTTACGGTACCGGGGTAGGTACTGATGCCATTACCAGTGGACTGGAAGTTATCTGGACTCAAAAACCGACCGAATGGACGAACCTCTTTTTTAAAAATCTTTTTGAAAATGAATGGGAACTTACAAAAAGTCCCGCAGGTGCGCACCAATGGGTGGCAAAAGGAGCTGATTCAAGTATTCCCGATCCTTTTGACCCCAATAAAAAACGTAGACCTACGATGTTGACAACGGATCTGTCCTTACGTTTTGATCCTGTTTACGAAAAGATTTCCCGTAAATTCTATGAAGATCAGGATGCTTTCGCGGATGCTTTCTCACGCGCTTGGTTTAAATTGACGCACCGTGATCTAGGTCCACGTGAACGTTATCTTGGAGCTGAAGTACCTAGCGAAGAGTTGTTATGGCAAGACCCTATTCCAGCTGTAGATCATGTATTGGTCGATGAACACGACGTTGAAGGTTTAAAATCTGCTATTTTGGCTTCAGGTCTTAGTATCGGGGAGTTGGTGACTACCGCATGGGCTTCGGCTTCTACATTCCGGGGGTCGGATATGCGTGGTGGAGCAAATGGAGCCCGCCTTCGCTTGGCGCCACAACGTTATTGGCAGGTTAATAACCCGACGCAATTGCAAAAAGTGCTAACTGTGCTGGAGCAGATCCAACAGGATTTCAATGGTAAACAACAAGGCGGTAAAAAGGTATCGCTGGCTGATTTAATTGTCCTTGCCGGTGCAGCAGCAATCGAACAGGGGGCAAGAGCTGGCGGACATGCGCTAAAGGTTCCGTTTAATCCTGGACGCATGGATGCTTCTCAAGATCAGACTGATGTAGAATCAATGGGATATTTAGAACCTATTGCGGATGGCTTTAGAAACTATAGGAAGGGTTCCTACACTGTTTCCACTGAATCATTATTGATTGATAAAGCACAATTACTGACTTTATCTGTTCCGGAATTGACCGTTTTAATCGGTGGTATGCGTGTATTGCAGGCTAATTTTGATGGTTCTCAGACAGGTGTCATGACGGAACGCCCCGGACAGTTGACCAATGACTTTTTTGTGAACCTATTGGATATGAGTACAGCTTGGACTGCCGTTTCGCAGGATCGGGAACTCTTTGAAGGAACAGACCGTAAAACGGGCGCAAAGAAATGGGTTGCTGGACGTGCAGATCTGGTATTTGGTTCTAACGCTGAATTAAGAGCTGTTGCTGAAATCTATGGTAGTGCTGATGCGAAAGAAAAATTCGCTAAAGATTTTGTCGCTGCTTGGAATAAGGTGATGGAGTTGGATCGTTTTGATTTACACAGATAACTGGACGGAGCACCGCTCGTTAATGTAATCTCAAAGCACAGTAGCGGCGCCTGACAAGCGATTAATAATAGGAAGGCCTGTACATGATCAGTCGTACAGGCCTTTTTTGTGTTGTATACAAAATTAAAGGATGATAGTAGGGGTAAAATTGTCCCAAAATTGAAGGACCGTGAAAAACTTTTTGGGACAATTTTATCCTATTTTTTTATTGAATTTCAATTTGTTTTTTGGTAAAAACTTGATCTATTGTCTTTAATCCCATAGTTTGTTACTCAGATTTCTCAGACCTAGATTTCGAGTAAAAACAAATTCCCTTAGGGGGACGGAAGATTCCCTTAAGGAAAAAGTAAATTCCCCTCGGAGGATGGAAGATTCCCCTAAGGAAAAAACAAATTCCCTTAGGAGAGCGGAAGACTCCCCTAAGGGAAAAGTAAATTCCCCTCGGAGGATGGAAGATTCCCCTAAGGAAAAAACAAATTCCCTTAGGAGAGCGGAAGACTCCCCTAAGGGAAAAGTAAATTCCCCTCGGAGGACAGAAGATTCCCCTAAGGGAAAAGTAAATCACCCACGGGGGACGGAAGATTCCCTTAAGGAAAAAGTAAATTCCCCTCGGAGGACAAAAGATTCCCCTAAGGGAAAAGTAAATCACCCACGGAGGGCGGAAGACTCCCCTAAGGGAAAAGTAAATTCCCCTCGAGGGACGCAGGATTCCCTAAAGGGAAAGTATAGTTTTCTCCTGAGGTTTTGCATTTCGGCAGATGAATTTAACCAGAAAACGTGAATGTAGGTATTATTGTTATCGTTGGTGGGGCTTGATCATTACAGCGTTCCAGGCCAGCACTTGTACACCGGGAGAGTAGTGTGTAAGCGCAATATTTTCGTTGTGGAGACGAATATCACCAACTGTATAGTTCAACTGGCATTCTTGCAACTGCACTGAAAATAAGGGCCATTCCGAATGATGGATGTCGAAACAATATATTCCATCGGGTTTGTTCAAGTAAAGGCAATAGCGTTCGGTAAGCCAGGTATCAAGGCTGGATTTGATTTTAATCTCATCGGCCGCCGCAAAGATCGTTTTCAACCTAAAGCCCCTTTCTTGATTGAGATTGTGATACCCTTGTGTATTCCGCAGCATGGTGGACTTTTCGTAAGGCAGACCCGATAACTTTTTTGCCACTAATGCGGATAGGCATTTGCTTGCTTCAATATGGATAAAATAAACACCCTTTTTACCATCCAGATCGATATAGGTACGTACATTGATCTCATAAAAGTCCGAGATAGGCGGGAATGCTGGCAAATTTCTGGGACGGATATTTTTCATCTTGAAGGCAACCAAAGATACATAACAGCTACTTTCATGTTGATCGATTTTTAATTCGGCAGGAACTAATGTCCGGAGTAGATCATAATCGACTTGAAAATGTAAAAAAAGTAGATCAAGCCATTCCTGATAGTACCGCCAGGGGCTCGTTGATATAGGCCATGGACGATGATTATAATCTCTTAAAATTGTTTTAATTTTTTGTGCCAAAATCATCAATTTATGCCTCTAAGATCATTTTAATCTCGCTTTAACCAAATTTTAATTTAATATATGAAGAATTATGGAATTTTCTTTGGGCTTTTCCTATTTTGTGAAATAAAATTCAAGATTTGTGCTACTTTTTGTTGTTTGATCGGTAGTAACTTTGTGTTGTTTTCAAAGGGAAACTTGTTACTTTGTTAGTTTGCAGCTATGTGGAAGCACTTTATTTTTCTAATTACAGTTCTGTTCGTTTCATTTAAAAGTTTAAATGCAAATAGTATTGTACCGAAAAGTGATAGTTTTCACTGCGAGATATCTTCCCTAAAAACTGAACCAAATAAAGCTGACTTTTCGCTATCTACCCCTCAAAAATTAGACAATCCAGATTTAGATCCTTTATATCCATCGGTGCAATCTATCGCCGAATTGGACGTCGAAAATAATCAGGATTGGTTAACAGACCGCTGGGTAGTTGTCGTCGATTTGCTCTGGCACGAATTACTGCCTTCGGCTTTGCAGAACGACTACCGTTATCTGCATATTTTGGATATTGAACCGATTCCCATAGCACGGTTCCTGCTTTTTGAGCAAATAAAAATTCCGTTTTAACGATTTTGAACTTTCATCTTTCACGGAAATTGAACGAAAAATCGTAATTTCTATTCTAAATTTATTTTATTGATTTCTTAAAATATACCAATGCACGAGCTAAGTATAGTAAAGGATATCTTCGATACCCTGACCTCGCATTACGAGACCAGAGTGGATGATATCCAGAAAATTCAGGTGACAGCCGGACTATTGTCCAATGTGCAGCCTGTGCTGATCCAAAATGCTTTTGACGCATTTATCACCGAAAATACCCATTACCGGGATATGGAAATGGAGGTTGTGGTAAATGATATCATCGCCTATTGTGAGCACTGTCAGAAGAATTTTCCTGTTCATTTTCACCGATTTGTCTGCGATTGTGGACAACCTTCGAGTACAATTGTTCAAGGAAATGAACTCTATATTTCCAAAGTAATTTTTAAACACGATTAAAAAATCATTTATCATGTCAGACAATACTCAAAATCCTAAAAGCTTAGGTAACCGTGTCGGTTCAGTTCAATGTGAAAATACCACCCTACATTTATTAAAGGCAAATGATTTTGTCGCTAAAAGTATCCGCGACAGACTGAAAGATGTATGTGTGATTAATGTATGCTCTTCTCCGGGTTCTGGTAAAACAACTTTGATGCAAGAGACTGGAAAGCGTCTTTCAAAAGATCTAAACATTGCTGTGTTAGTGGGAGATCCTGAAACGGAACGTGATGCCATCCGTATGCGTGATGTTGGAATCAATGCATTGCAGATCGTTACCGGCGGTATGTGCCATATCGAAGCACAAATGATTCTGCAGGCACTGGATCACATCGATATCGAAGGTATTGATTTGTTATTTATCGAAAATGTCGGAAACTTACTTTGCCCTTCGGCTTTTGATCTAGGTGAAGACTATCGGGTCACTTTATTGGCGACAACCGAAGGTGATGATAAACCAAAAAAATACCCACGTATGTTTTTGACCAGCGAATTAATGCTTGTTTCAAAAGCAGACTTGTTACCTTATGTGCCTTTCTCTGTAGATGCCGTGACAAAAGATGCACGTGAAGTCAATCCAAACCTCGAAGTGATTACGATCAGTACCTTGAATGGAGATGGCCTTGATAGCTGGTGTGATTGGTTGAAAGAGAAAGTCCAACTGAAAAAAGAACAACAGAAAGTAGCTGCGGCGAAATAGTAAATGCGCGAAGGTGATCAACGATCAGATCGAACGATGGTTGATCACAGCGCAAAGTTTGAATGATATACCCTATATAACAATGAATAGATTGCCTGTAACGATAGATACCATTGTGCCCCAGCACCAAGCCATCACTGATCAGGTAGATCGGGTATACATCGAATGGTTTGAAATTAATAAACGCCGTTTGACCAGAAATACCTTGTCTGGCAATACGATCTTGATGCAATTGGAGCAGGGGCAGGAGTGGCATCATGGAGATGCGCTGTACCACAATGGGGAACTGCAGGCAATCGTCGCTGTTAAGCCGACCTTGGCGATCAGGTTTAACCCTTCGGATTTGGTTCAACTGGCAGATTTTGGTTATTTCGTCGGTAACCGACATCTACCGATATTCCAGGTCGATCAGCTCCAGTCTCTCCATTTGCCGTATGATGGTCGACTCTATGAGCAAATTGCGGCGAAATATGGTGCGTCTGTCCAATTGGAGGAAGCGATATTGCTGTCTGAAAATCGGATTCGCCAGCAGCTAAAGAATAGCAGAAAGCATGAAAATTAGAATATATATAGTGCTGTTGCCACTGGTCTTGCTTGTATGCTTACAAGCCTGCCAAAACCAACAGTCCAATGCAAGTAAAAATGGGGTGAAGGCCATGGATAGCCGCGGCAAGGAAATCGCATTGGAGCGACCGGCCCAACGTGTTGTTGTCCTGTATCCCTCTCTTGTGGATGAGGTTTATATGCTACAGGCCAGTGACCGATTGGTCGGCATTCCTGAACAAGTCTATCAAATGGAAGATACCTATGCTTTTTTATCGAAATTAGACCCACGTATCGTTCAGAAAAGTATCGCTACACCAACTTTTGGTGGTCAGGCCAACAATGTAGAAAGCATCGTAAGCCTGAACCCCGATCTTGTTCTGACATTCAATACCGATCAGGACAATATCACACAGCTCGAAAATTTGGGTATTCCCGTCTTCACTTTTTCATCGAAAGATGAAACCAGTATCTTTAACGAATTGATCGGAATGGGAACGCTTTTGGACAAGAAAGCACGAGCTGAGGAAATTGTGAAATTTGTCGGCGATGAGGTCAAAAAGATGGCCGCTCCGCTCGATCAACCGCAAAAGAAGGTCTATTATGCCTGGTCCAAAGGACGTGTACTTTCGACCTCGGGAAGAGGTAGTCTCATCGATATGGCCATCCGCCTATCGGGGGCGGCAAATGCCTGTCCCTTAGAAATGGAAGCACCAAATGTAGGGGCTGAAACGATCTACAAGTGGAATCCCGATCTCATGATTCTATGGAATTCCAAAAGTTCTGATGTTTATAATTTGAAAGAATTGGCCGCACTGCCTGCCGTAAAAAATAAACAGGTATTTGTGATGTCACCGTCCTTTCCTTTTGATCCACATACCGTGAAATTTATGCTCTTTGCCAAACAGGTGCGGCATTGGTGTTTCCCGAGTTATACCAAGGAGCAACTCGATCAGGATATGACAATGGCTTTTGAAAAATTATACGGTAAAGCGGGGCTTCTGCAATGATACTTCAATTAAAAAAGCTTTTATTGTTGGTGATATTGCCATTAGTGCTGCTCCTGCTTTCATTATTGATCGGCTCAAGTCAGCATATTGGTTTTATTGAACTCTGCCAGCGTATCGGATTGGAATTAGGGCTTTATAAAGGAAATGATACGACGGTATTGATGGGCAGCATGGATACCATTTTGTGGCAAGTACGTTTGCCGCGAATTTTATTGACCTTTATGGTCGGTGCCGCTCTTGCCTCATCTGGAGGGACCTTACAAGCGATTTTTCGAAACCCTATAGTAGACCCATTTACGTTGGGAATATCTTCCGGTGCTGCTTTCGGTGCTGCCTTAGCCATGCTGTTTCCACTTTTGTCCGTCAATGTTTCGGCATTTCTTTTTGGTGTCTGTGCTGTGGCCTTGACTTACTTTGTATCCAATGCCGGTTTAAAAACATCCATCATTGGGATGGTTTTGGCAGGAATGGTTATTTCAGGGGTATTTACGGCGATGCTTACCCTGTTACAATATATCAGTGACCCTTATAAATTACAGGCAATTGTGCAGTGGACGATGGGAAATCTCCATACCGCCTCCTGGTCAAAAGTGCATACCGCCTTTTTACCGATAGTGATCGGATTGATCATATTGATCTTATTGCGTTGGAAATTGAATTTGTTGGCATTGGGAGATCAGGAAGCAATTGCTGTGGGGGTGAATCCAAAACTCCTGAAATTCGTGATGATCGGGGTTGCGACCATGATCACCGCATCAGCTGTTGCTGCGGTAGGTGTGATCAGCTTATTTGGACTCATTGTTCCACATATCAGCCGTATGATTTTTGGCCCCAACAATAATATCGTTGTATGGGCGAATATCAGTATCGGTGGGACATTCCTGTTATTGATTGACGATTTTTCACGTGCAGTCATGCCTTTCGAAATTCCGATAGGGGTATTTACAATGATTATTGGCGCTCCACTCTTTATCTACCTGATGCGCCGGAACGAAATTAACTGGAACTCATGAGCAAATCCATCCATATCAAAAACCTATCTTTTGCCTATGGTAAGGATACTATTTTGCGGGATGTCAATGTGTCCTTTCCGGAAGGAAAGCTTTCGGTTATTCTAGGCCGGAACGGTAGCGGTAAGTCGACCTTGTTCAATGTTATTGCCGGATTGGAGAAACATTATCAGGGATCGGTATTGATCGGTGAAACGGAACGTAGAAACTGGAAGGTAGGCAAATCAAATGCGCTTAAACTGGGTTTCTTAAACCAGTTTCATCAGACAACTTTCCCTTTTAAGGTGGCGGATGTTATTTTAACAGGACGTGCATCATTCTCCCGCTTTTCACCGCGCCGTGAAGATTTTGAGGCTGTGGATACAATTCTGGAGAAATTTAATCTCGCACATTTAAAGCATAAATCATATACTTCCCTTTCAGGAGGAGAGCGGCAGCTGGTCTTGCTTTGTCGGGTATTGGTGCAACAGCCTGATCTGTTGCTTTTGGATGAACCGACAAACCATCTTGACCTGAACTATCAGATTGCCGTTTTGCAGACCGCCAAAGAACTGGTCAAGGAGGGTACAACGGTGCTCTGTGTTATGCACGACCCCAATATGGCCTATCTTTTTGGCGACCACTTTTATTTGATGCAGGACAATACACTGGTGGATCTACAGGGGATGAACAGAGAGCAGGTTCGGAAAGTATTGGAACAGACCTATGAGTTGCCATTGATCAGTTTGGACAACCAAGGGAAATGGATGTTTGCACCCATGCTTCATGCACATGACTGGGCTTCGATAAAATCCCTTGAACTGGAAGGCGTAAATAATAAGCTATAAAGGCTGTAAACCATGTGCGAACAAGGTAATAGATCCTAGTGGCGGTACGGACGCAAAAAACGAAAATAGTATGAATAAAATAGGCATGCAAAGGACAGATTCAATCATAAATATCGCAATAAGTACAGTCACTGTTCAGGATCTGGAAACGGTGTTACCTTATGTTATTGAATTTCGGAAACAGCTGTTTCCCATGCTTGACCCGCAAAAGATTCCCAGAGATTTGCTGGACTTTAAACAGCTGTATCTGGATGAACAAGCTGGAACATTTCTACAGGCAAGAGACATGAGCGGAAAACTGGTCGGTGTGATCGGTATGCTCGCTTATGACTATCGTTTTCCGCATCTGGATTTAGATGCCAGGAAGACTGTCGAGGTCGCGCGTCTTTTTGTCGACCCCGATTACCGTCGTTCTGGACTTGGAACAGCACTTTTCCGCCAATTGACAAAGGTGGCCAAGGAGAAAGCGGTCGAAAGACTTTACTTACACACCCATCCTTTTTTGGAGGGAGCCCATGAATTCTGGTTAAAACAAGGATTCTGTCTCAAAGAATTCTGCGATGAGTCGGGCTTTCCGACAATTCACATGGAACTACTGCTGGGGCAATCCATTAAACTGAAATGTTCGGCGGAACTGGAATTGTCGAAATAAGGCTATTCAGTTTTGTGATGTGAATTCGAGCTGAATGCAAGAAATAAAATAAATCAGCAATAGAAGATAAAAAATAATTCCAGAGGAACTGTCCCTGTTTAGCATCTTATTTCAATAAGATCATCGTAGGTGAGTTTTAAACAGGGTATGTGCCATCTGGCTAATGAAAAAATACAGATGAAAAACACAATGAAAGCACTCGCTTTCGCATTATTGGCAAGTGCTGTCACACCAGTGGCTGTTTACGCCCAACAGAGCTTTTTGATTTTTGGGAAGATACAGGATGAAAACGGAAATCCAATTCCAGGAGTGACTTTGACACTTGAAAACCAAGGACAAAAGATCAGTACTGCCACGAATGGCGAATTTGCTTTTACTACAGCGACAACCTTTCCGGTACAATTACGTGCCGAAGCGATCGGCTATAAATCACAACTTATTCTTATTGATGAGACTACATGGAATCCGAAAAAAGGAATTCGACTCATGATGGAAGAGGGAGGGCGGACCTTGGATGAAGTATTGGTTACCGGCCGTCGCAATAATTCCTATTTGACCAACAACATGGAGTTGGGCGGTAAGTTCGCTGGAAAGCTGAAAGACCTACCACAATCTGTGGCTGTACTGAGTAAGGAATTTATCGAAGATAAACAAGCATTTACAACAGGTGCACTGGTGCAGGACCTTGCAGGTGTCACTGAGGCTTCATCTTATGATGATGTGGTGATCCGTGGTTTTAAAAGCGGTTATGAAACTGGAGTCCGTTTGGTGAACGGTCTACGTTCGGGCTATGGTTACGGCAATAGTTATTATAATTCCCCATTAACAATCAATCTCGAAAACCTTGAGGTGCTGAAAGGCCCTGGAGCTTCTCTATTTGGCGACATTGTACCCGGTGGTACCATCAATATGACGACGAAAAAGCCTTTGGAAGATTTTAAAGGTCATGTCAGTTTTGCTGCCGGAAGTTTTGAAACGATGCGCACCACAGTAGATCTGGGTGGTCCATTGGATAGTGCAAAACGAATTCTCTATCGCTTTAATGCAGGCTATGAAGATACCAAAACCTTTCGCGATGTGAATCGTCAAAAACGGATGATGCTGGCACCTTCATTTACATTTAAGCCCGCTGCAGGGACAACCGTGGACATCGATGTGGTATACAATCAATTCAACGGTTATCTGGATCGGGGAATGGGGATAAAGGAGAATAACTTTTATGCTCTGCCACGTTCGTTTACGTTAAGTCAGCCTTCTGATTTCTATAATTCCAAGACTTTTTCATTTAGTGGACGATTGGCGCAACGGCTGGCAGAAAATGTGAGCCTGAACCTGAGCTATATGAAATCCATCTATCAGGAAGATGTCAACGAACACCGTACGCTAAATACTTTTGCGGATGCTCCACATAACACCATCATGAATATGCGTTTCTTTGACCGTCATGGCCGTGATTATACCGACAACGTCGTCGGATATATCAAATGGGATTTGCTAGGAGATAAAATTGACCACCATATCGTTGCGGGGATCGACTTCGCACAGTATCGTGGTGACAAAGAAAATCAGTTACGGGAAGCCAGACAGCAAACAGTGGATGGCAAAGTGGTGCCATTGACTTTTGACCTGAACAACCCGACCTATACCACACACGATCTGACCAACTACGTTTGGCGTACACAGGTCGCTTATCCTTTTTTGAGTCCCTATAAAACGACCGGTAAATACATACAGGATCAGATCAGTATCGCGGACCGTCTGAAATTAATTGTGGGGTTGAGGCATGAACATTATTCTTCGGAAACTATTGATGGACAGGATCGCTTCCATGCTACACAAAATGCTTTGTTGCCCCGTTTCGGTCTGACCTATGGAATCAACAAGCAGATTAATTACTTCGCAAGCTACTCGCAGGGTTTTGTACCGGTAGGCGCTAATTTTATCCAGAACTATAAAGACTATGGTGCAGATAAGCCTTTTGAAGCTGAACGCAGTTTTCAAATTGAAACAGGGCTGAAAACGGGGTTTTTTAAGGATCAGCTACAAATGGATCTTTCCTTATTTCAGATCGAGCGTAGAAATATGCTGATTGCGACTGGAACAATCAATGACTCGGGATTACCGGAGTATAGACAATCTGGAAAAGCATTGTCGCGGGGAGTGGAGTTGGATGTCCGCGGGCAGCTGACCAAAGAATTCCAGGTGATGGCAAATTATACTTTTAACCATACCGAAGTGAAGGCCTCTTCTGTTGCTTCTGAAGTCGGGCAGGCACTACCGGGAGCACCTAAAAATATGGCCAGCGCCTGGTTAAAATATGTATTCTCCAATACTTCCTTAAAAGGACTAGGCTTTGGTGCTGGTGTTTATTATGTTGATAGCAAACGCATGGACAATAGCATTGGGAAGGATAGCGAAGGAAATGCCCTTTGGGGACAATGGCCTTCTTATACGACAGTTAATGCGGCGGCTTATTATCATATCGGTGCCATGAAAATGGCGCTTAACCTAAACAATGTATTTGATAAATACTATTTTTTAGGGGGATTTGACTATACACGTGCCTTCGCAGGGGCACCAAGAAACATTATGGTTTCAATTGGTTATTCATTTTAATTAAAAAAAACAATCAAAGCAGGTTTTTCGACAAATTTAGACTATTTAATTCAAGATTTGTACTAGTGAAGTGGCCTGCTTTGGTTGTAAATTTGAACAACAAATAATAGGATTGTGAATACAATGATTAAGCATAGTTTAGTTTTTTTAGTTTTTCTTTTGAGCGTCCTGCTCCTGAAAGGAATGACTATTTCTGAACAGCTTAAAATTCATAATTCCTCGGGTACCTCTCTCGGTTTGTCCAGCACCCATAAACAAATTGACAAAGGTGCTGATCAACCCGAACGGGAAAATGTAGTTGCCGCTGTACACGATCATGACCTTTATGATGTCAGTGAACAGGTCGACTTAAAAGATGAATGGAGTAAGCTCCTCGGTTGGACTGTATTGTATATTTGTCTTTTTATATTTTGCTATCCTGTATGTCTCAACATGCGGAATAACAGAACACCTTACATGGATCGATTGGTCCTACCACCAAAATACATTCTTTTCCAAAGTTTAAAGATCCCATTTCAGGGATAATCCTTTCCTTTTCTTACAACGCTGAGAACTGAAACGCTATGCCGTAAGCATTTGCTATGGGCTTCGTCTATCAGGTTTTTTGAACGATTTTTTAAAGTCGTCAGGGTTTGTACTGACTTGTTTTCGACTGAAATAACAACAATTTAAATAATATTTTATATGCATTTATTACCTAGAGAGACAGAGAAGCTATTGCTTCATCTTGCCGGTGAACTAGCGAAAAAACGTAGAGCTAGAGGACTTAAACTAAATTATCCGGAGTCTATTGCATTGATCAGTAGTGAGCTTCTGGAAGCTGCACGTGATGGCCGTACTGTGGCTGATTTAATGCAGTATGGCGCGACATTATTGACACGTGAGGATGTCATGGAAGGTGTACCTGAAATGATTCACGACGTGCAGATTGAGGCGACTTTTCCGGATGGTACCAAATTGGTGACCGTTCATAATCCCATTCGATAATTGTTAAAAATAGAATTTATGATTCCAGGAGAATTTTTTATAGCGGATGGCCATGTCATCTGTAATGAAGGTAGAGAAGTTACGACGATTACCGTAACAAACACAGGAGACAGACCAATTCAGGTAGGTTCACATTTTCACTTCTTTGAAGTGAACAAGATGATGGAATTTGACCGTGCAAAAGCTTTTGGCAAGCGATTGAATATTATCGCGAGTACAGCGGTGCGTTTTGAGCCGGGGGAATCCAAAGATATAGAATTGGTTCCTTATGCAGGTGCCAGAAGAATCTACGGGCATAACGACTTGGTAAACGGTGATACCGAAACCGAAGTCGCGAAAGAAAATGCAATGAAAAAAGTGAAAGAACAAGGCTTTAAAAACAAAGTATCATGAGTTTAAAAGTTAACAAAGTAAATTATAGCGCCATCTTTGGTCCGACAAGTGGCGATAAAATCCGTTTAGGCGATACCGATATCATTATCGAAGTTGAAAAGGACTACGCTTATTATGGCGATGAAGCAAAATTTGGTGGTGGTAAGACCGTGCGTGACGGTATGTGTCAATCTTCGGTTCACACACGTGATGAAGGTACCTTGGACATGGTGATCACAGATGCTATCGTGATTGATCACTGGGGAATTGTGAAAGGTGATATCGGTATAAAGGATGGTAAGATTGTCGGTGTCGGCCGTGCTGGAAATCCGGACACAATGGATAACATTACGCCAAATATGATTATTGGTGCTTCTACCGAAGTGCATGGCGGATCTGGCTATATCTTAACACCAGGTGGTATAGATACCCATATTCACTATATCAGTCCTACACAGGTCGAAACAGCCTTATATAGTGGTATTACCACCATGATCGGGGGTGGTACCGGTCCAGCGGACGGAACAAACGCAACCACCGTAACACCAGGAAAATGGAATATCCGTCGTATGATGCAAGCGGTGGAAGATCTACCGATGAACTTTGGCTTCTTTGGAAAAGGAAATGTGGGAACTGAACAACCCATTGTTGAACAGATTGAAGCCGGAGCTTTGGGGGTTAAAATTCACGAAGACTGGGGAGCAACACCCGCAACAATTGATAGAGCATTAACGGTAGCTGATAAATACGATGTACAGGTTGCTATTCACACCGATACATTAAATGAAGCGGGTTTCTTAGAAGATACGATTCAGGCAATCAACGGTCGTGTAATCCATACCTTCCATACGGAAGGTGCCGGTGGTGGTCACGCTCCGGATATTATCAAATCGGCAATGTATCCAAATGTATTGCCAGCTTCCACAAATCCGACACGTCCATTTACAAAAAATACGATTGATGAGCACTTGGATATGTTGATGGTTTGTCACCACTTGAGCAAGGAGATACCTGAGGATGTGGCTTTTGCCGATTCACGCATCCGTCCGGAGACAATCGCTGCTGAGGATGTATTGCAAGATCGTGGTGTATTCAGCATCATGAGCTCAGATTCGCAGGCAATGGGTCGTGTGGGTGAGGTTATCACACGGACTTGGCAGACAGCGGACAAAATGAGAAAACAAGTAGGTCCGCTACCTGAAGACGAAGGAAAAAACAACGATAACTTCCGTGCACGTCGTTATGTCGCAAAATATACAATCAACCCAGCGATTGCACATGGTATCTCAAAATACGTAGGTTCTATCGAACCGGGTAAAATCGCGGATATGGTCATCTGGCGACCAGCCTTGTTTGGTGCTAAACCGGAAATGATTATCAAAGGTGGTATGATCATCGCGTCCAAAATGGGAGATGCAAACGCATCCATTCCTACACCACAACCGATTATCTTACGTACAATGTTTGGCGGATTGG
Source organism: Sphingobacterium detergens (assembly GCF_003610355.1). Classification (GTDB taxonomy): domain Bacteria; phylum Bacteroidota; class Bacteroidia; order Sphingobacteriales; family Sphingobacteriaceae; genus Sphingobacterium; species Sphingobacterium detergens. The sequence goes on along the minus strand of NZ_RAPY01000001.1, from coordinate 1,898,376 downwards.
GAAAAGCTGTTCATAATACCTGTTTCAACTTTGTTTCCAAAATTTCATTCGAAAACGGCATTAAAGAGGAATATGGCTTAGCAAAAGGCTTGCTTCCTGTAGAAAACTGTAGAAATATCTCCAAAAAAGATATGATCCACAACGATGCTACACCCGAAATTATCGTTAATCCGGAGAACTATGAAGTAAGTCTGGATGGAGAAATTTTGCGTTCTCAGCCGATTGATACCGTTTCTTTAGGACAGTTGTATTTCTTGTTTTAATCTGAATGGAGACTACCATGGCTTGATCTTGCATCAGGCCATTATAAATGAAAAACACATTAATAAAGCGGTCATGAGCCAAACGTAGCGCTAATGATCAATGAGCAGAGGAAGGCTCATGACCGCTTTATTGCCCTTAAAAACAACGAGATATCAATGAAAAATTTAAAAATATTTTTGGGATGTTGTCTGACAATAGCATGCTTTTCGATACAATCGGCTTCTGCTCAAAAAGGCGGAATCATGCTATATGGTTCGCTCAATTACCATGAAACCACCGCTGGACACCAATTTAGTGCAGCACCAGTGGGTGTAGGCTATTTTTTTAATGACAACATGAATGTGGGGATAAATTATGGGTTCAACAATGCCTATACGAAGGCGCTTGACTTTACGGATCATTCCCATGAAGTTGGTCCATTCTACAGCAACACATGGCCGTTAGGAGAACATTTTATGTTGATCGGTCAAGTGGATGCACATTACATCTGGGGTGACCAGCATGTTGTTAATGCATCCGGAGGCATGGTGGATGGAAGCTACAATGGTTTCCTGTTCAGAGTGTATCCGTTGGTGGGTATTGACCTCGGAAAAGGCTGGGCTTTGAAAGCAAAAGTCGCGGAGCTCTCTTACAAGAAGAAGCATGGCAAGGATGCTGTTATTCCAAATGATCACGAAGTGATTACAGGAATCAATGGCTCAACTGTGGGATTGGGATTGTCAAAAAATCTATTTTTTTAAAGCACGAAAATGATTATCACAGAAATCACAAGGAATATCAATCGCGAGCAGACCAATAAGCGTCATGATCTGCTGTCGATTGAATGGTATGAATCCACCAAACGTATTCAACGTCTTCGTACAGCGGAGGGGATGGATATCGCTGTAAAATTATTGGGCAATACTTCCTGCTTGCAGGACGGCGATATCTTGTATGAAGATGAAGAAAAAGTAGTTGTGGTTACCATCAAACCCTGTGAGGTTATCAAAGTGATGGCAATTGATTTCCTTCAGATTGCTTTTGTCAGCAGTGAAATCGGAAACAAACATTTGCCTCTATTCGTAGAGGCAAATGAATTGCTGATGCCTTACGAACGCTCCATGTACGAGTGGTTGACCAAAAATGGATTTGATCCTGTGTGTTGTATGCACCAGCTGCTGAACCCACTCCACGCAAACGTAGACCCAAAGCATCATCAAAAGTTGAAATTTTCGACAAAAAATATTCCTCTGTTCATTCAGGAGCAAGAGGATACTGGTATTGCGTCGACGGTCGCATCAACAAATAATGAATAAATAATTTATGTCAATGAAAAATACTTTTCTGGGCAAGTTGCTCCATCTCGCAGATCCGACGCTACCGATCGGTGGATTTACCCATTCAAATGGGCTGGAAACCTATGTGCAACAGGGCTTAGTCTGTGATAAAGCAACTACTGACAAATATGTGCGCCATAATTTATGGTACAATCTAAAGTATAACGATGCTGCCCTGATGAAATTGGCCTACGAGGCCACCACATCCGAGGATTTAAATGCATTGATCGCTTTGGATCAGGAGTGTACAGCATTGAAGAGTCCAAAGGAGATTCGGGAAGCCAGTAAAAAACTGGGCGTACGCATTTACAAAATATTTAGCCGTTATCAACAACAGGATTTTGTTGTTGCCTGGGGCAAATTGATTCAGAAAAAGGAAGTGGATAGTCACTATTGCTTGATGTATGGTATGCTGGCTTCGTTATTGGAAATTCCTTTGGAAGAAGCATTACATGGCTTTTATTACAATGCGGCCATCACCATGGTGACGAATGCCGTGAAACTCGTGCCGCTCGGACAGCTCGATGGTCAGGATGTTCTTTTTGGCCTACACGATGATATACTTGGGCTCTGTCACGAGACTTTAGCAGTTGAACGAAATTTAGTGGGGCTGTGCAATATCGGATTTGATATCCGCTGCATGCAACACGAACGATTATATTCTAGAGTTTATATCTCTTAAAATCAAATAAAATGGAAAATAGAAAATATGTTAAGATCGGTGTCGGCGGCCCTGTGGGTTCCGGTAAAACAGCGTTATTGGAAAGATTGAGCAGACGTCTGGCAAATGAGTTAGATCTGGCGGTTATTACAAATGATATCTACACCAAAGAAGATGCAGAGTATATGGCGAAAAATAGCTTATTACCTCGCGAACGTATTATCGGTGTTGAAACAGGAGGTTGTCCACATACCGCGATACGTGAAGACGCGAGTATGAATCTGGAAGCTGTAGACGAGCTGGCTAGCCGTTTTCCTGATCTGGAACTTATTTTGATCGAAAGTGGGGGCGACAACCTAACTTCAACCTATAGCCCAGATTTGGCAGATATCACCATTTTTGTAATTGATGTCGCTGAGGGTGAAAAAATGCCACGTAAAGGTGGTCCTGCGATTACACGTTCGGATCTGTTATTAATCAACAAGAAAGACTTGGCGCCTTATGTGGGTGCGAGCCTGGAGGTCATGGAACATGATGCCCGTATGATGCGCAAAGGTGCTCCATTTTTGTTCTCCAATTTGAAAACTGGCGACGGTCTGGAAGAGATTGTGGGCTGGATCAAGAAATATGCATTGCTTCAAGATATTGAAGAACCTAATTTACTTCGTTAATTATGATTTGTTCTTTAGCCGTCAAAATAGCACATCGTGAAGGGAAATCCTTTATGAAGGATGCTTATGTCACTCAACCTTTTCGCATTGTCCCTGTTGGTCAATATCAAAAAGACAATGCGGCTTATTTGATGATCATGAGTTCCTCACCGGGATTATTGGATGGTGATGATCATCAGATCAAAATTGATATTGCGCCGGGAGCAAAATTACAGTTGCAGACGCAGGCTTATCAGCGTCTGTTTCATATGAAGGGGCATTCTTCGCAAACAATGCAGGTGACTCTGGGTGAAGATTCCGTGTTTTCCTATGTTCCTCACCCCGTAGTACCTCAACATTCCTCTCATTTTTTGAGTCACAACATTATCCATCTTGCTTCCAATTGTCATCTACTACTGAGTGAAATCGTGACCTGTGGAAGGAAAATGTCAGGGGAGGAATTTCAGTACAATCATTTTCAGAATCTGACGGAATGTTATGTGAATGATCGACTGGTTGTAAAAGATAATGTGCTGTTACAACCGGATCGTATGCCCATTCAGGGATTGGGCATTCTGGAAGGTTATACACACCAAGGGACGCTGATCTATCTGAATAGTGCTGGGGTAAGTCCAGATGAATGGATCGAAGCATTCTATGAAAAATATGGGGAAACCAAGGATGTTGCCTTTGGTATCAGTGCTTTGCAACATGATGGTTTTATGGTGCGTGTGCTGGGGTATGGTGCCGAGCAACTTTACCTTCTTTTTAAAGAGATGCAAAGTGCTTTATGGGAAAAATTATTCCTGAATTAAATAACGGGGACTGAATACAATTTTTAAATAACAAATTATTCTAATGAAAAATAACATCCTGGCTTTTGTTAAAGCTGTTTTTAAGGGATTTGGACAGATTATGTTACAAGGTAACATCTGGACCGGAGTCCTGTTTATTGGGGCTATTATTTATGATTCCGCACTCATGGGATTTGCTGGGATACTGGCGAATCTTGTCGGGGTAATAACAGCGAAATTGATGAAGTTTGACGAGGACCATATCAATGATGGGCTCTTTGGATTTAATGCCACATTATATGGGATTGCGCTGGTCTTTTATTTTCAGACTAATATCTGGGTATGGGCTGCTTTGATCATCGGTTCTGCATTGACTACGATTTTAATGGGTTTTGCACTGAAGAAAAATATTCCTGTATTTACGTTTCCATTTATCATGATCACCTGGATTGCGCTATATGTATTGAGTATTCCAGAATTGGCTCTACGGACCGTTCCAGAGCACTTTGTGGATATTCAGGAAATGGACGATTTCCTTATTGAGGGACATGCCTTTGGTCAGGTTATTTTTCAGGGTAGCTTAGTTGCGGGATTAATCTTTTTCATTGGTGTTTTTATCAGCAAGCCAATCGCAGCGTTATATGCTTCTGCAGCTGTAATTATTAGTGTTTATATCTCGCATCATGGGCATGAATCAACCGATATGACCAACAACGGGATCTTTAGCTTCAACGCAGTTTTATGTGGGATTGCTTTGAGCGGGCAACGCGTTAGAGATGGTATTTATGTACTCATTGCGGTTATTATAGCAACCTATTTTGACCATTTCCTGATCCATAATGGTTGGACGACGCTAACGTTTCCTTTTGTGGTCGCGATGTGGGCAATGGAGCCTGTCAAACGATTGGACAATTGGTTGGTGGCTAAATTTTCTGCGACAGCGGAGACTTCCTAGTCTTTTTTTACTAAAATTTTATCTGATGTTGAAATTTCGTTTAATAAATCTATTCCCAATAATACTCTTATTGGGAATTCATATAAACACCGTATATGGGCAGGTAAGTCCGCCAGGGCTTGGTAAAGCCAAAACGGCCTCCTGGTCGGTGTTGGGCCTGCGACGCAAGTTGGACAGTGCCGGAACTAAGGAAGCACTGACCTATATCGGCCTGGGAACCAAAAGTACACCCGACGACTCCAATCCTTTTCATAAGCAGGCCATCTGGGTGTTGAATCATGAGGTCTATCACAAATTTGCACCAAATCAGCAATATAGCTATGCGCTGAGCTACAGGCGTCAAAATGTATATGATGAAAAAGCGCCCTACCACAATGAAGGAGTTGAACAGGAATTCCGATTGTATGGACGTTATGCTTATACTTTTAAGCTGGCTGAGCGTTGGAAATGGAAAAATACACTGCGGCAGGAGTTCCGGAAATTTTTTACTGCTGACTTTCATAAAGCAGAAGAGAATTTTCAATTTAGAACCCGGCTGAAGTCGCAGTTGAATTTCAAAATATCCTATAAAAATAAGCAGGAACTGGCGCTGAGTGCCGAAGGTCTTTTTGCGATCAGCAAACTGAACGAACCGGATGCTTGGTCGAGCTTTGGTTACAAGGAAACACGTTTGGGCTTTTACTACATGACAGATATCCCAAAGACGCCTTTACGACTGGATGTAGGCTACATGAATGATCTGATCAAAGGCTATGATCAAGTGGATTTTGGCGTGCATTATCTGGCGGTTGACCTCATTTGGAACCTGCCTTACCATAAACATTAGTCTGCCATAAACTTATGTTTTCGATAATCACTGGGTGAATACCCGGTGATTTTTTTAAATAGCCTGGTGAAATAGGAGGGCGATTGGAACTTCAATTCGAAAGCTATCCCCGCAATATCTCTCGTAGCGTCCTGCAAGAGGATCTGGCTATGCAAGATGCTGATTTCTGTAATCCATTGCTTGGGTGGTTTATTGGTGGCCTCCTTCACACATTTGTTCAGGTAGTTTTCGGAGATATGCAATAGATTGGCGTAAAACAATACATTTTTATGGTCAATATGGAACTTTTGGACATATTCCCGAAAGCGAAATGCAATATCCAACTGTCTGCTCATCGGTGCCTTGGTTTCAATATCCGATTTTATGACCTTCAATAAGATGCACTGCATCATCGAGATGCATACTTCCATCACGCGACCTTCAGTAAATAACTCTTCCTCCAAAAGAATCAGCATTTGCTGAATCCAATGGGCAACGTGCGGCTTTAATGTTGTGAAGGGATGGGAATTGAAAAATTTGATGTCATTGATCCCAAGTTCGATATCAGTGACAATTTCATTTTCATAAACCACGAAAAAACCTTCAACATCATCCGATATCGCCAATGTTGCGGTGATATTGCCTTGCTTTATATTGATAACTTGGTGTTCAGTCAGTGTATAGGAGGCCGATTCCAGGTGTTGAGTTAGGGAACCTTTTGTTACAAAAATTAGAAAATTAAAGGTAGTACGATAGGGAATGACCGGCATTAAAATGCTTCGAAGATAATTTTCGATTCGATAAACCTGGATTTTACTTTCATTAAATAGATTATGCTCAGAAACATCAGGTAAGAATAACTTTTTATACTCGTAATTGTTGATGATCTTAATCGAATTTTTCATCGGTATAAATTTGTTTTTCAATTGTGATGAAGCTATCAGATTTATTCACTCCCAGTGTGATTAAATAAATCATGATGGTTTCATCTTTAAATAATTATAAATTACCTGTCTACGCTCAAGTAGATTAATGAGCTCCCTGCACTTGCTATTTGTTTTGCAACCCTAAACAAGCTAATTCCTATGGGATTGAATCGTAAAGGAATTAGTAACGGTAGATCACACAAATATAATCAATTCTTTGCTAAAGAACACTTAAAACAGTACCTTCCATGTAACGTTTTAAACGGATTTGTAGTATACGATTGCAATTTAAAAATTTAGGCGGAATGACTACCCAATCAACAATTGGGCAGCTACAACCAATAGTTACAAGTTATACTTTTTTGCTTTGACCAAATTTTTCTTGGTTAAAATCTGCAGATTTTCCTTTTGGAATGGACAGTGATGTCCATTGCTCATCCTGGCACATTTTTCCGATGTAAACGATCTGCCCTACGTGATAAGGGTAGTGAGCAAGTTGGCGGTGGATCGCCGCCAGTACGGTATGTCCTTCTCCGCGGATCAAGATTGTTTTGGTCAGGTCTTGCTCATTTAAAGATTCTAGTACTTGAAATAAACAATCCCAACCTTCGTTCCACTGTGCGATCAGTTGCGCTCTGCTCATTTCGGTATTTTCGAATTCCATATCGCGGTCTCTTCCCTCTTTTTCACCGTCCGAATGTAGAAAGTCTGTCCAACGCGAAAGCATGTTCCCATGGAGGTGTTTCACAATGAGGGCAATACTGTTGCTGGAAGGGTTGAATTGCCAGAACAATTGCTCATCACTCAATTGAGCGAAGGTCTTGTCTCCCAAAGATTTGAATTCATGAAATTGCTTGAGGCTACTTGCTAAAAAATTATCCATTGGATTGTGTGTTATGTGTGCTTGTGTTTCTTAGCACAAGATACGAAAATATCAGATGATATCCGGTGAATTGGCTCCTGTTAACAGGTTGTTGGAGGGGTAGCTAGTTCAGTTTCTGACCGATGAGGGGTAGGCTGGAGAAGCAAAAAAAGGTGGCACTGGGGAAGGCGCCACCTTTAGCTAACTAAACATTAAACATAAATAAACAGTCTTTTTTAAAGACCTAAACTAAAATTACATAACGACTCGGCCACTTGTCGATTTGTCAACTTGGACATTTCGTGGCTGATTTTTTAAGGAGATCTTTGCGGAGGTAGAAACTTTACCGTGTAGATTATCCTTAACACTTAAGGTAACACCGGCTGATGTGCTGGCATTGACCTCCGCATTGGTTGTTGTAAAAGCGGCCATGTCAACTGAAGTAGAGGAGTTGGCATTTAAATCCAGATTCGTCGCACTTCCTGCAATTTCCTGTCTTGACGAACTTGTTGAATTTACCGTTAGATTTTTTGCACTTACATCAGCCGTTAACCTACTCGAGGAACTTGTCGAAAGTGAAATATCATCGGCAATTAATTTTTTAAGTGTAATTCTGGCCGATGAAGAAACATTGACAGATATTTTGTTTGCCTTGATGGTTTCGTTGCTGTAGATTGATCCACTGGAAGAAGCCGAAAAACTTGTCGGAATTTTACTCGAATATACCGTTACACGGTTGTTTCTTGCATTTCTGATCTGTGAATTCCGTTTATATTGCACATGTAATATGCCATTTTTAACATTTGTCTCTATCAGCGACAGATGCTCCGCATTGTCAGCTTCAACAACAACTTCATTGCGATTGGATTGAACGTAATCTACACGTAGCGATGTCGCTGCCGAAATGCCATCCGGAGCAGAAATCTTGCGGGTTTCACGTTCTTGGGCCTGAGCCACATATAAAAATGAAATAAAGGCGATGGTTAAAATTCTTTTCATGGTTTTGTTTATTAGTAGTTTTTAATTCTATGCTATTATAATTTTTATTTTCATTTCTAAAAACAGCCTCATTTCCTTCCTTACATATATAATAGTGGTGCCAAAATTTAAAAACCATGTAAATCGCTGATAAACATCTTTTTTTACTTTTAGACGTTTTCTCCTATTGCCCATTTTTGAACAATTAGTGTTCGCTATCGAACAATTTAACTGTTGTTTTTGTGGCTACCACATTCTCTTTTCGTAAGCTGCTTGCCAGAAATGATATTCCAATCGGGAAGCTGTTATAAATACTTGTCGCATTTTCTCCCGATTTGTTGCAGTAGTTTGTTCAGAAATTTGATCGACGTAGTTTTTGGCTTTGTTCACGCCATCAGCGAAGTCCTCACCACTATAGGTATCGATCCATTTGGAATAGGGGTTTTGGTCGCCACTGGTGATAGAAACGATGTGGTCGCCAACTTCTTTATAAATCCAAAAGCAGGGTAAAGTTGCAGCCATTGCGACTTCAATAGGTTCAAAGGCAGTTACACTTTTTAAAAAATGCACGTAATGGTGGCAAACGGGCTCTATCTTGTTGTCGTCTTCCGGATCCAGACCAAATTCTTTAAAATAGTTTTCATGGAGCGCTTTTTCGACGATAAGTGCATTGCGTCCAAATTCAAAATAATCCAGGGCTTGTTGATTGTCGGCACTCTTTGCACCGATAAAAGCTAAAACACGTCCAAATTCCTCCAGATAGAAAGCATCCTGGCGCATATAGAATTGAAATTTTTCCAGCGGTAGACTGCCATTACTCAGTTCGGAAATAAAAGGCATGGCTAAGATATCAGCATAAATTGGTCTTATAGCATCCCAGGCTTTATCGCTCCATTTCATGAAAAATAAGTTTAGAAGGGTTGTGGAAATGATTAAGTGGCCCATTTCCTTTGCCAATAACGAGATCTTTGCTTCCCTTAATTGCCTCGTGGACATAATCTAAAGCAGTAGCGACAGCCTCAGCAAGGGGGAATTGCTGCGCTAACTGGCTCGCTATTGCTGAAGAAAGAGAGCATCCGGATCCATGTGTATTTTTGCTGTCAATTTTTTGGGATTTAAATACCAATGGTGATGCATGTTGCTGAAAGAGGAGGGAGGTGAGCTCGCTTGTCTGGAGGTGTCCGCCTTTAATAAGGACTGACTGACATCCTTTTTCAAGAAGTTCAATACCCGCTTTTTCCATTTCTTGGACCTTAGCTATGGTTCTTCCGACAAGTACACTGACTTCATCCAGGTTGGGAGTGATAATTGTGGCTTGTGGAAAAAGCAAGTCCATACATGCCTGTATTGTGTCATCATGGATCAATTTGTGACCACTTGTTGACACCATCACGGGATCAAATACGATTGTTCCACGGTAATCTTTCAAATAGCTGCTGATCAGTTCGACAAGTTCAATCGTGTGAACCATCCCGATTTTGATCGCATCCGGATAAATATCATCGAAGATCGCATCAAGTTGCTCACGAACAGCTTGGGTCGGTATCTCGTAAATATTCCGCACCCCCTGTGTGTTTTGCACTGGTAATGCCGTTAAGACGTTCATGGCATAACATCCAAGGGCTGATATAGTTTTCGTATCGGCTTGGATACCGGCTCCGCCACTGCCATCAAACCCCGCTATGCTCAGTACAGTGGGCACTGTATATTTTTTCGTTATGTTCATGTTAATAATTCCTTTAATTGAAAGCTACGCTCTCTTGGATTTTTACTTTGGCAAATTGCCGATACGACCGCAATGGAATTTGCACCAGACAACCATGCACTTGCGCTGTTATCCCGGTTCATGCCTCCGATAGCGATCAAGGGCTTTTCGGTTAAATTCCGTAGCTCACCCAGTCCATTGATTCCCCAGGTAGTAATGGTGTCTGTTTTTGTTTTTGTTGGAAAAATTGGACTGACACCAAGATGGTCTACTGCAGCCATCTGTTTGCTATTAAGTTGTGTTCGATCTTCAAGCGACCAGCCAATTTGAAGACGCTTTCCATATTTTTCCCTTATTTCTATAGGTTGACGATCGTTTTGTCCGACATGTACCCCCCATGCCTCGATTTCAATCGCAATATCCACGGCATCATTGATGATCAACGGGATTCCGTAACGATCGGTAATCTGTTTTAGCTTCTTGGCTTTTTTCAGAAACCCCGTTGGCGTTTCGTTCTTTTCGCGTAACTGAATAACATCTACACCACCGATTATGGCTTCTTCGGCAACGTGGAGCCAAGATTGTGGGTAGCAGTCCTGTTCGGAGATAACCAGATACAAGGGGTAAGGAAATAGGGGATTAATTGCCATAATGCTTCAAGTTGAGATGCATCCGGATACGCTCTGCATTCAGTTGATAGAGCTCATCATAGAGATTCATCTGTAAGGACCCCGGACCAGAGGATCGGGCTGTTGCTAGTTCACCTGCTAAGCTCAAAAGGGAGACACCGGCGGTCGCTGCTTCAAAAGGATGGTCTGTGACTGCTAAAAATGCACCGATGAGTGCAGTTGCGCTACAACCAAGTCCGGTAACCTGGGTCATCAAGGGGTGTCCATTGTGCACCTCTGCGGTATGCTGTTCGGACAGGATATAGTCTACCTTTCCGGAGATGCATATGATAGATCCTAATTGTTCTTGTAATGCTTTACCAAAGCCAATCGCGGCCTTGCTGTCTGCGGTGCTGTCCACTCCTTTGGTATTGACCTCGTTGAAATTGTAAAGGCTCATGATCTCTGATGCATTTCCCCGTATCACAGTTGGCTTTAACTCCAGGAGATTTGCCAATAAGTCATTGCGAAAAGCAGATATTCCCGCACCCACAGGATCCAATACCCAAGGGCGGCCAATGTTATTGGCGTGTTCAGCTGCTACAAGCATGGACTCGGCAGTAAGTTCACTCAATGTGCCGATGTTAAGTACCAACGACTGGGCAAGATCAACAACCTCGCGTACTTCGGATGGACTGTGAACCATGACTGGGGAAGCTCCAAGAGCAAGGAGCGCATTGGCGGTGCTATTCATCACTACCAAATTCGTGATATTATGTACAAGTGGTTTTTGTCGTTTGACCTGTGCTAACAGATCGATAATTAAGTCTTCCATTCCTTTTTGTTCGCTATGTTTGTTGTTGGCTTTGACAGGAAGAAATGAGACAGATGGGCTGTCCGGTATATTGTAATATACGTAAGCGGTTGCTTTTCCCTACGCCGGTATAAACCGAATCAGGTTCGAAGGGACTATCTCAATTCTATACAGAATACCCCCAAAGCCATATCAAATTTAGACAAAAAAAAGGACTTTTTATAGTCCATGTTTTATTCGGTCCCGGAATAGTAAAAATGACTGCGAGCGATTTGACCGACATTTTCAGTATTAGTAGGGAAATAGATTGAGCCGATAACTCGTAGAGGATGATGTCAAAATGATCTCGTGTAACTAAGCTGCTTGTTAAGAATTTATATTGTCTTCAGCTGGCAATTCCGTGTAGTCAGGTGGGGTATAAGTGACGCGGGCAAAATTTTTCGTCAGGAGTTCAGTATCAATAACCTTTCCACCCTGAAATTTTAGGAATTTTTCCCGCCAAATTTCATTTTTTCGATAGAATTGATCTCCTATTTTAAGGAATTGATGCTCTTTTTCAATGACGTGATAGGCAAAATCGAGCTCCTGATCGATCCTCAGTTCACCTTCAAGACATTTTTCGGTAAACCAGAGATTGATCTGAAACGTATAGGGGGTATTGTTGGTAAACTGATAGTCGCGATAATTGTAAAATACCGTTGCACCACTTCCGAAAGGTAATACACGCCCATCATCGGGAAACGGATCAAAAGAATGGTGATAACGCTCTGTGACTGTCAGTGGGCTATGGATAACAAGCCAATGGATCAGGTTGGAGATCTGGCAGATTCCACCACCGATACCTGCCCGTGCTTCGCCAAAAGACAATTCCATCCCTGGAAGATAGCCTTTCTTTTTTGTGGGCTGACCGACCAGTTTACAGAATGAAAAGGTTTCGCCTGGCTGGATCAGTACACCATTGATCTGCTTTGCTGCAATCTTTAGATTGGTCACTTTATTGATCTGCAGTTGCATATTGTTTTCTCCCAACTTCTTTAATAAAACAGACTGGTGTTTTTTGATGCGGTACTGTAACGCTGTTGTAGACTTGGTTTTTGTGTACTTTTTATTATCCAGTAACCAAATGGCTTTTCTTTGTGTCCTTCTTGCCCAGACAGCAAGAAAATACAGTAAAGGGTGGCGTTGACTTATTAATTTCCGTTTTTTCACTAATGACGAATAATTGTTTATTGTTTCCTTCTATTTCAATTTGCGCGTTTGAATTATTGAGAATTAGGGGAACTTTTCTTTTTTTGTATTGTTTTAGAAGTGATTTTATTCTGTTTATCAAATACAGTGCTCTCGTATTGATAATCGCCCTGTTCTTTTGAGACTATTTTCAATTCCAATGTACCATCACGATAAAACAGGTAGGTGCTTTCGTTGCCTTGCACAGCTATTTTGGATTCGGCAGTGAGCTTCCCTGTTGGGTCAAATACCTGCCACGAAGAGAAATTGTCTGCTTTTTGGGTATCATAATAATACAGTGTACGTTTTTCGATAGCGTCATTTAGCCCTGAAACTTCCTCAATAAGCTGCCCATTTTCATTGTAACGGTGGTCGACCCAATGCATCCGTTGGTAAACGAAATGAATGGACTCCTCCCGGATCAATTGATATTGATCATTTAAATGCTGGATGGAGACGGACCGCCGCTCAGGATCGGTAATGAGAATAGCATGCGGTAAGTATTGATAAATTGTACTAGAGGACCATTTGCTGTTTTGAAGCTGTTGTATCGAATCGATTAATCCCCATTTGTTGTAAAAATATTTGGTGTAATAGTTGACCCCATTAGCCAAATTGTTTGCCGAGAGTTCTTTGCCTTGCTGATAAACGGTTGTTATAATGCCGCTGGGTTTTTCGAGGTTCTCCCCTGTAAAGGTCTGCGAAATATAAGTTCCGTCATATTTGCCTTTTTTCTGAGCGGAGTAGATCGGAAGATTGGATCGGGAGATGATTGCCTTAGCGTATTGCTTGGATGGTTTAAACGGGATAGCTTCGATGGAATCGAAGAATAGTTTCCCATCGTATTTAAGCGCTTTTTGAGGCGTACTTGTCTGCTTATTATTTGTCAATATTGGCTTTGCGGCCTGCAGATAGCTTTGACTGTCATAGATCACTTTCGGTCCGCTCTGACCATCAAACAGGATCATGGCATTTCGTTGTTTGAGGGTTGGTACATCAACTGTCCACTTACGCTTGTTGACAAAAAAAGTAAATTTTTGGGCATCTGTTTTTGAGACCACGAGTTTGGTGGTACTATAGGGAATCTGTCTAATAATTTCATTTGCCTTTTGATCATGGAGACGCATCGCGAAATCTGTTGATTTATCGGATTCATTGGTAACGAACAGGATCGCTTGGGTAGGCGCTCCGATTTCCATAGATTTTATCGTTTGAGATCGTGCTACAGTCGTACAGAAAAGGAGTGCCAACAACTGGAAAATGATCGATTGGGGCTTTATTGATCTGGAATGACAGTTCATTTAAATAGGGGAAACTTTGGCTTTATATGTTTTAGTTTAGTACTTCTTTTAGGAATAGTAAAGTATGCTCCCAAGCACGTTTGGCCATGACAGGGTTATATTCTGGGGATTCCGGATTGGTAAAGGTATGGCCGGAATTGGCGTAGGTAATGATCTGCCAGTCCGCTTTTCCTTCATTAAGTTCCTTAACCAATCCATCATAATCTTCTTTTGATACACTTTTGTCAGCGGCAGGATGCTCAATCAATACTTTCACATTGATCGCTGCATTAGGTCTATCTGCCGATTTGGAGAGCCCACCATGAATACTGACCACAGCTGCGACAGGAAAACCAGCGCGTGCTGTTTCCAGTGCTCCGGTTCCGCCAAAGCAGTAACCGATTACTGCAATTTTTTCGGGATCAGCTCCAGAGTCCTTCAATTGTTTTAACGCAGCCGCAATGCGCTGCTGATAGGCCTTGTAGTCTGTTTTATAATGACCGGCGATTTTCGAAGCCGCTGTGTTGTCTGTAGGGATATTTCCTTCACCATAGATATCGGCAATGAAAGCAATATAGCCTTCTTTTTCAAGTTGCAAAGCGGCTTGTTTTGCCTCGTTATCTATGCCTTTCCAAGCGGGTAAAATAAGGACTGCAGGCCCTTTTTTATTAGCATTGGACGTGATAAGCCCATTTAATTGCTGTGTTCCGTCTTTATAGGATACCTGTTTTAACTCCTGTGCTTTCATGCTCATGGTAACGATAGTTAATAGGAAAAATGTCAAAGCTGTTTTCATCTGTTCTTAAATTTTTTAGCCGTCAGATGGCCTGTGTGATTAAAGATAATACCGCTGTTTCCGGTGAAAGTCCTTCGTGTGCTTGATAAACAAATTTAGGCTCAGGATGGTTTTATTGATTCAATAATTCCGATCACATCCAATTGTCCCAAACCGCTGTCATGCGCCTTTTGATAGGTGTCGAGCAAGGTGCCAAGTAGGGGATAGGAGGCTCCCGCCTGTTGTGCCAACCGGATATCTTTTAACATCAGATCCAGCGCAAATGCTGCGGTATAATTTCCTTCAACGAGCAAAGGAGTTTTTACTTTTGTTGCTCCGCTACCACTGGCACTATCGTTGATAATCTCTAGCATTTCACTGCGTTCAATCCCTAATTGATCGGAGAATAAGATGGTTTCGGCCAAACCTTGATAGATGATTGATAGAAAATAATTGATGGCTAGTTTGGCGGCAATACCTTTGCCATTTTCACCAAGGTGTTTAATGGATTTTCCCATCTTCTCAAGGTAAGGTCTGGCACGTTCAAGGTCGGTCTGTTCTCCGCCGACCATAATGATCAATGTACCTTCGGCAGCAGGTTTGGTACTTCCAGCGACCGGAGCATCCAGAAATGCGGCACCTTTCGCTTTTAGCTTATTGGCAAGATTGATACTCACATCTTGAGCGATAGTACTCATATCCACAAATAATTTTCCGCTGATAGGCTGTTCAAGAATTTTACCGTAAACCTCCTCGACGGCGGCATCGTTTGTCAGCATGGTGAAAACCACATCACTGGACTCGATCAGATCCGTGACTTCGCTATAAACAGTTGATTGTGCTGCAAAGTCTGTCGTTCTGGCGATGTTTCTGTTGTAAACGGCAAGCGGAAATCCTGCTTTTTCAAGGTTTTTTGCCATGGGATTCCCCATATTTCCTAATCCTATAAATCCTATGTTTTCTGTTTTCATATTAAATTGTGTCATGTGAATCGAACATTCAGCTCACAATAAAGGTACAAATGTTTTTGGATCTATAGGGCGTAAAGCTAGGACAACAATAGGAGGTATTTAAATTCGATAGTATAAGCTCCATATCCGTTTGATATGAATTTATTTCTGCTGTTAAATCAATACTCTGATCTCATTCCTGAGCAGTACAATCTTATCTTCATTTTCCAATTTTTTTAAGATCCGGGAGACGACAACACGGGAAGTGTTCAGATCGGATGCAATATCTTGATGGGTGAGGGTTAGAATCCGGTCGTTGGTAAGATTTACTTTAGCTTTTAGGTAATTGAGGATACGTTCTTCCATATTGGAGAATGCAAGATTATCTACAGCCTGGAGCATTTCATTCATCCGGCTGGCATAACTCGATATAATGAAATTCCGCCAGGAAGGGTACTTTCCCATCCATTCATTGACCTGTTCATTGGGGATCATGGCTACGGTTGTATCCTTTTCAGCCCGAGCCCGAATTTCACTTTTTTTATTTCCCAGACAACAGGCGATAGACATAGTACAGGTCTGTCCCTGTTCAAGATAATAGAGTAAGAGTTCTCCTCTGGCTTCATCCTCGCGGACGACTTTGATCGCTCCCGCTAACAATAAGGGCATTGCGCTGATGTATTGATCGGTATCGATGATGAGATCGCCTTCACGGAAAGTTTTGATGCGAGCATTCTTTATAATTTCTTCAATCAATGCAGGTTCAAGAACACCTGCGTAAGCTTGTTCAATGGACAACATAGTTTTTTATTTGTACTTAAATATAGCCATTTTGATCTTAAGGGATGCTGTGTTTGATTAAAAAACGCTAAGACCTTATGCTCCGCTGTAATAATAAAGGATGTCTCAGGTAGATATCCGGATAAAAAACGAAAATAAAAGAATGTGTTGACTTATTCAAAGGAGACAAAATTTTATTCTGACTACTTTTGATATATTTCCATTAAAACAATGTTTTTGTTGTATTCCTATTAACGGGCTTAATTTTGACTTGCTGTTTTGATTTTAAAATCAAGCTTAATCTATGGAAGATTAAAATTTGAAGTTAATATAAACGGACTGTTTACAGTTGTGCTAGTGTTAAAATTAGTTAAAAAGACAATCAATTCCTAATTTTGCGGCACAAAAAACAAAACAATCACATCTAAGATGAAAAAGTCTTTACTTTTTTTTGCACTTGTTTTTGCTAGCTATGGCGCGGTTCATGCACAAACGGCAAATACTAGTTCGGTTTCAGGAGTTGTAAAAGAGGCTACTGGACAAACAGTTAAAGGAGCAACCATTAAAATCACCCACATCCCAAGTGGACAAGTTGTAAGCGGCTCAGCTGATGCTCAAGGAAAATTTCAAATTTCAAATCTTCAAGAGGGAGGTCCCTACAAAGTTGAAGTGACCTACATTGGTGAAAAACCAGTTGTCATTGAAAACATCATGTTGAAATCGGGCGAATCGTTGAATATTAATCCGACGTTTTCGGAGGGTACTTCAACGGATTTAGATGAGGTTGTTGTTGTTGGTCATGGTGTTATTGATATTGCCGCTGGTAGAAAAACGCCTATCGCAGTTTCAACGATTAATAGACTTGAAATTGAAGAAAAAGTAGGTGCGCAAGATATCACGTCAACTTTGGCGAATACGCCATCAGTTTACATTACAGGGCAGGCGAAAGGTTTTGGTGAATCTTCAATGACTACACGTGGTTTTGACCAATCCAATACAGCATTTTTATTGAATGGTCAGCCGGTGAATGGAATGGATAATGGCCGTGTATATTGGTCTAACTGGTCTGGCCTTACAGATATTGCTTCTTTGGTACAGATCCAACGTGGTTTGGGTTCTTCCAAACTAGCGATTTCATCTGTAGGGGGAACAATCAACTTTGTAACCAAGTCCACAGATATGAAAGAAGGCGGTTTTGTGCGGACGACAGTCGGTAATGATATGTTGATGAAAGGAACTGTAGGCTATAGTACTGGAATGATGAAAAACGGTTTTGCTGTTTCAGCAATGTTTACGCATTGGTCCGGTGATGGATATGTGAATGGTACGCAAGGGCAGGGACAAAATTATTTCTTGTCTGTGGGTTATAAAGCGAGCGATAAGCATAACTTTAACTTAATGGTTACTGGTGCTCCACAATGGCATAATCAAGGTTTCACTTCAACATTGGACAACTACTTGAAAAATGGAAGAAGATACAATAGTAATGTCGAGACAGTTAATGGTACCGAAGTTAACTACCGTAAAAATTACTACCATAAACCGGTAGCCAATTTCAACTGGGACTGGACTATTGATGATAAATCTTCATTATCTACCGTTGTTTATGCTTCAGTAGCGAGTGGTGGTGGTCAAACCAAGAGAACAGATAAATTCAATAAAGGCCCTTACCTAGCAGCTGATGTAAACAATCACCAGTGGTATGGTATCGTTTCTAACTATAACCGTAAATTAAATGAGAATTTAAATTTCAATGTTGGATTCGATTTGCGTGATTATAAAGGTGAGCACTATCGTCAGGTAACGGATATGTTGGGTCAGTCATCAATTGCCAACGTAGGTAACGTAAACTTGGGCAATAATGTCTTTATTACAGAAACTTATTCAACCAATCCATGGAAGGCATTTTCAAGCCAACCGAAATCAACAGAAAATAGATTAGCATGGGATTATGAGCAAATGATCCGTTACGGCGGCTTATTTGGTCAATTGGAATATGCTAAAAATGGTTTTACAGCGTTTTTCCAAGGATCAGTTTCGCAACAGCAAAATAGCCGTAGAGAATATTATTTAGAGAAACCCGAGAACTCAAAATCGGAAAATGTTAATAATTTTGGATATAACACCAAAGGAGGTGTAAGCTATACCTTAGGCAAACATAGTCTTTTTGCTAATGCTGGTTACTATTCACGTCAGCCTTATCAGAACAATATCTTCATGAACTATAGAAATGACGTGAACCCTTATGCGGAGAACGAGAAGATCTTAGGTCTTGAATTAGGGTATAAATTTATGTCAAGATATATTGATGTGAATGTGAATGCTTATAAGACAACATGGGAAAATAGAGTGACTGGTAACTCAAGAAACGCTTCAAAAGCAGATGTTGCAAAGTATAATCCAACCAATGATCCGAACATCTTAGTAGAGGGAGATTATCTTTATTTCTCAAATTATGGTGTAAAACAAAACCACAAAGGGGTAGAGTTGGATTTTGCTGCTCGTCCGTTCAGAGGATTTACTGTTAAAGGTTTTGCGTCTATCGGTGATTGGAAATATGATGGCGAATCAGTTTCAATTGTCCGTAACGAAAACCGGGTAGAATTGGCAACCGAAAAGGTCGATTTAACTGGTGGTCAAGTTGGGGATGCTGCGCAAACAACCTATGGTTTAGGTGCCAAGTATTTTATCACAAGAGGTTTATCTGTTGATGGAGACTGGAGATCTTACGATCGTTTGTATTCTTCAAGACAAGCTGGTCAGGGCAAAGTATTAGAATTGCCTTCCTACCAACTTGTTGATGCAGGTGTTTCTTATAAAATAGATATCAGTGATAAAAACGCAATAAGTTTTAGATTTAACATCAATAACTTATTGAACAAGTTCTATATTTCTGAGGCGACTACAAATATTTTTGAAAACACGAAGGCCGGCGAGACGAATGAATATTGGAATGGAATCAATACCTCTAACACAGTATTGATCGGTCTAGGAAGAACCTGGAACGCTTCAGTGAAATTCACATTCTAATAAGATACCCTATTTAGTATTAAAAAGACTCACATTATTGTGGGTCTTTTTTTGTTTTTTAATAAAAACTTAATACTTTTAGGTGATCTAACTGCCAACCTGATGTTGCATAAATTAATTTGTCTGGAAAATTTACAGATAGGTACCGTTTATTTTTCCGCTTTTGTGGTAAACCTGGATGGTGGAAATACCGGTTTTGCTTTATTTATTAACCAAGAAAATGACCCGATTTTTATTTTTCGAAAAGAGAAGAAAAATGAAGTGTCTTTTCATGTCAATGAAGACCAGTTTTTTTGGATTGTAAGAAATAGTCAGTTCACAGCCGGTGAACGCCAAAGCTTTTTCGCGGAGTTTGTTGAGTTCTTACGTTTAATGGAAGATAAGGTTTCTAATTATGTCTTTAAACGTGAAAAGCTAGTCAGATTTACGAATTCGAGGGATATCGTTCGGTACAAATATCTCTATTTGACCGGTGAACTGAATTAAATCGTTTCTATTTAAGTAGGAAAGCGAGGCGGTTAAATTTCTTTTGTATTGAAATTTAGCTTAGTTTTGGGTATGAAGCTAATGATATCAAATCTATCTGTTACCCTTCGGGGCGATGCTGTTACAGCAGCGGATTTTAAACTTCCCTCACCTGTATTGCTTGCTAAATTTTCTTTTTTGCCAATTTCGTCTTTTTTTCCAACGGATATCATTCCCTTTTCCCCGGATGAGTTTGATCACATCCAACAAGAAGACATCAAGCTCCTGTTAAACGGCTTTTCGATGGGGATTATTGCTGATAACGATCCTGTGCAAGTCCTGGAGGAGGTCATCGCGTTGTCAAACAGTGCGCTGGCATACAGTTACCTTGGACTCTATTATTTTAAGATAAAAGCCTACGAAGAAGCAATCGCTGTTTATAGTAGGGCAATTGAATACTTTAAAGAGGAACCTTATTTTTACGCAAGCCGATGCTTGGTCTATCGCTTGATTGGCGAAGATGAGGGCGCATTTTATGATTACCAGATTGCCAAAAGATTGGATTTTAATTATCACAGTGTATTGGAATGGCAGGAAAATCAGGCCGAATTGAGCTATTTTGAAGCCGAAAATCTGGTTATTCAAGAGCTGGAATCTACACCCAAAGAACTCAGTATGGACGAGCTGAATTCATTAGGACTTGAATACGTCCATTGTTATGATTATCTGAAGGCGATCGAATTGTATACCTCGGCCATCAATAAAAATACAACAGGAGATAGTAACCTCTTTGTTTTCAGAGGAAGTCTCTATCTAAAATTGACCTGCTTTGAGTTGGCTTTAAATGATTTTAATCAGGCGATCGAGCTGGATGAAAATCAAACTGCTGCCTATGTATTCCGTGCTAAGGTGTTTGAATCTTACCGCTATTCCGAAAAAGCACTTAACGATTATGCGAAAGCGGAAGAAAATGACAGCAACTCATCTATTGTGTATGAAGAACGGGCTTCCTTATTGGAACGTCTGGGCTGTCTACCTGAGGCATTGTCTGATTTCGACCGTTTGGTCGAACTGAATCCTGATGACTTTTATGTGTATTCTTTGCGGGCAGATCTCAAGGAAAAACTGGAGGACATGCATGGCGCATTGGTAGATTATTCCACAGCTATTGACTTGAATCCTTATTATTCGGACTTATATTCTTATCGTGCTGCTATCAAAGAAAAGCTCGGTGATGCAGTGGGGGCTAAGCTCGATTTAGATAAGTTTAATGAATTGGAAGACGAATAAAACCATAAAAAGAAAAGCTTCCCCAGGAGAATTGAATAGAGACTGCGGGGAGCATGAATACAATTAAATAGAAACGGAGCTATACGAATTTGGATAGCCCCGTTTCTATTTTTAGTTAAGCTCCCACGGGAGCCTGTGATTGTTCTACGTTAACCCAGTTCAGACCCTACTTAATGATACGTTTAATTTTATTGGAACGTTTGATGAGTTTGTGCAACTTGTCATAATCTTCGCTGGCGATTGAATCATGCAAGGATTGCAATTGTTTGATATGTTCTTCCAAGACTTCCAGTACATTTTCACGATTCTGTTTGAAGATAGGTGTCCACATATCGGGTGAACTTTTAGCCAAACGGACTGTAGATTCAAAACCTGATCCTGCCAGCTCAAATATACGTCCCTGCGATTTCTCCTTTTCCAATACTGTCAATGCTAGTGCGAATGAAGTAAGGTGGGAGATATGCGAAACATAGGCTGTATGCACATCGTGTTCGTCCGCATTCATGAAGCAGGTGCGCATCTCCAGTTGATCTGTGATCGCATCAGTAACTTCGAATGCATCTTCATCCGTTCTAAAGGCCTCAACATAAACCATCATCTTCCCCTTGAATAAACCTGCTACCGCAGCTTCGGGACCAGAATATTCTGTACCGGCCATCGGGTGAGCTGCAATATAACGACCTCTATTGGAGTGATCTTTGATTTTGTTTAGTATGTTTGTCTTAGTAGATCCCATGTCAATAACGACCTGGTCTGTCACCTGATCAAGGATCTGAGGAACAACCTGCAAAATCGCATCAACGGGAATAGTCAATATCAGTACCTTACAGGTTTTTATTGCTTCTTCCAAAGTCATTGCTTCGTCGATAAAGCCTATCTGCTTGGCTTTGTCAAGATTTTTTTCGCTTTTATCTACACCAATGATCTTACTGCAGAATTTTGTTTCTTTTAAGCGGATGGCAACTGAGCCGCCAATTAAGCCTACGCCTACGATGGCAATATTCATATGTGAATAATTATTTATTCGTGTTTGTCTTTCAAAGCCCATATGAGATATCCGGATTATATTTATTTGTCTGCTGTAACCGCGGATACTTCATTTGATTGAAATGTTAATTTTGAAAAATGTGTCTAGAAATTATCCTTAATACGTTGGATGGATTCTTCAAGAACTTCTACTGTCGCACAGAGACTGATGCGGATATACTGATTCCCTCCATCTCCAAAAATCCCTCCCGGTGTGATAAACACGCGTGCTTTGTCCAAGACAGCATCGCTAAGCGCATAACCATCCTTATAGGAATTCGGGATTTGAGCCCATACAAATAAACCAACTTGATCTTTTTGGTATGAACAGCCCAGTAAGTTCATGATTTCATAGACTTTAAGACGTCTATCTGCATAAATTTTATTAAGATCCTTATACCATGAAGCTTCCAGTTGTAAGGCTTTTGCCGCCGCCAATTGAACAGGCAAAAACATCCCGGAATCCATATTGCTTTTAAAACGTAACACCTGGTTAATACGCTCTTCGCTACCAACCAATGCTCCGACTCTCCAACCAGCCATATTGGATGATTTGCTCAATGAATTTAGTTCTATCGCGACCTCTTTTGCGCCTTCCACGCTCATGATACTACGTGGTTTGTCCGTCAGGATAAAACTATAGGGATTGTCATGACAGATAAGAATATTGAATTCCTTTGCAAATTCAATCAGTTCTTTATAAAAAGCATCCGATGCAGACGCTCCCGTAGGCATGTGCGGATAATTGATCCACATTAACTTGACGTTTGACAGATCCTGTTTCCGAAGTTCATCAAAGTCAATCAGCCAATTTTTTTCCTGCGTAAGCTTATAGGTGATCGACTCCGCTCCACTCAACCTTACGGCCGCAGCATAGGCCGGGTAGCCGGGATTGGGGATTAAAGCCTTGTCTCCTTCTTGTAGGTAGGTCATGCAAATATGAACGATACCTTCTTTCGATCCAATCAGTGGTAAGATTTCCGTGTTGGGATTAAAAGTGGCCTGATAATAGCGTTGATACCAATCGGCAACAGCCTGTCTTAAAGCTGGAGCTCCTTTGTAATTTTGATAGCCATGTACATTTGGAAGTTGGGCATTCGTATTCAATGTCGCTATTACCTCCGGGTGAGGGGGTAAGTCAGGACTTCCAATTCCTAGATTGATTACACGTGCACCCTGTTTGTTAAGCTCATCTATTTCCCTTAGTTTTTTCGAGAAGTAGTATTCTTCAGTTTGCTGCAATCTTTTGGCAACGTCTATTTGCATTTTATTTTTAATAATTTTGGTATTTGAATGAAGCTAAATTAGGGAATTATCTATAAAAAGTAGCTATTTTTGTCTTTTTTTCAAATGAATAGCACGTTCATCGTTTCACACTGACCCTTGGGAATTTTATTGAATAGAACTGTATGAGTGCTTTTCTTGATTAATTTGTTATTTTTGTTCAATTTCCTCGCTTAATAGAATTTTAATGGAAGAGGAGAGGTCGACAAATTATTTTTTTGTATCAAATTAATTTGTCTTAGTTCAAAATAAATGAAAACATATTTTAGGCTCTTATCATTTGCTAAACCCATTGAGAAATTTGCGATTCCGTATGTAATCTGCACCTTGATTACGGTTGTTTTTAGCACTTTAAATTTAGCATTACTCGCTCCATTACTCCACACACTTTTTAATTCCGGTAAATCTGTCACTGAAGTTGTAAAACCCGAGACTTATACGGATATTTTGGCTTGGTTTAATTACTATGCGAATGTAGCAAATAACCAGCTTGGTGCTTATGGGGCATTAAAGTACGTTTGTATTGTTATCGTAATCTCCGTATTTATCAGTAATCTTTTCCGTTATTTCTGCCAGCGGATTATGGAAAATTTTCGTATTCACACCTTGTTGAAACTGCGCAGGGCAGTCTTTGACAATGTGATGGATCTGCATGTCGGTTATTTTACGGGACAGCGGAAAGGAGATATCGTTTCCAAGGTTGCTTCCGATGTACAGGTTGTACAGTATTCCGTTACGGGTACTTTACAGGTCGTATTCAAAGAACCTTTGCAGCTGATCGCCTATATTGTGATGTTGTTTAATATCTCGGCCAAGCTGACTTTCTTTTCTTTGTTGGTTATTCCGATTTCAGCATTTTTTATAGCACGAATTGTAAAAAATTTAAAAAGCCAGGCGCGTTCAGCTCAGGAATCCTATGGAAATATGATATCCTATCTGGATGAAGCATTATCCGGTATCAAAATCATCAAAGCCTTTAATGCAGTCTCTTTTATCAAAAATAGATTTCATAATGAGAACGAACGATATGCCAATATTGGTCGGGCAATGGCGAAGAGACAACAATTGGGTTCTCCTGTTTCGGAGCTGCTTGGGGTGATGATGGTCGCTATTATTTTGTTGTATGGCGGGCATTTGGTGCTATCTGGAGATAAAAGTTTGACAGCGCCAGCGTTTATCGCTTACATAGCCATTTTCTCGCAGGTTATGCGCCCTGCAAAAGCATTGACAGATGCTTTTAGTGGTATTCATAATGGTCTTGCAGCAGGAGAACGGGTGTTGGAATTAGTTGATGAACGCAGTGAGGTGACCGACAAACCGAATGCGAAAAAGGTCGAAAGCTTTGAGCAACGTATTGTTTTCAAAGATGTAAATTTCGCTTATACAAAAGATAAGAAGATTCTTCAGGGGATAGACCTTGAGATTGAAAAAGGAAAAGTAGTAGCTTTGGTTGGCCCTTCAGGTGGCGGGAAATCAACATTGGTGGATCTCATCCCACGATTTATGGATGTCACTGACGGACAGATCCTTTTTGACGGTATAGATCTAAGGGATCTGGATCAAGATTCTTTACGGAGTATGATCGGGGTGGTCAATCAGGAATCCATTTTATTTAATGATACTATTTTCAATAATATCGCATTTGCCAATCTAGCCGCTAGTCAGGAAGAAATCGAAGCAGCAGCAAAAATAGCCAATGCACATGAGTTTATTCTAAAGACAGATCAGGGGTACCAAACCAATATTGGTGATCGTGGCGGTAAATTGTCGGGTGGGCAGCGTCAGCGGATCTGTATTGCACGGGCGGTATTGAAAAACCCACCGATTATGCTGCTCGATGAGGCCACTTCGGCCCTGGATACCGAATCCGAAAAACTAGTACAAGATTCCCTCTATAAATTGATGGATAATCGGACGACAGTCGTGATTGCGCATCGTTTGAGCACCATTCAAAATGCCGATAAGATTGTGGTCATCGAAGCTGGGAAAATTGTTGAAACAGGTAGCCATAGTGAATTGCTACAGCATAATGGCTTATATAAGAAGTTAATTGAGATGCAGCAATTTACCGACTAAGCATGTCGTTTTAGGAAAGTTTTATTTGTCTTTCGAGGACTAAACATGACGCAATCCTGAATGAGTGTTATCACATTTTATTATAACTTTTGTCGCCTTTTAGGTACATTTGTTTAAGATAGGAGATACATTAATGAACGCAATAGATAAATTAAATTTCTTGATCAATGATAAACATTTAGACGTTGAATTAAGAAATATAGCCGAGAAAGTTTTGCGAGAGGAGCGTATCACTTTTGATGAAGGAGTTCTTTTATACGAAAAAGGTGAATTAGGCTATCTTGGTGTTCTCGCCAATTATATCCGTGAGAAACGTCATGGAGATCACACCTTCTTTAACCGTAATTTTCACATTGAGCCTACGAATGTCTGTGTATATGACTGCAAATTCTGTTCCTATTCCAGACTGATCAAAGAGCGCGCCGAAGGTTGGGAAATGGAAGTCGATGGCATGATGGATATCGTGAAGAAATATGACAATGAAGCCGTTACCGAAGTGCATATTACAGGTGGGGTTGTGCCAAAGCAAAATCTCGAATTTTATGCAGACTTCTTTAAAAGATGTAAAGCACATCGACCCGAATTACATATTAAGGGACTCACGCCAGTAGAATATTATTATATTTTCAAGAAAGCAAAGTTGAGCCACTATGACGGACTGAAATATTTGCAGTCTTGTGGACTCGACTCAATGCCCGGTGGTGGCGCTGAAATCTTTCATCCGGAAATCCGAGAGCAGATTGCGCATGATAAGTGTACAGCTGAGCAATGGTTAGATATTCACGAGCAAGCTCATCGTCTGGGTATGCATACAAATGCGACGATGTTATACGGTCATATTGAACAATTTTGGCATCGGGTAGACCATATGGAACGTTTGCGACAACTTCAGGATAAAACGGGCGGCTTCCAGACTTTTATTCCATTGAAATTTCGGAATAAAGAGAACCAGATGTCACATATCCCTGAGGTTTCTGTTATCGAAGATTTAAGAAATTATGCGATCGCACGGATCTATATGGATAATTTTGATCATATCAAAGCCTATTGGGCAATGATATCAAGAGATACAGCGCAATTGTCCCTGGCTTTTGGTGTGGATGATATTGATGGTACTTTGGACGATACGACCAAAATATACAGTATGGCTGGTGCGGAAGAGCAAAAACCGGGAATGACAACTCAAGAGGTTGTGGAATTGATTAAAAAGGTAGGCCGTCATCCCATTGAACGCGACACATTGTATAACGTGGTGACTGACTATAATGATGTTGTCTTTGAAGAGGATACCAAAAAGAAAAATTATTACGCACTACCTGTTGTGAACCCATAAACTAGATCATATTCATTTTGAAAAAGACATTTTATTTTATACGACACGGACAGACTGATCTAAATCTAAAAGGCATAGTGCAGGGGAGAGGAGTTGATTCTCCATTAAATGAAACAGGCATGGCCCAGGCTCAGGCTTTCTTTGAACGGTACAATACAGTGCCTTTTGACAAGGTATACTCCTCGACTTTATTACGGACCCATCAGACGGTACAAGGCTTTATTGACCAGAATTTGCCCTGGGAACAGCTTGTCGGGTTGGATGAAATTAGCTGGGGAATCTACGAAGGGAAAGAGCAGACTCCTGAATTGTTGTCTGGTTTTGAACAATTGGTCGCTGCATGGCGCAACGGAGAATTGGATGTCAGTATTGAAAATGGAGAGTCTCCCAACGCATTAATGGAACGCCAACAGGTTGCATTGGATCATATGCTGGCCCAAGCAAATGAAGAAAATATCCTTGTTTGCATGCATGGTCGTGCCCTACGCATCATGCTTTGCCTGATGACTGGTATTGATGCCCGATATATGGATGATTTTCCTCACACAAATACTGCTTTATATAAATTGCTGTACAATAATGGTCAATTTGAAATTATAGACCATTATAATACAGACCACTTAGAAGCATTGATGAATGAATAAAATTAGAGTTTCAGCCGTATCATATACAAACACATATCCGTTTTTGAACGGAATACGCAAATCAAAGGTAATGGATCAGATTGATCTCAGTGTCGATTATCCAAGTGCCTGCGCACAAAAAGTAATAGATGACGAGGCAGATATGGGAATTATCCCGACTGCCGCACTACTCAGTCTTCCTGAATATTATATCAATACGGATTTTTGTATTGGAACTGAAGGTGCTGTTGATTCGGTGTTTATTTTTTCCAATAAGCCCATTACAGAAGTGGAGACCCTTAGACTGGATAAGCAATCGCGTACTTCTAATGGCCTTGCCCGTGTGCTGTTAAAGAATTACTGGAAACGCGAGGTTCAGCTGATTACAGACGACAGTGTGGAGCCGGATGCTTATGTCCTGATCGGTGACCGTACTTTCGGTAAAAAGAATACTGTACCCTATGTCTATGACTTGGGGAAGGAATGGTTTGATTTTACAGGGTTGCCGTTTGCGTTTGCCCTGTGGGTAAGCAATAAAAAGTTGCCTGAATCATTTGTGAAAGATTTCAATGATGCCCTCGCTTATGGTGTAGCCCATGCGACCGATGTCATTGCGGGACTGCCCGAATTTGAAGGGTTTGACTATACAAAATATTTAACGGCACATCTTGATTTTCATCTAACAGATCAAAAACGGGAAGCTGTACAACGTTATCTGGGCTATTTAAAAGATTTGGATTAATCAAATAAAGCGCAATGCGCTACAAAAAAAGAGGTTTGTTTAACAAACCTCTTTTTTTATATGTAAATATACCTTGTTATGCTTTCTATGTTCTTCCGACTTTTACTTTCCGGCCTTTGACTTTCTGACCGTTAGCGGCATTGATGATCGCTAAAGCCAGTTTACGTTTGACAGCAACATAAGCAATTTTGTCTTTGACTTCGATAATTCCGATATCGTCTTTTTCGATGCCATCCAGATTTAACAGAAAGCCAACAATGTCAATTTTGTTGACCTTATCCTTCCTTCCCGCGCTAACATAGAGTGTAGCGAAAGGCGAATTTTCGGGCAGGTCATAGAAGTCCGGGAACTCCTCTTCTGCCGTATCTTCCAAAATGTAAGGATAATTTTCTTCAGGTTTTAAGATGACATATACGTCACCTTTTGCCTGCATACGCGCTGTTCGTCCATTGCGGTGTGTAAAATCATCTTCTTTATGTGGAAGCTGATAGTGAATGATTGCATCCACTTCAGGAATATCCAATCCCCGAGCAGCAAGGTCTGTCGTAATCAAGACATTGTTGGAGTGGTTCCTGAATTTTAGCAGTGCCAATTCTCGGTCCTGCTGCTCCAGACCACCATGAAAGATGTCATGAATGATATTACGATTGTCCAATAGGTCGCTGATATGGTCGACAGCATCACGATGGTTGCAAAAAATAATCATTTTTTTTGTACCGATCTTGCAGATAAGTTTTAAAAGCGCTTCTAGTTTCTTTTGACTGGTGGCAACTACTTTTTTTATCGTGATCCGCGGGATATTGTTTGCATCTTTTAGGAAATCAACAGTAACGGGATCCTGAATCTGCGTAAAAGCCGGAATGGTCTCCATTGTTGTTGCAGAGGTCAATATGCGTGACTTAATTTTTGGCATGTGCCGAATGATAAAATCCATTTGCTGATGAAAGCCAAGTTCCAGGGACTTGTCAAATTCATCCAGTATGAGGGTATGGATTTGGGTCGGATCAAAATTTCCCTCTTCAAGATGCTGTTTTATTCGACCGGGGGTACCAATAAGAATAGATGGAGCATCTTTGAATGCGTTTTTTTCGATACGTGTGCTATGTCCGCCATAAGCGCAGGTCACTTTGTATCCTGTTGTCAGTTTCCGGATGACTTGCTCGATCTGTAAGGCGAGTTCACGGGTAGGGACTAAAACCAGAACCTGTACTTCACGCGGGATATCTTTTAGCTGTTGTAGTATTAATAATGAAAAGGCTAAGGTTTTTCCTGATCCTGTAGGGGAGAGCAAGATGAGATCTTTGTCTTGTTGGTAGGTGTCCAATACCTTTTGTTGCATTTCATTCAGGGATGAAATACCTAATTTGTTTAAAATAGCTTCTAGCTGCATAGCACAAAAGTACTAATTAAAACGAAAAGGTAACCCACCTCTTTCAGATGGATTACCTTTGTCAGATTTTTATAGTGGACTTTATAGCAAAGAATGCTTTTTAATGATCCAATGTATTATACTTTAATGGTATTGTTTTAGAGTATATCAATACCTTCTTCGCGCAAAGCTTGTTTTTTATCTTCTTCCCAGATACTGACCTGCACTTCGCCGATATGCTGTTTCTTAAGCATAAACATACAGACACGAGACTGACCGATACCACCGCCCATAGATTCAGGTAATTCATCGTTAAGAAGCATGCTGTGAAATGTCAGTTTGGACTTTTCGCTGCAATTTCTGATTTCCATCTGATGGGCTAACGCTGTTTTGTCGACACGGATACCCATGGATGAAAGTTCGAATGCTGAATTTAAAATTGGATTCCAAACAAGGATATCACCATTTAAACCATTGTAGCCAGCTTCATTTGTAGTACTCCAATCGTCGTAATCTGCCGCTCGACCATCATGTGCTACTCCATTGCTGAGTGCACCACCGATACCGTACAGAAATACCGCACCGTGTTCTTTTGTGATGGCATTTTCTCGTTCTTTGGCACTTAAGTCGGGGTATTTTTGCAATAACTCTTCCGAGGAGATAAATGTAATGGTCTCCGGAAGGATCGCTTTTATCTGTGGGTATTTACGCTCCACCTGTAATTCTGTAAATCGAAGTGATTCGTATATATTGAGTACCGTATCTT
This sequence comes from Sphingobacterium detergens, assembly GCF_003610355.1. Taxonomy (GTDB): domain Bacteria; phylum Bacteroidota; class Bacteroidia; order Sphingobacteriales; family Sphingobacteriaceae; genus Sphingobacterium; species Sphingobacterium detergens. The sequence goes on along the minus strand of NZ_RAPY01000001.1, from coordinate 1,868,022 downwards.
TTAGGAGAACCAAATTACGCTGATCTTTTCCGATTACTTTTTCCCAGTCCCATTGATCCACATAAATGGAATGTATAGGCGTGTAATCTTCGTCCGGACGAAGGGCTTTCATGTCTGTGACAATACCTTCACCCGGTAACATTTCAAGCTCTTTTAAGCGTACTCTTTTCCATTTTGCCAATGAATGAACCACGACTGCCCGTTTTTCATTTAAAGATTTGATCGGAAAGGAAACAGGGCGCTCGATGCCATTCAGATCATCGTTTAATCCTGTGCCGTCCAAGACCACCAGTGGCGACGAAATTGGAATCAGATTTAACTTGTTTTTTAATTCTTGGACAAATGTATCTTTAACGAAGCTGATAGCAACTTCGGTATTTAAAAGTTTTCTTCCCTCCATATGAGTCAATTGAAAAGCTATGTACGGATCGTTGTACATAGCATCATTTTTCTTATTCAGTTATTTGATACAAAAATATGAAAATATCATTTGCTAATATGTTTTGTTGTTATTTTTGATATTTATCTATTAAAATGTTGAAAAAATATAAATATTACAAGAAAAAGCGAATAGGTCAATATGTAATTATTAAACTATTAATTTGTCGGTGCAACTAAACGCGCCCGACAGAACAAAAAAAGCCCTGAAATAATTTTCAGGGCTTTTTTTGTTCTATGGAATGGGATCCGGTTATACCGAGAAGCTCTCGCCACAGGCACATGTACGGCTTGCATTTGGATTATGAAATTCAAATCCTTTTCCGTCCAACCCATCGGAGTAATCAAGTTCTGTTCCCGCTAAATAGAGGAATGATTTGATATCCAAACAGATTTTAACTCCTTTATCTTCGAAAAACTGGTCTCCCTTTTTTTCCTCATTATCGAAATTCAGTTTATAGCTTAAGCCTGAGCAACCACCACTTTCTACAGCAACACGCACAAAGTAATTGCCGTCATATTGCTCATCCTTCATGATTGCCTCGATACGAGTTTTTGCTTTATCAGTAACTGTAATCATAGTTGTATCTTTGTCTACAACAAAGATACATACAATCTCGCTATATTTCGCCTGCTCTTAAGTTTTTAGAATGTCATAAATTAACTGATCAAACCGGCCTTATAAAGTTGCCATATGGGTGATTGCTCTCTTATTTTTTGTACAGCTTCTTTAATCAATTGTGCGCATTGTATGATTTCTTCACCTGTGGTCAATATACTTAGGCTAAATCTGATTGCCGAAAGCGCATCTTCTTTGGTTATACCCATGGCGAGCAGTACATGTGAGGGTTCCCTTGATCCGGTAACACAGGCGGAGCCCGAAGACAGGGCCAAGCTAGGGCAAGCGGTCATAATCTCGCTTGCGAGCACATGTTTGAAACTGATATAGCTTGTCGTAGGTAATCGGGGAGTATTTTGCCCATGTATAATAATTTCAGGAATATCAGCTAGCTCGGCTTCCAATAGATCCCGATATGCTCGAACGTTGCTATAGGCTTGTGGGCTTAGCATGGAGATCGCCTTTCCAAAGCCGACGATGGCCGGAACATTGTAGGTGCCACCCCGAAAACCATTCTCCTGACCACCCCCTAAAATTAATGAAGTAAGCTGAATGGGCTTTGATTTGCGACGGATATAAAGTGCACCAATTCCTTTTGGACCATGAATTTTATGTGCACTTAGGCATAAAAGATCAATAGGAAGTCGCTGGAGGTCGATCGCAACTTTTCCGATGGCTTGTGTGGCGTCGCAAAAAAGTAGAATATCTTCTTTATGGCAGATGGAGGCCACCTGTTCAATCTCAGTCAGTACGCCAGTCTCATTATTCGCCGCCATCAGACAGATTAATATGGTTTTGGCGGTAATGGCATTTTTAAGATCATCCAAGGCTATGTGCCCCTGACTGTCAACAGGAAGATAGGTGATTTGAGCCCCTTGTTTGGTCAGTTGTTCACAGCAGCTTAATACTGCTTTATGCTCTGTAGTGGCTGTAATGATATGATTTCCTTGAGACCGGTATTTATCAAATACACCCTGCAGTACGGTATTGATGCTTTCGGTAGCTCCGGAATTGAAAAAAATTTCCCTTGGTGTACAATTTAAAGCTGCGGCGACTTGCGCTCTGCTCTGTTGAACCGCTGCATTTGCTGCTCTACCCATCTGGTGATAAACACTGGATGCATTTGCATAATTTTGGATGAAATAAGGGGTCATCTCCTGCCATACTTCATCCAAAATTCGGGTGGTTGCATTATTGTCCAAATATATGGTATCCTTCATCAGCATAAAGATAAGGATAATGGTGTTTATGCAGAAGCTTTCACATCAACTTCCTTCTTTTTGACATTGGGATCATAGCGTAGTCCCGGTGTCAACCAATACATCAAAATCACGCGTGAATATCTGTAATTGAAGGGAGACATCAACACAACGCTTAATATAGCAACAGTTGCATAAAGAATGAAGGATGAGTCATTTCCGGTAAGGATGTAAGTTGCCATACAGGCCGTCACCATCTCTGCGATGGCAAATGCATAGGTGACATACATGGCACCATAGAAATAACCCGGTTCGCGCTCATAACGGAGACCGCAATATTCACAATGACTATTCATCTTTTGAACCTTTAGACCATAGGCAGGGCCTTTATATACATGGCCGACTCTACATCTTGGACATTTTGCTTGCCATGCAGCTTTGAATTCCGATAATTCGTATTTAACTTCTTCCATAGTTATAGTTGTTTTCTGAACTCCTCGGGTGTGAGATCAGTGGATTTTTTAAAAAATTTGGTGAAATAAGAGTTGTCCTTAAATTGCAATTCATTTGCAATTTCAGTGATATTTAAATTTCGATTAATTAACAGTCGCTTTGCTTCCAGGACAATCCGGTTGCGGATGATCTCTCCAGCGGACTGGCCGATATAGGATTTACAGATCGCATTCAAGTGATTTGGGGTGATAAATAGTTGATCCGCATATACACTCGGTAATTTGGTAGATTTAAACTGTTGTTCAACCAATTGTTGAAAGCTATTGAATATTTTATGATTATAGGGGTTGCTTCCGTCTTTTTGTTCTTTTTCAGAACAAATGGAGACATATAGTAGAAATTGGAGCAGCAGTGTACGGATATAATCTTCGGATAGACCGCTGGACTTAGCCGATAAGATCTCGTCCAGAATATTCGTCGCCTGAGCGCGGCAAGGCCCCTCCAGTTCAAAAATTAAGTGCTCAATTTTACCTTGTAAAAAACTGAAACGCTCCAGATAATCTGTACGTAATAAAAACGATTGGAAATAGTCCACCGAAAAATTGACGACATAGCCCCCCTCATCGCCAACAAAATTCCAGGTATGCACTTGACCAGGTACCATGAAGTAGATTTGAAAGGGTTTAATTTTATAATGATTGAAATCGATGATGTGATCACCTGAACCTTTCGTAAATAATACAAAATGAAAAAAATTGTGCTTGTGAGGAAACACCATATTACTGTGCTTGATGACGTAATCACTTAAGTCATCAATATGGATAGTTGTTTTATTGTTGAGGTCGAGACTGCAACTATCTATAATGGGAATGGTGTTTTTTCTATTCATATTACAAAGTTAGCTCAAATATTCTTTTTATAGTGGTGTTAATTTGGTCTTTTGTGGTACTTTTCAACGATTTTAATATTTTGAATACTAAGTGGGGATGTTGGAACAATCCTTGTTCCAAAAAGCGTTGAAATATATTTAATAAACATGGAAAGTAATTTAAATAGTCTAGGGACTAGATTTGGACGATTGACCGATATCGTCATTGATTCAATACCAAGTATTATAGGTGGTATTATTTTATTGATTATTGGTAAATATGTTATCGATCTGGTTAACCGATTATTGCACAAGCGTTTTGAGAAGAGAAATGTTGATCCTTCAATACGTGCATTTATCTCGAGTATTGTGAGGATTGTGATGTGGGTGATGTTGCTATTGACCGTTGCCAGTCAGATTGGTATACAGACCACCTCCTTTATAGCGGCATTGTCTGCCTTTGGTTTGGCTGTAGGTATGGCACTTCAGGGAAGTCTAAGTAACTTTGCCGGTGGGGTGTTGATCCTGATGTTTAGACCTTTTGAGGTCGGTGACTATATCTCAAGTGCGAATGGTACGGCCGGAACTGTCGAGCGCATTGATATATTATATTCAACATTGATTGGTGACGATGGCGTACGGATCTTTAGTCCGAATGGTCCATTAGCTAATTCGGTGATCAAGAATTATACAAAAATCGTTCAACGGATGTTTGAATACACGGTGAGCATATCTTATGACAAAAATATAAAAGATGCAAAAGAGATCATTCTCAGAGTGCTTCGCTCCAATGAAAATGTGCTAACAACACCTGAACCGACGGTGTTTGTCAAAGAGTTGGGAAACAGCGCAATTGTATTGACGGTGCGCGCATGGACCAAACGGGAACATTACTGGCCAGCAAGAAATTCTATGCAGGAAAAAATTATGTTGGAATTAGAACGAAACGATATGAGTGTAGCTCCGAATCCAACACAGATTAGTATTGTCCCTAATGCAAATGATCAGGGAAGTCCGGCCAAAGCAGACGCTTAATCATCTGCCAGGGCACGAATAAGTATAAAGTACCGGTAGGCTAATATAGCCTGCTGGTACTTTTTTAGTTTAAGGGGATCCTGCTTCCCATATTTGGGAAGGATGGCTTTATTGAGCTTATTCAGGAACTGAAAGAAATATCGTTTCATTTATAGACTTCTGGATTGATAGTTTGTGGCATCTTTTCACCTTTGATCGCTGCCAATAAATTGCTTGCTGCCATTAGAGCCATATTGTCTCTGGTTTCCACAGTTGCGGATCCGATATGAGGTAGAATGCAGACATTTTCAAGATTCAGTAGTGGGTTATCTGCAGCCATGGGTTCAGGGTTTGTGACATCGAGTCCCGCTCCCCATAATTCTCCTGTGCGTAAAGCATTGGCGAGGTCTTCCTCCTGCACTAATCCGCCACGTGCCGTGTTGACCAGAATCGCGGAGTTTTTCATGCGCTTAAATGTATCCCGATTAAACCTATTGGATGTCTCCGCTGTGAGTGCAGCGTGAATGGAAAGCACATCACTTTGGGTTAGCAGATCATCAAAATTAACATATCTCGCTCCCAAGATCCGTTCGGCTTCCAAGTTCCGCCCACGGTTATAATAAATGATTTCCATATTATAGGCGGCCCTTGCTTTGCGGGCAAATTCAAGACCGATCCGTCCAAGCCCATAGATACCCAATGTTTTATTGTTGAGTTCGATACCCAGATGCGCTGTAGGGTCGAAACCTTTCCATTGGCCTTGCAAAATCTGCTTGTGGTTGAAGAAAGCTTTCCTGGAAACGGCCAACATCAATAGAAAAGCAACATCAGCTGTAGCGCCAGAAAGAACTCCTGGTGTATTGCTCACAGGGATACTATATTTCGTTGCTGCAGGGATGTCAACGTTATCATAACCTACACTCATAAGGGATAACGCTTTAAGATTGGGGCAGTTTTGGAAAAATTCTTCGTCAAACTTTTGCATACCACCATTTAATACATAATCGACCTGTTGTCCTGCCTGGATAAGTTCGGTAGGGGATAGTGGGGTAGCAGAGTCATGTATTACTACCTCATGTCCGGCAGCCGTTAATAGGTCAATACCTTTTTGTGGGATTCGTTTCGTGATAAATATCTTCATGTAAATGTAACGCTGTCGTGGAGCCTGTTGTAAAATAAAATTATGAGTGCCCAGTTTATTTGGGCTGTTAATCAAAGTTAATGGTTAACAGCTTGTGTAACAACAAAAAATTAACCCTTTTTATAACAACAAAAAAAGCTATATCGTTGTTTCGATATAGCTCTGATAATAGTATTTTGCTTTCTTTTTGAAGAGCTTTTTTATTGATTCGTATGCTTTCTTTACGGTACCAATGCGCTTACTACACGCGGTTTATTTGCCTGAAACAACCTGCAGTGAATTTTCATCGCGGTTGCTGTAAAAGGCACGAAGATCTTATTTTGTGTGAAGTAGATTGTCCAAAATGCTTTTCCCTTTATCATCGACAGAGATTGCAGTATTGGACAAGATGATAACAGCACTTTTTTTATCAGGAGACAAGGCGAGGTAGGAACTGCTTCCTGCTGTGCCACCATTGTGCCAATAAAAAGTAAGATCATCAAGTAGGTTCATGTGCCATGCCAATCCCAAGTCCGTATCAGGAGGGAGAAAGAAAGTAAATAATTTCGTGTTGGCCATCGCATTCTCTAGTGGGCTCTGTGGCATCTTAAACTGTGCATTTACAAATTTAAGCAGATCTTCCACGGTTGATTTTAATCCACCAGCAGCACTAAAAGTGTCAAAAGACCAAGGAGTTACTTCTTGCCCTTCTTTATTGTATACTTTAAAAGTATCTTTTCTTTTAGGGTCTAATACCTGAAAGGTATTATTCATATCGAGTGGTTTGAAGATGATTTCACGAACAATCTGTTCATAAGGCTTTTTGTAGATACTACAGATGATATCACCTAATATGGCATAACCCAAGTTGCTGTACTCGTATTCCTCGCCCGGTGTTTTTTTGTTTTTGAAACTGGATAAATAACTATAGAGTGCTTTTTTATCGTATCCTTTGTAAGGATCGTTTTCATTATATCCCTTTACTTTATCAAAATTGTCGGGAAGTCGTGGAAATCCCGAAGTATGGTTGGCTAACATTTGAAAAGTTATCTTCGCCAGGTCCGCATTCTTTTTCAGTGTATCTGGAAGGAATAATGATATAGGTTGGTCCAAGGTAATTGTTCCTTCCTCAACAAGATTTGATAATAGGATCGCTGTAAAGACTTTGCTGAGTGAACCAATTTCATAGGGCGAGGTTTTTGTCGGTAATGTTTGGTTACCTTTTGCAGTCTCGCCGTAAAAATAGGTTTTCGACTGCCCATTTTTAATAATACCTATCGCAAGCGACTGTGTGTTTTGTTGTTTTAAGTAAGAATTGGCAACAGAATCGATGAAAAAATCCTCTTTGTCGACAGCTTTTGAAGTGACCGTCGTCTCAATAGGTTTCTCAGCGATATTTTTGTCCGCTGTAGGTTCGTTCAGCTGACTAAAGTGTAGGGTGTTAAACTTGAGTGTCGAATCTGTCGCAAACAACACTTCATAAGCCTGATTATCAAAATCCAGACGATAGGTTGCTGTACCTTTTTCGAAATTAGTGATATCCGAACTTTTGATCCTTCCCAAAGGGTAGATCTGCCGCAGCATCTGTGTAAACTTTGGAAGACTATATTGTTGTTTATAGGAGTCGCTCGCTAGATTATAGGCAGAGTCTGTCATCTGGGAATTGATGAAAAATTCCAATCGATTGTAAACTCCTTTGTTGATCTGTTCCGCTTGATTTGTCTGAGCAAAGGAGTAAGATGTGATGCCCAACAATATTGCTGTAAAAAAATGTTTCATAACCATTGTTAGGCACAAATCTACGGAATGTTTAAATTCCAATCAATTGTTTTAATCGGGCATAGCCTGATTTACTGATATTGAGCTTCTCACCAGAGATCAGTGCAGCAATATAAGAGTCCTTTTCATAGGGCTCCAATTTAGCTAATTGATCAACTTTGATGATAAACGAACGATGGATACGTACAAACTGATTTGGATCTAGGGATTTTTCAAAAAATGCCATGGTCTTATTTTTGAGGTACATGCCATCTTTGGTATGAATTTTTACGTAGTCATCATAAGACTCCAGGTATTTGACTGTATCTATAGGGATTATTTTGATTTGTGTACCTGTTTTGACAACGATACGGTCGATCTTTGTTTCGTCTTGTGCAGCGAGGACCTCATAGTTAGGTTGGGCTTTCTTTTCGGGTGCAGAATAGCTGGATCTAAACTTTTCCAATGCTTTTTTGAAACGTGTCGGGGAGACCGGTTTTAGCAGATAATCCAGTGCATTCTTTTCAAAGGCCTTTAACGCATATTCGTCAAATGCTGTGGTGAAAATAACGGCAGGAGGGTTGTCCACCAGCTCGAGCATTTCAAAACCAGTCAATTTAGGCATTTGGACATCCAAAAAAACCAGATCAGGTTCATGTATCTGGATCGCTTTAACGCCTTCAAAACCATCTCCACACTCAGCCATAATGGTTACATCAGCTTCATTTTTTAAATAGCCCGCAATAATGGAGCGTGCTAAGGGTTCATCATCAATGATAACGACTTTAATCATATTGAGGTATTTTTAGGGTGCTAGTAAATATATTGTCCTGAATCTGGGTCTCCATAAGATCATTTCTTCCATATAAAAGATATAATCTGCGTTGAATACTGGAAAGGCCAAATCCGGTACCTTTTTTAGGACTCGATTGCTCCTCGACATCAAATGGATTGGTAATTTGAATCAGAAGTTGTCCCTCATTTGAGGTGCATTTAATTTGTATTTCGACTTGGTCGGTTATATTGTACAATCCATGCTTAATGGCATTCTCTACCAGAGGCTGGATGATCATTGCTGGCAATTTATTACTAAATATTTCCTCCGAGGAGGAGATGGAAGTATTCAGACGATGACCAAAGCGTACCTTTTCAATATCAAGATAAAGTTGTAGATGGTCCAGTTCTTCTTCCAGTGTGATAATCTGATTGTTTTCCTTTCTCATTGTACCCCGTAAAAAATCAGATAGTTGAAATGTCATATTACGTGCTTCATCCGGATTCGCGCCAATTAGAGCGATGATCGAATTTAAGCTGTTAAATAAAAAGTGTGGCTGCAGCTGCTGCCGTAGATTATAGAGTTCCGCCTCGCGAAGCAGATTTTCGGACTCTTGTTTCCGTTTGATGTTATTGATATTATCTTCCTGGATATTCCAGACAATATTGATAATAGCAACAGAAGTGAGGATAAGGAAGTTAACGATACCACGAAATGGTAGTGTTAAATCCAGTAGCGTGATAAAGTTGGGCTGAATAAAATAGCTCATTAAAAAACGGCTCAACCCTGTACTGATCGTGGCCATAATCAAGCCTATAATCAGCACCTTCCATATCTCGCGGGGTTGTGGTGTGTAGAAATTTAACGCAGAGGACATGCCATAGCAGCAAAACATCATCACAGCACTATTGATCAATGAATCTTTAAATGCCAGTTCGGAATCAAATCCTGAACGTAGCATCAGTAAATATTGTAATGCAAGATATCCGATAAATACGGATATACAAATAATGCCTATTAATCGACTTTTAACACTGAGGGACAGTTTGTTTTTCATCTATTAAGCATTCTTTATCGTTAAATTGCCCAATATACATGTACCAGTGATATAGATCTTTTTGTCGGTGTCAGGGTTGTATATCGTCTGAAATCTTCGGTCATCGACAGATCCTAAAATGGATGCTACATTGCTGAATACTGTCCAATGTGGTGGGATAATAATACGTGCGCTGCCAAATAACTGAAATGTATCGATGACAATAGGCTGTTGGATATCTGCCTTTGTTAGATCCAATTCAATACTTCCGAAGACGTTGGTCAAATTTCCACCTCTAAATTGCTTGGAATAAATGACTTTCTTTTGGCCTGCAAAAATCGTATTCAGATTAAGGCTGTCCTCAAAAGACTGATGAAATGAACTATTCTCTTTGTTGCCAAAAGCCTGCGCGTTAGGCGAGGCTTGTTGGCTTGATCCGTATTGTTCGTTAAAAGGTTTTGCCTCGGCATCGGGTGCTGTGGCGTCCGCCGGAGTATCTGTTGGACTATTGACACGTTTATCCCAATCGTAAGGATTCTGTGGCGGATTAGGGTAGGTAGGCGGAACCATCGGCGGTTTCCGTTTACTCATGATAAAATAAATCCCAAGCGAAATGATGATAATAGGGACGGTTACTGATCCAAAGTCCGTACGCATCATTCGGGAAATCAGGCTGGCACCACCGATAATCAATAAGATGATTGCCGATTTTTTCTGAAATTGAGAGTTTACGCCAATCACTAAACCAATAATGATCAATATTGTCGGCCAGCTAAATAACCAGTCCGGAAACCAGTCTCCTAAATTCAGGTTATTCAATAATAAGAATATACCTACGATGATGACAATGGCCCCCACGATATTGCGGCTGTTATTGCTGTTTGGTATGATAGGTTCTTTTTCCATAATGTTTTTACTATTTATGACTCAAAGATAGAGGCACAAATAAACTATGCATATTCGCTTTAGGTAATACAACTTATATTTTCGGTAAATGTACTGATTTCGTCGGTAAAAAATCTTGTTGTTTAATTTTTATCGGCTATCGATGGAATGAATATGCCATTTTTACGGTTTATTGTCTTTTTTTTTAATATTATTTGGTGTATTAAAATGAATTATTATATATTTATCAAAGATTAAGATTACTTTAAACTTAAATAACAACCAATGGGAGATTTTGAAAACAAAGAGCGTGAAGAGGTTTTTTCAAAAAAGGTGAGAGCAGGTAAGCGAACTTATTTTTTTGATGTAAAAGCAACTCGATCGAACGATTACTACATTACTATCACAGAAAGCAAGAAGCGCTTTGAGGATGGCCAGTTTATTAAGCATAAGATTTTCTTATACAAAGAAGATTTTGAGAAGTTTGCGGAGGGTTTGACAGATGTTGTAAATTACATTAAGTCTAACCAGGAAGTAATCGAAAAACGTTATGAGCCTAACTTTGACGATGCGTACGCTGAAGAAGCCGATAGTCGTTCAAAAGATGATTTTTCGTTCTAACGTATCCAGGATGAAATCTCAATGAAAAAAAGAAATAAAGCCACTCGCGTGGCTTTTTTTATATTCGGACTTTCCTTAGTTCTTATTTTTATGATCGCTTCACTGTAACGCGGTCTTTATATACTGGCTAAAAATTCATTCAATACCCTATTGAACTTTTCGGGTTCTTCAAGATTGGGTAGATGCCCGGATTCTTCAAACTCCATAAACCTAACATCAGGGATATTTTCGATAAGAATGCTGGTCTGCTCTTCGCTCATCAATTTATCATGTTTACCTTTAATGACCAATGTAGGGATAATAATCGTTTTCAAGGAATGTGTAGTATCTGTACGGGAAGCCAAGGCAAGCTGGGTTGCGCATATACTGGAAAGCTCATTTCTGCGGATACAGCTCTTGATGAGTTCGACGGCCTCAGGGTTTTCCCGGATTGTTTTTTCATAAAACACATTTTCCGTAAAGCCGATGGCAAATGGTCTTCGACCATATTTAAGCAATGCTTGTATGGAATCAAATCGTTTTTGTTTGCCTTTATTGTCATCCGCAAGGGAGTTGGTGTCACATAAAATCAATCCGGCGAGCTGCTGACCGATCAGTTCATAGGTGCGCAAGGCGATATAGCCACCCATGGAGATACCGCAGAGCACAACATGATTGAGATCCAATTTCCGGATAAATTCAACAAGATCTTTTGCAAACACATCGACAGAAAAGAAACCATGTCCATTTGTACTGAGTCCATGCCCTCTGACATCCAGGGCAATCCCAGTGTATTCCTCGTCAAGATGTAACAATTGTTGTTTCCAGGTGTTCTTATTGAAAGGAAACCCATGAATAAATAACACGGTTTTAGGGGCAGGGTATGTTGTACTGGGACGGATATAATAGGAGATGCTGATATCTCCAATGCGGATTTTGCTGAGTTTTAATTCTCTTTTGCTCATGAATAATAACATTTGTCAGTGTCTGAAAAAAAAAGTTGATATTTTAAATATAATATTATCAACGAGATAAACGAAATGTTGTTTCATAAAGTTAAAAAAAGAGAAAAAATGTTTGTTAAATCGATAAATATAACGATATTTGCATCACCAAAACGGAAAAGGATACGGATTTGTTTTGGTTGCCCAGCGCACCTAGCTCAATTGGATAGAGCATCTGACTACGAATCAGAAGGTTAGGGGTTCGACTCCCTTGGCGCGCACAATATACAGTCCCTGTATTATTAAAAAGAGGCATTCCTAGCTCAATTGGATAGAGCGTCTGACTACGGATCAGAAGGTTAGGGGTTCGACTCCCTTGGAGTGCACAAAAAGCCAATCTCGAAGATTGGCTTTTTTTATAAAAGAAGGTGAAGTAAGCGTAGAGTGTTGAGGGGGATGGAAACTTCTTTTTGAAAAAAAGTTTGTAAAAAAATGAATTCTGACTATATTTGCGTCACCAAAACAAATGGGACAGAGTTCTAAACGTAATGGTTTACTGCGCTCCTAGCTCAATTGGATAGAGCATCTGACTACGGATCAGAAGGTTAGGGGTTCGACTCCCTTGGAGCGCACGACTGAAAAGCCTAGTCATCATCTGTGATTAGGCTTTTATTTTTTAACTCGTTTTAATTTCTTAAATAAAACTATGCTAAACCTTGTAATATTTGGCCCTCCGGGTGCAGGTAAGGGAACTCAATCTGCAAAGCTTATTGAAAAATATCAATTGATTCATATTTCAACTGGTGATATTTTTAGAGCACATATTAAAGGTCAAACGCCACTTGGTCAACAAGTAAGCCAGATTATTGCTGAGGGAAATTTAGTGCCAGATTCGATTACGATAGCAATGCTGGAAGAGGAAGTGAAAAAGAATCCTGAAGCAAAAGGATTTATTTTTGACGGATTTCCGCGTACCGTTGCCCAAGCTGAGGCATTGGATGCTTTTTTGGAAGGTGTCAACACGTCAATCTCAGTTGTAATCGCACTAGATGTAAATGAAGACGAACTGAAAGCGCGTATCGCTAAACGTAGAGAGATCTCTGGCCGTTCAGATGACGATGCTGATAAATTGGTAAAACGCATTGATGAGTATTTTACAAAAACAATTCATGTGTTACCTTATTACGAAGCGCAAGGTAAATTATCCAAGGTAGATGGGATCGGTGATATCGATACAATCTTTAAAAACCTAACGGATATTATCGATAATTATTAATTGAAATAAATACTTTTTTAGACTGTAATACATTGTAAATGGCGCAAGGATCGAATTTTGTTGATTATGTGAAAGTGTGTTGTCGTTCGGGACATGGTGGGGCAGGTTCGGCTCATTTGCATCGTGACAAGCACACAGCTACAGGAGGACCTGATGGTGGTGATGGCGGTCGTGGAGGACATATTATCCTGAAAGGAACGACTAATATTTGGACATTACTTCATTTGAAGTACCGTAAGCATATCATCGCTTCCAATGGTGAATCAGGTGGTAGTTCGCTACGGACAGGTGCCACTGGTCATGATGAAATATTGGAGGTGCCACTGGGTACCATTGCCAAGGACGCAGAGACTGGAGAGGTGTTGTTTGATATTACCGAAGATGGTGAGACCAAGATCCTGGTTCCAGGAGGAAAGGGTGGTTTAGGTAACTGGCATTTTAAGTCGCCTACGAAACAAACCCCTCGATTTTCGCAACCAGGGATGCCAGGCAAAGAGCAATGGATGATTCTCGAGCTTAAGGTACTAGCAGACGTTGGTCTGGTAGGTTTTCCGAATGCAGGTAAATCAACCTTGTTGTCCGTAGTCTCAGCCGCAAAACCTGAAATTGCCAATTATCCATTTACCACATTGGTGCCTAATCTCGGTATGGTGAGTTATCGCGATAACCGCTCGTTTGTGATGGCCGATATTCCGGGGATCATTGAGGGTGCTTCGGAAGGGAAGGGGCTTGGTTATCGTTTCTTAAGACACATTGAACGCAATTCAGTATTGTTATTTATGGTGCCTGCTGATACAGACCGCACCATAGCAGAAGAGTATGGTATTTTACTGAATGAATTGACAGCATATAATCCCGAATTAGCAGATAAACCCAAGTTATTGGCGATTACAAAGTCTGATATGCTTGATGATGAACTTGAGAAGGAAATGGAACAGCAGCTTCCTGAGGGGCTTCCGCATATTTTCATCTCATCCGTCAGTGGTAAAAATATTCTGCCATTGAAAGATATGATCTGGAAAGCAATAAACTCTTAATAGCTAGCAAAATATATAAAAACGCTTCATTTATGAAGCGTTTTTTTTTGATATCACTTTTGATATTATTTTCCGACTTAAGTGTCAACCTCATTGAACTTTTCGCTCTTCCCCAGGTATCCTGTTGTAGCCCCGTTGCAAAGCATGTGAATTGAAGTTGAATTTGGAAAGTCTCCCATTGGGAGTGTTATTGTAGACCATGAGAGAATAGAGGGGCAGTTTACGTTGCTGTACTCTTTGATATATTGTAATGGCTTTTCTGTGTTGACTGTGGTATCGTGAAAAAAATATATTTTTTCAGAGTTTTTTGCTAATTTCATTGACAAATTAATCTAAAATGAAAACAGAAGACGAAAAATATTGTGTGGAATGTGGTCAGGTAATTAATGTCAAAGCTGAGGTCTGTCCTCTCTGTGGCGCGAAACAACCTATATTCTACGCGAACCAACCTTTCCAGCAGAATCGCAGTATACAGGATGATCGCTGGTTGCCCGCTTTATTATTTTGTTTGTTTCTTGGCCCCTTCGGTGGACATCGTTTCTATTTGGGACAGATCGGAACAGCGGTTCTCCAGTTGGTTACTCTGGGTGGATGTGGGATCTGGTCGCTTATAGATCTGATCATGATCATTGTTGGGAAATACAAGGATAAAGATGGTCAATACATCAAAAGTCCGGTAAACAATAATTAATGGCTTGGCTTGTGCTGAAATACCTGCGAGTGCACTGGATTTACACCATTGTCATAGGGTATTTTGGCACTGCTATCGCATTGTATATGCTGTCGGATATTCATATCCTCATTCCTTGTCTCTGGAAGGCAATTACCGGATATGAATGTCCCGGTTGCGGAATGACAACTGCTTTTATCGCCTTGTTACAGATGAAATGGGAGGATGCCTGGTCTGCAAATCCAATGATTTTTGGACTTGTTCCTGTATTGATCTTTTTGATTTTAAGAGACTTTCATCGATTTATACATAGGCAAACAGGCTCCATGTAAAATAATTGAAAAATGTTTTTCACTTTTAACTGATATGTCGTAACTTTGTCTCCCGTGAAAATTAAAGTAGAGTCTTTATTGGTAGGTGCCTTAGGAAACGGTTTGTCAATCGTGGTAATGCATTGTTAATTAATATTTTAGCCCATTTGAGGGCTTTTTTTATATCCAATAGGGAAGGCTTTAGGATTCAGAACAGAAGAGATACACATTTTATAATATTACATCGATAATGACCAACTACAGCAAATTGCCTGCAATTTTAGTTTTAGAAGATGGTACAGTTTATCACGGTAAAGCCGCTGGTAAAATTGGTACGACTACTGGTGAAATCTGTTTCAATACAGGAACAACCGGTTATCAAGAGATTTTTACAGATCCATCTTATTTTGGACAAATCATGGTCACAACCAATGCACATATTGGTAACTATGGTATTGATGAGGATGACACCGAATCAAATCAAATTCAGATTGCGGGCTTGGTTTGTAAAAACTACAACATCAACTATAGCCGTAAAATGGCTGATGAGTCTATTCAAAGCTATTTTGAAGAAGGAAATTTGGTGGGTATTTCCGATGTGGATACACGTTCATTGGTAAGACATATCCGTGATAAAGGAGCCATGAATGCAATCATTTCTTCGGAAACGCTAGACGTTGAAGAGTTAAAGAGCCAGTTGGCAAAAGTTCCTTCGATGGATGGTCTTGAATTGTCTTCTAAGGTAACAACTACTGAGCCTTATTTCTTTGGAAATGAAAATGCATCTTTACGTGTTGCAGTATTGGATTTGGGTATCAAGAAAAATATCCTGCGCAACTTTGAGGCCCGTGACGTTTATACAAAGGTTTTCCCGGCTAAGACAACATTTGAGGAAATGGAAAAATGGAATCCTGATGGTTACTTTATTTCTAATGGCCCCGGTGATCCTGCACCAATGGATTACGCTATCGAAACCGTAAAATCTATTTTGAATGCAAACAAGCCAATGTTTGGGATCTGTTTAGGTCATCAGATTTTAGCGCTAGCTAATGGCATCCGCACAAGCAAATTGCATAACGGACACCGTGGTATCAATCACCCAGTCAAAAATATTATCGCTAACCGTTGTGAAATTACTTCACAAAACCATGGTTTTGGTGTTGTAGCTGAAGATATCCAAAATTCGGAAAATGTGGAGATAACGCACGTCAATTTGAACGACCAATCTATCGAAGGGATCCGTATCAAAGGGCAAAAAGCGTTCTCAGTTCAATATCACCCTGAATCATCCCCAGGTCCACACGATTCACGTTACCTGTTTGATGATTTCGTTGCAATGATCAAAAACTAAGCAAACATAGCATAGCATAAAAAACCCTCCCTATCGTGGAGGGTTTTTTATGCTATTTGCAGAACCAATTATTCAGATTGGTCATATTTTATTCACAATAAATGACGGATTAAATACATTTTTTGTTATATTTGGTTGTGAAAAATGTCTGTAGATAAGAGTGTGTCTTATTTACACTAAGTAATGAAAATAAATTATAGTCTAATAAAGAGATGAGTTTAATTATCGATGTTCATGCGCGTCAAATTTTGGATTCGCGCGGTAACCCTACAATCGAAGTAGATGTTACTACACAAAATGGTTTTGTTGGTCGTGCAGCTGTTCCTTCAGGTGCTTCAACAGGTGTTCACGAAGCAGTAGAATTGCGTGATGGCGACAAGTCAAAATACTTAGGTAAAGGTGTTTTGAAAGCTGTTGAAAATGTAAATACCAAAATAGCGAAAGCTTTGGAAGGCGTAGATGTTTTCGAGCAAAATGCCATCGATAAAATCATGATTGATTTAGACGGTAGTGAAAATAAAGGTAATTTAGGTGCAAACGCTATCCTTGGTGTTTCTTTGGCGGTAGCAAAAGCAGCTGCACAAGAGTCACGTCAACCTTTATACCGTTATATTGGCGGTGTTAATGCGAATACGTTGCCTATTCCAATGATGAACATCATCAACGGTGGATCTCACTCCGATGCGCCTATCGCATTCCAAGAGTTTATGATCATGCCTGTAGGTGCTCCTTCTTTTTCTGAAGCATTACGTTGGGGAACAGAAGTATTCCATACATTGAAAAAAATCTTACACGATAGAGGTCTTTCTACTGCAGTAGGTGATGAAGGTGGATTTGCACCAACATTTGACGGAACTGAAGATGCAATCGAGACAGTATTGAAAGCAATTGAAATCGCTGGTTACAAACCAGGTCAAGACATCTGTTTAGCATTAGATTGTGCTTCTTCTGAATTCTACAAAGATGGCAAATATGATTATGCTAAATTTGAAGGTGATAAAGGTGCAGTGCGTTCTAGCGAAGAACAAGCAAGCTATTTAGCTGAATTAACAGCGAAATACCCTATTATCTCTATCGAAGATGGTATGGCTGAAGATGACTGGGCTGGCTGGAAAACATTGACTGACAAAATTGGCGATCACATTCAATTGGTAGGTGATGATCTTTTCGTAACAAATACAAAACGTCTTCAACAAGGTATCGATACCCATACTGCAAATTCTATTTTAGTCAAAGTAAACCAAATCGGTTCATTGACTGAAACAATCAATGCAGTGACTTTAGCGCAAAATTCTGGTTACACTTCAGTAATGTCTCACCGTTCAGGTGAAACAGAAGATGCGACGATCGCTGACTTGGCGGTTGCGTTGAACTGTGGTCAAATCAAAACAGGTTCAGCTTCTCGTTCTGACCGTATGGCTAAATACAATCAGTTGTTGCGTATCGAAGAAGAATTAGGTGGTAATGCTCGCTTCATCGGCAAAAACTTTAAATATGCAAAAAAATAGGTTTACCCTATTATGCTAAAAAAATAAGGCCTAATCTACAGATTAGGCCTTATTTTTTTAGCATAGTTTTATCATGGAAAGAGCATAAGAATTACAGTTTAACGGATGGTATCCCTTCTACTTCGATCATGATCATGATTGTATTTATATATTCTGTTCCATTTCATGAGTACCTCATTTTTGAACCATAGCTGATACTCTTCATTGTATGCATTTTCATAGGTTATCAATTCCATTATCGAGTTATCATTCAGGCGGTCTGCACCAGCGATTCTATATTGCTTCCCCATGGTATTGATCACTTCTTCTTTACTCATGCCTAGTTGTATCTTTTTCATGTTTGAATCGGTTTTCATTATGGCTTGCTGGACACTACATGAGAAGAAGACCACTAGGATAAATGAAAATGCTATAAATATTTTTGTCATAGATTTATATGAATTAAAATAAGGTATTACCTGTTGCTTTATTTGGATATTTAAGATTCAAATCAAATGTTTCATTCATTTTCTTAATAAAGTGGGTTGCTAGTAAGGGGGATTCAATTTCAACATTCTGATGGATGAAAAAATACAGTTTCTGTAATCCATTATCTCGCCAGAGTTTTAATACTTCTATCCAATTATCCAGACGTGCATAATCCGATGCATGGTTGGCACCGACATAACGGATAAAGGCGACAGGCGTAGTCAGACGCATATGCAACATATCTCTTCTGCCTGCCGTATCCACCAATACATTGGTCACACCGGTCTCCTCCAATAAGCTGTAGAGTTCATTCGTTACTTCGGCTTTTGAGAACCAGTCCTTATTTCGAACTTCCAATGCTAAGGGAACATCTTTTGGCCAGTCGTGCAAGAATAATTTTAACCGCGCCATATCCTTTGGGCTGTAGTTGTCGTGCATTTGTAGAAAGACCATGCCTAATTTTTCATCAAATCGAACCACAGCATCTGTAAACAACTTGACTTTATCCGTTGCGTTAAGCAATCGGCTAAAATGACTGATAGACTGGGGAACTTTTGGAAAGAATTTAAAATCTGCCGGAGTTTTCTTTTTCCAGGTTTCTACCTGCTCCAGGCTCGGTGAATTATAGAACGTGGCATTCAGTTCAATGCTGTTAAACTGATTGGCATAGTAAACAAGCTCGTCCTTTGTTCCTCTGGGATAAAAACCCTTTAAATCCTGTTTGTTCCATTTTGCACAGCCGACATATACTTCAAAAGGTTCTTTATTTTTGAAATGTTGTAGGAGGGTTAAAGTCTCCTGAGACGTAGAAGGTAGTGTGAAGTCCACTTCTTCTGGATGATCTACTTGGCCAAATTTCATATTAGTTTTTTCTTAGTTTATGATCAAATAATAAGTGTGCGAGCAATGCCGATAGGGTGTATGTTGTTCCAACTGCAATAACCCCCGGCCATTGGAAATGCTGCCATGCTTGTGCCGCAAAAAAGGTGCCTGTTGAACCGCCGATAAAATAGCTGACCATATAAACGGTGTTCAGACGATTGTTCGCGCCAAGATTGAGCGCGTAGAAATCACTCTGATTTAGGATGTGCATCGACTGTAATCCAAGGTCAATGAGGATCACCCCAATGATTAGTCCCCAGTAATAATGACCGAATAGCGCAAAAAGCAGCCAGCTAAAGACCATCAATAATATCGCGTAGCGGATAATTTTCGCGGTACCCATGTATACGGTCATTCGGTTGACAAAAGCAGCTGCAAGGGCACCGCAGGCGCCCACAAGGCCAAATGCACCAGCGGTAGCTGGCCCGTCAAAAAATGGTGGCCCTTCGATATGGAAAACGAGGGTTGTAAAGAAGGCAGAAAACGCCCCAAATCCCATCGCACCACGAAATGCCGCCAATTGCAGGACAGGTTGTTTCTTGGCAAAGTTCCACACCGAAAGCATCAATTCTTTATAAGTACCCTTAAAATTAGGGCTAACTTCGGGTAATTTGATGGCGATAGCCATTGCTGTGATGACCATGATCACCGTAGCGATCCAATACATTTCGCGCCAGCCAAAGTAGGAACCGACAAATCCGCTAACTACGCGTGATAATAGAATACCGATCAATAATCCTGACATGACCATACCTATTGCAGCTGCCTGTTTCCCTTTTGGGGCAAGCTCTGCCGCCATGGGTACAAAAACTTGTGGAATCACGGATGTAAAGCCGATCAAAAAACTAAAGATGAGGATGGCTGTGATAGACTGGGAAAGTGCCATTCCGGCCAAAGAGAGAATAATGAATATAAAATCAATTAAGATCATTTTCTTTCTCTTAAACATATCGCCCAAGGGAACAATCAATAAAAGCCCACAGGCATAACCAATTTGTGTTAACATGGCCGAATTGCTCACTGTGGCTTCGCTAACACGCAGGTCTTTAGCAATCAGCCCCAATAATGGCTGATTATAATAATTATTGGCGACAACCAGACCTGTGGCAATGGTCATCAGCCATAAGGTGGCTTGGGATAATTCTGTTTTGGAATCAGTTGTATTCGTCATCGATTAATGTAGTTCGTCCCACAATTCTTGAAACTTCTGTTTTAATTCAGCGACTTCCTGTTCGAGTTGTCCGATACGTTCCAAAAGCGCCGGATCTGCTGCCCCGCTTGCTGCACTGCTGCTATTTTCAAAAGCTTCCATATTTATTTCACCCAACAGGTGGATATAACGTACCTCTTTGTGTCCGGCTTGTTTAGGAAGAGATTTCAGATAGCCCTCCTGAGCAAGTTTCTCCAATTGTTCATTAATTTCACCTAAGGAGTCAAATTCGTATAATCTTCCGGCATTTGAATTGATTTCACCGGCTGTCATTGGTCCACGCAGAAGTAATAGGCAAATAATAGTCAGTTCGGATGGTACAAGGGGAAACTGTATGGCAAAATTGTGCTTATACTTGGTTACCCTGGATCCACCACCGATAACGGTTGAAATCAACCCTCTCTTTTTTAGGATATCTAGCGTATTGACGATGTCCTCTTCGCTGTATTGAACAACAGGTTTACGTGAAGTTTTTTGATTACATGCAGCCTGTAAGCTGTTGACCGTCATGGGATAATATTCGGGGGTCACCTTTGATTTTTCAATCAGGGAACCCAGGACACGCTGCTCCATTGCAGACAATTGAGGCAAATTAGTCGTTTCCATGTTATTTTTAATGTATCTATTTATGATCGAATATAAGTTTAATGTCAAACGGCGTCCGACATCAACTTGAGGATTTGTTCTTACCCAAAGATGCCCTTTTTCCGATACAACTCCAAAATATCGGATTGATATTGTTGGATAAAATAGGATTGCTTTAGTTTTTCTTATCTTCGCATGAATAAAATAAGATTTAAAGTGCTCAAGATAGCTTTTCATCCCGAATTTATCCATCCCGTCAAGGAAGGACATCGTTTTCCGATGTTAAAGTACGAGTTGATCCCCCTGCAGTTGAAGCATGAAGGATTGGCCAATGAAGCTAATTTTTTCAGGCCCGAGCTGGCCAGTTTTGAAACCTGTTGTTTGGTACATGATCCGGTTTATGTGACAAAACTGTTTGATTTGACCTTAGATGCAAAAATGGTGCGTAGGATCGGATTCCCCTTGAGTAAAAGCTTGGTCGACCGCGAACGCTATATTTTGGATGGAACTGTTCTGGCTGCAGGTTATGCCTTGAAATATGGTATAGCTTTCACGATTGCAGGTGGAACGCATCACGCGGGTTATGATTTTGGTGAAGGCTTCTGCCTGATGAACGACCAAGCGACCGCTGCGGGTTATCTATTACAACAGAAACTTGCAAATCGAATCCTCATCATTGATCTCGATGTGCATCAGGGGAATGGAACAGCGCATATCTTTGAAGGACATCAACAAGTGTTTACCTTTTCGATGCATGGGGAAAAGAATTATCCCTTTATCAAGCAGCGTTCTCACTTGGATATCGGTCTTGCTGAAAATATAACAGATAAAGAATATCTGGAAATTTTGAAAGACAATCTAGTGGATTTATTTGTACGTATCCGCCCTGACTTTGTTTTTTACCAGGCAGGTGTAGATATACTGGGGACTGATAAACTGGGTAAATTGAATTTAAGTCCAGCGACCTGTGCGCGAAGGGATGAACTTGTATTGGGACTGTGCCATCAGCAGCACATTCCTGTTCAGGTAAGTATGGGGGGCGGTTATTCTCCGCAGATCAAAGATATTGTCAATGCACATTGCCAAACATTTAAAATAGCAATAGATTTATATAATTTATAAAATAAGAATATGTTTTTTCACCAAGACGCAACTTTTGAAGCATTATCCATACATCGTGTAGGAAACAAAGCACAGGACGAATTTTATATCCTGTCTGACGCCCCAGTATCTTTTGAAGGCGATGAAGTATTACCTGGACTTTTGATGCAGTACTTTATGAGCCCCTTTGCAAAAGTGAACGAAGTATATCGTCTATATCATCCTAATGAAGAACTGGATCTGAATGAAGTATTTTATTTTGTGCGCCAATACTTTAAGGAACAATTGCCTTTTCACGATTTTTCCCAGCAGATTTCGAAGCATCTGTATGAGGTGTCCAGCCACCCTAAGATTAAAGCAGGAGAGGTGTATGTGGTGGCGCTAAAAAATGTGCAGATTGAAGGCGAGGAACACGATGCTATTGGTATATTCAAGTCAGAAAACAAAGAGACTTACCTAAAGGTATATCCTGAACAAGGGGCTTTCACCTTGGAATATGAGCAGGAGGCAATCAACATCAACAAGTTGGACAAAGGATGTATTATCATCAATGTGGAGGAAGAGGAAGGGTATAAGGTGCTTGTACTGGATCAGACCAATAGACAGCAGGAAGCGGTGTATTGGAAAGACGAGTTCCTAAAACTGCGTGTGCGTAATGACAATTTCAATCAGACAGGCAACTACTTAAAAGTCTATAAGAATTTTGTTCAGGAGAAACTCGATGAAACGTTTGAACTGGAGAAGGCCGATAAGATTGATTTGATGAATAAATCAATGAACTACTTTAAGGAAAAGGAAACTTTCGTTCAGGAGGAATTTGAAGAGGAAGTATTGGGAAATCCCCAGGCGATAGCCATGTTCCAGGATTATAAAGCTGGTTTTGAAAATGAATTTGATTCACCCTTCCAGTCAAGTTTTGAAATAGCGGATAAAGCCGTCAAAAAGATGGAATCATCCTACAAGTCTGTATTAAAATTGGATAAGAACTTTCATATCTATGTGCATGGAAAACGGGAATACCTTGAGAAGGGATTTGATGAAGATAAAGGTATGAACTATTATAAGGTCTATTTCGAAAACGAAAGCTAATAATTTATGACAAAGCGCGATAAAATAGCTGTTTTTATTTTTGGATCATTTATTGGCCTGCTATTCGTTTTATCATTGATCGAAAGCAATAGTCTATGGATAGAGGAATTTTATGCACAGGGATTTTATCGATTTTATGGCCATATCCCGAAGTATATTTTTGGTTACATTCCCATTAGCATAGGAGATATTTTTTACGCTTTCACGATTATTTTTCTGCTCTATTGGCTAGTTAATCTTATACGCAAGGTCTGGGGTAAAAAATGGTCGGATGCTTGCCGAACCTTTTTATCTATCGTAAATCTATTGCTTGGGCTATATATCTTCTTTTATGTCTCCTGGGGTTTGAATTATTATCGGAAACCGATCAGTGTGAATGCACACCTGCAGGTTGATAGCCTGAAGCTTGCGGATTATCTCATGGTACTCGATGAATACCTGGATAGTACAAATGCTTTGCGGGAACAGGTCAATCCGGCACAGTGGGCGGATCGGAAAGATGATATACGGACGGATTTGGCAAATTGGGTAAAAAAGGATACTACTTTTTCTTCTTTTTTATCAAGAAGCCAGGTGAAGGCCAAATCGCCTTTAAATAGTGTGGTTGTTTCGTATTTCGGTGTTTCAGGTTATTTCAATCCGTTTACACACGAAGCGCAGGTAAATTATGCCATGCCAGCTTTATCTTTTCCGTTTACTTATATACATGAGCTCGCCCACCAACAGGGGGTAGGTTTTGAGGATGAAGCTAATTTTATTGCTTTTGTTCGCTTACAGCATCATCCGCAATCCTTTTATCGCTATTCAGCTTATTTGCAAACAACTTTATATATGCTGGGAGAATTGCGGGGCATGTATCCAGATCTTTCGAAGGATTATCAAACAAGATTAAGCAAGCCGGTGCTGGCGGATATAGCCGATGAACGCTTATTTTGGAGCAACTATACCGGTTGGATCAACGATCTGATGGGATTGTTTTACAATCAATACCTAACACATAACAATCAGAAGGAGGGAATTGCGAGATATGACCGGATGACAAGATTGGTGTTAGCCTATGAACTAAAAAAGAGAGGCTGTCATTGAAGTTAGTATAAAAACGCGTAGCACTAAAAAAGCATCAATGTGAGAATTGATGCTTTTTTAGCGTTATATTGTTTCGGTCTTCCTATTGGGTAGAAATCAGTTCAAAAGAACCTTCTGTACCGGCACTGCCGGAATAAATCTGCCCTTGTGGTAAACCTCTAAGACCTGTCGGTGCAGTTTTGATCCGATCATAGATATTTCTCAAGTCTGTGTTTGCATTGACCGCTCTGCCGCCTGCTACGACATCGGCATAGATATAATTTGGTGACTTCTTATTTGTCGCCTGCGGTTTTATACTTCCTGTTGCCAGGGTAACTTTCACTTTGCCACCATTTCCATTGGGGAATGTTTTGGTTCCATTAAAAGCATCATCGCCTTTTGCGATAATATACAGTGAACCCAATTTTTGAAAATTGACGTTAATATCAAAATTGGCACCATTATTCTTTCCGTCGGTTCCATAGAAAGTTGCTTTGTTTCCGATCTCAGCGTAACCAATGGTGATTTTTACATTTTTCTTTCCGTAAAAGGACAAGGTGGAGTTATCCTTCATGATCAATGTGTCAATATGGATAACTGCCGTGGAGTCTTTACTGTCAATATTTTTCTTGGCTTTTTTCCCAATTTCGAGCTTGGAAAAATGCTGTGTTTCTTGCGCTTTGCCAACAAAGGTAAACGCGACACAAAAAAGAAAGCCTAAAATAAGTTTCGATTTCATAAAGCTTTAATTATATGTAACTAATTAGTAGTTTGACAATTGAAAGCCCAAAGAGTTTAATTTTTACTAAGATATTTTACAATTAATTTAGCCGTTTTCTCCGAGGCACCCGGTGTGCCCAGTTTTTCGGCGAGGATATCGTAATTTTCTAATACACTTGCCCGATGCGCTTTGTTGTTGATCAATTCACCCACTTCATAGGAAATATCATATGCTGTGCAATCTTCTTGAATTAACTCTCTTACAGAAAGAAAGTTGTTTATTAGGTTTACCAGTGAAATAAACTTTACTTTAACCACTAATTTGGCGATCCAAACCGATATTGCATTTGCTTTATATACCACAACTTGCGGAACTTTCAATATACCTGTTTCCAGTGTGGCGGTACCGCTGGTGACTACTGCGGCTTCAGCATTGTTTAGGATATCATATGTTTGATTGAAAATGACCGGAATGTCGATACCCCTCATGAACTGTTTGTAATAAGATTCGTCAAAATTCGGCGCACCGGCGATGACAAACTGATGTACTGGAAAAAAATAGGGGAGTTCGGCCATAATGGGTAAAAGTTTGGAAATCTCCATTTCTCTACTGCCTGGCAATAAGGCAATAAGTGGTTTGTCTGTAAAACCATTTTCATCCCTGAATTTCGGATTAAAAGAATAGGCTGAAATAGCATCGAGCAGCGGGTTGCCCACATAATCGACCGGCATGCGCCATTTTTTGTAGAAATCAACTTCAAATGGTAGAATACAAAACATATGGTCGACAATTTTTTTGATCTTTTTCACACGACCCTGATTCCACGCCCAGACCTTTGGTGAAATATAATAACATGTTTTGATACCATGCTTTTTGGCAAATTCGGCAATTTTTAAATTGAAGCCTGGAAAGTCTATAAGTATAACAGCATCAGGTTTTTCGTTCAACAGATCACTTTTAACTGCTTTCAAATTTTTAGCTATTTTGCCCAGGTTTTTCAAAACTTCCACAAAACCCATAAAAGCCATCGCTGAAGTGTGTATCAATGCTTTTTCTCCAGTGGCTTCCTGCATTAGATCACCACCAACGATTTTGAATGTAGCCGTCGGATCCTCTATTTTAAGTGCTTTGATGAGATTGGCTCCATGTAGGTCACCTGATGTTTCGCCAGCAATGAGATAGTATTTCATATGTAAATGATTTATTCTTTAATGGCCAGATGGAATATCCACTTTATTTTTAAGGCTATTTATGCTTTTCAAATACGGATATTTCATCGGAATATTAATGTTGTTTCGAATTGTTAAAGATAAGATTATTCTAAGTATATGATGAATTTGAGTACATTATTCCATATCTTTATTAAAGATGATTAACTTTGGAAGAAAATATCAGGAGTATAAAAGCTAAATAGTATTTTTGTCCTATGCAACGATTATGGTCTTTAATAAGAAATAAGTATTTATTAGCCACTTTGGCTTTTTTAGTGTGGATGTTGTTTTTTGATCGAAATGATTTTGCTACACAATACAGTTATCAAAAGCAAAGAGCCAACCTGGAGACAGAACGGTCTTTTTATCTGAAGGAGAATGCAGCAATTATAAAAACGATAAACGACATTCGATCCAATCCGCAGGAGGTGCAACGTATCGCAAGAGAGAAGTATAAGATGAAGAAAGATAATGAGGATATCTATGTGGTCTCTAAAGTTGCGCCCAAAGAAACCCCTTAGTTTTTAACGGAAAAGAGCTATCCCATTATAGAGATGGCTTGTACCAAATAAAGAAAGACCATCACATGAATGCGATGGTCTTTTTCAGTATATAGAAAACGGGGTATTCTAATTTGCGGCCTGCGCTACCAAACCAAGGTATAGTGGTTTTTTCTCATCATTGATCTTGCCGATTAATATCAATGAATAGTAATAATTCTCAACCAATTTGATATCCTTGCGAGTAGCGATGGTTTTTCCGGCTTTATCTTTCGCAATAACAGTAAAGGTTCCACTTTTTTGCGCGATAAAACCTTGGTGTGCAGTCGCTGAATTTTGTGTTTCTTTTGCTCGGTTGGTCCATTCTGTAGGTGAAGTCTGGCTACCGATTTGAAGGGTTACCTGATCGGTTCCTTCAGCAAAATTAAAGAAACGTACACCAGATTCTGTGTTCTTAATATCTTTATTGACTTTATCCGTTGTGATAACCTGAACCGCTTTTGTTTTGTTTCCATAAACAAATGACGTATAAATTGTACTGTCTTTGATAGTAACTGTAGTATCAACCAAAACATTGTTATACTCTGATGATATCGCTATTTTTCTAGCCCCCGTAAATAGGCCAACTTGGCTATAGCTTTTAAAATCCAAGGGATAATATGGACTTTGTAAGGGTCCTCCGTCGGCATAATATACAACCGCATTGGCGTCAGTGTATCCATTGACCATTGTAAATAACGCACCTGGGATTCTTTGGTCGTCATTATCTTTTAAGCAACTGGATAGGAGGAATGTCGCTACTGCGATGGCAATAAAATTAAATAATCTATAGTTTTTCATAACCGTGTAATATTAAAATCTTTTTTTGTGTAAAACACATTGCGCTTGTGTTGTCTATTATACGGAGATGACCTACACTTTGCTACAGTTAGTTGTAAAAATAATAAAATTATGGTTTTATTGCTATTAGTATAGCAAGTTTAAAGATCATTCTATTCATTGAGATTTAAGAGTTGACATTATAGAGAGTTATTAAAACACATTGGCCAATAAGCATGATAAATAATGCTTATTGGCCAATGTGTTTTATTTGTAATTCTTTAATATTTGTATACCGGAACCATTACGATTTCAAAGTTATTATTATAAACTTTATTAAAGTTAGATAATGAATATACATTTTTAGCTGTTGCTTTGATGTCATTCTGCTCTGCTGAATAAAATGGAGGTGGATCTGTTCTATTTCTTCTATTTATGTCAACAGCATTTACATATTTTGTAGCAGATTCCCTTCTCGCCTTGGTCTTAAGATCTACTATAAATGAATTTATCTGAGTATCTTCCAATTTGTTCCCAGAAGTTAGTACTGCGTCGCCAAAATTAACTAGAGCATCACCTATAAAATCATTTTCTTGTGTTCTTTGAACGGTAGATGTTACTTCGTCTACCCTTTCAGCAGAAGCTCCAAATTTAAGGCCTATTTTGTTCAATATCCCTGTAGAAGGTTCTATTGAAAAATTAGTCGCAAATTTGGTAGAAACTTTTTCACTATCCATGTAAGTTGTCGCTTTATCGTTTTCTCTAACTGAAATTTTCCAAGTGTACCCCATATGTTGCAGATTCCACTCCTTAATTGGAATGTTACAGTAATAATATTTTGGTAAAACTTCCTTAAAAGTATAAACCGTTGTGTAATCGCCGGATGTAGGTCTTCCATAAGTTTGCGTTGTATACTGAACATCAAAGAGTTCTATTGCTGGGATAGACAGAACCTGTGAAGTTGCTGATCCACCCCCTTGAACATCACTGGTAACTATATCTATTTGAATGTCAAAGTTGCCTTCTGTCCACATTTTGGCAGTGGAATAGATATTTTCACTGCTATGGATCGCAAAATTTGTATTGTAAGTCGGATCTCCTTCATCTTGTATTATCTTCAATGCACCCGGGTTAATTTTTATTGCCATTATGCTCTCAGTCATTGTTTGATTTAAGCCACCCTTTGCATTTGGAGTATTGTCCAAATTATAATAGATATAATCCCTTTGCCAACCACCATTTTGAGGTAGAAATTTGTTATACGCATCGGTATGGATTTGAGGCGACTCAAAATAATAAGGGTCGTAAGATGAGCGTTGGTAAGTTGTCGAGTTTGCTGTAAGCCTGTTTGCAGATGCGTTTAATTTTGAAATTGATTCTGCTTTTGCTTCCGAATAGGGCTTAGTCGGATTATTTATGCCATCATAAGCTTCATGGACGAATTCGAGTTGAGATGAACTTAACGATGAATTGCTAGATGCTTTTATCCCGGGGGCACGCATTCTTATTCTTTCGTTATTTTTCACTACTAAGGTGGGGAATCCAGGGACTTGTCCGTTCTTTAGTGACATACCCTTTTCGCCATTTAAATACATATCAACATCTGTTCTATTTACATGCCCTACCATCGGAATTTGGCTATCAGTAGCCCAATTGTAGGGTGTAAAGCTATCATTTGGTAATGTGGGGACAAGGATTGTTATTGTAGGAAGTTCTGTTTCAACTTTTGTGATAGCTCCTTCGAAAGTTTCATTTTCAATTAAAATCTCCCTGAATGTTTTATTGTCAGCTATTTTTTCATTTTTGCATAATTCATATATAACATCAAAATCATTATCTTTCTGTTTTAATGCTTCGGCCTTTATAAAATCTCTAAGGGGTTTATTTTTGCTGACTGCCTTGGACAGGATTATTGAAAAGGTTTGTAGATTGGATTTTTCAGCAGAACTCTCAGTATTAACAGTGTTCTCTGTTTGATTTTGAATATCTTTTTTACAGGATATGTTCAAAAAGAATACCGATAGTGGCAGAATAAAAATGGATTTGTTCATATATTACGTTATTTGTTTTTTTATGTTTTGTCAGATTTATTTTTTTGTGATTTAACTATGTTTTGTTTGTTTAAAATTAAGTTTTGTGTTTTAATGTTAATACTACACAAATGTGTAGATTTTATTTTTATATTGTTTCTTTTAATGATTTGTTTTTTATCTTATTTTTATTATTAAATAATTATGCACATTTCAACTATTTCTTTGGTTATCCTTGCATACCCTAAATTCAGAAGTTCCCTATCCTCACCCTGTTGTCCAAGAAAGATACCCTATCAAAAAAAGCAAAGAGCGAAACAAAGAATTCTGGGATCTACTATAAAAACGTATTTAAGGTATATACTACAATGCGGTGTTGGTTTAATAACAAAAATATACCATCAACCTTTATATTTAATGTAGATATTAGGGATATAGAGAGAAACTTCATCTTTCCGACCAAGAGCAAGCAACATCGAAATATTAAAAAAGAGGGAAAGGAAATAGAGATCTATTCGACAAAAAAGATTGTAGTAGAACTCTATATCCATGAATATAAAAAGTGGCCTAAACAGATACCTTGAGACCAGTCAGTGGGCAACCGATTCTTTTATATGTATTGGGGACATTGGTAAGTTTGTGATCAGTAGGTTATTAGGACGTGTCAAGGGGCGCAAAAAATAGCCCGTAGTTTGTGTTGTGAAAAAATGAATCCGTCTCCTTTGTTAGGGTGGATTCAACCGCTATTATGATCAAGGTTGATTTTTATATCAAAATAATGGAGACTATTAGGACTATGGATAATTTGGCGCACTAGAAAAATATTGATAATTTTGAGTTATGAATAGTAGAATCAAGAAGATTGCAACGGGTATGTTTGAACGCTTTAGACATCGTAAAATTACGGAAGCGGAGCTGTCACAGGCAGAGTCTAAGGCAAAAAATCTAGGAAGCTATGTTGGCGATTTTAAGTTACTGATCGCCATGTGCAAGGATGCAATTACAGGAAAGTTTAAAATGAACAGCTGGAATCTATCCATTATTATCGGGACGATTATTTACGTTGTGTCCCCAGTCGATGCTATTCCGGATTTTATTGCTGTAGGTGGTTGGTTAGATGATGTTGCTATTGTTGCCTATGCTATCCGGAAACTTTCGGAAGAAATAGAACGATACAAATCAGAGCGATTGGGCTGGCAGGTCAACAAATAAAAAAAGCTACTTTGTAAAAAGTAGCTTTTTTTATGAGGTGATCGGGATCACTCTTAGTGTTTGAAATGTCTTACGCCTGTCGTTACCATCGCAATTCCTTTTTCATTGGCCATATCAATGGATAATTGATCTTTGATAGAACCACCTGGTTGCAATACAGCTGCAATACCTGCTCCAGATGCAATTTCTACACAGTCAGGGAAAGGAAAGAACGCATCTGATGCCATTGAACAACCTTGTAGGTCAAAACCAAATGAAACTGCTTTTTCAATTGCTTGCTTTAAGGCATCGACTCTTGATGTTTGCCCAACACCCGATGCTAACAATGTGCCATTTTTAGCAAAGACAATGGTATTGGATTTTGTATGTTTTACAATTTTATTCGCAAAATATAAATCTTCCAATTGTTCAGCTGTAGGTGTTACAGTTGTTACTGTTACCATTTGCTCAGGTCCTTCAATTGTATTGTCCTTATCTTGAAGAATGACACCATTCAATAAGGTTTTGAACTGTTGGCTAGGTAGTTTTACATCTTTACGAACTAAGATAATTCTATTTTTCTTGGCGGTAAGAATAGCAATTGCTTCCTCCGAATAAGAAGGTGCGATTAAGACCTCGAAGAATAAATTATTGATCTCTGTTGCTGTTGAGCCATCCACTTCGCCGTTGGTGATTAAAACCCCGCCAAATGCTGAAACCGGATCACAGGCCAAGGCATCTAACCAAGCTTGTTTAATTGTTGGTCTTGATGCAACCCCACAAGCATTTGTGTGTTTTAGAATAGCAAATGTTGGTTGTTCAAATTCGTCGATTAAAGCGACAGCTGCATCTACATCAACAAGATTGTTGTACGAAAGCTCTTTACCATTTAATTTGTCGAACATGTTATCCAGGTCGCCAAAGAAAATACCTTTTTGGTGCGGATTTTCACCATATCTCAACACCTGAGCATTTTGCTCGGATTGTTTAAAAACTTCAATCGGATTCTCTTGGTTGAAATAATTGAAGATTGCTGTATCATAATGCGACGATGTATTGAAGGCGCGTTTCGCAAATTCTTTACGTTGCTCCAAAGAGGTATTACCTTCTTGGTTCGCTAGGATTTCTTCAAGCGCTTTATAATCATTTTTAGAAGAAATGATAACAACATCATTAAAGTTTTTCGCTGCTGCACGAATCAATGAGATTCCACCGATATCGATTTTTTCGATGATATCTTGCTCAGAAGCTCCAGAAGCAACAGTTTCCTCAAATGGATACAAATCCACAATAACCAAATCGATCTCTGGTATTTCATACTGTGCTAGTTGCTGTTGGTCCGATTCAAGCGGACGGCGTGCTAAAATTCCACCAAACACCTTTGGGTGTAAGGTCTTAACACGGCCTCCCAAAATCGAAGGGTAGCTTGTCAGGTCTTCAACTGGAACGACATCTATACCTAAATCTTTGATAAATGTTTCTGTCCCACCAGTGGAATAGAATGTAACACCGTATTTGTTTAATAATTCAACTAAAGGAGCTAGGCCGTCTTTATAATAGACTGAAACCAAAGCATTTTTAATCTTTACAGGATGGTTCATTATGATGGATTTGTTTCGTGGCGCAAAGATAAGAATTTAAAGTCTTGATGTCAATAAATCAAGTACTTTTAAATAAAGACGGGCTTATTCATACCTAAGCCCGTCTTTATCTACGTTATACTAAATTGAGTTTTGTTTTCAGCTCTTCAGAAATCTGATTGGTCATATCCCAGATCGGCTCAGGTTCGTCCGTATTGTTGAATATGACCTGATCGCAAGAATCCTGAAACGGTAATAAATACTCGTTGTAAGAGGGGAGGACGTGATTCACCCATTTGTACATCACATCATCCTCAAAGTAACCACGTTCAACCAAATCGCGGTGCAGCCTTCTTCTGAGTGCGATATCCTGATCAGCGCTCAGGAATATCTTATGGTTTATAAGCGCATTTATTTCAGTGTAATAGAAAATAAAAAGTCCTTCGATAATCAATATCGGAGCCGGTTTTATCTCTAATATTTTGGGTGTTAATGAAGGATTATTAAATGTATATTCCTCTTTATAAATAGTCTCCCCATTAAAGAGTGCCTTAATATCTTTATAGAAAGCTTCTCTGTCTATGGATGTTGGGATATCGAAATTATAGAGTCTATTTTCTTCCTGCGTTTTTGTATTGGCGGGAATGTAATAATCGTCTTGGGAAATCAATGTAACTTCATCGGTTTTGAAATGTTTTAAAAAGCTATTCAAAAAAAAAGTTTTTCCAGAACCACTACTTCCGGCAATCCCTATGACATACGGTTTGTTATTCATTCTTGTTTTGCGCTGCAAGAGCTATTTTTATTATAATTAATTTTCTAAAGGTAACCCGTAGGCAATTTCTACCTGAAAGCGTTTATCTAATGCGCCAATACTTGCTGCCGCGGACTTTGATAACACCACAATAGCATTTTGGTTTTCAGCATTGTCATTAAATTTGCCGACTACTTTCGCGTAGGTAACGCTTTTAGTCATTGGGTTGGTAATTTTTAGTATTGTTCCTACAGGTGCACTTTTATGGAGCGCTAGATTGCTTGTTCCTTGGGAAGACAAACCATCGATCCAGACACCAATTCCCCGCTCAGCTTTTTCCCGTATTCCGTAGCGGTTTGTTGAAATCTGATTTTCTTCCTTATCGTCATCGTTTGTAGAATCGGGGACAACGACTTCAATACCTTTAGGTTCAACTAATTTTGGTCTTTCAGGCGGTAGCGGTTGATTTGGGATCATTAATTTCATGCCGCCGCCAATGGTGTTGCTCTTTAGGTTGTTGGCTTTTTTGATATCCTCGACAGTAATGCCAAATCTTTTGGATATGGCGTAGAGTGTTTCTTTTTCACCAACGATATAGGCTGTAAAGCCTTGTTGTGGGTCATTTGGATTCTGTTGCGCTGTGTTTACCGGTGTTTTAGTCGCGATAGGAGCGGGTTTTCGACCAGTTGGCACTTTGACAATCTGGCCAATACTTAATGTACCATTTCCATTTATTTGTGTGAGTTGACCCACGGTGGTTTTATACTTTTTGCTGAGTTGGTAATAATTATCTCCTTTTTCTATTTTGAAAAGGACAAGTTCTTCACCATTGACTATTTCTGTCCCAACGGAGTCGGGGATCGCGGTTGTAGGTATGGAAGCGGAATTTTTAGCTTCAACCTGTTGTAGAGATAGCATAGAAATTGATAAAATGGCTACCTTTTTATATGTATTTAATTCGAATAATAGTTTCATATATTTTGCAATTATACTAAATACGAAACAAACTCCCGTTTATTGTCTGTCAAAAGGAATATTTGTTTGTTAACAAGAAAATAGATGTTGAAAAACTTTAAAGGTAACTGAGTTACTGCAACTACAGATTCAATTAACCTATCTTTTGTTGATCGAACTATCCGGATTTGATAGTGATTATCTTTGTTTTTTTCATAGAAAGCCCAAATAAAATAGTCATTTAAAGCACTTAGCCAAATTTCGTCATCTATTGTGAAATCTGTCAAAAAATGGGGTATTTGACCATTGTAGATTACTGGGTAGACTATCTGGCTGTCAAAAGGTTTAAAAGCCTCTTCCTTTTTGCCTTCAATGGACATTGTCTTTAGATCTAAAAACAATTGCATTCCTTGCGCGATCATTTTGGGCCGGAGCAGTATACCATCACCGACCATTTCGAGAAAAATGTAGTTAAACCAGGTCTCGTGTTGTTGTGGCTGATAACAGTCTATAATTTGGACACCAGCATCGATGGGTGAAGTGTCCGAGATCTTTTTTAGGATGAGTTTCTGACATTGAATTCCAGCCAACACCCACTCCTTGCTGATGGCTTTGAAGTCCTGAAGGACATAATCTCCTTCAAAAGAAATCACATTGAAATAGGGTAGTGTGTCTGTTGGATTTCTGGTCTCTACTGCAATCAGTCTATTCTCGGCATCGATCTCGATCCGCCAGATGGGATAAGTAAATAGAACATTGAATGCTTTTGAGACTGTCTGATTTGTCATGTGATTTTCAACCAAGAGGACAAATTTACTAAAAGCTTTTAAATTATGGCTGCTGGGATTGTAATAAATGAAAAACGTCCAGACAAGCTGGACGTTTTTTTCTGAGAAGAATCTCTTAAAATTTAGAACCTATTGTCAAAACGACATTTGTTCGTTGATTTTTTATATCTGCGACTGGGCTCATATTGTCAAAATACTGTTCATTTATAAGATAAGGGCTTTCTTTGTAATTGATGGCATTATAAGCTCCTGTCAAATCGATATACATCCCGCGCCCTAGTTTTGCGCCTATACCCAATGAAGCGGTATAGTTTGTATAATCTGCATTTTTGTACGGATTGCCGCTATAGTTGAAACCAGCCCTACCACTAAAAACATTGTCAAACAAGACCTCACCACCGATGCGCGCATTCAATGCACCTTGATAAGAATCTTTTATTTTTTGATTCATTTCTTTCTCCAAGGTTTTGTTATAGGAACCCGCATCTTTAAAACGCATTGCTGAATAATCTACCCATTCCACATCCGCGGTAATCAATCCTCGTGAGAAGACCTGACTAGCACCTAAAGAGAGTTTATAGGGGGTGTTCATATTATACTCCAGGTAGCTATGTCCAGCGTCATCACTGGTCCGGTACTCTTTAAAGGATGTATCTTCCTCCCGCTTGAAATAACGGAATTCCGAATTGCTATATGACTCATCTCTAATACTCATAAATGTCGGCGACTTCGCTGTAAAACCCATGCTGAAAGTCGGTGTGAACTTATAGATTACCCCCAATTTGAAGTCTACACCTGTACCGTCGGTTGCTTGTACATAGTCATCAAATAGTTCATAATCCTTGCCCAACATTTCATTCTTCTTGACATTTTTTGGATCTAAGAACGTGGAACCTGGATTGCGTTTTGCTAATTTTTCGGTAGACAATGTCCTGCCATATTCAGTAAACCAGCTTGAATTGTCATAACTAAAAGCAGTAAAACCTAAAGCAGCTCCTAAGTACAATTTATTGCTATAGTTGGCACCAAAGGATAAAACGGATTCGGATTTGCTGCCTTTCTCAAGGATAGAGTTTACCTGATCAAAGCCATCCTTTCCATTAAAATTATCAAAGTCAGTAATGGGGAAATACCTTCCTTTATTGTCTGTTTCTTCATCAAATAATAAAGAGTTACCGTAAACTTCCTGGCCCCAACCACTCAATCCTCCGGGAGCAGATAGACGGTCTGAATAGGCATCTGTTATCGAACTGGTATTATTAACACCTTTATATTCCAGCAGGTTATTGTAGACATAATTGCGGTTGTAAGCAATACCAACATTGAAGTTCAACCAGCCTTTCTCCAAATTTCCACCATTTCGGTAAGTAGGTAAGTGAAAGACGATGCCGGCATTATCCAGATTGAAATTGTTTTTGCTGCTATTTGTATTCTGTCCGAAATAATCTGTTTTATTTTTATTATTAAGGTATCTACCTGTTACCGAAATGTCTGATTGGTTAAAATACCCCAAACCAGCCGGGTTGCTGGTAATTGAACTAATATCACCACCCAAAGCG
Organism: Sphingobacterium detergens; assembly: GCF_003610355.1. Taxonomy (GTDB): domain Bacteria; phylum Bacteroidota; class Bacteroidia; order Sphingobacteriales; family Sphingobacteriaceae; genus Sphingobacterium; species Sphingobacterium detergens. The sequence continues at coordinate 1,831,653 of NZ_RAPY01000001.1, read as the reverse complement.
GTTGAAGCATTTCCCATGGCTTTGAAGCGAGCAGTACCACCATTGTCCCCTTGGGAAAATAAAAGCACATCTTTCGTGTATTGCGCCTGAGCAGTCCCTGCTGCACCGATTAAAAATGCAGTTCCAAAAAGTAATTTTTTGATTGTCATATGCTAAAATATCGTCTATAATAAGCAGTAGCACACAGGGTAATGTATGCTACTGTAATAAGCTATTTTTATGATTAGCGTGTACGTCCACCGCTGGATCTGGTGCTACCACCACCGCCGCCACCAGAGAATCCGCCACTGGATCTGGTGCTACCGCCACCAGAGAAACCTCCACTAGAGCGTGTCGATCCACCATCATAACTTCTTGTTGGAGGAGTATAGGATGGTCTTGATGTCGAACCTGGATTGCTTGAACGAGTTTCCATGGAACGGCTCATTGGACGAGAAACATCACCTGAACTTGAACGGGTTCTTGAAGTTCCATTGGAGCTCCGCATAGTTGGGTAAGTTCCATTAGATCTATCCGATGATCGTGTTCTGCCACCATCTGTATAACCGCCTCTTGTTGAGATACCGTCCGAAGACCTTGTTCTACCATTTGATCTGTCATAGGAAGAAGAACTACGTGATATAGAACCATCAGATGATCTAGTTCGGCCACCGGCACTTGATCGCGTGTTAGCGACTGATGTAATACGTCCCCTGGAATCCCGGGCTACACCAGTACGGTCATAATTTCCCGAACTTCTGGTGCGGGAAGAAGAGGTCCGTACATTATAGTTGTCTCTATAAGCTGATCGAGATGAAGCATAATAAGGTCTTGAATTGCCCCAATAGCCACCGCCCCAATAACCGTTACCATGCCAGCCAGATCCCCAGTAGCCGCCGCCATACCAGCCACCCCAAGGGTGATAGCCGCCATACCAAGGGGATCCCCAACCCCAGCTAGAACCCCAGCCCCAGCCAAAACCAAGAGACCATGAAGAACCCCAGCCTGAATTCCAACCCCAGCCTAAACCGAAGGATGGACCATATCCGTACATACCACCAAAACCATAGCCATACCATGGATCGAAGAATGGATCAAAATAGGTCATGCCAGGGGACGCATAATAAAACCTGTTTATACGATTTGCATATTCTAGATCTTCGTAGGAATCATTGTTATAATCCTGGTCTGAATATTCGTCATCATAGTAACCGCCTTGAGCCTGTCCTCCTTGTTGAACCTGATCCGCATCTGTGTAATAGTAATCTGGACTTTGATAGACTTTCTGTCTAGCTTGTCCATTATTGCCATAGACATCGTCGCCATAGATTTGCCTGCTAGTACCGCAGGAACCTAACATAAATGCTCCTGTCATGGCAAGTGCTCCGATAAATAATCTATTTTTTTTCATAATATCCTAAATCGTTATTTTCGATTATACAGCCTTATTTACTATCTTAGACGCAAATTTCTCGAGGGGGTTTAATCGAAGTAATCAAAAATACAAATATTTTTTATTGAACGCTTTTTGTATTGGAGATACAGACGAGATTTAACGTAATAATGTTACAATAATTTATCAATTTCATATGAGTAAAGGAATAACAAGTCGTGCAGAAGATTATTCGCAATGGTACAATGAACTTGTGATCAAAGCTGATCTGGCTGAAAATTCAGCTGTACGGGGCTGTATGGTGATCAAACCATACGGATATGCTATCTGGGAAAGAATGCAAGCAATCTTAGACAAAAGATTTAAAGAAACAGGCCATAGCAATGCTTACTTCCCTTTATTCATACCCAAGTCGTTTTTTTCTAAAGAAGCTGCCCACGTGGAAGGCTTCGCTACTGAATGTGCTGTGGTCACACATTATAGATTGAAAAACGATGGTACCGGTAAGATTGTGGTGGATGAAGATGCAAAGTTGGAGGAAGAGTTGATTGTACGTCCGACTTCTGAAACGATTATATGGAATACGTATCGTGGTTGGATCGAATCTTATCGTGATCTGCCAATTTTGGTCAACCAATGGGCAAATGTGGTTCGTTGGGAAATGCGTACACGTCTTTTCTTACGTACGGCAGAGTTTTTATGGCAGGAGGGGCACACAGCACACGCAACTCGGGAAGAGGCTATTGAAGAGACAGAACGTATGCTTGATGTCTATGCTGAATTTGCAGAGAATATTTTAGCGGTACCTGTTGTACGCGGACGTAAAACTGAAAACGAACGTTTTGCTGGTGCATTGGATACCTATTGTATTGAGGCTTTAATGCAAGATGGTAAAGCTTTACAGGCGGGGACATCGCATTTCCTTGGACAGAATTTCGCAAAAGCTTTTGATGTAAAATTCACCTCTAAAGAGGGGAAACTTGAACATGTATGGGCAACATCATGGGGTGTTTCTACCCGTTTAATGGGTGCTTTGATTATGGCGCACTCTGACGATCAAGGGTTGGTATTGCCACCAAAATTGGCGCCAATTCAGGTTGTTATTGTCCCGATTTTCAAAACTGAAGAAGAAAAAGCGCAGATAGATGCATTCGTAAATCAGTTAACAAATGAACTGAAGGTAAAGGATATCTCGGTCAAATATGACGACCGCGATACACAACGTCCGGGCTTTAAATTTGCTGAATGGGAATTGAAAGGTGTGCCAGTGCGTGTCGCTGTGGGAGCAAGAGATCTGCAAAATGGAACAGTGGAGTTAGCACGTCGCGATACACAAACAAAAGAAACTGTCGCTCAGGAAGGATTGGCTGGAAATATTGAACAGTTGTTGCATGAAATACAAGAAAATATTTACCAAAAAGCGCTAAACTTTAGAACATCTCATTTTACTGAGGTGAATTCATACGATGAATTTAAAGAGGTTCTGGAAGGTAAGGGAGGATTTATTTCTTGCCATTGGGATGGAACAACAGAAACTGAGAAGCGTGTGAAAGAGGAAACAAAAGCCACAATCCGTTGTATTCCTTTGGATGCAAAAGAGGAGGAAGGTGTTTGTATCTTTACTGGTAAACCGTCTAACAGACGCGTTTTATTTGCAAAAGCTTATTAATATCTCGACCTTATGCGGATACTCATTTTAGGATGTGGATGGTTGGCAGAATCGTTTGCCATGGATATGAAACATCAGGGACATGAGGTCTGGGCAAGTACAACCCAATATGAAAAATACCATCGGCTTAAAACTGATGGTATTTTTTCGTTTATTGCTGACTTTGATAAGGGTCGTGTGTTGCCTGATGTGCTTATGCCGGGCCAGTTTGACTTTGTATTAAATAGTATTCCTGCCAGCCAAAAAAATAGTGTTTCTGGTTTAGAAACTCGTTTTTCGAATATTAAGGAATTTCTTGAAGATATCCAATGGACCAAACAAGTGTTTTTAAGTTCCGTTGGGATTTATCCGGATAAAGATGTTGTCTATCGTGAATTAGATTCAGCTGGAATTGAATTTTCCGAAAAACTTTTTTTGGCTGAGCAGTTCATGTTGCAGCTGCCCAATACTTATGTATATCGACTTGGGGGCTTATTTGGTAAAAATCGCATTTTTGCTAAATACTTTGCCAATCGTATTTGCACAACGGGTGAACAGCCGGCCAATTTTGTCCATCTCGATGATGTTGTGCAGTTGATTATGTTGGCTTCTATTAAGGATCTAAGTCATCGTGTTTACAATGTTGTGGCACCGATGCACCCCAAGAAAAAGGATGTCATCCTGGCCTCTGCGCAAAAGTATGGTTTCGATCTGCCATTGCAATTTGACCAAGGGGATCATTTTCAAAAAGTAGTCTGTGGAAGCCTGCTTCAAAAGGAGCTGGATTACCATTTTATTTGGCCCAATCCCTTGGAATTTTGAATTTGTTGAAATCCAAAAACTTTATCTTTTTAGAATAAAGTATAATTTGCTTTATAGAGAGTATAAATAATTAAATAATTTCATTATTTTAACGTCAGTTCTGCTAGGGAAATTTGTATAGAATATCGAAAGCTAAAAATCCAGCATTGGTTTTTTAGTTGATATTTTATATTTTCTAATGTATCTGTATGGATAAACAACTGGTAGATTTAATATTTTAGCGCATATAAAAGAACCATGACAAACGTAGAGCGACATCAATATATTTTAAAACAATTAAAAGAGGTAGGTATAGTCCAAGTGATTGACCTATGTGAGGAACTGGGCGTGTCTTCTGTTACCATCCGAAAAGATCTTACACTTTTGGAGGAGAGTGGTTTGCTTTTTCGGACCCACGGCGGAGCGACACAATACAATCCATATACGACGGATCGGACGGTATTTGAAAAAGAGAAACTTCGCTCGGACGATAAAAGTAGAATCGGGAAGAAGGCTGCTGAGATGATTGAGGAAAATGATTCGATTATTATTGCTTCCGGAACAACAATGCAATCGTTGGCCAGGCAGATTGTACCGAAAGGAAATATCACTGTGGTAACTTCAGCGCTGAATGTTGCCATGGAGCTAATTAAATACCCATCAGTTGAAATTATGCAGATGGGAGGTACATTACGAAAAACTTCTACTTCAGTCACTGGAAAATATGCTGAAAATTTACTGCATGATTTTTATTGTAGTAAGTTGTTTTTAGGGGTGGACGGAATAGATCTGGAGTATGGTGTGTCAACATCCAGTGCGCAAGAAGCCCAATTGAACCGTATCATGATAGATACAGCTCAAAAGGTCGTTGTGCTCGCTGATTCGTCCAAATTTGGAAGACGTAGTTTTGGGCGAATTTGTGGCTTCGAAAAAATCGATATTTTAATTACAGATGATAAAGTGAGTGCCGGATTTGTGGAATCGTTAGAGAAGTCCGGTGTGCATGTCGTGGTTGTCTAGTTTCCTATTTATCGCTTCGGCGATGAGTTAATAAGGAACAGTTGTCGCGAGTATACAGCAAACTTTGTTATAGAAATATCTAATTTGATAATGTTTTTGCGAAGATACTATAAACAGAAAGGCTTCTTAATCGAGTAAGAAGCCTTTCTGTTTATAGTATAATTTATCTTTAGCTGAGCGCGGGCTCTTGCTGACTCAAGCAATGAAAACTACCCAGTCCCCAGATAATGTCTACCGAATTAATTCCGATAACTTTTCGTGTCGGAAAGCATTCCTGAATAATATCCAATGCTCTTTGGTCATTAGCGTCATTGAAAATTGGAACAACGACAACATCATTTGCGATATAAAAATTTGCGTATGAGGCCGGAAGTCTGGTGTCCTCGTAGATCACTGCTGCTGGCATCGGTAGTTCAACGATATTAAGCGATTCTCCGTTTAATAATCTGAAGGAGCGAAGTGTTTCTAGATTTTCCTGGAGGATGGCATAATTTTCATCTTCCGGATTTTCTTCGACAACAGTTAAAACAGTGTTTTCATTGACAAAACGTGTGATGTCGTCAATATGGCCATCTGTATCGTCTCCAATGATTCCGTCGCCTAGCCATAATACCTGATCTTGTCCATAGAATTCTTTGAGGTAAGTCTCAATCTGTTCCTTTGTATAATCAGGGTTTCTGTTTTCATTGAGCAGACATGCAGTTGTTGTCATCACAGTTCCGGCTCCGTTGAATTCGACAGAACCACCCTCCATAACGATATTCGGTGTGAACAAAGGAAGGTTGAACTCTTTGGCTATCCGTGTAGGAACGACATCATCCAGATCGAAAGGCGGATACTTGCCACCCCAGGCGTTATAGCCCCAGTCAACAACAGCTTTGGCGCCTGAATTTTGATTGATCAGGAAAGCGGGGCCATGATCTCTACACCAAGCGTCATTGGTTGGATTGAAATAAAATTCAATATTGCTAAAATCGGCTGTTACTTTTTTCAGTTCTGCGATGGCGAATGCCTTCATATCTTCGTCAGCAACATTAATTCGGACTTTCTGTCCAGCAGCAACAGTTTTAATAAACTCGCAATAGGGCTGGTATATGGTGTCAATTTTTCCAGGCCAAGATTCCTCTTTATGAGGCCAGCTCAACCACAAAGCTTCTTGTTTTGCCCATTCCGCGGGAAACGAAAAACCTTGTTTTTTTGGGGAGTTATCAAAATATGCCTGTGTGAAAGTGCTTTCTTGTTCCATGCTTTAAAATGTAAAAAGCCATTTTAATCTGCTCTTCTTTTGATAAATTACAAGATTAAAATGGCCAATATGATTTGATATTAGTCTTCGTCGATAAAACGTTTGGTGATTGGAGAATATGTCTCAATTCTACGATCTCTCAGGAATGGCCAGTGTTTTCTGAAATAGTCGGATTCAGCGAGATCTAGTTCAACTACTTCAATTTCTTCTTTATCGTGGGAAGCGAGGTACAACAGTTTACCTTGTCCATTTGCTACAAAGCTACCGCCCCAGAATTTCATGGCACCATCCTGTTCAAATCCGACACGGTTGACAGATACTACTGGTACACCATTTGCCACAGCATGAGAGCGTTGAATGGTTTGCCAAGCATTGTATTGATCTTTGTTGGTTTCTTCGTCCTGATCTGTAGCCCAGCCAATCGCGGTAGGGTAAAATAAAATTTCGGCACCCATTAATGCGGTGATCCTTGATGCTTCCGGATACCATTGGTCCCAACAGATTAATATACCTATTCTACCAAATTTTGTTTTAAATACTTTATAGCCTAGGTCACCCGGAGTGAAATAGAATTTCTCATAAAATGCTGGATCATCTGGGATATGCATTTTACGGTATTTGCCTAAATAGGAGCCATCAGCATCTAATACGGCAGTCGTATTATGATAAAGACCTTCAGCTCTTTTTTCAAATAATGAAGCGATAATAACGACTCCTGCTTCTTTTGCAACAGCGGACAGGGCATCTGTGGATGGACCAGGGATAGATTCAGCCAGTGCGAAATTGTCATAATCTTCTACATCGCAGAAATATAAAGAGGTAAAGAGTTCTTGCAGACACACAATTTGCGCACCTTTTGCAGCGGCTTCTTTTACTTTAGCGATAGCTTTTTCGAGATTCTCTTGTTTGCTTGCGGTACAGCTCATCTGTACAACTCCAACTTTTACTTTGCTCATTCCTTCATGCTTATTTAATTCGAGCACAAAGATACTATTCTTAATTTAGATTTGATTGTCGAGACAAACAAAAAGAGCTCTTAGAGCTCTTTTCTTAATCTTGCGACTGGTATGTTTAAAGCTTCGCGATATTTGGCTACCGTTCGACGAGCAATATTGTAACCTTTTTCTTTGAGAATTTCGGTCAATTTCTCATCGGCAAGTGGTTTGCGCTTGTTTTCTTTCGCAATACACTCTTCGAGTATTTTCTTAACCTCTTTATTTGAAACCTCCTCTCCGGAGTCTGTTTGTATTGCCTCGGAGAAAAATGATTTTAATAGAAATGTTCCAAATTCCGTTTGTACATATTTAGAGTTTGCTACACGGGAAACGGTTGAGATATCCATGTCGATCTTATCGGCGATATCTTTTAAGATCATGGGTTTCAATTTACGGTCATCTCCGGTAAGAAAATAATCGTATTGGTACTCCATGATCGCATTCATTGTCTTGAGCAGTGTCTGTTGGCGTTGTTTGATTGCATCAATAAACCATTTTGCTGAATCGAGCTTTTGTTTGACAAACTGTACCGCTTCTTTCATCTTTTTATCCTTTTGATCGGATTTTTCGTAATGTTCAAACATGTGCTGATAGTCCCGGCTTATGCGAAGTTCTGGTGCATTACGTCCATTCAGGGTTAAATGTAGGATGCCATCATTGTTGCTGATATGAAAGTCTGGGATAATATGGAGTTGTTTTCCGGCTACAGCCCCTGAGTCACCCGGTTTAGGGTTGAGCTTTAAGATTTCATTAACGACATTTTTCAGATCCTCAGAAGATATGCCTAACGATTTCTCTAGTTTGTCATAGTGCTTTTTTGTGAACTCATCCAGATAATTGGAGACAACTTTTATAGCAAGTTTGATGGTCGGGTTGTTCATGTCTTTCTTTTGTAATTGTATCAAAAGACATTCTTGTAAATCTCTTGCCCCAATACCTGCGGGTTCAAAATCTTGGATCACTTTTAGCATTTCTAATACCTCATGCTCTTCGGTCATTACATTTTGACCGAAGGCCAGGTCATCTACCAGATTGATGATCGGACGTCTTAAGTAGCCGTCGTCATCTAGACTGCCGATAATCTGTTGGCCCACTAAAAAGTGCTTATCATCTAAAGCGAGAAGGTCTAATTGTTGTTGTAATTGTTCATAGAATGAATGTTGAATAGCAACGGGCATTTCTTTTCTTTCATCATCGTCATCACCGTAATCATATCCATTTCCGTAATCTTTGTAGTCGTCTTCTTGTATATAGTCCTCCAAACTGAAATCATCTGAATCGAATCCTTCTTCGTTGTCGAAGTTGTCATCCGGATCTTTATCTGGATATTCTTCTATTGGATCGGTCATATTAGTCAAGCTACCATCTTCTAATGCGGGGTTTTCTTCTAATTCTTCTTTTATTCTGGCATCTAATGAAACTGTTGGTACCTGCAACAATTTAATAAATTGAATTTGTTGTGGAGACAGTTTTTGTAATAGCTTTTGTTGTAATGTCTGTTTTAACATGCTAATAGTTGACTAGTTTACATCTAAATTTAAACAAATATCATTATTATTTTAAAATAAAATAGATAATAAATCAAAAGTAGGTATAATATTTGCGGAACCCATCGGCTAACTTATTGATCTAAACAATGTCCTTCTTCATTTTTTTTGCTGTTTTAATTCCATAAATTGAAAATAGCAAGTTTTGTACGGGGTATTTTTGCCGAATGTCTCTGCCTGAATACATGTTGGTTTTTTATTGTTAAAAAATGTAAATAGTTGATTAGGGACATTTATTTAGTTGTATATTTAGCCCCTGAAACAGATATAAACGCATATTGGGCGGGGGATAAAACCTTTTGTTGATTCAATATGTTGAATATAAGATAAATTTCCATTTATGTTTAGACGTATTAAGAATCGGATTCTTCGTTATCTCGTTATTGCAATATATTTCGTTATAGTTTTGGTTTGTGCTATACAACTTAATTTTTTGTGGCTTTTTGGCTACTCGCCTACAAAAAAAGATATCATTATGCCAAGTGTCAATATTTCGACAGAGTTGTATACTGCCGACAGTGTATTGATTGGGCGATATTTTGACGAGGATAGAAATCCAATCCCTTTTGACAGTATTCCTAAAACTGTTATTAATGCATTGATCGCAACAGAGGATGTGCGTTTTTATTCGCACAATGGTGTTGACTTTTTGGGACTTGGTTCGGGGATTGTTTCAACATTAAAAGGGGATAAGCGTGGGGCGAGTACGATAACGCAGCAGCTTGCAAAGAATCTTTACCGCACCCGTTATAATAAGGCCGGGGGGCTATTGACACGTTTGCCTGTTGCGGGCTTGGTTGTTACCAAATTTAAAGAGTGGATGACTGCTTATAAACTGGAACAACGGTATACGAAGAACCAAATTTTAGAAATGTACCTCAATACAGTTTCTTTTAGTAATAATGCGTATGGAATAGAAACCGCTGCAAAACGTTATTTTTCAAAAGGAGCAAATCAATTGAATCAAAATGAAGCGGCTGTATTGATCGGTATGTTAAAAGGAACGACCTTATATAATCCGATCAGAAATCCGGAAAAAGCATTTGACCGCAAAAACACGGTATTGAGCCAAATGCATAAGGGGGGCTTTCTGAAAAAAGAAGAGTATGATGCGTTGGTTAAGGAAAAGATAATTTTGAATACCAATAATCAAGATGTAAATGCTGGTGGGGATTCATATCTGCGTACAGCTGTGGCTAAATGGTTGGAAAAATGGTCCGAAGAGAATAATTACGATATCTATACCGATGGTTTGAAGATTTATACAACCATCAACTCCAAGCTTCAGAAGCACGCTGAGGAGGCTGTAGCAAAACAGATGGCTGAATTACAGCAACGTTTAAATAATACTTGGGATGGTCAGGAGCCTTGGCGGGATCTTTCTGGAAAAGTGATCCCAAACTTTTTGGAGAATTTAGCTAAGAAAACACCTTATTATGAGTTTCTGAGTAAAAAATATGCCAATACTCCGGATAGCATCAACTTCTTCTTAAATAAGAAGAAAAAAATGGAAGTCTACAATTGGAAGGATAAGGGTAAGATTGAAAAGGAAATGTCTACAATGGATTCCCTGAAATATTATGCGATGATGTTGAATGCCGGGATGATGTCGATGGATCCTTATTCGGGTGAAATTAAAGCTTGGGTAGGAGGGATAGATCATCAATATTTTAAATACGATCACGTGATGCAGGCGAAACGACAAGCGGGTTCGACATTTAAACCTTTTGTTTATTTGGCAGCTTTAGAGTCTGGGATGTCACCTTGTGATAAGATTACGGATAAACCTGTTACAATAAAGATTGATAAAGGGGATTCTGTTGAAGTATGGGAGCCTAAAAATGCGGATTGGAATTTTTCCTATCGGGAGATGTCTTTGCGTCATGCGATGGCGAGATCCATCAATTCGGTTACTGTTCAGTTGACGGATATGGTGACACCTGCAAAAGTAGTGGATGCCGCTCAGCGTTGTGGTATTACAAGTAAACTGAACCCTGTGGCTTCTGTTGGATTGGGCCCTAATGATGTATCAGTATTTGAGATGGTCAACGGTTACTCGACGATGATGAACCATGGCGAGCGAGTTACGCCAGTACTGGTTTCTAAAATTGAAGATCACGATGGAAATGTGATTGCTACTTTTCAGGCGGAGCGCAAACAGGTGGTCGATAAGCAAGATGCTTGGTTAATGACCTATATGTTGCGTGGTGGGATGGAAGAGCCAAGAGGTACATCGCAGGGTTTGTGGGAATGGGATCTTTTTGATAAAGAAAATGAAATTGGCGGGAAGACTGGAACTTCTTCAGAATATGTTGATGGTTGGTATATGGGGGTGACCAAGGATTTGGTCACTGGAATCTGGGTTGGATGTGATGAAAGAAGTATACACTTCAAGAATTCACATACTGGGGAAGGTTCGCGGACGGCTTTGCCTATATTTGGTGTGTTTTTGGAATCTGTTTATAAGGATAAGCAATTGGGCTATACACAGGGCAAATTTCCAGAATCTACAGTCGAAATTACGAAATCCTATAAATGTGAGACACCGCGTTATAGTGAGCCGGAACCAGAACAAAGTGATTCAACAAATGTTGAGGAACAGACGGACGAGGGTTTTATTGGACCTGAAGAAGAGTCTACTGAGGGGGCTACCGAGCAAAATAACAATGGTGGTAGTGTCGGTGAAAACACAGGGGCGATGGAGAATACCTCGTCAACTTAAATTTAGTAAAAGCGTTTATCCTCTTTTGGATCTATAACAGCATAACAAATAACAAGCTGCCTAATGAAAATTGGGCGGCTTTTTTATTTCTATTATGTATTGTTAGGCCGCGTAATTGGTGTTTTCTTTTGGGTAAGCATGGTGTTGCTGCGGGTAGAGGTTATTCCAATTCGGATTATTCTTGCGAATAACTCGTTCTATTTGCATACGTGTGAAATTTTGCAATTCGTTCATTCTCTTTTTTGCACAGGCTAATTTTGAAAAAGCTTCAGAATAGATGATTCTGTTTAAATGCGGACCCTGTTGAAGAATAAAGCTATTGGCTTGTTGAAGCTCCACTACAGTGCTAAACATATTGGATGTGAAGTCGATTTCGAAGTATCTTCTATTGTTGTCTGTTACTATATATACAATAAAATTGCTCATAATGCTAAATTATTTGGATGTTTGAATTTTATTTACTAATTTTATTGGCACAATATTACTAATAAATTTAGTTTTTGCAAAATATTTTTTTGAAAAAATAATATGTCAAATATTTCGTCCAACTTGAAATTCCTTCGAAAAGGAAAGAAAATTACGCAGCAGCAATTTGCTGATATCATGGAGATTAAGCGCGCTTCTGTTGGTGCTTATGAAGAAGATAGAGCGGAGCCTAAATATGAATTGCTAAAAAAAATTGCCGAGTTTTATGGGTTAACCATGGATGAATTGGCGAATGATGTGATTGATGAGAAGTGGAAGCCGGTACCTAAAAGCAATGCATCTAATCTCAGGGTATTGAGTGTGACTGTTGACGGCAATGACCGCGAAAACATTGAGCTCGTACCGGTTAAAGCAAGCGCGGGTTACCTGAATGGCTATGGTGATCCGGAGTATGTCGCTGAGCTTCCAAAATTTTCATTACCCATGTTTGGACAGGGTACTTTTCGGGCTTTTGAGATTAAAGGTGATTCGATGTTGCCTTTGCCCTCAGGATCCATTATTGTGGCGGAATATGTCGAAAATTGGCATGACATAAAACCGGGACATACTTATGTCGTTGTATCTCGGGAGGAGGGAGTTGTCTACAAGCGTATTGCCTTTAAATTTAAAGAGGATAAAGGTTTAAAGCTTGTTTCTGATAATAAAACCTACGAACCATACTGGGTTGAGACCCCTGATATTTTAGAGGTGTGGCGGGCGAAAGCTTTTATTAGTACTCAACTGCCGGAGCCAACTCCTGAGCCAACAATGGAAACATTAACCAGTATGATGGCACAGATGCAAAAAACAATTAATGCAGTCGTTGATAATTCAAAATAATAGAAAAATACTTCCGTTGCTGTTTGGGTATTTGTTTTTTATTTTATAAAATACTATATTTGCATATCTGAAAGGAAGGGGGCTCGTATTGCCCCCTTTTTTTAATACAATTAATTTAGCATTCTAGGCAGTAGAACAATGCAAGATGTAGAAAAAAGAGTCATTGAACTCATAGCGGAAAAAATAGCAGATCGCGAGGATTTGTTTATTGTTAGTGTAAAGATGCGTCCAAATAAGATTTTGGAGATCCTCTTAGATGGGGATAACGGTGTTAGTATTGATGATTGTGCGCAAGTGAGCCGCCATGTCGGTTTTCATTTGGAGGAGGAAAATGTCGTTGATAATGCCTATCGTTTGGAGGTTTCGTCTCCGGGTATTGATTCAAATTTCGTCAATAATCGGCAGTATCAAAGAAATATAGGTCGTACTGTACAGGTTAAGTTGGACGATAATACGAAAATTGAGGGAACGTTATTGGCGGTGGATGAAACAAAGATCAGCATTCTTCAAAAAGTAAAAGAAAAAGGTAAAAAAGCGCAAGAGGTGGAAAAAGAACTTCCTTTTGATCAAATAAAAGCAACAAAAGTGGTAATTTCATTTTAAAAATAATGAGTAACAGCAACATCAATCTGATAGACTCTTTTCAGGAGTTTAAAGAGTTTAAGAATATCGATAGACCTACGGTCATTACAGTATTGGAAGAGGTTTTTCGTAGTATGATCCGTCGTCGTTTCGGTACGGATGAAAATGTGGATGTTATCGTGAATCCAGATAACGGGGATTTGGAGATTTGGAGAACGCGTGTCGTTGTTGAGGATGAATTTTCTGAGGATGATGATCTTGAAATCGAGTTGGCGGAAGCGAGAAAACACGATGAGGACCTTGAAGTAGGCGATGATTTTATCGAACAGATCACTTTGGAAAGCTTTGGACGTCGTGCTATTTTGGCTGCTCGTCAAACGCTTGTTTCTAAGGTATTAGAACTTGAGAAAGACGAAGTCTTCAAAAAATATAAAGATAGAGAAGGGGAATTGGTTATTGGTGAGGTTTATCAGATCTGGAAGAAAGAGATCTTGGTGTTGGATGAAGATGGCAATGAGTTGATTTTGCCTAAATCAGAGCAAATCCCTGCTGATTATTTCAAAAAAGGCGATGGTATCCGCGCGGTAGTTCATAAAGTGGATATGATGAACAACAATCCAAAAATCATTATCTCACGTACTGCACCAGCGTTTTTACAACGTTTATTTGAGCTTGAGGTTCCTGAAATCTTTGATGGTCTGATTACGATCAAGAAAATTGTCCGTGAACCAGGGGAGCGTGCTAAAGTGGCGGTTGAGTCTTATGATGACCGTATCGATCCGGTTGGAGCCTGTGTGGGTATGAAAGGATCACGTATTCATGGTATCGTTCGTGAATTGCGTAATGAGAATATTGATGTTATCAATTTCACTACAAACCATTCGTTATATATCGCACGTGCTTTGAGCCCTGCTCGGATCAGTTCAATTAAGATTGACGAAGAAAACAAAACTGCTGCTGTATACTTAAAATCGGATCAGGTTTCGTTGGCAATTGGTCGTGGTGGACATAATATTAAATTGGCTGGTAAATTGACTGGTTATGAGATCGATGTTTATCGTGAGAATGATGAATTTGATGAGGATGTGGATATCGAAGAATTCAGCGATGAAATTGAAAGCTGGGTTATTGATGAATTGAAGCGTGTAGGTTTGGATTCTGCAAAATCTGTTTTATCACTCAGCGAAGAAGAACTTGTTAGACGTACCGATTTGGAAGAAGATACCATTCGTGATATCCTACGTATATTGCAAGCTGAATTTGAATAAAATTCAGCCTGTTAATTTTTTTCTATCTAACATTCGGAATAAATTGTTTATGGATGGAAAAAAACATATTTTTGTAATTATATTAAAATAGTTTATATTATAGATGACTGAAGGAAAAGGAACAAACTTGCTTAAAGCAGCAAAGGAACTCAACATCGGGATACATACTGCCGTGGAATGTTTAGTGAAAAAAGGATATGATGTAGAAGCAAAGCCTAACACTAAATTGAGCGGAGAGATGTATGGTGTGCTGTTAAAAGAGTTTCAGGGAGACAAATCACTGAAAGATGAAGCTAAACAAATTGTTATTGGCAAAATTCGTCGTGAGGAGTCGCCGTCCACTTCTCCTAAAGAATCGTCTAGAAATGAGGATTTTGAAGAACATGAGGAGCCAAAAGAAATCTTGGTTAAGAATACTGTAGAAATCCCATCTGTCAAAGAAGTCACTCCTGCCAAGCCTGAGGAACCTGTTCATCAAGGAGGTATGAAAGTGGTTGGCAAAATTGATCTTGATGCCTTGAATAGAGGTGGTCACAAGGGTAAAAAAGAGGAGCCTTCAAAGGAGGAACCTAAAGTTACGCATGACGCACCAGTAGAGACTAAGGTCGTAGAGAAAGTAATAGAGCAGAAAGAAGCCGAAGTTAAAGCTCCGGTCATCGAAGCGAAAAAAGAAGAACCAAAGGTTATAGAGCAAAAAGCCGAAGTAGTGGCACCTCGGGTGGAAGCTCCCAAACCTGAAGTAGATAAAACTGAAGTAAAAGCAACTCCGGTTGTAGAGACAAAAACCGAACCTGTGAAGGTAGAAGAAAAGAAAAAAGACGAAACAGCACCTAAAGCTGCTGTACCAGTAACTCCAAAAGTGGAGCCTGTGAAAAAAGAAGGCGATGATATTATTTCTGCTCGTGCAGAAAGATTGACAGGTCCTAAAGTAATTGGTAAGATTGAATTACCTTCTGCTAGACCTTCGCACAAACCTGTGGCATCATCTTCAAATGCTGGAAACAATAATGAGAAACGTAAGCGTAAGCGCACGAATCCTAATGGTCCAGTAAATCCGAATGCGGGACAAGGTCAAGGTCATAACAACCAGAACCGTGGTCCTCGTGATGGAAACAATAACCACAACCGTGACCAACAAGGGAACAGAGGTGGCAATCAAGGAAACAACAACAATCCGAACAACCGTCCGGGACAAAACAACCAGCATCCAGGCAGACCGGGGCAAGGTGGAAACAACCAGCACCAAGGTAGACCAGGACAAGGTGGAGCAAGACCACAACATGGCCGTTTTGACAATAGAGGGAAAGGAAGACCTGTTGAGAATAAAGAGGAACCTTCTGAAAAGGAAATCCAAGATCAAATCAAAGCAACACTTGCTCGTTTAAGTGGAGCGGGTAAATCCGGTAAGTTTGCACAACGTGCGAAGTTGAGACGTCAGAAACGTGATGATGTCGCTCAACATGCGGAAGAAGCTGCAATGGAGCAAGAGTTGATGGCGAAGGTATTGCGTGTAACAGAATTTGTTACTGCAAATGAGCTCGCAAATTTGATGGACGTTCAAGTCACACAGATTATCGCAACTTGTATGAGTTTAGGTATGTTTGTGTCTATCAACCAACGTCTAGATGCGGAAACTTTGACTATAGTAGCAGATGAGTTTGGCTATCAAGTTGAATTTATTAAACCTGAAGATGAGGAAACTGCGGAACTGGAAGAAGCAGATACTGAGGCGAATTTGGTGCCTAGAGCTCCAATCGTAACCGTAATGGGACACGTTGACCACGGTAAAACATCTTTGTTGGATTATATCCGTAAAGCAAACGTTACTTCTGGTGAAGCCGGTGGTATCACCCAACATATTGGTGCATACGCGGTGAAATTGGATGATGACCGTAAAATTACATTTTTGGATACACCGGGTCACGAAGCCTTTACGGCGATGCGTGCACGTGGTGCCAAAGTAACAGATATCGTTATTATCGTTGTGGCGGCGGACGATGCAGTCATGCCACAAACGAAAGAGGCGATCAATCACGCGCAAGCAGCAGGTGTACCAATTGTCTTTGCATTTACGAAAGTGGATAAACCGGGTGCAAATCCTGATCGTATCCGTGAGCAGCTTTCTGCGATGAATATCTTGGTTGAAGATTGGGGTGGTAAATTCCAAGCACAGGAGATCTCTGCAAAAACTGGGGAAAATGTTGATCTTCTTTTAGAAAAAGTTCTTTTGGAAGCTGAAATGTTGGATTTGAAAGCTGATCCGAAAAAACGTGCTGTTGGTTCGGTGATCGAGGCAGCGTTGGACAAAGGCCGTGGTATTGTAACTACAGTATTGATCCAAGGTGGTACTCTTCGTGTCGGAGATCCAATTTTGGCAGGTTCGCATTCTGGTAAGGTGAAAGCACTAACCAATGAAAGAGGTGAACGTGTTAAAGAAGCGGGACCTTCTGTACCTGTACAGATTTTGGGTATGGCTGGAGCACCTACAGCTGGGGATAAGCTTTATGTTCTTGAAAGCGAATCTGAAGCTAGAACGGTAGCAAACAAACGTCTTCAGTTACAACGTGAACAAGGTATGCGTGCAACGAAACATATTACCTTGGATGAGATCGGCCGTCGTTTGGCTATCGGTAACTTTAAGGAACTTAATATTATCGTGAAAGGTGATGTGGATGGTTCTATCGAAGCATTATCAGATTCATTGTTGAAATTGTCAACAGATGAGATCCAGGTGAATATTATCCATAAATCAGTAGGTGCGATCTCTGAATCCGATGTATTATTGGCATCTGCTTCTGACGCCATCATCATTGGTTTCCAAGTACGTCCAACACAAAATGCACGTAAATTGGCTGAGAATGAGCAAATCGACGTTCGTCTATACTCTATCATCTATGATGCTATCGAAGAGATTAAATCTGCGATGGAAGGTATGTTGGCTCCGAAATTTGAAGAGAAAATTGTTGCTGAGGTTGAAATCAGAGAAACATTTAAAATCTCTAAAGTGGGTACCATTGCGGGATGTATGGTTAGAGAAGGTAAAATCAATAGAAATAATGATATCCGCATAATCAGAGAGGGTGTGGTTATCCATACAGGTAGATTGGCTTCCCTGAAACGTTTTAAAGACGACGTGAAAGAGGTTGCACAAGGTTACGAGTGTGGTTTGAATATTGACCGTTTCAACGACATCCAGGTAGGTGATATCGTAGAGGCTTACGAACAAGTAGAAGTAAAACGTAAATTGTAATTTTCGATTTACGACATAATAAAAAAGCGTTGATGAAAATCAACGCTTTTTTTGTTTTAGCGCTCGTATAGCTCTATCGGAAGTTGATCGGGATCGGCAAAAAAAGTGAACCTTTTTTGTGTTAGTTCGTCGATCCTTATCCCTTCATGTACGATACCTGCCTGTTCTAATTTATGTATTTCTGTATCCAGATTATCGACTTCAAAAGCTAAATGTCTTAAACCAGCAGCTTCAGGAAAACTCGGTCTAGTAGGGGGAGAGGGAAAGGAAAATAGTTCAATGATGTAGGTTTCGTTGAGTTTTAAATCCAATTTGTATGAATCCCGTTCTAGCCGATAATGTTCCTGCCAGATTTCAAGGCCGAGGACCTCGGTATAGAATTTTTTTGACCGCTGATAATCGCTACATATGATCGCAATATGGTGTATTTTGTTTAAGCTTAATTTCATTTTGCTCTTTCGTATTGTTTTGGCCAGTGGATATCTACGGATAATTCTTTTGCAAAGTGTAATGGAAGATGTGGATCATCTAAAAAACTCCGAGCGATCATAATTAAATCCGCCTGATCTTTCTCAATAATATCGGCGGCCTGAGTCGCTGTTTTAATAATGCCGACAGTAGCAGTTTTGCTTCCGGTTTTCTCTTTGATCGCGAGGGCGAATGGAAGTTGATAGGCGGGGCCAACATCAATTTTTTGATGGGAAACTGCTCCACCACTCGATACATCAATGATATCAACTCCCTGCTCGGTCAAGAGCTGTGATAGCGCTATGGATTGATTCAGATCCCAGCCATCCGGTGCCCAATCTGTCGCAGAAATACGTACCCATAAACTTTGCGTCGATATTTCCTGTTTTACCCTTTTGATGATCTCCAGCAAGAAGCGTATTCTATTTTCAAATGGACCACCGAACTGGTCTGTTCGTAGGTTGCACAAAGGGGAGAGAAACTGATGGATGAGGTAACCATGTGCTGCGTGGAGTTCGATGATTTCGTAACCAGCTTGAATAGCTCTTTTGGTAGCTTGTCCAAACTGTTCAATGATTTCTTCGATCTCATTTGTTTTAAGCTCTTTGGGGACGTAATCTGTCGAATGGAAAGCCAGTGCCGATGGAGCGACAGTTTGCCATCCTAGGGCTTCTGAAGGGGCAAATTGACCACGACCAAGCCAAGGTTTGTTGCTACTGGCTTTGCGACCTGCATGCGCGAGCTGGATACCGGGGATCGCATTATTTGCTTTGATAAAAGCTGTTATCTCTTTTAGTTTGTCAATATGTTGATCATCCCATATCCCAAGGTCTCCATAGCTGATTCTACCTTCGGGTGCCACGGCTGTTGCTTCCTGAATGACTGCTGCTGCGCCTCCAATGGCAAATTGACCGAGGTGGACAAGATGCCAGTTGTTTGCAAAACCATCTTCAGCAGAATATTGGCACATAGGGGAAACGACTAAGCGATTTTTCAGGTTTAAGGAACCGATGTTTATCGATGAAAATAGTTTACTCATAATTTTCTTGTTTATTTATATTAGACCGATGTAGTGGGCTCCTGTCTAAATATGGTCGTGATAAGCTCACAAATAATTCTATTGCGAGCCTTCAGGGTTGTAAAAGGCTCACAATAGTGGTTTTTATGGATTTGTAGACCATAAAGAGGCTGATTTTAACATCGCTCTTCTAGGCAATTTTAAATTCGCGATAATTAGTTCCGCGAAATCTTCCGGTTGTAATACTTTTTCGGGGTCGCCGTCCGTCAGACCGAGATCTTTGGACATATCCGATGCAATGGTACTTGGCATTAGGGTACAGACTCGAATGTTATTTTTACGTACTTCACGCATCAATGAATCTGCAAATCCAATAACACCAAATTTTGAAGCACTATATGCTGAGGTCGTAGCTGCACCATTCAATCCAGCTGTAGAAGAGACCATGACAATATCACCCTGATTTTTTTCAATTAGTTGTGGCAGGACAGCTTTTGTAACAAAATAGGTTCCCAATAGATTAACATTGATAATCTCAGTCCAGTCTTGCACGTCCATATCCATTACAGAGGAGAAGGAAGATATACCCGCATTGTTGATAAGAATATCAAAGTGGCCAAAGGTTTCATTGAGATTATTAATTCCCTGCTGTACCGCTTCGTTATCTGACACATCAAATACAGCATAAGTAACTTGTGTGCCTAACGTTTTAAGCTCATCGGCAGCCAGCTTCAATGCTGTTTCGTTTCTTCCTGTGATCGCAACGTGTACGCCTTCTTTAGCTAACGCAACAGCAATGGCTTTCCCAAGCCCCTTTGCTCCACCTGTCACTAAGGCCCTTTTTCCTGTTATATTTTCCATAGTATAAAAGTAAGCATGATCTCATGAATTACTGTCAAATGAACCTCAAAAGACAGCCTATTTCACTTTTTTAATGATATTTTCTATAATCGGATAGGTATTGGCCCGCACTTCATCAAATTGATCTACAGGACGCCATTCTGCCTTTGTAATGTCTTCAGCTGTTTGTGGTATTAATTTCGGAACTTTATTAACGCCCATTTCATACCAATTGGTTGCCTTTAATACAAATTCTCCATTACGTAGATAGTATGTATGGTAGGATGTGATGATTTTTTTACCTAAATAGTTGATTTTAATACCACATTCTTCTTCTACTTCACGTACAGCGGCTTCTTTCATCTTCTCATTGTCTTCCACTTTGCCTTTCGGAAGGTCCCATTTACCCAAGCGGTAGATAAAAAGGTAATCACCATCACCATTTTTAACCAATCCACCAGCAGCTTTAATGATTTTTAACTTGCTTTTTAGGTTTTGAAATACCGTTTCGAAATCTCTATTAACGTAGAGATATGTCTTTGGAACTTTATCAATTTCAGATTGTTTGAAAAGTTTTTGAAGTTCAATGTCTTGAATACTAATTGTTTGCGTGTTTTCGGTTTTCGAAGGAACAAAATCGGCTAAAATTAGCACG
Organism: Sphingobacterium detergens; assembly: GCF_003610355.1. Classification (GTDB taxonomy): domain Bacteria; phylum Bacteroidota; class Bacteroidia; order Sphingobacteriales; family Sphingobacteriaceae; genus Sphingobacterium; species Sphingobacterium detergens. The sequence continues at coordinate 1,810,916 of NZ_RAPY01000001.1, read as the reverse complement.
GTTTCGTTCATATAAATTTTATAAATTTGCGCCATGAATAATTTAAATGAGGTTGAACAAAAAGTTGCTGAATCCTTATTGCAAATTAAAGCAATAAAATTGCAACCTAAAAGTCCTTTTACTTGGGCATCGGGTTGGAAGTCTCCAATTTACTGTGATAACCGTATCACTTTATCTCATCCAGCGATACGTACGTATATTCGTCAGAAGCTTTCTAAGCTTATTCAAGAAGAGTTTGGATCTGTAGATATGATTTCTGGAGTAGCTACGGCAGGTATTCCACAAGGCGTGTTGGTAGCACAGGATTTGGGCTTACCATTTTCTTATGTTAGAAGCTCAGCTAAAGATCATGGACGTCAAAACATGATCGAAGGTGAAGTCGTTAGTGGGCAACGTGTAGTTGTGGTTGAAGATCTAATTTCGACAGGAAAAAGCAGCTTGATCGCGGTCAAAGCATTGCGTGAAGCGGGTTGTAATGTTGTTGGATTGGTTTCCATATTTACGTACGGATTACAACAAGCGACTGATAATTTTGCTGATGCAAAATGTCCTTATTTCAGCTTGTGTAACTACGATGCGCTGATTCAAGTCGCAGCTGAAAATGGCTATGTCTTGGATGAGGATGTTGAAATTTTGAAAAAATGGAGATTGAACCCTGAAGGATGGGGTGAAAATTTTCAATAAAGATGAATAATTTACCGTTATGACTACTATTCAGAACACAACAGAAATCAACAGAAATGTCAGCGAGGTATTTGCTTTTTTGACTGATCTCAATAATCATGAGCAGTTAATGCCTGAAAATATCTATAATTGGTCTTCAACGTCGGATGAAGCGCGATTTACCATTCAAAATATGGCAAAATTAGCGCTAAGAGTGGAGGAGCGTGTAGAAAACCAATTGATCAAACTGATTCCTTCTGAAAAAGCGCCTTTCGAGGTTACATTGCGTTGGGAGGTGCAAGCAGTATCAGAAACTGTGACCAAAGCTACGTTTATAATTGATGCAGATCTGAATATGATGATGAAAATGATCGCATCAGGGCCACTTCAGAAACTGATTGACTTTCAGGTAAACAAACTTAAAGCTGTACTGGGATAGTAGGTCTTATTACGGAATATAACATAAAAAAAGCTCGATCTAACGATCGAGCTTTTTTTATGTTATTATGCGAGTCGCTCATTTACTTTTTTCCAATTGACGACATTCCACCAATTTTTAATATAGTCTGCTCTCTTGTTTTGATAATGTAAGTAATAAGCATGTTCCCAAACGTCGAGTCCCAAAACTGGGATGCCTTTTACTTCAGCAACATCCATTAATGGATTATCCTGATTTGGGGTAGAAGTTATTTTCAGGTTCCCCGAATCATCAAGAATCAACCAGGCCCAGCCTGAACCGAAGCGGCTTGTCGCTGCGGCAGCGAATTGCTCCTTAAATTTATCTAATGAGCCAAAGGACTTATTGATCATCGTCAACAATTTTTCTGATGGTTGACTAGCTTTGTCGGACAGGCTTTCCCAAAAGAAATTGTGATTCCATGCACCGCCAGCGTTATTTCTGGCTTTCGGGGAATATTTGGATATATTAGCTAAAAGCTGTTCCTCTGAAGTTTCTTTGATCGCCTCAGCAACAATAGCTTCGTTGACAGCATTGATATAGGCCATATGATGCTTTGTATAATGGATTTCCATCGTCAAGGCGTCAATATTGGGCTCCAATGCGGCATAACTGAAAGGTAACTTTACTTGGGAAAACTTTAAGGTAGCGGCATTTAATTCAGTTGCTTTCGCGGAAGCAATATCTTGTAATATTGATCCAGATACAGCAATACCCAATGTGGCTTTTGCTGCATTTTGAAGGAAGTTTCTGCGTGTTTGCATATAATCTTATTATAATAAGTTTCGATATAAATATAACGTGAAATTCTACAAATATTGTACAAGAATTGTCTGCCAATTGTAATACAACAAAATTGTTATAAAAGGTATCTGAAAAAGCCTATTTCCGTTCTGGTTTTTACATTTGTGTAAGCCAAAATTCGACAGTATATTTGAATTATGTACGCATTACGAATAGCAAAGATAATTCCCCAACCCAATAATAATATTACTTTTCAATTGGAATCTCTTATCGGAGACTATCCTAGATACAAAGCGGGGCAATTTATTACACTTTCATTTATGTTTGGTGATCGGGAGGTTCGTCGTTCCTATTCTTTTAATAGTTCGCCGGATTATGATGAGCCATTAAGTATTACAGTAAAACGTGTGGAAAATGGAGAGATCTCAAGATTGCTTCATCATACTATTGCGGAAGGGGATATTGTTCAGGCCATGGAGCCACAGGGATTATTTACATATGAGCCTGATGCACATAAAGTAAGAACCTTGTTTTTATTTGCAGCAGGTATTGGTATAACGCCTTTATATTCTATTCTTAAAACAGCGCTGCTTGTTGAAGATAAGTCTAAGGTGGTACTGGTGTATAGCAACAGCGCCTCTGATCAGACGCCATTTCGTGAGGAGCTGGAGGAATGGGCCATGAAATTCCCTGATCGCTTAACGATTGTCTGGATTTATTCCAACAGTAAATATCTGATGAAAGCCCGCCTGAATCGGGATTATATTCTTTCCATTGTCAAGGATCATCTTGCGGGGGAAAAAGAGGAAGCTCTATTTTATACCTGTGGACCGGTGATTTATATGGATTTATGTCGTTTTACACTTTTGGGTATGGGCTTCGATGCCAATCAGATTAAGAGAGAAACATTTTTATTGCCCGAAAATGAAGAGGATGATGACGATGAATCTGAAAAGGAAATTGATACGACATCCTATCGAATCAAATTACATTTTCAAGGCGAAAGCTATGATCTTGAGGTCCCGTATAATAAATCTATTCTGGATGTCGGACTGGAGCATAAAATCAAGCTACCCTATTCTTGTAAATCTGGCATGTGCAGTACATGTATCTCACAATGTTCCAAGGGGAAAGTCCGAATGGATTATAACGAAGTGTTAACCGATCGTGAAATGGAAAATGGGCGTATCTTGTTGTGCACGGGCCATCCTACTGTTGAAGGAACAGAAATTGAGGTACTTTAAAAAACAGGCTGTATTTATCTCGTTTGTTTGATTAATTGCGTGTATTCCCGAATAATATTTTAATATATTATTTATTATTATCTATTTGTTCTGCTATGTGCTGCAATTAAAATTGCATATAAAAGCAAATTTAGCTAAGTTTGGGTATAACCGTATTTTATATCCAACTATTATGGGAAAATTACTCTGGAGCCCGATAGAAGAACAAAAATCTCAATCTGAGATCAATAAATTCAAACAGTATATCGAACAGCGATATTCATTATCCTTCGCGCCTTATCATGATCTATGGGCATGGTCAACGTCAACTATTGCCGATTTTTGGCAGGATGTTGTAACTTACTTTATTATAAAATTTTATTCAGGTTTTTACAGGGTATTAGCTTATCCAGCGAACAGCAATAGTTTTTTTGGATCGAAGTGGTTTAGTGGATTGACATTAAATCATGCTGAACATGTATTTCGCTGTGAAACGGGGGCAGATACCAACGCATTTGCACATTCCAATGGGTACCTTCAGCGTTAATTTCACAACCATCACGTTACATATATGCAACGGTGGAGATGGTAAGCAAAGAGGATGTGGCCAATGTTATTCAGTTGATTTAGGAAACCCTATTAATGATAAAATCAAACATCAGTTTGAAATACTTTTAACCCAATAACGCTAATAATGATAGATAAAACAGTAAAAAATGTACAAGAAGCCTGCAATGGCATCGAAGACGGAATGACCATAATGTTAGGCGGTTTCGGGCTTTGCGGTATTCCCGAAAATTCTATTGCCGAGCTGGTAAAAAAAGAAGTGAAAGATTTAACCTGTATTTCTAATAATGCGGGTGTTGATGATTTTGGTTTAGGCTTACTTTTACAAAAAAAGCAAATCAAGAAAATGATTTCATCTTACGTTGGCGAGAACGCTGAATTCGAAAGGCAGCTTCTAAGCGGCGAATTGGAAGTAGAACTAATCCCGCAAGGCACTTTGGCGACACGTTGTATGGCTGCAGGATATGGAATGCCAGCTATTTATACACCAGCAGGCGTTGGAACCGAAATAGGTGAGGGCAAAGAAGTGAGAAACTTTAAAGGCAAAGATTATCTTTTGGAATATGCTTTCGATGCCGATTTTGCTATTGTTAAAGCCTGGAAAGGCGACAAAGCAGGCAATCTTATCTTTCGTTCTACAGCTAGAAATTTTAATCCTATAATGGCTATGGCCGGTAAAATAACCATTGCCGAAGTCGAGGAACTGGTAGAGGTTGGCGAACTAAATCCAGACGAAATTCATACTCCAGGAATTTATGTTCACAGAATTTTCCAGGGAGAACATTACGAAAAGAGAATCGAGCAAAGAACCGTAAGACCTAAAAACTAAATTATGGCATTATCTAAAGAACAAATTGCACAACGTATTGCAAAAGAAATTAAAAATAATAGTTACGTTAACCTAGGTATCGGAATTCCAACTTTGGTAGCGAATTACATTCCAGAAGGTGTGAATGTGGTTCTGCAATCCGAGAATGGACTTTTAGGAATGGGGCCTTTTCCTTTCGAAGGTAGCGAAGATCCAGATTTGATTAATGCGGGCAAGCAAACCATTACCACATTGCCGGGGTCTGCAATTTTCGATTCAGCACTAAGTTTTGGGATGATTAGAGCCCAAAAAGTAGATTTAACCATTTTAGGTGCCATGGAAGTTTCCGAAAGTGGTGATATTGCTAATTGGAAGATCCCGGGAAAAATGGTGAAAGGAATGGGCGGTGCCATGGATCTTGTCGCCTCGGCTAAAAATATTATCGTTGCCATGCAACAAGTTAATAAAAGTGGTGAAAGTAAACTCCTCGCAGAATGCACACTTCCATTAACAGGTGTAAAGTGCATAAAAAAAATTGTCACTGAATTAGGCGTTTACGAAATTCTACCAGAGGGAGGTTTCCAGCTTTTAGAAAGAGCTCCAGGTGTAAGTGTTGATGAAATAAGAACTGCAACAGCTGGAAAATTAATTGCCGACGAAAATATACCCGAAATGGTTTTTTAATGAAAAAAGTGTTACAAATAAATGGATTTATAGTGCTGTAACCAAAATTGGGGCTGGCTGAATTTGAAATCATCAGTAAAACATGGAATATAAGGTATAAACAATGAAAGGTTCTTAGAGTCCTTTAAATAAAGCCCTCCTGTATCATTCGATACAGGAGGGCTATTTAATTACTGGGGCAGCTATTATCGTCTACACGTTTTTTGTATTATACTTATACCTGAATTACCCCAACATTGTATCGCTCGACAATGGGCTTTTCGTTAGCGGCTTCAATTCCCATGCTAATGACTTTTCTGGTTTCATCAGGGGCAATAATTCCATCTACCCAAAGTCGGGCAGCGGCATAATAAGGACTTAACTGCTCATTATATCGGTCTTCAATGGATTTCAATAGTATATTCTTTTCTTCTTCATTGATTTCCTTCCCCTTAGCTTTTAATGCTGATTCCTGGATCTGAAATAGCGTTTTGCCGGCCGCGGCGCCACTCATGACGGCCATTTGGGCGCTTGGCCAAGCATAAATCAACCGAGGATCATAAGCCTTACCGCACATTGCGTAATTTCCCGCTCCATAGCTATTTCCTACGATGAACGTAAATTTGGGTACGACGGAATTTGCCATTGCATTAACCATTTTGGCGCCATCCTTAATAATTCCACCTTGTTCGGATCGGCTACCGACCATAAATCCAGTGACATCCTGAAAGAAGACAAGCGGAATGTTTTGTTGGTTGCAGTTCATGATAAAGCGTGCGGCTTTGTCTGCTGAGTCACTATAGATAACGCCACCCATTTGCATTTCCATTGCATTACCAGGTTTCTTTGCTTTAATGATTTCCCGTTGATTGGCGACGATACCTACAGCCCATCCATCTATACGTGCAAGTGCGCATACAATGGTTTTGCCGTAATCGGGTTTGTACTCCTCCAGTGTTTCTGCATCAACAATCGCATCGAGGATGTCCTGCATGCGGTAAGGTTTGGTTCGATCCTCTGGAAGGATTTCTATAATTTTTTCGGGGTCTGTTTTTGGAGGCTGGCTTTCCTTTCGATTGAAATTTGCTTTTGCATGCCCGCCGATTTTATCAATTACGTTTTTAATTGCTGTGAGGCAACTTTGATCGTCGGGGAATTTGTTGTCTGTGACACCCGATATTTCGGAATGTGTGGAAGCGCCACCGAGTGTTTCGGCATCTACAGTTTCACCAATAGCTGATTTAACCAAATAGGGTCCAGCTAGGAATACAGATCCTGTACCTTCAACAATGAAAGCATAGTCTGACATGATGGGTAGGTAGGCGCCGCCTGCGACACAGCTACCCATGATCGCGGCAATCTGCGGAATACCCATGGAGGACATGCGTGCATTATTACGGAATATTCGTCCAAAGTGTTCTTTGTCGGGGAAGATTTCATCTTGCATCGGTAGAAAAACGCCCGCGGAATCCACCAGATATATTATCGGAAGGTTGTTTTCCATGGCGATTTCCTGTGCACGAAGATTTTTCTTTGCCGAGATCGGAAACCAGGCTCCAGCTTTTACTGTGGCGTCATTGGAAACGATAACGCAAAGTTTGGATTTAACATAACCCAATACCGCTGCACAGCCGGCATTCGTGCAGCCTCCGTGTTCAGTGTACATGCCCTCTCCAGCAAACATGCCTATTTCGAGGTATTCCCGGTCTGGATCTAGTAAGTATACTATTCTTTCCCATGCCGATAGCTTACCTTTCTCTTTCAATTTTTTGATTTTATCGATGCCACCACCGAGTTTTAAATTTTCTCTTTTTTGGCGAAGTAATGCGAGCAGCTCCTTCATAGTTTATAATTCTGGTTTAAAAAGCGATATGATTAAGAATTTCTTATTTTTAGATAAATTTAAAATAAAATTTTAAAATATTTGCAATTTTATTCCTAAATATTTTGATATATTTGAATTGTATTACCGATTGTAAATTTAATATTCATACTTATGTTTATTGAAAATAAACAACAAATGGATATGATCAGACAGAGTGCACGAGATTTTGCACAGTATCATATCAAACCTTATGTGATGGAATGGGATGAAGCCCAAATATTTCCAATAGAAGTTTTTAAAAAATTAGGTGAACATGGTTTCATGGGCGTTATCGTTCCCGAGGAATACGGCGGTTCGGGCCTAGGTTATCAGGAGTATATCACCGTGCTGGATGAAATCTCCAAAGTTTGTGGATCGATCGGACTTTCGGTGGCGGCACATAACTCATTGTGTACCAATCATATTTTGAGTTTTGCTAATGAAGAACAGAAGAAACGCTATCTTCCGAAACTGGCTACTGCGGAATGGATTGGTGCTTGGGGCCTCACGGAGACTGGCTCAGGCTCGGATGCCGGTGGTATGACCACCTTTGCCGAAAGGGATGGAGATTATTATGTGCTGAATGGTTCGAAGAATTTTATTACACATGCCATTAGTTCGAGTGTCGCTGTTGTGATCGCTCGGACAGGGCAAAAGGGTGATAAAAAAGGAATGTCCGCCTTTATTGTCGAAAAGGATACGCCAGGGTTTACTGCAGGAAAAAAAGAGAATAAATTAGGCATGCGTGCTTCGGAGACGGCATGTTTATTTTTTGATAACTGTAGGATTCACCGTGACCAGCTCATCGGTGAGGAAGGTCAAGGATTTGTGCAGGCGCTAAAGCTTTTGGATGGCGGGAGAATCTCTATTGCTGCCCTTTCTTTGGGTATTGCACGTGGTGCATATGAATGTGCGTTAAAATATGCACATGAAAGAGAGCAGTTCGGCAAGAAGATTTACGATTTTCAGGCTGTTTCATTTGCCTTGGCGGATATGGCTACCCAAGTAGAGGCGAGTGAGCTATTGACCCGTCAGGCGGGGTATCTCAAAGATCATGGTGAACGCGTATCCAAAATTGGTGCGATGGCCAAGCTGTATGCTTCTGAGGCGGCAGTAAGTGTTTCAAATGAATCTGTACAGATTTTTGGTGGATATGGTTTTACAAAAGATTATCCTGCGGAAAAGTTCTTCCGTGATGCCAAACTATGTACAATAGGCGAGGGAACATCCAGTATTCAGAAGATGGTGATTGCCCGCGAAATTGAGAAAGATATTTTATAGTATAATATGAAAGATCAGGTTGTATTGGTCGATTGTCCACGAGATGCCATTCAGGGGCTACATAATTTTATTGCAACAGATAAAAAAGTCAAACATATCAATACGTTGATAGAAAGTGGCTTATTTGATGTGATTGATTTTGGTTCGTTTGTTTCTCCAAAGGCGGTTCCGCAATTGGCTGACACAAAAGAAGTCCTGAATGGCGTTTTGAAGAATGATCGGGTAAAGTTATTGGCAATTGTCGCCAATCTGAGAGGCGTTCAAGAGGCTGTTCAAGAGGAAAAAATAGATTTTATAGGTTATCCATTTTCTATATCAGAAACATTCCAGTTGCGCAATACAAATAGAGGGCTGGACGATTCTTATCAGCAATTGAAGGAAATGAAAACCTTGGCTGACACCTATGGTAAGAAATTGGTAGTGTATATTAGCATGGCTTTTGGTAATCCATATGGTGATCCCTGGTCAGTAGATCTGGTTGAAGAATGGATCGACCGGCTTATGCAGCTTGGTGTAGCTGAATTTTCTTTGGCGGATACGACTTCAGAGGCGAGTGTTGGGCAGATTGCCGATCTCTTTGGTCTTGTCCGGACGCGTTATCCGCGGCTCGCTGTAGGGGCGCATTTTCATGCTAGGCGGGAAGATAGCCTTGCAAAGGTTCAGGCTGCTTACGATGCAGGCTGCCGTAAGTTTGAAGGGGCATTATTGGGTTACGGTGGATGTCCATTTGCCAAAGATGATTTGGTTGGAAATATTCCATCAGAAATTTTGCTGGATCTTTTTGATAGGGGGAGTTTGATGGAGAAGATGGCCCTGGAGGAGAGCTTTAGACAGATGATCTTGTAGATAGAATAAATGGAAAAATTGAATTTCATAAAGGTGCAACGCGAACAGCATGTGCTTATATTGACGCTGGCGCGATCGGAGAAAAGGAATGCTTTTAGTCCGACCATGGTGAGTGAGATTGCCTATGCTTTGGCAGTGGCTAATGCGGATCCAGAGATTCGTTTGATACAGGTTGAAGCTGAAGGGCCCGTATTTTGTGCCGGGATGGATCTGAAAGCTTTTGAAGATCCGTTGGTTGATGAGGCTAATCCTCGGATTCCCAAGGTCGAGAAATCGCTGGCCGAACTGTTTGCTAATTTAGATAAACCGTCGATATGTGTCGTTCGTGGCGATGTGATTGCAGGTGGATTTTTAATTGCCTTATCCTGCACTTATTTGTTTGCCATGCCGCAGGTGCGATTTTCGTTACCGGAAGTGAAGATCGGCCTTTTTCCTTTTCAGGTATTGGCGTTGCTCCTAGAGTATATGCCCGAGCGGAAAGCAATGGATCTTTGTATTCAAGGTCGGTCTTTCTCGGCAGAAGAGGCACTGGAAAAGGAGTTGCTTTATGCAATTTTAGAGCCAGAGGAGGCCGAATTAGATGCATTGAAAAGAGCTATTGTAGAGAATGCGCCCTTGGCTATCACAAAGGGTTTTGTGGCGCTTCGTAAATTGAAAGAAAATTCGTTGGTGGATAAATATGCGTTTCTTTTGGATGAGCTTGCTAAACTCCGTCAGACAGCCGACTTCAAAGAAGGGATGGCGGCAATGCGTGATAAACGAAAGGGAGAGTGGAAGAATAGCTAATCAAAAAGAACGGAAGCTTGGTCGACTGGTCAATGGAGAAAATTCCCAGGGAATAGAACTTAATACGATCAATAAAGCAAGACCAAACCAAATGAGTAAAATTTTAAAACGTCGATCATCTGTATCGGCGTTTTTGCTTTTTAGACTTCCAATGAGCAGAAATATTGCTGCGAGAATCATCATGCTGCTATGCTCCATTCCGAAAAAACGGATCTGTCGTAAGTGTACAGCTGTTTTGAAATGTGTCAGAAAATACTGTGTGATCGGACTTAATATATAGAGTATGATACCCATTAATGCTTGCATATAAAAAGCAATAATGACCGCCTTTTTTAAGAAATTATCGGTAGGGGTGAAGGGGAGTCTCTTCTTTTTTTGATAGGCAAAACGTAATAAACTAACTATAAGAATGATCAAAACAATCCATCGCCAGGTGGAATGCAAAGCTAAAATAAAGGCGTAAATAGAAGTCATAGCGATACAAAGATGAACATAAAATACATTAAAAAACATTTCAGTCACTTGATTATTGTGACAACAGCAAAGCAGATTCGGGTTAAAAATGATTGCTGAGTTCTATCATTGAATGAGAAGATGATAAAAATGAGGCTTGAATTTAATGTGATTTTTTTGTTTATGTAGTGTTTGTAGTGTTTTGATTATTAATTATTTAAAATCTATATAATCCCGGTATTAACTTAAGGTTAATTGGTTTCTGAGTGCTGCAAACGCGGTTTTTGGCTAGATTGTATAGGGAAATTAGCTCAAAAGTGTAGTGGCGAATTCCAATTTTAATTCACTTTAGTGATTAGGGTGCGTAATGTGTGGTTTTTGATGCTTTTTAAGCGATTTGAGAGGTTTTTTGCTGGTAATCGTATCTTCCTTCATCGGGACGAAAAAGTGTTCTCAAGGCGCTAATTTTAAGTTTTTTGTGTTGCGGCGGTTTTAGATATGCGCGAAAATAGCGTATTCTGATCTTATTTTTTCATTATGAATTTCGTAATTTGTTTGTTTAATTGTCTTTTTATCAGTATGTATATGTTATTTATATGAACTTATTGTTTGTTGTTTTTGCTGATTTTTAGGTGTAATAAAGGGGGGAGACCTAGCGACCTTATCGCCTTTAGAGGGGAGCCACAGATTTATTTTTTTTAAATATTTTTTGGAAATATCGGGAAGTAGTATCTATATTAGTGTATTAATTAAATAATACAGTAGTATGATTACTATCCAAAATCTAAATTTCAGTTATAGTAAGTCCAGGCCACTCTTTCTTCAAATGGATCTCACCTTGAAGCAGGGGCATATCTATGGATTACTTGGAAAGAACGGCGCGGGTAAGTCTACCTTGCTAAAAAATATTGCCGGCTTGGTATATCCCGTTTCGGGGATGGTTGAAGTCTTGGGACACAACCCAACTCGAAGGGAGCCTTCTTTGTTGCGGGAGATCAGTTTTATTCCGGAGGAGTTTTATTTGCCTGCGGTAAAATCAGAACAATTTTTAAAAGCCAATGCTGGGTTTTATCCCAATTTTGACCGGGAACATTTTTATCGCTTGATCAAAGAATTTGAAATTCCGGTAGAACAAAAATTGGCGGAGATGAGCTATGGTCAGAAAAAGAAATACATTATTTCCTTCGGTTTGGCTTCCAATACGAAAATTATCATTATGGATGAACCTACAAACGGGCTAGATATTCCTTCTAAAGCGCAGTTTCGTAAAATTATGGCTTCGGCCATTACAGACGACCGTTGCGTAATTATCTCAACCCATCAGGTACGTGATCTGGATAATCTGATTGATGCGGTCATTTTGCTTGATGAGCATAAGGTAGCGTTGAATGCACCTGTTAACCTGATTACCGATAAGCTCTGTTTTAAAAAGATGAAGGAACTATCTTTTGATGTGCTGCATGCGGAGGAGGCGCTTGGAGGTTTCAATGTGATTCTTCCAAATACACTGGCGGAAGATTCCAAACTGGATCTGGAGTTGTTGTTCAATGCGGTGTTACAGCAAAAGGAAAAAATTACAAACCTCATTAAAGTCGATGAATATGTCAGACCTGTTTAATACTACACGTTTTTTTGCACTGATCCGTAGGCAATGGGTCGGTTTTGGACGAATATATCTGATGTCAATAGGTGTAATCGCAGGCGTAATCTTTTGTTTTTATGCTTTCAATGTGGGGACTAATTATGATCATCTTCAGCATGATTTTGCCAATGTTTATTCGATATTGAATTTTAGATCACCTTTATTCTGTGTATTGGGATTGTTTTTTGTGACTGTGATCTCGAGCAGTTATTTTGCTGATCTTGGACGTAAGACAAAAGCTATTTTTGAATTGATGATACCTGCTTCGCAATTGGAGAAATTTTTGGTCGGTATTTTCTATACAGTGATCATTGGGATCAGCTCATATCTACTGATCTATTATCTGATCGATCTAGCCTTCATTTCCTATTTGCGAGGTTTTGGTCCTTCCGTTAGAACGGAGGTAAATGAACTTGGTGAACAGGTTACGGTGGAGTTCTGGCAATATTTTTTTAGCGTGGATTATCCGAGCGGCGCGTATTATGCCTGTTTTTTACCTGTCGTATTGAATGCCATATTTTTACTGGGGGGTATTGTTTTTAAGAGCTATCAATATATTAAGACCGCGATCTCACTGTTGCTTTATTGCGTGGTTTGGATGTCTTTTTTTGTGTATCTCATGAAAACACAAACGGAAAATACAGTGGGGCGCATGGATGATAATTATTGGTCAGATTCAAACCACATCTTTGGGCTAATTACAATGACAGGAATAGCGCTCACATTGATATTCTGGGGGATTGCCTTTTTAAGGTTAAAAGAGAAGGAGATTTAATATGGAATTTAATGCCAACAAAGCGATTTATCTACAGATTGCGGAATATGTATGTGATCATATTTTAATGGAAACCTGGAAAACGAACGACAAGTTGCCCTCGGTGCGGGAGCTGGCAGTTCAATTGGAGGTGAATCCGAATACAGTTATGAGGACCTATGATATGCTGCAACAGAAGGAGATTATCGCGAATAAACGCGGAATCGGTTTTTTCTTGACCGGGGATTCTGTCCGGAATGTTAAATCTTACCGGAAGACGGTTTTTTTGGAAGAGGATCTTCCATTGTTCTTTCGGAATATTTATTTATTGGAAATTGGTCTAACTGAATTGGAGCAACGTTACAGACAGTTTGTTGAACAGAATTTTAATTAAAATGAATCATGAAATTAAGTACTAAATTATTGATAGGGCTCGCAATATTCCTTTTTGTTGTTCCGACATTGGTGGCCTCTTATTTTGTTCGGATCAATAGGGTAGATGCAAACGTTTATCATGCAAATGTGGAAAAGGAGGTGTCAAACCCTGGTGCGGCAGATGTTTATTTTCGGTCGTTTCCTATAGGTAAATTTGATAAACTGCAGATCCTTGGTTCAGATGCCAGGGGGATCAATTTATATGTGGTGAAAAGTGATAAGTTTATGCTGAAGGTGAATAAGAGCCAGGCGGATTTTATAAAAGCCAAGGTAGATGCTGATGGTTTTCTGGTGCTGGATTTTTTGGAAGGTGGTGACAAGTATTATAAGTCGGTCTATATATTTACACCTGATCTGAAAATATTAAAATTGAAGAAAGCCGATGTGAACGAGTTTTCTGCGAAACTTGATGAGTTCACTATTGTTGGTGATAGTGTTGAGAATTTTTCTTTAAGTGGAGAAACGGCCATCAATACGCTTAATTTGGTTTTGACAAATTCGCATATAGATGATTTTGGCTACCGTGACGACAAAAATACGGCACCTGTCAGTCATTTACACGTTGATATCACCAACACCAATCTAGGGTTGCCTCGGGTTGATTACAAGATTGCTGATATTCTTGCTAAGAATTCGGAGATCTATTTTAATAGAAAAGGTGATAAATCTAAGGTAGATGTTTTGGATATCAAAACGGAAGGTGTTTCTTCTGTCCGGCTTGATAGTTTGCAATGGAATACATTGAAAGGACGTTTGTCAAATGATACAAAAATTGATTTGCCAGTGCATGCATTGCGTAATCTGATCAAATAGTCTTTCGTATTGATTTTGTTTGCCAAGGTCTTGCGAACAGGCATTTGCTGTGTAAAAGCTCAAAATTCAAACAATTGGAATTTTGAGCTTTTTGGTATATCCTGACCTATGGGTTAATAAGCGCTGCGACCTGTTGGTCACTTGTGACGCCAGGTTCCAGTGCTATCAGTTTAAAATTGCGGAAATGAATCTCCGATCCTTCAGATTCGAGGCAGAGGTAGCCTTTTTTTACAGTTGAATTGCGTATTCCGTTGACAAATTTCCCGTTGACAGCTAATTTGATTGTGCCGTCAACACATATGATTGTGTATTTGTTCCATTCGCCTTTCCCCTTAGCTCTGTTTTCTATGGATTTGCTACGTGTACCACGGGGGGTGTCCGGTATTGTGGTAACGCCACCGACACCAAATAGTTCGCCATGCACGTAGGCAATTGGTGCTTGTTTGCCATCAATATGATTCTGATTTACCCAGTCCAATTCAAGCATTTGTACTTCTACGCCTCCAGGTAGCCTGCCGGATGGATCAGGTTTGGCATCTGACCAAACGAAGATTCCTGAATTACCGCCAGCGTATTGATGGTTCCATTCGACATGGATAATAAAGTTTTCGTACTGTTTTGAAGAGCGTACTACACCTATTGGTTTTCCCTTGCAAATGAGATTCCCCTTTTCGATACGCCATGTTTCAGGGTCTGTATTGACATTAATCCAGTGAATTTTTTCTGCGTTCTTCTTGTTTAATACCCAATCGTCCCATTGGATTTCCTGACCAAAATTGAATAAGGTGTTGTCTTGGGCAAGGAGGATGTTATTGTTAAGCAGTAAAATGCAGAAAATAGAATAAATAAGTCTTTTCATAAGGTTTTGGAGGTTAGCTAAACTTTGTCTTTCCAGGTGTAGCAACAGGAGGTCCGTCTATGTTAAGTTCCCAATTATAAGACGATAATTCCGGGCCAAGACTTTCTTTCGAATTTATTACTTGATCAAAGGTTAGGTTTTGACCTGTATAGCCTGCCATGCGTGCCCAAATAGCCAGCAATGTGCTGTTGGTCATCCACTCGCCATCATTGATCGGTTTGTTACTTCTGATTGCCGCAAATAACTCATCATGTTGCGTTTGGTACATATTGTTTTTTGCTCCGGTGTAATTCCAGTCCATTTTTCCAGTTATTGTATGTTTTCCGCCAATGATGACTTCGGCCGCACCTTCTGATCCTAACATGCTTACTGAGTTTCTAGGGGTGGCTCCAGCTTGTTGTCGACAGAAGTGTGTTCCGATAGCTCCATTTGCGTACTTAAATTCTATCGCAAAATGGTCGTAGATATTTCCATATTTTGAATCTACACGGACTTGTCTGCCGCCTGTACCCATCGCTGAAATAGGCATAACGTCACCCATGGCCCAAGACATCATATCTAAACTGTGTACTGCTTGTTCTACGATAAAATCACCAGAAAGCCAGTTGTAATAAAACCAGTTTCTCATTTGTTGGGTCATTTTATTCCATTCTGGACGTGGATCGATATAGGTCGCTTCGCCACCATAGCGAAATGTACTAACTGATCTTACCTGGCCTATTGCTCCTTCTAACACTTTAGTAAATGTAGCTCGGTTTGGAAGATCATAACGGAAGCAGAAGCCAGAAACAAGTGATAAATTTAATTCTTTTGCTTTTTTTACCGACTGTAATACACTCTGTAGCCCTGGTACGTCAACGGCCATAGGTTTTTCACAGAAGATATGTTTTTTTGCGTTAACAGCAGCTTTTAAATGCAGTGGCCTAAATGCCGGTGGAGAGGTTAACAATACCACGTCTACATCACTATTGATTACTTTTTCGAAGGCATCGAAACCTAAGAACTTGTTGTTTTTGTCAATTTTTACCTGTTTTGGGCGAACTTCCATCAAAGCGGCATAGGATTCGTCCATGCGGTCCTGGAAAACGTCTGCCATAGCCGTAATTTGACAATTTGGATCAGCCTGTAAAGCTTGGATCGCTGCGCCAGTGCCTCTGCCGCCGCAGCCTATAAGCCCTACTTTAATGATTTGATCTTTTGATTGGTTTGTAAAGGAGAACAACGAAGAGGTTGGGAGGGAGCTTCCGAGGGCAATGATACTGGATTTTTTTAGGAATGATCTCCTTGAGTTGTTTCCTGGATGGTTATCGGAATTGAATGACATATTGTATTTAATGTTTATAAATGAATATAATGGTGTTAAGTTGTTAAATGATGTAACGTTTGTTTCATATTGGTCTAAAAAGACACTGCCTATTCACGAGATACAGAAGTTGATTTTCGATGTTCTATTTTACAGTCTAAAAAGTAAGTTTCAAATTCGAAATAATTTTTTTTATTTCTATTTTTTAACATCTCTAACAACAGTTCTACAGATCGATCGGCCATAAGACGTGTTGGTTGGGTAATAGTTGTCAAGGACGGGTTTAAGCTATTCGCAAAAGGTGTGTTGCTGAAGCCGATTAAATTCATGTTTTCTGGAATCTTTACGGCTAACTTATTTAATATATGTAAGACCTTTAATGATAAAGTGTCCGTGGTCGATAGCAGTGCATCTGGATGTATGGGGTTGCTTAATAAGCTGCTTATTTTTCTTTCGAGCTCTTCATCAATATCATCTTTGGGACTTGAATAAGATATTTCCACAATATTTTGTTCGTTATAAGGAATCGAACAGTTGAATAGTGCATCTTTGTACCCCTTAATCCTGCTGGCATTACCTCCGATATCTTTACATAGCAGTAAAATGATGTTTTTACGGCCATTTTTTATCATTTCTTCGGTAGCTTGATAGATTACCTTGTTGTTTTGTATGCCGATTTTAAAGGTGTTAAGTTGATGATTTATTCGGTCAAAAATAATGATTGGGCATATCTGCTCCATGATATACATCAACAGGGATAAGCTGGAGTCGTTTTTTACGGGTGAAATGATGATACCATCGATATTACTTTGTACGCAGAGTTCCAGTGCTTCTTTCTCCTTTTTTTCATCGTTGAACGTCTGGAGTAAGATTAACTGGTAATTTGTTTGGGATAATATCAGGGAGATTTCTTCGTAGAAATCGAAGAAGAACGAGCTTGAAATAAAAGGGACAATAATAGCCAGTGTATTTGAGCGTCCAGTTTTTAGGCTTTTGGCTGAAAAGTTTGGAATATAGTTAATCTTCTGCGTGTAAGCTAGGATCATTTTTTTTGTTTCCGCACTGATTTCATGACTATCATTAAGCGCCTTGGAAATGGTCCCCGGTGAAAGGTTTAATTGCTTTCCAATCTCTTTTAAGGTAATTCTTTTCATGTTCTCTTTCCTCTCCATTTCTTATCATTATCCATCCGCTATTCGCTGTTGAATAGGGTTAGAATTATTTTTTTGAATGCTGCTTCGCAGGTTGAATTGTATTCAGATGATGAATTATTAAATTATAAAGATAACATAAAAAAGAGGTTTTCAAATGGGGTTTGCAAAAAGCGGCGGTAATTCAATGTAAAAAGCCTTATTTACCGGAGTTGAGGTGGAAGGGCTAGGGAAAAGGAGAGTGACGCGGGCATGAACATAGGATCTGGCATCTTTCAATTTTCATGAAAGATGCCAGATCCTATGTATTATTTGGACCCGCCGAAAAGCTTGCTGATTAGCCAGATGACAAGCGCAACGACAACTACAACAATGAGTATACCTGTCCAAACACCGGCTTTAAAAATACTCTCTATCACAGAGCAGCTTGTCATTAATAAAAGCGTACTTGACATTAAGGAGAAAGGCACTATTTTTTTCATAATGGATCGTATTAATTATTCGTTTTCTATATAATAACGACAATTTAAACTGCAAATAGTTTTCAATATATCTTGCGAATAGCTGAGTCCCACGGTTTCTGTGTGCTTTGTAGAATATTCGATGGATCTAATTTGGTCAAGCCCTTCTTTCGAATCCTTATATCCTTAAACAAGAAAAGCTAATCTTGCGATTAGCTTTTCTCTTAGTGATCCCGCTGGGATTCGAACCCAGGACCCATACATTAAAAGTGTATTGCTCTACCAGCTGAGCTACGGAATCCTTTCTGTTTTTGAAAGTGATGCAAAGGTATAATTTCTTTCTATATGCTCCAAATTATTGGTTTTAAAATTTGGTTTATCGGCGGTAACTGTCTAATAAATAAAAAGATTATTTTTTGCTAGCCCCTCTTTTTTGCATGAATTATCCTATTTGCACCATTGATATCCTTGATAAGCTGAACATGATGAAAACCTTTTTTCTCTATGAGCTCCTTTGTTTCCGGTCCCAGATATTGATTAATCTCAAAATAAAGATCGCCATTAGGTACCAAATGTTTTAATGCAAATGAGGAAATTACATCATAAAAGATCAATGGTGCACTTTCTTCAATGAATAAAGCGAGCTCAGGTTCGTAAGCTAATACGTTCTGTTGCATGTACTGTTTTTCATTTGGCGTGATATAGGGGGGATTGGAAACGATAATATCGTATTGTTGGTCTGAAAAGACGTAATCCCATTCTAGAATATCCGCATTGATGAAATGAATGGTTTCCCCTAGTCGTTGCGCATTTTTTTTGGCGGTATTGATGGCTTCTTTGGAAATATCTACTGTGGTCACCTGGGCCTGATTTAGGTGCTTTGATAAAATAATAGGAATGCATCCCGAACCAGTTCCGATATCAATGACCTTTAATCCCGATAAGCTAGCGTGTTTTTTTATGATCAAATCAACAAGCTCCTCTGTTTCTTGTCTCGGTATCAGAACGGATTCATTCACTTCGAAAAATTCCCCATAGAAATCGGCCTTATTTAAAATATATTGAATAGGCCTATTTTTTTTGAGATCCTGAACAATGTTCAGCAAACGAATAGCATCCGTTTCAGATACTAAATCACTTTTTTTCAATTGATAAGCTATTCTTTTTATACCCAATAGTTCTTCCATAATAAGTAGAAATATAGATTTTATTTCTTCCTTGTCATAGATGGAATTTAATTCGTGTTGAAACGTTAATTCGAAATCTTGAAGTATTCTCATGCGTCAAAGGTACGATTTTCATAGATTTGCATTATGAATATGCACAGGCAATATATGCAACGCTGCTTGGATCTCGCTCAGCTAGGAGCAGGATCTGTCAGCCCAAACCCCATGGTGGGTGCAGTTATCGTTCATGACGACCAAATTATAGGCGAGGGGTATACTTCTCCTTACGGAGGTCCTCATGCTGAAGTTAACGCCGTAAGTCAGGTGTTGGACAGGTATGGAGATACTGCGAGGGAATTATTGGGTGCAAGTACATTTTATGTGAGCCTTGAGCCCTGCGCACATTATGGTAAAACACCTCCTTGTGCGAATATGATCGCTGATCTTAAACCGCTGAAGGTTTTTGTGGCTTGTTTGGATCCTTATGCAAAGGTCAATGGGAAAGGTATTGAAATATTAAAAGAGGCTGGTATTGAAGTTGAAATTGGACTTTTAGAGAAAGAAGCGATCTGGCTCAACCGCCGTTTTTTTACACGAATTAGCCAACATCGCCCTTATGTTATTTTAAAATGGGCCCAATCTAAAGATGGCTTAATAGGTCAAGAGGATAAACAGGTTTGGATTAGTAACGCCGCTAGTCAACAATTGACTCATCGTTGGCGCGCAGAAGAGGGTGCAATTTTAGTGGGAACAAATACTGTCCGGATTGACAATCCCAGTTTGACCGTTAGGCATTGGAAAGGTAAAAATCCAATCCGTGTGTTGATTGATCGAGATTTAGTCATTTCACCGGAGGCTAAGATTTTTGATGAAAAAGCTGATGCCATTGTTTTTAATGCAAAAAAAACTGACTGGCAAGGCCATATTAAACATATTGAACTTGAAAACTATGGTCTATATTTACCACAAAGTATTCTTTATCAATTGTACCTGATGGATGTGCAATCTATTATCATTGAAGGCGGAGCGAAGACCTTACAAACATTTATTGATGCTGGTCTCTGGGATGAAGCACGGGTATTTCAATCTGAGACAGAATTGCATACTGGTGTACCTGCTCCAAAATTGAATGGCAGGATTCTTGAAAAGCAAATGATTTCCAATGATTTGCTTGTGGTTTATGTGAAATGATCCCGATAAATTGTATATTTAGGAAATTATAAACCTTTGATCTGCAGGATCTAATTTTTTAGAATACAATTATGGTGGTTACAGAAAACTTAATGCAGTTTATCTGGAAACTACGGCTATTCAATACAATAGGATTGCTATCTAGTGATGGAGAGCCGTTGACTGTGATAAACCTTGGTCAGCATAACCTGAACGCAGGACCAGATTTTTTAATGGCTCATGTTACACTTGGAGACAAGGAATGGCATGGAAATATTGAAGTCCATATTCGTTCGTCGGACTGGGATCGACACCAGCATCAGGAAGATGTTGCTTATAATAATGTCATACTTCATGTTGTTTGGATAAATGATAAAATCATACACCGCAGGGATGGAAGTGTTATTCCGACGATCTTGCTTTCGGAATATGTAGATCCACATTTACTCAATAAATATTCGACGATGATGAATGCGACAAATTGGATTCCTTGTCAATCGCAGCTTAGTTCTGTTGATTCGTTAAAGAAGACGATGTGGTTGGATGCCTTATCTTATGAGCGCTTGGAAATGAAAGTTCAGGTGATCTTTGATTTGTTGGATGATTATGAAAATGATTGGGAGAAGGTTTTCTGGATCTGGCTGTGTAGATGCATGGGGCTAAAGGTGAATGCTGAAGTATTTCAGGAGCTTGGAGAGAAGCTTCCATTGCCCTTATTACATAAATATCGTTCTGATATATTGAAGATCGAAGCGATTTTTTTTGGAACGGGTGGCTTTTTACTCAGTGAAGGAGATGATGAATATACTAATTTACTCTATGAAGAGTTTATTTATCAGCAGCGTGTTCATAAAATTGCGGTGGTAAACGGGGGATGGAAAAAGTTGAGAATGAGACCTTATAATTTTCCTGAACTTCGAATCGCGCAGTTGGTTACATTGTTTAGTCAGAAATCATTGAGTCTTTCAACGGTTTTAAGCTTGGAGAATGTGGAGGATGCAAGATCGTTGTTTGGTATAGAACCGTTAAATGAATACTGGAAGTGTCGTTTTTCATTAGGAGGAAATACGTCCAGTGAACATTCCGGGAAAATAGGAAAGGGTACCATCGATATTCTCCTTGTCAATGCGGTAGTGCTCTTTCTTTTTGCTTATGGGAAATACTATGGGATAGAGAAATATATCGACAAAGCTATCCACTTTATGGAGACGCTACCTGCTGAAAAAAATACGATCGTAAAACGGTTTGAAGAATTCGAATGGGCTGCCGAAAATGCCTCTCAGAGCCAGGCAATATTACAGTTGAAGAAATTATACTGCGACAAGAAGCAATGTCTTCATTGTAGGATTGGTGCCGAAATTTTGCGAAGCGGTTAATTTGCCAGTATTTCGGCGATTTCTTTATATCCTTTTTCCAAAGCGAGGTTTGCTGGTGTAAATCCTGCTAAGTTGACAATTTGGGTGTCTGCACCAAATTCCAATAAGGCTACAATGAAGTCGATATTTCCGTGTTGGGCAGCAAAATGTAGTGCAGTTTCACCTGTTGCTTGGACTGCATTAACATCAGCATCGGCTTCAATAAGCATTTTACCGATTTCCTCATTATTATTTGATGCAGCAATATGTAGTGGGGAAGCAAGCTGTTCGTTTCTACTGGCGATATTTGGGTTTACCTTCTTGGATAATAATAGACGGACGATATCAGCTTTGTTGAAATAGGTTGCGAGTGTCAATGGTGTAAAACCATGGGAAGACCATTCGTTGACAACAGATGGGGCTTGTTGGATAATTGCTTCCACGTATGCGGTTAATCCTGCAGCACAAGCCTCATGGATGGTCATCGACTTGGTGTGTTGTAAAAGTATCCGGATAATTTGTGGTTTGTTATAATAACATGCTAATAATAAGGGGGAAATGCCATGACTGGTAGTTTCTTGTAGTAATTCAGGGTTTCCGATCAATAATAGATCGATGTCGTGACTTTTTCCTTCTTCAATATATTGTTCTAAAACAGAAAGATTCATTTTCAAATATAATTGCGTAACTCTTCTACTAAAATAGGTTTTATTAATGAAAATAACTGTTTGAATAGCGAATTTATTTCCTAAATCAGCCTGCTATAAATGGCAGAAAAATGGCCGGGGATATAAATTTTTAGAAGAATTGGGATGGGAATAGGATTGAAAAGGGCATTTTTTGAAAATTTATATACACAAATGTGTAGTAATTCATATAATATTTTTGAAAATTAAAAAGTAGATGTACTTTTGTTAAGCCCCTCCCAAGGGCATGTTTTTCATAGGTAGATGTAGGGTCGAGTGTTTCTCACTTCGACCCTTTTTTTATAGCTTTGTTTTATATTTAAAGGAAATGTCCAAAAGAAAAATTGTTGTTGCTATTACAGGAGCTAGCGGCTCTATATATGCGAAGTTGTTGCTGGAAAAACTGAATTCACTAAAATCTCAGCTAGCTGAGGTTGGTATCGTGATGTCTAATAATGCGAAGGATGTGTGGCGGGCCGAATTGGGCGACGAGAGCTATCAAGATGTGCCTTTCAAGTTCTACGATAAAAATGATTTTTTTGCACCATTTGCATCGGGTTCGGCGCGTTTTGACACCATGATTGTCTGTCCATGTTCTATGGGAACCTTATCAAGAATTGCTTATGGAACTTCTTCAGATCTTACTACCCGTGCAGCGGATGTAATGTTAAAGGAAAGACGGAAGCTTATTTTGGTTACAAGGGAGACACCATTAAGTATTATCCATATTCAGAATATGAAGCTG
Organism: Sphingobacterium detergens; assembly: GCF_003610355.1. GTDB lineage: Bacteria > Bacteroidota > Bacteroidia > Sphingobacteriales > Sphingobacteriaceae > Sphingobacterium > Sphingobacterium detergens. The sequence goes on along the minus strand of NZ_RAPY01000001.1, from coordinate 1,788,021 downwards.
GTTACGGAAGCTGGTGGAATTATTTGTCCTGCTTCTCCATCTTTCTATAGCCTTCCAAAAACTTTAGAGGAGTTGGCTGAGACAGTGGTCGATCGAATTTTAAGTTTAGCGGGATTTGATTTTAAACATTATCAGTGGGGAGAAAATTCATAATGAATGTTCACTGAAATCTATTTTTAGTGTTCTATAATAAAATTGTATTTTGTAACTTTGTTTCTCGAAATGAAGCAATCAAAAGCATCACGCGAAAAATCTATTTATAGCTATACAATTTATAGTGATAAATTCGTTTTTTGTTTATCATCATGGAACACGCTACATGCTTCAACAGACAATTTGTATCCTATTAATTTCAATCACATTCATATATGAAAAGCTTATTGATTACTTCTGTTAAAGTAATTTTGCCGGGTAACGAATATCATCAGCAGACTGTTGACGTATTTATCGAAAAAGGGAAGATTGCACAGATTGGAAACACCATCAAAGTAGCTGATAAAAACGTAGAGACAATCGATGGAACAGGTAAGGTTCTATCGCCTGGATTTTTCGATTTACACGCCAATTTCGGGGAACCGGGCTTGGAAACAAAAGAAGATATCCGAACAGGTACGGCTGCCGCCGCTGCTGGAGGTTTTACCGCTGTGGCAGTGATGCCTAATACTGAGCCCGCAATTCAAAGTCGGTCTGAGGTAGCGCTTGTCGTTAATGCGGCGAAAGGAAATATTGTCGATGTACATCCCATTGGTGCTATTAGCAAGAAGCGTGAAGGCAAAGAAATGGCTGAGCTGTACGATATGAAGCAAAATGGTGCAGTTGCATTCAGTGATGGAAATAAGAGTGTACAACAAGCTGGATTAATGAGTAGAGCTTTGTTGTATGCAAAAGGATTTGAAGGACTGATCTTTTCACATGCTGAAGATGAGTCTATGGCAGGGGGGAATAAAATGAATGAGGGCACAATGAGCACTTATTTGGGAATGAAAGGAATTCCTAATCTCGCGGAATCATTGATGGTTTCACGTGATCTATATCTAGCCGAATATACAGAAGCTCCAATCCATTTTGCATCGATCAGTACACCTGAAGCTGTAGATTTAATTAAAAAAGCGAAAGCGAAGGGCCTTCGGGTAACTTGTGATGTAGCCGCACATCAATTAGTATTTACGGATGAGGATATCGTTGGTTTTGATAGCAATTATAAAGTAAGCCCACCATTGAGGACCAAAGCCGATGCGAAAGCGTTGATAAAAGGTGTAAAGGATGGTGTAATAGATGCGGTGGTATCACAACATACTCCACAGGAAATAGAATATAAAAATGTGGAATTTCATATTGCTAAAAACGGTATTATCGGATTACAAACAGTATTGCCGTTGTTAGTTCGTGCCGGACTAAATGAGGAGCAGATTGTAAACAGTCTGGCTGTCAGACCAAGACAAATTCTTGGCTTAGCTATTCCGCAAATTAGAGAAGGTGCTATCGCGAATCTAGTTTTGTTTGACCTTGCGAAATCTTGGAATTTCGATGAAAAGACAAATAGATCCAAATCAAAAAATTCTCCACTATTCGGGCAGACTTTAAAGGGGGCTGTCGAATTGGTCATCAATAATAATCAAATCATTAAAAACGATTAAACCATGGAAGCAAATATAAAAGCTGCTGTAGAAGCGGGTGTTTTAAATTATGGAAAGGTTGATGGGATTTCCACCGCCCCAGAATTTCTAGAGAAACTGATCCAAGTATTCAATACAGATGCGACTTATCTGGAGAAATTGGAGTTGCTAGACCAGTCTTTTGACGACTATCCTTTGTTTGATGAACTTCGTGAAGTCTATGTCGACTTATTATTGATGAATTTCTTTTCTAGTGATGTACTCAAGCTTGAGGATGACTACTTGGATTCTGAAGAATGGGAGGCTATTGAAGATGAAACGATAGACCGTGGAACGGAGTTACTGAATATTTTCCTTTATTTAGGTGAATGTAAAGATGACGAGATCGAGCCTGAACTAGATGATTTCTTAAAAGAGTTTTTACTGGTTGATGAAGATGAGTTTCAAGATGAACATGAAATTTATGAGGATATCATTGCTAACCAGATTTTGGTAGATAGTCCCTATGCTGAAATTGCTAAAGTGGCTAAGGGAATTAATCCTCGAAGCGAAGTTTATGAATTGTTCTATCCGGTAATGAGTTTCTTTGGTGAATTGAAACCAGATGATAAGCAATTTGAGGAGTACACTGCTGCGTCAAGCAATAAAGCATTTGATTTGGCTCTATACAAAGTTCTTAGTACTTATTATAGTAAATAATTATGGCAGATTCAATCAACCCCAGTAATGCCGGATTCGATGCAGTAATTGACAAGAAGAAGAGTATTATCTATGGCATTGTTTTAGGCGTGATTTCCTTTGTTCTTGGACTGATCGTTCTTTTTGTTGTTAAGGACCTGAATTCCTTCTGGGGAGTTATGTCTATGTCCTTTATTGTTAATACAGGCATTTTTGTTATTATCTCTGCGTTATTTTCTTTTTCTCTTAGAAAAGCAAATGGCGGTTATTGGAGTTTTTCCATAGCGCTCAAATCCATCTTTATGATGTTGGCTATTTCGACGATTATTTCTACTATAGGGACGCAGGTGTATGTTAACTTTGTGAATCCGACTTTGCAGGAAAAAGTCGTCACGCACACCATCAATGTGACCATTGAATATATGGAAAAGAATAATGTACCTGATGAGGTCATAGATTCAAAAATTGCGGAGTTGGAAAAACAAGTTGATGCGATTGGAAAGATAACCTTGGGTCAAATCTTTAAGGGATTGGCTATCACACTGTTATTTCAGTTTGTGTTTGCATTGTTGTTATCAGCGCTCTCAAAAAGGGAAAAGCCAGCATTTGTGCAGCAAAGTAATTAGGTTTTATAAAATAAAATATAGTCTACAAGGTATTGCTGAGAAAAGTAATACCTTTGTTTGTATTAAAATAGTACATTTTTAGCATGATTAACATTCACATGGATATTTCTATTGTTGTTCCATTATTTAATGAAGAAGAATCTTTACCCGAATTGACCGCTTGGATTGACCGTGTCATGGCGGCCAATCATTTCTCTTATGAAATCATTCTGGTTGATGATGGGAGTAAAGACAACTCTTGGAAGATCATTGAAGAATTAAAATTGCAAAATGGCAATATTTCCGCCATCAAATTCAGACGTAACTATGGAAAATCCGCTGCTTTAAATGTTGGGTTTGCAGCAGCTCAGGGCGATGTTGTGATCACCATGGACGCGGATTTACAGGATAGTCCGGATGAGATTCCGGAATTGTATGACCGAATTATGAATAAAGGGGCTGACCTAGTTTCGGGATGGAAGCAAAAACGTTATGATCCACTTACAAAAACAATTCCAACCAAATTATTCAATGGCGTAACGAGATCAATGTCGGGGATCCACAATTTACATGATTTTAATTGTGGCCTTAAGGCTTACAAAAAGGAAGTTGTCAAAAATATAGAGGTGTACGGTGAAATGCACCGTTATATTCCAGTCATTGCAAAATGGGCAGGATTTACGAATATTCAGGAGCAAATCGTTCAACATTATCCACGTAAATATGGTACAACGAAATTTGGACCAGGACGCTTTGTTAAAGGATTTTTAGACCTGCTGTCTATATTTTTTGTTGGAAAATTCGCTAAGCGGCCAATGCATTTCTTTGGTGTCATGGGTGTTATGAGTTTCCTAGCCGGTTTATTTATTTCTGTCTATTTAATCTGTCACAAACTGATGAGTATCGCCAGTGGTACGCCATTTAGGGATATCACTGATCAGCCATTATTTTTCTTTGCATTGACGGCGATTATTCTAGGGACCCAATTGTTTTTGACAGGATTTTTAGCTGAACTGGTTTCAAGAAGTAGTTCGGATCGAAATGATTATCAAATTGAAAAAGTCATTTAATCATTATGCGTATTGTGATTCTGGGATCTGCCTACCCTTTGAGGGGAGGGGGGATCGCTTCTTTCAACGAACGATTGGCGACCCATTTTCAAGAATTGGGGCATGAGGTTGATATTTACTCTTTTACATTACAGTATCCCAACTTTCTCTTTCCTGGTAAATCTCAATATTCAGATGAACCGGCTCCAACTGGCCTGAATATACAGACGAAAGTTAATTCAATCAATCCGCTGAATTGGTTTAAAGTGGGCGGAGAACTAAGAAGGGCGAAATATGATTTACTTATCGTTCGCTTTTGGATGCCCTTTTTTGGACCTTGCTTAGGTACTATTCAACGACAGGTACGAAAAAATAAACATACCAAAATAGTCTGTATCGCAGATAATATCATTCCTCACGAGCAAAGATTTGGAGATAAGTTATTAATCCGTTATTTCTTGAAATCGGTTGATGCATGTGTCACCATGAGCAAAAGCGTATTGGCTGACTTAAAGACGTTGAGCCCGCAGATTCCAGCTGTCTATACACCACATCCTCTTTATGATAATTATGGTCTTCACTTGAGCAAACTCGATGCGCGTAAATTGCTCAATATTGAACAGCAAGATAAGGTTATTTTATTTTTTGGATTTATCCGACAATATAAAGGTTTGGATATGTTGCTAGAGGCCTTAGCCGATGTAAGGGTTCGAGATTTAAATATCAAATTATTATTGGCTGGAGAATTTTACGGAGATCCGGCACCGTATTTAGCACTTATCAAAAAACACCATTTGGAGGAGTCTATTTATATGCATACTGATTTTATCCCGAATCAGGAAGTTGGACGTTATTTTTCGGCAGCTGATTGTGTTGTTTTGCCCTATCGAAGTGCGACGCAAAGTGGTATTACTCAGGTTGCTTATCACTTTGATTTACCCATGATTGTCAGCAATGTAGGGGGCTTACCAGAGCTGGTACAGGATGGTTATGTGGGGTATGTCGTGGAACCAAATGTTAATAGCATAGCGGAAGGAATTGTGTCTTTTTATCGCCATGATAAAGAAGCACAATTCAGAACAAATATCATTGACGAGAAGAAAAAATATAGCTGGGATACTTTTGGGAAAGAGCTTCTGAAATTGATTGATTAATTGATTGAAATACATCTATTATAAGCTTTGAAAAAAGAGAAATTCTAAAGACCTCTTAAATAGCTAATAAATGCGTATAGCTGAATTTATTTGTATATAAAAGCAAATTTATCTAAGTTTGGAATACTGAGGAAGAAATTAAAAAGAAGGAGAGATTTTGTTGCCGTTTACACAGAGCAGTTTAGCAAAGATAGAGGAGTTTTTTAAGGAACAGGGCTATAAAGTTAGGTATGAAAAGGGATCATTCCGTACAGGCGCCTGTATGTTACAGGCAACAAAGGTTGTGGTTGTGAATAAGTTTTCGAATCTGGAGATAAAAATCCAATCTTTATGGAATATTCTATTGGATGTAGAGATTGATTTGGAGTCCATTTCAGAAAAACTCTTTCCAATTTATGAAGAGGTATTGAAATCAAAAACAGCAGTTTGAGAATAACATTTTTAGGAACCGGAACATCACAGGGGGTACCCGTTATTGCGTGCCAATGTCAAGTTTGTCAATCTCAAGACAAACATGACAAGCGATTGCGTTCTTCCATTCTTGTTGAATATAATAATCATACTCTTGTCATAGATACGGGGCCTGACTTTCGATATCAGATGCTGCGGGAGAAGGTAATGCATCTGGATGCGGTGTTGATGACACATTCTCATAAAGACCATATTGCGGGCTTGGATGATGTTAGAGCATTTAATTATCAGCAGCATTCTTCTATCTCTATTTATGGAACGGAAGCGCTTCACGATGCTTTAAAGCGAGAGTTCTATTACGCATTTACGGAAGTTAAATATCCGGGTGCTCCTCGGTTGGACCTAGAAGAAATAAAAGCTGGTGAGCCATTGCTCTTGTTTGGGAAGGAGATCATGCCCATAGAAGTATTGCATTATAAAATGCCTGTGCTTGGATTTAGGATAGACGATTTTGCCTACATTACAGATGCCAAATTTATTACTGGGGAATCGAGACGGTTATTGGTGGGTGTAAAAATTCTAGTGGTCAACGCCTTGCAAAAAGAATCCCATATTTCCCATCTGACCTTGCAGGAAGCCATTGAATTTGCACAAGATATTCAAGCGGAAAAAACCTATTTTACGCATATTGGGCACCGGATGGGATTACATGCTGAAGTCTCACAAGAACTACCTCCAAACATGTTCTTAGCTTATGATAGACTGCAGATCGATATCGATAATTCTATTTAATATAAAACTATAGTTCATTTCTCGTTGTTATACCTATACAAAACAGAATTAGGTATTAAAATATAAACAAATGGGAAACTTATTGTACATCATCGCCGTTATTTTAGTGATCATCTGGGCGATCAGCTTTTTTGGAGGATATGCAGGAGGTGGAAACATCATTCACATTCTATTGGTGATTGCAATTATCGTCGTGCTATTGCGTGTCATTCGCGGTAACGCTTAACCAATTCCGTATTATATCAGATTCAAATAAAATTGGGCAATTTGTAGGTCTTGTGGATAGGTGATTTTTATATTTTTGGAATCTCCTTCAACAATTGAAATGCGGTTGCCCATTTTTTCGACTACCGAAGCATCATCTGTGAATAAAGGATCCTCTTTTTGGCGATAAGCTTCTATAAGCAATTCTGCCTGAAATACTTGTGGGGTCTGTACTAACCAAACCTGATTTCGGTCGGTAGCATTATTTGATTTATTATTACCAAGTCGTACGGATTCGATACTTTTTTGCGCTAGAACAATTGCTTGGTATTTATAGGCGCCTTGGAATGCTTTACTAATTAATGAGGTGGAGACAATAGGACGGGCTCCATCGTGTACAGCAATATAATCTGCAGCTCCTACTTCAAAATTTTCTTGGATATATTCAATACCATTCTTTACACTTTCAAAGCGGGTTTTACCCCCAAAAGTCAAATGCACTGGCGTGCTATATTGCAGCTTTGAGCATAAATCTATCCAGAATTGTTCCATTTCTTTGCTGATTACCAAGATAATTTCCGAAATATCTGATGATTGGTGAAAATGGTCGATGGTATGCATAACTACCGGTAGACCGTTTAAATCAAGAAATTGCTTCGGTAAATCGCTATTCATACGACTCCCAGTTCCGGCGGCAACGATAATGACAAAATTCATGGACAGTGGTTGAAAGTTATTATTTAAAAAAACGTGGATAGTTTGTTGCTACCCACGTTTAGAGATTTTTTTTATCTAAAGCTGATTAGATGATCAACATCGCATCGCCATAACTGTAGAATCTATATTTTTCTTTTACAGCAACCTCATAAGCATTCATCACATTTTCATAGCCTGCAAACGCAGCAATCATTACCAATAAAGTTGATTCCGGCGTATGGAAATTGGTAACCATTGAATTTGCAATGCTGAAATCGTAAGGAGGATAGATAAATTTACTTGTCCAATCTGAGGCAGCCTTCAAATGATGATCTGCAGAGACAGAGGATTCGATCGCACGCATAGACGTCGTTCCGACAGCACAAACGCGGCGTTTATTATCAATTGCCCTGTTTACTACTTTTGCAGCTTCATCCGTGATAATAAATTGCTCAGAATCCATTTTATGTTTCGTTAGATCTTCAACTTCCACTGTACGGAAAGTACCAAGGCCAACGTGTAATGTTACTTCAGCGAAATCAACACCTTTAAGCTCCAAACGTTTCATTAATTCACGAGAGAAGTGAAGACCAGCAGTCGGAGCTGCTACAGCACCTTCATTTTTGGCATATATAGTTTGGTAACGGAATTTATCTTCTGGAGTCGCTTTACGTTTGATGTATTTAGGAAGTGGTGTTTCACCTAATATCTCGATATTGCGACGGAATTCTTCATCAGTACCATCGAATAGGAATCTGATAGTACGTCCACGTGAAGTCGTATTGTCGACAACCTCAGCCACTAGCAAGTCATCGTCACCGAAATACAATTTGTTACCGACACGGATTTTACGTGCTGGATCAACCAATACATCCCAAAGACGAAGTTCATTGTTCAATTCGCGTAACAAGAAAACTTCAATCGTAGCTCCAGTTTTTTCTTTATTACCGTATAGGCGTGCTGGAAAAACTTTTGTATTGTTTAAGATCATGACGTCTTTGTCGTCAAAATAGTCCAATACATCTTTGAAAATTTTGTGTTCAATTTTACCAGTATCCTTATGTAGGACCATCAAACGCGATTCGTCACGATTTTCAGAAGGTTCAGAAGCAAGCAATGATTCTGGTAAGTTGAATTTAAATTGAGATAACTTCATCTTTAATGATATATATTTTAATGTCTGCCTTTCAGTGCATTACAGTGCACCAAATACTAGGTTGCAAAAAGCATACAAAGTTATAACTTTTTTGGGTATCAAAAGGTCTTATTTCTAATTTATAGATATATTTTTATTGATTTTGACATTAAATCAAAACTATATTGTATTTTAGAATGCAATTATGTTATTCCTTAGATTGATATTGGAAAGTTGTCAGTTTGCGTTTTCTGCGTTAAAGGACAATCGTACACGTACCATGCTTTCCTTGCTGGGCGTGACTATTGGTATTTTTACCATTATAGGTGTGTTTTCGGCGGTGGATACCTTACGAAATAACATTGAGGAATCTGTAAAAAAGATAGGAAGTAAGACACTTTACATAGAGAAATGGCCTTGGGATGGTGGCCCGAATTATCCTTGGTGGAAGTATTTGAACAGACCTGAACCTACGTACAATAATTATCAGGACTTAAGAAGCCGTATGACAACAGCGGAGTATATGGCTTATATGATCAATATCGGTAACACAACGATTAAGTATAAAAATAATTCTGCTCAAGGTTCATCGGTAAATGCCGCGACGTATGAAAACCTATATATTCAAAATTTGAATATTGTGGATGGGCGATATTTTGCGGAAAGTGAATCAAGAGGTGGTGCGCTGGTGACAGTATTAGGAGCCAATATCGCGGATGGGCTTTTTCCAAATGAGGAACCCGTGGGCAAGTATATTAGTATGTTGGGGAGAAAAATTCAGGTTATCGGTGTCTTAAAAAAAGAGGGGAATGGTGTATTAATTAATACTTCGCCCGATGATACTGCTTTTATTCCATTTGAATTGGCTAGAAATCTTGTCAATTATGATAATTTTTCTCCGAGTATAGCGATGGTCATCAAATCGAGTTATACATTGGGTGAAGCTGAAAGTGAAGCAAAAACATTGATGCGGTCGATCCGGCGTATTTCTCCGCAACGCGAGGAAAATTTCTCTATTAACCAGACGACAATGATTACAGGTGCATTAGATCAGCTTTTTGGTATCATTAATCTTGCTGGATTTTCTATTGGTATTTTCTCAATTTTAGTTGGCGGTTTCGGCATCGCCAATATTATGTTTGTAAGTGTCAAGGAACGTACACACATTATCGGTATCCAAAAAGCACTGGGTGCTAAAAATTTCTTTATTTTATCGCAATTCCTTATTGAATCCATTGTACTGTGTTTACTGGGGGGTGGGATTGGCCTTGCGGTTGTCTATTTTCTTGCTTTTATTGTTCAACTTGCAACGGGGGTAGCAATTGTTGTCAGCGTAAAAATGGTTATTCTTACGGTATCACTTTCTACGTTCATTGGCCTGATATCAGGTATCGTACCTGCTTTGATGGCCTCTCGGTTAGATCCAGTCGAAGCTATTCGAAGTAAATAAACTGACTATGGTTAAAAAAGCTCAATTTTCGATATTGAAAGGATTTTGGCTTTTGCTTTTTGCTTACAGTTGTGTATTGATGGCTGAGATTACATGGCGATACCATAGTTTTTCGTTGGATGCTAATTTTCTGATGATAAAGCAAACGGAAATTGAGTCGCTTTGGTGGTATAAATATGCTTTCTATTTACATGTCTGTACAGCAATACTCGCCTTACCTGCTGGTTTTACACAATTTAATTCGGGGCTACTGAAGAAATATACGCAATTGCATCGGAGGATTGGTTACGTTTATGTATTTAGTATTTTGGGCTTCGCCGCACCTTCAGGACTATTGATCGGATCTGTCGCTAATGGAGGCTTATTGGCGATTATTTCCTTTGAAATGCTTGCTCTGGGATGGTTCTATTTTACGTTTCAGGCCGTTCGTTTGGCCGTTCAGAAGAAATTTAATGCACACGAAGATTTTATGCTGCGTAGTTTTGCACTAACTTGTTCGGCCCTTACATTGCGTTTCTGGAAAGTGATTTTGGTTTATCTATTTCAACCGAATCCGATGGATCTGTATCAGATTATTGCCTGGCTGGGCTGGGTGCCTAATTTATTACTTATTGAGTTTATTATTTATCGAAAAAATCATAAATTAAGCAACGATTATGATCTATCCAGATCATAAATGGAGTAAATTCATTCGTTTAAAAAGACAAATTATGAAAGCTATGAAAAGGAATATCTATTTATTATTAGTGCTTTCCGCCATGATCGGCTGTAAAGATAGAACAAATAAGAGGGCTGTTGAGCCCAAAGCACAAGATTCCGTTTTGCTTGAACAGGAGGCCCATCAGGAGCTTTATGGTAATTGGGTAGGGAATTTTGTGATTGATGAAAATTCTCTTGAAGATGGGGAGGGGCTACCAAATACGGATTATAGTCCAAAGATAAACCTGACCATCAAAAAAATAACAGATAAAGGGAAAGTTTTTGGGCAAAATGTGGTCAAAGGAAATCTACGTTCGTTGACAGGGAAACTTGAGGGTGACGGGAATGCGGTGCAGCTATTGCTAGATGAGCCAGGTGATAAGAAATCAGATGGTCGTTTTGAGATAAAATTGAAGAATGATACATTAATTGGGAGTTGGGTCGCTTACGACCAAGGGGTGAAGATTAAGAAAAGAAATTTCAAATTATTGAAAAAGCAATTTGCCTATAATCCAAATCTGATGTTAAATAATCAAGATGAAGAATATGGAACTTTGGTCGATTGGATCAACGCAAAAAAGAAAGAAGCGATAGATCAAGATGGTGATTCTACTTATACTTATGTGATGGAATATTATCGGTCTGCATCGCCGGCTGTGTTCAGTATAAATGCTTCTAAGCAGAAATTGGCGGAGAAAGACTTGAAAAACCTGAAAAAATTAGATCTAGAGATTATTCGGAATACAATTTTTGCACGGCATGGTTATGCTTTTACGAAACCCTCCATTCGTCAGTTTTTCGATCCAGTAGATTGGTATGTGCCGGTTTCGAAAGATGTAAGTTCGGATCTGAGCCCGTTGGAGAAAGATAATATTGCGCTTCTTACAAGATTTGAGAAGTACGCGACAGACAATTACGATACCTTTGGAAGGTAATCTGCATTTGTTTTTTTGTATTGCGTTACAACTGATAAAAAAAGAAACGGAAAAGAAAAAACGGACCCTGAAGATCGAATATTAAAAAAGGTAATAGGGGTACGAATAGAATTAAAGAAAAACGGGGTGTCCAATTTTTTGGAGACCCCGTTGATTTTATGTCTTATTTGGTTCGACAGAACTAAACTTATTTATTTCGGATGGATATAGCATTTTTATGTGCATGTAGGCCCTCAAGTTCAGCGAGTATTTCAACTGTGGATCCAATCTGTTGGAGTCCGGTTTCGTTGATATGCTGAAATGTTATTTTCTTTACAAAAGAATCGACTGAAACACCAGAATAGGAGCGAGCATATCCGGATGTCGGTAAAGTGTGGTTTGTTCCTGATGCATAGTCGCCTGCACTCTCTGGTGTAAGGTGTCCCAAGAAAACCGAACCTGCGTTGTTGATATGGCGTGTCAAGGATTCCCACTGATCTGTTTCTAGAATAAGGTGTTCTGGAGCATATTCATTTGAAAATTGGATCGCCTCTTGGAGGTTGCTAACGATTACTGCATATGAGTTTTCTATTGCTTTAGAAGCAAGTTCTTTCCGCGGCAACACCATTAATTGTGTTTCAAGTTCTATATTAACGGCATCTACTAAAGCAGGAGAAGTTGCTACTAATACGGCTTGACTGTCTATGCCGTGCTCTGCTTGCGCCAGAAGGTCGGCTGCAACAAATGCCGGGTTGGCTGTTTCGTCAGCAATCACAAGTACTTCAGATGGTCCCGCAGGCATGTCTATACTAACATTCGTTAGTCCCTGTATGATTGATTTGGCCTTCGTGACAAACTGGTTGCCAGGACCAAATATTTTGTCAACTTTAGGGATAGATTGGGTACCGAAGGCCATAGCAGCAACCGCTTGTGCGCCTCCAACAAGATAGATACGTTTAATGTTGAGTAATTTTAAACAATACGCAACAAAGCCATTAATCTTTCCATTGGATTGCGGGGGAGAGCAAACGACGATCTCTTTACATCCGGCAATTCGAGCAGGTATACCTAACATCAATAGCGTGCTAGGTAAAACAGCAGAACCCCCGGGAATATAAAGTCCTACTTTTTCAATCGGACGGATTTCCCGCCAGCACTTTACACCAGGCATAGTCTCTACTGTACGTTCTCTTTTAAGCTGTGTACTGTGGAACCTGTGTATGTTTTGGAATGCTATTTCCAAAGCACGCTGTTGGTCACGGTGTATGGTAGTCGCTAATTCATCAATATCTTCTTCGTCCAAAAAGAGCTTGTCAAGTTGTACTTTGTCAAATTTTGCAGCATATTCACGCAAGACAGTATCGCCCTGCACCCGTACCTGCTGAATAATATCTTGGACGACTTCCTGAATTGAATTGTTCGGATCTGTATTCCGAGCAACCAATTGTTGCAGTTCCGCTTTTCCTAAAGATTGGTATTCGTATTTTTTTAGCATGATCGTAAGAATCGGTCAAGTTTAGAGAATGATTTTTTCAATCGGCATCACAACGATACCTTGGGCACCCTCTGCTTTTAGTTTATTGATTTTATCCCAAAAATCGTCTTCTGTAATTACGGTGTGTACTGCTACCCAGCCTTCTTCGGCCAATGGAACTACAGTTGGACTCTTTACACCATGTAATAAAGAAGTGATGGCGGGAAGGTTCTTTTTCTCCACATTCAATACCACATATTTGGTTTCTTTAGCCAATAGAACAGATTCTATACGTTGAACCAATTCGGCAAGGATTTCATTTCCTTCGAGACCTTTTCTACCAACTAAAATAGCTTCGGAATTTTTGACATCAGCAAAGGGTTTTAGACCATTACTTTTCAATGTTCCACCTGTGGAAACGATATCACATATTGCATCACTAAGTCCTAATCCAGGTGAAATTTCCACTGATCCAGATATCAATCGTATATCCGCATTGATTTGGTAATCGTCAAGAAAATTTTTAAGGATATTGGGATAGGAGGTTGCGATCGCTTTGCCATTAAGGTCTTTGATATCTTGAATAGAACTATCTTTTGGTATAGCTAGTTTTAAGGTACATTTTCCAAAACCAAGTCGTTTTATATATTCCACTTTTGATTCTGTTTCGTCGATGATATTTTCACCAACAATACCAAGGTCGGCTATTCCCTGTTCGACATAGCCTGGGATGTCATCATCTCTAAGAAATAATATTTCTAAAGGGAAGTTGCCTACAGTAGTAATCAAGGAACTTTTGTAGTTTTCGAAATCTAAACCACAGTTTTTCAGTAATTGAACAGACTTTTCGTTTAACCTACCCGATTTTTGGATAGCAATTTTAAGATTTTTCAACGCTTTATAAATGTTAGCAGTAAATTATTAATAATAAGAAATCAAACTAGAGGGAGGGTATTCTACGTAAGAACACATTAAATTAACATATCGCCACATGGCGATGATGCAAATGAAAATGATGTACGTAGGTATAGATCATGTTTGTATTAATAACTGATAGCAAATGTATAGTAAATTAATGGGAAATACAAAATTATCATTTTAAAAAGTTAAAAGATTCGTTCTGTTAGGGCTTCAGATTTTTAAAATTTCGTATTATTTTCTATAAAGTTTGAAACATAGACTGGCAACTACTGGAAATTTCCTTATTTTTAGGGAGTGAAGCTTTTTTTGCTCTATGTTGCTCATAAACTACATCCGTTGGAGCTTTCGGAAAATACATTGTTCGTAACTGCTTCTATTGATTACAATATTAAGTGGCTGAAAAAGGCAAATATCATGTCAAAAATAATCTATAGTAGATGAAAAGAATAGTATTTATTTTAATGAGTTGGATGCTATGTATAACTGGTACTGCACTTGCCCAGGAAAAACCGGCTTCCACGTTAGATATTCGTATTTTGGAATCTATAGCTGAGACGAGAACTGAACCCCAGACACAGACTTTTAAAGTACTCTCCGATATCAACAACTGTGTGCAGGTTGCCGTGCCTGTTGGTCTACTAGTTGCTGGTGCTATCAATAATGATAAGGCAATGCGTCAAAATGCACTTTATGTCGCGAGTAGCACCGCTGTGACGGCATTGGTAAATGTCGGAATAAAACATCTGATCAAGCGGAGCCGGCCCTTTAAAAAATATCCGAACTTTATATCTGTTCGTACGGCTGGCGGCTATTCTTTTCCTTCAGGCCATACGTCATCAGCTTTTGCAACAGCTTCAGCCTTGTCCCGTGCCTACTCAAAATGGTATGTTGTAGCACCGTCTTTACTTTGGGCGAGTAGTGTTGGCTATTCCAGAATGTATCTTGGTGTGCATTATCCAACGGATGTGCTCGCTGGTGCGGTACTGGGGGCAGGGTCGGCCTTTGCATTGGATGGATTAAGAAAATAAAATAGAAATAAGTTTAAATGAATAATTGATGCAAGTGATAAAAATATTGGTTGTAGGTTGTGGTAATATGGGAGCTTCTCATGCGAAAGCTTACCATGACTTGGATGGATTTGAGATCGTTGGTTTGGTCGCTAGAGGGGATAGTAAACATAAACTTAATACGGAGTTAGGTGCTGATTATGCACTTTTTGAATCTTACGAAGAGGCATTGCTGCAAACAAAACCCGATGCTGTCTGTATTGCGACCTATCCTGATACACATAAAGATTATGCTATTAAGGCTTTCGAATCGGGGGCTCATGTTTTTATTGAGAAGCCTTTAGCTGAAGATGTCACATCAGCAGAGGAGGTCGTGAGCGCCGCCATAAAGTATAATAAAAAACTGGTTGTAGGATATATTCTTCGTTATCATCCTTCATGGATGAAATTTATTGAGCTTTCGAAAACTATGGGGAAGCCTTTGGTTATGCGGATGAATCTTAATCAACAAAGCCACGGTTACATGTGGAATGTCCATCGCAATCTGATGTCTAGTTTAAGCCCAATAGTTGATTGTGGTGTACATTATATCGATGTTATGTGCCAGATGGTAGGTGTCAAGCCGGTACGTGTTTCGGCGATAGGCGCCCGGCTTACAGACGATATTCCAGATTGGAACTATAATTATGGTCAGCTTCAGTTGCATTTTGAGGACGGTTCTGTAGGTTGGTACGAAGCGGGCTGGGGACCGATGGTGAGTCAAAATGCCTTTTTTGTAAAAGATGTTTTCGGTCCCAAGGGTTCGGTATCCATTGTTGCTGACAAAGCAAGCAACGAGGGTAAATCGGATTCGGTGGCGGCGCATACACAAACGGAAAGCCTGCGGGTACACTATGCTGATTTAGATGCGAATAATGAATTTGTTAAAAAAGATGAGTGGGTGAACTTGGCCGATGAACCAGATCATCAGGAGTTGTGTAACAGGGAACAATGCTTTTTTCAGCAGGCCATCCTTGAGGATATTGATCTGTCTTCTTCCATGGAGGATGCGGTCAATAGTTTGCGTATAGCGCTTGCTTGTGACGAAGCTGTTAAAACAAAACAGACGGTATTATTGTAATTTTAGTTCATGTAAGATTTACTGTTTTTTTTATCCTTTTTATGAAAAATTGAGAGGGAAAAAAGCAATTAAATAAAAAATATAGCGGAAGGATAGGCTTTTTGGTCTATCTTTTGTTATTTAGCTACATATTTATCATTCTTATGAAGAATTTATTCAAAGTGGCGTTGTTGTTTGGATTGTCTATTCCTGTAGTGCATGGGCAAGATAAACAATGGCAGATGGAATTTGTGTTTAAAGGTGAGATTTCACCCGAAAAATTTGAAAATGAGATTCCAGAGTTTGCAAAAGAGTTTTACGAGCCTTTTCTAAAAGGAAAGACGGCCTATAAGAATGTTGAAGTCTTAGCAGATGCCAATTATTCTTCAGCTGTTGTTAATCAGAAAGAGCATGCTATTTTGAATAGAAAATTGGCGAAAACCTATTCTTTCTCAGCAGGAGATGATATTGTAACAGCAGAATCTTATCATCCTTCTTATAAAATCGTTAGTAACAGGTTAAAGGAATCTGAAGGCCCCTATGTATGGATGCAAGATTTAGGAGAGATTGAAGATGTTGCTGGTGTGACCTGTAAAAAAGCAAAATTATTTATCAAAAATCAGGCGGATTCTGCGGAAGCAACTGTTTGGTATTCGGAGGCGGTGCCAACATACTACATGACTGCTTTTTCATTTGTAAATGATCTCCCGGGAGCGGTGCTTAAACTGTCGTTGGGTCAAAATACAGATTTGGGTTTTGAGACAACTAAAGTATCTAATGTTTCAACTGTGGAAGGCTTTCAATTGCCTCAGGATGTTAAAGTTGTGGATATATCAGGGAGTAGTCATACGGAGGAAGGCGAGGACGTCAGTTTGTTTGAAGATACTTTTCCCCTGGATAAGTCACTTAAATGGGTGATGGTGAAAGATAATGATACGAATGATGAATATTATGGAATAAAGAGTTCAACGGGACAAGAGGTTTTGCCATGTTCACTTTTCTCATTGGCCTATTTTAACGATCGGATTGCCATTGTTTCGGACAAGGATAATTACTTCTGGTTGTTAGACAAAAAGGGGAACAAAGTCAATAAAACAGGGTTTGACTGGCTTACTCCGGCGACTGAACGATTGGCTATTTTTCAAAAAGATGGAAATTTTGGATTGGTCACACAGGAAGGGAAGGTTTTGCTCGATAAGAAGGAAAATATAAGTAAGTTTTTAAATAATTATTTGATGTTCTCGGAGGATGGGAAAATAGGTTTGTTGGATGAGAATGGGAAAATTGTTATTAATCCTAGTCTATTATTTTTGGATGTAGATAGTGCTGGTAAAGTTTTGGTAAGAGATAAAGAAGGGGAGGAGACCAAAACACTTGAACTTGATACATTTATAAAGGAATATGTAAAGTGATTTAGATTTTGTTGAATAGAAGACTAATATAAGTCAACATAAAAAAAGCATTCAACCTATTTAGATTGAATGCTTTTTTGTTTTGATTATTTTTATATTCTGGTTACGGAATATTTA
The DNA here is from genome assembly GCF_003610355.1 of Sphingobacterium detergens. Classification (GTDB taxonomy): domain Bacteria; phylum Bacteroidota; class Bacteroidia; order Sphingobacteriales; family Sphingobacteriaceae; genus Sphingobacterium; species Sphingobacterium detergens. The sequence continues at coordinate 1,770,588 of NZ_RAPY01000001.1, read as the reverse complement.
GAAATTTGTGTGTCTGTAGGGAGATATCCCATTTTGGATTTTCCTTGACATAGTCAATAATAGACGGGGTCATTTCTTTGGATTTGGACCATTCAGGCTGAAGGTATAATTTACAATTTGGCCCAACTAATTGTGCATATTCTTCTCCCCAGGCAAAATCGCTTTTATTGAAAACAATAACTTTGAGCTCACCTGCGGCATCGAGGACGTCTTTTCTTGGGGCTTTGAATTTTTTTGGAGACAGACATATCCAATCCCATTCTCCACTTAACGGATAAGCGCCTGATGTTTCAATAAAAGTTTTTATGCCCGCAGCGTGGAGACCTTTTGTGAGGTAATCCAGATTATAGATAAGAGGTTCACCTCCTGTGATAACAACTGTTTTAGCAGGATATTTTTTTGCATTTTCAATAATTGAATCTGCAGCTGTAAGTGGATGGATAGATGCATCCCAGCTTTCTTTTACATCGCACCAATGGCAGCCAACATCGCAACCACCTAATCTGATGAAATAAGCAGCAGTCCCGGTGTGGTAACCTTCTCCTTGAATGGTGTAAAATTCTTCCATCAAAGGTAATCGTGTTCCGTCTTCTGGTACTTGATTCGACATAGTTAAAATTTGAGTCTGCAAAAGTAGCAAATATTAATGATATGCTCAATTTCTCTTGTTGTTTTCAGTAGAATTCGTGTCATTTTTATTGGGTTGAAAAATTAATGACGATCTCAGGTTTCATGAGCAGCAGATCTGTGTTTTGTTTAAAAAATAAACTTGGACATAAAAAGGGGAGGATTGTTCAAAAGGGGTAAGAGATCATAAAAAAACTGTTTATTACCAGAATTTTTGCTAAATTTGTTTCACAATTTATTTATTGAAAACATAAGTGTAATAACATAATTGTACATGTTGTTTTGTGTTTTCTATTTTTTAACAATATAAAAATCATAGTTGTAAATGATTAAAATTACACTACCTGATGGTTCCGTTAGAGAATATCAAAAAGGAATCACTGCAGCAGGAATTGCTTTATCAATTTCTGAAGGGTTAGCGAGAAATGTTCTTGCGGCTGAGGTGAATGGTGAGGTATGGGATTCTGCCCGTGCTATTGAAGAAGATGCTAGTGTTAAGTTGTTAACCTGGAATGATACAAAAGGAAAATCTACTTTTTGGCATTCTTCGGCTCACTTACTGGCTGAGGCTTTGGAAGCTTTGTATCCAGGGATTAAATTCGGTATTGGTCCGGCTATTGAAACTGGATTTTACTATGACGTTGATTTTGGCGATCGCGAATTTTCTTCGGATGACTTTAAGGTTATTGAAGACAAGATGTTGGAACTTGCCAAACGTAAAGAAACTTTTGAGCGTAAAGCTGTTTCGAAGTCAGATGCCTTAGCGTATTTTACTGAAAAAGGAGATGAGTATAAGCTTGATCTGATTAAAGATTTGGAGGATGGAAAGATTACATTCTATACCCAAGGGGAATTTACAGATTTGTGCCGTGGTCCTCATATTCCAAACACAGGGTTTATTAAAGCCATAAAATTAACTAACGTCGCTGGTGCGTATTGGCGAGGTGATGAATCTCGTAAACAGTTGACTCGTATCTATGGGGTAACTTTTCCGAAAGCATCGGAGCTCACTGAATATTTGAAGTTCATCGAAGAAGCAAAAAAACGTGACCACCGTAAGTTAGGTAAAGAACTAGAGCTTTTTGCATTTTCAGAAAAAGTTGGTGCGGGGTTGCCTTTATGGTTACCAAAAGGAGCTGCGCTACGTCAAAAACTGATAGATTTCTTACAAAAAGCGCAATTGAACTCAGGATATGAGCCTGTAGTCACTCCACATATTGGTCATAAACAATTGTATGTGACTTCTGGTCACTATGAAAAATATGGTGCAGATTCATTTCAGCCGATCAAAACACCTATCGAAGGTGAAGAATTTTTGTTGAAGCCGATGAATTGTCCACATCACTGCGAGATCTATAAAGTGAAACCACGTTCGTATAAAGATTTACCGGTTCGTTTTTCTGAATTTGGTACCGTATATCGTTACGAGCAATCGGGTGAGTTGCATGGTCTAACTCGTGTGCGTGGGTTTACTCAAGATGATGCACACTTGTTTTGTCGTCCTGATCAGGTAAAAGATGAGTTTAAAAAAGTAATCGACCTAGTTCTTTATGTATTTGGTGCTTTAGGATTTAATGACTATACTGCACAGGTATCGTTGCGTGATCCTGAAAACCGTACTAAATATATCGGAACCGATGAAAATTGGGCTTTGGCCGAATCTGCAATTATTGAGGCTGCTGAAGAAAAAGGTTTGCCGACAGTTGTGGAATATGGTGAAGCGGCTTTCTATGGACCAAAACTGGATTTCATGGTAAAAGATGCTTTGGGACGTAAATGGCAGTTGGGTACTATTCAGGTTGATTACAATTTACCAGAACGTTTTGAATTAGAGTATACTGGAAGTGATAATATGAAACATCGTCCAGTGATGATTCACCGCGCACCATTTGGATCGTTGGAGCGTTTTGTGGCCGTATTGATCGAGCATTGTGCGGGACAATTTCCGTTATGGCTTGCGCCTGAGCAATTTATCGTCTTGCCAGTGTCAGAAAAATACGAAGAATATGCGCAAAATGTTTTGAATTCGCTAAATAATTCCGATATTCGCGGACTGATAGACTTACGTGACGAGAAGGTGGGCAGAAAAATCAGAGACGCCGAAGTGAAAAAGCTTCCTTATATGTTAATTGTAGGGGAAAAAGAGGTGGAAAATGGCACAGTTTCTGTACGTAAACATGGCTCAGTAGAATTAGGCACTATGACTGCTGACGAATTTAGAGATATATTAATTAAGGAAATAACCGTTTAATTTTTAAACATTTGGCATTAAAAAGACCCGGTGGTCCAAGACCACCAATGAGAAAGAAAGAACCAGATCACCGCATTAATGAGTTAATCAAGGTACCTGAGGTACGTTTGGTAGGAGATAATGTGGAACAAGGAGTTTTCCCTACGCGCAAAGCGTTAGAGTTGGCTGATGAGTTGGAACTTGATTTAGTGGAGATTTCGCCAAATGCTGTACCGCCGGTTTGTAAGATTATCGACTACAGTAAGTTTGTTTACGAACAGAAGAAGAAACAAAAGGAAATCAAAGCTAATGCAAAACAGACTGTTATCAAAGAAATTCGTTTCGGACCTAACTCTGGTGAACATGATTTTGATTTCAAATTGAAACATGCGATTAAGTTTCTTGAAAGTGGTGAGAAAGTGCGTGCATACGTACACTTCAAAGGTCGTGCTATCGTACACAAAGATCAAGGTGAGATCTTGTTGTTACGCTTCGCTCAGGCACTAGAAGATTACGGTAAAGTAGAACTTTTACCAAAATTAGAAGGGAAACGTATGTTTTTAACAGTAGCTCCAAAGGCTCCTAAAAAATAATAAGAATTCTAACAGATTGATATAAAATTTATAAGTATTATGCCAAAAGTTAAAACCAATTCCAGCGCAAAGAAACGTTTCAAATTGACTGGAACAGGTAAGATTGCAAGAAAAAACGCTTTCAAAAGCCACATCTTGACAAAAAAGAGCACAAAACGTAAACGTAACTTAACACAAACAAGTTATGTATCTGATGGCGACATGGGCAACGTAAAACGTATGCTTGCTATCGGTAAATAAGTTTTATTCGATTTTATTTAATAATAATTTTTTAACCGGGTACAGGGTCGTAAGTTCATTGAAATACATGGCACCTTTTACCAAACTAATTTTAAAAATATGCCACGTTCGGTTAACGCAGTAGCTTCAAGAAGAAGACGCAAAAAAATCCTAGGCCTTGCAAAAGGTTACTTTGGATCACGTAGCAAAGTTTATACTATTGCTAAAAATACAGTAGAAAAAGGTTTACAATACGCTTACCGCGATCGTAAAACCAAAAAACGCGAGTTTAGAGCTTTATGGATTCAACGTATCAACGCTGGAGCTCGTCAACACGGAATTTCTTATTCCCAATTGATCGGTAAATTAAACGCTAAAAACATTGGTTTGAACCGTAAGGTTTTAGCTGATTTAGCTTTAAATAACCCAGAAGCTTTCAAAGCAGTTGTAGACGCAGTAAAATAGAGTTTTTAATCCGTTATCAATTTGTTAGAGATATTAAAGGAGCCTTTTAGGCTCCTTTTTTGTTATCATTTGTTACCTCTGAGATTACTGTAGTCTTTTTTGGACGATGTTTGTATGTATAGCGGGGAACTGCTCGGCGTATTTTATTTGGAGGAAGCCTTATAACCCCCTTTGAACAACTGAAATTATCAAACTATAGGTAATAGCCATTTACACTCAATATTAGGTTTGATTTTTGTAGAATGAGCTATAAACGTACAATTATGAAAACAAGAACTATCGCATTTGGATTTTCACTTCTTTTATTAGGAGGTATGGTTATGGCTAAAGGGCCAGGTTACAAAGCTCCAATAAAAGCTGTATCTGATCAACAAGGCAAAGTTATATCAATCGAAGGGGTGGGTAACACCCGGACAATAGAGGCCAAGGGGGGAGAGACAATCCAAATAGAAGGTGCCGATAATAAGGTTGTGATACGTGGTAATGTTAGTAAAGTTATTATTGAGGGTAAAGGCAATACAGTAACGGGAAATGACGTGTCGACTGTTACAATAGAGGGTGCAGATAATATGGTTAATATTGGCTCTTTGGAGACAGTGCAAATTGAAGGTGTTAAAAACCATGTTCACTACAAGTCAACTAAAAACAAATCTGGCCAAGTAAAGGTATCTACCGAAGGAGCTGATAATATGGTAATGAAGATGAAATAGCTGAAAAGGCACCCATAGAAAAGGGTTTTGCATAATATCATGCAAAACCCTTTTTTATTTAGAAATAACATCTAGTTTTTAGTTTGATTATCATCGGACTGCTCCTGATCTATTTCGTCTTTTTGTGTTTTATATTCTCCGGATGCAGTTTCCGTATTTTGTTCTTGTATGGGATAGGGTTCTAAGAAATCCTGATCAAAAGGATGCGGAGTTATGGCCCGCGGCATAGGATTTTCATCGTCATATGTTCGAAGACAGGTACCTTTGACACGTTCGGAGTTATATGCGTAAGTTCCCCAGATACAGAAAAAGAGGATGGCTCTAATATTATCTTTGTAGGTCGTGAATAGGTCTTCTGTTTTATCTAAATATCCGTTGAAAATAAAATAATATGCAATTCCATCCATTGTACAGAATATGGCCATAAATAGAGCGACGATAAAGAAGGTCTGGGCAAAAATATCCCTTTTTTTGATCAGTAGGATAGCGCTATAAATCAAACCAGCAAGGATCAATACATTACCAATCATTTCTACCAGCAGTAGAATTTTATATGAAAAGGATGAAATTCCGGCTACTTGATCAACTACTTGCCAGGTGTTTAAATTAAAAAAGGACTGCTGGAAGAAAAATATGCCAGATAAAGTCAATATATTGATAAATAACACAATAAGGAGTACGATCATCCATCCGCCTATTTGATCGTAATAAACCTCATCATAGGGTTTGATGATAATAGGTTTGCTCTTGTTATACTTTTTAACAATATACCAGATCACAGTCGGTACCGAGACGATGAATAAAAGCAGGGTGAACCAATTGATCTCCTTCGATGATGCGGGGGTACCCAAGTTCGTTATTCCATCTGTCGCATATCCGTCAGCATCAAGATAGAAACCATTGAAAAAGATATTGTCGCGATCAGCAAAATCCGTATAATACTGTTTCAGATCTTTTTGTTCAACAAATGGTTCATGAAAACCTAAGGTATACGCAATTTTAATACTATCTGGATTTATCTCCAATGTTTTACCGAATACATAGGCATTACGGTCGAAAAAACTGTTTTCTCTATGGTTGCCAAATAGTTTCTTTCCCTTGTTAACCACATAGATTTCATATTCGATATCATTTGGGAAAGGCAGGCTTAGTGGAGCTATACGATCTTCCATAATTTCGGGCAGCTTGTCGTTGATATTTGTGCCCAACATGGAAATATATTTTTTAGAAGATCCGTTTTCTGCTTTTCCGATATTTTTTATTTTATATTTTTCGATGATCTCCACACGATTATTTTCAATATCATCTTTGTATTGGACATTGGTGATTTTATTGATTTTGGGATAGATTTTCGTATAGTACTCAAGGTATTGCTTCTGTATATCGTTTTTGGCACTACTTTGAAAATAAGTCCGCATATTGTCTGCTTCGTTGCCGAGATAGATAGTTTGTACATCAAGGGTAGCTTCGGATTTGCCTTCAAGTGTCAATGTTTCCCTGACTTTAATATTTCCGGTAATATTCTGCGGTACATCTGTCAGTTTCCCTTTACCCATCGTTGAAAGTACTTTTCCATAGGCAGGGAAATATCTGTTTTTGATATCTCCACCTTGATTGGTGATGGTTGGATCTATATATTGGTAACGTCCGTCAACATTCACTTCAATAACCATATGGTTGAAAGCATAGGGCGATGGGAGTTCTTCTTGTAGCCCACGATCCTTATAGGTATTGGCTAATACCAGTCCTACGCCAATGTTCTTATTTTTAAGTATTGTCGCCAGCAGCATTGATTTATCTTTGCAATCGCCGTAGCGCTGCGAAAACACTTTTTCCGGTACATTTGCCCGGTGTGAATATTCGCCCATCTCAATACCCATATACCGTATTTCGTTTTGTACGAAGTCACAGGCCTTTTTTAGGTACACATAGGGCTGTCCATTTGACTCTTTCCATAGTTGATTAACGAAAGTTTGAAGTGCGCTTGACGGAGCAATCTGTGGGATGGGATTGATCCTATTATTCCATTGATCTACTTCCAGCCAAGTATTGAATTCTGAACACTGGATATATTTTAAAGGGCTATACCAAGCCGGACTATAATTTTCGTATTGTACTGTTTTATCTTCGGTCAGTTCCCAAAAGAAATTGGTTGTATTTCCCGCGGATTGTTGTTGTACTTCTGGAGCGCCGTTGAAACTTTTGAATTGAAGTTTACGACCTTGAGGGACAATATAATTAAGATGAACCAAGCCGGTAGGCTCATAGCCGCGCAAATAATAGGTGTCGAAAAATTTATTTTCAAATACAGGGTTTGCACCAATTATTGAATAAGCAAATACAATCTTGTCGTCTTTACGCAAATCCTCCAGGACACAATGGGCCATCTGACTTCCATTGTAGATAGATCTCGAAAGCTCCGTTTCAGATGCGAGGAGATTGAATTTTGCTTGCGGTAATAAGTTAATATCTTTCCCCTTACGAATGATCTTCAACTCATGTAATTGAAGTTTTTGGAAATGCGGATCAAAAGTTACCTGAACTTGCCCTAGATTTTCGATTCCACTTTGATCAAATACTACTTTTATGTCCTTATAATATTTTGTTTGGCTCCCTAAGTTTATTTGATGCTCGATTAATTCGTAGTAATACCCATCACTAATATCATCCAAATTTGGTTTTATGGGCTTTTTTGTGGCGGACCGAAGCCAACTTGGTGATGCTGTTTTTTGAATGGATGTTTGGCTAAATGACCAAGAGCATGCAGCTAGTACGAGTGCAAAAGCTAATAGAAGATGGCTAAATCTTTTCATCAATTAATAATTTAACCTAAGATAAGTAAAATTTGGACTTAACTGTAGCTTAATTTAAGGATCATTAATAATCTTTATGGAGTAAAAATCTGGCTGTCTAAAAAGATAAAAGGGTTGCCTGTGTACACAGGCAACCCTTTTATCTTTCAATCCGGAGATATTATAGTTTACTCTCTCTTTTTTTCTTTTTCTTCACCACTTTAGGCATTTGTGCCTGTTTCATTTCATACTGTCTTTCGATGTATTGAATGATTTCAGAAGCAATGTCCTTTTTCGTGGCTTTTTCTATGCCTTCCAGTCCAGGGGAGGAATTCACCTCCAGGACCAGCGGTCCCCGGTCTGAAGGAATCATATCCACACCACAAACCGTAAGTCCCAATTGGGCTGCAGCAGCAATTGCAGTTTCTCTTTCTGCCTTACTTAGGCGTATGACCTGCGCTGTACCACCGCGGTGTATGTTGGAACGAAATTCACCTTCCTTAGCCGTACGTTTCATCGCCCCCACAACTTTTCCATCAACCACAAAAGCTCGGATATCAGAGCCTTTAGACTCTTTGATGAACTCTTGGATCAAAATATTATTTCCGAGGCCGTAGAACGCTTCTATAACAGATGAAGCTGCTTTCTTAGTTTCTGCTAAAACAACACCAATCCCTTGCGTACCTTCCAATAGTTTGATCACTAATGGAGCGCCGCCGACCATACTGATGAGATCATCAACATCGGATGCTGTACGAGCAAAGCCCGTAATTGGAAGTCCAATACCTGCACCGGACAAGATCTGCAGACATCTCAATTTATCTCTGGATCTGGTAATCGCTTGACTTGGATTTGCGGAAATTACATCCATCACCTCAAATTGTCTAACAATAGCCGAACCATAAAAGGTAACCGAAGCGCCTATTCGGGGAATAATAGCGTCAATACCACTGAGATCCTGTCCTTTGTAATGAATACTGGGTTTACCTTGTTGAATGCCAACGTAACACTTACTGTGATCTATGACAACACATTCGTGTCCTCTTTGTTGGGCAGCTTCTACGAGACGACGAGTTGAGTATAAACTCTTTACTGTCGATAATACGGCAATTTTCACGGTTTGTATATTGAATATATTTTTGTGCTAAGATAACAAAATAGCTTTGCTATTTGTTTTTATTTTGACGGGGACTTCAAGGAGAGATTTTCTTTGGAAACGTCGACCAAAAATCTGCGGTATAGAAAATTCTTTCCTAAAAGCATCGGATAAGTCATTTTGGAGCGATTTCGAAATGAAATCTTGATACTGAAAACCTGATCATAAAGCTTCGCGGTAGTTCGGATGTAGTAACGCTTTTCTTCCTGACCAAATGAACTTTTAACCAGTTTAGTTTTGTAAAGTCTTAATTTTAGAACTTTGGTTTCTTCTGTCTCGAAATTGGTAATGAGTTCACAGAGAATCCAGTCCTGGCCGTCTTCATTAACGATTTTATAGGAATTACAATGCAAAACAGATGAAGCAGCACCGGTATCGATTTTTGCTTCTATGCCAAATATTCCTAATTCAGGTAAATCTAGGGTCTCTTTCCAACCCACGAGAAGTTTTTCTTTCATTTAAACCAAATGGAATAGATGCACCAATCTCTATTGAAGAGGTTGGTGCATTCCTATTTTATTCGTAAATAAATTCTCCAAAAGGAGATGTAATCGTTACTTTTTTAGAAGTTGCCTCTTCCACACGACCGATAATTTGCGCCGGAACGCCGAACGACTCGGAAATGGCAATAATGTCTGCAGCAATAGCTTCAGGTACATATAATTCCATACGGTGTCCCATATTAAATACCTTATACATCTCTTTCCAATCTGTATTCGATTCTTTCTGTATCAATTCGAAGAGCGGCGGGATCGGGAAAAGATTGTCTTTAATGATATGTACATTGTCAACGAAGTGAAGTACTTTAGTTTGCGCTCCACCCGAACAATGTACCATTCCATCAATTTGAGAACGGTATTTATCTAATATATTTTTAATGATTGGAGCGTAGGTACGCGTAGCTGAAAGTACAAGTTTACCCGCTGTCACTTTTTCGCCCGTTTCAACTACGATGTCATTGGTTAAGTCTTGGCTTCCTGCAAAAACAAGTTCGTATGGAACTGCTGGGTCATATGCTTCTGGATATTTCTCTGCTACTTTTTTGTTAAAAACGTCATGACGTGCAGATGTCAAACCATTGGAACCCATACCGCCATTATAGGCTTTCTCATAGTTTGCTTTTCCATTGGATGCCAAACCGACAATTACATTGCCCCCTTTGATTTTGTGATTTGAAATGACATCTTCACGTTTCATACGACATGTCACTGTGCTATCGACAATTATTGTACGTACCAGATCACCAACGTCAGCAGTTTCACCACCGGTTGAATAAATACCGATACCTAAATCACGAAGTTCAGACAATATTTCTTCCGTACCGTTAATGATTTCTGCAATGACTTCCCCTGGAATAAGATTTTTATTCCTTCCTATTGTGGACGATAGTAGGATATTATCGGTTGCTCCAACACAGAGTAAATCGTCAATATTCATGATAATTGCATCTTGTGCAATGCCTTTCCAAACCGAAATATCTCCTGTTTCTTTCCAATATACGTAGGCTAGGGAAGATTTGGTGCCAGCACCATCAGCATGCATAATATTGCACCAGTCCTGATCTCCACCCAAAATATCGGGAATGATTTTACAGAATGCTTTGGGAAACAGACCCTTGTCGATATTTTTTATCGCATTGTGTACATCCTCTTTTCCAGCGGATACACCTCGTTGATTGTATTTTAAATCTGACATCTTAGCGCAAAAATAAGCAATAGCGCTGAATTAACGAACCTTATTTGTGTAATTTAATCACTTATGATCGCTTGCCAATGCAGGATGAGTTTTTCGAGGTTTGTTTTTGCATTCGCAGGGCTTGTGCTCGGGAGACATATATAGGTAATGTTTTCCTTTTTTTCAAAATACTTTAAGTATAAGCTGTGGGCCTTCTGTCCATTAAAAACGACCAGTTTGATCCTGGGATTTGCCTCAAGCAGAGCTATAATTGGATTGGGACTTTCATCTTTGATGGCTAAATCCATGCTGCCTGGACGAGAAGCTTCCGCACATACATCCCAAAGGCCAATACCATTGTCTACTAGCAGGTTTACTTTGTCAGCATAGTTTGCCGCATCTGGGCTGTTATATAAATGCCGGATGACTTTCCAAAAGCGATTTTGCGGATGTGCATAATATTCATTTTGCTCCAATGATTTGTCCCCGGGCAGAGATCCAAGGATGAGTGTTTTTGTGTTTGCATTCACAAGAGGTAAAAAAGACCGTTTGAGCATAATCAAAAATAATAATAAAAATTTTGGCTTTGAAATATGAACTATTTTTTGCTATATTTATGATATTAAAATGATATCAAATATATATTAATAAATTATGGAAAAGTTGATTAAACCTATGTCGGGCTATTTAGCCCTGTTAATTGCGGTAGCTTCTTTTATAGCTGCCATATTTTCGTTTGCCAATGTCGATACGAGTTCGCTTTATGTTGTACTTGGCGTAGCCTTGATGATCGGAACATTTTTTATCCTGAAGGGATTGATGATTATTAATCCAAATCATTCGCGTGTTTTGAATTTCTTTGGTAAATATGTGGGGACGGTCAAAGAAAACGGTTTATTTTTCGTCAATCCGTTATATTCTACAATCAAGATTAGTCTGCGTTCAGACAACTTACAGGGGCAAACGCTGAAAGTAAATGATAAGATGGGAAATCCGATTGAGATAGGCGCGGTCATTGTATGGCAGGTAGGGGATACCTATAAAGCTGCTTACGATGTAAGTAACTATACTTCCTATGTACGTACACAGAGCGAAGCGGCAGTACGGCATCTTGCGGGAAGTTTTCCTTATGATAACCTTGAGGATGAGGGGGCTGAGATCACTTTGCGCGAAGGCGGGGATACCGTTAACCATATCCTTGAGCAGGAGCTTTCAGATCGTCTTGCACCTGCAGGAGTTATTATTAAAGAGGCTAGAATTAGTCATTTAGCTTATGCATCCGAAATCGCTGGGGCGATGCTACAAAGGCAACAAGCTGCAGCGATTGTTGCTGCACGTTCTAAGATTGTCGATGGTGCCGTGGGAATGGTTGAAATGGCACTAAAAAAATTGTCCGAAAAAGATATAGTAGAATTGGACAATGAGAAAAAGGCAGCTATGGTAAGTAACCTTATGGTCGTACTCTGTGGAGAAAAGGCTGCAACCCCAATAGTAAATACCGGTACTTTGTATCAATAAACTGAATAAAATGGCAGATAAAAAGAACTTTATGTTGCGGCTCGATGACCAAATGTACAAAGCATTGGAAAAATGGGCTGCGGATGAGTTTAGGAGTGTTAACGGGCAGATAGAATATCTTTTACATAAAGCGCTGCAAGAAAATAAAAGATTGAGTGCGGAGAAAAAGTCTGCCGATAAAAAATAAAGAATCAAAAACTAAAAATGTACCTTTGGCTTCGTTATAAATGAAGCCAAAGGTACATTTTTTTGTTAAGTAATATTTAAGTAATAAGATATGGTGATCAATCCAATTTATAATTTATTGGTCGTAAGCACAAGTACCATCCATGGTAGTGAATTCCTGGGATATATTAAAGAGGATTTTGTAGAGTTTATTGCATCTGATGAGCTGCTATTTGTTCCTTTTGCGCGACCATCCGGAATTTCTTTTGATGCGTATACGGCGAAAGTTCAGGAGGCTCTCAGCGATAAGAATATAAAGGTAACCGGATTACATGAATTTGAGAACAAGAAAAAGGCCATCCAGGAGGCAAAAGCAATTTTTGTTGGTGGGGGAAATACATTCTTGTTGTTGAAGACCTTGTATGATCTGGATCTTGTGCATCAACTACGTGTACAAGTAGGGAAAGGGATTCCCTATGTAGGTACTTCTGCTGGATCTAATCTGACAGGTTTGACAATTGGTACAACGAACGATATGCCTATTGTTTATCCACCTAGTTTTGATGCCTTGGGATTTTTGCCTTTTAATATTAATCCACATTTTTTGGATCCGGATATGAATTCGACACATAAAGGAGAAACCCGTGAAACCCGTATCCAGGAGTTTCATCAATTTAATTCGCAACCTGTCGTCGGACTTCGGGAGGGAAGCTGGCTAAAAGTAAGTCAAGGTGAAATAAAACTTGAAGGGACGTTGACTGCTCGTTTATTCAGATCGAATATGGACGCTATTGAACTTGATCCTGGATTAATTAATTTTTAAGATTTTGTAAAATCTGCACTCTTTTTGTAGCTTAATAATAAAGTAAAAGCAGGTTGCAGTCTATTTAAATAAATATTGGGTCTTTCTTCGTTAAAAAATACTTTTGTAGATGATTGGATATCATACAAAATAAGGTACTTTTGCGCTAAATCCATTAAAACTTTCTTCCAATGGAACAAAATTCAGCATTACACCCGGCCGATATTGCGGAAGAAATATCGCGTCTAAATAAAGGTGAGCAACATCAATATTTTATGGACTATCCGTTAGAGGATAGATTGGAAATCTTTTCTTTTTTGGAAGTAGATGTCCAATATACATTGATTAAATCAATGACCGAGCAGGAGTTGTCCGAATTGCTGAATAATCTAAAACCGGATACGCGAAACGAATTGCTTTCTGAATTGCCAGATGATCTAATCAAATATTTGATTAATCTCTTAAATGAACGTGAAAAGCAGATGGCCCTGGAGCTGATCGGATATAAAGAGGATAGTATTGCCCGACTAATGACACCAATGTATGTACAGGTACGTCCTTATTATACTGTGGATGATGTCTTTCGGCATATTAAAGTCTTTGGAAGAAAAGCGGAAACACTCAATTTCATTTATGTTGTTGACGAGAAAAATGTGTTGATTGACGATTTGAAAATCGGTCAGCTACTATTGTCTGATGGATCTACAAAGATTTCGGACTTAATCGATTATAATTTTGCGGCTATTAAAGCCTCCACACCTATGGAGGAAGCCTTCGAAATTTTCCAGAAATACGATCGAAGTGCCTTACCGATTGTTACCGAAGCTGGTGTATTGGTCGGAATTGTGACATTTGATGATGTATTAGACCGGATCGAAGATCGTGACACCGAAGATATTCAACGATTTGGGGGTATGGAGGAATTGGATTTGGCATATACAAAGACCCCATTACTTCAATTAGTACAAAAACGGGCGGGATGGCTTATTATATTGTTTTTCAGTGAGATGCTTACAGCGTCAGCCATGGGCTTTTTTGAAGGAGAACTGGAAAAGGCAGTTGTATTGGCATTGTTTGTTCCTCTAATTATTTCCAGTGGTGGAAATTCAGGTTCACAGGCAGCATCACTTATTATTCGTGCCATGGCTCTGGGCGAATTGAAACTCAAAGATTGGTGGTATGTGATGAAAAGGGAAGTTTCTTCCGGATTGATTTTGGGCGGGATATTAGGTACTATTGGTTTCCTACGGATACTGGCCTGGCATTTTCTTGGTCTGTATGACTACGGTCCGTATTGGATTGCCATAGGTCTTACAGTAGCAGTGTCTTTGGTGTTTATCGTGTTGTGGGGTACGCTGTCTGGTTCATTTATTCCATTTATCTTGCGTCGATTTGGATTGGATCCAGCCACAGCATCAGCGCCCTTCGTAGCAACGTTAGTGGACGTTTCGGGATTGATTATTTATTTTACCGTTGCAGCATTCTTTTTGCAAGGTAAATTATTATAAGCCTTTCAGAAAAAATATAGAAAAAAGCATAAAACCATCGCTTGGTTTTATGCTTTTTTTATTGATTGTATTACAAATTCAATTTTCGATACAATTTTTCTTTAATTCCACCTTTCTGGGCAACATAAATTCCTTTTTTCCCAGAGAATATAAATGCGGTTATACAAGCAATTGCTATAAAAGCAACAGGTTGGAAGCCGAAAAGTTCATAGCCCATAATGATGCAAGCTAAGGGTGTATTTGTAGCTCCAGAGAATACGGCAACAAAGCCCATCGCAGCCAATAATCCAAGCGGGAGTGGGATAAAGCCGCTGAGTGTACTGCCAAGAGTAGCTCCAATAAAAAACAAAGGGGTCACTTCTCCGCCTTTAAAACCGGCAGAAAGGGTAAATGTGGTTAAGACCAATTTGATTAAGAAATCATAGTAATCCGAGGGATTATTGAAAGCCTCCTGAATCATTGGAATACCTAAGCCGATATATTTTGTGCTTTTTAGCAATACCACCGTAATCACAATGATGATACCACCGATAACAGGTCTGAGCAGAGGAGATTTGATTTTTTTAAATTGAGCACTGAAGAAGTCTCCCGTGAAAGTAAACAACCAGGCTGCCAAGCCAAATAAAATTCCAGCAATCAAACTAAACCCAATATTGCTTAAAGAAAGCGCAGGGATCATTTCATGTATTGGGTAATGTGTGTGCGGTACATGCCATAATTGACAGCTAAAATTTGCGATATAGGCTGTGAGAAGGCAGGGGAGGATACCAAAATATCTTTTTTTACCAATGAGCAGGACTTCAAGGCCGAAGATAGTTCCAGCTAGTGGTGTGCCAAAGACGGCAGCAAAACCGGCTGTAATACCGATAGATATCAGGATGCGTCGTTCGGTTTTGTCGAAATCAAACCAGCGGTTGAGCTGATCGGCTATTGCTCCGCCAATCTGAACTGCTGTTCCTTCACGTCCGGCTGATCCACCAAATAGGTGGGTAAGTAAAGTTCCGAATAATACAAGTGGTGCCATAACAAGCGGTATCCTGCGTTGTGGACGAAGATATTCTTCGATTAGGAGATTATTCCCTCTGCTTGAGGGGTTGCCCCAGCGCTGATAGGATAGGGCAATAATCAAACCTGCAAGTGGTAATCCATAGATTATCCAAGAATTGTTTTCCCTATATTGTGTGACCCAATTCAGCGAAAAAAGAAAGAATGCACAGATTGATCCAACACTAAAGCCTATTATACAGCAAGTAATAAGCCATTTAGCAATAAAATGGAGATTAATTTGAGGTGGTTGATTTGAAATTCTGATAGCCATAAGTCTACACTTTATATAAAATTTGTTGTTTTTATACTAAAAAGTAGACGTCATCAGCTTATTAGGGCGGTTCAAGGCAGACATCATTGCCATATGTTCGACAAAGTTATAAAAAACGAATGATAATTGCAATCCAGCCGAGGATCATCAATAATCCCCCTAGAGGAGTGATTGGTCCAAGGAATTTTAGATTTTTTTTCCAGTATTCTGCAAAGGAAAGAAAATAAATACTTAGGGAAAACAAAAGGGTACCCGATGTAATTAAATAATAGGCAACTCTTTCAGATTGATATTCAAAGGATAGGTTTAGCCCAAGAATCAATAAGGTGATCGCTGCATACATTTGATAGCGAACACCCACTTCAAAAGAATCCAGTTTTTCGGGCGATAGAATTTTTTTGAATGCGTGTGCTCCAAAGGCTCCAAGTATAATTGCCAACGCACCTAATAGGGCAGCAGTAATGATTACAATGTTATTCATAAAAATAGTCTATTTAATAATAGATTTAGTCATGTCAATGTGAAGGATTCCGTAATCTGGATAGGGTTCAGAGTTTTGTTCAAATCCTAATTTCTCATAGAATGACTTTAAGTGAAATTGCGCACCGATTTGAATATCCTGAGGTCCAAAAGCGTCTAAAGTAGCTTCAATAGATTTATGCATAAGGAGTTGACTTAGGCCTGTGCCTCGGGCTTCTTTCACAACAATAACACGTCCGACGGAAGGTTGTGGATATGAAATTCCAGCTGGGACTAAACGGGTGTAAGCGACAATTTCTCCATCCTGCTCAGCCCAAAGATGCAGACAGACGTAATCTTTATCATCCAGTTCAGGATATAGACACTCTTGTTCCACTACAAAAACCTCTGTACGTAATTTTAAAATACGGTACAATTCACGGTTTGTTAGCTCTTCAAAATTCTTAAGTTTCCAATTATATTGCATGATAGCGAATAAAGAGGGGAAATTGAGTTACTGACCATAAACTGAAACAGATTGATCGGTAACTCAATTTGTATTATTAAAAGGGAAAATTATGCCAATAGGCTTTTTACAACTTCGGAAATTGTTTTTCCGTCAGCTTGTCCAGCTAATTTTTGATTGGCAGCACCCATTACTTTTCCCATTTCTTTAATGGATGAAGCGCCGGTCTCAGCGATGATCGCTTTGATAACAGCCTCTACTTCCTCTTTGCTCATTTGTTTAGGAAGGTAAGTTTCAATCACTTTTTCTTCTTCTACCTCGATTTGGTAAAGATCCTCACGATTTTGAGTCTTATAGATTTCAGCAGATTCACGTCTTTGTTTTACCAATTTTTGTAAAACTTTAATTTCAGCTTCTTGATTCAGATCTTCTGCATGGCCTTTCTCCGTTTTCGCGAGGAGAATAGCTGCTTTAATCGCACGTAATCCACGCAATGCTGCTGTATTTTTTGCAATCATTGCTGCTTTAATGTCTTGATTTATTTGTGTTTCTAATGACATGATATTTAAATTATTTTCGATTGACAATCGTGCCTGTAGCCTGTGCTGTCGGCATTATTAATAGATCGTTGATATTAACATGAGCTGGCCTGGTGATGACGAAAAGAATAGTTTCGGCAATGTCGGTACCGGTCAGGGGCTGTACACCTGTATACACGCTTTTTGCTCGTTCTTTGTCTCCATGAAAGCGAACCTCAGAGAATTCTGTTTCAACCATACCGGGGTCGATAGAAGTTACTTTGATACCTTTGGAAAGTAAGTCTATACGCATCGCTTTTGTTAACGCATCTACCGCATGTTTGCTAGCACAGTATACGTTACCATTTGGGTATACTTCTTTGCCTGCAATAGAGCCCAAATTGACAATATGTGCTCCATTTGCGGTATCCATTAATGGGATGACTGCTTTGCTGACATAAAGCAATCCTTTGACATTGGTGTCGATCATTCTATCCCAGTCACCGATATCACCATCCTGGATTGGATCCAGACCTTGGCTAAGCCCTGCATTATTGATCAATACATGGATTGTTTTCCATTCCTCTGGTAAACCGTTTATTTGGTTTTGAACCTGTTCTGAATCTCTGACATCCAATTCAAACGTATGAATTTTGATGTGGGGATAGATTGAATTCAATTTTTCCTTCAATATATCCAGCCGATTTAGTCTACGGGCACAAAGCAAAAGGTTGTAGCCTTCCTTCGCCAACACTTCAGCACAGGCTTGACCAATACCTGAACTTGCTCCTGTGATGAAAACTGTCTTTGTCATATTTTTTAACTAGTTGAAATAGTAAATCTCATTGCTGACTGTAATTTCATCTATTGATAAAACTCAATCCATGAGTCCTTGATAGACCTATTTTGTCGCAATATAAATCGTGCAGATACCAAATGTTTGTGGTCTCACAATCGTTTGGTCGAAGCCAGCTTTTTTATTTATTGCAACAAATTTCTGTCCATCTGGAAACTGAGCAACGGATTCCGGTAAATATTCGTAAGCACTGGCATCTTTTGAGAAGAATTTTCCAATAGTCGGTGTTACATATTTGAAATAAAAATTGTAGAGCTGCTTTATAGGGAATTTTTTGGGATTCGAAAATTCCAAAATAACGGCCTTACCACCGGGTTTCAATACGCGGTAAATGTCGGACAATCCTTTTTCTAAGTTTTCAAAGTTACGGACACCAAATGCAACGGTAACAGCGTCAAAGGTATTGTCTTCAAATTGAAGCCTTTCCGAATCGCCTAATTGTACTTCAAATTGATTTTCCAGTCCTTTGTTTGCGATTTTCTTTTTAGCGACATCAAGCATTCCTTGAGAGATATCGACCCCAATTATTTTTTTTGGATTCAATATCTTGATGGATTCCAATGCAAAATCACCTGTTCCGGTAGCCACATCTAACATGAGCTGAGGTTTAATGGACTTCAGGGCATTAATGGCTTTCTTTCGCCATATAATATCAATCCCCAGGGACATGAAGTGGTTTAAGAAATCATAGGAATGGGAAATATTGTTGAACATATCCGCTACCTGTTTTTTCTTGCCATCATTGGCATCTTTATAGGGCTTTAATGTTGAAGAATCGTGCGTCATTTTACAAATATACAATATAAGTATATTTTTAATGCTTAAAATAGGATTTGTTTTTTGATTTAAAGCTGAAGTCTTTTCCTCTTTAACAAAGGCGAGTTGGAGCGGTGTCCCGATAGAATTAAACCCAATCATTTTGAATTTCGATCATTTTGGTTATTCACAATGCTTTAAGTTATCAACACTTTTTAATGTATTGATTTTAAGTGCTTGTTTTTTATTTTCAACATGTTTTCAACATGTAATGTTGAAAAGTGGATCGTTAAAACTGTGTCCTTCAAAGCGTTTTGACGTTTGGTGCCTGACGGACTAATTATGCTGTTTGTAATTCAGCGTCTTTGTGAATTTTATTTTTTATACATTTGTTATCCCGTCTTAAATTTAAGAGCTGGGAAGCTATATTTCTGATATAATATCATGATGAACGAGAGCAATTTTGAAGCGAATAACACGGATAATAACAAAAGAGGTAGTTATGGTGAGCGCCGTACCAAATTAAACAACATGGTAAGCGGCTTGGGTAAGCTACCGCCCCAGGCAGTAGATCTTGAGGAAGCTGTTTTGGGCGCATTGATGCTTGAAAAAAATGCACTGAGCGAGATTATTGATATTTTAAAACCAGAGTCTTTTTATAAGGAATCACATCAGAAAATTTTTGAAGCTATATTTGGCTTATTTCAAAAGACTTCGCCTATTGATATTCTGACGGTCACCTCCGAATTACGTAGAATGGGGGCACTGGAAATGGTGGGTGGAGCTTATTATATCACGCAGCTTACCGATCGAGTTGTTTCTGCTGCTAATATCGAATACCATGCGCGTATTATTTCGCAAAAATATATCCAAAGGGAG
Source organism: Sphingobacterium detergens (assembly GCF_003610355.1). GTDB lineage: Bacteria > Bacteroidota > Bacteroidia > Sphingobacteriales > Sphingobacteriaceae > Sphingobacterium > Sphingobacterium detergens. The sequence continues at coordinate 1,750,877 of NZ_RAPY01000001.1, read as the reverse complement.
CTGATCAAAGTTTCTACTGAGATTATCAATAGTTCCTATGATGAGACCTCGGATATTTTTGATCTCTTGGATCATGCCGAGAAGAGCTTGTTTGATATTGCACAAAATAACTTGAGAAGAGATTCGCGTAAGATGGATGACATTATGCGTGAAGCAATTTCCAATCTTGAGATGTTGCGTGATCGTACAGATGGCCTGACGGGTGTGCCATCGGGTTTAACTGCACTTGATCGCATGACTTCTGGTTGGCAACCTTCTGACTTAGTGATTATCGCCGCTCGTCCAGCGATGGGTAAAACAGCGTTTGTATTGTCTGTAGCACGAAATGCTGCTGTTGAACATGGTAAGGCTGTTGCTGTATTCTCACTGGAGATGTCCTCTGTTCAGCTGGTTAATCGTCTTATCGCAGGTGAAACTGAGATTGAACAAGAGAAGCTGAAAAAAGGAAATCTTGCCGATCACGAATGGCAGCAATTGCATTCACGTATCGGTCGACTGACAGAGGCGCCGATCATTATTGATGATACTCCTGCATTGAACGTATTTGAATTTAGGGCAAAATGCCGTCGTCTTAAAGCACAATATGATATCCAGATGGTGATTGTTGATTACTTGCAATTGATGCATGGTAAAGCTGAAGGCAAGGGCGGTGGTAACCGTGAGCAAGAAATCGGTAGTATTTCCCGTGCTTTGAAATCTGTTGCGAAAGAGTTGAGTATCCCGGTGTTGGCATTGTCGCAGTTAAGCCGTGCGGTAGAGTCGAGACCAGGAAATAGTAAAAGGCCGATGCTATCGGATTTGCGTGAATCCGGATCTATTGAGCAGGATGCCGATATGGTACTTTTCTTATATAGACCAGAGTACTATGGTTTGACCGAAGATGAAGAGGGGCGTCCAACAGCCGGTGTTGGTGAAGTTATTATCGCCAAGCACCGTAATGGTGAAACAGGGATTGTACCGCTTCGTTTCGTAGGTAAATTCGTTAAATTTGTCGATCTTGAAGATGAGTTTTCCGGAATGGGCGGCGGTGATGGTTTTGGAGATGCTCCAACCACATTTTCTGCCTCAGCATTGAATCCGTCACCAAATTTTGGTGAAGACTTCGGTGGAGCAGGCTTCAGCGGAGGCATTACAATGCCTTCCCGAATGAATGATATGCCTGACGATGCACCTTTTTAATCTGTAATTTTACATTAGTATCCATAAATAAAAAAGCCGAATATCATATTCGGCTTTTTTATTGACCTAAGTTTAATCAACCACCGTAGCAATCTTTAATGGATTGCTGTATATTTTCACTTTAAGCGGTTAGAATTTGTAAGTCACCCCAGCTCCGACGATCTGTCTGATCTGTAAAGCAGAGTTCCTTTTTCCAATTTCTTTTCCTTCTTTGATAACAGGAATGGCTGTATTGTCATCGTAAATCATCTGCACACCTGCATTTACAGTGATGAACTTATTGACCTTCATGAAGAGATTCGCAGTGTAGTCAATGTCAACATTCTGTGGTTTATCCAGATAATTAGAATAGAGTTTCAAGATATTTTCAAAGGAAACATTTTCCATGAGGTTTACCTTGTAATAAGCGTCAAAAGAAGCTCCGAATTCAGTCCTCACTTTTTTGCCTGGGTCTAGTCCGTATCTTGTAGAAAGGAGGGTGTCATTAACAAAAACGAATCTTATCGCCGCTGGGGATAGATTAAACCTTAAGTTGTCAGACTTTTTATAGGCAAAACCCGGCCCAAAGCTTAAATATGCTGGAGCTAGAAATCGAGAAATACGCTCTTTGGGAGTTTTGGTATAATCAAATCCATCGGCAAATTGCGTGTTAAAGTTCAGGAAAAAGGTATATAGCCAGTATTCTGAGGCTTTATGTCCCAATAAACTATTCAATACTAATCTATCATCATTTTTGCGCCAGTCCGATTCCTTTTGGAAAGTTAAGCCATAGGCTGCTAATACTTTATTATCCCAAGACCATTTGTCTTTTTTATAATTGAAATCATAATTTAAGGTAAGATTTCCCGAAAATGAATTGACACCCCCTGCGGCCCAATTGGAGAAGGAGCTCTGGTTGATCAAAAACGTGTTTTCACCTTTGATTGTCCATGTTTTAGAGGTATCTGTAGGGGCTTCTTGGCTGAAACTTCGAAAGCTAATTAAACTTAAGGCAATAAGAAAGATCGATTTAATTTTTTTCATACTAAAATTTGGTTTTTGTGCATATGCTGCGAAAATAAATGTTCTATAACTAAACGTATAACTTTGTTTATTGTTTTGTGGCTTTTTGTTTACGTATATTTTAAATAAAATCGGAACTTTGGGAACTTGATTGATACTATGAAAATAACGTTACTTTGTATTGGAAAGACAGATGATAAATACTTGATCGAAGGAATCGACAAATACATCAAAAGACTAAAGTTCTATGTCAACTTTAATATTGTCGTGATACCGGACATTAAAAATAGCAAAAGCCTTTCTGAAGAGCAGCAGAAAGACAAAGAGGCCGGATTGATTTTAAAACAATTGCAGCCACAGGATATGGTTGTACTACTGGATGAGTTTGGTAAAGAGTTTCGCTCTTTGGATTTTTCTGCTTATTTGGAGAAAATGATGATCAATAGTGTGCAACATCTGGTGTTTATTATTGGTGGTCCTTACGGATTTGATCAAAAGATCTATGACCGTGCCAGTTCCAAAATGTCTTTGTCGAAAATGACATTTTCGCATCAAATGATCCGTTTATTCTTTACAGAACAGCTCTATCGGGCCTTTTCAATTATGAAAGGCGAACCTTATCATCATGAATAATATGGAAAAAAGTCCGTAACTTCATCATTAATAAAAACAGACTTATGAATTTGCCGAATAAACGTGATTATCACTATAAAAGTGATGAAGGAGAGAAAAATAGCCAATTGAATAAATACGTCATGATAGCCTGTATCGTTATTGTGATTTTATTGGCAATTTATTTTGCATAATTTGATATCCTCTAATTACGGATGAAGTAAAAGAATAAATCTCTTACTTAATATCCGTATGGAGGATATCAGCAGATGATTTTAATAAATTTGATTGAAATTGTTTGGAGGAGAACGCTTAATTTTTCGGAGAAGGTTGGCAGGTTTTGCGCGTTCTTTTTGGTTCGGTGTTGTTGACAAATCCCCAGTTGGTCACATAGAATGATAAGGGGTTAATTTCTAATAATTTTTTCATTTTTTCTTTTTTTACCATATAATATTTTATTGTTTCGACTGTATTTGATCAATAATCGAGCCAAACTTTAGATCGTGCCGTGGCCTTGTATAATTTAGTATTTGGCACCGCAAGTAGTAAAATTGAGAAAAATAGGGGATAAGTGCGAGTTTCACCTAAAGCGTTAATGGCTAAATTCCCTGAACGTATCATTGAAGGAGCTGTCCAAAAAGTAAAAAGAACCCTCCGCATAGTAGGTGGTTGAAGAAAAACTGTTGTGGGGATACGTATAGAATATTAAAAAACAGCGATGTCAGAGCTTTTCTGACATCGCTGTTTTTTTTATTTACTTTTTATCTATTTTATAGAGTCTGCCAAGATCAGTAATGGCATATAAAGCCCCGTCTGGCCCTTGTGTAATATCTCTGAACCGCTGTCCTTCACTGCCTAATAGTCGTTCTTCGCCAACAACCTTATTATCTTTCAAAATAATTCTGGCAATATGCGTGCTACTTAAACCGCAAATAAAGAGGTTATTTTTCCATTCAGGAATGTTTTGTCCAGTATAAAATGTGATTCCACTTGGAGAGAGCACAGGATCCCAATAATAAACTGGTTGCTCAAGTCCTTCTTTTTGCTGTATTCCTGCGCCCACTTTATCTCCTTTATATTCAATTCCGTAAGTTATCGTTGGCCAACCATAATTGATGCCTGCCTGGATTCTGTTGAGTTCATCTCCACCGCGTGGACCAAATTCAGTTTCCCATAAATCACCAGTTTCAGGATGGAAAGCAAGCCCTTGCGGATTACGATGTCCATAACTATAGATCTCTGGTCGTGCATTTGCTTTTCCGATAAATGGATTGCCTGATGCAGGCTGTCCGTCTTTTGTAATGCGCAAAATCTTGCCCAGAGCAGCATTCAAATCCTGAGCCAGAGGCCTTGTCACTAAATCGGAGCGCTCTCCGGTACTAAAAACAATATTTCCTTCTTTGTCAAAAACGATACGTCCGCCGTAATGGAGATTACCTTTATGAGCGGGAGTAGCTTGATAGATAACCTTAGCCTCTTCAAATGATTTTTCATCCGCCGAGAGCTTACCTTTAGCAACAGCCGTTAATGTTCCTGCGGGGGTATTGTCCGCAAATACCCAGTAGACCATACGGTTGGAGCTAAAATTCGGATCGAGCCTCAACCCGAGTAATCCACCTTGGCCACTTGTATTGACTGCAGGTATACCTTTGATTGGTTCGCTTAATTTGCCATCAGCACTTGCAATACGCATATCGCCCTCTTTCTCTGTGATTAGCAGCCTGCCATCAGGCAGCGCTACAATACCCCAAGGAGACTTTAGCCCCTCGGCTATAACTTTGCCCTCGAAAGCTGTAGTTGTTTTAGCACCAGCAATTCTGGTCTGCCCAGCAAAAGCAGGTTTGTAGTCCGAATTTGCTTTTTGCGTTTCTACCGGTGGATAGCTTGTGGTATCCGTAGGATTAGCTGTGCTATCTGAACCGGAGTTTGAATTTGCATGATTGGAATTGCAGGCAGTTAAGCCAAGCGATATCGTTAAAAGGCTTATTGTCAGTTTGTTTTTCATTATTAATGACTTGTTTTTTGGTCTGATTGTTCGTTTGAAGATATTAAAAATTAATGAAATGCTGTCCGATATAATGTAATAAATTTATCGACATCCGGCCATAAGCCTAATAAAGGGGCGGCAGGATAACAAATCCATCTATTTTTGCTGGGTATTTTTAAGGGGAAACTAGAGGGTGTTCAGACAGTGAGTCAGTATCTGCTGTAATTCTTTGTCTTTATTGACATAATAATCGCTAACCTCTAGTAGTGCATTTGTGCTTAAATTATAGACACAGACCGGAATATAATTTGGTTGAGCGGATGTTTCAAAAGTCTTAAAATAGTCTGCACTTTCCTGGAAAGTTGAAAACTCTTTTGACTCACAATGCCGTGTCTCTTGATTGTATGCAATGGTTACATAGTTTTTTTTCATCGTACATTCCTTTACCTAAATAACGAAAGGTAAACGACAAAAGTTTTAAAAATTCGCAGCTTTTTATTTTAAACACTGATGTGACTAGCATCTACATGTTTTCCGAAGAATATTTTTGCTTTGCTTTCAAAATCCCTAGGATCGTCTGTAGTGTAGAAGGCCAACTGACTATTTTTTGAACAGCATGTTTCTATTTCCGTATGACGGTGAAGGTATTCCTGTAGACTTTTCGCAACGATAGGCCCTTGGGAAATAATATTGACATTTTTTGGGACGTATTTTTCGATTATAGGTAATAATAAGGGGTAATGCGTACATGCCAATACAATAGTATCTATTTGATCGGATTTCTGCAACAGTTCATGGATATCTTTTTGGACAAAATAATGTGCCCCCTCTGTATTGATCTCATTATTTTCAACCAGAGGAACCCAAAAAGGACAGTCATGTTGAAAAACCTCAATTTCCGGATTAAATTTATGTATCTCGATCTTATACGATTCAGATTTTACCGTCCCTGTCGTTGCGAGGATACCGATTTTGTTTGTTTTCGTATAATTATGGATGATTTCAGTTGTTGGTCTGATGACCCCAAGTACTTTTTTTCCTGGAGGAAGATCGTTTTGTTGAATCGTTCTTAAAGCTTTTGCCGAAGCCGTGTTACAAGCTAATATAACGAGATTACAGCCTAAATCAAACAATTTAAAAACACATTGCTTGGTGTAATTATATACGGTTTCAAAGGACCGCGTACCATAAGGAACACGTGCATTATCGCCTAGGTAGATATAATCATATTGAGGAAGGAGCTGCTGAATTTCCTTAAATACAGAAAGGCCGCCATAACCGGAGTCGAAAATGCCAATAGGACCAGAAGTCAGTGTATTATCCATAACGCAATGCTATAAGTTACATCCACCTATAACATTGCGTTATAAGATTCAGTTTTACTGAAGCAAAGATGGTTTCTCTTTATATATTTTCCAAATTAATTCGCCAAATAATGTATTAGTCCAGGCAAACCAATGTCTTGTGAATTTTTTCGGATCATTCTTATGGAAGGATTCATGCATAAATCCTGTACCACCATGTGTGCTCACTAAGGTTTTGATGCAATTGCGGATCTCTTCATCATTTGTCGAAGTTTGCGCACGCATAATAATTGACATTGGCCAAATCATATCGCGGCCAATATGCGGTCCCCCGATACCTTCGGCTGCGGTACCTTTAAAGAAGAATGGATTCTTGTCAGACAGAACAAAATTACGTGTACGTTGATAGACCTCGTCATTGAGATTGACTGCACCTAAATAGGGCAGAGCCAATAAACTAGGGATATTTGCGTCGTCCATCATGAGATGACTTGAATAACCATCTACTTCAAACGCATATATTCTCCCTAAGGTTGGATGATCTATAATTCCATATTTATTTACGGCAGCCTCAACTTCATTCGCAAGCGATTCCATTTTTGCGGAAAGCGTCTGTTCGTTTTTAACCTTTTTGAGAATTTCCGCAGATTGTCTCAAACTGACCACCGCAAATAGGTTGGAAGGAATTAGGAAAGAAAAAATAGTCGAGTCATCCGAAGGTCTAAAGCTTGAGCAAATCAGACCTACCGGATTTACGGGATAGCCATAACCATCTACTTGTAACGTGTCGGAACCCCTTGAGGTCGTACGCTCAAATTTATAAGGGCCTAAATTATCCTTGCGTTGCTGTTCAACAAAAGTTTGATAGATCTTGTGCTGAGCCTCTAGCCATTCGTCGTTAAATGGACTACTGTCATTTGTTTCCTTCCAGTAATGGTAAGCAAGTCGAATCGGATAACATAGTGAATCAATTTCCCATTTTCGTTCATGGATTCCTGGTTTCATACTTGTGTGGTCACTGAACCATTCCCCTTTTTTTGTTGGGTCATTATAGAAAGCATTCGCATAAGGATCAATATTGATACATTTACTTTGTTTTTGTATTAATCCGACAATAAGGTCCTGCAATTTTTTATCTTTTTTCATGAAAGGAAGATAGGGCCACACCTGTGCACTACTATCACGTAACCACATTGCATCGATATCTCCTGTAATAACGTAGGTATAGTTTCTGCCATTTTGAACATATGGAAATACAGTTGTATCCAATGTATTTGGAAAGCAGTTGTTAAATAACCAGGTCAGTTCCTTGTTTTTGACATTTTTTTGAAACTCTGTAATGGCATCTTCAATTACTTTACTTGAAAAAAGCCGTTTTTCTTTAGTTGTGCGTACAATAGGAAAAGAATGTTCCTGAGCAAAAGAAAATTTGCTTGCAAATGCACCTGCTGTCAATAAGGTTGCGTTTTGGATAAAAGTTCTGCGTTTCATGCTTATTAGGGCTGATTTTTTGTTATACAAGGTTATTTACTAAGATGCAAGATATAAATATTTTTGAATATAACGAACAGCAAATACGATTTAGCATTATAAAATTGACTACAGATGTTAATAAAGTCATTTTTATTCGGTTAATTTGCAGTTAGGAATGCATTTTGCTAGAAGAAATAATCTTTGAAATAATTTTATGGGGCTTAATATATCAAAAAAAAGTAATTTACTTCGAATTGTGCTGGCAGGCATCGGGGTAGGTGTCTCGTTCGCAGGTTTTGGACAAATTAAAAGCCAGCCTTATTCGTATCATTTCTATCAGAAAATGAACGATGTCGTTTATTCTACTGAAACGAGAATGCACACAACAGCTAAACCATTCGTCATCAAGGATTCTTTGTTGTTGGCCAAATTTGACTCGATTCAATCCAATAAACCAGTTTCCTCATCAAATTGGTTCATGCGTAAGATCTTTAATGAACATTTGGTTCAAGTCGAGAAAGACGATTATACATTCTATGCGGACTTTTTGCCGGATATGTATATTGGAAAAGATATGCAGGGCGATAAACGTCGTACATGGATGAATGGTCGAGGATTTCAAGTGGGATTGAATGTGGGTAATAAATTCACCTTTAATTCATCGGCCTTTGAAAGCCAAGCTGTTTTTCCAAAGTATCTTGACGATTATATTGTCGCTAATAAAGTAATTCCTGGTCAGGGAAATACCAAATTTCAGTCTAAAAATAAAATGGACTGGATGTATGCGACAGCAAGTATGACTTACGATGCTCATAAGTATATCCAAGCAACGATAGCGTACGATAAAAACTTTATTGGGGATGGTTACCGCTCGATGCTGCTTTCTGACTTTTCATCTAATTATGCACATCTGAAGCTGACCGGTACGATCGGCAATGTACAGTATACATCCATTTGGGCTTACATGAATGATCCGACACATCCCAGAGAGGATCTAACTGGGGTATATCCCATGGAAGGCCAAAAAAATACGCGTTTAGGTGACGGGAAAAAATGGGGAGCTTTTCAATATTTGGATTGGAATGTGACCAATAAATTATCTGTGGGATTTTTTCAATCTGTGGTTTGGGCAGCGCAAGATGAGGCCGGAAAAAGAGGATTTGATTTCAGTTATATAAGTCCGATTATCTTTATACGTCCTGTTGAAAGTAATAATCGTACGTCACCGGATAAGATGTTTTTAGGACTTACGTCAAAATATAAATTACCTTACAACTTGACGGTTTATGGTCAGTTTTTATTAGGGGAATTTACGGCCAAGGAATTTTTTGCGGGTAATGGTTATGCACATAATAAGTGGGGCGCACAGTTAGGGGTAAGAGGTTATGACATGTTTGGTGTCAAAAACCTAAACTTCCTTGCGGAGTATAATACGGCTAGACCTTATACGTATGCACACTTTAAATCCTATTCCAATTATAGTAACAATGCCGAACCATTGGCGCATCCAAAAGGTGCTAACTTTAGAGAGTTGGTTGGTCTCGTAAACTATGCATGGGACAGATGGGACTTTTCATTACAGGGAATGTACACACAAAATGGATTAGACCTGGCTGATGGAACTAATATGGGTGGAAATATCTTTCAGTCTTATCGGACTATCCCAAATATGTATGGAAACCATATCGCGCAAGGGATAAAAAATAATATCTATTATGCGGATGCAAAAGCAGCGTATGTACTTAATCCTAAATATAACCTTCGTTTAGAATTGGGGTATATGCAACGCTATGCGAAAGCACAATATGAAACACCTGTCGTGAATAAATCGGGCGTGGTTACATTTGGACTTCGCTCAAGCTTTAGAGCGATCTATAATGATTTATAGGAAGTTTTTATATATTTGAGCCATTACAGCTTATGAAAACATCATGATTATTCAGGCCGTATAAGGGAATGTATAATCATGATGTTTTTTTTTAAATATATTCATTTTAATATCGTTTAAAATGTAACCGATACTACTTGGTAGTTTGAATGCATAATCGAATAGATAATATTGAATCAATCACTAAATACCGATGAAAAAAATCCTTGTATTAAATGGCCCAAACTTAAATCTATTGGGTGTTAGGGAAAAGTCAATCTATGGAAGTCAGGATTTCTTGAGTTATTTTGAGGAATTAAAGACACGTTTTTCTACAGTTCAATTGGAATATTTTCAGAGTAATTCTGAGGGCAAGTTAATTGATAAAATTCATGAGGTCGGTTTCGCATATGATGGCATTGTAATGAACGCTGGAGCATATACCCATACATCTATTGCCATTGGAGATGCTATTGCTGCTGTTCAGACTCCAGTTATTGAAGTTCATATCAGCAATGTCCATCAACGGGAAGAATTTCGACATCATTCCTTTTTGGCTAAAAACTGTAAGGGGGTAATCTGTGGCTTTGGGTTGGATAGTTACAGACTTGGCATCGAAGCTCTTTTAGTTTTGTAGGTACTTCGTTTACTTCTAGAACATCTGTGCTGAGCGGAGTGAAAAGGGGGGGATGAGATGATGTGACAGCAATGAGGATCAGAAAGAATATGTTAGTTATAAAAAGAATAGGCGGGAATTCCCGCCTATTCTTTTAACTGTATCGCCTTTAGATTTTATCCAATAAGACTTCTTATTTCTACTTCATCTGCTTTGATTTGCGCTTTCATTTCCTCTAGTGAGTCAAAACGTTCATCATGGCGGATAAAATGCAGGAATTTAACACGGAGGGTCTTGCCGTAGATATCCTGATCAAAATCAAATAGACTGATTTCAATCGCACGATTCATTCCGTCAACCGTAGGCCTTGTGCCAATATAACCCATGCCTTTAGCGATAGAAATAGGATTTTCTTCTTTATACTCGCCTGTAGTAATATTCTGGATCTGATTGTATATATAAACCTCAACTGCGTATATGCCATAAGCAGGAATTAATTTATGCGGCTCATGTACCTGTAAATTGGCTGTAGGAAATCCAATGGTGCGCCCGATTTGATCCCCTCGGATCACAGTCCCTGTCAATTCAAAAGGATAACCTAAATATAGGTTGGCTGTTTTGATATCACCTTTAATCAATGCCTCACGCACACGGGTGGAAGAGACTGCGATGTCATTGATATCCTGTTCCGGGATCTCGTCTACACTATAGTCAAATATGGACGCAAACTGTTCCAAATCGCCTAATGTGCCCTTGCGATCTTTTCCAAAATGATGATCATATCCGATAACGATTTTTTTGGTACCCAATTTACCTACAAGCACATTGCTAATATATTCTTCAGGAGTTTGATTGGAAAAATCACGGGAGAAGGGGATAATGATAAGATGGTCAATACCGACCTTGCTTAGTTGGCTTACCTTTTCCTCAATATCATTTATTAAACGTAAGCTATCATCATCTGGGTTAATAATTAACCGGGGATGCGGGAAAAAGGTGAGTAATATGGTTTCGCCGTTAACTTTTTGAGCAGCTTCTTTTAAGTGGACCAATATTTTTTGATGGCCAATATGAACACCATCAAAAGTACCGATGGTAACTACTGCATTTTCAACGGGGGAGAAATCTTCTAAACTTCTGTAGATTTTCATTTATTGGATTTTTTGCAAAAATAAGATAAAGAATCAATAAAGTGCAGCGATGGCTTTATTTAATGATTTCCTTATGACGTTTTATTTCGGCGATAAGCTGTTCAAGATTCCAGGCGGATTCAACCGTATAATCACCACTTTTGGTGCGTCTTAAAGAACTTAGGTGGGATCCACTATGCAATACTTTTCCAAAGTCGTATGCTAATGATCTGATGTAAGTGCCTTTTGAACAAGAAATGCGAAAATGCACATTCGGGAGTTCAATCTTCTCAATTTCAAAGCTATTGATCCGTACCTGGCGAGATTTTATTTCAACCTCTTCACCGCGACGAGCTTTTGCATAGACACGTTCACCATTGATCTTTATGGCAGAATGCGCTGGAGGAAACTGTTGTATGTCACCTTCAAAGGTCTTTGCCGCATCAAAGATCATTTGTTCAGTAATATGATCGATAGGGAATAACTCTTCAATTTCTGTTTCAAGGTCATAGGAGGGGGTGGTTCCGCCCAATGTAATTGTCCCTGTATATTCTTTGTCTTCGGCCTGGTAGCTGTCGATCTTTTTTGTCAACTTACCTGTGCAGACAATTAGCAAGCCCGTTGCTAAGGGGTCCAATGTGCCTGCATGGCCGACTTTTAATTTTAATGGTTTCAATGAGTTTCTGACTTTCCCAACAACGTCGAAACTTGTCCATGTTAAAGGTTTATCAATCAACAACATTTCGCCTTCAGCAAAATTAAACCTTGCTGAGCTTTCACCAACCTCTATATTCTCCATGAAAAAATTTTAGATAATTTGTAAACTATGCCCCGAAAGAAGTAATGCGAGAATTACAACTCCAACAACTATTCTATACCATCCGAAGGCCTTAAAACCATATTTGGTTAAAAATCCAATAAAAGATTTGATTGCAACAATTGCGACAACAAAACCAATGAGGTTACCTACAATAAGAAGGTTAAGCTCTTCGCCTGTAAATGTATTTCCTTCTTTGAAGAATTTCAGGAGTTTAACAGCTGAAGCGCCAAACATCATCGGTAAAGCCAGAAAGAATGAAAATTCTGCAGCTGCTTTACGTGTTAATTTTTCGGCCATACCGCCGATAATGGTACTCGCGGATCGGGATGTGCCGGGAATCAAAGCCAGACATTGGTATACACCAATCATAAAGGCCTGCTTGTAAGAGACGTTGTCCGAATCTTCAACAGTAGGTTTATTAAACCATTTATCAACAAAAAGCAGGACAACACCACCGATTACCAGCATAATCGCAACCATCAGTGGGCTTTCCAAAAGTGAATCGATAAAATCGTTGAAAAGTAATCCAAGTATCGATGCTGGAATAGCAGCGATCACCAACTTGTAGTAAAATGAAAGCGATTTAAAGAATCGCTTATAATATAAAACGAGAACGGATAAAATCGTTCCCAATTGAATGACAATTGTAAATAATTTAACAAAGGCTGAGGGCTGAATACCCATCAGTGCAGTTGCTATAATCATGTGACCTGTAGAGGAGACAGGCAAAAACTCCGTTAATCCTTCGATGATAGCAAGGATTATAGCTTCAATAATAGACATCTGTTTTTTATAAGATTATTCTTCAGTTTTAGTTGTTTTGGGGCGATATAAGATCGCTACAAATCCCAATGCAAAGCCGAGAACGACTACAATTGGCGCCAAAGTGATTTTGGTAAAACTATAGATATCAGTTTCACCGGACATCAGCGCAAAACCAATGACGACAAGAACCAAGCTAGCTATAAAAAGCTGATAATTTACTTTTGAAAATACGAAGGAACCTTTATTTACAGATTCAGTAGATTTCTTTATTTGAGCCATTTTTATCTATATAAATCGTTAGATTGAGCTTTTAAATATTTAGTTACAGCGAAGTAGGTACTAAGCCCTGAGATTAAAATCCCGATGCAGATAACACCTAAGAAGATGATTGCAAACTCAAACCAGTTGCGTAAAAAGACCAATTCAGGTATTTGTTGTTGCGCTAATTTGAGCGTCAATATCAATAGTAGAATCGCAATCAGTGAACCCAGCAAACCATGGATAATACCATAAGTGATAAAAGGTTTACGAATAAAGTTTTTGGTCGCACCGATTAATTGCATGCTTTTAATTAAGAAACGCTGCGAGTAAATAGCCAAACGTATGGTATTGTTAATTAGGGCGACAGCGATGATCAATAAAATAACAGCAAAGGCCAAAACAATCATACCGATGATGCGTACGTTTTTATTGACCATATCAATCAATGATTCCTGATAGACAACCTCTTTTATTTTGTTGTTTTTAGAGATTTTTTCGATGAAAGTCTTGATGCTATCCGTATTGGCATAATTCTCCTTCATATAGACATCTAATGATGGCAATAATGGGTTGTGCCCAAGGTACTGTACAAAATCTTCACCAAGATCTTCTTTCAGGTTTTTGGCAGCAATTTCTTTGCTGATATACACTGAGCGAAGAACATAAGGGTCTTTTTCAAGATCTTTTTGCAAAGAAAGTACATCACCTTCACTGGTGCCATCATTTACAATGACATTCAGGACAATGTTTTCTTTAACGTACTTTGAAAGATTTTTAGCGTGCACCAATAATAAGCCTAACATACCTGTTACCAATAGTACCAGTGCTATACTGATAACTGTGGATACATATACAGACTTTGTTTTTCTTTTTTGTGTGCTTAATTCGTATTCTGACATAATAAGCAAAAATTTATTTGCGAAAGTAACTAATTGAGCGGAAGATTTCGAATTTATCTTGTAATTACTTTGATAAAAATCAATTCGAATTTAGTTTTCTACCTATGTTTAAATAACTTTTCAATACTAGAATTTATTGTTCAAACTACAAAACTTTTATCACATTTCAGTATTAAAATCGTAATTTCGCAAGTCATAAAAATTCCTTACGAACAAAAATGGAGTATAATCACAAATCATTAGAGAAAAAGTGGCAGAAGTTTTGGGCGGACCATCAAACATATAAAACATCAGATGCGCATCAGAAGCCAAAATACTATGTGTTGGATATGTTTCCTTATCCATCTGGGGCAGGACTACATGTTGGTCATCCACTCGGATACATTGCTTCGGATATCTTTTCAAGATACAAACGACTAAAAGGCTTCAATGTACTGCATCCAATGGGTTATGATTCCTTTGGACTTCCTGCAGAGCAATATGCGATTCAAACGGGTCAACACCCTGCAGTTACAACTGAGGCAAATATCAATCGTTACCGCGAGCAGATGGACAACATCGGTTTCTCTTATGATTGGAGTAGAGAAGTTCGTACTTCTGAACCTGAATACTATAAATGGACGCAGTGGATTTTTATGAAATCATTCGGTTCTTGGTATAATAAAGAGACGGATAAAGCAGAAGCCATTGATACATTGATTACGAAATTTTCCACAAATGGTTCTGCTGCTGTTCAAGCTGTTTCTGATGAAGATGTATTAGAATTCACTTCGGAAGAATGGAAATCTTTTGATGAAGAAAAACAACAACGTGAGTTGTTAAAGTATCGTATTGCTTATCTACGCGAGAGCACGGTCAATTGGTGTGCTGCTTTAGGGACAGTATTGGCTAATGATGAGGTAATCAACGGTGTGTCCGAGCGTGGAGGGTATCCTGTGGAGCAAAAGAAGATGATGCAATGGTCAATGCGTATCACTGCTTATGCCGATCGTCTATTAAAAGGTTTGGATACCATTGATTGGCCAGAGCCCTTGGTAGAAATGCAACGTAACTGGATCGGAAAATCCGTTGGAGCTTCGGTTAAATTCCCAGTTCCACAGTTGGACGCCGCAATTGAAGTCTTTACAACACGTGTGGATACTATTTTCGGTGTTTCATTTGTCGTTTTGGCACCTGAACATGAATTGGTTGCAGCGTTGACAACAGCTGAACAAAAAGCTGAAGTTGAAGCTTATATTGAGAAGACCTCAAAAAAATCTGAACTAGATCGTATGGCCGATACCAAAACAGTATCGGGAGCCTTTACAGGTTCATTTGCTAAACACCCTATTTCAGGCCGTGATGTGCAGATCTGGATTGCAGATTATGTTTTGGCGGGATATGGCACAGGGGCGGTTATGGCTGTACCTAGTGGCGATCAACGTGATTATGTTTTTGCCAAGCATTTTAATTTAGAAATTATTCCGATTTCGGATACACAGCAGATTGAAGAAGAGGCTGATCCGAATAAGGATGGAAAATATATCAATTCTGATTTTATCAACGGTATGACTTATCAGGAGGCTGTGCCTGCGCTGATTGCGAAGCTGGAAGAATTGAAATTAGGTAAAGCGAAGATCAATTTCCGCATGCGCGATGCGATTTTTGGTCGTCAACGTTATTGGGGCGAACCTGTTCCAGTCTACTTTAAAAATGGTCTACCATACCTTATTAAAGAAGAAGAACTACCCTTATTATTACCTGAGGTTGATAAATACCTGCCAACAGAGTCTGGGGAACCTCCTTTAGGGCGTGCTAAAGACTGGAAATATGAGGATCAGTATGAATATGAGTTGAGTACAATGCCGGGTTGGGCAGGTTCTTCATGGTATTGGTTTAGATACATGGATCCAAAGAATGAGGGTAACTTTGCTTCAAAAGAAGCTGTTGACTACTGGAAAGCTGTTGATTTATACATTGGCGGTTCAGAACATGCTACAGGTCACTTGTTATATTCACGTTTTTGGAATAAGTTTTTAAAAGATCTTGGCTATCATAATGAGGAAGAACCATTCCGGAAATTGATTAACCAAGGTATGATTCAAGGGCGTTCAAATTTTGTCTACCGTGTACTCGATGAAGAGGGCAGAGGAACCAATCAATTTGTGTCCTATGGCTTGAGAAACGATTACAATACAATTCCTTTGCATGTCGATGTTAATATCGTATCGAATGATGTTTTGGATCTTGAAAAATTCAAAAACTTCAGGCCTGATTTTGCGAATGCTGAATTTGTTTTGGAAAACGGTAAATACATTTGTGGTAGCGAGGTGGAGAAAATGTCCAAGTCGAAATTCAATGTCGTTAATCCAGATGATATTATTGAGACTTATGGCGCTGATACCTTGCGTCTTTACGAAATGTTTTTGGGTCCGTTGGAGCAAGCCAAACCATGGAATACCAATGGTATCGAAGGTGTCTACAAGTTTCTAAAGAAAGTATGGCGCCTGTTTCACGATGCCGAAGGTAATTTTAATGTATCGGATGAAGAGCCTTCCAAAGCTGAGTTCAAAGCTTTACATAAGATTATTAAGAAAGTGGAAGATGATATCGAGCGTTTTTCGTTCAATACATCTGTTTCGGCCTTTATGATCTGTGTGAATGAATTGACCGATTTGAAATGCAATAAACGCCAGATATTGGAGCAACTTGTTATTGTTCTTCAATCTTATGCACCACATATTACAGAGGAATTGTGGAATTTATTGGGGCATGAGGCAGGTACACTTTCTCAGGCAACTTATCCTACGTTCAAACCGGAATATCTAGTCGAGTCTGAATTTGCTTATCCAGTTTCTTTCAATGGTAAAATGAAGTTTAATCTATCACTTGCATTGGATTTAGATCAACAAACTGTTGAAGAAATGATCAAGGCACATGCCGATGTACAAAGACATCTAGACGGTAAGCCAATTAAGAAGATTATTTTTGTAAAAGGGAAAATAATCAATATTGTAGCTTAGTCTATACAGTTATCAAAAATAAAAGCCATTTTGTCCCAGTGATAAAATGGCTTTTTTATGCTAATACATCCTGAAAGGCAATTGTTTTGTCAAAAATTGATTTTGCATAAGGACAATTCGGGACAATCTTGGCATCGTTTTTCCGAGCATAGTCTACGGCTTCAAGAACGAGTTTTTTGCCGACACTCATTCCTTTATATTCGTCATAGACCTCGGTATGGTCTATGGAAAACTCGTACTCACTCTGCCAGGTATATTCCAAAATCCCGGCCTCATTATTTTCCACTTCAGCAATGAAATTACCTCTGTCGTCTCTTTCGATATTTTTTACTTCCATAGTGTTTTTTTCAAAATAACGTCCAAAAGATATTTTTGTTTTATGAAAACGCTCAAATTTTGTGTTGCTATGTAGACTATATGTCTGTTATTATGATAGACGGAGCTTCTCCGAATTGAGGCTGTATGGCTATAAGATGTATTATAGGATGTCGTTGATTTCTCCTATTTTTTTCGTACCTTTGCAATTATCTCCTTAGAACACCTCGCATTTTTATCTTTTCAACGAAGCTCTAAAGGTCCGACATCTCCTCGGGAACATTTTATTTTAATCCATATTGAATGAGCAAAAGCCAAATTACATTTAACAAAAAAGAACGAGAAAAAAAGAAATTACTCAAAAAACAACAAAAAATTGAGAAAAAAGAATTCAACAAAACAAACAATGACAAAGGAAAATCTTTGGAAGAACTGTTTGCTTATGTTGATGAACATGGGAATATCTCAGACAGACCTGCAATCAAATTGAAAGAAGGGGAGAGTCCAAGTATGTCATCGAACCACCAAGATGACTATTCTTTCGGAAAAGTTGTCCATTACAATACCGAATCCAACTATGGATTTATCAGAGATAATGAGACGCAACAATCTATTTATTTCAATGATCGTCTTGTTGGACAGAAATTGAATCTGAATCAGAAAGTTAAGTTTAAATTCAAAAGTGCAAAACAAGGTGCTCAGGTAACTGAAGTTTTGATCGAGTACTAGTAAACGAAGATTCCGCTTGTGTTAAAAGCGTTGAATAATAAAGCCCTCAAGCACTTCTAAGTAGCGAGAAACTATATGGAAGCCAATCGAGGGCTTATTTTTTGTTATCAACTGAGAGAATGGCCTTTGGAGCAGCCTACTCCTTAAATTTTAATCCCTTTTCCATTAAAGCCTGACTTAACAGGGGCAAGGAAGCCTTTCCGAGGCCATGGAGCTTCAGTAGGTCCTTCACCGAGTACTGAGCTAGCTTTTCAAGTTGATCTATACCATGGCTTAACAGTGCATTTCTAGCGGGGCTACCCAAAAGAGCTAGAAAACCATCTTCGGGTTTCTTTTCCTTTTCGCATATTGGGCATGTTGGGCAGTCTGTACTCTTATAGAAGCTGTGCCCATTACTACATGTTCTTTTGGTTTTGATTCTTGTCATATGACCTACATCTGCTAATTAATTACAATATCAACACTATTTTTCAATTATAGTTTATACTTTTTGCCATTTGAAGGTCTGTTTACCAATAAGATATTCTGGCGGGAACTTTTCTGAGTGTATATTCTATATTATTCCAGAACGTGTTTTTATTAGCTGTGGTTTAATTTTGTTTGCAAATCACATGATTGGTTCCATCGGAATTTTTTCTGATATAACGGGGCTGATGGAATAAAAAGTAAAATAGTCCTCCCATAAAATAGGCAATGACGTCATAGGGATCCCCCGTATTGTAGTCTGTGTAGTTAGGCATGACGTACTCAAATAGTAGTGATACAATAGCCGATATCAACCAGATTTGGTATAATGGATATCCATGCGGTTTTCCTTTATTGAATAGAAAGCTTCCCGTAATAGATGCGACATGAACAATAATAGGGACAAAGACAAGGTCAGTAAGCCAGCTGTTTAAAAATGGAATAGGAAAATGCTGTAGCCGTGTAAATCGAATAAAGAACCAGCATAACCAATAAAAAATAAATATACCGTCAAACAGATTCTTTACTAATGCGCAAAGGAAATGGCGATCAACATAGCTATTGCTCCGCATACCATCAACGTTAAAAACATAAAAAAAGCTGTCTGTTTGCCGAATTTTTTCCAGGGGCCATCATTTGGATGGGCCGGAATAAGCGTCTGCTTTAGATCTAGATATTGATTTTTTAGCCAACTTTCTTTCTTTTCGTCTTTCATATTATCTTAATTTATCATTCATGACACAAAATTAGAACAATTGTTCTAATTTTGTGTCATGAATACGAAAGAAAAAATTGTAGTGGCAGCGTTAGGGGTATATAATCGGGAGGGAATACGTACTGTTACGACACGACAGATTGCGCAGGAAATGGGTATTAGTGCTGGCAATCTCCATTATCACTTCAAACATACAGAAGATATTATCTTTACTATTTTTGAGCAGCTCCAGCGGGACTATGACGAAATGGTGGTTTTATTTGATCAGAAAGATACCACATTTCAGGAGTTGTTGCAGGAATTTACGGAGGGCTCTTATCTGTTGATCAATAAGTATAAGTTTATTTTTGTCAATTTCGTCGAGATCTGTACTTGGATACCCGCTATTGGGGATGCTTATCGGACTCTTGTTGCACGACGTGAGGAGCAGTTTATTTCTCTCTTTGAGCACTACTCCAAATTGGGAATGTTTAGACAGGATATACCAATAGCCATTCTGAAGGGTTTTGTACGTCAGATTTTTATTATATCAGATTTCTGGTATTCGAGTTTTGCGGTATTGGGCGGTCGATTTGAATCGGATGCGCTGGAAGACTATCGACAAACAATAGCGGTTGCTTTTTATCCATACCTCATTTAATTCCATAGGGTGTTTATTGAAGCATTAAACATGACCGTATCTCCGATCTTAGTCCTTTGTTAAGGTGAAAATGGTTATTTCAGGTCGTGCATTAAAGCGGACGGGGATACTATGACCGAGGCCCCTGTTGATGTAGAGGGTTCGGTTTCCAGAAAGTTTTTTAATACCCTGATCGTAGTTTTTGTTCGATACGGGGATAATCGGTGAACCCCAAAATGGGATCCGCACCTGCCCGGCATGTGTATGGCCTGATAAAATCCACCCTTCATAGCCATTCCATACATCCAGATCAGCAACATCGGGGTTGTGGCAGAGGACAAGGCTCGCTTGGTTGCGGTTGTAGTTCTGCATAGTTTTTACAGGGTCAAAGTTTGTTCCCCAATAGTCGTCCATACCATAGAGCTGTAGACCATTTATATTCACACTTTCGTTTCTTAAAACAGTAATATCATACTTTTTTAGCAGTGTAGTGATTGAATCCGCTGCAGTACTGTCTTTAAAGGCTCTTCCATAATCATGATTTCCCAGGATGGCCAATGTCTGTAGTTTTCCTTTTGGTGCTAATTGCATGACTTCGTCGAGATCAGCGAGTGGGAGGGCATTGTGGACCAATCGGACAAAATCGCCTGTGTAAACAATAATGTCCGGATGTGTTATACCAACTTTCGCGAAGTTGTTTTTGATAAAATCTTTACTGACATAGTCGCCGATGTGGATGTCCGAAATCTGAACGAGCGTTTTCCCTTCAAGGTTGCTAGGGAGGTTTTTTATAGGGAGTTTTAGCTGTTCGAATTTGACCCAATGTGGTTCGATCTGCCAGGCATAATAACCGAGCAGAGCAGCGGCCAAGGTCAGGGTAATAAAGGCTTTTTTTAAAAAACGTTTCTTCTTCATTGTGTTTTGGCTAGCCAGTTTGATTTGGTGATTTGCATATTCAGGCCCTTCCAGGTTTCATTGCCGATTGACGTTTCAGTTGTGGCGCCTTCATTGATCTGAAACCCTACACCCTCATAACATTTTATTGCGTTCGTGTTCCAGTCATAAACGTTTAAATCCGCTTGATCGTAAGTGTTATCAACAAAGAGCAGTTTCAGCATCGCATTGATAGTTTTCTTACCATAGCCCTTATTTCTTTCGGTATTGTCAGCAATCAATATGCGGGATAATCGTGGTATACTTCTTTCAAAGTTCAATTCACAATGCCCAATAACGTTTTGTGTTTCTGTACTGACAATTTTATAGGGACGGCGTTGGGGATCGTTAATATACTTTTTTAATTGTTCGTCAGTCACTGGAAATGAAAAATATGGACCTGCGAACTGCAGGAGTTCTTCTGGAGATCTGATCCAGGAATTGAAGCGGTCGAAGTCAGCTTCTTCAAATGGAAGTAATGTGATCATAGCCTTCTTGTTATTGATATTAGATTGGAGGGTTAAATTAGATAATTGTTAGACTCTTTCCTAAGAAATTCGTGTTTTTTACGAAATTTGTTCCGAATTCACCGATAGCAAGATTTTATGCCAACACTTGTATTAGACACCACTGTAAATGCACCAATAGGGATAGTTTTTGATCTGGCCCGCAGTATAGACTTACACATGTATTCGACTGGAAAGACAAATGAGAAGGCGATCGCAGGTGTGACCAGTGGACTGATCGAAGCCGGACAGACCGTTCAGTGGCGGGCAAAACATCTGGGTGTATATCAAATGTTGACGGTGCGGATCACAAAAATGGAAAAACCCTATTTTTTCGAAGATAAAATGATACAGGGGGCATTTCAGTCGATGGACCATCAGCATCTTTTCGAAGAGCAGGCTGATGGTACGGTGCTGATGCGGGATGTGTTTAATTTTAGGGCGCCCCTGGGGCCTTTGGGGCGGTTTGCCGAATGGTCTTTCCTTACAGGTTATATGAGGCGATTTCTTGAAGAGCGGAACCATGTCATCAAGCTGGTTGCTGAATCAGGAGATTATAGCCGCTATCTCGAAGGGTAGGGTGGAGGATTTCTTTTTACATGCGGACTGTGTATAAGGAACTTAATGGTTTTTCGAAATGATGCTGAGGTTCGGGTTTTCCTCTAAAAGCTGTTCTTGTATAAAATCGAATGCACCTCTTTGGTTCATTGTCACCTGATGAATCTTGGAGAATTCATTGTAAAAATAGATGCGAAAACTATTCGGGCCACGGTGGTTCAGTATAATCTTGGTCTCTATACGGTGAATCTGACTGATCGGAATTTTTTTACTTCCAAAAAAAGGAAAAAATACAAGCTCATGCTCCTGAAAAAGGTACGGCGCAATAGTTGCATAGATGCGGACAAGTCTTCGGGTGTACCGCTGATAAATATCGAGATCACGGCTATTGAGACCTCGTAGGGCAATAATAAATTTCTGATTTTTGGCATAAACGCCCCAGCTGAGCCCGCCGAATAATACGCCGAAATAGACAAACAATGTACTCAAGAGCGGGAGGGACTTGTAAAAAAATGTCAGTTTATCTGAAGCAGCTGTCCACTTATCCAAAAAAATATAGAAGAAGAAGCCATAGCAAAAAAGAAACATCGCTATAAATAGTCCAATAATGGCATTGCGGACTTTGCAGATTTTCCTTATCTCCGTTTGTAAAAATGAACTGTTGGTGGACGAATAACTTTCCATATAATAAATTAATAGTGTGTAGGCTTGTCTTTTGTTCTCAAATACGAGGGTATCTGGTTCCGTGCGATGATCGTTAGATTTGGATTTTCCTCCAGAAGCTGTTTCTGTAGAAAATCGAAGGCAGCTATCTGGTGCATTGTTGTCTGATAGATTTTTGTAGCATCGTTATAAAAATAGATGTGGTAGCTGTATGTGTCGCGATAATTATGGACATATTTTGTTTCTATACGTTTGATCTGATTGATTGGAATCTTTTTACTTCCAAAAAGAGGAAAGAATATAAGTTCATTTTTACAGAAAATGTAGAGCGCAATGGCTGCATATCGCTGAGCAAGTACGCTTGTGTACCGTCGATAGATATCTAAGTCGTGACTGTCGAGCTGCTGTAGTACGCTAATATATTTTTGGTTTTTGATAGACAAGGCCCAACTTAATCCAGTAAATAGTATGGTCGGGAATAGGAATATTGTGTAAAGAGATATGGTGGGGCTATGGTAAACAGTCCGCTTGTCAGGGGTAGCCAGCCACCGGTCCGAAAAAACATATAACAAGATGACAAAGGAAATGAGAAAGATTGCCATAATGAAAGTGATCGCATTGTTACGGGCTTCTCTTATTTTCTTGATCTCGATCTGTATAAATAAACTGTCTTCAGCGGAATAATTATGCATATAATGAATTATGTAGTACAGCAAAGATAACAAGAAGTAAGATTGTTTGAATGTTACTGTGTTTAAAGTTTCCGCTGTAGTTTTCACTTTTGTTTGGACTTTATGATTTGGATTGTGTTTTATGGATGTGATTTTTCTGTTTATTTAAATGGTGTTATTTTACTGAAGAATAGTTTGTTTTGTCTTTTTTAATTATTTCCGGGCTGTTTTTTCATGTGGTAAATCTGGTGGTACTACACATGAAGCGCTTATGCCACTTATAAAATATTGTTAGTGTAACGTGTGGGGGTAACGCAAGCTAGTGGGTAGCTGCTGATGATCGTTTGCTCTGTGCAAACTGATTGGAGTATATCCATTTTTTATGGCTTTTAAGACATCTTTTGGTTTGAGCTATGTCTTGCTGCTCTTGTTGTCTGCAAAGGGCTCATGTCGCTTAAAAATGCAGTTAGATGAAAGTTGGTTATGACCTATGCTGGTGGGAAGCTGCTGATGAGCGTTTGCTCTGTACAAGCTGATTGGAGTATATCCATTTTTTATGGCTTTTAAGACATCTTTTGGTTTGAGCTATGTCTTGCTGCTCTTGTTGTCTGCAAAGGGCTTGTATCGCTTAAAAATGCGGTTAGATAAAGGGTGGCTGTGATGCATGCTGACGGATAGCTGGTGATGATCGTTTGCTCCGTGCTAGCTGATTGGAGTATACCTATTTTTTAAGGTTTTTAAGACATCTTTTGGTTTGAGCCATGTCTTGTGCTCTTGTTGTCTGCAAAGGGCTTGTGTCGTTTAAAAATGTGGTTAGATGAAAGGCAGGTGTGATGCAAGCTGACGGGTAACTGTTGATGATCATTTATTCCATTCGTTTGGAAATTGTGAAAGATGTTTTGTCTCAAGCAAGCAAGCAAGCAAGCAAGCAAGCAAGCAAGCAAGCAAGCAAGCAAGCAAGCAAGCAAGCAAGCAAGCAAGCAAAGTGTAGTAGAAATATACAGCTTTTGAAAAATGACATTTTAGATTGACTCGATGTAGGGGAGGTGGTTGTATTGAAGAAAAAGGTGTGGATAGAATTTTATCCATACCTTTTTTTAGTCGAAAACCGTAGTTTTTACTGTGTTTTATAGGTTATTTTTTTATTTATGTGATGTTTGTAAAGTGTTCTATTTTAAATGATAATATAATATGTTTTGTGAATTTTGTGTCAAAGCATGAAAATTATGTAAGAATACTATTTTGACCAATAATGCGCATGGTCTATGTGGTTTTAACCCATAAGAAATGCGCTTTTGAACCCTGTTATTTTAGCATTTTTTCGCAAATTGACCTACTCATTCACAGACTTATTCTTGATTAATGCATCGTTTACAGCTATTTAATGCAAACGGTATTGGACGGTAGGTAATGGTGTGAAGGAATACTTTATAGCTGTTCTTTTTAGGGAGAGACGGCTTCAGTACCTGCTATTATAGCTATAAGATCAAAAAGAGATAGGCTGCTGGTTATAGATGTTTTTAATTTATTTAAATTGCTTTATATCAATATAATTATGATGTTTATTTGTTTGTTTTGTTTATGATAACAAATCTCAATAAAGATAGGGCGTGAAAGACTGCAGCGACAATTGGAATCCTGGAAAGGCATCCATAATGGGGTGAAAAATATGTTATTTTGGACCTATCTCGTCCACTTTTGAGTGGCGCTTTAGTTGTCCTGGTCTGGCGTAATTTTGGATTTTGTCAGCAGGATTTTTCCTTTTATAAGGTCATCATTGAATTGGCCAACAGTTGTATTTTGAAGCATCTCCGATAGGCTATTGCGAATACTTTTAAACTCATGATGTAGCGGACAAGGATACTGTTCTGAGCAGAACTCCAGCCCCATTCCACAGCCCACAAAAAGGTTCTCTCCATCAATTGCTTTAACTACATCTGACAAAGGGGTAGACATATCGGATGCATCCAGATAGAACCCGCCACCAGGTCCTTTCATAGAACGAATAATACCGGCACGACTTAAATTTTGCAAGATTTTTCCGAGAAAGGCCTCTGGAGAATGGATATTTTCGGCGATTTCCTTTATGCCGACACGTTTGTTTTCTTGTGAACTCTGTGCGATAAAAAAAACTGCGCGAAGACCATATTCGCATGTTTTGGAGAAAATACCCATAATCTATTCTTGCTTTTCCACAAAGGTACAAAATCAAGAATAGCCATCCGCAATCCATGGAAAATTTACGGATGGCTATCACTGCTGCCTAGTTGAGCTGTAGGGAAGCTGGTCCAAACTCTTCAAAATGAATATGCTCGGTTTGGATACCTTGGCCTGTCAGATACTTGAAGTGTTTTTCTATAAAACCTGAGGGGCCGCACAAGTAGTAATTGGCTTTTTGTGGCAGATGATCCGAATCGATTTTAGCCAGATCTACCCAGCCCGGGAGATTGTCGCTGTTGCCTTCCTGGAGTTCATCGTAAAATGAGAAGCATCTGATATGCTCATGTTGTGTCTCAAGTGTCCTAAGTCTGTCTTTAAATGCGTGTAAATCACTATTTCTACAGCCATGAATCCATGTCACCGCATTTTGTCCCTTTGCCTTGATAAGTTGTTCCAGCATGGCCATCAACGGAGTCTGACCGACTCCGCCGCTGATAAACACATGTGGATGCTCGTTCTCAATCAGGTTGAAGGAGCCCGTAGGTGCTGTCAATTCCAGCTGTTTCCCCTCCTGAAAGTATTGATGTAAGTAGTTGCTGACCATGCCTTCCGGTTTTCCCAGGGGAGTTTCTTTTTTAACAGAAATACGAAGGTACTGACCATTACTGGCGTCGGATAGGCTGTATTGCCGCGGCTGGTAGAGTTGAAGCTCAGGTAGATACACACGTACACTTACATATTGGCCGGCAGTATGTTTTGGAAGTTGACCGCCATCAGTCGGAGCTAAGTAAATCGACTGGATTTCTTCGGTCTCCGAAACGATTTTAACGATGTTAAAAGGTTTCCAACCTGTCCAGCCACCTTCGTTTTGGACCATTTGGTCGTACATCTCTTTTTCGATACCGATCATCAGGTCGGCCAATTGAAAGTAGGCAACTTTCCATGCTTCGATGAGCTCATCTGTAGCAGCATCGCCCAATACCTCCTGGATGGAAGCCAATAGGTGCTTGCCAACAATCTGATAATGTTCAGGACGAATATTGAGACTACTGTGTTTTTGTCCGATGTGTTTGACAGCGGATAATAGTACACTTGGATTATCAATATGCTCCGCATAAGCCAATACAGCGGTGGCCAATGCCGTTTGCTGTTTTGCATTTTGCTGATTCCCCATATTGAATATATGCTTGAGCTCAGGATTGTGCGTAAACATGCGTTTGTAAAAATGGCTGGTTAGCGCAACACCGTGCTCCTTCAAAACGGGTATAGTGCCTTTGATTAAATCTTTTTGTGTTTCGGTAATCATAATAAAATATTTAAATACCTTTTTGTCTTTTATTTTAATAAAAAAAAGGAATGAAATGTGATTTTACCTCTTTTAGAGGTTGTTACTACTCCTTGATAGGGTACATTTGCAAATGACTATCGTAAGCAAAAATAGTAAAATTAAATAAAAGACAAAAATATCTTTTTATTTAATTTACTCACAAAATCATAGAACTATGTAGACTGTAATTCGGTTTTATTGTTCAAGAAGTGCTGAAAGAATTTTCAGGATGATGACACTATTTCCAGGTTTTCAGGTTACGGGCATAAAAAGTCCATTCTGGGGTATTGATCACATCTTTGTCAATATCGTACCAAGGGCTTAACGCTGCATTGTTCCAATTGTTCAATAGCTGTATTTCCTGCGCAGGCATATAGCTTTGGGCAAGTAATACAATTGTTTTGCCTTCCTTATTTTTTGCAAGATCAACGACGATAATCGCATGGCCAATGGGGGAGCCTTTCTGTATAAAAGTGTCTCCGATTTTGACAGTTGTGGACGATTTTACATTAGGAAGCTCATCATGTAAAGAAGCCGTGTTGGCATAGGCAAAAATATACTCCATATACTTCCAATATTTTGGATACGAATAGTCTCCTTTGGCATAATCTGTATAGGTGCGTGGTTTGCCATCGGAGAGAAAATTGAATCTAATGTCCTGATATCTCTTTTGCTGGTAGAGGTAATCTGCCCTTAATCGCATGACCGCGTCGGCACATTGGTGCAGGTCGCGTTTGCCAATATCGAGTTTTATAACGCTATTATAGATGTTGTTTCGGGGCTTAATTTTTCCATTATAATAACGTACCTCATGATCAATGGGGTATAAGGGAAGGTTTTCGAGAAAACTACCGAAATCTTTTGACGTGTAGTTGAGTCTTTCAAAACCTGCAGGCAATAAGATTCTTGATTTGACAGTCATTCCCTTTGGATCAATAAACTGTCTCCCGTCAGGATTGTTGGTCTCCACAGTTAGGTCTTTGGATTTCGGTTGGGATACTGCTGAATTAGACTGTCCGCAGCCGATAAGAGCTTGTAAGGATAGCATGGATAATAGCAGGTATGTTGTTGTCATATCAGAGTTTTTAAGTCAGTGTTACCGATCTTACTAAGATAGTCAAAATTCGGTAGAGTGTCCAGGTTGAGTAGTCCTGTAAAATTAAGGAATTTTTAAGCTGAAGATGAGTGTTTTGGATCATTTTCTGATGTAGCTTAGCCGAAGTTAATCGCAATATTTTATGTCAGAAAAACAGATTTTTCAGACGTCGAGCAAAAAGCGTTGGTACGCTTTTTCATGGATGAGCAGGGCACTGATTATTGGAATGATCGTAGCCATCGTATGCGTTGTCTATACCCTGGGCAAGATCCAGGTGCCTCCATTCCCAACAATCAATACAAATGCACCTTTGACGGCAAAGTCTACCGCAAAGTTGAAAAACTCGAAACAGTTTAAGGAGTTTACGGTCGTCAGATCGGAACTTGAAAAGATTAAACGCGACCGGGAGCTGAAACATATGAAGCATCTTGGCAATAAAAATAGGATTAACATGGGCTTTTATGTCAGTTCCTGGTCCAATGAGGTTCGTCAGCAATCTTTGTCAGACCTCAGGCGAAACATAGGACATCTGGATATGGTTGCCATGGAGTCATTTTTTACGGTGCCCGGTCAGGATACCATTGTCGATAAAGCCGATACCGCTGCTCTGAATGTGATCCATCAATATAAACGGAAGGCAATTGCCCAAATTTCCAATTTCAGCGGCAATGACTTTGATGGACAGACTGTACGGACAATACTTTCAGATCCAGCAAAACAGCAACGCTTTATTGATGATATTTTAATCAAAATAAAGCGGAATGGTTTTTCAGGCATCAATATCGACTTTGAAAACCTTCAACTGGATAACCGTAAACCTTTAAACGATTTTATGGCGCGAATCTATCAGGTTTTTCATAGCGAAGGTTTGCTGGTTTCACAGGATATTTCACCCGAAAATGATGATTATGATCCTATTTCGCTACAAAAATACAATGATTACATCATTTTAATGGCCTATGATCAGCATTCCATCGAAAGTAATGCCGGTGCGATTTCCCACCAGGCTTGGGTCGAAAAGAACCTGGATGAGCTGTGTAGTAAGGTGGATGCAGATAAAGTGATTTTGGCGTTAGCCTGTTATGGATACGATTGGCCCGTTGGAAAAGTGGGCAAGACCCTGACCTATGATAATGCGGTTATCCTGGCACATAATTACAATGCAAACATTCGGTTCGATCGGGAGTCAGCGAATCTTAATTTTAGTTACAAGGATGGCACTGGCATGCGCCATGATGTCTATTTCACGGATGCAGCCACCTACTTCAATTTGATCCGTAAAGCCGACGATTGGGGATTGGCGGGTATAGCACTTTGGCGGTTGGGAAGTGAAGATGCCCGTTTATGGTCCTTTATCTCGAGATCTTTGGATCATGATCATTTGGCCAAGGAGCCTTTTGATTTTGAAAAAATAAGCAAAATCAAGGTCGGGGGGATACAATATATCGGTGATGGTGAGATTCTGGATTTGGTGAATAGTCCAGAGCCCGGATTGGTAAAATTTGCATACAATCCGGCTAATGGTTTGATTGAGGATCAACAGTATGTCAAGACGCCAAGTAATTATGTGATTAAGCGTTTTGGCGAAAGGGACAACACCGTCGTATTGACTTTTGATGATGGCCCTGATCCTACCTACACACCCGAGGTGTTGGATATTTTAAAAAGAGAGCATGTTCCGGCGGCATTTTTTCTTGTGGGGGTTATGGCCGAAAAAAATATGGATCTGGTACGTAAAGAGTATCAGCAGGGGCATGAGCTTGGGAACCATACTTTTTTCCATCCCGATATGTCAACAATAGGTCCCAATCGGGTCAAATTTGAGTTAAATGCAACCCGGAAGATCATAGAATGTATTACCGGGCATAGCACGATTCTGTTCCGTGCACCGTTTAATGCTGATGCCGAACCGCAGACTGTCGCTGAAATTCTTCCGGTCGCCCAGAGCCGAAAGGAAAACTACATTAATGTCGGTGAGTATATTGATCCCAATGACTGGCTTCCCGGTCGTACGGCGGATGAAATTTATAATGAAGTTGTAAAACAACGTGATAATGGTAATATTATCCTGCTGCATGATGCTGGCGGCAATCGGGAGGCTACTATTGAGGCACTGCCCCGTATTATTCATTATTTCAAAGCACATGGTTATAAATTTGCGACGATCGGAGACCTTATGGGTAAGAAACGCGATGAGCTAATGCCACCCGTACAAAATGCATCGGATTCGGGGTTCAGCGGATCATCCAATCGACTTTTTTTAGGAACACTGTTTTACGGAAATATCTTTCTTAACCTGATTTTCTCACTAGCGATTGTATTGGCGATCTTCCGTACAGTCATGATTGCCTATCTGGCCATAAGACAAAAAAGAAAAAATAGGAAGGAACAATTGGAATTGATATCGGATCCACAGGAAAAGGTCAGTATTATTATCCCAGCCTATAATGAGGAGGTGACCGTTTTGGCGACAATCAAAAGCCTACTTCATCTCGATTACCCAGCCTACGAACTGATTTTTGTCGATGACGGATCCAAAGATAAAACCTTCGAAATTGTGAGCAAGGTCTATGGCGACCATCCAAAGGTCAGGTTGTTTACAAAACCCAACGGCGGTAAAGCCTCGGCGCTGAATTATGGCATCCAACAGTCCGATGCGGCTTTTGTACTCTGTATAGATGCAGATACGCAGTTGAAGACTGACGCTTTGCGGATGTTGATGAAGTATTTCAATAAAGATCAGGTTGCTGCGGTTGCCGGTAGTGTGAAAGTCGGTAATGTACACAATATGTTGACCCATTGGCAAGCTATCGAATATATCACTTCGCAGAATATGGATAGAAGGGCTTTTGATCTGCTCAATATGATTTCGGTCGTTCCCGGCGCAATCGGCGCTTTTCGGCGATCCGTCATTTTGGAAGTCGGTGGGTTTACAACAGATACATTGGCCGAAGACTGTGATCTGACTATGCGCATACTGAAGGCCGGTTATACCGTACGCAACTCGGCAGAAGCGGTTGCATTCACCGAAGCTCCCGATACTGTAAAAATGCTTTTCAAGCAACGCTTCCGCTGGAGTTTTGGCGTGCTGCAAAGTTTCTGGAAAAATAAGAATACCTTGTTAAACCCCAGATACGGATATTTTGGTATGGTTGGTATGCCCAATATCTTGATTTTCCAGATTATCCTGCCCTTATTTGCGCCATTGGCAGATCTATTTATGCTGTTTTCCTTGATCAGTGGCCTGTTTTCATTGAGTGAAGTTAATGGAATCAGCTGGACAGGGCTCGCCGGTTTGTTCTCCCTGCATAATGGTTTTGGTCAGGTCATGTTTTATTACTTTTTATTTGTATTCGTGGATATTTTCTTTGCCGGGATTGCTTTTCGGATGGAAGGTGAGAAAATGAAAAATTTGATCTACCTGTTTCCACAGCGTTTTTTCTGGCGACAACTGATGTATTTTGTGCTATTCAAATCGGTCAGAAAAGCCATTAAAGGTGAATTGAATACCTGGGGTACATTGAAGCGAACTGGGGGAGTGCGGGAGGTAACGGTCAGCGAATAGGGACTAGATCTTGGTGGTACCCCATTTTCTAAGTAATTTAGAACGGGAGAATCTGTTTTCATAGTCGAGTAGGACATGATTCGCTAAAAAAGGAAGATAAACATGAAAATACTTTCGGCAGCCCAGATGAGCTGGGTGGATAGACAAACGATGCAAGATGAGGGGATCAGTAGTCTTGACTTGATGGAGCGGGCAGCGACCGCTGTTTTTGAAGCAATCAAGCAGCAGCATCCAAGCTCGGTGCAGCACTCTTTTTGTATTTTTTGTGGTAAAGGCAATAATGGTGGCGATGGACTGGTGCTGGCCAGGCTCCTGGATCAACAGCAAGCTGAGGTCAGGGTTTATTTAATTGATACGCCGGATTATTCAGCAGATAACTTAGCAAACCAAAACCGGTTGCCTGCTCATCTTATCCAAAAAATCAGTACTGAAAGTCAGGTTCATATTCCTGGAGGGGCAATTGTGTTGGATTGTTTGTTTGGTTACGGTCTGAAATACCCGCTGAATGAAGACTGGCGGAATCTCATTGCAGCCATCAATTATTGTGATGGACCACGCTATGCGATAGATATGCCTTCAGGTCTTTTAAGTGACGAAACTACACCCAGGGATTCAATAGTGGTGGAGGCAGATCTGGTGTATACGTTTCAGTCCCCTAAATTGGGGCTGTTAATGCCTGAGAATAGATTTCGGGTCAAAGCATTTCGCGTATTGGATATTGGGCTGAGCCCAACAGCCTTTGATCAGGCTGATACCGCTTTTCACTATGTCGATTCAGCTTTGCTCGGCTCGTTCTATCGGAAACGAAATAAATTTGATCACAAAGGAACCTTCGGGCATAGTCTGATCGTAGGTGGGAGTAAGGGCAAGATAGGCGCTGTCCAATTGGCTTTAAAGGCTGCTTTGCGTGCGGGCTGTGGTTTAGCTTCTGCTTATATACCATCCTGTGGTTATACAAGTATTCAGACTGCCGTCCCCGAAGCGATGGTAATTAATGACACCGACGACGAGCTGATCACACAGTTTCCCGATATGCACAGCTTTCAATCCATCGGTATCGGCATTGGTATGGGGACAGCCCAATCTACGATTAATGCTTTTAAGGTGTTTATTATGCAGAGTCTTGATACCCCTTTGGTATTAGATGCTGACGCATTGAATATTTTGGCGCAACAACCCGAACTATGGCAGTTCGTTCCGAAACAAAGTATATTGACTCCACATCCCAAAGAATTAAGTCGATTACTGGGGACTTGGCAAAATGACTTCGAAAAGATGGATAAGGTGAAGGCTTTTGCAGCACAATACCAGTTGTACGTTTTGATCAAAGGGGCCAACAGTGCGATGGTTACACCTGAAGGAGTAATTTATTTCAATAGCACCGGCAATGTCGGAATGGCGACGGGTGGCAGCGGAGATATCTTGACAGGGATATTGACGGCTTTGATCGGTCAGGGCTATTCTTCCCGGGAGGCATTGATTATGGGAGTATACGTTCACGGAAGGGCAGCTGATATTGCGGTAACTTCGATTGGCGTTTATTCCTTATTGCCTTCAGACATTATTAGTTACCTTCCTGCGGCATTTTTAGAACTCGAAATACAGTGATGACAGATTGGTATATCGAACAGGTATTTGCGGCTCGTACCTGGAAGCTCCGAAAGGAGGTGTTCAGTGCCAAAGGGCACTTGTCGGAGGTCATGCTTGATGGGGATTTTGAAGCGGCTCATTTCGCAGCTTATAGTGGCGACGAGGTTGTTGGCATACTTACCCTACTGAGTTCGGAAGGGGATTATGAGATTCTTTATTTTGCCGTTCACCCCGATTTTAGAAAAAAGGGAGCAGGTAGCGCGCTACTTGGTTATGCGCTCCAATTTGTTAAAACAGTTGAAGGTCGTAGTCTCTTTGTTCGGGCGACTTCGGAGCAGCAGCATTTTTGGATACGAAATGGATTTGTCATGATGAAAGAATCAGGTAAGCCGGACCGATTGCCCTCAAGCTCGCATTGTCTGCAGCGAGATGTCGAGA
Organism: Sphingobacterium detergens; assembly: GCF_003610355.1. Classification (GTDB taxonomy): domain Bacteria; phylum Bacteroidota; class Bacteroidia; order Sphingobacteriales; family Sphingobacteriaceae; genus Sphingobacterium; species Sphingobacterium detergens. The sequence goes on along the minus strand of NZ_RAPY01000001.1, from coordinate 1,717,610 downwards.
ATAATGCAAATCATGTCCGCTATGCGTGGCAAAGTATCTAAAAACAACGATCATCATGTGCATGACGACGTTGTTTTGATAGTAAATGATATCTTTATCCTGTCTAAATGTTTGTATAATCAATACGGTCTGCGGCTGTAATCGGCCGGATGACACGACATGGATTTCCAGCGGCAACGACATCTGCCGGAATATCTTTGGTCACCACCGAACCCGATCCGATCACCGCATTTCTGCCGATACGGACACCGGGGTTAACAACGACCTGACCACCGACCCATACATTATCTTCAATGACAATGGGGGCCGAAAATTCCCAGCCTTGATTTCTTGTTTCAAAATAAATCGGATGACCAGCGGTGAAAAGGCTGACGTTCGGGCCAAACAATACGTTTTCACCGATTGTCACCGGAGCCCCATCCAAAATGGTACAGTTGTAATTGCTGTAAAAGTTTTCACCTATTGAAATATTGTAACCGTAATCGCAACGGAATGGTGGTTCCAAAAAGAAACGGGTACCGGTCGCTTTAAATAGCTTTTGGATGATCTGTTTTCTGAATTTGATCTGTTTCGGTTCGGAGTCATTGAAACGTTTGAGCTCTTCCTTCGCATATTGTCTTTCCTTAAATAGCTGTCCATCCGTATCAATATAAGGGATGCCCGCAATCATTTTCTCCTTGGGTGATTTCATTCAGTCAATATTTTGATCTGGCGCAAATATACAGGAAGTTTTTCAGGCTCCACATGGGCGTATAAAATTTAAGGAAGCCATTTATCCACGAAATTTACTCCTTCCGGATTAAATAACATACTCTTTACAAACAATTTGCTGTTGAAAAGCATTTAGATAATGGAACACACGAATGCTATTGCCCTCACAAAAGGCTTTTATTCAAAACAATCATTTCAATGAAAATCGCTTATATCAGTACTTACCTGCCCAAAGAATGTGGGATTGCCACCTTCACCTCGGATCTATTACATGCTGTGGCCTTACACAACCAGGATTTGATCCAGCATGTCATTGCCGTTGCGGACCGCGACTATGCTTATCCTGGAGAGGTGGTTTTTACCATAGATCAACAGCATCAGCTTTCTTACATCGCGGCTGCGGACTATATCAACAATAACGGTTACGATTGCGTTATCCTGGAACATGAATATGGTATTTTCGGCGGAAATAGTGGTCTATATATTCTTTCGCTTATCAATGCACTTCATATTCCTTTGCTGGTCAATTTACATACCATCCTGGAAAAGCCAAATGTAGATGAAAAGGCAATTTTAATTGAAATAGTCAAACGGGCTTCGATTGTTGTTGTCATGAGTAATTATGCAATTACACTGTTGAAATCTGTCTATCGGGTCAATACGGCAAAAGTTAGGCTCATCCATCATGGTGTGCCCGAATTTCATCTTAGTCAGGAGGAAGCAAAAGAGAAAAAGGGATTTTCCGGGAAAAAGATTTTACTGACTTTCGGGTTTATAGGGCGCAATAAAGGAATCGAAACAGTTATCGAGTCACTTGTTACGGTCGTTAAAAACGAACCCGATCTTATTTATTTGATCGTTGGCAAGACACACCCCAATGTGCTTGCCCATTCCGGTGAAGAATACCGTGAATACCTAAAGAGCATGGTCGATGCATACCATTTGGAAGATCATGTCCAATTTGTCAATTCTTTTGTGAGCCAGTCCGATCTAGTGACCTATCTATCTGCCTGTGATGTGTATGTCACGCCCTACGTCAATGAAGCCCAGATCACCAGTGGCACATTATCGTATGCCATTGGAGCAGGAGCAGCAGTGGTATCTACTCCATATTGGCATGCCAAGGAGTTATTGGCTGATGGTCGGGGTGTACTGGTCGAATTTAAGAATCCAGCATTAATGGCAACGACCTTGGCAGCACTATTTAGCAATCAGGAATATCGCATGACGCTGCGGGACAATGCCCGGGTCTTTGGTAAAGAAATGACCTGGCGAAATATCGGGCTCCGCTATTCCCGACTTTTGGATAAAGTAGTTCCTTCGCTTGATGGCTTTAAAGAAAACGTGACATTTTCCAAAGATGAAATGCCCAAATTCAGCTGGAAGCATATTGATCGCCTGACCAACCAGGTCGGCATACTGCAACATGCGACCTACTCACTGCCTAATTATAAGGAAGGTTATTGCCTGGACGATAATGCGCGGGCCCTACTGGTGACGCTATTGGCTCAGCCTGACTTTGCGGACAAACGTCATGATCGTCGTATCTCAACTTATTTGAGTTATATCTATTATCATCAGCGCGAAGACGGATTGTTTCATAATTTCATGAGTTTTCAGCATAATTTTCTGGATGAAGTGGGTTCTGAAGATTCTTTTGGTCGAACAGTCTGGGCTTTGGGTGTACTCCTTCGCGAAACGAAATTGACAAGTTATTATCAGTTGGGACATGAGTTGTTTTTCAGGTCCGTAGCACATTTTAAGCAGCTGCGGTCCAACCGTGCTATTGCCTATACCATACTCGGAATTGCGGAGTACTTGCATCATCAGTCGAATGACGAGGTTATGGTCGAACTAATGCGGGAGCTGATCGGAAAGTTGATCAAAGAATATGAGGCAAGCTCGGACGACAGTTGGCAATGGTTTGAACCAGTACTGGCTTATGACAATGCCATTTTGCCCTATGCCTTATTGACGGCCTATCCATTTCTGAATGATGAGGCTGTGAAGCAATTAGGCTTGCTGACCCTGACATTCCTGGAGGGTATTACCGTTCAGAACGGAGGTCTTTCTTTAGTCGGAAATCAGGAATGGGCAAAACAGGGGAAGCATATCAGCAAATTTGGCCAGCAGCCCCTCGATGTCACAGCAATGGTATTTATGTACCGTGAGGCCTTTAGACTCACCAACAAAAAAGTATATTTTGCCCGTATGATCGCATCCTTCCGCTGGTTTTTAGGTGAGAATGACTTAAAACTAGGCCTGTATGATGAGGAGACCAAGGGATGCTGTGATGGCCTTGAATCCTATGGAATCAACCGAAATCAAGGGGCTGAAAGTACACTCTGTTTTTACCTCGCTTATATCGTGGTTTACCGCGCCTTTATTGATAGCGCTCAGGATTCAAAATAGCGAGTAGGAGTTCTTCCAGATTGATGGTTGCATAAGTCGATGCATAGTCGGACATCGCGTAGGGCAAAATAAGCTGTTCGTTATGAACCAGTGCGCCACAGGAATAAATAACATTCGGTACATAGCCTTCCCGCTCTTCGTCATTGGGAGTCATCAAAGGGCTGTGCAGGCGGCCTATTTCTACATGTGGGTTGTCCAGATCCAGCAGGGCAGCGCCGAGGACATACTCTCGCATCGGTCCGACAGCATGGGTCAAAATCAGCCAGCCATATTGTGTCTCTATCGGTGATCCACAATTGCCTATCTGCACAAATTCATACGCATATTCCGGTTGTTGGATACGTATGGCGGTTTCTTGCCAGATATTAATATTATGCGAATAAGCAATATAGTTGTTTTCACCGTCTATCCGACAGAGCATCGCGTATCGTCCATTGATTTTTCGGGGAAAGAGCGCTGCGCCTTTATTGGCGATCTCGCCATAGATCGGTTTCACTTTAAAGTGATAGAAATCCTTCGTGGTCAAAAGCTTGGGGAGGATACTAAAACCGTCGTAGGCCGTATAGGTGGCATAGTAGACACTTTCGCCCTTTTCATCTTTGAATTGCACGAAGCGGGCGTCTTCGATTCCTCTTTTTTCGGTGTCAGCAATCGGGAAGATCACACGTTCGGATATGGAGGTATCCAGCGAAAAAGTCATTTCATAATGCGATGAGGCCAGCCACAGTGCCTGCTGCAGAAAAGTAATGTTTTCTAGATTTTCCTCACTGTCCTGTCTGACCTCGTCAATATAGCGTTTGAGTTCTTCATAGGTAAATGTTGCTGTTAATTTCTGCTCAAGTTTCGTTTTGACTTCAGTGGGTTCGGCATGAAGCTCGTTCATCTTCTTTAAGAAAGATTCTTTATGATAACGGTGGTTTTTGACCTGAATAGGTTTATCCAACAAATTACCGATGTAATCTATGTGAATATTATTGTCCAGATCAAGTGTTCCGGCCCGAAATACAATCGAGGATACATGGCCTTCACCTGTGGCCCGAAAACTGAGTATCACCCGTTTTTCACCCTTAAAGAGCTCTGTCTGATCCGGATGTTCTACGATGGAGGGATTAAAAAGGGCCGCCGATTCAATGGAATATTCCATCGTAAAGTAAGAGCCGATGAGCAGCTTGTCCAATTGGCTGAGTTTTTCTTTTGGAAAAGGGACTTTTTCCAGCAGGTAGCTCACACGCTCAAAATTACGTTCGAAAATATTGATAATACTACGATGTCTTTTTGTGTAGCTCCGAAGAACCTGGCCAAAAACCTCTTTACGCTCGGATTCGGTCAGATCCAGTGCACGTTTGATGACCTTGATGGTACGCTCCTCACCGAGCGAGAAGAACCTTGCCAGCACCCTTTTCTTATCCGGTTTGAAATAAATGTCTTTTCGCTCTACTTTTACGGGTTTGTGCATGTCAGTATTTTTCAAGTTTACACTCTTATAAGAACGATCAGCGAAGGGATTTTGTTTTTATAAGCTTCCGATAAAGGGGGGATATATTGTAAAAATGGAGTAACTTTGGCGGGTACAAATTTTTAGATATGGCGGAAAATAGTTTAGATAAATTAGAACCAAAAGCAATTTGGAAAAATTTTGCTGCTTTAAATGCTGTTCCACGGGCTTCGAAAAAAGAAGAGCGTGTGATTGCATTTATGGTAGATTTCGGAAAAAACCTGGGCTTAGCAACCAGTGTAGATGAAATAGGTAATGTGCTGATCAAGAAACCGGCAAGTGCAGGAATGGAAGATCGCAAAACTGTGGTGTTGCAATCACACTTGGATATGGTTCACCAAAAGAATAACGATACTGTTTTTGATTTCGATAATGAAGGGATCAAAATGTATGTCGATGGTGACTGGGTAAAAGCCGAAGGAACTACTTTGGGTGCAGATAATGGGCTGGGTGTAGCTACGATCATGTCTATTTTAGAGTCGACAACAATTGTTCATCCAGCGATTGAAGCTTTGTTTACCATTGATGAAGAGACTGGAATGACCGGGGCTTTGGGATTAAAAGGTGGTGTGTTGTCAGGCGAGATCCTATTGAACCTTGATACTGAAAATGACAATGAGATAGACATCGGTTGTGCGGGCGGTATTGATGTTACGGCAACGCAATCCTATATCGCAGAAGCCTGTCCTTCAGATACGGTATCTTTTGAACTTACAGTAAAAGGGTTGCATGGCGGACATTCAGGTATGGATATCCATAAGGGCTTTGCAAATGCGAATAAGGTGATGAACCGTCTACTGTTTAAGGCAAATGAACGCTATGGCTTACGTATTGCATCGTTATTGGGAGGAAGCCTTCGTAATGCAATCCCAAGGGAGAGTGTAGCCAAGGTTGTTGTTAGCAAAGATAAATCGGCAGTTTTTGTTGAGGCTTTAACACAATTGGCTCAGGCTATCAAAATCGAGTTTGCGACGACTGAACCGGTTATGGAAATCTTGGTGGAACCAACGGATGCAGTATGGACGACAGTTGTTCCTGTCCGTGTACAGGAGAATTTAATTAATTGCGTTTATGCGGCGTTGAATGGTGTATATCGGGTGAGTGCAGATTTCGAGGATCTTGTTGAAACTTCCAATAATATCGCTAAAGTTGAGGTCGGAGCGGAGCAGATTGCGATCAAATGTTTGACCCGGTCTTCGGTTGAAACGTCCAAGTTTGATCTAGCCTATTCATTACAGGCAGCCTTTGAATTAGGCGGTTTTGATGTGGCATTCTCCGGAAATTATCCGGGATGGGCACCCAATCCAAATTCTGAAATTTTGGAGGTGCTTAAATCCATTTATACAAAACAACATGGGGAGGCTCCAGAAGTTGTGGCCTGTCATGCTGGATTGGAATGTGGTATATTGGGAACCAATTATCCCGGTATGGATATGATTTCTTTTGGCCCTACGATATTGGGTGCACACTCACCGGCAGAACGCGCTTCGATATCTTCTGTTCAGAAATATTGGAGCTTTGTGCTCGAAATTCTAAAAGAGATCCCAGGTAAGTAACTCGATGTTCTTTTTTGCTGCACTAGCAACTTAGATTATCGTATCAATATATAGAGGGCTGTTTGAAAAGTTGAACTGTACCACAAAGGTTTTAAACCAAATCTTTGGGTACAGTTCAATAATTTGGACAGCCTTTTTCTTGAACTGCTTTCTCTTGGCTAGCCCTTTTTCTCTATCGCTGCAAGGATTTCCCAAACCCTGCAGATTCAGGTTATAGCTATACTGTTTTCTTATTAATTCAATAGGGCTCCATTTTTTTAGCGAGTCTGTCGTTTACGAGTCTGTCTTTTAGGGGTCTATCTTTTAAATATTAGAAGCTAACGTTATGTTTTGTCTTACGCATTTGAAAAAAATCACCTTCGTTTTTTCAGCGTCCCAAGTAGCTGAACCGTTCCCATTGTATTTCATCAACCGAAACAAATAAGTAGTTCCAATATTCGATGCTTTAAAAAAACAGCGACTGTCGTTATAGTCGTGTATGGCGATATTTTCAATTATTTTTCACTTTCCTTGCAGAAAACGAAAAATAATTGTATTTTCAGGATGAAAAAATGATTTACTAGACCAAAATTTTATTAAACCTCTCTATTGAGGGGTGGACCTAATATTGATATAATGACCATAATCCTCATTGTAATCAGCATTTGTTTGCTCATCCTATGCATTACTTATTTTAAGATTAATGCGTTTCTTTCTTTTTTATTCGTTTCTATTCTCAGCGGACTGTGCTTGGGTATTGCGCCAGATCAACTGGTCGGTACCATTGAAAAAGGTATTGCAGGGGTTATGGGAAGCCTGACCCTGATTATTGTGCTGGGGGCCATGTTGGGCAAGATTGTTGCCGAAAGTGGCGCTGCTGAAATTATCGCTGTGCAGATGGTTCGGCTGATGGGGGAGAAATACCTGCAGTGGGGTCTGATGCTGACCGGTTTTGTCGTCGGTATCCCGTTGTTTTACGGGATTGGTTTCGTGCTGCTGGTACCGCTGATTTTTTCGATTTCTTATCGATACAAGCTTCCGGCCGTATATATTGGGCTGCCCATGCTGGCCGCATTATCGGTCACCCATGGATTTATTCCCCCGCATCCATCACCAGTTGCGCTGGTCGCACTTTTTCATGCGGATATGGGACTGACGCTGATATATGGTCTTCTGATTGCCATTCCCGCTATCATATTAGGTGGCCCTATTTTTGGCCGATCGCTACGGAATATGCTCCCGAGTCAAGAATCAATCTTCCGGCAGGAAAAAACAGTCGATCAACAGGAGTACAAGCAGCCTACGGTTGGTACCAGTTTGGTCGTTGCCTTGTTACCCGTCCTACTGATTATCTTATTTACACTTATACCTTATATATACCATACCGATGATACCAACGTACAGCATTGGTTGAAATTTATCGGTAGCACAACAGTGGTCATGGTCATTGCGATCGTTGTGGCCACCTACTTATTGGGATTGAAACTTGGCCGTTCGATGGTCAAAGTCATGTCGATCTATGAGTCCGCAGTCAAGGATATTGCGATGATCTTATTGATTATTGCCGGATCTGGAGTTTTCAAACAGGTTATGGAGGATAGTGGTGTGAGCCTTTTGTTGGCCAATACCCTACAGCAACTTCCTATTTCACCCTTGCTGTTAGCATGGTTAATTACTGCGGTCATCAGAGGTTGTGTGGGGTCAGCAACAGTTGCCGCATTGACCGCTGCGGGAGTTTTATTACCCATTGTTACAGCGGGCAAGGTTGACCCCAATCTGATGGTATTGGCAATCGGGGCGGGAAGTCTCATGTTTTCCCATGTCAACGATGCAGGCTTCTGGTTGTTTAAGGAGTATTTTGGCCTGAGCGTCAAGGATACCTTATTCTCCTGGTCGATTATGGAAGCAATTGTTTCTGTCGTCGGACTGGTTGCTGTTTTGCTATTGCAAATAATTTTATATTAGCTATTATATTTTTAAACTTTAAATCATTCACGATGTACAACGCAGATGAACAATTTGAGAAATTAGGTTTGACATTACCACCGGCACCAGCACCTAAAGGTGTCTATAAACCATATGTTATTGATGGAAAGTATCTTTATCTTTCTGGACATGGGCCAGTACAGGATGATGCTTCCCTGATTATAGGACGGATTGGTAGTGATATCAGCCCCGAGGAAGGGAAACTTGCGGCCAGACAGGTAGGCTTGACGATGCTATCGACGATCAAAACCAATTTGGGGTCATTAAATAAAATTAAACGGGTTATTAAGGTATTGGGTATGGTCAACTGTACTTCCGATTTCTTGTACCATCCTGGGGTAATCAATGGCTGTAGTGAGTTGTTTGCTGCGGTTTGGGGCGAGGAAAATGGAATCGGTACACGCAGTGCAGTTGGTTTCGGCTCTTTACCGGATAATATCCCTGTCGAAATCGAAGCGCTATTCGAGTTATATTAACGAGCTGATCATGGAAACTTGGTATCGAGTACAAAATGTCGATCAGGTAGATACACCGGCACTGCTGGTGTATCCTGATCGTATCGTTCGGAATATAGACCGAGCACTGAAGTTTGTGGACGGCCGTGTGGATCGTCTACGTCCACATATCAAAACCAATAAATGTCAGGAGGTCTGTCAGTTGATGCTGGAGCGTGGGATCAGCAAATTCAAATGTGCAACTATTGCTGAAGCCGAATTGTTGGGTATTGCAGGGGCAAAGGATGTGCTGTTGGCTTATCAGCCTGTGGGACCCAAGATTGATCGTTTGCTGCAGCTGATTGAAGCATTCCCCGATACACATTATGCCTGTCTGGTCGATAATGCGGATTCTGCATTACAGCTATCCACATGCGGGGTGGAAAAAGGGCAACCTATCGCAGTTTATATCGATGTAAACGTCGGTATGGGGCGTACTGGAACTTCTATTGCACAGATAGAGCGCCTTGTGTTAGACATTCAGCTATTGGATGGAATTCAACTGGTCGGTGTACACGGCTACGATGGTCATATTCACGATAAAGATGACAAAGTACGTGAGCAACAAAGTCAAAAGGCTTACAGTGTACTCGAAATGGCTTATGTCATGGCGCAGGTTTCCACGACCACCCCATTAACGAAGGTGATCGGCGGATCGCCCAGTTTTCCGTTTCATGCCGAGCGCAGTGATGTAGAATGCAGTCCGGGTACATTTGTGTTTTGGGATTTTGGTTATGCTGAAAATTATGCCGAACAGGACTTTTTAGTTGCCGCTGTGTTGCTGACACGTGTTGTTTCCATTGTAGATCACAAGCATCTCTGCCTGGATCTTGGCTACAAGTCTGTTGCCAGCGAATCGCCGCAGCCCCGTGTCAAATTTTTTGACCAGCGGATCGGTGAGATCAAAATGCAGAGTGAAGAACATCTGGTCGTTGAAGTCAGGGACAGTGCCGACTTCAAGATAGGTGATGAACTGTATGGTGTGCCGCGGCATATCTGTCCGACAGTTGCCTGTTACGACGAATTGCAGGTCGTCAACAATGCCGTTGTGGATCAGGTCTGGAAGGTGCTTGCACGAGGTAAAAAGATAAATTATTGATATGTACGAATTTGAAATACCTTTTGTGGTTGATGCTCACTTAGACTTGAGCATGAATGCCATGGAGTGGAATAGAGATCTCCGGCTACCCATTCAGGAATTGAACCGAAGGGAGCAGGGGATGGAAGATAAGCCCGACCGGGCAAAAGCTACGGTTACTTTTGAAGAGCTACGCAAAGGGAATATCGGTATCGTCGTAGCCACGCAGATTGCACGATTTGTCCGTCCGGACAGCACTTTGCCGGGCTGGTACTCAGCAGAGCAGGCTTGGGCGCAGACACAGGGGCAATTGGCCTGGTACAAGGCTATGGAGGCTGACGGACATATGAAAATGATTAAAACAAAGAGCGATTTGGATCAACATCATTTATTATGGTCCAATGGAACCGACCACTCCGAGAAGCCCATCGGTTACCTGCTGAGTTTGGAAGGTGCCGATTCTCTGGTGGATATCAGTCATGTGGAAGTTGCTTACAATTACGGTTTGCGGGCGATCGGCCCTGCACATTATGGCCCGGGAAGATATGCCAATGGAACCGATTCCTCCGGTAAATTGAATGCGCAAGGTATGCAGTTATTGCAGGAAATGGAACGATTGGGGATGATCCTGGATGCAACACATCTTAATGACGATGCTTTTTGGGATGCGATGGGACGATACAATGGGGCAATCTGGGCCAGCCACAACAATTGTCGGAAGTTTGTCGATCACAACCGACAGTTTAGCGATGAGATGATCAAGATTCTGGTGGAGAAGGAAGCTGTTATCGGCGTTGCTTTAGATGCCTGGATGATGGTGCCCAACTGGGTACGTGGTATATCTGACCCCAAATCCAGCAATTGTTCGATGGAAATCATGGCCGATAACATCGACCATATCTGTCAGTTGGCGGGCAATGTCAATCATGTTGGGGTAGGGAGCGATCTGGATGGAGCCTTTGGTCGGGAGCAATGTCCTTACGATCTGGAGACCATTGCCGATATCCAAAAGGTTTTTGGGATATTGAAACGACGCGGGTACAGCAGCGCTGATCTTGAAAAAATCGCCAGCCAGAACTGGTTGAATTTTATGCGGAAAGTCTTGCCGGAATAGCAGAAAGTCTTTCCTGGGTAATCGCAGTTCGTGATAGCTATCATCCTATCGAGATGCCTGGCGTCATATCACCATCTTTGTCTTTGGCGATTAGGGTCCTGATCGTTGACAAAAAATGATCGTTGAAAGAAAACACAGATTTAGACCTTTAGAGGGCGGTAGTCGTCTAGAAAGTCACTTCAAGGTTGAGCATTTAAGACAGATAAAATCAGATTATGGTAAGCAGATCGTTACATGTAAGGCTGCTTTCGCGGTGGGTATGTCCTCTAAATAAATGATATATTCGTAAACAGAAACAATTCTAAACCACTATGACGTTTACTTTACGCCTCCAATTATCCTTGATGATGTTTTTGGAGTATTTTATCAAAGGAGCTTGGTTTGTCACCTTAGGCACCTACCTGATCAAGTCCCTGAATGCTTCAGGAATGGAGGTAGCCAATATATTTTCTACACAGTCCCTGGGGGCTGTATTTGCTCCTTTTTTTGTTGGCTTTGTCGCTGACCGTTATTTTAATGCGGAACGGGTGCTCTCGGTTTTGCATCTACTCGGTGCAGCTTTACTTTATGGGATGTCCCAGGCACCTGATGCCAGCCATTTTTATCCCTATGTGTTTGTGTATTTCATGGCTTATATGTCATCCGTTTCCCTTTCCAATGGTATTGCTTTCCGCCATATCGCAGATGCCAAAAAGTATTTTCCGGGGGTAAGGGTATGGGGAACAATCGGTTGGATCTGTTCGGGGCTTGTGATCAGCTACCTGTTCCGTTGGGATAGTCCAGAGGCAATAAGTCGGGGAACCCTGCACAATACTTTTATTTTGGGAGCAGTCTGTTCGGTGCTTTTGGCATTGTTTAGCCTATTTCTTCCCAAAACTCCACCACAGATACGGGTTAAAGATGAAAAATTTGATTTTGGAAAAGCCATTGGTTTAGATGCCCTAGGACTGTTAAAACAAAAGAGTTTCTTAATCTTTTTTGTTACGGCCATCGTGATCTGTATTCCCATTTCATTCTATTATCAGAATGCCAATCCATTTTTGGTCAATGTCGGTATGCCCAATCCTACTGCAAAAATGGCGTTGGGACAGTTTTCGGAAGCCATCTGTTTGTTGTTGATTCCATTTTTCTTTAGACGTTTGGGGTATAAGAAAATGATTTTATTGGGTATTGCCGCATGGGCATTACGATATCTGTTCTTTGCTTTTGGAGACGGACAGGAAAAGGCTTTTCTGCTTATCTTAGGTATCGTTCTACATGGAATATGTTATGATTTCATGTTTGTCGTCGGGCAGATCTATACCGATCGGATTGCAGGAGAGAAGTATAAGGCTTCGGCGCAGGGACTGATTACGATTGCCATGTATGGTGTGGGGATGCTGATCGGATTCTGGGTTGCCGGTGGGGTTTCAGATTACCTCAAAGTGGCCTATGCCGATCAATTCTGGGAATATCTATGGTTTATACCAGCTGGAATTTCATTTTTCTGTCTGCTGCTGTTTGCTGTTTTTTTCAAAGAAGAAAAAACGGTACAGACAGCAGGAGATATCAAGTGATCTGGCACAGTAATAAAAAAGGCTGCTCAAACGCTGAACTGGCCTTCAAAAGTACTTATCGTACTTTTGGGGTTCATGCTAGTTTTTTTGAACAGCCTTTTTTCTAAAATAGGGGCTAAATAAGGTCTGATTAAATCATATCAAACCATTGCTGATATTTTTCACCAATAAAAGGAAGGGCTTTTTTCTCGCCCGAGAATGCCGCAATTAAACCCAATATAAGAGCGATCAGTAAGATTATACCGACAACACTCATGATTATTCCACCAATACCTGGGATAAAGCGCAACAAGCCCAATGCAATTCCTGTGACGGTAATGCCGATACTCTGTCTGATGTGGAACTGACCTAAAGAAGTCTTTTCCTTATTGTTCATGATGATGGCAGCGATCAGGCCGATGAGGGTTAAATAGGAAATAATAGCAACTGTTTTGCCTTCGTTTGATGATGTGCTCTGCACTGAGTTTCTCTCCATGATACTTATACGATAAATTGTGATGTAAATGTATAAGGCAAATGTAAAAGAGAAAATCCCTGTTTTCTTTAGCGGAATTCAGGGATATTTAATTTTGTGCAGTATTTACTGCCATTATTTAGGGCAGCAGTGACTATCCTTCGACGCTTTCCAGCAATTGTTTTTCGTGAAGTTCAAAATATTCACCTCTTTTCTCCATTAACTCAAGGTGAGTGCCCTGCTCGACAATCTGACCTTGATCCATGACAAGAATATGGTCCGCATTTTTGATAGTTGAAATCCGATGAGCAATGAAAATACAGGTTTTTCCCTTCATGATGCGGCTTAATGAGCGTAAGATCGTTTCTTCGGTTTTGGTATCAACAGCAGATAAGCAGTCGTCAAAGATCAATATATTGGGTTCTTTTACCAAGGCTCTGGCAATGGATACACGTTGTTTTTGACCACCAGATAGGGTGATACCGCGTTCTCCGACAGCAGTTTCAAAACCATCTTCAAAAGCGATAATATTATCATATACAGCAGCGTCTTTAGCGGCTTGTTCGATCTGTTCCTGTGTGAAATGATCCAGACCGAAACCAATGTTATTGGCAATTGTATCCGAAAATAAGAATACATCCTGTGGGACAAAACCAATTTGTTGACGTAGATTTTTGAAGTTGAGATCCTTTAATGCAATACCATCGTATTGGATATTACCCTGATCTATATCGTACATTCGCAGTAATAGGTTGGCCAAAGTAGATTTGCCGGAACCAGTTTTTCCGATGATAGCCAGTGTTTTTCCGATAGGTACCTGGAATGATATACTTTTAATGGCCTGAATGCCTGTTTCGGGATAGGTGAACGAGATATTTTCTACTTTGATTTCACCTGCGATTTCTTTATCTATTTTCCCATTGGCAATCGGCGATTGGGTTTCAAGGAACTCATTGATCCGTTTTTGTGATGCCGCGGCCCGTTGTACCAGTGAGGTCACCCATGCTAAAGACATGGCCGGAAAGGTCAATTGATTGACATAGATAATAAACTCGGCGATGTTTCCGGCTGTGACCGTTCCCTTGGCAACTTCAATACCACCGATATAGATGGTGATGACGGTACTGAGACCGATCAGCAATAAGATAAGCGGAAAGAAAACTGCTTGTACCTTAACCAGGTCCAGTGCTGTGTTGCGGTAGATCGTACTTTCCTTTTCAAAATCTTGCATTTTGTTCTGCTCCCGGGTATAAGTCTTGATGACACGGATTCCGGCGAAGGTTTCCTGAACAAAGGAGGAGAGGTTTGCCAGCTGTTTTTGGATTTTTAAGCTGCGTTTATTGATGATTTTATTGACAAAAAGGATAATGACAGATAGGACAGGGATAGGCACCAATGCATAGGTAGCCAGTCTTCCATTCACACTATACATGGCATAAATGACCATAATGGACAGTACCACGGTATTAATGGCATACATAATGGCTGGCCCCAGATAATTACGTACCTGGTTGACATCCTCCGTTGCACGGCTCATCAGGTCACCCGTATTGTTTTTGCGGAAAAACCCGAAATTCAGTTCTTGATAGTGGTTGTAAATTTCATTTTTAAGATCGTACTCGATATAACGGGAACACAGAATAATAGTCTGCCGCATAAAGAATAGGAAAATACCCCGTAGGAGCGAAAGTAGCAAGACCACAAAACCGAAGAATAGCAGGCTTGTGCCAAATACCTTATATATAAGCTCCTGTCTATCAAATCCGTCAAACAGGCGGTAGAGATAAATATTTTCCTGTACCAGGTCAAACGCTTCGCGGATTACCTTTGCGGGGAGCACCCCGAAGTAATTGGAAATGATGACAAAAATCACCCCTGGAATCAGTTTCCAGCGGTATTTATAAAAGTACTTATTTAAGTAAGCGAGATCCTTCATATTATGGGTACAAAAATAGGACTAATTCGTCAACTCTGCTTTATATTTCGATGAAATTACTGTCATTGGGAAATCAAATGTTAAGTCTTGGATAAAAAAAGATATTATGCACAACGAATAATTTTCCTACTTTTGCATCAAGTACCTTAAAAAATTAAAACAAATTAGAGTAGTACATTTTATGTCAACATCTCAAAATTCTATTTTTGAATTGATGAGCCAGTCTGGCCATCAAAACTTATTTTTCTGTAATGATGAATTAGTGGGCTTAAAAGCTATTGTTGCGATCCATGATACCACATTGGGTCCGGCAATAGGAGGGGTTCGTATGTTGCCATACGAAACTACAGAAGAAGCTATTGAGGATGCTTTACGTTTATCCAAGGCCATCACCTACAAATCGGCAATCACTGGATTGAATTTGGGCGGCGGAAGTGCTGTTATTATTGGTAACAGTCGTTTGGACAAATCTGAGGTTTTATTGCGCCGTTTGGGCCAGTTTATCGAAGGATTGAATGGTAATTTCATTGCTTCTTTAGATGTGGGTACCACCCAGCGTGATCTAGAATATATTTATACCGAGACAGATCATGTTGCTGGTTTGCCAAAAGCAATTCACGGCAGTGGCGTTGGCGATACATCAATTTTTGCAGCCCAAGGTGTTTATTTTGGTATTAAAGCCTGTTTGAAAGAGTTGTACGGATCAGAGAGTGTAGCAGGCAAAAAAGTTATTGTACACGGAGTAGGTAGTGTTGGTGAGCGATTGATCGCCATGTTGCGTGAAGAAAATGCACGTGTTTACGTGAGTGACATTACCGAAGAGAAAATGCTTAAGGTGGCGGCGAAATACAAAGCAGAGCCAATCCCATACAATGAAGTATTCGATCATGAGTTTGATGTCTATTCACCTTGTGCATTGGGCGGTACAGTAAATCCTGAGTCAGCGCAAAAAATGCAATGTAAAATCATTGCAGGTTCAGCAAACAACCAATTGAAAGATGAGGTAGCGACAAGCACTATTCTTCACGAAAGAGGTATTTTGTATGCACCGGATTACTTGATCAATGCAGGTGCATTGATTAGCTGTTATTCAGAAATTCAGAATTATGGCGTAGATCACACGGAGTTTGTGATCAAAAACATATATAATGCGACTAGAGACGTGTTGAAAAAATCAAAAGAAGAGAATATCTCTACTTTTGAAGCGGCCAATCGCATCGCGGAGAAGCGTATCCAAGATATTAAAAAAATCAAAAGATAGTCTTCTTTCCAAAATCGTTCTTATTTATTAGTTTATAAAAAATCGTTCTTTAAAATTACTATGTTAAACAGGAGACACCTGAGGGTAAAAGTAGTGCAAACGCTTTATGCGTACAGTCTTACAGAAGACAAAGACATCAAAACATTTGAGAAAGCACTATTAAAAAATGTGGATGAGGTCTACGAGATGTATATCTGGACACTGAATCTATTGGATGAGGTATCCGATTATGTATTGATAGACGCAGAGGGCAGAGCCAACAAGTTTTTGCCAACTGAAAAAGACTTGTCTCTAACGACCAAGTTAAGTACAAATACTTTTATTGAGTCATTAAGACAAAATCCGCAATATGCCGAAGGAGTCAAAAAATATAAGATTTCATGGAGCTTTGATCCAGAGATCGTGCGTACAGTATTTTTGCAGTTGAAAGATTCTGAAGCTTATTTGGAATATTTACAACAAGAAGATCGTTCGATCGGTACAGAAAAAGATATCATCAAACATATCTTTAAAAAGATCATTCTGAAATCACCAGTTATCGAGCAGGTTTTTGAAGAGAAATTTATCAACTGGCCTGTCGATAAAGAAGTGTTGCAAGCATTGATCGCGAAAACTTTTAAGAACTTCAGTTCGGAAGATCCGCGTAAAAACAAACTTGCTGAAATCACGCAAAACTGGAATGATGATAGCGATTATGTCATTGCCTTGTTGGGTAAGACAATCCGCAATACAAATGAGTATCAGAAACTGATCTCTGATAAGACAAAGAACTGGGAATCAGATCGTATTGCTTTGATGGATACCTTGTTGATGCGCATGGCAATATGCGAATTGGTGAATTTTCCATCTATTCCTGTGAAAGTGACAATAAATGAGTATATTGAAATTTCTAAGGTATTCAGTACATTGAAAAGTAATACATTTATTAATGGTATCTTAGATAAAATATTAAGCGACTTGAGCCAACAGGGAAGAATCCAGAAGGCAGGTCGTGGTTTAAGGGATTAAAGATCAATCAACAAATGAAGAACTTTAGTAAATATTCAGTTTTAGCTTTGGCATCAGTGCTTTTCTTTTCTTGCGGAAATTCTCAAAAAGGAAAAGAAGAAGCTGCTAAGACAGGAACTGAGGCAGTAGCAACAGACAGTCTTTCTAAAGCTGCGGCACAATTGGGTAAGGTAGAATTTGCAGAGTCGGCTTTCGATTTTGGCCAGGTCAAAGAAGGTGCAGAAGTGAAGCACACATTCGTATTGAAGAATACGGGTGATGCGCCGGTTATTTTGTCCAAAGTGACTGCTTCTTGTGGCTGTACACAGCCTGAGTTTTCAAAAAGTCCAATTTTACCGGGAGGAACATCGGATATCCATGTGACTTTCAAGAGTGAGGGACAGGTCGGTAAGCAGCAAAAGATCATCACGATCCAATCGAATGCTTCCAACGGTATGACGACTGTTCAACTAAAGGGCGAAGTATTACCAAAATAACACATTATTAAACGATATAATAACAGATGAATACAGTATTATTACAAGCAGCAGGTGGGAGTAGCATGATGAGTTTTTTACCAATGGTTTTGATCATTGTTGTATTTTATTTCTTCATGATCAGACCACAGATGAAGAAGCAAAAAGACCATAAGAAATATATTGAAGAATTGGGCGTAAACTCTAAAGTTGTTACTACTGCGGGCATCCACGGACGCATCGTAGAGGTATCTGACACTACTTTCTTGGTAGATGTAGGTTCAGGCGTAAGAATTCGTTTTGACAAGTCTGCCATTGCTTTAGATGCTTCAAAAGCTGCAAACGCAACTGAGAAAAGCGCTTCATAAGCGTCGTTATCGAAAAACTAACAAAGCCAGTCTCCAAAAGAGATTGGCTTTGTTAGTTTCACTCTTTATGGCCAAGTGGCTATTGCATGTTGTCACGTAGTTCTTTCAAGCCCTTATCGACAACTTCGGCCCTTCGATAAGACTTGTCACAGCGTTTCTGAAATGTTTTGAAAACGGAGAGAATAAGATCGAAATAATCGTAATACTTGTACTGATAGTCAAAGACATCGGAGAGTACCTCACGAAACTCTTCCTGGTCCCGGTCTAAGGAAACAATATCCACCTTTACATTCAGGTAATTGACATAGATCTGATGGACATCTTTCCAGAGCTGTTCGTCGATCCAGCTTTCTTTTTCATAGATCATATCATAATGTTGTTCGTATGCTATACATGCAGTAGATACTTCACTATGAAGATCTCTCAATTGTTGGTTGTGATCAGTAATACTACTAAAAAGTTCGTTGATGTCTATGGTAATCTCTATCTCTTCATCAAAGTTGTTTAGGGGTAGAACCGAAGGATCTTTGATTTTGAGAAATACCTCCAATATATCTAAATCCTGCTCAATGGGGAATAGGTAGTATTCCAGTTCGGCGATTTTAATATCAATTTCTCCCAGTTGCTCGTTGAGTTTTCTTAATTTTTGCTGTGCTTCCCAAGTGAGGTCATGCATCAGGTAATGTGCCGACAAACCTTTAGTTTCGAACTCCAGTTGTGGCTTATCCGGGTCAAAGCGGAGAATAATTGGCCGCAGTGGATGTTCTTTGACAACTTCTTTCATAATTGTTGTATTTTATGATTTTGCATCTCGTTTGTGGGATAACCGTTCTCTCCATCCTGTTGTACCCATGTAAGAGATGGCGGTATTTTTAAGTTCCCGTTATTGACGCTATCTGATGCGTCCGGTGTTGTGCTGTTTATACTTCCATCGGTGGAAATTCATTCTTATCCAAGAAAATTTGCTTCCGCCATAACAGGTTATTCTTTCTGTTGACGGCGGAAGCTGAACGTTAAAATACAGTGGCGATTACAGCACGAAGCTGCTTGTGGTATCACTGTAGTTCGGCGTTGGATCAATCCCTAGATAGGAGACCCTGAACTCGTACTCCTTGAACGTCTCAAGTCCATTGAGAATACAAGTACTTTTTGTACTCAGCTGTGAGGCCCATGCAGCTTCACTTCCCTTGAGTCTGTATTGGAACTGATACATCCGTGCACCTGCCCAGGCTTCGGTCTTTAAGTTAACACGTCCGCTACCGACCTGATCGGGTTCGGCGATCGGGCGCTGTGCTTTGGGTACCGAACCGCTATAGGAGCTATTAGCCTTTCTCAGATTGAATCCCGCGGCAAGAACAATGGTATCATCGTTGTTAGCGACAGTATCCACGTATTTGCCGAGTTCTTTAAGGATATAGACCAGATCCTGTCTTTTTTGCTTGCGAATCATGATCGCTCTAGTATCCCTGTAAGCCGCTTCGGTGGCCGAGTTCCGAAATGCCGTGAGTGCAGCTTCTAATGCTGATAAGGTCGGCACTGGTGTTGGGAATAGTGTTGTTTCTTTTGCCATTTTAGTGGCAATTTGTTCAGCAGTTTGCATTAATTGAACATCTGTCTGATCTTTGTCATTGATTGTTAATTGACTCATGATTTTAAAATTTAAAAGTTTAAAAAATATTTAATCGCTAGCAACAATACAAACATACGACAGTGGAGAAGACGTGGAGGGGGTAAAATTGTCTCAAAATTCGAGGGGATATGAAAAACTTTTTGGGACAATTTTACCCCTACTCATGATTGTTTTGGAATAATATTATCTGTAAAAAATGCGATTGAAGCTAATAGGCGTATATTGGGGTTATCGGAGGATCGAAGGTGAAACTTAAGGGAAAAGTAAAATCCCTTAAGAAGTTTTTGCAATCTCCCGGGGAAAATTGGCTTCCCCTTAAGGAAAAGTAAAATCCCTTAAGAAGTTTTTGCAATCTCCTGAGGGAAATCGGCATCCTCCTAAGGGAAAATTAAAATTCCCTAAGAAGTTTTTGCGATCCCCTGGGGGAAACTGGTGTCCCCCTAAGGGAAAAGTAAAACCCCCTAAGAAGTTTTTGCGATCTCCTGAGGGAAATCGGCATCCTCCTAAGGGAAAATTAAAATCCCCTAAGAGGTTTTTGCGATCCCCTGGGGGAAACTGGTGTCCCCCTAAGGGAAAAGTAAAACCCCCTAAGAAGTTTTTGCGATCTCCTGAGGGAAATCGGCATCCTCCTAAGGGAAAAGTAAAATCCCCTAAGAAGTTTTTGCGATCTCCTGGGAGAAACTAGCGTCACCTAAGGGGAAAAGTAAATCCTCTTAAGAAGTTTTGGTAATCTTCTGGGAGAAACTGTTCCCCTTACGGGAAAAAGATAGCTTCTCTAATTATCATCCTCTTTATTTTCTATTTTGGATGGTGGTGGATGTAGTTTCCGCTCGGTGGCAGGTGTATGACCAAAGTAATTTACAAAAGTTTTAATAAAATATTTGGCGGTAGAGAATTGTACATGAAATGCAACCATATCAACAGATAAATTTGTTGTTCGGAGCATTTCGCGACCTTTATAGATCCGAATGGTTCTGATTGCTGTTTTAATCGTCAGATTGTTTTCCTGGAATACACGCGAAAGTGTACTTTTACTCGTCAAAAGCGCTTTTACTAAAGTATCGACTTTGAGGTTCTCATCCATGTAATGTTCGAGGATATAAGCTTTAGCAC
This sequence comes from Sphingobacterium detergens, assembly GCF_003610355.1. GTDB lineage: Bacteria > Bacteroidota > Bacteroidia > Sphingobacteriales > Sphingobacteriaceae > Sphingobacterium > Sphingobacterium detergens. The sequence continues at coordinate 1,697,004 of NZ_RAPY01000001.1, read as the reverse complement.
GATGTAGCAGGGAGATATCGTCCTGCTGTTTGGATTTTTGTTGCTCCAGTAGATCACCGTGGTAGATTTCGAGTAGGCTGGTTGTATAAAATTGGAGCCTGGCATTGATCGAATAGATCGAGTATTTAATTTTTTCGATCATTTCCAATACTTTTTTGATCCGATAGCCGATTTTTTGTGCAGGAAAGATCTGCGTGGAGATCGACGGATCTATTTGTAGGCTATTCTATTCCTGAGCTAAAATAGTTGGGTCTTCGATTTCTATTCCGATAAAGACCATCCATGCTTTACCACCTTTCAGTTGACAGGTGATCCTTTTTTCGGTATTAAAATAGCCGAGATACTGCTGCTGGTTTAGTGTCGAATGGTCAATGTTTTTGAGCGATGAGGAACCTAAGAACTGGAAAGCAAGCCAAAATGTTGTCCTACTATTGCTAAGATCAAAATTCCAATCCTTTTCGAAGGATCCCTTTATTTCCAAAAAAGTCTGTATACCTATCTTTTTGCTGGCAATGTATTGATTTTCATCTTGCCGGATCGGTTTCTCGGCAGCCAGAAAATTAAAATACAATCCTTTCGGTATCGTTTGATATTCCGCAGGAGGGTTTTCGTCATTTAGATTTATGCTATTTATAATCAGCATATTTTTTTAAGTATAAGGGGTTTGTTTTATTAAAATACGAAAAAAATAAAGCTGAAATGCCAAAACAGGGTAAATGGTAAATCTTAATATTTAAGGAAATATTTTTCGAGTTAACTGTTTATTTAATCAATTATAAATATAAAAATTGACAGTCGGGATGAGGGGGGCTGAAGGTATCGACGATTCTTGCTGTATTGATGGTATTTTCTAATCTATAACTACCTGTTGACATAGAGATGTCAGTTCAGACGACTAATTTTAAGCAAAAGAAAACATGATGAGCAATCTAAAACTGTTTGACGGACAACACTGTGAGACTACTGCCACTGGAACTCTACTGCGGCAGCTTGGAATTGAACTTTCCGAACCCATGCTTTTTGGACTCGGGGAAGGCCTTAGTTTTATCTATTGGAATATGAAAACAATGGATTTCCCTTTTTTGGGTGGACGCATAAAGACCGATCTGTTGACAAAGAATCTCTGTAAAAACCTCAACCTCGAGCTTTCTGTAAGAGAAACTACCTCGAAAACAAAGGCTTGGCAGCAGGTCAAACAGCTTTTGGATGGAGGGCAAATCGTTGGGCTCAAACTTGATGCTTATTACCTTGAATATTTCACTAATCCGTTTCATTTCGCTGGTCACTATGTTGCGATTTACGGTTATGATAATCACAACGCTTTTTTGGTCGATACCAGACAACAGGGTGGGAAGGTCAAAACCTCGCTCGAAAGTCTGGCTTTGGCGAGAGCTGAGAAGGGGCCAATGGCATCGAATAACTTATACTATACAATACAGCGAATGAGTGAAAACTTTGACTTAAAAAAGTCTGTCATTACCGCTATTGCCAACAATGCAAACGAATATCTAAATCCGTCCATCACAAATATTTCTTACAAGGGGATTTTGAAGACGAGTCAGGAGCTTATAAAATGGTTTAATAGGAGTAAGGATGTAACCACGGAATTTAAAATGGCTGCCAATCTGATGGAAAAAGCCGGCACCGGCGGTGCACTGTTCCGAAATTTATATCGCGATTTTCTAAAGGAAAGTTATGACCTGCTCCAGATTGAGCAACTTCGTGAAGCACATCAAGAATTTGTGGAAATAGCTTTGTTATGGAAATCCGTTTCAGACTTATTTTATCAAATCAGTGAGACAGATCAGATTGAGTACATAAAGCAAGCGTCGGAAATACTTAAAATCCTAGCTGATAAGGAGAAAAAAGCGATGGAGCGGTTGGGGAAGTTAAGTGGATATTGAACTTTTGGAGAAATCTCGAAAAATCAAATGGTGGGGATAAACTTAACTCAGGGGACCTGTTAAAGTCAATTTGGGGACAATAAACTTTAGCTATTTATCCATTGGTGGGGCTATATAAAAATAATAACGATTTGGATGAGAGAAAAATGAGGTATAGAGACTGTATTTTGAAGGTATATAAGTTTGGATAAAATTAATAAATTCGGTAGCATCATTGCCGTTATCCCGATGAATAATAGGATTTACTAATCGATCAATTGATAGGTCGAGCACAAATGAAATAACAACCCGTCCTACTGGAATTGTCTCCGTATCAGATCGAAATCTTACCTTTTCACCTTTATACATTTCGTCTAAGACAAATACTTTGGATGTTTGATCTGTTTCGGGCATTTCAATGTCGGTTACTAAAGGATGATTATTAGTCAATCTGAAAGAGAAGATACTATTTTTAGGTCTGCCATTATACAAAGCAGGCTTCCAACTTATTAATTTAGCACTGTCTAAATGAACGATGATTTGCCAAGGAGATAAAAAGCTATGATGACCATTCTTATCAACGAATACTTCAATCGGGTTGGTATAAGATGTGTGCTGATAAGGATCGAAATTATTTCGTTTAAAATCGGATAGAATCTGATTTACAAAATTTTTTACTCCGCCTACTGGTCTGGCATCAAATTCACTGAAATTAGGAAATCCTTCGTATATTTTCACTTTTTCTATGTGGGTATAGACTTCGCTTGAGTATAAGTCCCAGTATATTTTCAACTCATACTTACCGGTATCGAAGGAAGTGTTGTTTTTCAAAATAGACGCTATCTTGGGTGGAATATATTTGCTCTGTATATTTATCGTGTCGAAGCCAATATTGTTATTAGCGTCTTTTTCAAACCTCAATTGCAGATGTTTTCCTCGGATACGGTCATTTTTTAGCTCATTGGAGAACAATCGATAGACTGATAGTTTAGATTGGGCGAATACACTACTTGAAAGTAGAAAGACAATGAATAAAATAATTCTTTTCATATTTATAGGATGACAGATATAAAGAGATTCCATAAATAGTACTCCGTTAGGTGTATCTCATCACATTAAAAAATGGATAGGCGGCAAAGTAACGCTTGAAATAGGGGTATAATTTTAGTTTTCTTAGCATACATATGAAATAATATCTGCTTGGATATGGACCATAAATGATGCTATTCACTGAAAAACTAATTTTTTTCAGTGGTTGGTTGTCTATCCCTTTTTTCTAGGTGTTTAAATGTTGTAATTATTTTTTTGGATTTTGAAATTTTGTCCGTAAATATGTTTTTAGGAGTATAGATTAGAATTAAGAATGGAGGAGTTATAGAGTTTGGGGATATATTATGGAAGTAGGAAACCAGAGTATAGAATTAATAGATAAAATGTATTTTTCTCAGGATGATTTCATAAAACTGAGTAATTGTACAATAAAATGTATTGATCTTATTGGATGTTTTGAATTAGATGCGGAAATTGTAATAGAAAATTGCGTTATAGAACAATTTAATATACAATCCTGTTGGTTTGTAAAAGGTTTGACCATAAGATATTCTATTGTTAAAGGGTATATTAACTATCAAATGGGAGGACATAACGATGTCCCATTAATTTTTGATCATAATATTTTTACTGACTTTTTTAATTTCTTTGACTGTGAATTTAATGCACTAGTGGTGTTTAAAAATAACATTGTCACTAAGGGAACTAATTTATTGGGAAATATGGGTGAAGGATTTGGGAATAGATTTAACGCTGGCTGGGAAGTTGAAAACAATTTGGGAGATCTCAATTTAAACAGGGAAGTGTAATAGTACTTTGTAGTAGTTGAATACATTATGTTCAATATTTTTAGAAAAAAGCATAGAAAATTAGAAAATTGGGAAAAAACGACTTTACAACAGGTGTTTGATCTATTGGGGGATGGTTATGCACATTATATTGAGCAACTGGGTTTTATAGATGAGGTAGGCATTAATCGCTCCGATATACCCAATTTGATTAATTGTAAATATTCAGTTCCATTTTATAAAGAATTTGAAAATGAATTGATAGAAGATTTTAAAGTTGAGGGATTAATAATTGGAGATTTATATAAAATGCGTGATGTAGAAGTTGTATTATATTTCTCCGATAATATATTTATCGGATACTCGACAAATCTACAAGTTGGCTCATTTCAATTTAATTGCCAAAAAATTGATATTTCAAAGGCTCGAAAAAAATTCTGGGGTGATGAAGGAAGCTCAATTGTGAAAAGATTTTTAACAAAGAAGGAATTAAAATCAATCAATATTGGGGATATTTATATATCAAATATTAATGGAAAAGATTATTATCATTTAAAGGAACTTGAAGATGGGGATTTTTTAGGGTTTGATCAAGTTGGCAATTTTTTTATTCTTACCCATGACCCATTCGAAATACGAAAGATAGATCGAAAAAGTGTAGCGGATTTTTTGTTGTAAAAAAGATTATTTATTTAAATGACTTTATAACAATATGTTAGGATAGTAATGAATAGGTGTCCGGTATTTTTAGTATGCCTTTAATTCATAAAGCACAGACCTAAGTATAATAAAATAGGAAAATGAGGGGAACGATTATGTAAAATTTATAAATCAAAAGGGTTTACACTCACTTCTTGTTTAACCAAGTTTTTATCGCACCAAGAACTGATTTTTACGCAAATTGATTAAGTTTGTAACATGGCAAACGCAGTCCGATTAAATAAGACCCAACGACGCAAGATCAACATCTTTGTGCGTTGTGTTGCAATTTCGTTGCTGGCTTGGTTGTTGTTTTCGATTTCCAACCAATATACAGTGTCTGTCAAGGCTGCGATAGAATACGTCAACCTACCCGAAAAACGGGCTTTTCACCCCCAACAATCGGATACAGTCAAAGTAAAGCTCGAGATGACGGGATGGCAATTCCTCTTTTCGAAAGCTGCATTGGAAACACCCAAAGTACAGGTGGATCTCAGCTCCCTGAAAACAAAAGATTGGATTGTATTTTCCAACCAGCTGGGATTTATCAACCGTCAGTTTCCGCATGAACAACGTGTGGTGTCGGTGAGCCCGGATACCTTGTTTTTTGATTTTTCAAAACAAACACAGCGAAAGGTTCCTGTAAAACCTTTGTCCAATATCTTGTTTAAAAGGGGCTATGGTGTTATCGCTGATACCAAAGTCACACCTGCATACGTGACGATAACAGGGCCCTATGAGGATGTTTCGACCATAGAATATTGGGAAACGGATACCGTACGTGGGAAAGAGGTGGAGACTGATGTGCGCACTGTGGCAAATCTTACCCGCAATCAAAAGGGAAATATCAATGTATATCCCACATCTGTGGAGGTGCTGATGCCGGTAGGGGAGCTGACGGAGAAAGTCATCGAACTGCCCGTAAAAGTTGAAAATGGACAACGCTATAGTTCCGTGAGGCCCAATCCAAGTAAAGTGGTGATCACTGTGCTGATGTCGGTCAAAGATTATAATAATTATACATCCCGTGATTTTGAGGCTGTGGTGGATCTGGCGGATTGGGAGAAAAATGAGGTGCAGTATTTACCGATCCTGCTGACCAAGGTGCCGGATTATTGTAAGATTATCAGTGTTGTGCCACAGAATGTGGACTTCTTTGTACGAAAATAGGGAATAAAAATGGGGCTGAAAATAGGAATAACAGGCGGAATAGGATCCGGAAAGACTTTTATCTGTAGGCTTTTTGAAGCTCTCGGTATACCGGTTTATAATGCGGATGAGGAAGCCAAAAGGTTGATGAATACCGATATACGGATCAAGGAAAAACTTATTGCGCAGTTTGGTGAGGCAACTTACAAGGATGGGCTGCTGGACCGGGCATTCCTGGCCAATATGGTCTTTTCGGATAAGAATAAACTTGAGCTCCTAAATAGTATTGTACACCCGGTTGTCATCCAGGAAGCTAAGGATTGGGCTGAGCGGCAGACTACACGTTATTCACTCAAAGAAGCTGCGCTCCTTTTTGAAAGTGGCTCATACAAAGAACTGGATTATACCATATTGGTTACTGCGCCAATGGATATTCGTATACAGCGTGTTATCGAGCGGGATGGCGCAACTGAACAACAGGTACAGGAACGTATTAACAAACAATTGTCTGACGAGGAAAAACTGCAGCTTGCCGACTTCGTCATCGTTAACGATGGAATCACTCCACTACTACCGCAAGTGTGGACATTGCATCAAAAATTTCTAAAATAAATATATGTCTATCATACTGTCTGACTTTCTGGTCAGAAAACCGGAAGGGTATTATTGCCGTTATGGCGACTTTTTTATCGATGCGGGTAGCCCCGTAGCACATAATGTGGTATCTCATGCCCATGGCGACCACGCCAGTTCAGGACATGACTATGTCTATTGTACTAATGGAACGGCATTGTTTATGAGCTATCGCTATAAGCAGAACCGTAAGGATTCCTATCAGGTCAAATTGTTCAACGGCACTTTTAAAATCGGTCCGGTGGAAATTACCTTTCTAGCGGCTGGTCATATATTGGGATCCGCGCAGATCTTAATGGAATATCAGGGCGTACGCTATTTGTATACCGGCGACTACAAATTGCAGACTGATGAGACTTGTGAACCTATCGAAGTGCAGCAGGCTGATGTATTGATCACCGAAAGTACTTTTGCAAATCCTGAAGTTATCCATCCGGATCCCATTCAGGAGATCAAGAAGCTGGAGGGGCACGCGAGCAATATTCTATTGGGAACTTATGTGCTGGGGAAAGCACAACGGATCACAGATCTGATCAATAGGTACTGTCCGGAAAGAAGGGTGCTGGTACATAGTGGAATATTGCCTTACCATCGTCTGTATGATGAACATGGACTTAAAAAAATGACTTATGAACCTTACAATCGTAGAGAGATGAAGCAGGGTGAGCAGAATAAGGTTTATCTGGTACCGCCCATGACTTTCAATAGTTATTTTAGGGCGACAAAAGTATTGCGGGCCTTTGCTTCCGGATGGAAGCGACTACAGGCACAGAATGATATCGAATTGTATATTTCGGATCATGTGGACTGGAATGATATTCTCCATTATATTAAGATGGTTGACCCGAAAGAAGTATGGACATTGCATGGCGATGGGACAATACTCAAAAGTTATTTTGGCGATAGGTTAATGGTAAGAGATGTGCTTTCAGCATAAAGGAGGGTATACCCTCCTTTATTATTTCATATTGATAATCTTGTCAACAATGTATACCGTATTGCCACGCCAAGGCAATACCCCATGATATTCTTTGTATTGAAGGTCAAAATATTTACCACTATTGAGCTCAAGCTGGCGAAATATAGAATCATCTTCAATAGAAAATTCGAATTGGTTGCTGGCAATTCCGCCAGTCTTGACACTACCAAACCCTTCCTGAATCAGTTTCCCCTCATAGGTCTTAAATATATTGCCTTTTTTGACGGCAAAATTTAAGTAGCCAGATTTCACCCCTTCACCAAATACGTAATAGTATTTCCAGTAACCATAGGATCCGAAGCCCACTAACAAAAAGAGGAGCAGGATAAATAAAAATTTCTTAAATCCAGACTTTGTCTTTTTTTGTTCCGGTAAATTTTCCATAATTTTTTTGCTAGTTTTTGTTGTATTATTTTCTTTTCATTTTATTCAAATATGTTTTGGCGCAAAGCTGTCCATGTCCATCATACACAAGAACTCGGCCAATTATAACGGTTTGAAAAGTATCAGTGCTAATGAGAACAGGGGCAGCATGGAGGGAGCGGTCAGCGCGGAGAGCATGATCTGCCTCTAAGGGTTGAAAAAGTACCAGCACTAATACCGGCTGGGGCTGATTCAGAAATTAACTGCCTGAGAATTGGCTTGATAAACTAATTATGTTAGTATTTTACCGCGGTTTATAGTGATTCTTGCTAATTTTTGTAAATTTGGGTAATGGATTCGCCCCAAACATATCGTAAAATTATCCACCTGGATATGGATGCTTTCTATGCGTCCGTGGAGCAGCGGGATTTTCCGGAATATCGGGGGAAGGCTATTGCTGTGGGCGGTTCGCCTGATGGGCGGGGGGTAGTGGCTACGGCCAGCTATGAAGCACGGAAATTTGGTGTTAAGTCAGCCATGAGTTCCCGCAAAGCACTGCAGCTCTGTCCGGAGATCATATTTACCCGACCACGGTTTGAGGTATATAAGCAGGTTTCGTATCAGATCAGGGAAATCTTTCAGCGGTATACGGATTTAATTGAACCGTTGTCGCTTGATGAGGCTTTTTTGGACGTAACGATGGATAAACAGGGAATTGGTTCGGCCATTGATATCGCCAGGGCGATCAAATCTGCCATCAAAGAAGAGCTTAATCTGACTGTCTCTGCCGGAGTTTCAGTCAATAAATTTGTCGCCAAGATTGCCTCCGATATGGATAAACCCAATGGCCTGACATTTATAGGGCCTTCAAAGATTCTGAAATTTATGGAATCCTTACCGGTAGAGAAATTCTTTGGTGTAGGTAAGGTGACCGCCAAGAAAATGCACGAGCTGGGTTTATTTACAGGGATGGATCTCAAAAAACAGCGCGAAGACGATCTGGTGCGTTGGTTTGGTAAGACTGGGCATTTTTTTTACCGTATTGTCCGCGGGATAGACGAGCGGCCAGTTACACCCAATAGGAGTAGCAAATCTGTCGGAATAGAAGATACTTTTGAGGCTGATATCGAAACTTTTGAAGAACTGAACGCCATACTGCAAAGACTGAGCATACAACTTTGGGGACGCATCGGTAAAAAAGAAATATCGGGCAGGACACTGACCTTGAAACTAAAGTATGCTGATTTCGTGCAGCTGACGCGAAGCCTGACGCTGGATACAAGTTTCGACTCTGAAGAGAAAATCTATGCGACAGCCCATAGTTTGCTGAGTAAGATTGCCTTAGCAAATAAGGTGCGGCTGCTGGGGATTTCGATCTCTAATTTTGTTGATGAGACAGATTTTCCAAAAGAGGGTGTCCAACTCGCTCTTTTTGAAAATTATCGGTAAGAGTGGATAGCCATCACCTGTACATGGAGCTGAATAAGCTTGTTACAGGTAAAATCGTCGTTATTTACCACAATTCTTTATCTTAGCTGAAATAATTAATAAACATATCCAAGAATTAATGAATACAGTATCAAGAGTGCTCTTAGGTGCATCTATTGTGTTTTTTGTGCATGATCTGACTTTTGCACAGAAGAAATTGGATTTTGCGCAATCCTGGGGACAGAAACAGTCTTTAACCGTGCGCACAAATCAATATCCGGGCTGGGCGGATGGAGCCGCTTATCTGGAAAATGACGTCAACGATAGCCAGCTCTATCAGGTCAACGTCAAATCGGGGAAGAGAAGTATCTATACAATTCCTGCCAAAGAGGGGACGGTGGTCTATGTAGAGAAAAATGATATTTTTATCAAAAATGGCTCAGGTACTGCAAAGAAATTGACCAATTCACCCGACGTTGCAGAACAGAACCCAACTTTATCGCCAGACGGTCAATATGTTGCTTTCACACGTAAAAGCAATTTGTATAGTTTAGAGGTAGCTACGGGGAAAGAGGCACAGTATACAAATGATGGTACCGATGTAATTTACAACGGTTGGTCTTCATGGGTTTATTATGAGGAAATTTTGGGGCGCCCTACAAATTATAAGGCTTTTTGGTGGTCTCCAGATAGCAAGAAGATCGCTTTTATGCGTTTTGATGATACCAAAGTGCCTATGTTTCCGATATATTCATCCAAAGGACAACATGGTTATCTAGAGGAAACACGTTATCCGAAAGCAGGGGATCCTAATCCTGAGGTGAAAGTGGGTATCGTTCAATTGAATGGCGGACAAGTGACCTGGGCGGATTTCAATGAAAAGGATGATCAGTATTTCGGACAGCCTTACTGGGCTTTCGATAGTAAAAATTTCATGGTGCAATGGATGAACAGGGATCAGAATAACCTGAAATTTTATCAGGTGGATCCAAATACTGGTTCGAAAAAGGAGATTTATGATGAACGCCAAGCTTCTTGGATCAATCTGGATCATGATGAGCGTATTACTTACCTTGCTGACAATAAATATTACATTTTAAAATCGGATAAAACTGGTTGGGCGCACTATTACCTATATAAGTTGGATGGAACATTAGTCAACCCGATTACATCTGGTGATTGGCAGGTGACCGAAATCAAACGGATAGACGAGAAAAATAAGGTGCTTTATTTTACTGCACGTAAGGAAAATTCGGCTCGTTTTGATCTATACCGTGTGGATTACTCGGGTAAAAATCTGAAACGTTTGACCTTTGGTGAATATTCACATGATGTCAACGTATCGCCTGATGCCAAGTATTTTATCACCCGATATTCTAATGTGAGCACACCGGACCGTTTTGCCTTAGTGGATAATCAGGGTAAAGTGGTACGTCAATTGGCGGATAGCAAAGCTGCGGACTTTAGTTCGTACACTTACGGTAAAACGGAGTATTTACATATTAAATCGGATGATGGTCTATTTGATTTACCATTGACGATCACTTATCCTACGGATTTTGACAAATCGAAAACTTATCCTGTTGTTTTCAGTATCTACGGTGGTCCAGATGCGGGTACTGTGAAGGATACCTGGAAAGGTACGGGCAATCAGTATTGGGCGAATGAAGGTGTTATCCAAGTTTCAGCGGATCACCGGGCTTCTGGTCATTTCGGTAAACAGGGCGTAGCTTATATGCACCGTAATCTGGGACATTGGGAAATTATCGATTATTCTACGATCGTAAAATGGTTGAAATCTCAGTCTTGGGTAGCTAAAAACAAAGTATTGATCACAGGCCATAGCTACGGTGGTTATATGACTTGTCTGGCGATGACTAAAGCTGCTGATGTATTTGACTTTGGTATTGCGGGTGCGCCGGTAACGTCTTGGGAGTTGTACGATACCCATTATACCGAACGTTGGATGGATACGCCTCAAGATAATCCTGAAGGTTATAAAGCGGGGTCGGTATTGACTTATGCTAACAATTATAAGGGCGTACTGCGTATCATGCATGGCGATATGGATGATAATGTTCATTTGCAGAATACAACGCAACTGGTTGATAAATTAACAGATAGAAGTGTACCTTTTGAATTGATGATCTATCCGGGCAGCCGTCATGGATTTGACCGTTCAAAAAGTAAATATGACTTTAATGAGCGTGCACGTTTCTACTATCAATATCTATTGGAGAAACCTCTTCCAAAAGAGTTTAAGTAGGTTGTTGGGTGTGATTACAGAAAAAACACGCGGTTCAGCTGAACCGCGTGTTTTTTTATAGGATAGTCTTTGGATATCAGGTAAGATAGTTGCTCAAAATTCATATTGTCTGTCTCGAATTTACATTACTATATTGACTGATTAAATTCAAAAGAAATGAAAGTTATATTTACTTGGCTAATGTACATAGCCGCCTTGTTATCTGCACTCCTCATCCTATTGTTTATTTATTTTACGGTTGATCCTTTTCGTAAACAAAGGCAAAGGAAATTGTATTACCAAAGGCTTGAGGAGATAAAACAGGCTAGGAAATTGCACCCAAAAAGTTAGTTGATCTTGTTAAATAAGTAATCCGGAATCTCCCATTTGATGGGATTTACTTCTTTGACTGGATCGTAACTTAAAATCTCAGGGTATTCATCTCGCTCGAGCCTATCAACAATATTTTCCAAAATGGGCTTTATTTCTGGCCAATCTTCAGCATATAATGCCAATGTCGAGTATCTTTCAAGCAGCCAATAAACCATAAGAGCAATTGCTTTATCGCAGTATTTATGTTCGATTACAGTTTGATATACGTCGAATTCGCGATGTTTCAATAAGACGGCAATGTTGTACAATTCAATGGTGCTATCACTCCGCCTGATCTGATTGATCAAATGTTCTCCAAACCAGCTATGAACTTCCGTTTCTTCTAAATAAACATAGGGTTCCTCTCCCTGGCTTGCCTGCAAAACGACCGCTGGTATTTTTGGAGCCTGTGCAATTTTTTCGGCAGGATCGTAACTGATGTCTGTTTTGAGATAAAACCCTTTTTCAGAATTGTTTATAACCGTTTTTATAATGTCGAAGTTCTCGTCAGTTCCTTTTCTTGTTTTCCAGCTTCGACGAATAGCTTCAAAAGGATAGTTATGCCAGAATAGCATCAGGGCAGTAGCCTCACTACAAAATGGGCTCTCAACGATCCATTGTTGGATGTAGAAAAAACATTGTGTCGCTAATTTATGAAGCTCCTGGGGTGTTTTTAAAAGCTGAAATTCTTCAAATTCCATGTGCCGATAGGCATCCTCTGTTTCCATACCTGTTGGTTGTGTCTTATAGTGATTTTGCTTTAACTTATTTTTGGTTGTTTGGCCGTTCTGCGAAACCGTATTTTTCCGGTCAATCGCCTCGCTCACTGAAACGGTAAATGATTTTGCCCGGATGTTCTAAAATAGCAAAAATCCCAGAAAACGAATCGAATGTTTAGACCGCCGCACGTTTTTTTTACCACATTTGAAGTGGATTTTTACCGGCATTGAAATAAAGCAGAGGCTATAGATGCCCTGAAAAAATAGTTGGATCGAATATGATGTTAAAAAACTTAAAAAATGTCAATTTTATGTGGGTGTAAATTGTTGAAAATTAAAAATAATGGCATCTTTGTAAAAGTTTATTCAAAGAAAAAATGATTCAATTCCTAAAGGAAAGTACTTTTGCCGTAAATGAGGTTTTTAATAGGTCGTGGGAACTATTGAAAAAGCATTATTTTTCTGTTGCTGGCCTATGTTTTTTACTATTTGTAACCTCTGGTTTATCCAATTTCCTGGCGACAACAATTAGTGATTTTAATGTTGTACTTAGTGGTTTTATGGCCTTCTTTTTTATGATCATGTATTTTGGACTGAACCTTACTTTGTTTAAATACATCCTCAATCTGATCGATGGCAACCAGGACAAGAAATTGATCCATTGTATACCAAGTTCAAAAGAAATAGCCCATTTTTTTGGTGCAATGTTAAGTATTATGGTGCTTTCTTTTGCATTGCTGATGATTTTGGGAGCGATTTTGTTTCCTTTGCTATACTTACTCGAAAATGGTACTAATCGCGTTGTGCTTATTGAAAAATTTACGACTAGCGTTGTTTATGCTGCAGCAGTATTGACTTTTATTTTGATTATTCGCATCGCATTTTATCCCTTCTTTATTATTGATAAACATGCGGGAACCTTTAAATCGCTGCGCTTTAGCTTTGCGTTGACCAAAGGCAATGTTTTCAAATTATTATTAATCTTTGCGGTATTTGCTTCTTTGCAATTATTGCAGATGTATTTTAATTATTTAGGATATTACATAATTTTTATTATTTTGAACCTTGTGAGCTCGTTCTTAGTGGTACCTTTGGCCAGTATTGTTGTTTCGGTTGCGTACCGGGAAATGATGTCGGACTATCACGGTGGAGAGGACCCGAAGATTTTGAATAATATATTTTAATAAAGAGAGAAGGTTTTGAGTAAAAAAGGAATTGCCATTTTAGGGGCAACGGGTAGTGTCGGTACACAAGCCTTGGATGTTATTAGAGCCTTTCCGGATAAGTTTGAAGCGGTTGTTCTGACTTGCGGTAGCAATGCTGAACTATTGATCAAACAAGCGTTGGAGTTTAAACCAAAATCGGTTGTTGTGACCGATCCAATCCAATATAAAAAAGTTAAAGAAGCCTTAGCGTTTCAGGATACGACGGTGTTATATGGTGAAGAGGGCTTGATTGAAGTGGTGCAATACGCCGAAATAGGTATTGTCTTAAATGCAATCGTGGGTTCTGCAGGTTTAAAACCTACGGTAATGGCTATTCAATCCAGAAAAGATATTGCCCTGGCGAATAAGGAAACTCTTGTTGTTGCCGGGGAATTGATTATGGCCTTGGTCAAAGAATACGGTGTCAATATGTTGCCTGTAGATTCTGAACATTCGGCAATCTTTCAATGTCTGGTCGGTGAGGAGCAAAACCCTATTGAAAAAATTTATGTGACGGCATCTGGAGGTCCTTTTCGTGGAAGAAAGCGGGACGAGTTGCTGCAGGTAACAAAAGCACAGGCCCTAAAACATCCCAATTGGTCTATGGGGGCCAAAATTACGATAGATTCGGCTTCTTTGATGAACAAGGGACTGGAGGTGATCGAAGCCAAATGGCTCTTTGATCTAGCTATCGATCAGGTGGATGTCATCGTACACCCACAGTCGATCGTGCACTCTCTGGTTCAATTTAAAGATGGATCTATGAAAGCTCAAATGGGTGTTCCGGATATGAAGCTGCCTATTCAATACGCATTGACTTATCCCGCCCGTTTTGAAAATAATTTTGAACGCTTCAATTTTATGGACTATCCGACGCTTCATTTTGAAAAAGCAGATATGGAAACTTTTCGAAATTTAGCCCTGGCTTACGAAACACTTCGCGCCGGTGGAAATAAATCTTGTATATTGAATGCAGCAAATGAAGTTGTCGTAGCTGCTTTCCTAGCCGATAAAATCGGCTTCCTGGAAATGAGCGACGTCATCGAAAATACATTGGAAAAAGTGGAATTTATCGCCAATCCGACACTGGAGGACTATCTGGAGACGGATCGGCTAGCAAGGTTAATAACAAAAGAAATAATCAAAGATTAAATATAGAAAGCATACATGGGTGTTTTAATTATGGTCGGACAAGTGATTTTAGGCTTGTCAATTTTAATTGTTCTACACGAGTTAGGGCATTTTTTAGCAGCACGTGCATTTGGAATTAAAGTGGAGAAATTCTATTTGTTCTTTGATGCGTGGGGGGTGAAATTATTTAAATTCAACTATAAAGGCTGTGAGTACGGTATCGGCTGGTTACCTCTGGGTGGCTATGTGAAGATCGCCGGTATGATCGATGAGTCGATGGATACTGAACAATTGAAAGGCGAACCACAACCTTGGGAGTTCCGCTCGAAACCGGCATGGCAGCGTCTGATCGTGATGTTGGGTGGTATTATCGTTAATATCGTCGTTGGTATCCTTGTCTTTTGGATGTTGACCTTTAAAATGGGTAATACAGATGTCAAGATGGATCAACTGGTAAACGGTATCGTACCGGGATCCATTGGTGAATCTATCGGTCTTAAAGCCGGTGATAAAGTGATCGCAATAGATGGACACCGCGTTGAAAACTACTCCGAGCTGCTTGGTTCTAAAGTATTAATGGGCGGTGTATCCCTTACGGTAGAACGTGATGGCAGGACAACAGAAATCAAGGTTCCAGCGGATTTATTGAATACCTTGTCCGATAAAAAAGGAGAGAAGTTTATTGAACCTCGTTTTAAAACAACAAGTATTGCACAAGTGGCCCCAGGATCAGTGGCAAGTAAGATGGGTTTTACCAAAGGGGATAGTATTGTCGCCCTAAATGATACTCCAGTACCTTTCTTTGATCAATTCAGAACGTTAGTTAAAGCAAATATCAATAAACCTGTTGTCATTAAAGTAATCCGTGCAGGAGCGGAGGTTTCCCTAAAAGGAAATGTACCAGCGGATGCAATGTTAGGTATCAGTGTCAATCATGATAATTCGATCAAGTCGTTTACAACGAACTATACGCTTATGGAAGCTTTTCCGATCGGTGCTAAAAAGGCATTTACGGTAATCACAGATAATGCGAAAGGATTCGGTAAAATTTTCAAAGGAGAGGTACGTGCTGATAAAGCGCTTTCTGGACCTATTGGTATTGCGACATTGTTCGGTACTGAAGTGGATTGGATTCGGTTCTGGTCTTTGGTTGGTATGCTTTCAATGGCGCTTGCATTTATGAATTTGTTACCTATTCCGGCACTGGATGGCGGTCACGTCGTATTCTTACTGATCGAGATGATTCAAGGCAAGCCGCTGAGTGAAAAATTTCTCGAAAAAGCACAAATGGTCGGATTCTTTATCCTTTTGGGCCTGATGGTGTTTATATTCGGAAATGATATTTTTAAGTTGTTCAAGTAACTAAATGTTTGAAAGCCGTTATGTATTTCTCTTAGTCGGATGGATACAGTACAGGTTTTCAGCGTTCGGAATACACAACAATAAAAAATTACTTATGTATCTTGTTGAAAATAAAAAATATAGATCAAAATCTTGATGTTAATGGTTTCAACCGCTATATGAGATAATAAAAAATAAATAATTCAACAAAAAATAGGGGAGTTTTCTTTTGGAAAACTCCTTTTTTATTTCTTACATTTGACCATGGACGGAAGAAATAGAGCGGATGTAAAGCCTGGAATGTTGGTTAATATCATTCTAAAAAAAGACCAGCGTACGGGGAATCTTACAGAGGGCATTGTCAAAGATTTACTGACATCCTCATCTTATCATTCAAGAGGGATAAAAGTAAGGCTGACAGATGGTCAAGTAGGAAGAGTGGCTGAAATTATAGAGGATGACTTTTAACGATATCGTATCGTTAAGTTAGATCTTCCGACTATTCCTGTTGTTTTAGATATGTTGTCTAAATGAAATTATTGCTACCTAATGATGTTCTTTTTATTGGATCTAAATTGAATTTAATGGATGTGTTGCGATGCACTTTTTTGAAATTAGATTTGCATAGTAACATAATTCTTATTAACTTATTTCCATATTTTTAATTTTTATTGCGTATTTATAGAATTTTATTGTATTAATTAGTTGAATGATCTCTTTTTCGAATGGATACCAAAAGTAAATGTAAGATTGTCTACGCAGATGATGCGATGATCCATCATGTTATGATGAAGGCCATGGCCCAATCCCATTCGTTGGAATTAGTTTATTGCGCCTCTAATGGTAGAGACCTTATCGACTATTTGATTGAACATAATAAAGCGCTACCTGAGGTGTGCATATTGGATCTGCACATGCCGATTTTGAACGGTATCGAAACCGCAAAAATCGTTAGGGAGAAGTTTCCTTCCATTCGTATATTTGGTCTGACCTCGAGTAGTGATGAAAGCGAACGGATTGAAATGTTGGCCGGAGGGGTGGAGCAGATCTTCGCGAAGGAAGATATGTCCGCATTGTTACAACAACTTTAGCTGAAAGCATAAAAAAGCCTAACAATTTGTTAGGCTTTTTCGTTATTTTCCAGTGCTTCCTTAAATTTTAAAAGCCTGACCCATGCCGGGCATTTGCTCAAATCTTTTTTCCATAATCCAACATGGATAAAACTTGTGCTGATAAATCTTTCCACATCAAACACTTGCATATCTTGTTGTATTTCCAGTGATTTGGGTAATTCCCTAGATTGAAAATATTGTTGTAATTCTTCTGGTGTCATAAAACAAAAATAGCGTTTTTAATTCATTATCTCCAACCGCCACCTAAAGAACGGTAGAGATCCACAAATCCATCCAGATGCTGCTGGCGTAGCTCGACCAGATCCAGGTCGCTATCCAAGGCATTACTTTGTGCAGTGATCACTTCTAGATATGTCGCATAGCCACTTTTGAAGAGTAGGTTTGCATTTTTTACCGCAAGATGCGCATTATCCACTCTTTTTCTGGCTAGCTCGAGCTGTTCCCGCTGTTTGTCTACTGTAACTACAGCGTTGGAGACTTCGGCAACTGCTTCGACGACTCGCTGTTGAAGCTGAATTTCGGCTTTATCCCGTTCGAGTTTTGCAACTTCATATTGTGTTTTTAATGTTTTGTTTTTGAAAATAGGCGTGGTCAGATTGCCGGTGATACCACCTAGTAATGCGCCTGGTATGTTGAACCAGTTTCGGGGAAGCATGGAATTTACGCCCAGTACGCCGCCTATATTGAGGGAGGGGTAGCGCATAGCCTGCTGTATATTCGCATTGGCATTCGCCGCCATTAATTGAAACTCGGAGGAACGGATATCTGGTCGATTGCGTATGATTTCAATGGGCGAACCAAGCGATATGTCCTTACTTTCTGCAAACAGATGTTCGTATGAAGTGCTTCGTTTGATACTGTCCGGGAGCCTTCCTGTTAATGTCTGCAATGCATTCTCTTGGATAGTAATCTGTTTTTCCAATTCTGGGACAAGTGAGGCTGCCAATAAACGCTGCGATTCTGTCTGTTGAATGGCAAGTGCTGTAATCTCACCGGCTTTATATTGTAGCTTAATCATACGTAATGTACTGTCGTTCAACTGAACATTACGTTTGGCGACTTCAATTTTAGCATCTAACATCAACAGATTGAAATAACCTTTGGCGACAGACGTGATAATATTGGTCTGAATGGCATTTTTGGCTTCCTGTGTATCCAGGTATTCCGCCAGTAGCTGTTCCTGTTTGCTGCTAATTTTTTTCCAGATATCTATTTCCCAGCTAAAACTGATGTCGGATCCAAATTGAGATTGGTAAACAAACATATTTTCTGGTGCTTTCTCACCTTTGTGCTCATAGTATTTTGACAATGGTCCGCTCCCAAATTCTTTCGATCGCCAGGTGCGGTTTCCATTCGCTATGGTGGCACTGACACTCGGTAGATAATTTGACTTATTTTGAGCCATTACCCTGCTGGAGATCTGTAAGTTGAGCAGCGCTGTTTTCATTTCAAAATTATTGGTCAGTGCCGAATCGATCAGTAGCTTGAGAGTAGGATCATGAAAGAACGATTTCCAATGAATCAATCCCATGCTGGAGGTGTCGCCAAAATAAGCTAAGGTGTCACCACGGAAGGTGCCGGGAAGTTTTAGTTTGGGCTGAACATACTCTTTACCAACTTTACAGGCATTTATCAACATCAGTAACCCGGTAGCCATAAATAGTGCTGAAATGTATTTTTTTATGTTTTTCATTCTTCTTCTTTAGCTAGTTTATCCTGTAGTTTTTCATCCAGACCTTTGAAGACAACAAAGAGTACTGGAATAATAAAGATGCCAAAGGCAACTCCTAATAGCATACCGCCTGCTGCACTGAAGCTGATGGAGTGATTACCGATGGCCGAAGGGCCGACAGTCCACATCAGTGGAACTAGACCCGCAACGAAGGCAAGACTGGTCATTAGGATTGGCCTTAACCTTAGCTTTGCACCACTGATAGCGGCTTCCACGATGGTTTTTCCATTTTTACGTTCCTGTACGGCAAATTCGACTATTAGGATCGCATTTTTAGCCAGTAGACCGATCAACATGATCAATCCAACTTGGACATAGATGTTGTTCTGTAGACCGACAAGGTTGATAACTGAAAAGACACCGATCAGACCAACAGGAATGGATAGTAAAACTGCCCAGGGAAGAATATAGCTTTCGTATTGTGCGGAGAGTAAAAAGTATACAAATAAGATACTCAGGACGAAAATTAGAATAGTCTGGGATCCAGATTGGCTTTCTTCATAGCTCATACCCGTCCATTCAAAACCATAGTTTCCGGGTAGTTTTTCGTCGGCTAGCTTCTGGATGGCCTGCATGGCGTCATCGGTACTATAGCCTTCTGCTGGTGTAATGTTGACCGAAATTGCATTGTATAGATTGTAGCGGGTAATGGTTTCGGGGCCGACAGTTTTTTCCAATGTCAGAATAGTATTGATGGGTACCATCTCGCCTTTGTTGTTCCGTACAAAAATCGAATTGAAAGATGCTGGATCTTTGCGGAAATCAAAATCGGACTGTACATACACGCGGTATTGGCGGCCAAAACGATTAAAGTCACTGGCTTGCACCCGTGCAAAATAGGAGCGTATGGTGGACATTAAGTCTTTGATCTCAACACCGAGTGATTTTGCTTTGACAGCATCAATGTTCACCTCGTATTGGGGGAAATTGGATTTAAAACTGGTGTAAGCACTACGGATTTCCGGACGGGTATTCAGCTGGCTGATAAAGGTATCTGCAATGGTATTAAAGTCTCTTACGTCACCGCCCATACGATCTTGAAGAACCATCTCAATACCGGCAAAATCACCAAATCCCTGTACTGTGGGCCTAGGAAATACCGTAAATGTAGCCTCATTTATTTGTGCAAGGTCATTCCTGATCGTATCCATAAAGGCGTTAATGTTTTTGATGTGCTTGCGTTTGGCATGTGGTTTAAGTGTAATATACCCTGCAGCAAAGGCTGGACTCGAACTACCATCCAGTGCATTGAAGCCAGAAACTGTCGTCATACCCTCGATATCTTTTCTTTTTTTCAATATACTGTCAGCGCGATAGAGTACTTCTGTCGTGCGGCTTAACGAAGCTCCTGGAGGGAGCGCTATGTTGTAGGTGATAAAACCGTCATCTTCAGTTGGGATAAAACTCTTTGGCGTTTTGATCATTAAAATGACTCCGATTGCAGTAATCAATACCAGACCTATCCAGGCTATTTTTTTATGATTGATCAATAACTGTACAATAGATACGTATCGGGCAGTCAGGCGATCAAAAGAAGTATTGAATGCTTTAAAGAAACGATCCTTAAACTGGCCGATTTTTGATTTGGCTTCTTCTTCCTGTTCAGGCTTGGGCGCTTTGAGCAATAATGCACATAAGGCAGGACTCAATGTCAAGGCATTTAGCGCTGAAATTAGGATCGCTGTCGCTAGGGTATAGGCAAATTGCCGATAGAAGATACCTGCTGGACCCTCCATAAAACCAACAGGCAAAAATACCGCTGCCATGACCATGGTAATGGAGAGGATTGCACCAGTAATCTCTGACATGGTCGACAATGTCGCCGCTCTAGCTTTTAATCCCGTACTATGCATCTTCTCATGGATGGCCTCCACAACAACAATGGCATCATCGACAACAATACCAATGGCCAATACCAGGGCAAACATGGTCAATACATTGAGTGAGAATCCAAAGAGCTGGAGAAAAAAGAAAGTGCCGATCAAAGAAACAGGTATAGCGATCGCGGGAATTAAGGTTGATCTAAAGTCCTGTAGGAAGATGAAAACAATAATAAAGACCAAAATAAATGCTTCGAAAAGTGTGTGTTCAACCTGGCTGATGGATTCATCAATTTGGTCACGTACAGAATAAGTCACTTCATAATGCAATCCCTTTGGGAATGTCTTGGCCTGTTCTTGGAGTACTTTCCGAACAGCGATATCAATATCATGGGCATTGGAACCACTGGTTTGCGTCAGGTTGAGTGTCAGTCCGGGATGACCATTGACCTTATTGTCACTACTGAGATTTGTTGCACCAAATTCTACGCGTGCAACATCTTTGAGGTATAGCACCGAACCATCATTGTTTGTCTTGATGACGATACCCTGAAATTCTTCGGGTGTGGTAAAGCGTCCTTTGTGTCGAATAACAGTTTCAAATGCCTCATCGGAAGTTTCACCAAATTTACCTGGCGCTATCTCAAAGTTTTGATCTTTGATGGCATTCATAATGTCCTGGGGAACCAGATTATAAAGGGCCAACTTTTCTGGATTCAACCAAAGCCGCATGGCATAATCCCTTGCTCCGAGTCGTGATACTTGTGCTACTCCGTCTACACGTAATAAAGGACGCATGAGATTGATCTGTGCATAAGCTTGTAAGAAGGTTTCATCATAGGCCTTATCTTGATGATCCGAGTAAAGATTGATGGTCATGATAACCCCGGTCTGGCGTGGCATGACGGTAATCCCAGCTTCGTTTACTTCAGCAGGAATAGAACTGATCGCTTTGGAGATACGGGTCTGCACATTGACCGAGGCAATGTCTGGATTTGTTCCGGTTTTAAAATAGACGGACACACTACCCGAACCGGAGTTGGAAGCAGACGATTTGATATAGGTCATATCTTCCACACCATTAATAGCCTCTTCAATCGGCAATAAAACACTTTTTGCTACCGTCTCAGCATTGGCACCAGGGTAACTCAATGATACCAGGACACTCGGCGGTGCAATTTCGGGAAATCGGGACACAGGGAGCAGCTTTAATCCCACCAAGCCCAGTATGACTAAAATAATAGAAATGACCGTGGCTAGAACAGGTCTATTTATAAAGGTTTTTAACATATAATAGAATTTTAGACATAGCTCGGACATACCTGAAAATAGGTTACCACAGCGATGTAAAAATGTGCGATAATTATTTCTGTGGAATAGGGGTGACGGCAGAACCATCGGTTAGTTTGTCAAATCCACTGGTAATGACACGGTCGTTTTCCTTGAGACCTGAGTCTACGATATAATTGCCTTTGCTTTTGCCTGAAAGCTGAATATTGCGGCGTTGTGCTTTATTGTTTTGATCCAATATATAGACAAAAGTTTTGTCCTGTAATTCATTGATGGCAATCTGTGGGATCTGAAGGACATCTTTTTTTACTTCCGCAATTTTTAGTGTGCCACTACTTCCCGAACGTAAAATATTGTCTTGGTTTTGGAAAGTTGCACGTAGAGAAATTGCTCCTGTGGTTCTGTTGATCTGTCCATTGACAGCATCGACAATCCCTTTTTTCGCATATTCTTCACCGTCGGCGAGAACCAGCGTTACCAGAGGAAATACCAGTTTTTGATTCTGGTTGTATTTCTTACCTTCAATGCTGTCTTTTTTCGCCTGTGCTTTTGAGAAGTAGAGGAAGTCGGATTCATTCATGGAGAAATAAACATAGACTTCCTGTATATCGGATAGGTAGGTGAGGGGCTCTTTGTCACCTTTGGACACTAAATTCCCAATACGTTTGGGAATACGGCCGATATATCCACTTACAGGTGCTGTAATGATCGTAAAGTCTTTACTGATCTGCGCAGAGCGTACAGCGGCACTGGCCTGATCTAGCGTTGCCTTTGCTACCTGATAGTCAGATTTGGCTGAAGCCAGTTTTACATCCGAAATGACGTCATTTTGAACCAATGGTTTCAAACGGTCTACTTCTAATTGTGCATTTTTAAGTTTGGCCCGCGCAACCTGTTCCGTGGCTACCATGTTGTTTAAATTTTCTTGATAGGTAGAAGGATCTACTTTGAACAACTTTTGTCCTTTTTGTACAAAAGAACCTTCATCGACATAGATTTCTTGCAGTAAGCCCTCAACCTGGGGACGGACCTCTACATTCACTTTTCCCTCAATGGTACCTAGATAGTCCTTAATCGTGGTCGCATCAGATTTTGCAACTGTATAGACGGGCAGGGCTACAGGTTTTTCATTGGTATTATTTTCTTTGGAAGAGCTTGAAGAACAACTTACCTGGGTGGCTAAGACTGAACAAATCAATAAGGATACGCTGAAAATAGATAATGTTTTTTTCTTCACAATACTTGATTAAATTTTTGATATATGTGCTATTGTAATGTTACTATTACAAGATATAACGCCAAATAGTTTAATTATTGTGTAAATTAACATTTGTTAACGTTTCAATTTATAGTTAATAATCGCTCAATTAATAATCAAGTATTCTGTCTGTTAGTTTTAAGTTGTTGGTTTTCAGTTAGTATTAGTTGATCGGTATCCTTGGTTTATTGAGCGAACTATAGCTGGAAAAATTGACAGGTTGTGAGCCGTTGGAGCAGACTAAAGGAGGAATGGAATAAAGCTCCTTCAAAAAAAATGAGCCCAATTTTTTATCAGGCTCATCATTTTTAGTTGATCTTAACTTTGTTCAACTTTTCAAGTAAACTTCAATATCGGGTTCTTTATCCTGTCAACCCCTTAAAATTTAAGGTGTTTTACAGTTAATCCGTTATTGATAAGTTGTTTTAGGGCATCAATACCGATACTGATATGTGCCTCTACGTATTTCGCTGTAACGGTGACATCACTTACAGAAGTTTTGACTCCTTCAGGGACCATTGGTTGATCGGAAACCAATAGCAAAGCTCCTGTCGGAATCTTGTTCGCAAAACCAACACTGAATATTGTCGCTGTTTCCATATCGACACACATGGCCCGAATCGATTTCAGATATTTTTTGAATGCCTTGTCATGTTCCCATACCCTTCTGTTGGTAGTGTAGACCGTCCCTGTCCAATAATCTCGTTGATGGTCACGGATTGTTGTGGAGATCGCTTTTTGCATAGCAAACGCGGGTAATGAAGGTACCTCAGGTGGAAAATAATCATTCGATGTTCCCTCGCCACGGATAGCAGCGATAGGGAGAATCAATTCTCCTACAGGAATCTTTTTCTTGATTCCTCCGGTTTTGCCCAAAAATAGCACGGCTTTAGGTGAAATGGCAGATAGCAGATCCATTATCGTTGCGGCCATCGGGCTACCCATTCCAAAATTGATAATGGTAATACCGCCAGCGGTCACGGATTGCATAGGTTTGTCCTCTCCGTAGATAGGGGCATTGTCATGCATTTCCGAGAATAGATGAATATATTTTGAAAAGTTTGTCAATAGGATATACTCCCCAAACTCTTCCAAAGGTCTTCCGGTATAACGTGGAAGCCAGTTGTTCACGATTTCTTCTTTGGTTTTTAAACCTGGTGTTATCGGGCTATTTACAGTATTTTTTGTAGTTTTCTTTGTCATAGTCATTAAATTTTAATTTCACTAATCTCTTATCTGTCTGTCAACATTCCGTTATGGCTATGTTATTATTGTAATATAAGATTTTTAATTCTTTTTTTATTATGTTTTACCTTGTTTTAGGTGCTTTTATCCACTAAATCCTTTCAACAATGTGTTGTTGGATAGCATTCATGAGATGAGCTAGCGGCAAGGTGAAACAGTTTAAATGCAGGGGTAAAAAAAAATCCCGTTCAGCGAACGGGATTTTTTTTAAGCGACTTTAAGCTTTTTCAGATCAGATTTTTCGAATTTTTTCTTCGCATAATCCAAGGTGATTTCCAAACTTTTCTGTCCCGTTTGCTCTTTCGTTGACGGCATTTCAAACATGGCGTCCAGCATAATTGCTTCGCATATACTGCGTAAGCCTCTGGCTCCAAGTTTAAATTCGTCAGCTTTATCTACAATAAATGTGTATACTTCGGGATCAAATTTCAATTCGACGCCTTCATACTCAAATAATTTTTTGTACTGTTTTACCAAAGCATTTTTTGGCTCAGTCAAAATACTCAACAAGGTTTCTTTATCCAATGGATTTAAGTAAGTCAAGACCGGAAGACGTCCGATTAACTCTGGAATCAATCCAAAGTTTTTAAGATCCTGCGGTGTAATATACTTGTATAGATTGTTCAAGTCGATTTCCTCTTCGTCTTCATTCATCTTATAACCCACTGTTTGTGTGCGTAGACGGTTCGCAATTTTCTTTTGGATTCCGTCGAATGCACCACCACAGATAAATAGGATGTTGCTGGTATTGACAGCGATCATTTTCTGGTCTGGATGTTTACGGCCACCTTGAGGTGGTACGTTGACAACCGTACCTTCTAAAATCTTTAATAGCGCCTGTTGCACACCTTCACCAGAGACATCTCTAGTGATAGAAGGGTTGTCGCTCTTGCGTGCGATTTTGTCAATCTCATCGATATAGATGATACCACGTTCTGCTGAAGCAACATCATAATCGGCAGCTTGAAGCAGGCGTGTCAAAATACTTTCTACATCTTCTCCGACATAACCTGCTTCGGTTAATACCGTAGCATCAACGATACAGAAAGGGACGTTCAATATTTTGGCAACAGTCTTTGCCAATAATGTCTTTCCGGTACCCGTCTCACCCACGATAATCAAATTGGATTTTTCGATTTCAATTTCATCTTTATCCACTTTTTGATTCAAACGTTTATAGTGATTATAAACGGCTACTGAAATTACTTTCTTTGCATCGTCCTGACCAATTACATACTGATCCAAGTGAGTTTTGATCTCTTGAGGGCGTATTAATTTTAACGCAGTCTGTAATGTCTTGCTTTTCCGTTGTTTTAATTCTTCTGCCAAGATTTCCCCTGCCTGTTGGATACATCTGTCACAGATGTGTGCTCCATTTCCAGCAATGAGCATCTGAGCTTCATTTTTGCTTATTCCACAAAACGAACAATGAATGTCTCTATCGTTATTCTTCGCCATCTTTATTTAATAATCTCCTTCTTAGGAAGTAAAATCTCGTCAATCATACCAAATTCTTTGGCCTCATTGGCTCTCATCCAGTAGTCACGATCAGAAGATTTTTCTACCCACTCATAGGTTTGTCCGGAGTGTTCTGAAATAATGGTATATAATTCTTCTTTTAATTTCATCATTTCACGCAAGTTGATTTCCATATCTGCTGCTACCCCTTGAGCGCCGCCAGATGGTTGGTGAATCATCACACGTGAGTGACGTAATGCTGCACGCTTGCCTTTTGCTCCAGCTACAAGCAGAACTGCACCCATAGATGCTGCTATTCCTGTACAGATGGTCGCTACGTCTGGTGTAATATATTGCATCGTATCGTAGATACCCAAGCCTGCATAAACACTTCCTCCTGGGGAATTGATGTAAATCTGGATGTCACGCTGTGCATCAGTGGACTGTAAAAACAACAATTGTGCCTGAATAATATTCGCTACTTGGTCATCGATACCGCTTCCCAAGAAAATAATGCGATCCATCATCAAACGTGAAAACACGTCCATCTGTGCAACGTTCAATTGACGCTCCTCAACGATGTAAGGTGTAAGATTTGTTGGAATGCTAGTCTCTGTACGGGCAATAAAACTGTCAACATGTTGACTTCCAATACGGTGATGCTTTACTGCATATTTTCTGAATTCGTTTTTATCTATATTCATCTTTTTATTTTTTCTATTCTGTAGGACTAATATAAAACTATATTTTAAAAATCAAATAAATTGAAAAGATGTTTTACATCCACTTTACATTTTTTCGATACAGCCTCTTTCAGCAAAGAAAGGCGTTTTATAATAGGGCTTGTGCTTTATCCGTTTCAAATAGAAGTCCTTAACCGATTTCGTTATAGTCGGGAAGATCTTCTAAAAATTGATACGATTCGGTCTCAAAATCAACTTTGCAATAATAATGATTTATACCATTGCTCACCAGTAAGTATGGAATCCGATGCACAGAATTGTAATTGGCGATCTGTTCGAATACTTTTTGTGTGATCTTGATATGCGGTGCTTTGAATTCGGCCAAAACAACCTTATGTCCCGCACTATTATAAATCAGTAAATCACTCCGTCGCTGGAGACTGTTTAGTTTCAATCCACCCTCAATATTCATCAGCGACTTTGGATAATTCTTGATCAATGCTAAATAGTTTATCCAATGTTGCCTGACCCATTCCTCCGGTGTCAATACCAGTTCTTTTTTTCGCAACTCATCAAAAATATAAACCGCATTATTCTTTTTGGATATTTTCGCTTTGAATGGTGGCAAATTGAGTGGTGTCGGTGAAAACATACACAAATATACTAAAATTTTAGCAAAAAAAAGTACATCAAACGATTCTCTCACGTGGTTTTTTTTGCTTTTTGCATTACTTCTTTTAATCAGTCGGTTAGATCTTTTTTGTTGAAATAAGTTGGATAATAAGTCGAATTCTAATCGCTGGGTTGCTCCGGATTTGATAGTAAAATCGTAATTTCGCCTATATGAATATAAATCCGATCTTATCCGATATAAAGAACAGATCCTTTAAGCCTGTCTACCTACTGCAGGGGGAGGAAAGCTATTTTATTGATACCATCGCGGACGCACTGGAATCTACAGTGCTGAATGATGCTCAAAAAGGCTTTGATCAATCTGTTTTTTACGGAAAGGATATTGATATTTCTACAGTGGTTAATGCGGCAAAACGATACCCGATGATGAGCGATCATCAAGTGATTATTATAAAGGAAGCGCAGGAACTGAAGTGGAAATCGGATACGGAGGAGCTATTGACCAAATACCTTGAACATCTGACACCAACAACCATCTTGGTTTTTTGCTATAAACACGGGAAATTCGATAAGCGGAAGAAGATTTATAAGGTATTTGAAAAGGCTGGATTGGTGATCGATGCGGCTAAATTATATGATGATAAAGTTACCCCTTGGATCGGCGGCTATCTAAAGGATGCAGGCTGGCGCATCCACCCACAGGCGGCAGCACTGATTGCGGATTATCTCGGGAACGATCTGGCGAAGGTATCTAATGAACTGGATAAACTGATGCTCAATGTACCCAAGAGTCAGGAGATCAGTATGGACGATGTCGAACGCAACATCGGTATTTCAAAAGATTTCAATGTATTTGAGCTCAATACAGCTTTGGCAAAGCGTAATGCCTTGAAAGCTTATCAGATTGTGGATTATTTTGTAGCAAATCCAAAGAATAACCCGCTGGTAATGGTGGTTGGACAAGTGGCTACTTATTTTACCAAAATACTAAAATACCATTATCTCATTGATAAATCCGTTGCTGCAAAAGAATTGGGGGTGCATCCGTTTTTCCTAAAAGAATATGAATTGGCGGCCCGAAATTACAACCGTCGGAAAACTTTTGATGTACTGAATGTCCTTAAAGAGACGGATCTGAAATCAAAGGGCGTCAACGTACCTAGCAATTTCAATAGCGAGGAGGTCCTAAAAGAAATGGTCTATCGGATCTTAAATTAGGTATTAGCAAATTGCTAATGACTATTGTGTGTTCAAAAAAGTCACTATTCTTTGTGGAATTTTTGCCTGCAAGCCACGTTTATTCATTAGTTCGACATAGGTACGGTAATCTTTTTTGGCTTTTTTGTACGAAGATTGGCCTTTTTTGAAAAATACATCACCGCGGTTTAAATAGGCAACCTCACGCTCAGGAAAACGCGCTATTACTTTATCTAAAAACACCTGTGCCGCATCTAGTTGATTCGCCTGCTCCAGAAAATAACCGATCTCATTGGCCGAAAGGACATTTTTACCATGAATAGGATTTATCTTGTCAGGCTGATCCTCGTCCAGACCTGCTTCCATAAAATACTTAGCCGTAGACTCGTTAAAAACTTTAGGGAGCAAAAATAGACTGTTTTTAGGTATTTCTTTTAATGCGCGAAGCAGTCTGGCATAGTCCCCAGACTTGTAGCTAAGACTAATTCTTTGACTGCTGATCACTGTGGAATCGTAGGGTAGTGATTCCGCATAGTAGTTATCCAGGTACACCTTGGTGTTTTTAGAATAACTCATGTACTCACAGCTGCTTTCACCTTCATCGTCCACGCCGGATCTATGTATTTCGGCTAATTGCCAGCGTTTTAAAGCCGGCCGATAGACAAAATAATAACCCTCATTTTGACCAAAAGCGTTTGGTCCCCACGAAATATAGATATTCACAGTATCGTTACTGACACTTGCACTGTAATCACGCATATTATTACATGACTCACAATAGAAAGCGTTATCATTATGAAAAGACAGCTGATAGTCATTTCCTTTTCTGGCATAAAAGGCCAAACCGACTTTGGTGTAACCTGGACCGTCAAAGCTCTTATAAAATTCATGCTTGAAATTAAGTGTATCAGCTTTTTCGTAAGCAACAAAAACTCCTGCAGGTGTTTTGCTTATGCTTATTTGGTTTAACTGTACCGTATCTGTATTAAAATGTTTTGCGAAATTTTCGACTGAAAGAGCATCTACTAATCGTATGTGTCTGGGTTGAGCTACTGAAAGCAGAGATAGGCCCATGAACAGGATAAAAAAATAAGCTTTTAATGGCATGCTTTGAAAGTTTAATATTGACTCAACTGCATACAATTGTTGTTCCAATCTTTTCTCAGAGCTGAATTGGCACCGAAAATAAAAACTATTCAAATCTGCATCAATCGAAAAAAAAAACAAAAAATGTTTTGTAGTTAAATAACTACATGTATATTTGTAGTCAAATAGCTACTTATTTAAGCCTTGCTAATTTACTAGGTGATCACAACAAATAGCCAATCGTAAACTAAAACAAAATAATAATGAAAAAGAGGGATAAAATAATTTATTGGATTGCAACCGTATGGTTGTCCTTGGGCCTGGTATCTACCGCCATTATACAAATCTTTGGGATAAAAACTGAGGGAGCAGGAGGGGGGCAAAATGTAGATCATCTAGGTTATCCGGACTATATCCTCCCGTTATTGGGAATCTGGAAAATATTAGCGGTCGTAGCACTGCTGTCACCAAAGAGACCCCTATTGAAAGAATGGGCTTATGCTGGTATTTTCTTCACAGTGACTGGTGCGTTATATTCGCACATTGTTGTAGGGGATTCTGTTGGCCTCATAGCTCCGGCACTACTTTATCTGGTCCTGATTACTGTGTCCTGGTATTTTAGGCCCATTGAGAAGAAGTTTTTATATAACCATTAATCTTATCCTTATCAGTCGCCTATACCGTTTGCCCGAACATTATAGGCGGCTGGGGATCGAACTTGTACTTTTTATAGTACTATTTTTCTGTCGCTTCACCCAATAGCGATATATAAACAAACCATACATTCGGTAATGGTCTTTCCAGCAGCTTAACCCCTTTTCTAAGCTATGATTGACTCTTTTCTATTTTTTGTGTACCCTTTTTCTTTCATATGATTTGCAATCTATTTGAAATAGCAATGAATGGATTTTATTTTTTTTAAAGTTTAATGTGTTGTAATAAAGTGTGTTAAATGCTTTTTTAGATATCTGTGTCCAGATTTCGGTGTATTTTTTTACATAAATTTAATAATTAAACACTTGTTTAAATTAAACGTTTGTTTAACTTTGCTCCGCATTTAACAAATGATGATTTTATCCTTCAAAACAGTGGGTGCAATTATCTATAAAAAGATTGGGTTTTAAATGGAATTTAACGAGAAGCAAATAGATATCCTCCTTGCCGCAGAGCGACTTTTTGCAACAAAAGGGTTTGATGGAGCTTCAGTGCGGGACATTGCACAGGAGGCTAATGTCAACGTGGCCATGATCAACTATTATTTTGGATCGAAAGACAAGTTGCTAGAGACCTTTTTTGAGTGGCGTGTTCCAGATTTTATGATCAATGTGGATGAGCTTTCTTTGGTAGGAAATGCACTCGACAAAGTAGATGTGTTGGTTGATCGGTATGTCAAATCGATGAACTCTCATCGGAAACTCTACCGGGTTATTGCAATAGAAAGCACCTTAAAACAACGGATGTTGACATCTGATGCTTTTAAAAAATTGAAGATACATAATTTGGAGGTCATCACTTCCATCATCAATAGTGGTATTGCAGAGGGAGTGTTTAAAGCGGGCAATGATCCTATTTTGATTCATTCGATGATGATGGGGACTTTTATGAATTTTCAGATGAACCAGGTCTTTTTACAGGATCAACTGGGTATAGCCGATGATGATGGCTATGGCCAATATATTGAAACAACATTAACAGAATTTATACAGAAAACAATTAAAGCTTTATTGACATATGAAAAATAAGTTGGCCAATTTAAGTGCTTTATTGCTTTTGAGTCCTCTGGGTTTGCTGGCACAAGACAACAAACACCTGAGCTTGGAAGAAATAATTCACATGGCTGCAAACCAAAGTGTGGAAGCGAAAACTGCCGATACCAAAGTATTGGGAAGACAGCTAGAGGTCGAGAGTGCCAAATCGAAACAGCTTCCTGATGCAAAATTGAGCGGGCAATACATGGCGATGACTACACCTAATGTGAATCTGAAGTTGGCACTTGGTGAGGGTGGCTCGGCTCCGGATATCGCAGCAAATCAGCTGTGGTTGGGGCAGGCATCTGTCAGCATGCCTATTTATACCGGGGGTAGGATCAAAGGGGGAATAGCGATAGCAAAAGATGTGCTACAAGCCGAACAATGGAATGCTGTAGCAAGTAAAGAACAATTGGCTTCACGTGCGATAGCACTTTATCTGAATTTATATAAAGCGCAGCAAACCAATCTGTTGATTGCTGAAAATATTAAGCAATCTGAGCAACGTGTTTCAGACTTTAAGGCGATGTTGGATAATGGGCTGATTGCAAGAAACGATCTGCTTAAAGCGGAATTGCAGCTGTCTAATTATCAGGTTTCGCTACAGGAAGCGCAGAAGAATATTAAGGTGCTAAATTATCAATTGGCTAATTTGCTGAAAATTGCGGAGGATACACAATTGGATCAAATTAATCTGGCTGAGGTAACTGGAATTGACCTCGGATTGAAAGCTTCTTATGAAACTGCAAAAACTGAGCGTTCGGATCTAAAATCGTTGGCTTCTCAACGTAAAGTTGCCGAAGATCAATTGAAAGTGACGAAGTCTTCGACATTGCCAATGGTTTCGGCAACGGCAGGTTACAATGCTTTTGGTCTACAGAAGGTCGTTACGGTAACCAACGCGGCAATGGTAGGTGTTGGGGTATCTTATGATATTGGTTCTTTGTATAAGAACAAAAGAGAGGTCAATGTCGTCAAAAATCGGATCAAGGAAATTGATGAGAATCTGGAACTGCTCAATGATCGGGTAAAGGTTCAGGTGCAACAGGCAAATGAAAACTATATGTTGGCCCAAAAACAGGATGTGGTGTACCATCAGGCGGTAGATCAGGCCGTTGAAAATTATCGCATCACAAAGGATAAATATGATAATGGTATTGCGGATACGGACGATTTATTGACCGCTGATGTACAACAGCTTCAGAGCAAAATAAATCTAGCGATAAGCAAGGCAAACACAATTGAAAAATACTATGACCTGCAATTGGCAAATGGGTCGTTAAACATTAAATAGCAATTAATCTAGACATGGAAAATACAGTTGAAAACGCACCTGAAAAAAAGGGTACAAATAAAAAATTCACAATTATTCTAGCCGCTTTGGTCATCTTAGGCGGGGCTTATGGTGGTTATAAATACTTGCACGGTCAAGCACATGAGACTACCGACGATGCGCAGGTTGAAAAAAATATGAGTCCGATCATTCCTCGGGTTGGTGGATTTATTTCCAAGGTTTACGTCAAGGATAACGATTTGGTGAAGAAAGGGGATACCTTGTTCACAATCGAAAGCCAAGATTATCAAGTTCGAGTAGATGAAGCTGCTGCTGCATTGGCTGCTGCGGAAAGTAGCTTTGATGTATCAAAAGCGGACGTTTCAGCATCATCTGCCAATGTAGCGATTTCTGACGCAACAATACAGTCAAATTCGGGTAGCATTGATGCCGCACGTATCCGTGCGAAACAAGCGAATAACGATTATATTCGTTACCAAAATCTATATAACAATCAGTCGATTACAAAACAGCAATATGAGCAGGCTTTGACGACCAAGTTGGAAGCGGATAAACAAGTCGAAATCCTGCAACAACAACGTAATGCCAGTGCTTCTCAACGCAATGCAATCGTGAGTAAGACTACAGTAGCTTCGAAGCAAACGTCTGTAGCTGAGGCAAATATAAAAAGAGCGAAAGCGCAATTGGAAGCTGCGAAATTGAATCTGTCTTATACCGCAGTATTGGCTTCGGTAGATGGTCAGGTATCCAATATCAAAGTGCAACCTGGGCAGATGATCAACCCTGGTCAGTCTTTATTTTACATTGTTGATAATATTGAAACTTGGGTTGTGGCGAATTTTAAAGAGACACAATTACAAAAAATGAAACCGGGTCAAAAAGTGGGTATTAAAGTGGATGCTTATCCAAATATCGAATTTGAAGGTGAAGTCAATTCATTTTCTCCAGCTACAGGTTCACGTTTCTCCTTGCTGCCTCCGGATAATGCGACGGGTAACTTTGTGAAGACGGTACAACGTCTGCCGGTAAAAATCAAATTGTCAAAAGATAATAAAGCTGAAAATGTGGCTTTGCTCAGACCGGGCATGAATGCTGACGTAGATGTGCATGTTCAATAACTATGGAAAATATAAATCAACAAGATAGTCTGGTTGAATATGGTTTTCGACGCGTAGTCATCACGATTACGGCTGTGCTCTGTGCCCTGCTGGAAATCGTGGATACGACGATTGTGAATGTGGCCTTAAACGATATGAAAGGTTCGTTGGGGGCAACATTGACAGACGTGGCTTGGGTTATTACGGCTTATGCCATTGCAAACGTAATCGTTATTCCGATGACCAGTTGGTTGTCCCAACAGTTTGGAAGACGTAATTACTTTGCAGCGTCAATTGTCATATTTACAATATCTTCATTTTTATGTGGTAACGCGACCAATATCTGGGAGCTTGTGGCATTTCGCTTTTTGCAGGGGATGGGTGGGGGAGCCTTATTGGTGACCGCACAGACCATTATCACCGAAAGTTACCCTAAAGAGAAACGGAGTATGGCGCAAGCGATTTACGGTATGGGGGTTATCATTGGTCCAACCTTGGGTCCACCACTGGGTGGTTATATCATAGACAATTTCTCCTGGCCTTATATTTTTTATATCAATGTGCCATTGGGAATCATTGCTACTTTGCTGACAATGTCCTTTGTACGCAGTCCTAAATATAGCCAGAAGCAATCGGCAAAAGAGGTGGATTGGTTCGGTATGATCTTTTTGATTATGTTTATTGGTTCACTCCAGTTTGTATTAGAACATGGTCAACAGGACGATTGGTTTGATGATCCATTAATTTTAGGATTATCGATTTTATCTGTATTCGGATTGCTGTTCTTCATCTGGCGAGAGCTGGTGTATGACAAACCTATTGTTAACCTAAGGGTACTGCGTGATAAAAACCTCCAGGTAGGGGTTGTGATGAGTTTTATCCTTGGATTTGGTTTATTTGGATCGACTTTTATTATTCCGATCTATACACAATCCATATTGGGATGGACCGCAACAGATGCAGGTTTGCTCCTGTTACCAAGTTCAATCATGACCGGAATCATGATGCCTTTTATTGGTAAAATGATTCAGAATGGTGTTCCGCAGAAATATATGGTTGCGGTTGGTTTGAGCATCTTCTTTGGCTTTTGTTTCTGGATGTACAGCCTGATGACAAATGACACGGGATCTGAACATATGTTTTGGCCACTTATCCTTCGTGGTGTAGGTCTGGGCTTATTGTTTGTACCGGTAATGACATTGTCGTTATCTACGCTACATGGAAGATCCATTGGAGAGGGAGCGGCATTTACTGGTATGATGCGTCAGCTTGGTGGTTCATTTGGTATTGCGTTGATCACAACATTTATTGCACGTGACTCTCAAAAACATCGTGTTGATTTGGTTGCTAACCTAGATCCCAGTAAGTTTGAGGTACAGCAACGTGTGCAACAGTTGCAAATGAGTTTTCAGGCGAAAGGCTTTGCCCCAAATGAGGCATTGGCCAAAGCTCACCAGATACTGGACATGACTGTCATGAAACAGGCTACGGTATTGTCGTATATGGATGTATTCCTGTATTTGGGTGTTGTATTTTTAATCTGTGTACCTTTTGTACTGATGATCAAACAGGGCAAAACCCAGGTGGATATGTCAAGTGTTCACTAGCGATCGTAAAGAATACGTTATTCTCGAATTTATATAATTTGATCAGCCCTCAGAAATTTTTTTTGAGGGCTTTTTTGTGGAAATATCTGTTTTTATTAATTCTTATTTTTTAAATAAGGCATCAATTGGCTCGCTATACCCGGATGATTGGGGAGCAAGAACCTTCAGTCGATTTTCATAAATGTTGATGCTCGTGGGAGAATGAGGGTTTTATAAACAGAAAAATATAAAATGAAAACCTGATTCGGAATTGATTGTTAAATAATAAAAAATCTTTGGAATTTAGTTCCACAAGGTGGTCGATGCAAAGAAGTTATTATTTCAAAATAAGCAAGCATGGATACAGGAAGACTTAATTTTTTAGCTTTTATTATCCCTTTGTTTTTGGTGTTGATGCTGTTGGAGTATTGGTATAGTCTGAAGAAACAAAAGCGATATTATACCTTTGATGAATCTATCGCTAATCTCAATGTCGGTATCGTCGAACGCATGTGCGATATGTTTTCAGTTAGCTTGTTCTACTTTTTCTTTGTGTGGATCTATCAAAAATTTGCAATCTTCCATATTGAAGCGAATCTTTGGACATGGATCCTGCTTTTTCTATTCACAGATTTTTTGTGGTATTGGTATCATCGTTACAGTCATGAGATAAATCTGCTATGGGCAGCACATGTGGTTCATCATCAAAGTGAAGATTATAATTTTACCGTTGCAGCAAGGATTACTATTTTTCAGGCAGTATTTCGTTCTTTGTTCTGGGCCTTTATTCCACTTTTGGGTTTTCCACCTTTTATGATGACCGCAATCTTATTGATTCATGGCGTGTATCCATTTTTTTCTCATACGCAAACGGTGGGTAGTCTGGGTATTCTTGAAAAAATTCTTGTCACCCCATCTCATCACCGTGTACATCATAGTAGCAATGAGATTTATTTGGACAAGAACTATGGTGATATTTTGATTATTTGGGATAAAATGTTTGGAACTTTTATTGCTGAAAAGAAAGAAGAACCCTGTGTCTATGGGCTGACCAAACCCATTCATCGGTACACGTTCCTTTGGCAGCATTTTCATTATCTTTTTGAAATAGGGATGTCTTTTAATCGTGCGAAGGGATTTAGAAACAAGATTCGGACGATATTTGGCCGCCCCGATGATATACAACCTGAAATTAGGGACGAATTGGAACAGAAAATCTTTGCGGGAACCAAAGTTCAGGTACACGGAAAGAGATTGAGTCAATATATTTTTTTCCAATCGATGCTAACCATGGGACTTCTGTTTTTCTTTTTGCTTTATGGTAATTATCAAAATACTGTACAATTGCTTGTTGGTGGTCTTTTTATTCTGTGCAGTGTCATCTGTATCGGTGGATTGTTGGAGCATGAGAAATGGGTCTTTCCGCTCGAAATGTTACGTCTTTTTTTGTTGTTGCTATTTATAGCAATTACTTTCTTTTCTTTTCCCGCACAGCTTGTCCTCTCAATAACCACCATAATTCAGTTGATTTTCTTTAAGTCAATAAAACATTACTACGAACGGATTCTTCATTTGTGAAAGAGCTAAGTTTATCGTCTGGCTGTGGTTTTTGGCAGAGTTCGATGAAGGTCTGACAATAGCTTCTGGCCATGATATCCCAGCTGAAATCTGCACTGGTGTTGTTCTTAAATTGTTGCCCAAGATTTTGATAATGGTCGGGATTATCCAAAATGGATTGCAATTGCCCGATCCATGCATCAGTATCCTGACTGTTGAGCAAAATGCCGTTGTGATTGTGAGTAATTGCACTCGTGATTCCTTCCAATTCGGAGGCTACGACAACAGTTCCTGCTGAAGATGCTTCAAGACAAACCAGACCGAAACCTTCCATATCTCCCGGTACGTGGATATTGGGCATCAGGAAAGCCTGCGCATTTGCAAGAAGATGTTTTAATTGGGCGAAGGGAACTTTTCCCAGGTGCTGGATTTTTTCGGGATAAGTTTTCAATAATATGCGCATTTCTTGTTGATCAGTTGGATGCCCCAAGAATAAGGTGGACAGATGGTAGAGTTTAGCTGGTAAAAGATTGAGCAGACGTTCTTTCAAGGTTGGTTTTTGATCAAATGGCCCGACCATTAGGAGCTTGAAATTGCCATGAAGGGCAGGAATGACTTGCTGCATCAACCAGGAGAACCCTTTACGCTTTACTGGCCTTCCAAGTGTGATAAAGTAAGGCGGAGGTGGGGTATTCCTCTTTAATTGAAGATGCTCAGTTTCGGTGAAATCCCTGTGCTTATCTGGTATTAAAGCAGTGTTGGGAAGGGCAGGGTCTACTCCATTTGGGATAACTGAGATCCTGGAAGAATCAATACCACGCGATTGAGCGGCTTCGGCGGTGGCCTGACTGACCGCAATAACCTGATCAAATGTATTGAAATGGGGTATTACTTTACGTTGGAAATAAGGAAAAGGAAAAACAATATCAAGGCCATGAAGGGTAACAACTTTTTTTAAATGATCGTAGCCCTTGTGAAAAGATGCTAAAGCAGCAATTAATCCATCGTTAAAATGAAGAAGGCGAATGCCCGGATTGTCTTTAATTTTGGATAAGATACGTTGATTTAGGCGAAAGAAGAACGTCAAAATGGACTCTTCGTTGTCATAAACGATTGTATGTACTTTGAGATAGAGCGCAGCATTATTAATGAGCTCAAAGCTCTGTTTTTCCATCCCTCCAATCGCAGGTGGATATTTATGGCTGATAAACAAAATTTCTATTTCAGATGGTAACATGTACAGTTTTTCTTTTGATGCATAGATAAAATATAGCGCCAATAGCTGTCCAGAATACCTGGCGGCCACGGCGCAGGAGAGAGACGCTCAACCAGATACTTCCACCTGAAATTCCGATCATACTAAGCAGTAGTTTGTTGGATATTTCCTCAACGCCCAGTTGACCGGGAATAAATGCGCCTGCACTCTTAAATAGGATGACGCTCATGTCTAAAATTAATCCGTGAATAACCCTGACATCGACAGCCAGAAATTTTAAGATCAGATAGAATTCCAGGCTACCAATTAGCCAATGCAGCGCAAACAGCAGGTAGGAGTACCAAAATACTTTATTTTGTTGTTGATAGAAGTCTTTCGTATCCCAAAGTAATTTCTGAAGCTGATTTTTTGCTTTCGATACAAATGAAGTATCAGCAGAGTTATTTTTAGGAGGTGTTTTGGTGGAAACTAGCCAGTAGAATATTAAAACGACGAATAACAGCAGGACTGCACATACGACATAGATAGCGTATCCTGTATACTGCATCACCTCGTTTTTTAGGGGTGAAAGCATCAGCCA
Source organism: Sphingobacterium detergens (assembly GCF_003610355.1). Taxonomy (GTDB): domain Bacteria; phylum Bacteroidota; class Bacteroidia; order Sphingobacteriales; family Sphingobacteriaceae; genus Sphingobacterium; species Sphingobacterium detergens. The sequence goes on along the minus strand of NZ_RAPY01000001.1, from coordinate 1,658,406 downwards.
GATCATGGCCAGTAAGAAAATGCTTAATTGGGAAAGTATGGCTGTAATGCGTGAGATGGCGACAGAACTGAGTCCCTGCTGTAAAGGGATGTCATAGCGGGTTATCAGCTCGGCTTTCAATAAATCGCCGGCAATAATACTGGTGGGATTAAAGAGTCCAACAGTTTCGCCAATTTGACGTACGGCAAAAAGTTCGAAAATATTGATCTTTTTTTTTGAAGGGCCCAGGCAAACCCACCAGGCTAGCGTTCCAAAAAGATAGGCAACCAAAGTTGTAAATACGATAAAAATAAAGCGGTAGCCAATCGTTGACAGCTCTTTTTTCAACGCCGAAAGATCACTGTGGATTACAAAAATTACCATAGATGTCAGGATCAAAAGTAAAAAGACAGCTTTGATCAATTGACGGGATGTTATTAATTTGCCCATGCGAGGTCTGCGTCTTGCGTTTTTTCGGCAAGTAATTCAATGTCATCAAAGTACTGTTGAGATAGTCGTGTCCAATCTAATTGGCCTGCATAAGAAATACCGGCTGTAATCAGATTTTTTCTTAGCACATTGTCAGAGAGAATTTTCTTTAAATAATAGACATACCCAGCTGCATTTTCAGGCTGACATTTAAATCCGGTTGTCCCATGTTGAATAAGCGATGCTGAACCGCCACCATCAGCGATCACACATGGAAGGCCCGATGCCAATGCTTCGACTACAACGTTGCCGTAGGTTTCTGAAACTGAAGGAAAAACAAATACATCCGCTGATGCGTACAGTACCGCAAGTTCCTGATGTGTCTTTTTTCCCAGAAAAATAGCATTAGGCATTTCTTGCATTGCTGCTACTTTGGCCGTTCCTTCCCCGACAACTATAAAATTGTAGTCCAGTTGTTGGGCTTGTATCTGCTGATAGATATCGATTAAGGTTTTGATATTTTTTTCCCAAACGATCCGACTAACGAATAATACCGTTGGTTTGTCATTTTTGGTCAGTTGTTGAATATAACTGCTATTCTTTTTTTGAGGTGTAAATAATTGCGTATCAATGCCCCTTTGCCAGAGTTTTAAGCCGTCCTGTTCAAGCCCAATCTGTTGGAGCTCGGTTAGGATAGATTTGGTGGGAACATAGACAATATCACATTTGTTATAAAAATTGTTCATCGCTCGTTTCATCCATTGTTCGGTGGGTTTGACCAGAGGGAGGATATTTTTAAAATAGTAGGCTATGTAGGATATAAAATGTGTGTGGTAGATGGTTAATACAGGTATATTTCTACGTTTGGCATAATTTAACGCAAAAAAACCGAGGAGAGATGGGGTAGCGATATGAATGATGTCCGGTGCAAATTCATCCAAAGCCAGTTCGAGCTTTTTTTTGATGAGCTGCGGAATAGCCAGACAATAATCATCATTGACTGGTATTTTAAACGTAGGTACTTTGTACGAATGAAAGTCCCGGAATTGTGTGGGGCCACCACCATAAATAAAGAAATACTTAAAATTCTGTTGATCAATACGGTTTATCAGCTGAAACATTGTGCGAGATGCACCGTCGAAATCCTCAACGAGTATTTCTGTAAAGAAGGCTACCTTTCTCATTTTATTCTTATTAGGGGTTTCATAAAAATATTCGAAAAGGATAACTCAAAAGCTATTTTGATATTAATCTTTTATCATTAAAGTGTTTATAAATTGTTTGTTATTAATAATTTGTAAATAATTTTTATAAATAAAATTAATTTAAGAATATAGTTGAGCTAATCTTGGGATTTTACTTTTGGAATGAACAAATTATTCAGTCCATGTTGTTAGATTTATTGTTCGAAAGGAAAACTAGACTTAAAGGTCTTCGTAAAGTTCTTATTTTATCTGTTTGTGCTTCTGCAGGCATCATGTTGGGATTCAAATTGAAACCTAAACGAGTTAGACCAATGAACATGGTGTATGTCGATATGCCTGATGTCAGCGAGGGAAAGCTTAATTTATTAACTTATAATATTGCCGGTCTTCCAGAGTTAATTTCAAGCGCTGTAACGGAAAGAGCTCCGAGTATTACTTCCATTGGCGAGCTGGTAAATCCTTTTGATATTGTGAATGTGCAAGAGGATTTCAACTACAATAAGTTTTTGTACAGCAAGAATAGACATAGTTATCGAACGGAAAATATGGGCGGTGTACCTTTTGGTGATGGATTGAGTACGTTGTCGAAATATCCGATCCAAGACTTTGAGCGGGTAAAGTGGGACGCTTGTAATGGAGCGGATTGTTTGACTCCCAAGGGTTTTTCCTATGCACGCATTCAATTGGCAAGAGAGGTTTTTATTGATGTTTACAATGTACATGCAACAGCTCAGGATGATCCCAATGCGGCACTAGCACGTCAGAAAAACTTGAATCAATTGAAAAACTATATTCAAAAGAACTCCGCAGGACGACCTTTGTTAATCATGGGAGATTTTAATGCTCATTATGCGTACGCATTGGATAATATCGTTTCCTTTCAGGGAGAATTAGGCTTGGCAGATGCATGGGTGAATTTGAAAAATAGGGGTAAGATACCTCAGAGCGAGCAAAACTTTGTTGCCATGGCCGCATTGGAATTAACAGATGACTGTGAGGGCATTGATAAGATCTATTATCGTAATAATGATCAGATCGTATTTGAAGCAAAGAACTATCAGGTTCAAAAGAAACTTTTTCAAAATAGGGCGGGGCAAGATCTGTCTGACCATTGTGCAGTATCGCTACAATTGGGGTGGCGTCTAATAAAACCTTCAGTTCAATAGACTTTCTCAATTCTTTCATATCAATCGCGATTAGCACTGAGTCCCCTTCAGTGCTTTTTTGTGTTTTGGCGTTTTTGAATACCAAAACAGGGAGGGCATGTATAAATAAAAAGCCCCATAAAATGAATTATGGAGCCTTTATAAAATTGGGATAAATTATCTTATTTATACATCTCTGCGCGTTGTGCTTTGACAACATCACTGTTGATGTACTCATCATAGGTCATTAACTTGTCGATGATTCCTTTTGGTGTCAATTCAATGATTCTGTTTGCAACAGTCTCAGTCAGCTCGTGGTCACGGGATGTGAATAACATTGATCCTTTAAAGTCGGAAAGACCATTGTTTAATGCTGTAATTGATTCTAGATCCAAGTGGTTGGTCGGTTCATCAAAAACCAAGAAGTTAGCTCCCTGTAACATCATTCTTGAAAACATACAACGCATTTTTTCACCCCCAGAAAGGACAGAAACTTTTTTCATTACTTCTTCACCGGAGAATAACATTTTTCCTAAGAATCCACGTAGGAACTGCTCATCCGCTTCAGGGTTTGTTGTATAGTCTCTTAACCAATCGACCAAATTGTCGTTTTTGCCTTCAAAAAACGCTGCATTTTCAATTGGCATATCGGCAGGAGTGATGGTAATACCCCATTTGAATTCACCACCGAAGTCAGTGTCTCTACCTGTGATAATATCGTAAAAGGCAGTTGTGATTAGGGAATTAGGACCCAACACGGCAATTTTATCACCTTTATTAATCATAAATGTGATATCCTTGAAGAATACTTCACCATTGACCGTTTTGCTTAAACCTTCTACTTGTAATGTTTGGTCACCCGGTTCGCGGTTCATGGTATTGAACATGATCGCAGGATATTTACGGTTGGAAGGTTTGATCTCATCAATATTGATCTTATCCAAAGCTTTCTTACGGGAAGTAGCTTGTTTTGATTTGGACGCGTTGGCTGAGAAACGACGGATAAATTCCTGAAGTTCCTTAACCTTGTCTTCCATCTTTTTGTTTTGATCAGACCGTTGTTTTAATGCCAATTGGGAAGATTCGTACCAGAACGAGTAGTTACCTGTATAGATGGTCATTTTACCAAAGTCGATATCAACAGTGTGTGTACACACAGCATCCAAGAAGTGACGGTCGTGGGATACAACGAGTACAATTGCTTCATAAGTGGCCAAAAAGTCTTCTAACCATGCAATTGTATTGATGTCCAAGTCATTGGTAGGCTCATCGAGAATTAAGATATCTGGATTACCGAATAGTGCCTGTGCCAATAAGACACGTACTTTTTGATTACCATCAATTTCAGAGACTAACTTGTAGTGAAGCTCTTCTTTAATGCCCAAGCTGCTCAATAGGGTGGCTGCATTGGATTCAGCATTCCATCCGTCCATTTCTGCAAAAAGACTTTCGAGTTCACCGGCACGTTCACCATCTGCATCAGAGAAATCCTCTTTCATGTAAATAGCGTCTTTCTCTTTCATGATTTTGTAAAGCTCTTGGTTACCCATCATGACAGTTTCCAACACTGTATATTCATCGAAAGCATAGTGATCCTGACTCAATACAGACATACGTTCGCCAGGCGTGAATGCCACCGAACCTGTAGAGGGATCAACTTCGCCAGAAATAATTTTTAAGAAAGTAGATTTACCAGCTCCATTGGCACCAATAATGCCGTAACAGTTGCCAGGTGTAAATTTTAAATTGACATCTTCGAATAGTACACGTTTACCATAACGAAGGGAGAGATTTGACACGTTAATCATGCTGCAAAGATACGTTTTAATCTTGTATTTTTTAACTATTTGCAAACATCAATTCCTTACCGAATAACCCTAATAATGGATCGCGAGAAATATCGCTTTCCAAGCGATTGACGAACGGAAGAAAAATATGAAATATAAAATTTAAGACAGTTCAGATGATCGTATATCATTGAAAAAGATGAACACCAGATTAATAAATTATGAATTGGGATTTTGCTAATAAATTGGCTTCTTTTTTGTGGCTTTAGCGTCGAAATGAAAAGAATAATTATGAAAAGAAATAGCATTACGTATGCTTTAGTACTCGTTGCTGCTTTTTTGCTGAATTTGCAGGGTGCCTATGCTCAATTTGGTGGATTGCTTGACAAAGCAAGCAAAGCAGTTGCTTCGAAAGGGAGTAAAGCATTAGGATTAGACAAGCTTTTAAAGGAACCTGAAGCGATAAGCACAAGTTTTGAGGATGTAAATCGGAAAGGCGAACAGATGCCTGATTTTCAAAATACAGCTACTTATAAGCCATTGGAAAATTTGCAGAAAAATGGGCAGGACGGCTATTTACTTGTGGCGGGACATTTTGAAATGACCAACAAAAGCTATTGCTTAAAAGCAGGGACTTACGCACCTTCTAAGGGGGATGGCTATATGTATGCGCCTACATTAGGGAAAAAGCGGGAGGTTGTCATCGCTATCTTGAAAAGCGCGGAAAAACATCCGGAAGTTGAACAATCATCAATACAGATGTTATTATGGACAATTATTGCTAAAACTAAGTTTATAGACTATTCCGGGGAGGTCAAGGAAACAGCATTGAGGTTATTGACACCGGAGCAATTATTATTGCTGGAAGGTGGCGCGCTAGGCATATTGCCGTTTGATGTGGTGCAAAAGGCTAAAGACCAGATGCCTCCAGCTGTACAAGCGATATTTGAAGCAGAAAATAATATCAGACAGTTGGTTTCTTCAGGCAACTATTCTTATGCCGAGTTTGAAAAGTATGCAATTATGGCAGGTATGGCCGAACCTCGTACGGATGTTCCAAGTGGAATCTGGACACTTCATCCCGATGGCTACTACGTGCGTTATTTTCCGAGTGGTTACTCTGTAACCAAAGTACAGGTGTATGTACCGGAGGAACTGATCACGAAATTGAAAGGTAAAAAATTGGTTTATGATGCGACAGATGATATTGCTTGTCCAGCGAATACTGGATCGCAACGTTTGGCACAGACAAATGAGCCGATTAAACACGATGAATGATGTGGGTAAACAAGGGGATAAATTTATTTCGATAGAAATTCAGAGAGAAACAATAAGGGAGATCAATTGATCTCCCTTATTCATTAAATTTCCTCTTTTGCCTTCTGTATAATATAAAAACGATGACAATAATTGCTATGATCCCTAAAATGATATAATGGGAGCCTGATTGTTGTTGATGTTGGGTTGTATCCTCTGTCGTCTGCGCATATGTAAAATTTGCTACGAAAAGAAGCACCATGAAAATCCACTTCTTGCACATAATAAACGGTTTATTAACTATAGTAGCAAGCTAACTATTTTTTGCAATAAAGACAAATTAATTTTACAAAAATGACAATATCTAAATGTGGTTTTATGTAGCTTGCAATGTAATGTGTTGGTTTTGCAGAGTATATGTGTTTTGAGAGAGGTGTTTAAAGTCAAATTACTCCGATAATTGACAAAGTTGTTGTTAAAATATTGGATTTGGAGCGGCACGGTGAAAAAGAAGTTTTTTTTAGTGTATTAATGGAATATATTCAGGGAATGCCGCTCAGAAGGTGGATTAATGGTCGTAAAGTCGTATATTGTAAACCTTTTAAGCGTTTAAAGATATTATTGTCATGTCAAAACTTATTAATTTAACTGTCTTCAGAGAATTTTTGAAATCTAGCTTTGCTGGTGGGATTATTCTGTTTTCCTGTGTTATCTTGGCACTCATTGTAGCAAATACATCGCTATATGGATCGGTAATGGACTTTTTTCTTCGGGAGGTGGGACTTGAAACGGATAATATCCATTTAAAATATTCATGGTTGCTATGGATCAACGATGGGCTGATGGCTATTTTCTTCCTCTTAGTCGGATTGGAAATCAAAAGAGAAATTGTTGAGGGAGAATTATCTTCAGCAAGTAAAGCTGTTCTTCCTATTCTGGCAGCAGTAGGGGGAGCTCTCCTGCCAGCGGCAATCTATTTTGTGATCAATAAAGATGCGGGCGACACCGCACACGGATGGGGGATACCAATGGCTACGGATATCGCATTTGCACTTGCCGTTATCACACTTTTGGGAAGTAAAGTTCCGGCAAGCCTCAAGATCTTTTTAGCAGCTTTGGCTATTGTAGATGATTTGCTTGCGATCTTAGTCATTGCTTTGTTCTATAGCAGTGGAATTCATGCAACCTATCTATTTATTGCGCTGGGGATATTTGCTTTTCTGATTATTCTAAATAAACTTGGTGTAAAAGCCCTATGGGCCTACCTTATTCCGGGAGTATTCATTTGGTATTTTATCCATCATTCGGGCATTCATGCAACCATAGCCGGAGTTTTGGTCGCCATGACGCTACCCACAACGCCAGATGAAAAAGAATCGCCATTGGAAAAACTGGAGCATCTACTGACTAAGCCTGTAAATTTTATAATCATTCCTTTATTTGCTTTCGCAAATACATTGATCCCAATTCATGCTGAAATGGTTGGCGGTTTAACGTCCAAACTGGGGCTGGGTATTATTGCGGGATTGATTGCAGGAAAATCAATTGGTATATTTGTGATTTGTTTTATTGCTAAAAAAATGAAAATAGCGCAACTTCCAGAAGGTGCAAGTTGGCCGCAGATATTCGGTGTTGGTTTATTGGGAGGTATTGGTTTTACCATGTCTATCTTCATATCTATCCTATCTTTTGACGATGCCTTTTTGATTGAGGAAGCTAAATTTGCTGTACTCATTGCTTCTCTTTGTGCAGGTATATTAGGATACACATTGTTGAGATTGGCTGATAATTCCAAAAGTAACTTAGGTTAAAATAACGAAGATTCGGTGGGGGAGTTCTGAGGACATATTTTCTATGTAACTCCTAGCGTAACAAATGCTGACATCATATATAGATTAGTTTTAGTAACTTAGCGCATATTTAATAAAATAATAAAATTTGAGATTTACTGAATTTGGTTTTGTTCCGGAATTGGAAGAGGGCTTAGAAAGCATGATGTTTGAAGAGGCGACGCCTATTCAGGAACAGACAATCCCCATCATTAAGAAGGGGAGTGATATGATTGCCTGTGCGCAAACAGGTACCGGTAAAACGGCCGCATATATGTTGCCAATTTTAGATGCTGTTGCGAGAGATGCAAAGGAGTCTATTCGCGCGATTATCCTGGTTCCGACAAGGGAATTGGCACTGCAAATAGATCAACAGATCATGGGCATGTCTTATTATACAGGGGCGACTTCCATCTCTATATATGGAGGTGGAGATGGAATGGGCTACGAACAACAGAAACGAGCTATTCGGGAAGGGGTTAATATTATTGTTGCTACCCCCGGCCGATTGATCAGCCATCTTACGTCGATGAAAGTCGATTTAACTCATCTGACACATTTCGTACTGGATGAAGCGGATAGCATGTTGGATATGGGCTTTCAAGATGATATATTGCGTATCGTCAGTTACTTACCTAAGAAAAAGCAAATGTTGCTTTTTTCAGCAACTATGCCGCTCAAGATCAGAAATTTTGCGAGAAAGATCCTTTATCAACCCGTTGAGGTCAATATCGCCATTTCAAAACCTTCAGAGGGTATAGACCAGCGCGCATATCTGGTATATGATAAGCAAAAAATGGATCTTTTGAAGATCATCTTACAGGACGTTAATTATGTTTCTGTGATCATCTTTGCTTCGCAAAAAACTACAGTTAAATTACTGGCGCAAGAACTTCAAAAGCAGGGTATAGATGCTGAAGGCTTTCACTCAGATCTTGAGCAGGCTAAACGTGAGGATATCGTGAGTAGATTTAGATCACGTCAGGTACGGGTGCTTGTGGGGACAGATGTTATCTCACGTGGTATCGATATCGTAGGTATCAGTTTGGTTGTAAACTATGATGTCCCACCAGATCCCGAAGATTATGTACACCGTATCGGACGTACTGCACGTGCAGCGACAACGGGTACAGCGATTACCTTTGTGAATGATAAAGATCAGCAGCGCTTTTCTCAGATCGAAAACCTGATCGGTTATCCCGTAGAACAAATCGCTTTGCCGGAAGGCTTTGAAGCTGGACCTGAATATAATCCGGCGAAGAAAAGCAACAATCCGCAAAATCGAAGACGTTTCAATAAGAACAAAAATAAAAATTACCAAAAACAGAAAAGAGCTTAATGATAAATTAAGCTCTTTTCTGTTTTTACCCAATGTTCGCTTCGATGGGGGTTATTCTATTATGATAGGGGTTATTCTGTTGCCCATACGGCCAATTCATAACCATCGAGGTCTTTGAATTGAAACCGTTTACCACCAGGAAAGCTAAAGATATCTTTAACGATGGTGCCACCTGCACGGACGACTTTATCACGTGTGGATAGCAAATCATTCGAATAAAGGACAACCAAAATGCTACCGTTTACCGGTGTACCGACTGTAAATCCTCCATCCACATATTTGCCATCAAAGGCTGTATACTCAGGGCCGTAATCCGTAAAGTTCCAATCAAAACTTGCTGAATAGAATTTTTTAGCTCGCTCAAGATCGCTAGATATAAATTCAAGGTATTGAATTTGTTCGTGGACAAGTTTGCTGTCTGAAGAAGAATTGCTCATGATATTGTTTAATTGATATTGTCATTTATTGGAGGAATCTACCTGAATTTCCGACATTAAGTGGATGTCCGATGTTATGTAAATATAGGATTTTCTCCGAATAAAATTTAGGCTTCTTTGTTTGAATTGACATCGTTTAATCCGATAGCAATTAGACCATATTACTCAAAAGGCCATTTTTTTTGTATTAATTTTCTGATTTTTCCTTTTTTCTACTGATGAGCGCCTGTATAAGTACAGAAAGCATAACCAGGGAAAGCCCGATGTAAAATGAAAGATTGAGCTCTTTGGATTCATTGAAGAATAAAAATGCAATCAGGATGGCATATACAGGTTCTAGATTGAGACTTAAATTGAGCGTAAAAGCAGAAATTTTCTTTAAAATTTCTGTGAAGGCAAGGTATACAGCAACGGTACAACACAGCGACAAAATTAGCAGGTAAATGAGATCCATTGTATTGGGGATAAAAGATGATATCGGATAATAATAAAGATAACAGGGGAGGATCAACCCAAGACCGACACTTCCACCAATCATTTGATAATAATTGATGACTATACTGCTGTGTCGCTTGACCAGGCGTTCGTTATAAATTGCATAAAGCGAAGCAAAGGCCGGTGAAATGATCCCGAAAATAATACCCATTTGATGTGCTGTATCAAAATGAAATATTAAAGCTATGCCACAAAGCGTTAGTCCACTCAGAAAAAACTCTGAACTTTTAAATCTCGTTTTGTTAATGATAGGAGCAAAGATTGCAGTAAAGAAACTTGCCATACAGTAACAAATTACCCCGATTGAAATATTGGAGTATTTAATACTTGCATAGAAAAGTAACCAGGAGGCGGTAATCAATAGACCATTTTTTGCAATCGCTAATTTTTCACGCAAGCTGATTTCACCGGCTACTTTTGACCATTTTGAAATAAAAAAAAGGAAAATGGCCGAAAAAAATACACGATACCAAGTTAGCATGCCTTCATTGAGACTGATGACTTTGCCCAATACTCCGGATATGCCCAAACATACCACAGCAAGATGTAGTATGAAATATGAATGTTTCATAAAATGTTGTCTTCCAGATCTATCTTTGAAAAGACAGATACTATTGTTATAAAATTTGATTGAGAATATAAAACATGGGGAATCAGCCGATTATTCGGTGCCATGTTTTATTAATATTTAAAAAAATATTAAGCGATTGGAGGAGGAAGACAGCTTGTTCTGTTCATAACATTCTATTTCTTATCCGAAGATAATAAAATCCAGTGGCTTAATTCAAATAATTGTAGCGAATATCAGTATTAATTAAAGGGAATTGTATTTTATATGATGACTAAAAGCGCATAAAAAAGGGCTAAACTTTCGTTAGCCCTCTTAATTAAACTATTATGATCCTGAATATGCTCAAAAATTGAGCGAACCAAGGTCAATATACGCGATGATTTATTACTCGGTGTCGTTTCCTCCTCCCAATGCACGGTATAGATCCACCACGGCATTAAGTTTTTCCCGTTTAATGCTAATCTGTTCGAGATCATTTTGTAAAGCGTTGTTTTGCGCAGTAATGACTTCTAAATAATTTGCCATGCCACTTTTGTATAATAGGGCAGCGTCGGAAGTTGCTTTGGCCAATGAGTTGGATTTAGCTTCAATCAGCTGAAGTCTCCGGTCGCTATGCTTTATTTTTGCTAAAGCATCCGATACCTCCGAAACTGCGAGCATAACAGACTGTTTAAATTGTACCGCCAATTTTTCCCGTTCGATTATCGAAATCTCATAGTTCGTTTTTAACGCACCTTTTTGAAAGATCGGTTGGGTGATATTTCCTGCTATTGTTTTCACAATGGACCCCGGAAGATCAAACCAGCGATTGAATTGAAAAGAGTTTGTTCCGATCGAAGGAGTTAAACTTATCGAAGGATACATCGCTGCTTTGGCCAATCCTATTCTACTGTTAGCTGCAACAACGGCATACTCGGCCGCTTTGACATCAGGTCTCCGGCTAAGCAGTTCGGCTGGAACTCCTGTTGCCAATGTCCCACCGACAACAGTTGCATCAAGACCTTCGGAACGCTGGATTTTATCGGGGAAACCACCACATAGTATACTTATGGCATTTTCTTCAATAGCGATATTCTGGTCTGCAAGTGGAATCAGCAATTCGGCAGTTTTCTTTTGTGCTTCGGCCTGTTCTACAGCTAATGAACTCACGAGCGAGGAATTGTATTGCAGACGTATCATACTTAATGTACTGTCACTAAGTTGTACATTTTTTTGTGCAATCTTTAACTGTTCATCCAATGCGATCAGATTGTAGTAAGATTGGATAACCTGAACTATAATGCGGGTTTTCAACGCAGATAAATTCTCCTTCTGTCCAAAGAAATTTGCTAATGCTTCTTCTTTCTGCATCTTTGCCTTTCCCCAGATGTCTACCTCCCAAGAAAGTCGGAGTGTAGCATTGTAGTCATCCATATAAGGTGTCCCAATAAATTGATCGCTGAGCGATCCATTCAGGGAATTGGTAGATAACCAGGTTCTATTTGCTCCTACGTTTAGATCAAGTGTTGGTAAAAGGCCCTTTTTTGATTGTTTATAGGAGAGCTCCAACTGCTGCATGCTCAAGAGCGCTACACTAACGTCAGTGTTTTTGATCAGTGCTTTTTCAATGAGCGCGGTCAAATTAGGATCTTTCACAAACTTCCGCCACGATAATGCCAGTGTATCTGAGGTCAGGACAATTTCGTTATTTCTGAAATTGTCCGGTAACTCCATGTCTTGACGTGTATATTTTTTGCCCACACTGCACGAAGCGAGAAGTAGGGAAGTACCTGCTAAAATAGTAATATAGTGATGAAATTTTTTCATTTTAATCGTTTGTCTTGTCCACGAGTTTTTTTCTTGAAACCTTCTCCTGTAAATATTGAAACACCAGATACAATAACGGTATAACGATCACACCAAGGATCACCCCGCTTAACATACCCATAGCTGCCCCAGTACTAATAGAGTGATTACCTGTTGCTGTTCCTCCAGTAGCAAACATCAGCGGGATCATACCCGCTATAAAGGCTAATGAAGTCATTAAAATTGGGCGAAGACGTGCTTTGGCACCTTCCAGGGCAGAATCAATGAGTGAAGAACCCGCCCGTCTACGCTGTAACGCAAACTCAACGATCAGGATCGCATTCTTCGCCAACAGACCAATCAACATGATCAATCCGACTTGAACGTATATATTATTGTCCAGACCGATAGCACGTGTTCCTAAGAATGAGCCGATAATCCCTGTCGGGATAGATAACAGCACCGCCAGCGGCAACAGGTAACTCTCATACTGCGCGGAAAGTAAGAAGTAGACGAACAATAAACTCAATGTCAAAATGATCATCGTCTGATTGCCAGAAGATTTTTCTTCCAAACTAAGTCCTGTCCATTCGTAACTATAGTCTCCCGGTAATTTATTTAGCACATTTTTCTCCAATGTTTCCATAATAGCACCATTACTGATACCTGGATTACTGACGACGTTAATGGTAAGTGAGTTGTACAAGTTGTAACGTGTCACGGACTCTGGTCCATAGACTTTGCGAAGTGTTACCAATGTATTTACCGGTAGCATTTCCCCTTTGTTGTTCTTGACAAATATTTCATTGAATGCGTCCTTATCCGTTCTAAAAATTCCGTCCGCTTTTACAGCGATACGGTAGAACTTACCAAAGCGATTGAAATTCAATGACTGGTCGCCTGCAAAATACGTCTGAACAGACGAAAGCATTTCACTGACATCTACACCAAGCTGAGCCGCTTTATCTTCGTCAACTTCCAATTCCATTTGTGGATAATCTGCTCTAAACATGGTGTAGGCAAATTGTACACCTGGTTGTTGCATAATCTTCGCGATAACAGAATCGGACATCGCTTTAAGCTCTACCGGAGATTTTCCGGCTCTGTCTTGTAGTACAAGTTCGGCACCGTTCATCATACCATAACCATCAACTGGAGGGGAGCGGAAAGCCATTGCATTACCTTCTTTAACCGTAGTTAGCTTTTGAGAAATCACCTGATGAATCTGATCAATATCATTCATTTCACCACGTTTTTTCTTATCCTTTAAACGGATGAATCCTGTTGCATAAGCTGCACTGGAGTTGTTACCGATCATATTGAAACCCGTGATACTCGTGTGGCTTTCAATAGAAGGTAAGTCAGCCAATAGTTTCTCTATTTTTCCTACAGCTTTTGTTGTCCGATCGAGACCGGTACCCGGAGGCATCTCCAAACTGTACACGACAAAGTTATCATCTTCCATAGGGACAAAGCTTTTTGACGTACTTGTCATGAGATATCCTGCAGCGCCTATTGTAGCGATAATTAATAACGCTGCTAACCATTTTTTCTTAACAAGAAATTTTAGCGAGCCAACGTATCTATTTGTCATGTTTTCAAAACCAGCATTAAAGGCTTTGAAAAAGCGTTGTGAGAATCCTGTTTTTTGCGTTTGCCCGTCATGATTTTCGGCATGTGTGTTTTTCAGTAACAAGGCACAAAGAGCTGGTGTCAACGTCAATGCATTGATTGCTGAAATCACAATGGCGATAACCAGTGTATAGGCAAATTGTTTGTAAAACATTCCCGATGAACCAGTCATAAAACCGATAGGAATAAATACTGCACACATGACCAATGTAATCGAGATAACCGCACCAGTTATTTCACTCATGGCACTGTGTGTGGCCTCATTACCGGTCATGGTTGATGTTTCCATCTTGCCATGGACAGCTTCGACGACGACAATGGCATCGTCGACCACAATACCGATGGCCAATACCAAGGCGAAAAGGGTTAATATATTGATGGTAAACCCAAACACCAGTAAGAAAAAGAATGTACCTACGATGGCTACTGGTACTGCGATCGCCGGAATAATGGTCGATCGGATATCCTGCAAGAATAAGAAAACAACCAAAAAGACCAAAATGAACGCTTCAATTAATGTTGAACGGACTTGAGCGGTACTCTCATCCAGACGCTCTTTGGTACTGATCAGTTTAAATATCTTGATTCCAGGAGGAAATGAGCGTTGCGCTATTTCGATCTGTTTATCGATACCGATTTCAATTTCGTTGGCATTGGAACCAGAAGTCTGGAAAATACCAATAGTAACGGTATTTAAACCATTGTTTTGCGAATTACCATTATAACTTATCGAGCCGAATTCTATACGGGCAACATCTTTCAACCTGACGATCTGAACATCATTATTTTTAACAATAATGTTTTCATACTGTTCCGGAAGATTCTTTTTCCCTTTATATCGAATTACATATTCTAATGGTGCCTTTGATTCTTCACCTAGCTTTCCGGGTGCGGACTCCAGACTTTGCTTGGAAATGGCAGCGATGACTTCTTGGGGTACAAGACCATAACTCGCCATTTTCTGAGGATTCAACCAAACGCGCATAGAGTAATCTTTCGAACCAAATACCATAGCCTGACCTACACCGGGAACACGTTTGATCTGTGGAATCAGGTTGATATTCACATAGTTCTGTAGGAATAGTTCATCATATTTTTTGTTATCTACCGTATAGATATTGAAAATCATGATCATACTATTCTGTTGTTTGGAGGTCGTCAATCCCATTCGTACAACTTCCTGTGGCAGGATCGGTGTTGCCTGTTGCACCCTGTTCTGCACGTTTACAGCTGCCTGATCTGGATTTACACCAGCCTTAAAGACAATACGTACAGAGAATGTACCATCGTTACTTGCCGTTGAGGTAATGTATTCCATGTCCTCAACGCCATTGATCTGCTCCTCCAGCGGTGTAACAACTGACCGTAATACAGTCTCACTATTACCACCGGGGTAACTTCCCGTAACTTGGACTGTAGGTGGAGCGATATCGGGAAACCGTGTCTGCGGTAGCCTTAAAAGACCAATGATCCCGAGTATGACAAATATGATAGATATAACAGTAGCCAAAACTGGCCTGTCAATAAATTTCTTCAGCATTTTATTTTAATTTTAGATAAATCTAATACAGGCTTTTATTTTTTAGTAGGTTGAACCTGCATTCCGTCATTAAGCATATCAATTCTATTCATTACAATTTTTTCGCCCGCTGTCAGACCTGATTTGAGTAGATACTCATTGGCCGTATTTCCGGCAATTTCGATCTGCTTCATGGCAATTTTGTTTTTGTCTCCAATAACATAGACAAAATAGCGATCCTGAATGTCTTTAACAGCTGCCATAGGGACTAACAATACATTATCATGAGCCTTTTTTAAGACAACTTTGGCTGAACCGCCAGAACGAAGTATTTTGTCTGGGTTGGTAAAAACTGCCTTTAGTGTCATACTACCGGTCGTCCTATCGATATTACCACTGGCCATTTCTACTTTTCCAGGGTGATTATAGACTGTACCGTCAGCGAGAATCAATGTTGCTTGTTGATTGCTTGATTTCGTATTATGATCCTTCATAAAGCTGATAAAATCAGCCTCGCTCAACGAAAAATAAACGTTTACGGTATTGATTTCAGACAATGTTGTTAATGGCATTGCGTCTGCTGCAGTGATCAGATTTCCAATACGATTGGGAATCCGTCCAATGTAGCCACTTACGGGTGCATTGATTAATGTAAATCTTGCATTGATCTGCGAGGAACCTAAAGCGGCTTGTGCTTGGGCAACCTGCGCTTTTGCCGCAGCGTAGTTCGCTTCTGCAGTTTTAAGCTGAAGGTCGGTATACACTTTACCTTCTACGAGTGGTTTGATTTTTTCAATTTCCAGTTTCGCATTTTGTTCCGCAGATAGTGCCGCTTGATAGGCTGCTCTGCTATTATTTACCTGTTCATTGTATACATCACCTTTTATTTTGAAAAGGGCTTGGCCTTTTGTGACATAATCCCCTTCTTTCACATAGATTTGCTCCAAGTAACCTGTTACCTGAGCTTTTACATCAACATTGACGGCGCCCTCCAAAGTACCGGGGTATTTTTTTTCCGTCTCCGCTTGTGCGGGGGATAATTCGATAAAGTCAACAGTAACTGCCTGCTCTTGCGGTTGTTCTTGGCTGCCTCCACAGGACGATAATAGTGTAGCTGCTGTAATAAGTGTAAGGATAGGTTTTAAAGTCATCGTTCTTAGTGCCATTTTATCATTTTATTTAAAGCAAAAGAAAGAATTCTTTTAAGGGATATAATAAGGAAATCTACCGAGACGTAACAATTGCTTACTGAAACGTAGCTATAATGCGCTGAATTTTGATATTATTTAATCAAAACAGGTCTTTTTTGTCGTTTTCCTTAGAAAGACGCGACCTAAACACCTGACTGCACTTCGTTGATTGTGCCCAAAAATTTCGAGATAAGAACCACTGTTTACTAATAATCCAACCAGTTTTTTAGGAGCTGGGCTTTTTCCCGACTGACAAGGATTTCGACATCTTCGCTATGTTTGATTTCGATTTTAAGTTTGCCATTAAAATGATTATGTAATCTCTTGATTGCATCTATATGCACTATAAATTGTCGATTGGCACGGAAAAAAACTTTGGGATTTAATTGTTGCTCCAGCTCTTCTAAGGTTTGCGGCACAATTTCGACGGTACCACATTTCAGCTTGGCATGTGTTAACTTAAACTCTGAGTAAAAATATTGAATGTCTTCAACTAGTATTGTTTTATAACCGTCTTTGTAGGGCAGGAGAAACCGGGTTCTGAAATCTTTGGGATAGATAAAATCCAATAGGCCCTGGATCGGAGCCTGACTCATCTGTTGAAGTTGTAGGCCGTCTAATTTGACCAATGCGTTTTCTAATTCTTTTTTTTCTACAGGTTTCAGTAAATAATCTATACTGTTGAATTTAAAGGCTCTGACGGCATATTCATCAAAGGCTGTCGTAAAGATAATGGGGCAGTCAATTTTAATACTTTCCAGGATCTCGAAACTTAGACCATCAGAAAGACGGATATCCATCATGACCAAATCCGGAGACTCATTACTTTGAAACCAGGTGATGCTGTCGGCAATATTATCCAGGACATCCAGTATCTGTATTGATGGCTTTATTTCCTTCAATAATCGTTTTAGACGATCAGCATTAAGTTTTTCATCTTCAATAATTAATACGTTGGTTATACTCATGAGTTTTGTTCTATAAGTGGTAGATTAACTTTGAATGTCTTTCCATTGTTCAAGATCTCTGGTTGCAGATTTGACAATAGATCATATCTTTTAATGATATTCGAAATACCTATTCCCGATGACTCTGATACATTCTCTATTGGTATCAAAATATTTTCGACAACTAACTGGTTATGTGCATTGGTGTATACCTTAATTTTTAACGAACGTTTTTTATTGGTTTGATTGTGCTTTAGTGCATTTTCAACCAAAAGCTGTAAGGTGAGTGGCGGTAGTTGATAATTGGATTTTGCAGGATCTACATTTATTTCAAAATGAACTCCTTCTCCAAATCTATTTTTTATTAAGAAAATATAGGAATCTAAGAAATTGAGTTCCTCTTCAAGAGAAATAACATCTTTTTTTGAATTCACCAATAGGTAACGGTATATTTTGGAGAAATTTTCAGCATATTCATAACCAAGTTGCTGATCCTCTAAAATTATTTCGGATAATACGCTCAAATTGTTGAAAACGAAATGCGGGTCAATCTGTAGCTTCAGTGATTGAAGTTCTGTTTCTAGAATAACTTGCCCGAGTTTGGCTGCGCGTATAGATTCATTCTTCCAGTTGTTGATCAGATGAATACCAATGTTAATCCCCATAATCATTAAAGCGATCATAACACTGATGGAGATATTTTGTATGGCGCCTCTTTTTTCTTCTAAGGATGTTGCAATGGTGAGGTTTTGTAGCTCATAATAATAACGGGAAATAATGTAAACCAGTAATAAATTGATAAGAAGAACCACGATGAGGTTAATGACCGTTTCAATCAGAAGCCTT
The DNA here is from genome assembly GCF_003610355.1 of Sphingobacterium detergens. Classification (GTDB taxonomy): domain Bacteria; phylum Bacteroidota; class Bacteroidia; order Sphingobacteriales; family Sphingobacteriaceae; genus Sphingobacterium; species Sphingobacterium detergens. The sequence goes on along the minus strand of NZ_RAPY01000001.1, from coordinate 1,640,014 downwards.
TCTGTTGGATTGTCTTTCCATGTTAAGATACGATCCAATTTATTGTGGACAATAATACTGAACTCTGAAATAAGGAAACTGTAAATAATGGTAAAGGTCCATTCTCCCAATATTTCAAACATATTTCGCTGAAAATAGCCATTCCAGCAACTAGAAAATGGGTCTATAATATAGGCAACAAGATAGATGAGAAAAAAAGACAGTAGGGTAAATAATAACCTTTTCTTGTTTGTACTGATTAGATTTTTCTCATTTTTATAGATCGTCTTATCCTGCATTCGTTTTACTTGTATATAGCTATTAAATCACCACAAATTTCGCAATTCGTTTAAGGATTGAATCACAAATTTATTCTGAAACGTACAAAGAGCAAGCTGAAATATCACTTTGGTATAACCCAGCCGTATATTGCTTCAATCTTCTGATCCCTGTCCTTAATATATAATATAAGGAATTCTCTTCTGTTTTACAATTAAAATAAAGGTATTTCATCCATTATTTTCTTAAACAGACTGCCATCAAAATTAATGTATTTTATGGCAGCGCTATTTCATTTAAATTGTGGCCGGATTATTTCGCCTGTAAATGAAAATGTATGTGGACATTGTCTATAATCTCGATATGTGAGTTTTCGGTTACCACGCTATTCAAGAATTTAACGATTTTCTCGATTGATATTGAAATAACCTAAAAAAGTGTTGAGCGTTTCACTGAAAAAAATAAGGATTGACAAAGTTTCATTTTGTCAATCCTTATGGTTTTAGAGGTATTATGCCTCTATGTAATCAAATATTCCCTATTGATTATTTCGGCTCTTTGTGTGTAGTTGGTGTATGGATAATATCGAAATAAACGGTTTTATTGTCGTTGTTTGGATAGATCCGGTAGGTAAATTCCTTTTTTGTTAATACCGTTATATCAACTACACGTGTGAAAAGTGTTTCTCCTGCTGCATTTTTAGCAACGATAGTCCGTGTTTTACCATCTGCTGGAACAGACCAGTCTCCACGCATTTTGGGAGAGTCATCAAGATTGAACATGGTAAAGGTACCGTTGGATTTGAAGTAGGCAAAACCTACAAAATTTGAGACATTGGCATCTGTCAATACCACATTTTCACCTTTGTTATTTTTGGCGCTTGTTGTTTCCCAAGCGGTACTTGCCAATACTTCGCTCGGTGTAAGCTGAGGCTCTGGTGTAACTTCATCATCCTTACTGCAGCTCGCGATCAGTAATGTACAAATGGTAATATAACATACCAATGCAATCTTTTTTAAATCTTTCATAATCATTAAATTTATTGTTTCACAAAAGTAATTGCATTATAACTGTTGAATTTGTCCTTTTTATTCCAAGGTTTGAAGGATTTATAACGATGATTTTAATGACAGGGAAGATCTTCTAAAAAGGGACCTTACTTTATTGTTTTGATACTTAAATGGGGCTTAATAACAGTAAGAGTAAGAGTAAGAGTAAGAGTAAGAGTAAGAGTAAGAGTAAGAGTAAGAGTAAGAGTAAGAGTAAGAGTAAGAGTAGGAGTAGTCCAATGAGCGCGGAGTGATCATTGTTTAAGGTTGTTACTATAAATAAGACAGGAGACCCTCGCGGTCCCCTGTCTCCCAGATATGTGATATAAAATTAGAAAAATTGCAAATCTTTAAAATTAGTTATTGCTCCATCCACCACCTAAGGAGCGATAGAGATCGACTACAGCCGAAAGTTCCGCTTTCTTCACTTGAGCCAACTCAAGCTCACTTTGCAATATATTGCTTTGTGCGGTGATTACTTCCAGATAAGTTGCCATACCAGTTTCAAAGAGAAGATTGGCATGTTTTGTAGCCTCTTTTAAACGAGTTGTTCTATCCAAAGTAATCTGTTGTTTTTCCTTCAATTTTTGGATTGAAATCAGGGCATCGGAAACTTCCCCAGCAGCTGAAATGACTTTTTGTTTGAAAATCATAACATTCTTCTCTTGTTCTATGCGGGCAAGCTCATATTGCGTTTTCAGCTCTCTACGCTGAAAAATAGGTTGCGTAATGCTACCTGTGATTGCACCAAATAAAGATGCAGGCAGATTAAACCAATTACTTGCTTTAAATGCATTGACTCCTGCCTCAGCACTAATGACCAGCGAAGGATACATTCTTGCTTTAGCAGATTTTTGATAGGCCTGAGAAGCCGTAACAGCAAGCTCTGCCTGTTTAACATCAGGGCGATGGCTTAATAAATCTGCTGGTATTCCTGTTGAAAGATCTTCAGGAAAACGAACGTTGACCAACTGTTCCTGTGTTTTGATTTCCGCTGGGAGTTTACCACTGAGAATTTGGATCGCATTCTCCTGAAGATGGATCTGTTGTTCGAAATCAGGGATAAGCGCAGCAGCGGATAGACGTTGCGCATCAACTTGTTCCAAAGCAAGCAATGTAATATCACCAACTTCATATTGTTGCTTGACAATACGGAGCGTGGTATCGCTCAATTGTAAATTTTGCTGTGCGATATCCCGTAATTGATAAAGCATCAAAAGTTGATAATAACCTTGCGCCACTTGGGCAATCAATTGGGTTTGGATAACTTTTTTTGCTTCTTCAGTTTGTAGGTAAGAAGCCAACGCTGCCGCATTTTGATTCTTGATTTTCCCCCATAGATCAGCCTCCCAGGATAAACCAATGGATGCTGTATAGTCTTCAACGTGATGCTGTTTTAAAAATTGATTCAAGCTCAATCCGTTCATGCTATTATTGGATGGGTTGGTACTATTTCCTCTAACCTGCAACTGTGCTGTGGGAAGATAGCCTGCTTTTGCTTGTTTCAAGCTCAGTTGAGATGACTCTATATTTTTCAGTGCCAATTGCATATCCAGATTATGCTGGATTGCACTGTCGATCAAGCTTTGTAAAACAGGATCTTTAAAGAAATCACGCCATGGAATAGAACCGATATTATTTTCTTGTGTTGCTTCTCCCTGATCACGGTATTGCTCAGGCAGATTTGGTGCAAGATGTTTATTGCTAACCAGTTTATCTGTTTTACAAGACCAAGCCACAAAAGATAAGATGAAAACCGTCAGTAGCTTTACTTTTCTATTCATATATTTCGATGTTGTCATTGTTTACTAATTATTTGTATGCACAGGAATTTCCAAAGAAATATGCTCATTCTCCAGTTGTTTTTCTTTTGGCGTACCGCTTACTTTCTCTTGTATAAACTGGAATACGATGAAGAGGATAGGAATAATAAAAAGCCCTAATACAACCCCACTAAGCATTCCTCCTGCCGCTGCAATACTGATCGAGTGATTACCTTGTGCTGAGGGACCCACTGCAGTCATCATAGGAATCATACCTACAATGAAGGCCAAAGATGTCATGATAATAGGTCTCAGACGTAAGCGTGCAGCTTTAAGCGCAGCGCTTGGTATCGAAAGCCCCTGTTTTCGACCTTGAATGGCAAATTCGACAATTAAAATAGCATTCTTCGCCAGTAACCCGATCAACATGACCAACGCTACCTGAACGTAAATATTATTGGCAGTATCGGTGAGGCTAATTGCTGCAAAGACACCAAATATACCTGTTGGAATAGAGAGTATAACGGCTAATGGGATAATGTAACTCTCATATTGTGCCGCAAGAAGGAAGTAAACGAAGATCAAACAGAGGATAAAAATAAGCGTAGATTGACCTCCGGAGACAATTTCTTCTTTCGTCATACCCGAAAATTCATAGGTAAATCCAGTTGGCAAATGCTGTTTGGCTACTTCTTCCACAGCCCGGATTGCATCCCCTGAACTATAGCCAGGTTTTGGGATTGCATTTATTCCGATCGAATTAAATAGATTGTAGCGTGAAGCCGTTTCTGGACCATAGACACGCTCCAGTTTAACCAATGTATTGATAGGTACCATGTCGCCCAATCTGTTTTTAACAAAGATTCCGTCCATAGAAGTTGGTTCGCTACGATCTTTTGCATCCGCTTGGACCATCACACGATAGTACTTTCCGAATCGATTAAAATCTGAGGCTTGCGCACTACCAAAGTAGGCTTGCATAGTCTGTAAAATACTCTTGGTACTTACACCAAGTTGTTCGGCTTTAATATCATCAACTTGTAGTTCGTACTGCGGATAATCGGCTTTGAAGGTTGTGAAGGCCATCATGATTTCGGGACGCTTCATGAGTTCACCAATAAAACCTTGACCTATTGTACTGAATTTACTAAGTTGTCCACCTGTCCTATCTTGAAGAACCATATCGAGCCCATCGACGTTACTAAATCCAGGGACTGTCGGAAAGGTAAACACGAAGAAGTTGGCGCCTTTGATATTTGCTAAGCGTTGGTTCACATCAGCCATAATAGCATTGATGTCTTTGATACCGCCACGTTCTTTATGTGGTTTCAGCAAAATAAATGCTACACCAGCCGATGGGCTGGTTGATTGCGTTAAAATATTAAAACCAGCCAAAACGTTTAGCGTCTTGGTGAAGTCAGCATGTTGAAGTTGTTTTTCAGCTTCTGCCAATGCACCCGAAGTACGGTCCAAAGAGGCACCCGCAGGCATAGATAATGATACTGCGATAAAACCTTGGTCTTCGGAAGGGATAAATCCCGTCGGGGTACGACGGATCATAAAAACTGTCAACAACAAGGTGATACCTAAACCTGCAAAAGCTACCCATTTGTAACGGATCAGAAAACGTAAGCTGCCTAAATAGTTTTTGGTCAGGCGATCAAAACCAACGTTGAATCCGGTGAAGAAACGTTCTTTGAAATTAAGTTTCTTAGTCTCGTCGTGGTTATGGTGCGTAGGTTTTAAAAATAACGCACAGAGGGCTGGACTTAAAGTCAAGGCATTGATCGCTGAAATTACAATTGCTATGGCTAGTGTAAAGGCAAATTGTCGATAGAAAACTCCCGTCGAACCTTCCATAAAACCAATAGGGAGGAAGACCGCGGACATGACAAGGGTAATGGAGATAATGGCTCCCGTGATCTCACTCATGGCGGAGGTCGTTGCTAATTTGGGCGGGAGATTATTATGCTCCATTTTGGCGTGCACGGCCTCGACCACCACGATGGCATCATCCACAACGATACCGATTGCCAGTACAAGTGCAAATAATGTTAATAGATTGATGGAGAAGCCAAAAAGCTGCATAAAGAAAAAGGTTCCCACAATCGCCACAGGTACAGCAATGGCCGGTATCAGTGTTGATCTAAAATCCTGAAGGAATAGAAAAACAACTAAAAAGACCAGGATAAAAGCTTCGATCAAAGTATGTTTAACTTGATCAATAGACTGATCAAGCGCGTCTTTGGTATTATATAAAACAAGATATTTTACACCCTTTGGAAAGCTTAAGGAAGCTTTCTCCATAAATTCCTGAATAGCAATCTGGATTTCATTGGCATTGGATCCTGCTAATTGCATGACCCCGATATTGAGTCCTGCTTTACCATCAATACGCGTATGACTTGCATAGGTGTACGACCCCAATTCAACCCGGGCCACATCTTTAAGCTTTAAGACGGAACCATCGGTATTTGAGCGGATAATGATATTTTCGTAATCGCTTGGCTGGTTAAGCTTACCTTTATATTTGATGACAAATTCAAAAGCTTCACGGCTGCTTTCTCCAAATTTTCCTGGAGCAGCTTCGACGTTTTTATCTTGAATAGCCCCCATAACCTCCTCCGGAGTTAATTTGTAGGCGGCCATTTGATTTGGATTAAGCCATACGCGCATGGAATAATCTTTACTACCACCGAAAGCCAATGCTTGTCCTACTCCAGGGATCCGTTTAAGTTCCGGAATAATATTGATCTGCGCATAGTTGGTGATAAAAGTTTGATCATATTTACCTTCGTCCTCGGTATATAGATCCAATACCATGATCAAGCTATTTTGTTGTTTGGCAGTTGTAATTCCCGCTTGAACCACCTCGGCAGGGAGTTGGCTGGTGGCCTGCGCCACGCGATTCTGCACATTTACAGCAGCCTGATCAGGATCAGTACCCAGCTTAAAATATACCGTAATCATCAATGATCCATCGTTACTTGCGGTAGAGCTCATATAGCTCATGTTTTCGACACCATTGATGGATTCCTCCAAAGAGGGGGCTACAGCACGAAGTACTGTTTCGGCATTTGCGCCGGGATATAATGCTGTTACCTGTACTGCTGGTGGGGCAATATCGGGAAACTGCTGTAAGGGCAGCTTTAGGATACCGATCACGCCCAATATCACAAGTAATATGGAAATTACGGTGGCTAGTACTGGCCTTTCTATAAATTTCTTAAGCATAAGTCTGTTGTTTATAATATTAATTGATGCTGTCTTTTGATAAAGGTTGTGGTGTTATTTTTTGGCCATCTTGAAGTAAATCAATACCCTTGTAAACAATGCGATCTCCGGCACTGATTCCCTTGCTTACGAGATAGTTTGCGCCACTTTTTCCGATGACGGTGATGGGCTGCTGTACAACTTTATTTTCTTTTCCGACAGTATACACAAAGATCTTGTCCTGCATTTCAAGTGTGGCAAGTTGTGGCACCAATAAAGCCTGATCATATTTCTTTTGGAGTCTGACACGGCCCGTATTTCCATTACGTAAAACCCCTTCAGGATTACTGAATGTCGCACGTAAGGTAATTGCGCCTGTATTTTTGTCAAACTGACCATCCACCATATCTATTTTTCCTTTTTGATCATAGATTGTCTGATCGGAAAGTACTAAACTGATGGGAGGGAGGTTATTCAATTTTTGTTGAAGATTACTGCCTTCCGTATTATTTTTGAAAGCGATAAAGTCATTTTCTCCCAATGAGAAATAGACGTGAAGATCTCTGACATTTGACAGTGCAGTTAAAGGTTGTGGATCTGCTGGCCCCACTAAACTTCCTTGTTTTCGTTGTAGCCTTCCGATATACCCCTCCGCCGAAGCACGGATCAGCGTATAACCAACATTGATTTTAGCCGTTTCTACAGCAGATACTGCCAATTGAACATTCGCTTTAGCAGCATTACGCGCACTGATCGCTGTCTTTAACTGAAAGTCAGTCAATACTTTGGTATTGACTAATTTTGTTTTTTTCTCAACTTCCAGTTCGGCGTTTTCCAACGCAGCTTTTGCAGCTAATAAATTGGCTTTGGCCTGATTCAATTGCTCTTGGAATGGCCGGTCATTAATTTTAAAAAGCGCCTGTCCTTTACTGACTTTCGCACCCTCATCAACAAAGATCTGTTCCAAAATCCCCTCAACCTGAGGTCTGATCTCGATATTCGCCGAAGCTTCTATTGTTGCTGGATATTCCTGATAGATGGTCTCATTACCATTTTCGATGGCAACAACAGGTAGGCTAACAGGAGGAGGATCAATAGGTTTGCTGGTTCCTGTTGAACAGCTGTATAAAAAGATTGCACTAAGCACATATGCGGTCTTTACGATATTAATTCGTTTAACACTGTTAAGTGCAGGAATGTAAATCTTCTTAAGACTTGGTGATACATTTGTTTTCATGTGATATTAAAAATTGAAGTTGTGGTGTATTTAACGGTGTTAGATTTTTTAACGTTGTATTTTCTGGTGTAAAAAAATTTAGTCAGTAAGCGAGCGGGTGATACCGTAGATCGCATCTTTTAGAACCTCTTGGTTGGTATTTTCACCATTACCCTGGTTAACCAAGTTGATTGATATTAGCCCATGTATAATTGACCAGTATGTAAAATATTTTCTACAGATCAAATCTTCCGATGGATTTTTATCCTTCATGATCTCACGAATCACGTCACTGATCATTCTACCATGAGATTCCGCACACTTATAAGTCTTTTCAAATCCACAGCAGGCTGTTCCAACGCCGAACATGAGTTGGTACAATTCGCGCTCCTCGAATGCAAAATCCCAATAACTGAACCACATCGCTTCCAATTGTTTCTCCAGGTCGGTTTGAGTTGATTTGGCTTGTCTGACTTTTTTGGCAAGTAAGAGATAACCCTGGTTAGCGAGTTCATTTAAAATTGCATCTTTATTTGCGAAATACTCATAAATCATGGGTGCGGTATATTCAATGATATCCGCAATTTTACGCATGCTCAATGCCTGCCATCCTTCTTCTTTCACGATTTGAAGAGCGGCGTCGAGAATATTAGTTCTATTCTCATCTTTGATACGTTGTATGCGTTCTTTACTACCCATGCTTTAATGCATAAATGATTTAACAGTGTTAAGCAAAATTCAAACTTTTTATTTTATTTAATGACATATAAAAGTCATTAAATAAAAATACCTCCCAAATGTGCTTAAATGGCTCCTTTATCGAGATTATCGGGAAGTATTAGGATCTGTTTTATTCGGCTTCTCTCTTTGTCAGACAATGGAATTGCCTTTTCTAGTATGGGTAGGATCTCTGCACTTTTCTCTGTTTGTAGTAGGAGATCCAGGAAACCTAAATAGGTACGGATCAGGTCGGTTTTGACTCCAAAGAAGATGCGCGGATCTATGATATAGATTTCCTGAACCAATGCGAGCAATGTTTCTTTTCTTTTCCTGTCTTTTTCTGTTTGGCCGTAATTGGGCAGAAATCCTTTCTTTTCCAATTCAGCGAGCTTGACAGCAACAGCGTTTTCACGAACGTATTTTTTCTGCTTACGATCCAGAAAATCGCGCAATTCAGCAAGCAAATTCCGGTAGACAACTTGTTTTTCTTTGCCCGTGAAGAGATTTATGTCTGTAGAGACGCTGATATCTTCCTGTTCAAAAGCGTCAAAAAAGTTGGATGTTACATAGACCGAGTGATGGAAATCTATTGCATTATTGTTAAAGCTACTGAGAACTTTTGCCACTTCTCTTTTTTCGCTATTGCGCAAATAATAGTAATAGCGGTCTCCGATCTGTTGGTTCCAACGAATGTAATTGACCTGAAAAGTATAGGAGGAATCACCTTCAGGACTATATAAAGTCCAAGATAGAAGATCCGTTTCTTGAATCAGATGATCATATCTCAGCGGCGCTCCATTAATTCTTATGGTATGGCCTAAATCGCGGTTAAGGTAAAGAAACCAGCCAAATTCCTGCGCCATGAAATCTATAAATTCTTGGGATTCTAAATGGGACGAATTTAGCCCGAAAACGCCCTCCAATCTTACTCGGGTACCTGTCTGTTGATTTTCTACCAGGGTACTTTCGCTAACGTCATATTGTTCTTTGCTGTCCCTATCGATCTGGATGCGGTATGTTTTTAACTCTCCTTCTTCTTTTACAATGGTATTCCAGATCGCTCTTGTCGCAAACAATGAAAAAGAAAATCTACCTTTTCCTTTCTTTCCTCTTGTATAGGAACTTCGCTTGATGCTATTTTTCTTTACTGAATCGAGAAAATTACCAAATGAATAGGGTAACGTATCGAAAACGATCCCCTCTCCATTATCACTGATGCTAATACTGTTTATATAACCGAGTTCGTTGCTATCAATTGCAATATCGACTTCGGTCGCTTTTGCGTCAAAGCCGTTCCATATATACTCAGCAATGACCAGTTTTGGATCTTTAGGTAAACCAGCGGATTCTATACTTAGGTTGGTTATCTGCGTGTTTTTTTTCATGGTGATAGCAATTCTTGTAATTAAAATTTAAGGTGTTAAAAATAACAGGTTTCACAAATAGATTGTCTACTTCGTGTTCGCTCTTTTATTTCTGAACTTTTTTATAGAATAAGTTAATGCATAAGAGATTCCAAAATAGATAATAAGGTTCAGAAGAAGATATATGCCGTTGAAATATGTTCTGTCCGGTGGTTCTGGGTAACGCTTTCCTCCCAGATACCGATAAAAAGGAAAGGGGAAACCAAGCACATCGTTACCATCCGAGGGACTGTCAAATCTCGAAAATAGGATGGTTATGATGACTGTTAAAACAAAAAAAATGAGCCAAGTTGCCCTGGGAAACTTTGGAAACATACACATAAAGACGATTGTAGTTATAAATAAAAATACGATATCTTATGAATATTTAACGCATGTACTTATCAACAGGTTTCCACCTATCTTCTTCGAAGCGGTGGCAGACTGAATAAGGATTGTTTGTGCCGCAAGCTGCCCGCTGGTCAAAAGCGAATGATTGACGTTATTTACGTGAAATATCACAATGTCATGATGATCAAAATCTATCAATTTTATGAAAATATAAGGTTTAAACTAAAAAAGGAACAGAAAGTTTTTGATTCCATGCTTTAAAATATGAACTTTAGCCTGGATAGACAGTTACTACTTTGATTATTTAGGACAGGTGACTATTGATCTATTGCTTAATGCGGAAAGAGAATCTGCATATGCTATTAATTTGAATGTTGATTCTCCCGAAGACCGACTTAGATAAAATGAGAAGAATCCTTACTTTAATCGCTTGCTGTTGTGCGTTAAATTCGCAGGGTCAACAAGTTGACAGTATTACATCTGTTATTGCACCTGAATATGACCGAGTGGGCTTGGTTCATCGTTTCTGGTTGGGCGATAGCTACCGTAAATTATATAATACGCCTGTAAAAATGCGTGTTATGGATCTTCAAACTGAAAAAGGGGGACTTCATATCATTAAACTGGGCGGGGGGATGCAGACCCAATCACTTCGGATGGCTGATCCTTCTGGTAGAGAATGGGTGCTCAGGTCTATACAGAAATATCCGGAACGCAGTCTTCCGGAAAGTCTTCGAAAAACATTTGCAAAAGATATCGTTCAGGATCAAATATCGATACATCATCCATTTGGTGCTTTGACTGTTCCGCCATTTAATAAGGCCTTAGGTATTCCACATGCATCTCCAGAACTCGTTTTTGTTGGTGATGATCCAGGATTTGGCGAGTATCGCGAGGTCTTTAAAAATAGGCCTTATATGTTTGAGGCACGTACACCCTTTGAAGACCAAAAAACAGATAATAGTGCAAAAGTTATCCGAAAGGTACTGGAAGATAATGATACACAGATTGATCAAAAACTAACTTTACGGTCACGATTACTCGATTTTACGTTAGGGGATTGGGACCGTCATCAAGATAATTGGCGATGGGATCCCGAAAAAGAGAAGGGCAAGAAGATTTATACCCCTGTACCACGTGATCGGGATAAGGTTTATTATAAAACTTCGGGTCTGTTTCCGACCTTACTTTCCTATCAATGGTTAAAGGCCCACTTACAACCATTTAGCCCACATATCCGTAATGTGGCCCATTGGAATTTTAACGCGCGTCATTTTGACCATTTTTTTCTTACCCATCTCACAGAAGACGAATGGATCGATGAAATAAAATTTGTTCAGAAAACACTTACCGATTCGCTGATTCATCAGGCTATGCTTACTATGCCTGATACTATCGTAAAATTAAGTGCGAATGAACTGGAAACAAATATTCGATCCAGAAGGGACGATCTCATGGAGAGTGGGTTAACCTATTACCGTTTTCTTGCCCGTATTGTTGATTTGCCCTTATCTGCCAAATCTGAATTCATTGATATCGATTACAATCAAGACGGTTCTGTATCGGTCAATATACACAATAAGAAAAAGGATGGTACTGAGGGTCGAAAGCTTATAAAACGTACTTTTTTACCTAGTCAAACCGAGGAAATCAGAATCTATGGGATTTCAGGTTCGGATGAATATAAAATCCATGGATCTGGCCGATCTCCTATCAAACTCCGTTTAATAGGTGGAAGAGGTGAAGATCTATATCGTACTTCTGATAAATTTGACAATGGACGTAAGGTTTATATTTATGATTCTAAAAATCAAGAGGCTTCCAACATTCAGGTTGATAAAAATGTGCGACTAAAATTGAGCGCAGATACTGCTATTCACCAATTTGAGTACGATAGTTTTGTATACGATCGTAAAGGAGTCGTAGTCAATCTGGATTATGGTGTTGACCGCGGTCTGATTTTCGGACTAGGATACCTGGTAGAAAATCAAGGGTTTCGGAAGAAACCCTATGCTTATCGGCACCAATTTATGGCCAGTTATTTAACAGGACGTGAATCATTTATGTTTGATTACAAAGGTCACTTTAAAAAACTGATTGCAGATCAGGATCTTTCTATTCACCTTTCATCACTTGGCCCTAGAAATCTGAGCAATTTTTTTGGTTATGGAAACAACACCTTGTTTGAAAAATCGGATTCAAGGAGTATTTCTTACTATCGAAATAGATTTGATATTGTAAGTGGCGACATTTTTCTGGAAAAGTATCTAGATCCTAAACTGAAATTATTTTATGGTTCATCTTCTGAGTATTACAACAGTAAAGAGGCTAATAATACTGGAAAATACTTTGAGGAGTTTAATGCTAAGTTTCCTTCTGAACCTATTTATGGGAGCAATTTTTTTACAGGAATTACTGGAGGAATAGATTATGATACACGTGATAACGCTGCAAATCCAAAATCAGGTATACATATCTATACCAGAGTAGGGTGGAATGCTGAGATCGGCGGCGAGACACGGAAATATACAAAGCTACATCATGCAATGAGTTTTTATAAAACGATTGCTAATGACTACATCACATTTGCGAATAGGACAGGGATAGATGCTGTTTGGGGAGATCCATATTTTTATCAGCACGCACAAATCGGGGGTGAGATGAGTCTTCGTGGATATAATTCAAGACGCTTTACAGGGAAAACAGCTGTATATAATAATTTTGACATGCGATTGAAACTGTTCAGTTATTCATCCTATCTTGTTCCAGGAACGGTAGGAGCGATTGGTTTTTACGATATTGGCCGGGTTTGGATGACAGCGGAAAGTTCAGATACATGGCATATGGGCTATGGCGGAGGAATTTATTTTATGCCGGGAGAGCTTCTTACGATTCAAGGAGTGCTGGGTTTTAGCAAAGAGGCGACTTTGCCTTATATTCGGATCGGTCTTTCTTTTTAAGCGTAAATGTTTGCCTAACAAGAGCGTTGCGAAAAGTCCGGTCATGTTGTATATAGATTAAAAATGGTCCGGGGATGTCCATGAACTTGCGAATATTTAACTATGAGATCGGATTTAAAAAAGACACTAAATAAAAATCTTGCTGGTAAAGGACTGCGAAATACAAGTGTAGACCTATCTGTCTTGAGATACTATAAGCAATATGCCAAAACATATGCCGACATTCATAACGGCATTGTGGTATTGAGTGATCTGACAGCCAATTGGAGTTTTACCTTTATGGGCGAGATTGCTGAACGTTTACATATGAGTTCAGCCAAAAGAAAATTGGAGATCAACAGTATATGGGAGGATTTTCTTCTAGAGCGCGTACACCCTGAAGATCTGGCTGTAAAACATGCACTTGAACTGCAGTTTCTTGAACTGGTCAAGAAAACCGAACCGAAAGAGCGTTTTCGATATCAGGCAAATAGTGTACTCCGTGTAGAAGGAAAAGATGGGCAAATTATGTTGATGTCGCATCAGATTATCTATTTGGATACCCCCGGTCAAGAATTTCCGCAACTGGCATTATGCTGCTATACATTAATGCCTGATCGAGAAGATCGTCAAAGTCAGAAAAACTATATTTTTAATCAGGTCAGCGGCGAAGTTTTTCCGCTTGACAAAGAGGAGATGAAGGATGTCATGAGTGTGCGGGAGAGGGAGGTTTTACGGTGTATTAGAGCAGGTATGAGTAGTAAAGATATTGCCGAGAAGCTAACTTTGAGCGTTAATACCGTCAATCGACACCGACAGAATATTCTGCAAAAACTACGGGTGCGCAACTCGCATGAAGCAATCAGTATATACAATAAAATGTATAATCAAGATGATACTTCGCTATAGTAAGAAGTCTGTCAAAAGAGTAGCTTTTGACAGACCTGACTAAGCTGCTCAATTGGAATTATTTTCTTTTAGCCATTTGGTTCTACGCTGGTCTGGAAGATGTTTGATCCCAAAGTGTTCAAACTTAGCCTGGAAGCCATCACCATCCGGGGATGCACCCATCAAACCAACCATGACAGGATGATTATCTTGTAACCAGGCATTTCTCATCATCACATATTCCTTGTCATCAAAAGAATAAAAGAATTCTACAGCATCTAATCTTCGAATTGCTTTTATCCATATAAAAGGGATTTCTTTATCTATTGGTACGATGCTCCAGTCGCTGGTTCGATGCGTGACGACAGTACTCAGGTTGTACTTGCCATCGACAAATTCTATTCCCGCTTTTATATAATTTTCATGATCTATACGCAGCATGATACCTGCTTGATCAAAACGATTTTTATACTTGGCCGAAATTTTGACCTTCACTTCAAATTCACCCCCTCTCTCCGTGTAGAAAAAGGGTGCATCATCTACGGTAAATCCATAATGTGATATTCGCCAGTAGTCGCTCTTGGGTGTGACAAACATGGAAAGGGAGTTGTTACTGACTGTCCATTCCGTAGGTTCGTTAAACCAGGTCATTTTGTCCAATTGTTGTGCGGCGGCCTGTGTGGCGAAGAAAGGAAGCAATGAAGCCGCAAAAAGTGTCTTTATTTTTTTCATCTGTATAAATTTGTTTTTCAATTGTGATGAAGCTATCAGATTTATTCATCGAGTGTATGTTTTAAGCAGCATTCATGAGCTCGCTTTGCTCGGTTATTCATTCTAGCAAGTGAATTAAATAAATCATGATGGTTTCATTCTATTCTTTTTAGCAAGAGGTGTATTTCTTTTGTCTAAAGGCAAAGATATCGTCGGCACACTGTCTTTTTCAATACTGATAAATAACCATTATGTGAATAGCGGTCTTTAAATGTAATTTATTTGCAATTTAATTGCATTTAATAGTGTTGCTACATAGTTGCAATAATAAAATAACTTACCTTCGTCCTATCATTATTGAAATTAAAGAGTCTATCAGAAGCAGAATTCAATCAAAAATAGACTGTATACTTAATGTAAAGACCTACAGATATGGAGTTTTGGGAACGTAATTTTATAGAAAAAGGGGAGATGTGGGGAGGGCGTCCTGCTCATTCAGCGCACCTCGCGAAAGATCTCTTTATAGGAGAAAATATCAAGGAAATCCTTATACCGGGCTTTGGCTATGGGCGAAATGGTCATGTATTTCTTGATCATGGAATAGCTGTTACCGGAATTGAGTTGTCCAATACAGCAATTGAAATCGCCCGAAAATATGTTGGAAGTCACACGATCATACATCATGGTTCGGTCGTAGATATGCCATTTGATACCAAAAAATATGGTGGTATATTTTGTTACGCACTCATCCATCTTTTAGGAACTGAGGAACGGGCTAAATTTATACGCGACTGTTACGAGCAGTTATCCGACGATGGTTACATGATCTTTACGACTGTGTCAAAACAGGCAAATATCTATAGGCAAGGGACTGCCATAGGCACAGATCGTTTTGAAATGTTTGGAGGTGTTAGCATGTTCTTTTATGACTTGGAATCTATTCGTTCGGAGTTCGAAAAATATGGATTGATTGAAATCAAGGAAGTAGAAGAGAATTATCCTTTTTATTTGATCATTTGTAAAAAATAGAATAAACAAGACAATCATAGATGAAACTATTCTGATTTATTTAATTCACCTACTGGAATGAATAGGTCCGGTGGACGAAGACCTTACTTACAGGTTCATAAATCTGCTAGTATCATCAGCATTTAAAATCAAATTTATAAAGATGAAAGACGATAAAAATTTTGATGTCATCATTGTTGGAGGAAGTTATGCCGGACTTTCGGCAGCAATGGCACTGGGGCGATCACTACGTCAGGTGCTTATTATTGATAGTGGTCTACCATGTAATAGACAGACACCGCATTCGCATAATTTTATAACTCATGATGGCGAAAAGCCATCGGTTATTGCTAAAAAAGCGAAAGAGCAGGTATTAAATTATCCAACAGTAAGATTCCATAAAGGACTTGCTGTAAGTGGAAAGAAAACAAGCAATGGCTTTGAAATCAATACTGAAAATGGTGAACTATTTAGCGCAAAAAAGTTGATTTTTGCGACTGGGGTAGAAGATATCATGCCAGGCATCCAAGGTTTTTCGGCCTGTTGGGGGATTTCAGTTATTCATTGTCCATACTGCCATGGATATGAATTCAGTGGCAAGAAAACGGCAATTATGGCTAACGGTGAACGAGCTTTACATTTGGCATCTTTAGTCAACAACCTCTCTACCGATCTGACAATATTGACTTCTGGAGAAGCAAATTTCAGTGTGGAGCAGGCTGCAAAATTGAAGAAACACGGTGTAACTGTCATAGATGAACCGGTTAGTAAAATCCAGCACAAGAATGGCTGGGTGGAAAAAGTGATTTTCAAGGGTAACAAAGCAATAGCATTTGATGCCGTATATGCAGCAATCCCTTTTAGGCAGCATTCAAGTATTCCTGTTGAGTTGGGCTGTGACTTGACTGAACAAGGGCATATTGTCGTTGACAATTTTCAGAAAACAACTATTAAAGGGGTTTTTGCATGTGGCGATAATACGAGTATGATGCGGTCCGTTGCCAATGCTGTAGCAGCGGGCAATTTAGCGGGAGCAATGGTCAATAAAGAATTAGTTGAAGAAAACTTCTAATATAAACTTGCAAGATCGTAGCCACAACAAATTTAATCTTAATTTCATTCGGAAGCGATCTGGGATGAACGCTTCCGAATGAAGAACTTTTTAAGAGTCATTGCGCTTAGCCCAACTTAAGCAGAAATTTTTCTCAGTAGAAGTTCGAACGGACCATGTTTAAATCTTTTGGTCCAAAGTTTACTGAAATAGTAACTGCATATAAAATAGAGCAGCGAAATAATAAATATGAGCATCGGGGATAGTGATTTAGATGGGTTGATCTTGGCAAAGTATCCCTGATTTATTATAAACGAGAAGAAAACTAATCCGATTGTTAGATGGGAAATATAATGTGTCAATGTCATTTGTCCCGTTTTGGCCAAATCGTTTGCAAATTTGTGATGTGCAATAAATTTGCTGATATACATGAACGAAGCAATTAACATTAATCCAAAGCCGATTGTACTGATTAAAAAGGGTAGAAAAGGGGGGAGATAATCTGCATTCAGAAAAAAATCAATCTCAGGAGTCATCAGATTTTTGGGAATACCTTGCAATAGTTGGATCAATAAGTACATGACTAGTCCGATACCAAATGTTTTCCTCTGTATACTTAAATCCGTCCATTCTAGTTTTGCCAGGTACATTCCGGTAATAAAATAACTCATCCAAGGGAAAACAGCATTCCAGCCATTATAGAAAGAGTGTCGTATAAAACCAGCTAAAGTCCACATATCTTTATATTCCAGTGTGTCAAAATTCCATCCTGTTTCATAGGGAATCCAAAGAAGTAGCAGGTGGAAGACGAGGGCAAAGATAATTGCGCCGTAGATATATTGTTTTTTATCGCGGAAAAGGAAAAAGGAGGCAATGAACATATAAAACCCGTAAAAATGCAGAATATCCGCTGGCCACCAGATCGCGAGTACTAATCCCAAAACAAATAAAAATCCGGCCCGTTTAAGTACAATATATTTCTGGTTTAGCTGCTCTTCAGCGGTGCCAAATGCCTGTTTTTTTGTCATCAGGGTTAATCCCATACCTGCTAACATAACAAATATAGTGCTTGAGTTGCCGCTAAAGAGGGATAGGAATTGTCCCTGCCAACTGGTATCGTTGTGGTCTCCAAACACCATGTTAAAATTCACGATATACATCCCAAAGATTGCATACGCTCTTAGTAAGTCAAATCCTATAAATCTCGTTTTTTCTGCCATGATAATTGCTTTCAAAATGTTATGCAAATTTTGAAAGATGTGTTAACATGGCATTTGACTTAAGTCAAATAATCAGTATTTGATTTTTGCGCGGATTCTGCTTAAGGTTTCTAATGAAATGCCCAGGTAAGATGCGATATAGGTAAGGGGAACCTGTTGTACCATATTGGGTTGATCTCGCAGGAGCTGTGAATAACGCGTGGAAGCATCAAGTGTATGAAAATCAAAAAGTCTTTTTTCCAGCCACATGGTGTAATACTCGGTCATCAGGAGATCGAGCTCCATTAAAGCCGAAAATTGACCTTTTATACGCTGGAAAGAGCTATTATCAATTGATGATACCCTAACATCCGTGACCGCTTGTATAAATTCTTGGCTGGGCTGTTGGGTTACATAACTGCTAAACGCAACGGCGAGGTCATTCTCAAAGAGCAGCTCAGTCGTTAGCTCTTTGTTCTCGTTCAGATAAAATTTTCTTGCGATACCGGATTCGATCCAAAAGCTATATCGGCAGACCTCACCCTGATAGAGTAGAAAATCACCCTTTTTATAGGTTTTTATTTTTGAGACAGCCTCAAGTGCACTGAGGGTGTCCCCGTCGAGCTGTTCAATTATGCTGTTGATCTTAAGGAGATGTTCATTCATATCTTACTGATAAGCATAGCCACGATCTGGATTCTATTTAGCTTGTTGAACGGCTCCGGTTCTACTTGCCGTTTCTCTGCCCCATAGTGCAATAGATTCCAATAGGGGGATAAGTGTCCTGCCAAATTCCGTAAGTTCATAATCAACCTTTAATGGCGCTTTGTCCGTGTGTACTGTCCGAGTGACCAAGCCGTCCGCTTCCAGCTCCTTCAGCTGTAGGCTCAATGTACGTTCGGTAATCATTGGACATTCTTTTCTCAGCTCATTATAACGTTTTTTTTCAATTAAATGAATGAGAATAACTGCTTTCCATTTTCCGCCTATGTATTTCATTGTCAGGCTAGTACTGCATGGATATTGTTTGTTGTCTATCAAATACATCTGTTACTATCAACTTTGACCGTTATTGCAAATATATAACACTATATTTAAGTTTGCAACTATAAAAAATATAGTTAATTTAAAATTGTATGTTATGGCATTTATAGAAACAGCAAAACAACGTTATACAACAAAAAAGTATAATTCAACAGAAAGAATTTCAGCGGACAAGATTGCTGAGCTAAAAGAAATACTTCGCCTGAGTCCATCATCTATCAATAGCCAACCCTGGAAGTTTTTCTTTATTTCAGATGGAGAGACAAAAACAAAATTAGCAGAAGCATCCTATTGGAATGCAGAGAAAATTAATGAGGCAAGTCATTTGGTCGTCTTTAGTGCTCTTAACGATGTGCAACGATTCGAGGAGCAGATCAACAGCACGCTTCCCGAGGGATCGATAAATTATTACCATCGTTTTTTAAAATCACAGGGGGAACAACATGTGCAATCCTGGATGAAACAGCAGGTGTATCTTTCTTTGGGATTTTTTCTTGCTGCCTGTGCGTCAAATAATATTGATGCAACACCAATGGAGGGAATTGAAAATGATCGTTATGATCAAATCTTGGGGCTCGAGCAATACCATACATTATTTGCCGTCGCCATTGGCTATCGGAATGTGGAGGATTCAAATCAACCTAGCATAACAGCCAAATCACGTTTGAATATGGCAGATATTATTCAGGCAATATAGTTCTCTTAATAGCAATAGGGACGGCCAAAAAACTCGGTCATCCCTATTGTTCTTTAATTTTGTTCGTAACCCCAATCGTCTTCTTTCAGCAATTCAATTTCAGTAGAATCGCACTTTTGCGAGATCTTGTTGCCGGATATGGTTAAGGTAGACTAATCTTCTTTCCTTGCTCAGGAAAAATATAATTTACTTTTAAAGGATTGTTTTTTAAGAGCTCCTTTTTTATGATTTCTGGATTATCTCTTGTTGGTTTTCGGTGGGTGACCACGATGTTTAATCCTTTTAAATCATTTTGCCCGATCTTATCTTTTAGTTTGTTTAACTCCTCCAATAACAGATTAGGGGTAAGGTGACCGAACAGCAGGTTTTCGGCTTGGCTATTGGGAAAAGACACCTCAATTAATATCGTGTTTAATTGACCTTTTTTGATCAATGGCGCAATATTTTTCCAAAGATTGTCAAGTCGGTCAGCCTTTTCAACCCGGTCGGCACCTGTATCTCCGAGATAGAGTAGATAATGATCATGATAGCGCACCAGCACAGCACTGCTTTTATATGGATTTACATGGCTTAATTCGTATGCCGTCAGGAAGAAGGGGGTATTTTGTGCCGCAAGTTCTATTCCTTCTTGCAATTCACTGTAATGATACTTTCCAAGAATTGGTTTTTGACCCTGATCAGCAAAATTAATCCAGGTATCGTTTATAAAATAATGGTTTTGCAAAATTTGAAGTACAGGAGCAAGGGCAAAAATATTCTTTTTGCTATCCGCCGGAGAATTGATAATCAGACCGGATAGATGATCTAAATGACCATGAGAAATAAAATACCCTTTTATTTGATTATGTAGTATCGTTTCTTCTGTTCCATGGAGACTTTTTAGCTGAATGGCTTTTCGTATCCCGGTATTTATTGTACCTGCATCAAGACAGAGAAATGCGGTGTCCTTTGGAGCCCCAACCAGGTAGGCCGATAGATTATCCTCTTGCTCACCACCATATATACCTAAAGGGATTAAGTCGAAATGTTGCGCTTGGGAGGAAATACATACAAAGAGTGCAACAAAAGAAAGTAATATTTTTTTCATACCATATTAAACTAAAAACCCATCCTTAAACAAGGATGGGTCAAATTTACATTATTTTTTACTTATTGATTGAAGCGATAACGGACGCCAAGTTGAATTCTCCAACGCGATGTTTCGTCAACACTATTTGAGAAAGTACTGGTCAATGGAATCTGATTCGTCGCATCTAAATAAGGGAAAGAAAAAGTTGGTTGGCCTTCCGCATTGAGTCCTTTATAATTTAGGATACCATTCGCCTTATTGGCAAATTGTGCCACACCCCAACTTTTATTGATCATATTTCCAAAATTGAATACGTCGAATGTAAGTTGTAATTGATGTTTTTTTCCACTCGCATTTAAGAATACGTCCTGAGCAACACGGATATCAAGCGTATCGATCATTTTTTCATACACTTTTATAGAGGCTTATGTTATGTTTTATAAGATCTAGAATAAAAAGTCTTTGGTCTTAATTATCTATGGGAAATTTTTCGTTATGTTCTTAATATTTTGTAATTACTCAGGTCTGTAATCTTAATTGGTTATTATAATTTTTATTGCAGGAATAATAGGTTGCATGTTTTTTACTCAAGTTTCTATTGCTGGTCTCAATTAGGTATGTATTATTGCACCATTACATGAATTAGTTCCACCTGATATTTTTTTAAAGTCTTGCCCTTTCCACAGCCAACCGTGCCGATAATCACCTCCAACCGAACGATCGTAGCCATTAATTCGGCAATTTGAGATTCATTCCATATTCTATCTTCAGTATATGTTTCTTCCTATTTTTAATTAATGGAAAACACATGTTCTATAATTGTAAAAAATCACCTATTGTTCTCTTTTTCTGTTAAGTAAAATTGATTAATAATAGAAAGTAATAAAAATTAGAAATAAACAGTGGGTCCAACTCTCATACATTGCAGTGAGGACAAATAGAGCCTTTTTTTTAATTATATGTTTGCAGATTATTGGATTTTGAATGGTTATGATAACTTTTACTTAAATTTCATGTTTTGTTAATACTAATTTCTTTGTTTATCACATATTTGTTGCTTTTTTTGTGTTTATATTTAAAATATTTTAATTATGAGAAGTGTAAGTTTTTATTGTCAGTTAATGTTTGTTTTAGCTGTATTTAGTTGCATTAGCTGTAAAAAAGAAAAGTCGAATATACAAATTATTTCGACGGTAAATGACAAAGCTAAAGCCGGCCCAATTTCGGCCTATGATTTCGATTGGGAAGTAGCTACACATGTTCCCTATAAGCCAAGCGGCGGGACAAATCCCTTGCCATTACCATGGAATTCTGGCACTACAGCGATTGATCCAAATTTAGTAGGAGATTATAAGAAAGCTGATGGCTGGAAGCTTGTTTATAATACTTTCTCTCCAGCTACAGTACTAAATGATGCAAATTATACTTATTTTTTCTCGTTGTATAATGTATATAGGGGACTTCTAAGGTTCTATGTTTGGCAACCAGCTAGCGCGATTGCAACTTCGCATGTTGTTCATGGATTGGGCGTTTACGGATCAGGAGCGACTTCCCCTATGTTGAATTTCAATGCACAAGAGAAAATTGATCCGACACATAACCTTCCTAAGTTTCAACAAGTTTTAAATCAGCAGATTTCCTCAGCTGGTGGAACTTGGCTTGTGTTTCAGTATGAGATGGCTTATGATCCTACAATAAGTCAACAAGCAAAATCATTTCCAGGATATGGTTTACAATTTACATCCCAATGGAGTAATATAACAGATGTGAACATTAATGGAACGCAAACCGGAACAGTAAAATCTATTCCTGTAACTCCAAGCGGAGGAATTAATTTCGGATCTCTATTAATAAATGGCGTTACTACCTTTACTGGAGGTATCAATTTTGTGGAGGCTTTTGATGGGACTAATACTAGTCGTCCATATACTAATTCCATCAATAATGCTGCTTCTGGGATTGTTAAGGGATTTTTGAATGCTATTCTAGGAGGAACTAATGGGGGAACATCTTTAAATATGACACTAAATACAGATATTAAATTGAATGGTACTATGGTTAATAATGGAACTATTCAAGATTTGAAATTAAAGTTGCCGGGACAATATAATAGTCAAAGTGGTGATGGTGCTTCTCCAAAATATAACCAAATACTTGGGGTTTTTAATGTAAATAGCAAGCCAACGGTTCGAGTTAATCAGAATTTCGTAACTATAGATGCAGAGGATCCAAGAGGTGGAAGTATAGGGCAGGAAACGTATTCTGATGCAAAAGTTTGGTTTGATCCAGATGCTGTTAATATTACATGGAATCCCGCAATAATTAATTCTACAGCTACTGGTGCTACGATCAAAAACCTTAATACGGACTTATTGGTGCATAGTGATCAGGTTTATACGAATGTATTTGGGATAGGAACAGGGGGTGTTGAGGCAGTTGGAAATGAACGATATATAGTTTATCGTAATCCTTCAGAGAACAATCCAGCTAAATTTAGTTATTGGGTTTCTGTTATCAGCGGTTTGGGTAAAGATGGCTATCCACCACCTATATATGTCCGCGTATCTTTTGATGTTGTGCCCAATAATGGAGGAGCTAAGACCACTTTGGTAAAAACATTTTTGCCATCTAGGGGATTATGAGTGTCGAAAAAGTTATTTATACTATAGATTTCTCTTTATTCAAATTTCATGTGCAAACTCAAAGATATTCTATTGATTATTCTAGTTGTTTTAGTAGGAAAGCCATCAAAAGCTCAATTTTTTTTTGGATTAAGTTCTGGGTATTCTAAAAATTATATGGCTAGTAATTTTGATAGATATTTTACGAAAAAAAATGTACCGAGAGGAGGGTTTGTATGTAGTATTGATGTTGAATTGTATTTAAAAAGAAGAATTTCGATGTCATTCTCCTTGATGTATATTCAAAAACGATACTCTTCAGCTAGAATAGATAATTATAGTGAAATCATAACCAAAATGAACAATAATTATTTACAATTCCCTTTAAAATTTCAGTTTGCTATCCCTGTGATAAATAAATTTTGTGTTTTATTATCGGGAGGGACATATATGGGGTATTGGATTGATGCTTATATAAAGGGGCATGTTCCGGATATTTTTAGCCTCAAAGTTTCACAAAGTGAGGAACAGATCGAATATTATCGTTTGGTAAGTTATCAGGAAAAATATCAGTTTAATGGAATGAAAGACGATAGGATCGAATTCGGGATGGTAATTGGTACTGGTGCTGAATATTTTTTGCACAAGAATATAAAATTAAAATTAGATGTTGATTATTTTGGCTCCCTGATCGAACAGGAGAAGTGAGCCTTATTAAATCAAAAAGGACAAATTAATAGGACCTTAGTTACTTCTTTGGGTATAAGATATTTTATAAATAATAAATGAAGTTTGTTAGCTGGTTTTTATTTTCAATAGTTTTAATAGGATGTAAAACTTCTGTATATAACGACGATTTGAGCTTAATGAAACAACCCAGAAATTTTGATGAAATTTTTGATGCTTTTTGGTATGGAATGAGCTCACATTATATCTATTGGGATATTGATACAACAGATTGGGCCATGATTTATAAGAAGTATAAACCACTATTTCAAAGACTAGATGTAAACAACAAAAATGATGTATCTCAATCAGCAGATTATCTTAGAGAAATAACTCGGGGATTAATAGACTCGCATTTCCAAATTGTTTTTGAGGAGAATATGCTTGCAGGAGCAATTATATTTCCTGCCGCAGATAGAAAAGCGAAAGAGAGTGAATTTAGATTGCCATTTGATTATTCAGTATTAGATGAAAAATATTTTGACGTTGGATATTTACATAGTATAGATGAAGTAACAAAGTATAATAAGAAATCACAAGAGGTTAAATTAGCAACTATAAGGGGGAACATTATATATTTTCATTGTAATCAATTTTCTTTAGAAAGATCATATTATTCAAAGGCAGAAGGGAATGTGAAATTTGTTTTGGATAAGTTGTTTGATCGTATTTATCAGAATCATTATAAGGGTTTGATTATTGACTTGCGTAATAATTCTGGTGGAGATTTGGCTGATCTAAATTTTTTTCTAAACCACTTTGCTCAGTCTGAATTAACTATCGGTTATAGTAAATATAAAAGAGCTACTGGAATGTTAGATTATAGTCCTTGGATAAAAGCTACTATACCATCTACAAAAGGGGAAAAAGGTAATTTGATTCCAATAGTTATACTAGCGGATAGATTCACGGTTTCTACGGCCGAATTGATAATGATGTCTTTATATCTTTTGCCAAATGTAAAAATAATTGGTGAAACAAGCTGGGGTGCTACTGGACCTATCGGAGCAACAAACCTGTTTCAAGCAGGGACATTTAGGGTACCGGGGTATTTGACGGTTTATACTTCTTCGGCGGCTTTCAAATATTTTGATGGACGAATATATGAGGGGATCGGTTTCCCCCCAGATGTTTTAATCCCTTTTAACAGTAAGAAGATCGCTGATGGAATAGATACACAATTGGAATATGCTATTTCTGTTTTGGATAAATAATCTATCTTCACAAACGTGTTGTTTTCAAATCTATGGCTAATTTATTGTTTTTTTCTTCTTACTATTGATTTTTCCATCGCGATATAGGTTGATCGCTGCATTTAAAATAGTTCTGATGGTCTCCAGTGGAAGATCCTCATTTGGATTGACAGGAAATACCTTCATCCGCGAACGTGTTCCGGTTTCGAGCTCAGGATAATCCAGATATTTTCCTTCTACCATCAGCAGATAAGGATGTTTTGTTTTTTTGTCAGTCCACAGGTAACAAAATGCTTTGTTTTTATAGCAAAAACAAGGCATCCCATATTTTACCGTTTCCCTGATTTCTGTATCCTGCTGAAGAATAATATGCTTTAGTGCCAACAGGCAGCTCTTATTGGGTTCTTCCTGGCTTAAATAAAACTGGTTGAGTTCTTGCATATTTATCGATTTCTGTACTGCTTTTTTCCAAACGGATTAATTTTTATTGACAGGTTTTCCGTTTAAACAAAGATACATTACACCTGACTTTTTTATCATATCTTTCACCGTTTTTTTGAGAGTTTTGTATCTTCAGATCCATTAGTTTATCGTAAGCCATGAATCCATTAATCCAGCAGTTCAGAAGATATGGGCATCTCAATGAAGCCGCCGAAAAGGAGATCGAACAAAGAATCAAGTATTTTTCGAAGCGTAAGGGAGAACATTTTCTAAAAGAAGGCCAGCATGTATCCAGTTATTTTGTATTAAGTAAGGGTCTGATTCGTGCCTATTTCTTTAAAAATGGGCGGGAACTCAACAGCTGGTTTGGTGAAGAAAATCAAATTTTTGGATCGATATTACCTGTATATACTGAAAGACCTTCCTTTGAGAATATTCAGTTTCTTGAAGATTCGGAGGTCTATGCAATTGCTGTGGATGATCTAAATGAACTCTATCGTAAATATCCGGAGTTAAATCTTATTGGGAGAAAAATTGCGGAGGAGGTATGTATTGTCTTGGAGGAACGTATTATCTCATTGCACACTGAATCTGCTATAGAACGTTACCAGTCGCTGATCAAGTTGCAGCCAAATTTGTTAAATCGAGTCAATCTTGGTCACATTGCATCCTATTTGGGAATTACACAGGAGACTTTGAGTCGTATCAGACGCTAAGGAACGATTTTGATATAGATCAAAAAATGCAGCCAATCAAGTCACTACTTTTGTAGTGGATCATTTAAATAATTGAAAATGAATTGGATTGCATTAATTATCGCTGGTATTTTTGAAATTGGTTGGCCCCTAGGATTGAAGATGGCCCAACAACCAGATGGCAATAAATTTGGTTGGATTATATTGGCTGTTGTCTCGATGACTATCAGTGGAGCACTATTGTTTTATGCGCAAAAGGCTATCCCAATCGGTACAGCCTATGCAGTTTGGACTGGTTTAGGTGCTGTAGGTACATTGCTGGTCGGGATATTCTTCTTCGGCGATTCAGCAAACGTCTTTAGACTTTTGTCGGCGACGTTAATTGTGGCGGGTATTGTAGGTTTAAAAATATTTTAATAACAATCAGGGATTTTGATATCACTTTGCATATAAATAGGAGTGATATCAGAATCCTTTCTCTTTACTGGAAAAACTAACTCTTTATATTTCCCATATACTACTTGAATTTGAATAAATCCTATTTTTTTACCTAAAAAATCAATAATTTAGTTTAAAACCTGCTATAAAAGAGGATGTTGGGATGATTTTTGTTGCGTACATAAATTATGAGGCAAGAATTGGCAGATAAGATAGCATTGTATAGTAAACGGTACGGCTTGTTTATGCATCCCGACTATGTGAGCTTTGCCCGCGATACAACAAGGTTGTTGATTCGCAACGAATGCCTGCGAGTAGGGGATATAAAAATATATCAGGACTATGTAGCCTCCCATTATCCCGAAGATCTCCCTTGGGAAATGAAACAATATCAAGAAGCGTCCAAGGCTTTGATAAAAATGGATAAAGTAGCCGCTATAGCCTGGGTCACAACAAATCAAATTAATCTTTTCGAATCTGATATTTTTATTGATGATGAAGACGCGATTTTACGTCCGATCCAGTTTAAGAACGATGAGGTGTTGCGTTATAATTTTAATACATTGGAAGAACTGATTTATAACCATCAATTACCCGATGACTTATTCCGCAAAAACAGGGCGTACTTTTGGATAGATGCCCGCATCGATTTGCGATGATGGTGATGACGGGCAATAGAGCCGTCTATAAAGGTACTTTCCAAAAGCATTTTTAAGAAAATACTTTTGGAAAGCTGTAAAAAGTACTAATCTGCCTGTAAGACAAATACCTCATTATTATTTCCAAGAGATACGGTTGGAAATTTCTTGTCAAAGTCAATTCTCACATCTCCTTTGCCCACTGTACCGTCACCATTGGAATCCCATTCCAAAGCGACGTAATATTTTATAGGATCAGTTTCGTTAACTGCCGGTTTGATTAATTTGTAATGATTTTTTGGAAGATCCAATTTGATCTCAAACGGTAATTCATTTTGTTTAAAGCTTTTTTCAGCTATTATCGTTGCTGGTACATCAGCAATGTTTGCAGCCACAGCATAGAGGGTAATTTTACCAGAAGGATTTTTGATGGTAACGGGATTGGAATTCTGAAGTTTTACCGATACACTGTTTTTAGTTGAATCCATTTTTTCTTTATGTTGGATTGTTGAACAACTGCTGCTTATAAGCGCAACAGATAGTAATGATATGATAGATTTGATCATAGTAATTTTTATTTAAATGTTTGAAAAACTATACTAATTTATAGTATGAAATATTATAATTTGAAAGATACACCAACGTTGGCGATACCCAGATATCCGAAACCAAATTCACCGTATACACCAATTTTATTGCCATAACGAATACCGAATGGTGAAGCTTGGTAGGATAGTGCGCCAAAGTTGTCGGAGTTCTCTTTTTGACGGTTGTGGTATTGTGCATATCCAACAGCGCCCTTACCGTATAAGTTCAATTTGCCCCTGTCCAGATACAGATATTTTGCATTTACCAGTCCACCATAAGTGCTCCATTTGGAATCTCCAAGATCATCCTTGTAACGGACTGTATTTTTTCCATAAAAACCGTCGATTCCCACTGAAAATCGTTGTGTTAAATTGAGCGAGTATCCTGCGGAAATAGCACCGG
The DNA here is from genome assembly GCF_003610355.1 of Sphingobacterium detergens. Lineage (GTDB taxonomy): Bacteria > Bacteroidota > Bacteroidia > Sphingobacteriales > Sphingobacteriaceae > Sphingobacterium > Sphingobacterium detergens. The sequence continues at coordinate 1,611,693 of NZ_RAPY01000001.1, read as the reverse complement.
TACCCTCGGTACTTTCCACTCTTCTACCTACGATTCCCATTGTAATCCAATCGCCCAATAGTGTTCCGATTTCTTGAACAGGTACAAGCCCATAGCCAACTCTGATTTCAGATTTTCTTTGTGGGATTTCCTGTCCGTAGCCTTTTAATTGCGCGAGCGCAATAAGGCAAATCATGATCATTTTTTTCATTTAATATATGTAGAAGCCACGATTTTGGTGACTCTCTAATTCTTAACGTGGTTGGAATTTAATTCGCTACATTAATGTTTAATAAATATTTTATTTCTTTTGTTTTTGTGTTTTTGAATTTTAATTCTGAAATATAGATGCGTTGCTGAATATTGCTGTAATCAGATGTCAATGAAGAAGATAAAACAGGTATCAGGTTACTGTACATAGTAAATAGGCTATTGTCTAACAGCTCACTCGTCAAATCGTATCGCTGGCATTAATCCTGATTCTACCGGGGAAATCGATTGGCCACTTTCAATTTTTGTCTGTGCGGCTACAGGAGAGGCAATTGCAAAGAAAATTAATATGTTAATTAATGATTTGCTTGTGTTCATGTACTTAGAGGTCAGTTTATTTTATATGGTTAATGCCATATCAGGATTGTTTTAATACTGTATAATTTGTTAAAACTAATATTTATTTCGAATCCTCAAGTACCTTCCTTACATAGTCAACCCACTCATAGTTTTGTATACTTTGGTCTATATAATAATCAGGTTGTATACCTTTGTTATCTATCGCCATATTGGGGATCCTGTAACTTTTACTAAGAGAATAGCCCAGCCTATATTCTTTGCAAGGGGATTCAACAAAATACATATTTGAGATGTCAAGTACACCAGCGGTTGTTGTACCGAAAAGCTTGACCTTTTTACTTTGTTTAGCTTCCAGTAGAAACTGTTCTGCCGTGCTTCCATTTCCACCATTGATGATGATGGCCACTTGTTTCGGATAGGGAAGTGTTGTGTAGCTGGAATCGATATTGATCATTGTTCGGTTTGGCCTAAGATTGACAAATTCCCCCAAATGATTATTTAAACTATCATATGCAGCTTTATAGAAAGGAACGTCTTTTGGATCAATACCATATTCCTCATACTTTTCACAGAAGTCCAACATTCGCTTATTATTTAATTTTGTGGAATAAAATGTTACACCAACGGTACGAATGGGGTTTGTATATAAGAAGGGAATAATTTCAGCATAACTGCCATCACTACCACCACCGTTATTTCGGATATCAATAATTAAGTTTTCTGTTTTTTCCAACTGTGGTTTATGTACAGCGATTAAACTATCAATTATACGCTTTTGTTTCCCATTAAAACTTGGTATACGCAGTAGGATTGTAGTTGCATTAATTTTTTGAAGATAGGGTTTATCGGTTGAATATGATCTTTCAAAATCAGCTTCCAAAGGAGTGTTTTCTACTATCGGATATTTTCTTGTATAGAAGTAATTGCCCAATAGAAACATATTTTTACTGATAGCCGAAGTGGAAGATATTTTTTCTGGAGATTTATCCCTAAGATAATAGGTGCCTTCTGATAGTTCATTATTTAGGGTGAATTTTAGGTCACCAACCATCCAATTATCCGCTGTAGATCCGACGATAATGCCTTTATATCCTTCAGGATATTTTTTGATAGCCACTTTGTAGGGGGGAGAGTCCCATATTCCCTCTAAATCTTGTCTTTTTTTTGCAGAGAGATAAAGCTTAAATTCTTCTTCGGAGAAAGGGATGGTAGGGTGAGCTATCTTGACGCTATGATCGTCTTTGGAGACAAGTACATCAACATCTTTTCCATCGATTCGGTTGATAGATAAATGGCCTTTGCGGATAAACTGTAGCCATTCTGATAGGAGTTTTGTACAGTCTAAATTTGATTTAACACCTGCTAATTTCTGCTCTATTTTGGTGTTATGTGCTTGGTAAGCGTCCAATCCTTTCTGATCTAAAGCATATTGAAAACCAGCATCATTTTCTTCGACAATTTTTTTGACCCATTTAAGGTTTTCAGCACAATTGCAGTTTTGTGCTTGTAGATTACAGCTAAAAATGAAAATAAAAACAAATGATAGAATAGACTTACACATACGATTGGCTTTTGATTGAAAGAAGGATGGCAATTATTTGACCAAATTCATAGTTACCTTGTTATGAGTTAGATATGATTTGTTGTGGATTTTTAAAAATGTCCGTTGACGGGCATAGTTGTTCGTTTACGGACAGTACATGTTGCGAAATTTTGCGGGGTATTCGATACAACGAGACGCAATTTTAAAATTAGGAGCGATTGTAAATCGTGCTAAAATTGGTTGAACTTTATTTGTGATTTAACCTGTCCAGATCAGAAATAAATAATCAGGTAGTTGGGGTGAATAGATAAAATTGGGCTTAAAAAAATCCTTCGTTTTTGTACGAACGAAGGACTTTTGAAGCTATATGTTTGGGGGATTATAGTTGTTTTATCTTTAGATTTCTAAAGGATACACCTCTTGACCAATCTTGAAGAGCGAGCTTGCCGCTAACATGTTGACCGAATTCCGGAAAATCTTTGAAAGTACTATGTTTTACCAGATCCTTCCATTTTTGCGAATTGAAATCCATTTCAGCTGTGACTTTACCGTTCAGATAGAAGGTTATTTTACCGTCTTTTTGTACAATGCTTGATTGGTTCCAATCATCTTTAGCTTTGGTGCTGACAAAATTTTGTTGTGGTAAAAATGTATAGAGACAACCAGCACGTTTCAATGGTTTGTCAAAGTCAGGGTGCGAATCTGCGAGCAATTGATATTCGGGGCCTGAGTGATAAGTCGCATTGATATCCGGCTGTTCCTGTACATTGACAAAAACGCCACTGTTGCCTTCCTTTTCCAGTTTCCATTCAAATTTGAACTCATAGTTCTTATAGTCAGTGTTGGACACAAGATCATATTTTTGACTTTCGTTGTTTGGATCGCAATAGATTGTACCATTCCGCACCAACCAGGCAGTAGGTGCTTTTTTCTCATTGTTGTAGGTATGCCAATTGTTCAGGGTAGTGCCGTCAAATAGGAGCTGCCAGCCTTCTTTTTGTTCTTCCTCAGTCAACGTATTTGGAGCACTCGCCTCCTTATTACACGAATAAAATAGACAGCTGATACAGGCAGCCACTGCAATTTTTTTGAATAGGTTTAAGTTTATCATTGTTTAAAGTTTGTTGTACATGAATGTTTTTAGGGACTTGATATACTAAAATAAATTTTAATGTTGGCTTTCCATTATAAATACAGGCTCTTATGCAAATTTGTTACAGAGGAAGCCGATGTAGCGAACTACTTTTCAGCGGAAATAATCAACATCATAGGCCTTCTCAATTCATCGCCCATTGCTGGAAAATTTTCGAGCATTTCTGTACTGGGTTCAGGTTCAACACAAGCGTTTATTTTAAATCCACTTTGTAGAATGCTACTGAGATAAGAAGTAATTGTTCTATGGTACTTTAGAACCGTATTTCCCAAAAATGTTGTCTCTCTGTCCCCCATGAGAAAATAGTTGTCTACAGGCCAATAGAGTTTGTCTCCATCTTTGTTGTAGATCCAATCTTGGTTACCCTGGGCAGTAAAAACAGGATGCTCTATCGAGAATAAAAATTGGCCTCCAGGTTGGAGCCAATTGTAAATATTCCGACAGAGTGCATCAAAGTCTTTTATGTAATGAAATGCCAAAGAACTGATCACCAGATTAAATTGTCCGGATCTGAAAGTAAGCTCTTCAATTGCATTTCGTTGGTATTCGATTCCTTCCAGTTTATTGATCTCGTTGGCCTTCTCCAGCATTTTTTCGGATAGATCTACGCCAATAACAGATTTTGCGCCATTTTCAATCACATATCGACAATGCCAACCATATCCACAGCCTAAATCGAGCACAGCATTGTCCCTCAGGTTGGGTAAGAGCTTTTGAAATTCATGCCATTCGCCAGCTCCCAATAAGCCTTTCTGTGACCGATACATTTTGCTATATTCTTCGAAAAATTTTGGATCGTCGTATTTATTTTCTTGCATCTAATGTTTGCGGGTTAAGTTTGCTCCCTATTCTTGATTGCCTAATTTACAGATTATTCATGTTTTTTGTTTTTATTTTTCGATAGTTTATCTCAGGGTTCAATTCTCATTTTGATAAAATAACCCTGTCATTCTGATAGGATCTAGCTATTTTGATTTTAGTCTTTTCTTTTTAAATCTATTGTCTTTTAGTGTTTTACGTTGTTCGTGAAAACTGTGGAATATTGTTTGGCATATAGGGGCAACGTATATAAAAATGAAGATGATTAGAAAAATAAAAGAATCGGCACAGAGCCCGCCCACATTGAAGCTGATATACCAACCGCGGATGATATGACATCTCCAAGAATGAAAATAATAGTTCACGAATCTTTAATAATCCACACCAAAGTGAAAACATCAGTACAGATAATAACTGGAATACTTTGTTTTTAGTTATTCTTTAAAATCTGATGGATTCCTTTGAGAAAAGTTAAGAAAATACAAAGTAGAACAACACTTAAGTTAACGTTAGCCATGAAAGATTTAAAAGAAAATCAGGAGCAGCAGCCGCCCCGGAAATTGTCTATGGATCGCATAGCGAAGGTTGTGATGATCATCTTGATCCTTACCATGATCTATCAGCTGTATCTCGGTTAAATTTTGAAAATACAATCGCGATATCAGCTTTTGGCGACAGGATATAGCCGGAATAGCCATTATGTCGAGTATATAATGGGCTGCAGTCCTCAGCCGGAATAAAACGAATCTAGGTGGTAGCAAAATGACAATGATGGGAAAATAAATGCCAAAGCGTAGCTATACGAATAGAATAAATGACAATCAAAAATTAAATAAATGAAGAAATTAACCCTGTTGACCTCCCTCGTACTTGGGTCAACAACATCAATATTTGCACAGGAAGACACAACGAAAAATAACCCGCTTTCATTCAACGGATATGTGGAAGCTTATTATATGCGGGATTTCAATAACCCTCTTGGAAATACACGGCCGGGTTTTGTTTACAGCCATAACAGGAACAATGAAGTGAATATTAATCTGGCCTTGCTAAAAGCTACCTATAATACGGAAAACACGCGGGCCAATGTAACCTTGGCAACGGGTACCTACATGAATGCCAACTATGCGGCGGAGCCAGGAGTATTGAAGAATATCTATGAAGCCAATGCTGGTGTACGCATCTCAAAGAAGCATAATTTATGGATCGACGCCGGTATTTTCTCTTCCCATTTGGGTTTTGAAAGTGCCATTGGAAAGGACAATTGGACAGTGACAAGGAGCCTTTTTGCCGATAATTCGCCCTATTTTGAAACCGGCGCAAAAATATCTTACACCTCTGCATCTGGAAAATTATTTCTTAGCGGACTTGTATTAAACGGTTGGCAACGTATACAGCGTGTCGATGGCAATAGTTTGCCTGCCTTCGGACATCAGCTTGTATATAAGCCGACCGATAATTTAACGATCAATAGTGGATCTTTTATCGGCAGTGATAAAGCGGATAGTGTCAGACAGATGCGCTATTTTCATAACTTATATGCTATTTATCAGCTAAATAGACAGGTCGGATTCACGGTAGGTTTTGACATCGGTGCAGAGCAAAAGGAAAAAGGGAGCAGCAAATACAATGTTTGGTATACCCCGGTATTAATTGCACGTTATACAGGATCCGATAAATTCAGCCTTACTGCTCGAGGTGAATACTATCAGGATAAAAAGGGAGTCATTATCTCTACCGAGGCAAAAAATGGGTTCCAAACATTTGGCTACTCGCTCAATGCTGATTATGCAATTCTCCCCAATGTACTTTGGCGGACAGAAATACGTAAGCTGACCAATAAAGAAGCAATCTTCCTAAATCGAAATAATAGTTTGGTAAAAAATAGCACAACAGCTGTTATGGCGCTAACTGTTAGTTTCTAAATAAAAACAAACCTTGCTGTTGTCTATTGATCCAACAGCAAGGTTACCGAAATAATGCGCAAAAAAGATGCTGCACCCCATTTTCAGCTGTATAGTTATGTCTCAGTTGTGGGAGCGGATTAATGTATGTATTAATTGTTGACCAATGCCATTGCGCCATCGCTATAACGAGCACCCACATTCGGGTATTTCCGAAGTATTTCTTCGATGGTGTTTAGATCCGAATCCGACAATTGGACTTCGATAGCACCTGCATTTTCTTCTAGATACTTTCTTTTTTTGGTACCTGGAATTGGAATGATGTCATTCCCCTGAGCGAGCACCCAAGCCAGCGCCAATTGTATTGGCGAACATTGTTTATCTTGAGCTAAGAGCGCAAATTCAGCAATCAAACGAGCGTTATTTTCCGCATGTTCTCCTTGATTGCGGGGAAGTGTCCTTCTGAAATCGTCTGCTGCCAGACTATCTAAATTTAAGGTATTGGAAAATAAACCTCTGGCAAGTGGTGAATAAGGGATTAAACTGATACCCAAATTACGTACAGTCTGTAGTATTTCTTTTTCTACATCACGTGTTAGCAGAGAATATTCACTTTGCAGTGCCGCAATGGGATGAACCGCATTGGCTTTGATGATCGAAGCCGGCGATGCTTCACTCAGTCCAAGATATCTTACTTTTCCTTCTTTGACCAGTTCCGCCATAGCGCCTACAGTATCTTCGATCGGGATATTCGGATCCACCCGATGTGCATAATACAGATCTATGGTATCGATGCGAAGTCTTCTGAGACTATTTTCTACAGCAATTTTTATCCAGGCTGGTGATCCGTCAAAATAGGTGTTTGCGGTGCCGCTTGGTCCCGCCTGTTCATCTTTGAAACGAAAGCCAAATTTGGTTGCAATAAATACCTTATCACGATTGGGAACCAGAACTTTTGAGATCAATTCTTCGTTGGCACCATTGCCGTACATGTCCGCTGTATCCCAGAAGTTTACGCCAAGGTCCAATGCCCTTTCAAGTGTAGCAATACTCTCTTTTTCGTCTGTAGGTCCATAGGCAAAACTCATTCCCATACAACCTAATCCAATAGCAGATAACTGTTCGTTTGTTGTTCCGAGATTTCTATATTTCATAACTGTTATATTTTGTTCAATACAAAAGTAGTGAAGGTATACGGTGTCTTACTTAAGACAATCAAACAGATAATTATATTATTCAAACAGTCGTCATCCGTAATTGGTTTGGTGACATTCCAGTATGTTTTTTGAAAAAGTTCGTAAAATAAGAAGGGTATTCAAAACCTAATTTATAAGCGATATCGGCGATATTCCAATTGGTATGCAGTAGCAATGCCCGCGCTTCCTGCGCAATGCGGCTGGCGATATGTGCGCTTGTGGTTTTACCTGTTGTTTCTTTTACAGAACGGTTCAGGTGATTGATATGCACCGAAAGGGCATGGGCATAATCCCCTGGGCTTTTCAGCTGCAAACCAGTATCCAATGTGTTTACTGGGAATTGACGTTCCAGTAGTTCCAAAAATAGACTCGATACCCGGGTAGATGCGTTGGTATATGCACCAAACTCCTGAGCAGGACTTGACTTCATTGTCTCATGGATCAATAGATGCAGGTAGCTGCGCAAGACATCGTCTTTATGTGCATAATCTGAATTCATCTCAGACAACATTTTTTTGAAAATTGTTGAGATTTCATCCAGTTGTTCTGTGTTTGGAAAATAAATTGGGTTGCTCCCAATTTTAAAAAGGGGAGAATCCTTTAAACTCTCTATGCGTTCACTATGTTGAATAAATTCTTCCGTAAAGACACAATACCATCCAGATTGTGCCGTAGACTCCGGTTCCCAGGCGTAAGGTACGACCGGATTGGCAAATAACATCGCCGGTCGATCGATCTGTATCCATTTATCAGCATAATACAATTTGCCCCGACCTATAATCAATGAAGTTTTATAGAAATCACGACGGTTATAAGGGGAGACCACCGTACAGGATTCTCGGCTAAACACATTGAAGTGACCAATGCCCGTATTATTAAGCGGTAAGTCTAGGTTCGCAAAGCCCGGTTGTCTTTTGTAGAAATCTGTTACACTTTCAGCTGAGTTCATACTACTAAATTATAAAATTCGTTTTACAAACCACGGTCATTTACAGTTCAATTTTCCCAGAGGAATTGCTGATAACTTCCATGTCTCTCAAATAAATAAGAGACTAGCCCGCCCATATAAACAATTCGCAGCATATAGAAGGGGTAAAATTGTGCCAAAATTTAGGAAGTACAAAAAACTTTTTGGCACAATTTTACCCCTGTGATTTATTGAATTACAAGTTGTTTTTTTGTAAAAAGTGGTTTTATTTCTTTTAATCGCATGATTTGTAGCATTGGTTTATCGCGGGTGAATTTAGGGGGAAACCAAGATCCCTTAAGGGAAAAGTAAATTCCCCTGTGAGAATGCTGTGTCCCCTTCGGAGAAAACTAAAATCCCTTAAGGGAAAAGTAAATTCCCCTGTGAGAATGCTGTGTCCCCTTCGGAGAAAACTAAAATCCCTTAAGGGAAAAGTAAATTCCCCTGTGAGAATGCTGTGTCCCCTTCGGAGAAAACCAAAATCCCTTAAGGGAAAAGTAAATTCCCTTGGGAGAATGCTGTGTCTCCTTCGGAGGAAACCAAGATCCCTTAAGGGAGAAGTAAATTCCCCTGGGAGAATGCTGTGCCCCCTTCGGAGAAAACCAAAATCCCTTAAGGGAGAAGTAAATTCCCCTGGGAGAATGCTGCGTCCCCTTCGGGGGAAAACAAAATCCCTTAAGAGAAAACCAAATTGCAATCGGAGAATCCTGCATCCCCCGAAGGAAAAAATGAAAATAAGAGCGATTTTCTAGTCTCCATTAATAGCTGCTTTAATCCTTTTAAAAAGCTTCATCTACAAAAGAGGCAAAAGATTTAGGTGATCTTTTAAGCACACGGTCAATCCCGTCACCTAAGGATTGATTTCTTCCATCGAGAATCTCCGAAAATGCGAATACAAGATGCTGAGCAACAGCTGGGGGGAGACCGTGTTGCAGTAACAGTTCCAAATAACTTTGTTTATCCAATTCACGGTAGGTAATAGGGCTGCCGATTTTTTCGGAAATGATTGCTACAGCATCTCGAAAAGTGTAGAGTATATCACCCGTCACTTCATAAACTTGACTATCGTGGATAGGCTCTAATAACGATGCAACAACGACGTCCGCAAGATCGTCAAGATCAACAAATGGCTCGCCGGCCTGTCCTGCCATAAAAACAACTTCTCCTGCCTTTATACCATGAGCGAAATGTCCCTCGGTAAAATTCTGATTGAACCAGGCCGAACGAACAATAGTCCAGCGAAGACCAGAATGTTGGATCACATTCTCGCACGCAACCACAGAGTCTTGGCCTCGGCCTGATAACAATACAATCTTTTTAATATTAGCTTTGTATGCATGTTCGGAAAGCACGCGGATTTGTTGTAACGCTTCAGGCATAGATGTATCCGGATGCACAATAAACAGTGCATTCACGCCTTGTAATACTTCAGCCCAATTACGATCATTCTCCCAAATAAAATACCGCGAATGCTTGGACGCTTTTTCCAATTCCCTGGTTGTAACAAGAACTTCAACTCCTTTGGCTCGTAATTTTTCTACTACCCGACGACCACTCTTTCCATTACCACCCAATACTAGTACACTTTCAATTTTATTGTTTGCCATTTATCTTTTTTTTATATTATTGTAAAGCTAGAGAATCATTCAGTAGATCAACATATCTACTATCACGGAGTATAGTGTACCAGTATGGCTAAGAAAGTAGATAACGATCATTATTGCCCCTTTCATTCTCCAGGCACTTTCCTGAAGATTCAGGATGCTTTGGAATGTTTACAGGGAAAATGGAAACTGCAGATCATCGCCGCCTTGTTAACAGGGCCGAAGCGTTTTAGAGATCTTGCGAATTATATCGCTCCGATTACAGACCGGATGTTATCCAAAGAACTTAAGGTTCTGGAAGGACATTTACTTGTCAGCCGACATAAAAAATCAACCTATTCGATTGAAATGGAATATACAATCACGGAACATGGTATGAGCCTAAAACCTTTGATTGAGAACCTCATTGAATGGGGGGATTTGCACCGAAAAGAAGTAATAGATAAACTACGCAAATAACATCTTTTTTCTGAGAAGAAAACCAACAACAAGCTACTATGATTAAAATATACCATAATAAACAATGCAGCAAGAGTTGCGCAGCGTTGGATTTTTTGCAAGAGCATACTGTAGATCTGCAGGTGCAAGAGTATCTTGAAGAAGTCCCCAGTAAAGCTGAGCTCATTGAAATATTGTCACAACTCGGACTTAAACCACTAGCGCTTATTCGAAAGAATGAAGCTCTATTCCTCGAAAAATTTCAACACCTTCAATTGACAGATGAGGAATGGGTTGAGGTGATGCTGCAAAATCCCATATTGATAGAACGGCCTATCGTTATTAAAGACGGTAAAGCGGTTATCGGCCGTCCATTGGAAAGAGTAATCGAGCTCTTTCCACCAAGATCATCCTAATGGCACAATAATTGCGCTATTTTTTCCATGAAACAGCTACTAAATATACTCGCAGCGATGCTGGATATTTTCAAATTATTTACATAGTTGAAGTATCGTTAACCGTCTCTTCCTAAGGAATAGAAATATGCCTTTTGAGACCTTTTATGGCATGCATTTCTATTTCTTAATAAAATAAGTTGATGCTATTATTGATGATTTACAGCTGGTAATACCGGACTGGTCTGATCAATAACGGAGCAGCTTGAAAGGATATTTTTTATCTGTACGATATGTCTGATATTGTGGTTAACCAGAAAACGGAAGGTATCTCCGAGACGGATTTTTATCCATTTATTGATGGAAATATTTGTTCGGATTTTGCCGAGATCTTTTGATTTTGCCTGCTCAAGTAATTGAAGGAAGTTCTCCTGCTGTTCCAAAAAGACAGCAAGCACCTTTTTGTCCAATTGCTTATATATAGGATCCATCTCCTGGAATGTCTTCATTTTGTTGGGCCGATCTTTTGGAAGTATACTTTTTGCGAAATAGTTTCCTAAAAGGCCACTGTTGAAATAGCTTGCTGCATTCGATTGACTAGCAGCCATTCTTCTCGAAATTTCAGGCAGATAGAAGTTTCCATAAAGATTGAGATGTGCGATACACTCTAAGGTATTCCATGAGCCTTTATGGGGCCGCTTATTGAGATCATCTAACGACAATGTTTTCAACGATTCAACAAAAGCTATATGTTCCCTTGTCTGTGTACTGAGCTGATCAAGTAATGTTAAAGATTTATATTTCATTTTCGTTTTTTTGATAAAATACACGAAAAAAAAGGGTAAAAAAATTGATTGAACTCAAGATTTACTGATCCGTGAAAAAGTTTCAGGTGTCATCCTCAAATAGTTGGCAATATGTTTATTGGGAATAATTTGGAATAAGAGAGGGTTTCTCTTAAAAACACGCTCATATCGGATTTTAGGGGAGTCCTGCAGCAGATCCTGTTCTCTGTCAAGCTGTTGCTTCACCAATCCCTCTAATATGTTGATGTAAAGCGAAGTGTTCTCAGGACTTTCGTAGACGAAATGCATAAAATCTTCTTTTTCCGCGACCAATACTTCAGTTTTCTTGATGGCTTGAATAACAAAATCTGAATGGCAACCATCAAAGAAGGAGTCCATGGCCACGATAAGATCTCCAGTATAACCTAGCCGGATAATCTGTTCGGCATCTTGTTGGAAGATGGAAATTTTAAGGCTGCCTTTTTTTATGAAGTATATTTTTGAGTCTACAGTTCCGCTGCTTTTAATCAGTTCATTCCGCTTGAATGTAAGCGTTTTCTTAAAAACGGCAGGTGTAATTAGATCTTTGAATACAGTCATGTCTGATATTGCTTTAATGAATGGAGCGCTCGTAATGATGAAAATTACTCCTGTTATCTTCCTTCAAATATGGAGTCTTCGGCCACAAATATGGTCGGGCTCCAGACTAATATGGATTTCTGAATAAAAAGTAAATATTTATTTTCAGATTTACAGCAGTAAATTGAAATCTTAAGCCCATAAAGGTGATCATGAGTAGTTAAGCTCGATGTGTGGAGCCTTTTGGGGTTGTGATAAAATGTAAATAGGAATCATTAGCTAAAAATAATATCTTAAAATTATGTTTAAATTTTTCAAAGAATTATTGAGTGCAGCAAAGGAGGGTGTAAGGGAAGCGAAAGAGGAACTCGCACAGGAAGCGGAATTGGATAAAGCCAAAAACCAGCAAATTAACAGTAAGGATATGCTGAACAATATTCCTTATGAAGAACAATTTGGTACGGCATTGGGAGCGGCATTCCGCGTTATCGTCTTTGGCGATTGGTTTACCGTATTTGGTAGTGCTGGTGATGATGGGACTTACCCGGTTCATCTATATCAGTTCGGGACTTATCCCAAACAAGCGGAGTACCGCGATGAACTGGTGAAACTATTGAAAAGAGACTTCGCTATTGCAGATACCGAAAGCTGCCTGCAAATATTAGCAGCATATTTTAACTTGCTCGGAATTAAGACAGGGGGTACCGCTCTGGAAGGTCGGGAAGATCAGATCGACAGTGGAAGCTGGGATATCGGCAAACCTGGCGTGGATGCGCTTGCTATTACTGTCAGTAGTCATATCACGACTGCTGCAGCTGATGTCGGGTATCTGCCGAAATCAGCCGCTTTGGACATTTTGAAAAAGCTTTCTTCCTACGCAACATTGCACTTTAAAGACTGGCATACATTCTCCGAAAAATTTTTGGAAGGAGAACATCATGTTGGGCTGAACAATAAAATTGGGAAATCTTATTTAAAAAGATATGTTGGCTATTTAAGGGAAAAGATAGGCAGTCCTTGGAATAATATTGATTGGAATACCCAACCAGTCCAAGACCGTGTGCTGTCAGCTATTGCTTGGACATTTCAGGCCAAGTCGTATCATAGCTCCCAGGAGTTTGATGCCGATGTTGCGGAGTATCAGCGTGATATTTTAGGCGATCGGGCGCAGTGGGATGCCAATGAAATTGTGGTCGATGCGCCCGAAATAGAGCTTTGTTATATGTGTTGGATCAAGGGAATGGAAGATTTGAATTCAATGGAGGTACTAATGGATGATGAAGAAGAAGCTTTTGATGAGGATAATGGAGATGATGGATATTTTCAAGTAGAAATATGTGCCCGAATCCAAGCTTCCAATGGGAAGAATTTTACCGCACTGGAGCTATTGTATCAAATGGAGAAACAATTGATAGGCAAGGAACTGGGGGATCACATATTCTTTGAAGGGCTTGATCGTGTCGGGAATCACTCCGGCGATACACCCTTGTATTATATCAGCTTTGGAAGCTAGTTTTTTTGTCATACTGTTGTTTATTATAAAAATAGCGGCATATTATGCCGCTTATCAATCACTCAATGACAAGCATTGAGTGATTTTTTATGTTCCCATCTCGATATCATCCCAATCTGAATCTTTGTTGATAAGCCACTCCAATGCTTTTCGGCGCTCATAGACGAGTCCTTCATTGATCAATGCTTGTTTTCCCTTTAGCCTCTCATCGACACAGTACCAATGTAAGCGGTAATAAAAATCAAGCATGGCGTAAATTTCATTTCCACTTTTTAACGACGACAGACGATCAATTTTTTCATTATTTTCATTGCGTTCGAGGTTTGGTAACAAGGAGGCCATATGGTCGCCACACCATGCGGTTTCATCCAGATTATCGACTAATTCAGTTGCCCACATCAATGCCCAGAGCCCCTCAAGGTACCATCTTAATGAATTAAGTTCACGGTCTGAAAGTGCATCGTTATCTTTTTGTAGAATTTCCTGTTCCCATTTCGATAAATGTTTGCTCAGACCATGATGGTCGATCCAGTTCCTGATAATTTCTACAGGAGCTTCAAAGGATATATTGATCAACGCATTCATGACAGACATTCTCCCTCTTACTGCATCAATGCTTCTGGTATTCGGATCCTCTAAAACTGGTAGCCAAGCTGTAAAGCGGTAATTTTTGGCCTCAATTTGTTTGATATTCGCCTCTTTTATGGCATTCTTTTCTTCTATAGTCATACTTTTTAACAATGATTTTTATTTAAATAGCCGGATTTCTCAGCTGAAAATTTATACATAGCTGCTTTAATCTTCATCTTCGTCTTCATCTTCAAATGAAATGTAAGACCAATCAACATCAAGTACTTCGAGTATATTGTCAAAGAGTTGCGGATCCATTGTTCCGACAAATGCCCCTTGACATACGCCGTTGCCATCAAAAGAAAGGCTAATAACATCCGTATAATCGCGGGTAAATATTTTTTGGTTATCAACACTCAATTCCGGAATTAATTCCCAACCAGATTCCACAGCAGTCACCATAGTGGATGGAATCGTATGAAGACAATTGGCATAATAGCGTAAACCTCCAAAAGTACCATTGTAGATTGCCATCATCAGCAAAAAGTCTGAAACATGTGCTTTTTCTAGCTCCCAGTCTGAATCGTATGCGGTATCGTAATTTGCATACACTGGCGGATTATCCAAAGATAGATCTGTCGTTTTGATTCCCCAGGTGACTACAGCCTGATTCTCTTCATAGATGGGTAGATAACCATCCAATAGCGTTACATCATCTTCGGGGCTAAGTAATCGATTATAGCAATAATTGATGTTACTATTTGCGCCCAAAGTCTGATAATATGTCCGTAAAGTTTTAGGAAAAACGAAATTTATTTTTTCTTCAAGTTTCTGGATCTCTAGTTCGCTATATCCGTCAATACCATCCTGTTCTAAAGCAAATAACTTCCTTATCTTATTTAAATAGTCCATCGGTTTTGATTTTACAGTACCTAAAATAGTTAATTCAGCAGCAAAATAAAACCTCCGGCCCATCTTATTTCGCTGTCGTCTATAAAAATCTGCATATTGGATTAAATTTGATAATTTTATGCTGCTAATTAATTATTGCATTACATATTTAGACGTTTTTTTTGATGTCTAGAGTGAAAGACAAGTTTCGTTTAATAAAGAGAAGAATGTATTTATACCTTATATTTTTGATAGGCTTTGCGCTATTCATTGTACTATTTAGCCTAATTTTCAGGAAGTATACTGCTGGATTTAAACCTAAAAATAATCAGATCAGTTATGAAGCTTCAACTGATTTGGTAGGAGAAGAGATCAGAAAGATTTCATCCCGTCCTTTCCTGTTTGGCTTGGAAGATAATCTTGTCAGTGATGAAGATCTCTATTTTGATGATATAAACTTTTATGCTATTGATAATAAACAGCAGAGAAAGGCGGTTTTCCCGCTAACGGATATCATCGAGCTGAGCAAGACTTCGATAACAATCACAAATCAAAGGGTCTGGCAAGTCATTATCAATGGGGCTGACAATCATAAAATAGTATTTAAGTTTACGCATAACTATACCCTATGGAATAAAGATTTTGTGAAATTTTATAAGAAAATAGCGCAAGTAAACCCCGCCGCAATAAAATCGAAATGGAGTCTTTGGACAATGTAAAGGAGATCGATTTATCCCAATTTGAGAATAACCTTTTCATTTTGATATCATTTTTCTTATTAAAAACTTTGTAAAATAAATTTATAGAGCTGTATTTCAGTTTGTTATTTCTTGTTTTTTGTTTTGGAATGTTGTTTGGCTTATGCCAGTAACAATGAATAATAGGTATTCATAAAAACAATGCAATGGAAGCAAGAAAAAAAATGGATGAAGGACAGACGGTGGATTTTGTTGCCGCTGTAATCCCGGAGCTGAATCTTAGACTCAGGAAAACCGAACTTAAAAAGGACTACAAAAATATTGTCAATGTCATATCTCAGTTTGCGGAGGATGTCATTTATGCCAAAGATTGGCGCCGTTTTGAATGGGTCATGCAGGTCGTGGCTTATGTACTTGAGCGCGGAACTTCAGAACTCCAGATTGTAATAAACGGATTACTCCCAAAGACCTTCTCCAGATTTAAAAAAGCATGTAACACGATTGAATGGAGTCACCTGGAGGCTCGTTTGCCGCTTTCGATACAGCAGCTTATTCTTCCAGAAGGTAGGAATGACTAAGAGAAAAACAAACCTGGCGAATACTATTCCTATGAAAATAACTAATGTAATCATAGAGTAGGCTTGTATAACCGATTGCAAATCAAAATCGATTGCGGGCCGAAGTTCGGATGACTGCCGGTGATATTTAATATCGGATTTATAAAAAGCTATTGTATAACAATAATGTTTAAACCGCTTAAAGTGAATATATGATGAATATAAAGCAAGCTCAGGAAATCATTGTTTCGGTGATACCATTGGCGCAAACAGAAATTTCGCAGCCAGAAAATGCTGGCAATCCAATCACAACAATCCGCATCCTTACATCGTATATCGAAAAGATGATCGAGCAGGGACGCGAGGATGAGTTAGGTAAAGCACTGCATCTGATGGAATACATGCACGAAAAAGGGGAGCGGAGACTCCAAAATGCAGTGGAGAATATATTTGTTTTCTCATTGGACAGTATTTTGACAGCCTGCCCCGAATCGCTGCGTGGAACGGTGACTGGCAAGATTCCCATCGGAATTTATACCGCTTACATCAATCAACTGTATAGATCAGGTTATTAAACCTGATCTATATCAAAACAATTCTCCCATTTATTGATTTCCAATAGCCCTGTTGGAGTAGTTTATCAATTGAAGTATTGATAATGCTATCAATTTGAGCACCGGTTTTAGAAAAAGCAAAAGCTCTGGCTGTAGCGCGTACAAGATCCTCTCTTAATAGAGAGAGACTGTTGTCCATGACCTCGATAAGTGCGATCTCTATTTCCTCAGGTGCAATATCTTCGATCGCTCGTTTTTCAAGGTTATTGTCGCGGTAATATGTCAGCGCTGTGGCCGATTGTTCCTGATCCCAATAAAAAATTTGATGGTAAAGCTCCTCCTTTACTCCGGGCAATTTTCTCGTCAGTTCAGTTAGATACTGCACAAGTTTTGAAGTGGCTCTTGTGGTGTTCCATAAACGTAGCACCTTGCGAAAGAGATGGTTTTGACTGATTGGAGATTCCGTACGGATGATCTTCAGGATCTGATCGCTCAATACCGTTCGATAGGCCACATCATAAATTAATTCTGGACTTGCTGTTGTCATTGGATTGACTTTGGCACTTACATAAGGTTTCATTTTAGATAAAACAATGGCATCATCGGATAGCACTGAAAGGGTGGTTTTCGATTGTGCTTGAGAAGCATCGATGATGATAGGCTCTTTTGCCGTTGTATCGTTTACGATGCGTTGAATTTCCGCTTTAATGGCATTCAGTATTTTATCTCTGTTTTTTATCCAGTCTAAGGTCCAGATGCGGTAAATATTCCAGCCCAGTGATTGCAGCACATTCGGAATCAGCAGTTCCCTGTCATTGGTTGTCTGTGTATTGAAATAGTTTTTCCCGTCAACCAATATCCCCAAAATATACTGATGAGCATGCAGCGGATCCACAATACCAATATCAACGCGATAGCCCGAGGTACCGATATTTGTTTTCACTTTTATACCCTGTTGGTCTAAATATTTCGCGATCGATTGGATGAGCGTATATTTTTCCTGATCATGGGCTACTGCTTCAGCTGTCTGCAATACGCCTCTTTCAGCGAAGTTCAAAAAGGCTTTTAGTCCCTCCACACCAGCCGAACTGGTACGGTTTAAATCAATCTGATCTCCCTTTAGCGAAGAGAAAACACGCATTTCGTATCGGGCCCGGGTCACAGCAACATTGAGTCTGCGCCAACCGCCATCACGATTCAAAGGACCGAAATTCATCGATACCTTGCCATCTTCGTCTGGGCCGTAGCCGATGGAAAATAGAATAAAATCACGTTCGTCGCCCTGGACATTTTCTAAATTTTTAATAAAAATAGGCTCATCACCCTGTAGTGCCGTTTCTTCTAAGTCGGGATGCGCTGAGAATAATGACTGCAACAAATCTTCAATTAAATTCTGCTGGGTTTGACTAAAAGTGACCACACCCAATGAACGATGGGGACGATGTTCCAAATGCTGTTTTATATATTGGATCACTGCCTCAGCCTCCTTTAGGTTTGTTCGGGTTTTCCCCTTGTCGTAATGACCATCGATAAATTGAAAACTTACTTTCTTATCCTGATCGTCATGGGAAGGAAATGTCAACAATTTGTTCTCATAAAAATTGGAGTTACTGAAAGAAATAAGACTTTCATGTTTACTGCGATAATGACGCAATAGGTATTTCGATGGAATGGACAAGGCAAGGGAATCATCCAGGATGCTTTCCAGGTCTTCTAATTCCAGATGATCTTCATCAATTTTGTTGCTGGCAAAGAAGCTCGTTGGTGGCATTTGCTTTGGATCCCCCACAATAATGGCCTGTTTAGCCCGGGCAAGGGCGCTGATTGCTTCTGATGTCGGTAGCTGCGATGCTTCATCGAAAATAACCAGATCGAAATGATCGGTATTTACATCAAAATATTGGGCAACCGAAATCGGACTCATCAGCATGCAGGGTTTGAGTCGCGGAAGTAAGGTCGAAATCTGATCAAATAAACGGCGGATACTGACTCCACGTCCTCGATTTCGGATCGCACGTTGTAAGATTCCAATTTCCGAACTATGAACTGCTTCTTGGGAGAGATTCGGGATTTTGTTGCTGAGCTCCAAAACCAATTGCTCCCGTACCAATCGGGTAAACTCTTGATGAAGTGTCTTGTATTGTAAAATCTGTGCTTCATATACAGCTGCATCAAAACCATTTAAAATGCTGGACTGATCCAAAGAATTTACAAAGTAATTGAGATGCAATACACTTTCCATATCCATGCTCAGTGCATCTTTATTGATTTTGTTCGATTCAAGTAGATCAATCAACCAGGATAGTCCCAGCTTTATGCCCTGATCCTTATAATAATTGTATCGGATCCAGTCTTCAAGTTGATCTAAATTTTGTTTTATTTGATTTAAAACCTCGACTTCTGGAATATGAACTAAAAATGCCGAAATGGCCTGATGCTTATCTGCGTAATGTTGGAGCGTTAAAATAAGGATAGGCATTCTCAACTTTAGATCTATATGTGCGAGTATATAGTTTAACCAAGATTGAAAGTTTTCAAATTTGAGCTGTTGCGCCAGTTCATTGAATGCCCGCAGTTCTTGCTGATGCTGTTGCAGCGTAGCTAAATTATAGGTATTGCCTATGAGATAATAACTCGTCGCCTCGTTTATCGGATAGAATTGCGGTTCCGCTAAATTCTTTGAGACCAGATCGAAGGAATTTTTCTGATAAAAGAACTGATCAACCTGCTGTTCGGAAGTAATTTTGTTTGTGGCAAAACCATTTAAGAATTTTTTTACTTTACGTTGTTTCAACCATTTGGGCAGAAACCAGGAATGTTTTGACTGATTCCATGTGGATTCAATCAGATTCCAGTCTGTCGTAAATATTCGGTTGCCAAAATCTGTAACAAGCGCGTTTTCTAATGTCTGTTTTTGGCTTTGCAGTTCAACCCAATGATCAAGTAAATTCTTTTGACGAACATCAAAGTAGACATTTACGATGGTCTGATGCGCCGAAAAGTGCGTGATCTTTTCGAGAAGTGAATATAGCGAGGTCTTGTTTTCGATCCAATTCTTCGTGAGATTCAATTGCAGATCCGAGAGGGCTTTCGTTGCCTCAGCGTCTGCCTGTATATAATCTTCGATAGATTTCTCGATATTATTTTTGTGAGCAAAGTTCTGATCTTTCAAGTGGATCAAGTGCAATGGGTGCTTGTCAATCGCTGGTAATTTATGCGTTAACTCTCCGAAGGGGATTGCCCAGTCCTGCCAATTATTCCAGGTCTTTTTGTCAATATGTTCCAGTTGCAGGGATAGCAACCAGTCCGTGTTGATTTCGATATGATGACTGTCTAAATACGAAACGGAATCATACAGGCTCCAACCCACTGCAAAGGGCTGATGTAAGGAGTCAACATATTGACTTAATGCTGCTTTGCGCTGATCAATACGTTGTGCTTCTTCCTGAAAATCGATATGGCTTTGATACTTGGGTGTTTCCAGGCTCTGTTCCAATTGCCGTAGAACATCTGATTTTTTAGATTTATTTGAGTGTAACTCTAAACAGAAGGAGCCTAAACCAATTTTTTCCAAACGGCGATGTACCACATCCAAAGCCGCCTTTTTAGCAGCGACAAAAAGCACTTTTTTGTCATTCGCTAGTGCATTTGCGATAATATTGGTGATGGTTTGGGATTTGCCGGTACCTGGAGGGCCATGTAATACAAAGCTTTTATTCGCATTGGAGTGACGTACAGCTTCAAGCTGGGAATTGTCTGTTGGAATGGGTAATGTCAACAAGGAAGAGGGGAGCTGCTCCAGATTTTCCGAATCACCGGTGATATCCAATAGATCCGAAAGCCGCCCATCAATCAGGCTCTTTACAATGGTGCTTTTTTTAATTTCTTCTGCATATTTGGTTAGGTCTTGCCATAGAATAAGCTTGTTAAAAGAGAAGTTACCAAGGACAACCTGTTCCTGAATATCCCATCCTTCCAGATTTAAAATAGACTTTCTTAAAATGGCGAATACTTTTTGTACGTCGACCCCTGACTCATCCATCGGTAGCACTTCCAAGGCATTAAGGTTAAGCTTAAATTCCTGTTTGAGATATTCCAACAATGTAATATTGATCATGGCCTCTTCTTCACGGCTTCGGAGCGTAAACTTGGTGTTGACAGATCTGCGTGATAATTCAACAGGAATCAATAGGATGGGGGCAAGTCTAGGCTGTTGATTTGTTTTGGGTTCAAACCACTTCAATAAACCGACTCCCAGGTACAAGGTACTCTTTCCATTTTCCTCTTCGGCCAATTTCGCATTGCGGTACAGGTGTGTTAAGATATTATCCAGATCATCCTGATGATAAAGTGTCAGCAGGCGATTATATCTGAATTCGTCGTCAGCAAGCTTGAATAATGGCTCGGAAGAATGTAAGGGTTCTAAATAAAGATTGTAACGACGTAAAACCTCTTGACTGTTGTTGGGATGTATGGTAAGTGATTTTCCGTTTGACAGATGATCTTCCAAGAGATCTGTTTTCAGATCCACTATTTGCAACATACTTTTAGTGAACCGGAGGTTCAATAGGTTATTTCTGAGTGAAAGATCAAGCAGCTTTCGTTCCCAGATTTTTTGTTTTGTTAAATCTTTGACTTCACTGAGAACGAGATCCAGTTTGTTGTCATCGATATTAAAATAATCGATAGCCTGTTTTTTGGTTGATCCAGTGGTATTCTTTAATGCTGCGTTGTTCAGCTCGTCCTTTCCAGTAAAAGGTAAGGGAAGGATCCCATGCGAACGGGCATGTTTGATATCGAGGGATAAAATAAAGTTGTTGGCATGTAATAGCTGCGTTTCGGCGATGTTCATTGCTTCCCGCATGGTATAGGCATTTCCTCGGCATAAATGCGTAGATTCGATCAAAGCGATATCATCAATACCATGTGCGATCCGTTTTGAAATAGCGGCTTGATCATAATTGACAACAGCTTCTAGTCGCTGGTCGCTGAGCCAAACGCCTATAAATGCATGCCCTTGAGTGACAATAAGAATTGGATTCAGATCGATAGCTTCCAGACAGGCTGCAAATAGTAGCGAGATATCGATACAGTTTCCAAACTTCGTTTCCCAGATCTGATCGACCAGACGAATACGTTGACCTTCAGTTTCAAAACTTGCAGGCATGGCGCTGTATGTAATATTGATATTTAAAATAGCCTGATATAGGGCCATTACTTCCTGCAGGACACGATCCTTGCTATCGGATTGATAGCCCAAAAACGCTGGCGTTAACCTGTTTTTCTCAAGAATTTTGACCGCCTCTGCTTTAATCGTATAGATGATATCGTGATTGGGCAAAACGTAAGAAGCCAATAACTCGGGGTACTTACTTAATCCGCCAAAATAATCCATCGGTAACACGTTTACGGTGAATTTTTGCTGATATAAGATTTCATTTTTAGAATAAATCGTACAGGTAAGCGTATCCAAATCTTTCTCTACCAGATTCCGGATAAATGGAATGTTGTAGTCGAAAGCTAAATTTTCCACTGTCACTGGTGTTCCTTCCAAAAACCTGTCTATATAAAATGTGTAGGGGCTGAACAATCCGATTTCAGAAGTAATCTCAATTTTTATCTGTTCAATATCCTTTGTAACCGCGGTGATTTTAATTTTTTCCACCAGCGACAGATTATGGAAACAGAAGCTATAATTAAAGTGAGAAGCTTTCTCTATTGCAACCTGAAAACAAGCATTAGTTTCGATCATTTTAAAAAAAAATATATTAGTTTAAAGATATAGAAAATTTATATACTCCCAATTGCTTTATACGCTATTTCTAGTTGTCGTTTTGAGTGTAATTTTTGGCAAAATATATAAAGGAGGCATCTTTAATTTTGTGTCAGATTTAATAAGTGATTTAAAATGAAAAAATTATATGCCTCCCTTATTGGAGTAATGTTAGCTGTGTTGACCAATGTTGTCATGGCACAGGCTCATAAAACACAGGTCTTGGTTCTTATTCATTCCGATAAAGGCGGAACGTATGAATTAGCCAAGGAAGTTGCAAAAGGTATTGAACACAATGGTAAGGTACAGGCTGTGGTTAAACTGGTGAAACCATCCTCTGATCCAAAGCTGAGTAGTCTTGCTGTGGCAACAGTAGAAGAACTGCCTAATTATGACGGGATTGCATTTGGATCACCTGTTTATTTTGGTAATATAAGTACAGCAATGAGCGAGTTCCTTTCCAAAACAGTAGACCTATGGTCCCAGCATGCTTTGGAGGGCATCCCCGCTACAGTATTTATGTCTGCAGGGAGTGGTGCTGGAAAAGAATTGGCATTGCAGTCATTCTGGAATAGCCTAGCGGTACATGGGATGATTCTGGTTCCTACCGGTATTATGGGGAATGACAAAATAGATAAATCCATCCCACAGGGAAATACAGTCTTGGGGACAACAAGTCTCGCTTCATTGACAGCTACCGAAAGACCAAGCAAAAGTGAGCGTTATCTGGCCGGGCTGCAGGGAATGAACTTTGCGAAGGTTGCCCTAGCGCTAGCGGGTACTAGGGAAAATAAGGTTCTTGATAAAAAAAGTAGCCCAGCTCATCCGGATGTGGTAGCAATCCATAATCGCTTACGGGAAAACAATATTGTACTTCCAAAAGTGCCCCAACCAGCGGGGAATTATCAACCTTATGTCCGTTCCGGAAATTTAGTCTTTATCAATCAGGTGGCACTCAAAGATGGTAAAATATTTAAACCCGGAAAATTAGGGGCCGGTGTAAGTGAGCAGGAGGTGAAGGAAGCGACTGAAATAACAATGCTTAATGTACTTTCTGTTCTTAATGAGGCGGTCGGTGGAGAGCTAAACCGGGTCAAACGTTGTGTACAGTTAACCGGAATTTTCAATACGAAAGACGATTATAGTAAACATGCCGACCTGATGAATGTGGCATCCAATCTTGCTGTTACGGTCTTTGGCGAAAAAGGGAAACATGCCCGGGCGACTTTTGGAGCTTCATCTTTACCTGTAAATTCATCAGTAGAGATACAGGCGGTCTTCGAAATTGAATAGCTAGCTGTGAGTGATAGATCGCTGTGAAAATCGACTGCGGGACCTTTCTGACCAATAAACCGGGTGCAGCGAGCTATTGATACCTGAATAAAAAAACGGCGCTATAAAATAGACAATAAAAAAATGCCAATGTGATAAACATTGGCATTACCTTATATGTCCTATAAAGTTTCAGGGATGTTATTTTTTAACTTCACCTTTATATTTTACTGCACCATTTACATATAAATCTGATTTATCAGCGTCATATTTATAGGTATCCTTTTGGTATGTATTGTTTTCGGTTTTATCCAAAATAATCGTTGTTTTATTGTCGTCTGGTAAAAATAACTCCATTTTAGATTTATCATCATTAGCGACAACAAATGCACTGATGATAGCATCGCCTTCTTTAACATCAACAGGATTCAGACGTGTTCCTACATTAAAGACCTGAATACACCCCTGTTTAACTTCACTCCAGGTTTGGCCTGCGCCAACAAGACATCCATGTTCATCCTTATCTCCGCCGATAGATGGTGTTTCTTCTTTGGCCAGACTGTCTGTTTTCTCAGCAGATTTTGGTTGCTGTGCATTATTACATCCTGCAAATAGGATAACACATAGTGCTAAAAATGCTATTTTTTTCATTTTAATCGGTTTTTTATATGTTTTGTTCTGCACTGCAATAAATATACCATACTTGTCAAATTGATCCCTTTGTTTAAAAAAAATTAAGTGAACCGTAAATATTGTCATAGGGCAAGTTAATTTAATACGCTGTTTATTAATATTGTATTGCAGCTAATATTGCGGGTCAACCATCGCTTTATGCCGGCTGAAAGCAGTTATTTGAAATATATATTCAATAGGCGGTAGAAATGAATAAACGGATCGTATTTAATCTAAAAATATAACATATGGAAGACGCAAACTCAGGGGAAAAAAAACTTGTTTCAGTTGTTTTGGTGGAGAAACCGCTCGAAGATGTCTGGGAACACTGGATCGGATCAGCGTCCATAAGACAATGGAATATTCCATTCGATGATTGGCATTGTCCGGAGGTAGAGAACGATTTTAGGGAAGGTGGGCAATTTAATTTTCGAATGGAACGACGGGCTGATCATGAAGGCTTTGATTATCGTGGGGTATATGATCGTATTATCCCATTAGAATATATTGAAAGTACCAGTGGCGGAAGAAACTGTATTGTTGAATTTCAGGCTATCGATAATAATACGATTATAAGGGAGACGTTTGAACCAGACGCGGTGACGCCACTGGATCTTCAGCAAAATTTCACCGACGCCGTTCTGATCAACTTTAAAAAATTTGTAGAAAGCAGATAAATCTAGATCTTTAATAGACGAAACTAATTAAATTGAATAATGAGCATGTTGAACAATCACTCAGGCTATGCAGCCGCTAACGGGATAAAGTTATACTATGAAATATATGGGGCCGGAAAGCCACTAGTGCTTATCCACGGCGGTGGCTCCTCAGGTTTTTTTGATTTTGAGGAAACGGTGATCCGATTGAAAGGTCGCTATCAATTGATTTTGCTGGATATGCAAAATCATGGTCGATCGGAGCATAGGGCCGTTCCGGAAACATTTGAACAGGATGCAAGGGATATTATCGCGGTGTTGGATTACCTTGCGATCGAAAAAGCCTCATTTTTAGGCTTCAGTAATGGCGCAACGACCATTTTGAAACTCGCTTCTCTTTTCCCGGATAGGGTAAACAAATTGATTGCTGCTTCGGGTAACACCAAAAGAGAGGGCTTGTTAGATGGCTTTTTTGATAGCATGTCAGCTTCTACGATTGAGGTTATGCCGCCTTATTTGAAAGAAAATTTTTTGAAATTGAATCCGGATCCTGAAAAGTTTAAAAATATGTATGAAAAGGATAGCCAGCGCATGATAAATTTTCAGGATTTTGAACCGGGTACCTTAGAAAACTTAGCTTGCCCAGTATTTCTGATCGGAGGAGATCAGGACGTGGTCAAAGGGCAGCATTTGGCACAAATGCAACAGCAGATTCCCAATGCACGGCTCATGGTTCTACCCGCTAATCATGGTAATTATATGATGAAAGATTTTAATGGACAAATAGATAAAGAGTTAATTGATTTTACTGTCCTTCAGATTCAAAAATTCCTTGAGGCCGAATAGCATTTTCCTATTCAAGTCCTATTCGTTGGGTTGAGGCGATTTTAGTACATTAGTACAGCAGATGAGATAGTTAACGGCGCATACTACGTTCCAAACTTCGTATGCGTTGTTGATTTTTGCCATCAACACGTGAAGCAACGGCCCATATTGCTGCGGGCAACCAGCCCAAAATAGTAATTTGGAGGATTAAACAAATAATTCCACTGAATATTTTGCCTCTTAAAAAGAAGGATAACCAAGGAAGTAGTACTGCAATCAATATCATATCAAACGATTTATAAAAGAACTGTATAATAACCAAAAACAAGATCCTTTCATTTGGTTATACAGATAGCTTAAATGTACACAACAAAAATCGACAATAATATGGAAGAAAGCAAATCGCGGAAGATGTTAAGAAATCTTAAAATTTTCTGTTTCCAATCCTCTTTTGAAAATTCGGGGCAGGAGTGGCACCAATGTTGATGTTCCCCTGTCGAATATTTTTAGATGCAGTTTACAATAAGATAAATGACGGAACACATGAAAGAGAGCAAAAACATTATTGAGATTTTGGACAATAAATATAAAGCTTATTTGGAAGAAGACGGAAAATGGCTCAATGAAGGATTTAGGAACATTTTTATAGAAGGAGAGGCCAGTAGAAAGAATTTAAAAACATCGGTTTACCTGATGTTGCCCGAAGAAATTAGGGAAGATGTAGATCAGCTATTATCGGACAACTTCAGTTAAAAGGGAACTAATCTACAGCAGGTTTTTTAATGTAATCAATTTTCCCCTTTTCCTCCTGGGCTTTGACCACATTCGCTATACCAAATCTTTTGATAGTTTGATAGATCTGCTGTTTCTCTTTTCTACTCAACACGTTTAACATCGTGAGTATCTCTTTTCCCTGTGTAGTTTCTAGTTCAAGTCTTGTCCCTTCCCAGATACTTGCAGTAATCCGGATGTTGACAATTTGTACGAATGGAACAAACACCAATAAATCGAGGTCAGCCATGGCTTTTTTGAACGCATGTCTTGCGGGCATTCTTTTGAAATAAAATCCCCTTGTATCTGTTTTCGCCCGAACGGCTTTTTTGCTGTTCTTTAACATCCAAAACCCGATCAGGATACATATCAACTTTAAAGGTAGCCATGGTATTGATCCCCAAAAAGGAGCCATGTCTACCCATAATGTTCCTGTTCCAATGAGAACTAAAATAACAGCGATCGTGATTCTTTTCCAGTTTGGATGATAATAAATCTTTTCAGACGGCACCTCATTAACCATAAGCTCCTTATAAATGAAGATCTATTTTTTACTTCACGTAATCAACCTATTCATTGATCAGTAGTAATGTAAAACGACAGATTATTTCGTAAATATAATCGTGTGCAACAGTCGATACGTCTTACATTTACAATTCGTCTGAAAAGATTTTATATTCGATCATACACCGAATTGTCGCAAGTGATGATCCATGTGTTTATACACAAAAATGCCAATTTGTTCCGTTTCCATTTTTCCGAAAAAATCGTGGACGAAATCTGGATTTGAATAGTGACCATAGGATTCAATTTGCTCCATCCAATTTTTTTTCTGGGCGGCATCAACCTGCCCCATATTGTCCTTAACAGCGAAAATTCCCGCAGGCACATTTTTTTTCAGTGGCTTATCGTCTTTTATCATACCTTTTAGGGCCATTTTCCCAAATATCTTCCCAAGAAATTCTTGTTTGTAATGATGTTTATTCCGGCCAAGCACCCAATCATTCCAGATTGTACAGTGTTTGATCATTTGATACACATTCATTTTCCCCCATTGTGCTGTGTTATTGGGGGTAAGGAGCTCGATCCTTTCGATCAGTTCTGCTCTTTCTGAGTTATTGAATATTGTTTTCATCTTGTTTTTTTTGTAAAGTTAGGGCAGATATGGCCGACCATTACCACGTAAAAATGACATTTGAGGGTGGTTTTCGTGCCAAAATTATGTGTACATTTAAGAGAGAAAATAACGGTGTACATAAATATTTACGGATGAAACATATATCAGTCATTATCTATAACAATGTATTATCTACGGCCGTATCAACTACGGTCGCTTTACTCATGAGCGCAAATGAAGCTGCTTTAAAAAGGGGGATGCCGATACCATTTGAGATTGAATTAATTGGGGTTGGTACAAAAACGGTGCAGTCCATTCTCCCGATCCAATTTTATTGTACGAGAATACTAGCGGAGGTCGCTCGAACGGATGTGGTTATAATTCCCCCCATGAATATCGCCGCTGGGCAGATTGAATCATTTCTAGATGACAATTGGGAGTTGATCGGTTGGATCAGAGATAAATATGAACGCAAGGCGGAAGTGATCAGTCTGTGCACCGGAGCCTATTTTTTGGCCGAAAGTGGATTGTTGGATGGAATGCCAGCAACCTCGCACTGGGACGCCATAACGGATCTGGCAAGGCGATATCCCAAGATCCTGTTTAAACCAGATCATGTGGTCACTCATTCCAAAGCAATTATTACAGGCGGAGGTGGTTTTTCGGCATTAAATGCAATGCTCTATTTTATAGAAAAAAATTGTAGCAAGGAAATCGCCATCGAACTCAGTAAGTTCTATGCATTGGATTATGGTCGTACCTCACAGAATATATTTTCAGTTTTCTCGGGGCAACGTCTTCACGATGATCAAGATATCCATCGGGCGCAAAGCTATATCGAAGAGAAAATTAAAGCAGATATTTCGGTTGAACAGATTGCTGACCATGTCAATATGAGCAAACGAAATTTTATTCGAAGATTTAAGAATGCAACCCGATTGAATCCGATAGAATATATACAGCGGACAAAGATAGAGGTCGCAAAAAAAGCATTGGAAATGGGGAATGCAAATATAGCTGATGTTACCTATAGTATCGGTTATAATGACTTAAAAACATTCCGCAGCTTATTCAAGAAAATAACCGGATTGACACCCATAGATTATAGAAACAGATACAAGGGCCAATTTGAGGAAGTTTAATGACTGGACTATCCGGCATCTCAAATCTGGATGATAATATGGATTCTTTTTACGAATATTTTTGCCTGTATAAATCAAAATATTTACTAAAATGAATTATCAAATTAAAAGAGCCAGTCTTGACGACTTGAACGAAACCGCAGAATTGTTTAACCTTTATCGAATTTTTTACCGTCAGGAATCTGATCTGGAAAAAGGGAAGACGTTTTTAAAAGAGCGATTTCTGAAGGACGAATCAATTGTTTTTCTAGCCCTGGCTGACGGTAAAGCCGTGGGGTTTGTACAATTGTATAAACTGTTTCATTACACTAAGTTAGAAATGCAATGGTTGCTGAGCGATCTGTTTGTCCACCAAGATTATCGTGGTAAGGGACTTTCAGTTGCACTGATCGATCAGAGCAAAGAATGGTGTGCTGAAACCGGTGCCTGCGGGTTAATGCTCGAAACAGAAAAAACAAATGACATTGGCAATACGCTATACCCGCGTTGCGGTTTTGAATACGATGGACTTCACAACTATTACCATTGGTGGAGTAAAAAGTAAACTGTATTTTGTCTAGTTCATATCATTAGATTATTTTATGGACTAGACATTTTCAGCTATTTTATGATTAAGAAAGTATCTGTTGACGATGATGATTGAGGTGGGCTACATAATCTTCCATCAAAAAGGCAAGTGTTAGATCATTACATTTTCGCATTGTCAGGCTTTTAGTAATCAAAGTCTTGAATAGAAATAAAAGTTGCTTGTTGAGCGCTAACCATAAATCAAGCAGCTGTTTAGTTTCTGACTGCTGATAATTTGCATTTTCACAAAAGTCATCCTGTGTGTAAAAGATCTGTGGGTTTTCTTCAGATTGTGCTCTGATAAACCGGAGGTAGTTTGTCATGGCGCTATCGATCAGGTGCCCTAAAATTTCCTTCTTGCTCCATTTTTCTGGAACTGGCTTTGCACTAAATGCTATGGTATCAATGGCCGATAGTTCGGTCGGGAAAGTAGCTATGAGCACTTCAAAGTCTTCTATAAAATCGTTCATTTTTATTGAATGTTAATATGATAATAGCTTATTGTTAAGCGATTGCAAGGATTGTTAATTTTTCAAAAAATAAATACTTTGTTTGAAATTTGACAAAACAATTTTACCGCAAGTCGTATTTAGAGATAAACTGTTATTGCAAATTAATAAATAGAAATTTATGAACAGAAATCAATTTGTTTTTAAATCCATCTCTTGTTTTGGATTAATGGCATCCCTATGGTTGACGGGTTGTCAAAAGCAGGTATTATCGACGAATGAAGATGATGCGGTGAATCGTTTGAATCAGTTAAATGCGCAGGCTGCCGCAGTAACGACAAATGCTGTTGTGGAATGGAACCAGGAACGTCAAAAAATAGACGGTTTTGGTGCCTTCGGGGGGCGTATTGTTCCTTTCTTTGAATCTCCGAAGAGAGATAGTATTTTGGACTATCTGTGGGGTAATTCGGGTTTGAAGTTGAATATATTGCGCGGCAAGGTATTACATACCTACCCATTCAATCAACAGAATAGGGTGGTGACCATTAAGCCTGCAGGGGTTGATATCGATGTCGCAGTGAATAGTCCGGCTTATCAGGCACTCTCGGCAGATGCGCGGGAGCACCTGGGACAGCTATGGATTCTAAAAAAAGCGAAGGAAAGATTTCAGGTCCCCGTTATTATCGCGAGTACCTGGACACCGCCGCTTTATATGAAGACGAATCCCAATAGTATCAGTGGTAAATGGTTTAATGGACTTAATCTGAATACCTCATCGACGCTATTTGCCCGCTATCTGGCTGGTTTTGCTAAAGCCTATCAAAATGAAGGGATCACAATTAATGCCATATCGCCAACGAACGAACCTGAAAATGTGTTTTCGGATTGGGATGCATCTTATTGGGCTTCGAATAAACTTGGTGAGTTTGTCACTAACAACCTCAGACCAGCCTTAAATGAAGAAGGTTTGCAAAGTACCAAAATCATCGCTTCTGAAAATGCGGCTTGGGGTACAGCCAACACCTTCCTATCTGGAATGGACAGGAGTAATGTCGATATTCTGGCAGGACATGGTTATGTTGAAATTACTGAGTTGATCGGCGGAAAAAGAGGTTTCAACCAAAGCCCATCAAAGTGGACATTTTCCACTGGCGGTAAACCCATGTGGGTAACTGAAGCATCGGACGATGGTGGAAACTACGATGCTGGAATTGAAGGTGGATTGAAGCTTGCCGTTAATATGCACAAATTGCTGGCAGATTGTGATGCCAGCGCTTATGTCTTCTGGCTAGGGATGCTCGCATTCCAAAATAACGAGGCCTTGATCTGTACACGAAGTGATGGTTCGTTGGAATTTACCAAGGCTTATGACGTGATGGGGCATTATTCCAGATTTATTAAAGCTAATTACAAGCGTATCAATGTGGCGGTACAAAATGCCAACGGATTACTGATATCCGCGTATAAAGATCCGCAAACAGGTAAATTTGCGATGGTCGTGACAAATACAGGTAGCAGTAGTGTCCCGTTGGATATCAATCTGTCAGGCTTTGTAGGGGGACAATTATCCAATTATCAGACTACAGCGACCAGTACAGGGCATTGGGGACTTGCCGGTATGGTTGCGCCAACGGCAAATGGGGTATATAGCTTAACTATTCCAGCAAAGAGTGTGTCGACTCTCGAAGGAACCAAACAATAAGGATATAAGCAGAAAAGAAGCAATCCGAAGAGTAAAAACATCCCCTAAGTAGTGCATGTGTGTAAGAGGGGGGACGAATAAAATGAAAGAAAATGGGCTGTCCGAAATCTTTTTGGACAGCCCATTTCTGCTTTCGAATTAATGCAGTGCGATTAATCCCATTTATTATTTGTCGAAACGGCATATTTACCTGCCCCCATAAATAGAAAACTTAGCCCAATCAGCATGTAGATAACCAAAAGCTCTACCGCCCAGCCCCCAAATTCATTCAATTTAAAGATATTACTACTTTGGGCGAGACAAATCGCCGTAAGACAGTTAATGGCGAATACTACACCCGCCAAACGTATGCGTAGACCAAGGATAATCATAATCGGTGCAATGACTTCGCCGACAAATACGCCATTTGCAAAAAAGGAGGGAAGTCCGATGCTGACGATGATGTCCTTAATGAACCCGATGCCATGGATTAACTTATTGATCCCGTACACCAACATGGGACCGCCAATAGCTACTCTACTGATTAAAATGCCTAAATCAAGATTTTTTTTCATTATAATATTATTTTAAAAGTTGTGTTTTACAAAAGCGCCAATATTTTCCAGTGTTTTTTTACTGTTATTAAATTGGTCAAAATTGGATGCCAGTCCGTACATAAGCTTGTCCTGTTTTAAGCCCAGCCGTATAAATTGAAGTCCACGCTGGTACATTTTGGTATTTACATTACCGATAGCAAGTACACTGAAATAGGCCTGTTTCTGTGCGGTTAAATAGGGAGTATACTCAAATGATAAGGACTGTTCGAGCGTAAATCCTTTTTGATAGGTAGTGCCTATAGCGTAAGAAAAAGACTGGGTAGGCTTGCTCACGCGATATTGTACAAACGCGCTAAAGAAGGCTCCGGGATTTTTCATTCCAAAAGCTGCATTCAATGTGAATCGTTTACTAACCGTATAGGAAGCCGTATTTCTGATAAAAAAGATGTTTTCTTTATCGGTTGTATATTCTGTGTCAAAAAGCGATAGATTGTTGATTTTTATTTTGTCACTGATCTTGTAACTGACGTGATGCATATAGAAGGATGAACGATGTCCCAGGACGACCTCAGGTGTATAGGATAGTTGCTGAGCATGTGTCGCCACAGCAACCAAGGTAGAAAGTGCAAGTGTAATAGCTATTGTCTTCATGTTCTCTCGTTTGAATTACGAGCAAAACTAGACAAGGCGGAGGGGATAAAAATTAAGAAATCTTAAGAAAGACGTGACAGGTGTTTTTTTCTCAAATAACTTAGGTATTCGACCGTAATCCCAAGATAAGAAGCAATCATATATTGCGGAAACCGTTGTTCAATTGTAGGATAATCAGCGGTAAATTTGCGGTATTTGGTATACGCATCAGAGCGTACATTTTCGAAAGTACGTTCCTGTAAATTTACATAGGCATGCTGAATTTTCAATCGCCAAAACTCGGATAGGGCAGGGACTTCTTTATACAATATTTCCAGATGGCGTTTGCTGATCTGTATGAGTGTGGTATCCTCATTTGCACGGATATATAAGCGAGATGGTAATTCACTCAGGTAGCTATATAGATCATTGATCCACCAATGTTCTATCCCGAGTTGCGTTATATGTTCTTTGCCATTCTCCTCCATATAATAGGCATATAGACTTCCTTTTACAATGAATCGCATATGTTTGGAAATCTGCCCCTCCTGAAGAACAAACTCTTTCCGTTTTACAACTTTTACTTCCAATTTTGGGAGAATGGACAGTATATCCGCTTCAGTGAGTGGCACAATCTCTTTGAAATGGTCGATCAATAGCGAACTGATAGCGTCTAAATTCATATCTCTTGATTAAAAACACCGACAGGCTTTATTGCAAAAATATCGCATTTGTGGGTGCCTAAATAAGACGCAAATTTAAGCAAATTTAGTGTTGATCACGACTGTTTCAGGACTTTGAACCCCATAATTTATCCAGCGCATATCTGCCACCACCTTGTAGGATGAGTGCGAGACAGATCCCCAAGACCAACAAATGGTATTCAAAACCCTCAGCACCAGCCGGCATTTTTCCAAACCAGTTCATAAAAAAACCATGTGCGGCGTGATCGACTACCATCATACCAATAAATAGAAAAAAAATAGCAATACTGGTGAGTCTGGTCAAAAAGCCCAATAGGATAAAAAATGTTCCCAGACACTCAACTGCAATTGCGCTTACGGCTAAGAACATCGGGAGATTGACATGACTGGTCATGTACGCAATTTCTCCTTGCAATCCGGGACCGTCAAACCAACCAAATAATTTTTGGGCTGCATGGGGAAATAGTACTAGCCCCAATGTTAGCCGCAAAATAAAGGCTGTCCAGCTATTGTCTGTTGACAGAATCCATTGTTTAATCTTTTTGTTCATCTTACTATGGTTTATGATGAACAAATTTAATTGGAAATTAACTTGTCAACCTGTGCTATTTGATAAATAAAACCGGTGCGATTTATCACAGATTTAGCTGTTTTTATACTGTTGTCCTTTGAGTCTACTCAGCGATTCCCTTGTAATACCAAGAAAAGAGGCGATATGTTGCTGGGAGATACGTTGTTCAAACCATTGATAACATTTCATAAACTCAAGATACCTTTCCTCAGCTGTTTTCTGCTGAAATAGTATTCTTTTCTGGAGGGAAACGAAGGCTTTTAGAAATATTTTCCGAAAATAGCTTTCTAAAGCTGGGATTTCAATAAACAGTTCTTCCAGCTTGCATTTTTCTATTAAGAATACCTCTGTATCTTCCAATGCATCGATATTGTAAACCGAAGGCTGTGCTTGCAAGGTACTATACCAATCTGAAATCCACCAGTTCTCAAAAGCAAATTGCACGGTATTCTCGCGGCCGGTTGGGCTAACCTCATATTGCCGCAGGGCGCCTTTGATCACAAAACACTCCCGTGTGCAGATCGTTCCCTCTTGTAGTAAATATTGGCGGCGGCGTATTTTTTTGTAGGTCAATGCTGCGCAAAAGCGTTCTTTCTCTTCCTCTGATAAGATACTGTGTTGACTGATATGATTGAGTATACTGTCGTAAACGATTGACATAAAGGGGTATGGTTCATATTTTCTCAAATATAATGAATAGCTGCTGTATCCTAAATAGACTAAGATCTATTTTTTACATTCTACAAAGTGTACCACTTCCCTGGAATAATAAATGACGTTTTTAAAATGAGTTTATGCGGATTGTAAATATTCGTGTTAATATCGCTCCATACGCTGTATATTTGGATATCTTTTACCGTTGGTTTAAGATAGAAAATGAAAAGATAATTTTGAGCAATTTTCCATGAAGCTATTTAGTGCTAGACATACAAGTATTCTTTCTTTACTGTTTTTATCGACACTGTTATATTCTTGTCAATCTCAGGATCCAGCGGTTGTATTCTTGGACAAATTAGATCCTAGCTTTGATGTTTCAACCTTTTATGCGCCGAAAATAAAAAAAACGGAATCCATGTTAGCTTCTGACGTGAAAGAGATGGATAAGAAAGCGTTAAAAGAGGCTTTTGAGACAGCCATGTTTAAGAAAGATACAATCGCGATTTTTGATAGTGAAGGAAGCTTGCCGACACCCTTTTACCTGGAGTCTACCTCCGGATGGGAGACCAAGAAGCTAAAACCGAAAAAATATTATGGTTACCGGTATACCACGGTGTCTTACAACGAAGACAAAGATACCTTGGCCATGTTGAATGGTGTCGCTTTTCCTGCGCTAGCGATGGCGGAAAATAAGGAAGGTAAATTCGCTTATTTATATGCGACTAAAACATCAAAAAACAAAACTGATTACCAGAGTCTTCAGGATTTTCTACAAAAAACATACACAGCCCTCAACATAGCAGAAGAAGCTGGTTCAGGGATAAAAGGCTGGGAAAGTCCAGATTTTTATTATTTCTTAACGAAGAAAGATCGGACGGAGGAGGAGATTTTCTCCTTTGGTGAATCCGAGGAAGATAAGCCCACCACGACAGCTATTTCAGAAATACTTTTGGAAATTTTTAGTAAGGAATATATTCAGGATATGCGGAAGGAGCAGGTCTATCTGAGAGACTATATTCCCGTTGTTAAATAAGAAAAGATTAGTTTGAACGACGATTATACAGCATTTTTTGAAATTTGTTTATATTTACGTCTTTGTTTTTAGGAAATCAATCAAACTAATCTTATTTTTTCTATGCCGGATACAAGAGTCTCTACCTCTGCATATGCTGATACCAAACCGCATTATAACGTGCTTGATGGTTTACGCGGTGTTGCAGCTATCACAGTAGTATGTTTTCACATTTTCGAAGCCTTTGCAACCAGCCATCTGGATCAACGTATTAACCACGGTTACCTCGCGGTCGATTTTTTCTTTATGTTATCTGGATTTGTCGTCGGTTATGCGTATGATGATCGTTGGGGAACGATGACGACAATGGATTTTATCAAACGGCGGGTTATACGGCTACATCCCATGGTTATTATGGGGGCAATCATTGGCGCTGTCCTATTCTATTTTCAGGGTTGTTCGGTCTGGGATGTATCCAAGGTGACCGTTTCGGCTTTATTGCTAGCGACGGTATTAAATGCACTGTTGATCCCTGCTCTCCCCGGACATGAAGTAAGAGGGCTGGGTGAGATGTTCCCGCTCAATGGTCCGAGTTGGTCCTTGTTTTTTGAATACATCGGTAATATCCTCTATGTTTTGATCATCCGTAAATTTTCAACAAAAGCACTTGGTGGACTTGTTGTCGCTGCAGGCTGTGGATTAGCCATATTTGCGATCTGGGGTCCTTTGGGCGATATTTGTGCGGGGTTTTCACTGACCGGAACAGAATTTACAGCGGGATCCCTACGTCTTTTATTCTCCTTTACAGCCGGACTGTTTTTATCGCGCGTATTTAAACCTTTTCGGATTAAAGGTGTATTTTGGATCTGTAGTATTATCCTTGTTTCACTTTTGGCGATTCCTCGTATCGGGGGAGCTGAACATCTCTGGATGAATGGACTCTATGATACGTTGTGCTGTGTGCTGGTTTTTCCACTGCTAGTTGTTCTGGGGGCTTCCGGAAAAGGGAGCAGTTTTACAAACAAACTGTCTAAATTCTTGGGAGATATCTCTTACCCTTTGTATATGGTGCACTATCCTTTTATCTATTTGTATTACGCTTGGGTGAAAAATGAAAACCTCAGTTTTGAGCAATCATTGCCCGGTGCTGCAGCGGTTGTTGTTGGTAGTATTGTGCTCGCTTATAGCTGTTTAAAGCTATACGATATCCCTGTGCGAAAATATTTGACCCAGCGATTTTTAAAATCAAAGGGAAAGAATTCAAATTAAGCGCAGAATAGGCCAGTAGACAAATCGTGTCAACTGGCCTATTTTCTTTTTAAACGATTATTTTTGAAATGCTCCAATCGCAATGCGATTTGCTTCTGATCTTGCCTTTCCGCTCAAATCCAATACGCCATTGATCGCTTGACTAATAAAATTTCCTTTGTCAAGGGCAGGAGATGAATCCCTTAATCCAAAATCTGCTTGTGTCGTTGATATAAACCCCGGATCCTGTCCAAAGATCGCATGCGTATCGCCAATAAGGGTTGATTTCCAGGTTTGTTGATCCCGAATGACTTTCCCATTCCATATCCACTGATCTTCTCCGGTACTGAAGTATAAATTGTAGTCAATCGCATTCGATTTACCTGTATTGGTGTATTTATGAATAAATACGCTATTGGGCATGGCAACAATAATATTATTTTGGATGATGTTGTCTATACAGTTCTCCACAAGTCGTATTTCACCTTCAATTTCATCAAAATATCCTTTGTCGATATTGTTATGAAATAGCGTATTATTCACAACATAACAGTTCAGCGTACCACCACCGGTGTAATTTAGATAGCCACCCAGGCTGATCCCCGCGAGTGAGTTGTTATAGACCTCGTTATTTCTTACAATACAGTCACGTGTGGGAAAATTGTCGGTTTCACTGACTAGGCCGATTCCGCGCCCACAGCGATAGACACTGTTTCTTTCAACAATGATATCCCGGGCTCCGTCGATGTAAATTCCAATGGCCCCGTTATGCTCAGCAAATGCAGGGATAGGACCAGTTCTACCATCAATATCATAAACTTCGTTTTGGCTGATCAGTCCATTACGTACATAGTTCAGGTTTGCTGTAGCATTGGCTGCATATCCTCCTGCTGCAACAATACCAATATTTTCGCCATTGTATACCTTGTTCCGTCTGATAATAAAGCCATCGACATATCCATTGATGGTGAGATTTTCGGAATAACCGGTATTGCAGTCATGAATTGTATTATCCTCCACAATAATATCCCGTAAGGCCTCGGCGGTATTGCCGATGACCAGAATACCATGCCCACTTCGGCCATCCTGTGGGCTGGCATTGTTCTCGATATGATGGACCCTATTATTTCGTACGGTTATGTTTTTCGAACCCTGGTCAATAATAATCCCATTCACATCATTGCCTTTGTCCTGTGTTTTAAAATTTCGGATTTCAAAACCGTCAAACTGAATAAATCGGGCATTTCTGATCGTTACCAATGCTTCTGTGCCCGAAATGGATAGTCCTTCGCCATCAATGGCCACAGCTTCATTGGGATAGGGCTTTATCGTAATGAGTTTCGCTGAACTTCCCGATTTTGAAATCAATAGTTTCTCATGGTAGGCACCTTCACGCACAAAAATGGTGTCGCCCGGTGATATTGCATCTAAAGCGCGAGCGATAGTACGAAAGGGTTTGCTCTCTGTACCCTTGTTCTGGTCATTACCGGTGACCGAAACGTACCTGCTTTTTTGAGGGGCTGAGTCGGTCTGAATAGGTTCGAGATGATCAGCATGATTGCATGCGGCGCACAATAGCAAACCTTGCAATAGTGCGTAGCTTAACGAAAATAGGCGCTTAAAAATCATATAAAGTCATTTGAAATTTGAAGAAGCTGTCGGAGACATAAAAGCGGAGCTTCTGAGAATGCATGAATTGAAAACATGTTGTCAGGGATACAAACAAAAATCAAGAAAAAGAGGGGTGTCCGACTGTTCTATTTCGGACCCCCCTTAGGTTATTCAGATATGATCTTTCGGACACTATTATTTTTCTTGTCGATGACGTAGACTGTACCATTTTTGTCTACAGCCACACCTTCAGGCACATTAAATGATGCAGCCTCGCCGACGGCATTTGTAAAACCTGCGATGTTAGATCCCGCAAATGTATTTACCTGGAATGTTTTGCCATCCACAAAACGAACGCTCTGATCTGGAGAACCGCTATCGCCGCCAGCAGTACCGTTTCCGGCAACATACACATTGTTTTGGCTGTCAGCCGCAATACCCCAAGGGAGTGCAAATTCAGCCGCCGTACTAACACCATTTTTATAACCATATTTACCGGAACCGACAATAATGGTAGGCTTCCAGGTTTTGGGGTCATATTTTCTGATTTGGTTGTCACCATGTAGACAGATGTATAGGCTGCCATCCGGACCGCAGGCCATACCTGCTGGAAAATTCAATCCATCGATGACGGTCGTTACTGCTGTACCATCTGTATTTAACTGATAAATAGGAGCGGGGGAGGTCACAGAATTATAGTATAGCTTTTTTGACACTCGGTCATAAGCAATAAACCAAGGTTCCCTTGCGGCCCAGGCGACAACCTTTGCCGTCCCATCGGGTGTTATCTTGCGGATATCCCAGTTTCCCGGATCAACAGCGTATAAGTTTCCCTGTTCATCGATGGTCAATCCATAAGGAAGGCTGAAGCGTGCTTCACCGCCTTTTCCGTCCGCCATACCGGCATTACTTGGGGATCCGGCTAAAGTACTGACGTTTCCGGCAGGATCGATTTTCCGGATACAGTGGTTACCGGGGTCAGTGACATAGACATTTAACGCATCATCTACAGCAATACCGCCACTACGATACCAGGACTCACCACCAAAATTGAACTTCGCATCAGCACCTTTTCCGTTGAGGAAGCCTGCTGTACCATTGCCCGCCAAGGTACTGACCGTTCTTTTGTAGATATAGCTGTAGCTATCTTTGGATGTCCCTGTTTTTCCCCCAATAGCGACCTCAATAGGTCCGCTACCAGCTCTTTTAGGGATTATGGCCATGATCTGGGTACCGTTTGATGCTATAATCTTTAAAGGTATACCATTGAGCTTAACGGAAATCGCAGCTGTGTCCGTTGTAAAGTTCTCACCATTGATCAGAACTTCTGTTCCATAGACACCTTGCTTTGGAAGGAAATCCGTGACAACAATGGCTGCATTGGGATCATGTGTCGCACCCATATGATCTTTCTTACATGAAAATATTCCCGCCAATATCGCAAAGGATAGGAGAGGGAAAACTAAATTCCTTTTATATATTAATTTCATCTGTCAATAATTTTTTTTCCATCCGCCAGATGGAGCTTATCCTATTTAAAATTTACATGTATCGGTGTGATAAAAATGAAATTTTAAATAGGAACGGTTCATAAATAGTAAAAGTTAAAATTCAAACCTTAATTACCAGCCTGGATTTTGAACAAGCGCCGAGTTCTTGTCGATATCATCCTGTAAAATAGGAAATAGATACATTTTATCATCCCAGTATCTGTTTTGCAATAAGTTTCTCTTATAGAAGTCCTGATAAAAAAATCCCTGATTGTTATCGTTTGAAGCGATACTCATCCGGTATATTGCTCGGGAGGCAGGATTTCCCATCATCAGTCGACGAATGAGGGTGAAATAACGGTCGCCTTCAAAAGCCAACTCAATTTGTCGCTCGCGAAGAATCCATTTACGTTGTTCGTCTTTATTACCTACCACCTGCGGATATACCGTTTCCAACTTAGGTAAACCGGCCCGTTGACGTATGAGGTTCAGATAGGTCAGAATATCAGGATGGCTCGGATTAACTTCATTTAGCGATTCGGCATAATTTAAATAGATTTCGGCCAAACGGATATGAATATACGGACGATATACGGCTCGATCCTGGCGAATATTACTGGCTGGACTGACATTTTTTTGTGCAAGGTATCCTGTTTTATCGGCACTATTTGAATTCTGGACCAAACCGGCTTTTCCCGAATAATAAAACTCGGCTCTTCCGCGTCCATCCTTGTTGCCGTCCGACGAAAAGAAGTTGCGGTCATCCGCTGTCGGTGCAGGTAGGATAGGCTTACCATTATAGAGGATATTGACGTAAAATCGCGCTTCCCGGTTTACATACATATTTGAATTGCCAGCGATGTAACCTCTATTGACGCCATCGCGGCTTTTGCCCCAGTCGGCTGGATCATCTGTTGCTACGAAACCATCCTCCCGATAACCAGAACTGGGATCGTCAATGGTTTTCCCATTGCGCATCAGGTGGGCATCCACCACATTTTGTGTGGCATTCATCATCGCAATCCCACCGGGTTCAGGTGCACTTCTTTTCTCATGTCCCCATTGCCAGGTGTCCGCTTTGTGCGTGGAAAAAATAATCTCACTATTCCAATTTGTTAAAAAGAGGTTACGGAAAGACAGGTAAGGATCGAATTTTGAATCTCCTTCATCCAGATTGGTAAAGAGCTTATAGGCATTTAAGTCAATAACAGCTTTTGCAGCATCAGCGGCCAATTGCCATTTATTGGCATCGTTCTGCAGTGGGGCAAGTGCCTTCCCATCTTTGTTTTTGAAATTTGCAAATCGTGGATTCCCATTCCATAAGGGACTTGCAGCCCATAGCGCCACCTGTGATTTTATGGCCAAACAGGATCCTTTGCTTGGACGACCATAATTGGAGGAGGCGGACCATACCACAGGAAGGTCTGCTGCGGCAAGATCCATCATGCTATTGATGTAATCGACACATTCCTGAAATGAATTGCGGGGATATTTGTTGAAATCTTCGTTCAAACCCAATGTCCCTTTCAACAATACCGCTGGGCCATATTGGCGTAGCAATTTCCAATAGTACCAGCCCCGCAAAAACCTTGCTTCGGCTTTGTATTGTACTTTAAGTTCTGTACTCAATGCGCCTTCAGGAACTTTGTCGATGTTTTCCTCAAAAATAAATGACTGCCTAATGGCGGTGTATGCGTTATTCCAATAATGCTGCCAGTACATGCTTTGTGCATTCCAGTTCCCGACAGCCATTTGCCGAACGTTCACAACAGGTATATTACATGAGCTTTCATCGCTGGCACCGAGGGTCGTAAAATCGTCTACTGGTGTTTCGATATAACTATAGATCTGGTTTAAGTAAGATTCTGCATTGGCCCGGGTCTCCCAAACCATGTCTGAAGTGAGGAGGTTATCCGGTT
This sequence comes from Sphingobacterium detergens, assembly GCF_003610355.1. Lineage (GTDB taxonomy): Bacteria > Bacteroidota > Bacteroidia > Sphingobacteriales > Sphingobacteriaceae > Sphingobacterium > Sphingobacterium detergens. The sequence goes on along the minus strand of NZ_RAPY01000001.1, from coordinate 1,569,654 downwards.
TTTTGTCCAAATAATTACAGCTTTGCATATTTTGGCATAAGGCTAGCGCTAATAGACCTGATGCAATATATTTTGGTGATATCTGTTTCATGGTTATTGTATAGATTTAGATTAAAACTGTGCCCGAACGCCAAAGGTGATCATACGATTTAATGGATATTTGGCGCCGTTGCTTCCCAATTCGGGATCCCAGAGCTTGAATTTGCTAAACGTCAGGAGGTTTTGGCCCGATGAATACACATAAAGCGAAGTGAAACCAAGTTTGTCCAATCCTTTTGCTTTAATAGTATAGCCCACAGAAGCCTGTTTCATACGTATATAAGCTCCATCTTTTAACCAGTGTGTACTGTTGATGTAATTGTTGTCACTGCCGCTGGCCATTGTTAGACGTGGGTAGTAAGCATCCTGACGTGGATTTTCTGCGGTCCAACGGTCTTCAACAATGGACATGGTATTGTTGGGGTAGATTCCCAGACCCGAAAAAGGGAGGACTCCGACACCATTGACCCCCATGCCTTTTCCGGGAATTTCGCTACCATTGGCCATGATGCCTACGTCAGCAACCCCTTGAAAGAATAGGGAAAGGTCAAAGTTTTTATACGAAACAGAAAAACCGGCACCATATAACCATGAAGGAAACCAAGATTTTCCAAGGTAGGTTCTGTCATAAGGATCAATTATATTATCGTCCTCGGCATTTAAGTTTTTGTAACGGATATCTCCGGGTGATACTGGGCTAAACTTTTGCTGCGGGGCGGATTCTATCTCTTCTTTGCTTGTAAAGTAGCCCAAGGCAATATGCCCCTGATATTCGCCAAAGCGTGTTCCTGTCCTGGACTGATAGCCGTAGCGCCTGGCTGGTTCATCCGCAAATACTATTTTATTGCGGCTATAGGTGACATTGCCAAAAAGGCGGAGCCCAACATCCCCAAATTTATCGTTGTATTCAATACTGGCATCCATACCCTTATTGTCCATTTCACCTATATTGGCATAAACAAAAAGGCTATTATAACCGGCGATGGAAGAAATGGATTCCCTAGCAATAAGAATATTTTTTCGGCGCTCGGCAAAACCGTCAAAGATCAGGTTGAGCTTGTTCCATAATCCGATTTCAAGACCGATCCCAGTTTTATAGGATTTTTCCCAGGTGAGATTTTCTACACCCATTACTCTTTCGGTTTTTCCGCCGACCCAACTTCCATTGAGACCAAAACCTGTAGAGCCACCGTCACCGATTTGCGTTAAGTAAGGGAAGCGATTTTGAGCATCGCCTATATTATCGTTACCAACAACACCATAAGATCCCCTGATTTTTAATAAGCTAAATGTCTTTTTCAAAGGTTCAAAAAATTCTTCATTGGAAATCACCCAGCCAGCTGAAGCGGAAGGAAATAGGCCAAACTTCTTGCCCTTCTCGAAATTTTCAGATCCTGTATAACCCGCGTTAACTTCTACAAGATATTTATCACGAAATCCGTAGTTAATCCTTCCGGCCAGACTCTGGTTGCGGTAGGGAATAGAACCAATAACACTGCCTGACAGACTGACCAGACGGTTACGCATATTATAGAGAAACATCCCACCGATTTTGTGATCGTTGAAAGTACGGTCATAGTTTAAATTACCTTCAAGATACATGACGCGTTGACCAAAAGATTCCTGACTGTAGTCCAGAAATTGCTGACCGACTCTGCTTTGGTTAAAAATGAATTCCCCTTCAGGTGTTCTGCCTGTCGCTTGCCATAAATCATTTTTCCCTGAGCGACGGTTGTTGAATTCGCCGTAACTGTCAAATGAGAACCGGGCATAGGCGGATAATCCTTCCGTAATTGCGTCTAATTTTTGATTAATGGTCAATACCGACTGCACAATGGGTTTGAATTCGTTGGAATAACCATTGTTTTGAACTTCATTTAATGGGTTTGCACCGCCACCACTCAGTGGTCCGGCCCATTTACCGTCCGGATATTGAATCGGATAGGCAACGGGCGTCGTTGCATAGGCCAAATACCATAAATCACCGGCACCGATACCGGGGTAGCGGGAGTTAACCAACATACCCGTTAAGTTGAGCTGAACGGAAGTAGTTTTTGATAAATTGACATCCACGTTACTCCGGAAATCATAGCGTTTGAAGTCGAGATTAGGATTGTAATTGTTTAAGTTACTGACCTTATAAGGGCCTGTTTGATTATAGTACGATCCCGAAATATAATATTTCACCGATTCACCACCACCGGTAATATTGATGTTGGCATTGGTGAGCATGGAATTCTTCTTATAGACTTCATCAATCCAGTTCACATTGGGATACATATAGGGATCCAGTCCACTTTTTGTTTTTTGGATCAACTCATCTGAATAGGTTGGGGTCGAGCCCATATTTGTTCTTGCTTCATTCTGCAGTTCCATATATTTTACGCCATCCAGCATTTGTGGCGTTTTTGTAAAACCTGAGAAGCCTGTCTCCGCCTTAAAGGAAATCTTTGGTTTACCGGCAACACCTCTTTTGGTGGTAATAATCAAAACACCGTTGGCGCCCTTAGCTCCATACATTGCCGTGGATGAAGCATCTTTCAATAGGGAAATACTGGAAATATCTTCGGGATCAATATTATTGAAAGATCCACCGAAACCACCATTGACATCATCACGTTGCACACCATCGATGATAATTAGTGGAGACGAATTACCGGCGTAGGTCCCGATCCCACGGATTGTAAAATTTGAATTGTCATAACCGGGTTCACCGCTTGATTGCACGGAGATAATGCCGGCGACTTTACCAGCTAAAGCATTTGATAAATTGGGAACCGGTGTACGCATATCGGCCATATTTACCGAACTTACAGCACCCGTAACATTGATTTTTTTCTGTGTACCATAACCTACAACAACAACATCATCCAGATTATTATTGGCCAATGCCAAGGTGATATTTAAATGGTCCTTGTTATCTGCTGGTCGTTCAGTGCTCTCATAGCCTACGTATGTAAATGTCAAGATCACCTGACCGGATCCGGATGGTGGGGCGATGGTAAAATCTCCCTTGCCGTCGGTTGTCGTTGTGATCTGGGTATTTTTTATACGTACGGTAACACCGGCTAATGGGTTTCCCTGTTGATCTTTGACTGAGCCATTGATGGCTTTTTGATTTTCGGTAACCTCTGCGGTACGAGCTACCCCCGTCGATTCTTTTGGACGTATTATTAAGGTCTTTTTGATGACCTCAAACTCAAGCGCCTGATTTCGAAACAAGGCTGTCAGCGCTTCATTTAACGTGGCATTCTCCAGATTAAGCGTGACAGGGCTTGCTTTCTTGATCAGCTTTGAATCATAAAGCAGATCAAGCTGTGCTTGTTTGCTGATTTCTGCTAGAACAAGATCGACCTTACTATTTTTAAAATGTAGGTTCATTTTTTGGCTATAAACCGGAGTTTTAGCCTGAACAACGCCAAAAAATGCGAGCAGTAGATAGAACTTCATAATCAATAGGGTCTTAATTAAGAACATATGCTGTTCTTTTCCCGGTATTATTTTCATAATTTTGTTAAGAATTAAAAGGTTAATTAATTTTTGACAGAAAATTTTTAAACTCTATTCGTAGCCGGGATGTGACAGCATCCCGGCTTAAGTTTTCGATTTATCTTTTTGTGACGTAGATCCTCCTTTCCACAATTTTAAATTTGACTGATTTTGTTAATTCGAGAAGTGATAAGATCTCTTCAATATTTTCTCTTCGGGAGATTTTCATTTTGAGGTTTACATCATCCCAGTCATTTCCCTGAAAGATCACTTCGGCGTCGTACCATTGCGCGACATCCGCCATAATGGTTTTGATATTTTCATCTTTGTAGATAAAATAATTGTTCTTCCAGGCGATTTCGGATTCAGCATCAAATTGATCTATCTGAACTCCTGAGGCAGATATCTTTGCACGCTCGCCAGGTTTGAGCATCGTCTGGCCAGCTTTTGACGTTAAACGTACTGACCCCTGGAGCAGGGCGACTTTTGCAACATGGAGGTTATCCCTATCGGATACATTAAATTTGGTACCCAGTACCCGGACTCCAAATCCATTACCTGCTACAATAAAAGGTTTGTGTTTTGATTCAGCAACTTCGAAGTAAGCTTCTCCCTTGACCTGAACGAGACGACGGTCAGCAGCAAAATGCTCTGGGAAAATCAGGCTGCTCTCGGCGTTGAGCCATACTTTGGTGCCATCTTCTAAATTGATCTGATATTTACCGCCTTTCGGGGTTGCTAAGGTGACAAGTTGAGATTCCATATTTTTGTTCTCGGTCTTTGCCTGATAACTAATAATGCCTTCCTGGTCAATTTTGAACAACAGCTTTCCAAAAGGAACAGTGTCTCCAACCTGCTGTTGCTGCAGATCCAGGCTGCTGCCATCTGAATTTTTCAAAGAGGCCTTTTCTGCACCCGGATTCAGGTATGCCCGCTGATTTGTAACTTGTAAGTCGGCATTTCGACCTTTAAAAAAATAATATCCGGCAATGCTGGAAACTGCCAATAAAAAAGAGGCGGCATAGGGGAGGTAACGACGGAAAATGCTTATTTTTTTTGTATTGCCCGCTTCTGTCTGAATAAGTTGTTCTACGTTGCGCTTAATCTGTGTCTCTATATTTTCTGCTGGGCCGAATTTATCTTCGTCCCAAGTAGCATCATGATATGCGTCCAAGAGCCTGTCGTCTACTTCACGCAGTTCATCTTCAGCCGATTGCTTGCGCAAAATTTTCTTGATTAAGTCTATAATTTCAGGTTTTTTCATGAAATCTATAATTGATTCGTTCTTATAGAGTTCATTTTTTCATTTAGCCCCCAAAAGGAATTGCACTTTTTTTAAAAAAGAAAATATAAAAGAGTCTTTTATTAGATTGTGTTTGCTGTAATAGGTTGTATTTCAGCTTCTTGTTAGAAGAAGAAAATCTGAAAAAAGATGTGCATATTCTGCATACCTTGTTTTAATCGTTTCAACGCAATAGAAATTTGGTTTTCTACTGTTTTTACGGAAATATTCAGCTTCTCAGCAATCTCCTTATGGCTTAGCTGCTCCATTCTGCTGAGGTAAAAGATCTCCTTACATTTGTCAGGAAGCTGATTGATCATTTGATCCAAGTAATCCAGCAGTTCACTGTATTCCAATTTTAACAATGGATTGAAGGAATCAACATAGTCTTCATCTAAATCTTTCAATTCGACATAATCCATTTTCTTTTTGACATTTCGGAATACTTCGTAACGAATGCAGCCAAATAGATAGGTTTTGATGGAATATTTAAGATTTATTTTCTCTCTGTTCCGCCATATATTGATAAATACATTTTGGACAAGTTCCTGACATACTTCGGGATCCTGCATCGTGACAGACGCTGTTTTGAACAGTGGTTGCCAAAAGCGATGCATCAGGTGTTGTAGCGCCCGTTCCTCACCTTGACAAACTGATTCAAAAATTTGCTGATCCGAACAGGCGGAGAAATTCATAGTTTAATTCTGTTTACAATAGGTATCCCACAAAAACCTTCTCAAAGTAAGTATAAAATAATAATAAAACAAAATCCAATCCGCCAGTGCCATGATCTGTAAGTGGGTATAATTTAGTTCTTATGGAAATCGAGTCTTATGAAAGGCGATGCACTGGTTTTATTTGATAAAGTGAGGGAAAAGGAGCCTATTTTTGGGGAAGAATGGCGAGCAAATTAAAGTCCGGAGAAGGCTAAACTGAAAAAAGTACGGCAAAAGCTGATCGGTTTTTGCCTTTTGCTAGTCACTTCTCCCAAAAAACTGAACAGTTTTTACGACTGCGTGTTCAGTTTTGGCTAAGGACTGGTCGGTTTTTACCAGGGACTGAACAGACTTTGGAAGAAACCGTTTGGTATTGCCAAAATAGTGAGCGGTCTGTGGAGAAAACTGTTCGGTATTTGGTCGTAACTGGATACTTTGTTTGAAATTCCGATCAGTCTCTCGCAATGAGTGATCAGATTTTCGGTCGGACTGATCGGATTTTGGTAGAAAGTGAACAGCTTTTTCGGGAAACTGTCCACCTTTCTGAATGGACTGTGCAGTTGTTACTGATGACTGATCACTTTGTGCCTGGTACTGTTCGGTCGTGAGCAAATACTGAACGCTTGTTGCTTTATACTGAACAGTATAGGCCAACTACCGAACACCTTTTACCAGAAACTGGACAGCACTTGCTAAAAACTGATCACTTTTTTGAAAGAACTGTCCAGTTGTTGGGAAATAGTGATCACTTTTTTCGAACAAGTGGTTAGCAAAAGCCAAAAACTAGTCAGGGATTGGGGTAAATGTTGAAAATATTTGCCCAAATATTGTCCCATATCCAACCTGTTTGTTCCAGTTCGTCCCAGTTTGTCCGACATTTCCTCAGGCCTCTCTCCCTGCTGTTATGTTTGTGCCAAGATGTTCGTCAGGAAGCACATCGAAACAGAATTTTTAATTGGGAGCAATCCCACAAAAAGCAATTAACATGAGAATGAGAAAAGTAGTATTAGATTATACCGGCGTAAATGATGATGAATTTAAAACACCGGTAATTTTTTTTCAACAGATGTGCATGTTTTTTCATTTAAAACTTAATATCGTCGTAATGATAAGTTGATGTTAGATGTCTAAGTTGTTGTGTCTTAGTGATTAGACAAGCGTTTGGCGTGAATGTCATGAGACAGGTCTATTACATACTGAATTTGATTTTATCGTACCATTATTTGTCATGGTACGATACAGTATGCTTGATACCGGGAAAAGAAAGTTGCGCTACGATAATTTTCTTTACCCATGTTACTTATGAATAGATCAATTAATATCGAAAATTACTATTTTTAAATAAGGATATTGTATCCTGAAACTGATCAAACTTTGGTTAAGTTTCCGTATTTAAAAAATACAGTTAATTTATTGGTATTTAGATAAAAACGATGAAGAAGAATTTTGCAAAAGCAGAGATGTTTATCCGGAAAGATATCGCCGAAGTGTTTCAGGCGATGGTAGACCCTGCGATTACAACTAAAATCTGGTTTACCAAGAGTTCGGGAAAATTAGAAAAGGGAAAGACCATTGAATGGGAATGGGAGATGTATAACCATAAGGTCAATGTTGAGGTGCTGGAGATTGTCGAAAACCAAACAATTATTTTCAATTGGCGTAATCACGACAGCCCATCTATTGTTGAATGGAAATTCAAAAAAATTACAGGGGGAACCTTTGTCTCGGTTACAAATACATTTGAACATGCAACAACAGAGGCTCTCATTGCTGAGGTGCGTGATAGTACCGAAGGATTTACACTTGTTTTGGCCAACTTAAAAGCATATCTGGAATTTAATATCTTGCTTAATCTGGTAGGAGATAGGTTCCCTGAAATGTAGGCTGCATGAAAATTGAGATTATAATGAGGATTGTTTTCGAAGATATGACTTTCGGATACGATAGCCTATAAAGAGCAGCAGTCCGATAATCAAAATGACAATTAACATCCTTACCAACTTAAATTCGTTGTATGTGCTGTAGTTGTCATTTTGGTATTTGTTTGCTTTCAGATATATTTTGCCGTTGCGGTTATCTAGGATAAAATTAAATTGATTTAATATTTTATTGCCCAATAAGCTTTGCTTGGCATTTGGATAATCGGGATTATTGGCATTGGTTACAATGTTTTTAAAGACCTGATTCCCGATTTTGAGCTCCGGAATGACAATGATCTTTTTTCTGCCAAAAGAAAATAGCGAATGATATTTGTTCCAAAGACCATAACGATTTGTAAAATCGTCCCCAATAAGCATACTGCCATCTCGACCAGTATCAAATAGAAAATGGAAGGGATAATTCCGTTCTCCGACTTTTATATTGACTTCAAATCGGGGGCGATATTGGAAATAGTCAACATCGTGAACTTGATAGCCCTGTAGGTCTTTATTTATCTGATCACTTAGTATCATAATCTTTTTCTCATAATCAACTTCGATAATCTTGTCCCGAAATAGTGAATTTCCGATGATCATATCTTCACCATCCGCTAGATTTCGAATTTGTACCAATGGAACTTTATCCCAGTGCAATCCACCAATTTCCAAACTATTGATACTAGCACTGGGCTCATTGTTTGTTCCATCCGTATTCTGGACACTGATGTGACCATCAAATTTGACAGCCGCTTTTGCCTGAGATTGCTCACTGAGGCAGGTGATACCCGCTCCCAGATCAAACATGATCGTCAAGTTTTTATAACCATTGAGGCTTCCCTTAAAATAAAGACGACTATTTTTCATAAAAAAGGGAATGGTATCCGACGATTGTATCGCTGGCTTAGATTGTACGGTAGGATTTAATAGTTGCTCATAATTGGCCGATATGCGCGTCAGCATACGATCTCGTCCATTCAGTAATATGATAAAATCATAGGTTTTACCATACGTAGTCGTAAAAGAAATGGAATCCTTATCCGTAATAAATGTGATCTTACGTTCTACTCTCGGCACCTGTGTATAGTAAATATCAGGTACCGTTGTTGGGCTCAATTTCCATACATCCTTAGCTAATAGCTTTCCATCACGGATACTAACCATGGGCTTGCTGGCCTGAATCACAGGTAGATTTTGTTGGCCTTGAGTTTTGGAGAGCATAAACACAGCAAAACTCAAACTAAGGGCGAGAAGCTGTGTTGTTATTTTCATCTGTTTTATGCTTTAGTTGCGCAGTTCGCTTCCCTTTGTAATAAAATCTGTAAGCAATTTATAGTCGTCTTTCATGAGGGCAAATGTAGTCCGGTCAAACTGATTGCGATTTGCGATGACTTTCAGATTGGTCTCATCCATATAGAGCTTGTAACGGGAACCATTAACGGATGATACTATCGCCGTATCTCCCGACAAAACCAAAGATTTACCTGCTTTTTGACTCCAGCTTTTAATGTATTGGCCAATTGATGCGGTTTTTGCCTTTGGAAAGCTTGCCGTTAAGGTACAGAGTGGACCGATCTCATCATAAACAACGGTAGTTTTGGACTGATTGGGAGCAAATTGGTCGAATAGCTGTTTGCCGGATGCAAATAAGCCAATACATAGCATAGCTATTGCGATAAGGGTGTAATTTGTTTTCATGATTGATTTTTATTTTTTACGGATGAAATAATAGACGAGCAAACCGAATGCTAAGCTTATACTCAGGATAATAGCTGAGTGAAAGCCAAGAGGTTGTGTAAAATAACATAGCGTGAGTCCGACGGAGCCGGCAAATAATACGCAGCACCAGCTTAAGGCTTGTTCTACAAGATTATTTTCTTTCGGAAGGATCTCAGTAACGATCTCCAAAGGTGCATTCCTTTCAATCAGGGTTCTACGCAGACGATCGTTTAGGAATAGCTTGACAAGCTTGAGCAAAAAAGAGGAAGCAATCCAGATGGACAGCAAAACAGCAATCGCGTTGAGCGAGAAAAAAACAACTTCCTTATCTGCCATTACTGAAGCAGCTTGTTGTGCAGCTATTGTCGGCATAGTGTTGACTGTAAGCAGTATCAATGTTAAGTTCAAAATGCGTTTCATACAATTGATTTTATAGTATATCAGACCTACCAATCCAACTTAGGTTGCAAAGAATCTGTTTTTTTTATGATGGTGTTCATTTTTTGGCGATATCGGATGAGGGATAGTACAGTCTGTACGCTGATTAAAGAAAGCGGTAGGAGGGCAAAGAAATAACGTAAAATATCGGGAAGCTGAATAAATAACGCGATAAATTGTTTCCCGTAGATAACTGTAGCAACTGTAACCAATAGACCTCCTAAGCTTGCCGCAAGGAGGGCTGCCCAATGAATTGGGGCCCTTTGGGGAATTAGCATACCGACAATATAATCGGGTAGATCAGGATCAAAGCTTGCCATGGGCAATTCTTGGATCGTCGAGTTGATCAACTGATAGTTTTCAAATTTGATTCTGCATGCTGCACAGGTGGAAATATGACCCATTTCTAATCTTGTTGTATCGTCAGTGGAATCAGCAAGTGCCTGCAACTGTTCTTCTGTTAAATGTGTACTGTTCATAGTTCCTCTCTTTTTTGTGATTTGAGTAGAATATCTTTTAATTGTTTGCGTGCACGAAACAAATAAGACTTTATGGTACCCTCCGGTAATTGAGTGATTTCAGAAATCTCCTGTAGACTCAGTTCCTGTTGGTAATGTAACCCGATCAGTGTTTGATATAATGCGGAGAGCTGTGCCACAGCCTGTGCTATTGTCTGGCTGAGTTCGCGCGCAAAAAGCCTATTTTCTGTTTCGTTGCTGGCTGCTTGTACCATGTTATAATCTGTATAAGACGAATCAGCATTTTCAAAAAAACTTTCCATGAGGATAGGACGTTTTTTCTGCAGATAATGCAAACAGGTATTATAGGTAATCTGTCCGATCCAGGTCGATAATTTGCTCTGAAAACGAAATTGTCTTAGATTATTGTGAACTTTAATATAGACATCCTGTATAATGTCCCTACGATCTGCAGCAACTGGGATCATTTTGTAAACCAAATGCGCGACGAGCTTCTCATGATCAACGATAAGCTTGCGGAATGCATGCGGATCCCGTTGGAGGATCTGAGAGACTAGTTCCCGCTCTGATTGACGTTGTATAGCTGTTTCTGTGTTCACGGATAAATAAGACCCATAAGTGAAATTTAGGTTGCAATAATTTAAAAATAAATATTTTAAATTATTTATCTAACTGATTTTTAGTTTGTTTTGTTTTCTAGTTTCATGGGATTTCTTTGTTGGAAATAAAGACTGTGATGAGAGCTACTCAGGAGCTCATTGTTTTTACGAGATAAGCTGTATATTCACGGGATAGATTCATACAGATTGTACTATTGAAAACTTTATGCCCATTACTGATGCGGAGGAATTTATTGCTGCTCTTTATCCTATGTTTATTCTGCCTTTACACAAAGGGACAGGAAATAGACACAACATTTATTTATACCTACCCCAATGCATCCTGGATAACGAGTTATCTCTCTACAAGTGCGGTCAATATGACCACTGAAGACAAAACTTTTGAACCGAATAACCCTTTGAAAATTGGAGTGGGATTGGGGATTCGGAATACAATGATTAATTTTCTTGTGGGCACAAAGATTGTTTCATTAAAAGACAAGACATACGGTAAAACGAGTTCGACAGACTTTCAGGTGCATCGCTATGGTCGAAAATTTGTAACCGATATCTATTTTCAGCGTTATAAAGGATTCTTTGCCATGGATGGAAAGGATACTAAGCTTTTTCCGGCAATGAAAATCAGTCAGATGGGACTCGAGCAGACTTATGTGTTCAATCATACACGATTTTCATTAAAAGCAGCCTTTGAACGAAGCGAGCGACAGCTTCAGAGTGCAGGAAGCTTCCTGCTAGGAGCCAATGTGTATTGGCATCAACTACGGGATTTTGAAGGGTTTGATGGTAATTTTGTGCAAAATCTCGACAATCTTCAAGTCGGAGCACAAGGAGGGTATGCACATTCCTGGGCTCTGGGGCAGCATTGGCTCATCACGGCATATACAACGATTGGTTTTAACATTGGAAACGATGTCGAAAATTTCCGGAACTTTCATTTTAAAGTATACCCAACTGTACTGGCCAGGACAGTAGCCAGTTATACCAAGAATGATTGGTCTTTTACCTACGGGATGATGATCAATAATAAGATGAACTTTTTTGAGACAAAAAAAGACTATACAGTCACGAATGTGAATCTACAGTTGTCTGTAACCAGACAAATTAATTTTTCATTTTAATATTTCGGACATCTAGCAGCTTGAATGCTGGACTTCATTCTCTGTTTCATGGCAGAAATAAAGACTACCATGAAACAGGTTTATCTTTAAGGAATGATCTGTTTGTTCCGCATCTCATCGAATAAGCGAAAAAACATCTGTTCGGTATCTATGTACTCATGGAAACCGAATCTTCGTGCTTTGCTACCGTCCGCAAAAAAGTCGTAATTCCAGGAGAAGACAAAGTCGCCGAATGCCCATGCAGATACTTCCTGATAATTATAATTCAATCCCTGTTGTTTCTGTATGTCTGCCCATATATTTTCTTTATCGGACATCATCGTTTGTAGGTTTAGGGGTAGGGGGGTGTCGACTTCCATATTAAAATATTTTGCAATTTTGGGCCAGAGATCTTTCCAGCGGAATAAATCGCCATTGTTAATATTAAAAGCCTGATTGGCCGCTTGAGGTTCTGTTGCTGCCCATACCGTTGCCTTTGCCAATAAAGTAGCGTCTGTCATCTCGAGTAAGGTGTCGTATGCGCCAATCTTGCCCGGAAAACGAAGCGGTATATTTAATTTTTTGGAAATAGTAGCGTATACAGCTATCAGCAGTGCAAGGTTCATCGGGTTTCCGGGTGTCGTTCCGCCCACAACCGATGGCCGGATAGCAGACCAGGTCCACTGCTTGCCAATTTGTTGCTGTTGAAGGTATTGTAGCTGGCTGGTATTAAATTCAGGTGGCATATGACCAGCGTCAGATTCTTTGGCTGGTGTTTTAAATGGGCCGAGGTGGGCGCCATAAACCTTATAACCTTGCATAAGACTAACATGTTGCAGGGATTTGGCCACCGGCTCAATAGCTGTTATTACATTGACCAACATCCTCAAATTAGGTTCAACCAATGCTGCCCAACTGTCCTTGTCCTGATAAGCTGCATAAAAGATATGCGTTACAGTGCTTAATGTACTTAGTTTGTTGACTGTGTCTGTTAAATCCAGTAAATCTACAGCGACATAACGGACATGATCATGATCGGTCCCGCCACGACGGGACAGACCGATAATATCCCAGTTGCCAAGACTGCTAAGATGTTCAATAAGATTTGTGCTGATAACACCATTGGCGCCCACAATCAATGCCGTATTTTTTATAGTTTCCATATGAATTGCTTTTTAAACAAAATTAGCATTGCTTTGAATCCAAGAGCGGTAAAAATCGGCTATAATTTTGTATATTTCTGGAATGGAACGCTATCGACAATTTGAACCTATCCTGATCTCGGAATTTAAATCCAGCGCTTGGACGCATCCGGAGCATAATCACAATCACTACGAACTTATCTTTATTTTGAGTGGGGAGGGAACTCATGTGATCAATGGCTATGCCGTACCTTATCAAAGTGATGCTGTTTTCTTTATCGGACCAGAAGAGTATCACTATTTTGATATTAAGCAGGAGACACATTTTATTTATTTAAAATTTACAGATGCTTACATCTATCGGACTACAGCCGAATCGGGTAATTTAACCCGTCAATTGGAGTATTTAATAAAAAGTAGGGAAACTCATCAGCATGGATTCCCACTTCTTGCAGCGGATCTACAGACTGTTCGTCTGCTGTTTAATGTGATTGCGTCCCTAAAACACGATATCTTTGCGAATCAGGATTTGATATGGCATCAGCTGCTCAGCATTTCAATGCTGCTGATGAGAAATATGCCCGAATTACAGATGGATGGTCCTAGAAGTCGCGATCTACAGGCTATGTTTTGTTATATTCATAAAAACATATATACGCCAGATCTGTTGAGATCTCAGGTAATGGCCCCTCATTTCAATATTGCCGCTGATTATTTGGGTACCTATTTCAAGCGTCATGTTGGTATGACGATAAGGGCTTATATCCATCAATATCGGAATACACTTATTCGTCAACGCATAGCCGCCGGACGGATGATTTTAAAGGAAATTGCCGACGAATTTGGATTGACAGATGTCAGTCATCTGACCAAGATCCTGGGGAAAGAGGTTTAAAGAAAAATAACAAAGCCAGCAAAAACATTTAAGTTTTTTTGCTGGCTTTGTTATGATGCAGTCTCGGAGACGATTACTGACAGATCGCACGATGATTGTTATCGCTGGCTAGTCATAAATATGCTATCGAGCTGCGTTTATCATGTATACCCAGATAATTAATTACAAGGTATTTTCTTCTTGCCGGCACCTGTACCTTTAATCACGGTTGTACCATCGACAAGTTGGGTAACTTTTACAGCATTACTTTGTGTACCATTCCATGGGAAAGTATTGAATGCATTACCATTGGTTAAAACAAGGGGATACAACTCACCACCGGAGGTCTTGCTACCGAACATGGTCACCTGGCCAGTTCTGCTGATCACAAGTTTAATCAACGGTTTGGTTGCCGTACCTTTTAGCCCATAGATGCTACCAATTCGTCCATTTGTCTCAACGTTGGTTCCCTCATATTTGCTTCCATCTGCAAATTGAATATTTTGTTTTGAAGATGCACCTGCATTCTGGAACTGAATTTCCTGTGTTGCCAATTTGACACCATTTACCTCCATATTGAAAGCGTTGTCCAATTCGGTAATATCAAATACAAAACCATAATCTGCTACCGGTGCGGTGAAGCTGCGTTCAATCGTTTTACCATTTGCATAGAATACGCCATCTTTCCTAATTCCTTTTACGCCGCCAGAAGTTGTTTCGGGATAACTCCAGTTTAGTCCATCACTTGTCACGTTCTGTGTACAGGTTTTGAAATTAAGTTTCAAGTCATATTTCTGTCCTGGATTGATCTTTACATTTGGGATGCTAACATTTGACTTGGTTTCACCATCGATCGTCAGCGTTCCTAAGTTAAGTGTTCCAGTGCTAGTTCCTGGGTGGATCAATAGGGAAGGAGAACTAACTACTGTACGTAAGCCTGTACCTAAACTTGGAAATTGTGCCAATACACCCGCATTGTTCAGTCCATTGTAAGTAAGAGCCTCATCCGATAGTTTGAAGTTCGCTGTAGAATGGCTTGGTTTGAAGACTGCATTTTCAAGTTTGGTGATTGCACCAGTCATGTTTGGATCCATTGTCAAGGTCGTAATGATCTGACTGAAGCGGTGTTTTAACACAACATTTAAGTTGTTTACACCTGTATTCAATTTCAAGTTGCCTGTAAAAAACATTAAATCTCCGCTGATATTGTCTAAAGTCGCCGAAGATAGTTTGTTTTGGTTATTGATATTGGGTACTGTGCTTGTACTATTGATGGAATAAGCAATGAAGGTATAAGTTTTCCCTGCATCAAGAGCGATCCCAGCTGCAGTTGACTCACCGCCATAACTGTAGATCTTTTCAGTAACATAAGTACCTTGGTTGTCATAAACAACAACTTTATACTTGATATCTTTGTCCAGTGGTTTTTCTGTTACTTGTGCAGCAGCAACTTTTGGGCTCGATGCAGCAACTAATCCTTTTTTAACAGCCGCCGCCGAGCTGTTTGTCAAAACAACATCAATGGAGCATCCGTTACCAAAAGGGACGGTCATTTCCTGAACATCTGATATATTGCTTGACGCAAGAGACGCTTTTGCAGATCCCTGTTTTTGACCTACAGTGTTACCATCGTTCTCAGTATAGGCTTCAACACCCTGTAGATTGATCTTAACGACTGTTTCTCCTGTTAAATCTGTAGTTTCACCACTCTTTTTACAAGAGTAGAGGCTTGAGCCCGTTAGTACAATGCACGTTAGCATTAGTATATTTTTCAGATTACGATAAGACTTTAAATTCATGTAATTAGATATTTTATGTAATGGATTTCTTTATTTTAATGTAATTTTATGTTCTATAACAAGCTTTTAGCTGTACCCTTATCCAGAAATATTTAAGTAAAAGCTATGTATTTTTTAATGTGTCAGTAATATGATAACGATTATGGTAAATGCTTTTCTGACGCAAAACTAAATGGAAGTTTTTGTTTAAGAAGTATTGTTTGATGAATGAAGTTTTTCCTGTAGAGAAACATCTACATGGCAACAACCGGCGCTGTGTTCCATATCAGAGATGATGCAGCTTACGCTTTAAAAAGAAGTTGTAACGTGTAAAATCTTATAATTTGCACACACTATCCAAAAAAATGGATGCTTATTGAAAATCGAAAAACTTTAATTTTGCCACCAACGTTTTACTGTTTTTACCGGCTTCAACGTATTGGTAATTACGGCGTAAAATCAATCTATCGGAGCAGCCACTGTCCATTTTGAAAATCGAGATAGATTGGGCCAGCATAAAACAAACTATATATTGAATTTTAAACAATTATTTAAATGATATTACCTTTTGAACCCCATGATCCAAAATGGAAAAAACAATTTGAGTCCATTAAACTAGAGCTACAATTCCTGTTGAAACCCTTAAATCCTCAAATTGATCATATCGGCAGTACTGCGGTAGAAGGTCTTTCAGCGAAACCAATTATTGATATACAGATCGGTGTGGAGAACGAAACTGATCTAGACTGGTTACCGGGGTTATTGAAACTACCGAATATTGTTTACTATGAAAAATATAATCAGGACTGGCCAGAACGCCGATTTTTTATATTATTGAAGGAACCTATCTATAGCATCGGTGTTCCAGATGTCGTAAAAATGGGGGATGATATACCCGCAATCTTGCATGATCATGAGCTTCGTATTGCACATTTGCATGCATTTGTAAAAGGTTCGTCCGATTGGACAAGACACCTCGCATTACGCGACTATCTAATCGCACATCCAACGATCCGGGAAAGCTATCAGGAGCTCAAGGAAAAATTAACTCAGCTCGATTGGAAGGATGGAAATGATTATAATATGGGGAAAGATCTATTTTTAAAAACCCAGGAAAAAATCGCTTTGGTATGGTACAAGGAAAGGATCCAATGATCATGGAAAACATACTGATTAAGGATAAAAACTATAGGTTGTGCATTGGTTATCAGGACAACGAAACGTTACGGTTGGAATTTAATCGAATGACACAGCATTTTTGGGGGTTTGATTTTGAAAATTATTATCAATCCGGTTTTTGGGATGATAAATGCATCTTGTATTCGCTATTTGATGAGGATAAAATAGTAGCACATATCACGGTAAGTCTGTTTGAACAAGAAGGAAAAAAATTAATCCAACTAGGAACAGTAATGACCGATGAAAATTATCAGCGTCAAGGCTTGAGTAGTTTTCTGTTACGACGGATTAGTAGCGATTTTGTGCATCAAATTAAAGGTATGTTTTTGTTTGCGAATAATGAGGTTTTGGATTTTTATCCAAAATTTGATTTTTTCCCAGTCCCGGAATATACGGCATTTAAAACCGTTAAAAATACGAGTATGACCACAGTATGGACCAAACGTAAGTTGAACCTCGACAATGCCGAGGATCTGAAGCTATTTGAAAACTTGGTGGAACAGGCTGTTTCTAATACAGAATTTCAAACTAAAAGTAAGGGTTTAGCCCTTTTCTATTGCTATGCTTATCCCGTAATGGGATTTAAAGAATCAATTTATTATATTGATGAATTGAACTGTGCTGTCGTGGCACAAGTGGAAAATAATATTTTGTATATGATAGAACTGTTTTCCACGAATGAAGTTGATCTGAATGCAGTGATTAATGCTTTTGCTGATTTTTCGTTTACAGAGGTTGTTTTCGGATTTACACCGAAGCATACTGAAGGTCTCGAATGGCGAATATGGAAAGAAGACGATCTGCAACTATTTGTTACGCGGGAGCTATTGTCGTTTTTTGAAGAAGAGCGCATGAAAGTGGCGACCTTATCGCATACCTAGAATCGAATCGGAGGAAGATATGACAAACAAATTAAAAGAAATCGCAAGCGGGCTTGCAGGTACAAAAACATTAAATGACTTTGTTGAATATGCCGGTGTGGCAGCTGCTATAGAAACAGTGGCCGGCAATATTTATACTGGAATCAGCATTGATACGGCTTGCTCCATGGGCTTTTGCGCTGAGCATAGCGCTGTTGCTGAAATGCTGAAACACCATGAATTTCAAGTCAGGGCGTTTGTTGCGGTGGATGCTGCCGGAAACGCCGTTCCCCCCTGTGGGCGTTGTAGAGAATTGATAAGCCAGCTTGCCAAGACTAATCTTGACGCTATCGTGGAAGTAAAAAATGGGGTATTCAAATCCTTAAAGGAATTACTGCCTTTTGACTGGAAAGAAGATCTCGATAGGAATTGGTGATTTTTAGGATTGGACCAATTGGTATAAATTAAATAATTAGTGGAATAAAATGGGAAAAATAGGATCAGATTATAAGAAGATAAATTTAGCGGATTGGAACCGAAAGGAGCATTTTTCAATCTATCGTAGCCAGATGAAATGCGGATTTAGCCTCACGACAAAAATTAATATCACTAACCTGCTTCCTTTTATCAAGGAAAATGGCTATAAATTTTATCCTGTCATGATTTACCTGATTACAAGGGCCGTAAACAATCATGAGGCTTTTAAGATGGCCATGAAGGAAGGAGAACTCATTGTTTGGGATTATGTAAATCCGATATATACTGTGCTGCATCCGGAAACTGAAACTTTTTCGGCGCTATCGACTGTATACGATGCGGATTTTGTAGCGTTTATGGCCAATTACAATCGTGTTGCCGAAAGACATGCCGACGATTTACGTTTTTTTCCGGAGACGCCCCCAGAGAATCATTTTAATATTTCAGCAATCCCCTGGATTAATTTTGATAGCTTTAACCTTCATATTGCCGACTTTACAGATTATTTTGCACCTTCTTTTACGATTGGAAAGTATCAGCAACAGGCTGATGAAATCTTAATGCCTATAGCAATTCAGGTGCATCATGCTGTCTGTGATGGGATACATGTCGCTAAATTGATTGCGACACTGGAAGCATATTGTAAGGACATCGGGACAGTTCTTAAATCTCAGGTATAAATCTAAGAAATCGCCTTGTTCAGAACAGTCCTTTTGTCTGGATTCTGTCTGTACGCCAAACTGTTTTGTTCTTTTGGTAATAAACAAATGATAGCTCAATGAAAATACGACAATTAACGCAATCCGATATTCCTCAGCTGCTGCAAACTATTAATGGAGCTTTTAAGGATTATATTGTTCCATTTCAACTCGATATAGAACAATTGCGACAGAAAATCAGCATGGAAGATATTCAGTTAACTTGGTCTGTTGCTGCGTTTGCGGAGAACAAACTTGTCGCGTTTATGATGCATGGTCTGCGGGAAATAGATCGTCAGCTTGTGGTCTACAATGGTGGAACGGGTGTACTGCCTGAATTCCGCGGGCATGGGTTAGTGGGGAAAATGTATCATTATCTAATTCCTTTTTTTAAGGAGAACAAGGTCAGGCAGGTTGTTTTGGAAGCAATAGAAAGTAACGGCGCGGCCATCCGTGCCTATGAGAAAAGTGGTTTTTCGATCAACAGACAATTGCTATGTTTCAGTGGTGCCATTCAGCCAGCTAGGGTGAGCGATGTGGCGAGAATCCAGCCGCTGTCTAATTTCTCCTGGCAGGAATTTCAATCGTTTTGGGATATTTTACCAAGTTGGCAAAACGCAGCAAAGAGTATGGATCGTTTGCAACCTAGTGCATTAGGAGCATATATCGACGACAAACTCGCGGGGTACATTCTTTTTAACCCTGGAAACAAGCGGATATACCAAGTCGCTGTGGCACCCGAATATCGGCGGAAAGGAGTTGGAACGCAGCTTTTTCAGACCCTTAAAGAAGAAATGCCAGCGGAAAAAATAAGTTTCAACAACATTGATGCGAAAGCGGAAGATGTGAAATTATTTTTGGAAAAACAGGGATTGGTCAATGGCATCAATCAAGTTGAGATGATAAAGCTGCTATAAACCAGGTGCTCGCATGACAAATGTGGATTTTCTTGGCATTTGACCAAACAATAACATCTAGTTGTGCGTATATAAGAGACAATCGGTATGATATTATACAAAAAGTTAGCGAACGAACTGGTCCAATTAGCAGATGATGATCTCCTATTACGGAACGAACTGGCCGAGAAGGGGGAACTTCAAAAGGGCTATCATCCCGCAATGGAGGCCGTTCACCGTGAGAACGCGAAGCGATTACGCGAAATAATTGCCGAGATAGGTTATCCCGGTATTTCAAAAGTAGGAGCAAAGGCCAGTGAGGCGGCATGGTTAATTGTGCAACATGCCATCTCAGAACCCGATTTCATGCAACACTGTTATCAACTGATGATCAGTGAAAAAGAAGACATCAACCCTGCTCATATAGCCTATTTATACGATAGAATACATTATTTTAAGAGCAAACCACAGCGTTTTGGAACACAACTGACCGCTGATGGTGGAATCTATCCGGTCGAAGACAAAGCGAACCTCAATAAACAACGTTTGCGGATGAATCTACCCGAGCTTTCCCAGATGAAACTTGATAGCGTGTATGATTTAGACCAGCTGGCGACTTTGGATCAGCAGGATATGGATTATACGATCTGGCGAAAGGAAGTAGGCTGGCTATAGTTCTTTTTAAGCAAGGCAAATATTTCACCATCCACGAAACGCCCCTTCTCAAAGAAATAGTCATGGAGAATTCCTTCGGAAACAAGATCCATTTTTTCCAGCAACCTACGGGAAGCTAAGTTGTCCGGGTCAATAAAGGCCTCTATGCGATTGAGTTTATAGCTGTCGAAACCAAATGAAATAATAGCGGAAATAGCTTCTGTCATAATACCTTGTTGCCAGAAGTCAGGATGAAGCTCATAGCCGATCTCTGCACGAAAATGCTCAGTGGAAAAATTATGAAAACCACAAGAACCAATGAGCTGATCCGGATTGTCCTTTAAACAAATCGCCCAACGGATGGCCTCTTTTTCTAGAAAATTTTTCTGCCAGGTTTTTACAAGCTCATAAGCCTCGTCCAGATGCTGGAATGTTGGTAAATCGAAATATAATGTTACCTCATCTTTTGAAAAATAAGAAAATAGAGCGGGAGCATCTGAATCTTGGATTTGACGTAAATGAAGACGTTCTGTTGTTAAAATTGGAAAAGTATCCGATATCATAACAGTAAAAATAATAAAATATGTTCAAAAGCAGAACGATGATTTGAATTTTCGACATTTTTTGTATGTTTGTCTAGTAATGACAATGCAACAGGAAAATATTAGGGAAGAAATTATTCTTTCTTCGATGAAAGTGTTTGAAACTTATGGCTTTACGCGGGTTTCAATGCAGGATATTTCTAAAGCCTGTGGTAAGGGACGTAGTACACTGTACTACTATTTTACGAGCAAGATGGACGTTTTTGACGCGATAGCCGAATATTTATGTCAGCAGGTATTTACAATAGCCAAAGAAAGTTATAGCCGGGAAGCTTCTCTAGAGGATAATTTGGTCGGTTTTCTAAGGGCTAAATTGCGTCAGATCAATTTGATTACGAAACGTTTTCACTTGGCTTTTGAGGATATGAAATCCGACCCGGCCTTGATGGTCTCCAAGACACGTCATATGTTGGATGATGAAATAGAATTGATCCGTGATATGATCGGAATCGCTGTTGCCAAAGGGGAAATTCAGTTTCTTGAAGAAAAGGATATGCTGTTTCTCTCAGAGATGTTGGTAACGACATCCCGTTGTTTTGAGCAGGAAGTATTGCTTTTTGATCGGTTTCCTGACTTTGAAGCACGGCTTGCCTGGTTGACTAGTATATGTGTAAAGGGGTTAAAATAAGCTGATTTTAGACGTTTTCGGGCCCCAGTAAATAGATGAGCATTTGCTCGTTTTTTTAGCGATAGATTTCGACATAAATACAAAATATGTCTATTTGAATAGCTGTTTGTTTTGATGTGACAATTGGAATGTCTAACGAAAATACGAAATAACATGATATTAAATGCAAAAATAGGAAGGGTACGAAGGACGTTAACTGCGCAAAAATATGTGCTCGTGTTGGTTGAAACGGATGAGCATATACGTCCAGAGTCTACCGGGTTGTTGAATTCGGAGTTTGATTGTTATCTACTCGTGCATCAGGAAATCGAACGACTGGATGAATTGGCGCTTGCATTAGAAAATACGAATAAAGAAGTTCGATTGGCTCGAAATTTTAATGAATTGAAGGACAAAGGGATTTTGATTGACCAGTTAAACCAAATTACTGTTAAGATATTGAAATAAATCTATTATGTATAAAGTTGTTTACTCCCTATCACGCAAATTGAAATGGAAGGCAAGTGAGCTCTATCATTTCCTATATCAGAGTTTTCCAGAGATCAAGAATATTGATTTATTGTTGGATGACCGGCAGTTTTTACTTGTTGTTAAAATTAATAGCCGTTTAGAATTTTCAATTTTAAATATTTGTCAGCAACGGGGAATTACCATGCAATTTGTCCAGGTGGAAGATGTAGACTGAAGATCTGCGACCATCCGGTTCAATGCATTATTATAACGCATAAATTCACATGTCCTAGTTTTCAATTCGGCCGATGAAGAAGTATAAATATGAGGTGTTCACTTCCAAAATCGAGGAAAACATCAAAAACGGAATATTAAAAGCAGGTGACAGGTTACCTTCTATTCGGCAGATAAAACAAGAATATGGTTTAAGTACGAGCTCAGTCCAGAGTGGATTCGATGATCTCCTGTTTAAAGGACTGGCGACGAGTTTCCCCCGTTCCGGTTATTGTGTCGCTGTGGGGACAAAAAACGTAAATGATGAAACGCTGGTTACATTAAATCTTACTCCCAGAAATGCTGTATTCAGAGACAACATCAGTCTAACCTCTTATCGAAAACAACATGCTGAGACTGCTTTTTTTAATGCTGCAACACCCTCAGATCTGTTTGTACCACAGAAATTGGTACTACGAACCATGCAACAGATCATTCGCGAAAAATCAGCAGCACTATTGCGGTATTATCCCAGTAATGGGAGTGATGAGCTAAGAGAACTGATTGTACGACGTTCGGCACAACATGGGGCAGCCATCAGCATGGATGAACTACTGATTACTGATGGCGCATTGCAGGCTTTCTATATTGCCTTAGCCATCACTACCGAACCCAATGATATTGTGGCCATAGAGAGCCCCTGTGTTTTTTCTATGCTGGAGGTCATTGCCAGTCTACGTTTGAGAACCATCGAAATTCCCGTTCGTGGAGAGGGGGGCTTAGATACAGAATACCTTAAAAATGCCTGTAGTAAGAATAATATTAAGGTGATCGTTGTGACGCCAAATTTTCATAATCCGACAGGAATTTTAATGTCTGGGGAGACGAAGCACGCGGTATATGAAATTGCTCATTTTCATCATATCCCAATTATTGAAAACGATATTTATGGCGATCTCTATTTCAGCCATTCCCGACCTACAACTATTCGGAATCTCGATAACGAGGGTCTTGTGCTTACTTTTTCGTCATTCGCGAAAACCATTGCCCCTGGAATCCGTTTGGGTTGGCTAGCTCCTGGAAAATTTTTTGAAAAAGCTGAACGATTGAAATTTTCGCTTGGGAGATCGGTCTCACCGCTCAATCAGGAGCTTATCACAAAATTGTTGAATACATCGAGCTACGATAGGCATCTCCGAATATTTCGGCAGCAACTAAAAAAGCAGGCATTACAGTTGGTAGAGCAAATCAATCGCTGTTTTCCCGCAGAGAGTCATACCTATACACCCGCTGGGGGATATAGTCTATGGACCAGATTACCGGCAACGATCGATATGCAATTGTTCTATGATAACTGTGCTAAATCTGGTGCCTACTTTGCACCAGGAGCAATTTTTTCCTTTACAGATGCTTATGATCATTGCTTTAGAACTGTTTTCTCCCAACGTATTGCAGACATACATCTTGAAACGATAGCAAACATTGGAGACCTCCTTAAAAAGGAACTGTACTGATCTATTCTTCATAATCTGAACCGGGAATCCCTGAGCTGGAGCCTGTAAATTTGTGTTTTAATAATGTGATATGAATTTACAAACGAAATTTACCATTGCGTCAGAGGAGGGATTGAAACTGTTGTTCCTATTGAAAAAGGAACAGATCCATCGTATGTATGACAACCAGGTCGACTCAAAAGATCTTAACAATTATCTTGATATACAATTGAATAATCAAAGAGCGGCAGACGAACTCAACAATTTGAGTACACAGCTGATCAGCGTTTTCGCCGACGCTGAACCTGCAGGCTATGCTAGGATTAAGCAATCGCCTGTTCCTGAGCTATTAAAGGGTATGAAAACGATCCATTATGCCGACTTTTACATTCGAGATCAATATGATAATCAGGCGATAAGGGAGTGCCTATGGAAGAA
This sequence comes from Sphingobacterium detergens, assembly GCF_003610355.1. Taxonomy (GTDB): domain Bacteria; phylum Bacteroidota; class Bacteroidia; order Sphingobacteriales; family Sphingobacteriaceae; genus Sphingobacterium; species Sphingobacterium detergens. Next base: position 1,545,477 of record NZ_RAPY01000001.1, on the reverse strand, counting down.
ATGTCAATCGGTTACGAACTTTTACAACGCATGCTGGATCGAATTGCTGCAAACAGACCCGCTCGTTCCTTTTTTTGAAGATTGTGGGTTTAGCATCGAGCAGCAATCTCTTCTGGAACCTTTTGGAAAGAAATCCTATATCATGATATGGAAGCGGAACTGATTAAAAATCATGATGAACTCAGTTCATCATGATTTTTTGCATATTATCTATAAATAGTTGAATTTTACTTCAGGATATGGAACAACGTCTCATGACAAACAAAAGTCGGTGGTATTCAAAGCGGTATTTACAGGAGTTTATACTGTTTACCGCCATGTTTTTGTTGACGATGCTCCATGAATGGATGAAAATTGATACCATTATCGATTTTATCAAAGGCCTGGTATTTTTTAGCCTATTGTATATGCAGGCACAGTTGCACCGTCACTTCTTTTTCTCATTCTTCATGAAGAAAAAGTATTTTGTATATGTGATCGGTGCTGTTTTTTCAACGTTAACTGGAGCAGCACTCTTGGTTGTGGTTAATTATTTTTGGATCGATACTGCCTATTATGAAAGAGGGGAGATATCCGTATCCCAAGATTTTGTCTACCAAATTATGCTATGTGTGATAAGTACATTTACAATGCTCTCTTTTTTCCTCTTGCGCCAATATGCCAATGAGGTTGAGAAAAGAAATGAAGCACAGTTGATGCTAAGTGAGATTAATGTGAAATATTTACACGCACAGCTAAATCCCCATTTTTTCTTTAATATGTTCAACAACCTTTATGGAGTGAGCTTAACTGAGCCATCCCGTACACCGGAACTGATCTTGAAACTATCGGAATTGATGCGGTACCAGTTGGAAAATGCCAATAGAGATACGATAAGCCTAAAAGAGGAAGTTGATTTTATCGCTAATTACGTTGCTATGGAGAAGGAACGCGTTGGCAAACGCTGTGCGATAAGGTATGTGGTAGCAGGGGAGGACGATGAATTGAATCGCTATAGTATTGCACCATTACTTTTGATCACATTGATTGAAAATGCCTTTAAACATAGTCTTACGAACGAAAGGAGATGGTATGTGGATATCTTTATTACTTTTAGCGATGGTTCATTGACCGTGGATATCAAAAATTCGTTGGCAGATAAACTATTGAAAAATAATTCCACAGGTCTCGGGTTAGCGAATACCCGCCAACGTTTGGCCCTGCTTTATCCGACACGATATAAGTTGCGTTGTTTAGAAATAGCGCATGATTACCATACTTTTTTAACATTAAATTTAAAATCTTCTGCATATGAATGAGCGTTTGAGGTGCATTGTGGTTGACGATGAAGAAGGGGCGCATCTAGTCCTTCATCATTATATCAAGGATATCAAAAAATTGGATCTAAAAGCTTCATTCTATCATCCCGTTGAAGCAATGGATTATATGTATGATCATGAAGTTGATCTTATTTTTTTGGATATCAATATGCCCGGATTGAATGGCTTGGAGATGTTAAGAGCACTGTCTAATCCCCCTCTTGTAATTTTAACAACAGCATATAAAGAATATGCTTTGGAAAGTTATGAATATAGGGTGGTCGATTACCTGGTGAAACCTTTTGACATCAGGCGGTTTATGTCAGCGATTGACAACGTTTTCTCCAGATATCCATCAGTCAAACCTACAATATTGGATCATCCTGTCGTGCTTGCCACTGCAGCAGCCTCCTCTGTAGTCGTTAAAGTGGATGGTGATTTTGTGCGGATTATGTGTAAAGACATCATATATATCCAAAGCTGGGGCAATTATGTTAAGATTTTCACCACATCGGGATCCTTTGTGAGTTCACTAACGACGGCTGAAATGGAACAAAAGTTAGACAAAGATCTTTTTATGCGAATACATAAATCACATATTGTCTCACTGGAGCGTGTCAGTAAAATTTCAGGCGGTTCGGCCGAGTTAGATTCTGGGGAAAAATTGCCAATTGGATCAACTTACCGACGGGAGCTTCTGCTGTATTTCCAAAAGTAGTATTGAAACTTCAATATATTGTATGCTGATACAGAGTCTGATCAGATTATTTTTCAAACATTGCTGTTCTAAACTAAACTTTTTTGATTACCAAGGGTTATTTTTAACGAAACAATTCATCATAGATCATTTATTTTAATATGAGTACATTTTCAATAAAAGCTTTCGGAACCGAGGCTCCGACGGCAGACTTAAAGCAACTGGAGGTACAACGTCGTGCGGTAACGGCGAAAGATGTAGAAATTGATATTCTATACTGTGGTGTTTGTCACTCTGACTTACATACGGCACGTAATGAATGGGGCGGAACAATTTACCCCAATGTTCCCGGTCATGAGATCGTGGGACGGATTACAAAAGTAGGCTCCGATGTAACGAAATTTAAAGTAGGCGATCTTGCCGGTGTTGGCTGCATGGTTGACAGTTGCCGTGAATGCGAGAGTTGTAAAGAGGGGTTGGAGCAATATTGTGAGAATGGAAATATCCAAACATACAATGGTCATGATAAGCATTTGGACAAACAGACCTTTGGCGGATATTCGGAGCGTGTCGTGGTGGATCAGGATTTTGTCTTACATGTTCCCGAAAATCTGGATTTAGCAGCGACTGCACCGCTACTTTGTGCAGGTATCACAACGTATTCGCCCTTGCGGCATTGGAAGGTTGGTCCTGGGCAAAAAGTAGGCATCGTGGGCATTGGTGGTTTGGGACATATGGGGGTGAAAATAGCCAAAGCAATGGGCGCACATGTCGTCGTGATCACAACTTCTGCAAGTAAAGTAGAAGATGCCAAACGCCTGGGCGCGGATGAAGTCATTTTGTCTACCGATCAGGAGCAGATGAAAAAAAATGCTGGTACTTTGCATTTTATTTTGGATTGTGTCTCCGCGCAACACGATATCAACGCCTACTTGAGCCTATTGAAACGCGATGGCTCACTGACACTTGTCGGTGCTCCTGAACATCCTCTGCCAGTAGCTCCATTTAGCTTAATCCCTACACGTAAAAGTTTCTCCGGATCGATGATCGGTGGTATTGCCGAAACGCAAGAAATGCTGGATTTCTGTGGAAAGCATAATATCACTTCAGATATAGAATTAATACGTATGCAGGATATCAATCAGGCTTACGACAGATTGTTAAAGAGCGATGTAAAATATCGTTTTGTTATCGATATGGATAGTTTAAAAAATAATTAAAATCAGTTCGGACAAGGCTAAATCAAGAGAACATGCTTTCAGTTTAGTATAGGTTTAGCTTTGTCTGATCAGCGTTTTTTCTTGGGATTTATTTTTGGTGTTATCAAATTAAAAAGATGGGGCTCGGCAGAAGTTGATCGAGTTACCTCTATTTTTATGGAGAAAAGTAAAGTTGTGGTGTTTTGGTTCCGTCGGGACCTTCGGTTGGAAGACAATGTAGGACTATCTCAGGCATTGGGGACAGGGCTTCCTGTGTTGCCGATATTTATATTCGATGAAGATATTTTAGGGCGATTGGAAGATAAGTTGGACCGACGTGTAGATTATATCCATCAGGCTCTTGATGGAATAAATAAAAAACTAAGGGAATATGGGGCTACTTTAACGAGCTTTCATGGTAGTCCTTTGGCAATTTTTAAAACATTGCATGAGCAATACAATATTCAGAAAGTCTATTGTAATAGCGATTACGAACCTAAAGCGATCCGACGGGATCGGACGATCGCTGAATTTTTCAAAGCTGCTGGAATTCCATTTAATGCTGTAAAAGATCAGGTTATTTTTGACAAGCATGAAATCTTGAAAAATGATGGTACACCCTATACCGTTTATACACCCTATGCAAAAAGATGGCGGGAGAAATTAACGGCAGAATATTGTCAATTCACTGATCAAATAGATGGGCATTTTTTTCAGCAGACATACGCACCAATAATCCCCTTGGAAAAAATAGGGTTTAAAAAGACAGATTTGACTTTTGAACCACCACAACTGAATGCAGCGATTATTAATACCTACGATAAATACCGTGATTACCCTGCCTTAGAGGGGACGACCAACTTGGGTATTGCGCTTCGTTTTGGAACAATTAGTATTCGTCGCTGTGTTGCTTTTGCAAAACAGCATAATGAGGTCTGGCTGTCTGAACTGATCTGGCGGGAGTTTTTTATGCAGATCTTATTTCATTTTCCGAATGTGGTCAACGAATCCTTTAAAAAGAAATACGATGATATCCAGTGGCGCAACGATGAAACAGAGTTTGAACGTTGGTGTCAAGGAAAAACAGGCTACCCTTTGGTCGATGCAGGTATGCGGCAATTGAACTATACTGGTTATATGCATAATCGTGTTCGTATGGTTGCAGCGAGTTTTCTATGCAAACATTTATTGATTGATTGGCGATGGGGAGAGGCCTATTTTGCGCAAAAGCTCAACGATTATGATTTATCTGCGAATAACGGGAATTGGCAGTGGGCAGCAGGGAGTGGTTGCGATGCGGCCCCGTATTTTAGGGTGTTTAACCCGATTATTCAGGCCGAAAAATTTGATAAAAAACAAGAATATAGTAGACAATGGATTCCCGAACTTGGGACAACAGATTATCCCGAACCTATTATAGCGCATCCAATTGCCAGAGAACGTGCGCTAAAAACTTATGCAGCAGCATTGAAGTAAGCGACGGATAATGATAAATCAATCCCACCATACCTGATCGGCCGAGGTGGGATTGATCTATCCAATAGTAGATTTTTTATTGATCCAAAAAAGCAGCAACAAAGGCGTCGAATGCTTGTGGGTTTTCAGCTTGTACCCAGTGTCCCGCATTTGGTATTGTTTCAAAGCTAACATCTGGAAATTGCTCCTTGATTTTGATTTTATCTTCAGGAAGAATGTAGCGCGATTTTTCGCCTGCTAAAAAAAGGGTAGGACCAGCATAAATTCCCGCTTTTACACCTATTGTAATGAAATCTGCATATTTCCGTTGCAGAACATCCAGGTTGAAACGCCAACCCAATTTACGGTCTTCTTTAATATAGACGTTTTTTAACAAAAATTGAATTACTCCGGGATCATCAAGGTAGCTTTCGAGTTTTGTCTGTACATCTTTTCGGTTGTCCATACTATTGATATCAACCGCACAAAGGGCATTGAAGATATCTTCATGATGTGGTGGATAAGCCTTGGGAGCTATATCTGCGATGATCAATTTTTCAACCTGTGCCGGATGCTCAATGGCAAATTGCATAGCAACTTTACCGCCGAGAGAATGGCCCAATAATAAGACTTTTTCTGCAGCAATTGAAGCAATATAGGCGCCTAGGTCCTCAACCATTTCCTCAACGGACATGCCGTCACTGTGAAAACTTCGACCATGATTGCGCAGGTCAAGTAAATGTATCTGTCTTTTTTCTCCAAAGCTACGGCCAAAAGATCCCCAGTTGTCCGCCATACCAAAAAGGCCATGCAGAACAACAAGCGGTGTACCACCGTTTTCTGCGCCGTATATTTTGCTGTGTAGTAATTCTTTCACGATATTTCTCTCCTTTAAACGAATTGAAGTGGCTTTGTAAGGGCCATTCTCGATGGCTAAGATAGCTAAAACATCCCTTCTTATCAAAATGGTAGTGTCGATGATCTATTTGGTAGTGCCTTCCGTGGTTGACAAGTTAATTTTGTAGTAACGAAAACATAATAATAGATAACACATGAATACTACAGCGTTAATTGTCATAGACATTCAAAATGAATATTTTGAAAATGGCGGAATGGAACTTGTAAACCCAATTGCCGCAAGCGTAAATGCCGGAAAAATAATTGGACATTTTAGAGAAATAAAAGCGCCGATTATCCATATTCAGCATATTTCTCCTGATCCTACGAAAATGCCATTTTTTATAGCGGGTACGGTTGCTGCTGAGATCCATCCAAACGTTAGACCACTGCTGGGAGAGAAAGTGATCCAAAAACACTTTCCAAATAGTTTTAGGGAAACCGAACTTTTTGATTATCTGAAAGCCAATCAAATTACTGAACTTGTTGTTGTTGGCATGATGACGCACATGTGCATTGATGCCACGACGCGGGCTGCGGTTGATTTTGGTTTCCCATGTACAGTAATAGGGGATGCCTGTGCAACACGTGACCTGGAAATTAACGGTGTTACGGTCAAAGCTGACGATGTGCATCACGCCTTTCTTGCCGCATTGGAATTCTTCTATGCGCAGATTCAGACGACGGAAACCTACCTCGCAAAAAACTAGCTATTCTAAAACTGGAGCGGTATAGCATTGGAATTTTAAGCTGACAGTGTATGGCAACATTGCTATACACTGTCAGCTTTTTTTGTAATTACTGTGAGTAACCGGCTAGGGACACGCCGTAATAGACCTTTTACCGTAATTCCTGGATAAATGCACTGATGGTCTTGCCCGTCTGCGCCTTAAAAAAACGCATCAGGTGATTAGGCTCGGAAAAATTCAGTTCAAAAGCAATTTCACTGATAGATTTGTCTGAATGTATCAATAAATCCTGCACTTCAAATAACAATCGCTGTTTGAGTAATTGTGTTGCCGTGGTATTGAATTGTGCTTTAACGGCATGATTCAGTGTGATGCGACTGATGCCCATCAATACCGTATATTCGTTGATCCGCTGTTTCTGTTGAATATGCTGTTCGAGTAACATCCTGAACTGATAAGCAAAATTATTCTCGGGTTTTTGCAAAGAAAGTCCATTCAACCGGGCATATTTTCGATTCAAGGTCTGTAGCAAATAATAGAGCAAAGAGCGTATAATATGTGCACTGTCTGCCTCTGTCTGAACAAGCTCCGATTTTATTTCCGCAAGCAGTGTGTAAAATTTAGATAGATGGATATCATCTGCAGCTATTTTTACTGTATGGTGCAACTGATAGAAATACAGCAATCGATACGTAAAAAGCTTATCTGCGAAAAACTCATTGAGAAAATCTTCCTGAAAAATCAATGTGGTGAATTCCAGATGCGTAGGGTCCAGTTCCCAGGTATGTTTCTGAAAGGCAGAAATAAAGATAATGTTGTTGTCCGTTAATTCGATGACTTCCTGTCCCAATCGTAAACGTCCCTTAGCCTTTTTGAAAAATAAAATTTCAAAAAAATCTTTATGATAGGTCTCGCGATGGGTATAGTCTGTTTCCTGTTGATTTAATACGTTTAATAGAAATTCAACGCCACATTCACCTTTATGGAATTTTATCGTTCTCAATAGCAGTATACTTTATCAATCAAAAGTACTAATCTTAGGGCTAAATATAGCGCTATATGTACAATCTTGCATTAACATAACCGGACGACTGGATGCCTTATCATTCATTTAACAGTTCGGATAAAAATATTTTTCTAAAATAATTGAGAGATTTATGCGAAATGTGATTTTCGTCACTTTTTTATTGAAAGATTTGATTTACCTTTATGATATAATCAAATAGGCAAAACTTAAATATTGATATTCATCCCACTTGAATACTTATTAAAAGGTACATTACATTTCTTGTCCTTAAAAAAGGAACTATTTGATTGATATTGGAAAGATTGAATAGCCATATTAAAATATATTATTTGGGGGTTTTCTCGTCAAGAGAGGCCCCTTATATTTTTTATAGCCTTCAATTTAGCATCTGATATACTTCTGAAAGATGCTGAAAGCAGCGCTTGTCGGGCGCGATGCGGTTAAACAAATCTTTTTATTTCTTTTTTGTCAAATTCCAAATCAGGACTGTGATATGATTTTTTACACTTTTTAATCGATTATTTTTGATTGCTTCAATAGAAGTTATTTTAAGGTTAACGCAACATAATGAAAAAAAAGGAGTACGTCATTTCGCTAAAAATGGAGGATATGACGCGTGAGCTGCTGTTTCCACAGCGTAGCAAGGAATACATGGTGCTAGAGTCTACAAGTGACAATATGCAAATACAGCGCAATTGCCATTATCGTGCTTCTTTTTTTGGAGTGCTGTTGGCTGAGGAGGGTATTTCCTATTATCGGGTGGGAGACTATGAATATGAGCTTCAAAAAGGTGATATTCTTTTTTGTGTTCCGCAGGAGGTTTTTAAAGTCATTTACTTTTCCGCCGACATCAAGCAAAAACAAATTTTCTTTTCTACAGATATGCTATCAGATGCCGGCTTTAATTATCGCTCAAATGATATGTTAAAGAACTTCTCGAATAATCCTTCTTATATCATTCGTGGCGAACAACACCTCTACAAACGATTGGCATTTTATATAAAGGAACTTGCTTATCTCAACGATTTTAAGAATCCGGTCTATTATAGTAATGAGATGATCTGGCATTACTTTTCCTTGTTGATGTATGATATCGAAAATTATTCCAAAAATTTTCGGCAGCAGGCCAGTTTTTCTTCCCGGGAAGAAGAGATTACAAGCGCTTTTTTTGCGCTTGTACGGGAATATTATGTCGAACATCACGATGTTCAGTTTTACGCAGATCGCCTATTTGTCAGTAGAAAATATCTCACGAAGGTAGTCAAGAAAGCAATGTTGCGTACACCCAAAGAGATTATCAACCAGATCTTGCTTATTGAAGCGAAGATTCTCTTAAAGAATTCTGCGAATAACGTTGGTCAGGTGGCCTGTTTGCTAAACTTTTCAGATCAAACGGTCTTTAGTAAGTTCTTCAAAAAACATACCGAAAGAAATCCAAGTGACTACAAAATGGATGACCTTTTCTAGGTCATTTTTATCATTTCAATCCTTGCTCAAATGAAGGTGCTTTTCCTATCTATAAAAGGAAAAGCACCTTTGTTTTTTGTTATCCGGTCTATACGCTTTTGGCGTCTTTTAAACAAATTTTGGCGTCTTTGCGCCGAATTCAGACATCGGTTTTTTTGGACTTTTGCTACACATAAAAATAAAAGCAAAATCCATTATGAAGCAAAACGTCGTTAAAAAGCGCGCCACGAACTTGTTTATTGCGCTGGTATTGTTATCCAGTTGTTCAGGTAAACAACAGGATGGCGGATATCAGCAAGGACCTGCAGAGGTTCTTTTTGGCACTGTAACAACAGGCGATGCAACGATCCGAAATGAGTATGCAAGTGCCATAGAAGGCGTGTCCAATATAGAAATACGACCACAGGTGACCGGTTATCTCCAAAAGATATTTGTGGATGAAGGTGACTACGTCCGTGCCGGACAGGCGCTATTTAAAATTGAAGATCGGATCTTTCAGGAGCAGTTAACAAATGCGCGGGCGGCCTTGTCTGTTGCCGAATCTAATTTATTGACCGCCAAAATTGAGCTGGATCGAAAAACTGAGCTGACCAAAAACCGTATCGTTTCGGATATTCAGATGCAGGAAGCTCAGGCAAGTTATGCCGCCGCAAAAGCATCAGTAGCGCAGGCGAGATCAGCTATCGCCTCAGCACAGATCAATCTGGACTTTTCAGTCATCAAGTCGCCCGTGAATGGGTATATCGGACGTTTCAACTACCGTCTGGGAAGTTTGCTGTCTGCCTCAAATCAAGATGCCATTACAGTCGTTTCTGACAACCATCAAGTGTATGCCTATTTTAGCTTGAGTGAGAACGATTTTGTACGATTTCAGCGCGAACATACAGGAAATACGGTTGCGGAGAAATTGAAAAATGCAGCACCCGTTGCACTGTTACTTTCGGATGGAGAGGAGTATCATACCAAAGGGAGAATAGATGCCGTTGAAGGTCAGTTCAATAAAAATACGGGCTCCATTACTTTGCGTGCAAAATTTGATAACCCTCGCGCAGAGCTGCGCAGCGGCAACACAGGCAAAATTGTGATGTATCAACAATTGAAAGAAATGCCCCTGTTACCTATTGCATCCACAGTATCTTACCAAGACAAAGTCTTTGCCTATGCTGTCGATAAAGAAAATAAAGTCGTACAGATACCTGTAGCTATTTCTGGGAAATCTGAAGATAATTTTATTATTCGCGAAGGATTAAAACAGGGAGACCGTTATATCGCTCAAGGATTCGAACGCCTACAACCGGGAATGCCGGTTGTCGCGCAAAAGCAAACTCAAAACAAAAAATAAAACAGCAATTCATGTTAAAAAAAATAATTAAACGACCAGTATTGGCCACCGTGATTTCTGTCTTATTGGTCATTCTTGGTGTGGTCGGTATGCTCAGCTTGCCCATTACCAAATTTCCGGATATTGCACCACCGACCGTTATGGTGACCGCTGTATATCCCGGTGCAAATGCCGAAACAATTGCACGGTCTGTCGCGCCACCCATAGAAAATGCCATCAATGGCGTCGAAAATATGGATTATATTTCGTCGACAGCGAGTAATGATGGTACATTAAATATTACTGTAATCTTCAAGTTGGGAACAGATCCGGATCAGGCCGCCATCAATGTCCAGAACCGTGTAGCCCAGGTTACTAATCAGTTGCCTGCAGAAGTTATTCAAAGCGGGATCACGACCTTAAAACGTCAAAATAGTATGATCGCGATGGTCACCCTAACCAGTAAAGATGGTACAATGGACGACCTTTTCCTGGAAAACTACAGCAAGATCAACGTTGTTCCCGAACTTAAGCGTATCAAAGGAGTAGGGGACGCGATGGTATATGGCAATAAGGATTACGCCATGCGCGTATGGTTGGACCCCAGCAAACTCAATACATATAACTTGACACCGGGTGATGTATCACGTGCCATCCAGTCCCAAAACCTGGAAGCCGCGCCTGGCCGGTTCGGTGAACAGAGTACCGAGGTAAAGGAATATGTGATGCGTTATAAAGGAAAATTCACCGAACCGCAGCAATACGAAAATATTGTTATCAGGGCCCAAAATGATGGTTCGGTATTACGTCTGAAAGATGTTGCCAAGGTCGAATTTGCAGCTTATAGCTATACCGTGGCATCCAACTATAACAAGAAACCTGCAGTGACCATGGCTATTTTTCAGATGAGTGGATCGAATGCCAATGAGGTACAAATCGCACTGCAAAAGCGAATGGAAGAATTGGAGAAGTCTTTTCCGGGAACCATGGAATATAAGATACCTTATGCAACCAAGGAATCGCTGGATCAGTCCATTGATCAGGTCATCAAAACCCTGATTGAAGCCTTTATTTTGGTATTTATCGTCGTCTTTATCTTTTTGCAAGATTTCCGTTCTACCTTAATTCCGGCCATCGCTGTACCTGTATCAATTGTAGGGACATTTTTCTTCATGAAAATATTTGGGTTTTCAATCAATATATTGACGCTTTTCGCCCTTGTCCTCGCGATTGGTATAGTCGTGGATGACGCCATTGTTGTTGTAGAGGCCGTACACGCCAAAATGGAACGACGGAAACTAAATGCCAAAGCGGCGACGATGTCAGCGATGGGGGAAATTTCGGGTGCTATTGTTTCGATTACCTTGGTGATGTCAGCTGTGTTTGTACCGGTCGCATTTATGGACGGTTCTACAGGTTTATTTTATCAACAATTTGCGCTGACATTGGCTATCGCAATTGTCATCTCAGCGGTGAATGCCTTGACACTTAGTCCGGCTTTATGTGCGATTCTTTTGAAATCTCATGCAACCCATTCCGACGAAAATCATAAGGCGACATTCAAGGAACGCTTTTTCACCGGATTTAATGCCGCCTTTGATAAACTTACTTTTCGCTATGGAAGGGCAATTTTAATGATGATCAAACGCAAGTGGATCGCATTTTCGCTTTTGGCAGTATTTGGCGGATTGTTTGCCTGGTACACGATGAATACACCTAAGGGGTTTATCCCTGATGAGGATCAGTCATTTATCATTGTGACCGCCAATTTGGCCGCTGGAACATCAAAAGACCGGACAACAGTGTTGATGTCAGATACCGAAAACAAGTTAATGGCTCATCCCGCTGTTCGTGAAGTAATCTCCGTGAATGGGTTAAGCCTGTTCACTGGAGCAATGTCATCTGCCGCCGGTACGTTCTTTATTCGCCTGAAAGCTGAAAAAGAAAGGGGCAAAGTGAGTAATCTCGGGGCCGTTATGGGTGAGCTACAGGGGATACTGGGACAAGATAAGCGGGCCAACTTTCTAGTTTTAAATACACCTACAGTAGATGGTTTTGGTAATTCGAGTGGAATGGAACTGGTTCTACAGGACCGAACGAATGCGGAATTGCAAAAGTTAGGCAATATATCCTATGGCATGATGGGCGCTTTGATGCAACGGCCGGAGATTGCGATGGCCTTTACCACATTTGATGTTTCCTACCCCCAATATGAGGTCGTCGTAGATGAAGCGAAGGCAGCACAACTTGGTGTAGCTGTTAGTGATGTACTCGGTGTTATGCAGGGATATTATGGCAGTATACAGGCTTCGGACTTCAATCGTTTTGGCAAATATTACCGTGTACTGGTTCAGGCGACGGCAGAAACCAGAACCAACGAACAATCCTTACAAGGGGTTTTTGTGAAAAATAGCCGACAAGAAATGATTCCGATCAGTACCTTGGTACGGGTTCAACCGGTTACCGGACCCGAGGTTGTAGAACGGTTCAACCTATTCAACGCGTCAAACCTTACTGTAATGCCGGCTCCGGGTTATAGTACCGGGCAAGCCATGTCAGCCATACAGGAGGTGGCCAAACAGTTGCTTCCACCGGGGTATACCTTCGATTATAAGGGCATGAGTCGTGAAGAAAGCATGGCGACATCGCAAACGACAGTCATTTTTGTGCTCTGTATTGTATTTGTTTACTTCTTGTTATCTGCTCAATATGAAAGCTACATATTACCATTCTCCGTATTGCTGTCCATTCCGGTGGGACTTTCCGGCGTATTTATGGGCATTGGTATGGCAGGTATAGCAAACAATATCTATGTGCAGATCGCGATGGTGATGCTCATTGGGCTATTGGCAAAAAACGGGATATTGATTGTGGAGTTTTCGAGTCAGCGCCGAAAAGCGGGAAAAAGCTTGATTGCTGCTGCGGTGGAAGGTGCAAAAGCACGACTAAGACCTATTTTAATGACCTCATTGGCTTTTATTACAGGGATCGTACCACTCGTTTTTGTGGTGGGACCTTCGGCAATGGGGAACCATTCCATTGGTTATGCCGCTATTTTCGGCATGCTGGTGGGTACGGTATTGGGGATATTCCTTACACCGGTACTCTTTGTGGTATTTCAGTATTTCCACGAAAGATTGAATGGACGCGAGTTGGATGAAAGTGAATGGGACTACTAATTAATGATCAGATAAAATGAAACAGATAAAAAGAAATTGCTGGTATAGTGTAGTCTTTCTGACAACGGTAATAGGGGCGAATGCCTGCCGTGTACCACACTATACCGGAACGGAAATGAAACCGATTGATCATTTCCGAAATCAGGACGAGCATGAAGCTGATAGTAGTATCGCGAAGATCTCCTATCGTGATTTTTTTAAAGATGAGATGCTTGTTGCGTTACTGGATAGCGCATTGAAGAAAAATAATGATTTGAAAGTCGCCCTAAAGCAGATCGAATTTGCTTCAGAAGGGTATAAGCAATCCAAGTGGCTGAATGTGCCACTTGTAAATGCGAATCTTGCCAATGTGGGAATTAACCGTCCTTCGGGCAACAGTATGAATGGTATGATGGCCAGTCAATTTATGGGTCAAAAATATACCATGGATTATACCTCCTCAATTCAGATTTCCTGGGAAGCTGATATTTGGGGTAAATTAAATGGGCAAAAACAGGAGAGTTTGGTAGATCTTCTCAAAACTCAGGAAGCTGTCCGCGCGATCAAAACACGTTTGGTCGCTGAGGTTGTTCAAGGCTACTACAACCTACTGCTGTTGGACCGGCAGCTGGAAATATCACAGCGCAATTTAGCCTTTGCAGATAGCACCCTATTTATCCTTAATAAACAGGTCGAGTTGGGGCTAGCAAATATCTTGTCGGTACAACAACAGGAAGTGACACGGGATCAGATTGCCAAACGGATTCCAGCCTTAGAGGCGGGCATTCAGGTGCAGGAAAATGCGTTGAGCATTTTGGTTGGAGAAGTGCCGGGGCCAGTAAAAAGGACCATGCGATTGGATCAGGTGGAGTCATCGGCAAATCTCTCACTGGGTGTCCCTGCAAACCTGTTGAGCTATCGGCCAGATCTGCGCAGCAGCGAATTGGATATCCGGCGGAGCCTGGCCACAATACATGTCGCACGGGCAAGTATGTATCCAAATTTAAATATCACTGCACAGGGAGGGTTAAATGCATTTAAAGCAAATAATTGGTTCAATCTACCAGGGTCACTGTTTGCCGCTGCAACTGGGACAATTGTACAGCCCATTCTGAACGGCAGGCAATTAAAGACACGTTTTGAGCAGTCAAAAATCGCAAAGGATCAAATGGAATTGAATTTCAAACAGACCATGTTAAAAGCCGTTGGTGAAGTGTCTGATGCACTGATTCAGATTGATAAACTGGGGGAACAACTGGAGACATCCAACTTGCAGGTAGAGCGTTCGGACAAGCTGGTTCAAAATGCAATGCTGCTTTACAAATTTAATGAGGCAACCTATCTGGAAGTGATCGTCGCGCAGACCAATAGGCTGCAGGCCGAATTGGATCAGGCGACAGTGAAAGCACAAAAAATTAATGCCATAACATCCCTTTACCGTGCCTTGGGAGGCGGATGGCTCTAATCTCACGATCTTAATACTCGAAATGAAAACAACAAACATGCTGATTCTGATCAATCCAAGTCAAAGCAGCGAGAAAACTGAAAAGATGGCTGCCGCGCTTCGCGCCGATCGGTTTATACTTATTGATGATGATCTGGATTTTGCAGATCATCTGGCACTAATACTTGAAAAAAGAAAGCAAAAAGTGATCATCATGCAGCACTTGGAAGGATTGAATCAGCTGTTTTGTCATGTAGAACATTCATCTTATCGCATTGCTGTTGAATGCTATGGGGTAAAATTAGGAATAGCTAGGTAATCAAGGTAGGATTTATATTGAATAATTATGATGCGTTATATACAATTATTTGCAGTAGGGAGAGGAGTACTATCACGTAGGAAAGAACTGGAGACACATATCTTTTTGCTCGTTCCGACTGTGATATCCATTTCCTTTGATCTCGATGATAAGTTATTTACCATGGTGGTCAAATCAACAAAAAAGGTGGATGAATTGATTCTTCGTTTGATGGAGCAAAAACAGTTGAAGATAAGTCTTTTAGATTTTATGGAGAGACCAGTGTAAAAAGAGTTCCCTATAAAGGTAATTTATCCCGAAGAGGTATCGTCTGAGACAGTAAAAGACAATAGCTCTTCGGGTATAATTTCCTAACAGAAAATACCATTTTCTGCCGTTAAAATAATTGGAGCACCATCGGTAATCATGATGGTATGTTCATGTTGCGCCATGTATCCACCTTTGTCACCGACCATCGTCCAGCCATCATTTAATTCCGTTGCATAGGTAGATGTTGTCGAGATAAAGGTTTCGATCGCAACAATTGAATTTTTTCTAAACCGCCTTTGATCAAATTTGTTCCTATAATTGAGCAGTTCATCTGGATCTTCGTGTAAACTGCGTCCGATACCATGGCCACCGAGATTCTTGATCACTTTATAGCCTCTCTTTTTTGCTTCCGTTTCCATCAGTTGGCCAATGTCCGCAATTTTAACACCACCACGTATATTTTTTATCGTTTTTTGAAGTATTTCCTTTGAAGCGTCCACCAATTTTTGATGATGATGAATATCCGTACCGATCACAAAAGAAGCCCCATTGTCAGCCCAAAAACCATCCAGTTCCGCCGATACATCAATATTGATAAGTTCTCCTTCCTGTAACAAGCGATCCGCAGACGGAACACCGTGGCAAAACTCGTTATCTACACTGATACAGGTCCAACCCGGAAAGTTATAGGTCAGCGCTGGTGCTGATTTTGCGCCAAATTGTTCTAATATCTTCGCCCCGTACTCATCCAATTCTTTGGTTGACATGCCCACCTTAGCATAGTCGCACATCGCTTTAAGCGTCTGGGCAACTGCCGCACTCGCTTTTTGCATTCCGGTCAATTCGTTCTCGTTGGTAATAGACATCCTGCTTTTTGTATTTGCTTGTTCAATTAAAGATATACAAAGGTCTTAAAAAAAATAGATAATCCGATAAAGAAAAGCAGGTGACGGTCCGGCTCAGACTTTTGCGAGTTTTGGTATAATAAAGGTCTACTTTCGTATAAAATCCCCGCCAGTGAAAGCCTGAAATAATAGATTTGTGAAAATCCCGGATAAATATAAACCGGGGAGAAGGTGGATACAATTTTAAATTTACAAAATGAAAGCAAAGCAGATATTAATTTTTAAAAGCTCTGTGCGAACAAAAGAGAAGAAGACATTCCTGATGCAGTTGTTAAAGCTCCACCTGCCACAGGTACAGTCGGCGACCTTGGATCTGGATGACGAAGACGCTATATTTCGGGTAGAAACAGAAGAATGTTCCGTCGATCTACTGACTGCTTTGCTGCACAAGCATGGTATAAAAGTGGATTTTCTAGATCGCTTTGTACTGGCCTAATCCTATTCAAAGCACAGTACAGACGATCTTACAATAACCCGCCTGTATATTGCTTAAAAAACTGCTCGCGATAAATCTCGCCAATCGGGATTTCGAACTTGTCAATGTATATCGTATGGTTGTCAAAAGAATCAATAAAAGACAAATTGATCAAATAGGATTTGCTAACCCGAACAAATATATGAGCCGGTAGTTTTTGATGCATTGTTTTTAGATTCATTGCTGTAATAAGTTTATTGGTGCGCGTATAAATAACGACATAATCTTTGAGCGCCTCAATAAATCGAATATCGCCAAATAAGATCTTATAGTATTTTCGATCCGATTTGATAAATACAGCATCTTCATTCGCATCTTCAAAGGTGCTTTGATTTTCCTTTAAATTGAGCAGATTTTTATAGGTCAGCGCTTTATCAATAGCCTTGGCCAGGCGATCTTTTTTGATAGGTTTAAGGAGGTAGTCGAGTGCATCCAACTCAAAACCCCTCAACGCATACTGTGTATAGGCTGTTGTTAGTATCACCAGTACATCTTTAGGTAAGGATTGCGCAAAATCCAATCCATTGACCGTAGGCATCTCGATATCGAGAAAAATGAGATCCACAGATTTGGTCGTGAGGTATTCCATAGCAGATAAGGCATTGGAAAACTCGCCTATAATTTCTATAGCTGAAATTTCTTCGACCAGATTTCTCATTTCTTCCCTTGCTAAGGGCTCATCATCTACAATGATACAATTCATAATGGAATTTTTAATTTCACCTGATACAGCAGGTCATTTTTTGATATTGTAAGTTCGTAATTATCACCATACAGCAAATCCAGCCGTCGTTTGGCATTGACTAATCCCAGTCCACCATACTTAGAACGTGTATTCGAAAGATCTGGATCGATCGAATTTTCACATTCGAAACAAAGTTGTTCATCTGTCTGCGTAAAATGAATGGTAATAAACGTATGCTCGTCGCGTAAGTTCACGCTATGTTTGATTGCATTCTCAATAAAGGCAGTAAAAAGATGTGGCGGCAGAAAAATACTTTGCTTTTCTAATTCCGCTGCGCAGGACAATGAAGTTCTCAAGTTATCCCGACGTATTTCCTCCAGTTTTAGAAAATTGAAAATAAAGTTTATTTCGGATTTTAAAAGCGTTTTATCTGTATCGTTTTCATAGAGCTGATAGCGCAAAAAATCGGAAAGTTTGATAATAACCTCGGTGGCCATACTGGGGTCTTTCCGAATTAATGCCTTCACATTGTTGAGCATGTTAAACAAAAAATGTGGCTGAATTTGATTCTTTAACGCATTTAACTCCGTTGTCAACGCCAAGTTTTTTAGATCTGAAATTCGTTTATTGTCCTCGATCCAACGCTTAAAGAGCTTAAAAGTAGTGGTGGTCAGGATAATGGGAATACAGATAAATAAACCGCTGACAAAACCCATGGTATTGGTTCGTTGCCTTTCGATGGTCGGGATATGGATACTAAAAATATATATCGCAATCTGCATGACCACGAGTAGGCTCGCTGTCACCAGGAGAATGAGTAAGATGGTATAGATCTCATATTTTCCCTTGAAAAAATACTGCGGGATCAATACATACATATTGATATAAAACATGGCAACGAAAACTGTCCAGAGTGCCAAAGAGAAGTAGGTTTTATAGTTACCCAGAAATTGGTTATTTGTATTGGCATTGGCAAAAAGAATAAGCAGGCCAACCAAAAACAGGCCATGCCGTAAAAGTCTGAATTTCTTTTCCGTTAAGTAGCGTAAAATAATACGATTGTTGCAGTCTTGCATATTGATCTGGATTACTGACCCTAATTCAGCAAAAGTAATTTTTTTTGTTTCAAAATGGCTTTCTTTTATACGAACACCGCTTTTTTTTATACTAAAGTAAATGCAATAGCGTGGCTCGGTAAAGGCCGGTTTAACAGCGTTTGTTTTTGTATAAAATATTGCCCCTTTTGTATAAAAAAATAAATGGGCGTATCCAATTGATCTATTCTTGTAACAAGCTAAAGCTCAGCTCGGATTTCCAAAAGAGCAGTTTTCGCAGAGTATTTAATTGAAAAAGAATAGATAGACAAAAACAAATATCCAAATGAAAAAGAGTTTCGTGTTGTTTGGGAGCTTTGCCCTGATATGCAGCGCTTCCGCACAGACCAAAGACAGTATTCCCCAAAAAGTACAGGCCATTGTTGCTGACAAATTTCCCGCAGCGAGAGTACTCAATCTAAGTTATGAATACAATGGCGGCTACAAATATTCATCCAATGCTAAGGGGGCTGCCAGTACCCAAGGTAAGGTGGAATCATTCCATCAGGCTGGTGGGAGTTTAAATATCAATTTTTTAAACCGGCGTAACTGGGCTTTGGGTACTAGCCTTGGATATCAGTATACCGCATTGAATCTACAAGAATCCAATTTAAGCGCAGAACCTTTAAAAATGCGTACACAGGATTTCCATTACCATTATGAATCACTTAATTTTTCTTACTTCTCAAAACTATTTGGAAAAACGGTTATTTACTCAGCCAGCATCATGACAGATGGAAGTGATAAGGGGATTGAACGGCTGCGTGGAATGTTGACCGGTACGTGGGTACTCAAAGCAACAAAGGATGTACAAATGACAATTGGCCTGCTTGGATTTGTTGATCCAGGAGCAATTATTCCCTTTGTCCCCACGTTTACCTATAAGCAGCAATATCGCGATGGATGGATGGTTGATGTGTTATTGCCAAAAGGTGCTTTTGTGCGGAAAACGATGTTGCGGAATGGGCGTCTTTCCTTAGGGGCAGACCTCAACACAACGACATTCTATCTCTATGATTTTTGGGGATCGGATAAAGTGTATACTTTAAGTCAGCTAGAGATCAACTCAGGATTGACCTACGAACATAATTTGGGAAGATCATTTATAGCAACAGTCAAATCAGGTATGAAGGCTATTCCTAGGTCACGCATATTTGAAAAAAGTGAACGTCAAAATAATTATGTTTGGGAAGCTTCTGCAGATCCATCTTTTTACCTGAACGTCGGACTTTCTTTTAATCCTTTTGCGAAAAAAAGACGTTAATAGAACGGTCACTAATCATCAGAAATGTCTGAAAGATTAACTTTATTAGAATCCAAAAACGATTTTGGCATTAAATTCGTTTCTATGTTTGAACATTTAAATAGTTGCTATATTTATCATGTAATATAAAAATTAAAAATATGGACAATCGTTCACACACTATTTCCAGATTTAATTTTTTTTATCAAATTTATAAGAGATAACAACCTAATATTAGGACGTTGAAAAATAAAATAAACAGTAAATAAATAAAAGAAAATGGCATTATTAGAAACACTTGAATGGCGTTATGCAACCAAAAAATACGATTCAACAAAGAAAGTTGATCAAAATGACGTAGACAAAATTATCGAAGCGGCCCGTATGGCACCGAGTTCCTCTGGTTTACAGCCGTTTCGTGTTGTGCTGATCACGGATCAACAGTTGAAAGAGCAGATTGTACCTGTTGCTTGGGGGCAGCAAATTATTGCGGAAAGCTCACATCTTCTGGTTTTTGCGGCATGGGATAAATACACCGACGAACGCATTGATGCAACTTTTGATCATATGAACAATCACAGGGGTCTGCCGTTGGATACAACTGATGAATACAAAAACAGGTTGAAAGAGATGTTTGCTGCACTTACTGAAGAACAGCAGGCGGCACATGCTGCTAAACAAGCTTATATTTCTTTTGGAATGGCTATTGCACAAGCGGCAGAATTGAAAGTAGATGCCACACCAATGGAGGGATTTTCTAACGGTGAATTGGATAAATTACTGGGCTTGGATAAAAGAGGATTAAAGAGTGTTGTTTTGCTACCACTAGGTTACCGCCTGGGTGAGGAGGATTGGTTGTTGAAATTGAAGAAATTTAGATTGCCGAAAGACGAGTTTTTGATTCAACTACCGTAACAGTCATCGCTATAGATGGTATTCCATAAAATTAGATGGGAGTGCAATATGATTTACAGACACAGAAAAGAGGTGATATATTGCCCCTTTTCTGTGTCTGTAGCTTATTGTTTCGTTATTTAAAATTGATAGGCTACACTGCCGAGGATATTCCTTGGCATTTGAGGATTTACGGTGGTCCAACCTTTGAAATAAGTTTGATTGGTCAGGTTATTCCCCTTTACAGCAAATTCAAAATGCTTGTAACCGTATGAAAGGCTTGCATTGAATAAAGTATAGGATGGCAAAGCGAAAATTCCAGTAGGTACACTGTTTGTAATTAGATTCTCACTTGCGTAATTGAGCCCAGCTCCGATACCGAAACCCTTTAATGTTCCTTTTTGTACAATATAGTTGGCCCATAGATTCGAAAGATGTTTTGGTCCCGCCTCAGTTGGTCTCAAATTATTCACACTTGCAGCCGCTTTTGTTGTTTTGCTGTCGTTAAAGCTATAACTGAATATAACATTCAAACCTTGGATAGGAGCAGCTGTCAAATCAAAATCTATCCCGCGGCTCAGACGGGTTCCATCTTGAACAGTAATATTGTAGGACTGTCCATCAATAACCCTTGCCTCAGCACGCAACATATTATCAACGGTGATGTCATAGTAACTTGCCGTTAGACCAAGTTTATTGTTGAGCAGGTTAAATTTAACCCCAGCTTCCCATTGTGAGGCCTGTTGCGGTTTAAAATCCCCCGATACACTTGGATGTGGCGGCGGGATTGGGGCCACATTCTTAAATCCATTTTGATAATTGGCAAAAAATGACACTTTATCTTTGACAAATTCATATACTAAGCCCGCACGAGGAGAAAAAGCAGTTTGATTATAAGCTCCCATTGTGGTGTCTTTATCAAAATTATAAGTTCCCTTATTGTCGAAGTAATCCACGCGTAAAGCAACATTTAGATGTAACTGCGGTGTAAGATCTAATATATCGGAAACATAGGCACCCAAAATCTGATTGCGGCTTCTCGTGTTTGTCTTGACGCCTGTTGAAGCTGCTATCGCTGCGTCAACATTTGCAGCATTGAACCTGGCATATCTGGGGTCGTCAATAGACGTGTTGAGCTGATCAAATAAAACATAAGGGGAATTATGACTTTCGGCCTGTTGGTAAAGATAATCCGCGCCAACAAGTAGCCTGTTTCGAAGCTCACCGATATGAAAATCTCCTACAAAATTTTGCTGTGCATTGAAGTTACTGGCTGTATAATTCTGATCAGCAACATAGCGGTTGATCAATGTATCATTCTTTTCTTGAAGGTACATGATATATTGAAAATAGCCATCCGACTTGCGTCGATTGTAGTTTACTGTGGTATTTGATGTCCATTGTTCATTGAAGCGGTAGGTAACATTACCACGTACATTTGTAGTCGGATTTTTAAACGTCACATCGTCGTTGGTATACGATTTATTAAAATCAAATTGGAGTTCATCAGGTGTTCTGGCAAATAGCTGGCGGGAACGATTGAGAAATACCATTAACGGATTGGTTGCTTTACTTTGAAAAAGGTCGACATCCAATTGGATATCCAGTTTCTCATTCGGTCGGTAAAGTAGCGATGGAGCAATAAAAAAGGACCTGTTAAAACCCGCGTCCTGATAGTTGCCGACATTTGAAAAAGCCGTATTTACACGGCCTAAAAGCTTTTTGTCCTTGGTTAGTGGTCCATATACATCCGCTGTGACACGATGCTGCGCATAGCTGCCGAAAAGATAATTGACACGACCGCCGACAGTATCTAGAGGTTTCTTGGTAATATTATTGATGAGTCCACCAAAGCCAACCGCGGCACCTCCATAAAGTGAACCTGATGGCCCTTTGATAACTTCGATAGACTCCAGATTGGCGGGGTCAGGGCTGGTACTGGCGATACCAACCACACCGTTGACCATCGCGACCTGTGTGCTAAAGCCCCGTAATGTATAATAGGTGACACCATCACCGGGTCTACCTGTTGAAGCCCATAATTTGTCTATACCTGAAACATTGGCCAAAGCATCATCGTAATTGGTATTGAGCTGACTTTTTAATAATTCTTTAGTAATGACAGCATAAGACTGGGAGTTTTCGAGATTGTTTAGTGGTATCTTCGATACATAGAGACTCTGTTTCTTTGTGTATTTATTAGCCCCATTACCATTAATCACGATCTCCTGTAGGGTAGATTGGTTCTCGTTGAGGTAAATATCTGAAATCCTATTTTTGTCGTCTGCAATCTGAATCTCCCGAACTAAAGACTGTAGTCCTACGGCCGATATTTCAAGCCGTGCAGGCCCGGGTTTTAATGATTTAAATTGATAAGAACCATTGGTTCGGGAAGATACTGTGATATCCTGAGGGAGCAATTTCACCGTTATTCCCGGGATGGGTTTGCCGTCAGAAGAGAAAATTTTGCCGTAAACTTCGGCTTTGTGCTGTCCTTGGGCTAGGAGGGTGCCCGGAATGAACAACAGGAGGTAGATGATAATTTTATTCATGCTGGTTTGTGTTGTTAATTAGATTAATTATAAACAACGCAAAGGTATTACTCCTGTTATATTTTTCAAAACTTTATTTATTCATTTTTTAGGTTATATTGGTCAGAAAATAAGCTGTTTGAGGAGTTGTATAATAATGGTCAAAAAAGTATTTATCTCCTTTTTTGACCATTACATTTCCTACACTATGCTAGCGATATCTTTTGATTAGTACCGCAGGTGCCTGTTATCGATCTTTGAACTGATGGGATATACATCTTTATGGATATCTATACCCACCTGAGACAAGGGGATTCCGGCCATTGTGGTTTCAGCTCCCTGAATATGGATATTTTTTTTGTGATCTATGCTAATAGTCGCCCAGATTGGGTCTTGATAGACCAATGTCCGTCTTAGAATGTTATGCTTTTTGTAGAACTCCCCATCAAATGCTTTGCTTTCAAATGTATCACCAGCCCAGTAATAGGAGGCGCTATTGATTTGTACATAGTGAATTCCATTGATCTCATTATGATAGTTAAGATGATGGTGGCCAGTCAGGACAAGTAAAATCTTATTGAATCCGGCTTCGCTATTCAGCTGCTCTAACAGGTACCTTACGGCCATACCGTTTTCCAATCCACCATCTTCATTGTCCAATCCTTGATGGCAAAAAATGATCACTTTGTCTTTGGTGCTGCGGATATCTTTTTTTAACCATTCCAGTTGCTGCTGACTGATACTGCGGGGGTAACCTTCAATTTTCCTGGTTTGGCTTTTTTCATTACCATCCAGGATAACAAAATGAAATCCCTGTTTGTCAAAGGAATAATATGGAGCAGGGCTATTCCAGAAATCGGTTACCTGTTTTTTTGTGAATCCACCATCAGTATCATGATTACCGATGACAAAGTGGCTTTCTCCTGTAAAACCACTCCAGATATCCATTAATTCTTTATTTTCGGCTTTTGGGAAACAAAAATCACCTAAGGAAATTATAAAGTCGGGATTTTCACGCTTCATCGCGTCAATAAAGAGTTTGGCCCGACGCGCACCGTCGTGCATGAGATCATGATGGAGATCTGCGATAACGCCAAATTTAACTTTGTCAGTTTTGAGTACAGTACTTTTTGTCGAGGTTATAGGTGCACTGGCGAGGCTCTTATTGACAAAGAGACCGCCTATGCCTAAACCACCTAGCTGGATGAATTTTTTTCGGTTGATCATAACGAATTGATAATACGTATTTTATTAGATGCTACTTAGTTGAACTGTTTGACCTTTTTTCAGTTTAATATATTGCAAATTCTTATCTTTTGAAAGCCGTTTTTTAGTTGAAATATCCTGAAGATCTGTATTTTCAAAAATACGAAAGATAGCATCTTGGCTAGCGGTTACTTTCAACAGCGTGATTTTGCTGTTGTTCTTTTCAGCGCTGACAATAAATCCGCCCGCTGTTCTCAGGTTTTTAAAGGATACATC
Source organism: Sphingobacterium detergens (assembly GCF_003610355.1). GTDB lineage: Bacteria > Bacteroidota > Bacteroidia > Sphingobacteriales > Sphingobacteriaceae > Sphingobacterium > Sphingobacterium detergens. The sequence goes on along the minus strand of NZ_RAPY01000001.1, from coordinate 1,520,948 downwards.
TTTCCATTCCTCAGGAGTGGCCGGAAAAACTTCGATGTAATCATTTTTGCTCTGAATTAACAATTCATGAACCCCTTGTGCAAAGGCAAAATTTCCCTCCAATGTAAATGGACGATAGGTAAAATCAGAATACTGACCACCGTTTTGATCACCGTTGAGGTGAAATGAATTGATGGAACAAAAGTTATGCGCAAACTTCTGTAGGTTGCTAACAGCCTGTTTGCTTTGTTTCGCCCGCGCATGGAGACAGGCCATCCATGAGAATGAATATCCTACCCAGGCCCGTGTACCCAATTGCTCTAAATGTGAAAGCGATTTTTCAATCAACGATTTGTCTTGAGTGTTATTGATATCAAGTATTCCTAAGGGATAAATAGCCATATAGGGTGACATATGTCGATGTGAATGTTTCATGCTCAGACCCTCTGCAACGCGGAGGCCAGTTTCATCTATAGCAAAATTGGGCAATTCGGCGCCATATCGTGTCCATTCTTTTGCTGCCTCGGCTTTTCCGTTAGCTGTACTGACTTCGGCCGCTATAGCGAATAAGTAATGCGCTAGGCTGAGATCAAAATTGGTCCAACTATTAAACCAGGCGGCCGTGCTGTTATCATTATATTCTGGACTGCTGCTCAGCGGTAGATAGCGTTTCCCATCTTTGAGATAGGTAATATTTTTTAGATAGGTCGCTGCTTCTATAATATAAGGATAGGCTTGTTCTTTTAAGAAAGTGGGGTCCATACTGTATTTCCATTGCCAATAAAAATGTTGGGCTGTCCAGGCACTGACGGTAGGGGAAAGGGAGTATTGGATCCAACCGCCCATAGGGTAGCCGTTCAAGGTCAGCACACCCGGGATATTCAATCCGTCAACACCAAAATATTGCTGGGTGTAGGCAAGGTTTTTCGGTCTGATTTTCCATAACCAATCCGTATAACTTTGTGCTTCATTCATTCGGTTGGCGGTATAAGCCGGCCAATAACTCAGTTGGGTATTGAGATCATTGTGGAAATCGCCTTTCCAGGGTGGTAGCCCACCATTATCTGCTGTCCAAACAGCCTGCAAGGTTATTGCCGGAGCTCCTTGGCGTGCTGTGGCCCCCAATTTATAAAGCTCCAGATAGTATTGTTTTTCGAGATCTTTTTCAGGAATGGAAATGTTAGATTTAGACCAATAGCTTGTCCACCATGTGAGATGGCTTCGCTTTGCTTTTTCAAATTGTTGGAGTGATAGCGGTTGTTTCTTGACCTTTTGATCATTACTGATTGTCCAATAGCCGATCAATTTGGTCGATGAGACTTTTTCCCAGCATAACATGACCTCAAAAAAGTGATGATCATACGTTTCCTGATGTAATACCTGCGCATTCCCCGTTTTAACAATAGTCCCTTGTTTGTAGCCCAACCGGGCCAAACTTTGGCCATCGACAACACTTTTTTGCTCGTCTGCATTTATATTATTTTCATATTGGTGTGGAATAAGCTCTGGGCTAAGGTCGCCAATGTTCTTCGCTGTGATTTCAAAATAACCCATTGGACTGGTCGCATGGACAAAAGAGGTCAGTATTTTTCCGTCGTCAAATTTCAGTGTATGTACAGCAGTTTGTATATCCAGTACATTGGATACGACCTTTCCAAATTTAGCTAAGTCAAAGGTCATCGCCGCCGCAGGAAGCTTGGTGGGATAGGGAGAACGGTCATAGGGCGAATCGCCCCATTGTTGGGCCGTTTGGTAGCTGTTGTTTTTCAATTGCTGCTGTACCCATTTAAAATCATGTTTTTCTATCTCAAATGCCTTGCGTTCATCCCAAAGATCAGCGCGGTCCAGGGATAGCCGGATGGTATTTTCCTTTTTCCAGATCAATGCACCCAACTGACCATTACCTAAAGGGATAGCCTCATCCCATCGTGTTGCAAGATCTTTGAAATGGAGATTATAAGCAGGAGATGGCTGCGCGATAACCAGACGCGCTGCGAAAAATAGTACTATAAGAAAGCTGTATTTCATAATTTATGTGGATATGGTTTTACAAATTTAGTAGTCACCACCATCAAAGGCTGACACTATTTGGGCATTTTTATAGCTTATTTTACCCTTGTTGCTTTTCATTTTCCGTCTTTTGTATCTTACTTTTCACTTGTTATATCCAACAGCAAATTGTATGCTTCCAAGCCGTGCCCCGTTAACAGCAACCAGCCTTATCTACTATCGCTTAGAAAGACAGGATAAATAGATCGTAAGATAGAAAGAGTATCAGTTTAGCACCAGATTAAAAGTATAAAAAGCAATGCTGACTACGATATCGTAACCAAATTGTTATAGGGTGCTGATGGGAACCGTATCGCACGAATGGGGGTAAAAACGAAGATTGGCCCCTTTGAGGGTAATATAGATTATATTTCTGTTAATCTAGTTCTAGTATATCCCATTGTTCTTCTCTATTTTTATAACCATAAATAAATATCCAATCTGATGTTGATTTACTTGTAACTATTCCATTAACTGATACTGGCATAGCGACATAAGAATTATAAATAAACCTAATAACTGATTAATATAGAATAGACCTTATTGCTATGAATAGAAAATTAATGGTGTTAGCATCATTGGCCTTAGTTGTCGCCTGCATTGCAATATTTACATTTCGCAAAGAAGAAACAATAGATTTTAGTGCAGATGTCAAACCGATATTAAATAAACATTGTATTACCTGTCATGGTGGGGTGAAGAAAAATGGAGGGCTTAGTTTTCTTTTCGAAAATGAAGCTTTTGCCAAAGCTGAGTCTGGCAAATCGGCGATTATTCCGGGAGACGCGGAACATAGCGAGTTTATGAAAAGATTGCTGTCGGATGATCCCGAATTACGTATGCCTTACAATGCACCCAAACTGAATGATGATGAGATTGATATTCTAAAAAAATGGATTGATCAAGGCGCGAAGTGGGGTGAACATTGGGCCTACACTTTACCCAAAGACGTTGAAGTACCCAAAACCTTTTCGTTTGCGGGACTATTTGGAATAAAACCCAAAGGGGTGAATAATGACATTGATTATTTTGTTCAGGATAAATTAAAGTCCAAAGATCTGACTTTTGCGGATGAAGCCGATCGGGCCACCTTATTAAGAAGACTTTATCTGGATCTCATCGGTATACCGCCCACCTTGGCCGAAACCCGTGCTTTTATCGAAGATGAGAGCGACGACGCATATTCCCGTCGAGTTGATAGCTTATTAGCCTCCTCCAAATATGGTGAAAAATGGGCCAGTTGGTGGTTGGATATGGCGCGGTATGCAGATACCAAAGGTTATGAAAAAGATGGATCCCGTAGTATTTGGCCTTATCGGGACTGGGTGATCAAAGCTTTAAATAGCGATATGCCTTACGATGAATTTACAGTCGAGCAGCTGGCAGGAGATCTGCTGCCACAACCGACCAAAGATCAGCTCATCGCAACTGCTTTTCACCGCAATACGATGAATAACGATGAGGGGGGGACCGATAGTGAAGAGTTTCGGATGGCGGCCGTCTTGGACCGTTTAAATACCAGTTATCAAGTATGGTTGAGTACAACATTTGAGTGCGTACAATGCCATAGCCACACCTACGACCCGTTTAAATTTGAAGAATACTATAAATCACTGGCATTTTTTAATAATACAAGAGATGAAGATACACAGGGAGATCATCCGAAGTTACGTTTTTACGCTGCACAGGACGAAAAACGTATCGATAGCATTAAGCATTGGCTGGCAGCAAACGGAAACGTAAACGTGGTGAAATCAGCAGACCTGTTTCTGCATACGCTAGAACCCAAGATTCATGCGCATTATAGCGATCAGATTGTGGATGGTGCATTGTATGATACAAAATGGCTTGGTGTACGCAACCGTGGATCGGCTCGTCTGAAAGCAATTACGCTGGATGGCAAAAAGCAGCTCTTCATGAACTTCTGGACAGATGCGGTCGGAGGGAAAATGGAGGTGCATCTCAATAGCCCCAACGGCCCCCTGTTAACCAATGTAGATTTACCGAAAACTTCAGGAAGACAGGTTATTCAGGCAGCGATCGTACCGACTACAGGTGTACATGATCTCTACCTAGTCTTTAAAAATGCAGCAGTTGCAGCTGGTCAGCCAATATGTATGATTGAATGGTTTGCTTTTCGCGAAGATTTTCCTATCGGGAAACCGATGGAAAATCAGCATCTGCAACGTACCTTTTTGCAGCTCGTCAATCTACAGCCCGAAGGTGTGCCTGTTATGATCGAAAATCCGAAAGATATGCAGCGGAAAACCAATGTATTTATCCGTGGAAATCGTTTGTCTCTGGGCGCGGAAGTACAACCCATGGTTCCGGAATCACTGAATGATTTTCCAAAGGGAGCCCCTCGAAATCGTATGGGTTTCGCACAGTGGATTGTTAGTAAAGAAAATCCATTGACTGCCCGCACTTTGGTTAACCGTGTCTGGGCACAGCTCTTCGGTCGGGGATTGGTTGAACCTTTAGGTGATATGGGTACACAGAGTACCCCACCGATTCATCGTGAATTATTGGATTATCTGGCCCTAGATCTTATGAACGGAAAAAAATGGAGCATGAAAAAATTAGTCCGTGAGATCGTTCTATCGGGTACCTATAGGCAGTCGTCAACATTAAATAGTGACAATGTACAAAAAGATCCACAAAATTATTATTTGGCAAGGGGGCCACGATTCCGACTTTCTGCAGAACAGATCCGTGATCAGGCTTTGGCCGTCAGTGGATTATTAAGCAATAAAATGTATGGACCGAGTGTCATGCCTTATCAACCGGATGGTGTGTGGATGACGGTGTATAGCGGTGAGTCCTGGGTGAAAAGTGAAGGCGAAGATCAGTTTAGACGCGGTGTTTATACCTTCCTAAAACGTACCAGCCCTTATCCTTCCTTTGTTTCCTTTGATGCATCCAGTAGGGAGGTCTGTCTGGTTGATCGTATACGGACAAATACACCGCTACAGGCTTTGGCGACGCTCAATGATCCGGTATATCTCGAAGCTGCAAAACATTTGGGCGAGATCATGGAGCGGGAAGGCAAAGGAAATACAAAAAATAGTATTGGTGCAGGCTATCGAAGGGCGATGCTCCGGGAGGCTGATCCCAAGAAGATTGCTGATCTCGAACTGCTCTACCAAAAAGCGCTTGCCGAATTTAACAAAACACCAGCTTCGGCAGCGAAATACCTGGGCGGTGATTTGGCAAAAGACAGTAACAAAAAACTGTCATCCAAAGCCGCTTACATGTTGGTAGCAAATGCCTTATTGAATTTAGATGAGTTTTTGACAAAATCATAAGGAATAGACACAAAGATAATTGAAGTGAGTGAGTGCGATGGACGGAAGCTTAAAATAATAGATAAACTAAGATAATAGTAGGTTCTTGATAGAATGATGCTGTTACAAAAGATTTACTTGAATGAAAGATCTGAATAAACTAATTGAAGAGGCACAGCAATCTGAATTGAAGGCTGTGACAAGAAGACATTTCCTGAAAGATTGCGTCGCTGGTATCGGTGGTATTGCACTTGGAGGCCTATTGGCAAGTTGCGGCGGATGGGATTCATCTAAATCCAAAGGGAGTCTGGATCTCAATGCCCTAAATCCATTGATCCCTAAATCGCCACATTTCCCGGGCAAAGCCAAAAGTGTCATCTACTTACATATGGCGGGAGCCCCTTCACAGCTTGAACTCTTTGATTATAAGCCTGCATTGCAGAAACTGCATAATCAACCCTGTCCACAATCGCTTTTGGCGGGTAAGAAGTTTGCCTTTATTCGAGGGGTACCTAAAATGTTGGGACCACAGGCTACCTTCAAGCAATATGGTCAAAGTGGCGCTTGGGTATCCGATCATTTACCACATTTCAGTAAGGTAGTTGATGATGTTAGTTTTTTGAAAGCTGTTCATACCGATCAGTTTAATCATGGACCGGCACAGTTGTTTATGCATACCGGGAGTGCCCGTCTGGGCCGTCCGAGTATCGGTTCATGGGTGACCTATGGTCTAGGCTCTGAAAATAGCAATTTACCAGGTTTTGTGGTGTTGACTTCTGGTGGTAAAACACCAGATGCGGGAAAGAGCGTCTGGGGAAGTGGCTTTCTACCGTCGGTTTATCAAGGAGTTCAATGTCGTTCGAAGGGAGATCCCGTTCTGTATATTGCTGACCCTGAAGGGATGGATCGGGACATGAAACGAAATCTTATTGATGCGATCAATAATGTGAATAAAACGGAGTATGACACATTTAAAGATCCAGAGACACTGTCCCGGATTGCCCAATATGAAATGGCCTATAAAATGCAGGTTGCAGTACCTGAGGTGATGAATATCAATAACGAACCAGCTTATATCCATGAGTTATATGGTACCGAACCGGGAAAGGAATCTTTTGCAAATAATTGCCTATTGGCCCGCAAGCTCGTGGAGCAGGGGGTACGTTTTGTCCAGTTATTTGATTGGGGCTGGGATAGCCATGGTACCAATGCATCGGACTCGATAGATCTTGGATTTCGAAATAAATGTCGGGAGATTGATCGTCCGATGACGGCATTGATTTTGGATCTGAAGCAACGTGGTCTACTCGAAGATACATTGGTGGTCTGGGGCGGCGAGTTTGGACGCACACCAATGCAGGAGAACCGAGATAATAGTGATATGCCATTTTTGGGTAGAGACCATCATACGGATGCCTATACCATTTGGATGGCGGGGGGCGGGGTGCGCAATGGTATCAGTTATGGACAAACGGACGATATCGGTTTTGCGGGTGTTGAAGGAAGGGCTTCCGTACACGATGTCCACGCAACCATGCTCCACCTCCTTGGCTTTGACCACGAAAAATTTACTTATGAATTTCAGGGCCGACCATTCCGTTTGACGGATGTGGAAGGTGAACTTATACAAGCGATTATTTAAATAATGAAACGATTCCTATTACTAATACTTCTGATGGCCAATTTTTTTACACTTTTAGCTCAGAAGCAAGAGAAACTACATATCAAATATTATTGTACCAATTGGGGAAATGCCGATTCCTGGGATCGATTCTGTGAACGTGTTAAGAAAGCAGGTTATCAAGGTGTCGAAGCCTGGCTACCTGGAGATCTGAAAGAACGGAAGGAAATGATTGATGCCCTACAAAAATACGGTCTGAGCTTAGGCTTGCTCTCCGGTGGTTCTGGAGCTTCCTTCGAACAGTACCGTGAAAGCTTTAAACGTAATCTGGAAGAAGCTGCAGCTATGAAACCTGATTATATCAACTGCCATACAGGTAAAGAATATTATTCCTTTGAACAAAATAAACAATTGATCGACATTGGGCAGGTCGTCATGGAAAAACAGCATGTTCCGGTATACCATGAAACGCATCGTGGTAGATTTAGCTTTGCAGCGCACCTGACCAAAGATTACTTAGCAAAGATTCCTTCCTTAAGGCTTGCATTGGATATTTCACATTGGTGCAATGTACATGAGTCCCTGCTCGGTGACCAGCAAGAAGCGGTAGCTTTGGCGCTCGCCCGGACAGAACATATCCACGCCCGGATCGGACACCCTGAAGGACCACAGGTCAATGATCCTGCAGCACCGGAATGGAAAAATACCGTCGATCAACATTTGGCCTGGTGGGATGAGATCGTTAAGCAGCATAAACAAAATGGAGCAAAGGTGTTGACCATCACCACAGAGTTTGGCCCGGCAGGCTATCTGCCAACACTACCTTTTACGCAGCAACCCGTAGCTGACCAATGGTCGGTAAATGTATATATGTTGAACTTACTCAAAGACAGGTATAAAGAATGATGGTTTTCCTTGAAGAATTGATGGCCTTTTTGGGACGCTTTCATCCCATCTTAGTGCATTTACCCATTGGAATTTTATTGATCGCATTTGTAATGGCATTTTTGGAGCTATTCAAGAAGGAAAATCCATACCAGCCTGCGATTAGGTTATCCTTGTTATTAGGTAGTATAGCAGCTGTATTTGCGGCGCTCTCAGGATTTCTGCTTTCGCGCAATGGTGGTTACGAAATACAGGTGCTCAATTACCATCAATGGTTGGGCATTGTGGTGGCGGGATGCAGCATACTGCTCTATATGCTCTATCGTGAAAAAAGTGAAACGTTGCAATGGTCAAAAAAGATCATTAGGTTTCGCTTTTGGTTATTTTTGATCCTGGTCGTATTGCTGGGAATCACAGGACACTACGGTGGCACCTTGACACATGGCAAGGGTTACTTTATTGAGGCGATGCCGCAAGCAATGAAAAAGACTTTTGGCATGAAGGAGAGCAGTGAAGAGGTATTAATCGTTGAGAATGTACAAGAGGCCGCTGTATATGACGGTATTATTCAGCCTATACTCAAGCAGCGTTGTCAAAGCTGCCATGGTGATCGTAAACAGGAGGGCGGTTTGGCCTTACATACAAAGGAAAGCCTGCTAAAAGGGGGAGAGAATGGTAAAGTACTGGTCGATAACAAGTCCAAAGAAAGTGAGCTGTATGCACGATTGATCTTACCGGAAGGGCACAAAAAAAGAATGCCACCAAAAGGACGTACACCAATCAGTCCTGACCAGATCAAATTGATCGCCTGGTGGATTGACCAAGGAGCGAACTTCGATAAAAAAGTGAATCAACTTACACAGACAAAAGAAATTGCAGCAATATTGAAAAAGCTAGAAACAGGGGAGCAGGAAGCGTCTCCGGTATTGTATGCAGATTTTCCCAAAGCACCCGATTTACCAAAGGATAAAGTCGATGCCTGGCAGGCAAAAGGTATTAAAATCATTCCTGTGGCTAAAGAAAACAATCTCGTGCTGGTCAATGCCATCAACTACCCACAGTTTAATGATAAGGATCTGCAAGATCTGTTGGCCATTAAAGAGAATATCGTTCAGCTGAAACTTGGACATACCGCCATTACAGATCAGGCATTTTCTACGATAAAATCCATGCCTGTCATCTCGCGTTTGCATCTCGAGAACACAAAAGTGTCCGATGAAGGTTTGTCACAATTGAAAGGACTGCAAAAGTTGATCTATCTCAATCTAGTGGGAACAAAAGTAACCGCAAAGGGTTTGTCAAATTTGAAGGATATTCCTAATCTGAAAAATGTATACATCTATCAAACGGGAAGCCAGGACAGTACGGCCTTAAAAGCATTACATGGTAAGGTTCGCATCGACACAGGTAATTACCGATTGCCATTTATCGCTACGGATACAGTCAGGTTCTAGCGATGATAAAGTACAGACCAAGTCGTATGATCCATTGACGATAATATGACTGAATAGATACTTAGTCTATACTGAAGCAATACTTAGTCAATACGTAAAGGGTATTGGAGACCTGACTTGTGGTTATTGGAAAGAAGCGATTGGAGGAGGATAGCGTTTTTAGAATATTTGGAAAGAGGGGGTAGGGAATGCGAACAAAATTGAATAAAAATAGGGAGTCCGATCTTTTCGGACTCCCTATTTTTATTTGTCGTGTATAAATACTGCGGGTTATTTCCCTGTATTTTCCAATAGACTGATCGCATCGTAAAGTACGCCAGCCTCGCCTCTGAAAGTTCCCGAACCTTCAGGTTTATTGTCTTTGGTATACCATTCGTAGAAGCCTTTATTTTTAATAACACGTGCCAACATGGGCTTGATCTGCTCGTAGGCTTCCTGTTGGAAACCATTCTTAACCAATTGTTGGATCATTCTTCCCCCAAACCAAGTCCAGTCTCCACCATTTTGGTAACCATAGGGATACATGCCTTTGTTTTTGAAGAAACCCGCTGGGTAGGTCGGGTATACTGTTAGACCAATGGTGGCAGCTCCTGCGTCCTTTACATTTTTGATCATCTTGTCCAGAGACGTTTTAATCTGCTCTTTGCTGAGCAGGTTCGCTTCAATGGCAATCGCAGTTCCACCGTGGTAGTAAATCTGGTTTTCATCAAAATCTTTCGGAAATGGCGAACCTTTAATATAAATATGTGGAATGAATTTTTGATTTTTATCATCCCAAAGATGTTTCATCGTATTGCTTGCGATCATCTCTCGAACCTTGCCCCATTTTTCCTTTTTCTCAGGGAAAAGGTCAATGTAATTGTCCAGTGCAATTAAGAACATCGCATTATCGTAAATGTCCAGTGCAATATGTGAGCTTTCATCTAAATGTACGCCCCAATCATGTTCGGGTTGTACATCACCCCAATCAACCGTTGTGGCCCCCCATAATAATCCGTAGGTGCTATTGTAGCGTTTATCCATTAGGAATTGCAAAGCCTGTTCCATACGATCTTTTACACTCGTTTCGCCGATTTTCTGTGCCAGAAAGGAGCTGTCTTTGGTTGCGATGATATATTTGTGTACCGCCTGGATCAGGGATGTTTCCTGATCGGTTTCCACCGTGTTTTTATGCCCTGCATATTCCGCTGCCAGGGGATTCGTGATTGTATAATAGTCGGAAACACCATTTTTTAGGCTGGATTTTTTGACAAAGCCATCAGCGATATTGCCATCGGCACCCTGCAATTTAAAAAATATGCCCAACTGATCTTTGATCTGATCATGGGGGTGTACTTTGGTCGCCAAGGTAATAAAGGTATTGTAATCCCTGATCCACACCTCACTATAGCCGTCCCCGGCGTTGAACCCAGCTTTGATAACATTGGTCGCCATATCTTTAACGAGCTGGAAGTTACTATCTTGGGGAGCACGCTGCGCTGTGTTGCTGCCTGTAGATTTATTCCCCCCGCCATTGCAGGATAAGATTAACAATGAAGTAGATAGCGCGAAATATAAATTTCTCATGATGCTGTTTTTTATCGTTAGTATACTTAAATTAACATTTAGAGTCTTTGACAAAAGACTGTATGACCTTCGCTTGGCTAGCTCCCAGATTACGGAGTGAATAAGATTTCGCAGCCGCGGGAACAGCAAATGTTTCTGCATAATGGAAGATTCTTTTCATTCCATTGGCAGTCGTCAGTTCTACGGCTTCCCCCTCAACGAGCATCATAATATGGCATTGCCCCTTTGTTTCAATGCGCACTTCATCTTCAAATTCGTACCTGAAAACATCATAGAAATGATCTTCATGCGTCGGTAAATGTACTTTTATCGACTGTGTATCGAGTACATCAATCTGAGGTTGTGACAGGAGCGTGTTTTTTACAACGTCACCTTTCCGGTTAAAGTTGAGGTTGGAGAAAGCTCTGTCAATATTCAATGGACGTGGTTTACCATCTAAATCTGGACGTACCCAGTCGTACATCTTAAAGGTATAGTTATACGGGGTAGCGCTGATTTCCAGCACAAGGTTATTTGTACCTGAAGAGTGTACAGTACCATGTGGAATCAGATACAACTGATGCTTTTGTGAGTCAAATTTTTGGACGTACTTGTCAATTGCAATGGGCTCACCTGTATGGAAGCTCTGCTCAAGCACAGTACGGAATTGGTCGGCATCAATATCCTCCTGGAATCCCAGATAAACCTGAGCATCTCCTTTTCTGTCAACGATGTAATAGGATTCGTCCTGTGTGAAATTTTCCCCAAACTCCGTTTTGGCATAACTTGGACTAGGGTGGCACTGAATCGAAAGATTGCCGCCATCAAAAGTGTCAAGAAAGTTGAACCGGATTGGGAACTCAACATCAAAACGTGGCTGTGCTGTGCCCAATATATTTGAACTCTCCTGAAACATTAGTTGGTCAAATGAAATTTCGAGCACCTGTCCATTGCTTTCAAGTAATATACCATTTTCGGGGACGATCATCTCAAAAGACCAAGCATAGTTTTTTGCCTGCTGATCGATGCCCGTTAAATGTTCCTTCATCCATTGTCCGCCCCAGACTCCGGGTTCAAATGTCGGTCTTACCCGAAAATAGTTTTCGGACATGGCATGTAAGGTTTCTTTTAAATCGTTTCCTGAAATCCAGGGCAGATTTTCCAGGGATAACTGATCGGCCAGGATCTCCACCCGGGATAAGATTGTCCGCTTGTGTCGGTTGAGGAGCTCCCAGTCTACAAAATAGTAACGTTTGTAAAGTTCTTTTTGATTCGTTTGCTTAGCACAAGCCAAATTCCAGGCCTGCCCGGCACGCATCCGTTGGATAAGCACATTTTTGGGCAGATCGATGTACATCACTTTACTGGAGTTATCCAGAAGTGCTGCTCCTGGACCGTAAAAAATGATATATTCATTGGCAGCTGTATTATTTAGGATTTCCTCAAAAGCGGCCAACTTTACAGTATCAAAGTATGCTGCCAGTTGGAGGGGCGCTTTTTTTCCGAATAATGGATCATTGCCACCCAGATAGGGGGCAACCTTCTCCTGAATGCTTGATTCAGGTAAGAATGCTGTTTCCATAGAAACAAACCGTACCGTTAATCCCCGTTTTACAAATTCCTGCTGAATCTGTGCCACTGGTATTTCCCAATTTACGCCGACAAATCCATCTATGCAGTGTATATCATGTTCGATCAGGTGATCGACCAACTCATGATATGAGTTTGACAATTTGCCCTGAACTGGAAATGTAGGTAAGATGTCGTATTGAAAAGATGTCGTTTGAGTATTGGAATACATAAGATGTTATTTATTGCGTATTTAAAAATTGACTAAATTGATATGATGTTTTTAAAATGATATTATGCGTTTTGATCGCTGGGATTTTTCTTTGATTTTTCAATCCAATATTTTTCGATATCTTCCAAAGGTTTTCCTTTTGTTTCAGGGAGATAGCCCAATACAACGATAAAAGCTATTGCGCAGAAGAAAGCGAATAACCAAAAGGTATAATGGGCACCCCATGATGCAAGCAAAATCGGAGTCAGCTGTCCAACGATAGCATCGGAAATCCACATAACCATAATGCTTATCCCCATTGCGCGCGCCCGTATGGCATTGGGAAATATTTCGGCTGCCACCACAAATTTCAATGGACCGATAGAAAAAGCAAAGAAAAACAAGAATGAGAGGATGGAAACAATCAGTGCAACATTGTTTGTCTGTTCCAGGCTGAAAAGATAACCTGTCGCGATCAAACTAATGGTCGCACCCAATGTACCTAAAATATATAAGGGTCTTCTTCCCCAATTGTCTACCTTCCAGATAGCAAAGCAGGTAAATAAGACATTTGCAGCGCCGAAAAACAATTGTGCATGATAGGAATTAGCTAAAGAGATACCCGATTCAAGGAGGATACTAGGCCCGTAATAGACGATCGCATTGATCCCACTGAGTTGAGAAAACAAGGGTAGGAATAATCCCAGGAGAAAAGCTCTACGGTAAATAGGTGAAAACAAATCGCGGATATTTCCTTTTGCTGGACTTGGCGAATCATGTAGATCTGTCAGACCAAGTTTAGCACTAATGACTGCAACCTCTTCGCTGCGCCCATTTTTTGCAAGCCAACGTGGACTTTCGGGAATAAAATAAACGCCCAAGCAGAGTAGGATAGCAGGGATTGCACCAACTAAAAACATACCGCGCCAAAGTTCTGTCTGTGGCAATGAATGCAGTTGGAGAATAAAGTAATTACTAATATAAGCGATCAGAATACCAAAGGTGATTGCCAGTTGATAACAGGTAACCGATCTGCCTCTGAATTTACTGGGTGATATTTCGGCAAGATAAAGTGGCACAACAATAGAAGCGATGCCCACACCTAGTCCTCCGATACCCCTGCTCAGAATCAATAAAGTATAGTTGGGACTAAATCCACAACCGATCGCAGATAATAAGAAAAGTAAGGACGCAACAATAAAGGCCTGTTTACGACCATATTTGTCTGTAAAAGATCCCGTAAAAAATACACCTATAATGCATCCGATCAGTGCTGAACTAACAAAAACACCTTCCTGTGCTGGTGACAGCCCGAAAAACTGCTTAACCAATGGCAAAGCTCCGGCTATAACAGCCATATCGAACCCGAAAAGTAGTCCCCCCAGTGAAACGATGCATAAAATAATGATAAAATTCTTAGACATACCTGGTTTATAAGTTTTATATGTATATACATACAAACATATATCTATTTTTTTAATTATGCAAAAAATCTTATTTTAGCCTAAGCAATATTATGTAATGAATTTAAAAATAGATCACAAAAGTCCAGTTCCGCTGCATATACAAGCAGAAAATCTATTGCGGGAGTTGATAAAACAGCCGGAATATATTGAGGGGAAGATGTTGCCCAATGAAATAGAACTGGCTAAGCGCTTGGCTATTTCCCGCTCCACGTTGCGTCTGGCGATTAATAAGCTGGTATATGAAGAGCTATTGATCAGAAAGAAGGGGATCGGCACTAAGGTTGCCAGTTCCAAATTCAGTTCGAAATCCAAAAATTGGCTGAGCTTCTCGCAGGAGATGAAGAATCGTGGGATTGAGGTCAAGAATTTTGAACTACACGTGAGCTGGGTAGTGCCTGATAAAGCCATTACAAAATTTTTTGCTGTTGATGAGGATCAAAAGCTGTTGAAATTGGAGCGATTGCGGGGAAAGAAAGATGATCCATTCGTCTATTTCATATCTTATTTCCATCCACGTATCGGTTTGACGGGTGACGAAGATTTTAAACGTCCTTTGTATGAAATATTGGAAGCTGACTATCATGTGGTGGCTGACCTTTCACAAGAGGAAATTGACGCCATTGCGGCAAATAAATTTATCGCAGATAAACTCGAAATTAATATCGGGGATCCTATTTTGTCACGGAAGCGATTTGTTTTCGATCAGTCTGGAAAGCCAATTGAATATAATCTGGGTTTCTATCGTGCAGAAAGCTTTACCTATACAGTTGAAAGCCGAAGAGATTATTAAAATATGAAATGATCCAGTAGCGGCAAGCTAGTGGATCATTTCATTTATAGCATTATTGCTGTTGAGTAGTCGTTTCCGATGCCCATTGGTTGATCATCGCGATGGCTTTGCTCAATACACCTGCCGAACCTTTGAATTTCCCGGATCCACTTGGGACGTCGTTTTTTCCGTACCATTCATAAAAACCTTTATTCTTGACCACACGATCAATCATTGGCTGTAATTCATTGTAGGCTTCCTGATAGAAACCATGTTGGATAAGCTGCTGAATCATTCTTCCGCCAAACCAGGTCCAGTCACCACCGTTTTGATAGTGATAAGGCTCAGCCATCCAACCTTTAAAAAATCCAACAGGGTAGGTCGGATAAAGTGTAAGACCAATACTTGGCATCCCGGAGAGACGTACATTTTCGAGCATCTGCTTATTGACCGTTGCTATTTCGCTCCGTTTGAGCAGACCCGCTTCAATCGCAATTGCTGTTCCGCCATGGTAATGAATCTTATTTTCATCGAAACCTTTAGGGAGCGGAGATGACTTTGGATAGATATGGGGAATAAATTTTTGCCTTTTTTGATCCCAGAGATAGCGCCTGCTGTTTGTTTCAAGCTCTTTTTTAAAGGCCTTCCAGTCAGCGGTCTTCGCTGCATTGGGTTGTATTTCAATCAATAGCTTTAGGGCAATGATGAGCATGGCATTGTCGTATACGTCAATGGCTTCATTTGAAAGTGCGTTCCAATCACAGCCAAAATCGTCATGTGGTTGTACATCACCCCAATCTGCAGTCATTGCACCCCATAGCAGGTGATATTTTGTATTGTACCGCTCTCGTTTGAGGTAGTCCAGCATAAGCTGTATACGTTCTTTGACGGAAAGTCCACCGACCGATTCGTCAAGAATACTGTAGTCCTTGGTTTTCTGTATGTATTTGCCCAGTAACTGAATCAAAGAGCTCTCTTGGTCAGTCTCGACCGTATTTTTAAACCCAACATGATCGGGTGCATTATTAGAATAATAGGGGGTATCGTCATGCCAGGTAAAATCTTTCTTGAGCACATAGCCGTCGACCATCTCACCGTTAGGCTGTTGCATTTGGAAAAACAGGAGAATCGCACCCCGGACATCGGCAGGCGATCTTTCCTCCAATGCAGTTTCAATAAAAGTATTGAGATCCCGTGCCCAGATCTGCGAATAGCCACTTCCGGCATTAAAGCCTTCTTTGATGACCTGTCGGGCTAAACTGTCTACATATTTTAACTTTTGATCGGCTAAAATGGCTTGTGCGAGCTTAAGTTCTGTCCCTTTTGATGGTACTTTTTGCTGAGCGGACAGACTGCTTCCGAATAAAATAAATGTAAGACTAAAAAATGTCAGTTTTCTTTTCATGAGAACTATTGTTATTAGTTGAATTGTTGAAGCATTTCAGTAGCCTTTACGTACGATTGGTTTAATAAGAGTGATGATCGCTGATTTTAGATTGGCCTTGCTGAATTAAAACTTCTTGGTTATCGTTTGTTATGTATGTACAAACAAAAATATAAAAATAACCATCGTTTTAAGCTTTTTATAGGATCTAATTGGGATGGTATTTAAATTTTTACAATCTGATGGTGTTTTTAGCCTTGTCTGTTACTCGCTTTTTTTAATAAATTATACCTACATGTTTATACATAGTTTATTTTTCGTAAGTTTGTTTTTGAACCTAATTGACAACAATGGCAAAGCGACTCATATTTTATTTTTTTTGCATACTCTTCAGTGTAAACTGTGTGCAGGGACAGGAGAAGACTGATTTAACCTCACTGGTGAAACCGAATATCGGATCTGTTCATAGCCGGTATTTTTTTTACACACCAGCGGCGGTGCCCTTTGGGATGGCAAAATTGGCACCAAGTACCGATGGAAGTTATGGTAATAAGTCCGGTTGGGAGGCGGTGGGCTATGACGATAGACACAGCTCGATCGAAGGCTTCGCGAATTTTCACGAATTTCAGGTCGGCGGGATTACCTTTGCACCTTCGGTAGGACAGCTCAAAACAGTTCCGGGTAAATTGGATCAGCCACAAAGTGGTTACCGGTCATCATTTGATAAGAAGGACGAATTTGCCACCTCAGGTTATTACAGAGTGAAATTGAAGGACTATGCAGTCCTGGCGGAACTGACTGCAACCAAAAGAGTCGGCTTCCATCGTTATACCTTCCCAAAAACAGATGCCGCTAATATTATATTTAATATTGGACATGTCATGGGAGAAAGCGGTCCAGTGGTGGATGCGGAGGTAAATTATGATAAGCAGTCTGTATGGGGGTATGTGGTCACTAACCCTGTTTATGTGCAGAAATACCAGCAGGGAGCCACTGTAAAGATGTATTTCTTTGCGGAGCTCAGCAAGTTGCCAAAATCCTATGGAACGTTCCAGGATTCGGTGATTTTTAAAGAAAAGAAAACGATACAGGGAAAGGGGGCCGGGGTATTTCTTCGGTTCGATACAAAGACCGATGAATCCATTACAATCAAGACAGGTTTGTCCTATACCTCAGTAGACAATGCGCGATTAAACTTGCAGCAGGAGGCCAAAGATCTGACATTTGATCAGGCGAAGACGGAAGCGCTCAAGACCTGGAATAACGAACTGGGAAGGATATTGGTGGAAGGCGGTAAAGAAGCGGACCGCGTAAAATTTTATACAGGACTATACCATGCCCTGCTCGGACGGGGACTTGCCAGTGATATCAATGGGGCTTATCCCAAAAATGATGGTTCAGTTGGCCAGATCGCATTAAATGCGCAAGGAAAACCGATACATCAGCACTATAATACAGATGCGATCTGGGGAGCATTTTGGAACCTGACACAACTCTGGTCGATTGCCTATCCTGATTATTACAACGATTGGGTACAGAGCCAACTCTTGGTATACCGCGATGCGGGTTGGCTTGGTGATGGTATTGCCAACAGTAAATATGTCTCCGGTGTGGGTACTAACTTTACGGGATTGGCGATTGCTGCTGCCTATAATGTCGGGATCCGGAATTACGATACGAATTTTGCCTATGAAGCTGTGCGAAAAAATGAACTTGAATCGCGCGGACGGATTCCGGGAGCTGGTAAGCTGGATGTGGGGGTATTTGTCGATAAGGGTTATTCACCCTATATGCAGGACAATACCGGTAGTCCTGAATTATTGACCACCGGATCACCTTTTGGTGCTTCCCATACGTTGGAATATGCATTTTCGGCCGCTGCTGCAGCACAATATGCAAAATCACTCGGCCGTGATGCAGACTACAGAAAACTTCATGAACTTTCAGCTGCCTGGAAAGGATTATACGATCCATCGACTAAATTCATGCGGCCAAAAGACAGTTTAGGGAAATTTATTCCAAATTTTAATCCTTATCAACCTTGGCGTGGTTTTCAGGAAGGTAACGCCTGGCAGTATACGTTTTATGTGCCACACGTTCCGCAGGAATTGGTTAAGCTCGTCGGAAAGGATCTATTCAATCAACGCCTGGACAGTATATTTACAGTATCACAAAAGAATGTTTTTGGTGGTGGAACCCACATCGATGCCTTCGCCGGAATTGAAAGCTTATATAACCATGGCAATCAGCCCAACTTACATATCTCTTGGTTGTTCTATTTTTCAGGAAGACCCGACCTCAGTCAAAAATGGGTACGGGCTATTTCAAACGAATTTTATGGTACCGATCCTATACACGGTTATGGCTATGGGCAGGATGAAGATCAAGGCCAATTGGGCGCTTGGTACGTACTGTCAGGTATCGGTTTATTCGATGTGAGAAGCTTAACAACTGAAAATCCTGCCTTTCAGATAGGAGCACCTCTGTTTGATAAAGTTACGATACAACTACCCAAAAATTTACGAAAAAACAAATTTACAATTCAGGTTAAAAAGACGGATCCGGATAGTTTTTATGTTGGTCAGGTTCGATTGAATAATAAGCCTTGGACTGGCCGGCAGCTTCCTTTTGAACAATTGGTGAAAGGCGGGGTAATGACAGTGCATTTGAAAAGCAACGCCAGTACAAATTAAGGTTTGTTCATGGCAGTACTTGCTAATGAATAACAGTAGTTGGCCACAAAGTAAAAGCTAAGCTATCCGGGATCGAAGAATTTAAAAAAATGACTTCAAGGAATATATAAAATAAAACCTTCAGGCTTTCACAAATATCAATAGCGCTGAAAATCGACTGAAGGTTCCTTCTGGTCAATAAACCGGATGTAGCGCTTATTGATTCCTTAATGAAAAATACGAATCAATAAAAAATAAGCATTTAAAAAAAAATAGGGGTGTCCAAATTTTTTGGAACACCCCTTGAAGGTAGGTTGGTTTGTTGATTGCCTACGCGATCTCAGCAATGAAATTGCCCTCTTGGTCCAAATCCGCCTTGTGAGCTGCAATTTGTTGAAGATTAATAGAGCCAATAACATATTTGAAATCTGCTGCGTAATATCTTTCGGTGATCTCACTGAAATTCAATTTCTCAATCAGTTGATCGTCAGTGTATCTTAAATATACCTTGAGCAGATAATCTTGGCTATAATTTAAGGCACTGGACTCTAAATGCTTTTTATATTCATAACGGTAACCGTAACGTAATGCAGCAATATCCGATAATACTGCCGAGCCAGTAGGGTGGCCACCCGCACCTTTGCCATAGAAGAATTGCTCATCCGCAAAAGCAGCTTTGACCAATACACCGTTATTTTCATTTTCTACATTGTATAACATGCTTTCTTTACCTACTAAACGAGGAAGTACATACAGCACGACTTTATTGCCATCGATCTCTTTGGCTGTAGGGATCAACTTGATTTTTAAGTTCTTTTCCTTTGCGAAGCGAATATCCTGTTGACCTAATTTATCAATACCGATGTTGAAGACATCGTTTGGTTTGACATAGATACCATAAGCATGTGAAGCGACGATACAGACCTTAAATTTAGGGTCATATCCGCCAACATCAAGGGTAGGATCTGTTTCCGCAAAACCCAGCTCCTGCGCTTTTTTTAGCGCATCGGCATACTGTTGGTTTTCATTAAAGACTTTCGAAAGAATGTAATTTGAAGATCCGTTGAATATACCGCTGACCGAATGCAAAAGTTCATTGTCATAGTATTCTTCCAAATTACGGATAATGGGAATACTTCCACAGACAGCGCCCTCATAAAGTAAGCTGGTACCATATTCATGTTGAATATCTACCAACTCTTCGAGGTGACTGGCAATCATTTTTTTATTTGCAGACACCACATTTTTGCCTGATTTCAATGCGCGTACAGTCAGTTTGTAAGCAGCTTCGGCATCATCGATCAGTTCGACAACAGTGTTGATCTCTGGATCCGCCAGGATTGTCTCAGCATCTGTTGAAAACAGATCTGCTGGTAGCGTACGTTTTTTGTCCGCATTTTTGATGACAAATTTCTTGATTTCCAGATTCAGGTTTTTGGTTTTGATAATGTCGTAGAGACCTTGGCCTACCACGCCAAACCCAAACATCCCTATCGTTAATTTATTACTCATATCTCTTCTTAAATGCTCTTATATAATTGTTTACTTCTCTTAGACTAATTCGTTGATATACGCATTCTTATTCTTTAAAAAATTATGGATAATAGCCGTCAGTTTTTTTGTCTCTATCAAAAATCCATCATGGCCATAGCTTGACTCGATCTCCTGATAAGTTGCATTTGGAATATGCTGCGCTATAAATCGCTGTTCGGCTGGAGGGAACAATATATCTGTATTGACAGCCAATACCAGTGTCGGACAGCTGATTCCGTTCAATGCTGCTTCCAAAGAAGCCCTTCCCCGGGCTAAATTGTGACTGTCCATCGCCTTTGTCAGGTAGAAATAACTATACGCATTGTAGCGTTTAACAAGTTTTTCGCCTTGATAATTTTGATAGGAAGCAGCTTTGTATCCATTCACTTTGTTGTCATCCTCATCCCGTTGTGTATGGTCGTAGGTGATATAATTGCGATAGGATAGCAGCGCAATCGAGCGGGCAACTTTAAGACCTTTTTTACCACCATCGGGATGGTTGGCATAGAAGGTGCGGTCTGCCGTAATTGCTAAACGCTGACTTTCATTAAAAGCAATGCCCCAGGGGGAATGTACCGCATTGGTGCCGACAACAATGAGTTGATTGATGGCGATTGTGTTGGAAGCGGCCCATTCCAGGGCCTGTTGGCCACCTAGTGAGCCACCAATTAAAACCTCAAGTTGATTGATATCCAGGTGGGCTGCGAGCAACTGATGCGCGTTGACCAGATCTTTTACCGTAAACTCCGGAAAGGATAGGTAATAAGGCTGACCCGTTGCCGGGTTGATGGATAGGGGATTGCTACTACCGTAGGCGGACCCAATTACATTGGCACATACGATATAGTAATCATTCGGATTAAACAGATCGTTTGCACCAAATAGGCCCGGCCACCAGTCCAATACATCCGCATTTGCCGTCAGGGCATGACAGACCCAAATCACGTTACTGCGATCAGCATTGAGTTCACCAAATACCTCGTAGCTAATCTGTAAATCGACAAGTTCTTTCCCGTTTTCAAATACAAAGGGCTCGGGATGTTGATAAATATGCCTGCTCATTACGCTTAAATTTATGGATGTACCTGATTATTTGATCTTATCGAATGCTTGTTGTAGATCGGCTTTGATATCATCAATATGTTCGATCCCTACAGAAAGACGCAATAACCCCGGAAATACACCTGCATTTGCCTGATCTGCATCACTTAACTGTTGGTGCGTCGTTGCAGCAGGGTGGATGATCAATGATTTGGTGTCACCTACATTGGCCAGATGGCTGATGAGCTCTAGGCTGTCGATAAAAGCATTTGCTTTTTGTGCAGCATCACCTTTCAACTGGAAGGAAAGGACAGCACCATAACCGTTTTTGAGATATTTTTGCGCATTGGCAAAGCTTGGTGAACTTTTTAATCCTGGATAATTTACCTTCTCTACCTGTGGGTGGGCTTCAAGCCATTTGGCAACCTCTAAGGTGTTGTCCACATGGCGTTGCACGCGCAATGACAGTGTTTCAAGCCCTTGTAGCAATAAGAATGAATTGAATGGCGAAAGTGCTGGACCAAAATCACGTAGGCCTTCAACACGGGCGCGGATAGCAAATTGAATATTGCCAAAAGGTCCTTTTTCACCGAATACTTCAGAAAATACCAAACCGTGATAGCCCTCGGATGGTTCGGAGAATTGTGGGTATTTTCCATTGCCCCAATTGTAATTTCCGCCATCAACGATGACACCACCGATACTTGTACCATGACCGCCGATCCATTTTGTTGCGGATTCAACGACAACATGTGCACCATATTCCAACGGTTTGAACAGATAACCTCCGGCACCGAATGTATTATCAACTATTAAAGGTAAATCATATTTTTTAGCAACAGCAGCAATTTTTTCAAAGTCAGGAATGTTGAAACTAGGATTGCCGATGGTCTCCACATAGATAGCTTTGGTTTTATCGTCAATAAGCGCTTCAATTTTATCTGCTTCGGCATCAGTTGCAAAACGGGCTTCAATACCCAAGCGTTTGAAAGCAACTTTAAACTGGTTAAATGTACCACCGTATAGGTTAGAACCTGCTACGAAGTTATCACCGTTTTCAAGGATATTGTTTAAGGCGATAAATTGTGCCGCTTGACCCGAAGCAACAGCTAATGCCGCAACTCCACCTTCCAACGCCGCAATACGTTGTTCAAAAACATCCGTCGTAGGATTCATGATCCGTGTATAGATATTGCCAAATTGTTTCAGCGCAAATAGATTGGCTCCATGTTCAGCATTCTCAAATACAAATGAAGATGTTTGGTATATAGGTACCGCTCTGGATCCAGTAGTTGGATCTGCCACTTGGCCAGCGTGAACTTGTAGCGTCTCGAATTTTAGATTTTTGTTGGAAGACATAATATATCAGATTTTAAGGGTTCAAAAAAATGTTAACAAGGAAAAAAAGGAAGCATACACACCTGCTGAAAAGGTCTGTTAATATCGTTATCCGGGAAAAAGGAAAATGATGCTTAACAAGTTGGAAGGTGCATATGCATGCGCATTCGCATAGACATGGCAATGCTATGTGTTGCTCCTTTACCTGTTAGTTGGTTCGTCTGAAATGAACCTAAATTGTTGATGGTTTTCTGTAATGTAATAATCATTGTCTTATTTCATTTATATGCTCCAAAACGATATTGCTTTGGACAGGATTTGGCACCTTTTCAACCAAATTGAAGGTTGCCAGTGGGTCATAGAGCCAGTCTCTCGCCACTTCTTTATAAATCAAGACCTGCTGATTAAGGAAGGTGTTGATTAGAAATCTTCATCTGAAGACACTGCAAATATAAACTTCTTTTCTATTAATGCAAAAGAAAAACAATTTTTTAATTAAAACTATTTTGTAAATACATGTTCCCAATACCCTATAGAAATATAGGCTGAGTTGAAAATCATGTAGTTATTTATTTTTTAAAGGAAGAGGTTCACCTTATTTTTTACTGCCTGAGATATGCTCCGCAATTTGATCCAAATCGGTCAATAACGGCTTTAACTCATCTATTCTGACATAGATGTCGTTGTGCAGGACTTCCGGATTCTTTTTACTGATGGAAATGGAAAGTCCGACAAGATGCGAATTGACGCGATAGGAGAGTGCCTGAAAATGGTGAATATGGGACCAGTCTATCCATTTGTGCTCAGGTTCTTTTTTCATTTGGTTGATGGAGTCCGAAAATAGGGCCATCGCTGTTTGCGCCTTTTTGCGCGCTAACCGGATGTCAAAAGAGCTCTGTAGATTGTCCGATAGGCGTTGGTTGATAATCTGGAAGTAATGTTGGTTGTAACTTGCTACCTCCTTTGCCAGATGCACTAAGCTTGAGCTTTGGCGTACTGGAATCAGGAAGTATCCTGCGATGGTCAGAAATGCGCCTACCAATGTAAAAGCCATGCGGCTGCCCAAAATAAGATTGATATTACCTTCAAATAGGTTTAGCGCAATGACAACGCCCAATGTAATAAAAATAACACTGACCATATAATTGGATCGGTTGAATAGAAAGAAGCCAAAAAGACCAATTGCCGATAGGCTCAACAAAAAGGGGAGGCTCTCGAAGAATGCTAAGCAGGAGATGCCGATCAAAATACCTGAAAATGTCCCTACAATCCGTTCGATGTTGCGGGTTTTGGTCATCGAAAAGGCGGGTCTCGCTACGATAGCGATCGTCAGCAAAATCCAATAGGTATATTTGAAGTCCAAAAACAAAATGCCGATCAATGCGCCAACACTAAAAAGTAGGGCCATACGTAGCGCAAAACGAAATAGCGGATTTTTAAGGTGAAGTTTGTTTTTGATCTCACCCAGACTGCCCAGGGGGCGATTGATAAATTGTTGATATTCCGCTGTATCTATTTTGTCCTGAATTTCCTGATTCTGATAAAAAGCAACCTGAATCCGACGCAGCACCTCAAGAATAGACTCCATATTGGTAATAATAGACTGTAGGATAGGGCCGGCTGGACCGGTTTGTTGTTGCTGAATGTTTTTAAGCTCGGTCAGGCGTTCGTTCAGTTTAATTGTATTGTAATACAATTGCTGTGCATATCGGAATCTGATATGTGGCTGTGAAAAGCTATCAATTTCTAATGCCAATAATTTTATTGCACGACGGATCACAGGAAGGCTACCCGTATTTGCAAGATTCTTGCGGATTGCATCATAGTCATGGTCGAGTGCGATGATGAGCTCGTGCAGATCAATCAGACCATAAACCTGACTGAGCCAATAATTACTTTTGGGCCATTGATGACCAATAATTTTTTTCTCGCGGAACAGTAATGAACGGATCTGTTCCTGTTGTTCACTGATCTGACCATGGATTTTGCCCACGCGACTGTAGGTAATGTCCAGTGGAATGTTGGGGTCATAGGACTGAGCGCGGATCAGTAAGAATTGAGATAAACCCTGAAAGCCATTTGCCATCGCATGCTTCAAGGAGCGGTAGGGTCTTATATAAGCCTGTAGCAAGCTGAACAAATAATAAATCGCTGCTCCTGTAGTGATTTGCAGGCCGACCGCCAAGGGATGTTTTGGTGCCAGACCGATGACAAAACTCATTAAGATCAAAGTCATGTTGCCGATTGCAGCATAACGCGGGCCAAACAAACCATATAAGGTAAAGGTAAATCCGGCTAAACCAAGGAGAATAACCAAGGGCCAGTGAAAAGGGAATAAGTAAGCTGTGAGAAATGAAGCAACAAAGAATGTCGGAATGCACAGCAATGCGGAGGATAGTTTATCCTTGCGGTTGCCTGGAGGATCCGTCAAAGTCGTCAACAAAGAGCCTACACCAATTCCAATAGCGGTGCTCGCCGGAACCCCTAATAGATAGATTGCTAAACTCGGTAAAATACTGATGGATACATTTCGCAGCGCGTCACCACTGTGCTCGCCTCGGATAAATCGAATAACTCGGCTATAAATACGGTTGAATCTTTTCTTTAATGACACGGTGCCCATCAATCAGTTTACTAATTTTCGTTGCAAAAATACGAATATTATGCTTAATATTTTATATATACATTTTATTTATTTTGAATATGGTTGTTTTTGTGAATTTTTATTTTGAAACAAGTGCTGTTTGAAGCGCTGTTTTTTTTACGCACACTCATTAGCGGTACCGATTGGCATGTTTGGAGATGGAACAGCCTTTTTTTGAAGAATTGTAATAGCCATCTCATTGTATGGATGAAATGTGGTTTACCGAGGTTATTTGGCTTTCTACCGACTGTTTTTGGTTATCTATCTATTTCTGCTGGTCAGCGTGTAATGAAAATCCGAGGTTTGTTGTCATCAATATATATAAATGCGTATTGCTGCCCTAATTGATGATATAAAGATTTACATGATGAAACCAAAGAAAAATAAATCGTTGCTACTGTCCATTCTAATAATCCTGATCTCTGCCTGGGGAACAGTTTCTGCACAATCTGGAGGAGGGAGGCTACAGGCTGTTGTTGTTGGTCAGGATAATAGTCCGCTTGGTGCGGCCAGTATCTCACTGTTGCGTAGTCCGGGGGATATTCCGTTGAAAGGGACGTTGTCGAAAGAGAATGGAGACATTGAGTTTGTGGAAGTGCCCAGCGGAAAGTATATGATGCAAGTTTCAGCAGTAGGTTATACAACTTACCGTTCTACCGAAATTACATTGAAGGCGGGGGCGATCATGTCTTTGGATACCATTCGCCTACAAACGGAAACACGAGTTTTGGGCGAGGCTCAGGTCGTTGGTCGGAAACCCCTAATTGAAAGTCAAATTGACAAGATTGTCCTCAATGTAGAGAATAGTGTATTGGCAACCGGAAATAACGCATTGGAACTTCTGCAAAAAGTTCCCGGTGTGACTTTGGATAATAAAAAAATCAACCTGCGCGGTAAAAGTAATGTGATTATTATGATCGATGGAAAGCCTACTTATCTCTCTGCAGATGAAGTTTCCAGACTGTTGGAAAATACGGCTTCAAATTCAATCGCCTCGATTGAGGTCCTCACCAATCCGCCTGCGAAATATGATGCCGCTGGAAACGCTGGTATTATCAATATCAAAACCAAAAAAAATACACAATTCGGCAGTAACGTTAGCTTGAACTTCAATCTTGGACAGGGAAAATATACAAAAGGTGATGGCGGTTTCCTGGTCAACCATCGCAACAATTGGGTAAATCTGTTTGCTTCCTATAATTACCAGAATAGTTTGGGCTTTAATGATTTAACGATCGATCGTTCTGTCAGGGATTCAGTAGGAACAACCTATTTCAATTCGGATTCTTATTCGAAATTTCGTTATCGCGGACATAACTTTAAATTCGCTGCAGATTTTAATCTGGGCAAACAAGAAGTACTTGGCTTTGTCGTCAATGGTAATGTGAGCAATGGTAATTCTACACGGCAGGGAGATAATTTAATCGCTTCGGAAAAAGGAAAATTGGATTCAGTTGTACAGGGAAGCAACTTTTCGGATTTCACCTATCACTACCTGGCTTACAACCTCAATTACAAAAAGACATTCGATACATTGGGGACTGAACTGACAGCAAATGCAGATTATTCGTATTCCAAAAATAACGATAACAGCACCGTAAAAAACCGTTTCTTAGATCCCAATTGGACGGAATTTAAACTGCCAAAGATTTTTCGAAATGACATGTTGTCCAATACCAAAATTTTAGTTTTCAAAACAGATTTTGTCCATCCCTTTGACAAAACAACAAAACTCGAAGCGGGGCTGAAATATAGTCGTGTGAAAACGGATAATATTTTGATCTATGAGGATCAAAACGCGGCAGGGGAATTTGTGCGAAACGAAAAGCAGAGCAATCAGTTTTTGTATAACGAAAACATCGCAGCAGCATATTTTACGCTGAATAAGTCCTTTGGAAAGTTTTCTGTACAAGCCGGACTCCGTGTTGAAAATACCAGTTCATTGGGTAATTCAGTAACCTTAGGACAGCAGACAAAACGTAATTATACGGATTTCTTTCCAACGGTATTTATACAACAACAGATCAATGATAATCACAAGCTTGGTCTAAGCTATAGCCGAAGGATAGACCGTCCGGATTATGGTGCGTTGAATCCTTTTATCTACTACCTGGATCAATATACCTATCAATACGGTAATCCTTATTTAAATCCACAATATACCAACTCCTATGAACTGAATTATACCTTTAAGGAGCGTTATTTGTTGAGTCTGGGTTATAAGAGAACCAATGATGCGATCACGCAGGTCATAGAGAGCAATTCAGAGACCAAGGCCATTGCACAGACGGATCGGAACCTGACCTATTTCGATTATTATAATATGAATATCAATATACCGGTTAAAGTGCTTAAATGGTGGACTACTTCCAACAACTTGACCGCGTTTTATAGCAAATATAATTTTGACGAGCGCTCGGGTGCTCAACGTCAGCTGGAAAAGTTATCTTTTCAGGTGAGCTCCAATCATGATATCCGCATTGGTGAGACAACCAATGTGGAGCTGACCGCCAATTATTTTTCACCCGCTGTCTATGGTGTCTTTAGTTTTAAATCTTACTATGGAATCGATCTCGGAGCAGGGAAAACCTTTCTTGATAAAAAGCTGAATGTGAAGCTAGCCGTAAATGATATATTGAATACCAGAGGTCAACGGCGGTTGTCCAGTGTTCAGGAAAATGGGTATTATCGCATTCGAAACGGACACGATAGTCGAGTGGTGCGATTGTCTCTTTCTTACCGTTTTGGAAACGTCAATATTAAGTCGGTGAATAAGCGGGCCGGAAATAATGATGAGGATAACCGTTTGAAAAAATAGTAGCTGGGTCGGGTATTTGTTTAGCTCAACTGGCAATATATAAAAAGAAGAAGAGCATTCCAGACGGAATGCTCTTCTTCTTTTATATTTAAACGATATTAGCTTAAGAATAAAATCTCTCTCAATTTTGGAAGAGGCCATTTTTTATCGTCAACGATTTTTTCCAATTTGTTGACATGGTAACGGATCACATCAAAATATGGTTTTACCGATTCATCATAAGCGATTGACCGCTCACGGATATCTTCGATCTGGTTTGCTTTTTTACGCTCTTGACGCATAGCTTCCGCTTGTTCCAAGATTGTGTTTACATGTGTCGAGATACGTTCTACGAAATTCAATTGTGAGCTAAATGCTGCTTGAGCCAGACCTAAGTCTTTCAGGCCTTTCACATTTTCGATCAACTCGTTTTGGTAGATGAAACATGCTGGTGCGATTTGGTTATTGACCATCTCTTCGATCACACGAGCCTCGATTTGAAGTTTCTTGTAGAAGTTTTCTAACAAGATCTCATGGCGTGCTTCTGATTCACGTCTTGTGTAGATGCCCATTGCTTCAAACAAAGCCAATGACTCTTCTTTTACGTAGACGTCTAATGCCTTAGGAGTAGATTTGATGTTTGAAAGACCGCGTGCTTCCGCTTCTTTTTCCCACTCTTCGCTGTATCCATTTCCTTCAAAACGGATAGCTTTTGAATCTTTGATGTATTTACGGACAACATTTAAGATCGCAAGATCTTTTTTCGTGCCTTTTTTGATCTGTTTGTCTACTTCTATTTTGAACTCGTTTAATTGTGCAGCAACGATAGCATTTAATACCGTCATTGGTAGGGCAGAGTTTGCTGAAGAACCTACAGCGCGGAACTCAAATTTGTTACCCGTAAATGCGAAAGGTGAAGTACGGTTACGGTCCGTGTTATCCAATTTCAATTCTGGAACTTTAGGGATACCGTGCCACAAGTTTGCTTCAGCTTTAACTTTCTTGGCTACACGAGCTGATTCTACTTCTTCCAATAATTCGTCTAATTGAGAACCTAAGAAGATCGAGATGATTGCTGGTGGCGCTTCGTTAGCACCTAAACGGTGGTCGTTGCTTGCACTTGCAATAGATGCACGCATTAAATCTGCATTCTCAAATACAGCTTTGATGGTATTGACAAAGAATGTCAAGAACATCAGGTTATTTTTAGGTGTTTTGCCTGGAGACAATAGATTAACACCAGTGTTGGTAATTAAAGACCAGTTGTTGTGTTTTCCAGAACCATTGACACCAGAATATGGTTTTTCGTGTAACAATACTTTGAAGTTATGTCTCAAAGCAACTTGCTCCATCACGTTCATCAACAATTGATTGTGGTCAATTGCCAAGTTGATCTCTTCGTACATTGGCGCACACTCAAACTGTGAAGGTGCCACCTCATTGTGACGCGTTTTTAATGGAATACCTAATTTTAACGCCTCATTTTCTAAGTCAACCATATACGCTAATACACGCTCTGGAATCGCACCGAAGTAATGGTCTTCCAATTGTTGTCCTTTTGCAGACATGTGTCCGAATAACGTACGTCCAGTCAATTGAAGATCAGGGCGTGCATTGTATAAAGAAAGGTCAACTAAAAAATACTCTTGCTCAATACCAAGAGAAGCGTTTACTTTCGTGATTGATTTATCAAAATATTGTGCAACTTCAGTTGCTGCTTTATCAACTGCATTGATTGCTTTCAACAAAGGTGCTTTATAATCTAATGATTCACCCGTATAGGAAACAAATACCGTAGGGATACAAAGTGTTTTACCTGCACCAGTTTCGTAGATAAATGCTGGCGAAGATGGATCCCATGCCGTATATCCTCTTGCTTCGAAGGTGTTACGGATACCACCATTAGGGAAAGATGAAGCATCTGGCTCTTGTTGAACTAAAGCATCTGCCGTGAACTTTTCGATTGCTTCGCCATTTTCATCAGGCTCAAAAAATGCATCGTGTTTTTCAGCTGTCGAACCCGTCAAAGGTTGAAACCAGTGTGTGTAGTGGGAAACGCCATGATTCAGGGCCCAAGTTTTCATTGCTTGCGAAATGTGCTCAGCTAAATCTCTTGAAATAATCTGTCCTTCTTCAATGGATGCAACTAACTCCTTGTATGAGTTTTTAGGAAGGTAGTCTTTCATTTTGTTTACGGAAAAAACGTTCTTTCCGTAGATGTCAGTTGCTTTTTTAGTTTCAACTTTTTCAAATTGTGCAATCTGGCGTGAGCCCGCTGCCTCTACTGCTTTGAATCTTAGGTTCGACATTTGTATTTTATAATTAAATTACAGTTTTGTTGATTTTGTTTTTCAAAAATATTGTGTTTTTGCGGAAAACTGAAATTTTTTTTGATTTTTTTTACAAAATGTGTCTTTGAAATTGGTTTTTGGTTAAAAAAAATAGGTCGACTTGGATAAATCGACCTATTTTGAGTGTTTTTAGTTGTAATCAAGTCCCCAGTCTATTCCTTTTAAGGTGGCCGGTACTCCTTTCTTCAACCAATTTGCCGCAGGAGCTCCTTTTAAGTAGTGATCGAAGAACTGCTGTTCGCGAATCTGTATATCTTTTCTGTTTTGTCGTTGAATCAAATTATGTTCGTCGCCATTATAGTTCAACATCCAGACGGGTTTGTTTAACCGACGCAATGCTGTAAACATTTCGATGCCTTGGTACCATGGCACAGCACCATCATTATCGTTGGCCATAATAACAACAGGTGTATTTACCTTGTTCATGTGAAACAGGGGCGAATTCTCCAAATAGAGTTCGGGCGCCTCCCATAGGGTTTTTCCGATACGGCTTTGTGTATGCTCGTACTGGAATTGACGTGACATACCCGACTGCCAACGTATTCCCCCATAAGCGGAAGTCATATTGACTACTGGTGCTCCGGTCCATGCTGCAGCATACATATTGGTGCGTGTGATCAGGTGAGCTACCTGATAACCGCCCCAGCTTTGCCCCTGAATGCCCATTTTGGTGCTGTCTACCCAGGAGTTTTGTGCTAAATAACGCATTCCCGAATTGATATATTCCTCTGCGGACTTTCCGGGATGTCCGGTTTCATAACTGATATTTGGTGCAAATACCAAATACTCGTTGCTTACGAAATAGGGTATATTTAGTCGCGAAGGGGTAGGAGCAGGTGGTTGGTAGGTATAAAGACCATCCGACAGTTTCTCGTAGAAATAAGCAATGATCGGGTATTTTTTTGCAGGGTCAAAATTTTCAGGTTTGTAAAGAATACCTTCCGCCTGATGACCTGCTGGTGTGGTCCAATGCACAAGTTCGGCAGTGCCCCAGTTATAGTTTGCTTGTTGTTTATTAATATCGGAAAGTTGCAGTTCATCTTTGAACTTGATACTATTGATATAAACGTTAGGCGAATTGTTATAGTCTTCCTTGCTATAAAGGATCGTTTGTTGATCAGCAGAAGCATTTATATTTCTAAATGTTTTTGGTTCAACAAAAAGGCTTTTGGGATCATTATGCTGCCCTTTGAATTGATAAAAACCAGATTCTTTGGTTTTATTGTCAAATGATGTCAGGAAGCCTCCTTTTTTGTAGTCCAGGGTCAATGGCTGATCACGGTCTTCATCACGTCGTAAAGGGAGGTAACGGAATGTCGTTTGGGAAGCAGCACCATAACCGTTGGTGAGAATGGATTTATTGGATCCATCCAGATTAAAATACCAGATGTCATAACGTGAGTTGAGGTATACGCCTTTGTAGTCAGCGCTCCAGGCTGCCATACCATATCCCTGTGCTGCGGTAGGCATATCGTTCTCCTCATCAGCAAAGGATGCCGGGATACCTTCGTTTAATACGACCTTCCTTTTAGAGCTAATCTGATAAGAATTCCAGGTTCCTTTCTCTTCATCGAAATAAACGACATATTTAGCATCTGGACTCAGCGCCACATTTCCCGAGAAGTTGGAAAGAATTAATTCCCGTTGACCAGTCCTTGTTGAGACCAGGTGGATATCTTCTTTTGTGCCACCTTTCCATTGACTTTCGATCCGTTTACCAAAATCTGTACGCGCCAATACATACTCTGCGTTTCCATCCGCTGTAAGCGTCGTGGAATTGAAGGTCTCATCTGTCAGTGGGATAACTGTACGATTGCTTTTGGGGTAGGTAACCGCTAAGAAATTTTTGGAAAGATCTTTTTTTAGGTTGACCAGTTGCATGGGTTGTAAGTAGTCATCCTGCCAGCCCCACACATCGACTTTGGCATGTTCAAAATCAACTAATGTCGTGTCTTTGACACGGGGGATAGGTGCGATACCAAAGAAAAGCTTTTCACCATTTTTGCTGAACCGGATATTTCCATCTCCGCTGACTGCCCAGTTTTTGGGAATACCCGAGCTATTTTTGGTAGCTAGGTACTGTGCGGTATCGATACCATTGGTATAATAATAGAGGTTATAGTTTTTAACCAGTGCTTTTTCCTTGGAGAGATCACCTAAGTAAGCCAGTTGATTACCCGTTTCATCAAAACTGAAATTTTTGTATTCACCTTTGCCTGTTGATATTTTTTTTAGGTTTTTGGTTGCTATATCATATAAATAGACTCCAGATTCTCTAGAAAGGCTGTCTTTTGCGTCAGTTTTCTTTGAAAAAACAAGTTTTGTTCCATTTTTGTTCCATTCATATTGATCTACTAGGGAGAATTGGACCGAATCTCCAGAATTAAGATCATATAAAGCTAATGTAGCGACGGCTTTCTTCTTTTTGTCGTTGCTATTTTTCTTGTTTTGAGTAGTGTCAGCCGGATTTTTGGATGAGCCTGTTTTTTCGTCCGCTTGTTTATCAAATAGGAAGGAAACAAAATTGTTATTTTGTTCTGCAACTTTATAGGATTTCACCTGTGCAAATTTAACAAGCGAAGAGCTGGTTAAATTGTAGATTGCCAGAGAGTCTTTAGGTAAATCCTCCGTTTTTTTCTTTTTGATTTTTGCCTCACGTGTTACGGCAAAGGGTGCTTTGATTAAGCTGATCAAATGATTTTCTGTATCGGTCAGTTTTCCATTATAGCCCCGCGGAATCTGAATCAATTCTTTGTTTTCTTTTGTTTTCAGGAACAGTTGGCTATCTCCTTCTTGTGGAGCAACCTGAAAGAGTACAAATTTACCCGATTTACTGATATAGGGAGATGATATGCTTTGCCAGCTATCATATACCGTATGGTCCACTGGTTTCTTTTGTGCGTGCACAGCTAAGGTCGCGAGAAAACAGAATGGGATACAGATATTTTTCTTATTCATGTTTAAATTCTTTTGCTGCAATTTATCTATAAAAAATAAAAAATCGTTGATTTTTTGGTATATTCATTGTTACGTAAATATAAAAAACTGATTATGAAATCATCATCTATTATTGTTTCTGTTATCGTGAGCGTCGCCGTGTTGCTTACTGCATGGATCCTGGGCAATGCATATCGGTATAAATATAAATCCACACAAACAATTACCGTCAACGGCAATGCAAAGAAAGATTTTGAATCTGATTTGGTAAAATGGAACGCAACTTTCAGTAGGAAGAACTTTGAATTAAGTGCGGCATCGGCACAATTGGCAACAGATCGTGATCTGGTACGTGACTTTTTAGTGCAACAAGGGATTAAAGTAGATGAAATTCGTTTTGAGGCCGTGAATATCGCTAAAGATTTTGAATACCATACCGATGGAAAGGGGAACGGTTATAATACATTTTCGGGTTATACCTTGTCACAGACAGTAAGTGTGGAATCCAGAGATCTGAATAAGGTGGACAACGCTTCAAGGGAAATATCAACATTGATCTCGAAAGGAATAGAGCTGAGTTCGAGTACGCCAAATTATTATTACTCAAAATTGGAGGATCTGAAATTAGAACTGATCTCCCAAGCTTCAAAAAATGCACACCAACGTGCCGACAATATTGCCAAGGAATCGAATGCAGGATTAGGTAGTCTGGTGAAAGCCGATCTGGGAATTTTTCAGATAACTGGTCAAAATGATAACGAAGAGTACTCTTCGGGAGGAGCTTTTAATACAACTTCACGTAAGAAAACAGCGAATATAACGGTTAGAGCGAGTTTTTTGAGTAATTAACGAAAAATTATTTGACTGTATTTCAGTGTACTATTGAATTTAAGTGGAAATTTGTTCAAAAAGTTTTCTCTTTTTCAATAAAAAACCTACTTTTGCATCATCCCAAACGGATATGCCCGGATGGCGGAATTGGTAGACGCGCTGGTCTCAAACACCAGTGGGAAACCGTGCCGGTTCGACTCCGGCTCCGGGTACAAAATCCCTCTTTACGCAAGTAGAGAGGGATTTTTTTGTGTACTTTATCAGGGGCATAGACCGAGAGAGGTAGATCGGGGATCAGATGCAATAGCTGTGAACTGAACAAATCTTGTATTCATTCAGTTCACAGTAGGGTACAATTTTAGAAAGCCCTTATCCTGGTTTTAGGGACAGGTCATATTCATGCGAACCTCTTCTTAAGCGCTAATTTCAAGCTTATAGCCTTTCCCACGTATAACAACAATATTGATCTTCGGATCAATTTCCAATTTTTTTCTCAGTTTTGATATAAACATATCCAGACTGCGCCCTACAATAACACCTTCATCTTCCCAGATCTCTTTTTGCAAGCGGCTTCTCATGATAGTTTCGTTTGGTGAGGATGCAAAAATGAGTAGCAGACGGGCTTCGGTTCCGGTCAGGTCTATCGTTCTGTCATGGATAATCAGTTGTCGTTCTTTTGCGTTGAACAACACTGATCCCAGGGTGAACAGGGTGGTCGACTGATCTTTAGCTGTGTTTTTTCGCGATTTTACAGATCTCAAAAAAATAAATCCAACAATAGCTAAGATCGGGAGACTGCCCAGCAGATAGCTGTTTTTAGTTGTATGAATTCCTGTCGGTTTGAATTTAATATTGATCATGTAACAGGCACTAGGTTGTACTCTTCCTATACAGGCGATAATATCGTCTTTTTTATTTTTGGATATGGAATAGCTGTAGGCCACATTGGAATTGCCGCATTTTACAACACGAACAATATAATCGACAGCGAAGGGGTCTTTTGCTAATAGACGTCGTGTTGTATTCACCAAAGAATCCGGCTGAAAACTGAAGTCATGCTCAAACTTGATCTGATATTCGTTTTCCGCAACCTTTTCTATAGGGAGCACCCTTGACGTACTGTCACCAGTCTGTAAGAGTAATTCGTGTCCGATTCTGCGAAGCAAAACTTCCCTTTTTGCGAAATCAAAGTCGTCGGTATTGTTGATGCTAAAAGAACCGAAGACGATACAAATAGACAGGAGCAGCAAGGACCCATATACATATCTACTTCTCATTTTGAACAGTTTTTCCTTATATAACATGCTATTTACGATTTATTTACAAAGTTTACATTTTTATTTACAATCCAAATTCCCCGGACTGAAAAATACCAAAGTAATTTCGCTGTATCAACTTTGATATGGGATGAAAACTAAAAAAACTGTGTTATGGCTTGTGCTGATCTGGCTATTGGGAATACTTGATTTTCACCGATTGACCCGGCCGAAAAACGATACCCGAGCTGTCGTATGTCAGCCCAATATTAAAAAAAACAAATTGTTTTGGAAAGCACCGACTTAGCTCCGCTTTGGCACGATGACTAATATGCCCATTGAAAGAAATAAATTATAAAAATAAAAGAGCAGATTTATCCAAAGGTGTTTCTGTCCATTAAATAAAAAATCATGAAGTACATATTCATATATACGTTACTCTCTGTATTTACCGCTAGTAATTGTAGCGCACAGCACAAAAAAGCAGCTGAACAAATAGGCAATATGCAGTCTGAAGTAGACCGTATTCCATCTGGAACTAATACCGCTTCTTCGCTGCATGGCCCAAACAGTATCGTACGTACAATCAAACAAGATCGAAAAGGGAATATCTGGATGGCCTCATGGGAGGGGGTATTTCGATATGATGGAAAATCGTTTACCAATGTAACCAATCAAGTGAGTTCAGCACGTTTTTTTTCTGTGTTAGAAGATAAAAAGGGAAACTTTTGGTTTGCTTCTATCGGTTCGGGTGTCTATTATTACGATGGAAAATCCTTTCGGAATTTTACAAGCAAGGATGGTCTTGCCAGTGACCGGGTAACAACTCTTTATGAAGATAGGTTCGGTTCTATTTGGTTTGGCTCCGATAATGGGGTAAGCCGCTACGATGGGAAATCTTTTCAAAATTTTAAAATGAAGGAAGGGGCTGTTGCGATTAACAGTGATTCTGTCCACGTGACCATTTACCAACAGCAGCTTTCGGAAAATCATCCCATGCACAATGATGTGAATGCTATTGTTGAAGATAAGTCAGGAAAACTTTGGTTCGGTACCAGGGGATATGCTTGCATTTATGATGGAAAGACATTTACGGTTGTAACCAATAAAGACGGAAAACCATTTGCAAATGTCAGGTCAATAATCAAAGATAGAAAAGATAATATTTGGCTAGGAGGTTATGATGGTCTTTGGCGTTATGATGGCCGTACATTTACCAATTTTACCAGGAATTTTGTTGGATATATCTACGAAGACAAAGAAGGCAATATTTTGACCAGCTCAGAAAGTGCTGATAAGAAAAGCTGGGTGCTTTCCCGTTATGCAGAGAAATCCTTGTCGAATGGGTATCCAACGGTAACAGAAATCGTAAATAAACCAATGATCTTCGGGATTTTAGAAGATGATAAACGCAATATTTGGTTTGGTTCACTAGATGGTGTGTCTGCTTACAATGGAAAAACCATCACAAACTTTAAAAGGAAATAGGGGCTTTTTTCTTTGCCGTTTCTAGGCTAGTTCTTCGAGACTTCTTCGTACTTTCTAGGGACCTTCCTTGGGACTGCTTTGCTGTTTGTTTGCTATTTCTTTGCTGTTTCTTTGGTATAATGGTAATAAAATAGCCTTCAAAGGGCAAACAAATGGCAAAGCAAGTGGTATGTTGTCCCAAGCAAAACGATAATAATGTCCGAATAAATGCTCGTAAAGTTGATGAAAAGATATATAGTCTTTTTTTGTATAAACCTTTTTTATTATGAGAATTCTTGTTTAAATTGGAAATACCAAATATAAACTTGGATGAAAGCAGTATTTTTATCTTTTGCCTTATTCTGTTCCTTTTTTGCCTTGGGGCAAGACCGCTTTGTTTTGAAAGAAAAAAAGAAAGTTAGATTCCCGTTTCTATTTGTTCATAATCTGGTTATTATTCCTGTTCAGGTGAATGGATATACGATGAACTTCTTATTGGATACAGGGGTCAAGGAGACCATGATATTCGGAGAAACGCTGAAATCGATTGATAGTGCAGTCTTCGTTAATAAGTTTCAGGGCTTAGGCAAGGATGAGGGTTTGGATGGTTATCTGTCTGTCAATAATAAGGTTAGCGTTGCTAATGTGTATGAGGATCTGGATCAGCCCATTTATATTCTTAAAAATGCACATATTGATATTTCTACCCGAATCGGGGTGGAGGTAAATGGCATCATGGGGAGCCGTTTTTTTAGTGATCACGTTGTTGAGATGGATTTTTTGAAACACCGGATTACTCTTTACCAAAAGGGAGAGTATCCCAAAGGACTCGCAAAGATGCAACGTCTCCCGCTCGACATTTTAAATAGCAGACCGTATATCTCCGTTGCTTTTAATCAGGATTCCGCAGACATTGAAGGCCGCGTATTGATTGATATGGGTAATAGTGATGCGTTGATGCTTATTCCGTCCAAATTAAATGATTTTGCAATCAAACCTCCTTTTATTGATGACTACATTGGTCAGGGATTCAATGGCGAAATCTATGGGAAAAGAAATCGGATCAAATCCTTGGAGCTGGGACCATTTAAGATGAATTATCCTTTGGTAGCCTATCCAGAATTGAGCTCTACACAACATGCAACTTTTGTAAATGAACGAATAGGTTCTGTCGGAAACGAACTTCTACGTAGGTTTAAGGTTATTTTCGATTATCCCAATAATGTCGTTTATCTCCAAAAAAATAGAAACTTTGATAAATTCTATTACTTAAACATGAGTGGTCTCGAAATTATACATGATGGGATAAAATATGAGAAAGAGGAGGTGCCTGTTTATTTAAAGAAAGATGGTGGGACAGAGATCCGTATGGACAACAGTTTGCAGTATCGCTTTGTACTGAAAAATATGTATAAAATTGCAACTGTTCGGGCAGGTTCTCCAGCAGCAATTGCCGGATTAAAACCGGATGATAAGGTGTTGAAAATCAATGGACGTTCGGCTTCTTCCTATTCTTTGGAAACTATTCATACGCTTTTCAAATCAGAGGAAGGTAAAGAAATTCGATTTAAGATCGAAAGAGACGGACAAATGATGGAATATACTTTCTTTTTAAAGGATCCGCTGCCTTTTAATGCAAATTAAATTTTGTAAAATTTGGAAAAGTGGAAGAAACTTATTTACCTTTGCTGCCGATATTAATTTTTAAACAATTTAAAGACGAAGAACTATGTTGGTCTCCAAGATTAAAACAAAAAGCGCTTTTGCAGCAAATGGATTTGCCGAAAGCATTCTTCGTGCTTTTCTTCACATATAACGTACTCGTTACGACATGAAAAAAAGCCCGAAGATCATTCGGGTTTTTTATTGCCTTCTATTTTCTGTTTAGCCAGCTTGCGCAGGTCATATTTTGACCGGTCGATGGTATACCGTACTGGCCATTATGTGCATCAATGAGATTGGTGCGTAACCGTTTTGTTCATAATACAGAACGTAAAGCGCTGGCAGCTGGCAAATAGCTATTCAAGAAAAAGAAAACCCGAATATTTAAATGCGCTATCCCTGAGATGGATAGGACAGTATATTAAGTTTTTTTTAAAAGAATATGGGAAGTAAATTATCGGGGAAAGACCTTATTAAAATCGGTTTTCCACAGAATAATATAATGAATGTAGCCTTAGGGCTAATCACACGTTACCGAAGGGGAGAAAAGAAAGAAAACATCCTTTTGGAAGCAAAGAAGGTGCTCGAAGCGCCTGAAAAATTTAGGGAAGATGCTGTTTGGGCCAAGCTCGCTGAGGGTTTGATTCAACCGGTTGAAGCGCGCAAGCAACAGCTCAATAAGCAAATGGTGCCTTTTACCATCTTTGGTGAAAATGAAATTGATGAGCAGGCCAAAAGACAGCTGTATGAGGCCTTGAAGCTGCCTATCGCATACAAAGGCGCATTGATGCCAGACGCACACATGGGTTATGGTTTGCCTATTGGCGGAGTACTGGCAACGGATAACGCCGTGATACCTTATGGTGTAGGTGTGGATATCGGCTGTCGAATGAGTCTGTCTATCTTTGACCTACCGGCAAGTTATTTCAAAGGACGGGAATTCCAGTTGCGCAATATACTGAAGGAGAATACCCAATTTGGTATGTACGATACGCATCGGGAGAAACAAGACCATGCTATTTTTAGCAGATCGGAATTTAAAGATATTCCTTTGTTGAAATCGCTGTTGGACAAGGCTTACAGGCAACTCGGGACTTCGGGTGGTGGAAATCACTTTGTTGAATTCGGTGTGGTTGAATTACATCAGGTTCGTTCCGGGTGGGGGATTACCCCTGGGTCTTATCTAGCAGTACTATCGCACAGCGGATCCCGTGGTTTGGGAGCCAATATCGCTAAACAATATACAAATTTAGCCGCAAAACAATGCCCTTTACCACGTTCTGTACAACATTTGGCCTGGTTGGATCTGGATACGCAAGAAGGTCAGGAGTATTGGCTGGCAATGAACCTTGCCGGTGATTATGCTCGGGCCTGCCATGAGGACATTCATAGGCGCTTGGCAAAAGCGTTGGGTGAACGGCCTGTACTGACCATTGAGAACCACCATAATTTTGCCTGGCGGGAAATGGTCGATGGAAAGGAATGCATTGTGCATCGTAAAGGAGCAACTCCAGCAGGGCAAGGGGTATTGGGAATTATTCCGGGGTCTATGACCGCACCGGGTTTTATTGTTGAGGGGCGAGGGAATCCTTTGAGTATACAATCAGCTTCGCATGGTGCTGGACGTATAATGTCCCGCGCAGCCTGTAAAAGTAGTCTCACCAAAAGTGCCATGCTCAAAGAATTGGAACAGCATGGTGTGGAGTTAATTGGCGGGGCGCTGGATGAAGCTCCGCATGCCTATAAAGATATCCATCGGGTGATGGGCTTGCAAAATGAGTTGGTTAATGTACTTGGGACATTCAGTCCGAAGATTGTTCGTATGGATAAATAAGACGGGATGGAAAAGTATATTTTAATTACTTCAGGACGAGGTCCTAAGGAGTGTAATCTAGCTGTCCAACTGGTTTTGGAAAGGATGCTGGCGGAAGCGGATCAATACGGGGTGAAGGTAGAGACGGTGGAAGTGGAGAAAATAGATGGGTTGCCATGCTCGTTTGTATTAAAATTGAGCGGTAGAGAAATCGCCGTGTTCATGGATCGTTGGATAGGTACAATCTGCTGGATTTGCCAAAGTCCTTTTCGACCGAACCATCGGCGTAAAAATTGGTTTGTGGAGCTGAAGGACTGGTATCCGGCAAAAAGTGTCGCGCAAATGAATCTAAAAGATGTGCAATTCAAAACAATGCGGAGCAGTGGTGCTGGCGGGCAGCATGTGAATAAAGTGAGCTCAGCTGTCCGAGCGACCCATCTTCCTACAGGATTGATGGTGCAGGTAATGGATACGCGTTCCCAGTTGCAAAATAGAGAAATTGCTGTTTTGCGTTTGGGGGAACAGCTGATGGCGCTTGAACGATTACAAAAGGCCGCAGCGGAAAATCAGCGTTGGAAGGACCAAGTTGCTATTGAAAGAGGTAATTCAAAGCGTATTTTCTTTGGGCCTAAATTTAAAGAACAGTAATCATTTCTCCATAGACTAGAGATGGTGGCAATCTGAATTTCTTTGTATCGGTAAATAATCTGTTTAAGCCCTGGTCATCCGTGATCAGGGCTTAATTGTTGGCCTGACCTGGTCATCCCGGCTTGGTAAAGGTTTATAATAAGGAAGAATTTGCGCCTGTTGCATTAATCCTATATTTCAATTAACCCTAGTCTGGCGGAAATAATTTAACATTTGATGTTAAGATGTGGGCAATACTGGGTAATATACTCCTGTGTTCTACTTTGATATTTATATAAATTGGTTGTTGTAAAAACATTTTAAAACTAACTAAACTTATGAACAAAAGAAGTATTGCGATACTAGCATCCAATATACTAGTATGTTCTGCGCTCTACGCTCAAACAGCAGTCAAAGGAAAGATAGTGGATCAGGATGGCAAACCCATTCCGGGTGTATCCGTATCTATTAAGGATGGGCCAGGCACACAGACAGGTGCTGATGGCGGTTTTTCGTTGACCTATACAAACGGAACGGTCTTAAATATCAGCGCAATCGGCTATAAGCCCAAACAAGTACAGATCAATAATCAAACTGTTGTCAATGTCACGCTAGAATCCATGATGGAAAATCTGGATGAGGTCGTGGTGACTGCCCTTGGGATTACACGGGAAAAAAAATCACTGGGTTATGCGACGCAGGAAGTAAATGCAAAGGAATTGACCGATGCGGGACAACACAGTCTTACAGGTGCATTGGCGGGTAAAGTGGCCGGTGTTCAGGTAAATCAATTTGGTGGCGCGGTAGGTTCCTCAGCCCGGATCTCCATTCGCGGAAATACATCGTTGCAGTCTGATCAACAGCCCTTAGTTGTGATTGATGGTATTCCGGTAACAAATAATGCGCAGCGCACCGGTGATAACACCTACTCCGGTGTAGACTATGGCTCCGGACTCAATGATATTAATCCGGATGATATTGAAAGCATCAACGTTCTGAAAGGTGGTGCAGCCGCACTTTACGGTATGCGTGCCGGTACTGGTGTTATTATGATCACGACCAAATCTGGTAAACGGGCCGAAAATGGTGTGCAGATATCATATGACGGAAATTTTTCTATTGATAGAGCTGCTAATTTGCCAAAATACCAGAATTTATATGGTCAAGGATCTAGAGGTGATGAATATAGCTATAAAACCAATGGTGGTGGTCTTTCGTACCAAGATTATGTTTTAAAAAATTCATTTAGCTATGTTGATGGAACTGGATCTAATGGTGTTAACGATGGAATTGATGAGTCATGGGGGCCTCGAATGGATATGGGATTATTAATTCCCCAATTCAATAGTCCCGTTGTGAATGGTGTGCGTCAAGCTACACCATGGAATTCCCATAAAAATAATGTCAAAGAATTCTTCCAAACTGGTTTCTCTCAAAACCACAACCTGTCACTACTTTCTAAGAGTGATCGTTCTTCGACACGGGCTTCAATATCATTTAGGGATCAGAGAGGAACGGTTCCTAATACAGATCAGAAGAAGTATACCGCGCAACTCAATAATGACTATAAGATCAGCGATAAAGTTTCCTATGATATCATGGCCAACTTTACGCGTACAGAAAGTAATAATTTAGTAACCCAAGGTTATGATTCGGCTAACCCGATGAATGGCTTAATCTGGTTTGGTCGACAAGTGGACATGCAGGATCTGAAAAAGAACTGGGATCAGCGTGACGCACAGGGTAATTATACCTACTACAATTGGAATTCAGCTTATCATATGAATCCGTTTTATACAATGCACGAATCTCGGAATGCGCTTAAAATGAATCGTATTTTTGGAAAGACATCATTGTTTTATCAACCCTTTGATTTCCTGAAATTTGAAGGGAGGGTCGGATTGGATTACTATAATACACATATGTTTGAAACTACCTATTATAACTATGATAATAAAGATGGTAAATTCAATGAGATAAAAAATAGTAATTCTGATTTTAATGCAGATTTTATCGCAAATTTCAACAAGCAATTTGGTGATCTTAGTTTATCGGGGATTGTAGGTGCAAATTACCGGGATTATCAGTTTGAAACAAATACGCTTGGTGCTAAAGGATTAAATGTATTGGGTGTATATACGATTGCTAATAAGATTGGTGACGCTTATACGGTAATGGATCATGCAAAAGGCCGTTCTAATTCGATATATGCGCAAGCTAATCTAGGCTGGAAAGATCAATTGTATTTGGATTTAACGGCGCGTAATGATTGGTCTTCCACCTTGAAGAAATCTTTCTTTTATCCATCAGCAAGTTTAAGTTGGCTTCCAACGACTACTTTTGAGGGGCTAAAAAGCGACTACTTAAATTTTTGGAAATTACGATTTAATGTGATAGGAGTCGGTAATGCAACGCGTCCATACCAGAATGGGAATTACTATTATGCACAGACAGATGCCTATAATAATTTATCGCAAATGTATAAGAGTATGACCTATGCCATTGAAGGCCTGGAGCCGGAGGCAATTACATCCTACGAAATCGGAACGGAGTTGGGAATGTTTAAAGATCGTCTTCACTTGGATCTGACCTATTACCAAAAAATAAATAAGAAT
This sequence comes from Sphingobacterium detergens, assembly GCF_003610355.1. Lineage (GTDB taxonomy): Bacteria > Bacteroidota > Bacteroidia > Sphingobacteriales > Sphingobacteriaceae > Sphingobacterium > Sphingobacterium detergens. The sequence goes on along the minus strand of NZ_RAPY01000001.1, from coordinate 1,477,148 downwards.
CAATTGCTTCCTGTACCAACCTCCAACGTTGTAGGATTTAGCAACATCTTCTTGAATGCTGGAGAAATAAGAAGTAAGGGCGTAGAAATCCAATTGAGGGGTGATATCCTCAGAAATGAAAATGGGCTAAATTGGACAACAACGGTCAATTTCTCAAAGGATAAAAATAAGGTGGTTGAACTGTATCCGCAATTGGATTTGAACGATCTTAGATTAGGCTGGACATGGGGTATTTCCAATATGGCCTCAATAGGTCAACCCTGGGGTACACTAGTCGGGCCAGGTTATGATCGAGTAGAAGATGGACCAATGAAAGGGGCGATAAAAGTGGCGGCTAATGGGTTGATAGATAAGCCTCTTAGTGCTCAAGTGCTCGGAAATGTTGTTCCTGATTTTCTAGCTTCCATGCGAAATGATTTTACCATAAAAGATTTCAGATTTGGCTTTATGCTTGATTTCAGAAAAGGAGGTGATATTTGGTCACAAACAATGTCGCACGGATACACAACCGGGATTGCAGAAATTACAGCTGCTGATGGCATTCGTGAACGCGCTATTGTTGCGGGTAAAGATGTGATGAAAAATGAGCGATTCGCTATGAAGGTAGGGGATAATTGGGTTGAAAATACAATTGAAACCAGTGCACAGAGTTGGTATGAATTGGGAGGTGTTGCTGAAATGTATGTTTTTGATGGTTCGTTTTTGAAATTGAGAGAGGCTTATATTTCTTATAATTTACCAAAAGCTCTTTATAGTAGAATAAAAGGAATCAAACGTGCGAATGTCTCTATCACTGGAACCAATTTGGCGCTGCTTTGGGTACATAAATCCAATACCATGCGCTTGGATCCAGAGAGTGGAGGGGTGTCAAGTGATTCGCGTGGCGTAGGCTTTGAGCAGGCTTCTGTCCCTAATTCAAGAAGTATAGGTCTTAAACTTGGTTTTACATTTTAATCCATACAAAAGTTTAAAATTTAAAATCCAACAAAAACAAATTTATGGTTATGAACACTTTTATTAAAAAACTAAAATATACGCCCCTTTTAGCAATGCTTTTGGTCTCAGGATGTACCAAAAATTTTGAGGAAATTAATACGGATCCCGATGCATTGAAAGATGTCCCGCCACAAAATATGCTGGTCAATGTACTACGAAATGCAGGTGAGCAATTTGGTGGGGATGTGGATGGCTATGGCACCTTTGCGGGCTATATTGTCAAAATTCAATATCCAGATAACTTGAGTGGATTGATTCCAACAGATAATACTTACGGAAATCGTTGGGCAGCCTGTTATTACAATATTACGCAAATGAACGATTTGTTGAAAAAAACAGACGATAAGGCTGCAGGTTTTAAAAACATTCGGATTGTCGCACGGATATGGAACAATTATATGTGGTCTTATCTGTTGGATGGCTGGGGTGATATTCCCTATTCGGAGGCTTTTAAAGGAAGACCCGAAGATGGTTCGGTTTTGAAAGCCAAATATGATAAACAGGAAGATGTTTTCCCAGCGGTATTGGCAGATCTTAAAGCATTGGCAGATGAACTTGCTGCCGGGATTGGCACAGACGAACTTGGAGAATATGATATTATATACGGATCAAAAGAGACTGGAGCTGCAGCTCTAAAGGCTCAGATGTTGAACTGGCAAAAGTTCTGTAATTCACTTCGTTTGCGTATGGCTACACGTATTTCTGCGGTTGCTCCAGCTTTGGCAAAATCTACTATTGAGGAAATCGCTGGAAATAAACTGAAATATCCAGTCATTGAAACAAATGCTGAAAATTGTCGCATGGTGTATCCAGGTACTTTGCCTTATATGGAGCCTTGGTATGAATCTGGAATATATGGCAATCGTCTCAATAACTGGGGGATGTTTGATATTTTCATTGATCATTTGAATACAACGAAAGATCCGAGAATAGTGTCGATAGCACGAAAAAATAATGCCGGTAAGTATGTCGGCTTTATAAATGGTTCCGAAAATAATCCAAATCCGTTTACTTCCATTTCCTGGATTGGTGAGCATTATGTCAATGACCCCGCGGGAGCTACACCATTTTATCGAGCCTGTGAAACTTATTACATGTTGGCAGAAGCAGCTTTATCTGGATATAACGTAGGAATAACAGCAAAAGATGCCTACGAAAAAGCGGTGACATTATCTATGCAAGACAATAAAATTGAGACGTCAGCCATTACCACCTATCTTGCTGGAGCAGGTAAATTTAATGGAACCAAGGAACGTGTTTATTGGGATATGTGGGTAGCCTTATTTAAAGAAAACTATGAAGCGTGGAGTTTATATAGACGAACAGGAATTCCAACAACAAACTATCCTTCTAAACTTCAGAAAAAACATACTGACCAACCATGGCGTTTACCTTATCCGAATAATGAATATTTATATAATGCGGATAACGTCAAAGCTGCTGCTACAGGGACAGTGGATTACAACTGGGGAAAACGCTTATGGTGGGCAAAAGATAATGGAAAAGAATAAGTCTTGCCGGAAGGAAACAAGAAATGTATTTAAGGGTTATTGAAAAATGTCGTTTTTCTTTTAACCTAAATCGAACAGAAAAGCCCTGATCACACTGATCAGGGCTTTTCTGATTTTTGAAATCCGAAGCCCAATGTAATTTAGCATAAGCAGCTTGTCGAATGGCCAGTAAACTATTGGTTGATCATTAGTGCTAGTCTGAATCGCGAATTGCAACCAAATAAATAGATGCTGTTTGAAAATTATATTGCATGCTTGTTCAGCTAGGTTTTGAAACTGTTTATTTCCATATTTTCTTCTGTTAAAAGCTTGAAATGTAGAAAATAATTTGTTGAAATGCCGTGATAATTAGTATCTTTAGGATGAACGATCGAATTATCTATTGTTCAAACTAAAATAAACTTAGATACTGTTCATGGCGCCCCTGGAAGGATTTTGTCCTACAGAACCTATGGACTGTGGAATTTCAAATTTCAATGATATGATAGATTCTCCAGGCTTCCTTTTTCGGGAAGCAATTAAGCAAGAAAAGCCCTTACAGGTTGTTGGAGCCATCAATGCAAACCATGCACTTTTGGCGGAACAAGCTGGTTTTAAAGCCATCTACCTCTCTGGGGGCGGTGTTGCTGCGGGATCGCTTGGTATACCTGATTTGGGTATCACAACGCTTCAAGATGTATTAATTGACGTGGAGCGCATTACGAATGTCTGCAAGCTTCCTTTGATGGTCGATATTGACACCGGTTTTGGGCCTTCGGCCTTTAATGTTGCACGTACCATAAAAAGCTTGATTAAAGCCGGGGCTGCCGCCGTACATATGGAAGATCAGGTGGGCGCCAAGCGCTGTGGCCACCGCCCGGGGAAAGAGCTGGTTTCAAAAGATGAAATGGTCGATCGCCTGAAAGCCGCTGTGGATGCCCGGACAGATCCTCATTTTGTCATTGGCGCACGTACTGATGCCTTGGCTTCAGAAGGACTTGAACGTGCTTTGGAGCGGGCTGTGGCCTATAAAGAAGCTGGTGCTGATTTTATTTTTGCAGAAGCCGTACATAACCTGGATCAATATATGCAATTCAGCAGAATAACCGGGCTGCCGATACTTGCCAACATTACAGAGTTTGGACAGACACCTTTGTTTAATCTTGATGAACTTCGACATGCGGATGTGTCCATTGTGCTTTATCCTTTATCAGCATTCCGTGCGGCTAATAAAGCCGCAACTGATGTGTATCAGCATATCCGCAAAGATGGTGGTCAGGCAGCTGTCATCGATCGCATGCAGACACGCGATGAGTTGTATCGGAGCATAGATTACTATGCTTACGAAGATCGCCTGGATCAATTGTTCAATACTAAATCATAAGAATCTCAAACCGAATGAATGCGCGTATTTTACGGTTTAAAATATACGCCAATAAATAATATATTCCGATGAAAGAGACAAACGATACTGGTTTTAAACCCAAAAAAAGCGTAGCACTTTCTGGTGTTCCTGCCGGAAATACAGCCTTGAGTACTGTTGGAAAAAGTGGTAATGACCTCCATTATCGAGGCTATGATATTTTGGATCTGGCGCATCAGGCCTCCTTTGAAGAAGTCGCCTATCTATTGATTTATGGCAACCTACCTACACAGGCACAACTAACGTCCTATCAAAGCCAGTTGCTGAGCCAGCGGGGGCTCCCCATCACGGTACAGCAGGTGCTGAAACAGTTGCCATCTACTGCCCATGCGATGGATGTCCTGCGTACTTATGTGTCCTTTTTTGGGAGTGTGAATCCGGAAAAAGAAAATCATGCTTTGGCAGGTGCTAGAGATATCGCCAATCGCTTGATGGCCTCGATGGCCTCGGCTTTACTGTATTGGTATCATTTTAGTCAAAATGGACGCGAAATTCAGGTCGAAACCGATGACAGCACCCTGGGTGGGCATTTTCTGCATCTGTTACACGGGAAAGCACCTTCCGAATCCTGGATTCGGGCGATGCAGATTTCGCTTAATTTATACGCTGAGCATGAGTTTAATGCTTCTACGTTTACTGCGAGGGTGATTGCAGGGACGGGATCCGATATGTACTCTTGCATCACGGGGGCCATCGGTGCGTTACGCGGCCCCAAACATGGTGGCGCCAATGAAGTCGCTTTTGAGATCCAGAGCCGCTACGCAAATGCTGATGAAGCCGAAGCCGATATTCGAAAACGGCTAGAAAATAAAGAAGTGATTATCGGTTTCGGACATCCTGTCTATACCATCTCGGACCCAAGGAATCAGGTGATTAAACAGGTCGCCAAGGAATTATCAGAAGAGGCTGGTGATATGACGCTTTACCTGATTGCCGAGCGCCTGGAAAAAGTGATGTGGGAAGAAAAACGGATGTTCCCCAATTTAGATTGGTATTCGGCTGTTTCTTATCACCTGATGGGGATTCCAACCGAAATGTTCACCCCGCTGTTTGTGCTTTCGCGTATCACAGGCTGGTCTGCCCATGTCTTTGAACAACGTCAAGATGGAAAAATCATTCGGCCGAGTGCAAATTATGTCGGTCCCGATGACAGACCTTTCGTGCCCATCTCCGCGAGATAGTGCGATAAAGTGTATAGCGTAAAAAAATAAAACGGAAAGAAGTCGATTTCATCTCGCATTGAAGAAACAGCGCTGTGTTTTTTTTTATCATTGATGCGGGTGCGTCCGGAAAAAATAAATTGAAAAGAACAACAGCCTTATAATAAATAGAATAATGAGTTCAACGATATCAAATGAAAGACCACAGCCAGATCAGGTTCTGGTGGCTATTGTGGATTACGTGTTAAATTACAAAATCGAAAGTAAAGTTGCATGGAATACAGCTTTTTACTGTTTTCTGGATACCATAGGCTGCGGGTTGGAAGCGCTGACCTATCCTGCCTGTACCAAATTACTGGGGCCCGTTGTGCCCGGTACGATTGTTCCCAATGGCGCAAAAGTACCCGGAACGAATTATCAACTGGATCCCATACAGGCCGCATTTAATATTGGTACCATCGTTCGCTGGTTGGATTTTAACGATACCTGGTTAGCTGCGGAGTGGGGACATCCATCGGATAATCTTGGCGGTATTCTGGCTACTGCGGACTGGCTGAGTAGAACACAGATTGCGAAAGGGGAGAAATCCCTAAAGGCAAAACAGGTGCTTGAAGCAATGATTATGGCACATGAGGTTCAAGGCGTATTAGCGCTTGAAAATTCCTTTAATAAAGTGGGATTAGATCACGTAATTTTGGTAAAGGTTGCTTCTACAGCCGTTGTTGGTAAGCTTTTGGGCCTTAGTCGGGACGAATTGCTGAATGCGGTTTCATTGGCCTTCGTCGACGGGCAGGCTTTGCGTACGTATCGCCATGCGCCTAATACAGGAAGCCGTAAATCTTGGGCCGCCGGAGATGCTACTTCGCGTGCGGTACGACTTGCTTTAATTGCACAAACGGGTGAAATGGGGTATCCATCTGTGTTAACAGCACCGGTATGGGGATTCTATGACGTTTCATTTAAAGGCAACCCATTTAAATTTCAGCGCGATTATGGCTCTTATGTGATGGAGAATATCCTATTTAAGATTTCTTTCCCTGCTGAATTTCACGCACAGACCGCTGCCGAAGCGGCAATGCAATTGCACCAGCAGTTAAAAGAGTTTGGGAAAAGCAGTGATGATATTGAGCGTGTTACCATTCGTACACATGAGGCCGCAATCCGAATCATCGACAAGAAGGGGCCGTTGCATAATCCGGCCGACCGGGATCACTGTATCCAATATATGGTTGCCGTACCTTTAATCTTTGGACGTCTGACAGCGGAGGATTATGAAAATCATATTGCACTGGACCCACGTATTGATGCACTGCGGGACAAAATTTTCTGTGTTGAAGATCCACAGTTTACAATTGATTATCATGATCCACAAAAACGGGCGATCTCAAATGCCCTGACGGTGGTATTAAAGGATGGAACAGTATTGCCGGAGCTGGTGGTGGAATATCCGATTGGACATCCGAGACGCCGGCAGGAGGGGATTCCTAAATTGATCGAAAAGTATAAAACGAATCTTGCCCGTGTATTTTCTGAAAAACAGCAAAAACAATTGCTTGAGGTGACTTTGGATTATGATACCTTCATTGACCTGGATGTATCCGAACTGATGGATCTCCTGGCCCGCTAAATAAAAATGTCATTGATCGATAGCAGGCAAACTATCGATCAATGACTTTCTCAGAGATCTTATTTAATTGAACGATTTTTAGCTAAATACAAACCACTTATTTGATCTCAGACGTTCGCGCCAAAATGCTTCCGCTTCATTTAAGAGTTGTTTCCTGGTTATTCGAGAACGCTGTCTGATACACAATGTTTCCTGACGAACTTATAACTGTTTCAATTTAGGATTTCTTTCCTGGCCAATTTGAATCAAAACCTGTATAAAATTTAAAATTCCTGTCAGCACGTTCGATTAACGAACGGGGGACTTCCCATTGTTCACCCAAGTGTAGAAATGACTGGCATTCCTGTACAAAGACAGGAAGGCTTGTAAGGTCGATATGTCCAAATACACCACCGGTATGTGCTGCATAGCCTACACCAAGGATAGAGCCGATATCACCATCAATGGGTTGTTCCAACACACCTTCTTCGAGACAACGGTAGCTATCAAGGGCCATGACATGAAGAAGTCTTTTTTGTATTATTCCAGAGGAAGGGGATTCTCCTGATGTAGGTAGTGCGGGGTTCTGCCAGACTGTTTTCGTTCTGGATGCAGGATCATAATCATAGAATCCATGGCCGGATTTTCTACCTTTTCTGCCATTTTTAATCATTTTGCTTAAATGGGCATACGCACGTCGCTGACTGTTATGCAATGCTGGAAACTGATCGTAGACGTGTAGCATCAATTCCAATGAAATTTCGTCGAGTACTGCTAATGGACCAACAGCAAATCCGGCCTGTATTGCTTCGTCTTCAATCTGACTTGCCGGAATGCCTTCCAGCAACATGGTGATGGCCTCCAGTAGGTAATTGAAGAAAATACGGGATGTAAAGAATCCGGGACCATCATGTACGACAATGGGAATCTTACCGAGGCGCAAAGCGATTGCAATCGCTTTTTGTAATGTTACCTGATCGGTTTGTGTACCGCAGATAATTTCGACCAATGGCATACGATCCACAGGGGAGAAGAAATGCATGCCGATAAAACGTTCTGGCCGATCCGTTGCAGCAGCCAAAGTTGTAATGGGCAATGACGTTGTATTGGATGCGAAAAAACCATTTTCGGCAAGATAGGGAAGGCTTTGTCGGGTTACTTCGGCTTTTAACTCCAGATCTTCAAATACCGCTTCAATAATAAGGTCAGCATCGACAAGATCAGCAACTTGGTCACTGGGTTGAATATTGGCTAAAAGCGTCTGTTGTTGTAAGCTATTTATCTGGCCCTGTGCAAGTAATTTATCACAAAGTTTGGCAGAATAAGCCTTTCCCTGCTCCGCCTGAGCCCTGTTCACATCTTTTAAAACAACGGAAATGCCCGCTCTGGCGGCTTCATAGGCGATGCCGGATCCCATCATACCTGCACCCAGGATGCCTATTTTTTTGATTGCATAGGTGCCGAGTGATTTGATACGGTCAGGATGTTGTGCCTGTAGCATGCCTTCATACAGTGTCCTGACCATGTGCAGCGGCTCGGGGGCACTTAATACCTTATGGTATAGCTTGGCCTCGGCCTCCACAGCCTCTGTTAAAGACAGCGATTGACTCGTTTTTAATAACTGTACAACAGCATTGGTGCCCGGTAATAATCCTCTTGTTTTCTTTAAAACAGCAACGCAAGCTTCTTCAAATTCAGTGGAGACTGCTGTTGGGCTGGGGGTGGAGATGCTGGTTTTTGAATTTTCAAGAATCCAGTTCTTTGCCAGCACTAGGCTCTGCTCGCTATCTGTTGTTACCTCATTCACTAAACCCAGTTCAAGAGCCTCTTTGTTTGAAATCAGTTTTGCTTGGGTCAACAGGTTCAACGCTGCAGTAGCACCTACAAGTTGAGCTAAGGTAATGGTCGTCGCAAAGCCGGTAAATAGGCCGAATTTACTCTCTGGGAAACCCAGTTTTATCGGTGGACCTGCAATACGGTAGTCTGACCATAGCATAGTTGCTAAACCGATGCCCGTGCAGTTGCTATCCAAGATCGATACAATAGGTTTTCCCAAGGTCTTCCATTGCAATGCCTTCCATGTGGTTTTCTGTATGATCTCGGGATCGAGTTGACCATTGGAAACCTGATCAAATAATCGGACGTAATCGGTCTGCTTGTTGTTTAGCGGACAGGTATAGATCAATCCGCGGACTTCTTTTTCATTTAGTACACGAGCCACCAGGTCGACAAACTCCTGTATACGGTCAAGGATTGTTGACTCCTCGGTCGATGCATCTGCCAATGGTTTTATGGTGACAATATGTTGATTGTCCTGTTCGATATGAAAAAATGGGTGTACCTGATAATTCATTATGCTGAACTGCTTTTTGTGTTGAAAATGTTTAAGTTAAGCTGGGTTTGTTTGATTGATAATTGACCTTGTCAATCGTCATCTTGGCAATGATTTCCAGCATAATCTCGGATGTTCCGCCAATGATTGTCCCGACCCGTACATCCCGATATAGACGGGCGATTTTGTAATCTTCGGTGAATCCGTAGCCCCCAAATAACTGAAGACATTGGCTCACGACCTGTACGGCAAGCTCGCTGGTTTGCAGTTTGGCTATGGAACAATCCTGGACAGCATATTCACCTTGATTTTGGAGATCGCAGCATTGATAGACAAAAGCCCTGGTAGTTGCGATATCGGCAGCCATCTGGGCAATACGGTGACGAATCGTCTGAAACTCCTGGATCTTTTTACCGAATGCCTCCCGCTGCCCAATATATTCCAGGGTGTACTGTAGTGCGGAATCCGCTGTAGCCAGACTATGTATGGCGGCGGTTAAACGTTCCAATTGCAATCCGGCCATTAAATAAAGAAAACCATCACCTTCCTTTCCAATCAGATTGGAAACAGGGACTTTGACCTGATCGAAACCCAATTCGGCAGTATCCGAGGCATGCCAGCCTAATTTGTTGATTTTATTTGCCGAAACACCTTCAGCATGCCTTTCTATCAGTAAGAGGCTGATGCCTTTTGTTCCTTTTTCCGGATCGGTTTTAACAGCCGTAATAAAAAAGTCGCCGTAGTAGCCATTGGTGATAAATGTTTTGGAGCCATTGACAATATAGTGGTCGCCCGATCGGACGGCAGTTGTTTTGATCTGTTTGACATCAGACCCCGCCCCAGGTTCGGTGATAGCAACAGCACTCACCATATCACCGGCGATCACTGGTCTAAGGTAATGTTGCTTGAGTTCCTCAGATGCATATTTCAATAGATAAGGAGCTGACATGTATTGGGTGACCAGAGCAGATATCGTGAATCCTCCCGAAAAACAATAGGATAGTTCCTCGCACAAAATCATCGAATAGTAAAAATCCAGGTCCAGACCACCATATTCTTCTGGGTAGTTGAGTCCCATAAAACCCATGTCACCCATTTTCTTCCAAATGCTTCGATCTATTTCACCCTGCTGTTCCCATTGATCTACATGCGGGGTGATTTCTTTGTGAATAAATGCCCGAATGGTTTCGCGAAAAATCTGATGTTCGGCTGTGAGTTTGCTTGCCTGCATAATTGTTTATTTTACTTTTGGTTATTGGTTTCAGTTACATGATTGCGGACTGAAAACGATTTGTCTTTTGCTTTATCTTGGCATAACATCGCCCTCGTTAAAAAGAGCGGAATGTCTAACCGAATTTAGCGAAAAGCGTTGGCTTTTCTGCAAATATTTATTGTTTATTTTTTGTCAAATAGATTATGTAGGGAACTTTTTGCCTTGTTTTTTTTCTATTTATTTTGTTTTGGCCTAAAAAATAAAATAAGAGGGTTCGCTTGTTTGTGTTATATTTTTTATCTTTAGGAAAGGAATGATACCAGTTTTGGCTGATGAATCCTCAGTTGAATCGGGTCGCAAGTCTATTGAATTCAAGAAAAAACAATTATAAACAGAATAACATGTCAAAAAGTGTATTTATCGTTGCGGCAAAGCGTACGCCAATAGGAAGTTTTGGAGGTGGATTATCATCGGTTGCGGCGACAGCGCTGGGCGCTCATGCTGTCCGTGCTGTATTGGATGAGACTGGGATTGCTGCAGATCAAGTCGATGAAATTCTGATCGGTAGCGTTCTGCAGGCCGATTTGGGTCAAGCTCCCGCCCGTCAGGTTGCACGGCTTGCCGGCTTACCTGATCAAGTAACAGCGACTACAGTAAATAAAGTCTGTGCCAGTGGAATGAAAGCCATCGCTTTTGCCGCGCAATCTATTTTGTTGGGGGATGCCGATGTGGTCATTGCCGGAGGTATGGAAAATATGAGTAAAGTCCCGTATTATGCGAATACAATGCGCTGGGGTGCTAAGTTCGGAGGCCAGAGTTTCGTCGATGGTTTGCAACGGGACGGTTTAAGTGATGCCTATTCAAATGAACCAATGGGTAGTTTTGCTGAATTATGTGCCGAGAAATACGGTATCGGCCGGGCCGAACAGGATGAGTATGCGATTAATTCTTATAAGCGAAGCCTGGAGGCTTGGCAGAAGAATAAATTCATCAAGGAGGTCAGTCCTGTCGCTATCCAAGGGCGCAAGGGTGAGCAGATAATCTCCAGGGATGAGGAGTTTTCACAGGTCAATTTTGATAAGATCCCCGAATTAAAACCTGCTTTTAAGAAAGATGGAACAGTAACTGCCGCAAATGCATCCACATTAAGCGATGGGGCGGCTGCGGTATTATTAATGAGTGCTGAGAAAGTGAAAGAACTGGGATTACAACCATTGGCTGAAATCATAGCCTATGCTGATGCAGAACAAGCGCCAGAATGGTTTACGACAAGTCCCGCTATAGTAACAGATAAAGTACTAAAAAAGGCTGGACTAACGAAAGATGATATTGATTATTTTGAATTTAATGAAGCTTTCTCTGTTGTTGCACTTGCGAACGCTAAAATTCTGGATATTCCAATGCGTAAAGTGAATATCTATGGCGGGGCAGTTTCCCTCGGTCATCCATTGGGCTGTTCCGGAGCGAGAATAATCGTCACCTTGACGAGCATTTTACAACAGGAAGGCGGGACAATCGGACTTGCAGCAATTTGCAACGGTGGTGGTGGTGCTTCGGGAATGATTATAAAAAAACTATAATGCTTTGTCCAGATAAGTATTTATTTTAAAGTAAGTACTTATCTGGACAAAGTCTATTCTTTGGTTGATGACAATGTGCCAGAACATTGATTGAGGTTATTCCTCATAAAGGCGACTTGCCTCAACGCCATGAAGTGCAAGTTCAGACTCGATCTCTGTCGGATTGAGTCGGATGCCTTCAATGGTTAACAGGTTGTAAATAGAATCCAGATCTATTTTCCATTCATGGATACCATTTAATTTTTCAACAGCTTGTTTGATCTTGTCTACAAGACTGGGATGTTGTGCATTAGTTTCGAAAATGAGCTTTTCCATCGTGTTTCATATTAGGCCCGATTAGAACAAATCAGGCAGGTTTAACCAAAATAGCGTAGACAATCATTTGATCGGCTAATTACAATACTCTCAATATAAGAAGAATAATCTGAAATTAATAGTTTAAAGTGACTAAATTGTAATGAAACTGTTAATTTTTGTAATCAATACCTGCAAATTTTATAGTTAATAAATAGCATTTTTTGTCCTGTGTTTTGAGCGGTATTGTCGGCTGAAAGGCGGGTTTACCCAAGTTTTGTATAAGGGAATCTTCTTAACGGATTTAAGTAGAACTTGCGTGAAAGAAGCCCGCAGGTAATAGAAGGAAGATCACTTAGATCCTGTTTCATTTTTCGTTGCTAATAAAATTTTAATTAAGTTTGAGCGGAATCATGACTACTGAACTTTCCAATATAATTATCATATTGCTGCTTGTAGCAGTCGTTGTCCTGTTGATTTTGTATGTATTATTAATACAGAAATACAAAAAGCTCAGGGTGGAAGAGCGACGGCATCAGGAACTTTTTAAACGAATGGATAATGAGCAGATGGATCATGTGCATCGCAATCGATTAAACCCACATTTGCTGAAAAATTCGCTCAATGGTATCCTTTCCCATGCTTATCAAACCTACTATACAATGGATAAGCTGGCTATGGTATTGGATTATGTATTATATGAAAGTGAAGAGGAGCTGGTATCTCCAAAAGCAGAGATCGAGTTTGCCCGTAATTTAATTGAAGTCAATAAGGTTAAGTTGAGCCCCTTGTTTGACATGCGGGTTAAATTTGATATTGATGAATTGAACGAATCATTATTGGAACGTCCTTCACTGGTACCATTGATGACTGTAGACCTCATCGAAAATGCGTTTAAGCATGCTGATTTTCACCATCCCGACTCTTTTATTTCGATTGTACTTAGTTTTCGCAATGGTCTGCTGGAATTGACTGTCAGCAATAAAATATCGAAGCGCTCTCCCTTGTATAAAGCCAAAGGTGGAATAGGCAGTAAGACGTTGGAGGAACGGCTGATGCTATATTATCCAGATAGGCATGAATTAAAGCGCTTTGTAGAAAATGATGTCTATAACGCTTACCTTCAGATCCGATTGTATGAGAATTGAAAAAACACTGAAATGCATTTTACTGGATGATGAGCTGCCGAGTTTGCGGTTTTTGAAGATGCTCTGTGAACAAATTCCGGGTCTGGAAGTGGTTAAAGCATTTAATGATCCTGCCGTTTTACTTAAAGAGTATAAAAGTCTAAACTTTGATTTCTGTATTTTGGATATTGAAATGCCTCAGTTTAATGGCTTTGATGTCGCTAAGGAATTGGAAGACTATCCCATCGTTTTCTCCACCGCCTATAAACAGTATGCCAGCGATGCTTTTGATATCAATGCGGTGGATTACATGCGTAAGCCTATATCGCTGTCACGTCTACAGCAAGCGGTGTTGAAAGTAGAACAGGTCATCAATAGCCGGTCAGCTGAATCTTCTCCTTTTGCTCAATTCAATACCAATAAAGGTAGGGCAATCCTTTACTTCAGTCAGATCAACTATGTCCAGATTGCGGAAGTTGATAGTCGCGACAAGACGGTATTCCTTGGGGACGGATCCACCATTTTATTAAAAAATATCAGCTTCGATAAGTTACTTGCACTGTTGCCGGAACAGGATTTTATCCGTATCAACAAAAAGGAAATTATCGCGCTGAAAATTGTGAAATTCTTTTCAGCTGATGTGATCACCAGCAGTCTGGTCGATGAGCAGGATGCGGCTATTCTTTTTAGCTTAGGAGAGTCTTATAAAAAATCATTCCTCGAAAAATTCGCTTGATTACAAAATTCGAGGAGTTCATTACATATTTTCCTGTTCTTCCCGCCCGGTAAGGTTTAAAACTCCTGTAGAATTCTATTTTTGTTGTAGTTATCTTCCCAAAAAGTAATGTATTGACGACTTTGGGATAGACTTTTACATGCTGTTATCACCTGATATTATTTAAAGCGAAAAAGATGAAGAAATACAAGAATACGATTTTTTATGTGACGTTAATTGGTACGCTGCTCTTGGTGATGTACTGGGTGATCCATTTGGGAGCACAATTGCAAAGCCAAGAGATACTCCATGGTGAAAAGATAAGTCAGGGGGGCTGGCAGGATTTTAAATCGACCTTATTACATAGTCTTCAGCATCCATTGGCTATATTGCTAGCACAGATTGTGACGATCATTATTGCTGCACGGGTAATGGGCTGGATATGTATCAAGATTAAGCAACCTGTTGTGATCGGTGAAATGCTTGCCGGTATTATATTGGGGCCATCCTTATTAGGGCTTTATTTCCCTGAATTCTCCCATACACTGTTTCCCGTTGAATCCCTGAGCAACCTACAGTTTCTGAGCCAGATCGGCTTAATCCTGTTTATGTTTATTATCGGAATGGAACTTGATCTCAATGTGCTGCGAAATAAAGCACACGATGCTGTGGTAATTTCACATGCGAGTATCGTTATACCCTTTACATTGGGAATTTCCTTAGCCTACTTTTTATACCTGTACCATCCACCGGCGAATGTGGAGTTTTTGTCCTATAGTTTGTTTATCGGTATTTCGATGAGCATTACTGCTTTTCCGGTCCTGGCAAGGATCGTACAGGAGCGCGGACTACAGAAAAGTAAACTTGGGTCGATGGTCATTACCTGCGCTGCTGCCGATGATATTACGGCCTGGTGTATTTTGGCTGTGGTGATTGCGATCGTGAAGGCCGGCGATTTTGCAAGTGCTTTATATACGATCGCGCTTGCTATTGCTTATGTGCTGCTGATGATCAAAATTGTGCGCCCCTTTTTGATGCGCGTGGGGGAGGTGAAGGGGACGCGTGAGGGGCTGAACAAACCTGTTGTTGCGATATTTTTTATTGTCCTTTTATTGTCTGCTTATGCAACCGAAGTAATCGGTATACATGCGCTGTTTGGTGCTTTTATGGCTGGAGCGATTATGCCCGAAAGTAGCCGTTTCCGTACAGCATTTATCGAAAAAATCGAAGATGTATCCACCTTATTGTTATTACCGTTATTTTTCGTGTACACAGGGTTGCGTACACAGATCGGTCTATTGAATGATCCACAACTATGGATGATCACCATTGTGATTATTTTGGTCGCCGTAATCGGGAAGTTCGCTGGTAGTGCATTGGCTGCCCGCTTTGTCGGACAGAGCTGGAAGGATAGTTTGAGCATAGGTGCATTGATGAATACCAGGGGGCTGATGGAACTGATTGTATTGAATATCGGTTACGATCTTGGTGTATTAAGTGCTGAGTTATTCTCTATGATGGTTGTGATGGCATTGATCACCACTTTTATGACCGGTCCTTCGTTGGACTTGATCAATTATCTATACCGACCCAAGAAACGTTCTTTACAAGAAGAAATCCAGAATAAATCGAAATTTAAAATCCTCCTGTCATTTGCGAAAAGCAATACCGGGATTTCATTGCTTCATCTTGCAGATGCGCTTACATTAAAATCCAAAAATACGGCGGAAATTACAGCATTGCATATCGAACCGTCAAATGAACTCCATCATTATGAAGTCGAAACGCAGGAGCAGGATAGTTTTCGGGAAATAAAGCAGGTTGCACAGGATTTGGAACAACCTATTCAGACGATTTTCAAAATTTCCAGTGACATTGACAGTGAAATTGTGCAGACCTCAAATGAGCAAAGTCAGGATCTGCTCTTGTTGGGTGTCAGTGAATCCATCTACGAAGGTAGTCTTTTGGGACGCTTCCTGGATTTCACCTCGCGCATTATCAATCCAGAGAAATTGTTTCATACGGTCACAAACGCCGAATCACCTTTTGCTACCTTTGACAGAAATCAACAGATCAATGCCAAAGTCAATGCGATGGTGGGAATTTTGATTGACAAAAACTTTGTCAAGGCTCGTCGTGTTATTGTTCCGATACTATTGAAAAATGATGAATTCCTCTGCGCACTCATACAGCGATTAATTCACCATTCAGATGCGCAGGTGATGGTATGGGATTTTGATCAGATCTTACGTACCCATGAAAGCTTTCGGGAGAAATTAAGACACCTGGAGCAACTTGTGCCCAATCATTTGACGATAATGGAGGAGAAGAATCTTGATGTTGACTTGTGGGCGCAACAAGATCTGATGCTTATTAGTTTGCCTTGCTGGCATAAAATTGTCAATAAAAAGATGGATTGGCTCCATCTTACACCATCCACTTTGCTGCTTGCAGACCGAAAAAAATAAGAGATTATATACAAAACGCGCCGCAACTATTTAGTTGCGGCGCGTTTTGTATATAATAAAGCTGGAAGTTATTTTCCGACCTTATTCACTTTGATTTTTAATCCGATCAATTTTTCAATATCACTTAAATAAGGTCTTTCTTCGACATCACAGAAGGAGATGGCATTACCTTCTAAACCAGCTCTACCTGTTCGACCGATGCGGTGTACGTAGGTTTCCGGTACATTCGGTAGGTCGTAATTGATGACCATAGGTAACTGTTCAATATCTATTCCGCGTGCGGCAATATCAGTAGCGATCAGAATTTTCAGACGGTTTTCTTTAAATTCACCCAATGCCTTTTGTCGTGCATTTTGTGATTTATTACCGTGAATTGCAGCAGCACGAAGGCCATTCTTTGCCAATAATTTGACAATTTTATCCGCCCCATGTTTTGTACGGGAAAATACAATCGTACGGTCTTGCTTAAATTGCTTAAGCAGGTTTGTGAGTAGTTTTATTTTCTCTTTTTTCTCTATAAAATAAACTGATTGATTTACTTTTTCAGCAGTTGAACTCACTGGAGTTACGTCTACTTCAACAGGTTTGTGGAGTATACCATGCGCAAATTTGCGAATATTGGGCGGCATCGTTGCTGAGAAAAACAGGGTCTGTCTTTTCTCCGGTACTTTTGCCAAGATCTTTTTGATATCGTGGATAAAGCCCATGTCGAGCATATTGTCAGCCTCATCAAGGATCAAGACTTCAATTTTATCCAGAAAAACCAATTTCTGATTCATCAGATCCAATAGACGACCTGGTGTAGCAACTAAAATATCCACACCTTTTTTTATTTCTTTGACTTGTCTGTCTTGATTGACACCACCAAAAATGGTGCAATAATTTAGTTTAAGATGTTTGCGATATAAATTGATATTCTCACCGATCTGTATTGCAAGTTCACGTGTTGGTGTGAGGATTAAAGCGCGGATAGGCATTGTTTTACCATGTGCATTGTGCTCAGACAAACGCTGTAGCAAAGGTAAAGCAAAGGCTGCCGTCTTTCCGGTACCCGTTTGTGCACATCCAATAAGATCCTGACCGCTTAATATAACGGGGATCGCTTTTTGTTGGATTGCAGTAGGGGTTGTATATCCTGTTTCTGAGATTGCTTTGAGAAGAGGAGAAATTAAATTGAGTTGTTTGAATTCCATTAAAATATAACTAGGAAAATAAGCTTAAACTAAAACCCTTTATTGTTGTCTCAATCCTATTCAATGATTGATTAGGGGCATTGGTGTGTCGCCTGAATATGAATAAGTGTATTGAAAATAACAAGGGAAGAATACGAAAAAGAAATGGGATAAATCATTATGAATTACCCCATTAACAAGAAAGTGTATTTTTTGGATTACGCCAATTTTACGTTTGTAGCGTTGATTCCTTTTGGAGTTCTTTCTACATCATAAGTTACAACGTCGCCTTCAGATACTTGGTTCTTAAGAGCAGAAACGTGTACGAAAACGTCTGCGCTACCATCCTCTGGTGTAATAAAACCAAAACCTTTAGTTTCATTGAAAAATTTAATTTTACCTGTATTCATTATTTTTAATTAAGTCCTGCAAGGTAGGGATAATAAATGATTAATCTTTTATTTTTCGTTGAAATAACAAAGTTTTTTTTCCTTCTTAACATTAAATTAATGATAATCAACCTTCAAAGGGTGTAGGGTCTGTTTTTCTATTGCCTTGAAAGTCAGTTAGTGAACTGTCTTTAATAGGGTTCTGTAACAGATGAATCCCCGATATCTATCACAAGGAATCAATAGAAACATGAATGAGTGGAAACAAACTTATCCCGCCATCTTTCACCTGGAGATCCACTACTAGGGGGGTACCTTCATTGGTTCTAATGTCGATATATATTTTACAATGATTTTGGTGAGGGCTTAAATTGAATTTTGTATTTTCATCAGGAACTTAAACCAAGAGCATATAAACCAATATAATGATGAATAGAAAAGACTTTATCCGAACTTCCAGTATTTTAGCCGCAGCGTCATTCATAGGCAAAAGCCAGGCATCCAGTTTGTTTGAACAGCCAATTCGAGTAGGGGTAATCGGGGTAAATGGGATGGGCTGGTCTGACCTGAACGCTTTATTAAAGCAACAAGGGGTAATCTGTACCGCACTTTGTGATGTTGATGAAAATATCTTGAACAAAAGGGTGAAAGAACTTCAGGAAAGAAATATCAAAGTGGCCAGCTATGTTGACTATAAAAAGATGTTGAGCAGTTCGGATGTAGATGCCGTGATTATCGGAACGCCTGATCATTGGCATTGTCTACAGATGATCGATGCCGTGAAGGCGGGCAAGCACGTTTATATCGAAAAACCTATCGGGAATTCTATTCAGGAATGTCAGCTGATGCTGGCGGCAGCAAAGAAAAGTAATGCTGTTGTTCAGGTAGGGCAATGGCAGCGGAGTCAACAGCATTTTAAAGATGCGATTGATTTTGTACATTCAGGTAAGCTCGGGAAAATACGTTTGGTCAAGGCTTGGTCGTACCTAGGTTGGAAAAATAGTATTCCTATTGAACCAGATGCACCGATTCCTGCGGGGGTACATTACATGGACTGGTTGGGTCCGGCCACAAAAAGACCTTTTAATATCAACCATTTTCATTTTAATTTCAGGTGGTTTTGGGATTATGCAGGCGGTCTGATGACAGACTGGGGCGTACATATGCTCGATTATGCTCTGCTGGGCATGAAAGTCTCCGATCCGAAATCCATTATGGCTTCGGGTGGAAAATTTGCCTTCCCGGATGATGCAGGGGAAACACCGGATACCATGACTGCGGTCTACGAGTTTGACAACTTCAATATCCAGTGGGAACATGCCAAAGGAATAGATTTAGGACCTTACAACCGTAACCATGGTGTTGCCTTTATTGGAAATAATGGAACCTTAGTCTTAAACCGTAACGGTTGGGAAGTCATACCCGAAAAGGGAAGGATGGAGGCGGTTGCATTGCGACCATCCGTTGACAATGGACTGGAGAAACATATGGCAAACTTCGTAGATGCTATTCGACAAAAAAATCCACAGCTGCTGCATGCCCCGCTTGAAGCGGGTGCGCATATCGCTATTTTTTCGCAGATGGGGAATATTGCCTATAGAACTGGGCAGAAGCTCTACTGGAATAAGGAAAAACAACGTTTTAATGACGAAAAGGCAAATAAATACTTAGCGTCAGTATATCATAATGGATATAAGTACCCCAAGGTTTGATAGCTGCTGATAAGACCTGCTATCGAGGCTGCAACCAATCGGAAGCTGATGACTTTTAAAAAAATATGCTGACTTTGAGCTGTTAAAATTAACACAGCTCAAAGTCAGCATATACATCACTTTTCTGTCAGAGGGCTGACCGATGGCCTTACTGTGGTTGTGCAGCTTTTGCGGAGGCCTAATGAAAGACAAACTGGTTGGCAATCGTAATCTCTTCCTGATTAATGGAATGACCGAAATTTGGATACACGGCTAGTTTAACGTCTGCATTTTGTGCTTCCAAAATTTTTACGGTCGCATTGACGCGTTCCAGTGGAACATGAAAATCGGGATCACTGGTACCGATAAATATCGGGGTTTGCATAAAATCTCCGCTATACTTACTTAAATCTATCTCTTCGCCAATAAGTCCGCCAATAATGGCAACAGCGCCACCATAACGTTTGGCATGTTGAGCCAGAAATTCAAGTGTAAGGCAAGCTCCTTGCGAGAATCCGAAGAAATAGATGTTTTCAGTCTTGATCCCCTTATCCAAAGCAAGTTGTACCGTATTTTCAATGACTTGAATTGCCGAACTTAACCAGGGTTCATTGCTTTGCTCAGGTGCCATAAATGAATGTGGATACCAGGTGTAATTGTCAGCCTGCGGTGCTAGTAGTGCGTAATCCCCCACATTCAGATAAGCAGACATGCTCAGGATATCCGTTGCGTTTCCGCCGCGGCCATGAATCATGATCAGTGCTTTTTCTGTATTTTCTAAACTGTGTCCAGCTGTTTTAATATTACTTGAGTGACTCATTATAGTTTTTCCTATACTGTTTTCTTAAACCATACATCGTCATATATGTCGGGATGACGATGGAATTGCGCATTTACATAAGGACATAGTGGGACAATCTTCATGGTATTTTCCCGAGCATAGGAGACCAGTTTTTCCAACAATATTTTTGCGAATCCTCTGCCTTCAAAGGCTTCGTCAACCTCTGTGTGGTAAACAACCAGTTTGCCGTCGATAATGGCTATGCTCATTAAACCAGCTTTTGTCTCATCGGAGAACAATTGAAGTTCGCCACGCTGATTCTTATCCAGTACAATTTCTGTTCTTTCCATAGTTTTACTGTATTTAATATTACTTACTTTGATCCTAATCTAGTTTTGGTAACGACGCTTCAATCTCTGACCGATGGTTCTCGTATTGTTTTGGCAACTTGAGGTCTGTCCCTAGGCTTTCCAAAGGTTCGTCGATGGTAAATCCGGGATTGTCTGTTGCGATCTCAAACAAAACACCGCCCGGCTCACGGAAGTAAAGGGAGAAAAAGTAGTCCCGATTAATCTTCGGTGTAATATCCAATCCTGCCGAAAGTACTTTTTCGCGGTAGTCCATCAGGATATTATCATCTTTTACACGAAAGGCAACATGATGATTGGTGCCAGCGGCATTGCGACCGAAGGATAAATTGGGGTCTGCAAGAATGTCCACAATATTTGCGGTCCCGATACTGTCAGTAGACAATCTATAACGTCCGTTTTCTTGTCCTTGTACAGTGTAGCCCAAGATATCTGTCAAAACCCGTAATGTAGGGTCAGCTTCCTTCAGAGAAAGAGTAATATTATGAAAACCCTTTAATGCGTTTTCGTCCTTTATTTCCGCAGTAGTCCATACACTTCTATTATCCTTGGTCGAAGGCTCAATAAATTGGATTTGTAATCCGTCAGGATCTGTGAATGAAATCAATTTCTCGCCAAAAATTTCGTCTTCCTGAAAAGCCACCTGATGTTCTTTTAGCCTGTTTTTCCAGAAGTCCAGACTTCCTTCAGGAACAGCGTAACCGATATGGGTAGCCATACCAGCGCCCTGTCTACCTTTACCAATACCTTCCCAAGGGAAAAAGGTCAGTATAGTGCCCGGATCTCCCTGCTCATTACCGAAGTAAAAATGATAGGTGCCTGGGTCGTCAAAATTGACAGTTTTCTTTACCAAGCGAAGCCCCAATACACCGGTGTAAAAATCGAGATTCCGTTTTGCGTTATCAGCTATCGCTGTAATATGATGCAGTCCTAATATGTTATTGTCCATGGTTGTTGTTTTTTATTTTTTTTAACTGATGTAAAATTACGGCAGCTAAAAAAAAAAATCATTGAACTAGATTAATAAAAACAGGAAATGAACTTTTTGTTTTAGTTTGTTGGTAACTTTTAAAAAGGGGCGGGCTTTAAACAAAACCTTCATGCTCTTTATAAGCACCAACAGCCATGAAAATCAACTGAAGGTTCTTTCTGATCAATAGAAAACAGACAATTCAAAAAAAAACACCTGAAGTTGGGGACTTCAGGTGTTTCTAACCTAACCAATTATTAACCTAAATTTATGAAATGTATATTTCTGAATATTATACTATCAGAACATTTTCAATTATCATGCCATCTTTTTTATTTTTAACAGTTCATGGAGGTTGTTGATTAAAACAAAATACTGCGGCTAAATGTTGTTTACCTAATTATCTCATAAAAGAGAGGAGCTTCGGTGATAAGTTCTTTTTTGCACTAAATAGCGGTTTGAAAACAATGAAAAAAAACATAAATTTTACTATACTGGCGGCACTAATATGTCTCTTATTTACCGGATGCCAACAAAAAAGCCAGCATGATAAGTCCGGGGAAAAGGATCAGACCCAGCTGGACATTAATAAAGAGAATAAGCGGATCGTATTGGACTTCTATCAGCAGATGTTCGGTGACAAGGATCTGTCGGCGGTAGACAAATATATTGCGCCGGAATATATCCAGCATAATCCTGAAGTAGCAGATGGTGCAGCCGCATTTAAAGCCGCAGCTGCAAAGTGGTTTGAAGGGCAACCAAAAACCAAGGTAGACGTGCAACGTATTGCTTCAGATGGTGACCTTGTATTTATCCATATTAAGAATAAAAACCCTGATGGGAGTCTCACCTCCACAATAGATATTTTCCGGTTGGAAAATGGAAAGATTGTTGAACATTGGGATGCACAGCAAGAAGTACCCAAACAATCTGCAAATGAGCATCCGATGTTTTAATTAAGACTGTTTTTTATATTAATGCTAGTTCCTTTTTAAAAAAGGCCTTATATTTAATACGCTATCAATAAATTGGGTAGTTTTGTATTGACGACAGAAAATAATTAATCTAAATGAAGCGAATCTTAGGCGCAGGCCTGTTTTATATCCTTATATCAGCTTGTAGTGTTCATCACAATCCAAAGGAAAATCCTCAGGTATACCTACAGAATCCGGGACGGGAAACGAAGAAATGGAAACTCGTGTGGGAAGAGAATTTTAATTCACCCAAGTTGGATACGACCAAGTGGACCCGGATTCCTGCTGGCGGGGCAGACTGGAACCGGCACATGAGTTTGGATGATGCCTGTTTTGGTTGGGAGAAAGGGGAATTGATTCTGAAGGGTATCAATAATACGGATCGGAAGAAGGACGAAAGACCCTTCCTGACCGGAGGAATATGGAGTAAGGGGAAATTTGCCTTCCAATATGGGCGTATTGAAATAAGAGCGAAGTTGGGGAGTGCTCAAGGAGCCTGGCCAGCAATGTGGATGCTGGCGGAGTTGGATAAATATGGTCAATACCCTCGAAATGGTGAGATTGATATCATGGAACACCTCAATTTTGATGATATTATTTATCAGACAACCCATTCACATTACACCTTGAATTTGGGACAAAAGGATAATCCTAAGCATTCGGGGACAGCAAAAGTCAACGCCGGATCATATAATGTCTATGGCATCAGCTGGTATCCAGATCGAATTGTATTTCAGCTCAATGGCGAGGATACATTCACTTATCCGCGAATAAGTGGTGTTGATGCATCCCAGTGGCCTTATGATCAACCTTTTTACCTGTTGATAGACCAACAGCTTGGCGGTAGCTGGGTAGGAAAAGTGGATCCGAAACAATTACCTGTCGAAATGCGGGTGGACTGGGTTAAAGTTTATCAATAACCAGACTGTGTTTACCACCTATTAATATAGCGTTAATATAGTGTGTGTACTATTTAACGATGGATTATCGATTCAGTGGTAATCAATAGATTAATTAAGTGACAAAAACTTAACATACCGACCGGGAAAATAATGTTTATTTTTGACCCCAATTATGGAAGATAATACAATATTTAAGATAAGTTATAAAATAAAGGAAATCCGCAAGGAGAAGGGTATAACGATACAGGAAGTGGCTGATAAAGCTGGCGTAAGTAAGGGCCTGATATCACAGATTGAGAATAATCGAACTATACCCTCGTTGCTGGTGTTGATTAATATCATTAACGCGCTGGATGTCGACCTGAATGAATTCTTCAAGGACTTTAATTCCGACCTCGATGCGGGGCCAGTAGTTGTTCGAAAAAAAGATAGTTATACATCCTTTGAAAAAGAACATGCTGTTGGATTTAACTATAAACGTATTTATACCTCCGCAATGGATAGTTCTACCATGGATATTGTATTGCTGGAATTGCTTCCTGATGCCCAGCGTCCAATGGTGGAAACAGAAGCTTATGAATATAAATATATCATCAGTGGACAAGTGGAATATGTATTCCAGGACCAAACGATTAGACTGGAAGAAGGTGATTCTATTTTCTTTAATGGACGATTGTCGCATACACCACGCAATGTAGGAAAGGAAAAAGCCCTGATGCTAATTGTGTATTTTTTTGAGAATAAACGTTAACAGCATTCCATCGGAGCATCATAAAAGCATCATTGACTATTTCAATGATGCTTTTTTTTTCTGCCCCCAAAATATCGGTTCGATTATTTATATTTGTTTATAAATACTTAACAAAAGTTTAGTGTTGTGTTAATTTCCAGAATTTACTTTTGATTGCGGACAATGAGGTCCGTCAACAATTCTAAATCATGGATTTAAACCAGCGAATAAAAAGACGTATAGCGGGATTAGACGAGCGTTCGGTGGCCATACTACTGGCTATTACAGCATTTTTATGTTATACAAGTATGTATTCATTCCGGAAATCATTTACCGCTTCGGCTTTTGCCAATGAATCTATTTTAGGTATAGATTATAAAGTCTGTATGGTTATTATTCAGATGTTGGGTTATTTGGTTTCAAAATTCTATGGAATTAAATTTATCTCCGAAAGCAAGCAGCGTCATCGAGGGCGTTACCTGATCGCATTGATCTGTATTTCATGGGCCGGTTTGCTGGCTTTTGCGCTTGTGCCTAAACCATGGAATGTTATTTTTCTTTTTATCAATGGTTTTCCGCTGGGAATGGTCTGGGGCTTGGTGTTCAGTTACCTCGAAGGACGTCGATATACAGAAATCATGGGGGCAGTGATGTCTGTGAGTCTAATTTTTGCCTCCGGTTTTATCAAGACTGTCGGTCGTTGGTTAATGGCTACATTTCAGGTTGATGAGTTTTGGATGCCATTTTTGACAGGAATGCTTTTTTTCTTACCCTTTGTGCTGTGTGTCTGGATCCTAGAAAATGCGCCGGGACCAACAGCACAAGATAAACGTTTACGGACCGAACG
Organism: Sphingobacterium detergens; assembly: GCF_003610355.1. Classification (GTDB taxonomy): domain Bacteria; phylum Bacteroidota; class Bacteroidia; order Sphingobacteriales; family Sphingobacteriaceae; genus Sphingobacterium; species Sphingobacterium detergens. Next base: position 1,451,920 of record NZ_RAPY01000001.1, on the reverse strand, counting down.
TGTGGCAATGGATGCAACGATGCGCAAACATTTTTTTAAAGTATTTATGCCGGGCATTATTCTGACCATTATCATCTATACGATGTTGACGATCTTACGTGACGTAAGGGATAATTTCGAGATAGAAATCTGGCAAATGCTGCATCTCAAAGGCGCCGGAATTTTTGCCAAAGTTGATGGAACGATAGCATTAATTGTCTTAATTTTAATAGGCTGCCTGATTATGGTAAAAGACAATCTGAAAGCATTTAAACTGATTCATTATATGATTATTTTGGGGTTTCTTACGGCTGGGATTTCCACCTATTTATTTACCATGCACTGGATCGGTGGTCTCAGTTGGATGTTGTTGGTCGGTTTGGGACTTTACATGGCTTACATTCCTTATAATGCCATCTTTTTTGAACGGATGATCGCAACCTATCGCATGAAAAGTAATATCGGTTTTGTCATGTATATGGCGGACTCCGTTGGCTATTTAGGAAGCTTTTTGATTTTAATGAATAAAGAATTTTTGCCAAATTCAGTCACCTGGGGGGCTTATTTTATCCAGCTGGTCTATCTTGCCTCCATTATAGGCGCTATTCTGGCGATCTTTTCGCTCGTTTATTTCGTTCGTAAGAAAGAGCAGATGAAATCAAAGAAAGGTGATGAATTGGTTCAGCCCTGGCAGGCATCCAGTGGAGAAGTACAAATAAGTTAACGCTAATATTTTTAAAGAATGAAAACAAATACATACGATTTAATTGTTGTTGGTGGTGGTATCCTGGGAACTTTTCATGCGTATCATGCATTGAAAAAAGGATTGCGTGTACTCCAGCTTGAAAAAGATAATTTTCCTGTAGGATCTACAGTGCGCAACTTTGGTCAGGTTGTACCATCAGGAATGGCGGGGGAATGGTTTGATTATGGTGTAAGGGGATTGGAAATATATCAATCTATTCAACAGGAGATGGATATTTCCATCCGGAATAATGGCAGTATCTATATCGCTTCTGATGCCGACGAGGTACAGGTTATTCATGAACTTTCAGCACATTATCAGACGAAAGGTTATGCTCATGCGCTCTGGTCCCAAGAACAAGTTCTGGCAAAATATCCTGCCCTGAATGCTGATTACGTCAAAGAGGCTATTGTTTTCGAGCAGGAATTGAGTGCAGAGCCCGAAACAATGATTCGTCAGCTGCATGTTTTTATGCAAGCAAAATTTGAAAATTATACGCTGAAATATGACACAACAGTCATCGCTTGTGAAGATGGCAATGCACTGGCACGTTTAACAACAAGCAGTCTGGATGTATTCGAGGGAGCGAAAATCATTATTTGTAATGGTTATGAATTTAAGATCCTGTACCGCTCTTTGTTTGATGATAGTGGTTTAGAAATCAGTAAACTGCAAATGATGCGTACTAAGCCTTTGCATCAGATCCAGTTGCCGGGAAATATCCTGACGGGATTGACGATTCGCCGTTATGAAAGCTTTGAAGAATACTGCCCTTCATTTGGTGTTATTCCTGTACCTGAGCATTATAATGAATTGCGTAAATATGGAATACATATTTTATTTAAACAGGCTACTGATGGTAGTATTATTGTCGGAGATTCTCATGAGTATGCCGCTGGCAATCGATTGGATGAATTAGGTTTTGCAGTTGATACCTATATTAACGAACTCATGATTGCCGAAGCCAACCGTATTATTCCGATGCAGAAAGATTGGATTGCCTCTTCCTGGTCGGGCTTCTATTCACAGCATAAAGATCATATTCTTGAGGTTGATATCAGCCCACGTATTCACGTGCGCACGGGTATTGGTGGTAAAGGAATGACAGCGAGTGCTGGCTATGCTGAGCGAAGTATTGAGAAGCTGTTTTAAGCATATCATTTTTTAGAATAAAAAGGGACCTACTATTTTTAGTAGGTCCCTTCTGTTTATACAGGTCTTTTCTTTCTATCTGAAGTTCATATAAGAGGAAAAAATAGTCAGTCAGGGGTATAGATTGATATTTTTAGAAAATTAATTATTAAGAATTTCTAATAGCAGTTTGCAGTTGTTGTTAGCAGATTTTCTGTAATCCAAGCCAACAATTTAGGATGATCATTGTTGTTTAAATTAGCGTAATTCAATGATATTTCCTTATTGGTTATGTGTTAAACAATGTTTTTATTAACTTCACAGGCATAATAGACCAGAAATAACGAACAGCAGTATATGGCAAACCAAAATTTCCCTGAAAATGAATGGCGAAGGATTGAGAAATTAAAATCCTATGAGTTAATGGGCTTAGGGAAAGACCCTGAATTGGATGTATTTGCGCAGGCGGCTTGCCTGATTACAGATTGCCCCGCCGCTTTGATTGCCATGATGGAAGAGCAAACGCAACGCATACAAAGTTGTGTAGGCATGGAACTGGATACGGTCGAAAGAAAAAATACGGTTTGCCAATATACGATCCTAAGCAAGGAGCTGCTTGTCATTGAGGATACCTTTGAAGATCCGCGCTCATCCTCCAACCCACTGATTCGGGAAGGCAATATTCGTTTTTATGCGGGAGTACCACTGATGGATGAGGATGGCGATGTGTTGGGAACCATTTGTGTGATAGATTTTCAACCAAAGTCACTTTCTGACAAGCAGCGACACTTATTGGAAGAGTTGGGAAAAGGAGTGACTAAGATTCTCCTTGGAAAGAAAAGAAAGCGACAGGCTGGATATTTCTCCGAGATCTTCCAATTGACAAATAATGTCATTTGTGTATTAGATGAAAGCGGTCACATCCAGGATGTTAATCCCGCCTTTACCAGCGTATTAGGGATCTCAAGATCAGATAGTATGGGGAAGTCCCTGCTTAGTTTATTGCAGGATGATACAAACACATTGGCCGACGATTTAAGACAGATCGTGGATGCGGATTATGGGATTCAATCCACATCATCGACACCTGTAGCGGATGGGAGTGAGGTCATAATTGAATGGCATTTTAAATACGATGCCATCAATCATGAAATTCTAGCCTTTGGCCGAAATGTCACAAAGGAGCGACAGGAAAAACTGAAGCTGGAAAATTCGGAGCGTCGTTTCCGTAGTTTTTTTGAAAATGCGATTGGCTTGATGAGCATGCATGATATGGAGGGTAATATTCTCGCTGTCAATGAAAAAGGACGGGCGGTGCTGAAATATGAACAGCAGGAAGTCAAATCGCTTAACCTAAAGAAATTGGTCCCACCACATCATGTGGGATTGGTGGAAGAATACCTAAAACGCATCGCGCTAAATAAAGAGGATTCTGCCATGATGGTCCTGCAAACAAAGGATGGTGAAAATATTTCCTGGCTTTATCATAATATGGTCGAAGAGGATGAAGAAGGCAAACCCTATGTAGTCAGTACAGCATTGAATATGACGGATCGTATGCGTTTGGAGAACGATCTACTGCATACCAAACAGATCCTCGAACAGACCAATGCTGTCGCTCAGGTCGGTGGATGGGAAGTAAACCTCGCAGAAAATAAAGTTTATTGGTCCGACTCAACAAAATTGATTCACGGTGTTGATCCAAATTTTACGCCGGATTTTGAGCATGCCATTGGTTTTTATGAGCCCGAAAGCCAAATAGCGCTACGACATATATTCGAAGAATCGATCCGTAGCAGAAAACCTTATGATACCGAATTGCGCCTGTTAAAACAGAATGGAGAAACAATCTGGGTTAGGGTGAAAGGGATTCCTGAATTTGAAAATGATGTCTGTAAACGGGTATTTGGTATTATCCAGGATATTGATAAGAGTAAATCCCTGTATCTCGAATTGGAACGTAAAGAATCCATGTTACGTGCCTTTGTAAATTATGTGCCTGCATCGGTAGCGATGTTTGACCGAGATTTTAATTATGTATCGCTGAGCAATCAATGGATTGAAGACTTTCATAAAGATGAAAGTCAATTACTTAATAAGAACCTGTTTGAACTTTTTCCGGATATTCCGGACCAACGGAAAAAAATCTATCAGGATGCATTGGAGGGAATCCCCTATAAGAATATAGATGAGGTGATTCAGGTCGGCGGAATAGCCGAGCCGCAGCACTTCAACTGGGAAGTACGGCCATGGCATCTAACCGATGGCAGCATCGGTGGGATTATTATTTTCACGCAAAATATCACGGAATCTGTCCAAATAAATGAGGAATTAAAACATGCAAAAAAAATGGCGGATTTGGCAAGTAAAGCCAAATCGGAATTCTTAGCCAATATGAGTCACGAAATCCGGACACCACTAAATGGTGTGATCGGGTTCTCAGATTTATTATTGAAAACTCCGCTGAATGATACGCAAATGCAATATTTGGGCTATATTAATGAATCTGGGAACAGTTTATTAAATATCATCAACGACATTCTGGACTTTTCGAAGATTGAGTCTGGAAAACTGGAACTGTTTGTCGATAAATATAATGTATACGATATCGCAAATCAGGTGATCAATGTGGTATTATACCAAGCTCAGCGAAAAGAAGTTGAATTGCTTTTGAATATCGAGCAAGGATTACCTGCTTTTATATGGGTTGACGAAGCCCGTATTAAACAAGTCCTTATTAATTTACTGGGCAATGCGGTTAAGTTTACCGAAAAAGGGGAGATCGAGTTTAAAATAAGTCGGCTTCATCATGATAGCGACAAGTTAAGCCTACGTTTTGAAGTGCGCGATACAGGAATCGGAATTCCTGAGGAAAAACAGCAACGTATTTTTGATGCTTTTACGCAGGAGGACAGTTCTGTCAGCAAACGGTACGGTGGAACCGGGCTTGGACTGACCATCTCCAATAATTTGTTAAAATATATGGGGAGCAAGTTGAATTTGACCAGCCAACTGGGAAAAGGATCGACGTTCTACTTTGATATTGAGGTCTCCTGCGAAGTGATGGAGCAGGAAGATGGCGACCTACCCTTAAATAGGGTTCTTGTGGTGGATGATAATGCCAACAATCGGGTCATCCTGCAACACATGCTGGCTTATAAACAGGTTGAGTCTGTATTGGCGGAAAATGGTATGGAGGCATTGCAATTGCTGATGAAAGGAGAGCGCTTCGATGTGATCTTGATGGATTATCATATGCCTATTTTATCGGGGCTTGAAACCATTGAAAAGATTAAGGAACTGTTTCGGCAACAAGGAGAGGGGATTCCGTTGATTGTATTACATACATCTTCTGAGGAGCACGAAGTAATTTCAGCGTTTAGACAGGAAGAACGCTCGTTTTGCCTACTGAAGCCAATTAAATCGGATGAACTGTATCAAACCTTGCGCAGGGCTATCCAGCAAAATAAAGAAGAGGCAGGACAGGCAAAAGTAAATCTATCCCTACCTACGGATGTCTATGGTAAAGGAATTCAGGTTTTGTTGGCAGATGATAATGCGGTCAACATGGCATTGAATTTAAGAATGATGGCCAGTATTATGCCGGATGCAATTTTGACAGAGGTATCAAATGGAGCCGAGGCAATTCGAGCATGTGCGGAGGTGAATTTTGATCTTATCTTGCTGGATGTGCAAATGCCGGAAGTTGATGGTATCGAAGCCACAAAACAGATCCGTCAGATGAAACAATACCAGGATACGCCTATTATCGGTATCACTGCCGGGAATGTTTCGGGCGAAAAAGAACGCTGTTTAGCTGCTGGAATGTCTGACTTTTTAGCTAAACCTATTCGGCAACAGGATTTGTTTAATGCCTTGCAACAAGCAATGTTATCGTTGGATTCCGCTCAACAATTGGAGATTGAGGCTGCAGATTTGGCAACGCATTTTGACCTGCAGCGTCTGCATGAACAGACAGGTGATGATCCTGCATTTTTGTCTTTTTTTCTTGACTTGGTCATCAAAGAAATTACAGCATCGAGGGCACAGATTGCGGAAGCAAAAAGAGAAAACGATCTAAAGCGTATCAAGGAGCTATTACATAAATTGAAGGGGACCTCTTCAACCGCTGGACTCATTAAACTTGCCCAATTAACAAAAGAATTGGAAGCTAGTATTTCCCTTGATACCGATTTTTCAAAAGAATTTGCTGCTATTGAGGAGGAAATGGAAATCGGACTGAATTTGATTGCAAAAATTTTAAATAAATAGGAGTATGTTGATTTTAATTGCCGAAGACGACGAGTTAATTTTGCGCACCGTAGAACACAAATTAGTAAAAGAAGGACACGAAGTTGTTTTGACCAGAAATGGTCAGGAAGCGATCGAAAAGATTGGAGAATCGGATTTTGATCTGGTTGTCACCGATATTATGATGCCATTTGCGTCGGGGATTGAAATTCTTTCCGCGATAAAACGTATTGGAAAGAAGATACCGGTCATTGTGCTGTCAAGCATGGGGCAAGAGGAAGTGGTTGTAGAGGCCTTTGACCTTGGGGCATCGGATTTTATGGTTAAACCATTCAGTCCAAACGAGCTTATCCTGAGAATAAAACGCTTAACAAACAAATAGACTTAGATCATGTCCCAGCATATCGTCCTACATGAGCTTATCCTAGCAATAATCGCCGTTCTAGTTCTAGTGCTATTGCTGATTATTGCCGTGCTGGGCTACAGTTTTTACAGTTATAGGATCTTACATAATCGACATTCCTGGAGACAGATTATTGAGTATAAAATTATGGAGACGATTGTGGGAACGGATAAGAATACTGAACGGGATCAGGAATTTGGCAAATATCTCAAGGAACCCTCATTTCGTGCACTTTTTTTGGATGTATTGGTTGCTTCGGACCGGAAATTTTCCGGTGGGGCAAAAAAAGCCATCCATAGCCTGTTTTATGAATTCAAATTGGAAGACGAGGCCTGGCGAAAGCTAAGGCAAAGAAAAGCCTATCTCGTGGCCGGTGGTATACAGGAATTGGCTGCAATGAATGTTGAAGCGGCAATTCCGGAGATAAAGGCTAAGTTGAATGATGACCGTACGGCGGTTTATCAGGAAGCACAGTACGCCATGGTAAGTTTTCAGGGCTATGAAGGTCTGGGATTTTTGGAGCATCTTGATAAACCGTTATCAGACTGGCAGCAATTGCGACTCCTGTACTCTATTCATCATATACCTGAACTTTCTGATGTACAGGTTTACAGTTGGTTAAAGAGTACAAATGATGCTGTCGTTATTTTTACTTTGCGCCTGATCCGAAAATTTAGATTGATGGCAATGTATACAGCGGTCTATGACTTACTTGATCATTCAGCCATATCTGTTCGTGTGCAGGCTATACGGACGATGCAAGCCATAGAAAACCATACGACGATCAGCCAGTTTATGACCTGCTTCGATCAACAGCCCATTGAAGTGCAGCTTGAAATTCTTAAATCGATGAGAGTAGCCCGGAGCAGGGAAAGTGAAGACTTTTTGAAGGAACAATTGTGGAATCATGCTGCGGTATCCGTTAAAATCTCTGCGGCTGAAGTGCTTGTCGTTCTAGGGGAAGATCAATATTTACGCGAAATTTCGCAAAGAACAGATACTTACGACCAACTCATACAGATTATTAAACACGCTTTGCAAGAGAAAAAATGTTAGAATTTTCCCATATTGTATATGAAATTGTAGTTTGGCTGTTTTTACTTTATTCTGCCGCCGTATTTATTATCTATACGTGGATTGGACTATATGCTTATGGAGCAGTCTTTCGTTATAAACATAAAAATGCATTTACCGATTATAGTATTATTGCTACTAATCCCAATGCACCCACCTTCAGCCTGATTGCTCCAGCCTACAATGAGGGAATGACTATCATTGAGAATGTACGCTCTTTATTGTCCCTGTATTACCATAATTTGGAAATTATCATTGTGAATGATGGCAGTAAGGATGATTCGATGCAGAAATTGATTGCAGCTTATGAACTTGAGTCCACTTCTTTTTTTGTTCAGGGAAATATTGAAACTAAGGAAGTTCGGGGAATCTATAAAAGTAAAAATCCAGCCTTTAAAAAACTCATTGTTGTCGATAAAGAGAATGGCGGTAAAGCGGACGCACTCAATGTTGGTGTTAACATTTCTGCTGGTGATTATATCGTCTGTATCGACGTGGACTGTATTCTGGAACAGGATGCGATCTTAAAATTGGCGAAACCTTTTTTGGAACAAACAGAGAAGCGCGTTATCGCTTGTGGTGGCGTAATACGTTTGGCCAATAATTGCAATGTGATCAATGGATCCGTGACGGACGTAAATCTTCCAAAGTCCTGGCTGGGGCGCACGCAGGCCCTGGAATATATTCGTGCCTTTATTTTGGGGCGAATGGCTTGGTCCAGGGCTTCTGGATTGATTTTGATTTCTGGTGCTTTTGGTGCTTTTGATCGTCAGATCGTTCTGGCTTGTGGTGGTTATGACAGAAATACGGTGGGTGAGGATATGGAGCTCGTGGTACGTATGCGGCGTTATATGGAAGAGCAAAAGCAAGCCTATGAAGTTGTTAATATTCCGGATCCCTTGTGTTGGACAGAAGTGCCGGAGTCAAAAGAGGTCCTGCGCAAACAGCGTAACCGTTGGATGAGAGGCACCATGGAGACCCTATGGAAACATCGAAAACTGATGTTTAATCCCAAATACGGTCGTTTTGGTATGATCAGTATGCCTTACTGGTTTTTCTTTGAGTTTTTGGGACCTCTCGTCGAATTTACAGGTTACATTGTCTTTGTGATCTTTTTTATTCTAGGAATCATCAACTGGCCTTTCTTCTTTGCCTTATTTGCGCTGGTCATGGCTTCTGGAATTCTCTATTCAATCTATGCCATCTTGGTTGATCTTGTCAGCCACCAGGTTTATACAAAAAAACGGGATCTCTCGACTTTGCTTACAACCGTCATTCTTGAACCTTTATATTTTCATCCCATTGTTGTCAAAGCCGGTGTGCAGGGGGTAGTAGATTACTTTCGTAAGCAACATGGTTGGGGCGAAATGACAAGACAGGGTTTTCAACAAAAGGAGTCGAATGAGTCCGTTTGGAAATACTTGGGTAAGCGATTAAATTTAGCATTGCAGGGAATCGGTCCGGTCATGGCTGTTTTCTTTGTGTTGTACATGTTGTCCATCGGAGTAGAATGGTGGTGGTATGGCCGACGTTTTGTCCAGCTTGCAGATGTAGGTGCAGGGAAATACCTGCTTGGAGACAATCTGCTCTTTGCCTTTCAGGTGCTAGGGTGTGTGGGACTAGGGTATGTATTGCTTCAGTTTCTCAGTAGCTTTTGGTCGAAGTTTCTGCTGGTCGTATCATTATCAGCAATCGTTGTCATTCAATTTATTCTGTTTCTGTATTTTGCGGAATCGCGAAATCTGCTTGGCGCAGATCTATTTTATTACAGTTCCGAGGAGATGAAACAGATTTTGGAAGCCAGTGGCATGCTGAGTTTTACGAATATCGCTTTACTTTTATTACTGATTGTGATCGCTTGGGTTCCGCTTTGGATAGCCAATAAGCAGACTTTTAAAAAGGCTTATGTGGGGATCGCTTTCTTGTCAATAGGCCTTGTGTCTTGCTTTATTTCTTCGGCTTCAATCTTGGGAAGCGCATCAGCAAAAGATGAATTTGTGGCCAATGCAAGTCGAAGTAAGTGGCGTTATTTTTTTGATTCCAATCTATCCAATTATGTGGCGGAGCATCCCGGAATGTTGGCTGCACTCGGTCAAGATGATGCGGATCCGAAGGAACTGGATAGTAAATTTCCTTTTCTGAAAACTGAAGATACCAAGGATTTCCTGGGAGCCTATTTAAACAAGACAACGAAGGCACCGAATTTGGTCATTCTTGTTATTGAAGGTTTGGGGCATGCCTATAGTTCGGAAAATGGTTATATCGGCAACTTTACGCCATTTATAGGTGCGTTGAAAAAACAATCCTTGTATTGGGATAATAATATGAGCTCCTCGGGAAGGACATTTTCGGTATTGCCTACATTAACTGGCTCATTGCCTTTCGCCATGCATGGTTTCCTTGAGCAGGATACCTTACCGGATAACTTTAATCTGTTCAACATTCTAAAGCATAACGGGTTTAATACAGGATTTTTCTATGGTGGTCATTCTAATTTCGATTTCATGAAAAAATTCATGGACTATAACAAAATTGATAGACTCATTGACCAGGAGGCTTTTGGTCCACCCTATAAGAAGTTACCGGAAAAAGGAGGTGAAAGTTGGGGGTATGAAGATCAGGCCGTATTTAGCAAATTGCTTGAAGTACAGAAAGTGCAGGAGAATCCCTATTTTCATGTCCTGCTGACGCTATCGACACACAATCCTTTTTTAATTAATAATGCAGCCCATTATGAGCAGTTATTTGATCAGCGAATCGCATCTATGGAGCTGTCTCCAACGCAAAAAAAGTGGGCCCTGGAAAACCGCACGCAGCTTGTTTCAGTTTTAAATTTGGACGATGCGATGGCACAGTTTTTTAAGGAATATAAAAAAAGGCCGGATTTTGCGAATACCATTTTTATTATCACGGGAGACCATGCCATGCCGGAGATACCTTTACAGAGTAAAATAGACCGTTATCATGTGCCACTATTGATTTATTCGTCCCTGCTAAAAGAAGCAAAGACCTTTCACAATTTTGTGAGCCATTTTGACATTGCTCCTTCGGTACTGGCTTATTATCGAGAAAATTTTGCCCTAAAAACCCCAACTCAAGTGACCTGGATTGGTCAGGGCCTTGATAAAGGCGCATCAGCAAAAGGAGAGGGGATCGCCATGATGCAGAGCAAGAATCAATTGATTGACTTTGTGCGCGGTAATTATCACCTTTCTGAGGGCCAATTATATCAACTGGATGGCACACTCAATGAAGATGTGGCCCCGGATAATGCAAAAGAAGAATTGTCCAAGCGCTTTGAATTGTTTAAGCGCAAGAACAAATTGTTTTATACTCAAAAAAGATTGTTGCCAGACAGTGTTTACAACAATTATTTTGGTCCCTTGAAGAAAGACTAAAATTTGCGGATATAACCTAGGATGATATCCAATTGATTTCCTTTTTCTTTTGGTCGGAATTCTTGGTTATAATAGGTGCCCGAGATCGAGAATAGGTTGCTTTGTTTAACCGAAAAATTGTACTCAGCACCTACTTTAAAGGTCTTTAACTTGTATGGAGCGTTATCCAATAGATTATTCCGGTTTTCCTCGGGACTCAAACCTGTTCCGGCACTAAATCCGAAGTAATCGTTTGCACCTTTCGTATAGTAACGCACTGTGCCAGTATAAGATTGGGAAATATTCTTCTCGCCGGGTGTGAGGTATGTTCTGAGATTAAACCAGAAGTTTTGGTAATACTTTCCGACGGAAGCTGTATACATCCAAATATTGTCACTGAAATAAAGTTGTCGGTATCCGATTTCCCCTTCAAAACTATGGGGTAAGTTGGCGTATAAGGAGACACCTGTACGGTATTTGGCAAATATGCCTACATTATTGGAGTAAGCTGCTCCAACATAGAGGTAAAATATTTTGGATAGACGTGGATAAGCTTCCATTTCAAACTGTACACCGTTCTCCGCAAACTTATTTGCATAATTTGTTCTAAAGATCACAGATCCAATCGGAGTAGCACGTTTATAGCTTAAGCCAACGATATGCCAGTTATTGTCAAACTGTTTGTCAAAATAGACGAAATTATAGGTTAAACCAATGGCGTTTTTAGCAGTATATTCTTCAATGTTTTTGGCCAAAGACCGTGCTTCCGCATTTTTGGGATCTATTTTTAGGAGTTGATGCACTGCATTTTCGGCGACCTCGTAGTGATTGGCGCTATAGTTGATCTTGGCTTTCAACAACAGGAGGTCCTGTGATTGCGGGTGAAAACCCAGCCCTTTGTCGGTCAGCAGGCTAGCTTTCTCAGCCTGGTCATTCCAGTACTCCAGCGCTGCATAAGCTAAAAAGAAGTCTTCATCTTTTGTGTTTTTCTTATCTAGCTCATGAAAGAGCGTCCGGGCTGAATCAATCTTGTCTGACCAGGTATAAAGACGCCCCAGAAAGATGCTGATGTCGGTATACTCTGGTGCCTGTACAAGCGCCTGTTTCGATAATTGGATGGCTTGTGGATAGTCTTTTGAATCAAAAGCGACCTTACGTGCTTTGGCAAAGAGATCATCAGCGGTGATTTTTGTCTCTTGGGCAATTGAAAATAAAGGTAATAATGCGAGTGATAGTAATGGATAGATTACTTTTTTCATTCCAGATTGTATAGTTGACATTTAGCTTGCTAATATATAAACTAAAATTAGAAAATATTGTTTGCCAATGCTTGTTTTAAATGAATTTTAAGAAGAAGCTCTCCGCAGATAGGAGAGCTCGTTAAGTTATATCTTAAAAAGAAAGCTTCGTAAAGCGCCAGTGATAGGTGTCGACAAGAGTCAATTGATTACAGTCTACGGGCAGTCCGGCAGCCATTTTGAGTACCTGCATAGCCATCATACTCCCTATTATCCCCGGTAATGGACCCAGTACACCATTTTTATCACAATTGGGTACTTGTTCAGGAGAGGGTGCTGTTGGGAACAGGTCCAAGAGGTGCTTGCTTCCTTGATAATTAAATACGGCCAATTGCCCCTCGAATCCATATATACTTCCATAGACTAAAGGCTTGTTCAGCCTGACGCAGGTTTCATTGAGCAGATAACGCGTCTTGAAGTTGTCACAGCAATCTACAATGATGTCATAGGGGGCTAAGACTTCTGTTGCATTGTCAGCCTCGAGCTTCAGCTGTATCGGTTGAAAGTCAATGGTACTATTATGTTGGTTGATGTAATCGGCTGCACTTTTTGTTTTGCTGACATGTAGCTGATTTTCACTATGGATCACTTGTCTATTTAAATTATGTAGTTCTACCTGGTCGAAGTCAACTAAAGCAATACGACCGATGCCAGCTGCGGCTAGATATTGTAATACAGGGCTTCCCAATCCACCAGCACCCACAATAAGTACCTTGGAATTCATGATTTTTCGTTGCCCCACAACACCGATTTCCTCGATAAAAATCTGTCGGCTATACCGTTCGAAAATAAGATCCTCTTTCATCTATCTAACGTACTAACCCTGAGTAATTGCTTTCCCAATCTTTCATCACCGGGTCATATCCCATTTTCCGGATTTGATTTTTTATGGTTTCCATATCCCGTTCGTCACTGACCTCAAATTGCTCCAGGGCTTGTGGATCTACCACATAGCCACCGGGGTTTGTTTTGGAGGCTGCACTCATTGTTGTCACCCCGATAGGAATGATATGATCCCTGAAGCTTTCATTTTCCCGGGTGGAAATTGAGATTTCCAGATTTTCGTTCCATAAGCGGTAAGCACAGATCAATTGGAGCAGGTGCTTGTCCGAGAGGTGGAAATTGGGTGCTACAGAGCCTTCGGCTGGTCGCAGCCTTGGAAAGGAAATTGAATACCGGGTCTGCCAATACTGTTTTTGCAAATAACTGATGTGGGTAGCCGTAAAGAAGCTATCTACACGCCAATCCTCCAATCCGAGTAATACCCCCAATCCAATTTTATGAATGCCGGCCCGCCCAATGCGGTCGGGGGTATCCAGACGATAATCAAAATTGGATTTCTTCCCTTTCGGGTGGTATTTCTTATATACTTCCCGATGATAAGTTTCTTGATAGACTAAAATAGCATATACCCCTGCAGCCTGTAATAATTGATACTCTTCCTGTTCCAAGGGTTGGACTTCGATCGATATTTGAGAGAAATGAGGTTTCAGCAGCTCAATTGCATTTAAGAAATAATTGATTTCCACCGTTTTGTTTGCTTCCCCACTGACCAGCAATACATGGTTGACACCCATGGATTTGAGTGCCATCGCTTCCAGTAATAATTCGGTGTTGTTCAGTGTTTTTCGTCTAATCTTATTGTCCATGCTAAACCCACAGTAGGTACAGATATTCTGACATTCATTGCTGAGATACAGTGGCGCATAAAGCTGGATGGTCTTGCCAAATCGTCGCTGCGTGATCTGTTGTGCTTTAAGTGCCATCTGCTCCAGATAAGGTGTTGCAGCGGGAGAAATAAGTGCCATGAAATCGTTGCGTGTCAAATTCGCCCGGTTTAATGCATGATGCACATCTTGATCCGAAGCGCCATAGATCTTTGTTTGGACTTCTTCCCAGCTGTATTGGTCAAGTATCTCTTTAAAATCATTCATGGCGCTATATTAATCGAATAAAAATGAGGTTAACGGACTTGAGCTGACCGCTCGGGAACTGATAGGGCCCAAACCAGCTTCATAAGCTTTACGTCCTGCAATGACGGCCTCTTTAAAGGCTTCTGCCATGTACAGCGGATTATTGGAAACGGCAATTGCAGTATTGACCAATACGGCATCAGCACCGATTTCCATGGCCTTAGCGGCGTCGGAAGGGGCGCCAATTCCAGCGTCAACAACTACCGGTACATTGCTTTCTTCGATAATGATCTCCAGGAAGTCCAATGTACGGAGTCCTTTGTTGCTACCAATGGGCGCCCCCAAAGGCATAACAACAGCTGTCCCGGCATTTTCCAGTCGTTTGCAGAGCACAGGATCTGCATGGATATAGGGCATGACAACAAAACCCAATTTTGCCAGTGCTTCTGTTGCCCGTAATGTTTCAATCGGGTCAGGTAAGAGGTAGCGCGGATCAGGATGGATTTCCAATTTGACCCAGTTTGTTTCAAGAGCCTCTCGGGCAAGTTGGGCTGCCAAAACGGCTTCTTCTGCTGTTCTTGCTCCCGAAGTATTGGGAAGCAAATCTATTGTCGTTAGATCAATTGCGGCGATTAATTCGTCATGTGCCGCAAGCTGATCAATCCGCTTGAGTGCAACGGTAACCAGTTGCGAACCAGAAGCCTGAATGGCCGCACTCATTTCGTTCAGATTGCCAAATTTGCCTGTCCCCATAAATAATCTGGACGCAAAGCTGCGATCGGCTATTTGTAATGTGCTCATGGTAAAAGATTTTTAATGGATGAAATAATGTTTGGTGTCTGGGTCACTAGTCCAGATACAGCTATACCATAAACTCCTGTCTGCAACAGATTTTGAATGTCTTCAAGACTGCTGATCCCGCCGATGGCGAAAATCGGAACAGGCGGGAGTCCCTGCTGACTGATTTGGTTGATGATATTTTCATATCCCGCTAGGCCTAATAATGGGCTGAGCTTTTGTTTTGTATCGGTATGTCTATAGGGGCCGAGTCCGATGTAATCACATTGTTCTGCTATTCGACCTTGCACATCTTCCAGGCTATTTGCTGTCCCGCCAATAATTTTGGATGGCCCCAATAGCCGACGTGCATCGGCGATGCCACAATCCGTTAGTCCGAGATGTACACCATCGACATCCAGTTCCTTGGCAAGCTTCACATGGTCATTGATGATGCATTTGGCTCCGAATTGTTCACAGATCTGTTTTATCTGCTGTGCAAGCCGAATGAAATCTTGCTCGTCAGCTTGTTTCCACCTTATTTGGATCCAGTTGGCGCCAGCATCCAATGCCTTTAGGATGTTGTTCTTCTGTTCTGCCCGTGTCAGTCCCTGCGAGATATACTGTAGTCTTTCGAGCATAGTTGTTGTTTGCATGTAATAAAATGTTGAATAGGGTTGGGGGCTTGCCATAAAGCGCCAAGTAAAGCGATTCCATCTGCTCCAGCTTCTGTTGAAAGCAGACAGTTCTCAGCTTTTATCCCACCCAGACCGATTAAATGAACATCAAAATTGGAACGGAACTGTAATTGATCCAGGACAGCATTGTGCTGCCCATAGCCTGCTTTGGAAATGCTTGGAAATAATGGACTTAAAAAGGCATAATTCCAGCATTTGTCCAGCGTATTGAACTGATTGATATGATGGACTGATGTCGAGCAGATACAGTTGGTCAGCTGCGGATCAAAAAAGCCGTTTCGCCGATGATGTTCATTTAAATGAATTCTGTTAATATGAAGTGCATTTGACAGCTGCGGATGAGAATGCAGAACCAGTCTATCGTGATATGTAGCATCTATTGATGCTACATATCGCTGCATTTGTTCATCTGAAAAATGATATTTTCGCAAGTGCAAAAGATCAAGTCCCTGTTCAAACAGTGCATGTATGGTCTGAAGTTCTGAAGCGAATTCTTCCGCTGCTGTCAACGCAATGATCATAAATAGATTTCCTTTCCTTGGGCGATAAATTCCTGTGATTTTTCAAGCATACCCTGCGCTGCGCTATCCCTGATTTCCTGTGTAATTTTCATGGAGCAGAATTTTGGGCCACACATCGAGCAGAAATGTGCTACTTTGGCAGCGTCTGCAGGTAAAGTTTCGTCGTGGTATTCACGTGCAGTGTCGGGATCCAATGACAAGTTGAACTGATCCTCCCATCGGAATTCAAATCTCGCCTTACTCAGGGCGTTGTCGCGATACTGTGCTCCAGGATGTCCTTTGGCTAGGTCTGCAGCATGCGCAGCCAGTTTGTAGGTGATGACACCATCTTTCACATCTTTTTTATTGGGCAGTCCGAGGTGTTCTTTTGGTGTTACATAACAGAGCATAGCACAGCCATACCAACCGATCATTGCCGCACCAATGGCAGAAGTAATGTGATCATAACCCGGAGCAATGTCGGTTGTCAGCGGACCGAGGGTATAAAATGGAGCCTCGTCACAACATTCCAGCTGTTTTTCCATGTTCTCTTTGATAAGCTGCATCGGAACGTGGCCTGGTCCTTCGATCATCACCTGTACATCATGCTGCCAGGCAATCTTAGTTAACTCACCTAAAGTTTCCAGCTCTGCAAATTGTGCCGCGTCATTGGCATCGGCAATCGCACCGGGGCGCAACCCATCACCAAGCGAAAAAGCAACATCATACTGTTTCATGATCTGACAGATCTCTTCAAAATGGGTATAAAGGAAGTTTTCCTGATGATGGAAAAGACACCATTTCGCCATAATGGATCCACCTCTTGACACGATCCCTGTCACCCGTTGTGCTGTTAAATGGATATAACGTAAAAGAACCCCTGCATGTATTGTGAAGTAGGACACACCCTGTTCGGCCTGCTCGATCAGTGTATCCCGAAATATTTCCCAGGTGAGATCTTCGGCAACACCTTTGACCTTTTCCAGCGCTTGATAGATGGGGACTGTACCTATTGGAACAGGTGAGTTACGGATAATCCATTCGCGGGTTTCATGGATATTCTTGCCCGTAGACAGGTCCATGATCGTGTCAGCACCCCAGCGGCAGGCCCAAACAGCCTTTTCAACCTCTTCTTCGATGCTTGAACTCACTGCACTATTACCGATATTGGCATTGATCTTTACCAGAAAATTACGACCGATGATCATCGGTTCACTTTCCGGATGATTGATATTATTGGGGATAATTGCCCTACCAGCGGCGATCTCCTCACGGACAAACTCTGGCGTAATATATTTTCCGACAGTTCGCGCACCGAAATTTTCGCCCGGATGCTGATGATCCATGCCTGGTGTGCTATCAGCAAGCTGCTCTATTCGTTGGTTTTCACGAATGGCAACATACTCCATCTCTGGTGTAATGATACCCTTTCTGGCATAATGTAATTGCGTCACATTTTTACCCAGTGCAGCAACTTTAGGTTTATGGCTGTAAGCAAACCGAAGTTCGTCCAATGTGGTATCTGCGAGACGTTTTTGACCATATTGCGAACTGATGCCTTCAAGCTGTATGACATCCTCGCGGTCCAGAATCCACTGATCACGAAGACGGGGAAGTCCTTTACGTATGTCAATCTCTTGTGTTCCATCTGTATAGGGGCCAGAAGTGTCATAAATACTGATGGGCGGATTGACTTCAATCTGTCCATTGCTCAATTTTGTCGGACTCAATGAAATCTGACGCATGGCCACCTGGATAGGGAAGAGTGTGCCGGGAACAAAGATTTTGGTCGAATTTGGAAAAGGGGTTTGTGTGATTTTTTCTGCTGTCATGTTAATGGGGAATTAGGTATATTGAATTGAATCTGCTCCATACGATATTATCCGCCTTGTGTAGCGGTTATGAGTAGGATATGATCATTGGGTTGTAAAATTGTTGTGGTCCAGCTGTCTTTGGGAACAACGCAGTTGTTGAGGGCCACGGCAATACCTTGGGTTTTACCGGATAATTCCGTCTGTAAAAGTTCGGCTAAAGAGCCCGGCGCGGGGTCGAAAAATCGGATTTGATGATTGATTGTTAGTTCCATTCCTTTTATTTTTTTGGTAAAACTTTAGGAATGGCCACAACAAGATACAGTAATGTATCTGGAAGATAGCTTACTTTTCCCTACGCCAGTATGATCTGGATCAGGTTATAAGGGTAAAATCTCAGCCCGCATATGCAGACACCCCTAAAGTCGAGACTAATATAGGATTATTTTGATGAATAATCCAAAACATTGCTATTAATTTTCATCGGCAGGATAACAGGACAGTACAGTTTAATTATCTTGATAATAATTGATATATTCGTTTTTGAATCAACTAAAACAATTTAACACTTTTTGTATTCCTGTTGAATGTGTGCATTGTCACCCGAGATATAACCTAAATGCTATGCTAGGAAATGCAAAAAGCTGAACGAAGTATAAACTAAACATGCGGAAAATTTTACTGACGACGATGCTGTGTGTAAGCTCGATGCTGTATGCACAAAAACAAAAAGAATGTCTGCCAATTGAATTGAACTGCGAGCATCTTGTGAATCCGCTGGGTGTGGATAAATCAAATCCGCGCTTAAGCTGGCGACTGGCCGATAAGCGACAGGGAGCGAAGCAATCTGCTTATCAAATCTTGGTAAGCAGTGATTCACTTGCATTGGTGAAAAATAAAGCTAATAGCTGGAATAGCGGAAAGCAACAGAGTTCGACTATGTTGATTCACTATAACGGTACTGGCTTGAAACGGCAGACAAAGTACTATTGGAAAGTGCTTGTCTGGGACAAAAATGCGAGTGAAAGCACCTCTTCCATCGCCTCATTTGAGACTGGTATGATGGGGATGGAGAACTGGAAAGGGAAATGGATCAGTGATAATCAGGATATTCACGAGCAGGCGGCGCCGTATTTCAGAAGAGTATTTAAAACGATCAAGCCGATTAAGTCTGCCCGTGCCTATATTGCTGTGGCGGGACTTTACGAACTTTCAATAAATGGCAAAAAAATAGGTGACCACCGTCTGGATCCAATGTATACCCGATTTGATAGACGTACACTATATGTGGTGGAGGACGTAACCCGTCAGATCCAGCAGGGAAACAATGCCGTTGCTGTCGTATTGGGGAATGGTTGGTATAATCATCAACCATTAGCGGTATGGAATTTTGATAAAGCACCTTGGCGTAATCGTCCCACATTTTGCTTGAACCTGCGCATTGTCTACCAGGATGGCAGCGAGGAGACGTTAACTACAGACCAACAATGGAAGACGGCGGCGGGACCTATCCGTTATAATAATATCTACACCGGCGAACATTATGATGCCCGTCTGGAGATGCCGGGATGGGATACTCCAAAGTTTGATGATTCACAGTGGCATGCCATTCAGTATCGGAACCCACCCTCTACTAATATTGTTTCCCAACAGATGGTGCCCATCCGCCTGGTTCGATCGTATTCGCCGAAATCAATGAAAAAGATGGATGAGAAAACCTACATCTTTGATATGGGACAGAATATGGCCGGTGTGACAAAGATAAAGATTGGTGGTAAGGCAGGGACGGTGATCAAAATCAAGCATGGCGAACGATTGCAGGCAAATGGACGCTTGGATCTGTCCAATATTGATGTATATTATCGTGGGAATAAAGAACTGGAACCCTTTCAAACCGACATCTTGACGTTGAGTGGTAGGAAAGAGGATGAATTTATGGCGAAATTTGGCTATAAAGGCTTTCGTTATGTCGAAGTGAGCAGCAGTGATCCGATTGTATTGGATGAATCGGCTATTACGGCTTATTTCATGCATAGCGATGTACGTCCAATTGGCCAGCTGAAAACCTCATCCCCCTTAATAAACGGTTTATGGGAAGCAACCAATAATGCCTACCTGTCCAACTTAATGGGCTATCCCACAGATTGTCCGCAACGGGAGAAAAATGGCTGGACTGGTGATGGTCATCTCGCAATCGAAACAGCCTATTATAATTTTGACGGCATCACTGTCTATGAGAAGTGGATGGCGGATCATCGGGACGAACAGCAGGAAACCGGTGTGTTGCCTGATATCATACCAACAGGAGGTTGGGGCTATGGCACAGCAAATGGCTTGGACTGGACAAGCACCATTGCCATTATTCCTTGGCAAACTTATTTGTTTTACGGCGATGCCAGCTTGCTAGCTGAGTGTTATGACAATATTAAACGTTATGTGGATTACGTGGATGGAATCAGTCCCAATGGCTTGACAACCTTCGGTCGGGGGGATTGGGTACCGGTCAAATCGCAATCTAATCTCGAGCTTACCTCATCTGTTTATTTTTATGTTGACGCAACAATTTTGGCCTCCGCCGCAAAAATGTTTGGAAAAACTGCTGATCAGCAGAAATACGAAATGCTGGGCAAGAAGATCAAAGATGCCATCAATGCGAAGTTTTTGGATCGTTCAAAAGGGATCTATAGCACGGGGACGCAGACAGAGTTGAGTGTGCCCTTATATTGGGGCGTGGTACCGGAAGCGATGAAAGCCAAAGTTGCAGCCAATTTAAATAGCAGGGTAGAAGAGACCAATTTTCACTTAGATGTTGGCGTATTGGGGGCAAAAGCACTTTTGAATGCGCTCAAAGATAACGGCTATGGGGAGACAGCCTATAAAGTTGCGGTACAGGATACCTATCCCTCCTGGGGCTGGTGGATCGTCAATGGGGCGACCACATTACTGGAAAACTGGGATTTGAAAGCAACCAGAGATATTTCTGATAACCACATGATGTTTGGTGAGATCGGTGGCTGGTTTTTTAAATCCATTGGCGGTATCTTGCCAGATCCAACACGGGCAGGCTTCAAACATGTCTTGTTAAAGCCTATTTTCCCGAAGGAACTCAAGGAGTCTTCGATTTCTTATCAGTCTCCCTATGGCAATATCCTGTCCAGTTGGAAAGTAAAGGGAAACAAGGTTGAATATACCGTGGAGATACCGGCAAATGCCACGGCAACGTTTTATCCGCCTGAGAATATCCGCAATAGCAACGCAGTCCAATTGGAAGCAGGGAAATATCAAATGGATCTGGAATTGAAATAAAATGATTAAGTTATCGGCTTTTGACGAGCTGAAATCTTCTGACCAACTTCATACCAACTTCTGCATTTCATCGGGAGTTCATCGGGATTTCATCGGATTCTCTGGCTATTTTTCCCGATAAAATCCCGAAGACAACCCGAAGCGAATTGCTGCAACGGTGGAAGTTGGTATGAAGAAAAGTGGACTTAAGGAAGAAGAATATACAAACTTACGATTGTACTTACGGGAATGGTTAAATTATCATAGCCATCTTTGCTCAGTGCTTCAGCGAGTGTAGCCATCAGCGCAATTGCTGTTATTATGGTGAGTTCCTGAATGCCGAGACTCGAATCATGCGTGTATTTCCAGATTAAAAAACTGACAATAATAGCACTGATAAAGAAAACAATAGATCCTAACACAGTTTTTTTTGCGCCTAAGATTATATAAGGCCCCAATGGCCATTTTTTGCCAGATAATGCGGCCATAGGATCACAGATCGCTAAGGTAGCCAAAGGTAGATAATAGAAAATGTAGCGATCATCCAGATAGGCCTGAGTGACAAAACAAAGATAGACTGCGGCGGGATAGGCTAGACTACCTGCGGATTTCCGGTCAATTGCATGAATAGATCGCAATAAATTAAATTTTAGGGATAAGACCAAAATCACGGCAAATAATCCACAAAGCAATAATACGGACCAATGGCTTGCAAGTAAAATAGGGAATAACAGTGAAATAATGCCCGTACCAATATGCACGAGTTTTCTTGTAAATTCTACCCTCATCTTAAAGCGATGGTATACTATTTCAGAAAGGGCAAATAGCAGCAAAAAGATCATTGCCAATAGGAGCATATTTGATAAGTCGTTTTTCATCTGTATAAATTATTTGTTCCTCAATTATTTTAAGATTGGGGTATTTACGTTGCTATCAATAAACTAACCAATACATTGCTCCGGAGAATATAAAGCTGTCGAAGCGATCCAATATCCCGCCATGTCCCGGAATTAATCGGCTATAGTCCTTAATTTGACATCTGCGCTTGTACCAGGAAGCTAAGAGATCTCCAATGAGCGCAGAAATACAGATAAACACTGCTGTATAGATCGTTTGTTCCATTGAAAGATGGGTATAATGAATAAGGAAAAGACTGGCCGATATCGTCAATATCATACCACCAATCAAACCTTCAAAAGTTTTGTTGGGACTAATCTTGGGGATCAGTTTTCGTTTTCCAAACAGTTGACCACTAAGCTGGCTAAACCCATCAAAGGTGACGACTGTAAAGTAGACAAAACATATGTGCGCTGTTGGTATCTGATGGCTGAACTTAACGAATGCAAATAGGATACTGAGGTAAATGAGCAACACAAAACAGCAGAAAAGAACTGGCGGCCTGGAAAATAATTGGGCTTTAAAAATTTCATAAAGGCCGACTGTTCCGATGCAAATAGCCAGCAGTTTTATTTGTCCAAAATAAATGGACGAAAACACCAGGGCCAGCACCAGAAAATAAACTCCCAGTTTCAACCAACGTTCTTTGGCTCGATCAACTTGGCTATTCTTGTTGAGATACAGTGTCACTAAAGCACCTATTCCAAAAAATAATAGCAATATATTCGCAATAAACAGATACATGATCAACCTCCTTTTTGCTGTTGGATAAGGAATATACTCTTCAGATTGGATTGCAGCTTCGGCAGGATAATCACTAGAATTAATTCCTCCAGATAAGCCAGACAACTCACGATTAACATCAGGTGAAAGTAGATTGCATGAAATCCGAAGACGAAGTAGCTAAAGATAAATATGCCCTGTAGGTAGCCAGTTATTTTATAAGACCATAAATGAAAGCTGGGGAACCGTTGAAATCGGATAAGTGCATATACTTGGGGAGCAATCCATAAGACAATAAGGAGGATAAATTCGACCCTATATGCCGATACGAAAGCTTTTTCCAGTCTTATCATTCCTAAAAAGGCCATCAGGTATGTCCCTATGTCCGCGACCGAATCCAGTTTAGCGCCAAATTCTGTCTGAAGTTTAAATAGTCTAGCGATTAATCCATCGAGGATATCCGTTATAAGGTTTATAGATAATAATATTATAAAGAGCTCCCTGTTTTCAGTTAATATGGCATAGCTAATAAAAGGTAATGCCAGTATGCGGTAGGTGGAAAGTGCATTTGGCACATTCCATCTATTTTCTTTTTTCGTTTCCATTTTTATATCGTTTTTTTTCTGCCGAATTTTTGATGGGCCTTCGTAAACTGGCCGGCTGATAAGGCCGCAGCAATAGATAGTTCTCCGGCAAGTACAAGGGCCGCGGCTATCTCGGCATATTTTATTGAATTTCCTTCTCCGTAACAGTCCATAATCTCCAAACATTCCCTTTGAGTAGGGAGGTTTGTACCTCCACCGACAGTTCCTATGATCAGGTTCGGCAAGGTGACGCTGGCATAAAACGAACCATCTTTATTTAATTCCATTCTTGTGATGCCGGTCGCAGCTTCAGCTACACAGGCAACATCTTGACCGGTAGCTAAAAATAGGGCGGCCAACCCATTGGCATAGTGACCGTGCGCACCTATAGCAGCGCTTTGGATAATCCCCATGGTGGAGCTGCGCCAATATCTATCCATCAGTTCGGATGATGTTTTGAGTACTTCCGATACAATGCTAGCTGATAGTTCTATTTCTGCCGTTACTTTCTTACCTCTAACGTTGTTGAAGGAGTATGCGGTTGCCTTTTTATCACCGGAACTGTTCCCCTCAATAAACCAGTGCGTAGGTTTGACCGGACAGAGTTCGACAATAAAGCGGCAGATGGCATCTGTACAGATGGTGACCATATTTTGTCCGGCCGCATCTGCGGTGAAGTATTCAAATGATATGGTCAGGTGATTGCCTTCGATCTGGATTTTTGTGTCCGTTAATTTTGCAAAGCGACTTGTTTTCTTAACAATATCCTGAAGACTGTCTTTCTCAGCAAGGAACCACGACACGAAAAGGCTTAAATCATTTAAGTTTTCGAATTTGAATACCGGACTTCGTTGGACACCTTCTTTTAGGCAGATCGATGTGATTCCTCCCGCCAACAAACATGCTCTAGCTCCACGATGATAAGATGCGACCAGTGCCCCTTCACTGGTGGCCAATGGAACATAATATGCACCGTTGGCTGCGGTTCCCTGGACTTTTAATGGACCAATAATCCCTGTTGGAACTTGACTCATACCAATGAAGTTCTCAATATTTCCATTTAGTAGCGACAGGTTGATGTTGGTATCGGTCAATGTAGGAAATTGTTGGTTCGTCTTTTCGCTTAGGTAGCTTTGTAGTTTTTTCGTTCCTTCGGTGCTAATTTCCGACGAAAGGGGTAAAGTGCATAAGTTTTCAGTTTGATCACATGATCGCGCAGGTATTTTCAATAATGTTTTCATATTCAGCTTTTAATAAAATGACTATTTGTTTTGTTTACCAAAGTTATTGTGATAATCGCATTCTAAATTGTGGTAAACAATAAAAAATATTTTTATTTTTGTGATAATCGCAAAACCAACAGGCCTATGTATCAAGAAAAACTGATCCAGGAAATACAACGAAAAATAGATGCAACGAAGTCCATCATCGAGGCTATAGCAGGTGCTCTTGATATTAGCTATGATGCGGCGCATCGGCGAATTTCGATGAAGAGTAAATTTTCAATCGAGGAAACAGTACAACTAGCGAATCACTTTTCACTTTCTTTGGATAAGCTATTTCAGAACAGTGATCATATTTTAGTGAAAAGGACAACGGAAATCCAGTCATTCAATGACCTGTCAAATTACCTTGAGAATTCCTTTAAGTCGTTAACAGAATTTAAGCCCAATCTGGAGACGTCCTTGTATTATTCTGCTAAGGATATACCGATCTTCTATACGATAAATACAGGATTATTATCTCGTTTTAAGCGGTATGTCTGGCTCAATTTATTGAGCCCTGATGAGTTGGAGGTGTCTTTTGAGTCGTTTTTGTCAAAAACACCGATGGATAATCGGGGGCAAAAGCTGAATGATTATTATTCGTCCATCAGGGTAAAAGAGATCTGGAATGATACGACAATCAATAGTACGCTACAGCAGATTATGTATTTTTCCCAAGCAGGCCTATTGACGGCTGACAATGGGAAGATTCTCTGTGACCAGATAAAGGAGCTGGTGTTTTCATTGGAAAAAAAATGTATTCCAAATAACGATCAGTACCAACTATATTACCACGAACTATTGATCTTAAACAATAATGTTTTGGTTGGAAACAAGGACAGAAAATCGCTATTTGTTCCCCATACGATGCTTGGGTATTTCATTACAAACGATACAGATACTTGCCAGCATGCGTCAAACTTTTATCAGCATCAACTTAAAAATTCCAGGTTGTTAAATACGGCCGGAACACGGGATAAGAAAATGTTTTTTAACAAGATTTATCAGAAAATAGATCTTTATAAAGCGCGCGTAATGGCGGTGAATGAAATTTAAAGTAAAGCATCGCAATCTGAAGAGAAGTGAGCTATAATTCTTAATCAATTATGGCTATTTCCTTATCTAAATCTGAAGACCTATTAAATTCATCATTTACTGATTTAAGTACCAAAGCGATATTTTTTCGATTTGGTAGGATATTTGGAAACGGATAGAACGACTAGCAACTATCTTCTATTTCATTGATAATTTAGCTGGCAAAAGTGAAATCCATGTTACATTGCGCGGAAAAATGGACTGTGGCGCCTGTATTCCATAATCAATGGAGAATTCACCTGTTGCTGTCTCAAAGCTTACCAATCCGTTATTGCTTAGGAACATAATGATGCCAGGTTCTTTCTCTACAATATTAGAAATAGCGTTTTCCTGACCAGGTTGGTCAAAGGATGGGAATTCGCCTTTGAATTGTTGTTCTCCGGTTTGTGCATCAAGCACAATAAGAGTCTCATCGGAATAGGCATAAATTGTGTCTCCTATGAGTGTAAAATAAGTAACTGTTTCATTTTCAATTACAGAAGACCACTTTTTGGCGCCATTGGATGTTGATACCCCTATTATTGTTGTATTATCCTTTAGATCTCCATTCATTACATAGACGATACCGCTACCAAGAACCAAATGATCATAGGTCAGCCCCCCATCTGTAGCACTTTTAAATTTCCATTGCTGTCTGGAATCTTGCCCTGTGGCATATAATTCGGTAAAACTGTCACTGGTGTAAATATGCTTGCCATCGCTTACCGGCTCAGCATTTAACGGATGTTTTTGAAACTCCTTTTGCCAGATCTGTTTGCCGTCTTTTGTATCAAATTTATAAAGGAAGGTAGCATTATTAGTATAGAGGAAACCTTCCATAGATAACGGTGGGTAATTTGTATAACTGTTGTTAAGTGCTGCCTTCCACAGTATTTTACCATCATTTTTATCGAGAGCATACAAACGGCTATTTCTTGCCGAGATATAGATTTTATCCTTATCCACCATAGCGGATTGCCCGGTTATTACGTAGGAGCTATCGATAGCTTCATTTCTGGCATCTTTTAACCCGCTTAAATCCTGTCCTGATAACAATTGCCTTGTCCATTTTATCTCGCCATTCCGAGCATTTAAAGCCACCACAGTTCCTTTTGAAAAGGGGACATATACCAGGTCATTTTCGATTGTAAAAGTATTATCCCAGTTCACCACTTCACCTGGGTTTTTATATTCCCAATTTTGCTTCTTGAGTTCAAGATTGTAAGAGGTCACCGAGCCATCTGCAGCATAAATAATAAGCGAGCTATCGTTATTTGCTTTTCCGGAATGTTCATTGCCGGTTTGATTCGAGGTTGTAGGGTTACAAGACACCACTAATAAAACGAAAAGGGCTGAAAAAAAGGTGGATATAAATTTTGTCATTGATATTTGTTTAAAAAGTTATAAGATAGGGCTTCCTTAGATGATCCATAAACTCGTACTTCAAGATTTTCCATGGTTTTAAGTTTGTGCCATCAAGATGTTTTTTCAATCATGTACCCAAATAATCATATTTAGTAAGGTATTTAATCTAATACCTGTTTTAAATATTATTTCTTCAGATAATGGAAATATACATAATGTCCAGATCTGCTAATTCCTGCTCCACATTTACTTTTTTGCAACCTTCGAGGTTCAGCTGTACCAGGTTATCCAAATTGCGAATAGTTGGCTGAAGCGTTATTAGTGTGGTACATTTTTGCAGGAATAGCGTTTCTAGTTTTTTACAGTTTTCAAGACCTGCAATTGTAGTAAACGTCCCCCCGATAATGCGCAGGTATTCTAGGTTAATGGCTTGCTGCAGTAGAGAAAGGTCACTGGTTTTAACACTGCCAATCAGCAATTTTTTTAGCGATGTCAGATTTTCCCAGCCGCTTATTTTCGGACCATAACCTATATTCAGTTCTTCTAAAGCAGGGAAAATTGCAAGGTTGAGGTTAAAGTCACTGGCGCCGTTCCAGCGCAGGTTTTTCAAACCAGATAAATATTTCAACCCATCAATACTGGACTTTTTGGACATCGGAACAAGCCAGTGGAATGTTTCAATAAAATCTCTGTCTTTTAAAAAATCAAAATTGACTACATGCTTGCTCGAATCACTGTCGGCCCAGACGCAGATTTCTTTAATTCCATTTTCCTGTGCATGATCCAGACCTTCTTCCAGAAATTCAAATAATATACGGATGCCCCTGAAATGGGCAGTTTTACTAAAATCTACTTGATATTTCTCCATAATAACCTAAATCTGTAAACGACGAACTTGTTTAAGAGACGAGGTACTTATCGTGTAAGACCTTAATAAATATAATAATTTAAATGACCAGAAACGATTATGCTGTATCAAAATGCTTTTATAAGTACAGGAAAATGTAACTGCTCTAGCAGACCGAAAAAAGTAAATTAGTGAGGTGAATAATAAAATTGGAGCAATAGGGGTAAGACCCTTTAATAACAAGAAAAGCCCACCGACTGATGAGCTTTCTTGTACCTAGGGCGGGAATCGAACCCGCACTCCCTTAACGGGAACAGGATTTTAAGTCCTGCGTGTCTACCAGTTCCACCACCTAGGCAGGTGAGCGAAAAACGAGATTCGAACTCGCGACCCCAACCTTGGCAAGGTTGTGCTCTACCAGCTGAGCTATTTTCGCATTGGAATTATTTTTCAAAGTATTCCAGAACGTCGCGTTCTGTTTCTTTCGGTGGTGCCAGCTGGATTCGAACCAGCGACACAAGGATTTTCAGTCCTTTGCTCTACCAACTGAGCTATGGCACCTTTTCAATGTTAGCTGTTTGCCTTATTGATGCTGCAAATATAGAGGGATTATTTGAAATACAAAAGGCAAAAGTGCTTTTTTTTGCGTTTAAACGCCAACCCGCTGATTCCTAAGCGGAAAAAATAAGGGCTATTCGATCTGAATAGCCCTTTAATATTGTCGAGGTGGATCTTATTAAGATAGTTTACCAACTTCTAATACTAAATCAACGATTTTGTTTGAATAACCCCACTCGTTGTCATACCAAGATACAACTTTAACAAAGTTATCATTCAAAGAAATTCCAGCTTTAGCATCAAAGATTGATGTACGAGCATCACCCAAGAAGTCTGAAGAAACAACCTCATCCTCTGTGTAACCCAAGATACCTTTCAATTCGCCTTCAGAAGCTTCTTTCATAGCAGTTTTGATATCCTCGTAAGAAGCACCTTTATTTAAACGTACTGTTAAGTCAACAACTGAAACGTCAGCAGTAGGAACACGTAAAGACATACCTGTTAATTTACCTTTCAATTCAGGAAGAACCAAACCTACAGCTTTAGCAGCACCTGTAGAAGAAGGGATGATGTTTTGGTAAGCACCACGGCCACCTCTCCAGTCTTTCACTGAAGGACCATCTACAGTTTTTTGAGTAGCTGTTACAGCGTGTACAGTAGTCATCAAACCTTCAACGATACCGAATTTATCATTCAATACTTTAGCGATAGGAGCTAAACAGTTTGTTGTACAAGATGCATTTGAAACGATATGTTGATCTGCTTTTAATTCTTTGTGGTTTACGCCCATTACGAATGTAGGTGTGTCATCTTTTGCTGGAGCTGACATAACAACTTTTTTCGCACCTGCATCAATGTGTTTTTGAGCCAACTCTTGAGTCAAGAAGAAACCTGTAGATTCGATGATTACTTCAGCACCTACTTCATTCCATTTCAAGTTTGCTGGATCTTTTTCAGCAGTTACACGGATTGTTTTGCCATTCACGATCAAGTTGCCGTCTTTAACCTCAACAGTACCGTCAAATTTACCATGTGTTGAATCGTATTTCAACATATAAGCCATATAATCCGGCTCAACTAAGTCATTGATACCAACAATTTCAATTTCTGGACGATTGATAGCAGCTCTGAATGCTAAACGACCAATACGGCCAAATCCGTTAATTCCAATTTTCATATTCTTAATTTTTATTGATATAATATTTAATTAAATTATGTATCGGCTCCTTGACCACGGTGCCAATACTGATATTAAATTCTTCTGTCGCTACCTCTCGCAGGATGTTTTCATAATTGAAAGCTACCGAACCGGTAAAATTTACATCACTGTCAGGATACTCTTTCATTAATGGCTTAATATAAGTTTTAATAAAAATGCGTAGCCCGTTTTTGATCAATTGGTTGATAAATAGATGCTCCTTATTTTCAAGTACAAAATCGGTAAATGAATTTAAAAAGTTGGTTGGTTGCGGTGCAATATAGACCTTCTCCAAAATACTTTTCTTGTCCAACGTAAATTCTTTTTCCAATTTATCCTTCAGATCGACCGGTAGGGTATCTGTCATATAATGTTTCAGCAACTGCTGACTGTTCCAGTTTGTAGCCCCTTCATCTGCGAGAATGTAGCCCAAGCCATAGTTGTTCTCAATGATTTTCTTTCCGGTATAGTAAGCGGCATTCGATCCACTTCCGATGATACCTACAATCCCTTTTTCATCTCCAAAAGTTGAAATAGCCGAAGCGATGACATCATGGTCTACTTTGACACGGGCATTGACAAAAAAGCGCTCAAAAACATTTTTGATCTTATCTTTACGTTCTTTTGATGAAGAACCAGCGCCAAAAAAATAAATACGTTTAATTTTTTCGGCATTATTGATCAAATTGGTATTTCTATTTAAATGCTGTAGTATGGATCGTTCATCCTGGAGATAGGGGTTGATGCCAGTCATGCGAAACCCGGTGGTTATCCGGCCTTTGTCAGCCAACCGCCAGTCTGAGAATCGAGATCCACTGTATACTACTGCTATCATAGTCTGCTTTATTTTTTATTATAAAATCTCAGCCATTTCCAATAGATCAGGGCTAAGTTTAATTTCCTTATTGCTGATTGCCTCTTCGATTGGAGTAGTTTTGATTTCATTGCCACGGAGACCAACAGTGATCCGCGTGTTTCCCGCCAAAATTTCATTAACGGCAGCAAAACCCAATCGACTAGCCAGCACGCGGTCAAAACTCGTTGGAGATCCACCACGTTGTAAATGCCCTAATATACTAACTTTCGTGTCGTAATGATCAAATTTTTCCTTTACTTTTTTTGCGACATAATAAGCACCTCCGTTTTGATCACCTTCTGCGACAATAACAATGGACGAAGATTTCTTTTTGATGGCTCCATCTTCCAAATGGCTGATCAAATCATCTATAGCCGTCTCTTTTTCTGGAAGCAAGATTGCTTCTGCACCACCGGCAATTCCGGCGTTTAATGCAATGCATCCGGAATCTCTACCCATTACTTCAACAAAAAAGAGGCGCTCATGTGATGCTGCCGTATCTCTGATTTTGTCAATGGCCTCGATAACAGTATTGTTGGCTGTATCATAACCAATGGTATAGTCAGATCCGTAAAGGTCGTTGTCAATCGTTCCGGGAATTCCTACAATAGGAATCTCAAATTCTTTGGAGAAAAAATTTGCACCAGTAAAAGTCCCGTCACCACCAATGACCACCAATGCATCTATTTCTGCTGCTTTTAAATTGTCGTATGCGATTTTTCGTCCTTCAGTTGTTTTAAACTCAAGACAACGAGCTGTTTTTAGTATTGTACCACCACGCTGTATGATGTTGCTCACAGAGCGGGTATCCATTTCTTTGAAATTTGCGTCAATCAAACCCTGATAGCCCTGGTAAATTCCAGTAACCTGAAGGCCTTTGTGAAGCGCTGTACGGACAACTGCACGAATGCAAGCATTCATGCCGGGGGCGTCACCGCCAGATGTTAATACGCCTATTTTTTTTATTTCTTTTATCACACTCTATATTTTAGGTTCTACGAATATAAGATTTTTATAGTGTATATTCTACACTTTGAATAAATTTTTCATTATTTTTTTGCGCATCACGTTTAGGAAGCGTATAATTGTTACAGGTAACCCGATGATTAGTAGCCAATAAATTTAGCTCAGTATATTGCACATAAATAAATTTAGAAGTTTTGTATAGTAATTTTACCGTAGACTGCGTCATATTAGGCTTTCATGAAGGAGAATTAAAGGTTCTTTTGGCTGAAAGAAATGAATATCCTTTTAAGGATTGGTGGGCATTGCCAGGCTTCTTCGTGGATAATGACGAAGAGATGGAAGATGCCGTGAAGAGAATTTTGTATGAAAATACAGGTTTGAAGGATGTATTTATGGATCAATTGCATTCTTTTGCGGGCTTGAAACGGCACCCAAAAGGACGTATTCTGACAGTGGCTTACTATGCCCTGGTCCAGCTTGATAGTACAAAACTGAAAACAAAGCCTGTTACAAACTACATGAAGCAGGCGAAATGGTTTCCCGTTAGAAATGTTCCAGAATTGGCATTTGACCATAAGCAGATTTTGGATTTATGTTTGGAAAGATTGCAGCGTCGTTTAGCCTACAAACCGATTGCTTTTGAATTGTTACCTGAAAAATTTACCCTGACCCAATTGCAATTGGTGTATGAAGGGATTTTAAATAAAACATTGGATAAACGCAATTTTCGAAAGAAAATGCAGAATTATGGCTTCCTGAAGGAGTTGGATGAAGTCCAGACCGGTGTCGCTTATCGGGCTGCAAGGTTGTATAAACTGGACAAAAGAAAATTCCTCAAACATTTCCAGAATACTGTAGCGTTTTAATAAAATCTGAGTTATTAAGAAAAGGCAAACTTCCAAAGTTTGCCTTTTTTTGTTGTCAACTAAATATCAAATTAATAGCGATTTCAAAATATATTTTGTACGAGAAGTTACTTTTTATATTTTTGAACAATTTCTGATAAAAGTCAGAAAGTAGAAAGGAGTTTTTTGAAGAATGGAAGATAGAAAAGACCAGATCATTGATGCAGCTATAAGACGCTTTATGCATTATGGTTTTAGTAAGACAACAATGAATGAGATTGCGGAGGATATAAAAATCACCAAAGCGAATTTATATTATTATTACTCGGAGAAAAATGCGCTTATACGGGATGTTATTATACGTTTGACAGATGAGTACAGGGAAGAGGAAGAGAAGTTGGTCGCTGTGCATAAAGGTACAACCTACGATCTGATCATGAAGATTTTGGAATTACGCGATGCTTTTGTACGCAAGTATTATATGTTGCATATGAACGAAAACCTGGAATGGATTAAAGGACTTTCGATGCAGGAGTTTTTTCAGTGTCTCCATAATCGCGACGTACAGGCGCTTTATGAGATACTTAAGGTAGGCGCAGAGAAGGGAGAACTCAATGAAGAGCATCTCTATGAAACAGCGGAAATCTATGTGGAACTGATGAAGAGCTTATCCTTGATGTGCAATATTTCCGATATCATTTCTGGAATACCAAATCAGGATCGTTTTGATGAAGTTTTACAGAAACAAAAACTGGCTACTAAGCTGTTTTTTAATGGTATAAATAAAAAGTAGATATAAAATTAGGACAAATAAATTAGGAATGAAAACAATCAGAATACTAGCCAGCCTTTTATTAGGTACGATGGTTTTCCAAAGTCATGCACAGCAGCAATTAAGCCTAAGTGATGCGATCAAATTTGCTTTGCAGAATAAAAAGGAAGCTAAAAAAGCCAAATTGGATCTCGAAAACTCACAATACCAGATTGATGAGGTGAGAGGTAGTGCATTGCCACAAATTACAGCAAACGGTTCCCTGAAACACAATGTGTTAATTCCGGAAATGGCAATAGAATTTGGAGATCAGATTATTACTGCTAAAATGGGCCAAGCCTGGAATTCCTCAGCGATGGTTTCGCTCAACCAGCAGTTATTTAATCAGTCGATTTTTACAGGGTTAAGAGCAGCCAAAACAACAAAAGAATTTTATCAGATAAATGCACAGTTAACAGATGAGCAAGTTATTGAAAAAGTAGCTAATGCCTACTACGATATCTACCAGGAACATCTTAAACTGCAAACAATAGAAAATAATCTACAGAGTACCACTAAAACTAAAGAGGTAACGGAAGGACTTGTCAAAGCTGGACTGGCTAAAAAAATCGATCTTGATCGTCTTGTGGTCAACGTAAACAACCTGGAGGCACAGAGACAGCAGACGAGCAGCGCTGTGCAGATCAAGGAAAATGCGCTGAAATTTGCGATTGGTAAATCAATTGAGGAAGATATTGAATTGTCTAACGAGACTTTTGAGATCAATCCGGTATTGGCAATGGAATCGGACAATATTGAGAATCGGACTGAGGTACAACTGATGAAGAAGCAGATTGAACTATATGACTTGAACAAGAAATCCAAAGTGGCAGATCTTTATCCAAAATTATCCTTGGGTGCTGACTTTGGTTTCAATGGTTTTGGTAAAGGATTTCCGATCGGTGGTAATTTTAACTGGCCAAAAACCTCGAGTATCGGCCTTAATCTTTCGGTGCCGATATTTACAGGTGGGACTACCAAAGCGAGAATCAATCAGGCTGATATCCAGATCAGACAGGCTCAGGTCGATTTAGAAGATACAAAGCTTGGTCTTAGTTTGGCAAAGGAAAATGCTAAATCTCAGATTAAGATCAGCTTGCTAACCATCGACAACAATCGTCGGAATGTTAAATTGGCCAAAGGTGTCCTAGATGATACAAAAAACAATTTCAACAACGGTTTGGCAACTTTAACGGAGTTGCTGGATGCGGAAAGAGCATTGGCTGATGCAGAAAATAACTTGAATACAAGCTTATTGAACTATAAGGTAGCCGAAGTACAGATTATTAAATCGAATGGCGAGTTAAAATCACTAATTAAAGAATAATTGACTAATACAATATGAAACGCGGAATTATTACCCTACTTATTATTGCTGCTGGTCTTGCAGGAATATTTTTTGTGTTAAATAAAAATAAAAAGAAAAACGAAGCGGAAACAGCTGAGGTTGCGAAAACAAATGCGGCAATTGCGGTCCGTATTGATACGGCGAAAGTAAGCTCAATGGACCTACGTTACACCGCTAATGGAACTTTTGCGCCAAAGCAAGAGGTCACCGTATCTGCGGAGACTGCGGGTAGAGTTGTGAAGGTATTGGTAGACGAAGGTTCTCATGTAAGTGCTGGACAAACCCTGGCAATTATCGAAGGTGACAAGCTGAATGTAAATGTAGCCAATGCGCAAGCAGCATTTACGAATGCACAGGCCGACTTAAATCGCTTTGAAAGTGCTTTTTCTACTGGTGGTGTTACCAAACAACAGCTGGATCAGGTGAAATTGCAATTTGAAAACGCTAAAAATAATCTAAGAGCATCAAAATTGAATGCTGGTGATGTAACCATTAAGACATCTGTTTCGGGTGTGGTCAATGCACGTAAAATTGAACCGGGAACTTATTTAAATGTTGGAGCTGCGGCTTTTGATATTGTCAATGTTGGTACGTTAAAATTACGCGTCAATGTTGATGAGAAAAATGTGGCGACGTTACGAGTAGGCCAGTCTGTTGATGTATCAGCAAGTGTATATGCAGACCAAAGATTCACAGGTAAGGTGACGTTTATTGCTCCTAAATCTGACGGAAGCTTGAATTTCCCGGTAGAAATTGAAGTCAATAACTCATCGAACCAATTGCGTGCTGGTATGTATGGTACAGCGATGTTTGGAGAAGGGGCCGCTAGTAATACATTGATCGTACCTCGCAATGCATTTGTCGGTAGTGTGAGTGATAATAAAATATTCGTTCTTAAAAATGGTAAAGCAATCGAAACCAATGTGAAATCCGGAAGAAATTTTGGCGATCACATTGAAATCTTGGGTGGTCTACAAAATGGCGATCAAGTGATTGTTTCGGGTCAAATCAACTTGTTTGATCAAAGCCCTGTTGAAATTATTAAATAATGTATACTGAAAAACAGTAGCAAATGAAGTCGTGGTTTCATTACCATTAAAAACAAATAATTCTAATGAAAATTACCGAAATATCGATAAAACGTCCCAGTATAATTATCGTATTATTTATAATACTGACATTAGGCGGGTTGTTTTCCTATACTCAATTGGGGTACGAGTTAGTCCCTAAATTTGAGATCAATGTAATCACGGTGCAGACGGTCTACCCAGGGGCATCACCCTCTGAAGTGGAAAGCTCGGTGACTAAAAAAATTGAGGATGCAATTTCCTCGCTGGAGAGTATTAAGAAAGTAGAGTCGACTTCGCTGGAAGGTGTATCCATTGTGATGATTACCTTAAATAACGGGGCTGATGTCAACTTCCTGCTGACCGATGCACAACGGAAAATCAATGCTGTTGTCAACGATCTACCCGATGATGTGAAAACACCATCCTTGTCCAAATTTTCGTTGGATGATGTTGCTATCATGAGTCTAGCAGTAACATCGAATTTATCTGAGAAAGAATTATATGACTTGTTGGACAACAAGATCCAGCCAGTTTTCGCACGGATCAATGGAGTAGCCAAAGTGGATATGATCGGGGGCGAGGAGCGTGAAATTCAGATTTCTGTGGATCCTAAGAAAATTGAAGGTTATGGTTTGACAATCGCTCAGGTACAACAGACTGTTGCCTCTTCAAATCTTGATTTTCCTACAGGTAACGTAAGTACACGTGACAACAGAACAACAATCCGTTTAGCGGGTAAAGTAACTTCGATCGAAGAATTACGTAATCTACCGATTACAACACCAGCAGGTGTGCAGATCTATTTGCGCGATATCGCCGATGTACAGGATGGTATCAAAGAAATTGAGAAGGTGGCTCGTTTGGATCGTCAAAACACCATCTTGTTACAGGTCTTTAAACAATCGGATGCCAATGCAGT
This sequence comes from Sphingobacterium detergens, assembly GCF_003610355.1. Lineage (GTDB taxonomy): Bacteria > Bacteroidota > Bacteroidia > Sphingobacteriales > Sphingobacteriaceae > Sphingobacterium > Sphingobacterium detergens. Next base: position 1,415,352 of record NZ_RAPY01000001.1, on the reverse strand, counting down.
AGCGGTATCTGAAGGTGTTAAAAAGACAATTGGGCAGGTGGAAAAAGATTATGCAAGCAACAAGATCAAGATTCTTGTCGCAAATGACTCTTCTGACTTTACATTGAATGCTGCCAACAACGTAATCCATGACTTGATGATTGCGATTGCCCTGGTAGGTTTTATCATGTTGTTCTTTTTGCAGAGCTTGCGTAATGCAGCGATTACCATGGTGGCGATTCCATTATCACTGATTGCGACATTTATTGGGTTGCTGCTGATGGGTTATACCCTAAACCTGATGTCTTTATTGGGACTATCACTGGTTGTAGGTATTCTGGTGGATGATGCGATCGTTGTTATCGAGAATATTCACCGTCACATGGAGATGGGGAAAAATAAAGTGCGTGCGGCATTTGATGGAGCCTCGGAGATCGGTTTTACCGTAACAGCGATTACCTTGGTTATCGTGGTGGTGTTTTTACCGATTGCGATGTCTACCGGTTTGGTGGCAAACATCCTCGCTCAATTTTGTGTGACCGTAATTATTTCCACTTTGCTGTCCTTGCTCGTTTCATTTACAGTTGTTCCCTGGTTATATTCCCGTTTCGGAAAACTGGAGCATTTGAGCAAAACTTCTTTCTTCGGACGTATAATCCATGGATTTGAAAGTGGTTTGACAGCTTTTACACATTGGGTATCTGGATTGTTGGTCTGGGCATTAAAAAGCCGGATGAATAAATTGGCAACACTGGGACTTGCAGTAGGCTTATTGGTCGCTTCTTTTATGCTTGTGGTCAAAGGGTATATCGGTTCGGACTTCTTCCCTGGAATTGACCGTAAGGAATTTTTCATCCAATTGGAATTGGACAAGGATGCTTCTTTGGAAAAGACCAACTTATTGACGCAAAAGGCAGAAGCTTATATCAAATCTAAGCCAGACGTCAAAGAAATCATCACCACTGTAGGACAGTCTTCGGATGGTATGGCTTCGACAACAGGTTCACGTTATAAATCCGAAATCCACGTTATCTTGGATAAGGAGAATTTTGAAGGTAACTCTCAGGTATATTCTGCGACTTTAAAACGCGAATTGGAAAACAAGCTGATCGGTGCGAAGATTAAGACGGTGAATGTCGGTATCATGGGAGCTGAGCAAGCGCCATTGAAGTTGACCATCATCGGTTCTTCGGTAGAAGATGCACAGGAATTTGCGGAGAAAGCGGCAGATCAATTGCGTAAGATCCCGGGAGCAGCGGGAGTGAAGTTAACTTCTGAGGCTGGTAACCCTGAGATTAATGTGAAAATTGATCGTGATAAAATGACGTCTTTGGGATTGAACGTATCCACAGTCGGTATGACGATGCAGACTGCATTTTCTGGAAATACAGACAATAAATATAGAGCGGGTGATAATGAGTATGATATCAATATTCGCTATACAGAAAGTGGTCGTGCCAGCATCGACAATGTTCGCGATTTGAAATTTATCAATAATAAAGGTGCTTCAATTTCATTGGAGCAATTTGCAACAGTTTCTTATGGTTCAGGACCTACGTTATTGGAGCGTCGCGATAAATCACCAGCGGTATCTATCCAAGGTCAGGCAATCGGTAGACCAATGGGTACCGTAGCACAGGAATGGCAGGCTCAATTTGAGAAACTTCCACGCAAACCCGGAATTGTCTTCATTTGGGGTGGTAACATGGAAAATCAGTCAGAAGGTTTCGGTACATTGGGAATTGCATTATTGGCCTCAATTATCTTAGTATACCTTGTGATGGTGGCGCTATATGATAGCTTTATCACACCTTTTGTGGTATTGTTCTCCATTCCATTGTCGTTTATCGGTGCCTTGTTGTTCCTTGCATTGGGTAATCAGACGTTGAACATCTTTACCATCTTGGGTATTATCATGTTGATTGGTTTGGTGGCCAAGAACGCGATCATGCTGGTCGATTTTGCCAACCACCGGAAAGAAGCTGGGGATAGCACTCACGACGCACTGGTCGCTGCTAACCATGCCCGTCTTCGTCCGATCTTGATGACGACAATTGCCATGGTGTTCGGTATGATCCCGATTGCCATTGCTACAGGTGATGGTGCGGATATGAACAGAGGTCTGGCAATCGTTATCATCGGTGGTCTATTGTCGTCGCTATTCTTGACGCTTGTTGTCGTACCGGTGGTATATTCGATCTTTGACCGCTTTGGTAATAAGAAAAAGAAGGACTATGACGCATTGATTGTAGAGGATTATGATCATGTTGATGTAGCAGAACATTAAACATAAATCAATTTTACACAAGAAAGGAGGCTAAGTCATTGGCCTCCTTTCTTTTTGTGTTAATTTTAGGTTAATCAATCGATTGCGTAAATATTTTTTATTACATTGCGGCCGCATTAACAAAATATATATACTTAAAATTGAGACAAGCATGTGTGGAATTGTAGGATACACAGGTTACCGTCAGGCGTATGGTATCGTCATTGATGGATTGAAAAAATTAGAATACCGTGGATATGACAGTGCGGGAGTGGCACTGCACAAAGGTGAACAGGTTGATGTTTACAAAAAGACCGGCAAAGTAGTGAATCTAGAAGAATTCGTTTACGGTCAGGATCTTCAGTCAACAACAGGAATAGGGCATACACGTTGGGCCACCCATGGTGAACCTTCTGACCGCAATGCCCATCCGCATTATTCAAACAGTGGACGTATCGCGATGATCCATAATGGTATCATCGAAAACTATGCTTCCCTAAAAGCAGAATTAATTAGCAAAGGCTACCAATTCAAAAGTGATACGGATACTGAAGTACTTGTTAACTTTATCGAGGAAATCCAGTCACAAAATGAATGCTCCCTGGAGGAGGCGATCCGTATTGCCTTAAAAAGGGTTGTTGGTGCCTATGTGATCCTTGTATTGGAAGCCGGTTATCCAGATCGGATTATTGCGGCAAGAAAGGGGAGTCCCCTGGTTATTGGAATAGGTAAAAATGAGCATTTTTTGGGTTCAGATGCTTCACCGATGTTAGCTTATACCAAAGAAGTTGTTTACATCAATGATTATGAACTTGCGATTATCACACCCGATGAACTAATCCTCAAGAATCTGGGAAATGAACGGATTACACCGTACATCCAAAAATTGGATCTGGAGTTATCGGCTATTGAAAAAGGTGGTTACGATCACTTTATGTTAAAGGAGATCTTCGAACAGCCACATACCATCTACGATTCAATGCGTGGCCGTCTGGATCTGCAGGCGAAGCAAATTATTCTGAGTGGAATTGAGAAGTACGCGAATGAAATCAGCAGTACCAATCGGATTGTCATTGTTGCCTGTGGTACGAGCTGGCACGCTGGCTTGATTGCAGAATATGTTATTGAAGAACTATGCCGCATCAATGTTGAGGTGGAGTATGCTTCGGAGTTCCGCTACCGGAATCCTGTGATCCATCCCGGAGATGTAATTTTAGCCATTTCACAAAGTGGTGAGACTGCCGACACGTTGGTAGCGCTGGAAAATGCGAAAAAACAGGGAGCCATCATTCTAGGTGTGGTTAATGTTGTGGGATCTTCCATCGCCCGTCTTTCTGATGCAGGTGCTTATACGCATGCCGGACCTGAAATCGGTGTGGCAAGTACCAAAGCTTTTACAGCACAGCTAACGGTTCTAAACCTGATCGCATTAAAAATTGCAGCCCTAAAGGGATCGATTTCGGAAGAACGTTTTCTGAAACTATCGGAGGAATTGCACGAAGTTCCTGAGAAAGTGCAGTGGATCTTGGATACACAGATCGAAAAAATCCAGCAAATTGCAAAAAAATATAAAGACGCAAGGGATTTCTTATTTCTTGGTAGAGGGTATAACTTCCCTGTAGCCCTGGAAGGTGCGCTAAAGCTAAAAGAGATTTCTTATATTCATGCCGAAGGGTATCCTGCAGCAGAGATGAAACATGGCCCTATTGCTTTGGTCGATGAGAACTTGCCCGTTGTTTTCGTCGCAACAAAGGATGCCTATCATGAAAAGATTGTTTCCAATATCCAGGAGATAAAAGCAAGGAAGGGCAAGATTATTTCTGTAGTTACCAGAGGTGATGCCGTTTCCGAAAGCCTGTCGGATGACTTTATGGAAATTCCAGAAGCAGATGAGATTATTGCGCCTTTAATCTCTGTTGTTCCGTTACAGTTATTGTCTTATTATATTGGTGTGGAGTTAGGCTTAGATGTTGACAAACCTCGTAATCTCGCCAAATCTGTCACAGTAGAATAAGGAGGCGTATGAGTGTATTAAAGAAAAGACCTTTGGAGCATTTGGGATATGATTTTATCCCAAATGAATTTCTCCAGGAAGGGCAGGATGAGTACAGCCTGCGTTTTCAGCAGAATCCACGCAACGATTACCGTGACCTTACGACAAATGAGGTTCAGGAGCTGATCGCCAATGGCAATTGGTCCAGCGACTGGTCTAAAGTCAAGGTATCCGCAATTTTTGATCCCAAGCAAATCCAAGGTTGTAAATTCTATGGTTTGGTACGTATCGGAAATCTCAGTCCGAGCTATTTGGAATACCGCAATCTACAACTTCCCATTGGCTTATATCATTCAACCATTATCAGTTCGGATTTTGGTGATGATGTGGCTGTACATCATATAGGCTATTTATCCTATTTTATTGTGGGCAATGAAGTGCTCTTGAGTCAAATCAAAGAGATGGAGACGGGAAGCACCGCTAAATTTGGGAATGGAATCCTGCGGGACGGTGAAGAATCGGGTAAACGTATTCAATTGGAGCTCTGCAATGAAAATGGAGCGCGCTCGGTGTATCCTTTTGATGGGATGCAGGCTGCAGATGTCTATCTGTGGACACGCAATCGCCAGGATCGGGCGTTACAACATCGCTTTGAAGAGCTGACCGACCAAAAATTTGGTACACAACGTGGATATTATAGCCAGATCGGTGATCGCTGCGTTATCAAAAATACGTTCACGATCAAAAATGTGAAGATCGGTACCGATGCTTACATCAAAGGGGTGAATAAGCTGAAGAATGTGACGGTTAACTCATCACAGGAATCCTATACCCAAATTGGTGAGGGCTGTGAGCTGGTCAATGGTATCATTGGCTACGGTTGCCGTATATTCTATGGAGTCAAAGCGGTACGTTTTATTTTGGCCTCTTATTCGCAGCTGAAATACGGTGCAAGGTTGATCAATTCTTATCTGGGTGATAATTCGACGATATCCTGTTGTGAAGTGCTCAACTCATTGATTTTTCCAGCACATGAACAACACCATAATAATTCTTTCCTATGTGCCGCATTGGTCATGGGACAAAGTAATATGGCTGCAGGGGCTACAGTAGGGTCAAACCACAATTCAAGAGCTGCTGATGGTGAGATTATCGCGGGGCGTGGTTTTTGGCCAGGCTTATGTGTGAGTCTCAAACACAACTCGAGATTTGCCTCTTACTGTTTAATTGTCAAGGGTGACTTTTTACACGAGTTGGATATCCAACTGCCTTTTACGCTGGTAAGTAACGATGTACAGCATGATAGGCTTGTACTTATCCCAGGGTATTGGTTTATGTATAATATGTACGCTTTGGTACGTAATGCCAATAAGTATGAAGCACGGGATAATAGGCATTTTAAAAATCAATATTTTGAGTACGATATGTTGGCTCCTGATACCGTCAATGAGATGTTTTCTGGAATGGAAACACTTGCTTTTGCCGTGTCGGAAAGCCTTCAGCAGGAAGAGGATAAGACACGGGAGGAACGCATTGTGGCTGGACGTGCCTTACTTGCCAATAATATTGATCTAAAAGATAAGACCATTGTTTTGTCCGGAGCAGAGAATTCGCGCCGACCTACAGTGATTCAAAAAGTTGGCGAGGCCTATCATCTTTATCGTTCATTCATCAAGTATTATGGTGTTTTGCACCTGATGGATGCATTGGAGGAAGGCCGATCACTCGATAATATCATCGAGAGCCTTGCTGGCGAACAACGGACAAACTGGGAAAATATCGGTGGACAGCTTATTGAAAGTACTGCATTTCAGATTTTTCTGGATGATATCAAGTCTAAAAAGATCGACTCCTGGGATGATATTCATGAGTTTTATCATGAGCGTAGCAAGGACTATCCATTGGATAAACGAAAGCATGCCTTATTGTCATTGATTGAAATTCTAACTTTGGAAGGTATGGAAATATCCAGAGATAAAATTGTATCTTTGTTGGATCAGGCTTTGGGACACCGAATCTGGATAGGGGAGCAGATCTATAAATCCCGTGCTAAAGATTACAAAAATCCGTTCAAGAATATGGTGTATGCCAATGATGAGGAACGCGATATAGTCGTCGGGAAGTTGACAGAAAACTCCTTTATCAATCAACAACAGAAAGAATTAGAGATATTTAAAATAAGGGTTGCTAATTTGAAAGGGCAATTTTAAAAGAAAGGCTTCCGCTCGGAAGCCTTTTCTTATTTATCTTTAGGTGTCAGATAGCGATCTGATCGGTTCTACGCATCATGTATGCAGGGAAGTTTATCCAGCATCTTGAATCTTATCCAAGGGTTTCCGTTTATTCTCCTTGATATGCTTAAAATGACTTGGTGTCAGCCCAGTTACTTTTTTGAACTGATTGCTTAAATAAGCAACGCTGGAGTAATTCAGTTGATAGGCGATCTCGCTTAAAGTCAGTTCATCATAGACCAGTAATTCCTTGACATATTCGATTTTTTGGCTGATGAAATATTTCTCAATCGTCATGCCTTCCACATCCGAAAATAGATTCGAAATATAGTTGTAATCGTGATAAATCTGGTTACTTATTATTTCCGATAAATTGAGATTGGTGTTATTGTTTTGGTTGCGGATTAGATCCAGTACCAAATGTTTGACCTGTTCAATAAGTACTGTCCGCTTGTCGTCGATCAATTCAAAGCCAAGGGCGGAAAAGCTCTCGGCCAGTTGAGCAGACTGTTCTCTGTTCAACGTTTCTTCAATTTCGACCTGTCCTAAAGAAATATGTTTAATGTGAAGATTAAGCTTGGCCAATTCATTTTCGACAACCATGATGCATCTATTGCATACCATATTCTTTATTGCGAGCTTCATTCGATTTTTTTTAATACAAGTTACAAATCTAAACCCAAAAATCGCAAATTAATCGGACATTCTGTTGTAAGATTTGGGGCATATGTTGTAGAGTTTTGGTGCCGTAAAACCGAATGATCGAGATGGAGTAGTTTTAGATGGCTAAGGTGTACGGTGCTGACACTACGGATTAATCTCAATAGGGGTGCCTATAGGAACAGCGCGGTAGAGCTCATCAATTTCTGTGTTGGTCAATGCCATACAGCCTAAGGTCCAGTCTACACAACGTTGGAGTTTACCAATGAAGCCCATTCCGTTTCGCAGCCCATGAATTTTGATGTCACCACCGGCAGTTTTACCTAGGGTTTTGGCATGGGCAACATCCTTTTCATTGGGATAGGAGACCCCTAAGTTTTTATGGTAGTCACTGTATTGATTCTTATCGTTGATATAATATAATCCTTCGGGAGTTTTTAGATCACCCTCAATTTCTTTTGCACCCACGGGCTGTCCACCGAGTGAGATCTGGTAGGATTTGAGTAATTTCCCCCGCGCATAAGCCAATAAGGTCCTTTTGGACTTATACACCACAAGCCTGTCGACTACTGCATTTTTTGATAAACGGGATTCCGGATAGAGGTTGTAGACTGTCAACGCCAAAATGGATAGGAGCAATACGGTAATAGCTACTTTTAGCCAGTTGCCTCGACTTTTGCTTCGCTTCATAGGATCTGTGTTATTTATATATCGTTTTTGTGTATTTGACAGCTGTCTGATCCGTGTCAATGTAAGATACAAAGTCCCTGCATAAGGGACTTTGTATTGCTATTTGAAATGGTCAGTTGTTAAAATTCACGATCCACATCCTTGTCGCCACGTCCGGATAGATTGACGATAGCAAGCTTATTCTTGTCTTTTAGCAGCTTAATGGCCAATGCAACAGCATGCGACGATTCGATTGCCGGAATAATTCCCTCTAATTTTGAAAGCAGTTTATACGCTGCGATGGCTTCATCATCTGTTACCGGGTAATAGTTTGCTCTATTGCTGTCCTTTAAAGCTGCATGTTGGGGTGATATACCCGGATAGTCCAATCCTGCAGATACCGAAGTAGAAGGAATTGGATTGCCTTCATCGTCAACCAGGCAATAGGAATATGTGCCCTGGAATACAGTAGGTTTACCAAAAGATAGGGTAGCGGCTGTTTTAGGGTAGGTTCCCGAACCACCACCTTCGCCACCATTGATTTCAACTTCCTGATCTTCTAGGAAACCTGAAAATAATCCAATGGCATTTGATCCACCGCCTACACAGGCAAAGATACTATCTGGAAGACGTCCTTCTTGTTCAAGGATCTGTTGTCTGGCTTCTTTCCCGATAACGCTCTGAAAATATCCAACCATTTTTGGGTAGGGATGTGGTCCGACATGTGAACCCAAAAGGTAATAGGAAGAGGGGTTTTCGACATAGTACATCAAGGCTGCGTCAACAGCGTCTTTAAGTGTACGGCTCCCAAGGTTTGTTGTGACAACCTGAGCGCCCAATAGTTCCATCCGTTTTACGTTCAATGCCTGACGGGCAGCATCAATCTCTCCCATAAACACCTTGCAGGGGATATTTAACAATGCCGCCGCTGTGGCTGTTGCAACACCGTGTTGCCCTGCACCGGTTTCAGCAATGATCTCGGTAGCACCCATTTGTTTGGCCAATAAAATCTGACCGATGCAATTGTTTATTTTGTGTGAACCCGTATGGTTTAGATCCTCCCGCTTTAGATAGATTCTGGAACCAACATATTCACTTAGGTTCTTTGCAAAATACAAAGGTGATGGACGTCCTACATAATGCTTGAGGATGGAAATAAATTCTTTTTGGAATTCTTCTTTTTGTACATGGCTATCGAAAAATTCAGCTAACTTGTTTAACTGACTTTCCAAAACAGGTGGAATAAAAGACCCGCCATACTCACCATATTTACCATTGTATTGAAGCATGTTTTCGTTCGCTTCGACTGATGCACACTTTTCTAGACTCATTTTAGGCTTAAGTTTTCTTGTTGTAAAAATGTTTGATAATAAAAGAAGCCTAAATATAGTAATCTTTGTAGGTTTTGGACTAAAAACAACAAAATTTGTTTATGAATTGGATGTAGATAGTTAAAACCGGTTCATTCCCTTCATAACGATTTTAGCAATTTCAATATAATTAGCAAGAATTATAGTCTATCTATTTGTATAGAGAAAGCTAAATAATATGTGTTTTGTATATTTTATTTCTATTCAAAAGAATTGTATTGTTATATAAATGTATTTCTATTATTTTTAATTATATATAATTTATTTATAGAGTCCGTGTTCCAAGCGTTATTTGACAATTGTTTGCACCTTATCTGAGACTGATTCGGGCCTGATTCGCCCCTAGAAGCAGGTCTGAGCATGGTGCGAACAATATCGGTCTACACTGAATCCGTGTCTAACACGGACTCAACACGGATTCATGGTGGACTCAGTACGGATTCATGGCGACCAAGATGCGACGCTGTCCAGGAGCAGGTAGCTACTGTGGTCGAGTAGAAATCGAAGCTTTGACGGAGCATGCATAGCTTTCGAATAGGACTATAAAAAAAGGCACCTTTCTCAGAAAAGATGCCTTGTTAAATTAGGTGTTTTGCGAACAATAGTCGATTGTAGCCAGTTTTACGCTTTTGGTTTGCGGAAGATAAAATAGAGACCCACCAAAATAAAAGGTATACTCAACAATTGCCCCATATTGAGTAGCATGCTTTGTTCAAAATCTTCCTGATCAATTTTAAAATGTTCCAATACCATCCGTGCGCCAAATAACAAGACCATAAAAATGCCGAATAATTTTCCTTTTTGACGATTCGGGTTTGACTTGAATAAGGAGCCGATAATAATAAAGATGATAATATAGGCGATGGCTTCATAGAGCTGGCCCGGATGGCGAGGGATGTTGTCATGACGGTCAAAAATGATTGCCCAAGGTAAATCTGTAGGGGTACCGACCATCTCGGAATTGAAAAAATTTCCGATACGGATCAGCGCACCAGCAATAGGAACGACCACAACCAATCGGTCTGCCAACCATAAAAAGTCTGTTTTTGTTTTGCGGCAGAAGAGGTAAAGCGCTGTGAGGATACCGATAGCCCCGCCATGAGAAGCTAATCCAGCGAAACCTGTGACCTGGAATCCATTTTTATCCCATTTGAAAGGAAGGAAAATTTCCAGAATATGGTCTTTATAATAGTCAAAATCGTAGAACAGACAATGACCAAGTCGTGCGCCAATCAGCGTACCGAGGAAGATATAGATGGAAAGTTGGTCCAGTTGTTCTTGCGTGCGGCCTTCTTTTTTGAAAATACGCAACATAATAACATAGGAAACAAAAAAAGCGAGGAGCCAACATAAGGCGTAGTAACGGAGGGCAAATGCGCCAAGGTTGAACATCTCGGGATCAATATTCCAATGTATAGCACTTAGTATTGAATTCATATATTTTATGTCTGTTTAAATTACCATGGTAAAGATAAGGTTTAATCTTATTTTTCAATAAAATCAAAGTGAAATGTAAAAGGAATATTCCAAAAAACATTTTTACTTTTGCATTTCATTGAAATTTTCATATTTTGACGAAAGTAAATAGAAAAGGAAAAGATGGCTGAAAAGAATAAGAAAAAAGAACAGAAAACGACTGCGGTCGTAACAAAAGATTCGCTTTCATTTTTTGAAAAATATATAAACAACGCTTCTCCCACAGGGTTTGAATGGGAAGGTCAACGTTTATGGCTGGATTATCTGAAGCCTTATGTGGACGAAACATTCGTGGATAACTATGGTACCGCAGTTGGTGTTATCAACCCCAAAGCAAGTTATAAAGTAGTGATCGAAGCACACGCCGATGAAATCTCCTGGTTTGTCAATTACATTACAAAAGATGGATTGATCTACGTGGTGCGTAATGGTGGTTCTGATCATCAGATTGCGCCCTCCAAAAGGGTGAACATCCATACAGAAAAAGGAATCGTTAAAGCGGTATTTGGCTGGCCTGCCATTCATACACGTTCGGGCGAAAAAGAAGAAAATCCTTCGTTGAAAAATATCTTTTTGGATTGTGGATGCAGCAGCAAAGAAGAGGTGGAAGCCTTGGGTGTACATGTAGGTTGTGTGATTACCTATGAAGACACTTTTTCGATCTTAAACGATCGTTACTATATCGGACGGGCCTTGGATAATCGTGCCGGTGGCTTTATGATTGCCGAGGTTGCGCGCCTGCTAAAAGAGAATAAAAAGAAATTGCCATTTGGATTATATATCGTAAATTCGGTGCAGGAAGAGATTGGTTTGCGCGGTGCTGAAATGATTGCAGACCGCATAAAACCGAATGTTGCCATTGTTACAGACGTGACACACGATACCCAAACGCCGATGATCAACAAGATCACACAAGGAGATTTATTCTCCGGAAAAGGTCCGGTATTGTCTTATGCGCCAGCAGTTCAGGTCAATTTGAATAAACTGTTGGTTAAAGTTGCTGAAGAGAACAATATCCCATTCCAACGTCAGGCATGTTCACGTTACACGGGGACAGATACAGATGCTTTTGCTTACAGCAATGGCGGTGTGCCTTCAGCGTTGATTTCTTTGCCGTTGCGTTATATGCATACAACGGTTGAGATGGTGCATAAAGAAGATGTTGACAATGTGATCCGTTTGATCTATCAAACATTGTTGAATATCGAGGATGGACAGGACTTTAGAACATTTACAAAATAAAATTTAGGATTATATTAACTTACATTTAGAATTATTATGGAAAATAACCAAAATCAAAACGAATTGAGCATCGAGTTGACAGAAGAAGTAGCAGAAGGAATCTACTCAAATCTTGCGATTATCACTCACTCTAATACAGAATTTGTGGTTGACTTTATCCGTGTGATGCCAGGAGTGCCAAAAGCAAAAGTGAAATCAAGAATCGTTTTGACTCCAGAGCACGCAAAACGCTTGTTAGGTGCATTGGTTGATAACGTGAATCGTTTCGAAGCATTGAACGGTCCGATTAAAATGGATATGGGTGTTGCTGAACAACCACAACAAGGTGGTGATCCAACAGTAGCATTTCCTTTCGGAACTCCTCAAGGTCAAGCATAGTCAATAGCATAATCTATCGATAATTAAGGCGCCAATAAAACAATTGGCGCCTTTTTTTGTCTCCATTTGTGGGTATTAGACTACCCTGATGTTTGGGCTTGGGCCCGACTTTTGCTATTTTTAGGAAAACTTATTTCAAAAGGAGATTTATATGGATATTCAAGTGCGCAACTTGACAAAGAAAGATTATGTTGGTTTGAAGAAATCAATGGAGCAAGCTTATGATGGCGTGGGGGAGACCTGGTCAAGGGAAAATATTCAGGATTTGATTGAAATATTTCCTGAAGGACAATTGTGTGTGGAGATAGATGGCCAAGTCGTTGCCTGTGCCTTATCTATTATCCTCAATTCTAAAAAGAATAATATCTATGATAGTTATTATGATATTATTGATGATGGTAAATTTACCAAACATAGTGATGACGGCGATACCTTGTATGGTATCGAAGTGTTTGTGCATCCAGAACATCGTGCATTGCGTTTAGGACGTCGTCTATATGATGCGCGGAAAGAACTGTGTGAACAGATGAACTTAAAATGTATCGTCGCTGGTGGCCGGATTCCCAATTACCATAATTACGCGGACAAAATGAGTCCAAGGGTTTATATTGAGAAGGTAAAACGCAAAGAAATCTATGATCCGACACTGACATTTCAACTTTCCAATGATTTTCATGTCAAAAAGATTCTGAAACATTATTTGCCAGAGGACGCTGAGTCGATGGAATTTGCGACCTTGTTGGAATGGAATAATATTTATTATGAATCGGAGACCCGTTCGATTTCGACAACAAAACAGACCATTCGTCTGGGACTGGTGCAGTGGCAGATGCGCTTATTCGATAATATAGAAGCTTTCTATGACCAGATCGAATTCTTCGTGGATACCGTTAGTGATTATGGAACGGATTTTATCATGTTTCCAGAGTTTTTTAACACACCGCTAATGAGCCCTTACAATGACCTTCCCGAACGATTGGCGATGGAAAGATTGGCACAGCATACTTCCGATATTATTGATCGTATCCAGCAGTTTGCGGTTTCCTATAACGTGAATATTATTGCTGGATCTATGCCACTGATGGAAAATAAGAAGCTTTATAATGTTTCTTACCTCTGTCATCGAAATGGTAAGCTGGATGAATTTAAGAAAATTCATATTACACCAAATGAATTTAAATATTATGGCATGGTGGGCGGAAGTGAAGTAAAGGTATTTGATACAGACTGTGGTAAAGTTGGCCTGTTGATCTGCTATGACGTAGAGTTTCCGGAGCTGAGCCGCATTCTGGCCGATCAGGGAATGCAGATCCTATTTGTACCTTTTATGACCGATACACAGAATGGCTATATTCGGGTCAGAACCTGTGCGCAGGCCCGTGCCATCGAAAACGAATGTTATGTGGCCATTGCGGGGTCTGTGGGTAACCTGCCACGCGTCAATAATATGGATATTCAATATTCACAATCTGCTGTCTTTACACCTTCTGATTTTGCATTTCCAAATAATGCCATTAAAGCAGAAGCAACCCCCAATGCGGAAATGGTGCTGATCGCGGATGTGGATCTTTATGCATTACGTGATCTACATGAATATGGTACTGTAAAAGTCAAAAAAGATCGACGCAAAGACCTGTATGAAGTAAAACTTTTGAAATAATTACGCTGTATTTTTGAAGCGCTTCAAAATATGCTTAGCTTTAATTATATTCTTTAATCTAATAAAGTATGATACAAAAAGTCAAATGGGGGACGCTCTCGATCGTCTTAATGATGCTGTCATGTCAGTCCAATAAGAGCAAAGAGGGTGCACAAGAAGTCAGAACCAATTTTTTTGATGTTTCTGGCATGGACACAACAGTCAATCCTGGTGACAACTTCTTCCAATATGCGAATGGTGCATGGATGAAAAATACCCAGATACCGGCTTCCGAAACGGGCTGGGGCTCATTTTATATTCTAGCAGATGAAAATTTGCAGAAATTAAAAACAGTATTGGAAAATGCCGCTCAGTCGAACAGTGCAAAAGGGTCAGATCAGCAGAAAGCTGGTGATTTCTATGCGAGCGGTATGGATACCGTCACCATTGATAAACTTGGTGCAAAGCCGATAGAAGGAACGATTCAGAAAATCAACGCATTGAAAACTGTCGATGAACTGATCGCCTATGCGGCAGATGGATTTAAAGATGGCGATGGAGACCTTTTTAGTTTTTATGTGGCGGCCGATGATCGGATCAGCAATAAAAATGCACTTCAATTTTTTCAAGGTGGTTTGAATCTGCCAGAGGCCAGCTACTATTTGGATCAGGATGATAAAGCCAAAAAGATCAGGGAAGCTTATGTGGCTTATTTAGTTAAATTGTTTGGATTAATAGGTGAGGGAGCAAATGCGCAGAAATCTGCTGAAGAGGTACTAAAACTGGAAACGGAAATCGCGAAATCACATCTAACGCCTGTTGAATTGCGGGATCCGATCAAAAACTACAATAAGTTTGCTGTTCAGGATTTCCAAAAGCAAACCCCAAATTTAAACTGGAAAGATATTCTTGGGCGATTGGAGGTGAAGACTGATACGATTTTGGTACAGCAACCTAAGTTCTACCTCGCATTGAACAATTTATTGAAATCGCAGCCTGTAGATGTTTGGAAAACAAAACTAAAAGCTGATTTGGCAAACGCTTCTGCAACCGCACTGAGTAAGGAGTTTCGCGATGCAAAATTTGAACTATTCGGCAAGACGCTCAATGGACAAAAGCAACAAAAAGAACGTTGGAAGTTGATGGTTAGCTCAGCGGATGAAAACCTGGGTGAGATTGTCGGTAAACTTTATGTCGATGACTATTTCAAACCTGAAGCAAAACAGCGCATGATGGAATTGGTCGATAACCTGCAAAAAGTCTACAAGGCCAGAATTGAGAAGTTAGACTGGATGACTCCAGAAACCAAGAAAAAGGCAATCGAGAAATTGGAAGCTTTTGTCAAGAAAATCGGTTATCCAGAAAAATGGAAAGATTATAGTGATGTAGAGGTTGCAAAAGATACGTATTATGCGAATCTGCAGTCTTCGGCTAAGCATGCTTATAAGGAGATGGTTGGCAAGATAAGTAAGCCTGTCGATAAGAAGGAGTGGCTCATGACAACACCGACCGTAAATGCTTATTATAATCCACCCTACAATGAGATTGTGTTCCCTGCGGGAATCCTACAATTCCCTTTCTTTGATGCCAATGCGGATGATGCGATCAACTATGGCGCTATTGGTGCTGTGATCGGTCATGAGATGACACATGGTTTTGATGACCAAGGTAGGCAGTATGATAAAGCGGGTAACTTAAATGATTGGTGGACAGCAGTAGATGCCAAACAGTTTACGGAGCGTGCAAATCAGGTAACGAAATTGTATGGAAGCTTCACCTTATTGGATAATCAACATGTCAATGGAGAATTAACGCTTGGTGAGAATCTGGCTGACATTGGTGGATTGAATATTGCTTATGATGCTTTTAAACTGACCAAACAAGGGCAGGGGAACGAGAAAATTGACGGTTTCACAGGTGATCAGCGTTTCTTTTTAAGTTTTGCACAGGTATGGCGGGTGAAAAGCAGTGATGAGCGCATGCGTTTACGTTTGAAAGTTGATCCACATAGCCCAGAGCAGTTCCGTGTAAATGGCCCTGTCTATAATATGGAAGCGTTTTATAAGGCATTTGATGTGCAGCCTACGGCTAAAATGTACGTTGCACCGGAAAAAAGAATTTTAGTCTGGTAAGAGGTTAATGCTTGCTAGTCTGTTATTTCCGATGGAGATACATATTGGTTGATGAAAAATGAAGGGAAAAAGATAGATTTGTCTTTGAATTGTGATAAAAACTAATTACTTTTGCCCTTCATTTAATAACACATTTAATTAATTAACAATGTACGCAATAGTAAATATAGCAGGACAGCAATTTAAGGTTGCAAAAGACCAGTTCCTTTTTGTACACCGTTTACAAGGAGATGAAGGCGCTAGTATTGAATTTGACAATGTATTGTTAGCAGAAGACGGTGGTAAATTTACCATTGGTACACCTAGCGTTGCTGGTGCAAAAGTTTCGGCTAAAATTTTGTCTCATTTAAAAGGCGATAAAGTTATCGTTTTCAAGAAAAAACGTCGTAAAGGCTACAAAAAGAAAAACGGTCACCGTCAACAATTTTCTAAAATCCAGATCACTGGTATTACGTTATAATTGAATTTTTAATCAGACATTAGTCTTAAATTAAGATAAAGAAATGGCACACAAAAAAGGTGCGGGTAGTTCTAAGAACGGCCGTGAGTCACATAGCAAGCGTTTAGGTATCAAAATCTTCGGTGGTCAACAAGCAATCGCTGGTAACATCATCGTACGCCAACGCGGTACACAACACAATCCTGACACAAATGTTGGTATTGGTAAAGACCACACATTGTTCGCTCTAGTAGACGGTAAAGTAGTTTTCCGTAAAAAAGCTAACAATAAATCTTATGTATCTGTAGTTCCTACAGAACAAGCATAAGGTTTGCAACAATATTTGAAGAAGGCATCAAGCAATTGATGCCTTTTTTTGTGTGTATTACTTTTTGTTGTCAAATTTTATTTTTAAAAGATCCAATGATCCGGATGTAATCAAAGAATGTTTCATCTGATTGGATCAGAGTTGTTTGCTGGTTCGAAAACTCGTGGAGGCTCTCATAAGGGAAAAAAACAGGTCTTTATTTATGAGGTAAATTGTTATTTTCTGTTAAATGTAACCGCTTTGGTACAATTTTTATAAGGGATATGTGTTTTTAAGATAAATACCGATTTATGAAATACAACAAGTTTGGATATGGTCTGTGTGCTGGGGTGTTTGCCTGTTCATTATATTCCTGTAGTTCGATCTATATGCCCAATGTGCCTTCGGCACCTATGTTTACAGAAGCTGGTGAGGTTTATGTTTCCGGAAACATCAATACAAAGGCAAATGTATCTGCAAATTTAGGGGTTGCAGTAACGGATCACGTTGCTGTGATTGCTAATGGATCCTATGTGGACAATAGATCCAATACTAAGGACTACGCACAGAAAATGGCTGAAGCGGGGATAGGTTACTATACACGTTTTGGTAAAAAAAATAATCGGGTATTTGAAGTATATGGTGGGTATGGACTAGGGACCACAAGTGTAATTGATAAAAGGTCGTCAACAATGGGGCAGGCAATTGTGGAAACGCAAGACATGGACTTTGACAAGGTTTTCGTGCAGGTGAACTTTTCATCGGAAAAAAAGGATGCCCTGAAATTATTTGGTAATAGACATGATATCGACTATGGTACGATCATTAGACTGAGCAATATGCGTATGAAGAATTTTGCGATTGATGGTCTTCCTGTCGAGAAAGAAGATAATATGCTTATTGAGCCTGTGTTTTATACCAGAATGGGGCTTGGAAAAGGGTGGAAGTTGCAATACACAAATGGCATGGTTTTCGGTTTTAAAAGCAATACGTATTTAAAAGCTGGTTACCCATTGTTTACACTGGGAGTTTTGTATAAATTTGGAGGAAAATAGCAGCTATGAGCAAGAAAATTTTATTTGGATGTTTGGTGTTTTTGGGTTTATTCATTTCCGGATGCGGAGTAAATAGACAAAAAGCACAGATCGAGAACTTGGCGAAATGTAAGTTTGACGTGGAATCAGTAGACAGTATTCGATTGGCGGGAACATCGCTGCAGCGTTTGATCAAAAATAATCAGATCGACCTCGGAGCGGCACCGAGTCTGGCTTTGGCTTACTTACGAAAGGATATTCCTTTGGATGCCGTAATTCGTCTTAAAATAGATAATCCAACACTAAAGAAAGCATCAATCAATAAGTTTCAATATATCATTCTATATGGTGGTCAGCAGCTTGTCGAAGGAATTGTCAATCAATCCTTGCAAATTGAACCCGGTGAGTCTACCGTAGCTAATGTACGTATTGCAACCAATATTTATGATCTTTTGGTGAATTCGGACCTACAAAATTTTTTAATGTCCAGCGATGAGAATAAAAAGGGAATATTTACGTTAAAAATTAAACCTTCGATCAATATTGCTGGCCAATCGGTATTCTATCCTGGATATATTACCATAGACAAGGCGGTGAGCCGAAAAATCCTGCTATAAATGATACGGATCAGTAAAGAGATAAAAGGTTTTCCATGCGAATGGAAAACCTTTTTTTTTCTGAATTGTCTGTTTTCTATTGGTCGGAAAGGACCTTCAGTTGATTTTCATGGCTGTTGGTGCTTATGGGGGCATGAAAATTTTAGTGAAGGGACTATTTTTAACAAACCTAAGCCTCCCTTTGGAGTGGCCAAGTCTGCTTGCTAAACCGTTATTACAAATGGTTCCTTTTGTTAAGAATTAAACTGTAATAAAAAAGTTATAATGTCAAAGTGTAAACTATACACCTTATTTTATATTTTAGTCTTTTAATAAAACCTAAATATGTTAAAAAGATTCTTAATTCCTGTTTTGCTGTTTGCTGGGGTACATGCTATCGCTCAAAAGAAGTTTGATCCTTATGAGCAAACCATTGAAGGGACCAATCTTTCGTTTAAAATGGTGGCAATTCCGGCCGGAAGCTTCAAAATGGGGTCTGTTACTGGCGGGAAGGATGATGAAAAGCCGGTACATGAGGTTAAACTCGATCCATTCTGGATGGGGCAGTATGAAGTGACCTGGGATTTGTTTGAGCCTTTTCTGTACAAAGATTATGAAATCGCAAAAAGCAAGGACGGGAAGGTTGCGCCGGAAATAGACGCGGTAACCAGACCTACGAAGCCCTACCTTGATATGACCTTTGGTTTTGGTAAAGAAGGGCATCCTGCACTTGCCATGACGCACTATAATGCGATTCAATTTTGTAAATGGTTATATGTACGTACAGGTGTGTTCTATCGTCTGCCAACTGAGGCGGAATGGGAGTATGCTGCACGCGCCGGTGCGAAGACCGCCTACTTTTTTGGCGATAAAGAAGCTCAACTGGGTGAGTATGCCTGGTATAAAGATAATTCGGAGCAAAAAACACATGCTGTAGGAGAGAAGAAACCTAACCCTTGGGGTCTTTATGATATTTATGGTAATGTGGGTGAATGGACCTATGACCAGTACAAAGCCGATAGCTATAATGAAGGTAAGGATAAGGTGTTAACGAATCCTGTTGTTGTTCCAACAACTTTATATCCGCATGTTGTCCGTGGGGGAGCTTTCGATAACGCTGCTGCTGATCTCCGTTCAGCTGCCCGGAATGCCTCAGACCCAATTTGGAAACAATTGGATCCTCAGGTTCCAAAAAGTAATTGGTGGTTTCCAGAGGCACCATTTGTCGGTATGCGTTTGGTACGACCATTGAATCCACCTAGCCATGAGGAAATTATGGCCTATTATGATAAAAAGCCAATTAAAGATTTTTAAAAAATAAAATAATCAATATAAAACTGTTATGGAAAATCTAGAAAGAAGAGATTTTATTAAAACTTCTGCCGTGGTTGCTGGCGGTGCCATGTTAAGCTCACTGCCTTTATCCGGAGCCTATGCTGCTGGTTCTGATGTTATCAAAGTCGCTTTAGTAGGCTGTGGAGGTAGAGGTACCGGTGCTACATTTGACGCCTTAAGCTCAGGAGCAAATATCAAAGTTGTTGCATTGGCTGATGCATTTAAAGATAATTTAGATAGTACATATAATACGCTTAAAGAGAAATGGCAAGATAAAATCGATGTCAGCGATAATCATAAATTTGTAGGATTTGACGCTTATAAAGAGGCGATTAAATTAGCTGATGTTGTTATTTTAGCGACTCCTCCAGGGTTTAGACCAACACATTTTGAAGAGGCAATTCGTCAGGGAAAACATGTTTTTATGGAGAAACCTGTCGCTGTTGATATTCCAGGTGTACAACAAGTTATACGTGCCGCTGCTGAAGCTAAGCGCAAAAAATTGAACGTTGTCGTCGGTTTGCAACGTCGCTATCAGACCAACTATCGTGAAGCGATCAAGCGTATTCACGATGGTGCAATCGGTGATATTACTTCTGGACAGGTGTATTGGAATTCAGGTGGTGTGTGGGTACGTCCACGTAAACCGGAGCAATCTGAAATGGAATATCAAATGCGTAACTGGTATTATTTCAACTGGCTGTGTGGTGATCATATCGTTGAGCAACATGTACACAATATTGATATTGCCAACTGGGTGAAAGGTTCCTATCCGGTATCTATCCAAGGTACAGGAAGTAGAGCACACCGTACTGGTAAAGAATACGGCGAAATCTATGATAATTTTGCACTTGAACTGACTTATGCAGATAACAGTGTGGTGTATAGCCAATGTCGACATTTTGAAGGAATACAAAACCGTGTTGATGAGCAGTTTCAGGCAACAAAAGGCCGCGTATATCTTTCGGCTGGTGGACAGGCTATATTGTATGATTGGAAAGGTAAAGAGATCTATCGCCATGACGCGAAAGGTAATCCAAATCCATATCAACAAGAGCACAAGGAACTTTTTGAAGCGATCACGAAAGGTGAGTACAAGTTTGACAACGCGGAATACGGCGCTTATAGTACCTTAACGGGGATCATCGGACGTATTGCTTGTTATACAGGCAAGGTTATCAAATGGGATGAAGCATTGAAATCAACAATCAAATTGGGACCAGATGTACTGGCTTGGGATGCTAAACCAAAGTTACTTCCTGATACAGAGGGTTTTTATGCCGTGGCAAACCCTGGTCAAAATACAAACCTTTATATTTAATAGCAGTGCAGTGATGGGGCTAAATAGGGAAATCTGCTGTATATTCTTTTTTATTATTGGGACGCTTGGTTTACAGGCACAAACTGGTTCAAAAGAGTTAAGCAAGATTCGCCTGGAAGGCCCTGCACAAGGCACGCAATTTCACATTACTTATTTCGCCTCGGATAGTCTTGTTAGACGCTCGGAGATTGATAGCATCTTAAAAGTTATCGATCTATCCATGTCGATCTATCGTAAGGATTCAAAAATATCCTTGTTTAACCAAGACAGCGTTATGCAGATTGAAATGGATAAGCATATGGCTCATGTCATTGCGGCTTCATTCCGATACAACAAACTATCTAAAGGCCAATTCGATATTACTATTGCCCCATTGGTCAACCTTTGGGGCTTTGGTGTTAAAAAAAGCCCGGTTGCTCCGGATTCGGCAACAGTTTATACCGCCAAGCAATTTGTAGGTATGCATTATCTTAAAGTCAAGCGCAAGCAGCTAATCAAAAAAAAGCAGGGGGTTAAGATTGATGTCAATGGTATCGCACAAGGGTATACTGTCGATGTGCTGGCTGATTATCTCGGACATAAAGGAATTTCCAATTATATGGTGGAAGTAGGTGGTGAAATTAGAACTTCGGGAACTCCGCCGGGACAAAAGGGCTTTTCCATCGGGATTGTCCAGCCTGACGAAAGTAAGCAGGAGGATATCATGACAGCGGTTGTCCAACTCAAAACCGGTGCGCTAACCACGGCAGGTAGTTTTGAGAAATTTATTAAATATAAGAATAAAAAAATGGGGCATCATATCAATCCGGTGACAGGTTTTCCTTATACAACCAGTGTATTAAGTGTTACCGTATATACCAGAACCGCCATGGATGCTGATGCTTTGGACAACTACTTTATGGGAATGGAACCGACAGAGATTATCGCGAAGGCCAAGAAATTGAAAGACGTGGAAGTTTTTGTCATTTATAAAAATAAAAACCAAGCTATTCAGACGATTTATTCAGAAGGATTTGGTAAATTATATAAAAATTAATCAACTATAAACAAAATGAAAAGATCTGATTTTATCAAAGGTGGCCTTTTGGCCGCTGGAGCCGGATTATCTGGGCATACATTTGCCTCAACAAACCAAAATGCAACCAATATGATGGATAAAGGAAAGACATTCAATCTAAATTATGCACCACATCAGGGGATGTTCAAGAATCATGCAGGGGACAACTTCCTGGACGAAATCCGTTATATGCATGATTTGGGTTTCCGCGGAATTGAAGATAACGGTTATCTCGGCCGTACATTGGATGAGCAAAAGAAAGTAGGGGACCTACTGGCCAAGTTGGGAATGACGATGGGCGTATTTGTCGTTGATGGTGGTCAAAATTGGATGCCTTCCTTAGCGACAGGTAAAAAAGAGTTCTTAGATAAATTTGTCGAAACCTGTCATAAGTCTGTTGAAGCGGCCAAACGCTGTAATGCAAAATGGCTTACGGTGGTTCCCGGATTCTATGAGCGGAGATTACCTTGGGGAAATCAATTCAGCAATATCCTTGAGGCGATGCGTAGAGGAGCGGAGATCTTCGAACCGCATGGTCTGGTCATGGTGTTGGAGACTTTAAGTGATACACCGGAATTATTTTTACAGCAAACGCATGAAACCTATGCTATGTGTAAGGCTGTCAATAGCCCTTCCTGTAAGATATTGTACGATATATACCATATGCAACGTACAGAAGGAGATTTGATTGCGAACATGAACCGTTGTTGGGATGAAATTGCTTATATTCAAATTGGTGATAATCCAGGCCGTAAAGAACCAACTACGGGAGAGATCAATTATAAAAACGTATTCAAACATATTCATAGTAAAGGATATAAGGGGATAATGGGTATGGAACATGGTAATTCTAAGCCGGGTAAAGAGGGTGAAGATAGATTGGTGACAGCCTACCGTGAGGTCGATAGCTTTTTGTAATATTTTAATAGTGTACTATTGACAATTAGATTTAATTTCTTAAATTGAGCAGGTAAAACCAATTAGTAGTATTGTAAAACACCATTTATTTATGATTTCATCAACAATAAAATTTAAACTATCCTTCATGATGTTCCTTGAATTTTTTATTTGGGGGGGATGGTTTGTCACATTAGGCACTTTTTTGAGCAAGAATCTGCACGCAACGGATTTCGAAATGGCCAATGTATTTTCGACGCAGTCATTGGGCGCGATTATCGCTCCCTTTATTGTAGGAATGATTGCCGATCGTTATTTTAATGCCGAGCGTATTTTGGGTGTTTTGCACTTGGTCGGTGCCGTATTAATGTATCAGATGTATGGTGCGGCCGATATGTCTACTTTCTATCCTTATGTATTGGCCTATATGGTTTTATATATGCCAACGTTAGCTTTGGCAAGCTCGGTTTCATTTCGCCAATTAACAAATCCAGAAAAACAGTTCTCGGCTATACGTATCTGGGGAACAATTGGTTGGATTGTGGCAGGTCTAGCAATTAGCTATATCTTCAAATGGGATGCGGCAGCTTCGGATGGCGCGCTGAAGAATACATTCCTGATGTCGGGTGTTGCTTCTTTAGTATTAGGGGTATTTTCCTTTGCTTTACCAAAAACACCTCCAGTTAAACTGGATGAAGGTGAGAAACCATCATTTGCATCAATCATTGGCTTAGATGCCATCAAATTGTTGAAAGACAAAAACTTTTTGATCTTTTTTGTATCCTCCGTTCTAATCTGTATTCCTTTAGCATTCTATTATTCAAACGCGAATCTATTCCTGACCGAAATCGGTTTGGAAAATCCAACTGGTAAGATGACAATTGGTCAGGCTTCAGAGGTCTTGTTCTTGTTGGCTCTTCCGGTTTTCTTTACAAAATTTGGATTCAAGAAAACGATTCTGGTAGGGATGTTGGCATGGGTGATCCGTTATCTATTGTTTGCTTATGGCAATGCTGGTGAACTTTCGTTCATGCTGTTGATCGGTATCGCATTACACGGAATCTGTTATGACTTTTTCTTTGTTTCGGGACAGATTTATACAGATAGCAAAGCGGGTATTAAATACAAGTCTGCCGCACAGGGATTGATTACATTGGCAACTTACGGTGTTGGTCAGTTGATCGGCTTTTGGGTAGCAAGTTATGTAGGCGACAAATATAAAGATTTGAAAGCAACAGATTTAGCTGCATTTTGGAATCATACTTGGGTCGTTCCTGCAATTATTGCCGCAGTGGTGTTTTTTATCTTTCTAGCGCTCTTTAAAGATGAGAAGGTAGATAATGCCAAGGCTGCACACTAAACAGAAAAAATAACTATTTAAAAACAAATAATTAGAAGAGAGATGGCAACAAATACTTATGACGCGATTGTAATCGGTTCTGGGATAAGTGGTGGATGGGCTGCGAAAGAATTGACAGAAAAAGGACTGAAAACAATTATGCTAGAGCGTGGTCGTAACATCGAACACATTAAGGATTATACTGCGCCAAACAAAATGCCATGGGAATGGCCTCATGCTGGTGGTCGTACCCAGCAGATGATTGAGGATTATCCAGTATTGCGCAGAGATTATCCATTGAACGAAAAGAACCTTGATCTTTGGGCGAATGAGAAAGATAGCCCTTATACTGAGGTGAAGCGTTTTGATTGGTACCGCGGGTATCATGTCGGTGGTAGATCATTAATGTGGGGTAGACAATCTTATCGCCTTGGTGACCTGGATTTCGAGGCTAACTTGAAAGATGGGCATGGGGTAGATTGGCCAATCCGTTATAAAGATATTGCACCTTGGTATAGCTATGCGGAAAAATTTGCTGGTATCTCTGGAAATAGAGATGGGGTTGCTTCGCTTCCTGACGGAGATTATATGCCGCCAATGCCGATGAATATTGTAGAAAAGGATTTGGCTGAACGATTGAAAAAACAATATGGTGGCCAACGTCATTTCATTATGGGACGGACAGCGAATATCACTGTGCCACATGAAGGCCGTGTCAACTGTCAATACCAAAATCAATGTTGGTTGGGTTGTAACTTTGGTGCTTATTTCAGTACGCAATCGGCAACTTTACCAGCAGCGAAGAAAACGAACAACCTAACATTACGTCCGTTTTCTATTGTTACAAAGATTATCTACGATAAAAATACGAAAAAGGCGAAAGGTGTTGAAATTGTTGATGCTGAAACAAACAAAACCTATGAGTTCTTTGCGAAGGTCATTTTTGTGTGCGCATCAGCACTAAATTCGACTTGGGTATTGATGAACTCCGCTACCGACGTATGGGAAGGTGGTCTTGGAAGCAGCAGCGGTGAGCTTGGTCACAACCTAATGGATCACCACTTCCGTTGTGGTGCTGGGGGTAAAGTCGATGGCTACCTGGACAGTTATGTATTTGGTCGTCGTCCAACAGGCTTATATGTGCCACGTTTTGTAAACGTTGATGGCGATACGAAGAAACGTGATTATGTCCGTGGATTTGGCTATCAAGGTGCTGCAGGCAGAGGCCGTTGGTCTGGTGCTGTTGCAGAGATGGAAGTTGGTGGTGCATGGAAAGATGCGATCTGTGAACCAGGTGACTGGAACGTGGGCTTCACGGCTTTCGGAGAAACCTTACCGTACCATGAAAATAAAATTACGCTTGATAAAAGCAAAAAAGATAAATGGGGCTTACCTGTATTATCATTTGATGCCGAAATCAAAGATAATGAATTGAAGATGCGTGCTGACATGCAAAATGAAATGAAGGAAATGCTGGAAAGTATTGGCGTAAAAGATACCTATACATATGACAATGTATATGGACTTGGCCAAGGTATCCATGAGATGGGAACAGCGCGTATGGGTCTCGATCCTAAAACATCTGTATTGAACGGTAATAACCAGGTATGGGATGCATTAAATGTATTTGTTACAGACGGTGCATGTATGACTTCTGCTGGTTGTGTCAACCCTTCACTTACTTATATGGCACTTACTGCACGTGCGGTCGATTATGCGGTTAGTGAATTGAAAAAAGGTAATATCTAATAGCTAAAGATTGATAACAATGGAAAATAACTCAAATAAGTCGAGCAGAAGAGATTTCTTAAAGACTGCGGCAACCGCTGCGGCAGCTTTTATGATCGTTCCTCGTCATGTATTAGGAGGAAATGGTTTCATCGCTCCTAGTGATAAGTTACAAATAGCTGGTATTGGTGTAGGGGGTAAAGGGTTCAGCGACATTAACTCATTTCATGATTCAGGTAAAGCGGATCTCGCTTTCTTATGTGACGTGGATGATCGTCGTGCTGCAGGTGCGTTGAAGCGTTACCCAAAAGCAAAATATTATAAAGATTATCGGGAGATGTTGGACAAAGAGCATAAACGCATTGAAGCTGTTTCTGTTTCTACTCCAGATCATCAACATGCGATTCAAGCGTTGGCTGCCATGCAACTTGGCAAGCACGTCTATGTTCAGAAACCTCTGACTCATGATGTTTGGGAAGCAAGAGCCCTGACACATGCTGCGAAGAAATATAAAGTTGTCACCCAGATGGGAAACCAAGGTGCATCCAATGATGGACCACGTTTTGTCCGTGAATGGTACGAAGCTGGTTTAATCGGTGATGTACATACGGTATATTGTTGGACTGACCGTCCGGTATGGCCTTCTGGTATTGCATGGCCTACAGGTAAGGCTGAAATTCCGAAAGAATTGGATTGGGATCTTTGGTTGGGAACTGCTCCTCACAAGGAGTATGTAGATAAATTGGTGCCGTTCAACTGGCGTGGCTGGTGGGATTATGGTACGGGTGCATTGGGTGACATGGGTTGTCACTTGTTGGAAGTTCCTTTTAGTACTTTAGGCTTGACTTATGTACAAGATGTACAGGCAACTGTAGGTTCTGTTTATGTGGATGAGTTCAAACGTGGTTATTTCCCTGAGAGCTGTCCTCCATCAAGTCACGCGACATTGACGTTCCCTAAAACACCGCGTACAAATGGTCCTGTAACATTACATTGGATGGATGGTGGTATTCAACCTGCACGTCCGGATGAATTGGGTCCAAATGAAATCTTCGGTGATGGTGGCAATGGTATTTTGCTAGTCGGTACCAAAGGTAAGATCCTTGCGGATACATACGGTCAAAATGCACGTTTGTTACCAACATCAAGAAAAGATCAAGTTGCGCAGAAATATGCACGTGTACCGGGACAAGAATCTGGTCACTATGCACAATGGGTGGAAGCTTGTCAAGCTGGTTATGGTAAAAAAGAAGTGAGTTCACCATTTGAAATTGCTGGTCCATTGACTGAAGCTTTGTTGATGGCTAACCTTGCGATTAGAGGCGCTGATTTACGTTTAGATGGAAAATATCCAGGACGTAATCTAAAATTGTTATGGGATAATGACAATATGCGAGTGACAAACTTTGATCATGTGAATCAATATGTCAAACGTAATTACAGACAAGGTTGGGAAATGAAATATAATTTCTAAAATTAAGATATTTAGTAGTATGAATAGAAGAGAAGCATTACAACGAGTTGCCTTGATTTTAGGAGGTACCGTTATCGGCGCCAATTTATTTTTGGAAGGCTGTACGCGTTCGGCTACAAAGGATGTGGAAGGCTTATTTGAAGCAAAAACGACAGATTTGTTGGGCGATTTAGCTGAGGCTATTTTACCTGCAACCGCTACTCCTGGAGCTAAAGAAGCTGGTGTAGGAAGCTTTATTCCTGTGATGGTCCGTGACTGTTACACTGAAAAACAACAGAAAGCATTTGTAACTGGTCTCGCAAGCTTGGATAATAAAGCAAAAGAAGTCAAAGGAAAACCTTTCCTTGAGCTTTCGGCGGCAGATCGTACAGCGGTAGCAGCAGCTTTGGATAAAGAAGCAAATGAGTTCAATAAGAAACAAGCTGAAGATCAAAAGGACATCCTGGAGAAAAACAAAGAAAAACAAAATCAATTGTATAATTACGTAGAAAATGATCCACCACACTGGTTCACGATGTTTAAGCAATTGACGTTGACAGGTTTCTTTAACTCCGAATTGGGTTGTACAAAAGCACTACGTTTTGTCAAAATTCCTGGAAAATATGATGGGAACTTTCCTTACAAAAAAGGAGACAAAGCATTTGCATAGTAACTATGCTCTGCGGAAAATAAAAAAGGAGGCTCAAGCCTCCTTTTTTATTTTGTCTCTACCTCCAGGGCGAAATGAATACGCTTTTGTTTTGTGACAGTCATGAAATAGCCCTTGTCTGTCGAATCACCGTTAATGTCCACAGTGTCATTGTAACGCAGTTCTCTGAGGTAGTTCATCTCCAACGACTTGATCTGATTGGTCAGAACGAGTTCGATCGGGAGTCTATCCATACACCAGTCCAGGTATTTGACATTATTGGCATGATTAACAATATCAAGATCAGATAACTTGACGATATATTGATCTATATTTTTGACAAGCTGAGAAATATCCAGTTTTGAGAATGGTCGTTGTGTCGCAGGGCGATCGGGGTAAGTTGTAAAACCTGCTGCTGAAATGGCTAGATCTTCGGAACTTCTTTTTACGGTATTGATTACCGCCCAATAGCTTGTGGCCGTAACATACACCTGTCCATTCACCAAAATTTCAAAATTACGTGTAGAGCGCGCACCCTCCAGTTCCTGTATCCATGTTCTTACCTGGACAATGTCCATCCATTTGGGCAGTCTGTTGATTTCAATACGCATTCGGCTAAGTACCCAAGTTTGGTTGTGTTTGGCCATTTCTTTAAAACCGAAACCAACATTGGTCGCATGTTCACCCGCAGTAAGTTGAAGAATATTTGACAAGTCGGAGAAACGGATACGACCATTGGAGTAACATTGTGTGAAATAAATTTCCCAGTTTTTCTCAAAGACTGATTTTTCCATTTGTTGTTTAGTTTTTTGCAAAATTAGGCAATATGACTGATTTGTGCCTTAAATTCAAAATGAAATGACATAATTTTAAGATATTCAGATAATATGAACTGTTGGGCTGTTTTTGGGCATAAATAGACAAAAAAAACGGAAAGCTGCCAATCGTTTTTTTATTGTAAAATAAATGATAGTTTTCAATTATTTAATTGATTATTATCATCAGATTAGGTAGATTTAAATAAGCCAATGGCATAAAATAATAAAATAAGATTGGTTTTATCACGTTATATCTAGTATAGCGCGAAACATTAAATTTACACATTAATTGCTAATATTATGGTTGGAGAACTAATAGCTAAAGAGGAAATTCCTCAATTTAAATTTATCCCTGCGAGTGAAGATAAGTCAGCGAGTTTTATGGATAAATTGAAAGGGGCCCTTCGGTTGGGAAATGAATTTAAATCCAAAACTGAAATAGCCTTTCAAACAGATTCCGGACCAAAGCGTATCGAAACCACAGTGTGGTCATTAACCGATAGATATATTCAGATCAAAAGTGGCGTATTGATCCCACTTCGGTCTATTATTGCAATTGACTATTAATAAGAACGACTTCCGATAAAAAAAGCTCCTGAAATTTTTCAGGAGCTTTTTTCTTGCCTAATTTTCAATGCGAACGGATTGGTTTTGCAGGCCGCTGGCGGCCTAATAATTCAGGCGAATTAATAGGTTTCGCCTGTTAATTCTTTCAGACGTATTTCCGAAACCTTTGCATCGTATTGTGCGGTATAGCTCCGCGTCATGGCATTGATGTAATTTAGTTGCGCCGTTCTAACCTCGAGTGTCGTAATTGTTCCGATGCGAAATTTATCCATGGTGATATTTAGATTTTCTCTGGCGAGCTCCTCATTCTTTTTTTCTACGTCCGCCAATTCGATGTTGGTGATATAGGTTTGAAATAGGGTCCTAACTTGTGCCTGTATACTTTGCTTTTGTTGTTGAATCTGTATTTCGGTGCTTTGTACCTGAAATTTGGCAATCCGTTCATTCCTGTTTTGAATAAATCCATTAAAGATATTCAGGGAAGCGGTGACGCCATAGTTGAGACCTTTATTTTTGTTCTCCGTGGAGAAGCCCAGTGAGGAGTGGGATTCATTCCAATTGTATCCTGTATTCAGGCCTATTTTGGGATAACGTTCTGCTTTTACAGATTTTAGGTTCAGTTCGGCAACCCGTCTATTGATGAGGGCGAGTTGTACCTGCGGATTTTGTTGGTCAGCAATTTGGATTAGATCGCCCAGCTTAAGGTCGGTATCCAGTTTCATTTCGTCTTCAACCTGAAAATCTATGCCCAGATCACGGGTCATGAGCTGGTTCAGGTAAGTCTTCGTGTTTTGGAAACTTTCCCGCTGGCGCAGTAAATTCGTCTGATCGGTATTTAGATCCACTTTTGCATTCAGTAAATCCAATTTAGATCCTTTTCCGATCTCTAAACGGTTCTCGGCTAGGGTAACGCGGTATTGAGACAGGGTAATGGTCGTATCTAAAGCATTCAATAAACGCTTTTGTTGCACTAAACCGTAATAGGTAGCGATAACTTCACTCAATTGGCTGATTACCTCAAATTTGATTTCGGCTTCACCCTGACGCTGTATTTCTTTGAATCTATCACGACGGGCAAACATACCGAACCCGTCGAAGACCGTCCAGTTGAGATTGACACCATAAGACATATTGTCGTTTTTCGCATTGGAAATCTGTTGTACCTGACCATCAGCTCGTACTTGCCGGGAGTTTTGGATCGAGTTGCTCCGACTGAAATTACCCGTAACCGCTGGAAGCATCCCGGCACTCCCAAGGCTTGTGTTTTCAATGTCTATTTTGTTGTCATTTTTCGCCAAAAGGATATTAAAGTTGTTGCTCAAAGTTGTTGTTAATGCTTCTTCTAGCGTCAACATTTGTTGTGCACGAGCTTGAATTAGGATGAAACTAAGCAGCAGTGTTATGATTACATTTCTCTTCATGTCTGATCTATTCGTAGCTTTTAATGTTGTCAAATTCAGGTCTGTGTTTCTTTGGTCTTGACCACATGTAATAAATTGCAGGGATGATAAACAAGGTCAGTATCAGTGAGAATATGGTGCCACCGACGATGACAACCCCCATACCAATACGACTTGTAGAAGCTGCACCCAGAGACATCGCAATGGGTAATGCGCCAAGCGCAATGGCTAGACTGGTCATTAAGATCGGCCGCAGACGTGATTCGGCCGAATGCATAATTGCTTCAAATTTTTCCATTCCTTCTTCCCGCATTTGGTTAGCAAATTCAACAATCAAGATCCCGTTTTTGGTCACCAGACCTATCAGCATGATGGTTCCGATCTGGCTGAATATATTCCAGGTCTGATCAAATAACCATAGACTGATCAATGCACCGGCTACAGCCATTGGCACGGTAAGGATAATAATAAAAGGATCTAGGAAGCTTTCAAACTGAGCGGCTAATATCAAATAGATCAACAGTAGGGCCAATCCAAAAGCAAATAGGGTATTGGAGCTACTTTCGACAAAATCGCGGGATTCGCCACTGAGGTCAGTGGTAAAACTTTGATCCAATACTTTCTCCTTGATACGGTCCATTGCTGCAATACCGTCACTCATACTCATGCCCGGAGCCAAGCCTGCAGAAACTGTTGCTGACATATACCGATTATTGTGGTAAAGTTGAGGTGGACTACTTTCTTCTTTGACATTGACAACATTATCGAGTTGTATGAGCTGCCCGATATTATTGCGAACATAAATTGAGGTCAGATCTGTTGGTGTTGCCCGTCTGTTGTTATCAACCTGTCCAATCACCTGATATTGCTTGCCATCGCGCATAAAATAAGCAAAA
This sequence comes from Sphingobacterium detergens, assembly GCF_003610355.1. Lineage (GTDB taxonomy): Bacteria > Bacteroidota > Bacteroidia > Sphingobacteriales > Sphingobacteriaceae > Sphingobacterium > Sphingobacterium detergens. The sequence continues at coordinate 1,383,481 of NZ_RAPY01000001.1, read as the reverse complement.
CGCTGACCGCTTAACAGCAATTGGAGGGATTGGGATACATCCAGCACAGATACGCCCATACTCAGGGCTTTTAAGCGATCGATCTCGACATGAAGTTCGGGTTTGTTAAACTTCAGGTTGATATCCGTTGTTGAGAATGTTGGATCATTATTCACCTCATTCATAAATTCCGGTATTTTTTCCTGAAGCTTTTCAAAATTTTGTGCCTGAATAATATATTGCACGGGTAAGCCACCTCGACGGTTCATCGAAATGGTTGGCGTCTGCGATACATTGACACGCACACCATCGTATTTTTTTGTCCATTTGGTCAGCTCTTTCGCCACATCATCTTGTGACCTTGTACGTTCTTCAGGATCGACCAGGGTCATCCGAATACGTCCAGAGTTGACAGAACTGGCTCCAAAACCTGGAGAGGTGATATTCAAACTGATCTTATTTTCGGGAATAGAATCGTAAACCAGTTTATCCAGTTCCTGCATATAGCGATCCATGTATTCATAGGTTGCGCCCTCGGGACCAGTAACATTGACCATGATGGCACTCCGGTCGTCATAAGGAGCAGTTTCTTTTTTGATCGAGGAGAAAATCACCGCAATGATGACAAAACAGATCAATAAGATCGGAAAGCTTATCCATTTGAATCTCATGAATTTATCCAGGGAATTGGCGTAACCTTTGTTCATTTTAACAAACATCGGCTCGGTCCATTCATAAAAGCGGGTCTTTTTGTGGCCGCCGCCCTTAATCAGATAAGCATTTAGCATAGGAGTCAACGTCAGTGAAACAAAGGCTGATACCAGTACGGCCGACGCGATGACCACACCGAATTCCCGAAATAGTCGCCCAACGAATCCCTCCAGAAATATGACAGGTAAGAAAACAGAAGCAAGTGTGATGGAAATGGAAATAACAGCAAAGAAAATCTCCTTTGAACCCTTTAACGCAGCTTCAATAGGGGACATGCCTTCTTCAACTTTCTTAAAAATGTTTTCGGTAACAACAATCCCATCATCAACCACGAGTCCGGTTGCCAATACAATCGCAAGCAAGGTAAGCACATTGATTGAAAATCCGAAAATGTACATGATAAAAAAAGTTGCGATCAGTGAAACCGGGATGTCCAATAGCGGTCGCAAGGCTATTCCCCAATCGCGAAAGAAGAAATAGATGATCAGCGTAACCAGGATGATGGAAATCAGCAAGGTCTCAGCAACCTCTACAACGGACTTTTTGATGAATTTGGTATTGTCAGATGCGATATTGATACTGATATCTTGTGGGATATCTTCTTTCATCTGATCGAGCATCTTGTAAAAATTGTCGGCGATATCAAGGTAATTTGTTCCTGGCTGTGGAATAATGGCAACACCAACCAGCTGCTTGCCATTACTGACCATTTTGGTCTCCAAATTTTCGGCGTCAATTTCTGCACGACCAATGTCTATAAACTTAACCAAGCGCGTGCTATCTGCTTTTAGGACAATATTGTTAAACTGCTCGGGTGTGGAAAGGTTACCTACGGTTTTTACGGTTAATTCAGTGGTATTACCAACAATTTTACCGGAAGGCAATTCGACATTTTGATTATTCAATGCGGTACGGATATCGGAGGCGGTAATACCATAGGCCGCCATCCGGTCAGGATTGAGCCAGAGCCGCATGGCATATCGTTTTTGACCATAGATTTGCGTGCTACTGACGCCAGGGATGGTCTGTAATCTTTCGGAGATAACATTTTCGGCATAGTCGCTCAAGGAAAGTTTATCTCTCGTTTCGCTTTGCAGGGTGAGCGTAATGATGGGGTCGGAATCCGCATCTGCTTTTGAAACTACGGGCGGAGCATCGATATCCTGCGGCAAACTTCTCACTGCTTGGGATACCTTATCGCGGACGTCATTGGCAGCCTCTTCCAGATTTTTCTTTAAATCAAATTCGATGGTGATATTGCTGGATCCCTGATTGCTGGAGGATGATATGTTGCGGATACCATCGATGGAGTTGATAGCTTTCTCTAAAGGTTCGGTGATCTGGGATTCGATAATATCGGGATTGGCGCCAGCATAATTGGTGCGCACCGATACGATCGCCGGATCAATAGAAGGGTATTCACGCACACCCAGAAAGCTAAAGCCAATGTAGCCAAATAGAATAATCGTAATATTGACGACAATGGTTAGCACAGGGCGCTTAATAAAAACGGCAGATAAATTCATGTACAGTTAGTTAGCTAATGATACTTTAACTTTCACTCCATCTTTTAATGCGAGAACACCTGTTGTCAATACAGTATCTCCAGCACTTATACCCGATAGGATAACAATCTCCTTATCGGTACGGGCACCAGTTTCAACTTTGGTTTCTTTAGCCAGACCATTCTGTAATATAAAGACTTTTTTGCCATCTTGAACTGGTACTATCGCTTCTGTTGGGATAGCAATGGCATCATTTTCTACTTCTATCGGTAGGATGACATTGACAAAAGAGCCTACCCGAAGCCGCCCTTGTTCGTTTGCTGCCCGCGCACGGACAGTCAGGGTACGCGTATTCAGGGATACCTCAGGCTCTATGGCATAGATATTCGCTTTGATGACTGTAGGGTCATTGGCAACACTAAATTCGATGGGGGTGTTTAGTTTGATTACGTTGCTGTATTTCTCTGGAATAGCGAAGGTAATCTTCACTGAATTGTCCTTGACCAAATTTGCAATCAGTGTATTGGATGAGACGATAGCACCAACAGAAATATTCCTTAAGCCGATCATTCCACTAAATGGTGCACGTACGGTTGTTTTGGAAATCTGCGCCTGAATCAGCTGGATCTGCGCTTGTGAAGTTTTAAGTGCCGCACTGGCGATATCAAATTCTTCCTGACTGATTGCTCCCTTTTGAAGCAACAGTTTTGCGCGACGCTCATTTTCGGCATTTAGTTGATTTGTTGTTTGCGCCTGTTTAAGCTGCGCCTGTAGCTCGATATCATCAATCTTGATCAGGGGCTGTCCCTGTTGGATCCGCTGCCCCTCAGAAAAGTAGATTTTTGTAATTCGACCACTGACTTCGCTTCTGATCTCCACCTTTTCTTCTGCATCGATACTTCCAGACAAATTGATGGAACGATCCGCTACAGATGACTTTGCGATAATCGCCTGCGCAGGGATAGGAGCATCCTTTTTGACAGCAGATTTATCGCTTTCTTTCTTATCTTTTTTTGGATTTAAGAGGAAATATCCCCCTCCAATGACAGCACAGGCTAAAATGATGTAGAGGGTCGTTTTTTTATTCATGCGGTATAGTCCTTATGTGGTTTTTTGATTTGACGGATAAAGATAGGTTTATTCTAATGATGATACCGGTTGTCAAAAGGATTTTACAATACAGACTGCAAGATAATAAAGAATTTGTCCGTATATCCACTAATGGGACTACATACTATAAAAAAAGCTAGAAACCTGTTCTAGCTTTATGCTTACTATTTTTTCGCTTTAGCTGCTTTCTTTTCAACTTCTTTTGGCGCTGCATCACCTACTTTTGGCTTGATGGAAGCTTTCGATAAATGTGGCCTTCTTTTTCCAAAAGAACCATTTGATATTTTTCCTCTTCTGGTTTTGATATCACCTTTTCCCATAGTATAAAATATTTTGGTTTTAACAATTTACTTTTGATTAACCTAAATATACCATTTTTCTTTTGTATTTGCAATCAGCTAATTGTTAAATGATTGGGAAAATTCTTTTCTGTGTTTCAATTTTAAAGTTTTGGGTGAGGGTGTCAAAAAACAGATTGTTGGTCGGTTTGTTTTCAGCCAGCAAATAGGGGATTTCCAAAAGTTGATTTTTTAGTTTTATCCGATAATAGCCATAGAGCAATCCTCTTGTTGTTTGAACAGATTCGATCTTTTGCACTGCCTGTACATCCTGGAAAATGTTAAAAGCATAGTTTTCTGCCTTAAGCTGTTCAACAAAAACTTCATTTGTTTTGGCGTTAAACCAAATCTGTTGGCTTTTAACCTTGCTGAAGTGATTGTTGAAAAGAAAGAGGTATCCAATTAAAAAGAAGGCAATTGGGAGGAGAAGCAACACGATTTTAATTTTGACAAAGAGTAATACCGTGATGAGGATCAGCACCAGGCCCATAATGACATTGGAGATTGTTTTCTTTAAGGTGGATTGAATAAGAGCAGCTGGTGCTTCTATCAATTGAAAACCCGATTTTAAGTTTTTGGAATTCGTATCTGATGCTTCGAAAAAATTAAACTTTTTTCGAAGCATCAGATAGGCGACAAGGAGAATTAGTCCTATGATCAACAATCTCATAGCGCTTTACTTAGTATTGTTCTTCAGTGTTTGGATATTGCACTGCCTTGACTTCAGCAACATAGTTGCTTACTGCTGTAGTGATCTGCTCATGTAGATTGGCGAAATGCCGCATAAACTTAGGTTTAAAGTCAGCATTCATGCCCAGCATGTCATTGATCACAAGCACTTGCCCGTCACAATCGGCACCAGCTCCAATCCCTATGGTTGGAATGGCCAATTTTTCGGTTACTGTCTTTGCCAGAGCAGCTGGGATTTTCTCCAATACGATGGCAAAACAACCTGCTTCTTGTAAGGCTAGGGCATCTTCAATAAGTTTAGCGGCTTCTTGTTCCTCTTTGGCACGTACACCAAAATTTCCAAACTTATTAATGGATTGTGGCGTTAAGCCCAGATGTCCACAAACAGGGATTCCACCAGAAATAATTTTTCTGATATTTTCGATGATCTCCAGGCCACCTTCTAATTTCAAGGCATGGGCACCAGATTCCTTCATCATGCGAACAGCTGCATTGTAAGCCTCGTTGGCTGAGCCTTGATAGCTGCCAAAAGGTAAGTCTGCTAAGACCATGGCGCGTTCGGTACCCCGGGCAACTGCTGCTGCGTGATAGATCATATTGTCAAGGGTAATTGGCAGGGTAGTTTCATAACCGGCGAATACATTGGCTGCAGAATCTCCGATTAGAATGACATCCACACCAGCGCTATCCACCATTTTGGCCATGGAGTAATCATAGCTCGTCAGCATAGAAATCTTCTCTTTACGGTCTTTCATTGCTTGTAGCATCGCTGTGCTTACTCGTTTTATTTCTTTGTTTACAGACATCTTAACTTATATTATATGCCCAAAAGTAAGGTTTTTATCATACATTGGCCAATATTCTGCCTTGTGTTTTGTATTTTTGTAAAATGATACAGAATGAAACCCGTCTATTTAAATTTCCCAAATTTTCAGAATTAATAATCCATGAGGATGAAAATTTGATTGTTATAAATAAACCACCTTTTGTTGCTTCTTTGGATGAAAGAGAGGGGGGAGAGATTAACATTCTCCGTTTGGCAAAGAAATATCATGCTGATGCTCAAGTCTGCCATCGTTTGGATAAGGAGACTTCAGGTATTTTGTTGATTGCGAAAAATCCGGAAACTTACCGCTCGATTTCCATCGCATTCGAAAAGAGGAGAGTCAACAAAATCTACCATGCAATCATTGGTGGTACACACACGTTTCAGGATCTCGTGGTTGATTTGCCTATTTTGAATCAGGGTAACAAAAGTGTCTCTATTGACCGTGCCAATGGTAAACCTGCCGAAACTATCTTTAATTCGCTTAAATACTATAAGAATTACACCTTAGTGGAGTGTAAACCGATCACTGGACGTATGCACCAGATCCGTATCCACTTGGCAACGCAGCATGCTGCCATTGTAGGAGATAGTATGTACCGTGGTAAACCTGTTTATTTGTCGCAAATAAAGAAAAGAGGCTATACCTTATCCAAAGATGAAGAGGAGCAACCGATCATGAAACGTTTTGCCCTACACGCCAAACATGTGGAGTTTGAATTGAACGGTGAGAAGATGGTGTTCGAGGCACCTTATCCAAAAGACTTCGCGACTTTGCTCAAGTTGTTGGATAAATTTGACGCTTAACCTGCCGTAATTATTCTTTATGAATCCAAAAACAAAAAAGATAATCGGGAATGTTGTATTTGTGATACTTATTGGTTTATTAATATGGCCAACGAGTAGGAGCTATTTTCAACAGATGCTGATGAAAATTGGTTTATTTAAACCGACATTGGAAGTGCCAAAAAAGGCTGCTGAGCCGATTGATGCTGGAGCGAAATCTGCCAGCAATACCGTTTCTTTTGTTAACCATATGGGCGAAACCGTTCAGGTAGCAGACTTAAAGGGCAAGGTCGTTTTTATCAATTTTTGGGCAACCTGGTGTGGGCCATGCCGAGCTGAGATGCCTTCTATTAATGTGCTTTACGATAAATTTAAGGACAATCCGAATATTGTATTTCTGATTGTGGAGATAGAGGGTGACAAGGAAAAAGCTGCTGCTTTTGTCAAGAATGAGAAGTTAACCTTGCCGATCAGTTATCCAAACAGCGATATTCCCAAAGAGTGGCTTTCAGAGTCTATCCCAAGTACCGTGATTTTGGACAAGGGAGGTAACCTTGCTACACGACACGAGGGTATGGCAGATTATTCCACGCCTGATGTGGCAACCTTTATTCAAGATTTAATCAATAAATAATTACGATCTATACATTAGCATGACCAGAGCAGAACTTATTCATCAAATTAAAGAGAAACGTTCGTTTTTATGTGTCGGACTGGACACAGACCTTACTAAGATTCCTGAGCATCTTTTGGATGATGAGGATCCGATCTATAGTTTCAATAAAGCCATTATCGATGCTACAGCTGATCTATGTGTTGCTTATAAGCCTAATATTGCCTTTTATGAATGTTACGGATTAAAGGGATGGCAGTCGCTTCAAAAAACTTGGGCAGCATTACCAAAAGATTGTTTTAGTATTGCTGATGCCAAACGTGGTGATATCGGAAATACCTCAGGTCGTTATGCCATGGCTTTTTTTGATGAGTCAAACTCCGGTCTAGGATTCGATAGCATAACCATTGCTCCTTACATGGGAAAAGATTCCGTTACTCCATTTTTGGAGTTCAAAGACAAATGGGCTATTGTATTAGCATTGACCTCTAATGAGGGAAGTTTAGATTTTCAGAATTTTGAAAATAAGGAAGGTCTTCAGTTATTTGAACAAGTCATTGACAAAGTAAATACCTGGGGCAGTATCGAAAATTTAATGTATGTGGTCGGTGCAACCAGAGGAGAGGGCTTTATTAAAATCCGTGAGCATGCTCCAGAACATTTCCTATTGGTACCGGGCGTCGGTGCACAGGGTGGTTCATTGGAAGATGTTTGCAAATATGGTATGAATAAAGACTGTGGACTCTTGGTCAATAGCACAAGAGGAATTATATATGCTTCAAAAGGACGTGATTTTGCGGAACGCGCACGTGAAGAGGCCTTAAAACTACAAAAAGAAATGGAAATTGAACTGTTAAAAGCAGGTATTATTTCCTGATTTGACATTTAATAATTCATTCGTAATACTTACCTTTGCAGCATGCCAGAAAAAATTATCATTCTAGACTTCGGGTCTCAGTACACGCAATTGATTGCAAGACGTGTCAGAGAACTAAATGTGTATTGTGAGATACACCCGTTTAATAAATTGCCAGATTTTGACGAATCTGTGAAAGGTGTTATATTCTCAGGAAGTCCCTTTTCCGTTCGACAAGAGGATGCACCTCAAATTGATTTTGTCGCTATTCAGGAGCGTTTCCCACTTTTAGGAGTGTGTTATGGTGCACAATACATTGCTCAACAATCGGGCGGAGATGTATTACCATCTGAAATCCGTGAGTATGGTCGTGCAAATCTGCAATTTGTCAATAGTGAAAATGAATTATTGGCAGGTGTGCCTGTGCAGTCTCAGGTATGGATGTCGCATGGCGATACGATCAAAGAGGTACCTGCAAATTTTGATATCATTGCCAGCACAGACAAAGTGCGTGTTGCAGCATACCAGGTTAAAGGAACACGTACTTTTGGTATACAGTTTCACCCAGAGGTAACACATAGTACAGATGGTGCTATTTTGTTGAAAAACTTCGTTGTTGGTATCTGTGGTTGTGCGCAAGACTGGACTCCAGATGCATTTGTGGAGACTACTGTAGCATCATTGAAAGAGCAGTTGGGTAATGACCATGTGATCATGGCTTTATCTGGAGGTGTAGATTCTACTGTTGCCGCAGTATTATTACACCATGCAATTGGACAAAAATTACATTGTATTTTTGTGGATCATGGCTTGCTTCGTAAAGATGAATATGAGCAAGTATTGGATTCTTACAAAAATATGGGTTTAAATATTAAGGGAATTAACGCAAAAGACCTATTCTATGGTCGTTTGGCAGGAGTTTCTGAACCTGAGGAAAAACGTAAGATCATTGGTAATTCCTTTATTGATGTGTTTGACGAAGCTGCGAAGGAAATTCAAAAAGAATTGCCAGAGGGCATCGAAGCGAAATGGTTGGGACAAGGTACAATCTATCCCGATATCATTGAATCAGTTTCGGTTAAAGGACCTTCCGCAACAATAAAATCACATCATAATGTCGGCGGTTTGCCTGATTTTATGAAACTGAAAGTTGTTGAACCATTAAAGACTTTATTTAAAGACGAAGTCAGAAGAGTTGGGAAGGCATTAGAGGTAGATCAGGCGATTTTAGGTAGACATCCATTTCCAGGTCCTGGTTTGGCCATTCGTATTTTAGGTGATATTACAGCCGAAAGAGTAAGAATTGTTCAGGAAGCAGATGCAATCTTTATCAGCAACTTGAAGGAATCAGGATGGTATGATAAAGTATGGCAAGCTGGTACAATCTTTTTACCTGTGCGTTCGGTAGGGGTAATGGGTGACGAACGTACTTACGAGCATGTTGTGAGCTTAAGAGCTGTAGGATCTCTTGATGGAATGACTGCAGATTGGATACATCTACCATATGACCTGTTGGCAAAAATTTCAAATGAAATTATCAACCATGTGAAAGGAATAAACAGAGTTGTATATGATATCAGTTCAAAACCGCCCGCTACGATTGAGTGGGAATAAAATATGGGTTGCAGCACTCGTGGCATTATGCCTCGCCAGCTGTACAACCAAAAAAAGCACAGTATTGCGTTCGCCCTCTTCTAGTCGGGGCGAACAGCAAACTGCTGTCACCAAACCAAACAGTGAGAAAGATAAGCCTGCTGTCAAAGTAGGCGATGTGCAAAATGTAAACGGCCATTCGGTTAAAAACAATAAAATTGCACTTCTTTTACCGTTTGAACTAAATAGCATTGCTAAAACGGTGACTACTGAAGATGTCGAGCGATCTGCTTTGGCATTGGACTTTTACCAAGGTTTTCAAACAGGTCTAGACAAGATCGCTAAGGATGGAATGCTGTTTGATCTGCAGGTCATCGACTCGCGCGATAATGTAGCTTATAACGCGTCTTTGGGAACAGCAGCAGCAGTAAAAGATGCTGCACTTGTTGTTGGTCCCGTTTACCCACGGGAAATCAGAAGTTTTGCACAGACCTTTGCGAATAAAAATGTTCTCCAGGTGTCTCCATTGGCAGCTACCATGGCTTCGGAATTTAGTGTTCCAAACTTGGTGTCCATGACACCATCTATACGGACGCATTCCGAAACAATGGCGAAATATGTCGCTGATCAGTATTATAATGGAGATCAGATTTTGATCTATGATGCCGGAGATGATGAAAGCAAACAATTCCTGGTCAATTTTGCCAGCGAGGTCACAAAAGCGAATGCACAAGCAAAAGTAAAAACGGTTATGAGCGTTAATGAGCTCAATAATAGTCTCGTGCAGATTGGAACAAATCATGTTGTATCCGGAACCGCTAATAAGAACTTGGTAAAAGGATTGTTGGATGCTATGGATGAGCGTTTTTTGAGTTCTGGCAACCAATTCAAGTTGTATGGTCATCCAAATCTTTCAAAACTTTCTTTTGAAAATTTTGAAAACATGGATTTTTATAGTTTGACGGTTACTTCTTCGAGCTTAGCTAGTGATTCCGATGGTGATACGAAAAAGTTCATATCAAATTACAAATCACTGTATAAAGTAGATCCTTCTGAGTTTTCTTATAAGGGTTATGATGCGGCAGTTTATTTTGGCCGTCTACTTCATAAATACGGTGTTGATTATGTAAGCCATATGACTCAGGAGAAATTCTCTGGACTCAATAGCGATTATAGATTTGAGTTCTATCCAAAGTGGGGGTATGCCAATAGAGCTTTGGGGATCATGGTTTATCACAACAAGAAATTTGAAAGAAAATAATCTTTGAATGGCTGAATTCAGTGAAAAACGTGTTTACCAACAAATACGTAATTTTGAGCGGGCGATGGATGGTTTCGAAGGAGATCAACCGTTTTCGCGGTATTTAACAACTTTTTTTAAGGAGAATAAACAGATGGGGTCTTCGGATCGTCGGTCCACTTCCCGTCTGTGCTATAACTATTTCCGCTTGGGGCTAGCAGCTTCACAGTTGTCACAGCAACGACGATTGGTGCTTGCGGAGTTTTTATGTGAAAACGAGAGCCCTTTGGTCAATATACTTGAACCTGCTTATAGTGATAAGCTGGGCTTATCTTTAGATAAGAAGATTGCTTTTCTTGAATCTGAAGGACTGCTAAAACGTGAGGACCTATTTCCTTTCACAGCCTATTTCTCGCCTCAGATTGATACCAAACTATTTTTGAAGAGCCAACTGGTTCAGCCTCATCTGTATATTCGGGTAAAACGAGGTAAGAATAAGATCGTTCGCGCAATTTTGGACGAAAATCAGATTCCCTATAGTGAATTGAGTGATCAGACCATCTCTTTGGCCAATGGTACCTCTTTACAGCGATTTTCAACATTGGAAGGACTGATTGAAGTACAAGATTTATCCTCACAGCGTACGCTTGAATTTATGAAACCCGAGGACAGAGAATCCTGGTGGGATGCTTGTGCTGCATCGGGAGGTAAATCTCTTTTATTAATGGATGCATGCCCTTCTGTTAATTTATTGGTATCTGATCTTCGCATGAGTATCCTTCGTAACCTGGATGAGCGATTTGATCATGCTGGTATTAAACATTACCGTAAGAAAATATTGGATCTGACAAAAGACCCTTATCCAATATTGGGGAACGAGAAATTTGATGGGGTAATATTAGATGCACCTTGTACAGGCTCGGGTACCTGGGGACGTACACCAGAGATGATCCGGGAATTTAAAACGGCTAAGATTGAGGAATTTAGCGTATTGCAGAAAACTATCGCTAGCCATGTTGCGGGATATGTGAAAGTAGGTAAGCCGCTGGTTTATATTACCTGCTCTGTATTTAAAGCGGAGAACGAGGATGTTGTTGACTATATCTTAAACAATTTGGGATTTGAACTGGAAAGTATGCGTTGTCTGGATGGTTATACAGAAAGAGCAGATAGCATGTTTGTTGCTCGGTTGATCAAAAAATAGCCAGATTGGACTAAAAATATAGAAGCGCCTATTCTTTTTCTAAGAATAGGCGCTTTATTTTAGTGCCAGCTATTTCATTATCGCATATCCATTAATCACATTTGCTTGGTATGACCAATACTGGACAAGTTGCTTTGCGAATCACAGATTCAGATACGGAACCCGAAATGAAATGATCAAATCCGGTTCTCCCATTTGATCCCATAATAATCAGATCTGCCGACCATTCATGGGAGGCTGCAAGAATTTCTTCTTTGATGGACCCAATTCGGTTGAAAAGATATACTTCACCGTAATCGGTAAATTCCCGACTTAATTTTTCAAGATATTTTTGCGCATTTTCCTGCTCCATTTCGGATACTTCCGGTACGATAATGGGTTGCTGACCCAATAGTGGATCTGCTCCGAAATTTGTTGGGGAGGTTGGGGGGATAACAGTGACAAGGGCAACAGAGGCACCAAATACCTGAGCCATTTCTCTAGCATATAGAATGGCTTTTTCAGAACATGGAGCATCATCGACTGCAACGAGTATTCTTTTGAATTTTAAATTTGTATTCTCCATATCTACTATAATTAATTTATCTTCGTTTTATAATATATAATCATAGATTTGACAATTTTGTTTTTATTTGGCCTATGAAATATGGCATTTGTACACTTGCTTTGGTTCCTTTGCGTTCGGAGCAGGCACATCGGAGCGAGATGGTTTCTCAGGTGTTATTTGGTGAATTATTTGAAATTATGAAGGTTGAGACTGACTGGACAGCGATAAGGATGTTGGAAACGAACTATGATGGCTGGATCCAGAATGGTCAGTTTATAGTCGTTGATCCAGAAGAAATTGAGCACTATTTTGCTGGAACGCCAAGTTTGGTCGGAAGGGAAGGCGGATTGCTTTTTAATAATGAGAATCAACTTCATCTATGCCACGGCACAAAACTTTATATGGATGAGGCTAATAGGTTTACTTTAGGTGAGCTGGATCTGGCTTACCAAGGCCATGTCAATCCCTTTTCCAGATCTGATTTTGAGACCGAGGTTGCTGCACTCGCTACGAGTTATAAGGATACGCCATACCTGTGGGGCGGACGCTCCCAATGGGGAATAGACTGCTCAGGTTTTTCTCAACTGATTTATAGTTGCTTTGGGATTAACCTGCCAAGAGATGCATATCAGCAAGCGGAAATCGGGGAGACTGTTGATTTTATTTCGGAAATTAAAACGGGAGATTTAGCTTATTTTGACAACGCGGATGGACGCATTACACATGTGGGTATTATGTTGGATCGGGATACCATTATTCATGCTTCAGCTAAAGTGCGTATTGATCGAATGGATAATGAAGGGATCTTTAATCGGGAATTGAATAAATATTCGCATAAACTACGTATTGTGAAGCGTTATCGCTAGCCATAAAAAAGGCTATAAGTATTCATACTTATAGCCTTTTTTGTTATTAACTACTGACTAGAAGTGGAATTGCACGCCTAAAGTCGGCGCTAAAGAGTTTACGTTCAAACCGAATGTGTTTGTTGTAATATCGTTAGTTTTGTCTTTGTTGTAGTTGTAGTATAAACCTCTAACTTTTAGTTCGATACCGATTTTGCTCGTAGGAAAGTACGCCAAACCTGGAGCCAATTCAACACCGTATCTTTCAAATTTGTTTTTTGTCTCAACGTTATTTGATTCCACGGTTGTTTTTCCCCATGCCATTGGAACTGACAATTGAGCGAAAAATCTCACTGGTCCTTCAGCGGTATATTTTCTAACGAATGGAGATACTTGGAAAGCATCTGTTTTTGTGCTGTTGTCTTTGTTCGTTTCATTTTTACTCCAATCGTAACCAACACCAGTACCTACAGCCCAGTTGTCGCTAACGAAGTAACCAACAGTTGGGTTGATGGAGAATGAATTATTTTTGAAGTCAGTATCTTTAACTTTAGAAGTTTGGAAGCCAACTTGACCACCAACCATGATTTTACCTTTTTCAGTTTGTGCGTTTGCTGCGATTGTTAAACCTGCAATGGCAGCTAATGTAAGTAAAACTTTTTTCATGTGTTTTTATTTTAATAGTTTGTTCTAATAAGTCAGTAATTACTTCCTGACTTTTTTAATTTATTAGTCAAATGTCGTAAAGTTATTTTATTTTATTGTCACTGGATTGTCTAGATATTTTGTCAAACTCGTAAATAATAGTGGTTCAATTATTTAAATTTTGCTATTTTTTGATCGATAATCCCTTCATTTTTTAAATATCTATATTTTGTTGACCTTTTGTTATTATTTGTCAGTTTGGTGTAAGAATGCAAAAAAAGAGCCATTGATCAATTGGATCAATGGCTCTTTTTGACATCGGGTTAATCCGAGTTTTATTCGAAATATTCTTTTATACGTTCAAAGAATGATTTTTCACTTTTACCAGGTTGTGGTTTAAAGTTTGGTGATTCTTTGAGTTTATTCAATAGTTCTTTTTCTTCGTTGGATACAGCTTTTGGTGTCCAGATATTCACGTAGACAAGCTGATCACCTTTATGGTAAGAATTGACTTCAGGGATACCTTTTCCTTTCAGACGTAATATTTTGCCACCTTGTGTTCCAGGTTCGATTTTTATTTTAGCTTTTCCATCAATTGTCGGAACTTCTACGCTGGTACCTAATGTGGCATCGACAAAATTAATGTACAGATCATAGATCACATTAAGGCCGTCACGTTTTAAGCTTTCGTGTGGAACTTCTTCGATTAATATAATCAGATCCCCTGGTATACCGCCACGTGGAGCTGCATTTCCTTTGCCGCTCATAGAGAGTTGCATTCCTTCGCTTACGCCGGCAGGGATATTGATTGCGATTGTTTCTTCACCACGCTCTAATCCTTCACCTCTACAAGTTGTACATTTTGCGGTAATTTCAACACCTTCACCATTACAGGTAGGGCATGTGCTGGTGGTTTGCATTTGGCCCAGGATGGTATTTGTTACTCTGCGTACCGATCCTGATCCACCACAGGTTTTACAGGTATGGAAAGAAGATTTGTCTTTCGCTCCTGAGCCATCACAGCTATGACAGGAAACTTGTTTGTTGACCTTTACTTTTTTCTCAACACCTTTAGCGATTTCTTCAAGAGTCAATTTAACTTTAATACGCAAGTTGCTTCCACGTGCTACGCGGCGGCCACCACGTTGACCTCCGCCACCACCACCGAAGAAACTTTCGAAGGGGTGTCCGCCACCAAAGATATCACCAAACTGGCTAAATATGTCATCCATATTCATGCCGCCACCACCGCCGTAGCCACCACTAGCTGAATTACCAGCATGGCCAAATTGGTCATAGCGTTGACGTTTTTGTGGATTGCTCAAGATATCGTATGCCTCAGCAGCCTCCTTAAATTTTTCCTCCGCTTCATGATCACCAGGGTTTTTGTCCGGGTGATATTTAATCGCTAATTTGCGATAGGATGATTTAATCTCCTTCTCGTCCGCTGAACGCGCGACGCCAAGTATATCGTAATAATCTCTTTTTGACATCGTCTTAATATTATTGACCTATAACTACTTTAGCGTGACGAATCACTTTGTCACCCAAATAGTATCCCTTTTCGATTACGTCCACTACTTTGTTTTTTAAATCTGCTGTAGGTGCCGGAATAGATGTAATAGCTTCCTGTAATTCAGGGTCAAATGCTTGGCCAGCAGTTTCCATTTCTTTTAATCCCAATTGAGACAGGGTTTGTCTTAATTTGTTGTTGACAATATCCATCCCTGTTTTAACAGATTCTACGTCTGTAGCTGTTTCCATCGCATTTAATGCACGGTCAAAATCATCTAACGTAGGTAATAATTTACTGATCACATCTTTTCCTGCTGATTGAATCAATTCAACACGTTCTTTGCTTGTACGTTTTCTATAATTGTCAAATTCAGCAGAAAGACGAATGTATTTATCCTTCGCCTCTGCCAATTCAGCTGCCAACTTCTCTTCGGTAGACAATTCTACCTGATTATCCGAAGGCTGCTCTTGTTGATCAGAAGAATTAGTTTCTACTTGATCTTGACTCTCATCATAATAATTATCTTGCTCATTCATATCTTCAATGCTAAAATAGATTCAAAAATTTTCTATATCTTCTTTTCTCAAAGTTTTTGCCAAACAATAAAATTCCGACAGCTTGTCAGATTTTAATAAAAAAGCCTAACAATTTGTCGGAATTTGCAAAAATGTCTTTTTACTTGTCAGTTTTTCGTTTAGATGCTGACATCATCCTGTAGAATGCCGTCTCCAGTTTTGATAATCCGGGAAGGCATATTGCGAATAATTGTATAATCGTGGGTAGCCATTAAAATTGCCGTTCCAGAATTGGCGATATCGCGCAACAATAGGACAATTTCCTCAGAGGTGGCAGGATCCAGGTTTCCGGTAGGCTCATCCGCAAGGATAATCTCGGGGTTATTCAGTAGGGCACGGGCAATAACAATCCGCTGTTGCTCACCACCGGAAAGCTCATGGGGCATTTTCTTTAATTTGGAACGGAGTCCAACTTTTTCCAATACGTCCAGAATACGTCCATCAATCATTTTTTTATCTTTCCAGCCCGTCGCCTTTAACGCAAACTCGAGGTTCTTCTCGATCGTTCTGTCGGATAATAAATGAAAGTCCTGAAAAACAATCCCTAATTTCCGGCGTAAATAAGGAACATCATTTTCGTGAAGTTTCTTGAGGTCAAATCCAGCGATCATTCCCTCACCATTACCGATATATAAATCGCCATAGATGATTTTTAATAAACTACTTTTTCCGCTGCCAGACTGTCCGATAAGATAGAGAAATTCTCCCTTCCCGATGTTTAAATTGACATTGGATAATACTAAATGTTTCTGTTGAAAGATATCAACGTTCTTTAATGTAATTACTTTATTTTCAATCATGGGCGTTAAAACTCTAATTTTTTAATTTGACCGAAAGGCATTTCTCTTACCAATTGCATGATATATTCCGTCTTTTCTCCCAATCCGATTTTGTCTAGGGATTTGTCAGGTCGATCCACTCTAAAATATGCCAACAAGGTGAAGGCATCATCTCGCAGCTGAACATAGTCGGGAATTTTGGCGACACCTTTTACTTTAATGATATACATGATTTCAAAGTTAGTATTTTTAATGCAATTTCTTTACTATGAATTTAACGGAAGCTTACTGGTTTGCAAATAAAAAGTCCAGCGTATTTATGCCATCTGCATAATCATCCAGGGCCGGACATTGACTTTCACCAAAATGAAAGACTGGCGACTGTATGTTCAACTGGACTTCGGAGACAACACACTGAATATTTTCAGCTTGCTGATTCAGCTCTTTCTCGACATCTTCAAGACGGTTGTACTCCTCGTAATAAACCACAGATAGTGGAGAGGCAGTACGTTGATCCTGTTTGAGCAACAGGAACCCATTATCAAAATGCTTGTCTCCGTTGATCAGATAGATGGATTTATTATAATCGTAATTATTATTGTATTTATAGTGTTCGGACACATCTTTAAAATCCGCTATTCCTTCAAAAAAATGTGCTACGCCATAATCTTTTGGAATAAAAAGCTTGGAAACCGAGCGACAGCCGAGGCCGAAGTAATCAAAGATATCGTGACCTAAGGCCTCCAGTTGTGCTGGAGATTCCTGTCCTGTAATGACAGCAACACTATTTCTATTCCGTCGGATAATGTGGGGTTTAGAGCCAAAATAATAGTCAAAATAACGGGCTGTATTGTTTGAGCCAGTGGCAATGACCAGGTCGAAGTCTTTGAGTTTATCAACAATTTCAAAAGCTGCTTCAAAAGCGGGTTCGATTTGTTTTAAGCTATTGAGTACATAAGTCGTTAAACCGGCATCATCTGAGGATACCTTAATTTTTGCTTTAAATCCACTGATTAATACACAAAGGATATCATGAAAACCAACCAGTGGAATATTTCCAGCGAGAATCAAACCTACGGTTTTAGCCGACCCGCTATCTGGATAGCCTTGCAGCCAATGATTAAGCCGTTCTTCTGTTAAGTTAGATGAGATTGCATGAAGGGCACTTTCAACATTTTTTACGGTATACCAAGGGTTTTTATGTTGCGCCAGTTGAATGATCTGAGTAAGATCTTCAGGCTGCTTTTTCAACAGTTCACCCAGTTTTACAAACGCATTTATTCGTTGTTGCTTTGTCAAAATATTAAATTTTTAAAAGATGAATACACAAATTTGTGTTATATTTGTGCTGTTAACATTAATCAACGTGAATCAACTAGCCTTATTGTACAATCAGACTTTGTTTTCATATTGATAATGCAAAAATAGTTTATTTATCATAATTGTGAGGTTATAAATGGCGATTAAAATTACAGACGAATGCATTAACTGTGGTGCTTGCGAACCGGAATGCCCAAATAATGCAATATACGATGCTGGTGTAACTTGGAAATTCTCAGATGGGACTGCTTTGGACGGTGTTATAGATTTTGGTGATGGCGTTACGCTTGACGCGAATGAATCACAGGAAGCGATCTCAAATGAAGTTTATTATATTGTTTCGGATAAATGTACAGAATGTGTGGGTTTTCATGATGAACCACAATGTGCTGCTGTTTGTCCGGTAGATTGTTGTGTGGATGACGAAGATGTACGTGAATCCAACGATGAGCTATTAGCGAAAAAAGCTTGGTTACACGCGGAATAATTTTTTCATTCCGTTAAAATATAGAGCAGGGTAAGAAATTATCCTGCTTTTTTTTTTTGCACGCTAGCTTTTGTTAAAATCGGTATTTTGTTGCGAAAGTTGGGCTATTTAAATAATAATATTTGCAAAAGCATAGTATTTTTTTATTTTTGTTCTTTTGACCATTAAAATCTTTTAAATGTTAAAAACCAAAATAGGGTTAATCACCCTCATCACAGTTACATTAGCTTGTATCATTGCAGTATTGTACGAATTTAAAGTTGTGGGCTTTTCGCATGAATTTCTAATGGCTGTCCGTTGGATAGTTGCCACCGTTTTGGTTGTAAATGCGCTTTATAAGAAAAATTTGACCACATGGATTTTAACTTGTATGATCCTGGGCATTTTCGTTGGACTGGATTTTCCCAATCTGGCAATTTCCTTGCAACCGCTAAGTAAAGGTTTCATCAAATTGGTAAAGACCATTGTTGGGCCTATTCTTTTTGCAACGCTTGTCTATGGTATCGCAGGCCACTCTGACTTGAAACAAGTAGGACGTATGGCCTGGAAGTCAATGTTGTATTTCTTCTGTGCGACTACCTGTGCTATTTTTATTGGTTTAGGTGCAATCAACCTAACTAAAGCGGGGGTAGGTGTAGACGTTGCTCATATGCCACATGAAGAGCTGCCAGTGCCTAAAGAAAGTATGGACGAGCATGTATTGAAATCCCTTCCGGATAATGTACATCCAGTCTATAAATTCACGGCATTCGTCCGTGATCTTTTTCCTGAGAATATCGTAAAGTCAGTTGCTGACAATCAGGTATTACAAATTGTTGTATTTTCGGTGTTATTCGGAATTGGCCTAGCGATGGTCGATGAGAAGAAGCGGAAGCCACTGGTGGATTTTACCGAAAGTATGTCTGAGACGATGTTTAAATTTACGAACATCATCATGTATTTTGCTCCGGTTGGGGTGGGAGCAGCAATGGCATACACCGTGGGACATCTCGGTGTTGATATTTTGAAAAACTTATTTATGCTGTTGGCAACCTTGTATTTTGCCTTGTTTTGTTTTTTAACGTTGGTGTTACTTCCTGTTGCACTTTATTTAAAGATTCCCGTCAAACGTTTTATCAACGCCATCAAAGAGCCGGTGTCTATTGCTTTTGCAACGACAAGTTCGGATGCTGCTTTGCCTAAAGCCATGAGTGCAATGGAGAAATTTGGCGTGCCGCGTAAGATCGTTTCATTTGTTATCCCAACTGGTTATAGCTTCAATCTGGATGGAACATCTCTTTATTTATCATTGGCCGCAATTTTTGTTGCGCAGGCAGCTGGTATTCACTTGACGTTTGGACAACAGCTTATGATTGCTTTCACATTAATGATTACCTCTAAGGGGGTGGCAGCGGTGCCACGTGCTTCATTAATTATCCTAATAGCAACAGCTGATCAGTTCGGTCTGCCAACCTTTGTTATCGCCGCTATTTTGGGTATTGACGAATTGATGGACATGGCGCGTACCTCTGTTAACGTTGTTGGTAACTGTCTTGCAACGGTGGTTGTCGCCAAATGGGAGGGTGAGTTTGATGAAGAAGCACCTTACCGGGAAGATACGGAAGAATTGGTTTAATACAGCCAATCACCTTATAAAAAAGCTGCTCCAATACATTAGGTATTGGAGCAGCTTTTTTTTGGAGACTGAAGCCAGAAATTTATCGGCCATCTACATAGTACCAAAGGTTACCTTGCTGTTTAAATGTCGATTTTTCGTGATGCATCTGCACCTCCATTGTTGTATCCAGATAATGGGCTTCAAATTCCACGGTTGAAAAGGTGGCTTTCAGGATACTTAACTGCATCCATTTATTTTCCTTAGCCCATTGCTCAATAGCATCCTTATTTTGGAATCTTCTTGTTGTAGGGTGGAATGTGTTGTACAAAAAGTCAATGTTTCCCACGACAAAAGCGCTGTAACGAGCTCGCATAAGCGCTTCGGCTGTAATAGCCTTGGCATGGGTATGGTGAATTTGTAGGCAGCATTCGCCAAAAGGTGCACCTGAGCCACATGGGCATGAATGAGTCGCTGCTATCATGCTTTTTGGGGTTACCAGCCTTTTATGGCACCGTTTTTAAATACTTTCTTTGCTGTTGCTTCTACCTCAGGTGATTGATAGGATTGTATAAACTGCTGTACTTTTTCATCATTTTTATTATCTGCCCGTGCAACAATTAAATTGACATAAGGAGATTCTTTATCCTCTGTAAATAAACCTTGTTTTTCGGGATCTAATCCGGCCTGTGAGGCAAAGCTGTTATTGATGATCGCAACAACAACCTGAGGGTCGTCAAGTACACGAGGTAGCTGAGGGGCTTCCATTTCGATGATTTTAACCTGTTTTGGGTTGCTTACAATGTCTGTTACCTTTGGTTGTATGCCAACATTTTCCTTTAAACCAATGATTCCCTCACGTTGAAGAAGTAATAATGAACGCCCACCGTTTGTTGGGTCATTTGGGATAGCGATAGTCGCACCAGGCTGAAGTTCGGTGATGGTTTTGATCTTTTTGGAATAGGCAACAATCGGGAATACAAATGTATTTCCCACAATCGTCAGTTTGGTGAAACCGCGTTGTTTGGATTGTTCCTGAAGATACGGTTGATGTTGGAATACATTGACATCGATATCACCTTGATTCAGGGCTTCATTGGGGACGACGTAATCATTGAAGGCAACCAGTTCCACATCCAGATTGAACTTTTCTTTTGCAACTTTCTTAGCCGTCTCCGCAAGTTCCTTTTCAGGACCCGTCACCACACCAACTTTAAGGGTGTTTTCTTTCTTTTCCCTGTTGTTACAAGCTACAATAGTCGTCAGACTAAAGGCTAGAATTGCAAATGCATAGTTCAATTTTTTCATCTGTTTAA
Source organism: Sphingobacterium detergens (assembly GCF_003610355.1). Lineage (GTDB taxonomy): Bacteria > Bacteroidota > Bacteroidia > Sphingobacteriales > Sphingobacteriaceae > Sphingobacterium > Sphingobacterium detergens. The sequence continues at coordinate 1,362,406 of NZ_RAPY01000001.1, read as the reverse complement.
TTTGTTTTTCAGTTGTGATGAAGCTATCAGATTTATTCATCGAGTGTATGTTTTAAGCGGCATTCATGAGTTCGCTTTGTTCGGTTATTCACTCCATAGTATGATCGAATAAATCATGATGGTTTCATATGATACAATTAATGTTAACGATGGTTTACTTTTTTAGATATGTAATCGCCTGTATATTGCAACAGGAATACAATTAAAATTAATAAAATAAGGACAGCATTCATGATGAAGGTATCATAACCAACATAGCCGTATTGATAGCCAATCTGTCCCAGTCCGCCGGCCCCAACAGCGCCACCCATAGCCGAATAACCTACAAGTGTAATTAACGTTATTGTCGCATTGTTTACCAGTGAGGGTAATGCCTCCGGAAGCAACACTTTAAAGACTACCTGCTGTGTACTTGCGCCCATGGCTCTGGCAGCTTCAATTAATCCATGGGGGATCTCCAATAAGCTGTTTTCTACCAATCGCGCAATAAAAGGAGCTGCGCCAATGCTTAAAGGGACCAATGCTGCTGACATACCGATGGATGTTCCTACGAGCTGACGTGTAAATGGAATCATCCATACAATGAGAATAATGAATGGAATAGATCTGAACACGTTCACTAGCAAGGAAACAATCTGGTGCATGGTTTTGTTTTCCAACAGCTGATGTTTTCTGGTCAAGAATAGGTAGATTCCAAGCGGAAGTCCGAGCACAAAACCAAAGAAACCTGACAGGAAAGTCATCATTAATGTTTCGACTGTTCCTGATAATAGTAAATCGAGTACTTGATCAGACATAACCTAATATTTTAGTTTGCGGATGCTGTTCTTTTAAATAGGAGAGACTCGCCGTTATGTTGTCGGTATCACCTGACAATTCGGCTAATATAACGCCAAACTTCATTTCGCCGATGTAATCGATCTGTGCGGTAATAATATTTGTTTTGACCTGGTATTGGTGTTCCAATTGTTGTATAAACGGAATAGAATCTTCACTGGAGGTCATGTAAATCTCGACAAGAGGATTGCCACTGTCTTTTAACCGCTCCTGAAAACCTAAGGGGATATCGACCTGTAAAGAAGATTGGATAAAGTTTTTGGTGGTCTCCTGCTGCGGATTTGCGAAAATGGTTTCAACAGAACCGCTCTCAATTAAAATTCCCTGATCCAGTACCGCTACTTGATCACATATCCTTTTGATCACATCCATTTCATGGGTGATCAATAAGATGGTCAGTCCAAGTTGCTTATTGATTTTTTTTAATAAGGTGAGGATAGATTTTGTCGTTGCTGGATCCAGGGCGCTGGTGGCCTCGTCACAGAGTAGGATATGGGGGTCATTTGCCAGTGCACGAGCTATAGCGACCCGTTGTTTCTGTCCTCCGGATAGATTTGCCGGATAACTCTCCGCTTTATCTTCCAGTCCAACCAGGCTTAGCAGCTCCGAAACTTTTTGACGGATAAATGCCTTTGATTTACCTTCCAGTTGTAATGGAAAAGATATGTTCTCAGAGACTGTTAGTGATGACAAGAGATTGAAATGTTGGAAGATCATTCCGATATTTCTTCGTTTCATCATTAAATCTTTGGAAGACATCGACATCAGATCCTCATTCTCAATAATGACTTGACCTGTGTCCGGTCTTTCCAAGAGATTGACACAACGAATCAATGTGCTTTTGCCGGCACCTGAGGCCCCGATAACGCCAAATATTTCACCCTTGCCAATGGATAGGGTGAGACTCTTCAATGCATCTATTCGTTTGGATTTAACCTCGAATGATTTAGATATGTTGTTTAGTTGAATCATTGACCCTATAGGGATTTATGCATTTATGTTAACAAAGTGGATGTCGATATAAATGTACACAAATGCGGTTGATAAATTACAATGAAATGACGAAAAAAATAGCCGTAAACCGATCTTCCCGGACAAAAAATAAAGACAGGAAAGATCGGTCTATATCAGCAGGATGTTAGGATAGGGAGTGAGCAGATATCACTTGTTTCCCAGATCCAAGTCCTTCGATACCGTATTCAATAATATCGCCATCGCGAAGGAAGCGTTGCGGGGATTTTCCCATACCCGAACCGGCTGGTGAGCCTGTTGAGATGATGTCACCCGGAAGTAGGGACATGAATTGACTTAAATACGATATAAGCTTTGGAACACGATAAATAAAATCGCTTGTGTTACCATCTTGCATCAGGTCGCCATTTAATTTAAGCCAAATTCTCATATTATCGACATCTTGAATTTCATCTTTTGTAGCGATAAACGGACCAATGGGAGCGAATGTATCACAACCTTTACCTTTATCCCAGGTACCACCTCTTTCGATCTGAAACTCCCGTTCAGTAACATCGTTATGTAGTACATAGCCAAAAACATAATCCAGGGCCTCTTCCTCACTTACATAGGAAGCTTTCTTACCTATAACGATAGCAAGTTCGGTTTCCCAATCGGATTTCACGGAGTTTTTAGGTAGTGTAATACCATCGAAAGGACCGTTAAATGCCGAAACAGATTTCATGAAAACAATAGGTTCTGCTGCTTGCTGCAATTTGGTTTCCTTAACGTGATCGTCGAAGTTGAGTCCAACACAAAGAATTTTGGAAGGAGCTTCCAAAGGAGTGCCGATACGTTCATCCGCAGCGATCTCTTTTAGACTTTCACGATTCTGTTCTACATATACTTGAAGTTTCTCCAAATTTGCCGGATTTGCAAAGAAATCACGGTTATATTGAAAATTTCCTTCTGAAATATCATATTTCTTTTCATTTAAAATGACTCCCGCCTTTTCGGAGCCCTTTGCGCCATATCTAAAAATCTTCATAAGCCGCAAATATACGGATTTTGTCCCGAAAAGGGTCGAAATTAAGGGGAATTAACAATTAACCGATGTGTAAATTATCTATACAATTATTGTCCAAAGTCGGGTACTTAAAGGGAAATTTTTCCTGAAGTATCTTTTTATTACTCACCCATGTACCATTAAGAACCATTTCCTGTCCTTTTTTTCCAAGAAACAGCTTAATCAAGAATGCGGGGACAGGAAATGGTATGTAGCATATTCCGTACCGCCGCCTTGCAATACGTTTGGTAAACTGACCAAGTGGCATCGGATCGGAGGAGCAGGCATTGTATACACCAGCGAGGGCATTGTTTTGTATCGCAAATAGCAGCATTCGGGCGAGGTCTTCCATGTGGATCCAGCTCAACATCTGTTTGCCTGAGCCCAGAATAGGGTTGACCCGAAAACGTAGCAGTTGGTTGACTTCTTTCAATAGCCCTTGGTCTTTACTAATCACCACACCGAAACGGAAGACAACGAGTCTTTTTCCTAAGGTTTCAATGGGTTTTACACTGTCTTCCCAAAGATTGCAGACCCAGGATAAAAAATCACCACCCTGGGGATCTCCCTCTTCGAAGGGCTTTTTCTGATAACTGTCATCGGCGCCATACCAGCCGGTTGCGGATGCTGATATAACGGCTTTTACCTGGTTTGGGATCTGTTTTAACGTCTGATAAAGCAGTTGTCCACTTTCCACCCGGCTGGATATAATTTCTTGTTGATAAGCCTTGGTCCAACGAGATCCATTAAGGTTGGCGCCAGCTAAATTGATAATATAATCTGCTTCCTGGATCGATTTTATGTCGATGACCTGTTTTTTGGGGTTCCAATGGACATATCTAACGTTAGCTTGTGGAGGATAAGCCTTTGGATCTCGTGTGAAGATGATCACTTCATAGAAGTTGGCGACCAGTAATTTGGTCAAATGAAGGCCAATGGCACCTGTTCCTCCTGTAATGATTACTTTTTCCATGGATTAAATCTCAACTTATTTGATCTCGATATCTTTATTATTCTCCCTAATTATCTTTTGTCTGGTTAGCCTGATGCTCCTCCTAATATACTATTTTGAATCAATAAATGAAGGTATAATTTATGGTTTATCCTTCAAAACAATCAGTTTTTAAGGATTTCGTTGGTAATTTATATTTTCTTGTCAAGATGGGGGACCAAATGGGAGATGTCATAAAAAAGGTCCGTCTGCGTTGCGGACGAACCTTTTGGTAAGAGACCGATCTCTTTGAGATGCTGATCTCTTTTTATTGTATCGTTTGGACTGTACTTCCACATGTTAGCATCTGGGCACCATAATATGGGTTTTTGACGTCCTTATTGAGGCTCAGCCAGGTTGCCCCTTTGCCACCGTTAAACATGGGGCATTTTTGCTGATAAACCGGAAGTGCAGGTTTGGAAGTTTTTGCCAGTTTATAAACCTCTTCGGAGAGCGATACAAATGCCAGACGTTGTTTTGCCAAATCTTTTGCCTCCTGGAGCGCCTTACTGTGCTGTGTTATGCTGTTTGCCTGTGCTTTCCATGCTTGTTGCTCGGCCGCAGTTAAGTCAGACGATTTTAACGTCGTCAGCAGACTTGAAAGTTTTGTAGCACCTGTCGCCACTGTCTTGTGATCGGAGGCAACCAGTGCATCTTTCAATTGGAAATACTGGTCATAAATCGGCTGGAAGTTGCCTGCCTTAGCGACAGATGACGATCCTGTGCTTTCTTCTTTGTTTTCAGGAGTATTTTCAGGGTTGGCCGGTGGGGCACTTAAGGTTCTGTCATATTGACAACAGCCATGTAGGTCAGCATAAGTCGTTGCCGGAGCCAGGTATTTTTCATTGTCATAACCCGCCAATGCGACCTTTTTCAAAACGGCATCCAGCGAGGTTTTTTCGGCATTAAAAGAGATCTTTGCTGTCTGGTTATCCTCGTTCCAATCTACTTTGGAGTCAGCGGAGTTTCCGGCTTTTTCTATTGTTTTTTTACACATCCCACAATTGCCGCTGATTTTGACTGTTTGGGTTGTCATGGTATTATCCTGCGCATAGCTGTATATGCTGGTAGCTAAAAGGCAGGCTGTTATGATATTATTGAGAAGTCTCATGTGTTCTGAATGTTGTAATATGTGTATGGATCCCTGCGGAATGCGATCTGTTTTCGTTGATCGGGATAAGGCAGGTGCTTTAAATTAATAAGGAGATTTACTTTTCCAAAAAAGCGTTCTCTGTTTTATCTAGGCTATTTTAGGGGGAACCCAAGGGTAAAAATAACCATCTGAAAGATAGACGGACAATACACCGCTATATAATTTTTTAAAGATTGAAAAGGAAATTTTTGGCAGCTGAATGGGAGGGGGAGAGACAGCTAGTATACTTGTCGTTGAGGCGCAATGACAACTACAATCCCGGCATTGCTTGTGGTGCTGACATAGCTGTTTTTTCTTCGCTTTTTGGCAGCAATCATGTTTTTTGCTTGTATGATCCGGACTGTCAATAGGACAGGTTTTTGCTTTACTTTGATGGCAGGGAAATACCGCAGTCGGCTTGGCCCATAAGCCAAGAAAAAGAATTAGTCCGATGAGATATTTTAGTACCACCACAGTTCAAATATAGCTTTTTTTGAACAAGTATTAAATCCACCATCGAGATGGCTGTTTCTTATTCCAGCTGTGGACTTTGTAGGGCTCGTGCCTGCAGTATGGAAAGCGTGTGTTATGGGCGGAGAATCTGGGTATGAATGGGAGGGGGGATATTACATAGAAGCGTAGTAAACAGATCAAATGGTTTACTACGCCTCTTTTATTATTTAAGTTGGGCGAGGAGTTCGCTAGAACTTAAAGTTTGATAAGAAACCCGGTTTCTTCCAAGTTCTTTTATATTCGTCTGCCAATACACTATGGTCTGAATAAGCCAGTACTTCATTGAGTAAGCTGTGTGCTTTTTTTAGGTTTCCCGTCTTGTAATTAACAAGTGCTTCGGCCAACTTTACGGATTCACAGTCATCATCATAGCCCCATTCATTTTGTGCATAGATGCCGTTAAAGACCATTACATTGCGGTTGACTTCAGCTAGGTTTTCCTGTTCAGCAAGCAACATGATTCCGAATTTTAACCAAAGTACATAATCTTCGGGATCCATGACCGTGGCAACCCAAGCATCATGACGTTGAAATACTTCTGCGCCTGATCTAAACTCGGAGAGGAAGTAATGACCTTTGATAATCAGATATAAAGTCTTTGCTTTATCAAAGGCATCGATGATAAATTCCTTTTTATTTTTGAGGTAAGTTTGTGCTGCAGCAACGATAGCGCTATAGTCGGATATCTCATTGTAAAGCTGCATGAGGATATACTGCGGTTGTGCTTCATGCGGATATTGCTGTGCCATATCTGAATAATAGTGGATACGGTAATCACGATCGTTAGGCTCAAGGATATCATAAATGATACCTTCTACACCATTTTTAGCGGCCTCAAAATCCCTATAATGATAGTCGTTTAGCGTGGGGTGATTGATGTAGAACTGATAGATGTGTTCCAGAAGATATTGTGCTTCTCCCTGTATATCAGAAGAAAGTCCCAGATGATAATTTACTTCAAGCTGGTACACAAACATTTGATAGCAACTTGGGAATACCAGATCTGATTCATCCTCAGTAGATTGATCTTCCATTACCTCATCGCGCATTTCATCGAGGTCGCGCAAAGTAACCTGGTAGGTGTCGAAATATAGTATGAGGGCCTCTTTTAAACGTTCATAATCCTCCAATTTCGACAACGCGTCTGTTCGCGTCTGATGTAGTTCTTCAAAGTCTGAGTAGTTTAGCCCTTCAGTGGCGATTTGGTAACTCTCTTCGAGGAGATCCACATTCTTTAATGCAATTGCCAGGTTATTGCAATTCATTGCACGATTGTGGTTTCCACCGAAATAATCACTTTCATATTTTCCCTGTTCGAAATAAGCTGCAAAGGCATCATAGGCTTGGTGGTAAACAGCAAGGTAAAGCTGTCTCAGCGCCAGTGTATCTTCAGCTGACAGGGTATCTAATGAATCGACAAAGTCAGACAAGTGAATCGCTTCATTATAAAGATCACGTGGTAAGTCATTGAACGTTGGGACCTGTGTATATACTTCACCCGTTGTTAAGTACGTACATTCGACAAGACGGCGCCAAGATGTTGCATTCCACTGTCTTTCGCCCAACTGATGGAGGTAAGGTAAGGCCGCTTGATGTTGTCCATCGTCATACAGGTATGCTGCTGCAAAATGGTAACCGGCGTATAAGTCGGGATATTCGTCAATCAGTTTTAGTGCGTGTAGATAATAATAATCTAGCGGTATCCCGATATCTTCGGAATAATTGCGTTCAATGATCAGCTGGTAATAAAACACCTCAGGATTTTCATAACCGTCAGCGATAAGCTCTTCAAAGCGACCATGCCATTTGACCAGTTCCGCATGGATATGTGCAGCTGAGTTATCCCCCTTAATAAGTTTTAATAATGCTTTTAAGGCCAGATCTATATCTTTGTTTTCATAAGCGATCTCCGCAAGATCCACATATTGCATTTCACTACCAGTGACAAAGCGATCAAATTGCTCTCCTATTAGAGCAGTTAGCGCTGTACCCGAAATCTGTTTGGTACGGTCCAGAAGGTATATTTTTTTCATCCAGAATATGGAGAAATTTTGATCGGCAGCTTCGCGATCGTCTTTAAAAGTTTCATTGAAATAACCGATCCCCTCATCCAATAATGCTAATAGGGCAGTATCATCCTGGAGACTTTCATAAATATCTGCAAGGAAGCCGTAGCCATAGGGAGCCATTTTAGGTATTTCGATCAACTTTTTTGCATAACCGATAAACTGGTCCTTGTTGTTCTCATTGATGTGTTTTCTTGGACGATTGATCTGCGCTAAGCTAGCCTGGTTGCCTAAGACGTAATTGAGCATGTGATAGAGCGTTGTTTCATTTTCTGGCTCTACCTGTAGTGCTTTTTGGAGGTAGGGGATCATCTTCTCCTGTATGATATCAAAAATAGCTTCGTGTCCGTCGTAGAATACTTGATCGTGATAGGCAACAGCGAGGTGTGTCCAGAGTGGGACATCCTGGTCGTTTTGCTTCAATTGATTTTCACCTTCTATAATAAACAGATCAAGTTCACCACTGTAGAACAAATCGTAAATATTTTTCTCTTCCATTCTTTGCTTATTTCTTTTATTATTTTTACTAATATGTTAAATTTTATTGAAAAGTTATTTCGATAGTGTAAGTTTTACGAACTTATCGCCATCCCATTGAAAATGTTCTTCTCTTTTCGAAATGCGATACTCGGGGTCAAGGGTGTCATCCTCTTTCGCTTCACCTTCTTCGATGTATTTATAGATCAGCTGGTTGTTTCTTTTGTGTTCTGAGGGGAATAGGATTTTTTCATCGTAATAAAAGACACCGGCATCACTAACGGAGTACCTACTGGGGAGGTTGATCAATTTCTGACCAGTCCAGGCCATGTAATTATACTCCGTTGGAACTCCGTAGGCAGCTGATAAAAATTCCATGCGTAAGATTTGTTTTACATTATTTAGTCCCATAGCTGGTAGCAATTTACTTTGCGAGCTCAGCTGACCAGAGAATACAAATGGGTAAGATTGACTGGTAATTAATGAATCTTGTGCATCCAACAGTTTTACTGTGGTTAAATAGTGATCTTCTTGTTCCTCATTTTGTTGTTTGATGACACGATCAAAGCCGAATAAATACTGGAGGCCGTCTTTGTCGGTCTGTTTACCGAGCGCCAATAACCCGAGCCAGATGAAACCCTGTTTAAGCTGACCATCGCTATGATAGCTGATCTGATACCATGGAGCATAAAAATTTTTGATGGTATTCCCTTTAAATGGAGCACTGGCAATGGTGATATTTTTGCCAAGTGTCAGTGAGTCCACCACTTTCATGTTGAGCCCCGGTCCGGAGCGTATATAGGCTTTTTCAACAAAAACGGAGGCTGTTTGTCCTTTTTCGATATTCCATAAATTAAAATCATCTTCAAATGTGATGCCGTCCTGTGCTTTTAGAAGCATGGGGAATAGACCTAAGCATACTATCGCAAAACTTGCTGTTTTCATTTTTATCCTGTTCACTATTGCAAAAATAGAAGAATTTTGGGGCATGCTTATCACTGGTTTCAGGTATTTTCTTGCCAGTGATATAACGCCTAGCAAGCTTTATACGATAGTAGTTCAGCGGAAATAGATTTTATGATTTTCAAAACAATTTTGTCTTAAATGTGGTATCTTAAGACGTGAAAGTTTATACAGCTAATAAATGCTACTTTAGGCGAATAATAGGAATTTATGAAAGAAAAAAAAGGTCAAAAACAGCAAGTAAGTGCGCTATTTGATCGTTATAGGAATCAATTAGATAATCCCGAATATGTAGAAATTGAACTTTTGGTTTTAATTGTCGCGATAATTCGACCAAAAAAAGTTCAGCTATTCTATCAGGTTGATATCCAGTTTTTTCTTGATTTTCTACAGGAGTCAGCGGATTGCAGGAATCAATTTATTTACTACCTTAAACGGGTTCTCAAGCAAAGAGATCTTGATCAACTGGTGTCTGATACGGGCATTATCAGTTATGCAGATTTTATCTATGAGCTCAGGAAGCGGATAACAGAACGTTATTTGCCTTATCAACCAGCAAAATCAACCTTACAATATTTGCTGAATCAGGTGTTTTACTCCCCCAAAGATGCGGATTGGATATCCACTATTTCAGCCGAGCAATTGTATGAACTATTTCGGCTATGTGCGTTTAATTCTATTTATGATGATGAAACGGGTTTTGAAATGATTGAGATCTTGTATGGGATCGAGCTATTGGTACAACGTATTACTGGCCGGGCAATGGAAACTGACGTCAATAAAATGGTGCCAGAGTTTCAGAATTTCGATAGTCCATTTATCGCAATTATGCGAGAGTTTACGGAGTTAAATGACCGTATTTTGCAATCCGAGAGGAAATACATCAACTCAGAAGATCTTTCGTATAAACAGTTGCTCGTGCTTCATCGACAATGTGAGGCCTATATAGAAACCGCATTTGGTAATTCGCACCGTTTTGGTATTTCTATTAAGGTGAATCAGTCCTTATTGCGGATCCGTCAGCAACTTGAGCGTATCAAAGAGATGATCTCTTTTTTGGTGATTGATATGGAATCCCAAAAAGTAGAGAAGACGATTCATCTGGCGAAAACGGTTATTGGTTATAATTCGAGAAAAAGCAATATACGTAAATTAATAGGGCAGAGTACCCAATTGCTGGCTTACGAAATTACGCATCATACCGCACAGACAGGTGAACATTATATTACGTCAACCAATCAGGAATATTGGAAGATGTTTCGATCTGCCTGTGGAGGGGGTGTAATTGTTGGTGGGATGTGTATTGTGAAATTATTATTGGGAAAAGTCGGGACGAGTGAATTCGGACATGCATTTTTGTATAGCCTGAATTACGCGATTGGCTTCACGGTTATTTATCTTTTTGGAGCTACCTTAGCGACCAAGCAGCCGGCGATGACGGCCTCGTCGCTGGTGAGCGCTATCGAACAAGGAGCGGCAGATCAAGGTGTCGACAGGCACCGGTATTGGATATTTGCGCAATTTTTCGCGCGTTTATTTCGCTCGCAGTTTATCGCTTTTGTAGGGAACGTGATTATGGCATTTCCCGTCAGCCTGTTGTTAGTATGGGGGATACAGCAACTTACAGGTGTGAATATTGCAAGTGCCAAATGGTTGCATTTGGTCGATGACTTAAATCCCACCAAGACACCTGTCATCTTGCATGCTTCCATTGCCGGTGTATTTCTATTTCTGTCGGGGATTATCGCCGGCAGTATTTCAAATCGCGATAAACATAATTCGGTTTACTATAGGATTCAGGAGCATCCCTGGTTGAAGAAGTTGTTCGGAAAAACAAAGACTGATAAGATCGCCGCCTTTTATGAAAAGAAATGGGCTGGAATTGTATCAAATCTTTGGTTTGGTGTTTTTATGGGGTCAACAGCTTCCATAGGCATGTTTCTCGGTTTAAATTTGGATATTCGGCATATCACTTTTGCAAGCGGTAATTTGGCGCTTGGTCTTTTTGGGCATCAGATGGAATTATCCACAGATATCTGGATATGGGGAATTCTGGGTATAGGAATTATCGGACTTTTTAATTTTTTGGTGAGCTTTGGGCTGTCGTTGGTTCTGGCATTCCGTTCGAGAAACCTGTCTTCTAAAGAGCTGACGAAAATGGCGAAAGCGGTATGGATTTATTTTAAGATGAATCCCAAGTCGTTCTTTTTTCCACCTAAATCTAAAGAATAATGTTGTTAAGTCTATGGGTACTCCCACTACACGGGCGATGTCAGATTTGGTAAGACATTGCAAAAATTAAGTAATTTCTGTAGATTACTGGTATGAATAATATAATTATAGTGCTTGGTGCTCCAAACGATGCTAGGGGCAATCTATCTCAGATCGCTCAGGACAGACTGAATTGTGCCTACAATTTATATCAGGCAAATCCTAGTTTTCGGATTGTATGCACCGGAGGTTTTGGAGCGCATTTTAATCCCACGGAAAAACCACATTATTTTTATGCACAAAAATTCCTTATCGATAAAGGGATTCCCGATCATGTTATCGCCACAGGTGTCCCCTCGACCAATACCATAACGGATTTTCAATTATCGAAGAAATTGATTGAAGAGGAAAACCCGGACATCTTAATTATAATAACGTCTGACTTTCATATTGAAAGGGCTCAAATTCTTTACAAACGATATATCGCTTATCCTAAAGTTGTATTTATCCCTGCCATCTCATCCTTATCGAAAGTTGAATTAGCACCACTGATTGAACATGAATCAGGTGCTGTAAAAAGGTTGCTGGAAGAGGAGGTTTAGCGAAAAAAGTTGCATGAAAGGCCTTCTTTTCTCTGCTTATTCTTTGGTATTCCTTTGCTGTTTCTTTGCTATTTCTTTGCTATAATGGTAATAAAATAGGCTTCAAATGGCAGAGAAATGGCAAACCAAGTGTAATGTTGTCCCAAACGAAGTGATAAGAACCTCCGAATAGGGGTTGATAAAATGGAAGAGAAGATCTTGTGAAGTGCTGATAATTCTTGTGTTCTTGAATTGTCTAGCCATCCGTGGTATTGAGAATTAAATAACAAGGAATTTATAGGGATACTTCATCCTAAGTATAATCATCGGGATTTGGGTGATTCTAAGTCTATAGCTATAAAGAACAGTATAGCCTTATGAATAAAATACAGGTAGCCGTTTTATTTATAGCTTGGTTTGGCGTATATTAATAGTGGTAATCCCAAGACGGGATGCTTTATCTGACAAATAAAAGGTATTATGGGCGTATTTCTTTTTTCCACATACGAATTAGATTCTACAGGTTCAGGAAAACATGATAAATTATTTAGAAAGGTATTGGATTATCTTATCCATAACTTGAATGATGTTGAATGGCAGGAGCTAATTTCAAAAAAGATTAGAACCAGTAATGATAGCCGAAGAATAATCAAGATTTACCTCAGGTTTTTTAATAAGATGAGAATAGAGGAAAATGTTCTCAAATCCTATTCAAAATATGTCAACAAAGATGAGTGTCTTATTGTTGATCCTGTTTTTTTACTAGACGAGTATATTAATCTCGGAGAGGAAATTATGCGAAAAGAAATTTCATCTAATTTATTGTCTTATTTGGAGGAGGTATTAATTAAATATAAGGATAGGCTTAAAGATTTTGATGTTTTTAACTTTATTGAGCTATTAAGGCTTAGGATAGAAGATATTAAATCCAATCAGCTTTCTTATTCAGGTAGTAATGAGCTAAATGAGCTTTTGGGTGACGATTTAGATTAAGGTGGTTGGATTTAAATTGTGCGAATCGACCTTTCGTAAGAAAAACTACGTCAGATAGATAGACGTAGTTTCTTTAACACTTATTTAAATAGATATCAACTTTTCAATGTGCTAATAGGTATTTATTGCAATAGATTTGATATACTCTTGCAGCAGTGTGGATGGATCGATACCACTGCTCATTGCAACAGAACCATTCATAAAGTTAAATTTTATTTCTAATCCCATATCAAGGATTGTGGTTCCTTTTTTTAAAGTCGCAACTTTGCTTCTTCTGAACAAATAAGATTCCCCGTCAGTCGTATTCTCTTTTTTGGTAGGGATACTGCTATAAAGATTTTCTAAATCTTTAGGCTCCTTTACTGCGTTGCCATTCTTACCAATTGTTATGGGCGAAGATCTGAAATTTAGGATATCAAATGAAACAAGTTTATTGTTATTAAAATACAATTTTGTTTTGCCGTTGTATTCGAATACATCCTCACTTGTCTCATCCATTTGATTATAAATTTTATACTGTTTCACAGGTTGCCCGAGCGCCTGCAAAACCTGTGTTTTAGTCGCATCAAAGGGAACAAATTTTGTCGGTTGGGCTTTATTAAAGAGATTTATTTCTTTAATGTCAATTGTATATTCTTGAGCAAAAGTTACTACCGTTGTCAACAAAATAAATAGCGTAAAAAATACCTTTTTCATAACTGCATTATATATGTTTTTCATTGTAAAAATAGTTTATTTATTTAAAATCCACAGGGGTTATTTGTTGCCTGACCATTACTTTTATTAAACTTGGTATTCAGTACTTTTGCTGGGTCTGTAGATTTTCCATTTTCTCTCCCTCGAATATGCACATGTGGGACCATACCGCTCTGGGGCTCACCATTCTTGTAACCTGCATTTCCCGATAGTCCACCAGTTCCTATAAAAACACCAGCACTAATACTCTTACCTACTTCTAGTTCGGGAGAAATCTCTCCTAAATGTCCGAATAGTAATTTCCACTTGTCATTACCAACATTAAATGAAACCTCCACATAATTCCCATAGGAATTTTTAGCGTATTCAGTCGGGCCAAATTTTCTTTCGATACCTGTAATTGTGCCCGAATGGCTGCTAAATACGGGTTCTTGAAGATTAACAGCAATGTCTATCCCGTCATGAAGTTTCGTTCCCCCATTGCGGGTCTTTCCATACGTACCGCCGGCATAATTCCATCCCCCAGAAGGAGCAATAGATGGCTTTTTAATGATATCTCCCGGACAGGGACGTTTTTCCTTAAATGGATCCAGTTGAGGAGATTTTTCCGGAACTATCGGTGGATTTTTATCAGTTCCCAGTTGTTCTCATTATACTGCCACCAAAATTGATTTATTTCTATCCTATATCTATAGACAGGAACTTCATCGAGTATAATTGGATTATTCGGTTCGCCTGGGCTGCCTTTCCACCATTCGCATCCCGGAAAAAGTGTACTGAAATACTCCTGTTCCAATTTATCATTGGGGTTAGGAGAATAATTTACGGGACATTGCGAATAACACAAATGTAAGGAAAGTATAAAAAATACTATGGTTAAAATCAGTCTTTCCATCGTGTTAAATCTTTTTAGTATCATAAACTTCAAATATTACCCCATCAACGACTTTAAAAACTGCTTTAACTCCCCTGTCTGATGTATACACGGCTAAATAACCGGTAAAATCAAAGTTATCCACTATACTCTCATACGCTGAAAATGTATTTAAGTCACCGCTTTTCAGTTTTTTAAAGTCGGCCTTATTACTAATGTATTTTTCGTCTGGAAATAGTTCCCATATGTCATGTTTGACTTCATGCTATTTGTTATGCTGAAATACCATCAATCGGAATCCATTGCGATTAACTCCGTTTAATTTTAGATCAGAAGTTATCGCATTTTTTGATGGTACACATAGAACAGGAAAGCCTTTGACAAGCTCGGTTTCAAATGATTTATCCCATAGTAAATCAGGTTCTCCTATTTGACTTTTATTATTGAGTATATTATTTTTACTGGATTTCTTTCCAGTATTATAATTCTTTTGACCAATAAACTCCTTTACTTCTTGTAGTGATAATATATCTCCTTTGGCTGCTCCCGTCAAGAGATTATTAGCTGTAGATAAATCTTTTTTCTGACAAGACATTGCAAATATTATAATTGCAAAAAATAAATACCTTTTTAATTGTATCATGTAGTTTCTATTGTAAAAATTATGAATTGCTTTTTTAATGTTTTTTGTATATTGACTTATTAAGTGCTGTCTTGGTCCATAAAATCAAGAAGTTAAATCTTAATTACATCGTCATGTTCTTTGTTGGATGGAATTAAATAAAGTTAATATTACTAAAATAAGTGTATTAAAAATGCGTTTAAAATAATCTCGAGATAAATATTTTCGCATAACAAATATATACTTAGTTTTATTTGTAAAATTTCGAATTTGGGATTAATACTTTCGAAATCGGGAATATTTTTAGCAAAAAATATAATATTCCAATTTATGAGTATTTTTTCAAAGAGATGTTTGAAAACTTTATTTGGTTGGAGATTTCGCCTATATTGGTTCGTCGTCGCTTTTGGTAAAAGTTTATTAAATAATTACACTTTTAAAACTAAGCCAGCTTTCTTTTCAAAGACGGTTCCCACTTTCTCTAGAAGAATGTATATCTGTGCTTTTTCCTACTCTAGGCCGTATTCCATTTTGATCCATTACACCAATAGCGGTCCTGTCCATTTTTCTGATTGAAAGCCATATTTAGCCGGAGCTTCTTTTAGCACTAGTTCTTTAATCCTTTCTAATTGCTCATCTGATAATGCACTACGTTTGCCACAGGCCTTTCTATTTTTTAGATCTTCAATTCCCTCTTTTTTAAATCTATGTGCCCAATTTATTATTTGCTTGAAATTTATATTTTTAGTGATTAGCCCAAATTCAATAAAAAAGTGCTTTAATATCCAGATTCACTTGAACTTTTTTAGATGTATAGTTTTTCTGTGTTTTCAAGGAATTTTGTTAACCGATGAATATGATTTCAGAAATTCTTACGCATTTTTGGTCTGCTTTTGGTATTGCGCTGACTTTATACTGTTATGTTGTTATTCGAAAATCAAGGTTTGTATTTGTGACCGAATCAAAACTAGACGTTATCAATATGGCTGATAATGTAGAAGTCAAATTTGACCATGTTCAAGTTTCTTCTAATGTCAAATATTATAAAGTCCTCATTTGTTTTACGGAGTCTCGGATATCAAAGAGGAAGATGTTATAATTCCGCTTATCATAAATAATAAAGGGAAAGGAAGTGGGGTCCATGGGGTTAAAACCCTTGAAACTTCGACAACGATAAGCATGCACCATAAAGAGATATTAAACTACTTTGACAACCGGAGTACCAATGCTTCCGCTGAGTCCTTTAATGCAAAAATAAAAGCTTTCAGAACTCAGTTCAGAGGTGTCGGCGATATCAACTTTTTCCTGTCCAGACTAACCAGATTATTTGCTTAGTCCACAGTTTTTGTATCTGATCCAGTTTTTGCATTTGATGGATCATCCGTTTCTTACACCGTAAACAAAAAAAGCTCAACTAATGTTGAGCTTTTTGTAGTCTTGGCGGAAGAGGCGGGATTCGAACCCGCGGTACCGTTTCCAGTACGACAGTTTAGCAAACTGTTCCTTTCGGCCACTCAGGCACCCTTCCGTGTTTTGACATTGCAAACATAAGGCAATTATTTGAATCTGCAAAGCCTAAATATCAAAAAAAATGCAAAAAAAACGTAACGTTACAATAAGCATTTGAATTTCAATTTGTTGTTTAGCAATTAAAATTACATTGTTTTTTTACTCAAATCATAATCCACCCGAACATGGTAGATACTTTTGAGCATAGCCTTGAAAATAACGGCCGATTCGGTGATATCTTTCAATGTGATATTACTATTGTTGAATTGTCCGCGCATCAATTTGTGTTCAATTATTTTATCAACCAGATTATTGATAGACTCCTCCGAGGGTTCTTTTAAAGCTCTGGATGCTGCTTCAACAGAGTCGGCCATCATCAATACTGCCGTTTCTTTAGAGAAAGGGATGGGGCCGGGGTAGGTGAATAAAGATTCGTCCACGAGTTTGTCTGGATTATTTTTAACAAATAAATTGTAAAAATAGTCTACACGTGTGGTACCGTGGTGTGTTCGGATAAAGTCAAGGATAACCTCGGGAAGCTGATGTTTCTTGGCGACATCAACACCTTTGATGACATGGGAGATGATGATCTGTGCACTTTGCTCCGGAGAGAGTTCATCATGCGGGTTTTTCTCTGTTTTTTGATTCTCAATAAAAAATTGCGGATTGGTCAATTTACCGATGTCATGGTACAAGGCGCCGGCACGGACCAATAAGGGATTACCTCCGATTTTATAAATTGCGGCCTCGGCCAGATTGGCTACCTGTAGGGAGTGCTGAAAAGTGCCTGGAGCTTTAAAGGAAAGTTCTCGCAATAATTTGGAGTTACTATTGGTAAGCTCCATCAAGGTTAAATCGGAAACAATGCCAAAGAGTTTCTCGAAGGCATAGATCATCGGATAGGCGAGCAAAGTGATCATAACACTAACCAGGAAGGGAAGGAGGTCTGTCCAGTAAATGGTGTCAATAGAGCCATTTCTTGTGACCACTAATCCAATGTAAGCGACCCAGTATGTCCCGAGGATGATCGCTGATGAAACAAACAACTGTTCCCGCTTGACCAATGTCTTGATGCTGTATATCGCAACGATGCCCGCCATAAATTGTAAAAAGACAAACTCAAAACTGTTCGGTACAAATAGTCCCGCCAAAAGGACCATCAATAGATGGATATTCAGTGCGACCCGTGTGTCGAATAGGATGCGGATGATAATGGGGACCGCACAAAATGGAATATAGTATAGATTTGGTATTTTGATCTTGATGGCCCAGGAAAGCACAGCAAGCATACCGATAATGACGATCATGATAATCATCAATAACCTGTTGTTGAAATAGATGTCTTTACGGAACAGAAACAGAAATACCATGAGTATGGAAAGAGCAAGGGATATAATGAGAAATTGCCCTAACGTTACATAGTTTTGATTTCCACTTATTTTTCCTTCGTCTTCATATACCTTACGTAGCGATTCTAGCTTTTGGTAGGTCTCATTGGATATAATTTTTTCTTTTTCAGCGATCAGTTCACCTTTTTGGACAACTCCTCGGGTAGCGGATATATTGGCGATGGCATTTTGTTCCAAGGCTTCGGTCTGCTGGTCATTATAAATATAGTTAATCGTGATATAGTTTTTTAACGTTTCCTCTAGCCAGCCTTTTTGTTTTATTTTGGTCAGCTTAGGCATTAATTCGTCCATATAGCCATAGGAGCTTTCGATCGTATAGCAATCAGCCGTGTTTTTTTGTGAGGCAACTTTATCTTGTATTAACGTAAAATTATAATGTTTTGAAGCCGGTGATTTCTCGTTGTTGCGGTTTTGAAACCGGTTATTCAACGAGAGTATCCCTTTTCCATAGAGATGGTTCAATATGGCATTCCCGGCACTGCGGTAGTCGTTTATATTTTCGTGTGTTGTGTCGAGTTTGCTGCTTTGCCATTTTTCGGACAAATCCGTATTGAACTGATCAATCTGTTCTTTGCTTGTTGTTGTATTGGCGTTATAAATTGGCTGGATCGTATTCAATATACCTTTTTTGTCCGCATTGAGCTCCTCCTGCGTCTTGAGGATCGCAAAATTGTAAGGGGATATTAAATTTTCATGGTTCCATACTTTTCCTTTTTGGAATTCATAACGGAACCGCGGTTGTTTGGGAAGAAAAATACAGATCAGAACGATGGTGATCAATATTAGTCCAATTTTTCGGATGAGATTTTCGGTCGTATTTAATTCTCTTTTATATTTTATTTTTAATCTTCCCACAGTGAACGATGTTTTTTATATAAAGTTAATATACAAATGTAGTTATAATTTATTTTTTGTGGATTCTGCCAAATGCGATTTGAATCATGTTAAATGTGGGGAATGCTGTGTTGAACGGAAAATACTTGTTATCTTTGCAAAAAAAACACAACATGTCAACAAAATCACATCTAATTGCACCATCCGTTCTTGCTGCAGACTTCGCGAAATTATACGATGATATCATCATGGTAAACAATAGTGAGGCTGATTGGTTTCATATCGATATTATGGACGGCGTTTTTGTACCGAATATCTCGTTTGGATTTCCCGTTATGCAAGCTATTGCGAAACATGCCACCAAACCATTGGATGTACATTTGATGATTGTTGATCCTGATCGTTATTTACAGGTATGTAAAGACTCCGGAGCAGAAATAATTACCGTACATTATGAGGCTTGTACGCATCTGCACCGTACGTTGGCGGCTATCAAAGAGTTAGGCTGTAAAGCTGGGGTTGCATTGAACCCACATACACCTGTAGCACTTTTGAAAGATGTTTTGGCCGATCTAGATCTTGTGTGCCTGATGTCTGTCAATCCTGGGTTCGGTGGACAGAAGTTTATTACAAATACGTATGCCAAAGTACAGGAACTCCGTGCAATGGCTAAAGGTGTCAATGATGGATTGCTGATCGAAATTGATGGGGGAGTTACCACTGCTAACGCCACTCAACTATTAAAAGCTGGTGCAGATGTATTGGTCGCGGGTTCTTTTGTGTTCAATGCTGCTGCGCCTTTGGATACCATTAAATCGCTGAAAGATATCGATATAAATATAGAAAATATATAAAGATAAGAAGAGGTGATTTAGTAAAATAAATCGCCTCTTTTTTTTAGATGGATAAGACGAAAAAAATAGTTTCAAAAAAAAATGGCTGGATTGCATAAGTTCTGTTTAGAACAATTCCAAATTGATTTAAATAAATGGAATGCATGCGTTTAAAGTTGGATTTTCACTATTTTTGTATTTAGTCAATATAGTTGATTTACGGTAAATGAATCAACTTAAAAATACGAACTGAACGGGCAATTTATAATTTAATGTAGGAAGGCTACAGAGGTTATATATTCGCTTAATTATATTACAGACACGGTAGTGTAGGAAGATAGGAGTATATCTGCTGAACTACCCTTAAAATAGAAAGATTGATATCTATGAGTATTTACAACGATTACGTACAAGAGGTTGTAGAACGAGAAGGCCAAGGATTACATCCTAAGCCTATTGACGGAGCAGAATTACTAAGTGAAGTAATTGCTCAGATTAAAGATTTAAACAATGGAAATAGAGCAGAATCTTTAAGATTGTTTATCTATAACACCTTGCCGGGCACAACCCCTGCAGCTGGTGTTAAAGCGCAGTTCTTAAAAGAAATTATTCTGGGTGAATCAGTTGTTGCTGAGATCACACCTGATTTTGGTTTTGAGCTATTGTCTCATATGAAGGGTGGACCTTCTATCAACGTATTATTGGATCTTGCTTTAGGTGCTGATGCTGCGATTGCAAGTCAAGCTGCGGAAGTACTTAAAACACAGGTTTTCTTATATGATGCAGATACTGCTCGTTTGAAGGACGCTTATGAACAAGGTAATGCTATCGCAAAAGATATCTTGGAAAGTTACGCGAAAGCTGAATTTTTCACGAAACTTCCTGAAGTAACGGAAGAAATTCAGGTAGTTACTTTTATCGCAGGTGAAGGTGATATCTCTACAGATTTACTATCTCCGGGTAACCAGGCTCACTCGCGTTCTGATCGTGAATTGCACGGTAAATGTATGATCACGCCAGAAGCACAACAACAAATCCAGGACTTACAGGCACAGCATCCAGGTAAAAGTGTGATGTTGATCGCAGAAAGAGGTACAATGGGTGTGGGATCCTCACGGATGTCAGGTGTAAACAATGTAGCTCTATGGACTGGTAAACAAGCTAGCCCTTATGTTCCTTTTGTAAACATCGCGCCAATTGTAGGTGGTACGAATGGCATTTCGCCAATTTTCTTGACAACAGTAGATGTGACAGGTGGTATTGGTATCGATCTTAAAAACTGGGTGAAGAAAGTTGATGAAAACGGAAATGTTGTTCGCAATGACAAAAATGAGCCTATTTTAGAGGAGGTTTATTCTGTAGCTACAGGTACTGTATTAACGATCAATACAAAAACAAAAAAATTATATAATGGTGAGCAGGAGCTAATTGATATTTCAAAAGCATTGACACCACAAAAAATGGAGTTTATCAAAGCGGGTGGTTCTTATGCTATCGTATTTGGTAAAAAAATCCAAACTTTCGCAGCACAAACTTTAGGTATCCAGGCACCTACGGTATTTGCTCCTTCGAAAGAAATCACCATTGAAGGTCAAGGTTTAACTGCTGTAGAAAAAATCTTCAACAAAAACGCAGTAGGTGTAACACCAGGTAAAGTATTGCATGCTGGTTCTGACGTTCGCGTGAAAGTGAATATTGTCGGTTCTCAAGATACGACAGGTTTAATGACTGCACAGGAACTGGAAGCAATGGCTGCTACAGTAATTGCTCCTACGGTTGACGGTGCTTATCAATCAGGTTG
Source organism: Sphingobacterium detergens (assembly GCF_003610355.1). GTDB lineage: Bacteria > Bacteroidota > Bacteroidia > Sphingobacteriales > Sphingobacteriaceae > Sphingobacterium > Sphingobacterium detergens. The sequence continues at coordinate 1,341,047 of NZ_RAPY01000001.1, read as the reverse complement.
TCATACAGCATCTGTTTGGGATAAGAAAGCGCAAGCGAACATTCCAAAATTGATGAAATTTATGAACGATTTTGGTTTGATTACAGCACGCGATCCAAAAGGCGTTTATCACTCCATGACAGATGTTATCCACAAAGTATTAAATGATATTACGATTGACGAATGGGCAATCATCATTGGTGGTGACTCCCATACACGTATGTCTAAAGGTGTTGCTTTTGGAGCTGACTCGGGTACTGTTGCATTAGCATTGGCTACGGGTGAAGCTTCGATGCCGATTCCTGAATCTGTAAAAGTCACGTTCAAAGGTAGCATGAAGGAACACATGGATTTCCGTGATGTTGTACATGCTACACAAGCGCAGATGTTGCAACAATTCGCTGGAGAAAACGTTTTCCAAGGTAGAATCATTGAGGTTCATATCGGTACATTACTTGCCGATCAGGCCTTTACTTTTACGGACTGGACAGCGGAGATGAAAGCAAAAGCATCCATCTGTATTTCGCAGGATGATACATTAATTGAATCGTTAGAAATCGCTAAAAATCGTATCCAAATCATGATTGATAAGGGTATGGAAAATAAAAACAACGTTTTGCAAGGTTTGATCGATAAAGCGAACAAGCGTATCGAAGAAATCAGATCTGGCGCTAAACCAGCGTTGACACCAGATAACAATGCAAAATACTATGCTGAGGTTGTCGTTGATTTGGATCTTATCGAAGAACCAATGATTGCGGATCCAGATGTAAATAACGCAGACGTTTCCAAACGTTATACACACGACACCATTCGTGATCTTTCTTACTATGGTGGAAACAAAAAGGTAGATTTAGGTTTCGTAGGTTCATGTATGGTACACAAGGACGACTTGAAAATCGTTTCGAAAATGTTGCGGAATATCGAACAGCAAAAAGGTGTTGTTACTTTTGAGGCACCATTGGTTGTTGCAGCTCCGACGTATAATATCATTGATGAGTTGAAGGCTGAAGGCGATTGGGAATTTTTGCAAAAATACTCTGGATTTGAGTTCAGTGATGCATTGCCGAAAAGCACTGCCCGTACGGAATACGAAAATATCATGTACCTGGAGCGTCCTGGTTGTAACCTGTGTATGGGTAACCAAGAGAAAGCTGCTAAAGGTGATACGGTGATGGCTACTTCAACACGGTTGTTTCAAGGTCGTGTCGTAGAAGACAGAGATGGTAAAAAAGGAGAATCCCTATTAGCATCTACACCTGTCGTTGTACTTTCAGCTATTTTAGGTCGTATTCCTAATATTGAAGAATACAAAGCTGCTGTCGAAGGCATTAACTTAACTAAATTTGCGCCCATTCCGACAAAATAAAAAGCTATCAGGATTTCAGTAACTTAATTAAATAACATAAATAAGAGAGATATGGCTTTTGATGTAGATATGATTAAAAAGGTATATAGCCGTTATGATGAGCGCATTGCTGCGGCTCGTCAGGTGGTTAACAAACCTTTGACTTTATCTGAAAAAATTTTATATGCCCACCTTTGGGATAGTAATGCGATAGAGGATTACAAGCGCGGCGTTTCTTACGTTGATTTTGCTCCTGATCGTGTAGCGATGCAAGATGCAACTGCACAAATGGCTTTATTGCAATTTATGCAGGCTGGACGTCCAAAGGTAGCAGTTCCTTCTACCGTTCACTGTGATCACTTGATCCAGGCGAAAGAAGGTGCAGATAAAGATTTAGCTCGTGCTAAAAACGAAAGTTCAGAAGTATTTAACTTCTTGAGCTCTGTTTCAAATAAATATGGTATAGGTTTCTGGAAACCGGGAGCAGGTATTATCCACCAGGTTGTATTGGAAAACTATGCATTCCCAGGTGGTATGATGATCGGTACGGATTCGCATACTGTAAATGCCGGCGGTCTAGGTATGGTTGCCATCGGTGTAGGTGGTGCTGATGCCTGTGATGTGATGGCGGGTTTACCTTGGGAGCTTAAATTCCCAAAATTGATCGGTGTTAAATTAACCGGTAAATTGAGTGGTTGGGCTGCTGCAAAAGACGTGATCTTAAAAGTTGCAGGTATCTTAACTGTAAAAGGGGGAACTGGAGCTATCGTTGAATATTTTGGTGATGGTGCAGAATCTCTATCTTGTACAGGTAAAGGTACAATCTGTAATATGGGTGCTGAAATTGGTGCTACGACCTCTACATTTGGTTACGATGAATCCATGGAGCGTTACCTTCGTGCGACAGGCCGTGCTGAAGTAGCGGATGCTGCCAATGCCATCAAACAACACTTGACCGCCGATGCTGAAGTTTATGCTAATCCGGAGCAATATTTTGATCAATTGATCGAAATTAATCTTTCGGAACTGGAACCTTCATTGAACGGTCCATTTACGCCAGATTTATATACACCAGTGTCACGCATGCGTGAAGAGGCTGATAAGAATGGCTGGCCTTTGAAAGTGGAGTGGGGATTGATCGGATCTTGTACAAATTCTTCATATGAGGATTTGTCGCGCGCCGCTTCTATTGCCAAACAAGCTGTTGATAAAGGATTGATCACCAAAGCTGAATTTGGTATCAACCCGGGTTCTGAGCAGGTTCGTTTTACTGCAGATCGCGATGGTTTATTAAAAACATTCGAAGATCTTAACGCAACGATATTCACCAATGCTTGTGGTCCATGTATCGGTATGTGGGATCGTGTGGGTGCGGACAAACAAGAGAAAAATACGATTGTTCACTCGTTCAACCGTAACTTTGCAAAACGTGCGGATGGAAATCCAAATACCTATGCATTTGTTGCTTCGCCAGAATTGGTTGCTGCGATTGCAATCTCCGGTGATTTGGGCTTTAATCCTGTTACGGATACATTAACGAACAATAAAGGTGAGCAGGTGAAGTTGGATCCTCCTGTGGGTGATGAATTACCAACAAAAGGATTTGCTGTTGATGATCCGGGATATCAAGCCCCTGCAGCGGATGGTAGTGCTATTGTTGTCGATGTAGCACCGACATCAGATCGTCTCCAATTGTTGGAACCTTTTGTGGCTTGGGAAGGTACAGACTTAAAAGGTTTGAAATTATTGATCAAAGCAAAAGGTAAATGTACGACGGATCATATTTCTATGGCTGGTCCTTGGTTGAAATACCGTGGTCACTTAGATAATATCTCCAATAATATGCTGATCGGTGCGGTTAACTTTTTCAACGAGAAAACCGATAATGTGAAGAATCAATTGACAGGTGAATATGGTCCTGTTCCGGCAACGCAACGTGACTATAAAGCACATAACATCGGATCAATTGTGGTAGGGGATGAGAACTATGGTGAAGGGTCTTCGCGTGAGCATGCAGCGATGGAACCTCGTCATTTGGGTGTTCGCGCAGTATTGGTTAAATCTTTTGCCCGTATCCACGAGACAAACCTGAAAAAACAAGGTATGTTGGGCTTAACTTTTGCGAACAAAGACGACTATAACAAAATCCAAGAAAATGATACAATTGATATCCTTGGCTTGACGGAGTTTGCTCCCGGCAAACCATTGACTCTTGTCTTGCACCATGCAGATGGAACGCAAGAGGAAATCTTGGCAAACCACACTTACAATGCACAACAGATCGAATGGTTTAAAGCCGGTGGTGCTTTAAATATCATCCGTAAGAATCAAGCGAAATAAATTGATTCTATAAAAATTTAGTTTAAAAAGCTGCTTTCATCCGAAAGCAGCTTTTTTTATGCAAGCTCCTAGTTGGAAAACATTTCTGTGATCTTCGTCATATTTTCCTAATTTCCATATAATTTATTTGGTTATAAAATAGAATGAGGGTACTTTTGCCCAACGTTTTTAGCGCCGATATGAGAAAAATATTTTTGACGATTGGAGCACTTGCATTAAGTGTTTCGAGTTTATTTGCACAGGAAAATCCAGAAATAGGAAAAAGCATTTTTAAACCAAGGAATTTAAGGACAGAAAGTAATAAAGGGAAGTTTTTCTTTTTTTGGGGGTATAACTTTTCTTCTTACGCAAAATCTGATATACATTTTACAGGTCCAAATTATGATTTCATCCTCCATGATGTAAAAGCGGGTGATCGCCCGACGAAATTTGGATCGACTTATTTTGACCCGAGTCGTTTGACTATTCCACAATTTAATCTACATTTCGGTTACTACATCAAAGACAATTACTCTATTTCCTTAGGCTGGGATCATATGAAATATGTTGTGGATATTCCACAACAGGTTAAGATCACAGGTTATATTGGTGATGAAATCTCAACCCCTGGCATACCGACCGGAAATCGTGCGGGACAATATAATGGCGAAAAGATAACCGTGGATTCTGCGATGTTGACTTTTGAACATACAGATGGCTACAATTTTGCCTCAGTAGGGTTGGAGCGATACGATGATATCATCAACAACCGCAAAGGTCAACAGGTGCTCACCATGGAGTCTGGTGTAGATGTAGGACTTTTGATACCACGATCTGATGTCCGCCTTTTTGGCGAGGGCGCCAATCACTTCTGGAATATCGCCGGATATGGTGCTTCTGCAAAAGTTGGCTTACACTACCGTTTTTATAAAGGACTTTATTTACAAGGAAACTTTAAAACAGGTTGGACAGATTTGTACAATATCCGCACAACGGGTAGAAGAGGCGTCGACAAAGCCACACAACAGATCTGGTTTTTTGAAAACTATTGGGCCTTGGGATTTAGATTCTAACGATTTCAATTTATACTATCATAAGAAAGGGGATGTTTTTGACATCCCCTTTCTTATGATATTTCCATCGGGAAACAAGATCATTTCATAAGCGAATCGAGGTTTTCCTAAATATCACTTAATTTAAAGATATCCTTTACCCGGATTCCTTTCTCCGTTTGTTGTAAGGTACAGCATTCATTAATCGGATCATGCTCAAAGAAGAGAATATATTCGTTTTCGACGATTTCATTCCAGTAGCTGTTGCGCTCTTCCATTGTGATAAGCGGTCTCACATCATAGCCCATAACATAAGGGATCGGAATATGACCGACAGAGGGCAAGAGATCTGCCATATAAAGCACCGTCTTTCCCTTATATCGAATCTGTGGCAACATCATCGCTTCAGTATGGCCATTGGCATAGCGGATGCTGATCTCCTTGCCAAAGGGATCCTCGCTATCTTCAACGAATTTCAATCGACCGCTTTCTTGAATAGGAAGGATATTCTCTTTTAGAAACGATGCTTTCTCTCTCGGATTGGGGTCTGTAGCCCAGGCCCAATGGTCACTATTGCTCCAAAAATCTGCATTTTTAAAAGCAGGAGATAATTTTTCCCCTTCACGGATAATGGCACCACCACAATGGTCAAAATGCAAATGTGTCAGGATAACATCCGTAATGTCGTTTCTGTCAAAACCAATATTTTTAAGCGATTTGTCTAATGTCGCATCACCGTGTAAATAGTAATAACTGAAGAATTTTTCGTTTTGTTTATCGCCAAGGCCTGTGTCCACCAGCATCAATCTGTTGCCTTCCTCCACGAGGAGTAAACGATTGCCCCATGTACACATATTGTTGGAATCAGCCGGATTTGTTTTATTCCAGATACTTTTGGGAACCACTCCAAACATGGCACCCCCATCCAATTTAAAGAAGCCTGTTTCTATCGCATGTAATTTCATCTTATTAATATTTGTAAAGCTTGGAACAATTTACGAAAAATATAAATTATATGGACGGTACATGAACGGATTATGCTAAAAAAATATGCTAAAAAGTTTAATTTATTTTACCTTTATAAGTCACTGATAGCTAGCGTGTTGTTTTTGTGTTTTTTATACAATAAGCCTGATTTTTAGATAATTAAGTTTTGTTTTTAGCGAAATTTGCCTTTAACTTTGGGCACATTTTAAAACAAACAAAAAATATGAAAAAGGGTAACATTGGAAACGCGCCTGATTTGAAATATTTGAAAATTGATTATACAGGAAATGTATTTTATCAATTACCTGTTTCAGAGTTGGTCGAACATGCTTTAGCGAATCAAGAGGGAAGACTGTCTGACACTGGAGCATTAGCCGCTGATACAGGAAAATTTACTGGAAGATCCCCCAAAGACCGCTTTTTGGTTGAGGATTCCTTGACTAAGGATGCTGTATGGTGGGGGGAAATCAATCAGCCGATGACCTCGGCCAATTTTGATGCATTATTTTCAAAGGTTGCTGCACATTTGAGTAACAGAACAATTTATGTTCGGGATTGTGCGGCAGGGGCGGACCCAGCATATCAATTATCCATTCGTGTTATCACAGAGACAGCTTATCAGAGTATTTTTGCCAACAACCTGTTTTTGAGATCTGTGGGTGATATCGATGTTCAACCGCAATGGTCAATACTCGCTGCACCGACATTGCTTATCGAGGATCCGCAACACTACGGTATTCGTAACGAAAATTTTGTAGCCATTGATTTTACAAAAAAGATGGTGTTGATTGCGGGAACGGGATATACAGGTGAAATCAAGAAAAGCATCTTTTCCATCTTGAATTTTATTCTACCGCATGAACATAATGTATTATCCATGCACTGCTCGGCGAATACCTCCAAAGATGGTAAAACAGCCTTATTCTTTGGACTTTCCGGAACGGGTAAGACAACGCTATCGGCGGATAAAAACAGAAAATTGATCGGTGATGACGAGCATGGTTGGAGCGAGAAGGGGATTTTCAACTTTGAAGGTGGTTGTTATGCAAAATGCGTGGGACTTACAGAAGAAAAAGAACCTGAGATTTACCATGCCATCCGTTTTGGTTCCTTGCTTGAGAATGTTGTTCTGGATGAGTTTGATCGACCAGACTATGACGATATCAGTAAAACCGAAAATACGCGGGTTTCCTATCCGATCGATTTCATGGAGAATGCTGAGATGACAGGAATAGGTCATGCCCCTGAAAATATTTTCTTTCTGACTGCTGATGCCTTTGGTGTATTGCCTCCGATTTCATTGTTAACAGTAGATCAGGCAGTCTATCATTTTGTGAGTGGTTATACCGCAAAAGTAGCCGGTACCGAGGTAGGGGTGAAGGAACCTACTGCAGCCTTCTCAACATGTTTCGGTCAAGCATTCTTACCTTTGCACCCAGCGAAGTATGCTGCGTTACTGCGGGCCAAACTGGAGCAAAATCCCAAGATCAAAGTATGGTTGGTTAATACAGGTTGGATTGCTGGCCCTTATGGTATCGGAAGGCGTATTAAACTGAACTATACACGGGCCCTAATTCGTGCTGCAATGGATGGATCACTATTGGAGGCTCAATTTAATAAGCATGAGATCTTTGGATTGGATTATCCGACCAGCTGTGGCGAATATGTTCCCGAACAGATTCTGGATGCTAGGGGATTATGGAACAATAATGAAGCCTACGACATGCAAGCCAAACGATTGGCAAAATTGTTTATCGAAAATTTCGAAAAATTTGATCATTCAATGCCAGCATCGGTACAGATGGCTGGTCCTCGGATCGCTACGACAATACTCGTTTAAAAGTACCGCATTAATTAGTGAGCTAAGCCTTCAAAAAGACATTGTCTTTTTGAAGGCTTTTTTATAGACGCATTTTAATTGTGTTTGTTCACAAAAGAATCCAATTTCTCCTGTTCGTTTCCGGCAATTACATTGATAATTATCCGAAAAGCTGCTAAGCGGGCTTTCTTTTTATTGTCTTTGTCGATTTCAAACCAGGGCGACTTTTTGGTGGCGGTCGTTTTAAAGAGTTTTTCAATATAACCCGTATAAACATCCCATTTTTCCTGTGCCTGTTGATCCAAAACCCCAACCTTCCAGTGCTTTAGGATATCTTCTTGTCGCTCCTTTAAGCGCTCCGCCTGCTCTTCTTTACTGATGCTCAGAAACAGCTTGATTAGGATAATACCATCATCAATCAATTGCTTTTCAAATTCCGGTACCTGTTGCATAAATAATTCATGCTGCTCCTTCGTGCAAAAATCAAATACAGGCTCTACCACCGCACGGTTATAATAACTACGGTCGAAAATGACCATTTCACCAGCATTGGGTAGATGCTTGATATAGCGTTGAAAGTACCACTGACCATTCTCCTCAACAGTTGGCTTCGGTAATGCCACAACACGTACCTTTTTGGGATTTAAATGCTCGGTCACCCGACCAATTGTACCTCCCTTTCCAGCGGCATCTCTTCCCTCGAATATAATGACAACACGTTTCCCCTTTTCAATGATATCATATTGTAATTTGAGCAAGGTAACCTGTAGATCATAGAGCTCTTTTTCATAGTCATAGACATCGTTAAATTTTTTGATTTCCAAAATCCCATGTTGCTCTAAATAGTCAAGAACATCTTTGTTTTGACGGATTTTTTCAAGCTCTTTTAAATCGTATTCTGCCATATTAATTGGTTTTTTCAAGTTCGTTCACCTAAAGTTACTTATTGAATTGTTAAAAAATGTCAAAATTGAAATAAATCAGACCAACACATGTAATATTGATCCAAAAGCCAACGTTATAAGGAAAAGCAATGTAAAAGGATGCTTTGCTTAAGAATTGGACTTTTCATAAATTTAGGTTAATAATTGGTTAGGTTAGCCCGGAGTTCTCAACTTCGGGCTTTTTTGTTTTTATGCAGCAAAGTTTTTCAGGTGTCCAAATTAGTTCTTTGGGGAAAGACTTTAACTTGCATCTGGCGCAAATATATTATAGTGTAAGATCGTATATTGTTGAATCGTTTTTAGCTATCCAAATTAGTTCTTTGGGGAAAGACTTTAACTTGCATCTGGCACAAATATACTATAGTGTAAGATCGTATATTGTTGAATCGTTTTCAGGTATTCAATTTGCTTTCCAGCAAACGTCTTCGACTCGCAGTTCCCCATAATTATACAAGGCTGAGGGGCGTGTATTGTTTTCGAATATCCCGCCTGAGCCTCAGACGAACGACTTTGGTTCGTGCGCTCTCCTAAAAATAGGGAGGATAAGAGAGTTATTATTTAAATGTTAAAAAATGTTAAAGAAATGGTGATCATATAATTAATGGAGACAAGCGTCGTTTTAATTTCAAATACTTTTCATAAAATAGGTTAATATATGGCTAACGAAAGCTCAGGGTTCCCCACTCTGAGCTTTTTATTTTTTGATTAATCAGAATGGTCTTTTAGTGAAGAATAAATGGCCCCTAATAAAAATAAGAAGTCGGGCCTATTATAGATTATCTGTTTATAGGTTATCCGTATGCTGGATAATTTTCGAAGAGTGATTGTAGACTTTCAGCTTTATGCCAACTTCCTGCCCGGAAGGGTTTTTGATGGACACACTTCCTTTCTGACCGATGTTAAGGGAATATTCTTTGTCTTTTTTCATGATGATTTCACTGGTGTCAGTCGCTAACGCTATCGTATTGCTCGATTTATTGACGGCATCGATAGAAAATGTGCTCGCGTTCTCTGTTGAAATCTTTAAGAATTTATGTGCTGGGACCACTGTATTGATATACAATGTGTGTTTATCTTTTTTGCCTAGGTTGTTTACCTGGCAAGACTGTAAGATTGCGCAGATCAATAGCGCAGCTAATAATTTCATAATTTAATCGTTGATAATTGTTAGAAATTAAAAAATAAAGTTCATTTATCCTAATATTTACTTATTCAGGTTACTCAAAAAGTCTAATTTAAATGCGGGAATATGATTAGGCATAAAAAAGCCCTACAATTTGCTTGTAGGGCTTTCCTATTCTTTTAAATAAAATAACGTTAAGCTACTTCTCTTAAATCTACTGCAACTACACGCGATACACCTTGTTCAACCATGGTCACGCCATAGATAATATCTGTACTTGCGATTGTTTTCTTATTGTGGGATACAACAATAAACTGTGAGTTTTTGGAAAAATCACGAATGATATTGTTGAATTTATCAATATTGGTATCATCCAGTGGAGCGTCCACCTCATCAAAAATACAGAAAGGTGCCGGCTTTGACAGATACAAGGAAAATAACAATGCCGTAGAGGTCAAGGTTTTCTCACCACCTGATAGCTGGTTGATGGATAATGGGCGTTTTCCTTTTGGTTGAGCAACGATATCAATATCCGAATCCAATGGGTTGCTTGGATCAGTCAAAACGAGATCACAGCTGTCTTCTTCATTGAATAACGAACGGAATACTTTAACAAAATTGTCCCGTACAGCATTGAAGGTAAACATAAACTGCACCTTAGCCGTATCATCTATTTCTTTGATTGTTGCCATTAATGAGCCTTTTGCTTCGATCAGATCTGCTTTTTCCTTATTGATAAAGTCATAACGCTCATTCATCTCATCAAAGGCCTCTTTGGCCATTAAATTGATCGTTCCAAACTCATCGAGTTGCTTTTTGAGTTTGCTGCATTTTGTCGCTAAACTGGATTGATCTTCGGCTATTTCCGGTACATCCTCACGTTCGATCAGATCTTTCAATTCGATATTAAATTCGACTGAAAGACGTTCTTTTAGCGCATTGAGATCAATTTGTAAGGCAGTTTTCTTATCCTTAATCTCACCGATAAGAAAGTCACTCTGTTCTTTTGAACGGCGTTGCTGAGTCAGTGAATCTTCCAGATTATTGATCTGTTGCTTGTCCGCATAATACGTTTCCTCTAGCTCTTTTAGGCCGTCTTCCAATGAAATCTTCTGCTCATACATAGCAATAAGATCTGCATCTTCTTCGTCCTCAAATGGGATTGTGGTTCGCAATGCTTCCTGTACTTCAACGAGTTCAATACTATTTCGCTCGATACGGATTTCATGATCATCTTTTTGAGTCTCTCTGAATTCGAGATCCTTGCTAATATTAGCGACTTTATTCAGTTGTTGATGATAACTGATATTTTCCTGATTATAGGCGATGGATTTTTCGTTTAATATTTCTGAAATTTCATGGAATTGATCCTGTAATTCGGAAAGTTCAGTTACACTTTGATCTTTTTCTACACGTAATTCATGAAGCTGAGGTTCGGCAACCGTAAGATCCGACTCGATAGTTGCAATTTTTTCCTGGATATCTTTTTTCCGTATTTGCGAATTGTTGATGAAAGCTTGATATTGCTCCTGTTTGGTTTTTACCGTAATCAACTCATTGTTGAGTCTGTTCAGTTGAAAACGTAGTTCATCAATAAGTTCTTTTTGTGAGTTGCTACGCAAAGTCTCCACACGTGCTGTTTCAGCCGTTATTTTGTCTTCAAGTTTTGCAATCTCCAGATTAAGCGCTTTAATTTCCTGAGAGAGAACCTCTAGGTTTTTCGCTCTACCGATACGTTTTCCTTCGAATAATCCGACCGATCCGCCCGAAAGGCCTAGATGATGTTTGGCGTAACGGCCATTCTTCTGTAGGATAACCTGTCCTGCTTCGGGAAGCTTCTGCTCCATTTCCTTTTCGCCTTCCTGCTTTAAAATAAACACATGCTGAAGGAGTAGGGTACAAAGCGCTTTATATTTTTCATCCACAGTGATCACATCCAGGGCGGGCATGAGATTGTCATGTGGAGGAAGGGGCTGTTTAACGACTGTATCTATAGCATCCAGAACGAAGAAATTGGCACGGCCTTTTGCGGCATCGCTCAATAATTGGATGGCCTGAACGGCATCTTGTTGTGTCTCGACAACATAATGGTTCATGATCGGTTCCAGGTAATTTTCAATCGCAACACGATAGTCTTCCTGGCAAAATAGCACATCGGAGAAGAGCGGTGGTTGCTTTTTCCAACCCGCATTTTTCTTCAAGAATCGAATGGAATCTGGGAAACCCTCTAAATTGTCAATAAGGGATTTTGTCAGATTATATTCATTCTGTTTGGCATCAACCAATCTAAGGTCTTTCGCAAGTTGTACTTTAAACTCCTCTAAATTTGTCTGGCATTGAAGAATCTGTGTTTGCAGTTCCTCCTCCAGTTGATTGGCCGAATCATACTGCAACTGCTGCGCTTCGACACGACCTTCCAATTCCCCTACAGCACTATTAAATTGCAGTAATTCTGCTTCTTTCGATTCGGTGTCTACACTGTTGCGGACAGCTTCCTGAAGAAGGGCTTCTTTTTGGATATTAAAAACAGCGAGATCCTTCTCGAGTTTATAAATCTTAGCCTGAAGTTCAGCATTGCTTTTGTTGAAGATATCCAATTTCCCCTTGGCAGATTGTTGTTGACCCCTCAGGGCATCCACTTCGGATTTATTGGATTCCAGATTGTCTTTGAGTGAATCAAGTTTATTCTGTTCATCAAATAGCTCCTCATTCAGTCTTTTAATGGTATAAAGGACGTGATTCAGTTGTTGCTTGTCGCTATTGACATCAAGGTTTAATCGATTTTCTTTATCCTGAAGATTTTTTACTTTCTCATTTTTGATCTTCTTTTCCGACTCATAGCCGCGGATTTTGTTGACAAATTCCTGTGTAGCCTTTTGTTGTACAGAAAGGTTCTTCTCCTGCTCCAAATTTACCTGACGCAGTGATTGAAGTTCAGTTTCCGCATGGAGAATCAATTGCTGGGAATTTGCGGAATCCTTTTGAACTTTAGATTCCTGCGTTTGAAGTCGATCAAGTTCAGTCGAGAAATCAGCAATTCTATAATAAGCGAGATCAATGCTACTTTGACGGTATTCCTGCTTGAGTAGGGTATATTTCTCCGCCTTTTTGGCTTGATTTTCTAGCGATTTAAGATTTTTTGTGATCTCATAGAGTAAATCGTCTACCCGGCTGAGGTCGGCTTCCGTATCTTTTAATTTTGTTAGCGTCTGTTTTTTGCGCACCTTGTATTTTGAAATACCGGATGCTTCCTCAAAAAGATTTCTACGCGAATTGTCTTTGTTATTGATGATCTCATCGATCATTTTCAGCTCGATGATGGAATAACTATCGGCACCGACCCCGGTATCCAAAAATAAATCCGTGATATCTTTTAAACGACATTTTACATCATTCAAACGATACTCACTATCCCCATTTCGGAATAGTTTACGTGTTACCGTAACAGTAGAGAATTCTGTTGGCAGGATATTATTGTTATTATTGAAGGTCAAGGAAACTTCCGCCAGATTAGCTGGTTTTCTGTTCTTTGTTCCGTTAAAAATAATGTTTTCCATTTTATCAGAACGCAGCATCTTTGTACTTTGTTCACCAAGTACCCAGCGTATTGCGTCCACCACATTGGATTTCCCACATCCATTTGGCCCAACAATCGCGGTAACACCGTCATTGAAGTTGATCGTGATCTTGTCTCCGAAACTCTTAAATCCCTTTATTTCTAGTTTGGTTAACTGCATTTATACCAAATTTGTTTGTCGTTATAAGCTTGCGAAAATAGTAAATTAAAATAAAACTTTTTTCTTTCTTTACTCACATTTTCCTGTTTCAGGATCGCAAGAAGGCCCTTCTTCACCTCTTTGTTGTAATGGGGCGGATTGGCTTGCCAAACACTCTTTGATCGTATTGTGAAAAACTTCCATGGGTTGTGCGCCGGGAATTGCATACTTCCGGTCAAAGACAAAGAATGGTACACCACGAAGACCGAGGTTGACACCTTCCTGAATGTCCTGACTGACATCGTAAGCATAGTTGTCAGACTCTAAAAGCTCCTGAACCGCTTGAACGGGGAGGCCTACTTGTTTCGCCAGTTCAACAAGGGTTGCATTATCGTTGACATCTAAACCGTCGGTAAAATGGGCTTTGAATAATGATTTTTTCAAAGCAGTTCCTTTTTGATGGGTCTGCGCAAAATGAAGAAGACGATGTGCTTTTTTTGTATTTACGACAATTGCTTTATCAAAGTTTAATGCGATACCAAGTTCCTTACCTTGCGCACTGAGTTGCGCCGTCATTGCCACGACATCGTCCATGCTCATCCCTTTTGTACGGACAAGGTAATCGTACGTTGGCATTCCCGGAGCGTCTTCGGGAAATTCTGGATTGAGCTGATAGGATTTCCAGGTAATCTCTGCTTGTACATCTTGCTCAACTTCCTGTAGGGCCGACTCAAGCTTTGTCAAGCCAATATAACAAAACGGACAAATGATGTCCGACCAAATTTCTATTTTCATATTTCTTATTTTACTCCGTATATTGTAATCAAAAATACATATAATAACGGTGATTATCGGATTACATTGTTGGGTCAATGTCAACATCATTATATTGCAGGTCTAAGTATATGTCAGAGAAAGATTTTTTAAATCGTAAAGTAACACTTGTCCTCGGGGGCGGGGGAGCGAGAGGATTGGTACATATCGGTATTATCCGCAAACTAGAGGAAATGGGCTTTGAGATCGATGAAATTGTGGGCTGTTCCATTGGCGCATTGGTCGGCGGAATTTACGCCCAGGGAAAGATGGATGTGCTGGAAGACTGGATGCATAATCTAACAAAGAAATCGGTTTTCAATATGATGGATTTCAGCTGGAAGGGTCTGGGAATGATGAAAGGAATTAAAGTCTTCAATGCCTTGAAATCGGTTATTCCCGATGCGAATATCGAAACGTTTCCTATTTTATTCAAGGCTGTTGCCACTGATCTGAATTATGAAAAAGAAGTTGTACTCGATTTTGGAAGTATGTATGACGCTATACGGGCTTCTATTGCGATACCGGCTGTTTTTACAGCAGTAGAGGAGGATACGCATGTCTATGTGGATGGCGGTGTCCTCAACCCATTACCCATCAACCATGTCACACGAAAAGAAAATTTAATTATAGCGGTCAATCTGGAATCAAAACCGGATAAACAGTATTCTGTTATCAAAAAATTGGATACAAAAACCTCAAATTCGCTGGATATTCTACAAGCTTCCTATTATGTGATGCGTAGAAAAATGAGCCGTATGATTATTGATCTCTATCGTCCCGATGTTGTTGTCAACATCCCTTATAACATCTGTAATTTGTGGGACTACCACCGGGCAGAGTTTTTGGTTCAAAAAGGTAGGGAGTATATTGATAAAGCCCTTAAAAGTAAGACCAAAATAGAGTAGTGCACAGCGCAAGCTACTTTATTTTGGTCTTTCAGATTTAGATCATCGGGAATTGAACAAGCTGATCTTTGATCGTTGTCAAGAAATCAAGGATTAAAACAGATTGGGATAGTCACTGATAATTCCATCTACTTTCAGTGCCTTCAATTGCTCAATCTCTGCTTTACTATTTACTGTCCATGGAATTACCTTAACATTAGCTTTATGGTATTGTTTGACAAATTCGCTGGTCACCAGCTTATAGTGTGGGCTAATGATGAAAGGAGTAAAACCTAATGCTGCGATTGTCTCCTGTGCATTTTTTGTATAGTTGCCTTCAATAAGGTAAGAAACTTTTAATTGTGGGTAGGCTTTGTTTAGATACTTGACTGCCCGGATATCAAAGGATTGAATCACGGTACGTGCTGCAATTTTTTTCTCTGTGATCACCTGTACCATTAAATCAACGAATTCTTCCACTCTGGGATGATAGATACCGTCTTTATCCTCTTTACTTTTCACCTCAATATTATAAAACATAGGCGCTGTTCTCTTTTGGAGGGCATAGGCTTCTGTACTATCGATGAGGTCGGCGAGTTTTGCAATACGTGTAACTTGTTTTTTCTGTTCGGGAAACTCCTTATAAAATTTGGAACCAATATCGTACTTGATCAGGTCTTTATAGTTCATTGCATATATTTTCAATGATTTATCTTTTTCGGGAATCTCAGTGCCATCTGGTTTTAACACAAATTTAGGATTGAGATAGTCGTCGTGAAAAACAACGACTTTCTTGTCCTTTGTAATGTGACAATCCATTTCCAGTGTTGTTACCTGGGGCAGATCAATTGCATTTTTCATGGCAGCAATAGATTCTTCGGGGTAGAGGCCACGTCCGCCACGATGTGCTTCCAAACTGAGTTTAGGAAAGCTGTTGGTTGTTTTTGTGGAATCTTTCATAACTGAACAAGACACAGATGATAATATCAGACCAAAAAAGGCTATTCTAAGAGGACTTCTTTTCATTATTATTATATTTAAACAAAATAAGGGTGAATTACCCCGCTATGAATAGGCGAATATACATAACCTATTTTACTTTTTTTACTTTGAAGGTTTCAGATCCTTGATTTTTCCTGTTTTTGAATGTGTTTTCGAAACAGAACAAACTAAAATGAATCGTTGAAATTATTGAAGTGAAGAAAAACGAAGTTTTAAAGGCCTGTTAAATATCATTCTTTACAAGAAGAAAGCCTTTCGGGGACGGATTGTAGCTTGATTAAAAATAGGACAATACACTTATATGTTAAGGTGAAATCTATTTTTTTTGTCTTTTTTGCAAGAAATTATTGTCATTCCTTTTAGAATTCCCTTTATTTGCACAAATCTCAAATTAGATGGCGAAAAATTTATTGATAGTTGAGTCTCCAGCGAAAGCAAAAACGATAGAAGGATATTTAGGTAGTGATTTTTTGGTAAAGTCAAGTTATGGACATATCCGTGACCTGGTGAAAACCGATGATGCAATTAATACAGAGAACAATTTCGAACAGAAGTACGAAGTTCCCTCTGATAAGAAGGCAGTCGTAAGCGAGCTGAAAAAATTAGCTAAGGCAGCAGAAACTGTATGGCTCGCATCCGATGAGGACCGTGAGGGGGAAGCTATCTCTTGGCATTTATTTGAGACATTGGGACTGAAAGATGAAAGTACTAAACGTATTGTGTTTCATGAGATCACGAAACCAGCAATACTAAAAGCCATCGACAATCCCCGTAAAATAGATTATAATCTTGTCAACGCACAACAGGCGAGACGTGTATTAGATCGATTGGTGGGCTTTGAGTTGTCACCCGTTTTATGGAAAAAGGTGAAACCATCTTTATCTGCTGGCCGTGTACAATCTGTTGCCGTGAGGTTGATCGTCGACAGGGAGCGTGAGATTAACAAATTTGAACCTGAGGCAGCATTTAAGATCGTTGCTTTCTTTCATACAGGTAAGGTTAAAGATAGTTTTAAAGCTGAGCTTCCACAACGATTTGCGACAGAAGCGGAGGCTACTCAATTTTTGGAAGACTGTAAGGCGGCTTTGTTCTCCGTTAAAAATCTGGAGACAAAACCATCGAAACGTTCGCCAGCAGCGCCATTTACAACTTCTACCTTGCAACAGGAAGCGAGTAGAAAACTTGGATTCTCTGTGGCACGTACCATGCAGGTTGCCCAGCGTCTGTATGAGTCCGGACGTATCACCTATATGCGTACCGACTCAGTCAATTTGAGCGATACTGCTATAGACGCAGCTGAAAAAGAAATTAAATCGGCATATGGTAACCAATACCATAAAGTAAGAAGATATAAAACAAAAACTTCGGGCGCACAGGAAGCGCACGAGGCTATACGTCCTACTTATTTTTCTGAACATACCATTGAAGGCGATTCTGCTGAAAAGCGATTGTATGAACTGATCTGGAAGAGAGCAATTGCTTCCCAGATGAGTGAAGCAGAATTTGAGCGGACACTAGCGAAAATTTCGATTTCCACACGTTCAGAAGATCTAAACGCTTCAGGTGAGGTGATGAAATTTGATGGTTTTCTGAAAGTCTATATGGAATCTGTAGATGATGATCAGGAGACGACCCTTGATGAGGATAGCGATAATGCAATCCTTCCGCCATTGACAGTTGGTTTACAACTGACTTTAAAAAGTATGTCTGCGACGGAACGTTTTACAAGACCTCCGGCACGTTATACTGAGGCCGCATTGGTGAAGAAATTGGAGGAACTGGGTATCGGAAGACCTTCTACTTATGCACCAACAATTTCTACGATCCAAAATCGTGGCTATGTTGTGAAAGAAGAAAGAGAGGGGCGATCACGTGATTATCGTGTGCTGACGCTTGAGAACACGGAATTGAAAGCTGTCACTAAGACGGAAATAACAGGAGCAGAAAAAGGAAAAATGTTCCCAACAGATATCGGTATTGTTGTGAATGATTTCCTTGTAGAGCATTTCAATGGTATTGTAGACTTTCACTTTACAGCGAATGTGGAGAAAGAGTTTGACGATATTGCACATGGATTGACCGAATGGACAAAAATGTTGCACGATTTCTATGGGCCTTTTCACTCTGAAGTTGAAGATACATTGGAGAATGCCGATCGCGCTAACAATGAACGTGAGCTAGGCGTAGATCCAGTTTCAGGTAAACCCGTCTCTGTACGTATCGGAAAATTTGGACCTTTGGTTCAAATCGGTTCTCCTGATGATGAGGAAAAACCTCGATTTGCATCCCTACGCAAAGGACAGATGATTGAAACAATCACCTTTGAAGATGCGATGGAGTTATTCAAATTGCCCAAAAAAGTTGGTGTATTTGAAGAGAAGGAAATGACAGTTGCTATCGGCAGATTTGGACCTTATATCCGTCATAACTCGGCTTTCTATTCTTTGCCAAAAGGAGTGGATCCTTTGGATGTAACCGAAGAGGAATGTATTCAGATCATTAAGGAAAAACGTCAGAAGGATATTGAAAAAGTAATCCGTGTATTCGATGAAAATCCGGATGCGCAGATTGAACAAGGCCGTTGGGGACCATTTATTCGTTTTGGTAAGCAGAATTTGAAAATTCCGAAAGGAACGGAAATCGAAAAGATCAGCTACGAAGATGTGTTGAAGTGGGCCGCAGCGGATGCTCCGAAGGGTAAAGCCGTTAAAGCAAAAACTGCCGAAAAGAAAACAGTTGCTAAAAAAGCAACAGCAAAGAAGGCTCCAGCTAAGAAAACGACAAAGTCTAAATAAGGATGAAAGCAGATTTGCCAGAAAATATAGTAAAAGATATTATGATTGCCGTGGTTTTGGAGGGCGAAACCGTGGAGACTAAGAACTGGACAGTGTATGTTATCAACGATAAGAATATCGCGATACAGAATGTGCTGATCAGTTCAAAAGGGTATGGTGAAAAGGATGGGAGACAGGTTACCACAACAACATTACGGCATTTCATCGGGAATATAGAGCCCAAATCCTTTGATCGGGTTGAAGCGATCGATGAGCAGGTATTCGGTCTGACCAACGAGTATTGGTTGAGCTTTTATATTGACAATATTATTTACGATAAAAAATATATCTTTTTACCAGAAAGCATCGTGGATGGTAATTTAACTAAAGTACCTTTAGTGAATAAGCCCGGTGTCATCATAGGAGGAAATGAATAATGAGTGGAAGACACAATTTTATTATCGCCATAGATGGCTTTTCCTCTTGTGGAAAAAGTACGCTTGCCAAAGCTTTAGCTAAAAAGCTGAAATTTGCCTTTATTGACAGCGGCGCGATGTACAGAGCGGTAACGCTTTATTTTATTCGTCATAATATTGCACTGGATAATCAGGAAGCGATTGATCAGGCATTAAATGAGATCCATATTGACTTTATTCCAAATGCAGTCAAAACGGAGATTCACCTCAATGATGAAGATATTTCGGAAGAAATCCGTCAGATGTACATTTCTGATAAAGTCAGTGATGTAAGTGCAATTAAAGCAGTACGAACCGCAATGGTGGCACAACAGCAAAAATTAGGTAGCCGGAGAAATATTATTATGGATGGCCGGGATATTGGTACCACCGTTTTCCCTGATGCCGATCTGAAAATTTTTATGACCGCAGATCCGAAAGTTAGGGCTGCCAGAAGATATCTGGAATTGACGGAAAAAGGGGAGGATGTTACACTCGAAGAGGTTGTTGAGAATCTCGCCAATCGGGATCGTATTGATAGCACCCGTGCTGAGAGTCCGCTGAGACAAGCCGAAGATGCTATCGTATTGGATAACTCAAATTTGACTCCAGAGCAGCAACTACATTTTGTTGAGGAGGAATATCTGAAAGTTAAAGCCTCAAGAATACAAGCATAAACGCGATATAACAAAAAATGCCGATTGAAAAATCGGCATTTTTCGTATTTTGAAGACAACTATTTTATACTATTGATTTGTTGTTGCTCCAATAATTTTTCTACATTGTTTTTCTCACCAAACTCTGCTGTCTGTTCTTGAAAAGATTCCAGAAGCGCTTTGATAGCGTCTGAATTATCCGCTGTGCGTTGATAGATTTCGGGAATTGTTTGTTCAATCTTCTTATCACCGAGTTCGATGTTATCAACTTCGATTTTGCCTATCTTTTCTAAAACAGCTTGTTGGCTATTTCTGACATCTTCTAATTCTCTCGCTATTTTTTCCATCAATTGGAATTTCTTCAATTTATCCATATGCAATATCTTTAGTTATACTGTAATAAGAACAATGTCGCTCGAAAGTTTGTTTTGTTTTTTTTAAAATTGATAAGAAAACTGCCCTTATGATATCATTGGAGCATAAAAAAAGCCAGTCCTTTTTTTGGACCGGCTTTGATAACATATTATTGTTGTTGTTGTTTAATTCGTTCTTCCTGGATATACTTCTAGGGCTTTCTCCAAACAGATCAATGCATTTTTAAGATCATTTTGATTCAATACATAAGCTAGACGAACCTCATTTATTCCGGCACCTTCCGTGCTATAGAAGCCAGTTGCTGGCGCCATCATGACCGTTTCGTTATTGTAGGAAAACTCCTCCAATATCCATTGGCAGAATTTATCCGCGTTATCGATCGGTAACTTAGCAACTACATAAAATGCACCTCCGGGATTAGGAGAGTATACACCATCAATTGCATTTAATCCGCTGACCAATACATCTCTTCTGGCTGTATATTCTTTAGATACCGCCTCAAAGTAGCTATCCGGAGTATCGACAGCAGCTTCGCCAGCAATTTGTCCCTCCAAAGATGGACTTAAGCGTGCCTGAGCAAACTTCAATGCCGTCTGATATAATTCTTTATTTTTGGTGATAATACAGCCTATACGGGCACCACATGCTGAATAACGTTTTGAAACGGTATCAAAGATAACAACATTATTCTCGAGGCCTTCTAGGTGCATCGGAGATATAAACTCTCTGCCATCGTAACAAAATTCGCGATAAGCCTCATCGGAGAAAAGATAAAGATCGTATTTCAGACAAAGCTCGCGTAAGGCTTCCAGTTCTTCTCTCGAGTAAAGATAACCTGTCGGATTGTTGGGATTACAGATGCAGATTGCTTTGGTTTTCTCGGTAATTACTTTCTCAAATTCTGCAATGGAAGGTAGTGCAAATCCACTTTCAATATAAGACATGATCGGTTTGATCACAATGTCCGAAGAACAGGCAAAACCATTGTAGTTTGCATAAAACGGTTCTGGGATAATCACTTCTTCACCTTCATTTAAGCAGGCTTGCATCGTAATGGTGATTGCTTCTGAGCCACCATTGGTTACAAGGATGTCAGTAGGTTCAATATTGTAATTTAGCTTGTTATAATACTCGGCTAATTTTTTTCGGTAGGAGGCGGTACCTTCAGAAGGTGTATAAGCCCATACTTTGAAATCAATATTTTTCAAAGCATTAAGCATAATTTCAGGTGTTTGGATATCTGGTTGCCCGATATTTAAGTGGTATATTTTTTTACCTTCTTTTTTTGCTTGATCAGCATAAGGCGTCAGTTTTCTGATGGGTGACGCAGGCATATTTAGCCCTTTTTCTGATATTACTGGCATTATAGTTTTTTTAAAATTAGTTGTGCAAAGCTAACCAAAATAAAACGAAAAAAGCCACATCAGGATGTGGCTTTTTTCGTTTTATCTGTCGGATTTTTATTCCACAATCCCTTTAATATAAAGTGTCTTTACAGGTGTTTTGGTGTTCGATTGTACCGTAAAACTTTTGGTAAATGGCGCTTTGGCTGCGGCGTTATACGTTACCTTGATTGTTCCTGTTTCTCCCGGTTTGATTGGAGTTTTAGTAAACTCGGCTACCGAACAGCCACAAGTCGGGACTACATTCGAAATGATAATAGGCTCACTGCCTGTGTTTGAAAATTTAAAATTATATGATACAGGTGTTCCAGCCGGAATCTTGCCGAAATCATGTGTTTCTTTTTCAAATTTAAATTCCCCTTGTCCAGCTTGCATAGACGAAAAACCGATAAAGGAAATGATCACTGCTAAAATTGTTATATACTTTTTCATGCTTCTAAGATATTACTTTGTGATTAAACTAGTACAACTGATATGCCAAATGTAATATTTATTGTCAATTTATTACACATCTAACAACTTTATTACAGTTAGATTATACCCTCTTTAAGCAGATCTTGGATATGGATAACCCCGTCATAGTTCCCTTGATCTGATACCAATAGCTGCGTGATATTGTTTTCCCGCATGATATGAAGCGCATTGGCTGCCAGTTCATTTTTATCGATCACCTTTGGTGATTTGCCCATAATATCTGCTGCGCTGATCGTTGCGAGGTCAGTATGTCTTTCGAGCATACGACGGATATCCCCATCGGTAATAATACCCTGGATCTGCGCGCCGTCCAAGACAGCTACTGCGCCCAGTCTGAATTGCGTGATAGTGATAATAATATCTCTGACGTTAGCATCCAATTGTACGCTAGGTTTACCATTTTGATCAGATAAGTCCGCCACTTTTAAGTAGAGCTTTTTGCCCAGGGCACCACCAGGGTGGTACTTCGCAAAATCCTGGTCTGTAAAATCACGACATTCCTGTAGCACAACAGCTAGTGCGTCGCCCATGGCTAATTGTGCCGTTGTGCTCGATGTCGGCGCCAAATTATTTGGACAAGCTTCTTTCTCAACAGTGGTGTTTAGTATGTAATCCGCATTTTTCGCCAAGTAGGACTCCGTGTTGCCAACCAAAGCTACCAACGTATTTTTCGTTTGTTTTAGAAATGGAACCAAGACCTTGATTTCAGGTGTATTACCGCTTTTGGATATGGCAATAATTAAATCATGCTGTTGGATAATACCCAGATCCCCATGGATGGCATCTGCTGCATGCATAAAGATAGAGGGCGTGCCTGTCGAATTTAATGTTGCAACAATCTTTTGTGCGATAATGGCACTTTTTCCGATGCCTGTGACGATTACCCGACCCTGAAGATGCAGGATTTTATTTATAACGGTAACAAAATCATCATCAATATATTGAGCCAGAGCAGCTACTGCTTTGGCTTCTTCTTGAATAGCTTGAATAGCTATATTTTTTATTTCGTAGTTGTTTTTCACAAAAAATACTCTTACTTTTATGTATTAGAATAGATTGCAAAAATAGATTATTTTTCAGGATTATTTCTTCATTTATCTATCTTATTTTTGCCCAAGGCGCAATGGAAATAGAAAAATCACTTTTCGACAATTTACAGGATTTTTTTGGTTTTGATACTTTTAAAGGAGATCAAGAGGCTATTATAACCAGCATTCTTCAAAAGAAGGATACGTTTGTTATTATGCCAACCGGGGGAGGGAAATCAATTTGTTATCAACTGCCAGCACTCATGAGTGAGGGAACCGCAATTGTAATTTCCCCGTTGATTGCTTTAATGAAAAATCAAGTAGATCAACTTCGCGCGTTCGGCGGCGAAGACAGTATCGCTCATTTTTTAAACTCCTCACTGAACAAGAGTGAAATCACCCGTGTAAAGGAGGATGTGCTTGCAGGAAAGACCAAGTTACTCTATGTAGCTCCAGAATCACTTGCTAAGCAAGATAATGTGGAGTTCTTGCATCAGATTACCGTATCTTTTGTTGCCGTAGATGAAGCACATTGTATTTCAGAATGGGGACATGATTTTAGACCGGAATACCGCAAAATACGTCAGGTTATCAATGAGATAGGTGCTAATATTCCAATCATTGCGTTGACAGCAACAGCGACTCCAAAAGTGCAATCTGATATCCGTAAAAACTTACAGATGAATGATGCTGTGCTATTTAAATCATCATTCAATCGGAGCAATTTATACTATGAGGTACGTCCCAAAAAAGACGTGGTTAAAGAAATTGTGCGCTTTATCAAAACAAAACCAGGCAAAACAGGTATTGTCTATTGCTTGAGCAGAAAGAAAGTTGAAGAAATAAGCGAGGTATTGAACCTAAACGGTATTAAAGCGCTGCCCTACCACGCAGGCCTTGATGCGAAAACAAGGGCTGATACGCAAGATAAATTCTTGATGGAGGATGTGGAAGTGATTGTCGCAACAATCGCCTTTGGTATGGGGATTGACAAACCGGATGTCCGTTATGTTATCCACCATGATATTCCAAAATCCATGGAAGGCTACTACCAGGAAACTGGGCGCGCTGGCCGTGATGGGGGCGATGGCTATTGTTTGGCTTTCTATTCGGAGAAAGATGTTGAAAAGCTGACAAAATTCATGAAAGATAAACCTGTGGCCGAACGTGAGATCGGTACGCAGATCCTGAAAGAAGTCATCGATTATTCCGAATCTGCCGTCTGTCGTCGGAAACAGATTCTTCATTATTTCGGAGAAAACTTTGACGAACAGGGTTGTAGTAACATGTGCGACAATTGCCGTTCGGAAAAAGAATATTTTGAAGCCGAAGAATCCCTAAAAGATGTATTGGGCTTTATTAAAGAACAGGGCGAAAAATTTGACGATCACCATGTCATTAACGTGATGATCGGGCAGAACAATCAACCTGTATCGTCCTACAAACATGACGAACACCGTCTATTTGGTTCAGGAAAAGAAAAAGGTACTATCTATTGGAAATCACTGTTACGACAAGCCGTATTGGACAACTTTGTTGAGAAAGATATTGATCACTATGGTTTGTTGAAATTAACGGATATCGGTCGGAATTATATAGACAATCCTTACCAGTTAAAGTTTGTTTTAAACCGCCCTATTGAAAGTGCCGAAAGTACGGCTGGAGACGAGGCTGGTCATGGAACTGGAGCACTCGACACGACCTTACTGGGTATGCTCAAAGATCTGCGTAAAAAGATCGCTAAGAGTAAATCATTGCCGCCATTTGTGATCTTCCAAGATCCTTCCTTAGAGGAAATGTGTACACATTACCCGGTCAATATCGACGAATTAAAACAGATTCAAGGGGTAGGGAATGGTAAGGCGATTAAATTTGGAGCTTCCTTTATTGCGCTGATCAAGGACTATGTGGAGGAAAATGAAATCGACCGACCTGTAGACCTGGTTATCAAAAGTACAGCAAATAAATCTGCGTTGAAAGTGGCGATCATCCAAAATATTGACCGCAAGCTCGCGCTGGATGATATTGCCGCAGCAAAGGGGATTACCTACGAGGAAATATTAAAGGAAATTGAAACGATCGTTAATGCCGGTACCAAGATAAATATCAATTATTTTATTGACGAAATTATTGATGAAGATCGTCAGGACGAAGTGTACGATTACTTTAAAACAGCTGAAACTGATTCGATCAATGATGCGCTTAAGGAATTAGGAGGAGACGATTATAGTTTTGAAGACCTTCAATTGATGCGTATCAAATTTTTATCGGAATTGGGTAATTAAAATTTTTATATAATTCATATGATTAACAAATACATTCCTGAAATAAAGAATGGAACTTCGCAGAATTTCTTTTTAATGGCAGGGCCATGTGCAATTGAGGGAGAAGAAATCGCTTTGCGGATTGCTGAAAAGATTGTTACTATTACAGATAAACTCAATATCCCTTATATTTTTAAAGGTTCATATCGTAAGGCCAACAGGTCTCGTTTGGATTCTTTTATGGGTATCGGAGATGAAAAAGCGCTGAAAATTTTGGAGAAAGTAGGGAAGACCTTCGGCGTTCCTACCGTAACGGATATCCATGAAAGCCATGAAGCGGAAATGGCCGCAGCTTACGTAGATGTTCTTCAAATTCCGGCATTTTTATGTAGACAAACGGATTTATTGGTCGCTGCAGCAAAAACCAATAAAGTCGTTAACGTAAAAAAAGGACAGTTTTTAAGTGCGGGATCCATGAAGTTTGCCGTAGACAAGATTGTAGAGTCTGGGAATGAAAAGGTATTTTTGACCGATCGTGGCAACACATTTGGCTACCAGGATCTGATCGTTGACTATAGAGGAATTCCTGAAATGCGTGCTTTTAATGTGCCGACTATAATGGATTGTACACATTCACTTCAGCAGCCAAATCAGACTTCAGGGGTAACAGGTGGAAAGCCTGCCTTGATCGAAACAATTGCCAAAGCGGCGATTGCTGTTGGGGCTGATGGTCTATTTATAGAAACCCATCCTGATCCTGCAAATGCAAAATCTGATGGGGCAAATATGTTGCACCTCGATCTACTTGAAGGATTGATGGAAAAACTAGTACGTGTAAGACAAGCTATTTTATAGTATAATAAATAAATCGTAATAGAAAGGAGCCAATAGGCTCCTTTTTTTAATCAATTCAAACTCAAATCTAAACTATCGTATGTTTTCAAAAGTTTCTCTCATGGCTCTGATGCTGTTCTCGCTTTCGATTGTCAAAGGACAGCAAAATTATACCTGGTTTTCGCCTCTTGACGATAAGCATGTTGAAGGCCGACTCGACAATCAGAAGCTTACAGCTTTTGGTCGACTACCGGATGAGCTGGAAAAGCAGGTGCGCAAACCAGTCTGGGAACTGGGACAAAATTCTGCTGGACTCTATATTGATTTTCAGACATCAGCTTCGGAAATTACAGTGCAATATCAAGTTTCCGGCGGATTGAATATGCCCCATATGCCTACTACCGGTGTGAGTGGACTGGATCTTTATGCCTATGATACAACGCATAAAGTTTGGAAATGGGCTTACGGTAATTATGATTTTTCAGACACGATTTCTTATACTTGGAAAAATATAGGCACGAATAGTAACTTTAGCTATCGCTTGTATCTGCCTTTGTATAATACAGTTAAATGGTTGAAAATAGGTGTTCCTAATGATGCTAAATTAACATATACACATACCGCTACCTCGAAACCTATCGTGGTCTATGGCACTTCTATAGGACAGGGGGCATGTACCAGCCGGCCGGGTCTTGCCTGGACAAGTCAGGTAGGTAGAGCTGTTAATAACGAGATGTTGAATTTATGTTTTTCAGGTAACGGTCGTCTTGAACAGCCTATCCTAAATGTAATGAATCAGGTGGACGCCGCATGTTATATTTTGGATTGTATTCCGAATCTCGCGATTACTAAATCACTCAGCGAAAAACAATTGGATTCGCTATTGGTCAATGCGGTTACCTTTTTAAGAAAGGAACATCCGACAACACCGATCATATTGACACAGCATAGTTCTGGAAATATCAATACTGTATTTAACGAAGACAAAAACAAAGAATATCAGCAAAGTAGCCGCGTCTTGAAAGCGACCTACGAGAAATTACAGTCACAGGGTGTTCGGCAGATTTTTATGCTATCGAGCGGGGAACTGGGGTTGGACCTAAACTCAACAGTAGACTATGCGCACCCCAATGATCAGGGGATGGAACATATCGCAAATGCATATATTAAGTTGCTGAAAAAGGTGCTGAAATAAAGCTATTATATGTGCACAGGCAGCCTTAACGTTGAAACTCGACTGGTTTTTTTCTTTCTGATCAACAAACTCAGCGTAACGAGCTCATCGATGCCTCAAAGGATCAATGAAAAGCTGACATTTTAATAAAAAAGGGAAGTTTAAACTTCCCTTTTTTATTTATTTCTTTTTCAATTTCATCGTCATTTTTGCTTTTTCACCACCTCCATAATTGAAAGTTTTGGAATTACTTTCCTTCTTTTGGTGAAAAGCTCCACCGCGGGAACTATCTTCTTGTTCCTCCTTGGTTGATTTTTTCTTTTTATCACTTGTGGGATTGTAAATCTGCAGATCCTCAGGAAGATCCAGGACATCCATTCGCTTACCTACAGCCTGTTCTATTTTTCTGACCATCGGAAGTTCCAGATCGGTTGTAAATGTCAATACCACGGAGTCCTCATTTTCGTCATTTTTGACTAAATGGTTTAAAAATTCCTCTTTTTCATTTGGCAATTCAAACTGAAAAATAAAAGGAATATTTGCAAGATCAACTGCATTGGTGTTTTCCCGGGCAATGATCAAAACACGAGTTTGCTCACTCTCTATAAAGTCTGCTGTTGTTTCAAAACCAAAATCATCATAAAATAGTGGATTTAGAATAGCGATTTCCTCTTTCCCTTGTTGAAATAGGCTAGTAGCAAGCTTTTGTGCTGTAAGCTTTGAATTTACAAAAACAATCACTTTTTGAAAAACCTCTTTATCTTGTAGAAGGTAATTCAGTAGATTGATTTTTGTGGTGAAATTGGGAAGATGGTACAATAAAAGATCTAAAGTGTCAATGGTTTCATTCTCCAATTCATCCACTTCAATCAAAGCATAATCCTCATTTAGATGCTTATCAATCATGTCATACAGCTTCTGATGTTCAACAGTACTGAAGACCAAGTGCTGTACTTTACCACAACTTTCTGCTAATTCCCTTACAGGATTTTGCATGCCCTGTTTGATGATTTCTTCTGCATCATCAATAATTAACGTTTGGATACGGTTTAGATTGAGGGCTAATTTGAGATAGATTGCCCGTGCACGGTTCGGTGTCGCGACTACAATGTCCTTTCCAGCAACTAGTTCTTCTATTTCTTCTTCCATACTTCCCCCGGCACGCAATCCAATAATACGAAGATCTCTATTTTTGCTTAGTTGGTAGAATTTTTCAACGATCTCGTCGATGCGTTCTTCATTGGGAGCCAAGATTAAAAACTTAGGTGCTTCATCATCCGTGAATTTTAATTTCATCAAGGTTGATAATACATAAGTAGTGGTCTTGCCCGCTCCTTCAGGAGCAATCGCAATAACATCCTGTCCGCCAAGAATTCTGGAAATACATCTACTCTGAACTTCCTTTGGAGCCAAATAACCGAGCTCGGTCATCGTAGCAGTCAATCTTTTGCTTAGTTTTAGTTTCTCTAACGACACGTATCCTTTAGTTTATGTAAGTTGCAAAAATACACATTTAGTTTTTAGATCAGCTAATGTGCGCCCATTTTTGAAAAGACATTGATAATAATTACCCCAGCGACGATTAATATCATTCCGATTACTGCTGGTGTATCAGGAATCTGTTTAAACAAAATCATCCCTATCAATGTAATGGCAACGATACCAACCCCCGACCAGATAGCATAGGATATTCCGACAGGAAGGTATTTCAATGTGATGCTCAGGAAATAAAAAGCGATAATGTAACCAATGATACAGATGACGGTAGGTTTCCACAAGGTAAATCCCTCAGATTTCTTTAGGAAAGTCGTAGCGAAAATTTCTGCCGCAATAGCAAGAAACAAGTATAAATATTTTATCATTACAGATTCTTTTCTGATCAAGTGAAGTACTACATACAAAGCTACACTTTTTGCTATTCACTTCGCCTCAATGGTATTGTATTTAGGAAATTGCAGCTTTTGAGTTGGTACAAATACAATGCATTTACAGCGATCAGGGTAATTTTGACGGTAATTATAATTGTTTATAAGGGTAAATTTATCTAAGTTTGACCAATCCACTAATGGGAATTAATAGACTTTATGAGGTATATTCGTGTTTTTTTTAAAACCTTTATTATATGCTTAGTTTCTCTATTCTCTTGCTGTCAGCTGTATGCCCAAGATCAGTTGCAAGAGCTACAGAAATCATACTATAATCTTCCGTTAGGGAGTAAGGAACGGTTCCTGTTGACCGGAAAATATGCGCAGGCCCTATATTTCAACAATGAGAAAGCATTGGCAAGTCAGTTGCTCAATGATAATATTCAATTGGCCAAAAATTACCCCGACAAACAATACTATGCCTATTTAAATTGCATCGCAGCAATGAATAGTTATAACGATCGCCTCTTTGAGAAATCGCGCTTTTACCTGGAACATGCAAAATCTGTTCTTCCCATAATCAATGATAACGGTATCAAGGGATATATTCATTATTGTGAAGGCTGGATTATGACAAGGCAGAACAAGGAGGATCAGGCTGTTTCGCAGTTTCATAAAGCAATTTCTTTTTTGGAAAAAGCCCCCCAGACAGATGCAAATATAGCCCGTAAATTGGCGGTATATAAAGAATTGACGGCTATTTATGCCAATCAGCGGAATTACGAATTTCAGGAGAAGTATACGAACCTTTTATTGGAGACAGCGAAAGCAGGCCAGAATACGAGTAGTTTATTTGATGCCTATATGCAAGCTGGTTACCTATTTGAGGAGGAATATCGGTCAAACCGAACAGATCAGCAACTTTTGAAAAAAGCCGAGGAACATTATCTGGAAGCTTATCGAATAGCAAAAACTAATCAGAAAAATCTTATTAACCCAACAGATATGGCCTATGTCTCCGTGAATCTAGCCAATCTGTATCATGAATTTTATCCGGAAAATGGTGCTAAAAAGGCGATTTCATTTGCCCAACAGGCCTTAGAAATAGCACAGGAAACAGGACAATATGCCATCTCTGTTCCGGCCTATGGTGTATTGGCTGACGAGGCATTTAAAAGCGGCCATCGGGAGCAGGGCAAAAAGTATCTGCAACAAGCGCTTTACAACCTGCAGCGAGAGCCACATTATGATTATCAGATGGGGTTAAGTCTTTTTAGCAGGCTGGCTGAAGTGAGTGTCGAAGAGGGAAAATACGAAGAGGCATTTCAATACCAGAAAAGTTATATCAATGTTTTTGAGGAGGCATTCAACTCGGATAAATTGGATAAAACCAAACAACTTGAAATAAAATATGAACGGGAACTGCAAAACCAAAAATTAATGCGTCTTCGTTTAGAGGGGGAGAAAAAGGAACAGCAGATCAAATTGATGAAAGCGCTAAATGACCGACAGAATCAATTGGTTGAAAATTTAAAATTGAATGAACTAAACCGTACCCAACAGTTGAAAGTGCTTCAGCTTGAGCGCGACAAAAAGGAACAGGACTTGCAATTAAGCCGCTTGGAGAATGAACAGCGATTGCAGGAGCTTGATGTTTCTAAGCAGGAGATTGCCTTTAAATCACGTATGAATTCGATTTATATCTGGTTATTTATTAGCTGTTTAATTGCTGTCATGCTATTGTTTTATGCCTACTGGCAACGTTCCAAAACATTAAAGCAAAAGGAGCACTTGCACGGGCTTGAAATCGAAAAAAATAATCAGCAGCATGCCATTAAAAATCTGACGGCGATGTTGGCAGGGGAAGAGAAGGAGCGGACACGTCTGGCTAGAGACCTGCACGATGGCTTAGGGGGATTGCTGTCAAGTACAAAATTGGGCTTATCCTCCATCAATGATAGTGGTGCCGAACAGCCAGCAGTAAAGCATGGTATTACACGAAGTATTGAACTGCTGGATGATGCTGTAGACGAATTGCGCAGACTTGCACATAACCTAATGCCGGATCTAATTATCAAATATGGTCTCGAGGAAGCCTTAAAGGATTATGCCGCACGGATGAGTCAACCGAATTGTCAGGTAGAATGTGAATTTATCCAATTTGAATCAAAATTAAGTGTAGAACATCAGATTTCCTTATACAGAATAATCCAAGAACTGGTAAACAATGCCTTGAAGCATGCCGCAGCAAGCACTATCTTCATACAACTTTCTGTATATAATGAGCGTTTACATATTACTATTGAAGATGATGGCAAGGGATTTGATACCGAAAAGATAGACTTACAACATTCAGCAGGCATGCACAATATACAGTCAAGACTTTCTTTTCTACATGGTGACATGAAGGTTATATCCGCCATTGGCGAAGGGACTACCATAGAAATTGAAATGCCTGTTGTTTAATTAATAACTTAAGATGATAAAAATAGCGATTACAGATGATCACCCACTGTTGTTGGAGGGGTTAAAGAATATTATCAATTCCCACGAAGATTTTGAAGTTGTGGGTATGTATGCAAGTGCAGCAGAACTATTTAAAAACATTGTAGCAGATGCACCGCTTGTATTGTTATTGGATATCAATCTTCCCGATGCAAATGGAATCGATCTGGTCAAGGGATTGAAAGAATCACATAAAGAGCTGAAAATAGTAGCCTTTAGTGTGCATAATGAATTGGCGGTTATCAATAGTATTTTGAATGAAGGTGCAGATGCTTATCTTCAAAAAAATGCCACCGGCAATGAAATCATTACCGCCATATCCGATGTTTTGGTGGGCAAGCGGTACATCTGTGAGAAAACCCAGGTTATACTCAACAAGAAAACGGATACAGGACTGAAACAAGTTCCCAAACTCACACGCCGTGAAAAGGAGATATTGACCTTTGTAGCCAAAGGAATGACGACCAATCAGATTGCCGAATCCCTGTTTATTAGTTCCCATACCGTGGAGAGTCATCGTAAAAACTTAATGGAAAAATTTCAGACGAAAAGTGTGACTGCGGCAGTCAAATCCGCTATAGAATATGGTTTGATACGTGAAGCTTAGTAGAAATTCACGAATTACCTGAATTCAGGGATGAGAATAGCCTATTGCATTTGATACTTTTGATGTTATAGATAAATAAGAGAAAGTATTAAATGTATATGGTTATATCAGCTAGATTATTAGGCCGTCGGGGAAGAAAAATGCTTCCCTATTGTTGTGGGGTTATGTTGTCTTTGGGTTTTAGTTCGGTGCAAGCGCAGGGCTTTGACACTAAAATACCCGATGGATCAAATACAGTAGTGGCTATTAATCTGGCTAAAGTCGTGGAATACGCAGAAGCTTCCACATTGAATAGGTTATTGGATCGGGTTGGTTTTTTCAAATATTTTGAAAAGAAAAGTATTGACCTGCAAAAGGATTTCCAGCAGACAGGATTTGATTCGAAGGGAATGGCTATATACTACAGAAATGATAGGGATAGCTTGTTATATGGAGAGATGATTGTCCCGATCCATGCGGTCAGCCGTTTTGAACAGTTGCTGAATATGGAGGGGACTTCGCTTCCGGCCTTGAACGGTTATAACCGATTTAGAACCACGGATGGTCAATTGCTCGCTTGGAATGCAAAGGAGGTTAGAATTTTAAAAGGTGAGGTTGGTACGACCTATTTTGCCAACGATTCCATTGCCGCATTATATGGTATCGAAAATATAGATTATGCCGCCGCTGCGGTATCTGCAACCAGTGCAGCGGCAGATGAGGCCGAAGCAGCAGCTAACTGTGCGGATTCTGTACTAATGGATTCTACAACGATGGAATGGGATGCATTTGATTTTGATACATTGCAAGCTGAGGTACAGCAAGAGGAAGGGGAACCTTTGGACGTCTATGCCAGTGCAACCGATGCTGATACGAGTCTCTATGAAAATCATATCAACTACGATTCACTTGATACAGCTTTTGAGGAAGTGAACAGACGAAATGATTCTATCAAGAATATATTATTGGAAAAATGGTTACTGCGTGAGCAGGAACAGCTATTGAGCGGTAACTATCCAAATATACCTGCACCAGAGCAGGCGCGTTTTCTAAAGAATGTGGATATTGCGCGTGTATGGCTACCCAAAGTTGAAGGTCTCTATGACGGACTTCGTTCCGTGCGTTCCATGGTAGATGCGTATTATCATACAAGCAGTTTCTCTTTGGAAAATGATTATAAGGCCATGTTCTTTGACCTGACACAACAGGGAAATAAAATTACGCTAAAAACAGGTGTAACCCTGGGCAAAGATTTAGTGAAACTGACTAAACAGCTGTATGCAAGGAAGCCTAATCCGAAGTTCGCAAAGTATTTGACAGAGGAAACATTGGGATATTTTAATGTCAATGTGAATTCCGAAGCTTACCTAAAAGAAATACCAGCATTTTTCACAAAAAATATGAAAAAATATTTTGGAAAGGAGAATGAGGTACTTGAGTTGATGGCCCTTGGGCTTGAAATTGCACTGGATGAAAAAGCCGTTGCCAAAATTATGCCCGGGGACAATTTGGTCGTTGTCAATGGAATCACTAATCTGAAGATCGACTACGTTGATTACGACTATGATGATAATTATGACGTAAAGGAAGTTAATAAGACAAAGGAAGAGAAAGTGGTGTCTTTTATCTGGATGTTTACATCCGAAGATCAAAGGATTATCAAAAAGGCATTGGATGTCGCGGTATCAAAGTCCGATGCAAGCTTTGTAGGAGGTATATATAAAATCAAACAAGGTAATGGCAAAGATTTTCCTTTATACCTGATGTTCAATGAAGATTTAGTGATGATCAGCAACGATAGCCTGCAGTTAAATAAAATTTTGCACAAGGATAACTATCCGACCAAGCCCAATAAATCTTTTGCTAAGCTTATGAAAGGAAGTAAGTTTTCGGCAGCGTTCCAAACAAAGAAAATACCAGCGCTGACAAAAGATCTGAATCTCGTGTTGGGCAATAGCTGGCGTTCTACATTAGCAGAATTGAATAATTATGGTAATTTTACCTTGAGTTCTAAAGGAATTGTGGGCGATAGACTGGAAACTGATTTGCAACTTGAACTGCCAGCAAACGCAAACAATGGCTTACAGTTTATGATCAACCAACTGCTCGATGGCATTGTGCCGGATGAACAACCTGAACTGGACAACCCAATTGATATAACTGACAATGATTAAAAAAGGAATAATTTGGACTTTGGGTATTATCATAGGATTAGTGATAATAGGCTGGGGAATTTATATCATTAGACAACAGCAGTCGTATAAGTCTGTCGTCCATAAAAAGAGTAAGGCTTTATTGACGATTTCTCTGGATGATATCTTATTGAATCAATTTTTCGATAAATGGCAAACGGCACCGAAAGGAGGGCAGGACTTTGCTAAAAAATTGACCAAGCTAAAAGACAATGGAATAGATATCAAGGCCAATGTATTCCTTTTTTCTCTGGAAGACACGACTAAGAACTTTTATGCTTTTTTTGATTTGAAAGATGAGAAGCAATTTCTGACATTCTTAAAAGAGGGACTGGAAGTTGATTCCATTGAAAATAATGTCGCTCCGGGAGTAAATTATGCTTATCAGGATACAAATAAAATTGCATTTGTTTGGAAGGGTAACACCCTGTTGGTGGGACTGGGTTTTAATCTCAATAAAAAGAAAGATGAAATGATCCAGTTGATCCAGTCGGATACAGAGCGGGTCTCTATTGAGAGTTTCATCAATCATCCGAGCGAACTAACCCGCAAATCATTGCGTTATAGCGATATTTCTTCCAAAAATTTTATTGAATTTGACCTGAAAGGTAGCCGTATTGAGATCGCCGGTGAACTCCAATCTGATACTTGGAATTTTCCACAGGAATACCTTGTCCGGGAATTGGTAAACGAAAATTACATCAGCAAAGGCT
This sequence comes from Sphingobacterium detergens, assembly GCF_003610355.1. Lineage (GTDB taxonomy): Bacteria > Bacteroidota > Bacteroidia > Sphingobacteriales > Sphingobacteriaceae > Sphingobacterium > Sphingobacterium detergens. The sequence goes on along the minus strand of NZ_RAPY01000001.1, from coordinate 1,305,760 downwards.
GGATCAATTTTCCAAACGAACAGTTAAAGATAGCTTTAAAAGACATGCTTGTTGATCTTCCGATTTCGGCAGACTCGATTATGGCCCATGCGAATGGGAATTATGTTGATATCGAAGTTTTAAAAAATCAGGTTGTACAGACAGATACCATTATTAATTATGCGGTGAATGACAATTTTGAAACAGTAGAGGAAAAAACAGCCTATGAAAGTAAAGTGCCAAATGTTAGGTTTGGAATTCGGGGGGATGAGAGCTTACCTAAGTTTCTTCCCAGTAAGCTATTTTACCAGTGGTTTCAGAAAAATGATGGTCAATTCAATATATTATCGACGGCCTCAACGATAGACAAGATGCAAGCAAAATATACGAAAACCAATAGTCTTTCCCATGTCGCAATTCATCTTGTGGATTGGCCGAATGTCTTAAAAGTTACTCCGATTTTAATGTTGAAGGCGATCGCTTCGGATATGGATCTTACCCTAAAAGTCGCGGGCACCAAGCAGCTTGTTTTTCAGGGGACCATTCGGGACTATTCGCATGAATAACAAGGTAGCACCGCACTAGGCTGCTACTGTTTCTTTGTAAATCCAAAAACATTCTTTACCGGAAGGTGGTTTATTCTTATTGACAAAAATGATCAATATGGATATAAGGACTAAAAGTAGAAGTAAGATAAAGACCTACTGGCGAATTTTGAAGAGCTCCGTTGCCGGGTTTTTGAATGAAGATTCAATGAAATATAGTGCTTCTTTATCGTACTATACTGTTTTTTCGATTGGCCCGATACTGGTGTTAATAATTGCGCTGGCAGGTATATTTTATGGTGAAGATGCCATCGAAGGGAAGGTTTTTATGGAACTGCGTGGCTTAGTGGGAAACAGTGCCGCCAAACAGATTCAGGAAGTTATTCAAAATCTTGAGTTGTCGGGCAAATCCAATATGGCATTGTTAATCAGTAGCATCACTTTGATATTGGGAGCGACCAGCGTATTTGGAGATATCCAAAATTCAATCAATAAAATCTGGCATGTACGGGCCAAGCCCAAGAAAGGCTGGTTAAAACTGATTCAGGATCGGTTGTTGTCCTCTTCCTTAGTCATTGGTCTGGGATTTTTATTGGTTGTCACTTTGATCATCAATGGTGTCATCTTGGCCCTCACAGGACAGTTACAGCGTTATTTTCCAGACATGACAGTGGTGCTGCTTGACGGGATCAACTTTGCACTATCATTTGGTATTATATTCTTACTCTTTAGTATTATTTTTAAAGTACTTCCTGATGTCAATATTCAGTGGCGGACAGTTCGGGCGGGAGCCCTATTTACAGCAGTTTTGTTTATTTTGGGTCGTTATCTGATCGGAATATATCTGGAACATTCAGCCACCCAGGATACCTATGGTGCTGCGGGATCATTTGTATTGATTTTACTGTGGGTGTATTATACCGCTGCTATCTTATATTTTGGAGCGATTTACACAAGAGAATACGCAACGGTAATGGGGATTCCGATCGAACCGGCCCAATTTGCCGTACATGTAGAGACCCAGGAAATCGAACGTGCCGGTGGTGAGATTCCTCCGGCTCCGTTGACACAGGAGGACAAGCGGGTAGAGGCCGATCCTGGAGATGATCCCAAAAGCTAGGGTTCTTGTTATACATGCATATGGGGTTCAAATAGATTTCTGTCGCTTCCTAAACAATAGGTAGTGGTATTGGAATTTATACTATATTCGTATCGTGTAACTTATGGCTTGTAAAGCCCAGCTATTTGGCGTTGTATGTTTGACATTAACAGAAAGAATATGTGGCAATATTACCTAATGGTCGGCCTTGGATTGATACTGCTTTTTTTCGCTTTTCTTACTTTTAGAAATGTCCTTTTATTTTTGAAAAAGGCGGAAAAGACGACAGCTACGGTTATTAGGCTTCGGACAATAGAATCTGATGGTGAGGTTTATTCTCCAATTTTCCGTTTCCGTACATCGGATCAAAATGAATATGAGTACGAACTAGCCGAGGCGAGTAACCCCGCAAGCTGGTCTGTTGGCGAAACAGAAACAATTATTTATGATCCAGCTGATCCCACTACGGCACAACTATATACCTATTTTCGTGTTTTCGCCTGGCCACTTATCCTGTTATCTATCGCTTTACCTTTATTGGTTGTCGGCCTTGGATTTTTTATTGCCGAATTGTATTTGAAATAACAATTATTTTAAAATAAGTAGATTGCTTCCTATCCAGCCCCTGTATCTTCAGTTTCTGTGGTATTATGTTCACGGTATAATTTTTCGCCAATTGTACCTTTATCACCCAAAGCCCGTCCCTTAATAAGCCATGAACTGCCAAATAAAAAAAGTGCAATGGCCTCAAAGACAAGTGTTGCATATCCAAAGAGCTTAAGAGGAATCAAAGCGATACAAACGATTATGCCATAGCCACAAAAACGATAGATATTATTTTCATTCACGATGCTAACCGGAATCTCTTTGTTGGGTTCCTGGCCAATAGTAAATACATTGATGGAAAGAAATGCAAATGTTAGAAAAAGGACGGCTGCAAAGCCATAATGCAGTCCCTTTAAATCGACGGCAATCAGTGTGCATTGGCTGCAGCTGCTACCGATTGGATCGGTGGGTATAAATGCAACTCCAATCGCCATAAATCCAGCAAGATTTGTGAGGAGATTATCGTTTTTCCAAATGACTTTATTCCCATTGCCTTTATAGCAGATGAGAAATAATCCAACGGCACATAAAGTGCCGGTAAAAATTTCTCTCAGATTTGAAAAATAGTAATGACTGATAGATGGTTGAATACTGGTACCGAAAAACTTAAATAGGGACAATAAAACCAAGATAATGGGTAAAAAGATGCCCAGATAACCGATCGCCCGCCGTAATCTTCGATAAGCAAAAAGATTGTGGTTCTGAATGTTTTTGATATACATAATTACAATAAAGATTAGGTTAAAATACCTCATTTTGCTCATTGGAAAATAACAAAAAGAGGAAAACCAGGTCAAAATTGGCCTACAATTTTCATAAGCAAATATAGTTCTTGAATTTGATGATCCAGAAAATTTTAAGCGAAATTTTGGTGATACTTTTTTATTTTTTTAGATATGTCACCCGCGTCGCATTGGAGCAATTTCATATTTGGGTTTTTGTATATTGTATTTAATATAATTTTTATATATTGAATTATGAATGAATCTATGATTGATTTTTCTGATATTTATAAATAGAGATAAAATATGCAGAGAGTTAGTAATAATGTAAATAGAATAAATGGTCTATCTGTTTTTTTTCCTATCGATGATCGTATAAAAGCATATGATTCTAAAATTTATTATAACCGCATTGAAGGTGAATTTCGTGTCTCAAAACCTCGAAAGGCAAAATATTTCAGTATTGTTTTGTTTGAAAAGGGGAGCGGCTATGTGCAGATAGACGATACGATTCATACTATCCAAAAAAATAAGGTCATCGTTGTATTCCCCGGACAGGTGGGAATTTGCTTTATGTCAGAAGATACCCTAGCTCATCATCTAATGGTCAGGGAGGAAGTCTACGAAGCAATAACTTGTATCACGACGGTTCCTGTACGTAAAACCAGGCCAATTTCTTCTTTTGATATTACCAATGAATTTTTTGAACTGTTACGAACCGAGTTATTGGCAATTCAAAGACTTATTGAACTTCGGGTAAAAGGGGGAGAGGAGCTGATATTTAGTCGCTTCAGGACCGCTTATCTGATTTTGAAGACAAAATGTATGAATATCCGGACATATAGTTATTCGGAGGTGAAAAATCCAATTGTCACCAAGTTTATTGAATTAATAGAGAATAACTATAAGACAGAGCGGCGTGTCGAGTTCTACGCAGAGGCACTCCGTATACAGTCTAGTTATTTAACTGTCCTCTGCCAGTCTTCATTGGAGATATCTGCAAAACAGGTGATAAAGAATCGATTGATTCAGGAAGCCAAACGGTTATTGGTCGGTTCAGATCTCACTATCAAAGAAATCACATATGAGCTTCAGATTGGGGCTGCGCATTTTTCCAACTTCTTTAAGATAGAAACTGGTTTTCTTCCCAAAGAGTTTATAAAACTACGTGCAAAAGGTCTTTAAGGAAATCTTTCTTCCGCAAAAAACTGATGGATAAGCAAGATTAGGCTATTTGAACAATTATACTCATACTACTTACAATCAGGTGGACGCGACGACTGCAGTGAGATTTTTTCCTGACCCGAATTAAGGATACGTGTCAATATCGGATTTTCCATATAACTGGTTAAAAGAGGGCCACTCACGATGCAAAAGGTAAAATGTCTGAGAAAACCTAATCGCAACCGAGTGGCACATTTTTTTAAGATTTTTTCAATTTAAAATAATGGTCCCGAAAGCTTTTTGGTGCCATCCCATAGAAATCTTTAAAAAACCGATAAAACTGGAACTCATTTGTAAAGCCTGTTTTCTGTCCGATGGTTGTTATGGGCTCGAATGTAAACTTGAGCAGCTCTGCCGCTTTAAGCAGTCTTATTGTCAATAGATGTTTGTGGAGGGATTTGCCAAAAATCAATGTTGAATATTCAATGATCTTCGATTCCGGTAGGTTTACATGATCTGCAATTTGTTGCGCTGTTGGTTCTATTTCTTCTTCCAAATGTTGGCTGACGAATTTGTAGATCTGTTTGGTCATCCGTAGCGATAATTGCTTAATAGTGGGGTTATTTTCAATGAGCCTTTGCCCGTAGTTTTCAACGAAAATAGTCAATAGTCGCCCCATCTCCATTTTTCCGGTGACCGGATAAAATGAAGATAATCTCATACTTTGCATCAGATGTGAAATAGATTTGTCAATTTGAACCATCGGTAATGGCACAATCTCATTTTTGTTCTCAAGGAGACAGTGCGCCAATTCGATGAGGTGAGGTCTGTTGCTAGTCATCATATACAACAATTCTGGCTCTATTGAAAGAAGCATGGCACTATGTTTACCCTGGCTTAAATGGACTGAGATTTTTTTTTCCGGGCAGTAGATCATAAAAAAAGTTTCCCCCATAGCGTATAAGGATTTCCCTTCATCCTTAAACTGTTTATAAGAGCCTTCGATCATCATCACAAAGAATATCGTGGGTTTTAATAGGTCAATTTCAAGCTCAACTTCCTTCTCTACCAATGTTTCGATAAGGTGAAGTCCGTTTCCTTGGAGCCCTATTTCCTGAACGGAAATGCTGCAGTCCTTGGAACCTGCAACTAGATAAGGGACACCCAAGATCGGATAATGCGTGAAGTATGGGCGATCCATTCGAGATACGAATTTTGTCTTGTTCTCTTGTTTAATGTGCAGTGTAAATGTCTTTTGCATAAAACTTATTTCAGGTATTTAGACTTTTATCATCCACATTTTCCAATGATGAAATTGGGAAATGTGGATTGAGCCAAATTTCGGAAACAAGTTTAAATTAGAATAGTGCAGAAACCGCCAATTTTTTTCGAAAAAATGAGAAAATTGGCGGTTTCTGCACTATAATTTATGAAAAATAGTTATACTCAGGTAATTTCTATAATTCAAGGAGATACTTCCGATAGGCTCTTCGGAACGCACTTTCGTCGAAAAAACCGATTTTATTAACGACTTCTTTAATTGGTAATTTCTCATTCTCAATTAACTGACGGGCTTGCTGCATTCTAACCTGATTGTAGTAAGCCTTTACAGAGACTCCATATTCTTCTTTAAAACGACGAATGATCGTCCTTTCGGATAGGTAAACTTTCTCGCACATCAGTGAGAGATCGAGATCCGTTGAGAGTATATTTCTATCAATATAGCGTTTGATCTGGTACATTTTCCCCATACTTGTACTGGCAAGCAGCTCTTCATAATAACAAAGTGTCATGGCGATCCGTGTTCCAAGAAGTGACTGCTGGACAATGGTGTTTTTGTATTTGACAGATAGGAATTCAAACATCCACTCCCGGACTTGATCATCAATCCGACAATGGGGGAGTACTTCATATCGATTTTTGGATAGCAATAGATGTTCTACGGCTTCACTTAATGTCGGATAATTATCTACGGCAGATGCTATCCAACCCGGAAGCAAAGATATAACGATGACATCGGTGCTTCCTTTGGGAACCTTAGCGCTATAAGATCCTGCTTTTTCGGCAGATAAATAAAATGTGCAATCTTTTGGGGCTGTAATCAATGTTTGATCTTCGGTGCCAAAAAAAACCTGACCGTGGAGGATAAAATTGAAAAATATGCGATCATTTGGAACAGTGTATTCAATTAAAAATGGTTCATCTGTATTCAAATGGAACATGTCGATCTTGAATGTTTCGTAATAGAGTTGCTGATTGATAAAACTGGCTCCCTCAAATTCAAATAGTAAAGATTTTTGGGCAAAAGGAATTGGATAGGGGCAGGTGTCTGGAATCTTTCCAGTAATATCTTTTACCTCTAACAATGGTTTTGAAAATTTCAGCTTGTACTCGTTATTCATATGCTTTTTTATTTGGCATGTCCACAAAAAATCTTCCAATATGCCACTTGTCATCAAAGCCGTTAAAACAGCACTTTTTGCGTTATTTTGATATAAAATATTTAGACTAGTTTCAGGAAAAACGATGTTTAAGCTTTTTTCAGATAGCTTTTTGAGTCTTGTTATTGGATGACCTAGGCTGATTTCAGAAAGATAGGAATAATGATTTTTATAATCTTTTTAATGATTTGTGACAACTTTTTTTTGCCCATACGCAGATGTCATAATGACATTTTGTCTGTTTTTGGATAAAAGTATAGGATTCATTCAACCACTGTTTGCTGGCATTTCTGTGGAAATAAAACAATAGTTTAAATTTTTATCACGAATCATATCTTGTTGTATTTACGAATTTTGAAAGCTGCTTGGGGTAACTTATTGCTTCAGGCTAATGAGTTATTAGGGTATAAGTTCCGTGCAATGGATAGGGTTGTCTGGCATAAATTGTCGAAAACAATCCTATTACAGCTAAACAGGTATGCTAAAAATTAAACCCTGTGTATTTAACCCACACACTTATAGCTTTCTGACTTCATCATATAGCCTGTCCACATCTTTCCGTTGAAAGAGGGCGGTTCCTTCGGCCATAGTGGTTGCCGAACCGCAAGCTATTCCCATTCGAAGTAGTTCTTCGATTGTACCCTCTCTAGCCAGAACGGATACCATTCCTGCAACCATACTGTCTCCAGCACCAACCGTACTACGTATTTTTACAAGTGGTGGAACCATCTGAATTTTTTCTGCTGCGGAATATAATACTGCTCCCTGAGCACCCAGAGATACCACAACAAGGACAGCTTGGCCTTGCGCAATGATTTGCTGGGCAGCATGATCGAGATCTGTGCTAGCCAGTTCCTCTTTTCCAACAAGAGCAGCCAATTCACCCGCATTTGGTTTTAATAAATATACGCCTTCTTCCAAAGCAACTTTAAGCGCATCTCCGGAAGTATCTACGACCACTTTACTTCCTTTAGCTTTATATTTATTGATAAGTAATCCGATAAAGTCCGCGGGAACATCGTTTGGGAGGCTTCCGCTGATGACAACAAAATCAGGTATTGGATTTAATTGGTCAACAATAGCCAAAATGTTTTCCTTCTCTTCCGCTGTAAAGGCTTCTCCTGGAAATCCAAATCGGTATTGTTGATTGCTGGTCGTATCTACCACAATAAAGTTTTCCCTTGTTTCACTACTGATAGGGATTGCTGTAATATCGAGCTCTTCCTGTTTTAATAATACCTCCAACATATTGCCCGTTTTTCCTCCAGCGGTAAAAAGTGCGTTTGAAGATATACCAAGTCGTTTGAGTGCGCGGCTTACATTAATACCACCACCGCCGGCTTCATACTTTGGGGTATCACAGCGCAGCTTCTTTTCGGGAACAATGTTTTGAACGCGGGTACTTTTATCTACCGAAGGGTTTAATGTAATGGTTAATATAGATTTTTTCATCGTTTTGTTCTCATTAAAATTAGTTGCATCAGTATTTGAGTCGCTCGTTAACGCAACACATCTTGACTCTCTGTGATCGAAGGCGCTTACCTTCAGATCAATGTAGCCCACTTTACCTTAAATTTATCAATTCTTTAGTGAGGTACAAATTAAGTGTAGCTCTCACATGAAGATAGCCGTTATTTGTTAATATACACAGAATAATCTGTAAAATTAGGGGTGGCCAGCTGGATGTTCTCCGCGTTTGCGTTTTTGTGATATTCCTCGCTCGTTTGGGTTTATGGTCTACCAGATGACAGGAATAGTATTCGTCTTTGGGATATATTTTAAGCGTTTTTAAATTTTAGCGGGCTTATCCCTGTACCTTTCTTAAAGAAACGGCTAAAAACTTCCAGATTATCATATTCTAAGATATTCGCGACTTCCGATACATTAAAACGACCAGTCTTTAGGAGAATTTTCGCTTCTGTTAGCAGCGCCTCATTAATTAAAGATTTTGTGGTTTTTCCAGTAGTTTCCTTCAAAAGTTCATTGAGGTATTTGGTACTTACATGCAGAGAATCTGCGTAGAAAGAGGTATGATGCTCTTTTTTTACATGTTTATGTAATAGCCCTTTAAAATCAGCTAATAATTTTTCTTTGCCGAGCTGAGGGGAAATCCTATGATGATCAATGTAGTTCGAAAGATAGATATGTTCAAGCTCATTGATTAAACTGATAATTTGGCTTCTTATAATTGAGTCTCTGAAAAGATGACCTAAATCTTCCATCTTGGATCTTAGCCTTTCAATATATTCAATGATAAGGTTTGTTTCCTGATCCGCAATTTTTATACAGGGAATGCCCTGCTGATTCAATAACTGGTATCTGTCCAATTGATAGGTATTGGTATCTGTCAGGAGAAATTCCTTTTCAAAGTATACACTCATTGCCGTATAATCTGGCGAAACTTCCAAGACCTCTGAAACAGTATTTGGTAGTAGAAGTGCGAACGAATCTTTGTCATAATGGAATTCTTCCCCATTGATCATAATCTTCGCATATCCGGAAGTGCAGATACCCAATGCATAATAATCAAAACGAAATGGGGCAAAGTGGAAGGTGGTACTAATATCCTGACTATTGATGAAAAATCCTTTTGCTTTCCAGCGATTCATGAATGTATTCATGAAATCATCCATTTTCATCGAAGGAATTTTCTTGGAATTTTTCATAGACATTGACTATTAGAAGATGAATATCAGACCCGTTATTTACACGTTGTTTAAAATTAACAAAAAAATATGAGTAGACAAATAGTGTTATAAAAGATCAAAAATTGCTGAGAAAAGGTCAAACTGTGAAGAGATAATTTCCTTCAATTTGTAATGAACATAAATTTAAATATGATGGACTTAGATGAAATTTCTCAAAATTTTTTGTCTCAAATGAAAGAATTCGGGGCAATACCATTTCATAAATGTACGGCCAAACAGGCACGGATAATTTATGATTCTAACTCGTCGGGTCAAGCGGAGGATCCAGTAATGAAATCAATTCGCAAAGAATCAATTCCAGTTTTAGGAGGGGAGATTGATGTTTTTATTATTGATCCATCCAAAAAAGCTGTTTCAATAATTGTATTATTTCATGGTGGAGGATGGGTTGTTGGCAAAGCCTCTGCATATCTTTCTTATGCGACCTATTTGTCCGAAATAACGCATAGTATTGTTGCGGTTGTTGATTACCGGAAAGCCCCAGAGTATCCCCATCCTGTTCCTGCGAATGATGCCTATCAGGCGGTACGATGGGTCGATAAAAACATGGAATCCATCGCAGGGGGACGTCTGCCGTTGATTGTATGTGGAGAAAGTGCCGGTGGAAACCTTGCTGCGGTTACAGTATTGAAAGCTAAAGAGCTAGGTGGTCCTAAAATAGCCTGTCAAATATTGGTCTGTCCGGTTATGGGGGACGACTTTGAAAATAACACCTATAATACATACGGACATCAACTTATTATTTCCAAAAAAGACATGATCTGGTTTTGGGATCAATATGTTCCGGATCCGAGTAAACGCAAAGAACCTTATGTATCACCAATCTATGCTGAAGATCTGAAGGGGCTTCCAAAGACAGTATTAATTACTGCAGGACATGATCCCTTACGCCAGGAGGGTGAAGACTATGCCGGGAAATTGATCAAAGCAGGAGTCTCGGTAACGTTTAAAAGGTTTGAGGATCAGATGCATGGTTTTTTTACCTGGGTTGATTTTTCTCCTGTAAGTAGAGCGGTACAACAGCTGATTGGCAGTGTAATATTGAATGAGGTGGTCGGTGATAATTCAACAAAATAAGAATAATATGAAGAGAGTAGATGCAAAAAAAATAGATGTATTGGTTGTTGGTGCTGGTTTTGCCGGTGTGTACCTTACGCATCAGTTTCGTGAAAACGGATTATCGGTTCAAACAGTTGAAGCAGGGCAGGATGTTGGCGGTACCTGGTATTGGAATCGATATCCAGGTGCTCGCTGTGATGTACCTAGTGTTGAGTACAGCTATTCCTTTTCGAAAGATCTGGAGAAAGAGTGGACTTGGTCTGAAAAATATGCTCCACAGCCAGAAATCTTAAAATATATTCAGCATGTGGCGGATCGATTTGATGTACGGAAAGATATCCTATTTAACACAAGGGTGGTAAAGGCGCACTATGTCGAAAAGGGCAATATATGGTTGGTGCAGACTGATGATGGAAAACTGTTCGAGGCGAACTATTTTATTTTGGCAACAGGAAATCTATCTGTTCCCCGGTTACCGAGCTTTAAGAATATGGCGGATTTTAAGGGGGAATTTTACCACACGGGAGGCTGGCCTACTACACCAGTAGATTTTAAAGGCAAGCGAGTGGCGGTCATCGGAACGGGTTCTTCTGGTATACAGTCCATCCCTGTCATAGCAGAAGATGCCGCACAGCTCACTGTTTTTATAAAAGATTCCAATTACACGCTTCCTGCTGGAAATCAGGCGCTGACGCCCGACTTTACTCAGGCTGTGAAGGATAATTATCCACGGATAAGAAGGAAAGCAAGGGAAACCTGGGGCGGTATCCTGTTTAACACAAATCCTACTGTTGAATCCGTGACGGATGTACTCAGCGATATACCAAGACAGTCGGAAAGGACATTAGGCTCCTACTCCAAAGAGGAAGTGCATCAAATGATGGAGGATAAATACCTTGGGACAGGGTTGGGATTTGTTACAAATTTCCCAGATATTCAGTACGATGAAACGACAGATTTGCGCTTGCGCGAATACCTAAATGAGCGGATATGGACACTTGTCGATGATCCTAAAAAAGCGGCAGCACTCATACCCAAATCTCCACATTATGCTGACCGCAGACCCGTTATCGATACCAATTATTATCAGACATTTAATCGGGATAACGTGGAAATTGTCGATGTTAATAATGAACCGATCATTGAATTCTATGAACAGGGGATAAGGACGAATGCCAACGATTACGCGTTTGATGCTATTGTATGTGCGACGGGTTTCGACGCCATGACCGGCGCTATCAACAAGATCGATATTGTTGGTCGTGAAGGACAGGTATTGAAAGAAAAATGGATGACGGGACCGAGGACCTATCTGGGATTAATGACGAATAATTTCCCGAATATGTTTATGATCGCAGGAGCGGGGAGCCCCTCAGTTTTCTGTAATATGGTTTTAGCGATAGAGCAACATGTCGAGTGGGTCAGTGCCTGTATCAATTATATGAAAGAAAAGGGTAAAACGACCATAGAAGCTAAGCTGGAAGATGAAGACGAATGGGTACAACATTGTATTGAGGTTGCTAAACCACTTTTTGTTTCAAGAGGGGACTCCTGGTATGTAGGTGCCAATGTACCTGGTAAGCCGAGGGTATTTATGCCCTATATCGGCGGGATGCCAAATTATATCGCTAAATGTGATGAGGTGGTAAAAAATGGTTATACAGGGTTTACAATTCAATAAGCTTTCTTCCCATACCGCGGCAGAAGAGATTATAAAGGTTTTTGATTTAAATTATATGACAATGAATAGATTAGAAAATAAAGTAGCAATAATAACAGGAGCAGCGAGTGGTATTGGATTGGCAACAGCAAAATTATTTCATCAGCATGGGGCGATCGTGATAGCAGCAGATATTCAAGAGGAACTATTAAAAGAAGAACTGACTTCCCTACAGGATTCTGGAAAGATAAAAACCGAGAAATTGGATGTGAGTTTGGAGGAAAACTGGTATAGACTGGTTACAGATACAATAGAAAGCTTTGGTCGTATTGATATTTTGATTAATAATGCGGCTATTCACTCAGCTGATGCCGGTATATTGGGAACCACATTAGACTCTTGGAACAAATTGATGTCGATAAATTCCACAGGAGTTTTCTTGGGAACAAAGGCCGTATTGCCCTATTTACAAAAAAATGGCGGTGGTTCAATTGTCAATGTAGCATCTATTGCCGCTTTGGTGGGTGGTATGAATGCCGATGCAGGAGCGGCGGCATATAGTGCATCCAAAGGTTCAGTCCGTTCACTCAGTAGGCACACCGCTCAGCATTTCGCAAAAGATAAAATTCGGTGCAATTCTATATATCCAGGAGGCGTATTGACTCCAATGATGTTAAAGGGCCTTCGAGATGGTGGATTTTCTGAAGAACAAGTTTCGGGAACAGGCCCAATACCTTTACCGCCATACGTAGCAGAGGCGATTGATATTGCTTATGGTATACTATACCTTGCGTCAGACGAAGCTAAATACGTAACAGGTGCGGAATTAGTGATAGATGGAGGTTTTGTATCACAATAAAATAAGTTGATTCAAATGTCAAATGAGCTTGTATTACCTGTAGATTTTCATCGTATATGAGCAAAATCAAATTAACGCTTTAGCTATAATCAAGCTAGCAAAATGTACCATCATTAAAATTGGAATAAATATATACGGGTAAAAAAATTAGATAAATTAATAATGAAAAGATTTGAAAATAAAGTAGCCTTTATAACAGGGGGAAACTCTGGGATAGGCAAAGCAATAGCACTATTAATGGCTAGGGAGGGAGCTAAGGTAATGATAGCTGATCTACAACGAAATCAGGAGACACTAGATGAGGTTCTTAAAGCGGGAGGTGAAGTGAGGTTTGTTGCCTGCAATGTGTCGGATCCGACAGCAGTAGAAAACGCAATTTCAGATACAATAGCTTCGTTTGGGAGTCTTGACATAGCTGTTAATAATGCTGGAGTTGTTGATGCAGCACCCATCCATGAGAAATCGCTCGAGGAGTGGAATCGGGTTATTAACATTAACCTTAACGGTGTTTTCTATGGCATGAAATTTCAGATAGCACAAATGCGTACACAAGCGTCAGGAGGTTCTATTATTAATATCGGCTCTATCATGAGTCAGGTAGCAGAAATTGGAATTGCCGCTTATGCTTCATCGAAACATGCCTTGGTAGGGCTTACAAAAGTCGCAGCTCTGGAAAACGGTGTTAATAACATCCGTGTCAATGCAATTGGACCCGGTTATATAGAAACACCTTTGTTGATGGACAATGCAACAGGGGGGGCAGATTACAAATCAATAATGGAATCCAAACATGCTATGAAAAGGTTAGGGAAACCTGAAGAAATTGCACGGGCGGTTTTGTTTTTAGCATCAAATGACGCCAGTTTCTGTACAGGTGTTTATCTACCCGTGGATGGTGGATATTTGATTCAATAACGCTAGTTGTAAATAATCACAAATGCATGCTATGCATTTATTGCTCCTCGCTTTTCGCATCGGTTGGTCCTCTGATCACCGGTGCGAAGTAAGGATTGTTACCGCAAGTCAATCTTTGGATATTTTACGACCGATACATACATCTTCTATCCAGTGGATAATGGTTAATTTATTACCCGATAACCTTCGTCAATCTAGATTGAGTTAAAAAGACTATCATAATTTTTGATTTAAACTATACGGCAACGAATAGATAGGGAAGTAAGGTGACAATAATAATCCCCAAGAATTTTTATAATATACTTTCTCTGGAAACGAGGGTTAACAACTCAGTCGTATTGCTTACTTTAAATTTCTGCAGCAGGTATTTGCAATAGGTGTCTATCGTTGAGTTGCTTAAAAACAAGATGTCTGCAATTTCAGCTATTGTTTTCCCTTGAACCAGGTAGCGCAATAGCTCTCGTTCACGTCTGGTTAGGGTAGGTAGCGGACTTGGATTGTCTACAGAGCGATTTAATAAATTATCTGCTTCAGGGCTTAAGACAATCTCACCGCGCATCACTTTTTCAATCGCTTCCAGGATCGCAGAAGCCTCGGTATTTTTTAGAATAAAACCCGATCCTCCCTGTTGCAGAAGTTCAACGATCGTACTTCTTTCGAGTGCGCTGCTCATTCCCAATACACGAACCGTAGGGAACTTTTCTTTAACCTCTTTACAGACATCAATTCCACGTCCATCGCTGAGAAACATGTCCACCAAAAGGAGATCCACTGGCTTGACCCTGATAAAGTCGTTAAATTGCATAATACTCGGAAAACCGATGACGGTTGCATTGGCGATGTTTCTCCTGATAATTTCTTGGATACCATCCAATACCATTGGATGATCATCTAGTATAGCTATTATCAATTCTCTATCGTACATAAATCTCAATATTTACGGAGGTACCATTTCCCGGATCACTATCAATTGACAACTTCCCTTTGAGAAAGTCAACGCGATTCTGAATATTTTTAAGACCTATACCTGTTACGTTTGACATTTTTGCTAGGTCAAATCCTTTACCATTGTCATCTACAGTAATCAAGATCGTGTCTCCTTCCTGAATAAGTTGCACCAGAATATTTTTTGCCTTACCATGCTTGATCGCATTGGTCAATAATTCTTGTACTATACGGTAGATATGAACCGTATTATTCATGGAAAGATCTGCCAATAAACCACTGGATTGAAATTCAATCTGTACTTCGGAGCTTATCAGGTCCGCGCATAGGTCATGTAGTGCAGTTTCAAGCCCATTTTTTAACAGACTTTCGGGCATCATTCCCCGTGCGGTTCTTCTCAGCTCCCCAATGGCGACACCAAGTTGCTCATTTGCCTTTTGGACCATCAATTCTTTATCTGCTGCTGGATCTGAAAGTTTTAGTTTTATTCCACTCAATGTTCCTCCAATACCATCATGTAAATCACGAGCGATACGTATACGTTCGCGATCTTCACCTTCAAGTAGTGCTTGTGATATCTTAAGCTCTTGATCCCGACCGATTTCCTCCAAGCGTTTTTTATTATTCTTTTTATTTGTCCTCAATACATAGAAAAGAAACAACATGACCAATAGGAAAGTAAGGGCACCAATACCCAAAACCAGATTCAGTAAAACTTGGTTTTTACTTTTTAATGCAGCTTCCCGTTGCTCATTTTCCAATAGTGCAATACGTTTCTCTTTTTCGGCAGTTTGATAATTGATTTCCAGATCATGGATTTCAACCTCCATATTTTCAAATTTCGTGCTATCCGAAATAGCGGAGTATCGTTGCTGAAAGGTATAGGCCGTCTTGTAATCACCGAGTTTGCCGGCCAAAAGGGCAATGTCCTTTGCGTGTCTTGCAGCAATAGAAGCTCGGTTATCTTCCTTTGCCATGTCAAATAAAATATGCGAAGCTTTCAAAGCACACTGATGGTCCCCGGCCAATTTGGCAACCTCATATTGTGAATTGTAAAAATCGTAATAATTGGTGCGGCTCTCCAGATGCTTGAGTGACTTTTCTGCTTGTGCGAGTGCTTCTCTTGATTTTTTTAAATCCTTTTTTTTGACGTAATACCAGGTCAAATAAGCATAATATCGACCTGAATATAATGAGGTAACGCCCACCTCATCGAGGTAAGACTTTACTTGATCGAGGTAGGTTTTCATCAGCACAAGATTATTCTGTCCGTAGGTAATCAAAGCGCCTGTAAGGTAATTGCCAATTTTATGCTCGGCATCAAAATTATTTTTATTTAGAAACTCAATTCCCTTTTTAAGATAAAAGGTCGCTTTTTCAAAATCCTCCAATTCGTTAAATGTGACAGCGATATTTTCTAAAGTGACTTGGTAGAGTTTATTGTCTTTGATCTTTTCGAATCTTGGCAAATTTTCGATGAGAAGTTCGGCCGTTTTTTTGAGCTGTCCAGTGACTTGGTAGTTAGCAGCCAGGTTATTTTTGGCATAAGCAACAACCCGTATTTCTTCCGTTGATTTTGCATCTTTTAGGATTTGGATAACCTGATTATTGTAATATTTTGCGCTATCCATATGAATCAATATGGTATGCAGATAACCCATGATCTGGTTACCCTTTGCTTGATACAGTCGAACCTTAGTTTTTCGAGCAAGAGCGAGCGATGTGTATCCATATTTGAATGCTGTAATGCTGTCCCCCCGGATAAAATATTCCCGAGCAAGCTTATTGGAGAGCGATAGCTTGGCAGTATCGGATTTTGCTGCCGTAAATTCATTTCTTAAACTATCTATAGCATTGGTATCTTGGCCATATACCGGGGATAGCAGTAGTATTGTTAAGGTAAATTGGAAAAGCAGTTTCTTCATCTGAGGTATTTTAATTGTATGCTTTTCAATGATTTAAAAAGACTGATTTTAACACGTTAACAAACGTATTAAGTATTTTCAATTATTACAATACAGATAAATCGTGAAATTTATCCTCCTATTTATAGGAGGGTAAAGTAAACACAGCATAAAGGTATTCCCAGTTTTGATATTGTATTGTTTATTAAATTTAATATTAAAATTTCAACTAAAATCTTTCTAAAAAATATCTACCTTTTTATGCCAGAAGTTATGCTTGGAATCTTCATTACTGTGTCTTGGAAGATCTACGATTTTTTAACCATCTGCGAAGGGGTTCATCATACCATTTCAGACTTATATAGGCTAATAATATACTGACAATTAAGATGAGCAACGCATAGGGCCAAGCCTGCGCGAGGGTCATCCCTTGATGATTACTGATCCAGGCGACGTAAAAATAAACAATTGGGTAGTGGACGAGATAGAGTGGGTAGGAGATATCGCCAAGGAATTTGCAAATCTTGTACTCTCTTTGTGTCTGTGTTGTTCCGCTGGTTCCCAAGTAAACAATAAGGGGGAAAATAATGATTATACAGATTGATTCGTAGACTCCATTCATCCAAAGATTTTCTGCACCACCAATGCGAGGCATATACAATACTATGGCGAGCAAGAGGCTACAGTACAAAAAGGCATACTTTATTCGAGTGGCTTTGGTTACCCTTGAAAGTAATAAACCGGCAAAGAATGGATACATGGTCCGGGTAAAGCCGATGCGTAGTTGTTCCATATTGAGTGTCCAACCACCACTGACATCCCCATTAGGGCTTGTAATGGCTAGATGGGCTAGCGCGACGGCCGAGATCAGCACCAAAATGGTGAGGGCGGTTTTTGATAGCTTTCGAATGCCAATCGCATAGAGGATATTGGCAATATATTCAAAAAATAACGACCAGCCCACACTATTAAGAGGATGCATTTCTTGCCAGCCACGAATATCCAAAGAGAGGGGGATGGGTAATATGGTATAACCAATAAGCATCACCAGCAACATTTTCCACAGGGGGACAGTATGAATAAGTGGCCAGATAGTTGAATCTGTAAAATAGAATCCAACAGCACCAAGGGTCATCCCTAATATAACCATGGGCTGAAGTCGCTCGATTCGGCGTTTTAAAAAGGTACCGACACTCATCTTCTGCCAACGGTCATCATAGGCATAACCAATGACAAAACCGGACAAGAGAAAGAAAAAATCAACGGCGAGATAACCATGGTTGACTAGGATGTCCAGATGTCCGGTTCCTAAAGGTTCAGTCAAGTGGAAGGTGACAACGATGATGGCCGCGACACCACGCAATCCATCCAGGATAGGGTAATGGGATTTTGTAGAAAGACTACTTTGGTTCATTGCTTGTTGGATATGGAATTTAAGTTCGATTATCGTCAGTAACTTGCTATTTTATGAAGTTGATGAAATTAGAAAAATAACCGATCAGAATGCCGTCAAATCATATCAAATTCCCGCTGATTAGTCTCATTTTCTTGTTTGACATGGATCAGATTTTATCATATCAGAAACCTTTCTAACAGTGCGAATACTGAGCAGTTCACAAACACTTCTTATAAGTATATTGTTAGGTGAGTGAAAAAGTTGATAGGCAAACTTTATTATCTGACTATGGTTCTAATTATGTGTATGTAATAATGATTCTTACACAACGAATGATAACTGATCGCTGACAGATATAGGATTGTGACTAGACAAGAAATAAAAATGCCCTATCTTTATTTATAAACAATTTGACCTTGTATAATAGTTTAAATTTTGAAAAATGTATAAATTAGTTATTTTATCCTTGTTTTTGATCGGCTGTACTGAAACAAAGAACAAGACCTCAAATTCGCATGGAGTTATGAAAGATGTGGTAATAAAATCTATTGAAGTCATCAATACAGGAGGGCAACTGGGTTCTCACTCGCGTATGTTGATAGATAGGGACTCCACACATTATAGACTAACTGTTGCGGCTAATCCAGCAGATAATTCAGAATATCATAAGAAAACAGTGCCCAAAGATTGGAAAGACCTGACAGCTCAAATCAATTTAGCAGAATTTCGGTCTTCGGAGGAAGGTAAAAGTATTCAACCCGTGGATGGTGTTGATACCCAAATTATTATCATAAGTGATGTCGATACCATCTCAAAGATGAATGCTTATAATAATAAGATATGGAAGAGCATTGTTGAACATGTATACCAACACAAGAAATAAGGTATTGTATTAAAAATTGATGCGACTAATATAGATAATACAGAATTATTCTCGTCTCTTTCCGAAGAATGTCAAAAACAGCAGATAAATGATTACTATAACAACGGTACATACAAGAATCTCAAATAGGGACAGACCCAATAATAGTAAATTTTTCATGTGGTTAATCTTTAAAATAAAGCGTTTAAACTTGAGCTATCAAATGGGAAGCTCTATCTCGAAGATACTATGAAATAAGAGGCTTAAATAATGCAGATCATTAAAAAAGTTATTAAAATTATCAAATCAATGATTTAAACAAAAAAAGCTAATCTTTTGATTAGCTTTTACTGTTTAGAACTTGAGTTATTTAAAAATTAGCAAGTCCATTTGCTCCCAGTGCCATGTAAAGGTTGATCCTTTCAATGCGCTGTTGGAGATGGAGATCGATAGTGTTCATTTCTCTTTTTACCAGGTCTCTTTGTTTTTGGAGTAGCGTGAAACTGTTGCTGCTGCCGACATTGATCTGTTTTTTTGTTAAATCTATATTTTTCTCCAACGAATAAATTGCCCGTTGCTGGAAAACCTCTTGCTTGTCGATTGAACCTAAATTTGCTAAGGCAGATTCCACCTCGTTAAAAGCTAATAGCACTGATTTTGCATACTGCTCAACAGCTTGTTTTTGTTGTGAGGTTTTTACTTCTACATTCTTTTTTAGTTTCCCACCGTTAAAAATAGGGGTTGTTAGACCACCACCAACTTTTATCAATGGATTGGAAAACAGATTGCTGATCCCTTCAACATTTGTTTCCGCAGCTCCAAATGCAGCACTGATGTTAATAGCAGGTAGTCGTGCGGCTTTTGCTTCCTGAATTTCATAGAAACTGGATTCTATTTGAAATTGCTGTGCCATAATATCGGCTCTCTTTTCCAAAACATTGAGCGGAAAATTTGTCGGGATATCCTGTTGTAAGGCCGAAAATTTCGCACTTACTTTTATCAAACCCTCGGGGTATTTTCCACAGAGCATTTCTAAACTTCTTCTTGATTGCGAATTCGCATTTTTGATTTTCTCCAAGTAAGAGCTCAGTAGAATAGACTCGCTTTCTATGTTGGACAAATCGATGGCGTTTGCCGTTCCAACTTTATTCTGAACAGTTAAAATCCTTTTTAAGTCTTCGGTTTTCCTAATATACTCGCTGATCTTTTGTTCTTGATACTGGCCTGCAATATTCAGGTAATATGCCTTAGCAATCATCCCTCCAATGGACTGTTCCAGCATTTTTTGCTGAAACGTCGCCGAAAAGTATTGGCTTACACTTGCCATTTCCGCAGATTTATTTTTTCCCCAGAGATCAAGTTCCCAGTTGGCTTTTAATTGCAACTTTCCAATGTGGCTTCCACTGACAAGATTGTTTCCTGTATTTGCTAATGCATTAACACTTGGATAAAGGCTACTTCCGGCGATATCCATTGCTAATTCAACTTGATTCAGTTTTTCTTTGGAGATGATAATATCCGCATTGTGGGCAAGCCCTTCTTTGATTAATGCTTCCAGTTCTGGAGTGAGTAGTTCGTTCATCCACGCATAGGAAAAAGCCGGTTGGTTCTGTCCTTGTTCCTGAATCCATTTATCAGATATTTCAACATTCGCCTTTATTGCGCTCGTGTTTTTTAACTCTTCAATCTTCTCAGGCGTTGCATTTTTGTAGCCGATACAAGAAGTCAAGTTGAATAGGAGGAGAGCCCCCATACTTATTTTCTTTATCATGTTAATGCAGTTTTGGAATTAAGTAATTGATTTTGCTGCTCACACGCACCATTACTTTACGGATAAGATGTAAGGGTTTGATATGGTCGGAATAAATGACAGCCGTTCCTCTAGCACCGACAGTTAGCGGTTGCTCGTTTTCATCCAATACAAATTTTGCGATGAGCTTTCCATCCGTTTCAGGTACTTGTCGCGCTGTTTCAGGAATTCCTGAAGTTGTGGCATTACCACCAAGCATTCCACCGGCATTGTTCATAATACCCTGACTGGTTGCATCAACCACATATTCCAATTTGGCTTTGACCACTTTCCCTGGAGCTGTTTTTAAAGCAAGCTCTACTTCATTTCCCTCTTTTACTGTTTCCAACTCATTTTGAGAGAAGAAGGCGATAATAGATTGTTGTTTTTGAATCAGCACGAAAGCAGATTTAAAAGGCGCCATCATGGCTCCTTCATTCAGCTGTACATTCGGAATCAGACCATCGGTAGGCGCTAAAACTACTGTTTGGGAAAGATTCCATTTTGCCTGATCCAATTTAGCTCTTAGTTCTGCAATAGACGCATTTTCGCCGTTATGAGTCGAATGATATTTGGCTTCCAACGATGTTTTTTGTGCCTGAGCAGCACTAATTCGCGATTGCAGATCCTGCGATGTTGCGATAGCTTGTTCCAGGTCAAATCTGTTGGCAGCACCGGCAGCTACAAGTTCCTGATATTGCTTTATTCTTTTATTGCTCAAATCAAGTTGGGATTGCAAGCTCAAAATGTTTTTGCGAGAAGCATCGATATCCGAAGTGTAGGAGGAAACGGTAGATTTCATATTGCTAAGCTGAGCCTCCAATGATTTTATCTCTTGCTCGTAGGGTACTGGATCTATCGTAAATAGTGTATCTCCTTTTTTCACCTCCTGGTTTGTTTTTACATATACTTTTTTGACCTTCCCCAAGGTTTGAGTTGTAATATCGACACTGCGGTTACCGACTTTTACGTCTGATGTAATGGGACAAAAATAGTTGAGACTCAATATCAGTGCAATAGACCCAAAAATAGGTAACGAGTATACAACAACTTGCGTATTGAAATTCCAAGGGATTAGTTTTAGTTTTTTAATGAGAAGCCAGCAAATACCAGCATATATTCCTATTAGTAATTCTAACATAATTTTTTGTTCTAGATGATTCTGTATTTCTTATAGAATTTATTTCTTTTCTTCAATAGGTAAGTTTTCTCCACCTGAAGAAGAGTCCGATTCGCCTAAATTTGGAGTAGGCACTTTATCTTTTTTGTAGTCGTAGTTTGCCCATATCAAAGCAACTGGCCAGAGAAGACCACCGAATATCAATGAAAGTAAACACATACTTTTTATGGCACTTAGCTGTGGATGATTTTTCTCCTCCGCTATTTTTTCAGGATAAATATGTACTTTCCAAAACAGAAAAATTCCAGCGATAGGTAAGATAAATATGATAAGCCATGATGCTACATCTGCGATCGTGTCTTCGGCACCGCCCGTAGCGGCATGCGAAACGCGGCACAACAGCAATAAGCAAATTGTTGCGAATAATTTTTGCATGATAAAATAAATTTGGTGATAAAAATCTCGGCAATATCAATTAAGATAAAGCCGAGCATCATGAAAACATGATTTAAAACGAGTCTTTAGTTCCATATTCTTCGCGAAGTACATTTCGCAAAAGATCAACATTTTCATGGTAAATCGTAGTTTGCTGCGGGCTTAAGACGTTGTCAAATGCTTTGTCCGTTTTCTTTAGTGCTTTATGCAGTTTACGTTTTGCATTTCTTTTACCCCGATTATTATCCGCAGAAAAGTATATGTCTAGGTCTTCTCTTACATTTTTTACTACTGTTTGATTGATCTCAAAAACTGGATCGAGCTGATCTTGGGTTAAATCCAACATTTTAGCCATGACAATAGTTCTAAAAGTTGCAGCTCTTATTATTTTGTTTTCCTTAAAGAGTTGAAATTGTACCGGTGATAGAATTTCCTGTACAGCTAGGTTTCTTTGTTTTAGGATATCTGTAAAACCTTCGATGTTCTCCGCAGTGCCTATTTGTTGAACATTGCTATTTTGGCGTAAGTTTTCTACAGCATTGGCTGCCTGAAGGTTTATTTGATAAACCTGTTGGGCTTGCGTTGTTGTCATATTTAAAAATGACATTTCTTGGGTGATGTACAGGCCAACCTTTTCTGCTTCCTGAGATTGGGCATGTACTGCATTCGTGTCTAAAAGTGCGAATAAGCTTAAGACACCTATTCTTACAATAAATTTGTTCATTTTGTTTTCGTTTTAAATCATACTATCTGTACAAATGGCTGTTTTACAGCTTTTTTGACGAAGCAAAATTAGAACGAATACAGGCTAAAAAAGTATTCTTAAGTTAGTTTTTTGGTGGCCGTTTTTTTTGTATACGGGCTGTTAATCTGGACAAAGAATTAGGTGTAATACCCAAGAAATTAGCGATATGCTTACGATTTGTGTTCCTGGTGATGTACGAACGGTTTTCTAGGAAAACCTCATAGCGGGCGCTTGGAGAATCGCTACACAGCTGCTCTGTACGGATACGCAAGGTATCAATAATAATTTTTAAGGATTTGACATAGAACTGGAAAATCCCTCTATGTTGGAAAGCCAAATCTTCAAATAACTCTTTCGGAAATAGCAGTAACTGTGTATCTACAACAGCTTCGATGGTGTATTTTGTTTCCCGTTGGTCAGCATAATACTCAGGGATACTGGCAATAAAGGCATGATCTGCTTCCGAGGAGAAGAAAACATTATTTTCGGTACCATCATCCGAATAGAAATACCAACGTAATAGACCCGTCGTGAGCACAAAGACGGAATCAAATCGGTCATCCGTTTCCACGAGTTTGGTCTTTTTGGACAAAAATAGCGGTTTGCATATTTTGGACAATTCGAGGCGTTCTTCATCATTCAGCTGCTGAAGGGATTCCAAATGTTTTAATATTTCCGACTGGCTCAACATCATCGTTAACGTATAAGTTCAAATTTAATAAAAATCGCTTTCATTTTAGTGAAAAATAGCTTATGCAATGCAATTGTAACAGCTATCTGTCTTATGTTCGATCTTTTTTACCTTTCTAGTCGATCTTTCTTCTTTATTTTAAATTTGCTCTTCAATAAAATGCCAGCAAACTCCAGCAATGTCAATAATGTTGACCTCTATACCATATGGTTGTTTTACTGGTAGTCCAATTTCCGGGATGCCAAACTTTTCTGAAAGTTTTTTTTGGGTTATCTCACTCCAAAAGGTATTCATATTTTCAATCTTAACCACTAGCATTAAATTTTGAGCGAATGTTTCATTATCATATTGCTGTAATATGAATTTGCAATTTCCATTTTGAAAACCGATAAGATTTTCCTCTTCCCATGCTATTGAAAAACCAAGCTCTTGGAACAATAGCTTTGATTTTTGAAAATCTTTGCCAGAAGGGATAAAGGGTTCAAGTGATAAAAAATCCATATGAAAATATTTATTCTGTTAAAAACTAGCTATTTGATGGTTCTTAATTTATGAAATAGAACGGATTTTATAAAATATGATCGTTAGTTTTTGTGTTTTTTTCTCAATTATTGCTGTGGTACTCTTGTCATCGGCCTCCAATAGAAGTAAACAGTGCAAATAAATATTTCATTAATACGAATTGTAAACTGGGACATTCGAATATTAAATTTTAATTATCAGTAATAAGAAATAACTTACATTTAAGCAGAATTTGATTGTTGCTAGACCATGAGGGAAGTCCGTATGGATTTTTTGGTTTAGACACTCCGTTTAAAAAATAGTGAATATTCAAATAGAGACTACGTTTGCAGTATAATGAAAACGTTGAAATATAATCAAAAAGGCAATGAATAATTTTTTCATAAATGAACTACAACGTCGTGGTCGGATAATTATCGGCATTATGTTATCAATAATCATAATTCTTCCCATCATTTTTTTTATTGGTACTATGATGGAAACGGAATCTTATGGCAGGACACTTTTGGGTGAAGATCGTTATAATGCAAGGGTAAACGATAGTTATCTTTACACATTCGGACTTTTTGGCTGTTTGCTCTTATTGGTAATTCCAGGTATTCTTTTTATTAAAAAATATATTGATAATTATCGGCAGTTTATCATTACACTTTCTGAAAAAGACATGGAAAAGCTAGTAAAAAACAACGACAAAGCTCCTTTTTATGAAAAATTTATGCCACCTTATATTGTAAAAGAAGATGCGGTTCGTTTTTTTACAAACCTGCAGCAAACGACCATTGCTTTTAAGAATATAACAAACATTCATGTCTCACAAACACATTACAGAGGGTACAGTGCTACAGTGAAAATTCAAACAGCACAAGAAACATACCGTTTTCGTTTGAGCGGAAATGTTCTTAAAGTACTAAATCTAGTAGACGAAGCCCTGCAAAGCAATCCTCAGATAACAGTAAATAAAAATTGGAATGTAGTTTAAAATAATCCTGCATATTGATCTGTTGCAGTATCGCTTTCTTTACACAACGAATAGCCTATTGACTAGATCACGCAAAAGAAAGTGGGTGAACTTACTCATTAAGAAAAGCTAATCGTAAGATTAGCTTTTCTCATGTTGTGGCTATTGATACATGTGACGAAATGTTCTTAGGCGGATAAAGGAGTTATTTTAGTTATTTTGTCCGTTGAGGGTCTTCTTGGCTTCTTCAAGCGTTACGGTTTTACCCAATGCACCAAATTCATGTAGATCGCCGAATACCTCGATACGGATAGACTGATTGATACCACCGATGTGTAATGGTTGAAAACCACTATCGGTAATAAGTTCCTCTACTTGTTTATTGCTGTTTGTGCTGTCCGAGGCGTAGAAAAGGACCTTTCTATGAGGCTCCGTAAACGCAGCTTCTGACAAAGAGCTGGCTCCCAATGTACCGAATGCTTTTACAAAATGTGTTTCTTTTGGGGTGAGATCCAACAAGACTTGACCCGCAGAGATGTCTTTGTCAATAATTTTTTTGAAGCCTCCCTGACCGTCAGGAGCAATGGGATTGGAAACATCAATAATTATTTTCCCCTTTAATTCTGATGCATATTGGCTTAAAAAATCCTTGATTTTGTCAAAGTAGATGGTCGGAATGATTATATCGGCATCTTTTATTGCTTTAGCTGTTTCTTCGGCTGTCGCTAGAATGCCTAATTCAGAAGCAAAACTTTGCGCTTTATTGATTTCGCGTGATGAAATAATAACGGGATGGCTGCCTTTTACAAGATTGGAGGCAATTGCTCTACCAATATTTCCTAAACCGATAATGGCGACTTTTGTTTTTTGACTTGTTGAGTGCATTACTGTATGTTTTAAATGTTGTTTGCCTTTATTGACAATACAAAGTTGTGATAAACAATTCAGCCAAGCTTATAAGATAAGTTAAGAAATACCCTTAATATAGTTTAAGGGTAAAGCTATTTTTTAAATCTGTCATTCTTTATTTTACTCAGAAATTCGGGGGTTACGCCTAGATAAGAGGCAATTTGGGTATTTGGTAACCTATTGGCTAAATGTGGATATTGGGTAATGAAACGATCATATCGATCGAGTGCGGTGGAACTAAAAGCCTGCAATAAGCGATTTTGAAGTTCAATATATTTATCTTCCATGATGACACGGAAGTTCCGGTCAAACTTTGGGTGGTTGCTGTACAAGTACCATAGATCTCCTTTAGATATCTGTAATACGACAGACGGTTCGATTGCTTCTATGAACAACTTAGAAGGAAGTTCTTTGTGTAAGCTACCAATATCCGAGATCCAGTCATCTTCTGCTGCAAACACAAGATTGTGTTCAACACCCTTATCATCCACACCATACATTTTAAAACAGCCACTTTGCACATAAGTAAAGTACTTACATACATCTCCTTCTTGCAACAAGAATTGCCTG
The DNA here is from genome assembly GCF_003610355.1 of Sphingobacterium detergens. Taxonomy (GTDB): domain Bacteria; phylum Bacteroidota; class Bacteroidia; order Sphingobacteriales; family Sphingobacteriaceae; genus Sphingobacterium; species Sphingobacterium detergens. The sequence continues at coordinate 1,279,157 of NZ_RAPY01000001.1, read as the reverse complement.
CGTTTGATTTTCCTTTCTGTAACACGACTCATCAAAGCCTGTTTTTCCTCATCATTAAGAGGAAGATACTTTTCAAAATGGTTTATTATATTTTCCAAATGATGGTTGCTTTTTAAATTACTTCTAAATATACAAAAATGAAAATAATCGGATCGGACCGACCGCTTCGCTTAATTTCCTGCAACTTGGGACATGCGCAATTGCGATTATTTGATTGATGGACGCTCAAAGCACCATTGTGCTGTTATTCTCGTCAATACAGACTATTGTAAAACTTAGCATGGAAGTATCATGAATCATAGCAAATGTTCAAGAAATAATACTATTTTTAGTACCATAGCCCAACACAAGCAAGTGTAATTAACAGTCCACAAATCCACAAGTGCAAAAATGACAATACATAGAAATACACCATTAATAAGTGCGCTGATCTCCGTATTAGGGTGGGGAATGGTAGGTATCTTTATAAGACTTTCATCTCTTCAATCGCCTTTATTGATTATTTCAATTCGATTTTTCATAACTTTTATTGTTTTGTTTCTTGTTTTATTATTTCAGGGAAAAACCAAACAAGTTTTTGTGGAATTTTTCACAAGTCGAGTTACAATCATTTTAAGTCTGGTTTTATTCCTGACGTATTTTTTAGGTACAATGGCTTTTATGTTGGCGAGTATCGGTGAAGTAACGTTATTGATAAGTATTTCGCCTTTTTTTGTGATATTATTCAAGCGATTGAAAGGAGAGGGGACATCAAGAAATGAACTGTGGGGTACCATTATTGCAATTTTAGGTGTTATTATTATAATGCTTCCTAAAATCACTATGCAAATAGACATCTCTTCTAGGTCTTTATTGGGAGATATTCTTGCATTAACAGCGGCTTTATTATTTGCTGTCTTTGTCATTATTTCCAATACGCAGGATCGCAGAAAAAAACAGGTAAATAGCTTAAGTGTAACTTTGGGTACCTGTTTTTTTGGTATTCTCGTATTCCTATACCTCATGCTGTTTGACCGCTCAAGCTTCCCATCAAAAGACCTTATTACGCTTAATATATTAAGCATTTTTGCACTCGGTTTTTTTTCGACCGCTGTTCCAACTTTCGGTTTTGCCTATGCTTCCAAAAAAACACCGCCAGTGCTGTTGTCCAACATTTTATTATTGGAACCTGTTTTTGCCATTAGCTTTGCCTATCTTTTTTTAGCCGAAATACCGCATACCTATATATATCCGGGCATATTTTTGATTTTCATTGGGTTATTGAAAGTATCAAGAAAATAATAGGCAATCATAAATGCCGATTTTTCGGTTTTGGCTCGCTAAGAGAAATATGTGTGAGTCCATTTATTAGCGAGAAAAAAAGCCAATAAAAGGAATGGTTAAAAACGATCAAATTCTATTAAAAGCATGATTGAAATTCCGGCAATACCTTCTATTTCAAGGTTCTCTCTTCCTATGATTTCAAGGCTATCTCCTTTGAAAAGTAAACGGCCGCCAAGTTCGCAACTGCCCTCAATGAGATGACATACGTGGAGCCTGAACCTTTGGTCGCATGGTAAAACCGACGCGTATTTTGTGGGTAGTATTCCGATGCGTAAGCAAAATGGTAAATCATCCTGTCGCCCTGAATTAATAGTATTTAGATTATTGTGCCAACCTATCATCGGAAGGTCGACGATCTGGCTACCTGTTTTTGTGTGCTCAGTCTCAAAGTAAATATAGATAAATGAAAACGACAAGAGATCCTTGTTAGCGTTTTCAACTGCAAAAGTATCTCCTGCGATCATACTTGTACGATACATTTGGCTAATTCTTACAACTGTATTTTTATTGGAATAAGGTACAGCTATATCCCCCTCCAAGGGGATAATCAGGCAATAACCATCTTTAGCCGCATGGATATTGTAAATTCCATCGTTCTGTGTAATTTCTTTCATTATACATGACGTATTGATCTGATTTTCATTACATGCTTCTCTGTAGTATAGTACACGTTTACCGAAGTCGTCGGGAAGCTCCATGTTTTGGATTATCATGCGAATATTGCTTTGTTCCATTTTATTTTATAATTGGTTTTATACGTTCAGTGTAATTGTCAGTTTGAATCCGGTTTCTAGACTTCCTGTCACACTAGCGACCTGACTTCCCGCTCCGTCTCGAAAAATACTGTCGGCATTATTGTATGTATAGCCTGATAGGCCCTGATATCCAAATTGACGGCCATTCGTGTACACGGAGGCCGCAAGGTTGTCTTGAAAAGCGATTTGCGTAATCAACAATGAATTTCCGGTTCGGTCATAAATATGTACATGGATATGCACGGCTCTCCCCGGATACCAGCCGGGAAATATGGTGTCAAAATTAACTTTACCATCCTTATCCGTTATTTGTCGTCCACGGAACCAATTGTCATTATCTCCGCTGCCATACTGAGAATAGTCGCCATTGATATCACAATGCCATATATCGACCACAGCATTCTCCATTGGAATACAATTTTTCTGCAAATTCTGAATTTTAATTTCAGCGTTCATATGCGTACCAAACCCGTCTTTTTTTCTGATATCGGATCGAATAAAGGAGTTAGGTGTCTTGGTTGGAAATGGACCAGCTGTTTCTGCTGGGGTCGATAGACATCCGTCCTCAGGGCGGATATCTGATGGCTCGCCCTTATCCTTGCTACAAGCTATACTCCATATCAATGGCGTGGAAAATGCAAATGCCGAAAGCGATTTAATAAACTGTCCTCTTTTCATACTCCCTAAATTAGATACATTTAGCTTCGTAAAATATCGTGGATTATTAAATCTATTATGAAAATCATTAATAATTACTTTTTTACACTATCTCATCAATTTTAGAATAGTTCGCCGCCATTTATAGCGGTTATCTATTTAAAATCTAAAATAAGTTGAAATTAATCGCAAGTGGATTGATTTTAATCTTTCATCGATCATTTTTTGGAGTAAATTGGAGTATCATTTATACTATTAGGTTGAGTACCTAACTTTTCAGTTGCCAGCTGTTGTGAAACCGCTGGCTTTTTTATGTGACTTTACACTAATTCTGAGCATAAAAATTGATAAAATATAGGACGTTTTATTTATATTAACTATTATCTTTTTTACTAGGAGGGTGCATAACTGGTATAGGATGCAGGCAATAGCTTACAAATTTTAATAAATTCATAACACAAAAAATACTGATGGAAACATTCAATCGTAAAAATCACTGGGAAAATATTTATCAAACCAAAGCACTTAATGAGACAAGCTGGTACCAGCAAATACCTCAAACGTCTTTGGATTATTTAAGTACGTTTAATGTACCTACCTTTGCGAAAATCATTGATATCGGTGGTGGCGACAGTATGTTGGTGGATCATCTGTTAGACCTGGGATATGAAGATATTACGGTACTGGATATTTCCGCAAAGGCCATTGACAGGGCAAAACAACGGTTGGGCGATAGGGCTAATAAGGTAAAATGGATTGTAGCGGATATCGCTCATTTTATGCCTACTGAAAGCTATGATTTCTGGCATGACCGTGCCGCTTTTCATTTTTTGACAGATGAAGACGATATTGCAAGTTATGTAGAAACGGTAAAAGAAAATATAAACCCAGATGGTATTTTGGTCATCGGTACCTTTTCAGAACAAGGTCCCAAAAAATGTAGTGGTATTGAGATCAAACAGTATTCGGAAACAAGTTTGGTCAATCCGTTTAACGTTTATTTTGATAAGATCAATTGCCAGATTGTGGATCATCGGACCCCATCGGACAGTATACAAAATTTTGTGTTTTGTAGCTTTCGGAAGAAAAAATCATAAAAATACTTCATGGGCTAATCCAATAGGAATCGAGGCCGCCTGTTATAAATGTCTTAATTGAATACCAAACGAGGAATAGGATGTGGATTATGAGCCTGCGTCTTTTTTACGGAGATAGAAGATATTTTTTATGATTTGTCGGCATTCTTTTTGACATAGATCATCGTTATGAACCATCAAAAAAATAGAAATTTGGTTAGCTTTTCAATAATGGAAGGTCTACAAAACTAAATGAATAATCATGGAAATAGGAATAGATAGTTTTATTGCCACCGGTGCATATAATGACGGGTTGCGTCCTGAGGAAAATATGATGGCTATGGAAGCTTTGTTGTCAAAGATAGCGTTTGCGGATCAGGCTGGATTACATGTTTTTGGACTTGGAGAGCATCATCGAAAGGAGTTTTTGGATGAGTCTCCGGCGGTAATATTGGCGGCAGCGGCAGCCAGAACTCAGCATATTCGTCTAACGAGTGCGGTTACTGTACTCAGTGCGGCAGATCCTGTTAGGGTATTTCAGGAATATGCAACATTGGATATTATTTCCAAAGGCCGGGCTGAGATTGTAGCCGGAAGAGGATCATTTATTGATTCATTTCCTTTATTTGGGTTCAATACCCAAGATTATGATGCACTTTTTGAAGAGAAGATTAAATTGCTTCTTGAAATCCGTGATAATGAAACTATAACCTGGAAGGGAAAATTCCGCCCAGAGCTAAAGCAACAAGCCATCTATCCAAGGCCAGTGCAGGAGCAGTTGCCTGTTTGGATAGGGGTAGGAGGAACTCCGCAATCTTTTATACGCGCCGGAGTATTGGGTCTTCCATTGATGGTGGCCGTTATTGGAGGTGAAACCCACCGTTTTCGTCCGTTGATAGACTTATATTATGAGGCCGGAGAAAAAGCAGGACATGCGAGGGAGAAACTTAAAGTAGGGCTACATTCATTAGGCTTTGTAGCGGATACAACAATGAAAGCAAAGAATATTTACTTTCCAGGATACCAGGAAATGATGGGTAAGATCGGCAAAGAGAGAGGATGGTCTACGCCTACACGAGAAATGTTTGAGGCCCAGGCCGACCCCACAGGTGCGTACGTTATTGGTAACCCTGAGGAAGTTGCCGAAAAGATTTTACGACATAGTGAGGCGTTGGGTGGTATATCAAGATTTACGTTTCAGATGGACAATCCAGGACTTAGCAAAGAAGATATATTCAAAGCCATTGAATTAATAGGGACAAAGGTAATTCCTATGGTAAATCAATCCTGATTATTTTTTGACTGCTCTAGAACGGATTCTGCTAATGGTTTCTTGCGTAATACCTAAATACGATGCAATCATGCGTTGTGGAAATCGCTGCACAAATTCAGGATAGTTATCAATAAGCATATTATAGCGTTCTTCAGCTGTCATACTTATGGCAGCATTGATTCTTTTTTGACTGGCAAAAGAATAATTTTCATCCAACTGGCGTATGAGTTCACTCATGATAGGAAGGGAGAATACTTCTTCTGCGGCTTTCTTGGTTAAGATCAGTAAATCAGTAGCTTCACAGGCCTCAATATTGAAGGAAGAAGGAGTGAGTTTTGAAAAACTCTCGCGATCGACGACCCACCAGCCTTCAATATAGAGGCTCATTATGTGTTCGGTACCCTTGGTATCTGTACTGTATTTTTTCATGGAGCCTTTGACCAGAAATCCAATATGGTTACTTACATCACCTTCCTGTAAAAAGATCTGTCGCTTTCTGAGTTTATGCGGTACAAAATTATTTTTGAGAATGTTAATTTCACTTGCTTCCAACGGTCTGGAGACCCGCGAATTGATATATTCGATTAAAGAGTTATACATGAGTTATTATTTTACCGAACCCAAAGGTAAATATACTGAAAATATGAATCCGTCATAAGATATCATCAAATGCGGAAGGATGCCGATAAAGCCTGATCGGAGAGGCGTAGGGTGATTGCTACAATGGAAAGCTAAAATTGCCACGCAAAATTTTGAATAAACAATTATAGCACATTGAAATATAAATCAATATATGTACATTGTTTTATAATTTCATATTATGTCAGCAAAGATTATTTTTCACCATGGAGCGGAGTGCTCAAACAAAGTGCGAAGCGTCTTTAGAAATATCCTCCTTTTGTTGTTTATCTTCTGCGCTAGTCAAATTAAAGCTCAAACGGCTGCAGAATCCCTGACAGCTGCACTTACTACGGCATATAAACAAAATGACTTTCCAGGCTTCAGTGTTGCCATTGTAAACAGCGATAGTATTTTATATGAAAATGCCTTTGGCTTCGCTGATCTGGAAAAGAAAACTCCTTATACAACCACCACCGTACAGCCCATTGCATCAGTAAGTAAGCTGTTTATTGGAATGTCGGTAATGAAAGCCATAGAACAGGGCCTGTTTACTCTTGATATGGAGATCAACAGTATATTACCTTTTAAATTACAACATCCTTACACCCCCGAGGTACCAATTACTTTGAGACATCTGGTTACACATACTTCTGGAATTACTGATCATGCTGATACGTACAAAAAGACATACCTGTATAATACACCGGTTAATGAGGATAATCCAATTTACAGGCTGCTCAAATCGAAGGGATATGGCGCCGAAGGGAAAGACACTACTTTGGCTGCTTTCTTACAGGATTATTTAAGCACTGCTGGCTCTTACTATTCCAACAAAAACTTTAATAAACAGGCACCAGGTAAAAGGTACGAATATTCAAATATCGGATCGGATTTAGCTGCCTGGCTGATCGAACTCAAATCGGGTATGTCCTTTGCAGAATACACCCAAAAGCATATTCTGCTTCCACTACAGATGACAGATGCCACCTGGTCTACTGCTAATGCAGACCAGACTAAGCTATCCGCCTTATATAACGGCGACAAAAAAAGCTATCCCAAATATAGTTCCGTAACCTATCCCGATGGTGGACTTACAACTTCATGTCATGAGCTTAGTCTTTTTCTGAAAGAGGTAATTGCCGGGCAGCACGGGAAAGGGGAAATCCTTAAACCTGAAAGTTATGCCAAGATGCTGCAGCCGGCTTTTTCAGATTCCTATAAGCCAGAAAATTTAAACCCTGCAGAGCCAAACATCGGCGTATTTTATGCCATAAAAAAAAGTGGCATCGTTGGTCATAGCGGTAGTGATGGTGGTGTTACTGCGTTCTTGTTCTTTAATCCTGCCAAAGGCTATGGCATGCTGTTCATTGCCAATACGGAAATGGAAGGGCTCAATGGTGTTAATAAAAATATGATGACAGGGTTCGAAAAAATATGGAGCATTATGGGGCAGTATGCCAGCAAATTGCAATCCGATAAATAAGCAAGTATTGGTAAATCGGCAGATTCTCAAAAGCGTTTTTGAAAATATTCATGAATAGACATTGCGGGCAAGGGGTTTTACTTCAATGCCATTTGAATGATCAGGCCAGCTTAATATTAAAAAGTGAGTTTTCGTTCAATGCTCTTTTTTAGAAAGCGGGACTGATTGGCGGTGGTTTCATATTCTTCCTTTTTAATCCAAAGACCATTTTCATATTGATATTTATACTCCAAAAGCTTCCACTTTCCATCGTTTGAAGTTATTTTACTTGAATCAAGGTTGTGCTGTTCGTTGTATTGGTTCTTATAGGTTTGTCCATCTGTTGTATACTCGATCAGGTTCATGTGGCTATCATATACATAGGTTTCCTCTTGTGGCTGCGATATTACAATCGTATCATTTTCGGTTATCTTCTGAGTTTTCCGCATCGGTAAAGCCCTGTTGCCACCCATGCCGGGGTAAGTGTAAATGTCTTCCTGTTGCAGTTCCCAGTTACCATTATTGTCCTTATAATATTTCAGGCCCAATAATCTTTTTGGTTCATTGTATTCGTATATTTTCTTGCTCGCATTACTACCTTTTCTGCTAGCAGGTTTAGAAATTTCAACGATGCTATGCGAATCCTTATCGGCAAGGACGGAAATGATATAATTGTCCTTAATTACTTTGCCCGGTAGGTATTCTATGACATTAGATTCTATTTGCTTTGTATTTATCGGAGCTTCAAAATACTCCATCATAATTGGGTCTATGATTAACCGGGAAGGTAATCTTTTTATATTTTCCTCAGGAGCAATAACGCCGGGTACTTTTACCTGGGATAAAACCGGAGTAGCAACTATGGTTGATAGAAATAGGAGGCAGATTGTGAACCTGGTCTGTAATTTAATGCTCATAATTGTCGTTTGGTTTTTTCTAGTTTTTATGCAATTATTATGCCTAGTAAACTCCGCGCTGTATTTCAAGTTGCGATGCTTTTTGCACTTGGGAAAAGAAAGAAGCAACTTTTAAAAGAACTTTATAATTAAGTAACATTTGAAAGAATGCCGATGAAATCATTTTTTAATGAATTATGCCTGTTTTTCCACTGATAGAAAGGACAGTCGTAATACCAGGCTCCGTGGCACTGAATTTGCAGAATATAGGTGCTGTAAAAAAGAGGAATTTATATATCCATATGCAGATGGATAGCCTTTTTTGGAGGAATTATAAACTGAAGGCTTATCTTTTAAGAACGCATTCCTGAATTGGCATTAGAATGAAAATATAATATTTTATCCTGGAAACAATGGTTATAAAAGTGGAACGCTATAGTACCGAAGACTTGCTTAAAGTCCAAGCGGTAAAAGTTTCTGTAATCTCCATAGAGGCGTCTATCGAGAGTGAAAAATTACACGCTATCAAAAAGCTCTTGCAGGCAAACAGTGAGATACGAATTGTATTAATCGTTGATCCTGCGACAAGTGCAAGCGAAGGAAAATACAGTAACCTGGAGATCATAAGACCTTTAGGCGAAATTAATCATTTAACCATTCTTGCCTTTGGTTCCGTTGCCTTACAAGATTTAAATTTATTGGAGGGTTTGACAAAGCTCGTTTCCTTTCGCCTGGATGGGAATTATAAAAAAGATATAGATTTAGGACCGTTAAAAAATGCGACCGGGATAGAGGAGCTGGAATTGGAATTTGGGTTGTCAGGAGCAAAGCAGATTGCATTTGTAAATGATCTTGCCCATCTGCGGCGCATAAGGGTCTCTGCGCTTGATCTTAAGGCGGTGCCATTAAATTACGGTGTGGAAGAACTAATAATAACGAGTACGTTAAAGAGTCCTGAACTTCTGGCCTCGATCTTTCCCCGGCTAAAAATGCTAACGATAGGTAAAGCTAAAGGTATAGATTCCTTTGATTTTATTGCTTCACTAAAAGGCCTGCAATCCTTGCAAATAGGACACACCAGCAAATTAACCAACCTGCCAAAAATGGATGATCCCTTGAGACTCAGATCGCTTCATCTGGTAGCTGTCAAACAGTTTGACGACCTGGAAAACATATTGCAATTCAAACAATTGGAGGAGCTGAAGATTACCGAACCGACACGAATGGAACTTTCGGAATTTATAAAATTGAAAGATATTAGATCTTTAAAAAAGGTCTACGCGGTCTTTCCAACCGAAGCGGAGGATAGGGCCTTTCAGCAAATGGCAACACAAATAGGATGGGAGTTTTGACCTTTTAAATAGATTTTTATATGAAAAACCTAAGCAGACAAGAATTGATTGATTTGGTAGAAAAAATCAGCAATGCAGAAGGTAAGACGGAACAGGAAGACGACGATATGTTAGACCTCTTCCTGGAAAATGTGCCTGATCCCAATGCAGCAGATTATATCTTTAGCAAAGAGTACGAAGGCTTATCGCCGGAAGAGATTGTAGATCGTGCCCTGTCTTACAAGCCGTTTATTATGTGATTGCAAAAATAGCCTCCGTATAAAACTGTTTGATGATTAACATGACAAGGATTGTAGAAAGAAGTATTCAATAAGATGGGCAAAGTCAGTATCCGGGTAATTTAGGATTAAAAATGATATCCAGTAAAATACCTACTAATAAATATTATGACACGCAGAAAAATTATACTTACTTATCTCTGGCTTGCGCCGCTCATGTTTGGGCTTATTACACTGGTCTCTTATGATAATGACATCGACGATATAAGGTTTGGATTCCCCGAGACCTTTTATTCAAAAATACATGGCATGAGTCTCATTACCGGACAAACAGGGTATGCAATATCATTTCGCATATGGGATTTTTTGCGGGATTTTGGTTTTGCGCTGATCGTTACATTGGTGGTCGTTTTAGTATACGCACGATTTAGAAAGAAAAAAGGGGGCCAGGCTACGGCTCAGTCCCACGGTTCCCGCAAGCCCTCCTGAGCCTCGAATGGATCGAACCCGGGCGACACTTCTTTCGAATCCTGATTTTGTTAAAACAAAAAAAGCTAATCTTTCGATTAGCTTTTCTCTTGTGATCCCGCTGGGATTCGAACCCAGGACCCATACATTAAAAGTGTATTGCTCTACCAGCTGAGCTACGGAATCGTACTTCTTTTTTGAACTACCGTTCCTTGTTTGAAGTGATGCAAAAGTAGGGCTTTAATCCTATTCCTGCAAATTTTTTTGGCTTAAAATCGTAGCTGTTTGCTTAAAAAGCTGATTTTAAGCCAAAAAAATTAATCATTTTCCAATTCCATAATTTCCTCGGCCAATTGCTCCCATTGCTCTTGATACTGGGTTAATTGGGCCTTAGCAGAATTGTATGCGCGCGTAGTTTCCTGTAACTTAGTCGCATCCGAATATACAGCTTCATCAGCCAGTTTCAATTCTAAATCTTTGACCAATATTTCCTGTTCTTCCACTTTTTTCTCCAACGCAGCAAGCTCTTTATTCTTTTTGCTCAGTAATCGTGTCCGGTCTTCAGATGGCGCTTGTTTCTCTTTTTTAACCTTTGGCTCTTCTTTGACTTTTTTCTCCGGTTTTGCCTCTGTTTTTACAATACGCTTAGCTGCCCATTCTTCATATTCCTGATAGGTACCCGGATATTCTTTGATCTCCTTGTCCTCGATATACCAAATTTTGTTGGCCACGTGATCCAAGAAATAACGGTCGTGGGATACAACAATACATGTTCCCTCGAACTGTTGTAGGGCCTGAATCAAAATATTAACCGATTGCATATCCAAGTGATTGGTAGGCTCATCGAGCGCCAAGAAATTGGCGTCTGCGGTCAGCGCCTTAGCAAGGGCTACACGGGATTTTTCACCTCCAGACAACACTTTAATTTTCTTGAATGCATCATCGCCCGTAAATAGGAAACAACCCAATATCGAACGTAATTCAGTCTCCGTATGTTTTGGCGCAAAGGCCTGTAGTTCGGCCAAGATCGAGTTTTCGAGATGGAGCGCTTCCAGCTGATGCTGTGCAAAGAACGTTTGCGACACATTGTGTCCATGTTCTGCTTTTCCCTCAAACTGAGTATCTGTGCCCGCCACAATACGGAGTAGGGTAGACTTACCTTTTCCGTTCGCACCGATCAAAGCGATCTTATCACCTTTTTCAATAATCGCAGAAGTGTTTTTTAATATCTCTAGGTTCGGATAGGATTTAGAAATATTGTCTAATGTCACCACATGACGGCCAGAAGGTTTTGAAAACTTAAAGCTAAAGTTGACCGTTGGATTATCGTCATCGACATCCTCAACTCTCTCCATTCGATCCAAAGCTTTAATCCGGGATTGTGCCATTTTAGCTTTGGATGCTTTGGCGCGGAAACGCTCGATAAGTCGTTCTTCCTGTTTGATCTTAGCCTGCTGATTTTTGAACTGGTTGGCCTGTAGTTCGTTTCTCAACTCCTTTTCTTCCAGGTAAAAGCTATAATTACCTGCATAAAGTGTTAATTTTCCTTTGCGCGACTCCACCGTCTTTTTGATGATGCGGTCCAGAAAGTACCTATCGTGCGATACAATGACGATTGCTCCATCAAAAGCCTGTAGGTAATTCTCAAGCCACTTGATGGAAGGTAAGTCCATGTGGTTGGTCGGCTCATCCAATAATAGAATATCCGGTGTCTGCAATAAAATTTTCGCAAGCATCACACGCATACGCCAGCCCCCAGAGAATGTCGCCAGTGGCCTTTTTTGCTCTTCTTCCGAAAAACCTAGACCTGCAAGGATCTCATGCGCTTTGAATTCAAGATTATAGCCATCCAGCGCTTCAAATTCCAGTTGTCTATCGCTTAGTTTATTGAGAATATCGTCCGAATAATCTGTTTCTAATTTCGCAAGTAAGTCTTCGATTTCGGCATGTAGCTGATTTTGGCGTTCGAACGCTTCCATAGCAACGTATAGAATGCTCTTGTCCGAATGGTAAGATAATAAGTCCTGGTTTAGGTAACCGATCTTTAGATCTTTTGCCATGGAAATTGTTCCCGAAGTTGGGGCATATTGTCCAACGATCAAACGCAATAAGGTCGATTTTCCGGCTCCATTGGCACCAATTAAACCTACTTTATCACCTGGTTTGATGTGCCAGTTTGCCTCATCATACAACGCTCGGGATCCTATTTCAAATGTTAAATTATTTATTGATATCATTTCAAATGCAAAAGTACAAAAGTAATGAATATTTCTTCTTGTTTGACTAACTTTGCGATTATGTATAAATTAGTCAAACCTATATTCTTTACAATGAATCCGGAGATGGCTCACCATAAAGTGACCAGCGGATTGAATGTCTTCTCAAAAATTTGGGGTGCCAAGCAATTATTGAATGCTATTTTTACAGTAGAAGATCCTCGCTTGGAACGTGAGGTATTTGGACTGAAGTTTAAAAATCCAGTAGGCCTAGCGGCAGGCTTCGATAAAAATGCCGAATATATCTCTGACATGACTAATTTAGGTTTTGGTTTTATTGAAATCGGAACCGTCACTCCAAAACCACAACCGGGGAATGATAAACCACGTATGTTTCGTCTTGTACCGGATGAAGCACTGATCAACCGCATGGGGTTCAATAATCAGGGCGCAGACGTCGCTGCAACCCGATTAAAAAACCTAAAAGATCGAAAAGGACTTCTGATCGGTGGTAACATTGGAAAGAATAAAGTGACACCAAACGAAGAAGCGGTAAACGACTATATTTATTGCTTCAATGCACTCTTTGATGATGTAGATTACTTTGTTGTCAATGTCAGTTCGCCAAATACACCTGGCTTAAGGGATTTGCAGGAAAAGGAACCGTTAAAAAATATATTAAATACACTACAGGATCTGAATAAAACAAAACCGGCTCCCAAGCCAATTCTGCTCAAGATCGCACCTGATCTAACAGATAGTCAATTGGATGATATTGTTGAGATCGTTATGGAGACACAGATAGCGGGAGTTATCGCGACCAATACCACAATCTCAAGAGAAGGTTTAAAGAGTCAGCAGGATTTGACACAAGAGGCCGGAGGGGTGAGTGGACGCCCGTTGACCAAGCGTTCAACTGAAGTGATCCGCTACCTCAGCGAAAAATCCAACAAAGCATTTCCGATCATTGGCGTAGGTGGTATTCATTCTGCCAAAGATGCTATTGAAAAACTTGATGCCGGTGCTAGTCTTATTCAGGTCTATACCGGATTTATTTATGAAGGTCCGGGATTGATCGCAAATATCTGTAAAGGGATACTACAGACAGGACGATAAACAAAGACCATGGCAGTAGATTTTAATTTAAAAGATTTTTTGGATAAAAAGGTTGATGAATATAATCAACCTAATTTTATTCCCAATGATCCCATATCCATTCCACATCAATTTTCAAGTAAGAATGATATCGAGATTACCGGGTTCCTAGCGTCTATAATGGCTTGGGGACAACGTAAAACCATCATCAATAAATGTAATGAATTGATCGCAAGAATGGACGGCGCGCCTTATGATTATATCATGAACCATACCGATCAGGACCTCAAAAGCCTGCTTGGTTTTAAGCACCGAACATTCAATGATACGGATATTCTTTATTTCGTTGCTTTTTTTCGGTACCACTATAGCCACTTTGCGTCTTTAGAAGATGCTTTTTTGGTAGGGCAGGAGACCGTAAAAGAGGTGGATTTGGAGCAAGCGCTGAATGCATTTAAAACCTATTTCTTTTCGCTTCCGGACTATCCGCACCGGACGCGTAAACATATCAGTAGCCCAGCCCAAAAATCTACTGTCAAACGTATCAATATGTTTTTACGCTGGATGGTCCGAAAGGATAATAAAGGGGTAGATTTTGGGATTTGGAACCGCTTGTCACCAAAAGACCTGATCTGTCCTTGTGATGTGCATGTCGAACGTGTAGCGCGAAAATTTGGACTGATTACCTTGGAAAAGGTCAACTGGAAGACCGCACAAGAGTTAACGGGCAACCTTCGTCTATTGGATCCCAACGATCCGGTAAAATATGATTTTGCGCTTTTCGGCTTGGGGGTAGAACGGGAACTATAAAGTCGCCTCAAGTCCCTTCAAGTCCGCTCAAGTCCCTTCAACTGCCTTACTCCAGTACAGATGTTACACAGATGTAATACTAATATACCAGTATAACCCCAGCAACAGGGCATGTAATCAGCGGGTACGCTAGGTGACAGACGGTACACCTAGGGGTACTGATCACTCGAAATATCCATGCTTAGGATAGCAGCTATTGACTGATATTAAACAAAACGAAAGGTGCTTTTCTCGTACTTTATCTGCGCCTGGTCTAAAGTGCTGATACCTTGTAAATAGGCCTGTAAAAGTTTAAAAGAGAAAGCCCGTATTTTTAGGATACGGGCTTTCTTTATTTTCAGCTGCCTAGCTTAAACCAGCTGGTCAATCTTAATCAGAAGGTCCACCAAACGATTGGAATAACCAAATTCATTGTCATACCAACCCACAACTTTCACTAATCCACCCACTACTGAAGTCAATTGTGCATCGAAAACACAAGAATAGGGGTTGTTGATAATATCAACAGAAACGATTGGGTCTTCCGTATAAAACAATACCTGCTTTAATTCGTTTTCCGCTGCAGCTTTAAAAGCTTTGTTGATTTCTTCAACCGTTGTTTCTTTTTCTAACGTACAGGTAAAATCTGTTAGCGAACCATTCAGCACAGGAACACGTATACCTGCTCCTCCCAACTTATTCTGTAGATGTGGAAAGACATTGGTAATTGCTTTGGCAGCACCTGTCGTTGTCGGTATGATAGCCGAAGAGGCGGCACGTGCCCGTCGCAGATCTTTATGTGGTGCATCATGCAGGTTTTGATCTCCCGTCATGGAGTGAACCGTGGTGATATATCCGTCTTTTATCCCCCAATTGTCATCTAATATTTTGACCAATGGGGCGACGTTGTTGGTTGTGCAGGAAGCATTCGACAGGATCGAAGCCGAGAGATCGACAGCATTATCGTTGATCCCCAACACGACTGTTGCAATATCTTTGTCTGTTGGCGGAGCTGAGATAATAACTTTTTTCGCACCCGCTGTTAGATGAAGCGTTGCTTTTTCACGGTTCGTAAAATGCCCCGTTGATTCAACAACAACATCAATATGCAAGGATTTCCAGGGTAGTAGGGCCGGATCTCTTTCATTGGTAACCAAAATAGAATGGCCATTCACGATAATATGATGTTCATCGTGTGTGACCGTACCAGCGAAGGGTCCATGCACCGAATCATACTTGAATAAATGGGCCAAAGTCTTGGTGTCAGCCAAATCATTGATGGCGACCACCTGCAATTGATCAAAAGCATCGCGAAGAAAAATATTACGTAATGTGTTTCTTCCGATGCGTCCAAATCCGTTTATCGCTATATTGAGCATTTCAGCTTATTTATGAAATTGGCTTATCGCCTCATTGATATTTTTCTCACCTTCCCAATGTGCTTTTAGTTTTCCATCAGCACCGTAGACATAATTTGCTGGGAACTGTGAAGGAACATGTATGTTTTGGATAAAGGTTTGATCTTTGTCAATCAAGACTTCCACATTGGAAGATTTAGATAGCTTTGGTGCGAAGCTATCGAAGAATCCTAATACCAATGCCGGATCATTCATAGAAATATAGAAAATATTGACATCTTTTATGCGATCAATATTTTTTTCGAGTTCAGTTGCTTCATGCTGACAATGGCTACATCCCGGATCAAATAAGATGAAGACAGTATTCTTATCTTTAGCTAGATTCTCATTGCTGACACGTATGCCGGATCGAAGTTGGTAAAAAGTGAAATTAGGAAGAATTGCAGCCGGACCAGAAGACTGGGTAGGGGCAGCTTGCGCATGATCATGACCAGCGTGGTCGTGACCCGCATGGTCATGATTTTCAGCTGTATTTTCTGCGGTACTACTTTCCGTACCGGCTGTCTTTTGATTGCCCTTGTTGTTACATGAATAAAGCATGCCCGCCGCGAGTACAGCAGTTACTCCTAAGATTATTTTTTTGTTCATAGACTACCTTTGATTTTAAACCAGTTTTAGTGATTTGTTATTCTTTTTCAGGGGCGCTAGCAGAATATATTTATACCGTTCAGCTTGAGCTGAAGATCGATCATTCCACAACGACGCCATTGAAGAACCAAAACTATAAAAAAAATGGGATTATGCAGTGTCCAAACTCAAGTTATGACAGTTTACTGGTTATCATCTTTGATGCTTCCCACTGCAATATGTCTCCAAATTTTATGCTATTCCATTGTATCTGTGGTGTTGCTGGGACTATTGGGGTCTATCAACGTCGTAGATTGTATAATTTCTGGTGTACTTCGACCAAATTCATTGCTATATACCTTGAGTAAGACTCCCACACAGGATAGAATAAGTGGACCAAATATCAATCCTAACATACCAAAGAGATTTAATCCCAATAGTACCCCAAAAACGGTTATTAAGGGATGGACATCTCCAAGTTTTTTCAAAATTGTAAAGCGAAGAATATTATCAATACTTCCAATGATAATGATACCATAAAGTGCTAACCCTATCGCGTTGCCGGATTGCCCATTTGCTAAGAGAAATACCGCTGCTGGAAGATAAACGACCATCGTGCCCAGAATTGGGATTATGGTGGCAACAGCGGTCAGAATACCTAAAAAAATGGGGCTTTCCAAGCCGAAAAACCAGTAGCCTAAGCCCGCGACAATACCTTGGCACATCGCAAGTATCGGAATACCAATGGCATTTGATTTAACCATCATATCAAATTCTTTCCACAACTCAGCTTTACTTGCTTTGGAAAATGGAATAGCATTGTAAATACCCTGTTCTAATTTTTTGCTGCTGACCAGCATAAAATACAGCACAAATAATGCGACTAAAACATTTACGCCTACCTCAGCGACGGAATTTAGGATGTTGGGGATAAACTTGGCCGCCCGTTGAAGCGCCCCCATCAATGCCGTGTCGGATAGATCGATGTTGCTGAGATATGGGCTATCTTTGAAATAGGTTTTAACGGAATCAAATTTTTCCATAATCTCATTTTTATTGCTGATCGCATCAGTCACTTGCGGAACCATATAGTTGATCAAGAGATACAATGGTCCAACTAGAAATATAATCGTAAGCAGGATTAACAATATACTCGCAACGGATTTGTTCCATTTTTTCTCTTCTGTCAATTTGAAATTGATTTTTCGAAAGAGGACATATAATGTTATTGCGCCCAAAAAGCCCGGAAGATAGTAGAATAGACTCGTAAATATCAAAATGCATATCAGCAAAATAATGATGATAAGCATAATCTGGTTAATGGAGTTGTTGTTTATCTGTTTGTATTTCATGTGTCTGGAATAAGTACCGCTTTAATTTCTATTTTACGTATGACAATATTTTTTTATAAATGTTTTGTATTGTTAAATTAAACTTACTTTTTTAGAATTTCAATGATTTTTTTAATTTCTTTTTAAGGGCAGTAAAGCGAGAGAGTAGGGCCTAGAAGGATAGATTAATATTTTAGTTGCGAGAAATAGTGATAACCAAGTATAACAGTATTGAGCAGTAAAGCGAGGGAGTAGGACCTATGAGAGTAGACTAACTTCTTAGTTGCAAGAAAAGCGATAGATCAAGTATAACAGCATTGACCAGATGTAGATCATGGCAGGGGTAGGGCAAGAAATTTCCTTACCTCCTGAATCATATAAATTTTTCGCCAAAAACTAATTCTGGTTCTGCGGCATTAAAATCTCCTTTAAGATGCCCATGATATCATATTGCTTGACAAAGAGCATAGATGAGGTTGTCCGATGTTCAGTGGATTGATTGTTGTTTTCTGCCGCTAAATGAATTGTCGATTTAGCTGTTTTATG
The DNA here is from genome assembly GCF_003610355.1 of Sphingobacterium detergens. Lineage (GTDB taxonomy): Bacteria > Bacteroidota > Bacteroidia > Sphingobacteriales > Sphingobacteriaceae > Sphingobacterium > Sphingobacterium detergens. The sequence continues at coordinate 1,261,094 of NZ_RAPY01000001.1, read as the reverse complement.
AAAAAAAGGATGAGACCCTTTTCCTTTTCGGTTATTTGAAAATAAGCCCATAATCTTTTGTTTTTTGGTTATAGCGACAGTTTTTTGGCTTCTGTCGCTATATCTAATCTACAAAATTACTTTGGGATTTACAATTAATTAATGAAAATTTGACTACCATGTTCTTCATCTTTTTCGATGGAAAGTGAGATAGGGATCCGTTCTTTCAATTCTTCGACATGCGAGATAATCCCGACTATTCGGTTTTCTTTGTGCAGGTCAAGTAAGGTTTCGAAGACAATATTGACAGAAGCGATATCTTGGGTACCAAAGCCTTCATCGATAAAAAAGAAGTTTTTAGCGGCTTTGGTATTGGACTGTACACTTTCAGCTAGGGCCAGCGCAAGACTCAGGGACACCTGAAATGCTTGACCGCCGGAGAGTGTTTTTACGCTCCTGCTTTTGCCTTCATTCAAATAATCAATGATTTCAAATTCATTATTTTCATTAATCTGTAAACTTAGCTGGTTGCGTGTCATTCGGTGAAAACGGATATTGGCATGGTCACAAAGCTGGCGCAGATAGATTGATGAAACATACTGCACAAATCCCGCTCCCTTAAATAGGTTAAATAGCTGTTTCAGATTATCATTACGAAGGTTTAATTGCATTTGTTGTTGCAGTAAAGTTTCTTTTTTTTCGTAGGCTGTCTCCAACTGATTCAACTCCTGTTCGCATTTAGCAACGTTCTCGGTCAGGATTTTAAGGTGATGGGAGCTTTCTTCCAAAGCAGCTTCTTCCTGTATAAAGACTGCCTCATCGTAGACTTTATCTGCTAACTTTTTGTCTAATTGCATCATCTGGGCTTTCAGGGTTTCAAATTGAATTTGAAACTGTTCCAGTTCGGCACGGATTTTCTGTACAGGTAGGTTCTCCGCTAATGTCTCTTTTACCTGATCTATCGCATTGAATACAGAAGCCTGGAGGAGTTGTTCGATCGTCGTGTTAATATGTAAGATCTCAGACTTTATGTTGATAATCCGTTCCTGAATGGATTGAACCAGGCTATTTTGTGCAGCAAATTGACTGTTTAGCTTGTTTAAGCGATCTGTCAAGGTATTATAGTCCTGTTCTATACGAAGATTTTCGGCTTTTAATGTATGATATTCGTTTTCGACCGTAGCTTTCTCCCGGAATTGATAATCAGCCCAGTTCAAGTGTTTTAGATGGCCTATATTTTGATTGATCTGGGTTTGTTTTTGCGCTTCCTCAATTTCAAGACCACTTAATTTTACATTTGCTCTTTCCAGCTTGCTCTCTATATCTGCCAAGGTGGTCTGATGGTTCGTAGCAATCTGTTCTGTAGCTACGATCTGCGCTTCGATGTTGGAAAGCTCCTGTTTTTTTTGTGTATAAATTGACTCATCCGTGCTGCTGTACGCTGGCCAGGTAAATTGAAGTAGGTGAGCGGCCTTCTGAGATTTGTTTGCCTGGATCTTGCTTGTGAGATCATTTTGTTGTACTTGTAGGGGTTGTAGACGGAGTAGGAGCTTTTCAATCTCGAACTTTTGATCAACCTTGGATTTTATGCGCGCATTGATTTCTACTGTCGCCCGTTGGTTTTCTGTCAGCTCTTGTGTGATATCTATTCCTTCCGCTATAGCAGGGTGTTCCAGGGCTCCACATAAGGGGCAGGGAGATCCCGCACTTAGATTTTCCGCGAATTGCGTGAGCTTCTGCTGCAATAGAAGATGTGCTTTCTCATCGTTTAGCGCGTTGAGTCGGGTTTCAAGCTCTAGCAATTCTGCTGCATACGATGAATCAAACGCGCTGGCATCGAAGTTTTTGCTTTGCAAATCAACTTGCAGATCGGTTATGGAAGCTTTGAGCTCCAGGAGTTGATGGTCGAGTTCGGTCTCCTGTTGCTGGATGGCCTGCTGTTTGGTGTACCATTGTCCCAGCTCCATCAGTTCATTAGCCGATGGTTTCGATTGTTTTAGTCGAAGGAGTAGGGTTTCGGTTTCCTGAATGTTGTTTTTACATTGCACCTGTTGCTCCTTAGCTTTCTGGACAAAATCCCGTCCTTTCTGTGCACTTTCTTTTAAACCTTTTATCTCAGTTGAAAAATTGATCAGCTGTAGAATGAGTTCGAGATCCAATTCACTGATCCTTCGTTCAGGCAATCGCTCATATTGCGGTCTTACCTGTTGCAGTTGCTGTGATAGCTGTTGGGTAGCTTGTTGAAGTTCCACAGATTTTGCTTCCTCCAACTGTAACTTGCTTTGTTCCTGCGCATCTTCCTGATTCAATTTCTCCTGTGTCTGGAGGATGTGAAAAAAGTTTGTATGCGCTTCTTCAAATCGTATCATCCGTTGACGCAAAGCTTCCTTTTCGGCTTGCTGATCAGTCAGCTGCTGAAATAGAGCCTTCATTTTGCTCAATTCCAGGAAATCTTCTTTCACATTTTTCAATGCCTGAAATTTCTCCTGAAGCAGCTTGTTTGTATGCTGCACCTTGCTGAAAGATTCTCGCTCTTCATTCAGCTTGTCACGTGTCGCGATGATACGTTCAGGGTTGATCTCTTCGAAACCCATCAACTGACCATTGAGCTGATCCAGTTCGGATTGATTTTTTTTATAAAGGGCCGCAACTTTGTCCTGCAAATCGAAACGATGGAGCTGAAAGATTTCTTTCATCATATCAGTTCGTTCCTTTGCACCCAGCTCAATGAACTCCTTAAATTGCCCCTGGGGAATGATGATTGTTCTTTTGAAATTTTCGTAACTTAATCCTATGATCGATTGCACGTTACTGCTTTCCAATGGAACCCATTGTTCATTGATATTTTCATATAATACAACCGTAGGAGATTTGACATCTTCAAAATTTTTGGAATTGCGTTTAAATTCCCTTGTTACTTTGAATGTGCGGTTTTCGAAATTAATGAAATCCAATTCGATATAGGAACGGTTTGATTTCAGATTCATCATATTGTAAGCGCGTTTGTCCCGCGCATTTAACCGTTCCGTTTCACCATATAGGGCATAGGTGATCGCTTCCAGGATAGATGACTTACCAGACCCAACAGCACCAAATATCCCAAAAAGACCAGCATCTGTCAAGGCTGTGAAATCTATTGTCTGACGTTCTTGATAGGAATATATACCTTCTACAGTTAACTTTAAAGGAATCATGGGCTTAAGAATTTAGTATTTCGCGAAAAAGGTTGAGGATATCGTCATTGGGTGCCTGGTTGGCGTTTTTGGATTTGAAATAATCCTGAAAAAGTGCGGATATATCTTGGGTCAGATTAATTTCTTTTGCATCAAGTGGGTTTTGTTTGTCGTGCTGCACAACCGGAATTAAATAGACGATACCCGGATGTGTCTGATAAATCAGTTTACGGTCTTCGGCTTTGAGGAAGGTTTCGGATTTGAGTGTTAATTCCACTAATGTTTCTGGATGCTCGGAGAGCCATGTAAGACATTGGTCGATATCGTCAAAGGATTTCCGGACCAAAGGTTTGCCTTGTTGGAGTGCAATGCGCTCGAATGTGACATGTGTATTGGGTACAGCATTGACAATGCTTACATATTTGGTCTGGCCAGCTTCGGCGAAACTATAACAAAGGGGAGATGAGGCGTATACAACAGGCTTTTCCGGAGAACCGATATTTTTGAATCCATGAATATGGCCGAGTGCGGTGTATTGAATCTGAGCCGGGATGGACTCTGAATAGATCAGGTCAGCATTTCCAATTTTAATTGGCTTTTCCCCATCGGGCTCGTCGATTAATGGGGATCCCATTTTATTCATATAAAGGTGTGCTGTTAGTATATTGACACCCTTTTCGTCGCAGTAGGTCTCCGCCAATTTTTGCCAATTTTCGGCCAATGCTTTATTTAATTGAACTTCTTTGTCTTCACCAAGATATTGTTTCAGCCGGACTTCATTGGCATAGGCGGTATGGAGTATACGGATAGGATAGTTGTAACCTTCCAGGTTCAACTCGATAAAACCATTGTCTGAGCGGAGGACAGAAAAACCTTCGGCCGTAAATGGCGTTACAACCGCATTTGGGTGACCAATGAGAATAATGCCAGATGCCCGGGCTAAAGGATCTGGTGCATCAATCAAATTGGGTGAATCGTGGTTCCCGGCGATAGCGATAACAGGGCGGGTGCCATTTTTTGCCAATCGTTTGATCGTTTTGTAAAATAACTCGATAGCCTCTACACCGGGATTGAACGTATCAAAAAGATCTCCTGCGATAAGAACCAGGTCGACCTCTTGCTGGTCTGCTAGCTGAATAATCTCCTCCATGACCAAAAGTTGTTCGTCCATCCGAGAGAAGCTATCCAGTCGTTTCCCTAAATGCCAATCGGCAGTATGCAGTATTTTCATGATGAGCCCTTATTTTTTACGTAATAGTACAAACTAAGATAAATTTGGTCTGATATGCAATTATAATTGCATATCAGACCAAATTTGTAGGAACACAGGTTTGAAGAGCATAGTTTGACGTATTGAAAATGTTAAAAGTTGTTAAATGCGGCAGGTAAAAATAGTTTAATTGTATTTTTAGTCCTCCAAAATTAAGCTAAGTAATCGTAGATAAAATAAATTTATGCGTAAAATTTACCTGTCTTTGTGTGTTCTCTTTCTGTTTTTGATGAAGATAAATGCGCAGGAAATAGAAGCGATCAAAGGGGAAACAGCTTATCCTTTCCTATTAAAAGAAGCTGATGCCGATGATGAAGCCTCGGAAAAACAACCTGTCTTTGTGTTTTTGCATGGCAGAAGTCTGTCGGGTACGAATTTGGATCGGGTAAAACGTTACGGAGTATTGTATGCGATTAATAAAGGGCAGGAGGTGCCCGGAATTATTGTTGCTCCCCAATCTCGCGGTGGCTGGGATCCGGATAAAGTGATGGAGATCGTTGATTATGTTATCGCGCATTACAATGCTGATCCTGACCGCATTTACGTCTGCGGTATGAGTATGGGTGGTTATGGGACCATGGATGTTGCCGGAAAATATCCAGAGCGGATAGCTGCGGCCGTGGCGATTTGTGGTGGCGGATCGAGCCAATATGCTTCCAACCTGACGCAGGTTCCAATTTGGTTACATCATGGAACAGCTGATCGTGCTGTGCCCATTTCAGAATCAAGAAAAATTATGAAAGCCATAAAAAAGGCGGACCCTGAAGCTGATGTGAGCCTAAATGTGATAAAAGGAGGGACACATGGTAGTGTGGAGCGCTTATTCCACGATGATGCGATCTATGACTGGATGTTAAAATTTAAGAAAAAGCATAAATCCTAGGCTCTACGGTATAGCTATTTTACGTGTGGCCTTTTGGTCACTTAAAAATATAATGATATAAAAAAATGGGATGTTCAGTAAGAATCTGGACATCCCATTTTTATGAATTTTGTTCGTAGCCCTTTGAAATCTAATTTTAAATAGCCAATTCTCGGGGTTCGTTTTTACATTTTAAATTTTCTTTATGTTAACCTTCATCTGCAATATCAAGTCGTTGTTTTCGATTGAATTGCGCCATCAACACATTTGGTTGATGGATCAGGTGCGTTTTGGCAAGGTAGTCCGGATTATCCGCATAGATAAAGAGGAGTGTTCCATCCTTTATTGTGTTGATGATCGGTCCGGCATATTCCCGGGGAACCGCAGGGCATCCGTAGCTTTTGCCTAACCTTCCCAAGCTTGATATGGTGCCTGTGCTGCAGTAATCTGCGCCATGCATCACCACATATCTTGCTTTGGCATTGTCATTTATACCTTCTTCAAGGCCATCCAGTACCAAGGAGTAGCCATTTTCACCATTATAGGTGTTTTCGGTAACAAAAAATCCCAATGAGCTTTTTAATGACTCTTGCTGATTCGAAAAATTTGTAGCATAATTTTCACCACTATTTTTTCCGTGTGATACCAAGGTGTTAAAAAGCACTTTTTTGTGTTCCAGATCAAGTACAACAAGTCTTTTTTCCGTGGATGCCATGGAAAAGTCGATGACTGTCATAATATCTTTGTTGTGGATGGAAAGCTCTTTTCTACCTTCCATTGCTTGTCGAAATGCCTCGTATTTTAATACTGGGCCTAGATTCATTTCATCATATAAAGAATCAACGGCTGTCCGTTGACGTTCTACATTTATATGATGGGTATTGGTTTGTTGATCTGTTGTTTTTAATTCTTCTTTTGATGACAATGCTGTATTAAGTGCCATTAAAAGAAACATAATCGTATTTCCCATTCTCCTCCCTTTTCTGTGTAGATGTTTACAAAAATAATTATTAAAGTTAATACATATTTGATTTACAGAATGTTAAATATTGTTAATCAATAACAATGACCAAGGAGGAAAGGTCTTTTGACCGTTTATAGACAAATTGAGCGTGAGATGACGCATTTCTGACACACATATGTGACTTAGGGGTTGTGCCCAAACTTTCACTGTATTCGATGATGCTACCGTTTGGATTATTGACCGGTACACCATGAATATATGCTCCAGCGGTAAACCGGGTCGCATAGGGAGCAAATCCGCCATAGGTTCGCGTGCCATCTTCAAAATAGAACATTTTTGATTTGTGTTCCTGGACGACAAAAAGTCCGGTGGGTGTTTCTTGGGCATGCGGCGGTTTGTGTCGGCCACTGGTAACCGGGTTCATGCTACGCACAAGCCACTCTTTACCCACTTTTTCCAATGTGCAGATGTTTTGGTTTTTGACATCAACAACATTAATAATATTAAATTGTACACTATCGCTTATCAGTCGCAGATAGCGCTTAGGGACGGTATATTCCCCTTCAAATGATACTCCGGCAATAGGTACCCGCGCCAAAGTGTCTGAACCCTTTACACGGACCAGCCAACCATCACGTCCATAACGTACCGGTTTGTCTGTTGTCGGGTCATACAATGGTGCTGCCTGATAACGCTCGACATTGAAACTGTCTGACACACGTTTGTAAGAATCCCGTTTGAAATCTTTGATCGTAGGAGCTTCACCTTTTTCATTTTGATAGTTTTGAAGGACAGCGTACAATGAAGGTGTCTGCTGAAAATTTTCGACATAAGCTAGACGTTCCTTTATTTTGTCCCATTGAAAGCTACGCGTGGTATCCTTATAGGGATAGGTATCTTCAAGTGTGTATTTTTTGTAAAGCAGATCTTTTTTGATCATAATATCTGCTGCTGTCACTACTTTAGGTTTTACTTCCTGTTTTTTGGCAGTGACAGTGTCTTGATGTCTAATTGGTTGCTCTTTTTCTGCTGTATTCTTCTTTTGCTGCTGGCAGCCCAACGATAGAAATAATAGGCTAAATACGAGACATGTTAATCCTTTATGCATATATGGATTATGTAAATTATTGTTTTGTTCTTTAAATATAAGAATAAAACACATTTTTTAAATGCTTGACAAAAAGTTAGTTTTGTAATTTCAAGTAAAAAGTATGCATAGGATTGTAATTTGTTCGGCTATGATGCTGAACCCTGAAGGGGAACTATTGATGGTTAGGAAAAAGGGCTCAAAATATTTTCAATTGCCCGGTGGTAAGATTGCTGCGGGAGAAAGCGATTCGGAAGCCTTGGTTCGGGAACTCCGGGAAGAGTTGCAATTTGATGCAGATCCCGCGACATTGCAGTTTATTGGTCGGCATGTGACGCAGGCGGTGAATGAGCGTGATACGCTGGTAGAAGGGTATATTTATTTGATCAAACTCGCTATGAAATTTGATTTTCCACCACAGGCCGAACTGGAAGAAGTGCAATGGATCAATAAGGCCAACTGGCAAGATTATCGGTTGGCACATCTAGCCGAAGAGTTCGTTATTCCAAAGTGGCTATCAGGAGATTTTTGATGTTGGATAGCTTGATGTGAACAAATTAAGGCTTTGCTTGTTAATGTTTTATATATAAACAATTAATAAACAAAGATTATGGAAAATCAGCTTTTAAAATCAGCGAAAGACTTTTTTGATGATGAGGTTCTTACTCGGATCGGGCAAAGTTTAAACCAGGATAATGAACAGGTAAAACAGGGCTTAAATGTTGTTGTTCCCTCTTTGTTTTTGGGATTGAGTCAGCAGACGGAAGGCGGGGGTGGGATTTCTACAATTCTGGAGCAGGCGAAACAGCGTTTTTCGAATTTTGATGTGAATCAACTTCTTGGCGGACAGGAAGCTCGTGGCGATGCTGAGGGGCAGTCGGGAGAATCCGGAGGTAGCAATATACTGACTTCAATATTTGGTGGTGGTCTAGAGACCGTATTGGGTACAGTGGCAGGTTATCTGGGATTCAGCGCTGAGTCGGTACAAAAATTGATGGGCTTGTCCCTGCCAGCTATATTTTCCACTTTGACCAATAAAGGTCAACAGTGGGATGCGAATACCATAAATCAAACTTTACAGGATAATAAAACAGCCTTTGCTGCCGCTATTCCGGCGGGGTTGGGTTTGGGCGCTTTTGGGAAATTATTTGATGGTGGCCATTTTTCTGCACCTGAGGAAGTAAAATCTGAGGAGATCGTGCCTGAAGAAGTCATACCGGATACTCCTGTAGAAGAACCGGTAGAACATATTGAAAACCGTCCCGGAGCAACAATCATTAATCCAGCTACTGAGTTGGAGGCACATAAGGAGCCGTTGGCATTGCCTAGAGCAGATGGAGCCAGAGCGGCCGCGGCATCAACGGGCTCCTCGGGCGGAGGCTGGTGGAAAATTTTGATTGCTTTGATCGTTATTGCTTTGCTCTGGTTTTTGTTTGGAAAAGGCTGTAGTGGCAATAAAAATGGTGCTGTTACAGATACCAGTGTCAATCAGGGGCCGGTGGACTCAGGAAATACAATGGGAAATGGTGCAGCTAGTCCGGTCGATCGTGAGCATTTGGATGTGATGTTGCCGAATGGCGGGAAGCTGGGGGCATTTAAAAGTGGTATAGAAGATCGGTTGGTGCAATTTTTAAAATCCGACTATAAGTCTTTGGGAGAAGATTCATTGAAAAATACTTGGTTTGATTTTGATAACCTGAATTTTGAAACGGGTACTGCGAAAGTATTACCTGAAAGCCAGGCTCAGCTCAGTAATCTGGCCGAGATTCTCAAAGCTTTCCCTGCTGCTAATGTGAAAATTGGTGGATATACAGATAAAACCGGAAATGAAGAGTATAATAAAAAATTATCACTGGAACGGGCAAATGCGGTGAAGGATTACCTGGACAAGGCGGGGCTGTCTAAGCAGGTGACCGGAGCGGAAGGCTATGGCTCGCAATTTGCAAAATACCCGGCAGATGCACCAGAGACGGACCGGATTTTAGACCGACATGTTGCGGTTAGTGTAAGGTAGTAGGGGATTTGAGATGTGATATGCTAGACTTGAGATACGAGACTTGAGATTCTAGATATGATAGGAGAGATAAAAAGCGGATCCAAAAGATCCGCTTTTTCTATTTGCAGAGATTGTATTTAATGGATATCTAATTGATTTCGTGAGGATATGAAATCATTCTTGCAAGCATTTATAGGTAAAGAAGAGTGTGGATAATACTTCATTTAGAAGCTATATACACATGCTAACAAAAATTGTCCGGCCGATTTTGTTGGGGATAGGTCATTCTTAATGAATTTTTCGGTATTGCTTTTGTCAAATCTAATTTCGGGAATGAATTTGAAGCCGTGGTAGTTGTATTCTGCTGTCAAGGTAGTTGCTAGCATATTTGAACTTGGGATGCCATTGCTTTCCTCTTTGTGCGTTTGGAAGAACTCCTCACGTAATCCTATTCCAAAATGCTCGGAGAGATGAACTCTTGGATAGAGCGCTATCCCAGTGTAACCGCCTTCGGCTCTTCTCTTGTAATGTGTGGCATTTACGCCAAGAAAGAATTTGGGTGTGAAATCATAATTGCCCACAAAATCTACGAGAGTGCCTGAACTGTAGTTTGATTTACCACCAACGGAGGAGCCTGTTAGGAAGTTGAGGTAGAAGCTGCCTTTATCGTTAGGTCTGTAAGTTAATTGCGAACCGACATGCGATACCCCATTTAGATCTTGGTATACATTCCAATCGTTAAATATACCGACCATTAGTGCAAACTTGTCGGAGAAACTATAGGTTGCTTTCAGTCCGGCATCTTGAAAAGGACCAGCGCCGAATAAATAAGAGGTGGAGTAATGAAAATTGTAGGTAGGTGAGATGACTTCAAATCCGACAAATGTTCCCATAAATCCGGCGGTCAGATTGAGCTTGTCCGTTAGATTATAGCCTACATAGAGATTTTGAATGTGGAAGCTGTTTTTATCGTCTCCGGGTTGGCCGTCTCCATTTACAATAGATCGATATTGTCCGCGGGGTCCAAAAGATAGTTCTCCTACAAAAGATGCTTTTTTGAAATTCTTCTTTAAGGCCAGATCAACCATACCAATGGAGACTGAATTATTGTCTTCAGTAAAGTAAGTATTGATGTTTGGTTTGTTTTGGAAGTCATACTTCCAATAGGTATCTACTGATCCTGATATTTCTACTGATTTTTCCTTGTTTTCTTCTTGTGATTTTGATGTTTTGATGAAAATTATTGAAAAAATAATGAATGTTAAGATTTTTTTCATGTCTAAGAGGTTTTAAGTTTGATTTGTTTTGGGTTTTTGGTTGATTTTTAACTGATTTTTTATAGGTTTTTGCTGTTTTTGTCTTTGTTGATGTGAAATTATGTAAAAAATATTACAAAAAATAATATTTGATAGTAATTTTTCAATAAAAACACTTTATATTTGTCAAAACAATAAGTAAAAATGGGTTTTTGTTTTGTTTTTGTATTTTAAATAACAATTTATTGATGTATTAATAAAGACTAATCAGTTTAAACAAATGAAAAAAATTATTCCACTTTTAGTTCTGGTACTTTTGGGCGTATTGGGACTTGTATTTCCATCTATAGATTTGTCTGCACTGGACAAAGCGGAGTTTGATACAGGTGATACGGCCTGGTTATTGACTTCCTCAGCGCTGGTGTTGATTATGACACCCGGTCTGGCATTTTTTTACGGCGGGATGGTCAGTAAAAAGAATGTGATCTCGACGATGATGCAGAGTTTTATCTGTATGTGTCTGATGACAATCCTTTGGGTCATTGTCGGATTTAGTTTGGCCTTTGGTGATGATATCGGTGGGATTATAGGTGATCCGCGCACATTCTTTATGATGAAGGGGACCTTAGGAAATATCGCCTGGGGAGCATTACCAACTATTCCATTGGTTTTATTCGCGATGTTCCAACTGAAATTTGCGATTATTACGCCGGCACTTATTACTGGGGCGTTTGCTGAGCGTATCCGATTCAATTCCTATATGTTGTTTATAATCTTATTCGGCATCTTTATTTATATGCCCTTGGCGCATGCGACCTGGCATCCAGAGGGGATTTTGGCGAAACTTGGTGTCCTTGATTTTGCCGGCGGTACTGTCGTGCACATGTCAGCAGGTTGGGCAGCGTTGGCGGCAGCCATTTATTTAAAAGGCCGTAAATCACAGACGCATAATCCAGCCCGTATAAGCTATGTGATCCTGGGAACAGCCTTATTGTGGTTCGGCTGGTTTGGATTTAATGCCGGTTCGGCTGGTGGTGCCAATACAATTGCGGCCTATGCATTTGCAACAACAACGACGGCTTCGGCGATGGCAGCAATGGCATGGATATTTGTTGATATTATCCGAGGTAAAAAACCATCGGCGATGGGTGCATGTATTGGTGCTGTTGTGGGTTTGGTTGCAATTACACCAGCAGCAGGCTTTGTCAGTATTCCACACGCCATGGTCATTGGATTAGTCGCTGCATTGATCAGCAATCTGGTTGTCTATTTGAGAAGTAAAACAAGTATTGATGACACCTTGGATGTATTTCCTTGTCATGGTGTAGGTGGTATGGTAGGGATGGTGTTGACTGGGGTATTTGCCCACCATAATGTCAATCCTGTGGTTGTTGACAATGGCTTGTTCTTTGGTGAAACGAAGTTATTTTTCGTGCATACCATTGCCTTGTTCGCCGTATCTTTCTTTGCCTTTGTAGGCTCTTTGGTTCTATTAAAAGTAACGGATCTGATTTCTCCTTTACGTGTGGAAGAAACAGATGAAGAACTTGGTCTGGACGTTTCTCAGCACGCTGAGGCTCTTTAGACCCTTTGACCGGAATAATTAATCATCCCAAACAATGCTTTTCCTTACAGCATTGTTTGGGATTTTTTTTGCACCTTTGCCAAAGGTTGAATAGACTGGAATATTTGAGTTTATGCTATGAAAGATACTACAAAAGATACTTTACGTTCGGATTTTGAGAAAATGATGCGCTATTCCTTACAGAAAAATGGCGATTTTGGTTTTAATACATTTGGCGATTATGCCACATCTGTTCTCAATTTCTATGTTGGAAGTTCTATTTTAGCGTTAGCTGAAAAGCGTGATGCCGCGCTATTTCTTGCGAATCTATACAATGCTGGAATCAAAAATGCCATCGACCAACAGGATCTTCACGAGATTGCTGATGTTTTAGCACAGGATCCCACCCTCGATTATCAGGTGCTGGCGCCGATTTTCGACTAATGTTTTGTCCAGACCAGATTGCCGGTTTCATATCCACATTGTAATGCATAGGTTAGAAACTCGTTTCGGATCTTTTCTGGAATTGCTGTATCTCTACCCAAAATCCACATGTAATCGAGATTGTCTCCAAAAATGAGTGCATATTTATAATCTGGGGTTATTTTTACAATATTATAGCCATTGTAGAATGGACCGAAGAAAGAGACTTTCAATGCACCTTCATGAGGACCATTAACAAATTTGGCTCTTCCGATGGATTGTTTCCATTGTTCTTTTTCTTCCGAATAACCTTGGTTGTTTACCCGGATCGTGCCATTTTTATTTTTGCTGTACTCTGCTGAAACCTGACTCAGTCCTCTTTCCCAACGGAAATCGAGTCGAGCGATTTCAAACCATTTTCCAAGGTATTTATCTAAGTCAAAAGGGTCCACTACATCGGGACGCGATATCACTGGCTTTAATGCATTATATGCAACAGTTCCCAAAGCCACAGCGGCCAGCAGTAAGAGCGATTTTTTCTTGTCTATATTCATCTTTTGAATTTGTTTGTTGATAAAACAACAATTTTAATACCAATAAGGTTTAGGCATACCGAGCTATTTTCTTAATTTTGTTGACTTAAAAATTGTATTTGTGTATTCTAGAGAAGAGGTAAAACAATTAAAACAGCTGTTCTGGACCAAGTTTGGGCAATTCATGTCCCTGCATGCATCCGCTGATGGTGAAAAAGTAAATTGGGTTAACTATAAAACAGGAATTAAACAGCTGTATTTTAAAATGGATGCCGACAAGAAAGCTGCGAAAATTGCGATAACCTGGTCACATACCGATGCTGGAATCCGTGCGTTGATGGCCGAGCAATTTCTGCAGTACAAAAATCTGCTTCATGATATTCTGGGAGAAGAATGGGAATGGGATATGGGCGGTTGTGATGAATATGGCAAGCCGATTTGTCAAATCTACAAGACACTGGAAGGCCATAGTATTTTTAAGGAAACGGAGTGGGGGGAGCTGATCACGTTCTTTAAACCACGGATGATCGCACTCGACGAGTTTTGGTCTTCGGCAAAATATGCGTTCGATATTTTTAAATAATTACAATTAAATAGATACAACAATGAAAAAAATGATTAAGGGTTTGCTGGCTGTGGCTTTGTGTTTTCAACTTTCATCGGTATTTGCCTGGGGAACCATTGGGCATCGTGTCGTCGCTGAGATCGCTGAGCGTCATTTGAACAAGAAAGCAAAAAAGAATATTGGAAAAATCATTGGACAGCAAAAGTTGGCATATTGGGCAAATTGGGGGGACTTTATCAAGTCGGATCCTAATCCAGAATTTAAGAAATTAGGTAATTCTCATTTTATAAATTTAAATTCAAATTTACCTTGGGCCGAGTTTCAACTGGGACTTGAAAATTCGGCTGATGAAAATTTATACAAAACAGCAATCCGTATCGAGCAATCTTTTGCAGATAAAAATATTTCGCTGGATCAACAGCAACAGAATCTTTATTTCTTGATCCATATCTTGGGGGATGCGCATCAACCTATGCATGTCAGTCGTGCAGAAGATCAGGGTGGAAATAAGATCGAAGTGAGCTGGTTTGGAAAAAAATCAAATATTCACCGCGTTTGGGACAGCGATTTGGTGGATAATGAGAAATATAGTTATACAGAGTACGCAACAGTATTGGATATCAATGGTAAAAAGGAAAACGAACAATTGGCCGCTGGTGAATTGTCCAATTGGTTGTATGAGTCAAATCAGCTTGCAGAAAAGATTTATGCTGATGTAGCCAACAATGCCAACCTGTCTTATTCCTACGTTTATCAAAATAAAGATACCATGGAGCAATGTTTACTCAAAGGTGGTCTGCGTCTGGCTAAGGTGCTGAACCGGATTTTTGGATAAGCGCATTTAAAGTACAGTATATTGAAGTCGTATCATCGTTTATGGTACGACTTTTTTTTGCCCTGGTATTTCAGTTTTGCTGTATAGGATTTATATTATTTTCTATTTACTTTTAAACAAAGCGTACTGCTTACTTGTTCCATGCTTATCATAATCTTTCTCCATGACTATTCCACAGCTGTTTAAAAAAATTGTTCCCTTTGCCCGCCCTTATCGCAAGCTGATTGTTTATACTTTACTTTTGACTGTGGTAGGGTCATTTGCTGCTCAAATCAATGCATTTATTCTACGGTATACAGTAGATACCATCAATGCAATGATGGTGGCCAAGGAACCCCTATCTAAGGGGCTATATATCGTCGGGATCATCAGTGCGGTATTGTTGCTGAAGGAAATTATCTATGCGCTGGTGCAGTTTGGTCAAAAATTCTATGGGGAAAAACTCCGGATTTATATTGCACGAGATTTTTCTCAGTCTATTGTCAGCCGCATTTTGACTTATAAACTTGCCTTTTATACATCTGCAGATAATGAAAGTGGAAAGTTAGCCACACGTATCGATGCTGGAATCAGCTCACTTACACGTTTGGTGCAAAACTTCTTTATTGATATTTTGCCCTTATTTGCCAATGCGATCATCGCATTGGCCTGTATGTTCTATGCTAATGTGTACGTCGGCCTAGTGGGGGTTGCAGTGATTCCATTATACCTTTACATTAGTCAGACCCAAGCCTCAAAACTGACAGGTTTTAGGCGACAAATGCGTAATTACCGTGAATCTAAAAATAATCGAATTATCAGTCTTATTGAATCAATACTCGTGATCAAATCTTTTGTACGGGAGCCTGAAGAAGCAAAACGACATGAGAAGATTCAATTTGAGATGACCGAAAATCAAATGGAAACCCGAAAGACGAGCTTCTTTTACGATAGCATAAAGAATTTTGTGGAGCAGATTGCGGTCGTTATCATTATTGTATTGACGGCCTATTTGGTGCTATCTGGACAAATTACAATTGGGGCCATTATGTTCCATATCATGCTTTTCAACAATGTTTCGGCACCGATTCGCCAATTGCACCGCATTTATGATGAGGTCAATGATGCCCTGATCTATTCGGAGTCTTTTTTTGAGATCCTGGAATCGGATGATCAGATTGAATCAAAAGGAACGTATCGGCCGGAAAAAATCCATGGCCATTTGGAATTGCGTCAGGTTTTCTTTGCGTATCCCAATGGGACGCAAGCACTAAAAGATGTTAGTTTTGCTATTAAACCCAATGAAATTACAGCTTTAGTCGGACTAAGTGGTGCGGGGAAAAGTACAATTATCAACTTGTTGGATAAATTCTACGAACCGACAGGTGGGCAGATCTTATTGGATGGTGTAGATTTGGCAGATTATGATACCGCATTCCTCCGGCAGCATATTGGCATGGTGCTGCAGCGTAATCATATTTTTAAAGGGACAATATTTGAAAATATTGAATATGGCAAGATGGGGAGTTCACGGGAAGAAATTGTGGAAGCAGCTAAAAAAGCTTATATCCATCAACAGATTATGGAGTTGCCAAAAGGTTACGAGTCTGATGCGCAATTGCTTTCCGGTGGACAGCAACAGCGTATTGCGATTGCACGGTTGTTTCTGAAAAATCCGCCTATTATTTTTCTGGATGAGCCCACAGCAAATCTGGACGCCATTGCTACGGAGCAGATTAAAAATAGCCTTGATGCGATTAAGAAAGATCGTACGGTAATTATTGTATCGCACAGCATCTCCCAGATTATTGATTCAAATGCAATTGTCGTGATGGAGAAAGGCCATGTTGTTGAGCAGGGGCAACATGAGGAACTTTATATGCAGAAGGGTACTTATTATGAGATTTTTTCCGCTATGGCCAATAGCTTGAATTTAAGCAAGATTAGCAAGACCCTACAGGCTGATGAAAATTGATCTCTTACACTTTCGGACCTTAATTTGCACGACTATGGAGTATCATTCCAATGACAACCAGGGCAATTCCCACACAGGAATAACTATTTGGAAAGGCAGCTTGCAATAGTATTATTTCGCCCAATAGTGTAAAGATTACTTCCATGGCTTGCGTTGCTTCAATCGCCGCGAGCGCTTTGTGGTCGGTGCGAACCAGATCTGTTGCTGTAAAGAATAGGAGGGTGGCGATTACTCCAGAAAAAATGGCAACCATGAAGGTCTGTAGCAACTGACTTTCGGTTGGGAGTCCACTGTCCATATAGCCAAAGATGCTGAGCAGAATCCAAAAGGGCATACTGCATAATGTCATGCCCAGTGTTCGTTGGAAGGTATCCAATTTATTTCCCGCTATTTGCATCATCTTGCGGTTTCCCAAAGGGTAGGCAATGGCCCCGATCAATACAGGGATAGTTCC
Organism: Sphingobacterium detergens; assembly: GCF_003610355.1. Taxonomy (GTDB): domain Bacteria; phylum Bacteroidota; class Bacteroidia; order Sphingobacteriales; family Sphingobacteriaceae; genus Sphingobacterium; species Sphingobacterium detergens. The sequence goes on along the minus strand of NZ_RAPY01000001.1, from coordinate 1,244,179 downwards.
CAATAACATGGATTTTATGGAGCTTGCACGTGCTTCTGAGATTTGCATGAGGACAATCCCCAAAAAAATAATGATCGAGAACAGGAGTGAGGCTTTGGAAATTCCGCTTCGATTCTCTTTCTTTTCCAGCAAGGGCCCGATAAACATACCTGCGATAATGGTGAATTCAAAGGTACTGGCGACCAACCATGAGGGACCAAAACTAGCACCAAAGGTAAGGGTGGCATAAAATACACCAAAACCTATTGTACTCCATAGCAGCCACTGCGGCAGATTGGATTTGATGGCATCAAAGAGCGGAGCTAAATTACCTCTAATGAATACGATAACAAACAAGATGGGAAGCATCCAGATGAAACGTAAGGATGCTGTCCATTGCCAGCTTCCTCCCGAAACAGCCATAACGCGGTTTAAAACAAAGGTGCTAGCGAAAAATAATGCGGCAACTATTCCTAAAAAAAGTGCCGTATTTTTATTGTTTTTTATTGTAAATTGGAATGGCATAAATAAAATGGATGTGCTGTCAATTTAATACAGTGAAAGTAAGCAAATGCCCGTTTAATTGGAAATGAAACAAAAAGTAATTGATTTTTATGGCGATTTTCTCATTTAAAATTCCTTATTTTGCCTAATCAATAAAACAAGTAGTAAGAAAATTCATCAAGATGATTATACAACCAAGAACTAGAGGTTTTATTTGTTTAACCTCGCATCCACAAGGGGCTGCGCAAAACATTAAAAATCAAATTGAATACGTGAAATCGAAGGGTGAGATCGCGAATGGTCCAAAGAAAGTGTTGGTGATCGGTGCTTCAACAGGATTTGGTATTGCATCCCGGATTTCTGCAGCGTTTGGTTCTGGAGCTGCTACAATCGGTGTATTTTTTGAAAAACCTGCGGCAGAAGGTAAGCCAGGTACCGCTGGTTGGTACAATTCTGCAGCTTTTGAAAAAGAAGCCCACGAAGCTGGATTATATGCCAAAAGTATCAATGGTGATGCCTTTTCGGACGATATCAAAAAACAGACCATTGAATTAATCAAAAAGGATCTGGGTCAAGTAGATTTAGTGGTTTACAGTTTGGCATCTCCGCGTCGTACACACCCGAAAACAGGTGTTGTACACGCTTCTGTTTTAAAACCTATACAGGAACCTTTTACCGATAAAACGGTCGACTTCCATACGGGCGTTGTTTCGGATATTACGATCCAACCCGTAGAAAATAGTGAAGATATTGCCAATACAGTTGCTGTAATGGGTGGGGAAGACTGGAAATTTTGGATCGAAGATCTTAAAGCTGCAGGCCTTTTAGCTGAAGGTGCAAAGACAGTTGCTTATTCGTATATCGGCCCTGAATTGACTTATCCGATCTACCGCAATGGAACGATTGGTCGTGCGAAAGATGATTTGGAAGGTACTGTACCTGCAATCAATGCGATCTTAAGTGATCTTCATGGGGTAGCTTATGTTTCTGTAAACAAAGCTTTAGTAACACAGTCTAGTTCAGCGATCCCAGTGGTACCTTTGTACATTTCCTTATTATACAAGGTGATGAAAGAAAAAGGAATCCACGAAGGTACAATTGAACAAATGCAACGTTTATTTGCAGAGCGTCTTTATACTGCTGATGGCAAAGTATTGCTTGACGATAAAGGCAGAATCCGTGTTGACGACCTTGAGATGCGTGCAGATGTTCAGGCTGAAGTAGCTGCACTATGGGAGAAAGCGAATACAGAAAATTTGACTGAGATCTCCGATATCGAAGGTTACCGCAATGAGTTTTTCAACTTATTTGGTTTTAACTTTGATGGTATAGATTACAACGCTGATACCAATGAGGTTGTTGCTGTACCGAGCATTGAAAACTAATATAAGCTAGCGATACGAGTAATATATAAAAGGCTAACCATCGCGTTAGCCTTTTTTCGTTTCTTCTATTTGCATATCCCCTGTAGCTTTTTAAAAATCTACCATGCACAGACCGGGTGTCAGGCAAGCTTCGGTCTCTGATTATATAATAAATTGCCCACGACTGCAAAACCAATAGACACCATTATGGCGCTGAAGGGGTAGATCCCTGTCATGCCGACATTGTTGGCGACAAAACCGATCAATGGACCTGTAACCCCCAGAGAAATATCAATAAATAAGCCGTAGGCAGCCAATGCCGAACCCTGTTGGCTTTGATCAACCTTTTTGATGGCCTCCACACCGAGGGCAGGAAAAACGAGTGAAAAGCCAAGGCCTGTCAATGCTGCGCCAACAAGTGTCCAAAGTGGATGGAGGGCGAGGGCAATCACCAATAAACCTAATGATTCTACAAAAAGGCTGACTAAGGCGACTTTCAAACCTCCATATTGATCAATAACCTTATTGAACACAAGTCTTGTCAGGATAAAGAAAGCACCAAAAACGGTCAAACAGGCGGCACCATTCTGCCAGTTAAAATGCTCATAATACAGCGTCATGAAGGTCGATATACTTCCAAAACCAAGGCCGCCCAGGGCCAGACAGGTTCCAAATGGAGCGACAGTCAAAAGCACACGCTTGAAGCTCACGGTGCTTGTCTTCTTGGCGATCACCCGAAAGGGAGTTTTTGATTTGCTGTAAAGATAGCCCAGGATACCAATGGCACAGGTGAGCAGTCCCAATGATTCATAACTGATATGGTCAACCATCAATACACCCAGTGGTGCTCCGAGGGCAAGTGCGCCATAACTCGCAATACCATTAAAGGAGATGGCTTTGGCTGCATGTTCATCGCCGAGCTCCAATAGTGCCCAATTGATCGGGCTGGCGCCGACCAGTCCCTCGCCAATGCCTGTGAATAATCTCGTGATCAGCAATAAACCAAGGCTGATGAAAGGCTGCGATTTGAATAAAAAGACGAATAGAAGTAAGATCCCCGAAAGTGCAAAAAAGAGCATACTACGCAGGACAGATACTTTAGGGCCTTTGGTATCCACTATTTTTCCAGCATAACCCCGTAGTAAAAAGGTTGCAATATATTGGACACTGATGACCAATCCGGCGATAATTGTATTAAATCCTAAAATTTGATGAATAAAAATGGGTAAGGTCGCAAGTGATAAGCCAATTGTGAAATAACCGAGGAAAGTTAAAGAAACATAGCCTAAAATCTTTTTATTGACCTCCCGAAGAGAAACTGTCATTTTAAAAAATTTTAGGCAAAAGTACGTGTTTAGGCTTGTTTTTAGAAATAAAATTAGTAGACGACTGTCTCCTTAATCTCACAATTTTTTTCAAGCCATTCTTGATCGAATTGTTTAGGTGATACTTTTTTGCCCTGATAGATATAGTAGATTTTCTCAGATTCTCCTTTTACTGGTGGTCCGGGGATCTTATTGACAATTTTTTCTTCGGGACAATCTTGAATTAAAGCCTGTTGCGTGTTCTGACGAGTTTTACAGGAAGTGAAAGCTACTAAGATGAGGAGATACGCTAATTTATTCATGAGTTTAGTTTTATTGTATTAAATAACGAGACTTTCTTGAGAAGTGCGACATGATTTTATACAATTAAATACAACTTTTTATAGGCAGGTTTGTTGTATATATAGATCGTTCTTAAATGGATCTAGCGTGTTATTTTCAACAAAACTTTGAGAATAAGGCTGGTATCGAAGGATAATAAAATATAACAACAAAGAAATAATCATGAGAAGAAAAGCAACAGCCCAATGGAATGGGAGTTTAAAAGAAGGTAAGGGAAATCTGACTACAGATAGTACGGTATTGGATCAGGCACAATATTCGTTTTCAACACGGTTTGAGAATGGTATTGGCACCAACCCCGAAGAACTATTGGCCGCAGCCCATGCCGGATGTTTTACGATGCAGCTGAGCGCATTTTTAACCGAAGCTGGTTTTGTACCCGATGAACTCAAAACGGTATCGACGATTGTATTTGAAAATGGTGCAATCGTACGTTCTGAGCTCGAATTGACTGCAAAAGTACCCTCGATTGATGATACCGAATTTCAAGCGCTTGCTCAGAAAGCAAAGGAGAATTGCCCGGTCAGCAAAGCATTTAGCTTTGAAAAAACATTGCATGCTGCCTTGGTATAGCGGTTTGGAATATAAAAATTGGTGTAGATCGCTGTAGATCTACGCGATGAATGCAGTGACGTTTTAGGGTTCCCTAAAAATCGCTGCATTTTTTCGTTAAAAAGATAAAAAGCCGTTACTTTGGACCTTGGTCAGCACCTTGTGTTCCGCAATAAAACCTATCGCGGATACTGAGGCGGTATGCGCAGCACGGATCACCACTTTAGAGCATTTAAACGAATATTACTTTGGTACAGAAAAAGAAGAATAAGCTAAGCGCGACAGCGTTATTGGAAAAGAATAAGGAGGAAGGGATTGCATTTCTAAAAGAGAATGCTACGCAGGAAGGTGTAACAGTCTGCCCATCGGGTTTACAATATAAAATATTGACGGAAGGTGCCGGTAAAATTCCGGTGAAAACCTCAAAAGTAATCTGTCATTATAAGGGAGAGCTATTGGACGGAACGGTATTTGATAGCTCCTATAGGCATAAACGACCAGAAACATTTTATATCAATGAACTTATCCGTGGTTGGCAGGAGGCTATGTGTATGATGCCTGTTGGATCAATCTGGCAAGTTTACCTTCCACCACACTTAGCTTATGGCAAGGAAGAATTAATGCCTCGAAAAGGAGGGGAGTGCACCTTGGTATTTCAGATTGAACTGATCGCAATTCTATAATAGCGGATTGGAAATACCAGTTTCCAACTGGTGGGTGGCTAATCCCTGGCAAAAATAATAATTGCGGTTCAAGCATAAAAAAAATCCCCAACAAACGCTGGGGATTTTCTATTTATTTTAGAAAAATTTATTAAAATTATTCTAATTCCTTGATTTTAGCAGTGACTTCAGTAGTTTTAGCTTCATCTTGCATAAAAACATAGTAGTTCTTTAGATTTGTTAAAGCATCTACATTCTTTGGTTGCAAAGAAACAGCTTTCTCTAAGTATGGTAATACAGGTTTCAATTCTGCTTTAATCTTGTCCACTTCTGTGTTATATTGCGCTTGCGTCAATTTTCGGTTGTTGTTAACAACATTTAGTTTTTCACGAATTTTATTCATCAACGTGATCGCTAAATTTGTATTTGCTTCAAAGAAGTTAGGGTCGATTTCTAATGCTTTTTTATATGCCGCAACTGCCGCCTCATCATTTTTTGCTGATGCTTGTGCGATACCTAAATAATAGTTTAAGCTTTTATTCGAAGGATCTTTAGCCAATTGTGTCGTGATGGCATCAATGGTCTCTTTCTCATGCCCTGTGATCAAATTCAATTCGATATTTTGCGTCATCGCTGCATTGTCATCCGGGTAAGCTTCAGCAGCTTTCTTCGCATATTCTAGAGCAGAAGTTGTGTCTTGCAATGATAAATACAATTTCGGTAAATCAACCATAATTGTTTTATGTGAAGAGAAGTCTTTTCTAGGGATCAATTCTTTGTAACGTTCGATCGCATTTTTATAATCCTTGTTGGACAATGCCGCTACACCACTGTAGTAAGTCACTAGCGTATCTCCTGGAAGGTACGTCAATGCTTTGGTGAACGAACTATAGGAATCGGCATATTTTTGTGCCTGGTATTCTTCTGCACCAATATTGAAGTTGTATTGGCCAAGGATTTGCTCAGCTACAGTGATATTTGCTTTGTTTGCTCCATCTGTATCCAATTGTTTTGCTTTGGCAATACCATCTTCTGCTAATTTTGCCAATTCAGCGGATTTATCTATAGTCGATAAGTTTGCGTTAACTAAAGCATATACTGTCCAAGCTTCTGCATTATCTTTTGTCTTCTCGTTGATCACAGCAGCGTCAATAGCTTCTTTTGCTGATTTAAGATTTGGTAAGCCTAATTGTGCAGTACCAGCATCTTTTAATTCCTGAAATTTAGCAAGACCAGTTTTTGCCTTTTTTACGTTACCCGTTTGGGCAAAAGAAACTGATGTAGATACAGTACCTATTGCCGCTAATAATAATAGAGATTTTAAATTCATATCTATTTAACTGTTAATTGATTCAATAATAAATTCACCCTGTCTAATTGTAACGCATCATCGATAAGCGTATAATATTTTGCTAAGGCTTTTAAGGCATTAACATCGTAGGGTTTGATTTCGTTTGCTTTTAATAGATATTCGACCGTTAAATCCTGGATATCCTGGTTTGTCGGATCTTTTAATAGCGTTTCGAGATTAATTAAGCCCAATGCCAAATTAGATTCATAGTTATTTGGATCTAATCGTAATACATTATTATAATATTCTTTTGCTTTTTTTAGATCATTCGCATTTTCGTAAGAATAACCGGCAATGTAATTTAATTCCACATTTTCAGGTTCCAAACGAATTGCATCAGCGATAACGTTCAATATTGCATCGTACGAATTATTGGCCGAATACACATCTATTAATCTAAAAAGGATTTGCTTATTCTCCGGGAATATAGCATGTCCTTTCTCTAGAACGTTTAAGACATCCTGTTTAGTACCTCCTAAGCTATAAATTTGTGCCAATTCCAAAAAGTAGGTTGGCTTGGGATTTTCAGCTTTAATAAGCTCGTTATAGTAATTAATAGCATTCATATAATCTTTATTTTTTCCGGCAAGTACGGCAAGATTATATTTGAGGTCGGTATTTTTAAAACCAAGGGAGTCTATTCGAAGGTAAGCCTTATATGCTTTATCAAATTTATTGTCTTTTAATGCGATACCTCCCTGATAGGAGATTGCGCCAGCAAGATTTTGACGAACATAGTCCATCTCTGCAGGAAAATTCCGGCGCGCTTTTTTTGCATCCAACAATTTTAGCGATTTGATGGATATATCTATCGGGTCTAGTTTATACTGCTGTTTTCTAGTTGAATCTGCAACTGCTAGTGAGCTATATACCAAAGCCCTTAAAAGGTTATTGTTGACAGCAGATGTATCTTTTTTTGTTAGAAATGCGGCGTCAGCAAACTTTCTGGCATTTTCGAGATGTTTGAAATCACCAGTTTTGGTATATAAAGCAAAACTGTTGCTGCCCTCTTTCAAATTTGATTGGGCAGCAACAGTTAAACTACTTGCAGATATTAACAATGATATCAGTAAGTTTTTCATGCAGTTTATTCTTCGTTTGAATCTATATTTTCTTCGGAAGCCGATCCTTCGTTATCTTCTGCTGTTGGATTTTCGATATCTCCAGATTCCTCGTCAGATTCTTCTTCACGATCTACTTTCGTGATGGAAGCAATCTCGTCGTTGTCTTTCAGATTAATGAGTCTCACACCCTGTGTTGCACGGCCCATCACACGTAATCCTTCTACAGCGATCCGGATAACGATACCTGACTTATTGATAATCATAAGGTCTTCGGCATCTGTAACACCTTTTATTGCAACCAATTCACCCGTTTTATCGGTTACATTGATTGTTTTGACTCCCTTACCGCCACGATTTGTGACGCGGTAGTCTTCGATATCGGTACGTTTTCCGTAGCCTTTCTCTGAAACCACCAATACCGTTGTTTCTGAATCATTGACACTAATCATGCCAATCACCTCATCACTTTCGGAAGACAAGGTAATACCGCGAACCCCTGTTGCTGTACGACCCATTGGACGAACGGTAGACTCATTAAAGCGGATTGCTCTTCCTGAGCGCAGTGCCATCACAATTTCGCTGCTTCCTGTAGTCAAACAAGCTTCGATTAATTGATCCCCTTCGTTGATGTTGATCGCATTAATACCGTTTGCTCTTGGACGGGAATAAGCTTCCAAAGACGTTTTCTTGATGGTACCTTTTTTAGTACACATGATAATGAAGTTGTTTTCCAAGTATTCTTGGTCTTTCAGGTTCTTCACTAAGATAAAGGCCTTAATTTTCTCTTCCTTCGGCACATTGATGATGTTTTGAAGTGCACGGCCTCTCGATGTCCGGCTTCCTTCTGGTATCTCAAATGCACGTAACCAGAAACAGCGGCCTGCTTCGGTAAATAGGAGCATATAGTTATGTGCCGAAGCTGTAATGATATGCTCTGTGAAATCTTCTTCGCGTGTATTTGTGCCGATTGATCCACGGCCACCACGACCTTGGCGTTTATATTCTGATAATGGCGTACGTTTTACATAACTGTTGTGGGAGATGGTGATCACGATTTCTTCGTCATCAATAAAGTCTTCCATACGCATGTCTTCTGCAGAGTGTACAATCTGCGATCTACGTTCGTCACCATATTTTTCTTTGATCTCAATCAACTCATCTTTGATGATCTTCATTCGGAGATCTTCATCTGCCAATATAGATTTCAAATAGTCGATTGTTTTCATCAATTCAGCATATTCTTCTTTGATCTTATCACGTTCCAGTCCTGTCAGACGACGTAAGGTCATATCCAGAATCGCACGTGCCTGAAGATCGGATAAACCAAATTTCTCCATTAATCCAAGACGCGCATCTTCAGGTGTATCGGAGTTACGGATTAATTTGATGACTTCATCTAAATGATCCAGCGCGATCAGGTATCCTTCTAAGATATGCGCACGTTTTTCAGCTTCCGCCAGTTCGTAACGTGTACGTCTGACGATGACATCATGTCTATGCTCAACAAACTCACGAATCATATCTTTTAGATTCATCAGTACAGGTCTTCCTTTAACTAAGGCGATGTTATTGACTGAAAAAGAGGTTTGTAGTGCTGTATATTTAAATAGGTTGTTTAAGACAACATTGGCGTTAGCATCACGTTTAATATCATAAACGACACGCATACCTGTACGGTCAGACTCGTCACGGATTGCAGAAATACCTTCCAGTTTCTTTTCGTTAACCAAATCAGCAGTACGCTCAATCATATTGGCCTTATTCACCTGATAAGGGATTTCGGTTACAATAATCTGTTCTTTTCCAGATTTGGTTGTTTCAATTTCTGCTTTTGCACGCATAACGATACGGCCACGACCTGTATTACAAGCATCTTGAACACCAGCATAACCATAGATCAATGCCCCAGTTGGGAAATCAGGTCCTTTAATATGCTGCATTAATTCAGGTACTTCAATATCGCGGTTATCGATGAAGGCAATGGTACCATCAATTACTTCAGACAGGTTATGTGGCGCCATATTTGTTGCCATACCTACAGCGATACCCGAAGCTCCATTAACCAAAAGGTTAGGGATACGGGTCGGTAATACAGTAGGTTCCTGTAAGGAGTCGTCAAAGTTATTTTGGAAATCAACAGTATCTTTGTTGATATCGGAAAGCATTTCTTCGGCAATCTTCTTTAATCTTGCTTCAGTATAACGCATTGCCGCAGGAGGGTCACCGTCAATGGAACCGTAGTTACCTTGACCGTCTACCAACGGATAGCGTAAACTCCAATCTTGAGCCATACGAACCATGGTGTCGTAAACGGAAGAATCACCGTGTGGGTGATATTTACCTAATACGTCACCAACGATACGGGCAGACTTTTTATAAGGCTTGCCACTGGTAACCCCTAAGTCCAACATACCATAAAGTACACGTCTGTGTACAGGCTTCATGCCGTCACGTGCATCAGGAAGAGCCCGGGATACAATGACAGACATGGAGTAGTCAATGTAAGCAGACTTCATCTGATCCTCGATATTGATTGGGATAATCCGGTCGTTTGCCGGAACAAGATTGTTGTCGTTTTCTGTTTCTTCAGCCATATGAATTTGGTTTCAATAAAACTAGTAAGCAAGCCTTTTTAATTGGCTTGCTACGCATGCGAAGTTACAAAAATTTAACCTCAAAAGCGAATGAATTGAAGCCTAATATACATAAAAAAGACAATCTTTTATGGATTGTCTTGGTACTGATGCTGGATTGTTTTTATTTCAATTTTTTAAAGCGCAGGCGGATCGAGTTGCCGATCACAATAAGATCGGAGAAGGCCATACTTAACGCTGCGAGCATGGGTCCCAGAAATCCCGCAGCGGCTAATGGAATCGCAATGATGTTATATGCAAATGCCCAAAAGAGGTTCTGTTTGATCGTCAGGAGAGTGTGATGTCCTACCTGTAGCAGTTTCTCTATTGATTTCAGATCATTGTTCAATAGGATTACTTTCGCCGATTGAATGGCGACATGTGTTGCATCACCGAGAGAAATACCGACATCAGCTGCCGTAAGGGCAGGAGCATCGTTGATGCCATCACCGACCATCGCTGTAGGGGCAGTCTTTTTTAGTTCAGATAGAATCGTCAGTTTTTCGCTGGGCGATTTTTCCCAATAGACATCGGCTATGCCAAGCTTTTGTGCTGCACGCTCACATTTACTCTGTCGGTCACCACTTAATAGAATAGGTCTGATCCCTTTATCTTTTAAATATTGAATAAGTTCTTTTGCATAGGGCTTGATCTGATCTTCCAAAACGATACCTGCAATGACAACTTCATTAATCGTCAGCGTCAGGTCGTACCGATTGGAATAATCCTTCTTACCGATTTTTGCATTACAGATCGAATAGCTGTTCCCGTTCGTGTCTGTCGCAAATATTCCCTGTCCCTTAATTTCGTTGACTTCCTTGAAGATAATACGATAGGATCTTATTTCCTTGAGTTGCTTGCGGATGGATTGGGCAATCGGATGACTGGAGTAGCTTTCCAGTTGTGCAATAATGGATTCAACCTGGGATTGCTCGATGCCAAAGGTCTGGATGGCCTTGATGTTAAAATCGCCCGTTGTCAGTGTCCCTGTCTTATCAAAGACCATCTGTTTGAGTTCGGATAACTCTTCAATTGTGCTTCCGCCCTTGATGAGGATACCTTGCTTGGCTGCCCGACCGAGACCTACCATCACTGCTGTTGGTGTAGCCAGGCCCATTGCACAAGGGCAAGACACAACAAGTGTCGCAATGGCATTCATCAAGGCTTGCTGCAAGGGCAACTGGGCGATAAAGTAAGCAATAAAGAAGGTGAAAAAGGCGATTGTGACAACAATAGGAACAAAATAGGCCGCTACTTTATCGCCAAATTTTTGGATAGGCGGTTTTTTGCTCTGTGCATCTTTGATCAATTGAATGATCTGATACAAAACGCTTTTTGAACCTACTTTCGTTGCCGTGATTCTGATGTTGCCAGCAGTCAGCAGTGTGCCGCCAATGACAGCTTCATATTTTGTTTTTTCGATAGGCATGCTCTCACCCGTGATCATGGATTCGTCTATCCAACCATGTCCATCCAGGATGTCACCATCTGCTGGAATTAGACTTCCCGTATTTACTTTGAGGATATCTCCGGATTTAATCTCTTTAGCAGTAATTTCAATCTCCTGATCGTCGAGGATTTTAATCGCTTTAATGTCTTGATATTTAACCAGATCTTTGATCGCAGATGTGGTTTTGGTAACAGCACGTTTTTCAAGTACATTCCCCATAAAAACCAGGGTAATGATGGTTGCGCAGGTTTCGTAAAATTGGTAATCGTGCCCTAGTTTATAGTATGTGCCAATAGCGCTATAGACAAATGCTGCCGTGGAGCCCACAAAGATAAGTACATCCATGTTAGGCATTTTATTCCATAGTGAGCGTAGTGCACTATTGCCAAAGTAGATACAACCAACAAGATAGACAGGTGCACATAAGGCCAGTTGTATATAGGGGTCATGAAGCAAGGGGAGATCCACAAACATGTGACTCCAGAGTGGAATCGTAAAGAGCAGACAGATCAGGAATTTAAACTCAACTGATTTCCAGAAGCTTACTCTGACATCTTTGTCCTTGATGACTTTGTATCCCAATGACTCGATGCCTTTAACGAGCTTTGGAACCTGATCCTGCGGAATATCGGAAAACTTTACTTCATCTGAAGCGAAATCAACGTAAATCTCCTTAGCGCCGTTGTCTTCTAGGTATTTATGGATTGAAATAGCACAATTTGTACAATGCATTCCGGTGACGTTGAGTTCAGTTTGCACGTTGGATTCCTTCATTTAATAGCATGTAATGTCTTTAGGCAAAGATAGGTATTTCCTGATAATGCTTTTTACGTAAAGTAAAATTGTTTAGCTATGCAACATTTTTAGTTCCCTTATGCAGCAAAAAAATCTTTGGTGACAGTGGAGAAAACGATAAATTTGTTTTTATTTGCAAATCATCAACGTTTAAAAATGACGAAATCTATTTCAATTTCTTTTATTGTACGGATTATACTACTTGTTGCACTGACGGCTTCATTTGTGCAGTTTGAAGCTTTTTATGAGCAGAAAGATAGCATACGAAATATTGCATACGGACTGAATACTTTTCTGACGGCCAGCGTACTGATTTCGATCGGTCATTTTATTCTGGTTAAACTGTACAACAGTAGAAATGAACATCAGGTTGTGCGCGGTAATTTCGTGCTCGGCATCACACGCGTGGCGACCGTAGGAAATGTATTTTTCATTATTGTGAGTGTGATGATTGCTGTTGGTATTAATCCGAAGGACTTTATCACCAGTATGACAATCGTTGCCATGGCCATTGCTGTTATTTTTAGGGAATATATTACAAATATGATATCGGGTCTGATCATTATGTTTTCGGATCAGTTTTCTGTGGGTGACCGCATTAAAATCGGGGAGTATCAGGGCAAAATTGTTGATATTACCTTAGCCAATCTGGTTGTCCGGGACGAGGATGATGATGCTGTGATGATTCCGAATAACCTGGTGTTTACCGCGACTTTGGTCAACAAAACCTCACAGAAGTCCAATAAAATAGTCGTGAAATTCGAGCTGCCGGTTGACCATGCGGTCGCTGTGGAAGAACTGGAGCAGTATTTTAAACCTTTATTTCAGAATAATCCCAATTTGGATCATGGACAGGGCTTCTCGGTAAAAATAGCGGATCTGGCCAAAGACTTTGTGAAATACAAAGTTGAAGTTAGCACCATATCTTCAAGCAATCGGATTCACCAGCAAGTGCAGAGCAAGATCCTGAATGAAGTGCTTCAATTTAAGGGGCGGCTCAGTTAGATCTTTCTGACCTTCACATTCTTGACAAAGTGGTGGCTGCCTTTCTCGAGGATAAGATCGGCCCGATAACGGGTCGGTAAGATATTTTTGATTAGGTTGGGCTTGTTGATTTCATTCCAAATGTTCACGGCCATGGCATGACTTTCCTCGGCTGACATATTCGCATATTTATGGAAAAATGAAGCCGGATTCTGGAAGGCTGTCGCGCGCAAGGATTCAAACCTATTGGTATACCATTCGATGAGGTTTTTCTCACTGGCATGTACATAGATGGAATAATCGAAGAAATCGGAAACGAATACGCTATGGCCTTTACGTGGGCGTTGTGAGTTAACCTGCAATACGTTAATACCTTCGACAATCAGGATGTCTGGCTGTTCAATGATTTGCTGTTGGTCGTCTGGTAGGACATCGTAAACCAAGTGGCTATAAACCGGAACAGTAATCTTAGGGGCTCCAGACTTGACAGCAGAGAGGAAATGGATCAACCGTTTGGCATCATAGCTTTCCGGAAATCCTTTGCGGTTGAGGATACCTTTTTCGATCAGCTGTTGGTTGGGGTAGAGGAAGCCATCTGTTGTCACCAGATCTACTTTTGGTTTGGAAGGCAACATACTCAATACCCGTTGCAATACTCTTGCTGTTGTACTTTTTCCGACGGCCACAGATCCGGCAATGCCGATGATATAAGGCAATTTGCTCTCTTCTTTACCGAAGAAGCGATTTGTGCGTTGATGCAGGCTTTGGAAACGGTCAATGTGGATTTCTAGCAAATGGCTCAAAGGAACGTAAACTTCTTCGATCTCCTGATTGGTCAATGGCTCATTGAGTGCATGTAGATTTTCAAGATCTTCGGAACTGAAGTTGTGCAATATTTTCCCATTTAGATTTTTCCAGTCTTCCCGTTTAATTGATCTAAAAGGAGAATCTATTGCTATTTGTGGATCCAATTGCATCGGTTTGCTATTTTTATTGAACGTATATGTATTCTTGATTCCTGCTTCTTCTTTCATTATTGAGTGCTTTCCGCTCAATTTAAAGGCCAATTAGAACCTTCGATATCCTCCAGCCTCATTAGTACGGATTGTTATACGAAGGTTTTTTTGTGCGGACAAATATAAATAGTGTTGTCCGTTATCCCAAGAAACAATTACAAATGATTTGAAGTTATTACAATAGGATTAGTTAAGATTTTATGTACAGGACATTTTTCAGCGATCTTAAATAACCTCTTTTTTTGTTCGTCATCCAAATCGCCTTTGAAGCTAATATGACATTGTATGTAGGTCGTCTGCTGCTGTTCACTGGTCTTGATTTCGTGTGAAAGACGGATCATCACTTCTTCTAGGGGCCAGTTTTTTCGATCAGCATACATTTTTACTGTGACAGCTTTACATGTACCTAAAGAAGAAAGTAAAAGTGGTGTGGGGCTTATCCCTTGATCCTGACCACCTAAATCTTCCGGCTCGTCGACAATAATCTGGTGTTTGCCATATTGTACAGTCGTTGTATAGGGAGTTTCACCTATGGTGACAATAACTTCATTTTCCATCATCTTGAATAAAATAGCTTTTTGTTAGTCAACGAGATCTTCCAATAACCCTTCGATAATTAAGCTTCCAGTAGCAGGATTTGTTGCCAATGGAACATTATAGAGGTCGCATACGCGCATTAACATCTGAATGTCGGGTTCATGGGCATGTTTGCCAAGGGGATCACGGAAGAAGATAATACCATCCACTTTACCCTCAGCAGCCAATGCAGCGATCTGTGCATCACCACCCATAGGACCACTTAATTTTAGCTCCACAGGTAATCCGGTTTGCCGCACATAGGAACCTGTTGTTCCTGTTGCGATGATATTAGCATGTTCCAACAAATCTTGGTGGTCTTTGACAAAGGCAACCATTTCTGGTTTCTTGCCATCATGGGCGATCAGTGCGATTGTTTTTTTCATTCGTCTCTAATTATTTATTCATTTGTCTATGCATTCAAACCCTTCGAAGCGATTCTTAACTGATTGAATACACATAGACCGTTATCTATCTACTATACAGATCTCTTGGTTTAATTCATTAAGTGTTTATTTGCTATTGCTGTTCAATTATTGCCGACAATAAACACTATTTGAAAAAGATATAAGAGATAATAATTGCTGCTACCACACCGGCCAATTCAGCCAAAAGTGCGCAAGGTAGGGCATGTCTTGTCCGTTTGATACCTACAGCACCAAAGTAGACTGCAAGTACATAAAATGTTGTTTCCGTAGAACCCTGGATCACGCAGGCAACGCGGGCAGCAAAGTCCATCGGACCTTTGGCATTCATCAGGTCGACCATAAGTCCACGGGCACCCGAACCGCTTAGCGGTTTCATAAATGCAACAGGAAGAGCATCCACAAAAGACGTATCTAAACCACACAGCGCAATACCCTTGGATATTCCCGCAACCATATAATCCATCGTTCCAGAAGCTCTAAAGACTGCAATACCGACCAGCATCGCCACCAGATAGGGGATAATCTTGACAGAAACTTCAAAGCCCTCTTTGGCACCTTCGATAAAGGAATCGTAAACGTTGACTTTGCGGAACAAGGCCAATCCTATAAACGAAGTGAACAAGCTAAACAAGATCACATTGCCAAACACCTTGCTGAAGACTTCGATTTCAGCTTGCTGTAAACCCGAGAAATAATACAACAATCCACCGATAAATAAACACATGGCACCTAGATAGCCCAAAACTACCCGGTTGAATAGGTTTATTTTCTGATAGATGGCTACAAGAATCAAAGCGACCAAAGTGGAAAAGAAAGTTGCAATCAAAATCGGAAGAAAAACATCGGAAGGATCTGGCGCACCGGCTTCTTTTCGATAAGCCATAATGGAAATCGGTAATAAGGTCAGACTGGATGCATTGAGCACGATAAACATAATCTGTGCATTTGTTGCTGTATCCTTATTGGGATTGAGTTCCTGAAGCTCTTTCATTGCTTTAAGCCCCAAAGGGGTAGCTGCATTATCCAGACCAAGTGCATTGGCGGAAAAATTCATCAGGATAGATCCAAGAGCAGGGTGGTTTTTAGGGATTTCGGGAAATAATTTATGGAAGAAAGGGCCTACGATTTTTGCAAAGATATTGATCATGCCGCCTTTTTCACCAATTTTCATGATCCCTAAAGCGAAACTCATCATTCCGATCAGTCCTAAGGAGATTTCGGCTCCGTTTTTAGCACTGTCAAAGATGGAGTTGACAATTTGTTGGAAAATTTCGGTATCTCCGAAGAAGATAAGTTTTACAAGGGCTACGGCAAATGTGATCAAAAAAAATGCAACCCAAACGTAGTTTAATGCCATAATAGATTTAAATATGCGTAAAAGTAACCTTTTAGAATTTATCCATCAACTGGCTCCATGGATTTTTCTTCTTATTCTGATTCTTTTCTTTAATGAGGTGTTCGATGATATAATCTAGCGTATCCTCATGTTCGCTGATCAGCTTATCGGATAGGGATATGAGTTTCTGTATATTATTTGGCGAGGCAGCATCTAGGGAAGCATTGATACTGGACAGGTTTGCCGGTTCCAGACGGACATAATTCTGCTGTTTGCCATTGTTCCTGAACAATTGTTGAATAAAAAATTCGGTGCTTTCAGAAGATGCACTTGTCATGATATCGACTAGGGCAGGGCCTATCTGGATCGCAAGCTTTTTCTTGAAGTGTTCGTAATTATATGCTGTCTTTGAAACGCCGGTACCCAAGGATACCATAAATACATCATTGATCTGCGTACTATTGAAGGCTTTCAAAACTTCCAGCAAACCGCAGATAGAGGGATTTTGTGCAAACACACCGCCATCTATGAGCGGGTATCTGGTGTTTGATATCGAATATATTTCAGCAACAGGGAAAAAGGTCGGAGCCGCTGAGGTTGCTTTACAGACGTCCTTCAGATAAAAATCGCGCGCTTCGCCATGTGTAATGGCTTTTTGCTGTCTGAAAAAATGATTTTTACGGAGCTCAATATTGTAGGCCGTGATAATACATGGCTTAATGAGATGGCTTAACCGTGCATTCTGAAAATATTTGTCCAGCACATTTGATAAGGCAACTGAGGAATACAATTCACTAACCAGACCAAATCCGCCTAGAAAACGTCGCCATTTGGAGGTGTGAAAGATTTCTGTCCCGTGATTGACAAATAGGTTTAGGGCGTCGCGTGCTGAAAACTTGGGGTGCGTGGGATTTCCCTCTTCTGGGAATAGTAGAATGCTTGTCAGAATCCCACCACTGCTTGTACCGGCAATAAAATCAAAATAGGAGGCGATGCGTGCATTGGGATCCATTGTTTTTTTTTGTAATTTCTCCTCCAAAGCCACAAGTATCATAGCCGGAATAATTCCCCGAATACCACCGCCATCAAGGGCAAGTATGCTCTTCATACGCTAAAGCAATTTTTATTTCAAGATACGTAAATATAGAAAATGTTTACAATTTAGCGTACCCTTTCTTAGGTAAGGTTTTTGTAATAAAAATATAGGCAATAGATTGGATTAAACTGAAATAGCGACTCATCCCTAATTATACCAACAAAAAAAGGCGTGTCCAATTTTTTTAGACACGCCTTTTATATGCTTGTAGTCGGTTAGTTAAACCAAGCAAGTACATCTTCTTTGCTCGGCATCGCAACCTCTAGTTTTAGCTTTTTACGCATACCACCCAGGTCATTGAAAACTTTATTCGGGTTGGCTTCTTTCAATGCTTCAATGGTTGTAAAACCCATTTTTTGTAGAGCCGGAACCCATTCCGCAGGAATGCCTTGCTCTTCATAGTCTTTCACATCAGCAACTTTTGCCACTTTCTCTGGACGCATTTGCGGGAAGAACAATACTTCTTGAATAGAAGCATTATTAGTCAGGAACATGATCAGGCGGTCCATACCTATTCCCAAACCAGAAGTAGGAGGCATACCATATTCCAAAGAACGCAAGAAATCTTGGTCAATAAACATCGCTTCATCGTCACCTTTCTCTGAAAGACGTAATTGATCCTCAAAGCGTTCGCGTTGATCAATAGGGTCATTCAATTCCGAGTAAGCATTGGCAATCTCTTTTCCACAGACCATTAACTCGAAGCGTTCTGTTAAATCTGGATTGTCTCTATGTTTCTTTGTCAATGGTGACATTTCTTTTGGATAATCCGTGATGAAGGTTGGTTGGATATAGTTTCCTTCACATTTAGCACCGAAAATCTCGTCGATCAGCTTGCCTTTACCCATTGTCTCGTTGACATCGATTCCCATGCCTTTTGCAGCAACACGAATTTCATCCTCTGTTTTTCCTGTGATATCAAATCCAGTAAATTCTTTAATGGAATCGGTCATGGAAATACGCTTATATGGCGCTCTGAAGTCAATTTTGTGCTCACCGAAAGTTGCTTCAGTGGTGCCATTGACGGCTACAGCACAATATTCCAACAGGCGCTCTGTAAAATCCATCATCCAGTTGTAGTCTTTGTAGGCTACATAGATTTCCATTGCCGTAAATTCGGGATTATGAGTACGGTCCATTCCTTCGTTACGGAAGTTTTTTGAAAACTCATACACACCGTCAAAACCACCCACGATCAATCTTTTTAGATAAAGCTCGTTGGCGATACGAAGGTATAATGGGATATCCAGTGCATTATGGTGTGTGATAAATGGACGTGCAGTGGCACCACCAGGGATAGACTGCAAAACAGGTGTCTCCACTTCCATATAACCAGCATCATTAAAAAATTGACGCATTGCATTGAAAAGCTTGGTACGTTTTACAAATATATCTTTATTGGCAGGGTTCACGATCAAGTCCACATAACGCATTCTGTAACGTTGCTCCGGATCCGTAAAGGCATCGAAAGTTTTGCCTTCGGCAGATTTAACGATTGGAAGTGGGCGCAAAGATTTGGATAATACGGTAAGTTCCTCAACGTGTACTGCGATAGCTTCGGTCTGTGTTGTGAAAACATATCCTTTGACACCTACAATATCGCCAATATCCAATAGTTTTTTGAAAACAACATTATAAAGATCTTTATTTTCATCAGGACATACGTCATCACGCTTGATATAGGCCTGGATGCGTCCGGTAGAATCTTGAATTTCAAAAAATGAAGCACTTCCCATGACACGACGACTCATGATACGTCCGGCAATGGTAATGTTCTTATAATTCAATTTATCTCTATCGTAGTTTTCTAAAATATCGGCAGCGTGTGCGTTGACGACAAATTCATTTGCTGGAAAAGGCTCGATTCCCATATCCAACAACGATTGCATCGCCTGTCTTCTAAGTTGTTCCTGTTCGGATAATACAGTACTCATTCGGTCTGAATAATATTTAAAATGTGAAAATCATGCAAAAATAGCCATTTTTTTCAATTCTTTTTATTGATTTTTTTTGAAAGCAGTGTAGCGAAATATAAATAGGAACCGTTAGGAGAATAAAAATAGTTAAATAGTGATATTAAGCGGGGACATTCGACTATTTGATTTTAAGTTTTATAATTTTATTTTCGTTATTTGAAGCTTAATATTTAAATAGTTTAAGTGGGAATTATTCAGTCATATTTTTATAACAAGAAGCTATCATCTTTACATGATGCCCTGGAGCGTTGCTTGCGAAATCGTGAGGACGGAAAGGCTTTCGTCTATAAAAAATATTATGGCTACCTCATGGCAATCATTATCCGCTATGTCAAACAAGATGTGGATGCCGAGGAACTTGTGAATGAGAGCTTTGTCCGGATTTTTCGAAAATTGGAATCCTTTAATATGGATATCGATGCAGAGAACCTCGAAAAGTCATTTAGGGCCTGGATCGGCCGGATCGCTGCCAATATCTCTATTGATTTTTTGAGGGGTAAAAAACAAATGTATTCTGTTGAGGATATGGCTGAAGGGGATATGCACACGCCGTCGGTTCAATTGGAAAGCCGATTAGAGGTGAATGAAATCCTGAGTCTGTTGGATCAGCTTCCCGAAATTCAAAAAACTATTTTTAATCTCTATGAAATAGAAGGGTATTCACATGATGAAATTGCCCAGATGCTAAATATACCGGATAGTACTTCGCGTACTTATCTGACGAGGGCAAAACAAAAACTAAGAAAATTATACTTGGACTATACAGGTGTAGTTCAAGAAATAAGATAAATATTGTTGTTACAATGGAAGGCAATAAGAAAAAAGAATTGATAGAAGAAATCATTGGGCAATTAAAAGACCATGAGCTCCCGTATCGGGAAGGCTCCTGGGAAAAGTTTGCGTCAAAGCATGGGGTAGCAGCACCGCCTTCTTCCGCCTGGAAATATTGGAGCGCGGCAGCCGCTGTACTTTTATGTTTTGGTGTGGGGTATTGGAGTTTAAAAAATAATTCTTCGGTCGCTCCGTCTTCTGCAGTTTTAACACAAAATGATAAAAATAGCGAGGTTCTCGCCGATAATAAAGATTTAAAAGAGTCTATTCAACGCTCATTGTCTGCTGTCACTGGAGAGCAGGGGCTAAGTGCACAGGAGCTATTGCGGGATAGACCGTTTACCTATTCGAAGGTGGAAAACGAGCCTACGGATAATAGTCAACAACAACAGTTTGTCCTATTTGGTGGAAAGGCTGTACGTGGAAATAATATCAATGTATCAAATAATTTCGCCGCTTTGGGTGGGCAGACTATGCAATTGCGAAATAGTACATTATCCGCACAGATCAATTTGGATGATCCTACAGCCACTGCTTCTACAGATATCACAACAAGGACTCAGGTTGCCACAACAACGCAATCAAATGTGACACCAACGAACTCAAATACTGTGGTTTCTTCTACACAGACCCAACGTGAAGCTGCACGCCTTGCTGCGCTATATGCTGGACAACAGGAAAACCGGAGGGGTAGTGTGATGTTGAAATCCAACAATGACCTTGATAGAAAATGGGAAATGGGCGCATTTGTGTCTCCAGCTTCCACTTCTGAAAGTATCACACTTGGCGGGGGAGTTGCACTGGCCTATAATGTTTCGAGTAAGATCAGTATTCGTTCAGGTGCTTCGATCCAACATTATGGTGCTGTTTCGGGAAATACGCCCATCACACCAGCGATGGCTTCCAATTCTTTTGAAATGAACGCACCAAATTATCTTTCGCAACCCAATGGTTTGAGTAATGCTTTTGCAAAGGGTTTAGCTGATGCCAAGGATGCCAAAAGCAACGAACGTGTCTCTGGTAAAATTCTGACGGTGGATATTCCGGTTGATGTTCGTTATGCAATCACTAAGAATTTTTATACCTCTGTAGGGGTTTCCTATGTTGGTGTACTGGATCAGGAACGCGCGACCATTTATGAAACCAATAATACGGAGTATAAGCAAAAATCCACCGAAAAGAATGTGGATGATAAAGGTGTGAATGGTTTTGTTAATTTCTCGGTTGGAAGAAAACAGAAAGTTGGAAAACTTTCCATTTCTGTGGAACCTTATTATAAAATACCGGTCGGTGGCTTGCGGTCATCTGATCTGAATTACAGTAATGGTGGTGTGAAAATTATCACGAGCTTCTAGTATAGAAAGAAGTCATGCGGAAGTAGTAGCGAATCCCTCCCAGAATTGAACAGTCTGAAAGGAGGGAGCGTAGGAATAAAAGAAAAGCCCTCGAATAGAAAACTCGGGGGCTTTTTGTAGTATTTTTATTTGATTAATTATAGCTCATCTACGCGGATCCAGCCCATTCCAGCGGCTTTTGCGCCTTCTACACCAGGGACACCATCTTCATAGACTAAACATTTCTCAGGAGCTATATTCAGCTGTGAAGCAGCAAGTAAGAACGGTTGTGGTGAGGGTTTACCTTCTGCTGTATCACCGGCACAGACCAATGTTTCCAGGTCATCCCATACACCTATGGTTGTCAGGGTCATCGACAAGGTTGTTCTTGTGCCACCCGAGACAGCAGCAATATGTTTTTTACCCTTTTGATATTTTAAATGTTCAACAACATAATCCACGGGCTTTGTTTTAAAGACATACTCATCCCGGAATATGGTGGACTTCAATGTTGAGAATTCCTGATAATCGAAGTCTACGCCATAGCGTTTACTGATTTCCTCTGCAACAGCAACCGTAGGCCAGCCAGCCGTTTCATCAATAAGATTGACATCCAAAGTGACACCATATTGTTCGGCGGCAGCTTTATATGCTTGTTTGTGGGCATCCATGTTGTCGGCCAAAGTACCGTCGACGTCGAATAGTAGGGCGTCATAGGATTCGGCAAGAAGGTTGAGCTGTTCAAATTTACGTTGTGATTCAGGTGACATATTTATTTAATAGTGTGTGGTAAAATTAAAAATTATAATTGGAAGAGCAAAAAGCAAGACGCCTTTCCTTCGTCAGAAGGAAAGGCGTCTTAGCATTTACGGTATGGTCTTAGCACATACGGCAAATTTTATTTGCTTAGTGTGCACTTAAGTTTTTCGCTTTTTCTTCATCAAAATTAGCTTCTAATTCAGCCAATTTTTTCTTACCGTAAGCCATTCTCGTAATCACAACGAATAGAACCGGTACGATAAAGATTGCCAAAAGTGTTGCCGCAGTCATACCACCGAATACCGTCCAGCCGATTGTTTGGCGGGATATGGCACCGGCACCATGTGACAACATCAATGGAATAATACCTAGGATGAAGGCAAAAGAGGTCATGATAATCGGGCGTAAACGCAATTTTACAGCGTCTAACGTTGCTTCATAGAGATTCATTCCGATATCAACCCGCTCTTTGGCGAATTCCACAATCAGGATCGCATTCTTGGCCGCAAGACCAATGATGGTTACCAAACCGATTTGCGCATAGATATTATTATCCAATGTTGGTATCAACGTCAGAGTCAAGATCGCACCAAATACACCTAAAGGAACTGATAGGAGGATAGAGAATGGAACAGACCAGCTTTCGTACAATGCTGCCAACAGTAGGAATACAAATAAGATACATAGTGCAAAAATCTGAACGGTCTTTGATCCGGACTGCATCTCTTGTAGTGAAAGACCTGAGAACTGATAGTCAAATCCCTCAGGCAATGTTTGAGCAGCTACTTCTTGCAAGGCTTTCAAAGCATCTCCAGAAGAATAGCCTGGGGCCGAACTACCATTGATCTCGATACTTCTAAAGATATTGTAGTGGTTGATGATCGAAGGCATTGTAATCAGCTCATATTTCACCAATGTACCCACTGGTACCGGATTGCCCAATGTATTGTTGACGTACAATTTGTTGATATCTTCAATGTTCATCCGGTAGGGCATATCTGCTTGTGTTACGACACGGTAGCTACGACCATATTTCGTAAAGTCATTGACATAACTACTACCTAAGTAGGCAGATATCGTTGAATAGATGCTCGAGATTGGCACACCCATACGTTTTGCCTGCTCACGGTTGACTTCCAATTTGTAGTTTGGTGAATTGGAGTTAAACATGGTATAGGCCATTCCGATTTCAGGACGTTGATTGGCTGCCATAAGGAATTTACCTACCGTAGCTTCGAAGTCCTTGATATTGACAGTCTGTAAATCTTGAACCTGTAGGGAGAAACCTCCGGATGTACCCAGGCCTGGGATTGCCGGTGGTGTTACGGCCAATACCCTTGCTTTGGTATAGCCCATATATTTACCCATGATCATTCCTGCAATATCATTCGCTGTCCGCGTCCGTGTTTCCCAAGGTTTTAAGGATACGAACAAGGTCGCACCATTGGATTTAAAGGAACGGTTCAGAATGTTAATACCAGATATCGCAGTTACATACTTGATTTCAGGGAACATCTTATGCAAATCGTCCTCGATCTCTTTCAATACTTCATTGGTACGGGCAGAGGATGAACCCTCTGGCAAAGTTACACCAGCGAAGAAGGCTCCACCATCTTCAGAAGGAATAAATCCTGTTGGCTTGGTGGTAAACATATAACCTGTACCGATAAAAATACATAAAAGGATAATCAACACAAGTGGCGCCTTTTTAATGGCTTGTTTTACACCTCTTGAATATTTGACTGTTACTTTTTCAAACCATACGTTGAACTTGTAGAAGAACTTGTTCAAGCCTTTTGCGCCCTCATGGACAGCTGTTGGTTTCAATAAAATTGAACACAAGGCTGGTGTCAGGGAAAGGGCAATAAATGCCGACAGCATAACGGATACGGCAATTGTAATGGCAAATTGTTGGTACAATTTACCCACCATGCCCGGGATAAATCCTACCGGAACGAATACCGCGGCCAAGATGAGGGCAATTGCGATAACTGGTGCTGTAATATCACCCATTGCACGACGTGTTGCTTCCTTGGCATCCAGTTTATAATGGTCAATATAGTGCTGAACAGCCTCCACCACAACGATGGCATCATCCACTACGATACCGATGGCCAGTACAAAGGCAAGCATCGTCAAGTTATTGACCGAAAAGCCAAACATCAAGAAAAAGATGAATGTACCAACGATGGATACTGGAATTGCCAGTACAGGAATCAATGTTGCTCTCCAGCTTTGTAGGAAGAAGAATACCACAAAGGTTACCAAAAGTAGCGCTTCCACCAAGGTATGGATTACCGAAGAAATGGATGCATTTACCACAGAAACGGTTTCATAACTGATGGTGTAATCGACGTCTGTCGGAAAGGATTGTTTTAATTTTTCCAATGTGGTGACAATACCTTCCGCAGATTCAACGGCATTACCACCCGGTGTTTGGGCGATCATCATTGCCGATGAATTCATTCCGTTTACTTTGGACGATGTACCATAGTTAAATTGTCCCAGCTCTACGCGGGCAACATCTTTTAGGAGTACAATCGAACCGTCTGTATTGGTTTTGACGACGATGTTTTCAAAATCCTCGGGGTTAGAAAGGTCACTATCCGTAATAACGGGATATTCAAAGACCGTTGAAGACTCCTGTGGACGTCCGCCGACACTACCACCCGGAATACGGGAATTTTGTTCGGCAATAGCTGCTGATACATCCGCAGGATTCAAGCTGAGATTCGCCAATTTGTTGGCATCTAACCATACACGCATGGAGAATGGTTGACCAAAAGCTGTGACATCACCGACACCTTTGACACGCAACAAGGCGTCTTTGACATACAAGTTGTTGTAATTGGCTAGGAAATTTTCATCTCTCGTACCTTTAGGTGATGTCAATGCCACCAGCATCAGGATATCTGTGTTCGCTTTACGGGTCGTGATCCCCAGACGTCGTACCGCTTCGGGTAGTGCTGGCTCTGCAATTCCCACACGGTTTTGTACATCCAGGGTGGCGATATCAATATCAGTACCTACTTCAAATGTGACAGTAATTGCTGCTTGACCATTTGAAGTACTATTTGACGACATATAAATCATGCCAGGTGTACCATTGATCTGACTCTCGATCAGCGTTGTCACGGTCTGCTCAACCGTCTGTGCATCGGCTCCTGTATAGTTTGCTGTAACTGTAACAGTTGGCGGTGCAATAGAAGGATACTGGCTAATTGGCAACGTAGATACAGCAATAATCCCGATGATTGAAATCAATATCGAAATAACGATTGCGGTAACTGGCCTCTTAATAAATACTTCTGAAATCATTCTATATCTTTTAGATTCTCTTTAAAAATTAATGCTGTTATTTTCCTTTCGGAGCGCCTTTTGCAGCTTGTTGGGCAGCAGTGGCAGCGTCGACGACTTTAACACCATTTTGGACATTCATGGCACCATCAACAACGATTTTCTCACCGTCTTTGACACCCTCTTTGATAACGATTTTATCACCAGCTTTAATACCCAATTTTACCTGGCGGATTTCAGCTTTGCTGCTATCGTTAACGGCATATAAATTGAACACACCCAATTGTTCGAAGACTGCTTTGTAAGGAACAACGATTTCTTCTGTTGGCGAAGTTGTCGATACATTCATGGTGATATTCATCCCCGCTCTTAACGCATTGGCATTGTTCGGGAACGTAGCCCGTACTTTAATTGTTCCTGTCGCTGGGTCAACCGCACGGTCAATTGTCGTTATGCTTCCTTTGCCTTCATAAGTACTTCCATCTGGTAACAAGAGTGAAAGATCGGACGAGGAATGGTTGCTTTGCATTTGAACAAACTTGCTGATATCTTTTTCGTTGACCTGAAACTCAATCGCGATCGGGCTTGTCGAAGATAACGTGTTCAATAAGGTAGACCCTGGATTGACCAAGGCACCTAGACGTACTTGTGAAATACCGACAGTTCCGGAGAATGGCGCACGAATCGTAGAACGGGACAAATTGGTATTTGCTGTAACCAAAGCCGCGCGTGCAGATTCTACCTGTGCTTGCGAAGCAGCAACATTTGATACGGCATTATCATAAACCTGTTTAGCGATCGCGTCTTTGTCAGCCAATACTTGATAACGGGCCAAATCTCTTTTTTGACGGTCGAGGTCAGTCTGTGCAATTTGTAGACTTGCTTTGGCCTGTTGTACGGCTGCGTTATAACGTGTTCCATCAATCTCATATAAGGCTTGACCTTTAGAGACCACAGCACCATCTGAAACATATATTTTGGTAATATAACCGCTTACTTCTGCAAATAGATCTGCTTCGTTCAACGGTTTGACTGTTGACGGGTAACTAATTGTTCCCGTTACAATCTCATGTGATGCTGCGCCAAAGGTAACAGGAACAACCTTCTCAGCCTGAGCCTGTGCTGCACCTTGCTTTTTTGCATCTTTATTTCCACAAGAGGTCCATACTAAAGCCGTCCCAAGGAAGAAAGCGAATAATAATTGTCTTTTATTCATGATTTGTATTAGTTTCCGTTTGAATTGATTAATTAGTTTGGATTGCCCCAACTGCTTTTTGAACATCCAATTTACTTGATAGCAATGCATAGAGCGCACTCAGATAATTGAATTGCGTTATTTTGAGATCATTTTCAGCCGTCATTAAATCCAGGTATTTTGTGATTCCCTCATCGTATTGCAATTTGATTGTTTCATAAACCTCTTTGGACAATTCTACATTCTCTTTTGCCGTTTTCCAATCATTTAGATTGGCATTGTACGTGGCTTTTGATAAGGCATACTCCGTATTGATACTGTTTTCCAGATTCTTGATATCCCAGTCAATACGTTCCTCTTGCAACCTGGATTTATTGACTTGTTTTTTTCGTTTAAATCCGTCGAAAATAGAAAACGAGAGATTCAAACCTGCGACAGAACCCGGAAAATTGTCGTTATAGAGTTTGCTGAATTTATCATTCCGATAATTGAATGCGTAGTTATAAAAGGCACTTACGCTAGGTAAATAGGTCCATTTAAAATATTGCGTATTCAATTGCTGAATTTTTTTCGATGTTTCCAATTGTTGGAATTCGATCCGATTGGAAACACTTACAGCAGCTGTGGTATCCAATAAAATTTCGGATTCCATGTTGCTATTACTGAATGATAAAGTAAGATTTTGGCCTTTATCCAATGCTAGCAGCTGTTTCAGATATTCATATTTATATTTTCGTAATTCGACGTTCCGTTTTTCGTCTGCGTTGGAATTGGCCAAAGCGATCTGTGCTCTTTTAAAATCCGTTTTGTCAACCACTCCGACATCATATTGCGATTTTGCGTCTTTCAGCTGCTTTTGGAGCCTAGCAATATTTTCGCGGACAATTTTAATCATTTCCTCTGTGGTTAGGATGTCATAATAAGCTTTGCTGACTTCCACAACCGCATTTATCTTTTTGCTTTCGGTGTTTTGCTTGTTGCCTAGGCGAACTAATGAGGCGGCCTTTTTTGCCTGTATCAATTCGGGATTCAACAATTGCTGATCGGCTTGTAGCGTCAATGCACTGGCATTATTCTGCCCCATTTTGATATTATTTCCACCGATATTGACCACGGGGACAATCACATTATAGTTATAGCTTCCTTTCAAACCTAATTGTGGGTACCAGCCCGAAAGGGAGATATCGATATCCTTTTCACCGATGGCCTCATCCAATTGTGCCTGTTTTACAGAAATTTGATTGCGTAGTGCATAATCTATCAGCTGCTGAAGCGTCGCATTTGGCGGCAAGTTTTCAGATTGCTGTTGTGCAAATCCTGTATTACTCAACAGCGACAGGGTCGCTAAGGAATAAACGATTTTATTAAACTTCATATATCTCATTAATTATTTTTATTTCTATTGACAGCACCATCCCAAATTATTTCCATTAACTCCTGCATATTCTGTTCGGAGAAGTGAAGATCTTTGAATTTGATGCTATGTACTGTGGACAAAGCCACTCCGATATAACTAGCCACCAATAGGTGAACATTTACTTGTTTTAAAATTTTTTTGTCAATGCCTTCCTGCAAAAAGTCAAGTACCTTGTTTTGGCCACCGACAGGTTCCTGTATCTCAGCCTTATTCTTCTCGTAATAAGGTGAGGAAAAAAACTGTTCAAAAAAACTGAAGATTCGTCCGTTTTCTAAATAGAACTGAACAAAGTTGCGCCACACATGAAAAAAAGAAGCTTTATAATCAAAGTCTTCTTTTATCCCATCAAATATGTAATCGTTCAAGATTGACCGGCAATGTTTGAACAATGCAAAGATCAAATCATCTTTAGAGGGAAAATAGTGGTAAATAGTTCCTATCGCTACATCGGATTCCTGTGCGATTTTACTCATTGGTGTCCCATGGAAACCGTTTGTATGTATCAGTTTAAGTGTGGCAGCAAAGACAGCTGCAATTTTTTCATTTGTGTGCATCAATCGAACGTTCATTCGGTTGCAAAATTAGTGATTAATTTGAATCCAAAATGTCAAATTATTGTTATAAATCAATAAATACAAAAACAAATTGGACCAATAATACAATAAGGAAAAAAGATTTAAATTGTTTTGGCTTTGGATGATTATTTTTTTGTTAGCTGGATTTAATACGCCTGCTGGGCATTAGGCAAAAAAAAGAGGAACTTTTTACAAGTTCCTCTTTTTTTATTGACAATTTTTTAATTGTTTTTCCACCTCATTTAAGGGAAATATTTCTTTACCCTTATTGATCTTTGTATTGATATAGGTCAGTACATAAGCAATATCAACGGCGGAAAGATTTGAAGCTGGCATCGTGTTATTGAATTTTTTGCCTGCGACCTCGAGTTCCCCTGTTGTGCCATGTTTAACGATACAGGCAAGCTTTTGGCGGTTTTTTTCCAAAAATTTGGTATCTGTAAGCGGAGGGTAGAGGTTTCCCAATCCTTCTCCTTTTTCGCCGTGGCAATTCTGACAATGTGTTATATACACTTTTTGACCATTTACGCTGTATTGTGCCGTCCGGATATCAATTTCGCTCTGACAGCCGATCAAAGCCGATATTAGGCAACCGATAATAAAACAGGTCGTTAAGAGGGTACGCATATTAGTTTTTAGCTTCGTTCAATAGCTTTGGTAAGTCCTCCATTAGTTTTTTTACCTGCTCATCATTAGTGCCATCATAAGCGCCACGGATGCGTTTATCCTTGTCAATCAAGACAAGATAACCTTGGTGATCATAACCTCCAGGGGCATTCTTATCCTCTGCTGTATAAACCAGGTATTGGTTGGCTATACCATAAATATCTGCCTTTGTACCTGAAACAAATTGCCAATGGTCATTGCTTACGCCTAGTTTATTTGCGTAATCTTTCAATACGTAGGGCTGATCATATTTAAAATCTATGCTATGGGACAAAAAGCGAACAGCATCATTATCCTTATATTGCGTATAGATTTTGAGCAAATTACGGTTCATTGTCGGGCAGATGCTTGGACAATGTGTAAAAAAGAAGTTTGCGATGTATACTTTTCCCTCGAAATCCTTCTCTGAGATCATCGCACTATCCTGATTCAAAAATTTAAATGCTGGTATGGTATGATAAACCGTATCTATCACTTGTTTTCCATCAACTGTTTTTTCGACGGCTTCCCGTTCGCCATAAATTGGTAAGTTGGACTGGCTCGTGTTTTTGCAAGAAAATAAACCAAGCAATAGGCCCGTAGCACAACAAAGTTTAATTATAGATTTCATCCGTTTGTATTCTTTCATTTTCAATTTACCCTACTGGGCTTTTCTATCCTGCCCTAAGGAGGCAATGAGTAGTGTGGTTCGCCTAGAAGTTTTTTAATTTCTCCTGGCTCTCCTTGGAAACAGTATCAAATATTTTCTTCATGTCTGATACTTTTTGCAATTCGACTTCAAAATATTTGATATCGGTACTGTCGGGTTTATATGCTTTCATCCAGTCCATCATATGGTCTGTCGCACTCTCCAGGTTGGCTTTTAATATACCAAGGTCCTTTTTTGTTGCTGTGGTGTCCAAGTCTGCTTTAGCAGCTTTTAGTGTTTTTAGATTATTCAAGATAGAGTCTATTTTGACTGCATCGCGGTCAAAATGAGCGATCTGAGGCATGATTTCATCATGTATTTTGATTGTTGAATCTTGTAAAACCTTTACATTGTTTGTGCCAGTGGTTCCACATGCCGCTATTGCCAAGGATGCGATAGCCATGAAAGCGATTTTGTTCATGTTTCTATTTTTTTGGTAATTGGACAAAGATATCAATTTCTTATTGCTCGACCTTTCGATTTCTATCCGGGAATGTAAAATTCAAGTCACGAATGTAGGTTTCACAATGTACTACAGCACATAATTCATCATTTTTATCTTTTATTTCCAGGCTCAGGTTTTTGACAATTTTGCCTTTCGTGCGAATGGTTTGGGTACATTCGTCCAGTAGTTCGTCCGAAAGTTGAACAGAATAGCCCACACTTGTTTTTCCGGGTTTTTTAAAATCAATCCGAGATGACTTGAGCCAGGCTACAGTCTTTCTAAAACCTGTTTTTTGAAGATATTGATCGATTAGGATCGGAAATATCGGGTCTGCAGCAGCGAAAATTGTTCCACCAAACAAGGTTTTATTAGTGTTGATATTGAACGGAGTCTTGTAAATTTTCACCTCGGCTCCTTTAAAGCCAGGACTGATTTTTTTTACCCAGATTCCCTGAAATAAAAAAGGAGGGTAAAAACGCAATAGCCATGTTAATGCACGCGGACTGTATCTCATGATACAAAAATAGAACAATGTACCGGATTATTTTCCGAAATCTTGGTTTTCTTATTTCACTATGGTATTTTTACGGCATCAAAGAACCTAAAATGTCAACATTAAAAGATAAACAGGCTGAAAGCAAGAAGGTATGGCTATTGGTAACGATCGCATCGTTGGGGTATTTTGTCGATATCTATGACCTCATTATTTTTTCTATTGTCCGCATTCAATCCTTTACGGATATCGGCGTGCCGATAGAACAGATGCGGGTAAAAGGAGAGTTTGTCCTTAATATGCAGATGGGCGGCCTGTTGCTGGGTGGAATTATCTGGGGAATTATCGGTGATAAATACGGACGTTTAAAAGTGTTGTTTGGTTCCATTCTACTGTATTCCTTAGCGAATATTGCAAATGGTTTTGTAGGGGATGTGTGGCAGTATGGAATTATTCGGTTTATAGCCGGGATTGGATTGGCTGGGGAACTGGGAGCGGGGATCACCTTGGTTTCGGAAAGTATGCATAAGTCAAAGCGCGGTTATGGAACGATGCTGGTCGCCAGTGTCGGGGTGTTGGGTGCTATTTTAGCCTACTTTGTTTCGGAGGAATTTAATTGGCGTACCGCTTATTTCGTGGGTGGTGGAATGGGTTTATTGTTGTTGCTATTGCGTGTTGGTTCTTTTGAATCGGGTCTATTTAAGGAACAGGATAAAAAGGATGTTCCCAAAGGCGATTTTAGGATGCTCTTTACCGATAAAGGTCGATTGAAACGTTATATCAATTGTCTCTGTATAGGTTTGCCAATCTGGTTTGTGGTGGGGGTGCTGGTCACGCAGGCTCCGGAAATAGGAAAAGCACTAGGGGCATCTGAGACCCTGAGCGCCGGTAAAGGGGTGATGTTTGCTTATATCGGGATTTCCATTGGTGATGTGCTGGCAGGTGTATTTGCACAGATTCTAAAATCCCGGAAAAAGGTGGTTTTTATCTGCCAGTTGATTATTATTGGTAGCTCATTATGGTATCTTTTGAGTACTGGAATTACGGCCAATAAATTTCTGGTTTTGGCTTTTATCATGGGGCTAGGCGTAGGGTATTGGGCGACATTTGTGACTATTTCGGCGGAACAATTTGGGACCAACCTGCGGGCTACTGTGGCTACTACTGCACCTAATTTTGTCAGAGGTGCCTTGATACCGTCAACAGTGGTTTATGGACTTTTGGTAGATTCTTTTGGTATTGTCCCTGCGGCAATTACGATGGTATTGGTGCTTTCTGGTATTGCGATGTATTCACTGACACAGCTCGAAGAAAGCTTTGATAAGGACCTGAACTATCTAGAGGAGTAAGCCCAGCTATATCATAACAGACAGCCTATAACAACAGCCTATTTTTTTCGGCCTGGACACTTCTTGCAACGTTTCCCTTCTTTGTATTTTTTACAGCATTTTTTGAAACAAACACAGGAAAAATCAGAAAAAGGATTCATTGCGGCACTTCTAAATTGAAATGGGCTTGCTTTGCCCTCGCCCTCACACTGTTCCACAAAGGACTCAATAACTTCGTTCATAAGACAAAGTTACAATTTGTTTAAAATAATTCTAAATAAAAATGTTGTTTTTACATTTTTTTGATTAGGTTCTCAATTACTTTCGGGAAATGTTGGTGTTCCAATTGCTGACCTTTGAACTTAATGATATCCAGCGTATCACCAGCGTCTACCTTAAATTTTGCTTGATAAATAATCTCGCCTTCATCAAAGTGTTCATTGGCAAAATGAATGGTAATGCCATGCTCTTCCTCTTTGTTGGCCAAAACAGCTTTATGTACATGGTCCCCATACATGCCCTTGCCACCATATTTCGGTAGGAGAGCAGGGTGGATATTGATGATCTGATTTGGATAGGCTTTTAAAAGATTGTTTGGAACAAGCCATAGGAAACCTGCCAAGACGATCAGATCGATATTCAAATTTTTAAGGATGTTAACGACATTGTCCGTGTTGTAAAATTCATTGCGATCAAATATATGAGCTGGAATTTCAAAATTGTCAGCGCGTTGAATAACATAAGCATCAGGGTTGTTGGACAGGATCAGCGCAACCTCAACTTCATCTGAGTATTTGAAATGTTCCATTATTTTTTGAGCATTGGACCCTGAACCTGAAGCAAAAATGGCAATTCGTTTTTTCACGATTAATGAGTATTAATAGATTTGATCGATTTAAAAATTAGTCCAAACTTACGCATTTTTTGTAAAAAAACTAAAATATTGACGAATAGAACCGCATTTTTAGGTATTATTGATTAAAATTAATTGAATATTCATTGTCAGTTTAAAATTCTTTAACATGAAGTTACTCTGCTCCCTATTTTTTGCGTGTGCATTTTTTCTTTTTCAACCCTTATTTGCGCAGGCTCCAAAAACAATTCCAGCATTTACGTTTGATGAGGTTTATCAGTCGGGTAAGTTCAATTCGGACAAATTGCCGAAGACAGGTTATATCGTTTTGGATTTCTATGATCCGGGTTGTGGCCATTGCCAGAAAATGGGAGCGGGCATTGCACAGAATTTGCAAAAGCTAAAAAACGTTAGTTTTTATTTTATCTCGATGAATGACAAACCTTACGTGGATGGGTTTATTAATATGCATGCCAAAGCGCTGAAAGGTGCTGCCAATGTGAAATTTTTGTTTGACTCGGGGACACAGTTTATAGAAAAATTTAGCCCCAGTAATTATCCTTCCCTGTATGTTTATGATGCGAAAACGAGGACATTAGTACAGCATCTTGACGGGGAGGACGATGTGAAGAAATTGCTGAAAGCGGTAGGGGTTTCGAATTAGAAGATAGTTTACCTGTAAAATACCTGTTTATAACATAAGAGCCCCGCTAATGAAGTGGGGCTCTTATGATTATTTATAAACTATCAATCTTCCTGTTTATT
This sequence comes from Sphingobacterium detergens, assembly GCF_003610355.1. Classification (GTDB taxonomy): domain Bacteria; phylum Bacteroidota; class Bacteroidia; order Sphingobacteriales; family Sphingobacteriaceae; genus Sphingobacterium; species Sphingobacterium detergens. The sequence goes on along the minus strand of NZ_RAPY01000001.1, from coordinate 1,210,100 downwards.
GATAAAGACGAATTTCCCATCAAACACATCCAGTCTGATAATCGAATCGCGACTGACTTTTCCGGATAAGATTTCTTTCGACAACTCATTCAGAATACGTTTCTGAATGACACGTTTCAATGGTCTGGCGCCATAGATCGGATCGTATCCGAGTTGTGCCAACCAATCCATTGCTTCATCCGAAGCCGTGATAAAGATATTTTGTTCGGCCAGTTGTTTTTGGACATGTGCAAATTGAAGTCGCACAATATCACCGATCTCATCTCTACTCAATGGCGTAAACATAATCACCTCATCAATACGGTTCAGGAACTCCGGACGGATCGACTGTTTAAGCAAATCAAACACTTCAGTACGTGTTTTCGCAATGATCTCCTCTTTATTATCATCATCCAAATGACTGAAATTCTCTTGGATAATATGCGATCCTGTATTGGAGGTCATGATGATGATCGTATTCTTAAAGTTGACCGTGCGGCCCTTATTGTCCGTCAGGTGACCATCATCCAATACCTGCAACAAGATGTTAAATACATCCGGATGCGCTTTTTCGATTTCATCCAGTAATACGACCGAGTAAGGATGTCTGCGCACGGCTTCTGTGAGCTGACCACCTTCATCATAACCGACATATCCCGGAGGCGCACCGATCAAACGGGACACAGCATGTCTTTCCTGATATTCGGACATGTCGATACGCACCATAGACTGCTCATCATCGAATAGAAATTCAGCCAGGGCTTTTGCGAGTTCGGTTTTTCCGACCCCGGTTGTACCCAGGAAGATGAATGAACCTATCGGGCGCTTTGCATCATTCAGTCCTGCTCTTGAACGGCGGATTGCATCGGAGATGGCCTCAATGGCTTCATCTTGGCCTGCTACCCGTTTGTGAAGTTCCTCTTCCAGGTTCAGCAGCTTTTCACGTTCAGACTGAATCATTTTGCTGACAGGTATTCCCGTCCATTTGGCAACGACATCAGCAATATCTTCTGAAGTTACCTCTTCCTTGAGCATGCGTTTGCTTTCTTGTTTTTCAGCCAGTTCAGCTTTCAGTTTCTCCACTTTTTCCTGAGCCTCTTTGATCCGTCCGTAACGTAATTCGGCTACTTTGCCATAATCACCTGAGCGTTCGGCCTGTTCGGCTTCAAGTTTATAGTTTTCAATGTTTTCAATTTCTTGGTTTACATTGTCCACCAGACTTTTTTCTTCTTGCCATGAAGCCCTTAGGGTATCACGTTCAGCGGATAAGTTGGCAATGCTTTCAGAAAGTTCCTGCACCTTTTTGTCGTCATTCTCACGTTTTAATGCTTCGCGTTCGATTTCCAATTGCATAATACGGCGCTCTAGTTCGTCTACCGCTTCTGGTACAGAGTCCATCTCCAGGCGTAATTTGGACGCAGCTTCGTCAATTAAGTCAATGGCTTTGTCCGGTAAAAAGCGGTCCGCAATATAGCGTTGTGATAATTCCACGGCGGCAATGATAGACTCGTCAAGAATACGCACTTTATGGTGTGTTTCATAGCGTTCTTTCAATCCCCGTAGGATGGAAATGGCGTCTTGTGTATCCGGCTCTTCCACCATGACTTTTTGAAACCTACGTTCCAGTGCCTTGTCTTTTTCAAAGTATTTTTGATATTCGTTGAGCGTAGTCGCTCCAATAGCACGTAGCTCACCTCTGGCCAAGGCAGGTTTTAGGATGTTTGCGGCATCCATAGCGCCTTCACCACCACCAGCGCCAACTAAGGTATGGATCTCATCGATGAAGAGGATGATCTCTCCGTTGGAATCGGTTACTTCTTTAACAACAGCTTTCAAGCGTTCCTCAAATTCACCTTTATATTTAGCTCCCGCGACCAAGGCGCCCATATCCAATGAAAATACAATCTTGGATTTTAGATTTTCCGGCGCATCACCTTTGATAATCCGATAGGCGATTCCCTCGGCAATAGCGGTCTTACCCACCCCTGGTTCACCAACGAGTATGGGGTTGTTTTTGGTGCGTCGTGAAAGAATCTGCATGACACGTCTGATCTCCTCGTCCCGACCGATGACCGGGTCTAGTTTGCCGGATTCGGCATATTCATTTAAGTTGCGGGCATATTTTCCAAGCGCGTTGTAAGTTGCTTCCGCATTTTGATCGGTCACGCGACTATTACCGCGCAATTCTTTAATGGCTGTCTTGAGATCTTTTTCCGTTACCCCTTGTGATTTCAGCAGGGATGAGGTTTTGTCTGAAGTGGCCAATATACCCAATAGTACATGCTCAACAGAGACAAATTCATCGTTGAATTCTTTGAGATATCCTTGTGCTTTTTGTAAAGCATTGTTTGCATCACTGCTCAGATAGATATTGCTTCCGCTTACTTTGGGGAAGCTCTCGATTTGCTTATCAAGCTCAGTGCCAAGGTAGGGGATGTTGACGTTCAATTTCTTTAATAGGTGACTGACAACATTTTCATCTACAGTAAGTAATGCTTTTAATATATGTGCTGTCTCGATGGCCTGTTGCTGATTTCCAGCGGCTATCTCCGAAGCTTTTTGTATAGCCTCCTGGGCTTTGATTGTGTAATTGTTAAAGTTCATTCTGTATCGCTTAATTAAAGTTTTGTTGATATGTAGGGGTATAACAATTGAAGTGCCATTCGGGTTTTATGTGATAATTCGGAAAAAATGACATTGATATTTATTGATTCATGACAAATTTTCAGTATTAAAAAATAATGCTGTTGATTTTTAAATATTTGGCATCAAAGCGGGTAAAAATTATAGCGGGGGACTTGCATTTTTGATTTAGGCTTTCGATATTTGCAGCATCTTAAAACGGAGGTCGTTTTAAGATTGAAAAGAAGTAAAAAGCCTCTTTAGCTCAGCTGGTAGAGCAACTGACTTGTAATCAGTAGGTCATTGGTTCGATTCCGATAAGAGGCTCTTCGAGTACTACTCATCAAACTTCTTTAAAAAGCCTCTTTAGCTCAGCTGGTAGAGCAACTGACTTGTAATCAGTAGGTCATTGGTTCGATTCCGATAAGAGGCTCTTTGAGCGATACTCATTAAAATTCATTTAAAAGGCCTCTTTAGCTCAGCTGGTAGAGCAACTGACTTGTAATCAGTAGGTCATTGGTTCGATTCCGATAAGAGGCTCAAAAAAAATCCCCAAGAATTTCTTGGGGATTTTTTGTTTTTAGTCTAAGCTTAGCTTGGCGGCTATCGCTATTTTCTTCGGTATATCGGTGTTGTCCATTTTTTGGTTGAACTGCTCTGCGCCTGTACCAATGGCATAAACGGGCGCGTAAGCTGCTGAATGGTTGTTGGAAGCCCAAGCAATTGATCCCATACGATTTAGTATGGCAATGCTTAAAGCCGCGATTTTGTCATCACTGGCGTACAAACTTTTTGCTGTTTCATTCTGATGGTCAACGAAACTGCGTTGGTAGGCTCCTTGTAGTGATTTGTCATCATCCGCGTTGACTTTTACCTGGTTATACAGGCCTGTATGCGTGGAAAGAAGATTTTTTAGGTCATCCCAAGTTGCATTTGCTTTGTTTTTGCGCAGATTACCGATTTCATTTGAAAGCTCAGCATGCGATAATTTTTGATTAGCCAGTAATTTTGTCTTTAAAGTAGAGCTACCGTTGCCGATACCCAATCCACCGGTTTCATGGTCAGCAGTGACCACAATAAGTGTTTCCTTGGGGTGTTTCTTGTAGAATTCATACACAAGTTCTGCTGCCGAATTAAAGTCTAATACTTCCTGGATGGTGGTAGCAGCGTCATTTGCATGGCAGGCCCAGTCTATTTTTCCACCTTCAACCATCAAAAAGAATCCATTTTTATTGTTTTGTTCCAACGATTGGATGGCAGCAGCGGTAATATCCGCTAGCTTGAGGTCAGATGGTTTTTGATCTATGGCGTATTTTAGCGCATCTCTTGCAGTTCCGTCTGTATTCATAAGGATAATTTTGTCAGACTTGCGGGGATGTTGCGTATACGCCTCTTTTCCCTTTAAAACTTTATATCCTGCTTTTTCAAATAAGGGGAAAAGGGAAGGAGCTGGCTGTTTATCAAAGGTTGTTTCCGGTTTTAGGAAATTGGATCCACCAAAGAAGTCAAAATTGGAGCTGATAATTTCTTTGCCAATTTCGTAATACATATCCCGGTCAGGCTGATGGGCATAAAACGAAGCAGGTGTAGCATGGTCTATACTCACACTGGTGATGATACCAACTTTCTTTCCTTTTTCCTTGGCTGCATAAGCGATACTTTTGTGTGGCACTGTTCCGGTACTGTCCATTCCGATAACACCGTTTTTCGTTTTTTTACCGACGGCAAGAGCTGTACCGCCAGCGCCAGAATCGGTAACACCGTTGGATTGGGAGTGCGTGGAAGCAAAACCAACATGGGGAAACTGCGTAAAAACCAAAGGTACCGTACTGTTTTTTTGCTGCAGTTCGGCACGGTGTATTTCGGTCAGATTGACTTGATTGAGTCCCATTCCGTCACCAATGAGGTAAAAGATATATTTTGCTTCTTGGCTAAAAGCCGGAAACACATAAATAAAAGCAAAGAGAAAAAGGAATAAAAAGCGTTTTTTCATTAGTGTGATAAATAAAATAAATGACGGCAAATTAATAAGCCCGGATTAGCTTATTGTTAATTCATTGTTATGAATACTTTTTGCATTACCCTTGGTTCACCGTGTCTGATAGCTGTTTGATATCTTCCACTGAGATGATATTGATGCGTTCTTTGCGGGCATGAACAGACTTTATCATCGCTTGGGCAACCGTGGCAACGGGTAGCGCTTCATAGCTCTTAAAAAGGCCGATGCGGTTAAAAGCGCGCAATGCGTTTATGCCGATTTTTTCACCTAAACGATCTGTATTGGGACGGATCAAGCCACCGGGTTGTACAATAATAAGTTTACCAAAATCTAGTGCTTTCACATGTTGCTCCAGACTCCCTTTCATCCGATTGTAGAAAATCTTCGATTCAGCATCTGCGTTGACCGCCGAAAGTAATACAAAGCAGGGGATTTCATTTTTCTTGGCCAGCGCTGCGAATTGCAGGTTGAGGTCATGATCTACCCTCCATTGAGCTTCTTTACTACCTGCATCTTTAACTGTGGTGCCCAGGCAGGAAAAAGCAATATCGCCATGAATCTCCTGTTCAAACTCTTGGAGTTTACTGAAGTCTACAATGATCTGTCGTAATTTGGGTTGTTCATCAAAGCTCTTGCGCCGTAAGAGGACGACGACTTCGGTGAAATCCGTAGATTTTAATAGCTCATGAACAAGTACCCTTCCAGTTGCGCCGGAACCACCAATTAAAACTGCTCTCATGTTGTTGATTTTTTTTATTTTACTTCACAAATGAACTATAGGCTATCCCTGTCAATCGAGATAGCAATACTGCTGTTGATAAACAATAGTTTTACAGCAGAATCCCTAATCTTTGTAATTTGGTTTTCCGGGTGTAAAACGTACGATGGATTGATCCAGTCTCAGGGCGTCTGCTACAGTAATCAGATCTTCTTCCACAATAAAATTTTGATCGATAGAGGTTTTTATTGTCGTAAAATCTTCCTGATCGGCGTCCTGAAAATACAATAGCGATTGGATGGTCGATACAGCTACGAGTTCGAGTAGTTCGTCTTCACCTTCATAGCCAACATAGAAAAAATCTGCCATAATTATACAATTTGGTTTTATACGAATATACTTTATTTAATCCTAAAACTGCCTAATTCAAACTGAAAACTTGTCGCTGATATGTTGTTTTTTAATAAAGTATCGAATTTAAATTTTCTTGTACAGAGACTTATTTCCCTCACAAAAATGCCTTATATTTGAGGTAATCGTTTTAAATAAATATTAACAATAAGATCATATAAAGATGGATAAAGAGCAGATACAAAATTGGTTGGATAATGGATACGATATATTGCACCATGGTAGGCCGGTTAAAGTTGAAGGCAATCTGTGGGATTATATAGATGGGTTAGGAAGCTATGAAAATGTGTTTGTATTACGGGAACTGATTTATTGGACGGAGGAGGAACTGGCAAATATCGGAAAACAATAGCAAGGTCTTGAATCCAAGATTGCTGTCTGAGATCCAAGACCAGTTGAGCTTGCTATTGTTGTTAAAGGATAATATTGCGTTTAAATGCACATCCTAATTCGATGAGAGAATCTGTCTTTGCGATGCCCGGAATGTTGTCAATTTTTTCATAAAGCAACTGACGCATATGTTCATGGTTTTTGGCGATAATCTTTACGTATAAAGTGTAGTTTCCAGTGATGTAATAACATTCCGTAACTTCAGGAATCTTTTTCAGCTCGGCAATGATACGACTTGAATCATGATCTTTTTCCAGACTGAGCCCCGTAAAAGCCCCCCAATCATAACCTAATCTTTTTTCATCTAATACGGGTTTTATGCCTGTTAATATCCCTTGCTCCATGAGACGATTGATACGTTGATGGATCATGGTATTGGATACGCCTAATGCTGTTGCAATAGCGGAGTACGCCATTCGGCCATCCGCATCTAGGTATTTTAAAATTTGAAGGTCAAATTCATCTATGCCGTTCATTGTTATACAGGTTTAAAAGTTAATTTTAATATTTTAACGCTAATTTAGTGTTAAATTCTATTATTTTACCTTAAAAATAGTAAAAATTGTATATTTGTTATTATTTGAAATAAAATCCAAATTATGAGTATTGTATCTAAACAAGGAAACGGCGCGGCATTTATTGCCAAGGAAGAAAAATATGGAGCACACAACTATCACCCTTTACCGGTTGTGTTGGAACGGGCAGAAGGTGTTATGGTATGGGATGTTGATGGTAAGTCTTATTTTGATTTCCTGTCGGCATATTCAGCAGTCAATCAGGGGCATTGTCACCCGCGTATTATTGCTGCGTTGACAGATCAAGCTCAGAAGTTGACTTTGACTTCGCGTGCTTTCTATAACAATAAACTGGGAGATTTTGAGGAAATGATCTGTAAGCTATTCGGCTTCGATAAAGCTTTGGTTATGAACTCGGGTGTAGAGGCTGTTGAAACAGCGATGAAGCTCTGTCGTAAATGGGCATACCAGGTCAAAGGTATTGCTCAAAATCAAGCTAAAATAGTTTTTGCCAAGGATAATTTTCATGGACGTACCATTTCGGTGATATCTGCTTCAAATGATACAACTGCAACCAACGATTTTGGTCCTTTCGTGGAAGGAATTGCATTGGTGCCCTACAATGATATTGCGGCATTGGAAGCCTTGTTTAAACAGGATAAAAATATTGCCGGATTTATTGTTGAGCCGATTCAGGGTGAAGCCGGAATTGTGGTTCCGGATGCAGATTATTTGAAACGTGTACGCCAGTTGTGTACAACCTATAATGTACTTTTTATTGCGGATGAAATCCAGACAGGTATCGCAAGAACTGGAAGCATGTTGGCTTCTTATGCCATTGATGATGTGGACAGTGCGAGTAAACCGGATGTATTGATATTGGGTAAGGCGCTATCTGGAGGTGTATTGCCGGTCTCAGCGGTATTGGCCGATGATGCTATTATGTTGTGTATCAAACCGGGTGAGCATGGTTCTACCTACGGTGGTAATCCACTGGCCTGTGCGGTAGCGATGGAAGCGCTTCAGGTTGTGTTGGATGAAGATCTGGTCAACAATGCCCGTAAAATGGGGGATCGGTTTTTGGAGGGGTTACGAAAAATTGCGGCCAAATCGGATATGATTACCGAAGTCAGGGGCAAAGGACTATTGACAGCAATTGTGATCAATGCCAGCGAGGAGAGTGATCTAGCCTGGAATATTTGCCTAGAATTTAAGGAAAATGGTCTTTTGGCAAAACCTACCCATGGCAACAAGATCCGTTTGGCGCCACCATTGGTGATTACGGAAAGTCAAATCGACAGTTGCCTGGAGATAATTGAACGATCGTTGACTAATGCGACTGCACGATGAAGAAAATGATTGAATTGATCAAAAACAGATCGGATATTGGTGCAGGTACCCGAGGTTCTGATCTTGGTATAGATGCTATTGAGATTGCGGCGATCAACAAAGGAAGCCAGTATTTTATCAATTATCCCTTTGTGGATGTGCCTACTCGAAATAGTTCCATTTACCAAAATGATAACCATCCTTTCGGTAAACATATCCAACAGATTTACGAACAGTGTAAGCAGGTGGCCTCTACAGTGGAAGATAGTCTGTCGGCGGGTAATTTCCCTTTGGTATTTTCGGGTGACCATTCTTCGGCAATGGGGACAATTAGCGGTATCAAGTCGGCTTATCCCGATAAAAAATTGGGTGTGATTTGGGTCGATGCGCATGCAGATATTCATTCACCCTATACGACACCTTCTGGCAACATGCATGGTATGCCTTTGGCGGCCATGTTGAATGAAGACAACCTGTCCTGTAAAATTAATGAAATTGATCAATCAACGCAGGAATTCTGGAATAAGCTGAAGCGTATTGCCGGTCCGGCAGAAAAGATACAACCAGCGAGTTTAATCTATTTTGGGGTCAGAGATACCGAGGAACCTGAAGATCTTTTGATTGCGCATTTGGGAATAAAAAATTACCGTGTCGAAGAAATTCGCCAACGGGGAATTGAGGACTGTGTGGCTGAAGCATTAGTCAGTTTGCAGGACTGTGATATGATTTATATCTCTTTTGATGTGGATAGCATGGATAGCGAGTTGATTTCAGACGGTACAGGAACACCTGTTCCCAAGGGGTTTATGCCAAAGGAAATCGTCCTGATATTGGAAGAAATCATACGTTCTGAAAAAGTTGGCTGTCTGGAGATTGTCGAAGTAAATCCCTTGTTAGATAATAAAGGGAATAAGATGGCAGAGGTCGCTTTTGATATTTTAGAACGCATAACACCGATGATCGAGCTTAAATCTGGTGATTGATAGCTAATATGATTTCCTTTTATATTGCTTTTGGCTTAGTTCAGCTTCTCTGTAAGGATTAGTGATATTTAACTAAGATTGAGCAGAAGGTCATGTAGTGCGCTTATATTAATATTTAATAAATCAATAGGTACTAGGGGTATCCGATAGAAAGATCGGATACCCCTTATTTTTTTACTGTTTCTGGATGTAGTCCCTTATAGGGTCTTTTTCAATAGTTCAGCCCTAAGTTATTTGCTTTTATCTTGTTAGGTCGTTTTTTCGTGTATGATAGGGACTTTGGTGCAGGCAAGCTGCGTCCAACAAGGCCTGTTGGAGGTTAATTGTTTAGTGTTTTATTGCCGTTATACCAAAGAAACACCAAAGAAACACCAAAGAAATAGCAAGGCAGTTCCAAGCCAGGTCCCTAGAAGGTTCGAAGAAGTCTCGAAGAACAGGCCTAGAAACGGTAAAGAATAACCCATAAATAACCAAAGAAACAGCAATAAAACAACAAAGAAATAGCAATAAGCAAGCAAAGAAAAGAAGCACTTTCGTATAAAATATCCTGCCAATAGGACAGCAGACATATATTAAGTTTAATCGGATTTAATATTCTCTTAACATGCTAACGCTTAAATTTACGCGGCGACTATTTACGGCAAAAATGAGAATTTCTTACAATATTATATTTTCGACCTTCTTTCTGGTACAGCTTTTTTTCTCACAGTTGACTACGGCACAAGCTGATTCATTTAAAGAGATTCGGATATTAAGCCAAAATTATCCAGATTCGGCGATTACCTTAGTGAAAAAACGTTATGCGAAAGCCATAAACGACCGTGATCTACTGCTACAGGGAAATTGCCTGCAGACAATAGGTTGGTTATGCGTGAATCAAGGGCATTATGCCCAGGCGCAGGACTATTACTTCCAGGCAGATCGCATCTACACCCAGCTCAACGCGAAACAGGCACTGGGATCCAACTGGAGTGATATCGGTGAACTCAATATCTTCAACAAGCAACATCAGTTGGCCAAGGAATACTTTAACAAGGCGCTACACACATTCAAAAGCGAAAATGACCGAAATGGCGAGGCTTCTGTCCTGGGAAATATGGGGCATCTTTTTGAAAAGGAGGGACATTATGATTCGGCCTTTGTCTATCAAAAACAGGCCTTGGCGATCTACCGTGAGCAGACAAATCGTAACGGGGAAGCTAAGATTCATGAAAACTTGGGCAGTATCTATGAAGATCTTGGGAAATACGATAGTGCTTATTTGCATTTTGAAAAGGCAAGGAATTTATATCAGGAAACACAGGATAACTATGGAAAGATTTTGGTGATCAATAATATGGGTGATATCTTTCGAAAAACCAATAAATATCCAGAAAGTATTCAGCTGACCCAACTCGCTTTTCGCCTAGCGGAGAATCTTGGGGATGTCTATCAGATGGCATCAACGACAAAAGATCTCAGTAAGACATATGCTCTGAGCGGACAAATGGACAGTGCTTATTTCTATGCAGAACGGAGCCGAAAACTCGTGCTGGAGCTTTATAGTGTGGATGGGGCGCGGCACACTGCATTTTTCCAGGCACTGTATGATATGAATCAAAAGGCGGAGGAAATAGAAAAACTACAGACAAACAAACGGATCAATTCGATCTTGTTGCTCGGTACGATTGTGGTATTGATCTTATTGAGTGTATTATCCTATGTTCTTTATAGCCGGCAGAAAATAAGGATTAAAACACAGATCGCTGAATCACGGAAACAGGAAGCGGAGCGTGAACTGGCGGAAATAGCACTCAAAAACCAGCTGTTGGAAGATAAGCAGCTCAAACAGGAACTAACGCTGAAGGAAAAGGAACTCACATCCCATACACTCAACCTCATCCGCAGCAATCAATTTCTGGAAGAACTTCGCGACGAATTGAAAGCGCTAGTCAAAGACGATCGACGGGATCAAAAGAAACCTATGCAGCGGTTGGTACAACAGATCAGTGAACATATTACGCAAGGCATCCATTGGAAAGAGTTTATGGGGACATTTGAACGCGTACATCATAGTTTCTTTGAAAAACTCATCAAGCTATTTCCTGATCTGACCGCAGCCGACATGCGCCTAATCGCATTGCTAAAAATCAATCTCAACAATACAGACATCGCGATCCTGTTGGGGATATCACAGGACAGTCTTCGGGTGGCCCGGCATCGGTTAAGGAAAAAACTAAAATTGGAACAGGGTGAGGATCTCGCCGGGTATCTGCTTAGTATTTCATAATTTCTTAACATAAGGGTAACTGAAGGTTAATGGCGCTTATTTTATTTGTAATTGTCTTTATTTCAGTTGTTTATTTATGGTTGATTCCCTCTAGTTGATCCCCTGTTTCAGCTTGTTTCTTTCTTGTAACGCCAAAGATTTTGTGAATCTGTTGCAGGCTATCATATTTGCAGCAACAATCAGAGATTCATAATAATCTATTAAAAATGAAAAACGTTTTAACGGTATTGCTTGCCTCCAGTATTTCGATCAGCGCCGCTTATGCGACCAAGATCAAGGGGAAAGTCCTGGATGGACAAACAGGGGAAGCCATTGTCGGTGCTACCGTGTTCCTCGAACAAAGTGGTTTGTCAACCAAGACACAATTGGATGGTTCATTTGAATTCAAAGGACTATCCGCAGGTACAGATAAAGTCCATATTCGACATGTGGCCTATACTGAATTGATTAAAGAAATTGAGATTAAAAAAGAAAATACGCCTCATTTTACTTTTCAGCTTACCTCAAGTGAACAAACTTTAATGGAGGTAACTGTTAAAGGAAAGCGAAATGGCGGCGATGATGATCCAAGCGCGCGTCGACTAGAAAAGAATGCCTCACAGATCATGAACGTCGTATCAGCTCGGGCAATTGAGATCTCTCCAGATATTACAGTGGCAAATGTTGTGCAACGTGTTTCGGGTGTTTCTATCGAACGGAATTCGAATGGTGAGGGGCAGTATGCTATTTTAAGGGGAATGGACAAACGTTATAATACGACTTTGGTCAATGGCGTGAAAGTCCCCAGTCCTGACAACAAATATCGCTATGTACCCTTGGACCTATTCCCATCGGATATGTTGGAGCGATTGGAAATCTACAAATCCCTGACGCCAAATATGGAGGCTGATGCCATTGGTGGTGTCGTGAATATGGTCATGAAATCTGCTCCAAGCAAATTATTGTTTCAGGCTAACTTGGCTACAGGATATAGCCAACGGTATTTTAATCGGGATTTTGGTAGTTTTTCCACCAACGGGGTTTCGTCAAAATCTCCTTATGAACTGCATGGGAAAAATTATAATGCTACTTCCGCTGATTTTGATAAGGGAACGTTGGACTATACGTATAAAAAACCATCACCAGATCTTATCGGTAATCTAACGATTGGTAATCGCTATTTAGATGATAAGTTGGGGGTCATACTAGGGGCAAGTTATCAAAACCTTCATCGCGGCAGTCGTTCTATTTTTTACAAATCGTCTGTCGTTGATATCAATCCCAATGCGGTCATTACCGAACAGAGTGACCGACAATATGATGAACAGCAACAACGCTTGGGACTGCATAATAAAATTGATTATCGAATCAACCCAAACCATCGGCTGAGTTTTTACCAGATGTATGTGAACTTGAACAACCTTCAATTACGTGATGCGGTCAATACGATTTACAATGGACAGTACGATCCAAGTATCGGTAAGTCAGAGCTGACCTATGTGACCCGTAGCAGGAAGACACAACAACAGATCTACACTGGTAACCTCCAAGGCGACCATCATTTTTTGGATAATCGTTTGAATTTTCGCTGGTCGGGTGTCTTGTCTTCGGCGCGCAATGAGTTGCCGCAGAACACGACAATTAGCTTAGATGGAGTAGAAGAGAACTTCGAACGTAGACGGACTTCTCTCGTAAACAAGTCGCCAGTGACTTATCGTTGGGAACGTAATACCGATGAGGATCGAGCCGGCTATTGGGACCTCGCTTATAAAGTGCCGATGGCAGAAAACAAACTGGAGATTTCCACTGGTGGTTTATATCGTGACAAACAACGGAGTAGCTTCTATAATAACTATAACCTTTCTCCGATCTCTGATGAGGCGAAGTATAAATATGGGGTTGATTTTCAGAAATATACGGATCTCCAATTGACTGTCAGTAATGCCACTGGTGCTGTGGCTAACGCATTGACCTACGATGCTGATGAAAAAACGACGGCGGTTTACGGTATGTTCAACTATGAGAATGACAAGCTACAAATGATTGGTGGTATTCGTATGGAACATACGAATCAGGGGTATAAATTATTATTCCCTGCTGGAGAAAAGAGACCTGAGGGATCCCAGATTTATACAGAATGGTTGCCGAGTTTAACGATTAAATATCATTTGGACAAAAAGCAACAACTTCATGCAGCTTACTATCGGGCATTAAATCGCCCTGGATTTTACGAAATTGTTCCATCTAGTGTTGTCAATGAGGAGTTTATGGAGCGAGGGAATCCAGATTTGAAACACGCGTTGGCCGATAATTTTGATTTGCGTTACGAATTATTCCCAGAAGCGTCATCACAATTTCTTGTGGGGATGTTTTATAAAAAGATTAAAAACCCCATCGAGTACACTTTTCAGCCTGATGAGGTACGTAGGCAGGACGTTTACTATACACCTGGGAATTTTGGGACTGCTAAAAACTTCGGCTTAGAGGTTGATTATATTAAGTATATCCAAAAATTTGGTGTTAAGGCAAATTATACATACACGCATTCGCGCATCACGACCACTAAAATGACCCGTAAGACGAATGAAGTTACGCAGGATCCCGATCCTATCTTTTTGGATCAAACTCGCCCTCTTTATGGACAAGCAGCACATATAGCTAATTTATCCTTGTTATACAAAGATGCTAACAGAGGTTGGGAAGGACAATTGGCTGGATCTTATACCGGATCTCGGATCAATACCGTTTCCCAGTTTTTGAATAATGATTTATGGCAAAAGGGATTTATTCAACTTGATGCTTCTGTGGAAAAGAAATTCCGTGCAGGATGGGCAATTTTCGCCAAAGCCAATAATATCTTAAATACACCTATGGAACTGTATGTGAAGGGGACAAATCCTGAGAATGATAAGATTATGGAAAAGCTCGTGCAGGGTGGTAATACGCTTATTCGGAAGGATTTATATGGCCAAAATTATATCCTTGGTCTACGCTATAATCTGAATAAATAGGTTTGTGAAGCATTTAGCATATTATAATTAAATAAATCGAGCACATGCTCATAATGAAATATACAGATGAAAAATAACATTATTTTATTGTTTACAGCTCTTTCAATCGCATTGTTAGCAGGCTGTGAAAAGGCAAATATTGACGTGGATACTTCTGATGCCAATGGTAGTGCTATTGGTGAAGTTTCCGGCGTTTGGAGTAAGGGGAGTATCCAGCATATTAAAGGTGATATTATTATTCCCGAAGGAAAAACATTGACCATTGAGGAGGGCGTGACGGTGTTAATGGACTCTGTTGGTAAAGCTGAAATCGTGGTGTTGGGAAATCTATATGCGCTAGGTACAGCTGAAAATCCGGTGAAATTTACCGTAGAAGATAAATACAAATCCAAAACCAATGAATTTGGAAAGCTTTGGGGTGGTATTTTAGCGGCACCCAGTTGTCAGGAGTTAGTTTTAGACCATACCATTATCGAATATGGGGGAGCAGTTACTTCAGATGCTTCAATGTCTGTCAAAATGGGATTATATAAAAAGACAGCTGGGGAAGCGCTACCCGCATTATGGTTTTCCAATATTGATGGGAAACTGATTGTTCAAAATAGCACAATCAGTCATTTTCATGAAGATTGTACCTATATTGAAGGTGGTAAAATTATCTTCGCTAACAATCGTTTCTTCTCGAATGGCGTCACTGGGGGGGAGGCCATGAACTTTAAATCGGGTTGTCTCGCTGATGTAGCCTATAATCTGGTCTACAGTGTCAATACTAATGCCTTAAAGCTTTCCAACTCAGGAGACCGAATACCACAGGCACATATCATCGTTTACAACAATACCATGCTGAATACGGGTTGGCGTCGGCCGACAGCAAAAGGTGGTTCGGTTTGGTTAGAGGCCTCTGTTAAAGCGGAGGTGTACAATAATCTGTTTGCCAATACCCGATTCGGGGTTAAACGCGATCCCAAGAAGCCCGAAGATAAGCGCTCGGTATCAAGCAACAATTGGTATTATGGTTATGATCAGTTGACGGTGGATCAATTTCAGGTCGGAAAGAATGATATCGTTGAAGGTACCAATGATGTCAGGGGCAAATTGGCAGGGGAGAACAATCCTAAATTTGTGAACTATCCATTAGAAACTCCTGGTGATAACTATGTGTTTAATGCAGCCTGGGATTTCCACCTACAAGGAAATTCAACCGCTTTGAAAGCTGGTACGTTAGCATTCAAACCACATTTTATAGACGGATTGACACTATCAAATGGTTTATCCTATAGCTCTCCACAACCTGCAACTTATGTTGGTGCTTTTGGTGCCAAATTTTAATTAATTCAACATGAAAACAACGTTAAAAACAATACTATTTTTTGGCTTGACAGCATCGACATTACTGCAAGTCTCCTGTAATAACCCAAAAACGAATACGCCCGCAACGGATTCCATTAAACCTGTTTTTGTTACTGATGCGGTACGTTATGATTCCGATGATCCTGCGATCTGGGTCAATAAAACCGATCCCAGCAAAAGTCTGGTCATCGCAACCGACAAAGATGCGGATGGCGCTTTATTTGTGTACGATTTACAAGGTAAAATTGTTAAAGATAAGGTAGTCTCAAATTTGAAACGCCCAAATAATGTGGATATCGCCTATGGTTTGATCATCGGAGGGAAACCTGTCGATATCGCTGTGACAACAGAACGTATGACACATAAACTACGCGTATTCTCGTTGCCAGATATGAAACCAATCGATCAGGGGGGATTGGATATGTTTGTAGGGGAAACAGAACCTGATTTCAGGGATCTGATGGGAATAGCACTTTATACCTCACCGAAGGGGGAGATCTATGCTATTGTGGGAAGAAAAAATGGTCCCAAAGAGGGGTACTTGGGCCAATATCTCTTGACGGATAATGGTGCCGGTGCTGTGAAGGCCACCTTAGTCCGTAAGTTTGGTTCTTTTAGTGGAAAGAAAGAAATTGAAGCCATCGCTGTAGACAATGAACTCGGCTATATCTACTATTCGGATGAACAAGTGGGGGTGAAACAGTATTATGCAGATCCTGCAAAGGGAAATCAACAGTTGGCCTTGTTTGCGACCGAAGGTTTCACAGAAGACCATGAGGGTATTTCAATTTATAAATTGACGGATAGTACGGGCTATATTTTGGTTTCCGATCAAGGGGCTAACCGCTTTCAGATTTTTAGCCGTGAGGGTACAAAGGCAAACCCATTTGAACATACTTATTTAAAGACGGTGCCCGTTATGGCTACACACAGTGATGGTTCGGACGTCGTGTCTATCCGTCTAAACGATACATTTCAGCATGGTTTATTTGTTGCCATGAGCGATGATAAGACTTTTCACTATTACCGTTGGGAAGATATCGCTGGGCAGGAGCTAAAAAAGAAATAGTCTTTAGAGAAGACTGATAAAGTATAAGGCAACAGTTGTATAATTGACGTACAGCTGTTGCTTTTTTAAGGAATAATGCCCTTACTGCTATTGTTTTTTAAGATCCTGGATGTCCGTGCAGTGATAACACAAGTGAAGTCTTCATCCATCCTGTTCGTACATTTTATACGCTACAGCTGATTCCTATTGGTGATAGCGAATCAAGCTCTCAGAAAGAAATATGGTCTTTCTCAGTGTAAGCAAAGCATTAATCAATCCTGTTTAGAGGTTTTATGCGTTGTGGTTACAGGTAATTCCTGACAACGGATAGGGATTTTAAACCAGAATGTTGAACCTTCGCCAAGTGTACTGTCAACACCAATTTCTCCCTGATGTTTTTGGATAATTTCACGACAGATAAACAGGCCAATGCCGAATCCAGAGGCGTAACTATCTGTTGAATCATTCACCCGATAGAATTTGTTAAAAATCTGCTTTTGATGCTTGTCATTGATGCCTCTTCCCTGATCGCTGACTTTTACACTGAAATAATCATCATCCACTAGGACATCCATGATAATGGTCGAATTGGTGGGAGCGTATTTAATAGCGTTGTCGATAAAATTAATGATCACCTGTTCAATCTTATCACGATCAGCGACAATTTCCTGTTTAGAATCTGTTGCTCCGGTATAATGAATAAAATGCTTGATGGGTTTTAGCGAATAGATGTTACGGATATAATCTATTAGCGTGCAGATACGAAATGTATTTTTGTGGAGCAATAATTTCCCCTCATTGAGCTGGGATACATTCAGGAAACCCTCGATTAGTCCACGCATACGTGTAGCCTGCTCATTTGACTGATGGAGATATTGTAGCCGTTTTTCCGAACTGAGTGTCTGTTCCCTTGCAAGCAACAGTTGTATATAGGCAATCAGCGAAGTCAAAGGAGTCTTCAATTCATGGCTTGCGATACTGATAAAGTCCAGTTTTTTTCTTTCCTCTTCTTTGTCGTTGGTTGTATCGAATATCGCACCGTATATGATTTGTCTATTTGAATCGGCCGATAATTGTCCACCACCAACAGATCGAAGCCATTTTATTTTGCCTGTTTTTTTATCTTCTATTTCACATTGACAGTCAAATGGGGACTGTTTGGATACAACCTCCTGAAAGATATGACGTATCTTATCCCGGTATTGCGGTAGGATCTGGGTGAAAAAATCCACTTCCTGTATTTCTCGTTGGTGATCAAAGCCAAAAAGCTCGCGACATTGATCATTGAGTTCCATTTTCCTTGATTCCAGATCAATGGAAAAGATGCCAATTCCTGCAGCCTCCACGATCATTCTAAACTCTTGGTCTTTCTTTGCGATCAGGGTATTGATGGCCTCCAGTTGTTCACGCTCTGCATGCTGTTGTGTAATATCCAGCGTGGTGCCGGCAAACCATTCCGGCTGTTGGTCCTGATCAAAATACATTTTTCCCTTGCAATGGAGCCAGCGTAACTTTTGATCCTCGGCACCAATGGTACGAAACTGTACATCATAAACACCCTTATTTTGATAACTCAATGATTTTTTGACTTCCCGATCTATTCTGTTCCTATCTTCGGGGTGTATATAGCGTAAAACCTCGCTATAAGGAACAGTCTCACCCTTGGCAAAGCCAAAGAGCTCACGTGTACGTTCATCCCAGTGTACAATGTAGCTCTTGCAGTTTAGATTCCAAGTCCCCATTTCGGCAGATTGTAGTGCAAAATGATAATGCTCTTCGCTTTCAATGATTTTCTTTAGTGCTGCTTTTAGTTTCTGGTTTAAATTTTTGGTTTCCCGGTCCGGTAATGGATATTTATTTAAACTGGTGACTGCGTGAATGTTTCCTTCCAGACTGTATTTTGGGGTCAGTAGATCTTCAAGAAGTTTTTGCTCAATGTTATTCTTTTCATCCGACTGTTGGGCGATCGGCATAGGATGGGGAATAATATTTATTTCTTGATATATACCATACATTTCTCCTGCTGCATTGCTAAGGGGCTGGTATTTTATGCTGCAGTTATACCTATCGGATTGCCCTTCCAGGTCAAGTCTGATTGATACATTTTCTTCTAGCAGGGGTTTCTTGCTAAACCACACCTGTTTTAATTTGGAGATACGAGCATGGAGATCATCCTGTATAATACAATCTTCCAGCCGCTGACCAAGGACAGTTTCATCACAATTCCACAGCTGGAGCATTCTTGCACTGGCATAGGATATATGAAGCTCATGACTATCATAAATCGCACAAGCTCCCGATGCGGTTCTGAGTATAGTTAAAATATCTTGGTCGGAACGGATCATAAAGTTTCAAAAAAATAAAATGCTATTTAGTTTAAAACAAATATTGTTCCCTTTCCAGATCCTTTCGAAACTTTCTTTAAAATTTAGTGTTTAATGGTTTTCTGTTGCTGAAATAAGCGCCAATGGAATGTCTTTATAAAGTCCTTTAAATGGATAGAATTTTGTACCTTTATTCAGGTTGTACCGGTTTGGACAGTAAGCGGAGTAGGGCTGGAGGTACAAGAGGTTTCTGGGTCTTTCCAAAGTAAAAATGCAACTGAACTCCATAGTAGCATACTGTTCGGAGAAAGAAGAAAGATAAATTTTTATTAAATATTGCAAAAGATGAGTAAGGTGAAGATACTATTGGTTGAAGATCATATGGTCGTACGTAATGGTATTAAATTGTTATTGGAATCTCAGGAGGACTTTGTCGTCATCGGGGAGGCTTCGGATGGCAATGAGGCACTACAACTTCTAAGCAATGAATTATTGCCTGAGATTATCTTAACGGATATCAGTATGGATCATATGGACGGCATGGAGTTGTTGCGTGTGATCAAAGCCAAGTATCCGTCCATTAAGGTTGTTATCCTTTCGATGTTGAATCAGATTCATTATGTTATTGAGGGATTTGAGCATGGACTTTCGGGCTATCTGCTTAAAAACGTGGATTATAACGAGCTTCTTTTTGGACTTAACCATGTGGCTAATGGTGGTAAATATATGAGTGAAGAAATCAGTATGGCGCTGCTTGATCAGGTGATCTCCGGTGAAAATTATACGGATTTACCAAACCGTTCGCTACCTGACTTTGATATCAGCGACCGCGAACTTGAAGTGCTGAAATTGATCGCTGATGGTTTTACGAATATGGAGATTGCCGACAAAATCTTTTTGAGCAAACGCACAATAGAGGGCCACCGACAAAGTTTGATCGAAAAAATGAATGTGAAAAATACGGCAGAACTTGTTAAGGTTGCCTTCCAATCCGGTATTCTCAAATAGTCTATTAAAATAATCCAATCGATTCCTGCTTGACTAACTTTTGGTTTGCAACTGCTGTTGTGTTTTTTTTCTACTGTTGATGACAAGTAAAACAGATCCGATAAGTATAAATGGGATACTCAGTAGTTGTCCCATATTAATGAACAATGAACTTTCAAAATCTTCCTGATTGAGTTTTAGAAACTCATCTAAAAATCGAAAAGTGAATAATAAGACCAACAATAAGGCAAAGCAATTTCCAATGTTGTTTTTTAGGATTGGTTTTGTCCAAAGATAACGCAGTAACAGGAATAGTATCATACAAAACAACGCTTCATATAATTGAGCCGGATGTCGTGGTATTTGATCAATAGAAGTAAAGATAAAAGCCCAGGGCATGTTTGTTGGCGTACCGATCATCTCGGAATTCATTAGATTACCCAGGCGGATACACGCTCCAGCAATAGGGACCACCAATGCGATTCGATCTGCAACCCAAAGGAAGGGAAGCTTTTGCTTTTTCGCGAACAAGAAAATAGCGACCAAAATACCAATACCACCGCCATGACTAGCCAGACCACCTTCCCATATGGCGAAGATCTTTAGCGGATTACTGAAATAATACGAGGGATCATAAAATAAGACATGCCCCAAACGTGCACCTATAATTGTACCCAGGACAATATAGATACTGAGCTGATCCAAAAATTCGATGGCTCGGCCTTCCTTTTTAAACATTGTCCATAACAGTCTGTAGCATAGGATAATTCCAAGTAGCCAAAATATGCCGTACCAACGGACAGGGTGATTGATGATCGGTATGGTAAAGATGTCGCTATTGACATCCCAAGTGATGAAATTCAATATTAAGCTACTCGTCATTATGCCTTAAAATATTTAGTGTATGGTATTAGTATAAGAAGATGGTCTTTTGTTACATTAAATCATGAAAATAAGTTCAAAGTTGCGTTGTTGGTTCGAAAACTAGGTCATTCAATACAAATATTGATGCTGCCTGTACGATTGTTAAAATGCCTGATTTATCTTTTTTCGATCCTGTATATTTGTTTATCAATAAGACCGCATGACGAAGTTTTTTGTTATAAACAACTTGATTTAAAGATGGTGGACCTACCTGCTTAAGGATGAATCGTAGGTAGGATACTTCTGTGTATCTTTATCCATTATGAGTCATACTTAAATATCAGGAAAGTTAAATATTTTTGAACTCAGGTATATTGTTTTGTTGGAATATTCCGATATTCGAATACTTATTAACGGAACTTTGATGAGCGTTATACCTTAACGTTTAAAATATCGTACTCATCATAGTGGCATTATTATTTTAAATTACAGAAGGACATAAGTATACCTTTGGAGAAGAACAAAAGTGAATTAATAGATATTCGGATGAAATTATATAGAACTGGAGCGTTTTACTGTCTTATCGTGATTTTACTACTGGTCCAGTTATTTTCTTGTCATCAGAATAAGTCCCAGGACGCACAGAAGGCTACAATCGTAGCCAACGACTCTCTTGACCTGAGCTATGAGAATGTGATGTTGAGCTATCTTTCAACACAAGATTTCAGGAGTGCAGCCCTTGTACACAAGAAAAGAAATGAACTGCTTAAAGATGGCTATTTTGAGCATTCTCCTTACAGTTCGATTCTGTTGGCCTACGAATATTTATTGGATGACAATATAGATTCCGTCGAAATTGCTTTAAAAAATCTGGAAGGGCAAAAATTATCCTCGGATTTGGCTGTTTTAAAGGATTATCTGGGGATTCGTGCCAATTTCAGTTTTCATGACGTAACCAGCGGAACGATGATGGAACAGATTATTGATGCCAAAGAATATGCTTTAGCACATGAAAGTGTGTTCACTTTTCTGTTTTATAATCTATTGGCCAATGCGGAATACCGACAGGCAGACTACAGACAGGCATTAAAGGATGTTGAGTCTTGGTATCATTATCATCCCAATAAATCGAATGCACATGTTTCTCAGGCCTATCAGGAGATGAAATTTATGCAATATATGGCTTTGCATGATTTTGAAAAACTAAAAGGTACCCTGGACAGTTGTAAACACTATGCAAATGCAACAAAAGACTCGGCCATCATCATGCGTATGTATGACTTACAGTCGCAGTATTATTTTAGTATCAACAACAATTCCAAAGCAATAGAAACATCCAAAAAGTACTTCAATTATTTAGCAGCATCCAACACCCTCAATGCATATATTTTTGCAAATCTTGGTAAGAATTTCCTGAACAATAATCAGGTGGATTCGGCCATATTTTATTTTAATGCTGGTCTCCGATTTATTAAAAAGCATAAGATTAACCATAATAAAATGTTTTATTATAAAAATCTGCAAGTAGCTTATGCATTAAAAGGAGATTATGAACGGGCCTATTTTGCATTGGATTCAAGTTTTCAAGATTATAAACGGAGCACACAGCGGATCGAGGCCGAAAAAATCAACGATATCAATACAAAATACCAAACGGAGAAAAAGGATCAGGCGATTACGCTGTTGCGAACGACAAATGCATTCAATCATAAGATATTGGTCCAACAACGCTGGATATTTGTTATTCTATTGGCCCTGGTATTCAGTATTGCATTTTTTATCTATTTCAGAAACAAACAGAAATTGTTGCAGAATATCAATCAACGTATTCTCGCGGAGAATAGACAGCTTATTTTAGAACAAAAAACCAGACAAAACCAACTGAATCCACATTTTATATACAATGCTATCGCCAACCTACAGGGATTGATCAGTAGCGAACAAAAGGCAAAGGCTAATCAATATCTGCTCTTATTATCGCGTCAGATCCGTGATATTCTCGAATTGAATAGGGAAGAATATATTTCATTGGATCAGGAAATTAAATCATTAAATAATTATATACTTTTACAGCAGATGCGTTATCAAGATGTATTTGGCTTTCAGATTGAGACCGACGATCTGGATCTGGATGATGTCATGATTCCGCCGATGATTATACAGCCATTTGTGGAAAACGCTATTGAGCATGCGTTTAAGAATTTACCTTATATGGGACAACTGGAGATTTCTTTCCGTAAACATGAAAATCAACTGCATGTCAGCATCTGTGACAATGGCTGGGGGATGCAGGTATCTA
The DNA here is from genome assembly GCF_003610355.1 of Sphingobacterium detergens. GTDB lineage: Bacteria > Bacteroidota > Bacteroidia > Sphingobacteriales > Sphingobacteriaceae > Sphingobacterium > Sphingobacterium detergens. The sequence goes on along the minus strand of NZ_RAPY01000001.1, from coordinate 1,187,023 downwards.
AGGAGCAGGTTCCCCATAAGACCTCCTTATCGCAGATCATTACAAAAGAACGCTTGGAGCTTTTGTTTGTGGATGCTGAACCGGAAGCACGGATTGAAATAACACCAAACTATAGCGATGATCAGCGTGGTTATAAAGTCGAAATTTATATTCCACTTGTTTTATATTTTAACTAAAAAATCAATATTATGAAAGTTTATATTCTTGAAGATGAGTATAATATATACTTGTATATAAAGTCACTCCTGGATAGTATCCCTTATGTTCAAATCGTCGGTTACAGCCCTTCTATTGCACAGGCTGAGCGGGAGCTACTGGCAACCAACCCTGATTTAATTTTGGCTGACATTCAGCTGAAAGATGGTTCAAGTTTATCCTTTCTCTCTGAACTTAAATTGGATATCAATACGATTTTTATTACAGCATTCAATCAATACGCCATTGAAGCACTTAATATCGGAGCCATTGCGTATCTGTTGAAACCTTTGGTGCCTGAGCAGTTTATCGAGGCGATTGAAAAATGCTATAAAAAGAATACTGAATATCGATTCAATAGCATGCAGTTAAATATGGCTGAGAGCTATCTAAAAGCGCCTAATAAACCTAAAAAAATAGCCTTACGCACTTTTGAATATACACAGATTGTGAATATTGACGATGTGCTTTATTGCCATGGCGACAAGGGATATACCACATTTTATATCAAGGACAACAAGCCTATGATGGTTTCTAAAGTATTGAAACACTTCGAAACCATGTTGCCTGAAACAGAGTTTATCCGATGTCATCAATCTTATCTGATCAATGCAAACTATATTAAAAAATATTTTAAGGATGGTCAGTTGGAGATGGCGGATGGTAAAATGATTCCTGTAGCGACGAGAAAGAAGGATGTTATTCAGCAATTTCTGAATGATTTCTAATGGAAACGTAAGTTCTTTTGGAACCGAAAAGAAGGTTTATCCCTATTTGTAAACTCTAGTAAACTAAAAAATATAGCAACTTCGTTTTAATACTAAAATTATTAGTATTAAATTTGCTTAAACTTTAAGACGGAGGTGGCTATGTTATTAACAGAAAAAAAAGCTTTAATCGGCCAATTGAAAAAGGACCTGCTGGTATGGCAGGGAGTACCACAAAAATCAGCTGATGTAATTCCGATGGGCCTTGGTCCATTGGAAGAGGCTTTTCCCAATGGAATTTTCCCAAGGGGAGTGATTCACGAATTTGTTAGTTTTGATCGGGTAGGGGGAGCCGTTTCTTGTGGTTTTATCAGTGGTCTGTTGGGCAAGCTGATGCGTAATGGTGGGATTTGTATTTGGATAAGCTGTTTTCATACACTATTTCCCACGGCCCTGAAATCGTTTGGTGTTGTTCCTGAAAATGTCATTTTCGTCCGTATGGAACGGGAAAAGGATGTTTTATGGGCGATGGAGGAGGCCCTAAAATGTGAAGGGATAACAGCTGTACTGGCGGAGATACATCATTTGGACTTTGTACAGTCGCGGCGCTTGCAGCTGGCTGTGGAGAAAAGTGCAGTAACGGGATTTATCCTGCAGCACAACCCGAAGTTGCTGGGAGCAACAGCCTGTGCTGCACGATGGAAAATTAGCTCACGGCCGAGTCTATTGGAAGATGGACTGCCGGGAATTGGTTATCCAAGTTGGGATATAGCCTTGTTGAAAGTTCGGAACGGAAATCCGGGGCGATGGCAGATGACATGGACTGCCGGCGGCTTTGAGCCTGTTGCTAAAACAAGGCAAGAGACTGAAGGTTGGGCACAATCTTATCATAACCGGGGATTGGCATGAAAAAGCGATTTGCCTCCCTGTGGTTTCGCCATCTAAAAACAGACTGGATGGCTGTTGGGCATCCCCAGCTCAGGGGAATACCTTTTGTATTTGCGATTTCCACCCATGGAAAGCTGATCGTCAATGCCAGTAATCATCTGGCTGAACAGGAAGGTATATATCCCGGTTTGGCCATTGCTGATGCAAAGGCATTTTTACCTTCCTTAAAAGTGATCAATGAACGTCCGGGGTTAACGGAAAAATTGCTCCATAGCATTGCACATTGGTGTATCAGGTATACACCTGTCGTAGCGGTAGACCCGCCCGAAGGAATGATTTTGGATATCAGTGGTTGTGCCCACCTCTGGGGTGGAGAAGAATCTTATATCCAACATATTGTATCCAGGTTTAAGCAACATGGCTACGATGTACAGATGAGTATTGCGGATACCATCGGTGCAGCTTGGGCAATAGCCCGTTTTGGCAAGGAAAACAGCATTGTAAAGACGGATAGGCAGTTTGATGCCTTATTGACTTTACCCGCCCCGGCACTACGACTGGAAGCCCCTGTATTAACACGATTACAAAGCCTTGGCTTGAAAACAATTGGAAGTTTTGCGGCCATGCCACGTACTGCACTACGCAGACGTTTCGGACATCATTTGCTTCTCCGCTTGGATCAGGCTATCGGGCATGAAGATGAATTTATTGTTTCCATAAAGCCAATCTTTCCCTATGAAGAACGGTTGCCCTGTCTGGAACCGATCCGTACAGCCGATGGTATTGAGCTTGCCCTCCAGCAGCTTTTACATGCAATCTGTAAACGCCTGATTGGGGAGGGTAAAGGTGTACGGGAGGCGGTATTGCAATGTCACCGTGTGGACGGAAAAATCGAACAGATCAACATCGGAACCAATCGGGCGACAGCGCATGAACATCACCTGTTTCAGTTATTTGCCTTGAAGATCGCACAAATAGAACCGGCATTGGGTATTGAACTGTTTATCTTGGAGGTACCCAAGGTTGAAGAGGCCGATCCTGTGCAGGAGAATTTATGGGGCAATCGCATTGGGTTAGATAATCCCATGGTGACCGAATTATTGGACCGTCTGAAAAGCAGAGACCCCAACTGTGATATTTCACGTTATTTGCCCGCAGCACATTATTGGCCTGAGCGCTCCATGAAAACTGCCGGTTCAGTCCAGGAAGTCGCCACTGTTGACTGGCAAACGGAAAGACCCCGGCCCACACGTTTGTTGAGCATACCAGAACCTATTCTGGTTACAGCACCTATTCCCGATTATCCACCATTGTTATTTCGCTACAAAGGGGAAGTCTATACCATTAAAAAGGCGGATGGGCCAGAGCGCATTGAACGGGAATGGTGGATAGATAAAGGTGAACATCGTGATTATTATGCCGTTGAGGATGAGAAAGGTCAGCGATTTTGGCTTTACCGTTCGGGGCATTACGACGACAGTTTGCCCAATCAATGGTTTTTACATGGTTTTTTTGCATAATGATGGGTTATTGTGAATTACAGGTAACGAGCAATTTTAGTTTTCTGGAAGGAGCTTCCCATCCGGAAGAACTGATGGAACGTGCAGCACAATTGGGGTACCGCAAAATTGCGGTTACTGACAGGAATAGTTTTGCTGGTATTGTTCGCGCCCATACTGCCGCAAAGAAGCATGGTATTACACTTATTCCAGCTTGTCGCCTGGACTTACAGGATGGTCCAAGTTTATTGGCTTATCCAACCGATAAAGAAGCTTATGGACGGTTATCATCCTTATTGACTTTAGGCAATCTGCGCGCTGAAAAAGGAAAATGTCATCTCTATCGGTCGGATGTTTATCAGTATAGGGAAGGAATTCGATTTATCATTTGTCCACCCACCCGGTTAACGGCCAAATTTGAACTGGAAGCCGATTTTCTCGCTTTTGTAACGGAATATAAGCAGCAACTGGGCGCGGCCCTGTATTTGGGGGTCAAACGGCTATACCGTGGTGACGATGCAAAGCTCCTGTTCCGTATGCAACAATTGGGCGACAACCTTGCTATTCCCCTTGTTGCTTTGGGGGATGTCTATTATCATGTACCCGAACGGCGGGAACTACAGGATGTTTTAACCTGCATCCGGGAGAAATGCAGCATTCAGCATGCAGGATTTAAATTGTATCCCAATGCCGAACGCTATCTGAAACCCATCGCGGAAATGGAGCGCCTGTTTAGACCTTATCCTGAAGCCATCGCACGGACAATGGAAATAGCAGCAGCATGTAGCTTCTCCCTGGATGATCTAAAATATGTTTATCCAGATGAGCTGTCTTCTAATGGGCGTACCGCGCAGGAAGAATTGGTCTATTTGACATGGAAAGGGGCAAAAGATAGGTTTGGTGATCAGATTCCTGATGCCATCCGGGATACCATCCAGATGGAACTTGATTTTATCGAGCGGAAAGGCTACGCTTCTTATTTTCTGACCGTCTATGATTATGTGCGTTTTGCAAAAGAAAGGGGTATTTTATGTCAAGGACGTGGTTCGGCGGCCAATTCGACGATTTGTTATTGCCTAGGCATTACCTCAGTCAATCCTGCTGAATTCAGGTTGCTCTTTGCACGGTTTATGTCCGATGCGCGGGATGAACCACCTGATATCGATGTCGATTTTGAACATGAACGCCGCGAAGAGGTGATTCAGTACATCTATGAGAAATATGGCCGCAACCGTGCGGCTATTGTGGCGACGGTAACACAGGTACACGCCAAAGGAGCTGTGCGTGATGTCGGGAAAGCCATGGGGCTATCCATGGATACTGTCGGCCGTCTGGCCGGTGTGATCAGCAGTCATTGGGATGATTATATTGATCTGGAGCGTTTGAAGGAGCAAGGCTTTAATCCCGACGATCCGCATTTGCGTAAGGTACTCGAATTGACACATCAGTATATCGGGTTTCCAAGGCAGCTGGGGCAGCATACCGGTGGTTTTGTTATTACACAGGGTAATCTGCATGAACTCTGTCCCTTGGTAAATGCCCGCATGGATAACCGAACCAACCTGGAGTGGAACAAAGATGATCTGGAGGCGCTGGGTTTTCTCAAAGTAGATGTACTGGCATTGGGGATGCTGACCTGTATCCGGAAAGCTTTTGATCTTGCCAAAAGGCATTATGGGCTGGATCTGACGTTGGCCAAGATTGGAGAAGTTGAAGACCCAAAGGTATATGATATGATCTGTCATGCCGATACCCTAGGGGTATTTCAGATTGAGAGCCGGGCGCAGATGTCCATGTTGCCACGACTAAAACCAAGGATATTTTATGATCTGGTTATCGAGGTAGCCATTGTACGTCCGGGGCCGATACAGGGGGATATGGTGCATCCGTACCTGCGGCGACGTAATAAAGAAGAGGATGTGGACTATCCTAAAGAAGAAATTAGGGCGATTCTGGAAAAAACGTTGGGTGTTCCGCTTTTTCAGGAGCAGGCCATGGAGATTGCGATCGTTGCGGCCGGATTCACACCTGCCGAGGCGGATGAACTGCGGCGCAGTATGGCGACCTTTAAAGCAAAAGGACAGGTATCAGTCTTTAAACAAAAGATGATAGACGGTATGGTGAAGAAAGATTATACCGTAGAATTTGCCGAACGGGTTTTTCGGCAACTGGAAGGATTCGGAAGTTACGGCTTTCCGGAAAGCCATGCGGCTTCTTTTGCATTGTTGGTCTATGTTTCATCATGGATCAAATGCCATTATCCCGATATTTTTGCAGCATCCTTGCTCAATAGTCAGCCTATGGGATTCTATCAGCCTGCGCAGATTGTTATTGATGCGGAGCGCCATGGGGTGAAAGTTCTCCCCATAGATATCAACCATTCTTTTTGGGATAATACCCTGGAAGGGGAAATGGGGCTCCCACATGCGCTGCGCTTGGGCTTACGTCAGATCAAGGGGTTTTCGGAAGAAGAAGCGCTGTTGCTGACCTCGATGCGCCAACATGGATATTCGGCGATCACAACGCTGATGGAAGTTGGGCTGTCCCTGTCTGGGCTGGAAAGGCTGGCTGAAGCAGATGCTTTCCGTTCACTGGGCATCGATCGCCGGAGGGCATTGTGGGAAATCACTGCTTTAGGAGATCGTCCCATTGGATTATTTGAAGGGAAACCTTCACCACAAAGTATAGAAGGGCAGATTGAGCTGCCTTTGTTGCGCCCCAGCCAACATGTTGTAGCGGATTATGCGAGAACCGGGTTGTCCATCAAAGCGCATCCCGTGAGTTTCCTGCGTGACAAATTAGATCTTCTGCATGTTGTACCAACCGAAAAATTAAACCTGATCAAAAATAATATGCCCGTAAAGGTATGCGGATTAATTACAGTGCGGCAGCGTCCGGGGACATCCAAAGGCGTGCTATTTGTGACCATTGAAGATGATACCGGATTTGCAAATGTGGTTATCTGGAGTAAAATATTCGAAAAATACCGAAAGGAGATCCTTCGGGCTAAATTGTTTATGGTTGCCGGAAAAGTACAGGTAGAGGGAGAGGTGATCCATATCATTGCCGAACGCTGTTTTGATATGTCCGGTTTATTAAAAAATCTGGCAGATGAAGATGAGCAAGTGAATGATGTTTTTTATAAAGGAAGAAATTTTCATTGATCTTCCATTTATTAATCTCATTTTTGAATATCATAAAGAACATAACATAACAGGAATCAACTGAAAGAAGATACAAGCAGATGAACAAAACTATTCTCGTCAACAAGATCGAAATCGATAAAGAAATAATTATAGATTTAATTAAACAAGACAATTATGATGGTGCAATTAAACTAATCGCCAATCGCGCAAATGTAAAATTGAAAACGGCTCGCGATATTGTCCAAATGTTTGAGGAAGGTGATATTGATCTTTTCGATGGTAAAGACCTATTTTTAGTTGATTACGACGAAGTTTCTCTCAGCAATTCCACGGTTCGTCAAGAGCCTGTACCATCTTCTTTTTTGGAAGTAGAAAAAGACAAAAGCAAAGGGGCAGGGAGTAAAAAGGGCTTAATAATAGGCTTAGCTGTACTTGTGATAGGTTTTGTTTTTTTACGTTATGTTGTTGGTTTTAACCATATCGGACATCATTTGTCGGAACTAGCTCAGGTATTTGGTAAAAATGATGAGGGGACGGCTGCATTGGATGCTGATACGGCAGCACGGGGATCTTCCTTAGAACCCGGTGTTACCCGTGTAGCTGATGTGGAGGACTTTCGTCCTGTAGATACCAATCTTCTTGCTCCTGAATTCAAATCGGCTGAGATAGCAAAGATTAAAAACGCGCAATTTGATAAATTAATTCCTGCCAAGAAGTCTCCCACAGATGAAGATGCACAATTGGCTTTAATCTATCTCACGAATAGACGATTGACAGATGTTATTATTGAACAAAAGCTGAATATCAAAATTGGCAAATGTTATGAAAACCCCAAGAAAGAGGGCAACCAACACTGTGTAAGCTGCATGATATTACTCTATAACCGCGAAAAGAAGACTTGGCAAGAAGCTCCCAATGGGGAGAATTTCCTAGACAACGCCTATGATTTCTATCTTCCTGAAGGTGGAGATACATGGGAAGCAAAGTCCCTCAGTATGCACATACCTTATGATTATGCATTATTCAAAAAATACGAAGGAAAAGATTAATTCAGTACTTCACAGTCATGATTTTGCTGAGCGGTGATACCATTGTCTTTCTTTTTCCCAATTGTGGGGAGGTAGGCAATACAACAGACAACCAAGATGAGTAATAGCATCGATACTGTCGTCGCATAACCATATGCAGCAGTAATATTATTCAGCTGGAAGAAGGTGTTTCCCTTTTCATGTAGGAAAAGTCCGACAACAAAAGCAATACCGAGGCAGATAGATAGCTGTTGTATCGTGAGGTAGATGGCAGATCCTACCCCAATTAATTCCTTGTTGACATCTTTTAATGCGAGTGTCATCAAGGAGGGGAGTACACTACCACATCCAAGCCCATAAATGAAAAAGAGCAGATGAAGCTGATCAGTCGCGATAGTCTCTTTGTTGAGAACGAGCAGATGAAAGAACAGACCTATAACCATTGTGCCCAATCCGACCAGTACCACTGCTTTCCCATAACGTTGAATCAACTTGTTGACCATAAGGCTTGCAACGACATACCCAATACCTTGGTAAACGAAAGCGACACCGGTCATCGTAGCCGTGTAGCTCTTGTGATTCTGCAAATAATTGGAATTAATAATAAAATAGGCATCTTGGACCATGTAGTAGGCTAGTGCTGCTATCAGACCAAGGTTGAAAACCTTGCTGCGAAATAGTGAGAAGTTAAAAAGCGCCTGTTGTCCGGTTTGGTATACTCTCCTCTGCTTTTTCAGGAACAGCAATGTTAAGATAAGCGCGGTCCCCAACAGCAGGATACACCAGATCGGCCAATGCAGTTCAGGTCCCATGATCAAGGGGTATATCATGCCTATCATAAGTACAAACAAACTCAGCATCGGTATAAATGAGATTGTGGATTTGGGGTTTGCCTGATCGTTAGGGACATAACGATAAGCGGCAATGCAGGCAAGGATACCAATGGGAATATTAATTAAGAAAATAAGACGCCAGCTTTCCTGTATCCAGGATTGGTCAGGAAGCAATCCTCCAAGCAGCTGACCAATGACAGAGGCAACACCTGCAATACTGCCATATATTCCCAATGCCATTGATCGTTTTGTCGCATCTTCAAAAAGTAAGGTAATTAATGCGATGCCCTGTGGTACCATCATACCTGAACTAATTCCCTGGAGCAGCCTGCCGAGTAATAAGAAATAGATATTGGTTGACAGTCCACATAAGAGCGACGCAAAAGTAAAACCGGCCATCCCCAGTAGGTATAATTTCTTTTTGCCAAAATAATCCCCGGCATTGCCTGCATTGATCAACAGACTAGCATACCCAATAATATATAGAATAATAATCCATTGCGTTGCACTATTACTCAGATCCAAGGCATGCTGTATGGTCGGTAAAGAAACATTGATAATGAATAGATCGATGACAAACAAAAAGATGCCAATGGATAGGATAGAAATATGAAGCAAATCTTTAATTTGGAAGCGCATATAGAAAGTTTTTGATAATTTTATAGTCAAAAGTAGTTTGGAAATTTTTTATGATCAAGTAGTTATAAATTATGTACTTGGTATGGTTTTATGAACTAATGGTCAGTATGAGGTGATTATGGACGAAAAAAAAAGTGAGTTTTTTGGAAGTTGTTGCGATGTCAATGGTATTTTCAAGATTATAGGCGGAAAATGGAAGGTCTTACTGATCAAAGCCATTGCAAGGGAGTGTCCTAAGCGGTTTGGGGAATTACGAAGGGAAATGGATGATATGGCACAGACAACATTAACGGTACAATTACGGGAGTTGGAGCGCGATGGTATCCTGTGCCGACAGATTTATGCAGAATCGCCACCACGGGTAGAATATAAACTCAGCGATCTGGGAAAAACATTGTTACCAATTATAGAGCGGCTCGATGAATGGTGGTTAAGCTATAAAAGTGAGCGTGTATAGGAAGGATTAGGAAATGCATCCTGGTAGTTGTCTACACAGTATGCATTTCTTCTTTTTTCGATGTCCCCAATAAAACAATCGTCAGGATAATGCAAGCAGTACCCATCCAGTCTGTAAAGGCAAAAGGTGTATTAAGCCATAATACCGCCAGTAATGCCGCTGATAAAGGTTCAGCGGAAGCGAGAAGGCTGGTTTTTTGACCGCCAATTAATTTGACTGCTGTGAGGTACGCGTAAAAAGGGATGAGGGTTCCAAAAATAACGATAAATGACGTATAGCTATAGGTCTGTATATCCCAGACACCAGCTACATCCCAAGGAGCCCTGACAAAACAAAATGCAATTCCGCCGATGAGCATACCCCAGCCAATGACAACTGTTGACTTATACTTATTAAGGAGATGAACAGGTTGTAAGGTATAAAAGGCCAGTGTTACTGCCGACACTAATCCAAAGAACAGCGCAATTCCAGAGATCGACAATGTTCCTATTTTACCATGGGTGACCAGCAAAAACGTACCTAATACGGCCAGTAAAATTGCCAGGCATGTTTTGCCATTGGGAAATTTCCGCTCTTTTAACGCGATATAGATCGCGATCATAACCGGACCAGTGTATTGCATCACCGTTGCTGTAGCAGCATTGGAATAGTTAATCGCAGCAAAATAGGAATATTGAACAGCAAGTACACCGACAATACTAAATAAGAGCAGGTCAATGGCATCTTTGCGGTTGCTCCAGATAGACCATAAGTCCCGGCGGTTATTTGCTCCTGCTAAAATTAAGAGGACAGCACCTGTTACCAACATTCTAATGGTAATCAGCCATTCGACATTTACCCCTCGTTGTTGAAAAAGAAATTGACCAAAAGTTCCGGAAACACCCCAAAGTATGGCTGCGCTAACAGCCAATAAAAAGCCTTTCAAAACTTTATTGTTCTCTGTATTATTCATGTTAAAAATTAATGACCTTTGGATGTACTGCTATAAGATCACCTCATTGTCGGTCGTGCCCGTGGTCAATATATCAGCAATACTTTTTAATGTGCGTTGAGAAATTTGGGTTAATGCTTCTGTTGTGAAAAAGGCCTGATGTGCTGTAACCAAAACATTTGGAAAACTCATCAACAACTGAATGGTGTCATCTTCGATAATGACGGTGGAGAGATCTTTAAAAAATAGTTTCTCTTCCTGTTCATAAACATCAATTCCTAGCAATCCTATTTTTCGCTCTTTTAATGCGCTAATGGCATCATTGGTATGAATAAGATTACCACGACTCGTATTGATAATGGTAACCCCATCTTTCATTTTTGCTAGCGATTCTTTGTTGATGAGGTAATGGTTGTCTGGTGTAAGGGGGCAATGCAATGAGATGATATCGGAGTCCTTAAATAATTGATCAAGAGTTGTATACTGAACACCGGCTGCGATCAGATCCTGATCAGGATACAGATCATACGCGATGACCTCCGCTCCAAATCCGAGGGCAATTCGGATAAACGCTTTACCGATTTTACCTGTTCCAATAACACCAATCTTCTTTTGATGGATATTGAAGCCCAGTAAGCCGTTTAAGGCAAAGTTTTGCTCACGAACGCGATTATAGGCTTTATGTGTTTTTCGATTGAGTGTCAGTAGCATAGCCATCGTGTGTTCGGCAACGGCTTCAGGAGAATATGCGGGTACACGACAGACTTGGATACCAAATTCTTTCGCCGCATCCAAATCTACATTATTGAAACCTGCACATCGCAAGGCGATTAATTTTACGCCTTTTTGAGCAAGGATTTCTATCACCTTACGGTCTAACTTGTCATTGACAAAAACACAAACAACCTCTTCATTGTCAATTGCATTGACAATATGAGGTCCGAGATGGGTTTCATAAAAATTGAATTGAAAACCGTAGGTTTCGTTTTCCCGTTCAAAAAATATTTTATCGTATGGTTTGGTTGAAAAGAAAGCTATTTTCATAAAATTGTATTTCCTAAGTAAATATACAGTATTAATTTTTTATCCGGTTTAAAGTTTGTCGAATAAATACGGTTGATGCTTGCAAAATGCCCAATAAAAGCGGTAAATTAGTTTAAAATCACAATCAAGTTACCCGATTTAACTTTTGGTGATAAAAATCACTTTATCATGAACTGGTCAACTCAAATTACACAGCTATTAGGCACAAAATATCCGATCGTACAGGCGCCTATGTTTGGTGTTACAACCCCCGAAATGGTCGCAGCAGCTTCAGGAATTGGCGCTTTAGGCACATTGGCCCTTGGAGATTTATCCTACGAAAAATGTATGGATGCCATTGCTGTAACGAAAAAGCTGACGACAGAGCCTTTTGCAGTCAACATTTTTGTCAATAGCATGCCTGAGCTGTCAGAAAGTCTGAGATCCCACTATGATAAGGTGAGTTCCTTTGTAACAGCATTAGCTCGTCAACATGGACTAGCGGTCGTGCTGCCGAAGTTTGAGGAAATTCATTTGACGGATTATCGAGAACAAGTAGCTGCTATTATCGCAAGCCAGTGTAAAATCGTCAGTTTTATTTTTGGGAATCTAGACGATGGGAGCATAGGTCTTTTAAAGGAAAATAAGATTGTCCTGATCGGTACCTGTACATCCGTTGAGGAGGCCTTGATATTGAAAAAATCAGGTGTTGATATTATTTGTGTACAGGGGCTAGAGGCTGGTGGCCATCGCGGAAGCTTCAATGATATCGCTATTCCCCAGATTGGCGGACTGGCATTGTTGTCGCAAGTACATGATCAGGTGAATAAACCCTTGATCTATGCAGGCGGGATATACAATGCCAATACTTTGCTTGCGGCGAGACAATTGGGAGCGGCTGGTTTTCAGGTCGGAAGTTTATTGCTTAAATCCGAGGAAAGTGCGTTGTTGGATTTTGAAAAACAACGTCTAAGTAGGGTGAAGGAATCAGATATTGTATTGACCAGGAGTTTTTCGGGACGGTTCACTAGGGCGATAAAGAACACTTTTATTGAGACCTTGGATGGTACCGATTATATTTTACCTTATCCCTATCAAAATAAGTTGACGAATGCGTTGAGAACGGCTGCCAAAGCGAATAAAAATATAGATTTTGTCGGTATCTGGCTAGGGCAATCCATTCATCCCTATCGGGATGGTTCGACAGGGGATATCCTTAAGGCACTGATCCGGGAAGTTGAAGCGCTGACAGATTGAACCGAAATAACCAAGTAATATCCAATATAACTAGAAATATAGGGATGCTTTGATTTACGAAGGGTGTAGATATTGTTCTACAATAATTTATTCGTTGTTCTTGTTTTATATAAAAAATGATTAAATTAGAGTTAACTAAGTTATAAACAGATTCATATGGAAATTAAAACATCTTCAAAGTTTGTTGCCGAACTAATTGGAACATTTGGTTTGGTACTGTTTGGTTGTGGTGCGGCTGCAATTGCTGGAGCCAATACCATGGGGGGACTTTCAGGGCTAGGCCTCTTGGGTATTGCGGTAGCGTTTGGTCTTTCGGTAGTGGTTTTTGCCTACGCCATTGGAGGGATTTCGGGCTGTCATATTAACCCAGCGGTAACAGTAGGCGTACTACTGGCCGGAAAAATGTCCGCTAAGGACGCGATTGTCTATATCATTGCGCAGTTTATCGGTGCACTTTTGGGTGCCTTTGTATTGCAACAGATTTTGAGTGGGCAATTAGCCGGCTTTTCGGCAGGAGAGTGGGCTTATGGATCCAATGGATGGGGAAAAGGTTATCAAAACGAGTATGGTCAAACTTCAGCCTTTCTAATCGAAGCAGTTTTAACTTTTCTCTTTCTTTTCGTCATATTGGCTACAACCTCAAAGGTAGGTAATGGTACTATGGCAGGCTTAGCTATCGGATTTACATTGCTTTTGATCCACTTGGTGGCGATCCCGGTGACAGGTACTTCGGTTAACCCTGCGCGTTCATTCGGTCCGGCGATCCTTGCTGGAGGCAATGCATTATCGCAATTATGGTTATTTATCGTGGCACCATTAGTTGGTGCAGCTGTCGCAGCTGGTGTGTGGAGAGCACTGGAACCTAAAGATTAATTTTTTGGTATAAAAAGAAGCGCGCAAGGATTCTAATTTCCTTGCGCGCTTTTTTGCTTATATAGAGTAGTTATCGCTCAGCAAATAATCGTCTTTTCTTTTAGGCTTCCTGCAAATCCCGAATAAAAGCTTCAACCTTTTCCTCATCAGTTGCCCAAGAGGTGATGAGTCGAATCGCGGTATGCTCATCGTCGATATTTTTCCAGTTATAGAACTGGTAATGCTGGCTCAATCGTTCAATGACCTTCTTTGGAAGAATAGGAAATAGCTGATTTGTGGTGGATTCAGTTAAAAAAGTATAGCCTTTTTCACGAACTGCTGACGCAATACGCATGGCCAGGGCATTTGCCTGCTGAGCCAGATCGAAATAGAGATCATCTTTAAATAGTTCTAGAAACTGGATTGAAAGAATACGCCCTTTGGCCAACATAGCACCTTTTTGTTTGATTGCATAGTCAAAATCTATAGCCAATTCAGGTTTATTAAAGATAATGGCTTCTCCCAGAAGAGCTCCATTTTTGGTGCCACCAATATAAAAGACATCGGTATATTCGCTGATGGCAGCGAGTGTCAAATCACTATTTTCAGCAGTAAGTGCATGTCCCAACCGGGCACCATCGAGATACAGTAACAAATGATGGGATTGACAGAATTGAAAGAGTGCCTTGAGTTCATCACGCGTGTAAATTGTGCCAATTTCTGTTGAATTGGAGATATAGACTATGCGTGGCTTTACGACATGGGGAGCTAACGCATAAGCCTCCAGAACATTAGCAATATCTTCAGGCCTTAATTTCCCATCGGCCGTTTCGGTTGTGATAACTTTGTGCCCGGTAGCTTCGATTGCACCCGTTTCATTTGCTGCAATATGTCCCGTTTTTGCACTTATTACAGCCTCATGGACACGCAATAAGAACGATATAACCAGTAAATTCGTCTGCGTTCCTCCAGAGACGAAATAGATGCCCGCATCTGGGTTGTTTAATCTTTCTTTTAAAATTGCTTTTGCCTGTTGTGCATATTCATCCTCTCCATATCCGGATTGCTGCACGAGATTGGTTTCAATAAGTTTATCTAAAATACGGGGGTGAGCCCCTTCCGAATAGTCGTTTTTAAAGTTGTACATAGTAAGTGTTTTAGCTCAGGTGTTTTTCTAATTAAGCAATGGCTATTGCAGTTTTTCCAATCTTTCATACCAAAACGATGAACAGAGAAAAGTCAATCGCCGCTTGCGTTTTCAAAAGTATAAATACGTTCTTACTTTTTCCAGCTTTTGAACAAAAAAACATGTTCGAGATCACTGATTACTTCGTATTTTGCTAAATCTGCAATGAAGCAATCCTAAAAAGTAAAACCGCTTGTCAAGCGATTATGACAAGCGGTTTTGTTTTAAAACGGGAATATCGAATGAACTTTTAATTTAGTAAATCATAGACACGTACATAGTCAACTTCAAATGTCACAGGGAATATGCTGTCATCGACGCCTTCCTTGCCTCCCCAGTTGCCTCCCACTGCCAAATTGATGAGCCAATGGAAGTTTTGGTCAAAGGGCCATTCTTTAAAACTCTTGTGCTCATTGTCAACATGAAAGATTTCATGGTCATCCACAAAACCTTTGATGTAGGAGGGAGTCCAGTCAACCCGATAGTTGTGAAACTCATCGGAAACTCCTGCAACCTGTCTTTTACTTGTTTTTTGCGTATTTATGCCATGATTGTAAGCTTTGGTATGCGTCGAAATATGAACGACATCCTGATCGTAGCCAACATGTTCGAGAATATCTATTTCACCTGAGTTGGGCCATCCTCCATATTTCCAATCGGTCGGAAGCATCCAGATAGCAGGCCAGGTGCCACGACCTTTAGGTAGTTTGGCACGGGCCTCAAATCTTCCATAAGTAAAATCGCCTTTATTCTTGCTGACCAATCGAGCTGAAGTATAGGATTTGTCACCTTTATTTTCTTTTTTCGCCGTAATCTTTAAGAGGCCATCTTCTACTTTGGAATTTGCTAATGATGCGTCCATATAATATTGCAGTTCGTTGTTACCCCAGCCATCGTCTAAAGAACCGACATCGTAGGACCATTTGTTTTTATCCGGTAGACCCGAATAGTTAAATTCATCAGACCAGGTCGGTGAAGGAGAAAAATGATAGGTGATGTCTCCTGTTTTAGCCGAATCTGAATTCACATAAAATGGAATATTTGCTGTCGCGACATTATTATTCCCATCGCTTGCATAAACAAATAGGCGATAGGCGCCTGCTTTGATGGGAGCGGTGATAGATCCCTTGGTATCGGAATTACTTTTGATATGACCGGATAGCGCTTGAGGTCGTTCCTCACGGTCACCACCTTCTTTGAGATCTGTACTCTCATGAAGGAGTTCCCAACGGATCTGTAATTTATCCCCATCGGGATCCTTTACAAAGACTTCAATCGGATATTTCTTACCTGATTCAAGATAGATAAAATCTTTTGCCTGCCTGTTGTCCAACAAAAAGGATTCCAGCTGCGGTGCCCGATTGTTAGGCCATTTGCCCGACCAGAGATAATGCATTACATCAACGACTTCATTTTCTTCTCCCGCTTCGGTAAATAAACCATACCAGGTTGGTGTGCGTTCTTGTTTTTGTCCCCATAGAAAGACATAAGAGCCCAGGCAGTTTTTGTCCTGACCGATCGAAGCTTCGTACCTGGATCTATAGACGGCTGCCTTCTGACTACTGCTCTCCTCAATGGATGCTCCCCATGGAGTCTGTAGACCTTCCCAATGCCCCGTAGGTCCCCATTCCGTGACGATATAAGCTTTATTCCAGCCCACTTTTTTTAATTCTTGGGGAACAGCGGCGAGTCCACCGTATACCTGCACGGCAATAAGATCCAGAGCAGGACACTTTAACTTGATATAATCAATCTCCTTTTGATTTATACCCGCAAGCATGGTTGTTACCAAGTGATTGGGATCTAATTCATGGATCATTTTTGCAATATCATTGACGGCATCCCAGACTTTGGGATTGCTGTAATGAAGGTTGAGCTCATTACCGATGCCCCAGGCCAATAAGGCTGGATGATCTTTGTATTTCAGGATAACTGTGCGAAGGTATTCTTTCTGTTTGGCAACTGCTGTTTGATCGTTATAATCGAAGCCATGTCGTTCTGTTTTCACATCCAGCCCTAAGGTTACCGTAAGCCCCAACCGCTGTGCTTTATTTAGGATTTCATCAGCACCTTGTGGACTCCAAGTACGTATGGAGTTGCCTCCATACGCTTTTAATTGTTCCATATTGCTTGTTCCGCCCGCTCCCTTGATAAAGTAGGGTTTTCCATCACGTATGATTGTAAAGCCGTTACCGGTTTTTGCGACTGCTGTTTTTATGACTTTCCCTTTCTGTCCCCATACGATAGGAACGAAGAGAAGGTTTAGCAATAATAATGTTATTAATCTTCCTGCTGTCTTCATTTATCTAAAGTTAGGATTTGCATCTATTTGGGTCTGAGGTATTGGGAGAAACTCGCTTACACCGGGAATGAATTTTGAACCAAAGACATCTTTTGCACGCCCCGTACGAACCAAGTCATTGAAACGTTCGCCCCACCATTCACAGGCAAATTCAGCCCGACGTTCGTCAAGGATCTGATTTAGGGTGACATTGGCAATTGGTGTTAGTTTTGCGCGTTCTCGAATCAGACGAAAAGGTTCGTCCCCATTTTGTCCCTTTCTGACCTTTGCTTCCGCATTTAATAAAAGTACATCTGCATAACGTAATATACGAACATTATTATTCGCACCATACTCCATTCGACCTGCTGTCATCTGGGATTTCGGAAGATAGGCCTTGCCGTTGAAATATTTGACACCAAAAGGATTACCATAGACCACGTCTCCACTTGGTGTTGTCGCGGTTGTAGCCGGATTGCCATTGATTCCACAATATTGGATCGTCGTTTTTAAACGTTCGGTTTCACCTCTATTGGTAAGGAAATCAACAATATTTTGTGAAGGCGGAACCCATCCGGCACCGGAAATAGGACTCCCTTTCTGATCACCTGAAGGACCTTGCCATTTGAAGAAAGTCCCCCAGTCAACACCTGGTCGAACGATATCACCTGTGCCTAATCCAAAATCGGAATATTGTAGTTCAAAGATTGACTCATTAGCCAGCTTGCCAGGAATTTTAAAAAGCTCGTAATAGTTAGGATATAAAGAAAACCGACCACTGGCTATAATTTTGTTGGTGGCATCAAGCACTTCATTCCAGTGCGTGCTTCCATTGTCATTTCCAGCCAGATCTGCTGCTGCTTTTGCTTTTAACAGCAGGGCGGTGTATTTTGTCACAGCACCAATGTGTTTAGACTGGTTTGGACGTGCATCTTCAAGATCCTCCGAACAGGCATTCATTTCATCAATAATAAATTGTCGGACTTCCGCTGCGGTGCTTTTATTGATCGTAGCTAATCGGCCGATATTATCGCTATCAATTAGAATAGGTACATTGCCAAATAGACGTGATGCCATCAGATGGGCGTATGCCCTTAAGACTTTGACTTCAGCCTTGTATTGTTTGTTGAGCTTTATGTCAGCGGTATTGGATGTGGGAATTTTCGCTGCAAAATTATCCAACTCGATCAAGGCATTGTTTGCTGCGATAACGAGACTGTAATAACTAATCCAAGATTGATTTAGTCCCCAATAGGATTGAATTGTAACATCATTTTGAAAATTTTTGATGCCCATTAATTCGGGATTGTCATTTGGATTTGGGGCAGCTTGTTGGTAGTCGTCATCGCGCATACAACGAATGGAAAGGTCGATCCAATGAACCAGATTATCATCTGCAGCCGAACGGTACACGCCGGATACAGGGCCGTACATCAATGCCGTATTGCTGTAATCGATTTCCTCGGAACGCTGCTGGTTTTCTAAGGGTTTGTCCAAAAACTTACTACAGCTGGATATGGTAAAAGAGAGGCCTAAGCAGCTTGCAATCAGAATATATTTTAAAGTTTTCATACAGTTTAAATTAAAAGGTTAACAGTTAGAACGATACTTTGACACCTAGACTATAAGACGAAGCAATCGGATATACGTTGGCATCGAATCCCATTCCAGTTATTTCTGGCGTAAAACCATTGTACTTCGTGAATATAAAAGGTCTGTCAGCCGTTGCAAAAACACGTACTGGTATTTTATTCAGATCAAAATTATAGCCCAGCTGAATATTCTGTATCCGTAGATAGGCACCACTCTCGACAAAAAACGAGCTTGCTTGCAGATTCCATGGGGCTACAGATCCTTTTGCAGAAGGGTGGGTGTTGCTGCTTCCTTCTCCGGTCCAGAGATTTTCGATGAAAGCGGCATCTGCATTCATCTGATTGTATTTTCGACGCATTGCACGATTAAGATTATGGATTTTGTTGCCCGCTACACCTTGAAAGGCGATGCTTAAATCAAATTTTTTGTAATCAAATGCTAGGTTAAATCCGTAGGCGATAGTTGGAAGATAGTTTCCAAGGTTGACGCGGTCTTTTTCATCAAGCTCACCATTGTTGTTCTGATCTTTGTATTGAAGATACCCCGGTAAAATCGGTGTATTTGGATTTTGTTGGTTATATCTTTTCGCAATGGGATCTGCATCAATCTGCGCTTGATTTTGGTAGACACCTGCAACTTCATAACCGTAATAGAAGTTGATGGGTTGATTGAGCTCAATCCTCGCTGGAAATTCTGCTGACCATTCGGGATAACCATTCATGATATTCTCCAGTCCACCGAGGTTCTTTACTCGGTTTTTTAATGTGGTCAGGTTCCCACCGATCGCATAGCCGAAGTCACCAACCTTGTCTTTCCATTGCAATCCAATCTCCCAGCCACTGTTCGTTACGCTGCCCCAATTGCCGTAGACACGATCCCAAGAAAAGGGGATAGGTCTGCTAAAAGCGAGATCGTTTGTTGTACGGTGATAGTAATCTACTGTACCTGTTAAGCGATTGTTCAACAAAGCGAAATCAAGACCACCATCCCATTCTTCAACAACTTCCCAACGGACCTGGGTGAAAAATCGGCCGACACGATATCCGGGTACACGTGTTCCATTTGTTGCACCTTCACTGCCGAATATTCCCGAATAGTTATTGCCCGAATACACTGTCGCGTATCCAGCATTGGGTTGAATACCGTCGTTCCCCAATTTACCCCAGCTTCCACGGAGCTTCAATTGATTGAAGAGTTTTTGGTTTTCCATAAACTTTTCGCGGGTCAATACCCAACCCAAACCTATCGAGGGGAAATAACCCCATTTTGTCTGATATTTTGAACTTCCATCAGCACGGAATGTTGCGGTCAATAGATACTTGTTGTCATAGTCATAGGTGCCTCTCGTGAAATAGGATATACCTGCATTTCTTGACCCTCTCTCACCGTAACCAGTAGCTGAACCAGTGCCTTGGGCATCCACCCCCACATACCAAAATTCTTCGGACGCAGGTACATCATTGGCTTGAACCCAGGTCTCACGCCAGCGTTCTTCACGCGAAGACTGGCCTAGTAGAACAGACCAGTGATGTTTGTCGGCCTGATCTTTATAGGTTAAGAGGTTATCTAAGATATAATTGGTGTTACGTGCTTGCGCTGATCGTAAAAAAGAGCGGTCGTTGCGTTGGTCATTATCAATATAATAAACAGGATTATAGTTTATGTTGTGGGTGGATTGATACCGCTGGCTAAGCTGTGAGCGAAAAGTGATCTTATCTTTCCAAAGCTCTGCCTCTAAATAGATTGTTGGTAAAATCTGAAAACCTTTGGTTTGATTGGTATTGTAGAATGCCGTTGCAATCGGATTATTGTACCAAAATCCGGATTGCATGCCAATCGCAGTACTAGATCCAAATTTTTCAGGTTTGGCAAGTTCCAGTGAAGGGTCGTAGACTGGATAGAGTGGCGAAGCAAAATAGGCCTGTCTGAATGCGGCGTTGTTAGGTGAATAGGTTTTGAAGTTATTGAAATGTGCACTAAAACCTGCTTTTAACCAGTCTGTTACTTTAGCATCCACCTGCATTCGGATATTGTATTTTTGGTTCATATTGCTGGCATCCATAATCCCATCCTGTTTGACGTAATTAAGTCCCATCGCATAGGTTATTTTTTCACCTCCACCCATCATATCCAAGTTATGGTTTGTGATCAGAGCCTTGGAACGCAACAGTTCTTTGAACCAATCTGTATCCATCGCGGGATTGGTTTCGGTACCACCAAATTTCTGTACAGAACTCTTTACAAATGCGTCATTACCAATAGCCGTTGCATAGGCCGCATATTGCTGCGCATTGGCCATTTTTAAAACATTTGTTGGTGTCTGGAAACCTGCGAAACCATTATAAGTAATTTTTGATTTCATGTTTAAGCTTCCTTTTTTTGTAGTCACCAGAATGACACCATTTGCGGCACGAACCCCATAGATTGCTGCTCCAGAAGCATCCTTTAAAATGGAAATGTCGGCTATATCATTTGGATTCAGGAAGTCAATATTATCCATGAACATCCCATCCACAACATATAGGGGACTTTCATTATTAAAAGAGCCTACACCACGGACACGGACGGATGGCGTTGATCCTGGTGCGCCCGAACTGACGATCTGTACGCCAGTGACAGCACCCTGTAGGGCATCCATTGGATTGGTGACAGTCCGTTTGACCATTTCTCCCATATCTACCTTTCCAATAGGAGCTGTTAGATCTCCCTTTCGTTGTGTACCATAGCCGACAACAACTACTTCGTCCAGATTGAAATCACCCTTGGGTTGGAGCTGAATATTTAAGAGGTTCCCATTTATAGAAACGGTTTGTGTTTCATACCCCAAAGAGGAGATCACCAAATTGGTCGAATTTTGCGGAATAGAAAGACTAAAATCCCCGTTCTCGTTGCTGCTGGTGCCAATCTTGAAATTGCCCTGCAAAAAGATGCTCGCGACAATAGGATTTCCCGCTTGGTTGGTGATCCTTCCACTGATGGTTTTGTTCTGTGCCATGACCGTATTTGTCAAGCAAGAGAACAGTGCAACACTGGCAATAATACTGATATTATTTCTCATGTGTAATGAATTAAAATTTAGGAATTGTTTATAATTATCAAATATCAAAATTAGTCTTACAAATGGGATTGATAAATTTTCGAGGTACTACAACACTACGTCATGTTGGGTTTTTCGGCTAAAATTCAATATATTTGAGCTACGTCAAGTTTACGTCAGCCAATTGAAGGGAATTATTATGAAGTGTTTTGTCATCCTATTTTTTACGCTATTTTCTGTTTTTTCAAATCGGCTGGTTGGACAGGATTTGCTTGGCTTACCACTGGTGTATAATTATAGCAAATCGATATATCAAGGTGGGAGCCGAACATGGGATATCAAACAAGATAGTCATGGGATTATGTATTTTGGCAATAGCGAAGGGTTGTTGACATTTGACGGACGATATTGGAAAACATTCTCCTTGCCCAATCACACCAATATTCGCTCCATATGGATTGATGTTAATGATCGTATATATGTTGGTGGTCAAGGTGATTTTGGCTATTTTGAACGCTCTTCGCAATCAGGATTGACCTACAAGTCATTGAAAGAGCTAATTCCTCCAAAATATCGGAACTTTGCGGATATCTGGAATACTGTTGGGGTAGGACAATCAGTTTTTTTTCGAGGAACAGATGTTATATTTGAGTTAAAAGGGCAAAAGATCCAGGTACACCCTGCTGCTGTGGAATGGTATTTTATGGGACAATCGGGGGGAATATTATATGCACAGGACCGGAAGAATGGTTTATTAGAATTCCGCGATAATAAATGGACTCCTTATATCACAGACTTACCCTTTAAAGATGTTAAGATTGCTACCATAATGCCTTTAGGTAAGGATCGTATATTATTATCTACTTTAAATAATGAAAATTATGCCCTGAAAGATAGAAAAATGACGCGATTGAATAAGCAGGATAACGATGGTAGCTATACCCCATCCTTAGCACAGATCGACGAGTTAACATTTGTTGTGGGTAATGCAAAAGAAGGTTGTCACATACGTGATATGGCTGGAAATACAATACAGCGGATCGGCGTCAGGGAAGGTTTGCAAAATAAGAACGTCACCACCGTTTTCGTTGATAAGCAAAAGAATATATGGATCGGTACTGATAATGTAATTTCGGTCATCAGTTATGGAAGCGCTATTCGCTACCTGAGACCAAATATGGACAATGATGTTACCGGATATTCCGCTGTTATCTTTAATAATACACTTTATCTTTCTTCATCCAATGGAGTATATTATGCCAATATAAAAAGTGATCTAATAGATCAAAGCCGTTCACCGGCCGTGTTTTCACTGCTTCAGGGGAGTGATGCTGGAGAAGCCTGGCGCTTAGAACAACTCAATGGCCACGTGTTACTGGGGCACAATAAGGGTTTGTTTCAGATCACGGATCATTCTATCAAACCATTAACACAGGGTATAGGGACATGGAAATTGCTTCCATTAAATATGGTATATCCTATTGAAGAGAGTTTAGTTGGTACCTATCAGGGCTTGGAGCTATTGCATTTTCATAACGGTGTTTTCTCTTCCAAAGGCCTGCTCAATGGACCATCTGATTCTTTCCGCTTTCTTGAACAGGATGAAAATGGAACAATATGGGCTTCACATCCCTACAGAGGAATATACCGCATAACACTTTCAAAAGATAAGAAGTCTTATCAGGCTGAGTTGTATACCCAAAAGAATGGACTACCCGCGGATTATCAAAATTATGTGTTTAGAATAAAAAATCAAGTGGTATTTGCAACGGAGAAAGGGCTTTATAATTATGATTATAATAGCAAGCGATTTGTGCCAAGCAACCAGTTTGCTGCTTTTAAGGATCTGACCATCCGCTATCTAAAAGATGACCAAGATGGCAATATCTGGTTTTGTACAAAGAAAACAGTTGGCCTTGGACAGTTTAACGCCAAAAAGGGAACCTATCATTTGGTTAATTTCCCAGAAATTGAAGGCATGAGTACCTCCGGTTTTGAGCATATCTATAGTTTCGATCAAAATAATATCTATGTAGGCGCAGAAAAAGGAGCGCTTCACATTAATTATGATAAATACCTGAAACAAAGCTTTAAACCGGTCGCTATGCTCTCGCAAGTCATCGCAACAGGGAAGGGTGATAGTCTTATTTTTGCTGGTTTTTTTTCAAATATGTCAAAACTAAAAGGAGCGTCCGGAAAGGATAGTATCTTGCAATTGCCGGCTGTTTTCAATTCTTTCCGATTTAGCTTCTCTTCACCAAGTTATGGCATATATCAACATCTTGAGTTTAGCTATAAATTGTCAGGTTATGATGAGAATTGGTCTTCTTGGACACAGCAGTCCGAAAAGTCGTATACTAACTTGCAGGACGGCCAGTATACGTTCTTAGTTAAGGTTCGGAACAACCTAAATCAAGAGTCCAGTGTAGCGGAATATAGTTTTGTCGTTTTGCCACCTTGGTATAAAACCTTATGGGCAAAAATCGGCTACTTTCTCCTCGCTACACTTGGTGTATTGGGTCTGATTCGTCTTCGAAAAATTGAACAGCACAAACAGCAGCTAAAACATGAAAAACAATTGGAGCAGCTGCGTTATATCCATCAGCTGGAAATTGAAAAAAACGAAAAAGAAATTGTGAAGTTGAACAATGAGAAGTTGGCAAATGAGGTTATCACCAAAACAAAAGAATTGGCGAGTACTAGTATGCAGCTGCTGGAAAATTCGGGAGCATTGATCAAAGTAAGGGATGAATTGGCTAAGCTGGATACGGGTGACGATGAAGATTCCAATCTAAAGCGCATCAATAACCTATTAAAAGATATTGAAAAAAACAGCGCCAACTGGAACCAATTTGCCAGCCATTTTGATGAGCTTAATGATGGTTTTTTGAATAAGTTAAAGGAAAAACATCCTGGATTATCCCGCAATGATCTTAAAGTATGTGCTTATTTGAAGCTTCATTTTACATCCAAACAAATTGCGCAATTGCAGAATATTACAGTCAGAGGAGTTGAAATCCACCGGTATAGATTACGGAAAAAATTACAGGTCGAAACGGAGCTGTCATTAAATGACTATCTGAATACGATTTGAGGAAATTATACTTGTAAAATAAAGCACCTGTAATTAATTTATATAAGGTTGAATTGCTGCATTCGTTACGGACAACAAACGATCAAAATATGAAAAGATTCTTTTTTATTGTCAGTATATTATCGGCGTTCTGCATGGGCTATGCTTTTAACCTTATTCTTTTCTATCTTGTCTTGGATCGGTGAAAAGTTCGATCTAAGAGAAAAGCGATAGCAGATCCAGCGATGTAGGCTATCAGGTCAGACCAGAGAAAGCCTTGGCCAAATAACAGTCGTAATAGCGGATGACTTCTGACGCTGATTAATAGTGGATGTTGTACCAACTGTAGAAACTCAATTGCAAAACAAAATAACAGTGAACTTACAAAGCAAAAGCTGTGGGATCGCTGAAAAAAAATAAACCTACATAACCAGTAGACCATCACAGCATATAAACCATCGCCCACAGATAAAGGTATTCCTGTAATTTTCCGTGATAATAATCCTAAGACTATTGTTGCGCACATTAAAACCATGTAGTGGACTCTCGTTAATTTTATCATCGTGATTATGCTTAGCAAATAAAGTTGGTACGGGTTAATGGCTAAATATAAAAAGAAGTTTATAGAGAACGATGATACAGGGCAAAAAAGCTCTTAATAAAAGGGGAGTTAGTAGACTATATTTGCTTTAGTAGATTTTCGTTGCGGCTGTTCTTTAACGATTTTTGACAGTTATTTTAATGACTATTTTATATTTTAGATCAATAATTTGATTTATGGCAAAAATATTATTTTCCCTGTGTTTTTTTTTTAGTTGCAACATGCTATTTGCTCAAATCCATATCGTTGATAGTTTGAGTGGTGAACCAGTGCCTTTAGTGAATATTTACGCTGAAGATGGAACATTATTAGGTGTAGCAAATACGAAAGGGGAGTTCACTATGGATTCGCTGAAGCAGCATGTAAATGCAAAGATCATATTGCAGCATATTTCTTATAATAATTATCAGGAATCGAGCGCGAAGCTGCGAAAAGAGAAGCTGATCAAATTGATCCCGCGTAGCATTAAAATAGATGAGATCGCTATCGCAGATAAGAGTCAGTATGATTATCTGGTTTTGAAAGGGTATTTTAGGAACACTACTTTTTTCAATAAACGTACACGTTATTTCTACGATGGAATTATTGAATATTATATTCCGTTGAAAAACAAGAATGGGAAAGTCTATCACCGTATTTTGGATTACCGGATTTTTGAGGATTCCATCGCTACTCAGAATTTTAGAGAGGTGATGGGTAATTTCTGGCAATGGAAGCCACATGTGATGCGCATGAAGGCACAGTCTGTTGCGAATGATCTTCCGTCAAAATTTGTTATGGTCCCGGATAAAGGCCGGAGAATCATCCGGACGGGTAATCTGAATACCGGATATATCCAAAAAACAGCCCGTGGCGATGTACAGGTATATTTTGACATTATTCCACCCAATAGCCAAAAAGAAGTAAGTTTCTTTAAGGTCAAAGGGCAGCAATATACCGGCGTAACCATGGAAAATTATTCGCCGACAAATCTCGATCAACCTGAACAGGGTAAGTTGGTCAGCAGGGTGGTAATGAATGTCGGTGCTATCAAAAGAGGTCGTAAATCGGAATTTGTCCCTTTTGATTTTTTGAGTGAGTTTTATACGCAAGAACGTCGATTCATGACGAAAGAAGAATTCAAGAGCGTAAAGAAAGAGGTTACTTCGGGTCTTTGGCTCGAATTGAAAAGCCGGTATACAAGCAAATTTTGGTTAGAAAATACTAAATTTGGCATCCCACCGATGAATCCTTTTATTGAGAAAAAATTCGGCAAGGAATTGCTGGAGCTAAAATAAATTTGAATACGGTACAGCTATTATAAACAAGATTATCTATTTCTAACAATAACAGTATCATGGTTGTTATTATAACGCAAATGTGCTAGAAGATCTAGCTTTTCCAAGCTTTCTGACAAATCTTTTTGGATTTTTCGATATCGACCCTTGGTAATACTTAGTTCAAGCGCAGTAGAAAGCATTTTCACACGATTACCATCTTCATCCAATGGATAGATAAAAAAATAACGTGATCGACCTGCGTATTTTTTTGAAAACACCTGTCGAGTATAGGTATCATAGGTCGGGCCCACGACAAACTCATGATCTGTGTAGTAAAATGATTGGGGCTGCTGAAAGTTTTGGCGGAGTTCGAGCCGATCTGCATAGATGGCTAACTGGGTTCCAAATCTTTCGTAAAGGCAATAGCAAAAAAAGAGAAAAGAAAATAAAGCAAAGCCCATAAGAACCAAGGAAAAATTTCGCTCGACAAAGATTAAATAGCAAAGTCCTACCCAGATGATGAGCGGGGATATCATATAAAATGTCCATTGATTATTTGGATAGTATACCTTCACCTATTATTTTTATTCTATTTAAAATCTTTGTGTTATTTTGAATCAAGTCGAGAATGTTAACCTGTTTCAGTTTTAAAGCTTCCTTGTGTAAGACATGGTCTCAACCGGATTACCAAAGATCTTCTTGCTACCTTTTTGTTGGGTGAAGGATTTATGCTGTGCTATTTCAGCAGCAATCCCGTAAATGATTTGCATATCCTGTTGGGGGTGGATCGTTATGAGTAACTGTCCTTGCTGATCAAAAAGCTGAAGTTGATTGACCAATGAATGGTTTATCTTCATGCTATAAATATCGTCTAGAAGGATGTCCTGATCCGGTTTCTTCTGTTGTTTGATCAGGATATGTTGATGATCAATAAGTACCTCTATTTTGGGGTTAATTAGCTGCAGGATCACAACAAATGGACCAATAACAATGATTGCGACCAAGAAGCCCAGCGCTTTGGCTGATCCAAAGTTATTGACAGCATCGGCCATCCCATCGATGCCACCATAGATAAGGTAGAAAATAGTAAAAACTATAATCAAATAACTGAATCCAAAGATTAAGCCCTTTTTAACATTGTGTGATTTAAACTGAAAAGTCTTCATAAGTCAAATTTAGCCTGCTTATCTCTCTATTTAAATATTCATTAATTGGATAAATATAAATATCTTTATCCAATTAATGCTATATAAGCGAACAAGAAAGAAGTCATTATTTTAAAAGCGTTGAAACTTGGGAAATAGTATCCAAATCGAACGGAAAAATTTAGGTAAAAGTGGGGATTATTTCACACTGGTATTGTATAGCCTTATTTTCTTCATAGGTTTTCTTTCCATCTTTTGGGAGTGGAAATCAGGTATAGTTTCTGTCATCTGCGTGATTGCTAGCTATTTTCTGAACCGCAAAATAAATCTGATCGTACACCTAAAATGGTTTTCCATTGCTTTGGTTCTTTTGGCGCTGCTTGTATCCTGGTTATTACAGCTGTCTTTTTGGATATTTATAATTCAATTTCTGGCACTAAGTTGTATTCACGCTGTGATAGCTTTTATAGCGGCTATTCGCGATGATCATACCGATATTATTTTTTCACTGAATGCGGATAACTTCTCCTGTCTCTGTCCCGGAAGTGATTATAAAGGATACGCTCTTAACCCAATGGGGTATAGGAAATACTTTAAAACAAAGGATATTGATAGTATTCAACAGGACGAGCGTGGATTGCTCATTGTTGTAAAAGGAGAGATTTTGCGACCGCGGGAATTAACAGCATCTGAAATAACACAAATTTTAGCTTATTTCAATGCAGGAGAGGCTAAAGTGGTCGAGGCTATTCCCCTTCGCGATACTCGTCAGGCCGAGACCGAATTAGCATGGGTGAAAATTCTGGTTTTTGGGGTTCCATGTCTGTTAGCTGGTCTTTCGATTTACTTCCTGGGCGATAATGGACAAAATACAGTCGTTAGTATGATCAGTATCTTACTGGCCATTCTATTGGTTCCCTTGTTGTTGAAACTGGTCAATAGACGGAAACACCGTCCGGAAAATAAGTAAGGTTTATTTTAAGAAATTGGCATACCAATGGCCAGAGGATTTTATAATACGCTGCTGGTTTTGAAAATCAACATACACCAACCCGAATCGTGGCCGATATCCTTCCGCCCATTCGAAATTGTCTAAAAAAGTCCAGACGAAGTAGCCTTTTACATTTACGCCTTCTTTTTTTGCCTGATAGACATGTTGTATGGCTTCTTGCAGATAGTTCAACCGTCTGGGATCATGTACCTGTCCATGCTCAATTTGATCCTTAAAAGCAGCTCCATTTTCGGTGACAATGAGTGGCGGCATATTGGGATAGCTACTGAATTTTTTCAGCATTTGGTAAATGGAGCTGGGGTATACTTCCCAGTTCATTTCGGTCATTTCAACTTTACGTTCCTTGGCCGTCACGATCTTTGCCTGAAGATAGGGAACAAACATGGCATAGCGAATCATCTCACGGGTATAATTTTGAATACCGATAAAGTCCATATCAAACTTTAAATCGTTCTCATCACCTTGTTTGATATATTTTTCAATTCGATTGAGAATTTTGATTTCCTGTGTAGGGTAGCCCATACCCAGTAATGGCTCGATAAACAATCTATTGAGTAATACATCGGCTTTTTTTGCCGCAATCACATCTTTTTCCCTTGCTGTGAATGGTTCTACATGGGAACAGGAAAAAGTCGTACCCACCTGGCTGTCCGGTTGTAATGATTTTATGATCCTAGCGCCATGTGCTTGTGCTAATGCAGCATGGTGAGCCGCCGCAAGAAAGTTGCCCAAACCTTTTCTTTCCGGAGCATGTACACCAAAGAAGTATCCTGCAGCCGTAAATACGGTTGGCTCATTAAGCACCATCCAATTTTTGACACGATCTCCATAACGGGCAACACATGTGGATACAAATTCACCAAACCAATCTTTGACATCACGGTTGACCCAACCACCTTTTTTTTCTAAGGCATGGGGGAGATCCCAGTGATATAGCGTAACCCAAGGTGTAATCCCCAGTTCCAGGGAGAGGTCGATCAGGCGATCATAGAAATCCATACCTGACTGATTGGGCTGCCCAATACCATTCGGCAGGATACGGCTCCAGGATAAGGAAAAACGATAGTTAGGAATATGCATACCTTGCATTAAGGCCAGATCCTGCATGTAACGGTTGTAGAAATCACAGGCATGATCGCCATGTTGATTTTGAAATATACGGTTTCTTTTCTTTACAAAGATATCCCATATTGAAGGGCCTTTGCCATGTTGATCATGTGCCCCCTCGATTTGATAAGCGGCGGTAGATACTCCCCAAATAAAATCTTTGCCAAAGGCATCTTTGGTTAAATGCATTTATTGAAATATAGCTGTCGGATGTGTCATCCGACCTGAATATGAATTAATTTTTGTGGAATCTTAGTGGTGAATAGAATGAACTGAATCGACCTAAAAAGATTCTAAATATAATCCGTTGGAAAAAATAGTTGATCGTTTTCATAATTGATACATTAAAGTGTTAACTGCATTAATTATTCTATTATAAAGGAACGAAACTGATATTAACTGGATATGAATTATTTATTAAATATATAAAAAAATAACTGTTTTATTTTGATCGTTTTTAGACAGTGGAGTTGCTTGATTTTTGATCTCGTATTTTGGGTAAATTATGATCTTTAAGGTTACAATAAGAGAATGACATATTAAAAAAAGACCAACTAACAATCAAACTGTACTGTACCAACAAAAGGATATGCTGCTGTAGATAGAATGATGACTGTTCTCGATTCTTCGTAATCACGGGGACTGGAGATAACGAAGTCCAATTTACCATCCCGATCGAGGTCACCAATAAATTCAAGCGCCGTCGCTGTGTCATGATAAGCGGTCTGGTCGATCAAAGTCCGCTGATACTGACCATTGATAAAAAGTTTTAATGTATATCTTGCATTGGGTTTCTGATCCTCATCCTTATAGAATTCAATGCCAGTAGCACGCAACTCATAGCGGTCGTTTTTATAGGTAAATTCAACCGGTTTATTGGGTGGAATAATCTTATTGGGGAGCGCTATACTGTCTACGGAACCATTCTGTATAGCTGATATGTTAAAAAATACCAACACATCATTTTGCGGATTTATGGTTTCTGTGGGTAAGCCCGAACAAGGTTCTTCTTTCTCATAAGTAATGGTATATTTCGCTGGTGCAACGTTATATTTTCCGTTTTTACGATGAAGTTCCAACCAGCCGTTGTTAATCACTTTGGATACATTGTTATCATCCCAGATCCGATAGGCAAAAGGTATTAAAACCTGACCATCTATCATGGAGTCCGTCGGATTGTTCATTGGTGCTGATGCAGCTGGAAGGGCTTTTTCAGCTTGTGATTGCTGAGGAGGAATTGTTGTATCCATTGCAGCCTCTTGTTTTGTGGACGTTGAATTCGTAGCCTTATTTTGACATGCGGATAAGATTAGGACCACAAAGAAAGAGATGCTCGTAAATTTTAAATAACCCATATGCTGTATTTTATCGTAAAGATAAATAAAAGAAGTAAAATACGCTTTCGGGATGCTAAATAGGGTGCTATTTAATTTTTTCTTAAACGATTATGGAATCTATTTATTTACTGCATCCTTTCAGAAAAAAAATGCTCATATTTAGTAGATATTTAGCGTCGTATTATATGAAAAGATACATTTGGTTATTGTTGACATGTCTCCCAATCTGGGGATTTTCGCAGGAGCTTAAGCCAGGCAAGGTGGAGACAAAGTGGAATGAGGTCGAAAGACTTATTGCAATTAAAAACTTCACACAGACATTGCCCATATTGGCGGATATTAAAGCCGAAGCTCGACGCTCTGGAAACCAGGCGGAATGGGTACGTGCATTTTTGGCGGAAGGGAAAGTGTTGGAAGTAAACCAATCTGAAGATTCCGCTTTTTTGCGTATCCAGAAACATTTTGAAGACAATATCCGGATTGCAGAAAAGCTGGATAAATCGGTTCTCCAAAACTTTTATGCACTTTATTTATTTTCGAATATCAACCGATATGCAAGTAAAAGCCAGAACAAATTTGTAGCAAAAGATGCAAAAGGTAAAATCGGTATGATCGATTCTATTTTTCGTCTCTCAATTTCGGATGTAAACAGTTTAAGTGCGGAACCTATAGCGCGCTGGAAGGGGCTGTTTGTCGAAACACGAAATATGAGCCTGAATCCCACTCTTTACCATTTTTTAGGTTATCAATATCTAGATTTTTTGAATACATTAAAAGCTACTAATGCGGCTGATAAGGATAAACTTAAAAAGCAATTGTTGGCAATCAGCACCAAGAATGATTATTCAGATGCAAGCAGCTATATCATGTCTTATGGTTGGAAATGGAATAATATCGAAGAGCAGGAAGGAGACTACCTGAAGCATATAAAAACCTATAAAAGTGACTACAACGCATTTTTACTTTATCGGTTGGCGGCAAGTTTCAACGATATTGGGAAAAAGACAAAGGCAATTACATATCTTGAACAAGCGTTAAAAGAATATCCAAAATCGCCCTGGATTTCGAATGTAGATAATTTAACGAGGGAAATAAAAAAGGCTTTCATCAGGCTAAATTATAAAAGAACGGCACCGACGGACGAATATGTTCCTTTCCAGGTTAACCACACGAATGTGGATACTTTATATATCCGTATTTATAATACTAGTCCTACGCCTAAGGGCGTAAAGGACTTTACGGTAAAATATGATTCCGCAAGTTATCAGACTACAGTAAATGCACCAGTGGTCTATGAGGAACAGGTGGCATTGAAAGCCTTTAAAGATTATACGACGCACAATACAATTTATAAAATTAATCCCCTTAAAGCTGGTACCTACACGATTTTGATCGGTAATAATAAATCATTTCAAGATAACGGTCGGGATCGGGATGTAGCTGTTTCTCAGTTGATTATTTCTGATGCATTTTTGTCTGGAAGTATAAATATAAAACCTCAAAATGAATTTGTCTATACGGGTTTGCTATTGAACCGGAAAACGGGCGCTCCCTACGCAAATGAAATGGTGGAACTTTATCAATTGAGAAATAAAGCACTGCCTAAACTGATCACACAATTAAAGACTAATGCTGCGGGCGAGTTCAATTACAAATCCACCTATTCTCCCAAAAATGCAGCCTACTTACATAATCACATGCTGTTGCTTCATGGGGAAAAAGCGATGATTCCTTTGGATAAGCAGCAAAATAATGTTTATTATGAAGATCGGATTACGTCTGTAGAGGAGAGCAATAAAAGAACAAATATGCGAGCGCTCACTTTGCTGGATAGAGCCATCTACCGTCCTGGGCAAAAGGTCTATTTTAAGACTATTCTTTACGATGATCATGTAGAACAGGGTAAAGTCCTGGAAAAGCAAAATGTGAAAATCTATCTTCAGGATGCCAATCGTCAGAAAATTGACTCGATCAGTTTGACAACCAATCTATTTGGATCTGTCCATGCAAGTTTCCAATTGCCATCAAAGTCATTGAGCGGAAATTATAATCTATTGGTTTTTCACGATTCTAAACAGCTTGATCAGCAATATTTTCAGGTTGAAGAATATAAACGTCCAACATTTGAAGTAACTTTTGAGCCAAATAAGTTCACCTATACTTCGAAAGATACAGCGGTATTCATTGGCAAGGCGGAGAGCCTTTCAGGTGTTTCGCTAATTGGCGCAGCAGTGAAGTATAAAGTTTCGTTTTATAATGCCAAGGAAGGAAAGGATATCGTTCATAGTGATTCTACCACAACCGTTGATGCCAAGGGAAACTTTACGATACGGGTGCCATTGATGGATCGTCAGTTTTCCGGATTGAAAGATTATGTATTGGTATACCAGGCTGAGGTGATCAATCAGACAGGCGAGATGCAGATGGCTTCTGGAGGTTATACCTATTCATCCCGTCCATGGCAGCTCCAGATTCAGGTACCGAATCTGATGGAAGAAAAAAAATGGCGGGATGTTACCATTTTAAAGCAGAATCAAAATGGTTTCCCATTAAAATTCAGCGGAAAGGTCAACATTTATAAATTGGAACAGGCAAGTCTTCCGCTGACAGATGAATATCGGGGAAGTTTCGGAAGGGCGGAGTACCACCTGCTTTCAAAAGATCTTTATAGCAAGTATTTCCCGCTTTATTTTGATCCGGCTTCGCTCGAAAAAGAAGAGAAAAAAACGAAGATAGCCAGTTATGATTTTGATAACGCAGATACGAGCAAGATCATACTGGACTCATTACAGTTTGATTGGGGACGATATCAGATCGAAGCCATCAGTATACAGGAAGGGGATACGGTGCGCGCTATTAGCTTCACTAGTCTGTACCGGTCGAAAGATAAGAAACTAAGCGACCAGCAGTTTTTCTCCTACCAGTTGGATAAAGTCAAATACAAAATTGGCGATCAGGTTACCATCAATATGCAGACGGATGTTAAAAATGCCAGAAAACTACTGCTGTTTCGTGAGCGGGCTTCGCAGAAATTAGAGACAAAGGTACTAAGTTGGAAAGATGGTCGTATTGCCTATCAATTTGTGCTGACTGAACAGGATGTCGTGGGGCAACTGCAACTGAATGCATTATTTCTGGTGGATAATAAAATGACGCTATCCCAGATTGTTATCCCTATTTCGCAACAAAATAAGGAACTAACAATCCGGACGAAGACATTTAGGGATAAAATAACGCCCGGTCAAAAAGAAAAATGGAGTTTTACGGTAAAACAAGAGGATAAACCCATCGCCACCGAGGTATTAGCGACAATGTATGATGCATCTTTGGACGCATTCGCTAGCCACGCTTTTGGCTCTTTCCAATTTCGTTATCCCTATTATCCGAGGTCAAATAACTACTATATTATTAATGCTTTTCAACAGCAGACCTATTCAGGGAACATTTTTACTTCGAATTTCTATGGGGTCTATACGGATAATCGGCGTGATGAAATTTACAACTATGATCTGTTGTCAACCCGTCAGGGTTACGGTGAAAATTCCTTGGAACGGGATGCCAAATACGAAGAGTTAATCGACGAGCAAGCTTATAGGACGACAGCGATCATGTATGATGAATTACGGGATCCGAGTCTCTTACGTGAGGTACTCCAGACACGTGCCAGAGGGGTGTCTGTGGTGGCAAAACAGTCAAGTCCATTACCGGCTTCGGCGCTTATGTATGAGCCTCCAGTTGAGGCGGATGCAAACGCAGAATATATGGTGGTAAATGAGGAAGTAGCTCATTTTGGAATAGGTGCAATGGAAGTAGGTAGCAGTGCGATGGATTTACCAGCGGATAAACATCTACAGCATATAAAAGCTCGCACCAATCTACAGGAAACAGCTTTCTTCTATCCCAATTTGTATACGGATGAAGCAGGGAATATCAGTTTTGAATTTGATAGTCCCGAAGCATTGACGAAATGGAAATTGCTGCTTTTCGCTCATGATCAGCATCTGGCATCGGCTAGCGGGACGTATTTTACACAAACCCAAAAGCAGTTGATGTTGCGTCCGAATATCCCACGTTATTTTAGAACGAATGACCAGTTAACAATCAAGGCACAGATTCAAAACTTGAGCAAAGAACGTATTGAGGGAAATACAAAAATAGAGCTTATCGATCCACGAAATAATCAAGTGGTTTCAACTGCTTTCCAGGTCGATTCAGTACTAAAAAACTTTAGTGTCAAGCCATCCAATAACAGCACAGTGGAATGGTCGTTAAAGATTCCGGCAGAATATCCGACAATACAAATCCGCATCGTTGCAGCAGGTGGCGAGTTTTCGGATGGTGAGATTGTAGAAATACCCGTGCTGCCAAATAAGATACTGATTGGCGATACCGAAACGATTGTCCTAAAAGCCGGTGAATCCAAAAATTTTACGGTAAAGGGAAGTGCGAAGGACAATCTGATGGGGAGAATCCAGGTACAAAGCAATCCCATTTTGGAAATACTCTCCGCACTGGACTACCTGAAAAATTATCCTTACGAATGCAACGAACAATTGAGCAGTAAGTGGTTTGGTCTCAAGATGGCTCAATATATTCAGTTGCATTATCCGGCGGTGACAGACTACTTTAAAAAATTGGATGTTGATACAAAAAAAGGCCGATTGGAGGAGAATAGTAGTTTAAATGAGTTCAAAATGGAAGAAATGCCTTGGTTGCGTGACATACAGGGTGATGCCGAACGATTGAAGAAAATTGCAGCGTTCTTTGGAACGGATATACAAGCGGAAATCAACGCTGTTGAACAAAAAATACGTAATAATCAATCCACAGATGGTTCCTTTTCATGGTTTGATGGCGGACAGGCTAATACTGAAATTAGTATCCGTATGCTGGAAATCATCGGTAAGGTACTCTATTTAGACAAAAGCTTGGTCAATA
The DNA here is from genome assembly GCF_003610355.1 of Sphingobacterium detergens. Taxonomy (GTDB): domain Bacteria; phylum Bacteroidota; class Bacteroidia; order Sphingobacteriales; family Sphingobacteriaceae; genus Sphingobacterium; species Sphingobacterium detergens. The sequence continues at coordinate 1,150,999 of NZ_RAPY01000001.1, read as the reverse complement.
GTGATATCCGTGCGATGGCTTCAAAACTTACGCAATATCTCGACCGGGATCCCGCTATATTTTCGCCAAAGGCCAGCACCGATATGGGGATAGACTATTTGTTTGCACGACGATATTGGACTGAATTTAATCCGATACCGAAGGATTCCCTCCAGTTATTGCAACGCAAATTGGTTAATTCTTCGTTAAGTAGCGCTGGTCGGAGCGCAGGATTGGCAGCGAAAACATGGATTGTGAGCCAGATCTTTGGCCAGGGCAAGCAGAGTATGGAGATCAAGAATAGACTTGATCAGGAGGCCGTGATCGATGTGCAGAAAGGAATGTACTGGAAAAGTAACGTAAACCAGTACAATAAGATTAGTTTGCAATCTTATCTCGTGGAAGCGTACAAAATAAACAATCCGGCTCAGTTAAATCAAGTCACCCAATGGATCTATTATAACAAACAAGTAAATCATTGGTATAACACCTGGATGACTGTAGATGCAATATATGCACTGTTACTGGCCAACAATCCAAAAGACTTTGTTATTGAAAATACGTTACAGATCTCGATTAACAACAAAAAGGCCGAATTGAGCAATACTGTTTTGGGCGAAGTCAGTAAGCAGTTCGATAAAGTCGATTTGCAGACCGATCTCGATATCCAAGTTCAAAATCATAATGAAAGAACGGTTTATGGAGCTGTTGTTCATCAGTATTTTGCTGATCTTGATCAAATAAAATCAAGTACAAATGCACTTTCGGTTCAGAAAGTATATCTAGTGGAACGAAAAGGGCAATGGGTAGAATCCAAGGAAGCTAAACTGGGGGAACGTATCAAAGTTAGGATTACGGTAATCAATGATGAGCAGATGCAATACATTCATCTGAAAGATAGCCGTCCAGCCGGTGTAGAGCCAGTGTATAGTCCTTCGGGATATCAATGGCGGAAGAATTACTATTTCAGCTCGAAAGATGCTTCAACAAATTATTTTATGGATCGCTTATCTAAGGGGAGATCCATTTACGAGTATGAGGTTAAAGCAAATAACTTGGGGACTTTTAGTTCGGGAATCACGACAATTGAATCTATGTATGATCCTGCCGTTAACGCCCGGAGTACAAATACAGTATTGAGCATCGTACCCTAATTATTTACGAAAAAATCTAAAACTTTGGCTACTCTTAGAAATTTCTGGGAGTAGCCTTTTTATTAATATACCATGAGATAGCAAGTAGGGGGTGGCTTTCTAATCTAAAAATAAGTGCGCTAGACAGCTTTTTTTATATTTTTTGTGAAAATTGAGTTTAAATTTATTGAATATAAATAAGTGCTAGTAGTCTATTTTTGTTGTTTAAGAGTTTTGTGAGGAAATAATTATATCCATTAGATATTTTTGTTTAAGTATAGTAAATATTATAAGTGAATGGCGAAAGGTTTGTTGTCAGCCTGAATTTATAAGCTTGTTTTGAATTTTAAAAATATAGATTACTTTTGTTTAGAATTTGTCTAAATAAAATTTTCAATAGCATTTAAAACCATTACAATTTTTATGAAAAGATCGATACTTTTTATCGTCTCAATCCTGCTGTTTTTCACAGCATTTGGCCAGAAGGCCGATCGTATATCCGGCAAAATCATGGTAGATCAGTCCGTTGTTGCCAAGGATGCCATTGTCCGACTATTAAATACATCTTACCAGGGGCGGACAAACGCTGCTGGAGAATTTTATTTAGACCATGTTCCTCCAGGTGATTATATTCTACAAGTCAGTCTAAATGATATTGAGTTATTGCGGGAAAATATTCATGTTGACAACCAGACAACTGTCCTTCCGACGATTTACGGGACTAAAAACAATTATTATCTGGATGGGGTGACCGTATATGGTTATCGACGCAATAAATTCTTGGAACGCGATAGTTCGAAAGTTGCAAAGGTGCAGTTGGGCTATATGGAAAATCCACAGTCCTATTCCAATGTCAACAAAGAATTGATGAAAGAACAGTTGACCACTGATTTGTCGGAGGCTGTTAAAAACGTTGTGGGGATGGTAAAAGTGCAAGGAAGTCCAGGCCGTGGGTCAGATGGTGCTATTTATTACAATCTGCGTGGATTCCCAACGAAAATAGGTTTGGTGGATGGCCTCCCTGCAAACACGAATGGTGAAATTGATCCTGCGGATGTGGAACGTATCGAGGTTATAAAAGGTCCTTCAGGTACTTTGTATGGCGGAGCAGCGACCTCTTTCGGTGGTTTGGTCAACCTCGTCACGAAGAAACCTAAGGATTACTACGGCGGCCAAGTATCTTATTTATTTGGTAGCTATAACTTAAATCGCCTTACAGCCGATGTATTCGGACCTATCACCAGCAACCGTAAGACGCTGTTTCGTTTAAATACAGCCTATCAGTACCAAAACGGTTTCCGTGATTCGGAATTTAGAAAATCATTTTTTGTTGCGCCAACGTTTAACTATGAGGTCAATGATCGATTAACGTTTAATCTGGGAGCCCAGATATACAATTATGAGGGTACCAATACCCCCATAATCTTTCTCACACGCACACGCCAGTTTTTTGCAAAGAGACCTCAAGACCTTGGATTTGACTGGAATAGATCCTATTCGAACAATGATATTACGCTGAAAGCCCCGTCCATCAATATCAAAGGTGAGGTAAATTATAAGATTTCAGATAATTGGACTTCGCAGACGTTGATATCCAGAAATTTCAGAAAAACAGAAGGTATGTACCAATACCAATTTATTCGGGGCAAGGAAAGTGATGCTCTACTTGAACGCAATGTCCAATGGCAGAATACCGAAGGAAGTTCTACGAGTATCCAGCAAAATTTCAATGGAAGCTTCCAGATCGGAAATGTTAAGAATAAAATTTTGATCGGGGTAGATTATCTGAACCAGACCTTACGGAATAATAATTCACCTATTGTTGTGTTTGATACCATCAATGCGCTGGATTTAGAAAAAGGTTATTTGCCTATTTCCAATCAACTGGCCTCGCAAAAAATACAACTGTCTACAAGACCACTACAACGTAACTATTCTTCAAGCAACATCTATGGTGCTTATATATCCGATGTACTGTCTCTGACAGATCGTCTAACAACTATTTTGAGCTTACGAGTAGACCATTATAATAGCCGTGGTCAATTGAACTTAAGTACAAATATAAGAGAGGCCAACTTCAAACAAACGGCACTTTCACCTAAGTTTGGAGTTGTATACCAGGTTCTTAAAGATAAATTGTCGGCCTATGGTAATTATATGAATAGCTTTAGTTATGTGCCCCCAGCTCTAGAGAATCCTGAGGGACAAAGAGAGATGAAACCGCAATTGGCCAATCAATGGGAAGCAGGGATCAAAACCAATTTCTGGAATAACCGTTTTAATTTTACGGCTTCTTATTACGATATTGTCGTGAATAATATGACTCGTCTGGCTGCCAATGACGGTCCTAAGATAACAATTCAGGATGGGGAACAACGCAGCAAAGGTGTTGAGTTGGAACTGATTACCAATCCGATCAAAGGGTTGAATATTCTTACGGGCTATACTTATAATGATAGTAGATTTCAACGGGCAGATTCTACGGTAGAAGGGCGCCGTCCTGCTTCTGCAGGTCCTGCACAAGTTTTTAACTCCTGGATCAGCTATGTTTTACAGACTCCAAAACTACAGGGACTGGGTTTTGGATTTGGTGTCAATCACGTTGGAAAGCAGGTTTCGGCTGATAATTCTATAACAGGGAAATTTACATTTCCGGCGTATACGTTGATTAATGCTTCGATCTCTCTTGAACGTGATTTCTATCGTTTTGGTGTCAAGATGAACAACATCAGCAATGCACATTATTTTTCTGGACAAGGGGTAGTTGTCGCCCAAATGCCGAGGAATTTTGCTGCCGAGCTGAGTCTCAAATTCTAGCAAAATTGCAATAAAAAAATACTGAAAATACCATGTCCCCAAAAGTGTTCAACTTTTTGGGGACATTTTATTGTGAGCTGGACGTATTGTATTGTATTGTATTGTATTGTATTGTATAGCGATGGTGCTATTTTATTTCAAATTCAGTGTAGATTGTTCTTTTAAATTCGAGCACCTCAGGCGCTATTTTAAAACCTTCCCCGCCATAAGCTTTACTAAATGTTTCTAAAGCCATCCCGGTTCTGTTACCCGTAGATTCATTGGAAGGGCTGCCATCGTTTGACAGGAACAAGAGTTTACCAATTTTTACATCGGCTCTCGAAGCCAGCTTTTGGGCGGATTTTAGTGCGTCGTCATAGGCAATCAGGTCTGCTTCCCGTAGAATACTGTCGGCTTTGGAGTGGGCAAATGAAATGGAACCAATTCCGCTTATTTTTGTCTCGAGTAATTTTCCAGTTAATTCAGTGAATTTGGATAGATCATGTAGGACAAAATCGATAGTCTGCTGTGCTTGGTAGCCGACAAATTTAGTCGTATTTCCAATATATTGATAGTCTTTATTGGCTGATACACTGCTTGTCTTTATATCTTCCTTTTTATTCCCGTATTTTCCAAGTATAGCAATGACACTATCTACGGTATTTTGTGTTTCCCTTACAGCGTCTACCATCCTCGGTTTTGTAAATGCCGTATTTATAGTGAGTGTAACTTGGTCCGGCATTATCCTAATTTTTCCTTCACCGCTGACCCGTATCCGGTTTTGATTGTCATTGGAGACAGACTGGCAGGATATCATAAATAAGAAACCACTACTGACAACTAGCGATAAGAACTTTATTTTATTTCTCATATATCTATAATTATTAATCTGTATTTAGTTAGTACCTAGTCTAATATACTAAATTAATGGGAGAGCTGCTGTTGACCCAAAAAATCAAATCGGAAATAGCAAACAAAAAAGCAGGCACGATGAGCGCCTGCTTCACTATATAAAGGGTTGCTATTTTTAATAAATACTCTTCGAGTAGGTTTTAAGTTGCTTTTGTAAGGACTTGCGCGCCATATGGATACGTGTCTTTACAGTTCCTTCAGGTATTTGCAAGTGCTCCGCAATTTCATAATATTTGAACCCTTCCAAAAATAACGCAAAAGCATTGTAATAATCCTTTGGTAAATTATTGAGCGCATGCTGAATATCCGATGCCACAAAGTTATTTTCGCCACGGTTACGTGTAATTTCATTGACATAACCGGTGCTTATATATTCATTGCGGTAATTTTCCAGTCTCTTATTCCGTGTATACTGATTAATATATGTATTCTTCATAATGATATATAACCAGGACATGAGCTTAGGATGCTTTATAAACTTTTCTATGGAAGATAATGATCTAACCATAGTTTCTTGCACCAAGTCTTCTCTTTCATCTGGATCACTTGTAAATTGAGCAGCCAAATATTTTAATGTAGGTCTCTTTTCCTTAAACAGTTGATCGATTGTTGTATTTTCCATATTATCAATTTTTAAGTGTCTATCAGTGCCAAGGTTACTACAATTAGGGTGCTAGAAAAAAAAGATAAAAGTCAATGTTTTTAAATTTAAAATCGCGTTGAGTAATTTTGTTTCTGCTTTAATTGGCTGTAAATCAGTATTAATTGTCATTTAATTCAATGGTTGCACTGTCTGATTCGGGGATAAAATTAAGGTGTTTTTTACTTTAACAACAAGTGTTTACCTTGTTTAAATCCATTCTTTATCCCGTAGTACTACGTATTTATACGTAGTACTATAAACTATACAGCCATCTTTTAACGTTTTATCAGTTTTTAAAAACTGTTCGAGTTTGATAATGGTTATTAATCATAGGTACAAAAACGAGAATACTATGGGGAACGAAGACGAAAATTTATATATAGATCAATCACAGCGAAACGAAGGGGGGCATGATCTAAATCAGATTTGGGGTGGGAACCAAGAAGAATTTTACAAATCCATTATCCGGAGTCAACAAGAAGATTTCGGACGTATTGGGCGATACTTTAGGGACGAACTTGCGCAAGAAGTCTATGGTATGCGTATTTCGCTCCAGAATTTCACCAACAGACACGGTGATTTTGAAGAGTTACGTTGTTTACGTGACTCATTGACTTCTCTAGTAATCGAGCTGCGTAATAAAGCGACCTTGCTCTATAACCCTATCTTGAATGATCTCGGGATTTTCCATGCGATTGATGAAGTAGTGGCCTCCTATAAACAAAAGTTGAGTTTTACCATAGATATTATTCTCGATCCAAATTTAAAGGAACTTCAGCGTCATATTCAAGTTCGCCTTTTTAAGTTGCTTACAGCACTATTTGAATATTTGAAGGAGGAGATGCCTATTCAGGCAATTTCGATATCTGTGCAGCTCATCGATTTTGCAATCTTTATTAAGGTGTTACCCTATTTTAAAGAAGATAATTCATTACAGACACCAAAACGTGTGGATAGCCCATTGCGTTTAATAAAAATAACAGAGCTTTACAGTGCTCAAATTGTTAGTGACACCCTCGAAGAGGGTATAATTCTTAAATTAACTATTTAAAAAGACGATATGATAAAAATCCTATTGGTAGAAGACCATATGGTGGTGCGCAATGGTATTAAATTGCTTTTAGAATCCCAGGATAGTTTTGAAGTTGTTGGGGAGGCTTCCAATGGTAAGGAAGCGCTAGACTACCTGCAATCGAATCCAGATTCAGTTCCAGATATTATTTTGACGGATATCAGCATGGAGGAAATGGATGGTATAGCGCTTTTGCGGGTCTTATATAAGCAATATGGAAATATAAAAGTCGTCATCCTGTCGATGTTGAACCAGATTAATTATGTCATCGAAGGGTTTGAGTACGGCCTTATGGGATATTTGGTGAAAAACATTGGGTATAACGAATTACTTTTTGCGCTCAACCACATTGCAGCTGGTGGCCGATATATGAGTGAAGAGATCTCCATGTTGCTTTTGGAACATATACGTTCGGGGCAACGTTACGCGCAGGATCCGATAGGATCACGGGCAGATTTTGAAATTTCTGAACGTGAACTTGAAGTCTTGGGGCTTATCGCTGAAGGCTATACAAATATTGAAATTGCCGATAAGATCTTTTTGAGTAAGCGTACAGTGGAGGGCCATCGTCAAAATTTAATTGATAAAGCGGGTGTGAAAAATACAGCACATTTAGTGAAGTTTGCCTTCGAAAATGGGATATTGAATTAACCCTGATAATAAAAAAAAGATACAAATTGATCTTTCATTGATACGATAACACCTGTGATATAAAAATTATTTGTTCAATTTTAGTGTGAACTTAAATTGTATTCAGGTGAAACAGATGAAATTTTATGTATTGCTTTTTATTCTCAGTGTGATAGATTCGTTGAGCTACGCAACAGGGCATGGTATTTTTACACAGTCTCCAACCGATTCTATGGCCAGGTCAGTGACATTAGAAAATGGTATTTTTCAGGCGGATCCCACCATTTTCTACGATAACGGTTATTACTATTTATATGGTACCAATGGTGATGGCGATAAACAGTTAGGCTTTAAAGTATATCGGTCTAAAGACTTGAAACAATGGGCGGGACCCATTGGTGCAAAAGCCGGATTTGCATTGGTAAAAGAAGATGTATTTGGAACCAAAGGCTTTTGGGCACCTCAAGTCTGGTCGGAGCAAGGCAAATTTTACATGGCTTATACGGCTGATGAGCAAATTGCCATCGCTATCAGCGATTCTCCAATGGGTCCTTTTAAACAGGTCATTGCCAAAACGCTTATTGATGGCGGAAAGCAGATTGATCCCTATGTTTTTAGGGATAGCGATGGTAAAAAATATTTGTTTCATGTGAGATTGGTGGAAGGAAACCGCATCTTCGTTGCGGAATTAAAAGATGACTATTCAGGAATCAAAAAAGAGACATTAAAAGAATGTTTGCATGCTGAAAAAGCTTGGGAGAATACTGCTGGTTCAACATGGTCAGTCAGTGAGGGACCTACTGTTGTAAAGCAAGGCAATCATTATTATATGTTTTATTCGGCCAATGATTTTAGAAATAAAGACTATGCCGTAGGTGTTGCGGTAGCGGACAATGTGTATGGTCCCTGGAAAAAAATTGAAACAAATCCTTTATTGAGCCAGCATACAAGCGGATTTGCCGGTACTGGCCATGGTGATTTATTCCAAAAAGGACAACAATGGTATTATATATGTCATACACATTATTCTGACACTCAAGTTGCTCCAAGACGTACAGCTATTGTACCTATTGATCTTGCTTCTGATAGACAAAGTGATATTGCAATTCCCAAATTTGACAGTTCCAAGTTCAGGTTGCTTGAGCTTGTCAACAAATCTGACGAGCCTATTGATGTCGCTTTTGGTGACCCTTTTATTTTATATGATCAACCTACAGATCTATATTATCTATACGGAACGGGAGGCACAGAAAATGGGTTTATAGCATACAGTTCTAAAGATCTAAGGCATTGGAAGGAAGCGGGGAAAGTGTATGATGGCAAACAGGCCAAAGGATGGGGGGTCAAGGACTTTTGGGCGCCAGAGGTGTACGCCATCAATAATAAATACTATATGTATTATAGTGCGCACTGGAAGGAAAACCCTGGAAATAAGCTGGAGAATTATCGTATTGGTGTCGCCGTAGCGGATAGTCCTTTGGGACCATTTATAGATTTGACAGGTAAACCATTATTTGACCCTGGATATCCTATTATTGATGCGAATGTCTTTCGGGATGTCGACAATAGAAATTATTTATTTTATTCGCGTTGCTGCTATGAACATCCCGTTGCCTCCGAAATTGCCGATTGGGCCAAGTCTAAATGGGGGTACAATGCTATTGAGGAAAGCTGGGTTTATGGCATCGAGCTTGACAGTAGTATGCAGCACGTGATTGGAAAGCCGGTACTTTTAATACGTCCTCCCGCGCGCATGAGTGATGCACAATCGGAATGGGAAAGTCGGTCGGTGTCTTCTGGCGAAATTAACAGAAGGTGGACAGAAGGATCCTTCTTAATCCACGCAAAAGGACAATATTATATGATGTATTCTGCAAATTATTTTGCGGGAGCAAATTATGCTGTTGGTTATGCTACCGCTAAATCTCCGTTGGGAAGCTATGAAAAATCACAAACGAATCCGATTATTGAAAAAAATACGGATAGAGGAGGGATCGTGTCAGGTACAGGACACAACAGCATCTTTAGAGACCGCGAAGGCAAACTTCGATGTGTCTATCATGGACGAACAACAAAAACCGGAGATAAACGGATGGTATTTATCCGTGACATCGATTTTAGCCAAAATAATCAGCTACGCGTTCTTACAGATTGACCTTAGCGGTTAATCTGTATTTTTTTTTGTTTACTGCTTTTTTCCTCTCCACCTGACTTTTTATCAATTTGATGTAGCCTATCACTACTGTCATTGTCTTCATCTTGATGATTGCGCCTAAGTTCCCCTTCGGTAAGTGTATTCGTTTTTTCGAGGTCCTCTATTGACGTTTTCATGGCAGGAGTTGCATTTAAAGCGGGAATATGGCCTTCCGTAAAGAGACATTTACGATACCATCTATTGCTGAAATAATATAAAATAATCAAACCTTGTTTCACTATCGAATGCTGTAATGTCTTTTCCATTATTTTGATGATTGAATGCAATTGCTATATCGTTTATAACTATAGCTTTTATTAAAGGAACAATTACAAAGGGCAATTGGTTTAAACTAATCCAATTCAAACGACTTCTGCATGACGAGGGTTCTATAGATGTTGGATCAACGAAACAGATTATGATGAAGGTACCTTATGTTTTAAATTGTATACTAGCTCTAGTAACACAACCATCGGAACAAACGGAAGCGTTAAATACCGGGAATTCAAATGAATGGTATGCCGAACCAGGTATTTGGCTTTTTATTCTCATTTTTATTTTTGTGATAACCCTGGTTGTTTACCGAAAATTAACGAAGAAGAACTAGTATTGATCTTTTTGGGCAGAACTCCAACACGTCAATCATCAGCAATATGATTAGCTCCGGAGCGGTTTCTAGCAGTCATATTCTCCGAAGCTACGTAAATCAATCATTGAGCATATGATCCGGAAAAGGTGCCACAATAGGGAAATATAAGTGGACTGTTGTTCCTAAACCAACGGTGGATTCGATCTCTATTGTACCTCCCAAACGTTCCATGACGCGTTTAACAAGCGATAGTCCGATCCCTGTACCTGGAATACCCGAGACGTTGTCAGCACGGGAAAACATTTCATAGATATGTGGCAGATGCTCCTCAGGGATGCCTATACCATTATCTTTGATGCAATAATAAGTCATATCGTCCTGATTTGTACTTTCAATTTTAATCGCAGGTTTGTCCGATTGAGCAGAATATTTGATCGCGTTAACAATAAGATTGGTAAAGATCTGGTAGACGGCACTCTTTTCGCCCCAAATCGGTAGTAATTGCCCAAAATATGACTGACAATCAGGTGTATTATAAAGGGTTTTGTTTTCCTGGAAAATACGCTGCAGTGTGTAAGCCATGGGAAGTGGTTCTTTGTCCAAAACGCTCGCACGGTGTTGACTCAATTGGACCATATTGTTGATGATGTCTTCGATATTGGAAACACTCCTGCTGAAATTTTGATACCATTTGTTCGTTTTTGAAAGATCAATATCGTCGGAATGCTGCTGCAGAAATTGTATACCCATTTTTAAGATTGACAAGGGGTTTTTCAGATCGTGCGATAGGGTATAAGTAAACATTTCTAATTCATTGTTCAGGCTCAACAGTTCTTCGTTGAGTAACTGTCTTTCTCTGAGCTTTCTAAATATAGATTCTTTGATAATCTGGTTCAATCGTAGCACAAAATTGATTTCAGCATCGTTCCATGGCTTTGCTACATCATAACGAACATCCTCCCAGAGCTCCAAATAATCCGGCTTTCGACGGTGTTTTTGATCCTGCCGGATTTGCATGACACGACTTTGGCTTGCTTTTCTGAACCATACAAGGTAATAATCACTTTCTATGCCGACCTTGAGGTACATCAGACCTGCAAAATTCAATTTTTCTTTAAAATGATTCTGATGATTTAATGTAAAATTGTAATCCTTGAATAAAGCTTTATCACTATGCGTTTGCAGGAATTGAATGATTTCATAAAACAGCGTTTTATGTGGTGTATGCCCATGGTTAAATACATCGCCCTGATTAAATATAGACAGGCCGTCCGCATTGACCAATTGCATGAGGGTATCTATATGCTGAACCAAAGCACAATTGACCATTTTATTCTCAGATAGGCTTTTTTTTAGTTCTACTTCTGCGCTATTAAGGAGTTCTGTTCTTTCAAGTAGATTTTGTTTAACATGGCTTTCATATTTGTTGGTAGCGGCTTGAATAGCAAAAGTACAAAGCTTCCGTTGTTGCAGATCTATCACTTTTTCTTCTGCATGCTGCGCTACAACCAGCCCCCAAAATTCGTCATCTATACAAATACGGAAAAATAAGGCACTTTGGACATTGATCTTTTCCAGAAAAAGACGATGGAGATGGGGGAGTGGGCAGAGCAAACTGGAAAGCGTATCAATGCTGTCCTCTATATAAACAAAATTCTGGTCATTTTTCTTAACATTGGGGATATAACGATACGAATAGTTACTATAATATTCCATCGCCTCTTTGGGCATGAAATCTTTAGAAAATTCTTTCCCTCTAAAATAAGGTTTGCCATCAGAAGTATGTTCGGCAATCACTTCACTATATCCCGTTTCTTGAACCTGAAGAACAAAAACACGATCGTAATTCAATAATTTATTGATGGCCAAACAGACCCGGTCCCAGTTATTAGGTTGGATGGTGTCAAGTAAGAAGTTGAATTCGTTTATCTTTCTTGCGGATATATATTTTTTGTGCTGTTGCTCCCATTCAATATAAAAATGGCCTTGGTATATTTTAAGTTTAAAATAGACACGTTCTTGGAATATCTTAATAGGTAGAATATGACGTGATTGTCCATTTTCCCGCAACTCACTCAAGGCAGTCGCTATTTTTTGAATAGTATCACCAAAGGCTACAGCAAAACTTTCAAAAAAGTTTGTCCCCAATAGTGCGGAAGTAGAAAGGGCAGCTTTTTCAGCTGCAAACTCACTCAAAGCCACAATAGTAAATTGTTCATCCAAAACAACAAGACTACCAAAATGCTGAAGATTGATCGTATTTTGATTGTTAGATTGAAAAGCAGTATTCATACGTAACCCAAAAACTCCTTATGATATAGCCTAAATATACGAAAAAATTAACACAATTTGAATGGTGATTTATATCAAATAGGATATTCTCACCAGATGCATTTCGGTATTTGAAATTACTAGCCTTAAAGGAAATATATTGTATTTTTCCTTCGTCCGCTATGTTCGCTTTATTTCTGTTCCCTGCGGATATGGTTTGCAAGACCTTTGACAAGCAGTTTCCACTGCGGATAGGATGCACCTATTTTAGCAGCCATCCCAATGATTAAGTTTCTGATATTGTCCCCAAGGCTATGGTTTTCCACGTTGATAATCTCGTTTCGTCCCGCATACTGAATTAAAATGCTGTTGCGTCGTTGTTCTACGAGAAAGGTAGAGGAGGAGATCCCTTCAAAAAAGTGGGCTGTATCTTTATTTTCCGGATGTTGTGGGTCTGGGCAAGGTTTTAGGGTTAAGGCATATAGTTTATATTCGGCCGTTGAATCCTGGATGATATTAACGACATTGACCCAGTCATATCCAGCACTGCTGGGAAGGCCGGGACCAGGGATATTCAGCCTAATATAGTCATGTAGCGCCAATGGACGGTCAATAGGCAGCCCAACACTGTTCGTTAATTGAAAAGTCGTCGCTGGAATTGTGGCTAGCTCATACCAGTGATTGACATTAGAGAGACTAGAACATGCGGAATCAAAGGCCAGGTCAGCCATTGTGGTACTCTCAAAATCAATGGATTCGAAGCAATCCAGTTTTCTTCCTTCTTTTTGTTCAGGAATAATATTTTTCATGCCTTTTTGATAAAGAACATTATTCGATTCAATTTAGTTTGATGCGAACAATTGTAAATTATTTATTGACAAAATCTTTTTCTGATAAGGGCAAATCTGCGAAGTGCCTATGGTATACCATGGCGCGTTGGAGTATGTTAAATGGAACTTTAGGAAACAGCAATCCAAACTTTTCCTTTCGTATTTGGTTATTAGGGCATTTGCTTGTCACTTATTATGGATTTAAAATCTAATGAACCTTTTTGGTTGATAAAAAATGGGCTTTTGGCGACTTATCCCTCCCTGCATCAGGACAAAACCTGCGATATTTTAATTGTTGGCGGTGGAATCACTGGCGCCCTCATTGCACATCAATGTATGGCGATGGGGAAGAACTGTGTGCTTATTGATAAACGCGAGATCGCTAATGGAAGCTCAGCAGCAACAACGTCCATGTTGCAATATGAGATTGATACACCGCTCTATGAATTAAAGAAACTAATCGGTGAAGAGGGCGCTATTGCTAGTTATAAGGCCTGTAGCAAAGCAATAGATGACATTGGTTTACTTACACGGAAAATCAAATCTAAAGCCGGTTTTCGCGCAAAGGAATCCTTATATTATGCCGCACGTAAAAAGGATATTCCATGGCTAAAACAGGAATTTAATGCGCGGGAATCTGCAGGATTTGCCGTCAACTGGCTATCTGCGGACGAAATTCAAGCGCAATATGGGCTAGCGAATGCGTATGGTGGGATACTTTCCGGACAGGGCGCTAGTATGGATGCTTTTTGTTTTACCCATGAACTATTGGTTTATAATGTAAAAGCGGGATTGGAGGTATTTGATAAGACGGAACTTGTCTCTGTTAAAAGCAATGGGCAGAGCACTGTGGCTACAGTATCTACAGGTGCAATGATCCGCACAAAAAAAATTATATATTGCACGGGCTATGAGACTGTTTCGGTTATTCCTGAGAAGTTTGTGGACTTGTTAAGTACCTTCGCGATTGTCTCCGAAGTGGACTCTTCATTGTATCAACAGTACAAAGACGTATTGATCTGGAACACTTCCGACCCTTACCTCTATATGCGTACGACCGATGACGGTCGATTTTTGATCGGGGGGGAGGATGAGGAGTTTCGCGATCCACAGAAGCGAGATGCCTTAATTGCCAAAAAGTCGGATAAGTTAGGAAAGTCTTTCCAGAAGATCTTCAATAAACCTTTTTTAACAGATTTTACCTGGGCTGGAACTTTTGGGGTAACCAAGGATGGTCTGCCGTATATTGGTGAACATAAGGCGTTTAAAAATAGTTATTTTGTCTGTGGTTTTGGTGGTAATGGGATTACATTTTCGGTCACTGCAATGGAAATGGTGGCCTTTTGGTTAGAAAATAGAAAGCACCCCCTGTCCGAATGGTTTAAGTTTGGACGATAGCGAATTAGCTATATTTTAACAGAAAACGAAACAGTTTGTTTTCTAGCTTGCTAAGCGTCAATTTTTCCTTGATAAATGGAAATCTTCCTTCCATAAATGTCATCTGTATAGCTGGATGGATATAATAATTTTCAGAAACTGTTTTGGTATTGCCCAGCTGCTTAGCGACTGTCTTTATAACCCCATTCAGCTGTTTTTTTCGTGTATTTAAATCATCCCCTTGGTTTGTTTGGGATAAAAGGTTAAACGCTTCGCGGCTGGCGCCCCAAATACGGATATCTTTACAGCTGATCTGGCCGGGACAATGATCCCGTAGATAAGCATTGAATATGCGACCGCAAAATCTACTTTCACAAGATGTTTTATCAAGCTGAAAAAGCCTTTTCCCTTTAAACTGGAGTAGTTCGCTCAGTAATTTCGCTTGCTGCTTGTCTTTCCAGGATTTTTCCTGAAAGACACCCTTTTTACCCTTATAGGCTAAGATGATTGTATTGTCGGTTATTTTTACATGTCTTTTTTCGAGTGTACTGAGCCCATAAGACTTGTTTTCTAACGTATAGCGCTTGTTTCCAATCCGTACAAGTGTACTATCCATTATCTTAAAGGCAATTGCACATAGTTTTTCCATATCCCAGTCCTGATGTTTCAAATGTCGGGAGGTTATTTTTCTGAGATCTTGCAGATACTGTCCCATATAAAGAATATGCCTAAATTTCTCTGTTTGTTTTTGCTGAACAAATTTACGATGATAGATGTATTGTTTACGGTCCTTCCGGTCAAAACCATAAGCTTGTAGATCACTCCCCGCATTTTTTGAAATCCAAACAGCTTTCCAATTTGGCGGAATAACCAAATGATTTATTCTGTCCAATACCTTTGTATCGGTAATCGCCTTACCTGAGTCATCAAAGTATTTAAAGTTTTGTTTAACTTTACGTCTTGTGTATCCTTTGGTATTTATTATCTTCATACAGGTAGTTTATGGAGCTTAATTATGCTGTATTTTAATACAAAGATCCTCATTTGTTGAGATAATAAGGATCTTAGGTCTTCGGATAAAAGCAAGATTAATTAAGATGCATTATCCCGTAATGTTTTGATGTATCCATGCGCTTCAAGTTGTATGGCGAGCTGTTTTTCAATCAGAAGTAAAAGATCGTGTGTAATTTCCCAATCTTGATTGTCAACAACATCTTTATAGGTCTTCTTAAAAGCATCTTCGCCTTGTTCACAACTTGATAATAGACTTTTTTCGTCGTTTCCTGAAATGACAGATTTGATATCCATCCATATCCTAAAGAGTTTTCCACTGACCATTGTACCATCAGTAGCCGCCTTAGCTTGTTGCTCTAAATACGGTTTGAGCTCCTCAATAAATAGCTCGGATTGACTCATGTATTCAACAAAGATGTCATTTAAGCTATCGATATGGAGTCGTGTTGCGATTTCAATTGCTTTTTTATACCCGGCAATACGATCATTATTGATTTGTATCAAGTCATTGATTAATGTACTATCATTGATTGTTATCGTTTCCATGTCGTATGATTTTTATGTGATTAAATTATTTCTCAATCTAAGAACTGATTCAGGAACTGTTCCGTTGAGAAAAAAAGAAGTACGCGTATTTCTACCCTGTTAATTAATGGGTAAAATGCGGAGCTAAGATCTATCAGTCGGTTGGGGTATTGCACAGACAAAAAAGAGATCACTTTATTCAGTTAAAGTGATCTCTTTATTTGTATGTATTTTACTTTGTTTTATTTAAAGAAGCAGGTTTCTTTTCCTCTTCAATATTCTCCTTAGTTTGTTTTTTATTTGTTGGAGTGGTTGTAGCTGACAGAACGATTGTCTTATTATTTCCCTTTCCGATAGGACCACCACAAATAATCAGCAAAACCGACATATAGTGCTGATCGAATTTATTGATTTTAGGATTCATATGGCTATTTTTTTAGTGTACTGACAAATCTTTATACAGGACTTATGCTATGTTAACAGCAAAAATGATATTTGGTTTTATTTAAGTTGATATACTTTTAGCTGCTTTTGTAATTTCTTGCGTGTCATATGTATTCTCGTCTTTATTGTTCCTTCTGGCATCCCAAAATAGGAGGCAATTTCATGATATTTATAACCTTCCAAGAATAACTGGAAGATTTGGTAATTTTCCTCCGAAAGGTTACACATCGCCTTTTCGATATCGTCTGATACGAACTTGTTTTCACCTTTATTCGATTCAGTTGTATTGTAAGCCTCGAGGCCAATGTAGGTTTCATGAATTTCGTTCGTTCGCTTGGCTTTGCGATACTGATTAATGTAAACATTCTTCATGATCACGTATAGCCAGGACATTAATTTGGGATGCTTAATAAAGTCATCGATCGACTTCAATGCGCGAATAAGTGTTTCCTGAATCAAGTCCTCCTTTTCGTCAGGATCGGTAGTGAATTTTCCTGCGAAATGTTTTAATAAGCTTCTTTTTTCTTCGACCAGCAAGTTTAAATTGGGATTGTTCATGATATCTTTCGTTTATTAAAATGATTGATTTTCTTGAAAGGTTGGTGCAATTAGAGTGCTAATTTTTACTGAAATTGAGCTGTTAATCTTTGTTTAAACAGCTAACTGCGGGAAATACGTATAACCGTATTTTGACACCTTGTAGCTGAAACGCTACAATAGAGGCTAGTTTATTCGAAAAATAAAGCCTTAATGACTGTCTGCCCAAACTTTTTTTTGCAGGTCAATAGGGTATTTATTCCCTTAAAAAATGTCCTAATTACGGGGCTTGATAATGAAAATTTAATCGCGTAAACTGTCTGCCTTTGTAGCCAATTGGAACAGTTTTTCATTTTTTATTGAACTAAAGATTCTTGAACAGGGTTATTTTAATAAAGATTAGCAAACAAAAAAAATTACATATGAAAGAATTAAAGAAATTAATACCTATGATTGCTATTGTACTATTATGTGGTACGACCTTGTTTTCCTGTAAAAATTCCTCCAAAAATAATAAGGAGGGAAGCGGACAATCGGATAATATTGCCCCGAGTGATGCCGATGAAACAAGGTACAACTTGAGTGAGCAGCAAAAGATGAGTATGCAGAAGGATACGACCTTACTGGACTCCACACAAAAGGATAGTTCAACGGATGTCAAACATTAGACATGTTATCAGCGCGTCTATAGAAACTGTTAATAAAAAACTCCCTTTACGAAGGGAGTTTTTTGATTATGAACGAATCGCCTTGATTAGGTTTTCCTTAGTCATTTTATGGCGGCCTTTTATCCCGATTTTCTTTGCTTCCGTAAGTAATTCTGCTTTACTTCTTTCATCCAAATCAGCGCTTTTTCCACCTTTTTTTCCAGAATCAGGCGTATTGGCTATACGAGCGGATTTTTCCTTACTGTAACCTTCACGACGTAAAGCTTCGTATTTCGCATCATCTTTGATCTGTTTGCCATGATTTTTAGTCATATCGTTTTATTTTTAATCTTTGATTATAAGCCTTTTTCCTCCACATCCTCCTCCTGGTCAGTATCGGGCGTATAGATATCCTCTTCTTCATGATCCGGTTTCTGCGGATGTTTGTCATGTTCTGGATCGATATGGTCCAGATCATCTCTGTCACGTTGCTCTTCCTCTGTCGGATCGGGACCGTTAGCACTTTCCGGATAATAGTTATCCGGTGTTACTTCTTTGAAGTCAGGAACCTTTGGAGCTTTGCGTACGGGTATGCCGCTATCCGTACCTGGACTATTGCCGATAGGGTCTATTTCGTTTAGTAGTATAAAAGCATCTTCAAATGTCATCGGCGCACCACTACGAAATTGAATTGTTGTTCTCATCATTCCTTTTTACAGATTGAACAGCTGTCAGCATCGAATCGTTGTTTTTTTTGTGCGATGGAGCTGCTATTGGATGGGATAAGATAGTTTCTGTACTAAAAATGAAATTAATAATAAATACAAAACTTTTCAACCATGTAGCTTGTTATTAAACTAAAGTAATTTATTAAAAAAGATACTATGAGAAAATTTGCACTACTTTTATTGGTTACAGGCGGTATTTGTTTACAGGCAAACGCGCAAAAGATCGAAACTACACCACAGATGTCCTCCGATGTCGGTGTTGAGCCTATCCGTCAAGGCAACTGGATGGTCGGTGGATCAATCGGTAGTCTGGGTTATAGTTTCGAAGGAAAGTCATTTAATGCTGCACTACAACCGCGCGCAGGCTATTTTGTGTCAGACGGTTTAGCAATCGGCGCACAGGCTAACCTTGGATTGCGAACACAGAAGGATGCGGACAACGAATGGACCTATGGTATAGCACCTTTTGTTCGATACTATTTTCCTCAAGGTGGCTCGTCCACAGGACGGTTTTTCGGTCAGGGTGACATCGGTATCTCTGGGAGCTCGGTTGGAAAAAGTGCTGCATTGGCATTAGGAGCAAATGTTGGTTATGCGCATTTTATTACTAGAACTGTAGCCTTGGAAGCAACTTTCGGTTACAATTATAGCAAGGCCAGCATTAATACCGGTACTGGAGCGAGTGGTTTGGGAGTAGGCGTTGGGTTCCAGATCTACTTGCCAGGTAAAAAATAAAACTTACTCCATGGGAGACCTTTAACATCAAGTTTCCATTCCGAAAGGTTTGGAAACTTTTTTTTTCAGCGGACCATGTTTTTCCGGGTATTCCCAATGAAATTAGGGAATCGGAAATCCTAGGTAGGGGACTGGAATAATAGTATGACTCCTGCCATGACCAATAGTTGGGCTAGGTAGTCGAAAGATAAACGGACGTATAAATACGGTGGACTTAAAATTAAACACTTGTTCTGTTTTTAGTCGTTGAATTTTTGAAACATTTAATCTTTGACAACTGTTCTATCATTAGAAAAGACAATAACAATGGTGAAAACAAAAGATATCGGATTGATACTTAGAGATCGAATGGGAAAATGGTCTTCCTACAATATTCCATTGCTAAAGGAATGTCATCTGAAGGATAAGATCGTTAGAAGCAACGAACTTGAAGGCATATTTGTTATCGGGAATATTGCCACAGGTTTGTATATTTTTTCACTTTATAAAAACCGCTTCATTGATCTAATGGGTAAAAGTATCGGAATGGAAGAAATATGTGAACATTTCGATGAATATAAACAAACGTTGATATAAAAACTTTAATATAATATATAGTATATCATTTCATTTTTAAACTAAAAAGAAGTATTATGAGTAATTTAACATGGAAAGGACGTTGGAACGAGTTAAAAGGAAAAGTAAAGCAACAATATGCTGATTTGACCGATGATGATTTGTTATATGCAGAAGGTAAAGAAGATGAGTTGTTGGGTAAGTTGCAACAAAAAACTGGTAAGACAAAAGAAGAGGTGGAAGATTGGTTAGATAAAATGTAAGCATTCGATTAATTGTAAACTTACATATAAGAAGAGAATGCGGTCAATTTAGTTGACCGCATTTTTTGTGCTTTATAATGAAAAGATGGGCTTGTCCAATTTAATGGCGAGCCGATATACAGCGTTCATCAGTCCTACGTGGCTATACGCCTGTGGGAAATTGCCCCATTGGCTACCATTATCTTCCGTAACATCCTCACTGAATAAGCCCAAATGGTTACTGTAGGTCAACAGCTTTTCCAGTATTTCTTTTGCTTCTTCAACTCTTCCTACGCAGGCCAAAGCTTCCACATACCAGAATGCACAAACTAAAAAGGTAGATTTGGGTTTGCCAAAATCATCTTGGTGTTTGTAGCGGTAAAAGAGTCCATTTTCACCTTTCAGTTCTTTTTCAAGCATTTCGAGATGTTGCCAAGCCCGATCTGATTTGGGATCTAAGTAATCCATGACAATCAGTTGTAGTGTGCTGGCATCTAAATTTCGGCTGTTCAACGCATTTTGGTAAACTTTTCTTTCTTCGTCATAGCAAGCTTCAATATAGGTGGCTGCCTTTTCGAGCAAAACAGTGGCGCGCTGTTCCATATCTTGATAACCATTTTGGCGGGCGATAAGCAAAGCAGCCTTGCAGCCGACCCATTGAAAAAGGTTGGAATAACAATGGTGATTGGCAAAATTTCTGAATTCCCAGATTCCGGCATCTTTCTCATCGATCGTTGCTTCGATTTTCTCTAGGATAAAGTTTACCCAGCCCAGTACATTTTTGTTCTCGTGGATTTTGAAACGTTGGTCTGTAAACAGTGGGAGCAGGGCTATCATTGCCTGGCCATAAACATCATTCTGGATATGTTCGAATGCTTGGTTGCCGATGCGCACGGGACCGTTGTCCTGATATCCCTTTAGATCAGGTAGGATATGTTCCGTCAATTCAGAGGTTCCCAATATGCCGTATAAGGGTTGAAGCCTGCCCGGGTTGTGGTGCGTAATACCAGCGATATAGTTGGCAAAACTTTCCATTTCTTCAAACTGACCAATATGCGTCAATGCGGTCAGTACATAATAGCTGTCACGGACCCAGCAATAGCGATAATCCCAGTTCCTCCCTGAGCCCGGAAATTCGGGTAGGCTGGTGGTCGATGCGGCAATAATAGCTCCTGTATCTTCATATTGGTGTAATTTGAGTACCAGGGCCGAACGAATCACTTCTTTTTGGTAAATATTGGGGATACTACATCTTTTAATCCAGCGCTGCCAGTAGCTCAATGTTTTGATAAAGAAGTCTTCACAGGTGCTGGCAATCGCAGATTCGAAAGCTGCATCATAGGTCAATATAAGATATTTATTCTCGCTGATAATTGTCCAGCTGTCCTCTTGAAAAAAATGTGATATCGGTACATCTGTCGTCAGGCGAATGCGTTCGCCGATATCAGCGCTACTATAGAGAATATGGTTGCTTCCCCGCGTAGCTTTTAACGTATTACGACCATAATTTCCCGTGGGTTGACATTGAATATTAACGCTGGGTGCACCGCGTAGCGGTTCTATTTTACGGATCAACATCAGCGGTTTAAAATATCGTCCAAATTGTTCGAATCGGGGTGCGAAATCTGTAATGCGATAGGCAAAGGATTCAGTATGGATTTCTGTACAGAGGATATTTGAATTTTTGATGTAGTACTGTTTCGTTTCTACAATTTCTTCTTCGGGTTTTACGACGAAACAGCCCCCTTGGTTTTTATCTATTAGACCACCAAAAACGAAACTATCTTCAAATGATGGCCAACATAACCAAGAGATATTACTGTTAATGTCTACATGCGCTATATAGGAACAGTTGCCAATTATACCCGCTTGATACATATGTCTGTTTGCTGTCTTATTTTCCTTCATGATTTATAATAAGTTGATTTAAAAATTGAAGTACATCTTCCTGTTGATCCAAATAATATTTTGCTGCCGATTTATTGTTGCCAACTTTGATGCTAATAGTTGAGCGGGGCAGGTATTTGAAAAGATCTTCATCGGTGACATCATCACCGATAGCCAATAAAAAATCGGCTTTAATATGCCCTGCGATTTCTAGTGCAGCTTTTCCTTTGTTGACTTCGGTATTCTTAACTTCAATTACGGCATTTCCATCAAGGAGCTGTAATCCATAGTCATTTAACATAGGATTTAAAATTTCCTTCAGTTCTGTCGCTTTGAGTTCTCCGAGTCCTTGTTCCACTTTACGGTAATGCCAGGCCAAGGAGTATGGTTTGGCTTCTATATAGGCACCGGGTGTCTGATCAGCTAACTTTTCCATCAGCTTTTTGACTTCGGGCATCCAGTGTAGTGCCAAGCCCTTTTTGTAGGCCCAGTTAAAGTTGGGAAAATTAGACCATATCCCATGTTCAGCGACCAAATAGTAGGAGCGTCCGTCAAACCAGGTAGATAGGCTCTCCTGTGAACGCCCGCTGATGATGACCAACGTATTGAGCGGATCGGCGATAATACTATCCAGGAGATTGTACAAAAGAACGGTTGGGCTGGCTTTCTGGGCATGATTTTGAAATTTGACCAGTGTGCCGTCATAATCCAAAAAAAAGAGCCTGTTATGGCTTTGTTTGTACCGTTCAGCTATACTGTTAAAAACTTTATCTGAAATTCGCCTTGCCCATTCATCACGTTGTATGGCCTTTGTTTCTGCCATTCGATCTAGAAAAAGGCGAACCCAATGATGCACGTTAAACTTCTGTATAATCTGGCGATTAGCTTCTGTACGTTCGCGAATCTCTTCTGGTGGCATTCTAATCGCATGATAGATACTATCCGCAGTTTCAGTTCGGTTGTATGGGTTGATAATAAGCGCATCTACGAGTTCCTTCGAAGCACCTGCAAATTCACTCAGAATCAATACACCATCAGAATTGGTCTTACAGGCAATATATTCCTTGCTAACGAGATTCATACCATCTCTCGTCGAAGTAATCATACATATATCAGATGCAATATAGAGTCCTATAAGTTCTTCAAATGGAAGGGATTTATAAAAATAGAGTACGGGAGTCCAACTCAGATTGCCATAAATTGAATTAATCTCGCTTACTTTTCGGTTGATTTCATCTTTCAGTTTTTTATATTGTGACACCTTATCTCTGGACGGAACGATAAGCATATACAGTACGACTTTTGAATGCCATTCTGGATATTTTTCCAGGAAGGTCAAGAAAGCACGTAGTCTTTCCAATATTCCTTTGCTATAGTCAAGCCGGTCTACTGATATTATTATTTTTTGGTCTGGAAAATGACTGCGAAATTGGGTAGCGATGGCATTAACTTCGGGAAGGGAACTCGTGTGGACAAACTTGTCGTAGTCTATTCCCATGGGAAATGATTCGACAAATATATGTCTATCGCTGTATTTGAGTTGATTGTGACCACAAGGTACATGCAATACTTTTTTACAGGCATTAAGAAAATTTTGGCTATCTGCAAATGTATGAAAGCCAACAAGATCGGCGCCAAGTAAACCCTCAATGAGTTCTTTCCGCTGTGGAAGGTTCATAAATAATTCCTCCGATGGGAAGGGGATATGGTGAAAATAGCCGATATTGAGTTCCTGATTTTCTTGACGTAATAATTGCGGCAGCAACATGAGCTGATAGTCCTGTACCCAAATAAAATCCGGAGCATCTTGTATCGATAATGCAGCATCACAAAATTTTTTATTCACAGCAACATAAGTCGACCAGTATTCCTGATCAAAGTGAATATAGCTCGGCTGATAATGGCAGATCGGCCAGAGGACCTCATTGGAGTAACCTTCGTAGAAGTTGTGGATTTCCTCTTTTGATAAGAAAACGGGTAGCAGATTCATCGGCTTGAGTAGTGCGATGATTTTCTCCTTTTCACTGTTATCTTTAGGAACTATTCCGGGCCAGCCAACCCAGCAGATTTCAGTAGAGTCAAAGGCCGAATTTAGGCCAGTAGCCAAACCACCGGCACTAGGTTTGATGATAAGCTTGTCTTTTTTTCGTTCTATTTGTATCGGCAGTCTATTTGAAATTATTATTTTCTTTTTATTCTTCATAAAAATATTAGATCGATTTATTTGCAGTGTAGAAGAGTTATAATGAATATAACGATGGGTGCGTATCTATATAACTGAACAAACCCTAGCTCAAAATCGTTTTGATTAATTCAAATAAAGTCTATTGGTGATTTTTATCGGACTTAAATAGAAAATTTAGGTAATAGTTAGTTCCGTTTTACTTTTAGCTGTAAATGGAGTCGATAACTATTTCAAAAAAAGACCTGTAGTATTCGCTACAGGTCTTTTTATGGGGGGCAGTCTTAAGAAACGCTCGGGATATCTATTTTTTCTTTAACGAGTCGGTCTCTCATAAACTCATCGAGGATTGTCCCCAATCGCCCCGAAATTTCACCAAGGATACTTTCCCAATCTTTTACTGTACCATCACAGTTATCTGAAACGATCTTGATACTGTGAAAAGGCAGATTTTTGAGCAAGCAGAAATTTGCCAGCGCATAGGATTCCATATCAAAGGCCAAAGGGTTCAGGTGTTTGATATCTTGATAGAAGGCCGTATTGACATTTATAAAACGATCTGAAGTCAGCAGTGCCTCTTCGTAGTTAAATTCGTCAAGAGAAACCGATTCGATTACTCCTTGTCCTTTTAGGAAAAGTGTATTTTCTAAAAAGAATCCATCTGTATAAGCATCGCCCTGAGCATAGTAGCTCGGATACAAGACATGCCCAATTGGGTATCTTGTGCATCCGATCGTGCCGACATTCAGTAGAACAGGATTGATGCCCAGTGCCTTGATGTCTTCATAGAGCGTTGCCAACGACAAAAGCGCGTTTACTTTTCCAACACCTATTTCATAGATGAAGGTTGATTTATTTTCGGTAGTAAAAGATAATTCATTTTTATTTGCTACCAGAATGATTGTTTCAATCTCTTTGTTAAGAATCATTTAATTTTCTTCAATATAAGGGTATTCGAAAGCGAGCTCTCCAGCATTGATTAAATGCAAGAAATTGACACAGGCTTGTTTCGATGTAGTGAAATCCATGAATGTGTAGTTACCACAGCTGATCGGATTTTGAAAAGGTACTTCGTATCCTTCAGTCAAAATCGTTTCCAGCACTTCTTTCATCAATTCGGCTACAGCTTGGGGACTTCTGTCTGTACCCGCTAAGACCACATAAAATCCGGTGCAGCATCCCATTGGACCAACATAGATGACTTCATCACCCAAAATTGTTCTAATTTCTGTCGCAAAACAATGCTCCAATGTATGCATCACCTCCGGAGACAACATGCGTTCCGGCGAATTTGGTCTGATCATGCGGATATCGTAAGTCGTATAGCTTTCAATAGCGCTACTATTGGTATTGGAAGCTTTAGCATATATCCCTTGTTTCAATTTGGTATGGTCTACCGTGAAACTATTTACTTTTGCTTTTTCTTTTGTATACATCTTATTCTGTACATAGCTATAAAGTCCAGGACTTTACAGGGGTTAAAAGTTGAATTTATAATTCCTACAAAGGTAGTAGATATTATTGAAAAAGATGGATGAAAAAACTATTTTAACACTTCATAATGTTCCACTGTCGGGAAGGGGTCATAATAGTGATGTAATAGTTTTTCCCATTCCTTAAATAATTGAGATTCTCTGAAACCTACTGTATGATCCTCTAAAGTTTCCCATTCGACCAATAGGATGTATTGGTTATCCTTTTCAAGGCATTTGCGGAGTGAATGTGTTATATACCCTTTGCTGGCGCTAATGTACTGGCAAGCAGTTTTATAATCACGTTCGAAATTAGACTGTTGTCCCTCGATAATTTGTAGTACGGCTACTTCTAAAATCATAATTTGTTTTTTTAAATATATAGTCAAGTAAATATATCAAATATTTCCACGATAAAAAAGGTCTAAGTGTCAGTAATGATAGCTTTCAGGCCCTGAGAAGCAATAATGTCTAAAACGAAAGGTATCCCAGGGTTGCGGTTTTCGGCATTCCATACCAAAGATAAGGTAGTTCGTTGTGCTAAGCCATCCAGTTCAAGAAAACGCACATCAACCTGATAACCATTTTTTAAAGACGCCGGTACAATGGCAACCCCGAGCCCCTGTGCCACCATATTAAATATGGTTAATGCATTTACCGTCCGGAGTGTAACTTTTGGTGTAAACTGATGATCCTGAAAAATACTCATGACCAAATCATAATAGGAGTGACTGTAATTTTTGGAAAACAGAATAAAAGATTCGTTCTTCAATTGGTATAGATCAGGTTTCTCCTGTTTTAACAAGGGATGATTGTTTGGTAGTACCAGACTGAAATGTTCCGTATGGATAGGAAGGCTATGCAATCCTATCGGTGTTTCGGAAAGACGGACAAAACCGAAATCAAGTTCTTTTTTTTGAATAAGATCCAATTGTGTTTCATTGGCAAGTTCGTGTAGTGACAGTTCGATGTCGGGTTGCTTTTGTTTGAGGGTGAGCAACAACTGAGGTAATATTGTTTGTACTGCCGATCCGATAAAGCCCAACTTTAGGGTGCTGATCTTGCCGTTGGCCAAACTCTGGAGCTGCGTTTCAATCTGATCTAGATGCCTAAACAGTTCTTTCACCTCGTCAAAGAGATAACCTCCGGCCTCCGTTAAGGAGACATTTCTTTTATTGCGCTCAAACAGCGTTACATGATAGTTTTCCTCCAGTTGCTTGATCTGTCGGCTCAGACCCGGCTGGGCAATGAAAAGCCGTTCAGCAGCTTTTCTGAAATGGAGCTCTTCGGCCAATACTTTAAAATAAAGAAGATGTCTAAGTTCTATTTGATAATTCATGGTTATCAGTTGATGATAAAAATGGTATTTCTAATTATTAAATATAGCGGCTAAATTTGATAAAAGCTTTATAACAATGGAAAAATTTTTATACGGTAGTGGACATTTAACCAGTTCCATTGCCTTGGCAATAGCAAAAGGGGAGGTTAAAGGGGAGATCTCAGCAGAAGTGAAGGCAGCTATCGATCAGAGTGCAGCCTATGTACGCCAGATTGTCGAACGTGGGCAGGTGGTTTATGGTATCAATACCGGCTTTGGTCCGCTTTGTACAACACTGATTGATGCGGATCAGACGCAGGTGCTGCAGGAGAATATCCTAAAGAGCCATGCTGTAGGGATGGGCGAGCCCATCGCAAATGATTTGGCCAAAGTGATGCTTATATTGAAAGTTCATGCATTGGCCAAGGGCTTCTCGGGTGTTCAGTACAGTACATTGGAACGTATAATATGGCATATCGAGCAGGATGTTATTCCTGTTGTACCCAAACAAGGTTCAGTTGGTGCGTCGGGGGACCTGGCACCCTTGTCCCATCTTTTCCTGCCCCTGATTGGGCTTGGCAAAGTGAATGTCAAGGGTGAGATTTATACAACGGCAGATATTCTAGCGCAACATGGTCTTAAGCCTGTTCAATTAGGTGCTAAGGAGGGATTGGCCTTGATCAATGGGACACAATTTATGGCTGCTCATGGTGTGAAAGCTGTTAGCGAGTTCAACAGAGTACTTCAAAATGCAGATATTATTGCCGCATTGATGATTGAGGGACTGAATGGATCCATTAAACCTTTCTTTTCCGAATTACATCAACTGCGTCCACACGCTGGCAATCGCTATGTTGCTTCAAATATCCATTCCTTACTTTATGGGTCAGCTATTTTAGAAAGTCATAAAGATTGTTCGCGCGTTCAGGATCCGTATTCTTTACGTTGTATCCCACAGGTACATGGCGCTTCACGTAATGCATGGCTTCACTTAAAGGATACAATCGAGGTTGAAATCAACTCGGTAACAGATAATCCTGTTATTATAAACGACGAATTAACGATCAGTGGCGGTAGTTTCCATG
Organism: Sphingobacterium detergens; assembly: GCF_003610355.1. Taxonomy (GTDB): domain Bacteria; phylum Bacteroidota; class Bacteroidia; order Sphingobacteriales; family Sphingobacteriaceae; genus Sphingobacterium; species Sphingobacterium detergens. Next base: position 1,123,202 of record NZ_RAPY01000001.1, on the reverse strand, counting down.
GACAGTCTATTGCCTTACCTTTGGATTACGCTACACTTGCCGTATCGGAAATAGGTAATATATCAGATCGGAGGGTGTATTTATCCCTGGAGGGGCAAACCAATGGGGTGCCTAAGTTGTTGATGAAATCGACAGGACTTAATTCTGGTTTTATGATTCTTCAATATAGTACAGCTGCTATTGCCAGTGAGAATAAGGGTTTGTGTTTTCCTGCAAGTGCGGATAGTATCCCAACATCACTGGGACAAGAAGATCATGTGAGTATGGGGTCCATTTCTGGTAGAAAGTTACTACAGGTGATCGACAATGTGGATAAAATACTAAGTATTGAATTGTTATGCGCAGCACAGGCGAAGGATTATCATCACCCGCTGCGGTCTACTCCGGCATTGGAAGCGGTTCATGAACGCATACGGCAGTTTATTCCACATATTGAATCCGATCAGCCAATGGAAGCTTTGTTAACGAATGCATTGGAATTGGTCAAATCGGGCGAACTGATTACCCTACGTCAGCAGACTAATCCGCAGCAAGATGTTGAGACCGCGTTGGTAGAACGTTTTGATATATTTTAGATTGGCATATCATGGAAAAAGATTTAAAACTTATAGGTCCTTTCAGGCAATTATTGACAATGGATCATATTTCATTGAAAGGTGCTATAAAGGATAACGAATTACAGATCATTGATCATGCTGGCATTTTGATTGAAGGAGAAATCATTCAAGAGATAGGTGATTTTGACCTTTTATGTCAACAATGGCGGGAAAGAGCTACCATCATCCATCTTGAAGGTGATCAGGTCGCTTTACCAGGCTTCGTGGATTGCCATACCCACATTAGTTATGCAGGGCAGCGGGCAAATGATTTTGCGCTTCGTAACGCAGGCTCTTCCTATCTGGAAATTGCGGAATCCGGTGGGGGAATTTGGAGTACGGTATCCCAGACAAGAGCCAGTGCCGAAGATGAACTGGTACAACTGACTATCGATCGCTCCGATTTTTTATTGCGCCAGGGTATTACAACTATCGAAGTTAAAAGTGGTTATGGTCTTCAGGTTGAAGAAGAACTTAAGATTTTGCGCGCTATTAAGAGGGCAAATAGCCAAACTGCTGCGGATCTAATACCGACTTGTCTAGCGGCACATATGCTGCCTCGGGACTATAAGGGATCGGCGAAAGATTACCTTGATTTGATGGAGGCAGCTCTCTTCCCAGAATTGAAAGCACAGCAGTTGGCCAATCGGGTGGATGCTTTTATTGAAAAAACAGCATTTGACGCCGAAACGATCAGACCGTACTTGCAACGGGCCAAAGAAATGGGCTTCGATTTGACGGTTCATGCAGATCAGTTCAGCACCTCCGGAAGTCAAGTTGCAGTGGAATTAGGAGCACGATCCGCTGATCACCTTGAAGCATCTACTGCAATCGAAATTGAGCTTTTGGCACATTCAGATACCGTTGCGGTGGCATTGCCTGCGGCATCTATTGGTATCGGTTGTGCTTTCACACCGGCACGCAAACTGTTGGACGCTGGTGCAAGTTTAGCAATCGCAAGTGACTGGAATCCAGGTTCCGCACCGATTGGCCAATTGCTGACCAGTGCCTGTATATTGGCAACAATGGAAAAGCTCAGCAACGCGGAGGTTTTGTCAGCATTGACCTTCCGGGCAGCACATGCCTTGAATCTGCATGATCGCGGCAAGCTGGTTAATGGAATGCGAGCGGATTTTAGTTTATTTCAGACCGATAATTATCAAAATATCACTTATTATCAAGGAAGTATGCAGCCTTCGGCTGTCTGGAAAAATGGTAAGGAAGTGTTTTCAATTGAACGATGATGGACAATGTATTTAGTCGTGTAGTCGCAGAAGGTATCCCTTCGCAGCTACCCCCGAAGATAGCGCGTGATCTGACTGTAAGTCATGCACCACGACGCAAAGATATTCTTTCTAAAAAAGAGGAAAAGCTTGCGCTCAGAAATGCCCTGCGTTACTTTCCAAAATCATGGCATGCGGAATTGGCACCGGAGTTTCTGGCCGAATTAAAAGCGTACGGAAGGATCTATATGTATCGCTTTAGGCCAAGTTATGAAATGTATGCACGTCCGATAGCAGCCTACCCGGCAAAGAGTAAACAAGCAGCTGCCATTATGCTGATGATTCAGAATAACTTGGATCCTGCTGTTGCCCAACATCCCCATGAGCTGATTACTTATGGCGGTAATGGTGCCGTATTTCAAAATTGGGCACAATACCGCCTGACGATGCATTATCTTTCGCAGATGACGGATGAACAGACGCTCCATATGTACAGTGGGCATCCAATGGGTTTATTTCCATCTTCGGAGCATGCTCCCCGGGTTGTTGTCAGCAATGGTATGATGATTCCGAATTATTCGAAACCCGATGATTGGGAGCGGTACAATGCGCTTGGTGTCACCCAATATGGGCAGATGACTGCAGGTTCCTATATGTACATTGGCCCACAAGGTATTGTGCACGGAACAACAATTACGGTCATGAATGCCTTCCGTCGGCAGCTTCCAGTTGGAGAGTCTATCCAAGGAAAAGTGTTTTTGACCTCCGGCCTCGGGGGGATGAGTGGTGCACAGCCGAAAGCAGGCAATATTGCTGGCTGCATTACTGTCTGTGCTGAGGTCAATCCTACAGCCGCGAAAAAAAGACATGAGCAGGGTTGGGTAGATGTATTGGTGGAAGATATTGCCCAATTGGTGGAGCAGGTTCGCGTAGCGATGGATAAAAAGCAGACGATATCCTTTGCTTATATTGGTAATATTGTGGAGGTCTGGGAAGCCTTTGACCGCGAGCATATTTATGTGACTGTTGGATCTGACCAGACATCGCTTCATAATCCCTGGTCTGGAGGTTATTATCCAATGGGCTTATCGTTTGACGAGTCCAATGTGTTGATGGCCACCGATCCGGATAGATTTAAGCAGCTTGTTCAGGCAACTTTAGTTCGTCATGTAGATGCCATTAATAATCATGTTGCCAAGGGTACATATTTCTTCGACTATGGCAATGCATTTCTGTTAGAAAGTAGTCGTGCTGGGGCGGCAATATTGGACTCGGAGGGAGATAAATTTATATATCCATCTTATGTTCAGGATATTTTAGGGCCCATGTGCTTTGACTATGGTTTTGGTCCGTTTCGTTGGGTATGTACCTCCGGCGAGGCCGCAGATCTGGAAAAGACAGATCTGCTTGCAATGGATGTACTGACATCGCTTCAGGCAATAGCGCCAAAGGAGATCCAACAGCAGATGTTGGATAACATCCAATGGATCAAGGAGGCCGGAAAGAATAAGTTGGTTGTAGGCTCACAAGCCCGTATCCTGTATGCAGATTCTAATGGCCGTATCGCGATAGCCAAAGCATTTAATGAAGCCGTTCGAAATGGAGAACTTGCTGGTCCAGTCGTATTGGGACGTGATCATCACGATGTCAGTGGAACGGATTCCCCTTATCGGGAGACGAGCAATATCTATGACGGAAGTCAGTTTACCGCGGATATGGCGATACATAATGTGATAGGTGATAGTTTTCGAGGTGCGACCTGGGTTTCCATTCACAATGGTGGCGGTGTTGGCTGGGGCGAAGTAATCAATGGTGGTTTCGGAATGTTGCTTGATGGTTCGGCATCCGCAGACGGTAAACTGGAGAAAATGTTGTACTTTGATGTGAATAATGGTATCGCTAGGCGTGCCTGGGCACGTAATAAAGAGGCAAATCAAGCCTTGGATAGTGCAATGGCAAGTAATCCGACGCTACAGGTTACCCGCGCACAAATGGTGGACGACCATATTATTGATGAATTGTTTAATGACAACGAATGAATCTTTTACATAACCAGCGGGACTTATATACCAGGGGAGACCAGGCCGTCTGGAAAGGGCGAATCGACGGCGAACAAAGGGATTGGATGCGCTGGCATCAATTGATGGAATGCACAGACCTGTTGGTCGGTCCCAATTTGAATCAGTCAGCGGTGTTCCTGGGGTTTTGCAGTGACGAAGGTGTCGCCCGCAACCAGGGACGGGTGGGTGCGAAGGATGGACCTGGTGCTATACGAAACGTACTTGCTAATCTGCCGGTTCATTTTTCATCTGAACTAAAACTTAAAGATGCTGGTGATATTTTGCTTAAAGATAGCGATTTAGAATCTGCTCAATTGGCGCTAGGTTATGCTGTGTCTTCAATTCTTAAAGCAGGTGGATTTCCTATTGTATTGGGCGGTGGACACGAGGTGACTTATGGGCATTATCTCGGAATAAAAGATTTTGTGGCTGATGGTGGACATAAGGTCGGTATTATCAACCTGGATGCTCATTTGGATATGCGTGCGCTTGCTGGAGGGCAGGGGAATTCAGGAACAGGATTTTACCAGATTGAAGCGGACCGTGAAGGTATGGGCCAATCGTTTCATTATATGGCAATTGGTATACAGGAGATCAGCAATACAAGTGGTCTTATCAACTATGCAAAGTCCAAGCATACGCAGATTATCGAACGAAGAGATCTGGTTCCAGGTAAGCTTAATGCTATTAAGGAGCAAATTGAAGTATTTGCCAGTCAGGTTGATTATATATACTTAACTGTCGACCTGGATGCTTTCGCGGCTCCTTATGCACCTGGTGTAAGTGCACTAGCCTTTAATGGCATTGTTCCGGATGATCTATTTTTCGATTTGTACAGCGCTATTATGGCGCTGCCTAATTTGAAATCCATGGATATCGCAGAGTTAAACCCATATTTTGATATCGATGCCCGTACAGCAAAACTGGCGGCAGATCTTATCTTTAAATTTCTAAATAGGTTTTAATCGATCGTATTTGGATAGGTCTTGGTGAAATAAGACTTGTATAAATGATAAAAGCAGGTTAGATCTTTCATAGAAAGATCTAACCTGCTTTTATGCTTTCTCGTTGCATTAAAAAAGTACATCAGCCAACTCCGCTTCTTTGTCAAAGACAGACTTTGCAAAGGGACACAGGGGGAGGATTTTGAGATGTTCTTTTCGGGCAAAGGCTACGGCAGCCATCAATAGTTGTTTGCCTAATCCCTTGCCCGTATAGTTTTCGTTGACTTCGGTATGGTCAATGATAAACTTTGTTGGTCCAGCCCAGGTATATGTCATTTGTGCAGCTGATTTTCCTTGATCTACTACCTCAAAACTGCCATGTTTTTCGTCGTTTTTATGTACTACTTCCATTGATGATAATTTGATGTGTTATATAAAAGTATATCCAAAATAAACAAAATCTGGTCAACATTATCCTCGAATTGTTTATCCTGTCGAATATTGCTGAAAATTGACTAAGTGATGTTAGGTTGATCGGGATTAATCAACGTTGTCTAAGGGCTGTCTGCTCTTTTTGCCAAATAAATGCTAAAATATATAGATATACTAAATATGTTAGTATATTTGTTTTAGGAATGACTATGAATCGGAGCAAAAAACAAGAGTTTGCCATTGTGGATATAGAAACCACAGGGGGTAATGCAAAATCCAGCCGGATTACTGAAATTGCAATCGTTATACACGACGGTAATCGCGTCCTGCATCGTTGGGAGACTTTGGTAAATCCTGGTGTTGAAATTCCGAATTCTATTTTTGCACTTACGGGTATCGACAATGAGATGGTTGCGGATGCGCCATTATTTGAGGATGTTGCACCGGAAATTTATGCATTATTGAAAGATCGGGTTTTTGTTGCACACAATGTTAATTTTGATTATTCCTTCATTCGTTTTCAGCTTCAGGAGGCCGGAATAGACTGGTCTTCCATTAAATTATGTACCGTACGCTATGCCCGTAAGATCAAACCGGGGCTTTTATCCTATAGTTTGGGCCGTTTGTGTGATTACCTCGATATACCCATCGAAAATCGGCACAGGGCAGGTGGTGATGCCGATGCAACAGCGATTCTTTTCGCTTATCTTCGTGCGCTCGATACAACGCAGGTGTTTCAGGAAATGATCAAACATAAGGCTATCGATCAGCGGTTTCCACCGCATTTAGATCGGAAGGAATTTGAGCAATTGCCCGATACCGCCGGTGTTTATTATTTTCACGATAGAAATGGGAAGGTGATCTATGTGGGGAAGGCGGTCAATATCAAGAAAAGGGTGTTATCCCACTTTACAGGTAACAATATTCAGGCGCAGCGACAAAATTTTTTAAAAGAGATCTATCACATTAGTTATGAGTCTTGTGGCACAGAACTGATGTCCCTGTTACTGGAATGTACGGAGATTAAACGACTTTGGCCCAAATATAATCGGGCACTCAAACGGTATGAACCAAAATTTGGTTTGTTTTGCTATGAAGATCAAAATGGGTATCTCCATTTGGCAATAGGTAAAATGAATCGGATCCAAGATTGTATTCAGTTATTTCAACGGGAATACGATGCCATTCAATTATTACAGTCCTTTATGAAAGAAGGGGAAATTAGCGCTCAGTTTTGTCATTTTGGCACTGCTAGTTTGGCAGCTAAATCCGTCAGTCGAGCTGATTTTCCTGACAAAGCACTGCATAATACACGTGTGGAGCGTTGTATTGATGAATGGTTAAAGCAAAGACCATCTTATGTATTTATAGATAAGGGGCGGAGTATAGAAGAAAAGAGTTGTATTGTCATTGAAAATGGCCGGTTTTATGGCATGGGCTATATTGATCTATATGGTCAATATGCTGATTTAGCAGATATCAGAACCCAGGTAAAGGTTTATCCAAGCAATCATTATATGATGGAGCTGGTCAGGCAAATGGCTGAACGCTATCCCAATAAGGTGCATTTTCTGACTCAAAATCCGGCTGGGCTTATAGCTGCTGAACCTGACACTGATTATGACAAAATTGCCACAGACAAGCTCTTCCAATAAGTTGATCTATTATTCGATAATATAGTCAGGGGACCCAGAAAGCGGAGATTCGTCATATCAATCTCAGCAATTTGTTAAAAAAATGTGAAATATAAAATCGACACTCTTTTTGGTCTGATAGTTGAAATATTCCTTGTGTAGAATAATAAAAAAAGACTTTTCATAATTTAGGTTAATAATTGGTTAGTTAAGACCTGGGGCTCCCAACCTCAGGTCTTCTTTTTTATATACAGAGACAGCGTCTGTCGTTGCTCCTATAGATGGAAGGTGCTTGCGAGATGAAATTAGACCTTGTTCTTTTTGTTAAAAAAGCACTTTTGGCTATTTTATCTTGTAACAGTAATGGTTTGTATATCAAGTTATTGTGATTTGTCCCCCCTTTTGTCCCCCCTTGTTTTTTTCTCTACCGGGTTAATTTGACTTACTTTAGTGCATACATACTGTAATGGCGGAATTAGTAAACAAATATGGGGCGTTTTCTAAAAGTAGCTACGGTATATCTTATCCATATCTTTATATATAAAAAGGGCCTAGGCCCTTTTTTTTGTCATTCTGATGGAGATGTCTACTTTGTAGACAGTAGAAAATGCCGAATTTTTTGCTTCAATAAACCTAGACCTAGATTTTGATATAGATATTCTTTTTTCTGAGGAATAAGGCTACTAACCAATTGAGGAAAACAAAGAACAGGGCGAATAATACTGATCCTAGTGCTTGGTTTGTGCAGTTTCCAAATATCGCTTGATAGCTAAAATCCCAGAGGTTTTGTTTTGTATTTGGTATCAAAATAAGGGCACATAGGCTGGGAACAATTCCACTCAGACAATAGATGAAAAGTGTGTTCTTACCAAAGTCGTCAAACACACTGTATAGCGGACCTTTGATCTTTAGAAATTCAATCAGATAAATTAACAGACTCAGAAAAGCTAAGGCTATCCCAGTTGTGAATAGGCAATAACTGCTGGTCCAGATCTTTTTATTGATGGGGAAGGCAAAAGACCATAAATATCCGGCTACAATCAAGGCCAGTCCCCAGGCAAATAGCCTGATCAGCTCTTTCTTTCCCGCTAATCTTTGAATAATATATTTTCCGGTAATATAACCAAAAACAGTTTGACTGATTGCAGCGGGTGCGCTCCAGATATCTTCGGGATCAAATGCTTTACCTTCACCATGATAAAGGTGGGAAGCACCGAAAAGCTTGACGTCCAAAGTCGTTCCAAACCATCCTTCCAAGCTATAGGGATCATTGGGGTTGGCTATATAGCAGATTAACCAATAGAAAAGCAGCAGAAAGATACTCGTGATAACGGCTCCCTTGTCTTTGAGGTAATAGATTAATAGTGCACTGCAAAAATAGCATAAGGCAATACGTTGTAAAACACCAAAGTAGCGGTATTTTTCCGTGGGCAGCCACTCCAGCTGATGCTGGCTATTCCATTCCACAAAAGGGAAAATATTTAATAAGAAGCCGATCAGAAATAATAATAGAAATCTTTTGCTGATTTTTTTTAGAAATACCGCAGAGGGGATTTCTTCCATTTTTTTTAAGGAGAAAGCCATTGAATTTCCTACGGCGAACAGGAAAAAGGGAAAAATAAGATCTGTAAATGTACAGCCATGCCAAGCGGAATGTTCCAGCTGCGGATATACATGGTGGTAATTCCCTGGATTATTGACCAGTATCATGGCTGCAACGGTAAATCCACGAAATATGTCTAATGATTTAAAGCGGTTCATAAATTGATATAAAAAAGGCCGCTTTAGTAAATTCAGTTCAACTAAAGCGGCCTCGGGTTGGTCACTAATAGCCTGGATTTTGAGTTAGGCTAGGGTTTGCCTGCATTTCCAATAATGGTATTGGTAATAGGAGGCTATTTTGGTTAAAATTATATTTTATTGGAGTAGGGGTACTTATATTTCCTTCGTTACAGGTAAACTTGAGCTCGTTTAGCTTGTTCATAACGTCCACGGTAACACCATAACGATTTAGATCATCCCAACGTTGTCCTTCGAAAGCAAGTTCCAGTCGGCGCTCATTGAGTATAATAGATTTCAGCTGACTTGCATTACCTGTTGTGATATCGGGCAGCCCTGCGCGGTGGCGGATGATGTTAAGCGTATTCATTGCTTCGTTTGAATTGCCTAAGGCATTTAAAGCTTCAGCCTTTAACAAAACAATATCTGCTAGACGCAGTAAATAAAAGTGGTCTCCACTCTGAAAACTATTGGCGTGTTTTTGTTTGACATTAAAGGGGATTTTGGTATTGCCATCTGCACAAGGGTTCCAGAATTCATCAGCCCAAGGGACAGAAAAGAACCATATATTGGCATTTTTTCGTTTGGTGTCACCCGCTTTGTCATAAGCATCTACAAGATCTTTAGAAGGAGTGCCATATCTGCGCCATTCATTTTCATTGATCAGTCCATTTCCATCCAGATCGGGGAAAAAGAAGGCACCTCCCCAACAACTTAAATTGGGACTTCCGGCAACATATGGGATTTCTATAATTGACTCATTATTGTAGTTGTGTGCGCCATCAAAGAGGTCAGCATAGTTTTGAAGCAGTTGATAGCCACCTTTTCCGTTAATTACTGCATTTGCGTATTGGAGAACTTTGTTGTAATCCCGATCTGGGCGCTGTGCCCATATCTTGGTCAGGAGGGCATTTGCGGCACCTTTTGTTGCGCGAACTTTGTCGATGGAAGGTTGGCCAAATCCGTCAGGTAGATTGTTTACGGCAACTTGCAAATCCGAATCTATAAAGTCATAAACCTCTTCTACAGTTGATCTTTTGATACGGATGACTTCTGGATCTGTGCTGTTCGAGTGTTTTTCCAGCGGAACACCACCATACAATTTGACCAGCTGGTAGTAATGGAATGCTCTCAAAAAGGAGGCTTCCCCTAAAATTTGTTTACGCCGCTCTTCTGAAAAAGTAGGGTCAGTGACTTTTCCCACATTGTCAATGACAATATTACATTTTGAAATGGCTCCATATAATTCTTCCCAGTCCCTGCGTACCATATCATTGGTATTGGTGATGGTGTTGAAATCAATTTGCCCAAAGTCAATCTCGCCACCACCCGCAGCGTGTGCATTGTCAGAGCGGATATCAGTTTGTAAAATCATCTCCCATTGGTAGTAATTGGCATTACTTCCTGGTCTTGTACCATTTCCGATGAATGAATTATAAGCGCCATTCATCGCTTTTTCGATATTATCACCTGTCAGGTAAGCATTTTCACTGGTTACCGTAGATGTTGGTTGTACGTCCAAAAACTTCTTACAGGAAGTGAAGGATAGGGATGCCATTAAGGCTATTGTGAGCGACGTATATAGATTAGATCTCATGTTATTCAAATTAAATGGTTAAAAGGTTAAGTTTAAACCAACAATAAAGGTGCGTGCCTGTGGTGAAGTACCGAAATCAATACCCGGAGACATATTGGAGCTCACAACTTCTTGATTGGTTGCACTGTACATACTGACCTCGGGATCCAAACCGGAGTACTTGGTAAAAGTCAATAGGTTTTCACCGGTCACGTAGAAACGCAGCTTATTAATTTTCCATTTCTCCAGGACCTGTTTGGGTATGGTATAGCCGAGTGTTAGCGATTTTAATCGGAGATAGGATCCCTTTTCAACAAACCGGGAAGAGATTTTGGTATTGTAATTATCCTCCGTGGTGTTTAAATCGGGACGTGGTATCGTGCTGTTTTTATTTGTTGGACTCCAACGGTTAAGGACTTCCGCACTTTGGTTTCGAGGCTCCCACATACCTTCTGTATAAATACGTGTTGCATTGAGGATGTCGTTACCCTGTACACCTTGCAAGAAAAAAGATAAATTAAAGTTTTTGTAACTGAAATCGTTTGTCATCCCGTAAGAAAATTTAGGTGTAGCATTACCAATAACAGCCATATCGCTCGTCTGAAGGCCTGCATCGGGATCAGCCATCTGATAGATCATATCGCCGGTTTCCGGATTGACACCCTTGGCTACGTATCCCCAAAAGGTGCCTAAAGCAAGGCCTTCTTTGGCGATGGTACTGTTTCCACGACCGTCAATATTACCATCGTAATAGGTGCCGCCATCAATATTCAGAACTTTGTTGCGATTGAGACCAAAGGTTAGGGTTGTATTCCATTTGAAGTCCTGGACAAAATTCCGGCTACTTAATTCAAACTCAAAACCTTTGTTCTGTAGATCGCCAAGGTTCCTTAAGACTTTGGCATATCCCGAACTATAAGGTACACGCGAATCAAGTAAAAGTCCTACTGTTTTTTTTGCGTAATAGTCTGCCGCAATAGTCAATCGGGAGTTTAGAAAACTCGCATCAAGACCAATATCCGTCTGGTTTGTTGTTTCCCATTTCAGGCTAGGGTTGTCCAGCGTGATTGGTGTGTAGCCCGGTACAACCTGATCGCCAATGACGTACGATCCTGTCACATCTATTAAGCCAAGGTAGGCGAAGGCCGGTATCTGGCTGTTTCCGACTTTACCCCAGCTCGCTCTGATCTTTAAATCGTTGACTGTATTTTTCCAGGCTTGGAAGAAACCCTCATTTGATATGCGCCAGCCTGCTGAAAAGGAAGGGAAATAGCCCCAGCGGTTGTTGGGGCCAAATACCGAAGATGCATCTGCTCTTAAATTGGCTGTAAATAAATAGGTGCCATTATAATCATAACCGATTTTGGCGATACCAGAAACGGTCGTGATTGTAGCATCCTTTGCAGTAGGCATTCTTGTAATCATCGATCCGCCATTAACGGTATGGATCGCTGGATTGGCGAAGTTCTGCGTACTTATACTTGAACCTGTTGTTTGTGTTTTGGTGGTAATATACCCCAATAAACCGGTGAAGTGATGTTTTTCATTGAATGTCTTATCATAGTTTAGGGTGTTTTCAGACATCCAATACTGATTATCCTGCTGGTCCAGCTGGGCCATTCCCTTATATTTCCGGCCTTCGGTAGTACGAAATGGATCGACAAAACTACGGTATTGATTGTTGTATTTCTCGTAGCCAAATAAAGTTTTGAATTTTAGTTCAGGGAGGATATTCGCCTCAGCAAAGATATTTCCGGTGAATCTGTTGTTGACATAAGAATGTTCATTTCCGGTAGCCAATGCTACAGGATTATCAAGGTCTGTATAAAAAGGGTCTACGGTAAATGCACCTTTGTCACCGTAGATTCCAATCACTGGGGAACCTAAATAAGCATTCATAATAACACCATTCCGTGTATTTTCGGGAATATCCACATCATACCAGCGGTTATAAGACATGCTCGTTCCTACTTTGAATATCTTGTTGATCTGATGATCGAGATTGACTTTGAAATTGACTTTGTTGACTGTATTTGTAATGACGGTACCATTATCTTTCTGATACGATCCTGAGATGTAAAACCCGGTCTTTTCATCACCACCACGTACAGAGGCCTGATATTTTTGGCTATGCCCCGTGCGGAACAATTGATCTGGCCAATTGGTATCTGCTGAATATTTGGACCAATCGGCTGTTTCTCCAACTTCGGTCATCAGATCTTTGTATTGCGCAGCATTTAATACCTTTGGTCTTTTCCAGATTGTTGAAAAACCCTGATAAGTTTCGAAATTTACTAATGTTTTGCCATTATTCCCCCGTTTGGTTGTAATGAGGACGACGCCATTGGCACCCGAAGAACCGTAGACAGCTGCAGATGCGGCATCTTTTAACACCGAGATGCTCTGTATATCTGAAGGATTGAGTTCGGAGATATTTTCTGTAGGAACACCATCCAGAATATACAAGGGGTTGCTACCGGCCGTGATAGTCGACGTTCCGCGTACACGGATAGAGAAACCAGCCTGTGGCTGACCCGAGGATTTGACGATTTCTACTCCAGCCATTTTCCCTTCCATGGCGCTAGCTAACTGGGTTACCGGTCTGTCTTCAATATCCTTTGTGTTCATGGTAGCAATCGCTCCGGTAATATCTTTCTTCTTCTGCGTTCCAAAACCTATCACAACGATCTGTTCCAGTTGATTATTTGCCGTTTTCAGTTGAATCGTCAAGGGGTTGCTGTTGCTGATCGTATTATTTACTGTTTCATAACCTACAGAACTAAAGCTTAGTTGTTGTGTCGGTGCGCCTTCTATACTAAACTCGCCTTTACTGTTGGTTTCGGCCTGGCGGCCATTATCAATATTTCGGATGGTGACGCCCGCTAGCGGTTTTCCGTCCATATCAACGACTTTCCCTTTGATCAGCTGTTGGACAGTCTGATTATTTGCCTGGGCTATATCAATTTTCCTCTTTAATACGATGGTGTTGTTGACGATTTTGTACGAATACGATAGTTCTTTTAGGTTATCATTCAAAATTTCTTCAATGGAGCCGTCCGTATGATGGATCAAAATCTTTTGATTGTCATTGATCTGAGAATTGTCGTAAAGAAATACATAGGAACTTTGCCGTTCGATTTCTCGCGCAAACTTTGCTAATGTATATTCTTTGTCATGTAATTTAATTTTGGATTGACTCACCAAGGCGATAGCCTTGTTATTTACAGTCGCTAGGCACTGGATGGCAAGTAGGGCACCAAATAGTTTTGCCCGTTTATGCGCAAAATGATTCGTTGTAACTTTATACATAATTTAGTTGGTAAATGTGTTCTATATTTTTATACGTTAGAGTTCTACTTCAATTTTGTTGTTTTTTAATTGGCATTTAATATCTAGGAAGTTGAGTGTTTCAATCAATTGTTGCGCGGTGGAGTTGCGTTTTATTTTTCCGGTCAGTTCACGTTTTTCATTGGTTCCTTTGTAGATGATATCCACATTATACCAACGTTTTATAGCGGAAAGGGCTTCCTTGACCGGTGTAGATTCGAAATAGAAGAAGCCATTTTTCCAGGCTATCGCTTCTTCAATGTTCACGTCCTGGACAAATAAATTGTTATTCCTGCTAAATGCGGCCTGACCTGGTTTTAACATCTTGGATTGACCAGATTGTGTCACCTGTACTGAACCTTCGACAAGGGTGGTCCTGTTGTTCTCGTTCGGATAAGACTGTACATTAAAATGCGTTCCGAAAACCCGGATGATCTGCTGGTCTGCATTGACGTAGAAGGGTTTTTTCTTATCTGGTGTAACCTCAAAATAAGCTTCACCGGACAATGTTACCTCCCTGTTGTTGGATGCGAAAGTCTCGGGAAAGGTCAGTTTGGAGCCAGCATTTAACCATACCTTACTGCCATCTGCAAGTATGATATTATATTCTGTACCAATTGGTGTTTCTATGGTATTTGTTCTATGACCAGGATTACTGTTACCGGCGGTAAACTGATATTGAACCGTACCTTCGGCAGTCGTCGTGATCTTTACCTTTGCATCTTGATGGAGAATATGCTGTTTATTGTCGGATAGATCTATTTTGGTTCCATCTGCTAAGGTTAATACAGCAGCTTTTGTCCCAGGATGAACCTCTTTTTGAACTGTAGCTATTTTCGTTACTTGCTCATAGTCCGTGTGCTGTACGAGATAGAGTGGAAGTCCAAATAAGAGTAACAATGCCGCAGCAATTCCAGCCAATTTGTACCATCTGGAAATCGGTTTGATTTTGGAGCTTTCTATTTGCTGCTTGATATTCGAAAATAAACGTTCCTTAAGCTCTTGCTCACTTGTTGCGATTTGCTCGGGAATAGGGAGGGGTTCTTCACTATTTTCTTTATACCATTGCAGTAAATACGCCTCTTCTTCTTCCGTACAGGTGCCTTGAAGCCATTTATAAGCTAATTGCTTAATTTCAAATTGATTGTTATCAACCATATTTAGGGGTTATTTTCTATATAGTTCCCGAAATATGGAGGTACCCTGACAGCAGGGGTGAAAAAAATTATAAAGTAATCAGAAAGCGCTGAATACCAGCCCGTATTTTTTTTAGGGCACGACTTAATTGGGTTTCAACTGTCTTCACGGAGATATCAAGTTCATCCGCAATTTGTTTGTAAGTCAGCCCTTGTTCACGGGATAGTTTGAAAATAAGCTGGCATTTCTCAGGCAAGGTTGAGACAACTTGTTCCAATCGGGCCCGCAATTCCTCAAATTGAAGCCAATCTTCGGTGGAGTTATCAAAATCTACCCAATCATTATCCTGCTGAAAGGCTTCTCGTTTATAACGCTGTGCCAGATATTTAAAGACCTTGTATTTCACAGCGACTGCGAGATAGGAGGAGACATTGCTCTCTATATGCAATTGCTGTCTTCGGAGCCAAATAGAGGTGAAGATATTCTGAACGATTTCCTGTGCGTCCTCCAGCGAATCTGTTTTTCGGGCAGCCTGATAGTAGAGCTTCTTCCAGTAGCGCTCATACAATGCTTCAAAAGCGATATTATCATCCTGTTGAATCAATAGAATCAACTCTTCATCCGAATGGCTCCCACTATCTTTCATCTGAGACAATAATCTGTTTTTCTTCGGTTATGTTATCTGACTATATAATTTGTGTTGTAAATGTAGTTACTAAATTAGGAATATTCCAATTTTTAAAATTAATATTGCCAGCCCAATTGTATAAGGTATTGTCTGTTTTGGTCTCCCGGACTATAGTTCGTTTTTCAGTAAATAAGCTAGGCGTTGAGCTTGGTTAGAAGATCTGAAAGGATGAATAATCGTAGTGGTGGACGCTGCTCTTATATACAGCTGTATGCGCTTTATTGTGTTAGGTTTGGTTATCTAGTAGTTAAAATGAATTAAGGCATCAATTTTTGTATTTTATCCGTTTTCAGTAGTCTAATACCTCGTTTAAAGTACTGTTAAAGTACATTTCGTTTTGTAACAAAATAGTGCTTTATCTGTACTTAAGAGGTACTATATCTGTACTGCGGAAGTGAGACCGCTATATATCTGCATCGAACGAACAGATATGTTGTGCTTTTTTTAACTGATGTATTTGAAATATTTCTTTTTGTTTAAGGTTAAAATGCTGTTTATTTATGCCTGACAAACACGAAGTGAGGTAGTCGTATCAATGCGAAAAAAAAGCTTTAATGCTAGGATAGGCCTGGTTTTCATTAAGATGGAAGGCTGCGAATAGAGGACGAGTACGAGTGCACAAAAACACAAAAAGAGTATCCAAATTGCTTAGATACTCTTTTTTCTGTTTTATTTAATGTTATAGCGATTAGAAGTTTGGTTTCAACAGATACTTATCATAGAAACGGAAGATATGATCTGCTGCTTCTTCAGCTGTATCAACGATGCGATAAAGTTTGAGATCTTCTTCACTGATATATTTGTTTGATAACATGGTATTTTGCACCCAGTCCATAAGGCCTTTCCAGTACTCTGAACCAACCAATACAATTGGGAAGCGGGCAATCTTACCTGTTTGAATCAAGGTAATCGCTTCAAAGAGTTCATCCATTGTTCCAAAGCCACCAGGCATAACGATATAACCTTGGGAGTATTTCATAAACATTACTTTTCGTACAAAAAAGTATTTGAACTCAAGTAGTTTATCCCGATCAATATATTTGTTGTGAAATTGTTCAAATGGAAGTTCAATATTCAAACCCACGGATTTTCCGCCAGACTCATAAGCACCTTTATTCGCGGCTTCCATAATCCCTGGGCCACCTCCAGATATAATACCATATCCACGTTCAGTTAGTAGCGCAGCGATATCTACAGCCATTTGATAATATTTGTGTTCACGTGGTGTGCGTGCCGAACCAAATATGGATACACAGGGGCCAATTTTAGCCAATTTTTCAAACCCGTCCACAAATTCTGACATGACTTTAAAAATCTGCCATGAATCTTTAACCTTAATTTCCTGCCATGTTTTGTTCTCAAAAGCGCGGATAATTTTATCTTCTTTTGTAATGTCCATATATAACGTTATACATTTAATTTCTAAAACCCATTTTTTTCAAAAAGGAATACAATATAGCTATTTTTTTAATACTAGCTACTTTTTACGATTATTCTTACATTTGCATTATGAATTTTTCTTCTAAACTTCTTGAGAACGCGGTTGCGGAATTTGGTAAATTACCGGGTGTGGGACAAAAGACAGCCCTAAGGCTGGTCTTGCATTTATTGAAGCAATCCGATCCCGAGGTGGCCCGTTTTACGGCGTCCATCGACCGGTTGAAAGAAGATATTCAATATTGCCAGGAATGTTTTAATATTTCCGATCATGCGACCTGTGAAATATGTGGATCGTTTAAACGTGAAAAGAGCCTCATCTGCGTGGTGGAAGATACACGTGATGTTATGGCCATCGAAAACACAAATTCTTACCAAGGTGTTTATCATGTATTAGGGGGACTGATTTCGCCAATGGACGGAATAGGTCCTGCTGACCTTAAAATCGAAGGATTACTCAACCGTATTCAACGGGGTGGTGTTGAGGAGGTTATTTTAGCGCTTTCAGCAACGATGGAAGGGGACACAACCATCTTTTATCTATACCGGAAATTGCGCGAGTTTAATATCAAGATTACAACAATCGCGCGCGGTATCGCATTTGGGGGTGAATTGGAATATGTCGATGAGCTGACCTTGGGCCGGTCAATCGCTACCAGGGTACCTTACGAACGGCATGTTGGCTAGTTGTATTTCAAATAGATCTCTTTGACTCCCTCATGGACTTTTCGGCCTTTCCGTATTTGTTGCTGTCTAACCTCATCCTTTAGGATCTGGCTATTTTCTTTTTTGTTTTTAAGCATGTTGAAGTAGGCAATCTTACCGATCGTTGTCTTTTCCAATCCCAATAGGTTGCAGGAGTAATTGCCCAGGAGATAGTTGTTATAGTACAAATGTACCTCCCGCATTAATTTTCTGCCAAACTTGTTTGTCGGGTAAGCTGCATGTACGGGTTCTTCCATAAGGGCCTGGGCTAATGCAATGCTGTCCTGATCGCCTTCTTTTTGGGTCATGGTCCAATAGTATAGGGCTTTGATGGCTTCTTCCTCTGTGTCTGGAAGCAGATTCAATGGAATACCCAATAAGCTCCCGATATACTTCCAAAGGTGCATAATTCCATTTATTTCGCTTTCTAATAAATTGAATTTCATTTGTTTAAGACCTATTAGGTAAACTAATGAAAAACCTAAGTTTGTTGCCAACATATCCCACATATTTAAAGGGATACCCCATTTTTCAGTGACCCAATCGCCATGTTTCAATATATTCAAGCGTGCGAAGGAATGGATACATCGCGTCAATAGAATGGCTTCAAAGCCAATACCACCTTTTCGCAATGCCTGGTCAGCGGTGATGTCGACCCAAAATGTTACCGTCTCGGTTAAGCGTTTGACAGCGCCTTTTTTAAGTGCTCCAGTAAAAATCAAGGGTTTGTTGATCGCGCTGGATTCATAACCACCCATGAGACAATAATCGCGTAATACAATGAGTCCAGTCAATCCTGAGCGCTGACTGAGCGCAATTCCCTGTTGTACTTTCTGCCAATCGAGCCATTGAGGCTCTATAGCCAAGGTGTCCATAAAATCCGAAATCAGTTTATCGTAAATGCTTTCGATGGCTTTGCCCTGCAGGTAATCCCGAATCAATTGTTGCCCTTTTGTAAAGCCAATTTTCAGATGTAAATGTTCTACCAATCGGTCACAGGCCTCATCGTATTGATATAACAATGGAATATATTGATCCGCATCAGCCAGATTTGGTTTATTGGGCAACTTATCTAGTAACTTCGCACCGATACCCTTGCTCCAATAATAGGAAAAGGAGGTTGTGTTAATTTTATAGCGCTCGGGTTTTTTCATTTTTAAATGGTATACCTAACTTGGAATCAACTGATCTGTTATTGATTTTAAATGGGTAAATTTATTGAATTGTCCATAGTGTATAACTTCCTGTTGCATAGATTTTTTTATCTTCTTTTGTAAAGTTAAAATCCATGTAATCTGTCTGGCAGGAAGAGATATCGCTACAGCAGAATTGTCGGGAAATTTTGAAATGAAGGCGAAAGGAACCCTTTAGCGTCATGCGATCAAAGAGAATATTGCTGATGCTAAAATCTGTCAGTGTCGGAGCACCATCTTGATCATCGAGCTGACCAACAACATGATCATTAATCAGTCGCTGCTGTTCGCTGCCTAATAATTTTGAGAATTGTATTGGATCGTTTCGCAGCGATTCAAAGTTGCTGTCTCCTGTTATTGTTAATGGTATGCTGATGTCTGTCATGTCTTAATATACATTAAATGCTCTCCAATTGGGGATGTACAAGTTATAGATCGCTTCTGACTCTTTCTTGTTTTTTCTGGAAAATTTACAAAATGCTGCTAAAACAACCAGATTAATCTGTTCTCTATCAAAATCAATCAATCGGGATGAAAAATAGATTTCATTGCCCTTGATTTTATAATTCGTGGTAGATAGCTTGCCTATACGGATTGCTGAAATTGCGTAGTTGTCCAGTTGTTCTTCCCAATAGGTTATCCTTTTGATCAGTTCATTGTATAACAATTCCTGACTCCAGGGCTTGAGCAACTTGAGTGTATTTACAGTCTTTCGTTGGTGAACGCAGATACTGCTTGATTTAAGTTCAATAACAGGTGCTGCTGAGGTTTGAAAAACCTTAACCAGGTAGGGTTTTGTAAATAAATGATAGGGATTTTCCAGGTAGGAATAGGACTGATCATGTCCAGAAGGTGTTGGCGGATTGAGTCTGATATATTGCTTGAGGGAGGCAATATCATAAAAAGGTGGTGCATACACACGAAAGGGGGAAGCTGTCCCTTGAATTTGGATATAATCTTTGTCCCAACTGACTATTTCATAAAAATTGTAATCAATTTCAATCTGCATATTACGAAAGTGGTGTTTTATAAAACGAGCTCAAAGTAACTATATTTTTGTATTAAACACAGGATTAAGAGAAAATTCATGCAGACTTTATATTTTAGGCCACAGCCATAATATTTACAAATGTTGTGATAATATCTACAAAGTAAAAGGGGCTAAATAGCTTAGCTTTGAAAAAAATGATATTTTCATGAATGAACTCAATCAGCGCAACGAACAGTATACATTAGAAAATGTACGATTGGAAACAGGTTTTCTCTATCGTGAAGGGAAAATTGTTGGAACTGATACGGCACTCTTTAAGGTAACAATAGCGGACGGAAAGATAAAGGAAATTCGGCCGGGTCAGACTACAGTTGGCTCCGGGGGATTTGATGCGAAAGGAAAATTGGCCTTACCCGCCTTTAGGGATATGCACATCCATTTGGATAAAACCCTTTATGGTCTACCTTGGAAAGCTGTATTTCCCAAAAATAGAACCGTGAAGGATATGATTGCCCGCGAGCAGGAAATTATTCCGGAACTGCTTAAAACCTCGGTGGAAAGGGCTGAAAAGCTAATCATGTTGCTACAGGGCTACGGAACTAATTTTGCAAGAACACATTTTAATGTCGATCCAACCTCTGGCACCAAATCATTAGCAAATCTATTGCGGGCATTGGAACATGTGAAAGATTCCTTTGGCGCAGAATTGGTAGCTTTCCCACAGCATGGCTTATATTATACGGACTCTGCTGGGCTGATGAAGGAAATTGCTGCTTGGGATAAGGTTGATTTTATAGGCGGTCTAGATCCCTTTAGTATCGATGGAAGTATCGAAAAACCCATGGATTTGACTGTTCAGTTAGCTTTGGACAACAAAAAGGGAATCGATATCCATCTGCATGAGGGGGGTGAATCTGGTGTCAAAACGATCCATTATTTAATAGACAAAGTACTTGAGAATCCCGCACTGCAGGGACGGACATTTATCAGTCATGCTTTTGCATTGGGCTATATGTCTCAAAAAGATCTTCAATATACAGCTGAACGCTTGGCTTCCGCCAAGGTCGGTATTGCGAGTTCAGTCCCGTTTCGCAATATGCTGATGCCATTGCCTCAACTGCGGAAAGCAGGAGTGGAGGTACTTACCGGAAATGATAATGTACAGGATCACTGGGGGACCTTCGGCAGTGGAAATATGTTGCAAAAAGCAAACCTTGCTGCGCAACTCTATGGTTATGAGACGGAATTTGATCTGTCCCGTTGCCTACACTATGCGACAAATGGAAAATTACCTTTGGACGATAGTGGTCAACAGGTATGGCCAAAGGTAGGAGATGAAGCGAGCTTCCTGTTGGTGGATGCAAGCTGCTCTGCTGAAGCTGTATCACGTATCTCAGCTGTCGATGGCCTACTGCACAAAGGGAATATCGTCAAGTGGAGCAATTCGTCTCCAATTTAATCGGCTTACACGCCCCATTTATTGTTTTATTATATTGCCACTTTTTATCCGTTAGTGATAAAAAGTGGTTTTTTTTGAATTTTCTGTCAGCTCACTTACTCGGTATATTGGTCAGAAAGAACCTTCCATTGATTATCTTGGCTGTGCTGCGGAAAGGACGAAGATTTTTATTGTACAAAGCTTGTCTTGCAATAATCAATTTTATAGTTGCTGTTTTCAAGAACCAGCTGAACCTCATTTTGTGTTTTTATATTGTTACCATAATCTATAAATACGCTGTACTTGCCTGTGCTTAGCTTCTTGATCTCGACGGTATTAATGGCTAGGGCATCATCGTTACCTCGGCCGAATAACCACATTTCCTGCGTGTAGAGTGGGTAAATTTTTCCCCACTTCGCTTTGTATCGCGCTTCCGCCACCGGTAATTCTGCGTCTGTTAGATTGGAGGGGCCATAGATTTCATTGGCATCTGCTAAGAACTCCATAAAACGTGCCGTGCAGAGGGCTTCTTCCTTGTCCAGATAATAACAATACTTCCCTGATTTATCATCATTGCAGTGAAAAATGCGCTCCAGCCATACTTTGGCTGGGTCAAGATCTGTTGTTGACTTTACCCGATCGCTGGCTTTCGCAGTATCAGCGCTACTTTTGGTTGTTAGGCTGTCGCCGGCGGGCTTTACAGCATTATTTTTAGGATTTGAACCCGTGCAACCTGTAGCGACAAAATAGATAGTCAGTAGAACCAATAATGTTTTTGCTCTCATTTAGTAAATTCCAGTTAATTATAACGGTGTAAAAATAGCACTTATATCAGATAGCTTTCTCATGGAAATCAGTGATATTTATTGTTATCTAATGATCATCTAGGCATATCTCTCGTCTAGTTACTGTTAATCTGCGCAATATAAATGCGCAATTCGGGTTGTGATTTTTAATGCTAACGTTTGTTTTTAAATTTTTATATCTTATTACCAGTGTGTTGTATTTATTTTTGTTATTTTCTTTGTGTTTTATTTTATTGCGCAAATGGCCTGCATGTTAATCGTGTGATCTTTGTAATGTCAGCAATGATAAACGTTCTTTGATGAAACCATCATGATTTATTCAGTCACACTAGAGAGTGAATAAATCTGATAGCTTCATCACAATTGAAAAAAAAAATTATATAGATGAAAACTAGCAAAATGCTTTTAAGATATGTACTTCTTTTTAGGAGAAGTATAAAAAGACTCTCATTCTTTGATTTGCATCCTAGTCTCCTGTTTCTGTATAGCAGGATAGTATTGTTCCCAATGGGACTCAATATACTGATAAGAAGAGGAGAATGAGAGAAGGTTGC
The DNA here is from genome assembly GCF_003610355.1 of Sphingobacterium detergens. Lineage (GTDB taxonomy): Bacteria > Bacteroidota > Bacteroidia > Sphingobacteriales > Sphingobacteriaceae > Sphingobacterium > Sphingobacterium detergens. The sequence goes on along the minus strand of NZ_RAPY01000001.1, from coordinate 1,100,682 downwards.
CACCAGGGTTGAAGGTTCGAATCCTTCCCTCGAAAGAGGTAGCTCAAGGGTAGAGCAAGGCAGTTTAGTTGTCGTGTGGGTTCGAATCCCACTTCCATTTTCGGATGGAATAGCATAAGGGTATTGCACAGAATTTAGGTTCTGGTTTTGAAAGTTATACCTTCTTTAAAAAGGTTACTTAAATAAAGCTTGCTATAGTCTGTCCGGCACTGAGGAGAACTTCGTTTTTCTTCATGGCAGTCGGTGAGGAGCCCGTGATCGGGAACATCTCATACAGAGACGATACAGGATGAGCGTTGTCGTGGATCGCTAAGGCGGCCATTTCGAACGCTTCTACGGTAAAGCTCCGTATGGGCTCTTTTTGATCCCGCTCGGCATTGATGGGTAGCTCATAGCAAGTTTTGTCATTGGAAAATAGTATAAACAATAAATATTATGAAAAGAGTACAAGTAAATGTCAATGAAATTGGATTGGTGGTTAAAAATAACCAAGTTATCCGTGTATTGGAAGCCGGTAAGTACTGGTTGGGTTTCGGTGAAAAACTGGAGACATACAATAGGGCAAATTCGTTTCCGTCTAACCATAACATTGATGTGCTCTTACAGGTGGAGGGCTTTCGTGAACTGGTGGATATTGTCGAAGTGGCGGATACGGCAATTGCGCTGGTTTTCTTAAACAATAATTTTGAAAAGACCTTGGCAGCAGGTAGACATGTGTTCTGGAAGGGGTTGCAAGTACGCAAATTTCAGCTGGAGGATATTTCGGAGATCGAAATACTAGCTTCTGTCAACCGTCAATTGTTTGAAAAGCAAACGTTGGCTTATTATATCCGTCAATACAAAGTTGAACCAAATGAGAAAGGATTACTTTTTGTTGATGGCGTGTTTACAGAAATTTTGGATCCAGGAACGTATTACTGGTGGAAGAACGCAAAAACTATTGCGGTGTCAAAAGCAGATATGCGTGTGTTAACTTTGGATGTGGTAGGTCAGGAGATTCTATCGCGGGACAAAGCGCAAATACGGATCAATTTCACGTTGCAATATCAAATCGTTGATATCGTCAAAGCGCTGTTGGATAATAAGGAATATGAGAAGCAATTGTATGCTGTGATGCAATTAAATCTCCGGACATATATCGGTCAGATGACGCTGGATGAACTGATGGACAAGAAGACAGAGATAAGCACTTATATTTTGCAAAATACGATGGAGTATATTGCTGGATTAGGCTTACGTCTATTAACTTGCGGAGTCAAAGATATTATTCTGCCAGGGGATGTCCGTGATATCATGAACCAGGTGTTGATCGCTGAAAAACGCGCTCAGGCAAATATTATTATGCGTCGTGAAGAAACTGCTTCGACTAGAAGTTTGCTGAATACGGCAAAACTTATGGAGGAGAATGCGATGTTGTTTAAATTGAAAGAAATGGAGTATGTGGAGAAAATTGCCGAAAGGATCAATAACATCTCTATTTCGGGAAATGGGCAGATTGTAGATCAATTAAAGCAGTTGTTTGTGAAGTAGCGACAAAGGGAAGTTAATAAAATTGAGGACAAAAGAGGTGCAGGTAGCAATTGTAAAGAGGTATTGCTACCTGCTTGGGATTGGAAAGATCCCCCTCGTTAAAAAAGATAAAAATGGAAAATAAAAGAATTAACGGCAATGATCTCATTGCATTAGGATATAAAGAGAATCATACATTGGGTGCTGCGTTGAAAATCAACAGCAAGCGACATGGTTTTACGCGAGCGGAAATGTTAGCCAAATTTAAATCTGTGCTGGAAAATCCAACAGCGTATACTGAAGATACTATTTTCAGTGTGTTGGCAGAGTCCATATTAGGACAGGATGTTGTTGATGCCACATTAATTCCTTTGAATGAAGATCCTGTGGAATATACAATTTATGGCGCGTCCGGAATAGAAGCGGGAGCTAAAGAACAGATGAAAGTAGCCATGAAGCTGCCGGTTACGGTTGCTGGCGCTTTGATGCCCGATGCCCATCAAGGATACGGACTGCCGATCGGTGGTGTATTGGCTACCGATAATGCTGTAATTCCTTACGGAGTTGGCGTTGATATTGGTTGCCGAATGGCTTTGTCCATCTTTGATCTGCCAGCATCCTTATTGGATACAGATACGGCGACATTAAAAGAGACTATTCTGAAACATACGCGATTTGGTGCCGGCAATGGCTATCTGAAACATGAACGTGTGGATCATGCCGTCCTGGACAATAAATTGTTTGCAGAAAATGATCTGCTTAGATCCTTAAAAGATAAGGCATGGACACAGTTAGGTTCTTCCGGTGGAGGGAATCACTTTGTGGAATTTGGGATTGTGGAGTTTGTTGAAAAGGATGAGGTGCTGAACATTGAGAAAGGACTTTACCTGGGTTTGTTGACACATTCGGGATCCCGAGGTCTAGGCGCAACTGTGGCTGCTCATTACACCAAATTGGCGAAGACTTTATGTAAGTTGCCCTATCAAGCTCAAAATCTGGCTTATCTGGATTTAAATACAATGGAAGGACAAGAATATTGGTTGGCAATGAATCTGGCTGGTGATTATGCTTCGGCCTGCCATGAAGTTATTCATGACAAGATCAAAGATGCTTTGGGGGCGGAATTGCTAGCCAAAATTGAAAACCATCATAATTTTGCATGGAAAGAAACCTGGAATGACCGGGAGGTTGTGGTACACCGAAAAGGAGCTACTCCTGCGGCAAAAGGCGTGATGGGAATTATCCCGGGTTCCATGGCTACTCCTGGATTTCTGGTACGCGGAAAAGGAGAGATGGCTGCTATCCAATCGGCATCTCATGGTGCGGGACGATTGATGAGCCGTACACAAGCAATCAAGACGCTTGCTGCTAGTGAGTTGAAAGATATGCTTGCTGATCGAGGGATTACGCTTTTGGGAGCCGGGATGGATGAAGCACCCATGGCCTACAAAGATATCCATACCGTCATGGCCTCGCAAGAGGAGTTGGTGGACGTCGTCGCAAAGTTCTCACCAAAAATTGTCCGTATGGCTGATGATGGTAGCCGCGAAGATTAGGGGTATTTTGAAGCTTTATTAAATTAAATATAAAAGGATCAAATTCTTAATGAATTTTGATCCTTTTTCTTGTCTGTTAGTATTTTCAATTTGGAGCCAGTCGCTTGATGCCAGTTCTTGCTGCTAGCTATGGGCGACTTCCTTGTAGGTATATACATTATAAGGATAGATCCTTTTGGCAAGTATTTTGGCGATGACACTTACCACTAATAAGGGTGCAAATAGTAGATAACCTGAAGGGACGATGCTGGCAATAATGAAAATCGCAGTAAATGGTGCATGGATGGCAGCAGAAAGCATCGCTGCGGCTCCAAATAGCGCAAAATTAATGACAATAAGATGGGTGCCCAGATAGTGATTGCACAGTTGCGCAAAAAATACACCTAAAAGTGCGCCTGTTACAATACTGGGGGCAAAGACACCACCATCACCACCGGCCCCTAGGGTAAGTGCCGCTGCAAGCGGTTTTAATAGGACTAATAGCAGTAACGGAAGAAAGTAGAGCCAGTTGATAGATCCATGTAAACTACTTTCCAGGATTTCTCCGAGACCGTGATAGCTGTCGCCATATAGGGCTGGCAAAAAGAAGATCAAGATCCCCACTGTAATGGCTCCCAAATTGACCCGGATAAAATTATTCTTTATTCCGGCAAAGAAAGATTTTGCATAGATCACAATTTTTGTGAAATACAAGGCTAATAGACCAGCGATTAGGCCTAGTAAGACGATAAAAGGGACGGCCTGCCATTGCCATTGCTTCGCTGCAAAGTTGAACAAAGGACTGTCATCCATATAGTGTACGAATAGCGAGGCGACCAACATGGAACTGATGCCACTGATCAATAGTGTTTTGTTGTATTTTCTGGCGATGACTTCAAAGGCAAATAACAAGCCGCCAAGTGCACTGCCAAACAATAGTGTTACACCGGCAATAACACCCGCGCAGATCAGTTCTGTTTTATAGGCCCAAGCAGGGTGAAGACGCTTATAGGCCTGGTTTCCCACAGTGGCTGTGGCTACTACAGTAGAAACTTCAATACCAGTTGATCCGCCAAAAATAACGGTCAAAAAGCCGTTGATATAGTGGGATGGTATTTTGAAAAAAGGCAAATGATCCTTTCGTGTTTCCAGCGTTGTATAAATCTCCTTGATTCCTTTGTTTTTCCGGTTTTGAAAAGCATACTTTCGTAGAAAATATATTGCCGTAATACCTACACTTGGCAATAGGATAAATAGTCTGGGATCCCAGTTTAAAACGCCTTCAGCTATTTTTTCCTGTACATATCCGGTAATATGTTTCAGGCTGTAAGCGAGTAGGCAACATATCAGGCTTACGAAAACTGAACTTCCGATTAATTTTATGTAGCTGTATCGTACGATTTTCTTACGGTGGGCTGTGGTGTCCTGCATTTTAGTTTAATTAAATCGGCACAAAGGTAAAAGATATTTTGGCTAAAATAAATGTAAGAGAGGTCCGACATACGTTTTGTTACATTCACTAGAAAGTAAATAAAAATTGTCAGGGTTTTAACAGGCTTGACTGTTATTGCCCTGAATGATGTAATGAAATCTTTGGCTATTGGAGTGCAATGAAAATATCAACCTTTGCCTGCTCGGGGTTTTGTGCTTTCTCACCGTATATTTCAAAATCTGCTGAAAATGCTCTTGGAAGATCGGCTTCCCAGATGTTCAACCAGGCATCGTAAACAATACCTGCCGCCAGGTTTCCTTCAGCCTCAACATGATGATACAGGCTTTCTTCGATGCGTATGCCATCCATATCTTCCGGGAGATCATCAAGATGTGCAACCTTACAACCTAATAAGGTTGTGTAAGGCAAGGTGTGATCCCTTTCGTATTCTGTGTAAACACAATAGAGCTCATTGGATACTTTATTTGGAATCCGGTTCATGATATCATTTTCGAAAAATCTGGCCCATAGTTCAGGAATATCTTTGGCGGCTTGATTGTTCTGATTGCTTGTACGTATAGCAATTCCAATAATATTGAAAGAAGGTATAGATTTATTTTCCATGCGTTTTATATTTTTCTCAAAAATAGACTTGACAGCTGACAACAGCATGTCATTAGGGAATGCTGGATTGAAAAAAATAGATTCTTCCCAATGGATCCAAAATCTTAGGTAGGGTAGTAAATCAATGTTCTTTTTTCCATATTTTTTCAGAAAAAGGTAGGTATTCGGATAATGCTGCTGAGCCGTACCAAGAATAGTATAGGGGTTCCAAAAAACCATTTTTAATTGCTGGATCTGTCTGAAGTATTTCTTTGGCCTGTTCAATTGTTGCAACCTTATTGAGGATAAAAAGACCTCGAAAGCCACTGTCATTTTTTCCAAATGGGCCAGCTACAATCAACTGCCCATTCTTGACCAAACGGCCAATATTTTCCATATGTCCTTTAAAGCTTTCGCTGATCAGTTGTTTATCTGTGGTTTTATTTTGGCCAGTTTTTAGCAGCACGAAAATATAACTTTTCATACCATAATCGTCAGCGTCCAACTTGGCAGCTAAGTCGCGATCATAATTGGGGTTTTCACCCAGACTGTCATTTTTTATTTTGTGGACATAAAAAGCATGTGCTTTTCCGGATTTCCCTTCAACTGAAATATGAATACGGTCTCCGGCAAGCTGTTTATAACGTATTCGGTTGGGAAAATCGTGGTGCTCATTGATAAACGAATAGGTGCTATCCTTAAAAGTCAATTCAAAGTCTATTTCTTTTCCGTTATTTTGACCGATTACCAAAGCGGTGTAAATAACTTTGTCACCGAGTTTTTTGATTTTCAGATACTCACTGACGATTTTTTGGTCATTTTTAATGCTGTAAGAAACACCCTTTAATTCACTGTCGCTCATGCGATCCCAGTGTTCATAGCGTTCTTTATCAGCTACTTTCCAGGTGCCTTGGAGAAATGCGGGGAAGGGGGCTTGCGCGAATACTGATCGCGAAAACAAGATGCAGATGAGGCTAAGCCATAAGATGATAGACTGTTTCATTTTAGATGTAATCTATTTTAAATTAGCTTGTTATTCCTTTTTGGTTAAACGTATAATACTGCTCTAAAGCCACGTGCGGCATAGTAGGAGATAGCACCATTGTGGTAGGTGAAAACATGATCATACCGGCGGTCACAGAATAGGGCGCCTCCGAGTTTACGGATATCGGCCGGTGTCTGTATCCAGCTTGATGTTTTCAGGTCAAATTGCCCCAGCGTTTGTAACTGTCGATATTGTTCTTCTGTCAGCAATTCGACTCCCATCTGTTTAGCTGTTTCCATGGCACTGCCTACCGGTTTATTTTCTTTTCTGGAATCCAATGCGGACTGGTCGAAACACAAACTCCTTCTTCCTTTTGGGGTTTCCTCGGCGCAGTCAACAAACAAATAAGCAGCATTAACCGGATCTATTCCGATAACATCAGGTTCGCCACCACTCTGTTCCATTTGATGTAGGCTCCAGATCTTGGTCGGGTTTTCTTCCAGTTTATGTTGTATCTGCTCCCAGACAAGATCCTGATGTCTGTTCATATTCGTATCAAACCGCTGCTTCAGCACTTTGTATAATGCTGCCTGATCCGTAGCTGAAAGTGATTTTTTCATATTTGGTATAATTTGAATCTAAAATACACAATTAAAATAAATCTGTTTATAGTGGATTATTGTAATCCAATTAAATTACTTATTTGGGAATTGAATTAAATTTATATTTTTACGTTCAAATTTTTAATAAAATATGGCTTCAGGAATATTTGCAATATTAGATGATATTGCGGCTTTAATGGATGATGTTGCAGTTGCTAGTAAGATAGCAACAAAAAAAACAGCTGGAATTTTGGGTGATGATTTAGCCGTGAATGCGGAGAAAGCTACCGGATTCTTAGCATCTCGGGAATTGCCCGTTCTGTGGGCCATTACAAAGGGATCTTTAGTGAATAAGCTGATTATCGTTCCCATAGCTTTACTACTGAATGTCTTTTTTCCAATAGCCATTAAATATATTTTGATCTTGGGTGGATTTTATCTGGCCTTTGAAGGGGTTGAAAAGATTATTGAGTATTTGTTCCATCGTAAACATCAGGCTGGCGAATCCCATGTTGAGGAGGTTATCGAAGAGAATAATACGGAGGCCGAAAAGTCAAAAATCAAGGCAGCTATTACGACTGATTTTATTCTTTCTGTGGAAATCGTGATTATTGCATTGGGAACGGTACTTGATAAAAGTCTGACCTTGCAAATCATTACTGTTTGTGTGGTTGCTTTGCTTGCTACAGTTGGTGTTTATGGCATTGTAGCATTGATTGTCAGGATGGATGATGCTGGATATAAGTTGATTAAAAGTGCGAAGGAAAAAGGACCATTGGCCAGTTTAGGCAGATTGCTGGTTCGCGCTTTGCCTTTTATTATCAAATTATTGGCTGTGGTAGGTACGATTGCCTTGATTTTGGTTTCGGGAGGTATTTTTTCGCATTATATAGATTTTCTACACCATGTATTACCAAATTTTCCAAGTATGGCTAAGGAATTTTTGTTCGGTTTGGGCGGTGGTATTATCGCGGTGCTACTTTTTACAGTAGGTAAGAAAATTTTCGGCAAAAAGAAGGCGGTAAGCGCGAATTAATAGCGTAAATAGATAAAAAAAATAGGGCTGGTAATCTTTACCAGCCCTATTTTTTTTGAATAGCCCGTTATGCTTTAGATTTCTTCGGCTGCCGCTTCAGCAGCCGCATCCAATTCGACCTGTTCACCTTTTGTATTGATTAGAATGACGTCATCTGAGCCTTCTTTCGAGACGGATGCTACGCCATCGCTAAATGCTGTTGCACCGCTGTAGATAAAAGGAATGGCAATTTTTCCTTGACCATTTAAATAGCCGTATTTGCCGTCTTTACTCGCAAGGAAAAGATTCGGTTCTTCGGTTATTGAAATAAAATCATAAGCTGGAGCCAATGTTTTGTTTGTTTTAATATCAACGAGACTGTATTTGTCATTTTCGACACTAATAAAATGTGTGCCGTTATTCTCGGAAATGAAACTATAGCTAGCCGGTACAGTGATTTTTCCAGCTTGATTTAAAATGCCATATTTTTCATTTTGTTGAAAAACAGCGTAACCACCATTGATAAAGGAGATCATATCGTAATTTGCCGGAATAAGGACTTTACCTGCCTTGTCAAGTATCCCATATTTTTCTTTTAGACCGAATAGAAATTGTCCCGAATTATCATCATAGCTTAAATATTCGTATTGAAAGGGGATAACTGCTTTTCCTGCAAGGTTGATTGCACCATATTTCTCATTCTTAAACTGGACCACACTGATTTCACCTACAAATGGTGTAATGTAATGATATTGGGCAGGTACGATGATTTGTTGCGCATTATCTTGCAATCCCATAAGACCCGAGGTACTGTCTTCAAATAGGTAAAGATTTTCCGCCATTTGATTGCTTTCCTCACCTTCTTGGCCTTCTTCGTAGATAGATTCCACTTGATCATAGTCTTCGGGAACAATAAAGTCATTGTCATTTAACTGACTGTTTGCGACACTTTGTGCGACAATATCTACACCAAGAGGTGTGGTTACCTGAAGTACAGCACCTGGAATTTTTTTGAAGATATCAAAACCTTCCCAATAGATAACAGGTAGCTTCTCGCTATACCAGATGGACAAGTTGGTATTACCTTCGATATCTTCCATATTGGGGAGCTCAATCTGTGCCAATTTGCAAGGATAACCCGCAATGGTTTTAGTTTGACCGGGAACTAATTTTATGGAGAAGGAGGTTGCGTCCTCTTCGTGTACAGTGTATTTCGATAGGGAGGGATAAAGGATCGTTGATTTATCTTCATTCTTTTTCGCAAGAAAAATGGACTCTTGTCCCTCCGCCGAAGATATAACTTTTATCTTGTCGTTGCTGACATATGCTTCATAAAGGGAAACAGGGCCTTCTTGCTCCGTGCCGCCACTGTTGTTTGCGAATACAATAGCATAATTAATTTTAAATGCCTTATTGACCTGCGCGAAAGATACCGTACTGGCAGCCATTAATACGGCGAATGATAAGAATGTTTTTTTCATCTGTATAAATTTGCTTTTTTTGGTGAGGAAATTATCATGAGCTCATATGCGCAAGGTATATTCGCTATTGTAGGGGCATGATATTTTCATCTACCTAAAATTGATAGGCAAATATGATGATTTAGAATAGGCTCTTTTATCCCTGAAATCCGTTATTTCGTAATTTCCTGCTAAAGATTTCTTCTGGAGCCCGATGATATAAAATCTAATTAGTCGATCAGCAATTGATATTTGGCGAGCAAACCGGGTAATTGCTCTGATTCAAATTTGCTCTTTTTCATACGATTTGTTTCTGGATCCAGCTGGATATTCATGGAGGTACGAAAATCACAGCCTTCCAGGTTGCATTGTTCAAATCGGGCACGCAGAAAGTCGCAATCTTTAAAGATTACCTGTTGAAGGTTCGCTTTTTCAAAATCGACATGCTGTAATGAACACTGTTCAAATTTGAATTTCTTCATATTTCGTTCAAAAAAAGAAGCATAGTCGAGCATGCTATTTTTCACTTCGATATGGAAAGAGAATGAACTGCATTCGTTGAATTGTATCCCCAACATCTTACAGTCCTGAAAAAGGATGTGATCCAATTGAGTACCCTTGAGCTTAATGTTGGATAAATTACAGGATTTAAATTCACAATCTGTAAAGATCAGATCGACCAATGCGGCATTTTGGAAATCGCAATATTCAAACGTGCATTTATAAAATTCTTTAATTTGCTGCAATTCGCTATTGAAGCTTACTTTAGAAATCGTCTGTTCTACCAGTTCATCCATGATTTTTCTGCTGCGTAAATATTGGGATTGATTACCTGCGAAAATACATTTTTATCATGGATAATGAAAGGGGAGTTGATAAAAAATGGCTGACTTCAGGGAGGAAAATCAGGTGTTAAAGGGTGTAACTTTGGCCTAGTTGCATCGTTGTATATGTGGTGGCTGGAAATATCGTCTAATAGAACTCTGGTAGGTTTTTATATAGGTTGTGAAAGGGGCGCCGTCTAATGGCGCCCTTTTTCTATTTGTTCATTTCAGACTTCTTCAGCAAGGTCAACACTAATTGTTTTTTAAATATTGTCTTAGTACATATTGTAAGATACCATCATTCTTGAAGTATTCTATTTCTATGGCCGAATCCAGTCTCGCTTTGACTTGAAATGTTGTTGTCTTTCCATTGTCGTGGACAGCTTTTACATCGAGCAGTTTATGTGGTGTTAGCGCATTTGCTAAGCCAGTGATGGTATAGACTTCAGTGCCATCAAGTCCGAGTGTTTCAGCATTTTCTCCATTGATAAAAACGAGTGGAGCTACGCCCATACCGACAAGGTTACTTCGATGTATGCGTTCAAAACTTTCGGCAATCACAGCCCGTACACCAAGGAGAAAAGTGCCTTTGGCTGCCCAGTCACGGGATGAGCCCGATCCATATTCTTTTCCCGCTAAGACAATCAAAGGCGTATCTGTTTTGCGATATTCCATTGCAGTATCGTATACTGTTTTTACTTCATTCGTCGGGAAATACCTACTAAAACCGCCTTCCTGGTCGGTAATTTTATTTTTAATCCGCACATTGGCGAAGGTGCCACGCATCATGACTTCATGATTACCACGTCTGGAGCCATAGGAGTTGAAGTCTTCTTTATTGACCTGGTGAGACTTGAGGTATTTTCCAGCGGCGGTCTCTTCTTTAAAAGATCCGGCAGGAGAAATATGGTCCGTTGTGACTGAGTCTCCCAAATAAAGTAAGACTCTTGCATGCTGAATGTCCTGAATAGGTGCCGGAGCAGCCTGTAAGTTCTCAAAAAATGGGGATTCTTTGATATATGTCGATGTGTCATCCCATTGATAGTTCTGATCAAGATTGACTGCTAGATCCTGCCAATCCGTGGAACCGTCAAAGATAACGTCGTAGACCTCTTGGAAATCAGATTGTTTGACGCATTCGTTGACTGTTTTGGTAATTTCCTCACGACTTGGCCAGATATCTTTCAAATAAACGGGTTGTCCATTTGGGTCATAATCAAGAGGATCTTCCATCAAATTGATGTCCACACGACCAACAAGGGCATAGGCAACAACCAGCATGGGAGACATCAGAAAATTCATTTTTACCTGTGGATGGACCCTTGCTTCAAAGTTTCTATTCCCTGACAATACTGAGGCGACAATCAACTCACCTTTCTCAACTGCTTCCGCAATTTGTGGTGGGAGTGGGCCTGAATTTCCGATACAGGAGGTACATCCGTAGCCTACAGTGTGGAATCTGAGTGCGTCAAGATCTGCATTGAGCCCCGATCGTTCAAGGTACTGTGTGACTACTTTTGAACCTGGCGCCAAGGAGGTCTTTACCCAGGATTTTGTCCGTAACCCACGTTCAATAGCATTTCTGGCCAATAGACCAGCACCGATCATGACTGTTGGATTAGAGGTATTTGTACAGCTTGTAATTGCAGCAATAGCGATACTGCCGTCACTAACAATATACTCCTTATGATTGTGTTTTATTCTTACCGCATGTATAGACTCCGAAATGACTTGATGTGGTGAAGCATGTTCAACAGGTACTTTCCCAAAAGTAAATTCGGTACCCGATCCGCCATCTGCTAACCAGGCCGATTCGGAGCGTTGTGGCATCGGGATGTATTGTCGATGGTGTTCACTATCGAGTAGTTGTGAAAACTTATTGTTTAAATCCTTGACCAAAATTTTGTCCTGTGGACGTTTGGGGCCTGAAACTGTGGGCTCGAGTGTACTGAGATTAAATTCGACAACGGAGGAGTATAAGATCTGTTCTTTTCCTGTGCGCCAGAGTAGATTTTGTTTACAGTACTCTTCTACAATCTTGATTTCCTGCTCGGTTCTATTGGTGCTGTGCATGTATTCCAGTGTGCGGTCGTCTATTGGAAAATAGGTGACCGTACAGCCAAATTCAGGTGACATATTGGAGATGGTGGCCCGGTCTGTGACGGACAGTGTATCTAGTCCGTCCCCAAAGACTTCAACAAATTTTCCGACTACACCTTTATCCCGTAGAATTTTTGTGATGGAAAGTACCATATCAGTCGCTGTACAGATATCGGGAATACTACCTGTGAGCTTAAGTCCGATCACCTCCGGACAGGTAAAGAAGATAGGTTGTCCCAACATAGCTGCTTCGGCTTCGATACCGCCAACACCCCAGCCCAGAACACCGATGCCATTGACCATAGGGGTGTGGGAGTCCGTGCCGACTAAGGTGTCGGGAAATAACCAATTATCACGGGAAATAACACCTTTGGCAAGATATTCTAAATTTACCTGATGACAGATTCCCATCCCCGGAGGGACAACAGTGAAATTTTTTAAGCCTTTTTGAGCCCATTTCAGAAGCTCATACCGTTCACGGTTACGTTCATATTCCAATGCTACATTTTTGTCGTAAGAATATTCGGTGCCAAAATAATCTACCTGGACGGAGTGGTCGATAACCAGATCAACAGGAATTGCTGGGTTAATTTTTTGACCATCTTTGCCATGTCGAACAAATTCCGCTCGTAAAGAAGCCATATCTACCACTGCAGGGACACCGGTAAAGTCCTGCATGAGAATGCGTGCTGGTTTGAATGGAATATCTTTGTCGACCGGCTGAGGAGACCAATTTATTAATGTGCCGATATGCTCATCCGTGATACTAAATCCATCATGGTTACGTAAGACATTTTCCAGGAGAATCCGAATACTGAAGGGCAGATGTTCGATATCACCCTCCGGTAGATTTCTTAGGGAACTATACTGATAAACTTTTCCATTGATTTCGATTTCCTGGATTGATTTTTCCTTGCTCATATTGATTTACTTATTATATACTATATAATAATCATAGCCGCCAATTTGTTTGTAATAACTTTTAGACAAATCATTGCATTCAATTGATCGTTTCCCAAAAAAATGGGATGGTGACTAATTAGCAAGTTGTTTTTGTTAGGTTTAATTCCCAGCTGCTTAGTTTATTATGTTCTGATTTTGCAGCTTTTTCTTGTGTTCATAGACTGCATTGGATCAGTAGGATGTATTTAAACCATTAAGTTTGGTCAATTTGCTGACATGGATATTGAATTAAAATGCGAGAATAAATGTAATTTTATTGTAGTTTGTGCTTGATGAACACAATCAATTTATACAATAAACGTTGATTGTGTGTCCTTCATGAAAGAAACAATATGAGAAGAAAAAACAGCGTCAGATCTATTACGATCAGCATCTTACTGCTATTCCTATTTGCATACACATCGGGTTATGCGTATGGAGATGATCCGACAACGTATGCTGGCTTACGACTCAAAAATGAGGAAGTTAGTTTTAAAGATAGTAAAGGCAAGGTGATTTCGTTGAATCAGCTCAAAGGTAAAGTTGTTTTGATCAATTTTTGGGCGATATGGTGTTCACCGTGTTTAGCAGAAATGCCCTCTTTGGACAAGCTCTATAAAGACTTTCAAGGGAATAGCCGAATTGTGTTTTTATCGGTGGACGTAGATGGTAACCTGAAGTACTCAGAGAAGTTTTTAAAGAAAAGAAAATATAGTCTTCCGGTCTATCAGCTGAACTCCGCCTTACCAAAAGATCTTAGTACGACAAGTATTCCCACGACCATTATCATAGATAAAGCGGGCAAACTGGTCAATAAGCACGTGGGCGGGATGAATTTTGGCTCGGCGAAGTTTCAAAAAGCCCTAAGGCAATTAACCGAAGAGTGATCTGAAAGGGAAAAAAGCTATGTTTTGGTGCAAACTTAAATTTGCGGTTTCATTTAGTATTCTGCCATTTTCTTGTTAATTTTGCATGCTAATTGTATAAGGAGAAATTTATATATGCCAGTCAAACTTCCTAATAACCTTCCTGCGATAGAGCTTTTAAAAAAGGAAAATATCTTTGTCATGAGTGATCTAAGAGCAAATGAGCAGGATATTAGACCATTACGTGTTTTGGTCCTCAATCTGATGCCTCTTAAGATTACAACGGAGACCGATTTTATCCGCTTACTTTCCAATAATCCTTTGCAAGTTGAGATGGAGTTTCTTCGATTGGAGACCCACGTTTCAAAAAATACTCCTGAGGAACACTTGGAGATGTTTTATAAAAGCCTAAGTGAAGTGAAGGAAAACTTCTACGATGGTATGATCATCACAGGTGCTCCGGTTGAGATGGTCAGATTTGAAGAGGTGACCTATTGGAATGAAATTCAGACGATCTTTGACTGGGCAAGAACGCATGTAACGTCAAGTTTGTATATCTGTTGGGCTTCACAGGCAGCCTTGTATCATTTTTATGATGTGGAGAAAAAACCGTTGGACGAAAAGCTTTTTGGTGTATTCAAACATACTGCTCTCGACAAAAGACATCCGTTATTTCGTGGATTTGATGATGAGTTTTTTATTCCTCATAGCCGGCATACAACTATGGAGAAAGACGATTTACTTGCTAAAAGCGGGATAGAAATTCTTTCCGAATCTCCTGAAGCAGGTATTGCCATCGCATCCTCCCGCGGTGGTCGGGAATTTTACCTGACCGGCCATTCGGAATACGCACCATTTACTTTGGATGAAGAGTATAAAAGGGATTTAGAAAAAGGCCAGGCCATTCGCATGCCTGCAAACTACTATAGAGATGACAATCCAGAAAATCAACCTTTGGTGCGTTGGACGAGCCATGCTAACTTGTTATTTAATAATTGGCTCAACTATTTTGTGTACCAAGAAACGCCTTTTGATTTAAAAGATGTCGTTCATCTGGGGGAGATCAGACAAAAAGACTGAACACAAATTTTATCCTAAGCAAACAAAATAGGCTGGCGGAGCATTCTATCTATATAAAGTAGATCATATGAAAAGAATGTCTTTACTGTTTTGTTTGCTGTTTTCAATTATTATACTTCATGCGGAGGTGCCGATTGAGGAAAGTCAAAAGCTCAAGGAGGCAAACGGCACGTTGTGGTATGCCAACCCCTGGATTTGGCTGGGTGGAGTGGCACTCTTCCTGGTGATTTTCTTTCTCCTGCTCCGTAAATCGACTCAAAACAAAAGACAGACATAGTGTAATATCTATTATTTCAGTTGTCTGCAAAACTATGTTTTGTGTTAGGAACAATAGCGAAACTTTTCTTAAGTTTGTGTAGATACATAACAAACTAAAATTTATATGAAGAGAAATATACTTTTGGCTGCTTTGTTGGCATGTGGTTCTTTGGCCGGCCATGCGCAAAATAATGCAATCAATGTAAATTACATGGATAAAAGTGTTCGTCCGCAGGATGATTTCTACAATTTTGTGAATGGTCAATGGATGAAAACGGTTAAAATTCCGTCGGATAAGGCACGTTGGGGCTCTTTTGATGAGTTGCGTGAAAATACAGACATCGCTACACTGAAAGTGTTACAGGAATCGTTATCGGGCCAGTTTACAAAAGGAACAGATAACCAGAAAATAGGTGATCTGTACCGGTCTTTTGTAGATACGAAGACGCGTGACAAATTGGGATTAGAACCTGTTCAGCCCTATTTGACAAAAATTAATGCGATAAAGAATTTTGATGATCTTTATAAATATCTGGTAGAAGTGGCTCCTATAGGAGGAAACCCTTTCTTTGGTGGATATGTTTATGCGCATCTCAAAAATTCTAATGTCAATACGGTTTATTTGGGTGGTGGAAGTCTAGGCTTAGGCCGTTCTTATTACCAAGTTAAGGATCAAAAGAATGAAGAGACATTAAAGGATTATTCGGAATATATCTCTGCGCTTTATGCCAAATCAGGTCAACGTACAAGAGATCTAAAAGGTCCTAAAATTGTTGCATTTGAAAAAGAATTGGCCGCTAATCTGAAAACTGTCGAACAGTCGCGTGATGCAAATGGCCGCTATAATCCGGTGGCGGTTGCTGATTTGAAAAAGATGGTAAAAAACGTTGACATTGCCAAATATCTAAGCGACGTTGGATTCAAAGCGGATACCGTTATTGTACCCGAACTAAAATACTATGAAAATTTAGATAAAATCTTTAATCCGGCGAACCTTCCGATTATTAAAGATATCTTGACATTTCACTTATTAAATACCGCTGCTTCGTATACAACGCAGGAATTAAATGATCTTTCTTTTGATTTTTGGGGTCGTAAGTTAAAAGGGCAGAAGGAACAACGTGCACTGGACAAACGCGGGGTAGAGTTTGTTAATTCTATCGCTGGGGAGCTTTTGGGTAAGTTATATGTTAAGGAGAATTTTCCACCGAAAGCCAAAGCGGATGCGGAGGAGCTGGTAAGTTATCTTGTAAAAGCATTCGGGCAACATATCAATGGTCTAACATGGATGTCTGCAGATACAAAAGTGAAGGCGCTCGAAAAGTTGTCGAAGTTTAAAGTGAAGATCGGTTATCCGGACAAATGGAAGGATTATAGCAAACTTGACATTGGAACATCACTTTACGCGAATGTTTTATCATCCAGCAAGTGGGCTTTTTATGAGAACCTTGCAAAACAAGGTAAGCCAGTTGATAAATCTGAATGGGGAATGACACCACAGACTGTTAATGCTTATTATAGTCCATTGTTTAACGAAATCGTATTTCCGGCAGCAATTCTTCAGCCTCCGTTTTATGATTACAAAGCCGATGCAGCGGTTAATTTTGGTGGCATCGGTGCAGTCATAGGACATGAGTTATCTCATGGTTTTGATGATCAGGGTGCAAAATACGATGGTAATGGCAATTTGAACAACTGGTGGACTGATGGTGATAAGGCTAAATTTGAAGCCGCAGCGAATGCGTTGGTCAAACAATTTGAAGCTTATGAACCAGTTCCGGGAGTTTTTGTAAACGGTCGTTTCACTTTAGGTGAGAATATTGGTGATTTGGGCGGTTCTTCGGTCGCTTTTGATGCATTACAGTTGTATTTAAAAGACAAAGGAAATCCTGGTTTAATCGATGGTTTTACACAGAATCAACGTTTCTTCCTTTCTTGGGCTACCATTTGGAGAACGAAGACAACGGATGAATTTGTTGTGAATCAGGTGAAAACGGACCCGCATTCTCCTGCACAATACCGGGCGTTCGCTCCAATCATCAATTTGGATGCATTCCATGCTGCCTGGGAAACGAAAGATGGCGATAAAATGTTTATCCCTACAGATAAACGTATTAAGATCTGGTAGGAAAATCCACCGATCTTATTTAAATAATAAAAGGGACATTTCATTTGAAATGTCCCTTTTATTATTTAGCGCATCCATTTCAGCACAAGGTAAAAGCCGAGTCCTGTAAAGGACAGGGTCAGTGCTGTGGCCCACCACAATGTTGTAAATCCAAAGGAGTCAACAATAGAAGTTCCTAGCAATGGTGAAAAGATATTTGCGGCAGAGAAAGCTAGGGAGTTGAATCCCATATATGCTCCCTGAGTTTTGGGTGTAGAACGATTGACAGATACGGTCGCCATAAAGGGAAGTGTCAGCATTTCGCCAAGACCGAAGATGAAAAATGTGAAATATAACCAGCCAAGTCCACCCATGTAATTTAACATGGCGTAGGAGAGGGCGCATAAAACGGTACCAAACACCAATGTACTAATCAGTGAGAACCTCTTTTCGGCGACATGGACGACAAACATCTCCAATAGCACAATCACAAAACCACTCCAACCTAGTAGAAATCCGATCTGATGATCATCTAGGTGGTGTACCTCACGATAAAATATTGGTAAGGTCGTAATTAGCTGGAAAAAGCAAAACGAGAAAATGCAGCAGAATATATTAAATAATACAAAGGGAATATCGGTATAAGGATTGCGACTTTGTTTTACGATTATATTGCTGTTTGCCAATGCTTCTTTTTTTGCTTTTACATCTGTTCTTTTTTGTCTTTTATTAAAGAAGATAAAGAAAATTACTGCAGCACACATCACTGCAAAGGAATTTCCATAGAATATCCAGTTAAACGAGATTGTAGCCAGAAAGCCTGCAGCTGCAGGACCGATTGAAAAACCTAGATTAATCGCTAAACGGTTGAGCGAAAAAGCTCGGGTAATATTCTCGGGTTTAGCGTAACTCGCAACAGAAACAGAATTCGCAGGTCTAAATGCATCAAAAATTAGACTTAGTGTAAAGATCATGATAGACAGGGATTGAACCTCTTTAAATAAAGGAATCAATAGAAATAGGGGCGAAGCCAATACTAAACTTCCGAATTGCACCTTAAAGCTACCAATCCGATCTGTCAACCACCCACCGATGTAGGAGCCACAAACTGAGCCTATGCCATAGCTCATAAGCACAATCCCAACTTGTTTGATATCAAAATGAAGGACCTGTGTCATATAGAGCCCCAAGAAGGGGATGACCATACTTCCCATTCTGTTGATCAACATAACAACTGCCAAGAGCCATGCGGCCTGTGAAAGGCCTTTGAAGGAATCCAAGTATATGGATATGATTTTTTTCATGCAAATAATTTGCTTTTTAAAAGCTGGTCATTTATTATGAGCGTTTCCATCTTTCCGGTATGGGCTGGTTTTGGCTCACAAAAACTTCAACGGATTCTGTCAAAAAAATGCCAAATTGATTTGGTCAATTTGGCACCTATTATAAATGTATAATATTATGCCAGTTGCGATTCTGCTATTGACGGGTTTACCTGATAGGTACTTGCTATCATCTGCTTTTTGTCTGATCCCGGTTCCATAATAAAATCAATGCGACCAAGATTGATACCTGCAAAACCAACCTGGTTGACCACTGTCTGTGTTCCTTTTAAATTTGTGACCAAGGTCGGTTCATTTAAAAAAGTATGAGTGTGTCCGCCAATGATCAGATCGATATCTGATGTTTTGGCTGCCAGAACCAGATCTGAAACTTTATCATTCTCATATTGATACCCAAGGTGTGAAAGACAGATAATAAGGTCGCACTTATGTTTTTCTTTCAGGATTTTAACAATTTTGTTGGATATTTCAATCGGATCCAGATATTTCATCCCTTTATAATTATTGGGATCTACTAACCCTTCGATATCAACCCCCAGTCCAAATACACCCACCTTGATACCGCCTTTATGAAATATCGTATAATCCTGGGTTTTCCCTTCAAGTACGGTACCTTTAAAATCATAGTTGGCCGTCAGAAATGGAAATTTGGCGTGATCTAGGTATTTCACGAGTCCATCCAGGCCATTATCGAACTCATGGTTACCAAATGTGCCGGCATCATATCGCAATTTGGTCATCAGGTCGAGCTCTAATTTACCGCCAAAGAGGTTGAAATACGGCGTTCCCTGAAACATGTCACCTGCATCCAATAATAGTAGATTATTTTCCTCGCTACGGATCTTATTGATCAGTGTGCTACGACGAGCTACACCACCCAGTCCCTGATACTTACCACCGTCCATTGGAAAAGGCTCAATGCGACTATGCACATCATTGGTATGTAAAATGGTCAATTTGATCTTTTTACTTTTTGCTGCCGCCTGAAAAGGTAATGAACCCAAAGCAAGTGCTGCAGAAAATCCACCGGCTTGCTTGATAAAGGTTCTCCGATTAATTGATTTTAATTCTTCCATCTAATTCCGCATTTACTTGTTTACCTGCTTTTGTTAATTCACTTACATATTCTATCAAACCTTCACGCATCCGTTGGGGATAGTTGGTTCTAGCGATCGATTGTGTCAATAGGACGAGATTATCGCCACCATTGGCCAGATAATCATAGGTGACGAGTTTGTATGTTTTATTGTCATCTATTGCCTGTCCTTTGATTTTGATATCCTGTACCTTATTTCCTGTTATCGTTAAGGTCATGCCCGCAATAGGCTGGCCATGGGTTGTCGCGATATAGTCAGCAAGCTGGCGTATTTGGCTGCCTTTTAGTTCAATAATCGTTAATGTGTTTTCAAAGGGCATTACTTCAAAGATATGTCCTACTGTGATATCTCCAGCTTTGAGATCATTGCGAATTCCTCCTTTTGTTGCAAAGGCAAGGTCGGCGGGATTGTGGGCATAATGGTCACTCATCCACAACAAAGCTTCACAAAAGAAATTACCCATTAATGTTTCAGGTGTCTTCTCTTTTGTCAACGCCTTATTGGCATGTCCGATAACGCGGTTCATTTCGGTTTCCATTTTTTGCTTGAATGGCTCATAGATGGAAACGACAGTAGGATCTGCTTGTACATCCTTGTTGATATGGTATTGTTTGAAGTCCTTTTGTGTAGGGTGGAGTTGCTTTGAACAACCTGTGACCATCAAAAGCGAAGCGACTCCAAAACTACCAATAAAGGCAATTTGCTTTGATATATTCATTATAGTTAGTTTAGCCAAATACTGGGGCAAAGTTAGCCAATTAAATATGAAGAAATCTTATTCCTGCTCGTCTAATTTTGCTAAAAAGATAAAAACAATAAAAGCTTAACATAGATCTACGTTAAGCTTTATCATATAATTAGAAAAATAACAACCTAGTGTACTAATTCTGCTTCGGGAAGATCATCTATAGTTGTTTGACGATCATCATGCTTTGGCAAAGTATCCAATGTACCTCCTTGCAGGATCTTTTTGTTTTTATTTTTAGTTGACAATTTGGTGCGGTAAGCCTTCCAGTTCATCAGTAAAACAGATAACAAAATAACTGCCAAACCTACAATCTGTAAGGAAGTCACGGCATGTGAAGTGAAAAAATGACTTAATATTAACGCAATGATCGGATTTACATAAGCGTATGTACTTACTTCCATCGCTGGGCGCACCTGCAAAAGCCAAATATAGGAGCTAAATGCAAGAATAGAACCAAATGTGATCAAATATGCCAAATTAAACCAATCGACAGGAGCGACACTACTTAATTCAAATGATGCGTACTCGCCTGTGAACAGCGCAGTGATATTAAAAAGAACACCTGCAGTGACCATCTGCCAGGCTGTTTTGACCATAACGTGCAGATCTTCTTTTTCTTGTGCTTCTGATTTTTTGAAGTATTTAGACGCTAATGAACCTACTGTCCAGGCGATGGAGCCCAATACCAAAATACATAGCGCAATGATTTTCAAATTTCCATTGGCATTGTCGTTGGAAGCCATGATCTGTTCTGCAAATAACATAACAACCCCAATGAACCCAAGCACAACACCGGCTACTGTGGTGACACTGCTAAAATTCTCTTTCCATTTGGGTTTGTCAAGTAAAATAAACCAGATTGCAGCTGCAGCAGCAATAATCGCGGCTACGCCACCAGAAACATATTGTTCGGCCCAGATGACTCCGGCCATATCCACAAATAGAAGTAAGAAGCCTACAAAGGCAGCTTCCAATATGGAGCGTTTGTTAAACAGTTTATAACCTTTTATGGCACAATAACTCATTAGGATGGCACTTGCGGTAACAAACCGAAACGAGCCTAATATAAATGGCGGAAAACTATGCAGTGCTTTTTCTATAAAGAAAAAGGTGGAGCCCCATACCACATAAATAATAAAATAAGCAACTACAACCATTAAAGGGCTTGCAGCTTTTTTGTGTCCTTGCAACATAATTAAAACCTCCTTTCTGTTATTCAGGTATAACAACCTGTTGATCTTCTTTTACCGTCTGAAGTACAATTGTGGTACGAGTAGAAATTATTCCTTCTACTTTACCCAGTGTATTGCGCATTAAATCAACCAGACCTGTTGAATCTGTCGTTCTTACTTTGATAAGATAACCGTCATCTCCAGCAATGTCGTGTACTTCTTGTACCTCCGGAATTTCCGCGAGGGCGAGACCTACACGTTGTTCGCCAATGATATCATTGGATTTGATGAAAATAAATGATAAAAGTTTCTGATCAACAGCCGCTGGATTGATCTTGGCGCTGTATTTTAGGATCACGTCTTTCTGCTCAAGCTTCTTAACCCGCTCCAGTATTGCTGAAGGAGCCATACCTAATTCTCTAGCGATATCAGCATTGTTGATACGCCCGTTATCCTGCATTAAACGAAGGATTTTGTAATCTACCTGATCTAAATTATATTCTACTTTTGTCATTTCGACTGCAAAGGTAAGGAAAAAAGTAGAATATTCAAAATATTAGTATTAATTATGAATATTATTCTGAAAGAATGGTTGTTGTTGTGAATTTTATTCGATTTGAACTCCTGCTGATTTTCTTTGTTTGCTTTAATTTGTTGGTTGAAAAGGAGTTGCAGGTGGTTTACGGTTTACGATGATCAACAATTATACCGATTTCTCAATTTAATAATAATATTGCGGGTAGATAGGATGACACCTAAGCCGATCAAACATCCTACGCAAACACAACCGAAACGGTCGAGGGCTGCAAAATAAGAACGACTTTCCTGCTCATGTAAGTAGACAATAATTAAAGCCACCATAGATGTGCGGGCCACAGCCATAATATTCAGTGCTTTGCAGATGATAAGGGAGGCAAGCATTCCGATAATCATTGCATACAGCTGCGGAATCGGTACGAAGTATAAGCTGAGACCGATGGCAGAGCCAATGAAATTGGACTTGGCGCGGTCAATGGCAATTTTTTTGGACTCATTTTCCTGCGGGGATATCACTAGGATAATTGAAATAAGTGTCCAGGAAACAGAGTATTCCGGAAAGGACACAAATAGGATGTAGCCTAGCAAAAATCCTACTAGTACCCGTATCGAATATATAATAAAATCTGAATGTAATGTGTATCGAAGGATAAGATTACGCATATAACAGAGCGGATGTTAATTCATTAAACCGTGTTGCTGCTGCAAAAATACAAGCAATTGATGAAGATGCGAAATAAAATTCCGGTTTGTTGCATTTTGTGATTGCGTTTTTATGCGTTTTGTTAAAAGAAATTGTGTATTTCTTGCAATTCTTCCTTTTTCCAAAGGAGAAATTTGACTAAATTTGTTTTCTATATAAAAAAGCAAATTCAGTGAAAGATCAGAATCAGTTAGCCTTATTGGCAACTCAACTTAAAGGGGAGTTGTATTATACAGATGAGGCATCGCATCAAACCATGTTACTTGCCTACTCAACAGATGCTTCGGTGTACCAGGAAAAACCTTTGGCCGTGGCCATTCCATCTGATATAAACGATATAAAGAATCTAATTGATTTTGCCCGAGCAAACCAAACAACCTTAATTCCCCGTACCGCTGGAACATCGTTGGCAGGACAGGTTGTCGGAAATGGTATCATTATGGATATATCCCGTCATTTTAACCGCATCCTGGAATTGAATGTGGAGGAGAAATGGGTGCGGGTACAACCCGGAGTGATTCGTGATGATCTGAATAGTTACCTGAAGCCTTTTGGGCTAATGTTTGGTCCGGAGACATCCACGGCAAGTCGGGCCATGGTTGGTGGTATGATTGGTAATAATTCCTCGGGTCTCCATTCCATTGTCTGGGGCGATACTCGTCATAATCTAATTGCAGCAAATGTACTTTTAGATG
Organism: Sphingobacterium detergens; assembly: GCF_003610355.1. Taxonomy (GTDB): domain Bacteria; phylum Bacteroidota; class Bacteroidia; order Sphingobacteriales; family Sphingobacteriaceae; genus Sphingobacterium; species Sphingobacterium detergens. The sequence continues at coordinate 1,077,069 of NZ_RAPY01000001.1, read as the reverse complement.
ATAAATCAGAGGTGAGCTTTGCTTCGCTGGATGAGGCAAGTTATTTTAAAAAACTTTTACAAACAGATCGTGAAGGGGATATCTACCGTCACATGAATGATTTGTTGACAGATCCTCAAAATTTGGCGGCGATTGAAACAGGCTACCCCAAGCGTTCGATTACCCGACGAAATACGGGATATGCCTTGGATATTTTGAGTGACCGTACGCAACCCTTTAATATGTGTAACCTTTTGGCGGGTTCTGAGGGAACTCTGGCGATTGTAACAGAGGCAAAGCTTCACTTGATGGATTTACCACCGCAGGAGCTTGGACTATTATGTGTTCATTTTGCTGATATGGTTGAATGTATGCATGGAAATGTCATCGCGTTGAATCATCAGCCTGAGGCATCTGAGCTGGTCGATAAATATATCATGGATTTTACGGTCGGGCATCCGACTTATAAATACAATCGCTTTTTTATTGAGGGTGATCCTCAGGCACTGTTGATCGTAGAATTTAGAGGTCATACTGCTGTGGAGACCGAGGCCAAGGCGATGGCCTTAAAGGCAGAACTGATTGAGAAAGGGTTGGGCTATGCCTATCCTTATATTATTGGAATCGAGCAGACTAATCTTGTCTGGGATGTCCGAAAAGCTGGATTAGGGCTTATCCGTAATCTTCCTGGGGACAGCCAACCGGTCAATTTAATCGAAGACTGTGCGGTTTCTCCAGAGGATCTTCCGGCCTATGTCAGTGACATCCAGAAACTTTTGGTTGAAGAAGGGGTGCATGCATCTTACTATGCACATGCTGGAGCGGGTGAACTACATATCGAGCCTTTTGTCAATCTGAAAACAGAAGAAGGTAAGCGCACTTTCCGCTCCATATTAGAAAAAACAAGTGATCTTGTGTTAAAGTATAATGGATCGTTGAGTGGGGAGCATGGCGACGGACGTTTGAGGGGAGAATTTATTGGTAAAGTACTCGGAGAAAAGGTTTATAAACTTCTGGAGGAAGTAAAGGTAATCTTCGACCCCGTAGGAGTTTTTAATGCAAATAAGATTGTCAATACTCCACCAATGGATGCCCATTTGCGTTATGACAATGACAAAAATAGGACGGATATAAAAACTTATTTTGATTTTTCCAAAGATGAATCCATTCTCCGTTTGGCTGAAAAATGTTCGGGCTCGGGTGATTGCCGGAAAACAGAAATTACCGGTGGGACGATGTGTCCATCTTTTATGGCGACACGAGATGAGAAGGATACAACGCGTGCACGAGCGAATATGTTGCGTCAATTTTTGACCAACTCCACGAAAAAAAATCGCTTTGACCATGAGGAAATCAAGGAAGTGATGGATCTATGTCTGAGTTGCAAGGGCTGTAAAACGGAATGTCCGTCGAGTGTGGACGTTGCCAAGATGAAAGCCGAGTTTTTACAACATTATTACGATGAACATGGGGCCGGCTTTAGGGCCAAATTGATCGCGAATTTTACTGATTCCCAGAAACTTGGATCGCTCGTCGCTCCAATCTATAATTTTGTTGTGAAGAATGACTTTTTATCCGGTTTGGTAAAGAAAACCGTAGGGTTTGCACCTAAACGCTCTCTTCCTACGGTGAATGGAACGACGTTGAGCCAATGGGTCAGGAAGCAAACGATAGTACCGCAAACTAAACGCAGGGTCTATCTATTCTCCGACGAGTTTACAGAATATAACGATGCTGAGATTGGTATTACAGCTTACAAGCTACTAACGGCATTGGGCTATGAAGTGATTATTCCAAAACATGTACAAAGCGGACGGACCTATCTCTCCAAAGGATTTGTCAAAGAAGCAAAAAAGATTGCCAATCAAAACATTAATTTCCTAAAAGGCCTGATTACCGACGAAACACCGTTGTTGGGTATTGAACCATCTGGTATCATTACATTTAGAGATGAATATTTAAGTCTGGTTGATGAAAATCTTCGTACTGATGCACAGTTGGTGGCTAAAAATGCACTTATGATTGACGAATTTCTATTGGCGGAAATCGAGGCGGGCCGTATTCATCAGGAGCAGTTTACAGCTGTGGAAAAGAAGATCAAGCTGCATGGACATTGCTATCAGAAAGCTTTTCATCTGGTAGGCATTACCCAGCAAGTCTTAGCGTTCCCGTCCAATTATTCCGTTGAAGTGATTCCGTCGGGCTGCTGTGGCATGGCAGGTTCGTTTGGTTACGAAGCCGAACACTATGATGTCTCAATGAAAGTGGCCGAACTGGTTTTATTGCCGGCTGTACGTAACACAGATACAGCGACTCTAATTGCTGCTGCGGGTACTTCGTGCCGACATCAGATCAAAGATGGTACCGGAAGAAAATCTTTTCACCCCGTTGAAATTTTATACGACGCTTTATTGAAATAAAATAAAAACATTGCGAATAGTTGTTTGTTATCAGTAATAGTAGTAATATTATAGGAACAATATTTCAATGATTACTGATAATAAACAATTCACCATGTACAAAATTCAATCTATAGCCCTTCTTGCAACAGCTACGATGATGGTGGCTGCTTGTGGAAATTCCAATCAGAAGAAAACTGATGGAAGTGATACTGCGACAGCGAATACCATTGAGCGGGTACGCATCGAACAACTGACGAATGGTACTCCAGGACCTGAAAAAAAGAATTTCTTTCTGCGTATTACCGACGAAGTTAAAACCGATTCAAGTCGCATTTATACAACGAAATCAATTTATAATAAGGATACAGTAGGTGCTAAAATTGAAGTCGTTGATTTTATCCCAGCAGGTATTATCGATGGTCAGCCAAGTGATGATGTGGGCTTTACTAAAGGAAAAATTAAAATTACTACCCTAGGAACGCAATCTGACAACTTAGTTAAAGCTTTAGGTGAATTATTTCAAATACCAACTACTGATGGTTTTACAAAAGAAGTTGTTCTGCCAAATGTATTTTCATCCAATAAAGTGAATGTTGATCTATCAAAGAAAACTGCCTATAGTTTCAAACTATTTTTAGAGAATAAAAAGGCGGAACCTGCGGAATTGTTTTTTAATGTGGATACCTATAAACACTCGATTGAATTTTCCGAAAAAGATCCATCATTCCGTGCTGGATTTATATCGGCTTTGACTGGAAAGTAAATCTTTAACTATTGAAAGATAGTAAGTAACCGGCTTTGGCCGGCAATATATTGAAATAGCGAGAAGGCTGTATAATCACGCGACTATACAGCCTTTTTTAGTATCGGTTCTTTTATTAGTTTGATTTCCTGGTTTTACATGCTGCTGATTTCCTTAGGCATGTATAGGATCTTGGTATTGTAAGCGATAAATCCCAATTCTCTGAAAATCTTGTTTAGCAAATAAAAAGAGTTACATTTGCGCTAATATATTTAGTTTTATTTATGAGGCATTCAGGAACGGCAGATTTGCCGCTACACTATGGAAAGGTACCGGCTTGGCTGTATGAACGGATGAGTTCACTAGGCAAATCCATTGTGGAGGTCATCCTGATGGATTATGGGCAAGATGAGGTGCTGAGGAGATTGGCAGATCCATTTTGGTTCCAAAGCTTTGGCGCTGTACTCGGCATGGACTGGCATTCATCAGGTATTACTACCTCAGTCATGGGCGCTTTAAAACGCGCGATCAATCCCTGTGCGGATGCATTCGGCCTTTATATATGTGGCGGTAAGGGTAAATTTTCTAAAGACACACCACAGGAACTACTTTATTTGGCAGATAAAACTGGTTTGGACGGGAATAAATTGGTTCGAACAAGTAAGTTAGTGGCCAAGGTGGATAATACGGCTATACAAGATGGTTATCAGTTATACCTCCACAATTTTATTGTCAGCAAGGACGGTCATTGGGCTGTGGTACAACAGGGTATGCATAATCATGATGGAACTGCCCGCCGCTATCATTGGCATTCGGAGAAAGTTAGCTCTTTCATTGACGAACCTCATGCTGGTATTGAAGGACGTTCGCAGGGCGTTATTTTGAACTTGACAGCTTCTGGTGCAGCTCCTAACAGAACAGGCATTATGGCTATCGTTAACGAAGATTCTTCCCGTGCATTATTGGACTTTAAAAAATTGGTCATGCCTTCCCATCACGATGTACGTGCTGCAGATGTTGATCTCAAAAGGTTAGGAGCGATGTTATATGTGGCACGGGAAAATCAGCCTCAGGATTTTGAGGAGCTTTTGCTGTTAAAGGGGATGGGGCCGCGTACATTACAATCCTTGGCACTAGTCAGTGAGGTGATCCATGGTGCTCCGGCACGATTTAAAGACCCCGCGCGCTTTTCTTTTGCCCATGGTGGAAAGGATGGGCATCCTTTTCCTGTCCCTTTGGATATTTACGACCAAAGTATTCAAATCTTACAAAAGGGTATCGAAAGGTCAAAACTGGGGAATAGTGATAAATTAAAATCCATGCATAAACTCCATCAGATCATATTGGACGCTGAGCATAATTTCACACCCCAGTTTGATATTCAACAGGTCATAGCAGAAGAACGTAGAGACTCTTGGAAGTACAATGGTCGAACCGTATTTGGTCAGGCAAAAGCTCCAAAGGATGGTGACATAGGGCAACAGTTGTCACTTTTCTAAACATTATTGTTGGATTGTAATCATTTTGTTAAATTGTGTTAAACCTTATTGAAATTATTTATACGCTAGTATATTTGCCCTCAAATGAAAGTGGTTATTACAATTCTATGTTTTATAGGCTTCCTATTGATTAGGAGCGGTAATAGCCATGCTGTGCTTAACGAATCTGATCGCCCTACGGTCAGTTTTATGTATCAGCCCAATGATGCCAACCTGAAGGACAGGATTAATTCCCTAAGTGTCCACATCGATCCTCTAATAGCTGGAAACGTACATGATGAGAACCCCGTTATCGAAGAGTTTAACAGTGAGAATTTTCAGTTGACCAAAGACCTCGAAGCAGCTTCTAATTTTGTCGCTTTATTGTTCTGTGCGGTTGTACTTTTTATCTTTGTATTTCGTTTTGCAAAAAAGATTCCTTTTTGCAATTTTGTCGCTTATTTACACCCCCAAAGGTATATTCTTCAACAAAACTGGAGAATTTAATAGCCAATCTCCGAAATAGCCCAACTTTATTTTCGTTGTATTCCGAATGATTCAGACTTTCATTGATAGACTAATGATTCTGTGTTTTTTTTGTATTACAATAATCTAAGGCTTAGGTTGTTTCAACTACCATATCAACAAACAATCAAACTTATTTTTAATTAGACGCTTACAAATGAAAAGAGTATTTATGCTCGTTAATTTGGCTATGGTATTATGCCAAATTGGTTGTACTTCCAAAAAGGAAGAGAAAGAAGAAAAGGAAAAATTCAATGTTACCTCTCCCGTACAGGTGGATACAACAATCCGTAAGGATTTTGTTTCTCAGATTAAATCTTTTCGTAATATCGAATTACGTGCACAGGAGAAAGGATACCTGGAGCAGATTTTTGTCGACGAGGGACAATTTGTGCACAAAGGACAGCTTCTGTTTCGCATTATGCCCAAAATGTATGAAGCAGAGTTTAGAAAATCTATGGCGGAAGTGAATGTTGCCGAGATTGAAGTGCAGAACACCAAGAGCTTAGCCGATAAAAATGTCGTATCCCCCAACGAACTTGCGATGGCGAAAGCAAAACTGGAGCAAGCCAAGGCGGCTTCCGCAATTGCCAAACTGCACCTTTCTTTTACAGAAATAAGAGCTCCATTTGATGGTACAATTGACCGTATCCCGCTAAAATTAGGAAGTTTGGTGGATGAGGGCGAGTTATTGACAAGCCTCTCCGACAATAGCCAAATGCTGGTATACTTCAATGTGTCGGAACCAGAGTACCTGAATTATCAGACAAACGTGAGTAAACGCGGAGATACCCATGTTGGATTATTGCTTGCCAATAACGAATTGCTTCCAGAACATGGTGTGGTTGAAACCATAGAGAGTGAATTTGACAGCGAAACTGGTAACATTGCCTTTAGGGCGAGATTTCCAAATCCCAATCGATTATTGAAACATGGTGAAAGTGGTAAAGTCGTTATGAATTTTCCATTGAAGCAGGCCTTGATTATTCCACAAAAGGCAACCTACGAGTTACAGGACCGGAAATATGTTTATGTCGTGGATAAAGCAGGCAAGTTAAAAGCGCGTTATATCACAATTAGCAATTCCCTTCCTGACCTTTATGTGGTCAGCAGTGGACTTCAAAAAGATGATAAATTCCTATTGGACGGTATACAGAAAGTGAAAGAGGATGAAAAGATCAACTACAGCTTCGTTCAGCCTAAAGATGCCATTTCTAATTTGAAGTTAAAAACAGAATAAATCTCCATACTCTTAAATTACTATGTTTAGTCGTTTTATAAATAGACCTGTACTTTCGATTGTTATATCGCTGATCATTGTGTTTCTGGGGGTTCTTTCGATGGTACAACTTCCAGTAACTCAATTTCCATCCATATCGCCACCTAAAGTAAACATTACAGCAGAATACCCAGGTGCGAATGGGGAACTCATGATAAAATCTGTTATCATTCCACTTGAGCGCGCCATCAATGGGGTTCCGGGAATGAAATATATGGCTTCAGATGCCGGTAACGATGGTGAAGCCAGCATACAGGTGGTATTCAATCTAGGTACAGATCCAAATCAAGCTTCATTGAACGTGCAGAACCGCGTGGCTTCTGTTGTTAATAAACTTCCACCTATCGTTGTACGCGAGGGGGTGAAAATTACAAGGGAAGAATCCAATATGTTGATGTATATCAACCTATATAGCAAGGATAAAGACCTTGATGGAAACTTTATGTATAACTACGCTGATATGAATATCGTTTCAGAATTGAGACGTGTTGACGGTGTTGGGGTCGCGAATATTCTTGGAACACGGGAATTGGCGATGCGGATCTGGCTAAAACCTGATCGCATGACCGCCTATAAAATATCCGCTGAGGAGGTGATGAAAGCGCTGTCAGAGCAAAGTTTGGAAGCATCTCCAGGCAAGGCCGGCGAGTCTTCCGGGATTACTTCACAGTCTTTTGAATATGTCCTGAAATATCCGGGGCGTTTCACAACAACCGAAGGCTATGGTAATATCGTATTACGAACAAATGCAAACGGTGAAATGTTGCGCTTGCGCGATGTTGCCGATATTAAATTTGGATCCGCTATGTATGATATTTATTCTACATTGAATGGGAAGCCCTCTGCCGCTATTGTCCTGAAACAATCCTATGGTAGCAATGCTTCTCAGGTAATCCAGGATGTTAAAAATAAAATGAAGGAACTAAAGTCTTCTTTTCCGAAAGGACTGGATTACGAAATCAGTTATGATGTTTCTAAATTTTTGGATGCTTCCATGGAAAAAGTTATCCATACCTTAATTGAAGCCTTTATACTGGTGGCGATTGTTGTCTTTTTATTCCTTGGGGACTGGCGGTCTACCTTGATTCCAACCATTGCCGTACCGGTTTCCTTAGTGGGATCGTTCCTTTTTATGCAGTTTTTTGGTATCACAATCAACCTGATTACACTATTTGCCTTGGTATTGGCAATTGGTGTCGTTGTGGATGATGCCATTGTCGTCATCGAAGCCGTACACGCCAAGATGGAGGAACTGCATATTTCAGCCTATAAGGCAACGAAGAAAGCGATGCATGAAATAAGCGGTGCTATTATCGCTATTACATTTCTGATGGCGGCCGTATTTATTCCTGTTGCGTTTATGTCGGGGCCTGTCGGTATTTTTTACCGTCAGTTCTCCATCACAATGGCGACATCTATTATCCTTTCCGGTGTAGTTGCATTGACGTTGACACCAGCGTTGTGTGCGATTATGCTGAAGAACAATCATGGAAAACCTCGTAAGAAATCCATCGTGGACAAATTTTTGGATGCGTTCAATAGATTGTTTGATAAGATGTCCAACAAATATGTTTTCTTACTGAAAGGTATCGTTGACAAGCGCCTCTTTACTTTTGTGGTATTGATCGGATTCTGTATTGGCGCTTACTTTTTAAATAATTCTGTGCCAGCAGGCTTTATTCCAAACGAGGATCAGGGGATGATTTATGCCATTATCCAAACGCCACCGGGATCGACCTTAGAACGGACAAATCTGGCTGCTCAAACTTTGCAGAAGGAGGCGGAGGACATCGATGGTGTACAATCCGTTTCTTCATTGGCCGGTTACGAAATATTGACTGAGGGAACTGGTGCGAATACCGGAACCTGTCTGATCAATTTAAAAAGTTGGGAAGAGCGTAAGGAATCCTCGCAGGAAATTATCGAACAGCTGGAAAATGCAGCGAAAAATATCCCTGGGGCTTCCATTGAGTTTTTCCAGCCACCGGCAGTACCGGGATATGGTGCCGCAGGGGGATTTGAGTTGCGGCTTTTGGATAAAGCGGGTTCGGGTGACTATAAGAAAATGGAGACCGTAAGTAAGGATTTTGTCCGTGAATTGAATAAACAACCGGAGTTGTCCTCAGTTTTTACATTTTATAGTGCGAGTTTTCCGCAGTACATGCTCCATATCGACAATGATATGGCTCAGTTAAAAGGGGTGACTATTGACAATGCCCTAAATACGCTTTCTACGTTGGTGGGGAGTAACTACGAAACCAATTTCATTAAGTATGACCGGCAATATAAGGTCATGGTACAGGCATTACCGCAGTATCGGGCTCTTCCTGAAGATATCTTGAAATTATATGTAAAAAATGATAAGGATGAGATGGTGCCTTTTTCGGCTTTTATGCATATGGAAAAGGTATATGGACTCTCCGAGATCACGCGTCACAATATGTACATGGCTTCTGAAATTTCAGGTTCTGCTGCTCCTGGATATAGTAGCGGTGAGGCTATTGAAGTGATCAATGCTGTCGCTGCGAAAACCTTACCACAGGGCTATGGTATTGATTGGGCTGGTATCTCCAAAGATCAGGTGGGACGTGGTAATCAAGCGATCTATATCTTTTTGATCTGTTTAGGCTTTGTTTATCTTATTCTTTCAGCACAATACGAAAGCTTTATCATGCCATTTGCGGTTCTGTTATCATTGCCAATTGGCATTTTTGGAGCTTTTTTCCTACTCAAAGTTCTAGGACTGGAAAACAACATCTATGCACAGGTGGCCTTGGTCATGCTCATTGGATTATTGGGTAAGAACGCGGTTTTAATTGTTGAGTTTGCCACACAACGACATGCGCAGGGACTCAGTATCATCGAAGCCGCTTTGGAAGGAGCCAAGGTGAGGTTTAGACCTATCTTAATGACATCATTTGCGTTTATTGCAGGTCTGATTCCATTGGTAATGGCTTCTGGGCCAGGAGCGATCGGCAACCGGACCATTGGTACTGCAGCGGCAGGAGGGATGTTGTTTGGAACTGTCTTTGGTATCCTTGTCATACCGGGGCTCTACTTTATTTTTGGAACAATCGCGTCCAAACGTAAACTTATCAAACATGAAGATGAAAATCCATTAACTGAAGAAATCGATAACAATGGCTAGTCAAACAAATAAATATTGGGTAGTAGGGGTTTTGCTGTCCGCAGCAATGACAGGCTGTAAGGTTCCTAAAGTGACTCAGATTCAGGAAAACAAGCAAGTGCCACAGCAATTTGCTGAAGCACTTGCACAGGACACAACGAATTCGGCCAATATGAAGTGGCGTGATTTTTTTAGTGATCCTAATTTAGTTGCTTTAATTGATACGGCATTAAAAAATAACCAGGAGCTGAATGTGACCTTGCAAGAATTGGCTATTGCCAAGAATGATATTTTACTGCGAAAAGGTGCATTGAAACCGAGTGTGGGTTTACGTGCCGGTGGCGGTGTGGAGAAGGTCGGGCGCTATACAAGCCAGGGAGCTGGGGATGCCAGTACGGAGATCGCACCAGGGAAGGAAATGCCCGATCCACTGGGTGATCTAAAGATAGGTGCCTATGCAAGCTGGGAAATCGACGTCTGGAAAAAACTGAAAGATTCTGAACAGGCGGCATTGAACAGGTATCTTGCTACGGTGGAAGGTAAAAACTTTGTTCTGAGCAGTCTTATCGCTGAGGTTGCGCGATCTTACTATGAATTGTTGGCTTTGGATAACCAGCTAACGATTATCAAACAGAATATCGAGTTGCAGGACAATGCATTGGAGGTCATAAAGCTACAGAAGCAGGCGGCGCGTGTGACAGAACTTGCTGTTCAAAAATTCCAGGCAGAAGTATTAAAAACCAAAGGTATGGAATTTGAGACACGCCAGCAGATTAAGGAAACTGAAAACCGAATTAATTTCCTTTTAGGACGTTTTCCTCAGGAAATCAAACGTGATAAAAGTAGCTTCGTGGATATGGTACCTGCGAAAGTACAAACGGGGATACCGAGTCAACTCCTGAGCAATAGGCCTGATATCCGTGAGGCTGAATATGAGCTTGCCGCAGCAAAATTGGATGTACAGATTGCGCGGAAGGAATTCTATCCTTCTCTGGAAATATCAGCTGCGCTGGGTTTGCAAGCTTTTAAGCCATCCTATTTGTTTAAAATGCCCGAATCGATGTTGTACAACATAATAGGAGAGTTGGCAGCTCCGCTGTTAAACAAAAATGGATTGAAAGCGGAATTCAATACCGCAAATTCGAAGCAGATACAGGCAGTCTATAATTATGAGAAGGCAATTTTAAATGCCTATTTGGAAGTGTCTACCCAACTGTCTAATATCGAAAACCTTGGCAAGAGTTATGATTTCAAAACCAAGGAAGTTGAAGTGCTCAATAATTCTGTGACGGTATCAGACGATCTGTTTAAGTCGGCACGTGCTGATTATATGGAAGTGCTGATGACACAGCGCGATGTGTTGGATTCAAAACTTGAATTGATAGAAACTAAGAAGCAACAGCTTAATGCGGTTGTTAATATCTATAAAGATTTGGGAGGAGGCTGGAAATAAGTTGTTTGTTTGAATGGACCCTGCTAGGCGGGGTCCTCTTTTTTTGTATCAATGCGATGTAATTCGATAGGCTCTGCTTAAATTAATTCTTGTGAAAATCGAATTAATGCTTATTTTTAATGTATATTAATACATCTTATTTAACTGTTTTATGGAATCACAAGAGTATTTACTTGTTAACGATGAGGCAGAAAGGGGCGTTTTTTACAAAAAAACTTATCTCCACGTTGCCCTTTCTATTTTAGCATTTATCGTTTTAGAAACCCTATTGATAAAATTAGTTCCTTATGATTTTATTGTATGGATGGTCAGTGGGAAGTTTATTTGGTTGTTTCTCCTCGGATGTTTCTGGTTGGGAGCTTCATTGTCTTCTCGATGGACATTAGCGCAGAGTCGTCAGACCCAGTATCTTGGACTGGCATTTTACATTGTATTGGAAGCTATTATTTTCCTGCCAATGATTTTTATTGCCGCTTCGATGGCTGATGGTGCGGGCTTGCTTTACCAGGCAAGTATAATGACGCTGGCTTTGTTTACAGCACTTACAGCAGTTGCTTTTATGTCAAACAAGGATTTCTCTTTTCTGAAAAACATCCTTGTTATTGGTGGCTTCCTAGCATTGGGTGCCATTGTCGCGGGCGCATTATTTGGATTTCAATTGGGACTTTGGTTTTCTATCATCATGGTGTTGATTGCTTCAGGAAGCATTTTGTACCAAACGCAAAGTCTGAAATATAATTACGGCAATGAACAATATGTAGGGGCTGCATTACAGCTATTTTCCTCTATCATGTTGTTGTTTTGGTATATTTTACGTATTCTGATGAGTCGTCGTTAATTCAATTCGTTTTTTGAAGAAAAGGTATTTAAAGATCATTTGATTATGCTTTAAATACCTTTTTTTATGATGTATGAAGCTATTTCAAGACATCTTTTAAGTTTTTGAGCCCCTGATCAAAATCCTTATCCATATTCATAAATAGGCTCATTAGATTCCAGGGGTAAGGTGATTTACCGGTAATGCCCCAGGTCACCGCTGTCTGGTTCGGTGATATTTCCTTCAGCGTAAAATAACCTTTTGACGGTTCGCCGAATCCAAAGTCAAGCGATGTTTCGATCGTTTCTCCATCTACGATGCGCGTAATGGTTTGTGAACCTTTTCCAACTTTCTCGCCATCCCAGCTGTATTTAAATCCAACCTGACCATCGGTGCCCTGTTCGGATTTCTTCATTTGTGGATCGGAAAGTTGCCATACCCCAAAGTGATCTTGATTTCGAAGCATTTTCACATAGTTGAAGACCTCCTGTTTAGGTTTGTCAATGGTAATCTCACTTTTTGCATCAAAATCTTTAGGAACAAAAAGAGCCACAATTAAGGGAATGGCAATGAGAATAACCAAAACAATTAAAATTTTTTTAACGATTTTCATTTTTCTGCGTTTAATTGGTTTAATAAACTTTTTTCGGATTAAAGATAGCTGATTAATGTGATTTGTGGGATGGTAGATTTAAGATTTTATCGACTAATTATTTTAAACGAAAACGGGGCAGTTCGCGTTAGACTGACCCCATTTTTAAAGATTCATTTACATCCTGTCGGGAGCGATTGAATTCGCATCCTAGCGGGTATGTCTGTGGTTTACCTACTTTAATAACTCCAAATGTGTGCTTATACCAATTCTATTCCATGAATTGATTGTGATAATAGCGATAATGATCTGTGCAAGTTGTTTTTCGTCAAATAGTTTCTTCGCTTTTTGATAAGTTTCCTCCGTCAGGCCCTGTTGATGAATTAGGGTAATCTCCTCAGTCATCTCCAATAAAACCTGTTCTTCGGCAGTAAACAATTCGGTCTCACGCCAGGCGTTCAGCAAGAATATACGCTGAGGAGTTTCACCATACTTTAATGCATCTTTGGTGTGCATGTCAAGGCAAAAAGCACATCCATTAATTTGGGATGCTCTTATTTTAATAAGCTCTTTCTGGATAGGGGTAAGAAAGATATTAGCGAGGTAGGTTTCTAAACCCATCATCGCTTTATAAGCTGTTGCATCTACTTTTGCAATATTTAATCGTGCTGTCATTGTTTTATATTTTGATACTACAAAGTTGCAGGAAAGATTGAATAATAAACTTAAACTGGTTTAAGAAAGCACATGTCAAATTAACATCTGTTAAATCTAACCAACGCATATAGTTACGGACGAACTTCTTATTCTGAAATAATCAGGTAATAATTGTCAGGATCCCGGAGGATAAACTGATTTCTTAATGAATTTTCATTGTAGTGAATTTCTTTTTCGAACATGGCATCGAGTTTGGTCGCATTTTCAAACACTTCCTGGAGATTATCTACCCGAAAGAATAGGATTAGACCATTTCCGGCATTTTTGGGTTGGAGCATGGTCGGATGTGCGTGTTCACCCCATTTGTGAAGGCATAAAATTACATTGTTTTCAACTGTTAGAATTTCAAAAGTCTCACCACCATGTTCGCTGGTACAACCTAGCAAATCTTGGTAAAAGGTTGAGCTTTTTGAAACACTTTCTACAGCGATTATTGTTTCTGTTCTCACCATTGGTTTATTTTTTGGTATTTTAATTTATTCCTAGGCCTGCATATAGCTATGCAGACTTAGGAATTAACAAGCAAAACAGGGATTCGGTTTTGCAAACGATTTAATTTAAGCTATTTGATCTGTTAATCAAATAGGCTCAGATGTTTGGCATTCACCAGATCTAGGATCATATGATAACCTGCAAGTGAGTTGCCGTGTTGGTCTAAAGCCGGACTGAAAGCGCCTATTCCCATATTACGGGGGACACTGACAGCGATTCCTCCGCCCACACCGGATTTACTTGGTAGCCCAACCGTACGGGCATATTCACCACTGAATTCGTACATGCCGGCAATCAGCATTTGTGACTGAATAAGCTGTGACAGATTAGGATCTTGAAATTGTTTGTTTCCATCATAACGGACACAGTGATTGGCAAAAAAATAACCTATTTTGGCAAGATCTTCCACGGTGATTTCGATGGAACATTGTTTAAAGTAATTATTGAGCTTTTCTTCCCCTTCACCATCAATTAACCCATTATTTCGCATAATGTAGAACATACCGCGATTCCTATGACCAGTTTCTCTTTCTGAGTTATATACCGCATGGCTATAATCTATCTGTTCATTGTTTGTAATGAAACGTATCATCTTAAGGATTTTAGCAAAGGGTTCGTCAGCATTCCCTTTAATAAGGGCTGTGGTCAATATAGCACCTGCATTCATCATGGGATTAAGCGGTTTACCCATTGTTTCTAAATTGCCAAAGTGATTGAAAGGTTTGTCGGTTCCAAAATATCCCATTTTCTCAAAAACTGCTTTTTCACCATTCTCCTGTACCGCAATCATCAACGCAATTATTTTTGATATGCTTTGGATCGTAAATTTTTGATGTATATCTCCGGCACTTACCAGAGTACCATCGTTATTTACAACAGATAGTGCAATGGATTGTGCATTTGCTTTGCCCAGTTCTGGAATGTAATCTGCTACTTTTCCCAGTTTAAAGTGCTGACTATTCTTTTCAAGAATGCTATTTAATGTTGCTTGATCTATCTTTTTTGCATCCTTTACCGTTGCGGTACTTGTCGTCTGCTGCGCCTGGCACACATCTATTCGCCCTGTATAGCTTAGGACAAGTAAAGCTGTTATCAAACCAAAAGTTCTATTCATGTCTTCAATCTATTTATGAAAGTCCAAAGATAGGAAAGTATCGATACTTTAGCTGTTCGAGGGAGCAGGATCAACATTCCAGCCCGAAAGTATGTCACCATAGAAAAAGAAAGTTACATAAAAGTTTTTGTTACTGACCTTATCCTTTACAAGATATTTTTTTGTGACATCGTATGCATCAACTTGCTTATACTTAGATAATACCACAGGGTTTGCTGCCGGATTTTCCGCTTTTACCATGTCTTGAATTTTTTGGGTGATCAATTTCATGATCCCAGCTTTCTTAAAAGGGTCGTTTTCTACCTTATTGGTTGAAATACGAGGTAAGGTTCCATTGTTTTTTTCTTTTTTGGATTTAGCGGCTGTCGTATAGGCTCTGAAGCGCTCTTTAATCTTTGGATCTTGGAGACTGTGTATGGTGAAAATAGAGATTCCCTGAGCACCATTATTTAAAGCCTCATCCATATCGACAAACATTTCATCATTGTTTTTAGCCATCAATCCACAGTACAAAGTGGTATTTGCAGCTTTATCTCTGACATTTTCTAGCGTACAATCTTTTATAAAGCTTGGGTCCTCGGTGTAAAAGTTGCTGTATACCATAGGAAATACAACGTCCAGTTTCCATTTACCCCAATCTTGACGAACCATTCTCGAAGCCATTTTTGGTGTAGGAAAAGGCGAGGCTGCCATAGTCTTTCCATGGCTGTGGACAACTTCAGCAATCATATTAGCGATGTCAGTGATCTGGTCACAACGAAACTGTCTCCATTTTAGATCTTTTGAAGGATCTTTTTGTGCCCTGGGATCATAACCATATTGTTTTTTGAATTTTTCTATGGCAATGGGGTGATATCCATAATCCCATGCTGGGTATTCGCGATCTTGAACGATATTATACTTTGGCCACAAAGTGGTTGGTAATACAACATCTACATAGCGGTTGTAGTCTATTGATATACCATCGAGACCTTCAACTTCGCAATAAGACTGGATTTTTTGTTTAATATACTCTTTCACTCCTGGTACAACGGGTGATAAGAATTTGTAGTAGCCAACATACGCAGTGGTATCAGCCAGACTCTTTCCATTTCTATTGACACTAAACCAGTCTGGATGTTCTTTTAGGATCTTATCCCGATCATGCTCCAGGTTCATCGTCCATAGCCAGGCAATTACCTGTATCCCATATTTCTTTGCAATAGGAATGGCGACTCTATATTCATCAGGACTAGCTGCATTTAGCATGACCCCATCAATACCCAGGTAATTCATCTCACGGCAGATGGAATCAAAATTTGTAGTTGGATTATAATCCAGCCAAGTCCAAAACATTGCCGGCTTCTCCCGTTCCGCCGCCTTGGAAACAGGGACGAAAAACCCATAGATAATTAGTACAAGGCAAATACAGCATTTTCTGATTAATTGTTCTTTCATATGATTTATTGATTCTAAAATTTATCTATAATTTGTTCTTTGGATGTTTAGTATTTGTTTCAATCTTGAAATTTTTACTAATTCAAAAATTGAAATCTGGATATATTCAACCGTGAAAATACACAAAAACGCGGAATTTAATCAATTTGACCTCTCTTTGGAGGAAACTTTCTTTTAGTTACAAAATTTATTAGAAAATTAAAACTATTCACCGGTTTAGATGTTACTAGAGAAAGAATAAATTATAATATACATTATTGACATTGAAAAGTACGCTGGGCTACTGGCGAATAGATAATTGTTTTAGATATGAGGAAACTTTACATTCCAATTTCTGTCTTATACTTATTGCTATACACGACTGTAAAAGGACAAGAACCGGGTCCAGTTGAGCCGATAAAAAGAGATTCTGTACAGCAAATCAAAGAAGAAATCACCTATCCCAAACTGCAGATAAAGGGGCTTTTTCAGGCGCGTTACCTTGTGAGCACAACTAAAGATGTTGACGTGAATGGGCTTCACCATAGTGATGGTTCTGGAACGGACAATAATTTTATGGTGAAGTATATGCGGGTGCAAATGCGTGCACAGATCAGTAAACGAACTGAAGTAGCAGTCCTTGCCAATCTAGCTGATTTTAAAAGTGACCCAAAAACAAAGGTACTTGAAAATGCGTATTTAAAATATACGTTTAGCCCTAAGCTGGCCATTACAGTTGGTCAGTTTCGACCTTGGTTTGGCATTGAGGAAACTTATCCAATAGATATTATTAAATCGTTGGATTGGTCAAATCAATATCTTGAATTCGGCAAATTGGGTTGGGCGAGTTTTCAGATTGGAATGGCAGCAACAGGGGAGGTCAATTTAGGAGATATGCCATTTAGTTATTCTTTTTCCGTGGTCAATGGAAATGGTAAAAACCAAGTCGTCGATAATGATAATGGAAAACAATATTCAACACGCTTGGTATTTGGGCTTTCAAAAAAATATGGGGTCAATCTTGGGCTGAATGGCGGTGTGGGTGAGGTTATGAAAAAGCAAGTACATGCACTGGGGGTAGATCTGAGTGGAAATGTAGATTTTGGGAAACGTTGGAACCTGGATATGCAACTGGAAGCAAAACAGGCTATCAATCATAACTTATATTATGCGTTGGATGAGGGGGCGCGTACTTCAAAATTAAGTGACTATCTCGTTCGCGGTATCTATTTCCTGCCGAATTTAAGGTATGAAGTCAACTATTATAACCTCAGTGCATTTGAGCTTTCCTGTCGTTATGAGTATATCGATCCAAATTATAAGTTAAATGCAAATGCAAGGCAAACTTTTACGCCAATGTTTGGTCTGGAGTTTTTGAAAAATTATGGTGCCCGGATACAGCTTGGTCTTCAACTCGATCGCTATAAGAAGCAGACTCAGAATACCAATGAATACAATAAAAACTTATTTATCGTACAAGTACAAAGTAGATTCTAATCTTTTAAACCTCAATTATTATGAAGGAAATTAGTATCAAAAATGTTGCCATCACCTTTATTGTTGCGCTCATTTTGTGGTTTATTCCAGTTCCTAAGGGCGTTAGTCCTGAAGCTTGGCATTTGTTTGCCATATTTGCTGCGACCATACTCGGGATCATTCTGAAGGCGGCGCCAATGGGTACCATGTGTATGATGGCGATTGGATTTACGGCGCTTACACAGGTTTTAGCTCCCGGAGATGCGGGTAAATCTATTACGAAAGCATTGACCGGCTTTGGGGATAAGGTTATCTGGCTTATAGGGATATCGTTTTTTATCGCACGCGGGTTTATCAAAACGGGCTTAGGCAATCGTATTGCATTTCTTTTTATTCGAGTTTTTGGAAAAAGTTCACTTGGACTGGCCTATGGTCTAGGTTTGGCTGACGTGTGTCTGGCACCCGCGATACCTAGTAATACGGCCAGAGGTGGCGGTATCATTTACCCTATTATGAAATCTATGGCCATCAGTTTTGATTCTGTTCCAGACAAACCAGAGACGCATCGAAAGCTGGGATCCTATCTGACACTGAATAGCTATTACATGAATTTGATTGCATCCTCCATGTTTTTAACCGGAACAGCGAGCAACCCGATGTGTCAAAAGTTTGCTGCTAATCTAGGGATTGATATTACGTGGATGTCTTGGGCCGTTGCAGGCTTTATTCCGGGCATCGTTGCCTTTTTTGTTGTTCCGCTTGTACTTTATAAACTGTATCCACCTGAACTAAAAAAGACGGGTGATGCGCCCAAAATGGCGGCGGAAAAATTAAAAGAGATGGGCCCCATATCTAGAAATGAGTGGTTGATGTTATTGGCATTTTTTATACTTCTGGCGCTTTGGATTTTTGGCGGTTCGCTGTCGATTGATGCAACTACAACTGCATTTATTGGATTGACTTTGCTTTTGCTGACTTCGGTGCTAACCTGGGAGGATGTAAAAGCAGAGAAGGGGGCTTGGGATACCATTGTTTGGTTTGCCGTTTTAGTCATGATGGCCAGTTCGCTGAATGAACTTGGATTTATAGGTTGGTTTAGTGATTTGATCAAGGTACAGATTGGCGGGCTGAGTTGGCAGATTGCATTCCCGGTAATTGTTTTGGTGTATTTCTTTAGCCATTACATCTTTGCGAGCGCTACAGCTCACGTTGCCGCAATGTATGCTGCATTATTGGGAGTGGGTGTATCATTAGGCATCCCGCCCATGTTGTTGGCTATGATGCTTGGGTTTCTGGGCTCCATATATGGCGTGTTAACACATTATGGTCATGGCCCAGCGCCCGTATTCTTTGGTAGCGGTTATGTTGATCTTAAGTCCTGGTGGTTGCGGGGTCTGGAAATCGGGATCGTGCTGCTGATTATCTATATGGGTGTAGGTGGTTTATGGATGAAAGTTATTGGTTATTATTAAATAAAAGGCTTATGCTATCGACCTTATCAAAGAAAATACTTATGTGCTTAACGGGATTATTTCTCGCTTTCTTTCTGCTTATCCATTTTCTGGGAAATTTGCAGCTATTTTTACCTCAGGAGCAGGCGCATTTACAGTTTAATGCCTATTCACACTTTCTCTCCGGAAATATCCTGATTAAAATTGTTTCTTATGTCCTTTACCTGAGTATTGTACTACATGCTATTGATGGATTGGTCATCACTATTAAGAATAAAAAAACAGGTGGGGATTATCAGTCAGACCAGCGTGGACGTGCGAGCAAATGGTATTCCCGAAATATGGGAATTCTGGGCACGCTTATTCTGATATTTTTGGTCATCCACTTTCAGAATTTTTGGTACGTATATAAGTTTGGAGCTCCACCACTGGATGCAAAAGGAAATAAGGATCTCTATGTATTGGTTATTGCAGTGTTTCAACAATGGTGGTATGTGCTTATTTATGTTTTGTCCATGGTAGCCTTATGTTATCATCTTATCCATGGGATTCATAGTGCGGTGAGAACCCTCGGACTGTATCATCCAAAATTTGTTCATTGGTTTAAGGTAATTGGTACAACCTATTCCATTGTCATCAGCATAGGGTTTGCGTTAATGCCAATTTATATATTTTTTACTGTTAACTAAAGGCGAAGACATGACTTTAAACTCAAAAATACCAGCGGGACCTTTGGAGCAAAAGTGGACACGCTATAAAAAAACTGCAAAGCTTGTTAATCCCGCCAATCGCAAAAAATTAGATGTCATTGTTGTAGGGACAGGGCTGGCGGGAAGCTCAATAGCGGCATCTCTTGGCGAAATGGGCTATCAGGTCAAATCATTCTGTTTTCAGGACAGCCCTCGAAGAGCCCATTCTGTAGCAGCACAGGGGGGAGTCAATGCTGCTAAAAATTATAAGAATGATGGCGATAGTGTCTATCGTATGTTTGTGGATACTTTAAAAGGGGGCGATTTTCGCGCGCGTGAAGCTAACGTCTATCGAATGGCTGAATGTTCGTTGAATTTGATAGATCAAGCGGTGGCGCAGGGTGTTCCCTTTGGACGTGAATATGGGGGATATCTGAACAATCGTTCTTTTGGTGGGGTTCAGGTGAGCCGAACATTCTACGCAAGGGGACAGACCGGACAGCAGCTGTTATTGGGAGCTTATCAGGCCTTGATGCGGCAGGTCGGTAAAAAAACTGTTCAGCTCTTTTCCCGCCATGAGATGTTAGATGTTGTTGTCATCGATGGGAAAGTGCGTGGTATTATTGTTCGCAATTTAGATACTGGAGAGATTGAACGACATGCTGCACATGCTGTTATACTTGCAACGGGTGGATACGGCAAAATCTATTATCTATCTACCTTAGCAATGGGTTGTAACGGATCGGCAATTTGGCGGGCACATAAAAAAGGGGCATTGATGGCATCCCCAAGTTGGATTCAGGTTCATCCGACCTCTTTACCGCAATCGGGCGATTATCAATCCAAGCTGACGTTGATGTCAGAATCCTTACGTAATGATGGGCGCATTTGGGTTCCATTAAAACAGGATGAAAACAGAGCAGCCAATGATATCCCAGAAGAAGATCGAGATTATTACCTTGAACGTCGATACCCAGCATTCGGGAATCTTGCACCGCGGGATATATCCTCTAGAGCGGCCAAGGAGCGGATTGATGCTGGTTTTGGTATAGGTCCTTTAAAAAATGCCGTCTACCTTGACTTTGCAAAAGCAATAAAGGAACAGGGGAAGCAAAAAATTGAAGAGAAATATGGTAATCTCTTTGATATGTACCATAAAATAACGGGCTATGATGCGTATTCTGAACCGATGATGATATCACCCTCGGCCCATTTTTCGATGGGCGGACTTTGGGTTGATTACGAGCTGATGACAACTTTGCCAGGGCTATTTGCACTTGGTGAAGCTAATTTTGCCGATCATGGTGCTAATCGCTTGGGGGCAAATTCGTTGCTTCAAGCTTCAGTGGACGGTTATTTTATTGCGCCTTATACCATCGCCAATTATTTATCGAATGAAATTCACACCGGAAAGATTTCTACAGATCATGCGGAGTTTGAAAAGGCAGAGTTAGCGGTTAAAAAGCAAATTGATGAATTATTACAGATTAAGGGCAATAAAACGGTCGATTATTTTCACAAAACACTTGGGAAGCTGCTGTATGATTATTGCGGTCTCGCTAGAAATGAGCAGGGACTTCAATATGCAATAGCGGAAATCAAGAAGCTTAAGCAGGAATTTTATAGCAATGTTATGGTTAGTGGCCAACTAAATTCATTAAATACGGAATTAGAGAAAGCTGGACGTGTTGCAGACTATTTTGAAATCGGTGAATTGATGTGCTATGATGCGTTGACCCGTGAAGAGTCCTGTGGTGCACATTTTAGGGAGGAATACCAAACAGCGGATGGAGAAGCGCTGAGAAATGATGCTGAATTTCAATTTATCTCTGCCTGGGCCTGGAAAGGAGAAGGGGAAGAACCTGAATTGATCAAAGAACCATTGACTTTCGAAGAAATACAACCTACGGTAAGAAGCTACAAATAAAATGAACAATTATGAATCTACATCTTAAAATCTGGCGACAAAAAGATAATCAAACAGCAGGAAAACTGGTAGCCTATGATCTACAGGGGCTTAATCCACATATGTCTTTTCTTGAAATGTTGGATACCTTAAATGAAAAGCTCATTGTGAACGGAGAGGATCCTGTTGAATTTGACCATGATTGTAGGGAAGGGATCTGTGGCCAATGCGGTGTAATGATTAACGGTATTGCGCATGGTCCGTTGAAACATACGACCACGTGTCAGTTGCATCTACGTTCGTTCAACGATAATGATACTATTGTGATAGAACCCTTCCGTTCATCAGCATTTCCGGTGAAAAAAGATCTTAAAGTGGATAGGGCCGCTTTTGACCGAATTATTTCGCTGGGAGGCTTTGTATCTATCAATACTGGTCAGGCACCAGATGCCACAGTTATTCCCATTTCACATGAACTTGCCGAAGAAGCGTTTGATTCAGCTGCTTGTATCGGATGCGGTGCATGTGTTGCCACCTGTAAAAATGGGAGTGCAGCGCTATTTACTTCAGCAAAGATTACACATATGGCCTTACTGCCACAGGGAAAGGAGGAAAGAAATCATCGTGTGCTCAGTATGGTCAAGCAAATGGATGCGGAATCTTTTGGACACTGTTCAAATACAGAAGCATGTGAGGTTGAATGTCCACAAGGTATATCTGTCCTAAATATCGCCAGGATGAACTTTGAATATAATAGAGCCTTAATCTTTAAGAAGAAATAGCTTCTACTGTTTCAAAATTTTGCGGTCATGTATTAGACGATAATTAATGATATTAAACTGTTTAGACAAATATTTTTGTTGTTTTTGTAGTTGATTATCCCGGAAAATAGGGATTTATAAAATATTATACTTTTTAAGTAGGTTTTTGTAGTATTTTTGAAATGTAAAAAAATCACTTAAGTTATTAGGATAGATATGAAGTGTAGAAGGTTATTGGTTGCATTGTTCACATGTGGTGTGATCTTAGGTAATGTGTCGTGCAAAGATTTCTCCAACAAGGTATTGGGTAGTGGCAAAGAGGGCAGTAGGGATACTTTAAACGAAAAGTTAACCCAAAAGGAAAAAGTACCTGTTCTTTTGAATAAATGGGATTCTCTTCAAAAAAATCAGCTCCATTTTACAGTTGATAGCTTGCATCCTATCCCTGTAAAGCAACAAAAACGTAACCTGAAGGATTCGTTGCGAAGAGCTTTTGATGCACATCCAAAGCATATTTATTTGACATTTGATGATGGACCTTTGATCGGGAGTGCGGCGATAGATTCTATGGCAAGAGAGAAAAATATAAAGGTAAGTGTGTTCTTAATTGGTAAGCATGCCAACATGAGCAAAGGAAGAAAGCGGGATCTTCAGAAATATGAAAGTAATCCTTTAATTGCTTGCTATAATCATAGCTACACGCATGCAAATAACCAATATTCACGATTCTATAATAATCCGGAAAAAGCTTTTGCAGATTTTGAAAAGAATGAAAAGGATCTTAATCTTCAGCATAAAATTGTTAGACTTCCTGGTAGAAATATCTGGATGTATGATGATATCCGGAAGATAGATTTAAAAAATGGCTCTACAACAGCTGATATGCTTCATAAAAATGGTTATCGTATTTTTGGTTGGGATGTGGAATGGCGTTTGAATAGTATTACAGGTAATGCAATAGTGAGTCAAGAAGCGACATTATCCCATATACGCAACTTTATGAACAATAAAAGTTCGATGGTCCCGAATAATGTAGTTTTTTTAATGCATGATGACATGTTTCAGACTAAAAAAGGGCAACAACAGTTATCTTCATTAATCGATGCACTTAAAAGCGATGGATACCAATTCGAGCTTATGCAAGATTACCCCATTAAATATTAAATAAAAAAGGATTGGCTGTCATCTACAGCCAATCCTTTTTTATGTTATTCCAAACTCTTTTGGATAGACAACCACTCCTTTAACTCCAACTAATGCTCCCTGCTGGAGTTCGATAATCATGCAATTTTCATCGGGAACCTCAAATGGCATTTTAATACCATATTTGACCGTTTGTTCATAGCCAAATCTTGGGTAATAATCTGCATGCCCTAATAGGATAATAGATCCGAAATCAAGTTGCTTTGCGATTTGATGGGCTTCTGCGATTAGTTTACCTCCGATGCCTTTTCCCTGAAATTCAGGTAATACTGCAATTGGGGCTAAAGCAAGGGAAGGATAGCTCTCTTGATTTTCTTCATTAACAATTTTAATCTTTGTCACTAAAATATAGCCAACTGGTTTACCATCGATCTCTGCAACCAGCGCAAGTTTGGGTATGAATCCAGTCGATTGACGTAATTTTTCAACGAGAAACTGTTCCTGATGATCACTATATTCTTCCTGCTCAAATGCTTTCTGAATGAGTTCAAAAACGGCCTGATAATCACTTGGAGTTTCTTGTCTAATGTGTATCTTCATGATTGAGGTAGATTTTTTTTCGAAAGATATATTTCTACATTATTATTCCTATTGCTATCTGCAATTAACAAATAACAATATTTTTTGTAAAAATACGTATTTCCATATAATTCTATAGCGATTATAATTAAAACTTGTCATGTGATTTTTTCAAAATATAACTGTTCTATTTTTAAGTAAAAGATCAGACGTCTATGTATTTGGACGATATTTGTTTGAAACTACCAAATAGGGGGGGATATAACTATACATTGGTTATTGTACAGCTTCAACCAGATCGATTTTACCCGGTATTACCAAGCTGTGGTGATCCATATGTTTTCTTTTAATAACCTGTAAATGAGTTATTTGTTTGTGTATTTTTAAATAGTGTTAAAATAACACTTGCATTGTTTATTTATTTTTGTATTTTCATCTATTCGAAATTCAATTATAAACCGCCTTTGATAAGATCCTAAACCGAGCATCTTGTGGAAGCAAATAAATAACTAATAAACATACAATTTAAACCATTAAACAGTTTTTATGATTAATTGCCATTATTTCTCAAATCAATGGAAGAGAGCGTTTTGGACTGGATCACTGTGTTCTATCGTCGCACTGAGCCCCCAAACTGTAGATGCTGTAAGCCTTGCGTCTTACGGAAATCTCTTTCAACAAGAATTAAGTGTCACTGGTATCGTGCGAGATGAAACAGGAATGCCAATTTCTGGAGTAACCGTTTCGGTTAATGGAACTAATTTGGTGACAAAAACGGACAATGAGGGCCGCTACAAATTGGACAAAGTTCCGCCCAATAGTACGGTCAACTTTCGCATGGTTGGTAAACAGTCTATGGATGAAGTGGTCAATGGACGACGTGCCATAGATGTAACACTGCTAAATTCTCAATCCAGCTTGGATGAAGTCATTGTCGTTGGTTACGGTAAACAGCGGAAGGAAACCGTAACCGGTGCCGTTGCTACAGTTAAGGGGAGTGATCTTGCCCAATCACCGGCATTGAACATTTCCAATGCAATGACGGGAAGAATTCCTGGGGTTATTGCTACAAATGGTAGTGCGGAGCCCGGAAATGATGGATCCACGATCAAGATCCGTGGTACAAATACCTTGGGGAATAGTAGCCCATTAGTGGTTATTGACGGTGTGCCGGCGCGTGAAGGGGGAATTGAGCGGCTTAACCCCCGCGATATTGAAAACATTTCTGTTCTAAAAGATGCTTCAGCAGCAATTTATGGTGCAAGGGCAGCGAATGGCGTTATCCTCGTGACAACACGTCGGGGGAAAACCGGTAAGCCACAGTTTTCTTATACCTTCAATCAAGGATATTCTCAACCAACGGTAATTCCCAAATTGACAGACGCTACACAGTTTGCGGAAATTCGTAATGAGCTTGAAATCTATAACTTACCTGTGGATGAATGGTCAGCAGCATTAACCGCTATAAATGGTACAGGATCTTATACCAAAAAGGATGGAACAGTGTTGGGGGCACCTTTTAAACCTGACGATATTCAGAAATTTAAAGATGGTTCAGATCCTTGGGGCCACCCGAATACAGACTGGTATAAATCTACATTGAAAGATTGGTCTCCTCAACAACGTCATAATCTCCAGATTAATGGAGGAACAGAAGATGTTAAATATCTATTGTCATTGGGTTACCAAAATCAAGATGCTTATTACAAAAATTCTGCAACCGGTTACAAACAGTATGATTTGCGTATTAACCTTGACGCAAACATAAGTCAATACATCAAAACGCAGTTTGGTGTATTGGGGAGACAGGAAAACCGTAACTTTCCGACAAAAAGTGCAGGAACTATTTTTCGCATGTTGATGCGCGGAAACCCTACGCAACCAGCGATATGGCCAAATGGAAAACCGGGTCCTGATATTGAGAATGGCGAAAATCCTGTCGTTATTACAACGAATGCCACCGGATATGATCGGGATAAGCGATATTACTTCCAAACAAATGGACAAGTGGATATCACAAATCCATGGGTAGAAGGGCTTAAACTAACATTAAATGCTTCTGTTGATAAATACGTAAAAAACCAGAAGACCTGGGGTACTCCTTGGACATTGTATTCCTGGCCGGGTGCTTACGAGGCGGATGGTAAGACACCTTTATTGCAAGCTGGCCGACGTGGTCCAGCGGATCCAAACCTAAATCAAAGTAATGAAGATCAGCTCAATATTCTATTAGGGGGGATTTTAAGTTTTGACCGAAAATTTGGAGACCATCAAGTAAACGCTATTGCTGGGGTGAACAGAGAGACGACGGATAACGACAAGTTTAGTGCCTATAGGCGTTACTTCCTCTCAAATAGTATAGATTACCTATTTGCAGGTGGAGAACAAGAGAAAAATAACGACGGAACAGCTTGGAAAAGAGCACGGTTAAATTATTTTGGCCGTTTTGGTTACAACTATAAAAGTAAATATATTGCGGAGTTTCTCTGGCGCTATGATGGCTCCTATATGTTCCCTGAAAGTGAACGTTTTGGATTTTTCCCTGGCGCAATGGCTGGTTGGGTAGTATCGGAAGAGAATTTCTGGAAGGAAAATATCCCAGTCATCAACTATTTTAAAATTCGTGCCTCTTATGGGCAAATGGGTAATGACAATATTTATTGGGAAGATAAACTGCAAGAATATCAATATTTTTCTACCTATTCATTTGGAACCTATGTTGTGGATGACAAGCTAGCCAAAACATTGTTTGAGAGTCGTGTACCAAATGAAATGGTTACCTGGGAGGTTGCCAATAATTATAATTTGGGCTTTGATTTCCAATTTTTACAGGGTAAGTTAAATTTTGAATTTGATATTTTCAAAAATCGCCGGAATTCCATTCTATGGCGAAAAAATGCTTCTGTTCCGCAAAGTACCGGTATGACGCTACCTGCTGAAAATATTGGTAAGGTGGATAATAAAGGCTGGGAATTTAATCTCGGTTATAAGGGTAAAGTCGGCGAACTTGGATATACAGTCGGAGTCAATGGAGGCTATGCGAAGAACAAAATTATTTTCTGGGATGAGGCCCCAGGTGCTCCTGCTTGGCAGCAAAGTACAGGCAAGCCTATCAAAACTGATATCTATTATGTATACGACGGAGTATTTCGAGATATGGATGATATCGCGGCCAATAAACTTGATTATAGTGCCATTACCAAAACTTTACGTCCGGGTGATATGAAATACAAAGACCATAATGGCGACGGGAAAATCACACCGGATGATAAAGTAAGAAGAGATAAAAATAGTGACCCAACATTCCAGGGAGGATTTAATTTCAGTTTGAGCTATAAGGATTTTGATTTGTCTGTTTTGTTCCAAGGAGCAACAGGCGGAGAAATTCGTGTTGGTACAGATGAATCGGGTTCTATTGGTAATTTTCTGGAAGAATTCTACGATAAACGGTGGAGCATAACTAATCCGAGCAGTGAATACCCTCGACTAACGGATCGGAGTAACCAATATTACTCGTACAATAATACATATTGGATGCGGAGCACCGATTACCTACGCCTAAAAAATGTAGAATTGGGTTACAACCTTCCATCAACAATCTGCGATAAAATTGGTATTGGTTCATTGCGTGTGTATGCGAATGGTATGAATTTAGTCACTTGGAGTAAGCTAAAGATGTACGATCCAGAGGCTGTAAACGCACTGGGACAATATTATCCACAGGCGAGATTACTGAATGCAGGGGTGTTGTTATCGTTTTAAGTAGTATAAAATTATGAAAATAAAGAAAGGCTTGCTGTCCGTACTTATGGACCAATAGGTTTTGGGTACAACGAATAACCTTTAGAAATTTATTCTCAGAAAAATAAATCAGATAAGAAAATGAAAAAAATTGTAAATATATCACTATCTATACTTGTATTATCGTCTGGACTTCAGTCCTGTAACGACGATTTCGTGAATACAAAGCCGCTTAGTGAAGTTCCTAACGAACTGGTGTGGTCTGATCCAGGGCTGTCAGATGCTTTTGTGGTTGAAATATACAATGGTTTTGGTGTGGGCGGTTTCTACGAACAAGAGATGGCTTCTATGACAGATGAAGCACTATTCACTCACCCAAATCGAGGGATTAATACAGTAACTGAATCACGGTCTAATCCAGCTGATCAAGGTTATATCATGGATACCTACGAATATGGACGTATGTATGTACGTATTCGGGCAAGCAATATTGCTATTTCAAATTTGAGACAGGCAAAATTTGATCAAGTAAAAGCAAATAAAATATTAGGAGAGGCGTATTTCTTGCGTGGATATTATTATCAGCAACTCTTACGTTTCTATGGCGGTGTACCCGTAGATAATAAGATCTATACCTTAAATGATAAGGATTTTATGAAGCCCAGAAATAGCTATGCTGAATGTGTAGACGCGATCGTCAAAGATCTAGATAGTGCAGCGCTACTTTTAAAGGATATAACGCCAGCCAAAGGGAGGGCAAGTGAAACAGCGGCTTTGGCGCTAAAATCCCGTGTGTTGTTATATGCTGCGAGTGATCTTCATGATGCTAATAAAGCCGGTGCTAAATCCGCCCTCTTGAAAGCTTATACAAAACCGGAATATTTGATGTATACCAGTGGTAGCCAGACTGAGCGCTGGACAAAAGCCAAGGAAGCGGCAAAAGCTGTCTTGGATCGGGCCAGCTTTGCCTATAAACTGGATATGACCAAGCCCGTATCGGCAACAGAGGGAACTGCAAACTATATGGCCTTGTCGCTAGGGGGTGGAAGTAAAATGGCAGATGCTGCAGGAGCCAAAGACATCATTTTAGGCCGTTTTTTCATTAATGAAAAAGACGAACGGGGTGGATGGGTTGGACGTGATAATGGACCAAATGGTTATCACAACTGGGCGGGAAATACACCTATACAATTGCTTGTTGATGATTATGAGACCGATAAGGGACAAAAATTTGATTGGTCCAATGCCGCCATGGCTGCTGCTCCCTATCAAAACCGTGATCCGAGATTGAAGGCAACAATTCTATACGATGGTTCCGACTGGAAACCAAGGACGGCCGATGTGACAAAAAGGGATCCCAGCAATCAGATCCAAACCGGTCAATATGAAATTGTTAATGCGCAAGGTAGTAAAGTCACGCATTTTGGTTTAGATACCAGAAAAAGTCCTGTTGAAGACTGGAATGGCTCAAGAACGGGGTATTATATGCGGAAGTTTGTTGATCCTGATCCTGCTCAGGAAGATCAAAATACAAGACAACGTATTCCCTGGCCGATGTTGCGTTATACTGAAGCTGTATTAAACTATGTGGAGGCCTGTATCGAATTAGGCGAAGAGGCGGAAGCAAGAACTTGGCTAAATAGAATTCGATTCAGAGCAGGAATGCCTGCAATTGCAGTTGAAGAGACAGGGGCAGCACTCAAAAACCGCTACCGGAATGAGCGCCGAATAGAATTGGCTTATGAAGAGCATCGCTTTTTTGATGCAAGACGCTGGATGATCGCTGCAGAAACGATAGGACGTAAAGCCAATATCATCAATATCACAGGAACGCTAAAAGACAATAAGAAAGTGACATTGTATAAATATGATCCGAGCAATTATAGTTACAAATATTTTGTAAGCAATATTGATCCAGGAATCGAAAATAGAAACTGGGATGATAAGATGTATTTTACTTCTTTACATCGTGATGAAATAAATAGAAATACCCAACTTATTCAGAACCCGGGATATTAGATAGCTTTAGAAACATCTCTCCGGTAATTATCGGAGAGATGTTTTTTTATCAAGCCTTTTTCTGACGTTCAATATTGGGTAATAAGCCCGTTGCAATACCGATCAATGGAAGATAGGCACAGATGTTAAAGACGTGTTCAATGGAAGTTCTATCCGCGAGCCATCCCAAAATGGCAGAACCAATTCCACCCATACCAAAGGCAAGTCCAAAGAAGAGTCCAGCGATCATGCCTACTTTTCCCGGAATCAATTCTGTAGCGTAAACCAATATGGCAGAGAAAGCAGAAGATATAATTAGTCCGATCAGAATAGACAGTATCATCGTTAATGTCAGCCCCACATGTGGCAAAAGTAATGTAAAGGGCGCCGCACCAAGTATTGAAACCCAAATAATGAGTTTACGGCCGTAACGATCGCCTAATGGGCCACCGAGTATTGTTCCAACCGCTACGGATGCAAGAAAAACAAAAAGATAAATTTGTGATTCTTGTACAGTAATGCCAAACTTATCGATAAGATAAAATGTAAAATAGCTGGTCATAGATGCCATGTAGAAATACTTTGAAAATATAAGAATCAACAGGATAACTAGAGCAAAGATGATTTTGGATCTGGAAAAACTCGATTTTACTGGTGTCGCACTAGATGTGCTGACCGTAGTTTTTGGTTTAAGATGCAATTGGTACCAATTTCCGACATAGGTAAGAATTAAAATGGCTAGAATTGCCAATACACCAAAAACGCCGATGTATTGTTGGCCAAATGGGATAACAATCAGTGCCGCTAGGAGGGGACCTATTGCACCACCAGCATTTCCGCCAACCTGAAAAATTGATTGCGCCAATCCTTTTTTGCCACCAGAAGCTAAGTGCGCAACACGGGAGGCCTCAGGATGAAAAATAGAAGATCCCATGCCTATCAGGCTTACTGATAGTAAGATATAGATAAAACTGGAAGCAAAGGCAATACAAAGCAAACCGGCGAGGGAAAACAACATTCCGATAGTCAAGGATCTTGGCGTAGGATTCTTATCTGTGTAAAGTCCAACAAAAGGTTGCAGAATGGAAGCTGTCAGTTGAAATACTAGGGTGATAATGCCAATTTGCGTAAAGCTAAGAGCATAATTAGATTTTAACAGCGGATAAACAGCTGGAATAACTGATTGAATAAGATCATTCAATAGATGAGAAATACTAATTGCAAATAAAATAGGGTAGACCGTCTGGGAACTATTCCAAGAACCATCTGCTTTTAAAGATTCTGTTTTCATAAATTAATACATCAGGTCATCTGATGTTTTGTGACGTTATTTATTATTGTTTGGTTTTCGTGATTTTTACTACGAAAGCTTTTAAAAATTATTTATGTTGGATAATTTGATTTGCGACAGCAACAGCTTGTTGGATGTTTTTATCTTTAATAGCTTCCATCAGCTCCTCATGTTGCTTTTGTGATGCAATGAAGGGTGTTGTATCCTTATAGATTTCCATAAAAAATTTATTCACGTGAACCGATAAGGTATTGTATAACGCTGTTAGAATATTATTTCCACAAGATTCGGCGATTGCGCTATGAAAAGCGATATCTGCTTCTACACAAGCGATAAGATCTCCGCTAATGGCATGTTTTGCTCTATTTTTAAGCGCAAGAGCCATATCTTTCAATCCTTTTGGGCTACGATTTATTGCGGCTTTTTCAATGATTTTCAATTCTAGAACGTGCCTAACCTCGAAAATATCGTTAAAATTGCCTTTTTCAATTTTTGCATCAAGTGCATGGTGTCCGGTCACACTTTTGATAAATGTTCCCAAACCTTGTTGTACATTTAGATAACCAGATTGACTTAAATACTTTATTGCTTCCCGAATTGTAGATCTTCCAACAGCAAATTGTTTCATCAGCTCGGGTTCAGTAGGGAGTTTTGAATCCACCGGAAAATTACCCAATTTGATTTTTTCTTCAATTGCGGCAGCGACTTCTTCAGCCAAGGATCTTCGTACGATGTGTTCATTTTTCATATAGTCATATCATCTGATGATTGCAAAGGTAAAATAAAATTCAGCTACAACACAAATAAATTTTCAATTTTATTATCGGGCCCATTGTGGGAGTTTTTCGGATACTTCAATATCTGCTGAAGCATATTGATATTGAAAAATAATTTCGGGCTCTATGTGGTTTTCCCGCACATCTACTCCTTTTAATATATCGAAAATATCCAAATTGCGTTTCAGGAGTGGGAGTGCCCGAATGTATAAATCCTCAATATTTTCTAAACTGCGAGGTATTTGGCTACTCTTCCGATTTTGTGCCCGAGCCAGACAAATGTCGAGATTGTCTGTATAGAAAAATAATATTTCGATTCTATTATCAGGGTGGAAAGCTTTTATTTGTCTCAACAGGTCGAAATGCTTTTTCAATCCTAAATTGATTTCTATCGCAAAATCCTGATTAGCTAGAAGCTTATCCTGCAACATTTTCTCGAACCGTTTGTATCCATTCATTATTCCGAGCTCGCGATAACGCTGTACAATGAGATCAGCATCAAGTATTTTAATGCCTTCGGGTATAAAATATGGTCCACAAGTGCTTTTTCCAATGTTTGGTGGTCCCGCTATTAGGTAGATTGTTGCCATATTCAGATAAATTGAATTGTCCCATCCAAGTACTCAGCAATCATTTGTCCGTTCTTATGATAGATCAAAGGTAATTGCTGTGAGAACAGATGATGGCGGATATTTTGTCCTAGGTCTTTTTTCCAGGCTATTTTTTCTTCGATTGCCATTATAAAAGGATCCTTTTGCATCCTTCCGATTGTGATCAGTTCTTCTTCCGGGATTATTTTTTTCATTTAGTATTTAATTAAATGTTGTCAGGTTTGTTTTTAAATATAAACAGATATTGTTAAATACTAAAATTATATTAACATAAAATACATAGATTTCTGAGTATTTCTTTTGTATGTTTGTATAAAAGTATCCGCGGTTTGGAAATCGAAATAGCTAAAAGGCAGGTAACCGCAGGCATGGGGTGGGCTGACTGTCTATGCTTGCTAATATTTCTCCGATCTATGTGGTCAATGCTGATTGAGGAATTTTTTAGCTAAAAAAAATACTATTTGTTACGTTTTGAATGAGCAGTATGTTGTCAAAAGAAAACAAAACACCAAAAATATTCTTTTGTTAACCAACTAAAACTTTAAAAATGATTAATTCACGTAGAGATTTTATTAAAAAAGCGGGATTGCTGGGAGCCAGTATGTATACAGGAACACATGCTTTCAGTGCTTCAAGTTATCGACGGATTATTGGTGCAAATGATCGCATCAATATTGGAGTGGTTGGATTTTCAGATAGACATAAAGGGGCACATGCACCTTCGTTTCTCGCGGCCTATAAAGATTTGAATTTTGATATTATTGCTGTAAGCGATATCTGGAAGTTGCGCCGAGAGGAAGGTGCTGACTTCTGGAAACAAAAGTTAGGACATGCCATTAAACCATGTCTAAATAATGAGGCCATGTACGACATCAAGGATATTGACGCTGTATTTGTTTCAACTTCCGACTTTCAGCATGCTATACATACGATAGAAGCTGTTCATGCTGGTAAAGATGTCTATGTCGAAAAACCATTAGCCGATACGATGGAAGATGCACGTGCGGTACTAAAGGCCGTTAAAGATAGTAAGAGGATCGTGCAGATCGGTTCACAACGTCGGAGCGGTTTAAATTACTTTGCCGCAAATAATTTTATTAAAAGCGGAAAATTTGGCGATATTGTCATGGTTGAACTCACTTGGAACGTAAATCAGCCGGGACGATGGCGTAGACCTGATCTAGTGGCGAAGCTAAAAGAGGAAGATACTGACTGGAAACGCTTTTTGCTTAATCGCCCGTATGAACCTTTCAATGCCAGACATTATCTGGAGTATCGATTATTTTGGCCCTATTCATCTGGTATTCCCGGACAATGGCTATGCCATCAGATTGATACTGTGCATTGGTTTACAGGTTTACCACACCCACGTAGTGTAGTTGTAAATGGAGGAAACTATCTTTGGAAAGATGGAAGAGAAAATGCGGACACCTTTACTGCTGTATTTGATTACGGTCCATTAGACGATCTGACTAAAGGATTTCAGGTATTGTTTAAATCCAGGCAGACAAATTCAGGTGTCCTGAACGGGGAGGAGGTAAAGGAAATTTATTACAGCAACGGCGGAACGCTCAATTTGGATACCAATAACATCTCAGCTACAGGTGGTCTGACTGAAGAGTACGCTAGTGCAATGGGAATGAAGGCAAATTTATTGCCGGATATTAGTCTGAATAATATCCGTGTTGGTACAGCGGCGAATACCGGTGGGGATGTTGTCACCATGGCACATATACGCAACTGGATGGAATGTGTCCGCAACCGTAAAGAACCCAACGCACCAATTGAAGCGGGCTATAACCATTCTATTGCAGTTATTATGGCAAATGCGGCCTACAGGACAGGCGAAAGGGTTATTTTCGACGATAAGCAACAAGAAGTGATTGCGGGAGGAAAAGTATTCAAATATTAGCGGGGTTTAATTCAGATCAATCAAAAAAATGAAAAAAATACTCTCATTTACGCTATTTCTGGCGGCCATTATACCCATAGTCTCCGCCCAAAAAAAGCAATTCATAACCGTTCGGGAAGACAGTGCACGTAAAGAAATTATCGTTATGGCAGATGATAGCCCCTTCACCGCGTTTATCTATCCAGATAATTTGGAAAAACCTACATTGTATCCGATTTTTGCAGCCAATGGCGAAGTTATTACCCGAGGGTTTCCATTGGCCCCACGTCCTAATGAACCAACGGATCACCCACATCATATAGGCTTGTGGATGAACTATGAAAGTGTCAATGGTCTTGATTTTTGGAATAACTCGTCTGCCATACCCGAAATTAAGAAAAACAAATATGGCTGGATAAAAACAACGGCCATTTCCGAAACTAAAAGCGGTACAGCAGGTGTCATAAAATACACGGCAGACTGGTGCGACATTAAAAAACATGTGCTATTGAAAGAGCATACCGCATTTACTTTTACGGCAACGACCAACTTTCGAGTCATCGACCGGACGACAACATTTACTGCTATGGAAGCTGTTTCTTTTGCCGATGTTAAGGATGGGCTATTAGGCTTGCGCGTGGCACATGAACTGGAATTGCCTTCCAAAGAAGAACGGCAGTTTACAGATATGCATGGTTCTGTAACAACAATTAAGGGTAATTCTGAGAGTAATACCATAGGCCATTACATAACAAGTGAGAATAAGGTGGATGATGATGCTTGGGGTACGCGTGGGAAATGGTGTATGCTTTATGGACAAAAGGGAAAGGATACTATTAGCATTGTGATCATGGACAATCCAGATAATGTCGGTTATCCGACCTATTGGCATGCACGGGGCTATGGTTTATTTGCAGCCAATCCGCTCGGACAAAAAGTTTTTAGTAATGGAAATGAAGTCTTGAATTTAAGATTGGAAAAGGGCAATTCAGTTACATTTCGCTATCGTATCCTCATCGCATCGGACAAAAAAAGGTTGTCAATAATGGCAGTCAACAGATTATGGGAAGAATTTGCTTTTTCCAATAAGAGGGATCGGAAGTAATAGCGATTTACCTTTGGTAACGCAGTGTACAATTTTGTTTCAGCTATAGTTCGAAGGAAATTGACTTGAATAATTTATTTAGGTGAATAAAATGATCTTATGAAGAAGCCTTCAGTTTTATTAGGAGCTGCAGTTAAGTAGCAAAAACACAAATGAAAAAAGTAGTTTAGAGATGATTTTCATTCTGTTTTTAATAATATTCATAATTATAGGATGTGAATACCCCCTATTTTTGTATCCACTAGTACGATGATTGCGTCGATACATGGGGAAATTGGTTATCATTTCTAATCCTCTTCCTAAAAGGAAGAGGTTTTTTATTTTATTACTATTACCGATAGCCCTTTTTATCTCGCAAGCATATCGTTTGAAATTTCCTATAGTTTTATTCCGGTTTGATGTAAAACCAGATTTTTTACAAGCATAAACCCATATTGATCGAATTCAAATTGTTTAACTGATTCGCTATGGAACGACAAGCATATATTGAAAGAAAGGCTTTATTGATCGGAGCCTCTGTCTACCTAATTATGGGTATTTTCGGTTGGTTTACTTTTTACCTTTCGCATTCAGATGCGATGCTATTGGATGGCAATTACAATATGGTCAATGCCATCGCCAGTTTCATTGGTTATTATGTAGTTAAGATCCGGCACAGGAAAACAGATACTTTTCCATGGGGACAATTCATTTATGAGTCACTCTATGCACTGATTAAAGGCATTCTGATCCTTGGTATTCTGACGGCTGCACTTTGGGAGAATAGTCTGAAAATCTATGATTATTTCAGTAAAGGAAAGATTCATGAAGTAAATACAGGGCCTATCATCTATATGGTCCTACTGTCAGTTATCTTATGCTTTGGATTAGCATTTTATTATAAACATGCCAATCGAAAAACTGGCGGGAGGAGCACCATGCTGATAACAGATACAAAAGCTGCATTGATAGATGGTTATCTTTCTTTGTTTGGTGGAGGTTCATTGTTATTGATGGTTTATATTGGAAAAACGGTCCCCAATTTAGCCTTCTTGCAGTATATAGGTGATGCTATGGTTGTTCTTATTTTTGAGGCTGTTATGATCAGAGAGCCTTTCCATATTATTAAACAGAACTTTATTGAATTGGCTGGTGGTCAACTGCAATCCGATAAAGAATGGGAAAATATTTATTCCATAGTGGAAGCTGTGTCAGCGAAAGGTTTGGAAATAGACAAGTTATATATCACCAAGACAGGAAGTTTATATCTGGTATTGATTTATATGCATAGCGAAGCCGGTTCTACAGCGCTCGATGCAGTGATCAATTATAAAGTTCGAATAGAACAATTATTGCAGCAACATTATCAGAATCTGATGGTTGAAATGGTTATAAAATAGTATTTATTGAGGTTGATGCTCAGTACTAAAACGACGAAATATTTTTCGTGCGTTTCTTTTTTAATCACTTTTTTAATGATTTTAACCTAATACTGCTTTTTCCCAATTCAGATATTTGTTTTTAGTAAAGTATCTCTAACTAGATCTGAAAGTATATGGCTCGCGATTATATCACAGCGCTTAAATTGTCACTTTTTGTCCTCTCCATAGCCCTTTTCCTTTTTATGTCTTTCAGTGCTTGGAAGCTCTTAACAGGGACTTCCATGGAATTATTGAGTTACCTAAACATTGCTTCCAAACATCCAATGCAAGAGATACTACCGCTAGACATAACGCTCCTACGTCTGAATGGCGGAATGCACGGAATCGCTGCATTGATCTTATTTATCTCAATTATCAAATTGGATATATTTTCGAATAAGGATTGTTTTCAGCCGGTAAAATGGGGACTTTTTATCACGCTTTTCTCTTTTGTACTTTTGGGATCTATATTTCGCATTATATCGAATCAGCAAGGAGCAGCCCTGTTTTTTTTTGCCAGTAGTGTCATATACCTACTTCTGCGTTGGCGGCATTCTCAGCAAGGCTTTTATACGCATGGTTTATGGAATTATATCATGTACTTACCGGTTTATCTGATGATACTCTATACGATGGGAATACCTGGATATGAGAAACTTTTCCATATGGAAACTGTTCTTCCAAAATATGTGGATATGTTTCATGGTAGTTTTATTTCAAAGCTTCCAGGTGGTACTACAAGCATGATCCTCCTCATTGGGATATTTGAGCAAACTGTTGTTGTGTTACTCTTTGTAAGTATCTTCAAAGGTGAATTTTTAATAAGTGAGCCAAAACCATGGTTTAAGATAGCATTGCTACTTTGCATAATCATTTTTTCAATGTTATGCTTTGGGCTTACGGTAGTCGGCAATTATCAGGGTGCAATGAACTTGCTATTCTACGCCACGTTTACTTTTCTTTTATTGGCTTCTTTAGGTTTTCCACGTATGAAATGCACAGCGATAGAAGATCATTATTAATAATAAAAATGATTCTCAGTAGTTTTTCGACTACCGTTCATAAGACATAGATTTCAATAAGTTTTTTCTAAATTAGATCTTATAAATTGATTTCATGAAAAAACTTCCAATTTTATTCCTTCTACTGATTTCTAATACACTCTATTCTCAAAATCTTACACCGTACGAAAAAGGTAATGGCAATCAATCCACGACTTTTGAAGAAATGCGCGAATTCTATTGGGGATTGTCAAAGCAATTTCCAGCGATCAGTTATGAAACAAGGGGGGAGGACGATAATAAGGCTCCGATTGATGTAGTGATTTTCAACCCCTCAGGACAAACTTTGGAAGGTTCGAGAAAAGACAAGTCAGTGTTGTTTATCAATAATGGGATTCATCCAGGTGAGCCAGATGGAATTGACGCAACAATGATGCTTATGAGAGATTTGGCGACGGGAAGAATAAAAGCGCCTAAAAATGTAATTATTGCTGCCATCGCTAGCTATAATGTAAGTGGAATGCTAAATCGAAATGGTTTTTCTAGAGCGAATCAAAACGGACCGGAGGAGTATGGGTTTCGTGGGAACGCAAGAAATTACGATTTAAATAGGGATTTTATAAAAACAGATACCAGAAATTCGAGGAGTTTTCAGCAGATTTTTCAATGGATAAAACCGGATGTGTTTATTGACAACCATGTCAGTAATGGAGCAGATTATCAATATGCATTCACCTATATTTCCACCAATAAGGAGCGTTTGGGAAAGGAGCTAGGAGACTATTTTAATGGTCATATGCAACGAAAACTACTTATGGATCTTGAAAATAACGGTTTTATTTCAGTCCCCTATGTCAATATTCATAATGATGTTCCCGATGGTGGTTTTCCAGTTTTTATGGATTCGCCGCGATATGCAACAGGCTATACAAGTCTATTCAATGTAATTGGTACCGTCGTGGAAACACATATGTTGAAACCTTATAAAGAACGGGTAAAGGCAACATATGATTATATGCTATATAACCTCAAATTTATTGATGAGAACCATAAAGCTATCCGACAAAAAAGAATAGAAAATCTCAAACAGTATCGTATAGGGAATAGATATCCCATTATGTGGAAACTCGATTCTACAAAATATGAAAACATCGATTTTAAAGGTTTTGAGGCTAAATATAAGTCGAGTGAAGTTTCCTCAGAAAGTAGATTATGGTATGACCGAAATGCCAAATTTTCAAAACAAGTTAAATTGTATAACACCTATATCCCAACCAAAGAGATTACTATACCAAAGTATTATGTAATTCCACAATCCGAATGGAAAATTATTGATTTACTGAAACTCAATCAGATCAAATTGAATCCAATACAAAAGGATTCTATTATTACAGTAGAACAATATAAGATTAAAGATTTTAAGACAACTTCAAACCCTTATGAGGGACATTATCTCCATTATGATACTTATGTATTCAAAGAATTGAAGGAAATTAAGTTCAGAGCTGGGGACTTCTTGGTCTCGCTAAATCAAGAAGGGGTAAAATTTCTTTTGGAAACACTCGAACCAGAAGCGATTGATTCCTATTTCAACTGGAATTTCTTTGATGCGATTTTAGGCCAAAAAGAATACTATTCGGCCTATGTTTTTGAAGATACTGCTGCAAAACTTTTAAAAGAAGATAAAGATCTAAAATCTGCATTTGATAAAGAGAAAGCAAGCAATCCAAAATTTGCTGCTGACGGAAAAGCACAGTTAGATTGGGTATACAAACATTCAAACTATTATGAAAAGTCACACCTTCTTTATCCTATTTTTAGGATTATGCCTTAGGTACTTATAAATGGCAGAGATTCTGTTACAGATTTCCCTAATTGAGTTACACTGATTATTACAGTTCTTCAGAACTTTGTGTCTATAGGTAAAACAAAATAATATGCAAACAATATTAGGTGCCAATGGACAGATTGGCGAAGAACTGGCAAGGGAGCTTAAGAAAAACTTTACTTCAGCTATTCGCATTGTCAGCAGAAATGCAAAAAAGGTAAATGATACGGACGAGGTATTTTCAGCCGATCTTTCCGTATACAAGGAAGCAGTTGAAGCAGTGAGAGGAAGTAAAATTGCCTATTTTACATTAGGTCTTCCGATTAATTCGGCATTGTGGGAAGAACAGTTTCCCCTTATTTTAAGGAACGTGATTGACGCTTGTAAGATCAGTGGAACAAAACTTGTATTTTTTGATAACACTTACATGTATCCTCAGAATGATCATGTTTTAACTGAAGAAACGGCATTTGCTCCAGTAGGAAGAAAAGGGAATGTAAGAAGGAAAATGGCCGAAATGGTATTAAGTGAAATCGAGTCTGGTGAACTTGACGCAGTTATATGTCGGGCACCTGAATTTTATGGACCAGGTAAAACCCAGAGCATTACCAACACCCTCATTTTTAATAACATTAAGGAAGATAAGAAACTCAGGGTACCATTGAGCGCGGGTAAGAAAAGAAGTCTGATATGGACACCAGATGCAAGTCGAGCAACGGCTTTGATCGGAAATACACCTGATGCATTTGGCCAGACCTGGCATCTTCCTGTTGACAAAAAATACCCTACCTATAAGGAGTTTATTCGTATCGCGTCTGGTATTTACAATAAGGAACTACAGTATACCGTTGTGCCAAAGTTTGTATTTAAGATAGGAGCACTATTTAATAAGCGATTAAAAGAGCTACTTGAGCTTCTTCCAAGATATGAATATGACAATATATTCGATGATTCAAAATTTCGGAACAGATTTCCGGAGTTTCAGGTAACATCGTACCATCAGGGCATCAGTTTGATAAAAATGAACAGCTCACAATCAAAATAGAATAAGTAAATTCGTATTATATAAACTCGACAATGAACACATGAAAACCCCGGAGAAGGTTTCATCAATTAGGACACTGCATCAATTTTTGGGATTGACAAAACCTTCAAACCCATTGATCAGTGTATTTAATTTTGATCAGGTCAGGCTAGAATCAGAAACTATTCTCAGCGCAGTGACGACAGATTTTTATGTTATTGCTTTAAAAAAGGACTGTACAGGAGGAAAATGCAGGTATGGTCAACAATATTATGATTTTGATGAGGGTATCATGTATTTTATCGCTCCACATCAGGTATTGCAATTTAAAGATGTACTATTGAACGGTGTTCAAGGCTTTGTTCTGGTTGTTCATCTAGATTTCCTACATGGATATACACTAGCATCCCAGGTAAGAGCATATGGATACTTTTCTTATACAGCAAATGAAGCTTTGCATCTTTCGGATAAGGAGGAAAAATCCATTACAGATATTATAGACAATATTGAAAGGGAAATAGATGCAAATATGGATGCGTTCACACAAGATTTGCTAATCTCTAATCTTGACCTCTTATTAAAATATTGTGACCGTTTTTATAACCGTCAATTTCTGACAAGAAAAAAAGCAAACAACGATCTACTTTCTAAACTGGAAATCTTATTGGATGATTATTTCAAGAATGATAAATTGATTGAAAATGGGATCCCCAGTGTTCATTCTATTGCAGCACAATTGAATCTCAGTGCAAACTATCTCAGTGATATGCTTCGGGTTCAAACTGGACAAACAACACAACAGCATATTCAGAATCGGCTTGTTGAAAAAGCGAAAGAACTGCTCTCAACCACCGAGATGTCTGTTTCCGAAATTGCATACCATTTGGGCTTTGAACATCCGCAATCTTTTCATCGCTTATTTAAAAGCCGTACCTCGATTTCTCCATTAGAATTTAGGGTATCATTTAATTAGTGCCTGTCTGTTACAGAGATTTGGCTACAACTTTCCTTATTTCGGTTACTTCATTTCAACTGTTTCCATAGAAC
Source organism: Sphingobacterium detergens (assembly GCF_003610355.1). Taxonomy (GTDB): domain Bacteria; phylum Bacteroidota; class Bacteroidia; order Sphingobacteriales; family Sphingobacteriaceae; genus Sphingobacterium; species Sphingobacterium detergens. Next base: position 1,035,218 of record NZ_RAPY01000001.1, on the reverse strand, counting down.
TTTGTTATACTAAAGGAAATAAAGATGAGCATGCTGAAAATCTTAATTATTGTGACCAATGTTGGTGTATATGCAAATAGTAAGCTAGCAACCGGTTTATGGTTGAGTGAGCTGACCCATTTGTATCATGCCGCGAAGGAGAGGGGCTACGCGGTTACGATTGCGAGCCCTAAAGGAGGTGATATTCCCGTCGATCCCGAAAGCCTCAAACATTTTACACTTGATCAAACTTCTAAAAGATATTGGAATGAAGACAGTTTCCGAAAATTGTTGAATAATAGTAAACGATTGACCGAAGTCGCAGATGAAGATTACGATTTGATCTATCTTGCGGGGGGCCATGGTACGATGTATGATTTTCCGGATGATTTAACAATACAATCTATCATTAAGACACAGTACGAAAGTGGGAAAAATGTTGCTGCGATTTGCCATGGCGTAGGGGGACTACTTAATGTCAAGCTTTCCAATGGCGAATATCTGATCAAAGGAAAAACAATTACTGGCTTTGACTGGTTTGAAGAAACAATTGCTGGTAGAAAGAAAAAAGTACCGTTTAATCTTGAAGCGGCTATCAAGGCACGTGGAGCGAATCTTAAAAAGGCGTTTATCCCGATGACTGCAAACGTAGAAGTCGATGGCCACCTTATCACAGGACAAAATCCTTTTAGTTCCAAGGAGATGGCCAAGGTTGTTGTCCGACAACTTGAGGGGAAATAAATTATTAAATTGAACTCAACGATCAACAATAGTTACGTTAATCATTAAAATTCTAATTATGGCACAGAACATGACAGCGGAAAACGATCCGCAAATCCTTTTGGGTATCCGAGAATTTTTGAAAGCGCTAAATAATAGCGGCGGTAAACCATTAGAAACATTGACACCCGAAGAGGCAAGACAAGTACTAGTCGATGCACAAAAATCAGTAAAAGTCGACTATTCTGGTATTACCGAAACAGAAAGAGAAATTACGCAGGACGGAGTTACAGTGAATATACATATCGTAAAACCTGCACATGCTGCTTCCGAAAACCTTCCGGTATTTATGTTTACGCACGGCGGCGGTTGGATATTAGGAGATTATCCAACACATCGGAGATTAGTACGGGATTTAGTGGTAAATAGTGGTGCAGCTGCAGTTTTTACAGATTATACGCCCTCGCCTGAAGCCCAATACCCTGTTGCTATCAACCAAATATATGCCGCTACGAAATGGGTCTCCGAAAATGGCGCTGAAATTGGTGTAGATGGTCAAAATTTGGCTGCTGCCGGAAATAGTGTTGGTGGTAATATGACTGCTGTTCTCTGTCTAATGGCCAAGGACAAAGCTGGTCCAGAGATAAAATTTCAATTGTTGTTATGGCCGGTCACAGATGCCGATTTCTCTCGTGAGTCTTGGCAGAAATATGCTGAAGGACGATTTCTTACAGCGCCGTTAATGAAGTGGATGTGGGCGAATTATCTACCGGATACCGCAAAACGTAAAGAATATTATGCAACACCTTTCAATGCTTCGATAGAACAGTTGAAGGGACTTCCGCCGGCATTGGTCCAGCTAGCGGAAAACGATATCTTGTTTGACGAGGGATTAGCCTATGCTAGAAAATTAGATGAAGCAGGTGTCCCAACTACTATTCAAACTTATAATGGGTTTATTCATGACTATGGATTATTGAATCCTTTGGATCATATCGAAGCAGTGAAGCTTTCAACAGAACAGGGCGCGCTAGCGCTCAAAAAGGCGCTATTTAGAAAATAGCAGCAAGTGAATTTTAGATTAAGGTATATATTTTATTCAGTGATGTCGTAAAAGTTATATTAGAATAAAGTATATACCTTTATTGTCTGGTAGCGTACTGTTTACATTCACATTTGAGATTAAAAAATTAATGAGTTAGATGAAGGACATACTGAAAGATATCATAAGTTTAACAGATAGGAAGAGACATTTTATTGAACGCTTTGTTGAAGATCTAAGCGCGATAGAACACATTGAGGCGATTGCATTGGGGGGATCACATGCGACGGGAAGAGCAAATGAAAACTCCGATATTGATATAGCCATTTATTATAACGGAAAGCAGCCTTTTTCAATCCAAGACATCAGAGAATTTGCGAAAAAATACACAATGGATGATACTCCTGTAGTCGTTGGTTTTTATGAATGGGGACCATGGGTAAACGGTGGCGCTTGGATGCATACAGAAGTGGGAAAAGTAGATATTTTATATAGAAATATAAATCAGATTGAAAATACGATTGACGAAGCACAAGTGGGCAAATGGGAAAACCATTATGAACAACAGCCACCTTATGGATTTACATCAATGATTTATTTGGCAGAATGTATTGCTTGTATTCCTTTGTATGATGCAAAAGGTATTATAAATCGGTTAAAGCGGCTGTCCACAAAATATCCCCAGGCATTAAAAGAAAGTGTGATAAATACGGCTCTCTGGTCAGCAGAATTTACATTGGCGCATCTTGATGGCTTCACTTCAAACAAAGACATGTACAATCTGTCCGGAAGCTTTGCCCGTATATTGAAAAGTTTGGTGGAAACATTGTTCGCATTAAATGAAACATATCCTATCAGCGATAAGTATGCCATCCAATTGCTTTCAAAGGCAAAAATTACGCCTCAAAATCTTGAAAATAAAGTGAATGTTATTTTGACTTTGGATATAAAATCCTTGGAAAAAAATACAGCCGAATTGAAAAATCTATTTAATGAAGTGGTCCTTCTCACCAAGGGTTTATATCACCCAAAATTTGATTTTAAGAAGTAATACAGATCGGACCTATTTGAATATCACTGGAAATAAGAGGTAAATTATGTTGCTTTAGTATCTTCGGTATTTTTGGCTGCTGTTTGCACAACTTTGGTGGCCCTGCTTTTGGCTGGTGATTTAACTGCAGTTGTTTTAGGAGCCGGTGATGTTGCCTTTGTAGGCGCGACCTTAGGCTGTTGTTTGGTTGAACTAGGGGTATTTTTGGCTGCTGTTTGCACAACTTTGGTGGCCCTGCTTTTGGCTGGTGATTTAACTGCAGTTGTTTTAGGAGCCGGTGATGTTGCCTTTGTAGGCGCGACCTTAGGCTGTTGTTTGGTTGAACTAGGGGTATTTTTGGCTGCTGTTTGCACAACTTTGGTGGCCCTGCTTTTGGCTGGTGATTTAACTGCAGTTGTTTTAGGAGCCGGTGATGTTGTTTTTGTAGGCGCGACCTTAGGCTGTTGTTTGGTTGAACTAGGGGTATTTTTGGCAGCTGTTTGCACAACTTTGGGAGCACTGCTTTTTGTCGACGAATTAACTGCAGCTGCTTTAGGAGCCGGTGATGTTGTTTTTGTAGGCGCGGTCTTAGGCTGTTGTTTGGTTGAACTAGGAGTATTTGTAACTGTTACTTGAGCGACTTTAGGTTGTTGATTATCAACGCTGTTTGTTTTAGTAACTGGTTGAGCATCTTTAATTAGTGTTTTTTTAGCTGATGCTTTAGGCGTATTTTCTTTGATAGGAGTAGACTTACTCTTATCAACAACAAGTTCTTTTTTTACAAGTTTTTCTTTTGCTGATTTAAGGCTTACTTTCTTTAAATCCTTGTTTTTAATACCTTCTGTCAATAATTTGGCGGTTTTTTCTATCCGGTTACGAAACTCCTTTTCGCTCAAATGAGCACGCAAATACTCGATTGCACTGTGTAGATGAGTAATTACTTGATTTTTTAATTCTTTTTTAGGAGATTGAATTTTTGCAGATTTTGCCATAATTTATTGTTGTTTTGGGGATTAACATAAATATAACATTAATTTAACCATAAATACAATAAGTGACAATAAATTTTATTGACCGATAACCGATAAATATTGAAAGGGCTTTCTACTCTGGGAATATTCAATAAAAGTTGAAATTGTAATAGTTACATAGCATTTAATATTATAGTCTTCAGTATGATTGATAGTCTCAAGTAGCGTTTTCATAATTTTATCTTTTATACGATTGGGAATTTGAGTGATTTTTAAAATTTTCAAGAATTCAATTCGGGCTAAATTCTATTCATCTTCAGTAATTTTATCAAACAAGCTCCATTTGGTATGATCTCCTGCATTTTTTGATAAACTTATTTCGTCATTAAATCATCGAAACTAGTCACTATTTTTTCAACAAGATACCAGTAACTTTTAAGTTTGGCTAAACAATTCGAGATAAGCACATGCTTGTCTAAGATTTGAACATATAAAATACATAATTATGCCAAAAAGATATTTTCTTGTTCCGTTAATAGGTTTGTTCCTTATGGGTAAATCCATGTTTAGCGTTTGCAGTTTCAGATCGGAGGTTGGAGATCGCCATACCCCAGCAATGGAAGATTCAATAGTGACAGCAAAATTAAACCGTATTATAAAGAAATATAGGGAAATTGATAAGCCTGGCTTCGTATTTATGACAAAGTATGATAGTAGCGCCTGTTATCAAGGATCAATAGAGGTAATCTCTTTGGACCCAGTTAAAAATTAGCTGTTACCGGGGGAGCCACGTTTCATCTTATGATGAAACAGGCAAATTTGATGATGTGAGATGGGCGCATACTGGACACGGTCGGTGATACCAATATTCATGATCTCATGCTTTGGGGTCAGTACGATACCTCAGAACGCTAACTTACTATCAAAATCTGAACTGACAAGCACGACTGATGTCTCAATTTGTCGCAACGGGATATTCCAATATTTCCGCAGTAATTCTTCTTTTTCTATATGGCTAACTTGACAAAAGCCGTTTTTTACATAGAAATCAATTGCCCAATTGGCATTAGCCCAAGTGCCGATTAGGATGGGTTTATTGGTAAGTGTTGAAAGGTGTTTTAACAATTTGCCACCAATTCCATTGTTTCTGGCTGTCGTCCTCACATATGCGTGGCGGATTAGGGTCACATCTGATTTGTGTTGAATCCCCATTACACCAAGTATAGTGTTATCTTGGTGATAGCACCAAAATTCAACCCCATCAGCAATTTGTTCCCGCAACTCGTGTTCATCCATATAAGGCTCTTTCCACCGGTCTTCAGGTATCTTACCCTTGTAAGCTGTAGATGCATCGTTAATAATTTCGTAGATCGTATCGAATTCTGAATTTAGACTCTTTCGTATCATATCCCTTAACATATAATTCATGAAATATTTTCTTTTGTTATTTTATAAATCAAAGTTATAAGACTGAGATCGCATAGTGCTTTACATATGTTGATAAAAATATTATTTTAACTGCTTACGAATTCTGCTAAGCTGAGTGGGGGTAATACCGAGATGGGAAGCGATATCCCGTAAGGGTACGTAATTCTCTATATTAGAATGACGTTTTAAAAATTTCTCATATCTAATTTGAGCTTCCTCCATGACGATGGATACTTCTCGTTCTTCTTTATCGATGACCCAATTCTTTTCAAGATAATGAATATAAAAGGATTTTAGGTCGTCTGTTTGGAAAAGCAGTTCTCTGAACTTTTTATAGGAAAGACTCAATAATGAACAGTGGGTTATGGCTTGAAGGGTAAATTTTGAGGGACGATTTAGAATGCAGGAAACTGTGGATGCGACAAAGTCACCCCCAACGGCAATATTCTTGTTATAAATTTGTCCCTTTTCATCACTTATATATGCTCTTAAATAACCTGTGTGCAAAAAGCAAAACTCCCGCCCAATGGAACCCTGTTGCACAAGTACTTGATTTCTTTCGAGGTTCACAACTGTTGCTATTTCTAAAAGATTCTCAAATGAAACTTGTGAAATTTTATGATATGAGTATATTTTTTCCTTAAAGAGTTGTTTCAACGATTCTTCCATAAGGATAAAAATAGCAAATTTAAGATAGTAGTAATTGCGTCGTGTAAATTTTGTGTTTGTTTTATAAAGTATCGATTGTGCTTTCTATTGTCGTTTATTTCTATAACAATTCTTTTATTAAATTATGTTAGAATACACAAAAGCAACCTTTCCGTTGCCGGAGGTTGCTTAAGTTACACCACAAAGCAGCTGATATCGTTTCAACGTTTATTCACAGACCGATGGAGCAAGTTTTGCGTGCATTGTCTCTTCACTTTCTGTATTTTCTTTTGGAAAACTGACGAAACTCATAGCGAATGTTACTGCGAGCAACAGAATACTTACCCATAAAACATAATGAACTCCGTAATATGCACTTATTATTCCACCGAGAAATGCACCTAAGGATATGCCAATATTGAATGATGAAGTAAGTAAGCTATTGACAAATTCTAAGGCATGATGAGGAACAGACTGTGTCGTTCTGATATTTGAAACTAAAAAGCCTCCCGTATGAATCATTCCCCAAAGGGAAACAATAACGACCATTGGCGTGAAGATTCCACCAAGGTAGTAAGCTAAAACCTGTACTGTAATTAAAGAAGCCAAAAATAGTCTTGCAGTCAATAGCACATTTCTATTCAGGGCTAATCCCATAAGCCAGTTTCCTAAAGTTCCCATGCCACCAAAAAGAAGCAACATGATACTGATCTGTGCTCCATCCATTTTTGTAATTTGCTCAAGATAGGCGGTAAGATAAGTATAACTAGAAAACATTGCTGCTAATGTACAAATGGTAGAAATCAGATTGAGCCACAATTGCGGGCTTTTTAGAACAGACATCTGATTCTGTGCAGATTTCGTGTTATCTGCTGGGATCGAAGGTATGAAGAGTAATAGACCGATAAAGGCAATCAAACTGATTGCGCTACTGAGGAAGAACGAAGCCTGCCAATTGTGGAAGAGATCTACAGCATAGGTCGTTAATGGAATACCTAATACTGTAGCTAAGCTTAGCCCTAACATCACTGTAGAAACACCTTTTGCACCACTGTTTTTAAAAGCTATGGCAATAGAGATATTCCAGAATAGGGGATGTAAAATGGCTGGTAGTATACGGGCGACCATGAGTACCGAGAAATTTGACGAAAATGCTGAGATTAAGTTTGAAAAAACGAATATGCTCATGACCAAACACAAAAGGAGTTTTCGATTTATTTTGGTCGTGAATGAAGTGATAAAAGGAGAGGAGACTGCGACAGTTATGGCAAAAGCACTAAGCAACCACCCCGCGGTATCTATCGATACCTGGAATTGCCGACTAATTGTCGGAAGGATGCCAACTATCCCAAATTCAGTGGTGATTATGCCAAAGGCGCCCAGGGCCAGGACGTAGATTGAATTTTTCATTGATGTCTAAAATTTATGTATAGCAAAATTGAACAGAAAAATTATAAAAAATCAGTATATTTTAATGATAAATAGGTATTTTTACATGATGAAACGCGAGAATATCGACCAACTGGTCAAAGTAGAACATCATAAGGAGGTAAACTGTCCACTAAAAGACAATCAGTTCTCTTTTTTTCAAATCATATATGTGATTTGCGGAAAAGGATTCCTTAAGATAAATAACAATACAGCCTCATACAGCGAAGGCAGCCTGATCCTCCTTACACCAAATGATCAGCACTATTTGGAAATTGTCGAGAAAACGGAACTTTTGCTTATCAAGTTTAGCGAACGTTATGTTAAGGATTACAAATGGAATAGTATTAATTCTATGGAGTGCCTATTATACGGTGCTTCCTATTTGTCGGGCTGCATCTTACAGAATAAACCTGATGTTATTTTGGTTGATTCGATTGTATCGTCGCTTCTTCATAATATCAATCATCCAGACCTCTTTCATGAAGAGCTGACACTACACTATGTGAATGCTATTATTGTAATTGCTGCACGCAATATTTCAAAGATGAGAGTAGAGCATGTAGCCTCTAATACAGACAAGAGGGCCTTGGATATCATTAATTATATCCAAGGAAACATCCATGATCCAGCGCTGTTAAAGGTTTCTTCCATAGCACAAAAATTTGGTTTCTCTGAAAGCTATCTCGGTAGCTACTTTAAAAAGCAATGTGGTGAAACTATCCAGCATTATATATTGAATTATAAAATAAGATTGATTGAGCATAGGCTTCTTTTCAGCGATATGCGGGTTAATGAAATTGTTTCCGAATTTGGCTTTTCCGACGAAAGCCATCTCAATAAATTCTTTAAAAAGCGGCATGTAATGAGCTTGACTGAATTCAGAAAGACAAAAGGACAAACAGCGCTACAAGCTTAAATAATACATCGGAGCTACCTGTACCAAGAAATTCCATAGCAAACGAATGATAGAAAGCTTGAATAAATGATTAGAATTGATTTGCGATAAATATATAAATGGAAAATATTGAAACATCCAAATGCTTTTGGGCTATTGTAGAAAAGGCCGCACTTCGTAGGAAAAGCTGAAAGAGATACTCATTGCTTTTTCTAAAGAAGAAATAATTAGGTTTCAGGAAGAATTTGTGGATGCTTCTATTGAATTACAGTGTGCACCATATACTGATTGTATGGAAGAGTCTGAAGACGGGATGGGACGAATAGTTATATCATAAGAACGAATCTTAAACGCTCTACATCGAATATAAGATTGTGGTTCGTTGTGGCGAAAAATAACGTAGTTTTAAATTGAATTTAACGTTAATCTGTGATCAATACTTTGAAAAAAGTCATAGAAATAATTGAAACTACTTAACGGAGGTTCATATTTTGAATGTATACTTGGAAATATATGAAAAAAATTATATTTAGGTTTTCGCTGTTCAATCTTCTACTATGTGTTATATTATTTATCCTTTATAGAATTGTTATTAGTGGATTAGAGCCTGCCGGTACAACTCTTTTTGATAGTTTCCTTAGTATTATGGATTTGTTTCTAAGTCTTGGGTTTTCAATGCTATATGTTGTTGCTATTTGCGTTAGTACCTTGTTGTTTTTTCTAAATCAAATTGAAAAAATTAGGAGCAGTTATTTTTTGTCCTTATTGACATTTTCAGGAATTCCGTTCTTGTGTGTTGTTTTTCTGGCTGTCACTGTTTTGGCTGATATTTACCAATATAATGTAACACTGATTCCATTAAAAATACTGTTGTACTTTTCAATAATCTATTTACTATGTACTGTTGTTGAATTTCTAATGTTCAGAAAGAAGCTTAGAAAAGTAATAGATAGTTGATTTGGATATAGATGTGGAAAAGCTAATTATATACCTTCGCTAGATAATATAATAATCGTTATTGACTGGAAATTGCCAATAACGATTGTATACTGTCAGTGACTTAGAGCTTATTAGGTCAAAACTTCGTCTATTATTCCAAATTCTTTTGCTTCAGCTGCGACCATCCAATGATCTCTGTCACTAACATCGTGAACTTTCTGGTAGCTTTGGCCGCTATGCTTGGCTATAATATCATAAAGTTCTTTTTTTATTTTTAAAACTTGATTGGCAGTAATTTCAATGTCTGATGCCTGTCCTTGCACACCTCCTAACGGTTGGTGCAACATGACACGTGCATGCGTCAGGGAGCTTCGTTTGCCCTTAGCACCACCACAAAGTAATATTGCACCAAAAGAAAGGGCCATGCCGGTACAGATTGTAGCAACATCTGGACTAATTAATTGCATGGTATCGTAGATGCCAAGTCCAGCATAAACTTCACCACCAGGAGAGTTAATATACATGTGAATATCCTTTTTGGGGTCAACGGACTGAAGGAACAATAGTTGGGCTTGTACGATATTAGCAATATTGGATTCGACAGGAGCTCCCATAAATATAATACGGTCGATCATTAACCTGGAGAAAACATCCATCTGTGATACTCGCAACTCGCGTTCCTCAGTAATATAAGGTGTCATTGCATGGGGGATACTGGAGCTTTCGATATGTGCAATGTAATTATCTACCCTTTCTTTTGGGACATAGCAGTGCCCGGCCGCAAATTTGCGGAACTCATTTTTGTCAATATTCATGATTTTGGAGATTTATGGTTTTCTAAATAGCCGCATTACTTTTTGGCTAAAACGTATGTATTTGGGTTGTGTAAACAGTGTTTGATGTATTGCTTCAATTTCACTTTTTAACTGCTTGCGACCATATCGTTGTATGGCTTCGTAAGCTTTTTGTTGCATGATTACTTTCTCCGCCAATTCCTCGTCCAGCAACAAATGGGCTTCGAAAAGCAATATGTCACTAGGATGGTTTGTGCCTAGGAGATGAGTTTCTATCTGTTGGGTTTCATTCCATGAAGTCGTCATAAACCAAGGATTTTTCTTTAACAGTTTCTCTCACTTTCTCTAAGCATTTGTATTTTTGAACAGTAGCACTCCGGGTTCCTGAATACCCGAATTCATCTGCGATCTCTTGAAGTGACATCTGGTCATAGTAAAAGCTTTTTAATAAATCCATACATTTGCGTCCTGCAGTCTCCAGGAAGCGAAGCAGTCGTTTACTTGAAGGAGACTCATCGTTCGCTAATGGGATTTCAATATGATCTAAGGGTAGGTTCTGGCTCGTTTGATAATAACGTTTCAACCAGAGATTTTTGGCTGTACCGACTAGATACCCAATATCATTCGTCAATACCGTTGGAGTCAGCGTAGTCTTTTCATAATATACCACCAAGGCGTCTTGAAATACATCCTTGGCTTCATCAAAGTTTCCCCCCATACGACTGACATATTTGGCGACTGCTGGAAATGCACTTTTATACAGATCCATTATAAGCGTCTGTCGCCTCACGGTTCGATTTGAATTACTAATACTATGCATAGTATAATTACCTTTTATAACAATGTACCAATTGTGGTCAAAGTATCACCTTTTATTTTGAAAAAAAATTATCTTTCTTTTCGGACTATTACAGTCAACATGTAGCTTGATCTTTTAGATTTTGCTACCTTCCTGATATTTCCCACCTTTTATGACAACGCATGCAGACTGACTGTTGATTCAGAAGATGCAGTACATTGATAAAGCTAACGATTTTTTGCACGAATATAAATTCATTAATAGGAAATAAAACTAACCTCAAGGGAGGGAGTTGTTAGATGCAACGTTTGGATTTACTTATGAAGACCCTTGGAATTTAGTTGATAAATTGCCTATTTTTAGGTAGTAAATGAAGAATATGATTTTGTCTCAAAGAAGCCTTGCTGCTTTCATCGCAATATTAAGCTGGACCGCTATTGGTGCTCAGTTTTTAATTAGTTGCAGCAATTCCTCTATTGCGATTAGCGAATTAGTCGTTAGGTTCTTTAGTTATTTTACAATCTTGACGAATCTCATGGTTGCGATTTGTTGTACTAGTATCGTACTGTTTCCGAAGAATAAAATAGGACTCTTTTTTGCGAAACCTACAATAATCACAGCAGTGACATTGTATATTCTGATTGTTGGACTTATCTATAACCTGATACTTCGTTTCCTGTGGCAGCCTGCTGGAATAGCTAGGATTGTGGATGAAATGCTCCACTCACTTATTCCCATTTTGGTTCTAATCTATTGGTGGAGTATGATTGATCAGCGTATTATACACTGGAGATCTATATTTAGCTGGTTATTGTACCCCTTTGTCTATTTGCTCTATACTTTGTGGCATGGAGCACTTTCTGGATTTTACCCTTATCCTTTTGTAGATGTTTCTGAGCTAGGCATGAATCGCGTGCTAACAAATAGCGTGGTTATAACTGTGGTCTTTCTGCTAATAGGATTGCTCTTAATCCGAATAAATAGACGAATAGCCAAAAAAAGGTAGTAAATGCACACGGACAAAATCCAATCGAAATATACTACGAATGCATTTTTATTTGCATCAGGAAGGGGCTAGCCTATAAAAATTTTATGTAGTATCTATAGATCGAGTCAAGTCTGTAAGATCTATCTGGACATATAATATATGCTTAAAGATGGTTATATTTAAAGTTATATAAACCGTGCAATGGTGATAGCTGACAAAAGAAAGCCCATAAGAAAGGTGACGATACGATTAGTGCTTCTGTGTATTATTTTAAGTCTATGTGGATGTGCTTCGTTGAAGCAGACAAGACAAGATAGCATGCATGAAATTTCTGAATTACAGTCCTTCGATGGAACTTATGAGAATCTAACAAGTGATCATAAGGGGAGCGAATTTTCGTCTCTATGGAATCAGCTTATCCTGAAAAATGAGATTGATATGTTGGATTTCAAGAACGCGAAAATAAGACTCAAGGCAATCGGAAGGAGCCAAATCAAAGCGACTTGGTTGGATAGAGGTCTCGAAAAGAAAAGCATTGTGCTAAAAGGAAAGTTAAAAGGCAATTATTTCGTATCTCAGCATAAGCGCACCATCATACCTATCCCGCTAATATATGGAATGATCCAGAATAACCAATTTCAACTCTGGTTGGATCAAGATAGCCAGTTGCGTGTGGATAGGCTGCAGAATAGGTGGGGCTGGATATTTGTTTTCCTGGCGGGTACGGATAATACGTCTAACTACAAATACATAAAGGTGAAGGAATAGGACGTTAATCCAGCTTTGATAATATTGGTGAAGCTTAGCTATTATTAATTCATGCCATCGAAATTTATAAAAGAGAGTAGATCAGATGATAAATTTATAATTGGGTTTTGCGAATAGATACCATATTTGTGTGAATGATGGCGAATGAGTAGATTAGTATAAAAATCAATTCGATATGAAAACCCTATTAACCTGTATTTTTTGCTCATTGATTTCTCTTTCGTTATTTAGCCAAGTACAAAAAAATAAAAATGATCACTTTGCAGCTATTGATTCGGTACTAGAACGGGTTTTAAGCGATCACCATGTAGCAGGTTTTGCAGTCGCGGTGGTGAAAGGGAATAAGGTTATTTATAGTAAAGGATTCGGCTACCGTGATATCGTCAATAAGAAACCTGTCACACCCAATACGCTTTTTGCCATAGGTTCCAGCTCCAAAGCTTTTACAGCTTCATTGTTAGGTTTGTTGAGGCAGGATGGTAAACTGACATTTGAGGACAAGGCTGTAACGCTACTTCCTAAGTTGAAGTTCTATAGCGATGAGATGGATAACCAGATTATTCTTCGGGACCTCATGGCGCATAGGACGGGTTTGTCTAGGTATGATTTATCCTGGTTTCTATTTAATAGCGAAAACAAAGATAGTCTGATAACACGTGTTAAGTATATGAAACCTAGTTCACCTGTACGGATGAAATGGTATTATAATAACTTTATGTACCTGGCACAAGGAATGATTGTTGAACGATTAAGTGGTAAAACTTGGGAGAAAAATATACAGGAAAGATTTTTCAATCCTTTAGAGATGACGCGTTCCAATACGGATATTCAGACATTTCAAAGAGATAGTAATGCTTCTTTACCCTATACTGTCTCTAAAGATAATGTGATTAAACAGATTGATTATTACAATATTAATGGAATGGGGCCAGCTGGAAGTATAAACAGTAGCGTTAATGACATGGCCAACTGGCTAAAGATTTGGCTCAATGGGGGGCGTTTCAATGGGAAAGTTATACTGCCAGTAGATTATATTAGTGAGGCTGCAAGTTCTCAAATGGTTATGGACGCAGCATTACCAGACAAACACAAAGACATTTTCCTCTCCAATTATGGTTTAGGCTGGATGATTGGTTCCTACAGAGGGCATTATCAAGTAGAACATGGGGGTAATATAAATGGTTTCTCCGCAAATGTTGCATTTTTTCCAACTGATTCTCTGGGAATAGTGGTATTGACTAATCAAAATGTTTCTAAGGTCCCCTCTGTCGTAAGGAATTCTATTGCGGATAGGCTACTTCAATTAGAACCGATTGATTGGAATGGTGAAAAAAAGGCTGAAATTAAAGCTTCACGTTTAGTTAAAAAAGAAGAAGAAAAGATTCCTGTCCCATCAACAACACCTTCTCATAAGCTGAAAGATTATACTGGCTCCTTCGAGAATCCCGCCTATGGAATTATTAAAATACATCTTAAAGATAATAACTTATACACTGTGCTTGGTTATGAAAACATTATTCTCAAACATAGGCATTATGATGTTTTTGATCCAAGGTCAGTAGATAAAAATGGGGTTGCAGACACGGAACCAAGCAATCTCCTATTTAACTTTTTTAGCGATGTGGATGGTCAGATTCAAGGTATAGGAATTTTACTTGATGGTAGTGAAAAACCGATTATGTTTGATCGTAAGGCAACGCCTGTTGGCGCAATGAAGTAAAGTTGATGCAAATAAATACACTAACTATGATCAAATACCCCATGAATCATTGTGTTTATAATAAAGCGAATTATAGATGAACGCTATCGAATATTAATTGATAGGACTACCTTAACAAGAAATAGGGTAGATTTAAGTGGAATTTAGTTTTCGATCACGAATAAAATGATGGAGTATAATAGTAGATTGGTGACTAAAATTAATAAAAATGGAAATACAAACCTCTTCATAAAAGTTAGAGAATGCTAATAGATATAATCAAAGATGCTAAGATAGAATTGCTTAAAAATGACCTCGGACATTTGCCCTTGATGAATAGGGTTCATATCGCTGAAAACCTGCGTGATCCGATAAAGATTAATAAGGTTTTCCTAGCCTGCTGTAAATTTGTCTATTCGACTTTAGAAATAAATGACAGTCTATTGTCCAATATCTTGAACAAAGCGGAACGCCATTTATATGGAAAGGAAAACTTTGATTTTAAAATGCTTTATGACAAAAACAAAAACTATTTAGAGGCAGTTAATTTAAAACCCTTTTCGGATGTTGGGTTAGCCTGTTTGGCTCTTTGTGCGAGCATCTATACTGATGCTGCAAGCCTATTCGATATTGACGACTATGAAGATGATAATTCTTATGATCCGGAGAGTTGGTCAACAGATTTTTGTGCGGCAAATGCGTTCGCTGGTGGAAATCCTTTCTCCCATGAGGGAAGTAAAGAGAAAAGAGTAGAATTTTGGAATTTCTTTTTGGATACTGTGGTTACAATCTCAAATTCTCCGAATCTTTCTGTGGGTGATAAAATAGAATATGAGGAACAAGTATCCATCCAAATGGACAGATCAAAAGTTTATGTTGATAGTTTTATCAAGAATAAAATTGATCGTGTTGTGGAATTGATTTTGAAGGATTTGGAAAATTCTATTGGGGAGGCATATTGGAATCGGGTGGAAATAGAGGGGCAAGATATTGGTGGTGTAGGTATGAAAGGATACTATTTTGACGCCAATGATCGTGGAGAAAGATTAGAATTAACATATTATTTATATGATGGAGAGGAGTCAACTGTTAAATTATTGAGTGCGGTAAAGAAGTATATATACCAACAAAGCCCAGAGGAAGGTACCTGGTTTTCTTATAATTTGCTGATATATCCAAATGGAGAGCATCGCATTGTGTATAATTTTGACAATCCAAAGATTTATGCAGACAAACAGCCATCTTTAGAACCGTTTATAACGGAATTTACCAACTATCCAAGAACTAAGAGTTTTACCCCAAAATGGTGGCAAGCTATTGTCACCCAAAATCATCTGGAATACTTATGACAAACAAATTGTTGATTTGCTTATGAATAGACAGGAATTGAACAGGACGATATCCTGGAATCTAAAGCGCTTTTTCATCTTCCAAAAATTCCAAGATATCGCCTGGTTGACATTCCAATGCTTTACAGATAACTTCCAATGTACTAAACCTTATCGCTTTGGCTTTTCCAGTTTTTAAAATTGAAAGATTTGAAAGTGAGAGATCAACTTTCTCTGATAGTTCATTCAATGACATTTTTCTCTTGGCCATCATAACATCCAAGTTCACAATTATTGGCATCTTATACTGTTAAATCGTTTTCGTTTTGTAGTTCTATTCCTCTTCTGAAAATCACAGATATCACATAAATCACAGCCGCCATTAAAATAAAAGCTTGACTGTCTGTCCAGAATTGTGTTAAGTGTCCGATTTCATAGCCTTTTCGAATTATTCTACCGACAGTTTCTTGAGCAATACAGCTCAACAAACCAATTGAAAATGTAAAATAACTGATTCGTGTAATCTGTTTGGAAACTAAATTGCTAAATGGTTTATTTAAATCCAACTTGTGCATCATTTCGATCAGTAGATAAAATAAATGTGCTTTTAGTACCGCAAGGGCAATAATAAAAAAATAAATTGTATAAAAAGACATTCTGCTCTGATTGTACATCTCGGATAAATCAAGTTTTTGGTAAAGTCTTCCTACAAATTCTGGCTTGAAGATACTGAAAATGAAGTTAACGATAATGGCTCCAGCTTCAATCGATAATCCAATAAATATGATCCAAACGATTATATATAATCCTTTGAATACGATATTGTCTATTCCTTTCATGGTTTATAAGTTTAAAATTCAATACAATAATAATAAATATTTAGTGATAATCATAAAAAAAATATTATTTATCAATCATTTGTAATGACTTGAAGGTATCTGCCGATTTCAATGCTGACCTTCCCAAAATAGATTACACAAGAAAATCACCCGTAATAAAAATAGAATGATATTTTTCTCCGGTTTCTTATTTAATCGTACAAATTATACGTGTTTGAATTTTGTAATTAGATTAGTAATGCGTCATTCTGAAGAATTTGAAACAAAAACGACGTCATACGCTGATGCACATATTTGAATCTCATCGCCAAGGGACCATTCTGCTGCTCTGGCTGCCATTGCCGCTGGGACACCTTCGGAGCCGGGGCCCGCTGGGACATCATAAGTTGCGTGTGCATCATGTGGGAGCAAAACATCAAAACCATATTCCAGGGCTGCTTTAGCGGTCGCAGCGAGGCACATTTCAGAAAGCAGGCCACATATTATTATTTTTCTGATTTCAAGTTTAGTCAGAGTGGCATAGAGGGATGTCCCTTCAAATCCATTATCTGTTTGTTTCCTAATTACATATTCTTCCAGTAGCGGAGAGAAAAACAAATTCCAGCCCCAGGTAAAAGGTGCGTCTATCGTATCCGGAGGACCATCATTTTGAAGAAAGATTACGGGACATTTTGCAATTCTTGCTTTATCAAGTAATAGATCGACAGCAGAAATTAATCTAGCATGATCAGGTACTGCCGAGGAACCCGAAACAAAAGCGTTTTGAACATCAATTACAACCAAAGCCTCAGTTTGACTAATATTTTCTTCTTTCATTTGAAAATAGAATATTTAAAGTTTCATAAAATTACAACTTCAATCATATAACTAAGAATCTTAGATATTAATCAAAATATATCTGTTTACCGGTAATCTGATCATGAAATGGAACAGCAGACATATATGTTATAAGACTATATTCAAACCAAAGTTTTATTTATAAAGCGAATATAAATCCCCTAAAAGCGAATATTAAATGAAGCAAGTGCTTTTGGACATAATAATTTATATTTAATTATTGAAACGTTATTTTGAAATGATGATACATTGAAAATTTTAGTTTTTGGTTAACGAATAACAATAGTCAATTTTTAAAAATTAGAGCAAATGAAGAAAATATTCCTGATAGCATTAATAACCTTTTCTCATTTTTTTGTTTTTGGCCAGCAGAAAAAACCGAATAAGAATACTATTCCGCCACCAATAAAAAAGAAGGAATATCCCATGCCAGAGGCGAAAAGAATAGAAGATATTTTTATGGAACAGACAAAGAGATGTTTTATTTATAAGGTCGAAGAAAGGAAAGATTCGTTACTGTACGTAAGCAGCAATTTATTGGAGTATGGCTGGGCGGGAGATAATGCCCGAATGGTAATTAGCTCTTATAATTATGATCCGATAAAAAAGAAAGAAGCAGAACAGAAAGGGTATGTTCTGCTAGAAGAAAAGAATATGCAATTTATCAATGGATCATATAAGACAGAAAAGGATGTTTTGATTTTTACACCTGAAAAAGAAGATAGGTTTGAAAAAAGAACATTCAAGTTGGTGTATAAACCTAAAACAAACAAAGTTGACTATCTCAAAGACGAGAAAAATAATAAATATATAGCTGGTGATTGCCAAGAACCCATTTTAGGTCAATAATTTTAATGACAGGAACGAAACCAAAAGTAGTTAAATATGGCGGTAACACAGGTGATAGTATTCTTATTGAATTAACTGTTTAAAAGAAAAGTTAGGCTGGCGCATTTCAATTTCGTTTCTGCTTGAGGCTAGTTGTGCTTCCCGCGCGTAGACGAACATTTCTGTTTCATAGGCCTTAAGGGCGGCCTCAAGTGATGTGAAAGATTGATCACTGAGTTTTTCCGATAAAATCAATGCATCTAACAACCCCGTATTGACACCCTTTCCTGCAAATGGAGGCATTAAATGTGCTGCATCACCAATAAGTGTTAGTGGGAGAGGACGATCATTCTTCCAAGGAGTGTCCAAGGAGAATTTTCTTGTCGGAAGATAACTAAAAGATAATGTTGAAAGAAACAGTTCTTTAAATTGGTTATCCCAGTCATAAAGTCTATCCAAAAGGAAAGTATGTACGAAGTTTGGATTCTGAAATTCTTCTTCCTTATGATTGTTCCATCCCGCGGGCTTTTTGAAAATGATACCATAGCTCAACAATCCATTATTGTTTGGATTGACCACTAGTAAGTTTCCTTTATGGGCAACCATTAGCCTATGCCCATCACAGCGTTGATAAAATTTCGGGACATAATGTTCGGGATCAGAAATATCTCCCTGGATGATTATGGTTCCAGTATCTTCAACTTGTGCGTCAGTAAGATATGATCTCACTGTTGACATCCCACCATTGGCCCCGATTACAAGATCCGCTGTTGCCTGTAAGCCTGTTTCAAAATGTAGTAGCCATTGTCCGTTTGTAGCTTCAAGTCTTGTACATTTGCTATCCCAAACGACAGTATTAACAGTCAAACTCTCTAATAGCATTTTCCGAAAAACATTTCTGTTGATTTCAGGATTGTCGTATTGATTTTCAGGAGTAGAATGTTTTGTGAAAAGTGAAGCCCCTTTTTCATCAGCCATAACAATTCCCATAGGTAATGCCAAAGAATAATAATTCTCCAGCAGTCCTGCCTTTTTCAATGCTTCTTGACCTGAGCCTTTATGCAGATCAAGCGTACCCCCTTGAATTCTAGCTTGGGGATCTTTATCTCTTTCATAAACGGCGACATCTGCACCATTTTGTTGTAATAATCTAGCCAATGTAAGACCGGCAGGCCCAGCACCAATGATCGCTATTTTTTTATTTTTGAATACCATAATTTTTGTATTGTTTAAGATCAATACAAAATTGGCTGTCATTTTAGGAATAAAATAATTACATTAGACTCAAAAATAGCTATAAAAGACTTTTATGAAAAAAGATGATCAGACAATTCCCCTTGTTCTTCAAAAGCTGGCTTATTTCCTTGGAACTGAAATTAAAAGAAGAAAATTAGAGATCCCCAACGAATATGGAAACGGATACTGCATTGGGTTTGTTTTTAATGCACACATGAGGATGTTGATCAGTAACTACGAGTTGAATGAGGATGTTGTGATTGATAATCTAGAGCGTGATGATGCAAAAAAGGTTATATTTTTTAAGTTCCAAAACATTTTTCCCAGACTTGGATCATTATCTATAGGAACAAATCCCAAAGAAATACCTACCGTTTTGATTGCAACCAGTCGTATTAATACAGATGAGATAATTTCCATCCATTCTAATACGTCAACTATTAATATCGAAATAGAGGCCAGCTATCTGAGTAAATTATTTAGTATATCAGCGCAGTCTCCGGTTTTAGAAAGCCTCCTCGAGAATACACAACCTTATCTTTTTGAACAGATCATTTCGCCTTCTTTGCAGAAAGTGGTCGATGAGATTGTATCGGAAACTGTTGACGAAACGTTCGAACTATTCTTTCGAAGAATCAAAGCGGAGGAAATGATCTGCAGGCTATTGATGGAACTGGAAAAGCGGGATGAGAAACGTATGTATGCTTTGAGCGACCACGATATCACAATCCTGTATAGAATAAAAGACCAAATCCTTGACGATCTCGAAACGCCTCCTATTATTGGAGAGCTCGCACTTGAAGCGGCCATGAGCCCTACTAAACTAAAGCGACTATTTAGGCAGATTTTCGGCGATAGTATATTTAGTTATTATCAGAAGTTCAGAATAAAAAGAGCCGCTCTTCTCCTGGAAGAAAAAAAGTATTCCGTTTCAGAGGTTGGTTATAAACTCGGTTTTACCAACCTCAGCCATTTCTCAAAAGTATTCAAGGAGCATTTCGGTATCAACCCAAAACAATATACGATGATTAATGTCTGATCCTGCAGTGTAAACATGAAATTATGGTGATATTGTGGTAAGTGTAATGGGATAGTCTAATTTCAGTAAGGTATAAGAAGTTGCAGCCAATATACAGTTTTGAGAGACCATTTTTGAGCGGAGGATCACAGAACGAAAGAATTTTTAAGCGAATATAAATCCATTAAACACGAATAATAAATGACATAAGTATATTCAGATCTGAAATGTATATTTAATTAGTGAATTGTCAATTTCAAAGGATATAATATAAAAAAATGGATGTAGATATTGAAAAGCAAAATCAGAAATGCGTCCGATACTGATTGTAATAATCGAAATATTGACCGTGTACAAGCAAGAACTCAAAGACAGCAAAATGACCCTATGTTGGAACAGATTTTGCTCGATTATACAGACGAAATGATACCATTTTTTATGAACCTATGCACATGGCAAAACCGATAAATATACATAATATACCCGTTGTAGCGATTTCTCGAGGGTATATTGTCACAATTTCTAGCTGTACCATATTTATGGTGTTGCTTCTCTTTACTACTAAGTGTTTCGCAACCTCGAAGAGGTATCTGCAAGATACCGTTCGAGGTGGTTCGGAACTGCAGGTCTTTGATACCATCGTGACGAAACGCGTCTATCAAGATGCATATGGAAAAAACACATTGCACGTAAAAGTTACGAATCCCTGCAATGCTGATTCGTCTAGATTTGATGGAGTACTCACCCAGATCGAAGCGCGTGTGAAAAACAAAAAAGGTTCTACATCCGTGGTCTACACATATCCTTATTCTCAAATGTCGTTAATCTACTTCGTAAAGGAAGAAATACATATTCAGAACCTTGGTGGGCGAAAGGCGGCTATCATTCCTTTTTATTACTGTGGGGGATATGAGAGCTATGATATGAAAGTATCCTATATTGTCATTTATGGAAACAAGGACTATATCTTCCATCTAGACTATTATTGTGGAGAAGGAAAGGACTGTAAACCTGTCCAAAGCTTAAAAGTTATGCTGAGTGGTCTTCCAAAAGATATTCGGACCTATTTGACCGGATACTTGACAAAAAAACATAAGTCCAGAGCCAGCTTCCACCAGGAATAAACTCTAAATATCACTATACGAATGTGACAGATATTTCTTGTTCATTTTTATGGTGGATATTGTGTTCTAAATATAAGTTCGTGTTAAGAAATTATGAAATCTGCTACTTTGCTCATATAATGGTGATAGGCTTTGTATTTTTGTCTGGTGAACTTATTGGAACAACTTAATATTCAATTTGGATTGTAGGGTTCTTACTAATTTTGTAGATTTATCTGTAAAAGGTAAAAGACCTTATCCAATTATGAGTTAGCTTTTAGACATCGTTTGTCTGATTTGAATAAAAATCGTTATGAAGAAGGAGTACTTCAAAGACCTATTTAATAGATACCATAAGAAAGTATTTTTATTCGTTCAATACTATATTGAATCCCAAGATGATGCTGCAGATGTAGTACAGGAAGTTTTTATTCACCTGTGGCGTTATGTTCATAAGCTATACGTAGTATCCAATCCAGAAGCAATAATTTTTAAAACCTCCAAACAGGAAATTGCCAATTTTTATAGAAAACAAAAGGTTCAATTTACTTCCCTTGATAGCGCTTACGAGTTGACAGAAATCGAAGAGAAGTTTGACGAATCTGCCTATCAGATTAAAGTAGACAAACTGAATTTATTATTGTCAGCTCTACCAGAACGTCGAAAAATAATGGTACTTGATAGTGTTGTGGATGAGTTAAGTTACAGTGAGATTGCTCATAAATTCAAAATATCCAAAACAGCCGTTGCTAAGCAGATCAACAAAGCCATGACTTTTCTTCGGGCTAATTTTTAATTTTTTTCTAATAGGGGGTGTACGATATAGGGGTATAGACGTAATAGTTTATAGATACCATCTATACGATATGGCAAAAGGAAAAAAAGATCCGAAAGAAATCTGGGATGCAATTTCAGAGGATCCCTCTGTGAAGCAGGAGACGTCTGAATCCTTATGGGAAAACATTGATCAACGGATCCAGAAAAAGGAACGGGCTAAAAGAAAAAAGAGGAAAAGTATGCTACTTATTCTTCCCGTATTGCTGTTAGGAGCGTGGTTTATATTTCAACCCAAAAATGTAGCAGAACAGTACACTTTTGTTACAATGAACAATCGTGACACTGTATACCTTAAAGATGGTAGCCATATCATCATGGAACCCTTTAGTGAGCTGACTATATCTACCGAATTTGGGAGTAGCATACGAAAAGTAGCTTTCAGAGGGAAGGGATATTTTGATATCGCTAAGGATAAAAATAGACCTTTTCAGATTGATGCAATGGATTTTGATGTTGAAGTGCTGGGTACAAAGTTTGATCTTATTCAAACGGATACCGACCATCGGGTGCAATTATTTGAGGGAAAAGTTAAGATTAATAAAGACGGGAATACAACCTATTTAATGCCCGAAGAGGCCTGGTGTTTTAAAGCGGGATCGACACAAAAGCATTATATGCTACCATCCGCTAAAAGAACTTTTAAGTTTGACCACACTGAGCTAGCTATCGTATTACAACAACTGGAAGAATCTTACCAGATGAAAATAGCTTATCCAGATAGCCTAAAGGACAAAGTTGTGAGTGGTGCTTTCAGTGGTAATTTTGAGGATATCCTACAGATTATATCTTTCCCATTAAACCTAAAACCGACGCGAATTAATGAACAACAATATAGGTTAAAATAAAAAAACACCGGTAACAGCCATTACCGGTGAATAAATCAATTCAAATAACTAGAATCAATTTTCAAATCATTTCAAATTTATGAAAAAAAACAGTTTTATAGCCTCTGCTATACTTTTTTCATTGTTTTGGTCAGCATTTCCTGAATCGACAAATGCGGCCCCTTACACTCTTGGTCAGCAGGCCAAGCTAAAATCACTGTCCTTACGCTCCGCGATCAACAACTTAGGCAAGCAGTTTGGTTACCAAGTGTACTATGTAGAAAGTGACCTGCAGGGACTTTATGTGGAGGAAACAGCGCTTCAGTTTAAAACGATGAACGAATCCATAGATTTCCTCAAAAGGAATTTTCCGCTGGATTTCTTTGTTAAGGATAAGGTTCTTACGGTAAAACGTTTGATGAAGACAGCTAAACAACAACAGATCCTAGTTGGTGTTATCCGTGATCAAGACAACAAACCTGTTAGCGGTGTTACGATAGAATTTCTAAATAGCAGCGTTAAAACATTGTCTCAAGCAGATGGGAGTTATCGACTAGCTGTGCCCAATGTGCCAGAAAAAGTTTTGATGGTTTCTCATGTGGGCTATGATACCTTCCGTACAACAATAGAGAGCCAAGATCAGCTTGACATTAAATTAAATACCAAAAATAGATTGTTGGATGAAATCGTGGTGATTGGGTATGGCGAGCAATCTCGGGCGAAAATCGTGGGTGCTGTCAGTAAGATTGACGCCAAAAGCCTAGAGAAGACTGCGGCGGCCAGTTTTGAGCAACAATTGGCAGGGAAGGTTTCTGGTGTTGTGATTAATCAGGCCGATGGCCAACCGGGAGCGAGCGCTCAAATTGTCATTCGGGGACGAGGTACATTGACTGCTGAGGCAAGTCCTTTGATTGTAGTTGATGGTTTCCCGCTATCCGAAGGAAATACATTAAACTCGATCAATCCTTCGGATATAGCAAGTATTAATATTCTAAAAGATGCTGCATCCGCAGCAATTTACGGTTCACGCGCTGCCAATGGTGTTATCCTGGTGACAACCAAGGAGGGAAAGATGGGGGCCGAAAAGACCAAAGTAGGCTTTGATGCTTATTACGGTTTCCAGCAGCAGACATCAGGCGTAAAACTTGTGGACGGTTATCAGTTGGCTCAATTCCTGTCTGAAGCTCGAGATTGGGGCTATGTATCCAAAGATCCAAGGAATCGCAGTGCTTCTGACCCAAATTCGGTACGTGTTACGAAAAAAATCAATGGCAAGAACATTGATGGGAGAGAGCTTTCGCTGGATTATCTAAGACCTTATCTCGACGGTCAGCAAGGTTTAACAAATACAGACTGGATGGATTTAGCGTTTCGAACAGCGCCAATGTCCAACTACAATGTTAATATTAGCGGTGGCGGCGCGCAGTCAAAGTTCTACACCTCACTGGGGTATTTTAACCAAAAAGGAGTCGTCATCGGGTCTGATATGCAACGTTATTCTGCTGCCGTTAATTTGGAAACCAAAATATCAAGTAAACTTGATTTCGGGATTCATCTCAAACCAAGTTATACTCACCAAAATGCACGAGATCAATCTAGCAGAAGCGATGGCGCTTTGGGATTAATACCACTTTCTTTCCCATTTTATAGTCCTTACAAGGCAGATGGTAGTTTGAATATCAGTGACCAATTGGTACAAGAGCAACGTATTCTGGAAGGGGTAGCGATTAATGGTACACCCGTGGAGAATTTGCTAGCGACGTCAACATTGGTCAAAAAACTCAACCAGCGGTTCAAAACATTTGGTAATATCTTTCTCAATTATGAGATTATTAAAGGGTTAAAATACCGTTTTAGCCTAGGTGGTGATTACGATTCCTATTTAGCCGACTTCTATTATCCTTTAAGTGTTGGGGCATACCGGATTCCTGCGCCCAGACCGGACGCAGATGGAACACAAACTCGGATATCAACTTATAATTATCTCGTAGAGAATACCTTGAATTATGACTTCCGAATTCAAAAGCACTCATTTAACGTATTGATAGGTCATACTTTTCAGAAAGAACGGATCAATTTAAATAAAACTACGGGGACAGGATATGCGGATGACAATATCCAGAACATTGCGGGGGCGAGTGCAACAAGATCAGTTCCTAAGATTGGTATGTGGACCTTAGAATCCTTTCTTTCCCGTATTCAATATGATTATGATGCAAAGTATCTCGTCTCGCTAGCGCTACGCCGTGATGGTTCCTCTCGATTCGGTGAAAACAACCGATGGGGAAACTTTCCATCAGCATCCGTTGGATGGGTTATGAGCAAAGAGAATTTTTTTCCTGAAAATGATTTTCTAAATTTTGCCAAATTAGCTTTAAGTTGGGGAAAGACAGGAAATAACCAAATTGGCAACTATAGTTCTTATGCGTTGGTTACCAATGTGAATGACTATACTAAATATAACTATGATTATCTCAATGGATCAACGGTTGCACCAGGGTATATTACGAGTACATCTTCCAATCCCAACCTTGGTTGGGAAATTGCCAATGCACAAAATATAGGCTTGGATCTAGGGTTTTTAAAAAATAGGTTAAATCTCTCACTGGCTTATTACAAAACGAATACCAAAGGATTATTGCTCAAAGTACCTGTTCCGGCTCAATCAGGTTATAGTGAGGCGCTTGCAAATGTTGGTGAAATGGAGAACGAAGGTTTTGAAGCTCAATTATCCGGTAATAATTTTATGATTGGTAAGGTCGCTATTGGTTTTAATGCCAATGCTACGCGTAATAGCAACAAAGTGTTGGCGTTAGGGCCGGGGCAAAACAAGATAGCCACTGGTGTCGATCAAAATTTCGTGACTAAAGTAGGTGGTTCTATTGCGGAGATCTACGCCTATACCGTTGATGGTGTATATAAAACGCAGGCAGAGATAGATAATTCGCCACATCTCGACGGAACGCTGACAGGGGATTATCGCGTAATCGATGTCAACAACGATGGTAAGATCAATGAGGAGGATAAAACCTCAAAAGGTTCATATGCACCAAAGTGGACTTATGGTTTTGGCTCAGATATCACATATAAGCGATTTAACTTTAGTTTTGATTTTGCCAGTATTTATGGACGGACATTGCTGGACGGTGATATGTCTTCACTGACTGAATCCGGCGAAGGCTTCGCTGTTCCCTCGCAGTACTATTTTGAAAACAGATATCATCCCGAAAACAATCCCGGAGGGTTTCTGGGACAGCCTAATTTTGGTAACTTTTCCAATAGCCGAAAGCTGGTGCGCAGTTCTGTTGTTGTGCAACGCAATAATGGCGACTACTTTCGGTTACGAAATGTGCGCCTCGCCTATAACTTTGATTCAAGCTTTTTGAAAAAGATAAAGTTAAGTGACCTACAGCTTTATGTTTCAGGTACAAATTTATTTACAAAAACCAAGTTTAGGGGCTGGAATCCCGATGGTACCACCATGGAAAATATTCTAACATCAGGATACAATACAGGAGGAAACTATCCAATTGCTAGAACAATAACTTTTGGACTCAAAGCAACTTATTAAAGATAACCATGACAACATCGTTTAGACGAAATGTCAATAGAGAAATTAATTATACGAACGGAGTTTATTGAGATGAAAAAAATAATCTACATATTTTTGATTGGTTCGGCTACTATGCTGAGCTGTACAAAGGAACTTAAGATCTATCCTGAAACAGAGAAGGTTGCGCAACGGTTTTACCGAAATGAAAAGGAAATCGAAGAAGCGATAAATGCAACCTATGGTTCTTTACAGTTTAAAGGAATCTATAACTTGGGCATGCTGGCTATTGGTGAAATCCCCGGTGAAGACGCTTATGATGAAACTCCTGCCAATGATAATGGCGAGTATGGCATGTTGGACAATTTTACCAATATACCACAAAGCGGCCTCATCGAGGCAGTTTGGAGAGATCACTATATGGCTATTCAGAATGCAAATATTGTACTCAACAGAATTAAGGACATTTCGTTCAACAAAGAAGAATTGAAATCAAATAGGATCGGTGAAATGAAGTTTATCCGCGCCCTGCTTTATTTTAATTTGGTACGCTGTTTTGGGGATGTGCCACTTGTGGTTGATGAGATTAAAGATCCACAGGAGCTATTTGGTCAGGGCCGTACAGAAAAGGCAAAGGTTTACGACCAGATAAAAACAGATCTTAAAGAGGCTATTGCTTTGCTGCCAACACGTACAGAGTCCAATAAAGGCCGCGCGACAAAATCGGCTGCGCAAACGTTAATGGGGAAAGTCGAAGTAACCTTAGGTAATTTTCAGAATGCCAAAACCTTTTTGGATGAAGTGATTAGTCCTGCCTCAGGACAAGGGTTGCTTGATGATATCACACAGGTCTTTCCAGTGGCCAATGAATTAAATAAGGAAATTATTTTTGCTGTTCAGTTTGCTTCAGGTGTTAATTCCAACAGCGAAGGTACTGACGCTTATCGGATGTTTAATCCGACGGGACGTGTGGAAGGAAAGATGACTGGAACCAAAGGTCATGGTGTGCTGAGTAGCAAGTTCTATGGTCTATTTACAGATCAGGACAAACGTAAAGGAAGTTATGTCAAAAGCTTAGTTTCAGGCTTAGCCTATAGCAATAAAATTGCCGTTCCGGTGACTGTCGTTGAAGATGCCGGCAGTGATTTTGTTGTCTTGCGTTATGCGGACGTATTGCTGATGCTTGCTGAAATTGAAAATGAATTGGGCAGTACCACATCAGCTTTGAAATACCTTGATCAAATCCGGATGCGCGCAGGTATAGGCCCTTATAAAGGAGCTTTGACAAAACAAGATATTTTTGAGGAAATTGATATGCAGCGTCGCAAAGAACTCGTTTTTGAAGGCCACCGCTGGTTTGATATTATCCGTCGGGGACGTGCTGCGCTGCTTTTGGGATTGACAGACAACAATAAGTTGTTGCTTCCTATTCCTGCAAGCCAGACCGCGACTGATCAGAGTATCTTACAAAATCCAGGTTATACTAAATAATTAGAAAATTGAAGCTTTTAAATCCATGAAGATAAATATCAGGCTGTTTTATTTCTATATGCTGCTACTTTTTGTACAGCAGTTACCAGCACAAGAGAGGGTTGCCAGCACTACGAACATCGAGCGGACAACAGCGCAACTGCGGAATTCACCCAGTGAAAAAGTTTGGGTCATTGCCCATCGCGGCGATTGGCGCAATGCGCCCGAAAACTCCGTTCAGGCAATCAAAAACTGTATTTCAATGGGGGTGGATATGGTCGAGATCGATGTACAACTGACTAAAGATGGAAAAGCGGTATTAATGCACGACTCCACTATTGACCGTACAACTACCGGAAAAGGAAGGGTCGGAGACTGGACGTTGGACAGTCTAAAGAACCTATTTCTCAAAGACGGACTCGGTATAGCCACGTCACATCGTATCCCAACCTTAGAAGAAGCATTGTTAACCTGCAAGGGGCACATTCTTGTTAATATTGACAAGGGTTTTGAGTTGTTCCCTATCTGTTATGCGATTGCTAAATCTACAGGAACGCTGGATCAGATCGTGCTTAAAGCCAATAAATCGTATGAGGAAATCAAAGAAAAACTGGGTAAAGGCTTTGAAGAGGTAAGTTTCATGCCAATTATTAATATGAACAGTTCCAATGCGAAGGTTTTATTGGATAACCATCTTCGAAATTATAAACCCATTGCGGTAGAATTCACGATAAACAAGGGCCAGGAGGACATATTGAAAAGATTTCAAGAATTACGGCAACAGGGGATCAATATCTGGGTTAATTCACTCTGGCCCAAGCAGAATGCTGGGCATGATGACGAAAGAGCTGTAACTGACCCATCCATTTATGATTGGTTTCTGGAGAATCATGTTAACATGATTCAAACCGACCGTCCGGCGCTTTTGATAAAGTATTTAAAGAGCAAAAAGCAGAACCCATGAAGATGATTAGAAAACTAGGAATGTTAGTGCTATTCTTCGCATTAGAAGCACCATTACTGTTGGCACAGCTATCCCCGGTCAAGCATGGAACTTCAGTACAGCAGAAATTTCCGTTTTGGAAAAAAGGGTACATGGATATACATCACATTAATACAGGGGAGGGAAATTGCACCTTTATTATGATGCCCGATGGGACACGTATCTTATTGGATGCTGGAACAGTGGATAAAAAGGGTTTTGAGAAAAATAATGCGCCATTGAAAGCGATCGGTCTCCGCTACGCATCGACTGGTACCATTCAGGATGCGCTGATTGAGTACATAGAGTGGGCCACTGGGAGCCAGCGAGGTCCAGTAGTGTTGGATTATGCTGTTATCAGTCATTTCCATAGTGACCATTATGGTGCCGTAATGGATCTGCTGCCGAGACTGGATGTTAAAACTATCATTGACCGTAGTTATCCAAATTACGACTTTCCTTTGGATCTAAGAGTTAAATTGAAGGATGATAAGTTATTTCAGCGATATCTCCAATTGGTTGATAGTCGTTTGTATACCATTCAATCTTTGCAAGTTGGACGTCAAGATCAGATCGTGTTGACAAAAGATCCTAAAGCTTTTCCAATGGTACATATTCTGAATATCAAAAATAATGCGCAGGTATGGAATCCCCAAAGTAATGAAAGGACTGAACTTTTTTCAGCTAGAGATATGCTCGACTTCTACAAAGGGGGGTATAATGAAAATCCATTGAGTATGGCTTTAAAGTTCCGTTATGGTAAGTTTGACTACTATGCTGGTGCTGACAATACCGGTTTGCACGACGGCTCAGTACCATCTTGGTTTGATGTAGAAACGTCTATTGCCAAAGCTGTCGGACGAGTCGATGCGATGGTATTGGATCATCATGGAAATCGCGATGCTAACAACGCAAACCTTATAGCGACGCTGGATCCGAAAATTGCCATTCAACAAGTCTATAGTTCAGATCAGCCCGGACAAGAAGTTTACTATAGGCTGCGGAATTTGGGGAAGCGAAAAGAGAGGTTGTTATTCTCAACCAATATGCATGATGAAACTTTGGTTACTTATGGTCCATGGTTCCAAAAGGGATATCAGTCATTTCGTGGACACGTTATTCTTCGCGTATTTGAAGGTGGCCAAAGTTACAAAGTATATGTATTGGACGAATTCAATCGTACCGTTAAATGGGAAAGCGGACTTCTAACCGCTGATGACTAGAGAACCTTGCCGATTGTATCAGAACCATAGGTACAATTTAGATAACCATTAAGAATTTATTGATAATTAGGCCACTTTGGACAACCTCAAAGTGGCCTTTCTATTTATTGGTGGCATCTCGGAGGCTGAAAATGGTAAATAAAAGGAATATCGATAATTACAAGAATAGATTTACGAATATTAAATTGTAGCAGACGGATATTAGTATTTGCACTAATTTGAGAAACCAGATATTGATATTTGTGTTGTATACATGGGGTACCGTCCGAAGTCATTCTTCTTTCGAAGAAAATTACTATTTCATGGTTCCCTTTCTATAATAGCTATATATGTATAAAATTAATATCATTTATTTTATTACTTTATTTTCCCTTTTTTCTAGCTACAGTAATGCTCAGATAGGAAATAAGGCAATAGACACAGAAGTACGTTCGACGGATAAGGGGTCATTGTTCTTTAACAGAAATAAAACTGACCGTATAACTTTACCATTTGGATATTCAGATATTTCGAAACAAGGGAGCATTGACGCCATTCTGTCTACCATTCAGAATGAAAATAAATTGAAAGAACTCCATGCATTAAACTTTGAAAAAGTAATCAAAAAAGATCTGATATTACTTCCCGAAGAATATGATGTTTTTCTGCCATTTAGTGAGAATGTAAATGAGCAATATGATAGGATTAAAATTGCATCTAATTTTCTGAGTTATGGAGTGCATTCATTGTACTTTGTGGCTGTATATAATACCGTCCGTTATGCTGAACCGTTTATTGAAAAAGTGTACTTAATTTCAACGAAGGACAGTAAGCTTATTGATATGAAAAGAATATATCTTCATCATGAGGGGGAAATGGGATTTGCACACTATAGTTTATTTAACATCACTGAAAATTATATAATTTCCATACAAGATTATGCATTTAGCGAAGACCCCTTGACATTAAGACCTTTACGAAAATACCAGATTCTTCCGTCTGGAAAATTTTCTAGATACTATGATAATGATGGCTTCTACAAAAATGATGAGGAGCAAGGAATGGTGAAAAGCCATAAGAAAGAAGGGAAATGGATAGAGTTTAAATCAAATGGTCATATTGATTTACATCGGTATTCGGAATTCACGGATCCCTATACTTACTTGGAAGCGGAGTATAAAAATGGTTCTCCTGTTGGAACATGGAGGTTTTATAAATTACTGCAAAAATACAATGAAGAAACCGGAGAACCTATATTAAATACCAGGAAAAAAGGACGGTTAATTTATACCGAAATATATAGCGATGGAATATTAAAAAAACGAGAATTTCGATTCTAAGAAACCAATTTAACAGATTGGTCTTTCATTTAGGGTTCATTACCCGCTCCTATTGTATCTATTTGGGGTAATGCTTTTTATTCCCACAACCAACTGATTAAGCCTTAAAACTTATCGCACTAGCCAAAACGCTTGAAATACTAGTCAGTTTGTGAGAAATTGCCAGATATTATCCTGCTGAAACTTGCTGGGAACCTTTTTCATATATTATAGAACACCAACAGATCTACTTTTTGGGAAAATTTTGGATATAAGTGTAACTAGAAAATAGTAATTTTATAAAAAATGATTGTAAAAGCTAATTCAACAGATTTGATCCAAGCCGTTAAGATTCTTGACGAAGTTAAAACACATATGCACGATCAAGGGATTGATCAGTGGGATCAGGAATATCCGAATAAAGACACGCTTAAAGTGGATATCGAGAGGGGAGAAGGTTTTGTTTACATAGAAAAGGGTGAAGTATTGGCTTATATGGCGCTTAACGAACGCTATGATGAAGAATATAATGATTTGAACTGGGAGACATCAGTTCCGTTTATTGTTATTCATCGTCTCTACGTAAAACCCTCTGCTCAAGGAAAGGGGATCTCAAGCCAGATGATTCGTTATGTAGAGCAATACGCTTTAGAAAATCGATATAAATCGATTCGTTTTGATGCTTTTTCGCTGAATAATCAGGCAAATGCTGTATATATAAAAAAGGGATATAAATTTGTTGGTACTGTCACTTTTCGTAAAGGCTTGTTCAATTGCTATGAAAAAGCAGTTTTATAGCGTTTTAATCATGTGATGAAACGACCTGTGCTCATGTTATCTGAAATCCAGTCCATATGACAGTGTTTTATGCTGTGATCGTACTCCTTGACCTTATAATCGTTTACACTTTGTTTTTCCAGTTGTAGAAAGGCAAATGTATGAGAAACCTTCCAAAATGTCTCAATTGTCAGGGATGTCAGTTTATTTAAGTTAATCCTTGAAATCTGCTGTGCTAAGCATTTTAATTTTGTAATTTTAGGAGATGAATATTAAAATCCACTTAAACTTTCTATAAGTTGAAATATGCGTTATTAACATGAGCGAAATTCTAAGAGATCAGTTTCAGAAGATTATTGCTATCCAGCCCGAAGAATTTGATTACATATTAGGTCACTTTACATATAAAAAGTTTAAAAAACATCAGTTTTTGGTACAAGATGGCCAACATGTTACTTTCGATTATTTTTTGCTTTCAGGTTGCGTGAAATCTTACTATAGTGATGAAAATGGAAAGATGCATATTTTACTTTTTGCATTAAAAGATTGGTGGATTACCGATTATGAAGCCTATTATTACCAGAAAAATGCGATTGTCAATATTGATTGCTTAGAAGATACCGAAGTACTGTGTCTGAGTAACGATAATAGAGAAAAACTATGTCGTGAGTTCCATCAGATCGAACATTTCTTTAGAAAGAAAACCAATCGTAGGAATGTTGCCTTGCAGAATCGGATCCTTTCTTTGCTGAGTAGTAGTGCAAAACAGCGTTATGAAAAATTTCTATTAGAGTATCCATCGCTTGTACAGAAACTACCAAAGCACATCTTAGCATCTTATCTTGGCGTTAGCCGGGAAACCCTTAGCCGACTTTATTCCACAAAATAATTTTGATCTATATCACATTTTTTTTGTGCGGTAGATCCTTCTATAGTAGTAGAAATAGAGTGAGTTTTACATTGTAAAATATTAAAAATGTAAACAATGTGGAATGACACAAAACTTACTCGGTTACTAGGCATTGATTTGCCTATTGTTCAAGGACCTTTCGGGGGAAAAATATCATCTACAGATCTCGCTGCTATCGTGTCCAACAGTGGAGGATTAGGCTCTTATGGCTGTCAACCTTTTTATGCAAATGAAATTATTGCAATTTCAGAAGAAATTAGGGAAAAGACCAACAAGCCTTTCAATCTCAATCTTTGGGTAAAAAGTCAGGATGATAAAATTGAGGATTTTAATGAACTTGCCCTTCGGGAAGTAATTCAACTATTTAAACCCTATTTTAATGAAGCGGGAATAGAGCCACCCCAGTTTCCACTCCCTGATAGTCCGTCTTTTGAGAATCAAATTGAAGCTATTTTCGCAATAAGGCCAGCTGTATTTAGTTTCGTTTATGGCATACCCTCAGTAGATATTTTAGAAAAATGCCGCCAATTGAATATCAAAACTGTAGGCGCAGCTACCACATTGGATGAAGCTATTGCTATTGAAAATTCGGGAATTGATGCCATAGTCGCTACAGGCTTTGATGCCGGTGGGCATCGAGTCTCATTTCTAGATAAAGCTGAGGAAAGTCTCATAGGTACATTTTCCTTGATCCCTCAGATCGCCGATCATGTTAGGATTCCAGTTATAGCTGCAGGTGGTATCGCTGATTCTCGAGGCGTAAAAGCCGCATTTTCACTTGGTGCAGATGCGGTACAGATTGGGACAGCATTTTTGGCCACCCAAGAATCGGGTGCAAGTCAAACATATCGGCAGAAATTATTCTCAATTGAGGCACAATATACCACACTAACCAAAATATTTACTGGAAGATTATCTCGAGCAATCAAGAACAGATTGACAGAAGAATTGAAGGATTATCAAGAACAATTGGCTCCATACCCGTTTCAGGGCAAGATCTTGGGAAAACTTGGTGCGTATCCCGCGAATACAGAGTCTGATACCGAATTGAAACCATTTTGGTCAGGACAAGCGGCATCAATCTTAAAGTTCCGCCGGGCCAAAGATTTAATTGAGCACATCACTACTGAAATGACAACATTCGAATAAAAAAGGAAATTATCCGAAATTATTGCATAGCTGCAGTTATGATAAAGTTCCAGTCATTGAAGTATTGGTTTTTGCATTCATTAGTACTAATGTTCTAGACTGTGAAGTAAACGAATGAAAGACAGGGTTTTAATATCCTGCCTTTTTTTAAACTTTTATTAATCGCATTCCTTATGATCAATAACCACAGATGTTTTGTATAAATCGAAATAGTTCCATCCCACTAATACTATCGTAACGACATAATAAAATTGAGTGAGCTAGAGGACTTTCCTTATACTATGAGCTCTAACAATTAGAAAGCTGAGTGTTCATTGTAGTATATACATCTGTGATTTTAGAAAGCCATATTTCAATAACCTCAGGGGTGGCACGATCGGCTTTATCAAAAAAGAAATGCGCTGTGACCTGAAATCCACAATAGGTGTAGATACCTTTATCGGATGTCAGCAGTAATGCCTTATCCATACCGATAGTGCTATACTCTTCATTAGATTTTCCATGCGTATTGAGAATTATCGCTTGTTTTCCAGTTAATAGTCCTTTTTGTATACCCTGATCATAACGATAGGCAAATCCATAACTAAATACCCTGTCAATGTATCCTTTCATAATCGCAGGCATACCGGTCCACCAGATTGGGTAGATAAAGGTGACTATATCCGCCCACTTAATATATTCCTGCTCTTTTTTAATAAGTTCATTGACAATGCCTTTTCGCTGTGCTGTCATATCTTCCAAAGACAGCACAGGATCAAATCCGAGCGTGTAAAGATCTCTGACGATTACATCCTGTTTCTGCTGTACTAGATTTTTTTCAATAGCTTGTTTAAACTGACCATTCAAACTTTCCTGATTTGGATGGGCATAAATAATGAGATGTTTCATAGCGTTACTATATTTGATTGAACAGTACAAATTTAAAATAGGGCAAATCAGGAAAATTGTATGAAAACGAAAATAGCTATTTGCTGGTAGCTTGACAGATATCCTGCTGGAACTTTAGGTAGTTCCTAGGCGAAAGATTAATAAAATGTTTAAAGTCGTGAATAAGCTGGCTTTGATCATAATAGCCGCATTTATCGATAATTTCAAACCAGTTTACCTTTTCTTTGGAAAAATCTATCTGTTGAATCAATTCAATCGCTTTAAAGAAACGATGATAACGGATGATCTCCTTGGCGCTGAAACCAAAGTGCTTTTTATGAATCAATTGAATGTTTCTTTCACTTTGCCGCGCTTTTTCTGCAATAGACTTGATTGGATTTATTGTATCCGATTTGAAATTAGCTAATAGATTAGAAGTTACATTTTGAAGGTTGAGATAGGGCCGGCAGAAATTGAGAATATGTGCCACCTTTTCCTGTACACCATCTATACTATTCAATTGTGCCCATAGACTAGTAAAACAATTTTCTTCCATTGCTTCATCGGGATGAATCGGCAAATGATTAGATAAAAATGCTTTGCCAAAAAAACGGTAGAATGAATCATCTTTGAAATTGAGAACCAGTATGCTGGAGTTTGGAGGGATACCATATTCAAATGCGGACTTAATTGGTCCCAAAACAATACATTTTCCAACCTTGATTTTCGTGTTTTGCTTGGAAATCAAAAATGCAGACGCTCCGAAATTAAAAACCATGATGGTTTGGAAAGATGGCAATAGGGTTTTGGTTATTGTTATTTCAGTCCTATTTTCCGCAAAATAAAAATGAGAGAATACTGTTTCAAACTCTGGAGGAGAGGGAATTCTGTAATCATAATATGTTAGTTTACTGGATTTCATTTTTATAGCTTACAATTTAAGAAAAAACATTCATAAGCTAGATATAAGATCATTTCTATCTTACAGTCTTTCACATTTACAATACTAAAACATAGCTTTTTGTAGCGAGTAACTATTTCTTTTCCATACTTTTGACTTATAGAAATTAATAGTTCAAGTTTATGAAATCGACAACTACAATAATAGCATATGTTTTTGTACTCATGTTGTTGATTTCTTGTACAAGAAATCAGTCTAAAAGCATTTCAAACGATGAAGATATCAATTTAGCTAAAATTGATTCTACAGTGATCGATGGTCGAATACCTAAGCCTAAGTCTATCAGGAAACAAGGTGTGCAAAAATATATTGCTACATTGCATATTCCGTCAAAATATGTCGTAACAATTCCCTTAGAAATTAATGAAAGAAAGATAGACATTCGATTGCTACTCGCTAAGTCTGAAGATTTGTTAAGAGGAAAAAATTATACAATTGCTGAAATAGAGAAAGGGACAAATAGCTTTTTACCGATGTCTGCTTACAGATGTATTGAAGGAACTATTGAACTTCAGCATTGGCAAACAATAAATAGCGGTTCATATTATTATACCTATGGTTATTATAAGGATAAAGAATTTAAAGAAAATGAGTTTGTAAGTAGAAAAAGAATGACTTTTCGTAATGGAGATTATAATTTTATAACAATAATAGATATGGATAATGATGGATATGAAGACCTTCTTATTCTGGATCTAGAAAGCTCCATGAGAGACAATGATATGTACCAATTTTACAAGTGGTCTGAAAAAGAAAGTAAATTTATATTCGTGCCAGATTTTTTTGATAAAGCGGCTTTCTATGGATGGGACAAAACAGGGAAATATTTAATAACGGGTGTAAGTGACAGCAGAGAAAGAAAGCTTTATAAAAATAAAATCGTTCGGGGCAAACTGAAGACCATTGATCAATGTGTAGAATATGCTGTATCAGATAAACAATGCTGGTAAATATACATGTCATTCACTTTTAGTCTGTGCTGAGAATATAGAATATCGGGCGAAGCTATGCTGCCCAAATCGACAACAAAATTATTAGCATATGTTCTTCACAGAAATTTGTTGAAATGGCTCGGTAATGATATCCATCCAACTTTGAGCGAGGAGGAACTCTCTGCATTTATAGAAAAGGAGTTTTTAAATAGAAAATTGAGTTTAATCATTGAATAGATCTGAAAATAGAATAAGCATGCAAAAACTGTTTACACTACTGTTGATAACAGTATTTTTTTTCTTAGGCTGCGACAGCAAAACGGAAAAGAAAACTACAAAAATACCGCTAATAACAAAAAGTATTGGAGATGATGGCGCTATTATAGAAAAAGGCAAAGAAATTTTCAATTATGATCTAGACTTATTGGCACAGCTTCCTCTAAGAGATCTTCCAATAATCGACAGTACTACTTTCGACAATGTTGAAAAATCTGGAGTATATGACACAGGTTTTCTGAAACGCATAAAGTTTGATCCTGGATGTAACGATGCAACAGACTTCAGGTTAAAATATAAAATACCTTTCTCTGAAAATTTTACTTCCATTGTTGTTAGCTATCAGTGCGGTGAACACGAGCTCTTCACAACATTGATTACAGTAAATAAAAAATACCAAATCATCGATAGACTTCAAATTGCTTATGACGAAATAGCAGAATCTGCATTTGGTAAAAGGAGCCAAGTTGAAAAAGACAAAATAGTCATAACGAGCTCAAATTGGATGAATGAAGAACCCATTTTTGAAACAGAAACATATGTTTTACTAAACAATGGCAAGTTTAAAAAAATGTAAGTGCAATATATGAATATGATATTAGAATTTTACAAGAAAGCATACAAGGATGATTTAGACGTTTTTAAAAGATGATAAAATTGGAACAATATTACCCTGGGGATGAAGAATGGACTGCATTTTCCACGCTGTATAGGTCTATGCCCCAGCTAGCGGTATTAACGGAATTGAAAAATAGATTTCTTGACGAGTCTTTAGTCTATGTTATAGTAGGAATAGTTGGGGATGCGGCATTAGCATGGGCTGAAAGAAAAATACCAGCTTTGGATCATCTCCGTCCAGTAGATTGTGTTGGAAATACCGGGCTGGAAAGAAGATTAAAAACAATGTTGATGAGAATGGGCTAGTAGCATTAGGTATTTGAATACATCCTGACAAAAGTACAATTGACAACTGTAACATTAGTTAATTAGAGTGGGTTTCCATGGAAAGACTATCTTAACAATCGTCCAGTTGACAAGCAACAAGAATAAAAAGATCTTATCCCATAAACTTTAGAGAAGATTGGACTCATATCATTTGAATCAAATGGCTTCACTACTCTGCATTCCAATTTATTTCATTCATATAGCAATCCAATATTCTGTAAACTTTTATAGTATCATCTTCTGATAGATATCTTTTTGCGTCTTCCAAAGAGTCAAATTCTACATACATATCGTAATCATCTTTCGAAAATAATTGAAACTCAATTGTGTAAGTGCCTTTTTCTATTCGAAGGGCGTCGGTCTCTTTTTTATTAGCAGCGATAAGTAATTGCGTATTAGCTTCCAGTAGTTCAAAATTACCTTCTAATACAGAAGAATACCTTTTTAGTAGGTTTGCAATTTCGGTCAGATAAAATGTGTTAAGCTCCTGGCCATATTTATAGTATTGAGAGAATTTATTTTCAAAACATTTCGTATCAGAATTTTCCTCTATAGTGTCATATATTTCATCTAATCTTTTATTGTACCTTTTTATATTTTCGTTTTCAAGCTCGAGATTATCAATGTAATAGTTGTTTATTTTTGCCCAAATTGGGGTAGATACAATTGCTTCAAACCAAATATCAATCATTATATCATCTTTATGAGCCTCATAATGCATTTCATAAGCAATTTGGCGTTCTTCAAAATCTGAGAAACCATATTTTTTTTGCAAGAAGGAAAAAATAAGTTTGATGCTTTCAATAATA
This sequence comes from Sphingobacterium detergens, assembly GCF_003610355.1. Classification (GTDB taxonomy): domain Bacteria; phylum Bacteroidota; class Bacteroidia; order Sphingobacteriales; family Sphingobacteriaceae; genus Sphingobacterium; species Sphingobacterium detergens. Next base: position 996,088 of record NZ_RAPY01000001.1, on the reverse strand, counting down.
TCTGTGTAAAAATTAGTTTCTTCCATGGGTTTATATTTCTTACTAAACTAGGATATAATCACGATATATTTTTAGATTTCTTTCAGGATTTATGATTGGCAATATGCGAACGGGTAATGGGAGAAAAACGGCAAATTATCAGATTCTAAGCAATTTTATTGCTGATGTAATAATGTGGAAATTGAAGTACGATATGAACAACCATTTACAGAGATTTATGGACAGTTTTAAGTAGTTCGATTTTCAGTTATATTTACATTATGTCAATAATCAGTTAAAAGGGCCTACAAGCTGTAAACAAAAAATAAACTTTACATATTTAAATCCTTTATCCTTATTTTTAATTCAATATATTATTTACAGCTATGAATAAGCATACAATTTTTGGAATATGGAACTTAATTTCTATTGCAATACTAATTGCATTTGCCTCATGTAATAGTTCTAATGAAGACAAAGCTGACCGTCTTAATAATGATGGAAAAACTGAGGAAGCAATCAAACATTATCAACTTGCCATCGAAGAGGGTAGTGTAGAAGCAATTAGCAAACTAGCATTATTGTACAGTAATACCCACCAGCCCGAAAAAGCTAAAAAATATTACATATTGGCATCGGAGAAGGGGGATAAAAAAGCAACAGAAACTCTTGCTAACTTCAGCCTAAGAGATGGATCTTACAACGATGTGATAACCTATCTTAAACCAATGGTGGAAGCGGGGGATACTACACAGGTTTACGCGCTAGGAAGTGCCTATATAAAATTGAAACAATATGACGAGGCAGTCCAAGTGTTGCTAAAAAATAAGGACAATGTCTATGTTAAGGCTATATTGGGTGAAGCTTATTATGAGCTTGGTGATCTAAAAAACGCCGAAAAATATTGGAAATCTGCCGTATACAAACATAAATCAGGAGGAATTAACTCTTATAACAAACTCTTAGAACTCTACCGCCAACAGGGTAGAGATGCAGATTATAAAGAACTTGAAGGGGCGTACTGATTAAACACAAAAAACGCTTGGCACATCGGGAAAATTTAATGAAAAGAAAATGCATTTACGGGATTTAGGGTGAACTCGAAAAGCAGGCCAGAACTAAACAAGATGGATAGAATTAATAAAAATTTTTACCCTTACCTTATATTCATTTTAATTGTAGTCCCAATGAGTGGATTCTCTCAAAGTGTTAAAAATAAAAACAATTATACTTATCAGGTTAGAGAAGAAAAGGGGGACTTAAATCACGATGGTAAAATGGACAAAATAACTGTGAAAATGGATACTGTTGATGAAACAAGGCCGTTGAGATTACAAGTTTTCCTGTCTCAGCCTAATGGAAAGCTAACGTTGGCGGTATCGTCCGATAAGATCATCGAACCGCAATTTCCTACTGAAAACTATGGCAAATTTAATGGCTTTCAAATTCCGAATTTCTTTATAGAAAAAGGAGTTTTAAAAATGTGGAGTGAAATTAAGGGAGGAAACATTACTTACCACTTCAAATATAACAAGGGCAATTTTGAATTGATTTATGTTGATAAGCTCACAAGCGACACAACTAAGGGCTATATTGACGAAAACACCATATTCACGGAAACAAAATTTAACCTGATTACGGGGGTTCGAACCGAATCCGATGAAAAATTAGGTTCAGCCGAAGCACCGAAAGTAAGAAAAAAAAGGGTTTTAATACGACCTTTACCCAAAATACAGGATTTTAAATTTTCTGATAAAAACCGATATTAATTATTGTCGATTGAATATTGCATTTGGAGATCATTTTACAGTCAATCTGAACAAAATTGAAAAAGTAACAAAGATAAAATAAAAGGAATTGCTGCTAGAATGACAATATAAAGACGTAAATTCGTGTATCACCAATAATAAATTTAAGAATATGATATATTTAGGAATTCTAATCTTTTTCGGACTTATTACCTTATTTGCTTCCTTTTATACTGTAAAACAAGAATCTGCAGCTGTGGTAGAAAGGTTAGGTAAATTTTTAAAAGTAAGCCACGCCGGTTTGCATTTGAAAATTCCGTTTTTTGATCAAATCTCCAAACGTCTGAATCTTAGAATAAAGCAATTGGATGTCATCATCGACACCAAAACATTGGATAATGTTTTCATAAAGATGAAAGTTTCTGTTCAGTATCAGGTGATCAGAGAGAATGTAAGAGATGCTTATTATCGTCTGGAAAATCCTGAAAATCAGATTACGTCTTATGTTTTTGATGTTGTGCGTGCTGAAGTTCCAAAAACAAAATTAGACGATGTTTTTGTAAGAAAAGATGATATTGCCATTGCCGTAAAAAGTGAATTGCAGGAAGCGATGCAAAGTTATGGTTACGATATTATCAAAGCTTTAGTGACAGATATAGACCCTGATGAACAGGTAAAACACGCTATGAACAGAATCAACGCTGCCGAACGTGAAAAAACTGCTGCAGAATATGAATCCGAAGCCCAAAGAATCCGAATTGTTGCTGTTGCAAAAGCTGAAGCAGAATCTAAAAAGCTTCAAGGACAAGGTATTGCAGACCAGAGAAGAGAAATTGCAAGAGGATTGGAAGAATCTGTGAAAATGCTCAATGCAGCTAATATCAACGCTCAGGAGGCTTCAGCTTTAATCGTGGTTACTCAGCATTATGACACGTTGAATGCTATTGGAGCCAATAGTAGGAGCAATTTGGTTTTACTTCCGAACTCGCCGACAGCTGCAAGCTCCATGCTAAATGATCTGGTTGTCTCCATGGCAGCAACACAAAAAATAGATGAATACAATAAAGATCAATCACCTGAACTTCCCAAAAATAGCGGTCATCAGGAATAGAAACTTAAAAGAGTTTGTTTCATAGGTATTGTTACTTTTTAGTTCATATATCAATAATCAGGCTGTTATTAAAACCATTATAGGCCTCATCAATATACCCATGCGGGTTACATATGATTTTAGTGTTACCTATTTTATATTGTATAGGTGTATGTATATGACCATGAATCCAATAGGAGGGTTGATGCTTTACTATAAAATCTTCCATATTCGAAGCGTATGCGGCGCTGATTGGATCATCTAAATATTTATTTGGTAAAGATTGTATTGTTGGCGCATGATGCGTTACAACAATATTATGTTTGGATGCACTGAGGCTAAGACTTTCCGCCAGCCATAACTTTGAAGTTTGGTGTATTCTAAAGGTGTCTATACTTCTCAATTTGCCATAGCTGTCACCCAACCTAATCTTTTTATAATCGTTCATTTGACTTTGGCACAACGATCCATATACAGCGGGATTGCCTTTTAAGGAAAAATCAGTCCAGAGTGTGCAGCCGTGGAAACAAACTTTATCAATTTCCAAAGATTCATTTTCCAATACGTGAATATTTGAGTTCCTTGCTACATCTTTAATTTTATGTAATGTTTTAGGATAAGCCCCCTTATAGTATTCATGATTGCCCAGCACATAAATGATAGGTATATCCAAAGAGAGCGATTTGAGCCAGCTGACTCCTTTTACACCTACATCAGTATCTCCGGCCAATATAAGAACATCAGCTACACGCAGATCGATATTGTTGTATCCAAACTCTCTATGTAGGTCACTGATAATATGGACTTTCATTTTTGGCTTTTGTCAAAGTTAATAAATTCAATGCCAATCATGGAAACAGAAACGGCATTGTCTTGCTGTTGGTGTCCTGGCCAATTTCCCACAATTGGGACAGTAATTAAAAAAGATTTGTGAAACATGATCATGTATTATACGCGCTGCCGTATCCTCATTAAATTTCTCTAGGCCATTATTCAATAAACTTAAAGCATTTTCGTCTTTGGTTAGCCATCCAGCTCTAAAGTAGACTCTCTTTATTTTGTCAATATCCTCATTTTGATCTATCTTTAAAAGTGAATGCGCATGTTTATATGCAAGCTTTTCTTTTGGAGACATCAAATGTAGGTAATGGTTTATGATGTAATCTTGTTTTTCTTTTTCCATAACTACGATATCTGAGTTTTCTTGATCAATTCTAATTTACGTGATCTTTCCCAAACACCATTTTCATCGAGAATTTTTAAATAGCTGTTCGTTGGTTCGTTAGCATGGTAATATTGATACAGTTGATCGGTTAATGCTGTGAGAAAGTCAAAAAAAACTAAAAAGTCTTCCTTAGAGTTGTAAAAACTGCCCCATTCGCCCAAAACCCAATGGAATATTTTGCTATCATCAGTTGTAATTGAAATTACAAGATTGGGCGTATCTACCTCGGTTTGTTTGTAATAATCGTACTTTTTCCCTCCAAGCAATGATATACTTCGCACGGGAATATTTATAGCGCTTATATTGGAAAATAAGACTGAACCGAAACAGGCACTAGTAAACCCTTCCTTATTTAGTGTAACGCTATCTGTCGACTGTCTTTCGGACGCTGTTCTAAACAGCTTATAAATAACAATTAACATTAACGGAAGGAAGATCAACAGTAGCCAGGTCGGAAAATATGGTTCCGAAGGTATGAGTAAAGTGCTGAATGTTAAAGTAATCATCAACAATGTTGAAAAAAACCAAATCAGAATCGCTGAGGTTTTGCTGCTGTTATTAAAACGAAATTGATAAGTCTTCATTTTAATCCATATTATCTTTTTGTCTAAGCTTCAAATTTTTCATACTTCCTCTTATTTAGTTGTTCGTTCTCCAGATTTAAAAGTCGGACTTGTTGGACCGCAACTAGAATGGAGTCTCTATAATCCCTAAACAAGTTCTTCAAGTCTGTAAAGGATTTTGATAATGAAAGATTCCTACTTGAAATGAAGTCTTTATTAGATTAAACCCAATTTACTATTTTTTTCAGTTTTATTATTCAATTAACACCGCAAGATATGTATATTGTATCTTGATGAGGGATAATTGATTTACATCTGATGAAGTTAAAAGATATGCTAGAGAATATTTTGATAAGAGGTTTCACAATTATTATGGAGCTTTTGACTAGTATATAAGTGTTTAAATTTATCATAATGAAGTCAGATGAAAAAGACAGCTTAAAATATTACAGATAATGATAACTTTTGGTCAGATGCGATTTATTCTCCCAATCTTCGGACTTATACCTTTTTTGGCTTTTAGCCAACCACAAGATACCTCTAAATCGAAAGGGGAGAAAATAGGGAACTCAGTACGCGTGAGATCCAACTTTAAGAAATATTTTGATGAGTGCCAAGTAGATGGTTCAATTGCTATTTACGACAACACTAAACAGACCTGGATTCTGTCAGATACTATTGGAACAAAGAGGGAAGTTCTTCCTGCTTCAACATTCAAGGTAATCAATATGCTTATTGCTCTAGAAACAGGAGTTATTAAAGATGAGAATGAGATCGTAAAATGGCCAGGGAAGACCGATACAATAAAATACGGTTACCGACCAAGTATCTATCATAATATGTCAGTAAAGGAAGCTTTTGAGGTTTCGGCCGGATGGGCGTTCGTTGAATTATCAAAGAAGATAGGCAAGGAGAGATATAGGAGTTATTTGACCAAATGTCGTTACGGAAATCTAGATCTTTCCCAATCCGATCCAGATTTCTGGAATTATGGTAAGTTTGCGATATCACCAATAAATCAAGTCACTTTTTTAAAGGAACTATATGATGGCACACTTCCTTTTTCGAAACGGAATATAGCTATTGTAAAACGAGTCATGCTTACCGAACAAAAACAGAGCTATAGTATTCGGTCTAAGACAGGATGGACAAGACAAGATGGAATCAATACTGGCTGGTGGATTGGCTACTTGACAACGAAAGACAATGTATATTTCTTTGCTACCCGACTACTACAAGATCGCAAAAACAATCAGTCATCTTTTGGCAAGTGCAGGAAGGAGATCACACTGTCGGTATTGAAAGATCTGGGGGTATTAGATCAAAATACGACGGGTCAAACGTCTATCAACAAAGTAAAGCATTAGAATAATCCCCATAATAGTAAGTATTACAAGCACTGGTACACTCCATTTTGTATAACAGATATCATGGTTTTAGAAATAGACCAGCGACTAATGGGTGAAAACAATGTAAAACTTAAGCTTTCATTAGCTGAAGTTAGCGGCTATCAATTGCCAGAAATATGCTCAATTATACTTGTGCCTAGAAATTAGGGGCAATTCAATAGCTTAATTGTGCTAATTACGAAGCTGCCATATGGATAGCACGAAGCCATAAAGTCAAGATAAACTACTTTACTTTTCTTTCAAAACGAGATTCTTCAATGCTCTTTTTCGAAGCTTTTGCTGACGGATTATAATCAAGACATATTTTAATCCAGTATTCAAAATCATCAGATTTTTGAAAACCATGAGGTTCTACGTAACAATACCCTTTGAGCTGTTTTCCTTTCATAATCATTGGCAAAAAGCCCTTTTTTTCCGAAACCTCATCCTCCAGTTCAGCGCTATAACGGCACATTAGATTGTTGTGGCTAATATTAATACACATTTTCCCATTTACAAGAAACGATAATCCGCTGAACATTTTCTTTTCCTCAACTTCAATATTTTCTTCTATTGAAAGTCTTTCACGGACCCGATTAACAAGTTCATTATTATAAGCCATCTTTTTAGTTTTTCTATTATTTACAAATTCAACCTATTTACTTTTTCCCGGATGATTTTGATATTTCTTGGAGTAACATTTCGATAAGTAAAATGTTTTGGAAAGGAATTTAAAAATATTCCTGCGTTATTATTCATCCATTAAAAGAGTAATCACTACCAATTTCATTATGGAGAGAGAGTTTACTATTACGATCCAATAATTGCCAACGTTGTTATCAGCAGAAATAATTCTAGTTATGTTATAATATGGTAAAACTAACGGATGATCGCAGTAAAATAAGAACTGAAAATTGAAGACAGTTAGTATTACTTCAATTATTTTACTTTTTTATTTATAAAAGGAAAACCTAAACCTGTTTCAATGAATGATTTTAGGCTGGCAGTAAATTGTTTCCATCCATCGGAGCAAACCTGATAACATTCAATTTCAGGATGTAAACCAATATGGGTAAGGTGTAATTCTACACAATTGTCCTTTTCGGCTATTTCCCAAATGATTGTTGTTCCAATCCATTCCCTTTTATTTTCTAATCCCGGAATAGCTAAGAAAGAATCTTCTACGTACCATACCACTTTTGTGTTAGGAGTAAGTTCATGTACTTTAAATTGTTTGAATACATGTTCCCCGAAATGGATTGTGAAAGACTTCCCCTCTTGATCTGATGCACCTTCAAACATCTCTGTCCACCATCGTGGAATATCATTGCTTAAGGCGTTGAATACACTTCTATTAGATGAGTTGAGTTTTATGATATTACTATAATTTTCCATATCGATTTTTTCCAATTTCCCTAAAAAGTCACTCGGCAATTAGAACTCCTACATTTTAATTTATAGCAGCTATTTATGCTGATTGCCCTCATATCTTATGAAATTAAATCCCCTAAATATGCATTCGAATTTATGTTTTAGTTTTTTATTACCTCTTAGCATAGGGCAAGTTTTAATCTCCTTTTAAATTTTGTGCACCCGAAAATTTCCTGACCAGATATCTTCACCTCGATTTCTTAGAGAAGTTTCATTAAATGCCATATTAGATACCGTCTTAAACGGAAGTTTTATTCCTCTTAGTTTTCCAATATTGATACCAAAATTCATATAGTTACACCTTTTGACATTATAGGTTCAATCGGTTGATTACTTGTGTTATAATGATAAAATTTGACAGCAAATTGAAACAGAAATGCTACTTAAATTTTTGTTTTTAATGTATTTTTCAAAAACTACTGTAAAACTTTAAATAATGCCTCATAATAATTGAGAAAACATCGAATAACCAATAAAGATTTAAAATAGGCAATTCACTCGCTAATTGCTCGCACACAATATTTTGTAAAAGCTTGATGAGCCAATAAGGACTAGTCCTAGCAATATAAGCAAGGAAAAATCAATTAGAATCAAATAAAAATAAAATAAACCAAAAATGAAAAGAAGAACATTCTTACAGGCCTTAAATTTAGGCATTGTATCCACAGAATTATATCATGGTGAAGGAAATGCCATGTCATTAACAGCTATCTTGAACAGTAACTTCCATGAAAAGGAACTTTCGTATCACCGGATACAGGAAATAAAATATTCAACCGTTCAAATGAAATATCCCCGCCTCGTAGGGAAAAATGCCCGACTGGATCTGCATGGTTATGGCCCCAATGTGGAAATCTGTGTTATCAAAACAGAGAAAGGTGCTATGGGGTGGGCTTCTTTACGAGGATCCAGAAAAGATGCTGAGCAGATTGAAAAGGAACTTATCGGTAAAAAAGTATCTGAACTTTTTGCTTCCAATATGGGCATTTTGAATGATAGGCACATCGCATTTGATATTGCCCTTCATGACCTTGCGGGAGTAATCTTGCAGAAACCAGTTTATGAACTACTTGGCCGCGAGAAGCCGTATACCACGGACTATTATAGTGGGATGATCTATTTCGATGATTTGGAGCCATCTGAAAAGCCTGCAGGTATAGACCGGATTCTGGAAGAGTGCAGATATGATTATGGAATAGGGTATAGACAATTTAAACTAAAGATTGGGCGGGGACACAAATGGATGCCGTTCGAGGAGGGACTCCAGCGTGATATTGAGGTAACCAATGCTGTGGCCAAAGCCTTCCCTAATTGTGGCATTTTAGTAGATGGGAACAATGGTTTTACAGTAGATCAATTCATCCAATATCTAAAGGGTATTCCATTGGTCAACTTATTCTGGATAGAAGAACCCTTTCATGAAACCGTTGCCGATTATCAAAAACTTAGAAATTACATCAAAGCCGCGGGAATAAGCACTTTGTTGGCAGATGGTGAAGCAGATCCCAATCCAGCGCTGCTTAAGGAACTCTTTGAAAAGAAACTATTGGACGTGCACCTTACAGATATCGAGGGATTGGGCTTCACGAACTGGAGAAGATTGATGCCGCAATTGAAGAAAATGGGTGCGCAGGCTTCCCCGCATGCATGGGGCTCTCTGCTTAAGTCCTACTATACGGCACATCTGACAGGAGGGCTTGGCAATACGGTTACAATAGAGGGGGTAACAAGCACGTCGGACGACGTTGATCTTTCAGGCTACAAGATCCAGAACGGCAAACTGATCCCACCATCCACAGCAGGTTTTGGAATGCCTCTACTAAAGAAAATATGATAAATGATCACAATTTCTTTATCCGCCCATATTCATGATGAGGCGGATTTTTAATCCCCAGTACTGACAGTCGAAATGCGGAGTAAGGGTAGTGAAAATAGTTGATTGTTGTGTTGATAATGCATCATATAGTTAGTAAGCTATTATTTTTTTAATGATTAATTTGTAACTGCAATAACGGAAATAATTTGTAATTTTAGTGTATTAAAATTCAAAATTATGAAAGCATTTCTGAATTTTATAGCGATCTTTCTTAGTATTATCACTACAGCGATTTACGCGCAAGATTTAAAGGTAACTAACGAGATCAGCTCATTTCTTAAGGATAGTCTCAATCTATCCAATTTAAACTACCCAAAATCAGTCATCCGGTTCTACACCACAAACAATTATGAATATCTCTGGCTAAATGACAAACAAAAGATAGATCAAGCATCAATTGCTTTATCCTTACTCATACAGCCTAATCGCTTTGGGTTATTACCATCAGATTATCACCTAGAGAACCTCTCGCTTGAGAGACTGAAAGAGTTAAGAAGTTCTTCTCCCGAAAAACAGCAAAAAGAGAAAGCACAATTTGAGATATTGATGACAGATGGACTCCTTTCTTTTATCAATAATCTTCATTTTGGTAAATATAATCCACTATATCAGCCATCTTATGTTGATAGTGTTAGAATTAATGGGTTTTGTGCCGACGAGATATTATCTGATGCAGGGCGGCAGGACGGCTTTCTGAATTTGGTACACGAGGCTCAGCCTAAGTTTAAAGCTTACCAGGCTTTTCAGGATTATTTGGATCAAGCATATGCAGCCAATAATACAATGACCTCACCGGCTGAAATGGAAAAAATTCTAATCAACATGGAACGGCTAAGGTGGATCAATACACAAAGCTTAGATTATATTTTGATAAATATCCCATCATACACTTTAGAATTCCATTACAACAGTAATGTGTCGGAATTTAAAGTCGTTGTTGGGAAGCCCAAAACGGCAACTCCTATTTTGGAAAGTGAAATAAATTATTTTTCAACAGCTCCAGATTGGAGAGTTCCACAAAGTATATTCCTGAATGAAATTTTGCCTGAAATTTTGGAAAACAGAGCTTATCTCCGAGATAACCATTACTCGATCTATGATGAAGCAGGAGACAAAGTCATTGTGAATGTAGCCACATTAAAAGAAATCAGTAAAAACCCAAAACAATATCGTGTACAGCAATCCTCCGGTAATCATAATGCATTGGGCGCAATCGTCTTTAGATTTCAGAATTCGCACGGCGTCTATATCCATGATACTCCGCAAAAGCAGTTCTTCAATAAAGATAATAGGGCGCTTAGTCATGGCTGCATAAGGGTTCAGAATCCTAAACTGCTGGCAACTCAGCTGTTGGAATTCGATAATTCAAAAGATAAAATTCCCGCGTTCGAATATGCAGTTAAAACGTATGGTAAAATGGATATTGTTTTGAAGCAGCCTGTGCCCATTATCATCACTTATTTGACTATGTTGATAAAAAATGGAAAACCAACTACATACAACGATATATATCAACTAGACCAATCTCTGGAAGATCTATTTAATGAAAATATGCCAAGGATGATTGCACCTTGAAATGTAAAATAATCTTTCAATCCTAAGTCCTAAATGAGACTAAAGTAATCACTTCAATAATCTCAATGATTTATTCAATTGTTTGTTGGCTGGTTTAGTCACGGATAATTGCAGTCTATTGGAACGATTCAGGTACACCTGATAGTCAGTGATGCGATCGCATGGAATTGACAAAAGAACACATAAGAAACTCTCAGAGGGATACATCTGCTCCAAATGCCCCGGAACTACAACAAACACTTTTAAATGACCAGAAAGCTGAGGTCGCTGATCAATAGTTTCGCGGGGGGCTTAGCTAATTAAAAATCAAATCCTCTGCTTATCACCAAGTCTATATGTGTATACATATAGACTTATTTGTTTGGATATATAGTAGCGGATGTTTATATTAGCCTAAACTTAAATAAAAAACGTTCTATTTCATACCATAATTAAGCATTGGAGAGTTTTTATAGCAATATTATTATACTATTCGATAGCATGAATTACAAATTCAACGCTTAATGTAGTGTAACTTTTATATAGTAAGTTCTTGAAATTAAGTTTTATAGTTTCCGATATACGGCCATTCACAGGTAGTAATAAAGAAAAAAACACGAATTAGGGTAATGGAATATCAGATGTGCATAATAATCCATTAAACTAATAATAACCAATATAAATAGATAACACATAGTAGACATTATTCAAGCGACTGTTTGTTTTGTGTCTTAAGATTTAAACTAAAGTATGATGACTAGAAGATCTTTTTTTTCTAAAAACAATTCATGGGTAATCATCTCAGTTTTGGGTAGTTTAGCGATCATAGTTTCTTTGTTAACGATGTGTAGCCCGAGTTCAGAAACCTCAACTTCAAGTTCCGGCACCAATGTTTTACCGAAGTTTGTGGATTATAATTACCACATCAAGCCTATTCTTTCTGATAAATGTTTTGCGTGTCACGGTCCCGATAACAATACAAGGGAAGGAGGTTTGCGCCTAGATACTAAAGAAGGGGCGTATAAAGCATTATCGGAAAGTCCTGATAAGCATGCGATTGTTCCAGGTAAACCACACATCAGTGAAGCTTTTTTGAGAATTACAACAAAAGATGAGTCTATTCGTATGCCTCCGATTGCCGCTAATCTCCCCTTAACTAATTTCGAAATAGAACTTATTGAACAATGGATTAAACAAGGTGCTGTATATAAACCACACTGGGCATTTACCGTTCCAGTAAAACCCGAAATGCCACAAACGAATGAGATAAAATGGGGGAATAGTGAAATTGATAGATTTATATTGGACAAGATGGTTAAGGCTGGTTTTAAGCCTAATCCTGAGGCAGATAAAAACCGCTTATTACGTCGAGTGAGCCTCGATCTAACAGGTTTACCTCCTGAGGAAAAGGTCATGGAGCGATTTCTTAATGATAAATCGAATAAGGCTTACGATCGGCTGATAGATGATTTAATGGCGTCTAAAGCATATGGAGAACAAATGGCGCTTCACTGGATGGATGTTGCCCGGTACGCAGACTCGTATGGATACCAAGATGATGATATCCGGACACAATGGCCATGGCGGGATTGGGTTATTCATGCTTTCAATAAAAACATGCCTTATGACCAGTTTGTTACTTGGCAATTGGCGGGAGATTTATTGCCTAATCCGTCTAAAGAGCAACTCTTAGCAACAGCATTTAATCGGAATCATAAGATCACTGAGGAAGGTGGTGTTGTTGATGAGGAATATCGAGTTGCTTATGGACTCGATAAAACAAACACTTATGCAAAAGGTATATTGGGAATTACAATGGAGTGTGCGCAGTGCCATGATCATAAATATGATCCCTTTACCCAGAAAAATTATTATGGGATGTATGCCTTTTTTAATAACTCTTTGGAGAAAGGTTTAGAAGGACTTGTAAACTCTGGACCTTCGAAAACACCACGACTGACAGTCACAAAAGAAGACGTTAAAGGGATATTAAACTTTATAAACAAATTGGATGATGACGCAGAGGTGTCTGTCTCTGTAATGGGCGAGCGTGATACTGTCAGACCAACGTATGTTCTTGATAGAGGTGTTTACGATGCCCCAGGAGAGCGGGTATATCCGCAGACACCAGAAGCTATTCTACCATTTGATAGTAAAAAATATGTTTCAAACCGTTTAGGATTGGCACAATGGACATTTAGTGACAGAAATCCACTTACCTCGCGTGTGTTTGTCAATCAAATGTGGGCGATGATCTTTGGTCGTGGATTGGTCGCTTCTGTCGCTGATTTCGGTAACCAGGGTGATCTGCCCAGTCACCCCGAATTATTGGATTGGTTAGCGCTGGATTTCCAGAAAAACGGATGGAATGTAAAAAGATTAATCAAACAATTGGTCAGTACGGCAACTTATAAACAGTCTTCTCAAATTACAGCCAAGCACCTGGAAAAAGATCCGGATAACATTTATCTGGCACGGGCTAAACGCTTACGATTACCTGCCCAGATGATTAGAGACCAAGTCTTAGCGACTAGTGGTCTGTTAAACAAGACTATCGGTGGGCCGAGTATCAAACCTTATCAGCCTGATGGCATCTGGGAGGTTAGCAGCTCAGGGCGGGGCACGTTGGCCCAATACGTACAGGACCATGGTAAAGACTTATACAGGAGAGGATTGTATGTGTTTTTTAAGCTGACTTTACCGCCACCTAATATGTTGATTTTTGATGCGAGTAATCGGGATGCATGTCAGGTGCAACGAACAAGGACAAATACCCCTTTGCAAGCTTTGGTTATGATGAATGATCCAGCAGTATTGGAGGCTGCACGAGTGTATTCAACACACTTAATTAATAGTGCCCCAAATAAGACGCAATCCGATTATATAAAAACAGCTTTTAAACGTGTACTATGTCGGGATGCAACAGAAAATGAACTGAAGCTGCTGAACCAATATTACAGCGAGGAAATAGATCGCTTCAGCAAAAGAAAAGATGCTGCAAAAGCATTTCTTCGTGTTGGAGAGGCTCCGCTCGACGATCGTATTCCAAAGGAAAAGCTAGCAGCATTAATGTCAGTGGTGCATGCCATATATAATTTGGAAGAAACATTGACTAAAGGGTAAATGAACAGGTAAAGAAGACTTTAAATTGATTGTTATGAAAAAGAAGCTAGATTCCAATTTTGAAAAAGAAGTGCGAGAAGCACAGTTATTTCAAAATCGTAGGCAATTTCTTTCTAGTTTAAGTATTGGTATTGGGAGTGTAGCATTGGGGGCGCTGTTGATTCCTGATCTTTTCTCCGGGAAACCCGGAAGTCAGGAGGAATTTGAAAAGGCCTTGCCGCATTTTGCTCCCAAAGCAAAGCGTGTCATTTACCTTTTTCAGTCTGGAGGCGTCTCTCAGTTGGAGTCATTCGATCATAAGCCAAGATTGAGAGAAATGATGGGACAAGACCTTCCCGCATCTATTCGTGGGAATCAAAGGCTTACAGGGATGACTGCTGGCCAGGCGAAATTTCCACTTGTCGGTTCGTATTTTGATTTTGCTCAATACGGGCAGAGTAGGGCATGGGTGAGTAGTCTGTTTCCATATATGGCCAAGGTGGTAGATGATTTATGTATAATCAGATCAATGCATACAGATGCTATTAACCATGATCCGGCAATTACTTTTTTTCAAACCGGATCTCAGCAAGGTAGTAGAGCGAGTATGGGGGCCTGGTTGAGTTATGGATTAGGAAGTGAAAATCAAAATCTACCTGGCTTTTGCGTGCTTGTCTCCAAAGGGAAAGGAAATGGTCAAGGCGTATATTCCAAGCTATGGACGAATGGATTCCTGGATTCGGTTCATCAAGGTGTTCAATTTATGGGAGGGCCAGATCCTGTTCTTTATTTGAATAATCCCGAAGGCACAGATAAAATGAGCAGAAGAAAATTATTGGATAAGCTTGCTGAACTCAACAGCATGCAATATGAAACCTTTGGTGATCCTGAAATTACAGCTAAAGTACAACAATATGAAATGGCTTATCGAATGCAGACCTCTGTTCCGGAGGTAACTGATCTTTCAAAAGAACCGGATCATATTATCAAAATGTATGGGTCAGAATGTTTAGTTCCAGGCACCTATGCCGCCAACTGTTTGCTTGCTCGGAAGTTATCCGAAAATGGTGTTCGATTTGTACAATTGTACCATCAGGGATGGGACCAGCATGGTGGACTACCAAGCGAAATGGCACTACAGGCAAAAGATGTAGATCAAGCATCCGCCGCATTAATTACCGATTTGAAACAACGAGGTCTGTTGGATGAAACGCTCGTGATTTGGGGGGGTGAGTTTGGAAGAACAAATTATTGCCAAGGTGGGCTTACCGTGGATAATTATGGGCGAGATCACCATCCGCGCTGTTTCAGTATCTGGATGGCTGGAGGTGGGATCAAACCAGGCATAGTCTATGGAGAAACCGACGAATTGGGCTACAATATCGTGAAGAATCCTGTTCATGTACATGATTTCCATGCAACTATACTCCACACATTGGGCATAGATCACGAAAAATTAACCTATAAGCACCTTGGTCGACGATATCGTCTTACCGATGTTGCTGGAAACGTTGTCAAAGATATTCTCGCCTAAATAGAAACGTTAGATGACTTTAAAAAATTCGCATTTCAATATTCTACTAGGCTTGAATAGCTTTATTGTGTTCTTCTTAATCTTTGAAGAAAAAATAGAAGTTCCTGTTTTTCTTCAGGTTATCGGTAGGATGCACCCCTTGTTATTGCATTTTCCAATTGTATTGCTAATTATTTCCTGGCTAATATTTTTGTTTAGAAATAGATTGGAAAAGGAAGTTCCAACGATTAAATCTATCATTAACACATTATTTTTCATCAGTTCTTTATTGACAGCAATTACCGTAATTATGGGGCTGATGCTCTCAAAAGAGGGCGGATTTGAGGGGAGCAGTTATGACTGGCATAAATATGGTGGCGTGTTTCTTTCAATACTTTCACTTGGGCTTCTGGGTTACTTGAGGTTCAGGAAAAATAAAGATTATCACCCGGTCTTTGTTGTTGGAATTAATATAACCGTGATTTTATTGTTAATGGTTGGACACTTTGGTGCAGCACTCACTCATGGCGAAGATTTCATAAGCAGTCCTTTAATTAGCAAGGAATCGAAAGCGCTTGATGTCGAAAATGCGATGGTTTTTGAAGATGCAGTCCTGCCAATTTTCCAAGCCAAATGCATGGGGTGTCATAACTCCAACAAACCTAAGGGCGGTCTCATCTTGTCTGATTCCACAGCGATATTAAAGGGAGGGAAAAATGGTAAGCTATTCATTGCCGGAAACCCAATGAATAGTTTGATGATTGAACGTTTGTTGTTGGATATCGAAAATCAACATCGTATGCCTCCTAAAGGTAAGCCACAGCTGACCATCGATGAAATAGCGTTGTTAAGAGCGTGGGTTAAAAGCGGAGGAAAATTTAATGTGCCTCTAGCGGCATTTAGCGAACAAGATACATTATTTCAATCTGCAAAATCTGTTTACGGATTTCAAGGGACTGAAAATTATGAATTTGCGGCAGCGGACGAAGATGAAATCAAAAAATTAATAACGCCTTATCGAATTATTCATCCTTTAGAGGCTGGCTCTCCGGCATTGGATGTTAATTTTTATGGAAAGGATTTTTTTAAAAGTCAATCTTTATCGGAAATTCTACCGATTGCTGAACAAGTAGTCTCCCTTAACCTAAGCGGAATGCCCATAAATAAAGAGGATATTCAAACCTTAGGGAAATTTAAAAACTTGGGCACCTTGAATCTGAATAATACAAAATTGTCGAATGAGAATGTTCAGTCATTAAGTGCTATTGCAAGTTTAAAGAATATCAGTTTAATTGGTACTCAGGTAAATAAAAGCGGTTTGGAGAAACTTGCAAAAATGCCAAACCTTCGAAAGCTCTATGTTTGGAATACCGCAGTAAAACTGGATGAACTGGATGCAATCCGAAAAGCCTTTCCAAAGTTGAGAGTTGATGCAGGAATTAAATTTGATGAGCATCAGAAATTAGCCTTAACAGTCCCGAAAATTAGTCCCGCAAGAAGTTTTTTTCAAAAAGAAATGCTGCTGTCGCTAAGTCATCCAGTGAGTGGTGTACAGTTGCGGTATACGTTGGATGGAAGTAACCCTGATAGCATTACAGCATCAATTTACAAATCACCCATTCGAATTCAGAAAGATGCGAGATTACGTGTCAAAGCAATTAAAGAGGGCTGGTTACCCAGTAATGAAGTTAGCCAAGATTTTTATGCTGCGTTTATCATACCCAACAAAGTAAATTTAGAGAGTAAACCAAACCGATTATATAAAGCTAGAAAAGAACAAAGTTTTTTCGATCTTGAGAGCGGAGGGAATAATCATGCTGACGGCAAATGGCTCGGATTCCAGGGAAATGATCTTTCAGCGAGTATGTTCTTTGATACTCCAATAAAATTGAATTTTCTTGCATTAAGTATTAAACAGGAGTATAACCAACATATCTATCCGCCTCAGTACATAGAAGTTTGGGGAGGAACGGACACATCAAATATGAAGTTGTTGAATAAGGTAACAGTAGATTTGGAAAAAGCAGATAAAATGAGAAAGAAGAGAATGGTTACTTTTAATCTGCCAGATCTAAAAGTAAGTGTTATCCGATTAAAAACTAAGCATTATGCCAAAATTCCTGAAGGATTCGCTGGAACAGGAAACCCACCTTGGCTTTTTGTTGATGAAATAGTATTAAAGTAATTTATAATCTCATTTAAACATGAATAGAAAAACATTTATCCAGAGATCCAGTTTGCTGGCAGGGGGGCTTATCATCATGAAAGATCTTTTTGCAAGACCCAAAGAAATGCAGTATGGCCACAATAACATGAAATATACCTTGGATAAAAGCTGGGCAACAAAACATTCACCCAATCTGACCGTTAAGGACTGTCATGAAATGGTGCAAGATAAAAAAGGGCGGTTGTTATTATTGACCAATGAAACCAAAAATAATATCATTATTTTTAATAAGGACGGTCGGGTTCTTGAAAGTTGGGGGCATGAATTTCCAGGTGGCCATGGCCTGACCATTCATGACGAAAACGGGACGGAATTTCTATATATTACAGACAATGAGAGACACCAGGTTTACAAGGTTGACCTTAACGGTAAGATACTTTTGACCATAGATGCGCCGTTGGGCATTGGCTTATATAGTAAAAAAGAAGAATTTATACCAACAGAAACTGCAATTGACAATAACGGAGATATCTTTATTGCCGACGGATATGGCGCCCAGCATATTTTACACTATGATAGTAATGGTAAATTAAAAAATCATTTTGGAGGTAGAGGTGAAGGTGATTCCTTTTTGGATAATGCACACGGAATTTGTTTTGACCAACGAAATGGCAAGAAATCGCTTTTAGTCACAGATAGGGCCAGAAATTGCTTTAAGCGGTTTGATACGACGGGTAAGCTAATCGAGATCATAAGTTTACCTGGTGCAGGAGTTTGTAGACCCGTAATAAAAGGAGATAATCTTTATGCAGCTGTTTTGCGTTCTCCGAATATGAATGTCGAGAATTCCGGTTTCGTAACGATCCTGAACAAGAAAAATAAAGTAGTTAGTAATATTGGAGGAACCGAACCTATTTATAAAGATGGGAAACTTCAGCTTATCCAACAGCAAGATAAAATATTCGCTCATCCTCACGATGTATGTGTGGATGATGATGAAAATTTATATGTTGCTCAATGGGCATCTGGCAAAGTCTTTCCTTACAAATTAAATCGGGTTTAGGGATCTAGGTTCTGTACATTCGTCATAGACATAAAGTAGCTATAATTCGGGAAGTCTGGACAAGCCTTCGGGAAATGACGATATTTCCCGAATCTATTGTTGAAGCTAATTTTGTTGTTGTAGATCTTAAATAAAACAATTATGAGCTCAATCAAAAAAATTAGACAGACAGCAACGTACGCTCTTTGCTTTGGATGTGGTATTGCCATGCTTGCTTCATGCAGCGACGATGATATGATACCACAGGTACAGTCCAATACGATTACCATAGAAAATGTTTTGGATGCAAAGCCACTCGTCGAGTCGGGAACTTTTATGGGAACTGGGACACCTCCAGTGATTTTCCCTGGACAGTCCATTAGTATAGAGTTTTATGCCGGCGCAGGGCAGGCACTTTCTTTTGCAACGATGTACGGTTGGAGCAATGACCTTTTCTTCGCGCCTGAAAATCCGGGCATAACCCTCTATAAAGCAGACGGAACTCCTGTGACTGGAGATGTATCCGCCCAGATCAAATTGTGGGATAATGGAACGCGGGTCAATCAAGCGCCTGGCATAAACGTTGTGCACCCCGGAACAGCTGAGCCAAGTCCTGGCAATATAACCGAAGTAAACGGAACCGATGCCCAAGGAAATATGTACCTGCCAGCGTCCCAATTGATGAAAGCGACTCTTTCTTATCAGGGCGATTCTAAATTTAAGCTAACGATCGAAAATAAGAGTGGTGGTACCGCTAATGAAACACCTTTTAGTCCCGGAGTGTGGACCGTTTCCTATGCTCCAGGAGGAGATATCCTTGAAAAAATGCCGATTTATACCAAAGGTAAACCCACAGCAAATGGACTTACGAATATTGCCGAGATGGGTGACAATGCTATGATGTCTGCACACCTTCGTGGAATGACCGGGATTTTTACGCCACTTTCTCCAGTACTCGTTGTTGTTTATAAAGGTAATGAAAACCCCTTTTATAAAGTAGGAGAGAAGGACCGAGCGGAGGGGCTAAGTGATCTGGCACAGACCGGCAATGCCGACATACTGGCAGCAAAACTCCAGTCCAAATCCGGTGTTAAGAAAGTTTATGTTCTAAAAGAGTCAGTGAGTACTGTTCTTCTTCCAAAGATTGGCAATGCTAATGGAGGTAAGGTTATGCAGCAATTAGATATCGAAAAAGGGGATAGGATTGCGATCGCCACCATGTACGGATTGAGTAATGACTGGTTTTATGCTACGAAGGGTAATGGTATCGATGCCACAAGAAAGGGCGATGTGTCGGATGAGGTATCTCTGTATGACAATGGAACGAAAAGGGACCAATATCCTGGGGCAAATATTCGGATTGATCTTTCAGGTATGTCCCTCGGGGAAAGTAAATCCATTCAAGAGGTACCTAATCCAAATGTATTTACTACTTTGCCGCAGATTGTAAAAGTTACGCTTAACTAAGATATACTGAATGGACGGGTTTCTTTCAGATTGATAAGCCTGTCCATTTATTGCTTAATCCGGATAATTCTTTACTAAATTTATACCACTGGATACGTTCAAAAGGAAAAGGATGAAATTAGAATATGTAAACGAAAAGACCAATGGAACTTTTGTGGTTGGCAATGATAAGTCAATACTTACCCATGCAGGAATTTTACGTGACAGTACGATAAATTCGATTGTATTTAATTTTCAGGAAGATCAGCTGGCATTTATAGATGAGGTACAATATACCTTTCCAAAGAACACTGTACTCCCATTGATGGCCAACCAAAATTTTAGATTCGAACATCCTGAACAATTGGTCGCCTGGCAGTTTAATCGAGAATTCTACTGTATTGTTGACCATGATGCGGAGGTAGGTTGTGTGGGCTTTCTGTTTTACGGTATCAGCAATCCCATGTTTATAGGGCTCTCGCAACAGGACATTGATGATATACAGCTGACAGGACAGTTTTGCGAAACGGATATGCAGGTGCGGGATCGGATGCAAAACGAGATGTTGCGTACGCTGCTCAAGCGCGTTATTATCAGTGTCACCCGTCTAGCCAGAAAACAGACCGCTGGTAATGCACTGCTTACCGATGAAAAATTGGATCTGATACGAAAATTCAATCTTCTTTTGGAATGTAATTTTAAAACCGAACATGAAGTTCGTTTTTACGCGGGGGAGCTCAATAAATCACCCAAGACACTTGCTAATGTCTTTTCTTTATTGAAATTCCCTTCTCCTTCAAGCCTTATACAAAAGAGGATTATGCTAGAAGCCAAACGTTACCTGAATTATACGGATAGGTCAGCCAAGGAGATAGCTTATCAATTGGGCTTTATCAGTCCAGCGCATTTCAGCCGCTTTTTCAAACAGCATGCTGGAGATACGATTTCTGCCTTCAGGGATAAATAGTAACAAGATTAAAATATGAACAAAAAATGCGAAAAATAATAATTACTCTATTTGGGATAGCTTTTTTTATGATTAATTCTGCTCAAGCGCAACCCAACAAACAAGATCCACAGGATTATCCTGCAAAAGCTGAAGATATCAGCCCTCTGCTGATCGGAGAAATGATACCCAAGCAAGAATTGACAGATGTCAAGGGTGGCGCCATTGACATAGGAAAAGTAATTTCTCAAAAACCAACCATATTGGTATTTTACCGGGGTGGATGGTGTCCGTATTGCAATCTGCAGCTTTCAGGCCTACAGGAGATCGAAAAAGAATTGATTGGATTAGGATACCAGGTTATTGCAGTCAGTACGGATAAACCGGAGAATCTTCAATCCAGTATTGACAAAGGGCATTTGACATATACTTTGCTATCAGATGCAGATCTGTCGTTGGCGAAAAAAATGGGCATTGTATTTAAGGCGCCGATAGCCTACCATAAATTTTTGCCCGAGACAAGTGGTGGGAAAAATACCGATATGTTACTTCCTGTTCCATCAGTATTTATCTTGAACAAAAAAGGGGAGATACGATTTGAATATATTGAGCCTAATTTTAAGGAAAGGATCAGTCCAAATTTGCTTCAAGCAGCTGCGGGCGCACTTTACGATTCGCTTTGAAATATGTTAAAAGCCTAGATATTTCATATCTCGAATTAGGTTCTTCAATTTTTCAGGATTATTTTCGAAAGCTTTTATTTGGCCGATATGCTCAGCCGTAAATGAGAGGAGCGCGCCATTTGAATCGCTAGTTCTATTTTCATCCTTTGCTTTTAAGTTTCTGTAAACGTACACTGGAGTTTTCAGTATGCCAAAAGGAATTCCCCACCAGCCCAAGAGCGAACATGAGGTGATGGCTTTTCTATTTTGCTTATCCAAACAATCCGGACAAGCAATGATTATCTTCGTTGCGGTAAATGTGGTAATTATAATGCTTTTGATAGTGTAGCAGACCGTTCCATTTAATTTATCTCGACTATTGTCACAGATTGGGCAAGGCAAATCTCGCAGTAGTTCCGAATGACGGTAGATATCTTCTAGAGAATGGTGTTCATTTTGAGCTATTACTGCATTTAAAAGATTTGGGTCGAGATTACGCTTTCTAATTTCATTTTCTATGATTCCGAATACCTCCGGCTGAATTCCCTGTGCATTTGTAGTAATAACTTCGATAAGTTTGCTATCCGACATTCTCTCATAGTTTTTTTCTATCGCCCTTAAGTCCATATAATTTAATGATTAGATTTTTAAATTGATTTTGTTCGAATATCTATCTAATTAAAATTAGCGGCTGTCAGATACCCCGATGATCTTAGTTTTTCCAGGATATGTTTTGCTTCAGCTTCATCCATATCATTCGCAAATTTTATGGTTTTCAAACCATAATCAAATCGGATAGTGCCTCTGTTCCTAAAGACGCCTAAATCATTGCGTCGACCCCAAAAAACAAACTCAAAAGGTTCTTCCTCAACGTGAAATCTCTTTGCTTCCCGTAGATCATATATCTTCTGTCTGAAGAGTAAATCATTTTTTCTAGCAATACTTATTTGTTCGTGATCTATTATTATGATCTCCTGTCCAATTAAGTACCAGATTAAAGTTTTCATCACAAATAAACCACCAGCTATCCAAAAGGCCAACCATACCATAATAAACATACCCTCGATGCCCAAACTTCCATTTATGGTATCGTAAAAATCTTCGAGCAACGAGCTAACAGAAATAATAGATAGTATCCAACCGACCAGCCACAAACTAAATATAATAACAATAGGTAAATGTTTTTTTGCCGGGACGGCGATATGATATCCACTTGGGGTTTCGTGCAGAGTTGCGATGCCCCTATAAGGTCTCTCCATAATTTATTGGTATTTAATAGATTGTGCTTACTTGAATAGTTTCCTTTTTTAATGGCTAATATGCGAAAAGTCAAAGAATAAAAAAACGAATTTCAATATAAATATTGGTCGGCAAGGCAATTTTTAACTTTCTGGAGACGTAATTTATCCTTTGTTTCTTGAACTTTTGTTCAACAGGGATGTTAATAGGAGCCATAGATAATGTTAATGGCCGTTTAAAAATATAGAAAGAGTGAGGAAAAACCGATGCAAAAAAAAATACCATTATAAACAAATGGACATGATAGGTTGCAGTGCTATCTTCCTGCGACTAATTTTGAACCCGAGCATGTCCTTATCAATTTATGATAAGGACTATAGCTTATTGTTTCCATTTCATTTTTCCATTATTGTCAAACATTTCGATAGAAGGATTTCCTAGACTGTCAACTTTTAAAATAATTCTCGGTACTTCATTATTATCTTTCATCACCAAAGATGCATTTCCGTTTTCAGTTAGCAGGTTAATACGGTTGATATTATGTCCAGGCCTACCGGATAGGTCTTTGTCGTTAATCAATAGACCAGCCCTGAAATAATTGTCGTGTTTATTATCTTGTGCCAAGATACCGATGGCATCGGCATTCTGATAATCAAATGCTAGTGCATTCAGATTAGTCTCCTCATTATCAGTAATCGCCAAACCACCTCTTTCGTCGCCGTTTTTATCATAGAAAATCAGGCCCGCAGGGGAGTAAGCCCTTTTGTACGTCTTCCCTTTGATAATGGGTTGTGGAATGTTATCTGTGTTTGCAATAACGATACGATTTTTTCCCGATCTGTCCTTGATATCTATTCTTTCTGCGGTTAACCTGCGCTCGTTGTTAAAAAAAAGGTAGGCTACACAGGTCATCAGAACGACATTGACAAGAATAAGTGCGGTTAGAAATATTCTTAGTGTTTTAGAAATTGTTTTCATAATTTAATATCAATTTTTAGTTATTACTTGCTTATGTTCAACGCTGAATTAGCATTAATCTGTGTTCTACTTCAAATTAACGCGCTATAATCTGCTTCTTTTATTGCTTAATAAAAATCAAAAATAGAGTGTGGTTTCGAGGATACCCTTTACATAGGTTGAGTACAAGGTTTTTTTTATCTTTTATTTCCATGCGGTATGCAGGTCACTATACCTCACTTCCCTTAATACATACTGTCAACAAATCAAGAATGAGATATTTACATTCCAATTTTGCCTGACCTATTATATTCATAGCAAAATTAAAGCATGATTTTAAGCCCACACTTTACAAAGTTTGAGCACAATGATTTTTTATCTGGTTAGTTCTTTCCGAATTCTGCTCAATTGTGTTGGGGTAATGCTCAGGTGTGAAGCAATATATTGTAGTGGAATTCTGGTCTCTATTCCCGGATGTGCTTGCAACAATTTTAGATACCTTGCAGTGGCACTTTCGGTAAGTAAGGAAATTTCTCTTTCTTCATTAATGACTATCCATTTTTTTTCCAGATAGGCAATGTACAGGTTCTTTAATTCATCATTTTGATTAATAGCCTTTCTTGTCTGATGATAGGGCAGACATACCACCGTGGTGTTTTCAATTGCTTGCAGTGTGAATTCATTTGGTGTTTTTATGATTGCCGAAAATCTGGTGCTCGCAAAATCTCCCTCCAAATAAATCCATTTATTCCAGATAGCTCCTTTTTCATCTATAAAATAAGAGTTTAGTGCACCTTTACAAACAAAGAAGATGTCATTAGCGACATGCCCTTCCCTTAGTAAAACTTCATTTTTTTTAAACTGCTGAATGTGCACAGTTTCTGCCAACAAATTAAATGCCTTATCCGAAATAGGATATACGTTTACAACAGCTTCTTTAAAGTCTGCAAGGTATTTTTCTAGTTCTGTCATTTCTTGTGGTGGGCTTACCTGATGATATTACTTTTAAATAAATATAATGTATCTTTTAAATAGTTAAAATTGTTGAACCAATTTTTATGTTGGACAGGAGAGGATATAGGTGAGCATATTTGGAACATTGATGTGTGTATTTTTAAAATGAAGTGGAACTTGTTCAAAACCAAGTCTTTTTAGCAGCCTCAGGGAAGAAGGGTTGTCATCAGAAGGGAATGCGATTATTGTTTCAACGCCCATGACGTCGAATGCATATGTGAGTATCCGCTCAATAACCTCTCCCATAATCCCTCTACCATGAAACTTTTCGAGCAGTTCATACCCGATTTCTACTGTACTGTTTGTAATATCAAAGTTCCAGAGGTATGCTGCTCCAATCAAAGCCGGGTTTTCCCGATAGGACACTGCCCAAAATATACATTCATTTTTACCGATCATATTATCAATCTTATCGATATATGCAATAGCCTCGTCGATGCTTGTACATGCTGTTCTTCCTGTCAGCGCAGCGACTTCAATGTCCGAACGCAGCTGATAGATTTCTTTTGCGTCATTCAATAAAAGCCTGCGAAGAACCAACTTATTGGTCTCTAATACGGGGAAATTTGAAAAGTTTGGTTGCTTCATGATGTGTTAGGATCCGGTTTTTTCTAATACTAAGTTTTGGATGATACAATCCATTTGCGAGTACCACAACTTTAGCAAATTGATTATTGATAGATCCCTGTATGTTCTCTATTTTGTTTAGATCCTCCGATTTTTCTTCACTCTGTTACATCAAAGTAGATGGGCGAAGGAAACCGTTCCAATTTAAATCATTGGAACAGCATACAAATCAAAAGAGAAACGCTGGCTTTTTTGTAAAAGCCTGGCAAAGCTCATTATTGTTTGTAAGACTAAAGGTAAAGAATTTTAAATACAAAACTAATGGGGCAACTTTGGTATTATTTGCATTTACCTGTCGTTGATGTTAGAAGGTTTAGGTATCCATGATGATAATTTGGCTCCATCAAAAAATGAGCGTATTGAACTTAAGCAGTGAGTCGTGGATCTATCAGATTTTTAGAGAACAGGGTAGGACCTTTACACCAGACAAATGAAGAAGCTATAATAATTGGGCTAACCAAGCAGAACTCGATTTGCTAGGATATAGATTTCCAGACTGGAAAGATACATTTGCATTTTGTACTATCAATATTTAATCAAAATTAGCGGCGGTCAGATACCCCGACGATCTTAACGTTTCCAAGATGTGGTTTGCCTCAGCTTGATCCATATCATTCGCAAATTTTATCGTTCTCAGACCATATTCAAATCGAATAGAACCCCTGTTCCTAAACAATGACAGATCATTTCGCTGACCCAAAAAGGAAAACTCAAGATGCTCTTCCTTAACATGGAATCTCTTTGCTTCTGTTAGATCGTATATTCTCGGCCTGAAGAACACATCATTTTTTCTAGCAATACTTATTTGTTGGTGGTCGATCATAATGATCTCCTGTCCAATTAGATACCAGACCAAAGTTTTAATCACAAACAAGCCAGCTGCTCCTCCAAAGACCAGCCAAACCATTGTAAACAAGCTATCAAACCCCAATTTTCCATTTATAATATTATGAAAATCATTACCGAACGAAGAGCCAAAAAAGTTAATTGCCATCAGCCAACTAACCAGCCACAAAGTAAGGAAAATAATAACAGGCAAATGTTTTTTTACGGGTATTGTGATATGATATCCGGTTGGGGTCTCATCAAGGATAGAGGTGCCGTTATAAGTTCTTTCCATATTCATTGGTATTTTTAAGTTTTACTAGCTTAAATGTTTTGCTTTTCCGATTGCTAATATGCAAAAAGTCAAAGAACAAAAAAACGAATTCCAATATTATATTTAGATCATATACCCACATTCTCCCAATCTGAGGTTATAAATGTTGTGCCTAGTAGGGGATACCCGTCGGAAAACTCGCCTGAATAAAAAATCCGTCTACAATTGCTCATTTAGCAAATCGTAAACCAAAGCCAGCGAATCATAAATCCTTTTGGCGTGTTATAGAAGAGATACTTTAAATTTGAAGTGCAAATAAACAATTAAGCACTGAAAAACATGTATCAATTAAGTGAGTTGGAGCATGTTTGACAAACCGACACAAAAATGAAACAAAATACAAATTTCAGTTTTATAGTAGTTATCGCAATTTTTTTATCTATTTCAAACTTACGTTTATATGGACAAGAAATTGTCAATAACAGTCAAACAGAAACGATAAAGTTACCACTAAAGAAAGTTGTACGCTATTTTGATAATTTCAACGATTCTTCCATGCTTCAGTATAGTTTGAAAGAAACGAAAGTTGATTCTATAAGCCGAAACGAAAATATTGCGACTATTTACCTTACAGAGAACAAAAACTATGTTTCAGCCAACATCTTTACCGATTTAAATTTATACAAAAAAACAATTCGAGAGAAATCTTTTGAATCTAACATAATCATGCTTTACAAGGGTGAATATAATAAGGAAACACTTAAATATCCAATAAAACCAATGATTCATGAGTCTTTTTCCAAGAAAGGAATACTTAAATGGAAAGTTAACATTGAAGGAATTGATGAAAATTCTACAAAACTGACATTTATTTTTGACTCATTTGACGAGAAAAGTAAGCAAAATTTTATTTCCAATTTTACAAAAGAGATAGATAACTATTTCAACTATGCAATTCTAAAAATATATGTTTGTGACAATTTTAAATTTGATATCTTAAAATATTTAGAAAACTATTCAAAATCAGATGCATCTGATGTTCCACCGACAAAAGGAAATTAACAAAGTACTATTGCAAGACTTGTTGCTAGAGTAGCAATGAAAAGAGTTATCTGGATAGAAGCATTCAAATGCATGACTTACCCAAAGTTAAATTTTTGAAAACCAAATGAACCTTGACGAGCTTATAGAAAAATCATACAGCCTATTTGAGAAATATGTCATTGGGAAAACTTTGCATGTATGCAAAGTTTGTTGTGTAACCGCTGAAGAGGAATCAAGATTGATAAACACACCATTACGAACAGTATCAAGTGAATTATTGGAGGCTGCTTATTACCGATCTGCAAGAAATTATTCGGACAGAGAATTGTGGGAAATGAAACATTTCTTACCAAGAGTATTGGAGCTTGCAAATAACTTTGATTTTCCTTGTCACTCAACAGAAATTGTATTTGCTAGATTAGACCTTGACAAGCCCGAAAAATGGGCCAAAGAGGAAATGCAGTTGCTCACTGAATTTTCAGTACTATATTTTAGAAAGTGTTTGACCTTTTATCCCTTTTCTCCAGGAAGCGAAAGAGTGGGCACTTATTTGGTCATGTTTGGTGTTGCAAATTTCAACCTAAAACCGCTTCTGAACGAATGGGAAAATACAGACAGTATTGAAGGTCTGCTACATTTTAAAGATTTTGTTTTGAACGATATAGAGTACAATGCTCAAAGTCCGTATAGATTGACAAATGCTTTTTCCAATCCAGCTATTGATGGGGAGGTAATAAATTGGTTAGCCAACAAAGCTACAAGACGAGCATTTTCTGTAAAAATAGAAAAGCAGATTATAGAAAATAAAAGCTTAGACGAAGAAACCTTAGCCGAATTAAGCTGGACTTATGAATTGCTCCAACAGTAAACGAAAATTCAGGAATTGTAAATGAAAGAAGATGAAAAAATAAATAGAAATTTGAAGTAACTGTGTGATTATCACCAATTGGTTAATGGAGATTTAATGATCGTTCCTTGTTTTTTTTATCAAAGCTTACTGAAAAATTGGGAATTAACAGCTAGCTATTGATCTGTTTGCCGAAAATTATCGATAGTGCATAAAATCTGGCAGGCGCCAAGAGGTGGCAAAATGTAGAAGGATAATTTTTTAGGCTGAGGAAGTGATCAGATTTGCCGCGATCAACTAGAGGAATCAGAATTATAGGTGTCAACAATGGCATTAGGCTATACATAATGCCATTGTTGATTCCAATCTAAATAATTAAATTATACACAACTTAGCTTGTGGTTATTTGGCTAAAGCACGTTTTAAGTTTCTAAGCCAGTTGTAGCAACTTAGGTTGACCTGTACCGCATTGTAGGAAAGTTGCTGAATCTTGCTGGGATAGTAATCATTGGAATAATCCATCTCAATCAAAAAATCATTAGTAATGGCGTACCCACATCCAATTGTTATCCTGTTGCTTCCAAATTGGGGATGTTCAAAAATATCGGTGCCTGTCTGTGTAAAAAACTCCTCGGAAGCAGCTAAATAAATTGTTCCTTTAGTTATCTCCAGGGCATTTAATGGTTTTATCAATTTCAACTGGCTCCTTACCCGGAAGTTTTCTTCTAAACCTCTTTGTCTTCTTTTATCAAGGTGATCCTCTATTCGCAACCGGGCAGATAATGCAACTGGAGTCTTCTTAAAATAATAAATTCCCTGTATTGCGGACCTGATCTCTGGAAGCCCATCTTGCTCTACTGATCTAATCTCAGGATTATGGTTATATCCTGTAAATAATGATACTTTAAACATTGCAAAGGAGTAATGAAGCCAGACTCTTGCATAGAGCTGCGCATTGGCGTGAAAAGGATCCTCGCCAATTGGTACACTAGTCCATACCTGTCCAATATTAATTTCATTACTCCATTTTCCTTTTATAGGTGTCACAAATTGAAAATCATTCCAGAACTGATTATAACTACTTGTCTGGCTGTAAATTGCTGTTGGCATTACAATTATATTGAGCAACAGGAAGCGGAATAGTAACCTGATCATTTAGTCCATTTCAAAGGTAAATATGGATGGACTTAACTAATCAGCTTTCTATCTGAAATATAAGGTACAATCGGATAAACATAATTGTCCATGTTCACGCCCAGTTGTTCAGGAGACGACCCCACAAATACGGTTTTCTTGCCCTTGATCCTAATAATGCCTTTGGCGTCAATTTCGATCATTGCCCATATCGGATCTTTGTATGGAACAGTGTATTTGATATTTGGGTGTGTTTTATCGATCTCTGCTGAATAACGCATCTCTTTAAAATCGTCGCCAAGCCATTGGTATGAGGCACTATTAATCTGTACATAATGTATTCCATTGATATGGTTATAATAGTCTTGATGGTGGTGTCCGCTGATGACCAAAATAACTTTCTTTTTGCCGGACTTTTCGTTTGCCTTCTCCAGTGCATAACGTAACAAACTTCCGTTTTCCAATCCGCCGGCATCATTATCCAGTCCTTGATGGCAAAACACAATTGTAGGAAAGGAAGTTTCCGCCAGATCTTTTCTTAACCAGTCCAATTGTACGGGAGAAATATAGCGTGCATATCCATTGGGACGATCGGGGCTTTCATTATGTTCATTACCATCGAGCACAACAATATGGAATCCATTCGAGTCAAATGAATAATATTTTGCCTTAGCATTCCAAAATTCGACGACCTGATCGCGCGTAAATCCTCCATCAGTATCGTGATTACCGATGACATGATATTTAGGACCGCTAAATTGATTCCAGACGTCTATCAATGCGCGGTTGTTTTTCTTGGGCATACAAAAATCGCCACCCTGAATAATAAAATCAGGTTTCAATTCATTCATCTCTTTAATAAAAGCAGACAAACGCTCAATGCCGTCATGCATAATGTCGTGATGCAGATCAGTAATCATTCCAATCCTGATTTTTGTTGCTGCTGAGCTCAATCCTTGATACTTTGAAAAAAGTAAAGTGCCACTTGCTAGCCCGCTAGTTTTTAAAAACTCTTTTCTGTCCATTATTTATTTATGTAAAATCTTGTCATTATTGCGGCATGATCTGAGGGAAACATGATAGGGTGGTAGTCAATAACCCGTGATTCCATAGGATCCAGTTTCTTTGCTTTGTAATAGATAAAATCTATTCGATCTCTTAGGCCGTACAGATCTGTATTGGTTGCGGCTCTGATTCCCCAAGTTAGGCCTGGATCCAATAACGGGTTGATATGTAGTTCACGGTAACTGTCCGAAAAGCCGGCTTTAAGCATTTCTTTGCTTTCAGGCCAGCTGACAGCACGATTGTAGTGTATGCCTTTAGTTGCCTCGGTCCAATCCAGATGAGATCCCATATTAAAATCGCCGCCCATAATCAGCGGTAAATTATCTGAATTTTTTAGGTATGGATCTATCTTTTTTAGAATTTCCTTTATTTCCGCATGCCTAGTTGGTCCTTCATCCTTTACCAATTGTTCTGGAGTTTTATTCAGCTGGCGGATACTTGCGTCCACGTCGGGCAGATAGTCTAACCAGGTGTTAAAATAAACAAGCTTTCCACCGACACCTAGGTCCAATTGTACCCCACCGAAATTACTGGGACGGAACGCCTTGACAGTTTCTGTCATTGGATAACGGCTCATAATGGAAAGATTGGAACTAATTAAATAAAAATAGTAACCTAAGGAATCTGCAATCACTTCTCCCGATCCGTATGTCTCCACCAGACCAACAATATCTGGATTTGTCGCTTTAATGATTTCAATTACGCGCTCTAATCCTACCGCCTGACCATAGCGATGACCGCCATGCCAGATGTTCCAAGAGAATATATTCAAATGAGAGGGATCGGCTATTTCTCCTTTCACCTTTGCATTTGGAAAAAACTCCTTATACATTTTTTCTACTTCCCCCGCTAAAATCACCGTTTTCCAAACTTTTACCTCATCTATAAATCCGTTAAATGCATTCCACTGTCCATTTGATCCGTATTCCCATTTCTCATCTGAACCACCGACTACAGTGGCATATTTGCTGTCAAGACCTTGAAGACCGGGTGTGTTATAGATGGCCATATTTTTCCCGTCAAGGTACAGCCACACTTCCTCTTTATTTTTATCTACAGTAAAGACGATCTGATGCCATTTACCGTCATTTACACGTTGTCTTTCCGAAGTGGGACGATAATCGTAACGCTTTTTTCCATCATTCAACAGCAATGCCCAAGCGCCGTTTTCCTGGGTATAAAGCTGCCATCCCAGAGTCGACAGATCGTCTGCAATTTTATTTCCCATGAGCGGAGTGCCCATTTTGGCATTCGGCAGTGTCCTTACCCAGATCTGTACAGAAAAGGAGGTCTTTTCGTCAAACTGGGGAATAGTGTTCTCTGCCAACCGAACCGGTCTTCTCAAAGTTGCATTGGCTGAAAGATCTAATGCCCGCCCACTTAAGCCTTTTGAATAGTGTGACTGTAGCAGATCAACATTATAATAGGCACTGTCACGCAGTGGAATGTCTTTCTTAAAACTGAAATCGTCAAAGTTCAGATAATAGATAGGCTGCTGCGCACTGGCCTGACGAATAAAAAACATTAAAATTAGTATTGTAATCAGTCTCATAAAATGCTCCTATTTTAATAAACTATCGATGATTTCCCCGATCTGGTTTTCAGATGTAAAATCAAAGCCCAATAATTTCACCATTGTTTTGGCAAATTGATCGTGATAAATTTGCCCGCTGCTCTTTATTTCCCCCAAATTCTTTACGTGTGGCCCCATAGCAATCAACCAGGTTTCATCTGCATGGGGAATGCTTGCGCCATGGCTTGTCCATTGATCTCCTACACCTCTTCCGTGATCAGGCATGACCATTAATACGGTGTTATCTTTATAGAAGGGATCTTCCTGCAGATAACTCCAGAGGCTGTTGATCATGGCGTCTATATTTCTGGTAGCATCAAGATAGAAATCATATTGATCGCTATGTCCATATTCATCCGTATCCGCAAGGTCGAGATAAACCACCTTGGGATGTCTGGCTCTCATATAGGATTTGGCTAGCGCATACGTAGTCGCATCCAAACGTTCGCCGCTTCCCCATATTTTGGGTTCGTAGTGCTGGATTTCGTTGCTCAGCTTTTCTCCTTCACTCAGGTTATGAGCAGCAATATTTTCACCGGGAATATTAACGAGCAAACCATTCCGTTCTCTGTTTATGACCCGACCTACAGCATCCCAGGAAGCAAAACTGACAACTTTACCTTTATATCCCTTTTTCTGGTCGATGAATTCCAGAATATTTTTATTCCCATTGTTAGGATGGTTATTGGATTTTACTTTAGGATCGGCATAGCCTGTAAGATTCTCGCTTCTACCGGGGTAAGATATCCAATAGGGATTCTTCACATTAACTTTATTATCCAGATCCCTGTTTCCATAAATCTGTCCCTGTTTAGCGATAATGTGCCATGTGAAAGGCATTAGTTTAGTTCTTCTTTGAATTAGATCATCAGACCAATATTTTGCTATTCTTTCGAGGGAATCCTGCGAATTAAATTTCGCATTTAACAACAGATCTTTCTCTGCGCCCTTAAATAACTCTTGCCAGCGTAGACCATCTACCGAAATGATGACCAGATTGTCTGCATGAGCATGCCTTTGTGCAAAGGCGCCCTGTATGAGGCATAGCAATAATAATAAGCTATTTAACTTTTTCATGAGTTGAAAATTGAGGTTTTATGAGGATATTTATTCATTTTAAGTTAAGCCTTGCTTAGATGTCCGGCAGATTTCAATTAATCAAAATCCAGGGATTAAATTCTAACATTTAGATTTTGAGTTCTTAAAAATAATTTGGTTCTTAACTAATGCCCCGGATTAAAGACCAGTATTAACAATATATGATCAACGTGGACAGCAATATTGATAGTCTTAATTTTAAGGCTTTCATTAACTCTTGTAAATATATATAAATACTAAACAATGTTTAAATATGTTTAACTTTTTTTATATAAAATTTTTATTACAACATGGACTAAATCCACTTTAGGGATATCGGGTAATGATGTATATATTGTTGGGCAGGCCCGAATTGGCGTTTCTAGCACCGGAGAGAGAATATTGAAAAATGGTGAAATTATGGAGTTAGTCAGCTTCTGAAGGAAGTAGTCCATTGAATTTCTACTGATCTGTTTGCCGCTTAAAGAAATTATCTGTGCCTGATTATTTGAAAAAATAACTAGGATGAAGAGGAGTACAAAAGAAAATTTAAGTTTCATAATCGCGGATTTTTTTGGTTCAAATGCTAAAAAATTTATTCAACCATACCTTCACAATTTATTAAATATTACCCCGATGCTTAAATAGACTCACATATTGGTAAATTACTTGAATGTTGATTTTAAATTTTGCTACTCATAAGAGCTGCTTGGACGGCTTATAATATGAAATCCAAGAGACGATTCTTTTCATAATTATTATTGCCTTAAAGAACTGTGATCTCCTTTATCCTACGCTAAAGATGATTAAGTATAGAGACCTTTCTCGAAAATTAGTCAATTTATTACATCATGAAATCTTCTGATGCATCTGATACAATGAACACTGCGAGATATTATATAAAAATGTCACACAATAAAACTTTTCCTTAGAAGGACTTGTTCCATATCTAGTTATCAATGGTAAAATGAGTGAGGGGTGATGAGAATTGATGCTGTAGCTTAAAAGTAGAATATATGAGAGCGATCTGGAATGGAGCAATAGGTTTTGGCTTGGTAAATATACCGATCAAGCTGTACTCGGCCAGTGAATCGAGTACCTTGGATTTAGATATGCTGGACAAAAAAGATTTCAGCAATATCAAATACAAAAGGGTAAATGAAAATACCAATAAAGAAGTAGCTTGGGAAAATATCGTAAAAGGCTACAAAATAGAAGACAAATATATCGTATTGGAGAACGCGGATTTTGAAGCAGTAAGTCCCGAAAAATCTAAAATATTGAGTATTATTCAGTTTGTAAAAGAAGAAGAAGTGGATCCGGCACTTTTCGAAACACCCTATTTTCTGGAGCCTCAAAAAAATGGCGAAGCGGCCTATAGATTATTACTGGAAGCATTAATGAAAACCAAAATGGCGGGAATAGGTTCATTCATTCTTAGAGAAAGGGAAATCCTATGTATGATTCGTCCTTACGAAAAAGAGGTCCTGATGGTGAACAGAATGCGGTATCCTGAAGAAATGAGAAATTATAGTGAATTGAATATTCCATCAGGTAAAGCACCAAAACCCGAAGAACTGAAGATGGCAGAAACCTTAATCAAATCATTAGCAGAGACTTTTGATCCCTCAAAGTACCGAGACACTTACAATGAAGACCTGTTAAAAATTATCCAACAGAAAGTAAAAGGTAAAAAGACAAAACCTAAGGAGATCAAAGAGCCAGCTGGAAAAGCGGCGGATCTTATGGCAATGCTAAAAGCTAGCCTCGAATCTGGAAAAAGAAAAGTGGGATAGATTAATTTAAGTTTTTCAAGATGCCATTAGAAGAATATCATAAAAAGAGAGACTTTAAGGCTACTTCCGAACCGGAAGGTAAACAGAATGAAAATGCCACAAAATTAAAGTTTGTCGTTCAACGCCACGCTGCAACACGTCTGCATTACGATTTCCGGTTGGAAGTGGAAGGGGTTCTTAAAAGCTGGGCCGTTCCCAAAGGTCCTTCCCTTAACCCATCGGACAAGAGATTGGCCATGATGGTGGAAGATCATCCCTACGA
The DNA here is from genome assembly GCF_003610355.1 of Sphingobacterium detergens. Lineage (GTDB taxonomy): Bacteria > Bacteroidota > Bacteroidia > Sphingobacteriales > Sphingobacteriaceae > Sphingobacterium > Sphingobacterium detergens. The sequence continues at coordinate 960,622 of NZ_RAPY01000001.1, read as the reverse complement.
ATATAGGACATTTGAAGGAAGCATTCCCCAAGGAAATTACGGAGCCGGAGAAGTTGAAATTTGGGACGAAGGAACTTATGAACCATTAGAGAAAATAGTAGGAAAAACCGACGATTTGATCATGCGTGCTGAACTGCACAAACAATCTCTAAAAGTTGTCTTACATGGTAAAAAGCTGAAAGGCGAATTCGCACTGGTAAAAATAAAAAATGCCGCAGAAGAGAATGCATGGTTGCTCATTAAGCATAAAGACAAATATTCAGTTTCCGAAGATTATGATGCCGAAGAACACATCTCAAAAAATTCTAAAGTCACAGCTTATCTTCAGAAGAAGACCAGCAAAAAAAAAATGAAAATGCCAAAAGTCTGAAGCATTATAAAAATTATGCGCAGGCACTTTCTCAGGAAAAGAAACTGCCCGGTTTCATCAAACCCATGTTATGCAAAACGACCGAAAGGCCTTTTGATGACAAAGATTGGGCTTTTGAAATAAAATGGGATGGATACCGAGCTATCGCAGATATTCGAAATGTCAACATTCAGTTATATTCCAGAAACGGACTGGATTTTTCGACATCCTTTAAAAAAATTGCTGATGCGCTCAAAATTCAAACGCATGAGATGATACTCGATGGTGAAATCGTTGCCTACGATGATAAAGGAAAGCCCAATTTCCAATGGTTACAGCGCATAGGGGAACAACACATAGATCTGGTGCTGATATATCAGGTTTTTGATCTATTATGGCTGAACGGGCATTCTACGGAAAACCTTTCTTATCTGCAGCGAAAAGAATTGCTAAAAGAAGCCTTAGTGCAAAATGAAATTATCCAGTATCACGACCATATTCTACATAAAGGGAAAGATTTCTTTCAGGCTGCTGAAGATATGGGACTGGAGGGTATTATCGCTAAAAAACAGGACAGTACATATAAAGAAAATATGAGAAGTTCGGAATGGCTGAAAATAAAGGTTCATAAAAGCGACGAAGCGGTGATCTCTGGGTTTACAGAACCGAGGGGATCAAGGAAGCATTTCGGATCACTTATTTTGGGAAAGTACCTGGAGGATGAACTGGTTTTCTGTGGGCATACCGGAACAGGCTTTACGGATAAACTCCTCCGAGATTTATATCAGAAAATGCAACCACTGGTGGTGAAAGAATCGGCATTTAAAGTAACGCCTAAGACCAATTCCAAAGCGACCTGGCTCGATCCTGAGTTGGTGGCTGAGATCAAGTTTAGCGAGCTTACAGCAGATTATATTTACCGACATCCTGTTTTTTTAAGATTAAGAGAAGATATTGATCCACTAGATGTAAAATTTGCAACAGACCTACCTGATAAAAAAACTAAAATGGAATCTAAAACACCGAAAAAGGCCCCTGAAAAAGATCAAGTAAAGAAGATCGGCAAACAACAGGTCACCCTTACCAATCAAAACAAGCTGTATTTTCCCGAAGATGGAATTACTAAAGGGGATGTTGTTGATTACTATCAGCGTATTTCCAAGTTTATTCTGCCACATCTTAGAAACCGCCCCCAGTCACTCAATCGTTTTCCAAATGGCATTGGAGGATTAAGTTTTTATCAGAAAGATGCGGACGAACATACACCTGATTGGGTCACATTACAGAAAGTATTTTCTGAAAGCAATGATAAGTACCTCGATTATATCATTTGTAATGATAAAGAAACACTGGCTTACCTCAACAATTTAGGCTGTATTGAGCTTAATATATGGACCAGCCGAGTACAAAAAGCTGAATTTCCCGATTATCTGGTACTCGATCTTGATCCTTCCGAAAAAAACACATTCGAGGATGTTATAGAAACAGCGTTATCCGTAAAAGAAGTATTGGATGGGGTGGGGATTTCGGGATATCCAAAAACTTCAGGAAGCTCTGGTATTCACGTCTACATACCTATGGGAGGAAAATACACCTATGATCAGGTAAAAGATTTTGGGCATTTACTCATGCAGCTGGTTCAGGAGAAACTTCCCGATCTTACCACATTAGAAAGAAGCCTTCAAAAAAGGGACAAAAAGAAAATCTATCTGGACTATCTACAAAATAGAAGGGCACAGACTTTGGCAAGTGTGTACAGCATACGTCCAAAAGGAGGAGCGCCAGTTTCTGCTCCTCTGGAATGGACTGAAGTTAAAAAAGGTCTTCGCCCAACTGATTTCAATATCTTCAATATAGTAGAACGGTTGAAGGAAAAAGGAGATTTATTCAAGCCTGTATTAGGAAAAGGAATTGACCTTCTGAAGGTGCTGAGCAATTTCGAAAATCAATCCGATTTATAGATTTCCAAATTATCGTGAAATATTGCTAGTAAGCTAATGAGGTGTGTCATTTTCCTTGAATCGAAAATAAACTTAGACTCATTATAATGGCGATGTATAATCCTAAAGGGTCATCCCCGTATCCATATTCTTATCTAATATTACTTTGGTAGACTTTTGAATCAAAAAATAGGCAACAGCCAAATTTGGTATCCAACACCACCATGCTACAACAATATATGCGGTTTCAAAATCACCTAGTATTGCATTCAAGAAGGGGAGCCAAAGTCTTAGTGTAACAGCTGCAAAACAACAAGCATAACTATAAATCATCATATTCCTGTGTGGTAGCAATTGACGCCTCTTGATAGTTAGAAATGCCATTAAAGTTGTATAAAACCAAATAACGCTAAGGGTCATAAAACCAAAAGCCGCATACAGTCCTGCTGTTGCATAAAAGGCAATATGAAATCCTGTAACCGAACTCAATAATACAGCGGTTATGTACACTTTACCGATTTGTCTGTGAAGCATGACATTTTTGCTTCTGATTTTGTGGTTGAATTGCAGCCATCCAATAAGCAAGGCAAGCCCCCCAAGAATGATGTGCGTATAAAAGCTCAGATTCCAAAACGGATTAAGAAATACCTCATCAGGTTTAGTTTTCAATATACCTGTTTTACTTTCTCCTATAAAGTATAAACTTGGATAAAGACCAATTATCAGTGCTAATACAGCCACCAATAACCATAATATTTTTCTTAGCATTTAAGTACAATTTGAGCTTCAAAAGAAGTAATAATCCATCTCTCAATCGCTCCAAAAGGTAAGGTGATACTTTTTTATATCCGATTACTTAATTGTATTTTTTCTTGTTGACAAAATTGCGTTGGAGAAAGTCCAGTTGCCTTCTTAAAATTTCGGTTGAATGATGTTTTAGAATTAAATCCTACTTCGAATGCCAAAGAGAGGAGTGTATATTTGTTATTTTCGGGCAATATAACAATACGTTGAAACTCTTTGACACGGAAATCATTGATGTAGTCATAGAAGTTTCTTTGTTCCATTGAATTAATTACCTGGGATAAGGTATTACTATGAATATTTAGTCGTTTTGCTACTTCACTCAGGTTTAGTTCGGGTTCTTTAAAAAGTCTTTCTGTTAGCATTAACAGGGATAATTCCTTGTGAATCTTCAACATCAATTCATCGCTAATAGGTGTTTTCTGATATTTAACTTTTTCATTGTCATCAGGGTTTTTAGTTTCAGGATCAGACATTTCCTCTATATTTTCGGCTTCTATTGTATCAGTATTAATCGTTATTAATTGATTATTGAAAATGCCAACCTGTTTTACCCCGAAATAACCGATAAATAAAACGAATAAATCAACTAGAAAAAAAGTGGAAATATCGTTTCCGAATATAATCGATATCCAAATAACAATCATTCCAATAGTGAGATATACGAGCCAGTCCAGGTTTATTTTTTCAGAATAGGAAAATTGTCGTTGGATATTGATATGGTGTCTTTTTAGTAGTAATAGTGAAAAAGATATATAAATTATGCCTGAAGGTATGATCGGGATCTGTATGGCTGAAACAAGATCTTCATATCCAAAGCCATGATTTTGATATACTACAATCTTTTGCTCAAATGGAAGGATAAGAAAACCTGACAATAAAAGAAATGCCATAGATACAGGAATGAAATGGATAGACCAATGTAACTTTCTACTTCTTTGATTAGTTAAAGTAGCAACGTATAAATAAAAAAATGGACTATGAACAAGTGGCAACGGGATTTCCATTCCCAGAAAATAAGGGAAATCGAGATAAATACCTGAAACCAACAAATAATAACAAACTAAATGGAAGGCAATTACAATCAGCCATAGCCCTAAGATAAAATCAGCAACTGATTTGCCCTTTTTTGTAAAAAGAAGCGACGCGAGAAAAGATGAGATAACTATTCCTATAATGTGAACCATTTAATTTTTATATGTAATATGCTTGAGTCTCTTTAAGATTCAATCCCATAATTTTAATACAGTTATCGACCAATATGCCAGGGGCATGGCGGGAATATTCCATGATCACTATATATGAGATCCAAGGTTGCCCAATGTGCAATCCGATAATTCAGATTTGACGATATCTTTCGAAGCTAACCACTTTAAGATATCCCTAATAAAAGCTTTATCAAAAGTACACCTGGACACTTTCGGTACAAGAGAAATATTATATTCACTCATAAGGTAAAAATAAAAAATAATTAGTTCAATGCGTTAACGGTTTCATACGAATTTTGCGCGAAAAGGCTGGTTCAGCTCAGCTATATCAACGCAATCTTTGACATGAAGGCGGAGCGGTTCGCGTATCTTGTGCTACTAGTCAATAAACTCAAGCCTTTCACCTCCAACAATCCGAAATCCTGCATTATTTTTTCGAATTGTGATTTTTCGGTTCCCCAATATTTGATATGCAAGCTCTGAAATACAAATATCATCAAGCCCATCCATTTGCGGTTGCTATATTATCTACATTACATTGACTCAGTTTCATTTTTGAAGCTTTTGCGGTTGGGTTATAATTAAGGCAGGTTACTTTTAATGATAGCTATAAGCACAGCAAGAACGTTGTTGGCCTTAGATTCATGCACTATTTTCCAGCCTTAAAGAAGGGGTAAATAAAATATGTTAATTGTGGGATTCGTATGTAGCGAGAAATACGGGGCAAAAGCTGTGCGTTAGGCTACGGTTGGACGGGACAGATAAATTAAGTAGATTTAATTTCTATAAACAACTTCTTATATGAAATTTCCATTGTTGTTATTGCTATTGATCGGGTATTATTCGGTCGCATTTGCACAAAAAGAAAAAAAGCACTTGGCCTTGGTTCGTCTAGATGGAAAATGTGGATTTATTGATGCTTTTGGTCGTGAGGTAATTCCTCTTGTTTATGACGATGCCGGTTCTTGGGGAAATAACCTTGTGCCCGTAAATATAGGTAAGTATGTGCCTGATGCCGCTCCAGTATTGCTAGTTTCACCATCGAACGTAAGCCCAAAAGATTCTGTCAAGCGTAATGAGCAATACAAAACCGTCGATATAAAAAAAGAAGGAATGGGCAAATGGGGCTATTGCGATACATCCGGTGCATTGGTTATTCCTGTTCAGTTTACGAATACCACTTTTTTTAATGAAGGAATTGCGGGCGTTGAGATAAATGGTAAATGGGGTTTTATCAATACCAGCGGAAAAATAGTGGTACAGCCAGTATATGATAAGATAGGACATTTTTCACAAGGACTAGCAGTAGTGGCTAAAAATGACCTGTATGGCTACATCAATTTAAAAGGCGAAGAAGTGATTAAGCTTCAATATGCAAATGCAAAAGCCTTTGAAAACGGGTTTGCGCAAGTGTGGGAGAAATATACTTCCAAAAAATATAATAAAAGTAGCATTGGCAGGATCATCAACCTGAAAGGCGAAATAGTTACGGATGCCAAATATGATATAGATGATACTTTTTCGAATGGCTTGTTCAGCTTTTGGCTGCCAGAAGGAGAGTTGCTCCTTGGACTAATGAATACCAAGGGTCAAATGGTCACGTCGCCAATTTATAAAGAGATTTCAAGCTTTAACAATGGTTTAGCCAGGGTTATGGTTTATAAGGAAGATAAGAATTTTAAAGAGTTTTATCCCAACTATGGCTATGTCAATACAAGCGGAAAAGAGGTGGTAAAGCTAGGTCTGGCCAAAGCGACCGAATTTTATGATGGTATGGCGGTAGTAGCGAGGTTTGACAATAAAGACGACGGGGAATTGGACCACGCCTTGATTAATACCAAGGGAGAATTTGTGCTGGGTTACAATTGGAAACAGCTCGTACTTTTAGACAGTAAACATCTTTTGGCTATTAGCGTTAAAAATCCAGGTGAAACCCTAATTATCAATGCCCAAGGAAAGAAGATTTTATCCCTTGAAAAAGAAGATAAAGGGCTTGCCGACTTAGGAAATGGTTTGTTTGCCTTAATGAATGCTGGCGGCGAACCATTGGGACTTGTCGGTTTAAACAAACAAATACCTTTTGATGCTAGCCAAAACAAAGGTCGAAAATACATGTCATACCAATTTGGTTTAATCCAGTTTCGCGATATCAGTAATAGTAACGAACAGTTATCCCATTTCAAAATAGGGCTTATCAATCTAAAAGGAAACGTGGTGGTTAAGCCTAAATACGACGAAATATCAAATTTTGAGCCGACAGATAATACATTGTAAGGTTGACCTTGAAGAGCTGCTAGAAAAGCTTATAAGGTTATGCAAACCAATTTAAAACCCTGCATAATGTAAATGGAATATCGTTTACAAAATGATTTAATATAATAATATGTTGCGCAGTACCGGGAGGGTAACACCAATTGTGTCAGATAAAAGTTTGATAGGGGCAGGCCTCGAAGTCTGTGATTTCGGTTGGTCCTTATCTATCGCTTAGTAACCATATTAGTGTTCCTACTTTGTCCCCAATATGCTAACAATTTCCTGCTCGGTCAAACTTATGGTCCTTGTATTCTCTTCACAGACTTCGAGCTCCAAACAATTTCTATCTGTCCAACGTATCGCGTTGCAGGTTCCGTCTCCATATTGGTCAGCTAATACCTTATGGAGATTTTTAAACGTTAAGGGGAGCATCTCCGGATTAGTAAAATCACCAACTGTTATCGTAGCGCAGTTCATCAAATCTTGTCCGTTAATTGCAATGAGATTATTTATTGGATTATAAATCCATTCTTTTATATACCAGAATTCATTGTCACAATCTTCATCCGATTCTTCGTCAATCCGACATTCACTAACAAATTTATATTCTTCGCTTTTTGTAATGTTAAAAATAGAAAACTCCATCAAGTCATTACCCACAATAAAGTACTCATTGTTGTTTGAATGCTTGATATATTGATGGAATAATTTCCCAAACGCATATCTAGCAGTAAATATTTCATTACCGGATTTGTCTTGCAGTGTTATATTTTGACAACTAATTGATTTTCCATAATTGTGTGTGATATCATAAGAATGATTGTAATTGTCTATAATCAATTTGATGTTTTCTGTCAAAGAATGGATTGCTTGTTTTATAAAATAGGTCTTTTCAAAAATGTAATTGTATTGTTCCAAATATTTTTCATAAGCAATACTGTTGGCATAGTTCTTCATTCTACTAAGTTCCCTCCACTGTTAAATATATTCAAAATCAGTAAATGAAAAAAATCTACTTCTGAATTTGATTTTGCATCCCTATGAAGGAGATGTAATGCATAAGGATAATTTGGATGTAATAACTATATATAGTCCAGCTGCTATAGTTATAATTGCGGCAATAATAAGTTTACTAAATTGCATTTCAAGAGTGATCGTTAATTCTCTTCAGCTTTTTTCATAATATAAATAATTCCAGAAGTTCCGCCGGAGCCGTTATAGTTATCAGTTAGATCGAATGTATTTACTAATTCATAGCCAATTTTAGACATATAATTCAATATGGAAGCATACGACTTTTTATTGGTCAATATTTCGGAAAGCTTTTCACCTTCCGCGATCTGTTCATCTGAGTCACCTAAGTCAACTTTCACCTTTAGTTTTTTTGATAGGAATTTTCCTTCTACACGTATATAGGCATACGAGAAAGTGTTATGTATTTCATTATTTGCAGAGTTGGTAGTGGATTGGGCAAAGCTACTAGTTAGGCAACAGATAGTAAGAAAAATAATTAGAGATAATTTATACATAATCGATTTTATTTTAATAATAAGACCATTGAATTTACAAAAGAGGATTTAAATAGACAAAATATATAACTCAGTAACTATAATTTCCATACCTATTTTGTACCTTGATAGCACATGAATAATCTAGCTATAAGGAAGTCAAAATATTATAGGTAATAATTCAGCTTATAGGACAGTCCTGCAGATTGGGATCATTTTTTTTGCACTATGGAAGACGCGATTGAAAACTGTCAAAGAACTAGTAGACACATTATGAAACTCTGATGAAGAAATTATATTTGATCGTATTCGCGCTTTTTGTGCTGCTTATTGTCATTCTTTTTTTCAGTCGCTTAATGGTTGCCATTGTACCGATTATCGGTGCAATTATAGTTTGGTTTGCCAGCAAAACTTCAATTAAGCTTATTAAAACCACGTTGACGCCGATCAATGCCATTAAGGAGGGGTTAGTTAAGTTACGCGGTACGATCACTGCTCCCGAAACCTTTACCACGCCATACTTTAAGCAAGAATGTATTGGCTACCATTATAAAAAGGCAAACGTAACTTACGACAGTGAAACAGGTACAGAACATGAAAACAATGCAACCATTGAAGAAGAATTTCAAGACTTTGTTATCACGGATAGTACAGGAACAATCAAGGTGACTTCACAGCGATTTAACCTCTCATTTTTACCAGTTAAAACAGACACAGTTCATAACATCAAATATGGAGAGGATGATGTAAAACACAGCGAAAGAACGCTAAAAATAGGTGATACAATTTCGGTAATGGGCTATGCACAGAAAAATGCAGATGAAAGTTTCGAAATAATTGAACAGCTCAATAATCCTGTGGTGATCAGCAATGCTGCTTTCGAAAATAATAGCCGAAAATCATTCAAGGTTTTCAAGTATCTATTGCCTTACATTTTGCTGATGTACTTTTCGGTCAACTATTTTGTGTTTTTTGCTCCAGTAAAACACTGGCCGCAGAATGATGCCTTAGTGGTATTTGGCTTCTTTGGCGTGCCTATCTTAGGGTTGATATTTGGTATTATAGGCAAAAGAGGAACTGGATATCTCAATGTATCTTTCGCTGTTTTAGGGGGAACACTTCTTCTCGTTTCTTTACTAACTTTTCCCTTGTTGTGCCTGCTTTTTATGACTAAAACAGCATTCTACACTATCGTTTGTGTATGGCTTTGCGTTTTCATTTCTATCTTACTGGGTGTAGGCATCAACCACAAAAAACTGACCGATCTCAACGAATAAAATCTCAAGACAAGTCCAAATTTGAGATTTAATGCAAATTTTTATTTTCGAATATACTCGGTGTAGCTTTTGATGTACATTACCTTGATTCAGGTGTATTCCATTGTGGGATGCCGATAAACATCTCGTTTATAAATTGTTCTGTATATCGCTGCATTCCGGCTTCTTCCTTGTCAAAGTAAGCCTTTATTTTTGAGCAAACTTTAGGATTGTAGCAAAACTTGACTCGCAGGTTTTCAACCCATTCGGCCCGGATTACAATAGTAATCAACCTTTTTGTATCACGGGCCAAACCAATTACGATAATATCTTTGCTCATTCCGGCAAACCAATCAATTTATCGCAGTCATGAATTGTCATCGGGATTATACTTCCTATGATGTATACCTATTGCAACTCCAAATCCAACAAGTGTGGACCATATGATGACAATACTTTCACGGCCGTTTAGGAATGTGAATTTAGATAGGGGATGGGCGTGTATATATTCTGCTATTGGCCATACCAGTAAAGATAGCCCAATTATTATTGCCATTGAAAGCCAAAACCTTGGAAAAGTCAGGATGACATTTGTATTTAGTGTAAATAGTATTGCAGCTAGCGCCGAACCAATATACATGGTATACAATCCCATCGGGAAAAGAATAGATACAGTGGTGCCAACTGTCATTACAAAGATGACAATACTCAAAAAACAATGTAGCAATATACCGGTCAATTTTTTTGGAAAACTGATCTTATCAAAATTACTTAATGACACGGCTAATGACATTAATATGGGCATAAGGATAAGTGACCAGTCCCATTTAATGCAAACTAAAAAAATTATGCTGGCCAAAATGCAGCAAAGCGATGTCATAGCTATTCTGATAATTTGCATACACCTATTTTTAGATTTAAGTTCCTGAATACCGATCCATTTTTCCTTCGTACCAATTTACACAAACAAAATTGTAATCTGATTTTATAAGAAGAGCTTTTCTATTTGTGCCCTGTCATAGTCAAGAATCCAGTCTTTGAGGTTTTCGTCAATTGGTTTCAGTGTTTCAATATTAGTAGCGACAAGATCAAGACCTCTGTTATTGTACATATTAAAAATAAGTTTTTTATTGATGTTTATAAAGTAAATCTCTTTGTTCGAAATTATATGATTATATGCTAACCTCGGGAATCTTGAAGGAAAGTCCTGATTTGCAATTGCCAATAAAAGGCTATATTAATTCAGAACCTTTGACTTCTAATTTAATATTATTTAACGTTACAACATAAGTATATTATCTATATTGTATTCGATAATAAACCTGTATTATGAAGAAAATAATATTGTCTTTTCTGTTGACCTTTGTTTTGACTATCTTACTTTCAGTTTTTACCTATGCGCAACAGATCAAATCCTATAATGTTGATCAGCAGATTATTAAAAACGGGCTGCCTGCAGATTGGTTCTTAGCAGAGTCCCGAGGCTATTCTTTCACCATTGAAAGACATAGCAAGGACGCTGATAAAACACAGTTAAAAATTAGCAGTGTACGCGATAGCAATGGGTATTCAGGTGTTTTGATGCTGAATATCCCTGAAAACCTAGAAGGGAAGGAAATTGCTTTTGAAGGAAAAATCAAGACAGAGCATATAGCTCCTGATGGATTTGCCGGATTATTTCTCCAATTAAAACCCAAAGTTGACGTCGAGAATATGGAGTCCCAGAAATTGAATGGAACACATGACTGGGAAACATTTGGTGTCAGGCTTAAGTTAAAACCAAAGGAAACACGGAGTATTGCCATTGGGACCTTTATCGTTGGTAAAGGGACAGCCTGGTTCGCCGATCTTACCCTTAAAATAGATGGTAAGGATTATACCAAGGCGCTGCAATACCCAAGCATAAACAAAGCAGATACTATCTATAATTTCAATTCACAGTTGAAGGAAATTTCACTAACGACTGATAATATTGCTAAGTTAGCCCATACAGCTCAGATCTGGGGGATGTTAAAATATTTTCATCCTGCCGTTACTTCGGGGGAATGGGATATGGATACGGAGCTTTTCAAATTTATTCCAAACCTGCTGGCAAGCAAGGATCAGGCCAGTACCGAATACCTTTTGAGTGAATGGATCCAGCATTTTGGCCCCTTTCAACCATCTGTGGAGCAATCGACCATTGCTGCAGAAAAAATTGCAGCAGCAGCCAACAATGAATGGATAGATAAATTGCCCTATACCAATAAGCTCAAAGAAAAGCTTACAGCGCTGTCCCGTGTGATACCAGTAGTGCCGAACCAATATATAGACTATTTTGAAGGTGCTGGCAACCCCCAGTTTCATGAATACAGTTATAAAACTGTTCAGCTTTCTGACGTAGGTTTTCGACTTTTAGGGTTATTCCGATATTGGAATGCCATGCAATATTTTAACCCTAACCAAAAGCTCTCCGCACAACCATGGGATCAAGTATTGACAGATTTTATACCGCTATTTGTCGGAGCGAAAACCAAAGCATCGCTGGATGGAACTTATCTCAAGCTTTTTTCAAAAATCAATGATACCCATGCATTTTCTTACCTTTCAGACTACTATCATAAAGATATATTTGGTCCACGCGCTGTAGGATTTATGAGCGGTTTTATTCAGAACCAGTTGGTGGTCACAGGGCTGTCAGATGATCAGTTCAAAACTGGGCAGGAGTTACAGGTCGGCGATATTATTATGGAGATTGCTGGAAAGCCCGTTTCGGATATGATTGATTCATTGGGACCATATGTCGCTGCTTCCAATGAAAGTGCACTAATGCGTGACCTTCCGAGTCGGATGTTAAGAACTGCAGATTCCCTATTAATGTTGAAGATTCACCGCGAGGGTAGGGAATCGGTTTTTTATATCCCCACACGTGCTATCGAATCAATAAAATATACGGATGCAGACCCCAAGCCTGCGATCCGGAAAATGAAAGACGGCATTTTGGTGGTCGATATCGGTGTCTTTAAGGATTCAGATACCCAACGGCTAAAAGACAGCCTGCAAGGACAACGTGGGCTTATCTTGGACTATCGTAATTATCCTTCGGCGAGCATGCATGATGAATTGCGTGATATGATTTTTCCATCAGAAAAAGACTTTGTAATATTTTCGACGAGTAAAGGTATGCGTCCCGGACAGTTTAAATACACTGATCCCGTCAAGGCAGGTGCTGTAAATCCGAAAGCTTTTACCGGTAAAGTCGTTATCTTGGTTAACGAGCGCGCTCAGAGCGCATCTGAATTTCAGGTAATGGCATTTCGTACTATACCCGGATCTATGGTTGTTGGCTCTCAGACAGCGGGAGCGGACGGCAATATCAGTTGGATTCCACTTCCACTGGGCTATTCAACAGCTTTTTCGGGTATAGGAGTGTATTATCCTGATAAAAGCGAAACACAGGGGATAGGTATTGTACCCGATAAGATTGTATATCCCACTATTGAGGGGATACGGAAGCATCAGGACGAGGTACTACAGGCAGGTATTGATTTGATAATAAAACAATAGGCAAAAGTTTTCATGCCATCAGATCGCAGATACAATAAAGCAATTTACTTCCGCAAGTCAAGATCATTATGAAAATGGAGTTAGGGATAATTAATCTTCATGCAATCCGAAGTAATCAGGATTGATTTTCAAGTTTTTAAATCCTGTCCGTTTGGGCAGGTTTTTTATTTGATGTTATGTACTTTTTTCCACTTACGAATCCTCCCTCTTGCATTGGTATAAGGCGAAGACGTGTTAAACTGAATCATTCTCCCCAAAGTCCATTTCTCATACCAGGGAACTTCATATAATTCAGTATTAGATTTTTGCTCAATTAGATAAAGAATTTTAGAAACCGTTTCATCTGATTTACTACACAATGTATTGAAATCAATGCCTTCATAATCTTTGTAAAACTTCTGAGCCAACTTGCCGAGTTCATTCCACTTATAGCCTGTTTCAGGAAAATCTACTGGCTCATTAATATCTTTTTTGCGATTCCATTTAAGCACCAATTCTCCCCATCCAATCAAATAAGAAACAAGGTTATTGATACTCATTGTAGTATCTTTTGCATGTCCTTCTAAATCTGCGATGTTAGTTAATTCAACAGGTATGGTCGATAATTCATTTTTCAGCTTGTTGTAATTCGTTTCAATAGCTTTTCGTAATTCTTCTTTGTTAACTGGTACAGCCATAATCGGGCGAAATAGATTTTTACCAAATTTACAAAAGCTATTAAAGAGTTTACTTAAAATAAGAAATGATTTGCTTTCGCATATATACCATTTTAAGACGTGTTGGCGAACGTTATTCCAATTATTCAAATGTAAAATTTAAATTCTCGGTAATGTACCTTAGGCAATCGCGGTCTATGAATAAAGCACAAAAAGCCAAAATTACAAAACAGATATGTACAAATAGGGGAGCGTTAATTCTCTTCATTATCTATATTACGTTTGTGGAATCTCAATGTCTTAATCGCTTTAAGAAGATCCTCTTCGTTTTGCATTTTTAGATCTGCTCGGTAAAGATTAAATCGGACTTTTGAAGAGTCTGCCCATAGGCTGCCAATGTATATCCCAGTCGTACCTTTTCCAGATATCCTAGGAAATACGATTTTGGCTCTTCTGTTATCAATGGTATCCCAGGATACAATAGCTTACTACTCTACTTCGAATTGTCCTTTTGTATGATATGTTTTCAGTAAAGAAGTCTTTTATCCAAAGTTTTTGCTATCTCACAAATGTACCCGTCGTGGTGGCGGGTCATCAGACTAAGTCCCTCAAAACTAACCATTGTTTCGATCTTGGTTTTCGTGATAGAGGTATATACCCTATGAGGAAATTTATACGTTTTTCCTAACCATAATAATTTGGTTTGTTCCACACCTTAATTATTTAGTTTTTCTTGCTTTGTTTTCTAATTTTAGCATCCCTGCGCTAAACAAGAGCGGGAAGGTGTATCCGCATTTTACAGCAAGCCCATTTTGATATCCAGGTTTCCATGACCTAGATTGCCTAATCAATTCCATCAGAGCTTCGCCTGTTTGATAACCAGTGTCTTTTGTTATCTGAAAATCACTAAGACTACCATCTTTCTCAACCGTAAAATTAACGATCAGTTTGCCGGTTACTTTTGCGTTCTTAGCAGCTCTCGGTGCTTTATAATTACTGATAATCCAATTTTTGAATCCATCTGGGCCATCTGGAGGCTCAGGAAATACCTCGTTCATTTCTGGAAGAGAATCGATGGCTATGTTTTTATTTATTCCCATCGATTTTGTCCGTTTCTTTTTAAGGAAATCCTTTGTACAGATAACAATGAGATCGTTCGGATTACAACCGATCTGTCCACCGTTTTTTATGTAATCAAAAGAAACAATCTGGTTTTTAATGTGAGCCAGTTTTTGATTGAGCTTGTCTTTTTCATTTACTGAATATCCCATCGCATCAATGACAAAATTAGTCTTTGGATCAGCATGCAAGAAGTCAATCAATGATTGATGATTGATCACAACTAAGTTATTACGTATGGAATCCAAAATAGAGGATTGGCCCACTGCCTCAGATAACATCGGTATCGATAAAATTAATAGAAATAGTGTCTTACGAATCCAGGAAATTTTCATCGTATTAGTAACAAATAACCACTTTGTAATTTGTACCATCATATTCCTGATTTATAGAATTTCGTTCTTTTGAATCAGCTCAGCGATATAACGATTATAGGCGTCTCCCATGGGCAGTTCCATATCGGCGGTCAATTGTCTCCGGGTTACCTCGACTGTTTCGTTTGATAGCGGATTGATGCCAGTTGATTTCACATTCTCCCAATATATTCCGATTCCTCTCTTTTGCCAGTTCGGTAGATCATTGAAATTTATGCCATACGTATGCAGCAATTCATTTTTCATCGAAACACTAAAACCTTCAATTCGTTTGGTAGCTTCATTTTTATTAAGCCCTTCTCGCCTTAGGTTCCAGTAACAATGTGCATTTAACGCATTTCTGTGCGCATCTTCATTCCGCCATCTGAAATAGTCTTCGACAAGCTGCGAATTGGGCAGTTCGGAAATTCTACAATCGAAAGCAGCGACATCGCCCAGCATTGAGGAGAATTTGGCACTTGCTTCACCAGCCAAGATAGAAATCAGTTTTCTGGTTTTTCGCCCAAAAGTATTCTCATGCAAGTGGAATAGCAACGAGATTTCATCGCTTTCAGTAAATCCATATATGATATTAAACCCGCAGCACATCAAGTGTTTGACTGTCTCGACCATCATATCCCTAAATTTCTCATCGAATGGCGCTTGGAAAGGATGTTTTTCTTTTGTCAGTTTAGTAAAATTCCTACCATCTATCCGCGCGACCATATACATTCCAGGTAGGACCTGCCTGTCCTGATAAGTCTCATAAATACGTAATTTCTTATCTAGATCATCAAACTTCATTTTGCCAGTCTTTAATTATAAATCCTTCTGCATCTAATGACACATAATATAATTTGTCAAAACCTTCATCGAGAGCTGGTATTTGTAACTTCTTATGCGTGCCGCGAATGCCGATATCAGGAATCCTTTCTTTATTTATCCTCGTACGATTTCTTTCCAGCGAGGACTGCAGGGTAGAGCTAAAGTAGTAGCCGATAACTTTGTATTTATATGCTTTAGCTATTTCAATATACTTTAAGCGGTCTAGCCTGGTCGGGTTAGTATTATCTACTACAAAAGCTTGCTGGCTTTCCAAACACGTTTTGATGAATCTATTTTCTTTATTGCGCGTATTGAGGAGATCCATCGAAATTCGAACATGGCTATTAAAGTGATTTTCTTTGTAGAAAGAACTCTTTCCGCTCGCTTGGATCCCGCAATAAATGATCATTTCCATCTAATAATAACTAAACTTTTCCCATAATGACGCGTCCAATAATAGTAATTTTTAAAGGTTATCTTTTCGCCTTCCCTAAAATATGGCTTCCTATTTTTGAATTTACAAAACAGGATTCAAAAGACAAAATATATAACTCAGAAGCTATAATATACGTATCCATTTTGTATCTTGATTGAGTATGATTAAACTAGATTTGAGAAAGGTATTACAGGACTATGTTTCTTTAATAGAAGACTTCAAAAGCCAGTTTTCTCCCGATATTAATGAGTTTGAACAAAAGAGTAGCCGGAATCGTTCGGGAAATATTGGTGAGTTCAAATACCATTTTCATGGTGCAGGCTGTCGTTTAGAGAAAGAAGGTATTGTATGTGAATTTGACTTTATGCCTACCAATGAATATCCCATTAAGTTTTCAATATGGAAAATGAGCGAATTTATTTTAACCAATAAGGCATATGGAATAGATAAATTGGAGGAATCGGAACTACATGAAGCACTACATCCACTCGTTGAAGACAGGACTCTTGTCAAATTGGTATTTGGTGGCGTGGTTTGGGAGATATATCAGATTTAGAACAAATTCTTATTTTTACTCATATTTGAAACTCCATATGAAACCATTAGAAGAAATTGATGTTTTTATTTTTGATACATTAATCGGTGTTTTGTTTGATAAAGTACCAGAGTATAAGGATATCGTTGAAATGGGAGAGTATAGTCTTTTCTCAGATCGCTCAACATATTTATTTATGAATGAATTTGCGACATATCTTGGTGGCCAGATCATAGCAGATTGTACAAGCCCTTTTGTCGAAAGATCATTTGATTATATTAATTTTATTGGACAAAGTCATAATAGTGAAATTATCAATATTGTGCATATTGGTATTCTTGAAATATTATATACAGAGAGGGGAGTTGATAGGCAATTTGTCAAGATGAATCTGAGCGAAAAGCTACAGCCCTATTTCGAAGCTTGGTCAAAATATTATAGGTAATAATTCTATAGTAAATGAATCCAAAATATCTGTTAACACTGTTTAACACTCCTAGTAAACTAATCATCTTCAAAATGTTATGAGAAAAGTAGTATTCAAAGACGTAGACGGAAAAACAAAAAAACTTATGCTTTGTCAGGCAGAAGGCGGAGTTTATCTTTTTGGGTATTACAGTTTACAGGACAGCTCTGCAGATTGGGATCATTTCTTTTGCACTATGGAAGATGCGATTGAATGTTGCTTTGAAGATTATGGCATTAATGAAGAGGATTGGATAATAATTGCAGACCAACCTAAAAATTGTCAACAGGACTTTATTATTCCAACAAGGATAGAAGGCAGAGAAGCCGGAAAGCCTGCGTTTGGACAATTACAACAATTTATTAAAGGACAGTGGGTTGATTATATCATAGCGGAGAAATGTATGAGTTTTGATGGACTTACAGATGATCAAAGATTACTGACTACCGGACTTGTATTTGAGTATGAAAAGGCTTTAAATGGCGATAAAGCAAAAACAATAAAAATTTTGACAGCATTAAACTTTGAATGACCTTCGATTTATCCAATTATTGGATAAAGTTAGAAATTTTGAAGGTTCATAACAGATACACGCGCTACTTTGCAAAACCCTTAAAATACTATCAATTTTCCTAGGCAAAATATCAGCTAAAATATTTGCAATTGTCCAGTATATTTGAAAAAGAATATACTCGATGGGAATACACGATCAAAAGGTAGAAATTCTTTTTTATTTTTTGCTGAAACTTCCTTATATTGATGTCAGGCCGGCTATTAGGTCCGGTGTTAAAAATGGCAATGAAAAAATGTTCAAGAAACTATTTCAAAAACAGACAACACCCGCGGAGCGATACTTAAATCATCTGAATAGCGTATTTAAGAAAACACCACTTTTGTTTAAAGAAGACAGTTTAGATGAAGATCTTCCGGATGTTACAACAATTGTATACGAGAATATACCCGAAAAGGGCATGATTACATCATTTACATATGGTCTTTCCTTGGGACATCATCCCGATTGGCGAAATGGAAGGCCCGAACTTACATTAACAGTAAGATCAGATGACTTTGCCTGGGGGAGAGTGTCGGGTTACTTAGCAAACTGGCTACGAAATAAATGCCCTTTTTCCTATGGAAACCCTATCAATTTTGGGGAAAAGATTGCTAACGATTCCGAAATGGACGGTTTTTTAGTATTTGCACCATCCATTTTTAGAGACAAAAGTAACTATGAAAATATTGATATTGGTGCCGGATATAATATTTATATTAAAGGTATTTACCCCATATATGCAACGGAGATTGATGTTATCTCCACACTTGGATTAGAGAAATTTTGGAAACATCCTAAATTTGACCTTTATAATATTCATAGGGAGCGAATTTCTGGATAAAGTAAATCAATTACTTGCCTTGAAATCAAATTCAAAAAATCCTATACAAATTATGTTTAAAGACGACGAGACGGATATAATTTGATAGTAATTTTATGACAGACAAAAGCTTACAGAAATTAAGTCAACAAATAATTGATGAAACAGATGGGGGTAAATTTTCCAAACTGACAGAAAAATTGTTGAAAAAATATTCATCAACTGACAGAGAATATGTTTTGAATATCTTAACAGATTACGCAAGGAATGGACAAATTTTGCATTGGCGAAATTTTCTGCTGACGGATATTATAGAACTTGTAAACGAAGATGAAGCTAACTACGCTGACTTTTTCGAATGGTGTATCACTCAACCTGAATTAACCTATTGGGGCATTGACGGGCTATTAAAAACCAGCGGCAAAAAATCATTTCCGGCACTGATCGAAATTCTAAAAAACGAAAGTTTTAATACTTCAATCCGTGCAAAAGCAATTAAAAGTATCTCATTATTTAGCAAACAAGCTTTTGACCGAGAACTACCTAAAGACCCAGGATATTGGAAAGTAGCAGATTTAAGAATAGAAGAAATAGAAATCTGGCAGAAAAATGGCTTTCAAGACGGTGGTGGCTATCCTGAACCGAAAACTCATATTTCGCTAGAGAACCCAAAAACAGAACTTGAAAAAATTGCTTCAAAACTTAACAAAAAACTTGAAACAGAAAGAGCTAAAAACCGAGACCTATCAAACCCGACAAACTGGCTCGTTATTGCAGACGAAACCGACATTTTAAACATAGAGAAAAAATGGAAATTACCGGAAAATTATTTGTTGTTCCTTAAAAACTACTCGCCTTTAAACGTATTTATTGACAGCAAAAAATACTTTCAAGGTTTGCATTTATATGGAGCTTCCGACCTGATAAATAGACAGGAAGGCTATTCATTTAATCCGGTAACTAATAAATCAATTGCCGATTGGCCAAAGAATTTTGTTGTAATTGCTGATGCAGGAGCTGATCCGTATTGCATAGACATTAATGAAATAACGGAAAATGATGCACCAATTTATACAAGTATACACGGGAGTGGTGAATGGAAATTTGAATTATATGCAGACAACTTCCTAACCTTTTTAAAAGAAATTGCGGGGAAATAATATTGACAAATGGGCAAAGGGATGAGTACTCTACGGCATTGCTTGTTGATAATAAAGATGGTTTAGAAATACTGCAATTTTATCTATTAACAGGGAAAATGTATCAGGGTGTTGAATGGAGAGAAGAATAGATACCATTCAAATGGATTTTGCATCAAGCGGGTTGAACCCAAAACATATTACAAACAATAAACGAAAAAAACTTGTTTATGAAATTATATCCAATAATTGATGAGGTTTTTGAAGCACCTTCGACAATTTTCAAGACCATATTTTTTCCTCTATTGACAATCGACTTAAAAGACCTGAACAAAGGCGAAGGCAAAGTTCATTTTGTAACCGTTTGGGGAAATGGCGATCCTGACTTAAATTTCAAAGATGAGCTGTTTGATTTTAATTTTATCAAATTTGATTGGACAGGAGAAAAATATAAATTTAACGGAGACTTAAGCAGTATTGAAACGTTTGATAACTTAAGCGATTGGTACGCAGAAGCTGCGGAAGAATACGAACAGAACAAGACTGACTATCTAACACAGAAAGCATACGAAGAGGTCAAGAAAAGTTATTTTACGGTACAGAACGAACGTAGAAAGAGGGTTTCTTTTGAATATTATCATTATGTGAAAGGGCTTATCAATTATTGGGTAACAAGGGATAAATATCTGGAAACCGGCTTATTTGTTCAAGGCGGAGCATATACCAACTGTGACAGTAACCACGAGCGAAAAATATACGAGAAACTAAACTCTACAGGCGCCACAGCACGCGGCAACGAGTTGATAGGTAAACTTACAGGTTATAATTATAGCGGTTTCGGGGAAGACGAGATCAGTCTATACATCGACAGAAAACAGCAACAAGTTTTTCAAAAATTCAAATGGACCTAAAATATTAAACAAAAATGTCCGACTGGGACCTACATGGATACAACAATAGGAGAGGTAGCGAAGCGTCCGAAGGCTTTTATGTATTTAGCAGTGCCGCTAAATACATAAGAAAAGAAGTAGAACTCACGCATTGCTCTTGTCAAGTTTGTGTTCGGCGGTGTGGGAGGTTTAAAGTAAAAAATGAATAGACTAGCATCAGTTAACAAAAATTTATCAGCAGATCTCAATATTCTTTCTGATGAAGTAATCTTAAGAAGAGTTTATCAGTACACCCTTGATTTTTCTAATCAAGCGGTAGAATTGGCTGTAGATAAATCTGCTGAAAATATTATTTTGAAATTAAGGGCAAGTGATGATATTTCTCAAGATGAATTGAACTATCTTCAGGCCCTGGTAGAAAAACATGACGAAATTTATTTTGATTTGGAAGATGAAGGGAGTGATGAAGAAGCAGCCAGGGAATTTATTAAAGCTAGAGCTTTTGCTGCTGTAAGATTTCTGGCACAATATCGTATGATTGAAGATGTTAAATTACTCGAAGAAGCTATTTATGAGGCTTCGACTCTTTTAGAAGATCCAGCACCGTATTTCGATAAAATTGGACGCTTGCTAAAAAATTAAATTGTGTATAAAAAGGCTACTGTTAAAAATGGCTTTTGTACGCTAAATAGTTCGCATTATTCCGAAGAATCTTAGTTATTTAAATAAAAGATATGTCCAAAATAGTATTACTCGTAAATAGGGATGCTGTGTCTGCAAATATCCTTTTTTAACTTAAAAAATCTGGCCTGACGATACCTTTAGATTTCCTACAACTATCTTATCAAACCTTATTTCCGTGCCGAATTGCGCTACTTTTGTACCCGTCAAGAAACTTGCCTCAAATATATGTGGGAATGCCAGATATGTGTCCTGAATGATTATTTTCGGTATAGTATCTGTCAGGTCAAATTCGGCTGTGGGTACAAAAATCTTGACATAAATCAAGATTTATGAAAAACAGTTTCGAGAATTTTATATCATTAAACTTAAAATTTTTGAAACGATGAATGCACAAAAGATTGTCAAAGCGAGCAGTAAAATTTACATTTTAAAAAATAGAAATATGAAATTTATCTTACTTGCTTTAATGACTATTACATCACTAACAAGCAATGCACAAAATCTATTAATCCCCTCTAAAAAATCATTTGAAAAAAAGTGGATAAGAAATACTACTTACCAAATGGTTTGGTATACAATTAGAGATACTACGGAATACGAAATTGCAAAAGTCAATACCCAAATTGTGAAAGATAAATCGAAACTCACAGTTGTAACACGTGTGGTTATGAAAAATATGAAAACGGATTGGGTAGACTCAACAGTTGCAAACTTAAAAACTTTAAAGCCAATTAGACATTCTTCTTATAATATGCAAAGGGATATCGTATTGAATTTCGGAGAAGTTGTGACGGGTTTTTATAACGACAAAACGAAGAAAACTATATCTTCAGTGAGCGACACCACAAGGAACGAATATTTTGACAGCAATTTATATCCAATTTTAATTGGCTGGTTGCCGCTCAGGAATAATTATAAACAAGACATTTCAATATACAACTATAACCCAGCTGGCAAGACTGGTATGCTAAAAGCGTATTTAAAGAATGTAACAAGCAGTAGTTATCAAACTGAAAAAAATGGTATTAGAAATGTGTGGGTTGTTACTGTGTCAGACGAAATAGGAAATGGAGTAGTTACATATTACTTTGATAGAGTAGACAGGAAACTTTGGAAATATGAGATTGATGTAAACGGAAGTAAAATGATAATAAAGCTCATAGAATAAAAATAAAAAAGGTGATAAAAAAATACGGAGTTTCCCCCGGTTATCTCAAGAAATACCACACGGGTATATCGCTAATTATTTGCGAATGAGCCCCGAAACGTTACCACGATTAAAAAAGTCTTGACATGAATCAAGGTTTATGAAAAACAATTTTGGGAATTTTACTTCATCAAACTTAAAATTTATAAAGCGATGAATGCACAAAAAATTGTCAAAGTGAGTAGTAAAATTTATATTTTATTCTCGATCCTTTGTGTGTTATATGTAGGATTATTTTCTATGTATAGCCCGCAAGCAACAATGAAATTGGTTTCAACTGTATTGCCAAATAACGACGCAATAAGCTCTATAAGGGGTGTTTATGGAGGGGTTGGATTGGTTATTGTAGTTGCTTTGATTTATCTTTTAAGAAAGGATCTGAGGCTTGGGCTAATTTTCATTACACTTTTTTGGATTTCTTACGCCTTGTCCAGATTAATAACGCTTGTCGTAGATGGACCCTTAGGTGATTTTGGATTTCAATGGTTAATAATAGAATCCGTGCAAAGTATTTTGGGATTAGGATTGTTGCTACTTTTTAGGCTGTCAAAGAAAATTTAAAAGCCTATGTGTAAGTGTGCAAAAAATTCAAAAAGCTTAAAACTGGAGATAAATGTTTAGTTGACCTCCCAGCATTGGCGAATGACAGTTAATACATTTAAGATTGTCAATCAAATATTGGCAATAATAATCTAGGAATAGTTTAGGTTCAAATTATGCTAGTGTGAAGTTGTCATAACTCTAATCTATTTTTCAG
Organism: Sphingobacterium detergens; assembly: GCF_003610355.1. Lineage (GTDB taxonomy): Bacteria > Bacteroidota > Bacteroidia > Sphingobacteriales > Sphingobacteriaceae > Sphingobacterium > Sphingobacterium detergens. The sequence goes on along the minus strand of NZ_RAPY01000001.1, from coordinate 937,318 downwards.
TTGTAAATTTATTGCAACTGTCAGATTAAGTCCTGACTCCTTATCTTCACCTAATTGACTTAAAAATAAAACGAGCAATATTTGATATTGCTCGTTTTTTATTATAATTTCTACTATGCTATCAGATTAAGAAAGAATTGTTAAACTTGTCTCAACATAATACGTAAAATGATCGAATCGTATGAAGGCGATGCTTAGGGCATCAATACAGCATCGATTACATGGATCACCCCATTTGACTGATTGACATCAGCAACCGTTACCTTAGCACTATTACCTTGAGCATCTTTCACATATACATCTTTTCCTTTCATCCAAAAAGTAAGGTCGCCGCCCTGTACAGATTTGGCTATATACATTCCTTTGCCATCTTTAATTGCTTTGCTGATCTGTGCAGCGCTCCATTTTCCGGGGATCACATGATAGGTCAATATCGAGGTTAACTTAGCCTTGTTTTCGGGCAGCATGAGGTTGTTGAGCGCTTCTTTAGGTACTTTGGCAAAAGCGTTGTTCGTAGGAGCCAGTACTGTAAAAGGACCGGGGCCCGCTAAGGTTTCTACCAAGCCAGCTGCTTTTACCGCGGCTACTAAGGTCGTGTGATCTTTAGAATTGACCGCATTTTCAATAATGTTTTTGGAAGGATACATTGGTGCGCCTCCAACCATGACAGTTTTTTCCTTTGTTTGGGCCTGACTGACGTAAGTACTTCCCAATAATGTTACCGCGGTGGCCGTAATCCATAAAATTGATTTGAGTTTCATGATCTTTATTTTTTTGATTTATGATCTAAAAGTTTTATAAGATCATTTACGAACAAATAAAAAGTTTGGATTGCATTAGTGAACAAAATTTTTTATTTGCAAACTTTACTTTTCTGAAAGGTTGAAGTTCTTCTATACCGATTTCAATTAGCCTATAACATGTGAATTATAAATTCACTAATTTCTTCCTTCATCAATTTGCACAGATTGAGAGAATAAACGTTCTAAAATAGCGTTCTAACCAATTCTAACTTTCTTCAAAATTGAACGATAGCTTTGTTTAAAAAAGAAGATGAAGTATCTAAATAAAGTAGCGCCCATCACACTTTCGTTTTGGTTGATGAAAGTGGTGGCTACAACCTTGGGAGAAACCCTGGGTGATTTCATTTCCATGACGCTTAATTACGGCTATGTGGTAGGTTTAGCTATTACTTTAGTCATTTTAGTTGTCGCCTTGCTGATTCAGCTCAATGCCAAAGAATATGAGCCTGTAAAGTATTGGTTTGTTATAATAGGTACGACTACTTTAGGTACCGAGATCTCCGACTTTATTGATCGAACCCTACACATGGGTTATCTGTTTGGAAGTATAATATTAGCGCTCTGTCTTGTGGCCAGTTTACTCTTTTGGTATAGAAAATATAAAAATTTGGAAGTATATCCAATTGTTGAAAAGAAAAAAGAGTTACTATTTTGGATAGCTGTTCTGTTCTCCAATAGCTTAGGGACAGCATTCGGCGATTTTCTAAGTGACAACTTGGGACTGAGCTATCTACATGGGGCTATGGTAACTGGTAGTATAATCATATTGGTGGTGCTGTTACATTACTTCACCAAACTCAATCAAATCCTATTATTCTGGATTGCTTTTATTTTTACACGACCTTTTGGAGCAACTTTTGGTGATTTCCTTACAAAACCATTTGCAAAAGGTGGCCTCGAATTGAGCACGCTCTATGCATCATTGTGCTCTCTTGTTTTAATGACAATAATGATTGCTATAGCTCATAAAAAGAAGGCTTAGACAAGCGGATTTGTTATCTATTTTAGATTATTATCATCTTAAATGTTAGGGTTTTAATCTGTTTTACCTTCTTCTGAAACCTATAATGGTGTTTGAACTTGAAAGATCTTTTTTTGATTATTCGAAAAGAGGAGTAGGGAAGACCATACTTTTCCAGAATAGCATTTTTTATTAAATCACATTCCGATTCCCGTCCTGCTTGAGCGTGATCGAGCGTAACCGTTCACTTCGATCAATGACGTATTTTTAATGTATCATTCAATATTTGTAAGATCTTTCCTGTACCAATCACACGTGGGCCTTCCCGAAATTCAAACAACATACCTTCAGCTAGTCTTCCTTTAAAATATATGACAGCAGCTATCCGGATCGTAGCTTTGACTTCCTCCCCAGGATACACAATATCTTTATCGATAAATGTTTGCTCACCAGAAGTTTGCATTTCGTCAAAATCAAATTTGATCTGTGGTCTATATTTAGAGAAAGCAGGTGTCTCTCTTCCACCTTTTTGTGGTGTTCTATATTGGAGCTGCGCTATGAAATCAGACATATATCAAGACTTTTTTTAAAATTAATCAATTTAGTGCGGTCATGAACCTAAAAGCATAATGAAATATATTTCGATCTGAATGATAAAGGAGGATTAAATTATAATAATGCCATACTTCACATTCTTTTTTATAATCAATTCCCAAATCTTCGAATAAAAGCTTGATTTCATCAGGATAAATATTGTCTTTATTGTCAGAAAAGTTCTTGCAGTAATTACATCCGCAGATATCACTTCCTCCAAATGCAGTTTTTTGCAAGGAGAGTCTTTACGTCCAAATTATATTTTGCTAACACAATAAGTAGATCAAAGGCCGATTGCATTAAGCCAATTCCTTTAATATAACTTTATCGTTGTACATCATAGATTCCCGCCGGATCAAACCCCTATATATTGGACTGATATCGGAAATTGGGTCCACTATCTGTAATGAAAGTGACCACTATCATTATTAAATATCGCTGGAATCATGATTTAATAGTTTGGATCAGCCTAACTTTAGTACCAAAACCATTAAATAAATTTATTATGAAAACCACAGAAACAAATAGTAAGACCAAGCAATGTTCACTTGGATCGACAATAGAAAACTTTTGGACCAAGGATGAATCGTCTATTCAATTGGACAAAGTAAAACCTACAATTAATGCGAACCTTCAGCATTGGAGGCACTACGCGTAAAGATCCAGACAGACTTAAACATCCCGGTTAAAATATTAATCAAAGATGAACAGGTTGCGCTCACATAACTCAGTAGATTCACGCTATAACTATCTAACATCTACTTTATAAAATTCTGAAGAACATATTCTGGGAAATAGTGTTTCTTATACAGTCAGTAGAAAATCGTTTCTATATTAATCAATTTCTTTATGGCATATAATATCCCAAGTCATCTTAAAGGTCTCAATCAGGACGAAGTAAATCGGGCCAGGGCAAAATATGGGTATAACCAGTTGGTGGCAGGCCATAAAAGTACCTGGCTGGAATTGCTTTTGGGGATTTTAAAGGAACCCATGCTGATTTTGTTGATCGTTATATCACTGATCTACGTAATCGTGGGAAATTATGCAGAAGCGGCTTTTATGCTGGTGGCCATTGTGGCAGTAACAGCGATTTCGTTTTATCAGGACAACCGTAGCAAGAAAGCATTGGAAGAGCTTAAAAAACTAAATGAGCCCCTGAGTGTGGTCATCCGAAATACACAGGTGGTAAAGATTCCTACACGTGAAATTGTTGTTGGCGATCTTTGTATTACAGAAGAAGGGCGCATGATAAATGCAGATGGAATTATAGTGCACAGCAACGATTTTTCTGTCAACGAGTCATCCCTCACTGGAGAGAGTTTTTCAGTGTTCAAGGATAGTACGACAACCGATAATTTAGTTTATAGCGGCACAATAACAGTGTCGGGACTTGCTGTTTTTCAGGTACAAAAAATAGGCAAGGCGACACGTGTCGGCAAAATTGGCGAATCCATACGAACGATTAAAGAAGAAATCTCACCTTTACAGATTCAGATCCAGAAATTTGTCAAAGCAATGGCTGTCGTTGGACTTGTTATTTTCCTGCTGGTCTGCTTGTTCAGTTACCTGAATACGCACAATATCGTAGGGAGCCTGCTCAATGGGCTGACATTGGCGATGTCTGTACTGCCCGAGGAGATTCCTGTCGCATTTACGACATTTATGGCGCTGGGTGCATGGAAGCTTATGCGCGAGGGCATTATTATAAAAAGGAGTAGTATTGTAGAGACCTTGGGAAGTACAACTGTAATCTGTACCGACAAAACAGGTACCATTACGGCCAACATCATGCAACTAAAACATCTGTATGATTATCGTTCCGATACGGTTTATGCCGAAGGTGAATTTGACGACAAAGCCCTTAATGAACTTATCGACTATGCGATGTGGAGCAGTGAACCAGTGCCTTTTGATCCCATGGAAATCACTTTACATAAGATATACGAAGAAACGCAAAAAAATGATCTGAGAAGGAGTTATCAGCTGTTTCATGAATATCCTCTTGAAGGTAAACCGCCCATGATGACACACCTTTTTGAAAATAACGAAAAGGAGCGGATTATTGCCGCTAAGGGCGCGCCCGAGGCGATACTTAGCGTTTCCCAGCTCTCTGACGCCGACAGAGATAAGATAAGAGGGGTGATTGAAACTTTTGCTCGGCAAGGATATCGGATTCTTGGTGTCGCCAAATCACATTTTGAAGGAAATGACTTCCCCGCAAAACAGCAGGATTTTAAGTTTGAGTTTTTAGGGCTTACGGTTTTCTATGATCCACCTAAGCAGGGCATAAGGGAGGTCTTTCAGCACATCTATGCTGCGGGCATTAAAGTAAAGGTGATCACAGGTGATAATGCTGAAACAACAAAAGCGATCGCATTGCAAGCAGGAATTGTCAATGACACTCCGGCATTGAATGGTACTGAAATAGTAGGAAATACCGAAGGTGATATCATAGTGCTAGCAGAGCGGACAACGTTATTCACCCGAATGTTTCCCGACGCAAAACTTGCCGTTGTCAATGCGCTGAAAAAGAACGGCGAGGTTGTGGCCATGCTCGGGGACGGCGTAAATGATGGTCCGGCATTGAAAGCAGCGCATATTGGTGTGGCTATGGGCAGCAAAGGTACAGAGATCGCCAAATCAGCGGCATCATTGGTCATTACCAATGATGATCTACAGAAACTTATTGTTGGTATTGCCGCTGGCCGCCGGATTTATACCAATATCAAAAAGGCCGTACAGTATATTATTTCTATTCATATTCCCATTATTCTCACAGTATCCTTACCCTTATTTTTAGGGTGGATCTATCCACAGATATTTACCCCCGTCCATGTGATCTTTCTGGAACTGGTCATGGGACCTACCTGTTCTATTGTATATGAAAACGAACCTATCGAAAAAAACACGATGAATCAGGCACCAAGGGCGATGGGAAAGACTTTTTTGAGCATCAACGAACTGGGGATAAGCATCATTCAGGGAATAGCGATCACACTCGGAGTCTTGTTTAGCTATCAGTTGACTGCCCAGCATGGTGGGAGTGAAGAAAAGACAAGGGCCATGGTATTCTGTACCTTGATCTTCGCGAATATTTTATTGAGCTATGCTAACCGTTCTTTCTATTATAGCATAGTCGAAAGCTTTAAGAACCGTAATTTTTTATTGGTAGGAATCTCTTGTGCTGTGCTTATCTTGCTATTTATCATATTATATTGTAGACCAGTTGCTTCTTTCTTTGAGGTGACGGCCCTTAGCGGATCTGAATTGACTACAGCACTCGCTGTTGCTGCTGTATCTGTACTCTGGTTTGAAATTTACAAGCTAATTAGGCGAGCGTAGAGCATGTTTTTGTGATAATTTAATAGTTGTCAATATATTAGGAGAATTAATCAATTGTTAATCATATTGGTTGCCATAAACAAACGGCAGCGCCTTGATTTGTGATATATCAGCAAGGTTTTCGGTAATTGATCCCGACAGTATCAGGCAGTGGGACAACGGGAAGAAAATTTCCGATGAAGAACGAGCTTCTTTATTAGCAAAGATTATTGAACTGTATAAAAAAGCCTATAAAGATGATTTAACATGTTTGAAATTTTAGGAAAGGAGTTTTTAAAGGAGAAACATGATCTTAATTTTTGAATAAAATTTCAACACAGGCGAACAGGCGGAACACTATAAGACTCGAACAATATTTTGACGAAAAAAATAAAATCGCCCGGGATAATCGTCTCTCTTGGGATGTATCCAAATGCGAAACTGTCCATATAATCAGTAGAGCTTACTAAACTGCTGTTTACGCCAACTACGTGAAGACAGACAATTTATTCTACTCCCTTTGCACGCATTGGGAGGTAATAAATTGCTGTTGAAGCTGTGATAAATAGATCAGTTCGATCTTTGCCACCAAAACAGACATTCGATGTCCATGGTTCTTTTACCTCAATATGTCCTATCAATACGCCTATCGGACTATAGATAGAAACACCTTTCCCGGTAAGGTAAACATTTCCTCGATTGTCCAATGTCATCCCATCAGAGCCTTGGTCGATGACCGCCTTCTGTCCCCTGAGCTTACCGTTAGATTCAATGGTATACCTGTAAGTTTTATTTCGCACCCTATCCGCTACATATAGGTATTTTCCATCGGGCGATCCTACAATGCCGTTAGGCTTAGCTACGTCATCAGCCACTACAATTGGTTTTTTACCTTTTCCCGGAGGGAGGTAGTAAACTTTCTGCCCTTCTATCTCCGGTTTTTTTCTGACCCAATAGTCACGCTGGTAGTAAGGGTCTGTAAAGTAAATACCACCTTTCTTATCTGCCCAAAGATCATTTGGCCCATTCAGTTTCTTTCCATCTAGATCTGACAGCAGGACAGTAACTTTGCCATCATTGCTTATTGACCAAATTTCGTTTTTTTCATCTGCGCAGGCAAGTAGCTGACCGCGATGGTTAAAGTACAGTCCATTGGCACGGCCGGCTGAATCTTTAAAAAGAGAAAGACGACCTTCCGTATTGTATTTCCAGATTTTGTTATTGGGCTGGTCAGTAAAATAGATATTCCCGTCCTTGTCCACTGCAGGCCCTTCTGTAAACGCAAACTGCCGAGATATTAATTTCAGGCTGTCCTGATCAAACAATTGCGCCCTTACCTCTAAGCCTATTAATGAGAATAGTAATATGAGCAAGAATGCCGGATAGTACCTGCTGGAATTAATTAAGTGTAGCATAGTAAAAGTAATTAACTAAATTATCGTTTTTCCAAAAAAAATCAAGGAATGGTATTCAAGTATGAATAGTCTCTATTTCAAATCCAATATATATAATTTTGTAAAGAACTGAAAATTGAAGATGAGCAATTCATAATGACAAAGATGATCTATCTGGACATATCTTGAGTCCTCCAATATCTTTTGTCGATTTTTCGGACATTTTCAACATTTTTAAATTTCTTTAAATAGCAAGCCAATAGGAGTAATTCATTATCGTTATCGTTCCCTGTAAATTCAGCTATTTGGATTGCATTGCCATAATTCAATATTGATTTTTCAGCGGTGTCATCTATTATAAGCGTTCTTTCCAATACAAAGCCTTTGCGTTTTACCTTGGATAACCTTTTTACGTAATAGTATTCATCAGTCACACTCATCCGTTTTTTTGTTGTGCGAGATCGTCCCCAGATAAACTCAAAATCGACAGCGGCTGGTTTTATTTTATCAACGAGCTCATTTACATAAGTATCATCTGCAGAGCTCCAAACGGCCAGTTTAAAATCTCCAGCCATCTCTGATAAAAAATAGGCTAAATTTGGACGGACATATACATAATATTGCCCTACAACAAAGTCTTCCTGCTGTATCAACTTATCTTTTGTGGCGTACAACAATGTCTCGTCCAAATCCAATACTAAGAGAGTTTCCTTCATTATTTTCTACATATTCATTTGTTGTATTCTGAACATTATTATACAAATTTTTCAAAGTTGACCCGGCCAATTTCTGTTCAACAATCCCGAAGTCGTTCATGATAATCGAAAAAACTTGAAAGACAGGAGACTATTTTGCATCTTTTAGTATAATAGTTCATAAGTTTCATCTTTTTTATTGTAGGTTGGAAAATATCATATTTTCTTCAACGGAGATCCCTATATGATCTAATTCTTCGCTATGCAAAATACCTTACGTACTATTTCCAGTAACTATTAAGGTATTTGTCAATCTGATTTCTGTCTCTTAAATCGATTAATTGCAAGCTATTCCAATCCGCTAAAACCATTTCGTATTCTTCTCCTAAGCTATATAGTACACCTTTAATCAATTTGAATTGTTCTCGTGAAATTTCCGCTCGAGAATCTGGTGCATTAATCGCAAGCCAAATATGTTTTACAAATTCTTCTTCTGTTTCAATAAATATAGTGAAGTTTGGGAAACCAAAAGCTTTAGAGGATACTGTTTCGCAGTTAGCTATTTTATCGCCTACATAGTTAATGCTTTTTGCTTTTTCAAATTTATAATCTGTTAATAGTTGACTCAGCGCGTCTGTTCGGATTTCTTCTGAAAAAGTCGTTATAGACATCTGCCCGACTTCGAATATTTCAGTAAACCCCAGACCTTCTCTTGATTGATCCGCAGGAATTTTTATTTCTGTCATCCTCTCTACAATAGACTCACTATTTTCAGCGGGGACAATTTCAATTTGACAATAATCGTCGTCCCAATAGAAGGGTAAGTACGTATTTCTCTCAGCCTCAGCTTTTGAAAAAGTCTTTCGTTTAAATATCCTGAAAAAGTCCAATAATTTCATCACGTCCTGTTCACTATATTAAATTTCAATTAAAAAAAGCCATTTTATTAAATTAAACCCTGCTTTTCTGCATATTCTTTGAGGCTTGCCATTTGTTGCGGATTATATCTTTCGTTTGATAATTTTCTGTATTCAGCTCTGGCTTTATCCAGGAGCTTTAGCTCTGCGAAAAACGTCATTTTAGCGGCGGTGTGCAGTAAGGTTTCAGAAGCTTCCAGTTCGTTGATAAGCTTTTGTACTGTGTTTAATTTTTCAAAGAATGGTAAAATGAAACTTGAAATATTGTATTTCATTTCGGCAATTAGTTCTTCAATATCTGTCGTCGTTGTTATATTATACCAAATATCGGGTAGGCCTCTCATGCAGCTAATTCTTTCTCTTATCATACACTCAGGTTCGGTGGGATATGCCGGTACATCTTTGTTATGATAGTTAAAGCACGCTAACCAATACTCGGGTGAAAATATTCCAACGTTTATGGTGAAACGGATATCGTCTTTGGTGCTATATCTACTTTTTTGAATATTTATGATGTGACCGATTTTCTCAAGCGGCAGATAAAAGTTGTTAGCCTTCTTTTTAAAACCAAGCGGTTTTAAGATTTCAATAAAGCTTTCCTTTATGATTCTGTCAAATTTTTCTTGGGTTTCTGTTTTCATATATGACTGTTGGACTATATTATACTGAATTTGTTTCAGGCTATAACTTTATTTTATACCTAAGTGCTGTATTCCCAATAATGATCTGTATTGTCATTACAGAGAAAACCTTCAAACAAATTGCTTGCGATAAGCTGGTCCATTTTATTCTGATCAGTTGCAATTAAAAAGAAGAAGCTATCCCACTCAATGGTAAATAGAACTGCCTTATCAGCGGAGTACAGGTAATAATCTTTACCGCCAATCTCATCACAGAATTCATATTCCGTTAATCGATCAAGATCCACAGTTGTGGTATTTTCATAAAACTCGTCCGTTATCAGGATCTGGTTCTTTCCCAGGAGTTTGAAAGTTTTGTAGATGGCCATCTTTGAAAGCATGCCAAAGGCACCTTCAGTTGGATGGTAGATACTTTCGTTATCCGTATAATTGTTAAGCTTTTCCATGAGGTCCGGTCTAGTAAAATTTCGGTTTAATGCACCTATTGAAGTTCTTAGGGCGGTATTGAGTTCCGCATAACCCGCAAGGGCTGAGCTATTCACGATACTGTTCCAGCATATTGCTTTTCCTTCCCGAAAAATATCTTCATCGGGAGGGTATCGGTCATTGTTGTAACTATAGATATCTCTCTTCGCTTGGGGAAGTTTTTTTAATAAATCAATTTCCTTCAGCGCTTCTTCATGCGATAGTAACTTGGCTTTTTTTAAACTAGTTTTGTCCGTTTCCTCTCTGTCAAGTTGAAAGAAGGGGAGCAATGCGATGAATACGGTTTCATAATGATCTTTGAAATGCTCTTTTATTGCCCCCTGGTGAGGGTATAACATTTGCTCGTCAAATATGTCGCCCATAAGATATCGGTTAAGTAAAAATAGTCATTATTTCAAATCCAATATATGTAATTTCGTAGAGATTTTAAAATCGGAGAAGAGCCAGATCTTGCCTCCTTTAGCTGTTGCAGACGGAAAAGCTTCATCAAGTTCCTTAAGTACTGATTGTAAATAAAATAATATGAATTTATCACGCAAAATTGCAGGAAATTTGTTGGTAGCTATGCTCGCTCCGATATTTTTTAAGATAGGATGGATACCAGTGGTATTTGACGCTGTATTTTATAATAAATACAAATACTACGATTTTCAAATCGATTCTCTGGGAGTATTTCTTAAACATGTCTATCTTGAGACCTTTATTTATGAGTATTTATTTGCAATTATTATAATTTTTTTACCCTTTCAACTTATAAAAGATTATTTAGATAGAAAATCCTCAGTAAGTTTCTTTAGAAAAATGATGTTATTATCATGTATAGTGGCGGTTGCAATCCTATTAGTTGGGACTTTTAGCAACATATGGTGGATTCCTTGGTACGAAAATTTCAAATATTTAGTTTTTTCACTAGGTTTTGGCGTGTTATTCTCGTCAATACTTGATGTCGTAATTGATCGTCATATCGAAAAAAGTTAAGGTCATATTAGTATAACTAAAACAGTTTTTCCTTTGTTAAGGGTACTTTTCGTAATATAGGTTAATAACTCAGAAACCCATTGCTTCCCAAGTTTTGGCTGTTCTGATATCCAGACTCTTAAAGTGAACGATTCCATTTTATTTCAGAAAGTCGGATCATGTGAATGTATTTTTTTCTGTCAGTAGCCCATCATGTTCTATTTTGAAATTAAAACCCATATTCCCTGAACAAATTTCATCCATCCCGATCTTACAATGTTATATTACCTATTGGTGACTTTCATTTCGCACAATTGAATCCCCATAGTAATGATTGGGACGATAAAGTTTAGCTTTTTCTTAATAGATGTTCAAAAAATATAGTTTCTGTATTCAGAAATTTATTCCAAAAACAGAAACTATATCATTGTTGCTAAAATTAAATTTTACTTGTTAATCGGTATTATCGATATGGCATAACCACCGCCTTCGGCACAATGTTGAACTATAGTATCCTTTTTCGTTACTCTTATAGTTTTTATGGTGTACGCTTGTGGTTTTGTCTTATAGTTCGCATCTGCCGCGTCACCATAAATAGTCGCCAAATAGGTCTTTCCTTCATCCAGAAAATCGAATTTTATCTTCGATGCTCTACTGACGTTTCCATTTACACTTCCCAAAAACCATTTTTCTGTATTTTTTTCCTTACGGGCAACTGTAATATATTGACCGGGCTCCGCCTCTAAATATTTACTGTCATCCCAATCCAGCCCGACATCCTTAATAAATTGAAAAGCATCCGGGAAACGATCATAATTTTCTGGAAAATCTGCTGCCATCTGCAAAGGACTATACATCGTTACATATAGCGCCAATTGGTTGGCCAATGTACTATTCACATGGGCACCATTGGTCAGGTTCATTTCAAAAATACCGGGGGTGTAATCCATTGGACCGCCTATCAGTCTTGTGAAAGGCAAGATCGTTACATGATTAGGTTTTATGCCACCGAAAGCATGGTATTCTGTACCTCTAGCAGATTCATTGCCTATCAAATTTGGCCAGGTACGTGCTAGTCCGGTCGGACGTACAGCTTCGTGCTGATTGACCATAATTTGGTAGGAAGCCGCTTTTTCTACCGCATACTGAAAATGGTTATTTGTCCATTGGCTATAGTGGTGGTCACCCAATGGAAGAATATTTCCTACATACCCACTTTTTACAGCATCATAACCAAATTGGTTCATCAGCCTATAGGCCGTATCGATATGGCGCTCATAATTGCGGATAGATCCAGATGTCTCATGATGCATTATCAGTTTCACACCTTTGGAATGTGCATATTCGTTTAATCCTTTGAGATCAAAATCAGGATAAGGCGTGACAAAATCAAAGACATAATCTTTATCATTGCCAAACCAATCTTCCCATCCGATATTCCATCCTTCAACCAAAACACCGTCAAAACCATGTTTTGCAGCAAAATCTATATACTTTTTAACGTTTGCTGTTGTCGCCCCATGGGTACCATTTGGTTTCGCCTTACTGAAATCTGTTATTCCCAATTGGACAGACGGAAATTCATTTGTATAGGACCAACTACGCTTACCGGAAATCATTTCCCACCACACGCCTACATATTTTGTAGGCCTTATCCAGGAGGTATTTTGTATTTTGTTTGGTTCATTCAGGTTATAGGTCATCTTAGACGCCAGTATTTCTCTTGCATCATCACTTACGATAATTGTTCGCCAAGGTGAGGTAGCGGGTGCTTGCATTTTACCCTTATCGCCATGTGAATCTGGTGTAAGCCAAGATTCAAAAACAAAATTTTTGTCATCCAGATTGAGGTGCATCGTCGAATAATTCAGACAGCTTGCCTCATGTAAATTGATGTAAACACCGTCGTTGGTTTTTAGCATCAACGAGGTCTGCACTCCCGTTGGAGAGAAAGAGGTTTGAGAGACGTTTCCACCTTCGTAAGCGCTTCCCATCAAACTCCTTATTTCAGATAATTTAGATGTGGTATAATTATACTCCTGGGTATCATAATCGCCGGGAATCCAATAAGCGGTATGGTCACCGGTCATGGCAAACTGGCTACGTTCTTCTTTAATCGTGAAGTAATTTAGGTTTTTCTGCCGTGGGAATTCATAGCGAAAACCGAGACCATCATCAAATAAGCGAAAACGGATCACAATCTGACGCTCCGTCTGTTTTTGGTTTAACGTGACAGCAAGTTCATTATAATGATTTTTTACATTTTTGGTTTCTCCCCATACCGGTTGCCATGTTTCATCGAAAGTGCTGGTCTTTGAATCGGATATTTCAAAATTGCTATAAAGCGAGCTCTTATTTTTTAGCTGGATTTCACCATCCGTTTGTCCCTTTAAGTGTAATTCTTCATCCGGTTTGAGCTTGAGTTCCAATCCCAGATTACTGGTCTTGATCACCACTTTATTTTTAAACTTTAACCCGTAGGTTGGTGTACCTTCTTTCGTCAATCCAAAGGCCAGTTCAAATCTTCCATTGGGCGATTTCAACTGCTGCCCCTGTGCTACGATCCCGGTACAGCACAAGACGACAAATAAAAGAAAAATTGATTTTTTCATCATTTCTATTTTAGCATATATCTATTAAAATTCAGTATTGTAATGCGCTTTTGGATTACTTCGTAAATCGCAAAACCGTCTCATCCGGCTTAGTTTTTGACAATTGAAATTGTTTCGTAAAGCTGATTGAAGGTAATTTTATACGTTCCAGCTTCGGTAATTTTCCATTTGTTGTCGACTTTACCCTCAGCGATAATTATTGCATCTTTTCCTGTCGTTCCCTCGCCATTGGTTGGTGGCATAAAGAAATCTCCGTCCCAGCTTCCTGTTGCGGTTGGTATCTTAAATTCGCCCACTTTTAATGCGCCTGTGTAAGTAAACTCATAAGGGTTTCCGGCTGTAGGCACCATCGGTGTTGGATTATCTATTGTCCAACCGGAAGGCACAGCATCCCCCACGAGCCATATCTGCTTGTACGGGGTAAAAGGTTTGATCGTGATAAAAGGGCTTGCACTGATATTAAGCAGAATCTTGTAAGCGCCAGCACTTGCAATGTTCCATTTATAATCCGGGTTTCCTCCCGGGACCAGCTGAACAGCAGTTTCGGAAAGCTTTGGATGGTTTGTTAAAGGCATAAAGAAATCTGTTCCCCAATTTCCTGTCGCTACAGGGATTTTAAAGTCACCCGCATTCAGTACTTCATTAAACTTAAACTGAAAGGCATTGGTCGGATCCTTCTTCATCGCATTTGGGTTGTCGATATTCCAGCCATTTGGCGTAGCATCACCCACCACCCATAGGGATGCATACGCCGCACCGACCGGACCAGGAACAACCTGTATACTGATTGTTTTAGATGTTGTTGACAGCGTTTTTGACGGAATTAGTCCGAGCACAGTGATATCCAGTTTGGATTCAACATTGGCAGTCATCTTCAATTTCTCAACGAGTATAGCGTTCAATTCACCTTGTGTAAACCGTTTGCTTATTGCTCCAGAGGCAACTGCTACACTATCCTTTTGCTCGCCGTTAGCCAGGATTATTTTATAAGAGATCATTGCGTTTGAAAATGCCGGCCATGATACCGTAAGAGCATCCTCAGACGGCTTACTCGGATTAATGACCACCTTATCAGCAGATGCTGTAATAGCAGTAATTTCGAATGGCATCGGGGTAGGAGCATCCAGTTCTTTCGAACAGGACTGCACCATGATTAAACATACGCTCCACAGCAGGATATTTCCAAGTTGCTTTGAAGCCGAAAATCTTATATTCCAATTAAATTTCATCATTTTCAAATGGTTTTATACTGACTAAAACTGATTAGTATCCGGGATTCTGTTGCAATGATGGCGTTAGGGTGAACACACTCTGACCAATAGGATAAATTTTGGTATGATCACTATTGTCAGGTTCTTTATCCCACCATTTTCCAGAATTGAATTTACCCCAACGAATTAAATCGGTTCGGCGTCGTCCTTCGACCAGGAACTCACGCCCCCATTCATCGATCATTTCCTGATCGGTCAATTGCTGTCCCGACTCCAGGTACAGGCTGTTTGAGCCAGTTGGATAGTTACGCTTACGCACTGCATTCAACAATTTTGCCGCGGATCCTTTATCTCCGGCTCTATATTTACATTCAGCCAGTGAATAATAAATTTCAGCAAGTCTAATCTCCGCAAATGCCGAAGAAATGGCATTCGGATCCTTGGAAGGATATATCGGATATTTCGCAACCCATAAGCCAGAGTTGTCATCGGCATGGTTCATATTGGATTCCTTATCTGCGATCTTTGTTCCCGGAGGAGTATCCTTAAACCATCCCACCTGATCACGGGCAAAGATGGTATATCCTCTGTTGCTTTTGACCAATTTTGTCGGGTCGCTGTAATAGGGGAGGTAACCGAACAAAAACATACCTTCTCTTTTGCTATTGCCAAGATTTTTATATTTCTTTAACCGGAGATCATCTGGATAGCGCTGAAATTTGATAAAGGGCTTACCGAGCGCAAAATTATACTCGACACTATCCACATCCCGTCCTGGCTGAAGGGCATAGCGCGTATTCATATTTCCGAAATCGGTAAATCCGAAGAAATTTTGAGCCTGATGTGGTGCCATCCACCAATACATATCCGAAGTATAATGCCAGTGTGTGCGGGCCAAAGTTGCAGGGAATCCATAGATCATTTCACTAGAATTTGCGTTATCGTAATCAAAAGGTTTTGACCATATCGTTTCCAGTTGGTAATTGCCATATTTTCCGTCGATGATATCCTGACATACCGCTGCACATTCGGCATATTTGCTTTGCCCCGTATAAACTTCAGCATTCAGATAAAGTCTGGCCAATAAGGCCGCGGCACCACCTTTTGTCCATCTACCAATACCCGTTGTGCCGAGATCCTGACGGAGCGGCAATCCGGGAATCGCATCTTTCAGCTCCTTTTCAATAAAGGCGAACGTTTCAGCAGGCGTCGCTTGCGGCGGAGTTGCCGTTTCACCCTTTACTTTTGTTACCAGCGGAATATTCCGGTATAAATCAAAAGCCCGTAGGTTGAACCAGGCCCGGAGCGTCTTCAGCTCAGCCACAAAGTCGGCCTTTTCCGCTTCAGTGATCTGAACTTTTTGAATATTCACCTTTTCGATATCCTCAAGCGAGTTTGTCGCTAAACTGATGCCCTGAAAAAGTGCTTTCCACATATCGCTGGTATAGTCATCCTGAACTGTCCAGCTGTGGTAATGCGCCCGTTGGTATTTGCCACCATCAAACCAGTCGCCGTCTCTATTGGGAGTCATCAATTGATCGGCAGGAAGTTCCTGTGCGTAAAATAGACCACCACCCTGAATCGACCAAAAGGCATGTTCAAACGGTCTCAGAAAATCACGGATCACATCTTCTCTTTTCTGTAAGAAATTGTCAGAAGTAATTTTATCATATAAGGTTTCGTCAAGCTTGGTACAGCTTGCACTTCCCAATATTAGGGTGCTTATAGAAAGGGGAATTATATAACGTAATGAAAATTTCATCTCTTTGTTGTGTTTAATCGTTAGAATTTAACCTGCAAACCCGCTAGGAATTGTGCTGTCGATGGATAGTAAGACAAGGATGTATTGATACCGGGTGTCAGTCCATTAACGGATATTGCTTCAGGATCACCTGTTGTAAACTTGGTGAACGTATATAGATTGCGTGCTACGGCATACACCCGGATCGAACTGATTTGCTTGACAGGAGGTTTGATATTATAACCGATCGTAATGTTGTCGATTTTTACAAAATCACCTTTCTCCAAGAAGTAATCCGAAAGCGTAGAATAGGTCTCTGCATTGGTCAACGCAGCATATTTGCCCTTTCCATAAGCCGATTTGAGCACATTAGCACCAGATTGCGTAACAGGGGTTCCCAGATAAAAAGCGGTCGTGTTAAAGAGGTCGTATTTAAATGAACCTCGTAAAAATACCGAAAGATCGAAGTTTTTATAAGTAAAGTTCTGCCCTAAACTGGCGGTAAACAATGGTAATCCATTGCCTACAAAACGTTTATCTTCTTCCTTAGCCGTATTCCCGGGTATAATATTGTTTTCCTTATCATACACCATCAAACGTCCAGTGGCGTCGATACCGGCAGATTCGTACATATAGAAACTGCCAATTCTTCGTCCTTCTTCCAGACGTTGAGCTGGTCCGGGCGAGCCCGGCGAAGGCATATAGGACATGAATTGAAAGTTTTGCCCCTGATAAATATCATTTGAAAAGGAAGCGAATTTATTGCTATTTGATGCCCCAGCGAAACTCACTGAATATGAAAAATCTTTCTGGCTGAGGATTTTCGCATTTAATTGCACCTCCAGGCCCGAGTTTTTCATGGTCCCTACATTGGCAAAGGTTGTTGTTAACACGAATGGTGGAACCGGAACATTATAAGAGCCCAATAGATCTTTATTGGTACGTACATAATAATTGATACTTCCACTTATTTTTCGGTTGAAAAGATCAAAATCAACGCCGAAATTTAAGTTCTGTGCTTTTTCCCAACGAAGGTCATAGTTTGTATTCTGACTGGGACCCCAAACCTGGTAAGATGCCCCGTTAAATGCAAAATATCCATAGCCTTGATACGTATCCAACGAAAGGTAACTGCCAAAGTCCTGATTCCCGGTCTCACCGTAATCTGCCCGAAGTTTCAGGTCATTGATCCAAGACGCTTTCGGAAAGAAATCCTCCTCCATAATCCGCCAGCCTAGGGAGAGCGCGGGGAAATAACCCCATTTGTTCAGCCTTCCAAATTTAGAAGAACCTTCATAGCGCAAACTCGCCGATGCATAATATTTATTTGCTAAATCATAATTTACCCTTCCAAAAAAAGCAATCAGTTTCGCATCATTTTTGTATGAACCAACAGATCTGAACGTGTAATCACCAGGCTGAGGATTGGTAGGAATAGGGACGTCATATTGACCTGAGCCCAGATTATTATACGTCAGTACATCAGATGGGAAATTTTGGTTACCTGCATTCATTCCTGAATAGAGAAAATAATTATAGGCATATCCGCCTAATACGTTGATATGATGTCTTCCGAAGCTTTGTTTATAGTTTCCCGTCCATTCAAATACATACTGGTCACTTTTTTTATAATTTCTTCCCGCAGAATTTCTACCACTATTTCCATTGATCGCGCCCGTATTGTAGGACGGTGTAAAATTGAAATCAAAAAAATCAGAAGACTGTTGTGCCAGTGTTACCTGTGTAGACAGGTTTTCCAAAATGTTAAGTTTAAAAGCCGCATTCCAGTCCAGGTACTTTCCCTCTGTTCCGTCCAATACCGTGCGAAGCTCTTCAACAGGATTATAAGCACCAGAAAAACCGGTATTGATATAATTGAATGCATTTGGATTTTTTGCATCCATCAGCGGCAATGTTGGATTTAGTGTCAGACTTTGATTGAATGCATTATAACTGGCATTATTTGCTTTAAGGGATCTAGGCGCAATGGTTACAGTAGCAGTATACAGGTTATTGGCGGAGGTATGGGACAGATTCAACCGCGCCCCGTATTCTTTCTTGTCCGAACGTAAGTCCAATCCATGAGCATTACGCAGGTCGAAGGAGACGATATAATTGGTTTGTCTGTTTCCACCAGCTAGCTGAAGCGTGTTTTTTTGATTAAAGGCAAATTTGCGCGATACTTCTTTAAACCAATCCGTATTCCCTCCAAAATCCGTTCCCCGGTTATGTTTTAAGAAATCTTCGGCACTGAGCACCTGGATACGGTTATTCGGTACGTCAAAACTCGCATATCCATCATAAAAAGCGTAAGGGTCTGAAGTGCCTTTTTTTGTTGTGATAATAATCACACCATTGCTTCCGCGTGTTCCATAGATAGCCGAAGCTGCACCGCCTTTGAGTATATCGATGGATTCAATATCGTTTTGATTTAAATTGTCAACATTACCTCCGGGAACACCATTAACTACATAAAGCGGTCCAAGTCCAGCATTGCGGGAAGACACACCACGTAGTTGCAGGCTGGGAGAGGAGTTCGGATCAGACTGGCCAGTGTTTACTACACTGAGCCCAGCTACCTTGCCCGCAAGTGAATTGAGTACGCCATTTCCACCAAATACGTTGAGATCCTTACCGCTTAGATGCGTAATGGCGCTGGTTACTTCTTTTTTATCTAGGGTTCCGTAGCCAACCACTACAACGTCAGCTAACCTTTCTTCATTTGTTTCAAGCGTTAGATTATAGACCGTGCTGTTATCAATATTCTTTTCTAATTTTTTATAGCCTAGAAAACTTATCTGTAATTTATCCCCGACATTTACTGCGGATAGTGAAAATCTTCCTTCGGCATCTGTTTTAGTAGCTTTTGGTTTTCCGGATACGGAAATAGAAACACCCGCTATTGGTTTACCTGTCACATCAAGAATTTTCCCTTGAATGTTTTTTTCTTGAGCTTGTGCCGATGTCATTATCAGTATCCACATAAACACAGTGAATAGATACTTTAAAGACGAGCACTGTCTTAAATAGATTACCCTCATAAATTGGTTGTTTAAAATTTTTAAATTATCCCTTTTTTGCTGCTTAGGTAGTTTCCAAAACAGCCATTGGTTATAGTTCCAAATCTAGAGAAACCAAATCCTAGGAAAAAGATCACAAACGCAAAATATAAGTCTGATAAATATTTAAGTGTTTGATTATTAATAAGTAAACCTGTATTCTCCTAAAGAAAAATATAGATATGATGGCCGTAAATTAGGTCGGGAAATAGCCTTTCGCGTAGCAGATAACCTCAGTTTAGCGCGCAGGACGATAGCTAATACAGCGAATAGAAGCTGTATAGATGGGGTATTTAAATTTATCGGGAGTCTTATTGCTAAATACTTTTAATCGTTCCGATCTGCATGATGTTTTTATCAAATTCATCCTTATCTATGATCGCTTTGCTTTTAATTTTTGCACGATAAGTATAAATTGTGTTTAGGGAACAATGTAGAAATCCAGCAATTTTAGATGAATCATTTACACCCAGGCGGATTAAGGCAAAGATGCGCAATTCGGTATTCAAAAGCTCATTCGTTTTAAGCATGATCTTTCCATCTTCGGTAAGCAGCGCGTTGAAATCGTCTACAAAACTGGGAAAGAGATGAAGAAAAATATGATCAAAGGTATTAAACAGTTCCTTTTTCTCTTTGTCTATTCTCTCGTTAGATT
This sequence comes from Sphingobacterium detergens, assembly GCF_003610355.1. GTDB lineage: Bacteria > Bacteroidota > Bacteroidia > Sphingobacteriales > Sphingobacteriaceae > Sphingobacterium > Sphingobacterium detergens. The sequence continues at coordinate 917,268 of NZ_RAPY01000001.1, read as the reverse complement.
TGACCAAGTTAAGGAGCTCCGAAATTTTGTCTCCCATGATCATTTTCTTTATTAAGGTCTGAAATTTCTCCAATTTCGTGATGTACATAGAACAGATATCAAGAAAATGTCCGATGTATACCTCTTTGATCTGATTGGATTCATACAACAAATTGTTCGTTTTGGACAGTTTTTGGTTTACGATTTTATATTCTTGATTTTTAGTTTGCAATTCGTCATTTAACTTATTGAGATCCTGATTTGCTTTGAATAATTCGAGCCTGAACCGACTTACTTTTCTCATCTGTTTGTACACATATATTATCGCTAGTATCAATAATATGGAAAGGACGGAAGCAACAATTAAAAACGTAAACAATTGCTCCTTTTTTTGTTTTTGATGTTCCTGGTAGGAGGCATCAATAATCGGGAAAATCTGAGAAACTTCATAGGTCCTAAATTTAGCATTGCAGAAGATTGCGTCCTCAAGCGATGATTTTATGCATATATAAGATTCATCGATGTAACCTTTTTGGTGCAATAAAAATGCTAACGCCTGCATGGAAGTATTTTCCTTTATCGCATTTTTAATATCGCAACCTGCGGATATAATCAGAAATTCGCCCTGTTTGCCTACATTGCCTTCCTTTCTGTATATTTCTGAAATTGCAAAGGCAAGCATTGCTTTTTCATGGCTATCCTCCTTTATCGTTTCGTATATTGAATTCAAGATTACTTTAGCCTCTTTTATCTTGTCCAGATCGATCAGCTTTTCCGCATATACCATTTTGTAGTGATTCGACGCTTTATCCAGCATTGTTAATAACGAATCACGATAGGTATGGCTAATTGCTAAATAATTTTTTTGGTTATAATTATGGTAGGCATAAAACTTGAACAAGTTTTTTTGAGCATCCAGATATTTTACTTTTAGGTGATTGTTTAATTTTTGGACTGGTATTCTATCCAAAATATCTTTAGAATCAATATACATACCTGCGACCAGATAGTGTAAAGAAAGGTCTAATTCCGTTTCTAGGATCCAATTTGGATGCTGGAGTCTATTTGCCAGATCCAAATTTTTCTTAGCGTAATAAATAGCGGAATCAGATTTATAAGATGCGTATGAGCTACTCAGCTGTTTTTGTAATTCAAATTTTAGATTTAGGTTGTCGGCGCTATTGTCCAGCTTTTTTTTTATTTGGGAAAGATAAAGCTCTTTTTGTTCAACAAAAGTATCTTTATTTTTAATGAGATGGGTCAGATTGAGAATTAGAGAGTCTGTTAAAACAATCGTGTTAGCTTTGGAAATTGTAGCTATAAAAAATAAAATCAGATATATAAATACAGGTTTTCGCATTTAAATTAGTTAAGGCTATTCACGTTAAATAAATTGAGTAAGCCAAATATAGATAAATAACTCGAGTTTGTCCAATGGCGTTTTTCGTAGCATACATAACAATAAGGATGTAGTATTTATTGTAAACAACTTTTTCGTTAAACAAGATCTAACAATATAAATCTATCCGCTAAGCGTATCCAATTTCCTCACCAACCTTTCCCGCTCATCGCTACCCGTGATCGAAAAACGAAGTAGGGGCAGACCATACTTTTCCAGAATAGCATCTTTCATTGCGTCACGTTCCATTTGTCGCCCCTCCTGGGTATGGTAAGCATAACCATAGTCAGGAAGAACAATTGAAACGAGCGCACGAAAAAGCAATTGCCGAAGGAAGAGCAGAGGGAGAAGCTAAGGGTAAAACGGAAGTAATAAAAAACCTCTTGTCTTTGAATAAGTTTTCGATTTCGGATATTGCAGAACTGGCGAACGTCACTGTTGATTTTGTAAAACGAATTGAGGCAGATATAGTTAAAGAAAAATAAGGTATATTTAAAATCTAGGATTTCAAGGCCGCTTGGACAGTATCCAAGCGGCCTTTTCTTTCTTATGTAATAACCTGCAGGTATAAGCGTGCAGCAGAAACTGTCCACTTTTTTATGTAATTTGGTTTCATGGAAAAATATTAGCCAAGTGCAATCCTAACAGGCCGAAAGATTGAATACCAAACGGACAATTTTAATGAAAAACAAACAGACAACATTAAATAAATTAAATACCTTTATACTGCGGGACAAGTTTTCTATTTCTGCTTGGGAAGAACGGGGACTAAACCCATCTGATAGTGAAATCTGCAACAGGCTTCAAAGTTTATTCAACGATTGTGCTAATAATTTAATTGAAGCTGTAAATTCCGATTATAAACCAAGACAACTCAAAAGCATTTTAAAAAAATCGTTGGGCAGCATCGATCGTTCAGATTATGATACAGAAGAGCGTGAATTTATCTGCGATTATTTCGACACACTTTCAAAAATTGTTTCAGTTGACTTTAAAGACAACTTAAATGGATGGCTTTATGGGAAAGTGCTTAATACACTATTCAAATTGACTTCATTTTTCAAAAGACAAGACAATATAGTTGAAATTTTATCTCAAGACTGTACTCAATGTGGTTCAAAACTGGAGACATTCATTATAAAAAAAGAAGAAGGTATTCCGGACTATAGTTGGAATATTATTCAATGTAGCAACTGTAATGAATTTAATTTACTTTCGACAGGTCCAAATATTAAAGTAATGCGTTTTGGTAATTATAAATCAATTGAGCAATTGCCGAAAGCGGAATACACGGAGGAGCAAGCCAACCTGAGACTTGAACAAATAAAATTCTTTAGAAAAAAATGACAGAGCGAAGAAGGGTAGCACATAATAGTATCCATTCAGTCATATGTAAAAAATTTTGCTTAGGATATTGAGTATCCCACAAACAACCCCCAACGGCTGTCGAAATGGATTAATAGATGCATGAGGACAGCCGCTTTAGCCGAATTGGTAAATGAACCAAGATGACGAGCTCAAAATATTATAAAGACTGCTGAAAATTAAATGTAATAAGTGTAAATAGTATTGCGGCTAGCGCCGAACCAACATACATTGCATACAATCCCATTGGGGAAAGAATAGATACAGTAGTGCCAACTGTGATGATAAAGTTGACAATACTCAAAAAACAATGTAGCAATATATCGGTCAATTTTTCTTTCGCACCAATTTACACGAACAAAACTGTGATCTGATTTTATGTGAAGAGCTTTTCTATTTGCGCCCTGTCATGGTCAAGAATCCAGTCTTTGTGGTTTTCGTAAATTGGTCTTAGTGTTTCAATATCAGTAGCGACAAGATCAAGACCTCTGTCATCGTACATATTAAAAATAAGTTTTTTATTGATGTTTATAAAGTAAATCTCTTTGTTCGAAATTATATGATTATACGCTAACCTTGGGAATCTTGAAGGAAAGTCTTGATTTGCAATTGCCATTAATATGGTTTTATGATTTACTCTACCAGACTTCAGTTTAATAATGGCAAGATTTCGAATATCAAATTTATCGCGGGGATCGTAAAGCCTTAATTCTTTCGAAAAACTTATTTCAGCTGCATGGAAATCCTGAATTTGTTTAAAGATAAAGTTCGAACATCGAATTTTTCTGCGTTTGTATTTATAGTCTATTAAAACTAGAAACACATTGTCTGAACTGTCAAAGGCACTTTGAAAAATTGTCGTTGCACGCCTGTTAACGTTGTGAAAGTATTTTTCTGTATTGGTTTCACCAATTTGTAAGTCAAATCGAAGCCCAAAATCACAGCTGTAAAATAAAGGAGCTCTAAGCTTTAACTTATTGAAGTGATCTTTTAAAAACTGTCTATATTCTTGCTTGGTTGTTTGCACAGTGAAGATTTAATTAGATGAATATTAAAGATGATTTATATGGACATCTCTTAATTACCGACCTACAACAAAGTCTTGCTGCTGTATCAGCTTATTTTTTGTAGCGTACAGTAATGTCTCGACCAAATCCAAACCTAAAAGAGTTTCCGTCATATTATTCTACAACTTCATTTGTTGGATTCAGACTTTAATATCCGAATTCTTCAAAGTTCGCCCGGCCCATTGCTATCCAACTTTCCCAATATAATCGACCCGTAGATCCTGCCCCGTCTGGGTCGATAGTATAAAAGTCAGCTCAGTTTTATCACCCTAAAAGTATCGCTTTGCATCTAATATATAAAAAAAAGTATTTGGATTGCTGTATAAATTTAGCGCTCTTTTTTAGCATTTTCCATAGAATCTATTCTCTAATTTAGTGAATTGCGTATATTTGAGATTGATGCACAATAATACCAAGACAGCGTGACAGTAGTAGAAAAATATAAAACTGAACTCGACTTAGTCCGACAGAATCCAAAACTCCTGGACAATTATCGCTTTGACAAAGACGCCGTAAATTCAAAACACTTTGACCGATTAAGACTAAATATTGCAATTTACAATGATTTTAAACAGACGGACTATGAAATTGTAAAATATCTTTTTGCAGAAGAAAAGGAATGGCGAAAATATGGGAAAGACGGTGATGTTGATAATTTATATTTCTGTGCCTTCATTCTGACACGTTTCAATTCACCTGAAATCGTTTGGTTGTTTTTTGAAGCTAAAAATATTGATTTTGACAGCGGAATTGGATTTGATGGAGAATATTTGGTTTCGGCAGGAATTAAAGAAACCTACCAATATTTAAAAACAGCGGACAACCCAAAGAAAACTGAACTGCTAAAGTATATTGGAGAAGCGGAAGAAAGTTGTATTTATTCTCAGGCAGACATTGACGATTGGAAGGAAATGAAAAAGTCCTATTTCAGGAGTTACAAATTACCAATTCAAGACGAACTGTATTTTCTCTATTCGACAAATGAAAGAGAACTATTTTTGACGAAATTACCTGAATGGATCAATCAAGAAAGAGCTTGGACTTATGAAGAACTAGGTTTATATAGGACATACGCCAAATATGCAGAGGACAAGGTTTCAGAGATTGAAGCTTATAAATTGACACTCAAAAAAAATGATAAAGATTTTCTAACCGACATCTACAATCACCAATTGGCAGAGTTATATGTTGAGACTGGTGAAAATAATAAAGCTCTTGAAATCCTTGAGGGTATAATAAAAGGAACAGATAACAGCAATATTGTAAGAGATTGTATTGAACAACTTTGCAGAATAATTATTAGAACAAACAGCTCATCAGATGAGATAGCTAAGAATTCATATCATATTATAAAAGGTCAACATAAAAAGTACAGAAACTTTTCTCCAATGGTGGATGACTTAATTAAGGACGTGACAGAAATAATGAAAGAGGAAAAAATTACTGCACATAACAGCAGCTTGCCGAGAGCTGCGCGGATGTGGTGGCAGAAACTTTTCGGCTCTGAATATTAGATGTACACTCCCTCAATCTTTAAGAATTGCATTTAAAGAAAAATAAGGTGTATTTAAAATCTATTTAATCCTTTTTCTATCGCAAATGTCTTGGTTTAAGGTTTAATGCTGCACTTTCTACAACCTCCGCTATGCGCTTTTGTCCGGTTTCCCGTTTTCTGACCAGGATAATCCAGCCCAATATTATTTTTCTTGTTGATTTGCTCAGACTTACAAAATACTTTCTTGTCTATATTTATACTAATTATTTTAGTATTTTTCAGTTTGTTATTGTATATTTGCCTGATAACCAATTAATAAATATTATGGCTAGATCAAAAAAACATTTGGGTAGGTATGTAGATCCACGTACCGATTTCGGTTGGAAATTTTACTTTGGTAGAGAGGACAACAAAATCTTACTAATTGAGTTTCTCAATAGTCTATTTCATGGAGAGAAGATAATTTCGGATCTAAGATATAAGCCTGTAGAACAAGATGGCGATTATGAGGAAATGCGTCGTGTTGTATTTGATTTACATTGTATCGGCAGCGATGGTGAGGTTTTCATCATTGAGATGCAGCAGCTCTTTCAAGAATTTTTTAAGGACCGTGCGGTGTATTATACCTCACGTCTCATCAATAAACAATTAGCGCGAGGTAAGAAGGGTAGTGATTATTACCTACCGCAGGTTTACTTTATTGGTATTTTGGAGTTTGACATGGATAGAAATGGAAGTTCTGGTATATCCCGTGTCACAGAGCGGCCTTATTTCTATGATGTGGCGCTGTGTGACAAATTGACCAAAGAAATATTCTATGATAAATTGGGATATAAGATGATTTCGCTTCCATTGTTTAATAAACAGCCAGAGGAGCTAAAGACAGTTATGGATCAGTGGTTGTACTTACTTAAACATTTGAGTACCATGGATAGATTGCCATCATTTTTGGATAAAAGAATATTTGGTCTTATCTTTGAGATAGGGGAGATAGGTAAATTAACGGAGGAGGAACTCATGTCATACGAAGCAAGTTTAAAACATAAGCGTGATGCTGAGAGCGTATTTAATTCGGCCAAAAAATCCGGAGAAGCTTTAGGTCATGCTAAAGGTTTGGCGGAAGGTAAAGCTAAAGGTCTAGCAGAAGGTAAAGCTAAGGGTTTAGCGGAAGGTTTAGCGGAAGGGGGGCGTAGAAAAGCAGTTGAGACTGCTAAAGCATTTAAGGAAATGGGGCTACCTACAGCTGATATTGCTAAGGGTACAGGACTTTCTGTCGAAGAGATCGAAAAACTCTAAGGTTCTTTATGGGAAATCATCCTTTTTCTATATCAAAAAAGTAACTGGAAACAATTGCAGCAATTGAATAGCAGATTAATGGCTGCATAATTCCAATGAAGTTAACCCAAAAAAGAGTTATTCCAATGCCCAGAATCGTAGTGGAAACCAAAATTAATCTTACCCATTTTCTGTCCATTCTATTCTTTTTTTTAAGCCAGTAGAAAACTAAAATATAAACCAATAGGGTGGGTAAAGAGAAGACTAAACTTGCGGCCGATAGCATGAGCGCAAAAACAATTGCCTCTTCAGCGCCTAATCCCTCCGAGAGAATAAAAAGAACTGCACCAAGTAATAAAGTGCTTCCCCAATGTTTAAAAATGTACAACCAGTTCATAGTTTAAAGATTAAGCGGTATGCATCAGCAATAGTCTTTTTATATTAATAAATCACAATTTGAGTTCCATTTTTTGAAGATCATCGTTGGGCAAGAGCTCCCTTTGTTGTTGAGAATAATTTAATCTATAATTTTAAAGTTAAGTTTGTTATTCCCTATTAAATGGATTAATTCTTCGTTCGTTATACTTCCATCAATTTTGTTTGGTACCACAACTCCAACCGGATGTCCAAAATTTAGGTATTCAGTACTATACATGTTTCCTTTCGAATCAATCAATCGTTCCGATTCAGTCCATTCATACCCAATATAATCAACTTGGTTTACTAATTCTTCAATCGTTTCTAACTCAATTATATCTTTGGGATATTTTAAATCAATTATTATTGAAGGAAACTCAGGGGGATCAAATTTGTCAGTGCATTTCCATTTTTTTAAGTATTTGGAAATCATTTGTTCAAGTTTGTTGAAATTGCGTTTGTCATGTATACTCCACATATCATTAAACAACGCTCTATCTATGTCCTTTATGGGTTGAATGGAGTTTAAATTCAATTTTACATCACCCAATCCCCTTATTGGATATTTAAAAGCATCAAAGGGAATCTTCCTTCCCATTGAATTATTTAAATCGTCAATTTCTATCCACCAATAATCAATACGTTTAAGTTTTTTTAATCTGTTATATTCAGGTATTTTGCCCATAAATAGATAATAAAACCAATTCCTCTCAATTTGTGAATTAGAATCTAACAAGGAATTACTATTTGATATTTGTAATGTATGCGTCATTCCATTATTGCTGATAATATTTGCTCGAACTTTGTTATTTCCTCAATTTTAATGGTCACCACCGGAATAGATCCACATTGGTTCCGTTTGACCTGCTCGTTCAAAGCCGTTCTTTTTATAAAAGTCGATAGCCTTTCCATCGGCGGTGAGCATCTGCATATGAAAATCCTTATAAATCTCTTGCATTTTATCCATAATCCAACGGCCAATCCCCTTGCCTTGATAGGAGGGTAGTACTAGTAAATGCGGATAATAAACCACGAGGTATCCATCGGAAATGGCATTCCCTAGGCCTACTAATGTTGTACCATCCCATGCAGTAACTAAAGAATGCGAATTTAAGAGGGCTTTTATCAGTAGTTCTGGTTTTTCGGCTGCACTCCATTTATTAGCTTGGTATAGTTGCAGAATGTCGTTTGCATTCAAATCTCTATTAATACTAAGCTTTATGTTCATATATTATTCCGTAGTTTTCGTTAGTATAAATGCCTATTATTACTCATAAACTTTAGCGCCCTTGAAAATATCAGCAAATGTTGACCACGCAGCTTTTTCAGCATCTACATTTGCATCTGTATTATCATAATACCCTTGGATATCTTCTGTATATGCGGCCAAAGCTTCCAGAAAATCGGGTAAGGTTTTGTTTTTCCAAGTTTCAGGCTGTTGGAGCAAATCCTGATGCAGAAGATCAAGAAATTTAATGAAGCTTTGTCTGTCTGTGACTTTCAATTCGTATAATTGATTAACCATATGTTTTTTACATTACCGTACATAAATTTTCTGTATCACTCCACAACATCCAAATCAAACACCTCAAAAACAGTCTCATCATTGCTGTCATAAATACCCCACGGTTTTTCAAGCGAGATTTTAATGATCGTTCTTTTTTTCTCTTTCCTGGTCTTGGTCGTGAAAATCTCTATGCGCCGGTCTAATATTTCCCCGGGGATCAACGACCAAAGAGGATAGGTTGTATTTTCGTTCCAATCTTGGTCAGATAGAACTGGAACTTTCTCTTCAATAATATGCAGATTACCATCTATATCAGTGAATTCACATCGGACAAATCCAGGAACGTCGTTGCTTATGTAAGCTGTAACTTTTACGCGAAGAAATCCCATTTTTGCAAACTGCTCACTAGCAAATATACCGTAATCATTTAGTTTATCTCTCAACTGAACAATGCGGGAAGTCTTTTTCTTTTTCATAATAAATATAAGTTATCTGTTTTTGTTATCTTTAATTCTTTGCTACGTGTTTTAAGATTTGTTTAAATTTAACATAAAATATCAGCGTTAGATGAAGCTTTTAGAGTTAATTCTAATGAAGAACTGGCAAAATTACTCTATAATTATGCGATTAATGATGCTTAGGCAAATCTAAATAGTTGATATAACCAAACTACTTTGGTAACTATTATTATGAAACTGGAACTAGGAATAGTCATTACTCCGAAATAGCCCAATCACCCCGGTATTTAATCTTTTAAGACTCTAAAAGGATTACGTGTCTTTCTATCGCAAATGTCTTGGTTTAAGGTTTAGTGCTGCACTTTCTACAACCTCAGCTATGCGCTTTTGTCTGGTTTCCGGTTTTCTGACGAGGATAATCCAGCCCAATATTATTTTTCTTGTTGATTTGCTCAGACTTAGAAAATAATCTCTCGAGCCAGTATGTTTTTCGAAAGCAATTTCTAAGTCATTTGGAATGATCAGATCTTCAACTTCATCTAAAATTGTCCATGATCCATTTTGTTTTGCAACTTCCACGCATGCTAAACCCGCCTTTGTCATTCGCCGACTTTCACTGAGTTGCTTAACTTTTTCTTTGTTGATTTTTGACCAGTTGCTTTTCGGCTTACGTTTGGTAAAAAATTGCATGTAAGAAGAATCGTCAATCGTCTTTCTTGTGCTGTCAATCCAGCCGAAGCAAAGCGCTTCGTCAACGGCCTCACTCCAACTTAATGAGGGAATATTCGACTTTTTTGTATAAAAGACAAGCCAAACAGATTGTCTGGACAGATGGTTTTCATCCAACCATTGTCTCCAATCTGTTTGGCTTTGCGGACAATAGGTATCTATATCCTTATTATGCATTTTGTTGGGCTAACCATTTTAAAACTGAGCGGTTTGTTTTCTCCGGTTTTTCCTGTTGAATCCAGTGACCACAATCCAGACTGACAATATCCAGATTGGGAACGATATTTTTAAGATTTTCAGACTTTGGAATCGTATCCTGTTCTCCATATATCATCAGCGTCGGCTGATGAATGATCGGCTTTATGTTCGCCATAAGGTGCCAGTTTCGATCAAGGTTTCTGTACCAATTTATGGCTCCGGTAAACCCAGATAATTCAAAGGCCGAAACAAATACAGACAGTTCGCTGTCTTCCATCAGAGGCTTCCCAATTGGTTCTACTGCTCTTGCGAGATTAATCATTAGCATGCCGGGAGCAGGTGGGGCGGGAGGGATATCTTTGCGGAATATGTTATGTAAGAACCGGTGTATGTTTTCATTCATGATAGCATCCGCAATTCCGATCTGCTTATTGAAATGAACAAAATAGAAGTCTTCTCCAAATAAGGTTTCCATAAATTCAATCCATGGCTGTTCTCCGCGTTCCTGGTAAGGCAGCGCCAAGTTTATTATTTTATTTACCCGTTCAGGATACAGTAGTGCCAGATTCCACACCACATTAGCACCCCAGTCATGCCCCACAAAGGTGGCATCCCTGTATCCGTAATGATCAAGTAGCGCGACAAGGTCAGCCGTCAAGTGCTTTATATCATATTCCGTTATTTCGGTGGGGCAAGATGAGTTACCATAACCACGTTGATTTGGGACAATGACGTGATAACCTGCAGCGACCAGAACCGGAATCTGATAACGCCAGGAAAATGCGTGTTCCGGAAAACCGTGACAGAGAATAATCGGTTTCCCCGAATTTTGCCTTCCTGCTTCAAATACCTCTAATACAACATTATTAACTGAAATCAGCGTAGGCTCTGGAAATTCGATCTGATCGGATGCTTTACCGGATGATATGTCGCTCATGTTTTTATTGTTTAATAAAATTGTCATGAAGCAAATTTAAATCTGGTTTGTGACAACTTAATGTCAGTAGTCAAAACTGACCTCTTCCCAAAAAACGGGCCGACGGCAACGAATAATAAAGCACATCAGGCGAATTGTAATTTTAGGGAACACCTAAGCATTAAATCTTTAAATTTATTCAAAAATCTACCCATGAAAAACAAATGGTATAATCAAAATGATGTGTATATCGCAAAGAAGCACAGTCCAATTACGATAATTGGCCTACTGATTTTCGCTGTCAAAAAAAATAACCAAGTATGATGAAATTTAGCAGAATATTTTTATTTATAAATCTTACACTTCTATCTGTTAGCTGTAAGGGACAGAATAAAAGCACAAAATCAGAAAAGGATATCTATGCTATTGGAACCGAAATAAAGCACTTCGATAAAGAACCGCATTATGGCGCAAATATATCAACGAGTAATTGCTCATTCGAAATTCTTATCAACGATGTTCCCGTTATCAAATACAGAGATAATTCAGGAGGGAGTTTATCGGGTTCGTACTTCCCTTTGAATTGGGACATCACACAAAAAGGCCCGCAAAAAATCACCATTCGTCTCTCTCCAGGATTTAATCAAAATGCAAAGTCAATGCATCCATCATTGATGAGAAACTCTGGGGTTCAGATCAAAATCGAAAAATCCTTCATGGGTACAGATGGCAGTTGGGGTGATGAGGAAGAAGTGACTACCTACACCACTCCACAAAAAATAGTGGAAGGTAAAGAAGTTTCAACATTTGACGGAAAGAATTTTTTTGAAGACAGTTTTACTTTTGACGCTGAAGTTCCCTACAAAATAGACATTTTAGATAATGCCGAAGTTCTTTTTACAAAGAACAAAGACCAGCTACAGGCATTAGAAAAGCAAGTTGTTGCAAAATACAATGAGATAAGAGGTATATATATGAAAGGCACGAAAGACGATTTGGCGAATGCTGTATATGAAAAAGAAAAAAGACTCGCACAGCAAATGTATCTTTCTTCTGAAAAAGTAAAAAATAGCTGGGACAAAGAATATCAATTCCGAACAGATGAGGATTTAGAGTTTTTTGATCTGAAACCCATTGAAAAATACAAAATGACTTTCTATGCTAACGGACAACTGGTGTGTTTAGAGAAAATTAATAATGAGAAATCAGCACTGTGGGGAGGCTTTAAGCGAAAAGATGAAGAAGTTGGTACTACAACTTACATTCAGCTATATCTGTATCGCCAAAAAAACAGCAAGGAGCTTCAAGTTTATTAAGATCGACACCCGGCAAATATCAAACTTTAAAGAACAAAAGATATGCATCATATTCAAACATTGGAATGGTTTTGGTCGATAATAAAAAAGGCCGATTGTAATAGAGAAAAGCTAAAAGAAATTCTTAGTGCTTTTAAAAAAGAAGAAATTATCAGATTTCAGGAGAATTTTGTGGATGCTTCAATTGAATTGCAGGATAAACCATATACTGATTATATGGAAGAATCCGAAGATGGGGTGGAAGATATTGCGAATTGGATAGTGAGTAATGGCCTAGATTTATATGTGTCGGTTATTAAAAATCCGGAAAAAACACCCTATAGTGTTAACGAATTTACAAATCAAATTCTTTATGGTGTAGCCGACGAAGTTTGTAGAGAAAAATATGGAGAGTCGACAGGTATTTATTAAAACTCCGACGTATAGAACAACAAATTTGATAGTGGCGGAGAAGAACGGTATTCTGCATGTAAAACGTTAGCTAAAATAGAAATTAATGGCGTACAGTATGAAAAATCTACTTGTAATCATATTGTTTATGCCTAGTATTATGATTATAAGTCTCCTAAGGCAATTGAAAAATAATGCCGTATTATTTAGAAAATCTATGAGCTTTAGTATAGCTATGAATAAGTTGACAGTTTTAGAATCAAAATTGCTTTCTGTTCTTGCACAGAAATATCAGGCTTTAAATAGCCATATAGAAAAAATATATGTTGTAGAAAAGGAATGTACCGGTGTAGGGCAGTATGTATTTTTCAAGTATTATGACGAAGAATTTACTTGTCTGCTAAGCAATATTAGCAAGGAAAGTACAACTAAAATATAGCTGTTATCAGTGGTTTTTATGAAAAATAAGCTTTAGTAATAGACAACTCGCCATCGTCCACCGGCTAAGCCCTATTTTATCTGGCCCTAATTGAATTTTATTTTGCAATGATGCAGTTGTCAATTTTTGAAATAAGACACAATATAAATTCCCCTTCATTTTTTGTAGTTAGATTTTCGGCGTGCTGAAACATATTCATAATTCTAAAATTTTTACATAAATTTAAAGCTTACTTGTAATTATAAGATCTATTTAATCCTTTTTAATGGCAACAATACGGATGATTTCCAGCATTATACTGACGGGCCGAACTATAACCACAATAATTTGTTTTTTTATTTTTAGCCTTAGCAATTCTTTTGCGCAATCACATGACAATTTTTTAATGCTTGGACAACGCTATACGATAAACTCTAAAATACTTAATGAAAGCAGAAATTATTCTGTTTATTTACCGGCTTCCTATAAAAACAATATCGACAAAAAATACATCGTTGCTTATGTTTTAGATGGGGACAGGAGTAAGTTTTTGGAAGTGTCGGGGATTGCACAATCGATGCATTCAGATGCAAATCTTAAGTTACAAATCCCAGAACTTATTATTGTTTCAATAGAAAACACGGATAGAACGAAGAATTTCACTCCTACAAATTCATTGAATTATTTGGATAGAGAAGATATTTCTGCATTTAAAAGTAGCGGAAAAGCTGATGATTTCATGCGTTTTATGGAGAATGAACTAATGGTGGAAATAAATAAATCTTTCAGAACCGTTCCGCAAAGCATGATTATCGGCCACTCATTGGGTGGACTATTTGCGTTACATTGCCTATTAGAAAATCCACAGCTGTTTAGTTATTACTTACTTATCGACCCTTCTTGGTTTTGGGATCATAATTATATTGGGAAAAGAAGTAAAGAAGTATTAGAGAATCGAGTTGACCTAAAAGCTAGAATATATATTGCATTGGCCAATAATATGCAGGAGGATAAGAGGCATTATCAGTGGGGAAATCAATTTTATAAATTACTGAAAGAGAACAAATCTCCAGATCTGAGGGTAGACTTTAGATATTTTGAAGACGAAAAGCATTTAACAGTAACAATTCCTGCCACATATTATGGCCTTCGATATCTCTTCGAACCATTTAATATTGATATAAACGAAGTAACAAAAGACCCCTATATATTGGTAAATTACAGTGCGAAAATAAAAAAGGAACTTTTCTTTGATACTAAACCGGACCAAAGTTTTGTAAATACTATTGGATATGTTGCCCTTTATGATAGAGAACTACCTGATATAGCAATTTCTATTTTTGAGCTGAATACGAAAAATTATCCGCAATCAATAAATGTATGGGATAGCTTAGCCGAGGCCTACACCGTCAGGGGATATATTAATAAAGCAAAAAAGTGTTATGAAAAAATCTTGACACTTTCTCCAACTAATAATACCGCAAAAACGAAACTTGAAGAATTAAATAGCAAAATAAGACAGAGAAACTAAATGCTGGACATCGGAACGCGAAAAAAGGGAGTTCTATAAGTAGTCGATCTTTTTGAAATTAGCTCCTAACTTTTCAAATGAAAAGTCGGCAAATTTAAAATTTGCTGACTTTCCCTATTATTTAAACTTGATTTGACTGATAAAGTTTTATCGATCATATCTCCCGCCAGTAACTCACGAAAAAAAGATTGCAGTTTAAAGCATGTTTTCGTATTTTGATTTTTTAAGATGAGAACAGCGTTTGAGTTTCCTTACAAATCCAAATTGTTATGATAGACCTATTATTAGGAACGATTGCAAGCACCATAGCCATTGATCAATCAGATAAGGATCTTATTTCACGACTTTTTAGGGAAAAGAAATATGGTAAAGGAGAATACTTTTTGGCCGAAGGAGAAGTTTGTCGCCAGGTAGGTTTTATTATCAGTGGTGTTGTGCAATATTATATCAACCACGATGGGGAAGAGAAAACATACGGATTTGGTAAAGAAATGGATTTTGTCTGCAACAATGAAAGCTTTATCCCGCAAAAGCCTTCAAGGCAGGCGATTCAAGCTTTGGAAGATTGTACGCTATTTGTAATTTCCTATAATGATCTTCAACTATTTTATGCTGAGATCAGGAATGGAGAGCGTTTTGGTAGATTGGTCATAGAACAGGTTTTTGTTCAAACCCTTCGGGGCCTTAATTCTTTTTATACGGATTCACCTGAAATTCGTTATGAAAAATTTATAAAAGAATATCCTGAACTGGTACAAAGGATTCCTCAATATTATATTGCCTCTTACGTCGGTGTAAAGCCCCAGTCATTAAGCCGTATACGAAAGAGAAATACACAACGTGACTAATTTATTAACCCAGGTGCACGAAACCTAATGACCCTACAAATAACTTTGTTGTCAAACAAAAAGATAAAATTATGACAACTAGAATTTGTTACATTATCTCATTTTTAACCGGTTTGGGACTATTGTTTATCGGTATGAGATTTTTGGTTTCGCCATTGAGGGCCGAGTTTGATTATGGTATCGTGACGAATACCAACAATGATTTTTCTTTTCATTATATAAAAGGAATCCGAGATCTATTTTCGGGTATTCTCCTCGTGCTTTTAGTATTGACAAAACAAAGAAAGGCGCTGGCCATAGCACTGCTCGCAGCTACTGTAGTACCCCTGGGTGATCTCATGATCGTAATGATCAAAGATGGAAGCGATTGGCAGCATGGCA
The DNA here is from genome assembly GCF_003610355.1 of Sphingobacterium detergens. Lineage (GTDB taxonomy): Bacteria > Bacteroidota > Bacteroidia > Sphingobacteriales > Sphingobacteriaceae > Sphingobacterium > Sphingobacterium detergens. The sequence continues at coordinate 901,579 of NZ_RAPY01000001.1, read as the reverse complement.
TAGCTCATCTGATCGCCGTAGCGATCTGCATTATAATAGGTCCAGTACTTCTTATGCAAAAAAGACAAAAAAGCAGTTCTCATCATCAAATATCCTTCGATTTAGTTCAATCTGCGGTCAACGGTGGCCCTACAGTAAGTGAGTGTGATCTACTCCCTGGAGCAAAAACGCCGTGGCATTATCATACGTTATTTTCGGAGAAGTTTGAAATTTTAGAAGGTGAACTGGAAGTGGGCAAGGACGGTAAACGTTACCAACTAAAGCCGGGAGACCAAATAGTTATAGCAGCCAATGAGACTCATCTTTTTAACAACAAGTCTAAAGGTCTGTGTCGGTTGCGGACAACCATAGATCCTGGAAATATTGAATTTGAACAGGCTTCACTTATTCTTTTGGGACTGGCAAAGGATGGTCTTACAAACAGGAGCGGAATACCAAAAAAGTTTTCAGATCTTGCTTTGTTTATTTATCTGAATAATTCCAAGATGACAGGAGCAATGAAAATTGTAGAACCTATTTTAAATCTTGTTGCGAAAATTGCAATAAAAAGGGGGCGATTGAAAGTTCTTGAGGAAGCCTATTGTAAAACAATCAGTCTCCATTAAACTTCAATTTGCCTCATCGCCCTTTTGTAAGCAATCGCCCACAGAATTCAGCTAGTGTTAAAATAGCTAAAAGTAAGGTGTTTAAAAAGGTGTATGCATTGTTGCTTTCTCGATGTAGAAGGCTTCTTTTCTAAGTAATGCTGTTCCTTTATTGTACCTTAAAAATATAATCTAGGGTCACGTAATTATTGTCCTGATAATTCAAATTTTAAAGAAAAATGGATTCCGGAGAATGTGGAAAAATATTTAAAAGACAGAGATCCACTAACGTTAGACTATTTACCTAAGATCTTGGGAACAGGGGAGTAGTTGATCCAATAGTAAAAGCCTAGATTGTGCATTGCCCCCAAAAAGTTGAACACTAGTCGGAGGCAATGCATAGGCTTAGTCTAGGCTTTTAATATGTTATAAATCAGGTGGTGTAAGACCGCCTTGTGCTGGAGTTATTTTAACGTTATAATCTATAAAATCAGATGTTCCACATTCCGTTGTTAACTTCAATGGTAATTTTGAAATAAGAAATGAAGTATATGGTAAGAATACCTTATTTTCTAGTTCAGTAATGAATGAAATTATTCAGAAATTAAATGAGCTTGTAAAGTTTAATAATGAAATTTCCAAAAATCCGCTAAAATAACTGCAGATAACATGGACAGTTTTAAATGCTAAAATTGTCCTAGGAGGGGATTATTAGTGATAGCGAATAGCCAACGGGTAATACGTATTTCAAATAGTTTATAGGAGGTTCTCGCAATAAATACCTAAATAATAAATTGGTTCCTCTCCTTTGAGGATGCTAAACAAAAAATGGAGGGTTTGCAGATAGACTATAATACCTCTAAGTCCATAGCTACTTTGTAGATTTAAGATCCGACACACCGATTAATAATGATAAAAATCGACAACATATTGAAACAGAAAGGCTACTAAAGTTTTTGTTTTTAATGTATTTTTCTATAACAGTAAACGATATTTAAAAAAACATTAGATAACCCATGAAGATTTAGAAACCGGTAGTTCCATTTTGTTGCTTCCGTACATCATTTTGCGAAAGGTTGATGATCCAATAAGGACCAGTCTTGGTAATAAACGCAGGTAAAAATCATTGATAAACAATTAAGATCAAGATAAACCAAAAAAGAACAAGATGGGATATGCTGAAACAATAAAGTTTTTATCTACTACGTAGAGGCCCAATTAATCAAAAATAAGTTAAGTTATGAAAAAGATGCTCTTTAGTTTAGTCTTGTTAATAACCACGTCGGTTATTTTTCATGCGAACGCACAAAAAAAAATAACAACGATTACGATTTTTTTGATACTGTTGTAAATAACCACAATCAAATCTTTCCGGCTTCAGGTATCCCTTCAGCCATTGAAATGGTGCTAAAGTATTGCAAAGCGGTAGATTTTAATTTCTATGACTTACAAATTAAGTGGCAAAATAAAACGGACGGTTCTTTCCGTGACTTTGACAAAAAGGAATTTTACGGAATTGCTTTTTATCAGAAATTTAATTTGCCACGAGATGAAAGTTTTCCAATGGACAGTCTTTTTCAAACGATAGAAAATGAATTGAAATCTGGTAAAAAGGTAATTATAGCACTTCAGGTGGAAACAGGCTGGTCCATATTTCTCGTATATAAAAAGACTCCGGATGGCGAATTTGTTTCTTACAGCAAATTAGGTAGCCATACAACGATACTTAGAAATACAAAAGAAATTGTAAAAAAGTCTAACGGTACAGAAATCATGACGTACAGCATTCCGCCTCATATGTAGAGAGATGTCAGCATGTCTTGTGTGATAATCAAAAATAATTTAAATTATGAAAAAAGTTCTCTTTAGTTTAGTTGTGGTAATATTCACATCTTTTGTTTCTCACGCGGAGGCTCAAACACAAAAAAAGGATGAGTTTGAGTTTTTTGATACTGTCATAAATAACCACAACCAACTTTTTCAAATGTCCTGCATCCCATCTGCTGTCGAAATGGTACTAAAGTATTATAAAGTGGTGGATTTTAATTTTTACGACTTACAAAATGAATGGCAGAACAAAACTGATGGTTCTTTTCGTGATTTTGACAATAAAGAATTATACGGTATTATTTTTTCTCAAAAATTTGTTTTGCCTCGTGATGCAACCTTTCCGATGGACAGCCTTTTTCAAACGATAGAAAATGAATTGAGATCTGGGAGAAAAGTGATTATCTCACTTCCGGCAGACGGTGGTTGGCATATGTTTGTTGTCTGCAAACAAACTCCCGATGGAGACTTTGTATCATATAGCAAACTTGGAAGTCATACATTAATACTTAGAAATACAAAGGAGATTGTGAAAAAGTCTAATGGTACGGAAATCATGACTTATCGCACTCCTCCCGGTATGTAGCCTTTTAATACACTAACAGTAATTTTATTTGATGCCTTTTAACGTCAATAATATTCGTAATAATTGCTTTGAAAATTCTGCAATCTTCTCAATAGGAAATTATCTGTTATTAACAGATTTATGTCATCTACTATTTTGTAAAGCCGTTTGATTTGGCTTGACTTCCGCTGAGGTTCAATTCCCTCATTATTTGCTACTTCATCAGCTACGAGCTGTCTAAGCCCCTAAATATACAGCTGCTTTTGTTTGTTGATATCGTATGTTTTTCGAAGCTCGCTTTTATCTTTGGGCATCAGGTAGATCGCATATTCCACTTCCGCAAGCAATCTTTTCTGTTGATGTCCAAAATATGTGCCTCCTTGTTCAATAAAAGCAAATAATTCATTCACTTTAGAAAATAAGCGAAATAATATTTTGCGCTGTGCTGCATATCTCTGTTGGCCATTTACATTCATTAAGAAATAGGAGTAGAGCATACAATAATTGTCCTTTCCAGCCTCACTATTGAACTCGATATCGTGTTGCAGTTGATAGCTTAATGTGGGATTAAGTGTCTCTTCAAATACAAATTCAGGATGAATTCTTAGAATATTGTCAAAATAGTCCTGACTGTAAACTAGCGAGTCTTTTGTCTGAAAATGCAATACGATTAATGAATCTGCTGCTGCTAGTTTTGTGATAGCTTTCGCCCATGACGAGTTTTTATATCCCAACAAAAGCAATATAACAATACCGATTTGGAATATTTTTACAATTAATTTCATGATATGGCTTTACTAGCTATTGAATTTACAAAAGAGGATTTAAATAGACAAAATATATAACCCAGTAACGATAATTTTAATACCTATTTTGGACCTTGATAGGAGATGAATTTGAAACTCCAGATGAAGCCGTTAGAAGAAATTGACATTTTTATTTTTGATACATTAACAGGTACACTTTAGGCTGTACGCACAGTCGAGAAGAAGAGTAGGGAAGGCCGTAGTTAAAAGAACTGATTGTTGTGTCGATAAAGCCCCACTATATATCATATTGATCGTTATATCAGTAACTAATGCTTTTTTGCTATATAAGTATTTTTGTCAACAGCAAAAAACATTGATTTAGTAGCGTAGATCAGACTATAATTTTGTCCTGAGTTTTAAAAATATAAAATAGCCTCGTGTCAAAAATTCTATAAATTTGTCTTTTTAAATTTAGTTCTAGATATAATTTTACTCTAAATAATTACTCGCAAGACAGCAAAAGGAATTTCTGTAATTATGAAACTTAATTTAGCGCAGCGCAATATGAAAAAGATATTTCAAATGATTAACGGGATCGCATTGTTAGTAACTATCATCATTAATTACCTCTCCAATACAGGGATATTTAATGGACAAACAATGGCAACGATATCCGCCAAATACCAAAATCTATTTACACCAGCAGGTTATGCATTTTCGATCTGGGCGCTTATTTATTTAGGTCTTCTTGGGTTTGTTGTTTATTATGGGGCATTTAGCAAGCAAACAATTGAAAAAGACAAGATAATTTCAAAGGTAGGTTGGTGGTTCCTCATTTCCTGTCTAGCAAATAGTCTATGGGTGATCTCCTGGCTTTATGACTATACGTTTACCACTATTTTATTGATGATTTTGCTATTTGTAGCACTGTTAAAGATAATTCATAATACATTAAATGCCATAAACCACTTTACCATAGTAGACCGTATCTTTCTACAAGTACCTTTCCATATTTACGCTGGATGGATTTCTGTTGCGTTAATTGCCAATGTTGCTGCCTATTTAACCAAGATTCGTTGGGATGGATTTGGATTATCGGATACGGTTTGGACGATTTCTATGTTTACAGTAGCGTTATTAATCCATTTGTTTATGATTTGGAGACGCAATATGCCAACATTCGGCCTGGTAGCAGTTTGGGCTTTAATGGCTATTGCAGTCGCAAATACAAAAAACAATAACCTTGTTTTCTTATCCGCTATTATCGCGGCTGTTATTATCTTTCTAAACGTGGTTACATATTATATCCGATTTAGAAAGGAGAAGGTTGCTTACTCTTGATCTTTTTACTGAAATTTACCGACGTTTTCTAAAATTTTGCTTGTTCATATTGTGACAACAGTTATAAAACATTACAATGGAAGCTACAGTATGACGTTCTTTTGTATTGACTGGAAATTACTTTACCACAAAATCATATAATTTAGTACATTTAATTATCTTTTACTCGTACATATAGTTATGCACCTTCCATTAGAAAAGCATTATGTTAATCGTGTGGGTTGGCTTCGTGCTGCGGTATTAGGCGCCAATGATGGACTGTTATCGACTACAAGTATTGTTATTGGAGTTGCGGCCGCTAATCCTGATCGGAATACCATTGTATTGGCTGCGTTGGCAGGTTTGATTGCAGGAGCAATGTCTATGGCTGCGGGGGAATACGTTTCGGTAAGCTCGCAGGAAGATACTGAAAAAGCAGATCTATTGCGTGAGCAAAAAGAGCTCGAAGAAATGCCAGAGCTAGAGTTGCAGGAGTTGGCGAAGGTATATGGGAAGAGAGGAGTAAGTCCGGAGACAGCACAGCAAGTTGCGCGAGAACTCACCGCGCACGATGCATTAGGGGCTCATGCTCATGATGAATTGGGGATAAATGAAATAACGCAAGCCAAGCCTCTGTTGGCGGCAATAGCATCATTTGGCTCTTTTGCTCTCGGAGCCGTGCTTCCATTTATGGTATCATTATTTGCACCAATTGAGCTGATGGTCTATTTACAATATGGTTTTACGATTATTTTTTTAATGATTCTTGGGGCAATTTCTGCAAAAACAGGGGGCTCAAATATAGGCGTTGCTGTGGGCAGGATCTGTTTTTGGGGTACCATAGCAATGGGTGTGACTGCATTAATAGGTCATCTTTTTGGAGTAAATATCGCTTAGTTCATTAACTATAAATTCTTTCAGTACTTGTTGCAGTTTCGATTACAGCATTTTTTGTGTTCAGTCTTTCATATGCCGGTATAAAGTACCGAGACTTTATAGTGTGTTTTTATACAAAAAAAGCTTTACTTGCTTTTTCGGATTTTTATAGAACCCGTGTGAAAAATTTGCGTGTATTTTTGAACTACTTTGATCTTTAGGTTGTTTGTCTAATCAAAAGATTGAAAATTATAATTATGAAAGACAAAAAAATATTGGTTTCGGGTGCTAGCATCGCCGGTCCTACATTGGCTTACTGGCTGGATAGGTACGGCTTCGAGGTTACCGTGATAGAGCGTGCAGCAGCTTTGAGACTGGGCGGACAGAATATAGACGTGAAAGGACCAGCAAAAGAAATTGCGCTTAAGATGGGTATTTTAGAAGAGATCCGCGCACATAATACCACCGAGATTGGGCTACGTTTCGTTAATTCCGACAATCATACAATAGCAGAATTTCCATCTGATAGTTCAATGAGCATGACTCAGGAACTTGAGATCCTACGTGGCGATCTGGTTAAGATACTGTACGATCTCACCGCGAAGCGTGTAGAATATATTTTTGGTGATCACATCATTGATTTGATAGAAAGTGAAAATGAGGTCAAGGTGGATTTTGCAAGTGGAAAGAAGGGTATCTTTGACATTGTGGTTATAGCTGAAGGTATCGGTTCTGCAACGCGTGATCTTGCCTTTGGCGGTCGTCCTCGTTTTAACTATCTAGGTTTATATACCGCTTATCTTACTATCCTTCGAAATAATACCGACAGTCGATGGGCACGTTGGTATAATGCGCCAAAGGGCATTGTATTTATGTTGAGGCCTGATAATTATGGAAAGACAAGGGCTTCGGTAACTTTTCTGGCAAAAGAGAACGCGTATAAAGACCTAAGTGAAGCAGATCAGAAAAGAGCGCTTATTGATCGTATACAAGGTGCAGGCTGGGAATCTGAACGATTAGTTAATGAGATAAAAGAGAGTGAAGATCTTTATTTTTAGAGGGTCAGTCAAGTTAAGACTGATAAATGGACTAAGGGAAGGGTTGTCATTACAGGTGATGCCGCTTGGTGTGCTACACCAATTGCAGGAAAAGGTACAGACCTTGCCGTGGCAGGCGCCTATATCCTTGCTGGAGAGCTTTATAGAGCAGGTAATTATGAAGAGGCTTTCCGTAACTACGAAAAAATAATGAAACCCTACGTTCAAGAGTGTCAAAAGCTGCCTCCGGGTATTCCTCGTATAGTATATCCGGAGTCGAGAGTCGGAGTTGCACTCCTAAATCAATTGATAGCCATTGTTGGAAGCAAACCTGTAAAATGGTTGATGCGCGTTTTTTCAGGAGATAAAAAAGACAATAAGAAGAATAGAGCGAAAGAAATTATACTACCAGATTACTAACAATGAACACTTAGCCGGAACGAGTTCAGTGTATCCATCTACAATTGACTGAATAAACAGATATAACCGTCATTCATCGGGAAATCGTTTCTTCTAACAAACCAGGTCAGACAGGTTAAATACTTTTTGGCGGAATTGGCATAATATGTTTAAAATGTCAAAAATATACTTTTTAGTATATTTTGTTTGTTTTTAAAATATACTTTTTGGTATATTTGTAGCGTAAATAATAAAACAGATGTTGACAAAAGCAGAAAAAACAAAACAATTTATTCTTGAAACCGCCAGCCCGCTTTACAATGAGAAAGGGATCTCGGGTGTGAGCGTTGACGATGTTTTGGAAGCGACCAAGTTAACCAAGGGCTGTCTTTATGGACATTTCAATGGAAAAGAGGATCTTTCGGAACAGGTTGTAGACTATTCCCTAAAAAAAATAACCGAAAGAGTGGCATCCGTTGTATCCAAAGGTAAATCGGCAAAAGAAAAGATCTTTTTATACCTCGATTTTTATAAGAATCCGCTTGAAACCTACATTTCCGGAGGCTGTCCCATCTTTAACACCGCTGTTGAGGCTGATGATAATTTTCCTTCGATAAAAAAGAAGGTTGCAGCAGTTCTGAATGCTGGTCAGATCGCTCTTTCAAATGTACTGGAAGAAGGAAAAATTAACGGTGAATTTTCAGAAAACCTAAATGCAGAAGTTTTTGCCTTTAAAATGTTTTCAGCGATAGAAGGTGGAATTGTTCTGAGCAGGACGATGGGATCGAGAAAATTGATGCTAGAACTTATCAAGGACCTTAAAAAAGAATTAGAGCAGTATCTGCTGTAATTTTTTTTGAAACAAAATAGACTAAAAAGTATATTTTAAATATTAAACCAAAGAATTGAAATATGAGCAACAAGTTGTTTGAAAGCTACGAGCTTAATGGTAAACGGTTAAATAACAGGATGGTAATGGCTCCGATGACCAGAGCCCGATCTGCCAACGCGGGTAATGTTGCAACCGAACTGACTGCGATATATTACGCGCAGCGTGCGACAGCCGGACTTATCATTACCGAAGGTACTTTTATCAGTGAGGAGGGTATCGGATTTATCAATGTTCCCGGAATCTATACCGATAACCAGGTTGAAGGCTGGAAATTGGTCACTGATTCTGTTCACGATAAAGGAGGGAAGATCTTTGCCCAGCTCTGGCATACAGGAGCTTATTCGCATCCCGATTTGCATGAAGGCAGGTTACCTCTGGCTCCATCCGATTTTAATCCTGGGCAGAAAGCATTTACTTTAGAAGGCTTTAAACCTACCGTTGCTCCTCAGCCGATGACAATTGCAGATATCAAAAGGACAGTTAACGATTTTAAACAAGGAGCTATCAATGCTTTCCGTGCTGGTTTTGACGGGATAGAGCTTCATGGTGCAAACGGCTATCTTTTGCAGCAGTTTTTCAGCAAAAATGCCAATAACAGAACAGATGAATACGGAGGTTCTCCTGAAAATCGCGCAAGAATTCTTTTTGAAATATTAGATGCGATCAGAGAAGTGGCTGACATCAAAAATGTTGGCGTGCGTCTCAATCCATCGTTGAATGGAATAATGGGAATTGCCGTGGATGATGAGACCATTGCGACGTATAATTACATTGTCAGCCGGTTAAATGATTATGATCTGGCCTACATTCATTTAATAGAGCCTTTCACCGATGTAACGGGTAATAAAAATGCGATTCAGCACGTGGCAAAGCATTTTCGTGAAATTTATAAAGGAACTATTATCATTAACCGTGCTTTCAATAAACAGACAGCAGAACAGGTCCTTGAGGAGGGAGATGCCGACTTAGTGTCCTTTGGTGTTCCATTTATTGCTAACCCAGATCTTGTAGAACGCTATAAAAGAGATTCTATACTAAATACTCCGGATCAGGATACCTTCTACACACCCGGTGAAAAGGGATATACAGATTATCCATTTTTAAATAAATAAGAACACAGTTATATACATATAATAATATCAAACGAAATTTGTCAAAATGAAAACAACAGGAAATACTATATTCATTAGCGGCGGAAGCGCAGGAATAGGATTGGCAATTGCCAAAAAATTAAATGAAGCAGGAAATAAAATTATTATAAACGGACGTAATGAGGACCGTCTTCAGAGAGCGTTGACCGAGTTGAAAGATGCCGTTGCCATTCAGGGCGATCTATCAGTAGAAACAGATAGAATACGGATTGCAGAAGATTTGAAGACAAATCATCATGATGTAAATATCATCATTAATAATGCGGGAGCAGCTTTTGGATATTTACTCAGTGAAACGACCAATGCACACGAAAAAGCAATGATCGAGATGAATACGAACTATTTTGCGATCATTCACTTTACAGAATTAATGATTCCACATTTGTTGGAAAAAGAAGAATCAGCGGTGGTCAACGTTTCGTCTATTGCTGTATATGGAAGTCATAAATTTCTTCCAACCTATGGTGCAACGAAAGCGGCACTACATAGCTATACTACAGCTCTGAGAAAAACTTATGAAGAGCAGCAAAAACTTCAGGTCTATGAGGTCTATCCTCCATTGGTAAACACCGATTTTTCTGCTGAAATAGGTGGGGCGGCAGGAATTGCACCCAGTGAAGTGGCGGAAGAACTGTTTATTGGACTGGAAAACAATTTGTTTGATATTCCTGTTGGTGATACAAAGGTTTACGCAAATGCAATTGGGGAAGCTATGGCAAAATTAGCTCAGGCATAAATACAAGCTGAATCAGTCTTTTGAGAAATTAAAAGATTGGTTCTGTTCTTATTAAATTTTTCATTATGAATTTGAAAAATAAGGCAATCCATAGTTCGGTGAAAGTTTTTGAATTGCTTCCACCTTTGGTCGATACCGATATGGTCGCCGATCGGCAGGATAAAAAGATAAGTACGCAACAACTGGTCAAGGGGCTGATTTTAGGTATGAAGAAAGACGTTGAAACGATAAAAGTGGGGGATACAAAGGTTATTTCCCTTCTTAATAGGATTGCGCCTAAGACAGCCTATAATATAATCAATGCTAAAAAAGAGTATATAAAATTGAAATAATCATGAAAGCATTTCTAATTAATAAATATACAAAGGGAGGTCTGCAGCTGACAGATGTTTCTTTACCAAAAATTAAAAACAATGAAGTTTTGGTGGAGATTTATGCAACAGGCTTAAATCTGTTAGATTCGAAAATAAAAACAGGGGAATTCAAACTTATTCTTCCCTACAAAATGCCGCTTATTTTAGGTCACGATCTTGCTGGAATTGTAAAGGAAGTGGGAAATAATGTGAAAAAATACAATGTTGGAGATGAAGTTTATGCTAGGCCGACCGACTTTCATATAGGTACATTTGCAGAATATATAACGGTGAGGGAAGAAGATTTAGCCTTTAAACCAAAGAATCTTTCGATGGAAGAAGCTGCATCGGTTCCTTTGGTCGCACTCACAGCGTGGCAGGCTCTGGTGGAAATTGGTCGGTTAAAAAAAGGACAAAAGGTATTTATTCAGGCAGGTTCGGGAGGAGTAGGTACCATTGCGATCCAGTTGGCGAAACATCTTGGCGCAACTGTTGCGACAACTGCAAGTGCCAAAAGTTTTGATTTCCTGAAAGAAATAGGCGCTGATGTTTTAATTGATTATAAAACACAGGATTTTGAAGCAATACTGAAAGATTATGACCTCGTTTTAAATAGCCAGGATAATAAAACACTTGAAAAATCATTAAATATTTTAAAAGCAGGAGGCAGGGTCATTTCAATTTCCGGACCACCAACACCTGAGTTTGCTGAAGCTATCCATGCGAATTGGCTGGTGAAGATGGTAACAAGATTTCTGAGTTTCGGGATTAAGAAAAAGGCGAAAAAATTGGGCGTTGATTACACGTTCCTTTTTATGAAGGCAGATGGAAATCAGCTCAATGAAATTACAAAATTGATAGAGTCTGGAATCATTAAGCCTATTATAGACAAAGTATTTCCGTTTGAAGAAACCAACAAAGCTTTGGAATATGTCGAAAATGGAAGAGCGAAAGGAAAAGTTGTGGTCAAAATAAAATGAAAGTAAAGATCATTCTAAACAAGCTTTAGTTTTGCTTCAAGTTATTATAAACAACATGTAAGTACCCCATTTTTCCAAATTTCTGAATCTATCATGGCAAACCTGATTGCCGGTCATTGAGTTTAAAATGTTACGAAATGGCCCAATGGAATTTAAATGATAAACGGATTGCATTTACCTACAAGCATGTTCTTAAAGGCTAAAGATCAGCAATATATCTGATACTCACTGATAGATTTTATTCTGTATGTGGCTTATTTTGCACCGTATAAAGAGATTTATCGTTTTTAAGACAATGTCACAACAGACTTCAGCCGGTTTCATCTTTTCTCTACAAATCGTTGCTCTGCATAATAGGTTTAGTTATTAATCTTGTCCCATTAAGAAGTATTATACCATAATTCTATCCCGATAATTGAAAAATGATAGCGGATAATAAATACAGCTTTACGAATTATAAAATAGCCTTTCATACCAAAAGATCGGTCGTATATTTACATAAGTGAGGTTGGGTCAAGTAAATGAAGTTCGGTAGCGAGCTCGCGCTATTTTAAAAATAGTGAATTAAGCTTTGGTGTACTATTTGGCGAGGCTATATATATATGGGGATAGGTCATAAAAAATACGATATGAGAAAAAAAATAACAGCATTTATGTCAATGTTCTTACTTTGCGTTTTTGCTTTTGGACAAGACACACAGAAAACTAAACCCCAGATAAAAACAGAGGAAATAACCTACCATGGAATAGCGGGGCGGCCTATTAACAGAATCGACATGCAAGGACTGGATCAATATAAAGAGTACAATTTAGATGGTACCGTTTCAAATATCTATATCGTAGAGTTTGACAAAAGCAAGAATAAAAATAATTACAATTTAAATGAAAGATATATCTATGAAAAAGGAAAACTCTGCAAAATAGAACTAATTGGCACAGTTACAGGGGATAAATATGGGGAGATTTTGTTCTCTTATAATGAACAAAAACAATTGACAAAGAAGATTGAAAACCGGTACGAAGGCAATAGGTTAAATCTGAATCAATTTAGCGCATACACGGATTATTTTTATAATGAAAATGACGAAACAGTAAAACGTTATGAATACGACGAAACAAAAAAAGAGTTTTTGTTGGTTTCTATTGTCACTAAAATATATGATCGGAATAAAAATATGATTCAAGAAAAAACTGACAATTTTGATGGCAATATATCAGGGGTTGTTGATATCAGATATGACAATTCAAATAAACCAATCGAGCTAAATTCTTCTTATTTTAAAGAAACAAAAAATTATAAATACAATTCACATGGCGATATAGAAGAAGAAAAAAGCAGGTCTGAAGAAAGCCCTACCATACAATCGTCAACCTATTCATATATTTATGATAATTATGAAAATTGGGTTGAACAAAAGCAGATTATTAAAAGAAATCCTAAAGACGAATTTGAAGGTGGAATTTTAATAAAAAGGAAGATCGAATATTATGAATAAAACGACCACTAAAAAGTGGTATTTGTTTTTTTTAATGGTTCGATGATTACTTTGTTTTTACAATAATTGATCAACATTGAGGTGGAAGGATACGAAATTCTATCGATTTGAGACAAGTTTTTTTTATTAATCAGCAAATTGACGGAGGTAAAGTTTCAAAATGTCAAACGCGGTTTATAATGAGAGGAGGTTATAGAATTGTGTACCGGTCGGGACTGTCCCACTAAGTGTATAAATAAAAACTACGGAGTTCAGTTATGTTACTTATAATTGGACTTTTTTTCAAATAAATATAATTCAATTAAAAGCCCGTGGGGAGAGTAATCGCTCAGTCGCCAGGTTGTGGGGTATCAACCGGAAGACACCCAACTGTCAGATCAAGTAGTGGCTATTACAGTATAGCGGATCGAAAAATCCCTTTCATAGATTATGTAGTTTCTAGATGATTCATAGTGATTTAGTTCTATTTGAAATATAATGATATAGGTGTCTGATGGAACGTTTTAGCTGTCAATGATAGCGATTTTAAGTCATCAATAATGATTTCATCTTTTTGAAAATCTGTGATTATTTTTTCTTTAATGTTTGTGTAATCAAATGAATCTATAATTTCCCCAGTTAGGATATTTACAAAACAGTCTTTAAATAGGCAAAATATATAACTCGTTGGCGATAATTACATACTCATTTTGTATCTCGATGCAGCATGAATAACCTTGCTATAGGAAAAGTGATAAATAATTATATTGTTGCCGCGTATCCAATAAAGGTTGAGTTTACTATATCTGTCACCTAAACATAACAGAATTAGAAAGATGAAAATTAACTATTCGTTTGGAGTATTTTTATATGCCTATTTGCACCAAATTGACCTTTCTTTAGATAGAAGTAGGTGGGAACCTCTTGATAATCTGAGGGATTTTTATCGAAGCCAAATTTCTCCTCAAAAAGTTGCAATTTATCTCGTTGATAATTTGGGACTAGATGTTAAAAAATTGAATAATTTGATTTTTATCGGTGAAGAGTCTTTGTGGGATAAAATTAAAGATTCATTATTATCTTCCTTCAAGAGAGATGTTATTTTGGAAGACGATAAAGTATACTTTTTATGTCAGAAATTATTGCTTTTGGATAATTTCTTAGCAGATGGAGAACAAGTGCATAAATTAGAAATTGAGAAATTAAGGATAGAGTTTTCTAAACTAAATTATGGTACAGTCAAATTTAAACTTGCAAAAAAAGATCGTTTAAAGGCGAACAACATTGAACATTTTCTACAAAATGAAATATTGAGCACAATTAAAATTTGTGAGTTTAATAAAGGTTATTTTTAGATCAAAAGCTTATGCAGTTAAAAAAAGCACATGTGATATTTATGAAATACCATTTATTGGAATGTCAAATGAAGAAGCTATTTTTAAAAATAGAACCTTTTCAGAATTTATTGAGGGGCTTACCTAATATTTAGAAACAACTTAAAGTTTAGTATCCAACAATTTATTTCCGCAAAATAAGAGCTTATGAAAGCATTCAACAAACATCACAATATGCGCACGCTAGCTATTGCACTATTTTCGGTGGTATTTATTTTTTCGTGTATCTCTTGTACTTCCATATCCTCTAAGTATTTAGCACAAACTGCTGCGGCGCATAGCGTTTCGATGGTACGATTGAAGGAGACATACATCTTTGATAATTATCCCCAGAGGATAATAGGCCATAATCATAGCAGTCAGGAGAAGAGTGCAGCCTATAATGAATATTGCCTATGGAACTATATCGAACCAAATTACTATAAAACTGATAGTCTGCACTATCTTTACAAAACTTCATTGGAGCTCACCAAAAAAAATAAAATCCATATCAAACTAATTGATACCTTAGGAAATGTCGTGCGTGAAAGAACGAGGAAAGTTAAGCCCGAACCGCAAAACTTTGTTTCTTTCAGAAATACCGACCTTGACATCTATGTATTAGTCAATAGATTCTTTACCAAAACTATTTGCTTTGCACTGGATAAACATGGTGATTTAGTCGTGCCCAGTGAGTCGACAGCAGCCGGTTTTCTTATTCTCTTTCCGCTCGCCGGCGCCCTTAACCATGATGCATATACTTATCGTCGTGTGGATACAGTCGCCAATTGAAAAATATAGATCGGAAAGAAATAATTTTAGCGGATTTGTTTCCGTAATTCAACTATTTTTGAAAGACATTTTTGGTCTGTCATTTTTTAGTATTCCTTAGTTAGATGCAATTGAAGAAAACCGTTTTTAAGCTTCTGTCCTTTGTACCTGAACGTTGAACTTAACTCCTCATTGTTTGCTAAAATTGCTCCTGCTCCAGTGATTATAGGGCTGACGTTAAAATAAATATCTGTAATCAAATTCTTGTCCAAAAAGGCGTTGAAAGTACCTGCTCCGCCTCCAATGGCTATTTCCCGCACTCCCATTGCAGACATATATGCAATTGCCTCTTCAGGACTTGCTACAGTCTTGTAGCCATCAGCCGTATAAGATTTATCGGCCAATACGATGATTTCTATTCCATTAAAATGTTCTTTTACTTGATCTGGAAAATTTAGAAAATTTTCAAATGTTTTCAATCCTATTACTACATTTCCAACCTGCCTTACAAATTGTACGTAAAATTCCATCGCTTCCAGTGGTAGTTTATGATGCGGGTTATCGGATATCAAAATTCTTCCATTAGCCGAAATGTTTGCGATTACTGTTACTTTCATAACGATTTTTTTAAAATTTCTGTACCACAAAACTATTGGATATTCAATATATATTTACTATTCATTACCTTTAGGAAAGTAACTATCTGATGTGCAATAAAAATATTGATAAAGAAACTATATTGGCATTAAAAGATGGCATTGAATTGCTCAGTGGTAAATGGAAATTTTGTATCCTGCACAATTTGCAGAAACACGGCACAATGCGGTTTAAAGATCTGCAAGAAATGGCTCAGGGAATATCCCCAAAAGTTCTATCCAACGAACTTCAGGAATTAGAAGATAATTTACTGATTAGTAGAACGGTTAATAACACCAAACCTGTGACAGTTTCTTATGCGCTTACCGCATATGCTAAAGAAACGGAAGAAGTTGCAAATGCTTTAATTAAATTTGGTCTAAAGCATAGAGATAAAATTAAAGCAAAATGAGCGGTAGAGAAGAACAAGCGACAGATCGTTGATCTCATAGATACCAGTGATGAGGATATTTTCTTTACAGCTGCTGCCACTGAAGCTATCAATATGGGATTACGTGAATTATTGAGGGCAGGGAAACAACTTATACCTGAACAGACAGAGCATCCAGCGGTTTGGATACCTGTAGGTATCTTGAAACCAAAGTATTGCCGTTAATACCTTCCTGTTGATATTGATGGATTGATAGATTTTGAATAACTAGAGCGCACAGAAGAATACCAATATTACCTAAACAAGTATCGGGGCAGTTGCAGTATGACAAAAAATGCTGATTCTTATGAAAATGTCGTCGCTGAACGAACCGCTGGTATACTCCAAACAAGAGTTTATGACTGATACCAATCGTTTATATTTAATAAAACAGATCGTGGCCGATGCAATCCAATATCTATAATAATAACTGACTACATAGTTCTGATCATATGCTAACTCTAAAATCAGATGTACATGAAATCAAATATGAACTTCAGAATTTGTAAAAAAAACAGCAGCAACCTACCGGTCACTACTGTTTAATCTATGTGTCGTTAGCCACTAAAAATCTGTATTTATTTTTCAGGACTAGTCAAATTTTTGAAATAATCGGCAACCAAGTACCAGGCCTTCTTTTTTTGGCCTCTTTCAGATAATAATCCTTTTCTGTTCCAACCCTTTTGATAGACAGGATGGGCCCTTCCAGGCGAACGAAAGTCGACCAGGAGCCATGGTGTCAACCCACGTAAGAAGGAAATGTTTTTAAACATGCTAAATTGACGTTTATAAATATCCACAAGGTAATCTTCACTCCAGCTACTTGCCCGCTTCGGATCGGTATTGTTGCCAAAGACGGCCTCGCCACCAAATTCCGAAAAAATAAGCGGTTTATTGAAGCGGGATATCCACTCGACTTCGCTATCATTCTCAGGCCATGCTTTGTACCATCCAATGTATTGGTTGATCGCTATAACATCCATCAAACGATTCATTTTATCTTCGATATAGGCCTTGTTGCCTTCAAAACGCATGTTATTAAACGCTGATGTCACAAGACGGGTATTATCCAAGGCCTTTGTGAGGTGATAAAGTGCAGTGAGCGAACTGTCCCTGGCCAGAGAGGAGTAAGTTTCGTTCGAAAGACTCCAGATAATCGTTGCCGCCCGATTTTTATCACGAGCAATCATCTCTCGAAGCATTAAATTCATTTTTTTCATCATTCCAGGATCTGCAAAATCAATCCCCTGGTAAATGGGCAATTCTTCCCAGACCATCAATCCCATTTGCTCAGCCATTCTTATCATTTTTTCATGATGTGGATAATGCACTAGACGCACATAATTACAACCTAGCTCTTTCGCCCAATCCAAGAGCATTTTATAATCACTTTCATTATAGGCCCGCGATCTGCGTTGTGGGACTTCTTCATGAATATTAACCCCTTTAAGAAAGATGGATTTGCCATTCAATAAAATATTTGTCCCATCAACTCTGATTGTTCGAAAACCAATTTCTTCTTCGATACGATCGGTTTCGGAATCGACCTGAACGGCATATAATTTCGGAACTGCAGGTGTCCACAGGGTTTTCTTACGAAACGGAATTCTAAGCGTGGCTTTTCCGGTGCTATCTGTTCTTGTTTTATAAATAAAGTTCAATTCGGGAATGCGTATTGCAATCGCTTGTTCTTTTTTAGGGCCATCTAGGGATACATAGCCATTGATGATATTCTCATCCTGCTGTGATAGCTGAATAAAATAATCCCTGATATAGGTCTTTGGCGTTTGTACGAGATCGACATCCCGTGTGATTCCACCATAATTGAACCAGTCGAAACCGAGACCAGGTATGCCATCTTTTATCCGTTGATTATTTGCTTTCACGATAAGGCTATTTTCGCCAATCTTGACATGATCCGTTACTTCAAACTGGAAAGGTGTGAAGCCACCTTCATGTTCACCAATCTTGACCCCGTTCAGATAAACTTCGGCCTTATAGTTTACGGCAGCAAAGTGGATAAAAAACCGGTTATCCTGTTTTGTTTGGATCTTAAAGGGACGTTTGTACCAGATACTGCTTTCATAATAGCTGAGCTCGGGAAGTTGAGAATTGAAATCTCCCGGTACATATAGTTTATGCCCACCTTCAAAGGAGGATTCCACAAAATCCGTGTTGCCCAAAGTTTTTCGATCTTGATAATATGCAGCCCAATCACCAGACCCCGCATCAAAAGGATCGATAATGACCTCCCATAAGCCATTTAGACTGGTTCTTTGCCGTCCCTCGATATGAATCATTGCTGATTGTCCGAATAACAGTAATGGAAATAAGGAGCATATTGCTAAAATAATTTTCATGGTACAAGGCGTTTTCATGTTCTAATTGTATCAATGGTATTTTAAAAATAAGTGCACAGCTTGATGAAGAAAAAATGGTTTAATTAATTTTCAGTACCAATGAAATTTGATTAGGCTTATCCGAAGGCAAGGTAACGCTGAGTGCTTCGTCATCTTGTTTAAATACCAGTTTTTTCGGATGCCCCAATAGGGATACTGTTTTAACCGTTATTGGATCAACGGTGTTAATCTTCTTTCCGAAAGATTTGATCATGATTTTTCCATCCGTTGGCCATGCCAGGACGTGGGCATAGATCGCATCGCCTTTTTTCACAAACCGGATATCCCTAGCGGTATAGTTATTTTCTTTGTCCTCGTTGAATCCAGCGGCATTCAATGGTTTCTGCTCTTCGGTACTTGGACCCTCGCCATATGTTTTCCAGGGACGGGTATCAAAAATTCCCTCCTTATTAACCTGAATCCAATCGCCTATTTCATGCAGAATTTTCTCTTCTTTTTCGTCGATGCTACCATCGCCCTTAATAGGGACATTAAGTAGGAGGTTCCCGTTTTTACTGACGATATCAATAAGCATATGGACAACTTTTTTTGCGGACTTGTAATTGTTGTTTTCATAATCAGCTTTGCTATAATGCCAGCTTCCCAGGCAAGTGCAGGTCTGCCAGGCTTTTTCTTGCACTTGATCCGGAACGCCGCGCTCAACATCCCACACCAAACACTCTTTTTGTTGCTCGGATAAGATTTTTCCAAACAAAACGGCGTTGACTTTTCCCTTATTTTTCTTCGCGTTACTGTTATAAAAATGGGCTGCAATATCGAGCCCGACTGTGCTGATAGGCCAGAGGGGGAGTGTAGTATCATCAAAATAGAGTAGGTCCGGCTGATAGCTGTCGACCATGTCTATTGTCCGTTGATAGAAATTATCAATATACTCCGGTGTCGGCTTGGATGCACCGTTATTCCAGTCCCACTGTGACCACAACGACTTTACGTCTTCACTTCCCTTGCTAAGGGCATGGTTCTGCCGATACAGCTCCTGGGGATCGTAGCCTTCCCACCATTTTCCTTTTCCCTGTTCTTTGCTGAGCTTTCCATCATAAGGTACTCCCTTTAGTGCTCCCGACCGATCCGCTCTTTGGGCGGTTTCATACCATGTCCATGCATGGGAGGCGTGGATACTCACACCGAAAGGAAGCTTGTTTTTTTTCGCTGCTTTAGACCATTCGGCGAGAATATCACGTTTGGGTCCCAGATTGACCGAATTCCATTTTTGATGCTTGCTATCCCACAGATCGAAGTTGTCATGATGGTTTCCCATTGCAAAAAAATACTGTGCACCAACCTTTTTGTAGAGCGCAACAAGCCTTTCGGGATCCCATTTTTCAGCCTTCCAGGTAGGGATGATATCCTTAAATCCGGCTACAGAAGGATGTCCATAAGTTTTTACATGTGCATTGTATTGTCCACTGCCTTCATCATACATACCACGTGCATACCAGTCGCCCTGCTCAGGTTGGCATTGTGGGCCCCAGTGTGCCCAGATGCCGAATTTGGCATTGCGAAACCATTCAGGCGCTTCGTACTGCGCCAAAGATTCCCAGTTAGGCTGAAATTTACCAGGCAAGTCTACCGGTCTTTTTTGTTGGGCTGGAGCATTTAATGTAGCTCCAAGGATTGTAAAGAGTACTAATGTCTTAAAAATGTTCTTGTTCATAACAGGATTTATCGTTTCTTTAGTTAAATAGTGTGCTACTTTGAATAATATTTTTTTTAGATCGATTCGGAACCAAACTTTACTGCGGCCTAATGATTGCCACATAGCCGCCACCGCTGACCATCGGTATTTTTATTGTCTTCCCAGCTTCGATTATCCTACTTTTTTTCTCAAGTTTTGCAGGGATTTTTTCCGCTTCTTTTGCATCCTGCCAGTAGTCCAGCACATATTTTCCAGCGGCTAGAAAACTTGTTGGTATTGTAATCGTGCGGGACATGCTATTGGTCATGGCACCGATAAACCAGTTTTTCCCCGAACGTTTGGCCAGTACAATATATTCCCCGGGATAACCATCAATGAAGCGCGTATCATCCCACACCGTCGGAACGATCTTTAGAAAATCACTCCCGGGTTGGCCCAACACATGCTTCGGGTGGTCGCAGAATACCGTAAGAGGGCTTTCATAAATAACAAATTTGGCGAGCTCAGGACAGCGGGTATTCATCATCAGGGTTGGAGACTGTTTCTTAAACTGCGCTGGAGTTACGTTGAAAAAACCTCCCGGAGTATAGTCCATTGGCCCTGCCAGCATACGCGTAAACGGCAAAGTGACATTGTGAGCAGGCTTGATACGATCGGAAAATTTCGCATATTCTTCTCCCAGGACTCCCTCGCGGGTTATCATATTCGGGTAGGTCCGTTCTATTCCGTCAGGTTTATACGCCCCGTGGAAGTTAACCATCAACCTGTGCTCAGCGGCCTTCTTAATTACTTTACGGTACCAGTTTACCATCTCCTGATCGTCGCGGTCCATAAAATCTATTTTTACGCCGGCGATGCCCCAGCGCTCATACAGTGAGAAAGCTTCCTCATAGGCGTTATTGCGATTAGCGTCGGTACTATATAACCAAAGCCAAAGACGTACATTTTTTTTGCGGGCATAGTCAAGTATTTCAGGCATGTTGACTTGCGGTGCCGGTTTGGTAATATCTGCTTGCGCTTGGTTGAAGGGGCCGTACCATTGCCAGTCAATTAACATATAGGGCCATCCTTGCGCAGATGCAAAGTCGATATACTCTTTTATAACAGCAGTTTCCATTTTCACTTCTCCGCTCCACCAGTGATCCCATGCGCAGAGTCCCGGTTTTATCCATGCGGGGTCTTGGATCGCACATGCAGGGTTGAGCGACTGGACAATTTCGGATTCGATAAATCGTCCCGGATTATCGCCAATCATGACCACGCGCCAAGGGGTTTGGATTTTGTCGGAGAAACGAGCTTTGGCCCCATCTTCTTTTTCGCCCGGTAAAGGGGAGAGTTTCGTCGTGAGCAATACCTGTTCCGTGGTATTACCAGCAGCCCGGCTGATATAGAAACCAGGGTAGTTATCGATGTTCGCTTCGGTAATGGCCAGGTAGGTAGCTTTATCGACTTCGATCAGTAGTGGAAGTCCGATTAAGCTCTGATCGCTGATTCCAGTTAAAGGGACTTTATCGAATTCGCTCTCCTGACTGGATGTAAAACGCGGTTTATATTGTGCTGCCCAAGCTTGAGCCTGATTAGATACTGAAAATCCGGTCATCTCCCGACTTATCACTCTGTTTCCTATTCTAGCGCCGCTGAATAGTTGGTAGCGAAAGGCGATTCCGTTGTCATAAGCTCTAAAGAAGAGGTCCAAGCGACGTTTCTCACCTTCCTTTTCGATCAGGGCCAAATGTGTTTCATTCCACTGCAAATCGACATGGGCATGTTTGTTCTTCACTACTGGAGTCCAGGAATCACGCTTCGATGTGGTCCGAGGTGTGTCTAAAAGCATAAACCCTTTATGCATGGGGGGCTCATCTTGCAATTCAAAGCCTAAGGGTGAGGGATCTATTACCTGTCTACCTTTGTAGGAAACAGCGTAGGAGAGTCCGTTCGATAGGTCGATGTCCAAACAAATTTTTCCATCCGGCGATAGCAACGAATAAGTCTGGGCCGAAAGGCTGGATGTTATCGCGAAAAATAGGGTGACAATAAATGCTCTCATAGTAAGGTCAATGTTTTTGGTAATTAGCGTATCTTTTAGTTTTGTTCCATAATGAGTACTTCCCAGGGCTCCAATATAATCTCTTGGCCCTTCTGGGTGAGCTTATTCGAAATAAGTTCTTTCGCTGGGTCACCTGTATAAGTAATCCGTTTTGTTTCCGTACTGTAATTAAAAATGTAATAAATTGTCTTACCCCATTTATTCTTTCCCGAACGCTGAATGATTGGGAAAGTGTAATTGTCGGCAGTAATGACTTTTGCTTCGATAGCAGTTTTTTTGATGATCGTATGGAGTAGTTCTTGTGATGGATAGGTCCCGATATAAGTCAGTTTTCCTTTACCATAGCTGTTTTCTGTGATTACGGGCCACTTGCCAAAGAAGGGATGTTCAGCATAGGCCAGCGGTTTGGCTGTCTCAGGGATCAAAAATTCATACCAGTCACCAATTTGGTTTTTATCCGCCAATTCAAAAGGCTTATCTTTGAGCCGCATGTCTCCGATGGTGGAGAACTCTTGATAATGGAATCCGCAAGCCTTCCTTAATGGCCCCGGCGCAGCTGTGGCCCTGACGGCCGAATGTTCGTTACAATAGCCACTTTTGTACATCATGACGACATGGCCGCCCGCTTTTACAAACTTGTCAATGGCCAGTAGCAGTTCATCCGTGGCGACATAAAGCGGTGGAATAACCAACATTTCGTAGCCTTTAAAATCAGTAATTTTATCACAGGGAATAATATCAGCTTCAATGTTCTGAAAGTAGAGTGCCTTATGAACCATATCGATGGGATAATTGTTTTTATAGGTATAAGGCATAAAATTCAGTGCGTGGTAGGAATCGTGGCTATATAAGATTGCTGTTTTATTTTTCTTCTTCAAGTCAATAAGACGATCCCCGATCCTTGCCAGTTCCTGTGCGGTGGTTTTAAATTCATCGTATATTCTATTTGGTTGGAGATCGTGCCCCAATACACCGCGCCAATACGTTTCCTGCCCATAATGCAGCGTAGACCAATGCCAGTATTCCACCATATTGGCACCAGAAGCATAATGGGCATATACATTTTGCCGGAGTTGTCTGTCGTATGGCGGGTATTGTGTGCGTGCATCCCAGCCTATACCTTGTGCGTTGGTTTCCATGACAATATAATTGTTCTTGGCAACCGTCCGGACAAAATCCCCCGAGTAAGCTATACGCTGTCCGTCTTGTTTATCCTGTACGTCGTGATAAATATTGATAGCGGGGTATTGCATCTGGCGAAAGCTTTCTACCTGATCTACATTGTGAAAATCAGGCATGAAGCAATGGGTTATAAATTGGTCCTGGCGTCTATATTCATTGACAATGTTACATTGCCAATTCAGAAAGTCGGCTACCTGTTTGCGGTTGTACCGTTCCCATTCGTTTTTATAGGAAGGATTGGTGACACCATCGCGGGTATAGAATTCTTCCCAGGTGCGAATATTCATACCCCAGTAGTTCATTCCCCAGGCTTTGTTAAGTGAATCGAGGTCGTTGTTAAAACGGCCTTTGATGTAGTTACGAAAGCCGATAAAATAATCCCGGTTGTTTATGCCGCGTGCTTCTGTTTCGTTGTCTACCTGATAGCCAATGATTCCAGGATGTTTTGCGTACCGTTCCATTAGCTTGCGGATGATCCGTTCACTATAATATTTAAAAGTAGGGTTGCTCAAGTCAGTATTTTGCCTGATGCCATAATAAGCTTTAGTACCCCGCTGATATTCGGCCAAAACCTCGGGATGCATATGGGCAAGCCAGGCCGGAATGGAATAGGTCGGTGTCCCCAGAATGATGCGGATACCCGCCTGATGCATTTTGTCGATGATGCGGTCCATCCATTCAAATGCAAAGACACCTTCCTGTGGTTCAAATAATCCCCAGGTAGATTCGCCCAGCCGTACGACATTGAGCCCGGCATTTTTCATCAATCGGATATCTTCGTCCAGACGCTCACTGGGCATATATTCGTGGTAATAGGCTGCCCCGTAGAGCGGTTTATCGAACTTGTATTGTGCTTCAAGTGAGCATACCGCGAGAAATAGGAGGCAAAGCAGAATATAGTTTTTTTGTTTCATGGTTTTTGGTACCGGGTTGTGTTAAGGGCTAGAGACGTACATGGCACGTCTCTAGGTGCATTTATTCAAAAGTTGCTTTTACACGGCCTTCCGGAGGATGCCTTGGGTAAATGCTAGTTTTGATTGCGTGGATATTTAGCAGGTATTGCCATTATTTGTTCTAAAAAGACAGGATCTTTGAATTTACTGGTTGTCCGCTCATATTGCCCAGCACCCTGAACATCCCAAAGCATGGGGCACATACCACGTGAATAAATCGCTTCGGTGACCGAGACATTAAATAACCTGACCACCTCCTGTGTTCTATTCTTTGAGGAACAGGCGTATTCGCCAATGACGACGGGTATCCCTTTGTCAACGCAATTCTTCTTTAACAGCTCCATATTGTCATTCAGCTCCTTAAATTCCTGTGCAGTGCCCCAAGACGGCACACCGACACCCCATCCAGCATCTTCACCATTACCCAATATGGCAAACAAAGGCGGCGTATAATAGTGTACGGTCAATGCAAGATGTTTAGCCGGATCGTCCGGAATCTTGGTTAAGGGGTCAAAAGCATGTTCGAGACCGGTGTTATAAATTTCTACTAAAAGATGACGCTTGGCATTGTTGCCGCCCGATTTCCTGACGATGTCGACAAAAAGCTGGTTCAGCTCGTTTACGTAACCGAATGCTCTTGCTTTTTCGGTTTGCCCGCCCTTCCAGGGAGTCCATATTTCATCGTAACCAATTTCATTCATGGGTTCGAATAGCAAATGATCTCCATATTTTTCAAAACGGTTACAGAGCTGCTCCCAAATAGAAGTGAACTTTTTCTTAGCTTCGCTGTCTTTCGGCACTTTTTTGACCCATTCATTTTCATGGTGAACGTTTATAATGGCGACCATGCCGCAATCGAGTGTCCAGTTTAAGATCTCTTCGACTCTATTGAGGAGATCTGGATGGATTCTGTAATTTTCAGCGTTGTTCATCATATTACTCCAGGTGACCGGAATTCGTAAAGAAGAGTAACCGGCTTTTGCATAACCTTCGATCATTTCTTTTGTAATGAGCGGGCTGCCCCACGCCGTCTCGTAATTAGAAATACTACTTGGATTGATCCAGTCACCCGTTGCGTCCAGGGCATTACCGAGGTTAATCCCCAAACCCATTTCATCAACTAACTGGTTGGTACTAAAATTTTCCCTGATGGAGAATTTACTGTAAGTAGGTTTTGGTTCTTCTTTTGTCTCAGGCTTGCTGAGCTCTGTATTTGCCTTAATTTCCTTGTTGGAGCATGCCGGAAGAACCAGCAGCATAAAAATGTAACTTAATAGTGTTTTCATTGAATATTTTTTTTGTGTTGTTTAAGATCATGTCATCTGGGCTCTGTATGCTTATTCCTCATTGCTGAAAGGTATAGCGGGCAGGCCTTCTTTATTGAATAAATTGACATCGGGATTATTGCTCCAGGCGTAGCGGACAAATACAGGGCTGCTGAGCTGATCTGCCTGAACGACAATTCGATTACCATCAATATGAGCCTGGGCCCAAACAAATTTTTTATCTGCTCCAGCAAGAGCAAAGCCTTCGACGTAACCGTATTTATTGTTAACCACGAGTTCGCTTCCAGTAACATCAAAAGAAATAATCAGTTTATTGCCCTCCTTGACCACCGATTTGAACGTTGGCCCAGAATACACAAGATTTTTTCTGCCATAATTTTTAGCCAGTGCTATTAAAGCGAGTCGTCGACCCACTTCCTGTTTGTTACGTGGGTGGATATCGTCCGCTTCACCAATATCCGTGATTACCGCCTGACCAGTATGCGCAAGACGGAGTGTCCGGGTCTGTGCATCTCTCAATTTTGCCCAGTCGCTGTCTTCGGGTGATTTTTCTTTAGCCATATAATTGGCCAATTGCACCCAATAGAAAGGGAAATCAGTTTTCCATTGTGACCGCCAATCCGCGATGAGGTTAGGGAAGAGGGTGCGATAATCGTAAGCTTGACCGGCATTATGTTCACCCTGATACCAGATGACGCCTCGAATGGTATAAGGAATAAGAGGATTGATCATGCCATTAAAAAGTAGCGAATGAAACATATTGGGGGAAAAATTTCTAAAGCCAAACTGCTTATTTGTGACAGCCTCTTTATAATCCCAATCACCATCCAACGGAAATCTTTCCCCTTCCAAATCAATATACAGATCCGCAGGATTACCATAAAAGCCACCTTCACCATTTGTATCCGTTATTTTTACGGTAATGATATTTTCGCCGTCTTTTAATGTTGAATTTGGGATATCATAGTTTCGTATGCTCATGTGTCCGGTCGATTCACCTACTTTAACACCGTTTATCCAGCAAACGTCGTCGTCGTCAATAGTTCCGAGATGAACTGTTCCTGTTTTTCCAGAAGTACCCTTTGGCAGATAAATCCTACGTTTGAACCAAATAATGCCATCGACCTCGCCTAATGAGGGTTCCCAAAATTGAGGCACTCTCATCTTTCCCCACGCGGATAAGTCAGTATTATTTTCGTACCATTTTGAGCTTATTCCCGGATCTTTAGCTAAAGTTTGTTGATAGGCCTGTTTCTTTAGTTCGTTTTCCTTCAAAAAGTTCTGTAAGTCACCATTAAACTGCTGTT
The DNA here is from genome assembly GCF_003610355.1 of Sphingobacterium detergens. Classification (GTDB taxonomy): domain Bacteria; phylum Bacteroidota; class Bacteroidia; order Sphingobacteriales; family Sphingobacteriaceae; genus Sphingobacterium; species Sphingobacterium detergens. The sequence continues at coordinate 874,594 of NZ_RAPY01000001.1, read as the reverse complement.
GATAGGGTGCGTTGAAATGCGCCGGCAATTTGTCGAAGCTATTTCCACTCGTCCATGTTTCGATGCCAGTACCACCCCAGGAAGCATTAATGATGCCTACAGGTATGCCGAGTTCCTGATACAGTTTGAGCGAAAAGAAGTATCCAACAGCTGAAAAATCGTCAACTGTCGTCGGGGAACATACCGCCCATTTTCCCTTTAGGTCCTGTTTGGGAACTTCACTGATACTCTTCTCTACGTTGAAGGCCCGAATGTTTGGATAATTGGCCTGGCTGATTTCGCTCGCAGCATTATTGGAATTTTTTACTGTCCATTCCATATTGGATTGTCCGGATGCAAGCCAAACCTCACCGACCAGGATGTTTTTTAGGGAGACCTGTTCGCTATGGCCTTTTATTTCCATATTATACGGTCCTCCATAAGCAGTAGGGGCTAAAGTGAGGCTCCATTGACCATTTTTATCTGCTTTTGCCTTTAGTTTCTGCTGCATAAACTGGACATGCACCGTTTCATTTTTTCCGGCCCAGCCCCACAATTTTATGGGACTGTCCCTTTGTAGAATCATGTTGTCACCAAATATTGCAGGAAGACTGAGTTCGGCTTTCAATAGGAATGCCTGCAAAAAAAAGACGAAGAAAATCGGAATCTGTTTTATAGTCATAGTTTATTTTGTTTTATAGTCAAATCAGTCGAAAAATGCTTTCGGCGCCGCTCGGAACGCCATTTGATGTTGCATATTATCCCTGTACTCATGAAGGGAATACTCTTTTTAATTTTCATATGTGTTTGTTTGTCATAATGATTCATGTATTATTGACGGCCGGAATAATTGATTATCCGCTTATCCGGCCTTATTGCATCGCAATTCGCTGTCCTTTAAATAAACCTAGTTTTTGCTGCTGTCAATGATTCTAAAATTGTCGAAGTAGATATCCACCTTGACATTGGCATTGTCCGCTTTATTTTTCGTGAAAATGCCCAGTTCGGAGCTAGCGATGGCAGCAAAGCTTCCATAGTTCGCAACAGAAGTAAACCTATTCAGGGCTATGTCGCATGTCATCCATTTACCAAGGCTTGTTTTATTGGTGTTTCTATCACGAGGCACATAGTCTGACAGCATTTTATCCCAATTCCCTTTCAATTGCATATCAAATGTTGCTGTCGCAAGAGGTTCATTTACGAAGCATTCAAAGCGCAGTACAAGGTTGCCGATAGGCGTATTGGCGGGTATTGCATTTACGGTAGGATAGACAGCTTTATTGGATAAGTTTCCCCACCAATATTGCCATGCACCAGGTGATCCAAAAATGCGGTAAGCTGTTCCCGTGCTGAAGAAAGGTGGCTTGGAGCCGTCTGCCGTCACAGCCATATTGTTGTCCCCCCAATCATAGCTACCTATATTATCCCAATCCAGGACGAGGTTTTGGACGGGATAAAATAGTAGGGTCGAATTGGACTGTCCTCCTGCCGCATGGATTGTAATCGTACCGGATTTTGTTGGGACCTTTGGTAGTCGATAATAAATTGTATCCTGGCTTTTGGCCACGATTAAATCTTCGCCTGCAATATCAAATTCGCCATTGATCGTTAGTTTGCTTACATCAATGAAGTTGTTGCCTGTAATAAATGCCTGATCGCCAATGATAGGCATATCGCTGCTCCATGATTTAATCGTTGGCGGCGAAACATTCGTTGTGAAAGCGATGCTAACTGAATCAGTCATGCAGTAGACCGCGAGCCGGCCATCTTGGATACCTGCGGGAATCTTTAATTCGATTTTATCATAGTCCCCGCCGATTTCATATTCCGTAGCCGATACACTGCCGCCTGCCTTGCTTTCGAACACGACTTTTTTTACTTCGTAAAAATTTGAACCGTAGATGCGGAGTTTTTCACCCGCCTTGGCTGGGTATTTTAATTCAATACGGGCGATTTGTGGAGCGGGAGAATAGATATGAAAATTGAATCTTGTTTCGCCATGGTTTGTTTCGATCCGAATCTCATTTGGAAGATCCGGATGGGTGCCAGTCAATAGAAGATCTGCCGGAATAGAAATAATAGCGCTTGTCGACGTACAATAGTTTGCATTAAATGCGATATGTTGGTCATTGATGTAAATTTTTTGGATGCCGTCGAGATTTTTTCCGATAACAGCAACCATTGTGCCCGGAAATGCACCTGTGAAAATGCTATCTGCTTTTTCCGGATCTGTCAAACGTACATGGGTAATCTCGGGGGCCACAGTCATATCATTGTTGCGATTACAGGATATTACCGGCAGGAGGAGGACAGCGATAAGCAAATGATAGCTAAAGCGTATGGTTTTATTTAAAGCTTTCATAATTCTTTACTGATTATTAAATGGATAAGCCTGGGGCTCTTCTTTTAACCTCGGATTTTGGATGAGATCATTCTCAGGATAGGGGAAGAAGATATTGTTTGCGGTCACGACGACAGGCACTGCCGGTGCCGTGGGATCTTCAAAAATAAGATTACCATCTTCATCCTTTGTGATACCCGCCGTGGACCAGCCACGTTGTTGATCATTAAAGTATTTAAGCATTTTCTCAGGCTTGTAGCAATACCAGCTGACCATATCGTACCAGTTGGTATACTCCATGGCAAACTCCACGCGGCGTTCTTTGATGATATCGTCGAGTGTAATTGAGGTCTTTCGTCCGATCTTGGCCCGATCTCTTACCTTGTTAAAGCAATTTAACGCTTCACCGCCATTGAGTGTGCTATTATTACCCAGACTCGCCTCAGCATAGGTCAGGTATACATCCGCCAAGCGCAAAATATAGGTATTAAGCGGTGAACTCATTGACTGCACATAACCGTCATTATCATCGTTAGGACCACCGATTACGCCTTTTTTGATGGATGCTCCTGCATTGCCATACGAATATCCACCTTTATCAATCGCAATATAGGGATAGAAGGAGTGCTGGGTAAAATAGGTAGCATTTCTCCGGAGTGTATCAGCGCGTTCGTATTGTTTGAGCATGTCGATCGTTCCGTTCAGTCCGCCGCCCCAAACGTTGACACCACCGGTCACGTCTGATGAGAATGCCAGGTCAGCTAAAAGTGTGTTACAGACACCCCAGTCGCCAAGTGGTACCCATTGCATGGCAATAAGTGATTCGGGATTGTTGTTATGTTTGTATTTGAACAGATCTTCGTATTTGGCATAGAGTTCCAGACCACTATTTACACAGACATCCTTTGCGTATTCTCTTGCTTTAGCCAGGTCAGCTTCGTTTCGAGTTCCGCTGGTCTTCCAGCCAGCGCGGGAAAGATATACCTTGGCGAGCATACCCTTGGCACCCCAGCTCGTTGCACGGCCCTTATCGGCCTGAATAGGAAGGTGCTGTGCAGCAAAGCTGAGATCGTCTATAATAAATCGAAAAATATCTTCCTCCCGATGCCTTGGCTGCATAGGATCTTTGATTACAGCGTCATTATTCTCGATCAATATAACTGGCCCCCAAGTTCGGAGAAGATAAAAGTAAGCGATACCACGCATAAGGCGTGCTTCCCCAATAGCCACGTTTTTTTGCGCTTCAGTTACATTAACGGCTTTATGCTTCACGGCATCGATGATGGCGTTTGACATCGTTATTACGCCATAGAATGACTTCCAGGAGTCTGAAAGTCCATCATCCAGCGAGGTCACGGTGAATAGGGTATAGGAAGGGTTCATATAGGGATTATAGCCATCATTGGCTCTTAAACTGCCAATAGCGACGGCAGGTCGTTTGTTATAGTCAAACCATGCCCGGTTGTACAGTGGTGCAGTGGCTGCTTTCAATGCTTCAGGAGAGGTATAAAAGGTTGCATCTACATACGCTCCTTCCGGTTCTCTGTCGAGGAAACTTTTTTTACAGGAATGTAGCGCAACAATAGCTATCAATGAGCTTATTAAGAGTAGCTTTTTCATAATTCAGTAGTTAATATTAAAACATGAAGTTTAAACCCAAGGTATAAATACGCTGTGCGGGATATCGGGCATAATCTATTCCTCTTAGTAAGACATTTTGGTTGTAAGAACCTATTTCCGGATCATAGCCCGTATACTTGGTCCAGGTAAAAAGATTCTGAATATTGACATATAACCTAAGGTTTTCAATTTGATATCGCTTCAGCAGATTTTGGGAGAAAGTATAGCCAAGAGAAATATTTTTCAGACGCAGATAGGAACCATCTTCAATAAACCGATTACTCATACGGCTATTGTCATTTGCGTCACTGACAGTAATACGTTGAATACTCGCATTGGGATTGGACACCCTTACATTGGAGATATCCTGGTCGGAACCGCTCGGATCAATCGTTTCAATGAGGGCAATCTCTGTCGTTTTTTTGAGCATACCCGAATTGTTCATCGGGTTTGTAAAATCTTTACGCAGTTGATTATAGATCTTGTTGCCATATACGGCGTTCAGAAAGATATTTAGGTCAAATCCTTTGTAAGAAAAATAATTGTTTAGTCCAAGGATGAACTTCGGATCCGGATTGCCGATAAAATCACGGTCCTGCTCATCTATTTTTCCATCTTTATTTTTGTCCTCGAAAATAAAATCTCCCACCCAAATCCCGTTGACCCCTATGCTTTTATCTTTGGGTAGAGCAATAGGAACTTTATTGCCTTCCTGATCCAGCACCGCATGATGTTGATTGTCTTTCAGGTAAAAGTCACTTTCATTCTGAAACATGCCGATCACATTATATCCATAGAATTGGCCGACAGGATTACCTACTTTGGTCAGTGTGAATGTTTCTGCACCTATTTTTCCCTGAATGGCGGTTGCATCCGTATATAGGTGCGTGACACGGTTTCTATTCATCGAGAAGGTCAAACCGGATTTCCAGAAAAGGCCATTCTTATTGATATTTATGGTATTTAATGTCAATTCAACCCCCTTATTCGTCATCGAGCCCGCATTTACCCAAGGTGCAGCAATTAGCCCACTGATATAGTCAGGCAATACGGCCTGCATCAAAAGATTGTCTATTTTCTTTAAATAGACTTCCGTTGTAAGTTCGATTCTATTTTTAAATAAGCTCAGATCCAAACCGATATTGTAGGCATTGGTTTTTTCCCATTTTAGGTCCGGATTGGCAAAATTAGCAGGATAGAAGCCTGTGCCCCATATGGATGCAGCCGAAGCCATGCTCACGCCATAGGCATAGGAGCTTGCGGCTTGGTTTCCAACAAGTCCCCAGCCCAAGCGTAGCTTTAGGTTGTCTATCGCTGGGTTATTTTTTAAGAAAGGTTCATTTTTAATCTTCCAGGCAGCAGCAAGAGAAGGGAAGGTCCCCCAGCGATTGTTGGTACCGAATTTGTCCGATCCATCCCTGCGGAATGTAGCAGTCAATAAATACCTATCATCAAATCCATAATTGAAGCGACCGAAATAAGATTCAATGCCACCTGAACTTCTGGAACTCCCATTTTTGGCGGTTTTAGAATCGCCAGCATCCAGCTCATGCACCGTATTTAAAAAATAATTGCTGCGGCTTCCAGATAGGGATTCCCATTTGTTTTCCTGAGCCTCATGCCCAGCCATGATCGAGAGGTTATGCTTTTCGGCGAAAGTTTTAGTGTAAGTCAGATAGGTTTTCAGGTTGGTAAATGAACCGTTACTGGCAAACCTGGCTCCGGCGGATTGCTGTTTGAAATTTCCGTAATCATATGCGGGCGTGAATTGATAAGCGTTGGAATAATTATAGTTCCCATTACCTTCGATCCGTAGTACAAGATCTTTGATGGGCGAAATATCCGCATAAGCATTGACGCTAATTTGTGCTCCTTTTGCATAGTTTTCACGGGTAAGCGCTTCCTCCAATGGATTGGCGAAATAAGTCCCATACATATTTTCCTGTTGTGTTCCCCACGAACCGTCAGGATTTTTGGCAGGCACCTCTGGCAGCTGCCTAATGGCGAGCGAAATGATCCCCCCATTATCTATGGTGTTCGTATTTTTTGTTTTCGCAGTATAGGCATTAATGCCAACGGTCAGCCACTTGTTGATTTTTGAATCAAAGTTCATCCGTAAGGAATAGCGTTCAAAACCTGATCCTTGTGCGATACCTTGTTGATCAAGGTATCCACCCGTGATCGCAAATCTATTTTGTTCGGTTCCACCGCTGATGTTCAATTGATGGTTATGCATCAATGAAGTTCTAAAAATTTCCTTCTGCCAGTTTGTGCCTTCACCCAACAGCGATGGATCCTTAAATTCCTCCCGATCGCCGAAGCCGATGACTTTGCTGCGAAGATTCTGATACACTGCATATTCGCGGAGGTTAAGGACATCCAAGATCGTTGGAAGCTGTTGGAATCCTACATACCCTTCATAACCTAATTTGGTTTTTCCCGCCTGACCGCGTTTTGTAGAGATCAGCACGACTCCGTTTGCTGCCCTTGTCCCATATATGGCAGCAGCAGAAGCATCCTTTAATATTTCCATCGATACGATATCTGATGGATTTATCGACGAGAGCGCGCTTGAATTGTCCCGGGTATTACCGTCAATGGGGATTCCATCGATCACATAGAGCGGTTCGTTGCCGCTGAAAGAATTTGTACCCCGGATGCTGACCGAGATTCCGCCGCCCGGTGCTCCTGAATTCTGTGTCACCGATACACCTGCTGCGCGTCCCTGTAACGCTTGATCCAAGGAGGTACTTACAGATTTACTGATGTCGTCGGCCGTTACCGAAACGACGGCACCTGTTAGGTCGCCACGTTTCATTTTTCCGTAGCCTACCACAACGACCTCGTCCATGGCGTGGATATTTTCTGTTAACTGAATATTTTGCTGATTTCCAGCTATTCTTACTTCCTGCGTATGGAATCCCAAATGGTTAAAGATCAGTATACCTCCTTTTGAGGCTAAAATAGCATACCGCCCATTTTCATTGGAAGATGTTACTGCGTTTGTACCTTTGAGTTTAACAGAAACATTGGTCAGAGGCAGCCCCGTAGCCTTGTCCGTAATTAGTCCAGAGACATTGATTTTCGAATCCTGCGCGTGCAAGACATTGATAATAAACAGAAACGAGGCCACTAGCATGAGATACACCCGATGCCGCAGTTTGGGCCAAAAAAACTTTTGTGATCCGTTTTTTGATTTCATGGTTAATTTAAGTTTATAATTTATATTGGTTATTTTCCCCAGAAAGGGATGACTAAAATTAGGAACAACATAGTGTCTTGATAGGGTTCGAATGTTGAAGAAGAGAGGGTAAAATGTTTATAAAACTGGATGTATTATTAATTCTGCTGGAATTGCAGCCCCCAACTGTGATAGACTTCGGATAGGCCGGCATACGCTAACTAGGGATCTAAATGTTTCAGCTTAGGGTATAAAATGATCACTTATGCTGTAAAGATTTGATAAAATCAGTATTTTAACGGAAGTTCTTGAAACAATAACCAATGAAGCGTCTTTTATTACTATTCCTATTTTTTGGAATTATTTTAGGCTATGGACAGGAGTTTAAGTTTGCCCATATAAACAATGGAAATGGCTTAGCAGGAAATGAAGTTGTTGCCATATATAAAGATGGTAGGGGATTTGTCTGGTTTACAACAAATACAGGATTAAATAGATTTGACGGTGAGCGAATCAAAATTTTCAATCGCAGCAGCGAAGGCACTTCAGGAACTCTTTATGATGGTTTGAAGAAAATTGTAGAAGATGAGCAGGGGAATTTATGGATGTTGGGCAATAAATATGTCATGTTTGATTGGCGAAAGGAGGTTTTTATCAATAATACAGATTCCATTCTTGAAAAAATGGGTCTTCCACCAAACCCAATTTCTATACAAATAGATCAGTATAAAAATTTTATTGTAGCCTATCCACAAAAAGGCATTTACAAATATGACCCTAAGCATAAAAAATTAGTAAGCTTCAGATCATCAAGTGATCCGATGAGCATTCGTCCTACAGAGATCGTAGAGATCGCAATAAAAGATGAATTTGTGTGGATACTCCACAAAGATGGCTTTTTGGAACGTCTGAATACCCGAACGAAGCAAATTGATATCCGAAAAAGTTATTTAAACAGTAGGGCTATAAATTCTTTAATTCCGAAGAGTATGTTTATAGATTCCGACCATATGGTCTGGATTTATCCGGGTATAAATAATAGTGGTGCAGTCTGTTATAATCAAACTAATGATCAATGGAAACAGTATGATATTGACACGAAGCCCGCACTTTCCAATTCCTTTGTCCGTGGAATTGTAGCGGACCGGCAAGGATTAATTTGGATTGCCACGGACCATGGTGGTCTCAACCTTCTTGATAAAAATAAGAACTCCATCCAGGTCCTTCAGCATAACACGTATAATAAAACCTCCGTTGGACAAAACTCTATTGTAAGTTTATATTGTGATCCTCAAGGAATTGTCTGGGCAGGAACGTATAAGAATGGTGTTTCATACTATCATCCAGAAATATTTAAATTTCCTAGTACCGGATTTTCTGATGGGAAAAGTGAACTTTTTGACTGTAGCAGTATTGTCAAAGACAAGGAGGGGAACCTTTGGTTGGGGACAAATGGCAAAGGGCTCATTAAGTTGAATGAAACTACCGGAGAACGCCATTTTTTCAGAAACAAACGCGGTGATATGACAAGTTTGTCGTCTGATATTGTTACCGCGCTCCATGAAGATTATACAAAGAAAATGTGGATAGGTACTTTTATGGGCGGTTTGAATGTGTATGATGGTCGGCAGTTTAAACGATATGAAGTGCAGGAGAAAAACAACAAAGGACTGTCCAATCAGAGCGTATATGGGATCACGGAAGATTCCGACCAAAATTTGTGGATTGCGACTTTGGGGGGCGGAATTGACAGATTGGACCCCAGTAGAACGATATTTACAAATTTTAATAGGGACAATAGCAAACTACGTTCTAATTTCATTCTTTCCACATTAAAAGATCGGGATGGAACGATTAATTTTTCGTCAGATATCGGTGTCTATAAGCTCATTGGTGACCAGGCTATTATGCCTTATTTTCCAAATGCCAATTTTCAGGATAAGGCTGCTTCAGTTCCCGTTTATCAGCTTATGAAGGATTCAAAAGGTCGCATCTGGTTGGCCACAAAAAGGGGCATAAAAATCTTTGACACCACAAACCGGAGCTTCTCTTTTTTGACACTTGCAGATGGCCTATCCAGCGATGATGTACGATCTTTAGTCGAGGATCAAGATGGGAATGTATGGGCGGGGACAAGCAATGGGCTCAACCGGATACAGTACTTGTCAGCTAGCGGAGCTAAGCACAGCAGGATTATTTCTACCTTTGATCTTAGCGACGGGCTGACGGGAATGGTTTTTAATCCCAACGCCGTATATACCGATAAGACCGGAAAAATATATATGGGTACAACGGAAGGGTACATCGCTTTTTATCCGAGAAAAATCCCCGCCAACAAAAGTATACCGCAAGCTCGGTTTACAGAACTGTTATTGTCTAATGAAGTGGTCAATCCAGATGAAAAAAGGGGCAATCACACCGTTTTGCCGGTTTCTATTGTAGGCCTCGACAAGCTTACCTTGAAATATAATGAAACAAACTTTTCCATTCGATTTTCCGCATTCAACTTTATCCACCCGAATAAAAATAAATATCGCTATAAGTTGGAAGGTGTCGATAAGGAATGGATTGAAACTTCGCGTAGTACAGGAGTAGCTTCCTATTCCAATCTTAATCCAGGCCGATATATCTTAAAAGTTTATGCGGGCAATGAGGATAATGTATGGTCGCCTCAACCGATCGAGATGCAGATTGTAGTCAATCCTCCATTTTGGTTTTCATGGTGGGCTATAGCGACTTATATTGCAGTGTTTGTTTTGTTAATCAGGTGGTTTATTAAATATCGGTTGAAAAGAAAGCAGGATCAACTTGATCAAAATGCCCGTATGTTGGAAGCTGATAAGCTGCATGAAATAGACCAGCTGAAATTAAAGTTTTTTACCAATATCAGTCATGAATTCAAGACGCCTTTATCACTGATTATCAGTCCACTGGAAATGTTGTTAAAAAAAGATAGTCATCAGGAACAAAAAGCAGCACTGGGAGTCATGTATAAAAATGCCCAGAAACTGCTTACGATGGTCAACGATATATTGGATTTTCGGAAATTAGATCAGGATAAAACGAAACTCAATATATCATCGGGTAATATTATTGAATTTGTCAAAGAGACCAGTACATCCTTTTTGTCCATTGCAGCTGAAAAATCGATCAGACTAACTTTTACGACAAACCATCAATACATAGACCTGAGCTTTGATAAAGATAAGATGTATATGGCCATTTCCAATTTGATTTCAAACGCCTTTAAATATACCCGAACTTCAGGCCAGGTAGACGTTAGCGTAGCTATAAACGAAACGATTATTGACCAGGAAATCGATAAGCGTCTGTGTATTAAGGTTGCAGATACAGGTATTGGAATAGAAAAAGAACATCTTGACCGAATTTTTGATCGTTTTTACCGAATTGATTCCAATGAGACCCACGGTATCTCAGGGACAGGCGTTGGGCTTCATATTGTAAATGAATTTGTCAAGCTCCATGGAGGAACAGTGGAGGTCGATAGTGAACTTGGAAAAGGCACAGTTTTTACGGTGCAAATTCCCATGTTAAAAGAGACTTATGCCACGAACAGACAAGATGTGATCTATTCGGGTACTCATGATGAAAGCAATGCAGCATACAATAGGGATAGTGAAAACGACTTTATCCTAGATGCGGAGAACGGCGTATATACGCTTCTCATTATTGATGATAATGAGGATTTTCGCCTGTTTCTAAAGGATCTTTTTAGCAATGATTACAGGATCTTATCCGCAAAAGATGGCCAACATGGCTATGAGCTCGCGACCGAATATATTCCGGATCTTGTGCTTTGTGATGTTATGATGCCAAATGTAGATGGCTACGAATTCTGTCGCAAGATCAAGCAGGATATACGCAGTTCCCATATACCAGTCGTCTTGCTTACGGCAAAGTGTTCGGATGAAAATCAATTCCAGGGTATGGAAGCAGGTGCAGATGCTTATATCTCGAAACCTTTTAATATCGATATTCTACGCGTTACGCTGGCCAATATTGCAAAAAGGCAGAAACAACTACAGGATAAATTCAAATCAAGAATTGATATCTCAACAACCAAACCGGAGATCATTTCGATGGATCAGAAATTTATACAAAAAGCCGTCTCCATCGTTGAGTCAAATATAGAACGAACCGACTTCTTAGTGGAAGATTTATGCCGTGAAATGGCAATGAGCAGGGTTAATTTCTATAAGAAAATTCTTGCTTTGACCGATAAAACGCCCTCGGAATTTATCCGCTTTATCAGGCTAAAAAGAGCAGCAGAACTGCTCGAAAAAAGCCAGATGTACGTCAATGAAATCGCTTTCCTTGTGGGATTTAATGAGACCAAATACTTTAGAAAATACTTTAAAGAAGAGTTCGGGGTAACACCGAATGAATATAAAAAAACAATCACCTTAAAGTAGGAAATTGCTGCTAAGATTTCGGCATTGAAAGCAATCATTAAAAATATATGCAGATTATTCGCTGTTATGATGTTTTCTGTGATTTGCCAAATAAGGGCCGTACCGATCCACTATTTTCTGTTTTCCAAATTCGGATGAAAAGTATTGATCGCTGAATCAATGAACCATGGATCTCATACAGCATTCCAAATTATTGATGGTAGCATCTCCGGTAAAACAAGATTCGGCAATCCAAAACAATCCGGTAAATAAATTATAAACTCGCCTTTGGAAATTCACCCTCGTTTTAGCTCAACTTGTTTTAAAACAATAATTTAACATATAATATATTCCATTTATCCGACCGTATGTTAACAAATCACCCCCTAAAAGTTAACAAATCATAGCCTTAAGACAACCGGTTGCACTCTATATTTGACATGTTCTTTCATTAGGAAAGTATAAGCAATAACCAAGGGAATACAATAACCAATAAATCTTTATTTACATGCGCAACATAACGTATGCTTTAAGCGGTCTGATGTTCTTTACCATGATACATCAAGGATCTGCACAGGCTCAGAAAGCTCAGTTTGAAAAAACCGCCACCGGCGTGAAGGTCAGCTTCAAAAATTCTGCGGGCTCCATTGATCAGGACGTCTATCTGGACGCCATTACGGATAAGATCATACGGGTAACGGCAGTCCCTGCTGGGACTGGCTTCCCGAAACAGCAGCGCCTGGTGATTGTAGACTCTTTGCACCGGCAGCTAAAATCATTTGTTGCCGGATCGACAGACTCAACGGCCACAATACAGACAGCGGATCTGCGGGCTATTGTTTCTTTGAGCAGCGGTAAAGTAGAATTTTACGACTTACATGGCCATGCCATTTTAAAAGAAGCAAAACGGAATTCCGGTTCGTTTACTGCGGGGAGCTATAATGGCGATGCCTTTTACCAGGTCAACCAGGATTTTATTGTCCAACCGGAGGAGGGGATCTATGGGCTTGGACAGCATCAAAATGCGGTCATGAACTACAACCGGGGAAAACAGGTCACGCTACTGCAGTACAATACCGAAATCGGCATTCCATTTTTGTTATCCACCAACAACTATGGTCTGCTCTGGCATAATTACTCGATCACCAAAGCCGGGGATGTGCGCCCATTATTACCTTTGAATGCATTTAAGCTATCGTCCGTGGAAGGGGAGCAGGGCTGGCTCACGGCTACTTATATGAACCGCAATACCGACTCGGTATACCTTTCCCGTCCGGAATCGATCATCGATTATGGCTATTTAACGGACCAGCACAAGTTTCCAAAAGAGATCAAACTTGCGGATACAAAGGTGGTTTATGAGGGTACGCTTGCCTCGCCCTATGCCGGCAAGCATGTCCTGCACTTCAAATATTCGGGATACATGAAGGTATGGATAGATGGTCAGCTCGTCGCCGACCGCTGGCGGCAGTCCTGGAATGCCGGCACTTTTGAGCTTGAAAAAGATCTGGAAAAAGATCAGCCGCGCCGGATCCGGATGGAATGGATCCCAGACGGCAGCGAGTCTTATTTTACCCTAAACTGGCAGAGCCCAATTCCCGCTGCACGGCAGAACCTCTTTTCATTTAATTCCGAAGCCGGGGATGCAATTGACTATTACTTCGTCCATGGTGCATCCATGGACGATGTCATCAGCGGTTACCGGCATTTGTCAGGCAAGGCTCCGATTATGCCGGTCTGGAGTTTCGGTTTTTGGCAAAGCCGCGAGCGTTACAAAACTCAGGCCGAAATTGAACAGGTAGCCACAGAATTCCGTAAACGGAAGATTCCAATTGATAATATTGTCCAAGACTGGTCGTACTGGTCAGAAAACGACTGGGGAAGTCAACAATTTGATTTAAACCGCTTTCCAGATCCGAAGGCGATGGTGAAGAAACTGCATGACCAAAATCTGAAGATCATGATTTCCGCCTGGCCGAAAATAAATGAAGAGTCGCGTGTATATCAGGAGTTTAAAAGCAATAAGTGGATCTACCCACGGAATATTTACGATGGCCGTAAAGATTGGATCGGGAAGGGCTATACTTCTACATTTTATGATCCTTTTAACCAGGGTGCGCGCGATGCCTTCTGGAAGTTATTGGACAACAACTTATTTAAAATAGGCATCGACGCCTGGTGGATGGATGCAAGTGAACCGGATATCCATTCCAATATCGATCTGGATGAACGCAAAGCTGTTTTTCAGCCCAGCATCGGTTCCTCGGTGCGCTACTATAATGCCTTTCCGCTTCAAAATGCGAAGGGTATTTACGAGGGGCAGCGCGCAACGGATCCCAATAAACGGGTGTTTATTCTGACGCGTTCATTTTTTGCCGGACAGCAGCGCTATGCCGCCGCTGCCTGGAGCGGGGATATCGCATCCCGATGGCACGATATGAAGGATCAGATCGCGGGCGGAATAAATTTCTCCATGTCCGGTACACCATATTGGACAATGGATGCGGGTGGATTCCTCGTCGAAAACAGGTTCCATAAGCCCAATGCGGTGGATCTGGAAGAATGGCGTGAGCTCAATAGCCGCTGGTATCAATATGCTGCATTCTTGCCCCTGTTCCGGGCACATGGACAATTCCCGTTCCGCGAACCTTATCACATCGCTCCTGCGGAGCACCCTGCCTACAGAAGCATGCTTTATGCAATCAATCTGCGCTATAAATTGCTGGCTTATAACTACAGCCTGGCGGCAAAGACATTTTTCGAAGATTATTCAATGATCCGGGGGCTAGCCATGGATTTTCCGCTGGATAAAGCAGGATTTGACCGCAATGACCAGTATCTATGGGGTCCATCGCTCTTGGTGAGCCCCGTCACGGAGAAAGTTGCGAGGAGTCGGAAAATACATTTTCCACAAGGCGCCGACTGGTATGATTTATACAGCGGCAAGAAAGTCAGCGGCGGTCAGGATCTTCTGGTAGATGCGCCATACGAGCGTATCCCGGTGTATGCAAAAGCCGGTGCGATCGTTCCGGTCGGTCAGGAGCTGCAATACAGCACGGAGAAAAAGCAGACTGTACTGGACCTCTATATCTATGCCGGTGCCGATGGCCAGTTTTCGCTCTATGAAGATGAAGGTGATAATTATAACTACGAAAAGGGAAAATACAGCCGAATTGATATCCGCTACGATAACAGTACGCAAACGTTGTTGCTGGCCGACCGCAAAGGGGAGTTTGAGGGTATGCTACATAGCAGAAAATTCAATATCATTTTCGTCAGCGACAGAAATGCTATCGGCATCGACAGCCCTACAAAAAAATCAATGGCAGTATCTTATCACGGGAAAGCCTTACAGATTAAATTAAAATAAGTAAAACCAATTTATAAATCAAATCATATGATAAGCAAACAATTGTTGAGCAGGGGTGTGGCTGTTGTAGTCATGACCGGCATGACCTCGCTGGTCTGGGCACAGTCCTTTACGGGGTCCGTTGTTTCCGCTGATTCTGGCTTGCCGATCGGGGGTGCAAGCATTAAAGTAAAGAATCAGAAGATTTCAACGAGTACGGACGAATCGGGTAAGTTTTCATTGCAGGCCGCAAAAGGAAGCGTGCTGACGATCTCTTACGTGGGCTATAAAACGCAAGAAATTACAGTCGCCGGAGCGAATGGTATCATTCGCCTGCAGCCCAGTACCTCGGATCTGGAAGAAGTGGTAGTCATCGGCTATGGTGTGCAGAAGAAAAAGCTAAATACCGGCGCAAATCTGAAAGTAGAAGGCGAGGAACTGCAGAAACGGAATCAATTGAATCCCCTGCAATCGCTTCAGGGGCAGGCGCCGGGCGTTTCCATTACCTCCACCTCCGGTCAGCCCGGAGCGGATATGAAGGTCGTCGTCCGCGGCTTAGGGACAATTGGCAATTCGGGCCCGCTTTATGTCATTGATGGGGTGCCCGGAGGTGATATTTCGGTATTGAACGCTGCAGATATCCAGTCGATCGATGTTTTAAAAGACGCCGCTTCGGCAGCGATATACGGTTCGCAGGCAGCCAACGGTGTAATCCTGGTGACCACCAAGATGGGTGCTGCAGGTAAAAGCCAGCTGTCTTTTGACGGGTATACGGGTATTCAGAACGTATCACGCAAAGCGAAGCTGCTGGATGCCCATCAGTATAAAACAATCATGAATGAGCAATCCCTCAATTCAGGTGCTGCTGCCATTGATTTTGATGGAATGGCCGGACTGGCCAATACCAGCTGGCTGGACTATATGTTCAAGGACAATGCGAAAATGGACAATTATAATGTAGCCCTCACCGGTGGTTCGGAGAAATCCACCTATGCCTTGTCCATGAACTATATCAGTCAGGAAGGGATCGTCGGTGGTAAGGATGTATCCAATTACGAACGCTATGGCTTCCGGACAAATTCAGAACATAAACTGTTTGATAATTTTGTGAAGATCGGGCAGCACCTTAATTTCAACTACATTAAAAATCGGGGTATCGGTGTTGGCAACCAGTACAACAATACCTTACGCGGAGCTTTTACTACATCGCCGCTGTCACCCGTTTATTCGGACAACGGACTATATGGCAGCCCCTTCAACGATACGTCCAACTCACCCTGGTACAACGGCGACAGTAATCCTTATGGGGTGATGATGACCAATTCGAATAACAGCAACGATGGCCAGAAATTACTGGCAGATATTTTTGCTGAGATTGAACTGGTCAAAGGGCTGAAAGTACGCTCTTTATTGGGCTTCAACTATTATGCTTCGGAATACCGGAGTTTTACACCCCTGTACCGTTTTTCCATTTATACGTACAACCAGGACCATACCACTACGTCCCAAAATATGAGCAAGGGACATACATTGACCTGGACCAATACCGCTTCCTATGATTTTGATATCCGGACGGATCACCGCTTTTCGGCCATGATCGGGATGGAATCATTGCGATATCAGGGTACCTATCTTTCGGGCTCAAACTGGAACCTGCTTTCGCAGTTCAATGATTTTGCGCATGCCTATCTGGACAACACAACTGGGCAGGCACATCTGGATGAAAAGGGCAATGTTGTGGAGACGCGCACTGTTTCTGGAAAACCGGAGAACGTCACCCGGCGGGTGTCCTACTTCGGCAGGTTAGGGTACAATTACAAAGAGAAGTACCTGTTAAATGCTACCCTTCGGGCCGATGCTTCCTCCAAATTTTCACATAGCAACCGTTGGGGCTATTTCCCTTCGGTTTCAGCAGGCTGGGTGGTCTCTTCAGAAGATTTTTTCCAGGAGAACCTACCGGGGGTAAACTTCTTTAAATTGCGGGCTTCCTGGGGACAGGTGGGCAACCAAGATATTGCTGATTTTCAATATGCCGCACCGATCAGTACCTCAACAGGTATTACTTCATCCAATCCAGGTGCCCATTATGTATTCGGCACCAGCAACAATAATATTGCCGGAGCTTACCCGAGCCGCTTGTCCAATCCCAATTTAACCTGGGAGACCTCCGAACAGACAAATGTTGGATTTGATGCCAAATTCGCGCAGAGCCGGCTGGATGTCGTCGCTGACTTTTATGTCAAAAAGACGAAAGACTGGCTGGTAACAGCTCCGGTGCTGGCCACGACAGGTACGCTGCCACCTTTTATAAATGGCGGTGATGTGAAGAATACGGGAGTTGAGCTTGGACTGAACTGGGCTGATAAAGTGAATGCGCTTAAGTACCGCCTGGGTGTGAATGGTGCTTACAACAAAAATAAAGTGGGTAAGATCCCGACTGAAGACGGTATTATCCACGGCCAGACAGCCATGTTATATGATAATTCAGAGGAATTTTACCGTGCCGCCAATGGACAGCCCATCGGTTATTTCTGGGGCTACAGCACCGCGGGGTTGTTCCAGAACCAGGCTGAAATTGACGCCTGGAAAAATGCTGGAAAGGGCATTCTGCAGGCAGATGTCAAGCCCGGCGATGTAAAATATGTGGATCAGAATACTGATGGCATTATCAATGCCGCCGACAAAACAAATCTGGGTGTGGGCATGCCTAATTTTACCTATGGATTTAATATCGGACTGGATTACAAAGGATTTGATTTCTCCGTTAATGCTTACGGTTCTTTGGGCAATAAGATTGTGCAGTCTTACCGCAATCATACCAATAAGCAGGCGAACTATACCACCCGTATCCTCGACCGTTGGACAGGCGAAGGTACTTCCAATACCATTCCGCGTGTGACCGAAACAAATGTCAACTGGCAGTTTTCGGATTTATACATTCAGGATGGCGATTTCCTACGGATTAGCAATGTCACCCTGGGTTATGATCTTTCCAAACTGATCCGGTGGAAATACGCCAATCAGATCCGTTTCTATATACAGGGACAGAATCTATTCACCTTTACGAAATATGATGGAATGGATCCGGAGATCGGGTATGGTACAGACGGCTGGGTATCGGGTATTGACTTAGGGTATTACCCTAGACCCCGGACGGTATTATTTGGTTTAAATGTTAAACTCTAAAATCGAGAAATCATGAAAAAAATAGGTTATATCTCTTATTCAATACTACTGGGATCACTACTATTGGGATCCTGTTCATCCAGTTTCCTGGACGTCGAACCGATGACAAGTGTCTTGGAGAGCAACTTTTATAAAACAGTGGCGGATGCTGAAATGGCGCTGGTCGGTTGTTATGACGGTTACCAGCGGACAACCTCCAACGCGAGCCAGGCTTTTTATATCACCTCGGAAGTCGCTTCGGATAACTGTTTCGGTGGTACCGGAACAACAGATGGCCGCGGTTTCCAGGCTATAGACCGCTTTGATATCGGGCAATCCCAGTCGGACAATAATATTTTTGATGGTACCTGGTCAGATTACTATTCGGGCATTTTTAGATGTAATACGCTGCTGGCAAAGTTAGATGGCACCGATTTTTCGGGCAATACTACGGCACGCGCACGGATCGAAGGTGAAACCCGGTTCCTGCGGGCAGTCCTGTACTTCGATTTAGTGCGTCTCTTTGAGAACATACCCCTGTTGACCAGCCCTACGAGTGATAATATTGCGCAATCGGATCCAAAGGAAGTGTATAAGCTGATTGTTTCGGATCTCAAATTTGCTACAAGCAGTATCCCGGCCGATGCTTATCCGAAATCAGCCGCCGCAAGCAACGATGGCCGGGCTACGCCATTCGCCGCAAAAGCACTACTGGCACGGGTTTACCTCTTTTATTCCGGTTATTATGCAGCCGAAGATATTGGCGTATCCAAAGCCGAGGCGCTAGCGGGACTGGAAGATGTGATCAAAAGTGGCCAATTTGCATTGGTCGCTGATTTTAAAAACCTTTGGCCGGCATCAAGTTATCTTCCCAATGCCGCCGACAATACATTGGATATTTCCAAGTACGCAGGTAAAGGGAACTCCGAAGTGGTATTTGCACAGAAATTTAACAATACATCGGATTACGAAGGTCATATCGATGGCAACCGCTGGGTCGTTTTCTTGGGCTTGAGAGGGAAGAGCTGGTCACCCTATGGTCAAGGATGGGGTGCCTGTACCGTAAGCAAAAACTTCTTTAATGCCTTCGATAACAACGATACCAGAAAAACAGCATCCATTATCGATATCGATGGAGAGAAAATACCGGATTTTAATCTGAAAGACCAGCGTGAATACACGGGCTATGCGATCAAAAAATACGCGCCGACAGCATTGCCGGATGGCACCACAAATACAGGTGGAGATAAAGATATGCAATTGTCCCAGGATCAGGATTACTTTGTGATCCGCTATGCAGACGTGTTGCTAATGGCGGCAGAACTGGGGTCGCCCAATGCCCAGCAATATTTTGACCAGGTGCGCAAGCGGGCCTATAAAACCAATTTCGTTGCATTGCCCGTCTCAAAAAGTAATATCCTGAAAGAGCGGAATTTTGAATTTGCCTTTGAAGGCATACGCTATTGGGATGTGCTGCGTCAGGGTATCAATAATGCGGCCGCCATACTGGAGACTTCCGAAGATGTGCTTAGTGGTTCGGCTCCCGACAAAGTTGTTATCACAAAAGGCAAATTTCTGGCCACCCGCGGGTTTATGCAGATTCCGAATAAGCAGATCACGCTGTCAAATGGAGTACTGAAACAAAATGCAGGCTGGAATTAATGAACAGTGCTGCTGAATTTTCGCTTGGTTTAACGATATAAATCTATATACATGAAAAAGATAATACACTATGTCATGGCCCTCTTTGCGCTGATGACGATGGTCGGAGCTTGTTCTCCAGAAAAATATGCACTAGGGGAGATCGACCTCAGTCCGGCACAGCTGACTGAAGGTAAATCGTACCGTATTGAACATGATGTAAATAATCCGAATATTGTTTATTTAACGAGTTTAATGGATCCGAAATATACCCCGCTCTGGGAACATCCCCAGGGGCGGAGCCAAGATAAAAAGGTGACTTTAAAAATGCCTTTTCCAGGAGAATATACGGTTAAGTTTGGTGTCGAAACCCGGGGCGGAGTCGTTTATGGCGAGCCAGTAAGCTTTAAAATTGACGCGATGTACGCTGAATTTATCAGTGACGAGACCTGGACATTATTGACCGGTGGTGCAGGGCAGGAGAAAACCTGGTTTCTGGATCTTGATGCGGCAGAGGTATCCCGCCATTTTAAAGGGCCCATGTATTTTTATGGAACGGGAGACTGGTGGGGCACAGTAAACAAGACCGGCGAACCCTTGAACAGCGACAGCTGGAGCTGGGAACCTGACTGGAAAGGCAATAGCTGGCTAATGCCCGCTGGCGACTATGGTCGTATGACTTTTGACCTCAAAGGCGGCGCCAACGTCAATGTTAACCATGCCATGCTGGGAAAAGTGCAGAAAGGCATTTTTAATATTGACACCGAAAAGAAAACCCTGCGCATGACCGGCGCATCGCCACTGCATGGCAAACCCCAGGATGGTATCGTGGTAGACTGGGGTGATGTACGCATTATGTCACTGACGCAGAATACGATGCAGCTAGCTGTCTTAAGGGATCCTGTACTTTCGAATGACGGTGCCGCCATGCTGACATTCAATTTTATCAGCAAGGAGTATAAGGAAAGTTTAGATCAAGCGGGATCAGAATCCGGTCCGGCCAAATAAGAGGAAAAACATGACTATAACTAACATGACTTCAAGGTACTTGACACTTCTTAGCTCCACGATTTATTGCAGCTTACTTTTTTTGCTGGCAGCGCCGAGCTATGCACAACCGGGCTTTAAAAACCCGGTTGTCCGAGGATTTAATCCAGATCCGAGCATCTGCCGTGTAGGCGATGATTTTTACCTCGTGACCTCTTCATTCGAATATTTTCCGGGGCTTCCGATATATCATAGTAAGGATCTGGTCAACTGGGAGCAGCTGGGTCACTGCCTGACACGGTCTTCACAGCTCAATCTACACGGAGTACCTTCTTCGGGAGGGCTATTCGCGCCTTCGATCCGCTATCACGATGGTTTATTCTATGTCATATGTACCAATGTATCGGACAAAGGCAATTTCTATTGCACGGCAAAAAAACCGGCTGGCCCCTGGAGTGATCCGGTCTGGGTAGATATCAAAAGCATAGATCCGGACATTTTTTGGGATGAGGATGGCAAAAGCTATTTTGTGACCCAGGGAGATGAAGGAATACGTGTGACGGCCATAGATCTGAGTACCGGGAAGTTGACCTCGGCGGAAAAAGTGGTCTGGGCCGGAACGGGCGGGCGCTTTCCCGAGGCGCCCCACATCTACAAAAAGGATGGCTACTATTATCTACTATTGGGCGAAGGTGGCACAGAATATGCCCACAGTGTCAGTATCGGACGGAGCCGCTCCATCTGGGGGCCTTACGAATCCTGCCCGCTCAACCCAATTCTATCACACTCCAACCGTTTGGGACAGGGAAATCCCATTCAAGGGGTTGGGCATGCGGACTTTATCCAGGCAGCAGATGGCTCCTGGTGGACCGTATTTTTAGGTTTCCGCGTCACGCAACCTTACAGTTATTACCATATACTCGGTCGGGAGACATTTCTGGCACCGGTAAGCTGGCCTAAAGACGGCTGGCCACAGATCAACGGTAATGGAAAAATCCAGCTGGATATGGCGGTGAAGCCCCTGCCAGCAGTTCCTGTGGCAACTCCAACACAGCGCGATGAGTTTACTGCCACACAGCTGGGTTTGCAATGGCAGTATCTTCGGAATCCCGATTCGGCAAAGTACTCGCTGACCGAACGACGTGGTAGCCTCTGCCTGTACAGCAGTCCGATATCATTAAACGAGACGGAGTCGCCTTCTTTTATCGGCCGCAGGCAAACGGAACACGATTTTCAGGCCAGCGTAAAGTTTGAATTTAATGCCGCTTCCGACGGAGAAGAAGCCGGTTTAACGCTGTATCAGAACAATTCGCACCATTACGACTTCTTTCTCAAACGCAGCGGAAAGCTCTTTATGCTGCAGCTGCGCGCTAAGGTAGGATCTCTGCATTATATTGTTGCTGAAAAAGAAATCGCAGGCAACAAGATAGAACTGCGTATCAGTGGAACGCCTTTAAACTACAGCTTTGCTTTTATAGACCCAAAGTCCGGGGACTACAGCAACCTCGCTAGTCTGGATACCCGCTATCTGAGCACAGAGGTAGCTGGCGGTTTTACGGGAGTAATGATCGGTCTGTATACAAGTTCCAATGGGCAGCCAACCAATGCGAAAGCATTTTTTGACTGGTTTGACTATCAATCCTCCTATTAAAGTATGGAGCGGTTCCTTTTCTATAATTTTATGCTAAAATTACTTGTTTGCACCCCATATCGCCGCCAACTGAATGTCCTGGGGCTTTGGCTGATCATGACGATACCGCTGTTGGGGCAATCCCGACAGGAAATTAATTTCAATGCCGGTTGGCGGTTTACACTTGATAGTGTTGGGCAGCATAGCCAGGATTCTGGTGGTGACAACTGGCGCCTGCTTGACCTGCCGCATGACTGGAGCATTGAGATGCCCTTCCGCGAACATAGCCCCGCCGGTAGCGGCGGAGCTTATCTGGATGGGGGCATCGGCTGGTATCAAAAGTCATTTAAGCTGCCCCCGGCCTATAAAGGTCAGCGGATATTTATTGCCTTTGAGGGCGTGTATGAAAACAGCGAGGTCTGGATCAATGGTCATTTGCTGGGAAAACGGCCAAACGGTTATATCGACTTTGAATACGAACTATCGTCTTATCTACATGCCGATGGCCGGAAAAATCTGCTAGCTGTTAAAGTCAACAACAATAGGCAGCCCAACTCACGTTTCTATTCGGGTTCGGGCATCTATCGTGATGTTAAATTGATTGCCCGTAATAAGGTCAGTATCGCCACAAACAGCACTTTTATCAAAGTAGAGCAGCTCAGTGAAAAACAAGCTGTGCTGAGTCTTTCGTTGGACATCGAACAGATTCCCAAACAGACTGGATCACTTTCCCTACGGACACAAATTGTATCACCCACCGGAGAAACGGTTTCCCAGGTTGAGGATATATTGGTCAAGCGCGGCTCCGGCGTCAATCCGTTCCGGCAGAAAATCGTGCTGGACAATCCGCTGTTGTGGGGAGTTGAAACACCACGGCAATATACTGCGAATGTACAGCTTGTATCGGGCGGCCGGGTGCTGGATGAGCAGGAAACCAGATTTGGCTTACGCAACTTTAGCTTTGATCAACAGCAGGGATTTGTACTGAACGGAAAGCACCTTAAGATCCGCGGGGTCTGTCTACATAGTGATCTTGGCGCCCTGGGCATGGCCTTCAACCGATCTGCAGCGTTACGTCAGCTAAAGTTAATGAAAGCAATGGGTGTCAACGGTATACGCACATCCCATAATCCGGCCGCACCTGCATTTCTAGATCTATGTGATAGCCTGGGTTTTATTGTGATGAGTGAAACTTTCGATGTATGGAAAGTACATAAGAAACCATTTGACTACCATTTGTATTGGGATAAATGGTTCGAGCGCGACTTTGCCGCCCATGTAAAACGGGACCGAAACCATCCCTCTTTATTCATCTGGTGCCTAGGGAATGAAGCGCAGGAGCAATGGCACTCTAAGTCGGATGGGGCAGCTATTCCCAGACGCTTAGCAGCAATTGCCGACAGCCTGGATGGTACCCGCCCGACCACCATTGCCAATAATGAGCTGTCCAGCGAAAATCCGTTATTAATGAATCCGGCCGTAGATATTATAGGCTATAATTATAACCATAAGCAATGGGCCAGTTTCCCGTCAGATCATCCGGGGAAGAAGTTTATCGTAACAGAAAGCACGTCTGCGCTGGAAAGTCGGGGTCAATATGATCTGGTGCCCTACGATTCAGTGCGCATGTGGCCTGAAAGATGGGATATTCCCTTCAATGGCGGTAATAGAGACAAGTCCATATCAGCTTACGACAACATTTATACCCCCTGGGGATCTAACCATCAGACGAGTCTACGTCTGATGGAGCAATATGATCATATTGCCGGAATGTATGTGTGGACAGGTTTCGATTACCTCGGCGAACCTACGCCTTATACCTGGCCTGCCCGGAGTTCATATTTCGGAATCGTCGATTTAGCAGGCTTCCCGAAAGATGTATATTATCTGTACCAAAGTGTCTGGACCGACAAGCCGGTCTTACACGTATTACCGCACTGGAACTGGAAACAGGGGGATAGCGTTGATGTGCTGGTCTATTACAATCAGGCGGACCGATTGGAACTGTATCTGAACGGTAGAAAGATCGCTGAGCAATCCAAAGATCCTAGTCGTTATGACCTCGTTTTTAGAGCCATCCCTTTTGAACCTGGGGTACTTGAAGTGGTTTCCTATCGGGGAAACGAGAAAGTAATGAGCAAAACGGTCCGCACTGCAGCAAAACCATACCGTGTCAAGCTAGTTGCCGAAAAGCCTAGTGTTAGTGCTGCAGCTAATGAGCTGGCTTATATACACGCCTACGTTGTGGACGAGTTTGATACTGTTGTTCCGGATGCGGCGCATGACATCGAGTTTAACGTTGAAGGGAAAGGGGCAGAGATTGTGGCCACAGACAATGGCAATACAACCGATCTCCGGAAATTCCAGTCCAGGGCGCGACAGGCATACCACGGCAAAGCGCTGGCTATAGTCGCCGTCAAGCATAGCGGCAAATTGATTATCAGGGCAAAAAGTAAGGGACTGATCTCCGGGAGTGTTGAACTGGATGTACAATAGAAAGCAAGGATGGAGTAATGGTTCTATTGAATGAAATGTTATCCGACTGAAAACGATAAAAGGGTAGATGCATGATAGAGCGAGATAAGATATATTGAAAAGCAAAGAAGTTCTGTCGTAGTCGACCTCATGCCGCATGTTAATACAGGTGTTCAATTATTCAGATGAACACCTGTATTACGTAAAAGGTTAACGTTTTTTTATTCTCTTAGCCGCTTCTGAAATTTTAGCGAAAGATTTACCCCTTTTCCGTTTCTCATGCTCCGAAGTAGAAAAATACCAAGATTCTTTACGCAGTTTGAGGTAACTATTGTATACTGCCAGCTCTAAAAGGCCATTGTTTACAGCGTCTACGACAGCACAGCCAGGTTCATTAACATGTGTACAATTTTCAAAACGACAGGATTCTGCAAAATCAGCAAGTTCGAATATATCTGATAATGTATCCGAAGTGTCTGATGCTAAACCAAATTCTCTAACACCGGGCGTATCTATTAAAATACCACTATCCTTCATCAATATCATTTCCCTTCGGGTCGAGGTATGTCTTCCTTTACCTGATGATTTGCTTATCTCAGACGTGGAAAATACTGTAAGTCCACACAGTGTGTTGATCAAAGAACTTTTTCCGACTCCAGATGATCCAACAAATACAATCGATTCCCCCTGCTTGATAAATTTTCGTACCGGAAGTATTGTTTCTGGAGAAAAAACGCTTGTAAAAAGTATTGGCATTTGACGTCCGATATGTTTCAGCGATTCCTCTACTTTTTGGCGATTGAACTCCAGATCCGATTTAGTGAGGATCAATATGGGATGAATATTTTCTTCTGCTATTTGAACCATAAATCGTTCCGTTCGGCGAACGCTGAAATTGGCATCGAGGCTCTGTACAATAAATGCCTTGTCTACATGGGATGCTATAGCTTGCCTTTCGTTCTGCGTGCCACTCTTTCTTCGGTATAAGGTATGCTTGCGTGGTAAAACATCGACGATTATTCCTTTGTTATCTTCAAAAGGTTGAAAAATAATCCAGTCACCGGTACAGGGGTGTTCAAATGATGAACGTCCATAAAGCATATTACCTGCCAGTTCGCACAACAGCCGACCGCTCTGGGCGATGACCTCATAATTGGTTTTGTTTACTGCGGCAACACGACCATGAAAAAGATGTTTGTATTGTGAGGCTTGTTTGATTAGGAACAGCGTATCGTTCCAACCATATAATGATAAGTTATTCACTTGTTGATAATCTAAAATGATGAAATAAAATTGCTTAATTCTCTGTCATCCGAATGGTTTGTTCCATACCAACGGCCTTTGGTAATACGTAAACTACCAAACCGATGATTTTCGAAACAAGACACCCGGAATTAGGCAATCATTCCAATCGTCAAACTATAATATGTGAATAGTTGTCTTTGCATAAGATACAAAGATATAAAAATTTAATTCAATACGTTAATGAGTTATTTAAGAAGAAGTTGCTTTGGATTTCTCTACAAATAGGGTAGGTGCTCTACGAAAGGGACTATGTGCTGTTTGCCCTTTTGGAGGCTACCCAACCTCAACGTCTGACTTTACTTGGCGCCATGCCGAACTTTTTCTTGAATGCCTTACTAAAGTGCTGTAAGGAACAGTATCCCAGTTCAAACGCTATTTCAGTGGCTTGCTTTTTACCCTCCATTAGATCATTTTTTGCCAGATCTAAACGTAGGTCAGATAAATAGGAAAAAGCAGTTTGATTAAATATTTCCTTAAACCCTCGTTTTAGCTTATATTCATTAACCCCCGCGATTCTCGCCAATTCTATCAACGTTGGGGGCGACTCGATATTCTTAACCAGATAATCACGGGCGTATACAATTCGTTCTTTATCATAATCATGTTTTATGTATCTTGAGGTTGAACCTTGATGATGATTTAAAGACTCTGCTTGCAAGACAAGCAACTCGATGGTTTTCGAAAGAAGAAACAGTCTCTTTAACCCACCGGAATAATCACAACTCAAAATCGAATTGATACAGGTTTGTATTGGCAGGTCAATACTTAGACTAGAATTTGAGAAAGCAACCGGAGTTCCTGAAACTATTTTATCAGCAAACCTTTTTAGGGATTCGTTTCCATCTTTTGATATTGTTAAAAAAGATTCTTTTTGAAATTGCACCATAAATGATTTCATCTGCAGGCCGTCAAATTTCATTTTACCTTTAGCCTTGGTACCATAGAATAAATTGTGCTGATTACCATTTAATTCAAAGGAATTGCTCATTCCTTTCTGTACTATTGAAGTTCTTCCTTGCAAATTGAAGTGCATGGTTACCAGCTCTGAATCTCCTTTCCAATCCAACTCGGTCGGTTTATCAAGATCAGTTTCGGAATATAAGATCTTAATGCCGTCAAAGAGCCATTGTTTAGCAGTTAATTGTCCAAAAGGAATATTCGTTGTAAAGGTGTTTTCTTTAAAACCATGATCACCAAAATCATTTTCATCAAAGGCTATTTTAATGGCCTTTTTATCATTTTTCAGTTCAAATCCCATTGCGCCCTAATTTACCAGTTTAACTCCTTTTTTTGCCAGCGCATTTTTTGATAGCGCGGTACTTTTGCTAAGTGCGGTAATGTAAGAAATAAATTTAAAAATTTTAGACAAATGAGAAACACATACCAATACCCGACAGCTACCCGATGGCTATTTTATTCAATCTGTGCTTACTTTATTATGAATGGAGCACAGTTATGGGAAACTGCGATAATGGTTCCTGCATGGACTGCAGCTCCGCCTTCTTCATTTATCTTTTTTCAAAAACCTTACATGCTGGATTTTAAAATGTTTTGGATAATAATCCATGGAATTCATGAATCGGTATTTATTACAGCTGTGATTTTTAACTGGGCGATAAAGAATCGTAGAAAGTTAATGTTACTGGTTCTCGTTGCACATATTGCAGTAAGGATATGGACATTAACATATTTCGCGCCTGTTATAACGGAATTCCAGCAATTACCATATAGCGATACGCTGGATATATCCTTACAGGAAAAAGCAGCTCGATGGCGCAATTTAAATTATTTGCGGGTGGTCATTTTTTTTGCATTGAACTTTTTACTGATACACGGATTAAAAATAAAAGAGAAAAACAATGAATAAAAAAGTACTCGTTATCGGCGCTGGCGTAGCCGGGCCCATACTAGCTTTACAACTGAAAAAAATAGGTTTTGATGTTGAAATATTTGAAGCGAGATCAGAAGACAATGCAAAAGAGGGAGCCTTTTTGGGCCTTACACCCAATGGCTTGAATGTATTGAAAGAATTTATTGACTTAAAACTGCTCAAGGAAGATTATACTCCCGGTTCAATGAAGTTTTTCAATTCTAAAGGAAAGCAAATAGCAAAACTCGATACGGCCTATCAGAAACAACAATATGGTGTAGAAACAATTCAGATCAAAAGAGCAAACCTCAATAAATACGTTCGTTTAGCTGCTAAGGCAGCTGGGATAAAAATATGGTACGACAAAAAATTTGTCAGATATCATGAGGCTAATGAACAGGTAACCGCATATTTCGCTGATGGGACAATAGTTACTGGATATATTATGTTGGCCTGTGACGGAATGTTTTCCGAAGTTAGAAATCAATTATTCCCGAATGCTTCTCTTATTAAGTATACGAAAGTCATTTCTACTGGTGGTTATGCATATGTTCCTGAACTTTATGAACCGTTGGATTCCATACACATGAACTTTGGTGAAAGGGGATTTTTCGCTTATTCGGTTTCCGACAAAGGTGAAGTTTGGTGGTTTAATAATTATTTTAGAGAACAGGAACCGAAGCCAAAAGAAGTAGAAAAAACATTAAATACCGAAATTCAGGACTATTTGACAAAAATTCATCAGAATGACGATCCTTTATTTTCCAAAATCATCAAAAATAGCCATCAAATTATTGCATATCCTATTTATGATGTGCCTAAACTTTTGCATTGGTATAAAGGTAGGGTGTGTCTTATTGGAGATGCGGCGCACGGTATCTCTCCACATATTGGGCAGGGAGCCTCATTGGCATTGGAAGATACGCTCGTAATTGCTGAATTATTAAAATTAAACATAGGCTATACACAAGCCTTTCAGCTTTTTCAGACCGACCGCCAGCCTAGAGTAGAGCGAGTAATAAGAAGTGCAAGGAAAGTAGGGAATACGAAAACAAAAACCAATCCAATAACAGCTTGGTTTCGTGATCGTTTAATCGGTTTTTTTATTAAAAAACAAATTAAACAGCTTGACTGGATATATGGTTGGATCTTTTCCCTTAAGAATAGGAGCTAACGCAATTACTAATCAATTTTATAGCTCAAAAAGTATCGCACTCTAGCAATTGCACTATTTTCGGTGGTATTTATTTTTTCGTGTATCTCTTGCACTTCCATATCGCCCAAGTATTTAGCACAAACTGCTGCGGCACATAGTGTTTCGAAGGTAGAATTGAAGGAGACATACATCTTTGATAATTATCCCCAGAAGATAATAGGCCATAATCATAGCAGTCAGGAGAAGAGTGCAGCCTATAATGAATATTGTTTATGGAACTATATTGAACCAAATTACTATAAAACTGATAGTCTGCACTATCTTTACAAAACTTCATTGGAGCTCACCAAAAAAAATAAAATCCATTTCAAACTCATTGATACCTTAGGAAATGTCGTGCATGAAAGAACGAGGAAAGTTAAGCCCGAACCGCAAAACTTTGTTTCTTTCAGAAATACCGACATTGACATCTATGTATTAGTCAATAGATTCTTTACCAAAACTATTTGCTTTGCACTAGATAAACATGGTGATTTAGTCGTGCCCAGTGAGTCGACAGCAGCCGGTTTTCTTATTCTCTTTCCGCTCGCCGGCGCCCTTAACCATGATGCATATACTTATCGTCGTGTGGATACAGTCGCCAACTGAAAGGATATAGATCGGAAAGAAATAATTTTAGCGGATTTGTTTCCATCATTCAACTATTTTTGAAAGACATTTTTGGTCTGTTGTTATTCAGTCTTCTTTAGTTAGATGCAATTGAAGAAAACCGTTTTTAAGCGTCTGTGCTTTGTATCTGAACGTTGAACTTAACTCCTCATTGTTTGCTAAAATTGCTCCAGCTCCAGTGATTATAGGACTGACGTTAAAATAGATATCTGTAATCAAATCCCAGTCCAAAAAAGCGTTGAAAGTACCTGCTCCACCTCCGACGGATATTTCACGCACTCCTTTTGTAGACATATATGCAATTGCCTCTTCAGGACTTGCTACAGTCTTGTAGCCATCAGCCGTATAAGGTTTGTCGGCCAATATGATGATTTCTATTCCATTAAAATGTTCTTTTACTTGATCTGGAAAATTTAGAAAATTTTCGAATGTTTTCAATCCTATTACTACATTTCCAACCTGCCTTACAAATTGTACATAAAATTCCATTGTTTCCGGTGGTAGTTTATGATGCGGGTTATCGGATATCAAAATTCTTCCATTAGCTGAAATATTTGCGATTACTGTTACTTTCATAATGATTTTCCTTAAATTTCTGTTCAACAAAACTATTGGATATTCAATATATATTTACTATTCATTACCTTTAGGAAAGTAACTATCATATGAGCAATAAAAATATTGATAAAGAAACGATATTGGCATTAAAAGATGGCATTGAATTGCTCAGTGGTAAATGGAAATTTTGTATCCTGCACAATTTGCAGAAACACGGCACAATGCGGTTTAAAGATCTGCAAGAGATGGCTCAGGGAATATCCCCAAAAGTTCTATCCAACGAACTTCAGGAACTAGAAGATAATTTACTGATTAGCAGAACGGTTAATGACACCAAACCTGTGACCGTTTCTTATTCGCTTACCGCCTATGCTAAAGAAACGGAAGAAGTTGCCAATGCTTTAATTAAATTTGGTCTAAAGCATAGAGATAAAATTAAAGCAAAATGACGTTTCTAAGATTTGTAGGTTGTACTGCCTAAAAGTAGCTAAGTTCTCCAACTTTCCGACTGACTTTTCAGGCTCACTACTACCTGAAATCGAAAAAGTATACTGACACAAATTTATTTTTCATTTCTTCTTGGAAGCCCTAGCGGTTGGGGTATAATCAAGGCAGATTTTTATCCAATATTCAAAATCATTAGGTTATTGAAAACCAGTGGGCTCTACATAACGATAGCCTTTTTTTTCCGAGACCTCATCTTCCAGTTCCGCGCTATAGCGGCACATTAGATTGTCATCACTGATATTGATACACATTTTCCCATTCACCAGAAAAGATAATCCGCTGAACATTTTCTTTTCCTCAACGTCGATATTTTCTTCCATTGCAAGTCTTTCGCGGACGCGGTTGACAAGTTCATTGTTATAAGCCATCACTTCAATTTGACAGTTATTTAAAATTACTTAAAAACTGCCATTGTCACGAGATTTTTCCTTATTATAATTTAAAGAATTATAATAAGATAAGGTTGTCTGCAAAAGATTGTCCGTCCAATCATGGATATCACTGATAACCGTGATTGTTTCATCCCATTTTAATTTCTAATATTGCTCATTCGGTAAGTAGAATTTAAACGCATGAATATCTCCGATCAACAAATCCTGTTTATAAATACGCATTTTAATGATGGTATCCCGGAAAATGTAGCATTCTGACGATTGAATATTGATTTAATGGAATTGACCATTGAAAATAAAGGTAAATTACTGAACAAAAATATTGCGAACTTAAAAAATAATAAAAATCTGAAATACAACCTTGAACTAGGAAGTTTTGCCGCAACAAGTGATTAGAATCGCTTCAAAGTCATGGAATCTTAGTGAGAGACCAGCATTGCGTTTCGAAACCTGCCCAAATTATTATAAGTAATAACATGATAAAAAAATGAACCATAAATATCTACTACTACTTTTTCTTACAATAAGTCAATTTGCCAACGCGCAATTTGCAAAGATCATTGATAAAGATGGTTATGTAAATGTGAGGGAACAAGCCACATTGAATAGTGCCATAGTTTCAAAAATTGCTGCTGATGAAATTGTCTATGCCTTTCCCGATGAACAATTTGGCAATTGGGTGATTGTTGATTATACAGACAATCAAGAGAAGAATATTACAGGATATGTACACAATTCAAGAATTAAGTTTGTCGGATCTTATATGCAGATCCCCAATATATCCTTTGATGACAACAGCACAACATTTAGATCAAAGGACGTCGCTGTGGAAATACGGTCTAACAAGTTTGATTACGAAAAAAACAAAAAGTACTTTTCTTCAACTACATATGAAGACTATACCGTTACGGATAAATTTAAAGGACAGAAGCTCTGGGGAACAGATGGCGAACCCCCTACAAGTCATTATACATCTATAAAAGCCACGATAAAGGGGCGGAGCGTCCAAATTCCGGAAAAGGAAATTGAGAACCTCTTTAATTTCAACAATGAATTTGCAGCATGTTATTATGATGATCGGGATGATATTCTATATATCACTTCTGTAAATAGTGATGGGGCTGGTGGATATGCGATTTTATTTACGATTGAAAAAGGTAACTATAAAGGGCGAGTGGTAACTATTCCTTTTTAGGCGTATGGATTTTCTTGATTTTTTTAATACAGGTTATTTTTTTTCGAATCTGGATAGTCAATGTTATCAAAATCCCCATCCAGCGAAATGTAGTAACTATTACTTCCTAATTTGGCAAATTGCGTATATTTAAGAGTTGTGTGATATTGTTATAAATCAAGTGCTAAATGGAACAAAGAGAATTTTCGAAATTAACACTTAAATTCTTGGAAGGAAATTATCCACAGTTTGTTCAGACAATAAAATTTCAAGATGACGGATCTTTTGATTGTGATTGGAAAAGTGAATCCGGAATATTTTCCATTTGGATTGCAACATATAATACTGAAATAACTATTGGAATTGAAGATCCAAATGGAAAAACAGATATTCATAGGCATAATCCATGTTATGGGTTAGATGATTTAGGGGCTTGCGTTGCAGAATTATCATCATTTATTGAAAATATTAAAGCAGGCAATTTAGTTTTATATCAAGATGGGGATGGAAAATATAATTTGATAAAATCATTTGAATTTGAAAACCTTGATAACTGTAAAAAGTTTTCATGGAAGATTAATCACCCAAGCTCTTCGGAAAAGGAGGGTAGTTGATCCGATTGTAAAAGCCTCGGAATAGACTGCGCCCAAAAAGTTGAACACTATTTGGGCGCAGTCCATTTTTTTTGTCTGGGCTTTTTAATTTCCATCACATGTTACCCTTTATGCCAACATTTAATATTGTGTAATTAGATGTTCCGCAAGAATTAGTTTCTCTAGCTCTGATTCTAAAAATCTATCAGATCTTCTGGTTGGTACCTTTTGTCACATCCCGAACCCGCATATGCTATAATCAGATTGCTCTTATCATACACATCGATTTTGCAGAAATCAACACCTTCTGACCTTGTTTTTTCTAATGTATCAATGCCATTTTCGTAGATCAGTTTAAATAATTCTGTAAATTCCATCTTTAAATAGTTTAATGGTAGACTTCTAAATACACCCAAATAGGTTGGATAAAACATATATATGATCGTCCGTAATAATGATATCCTTTGGAATATTGATTTGATACTTTTTTTGACAAAACAACTGCCTGTTTTTATAGGCATTTGGAGTCTGTCCTGTGCAGCGTTTAAAATATCTGCAGAATAGTGATGCGTCAGCAAACTCAAGTTCATCGCTGATTTGCTTAATGGATAGCGATGTGTTATTTAAATATTCCTTTGCTTTATTAATAATAGCAAATTCAATCCATGATTTAACAGATTTACCTGTCTTTTTCTTGATTAATGTACTTAGATGTTGTGGTGTTATATGCAGGTGGTCAGCATAAAAGGAAACATTACGTTGTATATGACCATGTTTATTTAACAAATTATAGAATGTATCCGTTATATCATTGATTCTGTTTTTTTGTAGGTTATTCTTATCCGATAGTGTGGGGTACGCCTGTGCTACGGCGGTAATTAAAGAAAAAACCAGGTATTGTATCATTTGCTCTAACAGAATTGTTTTTGGAAGCACGTAATGTTTCTGAAGCAGTTGAACTATATCTTCAATCAATAATAGATCTTTTTCACTGGGGTGAATGACAGGCATATTCAACACTTCAGTATTGTTTATGAATTCTGGTAGAATAGTAAATTTATCGATAAAATCATAGGTCATCACAAATAGGACAGCCACAAAATCCGTACTCCAGTCCATTGGTTCAATGGGCATCTCAGGCAATATGATGAGTATTTTGTTCTGATCGACAGTACAGAGTTCGTTATTGACTTTCAACACTGCCGTACCTTCTTTACAAAATAACAGGATTAGTCCTTCAAATTTCTGTGCTGATCTTAAATAGGGCTGTATTTGCAGTGGTAAAGTGTCTATAATAATCAGTCCATCCATTTTATTTGGATAGTTTACATCGTATGCGGCGTGAAGATCGGATATCTTTAATAAATCCACTATTTTTTCTTGTAAAAGTACAAAACGGCACTATTAAAGTGACGCGAATATCTAAAATTGAACATAAACACCTTAAAACCGAATATGTTTTCCTTGCCATCATCGTCTACATTTGCTAGCAAATCAATACATGCAGTAGTAACTTTCACAATGAATGACCAAAAACAAGCTTTCCAGCGGCAAAATAGGATACGTATAGCTATTTCGCTGTTTTTTTTCTCCCATGGACTGATACTTTCTTCCTGGGCTAGTCGGATACCTGTTATTAAAACTAATTTAGGTATTTCAGACGCTGAACTAGGTACGCTTTTATTGCTTATGCCCGTCGGACAGGTCAGCACAATGCCTTTATCGGCCAGGTTAATTAACCATTTTGGAAGCAAAAATGCTGTGAAATACAGCTTCTTGCTATATCCAATTATACTCGTTATCATTGGTACGGCGACAAGTTATATACAGCTTGCCATCGCGCTATATTTCTTTGGGGTAGTAGGCAATCTGTCTAATATCGCCGTGAATACCCAAGGAGTCGAGTTAGAGAATATTTTGAAAAAACCTATGATGTCCTCTTTTCATGGCACTTGGAGCATATCCGGTTTTATTGGCGCATTGATAGGTTTTCTGTTATTGAATTTGAATCAAACACCATTGATTCATTTCAGTGTGATTTTCCTCCTCGTTGTATCAATATGGATATTCAATATCAACTTCCTGCTACATGTAATACCTGTAAAAGGCGTTCGTAAAGACAGAAGGTCTATTTTCAGATACCTTGACAAAACCTTGATTAGATTAGGTTTGATAGGATTCTCGAGTATGGCAATTGAGGGAGCCATGTTTGATTGGAGCGGAGTTTATTTTCAGGATATCGTCAAGGCCCCTGAGCAACTGATCATTCTAGGCTATACTTCTTTTGTACTCATGATGGCCACAGGGCGCTTTCTTGGTGATTGGCTGATCACCAAAATGGGTAGGAAATGTTTGATTCAGGTATGCGGGATATTGATGAGTACAGGACTAATTATGTCAGTTTTCTATCCTACAGTAGTACTTTGCACAATCGCCTTTATGGTCATTGGTTTAGGTAGTTCCTGCAGTGTGCCTACTGTGTATGGTGTAGCGGGCAAGCATAAGGCCATCAGTGCTGGGAATTCATTGACGCTGATTTCAACAATAGCATTCCTTGGATTTTTAATGGGACCACCCATGATAGGCTTTATCTCCGATTTATTTGACCTCAGGTATTCTTATCTTTTGTTGTCGGTTTTCGGTATTGTTATGATTTTTATGGCTGGTAGAATGGACATATTGGATAAGGAGAAAGCACCCATAGAATGATAAGTAAACCGCAATCGCTTAGTTGCCAAATAACGTCCACGAATTTTTTACCATGTGATGTAAGAGAACATTCAATCCAAGACGATTGCTTATTAGATTAATTTCTAAATGCTGTCAAAGTTATTCCTGTTTGCCTTTTGAAGTAGCGAGCCAAATATGATGTGTCCTCGAAATAAAGTCGATCAGCAATTTGTTTGATTGACAGTTCGGTTGTCCTTAAGAGTACTTTAATTTCTAGTATAACTTGCCTGTCAATCAAATCCTTTGGCGAATCATTTAAAAAGTCTTTAGTGATCTGAGAAAGATAGTAGGGAGTAATGCTCAGTTTATTTGCATAGAATGCGACATTTCTCTGCTCGGTACTATGCTGGCTGATAAGCTCCCAAAACTTCCAACATAGCAATTCCTTTCGACTGTATTGATGTTCAACATTAATTTCTGTCAGTGAAACGCTTTCGGCTATTTTGAGAAAGAAATTTTGTAAACTATTCCGCAACATAATATGCTGATGTGTTGTGCATGTATTTTTGATGTGTTTTATTTGCGTTATCCATCCATGTAATAGGGCGACTTCCGAACAACGAGGTCTGCAAAGTGGGGATTGATGTAGAAACAAGAATAGTTGATTAGGTAAATCAAAGGCTACTTCTGCAGCCAAACTGCGATCTACAAGACAGTAGAATGCGTTGAAATCAGCGGACACCCGTTGCACCACTGTAATATAATCCTCAGCCAGGACCAATACATCATTAGTCTTTAGCAGATAATTCTTAAAATTAACGCTAACTACCGAAGTGCCTTCCAAACATACAATTAAGGAAGTATAGCCGAGCCGTAGGGGATATCCCAGACTTTGGCAAAAATTACTTTCTCCTAGTGCTAGTTCCTCTTTTCCCAAGGAAATATCCGGTGTGTAATTCATTATGGTACTTTTTATTTTTACCATAAATTTAGACTATTTATGGTAAGTAAGTATGATTTGTTTTCAAAAGTACCCATTTTGCGAAAATTTTGGCTATATCCCTATTCTATAAAGACTGTAATTTTGCCACGTACATTTAAAAATAGAATGATATGATTTTAGAGACAGAAAGATTGATTTTGCGTCCATTCAGAGATGCTGATGCAGCAGACTTATTCAAGTATGCTAAGGACGAGAGAGTAGGGCCAATTGCTGGCTGGCCTCCCCACAAGAGTGTTGAAGAAAGTAGTGAGG
The DNA here is from genome assembly GCF_003610355.1 of Sphingobacterium detergens. Taxonomy (GTDB): domain Bacteria; phylum Bacteroidota; class Bacteroidia; order Sphingobacteriales; family Sphingobacteriaceae; genus Sphingobacterium; species Sphingobacterium detergens. The sequence continues at coordinate 837,665 of NZ_RAPY01000001.1, read as the reverse complement.
TAATCAAAAACATATTTTCGCAAGACGGAGTATTTGCAATCACACTTAAAGAGGACGACATTGCTATTGGGATGATTAGTTTGATTTTAGGGGAGAAAAGTAACTTTCCAATCACCGAATCGGAAGGCGAAATTTCATATTGGCTAGGTGTTTCATTTTGGGGTAAAGGCATAATGCCCGAAGCAATCGGCAAAGTGGTACGCTATGGCTTCGAAGATTTGAGATTAGTAAATATCTGGTCCGGCTATTATGAAGGAAACGCCAAGTCAAAGATCGCACAAGAAAAATGTGGTTTCCATCATCATCATGTGGAAGAAGCTAGCTTAAATGAGTTAATGAATGACATACGTACAGAACATATCAGCAGGATGACACGTGATGAATGGACAATGGCTGTCCATGGCAAGGTCTCATTCTAATCGCAAGCATCTCTATAGGGATGCTTGTAATATATTTATGTATATATATAGGGATAAATAATTGCTTGGAGGTCAAAGCACAAATAGCCACAAAACATCAAATCTTTATGAAGTTAAATAGAATAGAGCGTTGGGAAAGAAAGCTGAATAGATACAAAAAATAAAAAGGTGCTAACTACGATGGATACAAATAGAAAAGTTTATTCCGGATTGGAGGAGATGGTGCCATATTTCCTTAGTTTCAACAAGCTATATGATATCTGTCTTGATGGAGATTATATGCCATGGTATGAAATGGGGTACTGGGACAATACTTTTATACCATTTTTTATAGTTCAGGATAATACGGTAATTGCAAATGTATCTTTATCTCCTATGGTAATGATTTTACAAGGGCAGTCCCATAAAGTTCTACAGATTAGTGCAGTGATGACACATCCAGCTTTTAGAGGTCAGGGACTGTCACGTTATCTAATGAATCATGTAATGAGTCAATTCCGTGGGCAATATGAATTCATATACCTATTTGCTAATGCAGAGGTGTTAGATTTTTACCCAAAGTTTGGTTTTGTTAGGTTAGATGAAAGTAGTTTCAAACTTAAAGATTTAACAGATTTCGAACCCGTAAGTTCCGATTGGAGAAAACTTTCTATTCAAATCAGCGAAGATAAAAATCTCTTGGAGCGATTTGCTAAAGACCATAGATTTCTGTCAAATACCCTTTCGTTTGAGCCTAATCCTTGTTTAGCGACCTATCATTTTGTATTGCAGTTCGAAGATTCTTTGTATTATTCAGAAAAAAGAGACTGCTTAGTGTTGATGGAATTTGAAGAAGAAGACCTCAATATCTATGATATTTTTTCAAGTAGGCCATATAAATTAGAAGAGTTAATTCCTACTTTAGTTAAAACACATACGGAAGAGGTCAGTTTCTTTTTTGTTCCGGATACAGATTTTGGCGGAAAACTTGAGGTCGAAAAATATCCTTTCGATGATGATGCTCTTTACATATATCCTGAACACAAAAAGGATCTATTTATGGAGAACTTTGTCTTTCCAATAACTTCTCATTATTAAATATAACATTCTGAGCATTAATCATTATGAAGGCGACCATTATCGATGATCACAGCTAAGGTTGACAACAAGTAAGTATTGCCTGATCACAAAGTTTAGTTAGGAGCGTTAAATTAATTACCGTTAATTTGCACATTTATTCCTTTTAATGGACAATTTTTAGTATATTGAAAAGGGATATATTTGTAGTACATTTTATATTGAATGAATTGTAGCATCCATCTAGTATTTTCCTTTTTCTTTTTTGGCCCGCTAGGGCCGAGATAAACAGATATGTCCGTTACGCACGGATATCAACATCAGATTTTACTTCACGAATTTTTAATATTATGTATTGCGACAGACTGTCGCAGCCTATACACTAGTAGATATGAATAATATCCCAAAGACTATAAATGAAAAGCGTAGTCTAAAATTACATCAGAATAAATTACATCCTGTCTGTCAGTTGAAAGAGAAAATCCAGTGTTATTTTCACGATTTTACACCTTTCGACGATTTAAATGAAGTTGTTAGTATCAAAGGCAATTTTGATGAGTTGCTCGTGCCGCAGGATCATCCCGCACGATCTACTAATGATACATATTATGTAGATTCGGCTCATGTATTAAGAACACAAACTTCTGCACATCAGAACGAATTATTGAGAGGAGACTATAAGCGTTTTATCGTTACAGGTGACGTCTATCGAAAAGATACGATTGATCGCACACATTATCCCGTTTTCCATCAAATGGAGGTGGTGAAGGTATTACCCAAAGGTTCAGATGCTCTTTCTGACCTCAAGAGTACGTTATCGGGGCTAATTGCATATTTGTACCCAGGCAAAGATTATAGATTCCTGGATGATAGTTTTCCGTTCACAGAGCCTTCGGTACAGATCGAAGTTTATCAAAATGAAGACTGGATGGAAGTCTTAGGAGCGGGTGTGATCCACCCTAAGATTCTGGAAAATTGCAATATTGAAGCCACAGGTTGGGCTTTCGGATTAGGCCTGGACCGACTTGTACTTTCTTATTGCGATATCCCAGACATTCGCTATTTATGGACTACAGACGAACGTTTTATAAAACAATTTAACAATGGCCTTGCCCAATTCCAGGAATACTCTAAATATCCTCCTGTTTTTAAGGATATATCGTTCTGGGTCAATGGGTATACCGAAAATAAAGATGAAATTTGGTCTGAATATAATAATTTCTGCGAGATCATCCGTGAAGAAGGCCTTGATCTGGTTGAGGATGTTACTCTTCAGGATAAATTCCAAAAGGAGGGAAGGACCTCACTCAGCTATAGAATTGCCTATCGATCAGGTCAGCGTACGCTCTCCAATGAAGAAATCAATCTCATACAGGAAAAGATCAGAACAGTTCTTTCTGATAAATTTGAGATAATCTTAAGGTAATTATATCATAGGTTCTGCAAACTATTCGTCTGTAGAACCTATTGCTATAGAGCCAACATCAATCAAAGAGAATTATTGACCACAAACCGAAAGATGAGATTTTTTTGCTCCTGAAGCTATTTTAATGCAGCTTCATAGGAGTAAAATTCGGTGCAGAATTTGGCCATTAAAGAATCTGAAAAAACAAAACATATAGTTATAAAAGTATGAACATTAGAAAAGCAGTCCAGACAGATCTGCCAAAGATAAAAAACCTTTATTTCCAACTCTTTGAAGATATGGCACATCATGAACCCGATTATATGCAGACAGCACATCAGGACGAAAGTTTTTTGCAAAGAGTCATCGCCGGAGAAGATCAGTTTACAGCCTTTGTATATGGAGCAGATGATGAGGTAAAAGGAATTGCAATTACACAATTACAGGAGAGCCCACCTTACAATTGTTTCGTACCCTTGAAATGTATGTATTTAATGGACATTGTTGTTGATACGGATATGCGTGGAATAGGAATTGGTAAAGCATTGATTGATCGCGTTAAAACGTGGGCAAAGGAAAACGAAGCGGACTATGTGGAGTTAAGTGTCTTGTCTAAAAACGCTTCCGCTGCGGCACTGTATCTGCACGAGGGTTTTGAGCCATACAGTTTATCTATGCGATTGAAAATTGAATAACTGATTAATCTCGGGGCTCTTAAAGTAATTTAGCGAAGAACTATGTATGCTAAAAAGAAATGAAAAACGATGACAAAAAGAAGAAATGTTGTGACACGTTTAAAATTAGATCAATAGCTTTATTTCTAAGCGACACCGCTTTCTAATATCGAAAACGTCCTGCCTATACAGTTGATTTCGGCCAGCCTTCCATAGGGCAGGGTGAAAGTCGGGCAGGTGTGACCGAAATCCATGCGCGTAATGACAGGTAAATAGGATAATCCTTCTTCATCGAGCACTTTTAGCAATTCAATCTCATATTGTTCCGTGTAAAGATTGTCGTAAGGTCTACCAAAAATAATCCCCATTATACATTCAAGAATCCAGTCATTATGGTTTTCGTAGATTGGTCAATTTAAGTTATTATCAGAAATAGGTTTTGCGGTATGGTTCCTAAAACCTAAATGTTGAAATAGTTGAAGCAGTCAAGACTTAGTCTAACAATTGCAATAGAATAACAATTGAGGAATAGCGTCATGACTACTTCACTTTGATTAATATTACATTCTATTATCCAGTTTCCCCATAGTCAATAGGATAGGCTAAATTTGGACGGACATACACATAATATGGCCCTACAATAAAGTCTTCATGTTGCACCGCCTGCTCCATGCAGGACGGCTGTATCTGTATCATCTTGCCATCCAGGTGGTGGCCGTAGTCGCTATTCCTAATCTTGGATGCCTCCAGTTCATTCCTGGCAATCCGGTAGACGATATCGGCAGACCGAAGAATGGGCAATACAGCATCCAAAGCCTTCGGTATATCCAGTAAGCGCACCGATAAAAAGAATAGGTAACCATCCGGAGCGGCATCGCCACCTACGGTGAGCCAGACATCGCCCTCATGGTAGTTAATACCATGAGCGTCCAGTATCGGTTGAAAGTCCTTGAAAGCGGGCTTGCCGCTGTAAGCTGCCCGCTGTGTTGTCCGGTTCAATGTCTCCGCGTTCATCGGCTTTTTGTGCTATGTTTAAATAATCATGTTTTTATAATTACCAAGATAAAGTGAAAATCAACACGTAGCGCAGCTGCTTAGCGGGGGGATGAAAAGGCATTTACGGTGAATAGCTGATGTGTCATGCAGGGCTTTTCTTTTGCCAGCCAATAGCGAAGAATTTTATTTTTTAGTAACTTTGGGGTAGTATCATTAATATATAATCAATAATGACTGGATGGGAACTTGAAAAACCGGGAGAGTTGCTGCAAACTAGCCGTAACAGGTTAAACAAAACATTGAATGGTTTTTTAAAGCGATACCCGCTGGCTACCGTAAGCGCGGACCATAATATTTTGCTTATCATACGTAAGTACCACCCTTCCCTAAATTGCAGTCCCGATAACGAAACTTATCAAACAGATGATTTCCGATATTGTATGGCGTATTATACCATAAACGCCTATACATATTTTGAACTGCCCACTTATGATTATCAATATGTCTCTATGCAATATGATGCTGCTATAGGGGATTTTACTATCAGGATATCCGCAAAAGGAATAACCCGGATCACTAATATCAAGGAACTGTCACAGCAGCTCAATAATTTTATCGAGCGTGATGAAGCAACAAAACGTACTATTTTTGAATCACTGGCCAACAAGGTGCCAATTGTCACCAAACCGTCTCCCATCACCCAAACCGAGATACAGTCCGCCGTTGTCGGCAGATTAACTAATACGGAGTATGATGATTGGTGGACGGCCATAGATGAGGTCGACATTCCCTTCTTCAACAATGAAAAAATGCCGGTTTCGTTTACGGATTTTAATCCAAATGAAGACCATTCTTTTATCGAGGAAGCGGATGAACTGTTACGTAACTTCTTGGCACAGGATAACAGCCACCGCCTTACGGTATCGGCATATGTGTACCAAAATTGCATGGATTTTTTGGACGCCATTGGTTACGATGATGCTGATGATGCGATGTGGAAGATGAAGCAGCCTGAAGAGGTGTGGCAGTTTGTAAAATGTACCGGGCTATATGTAAGCCGCGAGCCGTATGAAGATAAAGGTGTATATCTGCAACTGCTTTGCGATTGCGATTGGGAGCAGGAGCATGGGCTGCAGCTGGTGTACAATAAACAGGGAAAGCTCGTTCGTGTAAGTGCGCAGGACGGATATATTATCGGCTAGAAAAGAATTATATTTAACTATGCATATTAATCATAATGACAAACATTCACCCTTTTGGAAACTGCTGCCGATGGTCGGTCTTGGACCTATACGTTTTCCTGATGCCCAGATCGGAGGTAGATAACTATCAGCATGAGCTGGGTTCGATTGTCGGGTAGCGGAGTGATAATTTGGATCAGCAGCTAACCAATAGCGCTATTTAAGGAATGTAATCCACCTTCCGTTAAAGCGCTGAAAAATTACAAACTTTTTCCATCTTTAAGGTTTGGGGATTTATTGGTCATAATAGGACAAGGAATAGGCCGCAAGCTCCATCAAATGATGCTTGACTGGTATTTTTCTACAGGAAAGCAATTTGTATGGCTGGGCACAGCTCCTAATTCAAGAGCAGAAGGGTTTTATCTGAAATCAGGTTGGGAGAGAAACGGAATGCACGGCAGTAAAGAGGTTAAGTTTGAAATGACAAAAAGCACTTGGGAAAGTATTAGGCAGGAGGCTTAGGCAATTGGAAATGTCGGGAAGGAATATTTTGTTTGAAGTTTTGATCCTCAGATCAAATAGTAGCTATTACAGTTGTTTTGAGCTCTGCTGTTTTTTTAATAAAAGTCACAGTAGAAATTCCATTCTTCTGTTTTTGCATTTTTAGCAAAATACATCGTTCCGCTATCAACTATATTCAAATTTGCTTTATCGTCGGATGCAATTTGAAATACAAATTCAAAGTCGTTGCCAAAATATACGCCTGGTTGACAAAAGCTTGGATAACCTCCAAGTTTGTGTCCATATTGATTTTCAGCTATATCATAATAACCTTCAATTATTCCCGAATCTTCAAGTTTTAATATTTCATTTTCCATTTCACTTGTTAAACCACCTCCATCCCACACAGGATAATCTTCTTCTATTTTTGAAGGTTTTAGGGGGAATGGTTTTAGTCCTGAATCAGGATTCTTTAATTCTTTAATTATTAATTTGTCTGATTTTTTATATTCTCGCAATAGCCATTCATTTCCGTTGGCAGTTATATCCATTGGAAGTTCTTCTGCTATAAAAACAGTAATCACCATTGTATCAGCTAAAATATCAGGTCTAATTTCAATATCTTCTAAGCAAAGTTGGAACAGAGGAAACATTAGATTTCCATTTTTGTCTTTCGGAATTTCTTCATCTTCTTTGTATAAGTAAACTTTTCCTATCCAACTTTCAGAAATAGAATTTGTTGGCCTAAAACCTCCTGTTTTAAATTCTATAGCTTTTCTTACAATCTGTTGCTTTATTTTTTCTACTTCATTCATTGTGAGTCGCGTTTGGGCAATTACAGGTAATAACTGTATTGTCGAAACTAATATACTAAAAGTTTCGCCAGTCCATCCCTATATATGTATTTCCACTACCGTCCAAAACGATTAGCCAATGCGCCACCAATGCAATGGTAAGTATAAACGTTTTCAGTCAGCTTCTATCCTTGATAGACCGGGATAGTGGAATGTGTCCAATCTTGTGAGCCTTATACGTATGGACATATTTGTGAAGAGGCTACGGTTTCCCGTAATCAACCAATACCTTAGCCTTACATGTTTGTAATAATCTTGAAAGTTAATATTCACAAACATATTAATTCAAAATAAATAATGTATATTAGGCTTGGGTATTAACCTTGCCCGATTGAAAAGAATAAAGCCAATTTTTGTAACCAATTTTAATAGAAATGAATAAACCGCATGTTTTATTAAGGAGTGATATCCAGAATGAGGGAATTGTCCCTATGAAATATAATTACGGGTTCGGGAAAACTGATGACGAAGCCACTGAAGAGGAGAGAGAGGAGGAGAAGCAGATAAATTTAGCAGGTTTGGCCGATAATTTATATAAATCCGCAACGCAATTTCGCAGTGCTCGTGACACCCGTTACCAAAAAAGAAATTCGAAACTTAATATACCCAAGCATATAGACTATGTAAAAGTTAATTTCTTAGGTCAATTTGCAGTGAAGGATTATTTTAATGCTTGGTATAAACATTTCGGCTTAGAAATAGTTGAGGTAACCAATTTTGGTAGCACAATACTATTTGCCGTAGTTTCTGACAAAGATCAAGAGTTTCAAAACTTTTTATCCTCTATAGACACTTTGGTAGAAAATGCCAAAGATGGTGGTGATAGAACATATTCTCACCTTATTCACTATATTGAAACGTTCGAGTTGTTGTCGTCTAATGATATTATAAAAACTGATATAGAAATAGACGGTATTTTGATTTTAAAAGTCCCCGAACTTCTTATAAACTCGGCATCTAAAGATGTAATTTTACAACAATTATTTCAATATTTAAAAGAGCATGGAATAAAGTATACATATGATGATGGCACGAATATCCTTGAAATTTATGTGGCGCCACTGCTAGATCTTGAGGAGGTAATTGACAACTTTGATATATTTCTACAGGTAACATCCAGTAGAGGTACCTTAGTAAGGCCTGATTCATTCAATCTTGCTAAAAAAGAGTATGGTTTTAATTTGATCAACATACCAGATTTTCCGACAGTTGGCATAATCGATTCAGGAATCAGCTTTAACACACCATTGAAGCCAGCGGTAATTGTTGATGAGAACTTGAATATCACGGCTACCCCTGTAAATGAAGATAATTTGGATGGCGGTCAGGGGCATGGTACTGCTGTTGCGGCCTTAGCAAGCCTTGGTTCAGAAGTTATTACACGGGAATATTTAGGAGATTTTACTCCATACTGTAAATTACTTCCGATCAAAATAACAGATCAGTATAGTTCATATTTATCGATTATAAAAATTGTTTCTGTACTCAAAGAAGCAAAATCAAGATATCCAGAAATTAAGATATTTACCCTAACTGTAAGTTTCAAAGAACATAAAAAGTTTAATGAAAACTACTCAAATTATGCCTATTCATTAGATCGTTTTGCTTACGAGAATGATTGTCTTATTTTTATTAGCACCGGAAATAATTTTGCTGCTGCGGAACAATACAATAGATATCATTTGCCTCACTTTAATGATGAATCAACAAACCTGTGTGTACCAGCGGAATCTTTAAACAATATGACTGTTGGTGCATGCGCAGAATCTTTTAGAAATGGAGATTTTTCTGGAATTTCTAACGGAAGGGAATACCCCACAATGTTTAGCCGAAAGGGTCATTATAATGATGCTCTGCTACAAAAAGGAGAGAAGAAAAATAAGCTGCTTTTTAAACCAGACATGGTTATGGCCGGTGGAGATTACTGCTTAGATCGTTTCAAATGGGTTACAGTGGAAGGTAATGCAAGTATGATTTTGTTGTCTGCTGATTCTGCAGAAAGTTTTTATCAAAATGTAGGGACAAGTTTTGCGGCTCCTTTAGCGGCCAATGTTGGTGCAAGAATTCAGAAATTGTATCCTTCTATTAGTTCAAGTTCAATAAAAGCTTTAATGCTAAATCATTGTACTGACAAATTTGTTTACAGCCCAGATTGGTATAAGGCTTCTTTAATAGGACATGGTCATTTAATCAAAGACGAAGTGCTTTTTTCCAATGAAAATAAGATCAGTTTAATTATAGAAGATAGCCTCGACAATGATGAATTTAAAATTATACCTATAAAATTACCAGACTACTTGATTAATGAGGATCTTAAAAAAAGTAATGGGATATTGAAAATTACAACCACATTATGTTTTCAATTTCTTCCGGTAAAAGACAATCAATTAGGTTACTGTCCAGTTCATATTGCTTTTGGCTTTTTTAAAAACCATACACATGGTACTATTCTACAGAAAGAAGAAGATATACGATCCAAGCTCAAAACTAGTTTGCCAGTTTGGAGCCAAAATGCGCGATTTAAAACTAGACCAATTCCCTATTCGAACGTACAGAAGCAATCTTTCCCAGTAAATGTAAATGAATTAATCGATGAAAATGGAATTTTTAAATTGGGCATTCACTGTCTAGTACATCCACAACTCAGGCCAGGTGAAGATCAACCATATTTAAAAGGAAATAAATTCTCAATCGCTATCACAATAGAAGAAACCCTTAAGAAAGAAAACTTAACAGGGAAATTGTATGATGAACTTACAGCTATCAATCAGGTAGAAGTCTTAGGAAATCTCGATCAGGAAGCAGATCTGGACGCTTAATTCTCTGAGATTATTGTTATAAAAAATGCCTCAGCTTATTTAATAGCTAAGGCATTTTTTTCTTGCTCTAATAGATCTTTCCAGATCTGGGTATCTATTTTTGGTTTGATGCTTTTTACAGACTTAATAGCAAATAAGCTTCGTTTTATTGCATTGATCAATGTCTTTTGAATACTGTAATAGGAAAGGCCTTTAGCACTTTCTATTAGTGCAGTTTTCGAGACCTTTTTATCGAAAATGAATTGGTCTTCCTGGAGTACCAAATTGATCAGCTTTTCAATTTGCTCTTTTTCTGGCAACTCCAATGAAATAGAAAGATCAAATCGACGAAGTAAAGCTTCGTCCAACATATCTTTCTGATTGGTAGCTGCGATTACCATACTACTTTGGGGTAGATAATCAAATAACTGTAAAATGGTGTTGACTACTCGTTTCATTTCAGCATGATCTTGGCTGTAGTCACGCACTTTACCAAGAGAGTCAAATTCATCAATAAAGATGATACAATCTTCCTGCGCAGCTTTCCGAAATATCTTGGCAAGATTTTTACTTGTTTCACCCAGTTTGGATGAAACAATAGCTCCAAGGTTGACAACGATCATCAGCTTGTTGAGCTCACCAGCGATCACATAGGAAGCTAATGTTTTACCGCATCCCGATGGGCCATAAAACAAAAGCTTATTGGAGACCGGCAGATTGTATTTGGATAATAACTCACTTTGACGATGTTCCTCCAAAAAATTATTTAATTTATCTGCAGCATCCTCTGTTAGTACCAAATTATTGAGTGTATAATCAGAAGTGAGTTTTTCTAAGATTAGCTCGTCAGTCTCTCTGTCTTGTAGCGTTTGATAATGCGTAGGGGAACCCACCTTCATTAAATGATTGTTCTGCTTGCGCAACGAATCCTTTAATAGCGATTGAAGCTGCAAAGCAAAATTGATCTTTTTGGTGTTCTTGTTATGTTCAATAAATTCGTTCAACGTAGACAACAGTTTGTCCTGATCGTTTTCCAATCCAAAACGTGCAATGTCTTTGATATAATCTTGTTGACTCATTGTATTAAACTTTTAATGGCTTATCCATTTGGATATATGCAAATATAACAAATATTAAATATTGATATATTGTTACAGTGTTATATTGATATATTGTTACAGTGTTATAGTTATTTTATTTATATTAGGCACTAATACAGCGTTAGATAAATTAAAAATGACCGACATGTTATTTCTTCTTTTTATAATGGCGTTTCTTAATTTCCTCAATAACATCTATACCAATCCACTTGTTTTGGTCTTTATCGAAATAATAGAAACCAGAGTTCATTGGATGGTTCACATTGTTTGATTCGCTGATTAGAGTAGGGAGTACATCCAATGCTTTATTAAGCTGTTCAGGACTCAAATCCCCATTTAGATTTATATCTATTTTATCACCATTTTTTGTCGAGTACTTGAAACCAAAATTAATAGTATGTTTTTCCTGCTTTTCTTTACTATTCCAATGTCTTTCTTTGACCGTATTCCATATAAATACTGAAGATAATTTTAAGGCCTCCCAAATTGCGCCACCTGACACGCTTAAAACTAAATTTTGTATTATCGGATCCTGAAGATACAAAGACATTTGCAACGTAAAGTCTTGAATCGATGCGTAGGGAATACCACTTTTATCAAATTTGTTTAACTCTAAATTTCCGTTATTTAATAATTCTTCGATATAAAGGGTTTCGCTCTCAGTAATTAATCCTCCAAAGTATTCCAATAGGACCACATTGTCTCCTTCTTTCATTTTTGAAATTTGATCAGACTTATCTGTTGCTTTGGCTACAATTTTATCTTCCGGCAATTCTGGATATATTTGTTTGAACAAGTCAATATACTCTTGTAAACTTTTCATTTTTTCTATTTTAATGGTCAAAGAAAGTGTCTTTACTTAATTCTCTATTGAATGATTGCATCCCATTATATGTCTCTCGAGCGCGATATATAATCATTTTTAATATATCTTGAGGAACTTCTATCTGTTTTAACAGGTTGAAAGCTACAAGTATATCTAATAGAAAACTTATATAAAGTAGTTCGAAATCTGAGAAGATGTTATTGTTTTTTATATTGGCATGTACATAGTAGTCTCTTGATGAAATAATCTTTGAACAGAATTCATCAAAATACTCTTCATTTATTCCGGAAAGTGTAAGAATATCGTGTTGGTTCTTTTTTAAAAAATTGCGTAGTTTTAGATTTTTAGTTTCAATATTCAGTTTACAATATCCTTCGAAAGTTGAAATTGAATTGGTGAATCTCTTGCTATGAGTTAACTGACCCTCCACCTGGTTATCTAATAACCTGTTTACGCAGAAGTAAAATTTCTCATCCGTAAACATCTTGGTAAATAATAGTGGTAGATGGTCAGAAATTTTATCAAAATCAATACTTAAATATTCAAATGTCGAATCTTTGAATATTAATTCTTTAAAATATATAGCACTCCAATCTTCGTGTTGGGAACATTTAAAGTTGAAAAATGAAAACTTACCAGATTTACCATTTAAAAATTGAATTAACTTTTTAGCTTTGGTGTAATAATCTAGGAGCTCTTTTACATTAATTGGACTGAAAAATGAGAATTCTATATTTCCACTCTTTTTTAAACTGATTTGTTCATGTGACACCGATGAAGTAATCCAGGAATTTAATTTTATTTGCAATCCCAGTTCTTGAATATCAAAATTGTGAGTCACTTCATTATTTGTTTTCAGTAGGCTTTTATCGAATTCAAACTTTAAATTTATCCATTTTCCCAGGCCAATTCCAGCTACTCGAAATCGATTTATTTGTAGGTTTTTCGGATTTACAATGTGCTCTATATGATTAAAACAATATTTAGGGATATAGATCGCACTTCTTATCATACCTGTTGAATCTGAACCTAACTTACAATCAACAAATGTTAAACAGCCTAACCCATTAAATATTCCAAAGATTAAGGGATAGACATTTTTTTGAGAATAGCGGTCTGGACTAACCAGGTTGGTTTCCAATTCTATCTTATTATCTACAATGGATAAAATACAGAAACATCTCTGATCTGGAAAATCTGGAAACCATAGCTCACCTTGATATTTAACTTTATTAAACATTGTTATCTTTTCTATTCAATTATTAATTTACTATCTAACCAAGTGTCGATTTTTAGAAGCTCATTAAACTGGTTTTCTAAGCTTTTAACCATCCAATCTATCACGGGCTTTGTGGGAGATAATGAGAGCATTGTATCTAGGATTTCCTTTGAAAGATTTTTTTTCTGAGAATTTTTTAACATTAAAATGTACTCTCCAAAAGTTGTTCCTTCAAACATTAGGTCGTTAAAAGCATTGTATTTTTTGCAATATTTTTCAAGCTTTTCAGTTACCGATAAAGACAAGCTTCTGGTACTATTAAACTGTAAAATCAAAAATTCCTTTTCTTCCTTAGGTTTTTTAGCATGGTCATTTCTGTAAGCTAAAATTGCGACAACACTGGCTACTGCCCCCAATACGGTACAGATGAGTAAAAAAGGTTCCATATTTTACAACTTGGTTATTGATGACTACATGATAAATTTAAGCTTTTATATAATTTCTGAGCTTTTTCAAAAATAAAAATATGAAAGGATTTCGATAATAAATTTTAAATAAAGCCCTTACTAACCCAATGGTTCACTGGTGAAAGTTATAAGATTATATATACCAGCATCATAAATCAATACATCTAAGAACAATGAGGATGTAAGGTTTGCAATTTTAAAATTGCTTATTCTCCTGCTAATTTTTTAAACGATGTTTGTAAATAGCGGTATGTAGAATCGTTTTATGTCTCTTAATCTGTTTTAACAATGCGGGTTCATTCATTTCTTCGCTAGCTCTATTAATATAAGACAAATAATTGCTACTGTGCTCTGCAGGTGTTATTTGTGATTGGAAATAATATTCGCCCATAGAATTACTTCCCCAAGATTTCCTTCTAGTTTTTAAAGATCCCGCAGAAAGTGGATAGCGAGCATATAGTCGAAAAAGTTGATTTCTGTAAATAGCATATTGGTTTGTAGGATTTTTTTCAAGTGATTGCTGAGCCCTTTTGGTTTTTGTCTTTACAGAACTAATAAGTCTTCTATAAAATTTCGCGAGATTTGCCGACTTTACTAGTGTCTTGTACCCATAGAATTCAAAACCGAGATAAGTAAGAGGTATGTTGCAACTTAAGCTATCATCTTCATTCAATTTTATAGATTCTACCCGTACTTCTCCTTTATTCAGATGCTTTCTAAAAATGAAGCGTTCAGTTTTCTCTTCGCTAATCTTTACTTTATACTTCTTAATTTCATTAATTACAAATTGTTCAACTTGAGCAGAGTACTCATTGGTTGTCAGCACAATTATATCATCTGAATACCTTCTATAGTATCCATTAAGTTTTACTACAATATTTTCAATTATTGCCTCGTCGAATTTTAGAAGATATAAGTTGGCTAAAGTCGAACTGATTGGTAGACCCTGTGGAAAGCCACAAGGAACACCATCTTTTCTAAAAGGGAACTTGTGGATCTTTATATCATTATTTCTAATCGCTTCTCGAAATTCTTTTGGTGACTCGAAAAAAGAGTGAATTTTATTCTTTCTGTGTTGCGATAGTTTTTTTTCATTAAATCCTGGGCGACGTCCTTTATATTTTTCTCCAACTCTAAACGAGTCTTTCATAATATAGGAGAATCTCGTTACCCCTTTAAATACATTGTAATGATCTGTCGGGAGCATATCTAATCCTAATATTTCGGCCCATTGCTTCTTTAGCAGAAAATGGTCTATTTCATTGAAAAAACTTTTTATATCAAATTTAAGGACAATACAATCTTCTTTTAGAGCCCTTTTCTGAATTTCCATAAAAGCATCATGGGCAAAATTAATTGTACTTTTGTTTTTAATCCCATCAGGCTTAGGTATCCTTCTATATGCTGTTATTGACTCCGATAAAGCTGGATATTTCTTTAAATAATTTTCATATTCGACTAATATTAACTCAGAATAATATGAAAATATAGCTGCATCCATATGTGTGGCGTAATGAAGAGGACGCTTTTTTGCATTTAGTTTTTTCTTTTCTCCATCTTTGAAAGAATGACATTTAAAGCCCTTTTCTTTATAAGGATTCTGTTTATATCTTCTCTCTTTAATAATGGAGTGAATTAAGGGGAAAAAGGCGTAGGATGATACGAAATCTTTATTTTTAATAAGAGAAAGCAATTTATTTCTATCCTTTGAAATATTCAATTGGTTTGTTACATGAAGATATCCTCTATTTTTTAACCAATTATTTGTTTTACTTTTCATAAAAATGCTTCGAAAATGACGGTGCTACGGGATTTATATAGCATACATTTATTATCATATTAAGACCATTACCCAGATATTCTGAGTCGCACTATCGTTTGATTCAACAAGAATAAGTAATCTACAAATAAAATTAAATGTTATGCAAATAATTCGTATATTTATATATAACTATCTTGCGGTCACAGTATGTTCTGTTATTGGAATTCCTTCTATTATAGATGGGACACTCCTGGCCGTAGTAGCATCGATGCTATGGAGGGCAGGAGGCATGTTCCTCACAGTCTTCACTGATTTCCTTCCTGTTCAGCCATCGCTGAAAGTAAATAATTTATTTGGCGATCCATACTAGTTGCTATACCCCTCATCATTTTGCGAAGCTTTTCAAATATAGTAAAAATTGTTATCTTTAACGAAGCTTTATTATTAACAAAAATTACAATGTCAAATTATAAAATAGGTGATATCGTATCCGTAAATAGCCACCCATATTTTAAAGATTTAATCAATATAAATATAGCTGGTGAACCAATTAATGTAATACCACTTATGGTGGTGATCGAAATCTATAATGAAACTAGAACATCTTACAACGAAGAAACAGGTGAAAAACTATCGTTAAAGGGCGATGGTAAATGTAAATGCATTTGGTTCTCACTAAAATCAAATGCGTTCAGTGAATCATGGTTTAACTTTGATTCTTTAAAAATTATTTCTAGAAAAGATGTTTTTATTCAAAATAATTCGGGGCTAAATAGTATCGAATTTAGGAAGAAAATGCTCAAGGATTATGTTAATAAAGACGTAATATTTACCACTTCTGCTTTGGAGCTTGAAAAAATCAAAGAAACAAAGCTCCACGACAAAAAGAATGATAAAATTTCTGAGTGTAATTCGCTTTTAAATTTTGTTGCTCCGCCTTTGCAAATTATTGATGTTAAGCTACAAGAAGACAAACATATTGGGAAATTCGATTCTAAATCAGGAGATATAAAAAGAATTCATGCTGAAATTTTCTTTAAATGCCGTTATTATAATGCATTGGCAGATAAGTGGACAGAAGTACTATTACCTAACGAATGTTTTGAATTATTAAAAAACGTTGAGACGGAATTGAGATCGATAGATGAAGATAAAAGAAAAGGTTTTTATTTATACGATTATACTCAAGACAAAAAATATGATCCGTCAAAAAAAGAGGCGAATTCGTTATTAGAAATTGGTGATGTTACTTATGTTAATGGAAATTATCTGTTGAATACTTATGATTTAATTCACCAAGAATGGAAAGTTCTGAATATTCCTCTAGAGGGAATTATGGATGTAAAGCCAAAAGAGGAGATTTATTTTAGTGAAGTTTACCCAAATTTTAATTTTAGAAAGGGGGATAAAGCTTCCGAAGTTGAAAAATTATTAAATGAGCTCGTGGCTTTTGTTGATAAGTTTGGTGATGAAGACAGCTATTTAATGGTAACTTATTTAAACGGTTCTGATAAGATCGTTAGAAGGGTTTTGAAGGGGGCATTCATGGTTCTAGGCGCAACAAAAAAAGCAAGTAACTACTTACATGGCTTCTGTTGTAAAAAACGTGAAATGAGAAGTTTTAATTTTGATAAATTACGAAGTGTCAGAGTTCTTAAATTTTAGTTACGAGTATGAAGTGGCGTAAAGTTTCTAACGGTGCAATAGCTAATGTTAAATTTTCTTAAAAAATAACTTATGAAATATGTTAAAGTTAAAATATTATTATTATTTTTGCTAAAGTGATAAAATATGATTGCTTACTATCATCGTTTTGTTGAATGGTGTTGGATTCTTTCCATCTTGGGTTAATTTTGTGCTGAATATAGTGACAGGGATACAGTTGGGGATTCAGTTTATAAATATAAAGAAATTGTGTAAAATGTTAAGAAAGGGATGTGATATGATTAATTCAGAACTAAACAGAAGAATGTGGAACCTGGGTGGAATAAAAAAGACACATTCAAAAAACATGAGAACTATTATATAGAGCATAGGTTCCACTCACCAGAAAATTACTATATCAATATATTAAACAGCCGAACTTTGTTTGGCTGTTTTTGCAGTAAGGAATAATGACCATACCCCAGAGAAAATTTAAAACTATTTGATTTTTCAGGATTACCAAAAAATGCTGTAAGATCTATTTAGGACTAATGGTTAAATCTGTAAAGTTTTTTCAGGACGAACTATATTAAATTCCAAATTTTTTATAACTATTTATTATCGAAAGAGGTTTTTAAGTTTTAATCCTATGACACAGTTGGTGTTACACTCCCGAATCAGGATGATTTTTTTTAAATACGTTTGTGATTTTGTTATTTATTTGATATTGCGTTGTGCCATGATTAATCAACCCAATACACATCGACCAATCTTTTTCCTACACCACCATTTTTTAGTTTAATCGGCTTTTTGGTACTTTTAATAACTCCCTTTTTTACAGAATATCTAAGCGCTTTCGACAATTGGTCCCCGATAAATGTTTTATTATACTCTGATTTAATGAATAACTCAATTTCACTCAAATATCGAGGCTCCTTTAGAAAATCCGACTTAATAAGAATTCTTGAAATAAATAAATCAATGCTCCTGTCAGTCAATGTGCTTGAGAAATATTCCGGGTTATTCCGTTTATCCTTTTTAAATTCATGAACACTTTCTGTTTTAGCAATAGTCTGTGAGACAGGGACGTTAAGATTAAGTATTTTTGATCCGTTTACATTGAGTTTTTTACCGATATCCTCTGCTAAAGCATGGCTAAATGGTCGAGTAAGATTTAGAATTCCATATATATGTGATGAATCTCTTCCAATAAATTCAGCAAATCCAGATACTGTCATTCCTAAAATATTCATAATTTCACGTAATCTGTTCGCCAAACGCTCATTATAAGTTTTGTCTTGATTTGTCATAAGACAAATTCCGTTAAAAACTTACGCTAAAAATTATCATTAATTTACTTTTATTGTAAAATATTAATATCTATATTTGTTATATTATTTTACTGGCTTATAATTTATTAAGTCTATTAGTGTAATTTAAGAGTCTCGTTTCCCAAGTCTCACATTTTAATCGAACACGAGAGCGATAGATTGCACCCATATGCCTTTATTTGCTATATTAGCAACGGTAAAGGCGTGGGTACTATCGTCTGCTGAGTTCGAAGGAGTGAGACCCGGGGAATAATGCAAGGTAGTAACCCACGTTTTTACCTTATTTGAGACTCACCAAATAACCTTAAAAGGTGAGTTATGATTATTAAAAACAAACATCCAAAAAATCCTAATCCGCCTTAATTCTATTAAGGCAAGAGGTCAGTATGACCATCCGAAAAAGTGTCATTGTAAATATATCATCTGCTTTGTAACCAATTAGAGACTACTATATCGGAACATTTTTACGAGTTATCCTAATGACCTGATCCAGCGTATACGCAGGGATAGGGGAAGATTATGACCATTTTTAAAACCTTAAAATGAACAATTTTATAAGGACTGGGATCGGTATTGCCTGTTCAAAACAGGCAGCCCAGTATGTAAATTTAATAAATGCACAACCTACGTGTATTGAAAATAAAGCATATAGCTTAAGAGAACTATTAATCATAAGGACTCTTTTAGTAATTGCTACATTATTTCATATGTTTAGTTTATCGGCTCAGACGCCCCGCAAGGACAGCGGGGCCAATGGGCCTACTCGACATGAGTTAAAAGGGCAGGTTCTATCTCATGATGACAAGCCGTTACAAGGGGTGTCTATCCGTGTGGATGTAGAGAATTTACAGATCAGAAGTGCCAATGATGGCACTTTCCAACTACTAGTCAATAATCAAAAGGGCAAGATAAAGTTCACTTATGTGGGCTTTAAAAGCCAAGAGGTCAGATACACCGCTAGAACAGATCTTGTGATCAGATTGATACCCGAAGACAACAAACTCGAAGAGGTAGAAGTGGTCTCCACAGGATACCAAAAGATTCCCAAGGAAAGGGCGACGGGTAGTTTTGAGTTTGTGGACAATAAACTGCTCAATCGAAAGGTGTCCACTGATTTCGTCAGTAGGCTAGAGGATTTGGTGCCCGGCTTTACGTCCAACAAAACTGGAAATAGCCGCGGTAGTTATTTAAATGTAAATGTGAGGGGGCTGAGCACGCTCTTCTCTGAAAAGTTTCCCTTGATTGTTATCGACGGTGTACCTTACGATATCTCAAATCCGGGACTCGGTCCGGGGATTTTCACCAATATTAATCCAAATGATATTGAGAATGTCACCGTACTAAAAGATGCCGCCGCCGCATCTATATGGGGTGCCCAGTCTGGGAATGGTGTTATTGTGATCACGACCAAAAGGGGTAAGTTCAATGAGCAGACCAAACTTTCGTTTAACTCGAATATCAGTATAAAAGCAAAGCCCGATCTATATTACTACCCACAGATGAGTAGCTCAGATTATATCGATGCGCAACAATACATCTTTGATCAGGGGAAATATAACAGCTGGTTTAAAAACAAATTTAGAAACCCACAGCCTGTCCTGTGGTTAATGTATGCTAGGAAGAACGGTACACTATCTGAAGCCGATTTTAACGAGCAAATTGCACTATTAAAAGCTGCTGATCTGCGGGACGATTTCCTGAAATACATCTACCGACAGGCTGTCAATCAACAGTATAATATCCAGTTGCAGACGGGGAGCGATAAAGTAAATACGCTATTTTCTGTTGGCTATGATAAGAACCTTAACGACGTGGTTACTTCTTCCTTTAAGCGACTGAACTTAAAGTCCAATACGCAGATCAAACCTGTCAAGAACATGATCTTGGATATTGGTCTATCGTACACAGATTCCAAAAACGAGAATTCATACTTTACGGTAGCTTATAACCGTATGGCTAAAGGGGTGAAGAACTACCCTTATATGCGGCTTGCGGATGCAAATGGCAATCCAATAGCGGTAGATATCAGTGGGTTGAATCCTACATTCAGAGATACGATAGCCGGCGGTAGGCTATTGGACTATTCTTATGTGCCACTCGACCAGTTAAATGACTCTAAGGAGACGCAACAGATACGTGAGTTCTTCACGAATATCAATGCAAGCTATTCCTTTGACTTTGGGTTGAAATTAAACTTGTTATATGCATACCAAAGGACGATGAATCCAACGGAAATATGGAAAGGTATAGGCACCTTCCAGCTGCGGGATGAGATCAATTCTTTCGCAAGTTGGAATAACAATGCGGTTACTTGGAACCTGCCGGTAGGCGACTTTTTGGGAATCGTAAACTGGGATAGCTACAACCACCAGAGCAGGGCGACAGCAGACTACAGCAAAAAATGGAATGAGAAGCATGAGATTTCGCTGTTTGCCGGTATGGAGGTACGCAAAAATGAGCAGAAGGTAACCTCAAGCCAATACAGTGGTTATGATCCAGAGACTGGGGCATTTAAATCTGTGCCTTATGGCATTCAGGTGCCCATGTTGAATGGTCTATTCGGAACCTCCACGATAACGGATGTAAATGTATTTAAGCGGTTCCGTAATAACTTTGTGTCTTACTTTGCCAATGGAGCTTATACCTATGCCAACCGTTATTTGCTGAGCGGGAGTTTTCGTAAAGATGCATCAAATCTATTTGGGGTGAAAAGTAACGATCGAGGTCAGCCATTCTGGTCTGTCGGTGCTGCCTGGATCTTGTCAAACGAACCGTTAATAGCTAATGGTGTCTTTAACTTCCTAAAGCTCCGGACTACCTATGGTTATAACGGCAATGTGAATAATTCGGTTTCAGCATATCCCATCATGTCGATACAGAGTGAGGCACATTATATGACCAATCAAAACTATGGTATGATCATGACGCCGCCTAATCCCAGACTACGATGGGAGCGGATAGGGATCACAAATGTGGGGCTTGATTTCTCCCTCCGGAATAACAGCCTATCGGGTAGTATAGAGTATTATGTGAAAAATGCAAAAGACCTGATTGCGCCGGATCGTATTGACCCGAGTACAGGCTTCTCTACCCTAATGGTCAATAGTGGTAATATCCGTACCAAAGGCTGGGATATCTCCCTTAATAGTATACCGGTACAGCAAAAGAACTGGACATGGTCAAGTAATCTGGTCTTCTCATACGCACGTACCAAAGTGCTGAAATCATATGTCCAAAATGAAAATGGAAAGGATTTTATCAGCTCAGCACAGTCTGGTACCATGACACCTATCGAGGGAATGGATCTGTATAGCCAGCTGGGCTATAAATGGGCTGGCTTGGATCCTGGGACGGGTGAACCTCGTGCGTATATCAACGGCGAAATCTCCAAAGACTATACGGCGATATTGGGCCTTAATGTCAGAGATCTTGAAAACTATGGATCCACTGTACCACTGTATACAGGCGGATGGCGGAATAACGTCCGTTATAAAACGGTGGAGCTGTCATGGAATATTTCCTACCAATTGGGACATAAGTTTTTGAGAAATTCATTTGACAATAGCCTGTTCTTAAATAGTGATATCGGACATACGGATTATGCTTTGCGATGGCAGAAATCGGGAGATGAGCTACATACCGATGTGCCAGCATTTAAATATCCGGCGGACCTGGGCAGTCAGGTCTATATGCGCTCATCGGCACTATTGGAAAACGGGGGCCAGATCAAACTGCGCGATATTCAATTGTCCGTTAGCCTGCCGTCGCTATCCCGTTTCAAAGTACACAATGCTAAAATCTATGGGTATATACAAAATGTGGGGACGATATGGCGGGCTAATAAATTCGGGATTGATACGGAGTATGGCTTTAATATTCCTGATCCGATGATGTCCGCGCTCGGTCTAAGTTTTAATTTTTAATCCGATCATTATGAAAACACTATATTTCTCTATTGGCATGTTCACCATGATGATGTTGGCTGCCTGTAGCAATTTTTTGGAAGAGAAGCCCGATATCAAAATGGTAATCCCCAAAAGCTTAAATGATGCTGAGCTATTGCTCAATGACTATAGTACGATGAATGCAGCATATCCTGCCGTGGGCGAATGTGGCACTGACGAATACTATGTCACTGCAGAAACCTTTGATGGAATGATGACCGTGGATCAGCGTAATGCTTATATCTGGAAAGATGAGCCTTACTTTGATGTAACACAGTGGCAGGGCCCCTATAAAACTGTCTTTAACGCCAATCAGGCGCTCGAAATCATAAGCAAGCTAGGAGAGGAGGCCAAAGGTGAGAAAGGACAGCAGTTAAGTGGAATTGCACATTTCTTTAGGGCATTTGCTTTCCAGCAACTAACAGAGGTGTTTGCACCGCCCTACAATGCTGCAACAGCTTCGACGGAAATGGGCATCCCGTTGCGTCTCGATCCGGGTATCGATGCCCCATCTGAGCGGGCGAATTTAAAGCAGTCCTATGAGCAGATTATTGCGGATTATAAAATTGCCGCCTCTTTATTACCGCCAAAGGAGGCTATACCCGGCCGTCCCTCAGTTGCAAGCGCTTATGCAAGTCTAGCTAGAGCTTATCTTTATATGGCTGAATATGAAAAAGCATACCAATATGCTGATTCGAGTTTGCAGCTACATGCTGATTTATTGGATTTCAACGATCTCAATACGGGTGTCGAGCTGCCTATCGGACGATTTAATAGTGAGGTTTTATTTGCCGCAATCGCGAACAATGCGGGGCCTATGAGTCTAAACAATGGATTGGTGGATTCCAATTTATACGCCAGTTATGCTGACAATGACCTTAGAAAGCAGTTGTATTTTAGGAACAACGACTACCCGAAAGATTCGTACAGTTTTAAAGGTAATTATGATCAGTCCTTGGCAACTCTTTTTGTAGGGCTAACGACAAGTGAGATATACCTTATCAAAGCAGAGTGTGCTACCCGTATCGGGAAAGTCAAAGAAGCATTAGCCGCGCTAAACGCATTGCTAAAAAATAGGTTCGATAAAAATAGCTTTACGGCAGTGATCCAAACTGATGCCAAGATCTTACTATCTACCATACTGCAGGAGCGGCAGAAAGAACTATTATTTCGGGGAAGGCGTTGGTCTGACCTGAAACGGTTAAATCTGGATCCAAGATTCCAGAAAACTATACAAAGAAATATCCAAGGGCTAACGTATAGCTTGGCACCTGATAGTCGGAAATATGCTTTCCGGTTACCGGAGCCAGCAGTCCTTATAGGGAAAATACCTCAAAACTTACGCTAAACACTTAACACTTTAAAACATGAATCATTTAAAACAACTATTCATTTCATTTATCTTATTGATCCTGACGATTAATGCCTTTGCACAGACAGCTGAAAATATAATATCCAAGGAGGCTTTAAAAATCGGGGATACCTTTGTACCCCCCAGTGCTATTCAGCAAATGCGCGGAACAGGAAAACCGTTGGATCTTAAAAAGCTAGCAGGCAAAGTGGTGATATTGGATTTTTTTGACACCTATTGTGGCACTTGTATACAGTCTATGCCCAAATTGCAAAAGCTACAGGACAAGCTGAAAGATCAAGTTCAGATCATTAGTGTAACTTGGCAGGATAAAGCAACCATCGACAAGTTCTTCGCCGGGAACAGTTACCTTAAAGAAAACAAGGTCAACTTGCCCGTTATCTATGCCGATGTTTATTTAAAACAGCGGTTCCCGCATCAAAGTGTCCCGCATGTGGTATTTCTTTATAAAGGAAAGGTTAAAGCAATAACGAACTACAAGTCTGTAACCGAAGAAAATATACTAGAGCTCTATAAAACAGAATTAATAGAATTGCCCTTAAAGGATGATTTTGGTAAGGGGGACCTGATGGGAAAAAAAATGGAGGAAACTGAGTCTGTTAAATATGGTGTTTGGATCGCTGGTTATCAAAACGGCGCCCCTTTCGAATCTTTAAGAATAAAAAAAGACAGCCTGACAAATATGATCAAAACTTCTTTTTACAATGCCTCGATCAGTAGCGCCGTTAAATTTATTTGGGCAAAAATAAGTCCGGCCGGCTATGTGCCAAGGCCGGAAAGACTTGTATTAAAGGTTAAAAACCCGGATCAATACCAAGATGTTGAAGCTAAGGGAGGGGTATGGTCACTGGAGCATGCGCTGTCCTATGAACGATTGGATAAAATGTCAAGACCGGATTCGGTACAGGCAAGATTGGTACTGAATGACCTCCACAGTTTTTTAGGGATACGATCGTATAAAGTGATGAAAAAGATTCCCTGTCTCATATTGCAGCCCTGTCCTGTACAGCCTATGCCGAAAGATACGCATGCAAAAGGAATGGTATATGAAAATAGTGCTGTCCTGGCGGTCATGACGGATCTAGGTGGAAAATTTCCACCTGTTTTAGACCGTGTCAATAGCAAAGAAAAAATAGAGATTGCATCCTATGAAACCCTGGCGGAATTTAACGCACAGCTCGCAGCGTACGGCATTGAAGCAATACTGGGCGAGGAGGCGATGGAAGTATTGGTGATAGAAGAAATAGAGTAAAGCGCAAAAAATATAGGGTATGAATTTTCATACCCTATTACTTAGTTAGCAAACGCTGATGTCTTAACGATATTCCTATCGCGATTTTAATCGCACATTTGGACCATTTACCTGATTTTGCAATGAGTTAATGATTTCATTTTTCAATGCATCAGTGATAACCGGTGAACCTGCAGAATTTGTCGCCTGAAGGGCACACATCTGTTCGGTAGGTGTTGGACATGATGGTGGAGTTTCTCCTGCCAATGTATAGTGTGATGGTTGTGATGGGTCTGAACCCGTAAAGTTGAACCAACTCATGATTATGTCGGCTTTTACATGATTTAAAAGCCATAAAATTTAAAGTTCCTAATTTTGTTATATGAATATTCCGTATATTCATAAGGGTTATAATTGATCATCTTGTGTGTAACAGGATGGCCACATAAAAGCTTCAGTACTATGGAGGCTTTTATTACTAAAGTGGTCTTTATTCCCTTACCCATGGAGGGAAAGACTGCAAACTTGCGTCGGTATCTTTTAATACCTTTTTCTATATTATTCATCATCCTATTTTTATTTTTCTAAGCATTTTATCCATTTGCCTATTACAAAGGAAGGGACATTAAAAATCGAAAAATCGGGTCTGACGGTAGTATTTCAACTTTTATTGATTTCTTTTGCTTTCATATATTGTCTTTGGGTCTATGTACAAAAATTGGCTCAGCAATTTATTGTTCAGACTATGCAACAGCACAGGCATCAGCTCCTTGAATTTTGCATACCTGGCCATGGAATCTTGGGCCATAATAAGTCCCTTTTTATTAAAAAAATCTGATTTACGCTGCCGCATGATACTCACAAAATGATGCATGCTTGGATACCGGTCTTGCAGCTCCTGCAAAACTGTTAAGGGTATACAGGCAATTTTACTTTTTTTGAGAAACTGAATATTCAGATCCTGGCTGTTAAAACTATACTCGTGCTTGGTACCGGTAAAATAATGCCCTTCCGTGGCGATCCAGTGGAGATAGGGCTTTCTGAGTTGAAGCTCATATGCGCCCACCATACCCTCGAGCACATAGCACCAATAGGGACGGCTCTCGTCCTCCCGGCAATAGATCTGCCCGCGCTTACCTTGGCGTACTTTAGTATGTTGGATCAGTGCATGGCGACAGGGATCTTCTACATTGAAATGTGCATTTAAATGTTTGATAAAGCGATTCACTTTTAATATGTTGTAAATGAATAGTTCATGAAAAAGAAAAAACGCCATGAGAGAGATATGGCCCATGGCGTTTTGTTGAATTATTTTAGATCACCTAAAGAAGCGTGTAGTAAATCCTGACGATCAAATGCCCCTCTAAACGGCGACTGAAGATGTCATTTGCTTTAGATTCTACGGGTATCTCAGGTGTATCTGACTGGATCTTGTTTGACTCATACTCCGTCACCTTGACCGAATCTCGGGAGAGGGTACTGGCAGCTTTTTCATTGGTCTGCTTTTCCAACGTGATGTCTGCCTGGTTGTTGATGGCAAAGGCGATCTCTTGGGCAAGATTATTTTTGAAGTCTGATGACAGCGATATGAGATACTCAACCTGGCTCTCCGAAAGTTCAAAACGCGACATAAGCCAGCTGCGTAGGCAGAGCAGGATCAGCTTTTGCTCCATCATCTGGAGTTCGACGGTTGAGCTGTACAACTGTCTGAGCCATTGTCTGACTCCCATCTCATCAAATGTGTATTTGTTCATTCTGTTTAGTTTATCGGTGATTGCTAGGCCTCAAAGGATATAGCGGCATGCCAATGCTATACATCAGGCAACTAGTATGCACCGTTGTTAAAAATTTAAATTAGTTTTATAATTCGATCGAACAGCGAATCTAAAACCAAATCACTAAAAAGCGAAGGAAACAAAGGCCGAGATCGGCGAAAACGAGAATGGTTTCGTCGAGATAAGTATTAAACACGCTTGAATGCTACTTAAACGCATTTGCAAAGTCTACGAAGGGATAAATTAAATCTATGATAACATGTAAAGGAAACGTTACCTTAAGTAATCATACATATTATTAACTTAGAGGTTAATCTTATTGTCAACCTATTATGATAACACTTAAATCTTTCTTTCGCTCCTGGTATGGAACTTTGTGGATAATTTTATTATTAGCAGCTATTTCATCTTGTATGGTCACTTTTTACACGACTGAAGAATCTTTATTTTCGAGTATAACCATGAAAAAACATGGTTTGATATTTCTTTTTAGTTTGGTATTAATGCTATTGGCGATAGTGCCTGTTGCATTCGTCATATACAAACTTGACTCGTACAAATTTCTGGGGCAAAATGAAATAGTACGCTATCTGATCCAATTTGCGCTACTCGTTTTAGTTTTGGGGGCTGTGGCCTTAAGAATTGTTTACAAGGTCTATTTAGAGGTATTTGGGCAAGATCTGCAAAAAGGTGATTATTTTGAGCGGGATTTTGTCGTGGTTATGTTCTGCTTTATCATGGTTCAGTTTTATTATGCCTTTCGAAAGGAAAGAAAGATTAATAACTATAAAAAAAAGCGTGTAAAAGTAATGCAAAAATGGCTTTTGCAGAAAGATGAGCAGATACGAGCGGTGGAAAAAAAGAGTAATGAGCTTCGGATGCAGTATGAGCAGGAATTGAATGAACTAAGAAACCGGAAGCAACGACTGCGTGCCAACCACGATCGTTTGAGCAGTGACGAAAACAGATTGAAGGCTTGTCTCAAAGAGGTCACCCAACAGATTGAGGTAATGATAGGTGCTGTCAATGAATGGGTGAGAATAACTCAGATTGCGTATTTCCATCTCAAGGAAGGATCCGCCAGATCCAAGCTGGTCGATGTACGTTTGCTGGATGGTCGGGAGGGCACTGTTGATATGGATTCCCTCGCCAAAATTGAAAGACAATGGCCTAATTTATTTTTCCGCGCCGGTCGGGGGCTGTTGATCCAACAGCTGGCCATAAAAGACCAATACAAGGAGGGCAATGATTATATTGTGCAGCTATTGGGCATAGATCAGGAGCAGTTGAAAGTGCCGGCTGAGGCTTACGATAGACTACTGAAAATAAGGGAAGAATGGGCATTGGTAAATGAAAGATAAGAGTTAGGGGGCGGGCTTGCGCCCCCCAATTTTAGAAATTTAAAGCCGTTCAATAACTTCTGCTAGGGGTAAGTCATAATATGCTGCAAATTCATGTATGGTAAGTTGCTGGTGCTTGGCCTTTCCATAGGCATCTTTTGCCTGCTGGTATTTGCGCTGTGCCTGCCTGGGACTGAGATCGAGTATCAGGGCAACATCTTTTGGATTGATACAAAGTCGATATTTTTTGCTCATGTTTATCTGGGCTGATGGAGTGCTGTGGGGCATAATATGGTCATGCCACAGACAATCCATAGGTGGTACCATGATTTTCCTGTTAGCTGGATACCTCTCTGCCGATAGATGCACGATGCGCACTTTTAACGACAGCCCTTAAGAAAAAAATTAATAATTCTACTTTAAACGATTCAATCCATATTTTGTTTTAAATATTTGTATAACAACATTTTGATATTTACCAGTTAATCTATTACGTACGATAATATCAGCCCTTTTTGATCTTGGCTATTGCTCCGGTACCATCCTACGGGGCTATTAACAGGAGGCTACCATCCCCAC
This sequence comes from Sphingobacterium detergens, assembly GCF_003610355.1. Lineage (GTDB taxonomy): Bacteria > Bacteroidota > Bacteroidia > Sphingobacteriales > Sphingobacteriaceae > Sphingobacterium > Sphingobacterium detergens. The sequence continues at coordinate 809,191 of NZ_RAPY01000001.1, read as the reverse complement.
ACATTTTACTTACACGCAGTCTACGGATTGCTGTAACTCTTTGGTAGCTTTTCAGTAGCTCTCCAGTACCTTTTTGGTAGGGTATTGGTACCTCTTCAGTACACTCGCGGTACACTAACAGTACTTAAATACTAGCACATGATGGACAAATAGTGCCATATACTGCCATTCCTAGCCTTATACTGTCAATTTAAGCCATGTTGGCCATATCGGGCCATTTTGGACAGTGGGGGTTTTAATGCTCGCCATCTTTGTGTTGTCATCAAAACTTAAATATCATGGCAAAACAAGAAAGTTTAATCAAGTTTAGAGGGAAGGTCGGGGACCTTTCTTTTAGCAAACACCGCAGTCGCGGTTATGAAGTCCGCATGAAAGGCGGTGTGGACAAGGCCCGGATCCAGACGGATCCCAATTTTCAGCGAACACGTGAAAATATGGCCGAATTTGGTACTGCCGCAGGTACCGCCAAACTCCTACGTATCCAGCTGAACAATCTGCTGCGCACATTTGCAGACAATACGATGCGCAACAGGCTGACGTCGCTGATCCACAGGATACAAAAGTCGGATTCGGCAAATGCACGTGGCGAGCGGATCTTTCTAGAGGAAAACAGTACAATGCTCAAGGGCTTTGAGTTTAACCAGGCCAGCAGCCTAAAAATGCTGCTGGGTGAAAAACTGGAACCAACCTATGACCGTACCGCCGGTGAGGCCACACTGATCATTCCGGAATTCAACCCACAAAATGATGTCATGCTGCTGAACGGGGCGACGCACATGTTGTTTACACTGGCCGTTGCCGAGCTGAGTACGGATGAAGTACCTCCGCGTCCGGTGATGGTCAGATCGGGCTACATTCCGCTGATTGGTGTGCACGTTGAGGAAACACTACAGGCACCATTGGTCGTAGATGCTGCAAAAGTGGTATACATCATTGTCGGTATTTCGATGTATCAGGAAGTTAACGGGGAATTCTATCCACTCAAGAACAACCCTTATAACGCAATGACCATCGTGGACGTAGACATTCCATAATAACCTGTCATGAACAACAGACACACTCTCAAGCTCCTCCGGAAATATGGGGCTGAGGGAACAAATGGAACGATCACGTACAACGGTGAGCATATCTGCCATACCATCGAGCTGCCTGACCGCAATAACATCAGGCGGATCAGCTGCATTCCGATCGGTCAGTACAAACTGGAGAAGGTCCGTTACCAGCGGCATGGTGAGCAGATCGGTATCCCGCATGTGTTAAACCGTGAAGGAATCTTGATCCACGCGGCTAATAATGCCAAGGACGAATTGCTCGGCTGCATCGCTCCGGTCACCAGTCTAACCGGAGAGGGGCAGGGTGTCGGAAGTGGGAAGGCCCTGGCCAAGCTGAAAGCACTGGTGTATTGCCTGTGGGATATGGGTGATGATGTGTATTTGAGTATTCGATAAGGCTTTGGAGATCTGGAATTGCCTGCTGCATTCCTTTGTGCCATCTTCTTAGCAAGCTGACGGCATAAATCAAACTCGCTACGCTCGGACAGTGATTTACGCTATCCTCATCTTGCGTCAGCGATAAGCAGTCGGAACGCAAGGCATGTTTATCGAAAGGTGTAGTGGAGGAAGGAGATTGGTAGTCGGAACGCTAGGCTTTCAATTCTATGATCTCCTTAGCTTAACGAAAAGTGTGTGTTGGAGGATGGGGAAACAATGTCACTTATTCTTTGCCCTTCAATATTTATCGAAAGGGGTATTGGTGGAGAGGCAGGATTAGCGGTCGGAATATCTTGCTTCTGATCGCTAATCCTGCCTATTTAGAGTAACAGAAATGAAAAAAATCGTTAACAAAATCGGGCAGGTGCTGCAGCTGGTGCTGGCGGCACCTGTTAAACTACCAGGTAAGGTAGGGAATGTATTAAAATACCTAGCTTTGGGGCTAGGGATCGTGGAGACAGTATTGGATCAGGAGGAGCCCCTGCCAGAGGCTCACGACATACCAGAGAAAGGCTCTAAGGAAGCATTGGAAAGGAGCAAAGCCGATGAAGCTGAATGATCTCCGTATCTCCACAATCGGTGGAACAATCTGCTCCATCTGGGCGAGTATCTCGCTTGGCGATGTACTGCAGACGGTCCTTATGGCTGCTTTGGGTACACTGGTAAGTTTTGCGACCAGTCGTTTGCTGGGGCGCTATAGTAAACGAAGACGTCCATAATGGATGGCAAGGTGCACCGTTTGGGTGCGCCTTGTTCTTTTTAAAACGATATTGGTTTTTTAGCTCGTTGGAATGGAGAAGTTTGCCATGGAGCAATGATTTCCAAACTATTTCAGATCGCTGTAGTAGATTAAGGTTTATCGACCATATTGCCGCTTTTTAATCGTCGAACAGAGATTCATTATATTTTGTTTGTGGATAGAATTCAAAATAGATGAATTAATTTGTCACACATTTTTTTATATATTTAACTAGTGAAATTTATTTGAAAAAATGGAAAATAAAATAGCAAAAGTGGACAGAAGTCATCCTGCTTTCAGGGAAAATGCAGCACCTTTTTATCAAATTATCATGGAAGGATTAAAAGGCGAAGTTGAGGGCGAACATTTTTAGGACGCAGTTGCAGAAGATTGTGTGTTTGAGTTTTTATACATTTTCAAAGGATTTCCGACAAAAATTGAAGGACGAAAAAAGTATATGGATTGGTTTGGCGGTTACAACAATCTACTTACTTCAGCCGATAATTTGCGAATTTATAAATCTGCAAAACCCGAAAATGTAATCATTCTTGAATACGAAGTTCACGGTACAGTTCCTTCAACTCGCAAACCGTATGATAACCGCTTTTGCTCTATCATAACCATTAAGGACAGAAAAATAGTTTATTGGCGAGATTATATGGATACAATGGCAGTGATTACTGCGAATACACAGGATTAACAAAAAACGGACGAAGAACCAGGGCAGACTTTCCTCAATTCGCCACAAATAGAAACCAGAATAATTTGACTAAAAAATATGTTGATTAAAAACAAAAAAATAGCCATTGTTGGCGGTGGACCAGGTGGACTGACATTGGCTAAACTTTTGCAACTGAAAGGAGTTGATGTAAAAGTGTATGAAAGAGATATTGATAAAAATGCACGGGTGCAAGGTTCGCCACTTGACTTGCACGACAATTCAGGTTTGGCTGCTTTAGAAAAAGCCAATTTATTGGATGAGTTCAAAAAGAACTATATGCCTGGAGCCGACAAAACGACAATCACCAATGAAAAAGCAGAGATATTTTTTAGTGACCACGAAACTGTACAAACCGAAGATTTTGGACACGAACATTTTCGTCCGGAAATAGACCGTGGCACATTACGAAGAATTTTAATAGACTCTTTACAAGATGATACCATTTTGTGGAACAGTCATTTTCTTTCCATGCAAAAACAAAATGAAGGCTGGTTGCTACAATTCAAAAACGAGACTACATCCTATGCCGACATTGTAATAGCTGCTGATGGTGCAAATTCAAAAATAAGACCCTACATAACCGATATTAAATCCTTCTATTCAGGTATTACAATGCTTGAAGGGAATGTATATGAAGCCGATAAATCCCTGCCAAAAATCTCAGGAATACTTCGGGGCGGAAAAATAATGGCATTTGGAAACGAGAAAGATATTTTGATGGGGCAAAAAGCGAATAATGAAATCGGGTTTTATGCAAGTTTTAAAGCTGAGGAAAATTGGGCTGCAAAAAGCAATTTAGATTTTTCGGATAAATCACAACTGCTTGAATGGTTTAAGACCACCTATTTTGACTGGAGCGATATTTGGTATGAACTATTTGAAAATGTACAAACGCCATTTATTCCACGACCTATAAACTGTATGCCGTTAAACCAAACCTGGGAAACCATCGCAAACCTAACTTTGGTCGGCGATGCAGCACACGTAATGCCACCTTTTGCAGGCGAAGGTGTAAATATGGCAATGCTCGATGCTTTGGAATTGAGTGAATGCTTGACAACTGACAAATACAATTCAATAAAAGAAGCAATTGCTGTTTACGAAAAAACAATGCAAAAGAGAGCTTCGCTTATTGCACAGGAATCGCTTGAAAATGGAGAAAAAATGCACAGTAAAAATGCACTAACTACAATGATTAGTTTTTTTGGCGGAGATCATCACGGATAAAAGTTATTTTATCAGGTTGAAATATTCCCCGTTTCTTTTGAAATTGTCGGCAATCAAAGTGAATAAAACAAAAAAATAAAAGCAATTGAAAATCTTTTCCGCAAAATACGATAGCAAGATGCAGCGAATATCAGGAAGACATTTAGGTTTTTTTTCTATTCTGCTTGCGCTTATTTTTATACTGGGGGCCTGTGGGCATGTGACAACAAGGAAAACCGGAGATAATTCGGCAGGAATTCCCAAAAAAGACAGTGTAAAAACTGGTGCTATAGACAGGGGAGGAAACACAGCTATAAAAGATAAAGTTTCTATCAATTTCACCCAGCATAAAACTTTACTCGACCTGATCTTATTATTGCCGGACGACGCATTTTCAAGCTGGGAATGGAAACCGGAAGATCGATTAAAATGGTATAATGAAATAAAAGCCAATAATTTTTATAGTGATGCTACTACCAAGTTTTCTAAACAGAAGTATTTTGAACCGGACAGGGCAGGCTTTATGATTGTTGACGGCATTTGGTCAATCAACCTGTATCATGCCACCGATGGTTCAACCATTGTTATTACAGATGATCATGTCGGAGATGGTCATACCCTGAATTTTTATGAAGTTAGGTCTAACAAACTAAAAGAGTACAAAGAAGGGGAGTCCATGCTTTCTGGCTTCAGGGAGACTTTGAAAAAGACTGACCCGGTAGAACATTGTAGCGAGAAGTTTGATGAGTTGGAAGATCTTATTTTCGAATACGACTTTTCTAAAAATGATAAAATTGAAATCGAAAGCTCCTGGTATTTAGTGCAGGAATCTTATGGAAACTGCCTCAACGGAAACGCCATACAATACCGTTTCAATCCGCAAACCAAGAAATTCGATATCGAAAAGATCTATTGGAAGCCGAAACAAAGGGAATAAAATAATATCTTTCCGGACTGAATGAGCACCCCAATATAGACGAAGACCCTATTCGTAGGCAATTGTATCTTTTGGAGCTGCAGGAAGAAAAGAATGCCTGAAACTAGGATAGGGGCGATTTTGTGGAATTACATACCTATTTTAAAGCGTCCTCCGTTTTGGTTAAAAATTGATCAACGGCCTCCCTAATATCAATTCCAGATCTTTCCGCCAAGACAATCAGCCACCAAATGTTTTCGCCAAGTTTATGTTTCAATTCCGCTTCAGAACCGGCTTTCGGCCAACGTTGTTGTTGCGACATAACGTTTCTGCCTACTAGACCAGCATCCGTTAAATAAGCCAGCGCATCCTCCTCCACAGTCCATTCACTTCCATGGTGCAGCAATTCCAGTTCGCGATATTTTTTTCTAATTTCCATACTGCGGCGAATGATTTCATCAAAATCAGCTATACTCATATCTTTACTATTGTTTAGTCCACATTGGATTTGTTTCTAATATAGCCATAATCCATAGATATTGCTAACCTGTCAAAATCAAATTTGAGATCAGGCCCAATAAACGTTATTGACCATAGGTTTAGCGACCAGTCAGATACTGGGACGCTACTGTAAGCGAAGACGTCCATAAATAATGGCAAGGCGCACGCTGTGAACCAGTGATGATAGCTACAATTGTTGTCTATTCGTGGAATTTTAATCCATCGAATGCCTTATCGACTTTCTTATTTTCACCATAGACGATAATACCTACTAGATCCAAATCGTCTGTACTACGTTTTGCGATTTCCAAAATATTTTCCTCACCAGAACGTGTGTCAAAAAGTGGTTTTGTGTAAATACCAATGGCAAGTCCTCTGTCTTTTGAACGGAGGAATGCTCGTTGTAATTTTTCTTGTGATTCAGCCTTGTAAATAAGTACTGGATGCTTCAAAAACGGAAGAAATTTCACATTGTCTGCAGTAATAAAATCATTACCATGAGTTTCGGGAAACTGAATCGCAATACTACTTGCCAGAAATGATACCACATTTAGTTTTTGCCAAATTAATAACTCGTCTTTAATAACTATTGCTACTTTTTTATCATACATTTTTTAATCTTTTAATTGTAATTCCATTTGAATATTGCAACGTTTATAAGGAGTTGAATGTCCTACTATCTTGTTAAAACCTAACTTGTAATACAAATTAATGGCTGGTTTTAAAATAGTATTGCTTTCAAGATATATTTTTGATGCTCCCAGATCTTTGGCTGAATTTATAGCAGCCTGTCCAAGTAACCAGCCTATATTTTTGCCTTGAACTTTTGGTGAAACAGCCATTTTTGCAAGCTCAAAATCATAGTTGGGGTCATCCATTTTCATTAGTGCGCAAACGCCAAGTGGTTCGCTGTTGTATAATGCTACAAATATTTTTCCTCCCTTTGCCAAGATATAATCTTCAGGATTATCCAATGCTTTATAGTCGGCTTCTTCCATTTCAAAGTAAGTGGATATCCATTCTTCATTTAACGCTTTAAAAGCGGTTTTGTATTTAGGCTCGTAGGGTACGATTTGTACATCCTTACTTTCACGGAGTTTTTTTTGTTCCTGTACTCTTTTCAGTAAAGGTTTTTGATCAAGTAAAAATTCCCACTCAGCCAGAGCTTCCCAAAGGTTGTGCGTAGCCTCATTGATAATTTCATTGATTGCATGATCAACATCGCCAATTTGTACTTTTATTTTTTCAGAAAGCTTTATTCCCTTTTCGGTCAGTCCTGCTACATTCCTGCGTTTGTCATTGGACTTAATATTGTCTATAACTAATCCGGCTAAAGCCATTTCTTTAATGATTTTTGTAACAGACGGTTGAGAATGTCCTATTTCGTTCGCTATTTCCGTTATCGTTTTTGTTCCGTCTTCTGACAGTACAAAAAATACAGGAAACCATTTTGGTGAAAAATCTACATCGTACAGTTCATAAATCTTGGCTGCTTCTTCGGTAATCTGTGAAGCCATAAAGCGCAGCCTACTGCCTAATGCCATTTTACCAGTTTTTTCAAATATGTTCATAATAATAATTAATTATATAACCAGTTATGCAAATGTATAAAAAAATATTTACTTCAAATCTTTTTCCCTTATTAAGGTTCAATTTTATTAATCTCGAAATGCGAATAAGCTGGGGGATTGTTAAACCAATTGAAATACTTTGGCAACATTGAATATATGGGTTGTGGAGTCATGGTGAAAGTCTTTTTGAAGTCCCGCTTAAATGTTGTCAGGCTTCGGCACCTGAGCTGCCGGCGGCAGTTAAGATATCGCCTACATTCGCGGAGAAAATCCAAAGCGAATTTGAAGGTGATATCTATTACAAAAACAAAATTGTAAAAATTGCGGTTAATGACAAGCCAATGCGCCACCTGATCAATGAGATTTTGATTAATCAGATGCATGTCGACAGGGATTATCCCGCGCCAACGTACCCCGCACGCAATTAATCATGCTACATCAATTTGTTGGAGCTTGCCACGCTTACGACCGAAAAACACTGCCTTTCGGTCTTGCGCAATAGAACAATGTAAATGTATGCGCCAAAATTTTAAAGATGGTTGCAGCAAAGTCAAAGCTTGTTAAAGTTCATCCTTCTTCTAAATTCAAGCGGTGAGACCGCTGTTTTCTTTTTGAATAAACGATTGAGTGACTGCGGCTGTTCAAAACCCAGTTGATAGGCAATCTCGGCAACGGAAAGTTCGGATCCGGACAGTAGATCTTTCGCTTTTTCAATGAGCTTATGTTGGATATGGTTCTGTGCGCTCTCACCGGTCTGTGAACGTAATAAATCACTTAAATAGTTTTTCGACATATGGAGCTGTTCGGCAAAATACCCAACCTGTGGTAAACCGTTGCGTTCGGTTTCGTCATTAAAATAGTGATCCAATAATTGTTCGAACCGACTGACCAAAGGGACATTGTGTACCTTACGTGTAATAAACTGCCGGTTATAAAACCGCTGCGAATAAACCAGCAATAGATCAATGAAACTGACAATAGCATCCTGGCTATAGCTGTCAATCGTATTTTCATACTCGCTTATGATCCCTTTCCCAATATTTCGGATCTGCTCTTTTTCCCGGTCGGACAGAAAAAGCGCTTCGTTGACTTCATAGTCAAAAAAACTGTAGCTGCCGATTTTGTTTGCCAGGTCATAGCTGCGGATAAAGTCGGGATGAAAAACTAGGGAATAGCCTACTTCGGCATGGACGGTCGTCGGATCAACGCTTATGGTCTGGCCGGGTTTAAAGAAGGTCATCAGGCCTTCCCTAAAGTCATATTGATGTGGCCCATATCGCAAGACGCATTGCGCATCTTCTTTGACAGAAATGCAGTATAAATTGAGCTGAAAGGTGGTCTCGACCGCAGGATGCGTATGTTTGTTTTTTGAAAAATCCGTGATGCTAAAAAGCGGATGCTGGGGTTTGGGGAGCTGCAATGCTTCATGATAGTCAGCGATGTTATTGATCCTGATCAATACTGATTCTTTCTTTGACATGCTATTAATACCTGTTAAATAATAAACGAATGTAAGGAAAATGCCATGCGCTTGCTGCAAGCATGGCATTTAATATTTTCTAGGGCTGCAAGGGCATCCTTACATCCCGGGAACCGGTATCCAGTCCAACCGGCAGAATAGCCTCAATGCGCTGCAACTCTTCGGCTGTCAATAGGATGTCAGTCGCAGCAATATTCTGCTCCACATAGCGCACTCTTTTTGTACCCGGTATCGGCACGATTCCTTTTTGGATCAGCCAGGCAAGGGCCAGCTGTGAGGGAGTAACTTCTTTCTCTTTTCCAATTTGTTCAAGTTCCCGCACCAGATCCAGGTTTTTATAAAACTGTTCGCCCTGAAACCGGGGGATAAGCCTGCGGAAATCATCTTCGGGGATATCGTCCGGCGACTTGATCTCACCCGTGATAAATCCACGGCCCAAAGGGGAGTAGGCGACCAGACCTATACCCAGCTCATTTGTCAGGTCGTATATACCATTGGTCTCCACCTCACGTCCAAATAAGGAGATTTCATTCTGCACAGCCGTGATCGGGAAGGTCGCGTGTGCTTTTTGGATTTGCTCAGCACTGACTTCGGAAATACCCAGGTACCTGACCTTGCCCGCTGTAACCAGCTCAGCCATTGCACCCACGGTTTCCTCAATCGGCACATTGGGGTCTGGGCGGTGCATATAATAGAGGTCAATTACATCGGTATCGAGATTTTTCAGCGAGCGCTCGATAGACTTTTGGATATACTCCGGCCGACCGTTGATGCGCCAGGTCACCTGATCATTATCGTCAATCTCAAAGCCGAATTTGCTGGCTAGGATAAATTTGTCTCGTTTGCCGCGTATGGCCCTGGAGATCAGCCTTTCGTTTTCAAAAGGTCCATAGAGATCGGCCGTATCCAAAAAGTTGCCACCCAGTTCCAGTGACCGGTGGATGGTGGCAATGGATTCTTGTTCGTCTGCCTTGCCGTAGATATCGCCCGTGGAGGCAAAACTGCTCATCCCCATGCAGCCTAAGCCTATCATTGGAATCTCGAGCCCCTGCTGGCCTAATTTTCTTGTTTTCATCTGCTTCTTATTTTTGTTACCCAAAATTACGAAGGATGGCCTGCCAGCTGCTTACCCCAATTACGGAATCTTGTAACCGAATTACGGATCGTAAAAAAATTAGGTGATTAAAAAGTATTTACTAGCTACATTCTGTTATACTTATTTTTACTAAAATTATTAGTTTTATTGATTTATTTTTGCGATATTTACAAACAACAACCAATTATTGTATCTATGAACGAGCCAGTTTATATAGATCTAGTTTCAGACTATGCATTTAAGCGTATTTTTGGGTCAGAACCCAATAAGGATTTATTGATTTCGCTATTGAATGGGTTATTCCGTGGACGGAAATCTATTGTCGATTTATTGTACGAAAAGAATGAACATGTAGGAGATAGCGAGGAGATCGGTACGGTGATCTTTGACCTGATCTGTACCGCTGATAATGGAGAGAAGTTTGTGATTGAAGTACAACGTACTGCACAGATAAATCTAAAAAAACGCATGCTTTACTACAGCAGTAAGTTGATTGCCGATCAGGCTCCAAAAGGAAACCGGCGAGCGTGGAATTATGCGATAACCGAAGTATACATCGTGGTGCTCATGGATGGGTTTACTTTTTCACAGGCAGAAGAATCCAGCGCTGTTCTTCACGATATCTGTTTGTGTAACAGGAAGACAGGTCGAGTTTTTTATGAAGAGTTGGGGTTTATTTACGTTCAATTGCGTAACTTTACAAAAGTAGAGGCCGAATTAAAAGATGATTTGGATCGTTGGCTTTATGTTTTACGTAATATGTCAAAGCTGAATAAGATACCGGTCTATCTAAAGAAGACTATATTTGAAAAATTATTTAAAATAGCAGAATACGCAAAGTTGAATAAGGAGGAACGAGCAATGTATGATGTAAGTCTAAAACGTAAATGGGATGCTGAAGCGGTGCGCCAATATCAGGAGCAACAGCTTAACGAGGCTATTCAGAAAGGCCTCGAAACAGGTATTGAACAAGGTGCTGAGGCGAAAAGCTATGAGGTCGTGGAGAATTTGATTCATGAGCTTAAGCTTACCGATGATGTTATCGTGCGTGTTGCTGGGGTTTCGCTTGATTTTGTAAAGAAAGTACGAGCTGATCTAGCCAGAGACAAAAAATAATTATTCCCAATATAAACGAAGACCCTATTCGTAGGCAATTGTATCTTTTGGACCTGCAGGAAGAACGCCTGAAACTAGGATAGGGGATCGATCAAACGACTTGGAGCCAATCCAAATTGCTTTTTGAAAGCAAATGAAAAATGGGAGAGGTTTTCAAATCCTACCTCATAACAGACTTCCAAAGGCTTTTTTTTCTTTTCTGTAAGCTGATAATAGGCAAGTTCCAAACGTTTATGTGTTAACCAGCGTTGTGGAGTCATGGTGAAAGCCTTTTTGAAGTCCCGCTTAAATGTTGTCAGACTTCTGCCCGTCAGGTAACCAAATTTTTCCAGTGGAAGATTGAACATAAAATTCTTTTCCATATAATCGACAAGGTTGATTTTTCCGGGCTCCTCAAAATTAGCAAGCACTTGATCGATCTCTTGGTTCAGCGTTCGGAGAATACTGATGGCTTCGGTAATTTTAATGGAGGCAATATCTGCAGGAATGTCTTTCATGTCGAAATAGGGAATAAGTGATGCCAGGCAACTTTCCAGGAGCGGGTGATTATTGAAACAAAAAATCTTCGGTGAATTTTTGGGTTGGGGATTTATATTCTTGCCTGCATAGAAATTCGTTAATGTTTCTAATGATAAATGCATGACAACAGTTTTATGAGGTTCACCGTCTTTAGGATAATTAATAATAGTTGCCAACTGATTTCTGGGAATTAGAAAAATATCCCCTTTTCCAAATATATAGGTAGCATCAGCCTGTACAATCTTGGTTTCTCCGGAAAGAAACCAGACCAGCATATGCTGTTCAAACATAATATCTGATTTGAAAAACTTGTCTTCGTAGCTTGAAAGCTTTATATCTTCGGTAATGTATCGGGCTTGGTATTCCATGATTTTTGTTTTTTTTTGAGAGAAATCAATAATCTAAAGATAAGAAATAACAGCATTTACTTTGTTTAAAAGTTCATTGCTAAATTGGGGCAAAATGCAGATCCTGCCCCAGTTGTAAGCTGATTTACGGATTGAAGCGAATACCCGTCATCTCTTCTGTCAGTTTCCATAGTTTCTTCGCATTGGTTTCATCAAGTGAATAAGGGTGTACGCCTTTTTGGTCGGTCATATCTGATGATAGTACTGCAATGTCCCCATCCTCACAATAGACCCCTCCAATATGCTCCAATAAAGGGCTTGTAGCACACCATACTGTTGTAGCTGCTCCCTGTGGGATCGTTTTTAATGATGCCGCTACCTCAGGCAACATGTTGCCATTTACATCCACAAAACCCATTTTTTGAAATAGTTCCAGTGGAGCTTCTCTGCCCAATTCAGTCCCACCAATAGAACCTGGATGAACGGCATAGCTTCTGATATGGGAAGATTGTCCCCGCACATCCAGTTCCATTGAAAAAAGATTGACAGCGGTCTTGGATTGTCCGTACCCCTGTAACGTTTCATATGCGCTGTGAAGGAAATGAGGATCATCAAAATTAAAAGGCGCAAAATGATGACCGTGGGAAGAAACATTAATCACGCGTGCTCCATTGGCTTTTTTTAGTGACGGCCATAGTCTGGCGCTGAGCTGGAATAAGGCTAAATAGTTGGTCGCCAGCTGGGATTCTATACCCCGTGCATCTCTGCGAAGTGGTACCCACATAATACCTGCATTGTTGATCAGTAAATGTAAGGGTCTTCCTGACGCGATAAAGTTTTCCGCGAAAGCATCAATAGATGTGGGAGACATTAAATCCATTGCGACAATTTCGACATTTCTAATTCCTTCCAGATTCTTCTTTGCCTTTTCAATATCGCGCGCAGGTATGATTACTGTAGCTCCAGCTGCGGCGAGAACTTTGGTGGTTTCCAACCCAATTCCTGTGTTACCGCCAGTGACAATAGCGATTTTTCCGGTAAGATCGATGTTTTGAATGACATCATTGGCTGTTGATTTTGAATTGAAGCCCGAACCGATAGGCTGTTGTTGAACTCCCTGATAATTATTCTTTTTCCATTTTGAATACGTTTAATTGTTATTACTGAGACAAAATTAGGACGGATTAACATGCGCCGTTTTGTTCAAAAGTCCTAATTAGCTTTGTTCAAAAGGGCAGGTGATTTTATAACAATACCAGTCGTTCGTTTTTCTTTGTTTTGGTTAGGATAATCCTCATTCTGGCAACGTAAGGTATAGCTATTTAGGAGCAACTTTGCATGAAGATTAATACAATTAAAAAATGGAAAATAAACAGAAAGAAAAAGTTTGGTTCATCACAGGATCCTCAAGAGGATTTGGAAAAATATGGACAGAAGCCGCCTTGAAACGTGGAGACAAAGTGGCAGCTACAGCACGTAATATCGATCGTATTGCCGCATTAAAAGAAAAGTATGGCGATCAGGTTTTGATTCTTGAAGTGGATGTAACGAATGCCTCGCAAGTGCAAAACGCTATGAACAAAGCCAATGAATATTTTGGAAGATTAGATATTGTATTCAATAATGCCGGGTATTCTTTGGTAGGAACCATCGAAGAGGGCAGTACTGATGAGGTAAAAGCGATGTATGAAACCAATATTATAGGCCCTATCCATGTCATTCAGGCAGCATTACCTATACTGCGAACGCAAGGTTATGGCCATATTTTGGGGACGTCGAGCGCTGTTGGTATTTATAGTAGTCCTCTTATTGGGTATTATTGTTCTTCAAAATTTGCGTTTGAAGCGATATACGATAGTTTATCTAAAGAAGTTGCGGCCTTTGGCATCAAAGTAACGCTGATTGAACCGGGGGCTTATAATACTGAATTTGGAAGTGCTGAATCCCTAAAAATAGCCAGCAAAAAATTATCGGAGTATGACGCTTTAAAGAGCAGCTTGATGGAAAATTTACAAAAGCTGGAACGGGGAAATCCTATGGCCACTCTCGAGGCTATATTCGCTGTGGTAGATGATGAAAATCCACCATTGAGATTACTACTGGGTAAAAACGATTTGCCACATATTCAACAAATCTATGCTGAACGCATTCAGGAATGGAAAACTTGGAAAACTATTTCAGAAGCAGCCCAAGGTTAATCCATCGATGCTATTTTTGACATGCTTTTATTCGCTTTTCTTTTTTGTGAGGAAAAGCGAATATTGCTTAACTTGTAATCTGGAATTTTTATAACATGGCTTCAAAAAAATCGAATCATTCCTTAAAAAGATTTAATACACTGGCTGACGTAATGGCGGCATCTGGTTTTCCGCCCCCAAAGCACCCTTTAATCGTTTTGTTAAACGGTGTAGACAAACCACTTAAAGGTCGTGCACCGAATAGATCGCACGTACTGAATTATTATAAAATAGCTTTTAAACCGGATGCTGGAGGAGAGTTAAGGTATGGTCAGACTAAATTTGATTTTAAAGAGGGAGGTTTGTTTTTTGTGGCTCCACAACAAATTCTCTCTTCAATAGAAGAGAATGATAAAGAGGAAACTGCGGAACAAAAAATACTTAGTCCGCAGGTCACACTCCTTATAGATCCTGACTTTTTATTACAATACCCACTGGCACAAAAGATCCATCAGTATCACTTTTTCTCTTATGCGACCAATGAAGCGCTGCACCTTTCGACCAAAGAAAAAGAAACCATGCTTTCGCTATTCAGGGCGATAGAGGACGAGCTTGAAAGCCGTATAGACGACATGAGCCATGATGTGATCATCTCCCAGATTGAACTCTTGCTAAATTATGCCCAACGATTTTATAACAGGCAGTTTCTGACCAGAAAACAAAATTATCCTAGTCTTACTGACCGTATCGATCAGTTGCTGGAGGATTATTTTAAGAGTGATAAGGTTTTGAATGCCGGCGTTCCAACCGTCAATTATATCGCTGATCAGCTGCATATGTCAGCAAGTTATTTAAGTGATCTATTACGAAATCTTACGGGACAAAACACGCAGCAAATTATCCATGACAAAATGATTTACCGGGCTAAAAATAAGTTATCTACTACAGCGCTAAGTATTTCCGAAATTGCGTTTGAATTAGGTTTTGAACAGCCCCAATCCTTTAGCAGATTATTTAAATTGAAAACAAACCAAAGTCCACAGCAATATAGAGCTCAATTCAATTAACTTTTTACATAAAAACAAACCAAAATCAGCCACAATTGCTACTTATCACCCAATGGAAGATAAATATAATTTATTAAAAGAACATATAGGGAAAGTCGTTACTCTTACTGACGAAGAGTTTGCATGTGTAAGCGCATGTTTTATTTACAAGAACTATAGAAAATCCGACCGTATTTTTAAGGAAGGTGAAAACGTAAAATATATATACTTTGTATTGTCGGGTCTTCTTAAACTTTATTATACGGATGAGAATATTAAGGAGCATATTGTTTCATTTGCAATGGAAGATTGGTGGGAAACGGACGTTTCGGCCTTTTATACTAATGCAAATGCTTCATTTACGTTGGCATGCCTAGAGGACACTGAATTACTATGTCTATCGCTGGAAAATTTTGATCGATTGTGCAATCATTTACAAAAAATGGAGCGCTTTTTCCTGCGCAAATCAATTGCGGGTCATATCGGTTCACAACAACGGATCTTATCATTTTTAACTTCTGGAGCAAAAGAGAGATATGAGCAGTTGATAGCCCGAAATCCGGCTTTGGTACAAAGAATCCCAAAATTGCTGCTTGCTTCTTATCTGGGTGTGTCCAGGGAAACGTTAAGCCGTCTGTTTTCTTGATTTTATTAAATTGTGAGGTTTGTCACATCCATAAATATAAAAATATAGGGAGCTTTGTCGCACAATAAATTTACAACAATGGAAAAGCAAGTAATCAATCCTTGGAAATGGCAGGATGCCAGAAATTATGTGCAGGCAGTGGAAGTTAAACATGCAGCTTCAACTTTATATGTATCGGGACAATGTGCCATCAGTGAAGAGGGAATATCGAGTAATGCTGATATGAGAACGCAGATTATTCATAGCATTGAAAATCTTGAAAAAGTTATTCTACAAAGTGGTTATGAAGTTAAAGATCTCATTCGTCTCAATATTTACACTACCGATTCGACGGAATTAGTTGAACACTTCGATATTATACAGCGGTGGCTCAGCAAAAATCAGGTACAACAAACTAGTACCGTTTTGGAAGTCAAGTCTCTTTTTGAAACTTTAAAGGTGGAGCTTGAAGCAACTCTGGCCAGATAATTTCTTGATATGGCAGGGATTTTCGAAGTGCTTGCTACTGTTTTTTCCCGGATTAGTTTTCGGGAAACCAGCTTGGTAAATAGCGCAAAAATGACATGATTTTCTCCTTGTAGATGGCTGTATTCAATTTAAAATAAAAAGCGCCTTTCTTGGAGTTTTCTTTGTCCTTTTCTTCCAATTTGATAATAAGATCCGAGGAAAGCAACTTACGGCTAAAATTGCGTTTATCAAATTCGATATTATATACTCCCTCGTATAAGGCGGCAATCTGGGGAATGGTAAATTTCTCCGGCAATAATTCAAACAGAATAGGATAGAGCGCCGCTTTTATCCGCAGTCGATGCTGTGCCGAAGCAATCATCTGGTCGTGATCAAAGATTAACGTCGGATAGTTTTGCAATGGAAACCAATTGGCCTCATATTCCTCACTTAAAATATGCGTATATTTTTGCGTATCAATTAAAGCAAAATAACAGATACTGACAACCCGGCTGTTGGGCTCGCGTTTTGGATCACCAAAGACACTGCATTGCTCCATGTAAACGTTTTCCAATCCCGTCAGTTTTTTTAATACCCTGCTGGCAGCTAATTCAGGACTTTCGTCCGGTTGAACAAAACCTCCCATCAAACTCCATTTGTTCCGCTCCGGCTCAAAATCACGTTTTATCAATAATACCTGCAGGGATTCGCCATTAAATCCAAAGATAATACAGTCTACTGCTAAAAGGATTGCTGAGTCTTCTCTATAATATTCCATTATCTATTGTTTTGTCTCTCTTTTGACTTAATCTATTTTTTTTGATAAACCTAAACAGCTGATCAAATGCACAGTACAATGTGCACTCCCGCTTTTGAAAGCTGCAATTACCCCATACCCATCAGCCTTGGATTTATCTTATTTCGATGAGATGAAGATAGCTCAATTTTTTAAATATGAAAATATTCTTTCATATTTAAAAAAATAAATGTTAATTTGACACTAATTAATTTTGGGCCGATTATCCTGCTGGACAAACACCAAAAAGTAAGCTTTAAATCGAATTATAGATTATAAACCAAATTCAGTTAAAATGAGTAAATCATATGTCATCGGGGTGGATTATGGCAGCGATTCTGTCCGTTCAGTCTTGGTTGATGCAAGTTGTGGGGCGGAGATTGCGTCTTCCGTATTTTATTATCCGCGCTGGAAAAGGGGTGAGTTTTGCAATGCCGCCCGCAGCCAGTTCAGACAACATCCCCTGGATTACATCGAAGGCCTGGAGGCCACTGTAAAAGATTGTTTACAAAAATCCGGAATACAAAATATTGGGGAGCTGGTAAAAGCAATTTCGGTGGACACCACGGGTTCCACACCGGTTGCTGTGAATGAAGCGGGTGTGCCGCTGGCATTACTGCCGGAGTTCAAGGACAATCCCAATGCCATGTTCATCCTCTGGAAAGATCATACCGCTGTCAATGAGGCCAAAGAGATTAATCGGTACAACCAAAGCTACACTGTCGATTACCTGAAATATGTAGGGGGTATTTATTCCTCGGAGTGGTTCTGGGCCAAATTGCTCCATACCGTTAGAGTAGATCCGCAGGTGCGCCAAGCAACATTTAGCTGGGTGGAACACTGTGATTATATTCCTTTTTTGTTAACAGGTGGAAAACAGGCCAACGCAATTAAACGAAGCGTTTGCGCTGCTGGGCACAAGTCGCTCTGGGCTGCTGAGTTTGATGGTCTGCCCCCCAATGAATTCTTCGCAGGTATTGACCCCCTGTTGGACGGCTTTGTCGATCGTCTGTTTTCAGAAACCTATACCTCGGATAAGCCGGCGGGCCGCCTTTCGCCGGAATGGGCAGAGCGTCTAGGTCTTTCGACCTCCGTTGTCGTTGGTGTGGGCGCATTCGATTGCCATATGGGTGCCGTGGGTGGGCAGATTGAACCTTATTATCTGAGCAAAGTCATGGGAACATCCACCTGCGATATGCTGGTTGCGCCAAAAGAAGAGGTAGCGGATGTACTGGTAAAGGGTATCTGTGGTCAGGTAGACGGTTCCATCATCCCCGGAATGATCGGCATGGAGGCTGGCCAGTCTGCTTTTGGAGATGCCTATGCCTGGTTAAAGCAGTTGCTCTTATGGCCAACATACAATCTGATACCGGAACTGGAGGGGCTGAGCGATACAATGCGTGAAAACATACTGACCACACTGGAGGAAAAATTGTTGTTGCGACTAAGTGAAAAGGCGAGCAAATTGCCGCTAACGGCAGATTCGGAACTGGCGGTGGACTGGCTCAATGGCCGTCGGACGCCGGATGCGGATCAGTCGCTCAAAGCGGCAATCATGGGATTGCAGCTCGGCACCGATGCTCCGGCGATCTTCAGGGCGATTGCCGAAGCGACCTGCTTTGGGGCCAAAGCCATCGTGGAGCGTTTTGTGGATCAGGGGATCCCCATAAAGGGTCTGATCGGCCTTGGCGGTGTCGCCAAAAAATCACCTTTTATCATGCAGATGATGGCCAATGTGATGAATATGCCGATTCGTATCCATAAAAGCGAGCAGACCTGTGCGCTTGGTGCCGCCATGTTTGCGGCCACCGCTGCTGGATTATATGATCGGGTGGAGGATGCCATGCAAGCCATGGGTCAGGGCTTTGAATGCACGTATGAACCTGAACAGGAATGGCTGTCCATCTATGCCGAACGTTATGAAAAATACAAGGCCCTCGGTGCTTTTGTAGAAAGTAGGGTATCAATGCCTGTTACCGTTTAACCACAAAATGAGTACTATGTATAATTCAATTAAAGAAGAGGCTTATCGCTGCAATATGCAGCTGCCACAGTTGGGACTCGTGCTTTTTACCTTTGGAAATGTGAGTGTTGTCGACCGTCAGCAGGGTGTTTTTGCGATTAAACCCAGTGGTGTGCCCTACGAAGAATTGTCTCCCGAACTGATGGTGGTGGTGGACTTTGACGGAAAGGTCATCGAAGGCAAACTTAGGCCTTCCTCGGATACAAAGACACATGCGGTACTGTACAAGCATTGGCCGGATATCGGCGGCATCACCCATACCCATTCTACATTTGCAACAGCATGGGCGCAAAGCCAAAGGGATATCCCCATTTTCGGAACGACGCATGCCGACCACTTAACATCGGATATTCCCTGCGCGCCGCCAATGGATGACGAGATGATCGCTGGCAACTATGAGCATGAAACGGGTTTTCAGATCATCACTCACTTTAATCAGCAGCAACTGGATTATAAAGAAGTGGAAATGATCCTTGTCGGAAATCATGCGCCATTTGCCTGGGGTAAGGATGGAATGAAGTCTGTCTACAACAGTGCGGTATTGGAACAGGTGGCCAAAATGGCCTGGCTGACCGAGCAGATTAACCCGAATGCTGGACGGCTAAAGCCGGCGTTGATCAAAAAACATTACGAGCGCAAGCATGGTACAAATGCCTACTATGGCCAGTAACCTGCTGCTTTCCAAAATCTATAACGAAACTAATATTGAAAAATGAATATCAATCTAAAAGAACTTGAGGTCTGGTTTGTCGTTGGCAGCCAGGATCTATACGGTGAAGAAACATTGAAACAGGTCGCAGCACATGCGGAAGAAATTGCACATTATCTGAATGCCCAGACCCTGATTCCGGTAACGGTCAAGTATAAACCGATCGTAAAAAATACGGATGAAATCTATGCGACGCTAACGGCTGCAAATAGCAGCGCAAATTGTATCGGTATCATCACCTGGATGCATACATTTTCGCCGGCGAAAATGTGGATACGCGGTTTAAAGGCTTTGCAAAAGCCGTTGTTACATCTCCATACGCAGTACAACCGCGACATTCCATGGACTGGCATCGATATGGATTTTATGAATTTAAACCAGAGTGCGCATGGTGACCGCGAATTTGGACATATCGTCAGCCGCCTGAAAATAGGACGTAAAGTCGTCACTGGGCATTGGCAGGATACGGAGGTACTGGAACGCATCAATGTCTGGTGCCGGGCGGCAGCGGGTTGGCATGATTGGCAGGGAGCCAAATTTGCTCGCTTCGGCGATAATATGCGCTACGTGGCGGTGACCGATGGCGACAAGGTTGAAGCGGAAACACAATTTGGTTTTTCGGTCAACACCTATGCCGTCGGGGATCTCGTCGAGGTCATCAACGCCAGTACAGCTGATGAAATCAATGCGTTACTAGCGGAGTATGAGGCCAATTATGAGCTGGCGGATAATGTGAAGGCGGGTGCTGAATTCCATGATAATCTCATTGAGGCGGCTAAGATTGAGGTGGGGCTGCGAAAGTTTTTGAAACAGGGAAGCTTTAAGGGCTTTACGGATACGTTTGAGGATCTGCACGGGCTGGTTCAGCTTCCGGGGTTAGCTGTACAACGCCTGATGGCTGAAGGTTACGGTTTTGCAGGTGAAGGGGACTGGAAGACACCAGCATTGGTCAGAGCTTGCAAGGTCATGGGAGCGGGTTTGGTTGGAACCACAGCCTTTATGGAGGATTATACCTATCATTTTGACCCGCAGGATGCCATGGTGCTGGGCTCGCATATGCTGGAGGTAGACCCTGCACTGGCTGTCGGAAAACCACGTATTGAGGTTCACCCGCTGGGGATCGGTGGCAAAGCAGACCCCGCCCGGCTGGTTTTCAATGGCCAATCTGGCGATGCCTTGAATGCATCATTGGTAGACATGGGGACACATTTCCGTTTGATAGTCAACAAGGTATTGGGTGTTGAGGTGCAGGCCGAACTGCCAAATCTTCCCGTTGCACGTGTACTATGGAAACCGCTTCCGGATATGAAGACGGGCTGCAGTGCCTGGATCCTTGCCGGTGGAGCGCATCATACAGCCTATAGCTTATGCTTAACACCGGAATACCTGCAAGATTTTGCCCGTATGGCCGGAATAGAGTATGTACTGATCGACGAGGATACCACAGTGGCCAAACTCGAAAATCAATTGAAATGGAATGACCTCTATTATTTACTTGGTAAATAATAGAGGCATTGATCTTCGGGTAGCTGCATGCTATCCGAAGGTCGCTTAGCAATACAACCAATTAGGGAAAATATGGAAAAATTTGCAATGGTGGACTACGTTATCTTCGTGGTTTACTTCTTCATTGTGGCGGGATATGGTTATTATATCTATCGTCAAAAAAACAATAGCTTAAGCAGTAGCAAGGATTATTTTTTGGCCGAAGGTTCATTGACCTGGTGGGCAATCGGTTCCTCCTTGATTGCATCGAATATTTCAGCGGAACAGTTTATTGGCATGAGTGGTAATGGATTTGAAGTGGGCATTGCAGTGGCAGCCTATGAACTGATCGCTGCTGTCGCACTCATCATTGTCGCGGTGTGGTTTATACCGGTTTATCTGAAAAACAAGATATTCACAATGCCGCAGTTTTTAAATAATCGGTACAACGAGACGACCAGTTTGATCATGGCTATTTTCTGGCTGTTTTTATATGTATTTGTCAATCTAACTTCGATTTTATACCTGGGTGCGATAGCCATTTCGAGTATGGCCGGTGGTGGGGACAGTTTCCATACCATCACCGTTGCCCTCGCTGTATTTGCTGTCATCATTACGCTTGGCGGAATGCGTGTTATTGGTTTTACCGATGTCATCCAGGTGGTGGTATTGATTGTCGGTGGTATCGCAACGACTTATGTCGCGCTGACTCTGGTGAGCGAGCATTTTGGATTGGGCAAGGATGTGCTTGCCGGATTTAATAAGCTGATGGAAGACGCTCCGGAGCACTTTAACTTATTTGTCGAGAAACCGGCAGCCGGGGCCAGTCAGGAGGAAATCAATAAATACCTGATGCTGCCGGGAATTGGAATGTACCTGGCGGGGATATGGATCGTCAACCTCAATTACTGGGGCTGCAATCAGTATATCACCCAACGCGCATTGGGCGCAGATCTAAAGACCGCACGCACGGGAATCCTTTTTGCGGGTTTTCTCAAGCTATTTATGCCCATCATTGTGATGCTCCCAGGGATTGCGGCTTATGTTCTCTATAAAAATGGGGCCTTACAGCAGGAGATGGCCCCCGGCGGGGTATTCCATGCGGATAATGCGTATTCAGCGATATTGGGCTACCTGCCCAATGGCATGAAGGGGCTGGCCCTGGCCGCCCTTACAGCAGCCATTGTAGCTGGATTGGCAGGAAAAGCAAACAGCATCGCAACGATCTTTACCCTCGACATTTATAAGAAATACATCCGTAAGGATGCCAGCGAAACAAAGATGGTCTGGGTGGGTAAAATCACAATCGTCGTTTCGATTTTACTTTCGGTATTATTTACCTGGAATGACAGCCTGGGAATCGGCGGCGCCGGTGGATTTACATTTATCCAAAAGTATACGGGCTTTATCAGTCCCGGCGTCTTTGCCATGTTTTTACTGGGGATGTTCTGGAAAAGAACAACCGGTGCAGCAGCGATCACTGGGCTGATTTCCGGTTTTGCACTGTCGATATTTTTTAATGAGTTCGCAACAAAGGTATTTGGCCCCGAAACATGGATCTATACAGCTTACCCAAATAAAGCGGGTGTTTATGAGATCCCTTTCCAGATCTGTATGGGCTTGGCTTTTGCTTTTACCCTATTGGCCATGATCGGCGTCAGTTTATTCGGCCCGAAAGTCAATCCCAAAGCATTTGTCTTGGATCGTTCAATGTTTAAAGTGGAACCATCGGTACTTGCGCTGATTGTGGTCACGCTATTAATGGTAACGGCAATTTATGTTCGTTTTTGGTAGCATACGGCATGCAGTTGAATAATTAATCCATTTATACACCTTCTCCTGGCTTAACGAGGAGAAAATCCATCCGAAGGATGGCATAAAGACCTGAATAATTGATGAATGATAAAATCATTATTGGCTTGCTGGCCTGCACTTTATTAACCTATGGCTGCCAGTCCAATGCAACAAAAAACACTTCGCAGCATACTGGGCTGGATACCGCCTCAAGCCCTGCTTTTGATAGCCGGATAGATGGAAAGGATGTCCGTTTATTCCACGTGAAGAACAATAAACTGGCCGTGACGCTAACAAATTATGGTGCCCGTTTGGTTAGTCTTAGCGTTCCCGAAAAGAATGGAAAAACGACTGATGTGATTTTGGGTTACGATTCAGCAAAAGAATATAAAGATAACGCGGATAATTTTTACGGTGCAATTGTCGGACGCTATGGTAACCGTATCGGTCAAGCTACTTTTACACGCAACGGTACGTCTTATTCGTTAGAAAAAAATGATGGGGAGCATTCTCTTCACGGTGGTACCAATGGGCTATACAACAAAGTGTGGGATGTGGTCAGCAATACCGATACCTCAATCACCTTGGCGTATACATCACCGGATAAGGAGGCCGGTTATCCCGGCACGGTCAACATGGAGGTGACTTATACGCTGGAGGAAAATGGGGGCTTGGCCATTGCCTATCAGGCGACAACAGATAAAGAAACGGTTCTAAATCTGACCAATCATGCTTATTTTAACCTCAATGGTGCCGGTGATCCCTCCATCCTGGATCATGAGCTGCAGATTGATGCGAAAGCAATTACAGAAGTTGACAACACACTGATTCCAACAGGAAAAAGCTTTCCTGTAATAGGTACGGCATTTGATTTTACAAAACCACGGCTCATAGGTGCGCATATTGAAGATAAAGACCCACAGTTAAAGATCGGAAAGGGCTACGATCATAATTTTGAGCTTGACAAGAAAACGGGTTTTCAGAAAGTCGCCAGTGTATACGCCCCTAAAACGGGTATTCAAATGGAGATTTTCACAACCGAACCGGGGCTTCAGTTCTACAGCGGCAATTTTATGGATGCTGCTGATCCGAAGGGAAAATCCGGGCAAAGCTATCCTTTTCGATCAGCATTCTGTCTCGAAACGCAGCATTTCCCGGATGCTCCAAACCACCCCAATTTCGCATCTACGGTATTAAAACCCGGCGAAAAATATCGTTCGAAAACAACATATCGCTTTACGGTAAAATAAAAGTCTTTTATGATGAAACTTAATTTAAAACTTGGAATTGCTTTCATGCTGATCAGCGGAGTCACCCTGGGACAGAGCAGCATAAAACTGGAGCCTTCGGCAAAGGATATCACGATCAGCAAACATATTTATGGCCATTTTGCCGAACACCTGGGCCGTTGTATTTACGATGGATTTTATGTCGGGGAAAAGAATGATTCGATTCCGCATGCCAATGGCGTACGGACGGATGTCATCGAAGCGCTCAAAAAGCTGAATATCCCCAACCTGCGTTGGCCCGGCGGCTGTTTCGCGGATACGTACCATTGGAAAGATGGAATCGGTCCTAAGGCGGAGCGCCCTACCATGGTGAACAATTGGTGGGGTGGCGTGACCGAAGATAATTCATTTGGCACACATGATTTTCTAAATATGTGCGAACTGCTCGGGGCTGAACCGTATCTGGCCGGAAATGTGGGCAGCGGCGAGGTGCAGGAGCTTGCCGATTGGGTGCAATATGTAAATTTTGCTGGCAAAAGTCCCATGTCGGACTGGCGGCGCAAGAATGGGCGTCAAGAGCCCTGGAAGGTGAAGTTCTGGGGCGTAGGAAATGAATCATGGGGCTGCGGCGGCAATATGACCGTGGATTACTATACAGATATCTACCGCAAGTATGCCACCTTTATGTCCGACTGGACCAATGGCGCTGGACTGTACCGAATTGCCTCGGGGGCGAATAGCGCTGATTATAACTGGACGGAAACACTCCTTAAAAATATTCCCGGTAGCTTGATGAAAGGGATGGGGCTGCATCATTATGCGGTGATCAATTGGGACAAAAAAGGTTCCGCAACAGCATTTTCGGAATCGGAATATTTTAAAACCATGAAGTCGGCCTGGTTTATGAATGAACTGGTCGAGAAGAATATCGCCATTATGGACAAATATGATCCGAAAGGAAATATCGATTTGATCGTGGATGAATGGGGTGGCTGGTACGAAGTCGAACCGGGTACAAATCCGGGCTTTTTGTATCAACAAAATACCATGCGCGATGCCATGATTGCAGGAATGACCCTCAATATTTTCAATAATCACGCCCGACGTGTGAAAATGGCTAATCTTGCTCAAGCGATCAATGTATTGCAGGCGGTGATCCTGACAGAAGGGAAAAATATGATTCTGACACCCACTTATCATGTCATGGAGATGTATAAGGTGCATCAGGATGCGAAATTGATCCCGATTACATTACAGTCGACAGATTTTGAATTTAACGGCGAGAAACTTCCGGCGGTATCGGCCTCGGCTTCGCAGGATACAAAAGGCCGCGTACATATTTCCCTCGTGAATATTGATCCGAAAAAAACAAATAAGATCCGTGTAGACCTGGGGGAACTGAAAGCTTCGAAAGTCACGGGAAGAATCTTGCACGCTGACAAGCTGCAGGATTACAACTCCTTCAAGGTGCCTACGAAGATCGTACCCGCAGCCTATAACAAGGCGAAGATTCAACATGGGCTTGTAGATATCGAGATTCCGGCATTTTCTGTGATTGTATTGGAGCTTAATTAAAATTGCGATGAAACGGATGAAAAAAAAGATTTCGATGTTGCTCCTGGCAACGGGCCTGGCAGCTTCGGCAAGCGCACAGTTGCCGGTTGAATTGAATATACAACTGGATAAACCCAAAGGCAAGATATCACCGCATATGTGGGGTGTGTTTTTTGAAGATATTAACCTGGGGGCAGATGGTGGGATCTATGCCGAGCTGGTCAAAAATAGATCCTTTGAATTTGACAACCCCTGGATGGGATGGAAAAAACTGGGACATGCTTCAACGGAGGGGGCCTACCTCTTGCTTAATGATGCGCAGCGCAAAGGCAATAAACGGTATGTAAGATTAACGAATAGTGCAGGCAGCGAGCTGGGTTTACAAAATGAGGGTTTTCGGGGCATGGGCATCAAAGCGGGTGCTACCTATGAATTCAGTCTGCAGCATAGAAGCAATAGCTCATCGATGAACATCCATGTAGCGTTGCTGGACGAAGGGGAGCAAGTGATCGCTGAAGCGCAAATGCCCTTACAATCAACAGCAGCATGGACCGAGACTGCGCTGAAACTGCAGGCTACGGCCACAACGGCTAAAGCAAAACTAAAGATATGGCTTACGGGCGCGGGGACAGTGGATGTCGACATGCTATCGCTATTTCCATTGGATACCTGGAAGGGGCGGCCGAAAGGACTGCGTAAAGATATGGTGCAGCTACTGGCGGATATGAAGCCTGGATTTATCCGCTTCCCCGGCGGCTGTATTGTCGAGGGCAGGGATCTGGCCAATAGGTTCCAGTGGAAAAAAACCGTGGGTCCGATTGATGAACGCGAATTGATCATCAATCGCTGGAACACGGAATTTAGCCACCGCTTGACGCCTGATTATTTCCAGACTTTTGGACTCGGATTTTATGAGTACTTCTTATTGGCTGAAGATATTGGCGCGGCCCCTGTTCCGATTCTCAATTGCGGCATGGCCTGCCAGTTTAACAGTGGCGAACTGGTGCCAATGGACCAGCTCGACGAATATGTACAGGATGCGCTGGATCTGATTGAATTTGCAAATGGATCAACAGCGACCAAATGGGGTAAACTACGCGCGGATATGGGCCATCCCCAACCGTTTAAGCTCAAGATGATCGGTGTAGGCAACGAAAACTGGGGGCCTCAATACATTGAGCGTCTTGCGGTCTTCAAGAAAACGTTAAATGCAAAGCATCCCGAGATCGCCATTATCGCGAGTTCAGGAACGGATCCCGAAGGGGAGCGTTTTGAATTTCTGGACGATAAGTTACGCGCGATGAAGATTGACATCATCGATGAACATTACTACCGACCACCGTCCTGGTTCCTGTCCAGTGCCAGCCGCTACGATAATTATGATCGCAAAGGGGCGAAGATTTTTGCAGGTGAATATGCATCACATACCACCAGACCCAATGGTCCAGGAAAAAGTACTTGGGAGGCTGCGCTTTCCGAAGCGGCTTTCATGACCGGGCTCGAACGCAACGGCGATGTTGTTGAGATGGCCTCTTATGCGCCCTTATTCGGACATGTCGATGGTTGGCAATGGTCGCCGGATTTGATCTGGGTGGATAATCTTCAGGTTTATGGAACACCGAGCTATCAGGTGCAGAAATTATATTCCACCCACAAAGGCTCGGATATTATTCCGGTACACAGGGATGGTCAGCCGGTTGCAGGCAGGGATAGTTTGTATGCCTCTGCGGTGTACGATCAAAATACGATGGAACTGCTGATCAAAATCGTCAATTACAACAGTAAGCCGATGCCTCTGCGTTTTGCCCTGGCGACGGACAGGAAATTTGCCCAGGTTGCCCAGAAAATAACGCTGGCGAGCAAGGATCTCAATGTCAGTAATAGCATCGAAGAACCATTGAATATACAACCAAAGCAAACGGATATCCGGTTTAAAGGCAAGACTCTCACCGATAGTCTCGCTCCGTATTCGTTTACCCTGATTAAACTTCAAACCAAATAGCAGCTCGTTTATAAACCTATGAAAAACATCTTTATCGGCTTTGTCTTTTTGTTGAATGCTATCCACGGCTTACATGCCCAGGTAAAGGAAGCTGATTTGTCGGCTTATTTAATGGTTTATTTTAAGGATGAGAGCCATGGTCTTTACTTTGCACTCAGCAAGGATGGCTATTCCTTTACGGACATAAACAAAGGCCAGCCGATTATCGCAGGCGACAGCATTGCCCAACAAAAGGGGATTCGCGATCCTTACATCTTACGGGGTCCGGATGGTCATTTTTATATGGTAATGACCGACTTGCACATTTATGGCCAGCAGCAGGGCTATCGCAACCAGGAATGGGAAAGGGATGGTAAGGAATTTGGCTGGGGCAATAACCGGGGTATTGTACTGATGAAATCCGCTGATCTGATCCATTGGAGTCACCTTGAGCTTCGACTCGACCAGCTGTTCAAAGGCTGGGAAAATGTCGGTGCAATATGGGCTCCCCAACTGATTTATGATGAAGCTGTAGGCAAGCTGATGATTTATTTCACCATGCGTTTTGGCAATGGCCTGAACCGCTTGTATTATGGGTATATGAATACCGATTTTACCGCTTTGGAAAGCGAGCCGCAGTTGCTTTTTCAGTATCCCAAAGTAAATAAAAACTATATCGATGGGGATATCACACGCGTAGGCGACAGGTATCACTTATTTTATGTTGCCCATGATGATGTACCCGGAATTAAGCAGGCTACTGCCAACCAACCCGCGGGTCCTTATCGGTATGACGATAGGGAGTACGATCCAGAAGCAGCAGCTTGTGAGGCCCCGCATGTTTGGAAGAAAAATGGTGAGCAAAAGTGGATATTGATGTACGATATCTATGGTATTTCACCGCACAACTTTGGCTTTAGCGAAACCTCGGATTTTAAAAATTTCGTCAATCTGGGCCGATTTAATGAAGGAAAGATGAAGGCGACCAATTTTTCGTCACCCAAACACGGAGCCGTTATTTCACTGACAAAAAGGGAGGCGGATCGTCTGGCGCAGCATTGGCAGCTGGACATGCCGCTTAAAGGAAAATAGAAATTCATGAAACGATTAAAAAAACTTTTACTGATCTGTTCCTTGCTGTTGGCGGGGACAGTTACAGCCACTGCACAGACAGTGGCCACTGAATCCGAACTTGACGGAAAAAAACTGGAACCGGGACAGCGATATCACTTTGTGGCGCAGGGAAACCCTATCATCAAGCATCATTATACCGCTGATCCGGCGGCGCTGGTCAAAGGTGATACGCTGTGGCTTTTTGCAGGGCATGATTTTGCGGGTGGACAGAAAGGCTATAAAATGAAAGATTGGTTGGTATACGCAACGACAGATCTAAAAAACTGGGTTGAATACCCTGTGCCCATGAAAATTTCGGACTTCTCCTGGGCAAAAAGTGGCGATGCGTTTGCCGGGCATGCCGTGGAGCGCAACGGTAAATATTACTGGTACATCAGTACCAATTGGTCGGGCATCGGTGTTGCTGTGGCCGACCGTCCTGAAGGACCTTACCGGGATGCATTGGGGAAACCGCTCCTGACCAACAAGGATTGTTTTGCTTCCACCCATGCCTGGGCTTGTATTGATCCCGCGGTACATATAGACGATGAGGGGCAGGCCTGGATATTCTGGGGTAACCGCGAATGTTATTATGCCAAACTGAAGGATAATATGATTGAGATTGACGGAGAGGTCAAACAGCTGAAGTTCGATGGCTTCGAGTTTACCGAAGCGCCTTGGCTGCATCAATATCAAGGTAAATATTACCTGAGCTATGCAACTGGCTTTCCCGAGAAAATTGCTTATGCCATGGCTGATCATATCACGGGACCCTATACCTACAAAGGCTTGTTGAACGAGATTGCGGGAAATAGCAACACAAACCACCAGGCCATTGTCAACTTTAAGGATCAATGGTATTTTATCTACCATAATGGGGGCATCAATACAGATGGCGGCAGCTATAGCCGATCAATCTGCATCGACAAACTGGAATATCGTGTCGATGGCACCATAAAACGGATCAATATGACAAGTGAAGGCCCTTTTAATGAAATAGCGCAATGATGTGTATGAAATATAAGTGGTATTTAGCTACCGTAAAGAAACGAATCGTCCTTAGTGGTTTGCTGCTCCTGCTATTTTCGGGCCTAGGTGCACAGGAATTGCGGGTAGCAGGACCGGACGGAAAATTGGAGGTCAACTTATCGTTGGAGCAGGGTAAACTCTATTATCGCGTGAACCTGGCTGGGCAAGAGATGTTAGCACGATCGCCTTTGGGCTTGCGGGGCGACAAGGTGGATCTTGCCAGTAAGCTGCATGTGCTGACCTCGGAAAACCGGGTAATTGACCAAACCTATGCGGAACCTAAAATCAAACGTCGGCTGGTACATCACCAGGCAAATGAACTGCAGTGTACCTTGGAGAATGACTTAAAACAACAGCTTGTTGTGATTTTTAGGGTCAGCAATAATGATATTGCTTTTCGCTATGGTATTCCACAGGTGGGTGAAGCCGCAAATTTTCGAGTCGAGGAAGAAATGAGTGGCTTTAAATTTCCGGATTCAACCACCACCTTTCTGACGGCACAGGCTACCGCAATGATCGGCTGGAAGAAAACAAAACCGAGCTACGAAGAAGCTTACGTACCGGATCAGGCCATGGGCGTACCTTCACAATACGGTGTTGGTTACACTTTTCCGGCGCTGTTTCATGTGGGTTCTCGCGGTTGGGTACTGCTTTCCGAAACCGGGTCGAATGGCAGCTACTGTGGGACCAAACTCAGCGAAGGCACAAAATCGGGTTTTTATAAAATTGCTTTTCCTGAGCAAGGTGAAAATAATGGCATGGGCGACGCGGCTCCAACGTTGGCGCTACCGGGCTTTACGCCATGGCGCACAATCACCGTGGGCAGTACGTTAAAACCTATTGTGGAAACCACGATTCCTTTTGATGTGGTCGAACCGCAGTATGCCGCCAGTAAGCCTTATACCTTTGGACGGGCCACCTGGAGCTGGCTGGAGTGGCAGGACGGAAGTATTAATTTCGAAGATCAGAAGAAATTTATCGACCTATCTGCTGCCTTGGGTTACGAATTTGTCCTGGTGGACAACTGGTGGGACAAGCAGATCGGGCACCGTAAAATTGAGGAACTCGTGGCCTATGGCCGGGAGAAAGCCGTGGGGCTCTGCCTTTGGTACAACTCCAACGGATTCTGGAACGACGCACCACAGACGCCTAAAAATCGGATGAATACGGCCGTCGCCCGTAAAAAGGAAATGGCCTGGATGCAGTCCATTGGAATCAAAGGGATCAAAGTGGATTTTTTTGGCGGTGACAAACAGGAAACATTACAGCTGTATGAAGATATTCTTGCAGATGCAAATGACTATGGACTGACCGTGATCTTCCATGGATGCACTTTACCCCGTGGTTGGGAACGCATGTACCCTAACTTCGTGGGAAGTGAAGCGGTATTGGCCTCTGAGAACCTCATCTTTACTCAGGATGCCAATGATAACGAAGCGTTCAATGCGACTTTGCACCCCTTTATACGTAATACTGTCGGAGCAATGGATTTTGGCCCTGTGCTGCTCAACAAAAGGCATAATCGTGAAAATAATGGCGGGACGATCCGTAAGACAACGGAAACATTTCAACTGGCAACGGCGGTGTTGTTCCAGACTCCAGTACAGAATTTTGGGCTGACACCCAACAATCTATTGGATATGCCCGCGCATGTGATCGACTTCATGAAGCAGGTTCCCACCCTTTGGGATGAGACGCTGTTTGTGGATGGTTATCCCGGAAAATATGTGGTACTGGCGAGACGGAAAAAAGAGCAGTGGTATATCGCTGCAGTGAATACCGAAGGGAAAGAGAAGACGATCGAAGTAAACCTGCCGATGTTTTCTGAAAAAGTGGTGCAATACATCGGGGATAATAAGTCGCGCGGGTCGGAGCAGAAAACGATACGCCTAAGCCGGGAGAAAACCGTCAGATTGATTTTACAACCGGGCGGTGGAGCCTTATTGATTGGAAAGTAGTTGGTTTAGTTTTGCCTTTTTTGGACTTAAGCTATGAAAAATAGATTGATTTTGTGGGCCTTTGTATGCCAGTGTACACTGTTGTTTGCGCAGCCCAAGCAGGCTCGTTTCTTTTCCTTGCAGGATGGGTTGAGCAACCAGCAAGTGCTGGATATTGTGCATGATGACGAGGGCTTTACCTGGGTGGCGACAGAATTGGGCTTAAATAGATTTGCTGGAAAATCCTTTAAATCCTATTATGCATCCGAAAGCCAGGATGGCCTTTCACTCAATAGCAACGAGATCAACACGCTTTTATTTGATGATCGAAAGCTATATATCGGCACACGCTCCAATGGCCTGAATGTGCTTGACTTGAACAGCAATACGTTTAGCTATTACCTGCACGATCCCAAAAATCCGAAATCCATCGCTACAAACGATATCACCGATCTGATCAAAAGTAAGGACGGCACGCTGTGGCTGGCAACTTATCATCAGGGGGTTCAGCATTTTGATCCTCAAAAAAAAGTATTCACGCCGATCAATAAGAAGAATCTGCCACAGCTTCCCGAAAATAGCATTTGGTCCCTGGCCGAAGATAAAAGACGTACCCTCTACATCGGCCATGTGAATGCGGGCCTCACGATATTGGATCCGGTACGCCGCTCGGTCAGACAATTGACAAGCCTAAATACGAACTATCGCTTGCCCGATAATGAAGTGAAGGCACTTTTTTGCGATCGTTATGATAATATCTGGATTGGCACACGCAAGGGCCTGGCAGTTTACCATCCTTTAACGGGGCGACTTCAGTTTATCCCTTTGGCCAGGCTCACAAAAGGCAAGACCGAACCCTTCGTATATTCCATTAAAGAAATTGATGACAAGTTATGGATAGGAGCGGAATCTTCACAGCTTTTTATCTTGCAGCCAGACTATGGTTATGACAGTCAGGTAGCAGGTTTCAGGCAACAGCATACGGTGGATTTGGGAAAAGGAAATAATGCAATGGTCCAACATATTGCGCCTGATCGTTTCGGCAATATATGGTTGGCATTATATGGTGGTGGCCTGGGGGTCATCAGTCACCTAAAGCCATTCTTTGATTTTTTTCCGGCAGAAGGTGTACTATCAGAACGCCTGGCAACCGTCAGTGGGATCTATGAAAACGAAAACAGGACCATGAGCTTGACAACAGAAGGCTCCGGAATTGTGAATACCGATCAGAAAGGTAGACTGTTGCGGCAATTGAACAGCAAAAGTGGTGCTCCGGATGATTTTATCCTTTCGGCTTTCAAGGATCAGAAGCAGCAGATCTGGCTGGGCCTGAAAAAGGGTGGGGTGGCGGTAAAATATAAGGGATCAGATCGTTGGCAGGATATCTCTTTGGGAGAGCAGGTGACTGACGTGCGCACGATTTACGAAGATCACCAAGGTTCTATCTGGATCGCCGCCCAGCAGGGGCTGTTTATTTATAATCCACTGGATCGAACGGTGCAGAAGTTGTTGATCAATCAGCCTATGCTGGGGGACTATGCGCCAAGGGCAATTGTGGAAGATGAAAAGCATAACATCTGGGTGGGCACTTACGGACAGGGTTTATATGTATATGATCAGCACCGAAAACTGATCCGAAAAATGAATCGCGGCAACGGCCTGCGCAATAACACGATCAACCACCTGCTGCGCGACCGCAACAATACGATTTGGATCGCGACTAATGCCGGTGTGGCGATGCAGCGGGCGCAGCAGAAAATAGGGGATCTGATCCTGTTGACGCCGCCGGGAGAAGGCGCCTGGCTGTTTACAAATGCCCTGGCAGAGGATCAGTATGGAAATATCTGGTGTTCCACAAAATCGGGCATGCTGCGCTATGTGCCGCAAGAGAAACGTTTTTTGCAGTATGACGAACACTTCGGCCTTCCTTTAGGTGGTTTTATCAATGGGAGTGTAGGAAAAGATAGTCATGGGCGTTTATTTTTCGGAATGCAAGAGGGTGTATGTTCTTTTGAACCGGGTAATTTACCTTTGAGCTTGCCCGTATCGCCCGTGCGCATCGGTCGCTTTACGGTATTTCAATCCGGGGAGTCCAACAGGCAATTGGACAAATATCCCGACCCAACCCAGGAGGTGGAGCTCAGGCATGACGAAAACAGTTTTCGCGTTGAGCTCGCTGTGATGGATTATGCCCTAAACGGCCTTGTAGAGTTTGGCTATCAGCTACAGGGATTTAATAACGACTGGATTTTTTTGGGAACGGAGACAAACCTCGATTTTCGTAATATTCCTTATGGTGACCATGATCTTTTGATCCGCAAGCGCATGAAAAATGGGCAATGGTCGCCAACATTACTGCGGCTGAAGATCAATATTGCTGCACCTTTTTACCTGACTCTACCCGCAAAGATCGCCTATGCGTTAATTCTTTTGCTGTTTATCTACACCTTGGTTTTCTTTTACATCAAGCGGATGCATGCCGAGGCGGAGCTTAAATTTAAAGACAGAAAGCATAAACAGGAGGAAGAGCTCTACAACGAACGCATGAGTTTTTATACGCACATAACGCATGAACTGCGTACGCCACTGACTCTGATCCTTGGGCCACTGGATGATCTGGTGCATGAAGAGCAGTTAAATGCCAAGCATCGGGGGCTTGTGCAGACGGTTCAGCAAAGCGCCAGTCGCCTTTTTAACCTGGTCAACCAGCTCCTTGAATTTAGAAAAGTAGAATCGCAGTTTAAGCCACTTGTACTGGAAGCGGGATCTTTGGCGGAGATGCTCACTGATCTCGTCTATAAATATAAGACCTTAAATAGCAAACCCCAACTAACACTGCTTGCCGATTTACCCGAAGCAGATGTAAGAACGCTGTTTGATCCGGAGATCGTACAACTTATTGTCGATAACTTACTTTCTAATGCCTATAAGTATACAGCTGCGGGCTCCATTAAGTTGCATCTACATTACGAGGGCTCCGATATAAACCATTGGGCGGTACTCAGCGTGACGGATACGGGCTGTGGAATACCGGCACCGGAGATCGACCGGATTTTTGAGAAGTTCTACCAGATCCCGAAGACCGGTATTCATGGCACTGGCATAGGACTCGCCTTGGTGAAAGAGCTTGTTGCCATTCATCAGGGGCAGATTGAGGTGCAGAGTAAGCTGGGGCTGGGTACGGTGTTTACGGTAAGATTTCGGATGAGCAAAGTCAGTCCAAAAGAAGTGGAATCAACCTTGGCCAGGCCGCGTAGCCTCATCTTATTTGTTGAAGACAACCCGGAACTACGTGCCTATCTGGGCGACAGTCTATCGCAGCAATATGATGTGTTGCTGGCCGAAAATGGCGCAATAGCATTTGAGCTCGCAAGCGCAAGAATGCCAGATTTGATTATAAGCGATATTATGATGCCTGAACTGGATGGCTTTCAGCTGGTCGAAAAACTAAAGCAGACGGACTGCACGAATTCCATTCCCTTACTGTTGCTGACCGCAAAAGATACGGATATGGATAGACAGCGTGGTTATGACCTGGGCATAGATTCTTATTTGGTCAAGCCTGTTAGCACGCAGCTATTGCACAAACGGATACAAAATTTGCTGGGAAGGGCCAAGCTGGTTCAATATAACCCCGAATATCATCGGGAACAAAAAGATACGCAGGATGCCTGGTTCCGCGAAAATGAATTTGTACGCGATTTTATGAGCATCGTTGAACAACATATGCAGGATGAGCTGCTGGATGCGGCGGCATTGGCAGAAAAAATGAATATGAGCCAATCCACACTTTATCGAAAATTGAAGGGAATCACCGGTAAGAATATCAATCAGCTCGTTCGAAAGATACGGATTCATAAAGCTGCAGACTTACTGAAAACAGGTAAATACAATGTCACCGAAGTATCCTTTCTGGTCGGTATCAACAGTGTCATCTATTTTCGGCAATGTTTTAAAGAAGAGTTTGGACAGCTGCCTTCAACATTTCAAAAATCTGATTTGAAGTTACAGGTACAAGGGAATTAAAAATAGATTTCGAGTATTCGGACCAACGAACAAAAAAATAACCTAGAACACCAAAAAAGACTGTTTTTGACCAAAAATTGTATGCTAATTGACGGATTTGTATACGTTCTGCACAATCAAAAACGGCTAAGTTTGGACTGTTAATCCAATTATAAATCTACATGCGGGACGAGAACAGGGCAGTATATTCTTACTGTCTTTACCAGCTGGATTTTATTATTTACTATTAATAAGTATTAAAATTTATGAACAACCTAAAGATTGTTTCTCTTTATACCATGTTGAGCGTTGTGCCAACACTGGTATATGCCCAAGAGAAGATTACGGGGCAAGTTTTTAACAAAGCCAATGAACCTGTCGTAGGTGCTAGCGTTGTTATTGAAGGTGGTGGCCAGGGAACCTCCACCGACAAAACGGGGAATTTTGAACTGCATGCTGGCAAGGGAATTCTTGTCGTATCCTTTGTGGGATACAAAACGTACCGTGTTCCATTAAATGGGACGAAAAACCTGAAAATCCAGCTGGAAAACGACGACCATGTGTTAGAAGATGTTGTGGTCGTTGGATATGGTAAACAATCCAAACGCAATATTACTGGCGCCGTCAGCAACATCAAGTCGGACGATATTGTGCGCTCTTCGTCGACAACGACTGCTGGAGCATTGGCTGGTAAAGTACAGGGTATTTCAGTAAGGGCAAAAGATGCCCGTCCTGGCCGCGGAGCGTCCATTGAAATTCGTAATATGGGTTCGCCGCTTTACGTAATTGACGGAGTGGCTTATGGTGGTCAGGAAGGAACAGACTGGGTGGGCACACAGAACGGCTCCGGTGCGGATATATTTAATGCACTCAACCTGGAGGATATTGAAAGCATTTCTATCCTGAAGGATGCGGCAGCGGCTGTATATGGTTTTCGTGCGTCCAAAGGTGTGGTGCTGATCACCACCAAGAAAGGCGCGAAGGGGGATCGTGCAAAGATCAACCTCAACGGTTACCGAGGCTGGCAAAATCTGACACGCTTTCCGAAAATGGCAAATGCCAAACAGTATACACGTGGCCTGGTGGAGGCTGCTCAAAATGTAAACCGGGATCCTAACTCGGTGTATACACCTGAAGAGCTGGCCAAATGGCAGGCCGGGACCGAACCCGGTTACCAAGGTTATGACTATTACGATATGGTGATCCGTAAAAATATTCCGCAAAGTTACATCAATGCAAATATTACCGGCGGAAGCCAAAAATCCAATTACTTCCTTTCGATCGGCCATTTGAATCAAGAGGCCATGATCAAGGACTTTAATTACAAGCGAACGAATTTGCAGGCGAATATGGAGGCCGAGGTGCTGAAGGGCCTGACAATAGGAACGCAGATCTCAGCACGGCATGAAGGTACGCAGGATGTTGGCCTACCTGGTGGGGATGGCTATTTTTCATCCATATTGGCCATTATGAAAAATCGGCCGACTGTGGGGCCTTATGCCAACGATAATCCGGAGTATATCAATCATACGAATGATTTCCCTTATAATCCGGCGCTTTTCAGTCGGGATATTGTGGGGTACAAGGACAATAAATACCTTGCTGGAAACGTGAACCTCTTTGCGGCTTACAAAACCACTTTTGGCCTCTCGGCGAAAGGAACGGTTTCGTACAATTATACCAACAATAAATTTGAAGGTTTTCAATATACCTATGATGTATACCGTTATGAAAACGATATATACAAACGGACGGGGGGAAGTGATGCCGGATGGCGCTACGATACCAGTAGGGAGATTGTTTCTAGGTTTGCCCAATTCCAGATTGACTACAATAAACAGATTGGGGACCATAGCCTGGCCGGGATGCTGGGGTACGAACGTTCGGATTGGGACAGAACGTATAAAGCCTTGGGCGCAAATCCTTCCAACAATTACATTCCGCTATTGCGTCTTTCGGAACTCAATGGTTTAAGCGATGAATGGGCTTATGAGGCGCGTGCAGGTTATATTGGTCGGATTAATTACAACTACAAAGGAAAATATTTATTGGAAGTACTGGGACGCTATGACGGGTCCTACAAATATTATGACGGTAAGCGCTGGGGGATTTTTCCCGGTGCCTCCTTGGGTTGGCGGATCTCTGATGAGCGCTTCTTTCAACCCTTAAAGTCTGTGGTCAACGATTTAAAACTGCGGGCTTCCATTGGGCAGACGGGACTTGAAGAAGGTGTGGGCATGCATGACTACCTAGCCGGGTATAACTGGGCGGCAGGAAGTGCGGTGCTGGATGGCACTTATGTTCCCGGTGTACAGCCCCGGGGATTGCCGGTACGTAATCTCTCCTGGGTAAAAAACACCAATTACAACATCGGTATGGATCTTTCCCTATTAAATAATAAACTGACGCTAACGGCTGATGCCTTTAAGATTATTCGGACCGGATATCCAGGCAAGCGCTATGATGTGCTGTTGCCGGCTGAAATTGGATACGACCTGCCGAATGAAAACTTAGGTAAAAATGCATACTATGGTGCGGAGGGTATCATTACCTATACGGATAAAGTTGGCGAACTCAATTATGTTGTCAGTGGAAACATGACTTTCTCCCGTTTTCGTGACCTCGAAACCTATAAACCGCGTTTCAGCAATTCATGGAATGAATACCGGAGCTCGATTGAAGATCGCTGGGGTGGCGTCTGGTGGGGCTATCAGGTGGTTGGAAGGTTTCAGTCGGAGGACGAAATCCGTAACCATCCAATCAACAATGATGGGCAGGATAACCGCACGCAATTGCCCGGCGACCTGATCTACAAAGATGTGAATGGCGATGGTATCATCAATGACATGGACCAACGTCCGATTGGTTATCCGACAGGCTGGGCACCGATGATGACTTTTGGCGGCCGGATCGGTCTGGACTGGAAAGGCATCAACCTGAATATTGACCTGGCTGGCGGTGCAATTCAATCCTGGTTTCAGGACTATGAACTGCGCAATGCTTTTCACGGTGGGGGTAACTCGCCGGCATACCTGCTTGAAGATAGATGGCACCGCAAAGATCCCTACGATCCAAATAGCGAATGGATCCCGGGATATTATCCGGCTATCCGCAATGGCAATTCAGGCCCCAATAGCGCCAACAGTGACTTTTGGCTGACCAATGTGCGCTACCTCCGTGTCCGGAACCTTGAGCTTGGCTATAACCTGCCCAAAGCCTGGATACAAAAATTAAAGGCCGAGAAAGTACGGTTCTATATCAATGCCTCGAACCTGATTTCCTTTGACAATGTGAAGGATTTTCAGATCGACCCTGAGATAGAAGCCCGCGCTGCAGTGGTGTATCCGCAGCAGAAAGTATTTATGGTTGGATTTAACATGACTTTTTAACATGAAATTACGATTGATATCTATGGGGATTGCAATGTTTGCGGTTTCCTTACTCAACAGCTGCAATCATGACGACTGGTTCGACCGCGAATCGAAGACCCTGATTACAGATCAGCAGCTTTGGAATGATCCCAAACTACTAACATCGCTGGTGGCCAACTATTATGATCGGCTGCCGACCCTGCATGGGGTATTCAATACCGGCGGAATGACCGAACTGGATGACGCCATGTGGTCCGGGCATCGCGACCAAAACTGGCGCAATGATTTTCAGTTCGGTGATGACTATGGTCGCTATTGGGATTATGGCTTAATTCGGGACCTGAACCTTTCGCTAGAGAATATAGCCAAATTCAGTACGCAATTGAGTGATGCGCAACGAAAGCAATATAATGCCGAAATACGCTTTATTCGTGCTTTCGTATATTTTGAAATGGTCAAACGCATGGGTGGTGTACCTATTGTGACCACACAGCTTATCTATGATTTTAGCGGGGATCCAACACCTTTGCAAGTGGCCCGCTCCAAGGAACATGAGGTCTATGATTTTATCTACCAAGAGCTGGAGGAGATCAAAGAAGACCTGGCGGCAAACAACGCAAGCAAAACAAGAGCAAATAAATACGCGGCATTGGCGCTCGAAAGCCGCGCCATGTTATATGCAGCATCCATCGCCAAGTATAATAACCTCATGGCTTCGCCGATAACAACTACGGGTGGTGAAGTAGGTATTCCCGCGAATATGGCCTCGGCCTATTACAGCAAGTCGTTGGCGGCATCCAAGGAAATTATCAGTGCCCCCTTTGCTTTATATACGGAAAACGCTGATAAAGGAGCCAATTTCTACGATATGCTCAATAAGAAAACCGGCCGCGAGGTCATCTTCGCCAAGGATTTTGCGACCAGCTTGAAAGTTCACCGCTTTGCTTACGACAATATTGTCAGAAGTCTTACGGAAGATAATGAGTCCTCGTCAACGATTTCCCCATCGCTGAGTTTTGTCGAGAGCTTTGACTATCTGGATGGTAGCAAAGGAACTTTACACACTAAAAATACGGATGGCAATTATGTTGCCTATTCCCATATCGATGCTATTTTTGCCAACAAAGATGCGCGTCTTTATGGGACGGTTATTTATCCGGGCAGCACTTTTCGCGGCCGGGCGGTCAGTATCCAGGCGGGAGTGGCAATTTGGAACAACAATAAATACCAGCTGCATGCAGCCGCACAACTCGGGCAACAGCTAAAAGATGAACTCGGGAAGGAATATGCAGGCGGATTATGGACCGGTTTTGATGGTCCATTGTACGATGCGCAAGATGTGAGCAATACCGGGTTCTACATCCGGAAATTTGTAAGCGATGCGCCTGCAGCCAGTACACGCGGGACCTCAGCGGCAAACTGGTGGCCCTGGTTTCGGCTGGGAGAAATCTACCTGAATGCCACGGAAGCTGCTTTTGAACTTGGTCAGGTGGCCGATGCTACAGGCTACGTGAACAAGTTGCGTGAACGTGCTGGATTTCCAGCCAACAGCGTGACCAACCTAAGCATGGATATCATCCGCAACGAGCGCCGTGTTGAACTCGCATTTGAAGACCACCGTTTCTATGACCTCAAAAGATGGCGCATGGCACATCTGGTATGGGATGGATCTGAAAATGACACAAATGCTGTCGTCTATGGCTTATATCCTTACCGTATTTCCCGTCCCGGACATGTGGATGATGGTAAGTTTATCTTTGAACGCGTCAGACCGGCACGTTTCCGAAGAGCCCGTTTCTTCCGGATGGCCAATTACTATGCATCCATCAGCCAGGATGTCATCAATAAAAACCCTAAAATCGTTAGAAATCCATTCCACTAAATTATTCGTACGATGAAAATGAAACTATTAAGCTCCCTGTTAGCTTGTATAAGCCTACTTTTTGTAGGATGTGAATATGATAATTATGAGGCTCCCAAATCAACCCTTTCGGGCCGCATCGTTTATGAGGGCACACCCGTCGGTGTCAGAAATAACGGACCACAGCTTGAGTTATGGCAAGATGGTTTTCCCTTGCGCTCCTATATACCTGTTTTCTTAAATCAGGATGGCAGCTTCGCGGCCAGTTTATTCGACGGCACGTACAAGCTCGTCCGAAAAGGAGATTCCCCCTGGTTGCAACAGGCTACCGATACGATACTGGTTCAGGTAAAAGGGAATACGCAGCTAGATGTACCCGTCATGCCTTATTTTACGATTAGCAATCCTTCTTTTCAGCAAAATGATAAGGGCATAACCGCAAATTTCACAGTCAATAAAATTGTAAATACGGCGAACCTTCAATTTGTTCGCCTCTATATCGGCAAGTTTATACTGACGGATCAGGGACAACAGGAACTACGTGTAGATGCAAACCTGTCTTTGATCAGCTTTGGGCAGCCGGTCAGCATGCAGGTTGCTTTACCAGACAATTTGAAAAACCTGGATTATGTGTTTGCTCGCATTGGTATCAAATCAACAGTGTCCAATGAATATTATTATACACAAATTCAAAAGATCGCTTTAAAATAAGTATGCTGATCAGAAAATTGCCGAACTTAATGCTTTAATTATCCAAGATAAATCTGAATGAAAAAAAATATTATTCTCCTCCTTACCTTATTTTTAGTACATGTTACCTGCTTTATTTATGCACAGGCCTATCGCAATGGGCCGACCGAAAAGGATTTTGCCGGTTATTTATTCGCTTATTTTAAGGGCAATGCTGTGGCAGATGAAGCGGTCTGTTTTGCCATTAGTACCGATGGCTATACCTACCGTGCGTTGAACGGTAATCGTCCGGTGCTGGATTCGAAGACCATCAGTAAAACCGGGGGAGTCCGGGATCCACATATTCTCCGTGCTGAGGATGGAAAGACATTCTATATGGTGCTGACCGATATGACCTCCTCCAAAGGCTGGGATTCCAATCGCGGTATGGTCCTGCTAAAATCGCAGGATCTGCTGCACTGGTCGCATCAGGCGATCGATTTCCAGCAGCGATTCAGTGGGCAAGAAGATTTGAAGCGCGTATGGGCACCACAGACCATTTTTGATTCGGCAGCAGGAAAATATATGGTCTATTGGTCCATGCAGCATGGGAATGGTCCGGACATCATCTATTATGCTTATGCGAATAAAGATTTTACCGATTTTGAAACGGAACCAAAAGTGCTCTTCGTACCTAAAAATGGTAAATCCTGTATTGATGGCGATATTATTGAGAAGAATGGCCTCTTTTACCTCTTCTACAAAACAGAAGGCCATGGCAACGGGATCAAACTTGCCATGACCGATTCGCTGACTTCGGGAAAATGGATCGAACAAGAAGGGTATAAGCAGCAGACAAAGGATGCCGTGGAGGGATCAAGTGTCTTCAAGCGAAATCAGTCGGATCAATATATCCTGATGTATGATGTGTATGGTAAAGGGAAATACCAATTCTGTATTTCCGATGATCTGGATCGTTTTAAAGTGATCGATCAGGAGATTGATATGGATTTTCATCCCCGTCACGGGACCATTATTCCCCTTTCCAGAGAGGAGCTGATCCAATTGACGTCTCATTGGGGCAAACCTAAGGATATACCGCTTGCGCTGAAAAGGAACCCGGTTCTGGACGGCTTTTATGCAGATCCCGATATTCTTTACGCTCACAAAACCCAAAAATATTATATCTATCCGACCAGTGATGGCTTTGATGGCTGGGGCGGCTTCTATTTCAAGACCTTTTCTTCGACCGATCTTATCCATTGGAGGGATGAGGGCGTCATCCTGGATCTTAAAAAGGAGGTTGCCTGGGGACCACGTCATGCCTGGGCGCCAACAGTTACAGA
The DNA here is from genome assembly GCF_003610355.1 of Sphingobacterium detergens. GTDB lineage: Bacteria > Bacteroidota > Bacteroidia > Sphingobacteriales > Sphingobacteriaceae > Sphingobacterium > Sphingobacterium detergens. The sequence continues at coordinate 766,271 of NZ_RAPY01000001.1, read as the reverse complement.
GAAAAAAGTCAAAGGCGACTATAAATATTACTACTATTTTACGGCGGCGCAGAAAATCGGTGTCGCCATAGCGGACCAGCCAACGGGTCCATTCAAGGACTCAGGTACCCCATTGATCGATTTCAAACCTCCAGGTGTAACAGGCGGGCAGGAGATCGATCCCGCGGTGTTCAATGACCCCAGGTCGGGTAAAAGTTATTTGTATTGGGGGAACGGCTACCTTGCCGTTGCCGAACTAAATACCGATATGATCTCCATCAAAAAGAATACAATAAAGGTATTGACGCCCGACAAAACATTTCGTGAAGGGGTATATGTGATCTTTCGCAATGGAATATACTATTTTCTTTGGTCAGAAGACGATACCCGCAGCGAGAATTACCGGGTTCGCTATGGGACATCAACCTCTCCCTATGGGCCAATCCAGGTGCCCGAGAACAATCTGATCTTGCAAAAAGATCCGGCGAAAGGAATCTATGGCACTGGTCATAACTCAGTCTTACAGGTGCCCGGAACCGACGAATGGTATATTGTCTATCATCGGTTTAATTATCCAAATGGGATCAAGATGGGGGATGCGGCAGGTTTCCATCGGGAAGTATGCATGGATCGGCTTTATTTTGATGCGAATGGCCAGATCGTACCTGTCATTCCAACCCATTAATAGCAATCAGATCAACCTAAGCGACTACATAACATGAACATATTAATTAAAAATATAGCGATCCTTGCGGCATCAGTTTTAATCGGGCTGAGTTCCGTTTACGCCCAGCCGGGTTTTGGTGTCGCGCAGCGTATCAATGCAGATTGGCAGTTTCAGTTAGAAACTGCAGGAGCAGGGCAAAGCGCAACAGCACTAAACGAGCAAGCCTGGAAATCTGTCATACTACCCCATGACTGGGGCGTGAAGCTGCCCTTGAGTCCTAACCTGGCCAGTGCCACGGGATATTTACCCGGCGGTATAGGCTGGTATCGGAAACAGCTGTCTATCCCTGCTGAAGACCAAGGAAAGAAGATCTTTCTTTATTTTGAAGGTGTTTACAACCGCAGTGAAGTCTTTGTCAACGGCAAATCTGTTGGTAAGCGCCCCAATGGCTATGTGTCATTTTCCTATGATATCAGCCCATATATTGAATTTGGAAAGGAAAATACCATTGCAGTCAAGGTCGACCATAGCAAAAGCGCGGATTCGCGCTGGTACACTGGCTCTGGCATCTACCGCGATGTTTGGCTCGTCAAGGCCAATCCAGTACATCTGGATCAATGGGGGGTATATGCCTATCCGGAACTCAAGGCTGGGAAAGGAATACTCCATACAGAAATTACGGTGGTCAACAGTTCGTCCTTGCGCAGCCCAGTTACCGTGCAGCAGGAGCTCATTGATGCCGAAGGTAGGCTCGTTGAGAAAAAATCCGGGCAGCTTACTATCGCTGCCTCAGATAAAGCACATTTAGATCTGAAATTGACAGCATCAAATCCAAAGCTGTGGAACTTAACGCAGCCCACACAATACACCTTGAGGACAACAGTTTGGCAAAATGGCAAGCAGATAGATCAGTCCGAAGTAAAGACAGGTTTTAGGACCTTTACCTTTGATCCGGATAAAGGCTTTGCCTTAAACGACAAATGGATGAAAGTGAAGGGAGTCTGCTTGCATCACGATGCCGGCGTACTCGGTGCCGAGGTTTATCCTGAAGTGTGGCGGCGTCGCCTGCTCACGCTGAAATCTTTGGGTGTTAACGCCGTGCGTACGAGCCATAATCCACAGGCGACCTCACTTTATAATTTATGTGATGAGCTTGGTCTCTTGGTCATGGATGAAGCATTTGATGAATGGGAATTTCCGAAGCGAAAGTGGCTACAGGGCTGGAACGTCGGCGTACCTGGTTTTGAGGGAGCTTACGATTTTTTTGAAGAGTGGGGGGAGCGGGATTTGGCTGATATGGTCCAAAGAGACAGAAATCACCTGTCGATATTTGCCTGGAGCATAGGCAATGAGGTGGATTATCCAAATGATCCCTATTCCCATCCGATTTTGAATGGCGAGAAAAAAGAAGGTGGTTTTACCCAGGCCTCTTATGGCGGTTATCAGAAAGATGCACCGGACGCCATGCGTTTGGGGGACATTGCCAAACGCCTCGTTGCTGTGGTAAAAAAGTACGATCGCAGCCGGGCGGTAACAGCAGGTCTGGCGGGTGTAGCGATGTCTAATGAAACGGCCTATCCCGTAGCGCTTGACATTGCGGGATACAATTACACCGAGAGCCGGTATCAGGAAGACCACCAGCGTTACCCAAAGCGTGTCATCTTTGGCAGTGAAAATCGGCATGATCTTCTGGCATGGCTGGCTGTGCGCGACAATGCACATATATTTGGGCAATTCCTGTGGACAGGGATCGACTATCTGGGCGAATCGGGCCGTTGGCCTTCGCGCGGTTTTTATTCGGGCTTACTTGATTTTGCAGGCTTTATCAAACCCAGGGGGTATTTTCGCCAGTCTTTATGGGCAGCGAAAGCCATGGCTTATTTGGGAACCTATCCATTGGCTGGGGCAACTGGTACGACCGATCTGTGGTCCGCTTCGGAAGCTCAGCAGAAGCAACGAAAGAATGAAAGCCCCTCCATGGATGCCTGGCCGATCTGGAATTATCAGGACGGACAGCAGATTCGTGTGGTTTGTTATACCAATAGTGCTGCTGCCCGACTAACACTGAATGGGCAGACCGTGGGTGAAGAGAAAAAATACGATGCGAAAACAGGAATTATCTTTTGGGATATCCCTTATGCCGCGGGTAGACTGGAAGTGATTGGATTGGACAGCAATGGAAAGGAAGTTGTCCGCCATGCGATTCAATCCAGCCAACGGCCGGTATCCATTCAGGCTGTGCGTGTTGGAGATTCGTTGATTAAAGCAGGGGAGCTGCTGCAGGTGATGGTGCAGCTTGTCGATGAAAAGGGCATTCCCGTGGTTCTTTCGGAGGATGAAATTACCTGCGATATCGCCGGGAATGCGCGTTTATTGGGTATGGAGGCCGGAAATAATGCCGATATGGGTGATTATACGGATAATAAACAGCGAGTCCATCAAGGCAAAATGATCGTTTATGTACAATCAATAGGCAAATCGGGTGACCAGATTACGATTCGGCTGAGCTCCCCCTGGTTGAAAGCCGCCACGGTATCCTATAGCGTTAACTGATGGGCTTATTCATCCGAGCGGAGTGTCCGTATTTCTAAAATTTTATGACTAGGGGACCTTGCTGTCCCCTTGATTTTTACTTCTATGGTCGGCATCGCGGTACTTCCTTCAGGAAGCTTTATGCGCGAGGTGGTAACAACAGCACTGCTATCGGTGCTCTTTAGGGTTTCAATAAGGATTCCATTGACGATGATTTCGGTACTCCGCAGCGCCGTATCTGTCATAAATTTCAGGTATAGTGCAGTAGCGTCTGTATTTTTTAGCTGGTAACTGAACCAGCCCCTGGTTTCACGCCAACGCGTATCGTCAGTGCTCCCGGCCTTGCTATTTTCTTCCCGAAAGAAGTGATCCGATTCCGGCTGCTGTTCACCCGCAATCACCTTGTCCACCGTGATGGCAGTGAGGGCAAGACTTTCGCGTTCATCCCTTTCAATTTTATCCTGCAGCTGTTGAAGTTGGCTGGCGGTTGTTTGTGGCCAATACAAAATATACCTACTATCGTGAATACCATAGAAAGGTTCAAGTTCCATTTTTAGGCTGTCTTTCCCTTGACGAAGTCCTGTGAGTGTAAAATGCAATGGTCTATCGGAGATCGGATGGATCAGTGTCGGGATCGCCTTAGGATCAGCGACAAGGATAGGGATATCGTGCAATGGGATCTGTTTTCCAGATGCGATATGGCCCATCCGGCTATCGTCGGACTTTAGTCCTGTGAGATCACTCGTTCCCGAACGTGCGGCGAGCACAACAGGACCATAGGATATGCTGTAATAGTTACTTTGGTCAGGCAGCTGTTCGACCTGGGTTTCCATCGGCAACTCCATACGTAGGCGATCACCGGGCTTCCAGCTTCGCTTTATGATGATATGTGTCTCTGTGGAATCTGTAATGGGATAAGTTCTTCCATTTATTGAAATTTTAGGGTTGTTTTTCAACCACTTAGGTTTACGTATATAAAGTGTAAATTCATGTCCGCTTTTGGAGTTAATGATCAGCGAGGTAAAGGCTTCTTTTGGAAAGTTGTTGTCCTGAATAATCTCGATGCCCTTTTCTTTCCAATGTAATCGGGAGGGAATAAAGAGATTAACGTACAAGTCATCCTGTTGATGGGCATAAATCATTTCACCATACTTGGCATGATTTTCCATTCCCGAGCCTACACAGCACCACATACTGGTGTGGGGCTGCGAATAGACGCGATAATGTCCGGGGCGGATCTGTGTAAAGTATACAAGTCCACCATGTTCGGGATGCTGGCTGGACAAAATATGATTGTATAATGCCCTTTCGTAAAAATCCAGGTATTTGGCCTGTTGGTCTGTGCGGTACAACATTTTTGTGAGCCGCAGCATATTGTAGGTGTTACAGGTCTCGGGCCCTTCGATGCTCTGCAGCATCTTCGAAAAATCGTCTGTTGGATTAAAGTGTTCACTGACGCTATTTCCGCCGATGGCAATCGATCTATGCAATACCACATTATCCCAGAAGTAGCGTACAGCCGCGGTCCATTCCCTGTCGTTGGAGAGTTCTGCAATGCGGGCAAAACCAAGGACTTTTGGGATCTGCGTATTGGCGTGTAGGCCCGTCAACTTATCCTGATGTTGCGTTAAGGGAAGCAGGATAGACTGATGGGAGAATTTTCGCGCAAGCTCCAGGTATTTGGGGTTTTGAGTAATTGCAGCAACATCGGCAAAACTTTCATTGAGCCCGCCATGTTCACTGCGTAACATGTCCTGAATCTGTGTATCAGACAGTCGAGAAACTAATTTACAAGCCCAATCCGTCATCGCAATAAGCATATTTTTAGCGCTTTTATCAGCGGTTAGCAAGTAGACGTCCCGCAACCCGGCATAGGTTTTATGAATATTGTAAAGCGGGACCCACTTTCCGTTTAGGCTAAAGGTACTTGACTGGATATTCCCCGCATAAATTTCTTCCCAGATGCGCTTACCACCAGGGACACCGCCGATATAGCCATTTCCATTTGCCTGCTGACAGCGCTGCAGGTTTACAAGCATATAATCAAGCCGCTCTTTGATGCGTAAATCTCCAGTGGAGGCGTACATATTCGCGAGTGCGGAAAGATAATGACCACCAATATGACCGTCCAAGCCCGTGTTTTCCCAGTTGGTATAAGATTCTTTCACAACTGCTAATCCCGCTTCCCTTAAGAAGGGAGCGAGGAGACGATCGGGGTCCATCTCCAATAAATACTGCAAATCAAGTTGTTGGGCATGATAAAAGGGGCTTGGTAATAATCGGACATCCTGTAGATCGAAATAATTGAGCTCTTTGGATGTCTGTGCAAATAAAGAGGAACAAAAGAACAATGCAAGGATCGTGTGGGAAAGAGGACTCTTTAATTTCATTTTAAATTCAGGGTATCTAATCAGCTGCATAATAACGTTATGCAGCGATTTGGTTATTGGTTTTTATGAGCTAATGTACTGTTAAACCAAAGATATAAATTAGGTAATAATTTTTAAGTGTTTTTTTTACATTTATTATTTTCCTGCTTTCAGGTCGAACGCAACTTTCTATTTTTGCAAATAGGCACTTTTACCTTTTTTCTTTAATTATTTGTTGCAAACCCATTTTTTTAAAACTATAGCTTTGCTTAACCACAGATTGGCGGATCGTTGCTTACAGAAGGATTCCATTCGCAGGCTTCCAATTCATTGTCCTCCAGTTTTGGACGGACTATAACACTACAGCGCTGTCTCTTACTCCTTGCCCGTAGCCCTTAAATTGGAAAATAAACGAATCCCCACATAGTTATTTGCGGGGATCCGTTTAGCTACTTATTATCAATTGAAAATTTAATCTTTTGAAGCTCTGTTCCAAAAAGCATCTTCATCCGCTATTTTCTCTGAAAACAACCACACTTCCTTGATCTTGTTGTCTTCGACCCGCAATAAATCCATACCCTTCATTGCAAGATGTAAACCTCCTTTTTCCGCTTTAAAGTGGATCGCAGCACTGACAAGATCAGCATTGCTACTTAAATATTCGATTTCATCAATGACAAAAGTACCGTTGCTCCATTTCATAAAATTACCTAAATGGGCAAATACGGCTTCCTTTCCATTATATGTTCCAGATTGGATACCATCACCTGGCTGGTGCCATATAACATCATCGGCAAATAAACTCCCTATGGTATCAAAGTCTCCTTTGGCTACTGCATCAAAATAGGATTGAACGATCGCTACATTTTTTGACATATCATTTTAATTTTAATGGTTTAAATAGTATACAAATGTCTAAATTAGCACACTTATATACAAGTACTTACCTTAGGGTAGGGTACTTACTTGAAATTAAGAATAGTTGATTATCAACAATATAAAATGAACATAAATATTTCTGACGAGAGCTGTCCCTTACGAAAAACACTTGAAATCATCGGTGGAAAATGGACAATGCTTATTATTTTCCAGATCAATGAACGGACAATCCGCTATGGAGAACTTAAGCGTTGTATCGTAGGGATCAGTGAAAAAATGCTGATCAGCCAACTTAAATTTTTATGCGATAAGGGATTCGTTCATAAAAAGTCCTTTGCCGAAATCCCGCCAAAAGTAGAATATACACTGACAGATATGGGAAAAGAACTGCTTCCGCTGATCAATCAAATCATACAATTTGGTATAAACCATAAGTTTTAATGGTGTACGCCCATAGCTTTGGAAGCAGGGCTGGGCTTCGCGACAAGTTGCTGCGTCTTCTCAAGGCAGGGCTTAAGATTTTTAAGAATATTTCAGGAGAAAAACTATATTTGATTACTTTTACTACATTAGTATCTGACAGTACTACCATGCAAAAAGAGATAGATTATAGCCAACTTTCTGATCAACAATTAATGGTTTTAATTGGCCAGGATGATTATGCTGGCTTTACTGAACTTTATTTAAGACATCTTCAAGACCTCCTTCAATACGCCATGCGCCTGCATGTGGATGAGGAGGAAACGAATGATTTTGTACAGGAAGTATTCGCTTCATTGTGGATGCGCCGGCACGAGCTTCGGCTGGAGACGCCATTAGCATGGCTCTATATGTCGGTACGCAAGCAGATGCTGCTTAGCCTACGCAAACAGAAAACCAGGGAAAAATATGCCGAGAGCCTGGTAGCGCACCTCAGCGCTTTCTACGACCCCATTTTGGATGTGATTCAGGAAAAACAGGTGAAAGACTTTATCGAACGTGAAATTGCAAAACTGCCACCCAAGATGCAGCAGGTTTTCCGCATGAGCAGAGAGGATTATCTTTCCTATCGTGAAATAGCCGAAGAACTTAATATATCTGAAAAAACGGTCAAAAAGCAGATTAACAATGTGCTTAAAATCTTTCGCTCCAAGATAAGTTCAGACCAGGCCAAAGTCATCGTCATCATCAGTTATCTGCTCTCCCAAAAATAATTTCATTTTTTTCTACTACCAAAGGCCGACTTGTGCAACACCATCGCATAGGTTGACCCACACGAGCAACAGACAATTTCCTATTACTGTTGTTTATTTTATATATTTATCTATCTACAAGAGTTTAAGATATGAATATAGCTTTTTTAAAGAACCATTTGCTCCTGACTTTGTTGTTAATCAGCTTGAACAGTATGGTTACAGCACAAACAAAACCCGCCATTATTCCAGAACCTGTATTGTATACGCAGGGTGAGGGAACGTTTACGATTGATGCGGGTACTTCCATTGTGATACCCCAAAGTCATACAGAACTTAAACCGCTCGCCGAGCATCTCAACAAATGGATTGCTGAATTGAACGGTACTACGTTAGCGATAGCTAACGGATCGGAAAAATCTACTTCAACCATCAGCCTTTTGTTGAACCCTTCTTTGAATAATATAAATAATGACGAAGGGTATCAGTTATCTATTACAAAAAACAAGGTCATATTACAGGCGCGTAAACCGGCAGGACTATTCAACGGGCTGCAAACCTTTCGGCAATTGCTGTGCCAGGCAGGAAACGGCCCACAACAGCAACAATTAAGTTTACCGGTAGTGGAAATTACAGACTATCCCAGGTTTCAGTGGCGTGGCCTGATGCTGGATGTAAGCCGTCATTTCTTTTCAACGGATTTTGTAAAGAAATTTATTGATGATATGGCCCGTTACAAATACAATGTGTTTCACTGGCATCTAACCGACGACCAAGGTTGGCGCATTGAAATAAAATCGCTGCCTCGCTTAACAGAAGTCGGGGCTTGGCGGGTACCAAGAACAGGGCGATGGTGGTCCTATACAGCCCCGCAAAAAGACGAAAAACCTACCGATGGCGGCTACTATACGCAAGAAGAAATTAAAGAAATAGTCGCTTATGCAGCTGCAAGAAATATAACCGTCGTGCCCGAAATCGATGTACCTGGTCACTCGCTTGCTGCTATTGCCGCTTATCCTTATTTATCGGCTACGGGGTATAACTATATGGTGAATCCCGGTAGCAAATTTTATAATATTGACGATAATACATTAAATCCGGCAGACGATCGCGTATATGCTTTTCTTGAAAAAGTAATGAAAGAAGTTGCAGCTTTGTTCCCGGGACAATACATACATATCGGTGGTGATGAGTGTACGAAATATTTCTGGCAGCGTTCGGCCGTAGTCCAGGATTTTATGAAACAGCAAGGTATTAAAACCGAACATGAATTACAGAGCTATTTTATAAAACGAATGGAGAAAATGGTTAAAAAATACCAGAAAAAAATTATAGGTTGGAACGAGATCCTCGAAGGTGGTCTGGCACCGGATGCAACGGTAATGAGTTGGCAAGGTGTACAGGGTGCTATTGAGGCGGCAAAACAGGGGCACAAGGTCATTCTTACCCCCGATATGCATACCTATCTGGATTTATACCAAGGCGATCCTTTATTGGAACCAGATACCTATAGCATGCTGCGTTTAAAAAATTCTTATCTATGGAATCCTGTTCCCGCCGGTGTGGACAGTAGCCTGGTTTTGGGTGGACAAGGGAATTTATGGACAGAGTCTGTCCCCAGCGGCAAACATGCTGAATACATGACCTGGCCGCGTGCACTAGCCTTAGCAGAAGTTTTTTGGTCGCCCATGACAAAGCAGAACTGGCCGGGTTTTCAACAAAAATTACCGGCACATTTTAAGTTGTTGGATCAGGCCCGGATCAATTATTCAACAGCGGCTTTTGATATACTGGCAATAGCAAAACACGATACACAAAAACAATTGCTGGTTTCGCTGGAAACAGATATCGACGGCTTAGCTATTTATTATACCTTGGATAATACCAATCCCGACACAACTTCCTTGAAGTACACAGGTACGCCTGTCGCCATTCCCAACGGGATGTACCAATTAAGGGCACAAGCATTTAAGGGATCGGTACCTGCAGGAAAACTTTTAATTGCCCCACGTACTGAACTGGAAACAAGAGCGAAGTAAATTCCAACAAAACCACGAAGCAGAACAATGAAAAGACATACGTTTATAAAATGGATCGGGTTAAGTGTATTGGCGCAAAATAAGGTATTTGGGAGCAGTATTTCGGAGAGCCTGTTGGCAGACCTGGATATAGCAACAGATTACAACCATTTGCTATGGTATAAAGAGCCGGGCAGGTACTGGAACAGCCAAGCCTTACATATTGGCAATGGCGGCCTGGGAATTTCGTTTCTGGGCGGTATAGGCATTGAAAAATTTGCCATTACGGATAAAACCTTGTGGACAGGTGGCCCAGGTCAGGATGCCAATTATAATTTCGGCATAAAGCCCGGCGGTAAAGACAACCTGCAAAAAATAAGACAGCTTATTACAGCGAATGAAATCGATAAATTAAAAGAGGCAGATGCGCTGGTAAGTTCAAAATTTATGGGCGATACCAGTGCATTTGGATACTTTTCTGCTTATGGTATATTGTCAATAAATTTTGCACATGGCGAGGATGCCACCCATTATACACGCAAGCTTAGTCTGGCCAATGCCATTGGAACCGTGGCTTATGAAATAGATGGAATTAGGTATCAGCGGGAATATTTTTGTTCTTATCCACACAATGCCGCTGTATGTCGCTTTACTGCTTCTCAAAAGGGAGCCATTACGGCAACACTGCAATGGGAGCTGTTTCAGAAACAGAGCGTTGTTACCTATCAAAACAATATTTATGAAATAAAGGGAACTGTCAATAGCAACCAGCAGAAATTTAGTCTTAAACTACATGTTGTCCATACGGGTGGCAAAGTCTATCTAAAAGGAAATGACCTGGTTATTGATCAAGTGGATGAACTAACGATCAGGATGGCATCGGCGACGGAGTATGACGCAGTGGCTCCTTTGTTTAAAGGGAACAACCCGGAGCAACGCACAGGAGAAACCATTAGGAAAATAAAATCAATACCTTATGCGGAGTTAAAGAAAACGCATATAGCCGACCATAAAAAATTATACAACCGCACCAGCTTTACGTTAAAAGGAAATAGGATGGGGGAAGCGCTGCCCACCAACGAACGCTGGGCGGCATACAAGACAAAGCAGGATGATGTAGCGTTGAAAGTATTGTATTTTAACCTCAGCAGGTATCTGCTGATCGCCAGTTCCCGCAAAGGCTTTTTGCCTGCCAATTTACAGGGGGGCTGGAACATGACGGAGTCGGCACAATGGTCGGGCAACTACCAGTCCAATATCAATCTGCAAATGAATTATTACAGTGCAAATGCCGTTGGGCTGGACGATTGCATGCATCCGTATATTGATTGGATAAAAAGCCTGGAAAAACCCGGACAGGCAGTTGCTAAGGCATATTATGGGACAGACGGATGGGTAAGTCATACGGTGGGCAATATCTGGGGCCATGCCGCACCGGGAAGTGAGCTGATCTGGGGCATGTTCCCCATGGGATCGGCATGGCATTGCCATTACCTGTGGCGGCATTTTGCGTATACACAGGATAAAAATTACTTGAGTCACACCGCCTACCCTTTATTAAAAGGTGCGACACAATTTTGGCTGCAAAATTTGACTCCCTATCAGGGGAAATTAATCGTAGCACCAAGTGTTTCTGCTGAACATGGTGCCTTTATACGTGATGGAAAATTAGTCGCCTCAGGCAGTTCCTTTGCGGAAGATGTAGGCAATATACCATGTGCTTACCAGGATATACAAATGCTTACCGATCTGTTTCAGAACACAATCGAAGCGGCAAAAATATTACAAACGGATAGCGCATTGGTCCATACCATTGAATCAAAACTGGCGCAATTGATGCCTTTCAAAATAGGGCGTCTGGGACAATTGCAGGAGTGGGAAGCTGATATTGATGATCCCGAATGCAACCACCGGCATATTGCTCATTTATACGCGGTATGGCCCGCTAAACAGATTGGTGCCGATGACAACACATTGACCAATGCCGTCAAAAAAACATTGGAATTAAGGGGCGAAGCCCGTCAATACAAAGTGGTTCCGCATAGCGATATTTATACGGCAGGCAACTGGTCATTGGCGCTACGTATGATCTGTCGCATCCGGCTGCATGAAGCCGCAAAAGCTGACAAATTATTTAATGACATCATTAATGTGGCAGGTTTTGAAAACTTACTGAGTTACAACCATGTTCCAGCCGGTAAAATAAAAAAAGAAGATGAAGCTTATTTTACCACTGCCGAAGGCGAGTGGTACCCGGTATGGCAAATTGATACATCGCTTGCCCTTGCCGGGTTTATTGCAGAGATGCTTTTGCAAACAGATAAAAACGGTATCATACAGCTCCTGCCAGCTTTGCCTGCGGCATGGCAGGACGGAAGTATCAAAGGCTTGAAAGCAGAAGGTAATTTGACTGTGGATCTGGAATGGCAAAATGGGAAAGTACGGAACTATAAAATCTATTCGCCAGTTCAAAAAATAATACAGGTAAAAATCAATGGTCAGGTTAAAACGATCCGGGTGTAGTAATCCGGCCAGATCTGACCAAAGCCATTGTAATCAGCTTTATCTGCTCTCCCAAAAATAATTTCATTTTTTTCTACTACCAAAGGCCGACTTGTGCAACATCATAGTATAAGTTGCCAATTATGGATGTAAATAAGTTAGACATACTTTTAGAAAAGTACGCCAATAACTCTTGTTCAGAAGAGGAAAGAATGTTATTGGAGCTCTGGATAGAGACACTGCCCGAAGCTGATCGGGTAGCGCTTTCGGCCAAGCAGAAGCAGCTCTTGCTCAAACAACTGGACGCGAAGATCGCATCGAGACAAGCGCAGCCTATCCGCCAGATCGGCTGGAAACGTTATCTGCCTTATGCTGCCGCAGTTCTGATCCTGGCGCTGGCCAGCGTATCGGTCTGGCGTATCAACCAAAAGCATTCCAATACGATCGTTCAACAGATTGGCGACAAAGTCGTTCCCGGCTCTGACAAGGCTGTCCTGACGCTTGCCAATGGCAAGAAAATCGAACTTTCAGCCGGACAGGCTGTTAGCGCATCGGGAATCACCGTGACCCGCACCAGCGATGGTCAACTAAAATATGTGGTCAGCAAAGATGCCGTTATCCCGGGTGAATATCAGGTGATAGAGACACCTCGGGGTGGACAATTCCAGATTGAACTTTCCGATGGTTCGGAAGTGACGCTCAACGCCGCTTCTTCACTGCGTTTTCCCACAGACCTGACACATGATAAACTGCGTACGGTAGAATTAAAGGGCGAGGGCTACTTTGTGGTGGCTAAGGATAAACAACGGCCTTTTATTGTCAAGAGCGACCAGCAGGAGGTCCGTGTCCTGGGTACGGTTTTCAATGTGAATACTTATGACCTCAATAATAGCATTACGACGCTACTGGAAGGAAAAGTAGAAATCAACAAAGAGCGTGTATTAGTGCCGGGACAACAGTCGCGGGTCAAAGGAAAACAGATCTTGGTCTCGCAGGTGGATGTTGATGACTACGTAGATTGGAAACACAATGAATTTATTTTTAGGGATGAATCTTTGGAGTCTATCCTGACCAGAGTGGCCCGTTGGTATAACGTGGATGTCATTTATATCAATAAAGCCGAAGCCAGCAAACACACCACATTTAGTGGAAAAATATCGCGCTATGCCGATGTTGAAAAGATCCTTGAACTACTGCAGGGGGCAAGTGATCTCAAAATCAGTATACAGCATAAAACAATTATCGTAAACCCATAACCATTGCCTATGATTTACTGGAAACAAAACCTTCATTTTTAACCCAATTAAAGCTTAGAACAAACCAATTTTTAAAAAATACTTCAAAAATTATGAGGTTAACCATATTTAAACTAGCTAGAGCCATGTGCACAGCTGTACTGGTCGTCTATTGTACAGTTTCGGCGGCCGGACAGACGCTATTTACACTCAAAAAACAGTCCATCAAAGTGGCTGATCTGATTAAAGCAATCAATAAAGAAACAGGCTATAATATCCTTTATTCTAATCAGATATTTAACGACAAAAGGGCGATCAGTGTTGATTTTGATCAGGCGACAATCCATCAGGTCATGAGCAAGCTGCTGGATGGCACAGATCTGCAATACAACATCAAGGATAACGCAATTATGATCAATCGCGATAGCCAGAAAAAGGAGTCGCCAGTGTCAACAAGGACGATGAATCAGCAACAGGGGATCTCGGGTAAAGTGACTGATCCCGGTGGAAAACCGCTGCAGGGGGCGACCGTCTTTCTAAAAGGTAAAAATCTCAGTACAGATACAGACAAGGACGGACTCTTTACCTTGCCCCAGGCGAAAGTAAATGATGTGCTTGAAGTGCGCTTTGTAGGCTACGATACAAAGGATTATACCATTGTATCGCTTCAGGACCGAATTTCCATTTCACTTTCTCCCGGTGACAATGTGCTGGATGCTGTCGTTGTCACGGCCCTGGGTATAAAAAAGTCGACCCGCTCACTGACCTATAATATACAGGATGTCAAGGGTGAGGAACTGACGCGCAACCGGGATCCGAATTTCGTCAATAGTCTAACGGGTAAAATTGCCGGGGTAACGATCAATGCCAGTTCCTCGGGAATCGGTGGTGCGACCCGCGTCGTCATGCGTGGTACCAAATCCATTACCGGGAACAACAATGCTTTGTACGTTATTGACGGTGTTCCGGTGCTCAATACAACAGATTTGCGAACCAATATGCCTGCGGGACAGATTAATGATATCTTCTCTGCGAGCACGGGCAGTGATATTATTTCGATGATTAATCCGGATGATATTGAAAGCATCTCCACCCTGACCGGTGCGGCGGCGGCAGCGCTCTATGGAAGTCAGGGACAAAATGGTGTGATCATCATTAATACCAAGTCGGGACAAAAGGGTAGAACAAGCCTTAGCCTGATGAACAACACCAATTTTATGACGCCACTCGTCATGCCCAAATTTCAGAACACCTATGGCCGTAGTGACGAGGGCAGTTATTTCAGCTGGGGACCAAAATTGACCGAACCCTCAACCTATCGTCCTGCCGACTTTTTCCAGACTGGAGCGACCTCCATGACCGGTTTTACATTTGATACGGGTAAAGAAAATAACCAGACCTTCTTTTCGGGTGGTATGACACAGGGCCGGGGGATTATTCCCAATAACAACCTGAGCCGCTATAATTTCTCCTTCCGGAATACATCAAGTTTTCTGGACGATAAACTGCAGCTAGACTTGAATGGTATGTACCTATCGCAAATGGAACGGAATATGGTTGCACAAGGATTGTATCATAATCCGATTGTTCCCGTTTACCTCTTTCCTCCGGGCGGAAATTTTGAAGCCATCAAAGCATTTGAGCGCTATAATCCTGACCGTTTGTTTCCTACGCAGTACTGGCCATTTGGTGGTGCACCTTTTCAGATGCAGAATCCATACTGGACAGCCTACCGTATTCCTTTGGAAAATAATACAACAAGATTGTTGTTGGGTGGTTCGTTAAAATATAAGGTCAATGACTGGTTGAATATCACTGGAAGGGCCAAGCTGGACCGTACGCAGTTAACCTCAGACCGTAAGATGTATGCCAGCACAGATATGCTCTTTGCAGGGTATGGTGGTGCTTTTTTCATCAATGAAAACAATACCCAGGCGCTGTATGGAGACCTTTTGGCCAATATCAACAAGAGCTTTGTCGATTTTACCCTGACAGCCAATGTGGGCGGTTCACGTGTGGAATCATCCTCCCGTTTTCTGGCCGCAGGTGGTGGCATCGCGCAGGGTTCACCGCCCAATGTGTTCACAACAGATAATATCAGTGGATCTACAGGCACAGGGGCGGGCTCTGGAACGGCCCGTCAGCCGGACAAGACCAGCTTTCAGTCGCTGCTCGGAAATTTTAGCCTTGCTTATAAAAATATGCTGTTCCTCGACGGTTCCTACCGTTACGACTGGTATTCGCAATTGTATTTCAACAAGGATTCCAAGCTGTATCTGACCTATCCATCCATCGGTGTATCAGCGATATTGACGGATGCCTTTCCGGAAATCAAATCCAATGCCTTGTCCTACCTAAAAGTTCGGGCCAACTTTTCACAGGTCGGCAATCCACCGCGTCTTTACGAAGGTGGCCCACAGGTGTACCTGCTCGCAACGGGTGGTATCAACCAGAATACACCACTGCGCTATCCACTCCGTCCGGAGCGTACCGACGCCTGGGAAGCGGGGCTGAACCTCAAATTTTTGAAGGACAAAATCAATTTGGATGTCACCCTGTACAATACCAATACCTATGATCAGATTTTTACAATCACGCAGTCTGCGACCAGTGGTGGAAATCAATCCTTCTTGCTGAATGCGGGACGCGTGAATAACAAAGGGATTGAGGCCAATCTGGGCTATAACGGAACGCTCGGTGCAGTCAACTGGAATAGCAATGCGGTCTTTACGCTAAACAGGAATACCGCCAAAGAGCTGTATTCCACTGTCGGAGCCGATGGCCGACGTGTAGCAACAGATACCATCAATATTGCGGGCGGCGGCAGCTATCAGCAAAAGGTCGCTGTTGGTGGCAATATGAGTGCAATTTACATCACATCAAAACTTGCACGGGACCAAAATGGCTACATCGCGCTGAACCCGGGTGTATCTGTGGATAACCGGGAGTATTTCTATGCGGGAAATGCAGACCCCAACTATACAATAGGTTTTAACAACAGTTTCCGCTATAAGAATTTCAATTTAAGCTTTTTGGTTTTTGGACGATTTGGCGGCGTGGGGGTGTCTGCAACGCAGGCCATGTTAGATGCCTATGGCGTTTCGCAGACCACGGCAGATGCGCGTGATCTCGGTTATGTCACCGTCAATGGTGCCCCTTATCCAAATGTGGAACAGTACTATACCCAGATGGGCAGCGGCACCAATGGTGTACTGGCCTATTATGTCTATAGCGCGACAAATATACGGCTGCGCGAACTGGCGTTCGGTTATACCATTCCACAGCAATACTTGGGTAAATGGATCAAAAGCATCAATGCTTCCATTATCGGTAATAATCTATTTATGTTGTACAACAAGGCTCCATTCGACCCCGAGAGCACACCTTCTACAGGAACGTACTTTCAAGGATTTGACTATTTCAGGCAACCTAGCCTAAAAAGTCTAGGGTTCAGTATTCGGGCACAATTCTAACATTTAAACGATGATGAAAACATATCATAACGCAAAGAAGGAACGAAGATTCTCGTCGAATGTAGTTCAAGGATTATTACCTGTCCTGATCAGTTTATTTCTTTTTTCCTGTACCAAGAATTTTGAAAAATATAACACCGATCCGAATGCTTTGCCGGCAAACCGGATCAATCAGGACAATGTGTACCTGGGTGGCTTTTTTAGGCAGATGGAAGAAAGTGTATTTCCCGTAGGGGGCACGGGCACCAATGCGGCCAATGCGTACCAACTGACCGAAAACCTCGTCGGTGACATCTTTGGTGGTTATCACGGCATGGCCAACCGCTGGAATGCTGCCGGTGATCATACCACCTATAATTTTAATGCCGTCACCTGGAATAGTGCACCTTTCAACCAATATTACACCAATATTGTACGAAATTATGATACCATTGCACGTTATGCGGCGGCAAGTCCGGATATTCTTGCGGTTGCAAAAATTATCAAAGTGCAGGCTGCACACCGCACGGTGGATATGTTTGGGCCGATCCCTTATTTTAAAACGGGTACGGTATTGGGAGAGCTGGGTTCACCATACGACCCGATGGACAAAATTTACCAGTCATTTTTCACTGATCTGGATTCCGCTGTGGTCGCCTTAAAACCGTTTGCGAAGATTGGCGCAACACCATTGCGCTACTTTGATGCTGTATACCGCGGAAATTACAGGCAGTGGATCCGTTTTGCCAATTCGCTAAAACTTCGCTTGGCGATGCGGATGGCCTATGTGGATCCAGTCAATGCCAAAAAATATGCCGAAGAGGCCATGCAGGACGGATATGGTGTGATTACGGAGAATACCGATAATGCCACCATGCAGGGGATCGAGGGAACGACCTACAACAATCCCTTGCAAACCTTGTCCGAAGCCTATAATGAAACAAGGCTCAGCGCCATTATGGAATCTTACCTGACAGGTTATGCGGATCCTAGATTACCACGTTTGTTTATGCCATCCACCCGTGGCGCTGATCCTGCAGGGCGCTACCGTGGTATCCGTCTGGGCATCAATATGCCGGATAATTCGCTTTACAGACCGTTTTCGGTACTGAGGTCTGATTTTGATGTGATCTGGATGCCTGCGGCGGAAGTATATTTTCTGCGTGCCGAAGGGGCCATGCGTGGCTGGAATATGGGGGGTACCGTACAGAGCCTCTATGAAAATGGAATCCGGACCTCCTTTGCGCAATGGGGCGTATCGGGGGTAGATAGTTATATCCAGAACAGCGACCGTCGTCCTTCTCCATACCAGGATCCTGTGGGTAGCAACAGTGTAGGTGCCGGATCCGGACTATTGCCGACATTGACAATCCGCTGGGAGGAAGGGGCAAGCAATGAACTTAAACTCGAACGCATTATTACGCAAAAATGGATCGCGATGTATCCAAATGGACAAGAAGCCTGGTCTGAATTCCGCCGTACAGGTTATCCAAAGCTATTTCCTGTTGTCCTCAACCAGAGTGGCGGTACAGTCAATACAGCGATACAGGTGCGGCGTTTACCTTACCCCGCCAGTGAATATCAGCTGAATCAGGCCAACCTGACGCAAGGGATAGCACTTTTGGGTGGACCTGACAATGGTGGTACACGGCTTTGGTGGGACCGTAAGGGAAATTAAAACGCGTTATTCATTTTTTAAATACGACAAAATTATGAACAAAATAAATCAATATATGCGGAGCTGGTTTAGTTGGATGATCTTCGTGGGAGCAGTCACTTGTTTTATTGCAGGCTGTAAGCAACAGCAGCAACAGGACTTTGATAATCTTGTCTTTATACGGCAGACGGCAAACAACCCGGTTGTGACGTTGGCTTTGGATGGTGGTACAGGCACTACAGCACTTACCATTGGTTCTTCCTATACCATGGGCGCGACGGAAGAGGTACGGGTGGACATCCTGGGGCAGGACTATCTCAATGACTTCAATCGCCGGAATTTTACAGAATATCAGCTGGCGCCCCAATCTGCGGTCACACTTTCCAGCCGCTCGGTGGCCATTGCAGCGGGAACGGCACTGGGACAGGAGAATATTACGGTCACGGTCAGAGAATGGCCAGAATATATCGATGGTGCACAGTATGTGGTTCCCGTAAAGATCGCACCGGCGAGCAGCCCGGTGCTGTCGGGCTCGGATGTCGCCTTGGTGCTGGTCACCAAGACAACGGTGGGCTTTGCCGCTCAAAATGCCAACCTGCCGGTTCCCGTCGCTGTTTTTGGGGCGGATGCCAATGGCAAGCCGTACAACAACTTTACCTTTGAAGGCCGTTTCAATATGACCAGAGCCTTTGGTGTCGCTGGCAACTGGCGTTCGGATATCTTTAACGGCTGTGGTTTACAGTTTTTGGTCAACAGCGAGGGCGCCATTGATATCCGCTTTCCAAGTTCGGCCTTTATGACAACCACGGCGAAGGCCACGCTGAATACCTGGTACCATTTTGCCATCACTTATGCCAGCGGGGTGGTCACGCTTTATATCAATGGGGAACTGGTGGGTCAGACTCCTTATGCGGGACTGACCCTCAGCGAATGTGCCATTACACCTTACGCTACCGGCACTGGTGCGACAGTCAGCGAATTTCGGATATGGAAGAGCTTGCGGACGCCACGGCAGCTGCGAACTTTTGTCTGTGCCGTAAATCCTTCAGATGCGGATCTGCTGGGCTACTGGAAGCTGAATGACGGCAATGGAAATCGGGCAATGGATAGTTCTGGCAAGAATAATCACCTGACCTCATCGACCAATATCGCCTGGGTACCTGGTGTACGCTGTCCACAATAGTTCATGGATTGGAATAGAAACACAAGTTTGTACAAGAAAGATGTAACATGAAAAGATATATTAAAATAACTGTATTGTCGCTGTTATGCTGTCTGGTTTTTCAGTATTGCAGCAAACAGAATATCGCGGAACCGATTGTATTTGCCGCAACGCAGCCGATCATTGGCAGTGATGCCTACTATGAAGCTTTGCGGGCCTATAAAAAGAGCGACCATGCCATTTGTTTTGGCTGGTGGGGTGCCAGCGGTGCGGGCGGGATCGGCCCGGATATGGCACCCCGATACCTGGGGCTTCCGGATAGCATGGATATTGTCAGCCTCTGGGGTGGAATGCCCAAAGATGAGGCCAACTGGGAGGAACTCCGTTATTGCCAGCGCGTGAAGGGTACCCGTTTTGTTTCGGTGATGTTTGGCTCGGGGGTAGACCAGCTGCGGCAGAAAAATTTCCCCAATATGGAGATTATGCAAAGTATTGACAGCGTAGCCAAGTCCATTGCTGATACCGTCAGCAAATATGAACTGGATGGATTTGACCTGGATTATGAACCGAGTTATGGCGACCGAAGTATATTTGGCTTTGGTCCAAAGGATGACGGTGGCGATATTTATACACAGCGGCTTTTTAAAGCACTTTCGCAATACATGGGGCCAAAATCTACCACGGGGAAACTGTTGATTATCGATGGTGAAAATGAGCGGGGGATCGAACCTTATATTGATTATTTGGTGCAACAAACCTATAATTCTCAAAGCTTTGCTGCATTGCAAAGCCGGTATCAATCGTTTGGTTTTAATGGTGTACTGCCGCCCGAGAAATTTGTGGTCACCGAGAATATGCAGCAGTATGGAGCCAGTGGCAGCACCTTTATGCTGGGTGGTGTGAACATTGGCAGTGTGTTGGGCATGGCCAGTTGGAATCCGACACAGGGTAGAAAGGGCGGCTTTGGGGGCTATATTATCGAGGCTGATGCCAAGTCGCGTCCACCGCAATCTTATTACTACCTGCGCCGCGGGATTCAGATTCAGAATCCAGCCGTTTATTAGTAATTAACCTTTTGTTTTTGATTAAAAACCTAAAAAATGAAGATATTTCCTCTTTTGCCCAAATACTCCCGCTTGCAGAGTCTCTTTTCTTTGCTGGGGGGATTGTTTTTCCTGTTGTCGTCCTGCTCCAAAGAGCAGGTTGATACGGAAAATCTGACCATCTACCTGCCTGCAGGTTCTTTGAACTACAACAGCGGGGCAGCTAGTTATGTCACTGCCCGTAATAATGTCCTGGCAGGGGCAGGGACAGCCTTTCCTGTATTACTGACCCGTGCTGTAGACCGGGATGTACAGGTTGTGGCGACCATAGACACGACACTGCTCGCCGCATACGACAAGACCAATAATACGGTGTCCACACGCTTTCCCCTAGGGACTTTTGTCTTGGAAAACAACGGCCAGGTTCGTATTCCTACCGGAGAACTGCGCTCCGCGGATTCATTGCGAATCGGACTGGGGCAGGTTTCGGGCCTAGATTTCAGCAAAGCTTATATTGTTCCGATACGTTTGAGCAGTACCGATTCCAATCTGCCACTGAGTACCAACCGGCAGGTGATGTATCTTCGGGTGACCTTTAATCCAATTACCACACAGCTCAATGGAACACCTACCAACCGCCTGGTACCGCTTATCATCAACCGCACCCCTAATGGTGATGTGATCAGTGGTAATCTAAACCTGACAGCCGGGCTGAATACAGCCTTTGGTCAGGCGCTGACGGTGGCGCTACAGGACCGGCAGGATCTGCTGGCGGGATATAATCAGGCCAACCAGACAAATTATGTGGCTTTCCCGGCAAATAGCTTTGCTTTCAGTCCGGCCAGCGTTTCCATCGCTAGTGGAAGCCTAAATGCTACAACGCCTTTTGCGTTGGTATTGCGCAATACCACGAGTTTTGTGCCGGGCCGCAGCTATCTGCTACCCGTAGGTATCGTCGATGAGGGGCCTGTAGCGCCACATGAAACCCGCGGGCTAGCCTATTTTTCGGTGGAGGTGCAACTGCAGAATATTGATCCCGCCAACCCTACACCAACGGGCAATCGCATAGATCGTACGAGCTGGACAGCAACAGCAAGCTCTACAGACAACGATTACGCAGCTGCAGGCACACCCGCCATGGTCTTTGACAATGATTTTGCAACTGGTTGGCATTCGGCACTCGCCTTTGGCACTCCACCGGCAGTTACCTTTACAGTGGATATGCAAAATCCAAAACAGGTGCGTGGATTTACATTTACGCCGCGATATTGGGACTACTTTGGTTCGAGGTTTATTTCGGCGCCCACAGCGATACGTGTGGCCAGCAGCAGTGACGGGGTCAACTGGACGGTTCAAGGCTCTTATACAGGCAGCATGCCTGCAGGTACAGCGGCGAATCCCCAACTTCGGAATATCAGTTTCTATGCCCCAGTGCAAGCGCGTTATTTCCGCTTTACACTGACAGCTTATGGAACATATGCGGGCGGTTTTGGGGAATTAAATGCCTTTGAATAGAAACCTAAAAAGACTGCGTTTATTTATTATATGTTTATTTAGTGTGATTTAGTTGGGAGTGATTGGCGGGCGCGCCATCACTCCTTTTTTATTATTGATGAAACAAACTACCTTTTAAGTACCCTGCGCTCGCAGAGACATGCATTCCTCCTTGTACCTAAATGATCGTTCGGACACAGCCCAACTTCATCCAGCTGAACGAACGGCATAGGGGAATAGGAAGATGATAATTTTTTGGACGATCTAGCTATATTGGTCAATTGAAAATTTAAATTTCAGATCTTAAAAAAAATGATAATTTTACTTTGACGTCATAGCAATATGTATGGACCATAATAAAAGAGTTTATTGTCAAAAAGTCAAGGATCGTAAATCAGTTGATGGAAAAGGAAAGTAATATCATAGCTAATTTTTCGCTGGGGAAAGAGAATGCCCTGACTTCATTATTTCATCAATATAGTAGCCCTCTGTTTTTTTTCGCCATGCAATATCTAAAGGATGAAGATATCGCTAAGGAGATTGTATCTGATACTTTTGTCAAATCTTGGAGTAATAGAACGCAATTTACTTCGATGGCTAGCTTAAAATCCTATCTCTATGTTGTTACCAAAAATGCATGTCTCAATCAATTGCGTAGCATTTCACGACTGCCAAAGATTTATGATGTGGCAGATGTTGAATCCGAATTACTAGGCGACCAAGATGCATTGACCAAGATTATCCGCACTGAACTTATCAGCCAATTGTATGAACAGATTGAACTATTGCCGCCATTACAACGGCAAATTTTTAAAATGTCTTTTTTTGAAGATCTTTCTACCGAAGAAATCGCGGCTAAAATGACTATTGCAACTTCATCCGTTTATATGAATAAATCGCGTGCGATTAATACTCTCCGAAAAAAAATGAATGTAGATGACAGGATTTTCACATTGCTGTTGCTACTGCTCGTTCGCTAAAACTGGTTTTTGTGGGTTTTGAATATCATTGAAAAAAATATTTTTTTTCAATGATAGATTCTTTGATAATCGGTGTTTTAGAAATAAAGAGTGACCAATTAAATGAAAAAGATAGACCGTATCGTAAATCTTATACGAAAACATCTGATATATGGCGAGAGTAAAAAACTTATCGACAAAGATTCGCTATTAAAGGAAAATCCTGAACTAGGCCCCATCCTCGATGAACTGAATGACCGAGAAGATTTCAAACAAGCTTGCTCCGAATATACGCGAATTGCCACTGATCGTAATGGAATGAAACAGCAGATGTTGGACCGTATTTTCGATCAGATCGGCAATGAGGGTTTTGTGCAAAGACAGAAAAGGCAGATCAGTTGGTTAATTGCAGTGGCCAGTATCGTTATTTTTTTAAGTATAGGCTTGTGGCAATGGTCTAATTGGTATCATCAAAATAAAGCAGCTACCGTTTCTGAACAATTCGCAGATATCCAGCCCGGAAATAATAAGGCCACGCTTAAGATTGTAGGCCGAAATAATCAAGTGGATCTGAGTGGTAAAACTGGCGGAATTGTGGTCGGAAAAACATTGAAATATACTGATGGAGAAGAGGTTTTGCCTTCCGCAGAATCAGCCGATGCGGATTTTTTAATGGAATTAATAACGCCTAAAGGTGGGGAATACAAGATCACACTATCCGATGGTACCAAAGTACATTTAAATGCTGAAAGTAAGCTGACCTATCCGAAGAACTTTCACGGCTCCCAACGTAGTGTTGATTTGGTAGGGGAAGGCTATTTTGAAGTAGCCAAACAGCGTGGCACCACTTTTATAGTCCGTACGGCAAAAGAAGAAGTGAAAGTCCTCGGAACCCATTTTAATATTAGCACCTATCGAAATGAAGAGATCTCTTCCGTATCACTGATAGAAGGAAAAGTACAGGTGAACAGTGAAAAGGAAACAAAGTTATTGAGCCCGGGTCAACAGACGGTCAACAATAAAGGGAAGCTGTCCGTTCAGACCATAAACGAAGACGAAATTTTGGCTTGGACAAACGGTGAATTTATGTTTAATAATGAGAATTTAGAGTCTGTCATGGAAAAAATAGCCCGATGGTATGATATCGAAGTAAAAGTATCCCCCTCGGCAAAAGACATTTCAATTTGGGGATCAGTCTCACGTTATGGGTCATTTGAAAAAGTCTTGGATGTAATCAAATTGACTAATAGGGAGATTAAATTTAAGCGGGAAGGGAGGAGTCTGTATGTAACAAAATAACCAATCTTTTAATACCTAAATAAAAAAGCCGTAAGAGTTGCTCCCTCTTACAGCCCGATTGGTTTCTAACAGCAGGGACCAAGTGAACCACTTTATGTTTAACAATTAAAAACCATTCAAAGGTAATGAAAAAAAACATACCAACCTTTGGGGATAGCACGCTATTCCCCTGGGTTAAACTATTAATAATCATGAAATTAATCGTTATTATGCTTCTGGGGAGCATAACCTGCCTTCATGCAAGCGCGTATGGACAGGAGATCCAAATGGTTAAAAATAATGTTGCTATTGTTGAGTTTTTTCGTGAAATCAAAAAACAGACGCATTACAACATCATTTGTGATACCGAAATTATCAACACGGGTGCACATATCGACGTAGTTTTAAAGAAAGTTCCATTGCTTCAAGCTTTGAATCAGATATTGCTACCACGGGGATTAACCTACAGTATTAAAGACAAGAATATCATTGTTAGGAAAGCGGATAAACCGCAGCAAAATTTGAGTCAGGCCGAGTTAAATAAAGCGGTGAAGCAACAGATTGTGTATCGGGGTAGAGTAATGACTTCACTGGATCCCCCAACAGCACTTATAGGTGCAGGGGTGAATGTAAAAGGTACATCCAATCGTATCGCCACAAAAGAAGATGGTTACTTTGAAATCGCAGCAGCACCGGGTTCAGTATTGGTTTTTTCGATGGTCGGATATATTTCAAAGGAAATTACGCTGACAGATTCAAAAAAATCGCTAGTCGTCTCATTGGAAGAAGATATCAACGAACTTGATCAAGTGATCGTAACCGGTGTTACCAAGCAACAAGTAAAAAATCTCGCGAGTTCCGTTGCCGTAGTCAATATGGGGAATGTTGCCAATAAGCCTGTAACCCAACTATCGCAAGCCTTGCAAGGGGGAGCTACTGGGATTAATGTATCACAATCATCGGGCTTGCCAGGCGGAGACGCTGCGAGTATAAAAATCCGCGGAATTGCTTCAAGCCTGGGTTCTTCACCACTTGTACTGGTAGATGGAATACCATATGACATCGATAAATTGGATCCTAATACGATCGAAAATGTAACGATCTTAAAAGATGCTGCCGCTGCTGCAATCTACGGTGCCAGAGCCGGTAACGGTGTAATTGTTGTTACCACGAAAAGGGGAAAGCCTGGTGCCATCGATTTTAGATACAATATGTACGCAGGAATCCAACAGCCAAGTGTCGGGCATCCGGAATTTGTAGATGCTTCAACGTATATGGAAATGGTCAATGAGGCCCAATTAAATATCGGTGGAAGTGCGCCTTATGCGCAAGAAGTAATTGATAAAACAAGGGCAGGGGACGACCCAGTGGGCTATCCCAATTCCAATTGGTACAATTCGATCATAAAAAAATGGACGCCGATCCAACAGCATTCGCTGAGTGTTTCCGGCGGAAATGAAATCGCCAGATTTGCATTGACCGCAAGTTATTTGGATCAAAAGAATATGATCTCTGTAGGTGGATTCAATCGGGGTGTTGTACGTGGTAATACCAGTGTCAATCTATCCAAAAATATTGTCACATTTCTAGATTTTGTGGCCTCAAGAGAAAATCAGGAGCAAAGTTATGTCAATGGTTTTTATACATCGCAATTGCTTTCCTGGCTGTATACCGCTCCACCGAATATTCCGATGAAGTATCCCAATAAGGATGAAAGACCGGGATATACATACTATGGCAACTATGGACAAAGCTGGAACCCGCTGGCACATATCGAGCAGGGGGGAACCACCAATTTGATCCGTGATGATATTTTATTAAATCTTCGTCCACAGTGGAAAATTGTAGATGGCTTGAGTCTGAAAGGGCAGTTTAGCTATCGTGTATCTTCGGGAGTAGATCGTTCGACAAGGGATCAGTATTTGTTTTTTGATTACTTTACGAACCAAAAAGTTGGTCGGGATTTTGAATCCGTTAGAACCGCAGGACCAGCGAATAGATCAAGTTATTATTATGTCGGTGGTACCCTAGATTATGAGAAGACATTTGGTAAGCATTCCATCAATGCGATCGGCCTCTACTCGCAAGAATATGACAATGTCAATTCTTGGGATGTAAAGACATTGTTATCGTACTTGGGTAAAGTTTATTACAGTTACGATAGTCGCTATCTTCTGGAGGTTGGCATCCGCCGTGACGGTTCATCTCTTTTTGCAAAAAATCAACGTTGGGGGAGTTTTCCGTCCATTGCTATAGGATGGAATGTGGCCAATGAAAGTTTTCTAAAAGAGGCCAAAGAAATAAATATGTTAAAGCTTAGAGGGTCTTTTGGAACTTTGGGAAACAATAATATAAAACCTTACGCATACCAAACCACGATAAATACTTCGGGAAATGAGACCGTATTTGGCAATCCGAATATCACCTGGGAGAAAATGCAGATTTTGGATTTTGGAGCGGATGTAAGCTTATTTTCTAATAAACTTGACTTAACATTTGATTGGTATAATAAATTAACCAAGGACTTGATTCTATATCCTTTACCTACTTTGACATCTGCGCGGGGTGAAACACCGACAAATATTGGTGAACTTTCCAACAAAGGATATGAAATCAAGCTTGGATATAATAGTAACATCGGTAAAGAACTGCGCGTGAACGCCAATATAGGACTGTCTTATAATAAAACAAAAATTGTTAAACAAGCAACATCATTTCCTATTATTTCCAGCGGAACCATCAAACAGGTCGGCGGGCCATTCAATGAATGGTGGGGCTACCGTGCTCAAGGTCTGATCACGGCGGGAGATGTTGATAACAAGATTCCGATGCTAGCCGGACAGGAAGCCGGAGATATTAAATATGTCGATATCAATGGTGACGGTGTTATTAATGAGAACGACCGCACCACGATCGGCAATCCCGATCCTTTGTATAATTACTTTGTGAATGTCTCCCTCAAGTATAAGAATCTAGATTTTGAGATTCAAGCAAATGGGGTAGGAAACAATACGCAATTTTATTGGGGAAGGTACGCCTATCCACTTGATCTGGGGGGAAATGGTGGTACACCATTGCTTGCTCAAACCGATTATTGGACTCCCGATAACTTGCAAGCGCGTTATCCCAAACTCAGACCGACAGCCGGTAATAATGGAGAATTCTCCGATTACTGGTCTGTTAATGCCGCATTTCTACGTATTAGATATGTACAGTTAGGCTATACATTTGGCGAAAGGATCACAAAGGGATGGGCTAAAAGTTTGCGTGTTTTCCTGAATACACAAAATCCATTTGTGTTTTCAAAAATGAAATTGATAGATCCCGAAAGTAGAGGTGATCAGTCAACCTATTCCATTATGAAAATGCATACCATCGGGTTAAACGTTAATTTTTAAACCATTAATAGTTAAGGTTATATGAAAAAGTTTATATATATAAGTTTATCAGTTGTAGCGGGTCTTTTGCTATCCGGCTGTGCGAAATATTTGGAAAGAGACAATCCGGTTGCTACGACAGATGATAAATGGTGGTCGCTAGAAAGCGATGTTAGAGGTTACCTCGATCAAATTTATGGCGGAATTCCGGGGGGATCGCTGAATTACTCCTGGCATTCAAATAGCTGGTCCTATTTAGATGGGCTTTCAGATAATATGATCTTTAAAGCCGATTTTATGGGGGATGTGACGAACATACCGCTCGGTTTAGGAACCACGTCAACCAGTATTTTTGAGCAGTATTATACCAATTCCTACAATTTTATACGGATGGCTTCCCGTCTGCTCGAACACTATGAGACCGCTTATGTTGAGGATCCTAACATTAAGAAAAGATATGCTGCCGAAGCAAGGGCTTTGCGTGCCTGGTATCATTTGATGTTGTTCCGGATGTATGGTCCTATCGCGATTGTCGACCATTCTCTTAATGCGGACGAATCTTTTGTAAAGAGGAATACGCAAGAAGAGGTTATCAGTTTTATTGTTCAAGAGCTTTTGACAGCAGAGAAAGACCTTCCTTCAAAATATACGGAAAACGATAATTATCGTTTTAATAAGGGCACTTGCTATTCGCTGCTATCTATTCTTCAGTTGACTGTTGGGAACTATAAAGAGGCTGCACGATATGCGAAAATTGTTATCGATCGAAAAGCCGAATTTGGATATGATCTGCACAAGGCGTCGGATCCGGCAACAAATAGCTATGCAGACCTTTTTACCTATAATGGGGTAACTTCACCTGAACGTATTATCTATAAAAAAGGAGCTAACACAGAGGCTTTCTTTAGAAATGCCCCGCGGAGTTTGGGTGGGCAGGCAGTCGGGTCGCCTACAGCATCTATCGTAAATGAATATGAAACCCTGCAGGGAAAAACCATTGCCGAACTCGGGGGTGATAGTTTGAAGATTTATACAAATGATCCCAATTATCGGCAGAATAGGGATAAGCGGCTGACGGTTTCAATCCTGCTACCCAATGAGACATTTATTAATCGGAAATTTGAGCCCTTTAAAAATGTCGTTGGCAATATTGACCTTATCGGGCAGACACAATCTACTCAGACGGGCTTTCTTGTCAAAAAATATGTAGATCCAAGTGATGTAAGTCGTCCATATAGTGGAGCACTGGGCTTCTTTGTTTTAAGGTACGCTGAAATATTGTTGACTTATGTAGAAGCCTTGGTCGAAGATGGTCAGTACAGCAATCCTGATGTTATTCTTTACCTCAATATGATCAGAAATAGGGCCGGTATGCCAAATGTGGATATACAAAAGTATAATACGAAGGAAAAACTGCGCGAATTGATCAGGCGTGAACGAAGGGTAGAACTGGCCTTTGAAGGAACAAGGTTATTTGACATTAGGCGTTGGAAAATTGCCGAAACTGTTTTAAATGGGTCTGTATATGGTGCAGTCAATCCAGCTACGCTAAAGCCATATGTGGTACAAACCAGGATTTTTCATCCAAAACGGGATTATTTATGGCCTATTCCTTTAAGGGAAACTAATGCTAATCCGAATATGGAACAGAACCCTGAGTGGAATTAATGCCGATGGACTGATCAGTAAGTGACGGACTATTCGCTTATTGATTTGAATAGAAATCAAAAAAGAGGGTGTTTATTTAGTCGTGGTTTAGTTGGGAGTGATTGGCGGGCGCGCCATCACTCCTTTTTTATGAAAACAACTTTACTGGCGTCGCTGGGCTATCTTGGAGATACTGGCTCCGGCAACGGCAATACTAATAAAGTTGGTGACCGACCGGGCTTCATTCATAAAACGGTCCACGCTATAGAGCAGGGCAATATCCGTTAAGGGAATCTTCCCGAATTTATTGAGCGTGAATATAAGTGCCAGAAATCCCGAACCGGGCACACCCGAAGCGGTCTTGGACGTAAAAGTAATAATAACAAACAACAACAGATAATCGCCAAAATCCATTGGAATCTGGTAAAACTGCACTAGAAAACAGCAGGCCACAGCGAGGTAGATGCATGCGCCAGCAAGATTAAAATTATAGCCCAACGGAATCACAAACCGTAAGATTTTAGGGCTATAGCCTTCGGATTCCAATTTCTCAAAAATAAGCGGAAATGCGGCTTTTGACGAAGAAGTAGTGATCACAAGCAGGATTTCCTCTTTGATGTTGACCAAAAAGCGGAGCAGATCAAATTTCAATACATAGGAGATCAACCCAAGTACAACCACGATAAATACAATATCTGCCAGGTATACGGTGGCCACAACCTTGCTCAGCGGCAATAAGGTATCTACACCATACACCGCTATCCCATAAGCGATATTACAGAGGATGATCAAGGGCAGAATAAAATAGAGGTATTTAATAAAGGTATAAAACAGCTGCTGTCCCTGGTCGAGTACGTTCAGAAAGCGGGTTCTTCTTTTTGAAAAATTCATCAGTATTCCCACGATAATGGAAAAACTAAGAAAGATACCGTGCCTGTTGACGTATAAAAAGGTATGTAATTGCTGATCATCCAATTCAAATTGATCGGGCAGGGAGGGACTGACTGCTGCAAGACGAATCCCAGTGTCAGCACCAGGCTGAATAATAAAGCCAAAGAAAAAACCCAATGCAATGGCGATCGTGCTGATTGTTATAAAATAAAGCAGCACCTGCCATACAATCCGACGCGCATTGCTGAGGTCTGCAAGCTGACAGATACCATGGGTCACCGCCATAAAAATAACAGGAAGGATAAGCATCTCCAGGATCATGAAAAAGTAACGGCTTACACCACCAAGTGCGCGGCTTACCTCTGGTGCAAAATACCCCATGGCAACACCGGCAATCAGTGCTAAAAACACGTATAATGTTAGATTTCTGAGGTAGGGGCCAGTAAAAGTTTGCTTTGCATAAAAGAGGTTCATCTGAAAATCGCGCTATCTTAATCTTTATTTTACTAGTGAAATATAATGAAATTATCTCAGATTGTAGGGTTAAATAGTGCCCAGCATGACGGCAGCCAATAACATAACAAGCGAGGATCCTATGGCCCATTTTAACGTGTACCGGAGATGGTCTGCATAATCTACACCCGCGAGTGACACCAATAAATAGGTGGAAGGAACCAGCGGGCTCAGCAGGTGAGAGGCCTGACCGACAAGACTTGCACGCCCCAGTATATCCGCTGGAATCCCCAGTTTATGACCTGTTGCGGCGACAATAGGCAGAATACCAAAATAATAGGCATCATTTGTCAGAAAAAAGGTGAGCGGCACGCTGAAAATCGCGGTTATAATACTCAGGTGCATGCCCCAGCCTTTTGGAACAATGTCAATCATACTATTGCCCATGGCCTGCATAATCCCTGTGCCATTGAGGATCCCTGTGAAAATACCGGCTCCAAAGATCATGCCTGCAACCGATAATGCATTGCC
This sequence comes from Sphingobacterium detergens, assembly GCF_003610355.1. Classification (GTDB taxonomy): domain Bacteria; phylum Bacteroidota; class Bacteroidia; order Sphingobacteriales; family Sphingobacteriaceae; genus Sphingobacterium; species Sphingobacterium detergens. The sequence continues at coordinate 734,974 of NZ_RAPY01000001.1, read as the reverse complement.
GGCATGTTTTGCCATTATTTTTTGCTGATCTTTTAATTTAGGATAGTTGATGACTGAAGCGATACAGAATGCCACCATAAAGGCAATGCCCAAAGGGGCGATATCCAGAATCATAACCACGAGCAGGATAAGGGTAAGCAGGAGGTTGATCCAGATTAATTTGGGCCGAAGTAGCGTCGGATCTAGATCGCCGGCGATGCCTGTGCTTGCGTATTTCTTGAATTTACCTTGTTTGGCAATGCGCCCCTTTTCCTTTACGCCTAAAATATAGGCCACAACTAACACCCAGCAAATGCCTATCGCCATAATGGGAATCATAGGAACAAAGATTTCGGTATGCCCAAGTTTGAGCGAACTCATTACTCGAGCGGTAGGGCCGCCCCAGGGAAGGATATTCATAATACCACCAGAAAGCATCACTATGCAGGTAAGCACCAATGGGTTGATGCCCTGTTTTTTGTATAAGGGCAACATGGCCGCAACCACAATAATATAGGTGGAGGAGCCGTCGCCATCGAGCGAAACCAGGGTAGTTAATATCGCTGTACCAAGGGTGGTTTTGACGGGATTATCCCCAACCGCCTTTAATATGATATTAACCAGCGGTTCGAAAAGCCCGGTGTCTATCATTAAGCTAAAATATAGAATGGCAAATAGCAGCATGACACCAGTCAACGCGATCTCCTTTACACCATTTTTCATCATTTCACCAAGATCGGGCCCAAAGCCCGCAAGTAGTGCTACCGAGACCGGAATTATGACTAAGGCGGTAATCGGTGTCATTTTCTTGAGCATAATCAAGAGCATAAAAATGACGATCATCAAAAAACCGAGGAATGTAAGCATAGCTAAGAATGTTTATGTTATTATTTGTTTTTTCTCCAATCGAAATTGTTTCTGTAGCCGACATAGGCATAGTTGCTGGGTCTGCCCGTCTCTACCTGATTGATCCAGGCAATTTCGACAGCGGCATTTTTACCCAGTTTCCGGCCGAAGCCCGCCGTCAGGCGATTGCTGTCAAAGGGTTCATCTTTTTTGGCATTCATCCGGATCTCATTCTTGAGAATGCCATAGTATTGTTCGGGTTGGCCAGCTTTGTTAAAGGGGATCCGCAATGAAATCAGGTAACGCAGGCGGAGCACAAACTCATTGGGGTTGTTGATAAAACGTTCTTCAACCCGAAAACGGTGCGAAACCGACGTGCGCCCGATATTTCCGCCTAAACTGACTTGCTGAAAGGGTCTTTTTTCGTAGCGTGTTCTTTTTCCACCGTCTGCTTTATAGGAATTCAAGGTGAGAAACATCGCACCCAATGCAGGTCTAACATCATCAGCAACCTCGTAATCCACGTAAGCCGAGACCAAAAACAAGCGCGTGTCATAAGCCAAATCAAAGGAACGATATTGCGACAGGGCCGTAAGGGTACTCTTGTCGGTCAGTTTCGCGGATAACAGGTATTGAAACCACATATTATAGGTATCACTGCGCTGCGCATACGCCAGCGGACTAAAGGCCAGCAAAATGATGGACATAAAAAATATCTTGATGCTCATGTAAGTTTATATTGGTATCCCTTTCACCCAAATATATTTATAAGCGGATTTGATAATTTTATTTTTCAATCAACGACAGGTTTTATCAGTAAACTGCAGTTTGACCTCCCAAAAAGATCTTATATTTGATTGAGTTGAAATCCAGGATAAACAATGCTGTTGGTTGTAAATATTGTCTTTTTATTATTGGTTTTTAGAATCTTGCTGAATTCCAGGATCCTCGAAAAACTGATGCAGTCGCATTGGGGGCTTTTGGTGAAACTGCAGCATATCTTTTTCCTATCGGTGCTTTTGTTGCTGTCGATCTTTACTGAAAATTACTTTCTGGATATACCGGAATTGATCTGGGGGGTGCTGGTTGTCTTTCTTTTCAATGTGGGGATCTATTATCTGGTCTATTTTTATCTTGTTCCACAGTTTTATCTCGCCAATAAATACCCCAAATTTATTCTCTATTCGTTGATCTGTTTTCTGGTATCAAGTCTCTTTCGGATTTTGCTGGAACCGGCGGTCTTCGACGTTCGTTTTGATGAAAACCTTTCCAATACAACCTTTCTGTTCAATGTATATATTGTACAGGGTATTGTAATCCTGGTTGCATCTTTTTTGGGGATCACAAAAGATAAATTTCTGATCGAAAAGGATTACGAAGATCTGGGGGAAGAAAAAGAAAAGCTGCACCTGGATCTGCTTAAATCGAAATTAAATCCGCACTTCCTATTCAATATCCTGAACAATATTTATTCAGGTAGCATTCGTTCAGCTGAAAATACCTCAGCGTCTATTTTACAGCTCAGTAAGCTGCTACAATATGTGATCTACGATACCAATAAAACCAAAATAAGTATCGCCCGGGAATTTGCATCGATTGTCTCCCTGATCGACCTGTATCAGCTCCGCTACAATAATCAGCTTAACATCCGCTTTGACCTGCGGCAGGAGGAAGCGCTGGAGCTTATTGAGATTCCACCAGCAATTTTCCTGACCATATTTGAAAATGCGCTCAAGCACAGTGCGCTTGGTATAGAGGCTGACAGCTTTATCACAATCAGGTATACCTTAGGAGAGCGTGAGTTTTTGTTTGAGGTCGAGAACTCCATGGCTGAACACAAAAATTTGTCGGATAACCTAACGGATAGTGGGCTGGGGAATACAGCAATTCTTTCGCTGCTGGAAAAATACTATCCGGAGAAATTTACTTTTAGGACTGGTCTACGTGAAGACAATAGCTACCAGACTAGCTTACAAATTGAATATTTATGGCAAGATTGAGCATAGTAGGGGTTGATGACGAATACCCGGCATTGGAGCTTATTGAGCACTACTGCAGTCAAATAGCGGATGTGGAGCTCGTAGCGCTATTTCAGCACCCAAAGGAAGCGTTAGACTATCTCACAAAGAACCCCGTAGATCTCGTTATCCTGGATATCAATATGCCTTTTATCAATGGCATTGATCTCTTATTGAACTTACCGTATAAGCCCCTCTGTATTTTTCTGACAATGGAAACCCAATATGCTGTAAAGGCCTTTGAATTGGATGTAATCCATTACCTGGTCAAACCGGTGGATTTTGCGGGCTTTAACAAAGCGATTTCAAAAGCAAAGGATTTCCTGCAGTTCCGCGATTCGATGGAAAAAAAGAAAAAGGAAGAATACATCATGTTTAAATCGGATTATATCATGAACAAGATCTTGCTGGCGGATGTCCGATGGGTGCAGGGATGTGGCGAGTATATAGTGCTTGTTACGCCTTTTAAAAAATATATGATCCTTGATCGCATGTCAAACTTTGAAGAAAAATACCGCGACCTCGGTTTTATCCGTATTCATAAATCCTATATTGTACTGGGAGCCCATATCACCTCCTATGATATGGCTTACGTCCATTTGAAAGACGGGGAGAAGCTGCCACTGGGCCGGACCTATAAAAATCAGCTGAAGAGTCTATTCTAATAGGCTATTTCTTTTTAATATAGATGTATTTTATGCCATACCAAGCCACTTCATCATGCTCATTTTTCATCTCTTCAGGCCCTTTAAAAAGATATTGATTGTCATTAAAATAATAGGAATAAGATATTTCACCCGAATTGTGACCATTTTCGGCATATAAGTACCTATAAATCCCTCCATTTGTCCTATTATCCAATATTTAGGTAAATCAATAGCATATCGCCCGCTTAGGTATTTATTTCATCAACATATTTTATTATATTTGTACTACAATAATATTAGTAACTACTATTATTTACTAATAAATACTATTATGATATCACTTATATCTATCTCTAAAGCGCAGCAGAAATTAGCCAAAAACGTTCGGGACAGGCGTCTTTCCATGGAATTGACACAGGCTGGTTTATCTAAACGATCGGGGGTTCCCTTGGCTACTTTACGAAAATTTGAACAAACAGGGGTTATTTCACTGGAGTCCTTTTTGAAACTTTTAATGGTTGTCGGTGGGATAGAAGATATCCTTAATGAGCTAAAACCAGTAAAGCCGAACTTTACATCGATTGATGATGTTTTGAAAGATACAACGCAAATATCACGGAAAAGAGGAAGTAAGCAATGAATTATCCAACTGTAGAAGTTAAGGTCGGATTGGATTTCGGAGCTGAAATCCAGCGCGTAGGACGTTTAGCCATTCGAGACGGGGTTATCTATTATGAATACGATATGGAGTTCTTACAGAAAGGTTTGGAGATCTCACCGTTCCGCTTGCCTTTGCAAACGGGCGTTGTCGCGCTTCCGCGCCAACCTTTTGAAGGCTTGGCCGGAGTCTTTAGCGATAGCCTACCGGATGGATGGGGACGATTGCTTTTCGACCGTTCAGCAAGATCAAAAGGCATATTGCCAGCTCATCTTTCACCACTGGATCGCTTGGCTCATGTCGGACGGTTTGGTATGGGAGCTTTGATTTATGAGCCTGATCATAGTCCTGACGACGCTAATGATTTCATTGATCTTGACGCTTTAGCAGAACAAACTCAGGAAGTATTAAGAGGAACTTCTGAAGATGTAATTGAGGAGTTACTGGCCTTGAACGGCTCATCCGCAGGGGCTCGCCCGAAAGCACTGATTGGTCTTGATGGGAAGAGACAGCATATCGTCTATGGCGCCAAGCAGCTCGATATGGAGTTTGAACATTGGCTCGTTAAATTCCCGAACAGCCAAGATGGCCATGATGCTGGCGCCATTGAATATGTTTATGCATTGATGGCGAAAGAAGCAGGTGTTTTAATGCCTGAGGTACATTTGTTACCTTCGCAAAAAGGAGCTGGATATTTTGCCGTTAAACGTTTTGATAGGGATGGTAATCGGCGCCTACATATGCATACCGCAAGTGGATTATTGCATAGTGATTTCAGAACACCAGCATTAGATTATGAAGATTTGCTCAATTTAACGGGCGCACTCACAAAAGATGTCCGAGAAATAGAAAAAATGTTTCGCCTCGCCGTCTTTAACGTATTGGCGTACAATAGAGATGATCACGCTAAGAACTTCAGCTTTTTAATGGACGAATGTGGTGAATGGAAACTTGCGCCCGCCTATGACCTTACATTTTCCAGTGGGCCGAATGGCGAGCAGAGTACAATGGTAATGGGCGAAGGCACCAAGCCCACAATCAGCCATTTGCGAAAACTCGGGCTGGGAGCAAAACTATCCAAACAATTGATAGAAGATAGCATCGAACAAACAAAAAATGCCTTGGATAAATGGAAAGAGCTGTCCAACTCCTTTCATATACAAACTTCAACAATTGAGTTGATTTCAAAGCGATTAAATAAAGATTAAAAGCAAGAAATGAAGAAAAACCTTTTCGCAATTGTGGCTCTATTGATTTGCACATCGCTATCGGCTCAGAATACGCCCAATATTATTTATATACTCGCTGATGACCTAGGTTATGGCGATTTAAGTTCCTTAAACAAAAATTCTAAAATCAAAACAATCCATTTGGATAAGCTGGCTGCTGCAGGGATGGTATTTACAGATGCACATACCTCATCTTCTGTCTGTACGCCTTCGCGTTACAGTATACTCACGGGACGATACAACTGGCGGACGTCCCTTCAAGATGGTGTATTATGGAGTTATGATCCACCACTTATTGGCAAGGAACGTGCTACGGTAGCTTCTATGTTGAAGAAAAAAGGATACCATACTGCTGCTATAGGGAAATGGCACTTGGGGCTTGGCTGGCAGAAAGATGCTGCAGGTGAAGTTGACCTGATGAAAACTATTCAAGACGGACCAACTTCCCACGGATTTGATTACTTTTTTGGCATCACGGCTTCCTTGGATATTCCACCCTATGTATACATCGAGAACAACAAAGTTACTGCTACTGCAATAGATACCATTGCAGCAAGCCCTGGTCCGGCATTCTGGCGTGAAGGGCCTATTGGCAATGATTTCAAGCATGCCGAGGTATTACCGCATCTGACGCAGAAGGCTGTGGACTATATCGGTGAACAACAAAAGGGTAAGAAGCCATTTTTTCTCTATTTTGCACTTCCTTCGCCTCATACCCCCATTCTCCCTACAGCTGACTATATCGGAAAAACTGGCACTACTCCTTATGGTGACTTTGTGTTGATGACCGACGCTGTGGTCGGCCAGCTCGTACAGGCTGTTGAAAAGGCTGGACTGGCACAAAACACGCTTATTATTTTCACCAGCGACAATGGTGCTGCGCCAGCCGCCAACTTAGAACAGCTTAAACAAAAAGGACATTTGGCGAACTATATTTTTCGGGGAAATAAAGCCGATATATATGAAGGCGGCCATCGTGTTCCCTTTATTGCCAAATGGCCGGCGATGATTCGTGCCGGGGCAGTAAGTGAAGCCACCATATCCTTGACTGATTTTATGGCAACCGCTGCGGCATTGACCGACCAAAAATTGGCAGCCAACGAAGGCGAAGATAGTTTTAGTCTATTGCCACTATTTAAGGGTGCAAAAGGTTATCAGCGTAAATACACGATACTCCATTCTATTTCTGGAAACTTTTCAATCCGCCACGCAAATTGGAAACTGGCGTTTTCCTATGGATCCGGTGGCTGGAGCGCCCCCGATGAAAGCAAAGCCAAACAGCTCAATATGCCCGCTGTTCAGCTGTACAACCTATCAGCAGATATTTCAGAAAACAATAATTTGAAAGCAAAGTACCCATCAATGGTGGAGAAAATGATCAAAGAACTCAATAGAATCATCGATCAGGGCCGGAGTACCCCTGGACCAAAAGTGAATAACGATGTAACAGTGGATTACGAAAAGTACCTGTAGCTAAAAGTTGAAATGGAAAAAGGTAAACAAGTTCGATAAAGGGATAAAGTCTCGGGAGACTTAACGATTATCCTGCACTTTAAATCCAACGCGAATCGCTTTGAGTCCGATCAGTCCCTGTAAATCCTCAACTTCAAATTTTTCGATATCGTCATTCAATAAACCTTTGTGTTGAAGCAAGTTGATGTACCCCAAGTACTCCGTCTCTTCATGAACATGTGAATAGACAATGACCAATTTTCCTTTCTGGGTAATACGCTCTGTCGAGCCTTTGATCTTCGCTTTGTCAATACGTTTTTTCGCGATTTCATAACGTACATTGTAGGATCCGTCGACATCAAACTGTTTTTCATCCATTTTGAAACGGATGGAAATCGGTGTTGCAAAGACCAGTATCAGCGAAGCCACCTCCAGCTGGTGCGGTAGTGTTGGCTGCAGCACTCTAAACTGACTTTCCATTTCGCACATGACCTGCAATTGCCACAAGCGCAAATTTTTGAGATAATAGAGCTCAAAGTTTCTATCCGGCGCAATGGAAGCACCAATATAGAGGTTATGCTCGATGCCATCTGTTTTATAGCGCTCGTAATAATGCGGGAAATAATCCTGTGCCTCGACTTGCTTTTCGTCGAGGATCATGACCAGCTTTTTATTGATCAGGGTGATCGAGTTGTCGTAATCCTGACGTGCCTCATAAAATCCGCCCAGGGCTGGGTTTATTCGATCGAAATAGGCATCAATAGCCGCAACGATGGGACTAGTTTTATTGCTTTTCCGAAAGTTGTCCAGAATGGGATGTACATCCAGATTAAAATGATCCAGGATAACCTGTTCGGTATCGGTGGAAAGTGAATGGTCAAGTGTTTCCAGATTCCGCTCCAAGTCAAAGACCTTCTGCTCAAACAGGGGCAAGCTATGCTGCTCGTTTATCGCAGTGAAAAACGCGATCAGGTCTGTCGCCTGATTGATGAGATCCTGCTTAATAGCTTGATTTCTGGATTCCGAAGAGCCCTGTACGTCAATCTGGCCATAGAGCGGATACACATGTTCAAAGACGATCTCCTGTAAGGTATAATCCTTTCCAAAAGCTCTATCATTGAGGTAATGGATTGCCTCTTCCTGAAAGCGCCATTTGACACTGGGATGAATCGAGGTATATTCTTTTTGTATGATCGCTTCAATCTGGTTCTCTGTTTCAGAAAATGCCTTGGATACTTTGTCTTTTATAAAAGGTAAAACAACGTCGAGTTTATTGGCATTGACCGAATTCAGTGCGCGCACCTTGGAGGAGGACATCTCCAATATACCGAGTACTTTGTCATCCTGTATCAAGGGGACAAAGATAAAGCTCTTCACATGCTGCTGTTTGAGTTTGTTAATAAAAAATGCTTTTTTGGGGTCTACTGTAGGTAATTTATCGATGTCCGGGACAACCAGCAGCTCTTCTTTTTTAAGCATATTTTCTAACGTTTCATTACAGAGCATCTCCTGACATTCGGCAATAGTCGAATCGTAAAGCAGATGGCTGTACAACTGTTTTTCAACGATTCTCAAATTAAACTCTTCCCTGACTTTTTCAAAGGAGGTCAATCCGATCCGTAGATCATCTATTTTGTAAATGGATCTGAAAATATCCTGAATTTCTTCCATCTGAGCCGCTTTGTCTTCACGTAGTAAATTACTTTTGAAGCTTGACACGGCATTCTCCGTCGTCGCATCAAAAAGGGTCATGATGGCGAAACCTTTCAGAATCCAGCTTTGCTCAGGGAATTTGGATTTCCATAGGGCGATATCTGAAAAATTGTCAATCAGCTCAATAATGTCCGCCTCGGAAAGCTCTAATGCACGATCTGTCGGAATAATATCCATAAAATCGGCATTGAACAGTACCCGGTAATGATGCATGATATTATTTTTATCCGGAATATCCAAGAATATCGGTGTATCCATGGCATCCACTTTTATACCATAGTACTGACTGATGATCATACAGCAATTCAGAATATAATAGGTATCCGGAGCGATATCACGGTAGCTAAAATCGTAATGATCGCCGGCATCACGGAGGATATTGTCTAAGCGTTCGCTATGATTGAAGGTATACAGATAGAAGGGAATCGTAACGGCCTTTATTTCGTTTTTAGTCAACGATCTGGGGAACAGATCTGCTAAAAGGACTTTGATAATAGGCTCATATTGGTGTAAATCCTCGGTTTTTTCAATTCCGTTGACCAGTGCCGGATATTTTTTGATCTCTTCCAGCAAAGATTTCGCATAAGTAGCCTGGAATTCAACTTCGGACGATGCCGTTTCCTCAAAAGATTTGATAATCTTATGAAAAGCGATCAGGGTCTTAAAAGGACTGGAATCAAAGGTGAAGTTAAATTGCATAGCGCTTGTTTCTGAAAAATTAGCTAATTATTGGGTTCACACAAAAGTATAAAATAATCAGCTATTGCATACGCACTTTTTAACAAATAACAAGAGGCTTAATTGATCGGCTCCGCCGGACAATTATTGTTGCCTCGCGGAGCTACATCAGCATTGCTTTTAGATTATCTGGACATCGAATGGATAACGCCGATATGCGACCGGAAAGCCGCCCAGAATGTTTTAAATTCGTTATATTGTAATTTATACTCCTTACAGGTTTGTTTCACAATACGATTGAGCGCTGGGTAATGTACATGGCTAATCTTTGGAAACAAGTGATGTTCGACCTGAAAATTAAGGCCTCCAAGCAACCAGGTCAATACTTTGCTCTTGGTAGCGAAGTTAGCTGTTGACTGAATCTGATGGATCATCCATTCTTCATCCACGCGTGAGGCCTCGATGGTCTTGAATTCTGTTCCCGAAACCACATGGGCCAATTGGAATACAGTTGCCAGGCTCATTCCACAGACCACACCGGCAATCAATAGGCCGAGAAGCGTAGGCAGCCAGCCGACAAATATAACGGGAACAACCACAAATAGCGTAAAATGGATGAGCTTACTTACCCAAAAAATAATACGCTCCCTGACCGGAAAATGAAAACGCTCCGTATCATTGCCCATACGGCCGCGGAAGTATTTTTCGTAATCCTGATAGAAGATCCAAGCGAGATAGGAGATACCGTACAAGAGCGGAAAGTAAAAGCGCTGGTAGCGGTGATGTTTTTTTAATTTTTGATCATGGTGTATGCGCATGAATTTAACCTCGATATCATGGTCTTCACCGTCAATATTGGTATAGGTATGATGGGCGATATTGTGTTTGAGTTTCCAGAAATAGATGTTGCCGCCCAAGAGATTGAGTGAATAGGACAGGACGGTATTCAATCGCTTATTGTCCGAAAACGAATTGTGGCCCGCATCGTGCATAATATTGAAACCAATCGCAGCGAGGTTGGCCCCGAAAATGGCGCATAATAGGATCGCAACGCTCCAATGAAGCGGCACGAATACCAAAAGAATATAGAGTAGGATAAAGCTCGTCAATAGGATGGAAGCTTTTAAATAAATTCTTCGGTTACCCGTTTTTTGCTTTGCTGAATGAATAAAATAGTGATTGATTTTTTGCTTTAAAGCTTTAGAAAACAATGTATTTACATTGTCGAATTTAACGGACTGGGACATGTGATTTTTTGCGCGGGAGATATGCTTGTGCTTAAATTCCAATCTTTAGTGATTGAATAAGGTGAAGTTACAAAATATAATTGATCATCAATGTATAAATAAAGTTAAATTTCATCACAATTGAGGAAATCAAAAATCGTCTATTATTCCAACCTTAGCGAAAAAGCCGAGAGGAGATGCCAATCAACCAAGCAGGTCTATTGACTTTTCCAGACTGACCAAACGTTTTGCCCATATCCTATAGGTGAGCACAAGTTGAATGACAAACAGCAAACCCATAATAACCAGCGAAATACACTTATTTGTATTAAAGCTTAGTCCATAGGTAAAAAAAAGTAGAAGCCCGATCAGAAACAGCTGCTTTGAAATAATGGAGATTGCGGCATAACGCTTGACCTTTGCCAGGTAATTTTTTAACGATTCCTGGATATTGGTGCCCTGGACAAGATATTTTGCAAAACGATAGCCCATGAGGTTATGGATGATGGGCAACAAGATTGAGAAAACAAGCAATATATTGATCCAGACAGGTTTTCTGTCGCCATCAAACATCGTATAGTAGCATGTCAGGAAAATACACCAACCAATGATTTCTATGGTTAATTGCTTCCTAATGTTTTTTAAAACAGGATGTCTATTCTCTGATAACATCTTTTGGATTTCCGTTGGAGAAATTTCGGGTGTTTTTACCGTATTCCAGGTAGATTTTAGTTCATTAAATTCCATGGTTAACAGGCTAGAAGGTTCTGAATTTTGATTTTTATTCTATTGAGTTTGACACCGACATAATTTTCACTTATGCCAATAACATCTGCGATCTGTTGATAACTCAAATCCTCAAGGTACAAGGTAATGATCGCCTTGTCTCCATCATCAAGTTGTTTTAAAGCGCTGAATAATCGCTCCTGGCGTAAAGCAAGTTCTTCATCCGGCTGTTCTTCGGCCATTTCGGGCAAAGTAGGACGATATTCGACATCTTGTTTCTTTTTACGGAATGTAGCTATGGCAGTATTCAGGGCAATGCGATAAATCCAGGTGCTTATTTTCGAGTTGTTCTTAAAACTATCATGGGATTTCCAGAGCTGAAAAGTTATTTCCTGAAAAAGATCCTCCCGATCTTCGCGAACATCGCGATATAAGCGACATATTTTATGGATAATCCCTTGATGCTCATTAATAAGTATTAAGAACTGTCTCTCATCCATCATCGCTACTTTTTATTAAATGTAAGGATTTGGTCGTTATCTATTGCTCGATTCATATTTTCTAATTTTCCTATAAGTAGCGGAACTGTTCAAAAACTTACAGCAGTAGATTTACTTTGTAAGTTTTTTAGGACTCCGCCAACTAATCAGCTAAAAAACATGAAAAAACTTGCCATTATAATTTTGCTTTCCTTAGCAGCCTGCGGTCGTGCCTCATCACCAGAAGGAAGGTCAAAAATAAGAGATGAAAACATTCAGCAACAGATTGACGATCTGCGGGATCAGAACAATGCTTTACGTGATAGTATCCGTACAATTAATAAACAATTGAAGGGCCTTGCACCTGAAAACACGTTTCAATAGAACATGTATTTACCAAAACGTCTGAAATTAAAATTGGATCACAACAAAAATGGCCGCTCTAATTTTACAGAGCGACCATTTAAATGAGGTCCTATACAATATATATTGTATTAATAAGCACCGATATAACGATGTCCTGTACCATTCAATAGCTTAGCACCTTTCGTTAATTTACCCGTTTTCCAGTTGTAAACAAATACATTTCCGGCTTCGCTGATAGGTGTCAATGGAACATACACATTGTCGCCCACCTGAGCTATACTTTGTTGCTGATCAAAGTTTAATTTAGACTCGTATTCTGTGGCAATTTTTGTTGCCGTCTTCGCATTGAGGTCTATTAGCGCCAGATAACCACCTTTTTTATCAATGTCATATAGGACAAATGCTTTACCTTGACCTAGGTATTTCCATGCTTTGATTCCAGCAAGACCACTAACACCTAGTGCTTTCGATAAATCGAATACATAACTGTTGTCATAGTCATTGGTATTTTTATCAATACGCAAGATATGTGGGTAGCTCGTTGTGTTCGCACCAGTGGATTGATAAACATGGCCATCTTCAGCAATATACTGGGTCATGGTACGGTAACCATTATTACCATATTTGCTTTGTGTAGACCAGATCAATTTTGGATTTTTAAATGAAGGATAGTCTACAACCAAAGTGACAGTACCCGCAATATTGGCAGCATCACTTGGCCAGGAAACTACGCCCGTCTCCTGATTTTGGCTAGGAGTGCCCTTTGGATTCACTTTCGAAATATTACAGCCGATATAGACTTTATTCTTTGCCTGATTGATGATCGGCACATCGATACGGCCGATCGAATAACCTTGAGCCAACTGCTCATCAGTAAACGGAATAGTAAATGAAGCCGTGTTTAAAATACTTGGATTATCCAAATTGATAGACGCCACAGTGGCAGTAGATTTGATATTGCCAAAAGTTACCGCCGGAAATGTACCTGTAAAAGATGTCAGTGTTGTTGCACTTACACCAATACCGATCCCTTCGGCCGATTTAACCCAACGTGGTGAGGTGCCCAGAATAACAGCTGCATTCACTTCGTTGCCACTTTTTACATATTTTTCTGCCCCATTTACGGCGTATTTCTGGAAAATACCACCATCAGTCCCGGTATATTGGATATCGTATAAAAATTTTCCATCTGCAGATGCCTGTATACGTGAGGTTCTAGGTGAATCAAATTTCAAGCCTTTGCCATTAAAAACATCGAGCTCAAAAGCAGGGTCAATCGCTTGCTCAGGTGAAATGGCATAGGCCATTGTACCACCATTACCATCACCATCGTTTGTCAATTTTAGTGCAGCGGTCAATGTAATCCATCTGTTGTCAGTAGGTTTTTCCTCTGGAGGGACTACTGCGCCCGGATTCCCACTATCTTTACTACAGCTACCTAAGGTTACCGACGCAGCCAATGCGCCAAATAGAACGGTTTTTAATAGATTTTTTTTCATCTGTATAAATTGTTTATTCATTCGTTAATTTTCCCTTTAAGGCATTCATGCTGCCTTCGGCGGTTTTAGTTGTGATGAAGCGATCAGATTTATTCATTAGCATGATCGAATAAATCATGATGGTTTCATATTACTATTGTTTACTATAAGAATTTGCTAATTGTGTAATTAAGTTTGATGTAGAATGCTCTTCCGGGTTTCTGAACCCCAAAGTTGTCATAGAGCGCCGTATTAAAAATGTTTTTTGTATCAAAACTTGCCACCAGTTTTCCGGAGGGAAAGCGATAGCTTAGTCCTAGATCATGCGCAAACTGGCTAGGGGTGAGGCTCCCCTCAGAAGGATGCCATGCAATATCGTAATGCCCTACATAGCCCATATTGTAATAAAGGTTCATGATGGCACGTTTTTGAAAGACGTTATCCAAGCGATACTGCGCATTTGCATTGACTGTAAAATAAGGTTCGTTTGGAATCTGTAAATTATAGCGGTCATCTGCACGTCCGGCGGCATCGAATTGCCGTTTGTATAGGGCATTGAATTTAGAAAAATTGACCATGACATTAAGCTTGTTGTCAAAGACATAGATCAACTCAGCTTCCACACCCCTGGACTGCGTACGACCCAGATTAACGAAAGCGGATGCCTGAATATCCAGATCGGAATCCGTGACAATACTATCGACTGTCTGTCGGGTGATTTTGTCGTAACCGTTTCGCCAGAAGGCGCTTCCATAGAACGAGAACCGATGCTGGTCAAATGTTATATTTGCCAATCGGAAACCTAGGTTATAATTTATATTTTTCTCGGGTGTAAGATTGAGATTGGGCAATATATTGGTTTCGAGATTCCCAAACATCTGTTCTTCGGAGGGCATGATTTTACCATTCTCCATCGAAGTAATCAAAAACAGATTCGGCAAGATATTGTATGAAATCGTGGCACCATACCCAAAGTTGTCGCTAAAGGTGTTTTTTGTCTCTGGATTGAGGGTATATGATCCATCAGCGTTATACGTCGGGTTTGGATTGGTCTGCTGGGTACTGTTGGCGGTATATTTTATCAGTATATTAGTTTTCAGCTTATTATTAAAAGTCTGTGCTTCGTAATTTGCCGATAGAATATTCTTGGTAACGCCTGTTAATATCAGTAGATCTTTATTGATAGGCCTTAGGAGATTGGTATCGTCGCGGTCGGTTTTTTCCAGCTTGTGGTTGAGTGATACCCGATGGCCCGGTAAGATCATATAACCTAAATTTGAACGGACATTTGTTATTGTGCGATCGACCTGTGTGATCGACGGCAATCCTTGTTGTGCCCCGTTGGGTGATTTCATCGTCATTGGGGGAAGACCATTTTCGATCATATAATCTGTATGTAACACCACCGGATTTCCGTCCCAATTATACAATGTTGTTACCGTATCCTGCACATAGGTGCTGCGTTTGCTGCGTACAGCATTGACATTCAGTGTCAATCCATCCACAAAAAGATTACGTTTGTTATAGTTTAAGCTGAATACATGTGCATTATACTCTGAAAAACGGCCAACGTAGGGCTGAGCAGTCGTTGTGCCGTGGGGTATTTCTTTATAGGTGTCTGAGATATTATAACCCAAGAAAAACTGATCTGCCCATTTCACATCTGTAAAACCAAATTCAAAACGTCCACCTGCTGACCGATAGGTATCGTTAAATCTTTTTGCCCTAAAATCCCGGGTCAGTATCCCATTTCTGTCGGTATATTTTGAGAATTTCCCCCACATTTCATAGCTATTGTCCGTGTAGGTATAAAAGCCGGAGCCTCTAAATGAAAGTCCAGTTTTTTTATCCCGTAGGGTGATGCTTGCATCGGCATTGAAGGTATTAAAAGAGCCATAGGAGGTCGCTACGGTCGCATTGTTTTGGGCAACATCTTTTTTCATGACCACATTAATGGCACCGCCCACATAATCGCCCGTCAAATGAGAGGGGAGCACCCCTTTGTATACTTCGATGCGCTCTATCATGGCGGGCGGAATATTATTGAGGTTAAACGAAGATCCATAGGTAGAAACTTCTATGCCATCCAAAAATATACCTATTGTGCTGCCCGACATCCCGTTGAGGTTATATTCAATCTGGGATCCAACACCACCATTTTGGCGGACACGTACACCGACGGTCCGGTCAAGCAGCTCATTGGTGGTCAGGTTGCGCAGTGCAGCTTCCTTTGTTTCGACAACGGCCACGGCAAAGCCACCGATCTCCATTTCTTTTTTGGTTGAATTACGTTCTACCTTCACCTCTTCAAGGTCATTTTTGCTTCTCATCTCCACACGAATGTTGACATGTTGGCTCTTTTGGTAGGCGCGTAGGGGGAGTTCTTTCGCATGTAGCTCTAAGGAGGAAATGAACAGCACATGATCACCGTAGGGTACATTCGTTAATTGGTAATGCCCCTGAGCGTCAGTCATTGTCGCGAGTTGACTGTTCTTAATCTGAATAGTAACGTGGGAGACGCCTTTTCCCTCGTTATCACGAACAGTACCGGAAATACGGGCAACCTGGGCATATACGAAATAGAACGAACAGGTAAGAGCAAGAGTTAATATATATTTTATTTGTTCCATTGAAACGATAACAGTATTTTTGATAATTATTTGTATTTAATCTAAATAAGGCGACGCAAAAGTAAAAAGTATTATACGCAAGGAAGTAACGTATTCCGAAAACAAGATGACGCAGAAAGAAATTTATCAAGATAGGGGTGATCTGGCCGAGGAGCCAATGGTGATAGATCGACAAGTAAATGGCTTACGGATGATTGCAGCAGAAAACTGTGCCGAGTATGAAGTGAGTTTAAAAACAGAAGTTTATGCCTTGGTGGTCAATCTTGCTGATCAGGTAACGATCCATTACAATGGTTTAAAGGGGACATTACGGCGGAACAAAAAAGTATTTATTAAGTTAAACGATGCCACTTTAGCTATTGCTGGCAATGAGAAAAGCACTTATTTTATATTGGCTTTTGACCATGCCTATATACGTGAAGTTGGTCTGGAAGATAGCTTTTCGCATGAATTGCTATTCAGGGATGAACAAAATTGCTGTTTGATAGACCATATTCCAGCCATTGTTGGCAAACTGATGGATTTAAAACAAACGAGCCTCAAAAATGTACTTATGCGCGTTTATTTGCGGGCAAAAGTTAGCATGATCCTCTGTCTATTATTAGATTCGCTACAAAACAATATCAAATCTGCTCGATCAAAAGTTCCTGCTGATCAGCAGGAGAAAGTGCTTCTGGTAAAAGAAATGATTGAAAACAACCTGGATCAGAATTACACCATTTCAGCCCTTTCAAAAGAAGTGGGGACGAATGAACAATACCTGAAGCTGAACTTCAAAAAGTATGTTGGCCAAACTATTTTTGGTTATATGACGGCCTGTAAAATGAATAGGGCCAAGATCTTGCTAAAGACCACTGATTTAAAAATCAGCCAGATATCCCAGCAGGTGGGTTACAAACACCCCACGCATTTTGCGGGGGCCTTTAAGCGGTTTTTCGGTTATATCCCCAATATGATCCGTTGTATGGGTTTCTATTTGGCGGATAGTTTAGAACTGTTTATTCTCGGCGAGGAATTATTACTACCATTTTAATCGGAATGCAATTAAAATAGATTGTTTTCCAATCATCGGCTAATAAAAGCGAATGATAAATTTCCAGCAACAGATGCAGCACAAAAAAGATATTCCAGTAAGGACGCTGCCCAAAGAATTTGGGCATGGCATTGCGCTTGCAAAAGTTTCACCGGAATCTTTTTGGGAAGATGAGGAAGTCATGCAGGCACATCGGCACGATTATCATTTCTTTGTTTTACAGAAAAGTGGCGTTACCGTAATGGAAATAGATTTTCAGCAATACCGCACAGATAAACCGACCATATATTATCAATCGCCGGATCAAGTGCATAGGGCAGTGCAGGTGGAACATATAGAAATGTTTATGCTGATCATTAACAACGAAAATATCGCTGCCGAATATCTTACTATTTTGCAGAGCATCTCGCCCCTAAAACCTTTGGCGGTTGACTTGGAAGATCTTGAGATTATTGAGAAGACGTATAATTTGTGCATTGAACTCTACGAACGCACGACAGATAAATTGCATTTTTCTTTATTGAGGGACAGCACCAATACCTTGATTGCTTTGCAGCTATCGTTGTATTTGAAATATAGCAACACTGCTGAGTCACAATCGCGGTTCGAACGGATTAATAAAGCCTTTTTCCTCTCGTTGGAACAAAATTTTCGGGCCTTGAAACGTCCGGCGGAATATGCTGCTCAATTTAATATTTCGGTTTCCTATCTCAATGAATCGGTGAAAAATGTAACTGGTTTTTCTGTTTCGCATCATATCCAGCAACGTGTGATTTTGGAGGCCAAACGATTGCTCTATCATTCTGACAAGTCAGTTAAGGAGATTGCTTTTGAATTGGGTTATGAAGATTACCCCTATTTTTCCCGCTTGTTTACCAAGATATCCGGTATGAGTGCCAAAGTGTTTCGTAGCAAAAACCGCGATTAGTCCAATCAATACAACTCTTTATTATTTTTTATACTGAAGCCAGTGGCGTTCTTTGTGTTCAATCAAAACATAAGATTATGCCGAGCGCTCCAAAATGGGTCTTTGATACCCTTAATTTATTCGTTTCCCAGATTCCCGAGGTACAAGTAAGTCAAATTGAATATTTATCAACAACTGTCAAACGAATTAGTTTACAAGGGGATTTTGAAAAACTGCAGTTTTCCGTTGGTGCTTTTTTTGATATACGTGTTTCTGATACCGATGCCAGAAGATATACCATTGCTGAAATAAACAGCGAAAAAAACAGCTTGCAATTAATTGCACATATCCATGGAAATGGTTGTGGTAGCAACTTTATGAATCGTTTGGAAGTTGGTGATCGCCTGGTACTGAACAAACCGCGAACAGAACAAAAGTACTACGATAAAGGGGCGGAGAAAATCGTATTCTTTGGGGATGAAACTTCACTGGCCTTGGCCTGTTCTTTTTTGCCTGTTATGGAGGAGCAAAAGAAGGAGCATCTGTTCCTTTTTGAATTGGATGCAGAGAACAATGCTATCCCGGAAATACTCGGCTTGGAAAATAGCATTGTGTTTCCAAAATCAACCCTGTTTTCTGATCCAGATCAGATTAAAGAGTTACCCATTTTCAAAAATGAATATTGGTCCGACGCTTACTTTGTGCTTACGGGGAATGTAAACTCCGTACAAAACTTTCGAAAAGTAATCCGAACGCAAATGCATGCAGCTGTTAAACATCAGGGCTATTGGCTGCAGGGCAAAAAGGGACTTTAAAATTAAAACCGAAACATACACAGACATATGCTCCTGTATTTATTCTGGGGGCAGCGTATTGAACTTTTTTGAAAGGTAAGTAACCTTATGTGTGTTAAAAACTAAAGGATATAGGATGGTTTTAAGATAAACCACCCTAAATCCTTTAGGACTGAACTGATAATTTGGTATTAAAGTGCAGCTTTGATAGCCGCCAAACAATCGGATTGATATTTCATGATATTATCTTTGTCTGCAGCGGATATCTTTCCGTCTGCAAGATCTTTTTCGATTTCATTTTTAATATCCAACAACGATTTCTCTTTATCCACTGCTTTCTCATGCGAGTCAGCATTGATACGATCTACCCATGTTTTACCTAATTTTGTATAAAGCTCTTTGGCTTTATCATTGGATAGTGTTGGAGCGGGTACTGACGCAATTGCTGCATTGGCCGCAGCTTTATCTGAATAAACTACAGCTTCGGCATCTTTCGTCGCGGCATCTTCTGAAGTATTCATCGCTTCTTCATTGGCATCAGCAGCTTTTTCCTCAGCCTGTTCCATACTCTCAGCGGCTTTTTCCTGTGGTGTCTGATTATTACATGAAACTAGGATGGCTGCTGTGGCTAGAGACGCGAAAAATGTTTTGTTTAAAATCATATTATTATTTGTTTAGTGAAACTAATTAAATAACAAGTGCTTTTTAGGATTCGTTTGTTTTAATTTACTTTTTAGGCTCTCACATGCTTTTTTTTCTCTGTCGCTATAAAATGAAATTATTTCAAACAGTTTATACCTGTACATTGTTGAATATATATAGATTGCTTGTCCAATCATGAAGAATTTTAAAAGCTAGGCACCTTTCCAACCTAGCTTTTTTTTGTTTAACGTTAAATGTCCAGTTCGGATTGAGATATCAACTGAATTAGCTTGTTAACCTTCCATGGGAATTTCAGCGATATCATAATAAACTTTCAGCCCTCTTTCTTTTGCCAGGCGCACATCTTCATCAGCGCCTTTGGATGCCCCTTCAATACGCAATACAGCATCGCATTTTTCGAGCATCCGATGTGCCACAGGATATTGAATTTCTTCCCATTGCTGGTCACCGACCTTGGTTGATCCAGCCAATTTTATCAGTGGGAGGGCCATCCATTCACCAATAAAGGGAATATGGCCTTTCCGAAAGATATCCAGTGCAAAAGATTCGAGCTTGTCTAGATTCCGCTCCATCAAAGTCGGATCATCGTTGGTGCCACCACGATAGGGGCCTGCAATTAAAATAAGCATAGTTTTTACGTTTGTTAGTTGATGCTAAATAACGGCCTTATCAGATACAAAAAAATAAACTAGTTTAAGGTTTACAACTTTTTTCGTTTAATCATACTTAAAAATTCGGCCGTAATACCCAAATACGAAGCGATCTGCTTTTGCTTTACCTTGTTTGCAACCTCAGGATATTTTTTCACAAATATATCATAGCGTTCTTCCGCTGTCATCGAAAGATTTTGCACCACACGCAATTGTTCCCGGATATAGGCATTTTGCATCAGAATTCTAAAAAAGCGTTCAAATTGCGGTACCGTCTGATACAACTTTTCTAAATCATTTTTCTTCAATTGGTAAACCGTGCTTTCTTCAATAGCCTCTATGGTCAACATGGCAGGAAGTATATTTATAAAACAATACATATCCGTCACCCACCAGTCTTTTACAGCAAACATAATCGTGGATTCCTTACCCGATACATCCAAATAAAATGCCCGCAACGCACCGCAATCAACAAAATAGATCGAATCGCACAATTGCCCTTGCGTCAAGAGCTTATTTTTTCGGGGTATTTTCTTTTTCTTAAGCAGGGACAAAAACAACGCGCATTCGTTCTCGGTGAGCGTAATATGTCTATTGATATTTTCTAAAAGTGACCGGTCTTCCATACGTCCTCAATCTACAAATTTCTTTGGTTTTTTTACTGGCAGTGTACGTATGTGAACAGTATTTTTTAAAAACTGTCCGCATACGTACATTGCACTTTTTATCCACAGCGCTAAAATAGCTAGTGATGCGCCCTAGGAGGCATAAATTAAGATTCCTGAGCTACTGGTATGGTATTTGGCTTGTGATCGCTAAAAATGATCGTATGTTCTCCAATTACCTGAAGATTGCCATCCGGATACTCTGGCACAACAAAGTCTATGTGACGCTTAATATTTTAGGTTTGGGGTTCGCCATTGCCTGCTGCATATTATCCTATCTTAATTACAACTATAGGGCAAACTTTGACAAAAACCAGCGGAGTGAGCAAGCTGTTTTTCGTCTAAACAGCATACGCATGGTGGATGGAACCAAGCAGCCATGGGCGACTATACCTTCTCCAGTTGCGGATGCCCTGGTAAAAGAAAAGACTGGCTTGGGACGCACTGTGCGGTTCAGTAATGCAGCTGTAGTGGTAAAGATTGGGGAGCACACTTTTGATGAGCATATCCATTTTACAGATAGACCGCTTTTTGATTTATTTAATTTTCCGCTGAGAGATGGAAATCTCTCCGGTTTTGACCAACCCAATCAATTGATCATCAGTGAAACCGTCGCTGATAAATACTTTCCAAAACAAAACCCTGTAGGACAGTCTGTGACACTGATTGCAGCAGACGGTACACCGAATATCTATACAATCGCGGCCGTCACAAAACAGATTCCGACCAATTCGAGTATTCAATTTGATATGATTACCGCCTATAACAATGGAGCTAAATTCGGTCTTTCAGCCGCGGATGATTGGAGTCGGCCAAATGCCGTCACCACCTTTATTGAATTGACTGATAGGGAAGGTGCGACTTCGGCCATGGCTAACCTGAATCCCTATATAGCACTTAACAACCAGCATCATAAGGATCAGCGCATCGAAGGATTTACCTTTCAACCTTTTGCAGAACTGGCAACCAGTTCGGATATTGATATGCCGGGGTATATCTATGGTAGCCAGCTGAATACAAATCCACGTGGTGTATTGGTTATTGTTCCAGCGATTATGTCCCTGTTGATCCTGTTGATCACCTGTTTCAACTTTACCAATATTTCTATCGCATTTGCCAGTAGTCGACTGAAGGAGATCGGCATACGAAAAGTGATTGGCGGCGTCAGACGGCAGCTTGTTGGGCAATTTCTGACGGAGAACATGATTCTTTGCCTCTTATCTGCCGCTCTGGCCATACTTTTTGTCCAGTTATTATTACCAACAGTCAATCAGCTTACTGGCCTTGATCTTTCTCCTGACTATCGGCGTGATTTTGGTTTCTGGTTATTTCTGCTATGTATCCCAGCTGTCTGTGCAATCCTCTCGGGATTATATCCGGCGTTGTATATCACTTCCTTCCAGCCGATATCGATCCTTAAAGGAAAAACTGCTTTAGGTGCATCAAGCCGTTTTACACGATTTTTGCTTGTCGCGCAGTTTAGTTTGTCTTGTTTTGCACTGGTCGTTGGAATTGTGATGGCCAAAAATGCACGTTTCCAACAAAAGGCTGATTTTGGCTATGCCATAAATGAGGTCGCAGTTGTGACCATCAATACTCCCCAAGAATATACCTTATTCAGCACAGCAGTGCGCCAGAATCCAATGATCAAAAACCTAGCAGGGACCACTGAACAGATTGGTGAAAGTTCCTACACGCAAACTGCCGTAGCCGGAAAAGATCAAATACAAACACAGGTCGCACGTATTGGAGGTGAAGATTATTTAAACAGTATGGGCATTCGACTACTGCGAGGCCGTCACTTTTTCAGCACAGGAAAGGATTCGGAAGAGTCAATTATTGTCAATGAAACTTTTCTGCAGCGGCTGCAGCTGAAACAGGCTATCGGACAACAGGTAACCTTGGACAGTGTGCGTTATACCATTGTCGGTGTGGTGAATGATTATAAAGAATATGGCCTACACGGACTTGTACCACCTTGTGTATTACATCTGGCAAAACCAGATGAATATAAATCGTTGGTTATTCGCGCTGACAAAGAAAAACTTGGAGCAGTGAATAAATATTTGCAGTCAACCTGGAATCGGTTAATGCCAAATATGCCGTACCGCGCATACCTACAGTCGGATGTGATTGAAAAAGAGATCCGAATGACCGAAGCTTTTCGATCCATCGCTTTTTTTCTCGCTGTGGTAACCTTGCTTTTATCGGCATCGGGATTATTTGCGCAGATTTCATTAAATATTGATAAGAGAAACCGGGAAATCGGTGTTCGTAAAGTACTGGGTGCTTCGATCGTTCAGATCATTCAATTGATCAGTAAAGAGTTTGTCCGTATTCTCCTGATTGCATTTGCTGTTGGATCAGTTTTGGGATATCTGTTTACAAGTAAGTTTATTTTTCAGGTGATCTATCATTATCACTCCCCAGTAGGACTTGAACCTTATGTTGGCACATTAGCGATTGTGGTATTTTGCTGCTGTTTAATCATCGGGGCAAGGGTCTATCGTGCAGCACGGACAAATCCTGTTGAGCGATTACGTGCGGAGTAAGTCGTAGCTGTAGCTCCGCTAGAAAGTGAATCGAATGTTCACTGGTTGGCTGATTAAATTCAACGAATAGTATGCTTTTGTTTTCAGCTCAGCCGTTGTATGGCAAGGTCCAGGCTATCTTCTTTATCCAGTTTTAGCTTTTGTTTGATCCGGTAACGTGCCATCAGAATGCTTTTGGGGTCTACAGCAAGCCGATTGGCAATTTCTTTGTTGGAAAGCCCCATCAAGATATAGGAACAATGCTTTAGATCCAGACGCGTGAGTTTGTTATCAGCTAGCTGTTGAAGCCGATTAAAAAACTCGGGGTGTATATCGGCTAGACTGCTCTTGATATGCTCCACATCTTCATCCATTCGCAGGTCTTCCTTTAGGATGCGCTCCATCTGATTTTTGAGCATATCATATTCGGGATGGTCAGCCAATTTATCACGCATCGTCTGGAGAAGCTCATTTTTTTGCTCTACTTGCAAATTGCCGGCCAGCAGCTCTTTTTGGAGCCTGTCTTGCCTTTCCTGCAACAGTTCCTGTTCTGCTTTAAGCCGCGCAGCTTCTTCTGCCTGCAATTTTTCCTGTTGAATGGATGATTTCAGCCGAAAGTGGTAGGAACGGAAAAGAAAAGTAAGCGCAAGTGCACCAGCGATAATCAGGCCGATGTAAATAACATTGAGCTTTTTGTTAAAGGCGGCTCGCTCTTGCAGCCGCTCCAGTTCTTTATCCTTCTTCTCGGCCTCGTATTGGACTTCCAGCCTTTGTGCAATGGCCATTTTTCCAGCGTCATAGACCTGGCTCTCATACTGCATATACCGCTTGAAGTAAGCCAATGCTTTAACAGGATCGCCCGCTTTTTCGGCGACAGAGGCCAGTCCTTTGAGCATAGAAGCTTTGACCTGTAGGCTGCTGCCAACATGGCTTTCTACTTCGCTGAGCCCCAACAGAAAGAGTTTTTCGGCGGCCTTGTAGTCGCCATCGGCAATAGCATACTCGCTCAATATTCCATAACTATTGGCAATGATCTCCTCGTGACCGGACTTTCGGCCGATGATCAGGGCTTGGTTGATGTATTTATCAACACTGTCTTTATACTGCTTCGGAAAGAACTCCCAATAAATATTGGCTAGATTTAGCGCAGCAGCTCCACTGTTGATATGGTTGATAATCCTGTCGGATTGCGCTTTGGACAGTTGTAGCAGTTGTCGGTTATAGAAAATCGAAGAATCCAGTAATTGCTTTTTCGAGCGATCCAGTCTAAAATCCTTCAGGAAAGAGGAACCTACAGCCAGGTAAGCATTACAGATCATATCTGGGTCACCCGAACTGTACGCCGATTGAAGGCTTAATTTGGTGTATGTCTTTAACTTTGTATTGTCTTTGAGGTCTCCGTAAATACTTGCTAAGTAATGGTATACCAAGCTCCGATAGGCATCCGCAGGTTGTCCTTCTAAGGTTTTAAGTGCTTTAAACAAACTGGCGCTGGACCTGTCCGGTTGATTAACAATATATTCCAGCCAGCCCTTTCTTAACCATACATAGCCATTGACAACCTTATCTGTAGATGTCGCACTATAGATCAATGCACTATCGATATTCCGTTGGGCGAGTACCAGACTGTCCCGTTGCACATTCAGGTAGGTTAATGTGGCCAGTGCGAAGGCAGCGTATTGGCCATCGGAAAGTCCGTGGCTTAAGCGCAAAGCTTCATTTGCCGAAGCTAAAGCAGCAGGCAGATCCGTTTCATACAGGACCCGCCCAAGCTGTGCGAGTGTCATTGCCCTCTTTTCAGTGGCCAGATCCGGCTGGCGGAGAACTGTTCGCAGCGAATCCGCAATGCGCGATTGCGCACCGGCAGGCTTTAACACGCTGGAAAATATAAGTAAGATCAGACTGAGGCTTATAGAGATCTTCATAACAGTTCGTGGTATGGAATAGTAATTTTCAAAATTCTTTGTTCATAAAAATACAACATAATCCATAATATGCAGCTGATCCCCATTGTCTACAGGGTTGAAAAATAGATGAGACAGCGCTGTAGACGTTTTATAGAGCTATTCTTTTTCACTTGTAGATACTTTGTAGAGGCCTTATTCTTGGACAATGTAGACATTCGATAGCACCTTTGTATAAAAAGAACTTCATTTTAAATTTTATCTTATGGACAACAAAACCACCGCAATCGTATCCTATATCACCATCGTTGGCTGGCTGATCGCTTATTTCTCTTATAAAAACCGGACCGAAAAAGATGCCTATGTAAGCTATCATCTGGAACAAAGCCTGGGCGTATTTATTTTTAGTATCATCATTTCGGTCATCACCGGAATCCTGATCACCGTCATACCGACCTTGTCTGGTATCTTTTCTTTACTCACGCTTGCTCCCCTGATCCTTTTGGTCTTGGGTATTATCAATGCATCGAATGAAGTCACGAAGCCGGTACCGCTAATCGGGAGTTTTTTTGAAAGAAAATTTAGTTTTCTACAAAAGTTTTAATAAAAAATGTCACGAAACCATCATGATTTATTCAAACCGAGTGAAACGAGTTTATGAATACAATTAAAAAACAAATTGTGAATGAATAATCACACAGGAGAATGCATAATCAAGCAAAGCGAGCTCATGAATGCCGCTTAAAACATACACTCAATGAATAAATCTGATAGCTTCATCACAACTAAAACCGCCGAAGGCAGCATGAATGCCTTAAAGGGAAAATTAACGAATGAATAAACAATTTATACAGATGAAAAATATCCTTGTATTCCTGTTTTCCATTTTAAGCGTTTACAGCGTTTATGGACAAAGTACAGAAAAGCCTTTTATAGAAGTAAGAGGTATGGCAAAAATTGAAAGAACCGTCAAGTCGTATACCCTGGATATCGTCATTACCGAAGAGCTTGCCTATCTCGAAGAAAAGAAACCCTTTGAAGAAGTAAAAAAAGCATTTTTCGAAAGGGTTAAAGCAGCGGGCCTTGATGCCAGCCGGTTTAAAGAAGATAAACTGGCCTTTGCACTTACGCAATACAGTGCACTAGGTAGCCAGTTCAGTTTTGAAACAAGGGATCCTGCTGATATCATCAAGTTGAGTAACCTGATGGTGGATAAAAACGGTACACAATCAATTACTGCTCGAAAGGTAAATTATCTACCCGTAAAAGATTTTTCAAAGGTGATCGCAGCAGCTTTTGCTGACGGAAAGGCGCGTGCCGAAAAGGTGGCTGCCGCTATAGGTAAAAAGCTTGGCGCATTGCAAACTGTTGTCGATTATTCCACCACCAATGATGAAGTGGAGGACACAGCTTATTACCAGCCAAAGGACGATAGGTACTATTACCTCTCTTTAAAATATCATGTGGAGTAAATAGAAAATAAATTATAGACCGATGAAAAAGACAATTTTTAATCTTTTCGTTTTGATCCTCACCTTCAGTATGGTGGGCTGTAAAAAAGATCAAATATCCGATAAACCTATATCGGAAAGGATATTGGGAAAATGGACCTTTGTCTCGCAGGCTACAGAAACGCTTGAACCTCCAAATCCCCCCAAGGTAAAAACAAAGCCAGGAGAAACGGGAGACTATATTGATTTTCGTCAGGATGGCATCATATATTATGTCATCAATAGTTCCGATGAAAGACAGGATGACTATAAACTGAATGGTGCTGAAATCGATATTGACGGCGGCACCTATACGATCATAGAACTGACCGAGACAAGTTTCATTATGCGCAGTATTGAACAAGAAGATGATATAACATATACAACCACAATTACGTTAAGAAAATAGCAAGTCGATGAAAACCAATAAATTTTCAGTAACAATATTCTTCATAATTGCCATTCTAACACTAGGTAGCGCCTGTAAAAAAGACAATCCAGATCAGGAGGGAGGCAGTGAGGAAAATAAAATCGTACAGGTCATGCGGCAGAAAATTCTGGGACGTTGGAACCTCGTGGAATTTATAGAGGAAACAAAAACAGGGAATGAACCACCTGAAGTCATTAACAATGATCCTAAAAACGTTTACTTCGATTTTTCCGCCAATGGTCGTGTAAAAACAAATGCCGAGGGTGAGGATGAGTTGCCTTACGAAGTGAAAGCAAATAATAAACTCCTGTTGTGGGAGAACGAACAAACAATTGTTGAACTAACGGCTAACAAGTTGACTTTTAGAAATACCGCAAGTTCGGAAGGCACCACTTACACGCAAACTTATTTTTTAACGCGGTAGGAAAACGTTTTAAATAACAGATATGCAAGAATTTATCCAGAATCAACCGGGCGAAAAGGACGCCCGTCCCAAGTATAATCCGCAGGATGGTAATGCTACTGTTTCAGGATGGGCAGCTTTTGTACTCGCTGCTGTGGTGGTCGTGATTACCTATGCCGTGCTGGACAGGCTGCGAGAAATAAATAAAGTACAATCCTGGATGTACTATACCAGCATTGTGCTTGCATTAGCCTTGGGGGCTTTACTCGGCAGTTTTTTAGTTCGGAAAATGACCCGTAAACGAATCAAGGAGCAAAAGCGGTATTACCAACTGTATGGTGCCGACTGGCTCCCGCAGGAGAAACGGGAAGCTTTGCAATTGGATGCGCCCGATGGTTATCAGCATGGTGAGTGGATCGAAACCCTGGAGTACTGGCCCTGTGAAGCCAGGGGGGCGGCAGTGAAGGGTTTCAGGACTTTCATAGTGACCAGCAAAGAGGAGCGTCTCACGGGCAATGACCAAAGCTGGGGGGTACTGTCGGCGCAGTCCTATCATGAAACCATTGACCGGCTTTTTAACGGCATGCACAGTCAGCTTTTTGCCGCCGATAGGGTATTAATGCCAGCGGAGGCCAGACAAAATATGCAACGCAGGATAGCGGCCCTCACACAATTACCCGAGGCCTATGTCGAGCGCTGTTGGGAACGAAAGGATAACAGGCCTCCTCAATTGCTCTGGGGATTTGACCTAAACCGGGTCATTGAATTATCCCGGACCTCATTTATGGCTGGATTGATCAGCGAAGAAACGGCCTGGAACAATATATTAAAAACATCAGCTTATGCCCATGCGCTATTTGACAGCCTAGACGATTTCTATACGAATTTCAGGCTAGGCCATGCCTATTGGTGCAACGATTTTAGACTGACCAATGAAAAGCTGAAAGCGCATAAATCTTACAACGAAAACTGTGACTGGCCAATAAAGAAAATTAGCTGGCGTAAAAATGAGGATCCTCTGCCCGAAGTTATCCAAAATGCCTGTGAAGAATTCGTCGCCTTTGAAACACGAAAAAATCAGCACAAGGAGATCAAGGGCTTTCAGCAGGATAATAATGAGATTTAGAAGGTATTGATAGTTGATCCAAACATGAGAGAAAAAACTGACAATAGTCATTGGGAATTGTTGCCCACTTTGGGATTAGGAAAAGTGACGTTTCGGATGAGCAGGCTACAGGTTGCTGCCTTTGATGAGGTTCTAGGTAAAGTTACATCAGAACATAACCCCGCAGACATGAAAGATCATGTCTTGGATACCTACAACTTACTAAAAGACTTTATCACCGAAGCCGAGCTGAAAACCGTCATGGAGGCACTAGAAGCAACAAATGCAAATGATCAGCGGGGTATTGTCCTGATGCAACATCGCATGACAACCGGATTGACATTGGAATATGAGGATGAACAATTGACCGAAATCTTTGCCGATAATAGGGCAGGGCAGCTTCATTTTAAACAGATGCCGATCTTTTCCAGCAGCCCGCTAAATTTGGTCAAGAAAATGGCGGAAGATCTAAATGAAAACCCTATCGTTCAGGATGATGAGCTTGTATTTCCTAAAAATAATATCTACCTTTTTTCGTTTTTGAGAAAAGATCTGACCGAAGGGAATCCTCAGAACAGAACTATGATGTGGCGCATAAAACCACGAATTTTAGGAACAGATTTATCGAACTATACAGCTTTGGAAATCATATGAAAATAGGATACTACTTCTGCCTGTTGTTTTTTCTTTTCTTCTCCTGCGATGGAACACAAACCGCCCAGAATAATACCGCGGCGGGAAGAAAAGGCGCAGACAGCAGCTTAAAATGGATAGATTATCGGCAGGGTGAGCTGCCTCCGGAAGGATATTACAGCGCATTGGACAGCACCATCAAAAAATGGGGTATCCGCTATGAACGCATCGAAGGTGGTTGCGAAATTATACCTGGCGAGAAGCAACGGTACGAGCAGCATAATGAAAAATATTTTGAGCAGTTGGAAAAACAGTTTGGTATGGGCTGGCGGCAACGTTTTGATCAAGAAGTAAGAATATTGGACAGCATATTAAACAATTCCACACAAATAGGGCTTGACCACAGCAGCAGGATCGGCAAAGAGGTAAAGCGGATCGATGCACTGAAGCTCAAAACAAAGTCTTATCCGTATAGCAACAAATGTGGGGTCATGAAGGCTTCTATTGTTATTTACAGCGAAAATAATACGGTAAAAAAAATTACAGATATCGGTGTGGGGGATGATGATCGGGCAGCAAGTTCCTGGAGGTATGCCTACTATTTTGAAAACGGCTTATTGATTTTTTCAGAGGAGATGCGGCGTTATCACAATAATGAAACGAATAGGGAGGATCTGGATAAAATCCAGCAATACTATACGGATAACCATTTAGTGATGCAGGTAGAAAATGGGAAAACGGCTTACCCAAAGAATGTTTCTATTGATAACAGCGATACTAGGTATCGATTAAAAGAACTCCTCCGGGCCTCGGATATTGAAAAAATATACGAATGTCCGGTACTGTAATGTAAATAAAAATTATACGATAAGGATTGATTTTAGCGCTTATCAATTTTTGTGTTTCACGAAACAAGACTTTTTCATTCGCCATGATTATAGATATTTATCAAAAGAAACTTTCACTTGGCGACAAATACAAGGTTTTCATAAACGATATATTAACCTATGTCGTTTCGAAACAACCGCTCCAGCTCAAACCTGAAATACTGGTGATGGGTGCAGACAATAATATGCTTAAAATAAGGATTGTTAAATGTCTCCAATGGATCAAGGCCAAATATGTCATTTCATTTTCTGAAAGCCAAATTTATACTTTTAAAACAGTCTCTTATTTTAGATCACACTTCCAATGTATAACAAAGGATGCAGTATACGACATATATCGCCATCGGGGCAGGAAATGTTCCATTTATAAAGACCATGATCAGATCGCCTGGTGGCAAAAGGATCTGATTACCTGGCTGGAAGGAGATACCTATCGAATCACGAGCAACGAAAACGCTGATATTGACCTGCTTATCTCCTTTTGTCTTATCTTGGATAACTACACCAGCGGTAACAAAGGCGAGGATGTTTTGACCATCAATCTAGGTTATATGGGACTACAGGCAAAGCGATTTAATAAAGAATGGGTACCTAATCGGCAAAAATTAAGCTCAACAGACAGGTCAACCAACAACTAGCTTGAACCCCTTGCCGCGGATATTGACAATCTTAATCGTGGGATCTCCTTCCAAAAATTTGCGCAGTTTACTGATAAAAACATCCATGCTCCGGCTATTGAAATAACTATCATCACCCCAAACATAGTCCAGCGCCACCTTACGGTCGAGTACAGCATCCCGATGATCAACCAGTAGTTTCAGTAATTGAGCTTCTTTATAAGATAGTATCTGCTGTTTATTGCCTATACTGAGCTGTAGATTCCTGAAGCTAAAATGAAATTTGCCAATGACATATTCTTCTGTCAAGCTGCTAGGAGATTTTTTCAAGGAAGAGCGCCTATTGAGGAGCGCATGCATTCGAATAATCAATTCTTCCATGCTGAATGGTTTTTTGATATAATCGTTGGCACCAACCTCAAAACCTGTGGCGAGATCCTGAATCGTCGACTTTGCCGTCAGGAATATAATCGGAACTTCGCTCGCTAGTCCACGCACTTCTTGCGCCAAGGTAAACCCATCCTTGTAGGGCATCATCACATCAAATATACAGATGTCGGGCCGTGCAACACAGAACGAGGAAAATGCTTTGAGACCATCCACAGCCCAAAAGACTTCAAAGTCTCGGAGTTCTAAGGCTTCCTTGATCAGCTTGCCCATCATAGGTTCATCTTCGGCCAATAATACTTTTATTTTATTCATAAGGATGATAACAAACGAATTAAGATTTAACTGGAATATAAAGGACAAATGTTGTTCCCTTATCTAATTGACTCTCCACCTGAATGGTGCCACCATGGAGCTCCACAATTTTTTTTACGTAGGATAAGCCTAAGCCAAAGCCTTTGGTTGCATGCACGTTGCCCATGGGTACCCGAAAGAATTGATCGAATACACGGTCCAAGTAATCCCTTGGAATTCCCATACCATTGTCAGCAAAGGATAGCCGAAAGTATTGCTTCTCTAGACTAACACCAATCTGAATAGCAGGCACTTGTCGACTATATTTCAAGCTATTATCAAGTAGGTTATAGAGAATATTTTCCAAATGTGTCTTGTCCACTTCAACAGTTGGAAAATCGTCTGCGATTGTTATTATCAACGTTCCTTTCGCTTCATCAAGTTTGGATCTTGTCTGACGCTGAAAATCATGCAGGATCTGGCTGAGATCGGTGGACTCTTTTTCTAAAATATATGGATTATCTTGCGCCAACCGAAGCACGGTTTCAATCATACTTGACACACGCTTGAGTTCAGCACCGCAGATATTGAGGTATTCATCTAGCTTTTCGGGGTTGTCCTTTATCCCAAACTTACTCATCAACTCCACCGCCAGACTCGCTGTGGCGATCGGTGTTTTGAACTCGTGGGTCATATTGGAGATAAAATCATTCTTAATCTCGGTCATTTGCTTCTCGCGATTGAAGGAATTGATGAGGGCAAGCGCTGTATAAAATAGCATCCCCAAAATAAGGATAGAAACGAAGAGAAGCCATTTCATGCCATCTAAGCTCGTGAATAAATCAGGTTTTACACTAATCACGGCGCTGTAGCTAGGACTGATGGTACTTCTCACCAAGAGGTAGTGAGCGACGGAATCCAAGGGTTGCTTGGCACTATCTGCAAGGGCAGCAAAGGACACTTTAAATTGATTTTTCAGTTGCAGTTCATCAAAATTGGTGTCTATCAATGAATCCAGCAACCGGCCAATAGCAAGCGTATCCAAATCTTTTTGTGTGGATTCGGTATCGTTTGCATATACCTTAACAGCAGAACCACTGGAATGTCGCGTGACGGTAGACTTTGATGGCTGTCCAGGCTTTTTTGCGAATGCGGTATCTATCCCTTTGTTACCCTGTGAAGAAAGTTGAACGAAGGTATCCTGAACCCTATGCGTGGTGACTTTTACATGCTTCGGCACTTTGCTCATATGATTTGCCCGTAAAATCGAATCTACTAGCTTTTTTTCGACATCCTTGCCACTTTCTGCGATATCCATCCGAAATTCGTGGGTCGTCTTTTTTGAGACGTTTGTACAGGTATCACAGCTTTTCTTCGTCGTTGAATCTTTTGTAATCTGCCGATGAATCTGCACACCCTTTAGTTCATTATTGGAAACTTGGTCAAGTATACCACCCATTGCACGCAGAATGGAGGATTGTTCTTTGGAAAGGGAGGTGTCAATACCGAAATACGTTTTGAGGCGCACGACATCTATGGCATCTTTGATCGCACCTTGAATCATGATCTTTTCCTTTTGCTGGTTGATACGAAAGGCATTGGACAACCAAAACACCTGCATGACAATAACAGCTATCGTGCTAGCGATCAGTAAGGCAATGATAACGCGTGTTTTCCTGTGTGTACTCATAATAAAATTCTCAGCTACAATGCTAGCTAAAATCCACGAAAAAGAGGGATTTGCTAACAGTTCATAACATTACTTAACAGTAGTTAACAATTCCGTTTCCGGTTAACAGTATTTAACAAAGCAATAGAAATGAGAGCCGCACTTCCATTCTACTTTTGATCCACTGACAATATAAAAGTAATAAAAATGAACACAACAAAGTTTTCGCTGACCGTTATTATCGGTCTTTTTCTCCTCGTCCAAGGGCTATTTGCTCAAGACAATCAAGTGAATATGTTTATTAAGTATGATTTTGAACATATCGCTGATAGTACAAAAAAGGAAGACCCTATTACACGTTCCATGTACCTGTATATCGGTAATGGAAGCTCTTTCTATTCCATGGCACCTATGGAAAAGAATCAGGAGCAAGGGGCACTTCATATCAGTATGGATGCTGTTGGTCAGTCCGATGGACTGGTCAATCTGTATACACCTTTCGGAACTGGGGAAAGCCCGTGTCTAGTGACGATGCTCGGCCAATTGTATAAGGTGCACCCTAACAAAAACTATAAAATAGATTGGGCCATCAGCGAAGAAAAGCGGGATATCGGCGGCTATGCATGCATCAAGGCGACAGGACAATTTGGTAGTCGCACCTATGAGGCCTGGTTTACCGAAGAAATCCCATTTCCGGTGGGCCCCTGGAAGCTGAATGGCTCGCCCGGTGCCATCCTTGAAGCCAAAGATTTGACCAATGAGGTTCGCTTTCGTTATGCGGGATTGGATAAGGTCACCGACAAGATGCCCTTGATGGAGATCGACAAACTACCCGAACTTCCCTATGAAAAATACCGCAAGGCGATGGAAAATAGTAAAGCGGACAAGCTGGGAGCGATGATGGCGCAATTACCCGCCGGTGCTACCGTAAAGTTCAAAACACAGGACGGACGCGAAATCTCGCAGGAACAAGCTGAGGCCCTGATGAAAGAAAACGGAAAAAATAAACAAAAATTTCAGTTGAACAATCCGGTTGAACGCACGATCAAATAACGATTCTGATGAAAGAAATCTTTTGCAGCCTATGCTTGACTATGGTCTCCACACTTACTTTTTCCCAGGAGAAAATTGAGGGTACCATCAGTAGCAACAAACAGGCCATAGCCTATGCGACCATCGTTATCGGTTATGCCAACAGTAGCCTCCATACCGTCAGAAGCAATAGTGCGGGGCAGTATGCATTTAATCTGACAAAAGAAGAGATGTCTAAAGCCCAATGGATCGAGGTCAGCCATATTTCGTATGAGAAAATCCGTAAGGACTATAAAGACCAAAGCAAAAAAATGGACTTTGAACTGGTCAAAAAGTCTATTCAACTGGCAGATGTTACCGTCAAGAGCAAACCGCTGGCGGTACGTCGCGCCGGTGATACCACACGCTATGCGGTCAACAACTTTGTTTCTGCAGAAGACAGGAACATCGGCGATGTACTGCGCCGCATGCCCGGTATAGAGGTTGACGACAACGGCGTCATCAAGCACAATGGCAAAACCGTCAGCCGGATGTATGTCGATGGGGACAATATCTTTCAAAATGGCTATGGCGTTGGCACAAGAACAATACAACCCAAAGCGGTCAAAGACGTTGAGCTTGTCCAAAATCATGAACATAAAAAAGTCAAACAGGGGGTAAGCAACTCTGAAGATGTCGCCTTGAATCTTGTTCTTAACGAAGATGCGAAAATGATCTGGTCAGGCGAAGCTACTGTTGGTATTGCTGCACCAATTGATGGTTTTATCAATGGGAATACCATGAGCTTCAAAAAGAAGTATAAAACCCTGAATACACTGCAATATAATTCAATTGGTGAGCGCATTAACAACGATGTGGAATCCATCAACTCATTCAACCTGACCGAACCGATCGCAGCGGCAACGCCCTCAGTGCCGACAAACAAATACTACAACAATCGATCTGTCGCCTTTAATACCAATCAATTTTATAAGTGGTCCGAGGCATGGAGTTCTAGCGTGAATGGCAATCTGTGGGCCGATCGGGAGCGGCTCAGCAGCGATGGCACGCAAAAATATCTATTGGCTGATGGCAGTCAAGTCACTTACAATAATTATTATAATACGACAAAAAAACCATTTTATGGGCGTGGTAGCTTCACCTTGGAAGGTAATGATAATCGGTATTATTTAAAAAATACAATCGATTTTAAAGCCGAAAACCAAAACCACCACACCTGGCTACTGGATGATGGTGCACGCTATGACCAATGGGGGCGGGATCAGCTGAATTTTATATCCGAATCCATGGAGTATACGCCCAAATTAAAAAATAAGGATCTGATCACCTTTAATCTGGATCTGGATCGAAAATGGCATAAGGACCGCCTGGAGGTATTGCCTGGCGTGATGGCGAATTATTTAAATCAAAATCAGCCCTATGATGCTGTTCGACAAACGGTTTCTTTACCCCAGACCAATGGTAATATACAAGTGGCCTATACACGTAATAATACACGCTTAAAACGTACTTACTTTGCCCGTTTAAATTACCTCGATAAAGAACTCAACTCGGCATTAAACTTGGTCAAAGATGGGGCTGTATTTGATAACGAAAGGTTTCCCGACAACAATCTGCGCTGGAAACAGCAGCAAATGTCTGCTGGTGTAAAACTGGACTGGAAAAATAAAGACTTTATCCTTTCCGGCGCCTTTCCTTTGACCTGGAACGCATGGGATATTGCGGATCGTCAAGCGGGTTCAACCACAGTGACGAAGAAACTACTGTTTACACCGACTGTATCTATGCAAGCCTACCTACCTAATAGAGATTATTTCTTATTGTCCCTACGTTTCAATCAAGAAAATTCAGATCTAGATCAGCTCTATCCGAACCCAATTTTGAGTAATTTCAGGGAAATAAAAAGTTTCGCTGCACCACTGTATTTTACAGCAAGCCAAGCATATACATTGCGTTATGCTATCGAACGACCAATCAGCTTATTTTACCTGAATGTAACAGCGTCACATCTGCGGACACAAAATGATTATCTAGTCGGTCAGGATGTGACACAGCAGGGGATTATCAGTAAGTTGATGCCCTATGACAATCGGACGAGCAGTAATGCCCTGACACTGGGTATGTCGAAATCCTTATTGAAAGAGGGAATTTATTTGGGTGTCAATGCAAGCGCCAATCAAAATAAATACAATCAATTTTTGAATGGTCAATTTGCTGCAGCCACTGGAACGACAATAACAGTCAGCCCAAGGCTAGAATATAAGGGCATCTCCCATACAACATTATCCTATCAGTATACCTATAGCAATTTTCGAAATCGACTAAAAAGTGAGGCGGAGCGGAGTTCCAACCGATATACATCAAATACCCATAGTTTGGGAGTGCTGTATATCGTTGGCACTTACCTTTTTGTGAAAGGAACCTGGAGTTATGGTAGTTATCAAAGCAGTGGACTTGATCCAATCGCCAATGGCTTTCTAGACGCATCCGTCCGCTATAAACCACTTAAAAGTAAACATAGTCTGGAACTCAATATCAATAATATCGGCAACAAAAAAATATATACCAGTTACAGTTTGACTGCGAACCTGGAAAACCGCCAAACCATTCCGTTACGTGGATTCCAGTCGGTATTAAAATATAGTTTCCTCTTCTAAATACGGACAGGGTAGCGTTTCACTTTACATTGGTTAAATGCACAGTAATACAAAAAAGGCTGACTTGCAAAAATGTAAGTCAGCCTTTTGCTATTAAACTAAGCGAAATAGCCAAAAGCGGAAATTGCCAGATTAGCTATAGGCTATTTTTTAGGGATTAACCAATGAGATTAATTGTCGCGTAACCGAGTAGTTGGTTGGGACAATCTGATTTTGCCCATAAGGGACGCCATCGCGATCTATTGCATAACTAAATACGCCCGCTTTTTTCCCCTGTGTAGGATTCCAGTTGGTATAGCTATATGCTCTGCTGCTTGCCAATGGCGAGGTAACATCACCCCAATTTGCACCATTCTCCTCATAAAAAGAAAAACCGATCAAATATTGATTGGGAAGGATTTTACCGGCATAGGAATTAAAAGTACTCTGCAAACCATTTACCGAACGACCATAAGATTGCACCAATACGTAATCGAGTAAGCCATGAACGGCTGTAAATAACGGTGTATTGCCCTCCTGATTGGTATCATAGATCAACAACTTGCCTGTACCAGATTTTGGCCCCAAAGATTTCGAAAGGGCTGTAAAAACACCTGTGGCTCGTTGTAAATCTTCGGTATTGAGGGAGCGTTCGACGTCAAAATCGATACCATCCAAGTCATACTTTGTGATTTTATCATTTATGATTTTGGTTGCAAGTGCCTCGTAACCTGCGGCAGTGTTCGGAAAATTCTTATCCAATGCTGCACCAATATCCGCAGTCATCACCACTTTGGTACCACGCGCTCTTAAATGTGGCACATAGGAGGTCTTTAATGAATCCCAGAAAGCATTGGTCTCAGGTGTATAGTCTGGAAAGACAAAGGCGATATCCAAACTGTCTGGAAGTTCCTTCATGGATGTCTTGTTGGTCGCAGGATCTGTTGCTTTGTCCCGCCAAGTACGAAAGTAACCCGCCATAATCTGGTGATCGCTCTTTTTGTAGTTACGGAGATTTTCCAAATAGTTTGCTGCTGTATCAGCAGGATAAAGAAGCGTATTGTCCTTCGTACAGGAGGAGACAGAAGCCGTTAGAAGAAGTGCCGCCAGTCCACAACTAAAAAAATAAGTTGCGTTTTTCTTAAATCTAATCATAATTTAAATGTTATCTATGATTAGAAAACGTTTAAGAAAACAAATTGTTGTAGAATACATTAAATATTTTTACAATGTTATTAATATTACCTTAGAACAAGCATTGTTAGCCGATTGGTGAGGGACTGTAAGGAAACAATACACAGTAACTAAACTTAATTTATTTTTTATCAAAAATACTATTGTTTCAATAAAATATATTTTTTAGATTTGATTTAATGTAACAGCAGTGTTACATTTTTGGTTGTTAGTTTTTCATGTGGCCACGTTGTAAGCTGACTTAAATTATGATTGATTAAAAAATTAAACGTATGGAATTAAGAAAAAAAATCCTATTTGGATTGATCATTTCCGCTTCGGCTACGCTCGTAGCTTGCAACAAAAACGCAGACAGTACAGAAGCCCCACAAGATTCTGAAGAACTGAAACCTGTTTCAAAAGCTGACATACCAGCCGGCTTTAAAGATGCACATGTCTGTAAAGACGTCTATTTGCCTGGTGGTACAGATCCTAGAGGCGCGGTGATCAGCGCAAAAAAATGGACCAATGGTAGTGTTATCACCGTACGCCTGTATGGTGGATCGACCAAAGTGCGCCAAAAAGTAATGCAATACGCCAATGAATGGTCCAAGTACGCCAATATTACCTTTCGTTTTGTCACCAGTGGTAACGCACAGTTAAGAGTTACCTTCACGGATGGTGCTGGGTCTTACTCGTATATTGGTACTGACGCATTGCGTATCGCTTCGAATGAGGAAACCATGAATTTTGGCTGGTTTGATGACAATACACCAGATTCCGAATTTAGCCGGACGGTAATCCATGAATTTGGTCATGCACTCGGTATGATCCACGAACATCAGCATCCTCTGGCGGCTATCCCATGGGATAAAGACAAGGTTTATACCTATTACGCTGGCTATCCAAATTATTGGAGTAAAAGTGATGTTGATAATAATCTGTTTGCAAAATATGCAACGACACAGACCCAGTACAGCAGCTATGACAAGAATTCTATTATGCACTATTCTATCAGCAGCGCGTTGACAACCAATGGTTTTAGTGTTGGCAACAATACGGTATTATCCGCAACAGATAAGTCCTTTATTGCACAGGTCTATCCTAAAAATTAATTATTAAGCTGATCTTTTCATACACCCCAGTAGATCGGGGTGTATGATCTTTTTTGTGTATGAAAAAATATCTTGCCCTCTTTTGTTCCAGCTTGTTTGCATTTGCAGTCTTTGCGCAAGAAAAAAAGCCTAAATTCGCGATAACTCCTGTTATTGGCTGGAATCAGGAAAAATTGGACTGGAATATTGCGGGTGATGAAAATGGACAAAATCCCAATATATTATCCGAACTTAAATGGCGGAAACTCAGGGGACCTGAAATAGGACTTTCCTCAACGGTAGCGCTATCTTCGGTTTTACATGCCGACGTTGCCTTTAGTCACTTTTGGATCAGCCAAGGTACCGTCAATGATGCCGATTATGCAAGCGATAATAGAGCTGTAAAAACAGCTGATTATGATTTTAAGGCCAATCGAGGTCATTCAAGCAATATCCGGGCGGAAATTTTTTACACGATCCGGGCAACTGAAAAGTTCGCATTTGCAGCACATACCGGCTATTTTGGTCGCTATCAAACCTTGTATATGCTGGATGGCGTGACGCCGCTTGTCGAAGGCAAAGAATTGAAAAGCACCTATAAACCCCGATGGCATGGTCTTATTTTGGGATTAAAGACTGATTATCATACTGATCACTGGAGTCTGCTGCTTGATGTTAGCGGCCTATATTTTCCCCGTTATTCCGCAAATGCCAATTGGAACCTGCAGGAGGATTTTAACCATCCCATTAGCTTTACCCATAAAGCAAAAGGTCTGGGCTGGGAAGCAAACTTCCGGTTGGAGCGCCAGGTTGCCAAAACAATTTTCCCTTTTGTACAGATCGGTTATACAGGCCTGAAGACTGGAACAGGTACGGACCAACTGTTTAAGATCGATGGTACCAGCACGATAAGCCAGTTAAATGCTGTTCAATCTTCGAGTTTTAAGTTGGGATTGGGTGTTAGCATTAAGCTTTAATAAAACCATAAGCGGGCAGCCTATCTTACGATAGACCACTCGCTTATATTTATTCATTCAGAAGACATGGTCCTATTCTTCCTTATTTTGTGCTTTCATTAAAAGTGCGAAGGCATTTTTTAAGACTAGTGCGGTATGCTTAATCAGAGAATCACTCTGATTATGGCAATGTTGTAAGATCTATCGCAGGTGCAGCATTTCCATTGGTTACCGTAAACAAGGTACCGGGGCTGACTACGGTATTGAAAAATCCACCATTTTTAAGGAAGAAACTATTTCCATTGCTGCCGCCCATGGCATCGATGCGCTGGTTGCTGGAATAGGTTCCATCCACTGTAAATTTGGCCTGAACCACCGGCATCCAGGTGCCCGAAGCTGTCCGTACCCATTGATTTTTATAATCTGCTGAGCGTCCAAGGTAACCGTTATCGGCGTTAAAGTTTTCAAGGAAGCTGTGGAAGTTGGTCAGATAAGTGGATATCTTGGGTCTTTTCCAGCTCGCCACCAGTACCCAGCTGTTGACCGAAGGATCATTAAACCAGGCGGTAAAATCAGTGGCACCATTTCCATCAGGCTCACCTTTAAGTAAGAATTTATAGCTCTTGCCACTTGTCCAACTGTATTTCATGTAACTCTGTCCACCGGAACCCTCGCCGCCAAACTCGCCCGTCGTGGTGTTAGCTCCTTTGCGGTTGAGTGTAATACGATCTTCAACGGGTATTTCTGCTGGATTGTCCGTGCTGTAAGGACTCCATACTGAAAATAGGATACGGCGTTCCGTAGCCGAATTGACCTGCATGCCAAAATAGCCCTGGCCAAATCCATTGGCCATAAAATAAGAACCAATTTTATCTTCACCGGTAGGGACGTTGATTTCGCTATAATAATAGGAGACCTGCTGACTGGTCGGTACGGTGTAGCCTAAGTGACAGGAAGGTCCACGTCTTGACCAATAGTAGGTATTGTCGATATTATTATCGCTGTAGATTGCGGTACCTGTTGTCGCTGATCCGCTCAAAATAAGATGGGAAACATCGGCAAAGTAACCACCGGTTTTGGAAACACCCTGCAGGTCCATTTTGACATAACCGCCAGCATTGATTGTATAGTTACCCACGGTATAATCCTTTACAGTGCCACCCTTGAGACTCAGTTGCTTGCTGACACCGTTGATGGTCAGCTTGACCACGCTGCTGTCACCATTGGGCAATACTTTGGCTCGGATTTTCACGCTTAATGTTCCTCCCTGCGGCAATTTGGCATAGGTGCTCACAATGCTATTGGCATTGGTCCAGTTGGCTAAGCCATTGCTATTGACAACTTCAGCTGCGCCGGAGGGTGCTGCAGTAACAAAGGCATTGCCACCTAGCGGAACTTCATAGCCGTTGGGACCTGGGGTCGCCGCCCGCAAGGACAGTTTTTCCTCAGCCTCTGATTTAACAATAGTCTTCTGACAGGAAACAAAACAGATCAGTGCCGCACCGAGCAGTGCCGCGAATTTAATTTTTCTCATAATTTATCTTTAATTGTTTACTATTAATTTATCAAAAAACTTACATGTTACGAAAAGGAATTAAACGCAATCGATTGTGTTATTTACTTCTGTAACAAGCCCTACACTTTTGTAGCAATTTACAACAACCTGACATTTAATCCGATCCTCGAGCCGCCGATTTTAGTATATTGCATTAGCCGTTTATTGCCCCAAATTTGAACAGGTATAATTACAATTAGCACAAACACAGCTCTTAGAAATGGAACTAAAAATCAGACAAGCACAGGAGAATGAAATCGATGTATTACTTGAATTTGAACAGGGAATTGTTGCAGCCGAGCGCTCCTATGACGAAACCTTAAAAGAAGGAGAATTTCATTATTATGATCTGCTGGAATTAATAAAATCAGCGGAAGCAGAGGTTCTGGTGGCTGCTATCGGCAATCAGATCGTCGGATCGGGTTATGCCAAAATAGTCGATGCCAAGCCTTATCAAAAGTATGCGAAATATGTCCATTTGGGATTTATGTATGTCAGGCCTGAATATCGCGGTCAGGGTATCAATAAATTAATTCTGGAGGCATTGACAAACTGGGCAAAGGAACAAAAGATCTCCGAGGTCAGACTGCAGGTTTACGATCAGAATGAAAGTGCAAAAAAAGCATACAGCAAAGCAGGGTTTAAGCCCAATTTATTGGAAATGAGAATAGAGATTTAATTTTTAAAAATAATGGAAGACTCAACATTAAAAGGCTATCTGGAGCGAATAGCAATATCGGAAGGCGTTTCTGGAGATCTAGAAACGTTAAAAAAGCTTACGCAGGCGCATCCGAAGCATATTACTTTTGAAAACATAGATTCATTTACAGGCATTGTCCCAGCAATCGATACAGCGGATATTTTCCAGAAGATGGTCACTGAAAAACGGGGTGGCTATTGTTACGAGCAGAATTCTTTATTCAAAGAAGTATTGCAAACGCTGGGATTTAATATGAAAATGCATCTGGCGCGAGTGTTGTGGAGCAGCAAAGATGGCTCAGAAACCGCACGTACACATATGCTGCTGACGACCGATATAGAAGGCAAGAAATATCTAGTCGATGTGGGCTTTGGCTCAATGACACTGACAGCACCGATCGTATTTAATTCGGAGCAGGAAACTCCAAACGGTCGATTTCGTCTGATCAGCCTGGACGATAATTTCTACCGGTTGGATGTGTTCAAAAATGAATGGCTACCCATTTATAAGTTTACTTTAGAGGAAGTGCAGGTATCGGATCTGGATATGGCCAATTGGTATGTAGCGACCGGTCCCAGTTCAATGTTTAATAAGTTTCTAATGATCACCCGTGTTGATGAGCATGCACGATACGCGCTTTTCAACAAGGAATTTAATATCCGCGATAGTAATGGTGGCAAGGAAAGCAGCGAAATCACCAACGAGGAGGAGCTACAGTCGGTTTTGATAAATTACTTTAAGTTAGATCTACCAGCTGCCATATTAACAACTACATATGCAAAACTTAACAAAGTCCAAAGTAGCTTTCAGGTTACACAATAAGGGATTTGCACAAAGGTTAAGCACGCAGCACGGACAATAGGGCTTGTCTGTGCTGCGTACACAATAATTGATAGCTTGGCAATATTTTTCTTGTACCTGTATTTAGATTTATTCAAAATAATGATATCTTTGGGCCGTTATTATTTCGAATTTAATTGGCCCCATAATCATCTACAGACCGCTACAAGAAATGAAAGTTAATCCATCTAAGCTCACAATCGCATTATTATCTTGTTCTTTTTCCTTATCCCCATTCGTCTCCACAGGGTCAGTATTTAGCAGCAAAACGCCTTTACATAATTCGGTTTCCAAAACACAACAAAAGGGCTCGATTTTAGGTCGGGTAGTCGATGCGCAAGGTATGCCTTTGGCAAATGTGCATGTTCAGCTACATGGTGCAAAGAGTACCAAGTCTGATAAAGATGGTTACTTCAGATTAACCGATATTGATTATGGTAAATACCGATTGACATTAAGTTCCGTCGGTTTTGGCAAGCTATCGCAAGATATTGAATTGCGCGAAGAACAATATGATTTAGAGACTTTTACGTTGACTGCTGAGCAACAGAGTTTGGATGAGGTTGTGGTTACAGCAAGTCGATTAGCGGAACATATTGATGAAGTGCCATCATCGATCACCTATATCGGTGGTAAGGCGCTCGATCAGCAGCGACAGATCAACGATAACCTACCATCTATCTTGATGCAGAAAGTGCCCAGCATTTCACCCAGTGAAGAAAGCCAAAATAATTTTATAGCTAAAATTCGTGGGCGCAATTTTTTGGTATTGATTGACGGTATTCCACAATCTACTCCTTTACGTAATGGTGGGCGTGACTTGCGGACGATCGATGCCAGTGCAATCGATCACATCGAGGTTATTAATGGTGCTACAGCGATGTATGGTAATGGGGCTGCAGGAGGTGTGATAAACTACATTACCAAAAAGCCGCAGAAAGGTAAAAAACTGAGTTCGTCAACCTATCTCAATAATTCACTGAATCTGGTAAAACCGAGCGAAACTTATGGATACAATATTGCGCAGGTATTTTCAGGGCAGTTAGACAAATGGGATTATGTTATTCAAGGTAAAGCTGGGCGCACCGGTGTGGTTCGCAGCTCCGATGGGGCAGTTGCCAGTCCGTTTTATGGACTGGGTGAGACAGATTCTTATAATGTCCTCGCCAAAATTGGCTATCAACTAGCCCCTGATCATCATGTCGAATTTATGGGTAATTATTATCGTAGCTTACAGGATAGTAAATATGTCGGTACCAAAGGCGATTTTGACAAGTCACCAGCCATTGG
Source organism: Sphingobacterium detergens (assembly GCF_003610355.1). Lineage (GTDB taxonomy): Bacteria > Bacteroidota > Bacteroidia > Sphingobacteriales > Sphingobacteriaceae > Sphingobacterium > Sphingobacterium detergens. The sequence goes on along the minus strand of NZ_RAPY01000001.1, from coordinate 690,511 downwards.
CATCCCTTCGGATACCGTCATTAACGGTGGTACGCCCTATAACAAAGCATTTCATTTAAAGTATGATGGTCAATATGGAAAGACAGCCGCAAATTTGAGCTTGTACTATGAGGATATGAATACGGTCTTTGAAACTTACAATCAAAATTATTCTGACCACAAAGGAGCAAGGCTAAACTTTAATACACCTTTTCAGCTGGGTGCATCGACCAATATGTCCCTGATCTACGGTGCTGATTTTCTGAAGGATCATACTGTACAGAAAACTATGAAAGATGATCTGGTTACACCAGATATGAATATGAACAATGTGGCGTTCTACCTGCAGAGTAAATTGAACATTGGTACTGACTGGATTCTAAAAGGCGGTGTACGTTATGAAAATATCCGGTTTAAGGTAGGCGATCTGACCAAAAATGGCAAGCTAACTGCTGGTGAAAATAATAATTCAGATGCCTTTGTCTTTAATATCGCCACGCGGTACAATAAGTATAGTTACGCGCAACCTTTTGCTTCCTTTTCACAAGGATATTCCATCGGCGATGTCGGGCTTATTCTGCGGAATGGTGTGCCATTGAGCCAAATTGATCCTAAACCTGTTGTGGTCAATAATTTCGAACTGGGTGTAAATGGCAAGATGGATATATGGGACTACCAAGTGACGGGGTACTATAGTACGTCTAAGAAAGGGACCACTTTTGCGGAGACTTCGACACCGGGCAATTACGAACTGAGCCAAGTACCACAACGCATTTATGGTGTGGAGTTTGTCGGAAACATAAAGCCCATTCGATGGTTGTCTTTAGGAACTGTGCTTGGTTATATGGATGGACGTCAGGATCTGAAGAATGAAGGCAAGTACAAAGATAAATTAGACAACTCCATTATTTCTCCGTTCAAGATTAATCTAAATGCCGATTTCAAGTTAACGGATCAATGGAATGTGTATTTGCAATACCTCCATTTGGGTGGGCGGGACGTATTTCCTGCAGCAGAATATAATTATGGAAAATACCCGATTTCCGGTTATAATCTTGTTGATTTCCAAACGAGATACAAATATCAGAAATTTACCTTTTTATTCTCCATCAACAATTTATTCAATGCTGATTACTATCCCATCCATGCCGAAGTACGCGGTGCAACCAATGAAGGTCGTTATTATATCAAAGGGACCGGGACTATGGCAAATTTAGGGGTACAGCTTGATCTCTAGGTCTACGCTTTTTTCTGGCCGTTGTCTTTTTATTTCTCTTGTTGAGCCATATCCAAAGACCGGTTATGGGGAGGGTGGCAGCCAAGCTAACGGCCAGAAACAGGACAATTTTTGAAGGGAGACCAAATACCGAGCCAACGTGGATGGGTTTGACCATCTTTCGCATTTGTTCGGCCAAAGGCAACTTGTTCATGGGGTTGTTTTTAATCAACTTTCCAGATCTGCTGTCGAAATAAGTCTGATTGATCTGCAACAGCCCGCCTGCAAATGATTCTTTTGTCAATGAAAACGCTAGATTTTCCTGATTCGGAAATGTCATCAGTATATTTCCCGGATCAGGATAAAGGTTGTTAATCTGCTGATACATTGTTTCAAGTGGCGAAAAGCCAACAGGAATGTCCGTTGTTGGATTTTTCACCTTTTCTTTTGTTATCTTGATATCTGCACCAAATAATCTAAAAAACTGCTTATTGTACCAGTCAAAGCTCCAGGTTAAACCGGTTAGGGTAAAAATAAGAAGAAATAATGCCGCATAGAATCCCCCCACAGCGTGAAAATCCCACACCTTTCTTTTGGTAGAAGCGGACATGTTGATTTTAAGACGTTGCTTGAGCAGGAGTTTATTTTTGGGCCACCATAGATAAATACCACTTATTGCGAGAAATAGGGTCGCAAAGGCCGAAATCCCTGTAATGGTCGCTCCAATTTTGTCAATCAAAAGAAAGCGATGGATGTCCAATACTTTTTGAAAAAAACGCTCCGCCTGTGCGCCTTTAGACAAGACCTCACCTGTATAAGGGTTGATATAGGCATACCAATATTTTTCTTTTTTTGAACCATATTGAACCCGATAACTCCTTGAGGGATCAGCGAAGATTTCCATACGAAAAAGCCTTTTATTCGGAAAAATATTTTTTGCCTTTGATACAATCGCATCGATGGGTAAGCGATTTTCTAGAACAACAACCCGCTGTTCTTTAGGCCATAGCAAAGGCGTCAGTTCTTTCTCAAAACTCAGGAGCATACCTGTAACACAAACGGTCAAAAAAATAAGACCAAAAAGTAATCCGATATAAAGATGTAATTGTTGAAATACTTTTTTTAGACTATTTTTTTTGGTCGTCTTATTTGCCATTGCTTTCGATAAAGTATGATGATGGGACAAAAGTACAGTATTATTAGTAATAATTCTAAACAAGAGAGATGAATTCCTATAAATACAGGATTAACACAAGCTATATCATTTATCTATCGTCCAACAACCGAATGCTGAAATCGGCATTGTAGATTTAGGGATCGAGAAAATGGTAGTAAAAACCATGATATAAGTGTTAGCGTTTCTTTCCAATTGTCCAACGAATCGTAATTTTCTATTCACGGATTTTAAATAGGAGGTCATGAATATTGTCGAATCCCTTATTTTTATTTCGAAAATTTATATAGATGAAAATAATTTGGACATGCATTCAATGGTTGGTGGTTGCCGCCTTTATCGTTGTGTTTGTTTTTGTAATCAACAGTTACCGTTATCTGCTCTATGCCTTGATATGTTCTTCTCTGCTCTATTTTCCATTGACAAAAATAATTGTCAGCAAATTAAGCAATCTAGATGGTAGCGAGAAGGTTCGATATGATGTCAACGGGAAACGTGTAACAATGCAAATGAGCAAGCTCACCGCATCCGCTATTTTGTTAATCGTTGTTTATAGTATAGTGATTAGTATCTTTTCCGTAAGTCCGTATTTGGAGCGGAAAGAATTTGTGCTGACGCATCCCAACTGGGTCGCAGTAACGCCTTCCATCCTAAACCTTACAGCTGACATTCAAGGTGGAAAGACTAAATACGCATATGTCGATTTGGAATATCAGTTTACGACCAATGGACGTTCGTATTCACAAAAAATAGATAAAGCAGAAAAATTGTATTCATTTTTCCCCATTATGGGGCAGCGGCGTTTTGAGGAAATGCGGATTGAATTGTTAAACAGAGCTACTCAAAAAAAGGTAGCTAAAGAATACCTATTGTTTTATAACCCGAATGATCCTGAACAGCAAAAGTTTTTTCTGGCTAACGATAGCTTCTATCCACAGAGATCCTGGCTGTACAATATACTGTTTGTATTTTTTACAATACTTTCTGTTATTGTGGTCATGGCCTTGTTGTTTAGAAAAAATTAGCATTAGCAAGAAAAATCAAATCATCTAGCTATGAAAAAATACTTTATATTGCTCGCGGTTGTTTCGTTTATTCGGTGTAGTGGACAAAATAGGTCCGACACAAACGAGTTTGTAAACAGCTCGGATCTGAAAGGGGAAGTGTGGCATGTCGGTAAAAGTCGTGTATTCAATAAACGTGGTGGGATTATCTTTTCCAATGACGTCTATTTACATTTTCTGGACAAAGACAGTATTCAAATGACATACTCCCGGTATTCGCCAAGCATTGGTCTTAGTACCATGAGGACAGATGGAATTTACCGAGTCGATAGGAAAAACGAAGTTTCTATTGTTTTCTTTGAACCAAAGGACACATTTGGACGTAGTCGAGTTTCAATAGGTGGAACAGATGTGCAGTTTTCGCTATATGCAATGAGTTCTGTCAGAAGTCCTGATGAGCCAGCATTCGACAGAACAACATTACCGCAAATTAAAACCTATCATTTTAAAATTAGCAACTATTTAACAAACGGCGATTTTATAGCGGAACTTACCTTATTAGACGACAAGCAAGTGGCCTATAATTTCGGAACTTACACGTTTGACCATAATAAAACGGCAAAGTAGGGGTTAAGCCCATTTTATTGAAAATGAGCATAGCGATTTAAACAACGGAGTTTAGGTATCCTATGGAAATCAAGCTTTTGTGAGATAATTAATAAAAAAAAGGTTAGGATAAGTGCTCCATTTTTGTTATATTAACAGTAACAATTTAGTGCATTGCCACCTATGTACCATCTACCACTTATTCAAACAATACTGTTTTGTTTTTTGGAGAGCTTAGTCTGTCCGACGTGGGGGTATGGGCAAATTTCTGAGGATCATTTTTTAAGTAAAAAAGACACACTAGAACAATCTCCAGCTCACTATAGTCAAGTAGAGCTCTATTTTCAAATGGCTAATAAATCTGCTAAAGAAGATCCGGATAAGGCCTGGCAATATTTAAGGAGAGGAAAGGAGTATGCTGGGTCTGATGCCTACCTCAATGCAAAGGCGGCTTTCTATGAAGCACAGATTTTAACACATACGGATCCATCCAAGGCAGAAAAAACGTACTTACAAGCCGATAAATTACTTTCTCCTTTTCATTCCAAAGAAGCGCTATCTATGCGTGCCAGAGCGCTGAATCATTACATAGACTTTAGAAGGCGCAAGGGCGATTACAAAACTGTGCTAGCCGTGCTAACAAAAAAAATCATTCCTTTGGCAAAAGCAGCACAGGATAGGCCTTATTTGGCGCAAAGCTATGCCTCCGTTGGGCATTTACTGATGGAACATGAACAATATAAAAAAGCGGAACAATATTTTGAAGAAGCGCTTGAGCAATTAAAAGACCGTCCAAGGAACGGCCCGCTACAATTGTCCATTAAGTTAGGTATATGCCAAAATCTATTGCGCTCCAAACAGGCGGCCAAAGCTAAATTACTGTTGGAAGAACTTCGGAGCTTTATTCCCCCGAACACTATGCTAAGCGTGCGATTTGGATTAAATGAAGGTATGCTTTATAATAAGCTTTCACAGCCTGAGTTGGCACTCCAAACATTTACAAGAGCTAAGGCGCTGGCGGAAAAATTAAAGCAGCCCGAACTTGTCAAGATAGTTACTTACTACCAGGTCAGGACGTTAAATCTACTGAAAAAACACCAGGCGGCACAGGCGCTCACATCAAAAACTTTTGCTGCCCCCCCCTTAATTCCCCATAATAAACTGGTGTTGTATCAAAACAATGCTGACAACTATTTCCTACAAAAAAAATACGATTCGGCCTATTACTATCTTCAGAAATTGGAATACCTCAAAGACAGTCTGTATCATACTAAAGTCGAAAATGAAATAAGTGCACTGGAGATTAAATTTAAAAGCGAGGAAAATAAGAATAAAATTGTTGCACTAGAAAGTTCGAATCTAAAATCCTTGTTGGATGTGAGCCAGAGTAGATTTTACATGGGTATGCTTGGGATGTCGACGATTTTGTTGGCGGCATTGGTATTATTACTTTATACGTACCTACAAAAGAATAAGAAAGAACAGGCGCAACGGGAACGAGTGAGTGTAGCAACAGCGCTGTTGCAGGGACAGGAGGAAGAACGCAAACGTGTGGCAAGAGATCTTCATGATGATCTTGGTGGTACCCTAACAGCGATAAAAATGGGTGTTTTAGGTTTAGTTAATGAAAGGAATTTGGCTATCGGGGAGGACCCTGTGAATAAGATTTTAGGACAACTGAATCATTCTGCAAATAAAGTCAGACAGATTGCCAATAATATGATGCCCGAAATGCTACTGAAACTTGGTTTGGAAGCCGCATTAAACGATCTCTGTACCTATTACAGCTCAGACAACCTACATATTGATCTCAATTATATGGAAATCGCTGAATCAATCAGTGAACAAGATAAATTGACAATCTATCGGATTATCCAGGAGTTACTGACCAATACCGTAAAACATGCCCAGGCACGACATGTATTAATTCAATGCTCCAGAATGGAACACACATTTTTCTTAGTTTTTGAAGATGATGGCATTGGCCTGAATCCGGCTAAAAACCACAAATCCAAAGGGCTGGGACTGGAAAATATTAAGGCCAGGGTCGCCTATATGAATGGGTCGATCGAGATTGTCTCCGGAGGGACCTATAAGGGTACCATATTTAATATTGAATTAAACTTATCAGATGAAATATCGAATCGCAATAGTTGACGACCATCCGTTGATTTCGGAGGGCGTCCAAAATCTGATTACCCAGAACAGTGATTTACAGCTTGTAGGCAGCTTTGTTGATGCAACGCATTTTTTGTTAGATATGCGGTCAACTGAAATCGATCTAGTCCTTTTGGATATTTCCCTTCCTGACATGGACGGAATTGATCTCTGTTTACAGATTAAACGGTCCAAACCGCAGATAATCGTAGTAGGTTTGAGCAATCATGCGGAGAAAAGTGCTGTGATGAAAATGCTGCAAAATGGTGCAAGCGGTTATATCCTCAAAAATACTCCTCCAGATGAATTAATAGACTGTATCTATAGAGCACTTCAAGGTCAGCTTGTTTTCAGCAGCAGTATCCAGCAGATCATGGCCAAGCCCGAATTGAGTCTATTGTCCACAAATATGCAGTTAACAACACGGGAGAAAGAAGTTCTCAAGCTACTTGCCCAGGGATTAACGGGCATTCAGATTGCTGAAAAGCTCTTCTTAAGTAAATTTACGGTTGAGAATCATCGGAAAAATATGCTTCGAAAAATGAATGTCAATAATGTGGCATCGTTGATTGTCGAAGGGACAAAAATGGGATTACTATAAAATCCTTTTAAAAGAGAAGAGCGGCCCAATCCATTAATTTGGGCCGCTCAACGGGATTAAAGATATATTACATGAAATTGAACTTTCTGATAAACTATTATTCGGCTATACAACGGACATTGAATCCCCACTCTTTATTCCGATTATCTGTTGTTTCAACGATGTGAGCCGTAGGATTTGATGTTCTGGATCTTAGATAGGTGACACCACCACTTCCATTGCTGCTCCAAATAATTGCCATATTTCCGCTATTCAAAAGGACGTCGGGGTCAAATGGAGGATTTGTTAAGCCTTTATAATTCCAATACCCTTGTGCCGGAATTGTTAATTTGACACTTTTATTTCGTTTACTCGTCAATATAAGTGCTGAGGCATAACGGCTAGTGGACCAAGGCCCCGATTGACTAGATACAGTATTGCTGATTAAAGTTCTTAACTCAGCCTCTGTGGGAACACGATATCCGGTCGGACAGGGATCATTGGTTGTTTTAACAGGTGCCGCTTCGCTGCCGGAGTTCCAAGCGCTGGCTGCCGCCATAGAGGTATTCCAGTTGGAATTCGTCGCGGTCCCGGTTCCTGTGGCTACGTGGTTTTTACGGCCAAATTGATAGTAATTTCCGGCAATGGATGATGCCAGTACATCCGGATCTCCGCTCGCACCTAGATTGTGTCGTAGCCATATTTGACCATTTATCCGTCCTGCTGAATACCCCGCGTGTACCAAATAGATATCTTTAGGGATAAGGCTGAATTTAACATCGTATTTGACACCTGGCTCAAAAACCAGATCGGTAAAAGGCACTAGATTTGTTGCCGAAAGCGGTCCAACAGTAATAGCTCCAACAGTAAGTGTGCCAGCGGTAGAATTCGCATTGATGATCGTCGGGGTACCAGTGACCATCAATGCGTCAATGGCTGTCGGGAAAGCAACATTAACGGATCCGGCAGTTCCTGTTCCACTTGCGGATCCATCCGATAGATTGATGGTCGCACTGCTATTATGGGGCGCGTACATCGCCGATACTGCTGTTATATTATACCCGGTCTGTGAAGCATCCACAATCGTCGTCACCTGACACAATTGATGTTTTAAAACAATACCTACATAGTTATCTGTATTTCCAGACACCTGCATATTCATTTTGAAGTACATAAAATCATCACTTCCGTTAATTGCAAGGTGGGAGCCAACTAATGTTTTATTATTGGGATCGGCAAATGTTATTGCGGGAATTGCGCTTGCACTATTAATGGAATAAGCAACAAAGGTGTAGGTATTGCCACCATCCAGATTTAAAGCTTGCGCATTGCTTTCCTGTCCGCTGACATAATCACGTTCAGTCACATAATTGCCACTCTGATCATAAACCGCAAGTTTGTATTTGACATTCGGTGAAAGATCCTTTGTTTCCGCGACCGCTTTGGCGCCATTGGTTGTCGCTGCATTTGCTTTCAGAATGAGTTCAGTTGCTGGATCCACAGCAGAAACTTCTGTCACTAAATCAAAATCCTTATTGAAAGGAATCTGACTTGTTCGATTACTGCTGATCGCCGCTGTATTTTTTGAATTAGAAGCTTTCAGTCCGATGCCTGCCGCTGTATTAAATTCAGTGCCGACGATATTAACTTTTATTGGCGCAGTTCCCTTTGAAATAGCCGTGTTTGTATCCTTAGCACAGTTGGAGAATATAAATAGTATAAGTGGAAGTAAGGCATAGAGCTGTATACCGCTGCGAAATCTGTTTTTGTTTGTGTTTTTCATCGTGTATCTTGTCATTAAATATAAATTACCAATCCAAACCGCCATCCCGGTTTGTACCCGTTCCCCATTCTTCCTTAACGGCATCGTTGCTCCCTCCAGGATTGACTGCTGCTGAACCGCTGGCGATTCCTTGTTCAAGCTCAATGACCTGCAAGGCGATGCTCGGCGGAATATAAGTTTTCTTTACATTTCCATCTTCTGTGATTTCTAGTTTCTTTTTCATCTTTTCTAACTATTGGTTGATTTAAATATGCTTTTCGTGGTATCGTTGTCATTGTATTTATAGATTGACTCAACAAAACTACTGCAGAGCGAATAAAAAAAAATGACCTATATTGGTCATTTTGTCTAGCTGTTTTCAGTCATTTTGTAAATCACAGAATGTAAGACCAGATCTAAGTCTTTGGATAACTGAAGCGCACATGAAAGGAATATGAGGTTATTTATCCATGGAATATTTGTATGGACCAACGGGATAAGATGAACGGTTGACTAATTAAGCCGTTTATTGAAGCTATTTGAAAAAAGCGTTTCCCGACGGGGAAACGCTACCAAAACTAATGAAATGATCAAGATAAACCTAGCAGCCAAGCTAAATATCTAACGGTATAAAGATCTATAATTAGATCGCTATAATATTATTCAAATTATTCCATCGCTAATTAAATTTATAACAACATAGAGCACCATCTGCTGAGGCAACAAACAATGCTCGGATTGATGGTGATTATTTGCTTCAATGACAATGGATGTAGGATAAGTGAACATTACGATGATAAGGAAGAAAAAACGGGGCATTTGGTTTGACAAATGCCCCGTGTAATGAAAGCTAGCTTGTTACTTATTCAATGTAGCCAGGATTTTGAACTAGCAATGGATTCTTTCGGATCTCATCCCGTGAAAGTGGCAAGAAATAAAGTTGATTTTTCCAAGCACGATCTTCTCTTGTATTAAATTCTTGCGGTGTATAGGTATAGTCGTATATAGTTTCATCATATCTATAGGTGCCTGAGAGCGATTTTCCGGGCTTGAATGTCCCATTGACTTGGATGATCGTCACTTTACGGCCCAGCGTTTCAGCAGCAATCAACCAGCGGCGTGCGTCAAAAAAACGTTGCTGCTCATAAGCCATTTCTATGCGGCGTTCATGCCGATATATTTCCCGCAATGTATTTTGATCCGTTGCAGTAATAGCAGGCATACCGGCTCGGAATCGAATTTTATTTAACCAATCTTTGGCTGGCCCGGTTTCACCCAGTTCAATACATGCTTCAATGTAGTTAAACACCGCTTCGGTATATCTAAAATAGGGCCAAGGAACAAATTGTCTTCCTTGAGCATCGACAATATCAGGATCAGGATCAATAAACTTCTGAATATAATAACCTGTCCAAGTTCCATTATGCGGTTCAATCGAACTTTGCTTGGTATCGAGTCCAGAAACCTTAGTCAATTTTCCATCTATTATCAAATCGTAAGAACCGGTTTGGATCTGATTGGCCGGATCAAATCCATAACCCGATTTGTCTCTGGGTTTCCAATCTGCACCATCATAGAGAATGGAAGCATAGAAACGCGGATCCCTGTTTTTATAGGGAGCAGATTTCTGTGGGGGATTGTTCCAGCTAAATTTGCTACCGTCCGCCATCTCATAGTCATCCACTAACCACCCAATTGGCTGGTTACCACCCCAGTTTCGGTAGCCGTTTGGTCCATTATGCAAACCTTGCGAGGAGCTACTTTCAATGATGTAATAACGCGCAAAAAGAAGATCAGTCGCAGCGGCAGCATCTATACCAGGAGCTTTACTTCCGCCACCCATGGCAATGCTTTTATAATTTGCCCGACCTTCGGCAGCAGATACTGGAGCCGAAAGATTAAGTTTATATCCAGTTCCAGCATCTAATACAGCTTTAGCTGCGGCCTGCGCCAGTTTATACCGTTCTTGCTGGGAACCACTCATATAACATAATAAAGGTAGTTTATCTTTTAAATCACTCAGGTCTGTAACTTTTGCTGTCAATTTCGCATTGTCATGTAGATCGCTTGCTGCGTAAAGGAGCATTCGGGATTTAAGTGCTAAAATGGCGAGGGCTGTGACACGCCCTTTATCCAATTTTTTACGTCCAAGTAGTCTGGAAGCTTCATCACAATCTTTGACAATCAGGTTGACACATTCTTCATAACTGTTCCGTTTGATTTCATAAATGCTTGGATCCTCCGAATAGTCGTAACTGCTTGTTATGATCGGGACGCCACCATAATAGCGTAGTAATTGATGATAGCAATAAGCGCGAATAAAGTAAGCCTGTGCCAGGAGTTTATCTTTGGAATATTGATTGGAGATTCCATTTTTGCTTGCATCGGAAAGGCGTTCAATGGCAATATTGCTGAATCGAATGTAGACGTACATCCGTTCCCACCATCTTGATGTACCGTCCCAACCCAGTGTTGCCCCCGTGATAGTCCCCATATTCAATAAACGGAAGGCATCGGAGTGGTTCCAAATCGCTTCGTCGGTAGCAGAGGCCTGCATCTGCTCTGTAAAACCAGAATTACTGGTTTCAAATGCATTGTAAATATCACTTACAAATTTTTCAGCCAGCACAGAGTCCTGCCATACTTTTTCATCCTGAAAGCGATCGCGGGGAGTAACATTCAGAAAGTCTTTTTTACAGGATGTTGAAAGACAGATCACCAATATCAGGATAGAAAAGAATTTATTTTTAATAATCGTTTTCATAATTATGCTTTTAATGTTGTACTAAAGTTTATAAACCGACTTTGACACCAAAACTGATGATTTTGGATTGTGGATAATATGCACCGGCACTATTATCTGATTCGGGATCCCATATCTTTATTTTATCCCATGTGATAAGGTTAATACCATTTGTATAAAGCCGAACAGAATGGAGACCGATCCGTTTGCACCAATCGTCTGATAAATTGTAACCTAGTTCAACATTTTTGAGTCGCAGATAGTTGGTACTCCTAATCCAATAGGTATTATCGTTCATATAATATTGATCCGAGCGGTTTGTCAATCGGGGATCCTTGTCGCTAGGATTGTCAATACTCCATCGGTTTTCATAGGACCATTCGAGGTAATTTCCGATAGCGCCAGACTCAAGCGAGGCGATTCTCCGAAGTCCTCCCGTTGCGCCTTGCAGCAGCACACTTATGTCAAATCCTTTATACTGAGCAGCAAAGTTAAAGCCGCCAGTAAATGTGGGACTACCATTTTGATTAAGACGGACCCTATCATCGCTTGTGATTTTTCCATCGCCGTTATAGTCGACAAACTTCATGTCACCCGGTCTAAGCTTATTTTGCCCAAGTCCACTGTAATCTATTGTATTTGCATCAATGGCTGCCTGATCTCTAAATACGCCGTCATACAAATAAACGAGCCATGAATCCGTCACCTTTCCAATCTGCCGCTGATGTTGCGGCGTATTGGCGACATCACTAGAATACTGGACATTATTGCGCGCATAACCACCATTGACACCGACGTTATAACTAACTTCTCCAATTTTATCGGTATAAGTCAATTTAAACTCGTAGCCTTTATTGATGAGATTACCAAGGTTGGCAATAGGGAGATTGCCTGCAATACCTGAGCTTTCGGGAATTTGCCCTGGATTTTTTGTTAAAACACTTGTCCTTTTATTATAGAAATAGTCAAGTTCTAGATTTAATCGGTTATTTAGGAACAATGCTTCTAATCCGACATTGCTATTGTTGGCAACTTCCCATGTAAAGTAACGGTTTGGAATATCACTTTCGTAGAGTGTTTGAAACACCCTATCATTGAAAACACCAGACCCAGTATTCATGAGGGACAGATATTTATACTCTTGCAAACTTCCGCCATAATAAGCCTCAGCACCCATTTGACCCCAAGAGGCCCGAAGTTTTAAGTTATTGACAAAGGAAACATTATTTTTAAAAAAATTCTCCTCTGAGATACGCCAGCCGGCAGAAACCCCAGGGAAGAACCCGAATCGCCCATCTTCAGGGAAAACATAAGATCCATCTACACGCCAATTGAATTCGATAAGATACTTTTCGTTGTAGTTGTAATTGAACCGCCCATAATAACTCAGGCGAGCTCTATCATAAACATTCTCGTTTCCCATAGTTTGACGCTCGCGGTCACCAAAATTTAACTGTTCAACTTGTGCTGACGGGAAATCCATTCGATTGGCAAAAAAGCCATTATTTGTTACTTTTTCACGTGTTAACCCTGCAATAGTGGAGATATTGTGTCCCCCTTTTAGGCTTGTATCATAGGATAGGAGAGCCGAAAGGTTAACCGCCAGTTGATCTTCCTGAGCCTCTCTAAGCTGAGCTTTACGCTCTATTCCGGCAGGTACACGTGCTGTAAGTTTGGGTGTTACACCATCGGCCTCGAAAGTTATTTTATCCCAGTCATAAAGTGTCCACGGTGTTTCCCATCTTTTGCTACGCCCCCAATACTTATCAATTGAGGCAGTTCCCGTTAATTTCAACCCTTTAACTCCAGGGATCTTAACATCAATGGACCCCGTGTTTTGCAAATAGTCTCTGGTATTGCGGTCGTAACCCGTATCACCTGTGGTAATAACGACAGGATTGGCTCCTTGTTCCAGGTCTGGCCCCGGGAGACCATTGGGCCATGTAGCGATATTTGTGGGAAGCCCACGGACCAGAAACCGAAAGATCGTTCCGGCACTGCGTGTGGGGTAATTGCGAGACTCCTCCCGACCAGTGATAGCCAGCCTTGCTGTAATGTAATCATTTAACTTAAATTCAAAATTTGTCCGCAGATCATACTGTTTATAATAAGTTGCCGAATTTTTGTAAATAGCATCTTGATCCAAATAACCCAGTGAAACGAGGTATTTTGTATTTTCTGTACCGCCAGTGATCTGTAGATTATGACGTTGTTGTGGTGCCCAATCTCTCATTGTAGCGGAGAACCAGTCGGTATTTGGATAACGTAATGGATCGGATCCATCCATATACTTTTGGCGATCTGCGGGAGTATAGGTTGATTCAACAGTCTTCGATGGGCCGTTATAGATACCTGTTCCGGTATTGAGTGCTTTCCATATCGCTGACCATTGGGATGGATCTTCGGGATATACTTTGGTTACTTCATTAATAATATCGGTGTACTGTGCGGAATTTGCCATCTTGGGTGTCCGTGTAGGACGTTGAAGACCATAGGTAAAATCGTAGGTGAACCGTGGTTTACCCATCTTGCCTTGTTTGGTTGTAATCAAGATAACTCCGTTACCCGCGCGCGAGCCATAAATTGCTGCAGAAGCATCTTTCAGTACAGAGACACTTTCCACATCATTTGGATTGATTCGGTCGATACCACCTGCTCTTGAAGGCACACCATCAATAACAATTAATGGACTGCTATTGCCACCAGACAAGGAGTTTATACCACGAATACGAAGCGTAGAACCATCACCGCCCGGCTCACCACTATTTTGCATCGCTGTCACACCAGGCAGACGGCCAGCAAAGGAATTGGAAAGATTGACAGAGGAAGACTTGGCCAGTTCTTCGCCTTTTACGGAGGCTATAGCACCGGACACAACAGCTTTTTTCTGGGTACCATAACCCACTACCACCATTTCTTCGAGTACCTGCGTTTGCTGTTTTAATACGATATTCTTTAGTTGCGCCAGATTGGCGACCGGAACTTCCAGTATTTCATAACCAACGGCACGGATCAAAAGGATCTCTCCTTCAGATACTTCTAAACTGAATCCACCGTCAGGTCCTGTTGAAGTACCTTTAGCTGTGCCTTTAACTGTTATGCTGGCGCCCGCAATAGGATCTCCCTTCGCATCTTTTACAATACCTGATATAGGCTTCAATTTGTTAACTCTATTGATAGCGACCGTATTGCCTTTTATGGTGTACTGGAATGGTATCTGACTAAAAAGGTCCTCTAGTACCGCTTGGTTGGTCTTGTTAACCAGATTGGGATCCATCACCCAGATATCCTTGATATCTGCAGATCTATAAAAAAATACCAACCCGGTTTTGCCTTCTACTTTTTTGAGTGCTGTCGCTAGCAGAATACGCTGATTGTAGTGGGTTGCCGATTGTGAAAACGCGAGTGTATCAATCGACTGCAAGCTCATTCCAGCCAGTACAACACCACATTTGAATGTTAGCATTAATGATGCTTTCCGTTTCCAAAAATGCGTATCCGCATATTTGAAAGGGCACTTAATTGGGGTAAAGTGTCTCATACTTAAAAATTGGTTTTAAATTTAGTTTTATAATTCTCATACTGTTCCCTTTGAGGGGGAACAGTATCTTTTATGTTTTTAGGCTTAATAAGCCGTTTTTATAACGACTTTGCGGTTTGTAGCGGTTGTATCTAAACTGAATTTAATATCGGCTCCACCGATGATTTCCATAACCTGAGTGAAACTGAGTTTTTTACCTATTTTACCTGAAAATGTGGCCGTTGATTTTGGTCCCTGATATTCTACCTTAATATCATACCATCGCGCCAGTTCCAGCATAACAGATTCGATGTTATCATCTGAAAAGCTGAAATAATTATTTTTCCAGTCAACATCAGCCTTGTTTATCGTCCTATTTTTTAATTGTATAGAACCATCTGCATAACTAATAGCCCGATCACCGGGTTGTAAAATCAATTCAGCCTGTTGATTGAAAATACGAACCTTACCTTCCAGTAAGGTTGTCACAAAACCATTGTCTTCGGGATAGGAGGAAACGTTAAAATGCGTTCCCAAGACTTCAATCTTGCTGTCAGTGTTGTTGATATTGACTAAAAAGGGGAGCTGTGGGTTTTTCCTGACTTCAAAATAAGCTTCACCAGTCAGGAAAACTTCGCGTAAAGCACCATTAAATGCAATTGGAAAGCGCAATTTGCTACCTGCATTTAACCAGATCTGTGTACCGTCGCTCAGGGTGAGGTGATAGCGTCTTCCATTTGGAGTTTCAATGGTGTGATAAATATTTTGCGCTTGGGCCTGAGGTTGACTCAGAGAATAAACGGCCTGCGCACTATCATACTTCAAGGAGACTCCAGCACTCACAGCTAAAGAATTTTTATTGTCACTGCTGTTGTCAAGTTGGATTATTCTTCCGTTAGGCAAACTGAGCATGCCGCCATCACGTCCTGGCTCAAAGTCTGCCGCAATGGTTCGTTGAGATGGCGTTTTTTTAGATTCGGGTTGATACCAGTAAATCCCACAAACGAGAACAATACAGGCTACAGCCGCCACAATACCAAGTCTGAGCTGGAAAACATTGGATTTCTGTTCTGTAGGACCACCCATTATTGCTTCGGTTTTAGGAACTTTATCAATGGCTAGGATACGCTCAATTTGCGTGGTCTCCAATGGAGCAAATGTCTCCTGATCGGTGTTATATTTCTCCATCAATCGAATAAAAGCCTGTTCGACCGTCTCTTGATCATCCTGTAACAGAAGATGATGCAGTTCAGACCACTCTGCTTCTGTCAATTGTTGCAGGTAATAACATTCCAATAGATAGTCTATCCGGTTTAGGTGCATGATATTGGTTTAATAAAATTTAAAGAAAAAGCAATCTATTCCCTCTTTGATTATAGGAATGTAGTTTCTGAACGGACTACTATTGGGGATTATTATTTTTTTAAAATATTTTTAATAACAATAGAATTCCAAAGGAAACTGGATAGCCTTGATCCGAAAGAGCTTGTCGGATTTGCTTAAGGGCGGTACTGATTGTGTTATGTACGGTACTAGTCGAAATTGCAAGTTGGCTGGCGATCTCTTTGGAATTGAGATGCTCTTCTCGGCTAAGTAAATATATTTTTCGACGCTGATCGGGCATACTGGCAACGGTTTGATAAACAATCTTTTTGATCTCATCAAATTCCATTGCGCGGGGCAGATGTATAGTAGACAGAAGCTCTTGGTCGTATTGCAACTTAAGTCGGGAAACCTTGTTTTTGGCATGGACTTCCTTGCGTAAGAACGTTAAACTCTCCGTGCTGACGACTTTATAAAGCCAAGCTTGGAAGTTGTCAATTTCAAGAATACGATCGCGGTATAGCCATACGCGCAGGAAAGCTTCTTGCAGGATATCATCGGCTTTGGAAGGATCTTCATAGGTAAACTTCTTTAAGAAAACGATCAGTTTGGCATAATAGATTTCGTATAAACGACCAAATGCTTTTTCGTCTCCCGTTGAAATGGCTAATAATAATTCCCGATCTTTATCCAATGATTCCATTTTTTCTTGAAAGTATCTTCCCTTCTTCTGATAATGGGATAAAATTAGGAAAACCCAAGCAGGTTTTCTCACGCTTATTATAGAATTTGAGTACATTATATAAAAGTTTTTTTTGTAAACCCAGTATTGTTTCAATGCCATAACACAACGATTTATTCGATCTTGTACTATTCCTTTCAAATAAGACGTTTCAATCGTCATATTGTCCCAACTTTTTTTTCGGCCTTCTCAATTTCCCTTATCCAAGAATAAGATCTTGAAACCTTAAATGCGGATTTCTGATTGGGGCAGATCAAATTTGTCTATGTTTTTATGTTGCAATTAGTTTTGACGAAAAATGTCCTATAATTGATTATTATATTTTAAATGGAATATAAACCCAGATTGACTAACAAAAACCTCCGCTACCGAAAGCTAATATTTATTTTTCTTTCGGTAGCGGAGGTCAGCTATAGTCTAGGGAAGGGTAATAGCGGAATTTCTTCGCTACTGTTTAATCGTTCTGATCGAACCAAGGACAATTAAAATTGCTACAATACAAAGGGTTCCCGCTGAGAAAAATGCTGTTTGAAAGCCTGCATTTAATGCATCGGCATCGGATGCATTAGTCATTTTCAAGCTATTGGTTTTCGCAGCGGAAACAGCCACGATAATCGCTAAGCCCAGGGCTGATCCGACCTGATAACTTGTATTCACCAATCCGGAAGCTAATCCCATCTCGTCCGGTTTGGCGCCGGACATCGACGCTATCGTTCCCGGAATATAGGTTAGAGACATCCCCAACGCCGCCAATAAAGAGGCTGGCAGTACATCTTTCAGGAAAGAACCATCTGCTGGAATCGTGCTAAATAGAAATAAGGACCCGGCAAGGATGACCAGACCAGCTATAATATTGGTTTTGAATCCGAACCTCGCGACCAGTTTTCCTGTAAAACCGACCATCAGGATCATAATGGCTATGGTCATCGGTAACAGGGCCAGGCCGCTATGAAAGGCTGAATAATGCAGAATCTGCTGTAGGTAAAGGTTAAGAAAAAACCATAGTGGGATCCAAGCGGCGGCCAATAGCGACATCATCAGGTTACCTGCCGATAAATTAGGAACCTTAAAAATAGCCATCGGTACAAGTGGATCACTTTTCTTTTTCTGCAGCATAATGAACACAATAAATAATAGGATCGATATACCCAACAATACGACTGTCTGTAAGGAACTCCAGCCGACATGTTCTGCCGACACAATGGTATATACCATCAACACAAGCGCGATGGTGGCCAATATTGCTCCGGCAAGGTCGATTTTTCCTTTTTTTGTGCTGCCCTTAAACAGCAATCGCTTGCTGAACAGCAGGACAATAAGCCCTGCGGGGATATTGATCAGAAATATCCAATGCCAGGAGAGCCATTCTGTAATCACACCACCGAGGAAAACTCCGGCGGATCCACCAGCTGCTGCCGCGGCTCCCCAAAATCCGAAAGCGCGATTGAGCTCTTTTGGATCGGTAAATTTAGACATGACCAGGGTGAGGGCGGCAGGAGCGATCAGGGCAGAGCCCAGTCCCTGTAATCCACGACCAATATTCAATACCAGTTCAGACCAGGCGATACCGGCTAAAAATGATGCCGCAGTAAGCATACCAAATCCCCACATAAAGATCTTGCGCGCACCAAAGAGGTCAGACAAACGCCCGCCAAGCAGCAGGAAGCCACCAAATAGGATAACGTAAGCGTTGAAAATCCATTGCAGACTGGATTGTGAATAGCCTAAATCGGCTTTTATTGCCGGAAGGGCGACTCCGATAATGGAGGTATCCATAATGACGATAAACTGCGCCGTGCAGAGTAGGAAAAGTGCTGCCCAGCGTTTTGGATAAGGTGCGGTTTTACCCTTTTGTTCTATAGTTTGCGTATTCATGTTGTACGTTTTCTTTAAATTGTCTGTGTAAAATCTACTTGTTTGTTTTTGATTGCAGGTCCAATAATCCCAAGGCATGTTGCATCTCCGTATGGAGCATCCTCAGGTTGTAAGTGGCCCGTAGCCGGTTTATCCGTGCCTGTGTCAGTGCAAGGTCAGCATCCGTCAACTCAAGGCGCGAACCTAAGCCATTTTTGAAACGGTCTTCGTTCATCTGATAGTTCAGTTCTGCTGAACTAACGGTTGTTTTCTGGATCTCCAATTGTGTAATGGCTTCTCTCCATTTGCTGATGATAGCGGCCAGTTGGGTTTTGATTTCATCTCTAAAATCGTCTAAGCGTATCTGTTCCTGTTTTAGTTTAATGCTCGCCTGATTGATTTGCGATCGGGTCCTGTTGCCGTTGAAAATCGGTATGGACAGCTGTAGTCCCAAAAACGATGTTCTGGGCCAGACATAGTCTCCCAACCGCATATTATCTGCCTGGGCTTGCACCTGATACTGACCTACTAATGCCAACTTGGGCATGAGCTCGGCCTCTTTGGCTTCCATTTTTTTCTGTTGGAGATCAATGAGCAGTTGCTTTATAGCAAGGTCTTTACGATTTTGAGCCGCCGTTTTCAATAGATCATCCAATAAATAAGTTTCCTGCTGGCCGCTAAATTCCAGCTTATCAGTCAATACAATACCTTGGGATTCATCTATTCCAAGCAGCCTTTTTAATTCGATGAGCGAAACATGGGTATTGTTTTTCAGATACGAAACCGATGACCTGATATTTTCTACCTCAATAAAACTGCGTAGTGTATCGGATTTCAGCGCCCGGCCCTGTGCAAATAGGGAACGGGCATCATTCAGGGATATGATATTTCGAAGCAGGCTTTGTTCAAGTAAAGTTAGCTGCTCGTTCATGATCAAGATGTTAAGATAGTTTACCGAAACCTGAAGCGCAACTTTGCTTTTAAGGTTAGCTGTTTTTTGAAGTTCGATCTGTTCATTGATAAATGCTGTTTCTTTTTGCCTGCTAAGATCTATCGCAAAAATGGGTTGATACAAGGAGAGCATGCCGTTAAAAGCATTTTTTCCTCCAACAGCAACATCTTGTACGGGTTTGCTTGTACCGGCAAAATACCCCGGTAGAAATATTGTTTGCCGGTCAAAGTAGTAGGAATAGGCCACGTTTGCCGTAATGGTTGGTAATAAAGCACCTCTGCTCTCCGTTGTCAGCGCCGTCGCATGTATTTCCTCTAATAGCTGTGCCTGTACTGTTTTATTTCCCTTTTCTGCGATTTCCAATGCAGCAGTGAGGGAGAGGGCTTTATCCTGAGCAAACAGTGGTTTGCCTCCGCAGATCAGCAGCAGCGTGGTAATGCATGTATATATTGTTTTTTTCATTGTAATAGACTTTGGGATTGATAATTAGCGCGTTGCGTTTTCATATAGACTTTCGGCATCTTCTTCAACAATGACTTCCTTGCGCTTATTACTGGACAGGTAGGAGTAAACTGCAGGGATAATGAATAGCGTGAGTATACCGGAGAACACAAGTCCACCAGCGATGACAATACCTAGGGACTGACGACTGTTTACCGTAAGCGCAATGGGCAATGCACCGAATATCATCGCCAGGGAGGTCATCAGTATGGGGCGAAAACGCTGTTCAGCTGCTGTAATGGCGGCATCGTATTTCGAAAGTCCAGTATCTTTCAGGTGATTGGCAAATTCGACGATTAGAATACCATTTTTGGTTATGAGTCCAACGAGCGTAATGATGCCGATTTGACTAAATACATTTAAGCTCTGACCAAACCAGTGCAGGCTGAGGATCGCACCTGTTACTGCCATCGGTACCGTAAGCATAATGGTGAGCGGGTCTCTGAGACTTTCAAACTGCGCGGCCAATATCATATAGATGAGTAGAAGCGCCAGTATTAATGTGAAGGTGATATTGCCCTGGCTTTCGCTGAAATCGCGTGACTGCCCAGCTAAGGAGGATTTAAAATTCTCCCCCAGCACTTCGGCTTTTATTTTTTCGATCTCTTGTATAGCTTCAGCAAGGCTTACACCCGGCATGGGTGCTGCGGATATCGTGGCAGAGGTATATTGATCGTATCGGTAAATCGCGGCTGGACTTACAGCTTCTTTTGTGGTGATGAGGTTACTCAGTGGAATCATCTGACCTGTTGTTGAGTGGACATAAATACCATTTAAGTCATTGATATCATTCCTATAAGGGCGTGACAACTGTCCAATCACTTCATATTGACGGTCATCGCGCAGGAAATAACCATAACGTTGTCCCGAAAGAGATAACTGTAGGGTACGAGCCACCTCTTCGATGGATACACCCATCAGTGCGGCCTTCTCCCGATCTATCGTTATTTTTACCTCTGGTTTGTTTATTTTAAGATCCGAATCGGCAAACATCAGTTTTTTGCTCTGACGTACCGCACCCAAAAATTTAGGTAAGACAGCGGTCAGACTATCCAGGTTTTGTGCCTGTAACACAAACTGGACTGGCATACCACCACCATATCGGGTGCCAATGGTTGGCGGGAGATAGGGAAACAGGAGGAAACCCCGGAAATTACCTGAGGCAGCACCATATTGGTTGTACAGGTCCTGGATAGACTTTTTCCTTTCTTTCGGATCTTTCAAATAGATACTTTGCACCGCAACATTAACCGGAGCGGGAGCAGGGATAAAGGAAATAGCCACCATGGAATAGGTCTGGTACAAGCCATCGGTGGAATCGTTTACATACTTACCGACTTCGATCATATTCTTTTTCATGTACTCAAAAGAAACTCCTTCGGGGGCTACAGCAATCAGATTCATATTGGAGCGGTCTTCTACGGGTGCAAGTTCCGATGGTAATGTTTTACCGACGAAGTAGATCAGTCCTGTTGTAACAATCAGAAACAGCCAGGCGAGCCAGCGTACTTTCATGAAAAGAACCAGCAATTGCGTATAGCCATTATTTAAGCGGACAAAAAAAGGTTCGGTCACCCGATAGAACCAGCCTGGACCAGCTTTCTTTTTGAGAAAATAAGCGCTCAACATGGGTGTCAGTGTCAGGGCCACGAAAGCGGAAACCAAGACAGATCCGGAAACTACAACGGCAAACTCAAGAAAGAGCTGACCGCTAATACCGCCCATAAATACAATTGGCAAAAATACCGCTGCCAAGGTAATTGTGGTTGAAATTACGGCAAAGTAGATTTCTTTGGAACCTTTAAATGCGGCCTGTATCGGGGACATCCCTTCCTCAATTTTCTTGTAGATGTTTTCAAGTACCACGATAGCATCATCGACCACAAGTCCTATTGCAAGTACCAGCCCCAGCAGTGTGAGCACATTGATGGAAAAGCCAGCAATATACATAATGAAAAATGCAGATAATATAGATACTGGTATGGCCAATACCGGAATAATGGTCGAACGCCAGTCCCGAAGGAAAAGAAAAATAATAAGCACGACCAATCCAAATGCGATAAATAGGGTTTCTTCAACCTCCTTGATGGATTCACGGACGGAACGCGTGAAATCAAACCCTACAATAAGGCGGTAATCGGAAGGTATATCTTTTTTGAGCTGTGCCAGGCGTTTATAAAATTCGTCCACAACCTCTATGGCATTGGCATCGCGTTGAATCTGGATCGCTACCCCGATACCGATACGATTCAGATTGCCCGTCTCGTTGATAATAGCGGTACGTTCGTTCATTTCACCAAGTTCTGCTACACCAATATCTTTCAGTTTGATAACGCTGTTGCCGACTTTTTTGATCAGCATCTCATTAAAATCTGCGGCACTGTTGAGACGTCCAAGTGTCCGTATACTCAATTCACTCTGATCACCTTCGATGCGCCCTGAGGGTAGATCAATATTCTCTCTGAGCAGGGCCTGTCGGACATCTTCGGGAGTAAGCTGATAGGAAGCTAATTTAATCGGGTCAAACCGGAGTCGCATGGCATATTTATGTTCCCCGACAATAGCGACGTTATTGATTCCCGGAATGGATTGCATCCTGTCTTTGATAACCGTGGAGGCAATATGACTGACCTCTTTGATATCTTTTGTATCACTTTCTACTTCAAGAAAGGCGACCAGGTTGTCTGCGGAGGATGCCTTCTGAACAATAGGTGGATCTACATCTGCTGGCAGCTGCTTCCGGGATTTGGCGACTTTGTCTCTGACATCATTTAACGCGTCCTCAATGTCAGTCTCACGGTTAAATTCTACCGAGATGACACTGACCTGTTCACGTGATTCCGAAGAGATCGTCCGGATACCACCGGCTTCGGCGATAGACTCCTCCATAGGGCGCGTAAGTTTGGATGCGATGACATCAGGGCTCGCACCGGGGTAGAAGGTAATCACGGAGATGACCGGAGGCTCGGTAAGTGGAAATTCCCGCACCCCCAACTGCTTCCATCCGACAATTCCCAATATAACCAACAAAAGAGAAAATACTCCGGCCAATACAGGCTTTTTTATACTTAGTGACGATATACTCATGGCATCTTATTTAGTTGGAATAATAGCTTTTACGGGTGTACCATCCCCAATACGCAACATATTGGAGACAATAATGCTGTCCCCAGTACTCAGACCGGCTGTGATGACGGCCTCGGCTTCTGTTCGATTACCGATGGTGACTGCAACGGGCTTCGCTTTGCCATCGGCGATAACAAATGCATTGTATCCGCCATCTCCAGGCATGAGGGCCTCTGTAGGTATTTTGACACCTTTAGCACCTTTGTCGCTGCTACCAAAATGTATTTTGGCGGACATCCCCGGTCGGAATTTTCTATTGGAATTATCCACGCGCGCTTGAACTTCCAGACTTCGGCCCGAAGCATCCAGTCCCGGCTCTGTAGCGAGTACTGTCGCCTCAAGTTGCTCTGCGGATAGTACTGTTGTGAAGCGGACTTTTGTCCCGTTATTGATCAACGGCAGGTGTCTCTCGGAAATAGAAAAGTTAATCTTGAGGCTGATTTGGTCCTGCAGGGTAACCAGCGCGACACCAGGGATAACATAGCCCCCCACATGCACTTTTGAAATACCTATTTTTCCGGAAAAAGGCGCTCTAATGACAGTCTTGGCCAGTTCTACACGAAGCAGTTCTCGCTGGGCGGTTAAAGAACGAAAGCGCATAAGTGCTTCATCGTATTCCTGTTGTTTTATCGTTTCGGTTTTCAACAGGTTCTGTAACCGTTCTTTATTCAGTTTTGCTAGTTCCAATTCAGCTCCGATCTGATTAAGACGTGCCCTGATATCGGTATCATTCAGGATATAGAGTATGGCTCCCTGCTCCACGTAGCTACCGTCCTGAAATGCGACATGGATAATTTTTTGCGGTAGTTCGCCGACAATGGACACTTCCCGATAAGGCATCATGGTTCCTATGGCGGTCTCATCGTGATGAAGTTCCTCCTCCTGCGCGATCAATATATCGACAGGTAACCGTGCGTCATCAACGTTGATGCTGGTGGGTGCGGCGGCTGGTTTTTCAGGCTTGTTCTCACAGGCAATAAGTATGACACCAATTAGGGGAACTAACATACCCGTCCTTGATTTTGTTGATTTGTATAACATGGTCTTGCTTTTTATGATTTGCAATAAATGATTAAACGTTACTATTTTTATAAATTGATTATTGAATTTTCTGGACATTGTGTCCAGATCATTTACCGAATACAAAATTGACGATACTCGTGCAGGCGCAGCGTATGCAACTCCTTATTCAATTTATAAGATTTACTGATTTTTCCCGTAGCGCTAATAACCACGAGGGTATTGGTAGGGGCTGAAAGATATTTCGTCCGAAATCTGTAACGTCAGATGGTCAGGCTCTTTTATCTCTGAATGGTTAAATGAACAGGAGGAGGGTTATATGGTCTTCCCGCAACGCTGATGCTGCGAGGATGTTGGTCGATGCTGATAGACATTGCGCGCGAACCTCGTAACATCAGATGCTAAGGTTCATTTGTTCTGGAAGGGTTAAATACGAAAGGAGCGGGGTATAAAAAAGGAGAGCTACTGTTATTTCAGTAGCTCTGTTGGTTTTCTTTCTGTTTAGCCTGTTTAAAATGGCTTGATGTGAAGCCCGTGTATTTTTTTAGTTGGTTGGATAGGTATGCCTGACTGCTGTAGCCCAAGGCGTAGGCAATCTCCGTCAGAGACATTTCGGTGTAAACCAACAGGTGTTTTACCTTTTCGAGTTTCCTAAAAATAATATACTTTTCGAGCGTTATTCCCTCCGTCGACGAAAACAGGGTACTCAAGGTATCGTAATTCTTGTTTAGCTGATCGCTGATCAAGGCCGTAAACCGAGTTGGAACTCCGCTTGCCAATTGCATATCGATCCCTTTTTCAACATACGCTTTTATACCATTGATTATCTTCTGTTTCTTTTCGTAAAGCAATTCGAAACCGTTTCCTTTCAGCATCAGTTCCATTGTATTCATCTTTTGAGGAAAATCATCCGTCGCCTTTAGGATGACTTGCCCAAGCATAATGTCCAATACCTCAAAACCCAGGGTCGTCATTTCCCTTTTCAGTACATACACACATCTATTGCACACCATTCCTTTTATTAACAGAGTCCTAGTTTTCATCATGTATTTGTCCCTCTTTTATATCCGGATAAAATTCAGCATTTGTATCGAATATGATTATATGATATTCCTTCTTAGATTTGCGAAATTTTAGGTTATGGTCTGTGGTAGCGTTAAATATCATAAAATTAAGGGGGAAAAGTATATAGTTAAGGCTGTCGATCTTTCTGAATTTTGTAACAGATAATACGTTAGCAAGATGAAGAACAAAGCAAATAATGAACATCAGATCAGCAAGATACTGAAAGACTATAATTTAGGAAAAAGTGGGGTGGAGCTTTTTGATAAATATGGCGTATATGGCGCCACGATTTACGAACTGAAAGATAAATATAAAGATGTTGCAATGGATATACTAGTCGTATTGGTGAATTTGAACGAAGAGAACAATACCTTAAAATCGATGTATGCCGATCTATGTCTGGAGCATCGAAATCTAAAGGAACTGTTGAAGGAAAATTTTTGAACTGTATGTGTTACTGCAAAGTAACACATACATCCCCAGTTAAGGGGTAACTTTGACAGAGCAAAACTATTCCCGCTGCAATATCTTCAGGGGGTAATGCGTCGTGACGGTGCATATGAATTATACCTGTTGTTTTGACTGCCCAACAGGTTCCACAAGTTCCATTGTTGCAAGAACTTGCCACGTTAATAGCATGTATTTTCATGGCCTCTAATAACGATTGCCGTGGTTTAACCTCGACAAGTGAGGTACATTCGAATGTTTGTATTTGATCGTCTACATAGCTGTCCTCGTAGTGTGTTATGATTACCTCGTTTGTACTGCCTGCTGTTTCAAAATTAGCCAGATCTGTAGCTGTCGCATTGAAATATTCCATATGGATATTTTCTTGGGGAATTTTCAGGCCTATCAGGGCATCCCTGTAAAGGTCCATCAACGCAACGGGACCACAGATATAATAATGTGTATCATTAATTGCTGCGACAAGCCTTTTGATCACTGAACGGAGCACAAGTAAAGAGAACCGCCCCGGGATATGATTCATTTTTGTCGAAACAAATTCTGGTGCCGTAAAAGAATAGCAGATGTCCAATCTACGCTCAACTTCGAGTGATGTTAATAGATCAAAAAAAATAGTTTCTTCCGGTGATTTACTACTGTAGATCAACAAGGGAGTATGTCTTGTGCTGCCAATACTCTTCAACATCGAAAATAGCGGCGAAATGCCGCTCCCTCCGGCAAGCAAAACAACCTGCTGTTGATCTGCGATCTCCTGGTCCAAAATAAAACTTCCAAATGGACCTTCTACATCCCAGGTCTCGATATTTGCTGCATGATCTACTATATACGAACTCATCTTACCGCCTTCAACCCGTTTAACTGTAATAGCAGGATACCTGTCGGATGGGATGGAACTCAATGAATAGGATCTTATAAGCAATTCGTCGTTAATATTAAACCGGATATTGAGATACTGTCCCGGCAGGTAGGTCATCTTCTGTGCTGTTGCATCGAAGTATATCGTTACCGTGTCTTCTGTTTCCCTTACAACTTTATGTGTACGCCAAGTATATTTTTTCATTCCACGATTCCCTTTCTGACAATAATTTTGTGTGCCAACCCCTTATATTTTTTTCTGCTGCCGCCTGATGTTTTCCAGCTTGATTTCTCGGATACGTTTGAAGTGTGCCGGTGTTAACCCGGTATAGCGCAGCAACTGTTCCGATAGGTCATTTGATTTTTCGTAACCTAATGCTTTCGCGATTTGTGACAGTGGCTGTTCAGTATACACAAGCAGTTCTTTCACCTTTTCGACAATCTGTTTTAGGAAAATTACATCGAGACTCATATCACATCGGGCGAGGAATAGATTGTTCAATTCTTGATAATCTGTTTTTAGTTTGTTGTTAAGTTCCAGTGCGAATTGGATGGATTTTCCGGTTTCCAACTGCGATTGAATAATCTGCTCCACCACAAGATAAACTTTCGTTATCATATCCGGGCACTCATCTGAATTGTACATATTTATCATAATTCTTTTATAAAAGAGGACTTTTTGCAGGTATTCTTACCAATAACGTAGAGAAGCAGATGGCTTGCTTCTCTACGTTATTGCCCATTATCCGCAACAGCCTGTTGAACAACTTGAAGATTTTTCACTACGCTCAGGTTTTACGTTGTAGCCTGCACGCGTAATCGCGGATACCAGTTCATCTTCAATTTCGTTACGATCAATTGAAACAGTAAGTCTTCCAGCTTCCAATCTTTCAATTTTGACATCCTCAAACTCGTTAACCACAGCATTCACTCTTGTTTGGCAGTGTGTGCTCTGCATATCTGGTATGCTCAATTCTACATTTTTCATCTTGAATTTATTTTAGTCTTACAAATTTCCTGATTACCTACCGGGGAATTACTATGGTATTTCGGCTAAGAGTTGTGAAATTTACTGATATGCTACGCTAGCGACTCCTGGTTAATTGCCCTATTTTGAAACAGAGGCAATAGTTTAATCTGACTGTAATCATTTGCGAGATAGTTCTTTTGTTTTGATAAGATATTTATGTACAATTGCTGTTCCTTTGCTGCGAGAGCTTGTATTAATGTCGCATATCTTTTGGGCAGGGATAATATGCCCTTATAATAATTATAAAGTATACTGTTCTTTCTTAGATAGATTGCCCGAAGCAGATTGAGTTCGGCTATTAGATGTGGGTTGTCCAGGCCGGCCAGAAGATTACAGGCAATAAGATCATAACTGCGCTCAAGTTCTTCTGAAATGACTAATTCCAAAATAATATTCATATTTCCAAAGAAGCGAAAGAACTTGCTCCTGGAGAGATTCAGTGCCGAAATAAGATCGGATACTTTGAGCTGTCGTATTTTTCTGGTCAATAGGAGAGACCTAGTATCCACGATGGACTTCCGAAGGAGATTCGTGTTTTTTATATCATTTTTATTCATGAGAAATTTCCGCTAATACCGTTGAATGCAATCCTGTCAGCAACGTAGGTTATGACAAGTCTAAATCACAGGTAAAATTCGCGACAAAAGCAAAATTGTCTATATGGAATTGCGGAGGTGATTTGTAATATTTTGATTTTGAAAAAAAGCGAATTACTATGTGATGTAGTACCACAACGATTAGTCCTTGGTCATTAGCTATAATCCCTGGTAGGCTCTATCAGGGATTCGTTAGAATTTCGAGATTTACCAATTTAAGCGACAGCTTAAAAAGAACTAAGGAACAGTCGATTACTTGATAAGGGGAGGAACAAAAAAAAGTGCAACAGTAATCTGTTACACTTTCTTAGAAGATGCGCCATGCAACTTCGAGATTGAGTATTCTACTTAATTAAGCGATACGTACATTAGTTGCGTTAATGCCCTTTTTTCCGTTTTCTACATCAAATGTTACGCTATCATTTTCGCGTACTTCATTGATTAGACCGGTAACATGTACGAAAATGTCTTCACCACCATCAGCTGGTGTAATAAAACCGAAACCTTTTGTCTGGTTAAAGAATTTTACTGTTCCTTCTTGCATTGTATTATATATTAGTATTAAATTATTCATTATTAAACCTATTGAAAAGATACTGCTATCCCTGCAATGATAAATCTATTTGTTCACAAGAAATGATGTTTTGTATTTTAATGGGCTTGGGTTTATGCAAGTTCAAAAAAGGTACTTCACCTATTATTTTGACAACAAAATTAGCTTCTGAAAATGCAAAAACTGAGCAGAAAGGGATACCTGACGGTTTCAGAAAAGCAAAGGAGGAGCCTGATTATGTTACAAGTATAGGTATAAAATATTGACATATAACAGGTTTTACTTTTTTATTTTTAGAATAAATTCAATTATAGCCTTTACAAAGCATTAAAGCCCTTTTTCTGCGACATTTTTTTTTGTTCAAGAAAACACATAATTCAATTTATCTATCTTGCTTTAAAAGGAATCTGGATCACGATCAAAATATCGTTATTTTCCTGCTCTAGGTGTATATCACCGTCCAAGAGCTCCAAGCGATTATGGATATCCGGTGGAATAGGTGAGAAGCTTTGCTTATGAATACTTACATTTGTATATCATTGGAAGAAATCACTGAAATTAACCATCAGCACAATGGTTATGATGCTGATCGCTATGTGTGGACCTAATCCAGTTGTATTCTTTGCGGGATGATTTTTATTTGATTTTCTATTTTTCCAATCCTATTTTTAAAGGTTTAAAGAATAGATAAACTACACCGATACCTATTATCATTGCAACAACATAGCCTATAAATGCGACTGTTTCAGCCTGCTGTTCTGTTCCTTTGTGAACTGTTTCAACGAAAAAACCTGTATTCCCCTTGAAGCCAAATAACCAATGTGTTAGATTCCAAGCAAAATGAAGCCCCGCTGATAACGCAATATTTCCTGTTCTTAGGGTAGCAAATCCAAATAGGATCGCTCCTAATCCCGATCCAATAAGTGCGTTTACAACGGTATACCCTCCAAGAAGGTGCTCAATAATGAAAATCACTACAACAATAATCATTGCGATAAAAGAACCAGTAGTTGCCTTTAATTTCCAAAGCATATATGTTCTAAAGACAAGTTCTTCACGACAAGCCACAAAAAGAAACAAAGGAATATATACACCAAAAATATTTGGGTTGAAAGTTTGTGATCGGGTAAAAGTAACCTCACTAAAATTGAATACAATCACGGTCATAATAAAGACCATAACCATACCTATAACAAATCCTGATGTAAAGTATATAAGACTCTTTCTATTATAACCTAGTCCATTTTTGGAAAGTGTACTTTTATCATTCCGAACGAACCAATAAACCAAGGCAAAAGTAAGGATGGATGCAACGATTATAGAGAACAGATCTGATGAAGGAAGCTGTTTTGTAATCGCAGATGAGCCAACAAAAATAAGCAATGTAAGCAGGTAAAAAGCGATCACCTTCAAATAGCTAGATACTTTTTTCATTTTTTTAGGTTCTTTTACATAAAGTTAGTTAATTGATGCCAGGAATCGTTGAGCTATTTTTAATTATCCCCAGGATCGCTGATAAAGATTATCCTGGGGATAGCTTGTTAACCATTATAATGTTTTTATACCCATTCTTTATTCCGCTTTGTCATAGGAAAACTGAATACCTGCAGTTCCGCCAGTTTCTATAAAAAGATTCATAAAGCCATGGGCGGTATCTGCTCTCGCCCAATCTCTTTGTAATTCACAGAAAAGTTGTGCAACACTAACCGGCTGACCTCCGGCTTGTTCAATTCTGCGCAATGCGGCATCATGTGCTGCTACAGAAGTCCCCCCGACAGCATCAACAACCGGATAAACTTCAAATCCTTCTTGTAGTGCATCCAAAGAAGGGAAGGAAAGGCAGGCTTCAGTCCATAAGGCAGTCATAATGAGTTTAGACCGTTTTGTTTCTTTAACAGCCTTTAAAAACTCCACATCCTCCCAAGCATTTATTGTCGTACGATCATAAGAAGGTATCCCTTTAAGCTCTTTCCGTAATTGGGGAATTGTTTCAAAGTTCAAACCAGTTTTCACATTGACAGTGGAGAGGATGATAGGAAGATTATAGAGCTTTGCCATCTTGGCCAACCCAACAATATTGTTGATAAGGAGTTGCCTATCCATGGAGGCAATCGAATTAACCTGTACTGGCTGATAATCAATAATGACTAGAGCCGCATTTTCTGGAGTAATCAAATGATCTTTCTTTTGATCACGAATTGGAAAACTTGCCATAATGTTGTTTTTTAATTTTTTGATAATCTCAATAGGCCACATTCGCGACCTATTTTTCTCACTTATAAAATTAGATAAGGCCGCTCTTTTAAAGAATAATCTAGATTAAGTAGTAAACTTAATGCACATTAAGTTTTTGAGAATGCTGATAAAAGTTCTTTACAGCTAATTTTATATATAGTGATAACTTCAAAAAAACAACCATAACCGACTGAATATAAGACAAATTACAGCTAGTATTGTTTTATGACAGGTATCTTTTATGCGTCTATTTAAAACAATCATTAAACAGACAGACTTGTCTGTTTAATGATTGTTTTCTATTTTTGTTTTACAAAATTTAAAGAAATGGATAACCCAAGAGAGAGAGTTTTAAATACAGCCTCCTTATTATTCCATCAACAGGGATACAATAGCACAGGGATAAATCAGATCATAAGTGAGGCAAAGGTTGCCAAAGCTAGTTTTTATCAGCATTTTAAATCCAAAGATGATCTTTGCATCGCTTTTTTGACCTCCAGACATACTTTTTGGTTTTCGGAGCTCCGCGCATATACGCAAGACTCAGTCACATATACGCAAGACTCAGTCAGCCATAAACAATCCATATTGGCTGCATTTGATTTTATTATTCATATGAATAATAAAGAAAATTTTAGAGGTTGTAGTTTCCTAAATATTCTTTCTGAGCTCTCAAAAAATCAAAGTGCAATTCTTTCTGTCATACAGTCTCACAAAAATGATCTGAGAAAATTTTTCGCAGAAATACTGGGAGAGGGCTTATTGGCTGCGCATATCTATCTATTATTTGAAAGCGCTATTATTGAAAGTCAGCTTTTTAGCTCAAATGAACTTGTTCTGAAATCAAAAGAAATTGTTAATCATATTATTTAAAATTTATGGAACAGAAACATCCATTGCCACCTTTTACATTGGAAACGGCAAAACAAAAGATCCAGATGGCTGAAGATGCATGGAACTCCCAGAATCCTGAACGGGTGTCCATGGCTTATACGATAGACAGCGAATGGCGAAATAGGCATCTATTTATCAATGGGAGGGAAGAGATTGTTCAGTTTCTAACGACAAAATGGGCGAATGAACTGGATTATAAATTGAAAAAAGAGTATTGGTCTCATACCGAAAATAGAATTGCTGTCCGATTTGAGTATGAATATAGAAACAAAGATGGAAGATGGTTTAGAGCTTATGGAAATGAGAACTGGGAGTTTGATGAAAATGGTCTGATGAGCAAACGGTACGCGAGTATTAATGATTTAGAAATAGCAGAGGGGGATCGGCATTTGTAAAAGTGTTATTGTTTTCTGAAAGCGGAACCTATCATGTTCTGATATAAGTAAAGCCCGACATATAATATCGGGCTCTACTTGCACTTGATTATACAAATCATTTTTTATTTGCTAATCAAGATCTTCGATCGTCGCATCTGGCGCGTTTGATTTTACAGATTCAATACCGTTTTCCATTCCACTCGCACTTTCATACATTTCGCTTGTTCCTATAACTTGGCCGTTGGTTGCTTTCAAGTTGAAATAGTGCTTCCCATTTGTTGAAGTCTTTCTTTCAAATTTATCATTATCCTGGGCGTTTCTTTTTACAGATTCAATCCCATTTAAACAGTTCGCCTTTGTTTTATATCCTTCACTGTTCAAAATAACCTGACCATTTCCAGCTTTTAAATTAAACTGGAATTCGCCATCTTTTCTTGTTTTCACTACAAATTTTCCCATTTTTTCTATTATAAATTTTTATGTGATAAATGCGATTTACGCTCCTAATAAAGATAACGTAATAAATTGTTTTTATTGTGAAACAATGATTAAATTATTTGCACTAAAACAGTAAGCTGCCAAAACAGTAGACAAAAGTTTACATGATAAAATCAAAAAAATGTGTATGTGTGCTTTATCAAATTTTTCCAGGAATAAAGAAGGGGAGTTTCTATGAAACAAAAAAGAGCAACTTTTTACAGCTGCTCTTTATTTTGCGGAAAGGGAGGGATTCGAACCCTCGATACAGTCATCCCGTATACAGTCTTTCCAGGACTGCTCATTCGACCACTCTGACACCTTTCCGTGTTTCAGTGCACAAATGTAGTAATTTTTTACTTTATTGCAATACCGCTCGTGTTTTTTATAGTTTGATTTTTTCTATACTGTTGAACTTAAGCCTATTGTTTTTATTTTTTTTTGAATAAAACATATTTCTTATTTTTCAGAATGACAAATAGCTATTTTGATATAAAAAAGATGGTTTTAGAAGTTTCCATCGCACGGACAAATGATCGGATCGCGATGATTGAATCTGCTCTGGAAACCGCTAGAGATTCCAGCAATGACGATACAAAAAGTAGCGCTGGTGACAAATATGAAACTTCCCGCGAGATGATCCAACAAGATATCAATCGCTATCAGGGACAACTTCTGGAAGCGAATAAAGACCTCTTACAACTGACCAATATCGCAACAACAATAACAGACGCAACGGACTTTGTAAAACTAGGGAGCCTTGTCAAGACAAATCTAGGACTCTACTTTATTGCAACTAGTATCGGGGCATTAAAAATAGACGATATGAATGTATTTGCAATTTCACCAGTATCACCTATAGGTCAACTGCTTCTGAGTAAAAAAACAGGAGATAGCTTTCTATTTAACAAACTAAATCAGACAATTACAGGAGTCTATTAATCGCCAAAATACAGGAAAGCTAAACAATATCTCAATCTAACTGTTTTTACTATGAACGAAAATAAAACGATACGATGAAATTAAACAACTTACTTTTGATATTTTCATTAGGTGTTTTACCTTTTGTTCACTCATGCCGGTCACCAGAATCCGATGATAAGTTAAAGTCTAAAATTGAAGAAGCTTTAGCAGATAACCAAGGCATAGCAGTGGATGTAGAAGCGGGTAATGTTACCTTGAACGGACAATTAGGATCAGATTCATTGAAACAGGTTATTGAAGAGAAAACAAAGTTGGCCGGTGGTGAAAGTATCAAATCTATCCATAACAATATTATGGTCAATCTTCCGGAACCAGAAGACGCACGCGAAAAATATCATGAAATAGTAGAGGGGGCGGTAGATTCGACGCTAACAAGGGATGTCAATCGAGTGTTAAAAGAGTTTCCGACAATTACAGCCCAAGTAAAGGAGGGGGTTATTATTGCTACCGGAAATATTGAAAAATCGCAATTGGATTCGTTAAAGAAAAGATTGGAACATATTAAACCAAAAGGTCTTGATATGAAAGGAGTAACGAGTCGATAGCTCACTCTTATCCATAACAAAAATAGGAGCTACAAACCCATAGGCGAGTAGCTCTTATAATTTATGCATATGTTTATTTAGCACCAATTTAGGCATTTTCCATCAGATCCCGAATAGCAACTGAAGCAATCGCACCGCCAAAAGCTGCCGGTAGATAAGACATTGTTCCATAAGCCGATTTCTTGAAATTACTTCCATCGGTATACAGCAAAGATTTTTTGTCTGGCAATTCAG
The DNA here is from genome assembly GCF_003610355.1 of Sphingobacterium detergens. Classification (GTDB taxonomy): domain Bacteria; phylum Bacteroidota; class Bacteroidia; order Sphingobacteriales; family Sphingobacteriaceae; genus Sphingobacterium; species Sphingobacterium detergens. Next base: position 655,942 of record NZ_RAPY01000001.1, on the reverse strand, counting down.
TTGAGAAGGCAACTTTAACACCGTCACGGATACCATGTTTACGCAATTTTTTGCGGATATGCTGGGCTAACTTGCAGTTATAAGACTTACTAATATCGGCAATCTCAATTTTAGTTGGATCAACTTTACCGCCCGCACCCATTGAACTTACAAATGGCATTTTTGCATCCAGTGCCAGTCTGATGAAGAATAACTTCGGTGTGATACTATCAATGGCTTCCACACAATAGTCAGGTTTCATGTCCAATAAAGCTGGTATTTTTTCGGGGATAATAAAGTCCTTGATCACGGTCAACTCCAATTCTGGATTGATAGCCAAAAGACGCTGTCTCATGATTTCAGCCTTCGCTTCACCGTGGTTCGTTGCAAGAGCTGGGAGTTGTCTATTTCTGTTAGATGGGTCTACCGTATCACCATCTATAATGGTCATTTTACCAACCCCTGCACGACAGATAAATTCTGCTGCAAAGGAACCTACACCACCTAGACCCAGAACCATTACGTGTGAATCCGCTAATTTTTCCAAAGCTGTCCTACCGACCAATGCCTCAGTGCGTGACAGCCAACTTAAATCTTTCATTTTTTTAATACAATCTTATAATTATGATATAATGCCTGCTTTAGCATCTCTACTGGAATAGATCGAACTTGAGCGACATATTGATATAGGCTAGCAATTTCCGTTGCTGTATCGGTATCTGTTTCCAAAAATAAATGTGCAAGGGGAATATTTCTTACGACTTGATCCTGGCTGCCATCCAAACAATGGACACCGATTGAAAGGTAGTACCCTTTATCAATGAGCTGTTTGGCTAAGATCCAATTCTTGCGATAACCATGAAAGATAACCGGGAGTCGAAATTTTTCTTTCGCCAAAGAAGCCTGAATCTCCTGAAAAGCACGAACACAATGAATAATCAGCGGCTTCTGAAAAGCTATGGCCAATAGAATCTGTTGGTCAAAAACTGCTTGTTGTTCCGCGAAGGATACGTCACTATTTTTGTCCAGACCACATTCACCTACTGCTAAAACATTTGCTTCCTCTATCATTGTACGCATCAATTCCAATGCTTTTTCTGTATTGTTGTTGATATACCATGGATGTAACCCAATCGAGCAGTCTCCCCCCTTAATGATAGTCTCATTATGGTTCAATGCTACGTTTACAATAGATAGACTGGAGCCATCCTTTATAACATTGGGCTGATGTGTATGTATATCAATATAAGGAATCTGCATTTTCAACAGCACAAAGGTCGAAAAAATAGTTGAAGCAAAAAATATTCTCTACAAAATTAGTATAGTTTTATCATTGTACCACCGTATCCAATGCATATAGAAGAGCTGAGGCTTTCAGCAGGCACTCTTGATATTCTTGTTCCACTAATGCTTGGTTGGTAACAGCGCCACCTGTATGAAAGGACAGGTAATGTTCCCGCTGGTTGTATAGGAGGGAGCGGATCACGACATTAAAATCAAATTCATCACGAACAGTATCAAAATAACCTATGGACCCCGCATATACTCCTCTTTTGGAAGCTTCAATCTGATCACAGATTCGCATTGCTGCAATCTTAGGCGCACCTGTCATTGAACCTGCAGGAAATGTATGTCTAAATACATCCATATTGGATACCTTCGGATTTTGGATGCAGGTGATTGTCGAGATCATCTGATGCACCTGTTTAAAAGATTGGATTTCAAACAAACGTGTTGCTTCAACTGTTCCGGGAAGGGCACTTCGTGTCAAATCATTTCGAACTAAATCCACAATCATTACATTTTCGGCGATCTCCTTTTGTGATTGGAGCATACGACTGACAATCTCTTCATCCTCGTACGCTGTAACACCTCTTTTAGCAGTGCCTTTAATGGGCTGAGAAATCAGTTTACCTTGTCTTTTCGCCAAAAAACGTTCTGGAGAAGCGCTCATGATAAAATGATGGCCAACTTTAAAAAAGTTGCTGAATGGAGTAGGTGATACAGTATTCAATTTTAGATAAACCTCGATAGGGTTAATATCTGCATTTTCGGCAAAGAACTCCTGACAGAGATTTACTTCATAGATATCACCACGCTGGATATGTTGTTGTACCTTATCAAAGGCGGCAAAGTATTCTTCTTTCGTCCACCTTGAGTGTATCTTTATCTCTGGGTTGGCATTTATCTGTGGGATTACTGTGCCGCAGATGGACTGATACACCGCAACTGGATCATCGGCTTGGATGTGAACTTGATTAGCGGCCCATCTGACCGTAATGGTTGGAACAAAAAAATAGGCAGCTGGAAATCCGAGCTTATCAGTGGCGCTAGTATGTAAATTTTCGATCTCATTCTTAAGATCATAGGATAGAAATCCCGGAATAAACTCGCATTGATGTTTGACTAAGAATTGCTGTAATTGATCCAATACATCATCATCGGCACAAAATGAATGCAAGGCCTTCACCGCCAATACACTCTCAAATCTTCCCCATTCGTCAGGCGCGCCGTTGCTATTAAAGAAAGAAATTTCATCAAATTGCCCCGACCAATGCAGGGCTTTTTGATGAAATTTATCTTTAGAATCGAGAAGATCAAAACTTTCGATCCTCATATTTTACTTTGATAAAGCCAGTGTTTGTTTACGATCCGGACCTACCGATAAAATTGTGATAGGAACTTCAAGTGCTTTCTCCAAATAAGAAATATAGTTGTTTAACGCCTCAGGAATCTCGCCCTCAGATGTGATACCAGTCAAATCTTGTTTCCAGCCTTGAATTTCTTCCAAGATCGGTTCTGCTTGATGAGTAATAATCTCATATGGCATATAATCAATTACCTCACCATTATATTTATAATGTGTACAAGCATAAATCTTGTCGAAAGTATCCAATACATCCGCCTTCATCATGATTAAATCAGTCACACCATTCAACATAATCGCATATTTCAATGCTGGGATATCAATCCATCCTGTACGGCGGGCACGTCCTGTCGTAGCGCCAAATTCATGACCTAATTGACGTAGTTTTTCACCGGTCTCATCATGAAGTTCAGTAGGGAAGGGACCTCCACCTACGCGGGTCGCATAAGCTTTGAAAATACCGTATACCTTACCAATTTTATTGGGAGCGATACCAAGACCGGTACAAGCTCCAGCAGTTGTTGTATTCGATGAAGTAACAAATGGATAAGAACCGAAATCCACATCCAAAAGGGTACCTTGAGCTCCCTCAGCCAATACACGTTTGCCTTCTTTCAGATATTGATTGACTAAATGCTCTGAATCAACATGAGGAATGGTTTTAATAAATTCGATAGCATCCAGGAACGCTTGTTCTTTTTCACTGAAATCAGGAATATCGCCATAGTGTGAAAGAATATTTAAATGCTTTTCTTTCAGCTTTTGGTAACGCTCTTGAAAATCTGGAAGTGTCGTATCACCTACACGTAAGCCGTTTCTACCAGTCTTATCCATGTACGTCGGGCCGATACCTTTTAAGGTAGATCCAATCTTGCCTGCGCCCATTTTCGATTCTGAAGCGGCATCCAATAATTGGTGTGTTGGCAAAATAAGGTGTGCTTTGCGCGCTAGCACCAAATTGCCTTTACCCACCGGATCAAAACCAGCTGTCTTAAGGTTGTCTAATTCTCTTTTTAGGATAATCGGATCAATAACGACACCATTACCAATAAGATTTAGTGTACCTTCATTGAAGATACCAGATGGAATTGTGTTGAGCACGAATTTTTTGTTATCAAATTCCAACGTGTGTCCGGCGTTAGGGCCGCCTTGGAAACGAGCGATTAAATCGTATTTTGGACAAAATACGTCTACGATTTTACCTTTACCCTCGTCACCCCATTGTAAGCCCAAAAGCACATCAACTTGCATAGCTTTTAAAGTATAGTAATTAAAATGTTATTAATAAAAATAGACTCATTAAAAAAATAAAAATGTTCAGGAATTTTTCTCCTGAACATTCCTGAACAAATGTACTATTATATTTAACAAAAATATAAGATTAATTTGAAATAGCTTCTTGGGCTACGGTTTCTTCTTTTTTATTTTTTTCCTGGCAATCTTGACATACACCGTATAAATTTAAAGAATGGTGTTTGATGTCAAACTTCAATAGGTCCCCCATAAGGCTTTGGATCTGGTTGATACGAGGGTCACAAAACTCTACAACCTTATTGCATTCAATACAAATCACGTGGTCGTGTTGTTTGAAACCGTAAGACTTTTCGAATTGAGCCATATTACGGCCAAATTGGTGTTTAGTAACCAAATCACAAGACACTAATAATTCGAGGGTATTATAAACTGTAGCACGGCTGACACGGTATTTTTTGTTCTTCATATGGATATACAAAGACTCAACATCAAAGTGATCAGTACGTGAATAGATCTCTTCCAAGATAGCATAACGCTCTGGAGTTTTTCTTAGATTTTTATTTTCTAAGTATGCTTCAAAGATTTTTTTTACAGTTGCAAAATTTTCAGCTTGATTCATAGTAAAAATATTCTTGTACAAATTTACCAATTTAGATTGACATTTGATAGTATTTCTAAATTGTGATATTCATTTGATTAATTTTCAGATTCATAACGATTTACTCCTGTGATCCCTCTTACTTGTTTGAGGTTTTTCATCAAGCTCTCTAATTGCTGTGTATCATTGACGTAAACCATAATATTACCATCAAAAATACCATCATTACTCGATATGGATAAGGAGCGAATATTAACGGCAAACTCTTGAGAAATAACCGTTGTGAGTTTATTGACCAATCCGACATCATCGATCCCCACAATATGCAACCCAGTCAGGAATGCAGAGTCTTTTGTAGAAGCCCAGCGTGCCTTCAGTATACGGTAGCCATAATTCGCCATTAACTTGGACGCATTGGGGCAACTGGTACGATGGATCTTGATACCGTCATTAACTGTCAGGAAGCCAAAAATATCATCGCCAGGAATCGGATTGCAACAAGGGGCTAGGGTATAGTCAACTTTTTGCATATCATCTCCAATAAGGATGGTATCAAACTCTTTCTTATTGATCTTTTCGACTAAACCACCTATATGGCTATTGAACTGATTGCCAGAAGAAGAACCCGCATTAATTTCAACTGCTTTCTCATGCGCCACGTACTCGCGCAATTGCTTGATATCAACAATGCCTTTTGCGACGTTATAAAAAAGGTCCTGAGAACTTGGATATTTCAGATAATTAGCAATCTTGTTGATATTATCTGTATTGTAGGTTACTTTTAAAGACTTCAATTTGCGTTCCAGAATCTCCTTACCGTCCTCTGCGACTCTTCGTTTCTCTTCTTTAAGGGAGGATCTAATTTTAGATTTCGCTTTTGCGGTAACGACAAAATTGAGCCAATCTTCTTTTGGAGACTGCTTACTCGATGTAATAATCTCTACTTGATCACCATTTTGCAAGACGTGGCTAAGTGGGACCAATTTATGGTTCACTTTGGCACCAATACAACTTGCACCTATATCGGAGTGAATCTCAAAGGCAAAGTCCAAGGCTGTGGCATTATTGGGCAATTGAATCAGTGTACCTTTTGGCGTGAAGATAAAAATCTCATCGGAGAACAGATTCATCTTAAAATCATCCACAAAATCCATGGCATTCTGATCAGGGCTGCTCAATACATCGCGTACCTTTTTGATCCATTGATCCAGGCCTGAATCCGAATTAGACTCTTTATATTTCCAGTGGGCCGCAAATCCTTTCTCTGCAATTTCATTCATCCGTTTGGTCCGAATCTGTACCTCTACCCATTGGCCTTTGGGGCCCATCACTGTGGTATGTAAAGATTCATAACCATTCCCTTTGGGGGAGGAGATCCAATCGCGTAAACGGTCTGGATTGGGGCGATATAAATCCGTAACAATGGAATATACTTTCCAACATTCGGTTTTTTCCTTTTCGTCTACCGCATCGATGACGATACGGATGGCAAATAAATCATATACTTCCTCGAATGGAATTGACTTTTTGCGCATCTTGTTCCAGATCGAATGGATGGATTTGGGCCTTCCAAACACAGATGCTTTAATCCCTTGTTCTTCTAGAATTTCTTTAATAGGGTCAATAAAATCACCAATAAATCTCTCGCGCTCAGCCTTCTTCTCATTCAGTTTTCGGGCAATAAATTTGTAGGTATCCGGATCGGTGAACTTCATGGACAAGTCCTCCAATTCTGATTTAATTGCATACAGACCCAAGCGATGCGCTAAAGGGGCATAGAGATAACTGGTCTCCGAAGCAATCTTCAGCTGTTTATCTCTTGCCATAAACTCCATCGTCCGCATATTATGCAGCCTATCCGCCAATTTGATAAGAATAACACGTACGTCGTCTGCAAGAGTGAGCAGCATTTTACGGAAGTTTTCGGCCTGCATTGAACTATTAGGATCGAATATTCCGGAAATTTTAGTTAATCCGTCGATAATGCGACGAACTTTTTTTCCAAACATTTCCTCAATTTCGTCCAAGGTCACATTGGTATCCTCAACAACATCATGGAGCAAAGCGCATACAATGGAGGTCGTACCTAAGCCTATTTCCTCAGCAGCAATTTGCGCCACAGCAATAGGATGATAAATATAAGGTTCTCCTGATTTGCGGCGCATTTCCTTATGACTATCCAATGCCAAATCAAAAGCTTTACGAATCTCTTGCTTATCCCCGCGCTGCAAAGTAGGCTTGCAGGCACGCAATAATGCACGGTAACGTTTTCTTATCTCTTTGTTTTCTGCCTCTATATCAATCACATAATCTTTCATAAACGTTGCAGGTAAATGATGTTTTTTTGAGTATTTTTGTTTAATTTAGTTAATGTATTTCGAATACGATTATCAAGCTAACTTATTTTGTAATAAATTTACCAAAATATAATAGCATTGACAAATTAAAAGAGTTATATAGTCATTCAGATGAAGACAATAGTAGGTGGTTTGCTTTTTCTTCTTGGGACCTTGTCAGGTGTGACACAGGCTCAATCTCTTGTTCTTCCATTGTATGGTGAAGGGGCGCAAGAGACTGTGACTGATTATATGAAAACAACATTACCTTCGGGCGAGATTCTGCCTTGGTTTCCCATCCCTGAGGTTGTTATTGTCAGAAAACGAGTATGGTCAAGCGAGGAAGCAAGACGGGAATATCTACGCTTTAGACGAAATGTACTGAAGGTACTTCCTTATGCGATATATGCACAAAAAAGATACGACCAGCTGGATCGGGATCTAGCCATGACATCTGAAAAAAAGGAGCATGAAGCCTTGGTGGAGCGTTGTGAAAATGACGTGAAACAAATGTTTAATAGGGAAATTAAAAACATGACCATTTCCCAGGGTAAAATTCTTATAAAACTGATCGATCGTTATACAGGGCATACAAGCTACGAAATGGTAAAAGAAATGAAAGGTGGAATCTCCGCGTTCTTTTATCAAGGGGTTGCCAAAATTTTTGGGCATAATCTAAAATCTGCGTACGATCCAAAGGAGGACTTCGAAATCGAAAACATTATCCGGGAATTTGAAAGATCAAGACCTAAACCGGTCATGTAGATTTCGATATGCTAATTACAAGGAGACTTGAAAAAGTATCCGGATCCTCATGTAAATACCTAAATTAAGATAATATGAAAACGATTTATGACTTTGATGCCTTGCAATTCAATGGAACCATGAAATCTCTAGGGGATTTTGAAGGAAAGGTTTTGTTGGTCGTCAATACAGCGAGTCAGTGTCTGTTTACGAGACAATTTAAATCGCTTGAAAAGCTCTACCAAAAGTATAAAGAAAAGGGGTTTGAGATACTTGCATTCCCGTCCAATAACTTTCGGAATCAAGAACCCCTGACAGGCAGTACGTTGGAGACATTTTGTCGAATAAACCAACAAGTCAGTTTTCCAGTTTTTAAGCGTAGCCATGTCGTTGGTACCTATACGACGCCATTGTATAATTTTCTTTCAAATAAGACAGAAAACGGTCATATAAATAGTAAACCTTCCTGGAACTTTCACAAGTACCTGATCAACAAGCAGGGAGAGGTTGTGGATTTCTATTACCCCACGACTTCGCCATTGTCAGGTAAAATTTGTCGTAATATCGAACGACTTTTAGCGGAGTAAACAACAAACTTTCTACCTTTGACCTCGGCTTCACAGCAGTAAGTCCATCTATGTTGGCTATCGTCAAAATAAGCTAGCAATATGAAAGAATTAACTGCAGAATCATTTTAACCGATTTTGGTGAAATTGGAAGCTGTAAACAAAAAAGAGGATATCAATATGCTAAAACTAGATTTATTAGTCATTGCTGTGCATCCCGATGACGCAGAATTAGGGGCAGGCGGAGTAATGGCAAAATATGTTGCTGAAGGAAAAAAAGTAGGAATTGTAGACCTGACACAGGGCGAACTAGGCACACGCGGTACAGCTGAGACAAGGGCGCAAGAGGCAAAAGATGCCGCAACGATCCTGGGATTGGCTACTCGCGAAAATCTTGGTCTCAGAGATGGTTTTTTCGAAAATGCTATCGAAGAAAAAATGGCTATTATAAGTGCAATAAGGAAATACCAACCTGAAATTGTTATTACCAATGCGATTACCGACCGTCACCCTGATCATGGTAGGGCAGGACAGCTTGTGAATGAAGCTTGTTTCCTTTCGGGTTTAAGAAAAGTGCAAACAAAAGATGAAAATAATCATGTCCAAGAAGCCTTTCGACCACGGTTAGTATTACAGTTTGTACAGGACTATTATATCAAGCCTGATGTGGTTATTGATATTACGGACTACTATACTATCAAGGAGAAGTCAATCCTAGCCTATAAAACACAATTCTATACAGGTGAAAACACCAATCCAGACGAGCCACAAACCTATATCTCCAATCCGGATTTTATGGAATCTACTGCTGCTAGAGCGAGAGAATTTGGCCGTTATATCCAGGCAAAGTATGCGGAAGGATTTACTTCTAAAAAGATATTAGGTGTTGATGATTTATTCGACCTGAGATAAAGAAGCTGTAATAAAGTAAAGAAGTGAAAAGTCGAAGATTTTATGGAGCCTCCTAGAATCTTCGACTTACATATATAAACGATAGGCAGTTTATCAGGAGATAAAACCTTTTACATATTGTTTTGTGATCTCATGCTGTGGATTTAACAACACTTGCTCAGTGGGGCCAAATTCAAGGATTTCTCCCCCATAAACGAAAAGAATATAGTCGGACACCCTTCTAGCTTGTCGTAAGATATGTGTAACCAGAACAATGGTATAATCCTGCTTCAGCTCGATTAATAATTCTTCAATTTTTGCTGTAGATAATGGATCCAATGCAGAAGTCGATTCATCGCCAAGTATAATTTCAGGTTCAACAGCAAGGCCCCTGGCTAAACAAAGTCGTTGCTGCTGTCCAATCGAAAGACCACTTGCAGACTGCCCCAAACGATCCTTGACCTCATCCCATAAGGCTACATTTCGCAATTGTGTCTCGACAATTTTATCCAGTTCCTTTTTATTCTTGGTACCATGTATACGCGGGCCATAAGCGACATTATCGTAGATGGACATCGGTAAGGGATAAGGTTTTTGGGATAAAAGCCCCATCTTCTTACGAATATGTGTTACCTCAGCATCCTTACCATAAATATCCTCACCGTTCACGAGCACAGACCCCGTTATTTCAACACCTTTCGTATCGTCAACCAGTCGATTAAGTGTTTTCAGCAAGGTGGTCTTACCACAACCTGAGGGCCCAATGATCGAGGTTACACTGTTGTTTGGTAAGGCAAGATTAATATTCTTTAAGATATGTCTCCCATCGATATACACATTGAGATCCTTGATCTTAATGTGAGGATCAGTCAAAGGACTGTTTAACGACGATTCTTTTGTTTCGATTGAAGGATATGCGTGCATACTACGATAATTAAAATAATGATTGTTAAAACCAGGGCTGAAGCGTAAGCTCGCCCCTGTACCTCAGGAATTGGACTACTTAACTGAAAAAATATGGCCAAGGGAAGTGTTGCTGCAGGTTCATCTATATATTTAGGCAGATTATCACTGAAGCCTGTTGTCAATAGCACACCAGCAACATCACCAATAGCCCTTCCAAACGCCAACAGAATAGCCGTTAATAGTCCAGCGCGAATGCTCCGCAACATAACCTTAGCGAGCTCCCAACGTGTTGTACCAAGGGAAAGCGTGACATTTTTCAAATCTTCAGGAATCGTTTTGATTAATTCGTCTACTGTCCGTACCACAATAGGGATCGTCAATAGTGTGACCGTAATGATACCACCCAATAGCGAAGCTCTAATACCAAAATAGACCATGATACCAAAGCCGACAGCACCATAAACAATGGATGGAACACCGTAAAGTACATCGAACAAAAGCTTTGAAAACTGTGTTACTCTGGAATTTGTTCCTAAATAAATATTAAGATAAAGAGATATTGGGATGCCAATAAAAGCGGAAAGGGCGGTCGCTACACCTGCCAGATAGAGTGAACCTAATATGGCATTTAAGATTCCGCCTTCTTTACCGATGTAAAACCCACCTTTGGGTAATTGGCTGACCATCTCCCAATTGAGATAGGGAAGCCCCTTATAGAGGATCGTACCTACAATAAAAAATAGGGAAGCAGTTACTGTGATTCCGGACAGATGCATGAAACCCTTCGCGATTTTTTCGCTCAATAACCTTCTTTTGGTATTATCCATCTAAACCTCCTTCGAGACGTCTCAAGATCAGACGTGATATTAAATTGAAAACAAATATGATCACAAATAGCAATAATGCTGAAAACATCAATGCTGACTCATAAAGTGGGATAGACATCATCTCACCAAAATTGTTGGCAATTAAAGCTGGGATGGGGTAACCGGCATCAAAGATGGACGTAGGAACCTTAGGCACATTACCACAAACCATTAATACCGCAATCGTTTCTCCAAACGCACGAGAGGTTGATAGGACAATTGCCGCAATAATCCCGGGCTTTGCTTTTTTGAGAATAACATGTTTTATGGTATCCCATTTTGTTGCTCCTAAAGACAAAGAGGCTGCTTTTAATTCATATGGAATCGTTTGGAGCACCTCAACCATAATTGAAATCATGATCGGAAATATCATGACTGCCAATACGATCCCACCGGCTAACACCGAATAACCAGATGTCACCACGCCAAAAATCGGAGCAATATAAAGCTGGATCAATGGTACAATAAATAACACACCCCAAACACCATATAGCACTGGAGGAATGGCAGCCAAAACATTAACAAGCGGGAGCATCATATTTTTCAATGCATCTGAAGCATATTCAGTCAGATAAACAGCTGTTAATATACACAGTGGTATGGCAATGGCAAGGGATATCAATGTGACAGCAAGTGTGCCGGCGATAAAAGGTAAAAATCCGAATGAGCCTTTCATAGGTGCCCATACTTTGTCTGTCAACAGCTGAAATACATTGCTATATTCAAATAGTGGAATGGATTTTACGGTTAAACCGACCGCAATAATAAGGACAACTGAAAGCGAAATCAGCAGCAATAATAATGTGGACCGTTTTACTAAAGTATCTTTAACTAGACGTGTATTTAGCATGCTATAACTTATTTAGTTCTTCATTAATCAGTGTTGCACTCAATGGTACATAACCATTTTCCAGTAATTGTGATTGCGCCTGTTTCTGTAGTACAAATGAGATAAATTCCTTCAAGAGCAGAGATTCTGTTTTATTACGTGTGACAAATGTCAGATCACGCGAAGGGGGGGCAGGGTATCTTCCCGCCGCAACCGCTCCTGTCAAGTCCGACAGGGAGCCATAGAATTGCTCATCTGCTTCAATTTGCCCATTTTTATTTAAATCCAATGGCAATACATCAATATGATCAAATACTTTGTTTGTCTTTAAATTATATACATAATTAATGTTGTTGAAGCCAATGCCAAACTTATCATCTTTAATCGCTTGTGCGATGCCAGGGTCTCCGAAGATGCCAATGCCTTGCAGATCCTCCTGTTTGTGTCCAAAAAATTTGGCCCAGGTTTCTGCCGCTCCGGCGGCATCCGAACGCACGTAGACATTAATCGGATCTGAAGTAAACTGCGGATCAATTTGATTCCATGTTTTAAATTTTCGATTGACAAAAATATCCGCAAGTTCCTCCCGTGTTAAACCTCGTTTCAGTAATGCTTTATAATTCGGATTGCCAGGATTCAATGTACAAATCACAGCGTCTTTAGCGACGATAATAGGAACTGCACCTTTTTTAACTTCTTGCGCATGAAGATCCCGTGATACCAAACCAATGTCTACCATACCAGTTAGCACATCGGCTATTCCTTTGCCCGCTCCGCCTGCGGAAATATTAAAACGAACATGAGGGTGAATTTTTTTAAAGTCTTCACTCCAGATTACCGCCAAAGGGTAGAGGGCAAAAGCTCCAGATAATGAAATATTACCTTCAAACCCACGCTCTTTGCTATATCCATTCTTTACTTTTGGCGCGCATGACGTGATCTTAGATACAACTATAAAGCTAAAAACAAGGACTATAAAACATCTTTTTATCATTACACCTATTAGTCTACAGGTTTAGTATATTAAATTTTATACGGCAAATATATATTAATTTGGTAGATATTATAGAATATTAAAAAAATATTTTTACATTTGACATCGAGAAAAGAATACTAAATCAATAGATTTTATTTGTTTTATGCAAAGCTTCCGTACAGAATTAGAAAATCCAGTCGTGGAAAAGGAGATTATTGAACTTGAAAAAAAGATTCGGTTATTTCACGAAGGTAAGATCGCTGATGAGAAATTTAGATCACTGCGCCTTGCCAGGGGAGTATATGGACAGAGACAACCAGGGGTTCAAATGGTTCGTATCAAACTTCCATTTGGAAAAGTTACTTTTAAACAATTGATCAAAATCGCGGCAATCTCTGATGAATATGCAAGTCGCAACCTGCATCTGACCACACGTCAGGATATTCAGATTCATTACGTCAGTCTGGATCGCACGCCAGAGCTTTGGTCAAAATTGGCAGAGGACGATATTACCCTAAGGGAAGCCTGTGGTAATACTGTTCGTAATGTAACGGCTTCACCAACTTCGGGTATTGATCCGAAAGAACCTTTTGATGTATCACCATATGCACAGGCGACATTTGAATATTTTCTACGTAATCCAGTCTGTGCGGAGATGGGTAGAAAATTCAAGATGTCTTTTTCTGCAAGTGAAGAGGACACCGCTTTCTCGTATATCCATGACTTGGGTTTTATTCCAAAATTAAAGTATGTCGATGGTGTAGAAGTACGTGGTTTCAAAGTCTTGCTAGGAGGTGGACTGGGATCACAGCCATTTTTAGCATCGCTAACAAATGAATTTCTATCGGAAGATGAGCTAATTCCTTATATAGAGGCTACCTTAAGAGTGTTTGACCGATACGGCGAACGCAACAACCGTAACAAGGCTCGCTTTAAATATCTTATTCAGAAACTTGGCTTGGAAGAGGTGTTAAATCTGATCGAAGCAGAAAAGATTGCTACAAAAGTAAAAGCTTTCGCTATCGATCGAACCAAAATTGAACAACCGCTACCACCGGATGACAGCCAAATCACCGTACTTGATCTCGATACCGATTTAAACTATCAGGTATGGAAGAACACGAATACATTTGAACAAAAGCAAGCAGGCTATTATGGTGTCTATGTACGTGTTTCTACTGGGGACATCGGTACCGATAAAGCCCGGTCCTTGGTCGCTGGACTAAAAGATCTCGTTGCGGATGATATCCGGATAACACAAAACCAAAGTTTGCTATTGAAGTATGCAACCGAAAAGTCGCTACCTCATATTTATCAACTGCTAAAATCATTAGATCTTGCTCAGGTAGGCTTTGACAGTACTGCAGATGTGACAACATGCCCTGGCACGGACACCTGTAATCTTGGCATTTCAAATAGTACCGAAATGGCGCGGGTCATTGAGTCATATATCGCCGAATTCCACCAAGATTTTATTTTCAACAGAGATTTGAAAATTAAGATATCCGGTTGTATGAATTCCTGTGGTCAACATGGACTGGCACATATTGGCTTCCATGGCAGCTCAGTTAAAGCAGAGGGTAAGGTAGTTCCTGCCGCCCAGGTTATGCTCGGTGGCGGCACGATCGGCGATGGTGAAGGCCGGGTAGCCGAACGGATTATCAAAGTACCCACCAAACGAGTATTGCATGTGGTTGAATTCGTACTGAACGATTACAAAAAGAATGCTGAAGAAACTGAAAACTTTCATGCGTATTACGACAGACAAGGTAAAAATTATTTTTACAACTTATTAAAGCCACTGTCAGATCTGACAACGCTTTCGGAAGACGAGTTTGTAGATTGGGGGCATGAAGATACTTTTCAAACAGCGATAGGTGTTGGTGAGTGTGCTGGGGTAGTGATCGATCTGGTAGCAACATTGATCTATGAGGCGGAGGAAAAGCTGCAATGGGCAAATGAGACATTCGGGGAAGCAAAATTCGCAGACGCTATCTATCATGCATACAATGCCTTTGTTCAGGCAGCGAAAGCCTTGCTGTTAGATAAAGGTATTAGCGCAAGCACACAAAATACAGTGATCAATGAATTCCAGACACATTTTGTGGAGTCCGGGGAATATAACTTTGATCAGTCATTTCCGGAGCTTGTCTTACAAATCAGTAAAAATGAACCTACGGAGGTCTTTGCAACAGGTTATCTACAAGAAGCCACAAAGTTTATCAATGAGGTTTATCAACGTAAAAATTTAACGCCTGTATTGGCTTAGGAGGGAACGGAATGTCGATAGAAGCAAAAGTAACTTTAGTAGGTGCTGGGCCAGGAGACCCAGAATTGATTAGCCTTAAAGGGATCAAAGCAATCCAGAAAGCGGATGTTATTTTGTATGATGCGCTGGTTAATGAAGAACTATTGGATTATGCGAAGGCAGATTGTATAAAAATTTACGTCGGAAAACGTGCTGAACAGCTTTCAACATCACAAGATGAAATCAATCGCTTACTGGTTGATTATGCTTTAAATTATGGGCATGTGGTGCGTTTAAAAGGTGGAGATCCCTTTGTCTTTGGACGTGGAGGTGAGGAGATCGATCATGTGGCACAATATGGTATTGAAACAGCCGTTGTACCGGGTATTTCCTCCGCTATCGGTCTGACAGGGTTACAGCAGATTCCTTTGACCTATAGAGGGATTAGTGAAAGCTTTTGGGTGATAACAGGGTCAAAATCTGATGGTAGTTTATCTAGCGATCTATACCTAGCAGCGGAATCCAATGCGACTGTAGTCGTTCTGATGGGCTATGGGAAATTAGCAGAGATCGTGGCCATCTACCGGGATAAAAATCTTCATCATTTACCTATCGCTTTGATTCAGAACGGTTCACTGCCCAATGAAAAGGTTGTATTGGGAACAATAGACAATATATTAGATGAATCTACTGAAAAAAGAGTTGGGGTACCAGCTATTATCATCATAGGTGAAGTGGTGGCGAAACACAGATCGTTTCAACAGATTAAAGAAAAGGCGCTTGCATTATAAATATGAATCAGTTGTTTCCCATATTCGTTAAACTTGATCAGATCCAGACCTTACTGGTCGGAGGAGGAAAAGTTGCGTTGGAAAAATTCCAGGCATTGATAACAAATGATGAGCGATTGAACCTAACTGTTGTTGCAAGGGAAATTGTTCCAGAATTTGAAATATTACTCAGGAATTATCCTCACATTCAACTTCATATACGTCCTTTTGAGACGACTGACATTGAACACAAGCAACTTGTGATTGCGGCCACGAACAATATGGAACTGAATGATGAACTTCGTGCGTTAACATCACTTCACAATATACTTTTCAATGCCGCGGATAAACCAGATCTATGCGACTTTTATTTGGGATCAATTGTTACTAAAGGCAATCTAAAAGTTGCGATTTCCACAAACGGCAAATCGCCAACGATTGCAAAAAGGGTGAAGGAACTGCTCAATGATCTATTACCAGCTGAAATCGACGAAACGCTTTCACTGATGAGTGAATATCGTGAACAGTTGAAAGGGGACTTTGAATTTAAGGTAAAGAAGCTGAACGAACATACCAAAAATATATTACGTCATGAGCGTTAAGGAAATTAAAGAAATTATCGGTGATAAAAAGGGAGTGGAGATGCTGCAAGTAATTGCATCCCTATATCCTTCAGAAGTTGTTTTTTCGACATCTTTTGGGATAGAAGATCAGATTATCACCGAATGGATCGGCAAAAACAATATCGGTATCGAGATTTTCACTTTAGATACCGGTCGATTATTCAAAGAGACGTACTCTTTGTGGAGCCGCACATTGGAACGTTATCAACTGAATATCAAGACATACACACCAAACACAATATTGCTGGAAGATTTTATCAGTAAAAAGGGGCCTAATTCTTTCTATGAATCTGTTGAAAACCGTAAAGAATGTTGTCGGATCAGAAAGATTGAACCATTGCAGCGTGCTATCAAAGGAAAAAAAATCTGGATTACCGGCATTCGGTCTGAACAATCGGTCAATAGACATGATATGGATTTTGTAGAGTACGACGAAGTAAATGATATCATAAAAATCCATCCGCTGTTTGACTGGACCTTTGATCAGGTAAAAATGTATTGTAAAGAACAGTATATTCCCTATAATGTCTTACATGACAAAGGATTTCCGAGCATTGGTTGTCAACCCTGTACAAGAGCTGTTCAGGAAGGAGAAGATTTTCGTGCCGGAAGATGGTGGTGGGAAGATCAGAGTAAAAAAGAATGTGGTTTACACGCTGTTAAATCTTAATCATAAAAAAGCGTATACCCGAATTCATTAAATCAAATTTTATTATTTCAAAGAATGGACTATTTAGATCATTTAGAAGCGGAAGCAATATATATATTAAGAGAAGTCGCTGGACAGTTTGAAAAACCAGCACTATTATTCTCGGGCGGAAAAGATTCCATTACATTGGTTCATCTAGCAAAAAAAGCTTTCAGACCGGGTAAATTTCCCTTTCCACTGGTTCATATTGATACAGGGCACAATTTCCCAGAAACTATTGTTTTCCGTGACAGTCTTATTGAAGAAATTGGAGAAAAACTTATTGTTGGCTATGTCCAAGATAGTATAGATCAGGGCAAAGTCGTTGAGCAGAAAGGTAAAAACGCAAGTCGTAATGCACTTCAGACTGTTACCTTACTCGATACGATCTCGAAACACGGTTTCGATGCATGTATCGGAGGGGCACGTAGGGATGAGGAGAAAGCACGTGCAAAAGAACGTATTTTCTCTGTTCGTGATGAGTTTGGACAATGGGATCCAAAAAGACAAAGACCAGAGTTGTGGAGTATTTTCAACGGTAAGATAAACAAAGGCGAGAATGTACGGGTATTCCCGATATCAAACTGGACTGAGCTCGATGTCTGGAATTATATCAAACGCGAACAGATTGCATTACCATCCATTTATTTTAGTCACGAGCGGGAGGTAATTACCCGTAACGGACAATTAATGGCAGCAGCACCATTTTTGAATATTGATGAGGAAGATGTTGTTGAGACTAAATCTGTTCGTTTCAGGACGGTCGGAGATATGACCTGTACAGCAGCAGTAGATTCTACAGCAACTGCTTTGGATGATATCATCGCGGAAATCAAGGCATCAACAGTCAGTGAACGTGGGGCTCGGATGGATGACAAAGTATCCGAGGCAGCAATGGAAGAACGCAAAAAACAGGGATATTTTTAATTCCTCAAATCTAATACTTGATATTGACAACAATGAATATATTGAAATTTATAACAGCTGGTTCGGTAGACGATGGTAAAAGTACCCTAATTGGTCGATTGCTATACGATACCAATTCTATTTTGGATGACCAATTGGAAGCGATACAGCGTGCCAACCGAAAAAATGATGATGGAACAGTAGATTTAGCGATATTAACGGATGGACTAAAGGCAGAACGCGAACAGGGAATAACCATCGATGTCGCTTACAAATATTTTCAGACCGATCATCGAAAATATATTATCGCTGATGCTCCGGGCCATATCCAATATACGCGAAACATGGTTACCGGCGCATCCAATTCTGAGCTGATTATTATCTTGGTAGATGCACGGAAGGGGGTTATTGAACAAACGAAAAGGCATTCGTTTATTGCTAAATTACTAGCGATGAAGCAGGTATTAGTATGTGTCAATAAAATGGATATGGTAGATTATAGCGCTACTGTTTTTGAACAAATCAAAAATGATTACCAGCAATTGGCTGCTAACTTGGGACTTCAGGACGTTGATTTTATCCCAGTATCCGCATTGAAAGGTGACAATATTGTTCATAAATCCGATCGTATGCTCTGGTATTCCGGAGAATCGCTATTGGATTACCTGGAAAATGTTGAAATTCATGAAAATCAAGCGGCGAATTGGAGATTCCCTGTACAATGGGTTGTAAGGCCACAAACAGATGATCTCCATGACTATAGAGGATATGCCGGTAGAGTGTTAGGAGAGGGGCTTACTGTAGGCGATCAGGTGATTATTTATCCTTCTGAAACATATAGTACCATAAAGGCGATAGAATTTAACGGCCTACAGCTTGACCGAGCAGAAAATGGACAGTCAGTTATTCTTCATTTAACAGACGATGTGGACATTAGCCGTGGCGACACGATTGCAAATGTTGAAAAACAGCCAAAATTTGAGCGCAATATACAAGCAAACGTATGTTGGTTTGACAATAAGCCCTTGGATACCGAACAGATCTACTTGCTTCAGAGCCACAGTAAATTGACAAAAATTAAGATTGTCGATGTGCTTTATAAATTTGACATCAACACACAGGAAAAAGTTTTCGACGAAACGATTAAGCTCAATGATATTGGTCGGATTGCAATCAAATCTGCTGAAAATCTTGTATTTGATTTACAAACAGAAAATTCTGCAAATTCTCAAGCCATTGTCATAGATCCACGGACTAACTTAACAGTTGGTGCTTTGATGATTCAGGCAGTTGATTAGTATTTTTTATTCTGTAAATATTCAACCTAAATATTTATTGAGGAATCTGAGCGTTTCGCTTGGATTCCTTTTTTATTTAAAATATGTAAGCCTTATTTGTAAATCATTGTAAGAAAACTTATTTTATATAATATCAAAAACCAGCAATAACTATATTAAATAATTCATTAAAAACCTCCATTCTCATCACTATACATATTTATTATAATTTATATTATGTTAAATAGTAATTTGCAAACCCTCCCTTTTACCCAACGATTTGTTATATTTTGTAATAAAATAGTATTTGCTACACTGTTATAACGAAAACTCTAATCTCATTGCACATAGCGATTTTAATTCCGCGTAAAATCAGATCTTACAATCTATTGAGACTTCATGATATAATGGCCTTATAAATTTTAAAATTTATAAGGCTTAGAATTACACAAATCATTACGTTTAGTCTGTTCTATTATAAAAACGAAAATGATTCTTTTTTTTAGCTAAAGTATCGAATAAAATACGTGGATGATTTGATTTCGGCTACAATTCTATATTATCAAGCTAAATAGACATATTTTATAGAATTTGAAATTTCATTATAACAACGTAAAATTTATAAAAAATTAACAAAAATTGGATTTTTATTAAAAAATACATAAATTAGTGCCAGCCAAAGGGAAATTTTACTAATTAAAACATGTCAAAAAATTTTAACGAGTTCATTGCGAGCGTTGAGAAACGCAATCCAAATGAGCCAGAATTCTTACAAGCTGTAAAAGAAGTTACAGAGGATTTATTTCCTTATATCACCAACAATCATCCTGAGTTTTTCGATCAAAAAATTCTTGAAAGACTGACCGAACCTGAACGTATTATCTCTTTTCGTGTAACCTGGTTAGATGACAATCATAATGTACAGGTAAACCGTGGATACCGTGTGCAAATGAATAGTTCTATCGGTCCATATAAAGGCGGACTTCGCTTCGCTCCTTCTGTGAATCAAAGTATCTTGAAATTTCTTGCTTTTGAACAAGTTTTCAAAAACAGTTTAACAGGCTTGCCAATAGGTGGCGGTAAAGGTGGTTCTGACTTTGATCCTAAAGGCAAATCAGACAATGAAATCATGCGTTTTTGTCAAAGCTTTATGACGGAATTATATCGTCATATAGGTGCAGATACAGATGTTCCTGCTGGGGATATTGGTGTTGGAGGACGTGAAATTGGCTTTTTATTCGGACAATTTAAGCGTCTTCAGAACAATTTTACTGGGGTTCTAACAGGCAAAGGTGAATTATGGGGCGGCTCCTATATTCGTCCAGAAGCTACCGGATATGGCCTACTATACTTCGTAGATTGTATATTTAAACATAAAGGGCAATCCTTAAAAGGAAAAGTTGCAACAGTTTCAGGTGCTGGTAATGTTGCATTTTATGCTGTTGAAAAAGCGATGCAATTAGGTGCAAAAGTAATTACTGTTTCTAATAGCTTGGGTACATTGTATGATCCAGATGGCTTTGACACAGAAAAAATGGCTTTTGGAGCAACTTTAGGACGGAATTTAGACCAATACCCTGCTCGTTATCCAAATGCGCAGTTTTTACCGGGCCAAAAACCTTGGCAATTTAAATGTGATATTGCATTACCATGTGCGACACAAAATGAATTGGATGAATCCGATGCGAAAACACTTGTGTCAAATGGCTGTATTTGTGTTGCTGAAGGCGCTAATATGCCTTCCACTGCCGAAGCTATTAAGGTTTTCTTAGATGCAAAAATTAGTTTTGCACCAGGGAAAGCTGCAAATGCTGGCGGGGTTGCCGTAAGTGGTCTGGAGATGTCCCAAAACTCGATCCGTACACAATGGGGTACTGAGGAAGTTGATAGCCGTCTGAAAACAATTATGGAAAGCATTCACGAAACTTGCTTAAAATATGGCAAAGAAAGTGACTTTGTTAATTACTTAAAAGGTGCCAATATTGGCGGCTTTATTAAAGTGGCTAATGCCATGAAAGCTCAGGGAGTTGTATAATCAGCCTTTTTCTAATCATATCATAATCCTGAACGCTCAAATGTATTTCATTTGGGCGTTTTTTTATACTTTTATGGTAATTTTTAAAACAAGAGATTTACATGAGATTAATAGCGGAACTCCCCCATCCTGATTGCAAGATTTCCATCTTTGGAATGAACCAGAAATTCATCATCAAATTTGAACAAGGAAATCTGGAGCAATCTTATAAAATTGCAGAGGTTGACATCATAGGCGGCGTAAATGGTGTTTTTGAATTGCTCGATGAGGAATTTCTTAAAAGTGTAATAGACCAGTTCTCGTTAATGCGTCAATCTTTTAACGGTGCTTACAGTAGATACGAATAGCGACAATTATGTTAAATTACCTTTATTTTGCGGCATTTTGGGCTTGCCAAATTGTCTCCTCCATCCTATTTAAACTTGGCGGTATTCACCCCAAATATAAATGGGCGGCGTTGATTGTTGGGAATATTATTTTGCTTTCAGCAAGTTGGTTTCTGATTCAATTATTTAAGAATGTCTCTCAACCTATTGTTATCGCATTATGTTCAGGTGGGACTTTTCTGACGGTTCAATTGGCAATGGCATTTTATTTTAAAAGTCCACTGAGCTGGCAGCAGGTTGTCGGTATGTTTGTTATTATTGTAGGTATGGTGATGATTACCTTTGGTGGCAAAGATCAAACGATCTAAAAAGGTAAAAAAGAACTCGCATTTTACATGTGCGAGTTCTTTTATTGCTATAAATAAGCGTAAGTTATTCCGTCTCCACCGCGGTCTTGATGTTCATCTTCAAACCGACTGACATGGCTGTATTTACGCAAGTAATCCCGAATGAATTTTCGTAAAATGCCGTCTCCTTTACCGTGGATAATTTTTAAAGATGGGTAGCCTACCATAACAGCCCTATCCAGTACTTTCTCCAATTCATTCAACGCATCTTCGGTGCGCATCCCTCTGAGGTCAAGTTCCGGATTAAAATCTGCGACAGTACCCGCAGACAATGATTTAGACAAGCTTTTTGCTGATTTCTTATTCTCTCGTCCTTCGAGCTTAATGACATTCTTTCGCTTCTGTACTGTTCTCAATTCTCCCATAGCAAGAATCAAATTGTTTTTGGCAATTTCAACAACCTGTGCTTCAGCACCATTATCAATAATCTGTACCCAGTCACCTATACTCAATTCGGAGGATTCCGTTACTTTTTCTTTAATGACATGCTTCACTGTTTGCTCTTTCGGCAAAACAGCTTTCAAAGCTTGATCCAGATTGCTGCGCAATTCACGGGTTTTCTCCTTATCAGCTTTCGCTGATTTGATCTGTGCAACCGTATTTTCGATTAATTTATTGGAGTTTCTGATGATTTCCTGAGCCTCCTCTTTGGCTTTTTTCAGGATAACCCGCTTATTTTCTTCAAGATAACCTTGTAATTCCAAGTACTCCGATTTAAGCGTTTCAAGTTCTTTCTCTCTTTTGTTGATGGCAACTTTCGTGTCAAACACCTCTTTCTTCTCCCGTTCAAGATCGATCAACAAGGTATCTACCTTTTTCTGTTGTACACCGATTTTCCCTTTGGCGGCCTCTAGAATATCCTTGCCTAAGCCGATTTTCTGTGCAATTTCGAAGGCATAAGAGCTTCCAGGTTTACCGATCTGGAGAATATACATTGGATGCATCTCGCGGTTATCGAACAACATGGAAGCATTCTCCAGCCCCGTTGTATTGCTCGCAAATACCTTTAAGTTTGAGTAATGGGTTGTTACAACGCCTCTAATCTGCTTTTTATTCAACGATTCCAATACGGCTTCGGCAATAGGTCCGCCAAATAGAGGGTCTGTTCCGGTTCCGAATTCATCAATGAGTACCAAGGTGCGTCCATTGGCAAATTCCGTAAAATACTTCATTTTCGACAAGTGTGCACTGTAGGTACTGAGGTCACTCTCAATAGATTGATCGTCACCAATATCAGCAAATATTTGCTTGAATACACCTACTTTCGTCGTCGGCTCAGCTGGGATCAATAGACCTGATTGCACCATGATCTGCAGCAAGCCCACTGTCTTCATACATACTGACTTACCACCGGCATTTGGTCCAGAGACAACAATAACACGTTGCAACTGGTCGATTTGTATATTTAATGGAACTACAGTGCCTTTATGATTTTCGTTAAGTATGAGCAATGGATGACGCGCATTGATGAGATTGATCTCCGCCTCTTTGGACAATTCAGGCATCTCGGCCTCAATATCCAAGGCAAACAATGCTTTGGCTCTAACAAAATCAACCTTGGTCAATAAGCCATGATAGGATAACAATAAAGGGAGATGCGGGCGCACTTTATCTGTGAGGTCCACAAGAATTCGGATGACCTCCCTCCTGCGTTCAAATTCAAGATCTCTAATTTTATTGTTCAGCTGAAATACTTCTTCTGGCTCAATATAAGCCGTTTGTCCTGTCGCAGACTCGTCATGAATCAATCCTTTAAGCTTTCTTTTATTTTCAGCCAAGATCGGAATACATAGACGTCCATCCCGTACAGTCAAATTGCCATCCGCAGTCCAGCCACTGTCCTGAGCATTTTTGAAGATACTATTTATACGTTTGAGCGCATCTTGTTCTGCCCGTTGTATTTGTTGAGTGATTTCGAGCAATAAGCGTGAAGCATTATTTTTGAGTTTTCCTCGCTCGTCAATCACTATTTCAATATCACGGATGATTCCCTTCTCGATAGGTAAATGCTCAAATAGCACTTCCAAATTCGGATAAAGGCCCTCTCTTTCGTTAAAATAGCGAATGATGGCATAAACAGTTTTCAAGGACAACAGGACACGAAAAAATTCTTCTTCAAGTAGAAAAGCACCTTCCACCCTCGCTTTTTCAATAATGGATTTTAGAGGAAAAAAATTCTCGACTGGAAATGCTCCATCATTGACAAGAAGATCTTTGAATTCACTTGTCTGTCTCAAAAAACGATCTATCTGATCAAAGCGAGTTTGTGGCTGAATTTTTTCGACCAGCTCACGGCCCGATTCACTCAGGCATTTTTGTTTTATTTTATCTTTTATCTCGGAAAAGCCGAGTTTATCTATCGCATTTAATGGATATACCATAAAATTATATTCTTTGATGGTTAAAGTTTTGATACAGGCTTCAATGCCTGTGGTGGAGTAAGAATAGGTTTTTCAAGTCTTTGCTCCATTTGTTTTGGTAACGTTGCTGTGTCCTTTGCCGAAACGCCAGGTGTTGTTGCTGGGGACGCAGGATTTCCAGAGGAAGTAGGTGGCTGTGATCCAGCTGGAGTAATTGAACTACCATTAGTTAGCTGGTTCATTAAATAGCTGTCCAAGCTAACACCTGTTTTCTGTTGGAAATTTTTGTTAAACAACGAAGACGCTTCTTTAAAACTGAATTTCTCCTTACTTGGTTTGTAGTGGATAAGCGCAGCAATACGTTCTTGATACTGTTGCTGTTGTCGCATCACACGACTTGTACTATCCTGAATCCTTGCATTGACAATCGAATCCCTTGTTCGGATAGAATCTTGTTTTTTACGTTCGATATCCGTATAAAACTTATTCTCCTTCGTCAAATTATCTTCCACTTTCTTATAAATGGATGACATGACCTCAGCATCTTTACCGTAATAGTCCAGGTTCTTTTTAAAAGAAACGGAATCCAGTCCGTATTTATCAAAAGTCACCTGGTACAAAGGCACCATCACTTTGCGTGCACTATCAATGGGCAAAATATTGAGATATGAATCTGTCAATTGGATTTCTGTCAAAGCATTTACAAATTTGCTTTGTGAGATAATATCCTTCTCCTCTGGTCTGACACAGGAACCAAATAAAAAAATCACCGCAAGTAGATTCAGTATTAATCGTAGCATTTCGTAGTTTTGTACAAATTTACAAAAAGCACCGACATTTGGCACTTTTTACATCATCAAACTATATCGGAAATGAGTATTGCGAGTAATTTAGAAGCTTTAAGATTGGAAACCGAAGCAAAGGGCGTTCAGCTTGTAGCAGTTTCAAAGACAAAGTCCAATTCAGAAATCATGGAAGCCTATGAGGCTGGACAACGTATTTTTGGCGAAAATCATGTTCAAGAATTAATTGAGAAAGCGGAGCTTTTACCCAAAGATATTCAATGGCATATGATCGGACACCTACAGACGAACAAAGTAAAATATATTGCGCCATTTATTAGTCTAATTGCTTCTATTGACTCCCTAAAACTGCTAAAAGAAGTTAATAAACATGCGATAAAAGCGAATCGTAACATCGATTGTTTATTGCAAGTATATATTGCTGACGAGGATACCAAATTCGGTTTGGATCATGCCGAATTGATCGAGCTGCTTCGTGATGAAGAATTCCTGGAACTAAAAAATATCCGAATTTGTGGGCTAATGGGGATTGCGTCCAATACAGACAATGAAAAGGTGATCAAAGCAGAGTTCTACGAACTAAAGATGTTATTTGATGGAGTTAAAGCCAGCTTCTACCGTAAAGACGACTATTTTAATATCCTTTCTATGGGGATGTCATCGGACTATAAATTAGCAATTGAAGAAGGATCTACCATGGTCCGTATTGGAAGTACAATCTTTGGTAAAAGAGTAATTAAACATTATAAAAACAATGACTAAACCAATTATACGCGCAGCAATTAAATCAGATTGCCCACAAATGTTTGAGCTAATCAAAGAATTGGCTATCTATGAGAAAGCACCGGATGAGGTGACCGTTTCTCTCGCGGAGTTTGAAGAAGCTGGATTTGGACATAACCCTATTTGGGGTGCATTTGTAGCGGAAGTTGGCGACGAAATTGTTGGAATTTCATTATATTACGTCAGATACTCCACCTGGAAAGGAAGAAGGCTTTATCTGGAAGATTTAATCGTCACCGAAAAAATGCGTGGACTGGGAATGGGCAAACAACTCTTTGACAGAACACTGGCTTACGGCAAAGAATGCGGTTATCATGGCATGGTATGGCAAGTTTTGGACTGGAACGAGTCGGCCATAAAATTCTACGAGCGGTATAAAGCTGATTTTGATTCAGAGTGGATTAATGTATCAATCACATATTAAATTAGAGGGGAAGCAATCAATTCAATGCGGTTTTATCTTTTTTTGAAAATTTTATTTATAGGTAGCTTGTTGTATTCATGTCAAAACAAAAGTGCCACACCTTCTCTTGCGAAAACAGGAGATACGCTCTCATATCATAAAAAAATGGTTGATGAGCATAGTAATTATTTTCTAAAAGGAGATGATCAGTTGGATACCACATACTTTCGGGCAAGCTACCCTGTATTCGATGAAGTAAAAATCAATGATCTTGTTTCATCTATTGTTCATCTTGAAGGGGATACAAGCATGGAGGAAGCTGCTCATCGTTTTATCAGTGCTTACAATGAATATGTGGATGATAACAACGGCAAATCTACTGCAACTTGGAATCGCGATCTTCAGGTAGATGTAGTAGCTAACACACCGGTCTATCTTGCTTTACGAACGAAACAGGAAGAATATACTGGTGGAGCTCATGGCGACCATGTAACGTTATATTCAAACTTTGATAGGCAGTCTAATCGTTCTATCACGATTGACGATATTATTCGCAAAGAAGATAAAGGCAGATTTACAACAATAGCCGAACAATGCTTTCGTAAACAAGAAGGGTTAAATAAGGATGATTCCTTAAATGGAAAGTATTTTTTTGAAGAGGGCAAGTTTTCACTCGCAGATAATTTTACGTTTGAAAAAAACGAATTATTATTCTACTATAATATCTATGAAATTAAATCCTATGCGGAAGGTAGTACAGAATTACGCATCCCTTACACCGCTATTAAAGATCTAATGTCAGAAAAAGGATTACATTATATCAATAGTATCAATTAGCAATCAACTAAACTCAATAAAATAAATGCAGGTTTTTAAATTTGGAGGTGCATCAGTAAAGGATGCGGAAAGTGTCAGAAATTCAGCAAAGATTATTTCGAAATACAAAGGTGAAGCTTTGTTGGTCGTTATATCTGCCATGGGTAAGACGACAAACCTTCTGGAGAAATTGACCAGAGAATATTATAACAATACAGGGGTGCAGCTTCAAACCCTTGAAGATGCCAAAGCATTCCATTTTCAAATTCTTCAGGACCTATTTCCTGATGGTGAGCACCCAATATTCGATGAAATTGCCAATTGTTTCGTCGAGATCGAATGGATTTTGGAAGAGGATCCGCAGGATTCCTATGACTATCTATTTGACCAAATTGTATCCATGGGTGAATTGATATCGACTAAAATTGTCGCTGCCTATGTTGCCTTTATTGGTGAAAAAGTTAAATGGTTAGATGCCCGTGATTATATTTTAACAGATAACACCTACCGAGAGGCTGTAGTTGACTGGAACAAAACAGAAGAAAAAATCCGTGCTGAACTTCCATCCATATTGGACGAATACATTGTCATTACACAGGGTTTTCTAGGATCTACATCTGAGAATTTCACAACGACATTGGGTCGTGAAGGATCTGATTATTCTGCAGCGATATTTGCGTCTTGTTTAAATGCCGAAAATGTAACAATCTGGAAAGACGTCCCGGGTGTACTCAATGCTGATCCTAAATGGTTTGAAAAAACTGAATTGATCCCTGAGCTATCTTATACGGATGCGATCGAACTGACCTATTATGGTGCGACCGTAATTCACCCGAAAACGATCAAACCACTGCAGAATAAGAAAATTGCCTTAAATGTGCGTTCTTTTGTTGATCCGGAGTCTCCCGGAACGATAATTCGAAGTACAAATCAGACATTACCGGTTCCCTCGTTTATATTTAAAGTAAATCAGATTTTTATTTCCATTTCGCCCAGGGATTTTTCTTTCATCGTGGAAGATAACCTCAGAGACATCTTTAATCTATTCCATGAACATCGTATCAAAATAAATATGATGCACAACACAGCGATCAATTTTACGGTCTCCGTGGATGACACTGGAAAGAATCTAGTGGATTTAATTAACGATCTTGAACAACGATTTAAAGTTACCTATGAGTCTGGTCTTGAATTAATCACGATCCGTTATTATAACCAAGAAACGATCGATCGTGTTCTGGTTGATAAAGAGGTGATCAGTGAATTAAAAGATAGATATACGTGCCAGCTTCTTGTTAAGAAAATATAAATGAATAGATTGATTCTTCAAAAGGAGGTACAGCTGTTTTTGGAAAAAAACCTGAGCGAGTCTCCTACTAAAATAGCTTTAAAGAAATCTCCTTTTGAAGGAATATCGTCTTCTGAATTAGCTGCACAACTCGATGGTAAGCAGCGTACACGGATTAAAATACCTTTTTGGGCAGGGACTCCAGGAGTCTATTTTCCTGCTAAACTAAATCTAGAACAGTGTTCATCAGAAAAAACAGCATTATTCAAAAGTTCCCTTATTAAGGAAGGTACAAATTTAGTTGATGCGACAAGCGGTTTTGGTGTCGACAGCTTTTATTTTTCAAGGCAGGCAAAGCAAGTGATTTCATGTGAACTCAATCCTGATCTTGCACAAATTTCTGCATATAATGCCAGGATATTGTCTGCCACAAATATTGAGGTTATTGCCACAAATGGTGTAGATTACATACTTAACAATCCACAGGCGCATTTTGATTATATCTATCTGGATCCTTCGCGTAGAGTTCAAAATAAGAAAGTATTTTTACTGGACGAATGTGAACCCAATTTGGTGGCTCTGCAAAACGATTTTTTCGAACGATCAGATGTCATTATCAGCAAGCTTGCGCCATTATTGGATATCTCCTCAGCATTGAGTATGTTAGTCCATGTAAAGGATGTTTATGTCGTTTCCTTGCAAAATGATTGTAAAGAACTTATTTTTTTTCAAGAGAAAGGATATATAGGCGAACCTGTCATTCATGCTGTCCGACTGGTCAAAGAGGAACAACAGATCATCTCTTTTACTTATGAGGAGGAACGCGCTACCCTTGTCGATTATAGTGCACCTCTATCCTATCTTTATGAGCCGGATGTTGCCCTGACCAAAGCCGGTGCGTTTAAAACAATCGTTGATCGGTTTGATGTAAAAAAACTACACAAAAGCACCCATTTATATACATCGGATCAGAAAATCCCTGATTTTCCGGGCAAAATATTTGTGATAAAGCAGGTTGAATCTTTCACAGAATTTAAGAAAAGGAAAAGCCCTCTAATTGCGGATATTATCGCCAAAAATTTTCCATTAAAAACGGAGGAGATAAAAAAGAAGTTTAAGATCAAAGATTCCGGTGACACCTTCAGCTTCTTCACGACAACATTGAATGATCAGCTGATTGTCATACATACACAGCGAATCCTAGAATAGACAATTTTATTACAATTGTCCTATTTCTTCTCCGTAATTTTAATGCATGGATAAAATCGTATTATCAGCATTAGATTTAGCTCCTGTCAAAAAGGGAGAAAATGCAGCTAGTGCTATCGCTCGCAGTGTAAAAGTTGCACAACATATCGAAAAACTAGATTTTAAAAGAATCTGGGTAGCTGAACACCATAATATGGAGTATATCGCAAGTTCGGCAACCTCACTACTTATACAACATATTGCTTCAAATACTGATCGGATCAGAGTAGGTTCGGGTGGTATCATGTTGCCTAATCATGCTCCCCTAGTGATTGCCGAACAATTTGGCACACTGGAAACGTTATTTCCCGGTCGAATTGATCTTGGCTTAGGTCGCGCACCAGGTACCGATCAATTAACAGCAATGGCCTTGCGAAGAAATAATATGAATACTGCCTTTCAGTTTCCGCAGGAGGTCAAAGATCTCCAGCGTTATTTCAGCACCGATAATTATGATGCAAAAGTACGGGCATTCCCCGGTGAAGGACTGGAAATCCCTCTTTATATTCTGGGTTCTAGTACGGATAGCGCTTATTTAGCGGCTAGTTTAGGACTTCCCTACGCCTTTGCGACACATTTTGCGCCGGCTCAATTTGCCTCAGCAAGCATGATCTATCATCAAAACTTTGTACCATCGGAGGTATTGGATAAACCTTATTTTATTTCTTGTGTCAATGTTATTGCTGCAGACAGCACAGAAGAGGCTGAGTTTTTGTCAACCAGCTTCTATAATTTATTTGCTGGTATAGTAACCAATACAAGGAGACCATTGTCTCCTCCGACGGAAGAGGTGATTTATAAAGGCATTCCGGCCATCGAACAAGCTGTACACAGCATGGCATCCTGCGTTTTTGTGGGAGATAAAAATAAGATCACCCCAGAGATAGAAAAATTTGTCAAAGATCATAAAGTCGATGAAATTATGGCGACCTCGTATATCTTTGATGATGAAAAATGCCTGAAATCATTTTCCTTACTTAAGGAAGCTCTCTCCTAACAAAGCTAAAGGGTTTATATATTGTGAATTTTTATATATTTAAATAAAAATTCACAATATATGAACAGCTATTCTGCTTTGACCTTATTGTTTGGGCTATTATTCATCCAAGCTTGTCACAGTCCCACAACAAAAAAAGATGATACCCCAATAGATTCGGTTGCCACAAAAGATAGCTCATCTTTGATGTCGAAAGACAGTACAGACTTGTTACTTTCGGCAGCGGCCGATAGTTCAAAGGGGCAGATTTTTTTGGTTCGCAGTTATCGCATCTGGGAAAAAGAGGATCCAACCGCTGTATTGAATAAGGATTGGTTTGATCTTTATGAACGCGAGGGGAAATATTATCTGGAGAAAGTCGACTATGAAATTAAGGATAGTTATGATGAATGTGCTCAGGTTCCGTCAAAAAGTGTCGAGTCTAAAAGGAACTCGCTTTTATTTCTGAATATAAAGGGATTAAAACCGGGCGCCGTGGAAAATATGAAGATAAACCATTCGGAAATCTGGCCCAAGGAATCTGTAGATTATAATTTTAAAAAACAACGAATTGTCCTTAAAGGATTGGGAGACATCAAATCCACTGAAGTGCAGACGGATGAAAAGGGACATGAAAAACTATTTCACGAAGTCGCACATTACAAGCTCAATGCCGCCTTTGGGGGAGCTAAAGAAATAACTTTATTTCAAAAAGATCAATATGATCATATATTTATGTCTACACAGTTTGTTGGTGACATAGATCGTGATGGTCAGTTGGATTTTATCTTTTCCAATCCGAGTCACTACGAGGAAGAAGCATTGCTCTTGTTTCTTTCCAACGGCGGAAAACCGTTGATTTTTGAGGCGAGCGAACAGTTCGATTGTTAATTTATGATCATGGAAAAAATAAGGACAATACTGCATCAAATGAAGTCCATTCACCGGGCTCTAATCGCAATTTGTGTTTTTATACTTGTGTATATCTTTTCCCCGATTAAAACCTTCACATTGTTAAGTCTGGTTTTATGTTGGCTTGGCTTTTGTATTTCCTATATATTGGTTTCCTGGTATACGTTTTACACCATGCCGGTGACCACAATCGCTAAGAAAGCACAACAGGAAGACGGTAGCCGACTTTTTGTATCCCTATTTATAATATTAGTTACGGTTAGCTGCTTTATTTCTGTACTGATGATCATTATATCGACTAAGGATAAACAGCTTGATAATTCATTTATTATCATTATCTGTATGCTTGCTATACTTGCTTCGTGGTGTCTGGTTCATACCATCTACACATTCCATTATGCACGTTTATATTATGAAAATGGTTCCAAGGGCAGTGGATTGGAATTCCCAGGGGACGACAAACCGGACTATTTGGATTTTACCTATTTTTCTTTTGTCATGGGCTGTACATTTCAAGTGTCTGATGTGGGTATTTCATCGAAAAAGATCAGACGTGTTGCGTTGTTTCACGGTCTCCTCTCCTTTGTACTCAACACATTCGTGGTGGCATTGACTATCAATATCATTTCCGGTTTGATAAATTGAGTTTTTAATCTAAAAACCGTATTTTAGCACAAAATTTACACATATGAAGTTGTTCAAACCATTAGTCGTACTCATTTTATGCCTTATCACTTTTTTTTCGTGTAAGAAGAATGAAAATACGGATGGTGAAGGATCTGCTGGAATTACCGGAAGTTATATTGGCAGGGTTCAATTTGAGGGCAATTCATTGTCTGTTGATCGATCCAATAGATTGATCCGTATTCTAGGTGATGGAACCGCAAATTCCTATAAGATTGAGTTTTTTACCGGTGTGCCAAATATTACAGGAGTTCGCTTTAACCAAATTAATGATAGTACTTGGGTCTCAAACGATACTGTAAAACTAAAAGATGTTAGAATTCAGGGAAAACTGCTGACGATTAATTACCAATTAAACAGCCAATCCTGGATTGTAAATGAAGCCCTACGTAAATAATAATCAATCTAAATTGTCATAATAACTTCATTTTTCGTTGCTAAAGTATTTTCTTATCGCTATATTTAGTCAAGCATAAGGAAAAGAGAAATGAAACACATCAAAAAAATTGGAGCAATTGCTTCTGTATTTGCTATAGCCATCGCCTTGAGTGCATTTAACTTCCAACAGGAAAACCCTCAGGAAGAACCTAAACCAACTAATTTAAAGGTCTTACCAAAGAATATCTCGCATGATGAGTTGATCTCAACAATGAAAGAGTTTAATGTCGCATTAGGTGTAAAATGTGGCTTTTGTCATGCTCCTTCAAAAGAGGATCCTAAAAAGCTGGATTTTGCGAGTGATGAGAACCATAAAAAGGAAATTGGCCGAGCAATGATCAAGATGACCCAAAAGATTAACAAAAAATATTTTAACCGCAGTTGGGATAGCTCTCCTGCCAAAGCAATTTCCTGCAAAACTTGTCATGGAGGCAAAGAAGAACCAGAAATGGTCATAGCGAAAAACTAATCAAACTATATATTTATGTAACACCATAGGGCTTCTCTTATGGTGTTTTTTATTGCCTATTCTTTGCTTATTTGTTGCTGTTTCTTTGCTTATTTATTGGCGTTTGTTTGGTTATTCTTTGCCGTTTCTAGGCTAATTCTTCGAGACTTCTTCGGGCTTTCTAGGGACTTTCCTTGGGTTTCGTTTGTTATTTCTTTACTGTTTCTTTGCTATTTCTTTGGTATAATGGTAATAAAATAGGCTTCAAACGGCAAAGAAACAGCAAGGCAAGTCGTATGTTGACCCAAACCCTGTGGCAAAAATTCCCCAATAGATGGCATTAAAGTAAATTTCCGGATTTTACAAAACTGTACCCCTTTTTATCCGCTACTCTGTAGCTACTATCGTTATCGCAAATTCTATAGTTTTGTATATTTATGATATGGAAACTTTAAACAATAATCCGTTTGAGCTATTTGAGACGTGGTATACTGAGTATCGACAATTAACTCAATCCACGCTACCAGCATCTTGCTGTCTCTCTACAAAGGGCTTAGACAATTATCCAAATGCACGATTTGTAGCGTTAAAGCACTTCGATGAAAAAGGATTTATTGTCACAGGTTCAGTCGCTTCACGAAAAGGAAAGGAAATTGAACACTCGCAGCACGTTGCTTTAACCTTTTGGTGGGATGAAACAGGGCGACAAATCCGGATACAGGGAGATGCCGAGGCAATTGACGATCAGGAAGCAGATCAATTTTTTAGGGAACGTAGCAGAGATAGCCAGATCGTTTCCTATGTAAGTGAACAGGGGGCTTTACTTATAGACCACGAAAGCATGATTGACACCTATGAGGAATTAAATCAGGCTGGGGTGTCTATTCAAAGGCCTATGCACTGGTCTGGCTATAGAATCAAGCCCATCCGTATAGAATTTTTGCAATTTAGCACACAGCGTTTTCATGACAGAACATTGTTTGAACGCTCCACATCAGGATGGAAAGCAACAAAATTACAACCATAACAGAAACACCATGAAGTTAGAGATACAGAATTCTCTATTTATAGCGTAATGAAACGATAGAATGATTGCCTCAAGAATCCGATATGATCCGTACTGGCTGTGACAAACAAAAAAAGGCTTTCCAAATTGAAAAGCCTTTTTTATTGTACCCGGAGCCGGAGTCGAACCGGCACGGTTTCCCACTGGTGTTTGAGACCAGCGCGTCTACCAATTCCGCCATCCGGGCATATCCGTTTGGGATGATGCAAAAGTAAGGAAAGTTTTTATTTTTCCAAACTATCTCCCGTTTCTTTTCCTAAACTACCTGAAAATGAATTAGAAATTTTTTATAAAACGATTTACAATGCCTCTCCAAAGGCTTAACTGGCATTTTTTTCTTAATTTTAAGCTGGAAATATTAGGCAAATCATGGAAAAGGTAAAGTTAGGAAATAGTGAAATTGAATTTAAACCGATCGTTTTTGGTGGAAATGTATTTGGTTGGACTATTGATGAGCAACAGTCATTTGCTCTTTTAGATGCATTTGTCGATATGGGCTTTAGTTTTATAGACACATCTAACAACTACTCCCATTGGGTGCCCGGTCACACAGGATCAGAATCCGAATCCATTATTGGTAAATGGATCAGTAAACGGGATGTGCGGGATAAAATTCAGATTGCAACGAAAGTGGGCGGACGTCGGCTCGGCAATGACAAACCCAATTTGAAAAAAGAACATATTATCAAGTCTGTGGACGAATCACTCATGAGATTGCAAATAGACACAATAGATCTTTATCAGTCCCATCACGATGACCTTTCAACAGCCATAGATGAAACGCTTGAGGCTTACCAGCAATTGGTCCATGCCGGTAAAGTAAAATGGATTGGAGCGTCTAATTTAAGCCCTGAACGCCTAAAGGAATCATTAGTTGTCGCAGAGAAGCATAATCTCCCTGCCTATATTGCTATCCAGCCCGAGTATAATTTGCACGACCGTTCAAAATATGAGAAAGATTATGAGCAACTCGCGCTCGAAAATCACTTGGGTGTAATCACCTATTACTCTCTTGCAAGCGGATTTCTCTCAGGCAAGTATAGATCGATAGATGACATTAAAGATGCAAAACGATCTGACGCCTTAAAAGGCAGATTTGATACCCGCGGGCTTCGTATTCTGGACGCTTTAGCTCAAGTAGCACACAATCACCAAGTCGCTATGCCAACAATTGCACTTGCTTGGATTCTTCATCGACCTTCTGTCACTGCTCCCATTGTAAGTGCTACCTCCTTGCAACAACTTGAGGAACTAACTAGGGCAACCAAAATAAATTTGTCAACAGAAGAAATGTCCCTATTAAATACAGCGAGTGCATATGAAGAAAATTGACTTTGAAACAACAACAAAACATTGATATAAAGGCTTTTAAAATAAAATTAAATACTAATCAGAATATTATTTGGCAAGTATGCTTCTAAAAAGGTTTTACACCTGACCCCTATAGCAAAGACATACTTTACATATAACACCATAATAAGCTGTGCTTCAATACAAAAAATATCCCAACAAAATAATATTTTGTTGGGATATTTTGTATTTCGCACTGGTAAATTGAGCGATTAGTGCTTTGGCGATCTCTTCTCGTCCAATAAGGCTAGAACTTCTACAGGCACCATCTCGCTAACATCTCCCCCGTTAAACCAGACATCTCGCACAATAGTTGACGATATATGGGCCTTCCCAGATCTACTCATCAAAAAATAACTTTCGACTATGGGGTTTAGCAACAAGTTATTTTGAGCGATCGCATTTTCAAATTCAAAATCTCCCGTATTTCGCAAACCTCGCAATATAAACTTCGCACCAACGTTCAGACAGAAATCTACTGTCAAACCACTATACTTCACAGCTTCAATCGCCTCAGTACCTCGAAAAACATCCTGTATAGCATTGACTCGCTCGTCATGGTCTAACATACCT
The DNA here is from genome assembly GCF_003610355.1 of Sphingobacterium detergens. GTDB lineage: Bacteria > Bacteroidota > Bacteroidia > Sphingobacteriales > Sphingobacteriaceae > Sphingobacterium > Sphingobacterium detergens. Next base: position 619,922 of record NZ_RAPY01000001.1, on the reverse strand, counting down.
TTTTTACTTGCATTATAACCTACGGCAATAATGATTTTATCAAATAATGGCAACGCCCTTTCAACCAGATCCTGATGGGCTAAGGTAAAAGGATCAAATGAGCCTGGAAAGACAGCAATTTTCATATTATAGGGATTTTGCGTAGAATGAAAAAGATGAATAACCGTATTTTCTGGTTTCTATAAAATTCGGATGTTCCTCCATTTGCCTTGTAGAAGGATGTTCGACAATAAGAAGCCCATTATTATTCAATAGATTGTTATCAAAAACCAATTTTGGCAATTGGGGCAGTTTTGGAATATCGTAAGGCGGATCTGCAAAAATTAAATCATAGGTACTTTTGCAGCTTGTAATAAATTTGAAAACATCTCCTTTCCGTGCATTGATCTGTTCCAGCTTCATTTTTTTAGCAGTGTCCGTAATGTATTGTACACATTTAAAATGTAAATCGACAGAATCAACATGCTCCACCCCCCGAGATGCTAGCTCAAAGCTAATATTTCCGGTTCCTGCAAAAAGATCAAGGCAATTTAAGCCATCAAATTCCAAACGATTCTGCAGAATATTAAACAAGGCTTCTTTAGCGATATCTGTGGTTGGTCTAACCGGCAAATTGGTTGGTGGATTCAGCCTTAAGCCACCAATTTTACCTCCTATTATTCGCATAATATTGAATCAAATAATATGTTGTATGGTGTCAAGTTACTATTCACGTCCTGATCAGCCAAGACAACCTTTGTTTTTAAATCCAATACTTCGATATCTCCGGCATAGGACGTTATGCGCTTATAAAAGGATTCGTTGGGAACTTCACCAGAAAGTAGAACTTTATCGATAGAATCGCCCAAGCCAAATTGTGTTAATATGTTCAATATGTAATAACTAACATCATCAAGATTATGAATTTCAAAGCTGTTGTAAAGTTGAAAAACACCATTCTTGAACAAATAAAAGTCGACAATGTTATCAGCTACAAAGTGTAACCCCAATACACTACCCCGAATAGATATACGCTCTTGTGCACGATCCAACACAACGGCAAATTCAGGAAGAATAACAGCATCCGGAAACAACCTGCGCCAGCGATTTAAAAGAAGCTTATCAAATTGATACAAAGCCACCAAACCAAGATTATCTAAATAATAAATAAATGTATTTTCAAGATCTGATGTACCCAAAAATTGTAAATATTGCGCAATATTATCCTTCTGAAAAACCTCCTTTGGTATAAATGTAAAGCTTTGATGTGGGATCACAATCCGAACGAATCGAAATGGCAGGCTCATTATTCTTGTCGCATCTAAAATTGGCTCCTCCGAGGAATATTCGATCAATATAGGTGCTACTGACTTCTTATCAACTACCGCTAATACATCTTTCTGGAAGCCAGCCTTTACCAAAAGATTATACTCAGGTAAGTAATGAATGTTAAATTGTTTTGAAATATAATTCATTCGCTGAATTGTAAAAATAAAAACTTGTTAAAGCAAAAATAGCTTTTTCTAGAGGATAAGACAAACCTTTTAAATAACTTTGGGAGTGTTCATCAAAAATCTGCTAATACAACAATTTCCCTGGCAACCAACCGCGCAGCAGTTGGAAGCATTCGAGCTATTGGAAGAATTTCTGCTTGCTTTTGACAGGCAGTCTTGTTTTGTCCTCAAAGGCTATGCCGGAACCGGTAAAACAACATTAATTGCGGCATTGGTCAAAGTATTGCCTGCATTGAAAAAAAGAGCCGTGCTCCTAGCGCCAACCGGTAGAGCGGCTAAAGTGATGAGTTATTATTCCGGACGAAAGGCACTGACCATCCACAAGAAGATCTATCGGAAAAAATCCGCCATTTCCTTTCAACTAGACTTTACTTTAGCGGAGAATTTGCACGAAGATACTTTATTTATCATAGATGAAGCCTCTATGATTTCCAATGAATCCGTGAATGTATTTTCAAAAAGCCTTTTAAATGACCTCTTTCGCTATGTACAATCTGGCAAGAATTGTAGCCTCTTATTTGTCGGTGATACCGCTCAGTTGCCACCGGTTGGTTTATTGGACAGCCCGGCATTGAACCCTGGCTATCTTGAAAATGAATTTCACCTATGCGTCTATCCTTTTGAACTAACCACGGTAGTACGGCAGTCCCAAGATTCGGGCATACTGTACAATGCGACCAAAATACGAAATGAGATCATATCGGCTGAGGAAGGGCAACATGACTTCCCATTTCCAAAATTCATAACAAAAGGATTTAAAGATCTTTATAGAATGACAGGTGAACGATTAATAGAGGGAATAAATTATGCCTATGATAAATATGGCGTAGAAAACACCATGATCATATGCCGTTCGAACCGTTCAGCAAACTTATATAATCAGAACATCCGCAACAGGATTCTTTTTAGGGACGAAGAACTAACAGGTGGAGACTATATCATGGTTGTGAAGAACAACTACTTCTGGCTACAGGAAAACAACATGGGCGATGGTTTTATCGCAAATGGTGATATGGCCAAAGTCCGGAAGGTGAGCAATATCCACGAGCAACATGGCTATAGATTTGCCGACGTTACACTGGAATTTATGGATATTGATGAAATCGAACCGATCACTTGTCGCGTTATTTTAGATAGTCTCTATACAGAAGGTCCCAACCTTTCCTATGAAAGTCAGAAGAATCTGTACGAAGAGATCGGTATGGATTATGCAGATATATTAGACAGGAAAGATCGGCTTGAAGCTATTAAAAAGGATCCCTATTACAATGCCCTGCAAATTAAATTTGCATTTGCAATCACCTGTCACAAAGCCCAGGGCGGACAATGGCCTATTGTATTTGTCGATCAGGGTTATATTAACGATGAAATGCTCGATCTTGAGTTTCTTCGCTGGCTATATACTGGTGTTACTCGAGCCACACAGGAACTTTTTTTGGTAAACTTTAATGAAAACTTCTATCCATCATAGTATTATTACACGAATCATTCGTATGACTGTACAATAATGAATATTTTAGTGGTCAAAACCAAGATTACACAATTATCTATATTTATTTAATGCATAAGTTCTATTTTATTTTTGCAGCCAGTCTATTACCCTATTTCGGCTCCGGACAGCAGATTCAAGAACCTCCGGTAAAAGCGAATTATCAGTTGGCCGCCAAATTTTCACCAGAGAAATTAAAAAAAATGATTTTCTCTACAAGCATCAAACCAAATTGGATCAATTTTTCGGATCGCTTCTGGTATGATTACACAAGTTCACAAGGTAAAAACTGGTATATCGTCAATCCAGCACTTAAAAAGAAAGAGACCCTTTTTGACAGCGAGAGCGTAGCCGCTCAAATAACCAAGATTGTTAAAAATCCTGTTGATGCACAACACCTGGAATTACAGGGCCTGAGATTCACCAAAGATGAAAAAAAGATCAGATTTCAGATCCAGAGTACCAAAGACACGGTGAAGTCTAAAGATGAGATCGAAAAACTTAAAAACAAATCAGATACAACAAAGAAAAAGCTTTTTTATCTAGAATATGATTTTGCTTCAAAGACAGTAACTGAAATCAGCGATTCTACTAAGGTTAAAGCACCACTAGCTTGGGCAAGTTTTTCACCCGACACCAATACCGTCTACTTCGCCAAAGACTTTAATCTGTATTGGATGGACAAAGCCAACTATCTCAAAGCGGTCAAGAATGAGAAAGATAGCACCATTGTTGAGCACCAGATTACCAAAGACGGTGTGCAATACTATGCTTGGGGTGGTGATGAATATAGCACAACCACAGGTGACGAAAAGGATAAAGATAGTGAAACGAAACGTAAGCGTGTATGGATCAGCTGGTCACCAGACGGTCGCTATTTTACCCTGACAAGAAAAGATAACAGATCATTAAAACCTTTGTGGGTGATCAATAATGTCGGTTCTGCTCGCCCTACCCTGGAAACTTATAAATACCAAATGCCAGGTGAGGTTGACTCGACCGAAACTGAATTCTATATCTTTGAAGCAGCAACAAAGGCACCACGCAGGATAAATATCGCAGCTTTTAAAAACCAAACTATCTCCAACTGGACCAAAACGCCAGACAGAAATTCATACAAAGAGGATTATTACATTAACTACTGGCTAGGAAATAACGAAGAGTTCTATATCTCCCGTTCCAGCCGTGATTTAAAAAGAATAGACTTGTTGAAGGTGAATGTGAATGGAGCGGTCAATCCTATTATTCAGGAACGTTCAAACGTCTATCTTGATGTTCAAAAACCACTCCTGACCGAAAATGGGAAACGTTTGGTTCATTGGTCCGAAAGAGATGGATGGGGACATTACTACCACTACGATACCAACGGTAAACTGATTAACCAAATTACCAAGGGAAGTTTTCATTGTGAGGAAATTACTGGGATAGATCCGACAACTCAGACTTTGTTTTTTACAGCATCCGGTCGTGAGAAAAATGAAGATCCTTACTACCTTCACCATTATAGTGTCAATCTCAACGGCAATGGAATTAAACTGCTGAACGCAGGAAACTTTGATCATCAAATTGAGATGAGCGAATCCTCCAAGTATTTTGTCAACAACTCCTCAAGAGTAAATACAACACCAGAATCTGTATTATTGAATAGCAATGGACAGAAGGTCATGACACTTGAAAAGGCAGATCTTTCGTTACTATTTGCCGCAGGTTATAAATTCCCTGAACCTTTTAAAGTAAAGGCTGGCGACGGCACCACAGATCTCTATGGTGTCATGTACAAACCTTTTGATTTTGATAGTACGAGGACCTATCCTATCGTAGAATATGTCTATCCAGGCCCACAGACAGAAGCTGTCAATAAATCTTTTGGACGGAGCATGGATCGGATAGATCGATTGGCCCAATTTGGCTTTATCGTTGTTACCGTGGGGAATCGAGGCGGACATCCATCCCGTTCACAATGGTACCATACCTATGGCTATGGCAATCTACGTGATTATGGATTGGAAGACAAAAAGGTGACAGCGGAGCAACTTGCTGACCGTTATAAATTTATTGACGTCAATCGTGTGGGTATAACAGGGCACTCTGGAGGTGGATTTATGTCAACTGCAGCAATGCTTGTTTATCCTGATTTCTTTAAAGTAGCAGTATCGGGAGCCGGCAACCATGAAAATCAAATCTACAACCGCTGGTGGAGCGAACGCCACCATGGTGTGACAGAAAAGGTGTCGGCAAAAGGTGATACGACTTTTTCATACCAGATCAACAAGAACACCGAATTAGCCAAAAATCTAAAAGGAAGATTATTGATTGCCACCGGCGATATAGACAACAATGTTCACCCAGCAAATTCGATCCGGATGGTCGATGCATTGATCAAAGCTAATAAACGATTCGACTTCCTGCTCTTACCAGGACAAAGGCATGGATTTGGTGATATGACGGAATATTTCTTCTGGAAAATGGGCGACTATTTCAGCCAATATCTCTTGGGGGATTCCAAAATGAATGAAGTCGATATGACCGAAATGAATAGAGAAAAACCTCAAAAATAATAGGTTTTATGACCTACTTCGAAAAAATAAAGTTTTTATCCGTTACCTTAAGATCATTTGAGGTAACGGATTTTTCTTTGAATATGCTTGGGGATATTAGCCTTCGGGACCTACTAAACATCTCACTAGAGAAAGATAAAACCGTTTCTTTCCGGGCTGCCTGGGTATTTGAAACCATTGTATTAAAGAATACGGCTTTGCTTGATGGATTGTTACTACAATTTTTTGATAATTTGAAAAAACAAAAAAACTGGAGCTGTCTTAGGAGTTATAGCAAAGTTTTGATGTATTTGACCTCAAAGAAGAATAAACGCTATGACCTTGATGAAAAGACCGAAGAAGAACTTATTGAACAGGCTTTTCAATGGATGATCGAACAACAATGCCCTATAGCTGTTTTGGTCAACTGTTTAGACATATTAAATAATCTGAGCAAGAAACATTCGTGGGTAAAAGAAGAGCTTTTTGCTCAGATAGATCATTTTCAGAAAATAAAACCTAGTCCGGCTTTATTGAGCCGAACGAAGCGAATCCTTCAAAACGATTGAAAATAGCCTCTAGGAGGCTATTTAGAATTAAAACAATGTATTTCCTTTTGGATTATGCGCCCGACCAAGGTGTCTATAGGCAGCTTCAGTGCATTCACGCCCCCTCGAGGTACGCATAATATAACCTTCCTGAATCAAAAAGGGTTCATATACCTCTTCGATTGTCCCCTCGTCTTCTCCTACGGCAGTAGCAACAGTTTTAAGTCCTACTGGCCCGCCTTTGAATTTATCAATAATTGTAGTCAAGATTTTATTATCCATCTCGTCCAAGCCATTTTCATCCACATTCAGTGCTTGCAGCGCATATTTTGCAATTTCTTGATCGATACTTCCATTTCCCTTTATCTGAGCAAAATCTCGCGTACGACGCAATAAAGCATTTGCGATCCGTGGCGTTCCTCTACTCCTACGAGCGATTTCGTAAGCTCCCTCATCAGAAATAGGTGTATTCAAAATATGTGCAGAACGAAGTACGATCGTTGTCAATAGTTTTGCATCATAATATTGAAGCCGTGAATTGATTCCAAAACGTGCACGCAGTGGAGCAGTTAACAAACCAGATCGTGTCGTCGCGCCAATCAGCGTGAAAGGATTTAATGAGATCTGCACAGAACGGGCGTTAGGACCTGTTTCCAGCATGATATCGATCTTAAAATCTTCCATGGCCGAATAGAGATACTCCTCCACCAAAGGGCTTAACCGATGGATTTCGTCAATAAACAGCACATCACCCTCCTCCAAGTTTGTTAATAACCCCGCAAGATCCCCTGGTTTGTCCAAGACCGGGCCTGAGGTAATTTTTATACCTACCCCCATTTCATTGGCAATAATATGCGAAAGTGTCGTTTTACCTAATCCTGGAGGGCCATGTAACAAGACGTGATCCAAAGCTTCTCCTCTCAATCGTGCAGCTTTCACAAAAATATTTAGATTCTCCAATATTTTTGCCTGCCCTGTAAAATCTTCAAATGCTTGAGGTCGCAACGCCCGTTCGATGTCACGATCTGTATTGTTCAAACGTTCCGGATTTGGATCTAAGTTTTCGTTCATTGACCAAGATTATTAATTTCTCTTATAGCTTTTTCCGATACTCCCCAGTTTCAACTGGATCACACCAAAAAAAGCCTCCTTAAAGATACTCGTACTCATTTTAGATGTGCCTTCGGTTCTATCCGTAAATATGATAGGTACCTCCACAACATTAAAACCATATTGTATGGCCGTAAATTTCATCTCAATTTGGAAAGCATAGCCAACAAATTTAATCTTGTCCAAAGGGATAGTCTTCAACACCTCCCGTGTAAAACAGACAAAACCAGCCGTAGCATCCTGAATTTCAATTCCAGTGATAAAACGGACATATACAGACGCAAAATACGACATCAAGACCCGGCTCATCGGCCAGTTGACAACATTTACGCCTTTAATATACCGAGATCCAATACTCATATCAGCACCATCCACACAGGCTTGTCTCAGACGGACCAAATCCTCCGGATTGTGACTAAAATCAGCATCCATTTCAAAGATATATTGATAATGTTCTCTGGCAAGCCCCCATTTAAACCCATGAATATAAGCGGTCCCCAAGCCCAGCTTCCCTTTCCGTTCTTCTATAAATAAGCGGTCAGCGAACTCGTTCAATTGTAAATTTTTTACGATATCTGCTGTGCCATCAGGCGACCCGTCATCCACAATTAGGATATCAAATGCATGTGATAAGGAAAAAACTTTACGAATAATCTTTTCAATATTTTCCTTCTCATTATATGTTGGAATAATTACTAAACTCTCCGCCACTTTTCTTTTATTTAAGACCCGTAAAGGTAATAATTTAAGCCAAATTCTATACTAGGAATTTCGATGAAATCTTCACAAATGGGATATTTTGTATAATAACTAAAAAAAGAAAAGCCCGCTACTATGGGAGTAACGAGCTTTCATTAACCAATTATAAACTTAAATTATGAGACTGCAAATATGATGAATATTGCTTACATATGCAAATTTTTATGCGTTTTCATGCAACATTTTCAATACAATATCCCATTTTTTATCAAAACATCTTCATAATGTGCAGAATACTGCATTCTATCGATCTACTTCACCCAAAACAATGTCAATTGACCCCAGTATAGCAATGAGATCAGCAATCAACACTCCTTTTCCCAATTCGGAAATAACAGAAAGGTTATTGAAACTTGGCCCCCTCGATTTTACCCGCAATGGAATATCGGATTTCTCTTTCGTTACAAAATAGAAACCGAGCTCTCCTTTCGGATTTTCCGCACGCACATAGTAATCTTGCGCTTTCAAATTCACCTTTTTGGGCACAAGTGCACGCGGATCAAAATCAGCTGTACGCTTAAAATCTTTCTGAAGCCGTTCAAGGCATTGTTCTACGATACGAACAGATTCATGTACCTCATCTACCCTAACCTTATAGCGGTCCCAGCAATCTCCAATGCTCCCCATAGCTCCTTTTCCTACTGGAATCTCAAAATCTATTTCCGGATAGACGGAGTATCCATCAATCCGCCTCAAATCCCATTTAATACCTGATGCGCGTAACATAGGACCCGAAACACCATAATTGATTGCAACATCCGCCGGTAGGACACCTATATTCGCTGTCCTAGATATAAATATCTGATTCTGGGTCAATATCTCATCCAATTCAATCAATTTGGGTTTAAAATAGTTGATGAATTCTGCGCAACGCGCTTCAAAACCAACAGGCAAATCATAGAAAAGACCACCGACCCAGATGTAATTATATAACATACGCGAACCGGATGCCCATTCCAACATATTCATAATATGTTCACGATCTCTAAAACACCATAGAAAAGGAGTTGTAGCACCAATATCGATGCCGTAGGTACCAATAGCAATTAGATGTGATGCAATGCGATTGAGTTCGCAGACCAGTACCCGAATATATTCTATTCTTTTGGGGATTTTACTATCCAACCCCAACATACGTTCCACCCCCATCACAAATGCATGGCTATTATTCATGGATGCCAAGTAATCTAGACGATCGGTAAAGGGAATTGTCTTCCCATAGTTTAAAGATTCCGCATGTTTATCAAAACATCGGTGCAAGTAGCCCAAATGCGGAACGACTTCCTTGACAATTTCCCCATCCGTAATCAACTGCAAACGCAATACACCATGTGTTGAAGGGTGCTGCGGCCCCATATTCAAGACCATCTCTTGCGTGGAAATTTCCGTGAGATGCCTTTCATAACGATCTAACGCTTCTTTATATTTTGGATTCGCCATACAGATCAATTAATGTTAATGCCATGATATTTTTCAGCCTCCTGATAATCCTTTCGTAGTGGATACCCCTCCCAATCATCCGGCAAGAGTATCCTTCTTAGGTCCGGATGTCCTGAAAAATAAATTCCCATCAGATCAAAAGCTTCCCTTTCATGCCAATCTGCTGTACGCCAAATGGAAGTAACAGACGGGATTTCTGGCAGCTCATCCAACGAGCGATTGCCCTCCAGTTCCACTTTCAATACGACTGTATGTTGATAAGGCAATGAACTCAGATGATAGACGATCGTAAAGTGATCTTCGTAATCTACAGCAGTTATATTGCTCAAAAAATCAAAATATAGACCCTCGGTATCCCTAAGAAAAGAGCAAACAGGAACTAGATCTTCAACATGGACAAACAAAGCGGCTTGTAGGCCAGTCGCCTCCTCTTTCAGGATTACTGCATCTCCAAATGTGGAAACTAGTTTTAATTTAATTTCTTCAAATGTCATATTATGGAGCTAGACGCGTGATTTTCCAAGAATCCGAAACCTTTTTATAGACGATCCGATCATGAAGACGGCTAGCACGTCCCTGCCAAAATTCAAAATAGATTGGTTTTAGAATATAACCACCCCAATGCACTGGACGAGGTATAGTCACATCATCCGAATATTGTTTCTGAAGCTCTTCTACTCTACTCTCCAAAAAATTTCGGTTTGGAATCTCTCGGCTTTGGGGGGATGCCAATGCACCTATGCGACTCCCCTTAGGACGCGACTGAAAATATTCATCCGAATCTGATTCATTCACTAGCTCGATAATACCCTCAATACGGATTTGCCGTTGTAGCTCAGGCCAGAAAAATAAAAGCGCAGCATGCGGATTGTCTTTCATGTCTTCCCCTTTTCGGCTCTCATAATTTGTAAAGAATACCAACCCTCCTTCTGAAATATCTTTTAATAAAACAATCCTTGAAGAAGGTAAATGCTGTGACGAGACAGTGGACAACACCATCGCATTGGGCTCAATCACCTCACTATGAGCAGCCTCATCAAACCATTTTTTAAACTGATGGATGGGATCATGATCCACATCCGATTCAGATAGGTTACCCAATACGTAATCTTGTCTGATCGCTGCAATATCTTTATGTTGAATGGACATAGAAACCTATTTTTATATTCCTACAAACTTACTAAAATCATTGCTTTTTCTCTATAAACTTAGTAGAAATTGCCAAAAACGTTTTTTTGGCACAAATCTCGCATGAGTTAAACAAAAAAGGATTAATTTCGACATATACTTAATTTTGCGTCCTATGTTTAATGAATTAGACCCACAAAAAGGAAGCCTGCTGATTTCAGAGCCATTCATGTTAGACCCTCGATTCCTAAGGTCTGTTATCCTATTATGTGATCATAACCAAGAAGGTAGCTTAGGCTTTGTATTGAATAATAAAACGAATGTCCATATTGGTCAATTATTGGAATCAATAGCGCAATGTCATTTCCCGATTTATATAGGTGGACCTGTGGCACAGGAGAGCCTATTTTTTGTACATAGTCGGTTTGATCTTCTACTAAGTGGTGAAGAGGTTGCTCCAAACCTCTATTTTGGCGGTGATGAAGAAAAACTTATCGACGCGATTCAACAGGATCAGATTAAATCTGATGAAATCAAGTTTTTCATCGGCTATTCAGGTTGGTCAAGCGGACAATTGGATAAGGAAATAAACGAAAACAGCTGGGCTGTTCAAAATAAATACCATCATCAGATTATTTTTGAGGGTAATGGTGAATTGCTTTGGAAGGATGCCATAATTGGGCTAGGTCCAAAATATGCGCATGTCGCCAACTTCCCACAGAGCCCTGAATTAAATTAAGATTATTCGCAGAGCTAAATCTCCTACAGGATTACCGATCGACCGATTCAAACATTTGCTTGCTTCCATCCCGAGCCTCTATATTTTTTGTCTAAACTATCCTGACATAGGTTCAAATACGATTACTAGGGTACATTGAACGATTATGACAAAATGAATGAATTTCTGCCATCCTGTCCTACAATCGCTATTTGGAACACAGATTGTGCATTAATCACCAAAATCATAAAATTAAATAGCAACATACAAATTATGAATCCAGAAAAAGGTAGTATTTCAATCCACACGGAGAACATATTTCCCGTAATCAAAAAATTCTTATACTCAGATAATGAAATTTTCTTGCGCGAACTGGTATCTAATGCAGTTGATGCTTCCCAAAAGATTAAACGTTTAGCATCTTTGGGGCAATACAATGGCGAAACAGGTGAGTTAATCGTAGATGTGAAGTTTGATGAGGCGGCCAAAACCATTACGATTTCAGACAATGGTATTGGTATGACTGCCGAAGAAATCAAAAAATATATTAATCAAATCGCGTTTTCGGGAGCAACAGAATTCATGGAGAAATTCAAGGAAGCTAACGATGCAAATGAGATTATTGGTCGCTTTGGATTAGGATTCTATTCTGCATTTATGGTGGCTGACACCGTAGAAATTCAATCATTATCCTACCAAGATGGAGCCGAACCAGCGCATTGGACATGTGACGGTAGTACTTCTTACGAAATTTCAACAGGGACTAGAACAACACGTGGTACAGACATCATTTTGCATATCAATGACGAGTCCACAGAGTTTTTGAGTCAAGCTCGTCTACAGGAAATCTTGGACAAATATGCAAAGTTCCTTCCTATCCCAATTCGTTTTGGCACGAAGACAAGCTCTGAGCCAGATGGAGAAGATGAGGAAGGTAAACCAAAATATAAATCTGTAGAAGTTGACAATATCATCAACAATACAAATCCAGCCTGGACAAAGTCCCCTTCGGAGTTAAAAGACGAGGATTATTTAGCTTTCTATCGCGAATTATATCCATATTCGATGGATGAGCCATTGTTTTGGATCCACCTTAACGTAGATTATCCATTTAACCTGACTGGTATTCTTTACTTCCCTAAAGTAAAAAACGAGCTGGAAATCCAACGCAACAAAATCAAGCTTTACTCTAGACAGGTATTCATTACCGATGAAGTAAAGGACATTGTACCGGAATTCCTGATGTTACTTCATGGGGTAATTGATTCTCCGGATATTCCATTGAATGTCTCACGCTCTTTCTTACAGGCAGATAGTAATGTTAAGAAGATCAATAGCTATATTACCAAAAAAGTTGCGGATAAATTAAATGAAATATTCAAAACTGACCGCAAAGGTTTTGAAGAAAAATGGACAGACATTGGCTTGTTTATCAAGTATGGCATGCTAAGCGATGAAAAGTTCGCGGAAAAAGCGAGTGATTTCTGCTTGGTAAAAAACACGAACAACGCGAGCTTTACAATCAAGGAATACTATGAAAAGGTAAAAGATATTCAAGTCGATAAAGATGGTAATATTGTTTACTTATACACACATGATGCTGCTCAGCAAGATGGTTTTATCCAAACAGCGTTAAACAAAGGCTACGATGTTTTGGTACTTGATGGCCCACTTGACACACATTTCACCTCCTATTTGGAACAAAAAGGAGGCGAAAAGGTACAGCTTAAACGTGTAGACGCAGATGTGATCGACAAGCTAATTCAAAAAGATGAGAAGATCGAACTTTCATTATCCGAAGAGGAATCCAAAAAAGCTTTGGAAGTTTTCGAAAAAGCGATTTCGCGTCAGGATATGAAAGTTGAGGTAGATGCCCTTCGTGAAGGTGACTTACCCGTATCCGTTACTATAGATGAGTTTATGCGTCGTATGAAAGATATGGCCAAAACTGGCGGTGGTGGTATGAACTTTTATGGTTCATTGCCGGATAATTACAAAGTAACGGTTAACGGCAATCACCCGTTGATCAAAAGAATATTATCCTCTTCTGATGAAGAAAGTGCGAAACTGGCGAAACAAGCCTTTGATCTAGCACTTTTGTCAAGAGGCCTGTTATCTGGTGCAGATCTAACATCTTTTGTAAAAAGAAGTGTTGAGATGATCTAACATCACAATAACTGTATAAAAAAAGCGATCACCCGACTAGAGTGATCGCTTTTTTTATACTTTTTCATTCAATTACCTAACAAAAATCGACCTGATTTTAAGTAAAAATCTCAAATCACGTCCTACGGGCTATTACAATCGTTTTTTATTAAAATTTAATAAACTAATCTTCACCTAGTTGACTTTAATACCTGTTTTTTTTCATTTAAATATTTGGAGGGAATAGGGTTTAATCGTACTTTTGTATCATCAAAATCACGGTAGGTATAGCTCAGTTGGTTAGAGCACTAGATTGTGGTTCTAGGGGTCGTCGGTTCGAGCCCGATTACTTACCCGAAAAGGGCAAATCAAAATAAATTGGTTTGCCCTTTTTCCATTTTATATCGGCTATATTTTTACTCAACAACACGACAATTTACTTTCCCTATCCATAACTTACAACATGAAACACTTTTCAGTAGTCATGCGAGTTTGTTTGCAATAGATCTGTGCCAATGGCCGCTTTTTATTTGCGAGCAATCAAAATAGCTGTTACGGAGAGATTAAGGACAATTTTAGATTCCCAAGGCCAGATCTCGTCGATAAAAATATGATCATGAATCTGCCGCGATTAGCACAGGTCCACAGCTTTGAAATCTTTCCTGATCCAACGATAATATCGTCCTCTAGGACCATTCCCACGCAGTTCGAGCCAACCAAGAGCATGCAGCAATTTAATTGTGGAGTACAAAGTTGCCCAACTGATGTGTTGTATTGTTCGCAACTCTACATAGAGGTCGTCAATGTTGTCAATAATAACTTTGCGCCACAAATGCTTGATAATATGTAGGCGTTGAGGTGTTAATTTGTGTCCATTACTTGTTAATGAGCTGATTAAAACTTCCATATCTCTTATACTATAAATAGTAGAGTCCGATGACCTGGTTTCGCTCCCATATCTTACCATCCAACTCTATATTATATATTGCATAACTTGTAAAATACCGAAGGTAAAAAACTATCCCTCCAATGAATAATACACAATAAACTAATAATCAACCTAATAAAATTCATCAAACTATTACACATAGCTCATCGTTTTTCAAGAATTATCTTGTCTTTGATCATATTAAGTGATACTACATGAAGTCCTTCTTAAGAATGAAAACAACTGGATATATTTACTTGAGTAAGAATTGTAGTTCTTTAGATCTTCTAAACCCGGCGTATTTCGCTGGCCTATTGTTATCATAGATTTGTAATGAACAACGATGGTATATAGGTATGGATAGGCAAAATCCAGATAAAGTGGACAAAAAATGTGATTTTCCCAAAGAAAAATCAATCCAAATATGTAAGGATCGATCTAAAATAAGACAAGATATACTTATATTTATATCCAGACCCTACTTCGGTCCAACAGTTCGTAGATGTAATTACAAAAAGAATACTCAACAGCAAATAACCTTGCTTCAACAAGATCATATAAAAATGAAAAATACCAAGATCAATACCGGAATTCTAAGCTTTGGTATGTCGGGTCGCGTCTTCCACGCACCTTTCATCCATAGCAATCCACATTTTAACTTAGTCGCCGTTGTCGAACGGTCACAGAAAATAGCACAAGACCTTTATCCCGAAATCAAAAGCTATGATACCGTAGATCAGTTATTGGCAGACGATACGATAGCACTGGTGATTGTAAACACGCCAAATCATACACACTTTGAGTTCGCGACAGAGGCCCTAAAAGCAGGAAAACATGTTCTGATCGAAAAACCAGCCGTGGAAAATATAACGCAGTTCAACGAACTTTCCGAGGTCAGCAAAAAAAGTGGGAAGCGGATTTTCTTTTATCAAAACAGACGTTATGACAGCCATTTTCTCGATGTAAAAAAAGTTATTGAAAGTGGCAATCTTGGTAAATTAACTGAAGTATCTTTCCGCTTCGACCGCTATAAAATGGAATTAGGTCAAAAATATTTCAAGGAAAACAACCAATATATCTCCAGTGGTCTCACCTATGATCTGGGGCCTCATATTATAGATCAGGCTATTTCGCTCTTCGGAAAACCATTGAAATTTAGTAAAACAACTTCAATTAACCGACCCAACTCCCAAGTAGCAGACTACTTCCATTATCATTTACGCTACCCCAATGAACTGAATGTATTTCTAACGGGGAGCCTCGCTGTGGCCGATCCTTTGCCCGCTTTTGTGGTACATGGTACCAAAGGAAGCTTCATAAAAACGATGGCTGATGTGCAAGAACAGCAATTGATAGATGGCATGCTTCCCGATAATCCAGCTTATGGTGTAGAACCGAATGGCAGTGAGGGTAAATTGGTGACTATCGACAACACAAATCAAAAGCATATTTCTTATCCGCTTCCACATAGAGGAGATTATAATCTATTATTCAACGACATCTATGAGAATCTTGTCAATGAGGTCGAATATCCAATTACAATGGACCATATCAGATGGCAAATTGAAATGTTATCTGCCGATAATAACCTCTAGCATATAGCATTAATAAGGCAATCGTAAAGACTCAAGCACAAAAGTAGTAGCTTTTAACACAAAAAACCATCCCAATTAAATTGGGATGGTCCTCTCCTGTTTATATTGCCAATATCAATTTTTATGCATTAAAAACCAATAGTTTAGCAAAGTCTTTCACAAATGGATTTTGCACTGAAATCGATTTAAAACAGCTCGAATTTGAGTCCCAGTTGATATTGTTCAATATCCGCAGTCCAATTGTCTATGATATCATTTGTTCTATTAAATTTTCGATACCGAAAATAAACCTTACCCAATTCTGCACCTAAACTGTAACCTGTTCTGGGCTTACTTCGAAATGCATTCGCTCCATTGTTCAGTTTATAACGGTCATCATTGAGCAAAAAATTGAAATCCAGTCCCCCCATAATCGCAATTGTACGGGTAAAATTTACCTTTAGATACAACGGCACACTCATATATTCCAATTTTCTGGTTCCGGCTCCTATCCCATATTCACTTTCTGCAGTCTGATCGTTATTACGGATCCGCATTAAATTATAGACCGGTTCGGCCTGCAATGCTAGATTTTTGTTAAAATGATAGCTAAGATCCCCTCCGATCTGAAAACCGATTCTTTTACCTGAACGAAAAGCCGAACCATTTGTACCAGATAGATTCCCGCCGGCCCTAAGCCCCATTCCAAATTGCGCTAACGCATCATGTGTACACAACATTCCAAAAATTACTGTTACGGCAAATACTATTTTCATTCTTTTGTTGACTAGCATACAATGTTATTTACGATATAAGCTTCTCCCAACAATCCATCCAACATAACTGCATGTATATTTAACAAAGCACCCTCATCGTGAACAGGAGGAGAAAACTTACAGACAATCTATTTCCAGAGAAATAAATTGTTATTTAGAATAAAGCTAAAGGAAAAATAAATACAAATTGACAAAATTATACGAACATCGCTATTTGATATACGAACAGGCTAATTCTTGCCAAACAGGGCCGTTTAGTCTATATATGTACTCGGTTCGATGTGGATCATAACATGACCAAGGTCGGGTATATGTTCGATCAGATAATCTTTGAGTTCGTGAGCCAGTGCATGACCTTCTTTCACCGTGATCTCACTATTCACAATCGCATGTAGGTCGACGTGATATTTTGTTCCCGACTTTCGAACATAGCATTTCTCCGTCGCTTTTATACCCGCTACCTCCAAAGCATATTTTCTGATTTCCTCGATCACTTCCTCGTAAACATTTTCATCCATGATTTCACCAAGAGCAGGTCTAAAAATATGGTAACAATTATACAAAATAAATCCAGCTGCAAATAACGCGGCATAATCATCCGCATTCTCGTATCCCTTACCCAATACTAAAGCGATAGATATACCAATAAAAGCCGCCACCGATGTAATTGCATCACTTCGATGATGCCACGCGTCCGCTTTCAGTGAAGAGCTATTGGTCTCTCGACTCTTTTTCATGACAATTCTGTAAGAACTTTCTTTCCAGATAATGATTCCTCCGAGAACGAATAATGTCCAGGACTTCGGCAGTTCATGGGGTGTCCCAATATTTTCTATACTTTCATAGGCAATGATCGTAGCTGATACAATGAGAAAGCCAACAACGATAAACGTAATAAGTGGCTCTACCCTTCCATGACCATAGGGATGATTTTCATCGGCAGGCCGCTGGGCATATTTTAAGCCAAGAAGAACTAAAAAGGAAGAAAAAATATCAGCGGTGGACTCAATCGCATCTGCTATAAGTGCGTATGAATTCCCAAAAAAACCCGCCAGCCACTTCAGCAAAGCCAACATTGTATTTCCTATAATACTGAAATAGGTGGTTTTTATCGCTGTTTGCTCTTTAATTTGGGACATATCATTATTGCTGTGATGTATTACGAAGGTAATATTTTTATAGTCAACTGTAAAGAAAGTATATGATTCAATGTTGTGACATACTATCAAAAGTTTTCAATAATTTTAATACAAAATTATTTTGGCTTAATATTTTTACCAGCTATGTCTGAGATTGTAAACGAATACACTAAGTTTGGCCCTCTGTTTTTGGTCGATGAAGAACACTATCCTGAATTTTGTAGTTATCTCAAATCGGCAACCTATAAAAAGTCCGATTTCTTTTTGAAAGAGGGCGAGAAATGTCAATACCTTGGTTTTCTAAAAACCGGTTTTATGCGAACGTATTATATCAATGATAACGGTGAAGATGTAACTTTCAATTTCCATTTTGACAATTACTTTTTTACCGATTACGAAAGTATCCTTTGTAACACGAAGTCGCGTATGAATATTAAAGCGGTATCCGATGCCGAGGTATTACTTCTACACAAAGATGACCTTCAAAAACTCTATCAAAAGGATGTTTACTGGCAAGAATTTGGGCGAAAGATGACCGAGGTCATTTATCTCGGAGCTAAAAAGAGAATCGAAGAGTTGTTATATTACTCGCCGGAAATACGGTATAATAATCTACTCGCCGAGAATGCACAAATTTTTCAGCTCGTAGCCCAAAAACATATCGCCAGCTACCTCGGCGTTAAACCACCTTCGCTAAGTAGAATCCGTCGACGAATTTTAAAACGTTAACTTAAGTTAATATGTTTAATAGCAACTTAAACATATATTTGATCTATAAACTTCAACGAATATGGGAAATCAAAATGTAACAATTATTTTAGTCCATGGAGCCTGGGGAGACGGGTCTCATTGGAGACATGTTATCACGAATCTTCATGCAGAAGGATATACAGTACGAAGCGTACAAAATCCATTGACATCTGCTGAAGACGATATCCAAAAGACCAAAGATTTGATCGACCTACAAGCTGGTAAGGTTATTTTGGTTGGTCACTCTTATGGTGGAGCAGTAATATCCGCCGCTGGACATCATGAAAAAGTTGCAGGCTTAGTATATATCGCTGCCTTTGCCCCGGACAAGGGTGAAAGTTTGGGCGGTATCTTCGGCCGTAGAGAACCACCATCCGGTGCTGCCAACCTTGTTCCTGATGAAAAAGGGTTTCTATGGATCAAATACGATAAATTCCACGAAAGCTTCGCTCAAGATTTAGATGAAAAAGATGCGATCGCAATGTCCTTGGCGCAGAAACCAACACATGGAAGTATTTTTGCGGCAGAGGCGGGAGAGCCAGCCTGGAAAACAAAACCCAGCTGGTATCAGGTATCAGACAATGATCATATGATACCACCAGTGACTCAACAGGAAATGGCGGAACGAATTAATGCTCGTAAAATTATTCATTTGGAAGCCAGCCATGCTTCACTAGCAACCCATCCAAACGAAATTACAGCATTGATCAAAGAGGCGGTTGAAGCAATATCTTAGGTCAAAAATCATAAAAAGAGCTAAATAGGTTAACACCTATTTAGCTCTTTTTAGTCCGTGCGACTTTCGCTATGCTCTAGAGTGATGCTAATTTGCCTTTGTCAGTTCCTCTAAGGCCTTTGCAATCTCAGGAGCTGCATAGTCTCTGCTCCCCTCCAAACGTTCTACAATTTGTCCATTTTTGTCCAAAATCACTGTGGTAGGAATGGATCCACCCAAAAATTCTGGTGGAATTTCTCCCGTTGCAGTATATAGTGGCAAATCATATTTGTTCTCCTCCATAAACGCCGCCGATTGCTCAATATCATTGTCGACATCAACCATTAGAAATACTATATTTTTGTTGTCTTTGAATCCCTGTCTTAAGGTATTAATGGACGGCATTTCATGTATACACGGCGGACACCAAGTAGCCCAGAAATTGATAAAGACAACCTTCCCTTTTAAATCACTTAGTTTAACAACATTACCGGCTTTATCTTTGAAGGAAACATCGGCCACTTTTGGCTCTTCAACTTCTTTAACAGCTTGAGCTTGCTCTTTTTCTGCTTTGGGTTTGTTACCATCTGCCGAGTTTCCACAGGCTGTCAAAACACTTGCTGTAATAATAAAAAGTCCAAAACCTGTTATAATCCTATTAAATTTTATATTCATTATTATATATGTAAATTACTGTATTTTAATTATTTATAAACTATCACTAAAACCCACCTACAGTTTGCTTTTGTTTTATCTTAATAGCTCCCCATCGTATAAAAACAGATGAATATCAGGGCTGTTCTATAACGAAGGTGGGCTAGTCAAAAAAGAATTCTAAATGCGTAATGTTCGATATTGCAGAAAAATAGGTAAAGTATGTGCAATCTTCTGACGCCGGTTTCGGCTAGCCGACAGTTGCAGAGGCTCCCATATGCTAAAAGGGTAAAACGACCTCAGGATTAGCACAGCATCTGGCAAAAGAAGAGTTTCTTTTACAAAGCTTAATCGGGCATTTTCGCTCTCTACCAACTCACTACAGCGCTCAAATCCGTTAACAAGGGGTATGGCCCGATCCGCTATTCTCCCCTGTTCCGTATTCATTGGTGTCCCTATGAGACTTTTGATTCCATTTTTTATTGGACAGGATGTGAGCAATACAAGAATAAACATTACCAAAATAGTAATGTATTGTCCATAGCTTCTGAGAATATTAGATTTAATGCTGCCCATTAATGGCTAAAATAAGCTTATTTGCCCAAGCACACAAATAGCTTGGGCTATTTTTATTTATTTTTAGAGGCTATTGCTCTTCTTCAACAGATAGCCTATAAAACGAGACTTCTTCATAGAAAGATTGGCCTTGTAATTAAAAAAACCAATTCCGCTACGCTTGTTGTTACTCATGTCAGTCGGTCGATATAGGCAAGATAATAGTGGTTTTCAAGTGTTCATAGGATCCTATGGCCTTGTAACAACTTATGCAAAAAAATAAAAGTCGTCCCGGATAAAGGACGACTTTTTCTTGGTTTCCGCATTCAATTTATGCAGAATGTGATGTAGCAATGAAGCCTTTTCTTTTGATAATTTCAATGACTTCTTCCTCAGAGATACCGTTCGATTTCACTGTAAGAATTTTGTCGCTATTTGATGTATCGACGCTCCATTCACAGATGCCTGCAGCATTGTCTAAATCAGCACTTACTTTGGATACACAGCCACCACAGTTAAGGTTTGTTTTGAATTGAATATTTTTGCTTTCCATGTTATTTAATTTTAAAGTTATTGTTTACTATTACGATCTATTTTTTCCATTTTAAACGCAAGCTATTGCTCACGACACTAACACTACTCAAGGCCATTGCCGCTCCAGCAAGCATGGGATTCAAAAGAAAACCATTGATTGGGAAGAGTATACCTGCAGCGACAGGAATACCGATCACATTGTAAATAAAAGCCCAAAACAGATTTTGCTTGATGGTGGCCACCGTCTGTTTCGACAAGCGGATTGCTTGTGGTATTTTAGTCAAGTCCGAGGAAATAATGGTCATTTTTGCTACATCCATAGCAATATCACTCCCTTTACCCATCGCTATACTGACATCTGCAGTTGCCAAGGCGGTACTGTCGTTGATACCATCACCGACCATCGCCACTACCTTTCCGCGTTGTTGAAGTGCTCTTACGAAGTCAGCTTTATGTTGCGGCATCACTTCCGCTTTATAATGCTTAATGCCCGTCTGTTCTGCGATAGCTTTGGCAGTCGATTCATTATCACCGGTAAGCATATAAAGCTCAATACCCATGGCCTGCATTTCTTGAATAGCCAATATCGAGGTCTCCTTAATTTTATCTGCAATAGCAATGACAGCTAGTGCTTGGGTACTGTTGGCAAACCAAATGACAGTTTTTGACTCCTCACTCCATTGTTCTGCCCGATCCTGCAATTGCTCTGCGATAGCGATGCCATTTTCAATCAATAGTTTCCTGTTACCAACGTAGTAAGTCTCCAGACCATGATTGGCTTTCGCTCCTTTTCCCGTAATACTGTCAAATGCCGATATTGTCGTCACTGCTACACCTTCAAGGTAATTGACTACAGCTTCCGCAAGCGGATGTTCAGATTGCTTTTCTATACTTAATAATATGGCATTTGTCGTATCATCGCTGTCCAACCATTGGATACCTGTTACCTGCGGTCTCCCCTCGGTAATTGTTCCAGTCTTATCCAAGACAATTGCATTGACACTTTTGGCAAGTTCCAAGCTTTCCGCATCTTTGATCAGGATGCCTTGCTCAGCCCCTTTTCCAACACCCACCATAATTGCTGTGGGTGTCGCTAAGCCAAGCGCGCAGGGACAGGCTATAACTAAAACAGTTACAGCAGCCAGCAGACCTTGCACCACACCATTTTCACCGCCTAGAATAAACCACAATACGAAGGTAAATAGGGCGATACCAATCACCACCGGAACAAATATTCCGGCAATCTTATCGACCATCTTTTGCACTGGAGCCTTGCTACCCTGGGCGTCTTGCACCATTTTAATGATCTGCGCCAACATCGTCTCCTTGCCTACTTTGACCGCTTTGAATTGAAAGCTGCCTTTCTGATTAATCGTACCCGCAAAGACCTTTTCGTTTTCTTTTTTGAACACTGGAACCGGTTCACCACTCAACATGCTTTCATCAACATAGGAATCGCCCAAAATAACCATACCATCCACAGCAATCTTCTCCCCTGGTTTTACCAGGATAATATCACCTGCTTTTACGGCTTCTATTGCAACTTGTATTTCAGATCCATCAGGTTGTATGACCATGACCGTTTTGGGCTGTAGCCCCATTAATTTTTTTATAGCCGAAGAGGTATTACCTTTCGCTTTTTCTTCCAATAATTTCCCAAGCAGGATAAAAGCAATAACAACCGCTGCAGCTTCGAAATACACATGCGCATGCAGTCCCCGCTGATGCCAGAAATCGGCAAATAACATATTGAAAACACTAAATATATAGGCGATCCCCGTGCTTAATGCAACCAGTGTATCCATATTTGCTGAACGATGTTTTGCTTGCTTCCATGCATTAATAAAAAAGTCCTTACCCAACCAGAGTACAACAGGTGTTGCAAAGAACCACATGATTGGATCTGCATATGGGATATCCATAAAAAACATACCGATCGCCACGACAGGAAGTGATAGGATAATTGCCCATATCGTTTTGCTTTTGAGTGTCCGGAACTTTTCGGCATGGATAGATTCCAACGTTTCTTGTTGGGTTGATTCGTCTTCCACTAATAGATCATAACCGCCGGCTTGTACAGCTTTTTGGATTTTAACGGCATCAGTGATATTCGGAAGATATTCAACGGTCAAGTTTCCGGTAGCAAAATTTACGGAAGCATTCACTACACCAGATTCGTATTTTACCATACTTTCTGCACTCCCTGCACAGGAAGCACAAGTCATTCCCAGTACAGGAAATGTTTTGACTACGGTCGACACGCCATAGCCAAGATCCTTAACAGCTTTCACAGCATTGGCTACAACCTCATTATTTTTGACCGTAATAGCCGCCCTACGATTGTTCAGTTCAACTTTTTGGCTCTCTATCCCCTTTACCAAGGCCAACTCTTTTTCAACAATTAATGCGCAATGTTCGCTTTCCACATCCTCTAAAGGAATATAAATTGTTTCGTTATAATTATTTGTAGCCATATCTGTATGTATTAATCTTACATTACAAATTTGGCCACAAACGGGGAGTAAATCCTTACAGAATTACGGAATTGATTTGTAATATTATGGCTTGTTTTCTATCCTAGGATTCCTAAATGTAAGATCAAATTTTTAGTCTGATCTAAGAATACATCCTGTTTATGATATACTAAGTCATTTTTAAGTGCCCTCTTAAATATACAGCAGTGAGTGATATCTTATCTTCTAAAAGATCAGCCACTGTTCCTTCAAAGAGCAGCTCACCACCATATTTGCCAGCTCCGGGACCAATATCTATTACCCAGTCCGCCTGAGCAATGATGTCAAGATTATGTTCAATCACAATAACAGTATTCCTATTTTTCACAAGTTCATCTATAAAGTTCAGTAGTTTTTGTGTATCTGATGGATGTAATCCCGTACTTGGCTCATCGAGGACTATAATACCATTACTTTGGTTGAGTTCCCTCGTAAGCTTCAGGCGTTGTCGTTCGCCACCTGAAAAGCTATCCAGCCGCTGTCCTAAACTGAGATAACCTAGGCCAAGGTTAGATAACATGTTAAAAACACTATGAAAGGGATCATCGGGAAAGAATACAGCTGCCTCTGTGACAGTCATATTCATGACATCAACGATATTTTTATTCTTGTAATGATAATCTAGTACCTGTGCTGTGAATCCTGAGCCATCACATCGCTCACAAGGTTGCTCAATATCATCCATAAAAGCCAGATCAATTTTCTCAACCCCCAATCCGTTGCAATTTTCACAGGCCCCTAAACTATTTCTACTGAATAGTTTATCAGAGACCTTATTTGCTTTTGAAAAAAGCTTCCTGATCATATCTGATAAATTAAGATAAGTGAGCAGATTGGAACGTACACTGGCCGCAAATAGCGCCTGATCAACAACTTTGATCTCTGGATAAAACATGGGCAATATTTTGTTGATCAGCGTACTCTTACCTGAACCGGCAACACCTGTAACAACAGAAAGCACGTGTTTGGGTATTCTTACATGGATATTTTTCAAATTATGTAAGCTCGCATTCTTTATCTCCAGATAACCTTCCGCCTGTCGTGGAGTGTGATTGAAATCGAAGCGTCGTCCAAAGTAAGATCCTGTTTTTCCCTTGGCATATTGCAGTCCTTCAAATTTGCCTTCGTAGACAATTTCACCGCCTAATTTTCCTGATCCCGGCCCCATATCGACAACCCAATCCGCAATCCTAATTAAATCTGGATCGTGTTCTACAATAATCACCGTATTACCCTTCTCCTTGATCTGTTGAATAATCGTTGCGATATTTTGCAAATCTTTAGGATGGAGACCGATACTCGGTTCATCAAAAATATAGAGCAAGTCAGTTAGACTATTACCGAGATTACGTACCATCTTGATACGTTGGGATTCTCCGCCAGATAAGGTATCTGTGCGCCTGTCCAACGTCAGGTATTGAAGGCCAATAGTGACTATATCATGTAATTTCTTGCTCAGTTCATTTAACAATACCTGATAGGTCTTAGTATTTATAGCGCCTATGAATTCGAGTAACTCATCCACGGAGAGTGATGCACAATCCGCTATGCTTTTTCCTAATATTTTACACGATAGAACCCTTCTATTTAGCCTTGTGCCATTACATACAGGGCATTTTTTTGTGATTATGATAGTTTTGAGAGCCTCTTTTCGGGTTATATTCTCCTTCGAATCTTTTTTTAAGAATGCCTTTTCGATACGAGGAATTAAGCCTTCGTATTTCACAGTCTTTCCCCATTGTTTGTCAGGGTGTCTGGGCTTATGTTCTGCAGCGTTCAAAAGCATCTCCCATTCCGATTTGCTATAATTTTTTAATTTCTTATCATTGTCAAAATATCCAGATAAAGTATATCGCGTTAACCGCCATCCTCCGGGCTGAAATGTCGGAAATGCGATTGCACCTTCATTCAAAGATTTTTCCATATCCAAAAGTCGTGTAATGTCAGGGGTCTGCACAAAACCAAGTCCCTCGCATTCCGGGCACATGCCCAGTGGATTGTTAAATGAAAATACATTGGAATATCCCACAAACGGAGTACCCATTCTAGAAAAAAGCAATCGCAATGAACTATAGATATCTGTAGCTGTACCTACCGTGGAACGGGCATTCCCACCTAGTCTTTTTTGATTGATAATAATAGGTACATTTAAGTGTTCAATCTTATCTACTTCTGGAACCCCGATGTGCTGCAAACGATTTCTGATAAAACTCGTCTGGGTCTCATTAAACTGCCGCTGTGCTTCCGCTCCGATCGTTTCAAATACCAAAGACGATTTTCCAGAACCGGAAACGCCCGTGAAAACAGTGATCTCTTTTTTGGGAATACGGAGCGAAATATTCTTCAGATTGTTTTGCCTTGCATTTACTATGACGATATAATTCATTTCTTTATCTTTGATATGATTAACTTAGTTAACCATAATACTTAACAAAGTTAACTAAACTATTGTTTTATGAATAAGAGCGAAACTGATTTTTATCAGGTCTTTACCGACCTACAGTGTTTTATACTAGCCAATATGAACCGAGGAAATATACATGGGGTGACGGCTACACATTACAATATCATGGAATATATTTATAGAGGTCATCAGGTTACCGGTAAACAGATTGCTGAAGCCTTCCAGATCAGCCAGGCGGCTATTTCCAAGCAGCTTAAATTTTTGACCGAAAACAGGCTTATCAAGCAACAGCAATCGACAAGAGATCGTAGATTTTTTGATCTGTCCCTGACTGATGAAGGTCGATATATCATTGATAACTCGGAAAACTTTAGGGAAAGTATTGCAAAAAAAGCCTCACGCTCCTTGACAAAGGATGAATTAAAGACACTTACTGTACTTCTTCATAAGCTTATGCAACAGGTAAAAGATTAATACTGTTTATTTGTGATTCAACATATTTGGCTAGTGACAAACAGTTGTCAGTTCTATCCTCTAGTTTTGTCTCTAACGAACAACTTGGCACGATGGAATTTTGGTCAATTTGTGGCCACATCTTGTTTTAAATATATATTTGAACTATATACAATATTTATGAGTCTTATCAAAGATATCTATTCGCTCAATTTCTATCAACACATTGCAGATCAGTTTAGTCAGGTAAATCCCGATTTCAATAAAGAGCAATTTATTACGAGAATCTTTAGCCCTGATTTCAACACTATGGAATGGAAGCAAAGGACCAAACATACCACACAAACCTTGCACGAATTTATGCCATCCAATTTTCCCGAAGCAATCGCCTTAATCACCCAAGTTGTTGAGAATTTAATTGCGGCAGGGTATCCCGGTGGACTTGAATATGTTATATTCCCCGACTACATCGAAACGTATGGTGTTGAGCATTTTGAAACCGCCGTGCAATCCCTTGAAATAATTACACAGTTCATCACTTGTGAATTTGCTGTTCGCCCTTTTATTATCAAATATAAAGGGCAGATGATCAGCATAATGGAACAATGGGCACGAAGCCCGAATGCACAAGTTCGCCGTTTGGCAAGCGAAGGTATTCGTCCACGGCTACCATGGGCTATGGCTATCCCCTTTCTGAAGAAAGATCCGAGCCCTATTTTGCCTATTTTGGATTTACTAAAAAATGATGTGTCGGAAACTGTAAGAAGAAGTGTCGCCAACAATTTAAACGATATC
Organism: Sphingobacterium detergens; assembly: GCF_003610355.1. Lineage (GTDB taxonomy): Bacteria > Bacteroidota > Bacteroidia > Sphingobacteriales > Sphingobacteriaceae > Sphingobacterium > Sphingobacterium detergens. Next base: position 592,765 of record NZ_RAPY01000001.1, on the reverse strand, counting down.
TCCAAAGATCACCCCGATATTTTGCTGGCCATTGCGAAAAATTGGAAAGGGATCAGTAAAAATACGGATGGAATCATTAAACATGGCTGCCGCACACTACTTAAACAGGGGCATCCAGAGATTTTACACTACTATGGCTTGGAGGGAACAGATTTTGAGGTTTCCGATCTACACATTGCGACACCGTATGTAAAAGTTGGTGAATATGTCTTTTTTTCATTCCAGATCGAAAATACACATGCGCAATCCAAACCACTCCGCCTGGAGTATGGATTATATTATCAAAAATCAAATGGTTTAATGTCCCGTAAAGTCTTTAAAATTAGCGAGAAGATCTATCTATCCGCTGAAAAAAATCGGATTGAACGCAGGCAATCATTTAAAGTAATCACCACCAGAAAATTCTATATCGGTAAACATAAAATTTCCATTATTGTCAATGGCAGGGAAACATCGGAAATGGAGTTTGACTTGATTTGATAATTTTTAAATAACATTTGCGACGGTTGATTCTGGCTCCAAGTCTCAAGCTAAAACAAAGTGGACAGTATGATGTTTTTATCCGTAGGTCTCTATTTGAGATGGTATTGATATAAACGTTCCACTACAAACAACGCTGTTATGAAGAAGCTACTTTTGGTACTATTGCTATTGCTGATTGTGATTTTTATTGGTTTAGTGATCAACACATTGCTCTTCCCTTTTGCCAAGATAAAAAAATCCGATGCACAAGCATTCCAGCCCATAAGCAATGATAGCATCTTATCCCGATTAGCGGGGGGAATTAAGATACCATCCGTTTCCAATGGGGATCCTAATTTATTTGCCTACGCCCCTTTTGATACTTTTAAACAGTATATCGCAGCAAGTTATCCGCTTATTCACCAACAACTGGAGATCTATACCGTGCATTCCTATGGTTTAGTTTTTAAACTTAAAGGTAGCAATAGCAATTTATTGCCACTCCTATTTTTGTCCCATTATGATGTTGTTCCTCCGGGTTCAGCTGAAATTAAAAACAAATCCGAACATGTTTTCCTTCCTTCAGATAAGCCGCTCCCTCCAGTTTCCACAATAGCAGAAGATTGGAATTATGCCCCTTTTTCGGGTGCAGTAGCCGATGGACGGATTTACGGGCGTGGAACATTGGATATGAAAGGAATGCTCTTTTCATTACTCGAAGCCATGCAGAAAATACTGCTGGATAAGGAAAGACCTGAACGTGATATCTACCTGGCATTTGGCTTTGATGAGGAAGTAGGTGGCGAACTTGGGGCAAGCAAAATTGCTGCAGATTTCAAGCGTAAGGGACTTCGATTTGAAGCTGTCTACGATGAAGGTGGACTCATTCTCGAGAAAGGATCTGTTAAAGGAATACATTCAGATGTCGCATTAATTGGCTGTGCCGAAAAGGGCTTCCTATCTTTAAAGGTCAAAGTTAAAGGCTTAGGAGGACATTCTTCAATGCCACCGTCTGAAACGGCCATGGGCAAAGCTGCGGTGATCATGCAGCGGCTCGAAGAGCAGCAGATGAAACCGATGATAAGTCCACTTATTCAGCGTTTTTTCCAACAGATAGGCGGTTCAATGCCTTTTGTTTCGCGCTTTGCAATAGCAAATAGATGGTTGATGGAACCTATGCTACTTGCCCAGTTGACCAAAAATCATTCGACCAACGCCTTGGTACGCAGCACGACAGCACTGACGATGATGAAAGGTAGCGATGCCCCCAACGTGCTGTCTCCAGAAGTCGAATTTGTTGTCAATTTTAGACTATTGCCTGAAAATACAATTCAGGAAGTCCAAGCACACGTTAAGAAAGCAACAGCGGGTTTTGATGTCGAAATAGAACAGGTTGATAATGCCCGGGAGGCCTCCAATGTATCTCCTAGTGATACAAAAGCCTATCAGATGATGGAAGCCTCCATCCGAAAGTTATACCCAGATCTTATTGTCACACCATACCTGACCGTTGGCGGTACAGATGCCGTCAAATACCAAGAACTCAGCAAGAATATCTACCGATTTATGCCAATCAAAATCAATCATTCCGAACAGCAGAGCATGCACAGTACCAATGAATATATCAGTATCGAAAACTATATGAAAATGATTGCGTATTTCTATTATATCATGCGAAATTATGACGAACAAATACCAGCATCTAAATAACATATATCCGGTGTAGCATTTTGGTTTTCTGAATTTTATGCAATCGATTGCTATTAATTTCAGCTTTTAAACGTCAAAAAATCATGTATGTTTGTATGGACCAGCGATTGAGCTAATAGAACCAAAATTAAAATCGGTAGCCTCGTCGGTTTGTTTTCGAGCCCGATGGCATTCAAAATCTAAAATTACCCAGAATGAAAATTAAAATTATAGTTTTCTCCCTTTTATTTGTCCTCTTACATGGTAAGAGCATTAGCCAACAAAAGAACACTCCATTGAAAATAGGTTTAATTGCAGACCCACAATATGCTGATCAGGACACCAAAGGAAGTCGATTTTACCGCAATTCACTTTCCAAATTAGATTCAGCAACGACAGCAATAAATGCAGCTGGCGTGGATTTTACGGTGATGGTAGGAGATTTAGTCGATGTAGGTGCAAAAGATTTGACTCCAGCCTTGCAGCATCTGGACAAACTCAAGGCACCAGTTTACAATTTACTGGGCAACCATGATTATGTCGATGTGAAAAACGGTGCCACACTCTACAAGGCCTATCGCATGTCCGCCCCCTACTATACCGTAGAAAAAGGTCATTGGTTATTTATTCTCCTCAACACCAATGAACTCAGCGAATACGCAACATCAGAGGCTTCAGCTAAGCGCGCTGCTTGGCAAGCATTAAATAACCAGCTAAAATTCGAGGCACGGAAAAATACACAGCCATGGAATGGTGGCATCAGCAGACAACAACTTGCATGGATGGAAAAACAGCTAAAAAAAGCAGAAAAAGAGGCTAAGAATGTGATCATCTTTTCTCATCATCCCTTATTTCCAGAAAACGGACTTGAAACACTCAACAATAGGGATATATTGGCAGCAATCGAAAAATATCCTCGTGTGAAAGCTGTTATCTCAGGGCATCATCATCCCGGTAACTTCGCTAACTATAAAGGGATTCCCATGATTACACTTGAGGGGATGATCGAAACCAGCAATGAAAATGCTTATGGGGTTTTGGAACTATTCCCCAACCGAATAAACCTGAAAGGTCAGGGTCGTATGACCTCCAGAAAATTTGATTTTTAATAGCAGAACCTGCGTTTGGCTACTGTTCGATCTCAGGTTCTGCATTCCAAAAAACGATACATTTCTCCTTTGAAGACTTAACTTGTTACCTAAGCGTTAGCGTACTGTTAAATTAGATTCGATTCAAATTGCAATTAGATGCCTGTAAAGCGGTTGAAAGCAAAGTTTTAAAATTATCTTTAAAGTGCTAAATATAACGAGCAACGGATATGGAAAAAATAAGGACTTTTCAGCAATATGAGCTAAATAAAATCAGGAAAAATGTCAAAGATAGCGGACTGCAATTCGAAAAGTTTGGTAGATCTTCAAATATAATGGATTATTCCGATAGAGAAATCAACGAGATGATCCTAGGTATCTATAAAGATAGTAAACATCTATTGGTCGATGGAGATTATTTTATTGATGTCTCAACGGTTCAGAAGGCAACCTGCATTTTAACCGATATATCCTATTCCCGGAGAATCAAGCTGGATAAAAGCTCCCCGATCAAATTGAAAAATATAAGAAATTTTTATATTCAGGATTATTTCCTGGAAACAAGTGAAGAGTTTTCAAATTCCTCTAAACACAAAATAACTGGCTACCTAAAAAAAATAGGCGGTATCAGTCTTGGCAAAGGAAAATATAGTCATGCTTACTCTATTCCAAACGATTTCAAAACCTTCTATAAAGGCATTCCGATAGACCTTTTTTACCCAATCCAACATTATATCAATGGATTATTTTTTGGAGATGATTACCATGTGTCAACTTTCGAAGTAATCAGTAACTTAACTATTATAGACGAATAGCCCCCCAATTTCTCATAAAGAGCCTGTCTATCTCAATCTTCAGTAATGAGTTTAGTAGCTCCTATTATTTTCTCTCTAAGGTCAACCGTCCCTTACTTTTTCGTAAATTCAATGCATAGAAATATTATGCGCGCTATGAGAAAAGTAATTGCAGCGATTAATATGAGCCTAGACGGCTTTTGTGATCATACTTTAATGCTTCCAGATGATGAAATTCATCAGCATTATACAGACTTATTGCGTGAGTCTGATACAATATTATATGGTAGAATAACTTATCAGCTTATGGAATATTGGCGGGCCTTCTTGACAACCTCCAGTGGTAATAAATCCTCAGACGAATTTGCGCATGTCATGAACACGATACCAAAAGTCGTCTTTTCGCAAACACTAAAAAATCTGGATTGGGACAGTGCAAGGCTGGCAAACCGAACTATCGTTGACGAACTTCAGGCACTTAAACAGTTACCGGGCAAAGATATTTTGATAGGTAGTCCTAGTCTAATTGTCGCATTAACAAACAGCGACCTTATAGACGAGTATCAAATTTGTATTCATCCCGTTATTGCTGGAAATGGCTTACCATTGTTCAACAACATAAACAGAAAAATACAGCTGACATACCTAAAGACAAAAACCTTTGCTGGCGGTGCTACAATTCTATATTACAAACCCGCTCACCAATAAACAACCGTATACAGCTCCTCTCGTAAACGATTCCCATTGGTTTCTGTATACTATTTAAAGATGTCCATACTTTCATCATAAATAGGACTCTGTATATTTAAGAAGTTCAGAACACTGTGAAATACATGGTTCTGGGTCAATATTTTATTGGGTTTTAGCTCTTTCGCTGGATCAGAAACCCAAACGATAAAAGGAATATCATATTGCTCTTTAGGTGCGATACTCATTGGTAGTCCATGCATATATAAATTGTTTTCACCTAAAGATTCACCATGATCAGATACAAAAAGCATCGCACTTTGGTATTGCTTCAATTCTTTTAAATCTTCTATCAAGCGGTTTAAAATATAATCTGTATACACAATTGTATTGTCATAAGCGTTGACAAGTTCCTCCTTAGAACATTTCCCCAGCTCTACACTATTACAAACAGGCTTAAACATTTCAAATTGCGCCGGATATTTTTTGCTATAAGTCGGTCCATGGCTAGTACTTGTGTGTAACACAATAAATATTTTATCCTTTTTACTGGCTAGTATCTGCTCTTTTAATCCCGCCAGAAGAGCCTCATCATAGCTACAGCCCTCCCCTTGGCAATTCGATGTTAGCTGTTCTGTTTTTTTGTAATCCTTGATGTGGACCGGAGGTTCGCCCCAGTTGGAAGTTCTCCAGACAACATCAACATCATTCCTGAACAGATAATTTGGTAATATTTCATATAAATCCCCGCTATTTTTATGTTCCAAAATACATTTCACACCCGCGGTTGTATAAGTGGAACAGGAGGTCGCTTCAAAATGATGTAGATTCGGGATCTTGGATAGTAAGGGATTTGTATTTTTCTTATAACCGTATAACGAAAAATTCTGACTTCTTGCAGATTCACCTATTACCAAAACAACAACGGCCTTTTTGTTATCCATTATTTTGGCATCAGGAAGTAAGATTTCCTTTTTATTTTCCTGCTGCTGATGAATATAAAAACGTGTGAAGTTTACCGTATAAGACCAAGGCATCGCTAGCCCGCCTAAAGTCTTTGAATTTTTATCGATCCATAACCAATTACTCGCATTCGCAAAAATCAGTATGATTATAAACAATAGGCTGAGCGCAGAAGTAATAAGAAAACGCTTTAATTTCACATTCTCTATTTTCACTTTCGCAATATATATACTAGGCAGGATACCCAATAAAACGACATATAAAATTAGTTTAATCGAGAAAAAACTACTCGACTCCGCGTAATTGGTATTGAGGATATTCCCCACCATCGTTTCATCTATGATGACACTATAGGTATTGATAAAGTAAACCGCGATAGAACTGCCGATGAAAAAGAAGATCAGCAAGATTTTGCCAACTAGACGTGATAGAAAAAATATTAAATAGAGTACAAAGGCGTTTAAGACCAACATTAAGATCACTAAGCTTAGGACCAGAACAATGCCATTCAGGCTTTTATAATCAATATTTTTAAAAACAAAGGAAAAGAAAGGGAGATGGAAAAATAAAAAATTAAGAACACTCATCAATAACACGAATTGAGTTATCTTTAGATTATTTTTTAGCTTAAACATTGTAGTTTTATAAAGTGAAATAACTATGCCAGCCAACGAAAAAGCAAGAAAAACATCCAATTTCCGTCAACTATTCTGCTGATTAATATCGTGCCGAAAATAAGAAATAATAAAATAAAAAACGGATAATTTTTCCTGCTATTAATCTATTTCAAGTTTCATGATTCACAGAAAAACAAAGAGCCCCAACCTATTCCTTGGATTACGGAATAAGCTAGGGCGCTCTTTGTTTTATTTTTATAAACTAAAACTGTTCAAAAAATTTTCAAGTTCTTCTATCGGAACCTGGTTTGCCGAAGCAACAACAGCATAACGATTGCCCTCTAAGTATTGTATACTCGTCAAGCCATCATTTTCGAACATACTCCAGTCAAATGAGACTAACCAGCCCTTATAATTTTTAACTGCTGACTTGTCTTCCGGTGTATAAATGTCTTTCAGTTCTAAATAATTCAATAAATTAGCTTTCACCTGCTCCGATCCAGGTCCCGCACCATCTGTTATCATGAGATAAATATTCCCCCCATCCTTTGCATAGTTGGCCGAGGCAAAGGAGCCCGTTTCTTGGTCTTCAAATGCCTGAGCTTCGGTCAGTTTAAAACCGTTGATCTCTTTTTTAAACTTTGCTTCGAAATCGGCCTTAGGAATAGGTTTAAGCTTCTTCAATTCCTTCACCAGATTCTCGACTTTTGTCGAATCAGAATTAACCCGCACGTTTCCAAAAGAATGAACAGCTTGTTGATTGCCAGAAGCAGTATTATGACGCGCCATAAGCGCTAATCCGACACTTAATGTTGCCATCCCTAAATAAAAAGATTTCATATTGATATAAATATTTTAAATGTCAGACCGAACAAAAAACGCACCAATTCATGCCTTGTAAATAGTCTTTGGCAATTATTTGAACAACATTTTATACAATCCAATTAGTATAAATAACTTATGAATCTCAACTCTTGTCCGAGCGAATTCCTTTTTTAATTCGGACCAACTTATCTTATCTTATCTTATCTTATCTTATCTTATCTTATCTTATCTTATCTTATCTTATCTTATCGCATGACTGAAATTTTAGAATTATCGTCACAGGATACTTTGACAATAGCATTTTCCGCAGTGATGCTTATAGAGATTTTACAACTATATTGATTATTAAGAAATAATAAGGGAGTAAAATGCGTATTTTTTGAAAGCTACCGTCTAGCCTAAATAGATTTTAAATATTTCGCACAAAATCAATAAAACCAATCGGTTGTAGATTTAAAACTACAGTTTCAACGAGCAGGATTGAGGTTACTATAATGGGCATGACTTTTGCGAAATTAAATTTATAAGTAATAAATAAAAAAAATCATGAGAAGAACCCCTTATACTACAACAGTCATCGTTTTATTGATACTATGTGTGATCGTATTGATGACAACTTGCGCTAGAATTGTATAAATGTTAGTGCAAATTCGGATCAGGCAAACAATTCAATAAAAGACCAGGCGCATACAGTCCTAGTCCTTTACTACTTAATGTCTGAAAATAGCTAGCAGCCTATACTTACACCATTCGAGATTACGGCATTTTTCTTTACAACAACGATGCCATCGCAGATTGCATGTGTCTGAAAATCGCCATCCTCCAGATGTGGTCCTCCTTTTATTCTGACATCATTTCCTATCCTGCAATTTTTATCCAAAATAGCATTTTCAATATAACAACGCTCCCCCACACCAACAGGTGGCGGTTTTTGGGTATTCCCCAATTCAATGACTTCCTCAAGTTGTTCGTAATGATCTGATCCCATCATGTAGGTTGATTTAATTACTGTCCCCTCACCAATACGGGAACGTATACCGATCACAGAACGTTCGAGCTTATCTGCATTGAGGATACAGCCATCAGCAATAACCGTATTATTGAGTGTTGTTCCCGAAACCTTAGACGGAGGTAACATACGCGCTCTCGTAAATACAGTTTCATCGAACAAATTAAAATCAGGAACATCTGCAGTCAATCCAATATTGGCATCGAAAAATGATTTTATCGTTCCAATATCTGTCCAATAGCCATCGAACTGGTAACTCAGTACTTTGTACTTGTTGATCGCATCTGGTAGTATTTCCTTCCCAAAGTCCATACCTGGATTGGCAAGCAGTAAATTGAGCAAAACACCTTTTGAAAAAACATAAATCCCCATCGATGCCAGATAATTCCGCCCACATTTGGCCATCTCACTGGAGACTTCTGAAGACCAATTCAAGACCTCCTCTTTATTGGGTTTTTCGGTGAACGCTGTAATTACATTTGCCTCATTGGCTTTGAGAATGCCAAACCCAGTCGCATCGGCTACATTGACAGGAATGGTTGCAATTGTGATGTGCCCGCCGTTCTGCACATGAAAGTCTACCAAAGCAGAATAGTCCATTTGATAGAGCTGGTCGCCCGATAAAACCAATACATAATCGTAGTCAACATTCAATAGGTGCTTATGTGTACGTCTCACGGCATCAGCTGTTCCCTGAAACCATCGATCTCCCTCGTTCGTTTGTTCAGCAGCCAAAATGTCAACAAAACCTTTACTGAAAATGCTGAAATTATAAGCGTTTTTGATGTGCGTATTCAAAGAAGCTGAATTGAACTGTGTTAAAACGAATATCTTATTATATCCAGAATTTAAACAATTCGAAATAGGAATATCGACCAATCGATATTTCCCAGCAATAGGAACAGCCGGCTTAGAGCGCTGTTGTGTCAATGGATAAAGTCGAGACCCTCTACCCCCTCCCAAAATAAGGGAAACTACTTTGTGTGCCATACCTCAAATTAAATAATTGGTTTATAAATCTAATTAACTATCGAACGCATCCATCCCTGGATCTATATGACAATCCGCTTGTTCATTTTTACCTATAGTATGTCAAGCAATGGATATTCTTCTTTTGTTTAATTTGATGCAATTGGTTAATACTAATAGCACTAGCTTACCATCTTTTTTAGACCAAGCTACGCTAACTAAATATAATAAAATTAATCTTCGAAACAAAAAAATATTGCCCAACCTGATCTATTTATATCGTTAAAAATAGATATGAAAAATAAGCCTGACATCCGAACGGTATCATCCTGGCGCCATCCAAAGATTATGAAATAGATTTTTTCAACGTGATGACGGTAATCTCCGGCCATATACCTATCCTACCCTTGAGTCCATGATAGCCAAAGCCACGGTTGACATACAAGTATTTCCCTTTTTTTTGATATAATCCAGCCCACTGTTCATAGAAATATTGTATCGGGCTCCATTTAAATCCGAACAGCTCTATACCAAATTGCATCCCGTGCGTATGCCCGGCCAATGTAAGATGTACATGTTTTTCATGATCTAAAGTGACATGATCCCAATGAGAAGGATCGTGCGACATCAATATGTTAAAAGAGTCCGTCGCCAGATCCGACGTCGCTTTGCTCAGGTCTCCATATTGATGAAAACCACCCTTTCCCCAGTTTTCCACCCCGATCAATGCGATGCTAGCCCCATTCTTTTGAATGGCAATAGATTCATTCATCAACAGCTTAAATCCCATTTCCCGATGAATCTCCTTCAACCTAATAAGATTAGATGCCTTTAATTCAGCACTATCCCAGTGCGTATAATCTCCATAATCGTGATTTCCGAGTACAGAAAATTTACCAAACGGGGCCTTTAGCGAAGTGAAATCTGAAATCCAGGATTCCATCTCAGCCGCTTTGTTATTGACAAGGTCTCCGGTAAACAGCAGAAGATCACTATCCTGCGCATTCGCCAGTGCGATACCCTTTCGGACTCCATAAACATCAGATAAGCTTCCGGAATGAATATCCGAAATCTGTGTAATCTTAAATCCATCAAATGCATCTGGCAGATCCGGAAAGCTTAGGACTTCCTCCCTTACCCGATATAAATGCCGCCCTCTGGTGAGGCCAAAAACAATAATTAAAACAATCAGTAAAGCCAGTGCAAGCACAAATTCACTTATATAAATACTTCGTGGGGGAAATCCCTGTAATAGCCGTACCAAATCCTCAGCCAATAAGATTGGAAAGGCCGGCAATTTTGGGATAAATACAATTAAAAAAGAAGTGACCAGACCTGCCGCCAGTCGCTGAATATCTTTACCCTGTTGCCGGAGAAAAATCAGGGTAAACACCCCAATAAGCAACAATACATCTAAATACCAATAAATCTTATGTAAAAATGGAGTATGGATAATGGTCGTAAATGCTTGAAAGAAATAAGCATCAGCAATCACAAACAACATTAATATGAGCAATAATCTCTTCGCCATGTTTCGAATCGTTTAAATCTAAACAGGCGAATGATATGCCAAAAAATGGTGATGACCAATTGGACGATCCTTTAAATAGAATATTGATACCTGTATGACAATATCAGTGTTAATCGGCTGATTTCCTTTGTTATAATTGACAGATTGGCATAGTGCGCCATCAATCCTTTCGTCAAACTTCGACCGGTTTTTTTTCGTTCTCTCCATAAGCCCAGGAGAGGATTGTTCTGACCGCATTGCGGATTCTGTCTAAACCATCCGCGTTAAGCTCAATTTCACAAAAAGTACTTTCCGTATTTATTGAGTGTAACACCAAGTAATAGATCCCCGCAGTCAAAATACTACTTATAGCCCGCAAATCAACATCTTTACCTTCCATTTCCTTATCGGCAAAGGCAAAAAACAAAGCACTCATCTTCTCCCGCTCCCTCGTGATTTGCGACATAATCTCAGACTTTTCACTGATCTGCCAAAGAACTGCTTTTTGCATTTCGGTATTCTCCAGAAAGCTATCCATTTGATTCAGTAACAACGATTCAAGAAAGCCCTTTGACCCCTCGGTTGGAGCAGTACCAAAATATTCAACAGCACCCAGCGTAGCAGACACCCAGTAGTCCTTACTCCTGATGTATGTTTCAACTAAATTGTCAACGGAGCCAAAATAAAGTGAAATGAGCTTCCTGTCAACACCTGCCGTTTTAGAAATATTGGCAATTGTTAAGCCCGTATACCCTTTATCGCGAAGAACCTTACCAACAGACAAAACAAGTTTGTTCATGGTGCGTTCTTTATCATTCTTTTCTCCCTTATAAGTTTTACGCATGTGTTATTAATATGCTATTGATCTGAATGCCTAAAATTAATGATTCAGATCAATATAATAAATAATTAAATATTATAAGATTAATTTATCTTGATTTTTTCAAACTTACAACCTTACTGATATCTTCCAATGTATTTAATACCTTATCCAAATGTTCCTTTGTATGTGTGGCCATCAAGCTTGTACGAATACGAGCATCTTTTTTTGCCACTCCGGGATAGACGATGCAATTTGCATAAACACCGTTTTGCAATAACATGCGCGAGATCTGAGCGGTTCGAATTGGATCACCGATCTTTATCGGAATAATTGGGGATGAGGATGTGCCAATATCAACACCAAGAGATAGCAATCCCGCCTTAAAATAAGTCACATTGTCACTGAGCCTTGTTCGCCAATAAGGCTCTTCATCAATTAAATCAATGGCTTTCAATAAACCGAAACTTGCGGGGGTCGATGTGGAGGAAAATACCTGCTGCCTCGACTGATAACGAAGGTAATTAATGATTTCTGGCGATGAAACTATAAAACCTCCAATATGACCAAACGCTTTACTCAAAGTGCCGGCTATAATATCTACTTTATCCAAAAGATTATAAGCTTCAATGGCCCCCCTACCATTCTCGCCCATTACACCTATTCCATGTGCATCATCCACCATTAAATAGGCACCATACTTCCTGGTTAATGTATAAATTTCATCCATTGTCGCTAAATCTCCATTTTGGGAATATACTCCATCAATGATAACCAACTTGGTTCTGAACTTATTTTCGGCGTCTGCCAATGCCCTTTCAAGATGAATCATACTGTTATGTGGAAATCGTTTCACATTGGTATTTAATAAGCCCTCATAAACACTTGCATGTACTTCCATATCGACAATGGCACAGTCCTCCTGTTTCAACAAACTTAATAAAGTAGAACTGTTTGCGGTATATCCGGTGGTAAAAACGATACTCGATCCCTCTGGTCGGTTGAAAAATTTACAGATCTTCTCCTCCAACGCAACATGATATTCATGGTGCCCCCCTATTAACGGTGAAGCTCCAGCCCCTGTACCATATTTCTCTATTCCAGCTATGGCCGCTGCTTTTACTTTTGGGTGTTGGGAAAAATTAAGGTAATCGTTTGACACAAGACTTATGCATTCTGTTGGTTGCTCTAAAAATGGTGAACTTACAATAGCAGTCGGCCCGCATCCCTGTGTTATAAATCTAAAGTTAAGATGCTGATTTTCTTTCATGTAATTGATATAGGAATGGAAATACTTGGCAGTATCCATCATATCAAAACCAGCAATATTCTCAAATTCTTTGAAACTTGCTGTCGCAAAATCAATGTGTTCGTTAATTTCCATAGATATTCTTTTAGGTATTCATAATAATACCATAAATATAAAGTAAAAAACAGATCACTCATCTGGTCAGCGAAGCATTTGCAGGAAATTTTTGATGAAATATTTAGGGCGCGCCAAAAAGACCGCCTATAAAAGCTGGCTTACCACGTAAGTTACAACATGGGGACCGCTGAAACACTCCACGAGGATATAAAACTTAGTTCATAGCATGAACCTTAAAACAGCTATGGAAAACAACAGTGGTAGCCCCTACAGCTACCACTGTTAAATTATACACCTACCTACAGTATACATATCATAATTACATTTCTATATGGAAATATGCCCATATAAAACTTTACTCGGATCAAGCATTAAAGCTGAACAAGTAAGAAAGTCTCAATGACATACAAATATAAACAAATAAAATTTCCCTTGTATGTTAAAATTAAAAAAAATAATAAAAACACATATTATGATCCTTCTGAGCCAATTTTTATACAAAAAAAATTAACAGGTTTGACCTTTGTAACTATAGCTACTATTTTTTTTCATTCCTATAAGAAAATAACACAACGAGCATATACTCGAACAATAAATTTTCTCAAAACAAGGAATATTATAAATTATTGTTATAAATTTGAACAGCAAAAGGAGTTAAAATAACCAATTGTTACTTTATGCTATATTAGCTCAGGAATAAGCAAATGGAATAATCATAGATGTCCTATACGACACTAAAAGAAAAATGGCTAATAATCTGTTGATTAATAGCCACTTATGATAGGTATACTGTAGGGTGCTGCTTAATAATTTCTGTAAAGCTAAGAAAAATACTGCAAAACATTTCTTTTTCGTAAAAAAAAATGTTTAAAACACAGATGAAATTAGTAATAATACAGATAATAATTTCTTTAAAACCTTTTGACAAATCCATAGGAATACCTATTTTTCTGCGGTCTTATTCTTGAATTACTATGACAATACAAAAAAACTTATGAAAGTCCATTCCACAAACTACATTGATACATTTATTGAAGTGGCTGAAGATACACAGGTTTCCGAAGGAACCGCTCCTCCCATCAGAAATAAAAAGACAATAGCCGAAATGCAATATGAGTTAATCACACAATTTCCATATAGATATACTTCCGATGAATTGCTTTTTCAGATCTATGCAGACCGTAATGCGCTTAATGACGTAGATTATAAAGAGGCCAGGAATATATTCTTTTCCAAGGGACAAGCCTGTCTACGTGCATCCCCGCTGACAAAAACCTATGGCTTTGGTATCCATAGTAATCACGAGGGCAAAATAGCAAGCTATGGGATGGAAACTAAAGAGTACCGCAATTTTATCAATGACTCAACCATAAAGAAAGTGAAGGCGATGAAATCAAACAAATAGCGGATCAACCCCACAAAGTGAACCTACATCTTAATTGTTGTCACATCATTTAGTCTTCCTATTGATTTCAGCAGATGATCAATATTTTATTGGGCAATCTTTGCTTTATCTTTCGAAGTAAATGCTTTTATAATGACTGGTGCCGTTGCAATCAAAACGATTACGATAATAACAAGCTCCAGATTCTCCTTCACCCATACGTTTTCACCTAACAAATAACCAAGGGTAACCAAGCTCCCCGCCCAGACAACTGCACCAATCACATTGTACAATACAAATTTTCTGAACTCCATCCCAACAATACCAGCAACAATTGGTGCAAAAGTCCGAACAATAGGAAGAAACCTTGCAAGCACAATAGCACCTCCGCCCCTTTTTTCGTAAAACTCCTGTGCTTTGAAGATATAGCTCTTTTTGAAAAACCAACTGTCCTCCATGCTCATGATTCTTTTCCCAAAGACCTTCCCACACCAATATCCAACAAAATTACCCAGAATTGCAGCCAACGATACAAGCACGATCCAATAGAGTAAGGTAGGCACCTGCTCGGAAGGCGAAATACTCATGTTGGAAACAATCATTCCTGCAATGAATAGAATAGGATCTCCGGGAAGGAAAAAGCCAATCAGTATACCTGTCTCAGCAAAAATAATAAACAACAGCAGATATAAACCTCCATGAGACACAATCCAGTCTGGATTTGTGAGGTTATTTAGAAATTCAAAAAAAACATCCATCAAATAAGTCGAATAATATCTAAAACAAAAATAATCGGCCGCTCTTCCACCGACGACCTGACGCGCTTATTCTACCAGCTGTATCAAAATAAGATACAATTGAAAAAATAAATTTTTAAAGCATCCAGCCCTCAGTTAAACCTGCTTACAGCCCGAATATCTTATAGCCATGTGATCTCTAATTAAAGGCGCAAGATAGAAAATCGCTTGCAATTGTAGGCAATTTTTCATACTTATTTTTGGAACAAAATGTCATGTTTTATAAAAGTCCAATTCACAGGGATATTTTGGATAGGAAGATAGCGATCTTACGGAGTCGGCAGGTCTGCAAAGATCCTTTTCAACATATTTTGTAAATCTTCAGCCCTTAGGTTACGAGCAATTATTTTACCTTCCGGATCGAGCAGAAAACTGGCGGGAATAGCATTGATTCCATAAATTTTTGCGGCATAGCTGTCCCAGCCTTTTAGATCAGAAACCTGAGTCCATAATAGACTATCTCCTTTTATGGCATCGATCCAGGCATCTTTCCGTGCCGCATCGTCCAGGGAGATTCCCAATATTTCAAATCCTTTATCATGGTATTTTTGATAAGCTTTTACCAGGTTGGGATTTTCGGCACGACAAGGACCACACCAGCTCGCCCAAAAATCTATGAGTAAATACTTTCCCAAAAAATCCGAAATTTTGATGGCCTTCCCCTCAGGGTTTTTGAGCGTTAGGTCTGGCGCCTGCTGCCCGACTTTGGTCTTGGACTGGGCTTCCAATTGCAACGGAATTACCTTGCCTAACGGACTTTCTTTTAGCCTACTCGAAAGACCGCCAAACGCTGACTTGGCCGATGCATAAAATTTCTCCTGACCAGCAACAAAACTTAAACCAATTACACTGAGGTATGAATCGGGATGGCTCTTAGCGAAATCCAGGTAGGCACTGTAATTTTCATCCATAAGATTCATTTCCCGTGCGACAAACTGGGCAAATATGATAGAATCTTTCTGTTGTTCTGGTGGAAGTTTGGCAAATTCTTTATTTAATGCGTCGAATTTATTGTCAACAACTTTTTTCATCGCTAGGAGCTCCGCATTTTCCGTATTGAGTTTGGACCCATTCAATACAATATTTTTTAGTGAATCCTTTGCATTCATCCCGATCTGAGCAGCTTCCAGATAAAAGCGGAAGTAATCCAGTTTTTCACGGGGCTGTAGCTTGGTTGCATAGGG
Organism: Sphingobacterium detergens; assembly: GCF_003610355.1. Lineage (GTDB taxonomy): Bacteria > Bacteroidota > Bacteroidia > Sphingobacteriales > Sphingobacteriaceae > Sphingobacterium > Sphingobacterium detergens. The sequence goes on along the minus strand of NZ_RAPY01000001.1, from coordinate 576,601 downwards.
ATTTTTATGAAGATAAAGCGCGGAATAAACCGGATACGCGAGCTCGCCCCTAAAGGTAAAATGCCCTCCTTTGGTTTCTGTGGAATCGACAAATGAAACACCATCACTATTATAGACCAGAAAAAGCCTACTGCCATCTTTCAACTCATCTACTTTGCCTGTAATTACGTAATTATTCTGAGCAAAGGTCAAAATAGGAAATAGCAAAAATATCGATAAACACAGTAAAAAAGTTCTCATCAAGCTTACCTTTAGATCTATTAATCAATTAATTACTAAAAATAACAAATTTATTTCGATCAAACGAACATTTAAATATCCTGAGATATCCGTGTATTGGAAAATAGCTTTTTCACGACGGCAATCAATTGCTCAACCTGTCTCATATCCCCCCCAATTGGAACAGCTATATGCGAATCTTTTAAGCCATACAATGCCGGATCTTTTATCTTCAGAAACATTTTGCATGTACTCTTTCCAAGGAGTCGTTTAAAATTAATTTCCTGAATATCACTGATAAAGACAAACTGATAATCACTCATGTATATCCCGTTGGGCGCCAATTTAATGGTTGTTTTCTCTGTAAATGGAATCAGTAGAAATCTCCCACCAATAAATAACACGAAAACACCGAAGATTGATTTCTCGTAAAACATACCAATTCCCGAAAAGCAAATAATTGATCCAAAAATCATCATCGCTACCATACTTGAACTTACAGTATATGTCTCTTTGTAATTTATTGAGGCTTTACTCAAGGAACGCTGATGAACAGCTTTGTACTTTTGTACAAACTTCTCTTTTTTGGCGTCTTCCTTCCATTCCAAAAAATAATACAAATTGATCAGGGCTAAGCCAACAACACAAAAGCTTAATCCCGTCGATTTCATATCGAATGGATAATATAGCAAAAGACTGCCTACAACATACAATACATTATATCCTATGATTCTATAAACTCTTTTACTATCCATTCCGTATTTTTCAATTATCCGCAAAGATAATCATTCTACCTGTCAATCATCCCTTAAACAATCCACAGGATTAGCCAATGAAGCGCGTATGGATTGATAACCCACCGTTAATATTGTAATTCCGATCGCCAAAATTCCTGTTGCTGCAAAAAGCTCCCAGCTCATATTAATTCGATAAGCATATTCCTGAATGTAACTATCCATCGCCCAATACGCAATTGGAAATGCAATCAAACAGGCGACACTGACCAATAGCACGAATTCACTCGATAGCATCCGGGCAACAGAAAAGATAGAGGCACCATGAATTTTACGGATACTGATTTCTTTTGTTCTGCTTTCAGCCATATAAGCTGCTAATCCAAACAGACCGAGGCAAGAAACGAAAATGGTGAGCGCTGCAAAGATACTGGCTAATTTCCCTGTTCGCTGTATCTCCTGAAATTTCCGTGCGTATTCAGTATCCAAAAAATGATATTCAAAAGGATAATTGGGATTATATTCTTTGAATATTTTCTCCGTTCTATTCAATGCATCTGCTGTGGTTAACTCTGGATTGAATTTAATATGAACAACGCCTAAAGGTGCAGCAGCACCTTCTATTACTGTTGGTGTAACTGGATTAAATGGGGATTCCTGAATAAAGTCTTTGACAACACCGATAATAATAAATTTTTCATCACCATCCATGATATAGCTGCCAATAGGCTGATCAAGTTTCATGACCTTGGCTGCTGTTTCATTGATAATCGCAGCCATCGAATCTGTGGGAAAACGTTTTAAATCAAAATCACGTCCTTTAAGTAATGTTAGCCCAGTTGTCTCGATCAATCTATCATCTGCCGACTGCCGATTAAACGGGATAATGCTATTTGGATCTTTTCCCTCCCAGGATGCACCACTCCATCCACTCCACCTCTCAGTCATTGGTGACATCGTCCGGGTGACAGCAGTCGCTATTCTCTGATCGAGTAATGCTTGCCGGATCAATGCGATATTTTGTGCTATGGTTCCCACCTCAGCGACGTAGACCAAATTCTCTTTTTCAAAACCTACATCACGCTGTTGAGCATGCTGAATCTGTTTTCGGATAACAAGCGTACTAATGATCATAACAACAGCAATGACAAATTGAGTGACAACAAGAACCTTCCGTGGATTTATTTTTTGTCGGAGATAAACAAACCTTCCTTTCAGTACCCGAACAGGATGAAAAGAAAACAGAAAAAAAGCCGGATAACTACCCGCCAATAAACCAGTTAAAAGAATAAATGCAAGGATCGATATAAAGAAATAAGCTTGATCAATCGGAAGCGTCAATTTACGTCCTATTAAATCACTAAATTCTGGCAATAGCAGAATTACGATAAGGATAGCGATGATCGTTGACACCAATGCCAGTGCGATCGATTCTGTTAAAAACTGTCCGATCAGCGATCTCCTTTGTGCACCGACAACTTTTCGGACCCCAACCTCTTTAGCTCTTTTTTCGCTCTGCGCAGTACTTAGATTCACAAAGTTTATACAGGCAATCAAAAGAATAAATACTGCTATACAGATAAATATTCTTACCATGTCTATTCTTCCACCGACAACTACAGCATTTTTATAGTTGTTATAAAGGTAACTTTCGCCGATAGGTTTGAGAAAATTATCGTTCTTAACATCCGCATGTGCTTTAGAAATATGTTGCAGTTTCTGCTGGACAGCTGTCGTGTTCGTATTTGGAAACAGCTCAACAAAGGAATACACCGAACTGTTATACCAATTATTATCTGCAAAACCCATTTTTTCCAAAAATACCCAAGGAAAAAAATATTGAAACTCCGCAAATCGACTATTGCTGGGTATTTCATCCAAAATAGCAGCGACCTGTACAAGTTCAATACTATCAATCTGAATATCTCTGCCAATAATATTGTCTGTTGAGCCAAATAATGATAGCGCGAGATCTTTGGTCAAAACAATGTTTGATGGATCATTTAGTGCTTTTTCGATATTCCCTGCCAGCACCGGCAGTTGAAACATATCCATAAAGGTTGAATCCACAAATGCGCCACTCCCCGCAATCATCTTCTTTTCGTTGACTGTAAATAGAAAACCTCTGGTTTTATTTAATCTGCAAGTCTGCTTAACCTCTGGAACAGCTGCTTTAACCGCAGCAGCCAAAGGCTCAGGGCTAACAAAGTAAACAGATCGTTCGTCATTAGTCTTACCGATAGATCCGATAATATGAAGACGGTCCGTTTTTGGATACCCCCTATCAAAATGAAGCTGAGAATCTACCCATAACATGATCAGCATCGCCGCAGCCAGACCGATCGCCAGACCGATGATGTTGATCCCTGTAAATCCCTTCCTCCTCATCAGACTGCGGAAGGCTATCTTGACATAATTGCTCATCATAATTAAATCCATAATCAATCCGCCCGCCATTTTAAATACAATACTGATATACAGCACATTAAATAATTTAAAAATCATACTACATGTCCGCTTTCGGACGATTATTGTTCGTTTGCGGACAGACTTTACCTACCCAACAGCAATAAAATTAATGCTTCTACCTACGTTTACATACTTAACTTACGTATATTTAATACCGCAACTAAGTCATTCGAGATGTCAACTCCACTAGTACAATTATGGTTATATAACGATTGGGCGAATAACATGCTCATCGAGAAAATGAAACAGGAAGCCGAAAAAACGCCCTCCGTGTGTTTACGATTATTCAGTCATATAATGAATGCACAGCTGATATGGTTATATCGACTGAATGGAGAAAAACCTCCCGTAGGTGTTTGGGATGAGCATAGTTTATTAACATGTGAACAATACCATCAACTGGCTTCTTCGGGATTTAAGGAAAAGGTCTACGCCGATGCGACTGAGATTGCAACAATCATATCCTATACCAATACGAAGAATGAACAGTTCCAAAATTCGTTTGGAGACATCCTCTTACATGTATTTAATCATGGTACTTATCACAGAGCGCAAATAGCCTCAGAAATGAGAAGAAATGGACTTGAGCCGATCAACACGGATTATATTTCATTTGTTCGAATATAAAGTTGGTACCACAAGTAGAAGTTAATAAAAAGCGCTATTTCATAGAATGAGTTTCAAACATTACTTTAAAGCTAGTTTAACCTGGTTTCAGCAAGAACAGTCTACCTCCTTACCAAAGGTATCTAACAAGAGCCATCGGATTTCCATCCAGGGCAAGGCAGATCTACAGGTCTCAGCGGCAAAGGCTTTCAAGGGTGACCCAACATTATATAACCCCGAAGATCTTTTACTGAGTAGCCTCATTTCATGCCATATGATGTCTTATCTATATGTCTGTTCCAAAAATAACATCGAAGTGATTTCGTACACGGATAATGCAGAGGCGGTATTAGAAACTAACCCTGATGCAAGTGGCAGATTTGTGCAGGTTGACCTGTTTCCAGAAGTCGTTATTTCAGATCCTGACAAAATAGCATTAGCGACATCACTACATCAAGAAGCAAATCAACTTTGTTTTATCGCCAATTCCTGTAACTTTCCCGTACGACATCATGCTGTTTGCCGCACTATTTAAGCGCAGCAAACAGGAGGAAGACACCTTATTTTTTCCAGTAGATTTGACACGTACAACATGCATAGTGGCCTTATCAACCAACTTTCTCAATTAGCCCAATAGTTTACCACAAATTAACCTTTTAAAATTTAGGTGAATTTTTTCAGGAATTTTATATTTTTAGGCCATGATTGACAACTCCAAGAAAAAGGCCGCCATAGGCTTTATATTTATCACTTTACTTATTGATATCACGGGATGGGGTATTATCATTCCAGTGGTCCCCAAGTTGATTGAAGAACTGATCCACAGCGACATCAGTGAAGCGGCAAAGTATGGTGGCTGGCTGGGTTTCGCTTATGCTTTCACTCAGTTTATATTCTCACCTGTAGTAGGTAATCTGAGTGACAAATATGGACGAAGACCGATTATTTTGATTTCTTTGTTCGGTTTTGCAGTAGACTACATTTTTCTAGCCCTCGCTCCTTCGATAGGTTGGTTATTCTTGGGACGGGTTATTGCTGGATTGACCGGAGCAAGTTTCACAACCGCCAGTGCTTATATCGCGGATATTTCTACCGATGAGGATCGGGCCAAAAACTTCGGATTAATTGGCGCAGCCTTCGGATTGGGTTTTATTATTGGCCCCGTAATCGGAGGATTACTTGGACATTACGGCGCACGGGTTCCTTTTTATGCTGCGGCAGGCTTATGCCTATTGAATTTTCTGTATGGGTATTTTATTCTCCCCGAAAGCTTGGACAAAGATAAGCGACGGGCTTTTGACTGGAAGCGTGCTAACCCCATTGGATCCTTTCGCTTTCTGGGAAAACACCCCGAGATTTCTGGCTTGATCGTAGCATTGATCCTGATCTATATTGCAGGCCATGCCGTACAAAGTAACTGGAATTTCTTTACCATGTACAAATTTAATTGGACCGAAAGAATGGTTGGTATCTCACTTGGGGTCATCGGCTTATTGATTGGCCTGGTACAAGGTGTCTTGATCCGTTGGACCACACCAAAACTCGGTGAGCAAAAAAGCATTTATTATGGTCTGATATTTTATGCAGTAGGATTATTACTGTTTGCATTTGCCAATCAAGGCTGGATGATGTTTGTCTTTCTCATCCCTTATTGCCTAGGTGGAATATGTGGACCTGCACTGCAATCTGTGATTACCAAAAATGTGCCATCAAATGAACAGGGAGAACTTCAGGGAGCGTTAACCAGTTTAATGAGTGCGACATCGATTATAGGTCCTCCAATGATGACCAATCTGTTTTACTTTTTTACACATGATAATGCCCCATTCAAATTCTCTGGAGCACCCTTTTTTCTCGCATTTATTCTAATGACAATCAGCGTCATTATCGTATATTCAGCCTTTAAACGAAAGCGTAAAGAACAGTTTGAAAATTAAATTTCAAAGACTATACCATCCAATAAAGGCCAGCCCATCTTTTGATGGGCTGGCCTTTGCTTTTATAAAATATCAACCTGATACATTTAACGAATTGAAACACAGCAGCCTCTACTTTCTAATCCCAAATCTTTTGTTTTTTTAACCTAGTAAGGTATCCAAGAATACCCTTTCCTTTTTGCTCGAAGTGGATCCTACAAAAGAAAAAACTACAATTTTGATTTCAAGCGACTGAGTGTCTCCTGCGAAATATTTAAATAAGATGCGACCATTCTATTCGACATTCTACGTACGATCATCGGATTTTCCGTCAACAATTGTCGATATTTTTCCAGCGCATCCTGCATAAGGAAAGACATTAAGCGTCTGGTATTGGTAACATAGGCTATTTCCAAGTAAATCCGATAAAATTTCTCCCATTGTGGAACAACGTTCAACAAATGGTAGAAATCTTTATGACTGATGGCATAGATTTCAGATTCTTCAACAGCCTGAATAAATTCCTCGGACTCTTCCGAGGTAATAAAGCTGACAAGTGCAGTCGCAAATTGGTTCTCAAAAGCAAAATAACGTATCGCCTCCTGTCCATTTTCATTGATAAAAAAGATCCGTAGACAGCCCTTGACAACAAAAAATGAACGCTGGCTAATCTCTCCATTCGCCAGCAATAGTTCATTTCTCTTTAATTTGATAGGTTTGAAAAAACCGAGTATAGTACTAAGTTCTTCATCTGTTACAGTTATCTTACTTGTTATATATGATATCAATAGATCATTCATGCATCTTTTCTAAGTCACTAAACAGCAAAGTTAGCAAAATTGCAAGGACAAATCTATCGTAATGATCAAGCTTTAGGGTTTTATTTCATCCGAATGTTCCCCTTCTTTGGCGCCGATTTTCCAATACGAACAGGCATACATCTCTTTTGGATTCCAGCACTTTTCGACACGAAAATAATAACGCAACGTTTTAATTATATCATATTCTGCCGCTAGATAGATATACCTGGCCAAACTATTGTCCTCAAATTCAAATGCTTTTACGCGCTCTGCGAGTACACTTCCCTGCTCAGGATGTGGGTTGTGGATCCATTCCAGATCTACATCGGCAGTCGTAGAAAGCACAAGTTCATCTTCTTTTGTCGCAACTTCAATATAGGCCTTGACTTTCACTCCTGACGGTAGCTGTTCCAAAATAGTCGCAATGACAGGTAAAGCGGTCGCATCACCAGCAATTAGATAATGTGCTGCATCCGGAACCAAGGTTCTCATACTTTCTTTCATACCGATTTCCAGAGAGTCCCCAACTGCAGCATTTATCGCCCATGCTGATGCCAGGCCATTATCTCCGTGGTGGACAAAATCAATAGAAAGTTCTTTTGCGACAAGATCTATTTGACGATTTGTATAGGTTCTTACTTGAGGCTTTTCTTCATCCGATGTTGAAATAAACAGTTTATTATTGGAACCGGATCGAACACCCGAAAGCCAGACAAGTTGTTCTTCATTAATCTCGAAAACTACCCGAATAAGATGTGGAGTGAGGTATTTTTTGTCTTTCACAGTAAATACCGAACGTATTTTTTTTGAATCTTTCTCGTTCATAAACAATATAATTTGTGATCATGGCTGATCAATTTTCTACTTAATTTAATTGGCGGTAAGCGATAATATCTGCTATTGACAAGACAGTAAGCCCCTCCTTTAATGCGAATGCCGCAATCTGTGGCAAACGTGACATGCTACCATCCTCATTCATAAGCTCACATAATACCGACAGCGGCTGTAAACCTGCCAAACGCATCAGGTCAATACTACCCTCAGTATGTCCGTTTCTACCCAGCACGCCATCGGCATGGGCTCTTAACGGAAAAATATGCCCTGGGCGTACCAGGTCTTCTGGGCTGGCACCAATCGCAGACGCGGCTTTTATAGTCGCCAACCTATCCGCAGCCGAAAGTCCAGTTGTAGCTCCCAATCTTGCATCAATAGAAACCGTAAACGGCGTCTGAAACGGACTTGAATTGTCATTGACCATATAAGGTAATTCCAGTTCATCTGCTTTTTCATGTGTCAGACATAGACAGATTACGCCACTGCAATAGCGGATCATCTGCACCATATCCGCATGGTTCATTTTTTCAGCCGAAAAAATAAGATCACCTTCGTTCTCCCTATCCTCATTGTCAATGAGTAAAATACCTCTTCCCTTACGGAGTTCTGTCAGCGCACGTTCAACCCTTTCATGTGCATTACTACCAAATACTTCCAATAGATTCTCCATCATTTTTTAATTTAATCAATATGTTATATGCCATCCTATAGCACAGGATGGCATTATGTACAACCGCTGTCCCATCATGTTATAAAAACACTTTACCAAGGCTTACACCCTGATAAAGTGTCTTGAACAAGTAAAGTGCTAAAAAAGACATTACTTATTCAGTGGTTTCATAGTCTGAGGACAAAGATCAGCAGCTGCTTTTCCCTAAACATTGACTTAAGTCAAAAAATGATATTTAATTATACGAGTAGCGATTCTCCAATTTAGATCCTCGAAGTAAATTATTGAGGTTGTTGCTGGGTAACACAGTGAATCATTCCGCCATTAGCGTATAGATTTCGAACATCAATACCGATGACGACTCTTCCGGGATAAAGGCTTTGGATAATCTTATTGGCGACAAGATCATTGGGGTCATTATAATTAGGCACCAATACACAGGTATTTCCGATATAATAGTTTACATATGAACCTTTATAATCTAATTTTTTACCATACGCTGTTTCCACATTATTTTGCGTTAGCGGAAGTTTAACAATCTGATAAGCGACATCCGTACTATTTTTTGCTGCATATAGTTTGTTAATATCCTGTTGTGGAACTTCCCATTCTAGCAAATCCTCGGTATCCATTGTCACTAAAATATTCGGACTGGCGAATCTAGCGAAGCCATCAATATGCATATCGGTAATTTCCAGGCCTGCCCTACCTTCCAACCAGATAAAATTGGTTGCCCCCAGATACTTGGTAAAGATCGCTTCCGCCTCTCTTTGCGTCATACCAGCGTTTCGATTACTGTTCAAAATCGCGCTTTTGGTCGCGAGCAGTGTACCTTTACCATCTATTTCTACAGCCCCACCCTCGTTAACCATCAACTTGTTTAGATCAACACGCTTAAACCCTTGATCTTTTGCTATTTTAGCGGGAACCTGATCACAGTTTTCAAATTCCGCTTTTTCGCCCCAGCCATTAAAACCCCAGTCTTGAATCACTAATTCACCCGCTTGGTCATACACATAGATAGGACCATTATCCCGTACCCAGACATCATCTGTCGGATAAACTTTAAAATCAATACGGTTTAGCGAAATTCCTGCATCACGCAACAAGGCGATAATCCTATTTTTTTCGGTACCATCATAGGCGATGATATGGACTTTTTCCCCTTTAACCAACGCCTCAGTCATCTTGACCCAGGTGGCGTCCAGCCGATTGCGATAGGTGATACCATACTGATATTGATGTGGCCATTGAAGCCAGGTTCCCTCATGCAACGCCGACTCTTCAGGCATGCGATATTGGATTGTAGTATCCGTTGAAGGACGATAATTTTCTTCTTGCTTACATGAAGAAAGAATGCTTAATAACGTGATCATTACGATTTGCATGTTTTTTATCATTTTAAAAATTCTTATTTCCGACAAAAAACGGGATAAATCCCAATCATATGTTGTCCAAAATTGACAACTATTTTTTCTGTAGCGGAATTAGAATTTCGGTGACATAATCGTTAACATGAGCTGTATTGGTCTCATTTTTCACATAGTGCTCCAGAATAGGATCATTGTCAAATGCGTAAGCACCTTGCAAAAGGCTCTCTTTATAAATCCGTCTATACGTATCCATTATCCCGTGATAGTCCCCTTTGTGAATATATCGGAGGTATCGTCCCCCCATAATATACCGTGGGAAAAACAACAGACTTGCAGGATCTTGATCCACACAGGCTTCGTATCTACATTTCAGCCGGTCAGTAATCAAAGGCTGATCCACGATAATGCCGTAATAATGCGCACTAAAATCTGCGGCAACCAAGGTATCAATATCCGCCCATAACTGATCAATTTCTCTATTTCGGTATTGCTCCGTATGTATTCCAATACTAAAAACCTGTTGTGCCCTCAAAAAGACAATATCATGATGGAGAGATTGATGCTCTACTGCTAGTCCAGCAATAAAATCCTGAAAAATGCTTGTCTTCTCATCCCGTGCACCACTGGGCGAATGTCCAAATTGTTTTTTGAAGGATTTGGAAAAAGATTGCAGGCTATCAAAGCCAACCGCATAAGCAATCGTGCTAATGGATTCATCTGTATAAATCAGTTTTTTATACGCGTTTTCAAGTTTTAATCGTTTTTGAAAGGCCCCAATCGATTCATTGAAAATCCCTTTAAATATGCGTTGTGTATTTCGGTAGGAATAATTAGACAGCTGCTCCAGTCTTTCAATGGAAAGGTCTTCATTGTAATGTTCTTCAATGTACCTAATGATCTGTTGAATCCTTGCTAAACTCATCTTGTAATGGTAACGCTACCTATTCGGCTTTTCTAAGTTAGTAAACTTCTTTCATTTAAGAACAATCAGTTCTCTTATGTATATTCGCATAGAGAAAAACAATCTGTTATGAATAAGATACTCCAATTTTTCGATTTACATCCAGGAGAGGAACGAAAAGAAGCCGTTCTTGATAATGTAATCAACAATATTTCATTCCGCGGTGCCAATGCATGGATTTTGGCCTGTGCCATAGTTATTGCCTCTGTCGGCCTCAATGTGAATTCAACCGCGGTAATCATTGGCGCTATGCTTATTTCCCCACTAATGGGACCGATTGTGGGTGCTGGTTTTGCACTGGGTACATTTGATTTTCAACTCTTAAAGAAATCAATCAAGAATCTATTGATAGCAACGTTGATCAGTCTGATTGTATCATACTGCTATTTTCTCCTGAGCCCATTTAAAGAGGCGCAATCGGAATTGCTCGCCCGTACCTCGCCCAATATCTATGATGTACTAATTGCACTTTTTGGCGGATTGGTGGGTGTTATCGCCATAACTAGGGTAGACAAAGGGAATCCAATACCAGGCGTGGCCATTGCGACGGCGCTGATGCCTCCACTTTGTACAGCAGGCTATGGACTGGCCATTGGAAACCTAAGTTATTTTGCTGGGGCTTTATTTCTCTACATCATCAATTGTGTATTTATATGTATAGCGACATTTACGATCGTAAAATACCTCAGATATCCTAAGAAACATTATGTTGATCCAAAAAGGGAAAAAAGAATAAGTCAGAGCATCACCCTGATTATTCTGGCCTTAGTAATACCAAGCTTATACTTCGCCTATAATCTGCTACAAGAGAAGAAATACACGAATAAGGTTAAACAATTCGTTCAACAACAATTTAGTGATAAAGGTTACACGGTCGTCTACGAAAAATTGCTCACTAAACCGAAACGTTTAGAACTAGCCTTTTTAGCAAAGAAATTTAGTGACCAAGAAATCGTTGCTTTGAAAAAATCCATGGAATCATTTGGTATCGCGCAGACTGATCTGGTCATTCGACAGGATAGCCTCGATCTAAAAACGACAATCCTAAGTGAAATCGACAAAAGAAGTGCTGCTGTAAATGATAAAGATTTAACCATACGGGCGCTCAACAATGAACTTGCGAAATATCAGGTAGCAAGCCCGCAATTAGATAAAGATCTAACAGTGCTTTTTCCAGAACTACAGTCCTATAGCATAGGACAGCAGCAGTATTATGCAAAAAAAGATAGTTTAGCGAATGTTGTTGCTTTTATTTATTCGTCAAAAAATCCTTTAGCTGAAGGACAACAATTAAAATTGCGTCTTTGGCTAAAAAACCGTTTTCCAAAAGACAGCCTCCAGATCATAGACAGGAAGGTCAAATAGGCGATGCACTATTCGATTTCCTAGTTTGGACGTTGGTCGAAACACCGACGGCCCGTGGAACGATCCGGTATTTACCAGCTCTGTTGTCTACTTCTGGTTCTATTTGCACATGTCTGTCAGCGAAAAACCTCGTCGTGAACAATCCGTCTTCTGCTAAATATGACAGTCCCAATTATTACGATATAATTGGGACTGCTTTTGCATCAGCGTCTAAATTAAATTTTTCCAAATCCTTCTTAAATAAATCAATGCTCATACGGTGAGCGAAAACTGACTCCCCCCTCAATCTGAATCTAGGTGAAGCGTTTGTGCCTTACTTATTGAATTCAGGGTAAGGAAAACCTTTTCCTGTTTCACACAAAAATTTCAGGCTCCTGAAGAACAATGCCCAATCATAGCTACAGGAAGCAAATTCCCCACTATAATTGTCCCAACCATCGTGATGGAATAAAAGTGTACAGCCTTGCTGATGTGGTATCAATTCAAATGTCAGTGTTGTGCCTATCCATTCCTCAAAGCCTTCCTTACATTGCCAAGCGACAAGTGCATAGGGATATAACGCAAGGACTTCCATCTTTTTGAAATAATCCGGGCCAAAGCCAAACCGCAAGATGCTTCCTACCGCAGGTGCAGCAATGGTATCGGGTGTCCACCAGCCTGCCAACCCTTCCTGAGTCGTGATTGCCCAATATACTTTTTCAACTGGGGTTTTAATCAGCAATCTATGATAGATACTTTTACCCTTTTGTTTCGCCAATAATTGTTCTTTAACTTCCGCCAGGGACAGCACGCTCTCTTTGGGCGTAGCAAGTCCCTGCCCTGTTAGAATCAATTGTTTCAGACTTTCATGGATATAATATGTCCAGGCAGCCTGACAGACATCATAACATTCCATATCAGGTACCAGCCCCTGATGCGTAAATTTTAATTGCGTCTTACCGCCAAGATCAATAATATCAAAGATTACATAGCTCTCCACCCATTCCTGTTTATCGGTCGTAAATTTGAAATCGTTCTCCAACACCTGCCATACAACTTTGACGTCGTGCTGTATTTCAACGACCTTTACCTTACACTGGTGTATATCCTGGTAGTGATAAGAAAATACATCATCTAGTGCCTCTGTAGCTCCCTCAATGTTCTCTGACCACCAGCCACGAACATTGATAATCGCATCAAATACCTGCTGCGGTTTCGCTTCAACGATTATATCGGTTGTAAAATCCAGTTTTTTCATCATCTATTTTTTTTGTTAGTATTTATTTTTCAATCACTTAATCATCAACTCTACCATATATAAATCAAAGATATCGACATTTTAAATCTAAAACAGGGTGCCAAATAGACATTGTGAGCGGTTGATTTGGACAACACATTTTCTTATATTTGAGTAATAGATCAGCAATTAGATTAAGCAATGTTAAACCAAGAAAGATGAAACACCTAACAATTTTGGTCCCCGAAGTTCAGACTGGCCCCAATACACTGTCATGCATTGTGGGTACCTATCATATCTTTACTGAAGCCAATAGGTACTACCATCAGAATCATGATAAGACGATGTTTAAAATTGAACTGGTCGGTCTTTCAAAGCAGTCCGTTTTCTTGAATGGTTTACTTGCGGTGATGCCGCAGAAAGAAATTACCGACATCATCAAGACCGATCTAATCGTAATTCCTGCCGTCGCCCCGAACTTTACAGCATTGGATGCTCAAAACACCCCGTTTCTTGACTGGATACGCAATCAATATACCCATGGTGCCAATGTGGCCAGCATGTGTACCGGAGCCTATATACTCGCCTCTACAGGTCTGTTGGAAAAGAAAAACTGTTCAATCCATTGGAGTGCTGAAACAAATTTCAAGCAGTTATTTCCCAATATCACCATGAAGACTGACAGTATTATAACAGATGAAGAAGGCATTTGTACCAATGGTGGTGGATATTCATTTTTACACTTGCTCATTTATCTGGTTGAGAAGTATTATGATCGGCCGACAGCAATCTATTGTTCCAAGATATTCCAGATTGACCTTGACCGGCAACAACAATCTGATTTCGTTATCTTTAATGGTCAAAAAAGGCATGGAGATGAGATGATCATCAAAGCGCAGGAGTATATAGAGCATAATTTCGCTGAGAAGATTTCCATTCAACAACTTTCAGAACGATTTACCGTAGGCCGACGGAACTTCGACCGGCGATTTATAAAAGCGACCGGTAATACACCGATTGAATATCTACAACGTGTCAAAATTGAATCTGCAAAAAAAGAACTGGAAATCTCTGGAAAAACAGTAAACGAAGTCATGTATGAAGTAGGCTATTCCGATTCAAAAGCCTTTAGGGAAATATTTCGTAAAGTTACTGGCCTCTCTCCTTTGGCCTATCGCAACAAATACAACAAATCTGCAATGAAATAATATTTTTTGTCCTGCATTGGTAATGTTTTGGTAAAAATTATTTCCTGCGATAAAAATTAAAGCCAGGTTCTACGAAACTACTTATATTTATCCTTACTATAATATTAGTATTTATCGTTGATCATAAACTATAACATGCAGAAACAGGAAATAGATTTTTTACAGCGCAATGAATTGGCTTGGAACAAACAAGCATTGGAACAAAATGAGTGGTCCAAAGCAGTGGATACCTCTTTGGTCAATCCTTATTTTTAGTCAACTCATGAAGACTCAATTTTACACATTAGACCAGGTTCATCACCACTATACAATTGATACACAGCTAAAATCAAAAGGAATCTTTATTCTTCATCAGACCAATGCGCTTTCACAAGAACTGGTGGACAACAAACATCAATTTGAAGGATTGGTCATCAGCTTTATGTTAAAAGGTAGCATGCGGGCCAATATCCATTTTTTATCCCATGAAATCAACGCCAATGATACCGTGGTGATACTCCCACAATTAACAATAGACCCGCAATGGGCCAGTGAAAACGCAGAAATGATCACAGTGGGTATCTCCTTGGATTTTATTAGCACATTTCCACTTTTACGCGAATTTATAACAAATGATCAGATACGTTGGCGCCCCGTTATCCGATTAAATACAGAAGAACAGACCCTGCAACAAGAATTCGTTCATTTCCTTCAGCGCTATTATCAGAAAGGACCAAGCTCAAAAAAAACTGAGGTACTCCAATATTTGATCATTGCCCTGATCACAATGCTATCCGAAGCCTATACGGGCTTACCAAAAAGCAGCAGCCAATCAACAAATCGAACAGATGAGATTATTGATAATTTCTATGTTTTAATCTCGAAATATGCCAATCAACAACGTAGCGCAAAATTTTATGCTGAAAAATTGCACATCACAGCACAATACCTCACCACATTATTAAAACGCAGAACGGGGAAATCCATTGTCGAATGGATAGATCATGTCGTGATCATGCATGCAAAATCACTGTTGAAGTCCTCTAGTCGATCCATTAAAGAAATCAGCAATGAACTCGAATTTGGCAATACAAGTTTATTTTGCAGGTATTTTAAGCGAAACACAGGCCTCTCCCCCAAAAAATTCCGCGATGATTAGCCCCTTGTTTTTTAACATTTGTAAAATGTTAAAAAGATATCATTACTGATCTTTGTATAAAATAATAAAATATGAATTGGGTAATTTTAATCATCGCCGGACTCTTTGAGGTAGGATACACTTACAGTCTGGGAAAAACAAAAGAGGTATCAGGCAATGCGATCTATACCTGGTACGGTATCTTCGTATTATGTCTTATTGTCAGTATGGTGTTATTGATCAAATCCGTACAAGGACTTCCCTTAGGAACCGCTTATGCAATATGGACGGGCATCGGAGCTGTCGGCACAGTCATTATAGGAATCCTTGTATTTAAAGATCCCGTAAGCTTCTGGCGTCTATTCTTTATCGGTACGCTAATCGCCTCTATTCTTGGATTAAAGTTTGTAACTGGCCATTAAAACAACAGGGATCTACATCTCCTGCATTCGGATCATTATACATTCCTGTCATTCATTGCCGGCATATGAATCTCTTTCACACAACTTGCTTTTGATGTCGAGATAATAAATCTTAACGCCTGAATGACATCCGATAATGGTATAAGATCGTCATTTGTTTCATGAGTGGGCATTTCCAGATTATTCTCCTCATCAGGCGCTGTTGCCAGATAACCAAGGTTCAATATAGATACTGCAATCTGATCAGGTCGAAGTTGTTCTCTCAATGCATGAACCACGCCCCGAAGCGCAAATTTTGTTGCTGAAAACGCAACTTCCCTTCCATTGTGGTTGTCAAGCCCCCATGTAGAACCGATCAAAATAATTTTGGCATTTTCGGCCTGCTTCAAATTTTCTAATGCTGATTGAATATTTAAAATACATGAAGTAACGTTGGTATTGATCAGGCCGCTAATCTCCGCTACCGGAGAAGACGCAAAATCATAGTCATCGCTAAAAGCGTTATTCTCCCAAATGCCAACATTATAGATGAAATAGTCAATTTTCGTATTTTTTATCCTGTCTTTGATTGCGTTAACAGCCTCCACAGGGTTGGATAGATCAGCCGGCACCCAACACACATTTGCGTTGTCCTCCAAATAATCGGGTTCACTTCTGGACACTCCAAATATAACATCAGACGGATCTGGCAGATGCAGTGTAATTGCCCTTCCCAATCCTTTACTAATGCCAAAAATAAGATATGTTTTCTTTTCCATTGTATTACAAATATAAGGTAAGAGCCCCCTTTTTTAGGGAATATTTCGAACTATTTTGAATTATTTTCGATCGCATGAAGGCAGAAAAAAGCTATAAGAAACAACAAATTGATATTTCCGCTGTTCTATGCATATGGAAAGACATTATAACAAAGGAAACACGATTTCTAGCGGTCATAACACCCACAAAGGTAAGGCTGCAAGAAAGTATATCGTCAGTGAAATTATTCTCAATGGCGAGCTTGTTGGTGTGGGCATTTATTATGATGGAACCGACGAACTTCGGGCCGCTGTTGTGGTAAATGACCAGGGACAGGGTGTCGAAATCCGCAATCTCCATGATGAACACTATCCAGAAGCACAATCAGATGATGACCTTGCGGAACTCTGGCCACTCTATGAAAAACTCGTGGCAAAATAAATGTCAGCTCTTTTCAATTCAGCAATCTTTGGAAAATATACAAAATCTATACTTATATATGGATAAAGTTGAATATTTCAATTTTAACGTATTTAATATTTATACGATTGTATTTATATATTATACATTTTAATTGATTAACATACTATACTTTTAGCTTTCCGGAACGATATCCGTATCTTATTCTTTATTCGATTTAAGTTCGGACCTGATTTGGGACAGAATATGCCCTTCTTCGCCCCTCAGTCGACATAAGACCATAATGAGTACATCTTCATACCACTGTTATACCGTGTTTAACTCGGACTCACCATGGACTCATGTCGGATGCATAGTGGACGCAATACGAAGCAGGTAAGACGAAAGCTATACGCAGGCTCGACCAAATCCTATAAGATACCCGAATCATTGGGTTTGCTATTTTACAAGAAATTAGTGTTTAAAAAGTTTATTAAAATGATCTTACAGCATTTATTCCAAACCTATTATGTCCTATATAGGGTATAAATGCAGATTGCCCTGGTCGCTGTTCTCCCCCTTTAAATAAAGCTGTCATCTTTGGGTACAACCAATAGGCTAGCTCAGTGGAGGCGATACCTATTCCCGCGCCTGCAACGATATCGCTCACCCAGTGTCTATTATTGATCACTCGATATATACCAGTAAATGCCGCAAAAGGATATCCTGCAAGACCGAGCCATACATTTTTATCACGATATTCTTTATACATAAAATGGGCTGTCGCAAATGCGGTCGCCGCATGGCCTGAAGGAAAGGATTTCTTATTGGATCCATCGGGACGCTCTTCAGCTATAAACTGTTTGGCAGGAAACACAATCGCCCCTGAAATCAGCTGCGAAGTAAGATAAATAAGCGTGCGGTCCTTAAAATTGTGAAGTCCTTCAACATTAAATGCATTGAGACCGTACACCATCGCTGCAGGGAAATATTGGGTATAATTGTCTATTGTTGTCCTTGCCGGATTCTTATGCAGCACTTCATTCCGGGTCTGTAAGTCCCATTTCTTCATTTTCGGGATGGCAAAGCTGCTCGCACCATAGGCTATAAGCGCTGTTGGAACGACAAACTTCCGCAACTGGAAATCGTGGTTATCAACAGCGGAAAATTGCATTCCACTACTTGTTTTAAGTGCAAGACTATCCTGAGCGCTCAACAATATAGGGAACATTAGAAATACAAACCATAGGATAAATAGGGTCGATATAAATTGGACTATATTCATGTAATGGAGAATTAAAAATTGGACAATAGAAGACCTACCCTTCCAATATTTCAACTTGAAGGGTAAGCACATCATAAATGAAAATTGATTTAGAACTTCATCTTCTGGATCCGGATGGCGTTCAGTATAGCGATAAGAGAAACACCCACATCCGCAAAGACCGCTTCCCACATCGTTGCCAATCCTCCGGCGCCAAGGATCAAAACCACCCCCTTGACCACAAATGCCAATCCTATATTTTGGTAAACTACTTTTTTGGTCTGTTTACCAATATTAATTGCCATTGGTATCTTAGATGGTTTGTCATCTTGTATGACTACATCGGCGGTTTCAATGGTTGCATCACTGCCCAGTCCCCCCATAGCTATACCAACATCACTCAAGGCCACTACGGGGGCATCATTGACGCCATCACCAACGAAAGCCACACTTTCACCAATAGCCTTTATCTCCTTGACTTTATTCACCTTATCTTCCGGAAGAAGATCTCCATAGGCTTTATCAATACCCAATTCCTTCGCTACATAAGCGACGACCGTACTCTTATCGCCACTTAGCATGGTCGCTTTCACTCCGAGCTTGTGCAAGAGTTGTATGGTCTGTGCGGAATCTTCTTTGATACTATCTGCAATGGTAATATATCCAACGAAGCGATTATCCAATGCAATGGCTATTGTGGTATAAACGATCGTATTGGGATCGATGGTATAGCCGATATTAAACTTGTCCAAAAGTTTAAAGTTACCAACCAAAAACACCTTGCCGTCCACACTACCCTTCAGTCCATGCCCCGGTATTTCTTCGACATCAGTCAAATTTACAGATTCATCGACATCACCCGCATATTCCCTGATTGCTGTCGCTACCGGATGACTGCTATGACTTTCGATTTTATTGACCAATTTGAGAATTGTCGCTTCATCAAAATCTGGTTCTAAACGAACTTCCTGCACTTTGAAAACCCCTTCAGTCATCGTACCGGTTTTATCCATAACAACATTCTGTATCGCTGCCATCGCATCCAAAAAGTTACTTCCCTTAAACAGGATACCGTTTCTACTTGCAGCACCGATGCCTCCAAAATAGCCCAATGGAATCGAGATCACCAAGGCACAGGGGCAGGAAATCACGAGAAATACGAGCGCTCGATAAAGCCAATCGCTAAATACGTATTGTCCAACAAAAAAGTAAGGCAGCAGACAGATCGCTATCGCCAAAAGCACCACAATCGGCGTATAGATTTTCGCAAATTTCCGGATAAAGAGCTCCGTAGGAGCCTTCTGCGAGGTCGCATTTTGTACAAGCTCAAGTATTTTGCTCAATTTACTGTCTTGGTATGCTGTTGTCACCTTTACCAGACTCACGGTATTCATGTTGATCATTCCGGCCAGCACAACTTCACCTTTGGTCTTTGTGTCAGGTTTACTTTCTCCCGTCAACGCCGCCGTGTTGAAGGAGGCCGTATCGGAGATAAGTTCCCCGTCCAAGCCCAACTTCTCCCCGGGCTTCAGTTGGATAACATCACCTATTGCTGCAGCCTCAGCCTTGATCACCCGGCTACTGTTTGCTTCAACAATGGTCACCTCATCGGGGCGCTGATCCAGGAGCGCCTTAATATTGCTCTTGGCACGGCTGACAGCCAATGTCTGAAACACTTCCCCTACGGCATAAAAAAGCATGACAGCAACACCCTCTGGATATTCTTTGATTGCAAAAGCACCAATTGTAGCGATGCTCATCAGTAAGAATTCAGAGAAAATCTCTCCTTTTCCAATACTCTTCAATGCATCTTTAATCACTGGAAATCCAACCGGAATGTAAGCCAGTACATACCAAATGATCCGGATCCAGCCCTTGAACCATTCCTGTGGCAACCAATTGTCCATTGCAATGGCCACAATCAGCAGGACAAATGAAATTATTGCTGGCAGAAAGAGCTTCAATGTACCGCCTTCCGCCACTGAATGATCATGACCGTCATCATCACTGTGACTATGTGCCTGATCCTGGGCAGGCGCGCCCTGTATTAAACGTTGGGCGCCCGCCTGATTATATATTTTTTCCGTCTGTGTACAACAAAGTTGTTTACCTTGTGCATCATAAATATGTTTGTGTTCCATACCTTATCATGATTACTTCGTTAACAAATGCTACTACTTAATGTTCATGCCCACCTGTATTGCTCATCTTGGCATTGATAAAAAATGCTCCTTTCACAACGATTCTTGTTTGCGCAGGAATTTCCTGTACTGGTGTAATTGCTGTATATCCCAATGCTGAGACACCTTTTTGAATTTCAATTTTCTCAAAATTCACATTCTTACCCTGTTCAGTTGCATGTTTAGCCGCTTCTGATTCATTTTTATGTTCGTGCTTAGCCTCACCCTCATCATGCGCATGTCCATGATCATCGTGCCCTTCTTCATGCTCCTCGGCCTGCTTGCTTGTTTCTATGAAAATGTAGAACTTACCATCCGCTTCCACAATTGCGTCATTCGGAACCGCCGGAGTGGTCACATTATTGATCCCGATCATCCCTGTAATATTCATCCCGTCTATCAGACCAACCTTGCTACCGATCACAGTACTATGAACAGCAATTGTTTTACTATCATTTTCAAAAGACGATCCTATCGTAAATACTTTAGCCGAGTAAGTTTTATCAGGGTTGTTTGTCAATTGAAAATTAATAATCTGCCCAATTTTGATCATAGGAAGGTCTTTTTCAAAAACCTGAAGATCAAGGTGCAATAGACTATTATCTATAATCTCAATAACCGGTGATGAAACATCCACATAACTACCTATCTTGGCAAAGACATTACTCACAGTACCATTAATCGGACTTGTCACCACGAGTGAAGCCCGCAAATTGGAAAGGCTCACACTGTTGGGATTGATGCCCATCAGTTGAATCTGCTGTTGTAACGATGCCTTTCTGGCACGAAGGCTATTGAAATCCGCCGTCGCAGACTGCAGATTTTTTCTTGCTCCTGCGTTGCCCTCATTGAGCTCTTGCTGTCTTGCCATCTCCTGTTCTGCAAGTGTAATTTTGCTCGCCAGAGCGACATATTCTTCCTGAAGCTGAATAAATTGCGGATTCGTAATGGTTGCAATAACCTGCCCTTTGCGCACAATGTCACCTAGTTGCACATTTAAAGTCTTGATTACACCACCATACAAGGTTGTCGCATTGGCTTTGTTGTTATTGGGAACACTGAGAAGACCATTGGCTTTGATTGTCGCTGTCAGCTCCTTTTCCTCTATAGTTCCAAAAGCAATACCTACAGCCTTTATCTGTTGTTCACTCAATGCCGCTACCGTCACGGGCCCTTCCTCATGGCTTTCTTCAGCAGCACCTTTCCCTTCCTCCTTCTTGGCATCGCCAGCACCTTTTGAATCTGATCCGCAGCTATATAAAACTGTTGTAATCGCTAGTGCAAAAAATATTTTTATGATAACTCTCATTGTTGACTTATTTATTATTGAAGTAATTGTATTGGATTGCTGATTGATTATATTGATTGAGCACGTCTAAATAGTTCTGTCTGATACCGATCGCCTGACTTAAGAACTGGCTCATCTCCGCAAAACTTATTTCACCGGTTCTGTAACCAAGGCTTGCGGCTTTGATGATGGCGTCAGCTTGCTTGAGGCCTGCGGATTCATAGAACTGCAATAGCGCAGCATTTTTCTCAATATCAGCCAATGCATTCACCTTATTCGTCTGAAAAACTTGTGTATCATATTCCAGTTGTCTTTGTTGCGCCTCCATTTCCGCGTTTGCAGCTTTCACCTTGCTTTTATAAGCACCAAGGCCAAATACAGGAAATGATGCCGACACCGAGAATCCCGTAAAAGGATCTTTTGCCCCCCAAAGGCGCTGCGAAAAGAATCTGCCCGAAAATTCAGGCTTATTTGTATTTTTCTGTACCGCAATATTGGAGGATGCAATATTGACATTCTGTTGTTGCAAAGCTAAAACAGGATGTGAGGCATCAACCGATGGATTTTGTACATCCACGTCCATTTTTATCTTTTCCAGCGATTGCTCTACAGGTAATATCCATTCATTGCGGTTGAGAAGCATCATCAATTGCTGCTGCTGAACCAACATATTCTTCTTGTTTTGAACCAATTGAGCCTGCAACTCCCGTAATTTCGCTTCCGCGGCAATTTTATCCAATGCTGCGACATCTCCGGTTTTGAAACGTAATTCAGTCGCCTTAAACATCGCCGAGTAGATACTGTCCAACTCCACATAGAGCTTCTGTCTATCTTGAAGATACCAGAGCTGATAATATGCTGTGCGCACATCTTTCTTAATATTAGCATTGAGTACTTCGGTATTCAGATTGGCATATTTTAGCTGTTGCTTAAAATATTCCTTTCGTGCCGAATAGAGTCCCGGCCAAGCAATACTTTGCGTGATACCGATTTTCATGATCCCTGTCTTATCGCTCGGTCGGTAATCTTCATTCTCCACAAAAACACCCGTCTTCGGGATTTCATTCGCGGTTTTAACATTATAAGTTGCTCCGGTTATTTCAGCCTCATTGACCTGAAACTGGCGATTGCTCTTCAATGCCATGCCGATTGCGTTATCAATCCCGATCCGTTCCTGTGAAAAAGCCTTAAATCCAATGGTAGAAAATAGGAAAACCAATACCGTCGCAATGGTCTTACCCGCATTTCCTTTTTTCATATTCAGTTTTGAGTTAAAAATAATATACAGCAAAGGCAGTACAAACAACGTTAAGAAGGTTGCTGTCACCAATCCGCCGATAACAACCGTCGCCAACGGTTTCTGAACTTCCGCTCCAGCACTCGTACTAATTGCCATCGGCAAAAAGCCCAGCGAAGCTACGGTAGCGGTCATCAGTACAGGGCGCAACCTGGTCAATGTTCCCTCCTTCACGCGCTGAAAAATATCATCCATACCTTCCTTCTTCAATTGGTTGAAAGTTCCGATCAGTACAATACCATTTAGTACAGCAACACCAAACAAAGCAATAAAACCGATTCCGGCACTGATGCTGAAAGGCATACCGCGGAGCATCAGGGCAAAAACACCCCCAATTGCACTCATTGGAATGGCTGTAAAGATCAGCGCCGCTTGCTTAAAGGAATGGAATGTGAAATACAATAGCATAAAGATCAGCAAGAGAGAAACAGGCACTGCAATCATCAGACGAGCGCTTGCTTTCTGTAAGTTTTCAAACTGCCCCCCATACGTGAAATAATAACCAGCAGGCAATTTCACTTTGGCAGACAGCTGTTGTTGGATATCTTTGACCACACTCTCCACATCTCTTCCCGAGACGTTGAAGCCAATGACGATCCGACGCTTTCCGGCTTCTCTACTGATCTGCGCGGGGCCAAGTTTATAATCAATGGACGCTACCTGCGACAATGGAATCTGAATACCTGTATCAGTTGGAATCATCAGATTGCGTACATCGTCTATACTACTGCGGTGTGTCGTATCCAAACGAACAACTAAATCAAAACGACGTTCATTTTCATAGATCTGTCCAGTACTACGACCAGCGAAAGCCGTACTTACCACATCATTGACATCCTGAATCGTGAGACCGTAATTAGCAATGCGTGTACGGTCATATACGATATTGATCTGTGGCAGCCCCGAAACTCGCTCCACTTGTGGAGAAGTAGCACCTTTAACGGACTGAATCTGTGCCGCCACGATATTCGCATAAGATGCCAAAGAGTCGATATTTTCGCCGAAAATCTTCACAGCAACATCCTGACGGATTCCTGTCATTAACTCATTGAATCGCATCTGTATTGGCTGATTTTTTTCAAAGAAAACACCCGGGATAACTTCCAATTTTTCAAGGATGGCAGCGCCGAGTTCATTATAACTTCGACCGGACTTCCATTCCTTCTGGGGTTTCAGTACCACCATCAAATCGGTCGCTTCCGGTGGCATTGGATCCGTCGGCACTTCCGCCGCTCCGGTTTTACCAACAACCATTTTTACTTCATTAAACTCCTTAATGATACGGGAAGCCTGCATGGAAGTTTCTATACTTTGTGAGAGAGAGCTTCCCTGTGGTAATATACAGTGAAAAGCATAATCCCCTTCCTGCAACTGCGGGATAAACTCTCCCCCCATATTTTTAAAGAAGAAAACAGCTATGGCAAAGAAAGCGATTGTCAAGCTGACGATAATATATTTGAAACGGATAGCTTTCTGCAATAAAGGCGCATAGATATGCTGAAGTTTTTCGATAAAACGGTCACTGAACGTTTTCTTGTCATGATGTTTTTTAGGTAAAAACAGGGCACACATCATTGGAATATATGTCAGCGAAAGGATCAATGCGCCAAAGATCGCGAAACCTACGGTCTGTGCCATCGGGCGGAACATCTTGCCTTCCACCCCGACCAATGTCAAGATAGGAATATAGACAATCAGAATAATGATCTCACCAAATGCCGCACTGGTCCGGATTTTTGAGGCAGATTCAAACACCTCATGATCCATTTCCGATTGTGACAGCTTTTCAGTAGACTTGCGCAGGCCAAGATGGTGAAGTGTTGCTTCGACAATAATTACCGCGCCATCGACAATAAGACCAAAGTCTATCGCACCTAGACTCATTAAATTGGCACTCACACCAAAAACATTCATCAATCCCAAAGCAAAGAGCAGGGATAATGGGATGGCTGAGGCAACGATAAGCCCCGCACGGAGGTTACCCAAAAATAGCACCAATACGAATATAACGATCAGCGCTCCCTCGATTAAGTTCTTCTCAACAGTACCTATTGCACGGCCAACAAGATCTGTACGGTCCAGATAGGGCTCGATCACCACATCATTGGGCAGGGATTTTTGGATCGTAGGAAGCTTCTCTTTTACACGCTTGACCACTTCATTGCTATTCTCACCCTTCAGCATCATCACTACACCGCCCACGGCATCCACTTCCCCATTATATGTCAGGGCACCGTACCTGACCGCATGTCCAAAACGCACATCGGCCACATCTTTGACATAAATAGGTACAGCACCAGTTTTTTTAATCGCAATATTTTTCACATCCTCCAGCGACGTAGCCAGTCCAATGCCACGAATGAAGTATGCATTCGGTTTCTTGTCAATATAAGCACCACCGGTATTCTGATTATTTTTCTCCAATGCGGTGAAAATTTCTGGAATGGTGATATTCATCGCTTTAAGGCGATTAGGGTCAACAGCGACCTCATATTGTTTCAATTCACCACCAAAGCTATTGACCTCAGCAATACCGGGTGTACCGTAAAGCTGGCGCGCAACGATCCAGTCCTGCATGGTCCGTAGATCCTTTGCATTATACTTGCTTTCACTGCCTTTTTTAGGGTGAATGATATATTGATAAACCTCTCCCAAACCTGTACTAACGGGAGCTAATTCGGGTTTACCGATACCTTGTGGAATTTGGTCCACAGCTTCTTTTAGACGCTCGCTGATAAGCTGCCGCGCAAAGTAGATATCGACATCATCGTCAAAAACAACGGTAATCACCGAGAGTCCAAAACGGGAAATACTTCTGATTTCTTCTATCTTCGGTACCGTAGCGATACTCTGTTCGATCGGGAAAGTAACCAGTTGCTCCACTTCCTGGCCCGCCAAGGTCGGACAGGAAGTAAAAATCTGTACTTGATTATTGGTAATATCCGGAACGGCGTCTATGGGCAGCTTTGTTGCACTCCAACCGCCCCAAATAATAAGTAACAAGGTCATCAAACCAATAATGATCTTATTCTTGATGCTAAATTTAATTATACTATCTAACACAATATGCTTGATTAATGCTTAAATAATAGATATATAGAATATCTTATTTCCCTGTAACCTCAAAAGTTACAGCTACACACCGATGGCCAACATTAATTAGAAAAGCAAAATTCCTTAATAATGTTTGCGTACGGCTATAAAAAGTTATCGTTAAGCATCTACCTTAGGCGGCTGCCAGATAGTTCCGAAGTAGTTAGATAGAATAGGTGTATTGAGAACCGGCATCCGATTATCAAAATAAATTGAAATCGGGATACCTTCAATTTTTGGTAACTGATATTCGAAGGCTGTAATATTTCCGCTACAACAGTTGCAATAACAAAAAATAGAACAAGCATCGGTGGTATCTTCACTATGATTATGAGGTTCATTGAATTGTGTTTCCATGGCTGTCACCTCGCTGCGAATATTCGCATCACTGCATGGGACAAAGGAAAGTCCCAAGATATAGGTGATCAATATGAAAACAATTACCCTCATTGTTATACAAATTTAGAAAAATATTTCAAAAATTTATTCTTTTATAATAACATCGCCTTGTTAGCGTACAATATTAATTGCGATTGCAACACCCTCCTGTCCCTATCTCCCTGTACCTATTGCTAGCAATCTTCTATATAGGGATCGACTATTAAGTTTCTAAAACATTCAACTGCATATTGCCCTGTCTCACTAACGCTGTAGTCCAAGCTTACGCTTAGTCCAAATTGACGTACACAGGCAACATTCCTTAATAACGAATACCGTATTTACCCGGTCATATAAATAGTTCACACGAAAACTGTGCCATAATAGCAGACTTCCTATCATCATAGCCCATTCCGTCAGATATTCCCACACAAACCCAATATTAACCAAAGGGAAAATATTAACCCAATAGAATTATAAATAAAACAGTAGATAACCGCCATCAAAGCACTTAAAATCAACGTTTAAACACCAATGCTTGTTTGTAGAACTTTCACTACAGGAAAAATTACTTAATGAAAATCATAATGATTAAACAGAAAGCTATATATATAATTGCACCAATAAATTTCAACACTGATCAAAAAAAAACAAAAATGATAATACACTTAAATAGTAACTCTATAAATAAAAAGTAAAAAATCACACAAGTACAAATCAATCAAAAACACTAAGAAACAAGTAAAATTAAAATGTCTACTTACATGAAAACGAAAAATTACCCCAACCTTAAAAATGTATTAATGCTGGGATGCATTATGCTGGTTGCTTCAAGTATCTACTCTTGTAAAAAGAGTGGCGAAACCATCCCCTTAACCGAGGAAACTCTGGTCAAGATCAATCTTCAGGGGGTCGAGGCCTATGGTGAGAACGAAATTAACGCTGTCGGTCAAAAGCAAGGATCTTCAAAAGCCTCTACTGCGAGCACTGCTTCCGAAGTACAGGAGATGACTGTTCCTTTTGGCAATAGTTCTTCCATTGATGTTGTATTGACAAATAGCTCAGCTACCGCTGTCAATAAAGGATTGGTGGCCTCATCGGGTGCCAAAGCAACAACGACAACGCAAGTAACTGAGAAAAAACTGGACAAAGATGTTAAATATAAAGTAGTTGTCTATGATAGCCAAGGGAATTACGTGACTGAAAAGACCTATAGCTATGGTGGAGAAGCCGCAGCAGAGGGGATTGTTCTTGATGCTGGAAAAACCTATACATTTGTTGCTTATTCAACAAATAGCACAAGTACAGTACCTAATATTAGCAATCAAAGTACTTTATCCTCAGCAAGCCTCAATAATATCAGTGGAGACCTGATGTATTTCGCGAACACGCTGAAAGTAAACAAAGGCGTTAACAACCTAGATGTTGTGTTGAAACACCGCTTCAGTCAGATTATCACCACTTTGACAATGGATGCCAACATGACGGGAGCCATCACCAAACTTGAAAATGCCGTGTTTAAACCAAGTCATACATCGGCCAACTTAAAACTTTCGGATGAAGCACTTACATACAACGGATTGAACGACGCGGGTGTGCAAGCACAGTTTCCGGCTTTGGGTATTGGACTACGTACAGTTGTCAGCACTCCTTCCCTATTGATCCACCCAGCAACAAGTACTGGAACACTTAAACTTGGAAGCCTGACTATTGATGGTGAAACCAAATCAAATGTTACCATTCCAAATGTAAAGATCAATCCTGGACAGAAATATGACCTCAAGCTTAATTTCAAAACCTGTACACAAGATGTGACCAGTAATGGATTAAACTGGAGCTATCCAGCGGTGGTCGTTAACGGTAAAACTGGAATCCGTATTGATGGCGTATTTTATCCAAGCGGAACCACGATCTCCAGAAATTTCAACGCTCCTGCAGCAGATTATGGATTTGTGTTTGATATCACCGAGCTGGACAATGCTTTCAATATGGAAATTAATGGCGTGAAGCTGGCAAAAAATGAAATCCAGTTTGAAGTTGGCGCATCTTCAGCACAAAATATCCAGTTCCTAGACGGAAGTAAATATGCAGGCAATGATGTAGAAACAAATAAAAAAATTGCTCAAGTCTATAATATGCAAGGAACTGCAGCAAATCCGTTGATCAAACTCGTGATCAGCAGAACAGGTAAAGTGACTATGTTCGGTAGTAAAGTCAATGGTGGACCTTTATATGAGCTTGTATTGAACAATGGTAATTCCTTCAATACCTTCCCTTGGGGAAGCACACAGAGCAATACTGTAAAAGTAACTCAACTTGTTGATGGTCGTACGATCATTAAAGGTGTAGGTGCAGGAAAGAAGAAAATACCTTGTAGCTAAGAACTTATAGCTAAAAAAAATAAGAACAGATTTATCAAATATAATACAATAAATAAAAGACTATGAAAAAGAAAATAGCTTATATCGCACCGGAGGTTAAGGCGTACCAGATCGAACTCGAGCAAGGTATCGCAGCCGGTTCAGCAACTGCTAGACCCGAAGATTCCAACGGACAAGTCAACGAACAATGGGGTCTTGGCGACAATGACAATAGAACAATAGACTGGTAACAAGCGCCACAGAATCAGTATGCATAAAGCCGTATTACGCACAGCAATAGTTGTGTTTAATACGGCTTTTTTACTTCTATTATGGTAATATTACGATAATATCTTCTGTAAACGTTTTGGAAACTCGTCAATCTTCGAGATGCTCAGTTGTTTCATCACCTGAAATAAATGTGCTTTGAACATATTGATGGTATGTTCACCGCCGGCATTCCCCAGGGCACCTACGCCGTACATAAATGGTCGCCCCATGAAGTTAAATTCAGATCCCACAGCATGTGCACGGGCAAGGTCTACTCCAGAACGAATACCACCATCCAACATAATCTTGATTTTGCTTTTATAATCTGGATTGGCTGCCAGATGAATCAATGAATTAATGGATGATTCACTGGCATCAAGCTGTCTTCCACCATGATTAGAGACGATAACACCATCCACGCCCAATGCAATAGCGGCCTGCATATCCTCATCTGTCGCAATTCCTTTTAACACCAAAGGTCCCTTCCATAAATCCCGAATGGCTTTGATCTTTTCAACATCTACTTTACCGGTAAACGTTCTGTTCATAAATTGTCCCAGCTGCGCTAGATCCAGGCCTTTCTCCATATAAGGCTTTAAGGTTGCAAAAGATGGAATACCATGTCTAAGTGTTTCAATTCCCCAGGTAGGACAAGCAAACGTCTGTAAGATATTAGCGATGTTCATCTTTGGTGGCATAGACAATCCACTTTTAATCTCTTTGTACCGAAGTCCAAAAGCAGGAACATCGACCAGAACAACAAGCACAGGACATTCTACCTCTTTCAGACGTCGCAGGATATCATCGCGCAGCTTATTTTCTGTAGGATGATAAAGCTGAAACCAAGCTTTACCTTGTGACACCTCAGCAATACGTTCAATACTACTTGTCGATACGGTACTCAATATATAAGGGATATCATTTTCTGCAGCGGCTTTTGCTAGAATTTCTGGAGCATTGGGCCACATCAAGCCCTGTAAACCAATTGGCGAAACACCAAATGGCGCACTGTAATGGCGACCAAAAAGTTCTACAGACATATCAATTTCCCCACTCGTCTGAAGATATTGCGGCTTTAATAAGATATTGTCAAAATCATTTTCATTTCTGGCAAGATTCAGCTCTTCATTGCAACCGCCTATTAAATAGTCAAACGCAAATTTTGGAATTCTTTTCTTTGCCTGTTTTCTCAAGTCTTCAACAGCAGGAAATCGGGTATTGTATGTAAACTTTTGGCTCATGATTGATGTATTAAATATTGGCAGTGATTTATCTGCGCGCCAAATATACTATATAATTTGAAATTAGTTCGCTATTTATCAATAATCTCCTAGCTATTCCGACGGTAGCCAAGCTCGGCACCGCCACTCACAGGCAGGTTCACCCCGGTAATAAACCGAGCGCTGTCTGACAATAAAAACAGGCAGGTATCCGCGATTACATCCCCTTCTGGGCAATAACCCAAGAGGTGGATATCTTTTAGAAAACCAAATACCTGTTCCGGCTCTGGTTGCTCCAAAGCCCATTGCTGAAGCATAGGCGTCATCACCGCTGCAGGCATGACAGAATTCACCCTGATCCCCAATGCTGCGTAATCTATTGCCATTGATTTGGTCAGGGCATTGACAGCCCCTTTTGTTGCGGCATAAGCAGCATGGTTTTCCTGGCCAATTTCCGCCACCAGACTACTTGTATTTAATATACATCCTCTTGAGGCTTTCAAGTGAGGAAAACCATATCGTGTTGTCAACAAAATACTTTTTACATTGACATCGAACAATCTGGTCCATTCCTGCTCCGTGGTGTCATGCAATGGCTTTGATGGACTCGCAAGACCAGCGTTGTTGTGAATGGCATCTAATCGCCCAAAGGTTGCAACTGTTTGGTCTATCGCTGCCTTCACATCCTCCTCCTGGGAGAAATCAGCACAGATACCCAGATGTGGAGCACCCAATAATTCGCCTGTAGCAGCAACGGAGGCCTGATCAAGGCCGATAAAAACAACTTGGGCCCCAGCCTTTGCATAGGCCTGCGCACATGCCAAACCGATTCCAGCAGTACCACCACTGATTAATATCACTTTATCCTTCAATCTATTCACGATAAATCTATAAAAGCTTATTCAATTAATTCTAAGATCTAAAATACGACAAGTAACTTCTTACCTGAAAATTATGTATAAAATTGTGACAATAGCCAACAATAGTCCCGATAAAACGCGGTAATTCCCGATTCCTTTCCATGCGGCCCCACGAAGTGGCTCCAATGGACTCTTCCAATAGAGCTGTTCGCTTTCCGCGTTGTGTTGTACCGGATACCAATATGATAAGATAATCTGAATGATCATACAGGTCAAGAAAAGGTAGAATGCCATCATCATAAATGGAGTTTGTCCGATCCAGGAATCTGGCAGGACCTTATTCAGAATAAAGACCCCCATACCCAAAAAAGATCCAATCCAGAGGGTCAATTTAGCCGATACCGCCGAAGCTTTCCGCCAGAAGACGCCTAAGAGGAATACACAGGTTATGGGAGGCGCAATATGGGCGATCACGTCGTTGATCCCATTAAAAATACTCTCATATCTGTCCAGTAGTGGCAGTAGAGCCAGCGAAAAAGCCATCGCGATCACAGCGGATATTTTCCCGATACGGATAAGCTGCTTATCCGAGGCCTGTGGCTTCCGTTGCTTAAAAATGTCGTAACTAACCATCGTGGAAATCGAATTAAGCGCACCGGAAATCTGACTCATCAGCCCGGACAACAAAGCCGCCACAAGGATCCCGATCAGGCCAGAAGGCAACAGCTGCGTGATCATCAGCGTGTATATTCCTTTGGAATTCACATGGCCTGCAGCGTCCAAGCCCAGACTACTTAGATCAAGATGCCCACTCTTAAAAAGGGTGTAAGCGAATAACCCGGGCAATACAAAAATAAATACGGGCAAAATTTTCAGAAAACCGCAGAACAGTGCGCCCACACGACCATGGTTCTCATCCTTCGCCCCCAGTACACGTTGGACAATCGTCTGATCCGCGCACCAATACCAAATCCCCAGAATCGGATAACCAAAGAACACCGCATACCAGGGCATGCCACTGCTGTCATCAGCGCCACGGAGCATGGACAACCGGTCGAGTCCACCTTCAGCGATCAGTACATCTTTCATCGGTATCCACCCACCCATGCGATCGAATGCTGCAAAACTGATGATAAATGCACCGGCTAATAATACAATGGTCTGAATGGATTCCGTAACAACTACCGCACGTAACCCACCAAGGATAGTATAGATTCCGGTAATAACACATATCACTGTAATACTCAAATACATATTAATCCCGAACAGGGTCTTTAACACGATACCTCCTGCCAGCATGGAAAAGGCGATATGGATCACTATGGCAGATATAATGGAAATAAACGTCAACCAATCTCTACTGGAACGGTCATACCTTTTTTCCAGGAAATCTGGGAGCGTTGCCACACCGGACTTGAGGTAGAACGGTACAAAAAACAAAGCCAATAAGACCAAAGTAAATGCGGCCATCCATTCAAAGTTTCCATTAAGCAAACCCGTATCAAATCCACTTTGCGCAAGACTTACCAAGTGTACAGTGGATATATTTGTCGCAAAGAGTGCTAATCCGATTGCTGGCCACCGCAAGCTTTTGCCGGCGAGAAAATAACCTTCGGCCGTCCCTGTATTTCTCTTACTGCCGATACCGGCGCGGATACCGACAATCAAAATCAATGCAATATAAGCTACTGCGATACTCAAATCTATATTTCCTAACATAAGCTAATTTTAGATTAAGTCACAACTACTTCCAGCTTCCATCGGTGTCCGATAAACACCATTTTCGATGACTACAG
Source organism: Sphingobacterium detergens (assembly GCF_003610355.1). Lineage (GTDB taxonomy): Bacteria > Bacteroidota > Bacteroidia > Sphingobacteriales > Sphingobacteriaceae > Sphingobacterium > Sphingobacterium detergens. Next base: position 543,548 of record NZ_RAPY01000001.1, on the reverse strand, counting down.
GATGTACAAAGTGAGATTTGAGATGTGGAATATGTTCAAGAAACAGGGCTTCATGCCCAAGACTAATGTGATTAAACAACACCAGGTGCTGGTGCAGTTGTCCCATATCCCCTACATGCGGTACAACAGGGATACCATATTTACGACAGAGTAAACTGACCGCAATAAATTCGCTCACCCCCCCGACACGGACTGCATCTACCTGTACAAAACCTGCAGCCCCCAACTGGAGGTAGTTTTTGAATAAAATCCGGTTAGGGACATGTTCCCCCATAGCGACCTTTATAGGCGCAATGGCATCAGTCAGTATCTTATGTGCAACAATATCATCTGGATGTGTCGGTTCTTCCACCCAAAACGGATTCATTGCCTTGAGCTCCTGACATATTGCTAGCGCCTGCGGTAATGTCCATTGTTGATTGGCATCCAGCATGACTGTTGCCTGATCACCAGCAACCTCACGAACAATATGGGCCCGTCTGATGTCACGGAGCGGATCCGCACTCCCCACTTTTAGCTTCATGGCTGTAAAGCCGTTTGCAATAGCCCGTTTACAGTTTTCCCTAACCTGGTCGTCTGAATAGTTAAACCAGCCAACAGAGGTATCATAACCCGTATATCCCTTTTCGATGATGTTCATTCGTTCCTGACGGCCCTGTCTATTGGCAGCAATCAGCGCAATAGCCTCTTCCTTTGTCAGCTCATCCTCCAAATAGGAAAGATCCAGGGTATTGACAATTTCCTCTGGCGATAGATCAACCAATAATTTCCAGAGTGGAACAGACCGCGTTTTCGCCCATAAGTCAAAACATGCATTTGTCACCGACGCCAGTGCTAGGTGCACAATACCTTTGTGCGGTCCTAACCAACGAAACTGCTGCTCATTGCTCAGTGTATTGAAGATTGTGCCAAAGTTTGCCATCAGCTCTTCGATGGGTATTCCTTTGAGCCGCTCGGCATAAAATGCTGCCGCCTGACAGACCAGTTCATTTCCCGCACCTATGGTGAATGCCAAGCCAGTGCCCACACGTCCTTTATCATCTAACAAGCGGGTAACGGCATAAGAATATACAGGATCTTTATGGATAGCATCGCTACCTGCCCCGGTATTTAAGGGAAATCGGCGATCCTGGATATCGTACGTTGTAATCATACTACTATTAATTTTTATAATCTATGGATAGGTGTATTTCTGCTTTATAATTTTAATTTTTCTTTCAATTGGAGAAGCAACGCTACGTCTGTCTCTTTGATACGTCCTTCCCTATTGGGTCCAACATTTAGGATCAGTATATTATCCTGCGCGGTTGCTGTCCGGTAGATATCTTCCAGTTCTGCAAGGGTCTTGTACTTTTTGTCTGTTGTATTATAAAACCAGCGTTCGCCAAGTACAACTGTTGTCTCGAATGGCATGTAGTAGATATTCCCCTGTGCGGTAAAGAGTTTGGGATCAGGTGTACCTGGCAAATATGGATCACCTAAACGGAAGTCACTTGGGAAATAACGTATTGGGAATAAATTCTGTTGATCCTTGGGCTGCACAACGTGTTTATCCGCATTTTCAGGACTACCAATGGTCCAATTGATACCTACCTGACACTGAGGAGCCTTACTTTTGACCAAGGTATAGATTTCCTGTGCGGGCCATCTATAATTCTCCTTTTCCCAGCCGCCATCCAACCAAAGTTCGACGATGTCTGTATACTTCTTGGTCATATCAAGCAATTCCGTCAATTGATTGAGCATATAGGTATTATAGGCTCTATCCGCTTTTCTGTCATTTACATTCCCATTCTGTTTCCGGTCCCACAAGGAATAATAAAGTCCCAGACGGATGCCCTGCTTGCGGCATTCCTTTGCCAGCGCCTCCACAACATTCGTCTTGTTAGCTGAATTTGCCACATCGTAATTGGTATATTTACTATCCCATAAGCAAAAACCATCGTGATGCTTGCTTACCAATATGATATATTTCATTCCTGCAGCTTTCGCCGTAGATACCCATTGTTTTGCATCAATGGTTGTTGGCGCATAAGAACTGGTGGGTTTTGACCCGTCTGTCCACTCCTGATCGTGAAAGGTATTTATACCAAAATGGATAAACATCCCATATTTGCGATCGATCTGCTCTTGTTGGTATCGATTGGGTTTATCGGATGCTGTGGGTATAACAACTTTCGTCTGGGCGAATACCTTAGCTGCCAATAAGCATAAGGTTAAACTAAAAAACACCTGCTTTTTCATCTCTATAAATTTGTTTTTTCAATTGTGATGAAGCTATCAGCTTTATTCATCGAGTGTATGTTTTAAGTGGCATTCATGAGCTCGCTTTGCTCGGTTATCCACTTATTAGTGTGACTGAATAAATCATGATGGTTTCATAATTTTTTGTTTTAGGTTATTATTCGGATTTTGTTTCAGTTAGTTGGTATGAAATACCTCTTCCATATCCGACCAGACAGTTCCTTTTGCACGGGCATCCGGGAGTGGCATCTGGCAAGGATCCGTTTCCTTCCACCAACGTTGCGTTTCGGGATCAGCGGCCATCCGTTGCATATCGGCATTAAAATCCGCTCCGGTATACTCAAAATAGCTGAATAGATAATGCCGCCCATCGACCTCTTTCAGAAAAATAGAATAGTTCTGGATATGGCATTCCTTGATTTTCCGCAGCACCGACGGCCATGCATCCCCGTGAAGTTTTTTGTAATATTCCAATTTTTCGGCTTTTACACCTGTAATGGAAGCATAGCGTTTAACAGATTTAGGTTCCTGATCCCGTCCACAGCAAACCATTAAAATGGAGATCGCACACACGAGTGTAAAGGGTACAAATGGAACTAATTTTCTTAATATCATATTTAGGTATTCTTGTTATCAATACTCCTTTTTACATAAAGCTAAACTACTACTCTTAGGACAATAAAACTGTGCCTAGATTGCTCAATATTGACACTATATTAACGACATTTCGACTATCGTTTCGTATTTATGACAAAATAAGCTATATTTAACATCCATTAAACAACATGATAACCAGTAAATGAAACCCATCTTCACTAAAATATTGGAGGGATCCGAGATAGCGACATTTGCAACAAAAGAAGTTTGCCAACCTTTTTTTTCCACGGAATTCCATTTTCACAGTGCCTGTCAGATGACTTATATTGTCCAAAGTGAGGGTAAACGTATTATAGGGGACAGTATCGACAGTTTTTCGACCGATGAGCTGACTTTTGTGGGACCTGACCTACCCCATGTTTGGCACAATGACAGCTCGAATCAGGATTCAACAGATCTATCGCGCTCAATGGCACTTTATGTCGAACCTAAATTACTCTTAGAGGTATTGGGACAGCTTTTTAAAACACATAAAATAGAGGCTTTTCTGACTGCCTCCAAGCGGGGACTTCTATTTCGGGGAGAAACAAAGCAGCAGCTAAAACACAAACTGGAACAAATAGTTCATCTTGACTACGGTTTTAAAAAAACAATATTGCTGCTTGAAATCATCGAATTGTTGATTACAACCGATGAATATGAATATCTTTCCAGTCCAGGTTACACACACAATTACAGTTCGATGGACAATGAGAAAATCGACCGTATCTTTAAGTTTGTGTTCAACAACTTTACAAAAGAGATTCCGCTGGATCAGGTTGCGACGCTAGCGAATATGTCCAAACATTCGTTCTGTCGTTATTTTAAGTCCCGCACACAAAAAACCTTTGTCCAGTTTGTCAATGAAGTACGCATCAGTGAATCATGCCGGCTGATTACCGAAAATAAATTACAGATCACCAACATAGCCTTTGCCTGTGGTTTCAATAGCCTTTCGAATTTTAATAAAATTTTTAAATCCATTAAAGGTATTACCCCAAGTAGGTATAGATCACATATACAGCGTTAAAACAACCCTTTCTGAGGGCAAAAAAAAATCAACATGAACTGAACCAAGCTATTCAAAAGTGAGGTTGATCTTCGAAAAGCCCAGTCCTTGCAACAATGGTTTGAACACAGTCGTCGCATTTACTTTGGTCTGTTGTAGGATATCAGATTTCTTCACATCATCCGCTACAGCTTTTTCAGCAGTTTTATAAGCTTCATCAACCAATTCTGCCTCTCGCAGGAAGGCCATTTTGGTATCATATACCTTTGATGCTTCGTGGTCAATCTTAATGTAACAGATCTCCGGAGCCGGCAATTTAATGGAAACAGAGTCTCCTACCACCTTAATATCCTCCGGTGTCAGTTTTGTTAAATTCACACAGCCAACAGCATCCGCTTTGACAATGAGCAATACACTTGCCGTAGGCAAGAAGGTATTGATATTTTTATGTTCCACAACATCGCTATAGCGATATTTCACCAATTCCAATTTCCCCATAGCTTCAATGCGATCAACCAGAAGCTGATGCTTGCTTTCCACTCGCGGTCCGCTATTATATTTTTGATAGACAAACCAAGCTCCCACTGCCAAAATGGCTACGATAATTAAAAATTTCAAAAATTTTCCCATATATAGTATAATACAAATAATAGACCAAGGTCCAATTATGGCCATTTGAACCGAAAATGTTACGCGAATATTATCTTTTGTCGCCTTTCAATATGCTCCGATAAAAATATACCATTTGATAGACAATTGTTTAATCAAAAAGTTTAAAAAACATTTGGAAGATATGGGCTATAATACTACTTTTGTGACATCAAAATCACGGTAGGTATAGCTCAGTTGGTTAGAGCACTAGATTGTGGTTCTAGGGGTCGTCGGTTCGAGCCCGATTACTTACCCAAAAGGCAGATCGTTAAAATGATCTGCCTTTTTTGATTTTCAAAATGTCCGGTCTTCGAAACCTATTGAGACAATTTGGATGCTGTACGGGGACGGTGATATCAAATCATTTAATCCCTTAACAAGGTAATATCTTGAGCTGGTGCAGTTAAACTAAGGTTAGCAATTTCTGTATAAACAGATTCATCAACTTTGAAGCCCCATTTTCTAAAGAAATCTGAGAGATCCTTTTGTGTAATCTGACAGGCTGAAAGCATAAAGTAACGCATCTTTTCGGCATCGGTAGAAACAGTTGGTCGATTTTCACGTGTAGATCTGCTCAAATTAATATAGAGGTTATCGCCAAATGCCAACCATAACTGATGGAACATAATCATTTTTAAATCATTATCACCCGCATTAAAATTACGGTCTGCTATATTCTTTTGAAAGTAAGTATCCAATTTTGGCCAGGAATTATTTGCGGTAATACGGCTCACAGGAATACCAAATCCTCTTTCGCTGGCCAATGAATAGACATTGACTGTTGTTTCGGTGAGATTGCCCCAAGTCCAGGCCTTTTGTTGATAAGTGTGCCCCACTTCATGCCAGATTCCCCAGCCGTTTGTATTGGAGAGGTATTTAGGCTGTAACATTCTATACGATAAAGATTCTGTAAAATAAATAGAAATACCAGCTGCCATATACCCCCCAGCAGAAGAATCTCTAACCGTAATCAAATGTTTGTTATAGGGAATAGCATGTACGCCGCTGGCACCACTCAAGCCACTAATATAATTTGAAAAGCCGATGATAGAGTCCAGTCGGTCTACAATTAACTGCTGATCTTCGTTCTGATATAAAAGGGCTTCATCCATATTGGCGACCATAATCGTACGGTCAGAAGAGAACATGACATCCGGCGCGCTGTTTTTTAACGAGTCTAGTGTGACCAACCATTGTGCATGCGTTGTTTTTCCTTTCTGAAAATACGGAACAGGAATGAAGCCATCTCCAAAGGTCACTTCAATTTCTCCTGGAGTACTGTAATTGTTGGCGGTATAGATCACATACACCAAACCTCCATACTGATCGGCTGTGAAGGTCTGCGTTCCTGCCTGAAGATTAAAATACTGTCTAACAGGTCGAATATTATCTCGAAAAGGCGTACCAATTGCCAGACGGGCAACAGTAGTACCTGTATTGATTTTTACATTCAGCGTAATTGTGCTATTGGGAGCGACATAAAATCCCGTCGCCTGCATATCGTTGTGATTTGCTCTGAATTGTAGCCGATCCACCTCTGTGGATGCCGATGGTGTAATTTTGAAGATCTGTACGCTGTCTGCAATGGCCAGTGCTGGGGATTGTAGATCAGCAAGAACAGAAATCATCCGCCCAGCATCCTTTTTGCAGGATGAAAATACAGCAATACAACAGAGTGCAATAACATAAAAGATGTTCTTTCTCATTGGTTTTTAAATTAAGTTTATGAATTGTGTTAATTATTTTATTCGCAAGAATACCATCGCAGACTTTTATGTCCGTTACGTATTTTCATCATATTTTTAAATTTCTATAACAAGAAATTTCGTGGTTTAAAATCGGTAGCAATATAGGCGGAAAAGTTTTAGAAAATTTCATCAAACGATTGCGTAATTACCGAAAACGGTATAGTGTATAACAAACACTATAATGCAAAAACATGAAAGCTATTATAATTAAATATAAATTATTTTAATTTCTATAAATTATTTGTGAAAAATTTAGAAAAGCTAGCCTATAGGTATTGATGCTGAGTGGGATTAAATAAATTCCAGAAAGACAATTTCGGATAATCCATAGCGAAGGAAACTGCCCCTATAGTAATAACAAAAAAAGGGAGCCTTGGCTCCCTTTTTAACAATTAAACGAATGATCTATAGTTCAATAAATAGCTCTTCGTGCGGTCTGCGTACCCGATCTAATTTTGACCACCAGTCATTCTCATCGTCACGATGTCCCAAAGCCATCATCACTGTACTTCTTAATCCCTGCGACTTTAGATCCAGCAGTTCATCCAAAGCATTATTGTCAAAGCCCTCCATTGGGGTTGCATCAATTTTAAGATCGGCAGCTGCCAATAATCCAAAGCCTAGCGCAATATAAGATTGGCGCGAAGCATCGATAAATTGCTCTTCTTTCGTTTTCTTATCCAGTAAACTCAAAAGGTTCAATCTATAAGCGTCAGTTGCTGTTGAAGGAAGGTTGCGGACCTGATTACTATATTCAAAAAAACCATCTACCCGATCCACGGAAATAGCATCCCATGCTGCGAAAACAAGAATATGGGAGGCTTGTAAAATCTGAGGTTGTCCCCAGGCTATTGGCGTCAATTTCGCTCTGATGTCTTGATTACTGACAACAAATACCTTGAATGGCTGAAGACCAGAACTTGTTGGCGCTAAACGAATGGCCTCAAGGATCTGATCCAATTTTTCTTTCTCAATTGTTTCTCCGTTAAAACTTTTGGTTGCAGATCTCCAATTAAGGGCTTCTTTTAATGACATAACTTTTATCTTTTAATCGTCTTAAAATTCCAATTAACGTAATTCTTTCATTGAAATAGAATCACCTAATTCTTTTTGATGCAACAAAGTTAAAGGTTATTAAGTATCAAATTGCTACTTGTTACCTAGAGGAAACTAGTTACTTCGGAGTAACCAAGTATTGAATAAAACATTTTATACCTTTGTTTTTTATTGCATTATGAAAAAAGAAAAGATTGAAATTGCGCCAGAATGCAACGAACATATTCGTGGTGTCAGGGATACCATGTCTCTATTGGATGGAAAATGGAAAACCTTGATCATTAGTCATCTTTATTATGTCGGTAAAATGCGGTTCATGGATCTCAAAAGACAAGTGGAGGGCGTGGCGTCAAAAACGCTTTCAAAAGAACTAAAAGACCTTGAACTGAACAGGCTTATCACTAGAACACAAAATAATACCATGCCTGTATCGGTTGATTATGAACTGACTGAATTTGGAAAAAGCCTCCATCAGATTATTGATACCATGGGCGCATGGGGAATAAGGTATAGGGAAGAGATCTTAAAATAGCCTGGATCCCGTCGCGCAATAAATCATTTAGCTTCATCCCCTTTTGCTCCGTCACAGAACAAGCTTTGATTGAATCCGCACTATGTCAATAGACACTTCTCTCGTGTATAACATAGACCTATACTGCTTTTGCTTATTCTAAGAGACCATATATCCTTGCCTTGTTAATTGCAATAACAATATTACCGGTTTCAAATTTTTGTAGTAGTGTTGCCCGATGTGTTTTCACGGTAAGCGGACTAATAAATAATTCTTCTGCAATCTGGGCTGATTTTTTTCCTTTCGCAATTAAATTTAAAATCTGCCGCTCCCGTTTGGTCAATTCCGGTATCTCAGCAGGCTCATTTAAAGCCTTCAAATCAAATAAGGAATTAACCTCCCTACTCAATACAATTTCACCGGCTAATGCTCTTTTGATACAGGATAGAATATCAGCTGGCTCCGCTGTCTTCAACAAATAACCGTTGGCACCACTCTGCAACATCTGCTGGATAATGCTACGTTCACTAAGATTGCTTATAGCCAGGACAATGATCTGTGGTTGTTTTTGTTTTAATTCTCTACAGAGCTGTATGCCATTACCATCGGGCAAAGTAATATCCAACAGAACAATATCTGCTGTTTCCTCCTCCATAAATACCTGAAAATCCAAGGCCGATGTAAACCAGTTCTTCAGTACCAATTGCTCTCCATTATTCACGACATTTTTAAAGCCCTCAATAACGACGGGATGGTCATCCACAATGACAACACTTACCAGCTTTTGATCATTATTCAACATACAGTTCAATATATATATTTGTTCCTTCAACTGACGATTCAACCTCTATTTTTCCATTCAATAGATCAACTCGGTTATGGATATTCTTTAGCCCCTGTCCAGTGTCTGTCTGGGCAGCTGTCGGAAACCCCTTACCATTATCCTCAACGGTAATGAAAAACATTCCGCTCGACTGGCTGCACTGCACAATGATTCGTGAGGCTCCTGCATGCTTTAAGACATTGTAAATAAGCTCCTGGACAATACGGTAGATCATCAGCTGTACCTGTGCCGAAAAATACGGCTGTATATCAAATGCCCTAAAACTTATTGTTACCATAGGTAGGGCAGCTTCTGTACAGAGGTCTTTCAATGCGGCTTCAAGTCCAGATCGCACTAAGGATTCAGGCATCAGATTTCGCGCGATCCGTCGAAGCTCTTTAACGGAATATCCTAATCGGTCAACAGTTTGTTTCAAGTCCGCTTCCCCCAGACTTGCCTGTTGTTCGATCATCTGGGCAAGATTGAGTTTAATCCCCGCTAGCATACCGCCTAACCCATCATGTAAATCCCTCGCCAAGCGACTGCGCTCCCGCTCTTCTCCATCCAACAATGCTTTCCCCAATTCAATTTGTTGCTGCTGTCGCAACTGTTGAATCGTCCTCCTTCTCCAGCTTTGATACCAAAAATAAACAACGATCAACGCAATAACTGCAATACTGACAACGAGCCAAATAATAGTGCGCTGCCTTTCTGCTTTTTCCTGCGCAACCAATAATTCCTTTTCTTTTTGGTCATAATTATATTTTGCTTCCAGACCAGCAATCTGTAGTTTCGTCTGTTGTGCATACACTTCTTCGGAGAGTACTCTATGTTTTAGCATCCACTCATACGCTCCTCTGTAATTACCCAGATTGGAATCTATCGTGGCTAGATCTTCAAAAAGCTGTTTTTTGTCTGTGTTCAATTCCACAAATCCCTGCTGGTACATGGTCAACAAAACCTGTTTCGCTGCCGACCAGTTGCGCTGTCCTTCAAAAAGCTTGGCCTTTTGATAACGTAAAAGACGAATTTCCTGACGTGCTCCTAATTTTTCCGCAACCTGTAGTCCTTTTTCTATTGTCTGAAGAGCATCTTTCCATAATTTGCGCTTGATGAAATACATACTTTCAATTGCATGGAAATTGGGCGCATACAAACTTGTCGGATTATCTTTCAGCAGTTCGCTAGCCAGCTGCAGATTTCTCCCAGCTTCACCCACCCTATTCTGCAACAGATAAATTTTTGCGAGATGGCAATAAATATCGATCTGTCTGAGATCATTCGGGGCCAAGTCTTCTGAAAAGGGCAGCCGATTTATTAAGATAGAGTATGGCTTTTTCATACTGCCCAAAATTCATAAAGGGTAAGGAAACATTGGTGTATCCATCCGCCATACGTAGACTGTCTCCCCCCTTACCTGCAAGCGGAATGGCCTTTTCTAAAAATAGCCTAATATAGGTTGTATTGTCCCCATTCATCTGTGCCAGAACTGCTTTATTCGCCCAGGCACGACTTTGGTAGATCACAGATTCTGCTGTAGCGATTGGCGCAAGGTAATAAATGGCGCTATCAAACGATTTTACCGCTTTGTTGCGTGAAAATTCCATATAGACACGCCCCAGGTAGAAATACCCAAGTCCTTCATAAAACGGACTTCCTTTGGCATATGAGAGCCCCTTTCGAACAAAAGAAACAGCCTTTGCCGTATCCTGGTTAACCAGATCATCGCCCATTTGATAGTAAATTTCGACCTTTTTCGCCATAGTTTGGACTTTATTGAGACGATGCGTCAGGCTGTCAACCAAAGCCTGCTGTGCGCAAACAGTAACTGAAGCGCAACAGATAAAAAGCATCACTATAGATCTTACAAAGTCCATTATGTAATATTACTAAATTATCGGGAAGAGCCATTTAAAATACTGAAAATTACTCCATTGGGAGTATTGCGTCCCAAACAGATAAAACTGAAATTTGATAGGAGAACGATATTCAACGCCGATACAATAGCAATAAGCTCCACCGGACTTTCATCGTTTTCAATACTTAAATAAATCTCACATGAAAAATTCTAAAATAACATTTTGTCTGATTACACTGTTTACGATTTTTTTATCCAATCTTGAGGCTATCGCACAAATCGGTAATCCGGGAATAATGTATCAGGGAGCGTTCAATAACGCAATGTTTTTAACGACAAAAAGTTCGATTGAGCGAGGAATGAAAGGTAATACCAATAATAAAGTTATCGGTAAAAAGGAACCTCACACTAAAAATCTTGCTGTTAATCTAAATTTCACCTCTTCTACAAAAATTCAGGACAAGGTCTTGAATATGGTTGCGTCTATGGCTGCAAACGGAAACAGGGATAAAATAAAAACGACAACAGAGGTCATAAAGAATGCTAATTTTCTGGGAGAGTTTAACAAACTACTGAAACCCTACGGCTTTAGCAGCCATAATCTGGCGGATGTATTCACCGCATTTATTGCACTATCCTGGCAGGCTGTCAACAATGGTGATGTCGCAAAGTATCCCCAAGGGATTCAGAATCTAAGAAAGCAGATGAATGACGTTATGAGCAATAATCCGGCAGTCTCAGCTTTCAACAATGATCAGAAACAGGAAATTGCTGAAATTCTATCCTATATGGCGATTATCTTTACCTACGCTCGCCAAGAGCAATTAAAGACCAACAATTCAGCGAATTGGGAAACAACACGTGAAAACATACGACAAGGTGCCATTAAGGTTTCTGGAATCGATCTCCAAAAATACACCTTCAATAATGATGGGCTTATCGAGAAATAGTAGCTGTTACTCTTTATACTTCAACGCCCTATACTTGCTGGGAGTCATACCAGTGACTAACTTCACAAAACGTGTCAGTGCTGAAGCCGACGTAAAACCATATTTGGCACAAAGGGCTTTCATGCGTATTTCCGTTGTTGTCAAATCTTTCTTAATGTGCTCTACGATATAATTTCGCAAAAATTTTGTAGGAGATAAACCCAATACATCTGCGAACATTCGCTCTAACTCCAATTTTGAAATATTGAGCTCAGACAGATAAAAATCCAATCGCTTTTGTTGTTGAAGATGCTGCTCAATGAGTGTTTTAAATGCAAGGATTGTCTCCTCCTCTTTTTTACTACCTAAATATCTCCCTTCGATCATCATAGTTATAAATTTGATTGTAATCTCGTCTATAAGTTACCGTTCAGAGGAACTCAATAGATTTTTCGTTGGCAATAAAGTTAGTATTCACTGTGCGTTTACATGTAGGACGAAAACTGTAATTAAAAGAACAAAAACGGGAACTTATAGCACAATTGGTGACTACTTGTTACCTTACTCAAATCCGGTACATCCTCCCTGGAATTATTCAACTCATATCGGAGGTAATCTCATCAGCTGTATCCGCCACAACGATGCGTGAAATCAGGCGGGAATATCTGCAATTGACTTAGGTGATAAGAAAGATAAATAAGCGGTAAAATCCTTCCGTTTATAAAAACAAAAACGGCAAATCAATACAATGATCTGCCGTTTTGAAGAACCTTCGAAAGATTTCAGTTGAATCTACTCCAATTTGGTCAGGATCTTCGATTACAGTTTGTAGGAAACCGTTGCCACAAAATTTCTTTTTTGCTGTGGATTAACGGACCAATAACCGATATAGTATTGTTTATTATTGATATTGTTCATATTAAAGTTTACGCGGAATTTATGAAAAGAATAAAAAATACTGCCGTTTAAAAGCGCATAACTCGGAAGTTCAAATACACCCGTCACACTATTGTCTATTACCTTATATTTTCCACCATAGTTACCTCCAATTCCAAAACCAAGATTCCGCAGGTTCCCATGTTGAATCTGATAACTTCCCCAAAGGTTGGCTAAAGTACCTGGCCCTTGTCCTCCGGGAGCGCGTCCTTTTTCATTATAGAAATCATTTCCATTTCCGGCAATTATCTGGATATCATTATAGCTAAATCCAGCTTTTACCGAAACTCCTTGGTAAGGAAGTGCTTCAATATCAAAATCAAAGCCCTTACTTTCTACCTTCCCGCCTTGTACAGATCCGGTTGGTGTACTGTACACCCTATTTGCAACAGTAATGTCGTACAATGCTAATGTAGTCCATAGTCTATCTTTGATCAGGTTCGCTTTGGTACCAAATTCCCATTGATTGGCTCGCTCGGGCTTAAATGACTTTACGCCTATTTTTACATTATTGCCGTCATAGGTTATGTTCGGAGCAATGTTATAGAAAGCGTTCATATAATTAGCAAATACAGAGACTCTATCTTTTACGATCTGGTAGACGATACCGAATTTTGGAGATAGTGCCCATTGGCTATAATCATCGTCTTTATTGGAAACATCACCTTTTGAGTCAAAATAATCTGCCCGCAAGCTCAGCATAACGGAGAGTTTATCCGTAAGATCCACTAGATCGGAACCATACACGCTAAATGAACTATTTTTTATATGGGAGGGATCTCCGGCTTTTGTCCCCGCCAGCAACTTATCTATGGCATCCTTGGTCAATGGAACAGGATCTAATACTGTTCCGTCTTTAAGCAATGGTCCTTTTATTTCCCCCTGGGGGCTTACCCTACGTCCTAGTCCCCAGCCAGACCCATTTTCCTTGACATCCCTCGAGAAATAGTCAACACCAACCAAAAGTCTGTTTCTTAAACCGGCCAATTTAAAATCACCATTGAAGTTTTGCTGCAGATCATAAGTCCTTGTCTTTTGATTTTCATTATGAAAATATTGGTCAAAAAAATTGCCCTGATTACCCCATATATAGGTGTATATCCCATTCGACTTCACCTTTCCGTATGAAACAACGGTCTGCGAATTCCAGTTCTCATTGATTTTATAAAGCACTTCGCCCTGGATATTGGTCCGTGGGTTTTTGATCGTCAGTTCATTGCTTGTAAAGGAAAGCTTGGGGTCAAGGTTTAGTTCGTCTATATTTTTAAATGTAAGTGGTGCTACCCTATCGGAATGGAAAAAAACGGGAGCAACAGCCCTTTTCATATCAAGCAATTCGGTCATCAGATTAACGGTCAACCTGTCATTTACCTGATAGGTCAACGATGGTGCAAAATAAAAGGATTTTTTAAATCCGGCATCCTGAAAACTGTGTTCATGATGATAGGCTGAATTGATCCTGAGTGCCAGGGTTTTACTTTTATTCAGGACGCCATTGAGATCAACTGTCGCCCGATGCAGCTTATTGCTACCGTAGTTGTAGGAAACTTCACCACCATTTTCAAAATATGGTCTTTTCATAATCGTATTGATTACTCCACCATACCCATAAAAACTGGCACCGAATAAAGTCCCAGAGGGTCCTTTCAGGACTTGAATCTCCTCTATTCCGGCCGGATCCAGGATACCGCTGGACAAACCAGGAAGTCCATTGACAAGATTACTTTGTGCTTCAAAACCCCGTAAGGAAAAATATGCGCCGCCATCCCCAGCTCTACCTGTAGATTCCCATGTCCGGCTGAGCCCCGAGACATTGCGGATCAGGGCATCATCAAAACTTGTGATTGCCTGTTGTTTTAATAGCTCATGTGAAACGGTGCTATAGACCTGCGGGTTCTCTATATTGTTCAATGGCATCTTGGCTACAGCGCTGGTTGTTCGGTTGACTTTGAAAGCAGATACCAGCACCTCCTGCAGTTGTGCGTAGTTCTCATTTAAAGCAAAATCCAGGATAACAGGTTTGTTATTTTCAACAGTTACTTCCTTTTCAATTGGATTTAGTCCAGTGAAACTGGCCACAATCTGGTAACTCCCAGGTTTCAATCGGTCAAATTTGAAGTTCCCGCTTTTATCCGTCCGGGTCTGTCGATTAATTCCTTTGATGGTCAAATTGACCGACTCCGCCGGATTACCATCAATTGTCGTTATTTTACCAAAGATACTCGCTGTCTGCGCATTGGCGACTCCTGTAAGCGAAAACATCGCTACTGCAATAGGTATAGATCTGATTCCCATAAAAAAAATTATGGAGCCGAATATAGCACATCCAACCGTATAAATAAAATTAATTAGACTAATTATAAATAATAATACATTTTACTATTGACTATTAGGTTAAATAATAGAAATAAAATGACTGTTGAGTAATCAAAAAACTGGTAAATCGACGCTCAAGTTTTTGAATAGAACCAGTACTTTGATAAAATAATTATCCCAAAAAGTATAAATTGCCGATTGGTCTTTTGTAACGGTTTTCCTCCCTTTGACAGATCTCCTTGTTGATCATCATGAAATTGCATACTAATCGTTTTATTATAAATACGATTTACAAATGGAGCAAATCGGCCATGATTAGCAGTATCTATTTGAAGCTACTTTGATAGCTCTGCCCTACCCATTTGGAGCCATTTGAGGCCACTCCGACATGTTAACTATATTTAAACAATAAATAGTTTTGATTAATACAAATCACTGAAAACAGATAAATTTATTTCTCAATACAACAAAGCAGTTCCCCAGTACAGATATAGTACGTCTCCAGTACAGATAAAGCACAGATAAAGTACTAATTTGTTACAAAACGATGTGTGCCTTTATGGTACTATTAGGGTACATAAAGGTTGATTTCAGCTGGTTAATGGTAGACTTGTATTTTTGTCCACTTTTTAACCTATAGATAAACAAAAACGGTATCAGTGAGCTTATATATACGTGTATCACTCTTACTTAGTGCCGCTTTTTCTAATAATTTATCTGGTATGGCATAGTCAACATAAGATTGTCGGGGGAAATAAGCAGAACTGCATAAAAATAGGGGTGCCCGATTTTTTTGGACACCCCCCAGTAAAATATGTGACAAATAATTTTTACTGTGTAACGGCATGTATTAGAACTTATAGGCTAGGTTCAACCTAAATCCCTGCGGATTGACTGCCCGCCATCCATAGTGCGTATATCTCCAGGCTCCGGGATAGAAACCGACGTAATTATAACGGTTGGTCACATTGTTGACCAGTAGTGCAATGTGATAGTTGTTTTTTTGATAGGACGCCCCCAAGTCGATGGAAAACAAGTCATCAGGAAGGTACTTATGGTCTTGGACAACTGGCCAAGTGGCACGCTTCGCCTGATATTCATAACCCGCAGAAAATCCGAGGCCTTCTAAATTCCCTTCGGCAATGGTATACTTTATCCAGGCATTGCTAATATGACGGGCAGTACCATACAACATTCCGCCAATCTTTTTTGGATCCTTATCTTTTGTCACTTTGGCATCGGTATAGGCATAATTGAATACTACATTCCAGTTTTTGTTGATAACCCCATTGACGTCTAACTCAATACCTTTAGATGTTGCTTCGCCCGATTGTTCAAATCTTCCGGGATTGTCAACTCCAGCCGCAGTGAGCATATTGGTCTTTGTCAAATGGTAAGCAGTCAAATTGGTCATCAATTTATTCTGAAACCAGGTTTTCTTCAGCCCAATCTCTTTATTTCGCCCGTAGGATGGATCTGCAGCCCCCCCATCCAGCAACAGTCCCACTTGCTCCTGAAATGTTTCATCATACAACGCATAAAGGGTAAAAGTAGGTGTCAACAACCCCGTCACACTAAACCGCGGTGTAAATGCTTCATTTTTAACTTCATTACCATTATTGGCAATAGATACCTTCTTTGTTGCAGTATACCGTAGACCAGCAGCGACCCTAAGTTTGTCCTGCAAAAAACGAACTTCATCCTGAATATGGACAGAACTGTATGAGTAATCCGATAGATAATTGGCACCACGTTCCCGTAATGATTTGGAACGGTCATATACTGGCAACATATCCTTGGTCAAATTGCCATAAACCGGATTATAGATATTAAAGATCACCTCTCCACGGGCATTGACCGGCAGCTTTTTGCTTGGATCAACAATGCTACCTGCAACAGACCAATCCGCTACATAGAACTTCTTTCCCATATCTAAACCAGCCAGAATATTGTGGTTGACCTCTCCAGTTTTGAATTTTCCCCGTGTAAATACCTGTCCTACGGTCGAAGTATTCAAGGCATCATTAATACTGACGTTGCGTGTTACATCGCCCTTTTTAACACCGTCAGCACCATCTTTTAAAGCAATTGCATTATAATTTGCATACAGCGAGGCTCCCTCCATTTCGGACCTTACATAACCGAACTGTGCTGTCAAGAGCCAATCCTCGTTAAAGTTATGGTTGATTGTCCCGTAGATATTGTGCTCCCAGGATTTGGTCGGATCCATAATCGGATCGCTAAATGAAAAGTTCTTTTTCACCTCCTTAAAACCGTCTATACCATAGGCATATTTTGAAAATCCACCTTCAAAATTATTCTGTGAGAGAATATATTCGAATATTACGTTTGTATTTTCGCTGGCATTATACTTAAACGATGGGTTCAAAACGAATTGTTCGTGACCGACATTTTGCTGAAAATTTCCCTTCTTGGTTCCCATGACGTTAAACCGTCCTAAAAACTTCCCGTCACTACTCAACCGCTGGTCAATATCAACCGCAGCGCGCAATAGATTGTAACTCCCCAGGGTCATTTGTGCTGTTCGTTGATTATTTCCCGATGGTTTTTTGGTCACAATATTATAGAAACCACCAGGCTGTGTATTACCCATCATAAAACCTGCTGGGCCCTTCACAAATTCTACGCGCTCCACGAAAGCCATATCTTCACGTAGTGGCCCGAAACTACCACTTACGTCCATCCCATTACGGAGATTCGACGCTTGAAATCCACGTACGGCAATCCCTACACTCCCCTCCTCCTGATGTGTGATCGTCCGTACACCACTTACGTTCCGCGACAGACCTTCAGCCGTCGTTAATATCATTTGATCATTGAGTAGACGCTGGTCTATAACCTGAATATTTTGCGGTGTGACCAAAAGATTTTCGCCCAGACGTAAAGTCGAAGATGGTATTGTTGTTCTATTGGCAACAACGTTGGCGGTCGACAGCACATAGGATTTTGTACTATCCACCTTTGTGGAGTCGACAGCCAGTTTTATTCTATTCTTCTCTTTTTCCGTCCTACCGCTCTGAGCCAGTACCACAGTGGGCAAAACCAAGATGCTCCAGAGAATACTTTTCTTTAACATACGCTATTTAGAATTAATATAATTAAATTTACATCGCAAAAGTAGAGCACATTTGGGCAATCAAATTTCGAATTCGGGAGAAAAACATTAGAATATGGGAGCAATTAAAACAAATCGGGAACTGATGGACGAAGTATTATGCTTTTATGATCAGGACGAAGATGACCAGACGGTAAAACATCTGGAAACTCCTTTAGGAAATTTTACCACAACTTATATCTATGACAGTCCGGAATTTATCATTAGGGATTATGCTTATACTTACACACGGGACATTACATTAACATATAGAACTTCAACAAAAAACTATATTCAGATTGCCTTTTTTCTGAATCAGCATGTGCTAAAGGATAGCATTAACAATAAGCAAAATAGCTATCTACCGCAGCACAATTATATCTATTTCACACCATCCGAAGCGGATGTGGAGATATTTTTCAGGAAAGACATTGCCTATCGTAATTTCGATATTTATGTGGAATCCGACTATTTTCATCAGTTTGTTGCCGAAATGCAGCTGGTGGACTCATTTATCGCCCAGGTCGACAAGAATAATTTTGTTCGTTTGGTTGAAGAAGGTGTTCCCCTCAGTCCACAGATGCTTCATATCCTCCAAGAGATGAAATCCTGTCGCAAAACAGGCATTCAGCGACAGTACTTTATGAAAGGCAGAACAATGATCCTCCTGCAATTGCTATTTGAATGGATTGATCAAGAAAAAAAACAAAGCAATATGAATGGTACTTATGGGGTGACTGATGCCAATATATTCTATACGATTCAAAATTTTATTGTAAAGAATACCGGAGAATTTTATACCATCGAGCAACTGGCTATCAAATTTGGCGTCAATGAATACAAATTGAAAAAGGGATTCAAGGAAATATTCGGTATGGGGCTCTTCCAATTTGCAACTAAAGTACATATTCAGGAAGCAATCTCCCTCTTGAAAACAACTGATCTATCCATTAAAGAGATTGCCTTCAGAACAGGGTACTCATCGCCCTCGTCCTTTTCCGTCGCATTCAAAAAGCAATGTGGCATAGCGCCCAATCAGATTCGAAAGAAATCGGATACTGTGCATGAAGAAAAAGCGTCTTTTAAAAGGTCTGATAATTGATTCAGACGACTTTTGTTCTATTACTTCAATTTAATAACAGCAATAATAGTTTATGAAAATTGCCAGAATCCGGGTATTATCCGACCTGTGGAACTGTGCTTATAAAGGTAGAGAGATCCATATGCAAAAACATATTCCGAAAGCTCTAAGTATCCTTCTTCTTCAATTTGCAGAAAAAAAGTATATCCATCCTTCTCAAGTTGCTCATAGTAAAATTTACTAGACTGAATCAACCGCGGTAATCCACCAGCTTTTAAAAACAGAAAATCACCAATCTGCTTATCAACGTATTCACTAATCGAGTATTTACCGAGTTGGAACAAACAAGAATCACCATTGGTACCCTCTTCCGAATAGGCATGTTCGATTACCTGAATAGCAACTGAAGGGTAAATGTTATTATCAATTAACGTATCAAAATCTCCATGTATTAAAATAGACATCATGGTATCATTTTTTTCAGGATGGATTAAAGTGGCATAGAATTTATATTCCTTGGGTACCGATTGTTCTATCGTTAATGGTGGGTTCCCTCCAATTCGTCCTCGGAGCAGGGCATTATACGGAACACATTGCGCAAATATTTCATTCATCATACAGGAATTTACCTCGAATATACGCTATATTCATCATACAATTATTTGTATTATCTATAGAGTGGGCTATTTCCGCTTTTGTCAGCTTAACAATTATTCTTAGAAAGCGCTATTTTCCCAGTTTTTTATGGTAAATCTGCTATAGCCTTTCGTATTCCTGATCGCTAATTTTTCCAAAAGCTATACAGAAACTCAATCTTGTCAATCCGGATGCTGAGAAAGATTCGATAAAATAAAAATTACGGCAATCTGCTATTCTTCTATCACCGGTTTATTGTTTTCACAACGTACGTTTTTGTGAGAAGCAAGTAAATTTTCACATTTTACATAGTTGGGATCTAATTTAGCCAGTCTACGAGATAAGGCTTTATGTTGACGATAGATAGCATTAAAATCCTTTCTGCTTTCGCTATTTGCATCATTTTGAAATAGCACATATTTCAATTTGCAGTCTTTAGCTATTGGTAGCGCATACCAATTACTCGGGTTATGACAGATTGGATTAGCATAGAAAGTTTCTAATGCCCTTATATTCGTATTCAATTTTTCTCTCGTTTGCTCAAAATTGAAATCCGATGCCAACAGTACTTTTGGAAAACCATCAATACAACCGATGCCAAAATGAGGTTCGGATTCGACTAACATATCAAATATTGGCCGTTCATCTATTTTTCTAGCGGCCTCCAGCAACGATATATATTCTGATTTTAGTTTATTGTAGGCATTTTTTATCTCATTACCTACAGGGAAGTATTTGTAAACGCTATTGTAACCGCCATTATACCCTCCAATAACACTATCAATTTGCAAACTGCTAAGATCGTTACAAGATGATGTCTTGACCAACTTTTCTATTTCAACGAGTTTCGTATCGGCTTTTTTATAGAGCTCTTCGTAGGACTGATTATCTTTTTTACAAGCTACGCAAAGAACTATCAGGGAAAATAGTCGGATTAATTTCATAATTATCAGGTTTACTATATAATGTGTTATTTACATAATACGTAAAACATACCCTCCTTGCTACAAAAAATAAAAAAACTGACATAACGGTATTATAGAACCGCCCAATCCACTTAATCCTCTTCCAAATAAATATTGTGGACGACAAACTTAACATTCTTACTGAATAATAGCATATCATCGACATCCTCCGAATCTATCGCATAAAGTGTATCGACTTCTCCCCCATCCAAAAGCTCCGAATCAGGTATTAGCTCAAAAAAGGTAATCCCTTCGATGGTAGACAATTCTTCTACCTTAATATAGGACACATCTTGGTTTTTCCAGATTGATAGAATCTCCTTGGAAAATAATTGATAGGTATTTGCTTGCATTGACATGTGTGCAAATTAGCAAAAAATTAGTTCATTACACTTTTATTATAAGGTTTCTAAAATCTTACTTACTTTTTCATTTTTAGGATTGATTTCGAGTAGCTTTATATAGTTTTGCTTTGCTTTGCCTCTTTGACCCGCTTTCAGATAAGCTTCTGCTAGACTATCGTATACATTTTCGCTCTTTGGGTATAAAATCGTATTGACCCTAAAAATATCGATCGCTTGGGTCAATTTCTTTTGAGAAAGGAGCTCATAACCTGTGCCGTTCAGAAAACCTTCTGAAAGCAACCTATGCCCACTATCCTCTTGTTTTGCCCGTTGATAAGCTTTTAATCCCTGTTCAAAATGACCTCCTAAAATCAGCTCTAGCGGAATAATATCGCCTGCATTAAGTTTTGGATTTCTGGCATGGATTGTTTTATCACGCAAAACCTGAACAAGCTCCTGCTTACCTGTAGCTTTATCTTTTACAAAGGCCATTTTAAAATCCCAGTCATGCATTGCGAATGTGTCTACCCCAACTTTAATCAGTTCAACGGGCGCATCCAGATTCTGAATAGCCATCAGTTTACCATTTTCCTTATAGACTTTGATTATTCCATATTTATCAGCACGATAACGTCCGATATAGGAACTCAGCTCTTGTGCGGTTGATGGTAAAATTTTATTAGCTGGAGCAATGTAATTGGGCCATTGATAGGTTAAAGCGACAGCGCGAACGAGTTCGTTGATAAATAAGGGCTTGTTGGTATTTGTTAGTACGACAACCCCGTCACCACTGGTCTTGCTTCCTATAAAATAAGAACTAAAACCTTCATTCCAGCCACCATGGCAAAAGTAAACCGCTCCAGCATAGTTTTCAATAAACAGCCCTAGACCGATAAAGGATTCAATGAAAGGGCTGGTAAACTCTTCCGCTGTCTTTTTGGAAATAACTGTATTGCTTTTGCCTGTCAATGTATGTTGAATATCGATCACAAACTTGGCGTAATCTTCAGCTGTAGACCACAATCCTGCTGCAGCCTGCTCCGGATAAACATGATATCGTCCTTCAACAGGCTTTCCATCTGCAGAATAGGCTGTAGCGGCAAGCTTTGCTTGTGCGGCTGGAAGTGGTTGCGCAAAAGTGCTATTCTGCATTCCCAATGGCAGCAGCACTCTCTCATTCATAATGCTTGTGTAATCTTTCCCTTCGATATCCATAAGCATCTGTTGCATCACGGTATATCCACCTCCTGAATAGCGAAAATTTGCTCCCGGAAGTTTATCGACAAACACCGCAGGGGTGTTGGCGGGTTTTCCGCCGTTCAATACCTCCACGGCCGTGGGAATAGGATCTGTTACCTTATATCCTGGAAATCCACTTACTGTGAAACCAGCAGTATGACTGACGATATGCTTGAGGGTGACTTTTTTCGTGTTGGTCCATTCGTTATCTAGAACTTTCCATGACGTTAAAAATGAATTCACATCCGTATCTGTGGCTAATTTGCCAAGTTCTACCTCCTTTAACGCAGCGTAAGCACTGACAGGCTTGCTCATCGAAGCGACCTGAAACAATGTCTTAGCGGTGACTGGAACCTTGGATTCAAGATCTACAACTCCGTAGCTCTTACTCCAGATGACCTTAGACTCTTTGATAACAGCTATACTCACACCGGGAATATTATAAAATTTCATGCGTGAGGCAATATCCCAAGATCGCTCCCCCACAAAGCGGACAGGTGGTATCAGCCCTGATTCAACACTGGAAATTTCTTTTTGGAGCTGATTTTCGGTTTGCGCACAAGCTGTTGAGACCATTAGTCCGAAAATAAGGGCAATAGGTAAAGATTTTATGATCTTCATAATATGTTAAGTTTTAGACTCCGAGTAATATAATTCATGTCGCTTTTTTCGATTTTTGTGACAAAAAAGGCGATGGCTTCCGCGTCATCTTTTACACAATTTTCTCGATTAACTGCCTTATCAACTCGCTTGCCAAAACAGTATACCACTGTTAAACAACACACTAAAACATATTGATAATCATAAATTGATCATAATCGGACACCAAATGTTCAGAATCGAACGATATAACAATGTCCCCTAGCTATAGCTCCCTTTCTATAATATATGTTTTGGATATCGTATGAAATCACTTTTAAAGTAGGTTAATTTATGTATCAATCATTACATTATAAACCCAAACTTAACTATTATAATGTTTTGTTTTATTTAACCCAATCATTTGTTCGACCAATAACTTCAGCACCGATCTCTCGGCGATCAGGTTGAAACTCCAGATATCATCTGTAATAAACACATAATGACCGGAAAAACTAAAGATGTAATCCCCTCCTTCTATTCCTATTGACCAGTTTTCCTTTTTTAGATCAGGAAAAGTCCTTAATACCTGCCAGCAATATTCCTTTATTTCGCTTTCACTCCAAGTAGCGTCTAAGCTATCCATCAAGCCCTCAGCTGTACTAAGCCCGTACATTTCTAACATTTCCGCAACGGTATTTCCCATGATTGACTGATTATCCTAACTGTCTCTAAATATACTGGAATGTCCGACACGCCTCTTTCTTTCACTAAAATAATGAAAATAATGCTTTTACAGTAACATCTTACGTTTTTCAATTTCTCCGAATTTTAAAATGCAAACTCCTTAAAATATCCACTAAAAAGCAAGAGCGTCAACGACACTAAAACAATGAGGAATATACCTTGTCTATAACTTGTTATTTTTCCTCGTTGTTTGAATTGATAAGTTTCATAGACAAAAAGGACCAAACTTGTTACCAGTAAGATAAGCAAAAGACGAAAAAACAGTATTGCAGCATCCATATAACCAAATTCTTCCCGTTCGCTTACATAATCGCTTATTGTATTGATCAGAATTACGATCAGAGTAAGTATAACTATTCTTGGAATGATATATCTCATAACAGTATAAAGATAAATGTACTCACTGTTACTAACAATGGTATTTTGGTATCCTGACAGATCAACTTTATTTTTATGCCATCGAAGCCAAGAGTCAACAAACGAATATTATCCAACAGCTTTTAACTCGGTTTAAATTTTAAATGGGCTTTAAATGTTTTTAAAAATTTAATATATATTTATGTATCTAAAACGAATACATGTTAGAAAATTTCGCATTCTATCTCTTTTTGGTTCTGTTGATTACCATGCTTATTATGCTGGCAAAAAAAATTCGGGTGGCATACCCTGTTTTGCTTGTGTTGGCAGGACTTTTAATAAGTTTTATCCCAGGCGTACCACCTATAAAAGTAGAACCTGAATTAATATTTATTATTTTTTTACCACCATTATTGTACGAAGCCGCTTGGTCAACCTCCTGGAAGGAACTCTGGCGATGGCGCAGGATTATTTTCAGTTTTGCTTTCGTCGTTGTGTTTTTCACCGCATTATCGGTTGCGGTTTTTGCAAACTATTTTATCCCGGGATTCTCTTTAGCCTTGGGATTTTTATTGGGCGGAATTGTTTCTCCTCCTGATGCAGTAAGCGCAGGTGCAATTTTAAAATTTGTAAAAGTACCAAAAAGACTGGCTTCAATTCTCGAAGGCGAGAGCTTACTGAATGACGCTTCTTCACTGATTATTTTCCGATTTGCTATGATTGCTGCTGCAACGGGGCAATTTGTATGGTATGAGGCAGCAGGAAGCTTTATCTGGATGTGCATCGGTGGCGTAGGTATCGGACTTACACTTGCGTATATTTTCTTGAAAATGCACAAAATCCTACCAACCGATCCAAATACAGATATATTGCTGACTTTCATTGCGCCGTTCTCCATGTATCTGGCGGCAGAGGAACTTCATGCCTCCGGTGTTTTGGCCGTGGTAAGTGGTGGTTTGTTTCTCTCCTACCGTAGTCACGATTTTTTGAGTAGCGCATCCAGAATACGCACGGTAACAGTCTGGGAAAGTTTTTGCTTTTTGCTAAACGGGATTGTGTTTATGCTTATTGGTCTGGATCTGCCCGAAATAGTGAACGGTTTAGGGGATACTGATATTTACACCGCAATTGGTTATGGGGTTGCAGTTACTGCAGTACTGGTTATTGTGCGAATTTTAGCAGGTTATGCGGCAGTCATTACCACTTTAGTGATGCGGAACTTTATCACTGTTGCAGATGCGCAGTCTCCCGGCTGGAAAACGCCCATGATCATTGGTTGGACTGGAATGCGGGGCGTAGTCTCCTTGGCTGCGGCACTTTCAATTCCCCTAACGTTAGAGAATGGGGCTCCTTTCCCACAAAGAAATCTGATCCTTTTTATCACATTTGTCGCTATTCTGTTAACACTGCTTGTACAGGGACTTACGCTTCCTTTTTTATTAAAGAAATTTCCGCCAATAGATCGAGATTTTGTGCGGACAGAAAAGGAAATCGATTACGAAATCCAAAACAAACTTGCTCAGGTGGCTGTAGAGAAAATTCGTAAAGATTACGCGGACAAAGTAGACAGCTTTCCAACATTAAAAGATCAATTGCAGAAATATGAAAACCAATTGACCAGTTCGGAAATCATCATTAACTACGCTGAATACCGAAAAATCTATATCGACATCCTTGAAACTCAAAGAATGTGGTTGATCAATAAGAATCGTGAAGAGCTTTTGTTGGACGAAGAAATCATCAGAAAACATCTTCGCATACTCGATCTTCAGGAGGAAAGAATGAATATGAAAAGCTAATCTTACTTTTGAACATCAATTAGTACGATTGATGTTCAAAAGAGAATTAAATCATTACTAGTATGCATAAAGAATTGGCTTGACAAGAGTTACTACCTGAGGGTATTTCCCATCCTGTGGATCAACGGAGAAATGTTATGTCCTTCGTTCATTCGGTAATAGGCATAACATTAGCCAAACCCCTATTAAGAAGACAATGCATACTGTTAGTCCACACTGTAAAGCGAACAAATAGTTTGCAAGATAACGCCCTGTGTCCAATACTGTATAAAAAACACCGCCAATAACGCTGATTCCCAAAGCCGAGGCTGTTTGCTGAAATGTTGAAAATACTCCTGAAGCAGCACCTGCATCTTTTTCATGGATATTATTTAAAACAACATTTAAGAGAAAGGGCAATACAAAGCCATTTCCAAAACCATAGAGTGCTAAAAAAAGCATCGATATGAACGGTTTGTTCTGCGCTGTGAAAAAGAAAATTTGCATTAAAAACGAAAGCAATATGATCGCTAATCCCAATTGTAAAACCGCCTTGCCAAACCTCGGAAGTAACCTCGAAGCAATTCGAGAAGATAACATAAAGAAAATCGCGTGTGGAATAAAATACAAACCACATGTCAATGCTGTTATCCCTAATCCACTTTGCAAATAGACAGCGATTATCAATAAATAAGCAGTATGAAGCATAAAGTGGAATAATACAGCAAATAAGCCAATTCTAAAATCCTTTATTTTGAACAGTGAAAGATCAATCAGTGGATACTGTTCATTTAATCGTTTCTTTTGCTCAATAAAAACAAACAAGCTCAAAAATACAAGCGACAGGATAAACAACACATAAAACCACCAAGGAAAGCTATTTTCCCGTCCTTCTGTCAATGCATAGATTAGGCAGGCTAGTCCGATTGTTAACACAAAAGCGCCTTGGTAATCAAATCTACCCTTCACAGTTTTCGCTGTTTCTGTCAAATACCGATGGATCGCCAAAAGCGAAAAGATTCCAACAGGAAGATTAATAAAAAATATCAAACGCCAACCTTCTACAAAGAAATAAATTTCGGCCAGATATCCTCCCAATACCTGTCCGATTATAGCCGCAATACTCAAGGTTATACCATACCATCCAATAGCAACAGCTCTTTCTTTCGTATCTATAAACAACAATTGAATCAGAGAAATTGATTGAGTAACCATAAAAGCGGAACTCACGCCTTGGAAAAAACGGGCAATATTTAGCTGTGCTGCTGTTTGACTTAGTCCACAGATGCAGGAGGTTATTGTAAAGGCCAACATCCCCCCAAAAAAAACTTTCTTTTTGCCTAGAAAGTCTCCCGCTCGCCCACCAATGATCAGAAAACATGCACTACCCAATAAATAGGATGCGATAACAAGCTGTATTTCACCATCAGATGCATGCAGGTTACTTTTGATTGTTGGTATGGCAATATTGATGATAAATATATCAATAACATACAGTAAAGGTGCAGTAAGCACAATAAGAAGTGCATACCACTTATTAATAGTCGTACTCATGGAAATAGAATTGATGTTTATAAATTGGGAAATACAGGAATTAGTGTTGCTGTTTTTCTAGCTCCAGCAACCATTTTTTTCGCCAGATACCACCGCCGTAGCCGCTTAGGCTGCCATCGGCACCGACCACTCTATGGCATGGCACCAAAATGGAGATCCTATTCATTCCATTGGCATTTGCGACAGCCCGCAGCGCTTCTGGTTTTCCGATATGAAGTGCTTGCTGCTTATACGACCTTGTTTGCCCGTATGGAATTTCTCTCAACGCCCGCCATACCACATTTTGAAAATCCGAGCCGGGTGTAAATAGAGGAACTGTAAATTCTTTTAGTCTACCTTCGAAATAAGCTTGGAGTTCCTTTTCTAGCAAGGGAAAATGGGGATTATCGCCCTGTACGATCGTTCCATTGAGTGCTTTCGCAAGATTTTTGAACTCTGTTTCTAGCATTTTCCGATCTGTAAACTCGAGTAAACATACGCCCTCTGGTACGGCGCAGGCATACATGGTACCTAGCGGAGTCTCAATTCGCTTTAAATCAATCATACGTTGCTCTTTACTATTTTTAGGAGAGACCCCAAAAATATGTTTAAAGGAATCACCAAAGCCACTAAGGGATTCAAATCCAGAGTTAAAAGCTACATCCGTCACAGAAGCGCCATTTTGGATTTTTTTAAACGCCGAATTTATTCTAAACATCCGCTGATAAGCATGAAAGGTCATACCATGGTTTTTTATAAACCAGCGTCGCAACTGGTTTGGTTCAATACGACGTTGACGCAGATCGTAGTCCTTGAACTTTATACTCGGATCAGCTGTTAATTCGGCTATAATTTCTTTGATGTATAAAGGTGTTTCACTTAACATCTCAAGTGGATGGCATACCTTGCATGCGCGATATCCATGGAGGATACATTCTTTGGTTGATTTAAAAAATTCGATGTTCTCAGGTTTGGGTTTCCTGGCAGTACAAGAAGGCCGACAGAAGATACCCGTTGTCTTTACAGCAGTAAAAAATATACCTTCATAATTGACATCTTTATCAATGATAGCCTGATACATTTGTTCGAAACTTAATTCCATAATGCGATTATTTATAATGATAGAACAAATTTATAGCGAATACATTCCTTCTACAACCGAAAAATTGACAAGTATTTTTTTATTTACGAGGGATTGCAGGATATCTTCTTTTTTGCTATTTTATCCAACAAATATCTGTTGGAGCATTTGATAAACACGACTATTTTGGTCTTATATTATACGCACGAAACGATATTCACTAACAAGCAACATGAAGAGAGCCTTTCTATTTTTTATTGTATTATTCTGGATGCCGAAGCTGCATGCACAGGTCAATCAGACACATCAAATGGTGATCCAATTTCTGGATACCTTGCAAAAAAATGCCTACATGGGAAAATCCATGCAGTGGGATTCCATCAGACCAGCGTTCATAACGGAGACTCGGCATATTAATGAGGTCAACCAATTAAAACCATATTTCGAAAAATTGTTAAAAACTTTAAAGGATGGACATTCTAGTCTGTTCTTTGAAGAAGCGGAACAGAATAAGGAATCAGAACAGGACCAATTTGAAAAAATGGCGGTCATGACGGATAAAGAAGCAGGTATACCCCCGAAAAACTTTCAGCATTATATGATCAATAGCAAATATGCTTACATCAATGTACCACCCGTAATGCTAGAAAACAGAAAATATGTGGATACCATAGGCATACAACTGAAAAACTTGGACGCTCAGGATCCTAAAGCGTGGATCATAGATCTAACGGAAAACAACGGTGGAAATATCATGCCGATGATCTGGCAATTTCCGTCCTTATTGGACACTGATAAAACGTACGCTTACGTAGATGCGCAAGGCAAAGAAACGAAGGCTATTACCTATTATACTGTTGAAAGTCCCGAAGATCTCACATATTTCCAACTTTTTCAATTGGAACCTGATCAGGTCAAACCCGTAAAATTGCTGCATAATGATATCCCTATTATTTTATTGACAAGCAACATTACCGCTAGTTCCGGAGAGTTCTTTACCGCTCACTTCAAAGGACAGAAAAATGTAAAAGTAATAGGGCAAAAAACTGGTGGTCTCACTTCTGGCAATGCTCCTTTCAATATCAATAAGAATTGTATGGTCATGCTTACAACTTCAGTCTTAAAAGATCGTAATGGCAAAGTATACAAGATCGCCGAGGGTATAGAACCTGATCTTGTTTTTCCCATCGACATGAAGCCAAAAAATGGTAAGACCAAACTGACCTATAACGAAATGCAGGAAGTTATAAAAAATGCAAAACAACGTTACATAGATCAGGCGATAGCGGTCATCGAGAATAAATCTGGAAGCTGATTCCAGGGACACGATCAAGCTTGGCGATTGCCTGATGAATATTTATCTTACAATTTGCAATACCGTTTCTCCTTTGGGGATGTATAACAGCATATCTACGAATGTTTTTCTGTTCATACCATTTTTATCTGTATCCATATAGCCCAATAAAGATTCTCCCTTATTAACACCTTTTCGTGGTTCAAGTCGAACCATTCTACCCTCAGCATAAAATTTCATGATGTAATCCTCCAGTACATAAAATGTCCGGGAATTTGGCTTCGAGTTCGAAAATGTCGTTGCGACAGATTTACCTTTTCGACCTTTCACTGTTTGAAACTTAGTAATTATATCTTGGGAAAAATACTCAGATTGGTACCATTCAGCATCTGCCTTCAAAAATCGTGCATTTAAATCATCGTAGTCACCCGTTTCAAAAACAGCTATCATCTCCTTATAAAAACCCAGTAGCTGCTCTTCGAGCTGTTGAGGATCCAACTGAGTCAAATCTTGTCCATTCTTCCATCCTGCAAGTTGATAGGGAACAGTAGCGGTAAAGCTAATATCGGTTTTATATGCTGTCCGTTTGGTTAAATCCACTTTTTCGTCAACAGCCTTATAAGACACAATTTCTTCGGGCTCCTTTAAAAGACCATCTTTCCCCCAACCAGTTTTCTCTATTTTGAGTGTGAATTTATCACCAGCTTCGAGATAGGGCTTATTAATTCCTTGATCATCATAACCCGGATAGAGTTCAATGGTAACTTGTTGTTGCCCATTTTGAAGAATATAGGGATTGATATTTATCCTCCCCATTCCCGGAATTTTATCAAAATTGGAATAAACCGGACAACCATTTACCAATACGCTGAAACTAAACAAGCTTTCAACTTCCAGTTGATAAAGAGGTTCATCTTTGAATCTGCGAACTTTTTCTGAAAGATAGCTTATACGATTAGTTGTTGGCATCATCCTCTCTTTTTTTTCCTGTGCACATCCCCTGCCACATATTACCGTTAATAGCAAAACCATTATCAATTTCACCATATCTA
Organism: Sphingobacterium detergens; assembly: GCF_003610355.1. Taxonomy (GTDB): domain Bacteria; phylum Bacteroidota; class Bacteroidia; order Sphingobacteriales; family Sphingobacteriaceae; genus Sphingobacterium; species Sphingobacterium detergens. The sequence goes on along the minus strand of NZ_RAPY01000001.1, from coordinate 513,030 downwards.
TTGAACTTTGAGCATATTTATTGAACTTTGAGCATATTTATTCAGTCGCATCATACAAAGTAAATAGATATTTTCACCTGTTAAGTATTCTTTTAAAATTCGTTGTAGTTCATTTAATATCCGTAACGCCAGTCATGGCATTTCTACTCGTGAGATTTATGGTCTATTCTTCAACAACACCTGATTTAAATCGTATTATCCAATTGCAGATATTGATTTTATAAGCTATCTATCAAATGCCACCCGAGGAGAAGACCAATAATAAGAAAACATGCAGACATCAAAGCAATACCATATGACCCATAAGTAAAGTTTTCTGACTCAATCTGTTTTGCAACTTTTCTATACTTAATATAAGCTAGAACAACTGTAATGGATCCTATGATAACGATTGAGACACCAACAACTCCGGAATATTCGGGTTCTATGTCCATGGACATCTTTGAATTCAACATCAATGTGATCTGCTGTATAAATAAGGAAAATTTGACAACAACAAAACCAAAGCCCATGATCCCCAAACTCGTTGTTATCCAAGCTAAAAATGTACGTTCATTAGCTAAATGGTCGTTGATTTTTTCGGTGTTATTTTTTTCTATCATAAGGTAAAAAAGCGTATGTAGTGGAAGTTTCACATGATAATTCCCTAGTCAATCTTGTACGGTAAACCAACAGTTGACCTGTTTTGTTTAGGCCGCATGTAAAAATAGTTGGAAGGCCAATTTGAAGAGCTGACATAAATTTTCTTTCATGAGGGAAAAATACCTACTCCTGTAGTGTTTGTGCGGTAAACACTGTATCACTTTACGGATTACGTCTTTGTAAACTACGGATATGAAATAAATGCCCCTCTTTGGGTACAGCTTTTGATACATAAAACGAAACAAAATACCACCTTAATTATTAAAATGTCATATGGAAAATATAGATCAGAAAGCAAAGAAAATGGGCCTGGAAAAAGGATATTATCTACTACTCATGGCTATTTTGGATATTCCAGTAAATAACGAGAAAGACAAGGAGAAAGAGGATTAACTGTATGAAAAGAATCGTTATTATAAGTACCTTTCCACCCCAGGAATGTGGATTGGCGACTTTCACGAAAGACCTCAGAAAAGGAATGGGATTGGACCAGACGGCATCCATCGATGTAATTGCTGTATCCAAATCCGGTTCCGAACAGTTTGATCCGGCAATACGCTTTGTTATCGACAAAGAACGGCTTGATAGTTATATCCAAGCTGTACATATTATCAATGGCGAATACGATTATTGTATTATCCAACACGAATATGGAATATTCGGTGGCGCTGATGGTATATTTATCAATCAGCTGGTCAATCACTTAAATATTCCTTTATTAACAATATTCCATACCATATTGCAATCTCCATCCTTGCGACAAAAGGAAATCATGGAATTGCTGCTTAGCAAATCCCAGGCAGTAGTTTCGCTATCGCCGAAAGGACGTGAATTATTAAAAGATCTCTTTCCACTGGTCGACAGACAGAAAATTCATGTCATAGCCCACGGTGTACCCCAGTTTGATTACAATCAGGGATTGGCAAAATACAGATTGGGCTTACAGGATAATTTTGTGATGATGACTTTTGGTCTGATAGGGCGAAGTAAAGGATTAGAATATGCAATCCGCTCATTGGTAGAGCTCGATCTACCAAATTTCAAATATTTAATTGTGGGCAAGACGCATCCGAATGTACTGGCACATGAGGGTGAATCGTATCGTTTTGAATTACAAAGCTTAGTAGATCAGTTACAATTGCAAGATAGGATTATTTTTATTGATGAATTTATTAATGATGATCAATTAAAAGAATATTTAACAGCCTGCGATATCTACCTTTCTCCTTATCAACATGAACAGCAGATCAGCAGTGGGACATTATCGTTTGCGGTCGGTGCCGGTGCTGCCGTCATCTCAACACCCTACTGGCACGCAGTAGACCTATTGACGGATGAACGGGGTATCCTCACACCTTTCAATGATGTCCAAACCATGGCTGCTCATATCAAATTATTGTATAGATCGAAACGGTTACTTGCATGGCATCGTTTCAAAGCACGTTGTTATGGAGAACAGACAACCTGGAAGATGATCGCCAAAGTATATCTTGAACTGCTCTCAACACTCGCCACGCCTGTACGATCGCTGGTACATTATAAGAATTACCATACGTTTGATTTAAAACAAGAAGCATAACGACAAAACATTGAACAGCAGTCATGCATAGATAGTTTGATTTATTTATTATAAAACATTATTCAAATGGATGTTGTTCTGAGTAAAAAAAGCATCAATATTATGGGAAATTTATTATACATCATTGCCGTTATTTTAGTTATCATCTGGGCAATTAGTTTTTTCGGAGGTTACGCGACAGGAAATATAATCCACACGCTTTTGGTCATCGCAATTATTGTGGTGCTGTTACGTGTTATTCGCGGTGCCGCCTAAGCGGTGTCAGGGTTGGACAAAATATAGAATGTACCTGAAAAGATCTCTTGAAAAGGCTAATTTGATCGACTATGGAATACGGTAGTCTTTGTATCGCTCTCATGGCCTGCAAATTCACCGTATTCCATTGTAATAGCCAGCCCAAAATCAACTATTACCCCGTTTAAAATTTGTAACTCAAGCCTGCTTTGATTATAAAAGGTGTCCCGGGTGTAAAATGCAGTTCTGAAACAGGTTCTTGTTCATTCCGTAAACGGGTTTCAGTTTCAAATTGGGCCTCATTCCATTTCGTATTGAATAGATTCTGTGCCTGGATCAGGAAATTCCATTTTCCTGCAGCATAATTTAATAGAAGATCATTGACAAAATAGCCTTTTGCCTGTACAGTGTTATCTTCAGTCGCGGGCTTTGTGTTCATATAACGATACCTCAGATTTGCCGAGATTCCCCAAGGCAATTGCACAGCAACCCCACCTGTACTGGTCAACGAAGGCACCAACGGGATATAGTCCTCTCCTTTCGGTTCACCAACTGCTCTCGCATAGGCGTAATTGATATCACCATCCACATATAACCAAGGTGTTGCCTGATAACGCAGACTCAGGTCAGCTCCCAAACGTCTGGTCTTGCCCGATGGCTCCACCACCGCCTCATCGCCAACATATACAAATTCCTGTTGTAGGTAGAGTCCCCAAAGTGCGGGCTGAATAAATAGGTTATCCGTAGGTTTCCAGATCATACCCAAATCGCCACCATAGGAAAATGGCATAATTTCATTTCCTTTTTGTGCCATAACGACTCTAATATCGTTGGAATGGAAGCCCATACCTGTCTTCAGATAGACTTGTGCTTTACTATTTATGGTGTAACCAAAATTCAGCTTAGGGCTGATACGCGTCGCCGAGGCATCTTGTCCAGCGGGATCGCTCTGAAGCTTATCGTGCATATTGAAAATGAGATGGTCAACTCGTACCGCTGGATTGATCAACCATTTGCCGATGCGCCAGTCCAGGTTCGTATAAGCATGTAAATTCATCTCCACTCCGGTAATATGCGACAACCTATTCAATAAGGAATCGCGTTGATATACATGATTTAACTGTAGGTCTTTTATATCGTCTACACGAAGTCCAAAACCTGAAGTCCAGGAAAGCTGACTATTGTCAAAATGGTATTGACGATTGTATTTGTTTTCCATTCCATACAAGTATCGATTGTCGACTTGCTCGATCTCATCCCCATACATGGGGTCTTTCAAGAAGAAGGTGAAGTCTGAAAATAATTGAAATTTATACCTGGAAAAATAGATATTACTCTCCCAGCTTTCGTCATCGTTGATCAGAGCCCGATACTGTAAAGCAAGGTTCATCCGTGAGGTATTACCTCCTTCTGTAGAGTCAATTGAGCCCCAACGACTTATTAAGCCCTGGCTGACGGCTCTTTCCGGGATTTGCCCCGATGCATTCCAACCCGAACTAAAGATGGATCCCTGCAGATTGATATAATGCTTTTGATCTATCCATTGGTTATATTTTGCGAATAGATTAACACGGCTAAAGTTTTGCTTTACATCAAAAGGTCCATTTGAATAATTAAACTCACCGGCAGCATACGCATATTTATTTTGCTGGTGATTATTCAACAGGTTTATCATCGCGACTGTACGCCAAGAATCAAAAGAACCGCCCTCGACCTTGAAAAGATTATTGTCCAAATGATCCAAAGTGTTAAAATTGACATAACCAGATGTATTTAAATCACCTTTGTCCGCATAATAGGCACCTTTACCAAAATCAATATCTTTCACTGTTTCCGGAATAATAAAATGCAGATCTGCATACCCTTGTCCATGAGCATGCGAAACCATATTCACAGGAATGCCGTCCGCACTGACAGCGATATCTGTACCATGGTCGTTGTCAAAACCGCGCAGGAAAATCTGTTCAGCTTTTCCACCGCCGGCATGCTGTGCAATAAATAAACCCGGCACCTTACGTAATAAATCCTGCGCAGAATTTACAGGTATGCGGTTCAGATCAACTTTGCTCAAGGTCTTGTTGACGTTGAATGCATCCACCTGAATCTGGTTTAATTCCACTTCATTTTTCTGCATAACAACCGCAATGGAAGATTGTTGCCTGTTTAGAATATAATGCTGATCAAGGTAGCCCACTCTACTGAATATCAGGGTATCCGGAAATGTTGACGGCTGCACCGAAAAAGTTCCGTTTGAAGCCGTATGACTATGTTTCAACCCACGTTGATAGCGAATATTCACTTCTTCCAGCTGCTGTCCGCTATCTTTATCCCTTACCAGGCCCTGAAAAATGGGCTGTTGTGCATATACATAGGAGAAGCAAAGCATTGCTGCCGTAAGGATTATTTTATGTTTGTTCATTTATATGTAATCGTAAATTAAGTTTTTGGTAGTCTTTCGGATTACCAACCAAGAAATAGCATACCCGCTCCACAAATGGATAGTACAGTACCGCTGATGGCATGCACATAGCGATCTATCTTTTCTGTATTGAGCAAATTGTAACCATAGATTCCCAACAGCACCATACCGACCATCGTGATCACTGTTGTAATAGTAAATACACTGATCAGTGTAATCACCTCGGGTATAGACCGATGTGCTCCCGAGAAAAACAAAAGCGGTATCAAAGGCTCTGAAGGCCCCATAACGAAAATTGCAAATAATACAAAAGGTGTAACCTTTGTCTGCTGATGGTGATGAGTATGGGAACTTTTACCATGACTATGTTCATGCACATAAACTTCATTGCCAATCACATCAAAATGCTTATGGGATTTTTTGCTATAGATCTTCCAGATACCATAAGATAGATAACCGAGGCCAAAGATAAACAGCGCCCAACTGGAAAGATTTCCACGTACATCTTGCAACCAGCTAATTTTGTTGAGCTGCCAGCCCAGATATACGCCGATAATTCCTAAGATAACCGAACTAAAAACATGTCCCAAACCGCAGACCACAGTCCAAAGGATTGTTTTACCGAGCGACCATTTTTTGGATTTGGACAATACTATAAAAGGCAGATAATGGTCAGGACCAGATGCCGTATGAAAAAAACTGATTGTAATGGCCGTGATGGCCAATGCATAAAGTGTCGTACTCATGTGTACAAATGATGTTGATGTTAAAGAAGCCGTTACTTCCAAAAAAGAGTGAAACATCACATAGCAATAAAATATGTGCTATGTGTAATTAACCAAGAAATAGCAGGAGGTTTAACAGTAAAGTCTAAAGGAATGGTAAAGGATATACCGATCAGGAATCCTATTGGACAGGTATTTATTCTGAAAATCATAAAAGCTGTACCAGGCTTTCTTCGCCATAAAGAAAAAAGCGATCGACAGAAGTAAGCCCAAACTACATAACCACAAAGCATAGGCTAAATGCTGTTCATAGCTCAATTCAAATGCACATTCTTCTGTTGAGCCTAAATAAAAATCATCATGTTTCTGTCCTGATGCAACAGTAGTAACGGAATGATGATGATTAGCTTTCGCAGAGGTTTCTCTACTCATTTTTCCTGCAGGTGAGCTACAACAAAAAATGAGCATAATGACTATAAAAAGATGTCTGATATACCTATGCATAATACCGTCAATCCATGCTGGATTTGTTTTCAAATTTATTGCATGAACCAAAGCTTCGAGTAGCACAAATCTTGAATTTTATAGTCTTTTTATAATCAAGATATATTTCATGATTATAGTACTATTTCTTTCAAAACTTCATTGTAAACTATTCCAAATAGCAATATGACCAAATAAAACACGCAGATAGTATTGATCAAAACAATTAAAAAGTAGCACAAATCATGAATATATTTCAATTGATTTCGATTTGTGCTACACAAAAAAACTAGACGATGATTTTAAACTGTTTGTCCGTTGCCAATAAGACAATACTCAGCACACACATGATTAGGGAATTATAGAAATGATGGTATTCCTGATGAGCCATATGTGCTGTCAACGCCCCCACCGCAAATGGAAACAGAAGCAAGATACCGATATTCTTAAACTCTGGTTTGTATAAACCGATCAGAAGAAGTATAACACCGAACAACTCTCCTATTCCAATGCCCAACGTCCATATTTTATTAAAGCCTAATGAATCCATGCTCTGCATCATAGACTGTTTCTGAAAGACTTTAAACAATGAAGCATACCCAAATACGTATAGGTAATAGGCATAACTCAACCAATGAACAATAGATTTTATAGTTTCCATTTTTATATTTTATTAGATGAGCTACAAATTTCTTTATTAAATTGCATGAATAACAGTACGTACCAAATTGTATGATACCAACAAAAAAGTAAGTATGAACAACAGAAAAGAGAATTCCACCAATACGATCAATGAAACGTATTGGAAAGATCATTGTGGTATTGCATTTACCTTATCTACTATTGGTGGAAGGTGGAAAATAAATATGCTGTCTTATCTCCTCAATGAGGAAAGACTACGTTATAGTGAGTTGCGAAAAAGATTGGTTGGCATTTCGGAGCGCATGCTCATCGCTAAATTGAAGGAACTGGAGCAGGACGGATTGATTAATCGAATTGTCTATCAACAAGTACCGCCCAAAGTAGAATATGAACTGACCGAGCTTGGTCGCTCACTGGAAAAAATTTTGGTCCTCATGGATGAATGGGGTGAGAAAAACATGTAAAATACAGTCCTTATATCAATGGAAATATAAGGACTGTATATTAATTTTTGGAAAGCGCATATAGGGCAAAAGTACCCAGCCAATGCGACCCCATATAATCATCTTTGGAAGTGATATTGGGTAGTGAATATTTTAAATGTTTATTGGCCAAACCATGCAGATGCTTCAATTCAGGGAGTGCCTTAGCGATGCCATTCAGACAGGTAGCCCGGCTAAAATTCAATCCATCCAAATGAACCAGATGTCCATCCGTACGATCCTTTACGATACCAGGTTCCAAATTAAAATCTGGATTAAAAATTTCAGGAAGAAAATCTTTCAACCATTTTCGATATTGGTCCTCTCCTAAAACTACACTCATGCAGAGCGCTTCCTCAAGGCAGGGTGAAAGGAAATCACTACCACTGGGTTCAAAAGAGATATTACAGTTTTTATCATGATCATATAGCCTCACAGCGTTTGTCGTCAACGACTTTTCGAAGGCTGCATTGTTTGTCCCCCGTGCATAGTCCAATGCCAATGAAAGACCAAAAGCTGAATTGTCGTGATAGCCTGTCCGGATTGGATAGACCAATTTCGGTAAATATTCCTGGTAAGCTTTCATAATATGCTTTGCCATTGGATCCAGAATTTTTGCCCAACGTTCTGCATCTGGATCTTTCCAGGTCAATAACTCTTTTTGCAACTGCAGGAGCCAAGCCCAACCGTAAGTCCGCTCAAAGTTCTTATTATTTTTATCCTGGAAAAAAGCTAATTCTATTGCTGCATTTTCGGCTGTAATATTATGATTAAGCTGCTTCCTTATAGCTCCAGATTTGTCCAAATCCGGAAATTGCTTCAAAATCCGCACGATGGACCAATAGCCGTGGACAGATGAATGCCAGTCAAAACAGCCGTAAAAAATGGGGTGCAGCGTCCGTGGTCCCTTCAAATCCTGATCACTTCCAAGCACTTGTCCCAATTTGTTCGGGTATTCAACTTCAATACAGTGCAAGGGCAATGTAAGGAGATGTTTTGCCTGTGCGCTATCCAATTGTATCGGTGCATTGTTTGTACTTGTGTTTACTTTTATCTCCGAGTTGTTGTGGCAGGAAATCGCCAAAACAGAACCACAGAACAATCCTATTATTCTTTTCATTTTTTAAAATTTTATTCCATCTAACTCACAACCAAGACCGGTTTATAATTCATTGTTATATTAGCTTTTATCCGAGGCTTCATGAAGCAACTGTGTTACCAAATTTGGTACTGCCACCGTCGCTGCCTGTTCAAAACATTGTACACGCCCCAACGCTGTACTATTTGGGATCTGTTTGTCTATTAAAAACGATCGGCAATGGCTCGGTGCAAATTCCCGAAGTCCCGCGGCAGGATAAACCTGTAACGAAGTTCCGATAATAATCAGGATGTCTGCCTCAGCAACGTGCAACATCGCTCGTTCAATCTCTGGGACAGCCTCACCAAACCAGACAATATTTGGTCGCAGTTGACTACCTTTTTCGCAGAGTTCGCCCATCTTTATCTCGTCCCCTTGAATTGGATAAATCAACCGATCATCAAGAGATGACTTGGATTGATCCAAACGGCCATGTAAATGGATAATCTTTGTGGAACCAGCCCGCTCATGCAATAAATCTACATTTTGTGTAATAATCGTCACCTGGTAAGCCGACTCTAATTGACGTAAGGCGAGATGTGCTGCATTTGGCTGTGCAGCCAATGCTGCTTTCCGTCTAAGGTTGTAGAATTCCTGCACCAGTACTGGGTTTTTGTTCCAGCCTTCGATGGAGGCTACAGCCATCACGTCATGCCCTTCCCATAGCCCATTCGCATCCCTAAAAGTAGGTATACCACTTTCGGCAGAAATACCTGCTCCTGTTAATACAACGATATTTTTCTTTTCCATTTGGCTTTTTAGTCAGTTAAAAATAAGAAAATCTCCCGATTCTAATAGATTCAGACATACTTTCTTTTGAAAATGAAACCTTTCTTATTCCCTTATCAACCTAGTAGCATAATCATCTGGAAGCTCCAACCGAATCGAATCTTTGCTAGCAGCCGCCTTTCGGTTCATCTCATCGAAAGACCGTTGGTAATAGACAAATGCTTTGTTGGGTATATGTAGATCCTTGGCTTGTTTTACAGCAAATTGATATCTGTTATCCATAAGTTTGACATGTTTGTAAATCCGATAAGTCACAAGCTGAATCTGTACCTTATCAAAAGCAGGAATTCTCTTCAAATCGGCAGGCTCATGAAAATATTTTTCATCGAAATACATAAATTCATCGGATTCCGCCAATTGCTCCAGGTTTAATTTTCCATTGATTACTTCATTGCACAGCGAATCCGCCCGTTGTCGTTCCATTTTATTTCCATCTCCGGCACTGCAGGAAGCTAAGAGCATAACCGTTGACAAAGACAACAGAAAAATATACGATAGACTCATCTGCCTAAGTTAGTATAAAAAATGCTTCTCTCCATAAGATAAACATCAAATATTACCATTCAACTAGAACTAAAAAGCCCAAGATAGGATTATCTTGGGCTCGAAATAATTTAATAAAAGGAAGTTACAGATTATTTTCAATTGCGCCTACCTTTTCGCGGTGCAATGCTAAAGGCGAATCCAACAATACCGCAATCACTGTCATATTTTTATCCAAACGTTCTTTTGGTGCCTGGATATAAACAATCCCCGGAATACTGCTCCAATAGAGTTTATTGAAAATCTCATGGTTGATCATCGAACCTTCACCTACGACTCGAATACGTGCGATACCATTCTTTATTCCTTTAAGTGCAATAGGTCCTGTCGGAGTTCCTTCCACAAAAAGATAAAGGGTCTGACGATCCTTGGAAAGTGCACTTAAGCCTTCATAATGTCCCTCTGGCAAGCCTTTCCCGGTTTCATAAAGTGCTTCAGCATGCTTTTTAACCCAATCCAACACGGCTGGATTTGTCAGATTCCCTGTAGGCAACTTAGTCTCCATACCATCTAATGTCAAACCGGAATGATCGAAGATATTCTTTCCAACATGCAGCGTTGACGCAATTTGATTTAACGCAGTACCAATATGCTTGTTGTTTAAAACATTTTCCAGGCTTACCTCTTTTTCCTGAGGAGCTTGCCATTGAACCTTGTCTTTGAATTTCAATGCCAAAACAGTAACATCTTGGTCGAAGTTAACTTTCGTTAGATCCAATTGGATTGCTGCATCGGCAGTCGTTACTGTTACCTTTGAGGCGGCATCCCCCACAACGGAAAGCTCTGGAAGAGCTGTATTCAGCAAACCCTTTAGTTGTAATTGCGGTTTTTGCTCATACACATAGAGATAAAGGGTTTTTCCATCTTTTGACAAAGCCGACTTTCCTTGGTAATTCTCGAAAGGAATACCTGCTCTTGTGCCATAGATAGCCGTTGCGTGTTTATTTGTCCATCTTCCCAGCTGCTTCAAAATATTCAGTTGCTCTTCAGGAATGCTTCCATCGGCTTTTGGACCGATATCCAACAACAGATTTCCGCCCATCGAGATACAATCAACCAAGGTGCGGATAATCATGTTGGGTGATTTGTATTTCTTGTCGAATGGTTGATAGCCCCAGGAGTCGTTCATGGTGTAGCAGAGTTCCCAAAATTTAGTTTCCGGACGGGTTACAGGAATACCTTGTTCAGGCGTTTCGTAATCACCGTGATGGTTCAATCGCGAATTAATAATGATATTCGGATTATGTTTACGCAACAGCGCCAGAGTTTCCTTCGCTTTCCACTCCTCAGCACTATGCTCCCAGTCCCCATCAAACCAGATCAGTTCGGGTTTATATTGCTGTGATAGCTCACTGAGTTGCTTCTGATAATATGCTACATAATGGTTCCAACGGTTGGGTTCTTTTGCCAGTTCATAACGCTTTCTTGCGCGAGTAAACACATCATAATAGGGATGGCTCCAATCTGGCAATGAATAATATAAACCTGTATGTAGGCCCTCTTGCTGTATAGCTCGCACAAATGGTGTAATAACATCCTGTTTTGCAGCGGCATCTTTCACTGTTGTAATAGCCTTATCCGCTTTGGTATTCCATAAGGAAATCCCATCGTGATGTTTTGTTGTGATAACCGTATACTTTGCCCCAGCCTGTTTGATCAATTTAGCCCATTCCTTAGGTTTATAATTTTTGGCTGTAAATCCATCAAGCTGCTTGATATAATTATCGTGGTTAATATAGTTATTGAAGAATGACCACGACTCTGAGATTCCATCAACGGAGTAAATACCCCAATGAATAAAAATCCCCAGTTTGGCATCCTCAAACCATTCCATTTTTTGCGCTGGTACGTTGTTCTGGGCGGTGACGTTTAGACAGGTCGACGCCAAAAGAACAAAAAGAGAAACCTTTTGAAACTTCATAAAGCTAAATTATCAATTACATAACGAGTTTAAGCCGGCAAAATACATATAAATCGTCAGAATCCTATTGTGTAAGCGATAAATTACAGCGAGGAAGCCTTTGCTAAACCGTATAACTCCTCAATATTAGTGACAGAGTACCAAGCTGTAGAAGCAATGGGCACAATTATAATTGTATTTCAACGCAAATTTATCTAAGTTTGAAGGGTATGATCGAATTATATACAGACGGGGCATCAAGCGGAAATCCGGGACCGGGTGGTTATGGAACCATTTTGAGGACCATTTATACAGGCGACAACGAAGCATTTAAAGGGAAACTCATCGAAAAGGAATTTTCAGGAGGTTATCGAAAAACGACAAACAACCGCATGGAGCTAATGGCTGTTATTGTGGGGCTGGAAGCATTAAAAAATTTAAACCAAGCGGTTACTGTATATTCCGATTCCAAATATGTCATTGATGCAATTGATAAAAAATGGGTCTATGGATGGATCCAAAAAGGATTTGCCGGAAAAAAGAATAAGGACTTATGGATGCGTTTAATGAACGTCTATAAATTACATAAGGTCAAGCTGGTTTGGGTCAAGGGACATGCTGGTCATCCTTTGAACGAACGCTGCGACCGCCTTGCTGTTGCAGCTTCCAAAGATAAGAGTACCTGGAAGATTGACACAGTATTTGAAGTCGAAGAAAACAAATAGCGAATGCAACTATTCCAAAAGTAAATTTTGTAAAACTGAATCAATTTAGAATTGAATATCGAACGTTCAATTGTTATAGCAGAGCAGCAAATCCAAAGGATTTGCTGCTCTTTTGTTTGGTCTAGACTTCTTCGGATCAATTTGCATTCCCTCCCATATACCAGTAACTCAGTTTTATCAAAGTTTCTCCCTCCTAAAAGCGAAACGCTGGTGCAGCGATTTCTTGGGTTTTACTCGCTCTAAATTCCTTCATACTGACAGGCTCCTTGCGCTCCAATTCGGCGAAATCCACCACCCCATTATCCTTTGCCCAGCGAAAATAAGCTGTTGATAACCGTGATACAACTTCGTGATGTTGGCTCGCTATATCTTTTCGTTCTGTAGGGTCTTGTTCCAGATCGTATAATTCCCATTTATAGGAAGGCCAAGTTGATACCAATTTCCACTTTCCGATCCGCGCGGCACGATTACCTGCCCGTTCCCAAAACAGACCTTCTTCCCGTTTGACTGTATCCTGTTGCTGCAACAGTACAGGAACCAGACTTTTCCCGGGAAGTTTATTCGCCTGATGTCCTTGATATTCTTTTGGATACACAGCTCCAGCCAAATCATAGAAGGTCGGCGCCAAATCTATGATATGCCCAGTCCCCTTTTTAATACCCTGTGCGATCTTGCCCGGAAACCAAGCTATAAACGGCGCGTTGATACCACCTTCATAGGTATAATCTTTAAAGGCCTTGAATGGTGTGTTTGATGCATAGGACCAGTTTTTACTTTGTGATTCGAATGAGCCCACCGTGCCAACCGGACCATTATTTAATCGAGCACCATGAAACCAACGAACAAGATCCTCGGCAGGTGCTCCATTATCAGACAGAAACACGATTAAGGTATTGTCCAATTGTCCGTTGTCTTTCAGTTTTTGCAATAGTTTGCCTACAGTTTGATCCAAACGGTCGACCATCGCGGCAAATACCTCCATTTTCTTGGCCCATAGCTGTCTTTGATCAAAAGATAAACGCTCCCAATCGTAAATATCTTCATCAGCAACAGAGAGTGCTGTCCCATTTTCAACAATACCCAATTGCTTCTGACGTTCAAATCGCTCACGACGGATACTTTCCCACCCTTTATCATAGCGTCCCTTGTACTTGGCAATATCTTGTGGTAGGGCAACTAAAGGCCAGTGTGGCGCAGTATGTGCCAAATACAGAAAGAAGGGTTTATCTTGACCTTTGATCTGATCCAAAAAACCTTCGGCTGCCCGATTGATCAGCTCTGTGGAAAAGGAACTTTCCAAGGGATAACCTGCGGAATCTGTTGTTTTATTGAAAGTTGGAGCGCCCGAATCAGCATTCTTTTCCTCTCTCGGGAAAACTAAGTCAAAACCGCGATCCCAAGGAAGACTCTTGCCTTTACCAGACACATGCCATTTGCCTGATGTCGCTGTGATGTAGCCATTGGAGCGAAGGACTTCAGCGATGGTCAGCGACTCCGCATTGATATAACCTTGATAAGCCGGTAGGCCCAGATCATTTGAGAAATACCCTACCCCTGCTTTGTGCTGATACTGCCCCGTAATCAGCGATGCACGTGTAGGTGCGCAGATGGAGTTATTGTAAAACTGTTTCAGGCGTATCCCTTCATTAGCCAAACGGTCGAGATTGGGGGTTGCAATCTCTGAGCCGTAGGCACCCAAATCTGAATACCCAAGGTCATCCGCGAGAATCAAGATAATATTTGGCTTTTTATTTTGTGCCAGAACAGTACCTGCCCATCCAAAAATAAGGGCTATATATAATGTTATCTTTTTCATCCGTATAAATTATTTGTTCATCAATTAGTTACTTCCTGCGCTTAGCGGAATTGACCGGTCGGTTTCAGCCGCCTATAATCTACTACGCCATTCTCTTTTGCCCAGATTGTATAACGAGCTTCGAGGTCTTTGACGATCTCAGGGTATTGATCGGCGAGATCTCTATTTTCTCCGCGGTCTTCGTCGATATTATAAAGCTGCGGCTTATTTCCCTCCTTAAATAAGGAGACTAGTTTCCATTTACCATAGCGAACAGCTTTGTTTCCGGCCCGTTCCCAAAACAAGGGCGCTTGGCGGTCAACCTGGTTTTTGTCTGTATGTAGTAGCTGCCGTAGACTTATACCTGGTAGTGGGTTGGTGGTCAAGTCTCCTTCTTTCGAAGGATATTTCGCTTGTGCAAAATCATACAATGTAGGCGCAATATCAATCAGGTGTCCTGTTCCCCGCTTCACAACATTGGCTTTAACTTCTTTGGGATACCAGACAATAAATGGTGAACCAATGCCCCCTTCGTAAGGATTGTCCTTATAGCTTCGCAAGGGTGAATTGCCTGTTTGGGACCAACTGCTATTTTGTATATCATAGGAGCCCGGCAAACCAACGGTTTCGGTATTTCGGGATGTATAAATGCGATTACGCTCACCACCTTGAGCGCCGTTGTCGGATAAAAAGATGATAATCGTGTTCTTATCTTCTTTTAGTTCTTTTAATGTCTGCCGCACCTTTCCGATGCTCTGATCCACACGATCGATCATTGCGGCAAACACTTGTTGCCGACGTTGCCAATATTGTTGTTCATCATAAGTAAGCTTATTCCATTCTTGCACACTGGAATCCTTTGCAGCGATCATCTGTCCTTTAGGAAAAACACCTTTTTGAAGTGCATTTTCGTAGCGTTTCACACGCAGGCTATCCCAACCTTGTTGGTATACGCCATTATATTTTTGGGTTTCCTCTTCTGGAGCCTGCAAAGGCCAATGTGGTGCATTAAAGGCGAGATATAGGAAAAATGGTTTTTTATCCTGTGCTTGCTCGCGTAGAAAACCGATTGCCTGATCAGTGATTTCGTCTGTTAGATACCGATTTTTAGGTAAATAGAAGGCTTTGTTATTTCGATACAAGGGTACGGTGGGATTTTCGGGATCATTGATTTCATAAAAATTGGAGGCTCCACCCACAAAATTAAAGGAGCGTTCAAACCCACGTTGCGCAGGCCATTGATCTTTATCATCGCCGACATGCCATTTCCCGGAAATAATAGTCGAATAACCTGCTCCTTGCAGTATTTCGGCCAATGTCCGCGATTCGTGATTCAGAAATCCCTGATAGGCCGGCAAGCCGAGATTAACGTTAAAATAGCCCATACCGGCACGATGGGCATACTGCCCAGTCAACAATGTTGCGCGTGTTGGGGCACAGATCGAATTGTTATAAAACTCCTGAAAACGCGTACCTTGTTGTGCCAATTCCGTCAAATTTGGTGTATGAAAATCTGTTCCGCCATAAGGCTCTATATCTGAAAAACCCAAATCGTCGACCAGAATCAAGACAATATTTGGCCGCTTATCCTGCGCTTTACTTCTATTCAGTAAGCAACTTAGACCAGTCAATAAAAGAATAAATACTGTTTTCATAATTTATCTTGTTTTGTTGAACTTATATCTTTATTATTTCGCCAGCCAATCTGGATGTTGGACCAGTTTTGGGTTTAAATTCAGCTCTCGCTGCGGAGTTGGAAAATGAAGATGTCTAGCTGCTGCGTTTGTTTTTCCCGCTGCTTTGAGTTTTGTGATGTAATAGTTTGCTCCCCGACGTACGAGGTCAAACCAGCGCTGGTACTCATACACCAATTCCTTGCGGCGTTCTTCAAATACAAGCTCCCGAAAACTATCTTTATTCTCCTTATCCAGCACGTTCTCCACCCCTGCCCGTGTACGTACCGCGTTGATTGCATCTCTTGCTTCCTTCGTTGGACCATTTAACTCATTTTCCGCTTCAGCAAAAATGAGTAAGACCTCAGCATAACGGATGATGGGTGTATTCTTCGCAGACTGTGACTGGTTACCGACCACGGTCTCATCGTAATACTTATTGAACTGTGGCTTAGCCAATGCATAGTATTTCCCGTCGGTAGGTGATGTCATGCCAGTTGTAAATGTGATGGGGAGACGTTTATCGGTTGCTACGAAGCTTTTGTAAAGTCCGCCTTCGGCATGTAGGGCGTCGGCGTAATCCCCATTGATACCTGGTATATCGGCTGGTGCCGAACGACTGGCCAATGAATTGCCCTGATAGCCACTGTTCCCTTTAAACTGTGCCGAGAAAATATGTTCAACACCATTCTTTTTCTCTACATCGAAGACATCAGCGAAGCTCGGAAAAAGCGCATAACCCTCTTTGTCAATCACCTCCTTAGCAAGCAGTTTGGCATTTGTCCAATCCGCTCGCGTTAGATATACCTTAGCCAAAAGACTTCTGGCCGCTCCGGATGTAGCACGTCCCTTATCTGCATCGCTATAATTCTTATAATTCGGTAGACCGGAAGCCGCCTTCAGATCATTTATGATCTGTGCATACACATCATCTTCGGAGGCCTTTGTCACATACAGCTCTTGTGTGGATAAGGTTTCTATAGGACGTACCACAAGTGGAACTGGACCAAACCAGCGCACCAAGTTGAAGTAGTGCAATGCACGGAGAAATTTTGCCTCATTGATCAGGCGCTGCTTTACTGTTGCATCAATCTGATTTTGTGTCATCGCTTCGATATTGACAATGTTTAGGTTTGATGCATTAATTGCATCGTAGCTCTGTTTCCAGAGTTGCTCCATTCGATCATTTGAGGCGTCATGGGTCAGATTGCTTAGGGCACGTACATGGGCATTTCGTGCTCTGGGTCCAGCTTCATAGTCATCTGTTGCCATCTCTACACCAATCTGGAATAGGCTGTTGTAAAGGGACTGCCCTGTCTCATACAATTTTCGATAAGTACCTGTTACTGCGGCAACTGCTTGCCCCTGATCGAGGTAAAACTGCTCCGAAACCAATGCGCTTTCGGGGTTTTCGGTCAATTTTGAGCAGGATATCCCTGTCAACAAAATCAATACTACAGTAAGATGGAAATGTATTTTTTTCATTGGTATCTGTAAAAATTAAAAGGTTAAGGAAACACCTAAGGAAACAGATTTGGCAGCTGGGTAAATGCCGGCATCCGTCCCAATCTGAACATTGCTACCCGAAGTTACCTCCGGATCAAATCCTTTATAGCTCGTCCAGGTCAATAGATTTTGCGCAGCCAGGTACAGATTCAGATTTGTAATGTGTGCATTTTTTAACCATTCTTTTGGAAAACTATAGCCAAGTTGTAGGGACTTCAATCGTGCGAATGAACCACTTTCAACAAATTGATCCGAAAATATGGGGGCGGGATCTAGTTTCGCTCTAGGGTACAGTTGACTTGGATTAGTCGCGGTCCAACGGTCAAGCGCATCGATGGATGCATTCTGCTGTCCTGTAAACATCTCAAGATTTTGACGGTTGATATTCAGCAGATCATTACCAACTGTTCCCTGAATCAAGAAAGAGAGATCAAACCCCTTGTAGGAAAAAGTATTGCTGATACCGAATATAAAATCAGGCTGTGCATTACCGATTAGCGTGCGATCATTGGCGGTTGTAAATTGACCGTCTCCATTAATATCCTTATATAAGCGATCCCCGGCTTTTGGATTTGCATTTCCCGTCAATGCACCTTTGCTACTTTCCTCCCCCAACTGTAGAATACCGTCGGTAACAGTACCATAAAAAGTACCCAAGGGCTCACCGACTTTAATAATATAGTTTCCAGAAATATAAGATGTCGCACCTTCACCGATAGTTAGTACTTTATTGCGGTTAAACGAAACATTCAGGTCGGTATTCCAGCTCAGATTGCCTTGTAAATTTTTTGATTTCAAACCAAACTCCACGCCCTTATTGGAAACTGAACCAAAGTTTTGCAATGAAGTGGCATAACCCGAAGTCCAAGGGATCTCAACGTTCAGTAATAGATCCTTTGTCTTTTTATAATAATAATCAATCGTAAACTGCAGTCTATTGTTCAGGACAGCAAGATCAAAACCAGCGTCATATTGAAAGGTTGTCTCCCAGCCCAGGTTTTTGTTGGGTATCCGTTGCGATGCAAAGCCTGTGACTACATTATTTCCAAAAAGATAATTTAAACTATACAAGGTTGAAAGTGACTGGTATTGACCGATTTCTTGATTTCCTGTGGTACCGAAACTGGTGCGTATCTTAAAATCACTGATGCCGGGAAAAGCTTGTTTAAAAAAAGGCTCATTCGCTACACGCCAGGAGAATGCCAAGGAGGGGAAATTACCCCATTTATTGTCGGCACCAAATCTGGAACTTCCATCGCGACGTATGCTCGCTGATGCATAGTATTTATTGGCATAATTATAATTAACCCGCGCCAGGTACGAATGTAGCACCCAATTGTAGGTATCCGAAGAAGGGCGTGTAATGGTGGAGCCGCTTTGTAGGCTATTGAAAAGCAAATCGTCTGTAACAAAATTCTGTGCTCCAGCCTTAAAAACTTCATTTTTATTTTCCTGCTGTGTAAAACCAAGCAAAGCATTAAAATTATGCTGTCCGATAGCTCCGGTATAGGTTAAGGTATTTTCATTCAACCAGGATGTTCCATCTAAATTTCCTAGACTTGCCTCACCTTTGGATCCGCTCCCTTCATAGATGTAGGATGGTAGATAGAATTTATCATTGCGGTTGTTTAGATCAACCCCAAAGAGCACTTTAGCTTGTAACCCCTCTAATATACGATACTGCGCAAAGGAGGTACCCAGAATACGTAAACCATTTGATGTATTTGTGGTTTCTTTCAATGTCGCAATAGGATTTGCAAAAATATTTTCAAATGGATTGCGTAGCGTATACGCACCATTTGGCTCGTAGATTGTTGCTGTGGGCGGCATAATGAGCAAGGCATTGACAATACCCGTTGGTGCAATCTGTGCATTGGTTTTATTGATAGATACATTGGCTCCTACCAGCAAACGGTCAAAAGGATTTGCATTGATATTGGAACGGAAACCCAAACGTTTGAAATCTGTATTTTCGATAACACCCTGTTGATCAAAATAATTGGCACCGAGAAAATACTGTACTTTTTCAGCACCACCGGACAGTGCAAGTTGATGATTTTGTATGTTACCTGTCCGAAAAGCTTCTTTTTGCCAATTTGTTCCTTCGCCCAATTGATCTATCTCTGCCTGTTTACGATATTGATATGGACCTAAGCTGGGATTAGCATCATATAAGGCTTCGTTGCGAAGGATGGCAAAATCATGGGCACTCAAGACATCAATGTTTTTGAGAACACGCTGTACGCCTATACTACCGTCATAGTTCAATTGTACATGGCCGGCCTTACCTTTTTTAGTTGTGACCAAGATAACGCCATTTGCCCCACGAGATCCATATATTGCTGTTGCGGCCGCATCCTTTAGGACCTCAATGCTTTCTATATCTGCTGGATTTATGCTGGCCAGCGGATTGACAGGTGTACCGCTTCCCACACCAGTGCTTTCTGTCTGGTTGTAGACTGGAAATCCATCGATGACATACAGCGGTTCATTTCCGCCTTGTATGGAAGCCCCACCCCGAATGCGGATGCTCACTCCCCCACCAGGTTGTCCCGAAGTTTGTGTAACCTGAACACCGGAGACAGCTCCTTTCAAGGTCTGATCTAGCGAAGAAACAGGCTGCCGGAGCAGATTTTCTGGCAAAGATGCCACAGCTCCCGTCAGATCACGACGCTTTTGAGTTCCGTATCCCACCACGACAACTTCCTCCAGATCTTCGGATGAAGGAACCAACTCAATAATTGCCGGTGATGTGTTGACGATTATTCTTTTCTTCTGGTAGCCAACAAAAGTTAAGATTAATGTAAAAGGCAGTTTTTGCCCGGTTACGAATTGGAATTTCCCTTTCTGATCTGTTTTTACGCTATGTGTAACAGCCTCCAACTGTATGGTCACCCCCTCGATGGGTTCTTTGGTCGTTGCGTCAATAACTGTACCTATTAGGGACGCGTTGATAATCGGTTGAGGTTGCTGTGCCTTCGCAAATACGAATGTAGAGAGAAAAAGCACGACTAAAATAGCATACGGAAGTACGCTGAAATTTTTCATTGTCAGTTCTATTTAATATGAATATGCAAACAAGTGCCAACGCCATTTGGTACTCTTATTTTTTTTAAAACTCGAATTGCTTGTTTAATGATTTATAAACAAGAAAGATGGGTGTGTTTAACTACACATTCGCATTCGACAAATGAAGAAGAAAAGATTAAAAGTTGGGATAAGTTTTAGGTTGCTTTTTAGCGGTTTTAGATAGTCGTTTTTCATACTTGTTCAAAATTTGTAGTCTAGATTTTATGTTCGTTGCCAACGCCAATTGTTAACGACAGTACAAATATATAAATAGTTTTCAAAAAGACTACTAAATAAGTAGTCTTTTTGAAAACTATTTATGATTTTCTTATCAAGGGTTATTTATCGCGTTGAAACGAATCAATCAGAGGTATTAGTGGCAGTTCTTTTCTAAAAAAGATTATTTATTCTCGTAAGATAAATCTATCAGGCGGGTCATTGTAGAAGAGAGTGCCTAAAACAACATAAGCCCGATATGGGATCGGGCTTATGCTTACAATTTTTTTGAGAATTCATCCTCGCTAGCGTTGATATCCCAAAGGTATCCACTATTTGCAGGATCTTATTCTCCGCTTTCTTTTGCAGCAAGATATCTTTCTGCTTCAAGCGCAGCCATACAACCTGTACCAGCCGCAGTGATTGCTTGGCGGAATATATTATCCTGTACATCTCCACAGGCAAAGACTCCTGGTATATTGGTTGCAGTACTATCTGGCTTGGTAATCAGATAGCCTGTTTCATCCATTTCCAATACGCCAGTAAACAACTCCGTATTGGGTTTATGACCAATTGCAACGAAGAAACCTGTTACTTCAAGATCTTTCTCAGATTGATCTTTGTTATTGATTACACGGATTCCTGTCACCACTTGACCATCCCCTAAAACCTCTTTAGCTTCGGAGTTGTAATGTACTTCGATATTCGGTGTGTTCATGACGCGGTGTACCATTGCTTTAGATGCGCGGAACTCATCACGACGCACCAACATGTGTACTTTCGAACACAATTTTGCGAGATAAGTCGCCTCTTCTGCAGCTGTATCACCAGCACCTACGATGGCAACTTCTTGATTTTTAAAGAAGAAACCGTCACAGACAGCACAAGCTGACACACCAAAACCATTATATTTTTGTTCAGATTCTAAGCCCAACCACTTCGCTGTTGCTCCTGTAGCAATAATCACCGTGTCGGCAGTAACCTGAACTGTTCCATCAATTTCTACGCGGTGTACATCACCTGTGAAGTCTACTTTTGTCACATAACCAAAGCGTACGGATGTTCCAAAGCGTTCAGCTTGTTCCCGTAAGTCTTCCATCATAACTGGACCGGTAATCCCCTTTGGATATCCCGGAAAATTGTCCACTTCTGTTGTTTGTGTCAACTGCCCCCCCGGTACAATACCTGTATATACCACTGGTTTCATATCCGCACGGGCAGCATAAATTGCTGCAGTATATCCCGCCGGTCCTGAACCAATAATCAGACATTGTACATGCTCCACTTCTTGTTTGAATTCCATAATCCTTTTTCTAAGCTATTAATAAAGTTATTTTTTAAATTTATCTTGCAATCCTTTCAACATATCCAAAGAGATATTTTGAGGTTTCTCCTCTTTTTGTTGATTGAATTCCTTTTTAGCAGTTTTTTTATCTTCTACTGAATGCGTCGGAGCCGCTTTAGCTTTTTGCTCGCTTTTTTCTTTCTTATATCTGATCCAGATATTTTCCAGTACTTTTTTGGTATATAAAGGGAAGTCACCGTTCTGCATCCACGCATAGTAGCTAGGCTCCTGTTCAAACACTTCTACAATCGGTTTTCCTTTGTGTTTACCAAAATTAATGGTCTCCAATCCATCTTCGTTGTATACAATGCGGCCTGCAAAATCTACGGGTTTACTTAAATTTGTAAATTCGTGTAATGCTGCAACATCATTAACAACAGGATAAGATACAACGCCATGACGGTCTTCAAATGCTGATCCCTCGTATTTTGTCAACTGTGCTTTTAAGACTTCATACGTAGCACGCACATCCGCTTCAGCAGTATGTGCATTTTCAAGATTTTCATTACAATAAAACTTATACGCTGCCTTTAAAGTACGCTGTTCCATTTGATGGAAGATATTTTGCACATCAACAAAGGCACGCCCTTCCAACGAAAAATCTACGCCTGCACGTAAAAATTCTTCCATAAGCATAGGCACATCAAACTTATTTGAATTGTATCCTGCCAAATCCGCATCGCCAATAAATGCCGCCAATTCTATTGCAATGGCTTTAAACGTCGGCGCATCTTTGATATCTTCGTCACGAATACCATGAAAGAAGGTTGATTCTGCAGGAATCGGTCTTTCTGGATTAATTTTCTTCGTATATACAGTTTCTTCACCACTGGGCATCACTTTCAAAAATGATACTTCTACAATACGATCTGTCGCGACATTAACTCCTGTCGTCTCCAAATCGAAAAATACCAATGGTCTTTTTAATTTTAATTCCATGCTGGATAGTATGCTTTTTTTACAAAAACCAAAAATACAAAGTTGAATTTGATTTTTGTAGTCTGTGAAATTTAATTTACAACCGCTTGATGAATCGGTTCCAACTGATTGAATTTACCTACGACAACTTTAATCATTTGGTTAAAATCGAGATATTTATTTGCGATATCACGAACTTTCTCGGGGGTCATGTTTTTGATCTGCTCCATGTAATAAGAATAATACGTTAAGCTCATATCGTTCAACAAGACATTTTTGAATTTATCCGCATGAGAAAAGATACTCTCCAACGAACCCAACATCGATCCCTCCATATAGGTTTTCACCAGCTCGACTTCTTCGTCTTGGGCTAATGTGGTCCTCAACAGGTTGATTTCTTTCTCGATCTCTGTTAATGTTGCATTTGTTACATCGACACCAACTTCCGTAGCAATTGTTAAAAAGCCGGTATGCTTTAAGGTCGCAACTGCAGAACCAATACTGTAGGTATATCCTTTTTCCTCACGGATATTTCGCATCAATCGAGAACCGAAAAATCCGCCCAACAATGTATTTACAAATTGTAGTGCAGGGTAATCGGGATGGGTTCTCGAAATGGTTTGATTCCCTAGACGAATAGCTGATTGTAGTGCATTTTCTTTTTCTTCGTAAGCTATACCACCGGCATCTTGAATAAATACAGGATTATTTGCCGTAGTGACTGCTGCATCTTCTAGCCATTCGAATCCAAAAATCTGCTCCAACTCTTTCATCAAATTATCAGAAACATTTCCAGACACAATCAATGTGCAATTACTCGGCACAATTTCTTTCTGATATAATGCAACCAATTGATCACGGTTAATCGCATCATAATCATCTAGTTTTGGTGTACGACCATAACGGTTGCTTTCACCAAAAACCAAGTTGTAAAACTTACGTCGTGCCAGATAATCATTTTTTTGAATGGATACCTGAAATTTTTGTTTGTTGTTACGGAGATAGGTATCAAGTTCCTCCTGTGGAATAGATGCTTCTGTCAGTATATCTTTGACAAGCGGCAACAGAACCTGACTATGTCTGTTCAATGTATACAAAGACAAGGAGGTTACATCAAAGGAGTATTCGGGAACAAGAAATGCACCATAAAAATCTACTTTGTCTGCAATCTCGGCACTTGACATACTCATTGTACCCTCTTTTAGCAATACACTTAATGCACTATTCAGGAGCGGATTTTCATTTTGTGCATCGAGGTATTTATTTTCAAAAATCCATTCAATGCGGACAAGTTCCTGCTCAGGAGAATGAAATACATACACTGGCAATCCGTTTGCGAACTGCTTTTTGACAGGTTCTTTCAAACTTATATGACCAATTTCACGGAATTCAGGTGCTTTTGTTCTATCCAACATGTCGTATCTCCTCCTCTTGTGCTTTATACATTAATACTGATGCGTTTTCGGGATTAAAAATAGCTTGTGCTTGTGTTTGTACTTCTTGGGCGGTTACAGCCAAATATTTGGACACTTCGGTATTGATACCATCGGCATCACCAAGCAACTCATGAAAGGCCAAATTCATTGCTTTATCCAAGATTGATAATTCAGCAAATACATTTGTTGACTCGATTTTATTTTTAACTTTTTCCAGTTCGGTATCAGACACCAATTCTTTTTTCAACAGATCGAGTTCTCCCCATACTGCACGTTCGGCTTCTTCCAACGATATTCCTTCGGAAGGCTTACCTTCGATAACAAACAGGTTATTATCGATACTGCCCATCACATAGGCATTTAACTCACTAAAGAGCTGTTCTTCCTTTACTAGTCTACGATATAGTCTTGATGAAGATCCTCTGGAAAGGATATCAGAGAGTAGGTCCATGGCAAAGTAACCATCTTCCAATCGTGCTGGTCCGTGAAAAGCCATGTAAAGTGCATCTAATGGTACTGGAGCAAAAGCCGTTTCCCTTCTTAGTTCCTTTTGTATCGGTTCTTGTGGTAGCTGACGGTTATATTTTTGGCCGGGACCAATATCGCCGAACCATTTCTGAACCAAGGATTTAACCTCTTCATAATGCACATCACCAGAGACAACCATAATTGCACTCTGTGGATTGTAATGCAATTTGAAGAAAGCCTTAACATCCTCCATGGTCGCATCTTCGATATGTTTTAGCTCTTTGCCAATGGTAGCCCAACGATATGGATGCACCTTATACGCTAAAGGACGCAATTTAAGCCAGGCATCCCCATAAGGTTGATTGAGATAACGCTGTTTAAATTCTTCACTTACTACATTCCGCTGCACTTCAAGGCTCTGTGGCGAGAACGCTAAACTTAACATGCGATCCGATTCTAACCAAAGGGCTGTTTCCAAATTCGAAGAGGGCAAAGTAATATAGTAATTGGTGATATCATTGCTCGTAAAAGCATTATTCTCACCACCTACTTTTTGTAATTCTGTATCAAAACTAGGGATATTAACGCTACCACCAAACATCAGATGCTCAAATAAATGGGCAAAACCAGTCTGCTCCGGCGATTCGTCCCTTGCACCTACATCGTACAATATATTTACACAGGCCATTGCTGTGTTATGATCCTCGTGTACCAACACACGGAGGCCGTTTTCTAAGGTAAATTTTTGGTATGAAACCATCTAGTTCTTTTTCGATTTTATGAAATCCAGTTAATACCTTTTCGCAACAAGGATAAGGTCTTGGCTTCTTCGGAGCCTTCTTCAGGGTGATGATCGTATACCCAATTGGCTTGAGATGGTAGACTCATCAGTATGGACTCGATACGGCCATTTGTTTCCAGTCCAAATTTAGTACCAGAATCCCAGACCAAATTAAACTCAACGTAGCGTCCCCGACGGATCAATTGCCAATTTTTCTGCGTTTCGTTATATGTTTTATTCCTATTTTTTTCAACCAGCGCAGTATAGGTCGGTGCAAAGCTACGACCTAAGTCACAGGAAAATGCCAAGATATCTTCCATAGCCATGCCCGTTTTGGCTGTATTTAATTTATCGTAGAAAACCCCTCCTATTCCACGGGTTTCTTGTCTATGACGAATAAAGAAATAGTCATCGGCCCATTTTTTAAATTCATCATAAAAAGTCGGATTATGTTTATCGCAGACCGTTTTCAATTGTTGATGGAAAAACTGGGCATCATCTTCATTCACGTAATGTGGTGTCAGATCAATCCCCCCTCCAAACCAACGCATCTGTTCATTTAATTCAAAATATCGGATGTTCATATGGATGATCGGTACCCATGGATTATTGGGGTGAATGACAATCGAAACTCCAGTGGCGAAAAAATCGTCTTCATCGACGCCAAACGCTTTTTTTATTGTCTCGGGTAGTTTGCCATGCACGGCGGAAAAGTTGACTCCACCTTTTTCCAATATATTGCCGTTCTGAATAATCCGTGTTCGACCACCACCCCCACCTTCTCTTTCCCATAGTTCCTCCTCAAAGCGGGCCGAACCGTCCAAGCGTTCCAAAGCCTGGCATATTTCATCTTGAATTTCTTTATAAGCTAAAGCTATCGCTTCTTTTGTAATCATCTACTCTATCGCTAGTTTATGTTAATTTTTCGCTCAGGGCTTGAATAATTTTAGATGCAGGCTGATGTTGATATAAAATTTGATATACAGCATCACAAATGGGTAATTCGACAGCATATTTTTCGGCATATTCCTGAATACAAGCAGAAGCATAATAACCTTCGGCCACCATATTCATTTCAAGTTGAGCCGATTGCACGCTATACCCTTTACCGATCATATTACCAAATGTTCTATTGCGGCTAAACTGCGAATATGCCGTGACCAACAAGTCTCCCAAATAAGCTGAAGTATTGACATCCCGGGATGTATCGCCATCTACTTTAGCAACAAACCGACGCATCTCGCGGATAGCATTGGAAACCAAAACTGCCTGAAAGTTATCACCATAACCCAACCCATGGCATATACCTCCAGCAAGGGCATAAATATTCTTTAATACAGCTCCAAATTCAATTCCTAAAATATCTTCCGATAAGATCGTTTTAATGACTCTGGAAGACAAAAACGAAGCAACCAGGGCTGCACTATCCAAGTTTTTGCATCCAAATGTCAGGTAAGACAGCTTACCTAAGGCGACTTCTTCCGCATGGCAAGGTCCTCCGACCACACAGATCCGTTCGATATCGACCGCGTAATGCTGTTCCAAAAACTCGCCGATAATCAGGTTATCCTTAGGAATTATCCCTTTGATGGCTGACACGACTATCTTGTCTTTAAAATCTTCCTTTGTGACTCCTCTCAATGCATCTTTTAAATAAGCTGCTGGCGTATTTAAAATAACAATATCTGAATTAACAACAACATTTTTGGCATTGGTATCGATGGTTGTAATACTCAAATCAACAGAAACACCACTCAAATAAGTCGGGTTGTGTTTAAATTGTTGAATATACTCCGCATCTTCCTCTTTTCTAATCCACCAAAAAATATGTTTGTCTTGGTCATTTTCGCATAGCATCTTGATCATGGCCGTCGCCCAGCTTCCGCTACCAATTATACCAATCTTTTTCCCCTGCATGTTTTTAATTTGTTTTCGAAAGCAAATATACTTATTTACTGCTTAGATATGCGATTGCATCAAGAGATATGATACTTTAGTTACTTTTAGAACCGAGAAAACTTTGCCAAAACCCTTTCTCAATACCCACATAATAGGCATTTTCTTCCTCTTTAACAGGGTAAATATGAATAAAGTCATGTTGGGTAGGATTACCCTTTCCTGTTACAAGATCAAATTCATGGCGATGGAAGGGACAGATCACTTTACCCCGTTCACACCAACCATTTTTGAGCGGAGCGCCCGCATGCGGACATTTCCTGGAAAAGGCATACAAATGATCCTCAAACCAAGTAAGACAAATAGTCTTTCCGCCAAATTTATGCTCTGTTATCCCCTCATCCTTTAGAAATTGGGCATTATCAATTTTGTACCATCGAAGCATTCCACAAGATAGTTAAAAATTACAGTGAATTTTCTATCTTTGTGCAATTTCAAAAATTTGCACTATATATGGCTTTACAATGCGGTATCGTAGGTTTACCAAACGTTGGTAAATCAACATTATTTAACTGTCTGTCGAATGCGAAAGCACAGGCAGCAAACTTTCCATTTTGTACTATTGAACCAAATGTTGGGGTAATTACCGTACCGGATGCCCGTCTAAATAAATTAGCTGAGTTAGTCAATCCACAACGTATCGTTCCGAATACCATTGAAATCGTCGACATCGCCGGGTTGGTAAAAGGAGCATCAAAAGGTGAAGGATTAGGTAACCAATTTTTAGGAAATATTCGCACAACAAATGCGATCATCCACGTTTTGAGATGTTTTGATGATGGTAATGTTATCCATGTGGATGGTTCAGTAGATCCAATCCGAGATAAAGAGATCATCGATACAGAATTGCAACTTAAGGATTTGGATACTGTGGTAAAACGTATCCAAAAAGTGGAGAAAATGGCAAAAACAGGTGGTGATAAAGATGCTAAAAAGACTTTTGATATCCTATCTGTCGTTAAAGAACATTTGGAGGCAGGCAAGTCAGCACGTACAGCACCTATTGAAGCCGAAGATTTTGAATTTATCCAAGACTTAGCCTTGTTAACCGCAAAGCCAGTACTTTACGTATGTAATGTGGACGAAGGCTCTGTCAATACAGGTAACGCTTATGTGGATCGTGTAAAAGAAGCCGTGAAAGATGAAAAAGCTGAAGTATTGGTTATATCTGCGCAAATTGAGTCTGAAATCGCTCAATTGGAGAGTTATGAAGAGCGTAAGATGTTTTTGGATGACCTTGGATTAGAAGAATCTGGTGTCCATAAATTGATCAGAGCAGCATATTCCTTATTAAATTTAGCGACCTACTTTACAGCAGGCGTTCAAGAAGTACGTGCCTGGACAATTGAGAATGGTTTTACAGCCCCTCAGGCAGCTGGCGTCATTCATACAGATTTTGAAAAAGGATTTATCCGTGCTGAAGTAATTAAATATGATGACTTTGTTAGTCTAGGTTCAGAAAGTGCTGTAAAGGAAGCCGGGAAATTGTCTGTAGAAGGAAAAACTTACATTGTACAAGATGGTGATATTATGCACTTCCGTTTTAATGTATAAATAGCTGTTTAACCAGCAAAATTTTAAAAAAAAGCGGCCGAAAAGATGATTTTCGACCGTTTTTTTTATACTATATTTTAACCCCCAAATTTCCAGTATGTTCACTGTATATTCGTACTGCAATCAATATAAGTCCACGTGAGTCCACCTCTTATATTGGAGCCATTGCGCTAGCATGATGGTGACAGCTTGCTAACAAGTAAAATTAAAATTTTGCTCCTTATAATGTATCAGTTAAACTCCAGTAAGCACCTCCAAAGCTGACGATCAGTTTATTTGTTAGTAGACTAAGAGTTAAACCCATCGTTATTTAACAAAATAACGATGTTCTATTACCTCAACTTTTTTAACATCTTTATCTTCCAGCAATTTTTTGACATCACAATGTCCTGTCACACCACGATAAATTAACGTCCCACCAAGGGTCAATCCTGAAAGCCCAGCCAGTGGAGATTTAAATATCTTTTTTACGCCTAAACCTAAAATAAAGCCGCCGGCAATCACAGACAGCACGCGCTCGGAAGCACCAATATTCTCCTCAATGCAATCATCTTTTATCTTAGCTTTAATCTTGTCAAATGCAAATAGCAATAGGTTACTCATAATTATCTATATTTAAGTATTGTTTCTTTATGTAAACAAATTATGATCCAAAAAAGTTTAGAAATAGAATAATAGTTTTTATATGATTTCTCGGATCACATCCCTTATATTCGTATTTATCAAATTAAATATCCATGCAAGTCAAAAAATATTCCGGTGAATTAGTACCCTTTAATGGAGAAGCCTTACGGCATTCGCTTTCCCGTTCAGGAGCAAATAGCGATCAAGTAAACGAAGTATACAGCAGTGTTATAGGTGAAATATACGATGGTATTTCAACCAGGGAGTTGTATCAGTTGGCTTTCGATACATTGAAGACTGTACGAAACTCATTTGCCGCGCGATACAGCCTAAAAAAAGCACTACGTGATCTTGGACCTGAAGGCTTCTATTTTGAAAAATACATCTCCCATTTGCTTCGTTCAATTGGATATGAAAGTACCACTGGACAGACGGTACAAGGCCATGCTGTTTCCCATGAATTGGATGTGGTTGCTTATAAAGATGGTAAGTTGATGACAGCGGAGTGTAAGTTTAGAAATGACATTGACGCCAAGATCTCCGTTACCACAGCAATGTACTACCTATCGAGGTTCAAAGATATCAGTGGAATTGACTATAATTTTTTTGGCAAAAAATTACAGTTTCAGGAAGGCTGGCTGATCACTAATGCCTACTTCACATCAGATTCGATCGATTTTGCAACTTATTACGGCATCAACTTGCTTTCTTGGGACTATCCAAAAGAGAATAGTATCAAAAGAAGAGTCGATAAAGCCGTCTTTTATCCGGTCACTTGTTTGACCACCCTTTCGGACCTGGAAGAACAGCAGCTGTTAAAAAATCAGCTGATTTTGGTAAAAGATCTTGTAAACAATCCGGATAAACTGGATATTCTTGGACTTAACAAGGAAAGAAAAGAGAAGGTCCTCAAAGAAGCCAGTGAGCTATTAGACTACAAAGTAGAAGAAGAATATTAATATTATCAGTCTAAAAAGCAATAGGCATACATGTAGACTCAGGTATGGCCTATTGCTTTTTACAAACTGCGATTATCTTTCTAGCGCAACGGGATAGTAAACCTTACCATATCTGGAAAACTCGCTTAAATCCATCTTTTCCCAAGAAATGGCATAGATTGCAGCACCGGAGCCTGACATCGACGTGTATATTGCCCCTTTATGATACAAGGCTTCTTTAATTTCTTTGAGCATCGGATAGCGCTCAAAAATAGATTCTTCAAAATCATTTCGAATATGGAATTTCCATTCCTGAATAGGCAATCGGATAGCCTCCTCCAAATTAACATCTGAGGGCATCGGTTTCACCCCACTGTAAGCTTCGGCCGTAGAGACATGGATATCAGGCATAATAACCGCAAGGTGGTATTCATCCAGATCAAGCGATATCTCCTTAAAATCTGTCCCTATCCCGGTTGCAAATACGGGTTTATTTGCGATAAAGAACGGGCAGTCTGCCCCCAATTGTGCGGCATATTTCGCTAATTGCGTACTTGTCAAATTTAGCTTAAACAGCTCATTAAGTCCTTTCAATACAAAAGATGCGTCCGCTGACCCACCTCCCAATCCTGCTCCAATTGGAATTTGTTTGATCAGATCAATCCTAACCTGAGGAATGTCAAATTCTTTTTTTAATAATGCATGCGCCTTTAAACAGAGATTATCCGCGGAATCCCCGGGTATATGGTTACCCTGTACTGTCAACGTGGAATCTTGTGCATCTGTCTCCAGTATCTCTATAATATCATAGATCGGCAAGGGATAGAAAATACTATTCAATTCATGATAGCCATCCGTTCGTCTGGCAACCACCTGCAGTCCAATATTTATTTTAGCATTTGCAAAGAGGATCATACGATATCGTCTAAATCAACACTTAAATTCTATATTAATAGCTCACCAACGAGGAGATTGTATCACTAAATCGAGACAATCGGCCTTTTGCTTTGAGAAAATCCAATGAAATGATAAAACTATAGGCTGCAATCACTCCGCCCAATTTTTCAATAAGTTTGCTTGCTGCAACGACAGTTCCGCCTGTTGCCAACAGATCATCATGGATCAAAATACGGCTACCTTTTTCGAAGGCATCTTCATGAATTTCTATCGTAGCCTGACCATATTCCAGCGCATAAGACTCAGAAATCGTTTTAAATGGTAATTTTCCTTGCTTACGAATTGGAATGAAGGGCAATCCTAATCTGTTGGCAAGTAAAAATCCAAAAAGAAATCCACGGCTTTCAATACCTGCAATAGCATCAATTTCTATTCCTTGAAGTTGGTCAATAATTGCATCGATCATTTCATTGCAAAGTTCAGCATCTTTCAACAAGGGGGTAATATCTTTGAATACAATACCCGGTTTTGGAAAATCCACAATATCCCGGATTTCCAGTTTCAATTTATCTTGAATCATTCTCAAATATTAAA
Source organism: Sphingobacterium detergens (assembly GCF_003610355.1). Taxonomy (GTDB): domain Bacteria; phylum Bacteroidota; class Bacteroidia; order Sphingobacteriales; family Sphingobacteriaceae; genus Sphingobacterium; species Sphingobacterium detergens. Next base: position 480,959 of record NZ_RAPY01000001.1, on the reverse strand, counting down.
TACGGCGCGATTTTAGCAATAGCAAGATCTGAAAGTGTACCTATCTTGGTAAAATCTTCTATATTAGCGTAATTGCCATGTTGATCTCGATAATTAACTATTAATTTCGCATCCTTTGGGCTAAGATACGGATGTTTGCCCAATGAATTGGCATCAATCTGGTTAATATTGATTTTTTTGATTCCTTCTAAATTAGACACTGTAATGTAGTCCTTAATGACTTCATATGTTTCCGAAGTGACACCATAAACTTCCTTTAACTGCTCTATCCGATAGAAACCACCAAGCACCTCTTTATATTTCAAAATGCGTTTAGAAAGTATTGTACCGATCCCTTTGAGGCTCATCAAGGCTATTGTATCACAGGTATTAAGATCTATAAGTTCAGCACGATTGGTTTCGAATTTATCGTAAAGCAAGGGGGTTTTAGCTATCGTACCGGGACCTGTTGTCTCCACTTTAATGCGGATAAAGGGTTCTAGTTTTTTATATAATTTCGCGTTGATGGAATACATTTTCCTAACATCATTTTTATCTTTAAACCGGCCACCTTTTTTCTCGTAATTCTTGATTACGGCAATTTGCTTATCCGAGAGGCCGAGCTCGCGCCATGCCTCGACAGATAAATTATTGGGATCAAAATAAAATAGCTTGGTATCTACAACGTTATTGTCTGTACTGGGATCCGGATCCGAACGAGCTACTTTCTTTTCCAAATGAACATCGGCTACCTTAAATTTCTTATTTGGATAATCTGCGGCATCGGTTGAGTCATGAAATGACTGCTCAAAAACCCGCGCCTGATGAGCAATCGGATCACTTTTATCCTCTCTACTGACAAGGGAATATATAATACTAAAGACGATGATTATCACCAATATAACGAAGAACCCATTTTGCTCTGTTTTGTTAAATTTAAAATAAGTCAATAGCCTTTTCATAAGCTGTTAGGGATTGGGTTATATAAATTTAATAAATTAGAAGGAAAATAAAAAGGGAGGTGTTAAAAAAACACCTCCCTTTTGTTATAAATAATGTATCAAAATAATTTTATAACACGGATTTATCTACTTTTTCCACTTTACTACCATCCTTTAGCGTTTTAGAGATGGCATCAAATGGTCGAGAAACAACTTGATCTCCTTTTTTCAATCCGGATAGAATAATAATGTTTTTATCATCTTGAATCCCAGTTTTGATCGGAACTTGTTTTACTGTCTGATCTTTTAAAACGAAGACATATTCCTGTATCTTCTTATTTGTATTCGTAGAATCTTTATCATCCGATCTTACGGTAACCGACTGGATAGGTACTACCAAGCCTTTATCATGTTTTGTGAAAATCTGTACAGTAGCGGATAATCCAGGTTTGAATGGCGAAGCGACATTTTCTTTGATCAGATCCTGATAAGATTCCGCGCTGATACGCACTTTTACATTAAAATTTGTGACTTGATCTGTTGATGAGGTTGCAGCTGTCGTTGTTGCAATATTTTTGGATGAGCTTGCAATTTCGGTCACAATGCCTTTAAATTTTCTATCTTGAAAAGCATCTACTTCAATTTCAGCCTGATTACCTACTCTGACGTTATTGATATCATTCTCATTGACATCAACATTTACTTCCATCGAAGACATATTGGCGATGCGCATAATTTCAGTACCAGCCATTTGTGCTGTTCCCACCACACGCTCTCCCTGTTCGATAGACAATAAAGAGATAATACCGTCAGTCGGAGCATAAATGGTTGTTCTATTTAGGTTATCCTGAGCTTCTTTGACAGAGGCTTGTGATTGATCAATACCATATCTACTTGATTTTACAGTCTCTCTTTGTGCCTGAATGGCAGCAAGAGTCGAAAAGTACTCAGAAGAACTCTTATCCATTTCAGCTGCGGAAATAACCCGTTTTTCAAAAAGTTCTTGGTTTCTCTTGTAAGTTGCAGCTACATTTTTGAAATTTTCTTCTTGTTGTTTTAGCTGTTGTTGTGCAGCAGCGAGATTGGCACGCTGCGAATTCATTGCTGCTACAGAGCGATCATAGCCGGACTGTAAGATATCGGGTTTGATCCGACAGAGTACTTGTCCTTTTTTTACAAAGTCACCTTCTTTGATATTTAGTTCAACAACCTCACCTGAAACTTCCGAACTCAGCTTAACTTCTATTTCCGGTTGTATTTTTCCACTGGCAGACACCAGTTCATCTACATCCGTTTCCTTCACAACGTCTACAGCGACTTTAGTAATATCTCCTTTTCCAAACCAGCCGGCCTGAAAGCCGATCAAAACAAAAATTGCCAGGAGCGCTACGACTATTAATAGAATCTTTACTACACTACGTTTTTTCTTTGCCATTGTTTTTGTTAATCAAATAGGTTAATTGTTGTCGAATTGAATTGGATTTCCTAAGTAATAATCGATAATCTTAGATCTGAATATTACGTTATATTTTGCTTGAATCAGATCAAATTCTGCTTTGTTCCGTTCGGTCTGTGCGGTAAATAATTCCAAAGAATTTGCCATACCGATATCGTATCGTTCTTTGGTCGCTTTGTAAGCCGTTTCAGCACTTTCAAAGGCTGTCGTTGCCGAAGTATATTTTTGTTTGGCAGCATTAACGTCCAATACCGCTTGGTTTACAGCCTTATTCAAATTGTTCTTGGCTAATTGCTCAGCAGCTTCAGCCTGTTTTAGCCCGATCTTAGCTTTCGCGACGTTAACCTTATTCTGATTCTTAGAAAAAATTGGAACTGCAAGTGATAAACCAGTAAAAAATGATTTGTTTTCTGATATTTGATCGCTAAAAGGCACACGATATCTCGTTTTGATATCTAATGGATCGGTTTGTCGTGTTGTGGCAGAAGAATAATTTGTGCCGTAACTCACACTCAAATTGAGTGTTGGGTAATATCCCCCTTTGGCAATATCGATTTGTTTTAACGCTACCTCCTTATCCAATGCAGATTTAAGGATATCCGGTTGCCTTATTAAAGCCTTTTGGTATACGTCTATGGCATTTTTATCTTCGGCATTTACCAAAACAGATTCTAAGTTCGGACGTTCCAAAGAAATAACTGTTTCTGGGGGCATTTCCATCAATTGTTTCAAAGTTAACAAGGACATCTCGTATGAATTCTTCAAATTTACTTTGTTCAATTCATTCGTAGCCACCTGATTCTTTGATTTTGCAATATCAGCTATAGTCTTATTACCAACAGCAAACTGTATGGAGTCTAATGAAAATTGTTGTTTTGATAAAGCAATCTGATCTTCACTGGCTACCATCAATTCATGATTTGTAATAGCTTCTAAATAATTCACCAGGACATTTAGAACAAGATCATTTTTCACTTTATCCACCTGTGTAGCAGAGGATTCCAACTGAAACTTATTTGCTTTTATCTGATTAACCTGTTGAAAACCTTGAAATATATTCACACTGGACCCTACCGATCCATTCGTAGTTCTGGTCCAGGCATTGTTAACAATTTGTGCCGATGTCAAATCGAAGGCAAAACCGTAACGGAAATTTTGATCAACGGAAGCTCTTAAATCAGGTAATAAATTACTTTTTGATTGAAATAAATCCTGAGCAGCGAGATCTTTACTCAGTTCGGCTTGCTTAATTTGCACATTACGTTCCAAAGTCATGCGTATTGCTTCGGCTACCCCAACGACCTGTTGAGCTTGGATTAGGTTGTTCGTTCCAAGAAAAAAAACAGTAAATATTACTGCAGAATAATAAAATCTTTTCATGTTCATATGTAGAACCATACAATTTTTATAGATTTGAACTTCATTTATCGGTTATGTATTTTGTCAAATCCCCTTTTTTCCTTCGTTGGTTTTACCCCAGATCGATCTGGCATATGCCGAGGATGGAAAAAAAAGTCTATCTCACTTTTGATGATGGTCCAATTCCTGAAATTACACCTTTTATACTCGATATCCTAAAAAAATATCAGGTCAAGGCAACATTTTTTTGTGTTGGTGAAAATATTAAAAAAAATCCACATTTGTTTCAAAGAATTTTACAAGAAGGACATCAAGTGGGTAATCATACTTACAATCATCTCAAAGGCTGGGATACAAATGACGAGGTCTATATCGATAATGTAACTCAATGTCAGGAGCTAACACAAACCGATCTCTTTCGTCCACCTTATGCAAAAGCAACAAAATCACAGCTTAAAAAGTTATACAAAAATTATCGTGTGGTAATGTGGGATATCATGTCCGGCGACTTTGATCAGAAGCTAAGTCCTGAAAAATGCCTTGAAAATGTACTTCCCAATATACAAAATGGCTCGATCATCATCTTCCATGACAATATCAAAGCCATTCCCCGAGTTGAATACGCTTTACCTAAAACGATTGAATTTCTCCTAGCAAATCAATATCAAATAGCAAGACTAGAATAAGCATTAGGGCCTAGATCGTGATAAAACCACTTCAGATTCATAATATTTACCCACACTCACACTGAAATATCCCAAAACATTATTGGACAGATTTGAAATTGGATTGGAAGGTGACGCTGCTCCAGGATTAATCATCTGGAAGCTATTCCAATAGTTATATGCGCCCAGATCAATGCATTGACGCAAAACCCGTACCCTGTCTCCTATCTTGAGATCTCTATCGCGGTCGACAATATCATGTTGTACTTGCAGCCCATTATTATATTTATCACTGAACACATCGATAAAGCGCAACTCTCCCCCATTCACAGACATCTTATACTTATAATAATTTCCTTTTTCCGGAGGATCATTAAAGACCAGTGTGGGATAATATATGGTGTCTGTAAATATGATCCGTTCGGAAAGGCCTATCGAATCCACATCTACATAGGATGGCACTGTCGAAGTTCCTTCAATTTCTTTGCCATCAGCGGTTTTGACGTACAGTCGATAACTGGACTTTTCCTGTAGTCGCAAGGTCTTATTGGTATACACACCATCGGCTCCAGGCAAAAAAGTATATATGCGATTATTTTGCAGATTTCTTATGTAAACTTCCGCATCTGTTATTGGAGCTAACATTGATTCTTTTAAACTGACGACTTTTTGAATACTGATCTCATGTTGTTGATCCGACACCATTAGATCAGCCGTGATCACCAGCTGGCCCGTGTTTTCAGGTAATTTCAAATCAATTTTATCTTCACAACCAATCAAAGTTATCCAAACTATGGCGATCAATCCTACTATCTTTCTCATGTTGTGCTAAAATTTAAAGTTCCAAGTAATGGAGGGTATGGTTCCAAATAAGGCAATCCTATAGATCTCTGTTACGTTGGATTGTCCTTCTTTCTCTCTAAAATCGATCAAATAAGCGTTTTTGCGATTATATGCGTTATAAATTCCGAAAGATAAACTGGAATAAGTATTTTTTGTACGCTTGATATCATATGTTGCGGCAAGGTCCAAGCGGTGATAAGCCGGCATGCGTTGGCCATTCCGTTTATCATAATAGAAGATCGTTCTATCGTCAACAAAATATTTCCCAGCGGGCATGGTTACAGCATCGCCCGTATAATAGACAAAGTTTGCACTTAGATTCCATTTAGGATTCAATTGATATTGTGCCACGACTGCGATATTATGAATCTTATCCTGGCGCGCGTTAAACCACTGTCCATCATTGATCTGATCAAATTGTCTTTCACTTTTGGATAATGTATAACTTATCCATCCACTAAGCCTTCCCAATCGTTTCTTTATAAACCACTCAACGCCATATGCTCTTCCTTTTCCAAATAGCAGTTCACCATCCAGAAGTTCATTCGCCTGTAGATCCGCTCCATTCCTATAGTCGATCTGATTTTTAAGGTCTCTATAGTAGCCTTCGACAGAAAACTCATACCTATTAGACGCAAAATTCCGAAAATAGCCCAAGGAATATTGTGTTGACAATTGCGGTTTTATCGTATTATTGCTTAATACATACTGATCTGTAGGTAAGCTACTTGTTGTATTACTCAACTGATGTAGATACTGCACATTTGTATTATAAGAAGCCTTTAGTGTAGTCAATTCATTCAAGGCATAGTTCAGCGAGAGACGTGGTTCCAGGTAAACATATTTTTTGCCCATTTCTCCACTTCCCACATAGGTTGAATCAACAGCTTCTCCAGCATTATCATAGGTATAAAACATACCCGGTCCTAAAGCGGCATAAGCCGTCGCCCTAACACCATAGTTTAATTTGAATTTATCATTTATCGCCCAATCGTCCGAAATGTATGCGGCAATGTCCAGCCCCTTGCGCTGTTGAATATGCAGTGAATTTACTTTGGAGTCTTCACCGGCTTCGATACTTGCTGGACGAATCTCCTGTAAGGCCGCCTGTAGACCAAACTTTAGATTATGACTGTCTGAGAGGCTATATTGAAAATCTTGTTTAAAGTTATAATTGAAGATATCCGAACGAATCTTGAAATTATTGTCGTCTTCAATCTTCACCTGATAATTAAATTTACTGAATATCAAGGTAGTATTACTGAATAAGCGATTGCTCCAAACATGATTCCAGCGCATCGTTCCGGTTGCGTTCCCCCAATTGAAGTCAAATAAATCATGGTATGCCATGGCATCTTTACCAAAATATCCCGATAAATAAAGGGTATTCTTATCGTTAATCCTATAATTCAGCTTGGCATTCAGGTCATAAAAGAATAATGCGCTTTTCTTAATGTTCTCATCACTTGAAAGCTTCAGGAATAAATCGGCGTAGGTACGTCTACCGGATATCATAAATGAACTCTTCCCTTTTTGTATAGGTCCCTCGACCTTCAGTCGTGACGCTATTAACCCTAATCCCCCTTCAACATTAAAATGCTGATTATTTCCATCCAAGGTTGTTATTTCCATGACTGAAGAGATCTTTCCTCCATACTGCGCCGGTACACCACCTTTATAAAAGTTGACATCTTTGATGGCATCGGAGTTAAAGGTTGAAAAGAAACCAAAAAGGTGAGAGCTATTGTAAACTGGGGCTTCATCCAACAAAATTAGATTTTGGTCTCCACCACCGCCACGAACATAAAAATTGCTACTTCCTTCACCGCCACTTGTCACGCCTGGGAACAATTGAATTGTCTTTAAAATATCTTTCTCTCCAAATAAGACAGGAACTTTCTCAATCTCCTTCGGGCTAAATTGCGTCAAGCCGGGAGTCAAATCTTTGATCGATTTTCTTCTATTTCCAGTGACAACCACCTCAGCCAATTGATTTTCTTCGGGTACCAATTGCACAATGTAAGTAGAATCTTTTCCTATTTGGACCGGTAAAACCTTTGTTCTATATCCCATTGAGGAAACTTCCAAGAACGCCTCCTCTCCACGAAGGGATAAACTAAAAAATCCATATTTATTGGAAGCCGTCGATTTTTTTTCTGTGTCATTACGGACCAAGGCGCCAATAATATTTTCACCACTGATACTATCTCTGATAAATCCCGATATAGATTTGGATTGTTGACCATAGGATTGCTGTGCGCAAAACAAAATAGAAGAAAAATAAAAAACAACCTTTATAGGTTTAAGCATAACAGATTGAAATCAAAAATTTATTGAAAATAATAAAAAAGCCTTACAATTTGCAAGGCTTAATAATAAGTTTATAATTTGTTAGTCAAGATCTTCTGGAAACAAAAATAGCATTTTATTCATTTAAGCCAAATATTTATCTATTTTTCTTGCTATTTTTTTTCTGGCTGATTGAAAAATTCGTTAAAAAAAGCCATTTGATAGATAATAGAGCGTGACCAATAAGCCCAATTATGCCCACCCTCACTTGTAACAAAGGTGTGGTTGATGTTGTGATACATGAGTTTGTCATGCAGTGCGATATTGACAGTATAGAAAAAATCCTCTTTACCACAATCAATCATCAGACGAAGTTTATTATTCAGCAATTTCGGAATCATATTGATCACCACTCGATCGTCCCAAGCCTGTGGCACATCTGCATAATTACCGATACGATCCTTAATTTCCCAATTTAAAGGGAAGGGTCTAAAATCAACACCTCCTGCTGTACTACCCGCTGCGCCATAGAGATCCTGATGTTTTATCGCAAGCGATAAGGCCCCATGCCCTCCCATACTCAGTCCGGTAATTGCTCTACCTTTTCGATCTTTGACTGTCGTGTAATGCTGATCTATATAATCAACCAGTTCTTTGGAAACAAATGTTTCATATTGATAATTCCGATCGTTGGCACTATCCCAATACCAACTTCCAAATCCCCCATCCGGACAAACCACCATATATCCATATTGATCTGCCAAAGAAGCTACAGTGGTATTTTTAACCCAATTACTATAATTACCTGAATATCCGTGAAGTAAGTAGAGCACAGGATATTTTGTATTCGCCGAATAACCTTTGGGGAGAATAACGACTGTTTTAATTTCTTTTGCCATGCTCCGACTCGGAATATTCAAGGTATCCACCGTAGCAGCCTTACTCCCTAGAAAGCAAAATAGCGCAAGTGATAAAAATAAAAATTGTTTTAAATTCATGATGTTAGCAATTGGTATATATGTTCATTCCATCTATTCAGACCGCTATCAATGATCTGTCTTACTGAATTGGGCTTGTTACTTATCCGCTGATTTAGAAACTTTTTCAAAATAATAAAGATAGGATTTTAAACCAAATGGACGTTCACTAATTGTATAAAAGCCAGTCCCCTTATTATCAAAAGTGATCGCTTCCCCCTGGGGCTCTACCGTATAAGGCACCTCGATTGGTTTCCGTTGCAGTGCACCTCCCCAAGATTCCCCCGGTTTTCTCTTCCAATAAAAGATATGTGTAATATTCTTGATAAGCATCTCTCTTCCTGTTGGATCGATAGCCGAAGCTGTAGCAAAAGTAAAAGGAAGTTCGGCGACTTTGGTTAACGTAAAGTACTGTTGTTGAACACCTTTAAAAACAGCAGCAGCATATACTGTGGAATGAAATTCACGCTTAGAAACGATATACAACATATTATCACGGGGATCAACCATAATGGATTCCGCATCTAAACGTTTTTGCCCCGGAAATTTGACAAATATGGTTTTAATATCTTTTTTGGATATGACGAGCGAATCATTGGCTGAAGGCTCAGGAAATACATACAGGCTTGCCCAAGTCCGCTTCCCAAGATTATTGCCGATATCAGCCAAAACCAGGTAATTTTTACCATTGATTTTGACGCGATCCATATCCTCACAATCAACCACATCCACACCTTCGAGTCTAAACTTTTTGAGTAGATTGGCCTGACGATCGATCAGATAGATGTTTGCACCATCCCCACTATCATTATGAACCCAAAAACAGCCCTCTCCTTGAGCCGCCACAATTCCAGACACTTCTTTTAACTGTACATCTGTCAATTCGCCTAAGGGGATTTGTGTTTTAAAATAATCCTTGTTATTTTGGGCATATATCCGTAAGCCAGACAAAAAAAGTACGATCATCAACAGTACTTTTGTTCGTGCAATATTCATGTTTAAAGATACGTTTTTATTGATATTTAATGCCCATTATGAAGAAATCCATTAAATCAAGTTTGTTTTTTATCCTATTATTTCTATTCCAATATACTTTACAGGCACAGAGCAGTTCGTTTCGGATAAAAGTAAAATCTGAACTTGACAATACGCCACCTTATCTTGTAAAGTATTACAATAGTAAAAACTGGGAGAATTTTTATGCGGAAATTCAACAGTTTAATTACAATGCCGCGTTTGAGTACAATATTCGTGTAAAAAAGACAAAAACAGCACAAGCGTCAATCTACACATTGGAGGAAATTATTAGCAAATTGAAAGTTGATCATTCTGACATCGCCATTTGGGATGTCGGTGAGAATTATGTCAATGACCCAGTGTCTGGAAAATTGACCTGTCTACAGATAAAATCCAACAAAAAAAACAAATGGGAATATATTTCGGTACCCATTCTCGGTTTTGATTACCAGGAACAGTATCGTTATCGCATCAAAGTAAAGCAAACGAAAGCAAAAGATACCGACAGTATACATTATGAATTGCTTAATATTATTTCCAAAGATAAAGTCACCGAGCTCCCCAGTGTTGCCTCATTCCTCGCCAGATTTAAGTGGAATTTGCTGCAGTTAAATGGCAAAGATGTAACAAGCAACAGCGCCAACATTGGTTTCGACGCAAAAAATGGAACGATCGCCGGATCGACGGGATGTAATAAATTTTGGGGAAATTTTAGCATTAAAGGCAATATGATAAGCTTTCCGAACTTGGCAAGCACCATGAAGTCTTGCAATGGACCCAATATTGAAAATGATTTCTTCGCGGTTGTTGAGCAAAAACAGATTCAATTTGATATCGCCGAGCAGACACTAAACTTATATATAGACGGAAGGCTAGTGATGATCTTCGGCTTGGAGCGTGAATAAAAAAACACCCGAAGTCTGGGGGACTCCGGGTATCTTAGCCATATTATTAACCTATTTTATGAAAAGTATTTATGCCATTTGGAAATGACATAAACAAATATGTGAAATAAAGCGGAAAGAATCGAAAGCAACACCTCATTTTAACATAATTTTAACACTTTAAAAATATTGAGAAAAATCAGCATAAAAATGATTTTTTTTTGAATATCCCAACCGACAAGATATCCTATCTTAACCATTTAAAGCATAACGATGATCAGAACATTTTTTACGACAACATCTCTATTATTGGCAACGACACTCTTTGCACAACAGAACCCCGTCATTCGTGGAAACTATGCAGATCCGGAGGGTATCATCTATGGAAACAAATATTGGATTTTTCCCACCTATTCGGCACCTTATGAAGAACAGGTATTTTTTGATGCTTTTTCTTCATCAGATCTGACTAGCTGGACAAAACATCCCCGTGTACTTCAAAACAATCAGGTAACATGGGCAAAAAAAGCGATGTGGGCTCCTGCTGTTCTCGAAAACAAGGGCAAATATTATTTATTCTTTAGTGCAAATGATGTCCATCAGGGCGAAATCGGCGGAATTGGTGTGGCTGTAGCAGACAAACCTGAAGGGCCTTATACAGATTTGCTTGGCAAACCATTGATCAATGACATTATCAATGGTGCGCAGCCGATAGATCAGTTTGTATTTAAAGATAAGGATGGAACGTTCTACATGTATTATGGTGGCTGGAAGCATTGTAATATGGTCAAACTTAAACCTGATTTTACGGGCTTGCTTCCATTCGATGACGGAACCTATTACAAGGAAATTACACCAAAGGATTATGTGGAAGGGCCATTTATGTTTATTAAAAATGGCAAATACTATTTTATGTGGTCCGAAGGTGGTTGGACTGGTCCGGATTATAAAGTGGCTTACGCAATTGCCGATTCTCCCTTTGGACCATTTGAACGTATCGGAACAATTCTCGAACGTGACCCAAAGGTTGCTGTCGGTGCTGGGCATCATTCCGTTATCAAAGCACCCAATAAAGACAAATATTTCATCGTCTATCACCGTAGACCATTAGGTAAGGAAGGAGCCAATGAGCGTGTCACTTGTATCGATGAGATGAAATTTGACAAAAATGGTCACATTCTACCCGTCGAAATGACCTTTAAAGGTGTCAAATACCCATTAAAATAGATTATTTCTTCCAATGGAGTAAGAATATACATACAACCAAACCTAAACAGAAGAGCCCCGATCGATGACCGGGGCTCTCATTATTTAATTAAGACAATAAGCAATTAAATACCCGCTATTGCATTATTTAATGTCTCTGAAGGACGCATAGCTTTTGTTGCTAATTCGTCATTAGGGAAGTAATAACCACCGATGTTTTGTGCCTGACCTTGTGCTCCGATCAATTCTTCATTGATTTTAGCTTCGTTATCTGTCAATACTTTTGCAACACTTGCAAATCGATTTGCTAAATCTGCATCTTTCGTTTGAGCAGCTAAAGCCTGAGCCCAATATAATGTTAAATAAAAATGAGATCCACGGTTATCAATCTGACCCACTCGACGTGCCGGAGATTTATCATTTGCCAAGAATTTCTCTGTTGCTTCGTCTAACGTCTCTGCTAAAACCAATGCTTTAGCATTATTTTGCGTTTGCGACAAGTGCTCCAAAGAAGCACCCAGTGCCAAAAATTCGCCTAATGAGTCCCAGCGTAGGTAACCTTCCTGAAGAAATTGTTCTACGTGTTTTGGAGCCGAACCACCTGCACCAGTTTCAAACAAACCACCACCATTCATCAATGGTACAATAGACAACATTTTTGCTGAAGTACCAACTTCCAAAATAGGGAATAAATCTGTCAGATAATCACGTAATACGTTACCTGTTACAGAGATTGTATCTTCGCCTTTACGAATACGCTCCAAAGAGAATTTAGTAGCTTCTATTGGTGAAAGAATTCTAATATCCAAACCTGTTGTATCAAAATCAGGCAAGTATTTCTCTACTTTCTTGATGATCTCTCTATCGTGAGCACGGTCTTTATCTAACCAGAATACTGCTGGAGTGCCAGACAAGCGCGCGCGGTTTACTGCTAATTTTACCCAATCTTGAATAGGTGCATCTTTTGTTTGACACATGCGGAAGATATCACCTTCATCAACCTTTTGCTCCATGTATACATTACCTTCGGCATCTACGACACGGATCACACCATTACCAGCAGCCTGGAAAGTTTTGTCGTGCGAACCATATTCTTCCGCTTTCTGAGCCATCAAACCAACATTTGGAACAGAACCCATTGTTTTGGGATCCAAAGCGCCATTTGCTTTACAGTCTTCTATTGTAGCTTCATAAACACCTGCGTAAGAACGGTCAGGAACCATAGCGATCGTATCTTCTTCTTGGCCTTCTTTATTCCACATTTTACCACCGATACGGATCATTGCTGGCATAGAAGCATCAATAATCACATCAGAAGGAACATGGAAATTTGTAATACCTTTATCTGAGTTAACCATTGCCAAAGCAGGACCTTGTGCGATCGCAGCATCGATAGCAGCTTTTACTTCCGCTTCCTTTGCGTGACCTGCAATTTTAGCATATACTTCACCTAAACCGTTGTTTTTGTTGATCCCCAGTTCTTTGAACAAGTCGCCATACGCTGCAAACACATCTGCAAAGTATGTTTCAACCACTGCTCCAAAGATAATTGGATCGGAAACTTTCATCATGGTTGCTTTCAAATGCGCAGATAACAATACACCAGCAGCTTTCGCTTCTGCAATTGCATCAGCAACAAAACCTTTCAATGCATTCAAGCTTAAGGTCGAAGTATCAATCACTTCACCAGCTTTTAACGGAGAAAGACCTTTTAATTCAGTAACAGATCCTTGCGCATCCACAAATTCAATTTTGAATTGACCTGCGTTTTCTACTGTTACAGATTGCTCTGAACCATAGAAATCACCAGATGTCATCGATGCTACCTTCGTTTTTGAATCCTTTGCCCAAGCACCCATCTTATGTGGATTTGCTTTAGCATAATTCTTCACCGCCTTAGGTGCGCGACGGTCAGAGTTACCTTCACGTAATACCGGGTTTACAGCTGACCCCAATACTTTCGCATATTTAGCCTTGATGGATTTTTCTTCCTCAGTAGTTGCTTCATCTGGATAGTTTGGAATAGCATAACCAGCTTTTTGTAATTCGGCAATAGCACCCTTCAACTGTGGAATAGACGCTGAAATATTTGGCAACTTGATAATGTTTGCCTCTGGAGTTGTTGCCATCTGACCCAACTCTGCCAATGCATCGGCAATTTTCTGATCTTCTTTTAAAAATTCTGGAAAGCTTGCAAGAACACGACCTGCTAAAGAGATATCTCTCAATTCAACATCGATATCAGCTGTAGCTGTAATCGCTTGTACAATAGGCAAAAACGAGTAAGTCGCCAACAAAGGTGCTTCGTCTGTTTTTGTCCAAACAATTTTTGATTTGTTTGACATAGTAATCTATTAGAAATATGTTTAATTTTTAATGCTATGTGAAATCATTGAAAAATCTAAATTTCTCAAAATTTCGCCTAAAGATAAGAATTAATGCTATAAACCATGCGTTAATCCGACCTTTTTGACAATAAAATTGTGAAAATAAATATATTTTGGCAATACAGAATAAGTTTGCCATCATCGCTTTAAAAGACAGCCCTCTTGACATTTCAGTGACGAGATAATAGGATTGAAATCCTAATTTAGTCAAACAAAAAATTATTATTAAGCATGAAATCATTCAAATTGAACAATGGAATTGATATTCCAGCAATTGGATTTGGAACCTGGCAAATTCCGGAAGGAGAAGACGCATACCAAGCTGTTAAGGAAGCTTTGGTTGCAGGATATACACATATTGACACTGCAGCAATTTATGGTAATGAGAAAAGTGTCGGCAGAGCGATCAAAGATAGCGGAATAGCTCGTAATACGTTATTTATAACAACCAAACTTTGGAATACTGAACGTGGTAATGATAAGACAATCGCTGCATTTGAAAAATCCCTTGCAGACTTGGGATTGGAATATCTAGACCTGTATTTGATACACTGGCCAGCCAACGAAACTCAATTTGAGGATTGGGCAGCGATCAATGCCGATACCTGGAAAGCCCTTGAATACTTATACCAACAGGGAAAGGTAAAAGCTATTGGGGTTAGCAATTTCCCGAAAGAATATCTCGCCAAATTATTGGAAACAGCAACGATCATCCCGGCTGTCAATCAAATTGAATTCCACCCTGGTTATCTGCAAGAGGAAACTGTCGAGCTTTGCAAATCAAATGATATTTTGGTGCAGGCATGGTCTCCACTTGGCTCAGGAAGAATATTGCAGGACGAGACACTGATCGCTTTAGCGGAGCAGAAGTCGACCAGTGTCGGACAGATCTGTATTAAATTTGCACTCTCGCAGGGCATTTTACCACTACCAAAATCCACCAATCCGGCAAATATTAAACGAAACTTGGATATTGATAGCTTCGATCTTACGGAGGAGGATATCAGGACAATTCGGACATTACCAGCAATGGGCTTCTCCGGATCGGATCCTAAAAAAGTAGCATTCTAAATCATCGATAGTATTCCAAATCACATAGAAAGGGTCCTCCAAGCGAATATGCTTGGAGGACTCTTTTTTTATCTTTTTTCCACCTCACACCTGTTGATTTTGAATTGCGACAGCAAGTTCGCCTACGACATCCTGCCTGTCCGTCAATAAATTGACGCCGCCCATTAGCTTCGAATCCATGATTTTAAAATGATTTACAAATTCAAAAAAACAAGAAATATGAGCTTGTCCGAAACAAAAGTTTAATGTAACTGTTAACACTCATATACTATTAAATACGACGAGGCCTACCCACAGCATAATGTGTCCATATACAACAAAGCGTTTGCTGATAAGAAGTAGCATGTAATTGAAAAAAGTATTTGAACCAATTGGCGAGTTGACACGAATAATCTATACCATAGGCACTTCCATTTCTAAATTTGCAGTGGGATTGAAGTCTGCAAATGCTGAAGTCAATATTGTATAAGCATCTTACACTATTTTTAAAGAATCCGGAAAGATTTAAATTTAACAACACTATTATGGCAAATTCATTTTTAAAAACAATCAGATCCTCCATTAAACATTGGTATATTCCGCTTATCATTGGAATTCTTTTGATTTTATTGGGTTTCTATACGATATCCACGCCGGTCGCATCCTTTCTCGCATTGAGTATGTTGTTTTCCTGGTCATTCATTGTTTCGGGGATACTAGAAATTATTTTTGCCTTACAAAACAAAAATGAGGTTGACGGTTGGGGCTGGTACCTTACCGGTGGTATCCTTTACACCTTATTTGGAATTTTATTGATGACCAATCCCCTGTTATCTGCAGGAACTTTGACTTTTATTGTCGGATTTTATGCTTTGTTTAGGTCTTTTCAATTGGTGTCCTTCTCCTTTGATCTCAAAAACTATGGCAGTAAATCTTGGGGCTGGATTACATTATTTGCGTTATTAGGTATTATTTTTAGTTTTATTTTACTTTGGAACCCACTTTTTGCCGGGTTATCTCTGGTAATATGGACTGGGATGGCAATTAGTACCGCTGGCTTTGCTGCCTGTGTATTTGCTTTTCAGCTGAAAAGCCTGAAAAATATCCCCAACAAACTTCCTAACGAATGGAAAGAACGTTACGAAAAATTAAAAGAAGAGTTTGAACAACACAACAAATAACGGAAGGTATATAAAAAATAGCTTCCTCCTATAAGAATAAAACCATCTTAAAAGATGGTTTTATTCTTTGATCTCCACGATGCTAAAAGGAACTTTTTCTAAAGGGAAGTCCTGTTGATCTGTTTTCACCTGGCTAATCTTCAAGATCACATCAAGACCCTGATATATTTCGCCAAAGACTGTAAAATCATGATCAAGCCTAGGTTGTCCACCGTGAGCTAAATATTCCTTGCGCTGTTTTTTACTGTATTTTATACCCTTTTTTATTTCCAGACTATCGAGATCAGCAGAACTGACCTTCTTTCCAACGACAAAATAGATTTGATTTAGGAAAGACGCCTTTTCAGGGTTACCATCACGTCCCGCCCCCAATGCACCTATTTTGTGAAAAGCACGTTGGTCGAATTCCGCAGCCAAACGGGGTTTACGGTGCTGGGGATCTACCGCCTCTCTCCTTTCGATATCTATATCGTGCTCACCACCTTGTACCACAAAATTTTCAATAATGCGATTAAACAATGCGCCTTGGTAGACAGTATCCTTTATGGACTTTAAGATCAGATCCCGATGATTTGGCGTAAAATCATAGAGCACCACCTTAAATTCTCCAAATGCGGTTTTAAATAACAGCCGCTTTGACTGGGCATTACTGTTACTCATGCAGATGAACAACAGGCCTATAATCAGTGTGATTTTCTTCATATTTTTTAACAGGATCAACTTATTCAAAATTTCGTATAAAAATACACTAAATTTCAATTCGAGGAAATCCGTTTATTATTATATTTGGATTATAACAATTCAAATTTATGCAGTATATCCCAAACCCTGATCGCTACCAACAGATGATATACAATCGTTGTGGTAAATCCGGTCTTCAGTTACCAGCTATTTCTTTAGGTCTATGGCACAACTTTGGAAACGATACAGCCCACCAAACCAAAGTTGATATCTGTACGACAGCCTTTGATCTTGGAATCACGCATTTTGACCTTGCCAATAATTATGGTCCGCCTCCAGGAAGTGCAGAAACTGCATTCGGACAGATTCTTAAACAACAGTTCGCTGGCCACCGGGATGAATTGATTATTTCGTCGAAGGCGGGGTACCACATGTGGGATGGTCCTTATGGCGAATGGGGCAGCAGAAAGTATATTATTTCCAGCTGCGATCAATCTTTAAAACGTCTAGGTACAGATTATGTTGACATTTTCTATTCACATCGCTTTGACCCAAACACACCATTAGAAGAAACCATGATGGCGTTGGATCAACTTGTACGGAGTGGAAAAGCCCTTTATATTGGCATTTCGTCTTATAATTCGCAACGTACCAAAGAGGCTTACGCAATATTGAAATCCTTAGGAACACCGTTTATAATCCATCAGCCCAGCTATTCTATGTTAAACCGATGGGTTGAGACAGATGGGCTATTGGACACACTGGATGAAATCGGTATTGGCTCTATTGTTTTTTCGCCACTCGCCCAGGGCATGCTAACGGACAAATATTTACATCATATCCCAGAGGATAGCAGGGCATCACAATCAAAATCGTTGCAGACCAAGTTCTTAAGTGAGGAAAACAGACAGAATATCCAGGCACTTCATGCGATTGCACAACGCAGGGGGCAGTCTTTGGCCCAAATGGCCATCGCTTGGGTCTTTCGCAAGCAGCAAGTGACTTCGGCACTGATCGGCGCATCCAAGCCGCAACAGGTCATCGATTGTGTAGGATCGCTCAAAAACCTATCATTTAGTCCAGAAGAAATTCATGAGATTGATCTGTATGCAAAAGATGGACATATCAATATATGGGCTCAATCTGCGGAGATTAATAAAGGTTAGATCAAAGTATAGATTACTTCATTAACATAAAAGCGTATTGATTATCTTGAGGTAATCAATACGCTTTTTACATATAATTCCATTAAATCAACACACATTGATTTAATGCATGATCTTCAAAATTTTCTCAAATGTATTCACATTCCTGCTTGTGAACTTATCTTTCAGACTTTTCTTACCCAATACTTTTCCGAATGTTGAATCCAATGTATTTCCTTTGGGGACCTGCCAGTAAAACAGTCCATTGATCACTTCCGCTTTTTCATTATCGGCTTTGGTACTTTTATTAAATTCATCTAGGAGAACTTCTTCTATCCCATGTAAACCTACAAAACCATAAATATGAAAATCAGGATGTTTTTCAAAGGGAATGTTACTCCAGAATAAACTCGTTTCTTCCTGCGACTTAATGAAAAGGAAGGCTTCATAGGAAAAATAACTGGACATCGCTGCTTCCAGAACTATTTTAAGTTCTTCCGCGGACCTATCCGAAGAAAAAACAATATTTCCGGAAGCCAACACCGAACTCACATGATCCATCCCAGCATCTTTAAATACCTGGCATACATCGACCATCTTCATGTTGGTTCCCTTTACATTTACCCCTCGTAAAAACGCGCAGTATTTCATCTTTTATCGATTTATTAAATTTCATCCATCGGATTCCAAAATATCTTTTTAAAATCCTTGATCCTGAGATTATTTATTCCAACGCCTTCGTTTTCGAGTTTAGACTGAAACTCAGGAACCGACAGTACTCCGCCACTTGAAATCACCCGATGCGCAGGCACATCTTTGGGACATCCTCCCATTGCTTTTCCAACATGGCGGGAATGATTTGGATAACCCAGCGCTTTAGCAATTGCGCCATATGTTGAAACTCGCCCTTTTGGAATTAATCTCGCCAATTCATACACTTGCTGTTTAAATGTTTCATCCATATTGTATCTATTAGATCCCTAACTCAACTTATCATTAGGCCCTACAGATCGTTCAGATCAGTAATGATAAGCCAAAATCAATATAATTCAATGTCGACTAAAGATACAAAAAAACAGATGCTTAACGATAGCATGACTAAACTTAAATTGTGGATAAATTTACCCTCAGGCTGCATAGTTCCGCTAAAAACAGTGCGTGTTTTAATAAAGGAGATAACTTCAAAAGGAAAACAACACCTGTTCAGATCCTAGGTTAGGAAAGATTCATCTAGCATGGCTACAAATTGCTAATAAGTAAAAAAGGTCCTTAATATAATTATTAAGAACCTCTTTACAATTTTGTACGCCAATCAGGATTCGAACCTGAGACCGTCGGTTTAGAAAACCGATGCTCTATCCAGCTGAGCTATTGGCGCGTCGTTTTCGGTAATGCAAAAGTAGACATTTGTTCAACAATTCCAAAATATCATATGCTTTTTTTTGCGGTTTTTCAATAACTGATTGCTTTTCAATAAGATTATTTTATTGATCTAGGTCAAACAAAAATTTAAAAGCTGCTGTTACCTTTGTATTATTAAACAAATAAGAAAATACAAAAATTATGGCACAAGGAAAATGGGAATTAGACGCTGCACATAGCGAGATAGAATTCAAAGTAAAACACATGATGATCACAAATGTTAAAGGAAACTTTGACAATTTTAAAATAGATCTTGATACAGACGATGATAATTTTGATAATGCTCTTGCAAAAGTAACTATCGATACAGCATCAATCAATACACGAAATGAACAACGGGATGGACACTTAAAAAGTGCTGATTTTTTTGACGTAGAAAAATATCCAGCGATAACATTTGAAGCAACAAGCTTAGCGAATGAAGAAATCAAAGGAAATCTGACTATCCGGGACGTGACTCGACCTGTCGTTTTTGAATTGGAATTTGCAGGTATTCAGAAAGACCCTTGGGGAAATACCAAAGCTGGATTTATCGTAGAAGGAAAGATCAAACGCTCAGAATTTGGACTTAATTGGAATGCAGCTCTTGAAACAGGTGGTGTGATGGTGAGTGATGACGTAAAATTTAGTGCTGATATCCAGTTTATAAAAGCAAAATAAGAAGTATTTCTAAAATAAAATTTGGCAGGAGAGCAAAAATTCGTACTTTTGTCGCGGAGAGTTGGCAGAGTGGTCGAATGCGGCGGTCTTGAAAACCGTTAACTGTCACAGGTTCGGGGGTTCGAATCCCTCACTCTCCGCAGAATAAGCCTTTCAGAAATGAAAGGCTTTTTTCGTTGTATTCGGATGCGAACCAGAAGGGTTGGCCGGGGTTCGAACTTTATCATCGCGGGTTATGGCAAGGGGGTGTGGGACGCGATAAATCCCTCACTCTCCGCAGAAAAAGCCTTTCAGAAATGAAAGGCTTTTTCCGTTGTATTGGGATGCGAACCAGAAGGTTTGGCAATTGGGGAGGCATAATACTTCTCCAGGTACAGTAGAATAAGCCTACAAAGGTCTGTAGGCTATAAATCGTTTGTCAGTAGGACATATCAATAGTACGATTTTTGTTAGATATGTTTATTAACAATATCTTCCAGATCATCCAGATCAAAGGGCTTGGACAGAAAATCATCTGCTCCTGCGCGGGCGGCTAATGATTCAATATCGTTATTGGCGGACACATAAATAACCGGAATATGTTTAAACCGGTCATCAGCCTTCAGCAGGCGGGTTGCCTCTACTCCCCCAATATTTGGGATCCAATTGTCCATCAAAATAAGATTAGGTTCTGTAGTTTCTACCTTTTGAATAATATCGTGTGAAGTCTCGGAGACTTCTACATGAAACCCCAAATCTGTCAGCACGACTGTTATGACCTCCAAAATAATCGTATCATCTTCAAATATCAGTACAGTTTTTCTTTTGCTCATATAGCTTAATTTATGTCTTTTATAGGGGTCTACTATGGTCTGAATGTCATACCATTTCTAAATAGAACCATATTATAACGAATAAAGTTTTTTCCAAATTTTTTGATCACCCACTGCGGTGAAATTCTGTTGTATACTGGAGAACCTTATGGTTTCCTTGCTGCCCAATGCAAGATATCCCAAATTTTCCAAACTTGCATCAAACAGTTTAAAAACGCGGTCCTGTAAATCCTTGTTGAAATAAATCAACACGTTCCGGCACAGTATCAATTGAAAGCTGTTAAACGAGGTATCTGACACCAAGTTATGGGTCGATAGGATCATTTTTTGTTTCAGTTCCGGGTTAAATTTTGCCCATTCATAATTTGCCGTATAATAATTAGAAAAGTCCTGCTTCCCACCGGATTCAATATAATTTTCTGAAAACGACTTAATCTGACTTAATGGATAGATTCCATTACGCGCTATTTCTAATACCCGCGGATTAATATCCGTTGCATAGATCAACGATTTATGATGCAGATTGGCCTCCTTCAATAAAATTGCGAGCGAATAAGCCTCCTCTCCACTTGAGCATCCAGCGATCCAAATCCGGATCAGCGGATAGGTCCCCAGTTGCGGCAAAATCTCCTCACGCAATTGCTTGAAAAACAACGGATCCCTAAACATTTCAGTCAAATTAACGGTAATCTCCTCAACAAAATGCTGAAGAAACTGCGGATCGTCTTTTAGCGCAAACCGGAGTTCCGCAAAACTCGCAAATCGGTCATTCGTCATGATTCGATTAATCCTTCTTTTGATCGAAGCCCGACTATATTGTATAAAATCGTAGCCATAGCGTTGGTAGATATCTTCCAGTAAAATATCTATCTCCTCATCTTTAATTATATTATGGCCCAACATGGCTAAATTAACTGTTCTATTTCAACCATTAGTATATCTACATCAATTGGCTTTGACACGTACGCCTGTGCCCCCGCTGCGAGGCATTTTTCTCGGTCCCCACTCATTGCCTGTGCTGTCACCGCTATAATCGGAAGATCTTTAATAGCAGTAGAACTGCGAATTAAACGAATAGCCTCATACCCATCTATTTCAGGCATCATCATGTCCATCAAAACCAATGAAACATTATTTTCAGCCTCCAATAGTTCTATTGCTTCCTTTGCCATGGCACAACTAACGACCTGATATCCCCTCGCTCTTAAGGTTAGCCCCAGCGCGAAAATATTTCGGTTGTCATCGTCCACAATTAATATTACCTTATTTCGATTCATTAAACCGTCTCCATTAATTCTCGTACAACCATACCCGCAACAATGAGAGAAGCTGATCTATATCAACAGGTTTTGAAATATAGTCTGAAGCTCCCGCTTGTATACATTTTTCCCGATCGCCAATCATAGATTTGGCCGTAACCGCAATGATAGGCAATGTTGCAAATGGAGGTGTCTGTCTAATATTCTTGATTGTTTCATAACCATCCATTTCAGGCATCATCATATCCATCAGCACAATATCAATAGCCTCACCTGAGTTCAGCACTTCTAGGGCTTCCTTACCATCCATTGCCGGAATGACTTGCACCTGAAATTTTTCCAATGCTTTTGTCATCGAAAATATATTGCGAACATCATCATCGGCCACTAATACTTTTTTCCCTTTCAGCACATCGGTCAAAGCCCCCAAGCCATTGTTTTTCCGTCTCACATCATCTGAATTGTTAATTTCAATCAAATGCAGAAATAAGCCAACCTCATCAAGGATACGCTGATAGGAATGCGCAGTTTTGACAACGACAGAGTCTGCATATTTTTTAATTTTCAGCTCCTCAGATTTCGATAGATTTTTGCCAGTAAATATGATTATAGGTAGATTTTCAAGTCCTTCATGCTGTTTGATGGCTTCCAGCGTATTGTAGCCCATTTCATCAGGCACCCCCATATCCAAGATTACGCAGTCTACCTCAGCAGTTCCCAATGCATCGATACTATCAGACACATTATCTTTTACTTCAAGTGAAATATTAAAACTACTTAAAAAATAAGCCAATGCACTAGCATGTTTAGGATTTTCTTCGACAATAAGAACCTTTTTCGGGGACCTACTCAATGCGGATTCAATTTTCTGGAACACCGATGTCATCTGCTCTAGCGCAACAGGTTTATTGATAAAATCAATCGCACCTTTGAGCAAACTTTCCTTCTTCACCTCAAGGGAGGACATGATATGGACTGGAATATGCCGTGTCTCCTTATCCCCTTTTAATTCATCCATCACAGCCCAGCCATCCATGATGGGTAACTGAATATCCAATAACACAGCCTGCGGATGGTACTTCTTGGCCACTGGTAGCGCATGATCTCCCCGTACCACGACAACACCTTTATAGTGCTGGCTATGCGCATATTTCAATAGTGCTTTCGCAAAATTGATATCATCTTCGACAATCAGAATAACCTTATCTTCCTCAGTAATATGATTCCGATCATCAGGCAGTTCTTCGGGTATACGTATTGTCGCAGGATTGTAGGCATCGTCCATGACAAGCTCACGCACCTCCTCAATTTCAGAATGGATCTCTTCTACGAGCTGCTGCTCCTTTGAGCGAACTTCATCAAGTTCCACTTGATGATTCGGAATGATAAATAAAAACGTACTACCTTTCCCTTCCTCACTCACTAACCTAATTTCCCCTCCGAGCAAGCGGGCAATCTCCCTGCTAATGGATAAACCTAATCCTGTACCACCAAATTTCCTCCGCGTGGAACCATCTGCTTGTTGGAAAGCTTCAAAAATTATCTTTTGTTTCTCTAATGGTATCCCAATACCGGAGTCTACAACCGCAAAAACAAGTTTATCTTTAGCCACACTGTCCTCATAAATATCCAATCTCACTTCGCCTGCCGCAGTAAATTTAATCGCATTAGAAATCAGATTACGCAATACCTGATCTATTCTAAGACGATCTCCCTGAAAACGTTGGTTGAGGTTGGGATCAATATTGATCGTGAAGGCCAAGCCTTTCTCATTGACCAATGGCAAGAATAAATTATTCAGATCTGCAGAAATATCATTTAAATTTAGGCTCGCATATTCCAAGGTCATCTTACCAGATTCAATCTTTGAAAGATCCAATATCTCGTCTATTAATGTCAATAGACTTGTTCCGGAACTTTGGATCACTTTAGCCGATTCAATCTGATCCGAACTCAGATTCTGTTCATTATTTTCGGATAACAGGCGAGAAAGTAGCAGAATAGAATTTAGCGGTGTACGCAGTTCATGAGACATATTTGCTAAAAATTCCGACTTATATTTTGTACTCAACGCAAGTTCTTCCGCCTTCTGTTGAATCTCCTGATTCCGCTCGGCAATCAATAAATTTTTATCCTCCAGCAATTTTGAACGTTCCTCTAACTCCTGGTTAGATTGCATCAATTCTTCATGTTGTACCTTCAGTTCCTCTTCAGATGACTGTAAGCGCAGGGTCTGGGCCTCCAATTCCGTATTTAGGTTCTCAAGTTCAGCATGTTGTGACAATAATTCCTCCGATTGAACCTGTGTTTCCTCTAAAAGTGCCTGGATTTTGGCACGACCTTTTGCTGACGCTATAGCGATACCAAGTTGTCTGGCACATTCCGTCAGGAACGTTACTTCTATTTCTGTAAATGGCTGACCATGTCCAATCTCCAAAACACCCAATACTTGATCCGCCGATACGATAGGTGCAAAAATAAGATGTGGTACATTGATTTTGCCACTGGCAAAACTGACCAGATAATCTTCTGTACGGATATTATTGACGACTTTTAATTCCTTATCGACGAATACTTGTCCTACATAGCCTTCACCCGGAAGGAAATAAAGCTGTGTTTTCGGATCCAATCCATAACATCCTGATCGTTCAAGCTTTTCGTCATTGAATATATATATCGCTCCCGTGATAGCGCCAATATAATTTACTAATCCTTTTATTGCATCTGTCGTGAGTAATCTTTCGGTTTTGTTGCCGACCAATCCCGTATAGAGATCAGCATATCCCATATGTAACCAGTCATTGTCTTTAAGCTGATCAAACGATTTTTTCAAGGATTTTGACATCCGATTCACAGATTTTGCGATCGCACCGAGATCATCATCCTCGATATCTTCTGCTTTTACATTGTAATCTCCGGCAGCAATACGATTGGTGATTTGTTGAACCAGATTTAGTCTGCGTGCAATTCCTTCATCCTTTTCCACCAGCGATTTTTCCAGTGCTAAACGTTTAAGAAAGTCAGCCCTCAGCCGAAAATAAAAGTATGCTGTAATAATCAAAGATAGTAAAGCACTGATAACGATAAATAAGGTCGTTATAAAAGAAGAGTTATCTAAATTGGCAGATTTCTGGTCGATATCGTCATCTTCATAGTGAATAATATCCTTGATAATGGCGCGGCATTTGTCCATGGCGGATTTGCTCTCGTCTAGATGTGCCAGACTTACAGTCCCGCCATTTCTTTTGATATTCACTGATTCTTTTAATACAGCTAACCTTTGCTGAGCCGCTGTAAATAAACTATCTACGCGAACCTTTTGGACCGGATCTGCTTCCGTAAGCTCCTTTATTTCCTTCAATTCAATCGGCAGGTTCTCTAAAGCTTGGTTGAATGGCTCCAGGTAATTCTCTTTCCCGGTGAGCAAATAGCCCCTGTTTCCCGTTTCAGCCCCCTGTAAAGAATTCAGGATAATATTTGATAAACTGATTATCTTCCGGGTAGCGGTCAACTCCTGGCGGTGTTTATTCTGCTCTTTAATCCCTAGATAGGAGGCTGTGGAACTCACCAACAGTACAAATAAGGACAAGCCAATTCCTATAGATAAGTTATTCAGTGTTTTATTTGGCATCTGTAGGCAGATTTAATGGTATTGTAAAATAAAAAGTGGCTCCATTACCGGCTGAACTTTCGACGGCAATTGTACCTTGGTGGCTACGTATAATTTCCGAACAAATATAAAGGCCTATTCCCAGCCCCTGAAAATCAAAAGAAGTTTCTTCCACACGGTAAAACTTATCGAAAACTTCAGGCTGTTTGCTTTCGGGTATTCCAATTCCGAAATCTATCACACTCACTTTGACAAAGTCTACCATGACTTCACAATCAACGATTACCTTCTCTGTTCCAGCCGCGTATTTATAAGCATTGGTTAAAAAATTAACCAGAACCTGCTCAAGCCGTATCTCATCCCCATATACCATTAAGTCGGAAATATCTCCTTGTCTATAGAGTTCCATATTGCTCTGATCATGGGTCTGCACGATGGAATCAATGGCATTCTGAACCATACGTTCAAGCGAAAAGACTTTTTTATTGATACCTAATTTGCCATTGTCAATTTTTGATAAATCGAGCAAATCGGTAATCAGACTATTGAGTTTTTCCACTTGATCCTGAACTCTGTTGACATATTTGGACTCAGCACAACCTTTGTCAAGTTTTAGCTTTCGGTCAAGCAACTGCATATAAGCTTTAATACTCGTCAACGGAGTCTTGAGTTCGTGACTGGCTATACTTAAAAATTCATCCTTTTCTTTCTCAGCTTTTTTCTGGGCATCTATATCAGTAAAGGTTCCTACCCAATTATTTTCACCATTCTCTAAAATTGGCCAAACCCTTAATAATTGATAGGAATACCCCGATTCATCCCGCTTTTTGACCCGTACCTCCATTTCCAGAGGTTTGCCGGATTCAAGACTTTCTTGCAACTCGGCAGCAATCGGTCTGTCATCAGGATGTGTCTGCGGAAAAGTATGCTCATTGTCCGAAAATTGAAACCAACGACCATTGACAAAACCGATATTCCCACGATGGTCACAGGTAAACGCAATTTGAGGCAATGATTCCAGTAACGTATGCAAATAATCCACTTTCGAGCGAAGCTCTTTTTGTGCTTGCTTCCGCCCCTCTACCTCCCTCTCTAAGGTCTGCTGAATATCTTTTAACGCTTGTGTCTGCTCATATAGCCTATAGAATGTTTTGACTTTGAGCATCAGGATATCCGGATCAACAGGTTTGGTTACATAGTCCAAACCTCCAGAATCATAACCCTTGGTAATAAAGCGTTTATCTGTATTGACGGCAGACAAGAATATGATAGGCGTCTCCTTGGTCTTACTGAATCCAGCAATGTTCTCGGCAACTTCAAAACCATCCATATCGGGCATCTGCACATCCAATATGATTAAAGCATAATTATATTTTAAAATCTTCTTTAAAGCTTCTTCGCCAGACTGGGCGGTATCGACTTTAAAATTTTTGGATTCTAATAACTTTTGTAACGAATAAATATTATCGGGGTTGTCATCGACTATTAATATCATAGAGAGCTAAAACTAAGAATCAAAGTAAACAAATGTAAAAAAATTAACCGAATCCACCCGATAATCATTTCAGGCAAAAAATTTCATTACATCCGCAATTTAAATACTAGGATTGACTTTCACTAAAAAATAAACAAAACTTTAACTTATTGCTACCTGTTTGAATACATAAGATGCTATAGACAGAAGTTATGTTGTCAAAAACAAGGATTCAATATGATTCAATTCACATCAAAAGGCATTTATTGTATCCCAGGCAAATTTTACCTGGAACCATGGCAACCAGTTGATCTTGCCATCATTACACATGGGCATGCAGATCATGCGCGTCCAGGTATGAAAAAATATCTCTGTCACCATTTTACAGTTGGTATATTGAAAAGTCGTATTGGCCCCGATATCCAGGTGGAAGGCTTAGCTTACAACCAATCTATCCATATCAACGGTGTAAAAATTTCTTTACATCCTGCTGGGCATATCATTGGTTCGGCGCAAATACGAATGGAATATAAAGGAAAAGTGACGGTCTTTACTGGAGATTACAAGCTCCAGGATGATGGCCTCTCCACCCCATTTGAACCCGTAAAATGTCATGAGCTAATTACTGAAAGTACCTTTGGTCTGCCGATTTATCGCTGGGAAAGTGTTGAAATGCAAAATCAACGCTTGAATGCATGGATTATGCACAACCAGGGATACAAAAAGACATCCGTATTTATCGGTTATTCATTAGGCAAGTCCCAAAGGATACTAAACGCAGTAAAGGATATGGGCGAAATATATGTACATTACAGTATCGCCAAATTAAACATAGCCTATAGTGATGCTGGTATAAATTTACCGTCTTATCAAATTATCGACCCTACCACAGATATGAAACACCTAGACGGCAAGATTGTATTACTGCCTCCAGCATTACTTGACACACAGCTACTTCAAAAGATACCACATGTTGCCTATGCAATCTGTTCTGGCTGGATGCAAATTCGCGGCGCACGGAGGTGGCGCAGCGCAGATGCCGGTTTCGCCATCAGTGATCATGCGGACTGGAACGGATTGTTACAAGCGGTGAAGGAAAGTGGAGCCGAAAAAGTGTATGTAACCCATGGACAGACGGCCTCATTTAGCAAATACCTAAATGAAATAGGCGTTGAGGCGGAAGAGGTAAATACAAATTACGGGGAAGAGTTAAGCGTATGATAGAATTTGCAACATTGGTC
Source organism: Sphingobacterium detergens (assembly GCF_003610355.1). Taxonomy (GTDB): domain Bacteria; phylum Bacteroidota; class Bacteroidia; order Sphingobacteriales; family Sphingobacteriaceae; genus Sphingobacterium; species Sphingobacterium detergens. The sequence continues at coordinate 452,421 of NZ_RAPY01000001.1, read as the reverse complement.
AATGCGCTGGATAGCACCAATAAAGCCAGCTTAAAAAAAGAAGCGATTATACGCTTTCTAACCTTTGCACCTGAGAAAGACAAACTTTGGTTTCTGGCCTTAATGACTGGCAAAAGGCCAAGGCGTCCTATTTCCACCAAAGAACTTAAAACTTGGGTACTGGAAATTACCAATATCCCAGAGTGGTTGTTTGTAGAATGTTATGCCGCTGTCGGTGATCTCTCTGAAACCTTAGCGCTATTACTACCCCCTGCATCTGAAAAAATAAACAAAAGTCTCAGTGAATGGATGGAAGACATCCTACAGTTGGCAAATGCTTCAATGGCAGAAAAAAAAGCATTTGTGCTCACTTCCTGGAATAGGTTGAATACCATTGAGCGTTTTATTTTTAATAAATTGCTTGGCGGCAGCTTTCGCTTAGGGGTTTCTTCCAAAGGGCTAATAAATACAATTGCGACACATTTCCAGATCGAACCAAGCATTGTCACCCATAGTATTATGGGTGAATGGAACTCTCATGACTACGCATTTGACAAACTCGTCCGAGGTGAATATAGCAATACAAACCTTTCAAAACCTTATCCCTTCTGTCTGGCTTACCCCATTGAAAAGGAGGTGGAAGAACTTGGTCTAATCGCGGAATGGCAATGCGAATACAAATGGGACGGTATACGCGGACAGCTGATCAAACGAGGCGACGAAATCTTTATTTGGTCAAGAGGCGAGGAACTTGTCACCATACAGTTCCCCGAGATTACCGATGCGCTCAAAAAATGGAAAGGAAGTTTTGTTCTAGATGGCGAAATCTTGGCTGCAAAAGACGGTCAAATATTGAATTTTAATGAACTACAAAAAAGGATCAATCGAAAGCTAATTTCCAAGACTTTACGTGAAGAAGTCCCCATTGTTGTATACCTTTATGACCTACTGGAATTGGATGGTAAAGACCTCCGATCTGAGTCGCTGCAAAACAGGCGCAAGCTATTGGAACAGTTGTACCAACACAATGTTGGTCCTACGATACTATTGTCTCCACTTATTTCTTGCGAAAATTGGGCCGATCTACGGATCTTACAACTTGCATCGCGTGAGCTAAACAGTGAAGGTATTATGCTTAAAAAGAAAGACTCCATATATTATGTCGGCCGAAAAAAAGGTGGTTGGTGGAAATGGAAAGTCAACCCCATGACCATCGATGCGGTGTTGATATATGCGCAGAAAGGCAGTGGACGAAGAAGTGCGCATTATACCGACTATACCTTCGCGGTTAAAGATGGTGATCATTTAGTAAGTATCGCAAAAGCATATTCAGGCCTTACAGATAAAGAAATACTTGAGGTTAGCCGCTATATTCGACAAAATGCGTTGGAGAAATTCGGGCCAGTAAGAACTGTCAAACCCGAGCTGGTATTTGAAATTGCCTTTGAAGGAATAGGTTACAGTAAACGTCACAAATCTGGTGTAGCTTTGCGTTTTCCACGAATTTTGCGTTGGCGTAGGGACAAAAAGGCAGCAGATATTGATACATTGGAAAACATTAAAAAATTAATAACATAAATTGAGTCAGAAGATAATACATAGTGAAGGATTCAAGATCGTCAATCGCTATTTTGAATCCTTGGGTAATACCCCTTTTGGCTTCCAGGTTAGAACCTGGGATCGGTACATGCTGGGATACAGCGGAATGGTGATTGCTCCTACAGGATTTGGCAAGACATTTTCGGTATTTATGGCTGTCTTGATCGACTACATGAATCATCCTGAACGCTACCAAAAAGGATTAAAGTTACTTTGGGTCACGCCTTTGCGCTCTCTGGCAAAGGATTTGGCCAAAGCAATGCAGACCGCTATAGATGATATCGGATTAGATTGGGTTGTACAGGTGCGTAATGGGGACACTGATCCAAAGATCAGAGTGCAACAGACCAAAGCAATGCCCGATATTCTTTTGGTAACTCCTGAAAGCCTTCATCTATTGCTCGCCCAAAAACAACGTGACAAATATTTCAAGAATATACGCTGCATTACTGTAGATGAATGGCACGAACTTATTGGAAATAAACGTGGTGTCATGGTAGAACTGGCATTATCATACTTAAAACACCAACATAAAAATCTCCAGATTTGGGGCATCACCGCCACCATAGGCAATCTGGACCAAGCAATGGATGTACTGTTGCCAGGAGAAAAAAAGAGCGTACAGATTGTCGCAAAGGAGAAAAAGAAAATTGCAATCAAATCTATCTATCCAGATAAAGTAGAGCTTCTTCCCTGGGCAGGCCATCTTGGTGGCAATCTCGTGAATCAGGTCGTCCCTATCATCCTGGAAAGCAAAAGCACCATCCTTTTCACCAATACCCGTAGTCAAAGTGAGTTATGGTATCAGCTATTGCTGCAAGCACATCCAGATTTTGCCGGACAGATTGCATTGCATCACAGCTCGGTAGATGCTCACATCCGCGAATGGATCGAAGACAATTTGAGCAGTGGAAAGCTAAAAGCGGTGGTATCCACTTCATCACTTGATCTGGGCGTAGATTTTAAGCCTGTTGACACCGTGATTCAAATCGGATCAAGCAAGGGTGTTGCCAGATTTATGCAACGTGCCGGAAGAAGTGGGCACAGCCCTTTTGAAACATCGATCATCTACTTCGTCCCGACACATTCCTTGGAGCTCATTGAAGTGGCCGCATTAAAGGAAGCTGTCAAAACCCAAACGATAGAAAACCGCGACCCCATGGTCCAGAGTTTTGATGTGTTGGTGCAATTTATGGTCACGATCGCTCTCGGGGGTGGTTTCCAGTCGACAGAACTCCATCAGATCGTTGCCCGGACCCATGCCTTCAACTACATGGAAGATGAGGAATGGCAGTGGTGTATGTACTTTATCACCGCAGGTGGCAAAATCGGCAAACGTTATGAGGAATTTCACAAAGTTGTACAAGACAGCGATGGTAACTGGATAATAAAAAATAGACGCATCGCCCTTCTTCATCGGCTGAATATCGGCGCCATTGTTGGCGATGCCATGATGCGCGTAAAATTCCTTTCCGGTGGATATATCGGTATGATTGAAGAATATTTTATCAGCAAATTGAAGAAAGGTGAACGATTTAACCTTGCTGGGCGAATTCTTGAACTCGTTATGGTCAAGGATATGACCGTATTTGTCAAGAACTCATCCGGTAAAGCCATCACACCAAGCTGGCTAGGAGGTAGATTGCCCCTATCTTCCAATCTGAGCCATTTTCTCCGTAAAAAACTTGCGGAAGCTATAGCTCCCAGCAATGCCGAAAAAGAACTACGCTTCCTTTCACCATTGATCCAGAAGCAGCAAAGCCTTTCGGCTGTGCCTAATGAATCAGAATTTCTTGTCGAACACATCAAGACCAACGAGGGGAATCATCTGTTTTTCTATCCACTGGAGGGTCGATTGATCCATGAAGTCATGGCCGCCTTGATCGCTTACCGCATCAGCAAACGTTATCCCATTAGCATCTCCATGGCCATGAACGACTATGGTTTTGAACTCTATTCCGACCAAGAAATCCACTTGGACCAAACGCAATTAACAGAGATCTTGAGTCGGGAAAATCTTATGCAGGATGTGATCAGTAGCATCAACTCCGCGGAAATGGCGAGCCGTAAATTTCGCGATATTGCTGTAATTTCCGGATTGGTGGTACAAAACTATCCCGGAACACAACAAAACAACAAATCCTTACAAGCTTCCTCCGGAATTATATTTCGTGTTTTGATGGATCATGATCCTGACAATCTATTATTAAAACAGGCTTTCACCGAAGTGTTCAATCAACAACTCGAAGAATACCGTCTGATAAAAGCATTTGAAAGGATAAACAATAGCCAAATCATCTATACCTTTGTAGAGGAGTATACACCACTAAGTTTTCCGATCAAAGTGGACAGTTTACGTCAGTCCCTTTCTAGTGAAGCGTTGATCGAGCGAATTCAACGCATGGAGCATGCAAATAAATCAAAACGTGGACGAAGAAAATGAATATACAGGAACAGCACATTACATTCAATAAACAAAAACTTATCCTTAATAATCAACGTACTATCTTTTGGCCGAAGCAGAACACCCTCATTCTATCTGATCTTCATCTTGGTAAAGCTGCGCATTTCCGTAAAAATGGTATTCCGATTCCTTCAGATATATCTAGCCTCGACCTGCAAAGACTAGCTTCTTTAATTGATTACTACCGAGCAGAAAACATTTTGGTTGTCGGTGATCTTATTCATGCGGGCATCAATCAGGAAGTCCTTCTACTGGAAGAATTTAAACAAAACCATGCCAGTCTCAATTTTCATTTGGTGATAGGCAACCATGATAGACAGGTGGAAAAATTAGCTAAGCAGATTAATATAATCTATCATCACGACAAATTCGAAATGGAGCAAATCCACTTTGTACACGAACCGGCAATAGATCGTTCGGTTTTCACCATCAGTGGACATATTCATCCGGGTGTCAGTATCAAGCTTCCACCGAACAAGCATCTCCGTCTGCCCTGTTTTTGGGTTTCAGCGCAACAGATTATTCTACCTGCATTTAGCAAGTTTACGGGACTGGATAGCCGAAAAATGTCAGAAGAATACGATTGCTATGCTTTGCACGAAGAAATAATCCTCCCACTAAAGAATAGCTAGTTACATTTTAAGTTCACCTGGGGAAATTCCATAGTATTTTTTAAAGGCGCTACTAAAGTTATTCTGATGACCATATCCGGTCAACAAAGCAACCTCATAGACTGTCATCTTATCATCCAATAGGTAACTTTTAGCCTTTTCCATGCGGATTCTCGTTAAATAATCATGGATGGTCACCGAAAAATATTCCTTAAAATCCTTTCGCAGCTTACTTTCACTTGTCAATACCTCTGCCGCCAGTTCTTTTTGTGTCGGCGGATTGGCAATACGCTGTTCGAGAATCTGCCGCGCCATTTCTAGACGTTGTACATCTTCTTCGTGGAATAAAGAAACAACCTGTTCACTTTTCTCGTTGTACTGCTCAAATTGATACATCAGCAACTCAACAATACGAGATTCGGTATGAAGCCTTCGTATCTCACCTTTTTTCTTGGATTCAATAAGTTCTGCGATAGTATGCTGCATCTCATAGGTTGCCATCAGATCTTCTTCTGAAAACGAAGTATATTCTCCTTTTTCGATTTCATGCACAAACTGCTGGTGCAATAACGAATCCCGCTTAATAAGATTCAGGTAATATTCCTTGGATATAACAGCAATAAAATACGTATACTCAATACCGGGTTCTACTTGATGAACCGATTTAACAGAAGGAATATATCGGATATTATGCCTACTCATCCCATAGGGCAATTTACTGGCCGCCGGTTTAAAAAATATAAATTGACTGGTAATGGTCTCCCCTTCGATCTCGGTCAATATTTGAACAGGCCGATCAAATTGCATTTTCGAATGCAATATAAATAAGCCCGATGTAGAGAGCTGAAAATTCTCCATGTGAACGGGCTCCGTATGGATTGTGATTTTATTTTCAACCAAAGGCTTGTCTGGCACATAGCCATCTGGTATTTCTTCTTCAAAAAGCCAATCAGCCAACTCAACTATTTTACTTTTCACCAACATGATTTCAATCCAAATAAGCCCGAAGCAATTAAAATTAACAAATTAGAGCGGTAATTAAAAATTATTTATAATCTATCTAAATAATTTTTTTGTAAGACATAAAAAAATAGAAGCCATTAGATCTACTCTAGATCAATCTCCATCTCCTCCAATTGTACATAAGGTTTTAATGTACGTGGATTCATGATCACATTGGATTCAACCGAAAAAATGGTGTAGATTTCCTTCTGTGCTAAAACCTCCACTGGCGTTCCATGAAAGAGTTTACGTCCATGTTTAAGCATCAGGATCCGGTCGGCATACATCGCTGCAAAATTAACATCATGGACAACCAAAATAACCATAAATCCTTTACGGGCCAGTGCTCTGGCTATTGCAAGCACTTTTTGCTGATAATGTAAGTCTAAGGCAGAGATAGGTTCATCCAATAATAAAAGGGCATCCGGATTATCCCATATCTGTGCTAAGACACGGGCAAGATGAACCCGTTGTTGTTCCCCTCCTGAGAGGCTCAGAAAATCCCTATCGGCAAAAGCGGTTACACCACAGAGTTCCATCGTCTCGGCCACCACCTTATAGTCGTGCGCTGTGGGCGTATTTCTATAATGGGGGTATCTGCCCATTAAAACAATCTCTTCCACCTTAAAACTCAATGTCATCTGTTGCTGCTGACTTAACAGCGCCCTGCATTTGGATAATGCTGCTGCATCATACGCAGATAGTAGCTTTCCATTGAAATGGATCTGCCCAGAATCAGGTTTTTTCTCCCCACATAATACCCCCATCAAGGTGGACTTTCCGGCCCCATTGGCACCAAGTACAGCCAAAATCTCACCTTTACGCACCTGAAAGGTGATATCTTTCAGTAGTTTTCGGCCTTTCAGCTCATAGTTGATTTTCTCTACACGCAACATAAGACAATATTATTTAGACATCCGAACGAAGACTATTTATCCTTGATTAAAATATACAAAAATATAGGTGTCCCTAATAGGGCAGTAATCACACCAATAGGCAATTCTATCGGTGCTACCGATACGCGGGCGATAACATCTGCCAGTGTCAGGACCAGAGCCCCTAAGAGCAGTGAGCCTGGAAGCACAAAGCGGTGATCCGGTCCACCCATCAGGCGTACGGTATGCGGAACAATAAGTCCTACAAAACCTATAATTCCCGATACAGCCACTGAGGCCCCAACGGCCAAAGTCGATAAGATGACCACCCATCTTTTTACGCGATCACTACGCATCCCCAATAAATCCGCTTGAATTTCGCCCAGCGCAAATGCATTCAAAGATTTTCCAAAAAATGGAAGAATAAACAAGGAAATACATATAAATGGGCCTACAGCTAATAAATTATCCCAGGTTGCACCGCCCAAGCTGCCCAGCATCCAAAACGTAATGGTGCGGAGCTGCTGTTCTGTAGACATGTAAGTCATCAAACCTGTAAGTGCACCCGCAAATGCATTAATGGCTATTCCCGCCAACAGCATCGTAGTCACATTGGGGCGACCATTTTTACTGGCAATACGATATACCAAAAAGGCGGTTAATCCGGCTCCTACAAAAGCACCAAAAGCCAAAATATAATAACCTATCCATGCTGAAAGTGAAGTCAGCAAGAGCGTTTCAAATGCAATAATCAATACCGCAAACAAGGAGGCACCAGAAGAAATACCGATTAGTCCGGGTTCTGCAAGCGGGTTTCGAAAAATCCCTTGAATGGCAGCACCTGAAATACCTAAGGCGGCACCGACCAACAACCCCAATAACAAGCGTGGCATGCGGATCTCAAATAAAACATTGGTCTGCATGCTATCCTGATCTGATGCTGTAGACAGATGCAGCTTCTGCATGAGCATGGATAAAATATCTCCTGCCGGTATATGATAAGCACCTAAACCTAATGCGACAATACAAGTAATAAATAATATCAGGCTCAAAGCCAGCAATATTAACTTTTGTTTCTTCTGCACCTGATCTATTTTGAATCCATTACTTTTCCAAATCCACGGTGCAGTTCCAAGATCGCATCAGGCAGCCGATTACTGAAGTTAACGAGCAAGGAGGCATTCATTACCAATATACGGTCGTTTTTACCCGCATTGGTAATTCGCATCCCTGGCAATTTAAGAATAGCTTCCTCCCCTCCCAGGCTACTCGCACCAAAATCAAACAATAATATTATATCTGGATTGGCCTGAACTAATGCCTCTGTCGTATAGGGCTTAAAGTCCGAAAACTCCTGTATAGCGTTCTTTCCACCAGCTAAATTGATCATCGCATCCAAGCTACTACCCTTTCCTGCAACACTCATTGTTCCTGTTCCGCGTGCATACAAAAACAGCACTTTCGGCACCGCCTTACCTTTATTTTCTTTTTTTACCAGCTCCAAGGTATGATCCAGGCTTATTTTTGTACGCGATACCAGGGCTTTTCCCGAAGCAGGTTCACCGACACCATTAGCGACTTCCTGAATATAGCGCAAAGCTCCAGCGGCAGAATAATCTGGTTTGACTGCAATAAACTTTACGCCAGCTGCTCGGATCTGCTGAATTACGGCATTGGCCACATCGCCCTCATTTGCCAGAACAAGTGTAGGCTTAAACGACAATAAACCTTCAGCCGAAACAGAACGGTTTTTGCTTACCCTTGGCAATGCCGCCGCAGCCTTTGGTGATATACTGGTCACATCTGTCGCAATCATACGATCCCCTATCCCGAGCCCGTAAATTGTTTCTGTCAGTGAACTGTTCAATGTAATAATCCGTTGCTGTACACTTGCCCATCCCCCAAGATGTAGCAAACAACAGAGCATAATTAAGTAAATTCTACGCATCTCTTTCTGTTAACTCCATTAGAACCACACAAGATTTTGTTCCTTGTTTTCTTGTATGGCAATTGTATTTGATTACAAAACAAATCAATAATCAGTCTAAATACAAATTATTTTCAATTCACCTAAATAAAGGCATACAGCAGAATAAACAAGCTATCACACTATCATACAACAAAGTAGCACACAAAACTACGCTCATTATGGATAACAAAAATCGGATTAAATAGAATTTATGACAATTTGCATATAGAAAAATCCAATAGTATTGCCTTTTTTTGTAACATTATTTAGAATGATTAAAAATAAAAATAGTGTCTAAAAGCCTCTCTTCTATTCGAATAAGTACAGTAATCGCCCTGTGTTCCTGCCAGATATTAGCTGTGCAAGCGCAGGAAAAATGGAAGCTATCCGGAACCTTAAAAAATGAGTCCAACAAAGCCATAGCCAATGCAACTGTTTACCTCTATCCGGATAAATATGCTTTCAAAACAGATACCGCTGGAAAATTTCAATTCAATAAACTTTATGCTGGCCGTTATGAACTTGTCGCACAAGCGTTAGGCTATAAGGAGCTGCGCCAATTTGTAGACTTGGCGGATGAGAACCAGGAACTGACCCTTACGGTACAGGCAGATAGTCGTCAAATCGACGAGGTTGAAGTAAACCGTAAATTGGAGGCCGTTGATAATCTTATCAAAGCCGAAAACGCTGCTATGCCGGTCAAGGTCATCACAAAAAGAGAGATTGAGCTTATGGGAAGCCGTAGGTTAGACGAAGTCCTGAAAGAGCAGACTGGTATTGCTATCGTCAATGATATCGCCGGTGGCTCTCGAGCTGTTGGCGTTCAAATTCAAGGCTTTAGCAGCAACTATGTCATGGTATTGGTAGATGGACAACCCATGCTTGGTCGTAATAGTGGCAATTTTGATCTTTCCCGTATTTCGGTGACCAACATTGAGCGTATCGAGATTATCAAGGGTGCATCCTCCTGTCTCTACGGCAGTGATGCACTTGGTGGCGCCATCAATATTATTACCCGTCATGGCGCCATAACCCCACAAGTACATGCTTCCCTCCTCTATGGCAGCTTAAACACAGTTGACGCAACATTGGAAGGCGAAACACCATTTTCCAATCAACGGGGTAGCGCCGTTGTCTCCGGAAATTATTACCGTACAGATGGATTCAATACGGACAAACAATATCTCAACTCAAAAAGTACAACATTCCCGCCTTATACCAATTACAGTTTTCAGGGGCGAGTACGCTATCGCACGAGCAAAAATGGTACAGTGGGAATGACAGGCCGATTTGCTGCCCGCGAATCTGAAATGATCAATGCCTGGTCTGAAGACCGCACCCTGCAGGACAAGCAAAAAGATCAAGATATCAATCTGTCAGCCAGCTATGACCATAATTTCGAATCAGGACTACGCAGCATGACACGTTATTATTTTTCCAGGTTCCATTCCCAAATCGCAGCACAATGGTTGCGACAAGGGGTTTTGGCCAGCGCTGAAGAGTTTGGTCAAAATGTACACCGCATTGAGCAGCAGTTCGCCTACAGTCCAATCCAACAGGTCAAGTTTACGGGTGGAATTGGTGGTAGTCTAGAGCAGATGGATAATCAGGACCTGGATGCCAAACGCTCGTTGAACAGTGCGTTTGTCTATCTCCAAACGGAGTGGAAACCGGTAGACCGCATACTAACGACACTAGGGCTACGTTATGACCAGACCAATGTTTATAACGGGCATCTGAGTCCAAGTCTAGGTTTACAGTATCATATCAGTCCAACATTATTGGTCAAAGGAGGTGTTGGCGCCGGGTTCAAAGCGCCGGACTATAAGATGCGTTATCAGGTATTTTTCAATCCTGCCGCCAATTATTTAGTTGTAGGCACGGAACGGGTAGCCGATGTGGTTGCTGCCATGGACCAAGCGGGTGAATTAAGTTACAAGAACAGCTATATGCTGAATTTAGTCGCAGGTAACTTAAAGGCCGAAACTAGCCTCTCCAACAATATTGGGCTTACCTGGAATCCTTCAACCAAATTTCAGGCAGATTTTTCTCTTTTCTATCACCGTATCAACAATCAGATCAATACGGTCAGTGTAGGTAATGGTACCAGTATCGCGCAGATCTATAGTTACCGTAATTTACCGAAAGCGATGAATAAGGGTTTTGAAGTTTCAATGAGTTATCAGGCTACCAGGGATCTGCAATTATCCATGGGCTATCAATACCTCATCGCAAAAGATCTTAGTGTATTGGATAGTATCGCAGCGGGCAACTACCCTTATAATCAGATCAATGATGCTGCAAGCGACCTCTATCGACAGAGCAAAAAATCGGACTATTGGGGCATTGAGGATCGCTCGCGCCATATGGTCAATTTCAAAGCACAATACGAATATAAACCCTGGGGAGTCAATGTTAATGCCCGTGTCAATTTCCGAGGCAACACCCCTTTTCAGGAGAATAATGGAAATCAATTTATTGACAAGTATGACATCTTTATCCCCTACCATACACTCCTGAACATGACGATCGAAAAAAGTCTGATGAACCGGAGGTTAACCTTTCGTCTGATCGGCGACAACCTGTTCAATTTTACCAGCCGCTACCTATTGGGTCAGCCCGGTAGAGTGATTATGGGCGGAGTCAGTTATCGATGGATGAAGGATTAGAGATTGGAGATTAGAGATTGGAGATTGGAGATTGGAGATTGGAGATTGGAGATTGGAGATTGGAGATTAAAGCTAAAGAGAAGTACACAAAATAGTAGATAAAACAATGAGAACAATTAAAATCATTATAGCGGAATGCAGCATCTGGCTTTCATTTCATAAGATTGGACGTTGTATTTTTTCAGGTTTTCTGGCACTTATGTTCCTTTCCTGCGGGAAGGACAAAGACTATACGATTGGACTAGAAGATGGCAAGAGTATTGCCATCAAAGATCTGGCCGGTGACACCGAGGCCGCCATGGGTGACGGTGCCGAGGGTAAAGAAAAACGACCCTTCAACATGTTTCTTTTCCGATTTAAGGACAAAAAGCAAATCTGGATCAAGACAAAGGCCGACTCCGCACAATGGTTGAAAACAAAAGACTGGGATATTGCCTTTACGGGCCCCTACAATTCTGAAGTCTTTGTTAACAATGCTGTTGATGAGTTCAATCCGGGGTATCAGGGAGAAGCCAACAATACAGCTGTCATGCTATTAAAGCAATCATACCAAAGCCTGACTGTTGCACCTTCGGACGAAGAATTTAATAAGAACGGAACGGGCAAAATTGGTTGGGCATCCAACTCGGAGTCTCTAGGCTGGTTTCAGTATAGTCTAAGTACCCATATTATGCAAGCGCTGCCAAATCGCACCTATGTTATCCGACTTCCCGATGGTAAATATGCCAAGTTACAATTGATCAATGCCTATAAAGGAAATCCATCGGCAGTGACCAATATGAACTGGCCTGCCCCCTACTACACTTTCAAATATTACGTACAGGAAGATGGTAGCAAAAACTTAAATACAAACACATTATAATAAGGAAAAATTACACAATTAAATTAAAGATGAACAAATTATTTACAACAGCTGCACTTTTATGTGCATTAAGTTTAGGTTTTACTTCTTGTAGCAAGGATGATGATAAAGTTGAAGAAAGCAAACTTAACGATGCTACGGCTATAACTGCAGTTGCAAAAATTGAAGTTCCCGCAGGCGCAAAAGTTTTTTATGATTTCAAAACAAATAGTGTTCAGGAGGAAGCAAAAAGTATGATAAATCTATCTGGCATGTATGGTTCTACTTTGCAAAATACATCAACTGAAAACTATAAAATGGGATATTTCGATCAAGAGAATACAAATATTGAAAAATTGACATTAGCGGCAGTACTAGGTGCCAATATAATTTCCACAGAAAAATTAGGCATAGATGCTTCCAGTGCTGGTGCTCCAGCGACAGGACCCACATGGATAATCTATGACTTTAAGAATAATCATGCAGTATACCCCACCCCTAATCGTTACATCGTAATGTATAAAGGGGAAAAGCTAAGCGATAAGAGTGACGAACTCTTTGTGATTCAGGCAGCTGGAATTACTGCTCTCAATGGAAATGCAACATACAATATTAATTTTAAAAAGTTTGTAAAATAATTTATTAAAAGGTACGATCAATCTACTCAAGTAGTTAATGTCTCCAAATATATTCAAATCAAAAAAACCTACATGAATTAAATTTGGAGACATCATTATTATTTTTCCGATCAAAAAGCTCTTCATTGAAGTTTCATTAACATTATATGCAAAGAACATATTACATATTAAGTCAAACGGTTAAAATCAAAATTAATATATAAAATATCATTTTTCATACACAAGTAATAGGGTAAACTCTTTACCTTTACCATTATTTAGAATGATTTTAAATAAAAACAAAGACACAACAAATGAATATAGCAAGACAGCTCACCAGAACAAAATATATTACATTGCTTTGCATTGGTCTAGCAATCCATACTTCCTGTAGCAAATCGGATCCAACGGTAGAACCTGTTGTCGAGCCGCCGAAAGAAGAAGAGAGCAATACCGGGCTTTACAATAAATTGATTACCGTACGCGATTTCGCTGCTACAGATAAAAACGATGGCCAAAATGCTGCCCCTACAGTTTATTATAGCTTGGAAACCAATAAAGGTATCGCGGAAACAAATCGTCAAACGCGGAACTGGGACATTGCATTCAGCAATATCTTCAACAGCCACGTATCTGGAAATAATGGGACGAACAACACGAATTTTGGTTACGGCAATAACGCAACTGGTGGTATCCTAATCGTTGAAAAAGCATTTGACGAAGTAACAGAAGTACCGGCTGATACTGAATTCAAGGTAATCGGCGATGCGATCGGAATGGATCAGAATGGTGATGAAGGAAATGGAGTTGGCTGGTTATTGTATGACTTTTATGGTCGTCTGGTTCGGCAGCACGCTGTTCAGAACGAACATGTTGCTTATGCGCTTGGAAATGGACTAACATTACTGAATGGAAAAGTAATTAAACCACGAACGTTAATTGTTCGTACGGCAAAAGGCAATTATGCGAAAATTAGACCGATTTCAATGTATAAAGGTCTCTATAAACCCGAGCAATGGCTTAAAGACTCTCCCCATGTATTTATCTCTTTTGATTACGTTATCGTACCAAAGGGCAGCAAAACATTTGAGATAAAACCCTAAAATAGTACAATTCTTATTCAAAAAAAAACCGGATATACGGTCGAGGTACATCCGGTATCAAATTGACTAATTAACATATATTTATTAACTAGCCCACTGTAGAAGTGGCAAAATTACGAAAAAGAAATGAAAATCAAATTCAGAACTTTATCAATTGCCTTAGGTATTGCCGCGATTGGCATGACTGCATCATGTAGTAAAGACAATTCACTTGCTCCTAGTATTGAAGAGCAATCACTCAGCAAACGTGCTGTTACTCCTTCGACGACAATTGGCGGTACGGTAAACTTTACCGCAACCGGTACAAAAGGATATTTAAAAACGATCGCTACAGGCACCTATGGTGCACGCAATTTCCACCAAGGTACAGTGCCAGATTTGGTTGACACAACGCAATGGAAAAACCCAGCCAGCACCTATTACTACAACTTGATTACCAATGATGGTGGTACATCCACTAGCTATGATTTTCAATTTAGTGGTACAGCAAATGCGAGTTTGACCGTAAATACGACGAAGTATAACTTGTATTATGTAAATACAGCTTTTGAATCTGTTTCTTCAAGTACTACAGGAACATTAATTGCAAACGGTACAGCAGCTTCCAATAGTACAAATGGAACAGGCAACCCGAGCAGTACTGGCTGGTACATCTATAACATTAGCAATCATATTATGAGCAGCTATGGGCCGAGAACGTATATTTTAGAAAACAAGACAACCGGCGATCAATGGAAATTGCGTTTAAATAGTGTTTACAAGGACGAAACTCCAAATGCGAGCTACGCCGCAACAAACTTTCCGTTTATGAGTTTCGATTATAAGAAACTATAATAAGCCTTAATACCCTTATTTTTTAATAAGAATTGTAAATTTTAAATCCGGTGCCAGCCTTGCTGGTACCGGTTACTTTCCAGACTAAAATGAAAAATCAGTTATTAACCACCCAAAAATTTAAGATCGCTACAGGCCTTTTATTGAGCAGCTTGTATTTAAGTTCTTGTACCAAAACAGAAATTCAACCCTATGAACCCGAGAGCATGGCCCGGATCAGTAGTTTCAAGATTGTCAATACCAGCAAAGAAGTCATTGGCGCTATTGACAATGACGCCAAGACCATTACGGTTACACTGCCCGAAGGACTCTATATGTCCAGCCTGGAGCCTGAAATAAAAGTTGCCACAGGCGCAACCCTAAAACAAGGTTCGGATACACTGATCACCAATATGGTCGATTATTTTTCCAAAGGCCGTACCATTCAATACCCTGTTACCGCTACAGATGGCAGTACGGCCACCTATACGCTGATCGTCAAAAGTGATCAACCATCGCTCAATTTGCAGGAGGTTAGTTCGAACTCAAATGAACCAGTTGTATATGACCAATCGTACTGGTATACCTCAAATGATATTTACATTTACAATAACTTCGCTAGTTACCCCTATATCGCGACTTATGAGAGCGATCTGGAACTAGTTCGTGCTAGCTTAGTGGATAAAGACGGGAAAGAGTATCCATTTAATATAGCTGTGACCGGAACTCCCCCATCGATCGAAAAATCCTATATGCATCTTGTTCTAAATGATATTAAAGGACGCGTCACAGGCAGCGGTAGTTCCCTGACATATAACAAAGTGCCGGCAGCAGGTGATTATTATGTCAAATTGCGTTACTACAGCCGCGAGGAAACCTTAAAAAATCCTATCCGAATTATTTACAACAACTAATCATTGTTTTCAAAAGCGAGATCATGACCGCATTCGCTTTCAGGTATTGACGGAAACACTCCCCGGCGATAGAAATTTACCCCAAATATGAAAAAAACAACCACATTATATCGCATTCCTACCCTATTGTTAGCAGTAGGAATCACACTATTCTCCGCTTGTAAAAAAGAGTACGAAACTGCGCTAACGCCTTACACAGAAATCACTTCTTTTAAAATCCCTTACAACGCGGGCAAAGATACCATTGTAGCAGCTGTGGATGGTGAAAACATTTATGTCTCCTGGCCCGGATCAACCGAATGGCCTATTCCGGAGACTGTTGCTCCGATTATTAATATTTCAAAAAATGCAAGCATTAGCCCTGCCTCAGGAACGGCAATCGCACTCAAAGATGGACAGCAGTATCAGGTAAAAGCTCAAGATGGCACCATTAAAACCTATACAATAAAATTATCCAACGGTGCGCTATTACCTTCCTTTAGAGACGAAGAAACGCAGATTACTGCTATCGTGGGTCAAAGCAATTTCAGTATCCCAATGAATAATCTTGCGCTGGATGGAAGTGATAGTCTGTACCTCGTTAACGATCAAAATAAAGCCTATAAACTTATGCTGAATAAAGTTGAAAACGGACTTATTATTTTCTATTTGGATCAGCAAGATGGCTCGGGGATTCCTTCAGGTGATTATTACGCACAGGTGATGAACAAATTTGGTATTCCTGTTAAAAGCAGTAAAAAGTTCGTAAGCGTTGCAGCCGATCAGGCACTTCCTTATGTCTATTTTAACCATGCAAAAGAATGGCAAGTCAAAAGAGGTGAAATCATAAATCTTCCTGCAAGACATTTGAACAAAACGTCAGATATTAGAGTTGTAAATTTAAATTACACCGAAGATGGCTTCCCCAACAGTTTATCTTTGAACTTTGTCGGTATTTCAGATGATTTAAAATCCATTAAAGTGCAGATACCCGAAGATGCTCCAATAGGCATTTCTTCAGATTTAAACAATGGTATTAGCATACGGATCCGTCTTGATCGTTTTATTACACAAGTCACTCCCTATTATAATTATCCAATCAAAATCGTAGAATAAAAATCCTGTCGTTTTTCATAGATGATAAATCAGAAAACAGCATAAATATTTGGAAATAAATACGAATCTTTGTATAGAATCGTTATAAATAAAAATAAGAACATGTTAAGTCAACATATCAAAGAGCATACGCACGCTGCTCACCAAAACGTAGAAGGAACGATCGTGCGTCAATTAAAAAATATTCGTTCTGAAGCAGATTATGCTGAAGTATTAAAAGGGTTCTATGCTTATTTCCGTGCTGTAGAAGATAACATCGCTCCTTTTGTTACGGCTGAAGTATTACCAGATCTCGCCGAACGTCGCAACTCATCTTATATTAAAAATGATATTGAGACGCTAGGTGGCAACGTCGATAGCCTCCCTGAAGCAACAGCACCTGCTGTTAACAATGTATTGGAAGCGTTGGCATCTTTATACGTGCTGGAAGGTTCTATCATGGGTGGTCCGTATATCGTACAGATGCTGAACAAATATGGTGTCAACAAAGGAACCTCTTTCTTCGAAGGTTATGGTGAAAATAGCCGCGAGATGTGGGCTGGCTTTACGGCTGTATTAAATAAATATGCTGAAGATCCCGCAACTTATGATCGTGCAGTAGAAATTGCAAACCAAACTTTTTATAACTTTGGGGACGTATTCACTCCGATCACAAGTGCAAACTAAAAAGGAGTGATATTGTTTAATCCTTCAGATGGAGCAAAAAGACAATAAATCAAAATGGTTGAAGCGTGCCGGCATGGGGGCATTCCTCTTCTTCCTGGCAAAAGGACTTGTATGGCTTGCGGTATTTTTCTTCGCAGCTAAGTCCTGCAGTGTATCTATTTAGTATCAAATAAGAAGCCGTCTCCAATTGTATTAAAGAACAATTTCGGAGACGGCTTCTATTTCTTTTAAAGGGCCGCTGCTCGCCAGTCAGCAATATACTCTCCTGGTGAAGAGGTAAGGTACGAGCTATTTATTCAAAAAACTATTGTTTTTAGTTGAAATATATTAACCGTTATCCTTTGAAAAAGCTTTACATTGTAAATCTATGATATACATATCTCAGCTAAAGCAAGAGCTGAATATCTCATCAAGCCCATTTTATAATTAGCTGAGAACCCTTAAAAGTTTGCTGGCTTTATATTAAGATTTTTAAAGTTCCTTATTGGATTAAATATCTATTATGACCAACATTGACAGCATCTTCTAATTCTGAAAACTTACATTTTAGAAAAACAGGTGATATAGATATTGCTGAGCCAAAAGACTTCGCATTCACTCGCATCCACCAAGCTTTAAGTTTATTTAAATCTTTTAGATATTCCTCTTGGTTTTTTACATCAATTATTAAAAAAGGCACTGAGTTAACCTCAATTTTCCTTATTCTCACAATATCCTCCCATTTTATCAATCCAACTGAAACAAGGCTGGAGGTGTCGATAATACCATCATGGTTAATAATTACACCTGATTTATGTGTATATACTCTAAACAATATACCTAAAGAAATCAAAGATATCAGACTAGTTAATAACCCAATAATTATTGCCAAAATGGGGCTATCAAAAAAATTTGACATTTTTTCCGGAAATCTTATGGTATATAATCCTAATATCAGAATCAGAAAACACATAGCAGAAAAGAGAATTATTTTTGTTTTAGCAAGTTTAAATTCCATATTTTTTTAGTCCATTAAATCAAAATAACTTTGTACTACCCAACCACCTAATTTACTTCCCTGGTCACTCCCGTAATAAGCTCCAGCGGCTCCTCCGGCTACAGCTCCCACCACAGCACCTTGAGAACCAGTAAGTGCTCCAATAAACCCAAAGGCTCTTGAACCATCTGGAGACTCTGCAAAACAGATTCTTGGGCAGGATCAGTCTGTAATTGGTTTGAAAAAGCTTGCAAATTACGACTTTCATCCCTAACAAAACGACTTCCACTTGACTTAACAGCGGGTTCCTGTTCTAAAATTGATAGCCTAACGGGAACCAAATTCCTCGCATAGTAGGAGACAACATATTTGGGATAATATGATTTTCATCGAGACTAGATAGGTCGATATCTTCAACTATAGATGAAATCGGAGGTATAATTTTGCTAGAAAACATCTTTTCTTCTACTATTTTAAGCGCATCATATTTAGATAATGCAGTAATTCCACAACCTAACTTAATCCCGAAAGGAGTATCAACAACATCTTCCAAGTTAAATTTAAGCCAATATCTTATCATAATTCGCATTCTTATAATATATATAAATAAGGTTTTATAACTGTCGCAATTTCATTACTGCAATCCCACAACCAATCTTTCTAAATACAATTAATTAATCTTTTCATAAAAAAAATCACAAGTATCATCTAAAACAATCATTATATTATTTCCTGTTTTTTTTATTTCTAGTTCAGACGAAGCAGTACCTCCTGAATAACTCAAAACTAATAGTGTTCTAAAAACACCATATTCAATACGATACTCTCCATTCCCCCAAAAGGAACTTCTATATTTATTATCATCAAGCAAAGTAAGTATATCATCCCTATCAGGAATTTCTCCGATAGCACCACATTCATGATATTTAAAATAATATTTTCCTAATACCATTGAGGGGGAAATTAACCTTGAATAGATGATTGCAATAGGTAATAAAACCAAGATAAGTAAAAGTGGCCAATTATTAGTTTTCTTCATTATTTTTAATAAAATGATAGGTTTATTCTAAGCTCAACTAGGAAGTCTTGACCAGAACGTTTTCAATGTGGATCAATGAACAAGACGATTTATTTCATTCTTAAGTTACGATAGAGATTTTGATTACTTCTCAATCAAATGTTGCTGTCTTGATTCAGATTTCTTATGTCCTTTGTATAGCTGAAAGGCAGCTAGAATCGAAGCTGGATTAAAATCTATTTCGTTGAGCACATTCGACCGGCGGCTACCTTTTTCCAGATACAGTATGGTAAATCCAACAAATATGGAGCTACCTACAAAATCGCTACATTTAATAGTCAGGGTCTTTGCTGGTATCCCATCCTGTTTAACATCGTATTCCCACTCAATATCTTTTATCTCTGTAGGCTCAAACTCGTCGAAGTCAAATGAGACTGCAAAAAATTTAAATACTACCGCGTTGCATTTTTCAGGAAGGACCAGCGCTCTTTTGATATCAAACTCCGGAAATGATATTTTAAGCTCATTCTTCTTGTTCAGGGAGATTACCGGATCGATAAAAAGATAATCCTGCATATGACAGTTTTCATTGAACTGAAAATTTACCAAGCGATCCAATACGCAGTTGCTCAGCGTCCGGCTGCCCTTTTCGCAATCAAGATTTGTCTTTATCGCGCGATAGATCTGCCTATTTAAGCGATTGCCCATCTGTCCATCATGGAGATCCTGATGGACTTCCCCAAAACACATCCGGATCATTGCACCCGCGCGGCTTACCTTACCAAAATCTTTACCTGCCCTTTTGGTATCATCTGTCTGTTTGACGCGATATGGCCTGCTTTGCAGGTAGTTTTTGTTGCCAACTTTTCTATTCACCAGCGGGCCAACCAGACCTCTGATAAATCCATTATCATTTATTCCCATATCTAAAGATACGACGATAAAACACTGGATTCAAGCGCCTTATTTATTTTTAGCAAATTTCAAATTCGAGTAAAATGACAATTATAAATATTGTAATTTTCAAGGGACTTTGTTGTAAATAACTTATGGACAAGTTCGCCACAAGCTCGCCCTCCTCCCGACTTGTAAAAAACATTCAGGCACAGTGAAAGCGCCTTAAAAGGTGGACTCAAGGTGGACTCACTGTGCATTCAATCTGCTTACAAGTCGAACTTGGTAATAACTTGGTCACCAGCAGTCCCCTCTCCCAACCAAACGTCACCATCAAACATTCCCAAGAAACCTGTTTACGCTTTTTTTACCTGAATCCCCTAATGCTGTCATTTGACAACTTCATTGCCACTCTATCCTGTTTATCCTCAGGGCGAAAAAGCTTCTAGAGTATATTTCAAATTGTGAGGCCCTTTTATTTCTCTTATTTTGCAATTTTTAATAAAAAAAGACTTCGAATAAATAACGTCCAATTTTTTAAGCGAATACAATTGAACAACCTAAAATCGTCAACCTATCTCGGGCCAATTTAGCAATAGCGGCATTTCAAAGTAAAGAATAAGCGTATCAGCGCATCAATTTTTCATTTTTTTCTGCAATTCCCTCAACTGCTCGTAATTATCTTTTTCTACTGTATCAGGCCCAATAGCTTTAATCAAGGTCAACGTCTGGTCACCGGAGTGGTAACCATAGATATGATTTTTATCGCGAAAAAAATAGTTGTACTCAATCACCACGGGTATCTGACCCCTGCCCCCATCGCAACCTTCAATGACATCCACAGTAGAACCGAGCAGTTCCACGCTTTCCCGATCTGCGCTGTTGGGTATCTCTTTATCTTCTATCAGCAATTTATCGTCATAAGCGTAAGCTAGTTTCAGATCTTTTAAAGTGGACTGATGTGTTATTGTTCTTTTCTTCGTCAAGGTATTATCGTCAAATACCAATTGCCTACCATCATCAAAGAAATTAGGAATTCCTTTTTGATAAGAATAGACCCCATTGACAAACTTGCTGTCTTTACTGAGCCAGGTCACAGGCTCTAATGTTCCCGATCCATCTTGGTCCTTATAAAAAGCTGTGCCATCAAAATAGAATCCAGAGGCAGTGATCTCCAATGATCTTGGTTGTGCAACAGCTTTCAGGTTCATTGGTGGCTGGTCATTGATCAGATCCCAACCATTATAATATATCTTACCTTCTTTATCGATAAGTTCATGTTGTTTATTCAGCCATTGTGCTTTTACTGGATACAAGTAAGCAGTTGTACCATCCTGCAATCCCAGTCCCGCCGAAATATAGCACCAGATATTTCCGTCATTAAAATCAACAAACGAATTCAGCCAGTTTTTGGCCACCTCTTTAATTGCAAATGGCCGTTTCAAATCAAGACGCAGAAGTGATTCGGTAATATCCATTTGGTCAAAAATACTGACATCATAAATGTAGGCCATATTCCCATCCGTAAGCAAATATTTATCTTCATTATTTTCTAGTTTGAGGCATTGTATGGTCGCAGGGTTCAGTCCCTCAATTATTTCAGCCGTTAATTGTCTACCTTCATAGCAATAGACATGCTTATCGTCCTTGAGCAGATATCTACGGTTTTGGAATTGAGCGAGTACAATAGGTTTGTCAGGAAACAACTTGGCTGCTGTCTTGGTTATTTTTTTTACGTATGGATCAAAGGAAAAAGAAAACCATTTTCCATGCATATAAAGTAGATCTGCGTCAAATGTAGCTTGCACATCTTTTCTATCTGCAATTTTTACTGGCGTTACTTGATTAACATCAGAGAATTCGGCCGCAAGTAAATAGTAGGCATTATCGTCCATCAGGAGCATATTATCTCTATTTCGATTGATCATTTTCACATCCTTGCCTACCTGTAACATGGATATACACCGTTGATTCGCCATACTGATACCATTAGGATCCATAACAGTAATCTCTAAAAAGGGGCTATCTTTTACCAGAACAATTTTATAGGATGTCTTTGTATGGTAATGATAACATTCGCTTGCCCGCAGCACAACCTGGGTGAGCAGCAAGAATATGGTGATTACAATTACTTTTTTCATTTCCTAAAGCTATTATTTTATCAAAATTACTGCCCAGCATTGGCTAATCACACTACCATATTTTAGCGATACCGTTGGTGGTAATCTGCAATCAGATTTTTAAGTTCATTGAAATCAACAGACAATTGATCGGCCGTCACGGCTATTCCATTACTAATAACAAATTGTTGCAACTGCGATGAAAGGTTTTGAATATGATCTTCTGGATTCTGTAATTTCACAGAGACAAATGGAGCACGATGAGCAACTCCCTCCGATACAGACTGCACTGCAGTCCATTTTATTAAGCCAATCGCTTTCCCCAGGGGTGTTCCCTTAAAATGGATACCATCTGCATTCAAAATAAGACCTGTTCGGTCTTTATCAAACATACTCTTTGTACCGGAAATTAAACCATAACAACCAAGGCAGCCCATCATAAACATCAATGTACCAAAGGTTATATTTATTCTTTGAGCTACAAAGAAAATGTAATAAGCAAAGGTCAACGTCGCGACAGTAAACACAATACCGAACACGATTAATTTCAGGCGCTTTTTGCTGTCAAATTCTATAATAGTCTCATTCATATATCTGTTTTTTCAACTTGTTTACAGGTCACGATCTCCTTATTGGGCTTTTCACTAAATCCATTGACCGTATCTTTCAACTTTGATCTATCTGAAGGAAAACGGCTCATCTCGGTATTATGACTAATTTATTGACCAATTAATGAAGCATCCGAACCAGCAAACCAAATAAAGAGAATAATCAGCCACTGCATAGCGATGCAGATCCAGAAAGGCTTATTGTTGGCCTCAGTCAGCATTTCCAATACATCGATGAATTTGGACTTTACAATATCGTAGAAGTTGTTATTGTTGTCGAGATCTAAGCTGTCAAAGCTTATTTTGTTCAGACCAAATACGACAATACGTTTGATCCATGGATTTTCAATCTTTGTGTTTTTCACTTCGTTGATCAATTTGAGTTTCGCAAAAGTATAATCCCCCGCATTCTGAATAAGATCAGGCTGGTTGGATTGAAAAACAAGTAACACCTTGTCCAAAACAGGAATAATTAAATCATCCTGCCGCTCTTCAACAACTTTACTGGCAACAGTCGAGAAAACATATTTATTGCTAAATAGGAAAAGCAAGATCGGCAACAAGATCAACCCAATCAACCACAGGAACTTTCCAACGGTCTGTATAGACCCGGTCATTGAAAAGAAGGCGCCATCGACATTGCTCCTGAGCAGAAAGTATCCGACTATGAGGTACAATACTGTTGACAGGATAGCCAACAAATAGCACTTAAATAAGGTTTTTGTCCCTAGAATAGTTAATTTTTTAATATAGGCCAAATGTGTATTCATAAAGTTGTCATATAATTTATAATACTAAATTAAAACTATTCCCTTCAAATTTATAAGCCAACTCCAATTCGCCTGGAACCATTTTAAATTCGCTACAATTTCGCGTCTATTCGCATTTCCGCGATCTGCATTTGGGTAAAATAGAATAAGGTCCAAATTCATTAAGAACTTGGACCTTATCCATTCATTAAACTGAGATTCCAAAATTTTATCTGGTCATATATGCCAATATTTGTTTATTGGATAGCCGCTCAGCTGGTGCTTTGAGACTATTAACTCTTTTTTTTCTCAAGATCTGTAATCGCAGTCCACAAAACACCGGCTTCTCCCCTGAAACTAGCTGACCCCTGTGGTTTGTTGTCTGGTGTATACCACTCATAAAAACCTTTATTTTTAAGTACACGATCTAACATTGGTTCAAGTGCCTCACAGGCTTCATCAATAAGACCATAACGGATCAATTGTGAGATCATACGTCCACCAAACCAGGTCCAGTCACCGCCATTCTGGTAGGAATATGGTCCCATACCGCCGTTTTTAAAGAAGCCCTGTGGATATACCGGATAAATTGTCAATCCTATGGTTGCCGCATTTGCTTTCTTGACGTTCTCCTGCATCTTTCTATACGCCACTTTTACCTCAGCCTTACTGAGCAATCCCGCTTCTATCGCCACAGCTGTTCCGCCGTGATAGTAGATTTCGGACTCATTGAATGAATCTGGAAAAGGCGAACCGTTCAGATAAATATGTGGTATAAATTTCTCATTCTTTTTATCCCAAAGGTGCTTACGGACATTCTTCGCAATCTTGTCTTTAATATCCTTCCAATGTTTCTGTTCAGCCTTGCTCAGGTCTGCAATCTCCAGAAAATCATTAATGGCAATGATAAACATCGCATTATCATATATGTCAAGTGTCAGGTGGGAATTTTCATCCAAAACAACCCCCCAGTCGTGTTCCGGCTGGACATCACCCCAATCGACAGTTGTCGCTCCCCATAATAATCCATATTTTTCATTATATCGTTTGGTCAATAAAAAATCCATTGCCCGCTCAAGCCCCTTTTGTACAGAAAATCCACCAATCTTATTATTCAAAATACTTTTATCTCCTGTACTTCTGACGTATTTTGCCACTGCTTGGATCAATGAAGTTTCCTGATCAGTCTCCACCGTATTCTTATGTCCGGCATACTCCGGCGCTAATGCAGAATGATAATAATTGTAAGGAACGGCGCCTTTCTTGACGGGTACATAGCCATCCAGAATACCACCATCAGGCTGTTGAAACTGAAAAAAAGTAAGCAAATGCTTTTTTATTAACTCTTTATCATTAACTGTACTGGCAACGGTGACAAAAGTATTCAGGTCTCTTATCCAGACTTCACCATAGCCATCACCTGCCGTAAAGCCTTTTTTAACCAATTGCTCCGCCATTGTTTTGACAACATCCGCTTTGGGTTTAATTTCAACTCTTCCTGTGTTCTTCACGGCTTTCACATCCTGTCCATAGCTGCTCCTACTCCCGGTAAAAGCACATAGACCTACTAGCACTAACATTTTTACATTCATTTGTATCTGATAATTTATAATTGATTTAAATTTTTTATTTATTCCTATTTTTGGTATATACATTCAGTTCCCCTATCGTGGCAAAACTATTTCCAGCACCTTGATGCAACGGAAATACAGCAGCATGATCTTCCCTTCCTACTTCCCCTCCCATTTTAATTGTCAAACGAGTAGACAAAACTATACACGATTGTATATATTCACGATCAAAAAACAAACGGCGAAATAATCCCATTCTAATATAAGAAATGATACTTCAGCGCTTAATTCTGGCTGGGTTTAACTTGGTTTTCATAAAACAAATTTTAATTTGTATATACATAATTACTCATTAAAGTTTTAATTTCAAATTTTTCTTCTGTTTTTAAACAGAAAAACTCAAGCAAGCTTTTAGACAAAATAACACGTATAGAGCTAAAAACAAGTACATTAATGTAAAAAGCAGTTGTTAACAAGATAAATTCAAATCAATCTCGCTTCTTATTAGCTATTCTATGGGCATTATGTAAAAAATTAATTGTATACACATATATGATATTTATAGCTGCTAGTCTCTTTTTAATCTTAAAAACAGACTAGACATTGGTCAGTTTAACCAGATCATCTTTTCCTGAAGTACAGCGAATTTCAAAAAAAAACAAAAAACACTTGCGTAGTTAAACGGCAACATATAAATTTGTAGTCAAATAACTTCACAATGAATTTAAGACGAGATGTTTTTCAAGCTATTGCGGATCCAACCAGAAGAGCCATACTTCTTCTTCTGGCTTCACAAGCGATGACTGCAGGGGCTATTGCCGCAAACTTTAATACCGCAAGGCCAACGGTTTCTAAGCACCTGCAGATTCTAAGCGAATGTGAGCTGCTAAAATCTGAGCAAAATGGCCGTGAAATTTACTATCAGCTCAATCCATCAAAATTGAAAGAAATAGCTGATTTTATTGAACCGTTCCGCGACATGTGGGATGTGCGATTTAACAAATTGGAAGAAATTATGAAAAACTATAAAGACAAATAAGATGGAAAAGAAAACAAAAATCCATGCTGAAGAGGGTAAACAGGAGATTTTGATCACCAGAGAATTTGACTTACCACTAACACTCTTATTCAAAGCATATGAACAACCTGAAATCTTTGAACAATGGATGGGAACCAAGGTTTTAAAATGGGAAAATAGAAAGCATGGCTCTTATGCCTTCGAAACCTCCCATGACAATCGTGTTGTATTTAAAGCGAACGGAACGATACACGAATTTATCCCCAATGAGAAAATCACACGAACATTCGAAATGGAAGACAGCCCCTTCCCTGTGCAATTGGAATATCTGAGCTTCGAAAAGATAACCGATAATAGCAGCAAACTTCTCATGCATATTGTATTTCAATCTGTGGGCTCCCGCGATCAGCTTCTTCAAATGCCCTTTGCTCAAGGTATCAATATCGCACATAACAGGCTTCAGGAAATCGCAACCAAACTTATCTAACCCTCCATTATCTAAACCAAAATAGAATGATAAACCTAAAAGCAGAACAGTTCTTCGAGAATACCAAAAGATGGAACGAAGAATTCAATTTACTACGGGAAATTGTCCTAGAAAACCAATCGCTCGTAGAGGATTACAAATGGATGCACCCATGTTATACCTTTGAAGGAAAAAATGTTGTCTTGATCCACGGTTTTAAAGATTACTGTGCCTTATTATTTCACAAAGGCGTCCTATTGAAGGATACGGCGCAATTATTAATTCAACAGACTGAAAACGTCCAATCAGGCAGACAGCTCAGATTTACACATATCGGACAAATTGCAAACCTCAGGGAGACAATCGCAAATTATATCCAGGAGGCTGTAGCAATTGAAAAGTCCGGTGCTAAAGTCAACATGCGAAAAACGGAAGACTACCCCGTTCCCGAAGAATTCACGAAAGCCTTAAATGAGGATAAGGACTTGCAACATGCATTTCTATCGCTAACTCCCGGTCGTCAAAAAGGATATCTATTTTATTTCAACCAGGCAAAACAGGCAAAAACACGTGAAGCAAGGATTGAAAAATATTATCAGCATATTCTGGATGGAAAAGGCATAGATGACTAAGAGAATGAAAAAAGCTGGAGTCAATGCAGACGCAACCTGGACTTTTGGCAGTCACGGCACGAATATGACTGGAATTTGGTAGCTTTGTTATGCAACATTGAACAGAGCCTAAACCAGCATCTGTACTGTTGATGCATTACGCGGAATTACATAGCACACACAAGGAGAATATACATGAATAAAAAACTATTTTTGTTTATCTGTGGCTTACTACCATTTATAACACAAGCCCAGCAAAAAATCGACAACAAAACTCGCCCAAACATTATCTTTATCTTAACTGACGACTTCACTGCGCAAGCTTGGGGTGTTTATGGCGGAATTTTAAAAGATATTGTAAAGAATCCAAACATTGATAGCCTTGTCAAACAAGGTGCGATACTCAATAACGCATTCTGTACAAATTCCATCTGCACACCCAGCCGGGCAGCCATTCTTACAGGGCAATATAGTAACAAAAACCAAGTTTACACGCTCGATGATGCACTGGATCCAAACCGAGCGAATATCGCCAAAGACCTACAGCATGCGGGCTATCAAACGGCTGTTTTTGGGAAATGGCATCTTAAAAAGAAACCTTCAGGATTTGATGATTTTAAAGTATTGCCGGGACATGGTGTTTACCACAATCCAACATATCTTTCCAAAGACAACTGGAATGACAATGAAGAGGCTGGCACACCATACAAAGGTTATGTAGATGATATTACAACACAGCTGAGCCTAGACTGGTTGACCCAGCGCAACCCTGACAAGCCATTCTTTTTGATGTGCCATTACAAAGCAACCCATGAGCCTTTTGACTTCGCAGATAGATTCAAGGACTTGTATCAGGGTATTGAATTCCCCTATCCGGCAACTTTTCTGGATTCTGGTGCAACGACAACCGGAAGGTCCTTTGAAGGCCAGCCGCTCGAAGAGCTCGGTAACCGTTACGAACAAGCCTCCACAGGTCCCTTCTGGACCTCCTACCCCGATCTCCCCTTCTCCACCAAAGGCATGAGTGCCCTCGACGCCCGCAAAAAGATCTATCAAAAACTTATGAAGGATTATTTACGTTGTGTCGCAGGTGTCGATGATAATCTCGGAAAAATTATGCGCTATCTGAAAACAGCTAAAATTGACGAAAACACGGTGATCATCCTTGCATCCGATCAAGGTTATTTTCTTGGGGAACATAATTTTATGGACAAACGCCTGATGTATGAAGAATCGCTACGCATGCCATTTGTTATTCGCTACCCAAGGGAAATTAAGGCTGGTAGTAAAATTGATGATATGATCCTTAATATTGACTTTGCAGCGCTTTTTGCTGACTATGCTGGCATTAAAAAACCTGCGTATATACAGGGAGAGAGTTTTCGTAAAAACCTAGCGGGTGACACGCCAAACAATTGGCGTACATCTATGTACTACCGATATTGGCAACATGCTCCTATACGCCCGGCTCATCTTGGTGTACGTGACGAACGCTACAAGCTCATCTATTTTTATGGCCAACCACTGGAAATGACCGGCAGTGATAAAAAAACTACAGCGCCAGCTTGGGAATTCTATGACCTACAAAATGATCCTATGGAAACACATAATGCGATCAATGACAAGCAATACACAAAAGAAATTAGTCGATTAAAAAAGAAACTCATTAAACTTAAAGCCGAAGCTGGAGACAGTGATATAAGCCGTCCTTCTTTCCAGCAACAGTTGATCAATGAAAGTTTAGTCAAAAAATAACAAGGTCATGAACCAACACCGTTCGTTATTTTTTTATTGATTACCTGAAGAATCGACTATTGGAGTAGCCGATAAAAAAGTGCGGTGTCATGATGATAGATGACGCCGCACTTTTTAACATTATAGATACAATAAAGAAGTATCCTCACCGTTAGTCTAACTAGTTTTGCTCCTGAAGCTGTGGGTATTTTTGATACAACCTATTCAGAAAAAAACGTCCCATCAGCTGAAGCTTCGACTGTGTTTCAAACATACCAGAACCGGGAAATATGATACCATCAGGCATTCGTTGCACAGCACCATAATAGATGATATCAAGGCCATTTCCATTGATATCAAGATGCATTTTTTTAGGCTTTAATCCCATAATGGATCCCATACGGGTGACCTTTTCCGAATTACTGATTTGAGCAGGACGCGCATTCAATAGAGATTCATGGTCAAAAACCAAATGATCTTTGGCTTCACCATCGTCAAAAAAGACATAATGCAGTTCATTATTGCTGAGCACAAGATAGGAGGCGTTGTCACGTTCGCTATATCTCGCTTTTACCCCTACTGCCGCCCAAGCTACAGTTTTAGCTGCCGTCGCTGCCGCCGAAGCCACCTTATCACCAACTGTGGCAATGTAGGCACATTGTGTGAACGCCTCGATTGGAGCTCCATTCATTTGTTTGGTTAATTCTTGAAACTCTTGAAGCAACAGTTCATCTTTGATACCCGGAGCCAAAGCAATCCCAGCATCACCTTCATACTTCCGAGCTGTCTCTTTTTGCTTTTTCATCATCATAAGAGAGATAAAAACACAGACAACTACGATCACAGCAAAAATACCGATGTATAAAATCATATTAATTCTAATTTAGAAATGGTTAATAATTCAACAATAAATTTAGCGTCAAAAAAGAGGATACTGAAAATCATTATCCTCTTGTCGTGTTTGTTAATAACAAAAATTTTGCCAAACTAGAGTATCCGATCTGGATAGTGGATATTGTTCAACGCAGTCTGATGCATATCTACCCAAACATCATTATAAGACTGCTGTAACAACCAATTTGGGGAACTACGCATATCCGCGTCTTGATCATTGTTGTAAATCGAAGGAAACTCTGATTCCTTGGCACGGAGCAGCACCACTATTGTTCCTTTCATATGTAGTGGCAGGTCTCCCAAAATGAGATTATAAAACCCTTCTTCGACCAGCCCCGGGCTAAATCGTTCAAGGCTATCGTAACTCCTTTCCAGTTTACCAATGAGCTTTTCCAGTTCCTGCGGATAATGTCGTTCGACGTAAGACTCAAAAAGCCCTGTACCTTTATTATAAAACCCTGCTTTCATTAAGTTGAGCGCCTCATTGCGGTATACCTGCAACAGACGATCCTCATTTAGATCGGTATAGCCTCCATCCAAAGGTTTACCATCGCGACGCAAAGCCCATATCCTAAGCTCTTTGAGTCTTTCAGATTCAGTAAAACTACTTCCTTCCATACCTTAAAATTATATTAATTGCTACTATTTTAGGATAGCCTTATTGCTAATGTTCTCTTTCTTTTAGTTCAAGCTGCAGTAGAATATCCCGCTTCTTTCCTTCAATCAGTGATAAATTGCCCGCTACAAAAACACCTTTTTCTCCTGAATTTCGGCTTATTCCATATACAGTAGACTCGTCATCCGGATCTGACGCCCCCTCATAACGGAACAGATAATCAATCTTAAACTGGTCTGCATGAGCCAATAAATCATCAAATTCGATGTTGTAATCTATTTTATATCCCAAGCCGCTTAACTTTTCCAATGCCACACTAGCTGACGAGTACCCATGCATTCTTTCCATAACTAATTCTTCTTAAGTTGATCTAAATAATCCTTTTTTATTATAAAACGACCATTTACCCCCTTTTGTTTTCCTCAATTTCAAATAGTTTATTCAAAATCATATTTCTATTTTTGTAAGACGAAAACTCAATATCATATGGCAAATTTAGCAGCTCCGGCTTATCAGCATACCCCTCAACTAGCATTCCAACGTCTACTCGATGTCTTGTATACCTTAAGGCTTGAATGCCCGTGGGACAAGAAACAAACCATGGAATCTTTGCGTCACCTAACGATTGAAGAGTTATACGAGCTGACAGACGCTATCCTGGAACAGGATTACCCCGAAATAAAAAAAGAACTTGGTGACGTTCTGATGCACCTCTTATTCTATGCCCGTATTGCGGAAGAAGAAGGACATTTTAATATCGTTGATGTCCTGAATGCAATCTGTGACAAGCTAATTACCCGTCATCCGCATATCTATGCTGATGCGAGCGCAAACACGGAAGATCAAGTGAAGTCCAACTGGGAAGCCATCAAGCTTCAGGAGGGCAATAAATCTGTCCTTGCAGGTGTTCCAAAAGGGCTACCGGCTCTTGTCAAGGCCTACCGTATCCAAGATAAAGTCAGAGGTGTTGGTTTTGACTGGGAAGACAAAAGACAAGTATGGGAAAAAGTTGAAGAAGAACTCGCCGAATTTAAAACAGAATTCAATATCGAAACCACCGAAGCCATCGACCTTGAAAAAGCAGAGGCTGAATTTGGCGACCTATTATTCTCGCTCATAAATTATGCAAGGCATATTGGAATCAATCCAGAAAATGCCCTAGAACGCACCAACAAGAAATTCATCACCAGGTTCACCTATTTGGAGCAAAAGGCTGCGGAAAACAAGCAACAATTGCAGGATATGAGCCTTGAAGAAATGGATGTTTATTGGAATGAAGCAAAAAAACTAAAAAAATAACGACAATCCATTAAAAGGCACCGGAGTCACGGAATTTAATTCTACTTTGTCAAATTTATCCGTAAATTCGCAGGAATATGGAAACAGTTGTTAGTGGTATCAGAAGTACCGGAAAATTACATTTAGGAAATTACTATGGCGCATTGAGCAATTTTGTGAAAATGCAAAATGAATATAATTGCTTTTTTTTTATTGCGGATCTGCATTCTTTGACGACACACCCTACACCACATGGTCTTCAGGGCACTGTACGTCAAGTTATCGTTGAATATCTAGCTGCGGGTATAGATCCCGAAAAATCAACTATTTACGTACAGTCTGACGTCCCCGAAGTTGCTGAGCTTTACTTGTATATGAACATGAACGCTTACTTAGGCGAACTTGAGCGCGCTACAGCATTTAAAGATAAAGTACGTAGCAACCCAGATAATGTCAACGCGGGCTTGCTAACCTACCCTGTGTTAATGGCTTGCGACATTCTGATCCACCACGGAACTAAAGTTCCTGTTGGAAAAGACCAGGAACAACATCTGGAAATGACACGGACATTTGGTAATCGCTTTAATCGTCTATATAATGTAGATTATTTTAAAGAAGCTTTTGCTTTCTCCTACTCGGACAAATTGGTTAAAATACCGGGATTGGCAGGTCAAGGTAAAATGGGTAAATCCAATGGTGAGGCTGATTGCATCTATCTTTCGGATTCTGCTGATGCTATTCGTAAAAAAGTAATGCGCGCAGTTTCTGATTCAGGTCCAACTGAAATGAACCAACCCAAACCCGAAGCGATCCAGAATCTATTCGATCTAATGAAAGTGGTTTCAACAGCCGATACATTACAACACTTTGACGAGCTTTACAATAAATGTGAGATCCGTTATGGAGATTTCAAAAAGCAGTTGGCAGAAGATATGGTATTGGCTACAAATGATGTACGTCTTCGTATTGAAGATATATCGAACGATGATGATTATATTGCGAAAGTGGCAAAATTGGGAGCCGAGAAAGCCAGTGAGTCTGCACGCAAGACATTGAAAGAAGTTCGTGAAATTATTGGTATCAAGAGATTTTATTAAACAAGGAAAGAGAATATGCATATTGCTATCGTAGGAAATATAGGTGCTGGAAAAACGACGCTAACGGAATTATTGGCGAGTCATTTCAAATTTGAACCTCAATTTGAGGCCGTGGACAATAATCCCTATCTAGAAGATTTTTATTCAGACATGAAACGTTGGGCCTTCAACCTTCAGATCTTCTTCTTAAATAGCCGTTTTAGGCATATTGTAAAGCTTCAGGAGACTGACATTAATATGATTCAGGATCGTACAATCTATGAAGATGCCTATATCTTTGCCGAAAACTTATATGATATGGGTTTAATGAGTGCTCGTGACTTTGAAAACTATAGCAACATATTCCAAAGTATTATTCATTACATTAAACCTCCGGATCTATTGATCTACTTAAAAGCTTCTGTTCCCACTTTGGTTAATAATATCCAAAAAAGAGGCCGTGATTATGAATCGGCCATCCGATTAGATTATTTATCTAAATTGAATGATAAATATGACAAATGGATCAACAATTACAAGGAGGGTAAAGTAATGATCTTAGATAAAGATAATCTTGATTTTACAACTAATCCAGAGGATCTTGGTGGAATCATACAAAAGATAGAAGCCGAATTATTCGGATTATTTGAATAACAATACATAACAGATAGATAAAAGCCTGTAAATTGATAATTTTACAGGCTTTTTATTAAATAGAAATTCACAAAGTATCATGAAATTTTTAGGCATTATTCCTGCTCGATATGCTTCAAGCAGATTTCCGGGCAAACCTTTGGTTGATATTGAAGGCCAGACCATGATTCGACGGGTATACGAGCAGGTAAAGAAATCAAAAAAATTGACCGAAGTAATTGTCGCGACCGATGACCAACGTATAGCAACAGAAGTGCTCTCCTTTGGCGGCAATGTAGCCATGACATCCGATACACATCAGTCCGGTACAGACCGTTGTGCTGAAGTCATTGCCAATGATCAGGCATATGATGTTGTGATCAATATCCAGGGCGATGAACCTTTTATCAATCCTGATCAAATAGATCTTTTGGCAACTTGTTTTGAAAATCCGCAAACAAAAATTGCAACCTTAGTAAAAGAAATCGGGACTCCAGAGGAATTATTCAATCAGAATATTCCAAAAGTTGTCCGAAACACATTTGGCGAAGCAATTTATTTCAGCAGACAAACGATTCCTTTTTTAAGAGGAGTTGATCAGGAACAATGGCTTAAGAAACAAACATTCTACAAACATATTGGTATTTATGCCTATCAAGTGGATACTTTAAGAGCCTTGACGCAATTGCCCGTATCTATACTTGAGGAAGCTGAAGCGCTCGAACAATTACGTTGGATAGAAAATGGCTACGCAATCCAAACGGCAGTTACCACGCATGAAACTGTAGCAGTCGATACGAAAGAAGATCTCAATAAAATTTTAAAACTATTTTTTAATAAATAGACACTTACCGGTGTTCGGTGTAATATAAAGACCGGACACCGTCCAGTAATTTCTTCTTGTCTAATTTATCCAATTCCTTAATCCGTTGTGTTGTCGATAGCAATTCATCCAACTGCAATTTAGTACTCACACCTACCACAGCTGTTGCTACTGCGGGACTGGATAGCACATAGGATAGCGCTTCAGTCGCCCTACCTTCTCCTGATTTTTTTGTCCTATTATCCAGATTGCGAAGTATATGCGCGACTTCTCCAGAACTATATTGAAGATAAGGTTCCACAGGCTTATTCACCAAGAGTCCTTTTGCTAATGCTCCTCGTGCCAGCATACTGGCACCATTGTTAGCCAATAATGTATCGATCTCCTCCTCTGGTCTCCTATCCAAAACACTATATTGCATCATCACTGACGCAATAGAAGATTTTGATAGAAATGTCTTAATGACATTTGGACGAATAGACGATAGCCCGTAGGTACGGATCTTTCCTTGTTTCTTCAGTAATTCAAAAGCTTCAATGATTTCGTCAATTGGATCATCAATTGTACCACCATGCAATTGATAAAGATCAATATAATCTGTTTTCAATCGTGATAACGATCCTTCAATGGTTCTGATGATATAATCTTTCGACGCTTTCCAGTCCCAGCCCGAACCGTCAGCCCGCCAGAGATTACCGACTTTACTGGCCAAAACAATTTGCTTGCGAAAAGCCTGTACGCTTTCACCAACAACGGTCTCATTTTGACCTTTGTCATAGAGATCAGCGGTATCAAAAAATGTGATTCCCTTATCGAAAGCCTTTTGGATAATATCTTTGGATTGTTTGGGTTGATTGCTTTTTAACGACATACAACCCAAACCAATTTCCGAAACCATTAGACCACTTTCGCCTAATCTACGTTGTTCCATCCGTATTAAAATCGAGCAATTCTACTTCAAACACCAGCGTGCTATTTGCAGGAATATCATTGCCTTTTGCCTGCCCGCCATAGGCCAGTCGGCTTGGTATAAAAAATTTATATTTAGCCCCCTTAGACATTAATGGAATACCGATCTGCCATCCTTTGATCACTTGTCCCAACGATAGTTTTAATGGCTCATTGCGATCATAGGAACTATCAAATTGTTTACCGTTTAATAAAGTTCCTTTATAATGCACAGTAACTTCATCATTTACAGTAGGCTTCGCTCCTTCTGTCTGGGTCAAAATAAGGTATTGAATACCCTCAGCCGTTGTTTTCATTCCCGCTATTTTCGCATTTTCAGCGAAGAATTTATCTTCTTGGGCACGACTTACGGCTTCTTTTTCAGCGCGTATATCCATAATGGCTTTTTGGATGACTTCTCTTGTTTGTCCATCTTCCAATAAGGTTTTCTCATTTTTCAAGGTGGCAGCAATCGCTTTCGCGATAACATCAGCTTTTAAATATTCTACTTCAGTAGATTTTAATGACTTTCCAATATCCATACCGAATGCATAGGATACAGAATCCGCTTTGGTTACCAACAGATTTGCTGAGTTTGTTTTTGTTGTCACTGTTTTTTTCTTGACCGAACTGGTCTTTTTTTTCTGCTGAGCAAATCCAGTTACGGTAGTCAGAGACAATAGGGCTAATGCGATGTACTTCATGTTTTATTTAACGGTGCTTTTGCACAATTTCTTCAATAATTTCCTGTGTTATATTAGGGTAATCAACTTCAACCCTTGATTTACTGTTGAGCCAAGCCTCAATGGCCAGCATATTTTTCTGTTTTAAACTGGATATCACTGGTACCCCCATTTCTTCCAGTGATGCAGCATTTAAATGCTGTTCATACTGATTTTTCATCGGGACAACCAATAGTTTCTTTTTCAAATATAACGCTTCTGCGGGGGTTTCAAAACCCGCACCGCATAAAACTCCGGAGGAAGAAGCCATACTTTCAATAAAAGCCTGATTATTGATCGGTTTTATGGTCACATTCTTCATCTCAAAAGGTCGGGAATTGTGCTTACTGAATACATCCCATTTCACGTCTGGAAACTTCATTAAGTGTTTCAACAGATGCGCATCATCATAAGCGGGCAAATAAACGGTGTAATGCCCTTGGTCAGTAACAGTCAGATCACGGACAGCATTACGGATAACTGGGGGAAAAATATTCTTGGCGTATCTTTTAAAATGGAAGCCATATGAATGTGTTGCAGGCGCATAATTTTTCATAATAAACTTACCTAACATATCACTTTCTTCCGGTTTAGGGCTCGCAGGGTCCAAAGCCCCGATCTGATGACTTAGTCCAATGCATTCCAGATCCTTGGAGTGACAGGCCCATGCTGAAATCGGCTCAAAATCATTGATAACCAAATCGTATCCTTCGATTGGCAGACTTTTGATCTCGTTGGTAAATTTACGAATGGTTGAACTCATAAAAGTTTTCCATAAATCTACGCCTCCCGATTTTCCGAAAATAAAGCTTAAACCATGAAAACGATACTTTACTTCAAAAGGTAGGGAGAGATCTGCCTGAATTCCACTGACCAAAACATCCACTTCTCCCAAAGCTTTCAAACAGGGAACAATGTCCATGGCACGACTCAGATGTCCATTGCCAGTCCCTTGTACGGCGTACAATATCTTCATAACGACTGTATTTGTGTCGGCAAATTAATGAATTTTAACGACTATCAATATTATTTTATTGTTTAGTTATATTAAGAAAAGATAAATTAATACAATGAATCTATAGAGTTAACACGGTTTTTCTTCTATTTTACGTATATTTAGTATTAACAATTATTTAATAACCAATTTACTATGACAAAGTCTCCTCTCCTTTGGATACTTTCCATTGTTGCACTGTTTACATTTAACTCATGGGGATTTTTTGCGCATAAAAAAATCAACCATTACGCGGTCTTTGCACTCCCCGCAAAGTTGGCCAAATTTTACAAGACCAATATTGACCTTATTACAGAGAAAGCTATAGATCCGGATAAGCGTTGTTTTATTGACAGTACTGAAGGGCCACGGCACTTTATTGATATTGAAGATTACCGTGAAGATAGGCAGATCGACTCAATACCTATACATTGGTCTCAAGCAAAGGATAAATTCCAGGAACGACAACTACTTAAAAACGGAATTATCCCCTGGCAAATTAACTTTACCTATCTAAAGCTTGTTAAAGCCTTTCAATCCAAGGATTATAATAAAATCGTCAAACATTCAGCAGATTTAGGTCATTATATCGCAGATGCCCATGTCCCCTTGCATACGACCAAAAATTATAATGGCCAATTAACTGGTCAGATCGGCATTCATGCTTTTTGGGAAAGCCGTCTACCCGAAATGTTCGCCGGCAAGTATAACCTACTTGTTGGAAAAGCCAATTATATTGTGGATCCCTTAAATGAAGCCTGGAATATCGTTCGCGAAAGCAATCAACTCGTCGATTCTGTACTCCGTATTGAATCGCTTCTCAACAAACAGTTTAAAGCCTCTCAAAAAAACTCATTTATCGAACGGAACAATCAATTGTTATGGACCTATTCTGACAATTATGCTAAAGCCTATCATCATGCATTAAATGGGATGGTGGAACGGAGAATGCGTAAAACAGTTCTTCGGGTAGCCTCCTACTGGTACTCGGCCTGGCTTGAGTCTGGTCAACCTAACCTTTCTAGCACCACCAAAATCAAAATTGACAATAAACAGGATAGCATTACTACAAACGGTAAAAAGCCTATCGGCCGCGAGGAATGGATGTAAGCAGACCGCAGACAACCAACCGGACTACACACAATATTAGTACCGGACTATTTACTTTCTTAATCAACTGAACTAGTTTTGCGGCATAAAACCTATGAACTGCCCTATCGTGATTTTGCAAAAAAGTAAAATACGATAACGGCGCAAATCAACAACAGGTAACAAGGATATATCGAATCTCTTTGCTGACTACAAGTTTATAATTAAATAGGATAATTAAAAGAAATCATGTTGAATAAAAAAATAGCGTTAACAAAGCTCGCCATTATCTTGACTGTAGGTGCCTCCTATGCACAAATAAGAGATACGACAGCATTGAATGAAGTCATTATTAATCAGAACAGGCTCCAGATCCCCTTTTCAAAGCAAAGCAAAAATATACAGATACTGACACAGGAAGACATCCAACGGCTCCCCAATCGTTCGATAAACGAACTGCTAACTAATATCCCCGGTGTAGATGTACGCCAAAGAGGACCATTTGGTTCACAGGCTGATGTAAGTATAGATGGTGGCTCATTTGAACAAACTGCTATCCTATTAAATGGTGTTAAAATTACAGATCCACAGACTGCGCACCACAATATGAACCTCCCTGTACCTGTAGAATCTATTGAGCGTATCGAAATTATCAGAGGCCCAGCTTCCCGTATCTTCGGCATCAATGCGCTAACAGGTGCGATCAATATCGTTACAAAAAAAATCGAATCCAATCAGATCAGTACTCAGGTATATGGCGGATCGTCATTTAAAGACAATGAACAGGCGAGCTCTGGTAAATATTACGGCAAGGGAGCCCAATTAGGCGCGCAGTTCAACAGCGGACGCACCAGTCACGGCTTATATTTTGGTCACGAAGATTCCAACGGTCAGCGTTATAATACAGCCTCCAATAATAACAAATTGTATTACGACGGAACTTATCAGCCCAATGAATCCCATCAAATAAAAGCAAACTTTGGCTATATAGACAATCAGTTTGGGGCCAATGGATATTATGCTGCCCCAACGGACAAAGAAGCTTATGAACAAGTTAAAACAGCATTCGCATCCCTGCAGTCGAAACATCAATTGAGCAAGGACCTTTCTATCAGTCCCCGACTCAGTAACCGATATAATGAAGATGAATATTGGTATTTGGGAAGGCAAACCAGCAAAGGTAGATCAAAACATTACAGCAATGTTTTTGGGGCTGAAGTAAATGCCGCATTAGAGCAGCATTACGGAACTTTTGGTTTGGGACTAGAGAGCCGATTCGAGCGAATCAATAGTACTGCTATCGGCTCCCATAACCGCGAAAACTACGGCGGTTATCTGGAATTCAAAACTGAAGCGATTGCCAAACTAATGGTCAATGCGGGAGCCTACGTAAATTATAATTCAAAATTTGGCTGGCAGGTATTCCCGGGCCTCGACTTAGGCTATGCTATTACAGAACATTGGAAATTTGTTCTGAGTGCAGGATCTGCCCAGCGTATTCCATCATTTACAGACCTCTATACCAATCAGACGGCTAATATTGGAAATCCAGATCTAACATCAGAGAATGCCTACCAGATTGAGGGGGGTATCAAATATCTATCCAACCGTATCGTTGCTCAGGCGAGCTATTTTCACCGAAATATAAATGATTTTATAGACTGGCAAAAAACCGAGGGCGCTGTGGCTGAGGGAACCGTTGTTCCATGGAAACCCTCCAATATTGGAAAAAATACTGTTGATGGAGTCAATGGATCTTTTCGTTATCAGCTCAATGATCCAATGGCCACCACACGATATTACACGACAATAAGTTATAACTATCTAAACCCAACGATCAAAGTTGAAGATGGCATCCGCTCTAAGTATGCCATTGAAAATTTAAGACATCAGGTTATTCTCAATTTTACGGTGAATCATAAAAACTGGATGCTGACAACAGCTAATCGTTTCAACGAACGTATCAGTTACAAAAATTATTTTATTGCAGATGTAAGAGCTTCCTATCAGATTATCGACCTCAATATTTTTGCTGATATTCAGAACATTTTTGATAAGAGCTATATTGAAGCGGCGGCTGTACCGATGCCAGGAAGGTGGTTTAGTCTAGGTGCAAAATATAAATTCAGTTACTAAAAACTTCAAATCATCTCAAAGAGATACCCCTGTGTAAAAATGCATGTTGTCTCCTACAGATAAAATACCCCATAACTGATGATCAATATGGGGTATTAAACGTTTATTGAATCTTTGGCATTCAACCACTCAGCCCTTTCAATGATTATACCAACCTTAGGCTAATTACACTATTTTCTCGGAAGTACCGATAAAATCCCGCCAATCAAGTGTTTTTGGAATGCAGGTTCATCATAAGATTCTTCTGTATGCCCCAATCCTGTATAAAAAACCTTTCCTCCATCATAATTTTGGCTCCAGGAAATCGGATGATGATCCCCCATTTTTCCGCCATTATAACTCTTCTCATCCAAATTCATCAACACATGTAGGCCTTCTTTAACATCTTTAAAATTGTACCATTCATCCTTATGCCACCATACGGGATCAAGATGTTTGGTAGCGATATGTTTTCTATCGACAACATCTATTTTAGCATTCTGTACAGCAGGATGTGATGCAAAATAAGCCCCAACCAAACCATTATACCATGGCCAGTCAAATTCGGTATCCGTTGCTGCATGGATCCCCGCAAAACCTTTGCCTGATTGAATATAACGGACAAACGCATCTTGTTGTGTCTCATCCAAAATATTACCTGTAGTACTTAAAAAGATAATCGCATCATACTTTTTCAAACCTTGGTCCGTAAACAACCCTGCATCTTCGGAATGATCAGAGGTGATCTTTTCCTTGTCCAACAATTGTTTCAGCACTTGAGCACCTTTTTCGATACTACTGTGTCTAAACCCTTGGGTTTTACTAAAAATCAGTACTCTTTTTTGTGCAATGGCGGTCACGGTCACCGCAAAAAAGAAAAACAGAAAAATGAAGAATTTATTCATGATATAGTTGGTTATGATTAAAATTTAGTTTAGGTTTTTTTATGAGCTAAGGTCATAATTTTCGGCAGTTCATTTAAACCTTAGATCATAATAGAAAAAGCTGTATACTCTCCCCGTACACAGCTTTTTCCAAATTTTATTGTGCGATTAGTTCCCGGTAAAAATCAAGACTTTCAATAATATCATCTTCAGAAACGAAAATATCATACTGACAGCTACCTATTTTATCAAGGAGCGCAAAGCCGATCTGATTAGATAGATTTTTCTTATCATTTCGCATCAGATCCAAAAGCGTTGTATCGATAGCCGGACTGAACGTATAATCTTCAAAGTATCTTCTGAAAGTAGCAATGAGATCATTGAATTCATCCAATGAAAGTCCATTCAGTTTATGAGAAAGGTACCCTTCACAGATCATTCCAACAGCAATTGCTTCCCCATGTAATAAAGGATTGCGATCGTTCAACAGCGAATACCCCTCAATAGCATGACCTATGGTATGTCCAAAATTTAGGATTTTACGAAGTCCTTTTTCTTTGGGATCTTCTAGGACTACTTGATTCTTTATGGAAACAGAATGTTTAACCAGTTCATTATCTACCTGTGTTATATCCAGTATTTTAATACGTTCGTAATACGCATGATCAAAGATCAGTCCGTGTTTAATGACTTCAGCAAATCCGGAGATCAATTGCCTTCTATCCAATGTTTTTAAAAATTGGCTTGAGATAAATACAGCCTGCGGTTGTGTAAACGTTCCGATTATATTTTTCACACTTCCCATATCTATTCCGGTCTTTCCACCGACAGAAGCATCTACTTGCGAAAGTAAGGTTGTCGGAATTTGAATAAAGTCCATCCCCCGCTTAAACGTGGACGCCGCAAAACCACCCATATCAGTGACGACACCACCACCGAGATTGATCAGCAACGAGTGCCGGTCAGCTCCAAAATCAAGCATATTCTGCCACACTCCGATGCAGAAATCTATATTTTTATTCTCTTCCCCTGGATCTACCTCTATGACGTCATAGTTGGATAAATTAGGTAAAGCTTGCTGAAACAATGGTAAACAATTGTCTAAGGTATTGGTATCTACCAAAACTATAATTTTTGAATAATTCCGTTCCGCTAAAAACGTCTCCAAAGAGGCCAACGTATCATCAAAATATACTTGATAGCCCAAACTTTCTATGACTTCCATTCTACGATTCTTTAAGGTTTAAGTTTTCTATTTACCAATATTGTTTAATATTACACCAATTTTACTTCCATCCCATCAAATTCAACAACATCACCAGGCTTCAATTTCAGTCTTTTCCGATAATCAACCTGACCATTATACTTCACGTACCCTTCAGCGACAACCCATTGAGCCATAGCACCATGCTCCACCCAATTTAAAGCTTTAAGTAACTGAATAAGCTGTATATATTCCCCTTCGATTTTAAATTCTTGCATTTCACAAAAATAGTGGTTTAACCGAGGAATACAAGAATAATCATCGTTTTAATGCTTACTAAATTACTACATTTGCCTTATTGCAAATAAAGATTATGATTGAGAATTCTGAGCCCAGAACATTGTCCTTTGATAATACAGAGATCGCTTTTAAAAGTAAAAGTGATAAGGATTTAGAAAGAGCGTATTGGTTATTCAAAATAATAGCGAATAACTTTTTAACGAAAGTAGGTCCATCAATGACCAACTTTGCGCT
This sequence comes from Sphingobacterium detergens, assembly GCF_003610355.1. GTDB lineage: Bacteria > Bacteroidota > Bacteroidia > Sphingobacteriales > Sphingobacteriaceae > Sphingobacterium > Sphingobacterium detergens. The sequence continues at coordinate 409,629 of NZ_RAPY01000001.1, read as the reverse complement.
GAACATTGGATTGCCGATCCAGGGTATAATCCGTAGTACAATCTTCAAGCATTTTTGTGGAGGAGAAACCATTGAAGGCTGCGAAACCGCCATCAATGAATTGGGTGAAAATGGTGTTGGAACCATATTAGACTATTCAGTTGAAGGCGAAGAGACCGAAAGTGCTTTTGATGCCTGTTGCGAAGAAGTACTACGTACGGTATCCGCTGCCAGCAAAAACAAGTATATTCCTTTTTCAGTTTTTAAACCAACAGGATTAGGACGTTTTGAATTGTTCGAGAAGGTTAATGCCAAAGAAACATTAACAGAATCTGAGCAAGCAGAATACCAACGCATGTTGGATCGCACAGACCGTATCTGTAAAGCTTGTCATGAAGCGGGTGTAAAGGTATTGGTTGATGCTGAACATTCCTGGATTCAGGACGCTATTGATGACATTGCGCGTGAGATGATGGAAAAATACAATATGGAAAAACCTATTGTTTATAATACCTATCAACTTTACCGTAGTGACAAATTAGCTTCTTTAAAAGCTGATTTTGAATATGCTAAGGTCAGAGGCTTTCACATGGGAGCAAAAATTGTACGAGGTGCCTATATGGAAATCGAACGTGCACGTGCTACACAAATGGGCTATGCTGATCCAATCCAACCGAATAAAGCTGCATCTGATACAGATTACAACGAAGCTATTGAGTTCATATTGGACCACTTGGACAATTTCGGCCTGATGGCTGGTACACACAATGAAGACAGCAGTATGTTATTGGCAGAGGAAATAGACAGACGTGGTATCGACAGATCAACAGATCGGATCTACTTTGCTCAACTATTGGGAATGTCAGACAATTTGAGCTTTAATTTGGCTGCCCACGGCTATAACGTTGCTAAATATATGCCTTATGGACCGGTTAAAGCTGTGATGCCTTACCTCTTCAGAAGAGCACAAGAAAATACCTCCGTTGCCGGAGCCACTGGTCGGGAGCTTGGGCTGTTGATCAAGGAAAAACAAAGAAGAAAAGCTAGTCGTCGATAACGACTAGCTTTTTCTTTTTCAGCGTGTATCCACCTATTAGATTTCTACGATCCAATACCCCATCTTTGTCTCCAATATCAGCAGCGACTACCTCAGGAATGCCCTCTTCCACTCTACTTTCCTTATCTATTATAAATAGCGATAATGTTTCATAAAAACAGTGTTCCTATTTCAGCTTCTCGACATTGGCATAAGCTAATTACAAATTGATTCCAAATTATTGAAACAATTATTTATGTTTGCAAACTTTTCCCTTAAAATAAAGTTCATAGGAAAATGATGTTCCCCCGGAACAAACAGTATATATATTTGAAATGGAAGAAAAACTTAGATTATTTGATCTTGCACGTCATCAGGTCAGCAAATATCCCGATCTTAACATGTTTGCTCACAAACTGGATGGCAAGTGGAATTATATCAAAACGGCTGATTTTCTTGAAAATGTGGACAATCTGTCCAAAGGACTGATTGAACTCGGTGTCAAGCCCAACGAAAAGGTTGGTCTTATCGCTGGCAGTAGTATGGAATGGCACATGATAGATTTTGCTATTCAGCAAATTGGCGCAGTGGTGGTAGCCATTTATCCCAATATTACCGACGCTGATTACCAATATATTTTTAATGATGCTGAAATCAGAGTCTGTATCGTCAGTAATAAGAGTCTATATGACCGCTTGATGAACTTAACGGAGTCCATCTATACATTAAAATATATCTTCTGCATTTCGGAACAGGAATCTACCCGAAGCTGGAATGAGCTCAATGATCTAGGGGTCAACTGTCCAGAAGATAAACTGATTCAGTTACGTGATCAGATCAAACCTGAAGATCTGGCTACATTAATTTATACTTCTGGCACAACTGGTAAGCCAAAAGGTGTTATGCTGTCCCATAATAATATTTTTTCCAATGTACTTGGAGCGGCAGAAATCACACCCTGCAAGGCTTATGATCGAGGACTAACTTTTCTCCCTCCTTGTCATGCTTATGAGCGAATGGTACTCTATACCTACATGTATCTGGGCTTTACCATACATATTGCAGAGTCTTTTGATAAAATTGGCGATAACCTAAAAGAGGTAAAACCACATATCATGACCGTGGTTCCCCGCATCCTCGAGAAGGTTTATGAGAAAATCATGAAAACTGGTCATGAGCTTACCGGATTCAAAAGAAAAGTATTTGATTGGGCCGTTAATATCGCTGAAGAATATGATCCTAACCCTATCAAGAGAAATTTTGCCTATAATATGAAGCTTAAACTTGCCAAACAGCTTGTACTCAATAAATGGTACGAAGCCTTGGGTGGTGAGCTGTTAACTGTTGCTTCTGGTTCGGCCTCGCTACATAACAGACTAACGCGAGCTTTTTTGGCCGCTGGAATTCCATTATATGAAGGATATGGTATGACTGAGGCATCACCTTTGATCTCGGTTAACCATTACATTAAAGGAATACGTATAGGTACCGTTGGGCTCCCCGTTCGGTTCGTAGAAGTCAAACTAGCTGAGGATGGTGAAATTTTGGTCAAAGGGCCTAATGTGATGATGGGCTATTACAAAAATAAAGCCGAGACTGACAAAACGATTATTGATGGCTGGTTGCATACAGGCGATATTGGTAAATGGGAAGATGAGAAATTCCTAAAAATTATAGATCGCAAGAAAGAAATGTTCAAGATTTCAGGTGGCAAGTACGTTATCCCGCAACCTATAGAGACCAAACTTGTGGAATCTAAATTTATTGAACAAGCCATGGTGATTGGTGATGGGATGAAATTTGCTTCTGCATTTATTGTACCCAATTATTCCCACCTATTGGATTGGGCTAAAAATGATGCTCCAGAACTTGCAGATATGACCAAAGAGGACTTCTTGACTAATCCCGCAATTATCAAAAAGGTAAATCAGGAAGTACGTCACGCCAATCAGCACTTTGGCAACTGGGAACAAATCAAAAAGCCTATTATTTTAAGGGATGAATTCACGATTGAAAATGGAGAACTGACACCGACATTGAAAATGAAGCGTAAAGTTATTCTCGAACATCATCAGGAAGAATTTAATAATCTATATCAAATGGAGATCGATTAACCGAAATCACTCCTATTTTAATGTATCTTCGCACTTATTTATAAAAAGTATCACATGAAATTATTAAAGGATAGAATCCTTAATGACGGCAAAAGCCTCGCTGGAGGCATACTTAAAGTAGATAACTTTATCAACCATCAGATGGATCCTGTATTGATGAAGTCTATTGCAGTAGAATTTGTACGGCGTTTCGCAGATCTACCCATCAACAAGATCATAACAATTGAAGCGAGTGGCATTGCACCCGCGATTATGCTGGGCTACCTATTAGAACTGCCTGTTGTTTTTGTTAAAAAGGCAAAACCTAAGACTATGGGTGACATGTATGTTAGTGAAGTACATTCTTTTACCAAAAATCGAACCTACGATATCTGTGTGAGTAAGGAGTTTCTCTCCGCAGATGACAAAGTGCTTTTTATCGATGACTTTCTTGCCAATGGAAATGCAGCGTTTGGTATGCTGGATCTCATCCAACAGTCTGGTGCCGCATTATTGGGTATGGGCTTTATTATCGAAAAATCCTTTCAGGAAGGTGGTAAAAGATTACGGGAATTATCCGATATCCGAATAGAATCTTTAGCACGTATAAAATCTTTGGAAGTAGATAAAGTCAGCTTCGAAGAAGATTAACAACACAAACAAAAGCCTCATTCTTTACAGAAATGAGGCTTTTTAAGTTTAAACAACAAGATAAATTATATTTTTAATCCCAACGATAGTCATTGTAAAAATCTTCTGGATGTCTACTGATCGGCACATCCTTCACCACACGTATGTTGGCAGCCCCTAAGTTAACGTTTAACATGAAAGAAGGTACATTAGCCGAAAAACTCCAACGTCCGTTTCTCATATAAACATATCCATTGCGATAAGGATCATAAAATGTTTTGTAGTCCCTAAAATAAACGTGATGTCTATTATCATATCGATGTGCTCTCGCCCAAGCTGGCGGACCATGCCTATATTCCTTACGATAATACTTGGCTACTTTTTTATGATATTTCCGATCTTCCTTATCTCTTTTTTCCCAGTATTTCCGTTCTTCCTTATCCCTTTTTTCCTCGTATTTCCGATGCTCTTTCTCATGCTTCCATTCGCGGTCATTTCCACGATGCTGAGCTGACGATTCTTTTGGAGTTATTAATGCAAGTCCTCCTATTGCTAGTGCGAAGTATATTATCTTTCTCATAACCAGACAATTTAAATTTATAAATCAAGTACGATACCGCCTACCTTTTTCACCTTTTTATAAGCGTTTCTATTGGTATGACATGCGTGTCTAAACAAAGGTTTAATTCCCCATCGAAAATTTAATTTGCTGGGATATTTAAGCACTTTCATTCCAGCCAATTTAACGTATCTTTGCAGCATGTCCAATACAGGTTATATTACTGAAGATACAATTGTCGCATTGGCGACATCGTCTGGTGCCAATGGTGCGATTGCTGTAATTCGCGTTTCAGGTCAACAGGCCATTAAAATCACCAACGATATTTTCAAGGGTAAAGATCTGCTCCAACAAGCCTCCCATACCATTCATTTTGGAACCATTCGCGATGGTGAAGAAATTATAGATGAAGTGCTCGTATCCCTTTTTGTAGCTCCAAACTCTTACACAAAAGAAAATTCTGTAGAAATCTCTACACACAATTCCAAATATATTATTGAGCGTATTATTAATTTGCTCATCAAAAAGGGAGCTCGGGCCGCCCGTGCTGGTGAATTTACGCTTCGCGCTTTCCTCAACGGTGGAATGGATCTTTCACAGGCCGAAGCTGTAGCCGATTTAATTGCCTCCAATTCGGCTGCATCCCATCAAATTGCCATGCAGCAGATGCGGGGCGGATTTTCCAATCAACTTAAATCCCTCCGTGAAGACCTGATCCACTTTGCATCCCTTATTGAATTAGAATTGGATTTTTCAGAGGAAGATGTAGAATTTGCGAATAGAGATCAGCTCAAAAATCTAATCAATAAAATAAAAGTAATTGTTCAAAAACTGGTTCAGTCTTTTGAACAAGGAAATGTGTTAAAAAATGGTGTTCCTGTAGTCATTGCGGGGAAACCAAATGTAGGTAAATCAACCCTATTGAATGCTTTCTTAAACGAGGAACGTGCCATTGTTTCGGACATCGCCGGGACTACACGTGATACCATTGAAGATGAAATTAATATCCATGGTGTAACCTTCCGGTTTATAGATACCGCTGGTATTCGCGAGACTGCAGATATCATTGAAGCGAAGGGAGTTGAGCGTACACGCGAAAAAATGAAACAGGCGAGGTTGATTATCTATCTTTTTGATCCAATGCAGGATAAAATAGATGAAGTTCAATCACAGTTGCTAGAAATTGAAAATCTTCAAATTCCATTTTTGACCATCATCAATAAATCTGATTTATTATCTGATAAACAAAAAGCAGAATATGAACCTCTTAATCCGCTTTATATTTCAGCAAAAGAGCAGATAGGTGTAGAAGAGTTGAAGGAGGAACTGATCAACAGAGTACAGCTGGGAAATTTAAATACAGACGATGTCATGGTAACTAACATCCGACATGTAGAAGCCCTGCAAAAGACATCCGATTCTCTGGAGCGTGTATTATTCGGTATTGATAATCCGGTTACTTCGGATTTCCTAGCGATGGATATCCGTCAGGCCCTATATCACCTTGGAGAGATTACAGGCAGTGTGTCTACAGATGATTTACTCGATAATATCTTTTCCAAATTCTGTATCGGAAAGTAAATACATTATAATAACCTCTACCAGCCCAAACTAGGCATTGAATGTTTCCTTTTACTTACAAGAAGAGGAAACATTCACGACTTCTTTGACTTTTATTTCCACAGAAAGAAGATATTCATAAAACACATCGCATATTTCTTGAATGCTATTGAGGTAGCAAAAATAATGATAGCTGCTTAAGGCCGGAATCAATTATTGAACAAGACTGGACAAATAGCAATTAAAAAATGGTCTACATGGTTTCGGAGCTCATTGTCATATTTCCAAGTATTATCCTTTACGGTTTAACCAATGGAAAAGCGATTTCCATCCCCTCAACACTTGTCTATGACGAGGCAATTATTTACCTTAGAAGACAGAAAATAGACTTAACTCAGTTATTATATTGGAGCACTTGAATAAAGGAACAGAGCGCCCTAGAAAGGGTATTCTATTAAAATCATTTTGGGCATGTTTAATATTTATGGCACTCTATGTCATTGGTTTTTATACAATACCCCTACCTGGTAATAACGAATTAAACTATATTATATTTTCCCCCATTGCATTTGTTCTTAGCTGGGTGTTCTTCTATGTCTTTATCCTCCTGAAAGGTGGGAGTCAACTAAAGTACTTTCTACTCGGATGTTTGCTGCTCGCTTGCTTTTTCATCTATGTAAATGGAATTTTTAATGTGGATATTCGGTTGGAGAATGCATTTAATTTCTCAAAGCTGCCAAAAGAGTATGAAAAATATGTGGATATCAACAACTCAAAAAACACATTTGGCACACATGAAATAGACCTGTTTATAGCAAGTGACGATCCTGTCTATCAATTGTTGACCCAAAACAATGAATTAATTATACACAGTACAACAAATCCACAACATACAAATGATCCTTTTCCAACCATCCATGATTTTTGCAAGCTTGACAAAAATGGCAATCAGATAGATCACTATTCTTTTCGGCAGGATAGCGATGATGATAAAGAAGTTTTATTTGAGGGTTATCTGATCAATATTTCTAAAAACTATTTTCGGAACTGGCCGCTACGCGGTGATACTATAAGAAAGACGATCGAGATATTCAATGAAGACTTAAAATGGTCAAGAGATCAGCAGCGTCAGAAATTAACTGAAATAGAAAAGGAAGCGACCTATGTTATGTCAACCCCCGTTTATCATTCTGATCGTAATAACGAATACGCTGGCTCTTATTATAAGATAACCTATTTATTAAACGATAAATGGTATACATTTTATGAGAACTTTTCAGATGAGGAATATTTCCCCTACAAGATAAAGCCAAAAGGTAATGTCGTTAATGATCTTTTTGGTCAATGGGGAGAAGATCAACTTGAACCGTCCGATAATGCTCCCCCTCCAAATATCAGATCTGTATATTATCAAAAAGTACAACGTATGCGCGATCGACATGATGCTAAAACTGGAGAATATGACCGTGGGGATGTCTGGCAGGGATATTTATTTTCACAGCTGATTGTAGACAATGATACACTAAAATTTAAAGATAAGTTATATTTGGATGAAGAATGGCATTGGTCAAAAATTGAAATAAACAATAAGAATATTGGAGCGCTTTCTTTTGAAAATACCGAACAATTTAAGGTATACAGTTTCTACTCAAATCCAGCTTTAGGCTTTCAACTCTTCACCAATCAACGCAACAGGTTATACCTGATAAAGAAGATCAAATAGTGATATGAGCTCACTGTATTATTTATCCAATTCGCTAATCGCCTGTTTTACATATTCATCATTGAGATCCTCCCCTGTAATCCGATCTCCCCAGGACAAATAGCCATCTTTATCTTTGGCAAAACAACCGGACACCGTGCTTTTTACTTTAAAGGTCTTATAGTCTACATGATCCAAAATACCTTGGCGATTCTCATAGATATGCCTTTTATCTTTTGCATAACAATCACCAAGTGCTACAAAAGTTGCATGATCAGCTTCTTCAAAAGTAGAAAAGCTTCCGCCATAAGCCATTGCATAATAGCGATAAATATGTTTTTTATCTTTATAAAATGCACTGTTTAGCTTTTGAAAAGTACTAGTATCAATAATCGCATGCAATGGTTCCTCTGTATTAAAACCCATTCTTGTAAGATAACTATCAACAAAAGTAATACCCTCATTTCCAACAGGGATCATTTCCTTCAATCCGATATCTCCTTTTTTATTAATCCATAGATCCTCTTTCAGAAGTCTCCATTCTAAGCTCCTATTTGCGCTATCAAGAGCTTGTGCAAGCATTTTGTCCCGCTGTCTATCCTTCTCATTAGGGCACCCAATATCCTGTATTCCAGCAAAGGACAATAGCCCACCAAGTTTCTGTAGTTCCTTTTCTTTAATAATATTCCTATCTATCTGATAGATTCCCATGCGGTATCGGTATAGATTATCCTCACCGCAGCTGTTGGAATATGGTATCGGCTTCAAAAATGAAATCAGGCAAAAAATACATGCCAATAGTATCACCACCACAAATATAAATTTCAATAATTTCATATGAGGAAGTCTTTTATCAAGAATAGGGCTTCCGGCGTATCAATATCACGAAAACGATCAATATCAATTGCACTACAATTATCAAAAGAGCTAATATTTGTGTTTGAAAAGCCCGCCCCGAAATCTGCCTTTCATTAGTACGCTTCAGATCTATTTGATTTTTAATAATTTGCTTTTCGCAGGAATCGATATCGCTCCGTTGATCCACCCGCCACTTTTGCTCACTTGCAAACTGATCATTTTTATTGGACGGAATATCCAAAGAGCTCACCAGACCAAGGATGAGCCAACCACAGATTAGAATAGTCATAACGGCCAAAATAATAACAACACTTTTCTTTATCATAACACCATACCTCCCATGATTTCGATCTATACTACCATTGCTTTCATTTTCCATAATCATTAAGATAATAGAATAAATATTTTCGGTTAAACTGTCTATCCAAAAGAAAAATGCTATAGATAGCCCGCATGTTAATTTTTTTAATACGTATAGCTTTCTTCATCACTAAATATGATTGAATATACATTGCTAGCAATTTCCGCTAATTGTTATTGACTATTTTATAAGCGGTTTCCATAGCCCCATTCAACGAACCGTTTTCAAATAGATATTTTTCCTTTTTCATCTTAAATGTATTAGTTTTGACAGGCATCTCTTCCTTTGCAGTATCCGTTATTTCCTCCGTCAATTTTCCTTCTACCACATCATAATAGAGCGATTGCGAAGAACCAGCGCCAACATTATAAGTCTCTACATAAGTCAACACCAGATCATCCCCAAAATATTTATAATGTCCCCAAATATTACCCTGGACACCAGCAAGCCCATAGAAATTAAGATGAAGTTCACCATTTACAACACTAATGTCCTCTGTTCCATATATTTTTGATCCATCCTTATTAAATTCAACTGGCATGAGGAGATTTGAAATTTTGTCCAAACGATAAGATTTGTCCTTATTCTGAAGTAGTACCAAGATTGATCTGATCGCCATTTTATTTGTTTTATCTCTTCGCACCATCACGATATCAGACAGACCATCAGCATTTAAATCTCCTACTGTTTCATATTGAATCTCAAAAACAGTAGGATCGACAATAAAGTCCAAAACCTTTTCCCCTGTTGAGGGGAATGTAAATGCTGGATCTTCGTCTGATTCAACATAGTCGGGGTTAATTAACCGCAGATTCTTAGGTTTCGTAATTTCTACAAACTTTTCTTTCTCCAAGTCAATACGCCATATCCTCCTGACCTGCGTAATGATTTCGGCATCATTATTATAAAACTCAACAAAATAATCTCCTTCTATATCATTTTCTATTGCCAATTGGAAATTCCCAAAGCAGATCGCCGGATAGTTGGCCACCACATCCAGTTCATCCACAATCAAAAACACAGATTTACCGTTCGCATCATGACGTAGAAATCGTTCAATTACAAATTTGCTCTGTCCGTGTTGGCAATGATCAATGACAGCGGAATACTGCGCAAGTGCATACTTATCTTTCGATGCTTTTCTGGACAACATTACTCCAAAGCATTCATGCATCTTTGACAGGTCAATATCGTTAGTTGTTTTACCAATAAAAGAGCGAATTGGAATAGCAGCCGTTTTTATGGTATCTACCTGTATGACATCCCTCTCTATCGCAGGAGTTACCTTTTCTTTGACATGATCTTGTGCTTTATAACGACAAGATTGCAAGAAGGTACCAACTGCTAAGGTCAATATGAAGGATCTTTTCATAACACTTATTTTTTACTGAGGTTTTTAGCTCGATCCTGATTCTTAGCTATCAAATTCCGCCAAAGGAATAAGAGATATAATATAGTAGAAAGCCCGACGATAATCATGGTTGACAGATCAAACAAAACCTGACCAAAGACCTTACTATCACCAAAACATTGCACCGAATCACCCCAAATATCAGTTCCCATTGCACCTTCGGTATCGCAACCGACACAAGCAAGGTATTCAGGTACAATAAGGCCAAGGTAAAACAGAATAACCAGAATATAGATCCCTCCAAGAATAACTTGGACCACTTTGAGTATGTTGATTCCTACATTATTCTTTATTGCTCTTGCTCCCATAGCTTTTCAATATCTTGAGGTGTCAATCTCCGTTTAAAAGTCAATGTTTTTCTTTCAAATGGAATTGCAATTACACGTTTAAAATATTGACCGCCACTATAAAAGTAGTTGGCCTTTCCCGCTAAAACCTCTACGGTAATAATCTCATCATTTAGGATAACAAGCTTCAATTTGACAGTCTTGCTTTTCGCACCGAATCCATTATTGCGATGTCTAAGTTTCAAACGATAATCTGCTTGTATTCCAAAACTGGCTGCAGGTGTTTGTGTATGCTCTCCAATCTGATAGCAGATCGTATCATTTGATACAATAAGTGTTCTTCTGATGGTTTTCTTTTCAAAGTTTAGCAAATTCTCTCTTCCCTTTCCAAGGGTATCAGGCGAAGTAATATCAGTAAATTCGTATACACCACTCTTTAAAGAAGCTTGGGCAAACGCTGCATTCGTTTCCATTATCACAAAAATCAATATGCAAAATATCCACTTCATACCAGATTAGTTTTCCAGCAATATACAGTTGATTTTTGTAGTGTATAAGGTTATTTTATAATTCGTTAGCAGATATTTATTATTCGCTATGGCCTCATCATTATCCGTATAATCTCATTCTGGCAAATTTCTTCTAAAGACCAAACTGATCAACCAACAAAAAAATGATCCCATACATAGATAAATAAGTGTTTTGATTAAAAAGAAAGGCCATGAAATAATTGCTAGCCCAAACTGATCGTCAATTGGAGCCGTATCGGAGTAACTAACCATGGTATCCCAAAAAGAAAACAAAACACCTGCTATTCCGCCAATAATAATAAAAATAAGTCTCATTCAAGGACGCTTAAAAAATCATCTTTTCTTTGAAATAGATCGAATCTGTTTAATTGAAAGATAGATGAGGATAATAGAAAAACCTATAAAAACAACAGTCTGAAAAGCAAATCGTATAGGTCTGGTAGTCCACTTGATCATTGTATACCCACCACCTGTTCTGCTAAACCTCAACTTATATTCGCCCATTCCTAGTCCGTCAATAGCCATACTGGCAGTCATGCCCGCTAGCGCCAGCAGAAATATTATCATACCTATCTGCAGTACATAATATGCTATGGTAAAAAGCTTTGCAATCAAATTTCCCCAAAAGCTCCTTTCTGGTAAAAGCGTAAGAGCAAAATACAATAACATCAAAATGATGCCAGCAACTAAGCCGACAATTCCAATGCACAGTATGACCACAAATATTTCTGTTATACCCACTATCTGTTATGCTTTAGTGATTTCTATCCTATTATCCGAAATAGCACAAATTACTGTTCCAATCCATTAACTTTCAAAGAAAGATCTTTAACAAGAAAGGCCTCAATCCCCCTGAATAATAAATGAACAACTGCCGAATCAAAGATATCAAGTTATTTTCGGTCAACACGAAACGAATCTTAAGTCAATCTCGGCGAATCGTAATTGTTTGTAATGACAACAGGAGCCATTCGTACATTCAAAAAATATTGCAAGAGAGATATTCCAAACTTACACCATATTATCCTGCAACATAATACTAGCTTATACGACATACAACTAACGGAGTAGACATACAACGTTGATAGAAATATAAAAAATGCGAATTCAACGAAACCTCCACATGATCATGCCCAACCATTCGAAAGCAAGATGTATTTTGATCACATTCATAGCCCTGCTACTGTCTGTATCGGCAACCAAGATCATGGCACAACAGGTTCAGAGAAATGACTTCATATTATCTGGAAAAATAGCGACTACGGAAATTACCTCACTGGAAATTAACCTATTCAATGCAGAGGCTAAGCTGATCAAGACTGAATTTCCCAATCAGCAAGGTGAGTTTCGATTTGATGCCCTCAGCAAAGGAGCTTATTACTTCAAAATTCGTCGTGGTCAATCAGACCTCTACAATTCGGAGGTCATTCAAGTGACGGACCATGACATAGCTCTACCTGAAATTCGGATAATCGAACAACGACTGGAGACCGTCGTCATCAACAAATCACGTCCTTTTATTGAACGACATGACGGTAAAATGATCTTAAATGTAGAAAGTAGCCTTCAAAATACGGGTGGATCTGCGTTAGAAATACTGGGAAAAGCACCTGGTGTTACAATAGATGGGAATGACAACGTTATTTTACGGGGGAAAAATAATATTTTAATACAGATTGATGGGAAAAACTCACCACTTACCGGCGATGAGCTAGCCAATTACCTCCGCGGACTCCCTGCATCTGCGATTGACAAAATTGAACTCATTACCAACCCTTCCGCAAAATATGACGCTGCTGGAACTGCCATTATTAATATAAAACTAAAAAAAGGAACAAATAAGGGAACCAACGGAAGCTTTTCTACAGCGTTAGGTGCAGGTAGATACGTTAAAAATAACAACAGTTTTAATATCAACCATCGTAATAATAAGTTCAACCTCTTTGCCAATTATAATTTTGCTTATCGCGAAGCATTTAACGAGCTCATGATCGATCGAAAGTTTTACACGGAAGGCAATTTAGAGAAAACGTACCTACAGGACAATTTCTTTAAGTTCAATACCCGTAACCATAACGGTAAAATCGGCCTCGATTACAATCTAACTGAAAAAAACCTACTGGGTGCATCTGTCAGCTTCACAAGTAATGTCTTTAAACCACGTGGGGATAGCAAAACGGCCATCCTAGGTCCCAACGATCAGCCACTCAGTCATACCGCCACCTTAAGTCAAACGGCCAATACCTTGAAAAATATCTCTGCTAATCTCAATCATAAATACAGTATGGATACACTGGGGTCCGAACTTAGCACGGATATAGATTTCATTCGCTATGTCAATACATCGAACCAAGGTTTTGATACCAAAACCAACAACAACGAAGGTGAACCTATAGGTATACCCTATATCTTGAGAGGAAAAACTGATGGCGGTTTGAACATCTATGCACTAAAAAGCGACTGGATTAAAATATTCCCTAAAAACCTCAAACTGGAAGCCGGCTTTAAAACGAGTTACGTTAAATCAGATAACGATATTGAATTTTATGATCATAGTACATCGCCGGCTGTACGGGACACCAATAAATCGAATCATTACATATACCAGGAGCACATCTATGCAGCCTACGGTAATGTATCCAAAAAATGGAATAAGCTGAAAACCGTATTAGGTCTACGTATTGAAAAAACCGATGTGACAGGAATACAGCTAACCACTGCACAAATTAATAAAAGGCAATACACTCAGTTATTTCCAAGTGCCGTTTTTTCCTATGAGTTCACAACAGATCATAATCTCGAAGTCAATCTCAGCCGTCGCATCAACCGTCCCAATTATCAACAGCTCAACCCCTTTAAATATTATATTAATGCGACAACATATCGTGTTGGCAACCCCGATCTAAATGCACAAACATCGCAAAACTATGAACTCACCTATAGTTTCAAAAGTAGATATATAGCCACCCTGAGTTATAGCAAAATAAGCAACAATATCACGACTGTCATAAAACCCGTAATCGAAAATGGAGAGAACATCACCGTTCAGACAGAAGAAAACCTGAAATCAGCATCCTATTACTCCCTCAATCTCATTCTACCGATCAAGCCAACCAATTGGTGGGATATAAACAATAGTGCAAACTTCTATTACGGTTCATATACAGGAAACGTCTCAGGGACACAGATCAATAATATTGGCAATTTTACCCTCGACATGAATAGCATCCATACGCTTAAATTGGGTAAAAATTTCGTCGCCGAATTAGCAGCCAATTATAAAGCTACCGAAGTATATGCCTTCGTCCGTATTGACCCTTATTGGTATCTCAATATCGGGTTGCAAAAGAAATTTAAGGACAAAACTACCTTGAAGCTCGCCGTAAGTGATCTATTCAACAGCAATACGATAAAGGGAGTGACTGTCTACAATGATTACAAAGAAAATTTTAAGAGCAGAAGAGAGCCCCGCGTTGTGATGCTGTCCTATAGCTATAATTTTGGATCCACCAAAACAGGACAGTCTCGAAAAACAGGTGCCGCCGACGATCTCAAACGAAGGGCCGAATAGCTTTACTCAAGAGTTTGGATTCACAAACTCTTGAGTAAAGCTATTTATCTTTCAGAAGCGGCCGTGGATCAAAGACGACCTTTATCTTCAGGATCAACTCGTTTTCTACTTGATACCAGCCTGCACTAAAGATCTCCATTCCACCCATATCAATGTTATAGAAGATAGCAACATGATTACCATTTGTCATTACTTCTTTAATATTGTATTTAAACTTCATTTTCTTCATATCCGCAATATAATGATCCGCAGTATGCCGACTCCCAAGCACCCCCTCGAACACCATATCACTATCCAATAATTCATATGCAGCAGTAAAATCTTCTTTATTCAGACTTTCGAGAAAACTGAGCACAATGTATTTCGCCGATTTCATTTCTTTCTTTTTTATGGTTATTTATACTATTCCTTATTTGGCCATTACTATTATGAATACTTAAATAGAAATTCACAACATCCTGTCCCAGGCCAGTTAAATAAAAGAACAACAAAATTGACGAAGCGTTTGATAATTTTTTATTTTTCCCTTACCCTTCTATCATTTATACCCCTTATATTTCCGGCAAAACAAAGATTCAGTATTGAAAAGCAGCCCTTATCTAGCTTTACCACTGGCATCAAAAAATAACTTGACAGGGTCAAAAATTTATTTAAATTTGTTTGTAACAAGAGAAGTAAGTAACCTTTCTTTATAAATCCTAACACAATTGAACCATGGCAGAGAACAAAGTTTTATCTCAATTGACCAACGAGGAGTTAAACAAAAAGAAAAAACAGTCCATTGGAGTCATGATATCTTTTGGTATTGTCATGTTTATAGCTATTGTAGTTTTGGTCTATCTTTCCTTTAAAACAAAAAAGTACGCTCTTTCAGGCATTGCAGCTTCCTTGTTTTGTGTATTTATACCGATCTATGTGAATAATATACAGATCAACCAAGAACTCAAATCGCTCCAATCCAAGAAGGACTAAATTGCAATTTTGTAGCTGTATAGATCGCTGTAACGACTATAGAAACTAAGTACGTGATGTATTGGAACAATATGGCCCACTATCGATCATAGAATGAGTAGGCTTTAACAGTGAGAATCATTTTTTTCAACTAAAAGCGATTCACCCCAGTCATTTAATTTCCACAGCACCTCTACCAGACTTTTACCTAGTGGTGTCAGTGTATATTCTACCCGCGGGGGTAGCTCTTTAAAAACCTCCTTGCGAAGTATTCCGTCATGCTCCAACTCCTTTAGCTGTTGATTCAATACACGCCGATCCACCTTAACAATACCACGCAACATTTCGCTTGGACGCTTTTCACCCTGATTGATACGCCAGACAATCGGAATTTTCCATTTCCCACTGATCGCATTGACTGCAAATTCTAATGGGCATATTTTTTCTTCTATGGCTCTATCCGTTTTTTTCATAATGTTGACTTTTTTAGCCCATAGTGACAATTTTATGCGTTATTGTACTTATGGATTAACTTTCGAATCTTTGCAAAGATTAGGAATAAATATGAAAAATAGACAAGAGGATATGCCAGTATTAAATAAAAATTCAGCAAAACAGTGCCGATCACCAAAACGAATAGGCGCACGAAAAACAAGTGAGATACCAGCATCTATTCTGGAACAATTGAACAAGGGTGAGATTGAAACTGCCAATCTTGTTGAGTGGTTAGCCGTAGACCAAGCTATCTTATTAAACCACCTACTTACAAAGCATGATCGGACAGCCTATCTTAAGCCGATACTAAACGAAATTAATCAGTTAAAAAAACGGACTGTCAATACCATCAATGAAGCCATCGGAATTGGACTTCTTGAACAGATCACACAGCAAAATGATATCGTTTTCTTCCAGACGATATCGCTTCATCCGGCTGATCTGGTTCGTTGTTGGGCCGCATATACTGTTGGGAAAAATAAGGATCTAAGTATCTCCGAAACATTAGACCAGATCCAACAGTTTGCTGCTGATCCACATTTTGGTGTTCGAGAAATCAGCTGGCTAGTTGTACGTGAAAAAATAAGCAGCAACTTGCAAGAAAGCATTTCTATTCTTACCGAATGGGCTACCAACAGCGATGAAAATATCAGGCGTTTCGCATCAGAGGCCATTCGACCGAGAGGTGTATGGTGTGCACATATTGATGCGTTAAAACAAAATCCCGCCATCGCCTTATCCATATTAGAAGCCTTGAAGTCCGATCCATCCCGATATGTGCAAAATAGCGTGGCCAATTGGCTGAATGACGCCGCCAAGACCTGTCCGCTATTTGTTAAAGAATTATGTACCAGATGGGAAAGAGAAAGTAAAAGTAAAGAAACCATGTACATCGTAAAGCGAGCGATCAGAAACCTTAATAAAGACAACAAATAACGCTAAATATCAAATCATTTTTAATTTTTCATACAACAGGAAATACGTACATTTGGTATACATCAACTCACGGATTAGGCCATGCAGATACTCCCGCCAAAAGAATTATTGCCTTACATCAAACACTACCTCTTTTTGGAAAGCGCTGCTGATCCGCAAAAAACGCTACGCTTATTCTCGGACGGCAATACAGGAATGGTCTTTCTTTTGAATCAAGGCCGATTATCCATCAACCGAAACGATCATCTCCCCCAGTCATTTTTGTATGGTCAGATCAGTCATTTTAAAGATCTCTGTCTGATCGAACGCATTTCCTTTATTATTGTTGTATTTCAACCCGATGGTCTCTACAAATTACTGGGTATACCGGCACATGAGCTAAAAGATCAAATCATCGGCTTAAAGGATATCTTTGGACAGTCAGCAGACCGGCTTTACGATCAGCTTATGTACTGCAAGCATCCAACAGCTAAATTAAATGCATTAAACACCTTCTTTTGTACACTCGCCATTCAACACAAATCGCTAGGTCAGACCTCCTTTTCTAACGTATTAAAATATATTACCGATCACAAAGGGCGCCTCTCTGTGGAAGAACTACTCAAACTCAGTGGTCATAATGAGCGGCAGATGGAACGGATATTTGCCGAACAGGTCGGGATGAGTCCCAAAAAATTCGGACGTATTGTCCAACTCCATTGCTTTTTGAAGTTACTTCGCAATAAACCTGATGGTACAACACTGACGACCATCTCCTACGAAAGCGGGTATTTTGATCAATCTCATCTCATCAGGACATTTAAAAAATATACTGGTTTTACACCATCCATATATTTGAACAATACAAGCAGACTGACAATCAATTTTATGGAATTCCAAGCCTTGCCTGATCGCTTGTCGGGTTTGTACAATTTATCTTAACAACTTACAAGTAGATTTGTCTATAGATCAAAGAAAGAAATATGGACAAATTAAAAATTGCCACAGCACAATTTGAGCATAAAAGTGCGGATAAAGCCTATAATCTGACAATCATAGAGCACCTTGCGCAACAGGCCGCAGCCCAAGGTGCTGATGTGATTGCTTTTCACGAATGTTCCATTACTGGTTATACTTTCGCAAGAAATTTAGATAAACAGCAAATGCTCGATATTGCCGAACACGTTCCCAAAGGAAACAGCACCCAGAAGTTGATCGAGATAGCAACCAAATACAATATCACCATTCTTGCCGGTTTATTTGAAAAAGATGAAAACGACAATTTATATAAGCCCTATATCTGTGTCGACAAAGATGGCTTAGTTGCCAAACATCGCAAATTACATCCCTTCATAAACCCTTATCTGACCCCAGGTCAAGCTTATACGGTATTTGAGATCAAAGGATGGAAATGTGGCATTTTGATCTGCTACGACAATAATGTCATTGAAAATGTACGCGCAACAAAATTATTAGGAGCTGACATTATCTTTATGCCACATGTGACCATGTGTACTCCTTCATCTAGACCTGGAGCGGGCTTTGTGGATCCTCAGCTCTGGCATAACCGTGAAAATGACCCAACCTCCTTGCGATTGGAGTTTGATGGAATGAAAGGACGTAGCTGGTTAATGAAATGGTTGCCAGCCAGGGCCTATGACAACGCGGTTTACACCGTGTTTTCAAACCCCATCGGAATGGATGACAATCAGTTAAAGAATGGTTGTTCAATGATCTTAGATCCTTTCGGGGATATTCTCGCAGAATGCCATACATTTGACGATAGTTTTGTCATAGCCACAGTCACACCCGAAAAACTGATACAGGCTGGCGGACATCGTTATATCAGCGCCCGACGACCAGAACTCTACCGCAACATTATTGGTCAGCAACATGAAGCAGAGCAAAAAGTAGTCTGGTTACATACAGAATATAGCTAATCTCCATCAATCCAGCAACTGATTTAAGGTCTCTCAACCGAAGTCTTAAATCAGTTGTTTCACGATTATCCACCAGAGGTACCCCAGCCATCTGTCAATTAAAGTATTGCGAACATTTTTTTCGCTAAGCATCGCGCTACAACACCTTATTTATGTTAATTTAGCGGATTAATATTCACTAGCAGTTTAAATAAAATTATGAACTATATCCGAAGATATTGGAACATACTCACGAATATCGGAACGCATCCGGATATGTCCTATATCGACCTCAAAAGGATACAGATGGTCAACTTGATTGCCATACTTTGTTTATTGCCCACACTTTGCTTTTTTATCCTTAATATCATCGACCAACGTTACCTGCTGTCGACGATCAACCTATCCAATACCATTTGCTCTATTTCGGTACTCTTTCTACAATACGACGGTAAACATAACTTTGCGAAGGCGATGTTATTGGTCAGCAATTTCATCTTTTTTCTTTTGGGAGCGATATTATTTAAAAATGGCGGAGAATATTTTCTATTATGCACCCTGATCGCGTCCATGTTACTCTATGACGACCGTCGTATCCATATCTTTTTCTGCCTTGCTACTGCTTTCGCCATTGCATTGCTCTATTTCTTTCCGACCATTGTTCCTGTAGCCCAACGTGTCCCCAGGCTAAGACTGATCTTCAACATTAGCAATGCACTTGCCTTTATTGTTATCGCTGTCAACTCCTTCCTACAGATTATTTACAACAATATGGAGAAGATTGAGGAACAGCGTCGAAAACTTGAATCTATGAATCGCGATAAGGAGAAAATATTTTCCATTGTCGCACATGACATCAAAAGTCCATTTGCCAGTTTGGAGGCATTGGTATTGATGCTTCGTGACCAGATTCTCAACAATACCGTATCTAGAGAATACATACAACAGCTTTATCAACAGATTGTACATCAAAATCAAGCGCTGGACGACTTTCTGCAATGGGGAAGTAGCAGTATGCGTGGGATTACCAGCCCTGCTATTTTAGTGCTGATCGAACCATTGATCCGCGAAATCATCATATTGTTTACCGATCAAATACAAGCAAAACAGCTCAAGATAGAAGTTGCTATACCCGAAGGAACACATATCTTCGCCAATAAGGATCATACCTCCATTATTCTCCGAAACCTTATTAGTAATGCAATCAAATTTAGTTATGTGGCCGGAAAGATAAGTATTTATTGCAGTAGAAATGAGATTCATACCAACATTCATATCCAAGATGAGGGGGTTGGAATTAATCCCTCCAAATCGGCCTTACTCTTTAATGTAATACAGCATAAATCATTCGGTACGGAAGATGAACCCGGATCGGGCTTAGGGCTCGTATTATGTAAAGATCTGATCGAGCGCAACAAAGGTACAGTCGATATTCAGAGTATTCCCAATAAAGGTTCAATTTTCACTGTTGGCTTACCGTCATACCCCACCAGAAACCAGACCTCCAAAAAAGAAGCACAGACCTGTTGCTAAAAACCTGTCCGTGCTTCTTATGCCGTGCAATATCCCCACGTATTCCTTTAGCACTGTATTCAATCAACAGCAGTACAATTGAATTTCCTCTCCTAAAAGGTAAAAGTCACTAACAGGGCCTTATGATCTGTAGGCCATATTCCTTTTGGAAGCAAAAATTCATCTTCGCTATCTTTACCCTGCTTTTTGGCATATTTCACTGTTTCCGCAGGTCCCACAATTCTCGCCTTCACCACTTTTAATGGTAGCTTACTACGATAATAGACATAGTCTATTCTGTCCCGATCATCCGCTGTAGGTGCCCAGACCAACTTATCAATAGGCACATCCTTATTGAACGCCGGATAGGTAAAGCCGGGATGACTTACCGGGTTAGGATACTGCACACGAAAACTATCTTTAAATCCTGCCTTTTCCAATAGAACTGAACAGTCCCAAGGTACTACAGCACCCCGATGGTCAAACAGATCCTTTGTCGCTACAGTCCAATCCAGATGTGAAGGTTCATTAAAATCACCCGCAACAATAAAGGATTGCGATTGCTTCTCCCCCTCCACATCGTGTATAATATCACGTATCGCCTCATCCCTTTTGCTTTTACGATTGGCTTCCACAATTGCCGATACCTCAGTAATCGGATTTTCCATTTTCTTCCAGGTTACACCATCATACCCCCTAGGTAGGTAACAGGCATAATTGGTATAATCCAGGTGTAAAGAATAAAAGACAAAATCGCGTTTGCCAACTTTGATCTTACTTTTCAACACACCTCCCATCCCACTATCTTTGCCATACAATGCGTGTTGGTCCGTCACTGGAAATTTGGAGATCAATCCAACATCCAGCTTTTCATCACTTGACTTACCAAAATAGCTCGCTCCTTTGGATTTTAATTCCGCTAATATTCGCTGGATATAATCTGTCCCTTTGTAATTACGTACCTCACTAAAGAGCACGACATCCGCATTCTTGTCGATGATTTCATCCGCAATAGCCGGGAAGCCATTGGGTACGACTGTCCCCTCCTGCCAAATATTGATCTGCAGCACTTTCAATTCAGTTTTCCCCTGAGCGACTATGATCTGTCCAATGTTGAGCAGTAGCAACAACATTATAAATTTTCCTATTTTCATCTATATGGTATATATTTACGCATCAGTATATAAAACTTGCCTTAGCGAACTAAGGCAAGTCTAATCTTCAAATATCCAAAGACTTTGGCACAAGTCCTATTTTATTTTTGTAACAACCATATGATTTTGTCTACATTGTCTACACCACCCCATTGACGTTGTATCGCCGCATCCACATTCTCCCGATTGGTATCAAATTCTGAGCTTGGATACATCCAGCGCATCGGCATTTTTGTATTCGTGATATTCTGATTCGTATTCGGATTAATCGGAAATTTCGGATATCCTGTACGTCTATAGTCATAATACGATTCCCACTCGCGTTGCATAAAAGACAACAGGTATTTCTGATACATAATTTTCTCCAAATCTGTCTCAAAGTTTCCGGTTAAAAGGTTTGACGGATGGTTTTGTACAGCTTGTATATTGGCAGCATCAATCTTTTTATTATGGTGATAGTCCGCAACATCCGGTGTATTATCGGCCACAAATAGCATACTCGCACGGATAGCTTCATTGTAGTAGCTACTCGCCTGGCCTGGAATCCAGCCACGCAAGGCAGCTTCTGCCAAAATAAATTGCTGTTCAGCATAGCCTAACTTAACAATAGGCTCCCCGCTAGGCAATTGCGTATAACGTGCATTAATTCCTGAGAATTGACCAGAAGACCATCTTTTGCTGATCACATCAAATGAAGCTGAAGGGTCAACACTTAGATAAGCATCCGGACTATTGGCTGGCACCTGTTTATCTGTTTCGCTTTTTGCCGGTTTGGCAAAGTAATACAATCTGTTATCTGAGCTTTCCTTCAATTTATCGATGATTAGATAACTCAACATCGCATAGGGATTATGATTAAGCCGTGTAAAATATACAGGATAATATTCTTTGGCATTATTGGAATAAATGCGTTGAAAGTTGTCCGCATTAGAGGTCATCAAATCCGATTTCGCATAATTTTGAAAGCGGCTGGCCACTTTCAGGTCATTATCAGTCTGTTTAATAGACAAATGCATTAATACTTTAAGCTGAAAAGCGCGCACAGTCTTTCGCCATTTTACCGGATCACTCTTAAAAATTGGATCAGCTTCCAGCTTGACTCCTTTACCAAAAGCCTCATAAGATCGATCCAGATCATTTAAAATAGCCAACAAGGCTTCTTTCTGCGTATCATATTTAGGTTTCAAAATCCCGCTTTCCCCTTGGAACGCTTCAGTATAAGGGATATCTCCTAAAGTCATCGTTAGATAAAACATCTGGTAGGCTTTAGCAAAGTAATATAGTCCCTCATAAGCCGGCCTATTTGCATCAGTCGTCAACTCCAACATTTTATTGCCGTTGATTACTGTACTGTAGCCGCTCAGGTCCGATCGACCAAAAGAATTATATTGGTTGCCATCTGCGCTTTCTCCCCAGGCCAAGCTTTTAGATACCAGCTGGTTGGCGTAAAATGGCTTACCCATACTACTCGAAGTCAAATCCAAAATAATATTTGTCGCTAATAGCGGTCTTGACGCTCGTGTTGATCCATTGGGATCAGTATTGATATCCTCAAAATTATTACACGATGTAAACGTTGTACCCAAGGTCAATACTAGTACAAATAATTTATTTATTTTCTGTTTCATGATGCTACTGTTTAAGTTAAAATTGAAGTTTTACATTCATCCCGATATATCGGATTGACGCTGAGTTTAAGTTTTCTTTACCGATATCCGGGTCCGAATATTTAAAGTCCTTGGCCCACATCCACAGATTCTGCCCGATTAAACCTACCGATGTATTTTTGGCTTTGATCTTCTGTGACCAGGCAACTGGCAAACGGTATTCTAAGCTCAGATCTCTTAATTTGACAAAGGTCTGCGAAAACATAAATTGTGATCTTGGACTACCAATATAAGGTGCCATACGAATTTGATAGTTTTCATAGGACACCGGTACATCATTGGCAGTAAATACACGGTCATCTCTGGTGATATTACCATACGAATCGTAATCAACAGAACCAGAAAGCACCTTCACACCTTGACCTACATAATTATTCTTACCATTGACCACCATATCATAGCGGTATTCGTTATCACTATCAGGGTGACTTCCCGAATTCCACATGGCCTGATCAGTCACACTTTGAGCAATACCACCAACACGACCATCAAAAGATAGGTTTAAGGTAAACTGCTTGTATGAAAAAGTATTTGACCAGCCCCAAATAAAGTCAGCTTCGTTAAAGCCAGCGACAGTTTGGTAGGCACTCGCTCTAGGTAATCCGCCATAATGGATAATATTACCACTAGGGTCTCTTTCCCAATCATTAATAGCCACCCAGTTCCATCGAGCACCATCTTTTACCCAAGGTCTATCTGTGGAGTAATCCGGATCCACCCGATCATACGTATAGCGTTCTCGAGACCAGTTGATTTTGGAATTCCAATTAAAGTCAGCACTTTTTATAACGTCCGCACCTAGCATAATCTCCACACCGCGTCTGCGTAGGTCTTCTTTGATATTGATCTGTGTTCTAGAAAATCCTGAGGCAGAGCTGATAGCCGCATCACGCTGTTGGTTAAATGTTAATGCGTCATAGTAGGTAAGATCAAATTGTATTCTATTTTTCAGTAAATTGATTCCAGTACCCAATTCCCATGAATCCATTGTGACTGGTTTAATCGAAGCATTTCTTAACGTGGATGGATAAGAAGCTGTTCCTAACCCCTGCCAAACATCGCTATTAATTGTATACTGTTGGTTAATGGCGTAGATATCGGGAGCCGTTTTTGTCCTTGTCCAAGAGCCTCTTACCTTCCAGAAACTAATGGCCGAAGGCAGATTCAATAAGTCAGAGAGTACCACACTGGACAATACCGAAGGATAGAAAAATGAACGATTATTTTTGTCCAATGTAGAGCTCCAATCGTTACGTCCCGTCACTTCCAAAAAAACGGCATTTTTCCATGAAGCAGTAAATCGTCCATATATTGCATTCTCCTGGCGCCGCTCGAGTTGAGATGTTGTTGTTGCTGGATTGACCGAAGCTTTTAACGAATAGAATCCTGGAATCGTTAGCCCACCTGAGGTGCTTCCATTTTGGTTATCCTTATTGCGGTAGTTTATTCCCGTACCCACGAAGCCCTCAACATTGAATTGGCCAAACTGTTTCTTTGCTGTTGCCATCAAATCTCCATTCACACTATAGCCACCCTCACGGCTTGTTGAGAAATAGCCTAACCGGTGCCATCCCCCCACGGCACCAATTGGATTTTGGTATTGGTCGAGCTGCGAATAAACATCCGAACCCAGACGTGCCGTGATTGTCAGCCAGTCGTTTGACTTAAACTCGGTATTTAGGTAGCCATTTAGGATATTGTAATCACCGGAATGCACAATTTCATTAGCGATAAAATACGGGTTATCATACCAGGAAGCATCCATCCAGTTCTGTTTTTCATTAGGTGTCACCCAATAATTCTTATAATCCCTAATATCGTATTCGGTTCCCGACCAAACAGTTAGGTTGTAAAGAATACCGCCACCACCATACCCTGTGGCTCCCATATTTGGATAGTACCGCTTATTATAATTCAGCCCGCCCTCAAATTTAAATTTACCAGCAGTCATATCACCGGAGACGGCGTAAGTCATCTTGTTCAGCTTGTTGTTTTCATACTGGCCTTTATTATATACATGCGTAAAAGAAGCTCTGACGCCACCATTTTCACCCCGTTGAGCGATACTGATATTATTATTGGTAATAAAGCTTTGTTGTTGAAAATTTTTCAGATTATCTTTTCCTACAGATCGTAATTCGGTATCCTCTTCCTGAAAAGTATAAGGGTTATAAATCTTTGCGGTTCTTCCGATATCCAACTTATCGCCCCAGACATAACTTCCCGGTTTATATTTACCGCCCTGTCCTGTACTATAGGATGTCTGGACCTCTGGTCTCCGCAGATAACCCGCATTAAACATTGTACTACTATTAAGCTGCACATCCAATCCCTTTCCCTTACTCTTTTTTGTGGTAATCATGATGGCTCCGGCACCGCCTCTGGAACCATATAACGCCGCAGCTGTTGCTCCTTTCAATACGCTGATATCTTCTATATCATCTGCCGGAACATCCCGTAGACTAACAAATTGCGACGCTACCCCATCAATTACAATCAAGGGTGTACGCCCGCGTAGTTCAATTGTTGGCGTAGTGTTAAACTCAGTGCTATTTTTAATATTCAGACCGGCCACACGCCCTGTCAACGAAGTCGCTACATCCACACCTTTAGCTGAAGAAAGTGCTGCTCCACCTACCTTTTGGACAGCATAACCCAACGCTTTCTGTTCACGTTTTACCCCTAAGGCGGTCACCACGACTTCATCCAATGCCCTGTTTCCTGTGTTCAACTGGACACGAAGTTCATGTGAGCTTGAAGGGCTCAGCTCCACACTTTCAAAACCAAGAGCATTGACGAATAGATTTTGATCAGCTTGAACACGGATCGTAAATTTCCCCAGTTGATCCGTACTTGTTTTTCGTTCCCCTTGACTTACCGTTGCTCCGGAAAAGGGTTTTTGTGATTCATCCAATACGATACCACTGACCGTAATCAGCTGCTGTTGCCCTTCCGATTTCGTAACACTTGATTTTTCCTTTACCGAAAGGATGATATTTCCTTCCATAATACGGTAACTGATTTCAGTGCCTTTAAAAAGTCGCTCAAGCACGGCATTGATATCCTCGCCCTTGGCATTGACCGAAAAACTACGCTTAGTGTCAATCTGATTGTTGTTGTAGAAGAATCGAAAACCCGATTTCTTTTCAATTTCATCCAGGATTGTCTGCATGCTTTTGTTGCTGACAGACAAAGTCAGTGACTTCTGCTGGGCTTGGACAAATTGGAATGCAGAGATTCCAAAACCCAATAAGATCAGTTTTAATCTTAACTTGTTCATGATAATGGTTAATAAATTGTATAAGTAGAATTTTATTGTTTACATAGTAATAAGGCTTATTTATAGAGTTCCACCGTGATCGAACCATCGGTTTTGCTACCATCATTGATCATATTATATTGGATCTGCGAGGATATTTTGATATGCTCCAACACCGTAATCAATTGTTGTGAATCAAACACACCCGTAAACCGTTCGTCATTCAGTTTCGACGATTTCAAATTAAACTTAACATTGAACCGCTTGGATACAATTGTCAGTAACTCAGTTAGACTCGTGTTCTTGAGTACGATCTGATTATCTTTCCAGGAGGTCAGGGTCTTCTCATTTAATGCGTTAGGCACTATCGACTGATTTTTCCTGTTATAGACTATAGTCTGGCTCGGTTTCAGTAGCAAGGATTTAGACCCTGTATTGGATTGGTAATTAAACTGTACACTTCCCTCTTCGAGCGTTGCCCGCACAGTCGAGTCCGTATGGTAGGCATCTACATTAAAACGGGTCCCCAATACCTCAATAGCCGCCTGCGCAGGAGTCTGTACTTTAAATTTCTTTTCAGGATTTTTTGTTACATCAAAAAAGGCTTCACCGTCCAGTTTGACAAGTCGCTCTTTATTGAATTTCTGCGGATAGCTGATCACTGTATTTGCATTCAACCACACCGTTGAACTATCTGGCAATCGTATTGAAGCTACCATTCCTGGATTGGTCCGCATGGTAACCCAAGCTTCGGAACCAGAACGGTTGTCGTACCATTGATACAACTGAACCAGCAACAGTGGAATAAACAGTACTGCCGCTGCACGTTGGAGTACCCGGAGATAGCTCAGCGATCGAACCGGCCTAAATTCACCGATTTTCCCGGTCATTTTCTCAAATGCCTGATCAGTATCAGTGCTCTCCAAAGTCGTGTAGGCATCGATCTGATGGTAAAATTCACAGAAGGCACGTGCTCTGTCCCGATTGCTTTCTGATTCCAGCAGCCAACCCCGCAAAAACTCCTCTTCATCTGCCGCTAAATTATTATTAACAAAATTCAAAAGCAGAGTTTCTATATATTCATCATTTTTATGCATTTTTACAATGATTTTAAAGGATGACTATTTAAGGGGAGTATATCCTAAAAATTTTTTTATTTTTTTATGAATACGAGTTTAGGCGACGAGATCCTCGTCGAAAATCTGGTTAAAGGAGATAAATACGCATTCGAGTCTATTTTCAAAAAGTACTATGCCCCGCTATTGGCTTATGGGAAGCAATATGTGGAATTAGCTGATGCACAAGAAAATGTACAGGACTTGATGTTATGGCTCTGGAACAACCGTGAGAACCTCTATTTTAGTACTTCCCTAAAAAGCTATCTATTTGCAGCTGTACGCAACCGCTGTTTGACAGCAATCAAGAAGGAAAAAACAAAAGCAAGTTCTTTTTATGAATTAAGCCAGCTGAGTGGATTCGAGCTATCGAGCCAGGATCTCTATTTTGAAAAGGAACTGAAAGAGAAGATCGATAAAGCAATCGCCAATCTGCCTAGTTCGTTTCGTGAGGCTTTTGAATTGAATAGGTTTGAGAATCTCACCTACAAAGAGATTGCGTTAAAATTAGGAGTGTCACCCAAGACCGTTGATTACCGCATCCAACAAGCGCTGAAAATCCTGAGGAAAGACCTCAGGAATTACCTGCCTTTATTGGTCTATTTTTATCCCATGCTACGCATATAACTTTCCGGTTTCTATACTCGCCCCTTACGCATCAAGTTGAAACACCATTTTGTTATTGAGCTTATTTTTTACTAGATTATCTGCTACCACTTAAAGCAAGAAAGCGTCTTAGTTGCTATTCGAACACTAGGCCTATCTATAAACAAAAAAACTGAGAGGCTTGTTGTAAAGAGTACATTATTCAAAAAAATCCCCTAAGCTTTTGTGCTTAGGGGAAATTCATGACGAAATCTATTAACCGATAATTATATTCGGCAACCGTTTTTAGCAGAAAATAGTACAGTGGTTTTCCATTAATGACTATTCAAGTGTACCGAATTTACCAGCCTGAAAGTCTTCAAAAGCCTGATAGATTTCCTCTTGTGTGTTCATTACAAAAGGGCCATAGCTTACAATAGGTTCGTCAATAGGTTCTCCACTCATAAACAGTAAGACAGCTTGCTCATTGGCCTTGATCACGACTTCTTCACCATCGTTTTCAAACAGCACAAAACTATGTTCTTTGGCCAACTGTCCATTGACCTCCGCTTCTCCATTGACTACCAGAATGGCGGAATTGTGATGTTGCGGAACATTAAATGCTGTCTGATGGCCCTTTTCTAATTTAATATCAAAGAGATTGACTGCAGTATAAGTTTCGGCAGGTCCCTTTGTATCCTGAAATACACCGGCTATGATATTGACGATCCCGCCATTTTCAGGCAACTGTACTTTGCCCATCTGATCTGCCGTAATACCCTGATAATGTGCTTTGGTAGATTTATCCTTTGCAGGAAGATTAACCCAAAGCTGTACCATTTCAAAGGGGCCACCAGCTCTGGAGAAATTCTCCTCATGATACTCTTTGTGCAATATTCCTGCTCCAGCTGTCATCCATTGAACATCCCCGGGATTGATCACCCCGCTGTTGCCCGAACTGTCGTGATGTGCTACACTGCCTTTATAGGCGATTGTAACTGTTTCAAACCCTTTATGCGGATGAACATCTACCCCACGAATATGATCTGATGGACCAAAATCAAATTCCGCATTGAAATCCAATAAGAGGAAAGGACTCATCCGTCTTTTGGTAATGCCGTTACCGGGAACCATATTATACACACGGAATCCGTCACCTACCATACCCGGTTGTGCGGGACGAGGGAAGATTTTTTCAATTGATTTTTTCATTTTTAATACTCCTATCTTTTGAATTCATACATCACCGAATACACTCCGCTTGCTTGCTTGCTTGCTTGCTTGCTTGCTTGCTTGCTTGCTTGCTTGCTTGCTTGCTTGCTTGCTTGCTTGCTTGCTTGCTTGCTTGCTTGCTTGCTGTTCAATTTTGTATATTCAAATTTACGCAAACAAAGAGGTATAAGCCAATAACCTAGCTTAAGCTAAAAGCTTAATGTAGATTAAGAATCCATCAGCGTCTCTTGTGCTGCAGGTTTTTTGAAAAGCAGCCACAACAAGATAAAAAAAATCAGGTAGGCAATATTAAACCCCGCTGCGAGCAACCAACCCTTCAGTACAGACGAGGGTAGGAATCTCAAGGGCAACTGATATATAGTGATAAAAACAGGACTGATAAAGGCTGCCCAGCGAGGTAACTGTGTCTTCCGCATAAAAACCAGTATCGAAAACAGCAGCCAACCTACCATCAACACCACAATAGCCGTCCCCCAAGCAATATACAGTACCTTCGTAAAGCCTGAGGCCGTTTCCAACAGATATGGATGAGCGATCGGATCGCTGTGGTATATCGCTTTATATATTTCACCCGTATAATAAAAGTCCGCATGACCTAGCGGCATCAACATAACACTGACTATCAACACAAAATAAGTCCCCCAGGCATACCACCTTGATTTGTCATTAAAATACTGATAGGCCAGCCACACACCCGGTAAGAATAAAGTAGCTGTCATCGAGGCAATCAGTGCACCAAACATGAGACGTTCGCTCGACCCTTTCAGCATGAGTACCGCAATACCCACATCCACCTGCTCCGCATAAGTCTTCGAAAAAAGTGGATATTCCCCAGGATCTACATCAAAACCCGCGACAAACATATCTCCGATAATCCAACATACCGCTGCCAGTATACTAGCAATAAATGACCATTTAATTTTTGTTGTGTAAAGCATATCAAGAATTATTCTAAATAATATAAATATGCTGCAAAGATATTGTTAAGGAAGCTAGACAGCATCCGTCTAAAGGAGCAATTTATCCGCAGAAAGGATTTTTTGAATGGATACTGAGAATACGCAACAGTCGTCTCTGCTTAAAAAACATTAAATCACTCAAAAAACAACCATAACCATTGGTTATAAGCATGCATTTTTAGCACTACACTTTTAATTCATATAAACAATATAACCAACTAGATTACAAACAATAACTACACACAACACACAATTAAAAACCCCAAGTTCATCGCTACAAATCCGTTATGGATATCCGACTCCATAGGAATCTATATTACCGATTTTATCATGCTCAAAATAGTATTTTATCAAAGCAGTCGCTTCGCTCATCATCACTGCTGTGACAGCAAATTTGATCAAATATTCATCTATCAGTATCTCCACTTTGATCTCTTTATTATCCGCTACTTCAGTCCTATCTAAGGGTTTCAACTGTAAATAAGAATCCCCAAATTTTTGGTTGTAAAATGTATTTTCATCATCCCAATTCAGCGTATAGAACAATGCAAGAGCCTCTTGATAATTCATAGGTATTCCATAATGACCCTTGGATTTACTGTGTATTATTTTCCGTAATATCATATTAAAAACGAATTATTGAATTTAAAATAAAAGCTCCAGTCAGAATTCCGCAATGGAATAGTAGATTCTGGTTATTCCTTTCCTGTTTTCTACCATTTTGTTAAAGCCTCTTTCTTTGGTAAAGATAGTATCCAGTTTATCTCTTTCCTCCAAAATAGGTTTGCCAAAGATCAAATTAGCGAAACCTACATGATACTTGACCAACTTATCCTGGTAGTTGATCACGAGTTTAGCATAGTCGGAATCATTCCAAATATCAAAACTCACGATCTTGTCCAAATCAAACTGTCGTACCCCGTCCCCTTGCACCACGATGCGATCTGAATAAAATGCCATGATATATTTTTTAGCGAGGAATTTCGAAAAAATAAATGCGACACAAACAAAGGATACAATACCTAAGCCTCCCATAATACCGATTATCTGTCCCCTATTCAAATCGGTGATATTATTGTGCATTACAAAACCCATAAAGGCTGCTACCGGGATCAGAATAGCCACCAGGATCAGTCCAATGGCTATCTGATATCTTTTGCTGCTAAGTGCTCTAAATGTCAGATTTCCGATCACTGTCAACGATATGGTATTATTTTCAATATTTTTTTCCATGTCTTAATTTTCCGATTTATAGAATTTATCTTTTATTCCCCTACTAATAAGCACCGCCCCATGACCACTATTTTAAACTAGCCATTAGCATATAGCAGTTCAATACCGACTAATACCCTTTCGCAAAAAAACATAATAACAATTAATAACCAACACACTATAATAGCCAAATTAAACACAAACTTCACCACTATCCATCCATCAGATCGGTGAAATTATGTGAGGCAGAAATGGCTAAAAAAGTTATTCCATTATCCACTACCTATGGAGTTACGCTTAAATATACGGCAATCACAGACCGGCCACAGCGGCAAATTGATATCCGGCACATCTTATTTACCATTCGTTCTATGCAAACTATTATCCGTGTAAATGGATGTACGCTTTTGTAAATACCTGGAAATGCTGGTTAATATGGGCTTCTACTGTGTTAAACCTTTTTTGACAGCAAAGCTATTTGTATAATATTAGGTATTGGATAATATTATATTAAGTTTTCGTTAATCGGTAACACGACGCACAGCCGGCTTAACGATCTGATACTTCTCCTTAGCGCAGCTACCCGATAATTTATTTGGTAAATATGAGCTGTTTTATATCTTTGTATCGCTAATTAACAAAATATTTAATCCACTAATTTTTTAATATTTCTCAACCATATGATCATAATGAAATACTGGTTATGCCTTACGCTATTTGTTGCTTCAACAATTTCGTATTTACATGCCCAAGAGAAGGTCAATGTGATCCTTCTCGGAACATACCATTTTAATAATCCGGGTAATGATGCTGCTAAGGTCGTTGAACGAAATATTTTAAGCGAAAAAAATCAATTGGAACTTGAAGAGATAACAGATGCTATTATCCGTAAACATAAACCTGATCAAATATTTGTGGAGAGTGCGCTTTCCAAAAAGAAATATTTGAATTACCTCTACCGCTTATATCAAGATAATCAGTATAGCCGTTATACAGACACCTTACAGAACAATAGATATAAGCGCTATTACACAGAAGGTGAAACTTTCCAGCTTGCCTTTCGCCTGGCAAAAAAATCAAGGCACCAAGAAGTTTTTCCGATTGATACAATGATAGAAATGCGATTTGATCTTCTATTAAAATTAGTTCATGCTAATGCGGAATTAAAAAAAGAATATGACACACAAATCATCACCTTAGGTAAAAGCACGAATAAGGCTATCGAGCAGGAAAAACTAAAAGATGTATTTTTAAGTCTCAATGAGGATAAACATTTAACAGAAAATATAGGCTTCTATTTCTGGTTATCAAACAAAATAGGGATACAAGATGATTATTTTGCATCCAAACTAGTCTCGGATTGGTATAAACGTAATTTATTTATGTATGCCAATTTTCAGAGCCAGTTGAAGCGGTCCACAAAAACAGTTTTTATTTTGGTCGGCGAAGGTCATGCTGCCATATTTAAAGACTTCTTACGACATGATGATCACTTCAATCTGATCGAGTTAAACAATGCACTGTAAAACCTATTTTTATTTAGAATATGAACATAATAAAATACTTAAGCTACCTCACCTTATTTTTATCTTTAACTATAACGACGCTACATGCCCAAGAGAAAGTCAATGTGATCCTTCTTGGAACATACCATTTTAATAATCCGGGTAATGATGCGATGAAAGTCGCTGAGCGCAATATTTTAAGTGAAAAAGATCAGTTGGGGCTTGAGGAAATAACGGAAACAATCCTCCGCAAGAACAATCCCGATCAAATATTTGTGGAAAGCGCATTTTCCCAAAAAAAACATTTGAATTACCTCTACCATTTATATCTGGATAATCAGTACAGCCGATACACAGATACCTTGCAGAGCAAAAGATCTAAGCGCTATTACATCGAGGGAGAGACCTTTCAGCTTGCGTTTCGTTTGGCAAAAAAATCAAACCACCAAGAAGTTTTTCCGATTGACACAATGATAGAAATGCGATTTGACCTTTTATTTAAAGAGCTCAATGCAAATCCAGACTTAAAAAAGGAGTTCGACACAAAATTGGCCACATCAAGTAAAATTGGAAATGAAGCACTTGAAAAGGAAAAACTGAGGGATGTCTTTCTGGCACTTAATGAAGACCATGCTTTGGCTAGAAATAAGGGTATCTATCTATCCCTATTTAATAAAGTAGGCATTCAAAACAATTACTTTGGCGCCAAACTGGTGTCAGATTGGTTTAAACGCAACCTAATCATGTATAGCAATTTCCAAAGCCAGTTAAAGAGTACCACCAAGACGGTAGTCATACTAGTCGGTACGGGTCATGCCGCAATCCTAAGGGACTTTATTAAAAATGATGACCGCTTTAATCTGATCGACTTAAAAAATGTTCTATAATCTTTGTTAACCTTTATCTGGAACCAAAACAAAGCAATCAGATTTAACCCAAAGCGAACAACAATAAGGCGCTTTGGGTTTTAGTTTTTTAAATTTTACTCTTTTTGCTATTTCACAGTTTAACTCCCGCTGTAGCGGTCCCAGCAATTGTGTCAGCAGCGGTTTCACTTATTCAGCTGTCAACTGTGCGATTGCGGCTTCTAACACGGTATCCTTTCCCTTTCTAAAATCTGCTACTGTCGGTGACACAATAATATCAGGCTGTATCCCCTTACCAATAAACTCTCCTCCATCACCAAGTTTATCCCTCTTGGCAACATCAGAAATCACTTATCATTTCACTCCTATTTTCAGTGATTTAAAGAGTCATTGCCATCAGCATCTGGAGACTACTATTTTGTCCATAAAGCGTATTTGGTTCCTACAATGAATAGTGAAAAATTTCCACATCGAGCAATAAACAATTACAATCCAGCAATTGTTCCTTTCTAAAAAAGAAGAACAAAAACTGACAGTCATGAATGATATTTTGATAAAAGATCATATTCAACAATTAAAGGATGTCGAAGCAGCTGACCTCTGGATCGACGAAAATTTTGCAAAGAAACTAGCTCAGGTGGACGGAACAACAGCTTTTGAGCGTCCCATCCCTGAAATGCACAGCATCGCAGAACTAGCATCCCATTTAATCGAGTGGCGCAGGGAAGTTTTAAGCCGCCTAAAGGGAAATCCAAGAGGACTTGAGATGAGTGATGCAGCAAACTGGCGAAATAATGATGAGTTAAGAAAACGTGGTTGGGAAAATCTAATGCAGGATCTTCACGCAACACAGCAAAATATTATTTCTTTTCTGGAAGGAAAAGATGATGCTTTCCTTCATACTGCTTACCCACATGCTGACACCTCCTTTCCACACGATTATAAGTACCTGTTAACGGGTTTAATTCACCATGACATGTACCACCTCGGGCAGATGGGTATTACGATTAAGTTCCTTAAAATTCAACATTGAGATGTTAACACATCCATTCTCAATGATTTTACAAGAACGCGATATTTAGCAAGCGCAGGAGCTGATTGACATCCTTTATTTTTTCGTTACTGTATTCGGCCACTTTCACTTTCGAGCGCTGACTTTCGACTACGCTGTTCCTTTGTTGCCCCACGGCTAAATCTATAGCCAAAACTAAGACGCACCTGCCTTGACTCATAATAGCCATAGCTTGATGACTGCAAGCCGGGTAAATTCTGCGTGTATTTAATCTGGTTGCCTTTATAGACATCCGTCACGGCTAGTCTAAGCGTCGCTTTATCCTTCAATAAACTCTTTTGTAATGCAATATCCACTTGACTGATCGGTCTACTTATCGTATTTGCTCCACCCAGCCGCTTCGAGTTGTAGACCATTGAAATCTCACACCGCATCTTATTCGGCAGCTTAAAAGACTGGAGCAGGCTAACACGTCCTGCAGTCTGCTTTAAATTGAGGTTTTGGTACTGGTCAAATGAAACATCATTGTGGATATAATATAGCAACCCATTAAAGGTAATATCCCACCAAGGTTTTGGTGATAGCGTCTGAGTCAAGGATAGCGACCAATGCTTTTGTGTACCCACATTTTTGCTGATCATCATTATTTTATCAGCTTCCAATGTATCCGTTATTTTGGCATTCAATTGATCCGTATACGCATAATTTAAGCCGACAATCGTCGAGCTCTTTAGGGAATAAAGTAAGGAAAACCGCTGGGTCAGTGAGGGGGTCAAAAACGGGTTTCCCTTCCAGAAAGATAGCTCATCGAGCATATAGACAAAGGGATTCAGATCCTGATAGGCCGGTCGTTCAATACGCTTGGCGTATGACAGTGAAATCGTCTGTTTATCGGCCAGTTGCCTCGTGATAGATAAAAAAGGGAAAAGATTAGTGAAATTTCTATTGATTTGATCATCCAGATCCTTTTCTTGCTCCCGATAAAATAAAACACCCTTGGAATTCGCATTTTCTAGCCGTAGTCCAGCTTGGAGAGACCATTCTCCGATCGTTCTTTTATAATCAAGATATGCGCTAGCTATGCGTTCGTCAAACTGAAAATCATTGGACCGTCTATTATCGAGACTATCACTTGCAGGGCCGACATGATAAAACCGGGAATTGTTTTTAGAACCTACGGCCGAATATTTGGCACCTGCTTCCAATTTTCCGTCCCACAGTTTCGTAGCGTAATCCACCTTTAGCCCTTTTAGATCAATATCGATATCATTCAGCGTACGGTACAGATTCTCATCAAAGACATTTCCCCCATTGTCCCGATAGGTATTCGATTGCAGGTTTTTATTCCATTTATCAAAAAGACCGTAATCCAAATCCACATTTAGGCTACGACCCAACGTATCTTCATATTTGTAGTTCAGATTAAAGTTGTAGCGCTTGGTGCTCTGGCCGTAGTAATCGTTGATAGCATCAAGAGATCCTTCCAACACTGCCGAGGGAAGTGTAGCAATCGTCGTAGCTGTATTGGTCAGTCCGCCACCGAAGATAAAATTACCGTTTACCAAAAGACCTATTGTATTTTTATCATTGAGAAAGTAATCTATCCCCATCTGAGCGTCCATTTTCTGGCGCTTATCCACATCGACCGTGTGGCTGTCATAGGATTTGCCGTTTTGCTGACGATTAGTGCCATACAAGTAATTGTAGTGGCCAAGTGTATGGTTATAACTCCCAAATACATTGAATTTATTCACCCGGTAATTGAAGGTCATATGCTGCAATTGCTTCGGGCTGACACCATAAGCAAAGGCACTTGTTATACTTCCATTCAAGCCCTTCAACTGATTTTTCTTCGTTTTGATATTGATAATACCAGCTGCACCGCTCGCATCATATTTAGCTGAGGGACTATTGACAATTTCGATGGATCTGAGGTTATTCGATGACATCGACTTCAATAGATCGCTGAGCTCCTTGCCCGAAAGAAAAGTTTGTCTTCCGTCCAACAGGATCTGCACTCCGCTTTTACCATTGAGCGTAATGTCGACTTCATTTTCGATCTGTACCCCAGGCGCTCTTTTTAATGCGTCAAAGGCCGAAATATCCTGTGCTCCGATACTATTTTCTACCTGATAGACAATCGCGCCACCATCAACTGTTAGTACCGCTCTTTTGCCTTCGACTGTCACCGCTTCCAGCTTATTTTCCTGTCGGGAGAGTTTTACTATCTCCAAATTACTATTGGCAAGGTCAAATAGCGTGCTCCTATAATCATGATAGCCAAGGTGTTTTACCGCGACAAAATATTTACCCTGAATTTTACCCCGAAGCTGAAAAGTCCCCAGACTATCTGTGTTTGTACTGGCTACCAATATCCCACTGCTACTGTACAGACCTACTGTAGCCAAGGCAACAGGTGACATCTCCGGATCAACCACCTTGCCTTTGACCAGGTCACTATCATTCTGCCCATAGAGTATTCCACTCCATAAGAAGACAGTTGCAATTAATACGAGTTTTATAAAATCAAATAGGATCATTGGCTACCCTTAATCGTACGTAATGATACAGATAAAAAAGCAAGCTATGCAATAAAACGCAAAAAACCTCTTCTTTATTGATGCTCAATAAAGATAAAAAAAATCATAGTAACTGAATTCTGACAGGGCAATATCATATATCACAATCATATATAAATTGTTTTTAGTAAATTGTAAATCGAATAATTCGAACCAACCTTTTATCTATGAAAAATCCCATCGGCATCAAGGATATTGCTGAAATGCTTGGCATTTCTGTTTCCACTGTTTCACGAGCGTTTCGAGACACGCATGATGTCAACCCCACAACACGTCAGAAAGTATTGTCACTGGCCAGGGAACTTAATTTTAAGCCCAACAAAAATGCAGCGGCATTAGCCTCAGGTTCAACAAAAAATATTGGCGTTGTCATTCCATTTATTACCAACTATTATTTCTCGACAGTTATTTCAGGTATTCAGGAGGAAGCCTATGAACAGGATTACAATATCATTCTTTATGTCACCAACGATAGTATGGCCCGTGAGCAGAGCCTACTGGAAAACCTATCGACCAGTAGCCTCGACGGACTTCTAGTCTCCATATCTTCGGATTCCTATATCAACGAACATTTTGAACGACTGATGGCTAAAGGGCTACCTATTGTATTTTTCGACCGGGTCCCAAATAATATCGTAGCATCAAAAGTTGTACAGGATGACTTTGCGGGCGCTTTTCAGGCAACAAGATTTCTACTCGAAAATGGCGCCAACCGTATTGCCCATATTGCTGGTCCGAAAGACCTCAAATTTACACAACAGCGACTCAACGGTTATATTGAAGCATTGAAACAGTGCAACAGACCTTTAGAAGAGAACCTGATCGTACATTCCGGTTTCTCGCAAATTCACGGCAGTGAGGATACAACCAAACTACTGGCACTACCTCAGCGTCCCGACGCCATCTTTGCCGCCAATGACCGCAAAGCTGTCGGTGCAATCTTGTGCATCAAAAAACACAACTTGCGCGTAGGTATTGATATCAGCGTTATTGGTTTTACAAATGACCCCATCTGCACCGTAGTCGAACCCAATCTGACCACCATAGAGGAACCCGCCTTTGATATCGGAAAACGTAGCTGTGCCCTGCTGATCCGTCACATAAAAAATAAGGACTTCGAAATTCAGGATATTATACTCCCCGGAAAACTGGTGGTTCGTGATTCGGTGATAAACAAAATCACCTAATTAATTTTTATAACATAATTTGCCGGATATAAAAGTATAGTGTACCCGTATATCTTGATCAAACAGAACAATATCCGCATCCTTGCCGATATCTATCGCACCCATACGATCGTCGCAGCCAAGTAATCTTGCAGGGTTTAGCGTCATCATCTTTATGGCCGTTATAAGATCTAAACCAGCCATATTGATCATAGTCCTGATTAGCCGATCGGCGGTAGCGACACTCCCAGCAAAAGAAGAGTAATCAGGTAGTTTAGCAACGCCATCTTCAACAATAACTTCAGTTCCACCAGTAAGACTTCCCAATATACTTTTTCCTTCGGGCATACCTGCGGCCCGCATGGCGTCTGTAATCAGAATGATTTTATCATCACCCTTGATTTTATGGATCAATTTTAAAAAGGGTTCTGGCAAATGAACACCATCGGCGATAATCTCGACATCAATAGCATCTAGAAGCAGACAGCTTTCTATTGCCCCAGCATAACGATAAGCATTCCGTCGTGTCATTCCAGACATTCCCGAATACAAATGAGTTGCCAACCGATAGCCGTGTTCGACTGCAGGGAGGATTTCTTCATAAATAGCATCTGTATGAGCCAGGGCCAGTAAAATTCCATAGTCATGGACTTTCTGTCCAAAATCAAGCGCCCCCGGAAGTTCAGGAGCGGCACTCCATCGTGCAATCAGGTGATGATACTGCTCGAGAATAGGCAGATACTCATTCGGGTCTGGATTTCGAATATAACGTGGATCCTGTGCCCCCCGCTGGTTCATCGCAAAATAAGGTCCCTCCAAGTGCAACCCCAAAAAGCGCGAGCCGTGCACGTTGCGGCTTAAAGCCTCCATATAGGTATCAAACAAAGCCAATAACTCACTTGGCTCACTGGTCAGTGTCGTCGGCAACATCGCTGTGGTACCATAACGGACATGTGTCTGTGCAACTTTTAGAAAAGCATCAACCGTATTATCCATAAAATCGGCACCACCACCACCATGCACATGGATATCAATAAATCCCGGGGACAAAAAAAGCCCCTCGGCATCCAGCCATTCACCTGACTGCTCGTCCGCTGAAACTCGCTGCGTAGCGATATCCACAATTTTTCCCTCAGCAATCCTTACTGTTCCATTTTCAATGATACGATTGGGCGTAATGATGTTAGCGTTTGTAATCGTTAGCATAGCTCAATTTTGTTTATTAAATATATTCCATGTGCGTAACCTATGGCCTTTGAATGCATAGAAAACTAAATATAGAAAACAAGGTATCAATATCCAATAGGCAGACCTTACATCAACAGCATCTGCCCATAATCCATACAGCAACGGTAACACGGCATTCCCACTCAGTCCCATAATCAACAATGCAGACCCCTGTTTTGCATAACTTCCCAAGCCTTCCAATGCTAGGGGCCAAATTCCAGCCCAAATCAAGGCATTAGGTAGCCCGATCAGTACGATGAACCAAACCGAAATATCCAAATCTTTATTCAAAAAATAGACAGAGCCATGCGATGTACAAACTAATAACGCCAGCATTAACCCAAGGATCGTACAAAATTTAAGCGCGAGTCGTTGGCTGCAGATCTTTGGGATTAGCACAATACCACAGAGATATCCACAGATCGTAGCAGTTAATGTATAAGATGGCAGAGCTTTGGCTTCCAACAAGGATAACCCCATCGATCCAGCATAATTAATAATGGTATCGATCGCAATGACTTGCGTTCCCACATGCAAAAAAATTGCCAGCGCCCCAAGTACGAGGTGAGGGAACTGAAAGATTCCTTTTTTGTTTATCCTTTGTCCATCCACTATAGGGGCTTCCTGTTGATCCAATTCTGGGAGAATGGAAAACTTGACTAATACCCCGATCAGAAACAGCACCCCACTTACGACAGTGTAAGGCCAGACGACACGTAAAATCAACTCATCCAACGCGATGGCACGGGATAACTCATCCATTGCTTCCAGTTGATTAAAAAGCGTATTGTCCTGGGGTCGCAGGATAACATATGAAAAGATCAGCGGAGCCAGTATCCCGGCTCCTTTGTTACAGATCCCCATCATGCTGATTCGTTGTGCTGCCCGCTCTTTTTCACCAATCAGTGTAATATACAGGTTAGCGACAGTTTGCAGCAACGTCAATCCGGTACCCAAAGTAAAGAGACCTACTAAAAAAATAAGGTATGTGCGTCCATAAGCAGCCGGGACGAATAACAATGCTCCCATTGCCATAATCCAAAAACCGACCATAATCCCATTTTTATAACCCAGCTTCTTTAATATATAAGATGCAGGCATCGACATCAACAAGTAGGAAATGTAAAACGCAAACGCTACCAAATACGACTGAAAATTACTTAATTCACATGCGATTTTAAAATAAGGAATCAGTATCGCATTTACCCAGGAGACAAATCCAAAAATAAAGAACATCAGTCCTATGATCCCTATGGATACCAATGTTGTCTTTCGATCTAAAGCAGTTGATGTCATCGCAGCGGATTATAGTAAAGAAGCTGATTCTTTGTCGAGATAGCAAGTACTATCCGTGTGTTGCTGTAATATGCTCGCAGGATGCCAGTTCGAGATCATCCCGGAGAGGCAGTTCCGCACCGCCTCTGCTTTTCGTTTATCTGGTACTGCACATATAATTTTTCGGGATAACATAATCTGTCGAATAGACATACTGATAGCCTGAGCAGGAACTTCGTCAATCGATGCAAACCATCCCTCCCCCAGCTGTTGCTGCCTGCACTGTGTATCAAGGTTTACTACCAGATAAGCTCCACTGGCATCAAAATCCGCAGGCGGATCGTTGAAAGCTAGGTGTCCATTTTCGCCTATCCCGACAAAGGCAACGTCAATGGGATGTGCACCGATTTTTTTGTCGAGACGTTCACATTCAGCTTGGGGATCCCCTTCTCCGTTAATGAGCACGACCTCTTTTAAAGGGGCTACAAGATTAAGAAAGCGCTCGGTCAAATACTTACGGAAGCTTGCTTTATGTGTTACCGGAATACCGATGTATTCATCCAGATGAAACATCCGTACTTTGCCCCAATCAATATCCGTCGCCGCTACCAGCGTTGCCAAAGTTTCAAACTGGCTCTGTCCTGTCGCCAGAATAATATTTACCTCACCATTTTCCGCTATTGCAGTTTTAATAGCCTCGATTCCGGCCTTTCCAGCCGCCAAACCCAGTTCTTCGCGTGTTTTAAAAGTTTTTAAGTTCACTTGATTTTATTTAGTTGATTTCAATACTTGTGTTGTTCCACCTTTTGTTAAGTTGATATCATGTACCAGATTATCTTTCCAGAGGCCATTTGTAAAATCTGGTATTTCAATCGGCTGGGAGCCATTAGCCACAGACCATTCGCTCAATGGGCCGATAACACTCCAGCTTGCGGCATCGTAGACATCCATATCGACCGGAAGCCCATTTCTAAGACAGTCGATCAATCGCCAATCCATCATAAAATCCATCCCCCCATGACCACCAATTGCTTTTGCTAGCTCGCCGATCTTGGTGATAATACCAGGAGCATACTTCTTTTCCAATTCAGCCATCTCGGTTGCTCCTAAAAAATCATCATGCCCTATGGCGATCTTTCCAGGCAATGGATATTTTTGAGCAAACGCCTTTGTACCACTCACCAGATGAATACGCGAATACGGACGCGGTGAACTTACGTCATGCTGCAACATCATCGTACTACCGTCTGAGTTCATAATGTTCGACACATTAATATTTCCGCGGAATGGTTTATCGACATAACTTTCAAACTGCTTATCTACCTGTGCCATTTCCTTTGCTTTGGAATTAAGCATAAAGTCCTTTGAAGACATTGAGTTCATATAGTCCATTTTGTTGCCACGATTGATCCGAAGTATCTGGCAAATCGGCCCCAGTCCATGGGTTGGATATAGATTTCCGTTTCGAGCAGCATTTTCTTTGAGCCGCCAAAAATCGTATCGCTTTTTCTCATCAAAAAGGCTGTCCATAATATCATGGATATAAGCCCCCTCACAGTGGATGATATCACCGAAAAAACCCTGTCTTGCCAAGTTGAGCGTCAATAGCTCAAAATAGTCGTA
This sequence comes from Sphingobacterium detergens, assembly GCF_003610355.1. GTDB lineage: Bacteria > Bacteroidota > Bacteroidia > Sphingobacteriales > Sphingobacteriaceae > Sphingobacterium > Sphingobacterium detergens. Next base: position 366,823 of record NZ_RAPY01000001.1, on the reverse strand, counting down.
ACAGCAATTTTCGAGCATCACACAATGTTTTTTTGTTGCTTCGGAGGTTCTCACCAATCTCCAGCAGTCCTCCACAGTAATTGCCGCGGGGATCTCGAGTGCGACATGTTTACCCTGCTCCATGGCATAGATCGCCATATCAGCATGCATGCTCCAATGTGTAGCAATATAGATCAGATCAAATTGATCCGATTCACACATCCTTTTCCAATCTTCTCCAGTTTTGGCATAAATTGTGGCAACATGCCCTGACGTCTTAATCCGCTCCTTGGCTTCATGGGCTTTCTCCGGTCTGATGTCACAGATACCATGAATGCTGACACCAGCAATCTGGCTCATTCGTTCTACCGCCGCCGAGCCCCGGTTTCCAACACCAATAAAACCCACGCGTACAGTTTCAATTTTGGGTGCGGCATAGCCCGACATGTTAAAAATGCTGTTATATTTTTTAGATGCTTCCAGCCGGATATGATCGAGCTTAGTACCCGAGGTTTCCTTTTCCTGTGCAGTGCAACCGGTTATTAGTCCAAAACCGGCTAGACCAGACAATTTTAAAAATGATCTTCTATTTGTTCCCATGGTCACTAATTGATCTGGAGAGTTCCTCCAATGTTAAACTTTCTTTTATACGCATTTACCTTATTCAATAATTGCTTTTTATCCTTTTCTGGGCAGCTTTTACCACTCCAGGGCATCAGCTCATCCACATTAATATCTTCCCTGCTCAATGCCAACAACAAGGGTATATCGCCCCACTTTAAAATTCCAGGAATATGGACGGCCATGTTGAAATTTTCCAGACTGCCGGTCATATCTGGCAGGTAACTGGCGGGCAATCGCCGGAGCTTCAGTATCCGTTGTTGTGGCGATAAGTCGCTGCTGATCAAGGCTGCCAAAGCAGTTTCGCGATCGGCATGAACAATCAGTTTATGGTTACCGTAATGTTGCTGCAGATAGTTACTTACGAGCGTAATCTCGTTGGCCCATATTCCCATCATAGTTTGCCCCATCCAAAGCATTGAACGTGAGATGGTATGAAAACGAGGTAGCGCCCCATCAATATGTTCGGCACTGGCTGAAGCTCGCTCCCCGAGGCCAAAGAGATCTACGATCGCAATGCCCTCGCCCCTCTCGACCATCTGTTCAATTTCCGTAAGATTAAGTCCCTGTTTGCCCTGATCGGGGAATAAGACGTGCATCATCTTCCCTCCTCCAGCAGGCTCCTTAACGAGCAGAGGAATCAGTTGCCGCTGAGCCGTTTCGAGGATAATTCGTCGCCATCCTGCCTCAGGTAATAACGTTCTCACCGAAAGCAGTCGATCCGATTCGACCTTGGAGAGCAGCAGGCGGAGCTCCTGCAGATAGGTTTCTGTGCTCCGCCCATTAGTGACGATTAACTTATTTTCAGCTAGTTTGAACTCCCTATTCACAAAGGCTGGTATCGTCATTATTTTTTCGCTTTTAATCCCATATTGCAACACCGACAAACGACTGGTATCGAGCATATGTACCGCATTTAGCTCAATTGGTAAGGACTGACGATAATTAAAGCTTTTATTAAACCAAGAGAGCATAGCTTTATTCATTTCAATTGTATAGCTGTGCGACTCATCAAATAATTCATACGCTAATCGATCAGCCGAGTCCTGTTGTTGATATGCTAACTTGCCAAGACGATACGACTTCAGCATCTGATGAACGTTAAATGCGGCGTTCCCATCTTTTAGGGCTGTAATGATCTTTACAGCCTTAGGAGCCATCGCCTGCAAGAGCTGTCCCTCTTCAAAATGCTGCAGGCCATTAGGATGTAACTCACAGACACAGTTGCTATTCATAATATAAGAGCGGAAGGTACCTACACTGACTACCGGGACAGCAGCTTTGACGCGAGCATCCATTGCTGTTAGCCACATGGTCTGATTGCCACCACCACTGGCACCAGTAGCGCCAATTTGCTCTTTATTCACATAATCCAAGCTGCATAGCAGATCTATAGCACGTTTATTTTCCTGCAGCTGTATCCCCATTAGGGGTGTCCCCATATCCAGTAATAATGACCCCAGATTGGCCCCATGATATTCATGTTCGTGCCGACGTCCACGTTCCCCCGCCCCCATAGCATCGATACTAAGGCATACATAGCCATTGCTTGCTAGTATTTGAGATGTCCGTTGCACGATTTCACTACGACGTCCCGGTGCCCAATGACCGTGGCTGTTTAATATCGCTGGAAAAGGCCCTTGCCCTTTGGGAACATAGAGGTTGGCTGGGACGTATACGCCCGGCAGACTTTGAAAGATCAGATTATATACCGTATAGCCACCACAGTCCAGGCTAGCAACAACCCGCATATCCAGATCGCTATCGGCGCTGTTACCCAATTGAAGATTGGTATGAATCTGATTTAAGAGTTGTCCAGGGTCTACAATACGATCCATCGGCAGTTTATACAAGAGTTCATCCGCCTGACTTTCGATTAATTCCTTGAGCGGATCAATGTCCTTTGGGATGGATAGTATTTCCGGCAGGGCTGTCTGTGCAGTTACCTGCTGTCCGAATGTCATCATAAGCGTGACTGTATATAGTTTAAAATTCATCCTTATTTAACCCTTAATCCACGTCCCACCAAAGTTTAGTTGCGGCGTTATCCGCTCCACCGAGCAAGGCCCGACCCTTTGTCAATTCGGCAAAGTTGTCTGTCACTTCCGTCAAAGGGTAAGGCAACCTCTTGATAAATGTTCCAGCCGGCAGGTCGGGATTGTCGGACTGTAGCACCGCATACATCTTTGGGTATCCTGAACGACGATATTCAGCCCATGCTTCCATACCATTGGGATAGATTGCAAGCCACTTCTGTACACCAATCTGTTCACGTTGTTCAGCCTCCGTACCGCTCCATTTAATTGGAGTTACGGCAACTGCTGGAGAATTATGGTAATCGCCCGGAGCGGTCGGTCTATTCGTTGAGGAAAGGTAATTGCGGATGATTGTTTCATCATTGACACCCCATTGCGCCATACTCAGACGTATTCCTTGTTCGTAGAGCACCTGTGCTGTACCATCCATATTCCAACCATTCAGAGCGCCTTCCGCACGCAGCATAAACGATTCGGCGGCGCACATAATATGAAAATTCTGTGTAAAATTACCTTCAAGCACTTCGCCATTGTACCGCACCCAGTAGGTACCCACATTGGAATTGGCTCTCGACTGATTTCTTGGCTGCCCAAGATCGGTGGCTATAGCTCCATTACGTACGCTGTTAAAGACTTTTCCACTCAAGCTGGGTTGAAAATAAATACCCAATCTTGGATCTTCATAGCCTTTGAGATATGAGGCTATCGTTGAACTCATCGAAAATTCGTTCCAAACAGCCACCTGCGACAGACCGTTGGTATCGTTGCCCGAGAGTGACTTGAGCATGGTGGCATTTTGACCATTACTGGTCATCACACCTGCTGCCACCGCAGCCTCAGCTTCAAACTTTGCCTTTATGGGATCTACTTTTGATATCCGAAGAGCGAGCCGTAGGCGCATTGAATTCGCAAAGCGGATCCAATTTTCCACATTTCCGTTATACATTAGATCATACCCCTGAAAGATTGTTGCACCCGAAGGCAGGGCTTTCAGCTGGTCTACCGCTGTCGTAAGACGAGTAAAAAAATCCGCATAGATCTTATCCATCGGATCGTAAGGAATGACATCGCGAGCCTCTGCTGCTGCAAAATAAGGGATCGGACCAAAATGATCAGTCAAGCGGTGAAAGGCATATACCCACATAATATTCGCGAGTGCCGCTTCCCCTGTACCAGACTCGGTATTATCCATAATACTTTTAAGCTGCGGCGCGGTATCAACATACACCACAGTCCAGAATCGCCGTTGCCAGTCAGGTGTCAGCAGGTAGCGATCCGTACTGAAAGAATTAGTTGTCAATGCAAAATACTGTCCATAGAGATCGGCGCCAAGATTCTGTACGGTTTGGTAAAAAGAACGGTTCATCGCAGCCGAAGACTGTGCTTTTGCAAACATAAAGGGCAGCTCACGCTGTGTGATCACCGTGATGTTGTTGGGATCGCTGTTAATCCGATCAAAATCTTTGCTGCAAGAAATAAGGCTCAATCCTAGCAAAGCACCATATAGCATGTTTCTTCTCATGTTTACAACTGTTAAAAGGTTAATTTTAAGTTTAGCCCGAATGTCCGTACCGACGGTGGTAGTCCAACTTCTACACCCTGATAATTGCCAGCTCCCAGCGCAGCCTCGGGGTCTATCGGGTTTTTTGTCTTCCCAATTCCCGGTATATCCAGTTTGGATTTTCCGCGGTAGATGAAAAAGAGGTTATGTCCTGTTAGGGATAGCCCTGCATTCTTGAATACCGAGGTATTCTTTAAGTCCAACCTATAAGTAATGGACAATTCCCGGAGCCGCACATTAGTCATGTCATAAGTAAAAAACTCACCCCAACCATCCCGGCCATTTTGCGATACACGTGTCCACAACTGCTGCGCGGTGATGGCTTGTGTATTGGCGGCACCATTGGCATCCACAGCATCCAGTACGAGACCACCTTCGCGGTACATTGAGGTGTAGTCTGCTACACCAAAGGCTGCGAGGTAGGCTGAAGTTCCTGAGACTATTTCTCCTCCAATTCTTGCATCCACTAATGTATTGAGCGTAAAACCCTTGTATGAAAAGGAATTGGACCAACCCAATAAAGCCTTGGGATTAAAGTTACCTAATTTTTGATTCGCTTCTACCACCGGCAGCCCACTACCATCTACCACAAATTTTCCACTCTGTGGATCACGTTTCCAAGCATAACCGTAGAGGTCACCATACTTCTCTCCTTCGTTTACCACAACTGTGGCATACCTGTTATTGTCGGTAATATTGGCTCGTTTTGTTTTATCGTGCAATGCGATTATCTTGTTGGTGTTACTGGCAAAATTCAACGTCGTCTCCCAAGAAAAATGTTCGCTTTTTATAGGCGTTGCCATCAGCTGCAGTTCAAGTCCTCGGTTTTCAATATCCCCTGCATTGATGTATTGCCGGCTATAACCGCTAGCCATAGGCAGCCCCAGAAAGAGTAGCTGATTTACCGTATTGCTTTTGTACAAAGTCAGGTCAAAACCTAGTCTGTTTCCAAAGAATTTCATATCAAGACCTGCTTCAAATGACTTGGTCAATTCGGGTTTTAGGTCTGGAATAGCTTTAATCGGCGAGCGGGAAATAAATCCATTTCCGGCTCCCAGTCCAAATGAATAAAGCTGTCTGAGCAGATACGGATCAGCATCATTACCGACCTGAGTATAAGATGCTCTAATTTTTCCAAAATTGACCCAAGCAGGCATCTGTAACAACTCATTGAATATCGCAGACATACCAACAGAAGGATAAAAATAACTGTGCGGTGCTTTCAATGTTGAGGTCCAGTCATTACGGGCAGTCATATCCAAAAAAATAGTATTGTCAAAGGATAGCTGTGTACTGGCATAAACGGAATTGAGGCGGCGCTCGTAGCCTGCTATAGCTAAAAACTCAGGCGTCGTTGCCATTTTCAGGCTAAACTCATTTGGAATGGATAGACCATTGGCCATATTCTGAAAACTACTGTATTTCCGACGTAGTGTACTAGCCCCGAGATTGTAGGTAATGGCGATATGTTCTGTCAACGGATTTTTACCGTTGATCAGAAAGTCAAGGTTACTTTCTTGGTACCGGGCATTGGTCTCATAATATTTCCCCCCTTTGCGCACATCGCCAACAGATACTGTACTCGCAAAAAAGGAACCATCCGTATTATCAATATATTTATCAAAGCTATATCTGCCCATGATGCTGATCCAGTCCCTAAGCTGATAAGTCGCCGAACCCAGTGCTGTAATGCGATCACGTACTTCATTGACAGATGTACGGTTGATACTCCAATAAGGATTATCGTAAATGGCCGATCCCGACCAGTATTTACGTAGGGGCTGACCTGTATTGGGATCGATGGTCTCATAATCCATCAGTTCATTTTTATCCATGTCCCGTGGAATAATATAGGCTTCAACAGGAATCCCCATATCCCCCAGACGTGGCCGGTTGTCAATCTGCTGATTGACATAATTGAGTTTGACATCCGTTTTCAATTTGGGAATAAGCTCCGTATTGACGCGCAGATTAAGGCTGTTACGTTTAAGTGAGTTACCCTGGATAATCCCGCCGATTTTGTTGTTGGCATAGGAAACATACCCCTGCAGCTTCTCTGTACCACCATAGGTGCTGATACTGTTATTGAAAGTTGCCGAATTTTCATAGAAGTCCTTAACATTATTTTTATAGGTTTGTGCCTTTGGTCCCCAACTCTCCCCGATGTTTGTCCCGCTGACACCACCATTTCCTCGGCCATAGGTATTTTGAAACTCGGTAAGTAGGTTGACCTGATCAAAGAAGGCACTTCCGTTGTAATCTATCGTATATCGTCCCGACTTTCCCTGTTTGGTCGTGATCAGAATTGCCCCGTTTGCAGCTCTGCTTCCATACAACGCCGCTGCTGAGGGACCTTTGAGTACGTTGATGGATTCCACATCATCCGGATTGATATTGGCAGCACCATCACTGGTACCGTAGTTATAGGTCGTACCAGTCGCCTGCTGTGCACTTGAATTGTCATATGGTACGCCATCGACAACGATCAGGGCATTATTATTTCCTGAAATGGATTTGTTACCGCGGAGAACCACCCGTGCTGAAGCACCGGGACCGGAGGCGGCAGTGGTAATAACAGCACCGGCCACTTTACCCGTGAGACTGCTCATGATATTCCCGCTATTGTCCCTAGCGTCATTAACGGCACTGCCACTAAGCTGCTGTGTTGCATAGGTAAGTCCTCTTGTTTCCCTTTTGATACCAAGTGCTGTTACCACAACCTCATCGATGGTAAAATTCTCCTGTGCAAGGCCAACGGTCAATAAGCCTGCTGCCGTCACAGGCAACTCCGCCGATTTATACCCGATCAGAGAGAACTTGAGTCTATCCCCCACCGCAGCCCTAATACTAAAATTACCTTCTTGGTCTGTGTGCTCCGCCAGCTGCGTGCTGAGGTTTAGCACCGTCACTCCCAGTAGCGGTCTCTGATCCGTCGTGCTGATCACCTTTCCTATCCGGGTGCTTGGCTGTGCATGAGCTCCCTTAGTAAAAAGGAAGAAATAACAGCCAATTAGCCCCACAAAAAACAAATGTTTACTGTCGATACGAGCTATCATAATTTATCGATTTAAATTGTTGGATTTTAGTTTATTTCCATTGCGTTATACCCAAAGAAAGACCTTTGGAGAAAGAAATCCAACAGATTGCCCGAATAAAGTAGCGGTAGCGTTACCGAAAATCCGCCGTCTATATAAAGCGTTCAAACGACCAACAAAACTTTTCTGACAGTTTGATCAGAGCAAATCGGACCGATAACGTTATCATTGATTTTCATTGTTGTTTTTCATAATAAACAGTAGAATTGTAAATCAGATCAAAACCCAATTGCCGCGCTAAAAAAACGAACAATGGAAAATAATAAAGCCACATTATCTTGGAATCAGCTGAACGCTATAGATCCCACATGGGTCGATATCCCCGAGCTGTCTCTATTGACACTACCTGAACGGGTGATCCAATTTGGCACTGGAGCCCTTTTGCGTGGCCTACCTGACGACTATATCCACCGAGCCAATCTCGCTGGCATCTTTCAAGGCCGCATTTTAGTTGTCAAGTCGACCGATCAAGGCAGTACAACAGCTTTTGAACAGCAAAATTCGCTCTATACTTTACTTGTACAGGGGTACGAAGATGGACAGCATATCGTCTCTAGACAGGTCAATGCTGCTATTTCCCGCGTATTGTCTGCACAGCAACAATGGCATGAAATCTTAAAGACCGCCAGATCTCCCGAAATGGAGATCCTGATTTCCAATACCACCGAAGCTGGTATTGTCGGCTCCGAAGGTACAATCCATGACAGTCCTCCAATAAGCCTTGCCGCTAAAATACTTGCTTACCTATATGCTCGTTATCGGCATTTCGATGCGGATCCGACCAAAGGGTTGGTCATTATACCTACCGAACTCATTACAGACAATGCTGTTGTACTTAAAGATATTATCCTCAATTTATGTCATCAGCAACAACTTGAAGACACCTTTATCGATTGGGTTGATCAAGCAAACTACTTCTGTAATTCGCTAGTAGACCGGATTGTCCTCAATAAGGTAGCCCCAGAGACACTGCCTTATGTGGATTCACTTGCGATAATGGCAGAACCCTACCGGCTATGGGCCATCGAATCGGATAGCAGTGTTGTACACAACAAGCTGTCTTTTGCAGCCCTGGATCCATCGATCAAAATAGTTCCAAATATCGCTAAGTACAAAGAGATTAAGCTCCGCCTGTTAAATGCGACTCATACACTCTGCTGTGGTCTGGCTATACTTTCCGGTATTGCAGATGTCAAAACATTCTTTACAGATGCAGTCCTGGACTGTTATATCCGTCAGATCCTTTTCAAGGAAATTGGCCCTAGCCTCCTGCAAACAGGAATCCTAACTACAGAAGCTGACCAGTTTGCCCATACCGTCATTGACCGTTTCAAAAATCCATTTCTGTCCCATCAATGGACTTCCATTGCCATACAATTCAGCAGTAAGATCAAGACCCGTGTGCTTCCTATACTGCCTTATTGGTATGGCCAGCATCAAGCTCCCCCCACAGGGGTCGCCATCGGCTTTGCAGCCTATATTTTGCTGATGCAGCAGACCACTGAAGAACACGACTTTCATGACGATTACCGCAGTGCAGTGCAATTACATCTGCAACAGCCTGATCCTGTTCCATCCTTACTAGCAGACCAGCAGATCTGGGGTGAGTCTCTCCTAAACTACGCTGGACTTGCCTGCATGGTCAGTGAAATTTTACAACGTATTAAACAGGTGGGACTACGCAGCACCATAGTTGATTATCTTTTCGAACAGCAAACAGTATGAATACACTTAAAATACATCCCAAAGACAATGTAATTGTCGCACTGAGGGATTTATACGCACAGACTACCGTAAGAAACGGATCCAGCACGTATTACCTCCATAATGATATTCCGGCCAAACATAAATTTTTTATAGAGGACCTGAAAGCTGGGCAAGAGGTCCTGATGTATGGTGTCGTCGTTGGCCGTTTAACGCAAGATGTGACACAAGGCAGTCTGATGGACACTGCCAATACCCAACATGCTGCGGATTCCTTTCAATACCGAGGATTTTCACAACAATGGACACCACCAGATGTCAGCTCATTCAAAGATCGACATTTTATGGGTTACCGCCGTGCAGACGGTCGTGTAGGCACTGCGAACTACTGGCTATGTATTCCAACCGTTTTTTGTGAAAATAGAAATATTGATGTCCTCCGGCAGGCCATGGAGGAAGAACTGGGTTACGGCAGTTCCAATATATATAAAAATTATACCCGGGCTCTATTGCGCGCTTATGATTCCATTGAAAACCTAGAGCAAGTGGATCTATCACCCGAAAGCACACAACATGAAGCACGTGTTTTTACGCACGTTGACGGCATTAAATTTTTACAGCATCAAGGTGGTTGCGGGGGAACCCGGCAAGACGCAACTGTACTTGCCCATTTATTAGCCGCCTATGCAGATCATCCCAATGTTGCTGGTGTTACTGTATTGAGCCTAGGCTGCGAGAATCTACAAGTCGAAGACTTTCGCGCTGCACTATTCCATCGCAACCCCCAATTTAACAAACCGTTGCTTGTATTTTCGCAGCAGCAAATAGGAAGCGAAAGAGCTCTTATGCAGCATGCCATTAAAGAAACATTTATTGGCATGGTCGATGCCAATAAACTGCGACGAACACCACAACCAATCAGCAAACTTACCCTTGGCGTCAAATGTGGTGGTAGCGATGGCTTCAGCGGCATCTCTGCCAATCCCGCAGTAGGTTACTGCTCGGATCTTTTGGTTGCTCTGGGAGGCAAGGTTCTCCTGGCCGAATTTCCTGAACTCTGCGGAGCCGAGCAGCAGCTCATCGACCGCATGCAAGATGCAAAAACCGCTCATAAATTTATAAAGCTGATGAGTGACTACAGCTTTGCAGCTGAACAGGCTGGGTCCGGCTTTCATATGAATCCTTCACCTGGGAATATTAAGGATGGCCTTATTACTGATGCCATAAAGAGCAATGGAGCTGCAAAAAAAGGAGGCACTTCACCTGTAGTAGCTGTTCTGGATTATACCGAACCGGCAAACAAAGCTGGACTCAGTCTTGTCTGTACCCCTGGCAATGATGTGGAAGCAACGACAGGAAAAGTCGCCGCTGGAGCAACCCTCATGTTATTTACTACAGGTCTAGGCACACCGACAGGCAATCCAATCTGCCCGACGATCAAAATAGCCACCAACAATCGACTAGCCACCCACATGTCTGATATCATCGATATCAATACAGGAGCCATTATCGAAGGCCAGAAGACAATTGAGCAAATGGGAATAGAAATCCTTGAATATTGTATTTTGGCAGCCAGCGGAAAAATCATTCCTAAAGCAGTACAACTTCGACAGGACGATTTTATTCCTTGGAAACGTGGCGTGAGCCTTTAAGTCTTCTTTCCATCAAACAGAACTATTTTAATATCCACTTGAGAAGACTTATGATTCGCTAACAGCAACTAAATTCTCCCATTTGCATGCTTAGGTGCCCATGAAGGGTTGTTCCATCAGTTCCGAACTAGAATGTATTCCTAATGAACGGCCTCTTTCGAAACAGTTCATTTCCTAAGACTTAATGTACCTTAAGTCTTAGGCTTAATCTGCTTTATTTTCCACTACAAATACGCTGCCTACCTTTAACCAAAGATTTATTATACAAATTAAAATTTTAAAATTATGGCACTTACAACAAGAATCAATGCAGATGATGTTGCATTTTTACTAATCGACCACCAGAGTGGTCTATTCCAAACAGTCAAAGATATCGAAGTACCTACATTAAGAAACAATGTCGTGGCACTAGCCCAAATTGCCGCAATAGAAAATATTCCGGTCATCACTACCGCATCAGAACCCAAAGGCCCCAATGGACCATTAATGCCCGAAATCCACGAAAATGCGCCACAGGCTGTATATGTTGGTCGTACTGGAGAGGTTAATGCCTGGGATACTCCGGCTTTTGTTCAAGCAGTGAAGAATACCGGGAAGAAAAAATTAGTGATTGCGGGAGTACTGACCAGTGTCTGTGTTGCCTTCCCTGCTATTTCAGCGATCGCCGAAGGTTATGAGGTATTTGCGGTCATTGATGCCTCTGGTGATATGAGCCCGCTATCGACTCAGGTAACTCTTGCAAGACTACAGCTGGCAGGAGTTATCCCAATCACAACTACCGCTGTTATCAGTGAAGTATTAAAAAGCTGGCAACACAAGGATGCTGCGAAATATGCCAAAGCACTTTCCATGGTCATGCCAAATTACCAGGCCTTGATTGAAAGTTACTACAAAGCGCAGGAAGTTGCACTTGAGAATAAATAATAACCACACATTAGACTGTCGTAAAAATTACGGCAGTCTAAATAAAAAAAGACTAATCTCACGACTAGTCTTCCTATGAAACAACAAATTTAAGTGCTTATGTCGTCTCGAAGATAAGTCTTATTTAGAATAATTACAAATAATAATTTATTTATTCAATCATTAAGATTATCGAAATTGCTTTGGTTTCATTTGGCAAGCAGCCTGTTCCGCAATTTCCACGATCCGTTTGTTTCGGGTTTCAGGACGCTTCGCTAACGCAATCCATTGCAGCAACATTTTTTTTGCTGATTTACTCAAACCGGCAAAGAATGCTTCAGCCTCGGGATAGCTCTTCAATGCACTGTCCAGATCTTCCGGAATAAACAGTTCCTCTACACTATCGAGAGCGGACCACGAGCCGTTTTCCTGGGCCAATCTGATTACTTCCAGTCCTGCTGGAGTCATCTGTCCATTCGCAATAAGCTTCACTATTTTTTCCTTGTTGACCCTAGACCAAGTTCCCTTGGACTTACGTCTGCTGAATAACTGCTTAAAAGAGCCTTTCTGAATTGTTTTTCTTGTACTATCAATCCAGCCGAAACACAATGCTTCATCCACCAATTCACTCCAGGCTACAGCCGGCTGCCCCGAATTCTTTGTATGACAGATAATCCACACGGATTTCTCCACAAGATGGTTATCCATTAGCCACTGCCGCCATTCCGCCTGTGTGTGAATACTGATGGACTGCACTTCCTTTACCTGATGTATCTTATTCATTTGTAGTTTATTTATTATTTCCGGATCTCGACGGGATTATCCCCACAGAAATATTTCTACAGGGTTCAGCATTTTACTGCATTATCAACCCGCCCCCCTATTATTGGTATATAAAATTAGTAAAACAAAAGACAACAGTTTGTCAGTACGGAATAATTCTACAGGATTACCTCGGAGATGAATCGCTTTAGATGGGGAGTTTAGTCAATTTAGATACCGCAAAAAAGCAGGTAAAGCCTTGTTTTTTCTATCCAAATTAATATTATATTTAATAAACCGATTATTGATGGTTTTCCAGAGAAATAACAAGATACCGTCTAAAACTGAGCATTATGAAAAATATTAAAATTGAGATTAAATGGGCTATTTTTTTCACACTTATGACTTTAGTGTGGATGCTATTAGAAAAAGTGTGTGGGCTCCATGGCAAGTATATTGACTATCACCTTTACCTGACCAATCTTTTTGCTATACCGGCAATCCTATTTATGGTACTGGCACTGAAAGATAAGAAGAAAAATTTCTACAACGGTAATATGAGCTATATCCGGGGATTAATTTCGGGCTTAGTGCTTTCTGCTATTATCGCTTTATTAAGTCCACTGACACAATGGATTATTTCTTATGTCATCAGTCCGGAGTATTTCCCCAACGTCATCAAGCGATCGGTCGAAATAGGTTATTATAAAACAACAGCCGAAGCGGAAGCAAATTTCAACTATAAGAATTATGCCATTAATTCTACTATTTTTGCTTTCATTTTCGGTGCTGTCACCACAGCGATCGCGATGATTTTTATACGTACAAAAAAGTGATCCCCTACCCAGAAGTTTTAAATGTCTGACTAAAGTTGGATAACAAAAATTTATAGGGAAGTATCACTTTTCAATTGGGAGTACAAGAAATTAATGGACAGATTTATAACGAGGGTCATCAAGACAAAAAAGAAGCAATCCTTAACTTTTAGAGCAAGTCTATTCTTCCAAACCGAGCTAACTTTTCGGCCCATTTTTCACTGTATGAATTTTTTAAGTTATGCAACTCTCCCATTGCCGAAGTTCGCACCGGAGAAATATGACACCTTTCAAAAACATCCTTCTTGATGCTCATAAAGTTTGTTTTCTTAAACTGACTATATTCATGAAAAAGCTCATTATCCAATATACTGACAATACGTGCAGATTTCCCATAAAAGTTATTGTCAATGCGATTAGGGTCTAAGTTGCTCTGATTGGACAGGAATAAACGATCAAAAAATCCTCTTATTTTAGAAGGTATATAAGAGCGATAGACTGGACAAAATAAGACAATATGTTTGGCCCAATGTAGCTCACGCAGTGCATCCTGAAGATCAATCTCTAATGGACTTGAGTAGATGGACGGAAGTTTGATATTATAATTAAAAAGCAAGTCAACGATTTTCAGATCATGCACAATACCATCGGCTTGGTAAACACCAGCGCGGTAAGCATCCATCAAAAAATCAGTGGACGCTGTTTTAAAGAGGTCTCCGTTGATTAACAATACGTTCTTCATCTTCTGCTAACATAAGCAAAAAAATAAAGATTCAAAGGCCTTACTTATTAAAATAATAAATATGTTAATCTAACAAAGACCAAGTACGTCTTGTCTGCACTTCCTGAACAACCTTCTGCTCCGCAACAACAATATTTTCCCGTCGCTGACCGATATATTCCAATGTCGCTAATTTGCCCCATAGCGATACCATAACATCCATAAAATCAGCAACACAGCTCATGGCCTCAGCAATCTCAAAATGATTATACCGCATTTCAATGAGATTGGATAGGCGTTCCTCAAAATTACCTGGTGTCACATCTTTCCATTCATAGAAATATTTAAGCATTTCTTCCCGTTCAGCAGGTTCAACTAAACGTACAGCATTGAAAAATACATGGGCAAAATCAGAAAAATATTTTAACAGATATATTGGTGCCCGTTGTGGGAGAACAGATCTATATTCAAAAAATGTCGTAGCCATATATTCCAAGATCTTTTCAGTAATAAAGCGGATATTCAGCCCCAATTCTGTGATTTTAGGTCTGTTAACTGTTTTATCCATGATCTTATAGGCAGCCGTTTGAAATTCATTCAGCAAGCGATAGAAGCGATTGTGATAATCCATCAATAGCGGATGACTCTCGACGTAGATACTTGGAATAATGTATTGCTGTATCAATATGGTCTCCTGTGCTTCTTGAAACAACTTACCAATCGGCAGAAATGATCCTGTCACTTGCCTTTGATTGATATCAGATTTACTCACAATATCGATTGTATACTCCTTTTTAACATAGGGATAACGGAGCGGAGACTCTTCCGGATTAGGTTCGCCAAAAGCTGATCTTTTAAAGGGATTAACATGTAAAACTACATAATGCTCGCCGAGGGCCAATTTAGAAACATCCATATAGGCACTGAAACTTGCTTCAACTGCTCCTTGCTGATATGCTATGTTGATTCGGTTACCATCGCTGGTCACCGCATTACAAAATCGAACTTCAACTTCTAGATAACTTGTCGTTTTTTTGATAAGCGATATATCGTATGAACGTTCATATCCTGCGAAAGCTGGTAATAAACCAAAATTAGTACCATTCAGCCCCACCGAAATGCTATCGCGTACGAGATCCTGCGTAAAAAGATCCGTATGAACAAAATCCCCGCTGGAAAGTTTCATACCATCAATCCAGTTGATGCCTTCGTAATTTAATGGTTTTTGCATATCCTTCTTTGTTATCCTATTGTTTCTGAAACACGCTTAGCGTGTATGGTCATTTTTTCTGTAATCTGATTTCCCGAAATATCCAAACTTGGATCGATATAGACATTTCGCTTGAAAACAGACCGTTTCACAACAAATATCCATTTCTGATATTCTCCGCCAATATCGGCATAGCGAACTGGCGCATTGGGAAATTTACTATTGTAATCTTCAATAAATTTTTGAAACCACAACCCGAAATTCATCTTTTCAGGGGCTTTTACCTTTACACGTAATGGTTCGACATCTTTGCTATCCTTGTATAATTCCAGTTCCAATACCAGCAATTTGTCAAAATCCAGGTGGTCCAAATTAATTTCTTCAGGAAACCGTGGATACTCCCAGACCCGATGGATCTCCATCGGAATAGAAAGCAACGCAATATAAGTCCACCAAAAAAACATTGGCACAAAGAAAATCGAAACGCTAGTTGCTGCCCACCACCCTAATCGGAAAGGACTCATCCAATCAAAAAATAGTTTATAGATATATAATCCGAGCAGTAGCATTATCAACATCACAAAAAATACAAAAACCTTTCTATTTTCTAAGCTATTCAAATCCCATTTGCTCAGCAGATATACCCATAAAACACCGACCCCAAATGCATAGATCATTGTCATGAAATAGCCCCAGGGCATAAATGCAAAACCCAAAAACCCGAAAAAACCAGGCAATGCCAATGCCAATCCTCCCAACAAGATCGAAATGATAAGCTTCTTATTACTCAGAAGACTATTCTTCTTATTCCAGACCGACATTACAATGGCCGAAATAAATACTAATAAAGGCGCAAGGATGTACCTTAAAAAAACTGTTTGAACTTCCATTTCAACTGATGCACTATTCACAAACAAATATACTATCTTTAAACAAAAATTTACAATACTGATCACTCATCTCAGTTAAATTAGCTGATCGAGTTTTAGGGTTCAAGAAATAATTCTTTCAATGAAAAAAAAGGACAGTTTATTTTCAAGCAATAGTATGGTTTCGGATATCAAAGCAAGCCAAAAAGCCGCCGACTTGATTCAGCGCGGTGTTGATCCAGATCACATCATTTTTCGCTGCGCGGGTTCGAGCCGTCGCCCTTTCTCGACAGAAATCCAACAGGTTGACACCTATCTATCTGAAAGCAGCAATGAAGAGTTTGTCCGAATCAACATGAACCGGGAAGGACTTTATGATATGCTTCCAGAAGGTCTCTTTCATACCCTACATGCGGGCAGTGAAATCCTTGACGAAGATGTTATGATTCAGGATGTGCGCAACAAAAGACGCCAAGAACAAAATGCAAGAAAATTCTTCGCTCCATTTGAAAACGAATTATTTTATTTACGTACTCTTTTAGATCAATATGAAAGCCGTCTTGACATGCAGACAAGCCATCAAGAAATGAGTGACCTGCTTTTGTCCAACTGGCCTGAACTACAGAAACTCAATGCACGCCAACGTGTGATCTGGATGCATTTTATTCCTGAAATTCATACCCATAAAAATGATCTCGGCTATGCACAACAGCTCTTGCGCAATCTGCTCAATATCCCCATCGATCTCAAGCTATCAACGCGTGATCGTGTCCTAGATTGGCATGAGATAAATATATCTTCCGGCCTGCTAGGTCATTGTCAGCTTGGAGTTGATAGTTTGACGTCCATGCAATATGAACTTAATGAAACTTATCTCGCGATTCTGATAGGTCCTTCCTATCCCCAACTATTAAAGAACTATTTGCCTAATGCCAAGGATGAATATATTATTCATCTTGTGCTAGACCATCTATTCCCCGTTCAATTAAACGTTCATATTACATATGATCTTCTACCCGAAGTAAAACACAGCTACTTAAGTGACAAACATGGCCACAATCAAAGTATCCTCGGGCATACGTCATACTTATAAAACTAGGCTATTTTACTAATAACCTATAATGCACTTCCATACTGCTGCGTACCTGTAATTTCCCCAGCACTTGGGCTAATAATTCCTTCCATTCCGAGCCTTCTAAATCAAAAGCCAGATCCGGTTCTACATAGATATCCGTTGTCTTTTGAAATCCTCTCCTCGGATCACTGTCCATAACCACTCCAGGCTTTATTTCAATACGTTTTACCACATTGCCAAGCTCAAGCTTGATAAAATTGATGATATCGTTTTTACTGACAATACGATCTCCAGTAGTTACATTGTATTTGAAAGCTTGTAAGCTATCTCGCCGGTTGAGTCTAGAGCGACCACCTTTACTATTGGTCAACAAGACTAGCTGTTCATAATTTTTTGCGGCCCCCAGCTGTAGCTGCAATTGACTGCCAACACTGATTCCGTTTGCCAATTCAGCATGTGTCAGCCACATTTTTGTGAACACGAGATCACCGTCATTTTTGGCGTTCATCACAATATATTGTTTAAACTCATTCTGGCTCAAATGCAGTGCTTTACCCTTTTGCTGGATTAACGCTAGGTTTTTATCCAACTCACGAAGTATAGTATTCAGAAAATCAGCATTATAAGATGCAAATGCCGCTTTCTCATCTCTAATCAACTCAAATAAGTAATCCAATAGGTCTTTCGCTGTCCGACCGTCCAATCGCTCAACACCGCCCTGCCGCACGGTATAAAATCCAGCATCGGCATGTACCCCAGACCGGTTGTAAGGTACTTCGCTATAGCGTTCGCCCTCCTGATCCACGACATCCTCTACCGTGAGCAGCTGTTCAAGTTCGGCAGTTTCTATTGCGACAATATTTTTAAGCGCCTTCACGCGATGTTTGCCTTCAACCAGACGTTTATTAACAACTGGAAACGCATTTATCTGTACATGTAGTTCCTCCAAAAGCTGATTTGGGAGCGAAGTAGGCATATCAATTCTGATCCAGTCCAGATCCTGATCCAGTTTGCTGACGATCTGCGCATCAAAATTAGCCGTAATTCCCTCAGGTATACTTTGTTCCTTTCCAAAACAGGTCTCGTCCAGATCATCATCCAACGTCAAAAAATGCTGTTGGTAGTACCCTTCGATATCTTGGCTCAGATTAAAAAGATAATTTTTACGGCCAAAGAGTTCCTCCTCTGATCGCCAACTTTTCTTTAGAAATCTATTCTGATGATGCTTCACTGGGACTCCATTGAGATACCATTTTCCCAAGTTCAGTACTTTGTACATCTCTCGGTTAACTTGGTAATTTCCCCAGTCAAAATAAAAATTCAACCCTTCAAAAGATTTCATCTTATGCTCCTCCAAGCATTTGATCCCCAAATAGATGGCATGTTCTGTCGTCAGGTGTACCGATTTCCCCAATACTTTTTTCGAGTTGGGCTGCACTTCGTACAATTGGCGGGCCGTAGCCATATAACGGATCTTTCCATGAAACAGATCAACCTCCTCCAAACTTGAAAAATTCATTTCCATCATCTTCTCTCCTTTTGAGCCCCCAGCTGCAATTTTCTTCTTCATGTTCATCTGAAGATAAGGGCTTACACACACCTCATTTTCATTGGGTTGATAAAATAGAATAGCATGAGCGGGAAGCGGAGCGACAAGATAATCCGGTGCCAACAGACGACCGATCTTATCGAAAATTCTGTTTTCAAAATCGTGCACATCATTGGAAACCTGAAAAATCTCACTACTCAGTACCTCCATTAATAGCAGAACTAAGGGATCGAAGTCAAAAACCTTTTGAATCCCCCAAAGTTCTTGTGCTTTCTTGATGATCCTGTTCCGAATCTCCTCTTTGCTCGAATAAAAAATATCGTTCATTTAAATCTCACTATTTAGATAGTGGGCTTAGAAAAAGCGAAGTGCTGAACGCATATCGTTCGCCCGTTTCCACCATCTTTCCTTCCACATAGATCATCACCTTCTTTTTAATTTCAGCCACATTCCGTTTTGGAAAAAAAGTCTCCACCTCAGAAATATTGACCTGTACCGTAACCTGCTGAATACGCCATTCATATCGCGTGATCGAGTCCAGCAACGATTTTCGGAACTTCTCTTCCCAGAGGCTTTCGCTGACAATAAGCTCAAAATCAAGATCCCAGATTGCACAGCCAAAATCGGCGTTGAATCGGTGTTCACCTTTGCGCGTAAATATGATCAGCTCCAGGTAGTTTGAAATGGATCTCCCCAGGTCAGCCTCTTTTAAGCGTTGACTTTGAACCGGAAGGTCCAGCTGCAGTGGTTTATCTAAGTAAAAATCCATTTCAAATCACTTATTGTTGGTTATATTCACTTGCCCAAGTTGTGCTTTCATCCTCCCCTTTATAACCATCAAGTTTTACCATAAAACTTTTTGCCGGAAAATAAGGTGTGATGTGGATGTCCAAGTGAATCTTATCTTTCTGCTGATCATCACGTTCAAAACGCATAATCTTAAATCGTTCAATTAGTCTGTCTGGTCCTTGGATACTGTCCAGAAACTTAACGATCTGTGCACGAAGGTCTTTTTCGGTTTTGGTTGTCCAGTTCTCAAAAGCTCTTCTGTTTAAGAAATCAAACAAGACTTTGGTGACATAATCAAATACACGGACAACCGAATAAGTTTGTAATCCAATATTATCTCCATTGAACAATGTTTTGGCCGAGAAAGCCATTACTTTACCATATTCATTCACCATCGGTACTAGACCGATACGTTCAAGATGGGAGATCTCACTTTTTTTCAAGTCGAATTTTACACCATCGACCTCATTGATTGTACCATGTTTTTTACCAGCAGTCACCTGTGACATCAATGTGTAGTACATTTTCCCCGCCAAAGCAGCAGAGCCTGGTACAGTCAGATCCTCCTCTTCGCCAACAGTGGTATTTTTTTCACGCCCGATCAACCAATTGGTTGTCATAATGACATTCGACTTATAGGCTTCAGCACTGGTATAATTACCTGAAGTAAACAGATCGATGACATCATCAGGTTGATCCAGATCCGCAAAGTCTGTTACCAGCATTGCTTTATTGACATTGGCAATCTTTGCCCAACGGTCCAACACCTTATTGGAACCTAAATAGCCAGGGACCACTAATAGCGAATAATTATCCCGAAGATCCAGACGATCATAATTTTGTTTAAATTCTTCGGAAACATATTCGATAAATCGAGGATTGTCCAGGTCCGTCAGTTGATCCATACTTGCATTCATCAAGACCACGTTGTCCAGTTTATCCGACTCCGTATTTTTGTAGAATAAATGTACCGAACGGTAAGATTGCTCCAGTTCGCGGCTAGCTTCCAATGCCACCCCCAAATTACGATTCAAGGTCTCTTCAGCAACTTTTAATTTTTCAGCACTTTTCTCCACCATTCCAGCAACAGAATCCGAGTTCTCCAAAAGATCCACCCATAACTCCATCTTCTTCTTCAGCTGCTCCCGTTCTTTCTTTTTCTGATCATCACTCAAAAAAATCTGCTTCCGTGCCTTCCTTTCAGGATTCAAATTCTGAATCCCGTCCACAGAGGCTTCCAAAAGATCAAAACCACCGACACGAACCAATTTATCCAAGCTATCTTGCAGGTTTTCTTTCGCTGACCTATCTTTTACTTCTTTATATCCGGCAGCGGTACCCGCTTGCGCCGCTTTTTCTTGTTGTGTATTTGCCATCTGTTTCCTATTTATTTGCTTCCAATTCTGCGATGAAATTTTTTAGCACATTAATAAATGCTTCTTTAGTTTCCGCGTTTTCAATCGCTGATTTCAACGTTTTATTTGACTTCAGCTGTTTGATTACACTCGCAGAAAGATCTTTCTGTACACTAATGTTAGATAAAAAATCGCTTTGTTGCGTTAGATTCTTGGCCGAAAAATCGCCAAGATTTTGAAACTTCAAATTCTCGTTTACTGCCGCTCCATCTTCGTCCTCAAACGATACATCCACATTAGGTTTAAAATGGGCAAAGACATCATCTACTTTCTTTAGTCCTTCAACTTTTTCAGGGCGTAAAGGCTCATTGTCAGTCAGCTTCTGAATAAACATCGTTTTATTGAACGAGATGTCCACAATGGACTCCGAAGTCTCTACTTTTCTTTCGTTTCCACCAATTTCGTACTCAAACATATTTCAAAAAATTAAGTTTATACTTATTTAAATTTTTCCTATTTTATATACAATATAACAAAATATTGGTAAATATTCATTATTTACGCCCGCTATTCCGCTGTCCTAAAACGACATACAGGTTATTTCTGTTTTATATCCCAGATCAATCTTTCTTCCTTTTCATCCCAGTCCACTGTCAACAGATCGCCCCGGTTCAGTTCTCCCGCGATCAGCATTTTGGAAATGGGTCTTCGCAGTTCATTTCTGATTCCTGCAGCAAGTTGTCGTGCACCATATTTAGGTGTAAATCCTTTCAGCGCAATTGCCTTTTTCGCCTCTTCTGTCAATTGCAGTGCTACAGCCTGCTTATCCAATAGTTGGATAAGCTGTCGCAATTGTATATCAAATATCTTCACAACATTACCTTCAGATATCGGTGCAAAAGGCACAATTTCAGATATTCTCGCCAAAAACTCAGGTCTAAAATGAGCGGTCATAATATCCATGAGCTGATTATGTTTTGGAAAGCCCTGCCCTGATTCAATTTGCCCTGCAATCCATTCACTACCGATATTGGAGGTAAACAAGATCAGCGCATTGCTAAAATCACCTTCTTTACCCAAACGATCATGCATAAGCCCCTCATCCAATATTTGAAGAAAAGTATCAAATACCGACGGATGCGCTTTCTCAATTTCATCGAACAATAATACAGAATAGGGCTGCTGTCTAATTTTGTTGACCAATAGTCCACCCTCCTCATAGCCCACATATCCCGGAGGAGCACCATACAGCAATGCGGCACTATGCTCTTCCTTAAATTCGGACATATCAAAACGAATCATTGCTTTTTCATCATTAAATAAAAATTCAGCAATTGATTTAGCGAGCTCCGTTTTTCCCGTTCCAGTCGGTCCCAATAAGAAAAAGGAACCTATCGGCTGACCTTTTTTATTCAGCCCACTTCTTGATTCCAATATCGCTTCGGACACTGCTTTCACAGCCTGATCTTGTCCCACAACACGTTTTTGGAGGTAACTTTCGATCTGTAGCAGCTTTTCCTTTTCTCCAGCCTGCAGTTTACCCATCGGGATCCCTGTTTTATAGGCCATCACCGCCACAATATCCTGTTTAGTCACTGTGTCTGCTAGTTGCTGCGCCTGCTCCTTTAACAAGGGGACAATCCGCGTCAGATATTCATTGTATTGTGCTACGGAGTCAAAATCTTCAAAACTTGTTTCCTCGGTCAGCAAGCCCAACAGAATCGGACTTAACTTATTAAAAAGTACCTCCGTCAGCCATTTGTAATCATTCAAGAGCTGAATCTCATTTTTATGCTGCTGACCCGATTTCAACACTTCAAATTCGTTATCGGCATTTTCAAGAATTTCCAATGAACCACTTTGTGCCAACTTTAAAGCCGCCATACTACGGTCCATGAGGTCAAATGCAGAATCTGGCAGATGCCGATCCTTCATGTAGCGCTTTGCCAGCGTCACGACGACAGGAAGTGCATCCAGCTCGACTTTTAAGCCATGGTGCTGTTCGTATTTATCCAGCACTTTCTCGAGCATCTTGATGGTTTTTTCCTCCGAGGGCTCCGCTACCTGGAGCAGCTCAAAGCGTCGGTTAAATGCCTGTTCAGGTTCGATGATCTTTCGGTATTCATCCAAGGTTGTTGCTCCTATTACCGTGATTTCACCCCTTGCCAATTCGGGCTTCAGCAGATTTCCGGCACCAGAGCCTATCGGTCCTTTATTGTCTAACAACGTATGAATTTCGTCGATAAACAAAATCGCCTTATCAAAACCTTTTATTTCCGTGATAATCTTTTTTAAGCGATCTTCGATTTCCCCCTTGTAACTTGCCCCTGCGATCAAAGCCCCCAGATCCAGTTCGAATAGTTGAGCATCTTTCAACTGTGCCGGCACATTTCCATTCACAATATCAATCGCAAAACCATCTACTAGCGCAGTTTTACCCACCCCAGCTTCACCAGCAATAATAACATTGGGTTTGTTGCGCCGACAGAGGATCTCCATCATCATCCGGATCTCCTTATCCCGCCCCACAATCGGGTCAGATTTACCTTCACGCACCAATTGCAGACGATCTACACAATACTGATGTAATGCTCCCTTTACCGCAGCGCTACTCGTTGTATCGCTGTTTTCATTTCCACCTTTCGAAACAGCCTGACCGATTTGATTCTGATCTACGTAGAGATCATATATTTCTTTCTCCTTGATCGGAAAGGATTTTAATTGATTGACATCAAAAGCAATTCCTGCCTTTGAGATGGCCGTGAGCAAACAGATGGGTGTGATTAAATCAAGCCCGAGTTTGATCCTGACGAGATCAGCCTCATCCAGCAAACGAATGACACCTTCATTTCCTTTTATTTCTTCGGCTGGAACCGCAATATTCGATCGTTCCAACTCGTCCATACGAATTTCGGCCCACTCAGCAATATATTGATCATCTTTATGAATAGACTGAACAAATTGTCGCAAGCCAACATCCTTATGCATCAACGCTTTCAGCAAATGAGCTGGACCAAATTGGTTCTGATGATATTCCTCTGCTAAAGCTTGAGCAATATGAATGGCTAATTTAACGGATTCACTAAAGTTGCTGATCGTCATTTGCTGGTTGTTTGAGGTGCATTGATATTAAAGAAACTACCACGGACACGGTAATATTGCTCCCCATTGGAGAAAAATTTACCTTGATTTTGAGCATACGATCTAGTCATTGCCATCACCTGCTGCAGATAAACAATATAAGCTTCAAAAGTTTCCAGTGTCATTTCCTTCTTATTTTTTAATGCTTCCACTTTCATATCTGTAAATGTATTGTGGATAATAGGAAGCCCTAACATAACTGAAAAATACTTTCCAATGGTCCATTTGTCGACAGCTCCAGCACTATACATTGGCCATTTCTTCTTATAGGCCTCAATGTAATTCTGATACAGTTTCTTTCTGAATGAATTATCATCTTTGACCAAATTATCTCCGGTCATGACAGACAAGGTGCTGTTGAATTCGTTGAACTCCCCCGTATTCAAAACAAGATCAAAATCCAAACCCTTTGTTAATTGGTACTGCAAGTCAGGGCTAAATTTCAGCATAGAAGCAAACTTAAAGGCATTATGTGGCATTGATTCACCGACATCCTGGTTAAACTTGCCGCCTAATGATTTGGCAACACTTGGATTGATGTTGGCATTTTCTATTCCCGTTAGGCGGAAGGCACTATCCAAGCTGTGTATATGTGAGCGTATATCCTCGCGAGTTTCATCCATGAAACGATAAAATGCGACATTGAAACTCTTGTTGTTGAGCGATGAACCGCGGGTTGGAAACACCACTCCCCCCTGGATAAGGCTATTTTTCGGAAAATCCAAGTAATACGATATTGAATCCGTCAGATTAAAATCGTAGGATTGATTTCCGAAAGCCTCTCCTTTAACCAATTGAAATTTACGTCGTTCAGCAGCATAATAAGCTTCGCTAGACACCAATTTTCTCGATTGTACGATGAAATCATTGAATGTCGTCTGCGTGCTATTGTACGCTTGTAACATAACCATCCGACCTTCTACATCCGCAACCCTTCGGGCAATAGACGAGATCTGACTGGGATTGGCACCGCCCAAATTGCCTGTAGATCCTACAATCACAAATAGATTTGTTTGCTTTGCCACATCTTTAACCAAGTTGGTTGCTTCGCCTATGCCTTCAAAAAGAGGTTGTTCAGAATTACCACGATCGCAGTTGCTTGTGATCTTGGATTGCTCCCGTAAGAAGCCCGTCAACTTGCGGAAGTCTTCGGTAAGTTCCATTTTTGCAGTTCGTCCACCACAAGAAGAAGGGTTTCGGAAGACCACACTACCATACTTTATGTTCTGCTTGTTAAAAATCGTTTCAACACTATTTTCAAATCCTTGAATAGTATTCGTCAAGCTCGCAAAGTGGTTGCGCATGGCATTTCCACCATCGATAACAAAAATAATATTGATTTTCGATCTATTTTTAATGAGGTTAATTAACCCAGGGTAAGTCAATTCGGCACCGTTGATCGTCAATAGTTTATTATTAGTCTTATTGAATACGTCAATGGCATAGTTTGTCACGATTCCCGATTCATCTACCGTTTGCACAGGTACGCCCAATAAAGTAATGTTTGCCGTATCGATCAGTGGGTCTATTTTGTAAGGCTCAAGCCCATCGATACGATCTTTATTGATCTTCTCCATAACAACATCAGCTTCTGGAGACTGAAAAGTATAGGGCGCAAAATACAAACGGTGGCCCCAGTTCTGAACAACAGACGAGGATACCCATCCTTTCACATATTTGCCGGCCTCTCTGGGGACAAACTGATCGGCCGAACCGATAAGCAGCTGCTTGCCATCATCCGATTTTTTAAAGACATATACATAATTATGAAGTGCAACTTTCGCTTTTCCATTTTTCAGATCTGGACCATCAAAAACATAAATCGAATCTTTTTTGTCAAAATAATATTGTCCGGCGACCAAAGGTTCAACATCATTAATAATCGTCAATGCCTTATTTGGAAAACGGGTCGCGACATCAACAAAAGAGCGTTGCCATAACAATAATTTATCTTTAGCAATCCATCCCACACTTTCTGCATGTTTTTTGTCTTTCAATTTAAGCCCACGCACCATATTCTCGCTGAAGCGTAACAGCTTTAGATAACCATCTTTTTCTTCCGAAACATAGAATGGCTGCATAAAGGTTAACTTCTCCATCATCAGTGTTCCTCCTGGCGAGGTCGTGGTGTAATTATCATTACGATCAGAAAACACAATCCAAGGAAGATTAGATTTGCCCAGAGATAATTTGGTCGAGGTCGCAGGATTGGGTTCAAGATAAGGCACGGGTAGACCGACAACACTTCCACCAAAGGATGTTGCAGATTGTGCTTTGACAGCATCTGTACCTAGCGCTCCCCATAACAAGCCAAGGCATAAGGTATAAGGCAGGAAATATTTAGCTATACTCATAGTAAGACTTTGCTATTATTTTGATTGTTTAACTTTGATTAATGTAGGACATTCTTTTGTTGCATTTGGTGTCGAAGCACTTTCTACAGTTACCTCATTGATCGTGACACCTTTGGAAAAAGTAAGTCCCATCAGATAGGTGTAGATATCCATTTGCTTCTTTTTCCCGTCCATCTCTACATTTACCTTGACCTTTTCATCTCCACACAGATATTTTGAAAGGATATAATTATACTTTGCATTAAAATCTGCGCCATTTGCAATAGCCTGTATTTTTTCTTTCAGATCATTGAGTGCATCCTGAGCTCCTTTTCCTGGAGTGACAAGCTGGTTGATATCAGCTGTTGGATCGACGATACGTATCGTGTGAAAAACAAATTTTGGGCTCTTATCCGAACGGAGCTGCACCTTATAGATACCAGGTTTTGTATAGGTATAGAGCGCAGATTTACCTATTGCATCCACTTTTCCTGTCTCTCCAAACCACCATTCAAACACTTCGCCAGGACCATTTGCTTCCAGTCGTATCTCCTCCAGTACAATGCCATTGGTCGAACCACTGATAAATAAGGTTGTATCCTGTGCCAAAGAATGAACGACACTGTCTTTCACCGACACAAAAAACTGTTCACGGAGTTTATCGTTTACCGTGAGCCTTAAGACATAGGAGCCTACAGCCGGAAAGCGATAAGTCCCCTGTTGTTTTGTCGATTTATCTCCATTTCCAAACTCCCAAACCCATTTCTTTGCACCATTGGTATTATCTGCATAGATCAGATCCTCATTCAAATAAATTTCAGTCTTGTTTATCTTGGCGCTGATCTTCTCTTCTGCTTTGGTATAGATTTTAAAGAAATATAGCAATCCCGCTAAAATCGCAATGACTAAAAAGATGATGATAAACAAATAGATACGAGGGTTACTCTTGGAAACCTTCTGTACTGACTCTTCTTCAATAAAATTATTATCCATTTAGCTATAATTGATTATTTATATGTATTAACGCGCATTCATCATATTGATGGTCTGCTGCAATTGTTTCCTGTTTACGATGCAATCATCCAGATTTTTAGATATACGGTCTATATCATTTATATTGCCTTTAAGCTCCCGACGGTCAACATAGTAATTCTCATAGAGGACTGCTGCCTGTGCAAATATGCCATATCTGTTGTCGAAACTATTCTGCGCATAAATGGCATTGACATCATTAAATGTTTTTTTAATATCATTTTCAATGAATACAGCCTGCACTGATGGATCAAATCGCTTGATCTGCAAGGAGGCGCTATCCACATAGCGTAAGGCCATTTTTGCGGACTCTTCAAATTTCTGATCATCCTGGATACGCAATGCAAGGTCTTCTTTTGATATTGCAAACCGAGGACCGTCACTATAGAAAAGAACAAAGCCCAATATTGTCATTGCCAGTACAAAAGCTCCCAGCAATAAAAGAAAATGTTCACGTCTTTCAGCTAAACTAAGTTTTATCATATTTTACCTCCCTACAATCGAGCCTTGGTTTACAACTTTGTTAATTTGGTTATTCATTAGGATACAACTTTCGAGCTGCATACGTTTACTTTCAATCAGATTTTTGGTAGAAAATAATGAATCTTGTAAGCGGGAAACTAAAATCACATCTCTATTTAACTGTCGATAAAATTTCAGGCTAGCTCGGCTACTATCTGCCTTTAAACCATCAATTACTCGACTGATATGGCCCGAACTTTTGGCAATTTCATTCTGAAGCACCCGTTTTCTGGCGATAGCTGACATATCCGCATTCCCCTGACCAATATCTCTGAAATATTGATTGATCTGTGCAAATTGTCTATTGATATCCGCCCTCGAATTCATCAGATTTTCGACCTCTTCATACTGCTCTTTCAAGACCACATACTCTTTCTCAGCAGCTTTCAAGTAGAGAAAAAAACTCGATAGTGATACCAGTAAAAGCATCGTAAACAAAATAATAAACTTGCGATAAGCCGCACTTATTTCCTTTTGGTTTATTGGTTTCATAATTTCAATACTCCTTTTTCTAAAACTATCGCAATCATATATTCCAGCATTTGGATAATTAAAACAGATCAAAATAAACCTAGTGGCACAAGCATTAATCTATTCAATATATGAACTAACGTTAGTATGATACTTCAAAATACTTCGTTGAACGTAAAAGCAAAAAACAGGCCACAAATAGGTAATTATTTATACTAGACACCTGATTTAGCATATTGTAATACTGCAACGGAGAACTACAATACCTGCTTTTCCTTTTGATCACTCAAGCTAAAATGCTCAAAAAGCATAGCGATAAAACATTAATAATCAAAATCATATTCCTCAAAAAACATTCCTGCGGCACTTTGCGTATAATATCTTAAAACAGGTAAAAAAAGACAAGTTTCAATCCTTGTGTTAATTTATTATTATTATTTAAGCGGTGATTTTTTCTCATCATCTTCTTGCTTCTTCATATATCACCGCTGCCTTTTTTCTCCTAACGTTGAGAAACACCTCGCTGCTGCAACAAAATCAATGTAATATTAAGATATTGGCTGCTAGGAACAAACAACGGTTTAAAATCCGTCACATATCATCTTAAATCCGTTGGATATTTCCTTAAATTCGTATCAGCCCCCAACATCGGATGAAGATTGCTATAAAAAAGCCCAACAAATATGCAGGGCTCCCTTAAAACAGTAATTTCATCTATACTATCCTTGTAAGATATTTTTAATAGATCAGCTAAAAAAAATTGAGTTCACTACCAAATCTCAAATGTATCTTTTCCTTTGGGGATATAAAGCAATATCCGCAGAAAGCGCACGCGAACGCCACCCTCCTCGGCGTTATATTTTCCCCAGATGGAAGACCGCCCCCGTAGTCTTGTATCGGTCGAACGATGTTCCAAACAAACCAGTTTACCATCGCCATAGATTTTCATCGCATAATTTTCCAATGGCTCGAGCTTAAAAGATGGGGTATCAAAATAGAATAAATCGTCCTTACCATTTTCTTTTAAATGTTCAGGCGTATAGTATTCTGACTGTAGTTGTCTCATATCACTATTGAACACCAATGAAAAATACTGATCCTTATTTTTCTCGCCTACTAACTTTCCAAAATATTTGTAGGCTTCCACCGCTTTCTCTTCCAATACCTCTTTGTCCATGGTCCTCAAATCTACGGCTGCATCGAGTGAAGGAGATTGTTCGTAGGGCACGTTGGCATTGAACTCGACAGTATATTCATAGTAGGGTAAGCCAGCTCCAATAAATGTTTTGCCGTCCTCCTTCTTTGGATTTACATGTTCAAGCACCTTGACCTGTTTATCAAAACTCGTCAGCGTGTCTGCATTATCCCTCGAATAAAGTGTTAAATTAAATCGAGTATATGGCGTCAATTCTTTAAATCCTTCACCTTGTTCACGCTCGTTATGTGGATAAAGCCGGTATGTAAGTTTCTGTTTACCTGATTTCGCAATAAAATTGTTTAATAACACAGGCGACATTATCCCCCCATCCTGAAAATAGCGAAATGCTGGAATATCATTTACCAATATCTCAAAAAAACACTGCTCATGATCCATATAAACATAGTATAAAGGTTCTTTTGGAAAATGTTTGATCATCTTTTCTTTTATAGACAGGGCATTCCCCGCTGTGATTGCTGTTGGATTTGATTCGGTTATGGGTGCTTTTATCATTTTATTAGTTGTAGTTTGGCATGACATCGTCACAAAGAAAAATAATATCAATAGGTTCTTCATTTTATAAAAATTGGATTTTTGGCATTTTAAACGTGTGCTCACCAAAAAGATTAAACTCTGTATTAACGAGATTGGCTTTTTTGTTGGCGGCATCCCAAGAGTCATCAGATCCGCGATTAGAATCTACTCCCAATTGTACACTTCCTTTGATACCTGAAAAATAGATCGTGTCCTGATAATAGAGACCTTCACGGTCGCCAGCGCTCCAGGTGCGCGTGTGGTTAAAATGGGATTCCATACTTGCGGCCAGGTAAGCATCTATACGAGTGGCAAAATTACCGAAGTACCGTTGTGCAGAAAATGGATCAATAGGCACACAACCGACCAAATATACACGGCCCTTAGCTTCCAATTGGCCTTTCATCTTAATCGAAGATTCGCCGATAGATTTACCGGCACTGTTATTAAAACCAGATACGAGCTGATTTTTCACCTCCACCTTACCGTCATATTGCTCATAGCTAGCCGGCGCCGAAACTTTCAGCTGATATTCCTGCTTAATTTCTCCTGAAAAGAATATACTGATTTTAGCGTCTATGCCAGCCTTATCCAATAAGGTTTGAAATCCTTCACCTATTCCATCTTTTAGCTTACCTCCGAGTTTGTTACGACCAGCTTTTTCCAGATTGTCTTTTAATAGATCATCCTTATTGATTTTTTCTTTCTTCAAAGATTCTGCTAGATCCTTATCATTCTGGATAAAGGAATTAGTCAGCAGATCTTTCAATCCCAGTTTTTTATCAAATTTGATCCCAATAACCGGATCAGCTTTAATATTAAATTGCGTTACAAAATGGACGATCTTATTGACCTTTTCGAGGTATGAGCCGTAGGTAAAAGCAACCTTGGGGAATATAAAGTCAAAACCAAGATCAGTGACCTGTTTACTGGCATCTTGAACTTTTTTTAGCCCTTTCGCTAACTTCTTAAGCTTTGGAAGCTTAGTAGCTGCCGATTCTCCCATTGTTAGCACAGCAATAATGATTTCAACGATCATTACCAAAATGGTCAGTGTCAATATTCCCTTTTCAACTAGATCCTGGTTGCCCTGTGCGTAACTCTCGTCTTTATTAAATTTACCGCCACTGAAATTCCATTTTTTCCCGTAACCCAGCCCGTACATTTCCGCCTCAGATTTAAAATATTCGAGAATAAGCTTCAATAACTCGCCCTGCAGCGGCCCCATCATTGGAAAGTAATTCAGTACCTTTAGGTACATATCAATATAGGGCTGTGCTTTTTCCATCAGTCCGGCAATGCCCCTAACAATAGGTGTATCAACCGAAACACCGCGACAGACTAATGGATATTTTCCAGTATAATCATAAACGGCATGTATAATCCAGACCGCATCGGTGAAGGCATTTACTACGATGGTTGTCTGTGTTTTATCGGGAAAATAAGCACAGGAATTGATGCGCAGTTCGTACCGATTTGGCGTTAATGCCACCTGCGTCGGAAACATGCCGGCCTCAAACGAAAATACTTTGATATTCATTTTTTCTCCAGCAATATCTATGTTCTTCACAGCTTCCCTGTTTTGATTTATATTCACGAGCTCCAGGTACTTGGCTTTTGATTTGTCGTGTTTCTTGTCCCCCTTAAATAAGCAGCCTGCAGTATCAAAACCTTTGACATAAATCGCAAGATCGGTCTGGTCCTCCATATTCGGGAGAATGGTATTGTAAAAAATACGCTTCAGATTTTTTAAGTCAAACGAGATAGCTGTTTTCCTGTTGATTTTGTGAATAGGCCGGTCTTCATTGGTAAGATATTCAAACTTTTTCGCTCTGGACTCACCGTACGAACCTACCGTTAATTTATTAACAACACCATTTGTATACAGGTAGCTCAGAATATGATTAGCCCTTTTATCTGTTAACTTGAAATTATAATCTTCTGTATTTCGGATATCAGCATAAGACTCGACCTTTGCGGCAATCTGAGGATTATTTTTCAGGAATTTAACAATATTATTTAATACAGGCTTTGAATTATCAGGCACCTCAAATTGGTCCGTTCCATAGAAGACATCAAATGAAAAACGATAGGTTTTTTCGGATACAGCAAATGTCTTGGGATCTTTTTCATTAAACAATATGGCAACTTTATCCCGATCGTGAACACTGATTGTTTGGAATTTACAGTGATCATTTTTTTGGGGTTTAGCCTCTTGCTCATTGACAGTAACTACCTTATTACTAGCGGGCATAATGGGTTGTAACCAAACCCCCACCTGATTTAGTATATAGAGGTGGATTGCATGTCTCTGGTCCCCTTTTTTTGTCGTATCTTTGATATACCCTGTCTGCCCTTTTACACGAATCATAATATAGAAACGCTCTTTGGGCTTTTTAAAACCCATTTTTGTTTTCCATTGCAGGGTCTCAGCCGCCGAAATTTCAAGATTCAGCTCACCGTCTTTCACTACCTGGGTATAACTACCGACAAGCTGATCGTCTGTCGCCGAAAATACATTCGCTTCACAATTATAAATCTCAACAATACATTCATAACCATTAACCCCTTCCAAAACAAGATTGAGTAATAAAGGTCGATTAAACTTAGTTGGATTTCCATTATGAATTTGAAGATTATTATTTGGCGTATTCTCCTTCCAAGAGGACTTGACCAATCTGTAAGGCGCATAAGCTCTGACAAATACCCCAGTTGTCTCTCTATCCTTAAATCCGGTTAGACTTGCTTCCAAATAGAACCTGGTACCTCCTGCTAGACTTTTTGGAATATACAGACTGTAATCATTATATTTTTTCTTCTCCTTAAAATAATCTACACCCCTATCTTCGGACTGTCGGATCCAGAAAACGTCCCCTTTTTTTTGCGCCTCAGAAGTATCTGGAAACCAATCAACCACCTGAAATTTCACGGCTTTATCAGCAGGAATCACAATTGTGGTGGCGCTTCTATTTATGAGCGCAGTGCCGGGAGCCACATCAATTTTTTTTACACCTTTCTTTGCCATAATTATTATTAACTGTCAATAACCTGCTCCTGGCTTGTCTGAGAGAGTTCCTCAGGTACATCCATTGGATTTAACTGACTCTGTACATTCTCATTTGCATTATTTTTATTTTCAGTAGAAGGTTCGGCTTTCTGCCCATGTTGCACGATTGAAATGCAATCCTTGCCACCGATTGGACAGGTAGCCTTCGAATCCTCCAACAGGATTTTACCTCCATTTTTTAACGTAATGTCTTCATAAAAATCCGACCATGCAGAAACCACCGCATTGCAGGGTTTATTGTTAAGCTTCGAGCAAGATCCAAACATATTTTTTTCAAATGTTGCACCAATATCGACTGTGCTTGCAATACTTTTTTTTGAAGCGTCTTTATCGTTTACAAATTCATCCGTATTAGTTAATACCTTAAGCTTGTCCGGGCTGGTACCAAATTTGCACATACACTGGGCACCTTGCACGACCACATGTTTTTCAGCCATAGTTATTTAAATAATTTATTAAAAAAACTCCCTTGCTTGCCTTTTTCTTCCAATACGATTGACGTATTACTATCCTTTATCCAATTATTTCTTGCAAAAAGCTCCGAATTATCCAATTCAAAATATTTAACCATCACCGTACTATTTTTTTCATATTCCCTGATCTGCCATTCACCTTTATAGGCGACGATATGATTATGAAAAGGGTGCAATCTGATTATTCCGTCATACACTCCTGTATATTTTTGCATTGTCAGGCCCTCATCGTTCTGCAATTCACCACGATGAACAAGTTCTACTGCACCCTGGTCTGTTGTATATTCGCCAATTGTTTGTTGGCAAAGAAATCCGGGGTTCGCAAAACTCAGCGGTAAAGGAAATTTTAACCAGTCTGTCAACTGTTTCTCCTGTCCATAGTCTTTGAAGATGGGCTGAAAATATGATTGCAAAAACCAGTCGCGGTAGAGAATGGCAAACATAAAACGATCATGATCTACTAAAACGGCTTCGGTCTTTGCGAGATATTTTTCAAAAAAATCCCCTTCAAAGTAGTTCTTCAAATCAGCTTTACCAGCTGGCCAGCGTTTGACGATCTCTTCATAATTCGCTATACCATATGCTGAGCCCGTAGCATCTATACGAAGTTGAAGCGGGTAAATAATCTTTCCTGTTTCATGTGCTAGTTTATCCATTACGAGATCAGGTTCTTTCTCATTGATCCAGACTTCTTCAGAACGATAGACTTCAAATAGCATATCTCCTAATACATTATCTTCTAGTCGTTTGATCGTTGTATCATACTTGATCTCATTTTGTATACCTTCCTCCGAAAATTCGATCTGCACGCCATATTTTCGAGCAGCTCCGATCGGCCACTGCAATCTCAATTGCTGAAACTTAACCGGTTTGGAACGTGGTATATCGCTATCTGCTGTGCTTTGTACCGCAACAGTCGCCGCCTGCGGCTGAACCTCTGGGCTTGCTGCATCGTCAAACAATAGGCTAAACTTCTTTTCCATATTTACCCCTCCTTATTTCCCCTTCCGTGTACCTTTTTATTACTCGCCAATATCAGATTACCCTCCCTAGCTTCAAAATTAAGCTGGTCGGCAAGCTTCTGCACCTTACCGGCAACCTGTAAATTATAACCGGACTGAATACGTATTTTAATATTTGTTGCTTGTTTTGAAATTGCCATAGTATATTCTATTTTAAATCGCTCCAACCTGCCCCGTAAGACAAGTATATTCCAACTATGCTTGTTCGCTTTACCATAAAGGAAAATATTATTCCTTCAGTTCAACTCTCTTCCAGTCGTTGTTTGGATCCATTCCAACACCTTCCCTTCGTGCCGAACGATGGAAATAACTGTAACGCAGTGTTTTTAACTCATTTAAATTCGCTGCATTCAATTCCCTGCCAGCATAGGGATAAGGAGCACCATCAAAAACATAGGCTTTCAGCTTTGCTTCCACACTGACCAAGGTAGGATGCCCTTGTATGCTATACTTGCCTTTCATTTTTTCTTGGTCTATTTGCGCATTATGATCTTTACTAAAATATCCCATAAAATGCAATGGAATAAAGCTATACTCCTTGTATACCAACTGTTTCTCTCCACGCAACGCCCAATACCAGCCACCAGTGATTGTCAACTCCCCAGGCTTGTACCATCCATCTGCAATCAAACGGTCCCGAAGAGTTTCTAACTTTCCATAAGAGAGTTTCGCCGTTTCGATTTCTTCCTTCACCTCGCGACCGGTCAGGTAGCTCCCCCCGATATCGGAGTGCACCCCTGGCAAATCTCTTTCGAGCCCCTTTGGCGATCGGGTCAGTGAAAAATTCTCCCGCATCTCGTCCCTAGCGGTAAAATGGACTACTTGCTGTGCTTTGCCCAGCGTATTGAGGTTCAATTCGCCGATATCGTTTGAAAACCGGGGGACAGGAGTCGGTGAATAAGAAGCTACAGTATCAAAAATGCCTAGAAAATTCACTTTCACAAAAGCCGGATTTAAGGTTACCCCTTTGACTTTGAGCGCGTAACCTAAGTGTCCACCTGCGGGCATTTCTTCCCGTCCGGGCATATTGTCGCTATCGGAATAGGTTGTCACCTCTTCGGTTTCGGTTTTTCGCCCTTTATAAGCAGCCTTCCCAATTTCATAGACAAAATTCCGCGCAGCAGCGGCACCGCGACTGAAGCCATATACATTAAATATAATCTCCCGCAGCACTTTCCCTTGATTGGCATCCATTTCTTTTTTGATAATAGCGGCCGCTTGTTCACAACCCTTACGCACTTTAAACCGAATACCTGTCCAGCCCGACCCAAAAGCGTAGCCCATTGTCGAGTCACCCTTAAGGTCTGTGGTACCTATCCCCTCAATATACAATAGATTCGGATTGGTACAGTTCTCCCATAATCTGGCAACATTGGACCAGTCATTCTGGTAACTGGACTCATCGTCCGATTTACCGTATTTCTCAAATGACCTGTGATTGTTCACTCGGGCATCCGAATTACTCTTATTGTTTTTGGTGCCATCAAAAAATATATTTATCGTTACTGAATACGTTTTTTGCGTATTCCGAGGCGATGGATTATAGTCTTTAAATACAACATTTGCCATAAATTCATTAATTATCTACCGGTACCAAGGCCAGATCATATCCAACAATTTTAACCTGCTTTGAGGATGACTTCAGATAAGTATTCAATACATTTGAAGCAATATCCACCTGAATCAGAAGATCTATTTTTTCTGCAGGATCAAATTGTTCAAAAGCTTTTTTTATCACATCATATTTAAATCTTGTATCTGCAACCCAATGCTGCTGTTTGCTGTCCTGCCATTTGACAGATATATGTTCAGGGATCGCTTTCGGCAGATCCGTATTGCCATCACTTGTATTGAGCAACTGATCTCTTTCTCCATTAAAGCATTCGTAATAGAAATAATCTTTGGGACCTATGCCAATACCTTCCACTGCAAATTTCCACGCATACTTTTTGTTATAATCGAGGTATAGCTTAGGATCTGGCCACCCTTTGCCCTGCAATTGCGCGTAAAGCTCAGTGCCGTATAATTTTTCCGGTGTATACGCAGCATCCCTATATTCTTGACGAAAGAAATGCTCAAAATCCGGATTTGCAGTCTCTTTATTGATTGTAGTATCATGTGCCTGAAAAGTAGCCAATAGCACTTGCCGTGCCCCTTCGGCCCACAATGCGACATTCCCTCCGGGCGCTAAACCAACAATTAGTGTTTCAAACTCTTCTTTAGTCCCTGTTTTTACATTTAGGCTTCCCTCCTGCCAGACCTTGGAAATTTGCTCTTTATCCAATTTCCAATTTCCCGTATAGAATTTTTGTTCTTGAATAGCGTACCAAGTCATCTTTAGTTCATCCGGAAATTCAATGGGCGTATCCGGTCTACCCATACTTTTACCTGACGAACTCCAGCCCTGTTTAAGTATCCCGTAGATCGGGCCAAAGTTATAAGCGTACTCATTACTGCTCAATGCACCATTATAAATCTCTACTGGATATTCCTTGGGCGCAACAACAGCACCAGCCCACACTTGTTTTTTTTCGTTCATCTTTGATTCTTGACAACTGGAAACCACACTCAGTAACATGAATAACAACACGAATATCTTATCTGCACAGATCGATTTCTTGCCAGACCGTTGCTGTCTAGGCGAAGGATTTATTTCAATATTCCATGTTCCTTTAATTTCCCGCATTCATTAAAAGAGTTTAGATTTCTCGACACTATTTATTTCTATGGTTTTTCCACTCTGCAGCGTCATATTCTCTTTGTTGCTGAACATGGTCATTTCAGAAGCGAGTTCATTCGATGTTTCAGATTGTCGGCTAAAATCCTTGCTGGCAATCTCGGTCCGATTGTCTGAGTCTTCAGAGATATCTCCTGTCGCCGAAAGTGAATAGTTATTTCCGGCTGTCGTAGCGATATCTTTAGTGACTGATACAGTTTGATTGTTGCCCACGGAGGTACTCTGATCTTTTCCGATCTGTACATCCATATTTTCAGTCACATTGATCTGCATATTCTTACAATTCAAGGTCATATTTTCGAGTGCAGTAATGGTTACATTGCTACCCTGGCTGTCTATATGGACAATATTCCCTTTGATATCTGTGATTTTGATCCCTTGACTGGACTGGCTGTCATCAAATTCGATTAAATGTCCTGTGCGTGTCGTGATGCTTTTTAGATGATTTTGAATCTGCGGCGTGCTATCTGCTGTACTTTGGTTATATAAGCTCCCCAGTACAACAGGGCGGGCTACACTTCCTTCTTCGAAGGCTACAATAACATGGTCGCCGATCTCAGGTATGGACATAAAACCACGGTTCATGCCACGGTCTCCGGTGCCTGCATTTGGCGTGATCACGCGTAACCATTCGGTTTCATCGTTATTTGCACATTGCCATTTGAAGCGCACACGAATTCTTCCCTGTCCACTGGGATCGTTATTATCGATTACGTCAGCCATCTGCATATCCGCTTGCGGGCGCTGGTAGTCACGTACAGGAATGCGTTCTGTAGTCGCCAGGATGCCATCAAAGCGGTTGGTATATCGACCAACATCATCAAAGTGATGCTCGACATTTGTGATCAAAAACTTACCTAAAGTATCCGTTACGAAGTTGAGATCCTGGCGTAAGCTGGTTTCGATTTCCACTTGTGCACCGAGTCTAATCTGTGGCGAGTCGCTATCGCATGATACCTGCAGCAACTGACCAACATTCGCTTCTTCTTGCTGTTGTACAACACGTTGCAGCTCACCTTGGCTATCCACCCGGATATCCAGTGGCTGGCTAAATACTTTACTAAAGGTTTCCGAAGCCCGTTTCATCGCAAAAACCTGATCCGGATGGCCTTCAGCTTTGATGTTACTTGTGCTTTCAAGCAGTTGATCATGTAGCGGTATATAGCTAAAACGGCAGTGATTGACAGGACGGATCTGGATTCCATAATCCAGTCGGCTCACTTCGCGGCCATAGGTCACTTTTCCAGCAGGCAATTCTGCCGGCTTCCCAAAGTGTAAACGTTCACCATCATAGAAAAACCATTCCAGATATTCTGCGGAAAGTCTATTCAGAAACTCAAAGTCGCTTTCGCGGTATTGGATCAAGTAGTCTATAGGTTCAGAACGCGTTGGATTTACATTCATATGCAGGTCGTTCTGTACGATATCTTTGGTTGCAAGCTTTACAATATCGTTCAGGGTCTTACCATAGTAGGATCCCAGATCCTTACCACGGTCGATCAAGATGGTAGGGCTATATCCTTTGATCAGCAATATCCCCTGGTAGCCATGGCTCTGCGTCAGGGACACATCTGTGATGATACCCGAAAAATTCTGCATGCTGGATTGCGCATATCCAAAGGAAATGGCCAAGGTGCGGCCCACATATGATCGGCTATCCTGCAGATTGATCAATCCCGGAATCCCCAATTTGCCATGTTCGATACGAAGTTCAAATTCGTGGTGGGCATTGAATCGCTGACGGATATTAAAAGAAAGAAAATGCGTTACCTCCTTCCCCTCAATATGCATCTCAATTATTAATTTTGGTTTATCAAAATACATAACATTACCTTTTAAAGGAGTTTATAAAAAAGACGGTCTTCAACTTGATAGACCGTCTTTCCAAATTTCATGGTCTAATCTTTAAGACTAAGCTTTAGGCCAATCGTTTTCTAATGTTGCATTTTGCATTTCCAATACTCGGGACGACAGCACCAGTGTCAATGTCATTGGTCGATCGTTTGTGATAGAGATACCCTCGTTGTACTGGATAATATAAGCGTCTTGAAATTTCAGCTCTTTCATGGTCGCATCTTCTTCGCTCTTTTTGAAAGTGATTTTACCATTGACAGTTTTGTACTGGTTGTTCACCATAGCTTCAATGACCGAAGTATCTTCTGTAGACTCAACCTCTACATTGATTGTTCCACCATATACTGAAGATGAAGGACGTCCTTTGGAGTCCACATCACGATGCAATGAAAATTTACATTGGATAACATCGTATTCTTTCCCGCCTAGGGATAATCTTGTTTTAAATGACATAATCGTAATTTTTAATGGTTACAAATCTTTGTTAAATCTCCTGGTGCAAAACCTCCTGTGGTTAAGCTTTAGGCCAATCTTGTTCGCTAGTTGCCTCGCCGATACTGATCGAGCGCGCAGAGATCACAAACTTGTAGGTCATTGCATGCGATCCTACGATATTGATTCCCTCTTCGTAGCGGATAATGTAACCATCTTCAAATCTGATTTCTTTCATTTTGGCATCTTCGTCCGGCTTTTTGATCAATAGTGTACCAGCGATCGGCTTGTATTGGTTGTTCACCATAGCCTCGATCACCGAAGTATCTTCTGTAGATTCTACCTCTACATTGATCGTTCCACCATAAACTGAAGATGAAGGACGTCCTTTTGAATCGACGTCACGTGTGAAGGAATAGTCAGCATTCAGTACGTCATACTCGTTACCTGAAAACTGGAGTCTTGCTTTGAAAGCCATAACTTGTGTTTTTAAGTTTAAAAAAAATTAGTGAAATCTTTCCATGATTCCTGTTGTTCTAAGTTACATCAAACTGCATTCCAAAGAACAAACTTATCGTTAAAAAAAATGTTAAATCCTACCAAGCCTTGCAAAAAACCGCGCTTACGCTGCAAAAAAAAGCATTCATACGTCAATTATTTTTTGTGCAGAATAAATAGATATGTAACAAAATACATACATTTTTCTATCCGGCCATATATTTATTATTGTTGCACAGGAACATTTTGGGTTCCCGCTTTATCGGTATACAAGATGTACCTGACCTCTCCTGAAGTTAGATCTTTCAGCAGGATCTCATTTTCCCTTCTGTCCATTTTATATGTTTTTTCGCCCCCCTGATGGTCACTTATCCCTACGTAATAGACTGGTTTAGATACTCCTGAAGTTGTTTGTACGGGATAGTCATAACCTACTTTGTATTTAAAGAGTCTGCTATCGCACATGCAATATGCGGCATCCGACCAGCTTCTTTCGGCACATATTATCCCATTCTCCACCTTGTGGCTCCCTTTGCTCATACGCTGAAGCCTCTTTGTCGGCAACAAAGTCTGCAATAAAGATTTACTGATATCTGGCATTCCATTCTCGTTGGCCCGCCGTAGGACAAAGGTAAAATCATCCCCATTTTTCATCTTGAGGTCAATGACCGAGTCTGTCACCGTGGTCAAGGTCATATCTTGATAGTTAAAATCCTTCATTCCCAATTTAAACGGAAAATAAGATCGTGTACCCTCGTAGCGATAACTCAGAAAAGCTCCTTTTTCGTCTATTGTCAGCGCCATAGGCGAACGATCCGGCAATACCGAATCCTTGCCCAATAGGTAGTCCTCTAGACGCCTGTTTATCCATATTTGTTTGTCTTTGCGCTCTTTGTGCGAAAGCAAATCCATGGAATCTTTTGCTATAAAAGCATTCAATGCTGCCAGCGAATCAGTTCCACCAATTTTATCCTTGTTGCCTTTTGTATTACAGGCCAAACAAAAAAGTAATATGCCGCCAAAAAAAGTAAATCTTATCATCCGTTCTAGTCTTATTCTATTTCAAAAAAAACAATGGTCGTTGCGTCAAACATCTGTATATCGAATCCACTGACCAATGCAGATCCATTCCAAACTTCGATGTGCGCATATGAATGGCTACGTCGTGGTCGTTCATTTTCAATTTCGATGAAATTCTCAAAATAGAGTATGCCCGTTTTATCCCGTACAATATCATAAACACGCTGCTTTGTTCCATCATACGTTGTTCGTCTTTTCCAAAAGTGTAAGGTGCCGATATGTTTCATTAAGTTGAATGCACCAAGCACATGCTTGTGCCCGCAATAGGTCTGACCACCAGGATTGGAAAGATTCTTTACGTTATCGAGTGCGATTCCAGATTTCATTAAGGCTATACTCATCCGGATAGCACATTGATTAAAATGACCTTCGTTACAAGGCTTGGATGTATATGGCTTTGGATAATTCGCATAAATTTTTGGAAACAAAGGTTCATAATACGTCAAACTGACGCGACCACAGAAAACATTGCTCACATTATAAAAATAGAAATCATCATCATCGGCATAAAAATCAATAAACGATTCAGTCTTATCCTTGATATTATTGGCGACAATAGACAAACTGAAGCTCGAACCATAGGTTTGCTTTAGCTTGATCGAAGACTGCGCATCGCTAGGTTTTTTGCCTGGCGGAACAAATTTCAGTTTGTCCGATTTCACGGTAATATTACCCCGGTTATCGTTCGCGCCCTTATTGCCCTTATCAACTTTAAAATTTAGAATCATATAATTTTCCCTGTAATACAATTGCTCCAAATTTTGCTTCACTTTATCCGAATCCAGATAGGAAGATAGCGTTGTGATCCTCTTTTGTGGATTTTCCACATAGAAGCAATTAATTGGATCACCCCAGTTTCTATTGTGCGACACAATCGGAATAAAGTCATTTTCTACTTTCTCCACCTTTTGTGGGGAATAGCTACCAAATTTTACATTCGCCATAATTACCAAAAACCTATCTTTTACAAGGTGCCGCTCACATTTGGTTCACATAATTTCTATCAAACTACATTCCAAAGTGTAAACGTATGTATTAAAATCAATGTAATATTAAGTCATTGATCATTAGGAACAAACTAGCGTTTTAAATCCGCCGGACGTCAACTTAAATCCGTTGGATATCAACCTAAATTCGTCCAGCCCCCGCTGATGGGATTGAGGTGCTTATAAAAAAAGCCCAACAAATATGCTGGGCTCACTGTATACCTTGAGAATTAGTTTTACCTCATTCTTTGCTGCTTTTCAATGAAGTCAAGCAGATCATTTTTATTACCCAGGAAAGTAAAGTTTCCTGTCAATGTGGAATAATTTCTTTTGTCCGAACAATTTCCGTAGGCGGCCTTGGCGACTTTCAGTTTTCCATCATCCCATTGAAAACGTTTCATGATTTCACTAATCTGTTCAACGCGAAGTGTTGTCTCAGAAAAGATCGGGTTAATTATTTTGAATTTCGCATCGTCAAAGGGTTCCCTGTTCATGAGACTGAATAAACGATCCAATTCTGTCCTGGTGATCGGTGTAATGGAATTTATCGGTGGGATCCCCATATCCGGATTATCGCCCAGATGAATAGGTCTGCCCGGTGCACCGTAAGCATAAGCCACACCATTACCGTTGTCTACCAACGACATGTCTATAGGAATTTGAGCAAATAGATTAATAAGCTGGCTACGGCTCCGTGTATTGCGCTGGCTTCCGACTTTAAAAATCATCTCCACAAAATCACCGTTTTCATTGCGTACTGTAATCTGTCTCCGTTCCATTTCCCGCTGTCCTCTTCCACTTATCAGGGTGCTAATCGCATACAATTGATCCGAAAGTCCATCAATGGTCACTTGCAATTCCGGCCGATCATTATAGGTTACCCCATTCAAAGAAAGGATAAAGGGCTGACTGTCGGAGACAACTGTAATTCTTCCCATATTGGAAGGACGATATTGGGCTTGTAAATTAATTCCGATCAACTGAACCAGAAAAAAAACGAGGGTATATTTCAACATAAAATACAGATTATTTAAGACTATGACTCTTTCGTTCGTGCAAAGATTAATTCACCCCACAATTTTTTAATAAATTTATTTAATCAATCATACCGCTGTATCGTGTAGCCCACTAGCAGCACTATTTAAAGCTGTTATTCTTACTTTTTACTATATTTTTTTATAACGTTAGTGAGTACGGTTTCTGTCAGTTCGTGGTCTTCCAAGGTAGGAAATCCTTCCCAACGGACAATACCATCAGGATCTAGTAAAATGCAATGTGGTATCCCCTGTACTTCAAGTTCCTTTTTCAGCTTGCCTTTAGTATCTACAGCACTGTAATAGTCAATTTTAATTTCCTTGGCATTTTGAACTACAGAAGCCGCTTCGTCTGAAACACCAATTATCGCGAGCTTGTCCCCATACTTTTTATGCCACTCATTCAATTCCGGAATGACCCTGCGGCAAGGTCCGCACCATGTCGCCCAGAAATCAATGAGCACAAATTTACCCTCTGTGTCTGGCGCAT
Organism: Sphingobacterium detergens; assembly: GCF_003610355.1. Lineage (GTDB taxonomy): Bacteria > Bacteroidota > Bacteroidia > Sphingobacteriales > Sphingobacteriaceae > Sphingobacterium > Sphingobacterium detergens. The sequence goes on along the minus strand of NZ_RAPY01000001.1, from coordinate 323,223 downwards.
CAGACAGCCACTGCTCTACCTCCAGCTTTGGTGCCTTCTTATTCAAAATTGATTTTGCCCATAATTTTTTATTATTGTTGCTCTCCTGTGCATGACCAATGGTACATAACAGACAAAGGGACATCAGCGCAATAGCTTTTATTTGTGTTTTTACATTCATAAAATTGATCATATATTTTCTACGCTAAATATAGGATTAATATCTCCTATTATTAAACCAAAAAAGTACTTAACGACACCTGTGTTGAACCCTCTACGTCGATATCGTTAAGTACTGATGTCAGTGCCTTTTGTAATAAATAAGTGCTTTTTACTTTTTCAACAGGCGAAATCCAGCGACGGTAAAAGTATCACCATCGTTTCAACTCATTTTCTTGTTTGCATTACTGCTGATAAACATTTCATTTTTCTCCTCTGAAATAATTTCCAAAAAGCGTTCATAATGTTTGAGTACATCGCTGATCAACTCGTTTTTAGTAAAGTATTGTACATCATACCCCTCACGCGCATCGCCAAAATAAGATTTCGGAAAATAGGTCTTCTTATCTGGAAGATCCGGAAGGTTTTCCTCCTCCATCACATAGTCAGAAACCACTTTAACTTGGTTTTTGACACCATATATAAAGTTATTGACCAGATCGTAGCGGATTTCAATTTCCATTCTCTTGGGATTATCCAATAGTTTTATCTTGGCTTCAATATCGTTCTGTTTAAATTCTGCCTGCAACTCTTCGAAGGCGATTCCTACCGTAGTTTCGATAAATTGATCGACAGATTCGCGGCTTTTGAACGAAACAATTTGTTTTAGTCGATCCTTCCAAAACTCTCCAGACCAAGGCACTGTGCTTACCGAAAAATCCCGTTCATAATAGCTACTGTCGATCATCAAGGCTTTCACCAAGCTGACACAGAAAAGCAGCATAATAATGGAGAATGGCAAAGCCGTAATTAGTGTCATGGTCTGCAAGGCCTGCAATCCGCCGGTATTCAACAACATCAACGCTAGGATGGCCAACAAGGCTCCCCAAAAGACCATCTGCCATTTTGGTGACTTAATAGCATTCTTGGTGGCGATACTATTCATCACAAATATTCCAGAATCTGCTGATGTCACAAAAAATATGATAATGATCAGGATGACCAAGTAGTTGACCAAGCCTGATAAGGGCATATAATCCAAAAATTTAAACATCAGCGCATCCGGATTATCCGCTAAAGCACTCAGTGCTCCTTTAGCGATATTGATGTCAAACCAGATGGCGCTATTACCAAAAACAGACATCCATATAAAGTTGAACAATGTTGGAATAATCAGCACAGCGGCAATAAATTCACGTATCGTCCGTCCTTTTGAAATTTTTGCAATAAATAATCCCACATAGGGAGACCAGGAGATCCACCAGGCCCAGTACAAAATTGTCCAGCTGTAGAACCAAGGTAAAGTAGCTTCATCATAGACGTGAGTATCAAATGTCAGACTAAAAAAATTATTGATATAGTTGCCGATTCCCTCCGTAAAACTACCGATCAGATAAACCGTTGGGCCAAGCAGGAGGACAAACAATAACAGCACGACCACCGTAATGATATTGATCTTACTCAATATCTTCACGCCCTTATCCACCCCCGAGGTTGCCGATATAATGGAAAGCAAGGTCAAAACGCCGACAATAATGATCTGATAAGTAAAACTACTTTCAGGGACAACACCCAGTGTCTGAAGACCTGCATTTACCTGAACCACACCAAAGCCCAAGGTTGTCGTAATACCAAAGAATGTACTACACAGTGCAAATACATCAATGGCATTCCCCCATTTTCCATTGATTCTGTTTTTCAATAGCGGATAAAAACAACTGCGCAAGGAAAGCGGGAGCCTGTAGCGGTAGGCAAAATAAGATAGCGCCAATCCCACTACCCCGTAGATAGCCCAAGCATGGATACCCCAGTGGAAGAAAGTATAGAGCTGCGCATTCTTTGCGCGGTTGATATAATGATTTGTAGCAAATACTTCAGTCGAATAATGTTGCATGGGCTCAGCCACACTAAAATACATCAGTCCAATCCCCATCCCGGCGGCAAACAACATGGAGATCCAGGAAAAGAAAGAATATTCAGGTTTACTATCATTGCTACCCAGTTTGATATTTCCAAACTTGCTGAACATCAGGTAGACCAGAAAGATCACAAACAAGGTCACCCCCCATACGTAGACCCAGTTGAGGTTAATAAAGATAAATTCCTTGACTGTATCTAAGATATGTACTGTCAATGTTGGGAGAAATACCGATAACAGGCAGATCCCGATAATAAAGATCAGACTGGGGATAACAATTCCTTTTTTAAAAGTCGATTTGGATAAGAACACTAAATTTTATTTATATAATAGAAATAAACGGAGATTAAATCATAATCTCCGTTTGTGATTTTTAACGATTATGCGTTGCTTCTGATGTGAATGTCGCGTTGAGGAAAAGGGATTTCAATTCCGGCCTTATCCAAGGCCTCCTTACTATCGATAATCAGTTGTTCCTGCATGGTCCAAAAGTTTGCGTTTGAGGTGGAGACCCTCACGGAGAGATTGATCGCGCTGTCACCAAGCTCAGTCACCACCACCTGTGGAGCGGGCTCCTTAAAAGCGAATTCATTTTTCTGGGCAACATCAAGTAAAATTTCCTTAGCTTGTTTTAGGTCGGAATTATAGGCAACGCCGATATCAAACCAAGTACGTCTCGTACCGAGCTGGGTAAAATTGGTAATGCTACTGTTTGATAAAACTCCATTTGGAACAACCACTTGTTGATTTTGTGGCGTGGTCAATTTGGTATTGAAAATATCTATTTCATTAACGGTTCCAGATACATTCGCACTCGATGAAATATAATCACCTACACGAAAAGGCTTTAGCAACAAAATAAGAATCCCACCAGCAAAATTGGACAATGATCCCTGTAGCGCCAGACCGATGGCCAATCCGGCAGCACCGATAATCGCGACAAAAGCTGAAGTTTGTACCCCTAACTGGGTGACTACAACGATAAATAATAATATATTTAAGATCCAACTGATCAGATTGCTTAAAAATCGTCGCAGAGAAATATCCATCTGGCGCTTTTCAAAGCCTTTATCAATCATTCGCTTGATCAAACGGATGATCCACGAACCTATCAAATAAATGAGTAAAGCGGAAATTACGGCAGTAATAACACGAGGAGCCCAAGCAATCGCTGAGGAAATAAAGTTATCCCAATGTTGCTGGACATCGTTCAATTCTAAATTGTTCATAGCACTAATATTTATTAAAAATGTAAAGTAAGGGGCTCAATATAATCAAAGATTAATTATTCTTCAAACAACAGCCATTTTATTTACATTTTCAACAATCAAAGCGCATAATTGTTCACAACAATTATGAAATTAATAAGACTCCATTACCGTTAAACCAAGAGTATAGAGACAATAGATACATAAAAACGATCTTATCAATATAATCTATGTATTATTTAGAAAGCGACAGAAACCCACGATAGATCCGTTATTTGACAACAGCAAATTTAAGTTTCCGAATACGGAGCTCTGGTCTAAAAAAACAAGATTGAAGCATATGCGTTAATGGCAACCTCCAGGCTTTTACCCTTAAATAAAATCATAAACACCATTCTTCCAGCCCAATATTTTGGAAGAATCTGCGCCTAACCAGTTTTTCAATAGCGTGGCATACACTTTTCTGAAATCCTCCGAATATACCAGATCTCCTGCATTAAGATGCTCTAGATCAGGCAGTGCATTACGCAGCCCCTTTTCCTTTAAACCACCTGAGATAAAAAAAAGTTGATTTGCTGTACCATGATCCGTACCATTACTCGCATTTTGTGCCACCCTACGACCAAACTCTGAAAAGGTCATCAGCATCACCTGCTGAAAAAGACCATTTTTCTTGAGATCATCTACAAAGGCTTGTACCGCATCATTGATGGTCCGAAATAAGCCCTCCTGCCGCTGCCGCTGATTGATATGTGTATCAAAACTACCGATCTGAAGATAGTAGACCTGTGTATTAATATCCGATTTGATCAGGGAGGCGATTGTTCTGAAATCCTTTCCCAGTGCCGAATCAGGATATGGTGCCGTCGTAGACTTTACTTTGCTCTTTTCAAAGATATAGTCCGCATTGTTGATGGTTTCCCCCAATGTTTGATAGAGATAACCTACGGTTTCGTCTTCATGCTGATGATCTTCATAAAGCGACTTAAAGTATTCTTCCCGACTGGTCTGATAGAGCTTTTTAGGATCTTTAAAGGCAAAAGCCTTTTTGTGTTTTCCTTTGAGGGCGAGGCTTAGCATATCATTGACCTCCAGTGCCTGTGTGGGGTGTGTGCAGTCGTAGCAAGCCTCATCCAGGTACCTCCCTAGCCATCCACTCTCCAGATATTCGTCGCTGCGGCTTGCACTATGCCAGATATCCATGCTCCGGAAATGCGACTTGTCAGGATTGGGATAACCGACATTATTGAGCACCGCCAATTCACCATTATCGAATAGTTCTTTGAAAAAGCCCAAAGCAGGGTTAATACCAGCTTCATCCGTGAGTGGAAGCGCATTCTCCACGGCAATAGTCTGCCGTTCACGAAAATAGATATCGTTACGCCGGGGGATGATCGTATTCAGTCCATCATTTCCACCGCTCAACTGTAAAATAACCAAGACTTTCTGCTCTCTTTCCAAGGCATTGGGCAAAGCCATTGCCTTTAAGAAATTGGGCAGTAACAGAGATGCTGTTGCCAGGGAGCCTACTTTAAGAAATTCACGTCTTTTGATGATCATGGTCGTATTTTTTAGGTTAACAGAGCTGATATTCGGGCATACTCATTGTTTCAATAATTGACATTCTGCTATTTCCGGCAGCGTATTTTTTGAGTATAGGCTGTTTGAATGAAGGTTCATGCTGTAATAATAGTCCTGTGGGCTCCTTGCCCGCAAATGCAGCTTCAACCGCTGTCCAGGCGATCGTCATATTCGGATTTTTGAATCCTTTGCTGAGCTTTCGGTTTTGTTTTAAGCCCATATCCAGGTCGTCATCCTGCTGTGGGCTGAGCTCAAGCGGACGCAAGCCGCTCCATATCTGCGGTATTTGCATCCGCAGCAAGAGCGTTGAACTATCGATCCAGGCCTTTCCTGAAGGCCATCCGGCTACGTTCGGTGGGTATAACAAGAGCTGTCCCAATAATTTTTGATAAACAATCAGGTTTTCGGGATTCTCTATTTTCATCGGCAACATACGCATAATACCAGCCATCAGTTCTATTGGCGATTTTATTTTGCTACCAATATTTTTTGGTTCGTAAAACCAAGATGAGGTAAATATGTGATCTAGCAGCTGCTTGATATCGTAGCCCGAATCATAGAATTGTTTGCTTAGCATATCGACCAATTCATTATCTACCTGTTCATTGACCAGAAAACGATACAACTTCGCTGTAATAAATCTTGCCGTTGCCGGTTGCTCCAGGATGATATCCAGCACCTCATTTCCGTCAAAATTTCCGGTTTTCCCTAAAAATATTTTTGTCCCGGGGTCATGAAACTTCTTTCTTTCCATAAATCTGGCCTCCTTATCATAGGACCAACCTGTAAATGCACGTGCAGCTTCCCGCACATCCACTTCGGTATAATGACCACGCCCCATCGTGAAGAGTTCCATGACCTCCCTTGCAAAATTTTCATTCGGATGCCCTTTTTTATTCTGCTGATTGTTGAGAAAGTTAAGCATAGCCGGGGCTTTGGAAACGGCAAACAGCAGATCCCTAAAATTTCCCAGCGCATTTTTTCTGATCTCATTGAGAATATGTGCGCTGAAAGTTGAGTTGACCACGCGGCTGGCAAAATGCCCGTGCCAGAAAAAAGCCATCTTCTCACGCAGCTGATCCTCCGAATGAACCATGGCTGTCAGAAAATTAAGGTTGATCTCAATATTCCGTTGTCGGTTTCGCTGCTGTATTTGTTTTTTCGCTACAGCATCCAATGTTGAAAGTGCGGCATAATCAGCGTCCGTGTCCGTACTCTTGAAACTTATTGGTTCGAAGTCGCGCGCCCTCGCATAGCTTTGCCAAACTTCGGCGGTCGACTGCCGTTCAAAAGTGGCGATCTGTTCAAGGCTAATTCCAAATCCAGCACGATTCGCCAAATGTTTATTTTTGATAAATTCAGAAACCATGTTATTCCCGTTTATTGCTAATTAACAACTTAAATTACAAATGTTTTTGAGGCGAGGCAGACATTTAACAAACCTTAAGGTAAATTAACAATACCCACCAGTTTGTGCTAGATTTCGACATTCTGGATCAGCTACAAGTTAGGACACCTAACTAAGTTTGTATTGACAATAAGGTCATCACTTAATGATTCAATTATCATGAAAAAATCAATTTTTTATCACGCCGGCTGTCCGGTTTGTGTCAGCGCAGAACAAGACATTATTGGCCTTATCGGCGAAGCGAATGTAGAGGTTGTCAATATTGGCGAAGACCGGGCACGTATCGGCGAAGCGGAAACAGCAGGGATCCAGTCAGTACCGGCGCTTGTCACACCCAATGGAAATGTTTTACATATCAACTTCGGTGCCTCCCTGGCAGATGTAAAGGGCTAGTTCCAAAGGCTGCAAGAGCACCACTACCTTGCAGCCTTTTTTCTTGTTTTCAATCTTAAAAAATTAAAAAAATGAAAGTAACAGTTTGGGATACCTATGTAAAAAAACAAAATGGCGAAACAATGCATTTTGATATTATTGCGCCAGAGTACATCCGTGAGGAGGCCATTATCCATCAAATGGGAAAAGAATACCTGGCCACAAAACAACATGCAGATTTGCAGTTAACAGCAAAGGAATGCCGCTTATGCCATCAGGAAATCGCCAGTGCGGAGATGCTGGAGAGCCTGCATACAAAAGGTTATTTTATTATCGAAATGGAAGGTTGTGATTAGCTCCTCCAAAACAGCAGTCAGCACTCCGACAACGATCGACCGTAAGATCGCATCTGCCCTAGAGAAAGTATCGCAGGTGATACGCACGCTTGCCTGGAAGAAGGCGACCGAACAGTCCATCAATCCGATACAGCTACAGATCCTTATTTTCCTGCTCCAGCATCCGGAGCAGCAGGTTAGCGTAAGTCTACTTTCCGGCACGTTTAATATCTCCAAAGCCAGCATCAGCGACACCATTAAACTACTGGAACGTAAAATGCTGATTGAAAAAGTATACGACCCTTCGGACTCCAGAAAGTTTACGATCCAGCTACTTGCGAAAGGCCGAACAAGCGCATTGGAGGCCGCTCTTTTTGACAGGGCGCTGCTGTCGGGCATCGGAGAAATGGCTGCTATAGATAAAGAAAACCTTTTTTCCGCCCTTTCGCAGCTCCTACACAAGCTATACTGTGTCAATGTCATCAGTCATCAGCGGATGTGCCAGACCTGCCAGCATTACCGAAAGAAAGAAAACCTTCACTACTGTAACCTGCTGCAGCAGTATATGGCTGTTGCAGCATTACAGATTGATTGTCCCGAACATCTGGCCCTAAATAGTAGACAAAAGGCTTGAAACATAAAAAGCCCCTCCAAAAATAGAGGGGCCATGCAGCCTGTTAAAAGCACACCCTACTGTAAAAGATACCACGCCTATTCTTTTGCTGGAATCTTCACCCCCAGCTTCAGGATATAATCTCTATTCTAAGCAATCACCATAGTCGTTCATACCCCTCTGCTCAAGCGATACCGCATCCAGGGGATTTACTCCACCGTAAACCAACGGTAGCTCTCAGCCGGTATGGTGATAGTCATTGTTGTTTTAGCCAGATGATCTAAAGAGGCTGTTTTTACCGTCCTGTCATCAAAAGTTATTTTCGCAGCTCCCTTTAATCCCGTGTAGTAAAGAGGGATCTCAATGGTCCTTGTGATGGCAGTTTTCAACGGATTAAACAGCATCCCCAATCCCTTGCTCCCTTTCTCAGCTGCATTCACATGCAAAAAGCCATCCCAATCGCGGCCATCTGCACGGCGCAAGTGGATCAGGTCGGCATTGAGGATCGTACGGTATTTTTTATACCATTGGATCACATCAATCACTGTCTGCTTGGTCTGCTCCGTATCATAGAGACGGGGACCGCGGTAGCAGGCCTGCACCCCAGCACCATAGTATTGCATCATCAGTTGTTTATAATCCTCCTGATGCTCATGCAGTGGTTCCAATACCGCCTCTTTTCCCCCACCCTGATAAGCAGTTAAGGGTACAAATCCCCAGCCCATGGACGGGTTCTGTTCCCAAAGTGCATCAAAGATATTCTGCCTGTTGAGGATACGCTGATTTTCGCGAGGGAGTGAAAAGTTCACTTCCCGATACCCTATTCCCGTCTTGTTGGAACCGTCCAAAAAGTACCAGTCCGGAGAATTGATATATACGCCACGGGCATTCAGCCAATGATAGAGCTGCTTTTGCATATTAAATTGCACCCATTGGCTATCTTCGAGTCCATGATGACCAGGGTGACTTGTTGAAGCACACTGATCACCCGGAAAAGGGCCATCATTTTCCCAGATATCAAATCCTGTTTTCTCAAAAAATGTCTTGATCCGTTGGGCATAACCTATCCCCCAGTTTGAGCCAAAACAAGGCGCATTCCCGAAAAACGTTCCCCCTGTCTTTCCCGTCTTCGGATTGATAATATCATCCGCTTCACTGATCTTGCGCGAACTAAATAAAGAGTAGGCTCCAATTTTTATGTTTTTGCTATGCGCATAATCTGCCAGCTTTTTCAAGGCCGCAAGATTTCCGGCTGTTGTATCCTCCATATTTACATGGCTGCCAAAGCTAAGGATGAGTGCTTCGTACCCTGTAGCGGCGCACTGGTCAATGGCGGTATAAACCTGCTCATCTTTTTTGCTCACCAGGTGCATAAAGATCGGATTAGCAGTAGTCCATGGCGCGATGGTCCGATACATCTTTCGGATGGCCAGTCCACGACGCTCCCGATCATAACTATCCATCAGCAGCTCCCAGGAGCGGATCGAGCTGAAGTTGTCCTTTGCAGCAAGTTTAATACCTACACCCACCGTCGGGTACACCTCCATGATCGCCGGCGTTTTTAAATCGTAGTTCACCTGTGAGGTATAAGTAGAATCCGCTTTCCAATGTAAAGACTGATCGCTCAAATGATACCGCATGGCATTATTGAACGCAAAATTACTTTCGACGTAAAGGCCATGTTGTTTTTTCATGTCCTCCACCGAACCTACCACCGCACTTTCTTCTTCAACAAGCGCCAGCTTCTCGTTGATCACCTGATTGATCTGCACGGTCTGGTCGCCGCTGTTCTGAATAGTTACCCATTTACTGATCAATGGGATCCCATCGTAGATGGCATAATGTACTTTCACTTCAATTCCGGATAATGCGGCGGCAGCCGGAGCAGCATAGGTAAAAGTCAGGACCTTCCCTTTTCCGGCAGCCTTATGTGTAGACCACCACTTGTCCCCCTTCCAGGGCAACAGTGGATCCAGTTCACCGATCTCATGTTTGACATAACTAAAATCTTCAGGTTTTGCCGTAAATGTAGGCATCCATTCCGGTCGCAGGTAAGCGCGTTCCTTCTGCCCATCCACCCCACCGACATTATACCACTTGCCGTTGAGCTGCAGCTGAGCTTCAGGCTGTACGGCACGAATCAGCTGTTGTCCTGTAGTTAAGTTGGTAAAATCATAGCAGAAAGCATTCGGCTTGATCCAAAAAGAACGGCGCACGAGCCCGTTGTCCAAGACGATATTCTGGCCATCTACCGCAATGCGGGATTGGTAAGGTGCAGCACCACTGATCAGCCAGTCCTGCGGCTTATTCTCCTTTTTCTGTGCGAATCCATTTTCCGCGGCTATTAACGCTAATGCAACTAAAAGTAACTTCAATCTCATGTTCTGTATAAATTAGGAAAGTAATCGTCGTTTCAGTATTGCCCTGCTGGTATTGGAGCAGGGCACTCGTATTTTATTGGGTTTATAATCCTGCCAATGGATCAAATATACCATTTCCCCAGCCCTTTGTCTGCTGCAATTTTGCATTGCCCTGCATGGTCGCTATAGATAAGGGTAGAAAATACATATTCTGGTTATAGATCATCGGTGAAAAATCACGTTCGGTCAGGGTATACGTATACCCTCCCGACGCTCCTGCCTGCTGATGCAATACCAAAGCGAAACGTTTCTGTTGGCCTACCATGATCTGATCCATGGCTTTCCATCTACGGAGATCCCAGAGGCGCTTCTGTTCAAAGGCAAATTCAATATAACGCTCATCCCGTACTGCCTGCCGCATTTCTGTCTGTCCCATGGCGGGGTTCAGTCCATAAAGCTTACCCGCCAGTTCGGGATCCCCGGCCGTCGTTTCGGTGATGCCCGCCCGTTTGCGAATGGTTTTCAGCACATCAAAAGCTTCAGCCAGACGGCCTGTCTCCAGGGCCGCTTCAGCCATATTCATCAGCACTTCGGCATAGCGCATTTCGATAAAATCCGTTCCCGAGATCTGGGAATTGGTGATATCCAAAGATTCATCGATCGCCTTACGCGAATAATAACCTGTCAGTGAACCATTTTGCTTACCATAAGCGTAGCCATTTTGTGCATTATCATAGAGCGCCATGGTCGTCCCCAGGTAACTGGCACCATTGTACACAATGGTCGTATAAAAGCGGTCATCTCGATTTTGCCAGCTCAGGGATGCATTACCGTTAAATTGTGGGCTATTCCACTGTACTTTCTTGCCGTTTTTGAGCGGAAAGGCATCCACGAGTTTCTGTATTGGATGGCAGCCGCCCGTTGCATTGGCCGTAAAATCAATGGGGCGAACCGCAGCATCCCGGTTTTGGCTGCGTCCGGGTTGTAGGTAGCGGATGGCAAAGACCACCTCTTTGTTCATCTCGGCCAGGAATAAACTTGTGTTGTCATATTTATCTACCAAGCCATAGCCATTGGCATTTAAAAACGTTAGTGCCTCCTGATTGGCCTTGTAAGCTGTCTCCCAGTTAGATGCTGTGTTATTGGGGTTAAACTGTGGGCTTGCGCGAAACAGCAGCACACGACCTTTCATCGCCAATGCCGCAGCCTTGGTAACCCGTCCCAGATCATCTGCGGAAGTATATTTTGCAGGAAGCTCATCAGCCGCCTGGTTCAGTTCATTGACGATAAAATCAAAACATTCCTTTGTGCTGTTGCGCTCCACGAGCAGATCCTCGGTACGCTCCTGCGGTGTTAAGATCAACGGTACACCACCATAACGTTTCACCATCTCAAAATAAGTGTAAGCCCGGATATAGCGTACCTGCCCTTTCAGCACCTTGCGTGTCTCCGGCGCAATGGTACTCTGAGGCCCATCGATTTCCTTCAGGAAAATATTCATTTTCCGGATATCGCCATAAGGCCAATATCCAGGTCCACCATTATCAATAGTCGTTGTTCCGTCGATCCAGCTTGTTTTTCTCGACGCTTCATCCGTAGCGTCTGCAAGACCAACATCCCAACCCGGCAGTGTCATGTATATATTGTTGACAAAGGCAGTCGCCAATTTGGGATCCGACCAGACCACAGGTTCACTGATCGCCGATAAATCGTTCTTGTCCAATACCTTGCTGCACGAACTCATCACGAGTACCCCAGCGGTTAATAAGCTATATAATGTGTTAAAATTTTTCATTGCTCAAAAAAGATTAATTGATCATTGGGGTTAAAATTTGAAGGATAAACCAGCCGTAACACTCTTCATAATCGGATACTGGTATACGCCATAGTCACCCGCTATTGCCTCCGGATCGGCCACCTTGATGCTGTCAAATGTCAGCAGATTGGTTCCCGACACATACACCCGCAATCCGCCAATTCCCAGGCGTTTGATCAATGATTCACTGAGCGTATAGCCAATCTCCAGATTTTTCAAACGCATGTAGTTGCCGTTCATCAACCAGAATGACGAAGCGTCCCTGCTGGCGCCAAGGCTACTGGCACCGATTCCACCTACCCGAGGATATTTCCCATTCGGCGTCTCCGGCGACCAGCTATCCGTGAAAATACGGAGTACAGCCTGTTCGTCCCATAGGTCCGCTCGATTGGGAAACATAATTTCGCGGTTGGCCACGCCTTGGAAAAATGCATTTAAATCAAGCCCTTTCCATTTTCCACCCAAGGTAAATCCGTAGATGATTTCCGGATTGATGCTTTTTCTACTTAAGACCACATTATCCGCACCAGTAATATTACCGTCACCATTTTGATCCTTGAGCCTTACATCGCCGAGGCTATAGGCAAATCCATTATAGGTAGGTAGCCCTGCAAGGTCAGCCGCTGTACGAGCGATCCCTTCCGATTGGTAGCCCGTAATGAAATCGATCGGTCTTCCCACACGCTGTTGATAGTCAAATGCTCCGGCCAGGACATCCCATTTTTCCACTTTATTACGTGCAAAACTGAAGTTTCCACCCACAAAATAACTCAGGTCTTTATTGATCTGCCGATCGTGGCGCAGCGAAAGCTCAATACCGTAGTTGTTCACAATACCATAGTTTTCACTTGGCAAAAGCGCACCAAAGGTATTTGGTGTTGACGCTAGCCGCCGGCCTAGGATATCATAGGTGTGTTTTTGAAAATATTCCAGGGAGCCACTAAGTCCGCCTTTCAAAAAACTAAAGTCAACTCCGGCATTGGTAATACGCGTCTTCTCCCAGGTAATATCATAATTCGGTAAGGCCCCAGGCATAATTCCCGCTGTGGCACCGCCAAATATAGCACCCGGTGTGATCGAATAACGATTGATATAACCATATTCGGCCACATTGTCGCCACCATCATTCCCCAGAAGTCCATGGGAAATACGGAGTTTGAGGTTGTCCACAAAACTCCATCTATCTTTAACAAAAGATTCCTCTGACAACACCCAACCTACTGCAACAGAAGGGAAAAAACCCCAGCGTCCTTCGGGTGCAAATTTTAATGAAGCATCGTACCTGAAATTGGCTTCCAGGAGATAGCGATTGTCATAGCCGTACGTAAAACGGCCTACGTAGCCCAGCCGACCAGTTTCGGTTTCGCTACCCGTCGCATCTTTATTTTCTGCGGCGGCATCACCAATAAAGAGCTGTTCGATCGAGGTCGACAGCATTTTATTGCGGAATCCGTAGAGATAAGCGGTATTGCCCTCGCTCTGTTCATACAGGAAAAGTCCGGTCACCGCGTGCTTGCCAAATACGCGGTTATAATCCAAGGAGAGATTCAGGGTATAGGAATTATTCTGATTAAAGGATGCATAGGCACTGTTTTCCCAGTCCCCCAGCTGCAAAGTCCGGATTACCTTATCCGTTGTGATATGGTTGTGTCCACCTGTTGTTTCAAACTCAGCCACATTATATTTCTTCCGGACGGTCTTATTATAATCATAGTATTTCCGGTAGTTCATCGTCGCATTGGCTTTCAGTCCTTCAATACCCGGTATTTTATAATCCAGACGCAAAAGCCCATTGAAGGTATTACGGTTCCATTTGCTAAAACCTGCATTATCAATCAATGCAATGGGATTCCATTGCTGGTAGGCCCGCACATAGTTATCCCCGATTTTCCAGGGCATCATCGGCGGTTTGTTGAGCAGGCCACGATAGAGGTCAAACATTCGGTCATCATCACCACCATCGTAAGGCCAATAAGGTCTTGAGCGCCCTTGCAGGGAGGCATCCAGATTGAGCGACACACTCAGCCTCTCGGAAATCTTTGCATCGACATTCGACCGCAAGTTATAGCGGTTATAGTCCAGGTTATTGAACGCCCCGTCCTGATAATAATAACCAATGGAAGAGAAATAACGGATATTTTCGCTCCCGCCATTCACTGTCAGGTCATGCTTGGTATAAACGGGATCATGCCAGGCACCTTTAAACCAGTCGTAATTGGTCTGATTGTCTTTAAAATATTGGACTTCATCATCCGTATAATAACTTGGATCCGTCAGTGGGAGATTATTGAATTTGGCTACCCTATTTCTATAGATTGAATGTTCATAGGCGTTCATTCTTTCGGGCACGCGTGTATAGGTATCTTTTCCCACAAAAGAGGAATAGGTGATGACGGGGGCCTGCGTACTGCCGCGTTTGGTGGTGACCAAGACGACACCATTTGCCGCCCGGGCCCCATATACGGCTGCCGATGTGGCGTCCTTCAGAATGGAAATCGTTTCGATCTCTTCCGTGCTCAGCGCCTGAAAATCATTGAGCGTACGCGGGATACCGTCGATGACATACAGCGGAGCGGTACCATTGGTCGTGCTTTTACCGCGGATGACAATGTCCGAACCCGAACCGGGGCCGCCACTGCGCTGGCTGGCAAATACCCCATTCACACGCCCAGCAAGGGCATTGGTGATATTGGATGTTGGGAAGGTATTCAGATCCTTGCCCGACACGCTGGAAATGGAGCCTGTGATATTTCGCTTCTTTTGATTACCATAACCGACAACAACCACCTCATCCAGACCGACATTGGAAGATGATAATACGATTTTTAGTTCACCTAGATTTTCCAGAATAAGTTCCTGCCGGTCGTAGCCCACCGAGCTAAAGACCAAGCGGTCACCGACAGCGGCTTTTTCTAATGTGAAACTACCATCTTCGGCGGTCTTGGTGCTAGTTGCCTTGCCCAATACGGCGACACTGACACCGCTGATCGCTTCCCCTTTGTCGTTTCTGACGATCCCCTTAATCCCCTGCTGTTGTGCAGTGATATTATTTGTGGCAGATTCCATCGCATTTAAGTTTGTCGTACGACGTTCACGAGGCGCAATGGAGTACAGCTCATTATTGAGTTTGGTGACTGTGGCATCAGGCATCAGTTCTTGCAAAAATTGGATCAGCTCCCCTTTTGACTTTGGCGTTTCAGATCCATTGGCCGAAATCTCTTTAAGCAAATCCGGGCTGTAGCTAAATTTTACGTTGAATTTTCGCTCAATTTTGTTCAGCAACTGGATGATAGATTTTGACGTTTCCACACGTTGCATAGCGACTCCCTCACGCCAGGTGCTCCCCCAGGCCAGGGCAGCAGGAGACATTGCCAGTGCCGTAAGGACAAATGTCGGCCCAGCAATTCCTTTCAGAATTTTACTCATAATAATTAGTTTAATTGGTTGGGTTCAATAATATACTTGCCGTCGATGAGCTCCACGGTACAGTTCAATGATTTACTTAAAGTATTCAACGCCAGATTCAGGTCATTCCGCGGTATATAGCCTGTAAATGTCATCCGCGATAAATTGGTATCTGCGATTTCAATGGAGCAGGAATATTGACGTCCTATTTTCCCCACCACGTCTTTCAGCAGATCATTATCAAAGGCCAACAAGTTATTTTTCCAGGCATTATAGAAGACCGTATCGACCGATTTTTTTTCCATGCGCTGCTCCAAAGAGCTGAAAAGAGCCCTCTCCCCTGGTTGCAGTCGCAGCTGCTGATCCGCAGCATTCACTTCAACACTACCTTTATTGAGCACCACATACGCTTTATCTTTCCAGGCGCTCACATTAAATTCGGTACCCAATACCTTGACATTCATGCCAGCAAGGGTATGCACGATAAACGGTTTTTTCTTGTTATGAGCGACATTGAAGTAGCCATCCCCTTTGATCCAGACCTCCCGGATGGAATCTATGCCGAAATGGTTGGATACCTCGAGCTCGGAACCCTTGTCTAGCGTAACCGCTGTCCCATCCGGAAGCTGATAGATTTTCTTTTCGTCTGCTGCACGATAGACCGTTTTAATACTTTTGGGGATCTGCTGTATCGTAAAGAGATAATATATTCCTGAAAGCATCAGCAATGAGGCAGCCACCGCCCACCACCTTCCGGGCCTGAAACGTGAATCTGCAACTGGCTGAGCCGGAATTTCCGTCTCGACAATAGCTGCAAAAATACGGTCCGAAGCATCCGCTGTCAGTACATCTTTTTTGGAAATAAATGGGGCAATCTGGTCATATTCAGGAAAGGCATCCCTATACTGTTCCTCTTTAAGGACCGATAGCAATATATCTATTTCAGCCTGGGTACACTGCCCATGGATAAATTTGATATAAAGCGCGGTTACTTCTTGGTTGGTCATCATATTTACTCGGTTATATAGAGCTAATACAACCAAGTCACTTCGAGGGACGATCCCCTTTTTTTATTTTTTTTGAATATAATGATAAAAGACTAACAGTAAGCTTGTTAAATTTGCATTTACCTCCAGGTAATGACGAATAAACTTAAGTGATTTCACCATTTGGTCCTTGACGGTATTTTTGGAGATATGCAGTTGTTCGGCAATTTCCTCATGGCTCAAATTCTCTTCGCGGCTCAGTCTAAAGATGCGCTGCCGCTGGCTAGGCAGCTTCTCTACCGCCTGATCGTAGATCCCTTTCAGTTCTTTATAATGGACGAGTTCTTCGACCGCATTGCTTTCGATGGAATAGTTATAGAAAACATCGTTCAAATAAGTCTGCTGAACCACAAAAGACTTCAATTTGTTGTAAATGGTATGTTTGGCAATGGTGAAGATATAAGACTTGATATTTTTATCGCTATCGATTGACTCCCAATTGAGCCAAAGTTTCATAAAAACATCCTGCACCAATTCTTCGGATAGTTCCCGCGACCTAAAAAAACGTAAGGCATAACCAAACACATCATCTTTGTATTGGTCAAAAAGAGCCTTAAAAGCATGTTCTTTACTTAGGAGATTGGTACTACCCATTGTTTATAAAACAGTTCTGTCGGCGAAATATAGGAGATTTAATCAAATTGCAAAAAATTAAAAGCCATGCAATCGATTGTTTAAAATTTTATCAGATATGAGGTATACAGCTACATAACGCCCCAAATAAGTTGATTTGGCTGTGAAATCATCCATTTCTTAATTTTTTGCGCATGAGTGGAGGGGAAACGATTAAAGCGCACCGGGTCCGTATGCTTTAATCGTTTGTGCAAAAAAACTATTTAAAAATCCCAGCCTTCAGCTCCGATCCCATCGTTCCGTTAGACAGATGCAGATAGTTTGTGATCAGGCCTTTTTGTCCAACTGTAATCAGTTCAACTTTTTTAGTATTCTTCTGCACATTTTTCTCTATATGTTCGTTTCGCCCAGCCGGTTTTAAACCACTTTTCGTATAGTGTCCCATAAAGCTTTGGTTGCCTGCAAACAGGGAATTTTGAAATTCATATTTGGGGTAGGTTCCTTCTGCCCGGAGCCAAAAGAAATTACAGTTGGAAATCACATTGTTGCTAAATCGCACTGGTGTATGATAGGCACCAAACCAGACCGCAGCCTCGTAGGCACCATAGACGATCGAATTGGTCATCGAAAAATCGCGGATATTTTCGATCAATACCAGGGCATTTTTGCATTCAAAAAACACACAGTGGTCAACCATTAGTTTACTCCCATGAACCCATACGGCAGCTTGTATCGGTGCAGCGTTGCGTTCCCCAATAAAGTAGCATTGACTAATCTCCAATCCTGTTGCCAAGGTATCCTTTCTAGAAATAGGATAATAATACCGGGTGACTGGATTGGCATTACCGATAAATTTTAATCCACTGATCTTCACGTTATTCATTGCAACTAAAATCCCGGCTGCATGTGGAAACTGAACGGTAGAATTGTTTGCCGAAACTGAGCTGATGACCGGCATTTTATAAGGATTCCAATCCTTCGAATCGGGTAAGTCAGATGCCTCTATCACAAGCCCAGCTGTTTTTCTTTCAAGCTGTACTTTGTCCTCCAATACATAGAGGCCCGGCAACAATTTAATTGTAAAAGTTCCCGCAATATCGTTGCCATTTGCTAGCGAAACTGCGTGTTTAAGACTTTTTAAAGGGGCAATTGATGTACCAGAATTTGTATCGCTTCCGCTTACGGGATCAACAAAAATCGTTTGAGCCTGTTGCTGCGCATATACTATGGTGCTCATGGATATTTTCGCCAGGAAAATAAAAACTAGTAAAAAATAATTTTTCATCTTATCGTGATATATAGTAAATTTAATCTATCAGTCAACAGCTTTAAACATCCTGAATCTAAGTCAAATAAGCTCGGGGTAATTTTAAAGCATGATGTACGAAGACGAAAGTAGATGTTACATCCAACACTTCCATGTCAAACTGTTTTCAATTTTTACCAACATATATCACACTGACTTTTAATGGGTTATAACGAAGACAAAATTCAGGAATGTAAAGCATGTATTGAAAAATACCTAAACTGGGGCGACAGCACTTTATGGAGTACGCGGGATTTCGAGTCCCTCTCCAACCAGATATTTGAGAAAACAAAGGTCTCCCTCAGCGTCAGCACCCTCAGGCGGGTGTGGGGTCATTCCCTGTATGACAATAAACCTTCGATCACAACATTGGATGCCTTAGCTTCCTTTGCAGGCTATGACAACTGGCGGTCATTTCAGCAAAGCAGTAGTCCAGAAGTGTCAGAACAGGAACCGGTATTACCCAACAATAAAAAGTTCAAAAAACAATACCTGATCACCATAATAGCTTGCATACTTCTGGGCACCATTTGCTTTTTTAGCTGGAACTATTATTCAACGAATAAAAAAGCATCGATCCATTATACCTTGGATGTTGTTCGTACATCAAACAATATTCCAAGTACAGTCATTTTCAAATACGGTCAGGATGAACAGTCAGATGACGTACTGTACATTCAGAAAAATTGGGACTCCACCAAAACAGAAAAAGTCAATCCACATACCAGAACACATACGGCAACCTACTATGAGCCGGGGGTGCATATCGCAAAGCTGATTACCGGCGGACGGGTTGTCAAGGAAAAAGCAGTATTAATCCCCACCAAAGGATGGGTGGGTCTGATTGCAAACGACCCCGTACCCATTTATTTAAAACAGGAAGATTTTTACAGGGACAGCTTATTGACTGTTTCTGAACCACAACTGCGTACCTTCGGGATCAATACGAGTGCTCAACCGCGGTTTACACAATTTTATAATGTCGGGAATTTTGCTCCTATCCCATTGAAAGAGCTCAATTTTTCCTCTATGATCAAACATGGTTATCCTAATGGCGCTTCCTCCTGTCAATTTACCTATGTTATGCTCTATACAGACCAAGGGATTATTACAGTTCCTTTCTCGCAAAAAGGATGTGTCGGAAAACTTAGTCTCGTTAATCATCAACAACTGTTCAGGGGTAGGGATACAGACCTTTCAGGCTTTGGCACAGACCTTTCGCATTGGACAAAAATTTCTGTTTCCGCCAACGCTGACAAACTTATTTTCCGGATCAATGAGAAAGAAATATTTTCCTTCCCATTAACTAAACAACCTATTCACATTGTAGGCGTCGGCTACTTTTTCTTAGGAACCGGATCAGTAAAAGATGTGCAGTTTTCTGTCGGCGCCAAAAATGTATTTAGTGATTTCCTTGTAAATTCCACCCCCCTATCCATCCCAAAGAAGGGTCAGCAAAGCGAATAATAGCACCTAGCACTTAATATTTTCGGAACGCGAAATTTTTATTAAATTTAGGCTAATATTAACTATTTTAATGATTAGAGGTTCCCTAGATTTTTACACCCACTTTTTTTGGAAATTAAAATGAAGAAAATAATGAAAGTTTTAATAATGGTCGTAATTGCTTTTGTTTTTATACAATGCACAAGCAGACAAAATGAAAAATCGGAAAATTTTGATTGGCTATTGGGAAAATGGCAACGTACCAATGAAGCGGCCGGTAAAAGAACGTTTGAGAATTGGTCAAAAATCAACGATTCAACTTACACTGGTTTTGCCTTTACACTACAAAAAGACGACACCATCAATCAAGAAAAAATGAATATCATAAAGACCGATGATAACTGGAAATTACGTGTAAAAACACCAGATGAAAAAGATTTTATTTCATTTGAAATGAGTACTATAAACGTTGGTCAATTTGAATGCAAAAATGACTCTCTACCATTTCCGAACAGGATAAAATATTGGCGAGATAGCGAGCAATTAAAAGCAACGGTATCAGGAGATAGCCTGCAAATTCCATTCGAATTTAAGAAGCTTTAAACAATTTCGATGAAAAATATATTCCTGATCATTACCTTACTGTTCATCAACGTTCAGCTCAAAGCACAATCGACGCTGCAACTAAAAAAACAATTACAAGAAATTATAGCCCAGAAAAATGCGACAGTCGGAATTTCAATAAAAGGCATAGCTGCTAAAGATACCTTAAGCATCAACGGAAATTTGAAAATGCCGATGATGAGTGTCTTCAAATTTCATATAGCACTTGCTGCACTTCATCAAGTGGACAAGGGGAAATTAAGGCTCGACCAAAAATTTTTTATCAAAAAAGATGAACTGCTTGAAGATACATGGAGCCCTATGCGGGATGATTATCCCAATGGGAATATTTACCTAACCCTGGATCAACTCTTACGGTATACTGTATCCCACAGTGATAATAACGGCTGCGACATCTTATTAAAACTGCTTGGCGGTCCAGAAAAAGTGCAGGATTTTATTAGCCAACAGGGCATTAAAGATATCACCATCAAGGTCAATGAACAGCAAATGAGAACCTGGGATAATCTGTACCTCAATACCACCACACCAATAGCTACCACACTGCTTCTGGAAAAATTCTATCAAGGTAAAATACTAAAAAAAGAAACCAGCAGCTATCTCTATCAGATCATGGTCGAAACATCCAGAGGAACTACCTGGATGAAGGCCGGCCTTCCGCAAGGAACAGAACTCGCACACAGAACTGGAATATCGAATACAAACGAGCAAAATCTCAGAGCTGCCATGAATGATATCGGTATTGTGAAATTGCCCAATGGTCATCATTTTACGCTCTCGATATACCTAATGAATATTACGGAAAAGAGAGAAGACAGTGAAAAATTAATTGCTGATATCACTGGAGCGACTTGGAAATACTTTACCAGCAAAAAATAACGCTGGTAAAGTATTTTCTTCAGTCTGGACATCTTTTAGATACTGCTGCCGTCTGTGTTTTTTTCAGAGGCTCTCGGCCTCTTTGAGCAGGTTTTCGATTTTCCGAAACTGGCCTTCGTTCTTGCATACCGACCGAATCTCTTCGATCAGATCCAGGCTCGTAGGCTTTTTAGGATACTTGTTCGCGATCAGGAACGCCTTTAATGCCCTATTGAGTTCTACTTCGCCCAGCAAGTCTGCTATCTTCACAAATACAAGAGCACCTTTAGAATAAGCGGTATGCGTATTTCCGGCACTGACCATGTACAGCGGCTCGGGCACCTGCAGCCCCTTTGCACTGGCGTAGATCTGCGCGTGCAGCTCCAGCTGCCGCTGCAGCCCCGATTGACCATACATCTTTTTGTACAACATCATCTCGGTGTACATGGCCAAAGACTCCGTCAGCATCAGCTTCCCTTGCCGGTCATCCGGATCGATCTGGCTGTTTCCCCACCAGAGATGGGAGACTTCATGACCAGCGATTTCGTTGATCACATCCTGATGTTTATCCGCATGCAGGTTTGCATGAAAGACCATATTTTCAGGCATAAATACCGCAGCAGGATAAGCAGTTCCGGCAAATCCTTTGGTGTACCCTGCGATCTCTGCCAGCACCAATGATCGAAACGGATAGGGCCCAAATTGATCGATGCAATAATCCAAACTTAACTTGGCGTTTTTGAGCAGATGCTCCACATTCTCGCTGTGTTTTGGGTGGTAATACACCGAAATCGCAATACCCCGGTGATAGCAGGTTTTAATCTGATAGGAAGCACTTGATAGTGCAAACCGAAAAGGTATCTGCTGTGCGCTAAACTGGTAGAAATGTCGTCCCTTTTCCCGCCAGTCTTTGACCAGGTCAGCCGAGGCAACGACGGCTTGATCAGCTTGGGTAGATACCTTCATCTCCAAATCGATAAAATCATTTTTTTGAACCTCCGGTCCAACCAGTGGATTTTCTTTTCGCCCCACCCCTAGACCATATTCCTTTCGTAGGTTAGGATCTGTCAGCTCAGCATCCTGCTGATAGCCCAATTGCGGATAATATCGGCTGATCCGCATAAATGAACCACCATTCATGATCACGTTAAAAGGATCATGTGCATTCACCCCATACCAATTGTAGGAAAGGTCAAAGTTAAACAACATGGTGTCCCCTGGCGACAAGGACTTTGGCAACAGAACCAGTGGGTTGGCTGTGTTGACCTGAATGGTATCACCACCCATGATCAATGCCGATTGCAGCAGTTTTAATGTTGGATGAAAATTGATCAACACAGTGTCCATAGGCCCCTGTCCTTCATTTTTCAGCAGGTAGCTCCCCTGGATCCGATAATGCTGCTGGGAAGGATAAAGGGAAACCTCGGTCGTCAGCCTGACAATTTTGGGTAGCACCATCTGATCGTATGATCGATATAACTTTTCATATGTTGCAGCCGCCAGATACCCCGCTTTTTTGCTTTGAAAATGCTGTTCTTTGGAATACATCCAGGCCAGCAAAACGGATGCTAGCAGGCAAGCAGAAGCTGCCGAAATCTTGATCAAGCGTCTATTTCTGAACCCCAGGCTCGCCAGGGCATAACACAATCCAATCAGACTCAGCCCAAATACCGTCCTAAGCAAGTAAGCCGTCAAGTAAGCACTATAACCACTGAAATCAGAATAGCCCTCTTCGTAGGGCAAGAAAAAGTGAAACAGCGGATTTGGCAAGATTTTTTTGACAAAAAAGGTTCCTAAAAAGAGAAAGACGAGCAGGCTGATACCCAAAGCTGTAAACCGATTGGCGGTAGTTGAATTGATAAAAAGAATTATCAGGGCGAATAAGATCAAAGAGAGGCTTGTAAAGCTGAGCACTCCAGCGTATGCTGCCCAGTCAAATTGTAGGTATCCATAGGCAAACTGAAAGACGATTGCTTCCAGCACAAGCAGCACTGTAAAAAATAGAATCACCACGATCAGGGACAGTCCATGACCGAGGGATTTGTTCCTGTTATAATATGTTGTCATTTCCAGCCGGGAAAATCCCGAAACCCAGGACCGCCAATACAGATCGTTGGTTAAGTACAGGATAATCAACATCCCCAGGAGCTGAAAATTTTCGATAATCGCAGCGGACAAGAGCCCTGAGGAGGCGTATTTTTGCGGTATCCGAATACCTTTTTCAATTTCCGCATACATTTCCATTCCTATGGCAAAAAGCAGGCACATGCTGATCCCGTAGCAGGCTATCCCCCTCGAGAGATAGGATAAATCTATTTTGACAAAGGAAAGCGTTGCCTGGACCCTTGCCTCCCAATGGAAAACAGCCGCTATTTTTTTATAGGGCATCGATTGGCGCTCCGGGGCTGCCTGTGTCAGCGGCTGTTTTACCTTTCGCCTGATGCTGGCGGAAGCAAAGGAAAATCGGTCATAACCGATTAGACAACAGCCTACTGCAAGCCCAAGGTAGAGAAGCCTATTGATCAGCAAAAAGCCCGAGAAAGGCTGCAAAGCTAGGTTCTTGGCATCTACAGACCTTGCTTGCGCTTCATAAAAATAAGCTGAAATCCCAAAGGGATCCAGCAAGCTGGAAATCTTCTGCATGCCAATCGATTGCGGCATACTGCCGCTCATAAAAGGCGAGCTGGAAAATAAGAGCAGCAACATATAGGCGATATACAGTGCTATCGCTCCGAGCAGTACCGTGAGCTTGCTTTTGGACAGATAAGATAAGGTAAAAAGCAGGCTACAGACAAACAAGCTATTGAAAACGCCGAATACAAACAACGGATAGAGGTAATATCCCCAGGAAAAAACGGGCTGCATGTCCACCCCTGTCCGCAGATTCAGGCCGATACCAAAGCCTAGACAGACAAGGACAAAACACATCAAACTCAGCAGAAAATGGGCAGTGAAATTTCCCGCTAGGTACGCTTTCTTGTGGATCGGCGTTGCAAACACAATTTGACCAAAGCCAGATTCAGCATCGCTGAAAAGAATCTTTTGTGCAAAATAACAGGCAAAGAAAATAATTGATAAGCTAAAAAATCCAAGCACAAAGCCAATTGTATAAGCCGCATTGGTGTAAATATCCTGGCTTATGGACATATTAAACTGGTTGCCACAGAAGGCGGCTATAAGCACAATGAGTGCCAGAAACAGGTAGGTTGGCCAGCCCTTCAATCCGCGCAAGAGGCTGAACCTTAAAATACTTTTCATCGTTTTGCTTCCTCATCCAGGGCCTTAAAATAAACATGATCCAGCGTAGGTTTTTGAACAGTAAAACCAGGGACCGGTGATTCCGCATAGATGGTGATCTGCAATTTCCCTTCCCGGAGATCTTTGCTGATCAGCTGATATTGATCCTCATAGTGCTGCAGATCCGATGATGGAATAAAAGCTGACCATAATTTTCCATCGAGCTGGTGGATCAGGTCTGCCGGCCTTCCCTGTTTGATGATCCTTCCGGCGGCCAGGATCGCCATTGCGGGACAAAGGTTGCGTACATCTTCCACCAGGTGGGTAGAAAGCAGCACGATCACATCCTTGCTGATCTCGTTGAGCAGAAAGTTAAAGCGGCTTCTCTCCGCCGGATCCAGGCCTGCAGTAGGTTCGTCAACAATAATGATCTTGGGACTTCCCAACAGCGCCTGGGCAACCCCAAAACGCTGCTTCATCCCCCCTGAAAAGGTCAATACCTCCTGGTTTCGCGCTTCGTAGAGGTTGACTTTATGAAGCAGGACATCGATCTGCTCAGACCTAGACCTGGTATCAGATAATCCTTTGAGGCGAGCGATGTGATTCAACAACTGATAAGCCGTCACCTTGGGATAAACCGAGAAATCCTGTGGAAGATAGCCCAGGTATTTTCGGATAGCATCCGGATCCTGTTTTACGGAACTGCCATTGAAAGAGATGCTTCCCTGACTAGGCTGCATTAGGCCGACAATGCATTTCATAAGCGATGATTTGCCCGCTCCATTTGGTCCCAATAGGCCAAACATGCCATTGGAAATCTTTAGGTCAATGTTGGTGAGCGCTTGTACTCCATTCCGGTAAGTCAGGCTCAATTGTTCGATACTTAAACTATTCATCGGAAAATAAGGTCAATAAGGTGGCTAGCCACAGAAACTGCAGCCAAAAAAAATGATATTTATATTCGTTAATCTTCTCGGTATTCCAAGATATCACCGGGCTGGCAGTCCAGCTCCCTGCAGATTGACTCCAAGGTATCAAAACGCACCCCCTTGGCCTTACCGGTCTTGAGGATAGAGAGGTTTACAGTTGTAATCCCCAAGCGTTCCGCTAATTCCTTGCTCTGCATTTTGCGCTTGGCAAGCATGACATCTAAATTGACTACGATAGGCATATTATATGATAAGATCTTGATCGTTCTGCAAATTTACCCCTTGTCTGAATATATTGGCAAGGAATAGGCTAAATATTCCTAAGATAAAATGTATGCCGATCAATATCCAGATCATGCCCTCTACTTCGACAAAGTAGCTGGCGATTAAAACGCTGGGCAGGGGCACAAAAATATTAAACAGGTAAAAATACTGCATCGTCTTTATGCTGGCTGGCGTAAACACCCGCGATTGCATAAAGACCTTGAACACCCTGGCCGCAAGAAAAAAGAAGGCACCATAACCCAGCAAGATCAGCAAAAAAGAAAAAATAAGGTAAGCCAAATTGTTGTCCACATTTAAAAAGGCGGTCGCTGTAAAGGGATAGTTGATGTGCAGGAATCTGCCCTCCCCATAAGGCCTGATCCACATCCCTGTCACAAGACAGAAAAGCGAATACACAAAAGTCGAAAAATAGATCAAGGATAATGCCCTGCATATAAATTGCAAAATCCGAGCGATCAACTTAGTCTGTTCCATATTTAGATCTGATTAATTATTCAAATATATGAACTAATTAAAATAAAACAATAATTATTTAAAATAATTAGATACTACCAGAATAACAATCCGACCGTCCGATCCATACTTTTATTCCAATAAATTGAACAGAAATATAAAAGAGAAGTTTTTATGTTTACTCGCGTTTCCCCGTAATATAGGCATACATCGCAGTGGCATGTCCATGACCTAATTCGAAATCCTCTTTTAGCCAATTAACGATTTGGGTTGCTTTGATTCCTTTTTTTATTTTTCCCTCCTCAGTAAACCCTTTTTCAATAGCTAACTTTTCAAAATCAGCGCGGGACTTTCCCGTCTTTTCTTCAATGTTTTTAATATAGGTTTGAAATGACATAAGATTTTATTTTTTGTTAATTTATATTTTAAAGTCCATATTTTTCGAAATTTCCTCCGACTAATTCATGAATTCGTTCAATCTGTTTATGATCATATCCCAATCATTATCATTAAGTTCATGTCCCGTACCGTTTAATTTCAAAAGTTCTGAATTTTTAATCTCCGATAATAGTTTGTCTGTATGGCCAAAATGCCATATTTTATCTTCAGAACCATGGATTATCAATGTTGGTGATTTGATCTCATTTAACCGATCATAATAGGCCTCCCCTCCTTGTAGTAAGGCATGGTTAAACATACTGCGGTAATTTATGGATCGATGAAAATCTGCCCGAACTCTTTCTTCTTCTTTCGCATAGTTTACTGCTTTTTGGCCAGCCATCAGATGCGCACTTTCTAGCATATACTTTACTGTAGCATTTTCATCGTCCCAATTTACATGCATTGCTTTGGCCTGAAAGTCAATAATCTGCTTATCCATTTCAGGAACTTTGGGATCAGGTGTACCCCATGGTCCAGTAGACATTAAAACGAGTGAACCAACCCTTTCAGGATACTTGATCGCAACAATTTGGCCGATCAAACCACCTAAAGAAATTCCCATAATATTTGCTTGTCTAATATGATATCCATCCAAAATATGAATGGCATCATCAGCAAGATCTTCCATACTGTAGGAGATGGAACCAGGCTTTCCTGTCGTCGATTTTCCGATGTCTCTGTTGTCGTATCGAATGACAAAAAAACCTTGTTGGGATAATTTTTTACAAAACTCCTTGTCCCAATATAATAGCGAAACAGTGGCTCCGGCTATTAATAAAATCGCTGGATTTCCCGGTTTTCCAAAATGTTCTGTGTAAATGGAAATTCCATTCTTGACAATTATTTTTTCAGCATGTGATTTCATACAACTATTTATTAAAATGAAAATGAGTAAAAATTCCGATTCTTTTCATTCCCAAAAGTACCATCAGTCTAAAAACTAAAATTGTATAAATTCGACATTTATTCTTTTACGAATAATGACAGGTCCTCAGAAAAATAGGCTACTGGATTTTTACCGGTAAAAGCTCTAAATTCTCTAATCATATGTGATTGGTCGAAATAACCTGTCTGCAATGCCACTTCGGTCAATGATAAATCCTGATTAATGGCATTCTCAATACTTTTTTCAAAACGGACAATTCTTGAGAAATTTTTAGGAGAAAAGCCTGTCAATAACTTAAAGTTACGTTCAAACTGCCGCTGAGATAGAAATTGTCGTCCGAGAACTTCTATCATTTTCGTACTCCCCTTATGAAAAACAATATGCTGTATTGCAGCAATGGTATCCTCTAGCCTAGTTGAAAATTTATTTATCCTTTGTTCTAGATATTCCGTCATCACAGCAACTCTTTCTTGTGTATTTACACAGTTCAAAACCTTTTCCTCTAAAAAAACACCCTCTTCCCCCAATAATTCAGCTATTTCAATATTTTGATTCGTAATTTCAGATGTAGGAAGACCAAAGAGAAATGGTATAGCATAAGGTTGAAAATAGATTCCGAAAACACCTACTTTTTGTTCGGCGGAAAGTTGGCAAAAGGTATCTGTTTGCGACTGAAAACCACTATTGAACAAATTGATTACTTCATGATTTTTGGAAATTTTCATTCCGGGAATATATTGAAAGGCCAATTTCGGATATATCGACGCTACAGATGAATGCTGGTACGAAGATGTTGCTTCAAAATCGGCTTCAAAGTTCCAGAAAAAACAAACAAGGTGCTTGATACTTTCCTTGGGATATACTTTTTCGTAGTTCATCTTATCGTATTTAGAATTGAGAATTTACAAAAATTAATCACTAGAAACAAAAGGAATAGCGCAAAAGGTAACTTTCTCTTCAACATGTGAGACAGCTCATGAATAAATCTATACAAACCCTAAAACTGCTGTGTACAACATCAAATTCAGTAATTCATTAAGGGTTTGATACGCGCAAAAAATGTGATATGAGTTACCAAATGCCCGCAAACGAACATTCCGCGTTCAATAGCGAACAGATAAAATGCAAAACAAGCAATACAAATAACTATATATCAAAACTTTATATTTCAGGCATCTCATTTGTTCCAGTAAAATTTTACCAGCAAAACTGTCTAAATTTAGCACTAGCATAGGCTCAGGTTTGCTCAAGAAAATACACTAGATAACAACACTTTTCTGATGAAAAAGAATTTAAAGCAAATACGGAACGAGAAAATATTATCTCAACAGGAACTGGCGAATCTGTCGGGGATCTCACTTCGGACCATACAACGGATAGAGAAAAATGAATCTAAGGGAAGTCCGTACATTATAAAATCGCTCTGCAAGGCCCTCGATATAGACCCACAGACCATTTACTTTGAATCGGATGATTTGGACGAAAACACCCCCGAGCAGCCCCAAGGAACAACCGCACTAGAACCAATCAATAAGATGAAGCGGAATGACTGCCAAAAAGAAATTAAATACATCAATTTCAGCGCGCTGATTGTATTGCTTGTCCCTTTTGCCAACCTGATATCCGTACCTGTTTTTTATTTTCTGTTCAAAAAGAAACTAGATACCAACGCTAGCACCAGAACAGCTTTAAAAATATTGAGTTTCCAAATCATATGGTCAATAGCAACAATGCTATTTATGATATCGACACCGCTCGTTATCCTGTGGTTTTCATCGATTCCTGCCATAATGCTCGATATCCCCATGTTTGTGTGGGTCTATTGGTTTATGCTTTTTATTCATTTGATAACCACCTTTTTTATCTCGTTCCAGCTCAATAAAAAGGATCATCCTGTGCAATTTATACCCAATTTACTCTGATACAGATATTGGCATAAATATGGCGTAAGAATGGCACCGCGATTGACGCAAAATCAGGGACTGGAACACCCTATATTTGTTAAAAATGTAGCCATGAAAACATTACTTTTTAATATCGTTCTCCTGATTATTGTCGCCGTCCAACCGACCTTTGGCCAACAGCACATAACCGATTCCATCCGCAAACAATTGGAGATCGGCATCAGCGGATTTAAAGAACGCTACCACGCTCCTAGCGTCGTCCTAGCCATCGTACATCACGACTCCATTATTTTTTCGGGTGCAGACGGTTTCACAGATTTGGATCAGAAAATCCCTGCAACGATTGATTCAAAATATCAGATTCAGTCTATCAGCAAGATGTTTACAGCCACTATGCTGATGCAGCTATGGGAAAAAGGAATCATCACACTGGATGAAGATGTCAGGAAATATGTCCCGGAGTTTACTGGATTAAACCGTGAAGGCAATCCCGAAACAACCTCCCTGTTGGAATTAGCTACCCATACCTCGGGCCTACCCCGCAATTCCCCATCAGAATTTGAGCTATTCAGTAATGCCGAGAAGCTTCTGCTTGCAAAACAGAATGTAAAATCGTTAAATTCGTCTTCTAAAACCTCTTTTCTGAATGCTCTCGGGACGATAACAAAGGAATATCCGGCTTTTGAATATCTGCCTAGTGATCAGCGTCATTATTCTAATCTTGGCTATAGCTTATTAGGACTAGCACTGGAAAGGGCGGTGAAAATAAACTACGACAGCTACATAAAATCAGCGATATGCGATCCTTTGGCCCTTAACCATACCGGGGTCGGAACCATAAGCAGTCCGGAGAATACGATTGCTAAGGGCTATCGGTTTCTGAATGATCAAAACCTCTTTGTCCAAACACCAGATTATTATGCCAATGCGATGGCACCGGCATCTGGACTGTATTCGACCACCAGAGACCTTGCAAAATTTATCAGTGCACAGTTCAATACTAAAAACTCTTTGCTTTCTGAAAAGTCCATTCGCATGATGCAATCCCTTGGGATTGGCTGGCAGCGAAATTACCCCTATCTGAGGCATGAGGGATCAATGCTGGGCTTTCGATGTGAGATCGTCATTCACCCCAGGCTTGAAGTTGGATGGGTGATCTTGACCAACACGAGCGATTTTGAATTCAACAGATTTGATGAATATATTTCCAGTTTGGTATTGCCCGCATTTGTAGAAAGCCCAATAATCAATCCGGAACAATATGCCGGAACCTATTCACTGGTAGGTGGCAAAGCATCATTCCGAATATACCAAAAGGAGGGCAAATTATATACAACTTATCTAACAGACATCTTTGCGGATACCGCCTTAAAGTTTTCAGGAAATACCGCTATGATCCTGGAAGATCAGACCGGTAAATCCGTCCGCTTCGAATTTATGCTCGATAGGAAAAGAAAAGTTTCCCTGTTAAATTTAAATCAATTGATGTGGAAAAAAGATTGAATTGCCGATACCCTTAACCAATAGGCTCGGCATGCACCCAATAATGAAAAATATCACTCTCTTCACGCTTCCGGTACAACAAGGCAATATTGGATTTCTTTGTTTTCCAGATTTTCAGCACTTTATCTTTCGGTATCGATGATTTAAAAAGTTGCTTAAACTGTTGGTTTAAAACCGCTTCGTCACCTTCAAAAGCTGCTTTGCCATACAACTGCGTGATATAGGCTGAAAGCGCCGCCTGTTCTTTATCAGCTAAGTCAGGATTGGGTTTCCTAAAATCTGTGGAATCAAATGTGATCGTGAGTGTGGAAGATAATACATGATCGTTATTTCTATTCAGAATCTGAAATTCATAGCCCAAGGTGCCATTGCTTGTGTAGCCAGTATTTTGACCTAAATTTTTAACCTGATCCCAACTGACATTCAAAAAATCAGCTGAGGCCGAAATATTGACATTCATCGAATCCCTGACCAGCCTATTATTGTCCTTATAACCCGATAAAAAGATTTTATAGGTACCCGGAAGGTAGAAATTGTGCCCCCATTCCGTTGTAAAAGAATAACCACCTCCATGTTGACGCAAAAGATTAAACTTTTGGGAGCTCCCCCCCACTTCCCAAATAAGCGAATCCAAGTCGCTATACATCAGGGAAACCGCAATCGATTCATTGGGGCCTTTATACGTGCTGTCCTTTAAGGTGAAGAGCACCATATCATAAATGCCAGCCTTTCTATTATCAGCAATAAGATGCAATGGCAGCGGTTTTACAGCCTCTTCTTTGGGTTCTTTATCCTTATCATCTTGATCCAATTGTTCGTATTTATCTGAACAACTAAAGACAAGTAAAGTCGAAAAAGCAAAAACACTTAAATATTTTAACATAGAAATATAAATTATACAGCAATTAACTGGACCATAAGATCAGCAAACCTACAAAATATTTCATTAATTAAATAATAAAAAAACATTAATTAAACAACAAAACAGCGAGTTCAACGGGAGACCTTGAATACAGCGAATACCAGCAGGAAAAGATCAGACAGCTAGCAGAGCTTATAGTCGCTTACGCGCTCTCTGTCGCCGATAAAAACGCTGCGTTAAATCCCCTGATCGCAATAAGGTTAAGAATAGCAGCCTCATCACGTTTTAAGGTGCGCACCGTAATTGTACATAGTTTATCCTGTAAGTCTGCCGAAATATATTTTAGATCAGCAATATGCCGACTGAGATAGGTGATTAGATCTGCACGTTTGGCCAATACCTGGGCCGAAACAGCAAAGGTTAGTAAGTAATATTTCATTTTTCCCTGTATTTTTTGTCCATAACGAAATCCATAGCGACAAACCGATTGTCCCGATCAGCTTAGGCTATATCCCGTTATTTAGCGTAACAAATATAAAAACTTTTGACCATTAAACAACAATAGTCAAAAGTAAAGAATAAAAAAAAATTAGAGCCCTACAGTGCTACAACAGACCAAATGAATATTAATAATTTATTAATATTCGTAAAACGCAGAGGTATAATTGCCTATCTATATTTGGTCTTTGCTTAATTATCATGGCTAATTATGAATTTACAGCGCTTACAGATCAGGAACTGCTCGATTTGGTCCAATCGCAAGACAATAAAGCTGCTTTTTCTGAACTCTATAACCGCTATTGGGAACCCTTGATCAATCTCGCCGGGAAAAGGACGCTCTCCCTTGCTATGGCAGAGGAAATCGTTCAGGATGTTTTCGTCAATTTTTATTTACGGCGGAAGGAAATTCAAGTCAGCCATTCCCTTTCGGCTTACCTAAAAACAGCGATTAAATTTCAGGTCTTTAAAACCTATCGGGCACAAAAGATCCAGGATAAATATATCGAAACAGTAGCTTACAGCGGCTATACCGCTCCTATTCAGCCCGACAATATCCTGGAGGCGAAACAAATCCATGCCGAGATTTTTCAGATCACCGAAAAAATGCCAGCCACCTGCAAAGAGGTTTTTCTATTGAGTCGTTTCGAAAAACGTTCTAATCAGGATATTGCCGACCAATTGAATATTTCCGTGGCCATGGTCCGTAAGCACATCACCAAATCCATGAATATTATGCGCAGCGAAATCAAAGAACATCAAATGGATATTTTCTATCTGGTACTGCTACTGTACACGCATAAAAATTAAGTAAAATCATTTTTTTTGAAATTCCTGTTCCCGCTTTTAAATACTTAGGGTACTAGTTAGTATAAAGCAAAGGAAATGGACGATCAAAATCAACAGATACTCGATATACTCGCTAAATACGAAGCAGGAACCATCACCGAAGATGAGCTACAGCAGCTTGAAGATTGGTATGCTTCCTTTGAAGCCAATCCAGATCTCATCGATAGTTTAAGCGCCGAAGAACGTGCGGTCAGAAAAAAGCAACTGCAGCAAAAGATCTTCGATCAGATCGGTCCTGAGACATTCTCAGCAGCAATGCCCAAAAAGCGATTTTCCCTAAATCCGGGCAATAGGCTATGGCAAGCCGCCGCATCCTTAATTCTCATCTGTGCAGTCTCATTTTATATCTTCCAGAAGCAGGCTGACAAGCTACCCAGCAGCGCAGAAGAACTAAGCAGCAACATCAATCCCGCGACGGATCAAGCCACCTTAACACTCGGTAATGGTGAAAAGATCCTATTGGATAACTCCAAAAACGGAGAGCTCAGCGCCGAAGGCAACATTCATATCAACAAACTGAAACCCGGCAATCTGGTTTACACAGCCAGCAAAAAAGTCAGCAAGGTGCATACCAATACACTCTCGACCCCACGGGGTGGCAGATACCAGTTGACCTTAGCCGATGGCACCCAAGTCTGGTTGAATGCACAATCCTCGATCACTTACCCTTCCGCCTTCCAGGGGACTTCGCGGGAAGTGACGATCACAGGCGAAGTGTACTTTGAGGTGGCGCACAACGCTGCCATGCCTTTCCGCGTGAAGTCTGAAAATCAACTGATCGAAGTGCTAGGCACACACTTTAACGTCAATACTTACAACGCCAAATCTAGTGCTAAAACAACCCTCTTAAGCGGCTCTATCGCCTTGACCAATAGCCATCAGCGCATTATCCTCAAGCCTGGTGAACAGGGCATTGTAGCCGCACATGCGATGTCCGTAAAAAATGTGGACCCGGCAGAAGTAATCGCCTGGAAAGAGGGCTATTTTGATTTTACAGATGCCGATATCGGCAGCGTTATCGACGAACTGGGCCGTTGGTATAATGTGGACATCCACTATAATGGTACCGCAACAAAGGAAACCTTTACGGGAAGAATACCGCGGTCCTGGCCTTTTGAAAAAGTATTAAATCTATTAAAAACGTTTAAAAGCATTCAGGTAGAGATGCAAGGAAGGAGGCTTATTGTAGAAAAAAAATAACACACAACCTGATGCCTAATTCCAAAAAAAGCCAATAGTGGTCCTAACACTACTGGCCTATAGCCGGAATAGGCAAATGAATTTCTCGATCCGATTTAACACATATTTCAGCTTAACAAATGTATAAAAAAAATACAAAAATACGATTGAAAATGAAGCTAACCACCTTCATGACACTTTTTGGCATGCTACAGATCAGCTTTGGGGCGATAGGACAAAACATCAGTCTCTCCGAGAAGAACAGCTCCCTGGCCAAGGTATTCAAAAAAATAAGTACGCAGACAGGTTATGGTTTTTTAGTCGAAGGCAGCCTTCTTAAAATGTCCAGACCGGTCACCATAGAAACCCGCAACACCGATATAAATCGTGTACTGACAGAAATTTTCAAAAACCAACCGCTGACCTTTGTGCTGAAGGATCAATCCGTGATCGTTTCGGCAAAAAAAACAGCAGTTATCCCCCTTTCACTATCCCACAACGCAGAAAAAATCGGGACCCAACAAAAGGGAAATATCAGCGGAAGGATTACAAACGAAAATGGTGAAGCACTCGCAGATGCGAGTATCACTGTGCTCCAAACCAGCCAGTCTCTAAAAAGTAAAGCCGATGGAAGCTATACGTTGAATATCCCTGCCGGAACCTATACCATTGAAGTCCGTTACATTTCCCATCAGACAAAAAGGATCACCGACATCGTTGTCCATGCCGGGAAGCAGACCAACCTAAGCATCGTTTTAAAAGATGTGATCAAAAGCTTAGAGCAGGTCGTTGTCACGGGAAGTTATAAACAGGAAAGTATTGCTTCTCTATATACCAAGCAAAAAAATGCAGCGACGATCTCCAACGGTATCAGTCGCGAGCAGATAGCCGTTTTACCGGACAAAAACGTTGGTGAAACCTTAAAACGCATCGCTGGTGTCAGTACCAATGACAACCGCCGTGTTGTGATCCGGGGTATTGCCGAACGGTATAACCTGGCCATGATGGATGGCGCCACCCTCCCGAGTACCGACGTACAGGTACGGGACTTCGAGTTTGATATTGTACCGAGCAACCTGATCGACAATGTCGTTATCCACAAGACTTCATCGCCAGATCTGAGCTTTGGTTTTGGTGGTGGACTGGTCCAGATCAATACCCTGGCTATTCCAGTCAAAAACTTCACCTCCTTTTCGCTAGGAACTAAGTATATCAATGGATCAACGGGCAAGGACTTCCTGGGCTACGGTCGTGGCGGCTGGGACTACCTGGCATTTGACGACGGCACGCGGGGCAATTTCCCAAGGGATTTAACCGTGTTCAACGGTATCAATTATGATCCTGCCAACCCCTATAAACCCGTACCTGAAGGCGTGACACCTTTTACACCGGAAATGATCGCTGCACAGAACAAACGCATCGGCGGATTAGAACGTTTGGGTACACGAAAATATACGGCGCTACCCGGGCAAAACTATCAGTTCAGCCTGGGACGGAGTTACAATACGATGAAGGGCATCTTTGGATTTGTAGGTTCGATCAGCTATCGAAATGAACAGTCTATTGATAATATCTCCAATTTTGAACGCGGCAATTGGCAGAAAGTCGAGGGGACAACCTACGATATCAGCACTGGAAAAGAAATCCATCCGACGACCTCCATGCAGTACAACTTTAATTCGAGCTTAAGCGGATTGATCAACCTGGGCTGGAACAGCAAAAATCACAAAATAACCTCCCGCAACTTTTATTCCCGCATGTTCAACAATCAGTTTTCCGTGATCCAGGGCTGGGGAAATGATATTGGCTACGATTCGAGACCTGCCATTCGAGAATATGACCGCCCCAAATTTATCAATATGCTCCAGAATAGGCTGGACGGGGAGCATCGCTTTGGCAATTTTAAGCTGGAATGGAATGTAGCCCGCAATCGCCTAAACAACCTCGAGAAAGATGCCACCGAAGCCTGGCTCGCTCCGATCGGCCTCTTAAATGATACCATTTACAATGTTACCCCTTCGCACTATGCCAATGCCGGGGACGGGACATTTACACGCTCCGAATACCATTATACGGAGACCAATAAAATTGCTGAGGGTGCCTTGAGCTACCAGACGAATTGGTTTGGGCAAAAGCAGATCCTGAAAGCCGGCTATCAGTTTATGGATCGGCATGGACTTTTTGAATGGGTCTCGCTGCCGATCGTTTCGGTCGATGCCAACACCCTCTCCCCCGTAAATACCTGGTCGAAATACCTGGAGCTTAAAGATCCTTTGCATGGGATGTTCTATTATCCTGCCGCCTTCTCTATCAGTGCCTATGAGGGGAAAAACGTCAACCAGGCGGTCTATGGCATGCTAGACAACCGGTTCAATTCCTGGATTCGACTGACATGGGGATTACGTGCCGAATACTTCAAATATAAAAGTTTGCAAAACGGCGATAATGACCTGCAAATGGATGCACGCACCATTGCCATGCAGAAACAACGCTTTGTCGATCCAGCGACCGGAAAATTGGTGGGCATGACGGCAGATCCCGAAACAGAAGAGAAAACCTGGCGCTACCTGCCATCGGCGAGCCTGACATTGACGCCATTACAGGATTTCAATATCCGGATGGCCTATTCGCAATCGGTGGTCCGTCCCGCATTGATTGAAAACTCCAGAATGGTGCGTCAGGATCCGGCACTGGGCGGCGCTTACCGTCGGAATGAAGGCGTCCTATCCACTGTAATTAACCACTATGATATGCGTTTGGAATGGTATCCTTCCATTGCGGAAGTCATTTCAATTGGATTTTTCTATAAATATTTTCAAAACCCGATCGAGTTGTACCAGCAGATGATGGATTCCTCACACCGCATCTATGTAACGACCAATAACTCGGAATGGGCCAAAATAAAGGGACTGGAATTTGATATCCGCAAAAACTTAGGATTTATGCTTCCGGGCTCCCTACTGGAGAATTTTAATTTCAGCGGAAACGTCACACTTCAACGCTCAGAAGTACAATCGGCCGAATTCAGGGCCAAGGGCATCGGCACCGACAAATATGGAAATACCTTTGAATACCGCGAAAAACAATTCCTGAAAAGTAAACGTCCCCTCTATGGACAGATACCCGTCGTCTATAATGCAGCATTACAATATGCCGGAGACCGCTTAGGTGCCAACGTGGCTTTCAACCATATGGGGTATAAAACCTTTATGACCGCCATGAGCCAAGAGCTGATCGAATACGAACGCCCCCGCAATCAGCTCGATGCACAACTGAGCTACAAATTACTGAAAAACAAGAATCTGGACCTTAAACTCAACCTGAGCAATCTGCTGAACAGTCCATTCCGTTTTTATGTAAACAGAACCGAAACGTTCAAAGTGCAAGATCGATGGAAAGGCTTATCAAACTCCGAGTGGCCGACACAAGAGTGGGATGAGATCTACGAATGGAAGTTTGGCTTTTCTCAAAAATATGAGGAAGGCTACTACGAGACCTCTGCGGATGGAACCAAAAAGACACGTGTAGGCGACAAAGAAACCTTCAACCGGAAAGTGGGCAGTTCCTTTAGCCTATCCATTGGATATACATTTTAAATCACTATTATGACACCAAAAATAATCTTAACAGCCACGGCGATCTCCTTTTTTCTGCTCTTCAGCCTATTGTCATGCAATAAAGGCGGAGACGACCTATTGTATCATTCCAATATACACCTGATCAATTTAAGTGGTTATAATAACAGCAATGAGGAACTTATTCTTCAGTTGGATACCTTTCCCTCTACAGTGACGCCAGCGTTTAGCAAAATCGCTTTTGGAGCCAAGTATAATTTCAATGATCCAAACAAACAGCACTTAAAATTTATCATGAAATCCAAAGTGACCGATAAAATTCTGCTGGAAAGGGAAATCAAAGCTACCGATACCGCAGCTGAGACAAACCTCAATCTGATCTACATGAACGGAAAAGTAGGCGATTTTCCGGTGATTCCGGCGCCGGTAGAGGGCAAGGTTCAATTAATCTATATGTTCCAGTCCAATATGTTAAATTACCGCGAACCGGTAGATATCGTATTTAAGAAATACTATTTTATCCCCAAAGTGTTTGAAGAGGTCATCCGGATCAAAAATTTAAAACCCAATGAGTTCTCACAGCCCATTTCTTTTGCCCCCTTTCCCTTAGGCGTACAGGAATATAATGGGCAGAAAACGCCCGTATTGTTTCGGGCCCATATTTATAAAGCCGGGACAGACATACCGTATACAGCGGGGACCTCCTTTCAATTCGACCCGCTTATCTCGGTTGCGCCGACACCCTCGCCCACAAAGGCCGCTTCCAAGTTATTCATCATCAACGAAGCTCCGGTTAATAATATGATACAGTTTAATAAGGTTTTAGAATTATAATTTATACAGATGAAAAATTTGTTGACAAAGACATTTTTCCCATGCATTGCGCTGCTGCTGATCGGCATTCCGTTTTTCTTCAGCGCCTGCAACAAGGATACTCCTGAGGTCGAACGCGCGATGCATATTCTGATCAATGGCTATCATGGCGGCGAGCATCCTTTGGTCGTAGCGATTGATACCACCGTATTTGATCATAAAGATGGTAAATTTATCATCCAGCCCCAGAGCAATATTCATTTTACAACTGCTTATAGCTACAAAACAGCAAAGAAAAGACTGGTGACGTTAACTGACACCGTGACAAAGAAAGTGGTCTACAGTGCCGAATTGCCTGAAAACACCATCAGAGTAAATTTCAACTACCTCTATTTTGATGGAAAGGTACAGGCGGTGGTTCCACCCGCTGCTGACCCCAATGTCAATAAATTGGGCTTTTACATTTATGATAAAAGCGTTGACTTCCCGATTGATATTTCCTTACAGAAGATCAATGCAACTTCGGGCGATGTCCGTAAGGAGTACATTGCAAAAAATGTGCTTCCCGGAACATGGGTCTATGTCGATTATCTGCCACTCAAGGATTTTGACAAAACCGCCGATCTGCGGAGTGCTACGGTTCATTTCACAAAGGCCAATACAGAGGAATGGGCTTTTGAAGGTGATGAAACAAAAAGTAAGCTCGGTGCTGAGGGATTCTTTTTCCCAAAATTGAACGATAAGGGAAAAGTTCAGCCCTATTTTATTGCACCCAAGGTGCCTAATCAAATATTCAGCCGGCTTTTCTTCTATTTGGATTAACCGGATCCAGAGCTAATCATTGGCGATCAGATAAACCTCCAGATTTATCTGATCGCCATTGTTAGCAGTAAGCGTCAAGCGCGACTTTCTCGCCACTCCTTTTCCAGCAATGGCTCGGTACCGTCATCGCCCTTTGCACCACAACCAAACTACTATTATATACTACCTTTTAAAAATGGTATACGCCAGGCTGCAATTCAAAGACCAAGTAATTCTCCTCTGTCGCTAACCGACGGATCCTTTTTTCATCCGGCAGCAGCTGTATAAGATCTTCCTTTGGAACCTTTAGGGTGGCTACCGTATTGGGCGGCACCACCGTCTCCAGCTGCAGCCTGCCAGCCTCCCTTTGCCAGTGGATCTTAATCAAACCATTCGGCGCCCTAAAGGCTGTCTTTACCCAGCTGATAGGCACATCCTGACTTCTCGGCACCTGTATGACAAAGGAGCGGTACCCGGGGCGCAAGGGTTTTATCCCCGCAAGCCCATCGATATACCATGCCCCAGGATATAAAAATGAACTATGGAGGAGCGAATGTCCCGGAAGGTCTTTTTCCCACATCTCCCAAATCGTTGTGGCTCCGTTGGCCTTCATATATCCCCAGCTGGGGTAAGTTTCCTGCTTCAGCATGCTATACAGCAGATCATGACGACCGACAGACCGCAAGTACTTGAACAATAATGCTCCGCCAGTGATCCCCGCGTGGATATGCCCTTGATGTTTGACCAAGATATTCTGTGTCAACTGTTCAAGAATTTTCCCCCTATCATCCGCTTTGGCAACGTCCGACAACAGGGCCAGCGCCTGATTGGCCATGGAGCCGTCAGCATACAGCTGCGTTTTCGAATTGTAAAATAAGCGGTTAATGGCATCCGTTGCGAGATCCGCCTGTTTTCTCCATTCCTGTGCCTGCTCCTTTTCGCCGATCGCCAAAGCAATCCGGACAGCTGTCCGCAGGTTGTATACCCTGTACAGATTATTGAAACAAATGTTTTCGGCTTTGTTGTTATTCATCCCCTCTGCAGTCGCATTCGGCCACAGCCAATCTCCCAAAAAGTCCCAGGTACCACCATAGGGTTGAAGGATATGATCATGGACATGGGTATTGATGTACGCGATCCAGGTCTTGATCAGATTGAAATTATCTTTTAATATGTGCAAGTCACCATAGTGCTGATAATGGCTCCAAGGGAGCATAACGACAATTCCGCCCCAGGCCGGACCACCGCCACCCCAATACGTCGGGGCAGTATGTGGCAGTATACCATTATTGAATATACGGCCACTCGTTTCATTCTTTCGGGCCCAGGATGGATCGTTCATATCGCCCACCATAGACTCTGTGCCCTGTACATCGCGCCAGTCCTGCATCCATTTTTCATAAAATGCCGCCATATTGAAGTTGGCCATCCCTGTTTCTGAGGTGGCATGCGCATCGCCACCATAACCCATACGCTCCCGCTGTGGACAATCGACGATCATTCCCCCCAGGGAAAGATTGCTGTAAGTCCATAAGATACGGTCGTAGATCCAATTCTGTAAACTATCTGAACAGCTAAATTCCGTCACCGGCGCAAATCCGGTGCGCATGGCCCAGCCTTTTATCGCGCTCAGTTCCGGCTTTTCCTTTGCCCCCCGGATTGTAATCCATCGGCCAGAACTGTAGTTGAATCTGTTTCTGAATGTACCCTGCCCCGTCGGTCCGATGATATAGGCACTTCGATTTTTAAAGGTCATCTCCTCCTGTGCCCGTTCGGAATAGTGGAAATCAATCCGCTTACCTGGACTGCCTTTTACTTCAATCTCGGTCCAGCCCGCAAAATTGACGCCCATATCAACCCGATAATCACCATTGGGCAGGGATGCTATACCTACTGGACGGATTTCTTGAAAGAGGACATTGTCTTCGACAGCCTGAGCGGATAACGCAAGCTTAGGCTGAAATTCTTTTGCATGCTGCCACGATTTATCCGAAAAATCCGTCAAATTCCAATGGGGAATATCTTTATTCGCGTCGAACAATTCACCACCAAAATTATTCGGCGACCAATTGCCCAGGAGCTTATTGGGGCTGGGATGCGTTTTCCAGCTTTTATCCGTTGTGATCAGGGCGAGCTGTTTTCCACGGGTATCGTACAGTGCGGCCTGTGCGCGAAGCAGCGGGCTTCGGGGTTTGTCCGCTGTTGCATAAGGCGCATAGATGGACCAACCGGTACCAAGCCAAAATGCGATTGTATTCTGCCCCCGGTGCAGATAAGCAGCGATGTCATAGCTGACATAACGAGCCCGCTTGCTATGATCGGTCACTGCGGGCGTTAAAATCGGGTTTCCGATTTTTTTCCCATTGACATAGAGTTCGTGAAATCCGATCGAGGCAACGTAGATACGAGCATCCGCAACAGTCTCCTTCAAAGTGATCGTTTTCCTGAACCAGGGATCATCCAGATTACAGTCTTTCATCTTCGGATCATAGGTATCCCCTGTTCCTATCCAGCTGGATGTCCAGTCCTTTTCGTCAAATAGCGCGCTGGTCCATTTTGCAATCGGACTATACGCTGATATTTTCCCCTGTTCATCCTGAACAGCGACACACCAAAAATAGACCCGGTCCGAAGTCAGTGGCTTACCTTGATACAGGATATGTTGCGTATCGGATGATTGAATCCAACCGGAATCCCAGCATTCTCCTTTTTTGCGAACTAATGCAGCA
Organism: Sphingobacterium detergens; assembly: GCF_003610355.1. GTDB lineage: Bacteria > Bacteroidota > Bacteroidia > Sphingobacteriales > Sphingobacteriaceae > Sphingobacterium > Sphingobacterium detergens. The sequence goes on along the minus strand of NZ_RAPY01000001.1, from coordinate 281,272 downwards.
GAATCTGTAGCGACGAGAATTCGGTAAGCGCGCTGTCTTTGGCCATAAGCATTGCCATTGGTCGCCTGCGGCAGCCAACCTAGCCGAGGTTGCCTTTGATCTATTCCCAACGGGTTTGTCCGGTATTCGCAGGTCAGCTGAGCGGGAACAATGGATGCGCCGGATTTTTCAGCAGCCTGCATTACCTGACCATAGAAAAAACATAAAAAAATGCTATAAAATACTTTTTGTATGTGCATGTTCATTCTCTTCTTTTTTTCAATGACTGATTTAACTGATTACTAAGCCAATGATCCCTTCATGACTACAGGATCCCCTGGAGATACAATTTTCCCGAAATTTTTCTTACAGCACTGATTGGACTTTGTTAAATTTACGCAACTAATTGATTTAAAAAAAAATCCGATGATCCTAAAAGTCTATCAGCCTGAGAGTCCAGTATTGAAGCGCTACATCGAATGCTTCTACATCCTGGAGAAGACCGCAGCCGAGAAGCCCATTACCTATTTTACCTTTCCCAGTATCTACAGCATCGTCACCATCAGCGCAGAGACCAGCACCTTCGTCAGCCCCGACAAAATCATCACAACATATTGTCCCACTTCCCCCATAGAGACCAACCTTGTCTGCGACTTTAATCAACCCGTCCTGATCAGCTACGACGGCAAAATAAATGAAATCACCACCTACTTCAAACCGCTGGGGCTAAGTGCTTTTATCGTGCATGACCTGCAGCATTACAACAGTGGAACATTTCCCGATTTTAATCCCCACGCCGATTATAAAGAGGCCATGACTGCCATTCTCGCTATTGCAGATCATCAGGAGCGAATCAGGGCACTGGAAGCCTATTGGATCTCAAAACTCCGCCCTTTTGAAGATCCGCTGCTGGAAAACGTGCTCCGCGAAATGCTCGATACCAACAACCTCAATCAGTCCATGACGACATTGTCGCGTAAAATCGGGCGATCACGGACAACGATCAATAAGCATTTTGATCAGCATATCTGTAAAAGTCCATCGCAATTCAAAAAGATAGTCCGGTTCCGGGCAGCCATTCAAAGCCAGCTAGACGATAAAAACAACATAAGCCGATCCTATCATGTCGATTATTTTGATCAGTCGCATATGATCCGGGATTTTAAAAAATTAACAGGCTTTACACCCAAAGTGTTCTTTTCCAAAATAGCAGCCCTGGAGCGGGATGAGATCAAGTGGATTTTTATTTAAGAGGTTTACAAAAATACAATGACCGCGTTTTTTTTTATGGTAACATTGCTGCATCATTAATCGATGCAACAGTCCATGAAGTTTATTCTATTCATTATCCTCTGTCCGATGCTGGTTTTTGGACAGCAGAGCACATCGGCAAAACTCGCCCGTTATATGCAGGCACAGGTTGCTATTCATCATTTTAGCGGGACCGTCCTTGTGCAAAAAAAAGGCGCTGTTTTACTCAAGAAGGCCTATGGTCAGGCCGATTATGAGTGGCATATTCCCAATACGGTAGACACTAAATTTCAGCTGGCATCGGTCACGAAACAATTTACCGCCACTGCGATCCTGCAATTGGTCGATCGCGGCCAATTATCCCTTGATGATAAACTCAGCCGGTTTTTTCCAGATTATCCAAAGGCCGACAGTGTCAGCATCCATCAGCTACTGTCCCATTCCTCCGGGCTGGCCATGGGTTTCAAAGAAATCGCGCTATCCAGCATCAGCAACGATTCAGCTTATGCAGCCATCAAAAAGATTCCTTATGAATTTTCACCCGGCAGCCAAAGTGCATACAGCAACATCGGTTATTACCTGTTGGCAAAGATCATTGAAAAAGTTTCAGGTGAACCTTATGCTGTTTTTTTAAAGAAAAATATATTTGAAAAAGCAGGCATGAACAATACAGGTGTCAGCAATAATGATTCGATTGTGTCCAAAAAGGCCAAGGTCTATTACCGCGGTGCGCAAGGCTTTATTCATAATCCTTATATCAACTGGCAGATCAATGTGGGCCATGACGGTGTTTACTCGACCGTCGAAGATTTAGCGCGATGGGACAGCCTGCTTTACGGAACCACTATTTTATCGGCCGAGATGAAGACAAAAATGTTCACGCCCCATAACGCTGAAAACTGGGGCTATGGCTTTATCATCAACCCCTTTTATAACCATGGGCATCAACTGATTGCGCACGACGGTGGTTTTTTCGGCACCATGAGTTCTTTTAACCGCTTTACGGATGACAAGCTTTTTGTCACAGTCCTTTCCAACAATGAATCACTCGCCCATATGATCGCTTATGGACTTTCGGCTATTGTATTTGGAAAAGAAGTCGAACTCCCATACCGGCATCATCGTGCTGTGATAGACTCCACTTTGTATAAGCACTATGTGGGCCAGTATGGTCAAATTCAGATCCTCCATAGGGATGGCAAACTTTATTACAATAATACCGAAACAGAACTTATCCCCGAGTCTGACACAAAATTTTTCAGATCCGAAGATAACGACAGGACCATTGAATTTGTAAAAGACAAAATGGGAACTTACAATTCGCTTATTTTAACAAAAGCCGGTGTGAAGGAAATTCTGAGAAAATAATCTGTTCTGTACAAGATACCCAGGCCCATTTTTCAGCACAGCTAATTTCCCGATTTCCGTAGTTTACCCTATTGTATCGGACGCAACAGTGCGGAGACAGCCCTATCTACTCCTTTCCTTCCAGCAGCGCATTGACGCACCACATATAGGCCGCCTGACCGTGGTAATCGCCGCTGTGGCGGGGACGATCATAATAATACTGTTTATCATTCTTTTTATTGGTGCCCACGCAGATCTCCGAAACCGCACCTTGATCGTCCACATAGTTGGCCAGCGCCAGCCAGGCACGACGGGCCACAGGACCATACTGTTTTGCACCGAGCCAACCCTGTTTTACACCCGAAATGATTGCATAGGCAAACATAGCCGACCCGGATGTTTCGGCCCAGCAGTCGGCCTCATCGATCAGCTGATTCCACATCCCACTTTTGCGCTGCTGTTGTTTCAGACTCTTCATCATTTTACGGTAGCCCTTCAATATACGGGGCCGGTCCGCATGATCCTCTGGGAGCATATGCAGCAACTCGGTCATGCCAGCTGCCATCCATCCGTTACCACGGCCCCAGTAATAAGGCACATCTGGCGCATGATAAAACAACCCGTTGGGGCGCTGTAATTTATCCAGATAAAGCACCATTTCTTTGGCTGCGCGATCGAGATATTTCGATTCACCGGTCGCTTTAAACGCGGCAGTTTGTACGATTGTAATCATATACATGTCGTCAATCCAGAGTCGGGTCTGCCAGGAGTATCCTTTTTGCGCCCAGTCCTTCTCGGCCTGATTGGCATTGTCCGGCAATTCCCATTGCGTATCAGCATAGGGCAAGCCAAGGTCCAGGTAGCTTTTATCTTTGGTCAGCTGATAAAGCCGCAACGGAAGACTCCCAAACATATTTAAGTCGACGTGATTTTTAATGGGCAGCAACTGCGGCTCGCTTGCCGTTAATTTGGAGAAGCGGCCTTTCATGGCCTGCATCAACTCCCCATCACCGGTTAAGTGTGCATAGTTAATGGCACCCGTCCAATAAAACGTCTCCGGATAACTGATCCATTTCCCCGCATGCAGCATATGCTTGCCTGCAATGAAACGATGTGCAATGCGGTATCCCACTTCCTTGGGGTCCGCAGCAGCCGGAAAATTTGCCAGATCGGCCTGTGCCATTAGATAGTGAACAGGTAGCACCCATAAAAACAAAAGGATTTTCTTTATCATACCAAATCATTTTATGTTTTAAATTACTGTGTTTAAAAAAATCCTGAACCGATCCGCTCTCTTGAAGATCGGTTCAGGAGCATCGACAGGTCTAGTCTGCTGTTGCTTCATCCGCAACGGCATCCTCCCATTTATCCCATACCGGAGTAGCGGGATTATAACCGTCGTAGCCATAATTTTGCTTTAACTGGCCTTTAATGTTGGAGGTAATCGCCACATTTGGAATCGGCCAGTACATATTCTTTTTGTCCATGGTATACTTGATATCACTTAGACCAGTTGCATTGACATGAATGATGCCTTTGTTATATAAGCTATAATGCACGATACGCTGGTACCAGTAGCTTCCACCGATCGCATCGGTACCACTCTGTTTGTCAAAATTGTCCAGATTGTATACATTTCCCCATTCATCAGGTTTACCACTGCGTGCCAGGCAGAGCGATACCCTTTTGAGCTCCACATTGCGCCATTCCTCCCAGTAGAGTTCGCGGGCCCTTTCGTTCATAATATCCCCTATGCTCACGGTTCCCTGATACAGTTCGGTACATTTTGCGCGCTGACGCACGGCGTTTAGGTCGTCTTTGATCGTTCCATCGGTCGGGTTGATATAATATTTAGCTTCGGCGCGCAAAAGGTAAGCCTCGGCCAGGCGATACAGGTACCAGTCGGCAACACTGCCATTGGTGGCCCCGCGTGAACCGTCCGAACCACTGATATTGGCCTCACTAACGGGATCATCCAGGAAAAATTTATAGTGTGGCACATCATACCAGCGGCGGATAGAGTCGCTACAAAGGAGCTTACCCGTTTCGGGATCTTTCAGCGTGACAGGTTTTCCAAAATCCTTTGAAGCCTTATTGTTTACCTTGTAATCTTCCATGCGCACCCAGTTTCCCACTTTGGCGCTATGGCGCAGATCGCCTTCATCTTGCTTACCGTTTACAGCCCATACCCCCTTCGATTGGAAAGATGTTGGCCGGAAAGTCGCGATACCGCGACCAAAAGCGCGCATATAGTCATATTTTGCATTATAATCCCCACTGTTGCGTTTGATGTTCAACAAGGCCTGTTTACCATCCGTTGTCTGTATACGGGTGTCAAACACAAAGGGATATAAGATCCGCATGGTCAGCATTTTCACAAAAGACTCCGCATCGGCACCCCGGTTGGGCATCCCCATGATCACCTCGCGGTTGGCCGGAATCAATTTGTTTTCAGGACGGTGCATATCCCAGATAACGTTACGCGTGATGGGCCAGGTCTGCGCCTCGCCCCCATCATTGAACGTTCCGAAGCTTTCGGTCATCAGCGCATAACCCGATTGATCAATCAGAATATCCGTCTGTTCCTTTGCTTTCTGATACGCTCCAAGGGCCAGGTAACATTTGGCCAGCAACATCCGGCAGGCACCTTTGTTGATCATGCCGATCAGGCTCATATTTTTCTGGTCGGGCACCCATTGTACGGCAAATTCTAGGTCTTTGGTAATCATCTGCAGAATGGCGTCACGTTTGGTGCTCCGGTAATTTTGTTTGGGCACATCGATAATGGTCGTGACCAAAGGGACATCGCCGTATTCAAAGACCAATGCCATATACCGGAATGCACGGTGAAAATATGCCCGCCCTTTGTAGGCATTTTTATCCTGTTCGCTCAAGGTCTGCACCTGATCCACATATTTGATAATGGTATTGGCATAACTGATGCCTTTATAAGTTTCCTCCCACAGGTACCACATACTATTGGAGCGGTCGAGGTTCTGTAGACTGGAGTTGTCGCTTGTCGGGGTGAGCATATTGGCCACATCCGCCATCATGCTGCGTTTGTCTGTATTGCTGGCCACCATCAGTTCGGAGAAGATGTACTCTGTACCGAGGGTCAGCATCTCATTATGATCTGTGGCCCAATACCCCTTGAGGTGGCGGTCACAGATAGCCATGGCCGACAGCAGGCCAGACTCGGTATTAAAGGTTTCATTGGGCAAATAGATAGACAGCGGATCAGGCTGTAGAAATTCTTTCGAACAGCTACTTATGGTCAGTGCAGCAGCAAGTAGGATGACGATCCCCCTGTTACGGGATCTGGATTTATGTATTGTCAAGTTCATAGCGATCAAATTAATCAGGTTATAAAGATAAATTCACACCGAAGGTAAAGACCCGCGAAGCCCAGGAACCCGTCTCCGGATCACCATACTCCCATTCTTTGGTCCAGGTGGCCACATTGCGCAGGGTGCCATACAGTTTCACCCGGTTCAAGTGGTATTTGGATGTAAATGCCGTTGGCAGCGTATAGCCCACAGAAATATTGTCGAGGCGGATGAAAGAACGGTCGTAAAGCCGCTGGGCCCCTTCGGCCCCGATGGGTCCTTTGGCCTCAATACGGCCATAGCGATCTGTGGGGTTATCTGGCGTCCAGTATTCTTTCGCTGGCAGGTTGGCCAGCCCATAAGCCATCCGTCCGCCATCATCGTCGTTGTTCAGGTAATTGCCCGACAGACTTTTGTGGCCCATATACGAATAGATATTAAACGAAAAGCTAAGGTCTTTCCATAAAGTCAGCTCATTACGCATCGACCAGCGGAAACGCGGATCGGTCTGTCCCAAAAAGACCTTGTCGTTATTGTTGTACACCGGTTTTGTACCGTTGGCATTGACCACATCATCTGCCGTATACACATTGGCGACTTTGGGATCCCCGGGTGCCTGCCCATATTTGGCCGCGTTGGCAGCTTCATTGGCCTGCCATATGCCCGTCACACGGTAGTCCCATATCGTGCCGATGGGTTGACCGATAAACCAGCCATTCGAAATCTCGTCCATTTCCTTGCTGCCCACCACGTTTCCATTGGCATCCAGCACGTCTTCGTAGTTCTTATACAGATGCACAATCTGGTTCTTATTGTACGAGAAACTGAAGGTGCTGGACCATTGCAGCTTCTCCTTTTGGAGGTTGACCGTATTTAAGGTCAGTTCAATTCCTTTGTTGTCCACTTGCCCCAAGTTGGTGGTGATGCGGCTAAATCCTGTAAAATTGGGCAGCTTCTGCTCCATGATCATATCGTGGGTCTGCATCAGGTAGTACTCCAGCGTACCCGAAATCCGGTTCTTCAAGAAGCCGAAGTCGAGGCCAAAATTCCATGCGGTGGTCTTTTCCCATTGCAGATTGGGATTGGCCAGGCGGTCTACCATCAGGTACCGATACTGGAGGAGTTCGCCGGCCGAATTGAGGTAGCCATGCATTTTGCCGCTGCCTGAATACAGGTTGGCAAGTGCCAGGTTGGGATCAGCAAGCTGTCGATTACCATTTTTACCGTAGGAAACACGCAATTTTCCATAATCCATCACATTGGTCCATTGGAAGAATTTCTCTTTGGTAAAGTTCCAGGCCAGGGCCAAGGAAGGAAAGGTCGCATACGGATTGGAGGTCCCAAAGGCCGAGTAGCCATCCCGCCGGATAGAAGCCGTAAGCATATAGCGGTCGTCGTAAGAATAGAATAAACGGGCCAATAAGGCATCTGCTGTCTGGTGCGTGTCGTAGCTATTGAAGCTGCTGTTTTCCTTCGAGCCATTTTCGGTATTGTGAAAGCCCAGCGCATCCGAAGGTAAGATATTACGCGCTTCAATGCGGTCTTTCCAGGATTGCTGCTCCTCCGCTTCCTGCACCAAAGTCAGCATCAGGCGATGCTTGTCCGCAAAGGTCTGCTCCCAGCTGATGGTATTGTTGAGCGACCAGTCGAAGCGTTTGGTCTGCTCGCGGTTCGCCCCACGATCGGCGGGGTTAGATCCGGGAAGCTCGGCCGACATAAAATAGCGGTCGTGGAAATACTGCAGGCGCGGCGACGCGTTGAAGGAATAGGTTATGTTAAAAGGCAGTTTAATTTTTGCATTGAAAATGGAATTCAATACCGTATATCCTTTGTCCAGCTCGAGATATTTCTTCTGAAAATCATAGTTATAACCGCGCTGGCTGAACTGCTCGCTGAGTGGATATTGCAGGGGATTGCCGTTGGCATCGGCGTAATCGGCGTAAGGGCTGTTGCGCAGTGTCTGATCCATATCGATATCGATGTTACCGTCGGAGCGATCCTGAAAATTCACATTGGCACCCAATTCCAGCCAGTTGGTTACATGCGCATTGATTTTCATGTTGGCGCGGATAGCCTTGTATGTATCACTGACGACCGTACCCTCATTTTTGAGGTACCCCATGGATAGGTAATAGTTGACTCTATCGCTGGCACCACTGACGCTGGCATTATAATCCTGGTTGAACCCCGTACGGAAAGTATGGTCGGCCCAATCTACCGTTTTTCCGTCCAGAAAGTTCTGCAGTGCATTTCCCTGCAGGCCCAATCGGCGGCCCCAGATACTCTGGTCAGATTCACCATTCTGATTGGTCGACTGCGCGCGCCAGGCATCGAGCGTTAAAGATGAAGGCAATTGGCCGGGATTAAGGTAAAAGCCATAGGGCACGGTGAGGTTTCCGTTGTCGTCACGCGTTTGATAGGCCCCATAGATCCCCGTCGTCGGATCGATGCCGTAGGTATTCTTGGTATACCAGTCTTCCCGATGCTGCATATAAGCTTCCGGACTGAATCTTTTGCGGTATTCACTCAGTTGGGTAGCACCCGCATTCATGGTCATATTAATGGTCGGCTTCCCCTGCTTGCCCTTTTTGGTACTGATGATAATGACACCACTAGCAGCCTTGGACCCGTAGATGGCCGCCGCAGAGGCATCTTTTAAGATGTCGATCTGCTCGATATCATCCGGGTTGATTTCAGAAAGCTCACCATAGAAAATCATGCCGTCAAGTACCAGCAGCGGATTATTGTGCCCGCTGTTGCTATCGTAAACCGAACGCTTACCACGCACCTCAATGGAGCCACCGCCTTTTGCGGAGGCATCATAACCGATATTCATCCCCGCCGAACCACGGAGGATATCCTGTACGGTTTTGGGGTTTTCATTGGCAATGCGGTCGGGATGGATCTGCAATACCGAGCCCGTCAGGTCCTTTTTGCGCATGGTACCATAGCCCACTACGACCACTTCGTCCAGCTCACCGGTGGCGGAAGTCAACTGCACATTGTAGACTTTGGCCGGCGTCAGGTCAATTTCCTGGCTCTTGTAGCCCAGCAGCTTGAATACCAGCTTTTTTGCATCCAGGGGTACCGCAATGGCATAGGTACCATCAGCTTTTGACGCGGCACTAATGTTGCTGCCGGGTACATTGACCGTCACTCCGGCCAGCGGCTGGCCATTGCTATCCGATATCTTACCCGTAATTTCGCGGTTTTGTACCTCGATGCTGACCATTGAATCCGAGGGCACATTGGCTTTTAACGCCATTGCAGGAGCAGCCAGTGAGACTAGACAGAGCAAGCAGGAACAGGGCATCCATTTGCCAATTCCAAAGCGATAAAAGCGATTTTGTTTTAGCTTACAATTGTTTCTCATAAAGAAATATTCACTTTAAGTGATTTAGAAATTTTATAATTGGTTCCCTCGTATGAAGGGATTTTAACTGTAAAAGTGAAGATTAGCCCTCAGAAAAATAGGACGCAATCGTATCAAAAAAATGCTATTTTGTCTCAATAACACGATTTTCAATATAAAAAATCAATGTGAGTAGGTAGTGGGGTACGGAATTGTACCAGAGGCTTCCAAAAATCAGCGCAAATAAAATTTAACTACAACGTTTTCGTAATTTAACTATAACGTTTTCGTATTTTTTATATTACAAAGTATATGTAGTTCATACGGTATTCAAGGTAAATTCCAGGCCTTTATTTGAAGTCGTCCCAATATTTTGGAATTGTGTTGTGTAGCCTAAGCTTACTGTTATACGTGTATTGAACAATAGATCCTTAGAACGGTTGTAGTACCATTTGGTCGTTAAGGTCAGCCTTTGACTGAACAAACCTAAATCCAACCCGATATTTGTTGCCTGATTAGCTTCTCATTTAAGCTGTGGGTTGGGCAAATTGCTTTGATGCGCTGTCGGGTTCATCTGAGGGTCTAATGGATAGAAACCCGTATTAAAAATCCCTAAGAAGGCTCAATTATTGTGATGATAAGCCACTTATAAAATGGATAAGAATTAGAACTGGCTAAAAATAGTAATTCATACGATTATACTTTAGAAATCTACCTTCATTGAATTCGGAACAAGTTTTTCACCTTAATCAACGAAGGTAAATTTCCATATAAAGTATCAAAAAATGCTATTTTATCGAATAAAAGCCTCTGAAACAGCTTTCCCCCGCCATGCCTGTGGTTGCTCAAGCCTTAGGATAGCGGCTAATGTAGCAGCAGTATCATAGGTGATTATTGTATTTTTTAGTTGGACATTCTTTTTTATACCTGGCCCACTTATTATCCAGGGAATCTGTACCTCATCAAGCGATTTCCCGCCATGTCCTTTGTCTTTTCCGCCATGGTCAGCTGTCACTAAAATAATCGTCTCGTCGGCAATCCCTGCCTGTTTAATAGCCTCAATAATTTTGCCTATACGTGCATCCACATTTTTGAGCATGGCATAATAGGCTGGCGTCCTATGTCCTTTGCCGTGTCCTGTATAATCCGGCTCACTGAAATGTACAAATGTGAATAAGGGTTTATCCTTAATTATCGTATTTACCGCCTGCTCCGCGCATAGATTTTCATCGTCATTTGCAGGAAGTACGTGGGTGATAGCCTCTTTTTCTATCAGATAGCCTATACCAGGCCAGCTAAAGGATACAGAAGTTACCGCTTGCGGTCGCTGATCGCGGATAACGCTGAATATACTAGGAAATTTTTTGTATTTCGTCTCTGCAATGGAAGGGATCTCGGGTTCCTGGCTCCCCCATTCGGTATAGCCATGCATCGTTGGCGAGCTTCCCATAAGCATCGAAGCCCAGTTTACGGCACTGGATGACGGCAGGACGGATCTCGCTTTCAAACTCCAAGATCCTTCGGTCATAAGCCGCTTTAAATTTGGCATCTCGGCATCCGGAATGGCGTACGCCCCAAGACCATCACAACCGATCATAACGATATGTTTGACCTTTTTAAACTGTGCACTTGCATAAAAATTGCAAAACAAAACTAATATTATTGGTATTACTATTTTTTTCATAATTATTTCCCTATTAAACTATTTAATTAACCACATCATTCCATTTTGCGTATCTCCGCCTCCAAATTGCTTAGCAATAGCCGCTTTTATATTTCCTTCATTAACGGTATACTCCGAAGTAGGATATGCCCAGCGAACCGGAATCGCATTGTTATTGGCATTAGAAGGTCCAATATCAAACTGTGGTATTCCAGTTCTCCTGAACTGATAATATGCCTGTAAACCTGAATTCTGGAAAAATGCAATATACTTTTGATTTAATATTTGTTTTAATCCATTGCTGTTATTTCCCTGGTAAACATTATTGAGCATAAAGCTGTTAATAGCATCACTTTTCACCCCATAGAACTCCATGGAGCTTTTGATACCACGACGGTAATGATCCGCCGCGTCCCCTTGTAGCCAGCCTCTATTGATCGCTTCTGCGATGTTTAAATGTGTTTCATAAGCACCCAATTGTACACAGGGGATCCCAGATGGTGATGCCATCCAATAATCGAAATTGATCATGGAAAGCTTCCCGTCAATTGTCTGTTTTTGAAGTGTAGACTGTAAGTCTCCGGTCAATCCACCACGATAAGACGTAAACTTTTCCGCATAATCCAGATCCCCGCTTTTTCGGGCTGAATCAGTAGGCCATGCCACCACCATTAGCCTTGGATCTTTTGTTTGCTTAGCGATATTAACGTAGGTAGCAGCCAGTGTATTTCTGTTATCGTATTTGACCACAACTCCGTCTGCAGGCCATAATGGATAGTTATTTGTACGGTTATTTCCATTATATACCAATTGAAAATTATCCGAGTTATCCAAAATTAATGGATATTTAGTCGTGTTATTCACAATTTCGGAAAACTGTTTTTTGATATCCAGATCAGTTTCATTAGCCCTTTTGCTTAATGATGTTAATACTCTTAATTTAAATGAGTTGACCAACTTTTGCCATTTTGCAAGATTACCGCCATAATAGAAGTCGCCATCTATCTTCACTCCTTCCGAAACCAGTGGACTAAGCATATTATTTGACTCTTCCAATAAATTTAGAATTTGTTGATAAACCAGTTTTTGATCGTCGTATTTCGGATTAAAATTGCCGTTACTGGTACCTTTTAAAGCTTCACTCATCGGAATATCACCAAATCTTTCGGTCATTCTTGTAAAAAAATAAGCCTTGAAAAATTTTGCCAGAGCAGCATAGGGAGCACCAGTGGCTCCAGCTTTTTCAGACTCAACCTCCATTCTCACAACATTCCGGAGCTGATCAAACTCGCCAAATGATCCAGTCGTCCAATTGTAGGATTGGCCACCGTAGTATTCGAAATTGAGCACCATATATTGATTGTGACGCTGGTCTGTAGACCAAGGTGAATCCGAACAGTTTAACAGCAATCCCGTCAATATCAACTGGGGTTTGGCATTATATATTGCTGCTGAATCCTGTTGGAGCGTATCTATCTTTTTACAGGATATAACACTGACCATAAGCACTAGTGCTAGTTTTATCGTTATATTTTTCATCATCTGTACTAAAAGGTTGCATTAATATTTAAACCAAAGCTTTTCACGGAAGGCGTCTGAAAACTAGCCGCGCCGATAAATTGGTCCAGATCCATATTCTTGGTTCCTTTGCCGGTAAAGTAAAGGAGGTTGCGGCCTACTAGCGAAACACTTGCCGATTTGAACAGCTTTGATCCGCTCAATATATTCGTTGGAACTTGATAACTTAGGATAAACTCTCTTAACTTCACAAAGGTCCTGCTGCGAGCCAGCATATCACCTGATCTATAATAATTACGTGCCCAGGTCTGCCATAATACCGGAACATCGTTTGGTGCAAATTTGCGTGTATCCGAGGTTACATTGCCATCTTGATCTGTATTTAACTGACCACTCACAACTTTTAAGCCGTCACTCATAACCGAACCGCGCCAGTCGCTGTTGTCCCTATTTTTCCAATCCAGATCTCTGTACTCATTTGCCGATTCCGGGGCAGTTCCCGAACTCCATTGATAACTGTCTACATAATTACTTATAAGGCCGCCAAATCTCCCGTCAAACTGAAAACTAAGGCCAAAATCTTTGTATTTAAAACTGTTATTTAAGCTCAGTACAAAATTGTTGTCATTGAAGCCTATTTTTGACGTATAGGGATTATAAGCAGGTAAACCATTCGTGCCGACGATCATCTTACCTTGTTCGTCCCGTTGAAAATCTGTGATGAAATATCCATCGACCCGGTCTCCAACTTTAATCATCCCATCGCGTTGAAGAATACCGTCGATTTCCTTTAACCAGCGATGATTGGTAGACCAGTTTGCCGTTACATTCCAGACAAAATCGCTGCTGCGTACTGGTGTTCCTTCTACCGTCAGCTCAAAACCTTTACGAATGTAGGTGTAGGCATTTTTTTGGATTCCTGTAACACCGGAACTGGATGAAACAGAAACATCCACAATTCCGGGCCCCTCGACATTCCTAAAATAGGCAAAATCGAATCCGATACGTCCGTTTAGTAATTTGGTTTCCATTCCGAGCTCATAGGTTTTCACACGAGATGGAAGAATTTGGTTGTTGTACAACACACCGCTGTAGTCCACGCCAACCATATTATCCCATCGTGTATCATAGGCACTATACTCTGGAAATAGCTTATAAATATTATAGGGATCACTCTCCGATACCAAATCACTTGCTACATTGGCATAGGAACCCCGAAGCTTCAATAAAGAGACAGCTTTAGGCATTTGGATCATTTCAGACAATACGGCACTAAGGGAAGCGGAGGGATAGAAATAGGTGTTTTTTGCCTTAGGCATGGTGGAAGATCGATCAAAACGCCCTGTTAGATTTAAAAATAGAAAATTTTTATAATCTAGATCCGTAAAGCCGTAAACACTCGCAACCTGACGCATCGCTTTGTCATTTTGAGGCTGATACTGCTCAACTGAATTGGATAGATCATAAACGCCAGGAACGATCAGCCCTCCTTTTGTAGAACCATAGAGGCTATTGACACTAACTGTTCTCAGGTTTCCAAAAGCGGATCCCTTAAAACCGATATCCCCAAATTTTTTCTGATAGCTAAGGGAGGCCTCGGTATTATTTTCCCAGAAGTTATCCATCGTTTCTTCGTATCCTCCTACCCGCCTAGGTTCGTAAAAATCTGCCGAAAGAGGATACTTTGTGGTGCGCTTACGATTCCAGCTGCTTACGTTGGTGCGCACGTTAAATGTAAATGCATCATTTATTTTGTAATTCATCAACACATGTCCGTATACATCTTCCTTATGATAGCTGCGGAGATTTTCATAGGCAACGAGCCAAGGATTATTATAAATCGTATATTCCCGATTATATTGTTGGATCCCCTCTTTGCCCGGTTGCCAATAATTACGTAGGTCATTCACATCATAATCTGCCCCACCCCATACCTGCATAAGGTAAATATAATTCATAGGACCATATCCCATATTGGGATAGTTGGGGGTGTATTGTCTGTTGTAATTGATATTGGCTTCGAATCGCATTTTTTTACCAGCATTAAGCCCCCCTGAGATATTAAAGTTAGTACTACCCAGCTTGGTATTTGGAACCTGTCCGCGCTGGTAATTTTGTGACAATGACATTCTGATCTCGCCTACCTCACTACTCGTCGATATGGCAAGGTTATTGGTCGTTAGAAAACCATTTCTCAAAAAATTTGTCAAGTTATCTTTACCTCTTGCCAGCCAAGGTATGGGAATGAGTTCGCCTGTTTTCTCATCTATTGGGCTATTGTATTGTGGGATCAGTTGCCCTTCAAATTTAGGCCCCCAAATATTGTAATCGTTATCGTTGATTCCGGCACCCCGACCATCTTTAAAAGCATATTTGAAATTATCCCCTGGCCCATATTCAGTCTGTGCTTTTGGGATAGCATTGAAACCTGTTTGTAATTGGTTACTTGAATTAAATTCAACCAGAAACCCTTTTCCGGCAGTACCTCCTTTTTTTGTCGTAATAACCAAGGCACCATTTATACCGCGCTGACCATACAAAGCGGCAGCATTGGCTCCCTTCAACACCGAATAGGAAGCAATATCATCGGGACTTAAATTCCATGAATCTGAACTTATTGGCACTCCATCGATGACAATCAATACTCCACTGCGTCCGCGAAGATAAATTCCCGGATCTCCAAAAAGATTGCTCGATGGTGTTATCGTTAGTCCTGACACCTTGCCTGTCAATGCCGAAATGCCATTGGGTTCACGCGCTTTGACCAAAGCCTCCCCTTTTACCTCCTGAACAGCATAACCTAATGCCTTTTTCTCCTTTTTGATACCCAATGCAGTCACTACGATTTCATCCAACTTACTGACTTGAGGAGACAGCTGCACGTTGAGTACATTGCTTTCAGTAACTGAAACTTCCTTCGTCTCATACCCCAAAAATGAGAATACCAACATGGCATTTGATGAAACTTCCATTTTAAAACCACCATTTGCATCTGTTACCCCTCCAGATTGCTGTCCTTTCACCGTTACCGACACCCCCGCGACAGGCTCACCTTTTTCATTTCTGACCGTACCGGTGACCTCTCTTTTTTGCACAGCAATAGGACGAGCCGTGATTTCGTTTTTCGCTAACTTTTCAACAATAATTCGGTTGCCCCTGATGAGGTACGAAAGGGATCTATCGGTCAAAATTTTGTCTAATAGCACTTCGATTGGCACGTTGTGCAACTCCACCGAAACTGGGGTAGTATGACGGATATCTTCTGCCAAACACAGAAAATAAAACCCCGAGGTCTTACTTATTTGATTGAAGACTTCCTTTAGGGATTTGTTCTTCACTTTTATCGATACATTTTGAGCCTTTACATTGGCAAAAGCCTGTGTCATTGATAAAATAGAAGTTAATACGATCAACTTTAACATAAACAGGAACTTAAATAGTCCATGAACATACCACGAAGGATATGCACGATTATTTTTATACATTTGTATAGGTTTAATAATTTAAGATTTAGAGACTTAAAAAAATTACGCCGATGCACATCAAGTGCTTAATTGAACCGGAGATGTTGGTCGCATCTCTGGTTTACTTTTGGCGCCTTAATCTGCTATTAATAGATCACCTGCACCTCCTTTCCTTTTCTGATAAATTTCACTCCGCTCAATCGTTCAAGATCTCGAAGTAAGTCGTCTAAAGAGCCCGTAATTGGGAAAGTCCCTTGTATGCGCTTAATAGATTTTCGATTCGGAGCTGTTACGGAAATATTATACCACTTTGCAACGTGTTGCATGACGGATACTAGGTCCAAATCATTAAAGACAAAATAGCCATTCTTCCAAGCCAATACTTGATCACGTTCGACAGTGCCGGTCTGTATCGTATTATTTCTTTTATCAGAAATAAGTTGATGGCCCGGAGTAAGTGGATAGAGCTCTTTCCCATTCTTGAAAGCTACATGGCCTTCAAATAAGGAAGTCGTTATATGAGGTTCGGAAGCGTATGCTTTCAGGTTAAACTTGGTACCAGTTACGATGATCTGGCTGTTTCGGGCATTAACCAAAAAAGGCTTAACAGGGTTTGAAACAACTTCAAAATATGCTTCGCCGTCAAGGATAACGTTGCGATCAGTAGCTTCAAATCGTGTTGGGTAGCTTAAACTACTTCCTGCATTTAACCATACTTTAGTGCCGTCCATAAGGACAACATTAAACTGATGCTGGCTTGGGACATGTATTGTATTGACTGTGTTAGGTCCAATTGTATGCTGTTTATTAAAATTGGTCTGTCTAAGATCCAATTCTTTGATCCCACCCAACACTTCTATATCGCCAGTACTAGACTTAATCGTGACATCCTGATAGGATTCATTAACTGATTTTGCAATAATTTGTTTATCCTGACTAAACTCATTTTTTTTATTAAAATAGAAGGCTCCCAACCCAATTAAAAAGATCAAAGAAGCCGCGATGGATAGCGTTTGAATGAGTTTAATTTTTTTTCTAGATGCCTTAATCGCTATCTGATCAAAAATATAACTGCGCATCCGATCCTTGGTGCCTTCCTTATGCAGCTCTGATTCCCATTGCAGTTTATTCTCAAATCCTCTTTTGAGAATAAACCGTTCAATTTTTCTATTCTCCTCCGTTGTGGTTTTTTCAGCGACATAACGTTGCAACAAATCTTTAAAGATTTTGGAATTCATTTATCACAAATTATAGTTGGTTTATATAGGTATGAGGTATTTTGGGCAACAGAGTAGTACGCTACATAAGTAAAAAAAATCAAATCACTGATAATCAACAAGAAAAATTAATTACAACAGTCAAAAATTAAAAATAGGATGAGGTAAGGGATATATTCTTCATCTACTTTTAACCTCAAATGCTTTAAAGCTTTATATATTTGTTTTTTTACAGTCTTGTCGGAGATATTCAGCTTTTCAGCAATCTGCTGATAGGTCAAATGTTGTTTTCTGCTCAATAGAAATACTTCCCGCATTTTTTCGGGTAGTCTCGATATTTCCGCTTCCAACAAGCTATTTAATTCTTTACTTTCCAACACTTTATCTATAGAATGAAATTTTTCGGTATAACGATCGACATAAGAATTTATAGCTTCTTGATTATCTAATCGGAGTCGAAGATGTTTAAAGGCTAAGTTGCGGGAAATAATATATAGATAGGCTTTTATGGATCTTAACTTTGGTATATCTTTCCGGACTTCCCACAATGCCAAGAAACTTTCTTGTACAATATCACAAGCCTCACTCTCGTCCGGAATTATTCGCATGACATAGCGCAAGATATCTTCCCAGTATTGTTCATAAACATCTGAAAAACCTTCCCGCTCATCCACAGACATCTTTGATATCAATTCCGAATTGCTTGCCAACATCATAGAAAACTGTTGATTATTTTAGTATATATATACAATATTACAAAATATCCATTATTTTTCATTTTTTTTTACCCGTTGAATCTTCAATACTATACTGTCGAAAAATAGCTATGATAACAATAAAATGTTTGGTTCACATTTAAAGCTGATAGCCAGCGATCTAAAATCATAAAAAAGGTCGGAGCAGCAATTGATCCACCTTAAAAAACTTTCCTTTAATTACCCCACGTATACCTATCTCCTGTATACCTATCCAACCTACGAACAAGACAGACAGCTGTGCTTCTTTGACTATACCCGATCGACCTTACTGTTTCGTACCTATACCTACACAATAAACTTTCTGATGCTCATCATATAACCTAGATGCAGTCCTTCATGAAAATTATTCCATTCGAATGCATCGTATATTGAAGTGAGATGAAAGCCCGTCCCCGTAGTACGTTCACGGTAGGTCACAAACTTTTTGTTGTTAAAATCACTGATTGTCGGTTCTATCTGTTCAAGGAGCAATCTTTTCAGCAAGTCGGCTTCCTGTTGCGCTACAGGTGCAGTAGGCTTTGTTCCGGACTGGTAGTTCAAAAAGACTTCCTCGGGAATATGTCCTTCTACCTCAGATCCGATATAAATTAATTTATGTTGTGTGGCAATGATGTGCCCGATATTCCAGATCAGGTTGTTGCTGAAGCCATCAGGAATGCGATTGAGCTGTTCCAATGAATAGTTTTCAAAGAATTTGAGGTAAGCCATTCGGCTCGTTTTCCATGCGCGAAAGAGTGATTCCATGTCTTGTTAACTGTCCGTGTTTTGTGAACAAAAATAAGCTGAATCTTTAAAACTTTCAAAGTCTATTTACGGCAATCGGATGCTATACCCAAATTTCTTGCGAGGGGGACCCGAAGATACTGATTCGTTTTTTATTGAACTTTTTGATAAGAGTATTGTTCATTTTAAAAGGAATATGGTTCAATTTTTAAAGAAGAACGTATGAAAGCACAAATCGGACTGATTATCACGGCAATTGCTGGAGCAGCATTGCTTGTATACAGAAGCTGGAAACAAGGTTCTGTACAAGAATCAACAGAAAAAATAGATCGCAAAGAGACGGGCAATTTAGCGACCCCACCCTCTTGGTACCGCCCGCTTAAAATGCCCGATATCGACAGCATCGATATTGTGTCATTGCAATATGCACCCGTCATGGTATCGCCCGACAGAAATGATGCGGCGCAAGGGATCAACAAAAACATTTCGTATTACCATAAAGGTAATAGACATCAATAAGGTAGTCGTGTTACTACCTTATTGCTATCTATAGATTCTGAATAACTAACAGAACAATAGCTCATTGCGCTAATTATTCATTCCTTTTCTTGAGCTGGCCTCAGGCAAGCGGAGCTCTGTCAAAACAACAGCTTATCGCTCCAGTTCTTTCAGGTATTCGATCATGGCATCGAGGCTTTGTAAGAGCTTTTCACCTTCAAACCCCACCTTTCGAAAACGAATGTTTCCTTTTTTGTCCAGGATTAACGTTGTCGGAATTGACGTTATTTCCAGCTTGCTACTGAGCTTTTTATCTTGGTTGTAATAAAATGGAAAGTCAAATTGGGGATTGCCCTGTGCCCATTTGTAGGCGTCGTCCCAGCTATTTCCACTGCCCGAATTGAGTACAACAAATTTCACTTGCGGATCGTCCGCATATTTTTTGTACACCTGATGTAAATAGGGAAAAGAGGCAATGCAGGGCTTGCACCAGGTGGCCCAAAAATCAATGATCACAATCTTGTCCATGAGTTCCGCCTTAAGCAATGGTTTCTTGTCCATATCAACTAGGCTGATGTCTTCTGGAAATGGCGTATTGCCGATGATTTTCTGAAACTCATCATAATACCCCTGTTTCCATTGCTTGTCAAGTTTGCTAAAATAAGCTTGCCGTTCGGCAGCATTGCCCATCCCTGTTTTAACGAGCGCGCCGTCGAGAAGCTGCCGGATCTGTGGGTCAAAAGGAGCATGCCGATAGGCTGCCCCCAACAGGGGAATAGCACTGTCTGGATCATTCCACTGCTGATACTGCAGGGCAACGGCCCGCAGCAGTGTTGCGGATTGAAGTGTAGGGATGCTTTTGGTAAACCATTCTCGGGCTACTTCGGGCTGATTTAACTGCGCGGTGATCAGTCCCTGATTAGCCATAATTTCAGCTTTTATCGCCCTGAGCTTATCGGCCTTGGCCGGATCATGGGCCACCAGATAACCCGTTTCCGGGAAATAGCGTATTAGACTCACGGGATAGGCCGCAACACTATCAAGAAGATATAAATTGAGTTTGGACGCCTCCTGCAGCATCAGCTTATGATCCAATAGCAGCTGCACATATTCATTATAAGTGCGCCATTTATAGGGATCTTGTTCCCAACGGGTAATCAGGGGCAGATATTTCCGGGCCTGTACGCTGTCGCCATGCCGCACATAGTAGGTAAAAAGATATTCGTAAGCGCTGCCATAGGCCGCCTCATTATCGGCCGTTTTGAGCGAAAGAAGCTCCCCTATCTTTGCGACCACGGTGCTGGAATCCTGCTCGCGGAACAACTTATTGAGCCGATAAGACAGCCCGATCTTCTTGTTGGGAAACTCGTTGATCACAACCTGACGGATCGAATCCACTTTTTGGTTTTGGCCCAGTATCAGATAGCCCATGGTCACCTTGTTGAGGTTACCTTCAAAGAGTGGATTGCTTCTGAATTTCTGTTCCACCACAGCCAAACCCTTATTCAACAGCCGCGCCTGCTGGGCCGGACTACCGGTTTTCATCTGTAGCGCAATTAGACGGAGCTGGGCCTCATAGTTGTCGGGATATAGACTCAACTCTTTTTTGAGGTAATATTCCTGTGTAGCAACGATCCGATCCGAGGTTTTATCCTGCACCGGTACGCTGTAGGATTTTCCCAGGTAATTACCAGCGATCAGTTTCCCCTGCTTATAGACGTAGATCTCATATTGACTGCTATCGCTTGCCTGCTGTACAAATTTCTTGTCTTTGTCGGCGATCGTAAAGCAGGAAAAGTTGGCATAGGCGGGCAGTTTAAAGCGCACACGCCACAGTCCGCCTTCTTGCTGCATG
The DNA here is from genome assembly GCF_003610355.1 of Sphingobacterium detergens. Taxonomy (GTDB): domain Bacteria; phylum Bacteroidota; class Bacteroidia; order Sphingobacteriales; family Sphingobacteriaceae; genus Sphingobacterium; species Sphingobacterium detergens. Next base: position 260,321 of record NZ_RAPY01000001.1, on the reverse strand, counting down.
GGCAGCCGACTCGGAAATTCATAAAAATTCGAATAGTTGAAATCCACGAAAAATGGCCCGGCACGATGAGCAGCAGCAGATTTACCCGGATCAAAGCTGATGGTCACGCTATCACCGGCTGCCGCTTTTTCCGGTGTTATGCTGACTTGCGCCTGCAACAGCAGGCTTGCCTGTAGCAAAATAAGCAGCAAGGCATATTTGAATGGCTTAATCATTCTGTTGGAGGTTAGCATTGGTGATTAAAATAGCACTGGCGATCGGTATTTTGATGTCGCTTTCACTAAAGTCTGTTTTGACCTTTGAAAGTACAGGCAGGGCCCTGTTTGTGCGCACCAGGTCAAACCAACGGTGGCCCCATTCACCGAGCAGTTCCAGCTGGCGTTCTTTTTCAAGCGCCAGGGCGATGCCCGCCTTGTCCATCGTTTGTGGTCGCGCGACAAGGCCTGCACGCTCACGGATCAGATTGATATCCTGTAGTGCCGCCTGCAACTTATTTTGGTTCAACCGCGCTTCGGCACGGATCAGATACTGCTCGGCAAGTCGCAGCACGGTATTGTATTCGGCAACAGGTGCACCTGTACGCACCTTGTACTTATAGGGCATATAAAGCGTTTTATTACTTACAACATAAGGTTTTAACCACATGGCTTTACGTAGGTCATTCTCTTCATAGGCCGCTACCGTGGTATCATACACCTGATAGTAACTCCGTGCTGTAGCTACGGCCGGAACGATGCTGAAACCCTCCCAGGTATTGACCCCGGCAGTAGAAAGATTAACTGTCTGCAGCTGCCAGATCGCCTCTTTGCTCGTTTTCAAAAAAACGGTATTTAGATCACGCGACAGCTCATACCGATTATCAGCGATGACTTTGTCAGCCATCTCTTCGGCATTGGCCCAGTCTGCATGATACAGATATACCCGGGCCAATAGCGCGTCAACCGCTTTTCTATTGGGGCGGGTACGCTCATTGCCCTGATAGGCGTCGGAAATATCGGCAGCAGCCTTCTTCAGATCATCTAACATGAACGCATAGAGCTCCTCCCGGGAGGCCGGACCTTTTCGGTTGTTGGCCTCCAAATCTTTGGTATCCGTGATCAAGGGTACTTTGTTGAAGAGGTTGCTCAGGTAAAAGTAATTGAACACCCGCGTAAAACGGGCTTCAGCCGATAGCTGTGCCTTTACCGTGCTGCTGAGCGCCGAAGCTTCCACTCCTTCGATAATCTTATTGCTGTGATTGATATAGCTATAAGGTTGCGACCAGAGCCGATCGAGATAAGAGGTCGCCGGACTTAGTTTATTGTACTTGTACTCATCGTAGCTTGTAAAGGCTGAGTTGTAATCGTCGGCCAGACTGGACAGCACAATGGTCATCAGCCCGCTAGCGAACTGGTTATTGTAATTGTTCATACTGGTATAGAGTCCGCCCACGGTTGCTGTGGCCGTCTTTTCGTCACTGAAGGCCGATTCTGCCGCCACTTCTGTCTTGGGTGGGTCCACTGCCAGGAATTTATTGCAGGATATGTTTATCAGTGCTGTCGCAAAAAGGCTGTAGATGATATATTTGTTCATGGGATAAGTCTTTAGTCGTTTTATGATCATTAAAAAGTGAGCTGAACCGCAAAAGTATAGGTACGCATTGATGGCGTGGCGCTGTTCCGTACCGAACCAAAGGGATTGACATCCGAGAGATAGGTGCGGTCAAAACCAGGCATCTCGGGATCCATCCCCCTGAAGCTTGTCCAGGTAAAGAGGTTCTGCGCATTAAATTGTACCAACGCCCTGCTGATATTGATCTTCTGGGTCCATTTGGAAATATCATAACTGAGCGATACATTTTTTAAGCGGATAAAAGAAGCATCGTCCCATACGGCCGATGAATACCGGTAGTAATTGCGGTAAGCCAGGTTCGCTTCGTTGGCGCTATTGGCGGTAGCGCGTGGCACATCCGTCACATCTCCAGGCTGCTGCCAACGGTCCAACACATATTCATCCAGATTGCCCATTCCGCCAATGGTCGTTGCCTGCGGGCCATACCCAATGGATGGTCCCTCCTGTTTAACAAATTGAAATAGGAATCCAAGGCTCACACTGCCATAACTTAAATTATTGCCGATACCACCATAATACTTGGGCAGCAGTGATCCCAAGGTCACATAGTCATTGAAATCACTGATCTTCCCATCGCCATCCACATCCCGGAATTGAGCGACCCCGGTTTGCGGATCCACTCCAGTAAACTGAAATCCACGGACGATACGTGTGGACTCGCCAATGACGTATCGCCTTGCATCACTAGTATTTTCAAGCCCAGGATATTCCAACAGGGTATTTGATGGAAAAGTAATATTGAAATTGGTTTTCCAGCTGAACTTCTCTTTTTGGATATTAACACTGCTCAGCTCAATCTCCCAGCCCTTATTTTCGATCAGTGCCGGGGTATTCCCAAAATAGGAATTATAGCCCGTCTGCGGCGCGAGCACAATATTGATCAACTGATTATCCGATCTATTGTTGTAATAATTGGTTGTAAGGAAAATACGGTCCCTGAAAAAGCCAAGGTCGAGGCCCAGTTCTTTCTTTTTAATTTCTTCCCATCCAAAATTGGGATTAAATACCCGTGTCGGATACAGTCCGGTGATGCCCTGGTAGGCAAAGCCCGTTCCCCAGGTATCCAGGTACTGGTAATCTCCGATCTGGTCATTGCCCGTCACCCCCCAGCTGGCACGTAATTTTCCGAAGCTCAAGATAGACTGATCTTTTAAAAATTCTTCGCTACTGAATACCCAGGCTGCACCAATCGACCCAAAATTACCGTACTTATTGTTGGGCCCAAAGCGGGACGAACCATCCCTTCGGTAGCTGACATTCACAAGGTACCTATCCGCATAGGCATAATTGATACGCCCAAATGCAGACTGGTAGCGGTAGTCCGCATACTGATTGTTGCGGATTGCAATGACACCTGCGGCAGCCATGTTGGCTAACTGGGAATCACTTGGGTAGCTGCTGCCATCCAAGTATTTACCTTCGCTGACCCGCTGCTGCCAGGTGCCACCCAAAAGGAACTTAAATTCATGTTTCCCAAAGTTTTTGCTGTAATTCAATTGCGGCTCAACGATGTAGGACTGATAATCCGAGTTCCCGTAAGAGGCCATTGAGCCCGTACTGGTCAATGGATTAAATCCTACATTGGGCAGCAGGCGTGTCTGGTCCATGCTTTTGAGGTTATACCCTACATTGACTTTAGCGACCAATTCGGGCAAGATCGCGTACTCGGCTGAAAAGTTGGCCAGCAGGGATTTTGATTTTGATATACTCGACCGCTCCATATAGGCGGCTGGATTCTGCAAGGTTTGTTGAAACCAATAATAGTCTCCCTTTTCATCGTATAAAGGATAATTGGGCGCCAGATTGTAAAACTGTGCAATATCCGTCGGTACCGTATTATTACGGTCCAGGTTGAGGTTGAAACTGCTATTGAGTTTAAATCGCTGATCTTTGGACTGCGTAGACAGATTCAACAGCGCACCCCCACGCTGATAATTTTGATTACCGGGCAAGGCATCACCCTGGCGATTGAAATTGGCACTGGCCAGGTATTGCGTATATTCGTTTCCACCGGAAAATGACAGCTGATAGGTTGAGAAAGGAGCAGATGCACCGTAAAACTCTTTTTGCCAGTCACTGTAAGCGGACTGATCCCATGTCAGTAGATCCGGCGCATTATCTGCTGTCGCCGTCCAATTATCGTTTTTAAATCCCTCCTTACGGATTTCCAAATATTGCTCTGTATTGAGCATCTTGAGATTTCGAATGGCTTTACCGGAGCCAATATTGGCATTAAAATCTATTTTAAGTCCGCTTTTATTTCCCTTTTTCGTTGTGATCAGGATCACTCCATTCCCACCCCGGGAGCCATAAATGGCTGTTGCATCGGCATCCTTAAGCACATCAATCCGTTCAATATCCTTTGGATTGATCAGGCTTAGCGGGCTTTGATTCCCATTGGCTGAGGTAAACTGATTCATGCTTTCGTCCGAAAATGGAATACCGTCGATAATGTAAAGGGGGCTACTGCCATTGCTCAGTGAATTGACACCACGCAGTTGCACCTGAAAAGAGCTACCCGGCAGCCCCGAATTGGAGGCTATATTGAGTCCGGCCACGCGGCCCTGCAATGCAGCCAAAGGATCCAGTACCGGCTGTGTCTCTATTTCCTTGCCGGTCACGCTGGATACCGAACCCGTATTTTTGCGTCTCGAAGATGTGCCGTAACCGATCACCACCACCTCATCCAGGTTGCCAGGATCGATCTCAAGGCTTATTTCAATGATGCCGTTGCCCGCGACCTTAACTTCCTTGCTGCGGTAACCAACATAACTCAAGAGCAGTATATCATCCTGCTGCAGTCCATTTAAACTAAAACGGCCGCTGGCATCGGTAACCGTACTGATGACCTTGTTTTTAACACGGACACTGACCCCTTCAAGCGTTGCACCCGAAGCATTGCTGACCCGACCACTGATCGTAGCCTGCTGAGTCTTGCCAGCTGCTTTCCCCTGAAGCACGATGGTGTTTTTGACAATTTGATAGCGGATGCCTTTTGCCGAGAATGCCTGTTTAAGTAGTTCAGGGATATTGGCATTGCTCAAATTGATATCAACATTCAGATCGGGGCTAATTTCATTGGGATCATAAACAAAGCGATAATCGCTACGCTGTTCGATGGCTTTGACGAGCTGTTTAAATTGAACATGGTTGGATGGTTTGTCACCCTGCTGGCTAAAGGCATAGCCATTGACATGCATCAGCATAAATAGCAGTGTTTTTACGGACTGTTTCATAGGGTATTTAGATTGAAAATTCGTTTGTTTGGTCTTTGGTTAGGGAACAAGTAAGAGTCTGTCCTTGTCGATTGTATAATTTATGCCGGCGAACCGCAATATCTTCAGCACTTCGGCAAAGGACTCTTTTTTGCTGATTTTTCCGCTAAGCACTTTATTTTTATAGACGGGCGACAGGCTATAGGTAAAATTGTACCAACGGGCCAGATCGGCCAAAATCTCAGGAAGCGGTGTCTGGTCAAATTCAAAGTAACCATCTTTCCAGTTGGCCGCATCCTGCTGTTTGTTTTCTTGCTGAAGCTGGAAGTCCCCATTCAGTACATTCAGCTGGATGCGCTGTCCGGGGAGCAGAATCTCCTGCAGGCCGGCATTGCTGACCCGTATTTTTCCTTCATCAAGCTGTGTGGTTAAGAGCTGACTATCATTGGGGTATAACTTGACATTGAAGGCAGTCCCCAGGGCTTCAATGCTCGTCTTGCCTACATGCACAATAAAGGGTTTCACTTTATTTTTTGCCACTTTAAAATAGGCTTCCCCCTCCAAGAATACAGCCCGCTCCTGTACATTGTATCCCGATCCGATTTCCAGCTTACTGTCGGCATTTAACCACACCGTCGTACCATCGGGAAGTTCCATTTTGAATTCTTGCCCCTTTTTGGTCTTGATTGCCACTTGATCCCCCTTGCGTTGTTCCATCCATGCCGGGCTGAACGGCTTCTTTTCGTCCAGGCTGACCACTTCATTTCCGATCAGCAGATCGGCCTGGAATTGACCGACACTAAAAGGCAGTGGCTGTGGGGATCGCTGGCGTCCGGAAAAGAAGTACATGACTGCGCCTGCCATCAAAAAGAATACAACACTAGCCGCGACCTTCAGATAGGCCCTCCTATGGCGATTGGCCCGCAATTCGGGCCCAAAAATATGTTGTTGGAAATAGCGATCTTCGGCAGCCAGATCAAGTTCCGGAATATCTTTTGCGTTATTTGCCTTGCTAAGCTGATTGTACCAACTTTCGACATACGCCATTTCCTCGGCGCTGCACATCCCCTGCTGATACTTCTGCAGTAATTGTTTCGATAATCGTTGCTTCATAGGTTCTTTCCTGTTTACAGTTTAGAAGACAGGATAACACCCACTTAGTGGTAGAAAAAAATGAAAATAGTTCGTATTTTTTTTCTTAAAACCGTCAACGCATTGTATATCTGCTTTTTGACAGTCTGCTCAGAGATATCAAGTTCCTCGGCGATCTCCCGATAACTCCGTTGTTCGAAACGACTTTTTTTGAAGATCAAAGCCATTTTGCGCGGCAGCTTTTCAATCGCTTGATCAATCTGCTCAGCTAATTCTTTCTCCCGCAGCAGCTCGTCGGGCATAATTTCAAGCGCTGGGGCTGCATGTTCAAGGTAATGTTCATATTTACGTCCCACATCTTGGCTTGCGATGCGGTTGATCACCAGATTACGGGCCGAACGAAAGAGATAAGCCTGATACGAATGCTCGATTTCCAGCCGCTCCATACGGTCCCAGAGATTTGCAAATATTTCCTGTACAATATCACGGGCCTCGTCCCGATCATTTAACATCCGGAAAACATGTACATACAACTTCACCCAATTTTCTTCGTAAAGCTGGGTAAACAATTGTCTGACATGTGCTACATTCATTCTGATGGTTTAGTTACTGTTGATCACTCAAAATTAGGCTTTATTTTTAGGAAAGTCAATTTATGATGGATTTCTAATAAAACCAGTAGAATAACGCAACCAAAGACCACCTTTTGTTACATTTAATTTATTCACAATCTGAATCACGATGGATAAACCGATCGCCGAACCATCACACTTTAGGCCCCTGAATCCATAAAGAAGATCCATTTTCGTTCAATTGCAAGGATGTTGATAAGGCCATCAACTAAACGAAGCAAAGCCTATTTCCTATTTTTTTCGTATCTTATCTCACTATGAAAATAGTAGACATCACAAAAGACACTTTAATCAGTGCTCAGAAAGAAGGATTTACAGTTTTAATCACGAAATTTAATTCAGATCCGTTAAACCCAACCTGGATTGTTGATAAGGTTGAAAACAGCAAAATAGAATCTAGCAAAAAAATGCTGAGCGAAAACTACCAGCTATGCTATTCCATTAAAGAAGCTATTACGACGATCGATAGCCGCCCCTTTATCGGAAAATTACAACTGAGCCATTAATATCGTTTGATCAATTTATAATTCAATACGCAATCGGAAGAATGTGTTGTTTCACTAACCTGTTAGACGGATGCATCACAACGGGATGATTACGGTAAAATACAAGCACGAGAAAAGGCAGCCAGAGGAGGCTGCCTTTTCCAGTCTCTGGGGACCATTGAAAGAGGCCGGTCACGCTATACCGCCAGTTTAACCCTTGGCTTATTGCGTTAAACAATTGCGGGGACTAGATTAGCCCCCGCTTTGTTATTTATGGCCGCTTACCCGATTTCTCGAGCTCTTTGACAAAATCCCGCCCCCAATAATGGATATCGTAGTGCTCAATATGCTCATACAGCCTACGCGCTCTGACCTGAGCTTCCCCAGGTTCCATGACCAAAGCTTTCAACAGCGCATCTTTCATGCTCTTGCGGTCATAGGGATTGGTCAATATAGCATAAGGCAACTCAACCGAAGCACCTGCAAATTCCGAAAGCACAAGGACCCCAGCAGTTTCCAGTAGTCCATGAGTTGCAATGTATTCCTTGGCGACCAGATTCAGCCCGTCACGCAAAGGCGTAATCCAGGCAATATCGCTCAACGCATAGTGCTTGACCACTTCCTCAAAGGGTAGTGCCCTGTAAAAATATTGGATCGGGGTCCAGTTCATCGTCGCATATTTACCATTGATCTCACCCACAGCCTGATTCACCTGGTCGCGGATTTCATCATAGATCGTCATCCCTTGCGATGGCGGTGTACAGACATTGACCAGTTCAATCTTGCCCCTAAATTCAGGATACTCGGCAAGAAATTCGCCAAAAGCCTGAATTTTTTCCAATGGTCCTTTGACATAATCCAGGCGCTCGATGGATATGATACGCGTTATTCCCGATTCAGCTTTGCGCTCTTTGAGCGTATGGATCTCCGCTTTCACGTTATCATCCGTCAAAATCTGTTCGATATGATCCCTGTTGACACCCACCGGCTGTGCCCCCAGCCTGATCTGCCGCCCGTCCACCTCAATGATCTTGGTCATCTGATCGACACCCAGCGCACAGCTATAGGTCAGAAACTGATTGGCGACGTCTACTTTTTTGACCACTTTAAACGGCGTATGGCTGCGGATCACATCCACAAAATTCTCCACATAACGTGGGATATGAAAACTGACAAAATCACAGAGCAGCAGGCTGCCGATAATCTCCTTGCGCCAGGGAATAATATTAAAAATATCTGCTGCCGGAAATGCCGTATGGTGAAAAAAGCCAATTTTCAGATCGGGACGCATCGTCTTTAAAAAAGAAGGTACCATCCACAGATTATACTCATGGATCCAGACCAGCGCCTCCTCGTCGGCCTCGCGAGCGATCCGCTCGGCAAAGCGCTTGTTGATCATCAGGTAATGGTCCCAGTCCTCGTGGTTGAACTTTGCCCGGTCCACAAAGGAAAAGATCGTCGGCCAGAACGCCTCCTTGGAGAATACACGATAGAACTTATCGATATCCTCTTTTGACAGCGATATGGTGGAAGCGACCAGATTAGGGTACCGGCTTTCATCCACCAGCTGATTTGGAACCGGCTGCCCGTCCTGCTGGATGACTTCCTCCCCGATCCAGAGACCGGACCGTCCCTTTTCAAATAAGCCCAGCAGCGAGGGAATAATGCCATTTGGGCTTTTGGGTGCTACCCGCACCGTCTTACCATTGATCGATTCCTTTTCAAAAGGCAGCCGATGGTAGACCATCACCAGCTGATCGGATTTTTTGGACCTTCTTTTTTGAGGCACTAATTTTTGTTCTCCACGAATCAACTGCTGAAACGGGCGGTATTTGCCCATATATTCCAATATACCGCCTGCCCCGGCAGCTTCTGCGCTGTACGCTGTATCCAATTGATCGATGGCCTGTAGCAAGCCCGGTTCGGACTTTCCGACCGCAACACCCCGAAAACCGATCTGAAATAAGGCCAGGTCATTAAGGGTATCACCGGCCACCATCACATCATCTGGATCGACGGCCAAAAATTCAACCAGCTTCTTTAATGTTGTCCCCTTATTGACACCTCTAGGGAGCAAGTCCAGGTATTTATCGGCTGAAGTAATAATATCACAGTCATACCTGTCAGCCACCTGCTGCACCAGACTATGGTCAACCCCTGCTTCATAATAAAATGAACTGCGGCGCTGCTGTGGCACATGTTGGTAATTCAACTGCGGTATTTCCTCCAGCGCTGCCCGGATTGCATAAGTCTGCGGCCATTTTTCCTCAATCTCACTTTGCAGCGGTTCAATTGCTTCCAGGCTATGGCCGTTAACGACTGTGGCGCCCACATCCGCGATAATGAAGTCCGGCACCGGAATGAGCGGATCGCTCAGTAGCGGCAATACCGACTCCAGCCCTCTTCCGGTTACAAAAACCAGCTGCATATTCGGGCTGGCCTTGATCAGTCTATATAATCTGAGGCGGTCTTCCATCTTTCCGCCTAAAAAAGTTCCATCTAAATCTGTTGCTAATAGCATATTATCTTATATTCCTTTCTAAAAGTTTAAATTCATCAATTGCAGCCATATGGTTATATAGCACACGGTAGGCTGTCTGTAACAAGGGTAAATTGAGTCCAAGGCTCGTGACCGTCGCCATCAGCCCCTTGGTTGCAAAATATCCTTCGGCGACCATGCCCATGAGCTGACGGGCTTCGAAAACCGAATACCCCTGGCCAAGGTATTTACCAAAAGTCCGGTTGCGGCTATGTGCGGAGTAACCCGTCACCAATAAGTCGCCCAAATAGGTAGAGCTGCCCAGCCGGACATGGGGTGCACCGACGGCACGCAATAGCAGTCCCAGTTCATCAATGGCATTGGCAACCAGCACCGCCATAAAATTATCGCCATAATGCAGTCCTTCGGCCATGCCACAGACAATGCCGACCACATTTTTGTAAATGGCTGCGTACTCCACACCTAGGGTGTCGGGACTATAATTCACCTGCATATAGCTTGAAGCAAACCCACTGGAAATCTTACTGATAAAAGTTTCATTCGGACCGCACAGCGTCATATAGGTTTTCTTGTTCCGCGCGATTTCTTCGGCATGACAAGGCCCTGCAATGATCGCCTGCTGAAAATCTTTCAGTTCAAAATACCGGGCGAGATAAGCACTTGGGAGCAGATTTTCGGGGCCGACGGTCCCTTTGATGGCGGTGATGACAAATTTTTCAGCAAGGTCCTCTTTGGGGATTGCGGCGCAAACACTGTCCAGATGCGCACTGGGCACGACGAAAAGAATTACTTTCGATCGGGCCACGATCTCGTCCAGCTGATCGGACGCATAAATTTTTGTATTGTCAAGTTTTAAAAACGATAGGTAGTCAGGGTTAATAGCATCCTGGTTTATCGCGCGCACCTGCTCGGAACGCCGCATGTACCAGTTGGTATAAATGCTATTTTCTGTCAAAATTTTAACCAGGGCCGTGGCCCAACTCCCACCACCTATCACACTAATCTCATTCAAATCGTTGGGGGTTTTTAAGACGCGAAACAGAAAATTTTCGCCATCGGGTTATCTATTAATTTACAAATATACGTAAAATTTAATCAATAAGCAAACTTTAAGCTTAAAAATAGGTATAAAAGGGTATTTTCCACCTCAAAACCCGTTTTTATATTTCTCCGTAAATTTGTCTGTTCATATGAAAAATTTAGACATGCTTAACTTCAGTGAACAACCAACAAGTTCAATTTATCAGTACATTTTCGATCTCTTTACCAAATTAGGTTTACCCGATCAGCAGGCGCATATTGTTACGGCCGCTGGATTACTTTTCGCTTTCGCAGTGCTGCTCTATGCATTCGATTATATCATGCGCAAGGTCTTTTATTCCGCATTGAACAGGATTGCCCGACGGACCTCAACCAAATGGGACGATTTTCTGTTGGAAAACAAGGTGCATGTACGCCTGAGCCGCACTATACTCGTGCTGCTCACACTGCAGCTGCTTCCGGTGATCTTCCTTGGTTTTCCGGTGCTGACCGCTGCCCTTGTCAAGTTGCTGGATATCGTGGTGTTGCTGACCATCTATCATCTGGTCAATAGCCTGTTAAAAACCTGCCGCGATATTTTTCGCAGCTCCAATGCGTTCAAAGACAAGCCCATCGACAGCTACCTGCAGGTGATACAGATCTTTTTGATTTTTGTAATTGGCACGCTGGCCGTTTCCCTGCTGACGGGCAATTCGCCATGGTCTTTTCTGGTATCGCTGGGGGCGGCGTCCGCCATCCTCATGCTGGTATTTAAGGACACTATTCTGGGCTTTGTGGCCAGTATTCAGGTCTCGGCCAATGACTCGGTCCGCGTGGGAGACTGGATAGAAATGCCTAAATATGGTGTGGACGGCGACGTGTTGCAGATCAATCTCAACAATGTGAAGATACAGAACTGGGACAAGACTATTGTCACCATACCGACCTATACCTTGCTAAGCGATTCATTCAAAAACTATCGTGGGATGCAAGAGACGGGCGGCCGTCGGATAAAGCGGGCATTGAACATTAAAATGTCTTCGGTGCGCTACCTCAGTGAGGAGGAAATCACGGCATTAAAAAAGATCCGCTTACTGGCTCCCTATATCGAAAAACGTGAACGCGAGATTGCTGATTACAATAAAACCTGGAATACCGACAGCTCCTCGCCCGTCAATGGCCGCAGGATGACCAATATCGGTCTGTTCAGGGCCTATGTACTCGCCTATGCCAAGCATAACCCCAATATCCATCAAGAATTAACCCTGTTAGTGCGCCAGCTCGCACCTAGTGAATACGGTATTCCGCTGGAACTCTACATGTTTACCAAGGGTACACAATGGGCTTATTTCGAAGATACAATGGCCGATATTTTTGACCACCTATTGGCTGCCATTAAACACTTTCACCTGCAGGTATTTGAACTACCGGCATCCGACGATCTCCGGCTGCTCGGCGCGCAACAGGCCAGCACGGCCTAGCTGGCGACAGTTTTTGCATAGCGGTATCGGATACCTCCCACCGCGGCATCCTTATCACTTTCCGTGTGTGGATAAATCAGCAGATAGCTATTTTAGAGCCGGTTTTAATTGAAGTATTAGGTAATGTTATCCAGGCATCTTATCACTAATAAAGCAAATTTGCAAATAATTTTTAAATGCTCAAAACCAATGCAGGTGTTTGCTTCGTATATCTTAAAAACAAGAATGGAGAAATGCGATGAAACAGGTATTTTTATTATTAGTGCTAGGCTTAGGCTTATTTATGCTCAGCAAATTCGGATTTTCACAGAAAACCAATCGTTCCAACACAATTAAAAAACAATCTATGGATCAGACAGATAAACAGAATCAGGTTATTTATTTCGCAGGCGGATGTTTTTGGGGTACTGAACATTTTTTCAAGCAGGTGCGCGGCGTTACCGCAACAGAGGTCGGTTATGCCAATGGCAATTTACCGGATCCGAGCTATGAGCAGGTATCCACCGGAAAAACAGGCTTTGCCGAGACCGTCAAAGTTACTTACGATCCAAAAATCGTTGACCTGAAGCTGCTCCTGGATTTATTTCTAAAAACAATCGATCCCACATCACTCAACAAACAAGGGAATGATATAGGGACACAATATCGCACTGGTATTTACTACACAAATGGCTCAGCCGTGCCCGTGATCAAGGAAAGTTTGGCCGAACTTGCCAAAAAATATCCTTCGAAAATTGTGGTTGAACTCCAGCCCTTGCAGAATTACTACAATGCAGAAGCCTATCATCAAAAATATCTCGACAAAAATCCCGGTGGTTACTGCCACATTGGTCCTGAATTATTTGATATGGCCCGCAAAGCCAATCCTGCTCCCAAAGATACAACTGCGACACAAGCTTATAAAAGAAAGGACCGAAGCACACTTAAGAAAGAACTTACCCCATTGCAATATGACGTGACGCAGAATCAGGCAACCGAACGTGCTTTTGACAATGCCTATAATGCTGAGTTTAGAGATGGTATTTATGTAGATATTACGACAGGAGAACCATTATTTATTTCGACAGACAAGTTTGAGTCGGGCTGCGGATGGCCCAGCTTTTCGAAACCGATCAATACCAATTTAATCGAAGAATTATCCGATAACTCCCACGGCATGCGCCGTACAGAAGTACGAAGTAAAACCGGTGACGCTCATTTGGGCCATGTATTTGAAGATGGCCCTGCAGACAAAGGCGGGCTACGCTATTGTATCAACAGCGCATCACTCAAATTTGTGCCCAAGGAAGAAATGAAGGCCAAAGGTTATGAAAAATATCTGCCCTTACTGACCAACAAGTAAGTACAGTCAATTGAAGTAAATTTTAATGAGCAAAAAGCTGATGTGGGTTTGCATCAGCTTTTTTGTGCTCTGCTTACCAGAACAATAGGGTGCTGACCTATTCTGTTACCATCAGGCTATCTTTATTTACGTTAATTGAAAACCCGCCAAAAAAAAATAAAAATAAAATAAAGTTTTGCAATCCAAGCTTTCCAAAAAGTCGTAAATGATTATAAGTACAGAAAAATTATAAACTAAAAGACTTTTGTTATGGAAAAGATAACAACTTCCCAAAATCAAGATTCACTATTGACTTCCAATGGTGAACATGAAAAAAAAGACCTCCGAAGGAGAGACTTTTTGAAATTTGCAGGTGCAAGTGCAGCCTCACTCGCCATACTTGGTATATCTAGCTGTAAGAAAGACCGCGATGACGGTATGGACAACGGTGGGAAAGGCTTGTATTTCGGTAGCGGTGACATAGCCATCCTAAATTATGCTTATGCACTCGAGCAACTTGAGGCCGCATTTTATATTCAGTTGGTCAACAATCCTTATTCAGGTATGACGGATATGGAAAAAGCTTTTTTTACAGATATCCGTGATCACGAAATCGCACACCGCGAGTTTTTCAAAATTGCCTTGGGCGGAAAAGCGATTTCCAGTCTCGAATTTAATCTTTCGGGGGTAAATTTCAGCAGCCGAGCCAATGTACTGGCTACGGCCAAAACCTTTGAAGACCTGGGCGTGTCGGCTTACAATGGTGCCGGATGGCTCATTAAAGATCCCAATTATTTGTTATTGGCTGGAAAGATCGTTTCGGTAGAAGCGCGGCATGCCGCCTGGATAAGGGATATGATAGACAACGGCAGTTTTGCCAATCAGGAAGTCGTTGATTCCAATGGACTCGATGTTGCCAAAAGTCCCAGTGTCGTTTTGAGCGCCGCTGCACCATTTATCAAATCCAAAATCGATGTATCGGATCTACCCACTTATTAATTCACCTAAATTTTGATTATCATGAATCTCTTAAATGTTTTTGAACAAATAAATACTGTAGATCCTGAGTTCAGCGATCGTATCAGTCCACGTCGTGAAGCTATCAAAAATTTAGCTTCGGTGAGTAAAAAGATAACGATGGCCGCATTGCCATTCTTTGTCAGTGAACTCTTTAAAAAAGCATACGGCGCCACCGCGCCCACAGACGTCAATGGTGTACTTAACTATGCACTGACGTTGGAATATCTCGAAGCAGAATATTATACTATGGGTGTTGCCAAATCGGGGCTAATCCCTTCGGGCAAGCCGCTTGGTGCGATTACCACCATTCGTGACCACGAGGTAGCACATGTCAACTTTTTAAAACAGGTATTGGGCAATAAGGCCGTATCAAAGCCAACATTTGATTTTACAGCAGGGGGCACATTTGGAAATGTCTTTAGCAATTATGATACATTTTTAGCGGTTGCACAGGCATTTGAAGATACCGGTGTGAGGGCATATAAGGGGCAGGCAGGTATCTTGCTTGGCAACCGCGTTGTGCTGACAGCAGCATTACAGATCCATTCGGTGGAGGCAAGACATGCCTCGCATATCCGTCAGATGCGTCGTGCCCGTGGCGGCGCTGCTGCAGATCAAAAACCTTGGATTACTGGGGCAAATGATACTGGCATCGGTGCTGTTGTAAATCCCATCTATGCTGGAGAAGACAATGTAAAACAGGCTGGAGTTGATATTACGTCACTGAGTGGTTCGATGGGAAAAATCTCAGCTAGTGCAGCCACACAATCTTTTGATGAGCCATTATCTGCAGAAGCTGTACTTAATATTGCAGGTTTATTTATCAAAGCTTAACAAAAGTCTTACTCTACCTGTGAAAATGGCCCTGGTTTGATCTTCAAGCCGGGGTTTTTTCATGGTTATTACTCGATGTCACCAGAAAAAGTTGTATAAGTAAAAAAACGGCTAAATACTGCCCATGACGCAGAGCTCAGTGAGTGTAGGGGCATCTTTCCCCCCTTCATCTTCCAGTGTGATGGCAAATGCCTGTGCTTTGGCAACATCCAGCATTTTACTGGCCATTTGAGTCTTGGCATCCAATGGGAACACACCAGCACTAACAGGCTGACCATCCACCATTGCCCAGAGCTGATACTGCTTGCCTTTTGGGGCGGCAGGCATATGCTCAAGACTCAAGAATACAGCTTTGGATTGCTGATCCCAATAGACAAGCGCATGCAGATCAGGTTTAGTCTCGATACCTTTTAAGGAAATCGTCTTAATTGCTGGATTTTCGACCAAGTCCCATTTATCCTGCAGCGTTGCAAGCATTGCTTTTTTGCTATGTAGCTCATTATTTGCTGCTGCTAGCATCTCGCTGGACTCCTTTTGCTGTTGATAAAAGAACAGATTCGCACCAGCACTCAGGACAAATAATATACTTGCCGCTATGGCCCAGTTATACGACCTAATAGGGACGGCCTGCTTAGGTTCCTCCTCAGCGGATGAGGTCTGTTGTTGAATACTATCGTCTTTGGATAACGTCTGCGTCGTCGGCAGAAGTTCTGGCTGATTATCATTAGCAACCAGATTCTCATCTTGCAGTCTATTCCAGATCTTCTCTTTCAAGGCCATAGGCATCCCCACCGCCTGGATCTCAGCTAAGTCCTCGAGCATTTTTTCAGCCTCGGCAATTGCCTGATCCACTGCGGAATTATTTTTACGAATACAGTTCAGGATACTGACTTCCTCTTCAGAAGCGACTCCCAAAACGTATGATTCAATAATCCCTGACGATATGTAAGCTTCGATATCCAAAATTAACGATAATCCTTTAACAATGTTTTTAACTGCAAAAACGCCGCTTTTGTACGTGTTTTTATTGTACCCAAAGGAATGTCAAGTTGTTGGGCTATCTCCTGTTGGGTATATCCTTCATAGTAGGCCATTTCGATCAAGACACGACATTCGGGCTTCAATTTATCTAAAATATTTTTAAATCCAATAAAATCTGCCTGTGCATTTCGTTCGTTCTGGCTCCGATCTTGTTCCTCTTCTCTATTTACGATATTTGAGAGCGGTTGGTTTTTCAATTCATTCCGCACCCCCTTAGATTTTCGGTAGTCGAGTGCTGCATTTCGGGCAATATTGATCATCCAAGTATATAACCTTCCTTTTTCTACATCAAAAAGATCGACGTGCTTCCAGATCTTAACAAATACATCCTGGATCACTTCCTCCGCGTGCTCTGCCGAAGTTACAATCCGGCAGACTACTCCATAAAGGGAGTCCGCATAGTTATCATATAGATAGCTAAAGGCCTGCTGATTCTTTTTTTTGAGCAAAAGAATTAATGTTTCTTCAGAAAGGTTGTGTAATGGACTCAAATTTTGCGTTTATAACGCCTAAAGATCTTTATTAAAATTGAAAAAACAAAGTTCGCAACACAATTCAGGTAAAAAATACTTAAATATTAAGAAAAGCGTATAAATACTTGTCGATATAAATGCATCACTTTTTCATATAAATCATAAACCACTTTATCACGATTTAACGATTTAATTTATAAATAGCTGTTTATTTCAAATGCATTTAACAAACATTGAGCTAAATGTACGGCTACTCCACCGGATACAGCCTTGAAATTGAACTTATTTTTTTCTTTTTCCCTAATCTTTCGCTGTTGCGGATGATTGCTTGATTTATCTCCTTCACTTTCTTCATGTCGAACTTTTCCACCTGCCGATCATAGGTCACCAACCCGTTGATTTCATGCTCCACATCTGACGTTTGTGTAAAGATCGCACAGCTTAAACCGCTGTACAACATACGCTGTTCGATCTCATTGAGCAGATAAACGTAGGTATCCGAGAGTATATCCCTATTGATGAGGATCTCGTAAGCGTTATTTGCGACTGGCCACATATGGTCGCGCACAAAAAGCCCCTTCCCTCCGAATTCGCCCAACGATGCGGCCCGATTTTCGTCTGGCTGCGGAAAGGCTTTATCTTCCATCTTTCCATAGTGGTGCCTGTCCACAAAGTCGCCATTCCCGGGGTCACCCTGCGCAGGCCGATATCCAGGTGCGTAATTATACCCCGAATTGCCGTTTACTAAGCGCGTAGGATCATATTTTTTTGTCCATTTGGTTATATCTGCCACTTCAAATGCCCCCCAGTTTTCATTGAAAGGTACCCATGTGACGATCGAGGGAACACTAACCAGCTGATCCATCATCTGCTTCAGTTCGCTCCTAAACTGTTTACGTACCGCTACTGAATCCGTATCGTCCGGGTACCACAAGTTGGGCATGTCCTGCCAGACCATTAAGCCAAGCCGGTCACAGTGATAGTACCAGCGCATGGGCTCCACTTTGATATGTTTGCGGATGACGTTAAATCCAGCTTTTTTCGCCAGTTCAATATCGTACAGCAAAGCCGCTTCGGTCGGCGCCGTAAAAATACCATCAGGCCAATAGCCTTGATCAAGCACGCCGATCTGAAATTGAAATTTGCCATTTAACAAGGTTCTATTGATGCCGTCCACCTTACCGATACCGATGGAGCGCATCGCGAAGTACGAGTCCACCTGATCCACTGTACGACCTTCTTTATCTTTAAATTCTACTTTCAGCTGATAGAGAAAAGGATCTTCGGGGCTCCATACATGTGGATTGCTGATATCGAGGTAAAATGCGTTGTGATCCGTTCCTGTCGCTGTCGCCACCTGCTTGTTATCCGCATATGCTGTGGCAACCACCCGGAGGTCTTTACCTTCGGTGAGCGCCGTTAGCTGCAAGCGGTTATTTTTCAGCTCAGGGATCAGTTTCAGCTGGGTGATGTATTTTTGCTGTACAGGTTCCATCCAGACTGTTTGCCAGATGCCCGAGCTAAAGGTATAATCACCTTTATCGCCATTCTTTCCAGATGCCGTTTTACCATCATTTGCGTCGTAAGCACCCACGACAAGGGTATTGTCGCCCGCCTTTAGAAAATCCGAAATATCCAGGCTAAAAGCATGGTATCCACCTGTATGATCAGCTACCTTTTTACCGTTAACAAAGATCACCGCATACTGATCTACCGCACCGAAATGCAACAAAATACGTTTACCCTTCCATGCGGATGGAATGGTAAGAGCACGTCTGTACCAGAGAAATTTCTCCCCGCTCCGGGCAATTCCGGAGAGTTCCGACTCGGGCGCAAAAGGCACGCGGATGGATTCGGCTTTTTTCGGAAATGTCGGTGGAGCGCCAGCTTGACGCGGATCCGGCAGCGAACTGCCGCCCATGTAATCCCATCGTCCGTTGAGATTTTGCCATTCGCTACGCTGCATTTGCGGGCGAGGATATTCCGGCAGCGGTATCTCGGCTTTCAATGCCTCGGCCGTCCAGGGGGTGGGTAGTGTAAAATCATCTAGGGATTGCGCTTTTGCCACTTCGAGTGCTAAGTACGCCATGAGTAGGATTATCAGTCGGCATTTCATTCGGTTCATCATTTCAATTCAGTTATAAGCAAAGGTTGGTTTATCACTCAAATATAAGAAAACAAGCAACTAAATCGAATTATTAGATCAATTAACGAGGTAATTGGCCGAGACCAAGAGCCAGAAGCATTTTTTTCCACTCATTACCCCCTTACATCAAAAAACATCAGATCATGCATTTATCCTAAAGAAGTCGAGCAACAGAAATTTACTGTCTATTTCTTCCCCGGATTCGTTTTAAACGCAAGCAAGGTTTGTTTACAATTTGACAGCCCATTTGTCGATCAGGCCATTTATCGCACAACACAGCAGAAGGATTCCGGTCCAGACGAGGTATACCACCCCAATGGAATAACCATATTGCGTTAAAGGGCCTGCCGAAGTATAAGACTTTGAAGTAATCAGCATTGCTACTGGATCTTTTCCTGTTAGCCAAAGTAAAACCATTGCCATAAAATGAATTAAAAATGTGCTGAACAGATAGATAAACAAGGGTCTTCTGCCCAACACATAAAACAGGAAAATTTTGTCGCCCCGGCAATTTGTCGTGTAGCCCAGGAAAAGAAATACAGCCCCCAAAGTGAGCGAGAGGTAAGCCAACGAAGCCGGATACTTTGTCAGATTCAGAAAAGATAGCACTGATTTCACTGGATCCGCATAGGCATTCCAGCCGACAGGATCCCCATAAACATTTGTGAAACGCAGCATAAAAAACAAAGCAAGACTTGCGTAGCCCAGCCTAAGCAAGGCACGCTTGCGCCTCTGCGGGTCCGCATGAGGCAGAAATAGCTTTCCCATGCCATAGCCCAGCATCAGTACCCCCAACCAGGGAATAAGCGTATAATTCACGATAAATAAACGATCCGGGAGGGGAATAAATTTCTGCTGATGCAGTAAGTACCAGCAGATTGACCCGAAGGAATTCCCTTCGCGCTGGATCCCATCCAGCAAATGATGCCCTGACAGCAGCAGCAGACTAATGACGAGCAGCGACTTAGGCCCCAGGTACTGCAATCCGGCCATGCAAAAAAAACAGAGGCCGAGCAGGCCGAGAATAAACAGACCGATGGTTCGATAGTACGGATCAAAGGTGTACAGAAAATTATTGACCACAAGTTCCAAAGCCAACAGCGTCACAGCCGTATAACACAAGGCTTTTGTTAATCTTGACGATCCATAACGCTGACCATACTGATAAATTTCTATCCCCAACAGTAGAAAAATGGTGGGTGCGAAAAAATGAGAAAGGAAACGTGTTAGAAACAGCATGATGCCGGTATCCCCGATCGCTGTCGGATTCACGTTCCAATAATAAAAAAACATCCGGGTATGGTCCAGCATCGCGAAGGCGAGCACAATCCCCAGTAAAAGATTGCGTGGATCCTGTTTTGGATAAGAAAGTCTAATCCACATAAGCTGCTGATATTAAAGGATGGCAATCCATAAATCGCTTGTCTGAATCTTATCATTTGGCTTCCGGAAACAGGCTGTTCCCAGAAGCCAAAGAAATTTAAAACTTATAGGCTACACTGGCCATAAAATTGAATGGCTTTTGCGGGCGGGCATAGTAGCCGTCGCTGACCCAGTATTTTTTATCCAGGATATTATTCGCCTTTAGGCGGACACTATATTTTGGCCGGTTATAGAAGACTGTTGCATCCAATAGATTATAGGCACCTAAAGTAAAGGTATTGGCGGCATCCAGAAAGGCTTTGGAAATGTAGGAATTACCGACCCCGAGACCAAGGCCTTTGGCCCTACCGTCGGTCAAGGCATAACTTGCCCAGATATTGAACACATGCTCCGGTGTCCCTAAGGCTCGTTTACCGGCCGCTGCTCCATTGACAAATTCATTGTCGTTGTACCCATAGCTAGCTACATAATTAAAGCCTGTGAATGGCTTACCGATCAGCTCAACTTCAAATCCTTTGCTTTTTTGTTTTCCATCCTGTATTCTATTTGTTCCGTCAACACGGATACTATTGGTGACATCAATATTGTAGTAACTGACCGTAGCATTGAATAGATCAGACAATTCAACTTTCACACCGCCTTCCAGCTGATTGGCCCGCTGGGGTTTAAACACCTGCACAACATTGTCAGTCGGGTTGATGTAATTAGGTACATTTTTAAAACCATTCATATAGTTCGCAAACAAAGAAACCCGCTCTTTCAATACTTCATAAACCAGCCCAAATTTTGGTGATAGGGCCGTTTGGTTATAATTACCCGTCTGTTTCCGGCTCAGTGTATTTGTCGTCCCCTCACTGATAAAGCGATCTACCCGTAGGCTAGCCATCGCCAATAAACGGTCGGTCACATTAAAGACATCTGATACATAAGCACTGTAACTGGCTTCTTTGGTCACATTCTGACCTGTATTCCGTTTGGCCAGTACCGCATTGACATCTTCGATCCGGATTACGGGTGTACCCGGAAGGTTATAGAGCTGCGCCGGCGCAAACACGTCACCACCGTAGCCCAGTCCGTCATAGCGTGTCTTCCGGTAATTAGACATATAGTCCAGTCCGATGACCATGCGGTTCCTAAATTGGCCGATCTTAAAATCGCCAATAAAATTTTGCTGGAAATTTTTACGGGCAGATTCCTCATCGGTAAAGGTGCGCAGAATCCTATTCACCAAACTATCTGTTTTCCAGATCATATCAAAGATATAGAGATCATCGTAGCTTCCATCGCCCCAGGCATACTTGGTCTGCGACTGCCATTGATCGGACAGTTGGTAGTCGGCCTGAAACAAGATATTGCTCGATGACTGCCGGCTTACCAGCGAATTGTCGTTCAGCGACTGCCTATAATCGAGGTGCAGCTGGTCAAAGCTTGTTTTCCCAAGTTTCGGATCAATCATCCAACCGGCAGGTGTAATCCCGCACACGGAATAGAAATCAGCATCCAGGGACAGTTTAAGCCGATCGTTTACCTGATAAGAAAGACTTGGTGCGATCAGTACAGTGGCATTATTGCCCTGGTCCTGAAATGTATTTTCTTTCTGCCGTGCGAGGTTCACGCGAAAGAGCAAACCCTCTTCGGCAGCAATCGGCGCATTGATATCGGCAGTCAGCCTATTCATGTCCCAGCTTCCCATGCTGTACCCCACCTCGCCGCCAAATGTTTCATAAGGCTTTTTTGTAATATAATTCACAATCCCACCAAAGGAAGTCATTTGTGCACCAAATAGTGTTGACGTTGGGCCTTTTATGGTTTCCACGCGTTCTACCTGTGCCAGGTCAATCCCTGTACGCAAGTAAGTCGCCATCCCGTTTCTAAAATTTTCGCTGGTCTGAAAGCCACGCGAAAAGAAAGAAGGCATTCCGGCTCCGGTCTTTGATGGAGCCGCTCCCGGCACATTCCGAAAGGACTCCTCCAAAGTGAGCGCCATCTGCTCCTTGATCAGCTCCTTGTCCACCACACTATATACCTGTGGATTTTCAAGGTTTTTGAGCGGCAACCGCGCCACATAGTCACTTTCCTTTTTGGAGATAATGGCATATTTCTGGCCGATGATCAGAATCTCATCCAGTGTCTTTCCATCGGCGGATAAAACAAAATCCGCCACGGCACTTTCACCTACTGCAAGCGATAAGGTCTGCGACTGCTCCGGCAAACCCACAAAGCTCACCGTCACCACATACGTTCCGGGGAGGAGACCACGAAAGGTATACCGCCCCTCCTTGTCGACCCGCGCACTCCTTCCATTCGAAAGTTTAATGGTGCTGTAGGCCGCAGGACTCCCATCACGGGTGGTAACCTGTCCATGGATAAGATTATTATTGTTCTTTTGTGCCAGCACATTTCCAGCAAATAGGAAAGCAAGCAAACACAAAAAAAAGAAAATTGATTTACTGTTTTTCAAAGATAGATACATGGTTTTTTTGTTGTTATTATTTATTGTTTTTAAATTGAGCAATGGGATTTATGAGTACACCGACATTCGTGCGGCCATTATAGGGATCTTTTCGGTCGCGCAGCTGCCTATTGTTGCGCAGCTGCATCCGGTTTAAGGCATCAGAATGAAAGGAATCCACAAAGAAATCATCCGTTTCATAAGCCGCTTTAAACTCGGGATGTGCCTGCTGATAAGCCTGTATGCAGGCAGCGACATTTTTCCAGAAGGCTTGCTCCGGATACCCCGCCTGTTCCACCAGGATCGCGGCAACAAAGCGGAAAATGGAATCAAATACCTGGGTAAATATGGGCAGGGTTTTGTTTTCCTCCCGTACCGAAACTTTCAGCCGCTCAGCAACCTCCGGTACATCCAGACTACTGTTCAGCAACGAAACCTCCTCACCGATATCTTTCATGATTGCCCGTACGGGAATATGGTTTTCAAGTACCAGAATCAGGTTTTCGCCATGCGGCATAAAGACCATATCCCATTTGTAAAAGCAGTGCAGCAGCGGGCTCAGGTAACAGTTAAAATAAGCCTGTAACCATTCGTCAATCGATAATCCCGAAGCCTGTATAAGTGCTGGTAGAAGAGCCTTGCCCTTATCGTCCACATGCAAGAGGGCTGCCATAGTCATTAATTGCTGGCCTTCACGCAGCACGCTGGCCGGGCTTTCGCGCCAGAGGCAGGCCAGCATTTTCTTATAAGGACTATCGACCGACAGTGCCTGTTCAAAATAACTGTGGCTATAGCTGACACTAGCCACTTCCCGCAAGATGCAAAAACCCACATCCTGTAGATAGGGATCATCCAGCGTGAGTTCGTAAATCCATTGGTTGATCCCCGGATTGGTCCGCATGAAGAAGGGCGACAAGCCCCGCACATAACCCATATTCAGGATGGACAATGCCGTCTTTGCGTAAAACCGTGTTGGATTACTCACATTATAAAACGTTCGGATAGACTGCTGCGGCAGGTAATGATCTGTACTATAACCCAGGCACAGCAGATGACCAGTGGCAATGGCGGGTGAAAAAATATTGGCCAGTTTATTAAACCATTGCCAGGGATGTACGGGGAAATAATAATAGTCTTCCGGTACGAGGCCCTTCGCTTTAATTTTTTCGGAAAACTGCGCCAGCAACTCCGGTCCTAGTTCCTGTTGCATTACTTGATCGTAATCAAGGTCCGCAATGCCGGTAAATTCACCACCGCTTTTATGGCCTGCAAGCCACAATAAGGGAAAGGGACTAGCGGCCTCCGGTGCATAATACTGATAATCCGCCGCATCAAATCCCACACGGCCATTATTAGCCGCGAAACGCGGGTGCCCCGTCATGTTACCCTCGATCTCCTGATACGTAGCGCCGACGAGTTCATCCGCCGATTTTTTGCCCTGAAAATAGGTGTATGTACTTCCGGACAAAGTGCTGCTGATCTCCTCCATATACACGGGTAACATCTCCTGCTCTATCCCCATCTCTTTATTAAACTCGACCACAAAGGCCAAACTATCCAGGGGCACCGTCTGGCCCGACTGCTTTTTGACGATCGAATCCGGGTCAATGGACCAGTGGTTGAGTGCCAGTATGCTGGCGTCAAAATAATAGATGACCTCCGGTTTGGAAGGCACCGCTAGCTGGTAGCTTCCCCCGTCTGCATGCGTACGGAGGAGCTGGGGTAGAATAATCCCTTCATGGGCAAATTCGGCCAGTATTTTTCGGATATGTCGTCGGTTGATAAGCACCCAGCTGTCCGCATTTAAATGCGCGACAGCCTGCTTTGGTTGAATCGGATAAGCTATTTTCATAAAGTTTACAAATGAGAGTCTGCATCAAATAAGTGTTGTTTTGTATACTGCAAGTGGGTTTTTGAGATTTCCGGCAAATTGCTGATGTTTAAATGGATTGGAGCCGTCGATCATCTTTTTATTGTTTTTCAGCTGCAGTCTATTCAGGCAGGTTTTCGGAATTT
Source organism: Sphingobacterium detergens (assembly GCF_003610355.1). Taxonomy (GTDB): domain Bacteria; phylum Bacteroidota; class Bacteroidia; order Sphingobacteriales; family Sphingobacteriaceae; genus Sphingobacterium; species Sphingobacterium detergens. The sequence goes on along the minus strand of NZ_RAPY01000001.1, from coordinate 235,599 downwards.
CGGCTGCAAAAAGATCATATCGATCGAAGCGCTCCTGCAGTTCTGGAAATTCCTGTTGGTAAGCCAGGATACATTCGGTAACAAGTTCCCAAAATTCCGCTTCCGGAAAATCGGCATGCGCTACCAGCACCTGATTTAAAAAACGGAAGAAGCAGTCAAAGGCCTGTGTAAAGATGGACAGAATCTTGAGTTCCTCCGGAACCGGGATGCGGATGCGTTCAACATCAGGCGGTAAGGAAACCTGCGGTGACAGCACCGCCACCTCCTCACCGATATCCTTCATGATCACCTTGACCGGGACATGGTTTTCCATGACCAGGATCAGGTTTTCACCATGGGGCATAAAGCGCATATCGTGGTAATAATAACAATGCAGCAGCGGACTCAGGTAGCTGTTCAGGTAATGCCGCAACCAATCGGCGGTGCTTAAACCCGAGGAGCTGATGAGCGCCGGTAAAAATGCCTTTCCATAAACGTCAATATGTAATAGTGCCGCCATGGTCATCAGCTGTTGCCCTCCATGAACGACGGTAAATGGACTTTCACGCCAAAGTGTGGACAGCATTTTTTTATACGGCGTATCGATCTGCATCGCTTCCTCGAAATATGCATTGGTATACCCCACCGTAGCAAATTCACGCAGCACCGTGAAGCCCCGGCGTTGCAGATAAGCATCATTGGCCACCAGGTCATATACCCAGGTATTGATGGCCGGTGTTGTGCGCATAAAGTACGGCGAGAGTCCGCGCATAAAGCCCATATTGAGGATCGAAAGGGCAGATTTGACATAGGATCGCTGCGGACTACTGACATTGAACAGTGTCCGTACCGATTGCTGGGGCAGATAAAGGTCATTCGAATAACCCAGACAGACCAATTTCTGGCTGGCGATGTCCGCCGCAAAGATGTGCGACAGCTTGTTGAACCATTGCCAGGGGTGCACCGGAAAAAAGAAATAGTCCTGCGGATCTAAGCCCTCATCGGTCAACATTTTGTCCAATGCAGCCACATGCTCCGCTCCTAATTCTTGGCGGATGGTATGGTCATAGGATACCCCCGCTATGCTGGTAAATTCGGTACGGTCACGATGCCCCGCGAGCCATACAAGGGCCAGTGGAGATGCCGCTTCGGGCGCATAATTCTGATAATCTATGGCATCAAAACCGATCCGGGCGCTATTGGCAACAAAGCAAGGATGCCCGGCAGACATGGCATGTTCGATCACCTGATAATCCGATTTGATCAATTCATCCACGCCCATCCGATTTTGATCACGCATATAGGCATAGGTGAACAGGACACTGATGATCTCCTCGAGATAAGTCCCTATATTTTCCTGCTCCAGCCCCAATTGGTCGGCAAATTCAACGATAAATGCGACGGCGTCCAGATCAGCTGTTCGGCCATTGTCGAGCTTGCTGATGGAAAAAGCATCAATATCCCAATGATCAAGGCTGAGTACACGTGCTGAAAACCGGTAATAAACCGGCTTTTCAGTATGTTTTACCTCATAGACATCCCAGTTGCCCTGCTGTGCGATCAGTTGAGGTACGATCAGCATCTCATGGGAAAATTCACTGAGCATCTTTTGCAAGAGCTGTATATTCACGGATCGCCATACCGCCGGTGAGAGATGTGCTGCGGCGAGGTCCGGTTGATAAAGTAAGTTATTCATGTCTGTGGTTCTGGTGTTAGAATTTGGCAATCTTTCCGTAATGGTCTTCGATGATAAAATAAGGGTTGTCAGGATGGGTCATTTCGCGGATCTGCAGCAGGTTGGTTTTGCTCATCATACGTAACATCTGCCGCCTTTCACACTTGACCCATTCGCCACCGACCTGCTTCATGCCCGCCTTAAAAGCGGATCTCCCATGCGCACAGAGGTGATTGTTGACAAAAACCAGATCGCCCGATTGTGGGATAAAATCATTGTAGATATATTCTTTGGCCTCTGTCCAAAACCGAGAAAGGATCTCCAATGCCTCCGAGCTCTGCCCTGCATCAGCGTTGTACAGCTGTTCGGCAGCATCAAAACGAATAAAAGGTGTTTGCCGGTTTCCATACAGGATGCTGGTCATCACATCTGCTCCGCCCAGCTGCTCATCTTTGAAATTGGCATCTTTGGGACAGCGAAAAATAGGTCTGAACAGCTGCTCCATATTTGCGTTAATCGCAGGATGCGAGCGGATCGAATACAATGTGGACTGCACCTGCTCCTCATTGCGCAGGTAAAGAAAACTTAAAAAATCAGCCTGATTAAACAGGAAAGCATCCTCTGTATGCACAAAAAGATCTGTTTTTGATCCCGATCCCGTCTGTGACATGCTCATGGATTCATCTGGAATAATCGGGTGCAGCAGGCCGCCCCCTTTACGCTGTACGTAATATTGCACCGGTTTGGCCGGTACTGCGCCATGAAGCAAGGAGCAGATAAAGCCGTATAACAGCAGTTTTTCCGGATCGTAAGCTTTCCAGGAAGGCGGTGTCGGGCCCAGTTTTTCCTGATCCACTTCGACAAGTCCCCGTAGGACAAGGGCCCCATATTGGCTGGCCGAAAAATCAGATCCAAATTGTGTCAGCAGTCGGGCAATACGTTGAGGTAGCAGTTGATAAGCGTATAAATGTAAGGTTTGGATATAAGTCGGATCTTCATAATGGCCAAATTCATCAGCGAGTTGCCGCGCTACTTTCATCAAGGCCATTTTTTCCTCAAACTTAATATCGATCAGTTGTGGCGCTCTAGGCGCTGGAGCGGGCATTAACGGTTTTTTGTCCGCTAAATAGATTTGGCTGCCCTGGAATTGCATTGGTTGCATAAGTCTTGCTTATTTTTTTGTAAAACATGTAAATTAATTTGCACCACTCCCTTTCCAATTGTAAAATCTTAAAAGACAATACATTAAAACAAAAATACAGGCTAAAGAAATGTCAAAATTTTATTTTTTTCTTGCATTCTTCCATTCTCCTCTTATCTTTGTTTTATCGTTATATGTAATCAGTCTAAATAAGAACTACAAGACAAATGTATTTGCTAAAATTGAAAACAGCAAATTTTTTTTTGATAATCTTAAATAAAGATTAAAAAAATATCATCATGAAATCATCTTATTCACTGAATTCAGCCCCTAATCGAACGTTCCCCGAACGCGCTGCAATTGTAACAAGCGTCATCCGGCAACGTCGCAGTATCTATGCCGACGCTTACGATAAAAAAGAGATTCGTCCGCAACAATTGGAGGAAATTCTAACCAACGCCACCTGGGCACCGACCCATAAAATGACCGAACCTTGGCGTTTTGTCGTTTTGTCAGCCGAGCAGCAGTCGGACTACGGCCGGTACATGTGCGAATACTACAAGGATCACTACCCAAACCTCTCGCCCCAAGACCGCCTGCTCAAATTCGAATACCTGCAAAACTATCCCCTTCATGCAGCAGCGATCATTGCCATCATCTTTCAGCCCAGTACGCGTATCGTTTTACCCGAATGGGAAGAGATTGCCGCCATTTCCTCGGCCGTCCAAAATATGGCGTTGACCTGCACGGCGATGGGCCTTGGATCTTATTGGGCTTCTGGAGGATCTGCGATTGACTATGTCAAACGCTTTATTCAGCAAGATCGGGAGCAATCCTTCGGGCTATTCTTCATCGGCCACCCCAGCTCAAGTAAGGCGCATGCAAAAAAACGAAGAACGCCAATCAGCGAAAAAGTCACAGGCTTCACCCCGCATCCATCAACAATCAATCCCCAATAAAAACCCCTTACAAAAACTTAGATCATGGACAACACACTTCAATTATCATCCGTCGAAGCTATTTCCACGCAATTACCTGAACAGTCATTGTTTGCAGACATCTTTAGCCAACATAGCGGTGCAGACTACGAGGCTGCTATAAACCAAGCCAAAGAACTTGTGATCACTTTTTTAAACCGTCAGAAAAAGCCTTTCAGTGGTATCAGTCCGGGCCAGCTGAACCTGCTCTTTGAACAGGTAGACCTCGATGTCCCCCTCACCTCCTATCAGGAGCTTTTTCATGAAGTCGACCAATTGTATGTGCAGCATGCCACTGCATTTCATTTACCCCATTACATTGCCCATCTCAACTGCCCCGTTGTCATCCCGGCCTTAGCGGCTGAGGTGCTGGTCAGTGCCATCAATTCGTCACAGGATACCTACGACCAGAGTGCAGGTGGTACGCTGATGGAACGTCGCCTGATCGACTGGACCGCACAACAGATCGGTTATGCCCCTGAGGCCGATGGGATATTTACGGCGGGTGGCTCCCAAAGCAATCTGATGGGCTTACTTCTTGCCCGCGATCATTTTGCGCTCAACCGCTATGGACACAACATCAAACAGGATGGCAACCCACTGGCAGCACACCGTTTCCGTATTTTCGTATCCGAAAAATCCCATTTTAGCAATCAGAAAAATGCGGCATTGATGGGATTGGGTGAGCAGAGTATTGTTTCGGTAGCGACCGATAGCCGATTTCGGATGTCTATGGACGCCCTGGAAGCGGCCATTGAAACTGAAATCGCCCTCGGCAATATCCCCATTGCCATTGTCGGTACCGCCGGCACCACAGATTTCGGAAATATTGATCCCCTGAGCGACATCGCCGATCTTGCCGCCCAATATGGCCTTTGGATGCATGTCGATGCGGCCTACGGCTGTGGTCTGCTGCTGACCGATACCTATCGATACCTGCTCAATGGCATCGAACGCTCCCATTCGGTGACCATCGACTACCATAAATCTTTCTTTCAGCCTATTAGTGGCAGTGCCTTTATTGTGCGCGACAAAACATTGCTGCAGATCATCAAACACCATGCAGATTACCTGAATCCCGAAGATCAGGATTACGAAGAGTATCCCGCGCAGATCAACAAATCGATTACGCAGAGCACCCGTCGTTTTGATGCTCTTAAACTCTGGTTCACCCTTCGGCTGATGGGACGCAACAAGCTAGGTGAATACATCGAAACCTTGATCAGCCGCTGCAAGGAAGCCGCCGAGATTGTCAGGTTCGATCCGGACCTGGAGCTGCTAAGCGATTCGGATATCAGCATCCTGCTGTTCCGCTACGCCCCCGAAGGTCTGCCCGAGGAACAACGCTGTGCCGTCAACCAGCAGATCAAAAAACAACTGTTTCACAGTGGCGAAGTACTGCTCGCCAGCACGAAAGTCAATGGTAAGTTTTACCTCAAATTCACCATTTTCAACCCGCTATTGACGACTGCGGACCTCCACGATATCTTTCACAAAATCAAAGTAACGGGACAGCAGCATGGACAGCAATCAAATTAAATTCGAGGGACTGCTCAATGCCTACTGTCGGCAGTATGCCAATTGGACCCGTTATCGGGGGATTCCGCGATATGATGCCACGCTGGCCCATTATCTGGCGAAATCGACTACAGAAATGCATATACGGATCGATTTTCCGGAAACATCCACCGAGGTTTATATTCCCTTGGTCTATGATTCAGCCCTGGACCAACATCAGTTTCAGTTTCCGGCCTTTGAGCGCCAGCTGGCCAGTAAAACCATTACTGAATTGACCCTGGCCCGCTTCTGTACGCTCGCTGGCATAACAGCGGGCGCTTTGGCCTCTACCGACATGCCCGAGGAGCAGTTAGCCCCCATACTTCAGTATATCGAGCAATACAGCGCAAGCCGGCGGCTCCACCGCCGAGAAGCCGTGTTGCACTGGTTTCACCAGTACCTCCGGATTTTGGGCTACAAGCTACCGGACGCCGTCCTGACGGTCGATGAAAACGGATTTCCGGCAACAATCGAGGGGAAGGAAATATCCGGCGACGATCCCGCAGCCCGGGCCCAATGGATTGAACTCGTCCTTATTGGTCATCTGTTCCGACTAATCGGCTTGATCGGCCGGTATCGCTTACAGGATGAAGAAGCCCTGATCACATTGACATATCAGTATTATAAGCGGCGATCCCTTAAACAGCAAGATCCAGTAGCAGCCTTTCTGATTACGGCGCGTCATTTTAATATCCGGGACCGCTTCGCCAGGGATTCAGCACAGGTCAGCTGCAGCATGCCCAATCCACTGCAGGAGGTTTATTGGGATGCCACGCTGTTAAGACCCCAGGGACTTGAGCCCGTATTCTCCAAAACTTACCTCAACGAGCAGGTGACGGTCAGCATTCGGCCCTTCGACCTGGATCGCGATCTGGAGATGGTACACCGCTGGTTTCACCGGGATCATGCCAAAGCCATCTGGCAGATGAACTGGGATCTCCCCCGGCTGGAACAATTTTACCGTAGCCTGCTTGCCGACAAAGCTGGTCATGCGTACATCGGCGAGATCAATGGCATTCCGACCTTTAATATGGAGGTCTATTGGGCTACCCGCGATATCGTGGGCAACTATTTCGATGTGCTGCCAACAGATTATGGCACCCATCTTTTTATCGCCCCAACAGACAAGGAGAAAAAGTTCCCCTCGCTGACCATGCAGAGCATCCTGAGCTGGCTGTTCGCCCAGCCCAAAGTAGGCCGCCTGGTCGGCGAAGGCGCCATCGAATCCATGGCAGCCCTGATGAATAAAATTCATGTCGGGTTTAAGTTGCAGGGCGTTATTGAGATGCCCCATAAAAAGGCACATCTCAATTTCTGCTACCGGGAGTGGTACTGGGAGAAATTTCCGGCCAACAAACCCCAGGAGCTGGAACCCGAACTGAAGCAAACCTATCCGGAAGCAACTGAGATCTATTAAGGAAACGAACACTTAAAAAAACAAAAAATGGATAACAACACGAATTACACATATGATTTTATTGGCATTGGCATCGGTCCTTTTAACCTGGGTCTTGCGGCATTGACACAACCCATAGCCGACTGTAAAGCCATCTTCTTTGATCGCACCGAGCAGTTTAACTGGCATCTGGGCCTGATGCTCGACGATGCCACCTTACAGGTTCCCTTTATGGCGGACCTGGTGACCATGGCCGACCCCAGCAGTCCCTATTCCTTTCTCAACTACCTGAAACAGAGTGGGCGGATCTATAAGTTTTATATCCGCGAGAACTTTTTCATTTTGCGCCGCGAGTACAACCAATACTGCAAATGGGTTGCCGAGCAGCTGGAGCAATGTAAATTCGGCCACGAGGTATTGGATATCGTCTATCTTGATCCACACTACCAAGTGACGGTGCTGAATAAAAGTACCCAAGAGACTAAACAATACATCACCCGAAAAATCGTATTGGGCACAGGCACATCACCCTTTATGCCAGCTTTCATCAAGAACCGCAATTTGGCCAACGTGATCCATACCGCATCTTACCTCTATCACAAGGAGCAATTGTTACAGCAGCGTTCAGTCAGCATTGTCGGTTCGGGACAAAGTGCTGCCGAAATTGTCCGCGACCTGCTGCCCTATACCCGCAATGGTCTACAGCTCAACTGGGTGACACGTTCGGACCGCTTCTTCCCATTGGAAAATCATGCCCGGCTTACCCTGGAAATGACTTCGCCAGAGTACGTGGATTATTTTTATTCGCTGCCCGACCAGAAGCGCGACCAGCTCTTGAAAGAACAGAGCATCCTCTATAAAGGGATCAATTACGACTTGATCAATGAAATTTTCAATACACTTTATACCATGGAAACTGCCGATGGGCACGTCAACGTGAAACTGATTGCCAACAGCGAATTGCAGGATCTGCAGACCGCTGTCGACGGCAGCTATCAGCTCCATTTTGTACAGAAAGAGCAAGAAGACAGCTATGTGATCCCAACGGATTTTGTGATTATGGCCACGGGTTACAAATACCAGGAACCCGCTTTTCTGCGCAATATACAAGCGCGCATTGCACGGACATCCAAGGGGACGTTTCAGGTAGCGCGCAATTATGCCATTGACAAGCATCAGCAGGAGATCTTTGTGCAGAATGCCGAGCTCCAGACACATGGTATTGCCACACCCGACCTCGGTATGGGTGCCTACCGCAACTCCTATATCCTTCGGGAAATCCTCGGCCGCAGCGTCTATCCCGTGGAGCAGGCCATTGCCTTTCAGTCCTTCGGCACGACAGCCTCGTCAGCAGCGCTACAAAAAAAAGACAGCAGGGCTGTATTTGCAGATCCACAGATTGAAAAAGCTTAATACGATCAGGTATGCTACTCAAAATTAAAGCCTTTGTGCAGCTGTTCTGGATTGCCCTGCAGGGAACGGAGCAAAACTTCACACGGGGCAACGTCAATCGGGCAGCCTTCCTGCTGGCCATTCCAACAATGCTGGAGCTCAGCCTGGAGTCCCTTTTTGTCATTGTCGACCTACTCTTTGTGAGCAGCCTGGGGGAAAAGGCCATTACCATCGTGGGCATCAATAATTCGGTGCTGATCTTGATGCAGTCCGTCGCAACGGGGCTGGGTATTGCCGCCACGGCTATGATCTCGCGCCGTATCGGGCAGCAAAAACCGAAAGAAGCCGGTCTTATCGCCATACAGATCCTCTATACAGGACTCTTTATTGGCCTATGCTGCAGCCTGGCGGCCTACTTTTTCAGTACCGAGATTGTGCGCTTTTCCGGCGCGAACGAGCAGTTGATCGCCTATGGCTCACGCTACACCCAGGTGATGTTTGCTGGCGCATTTTTGATGATCTTACGGATTATTTTAAACGGTATCTTTCGTGGATCCGGCGATGCCGCCCGCGCCATGCGGGCGCTGTTGATCGCCAATGCGCTGAACCTGATCCTCTGTGCCACCTTGATTTATGGATTGGGCCCCTTTCCCGCTTTAGGAATTCTGGGCGCCGGGATCGCTATGGTGAGTGCCAACTTTATTGTGGTGCTCTATCAGCTCTGGCACCTGCTCTTCCGCAACCGGCGACTACGCATAGGCATACAGCAACTGCTTCTCGTCCCCGCACTGATCCAGCGTATCCTGAGATTAGCTTCCGCGGGCACCCTGCAGTACCTGATCCCCTCCTCCAGCCGTTTTCTGATGATTATGATTGTCGCCAAACTCGGGGAGAGCACCTTGGCCGGCTATATATTGGCCAACCGCATCATTATGTTTACGGTATTGCCCGCCTGGGGCATCGCCAATGCTGCAGGTGTACTCACCGGACAAAATCTGGGAGCCTCCCAGCCCGAGCGGGCGGAGGAATCCGTCTGGAAGACGGGCAAGGCCAATCTCTGTTACCTCGGTCTGATGGCTGCACTCTTACTTTTTTACGGCGAGTCTTTGGCGGCTATTTTCACCAAAGACCCCCTGATCCTGCAGACCACGGCTACCTACCTGAAATATATGGCCATTGCCTATTTTTTCTTTGGGTATACCATGGTGATTTCACGTTCGCTGAATGCCTCAGGAGCAGTCAACACCGTATCCCTATTAAATATCCTGATGTTTTACATTGTCCAGTTGCCCCTGGCCTATCTACTGGCGATCAGCCTGAACTGGCAGTCTACCGGCATTTTCGTCGCCATTACCCTGTCGGAGATCGTGCTGGCGACCGCCTGTGTGCTGGTTTTCAAAAAGGGAAACTGGAAGAAAATTAAAATTTAAAAAGAAATGAACAATACCGAAAAATTACATCAAGCTTTCGCGCAAGGGTTATCCATCCCGGCGAACGCCATTCATAGCGATCTAGCCTATCAAGGGATTACCGCCTGGGATTCCATGTCGCATCTTTTTCTGATTGCCGCGCTGGAAGAAACCTTCCAGATCCAGATTGAAACCGAAGATATCCTGGAGATGTCCAGTTATCAGCGTATCACCAGCGTCTTAAAAAAATACGATGTCAGCATCTAAATCCCTTAATGATATGATCAGCACTTCACCAAGCAATTTATACCAGTTGCTGAGCGACAACAAGTCACTCCGCTACCTGGATACCCATGGCGATCGTTATAGCCTCAGTGATCTAGCGACTTCCCTTGCGCTGCCCTGCAGCCGGGGACTCGCCTTTCTATACCTCGACAACTCGATTGAATCCGTCAGCCTCTTGCTCCATTTCTTCCGGGAAAACTGGGCCATTGCACTGTTGCCGCCCAATATGGCCGTTCCTTTCAAAGAGCGGCTTGAGCTGCGCTACCAGCCCAATCTGATCTACGACCCACAGCGTGGCAGTCTAAAAGGATATACCAAAGCACTTTGGCGTCACAAAGCCGGACTTTTTTATGCCGACAGGCAGCTTGAGCAGCAACTGCATCCAGATTTAAAGCTTCTGCTCAGCACATCGGGAACAACGGGTTCACCCAAATTTGTGAAGCTCTCGGAGCAAAATATGATTGCCAATGCCCTATCCATACTGGATTATTTACCGATCAGGCCCACGGATGTGACCCCCTTAAATCTCCCCCTCTACTATTCCTACGGACTGTCGGTCTTTACAAGTAACTCCATCGGAGGCGGTAAACTGGTCTGTACCAATAGTGAAGTCATGCAAAAGGAATTCTGGCGAGAAATGGAACGTTTCGGCTACACGAGCCTTGCCGGCGTCCCTTATGTCTATGAGCTACTTGCCCGGCTGGGATTTCTGAAGAAAGAACATCCCCATTTGCGTTACCTGACCCAGGCTGGAGGCAAACTCAACAAGGACTTACTGGCCCAATTTGCCCAGTATGCACAGGAGAAACAGCTTGACTTCTTTGTGATGTATGGACAGACCGAAGCTACGGCCCGGATGTCCTTTCTTCCGCCCGGGCAGTTGCTGGATAAACTGGGCGCGATTGGCAAACCCATTAAAAATGGCCAGTTTACAATCGATCCGGAGAGCTCCGAGCTTCATTATACGGGCCCTAATGTTTTTGGGGGCTATGCCGAGGGGCTGGCAGATCTTCAACATTTTGATCCGCCCAAGTCCTTAGCCACGGGCGACCTGGCCCGTCAGGACCAGGACGGCTACTATTATATTACCGGACGGCTCAAGCGGATTGTCAAACTTTTTGGTATCCGGATCAATCTGGATGAAGTAGAACAATTGCTGGCGGCTCAGTTTCCCGGCAAAGAACTGGTCTGTGTAGGCAGTTCGGATAAATACATCAGCATCTGTTATGTAGACCCAAACATTCAGCAGGAAACGATCAAAGAACTGCTGTTTAAGCGGGTGCATATCCTGCCCCAGGTGATTCGTTTTCAGCAGCTGACCTCGATATTACGGACCAGCAATGGAAAAATAGATTATCATGCCATGACAACGCTGTTGAGCGATTCCAACGCGTTAGTACATTGATGATAAGTCCGGCACGCTGTTTTCCGCGTGCTGGACTAATTTTGGCATCCGTCCATGAAAGAGCAGATTGTCCATTCCTATCAATTCATTGTACACCTTCTTCAGTATGCTCATGTGGATGAAATTTGTTATCATAATTAGCGATGAGATTTGTATCTGCTTGCGCAATTGCTTTCACATTGTCCAATATTTCTTGATAATCCCTCTCATTGAATTCGTGCACAGGACCTATAAAATTATGTTGAATGATCGTTAATCCACAATATTCCAAAATGCCTTTTTGTAACTGAACGAGTCCACTGGATTTATAAACATCTTGGTACACTTCCAACGACATATCGCCAGCCGTAGTGATGATATGTCCTGTTTTTCCTTTTAGCAAACCTTCGGTTGGTTGACTTTTATGCCTTCTAAAAGTAATTCCCGGAAGAAAAGCTCTATCAAAAAATCCTTTCATAATCGAAGGCATGCCCAGCCACCAAATGGGATGAATCCACACCTGATGATCGCTCCAGTGAATATCTTCTAAAGCCTTCAGCAGATCAGGTTCAAGTTCCATTCTTTGCCGATAACCAAATTGTAAATTGGGATTAAAATTTAATGCTCCGATATGAATATATCGGACTTCGGCTCCTAAATCCAGCGCTGTTTTTATGTACTTATCTGCAATGGCTGTATTGAAACTTTCTTTATCGGGATGTCCGTTTATAACGAGTATTTTCTTCATTTCAATGTATTTATGATATTCTTAAACAAGGCTATCTGTTGTTTGTAAAAGTGTTTTGTCAAAGTGCAATCAAAGAAATCAAAAGCATGAACAGCCCCTTTGATTTCCAATAAATGAACTGAAACGCCCGAGTTATTTAGTTTTTCAGCATACAATTTCCCTTCATCTTTCAGTGGATCAAATTCGCAAACAATGGTAGTAGCTGCTGGTAACCCGTCGAAATTTCTTTCTGAAAGTGGTATAGCATATTTTGGCACATTTTCTATGTTATCTTGCAAATAATGCTTCCACATCCACTTGGCTGCTGTTCGTGTTTGTACAGGTGCATTGGCCAATTCGCGCATAGAATCTGTCTGTAATTGATTACTCATGACCGGATAAAGCAGGTATTGATGTTGAATATGAACATCCTTCTTTTCTCTTGCCAAATGTGTAATGGAAGCGGCGATTGTCGCTCCGGCACTGCTTCCGCCAATAAGTATTTTATTCGAATCACCACCTATCTGGTTTGCTTGTTGGGATAACCATAACAAGATTTCGTAGCCATCTTCCATCGCAGCCGGAAAAGGATTTTCTGGAGCTAATCTATAATCCACTGAAACTATCAACATATTACTTTCTAAAGACAGCTGACAAAGTATACAATCGTACTGCTCTGGTGTACCGTAGATAAATGCTCCACCATGAAAAAACAGGTATATTGGCAAATCTTCTTTTCCTTTTGGGCGATAAAATCTACATCTGATTTTCCTTAATGCATCACTTGATAGGATGGCGATGTTGTCAACTTCTAATCGTTGATGAATATCAAGAGAAATCTCGTTTATGGACAAATCCTCTTCTTCTTTTCTGATGCGAATTGGATCATTGATCAGTAATCTTTCATAATCAATTGCATTATACGGACTATCCAATATAGCTTGTCCGAGTTCTTTATCTATGTTTTTTATGATGTGTGACATAAAGTTGAATTTTTATAAAGTGACAACCACTTTCCCTACAGTTCGTCCCGTTTCTATTTGCAAATGTGCCTGAGCCATTTCATCAAAATCGAACACATGCGAAACGTGTGGTTTTAATATACCTCGTTCCAAAAAAGAAGCTATAATATCAATATCTTTTTTACTGGAATATACCGCCATAAAATAGCAGGCATGAAGTTGCTTTTCCTTTGCTTTCTGTTCATCCTCGATTGTGTATCCTGAATTTAAGGCTACAATGGTTCCGAATGGCTTTAATACTTGCACGGATTTTTGAAAGTTAGCTCCGCCAATCGCTTCAACTACAAAATCAAGATCGTGTAGCACCTCTTCAAATGGCGTCAATCTGTAATCAAAACATTCATCAGCTCCTAATCCCAAAACAAAATCCCTGTTTGAGGCAGATGCAGTGCCAATCACATAGGCTCCCAAATATTTGGCAATCTGTACAGCAAAGTGACCAACACCACCTGAAGCAGCGTGAATTAATACCCTATCTGCTGATCTCAGTTTTCCATAACTATCAAAAGCTTGCCATGCCGTTAAGGCAGCCATTGTACTAGCCGCTGCTTCAATATGCGTGATGTTTTTGGGTTTCAGCGCTAAGTGATCAGCTGGAGCTGCCACGTATTCGGCGTAAGCTTTTCCATGACCTACAAAATTGACCATACCAAATACTTCTTCCCCAATTGTAAATTCGGTAACATCTGCTCCTATCTCCACAACTTCTCCCGAAATATCCCAGCCTAAAATTAAAGGGTCAAAATGTGCCAAATCTTCTGCCAATGGAGCTCGTCGATTTCTTACTTTACAATCTACTGGATTAATACTTATAGCTTTCACTTTGACCAAAACCTCATTAGCCAAAATTAAAGGCTTTTCAATCTCTTTGTAAAGGAGATTTTCTGTATCTCCAAACTCTTTTAAAACTATCGCTTTCATTTATACTTACGTTGAATTATACAAAATTAACCCTATATAGCACCGTTTAACAGGTATATATCGAGTACATTTGGGTATATTTGCATTTATGGCAAGGGAGAATATTTCTAAATCGCTGGAGGTGTATTATGAAAAAGTAAATTGTTGTCCACTTCGAGATCGACAGTTTAATTTTTTTGAATTTGTATATGTACTATCTGGGAATGGGGTACATGGCATCAATGGTAATGAACTTCCGTTTGAGCCCGGTGATCTTTTTCTCATCACGCCAAATGATTACCATTCATTTAATCTTGATCGTATTTGTGAATTTATGGTTATCCGTTTCGGAGAATACTATGTGCGAGAATATCAATGGAAAAGTATTGATCATATCGAATGTCTGTTATACAATGCGTCGGATTTATCTGGATCTGTGTTGATCAACCAAGAAGATAAGAAAATGGTTAGCTCATTGATTGAACACTTACAACAAACGCTCATCCAAGAATCTGTATATACAGAAGATCTGGTTCGGCATTTAGTCAATGCTTTGATTGTCATTGCTGCACGAAATATTGCCATTATTAAACCCAAAAATATAAGTCCACATGCAGACAATCGTATCTTGCAGATATTGGATTATATTCAAGAACATATTCGTTATCCAGCACGTTTGACAATCGCTGTCATAGCGGAAAGATTCGATCTTTCTCCCACTTATTTGGGCAGCTATTTTCGTAAACAATGCAATGAATCCCTTCAGCAATATATCTCCTCGTATCGCATCAGGCTTATCGAACATCGCTTACGTTTTAGCGATAAAAGAGTGCACGAAATAGCGGATGAATTTGGTTTTGCAGACGAAAGTCATATCAATAAGTTTTTCAAGCGACACCAAGGAATGAGTTTAAAGCAATACCGTGATTCAGCTATTAAAGTTGCTGATTGATACTTGGAGGTGCATTACCCAATGTTGTATCGACAAGTATGCGGCTGGCGTGTCCCAAGCGAATATCATAGACGGAATTGAAAGGCAAATTGGACTTAAACAAGTAAAGCGCACTGCAGGAGTGCGCTTTACTCAGTTAATACCATCAAGTATCATTTTCGTCTCCTATTGTTCCATCTACCGATCATGCGGCTTGTGGCAAAGCTGACAAGCGTACCCAGCGCAGCAGTCAGCACTGTTTGCAATATATCACCCAAAGAAATACTAGCCCAGATGGAACAGATAGTACCTCCGATGGCTGAGATCCGGATATCATTCCATTTCATCGGCTTCACTCCTTTCTCCGGTCCCAGCCCCGTTGGTCCTTACGTTTTGATCCGTACCATTCGGCTCTTTCGCTGGCGGATCAGCCTGCTGTTCGGGTGAGGATCCCTGCACTGACCTCGCCCCTTGATCAGCATCGTCAGAAACTTCCTCCGACGAGTCCTTCTCTTTTTCCAGGACCGTTTCCAGTATTCCCAGTCCCAGCGCAATGTACTTTAATATATTCCCCGCCTTTCCCGGTAGTTTGAGCGGCGCTGCGAGGACCACCTGCAGTACCTGCCCGATTTTGTTTAAGATTTTTTTCATACATATTAGTTTTTAAAGAGACTGGATGAACGGTCAAAGCCTTATATTCCGACTGCAAATTGATGAAGTACAATGGTGTTAAAAATGAATTCTTGTCTGAACGAAGTGAGTTTGAATTCATTTAGCCATTTTGCAAAAGCAATTGTACCAAGGAATATAGCGGTAGACCGTCATCCAACCATCCTCCTCTCTATTCGAGCAATATGAGAGGACAAAGAATTCAAAGCATAGCATTTCGACTGCCTATCGCTGACGCAATATGACGGTAGCATAAATCACTGTCTGAACGGAGTGAGTTTGATTTATGCCGTCAGATTGCTAAGGAGATGGCACAAAGGAATGCAGCGCAAATTCATGTCCTCCCATTGTTATCGAATATTCAAATACACCTCATCCCCCATATCCCACAGACTATACACCAGCGCTTTGAGCTTTGCCAAGGCCTTACCACTGTAATCACCAGTACCTTCACCTGTTAAGGTCGTCACCGGTGCGATACAGCCATGCAGTTCTTTCATCGCATTGTTAGCTGCATGGATCAGTATTGCTTCACGGCCCAGCACATTGGGGATACCGATCTGCTCCCCATGTTTGGGGTAACGCCGCTTTTCCAGCCTGTACCGACCGACAGGAATACAGCTGATCCGGGGGAGGTTGTTCAGATCTGGCAATTCAATCGTATGGCAGATATGCTCCCCCTGATAGCTGACGGTTCCATTGGTTCCCTGTGCTCCATACTTTCGTTGGAGCAGCAGGGTGTGTTGGACAGCCATGTTAGCTAATGGTCAGTTCGCCCAGGTGGAAACTCGGTGAAGTCTTGACGCCATCACGATGGCCTGTAAAGACCCAGCCTTCGAGCACATCACCTGAGTAGCTTGCTGGCAGCGTGAAATTCAGATTTGCTGCCGCCCTTGTCGAAGACTCCAGAATACTGAAGAAATTCTTATTCTTGTTGTACATCAACAGGATGACCGAATCATCAGCAAAGGAGTTGTATTTGTTGAGCTCCGGCGCCCATGTCAGCGCGATCTCCTGCGGAAAAGGTTCTGACCATTCGGGCGCCATCAGATTGGACAATGAGCCTTTGGCAATAACGATCTTTGAATAATCGATTTCCAGCGTTGGGTAAGTACCCGTCACTCCACCATTGTTCATCAGATATTGCAGCGCCTTGTTGTAACCCGTTGCTTTTCCCTGCAACTTGTCCGAATAGCCCAGGTTGAGCAGATCCATGATCGGCGACAGAAAGGCTACCGCCATCGCAAATTTAGCCCGTTGGGCGATCTGTCCTTCACTTGCTTTTTTGTTTGAGATCTTGGAGAGTGAGCGGACATAATCCACTCCTCGCCAACTGCTTCCTATTACACTACCCACTTTCCCAGAGTAGGCCCCGTGTATACCTTTTAAGAATCTTGCCATGATTATACATGTTTGATTTATAAATAATTACGACTGTCATGAGCAGTCTTTGTTTTGCTAGCAAGAGCTAAATTAGGAGGACTTTTGGCCTTAAACGAAGAATTACAGGGATTGATTTTAAATGATTGCTAGCACTGTCATTGCCTGTCAGATTACAGCAATAGATTGAGAGTTTGATAAGAGATTGGCGCAGCCATTCAGGGAATTTGGCATTAGGAAAGACCTGGAATTTACCATCCCACGAGGTCGATGGCCCGGCTACTATTGGGGTAATTATTGGCTGCCCTTCGGGCCCTGCTCGACTCGGGGTGCAGACAGGTTCGGCTCCGCCTCGGCTGCTGTTCGGGTACTGTTCGGCTGGAAGTCGAAGCCGAGCCGAAGAGCTCTCGAAGCCCACCCAAAGAAGACCCGAGCATGGGCCGAAGCTGTCCCGGAGCGGAGCCAAACGAGAGCCGGAGCGCTCTCGAAGGCGAGCTGGATATCGGCAGGAATGTGCCGGTAAATCCAGCACGTAACCCAGCGATTGAAAAAATAAAAATATATTTTATAAACCTGCATTGGCAAAATGCCCAATACTAAAAAGGGAGCCGAATGGCTCCCCCTAGAAAACAAGTTAAATCCGCCCCTTCCGCCTACTCTCTTCAAGCTGCTGATGCAGATCTGATGGGTAATAATAATGCCGTTTGCCAAGCTTCCTCGGCCTGAGCTTTCCCTCGCGGACCAGCCGATAATACTTTGATTCAGAGATACCCAATTTATCGAGTACATGAGCGATATCAAGCATATGTTCCAGTTCGGCAGGTATTTCCACTGTTCCCGCAGGAACTTTATTCATTTCCTCTGTTATATACTTCAAGATTGCTTGCAGCAAAGAAGATATGACCTCCAAAAGGTCACATATGCGGTTCATTAAATGTAACATAACCATGCAATTAGACATGCTGGTCGCCGAAACGAGCCGCTTCGCACAATGGGCATTGTACAGGGGCCCCATCACCACAGCGTTAAACAATACATCCATTTTAAGCCAGATTAAACTCTTTCTCCAATTTTGTCTCATCCAGCGATTTTAATATTCCCCAAAAATCTTTTAAGTTTTTGCTGAGGTCACGAGAGGGCGTGATCAACCTTTTGAGCTTGTCCTCCGGCAACCACCGTTCTAGTTTCTCCTTTATCTCAGCATTGATTTCCAACTTATTAGGCAGGTTTACAGGCACCCGAAAGTACAACATATTGACATACACCCGCGCCCGTATTTTTACCAGCCAGGGATTTTCCTGCAGCTCTTTTGTGGTCACGTCTATCCGGCAGAATTTGCCATCATGCGTATACACATCCGCCGTACGCTGTTCTTTATAGATGATCACAGCGTGCAGGCATTTTATCGTATTACTATCTATCAGCCCTTCACCCTCCCATTTGCGCAAGAGGTATACCATCAGTGCCAGGCGATCCCGATCGCGCTGCCATAGACTGAGCAGCGTAGCCTGGGATTCTGCTTTTGTCAAAGAGGGGAGATCCATCTCTGTCGTCTGGACATTAGCCCAAGAGAGCTGCCTTGGGCTCTTTTCCAGCTGATCATTCGCATGCTCACAGGCATCTTGATTTTCACAAGTTCCGGTTCCAATCTCTAATAAAAGTGGCGCTGGATGTCGATCGAGCTGAGGTTTCGACTCCGGTAGACGAATCGTCACCCGACCAAAAGATTGCCAGTCCAGCAATACCCATTTTGGAAACCGATGCACAAACAATATATACGCGGCCACGATCGGAAAGAAAAACCAAAAATCAGTCGCCAGATACCATCGCGAAAGCAAGATTAATCCTGGTCTGTCAGGTAGCAATACTTCCAGTACAACCCCGTGAATAGCGAGGACAACACAGGATGAGCAGAGCAGATAAATCATAAAATTCAGCTTGGCATTCCTACTAAACCTCTGCCGACCCACCAAGGCCGTATGCATATAGCTGATCAGCATAGCGTAGACCAGCAGCAGCAAAACCGTACCGATCCATACAGACATAAAGCGCTTGTTTTGGATACGGTCAACCAGCTTGCTACCAGCGGAACCCAGATTTATGATCAAAGCAATGATAAAGCAAAAGAAAATATATAGGGGATAAAAAAATATTCGGCCCCATCGGCCAGGAGCAATTTTTAATAAATACGAAAACAACCTTCTACTTTTATTTAATTTACCAGATCGCATAATGATTACAAATTGGTTAGGTAATTGGCTTTAAAACAAATAAACTGACATTTTCAGGTTGATTATCAGAATCCTATTTCATCATCGACTGTCCATCAACATCAGGTCTTAAAAAAATACTTACCTCAAATTTACAAAATTTCTTTTAAATAACACTTTATTGCTCTTTGAAACATTCCGTAAAAATATACGGAATCCTGTCATATCTGATCCAAACACTTGTTTTCCGTGGTTTTAGCCGATTTATTTGTGGTTTTACATAACAGAATAAATATGAAAAGAACATTTGACCAAGCAGATGTAAACGATCTGCAACAGAAAGTATTGGCCCTCCCTTATGTCGAGCGTCTTGTTATTATCGACTTTGTCATGAGCGATCTTGTCGGCTTTATGCTGAATTATTTTGAGCTACGCCTCAGCCAGATCCAATATCTGAATACGATGTCGCTCGCACTCAAAACCGAATTGAGCATCGGAATCGCCGAAAGCTGGAATAATGATCTAGCGGTCGATTTCCAAAAAGAAAGCAGCTCAGTCGATGAGGAGGAAGATACACCCAAGGACATCATCCTATCACGATACAATTCATCCAGTACCCCACCTGTCGCCAATAGCTTATTGCCGACCGGTTATTTTTCTATCCGCATTGTTTACCGGAATACAGCATACCGCTAATCCATGTTTCTCCGAAACAAACATGGAAATTCTCCAAAATCAACAGCTATATGCCATCCGAGTCATTCAAGTTGATAGAAGCAGAAATGGATTTTGTGAGCAAGAGTACGCTCACAAAATCCTTTATTCAACGGCTACCAGGTAGCCGAACAAGACTGCTTCGCAATGATCAAATCGAAATTTATGAAGAATATTTAAAAACAGGCAATCTCGAGAGTTACAGTTACCTCATCGAGGCCAGCGCCTCTACCCATATCAGTTTTGAGATCATAAGCCCACAGACCCACCTACTTTATCACTTGGAGGGGCGGCAGCCCGTGCACTATCATCAGCCCCAGGTTCAGGAAGAGTTTCACCTCCGTCCTTTTCATGGGGCATTTTTCTATGCCCCCATTACGATTATTACCTTGCATTTTGAGCCCGGCAAGTATCATCTCCAAGGTTTTACATTACCCCTGGAGCTACTTGACCTGAATGGATTGTCGGGCTTTGATTATCTGGATGAGATTGTGGGAGCCAATAGGCAGCAGCAACCTCAATATCGGGTAAGCCTCGACTTTGAAGCCATGGAGCATACCCGGCGTATCCTCGGCGAGCTAAGCACAGAACTGCTTAAAAAGCCCCTGATCCCGAAATTATGTATCCTAAAAAAAATTCAGGAGCTGCTTTATCTGAGCAAAGACAAAATGCTCAAAGCAAAGGGCTTATTGCGCCACCCCGATCTGATCGTACGTCTGGCACGGGAGCTGATCAGCACCCAGATTGCCGAAACTGACGGACCTGTGTTGATCAGCCATATTGCCGAAAGCCTATTTATTGAATCTCAGTATTTAAATTATCTCCACAAGGAGCGCTATGGGCTACCGATCAAAGCGTATAGTAGTCAGGAGCTATTGAAAAAAGCCAAACATTGTCTCGAGCAGCGTCTATCGATCAAAATAACCACCAGCCGATGCGGCTTTAGTGACCAGTCCAGCTTCTGCCATTTCTTTAAGGGACATACCGGCCTGACGCCGAGTGAATACATCAGATCGATATTGCCGCCCAAGGCTGGAGATTAATTATGGGTTTGACCAAATCAAAGTCTGTATTCAATCAAAAAACAGGACATTTTTGCCTCTATCTTAGGATTAATGAAATATATACCCCTAGGACTGGGTGAATTTATAATCAAAAAAGTATGACAGGGCAAGAGCATATACAGCGTACAGAACGAGTCAGGATGCATTCTTTACATGAGAAACCATTCGCCGCGGATTTGAGAACCTCATATCGGCAGTGGCCATCACAATTGTTGCACTTGAAGTATTCTGGTCCTTCAAAGATGAACCTCCTGCGACGGGCGACCTGCTGCTGTGCCGGCCCTGTACGTGACCGGCACGGACGTAGGTTTACAACATTCCCGCGAGGCGGTACGATATAGCATTTACTTAAAAAGGTGTGGCATCGTAAGGCGTTTCAGCCACATCCGGCAGTATACTGTGAAACCGGATACATCTTGGATATATCTGATTAATCAACAAGATTTGACTAATTAAAATTTTGCAACATGGCATTATTTCAATTAAACAGTGGTGGCGATCCGACGGATCCCCAAGATTACACGCCAAATGCATCTCCAATTTGTCCAAGTGGTACGAACCAAGTTTGTTCGATCACTGCGACAGATGATGGCACAGGGCATCCCGTAATCAACACTGCAGTTTTACAAGCAATGGTTAGAGCCTTGAACAGCAGGACTTCTAACCCACCTACAGTTACCCTAAAAGCTTAGGTAACCGAGAAAAGTGGTTTGAAAAAGGGCGCTCAATAAGCGCCCTTTCTGGTTTTATCGCTCTTTCACAACAAGTACTTCAATATCACGCAATTCTTCCTTAATCATCAATCCATAACCCAATAGATAGGGATTGAATTCCTTGTAGTCTTTGATTCCCTTGATAGATGGAAGTGTTAATGGGCCCTTATAATTTGCTTCGTCAATGGTCGGGTGAAATCTTCCGGAAAAATCCAACCCCAAAGCCAAAGCTCCACTTTCCTGAAAAACATTACTTTTTTGAGGTACGGCCCGTTCTCCCTTTTCCATATTTTTTATCACCAAACAGGGTTTCGTCCTAATTTCCCAACTCACTTCTATATCCAAAAACTCAGCTATATCACGCATAATGAGCCTTGCCCAGGTGCTGTCTGACAGTTTCCTTTTACTAACACGCTTGTAGCAGATTGCATTTTTCTCTGCCCACAGGCGGTAAGGATTAGTTTCCGACTCGAAATATTCATATGCTAACGAATCCTTCACATGCCATTCATAGCGATCTTTAATTAAAAAATAGGTTGGTTCTTTAATTACGGCTCGGGCGGAGGTGAATGCCCCTATTATACTGACATTATTGATATAAGCGGTCTGCAATCCGGTGATTGAGTCGTACTCAATTTTTAGACCATGCAGTGTAAGCTTCGGGTTATAAGCCGATAGCATTACCTGTCCAATCAAAGCAGTGTCTGTCGTATCTGTCAAACTACCGCTTCCCTGGATTTCAACGACTTCGAAATCATTTTTTACCGGAATCACCACCTCCTCGCCCTTTATTACTTTCTGTATATTTTCTTGGGTAACATGATCAGGATAGCTGATCGCTTTTACCTGATGATCAAAGATCCAAACCAGGTGAGATACCGAATTGTATGGAAACAGTTTAATCAATGAGGTATCAGAGACAATTGTCGGCAATTTGCACTTATGCTCCTTTAAATACTTATTGTTTTTATAAAACTGTTTCATTGTGGCTTTATCTTCATTCGTTACCATCACGACCTCGAGCTGACCATTCATTTCTTTCTGGAATCTTTCCAAACTTGGCATCTTGGCAATACAACTCGAACAGCCCGTATTAAAGAAATCCAGTAGAAGCAATTTTCCCTTACTCTTTGAATAGTCAAAGGTCTCCCCTTTATAATTGATGATTTGTGAAGTCGGCAAATCGGACAATGGATCTCCTATATTCAGTGCATGACTTAAATCCAGTTTAGCATTTTGCGCCCAAACCGACAGTGTTGAAACAGTAAGTATGATCAATATTAATAATTTTTTCATTTTTTTTGAATTTATATTTTAGCGTTTATTTTGTTCAATATGTGAAGCAGAGATTACATCAAGTGGAATCAACAGTGCATATCTGGTGCTACCAGGCTGCAATACATAGTTTTTTCCTTCAATTGTTCTTTTCACCGTGACCTGTGTATCTGTATGCTGATTTAATCGTTTGAAATCTGCCCATCTCAAGCCTCGGAAGACCAATTCCTTTCGGCGTTCGGTCAATATAAATCGTAACAATTCTTTCTGATCCGATAAGGTTACAGACTGATACAAATTAATCATATAGCGTTTTTCAAGTAAGCTATTGATCGCTGATCTGGCGACATCAAGCTTGTTCAGCCTCGCAGCTGCTTCCGCCTTGACCAAATACATCTCACTGGAAGTCATCCCTACAAAATTGCCTGACTGTGTATTATTATAAGATCCTTTAAAATCATAACTGATCTCCGGCAGATCATAGTTTTTCATGAAAAAGATCTTTTTACGGAGATCATTGTCCGAATAACTATTGTATAAGTCATAATCAATACGGGCATAGCCCTGCATTAAAGCATAACTAAATACTGTAGAAGCCGAAAAGAGCACTTCTGCATTAAAGGCAGGTATCGGTGCATTGGAATTTGCTTTCAACGTATTGTAATCTAACAATGACGCAGAAAGCATTAAGCTTGAATCGGCATACAACAATGACTTTTCGTAATCCTGCATTTCCAGATACAGTCTTGCCAATCCCGCAAAGGCCGCGGATCTACCCGGCCTTCCTTTTAATGGAGTCCCATTTTCAAGACAATTGGCAGCAATCTTATAATCGCTGATAATCTGCTTATAGCTATCTGCCATCGTAGAACGGGTGGAACTTGTTTCCAGATCTGGCTCCAGCTTTAAGGGAATCCCTAGCTCCTTGTCAGCTGTCGCCTGATCGTAAGGCAAGGCATAACTCGCCATCAACCGATGAAAAGTAAAAGCCCTAAAGAAATAAGCAGCCCCCTTGGTCTGATTGAACTTGATCTTGTTATCCTCAACGGGAGCGATATTATTCAAGACTGCAATAACCTGGTTGGCCGTATAGACTACCTTATACGCATTCGCCCATTGGATGGATAAAACCGGAGCATCATCCGACCAGAAATAATAATTTTTGTCATCCAATACAGGTATGGATTTCCAGGTATTATCCGGAAGAAAATAGTCATCCGCAGAGACATCAGCATTACTGGGATAGCTACAGTTCATGACTGTAAAGTCATTCAACAACAATTCACAATCCGCTAAGGTAGCCGGAACGACCATCTTTCCATCCGGCTTTACATCCAAAAAGCCGTTACATGAAAGCAATGATCCTATAGCCGCCCATGTAAGAAAATAGTATAGCAATTTGATTTTTTTCATAATCGTATTATTTAGAATTTACAATTGATACCCACTGAAAAAGACATCGGATCTGGATAGTTCTGACCATATTCAGGGTCTATCCCCCATTTATTGGCCCGCCATATGGTGGCCACATTATTCACGTAGCCATAGAGACGTAGACTCTTGATCCCCTTCCAGCTAAGGCCAGAAACAGTATACCCTATCTGGATGTCCCGCCACTTAACCTGGCTTGCAGGTTCTATTAAAGCTGTGGAATATTTGTAAAACTGGCTTTCGTTATTGTCAACAGGATATACAAAGGATGGAACGCTGGTATGCAGCTCATCTCCAGCTTTCTGCCACCTTAGTGCATAGTCCTTATGTCCTGATTCCGCATCATAAAACTGGAATGCATTGAAAGACTGTCTCCTAAATTTATGTCCCAATTGATAGCTTATATTAAAGGATAGTTCCCATGAGCGATAATTAAAGCTATTTCTGAAACTACCGAAATACACAGGTTGCATTGATCCCATGCTGATCAGGTCCTGCACTTTGGTACTGTTGTATATTTTATTATAGTCTTTGGATTCCTGACCGTTAAACAGCCCGATCGGCCTTCCGTTTTCAGGGTCTAAACCTTTCCAGTCATAGCCCAATGCCGCATACACATCCATCCCTTCTATGGGAGTCAGTATACGTGTTCCACTGACAAAATAGCGTCCGGCATCATTTGAAATATAGGATTTGGTCACCTTCGTCCTGTTATACGCAAAAACGAGGTTTGAATGCCACTTGAAATGTTCCCCTTTGATATTGACAGATTGCAGGCTTACATCCACCCCTTTGCCACGCATATCTGCGCTATTTATATTTAATGTCGTAAAGCCAGATGTGGGATCGATCTGCGCTGGTGCAATAAGGTCGGTGGAGTTTTTGACATAAAATTCAACAGAACCCGTCAGGCGATTGTTTTTTAAGCCAAAATCAAGTCCTAGATTGAGCATACCGACATTTTCCCAACGCAACAATGGATT
Source organism: Sphingobacterium detergens (assembly GCF_003610355.1). GTDB lineage: Bacteria > Bacteroidota > Bacteroidia > Sphingobacteriales > Sphingobacteriaceae > Sphingobacterium > Sphingobacterium detergens. The sequence continues at coordinate 210,385 of NZ_RAPY01000001.1, read as the reverse complement.
GGGTGGTGTCGATATCGTACCATAGTTATTTCCGGTCACATAATCCGGATAAGGTGATACATCCATGATCGGATACGCTGACACCGTATTGTTCACATTGCCGTTATAGCCATACGTGGCCCGCAACTTTAGGAAATCTAGAACCTGTTGGCTCTTAAAGAAAGATTCATTGGATACCAACCAAGCGAGACCGAGCGACCAAAAAGGCTGCCCCTTGTCGTTGGTCTTCACCCCAAAAAGATTGGAAGCATCTTTGCGCAGACTACCACTAGCAATGTACCGGTTATTGTAAGTATAAGCTATATTGGTAAAATATGAGGTATAGCGGTTCGTCCGATTTTGCGATTCCTGGAGGCTATTGATCTTACTATACCCGATGATACCGTTTGCCCATGGAAATATGGAAACAAGATCCACAGGTTGCCAGGTCAGTTTTTCTTTATCATAACCCCAATAGTTCGTACTATTTGTGATGGTTTTCATATCCTTTATTTCGGCCCCCGCTATCGCTGAGATACTGCTTTTATCAGAAAATGTGCGGTTATATGACAGTTGGAACCGACCTTGATGCATGGTGCCGCGCGTATTTACCAAGTACATATTGTCACCCATGGGCAGATTATACTTTATCGGAGACTCATCCCACAGGGTGAAAGAATTGATCATATCACGCATTGCGTATGAAGACACACTCTTCCACAGCTCCTGATCCTGCTGTAGATTGCGGTAATTGTAGAGCACACTAGCATCCAATCCAAATGGAAACTTGTATTCTGCATTAAAATCCATCAGGATATCATGCATATTTACTTTACTGGTGGTCTTTCCCAATTCGTCCAAGGGTCGATATTGCCAATCCAACAATTTGTTATACGCGCTCAAGGTATCCAAGAAAAAAGGATTGACCGTTCCGGGCAAAGTTAGTGCATTACCATTTCCATCAGCTAGTAAGGTGTATGGATAATTAGAAGCTATTAGATTCCCATACTGCACACCGGATCCATTCGGTTCATCAAAAACAGAGCTGGTGTAAGTCAATCCCATGCCTAGGGAAAGATTCTTGACCGGAACCATCTGTGCAAAGCTTTTTAAGTTCACCCGGTCATAACCTGAGTTGACTATCTTTTCGAGATTTTTATCGTATCCAGCGGAGAAATTATAACGAACAGTGGCACTGCCACCCGAAAGCTGCGTATAGTACTGCTGCTTGCTCGCTTGACGATAGATATACTTTAAAAACTGGTCTCTACTATCCACTTTAGCCAAACGCGCTAGCTCCTGCTCCACCTCAGCCTCACTTAGCAATCCTTGCTTCTGTTGAAACAGGAGCCGTTGCACAGGCGACATCCTGGTAAACTCCCGTCCGAGCTTAAAATCATACGCTCCCTTGTCGAACAAGTATTTCTCAGCTTCGATATAATCTTTGCTGCTCATCTGTGGAAGTGCGTACAGATCCGGTCTGCCCTCTATGGATAGATTTGTATTAACGTCGACCTGGACCGGTTGATTATAACTTCCTTTCTTGGTTGTAATAACAATAACACCATTTCCCGCCTGCGCTCCCCATATAGAGGATGCTGCTGCATCCTTTAAAACGGTTATGCTCTCAATGTCATTGGGATTGATATTATTAAAATTGCCCCAGTATGACGTACCATTTACCCAATTTAAGTCACCTTGATAAGGCATTCCATCGACCACTATTAGTGGCCAGGCATAGGATCGCATGCTGCTCACACCGCGTACGTTAATGAAAGGCAATTTCCCACGATCGGCGGACTTCTCCCTGCTTATCCCCGGCACTACATCCTCCAGACGGCTAAGAATATCCGTTGACACCTTTCTATTGAGTAGTTTATTATCCACAAACTCAAAGCTGCCCGTCGCCCGCTCCTTTGGGATCTTTTGGTATCCCGTACTCACCACCTCCACCTCTTCCAATTGATTCTCCAGCGGTATCAGTTTAACAGACATTGATACTCCGGCAGTATATGAAGTTTCTAAACGCTTGAATCCCACATGCGAGAATGAAACTGTACCATTAGGATTGGCAACTCTCAATGAAAATGAGCCATCCTTATTAGACGAGGCTCTACCCTTTTCACCTTCGACTCGGATGGAGACACCTTGGATCGGCTTGCCGTCAACAGCTGATACAATGGTACCGCTGATGGACAACAACCCATCCGCCCCGCTGTCCTTGCGGGGCGTCTGAGCTGATAAACTAAACATAGAAATTAATAAAAACAGGATTACAAATAATGTAATCTGTATACATGGAATATTGACCACCTTATCCAATAAGGCAGTTAACGATTTTGATTGTTTCGTCATCTACTTATTGTTAAGGTTAGTCTTTTCTTAGACAGAAAAAATTATGGATTCTTTTACTGACGGCTAGTTCAGCCCGGCTTATCTGCGTAGTATCAGCATCGAAGATATCTACATCATTGATATTACTATTACTTGTGTGTATCGTAAAATAAGCGATCAATAAGCGGAATAGATCAGCTAAGAAGACCTTCTTATGGCAGATTACATAGAGTTCATCCATGTAATTGCTGTCAGTGTGGTTTTTCAATAGTAAATGCAATGTATTTTGGATACCGATGAGATCATACTTTTCCCAAAAGTCAGTGATCTTTTTGATGGGATCGTATTCCGCATCATGGATTTCATAGAGTGCAAACTCTAGGGCTAGCACATTTGAATATTTTTGATTCATTTTTAAGGTTCATAAAGATGACTTTGGCTATGTCCTATCGTTTGAATCGGACATACCTTCCCCTATTGCAAAAAATTTTGCATTCCAAAGAGGTGTCATTGCAGGGAATTCACAGTCCTTGCAGGTGTCACAAATTAAGAATAAACAAAATCCCGCAAAGCGCCTCAAAACGATTACAAAGCATTGATTAGGGGAATATTATGGCGCTTCCTGCCGGGACAGGTAAAAAACCGATCTGTATTTTATAGAAAAACTATACAATAATTCCTTTATTTATTTGGTACAATAAATATTAAATGCTAATTTTAAGTTATCGACGCTTGAATAAAGCAATTAACTTTCTTATTAACCAGATCAAAAAGGGATGTTGTATTACAGACAGATCGGAAAACCTCGGACAAGGGAGTACTTATTTGTATTCTATCGGCATGTTACAAACCTGCGATAGCAGCTCTCTCCTGTTTCGGTTTTTAGTGATTTAAATAATTTATCCAGGCGAACGAATTACGTTCTTTATGGGAATAGTGTGGGCATACCAGTGGACTACCTCCCGGAGGTAGCTTGGTTTGTTTTGATGGGTGTTTTCTGTTCGTCTCATAATCATTCATTTTGGTTATCAAACGATGAAACTCAGAAAGCTTGAGGAAGGGCGTATTGGTTGAAAACCAATAAGGTGAACCATCCTGCTCCTTGCCCAGGAAACCGCTAAGAAACCTGTCATCTAGTCTACACGAGACTTGAATCTTGAACCCAAGAAGACTTATAGACGGCTCACCCTACTGGTAATATATCGTAAAGATAGCATTTCCAGTAGAAAATGGCGAACCGCAGTCCTCTCGTGTTCAATTAGCGGTTTTCAGACGAGAGTAACATCGTTGTTGGCAGAACTAAAGTTATGCCCTACGTGTCGCTTTTTTAATAACTAATACAAATATAGGTAATTATATTCATTTGTCCGCTATAGCGGACAGTTTTTTTTCAATTTTTATTATCTAAAATAATGACAAAAACTAAAGACGAACAACAGGAACATTTAGAAAATGATTTATTGAGCTTTATTAACGTCAAATTTATTGCGCCAATTAAAATTAACGGTATTAAACCGACTATACGGCAGTATGAAGAAATTACTTCAATTGGCAGAACGACAATTGAAAAATTAATAAAAAGTCAAGGGTACGATATGCCAATTTCAACCATTTCCAAAATTTGCCAGTACGCAAATATATCTCTATTACAATTTTTTTCAATGTTTGAACAGTACCAAGAAAAAGAAGGTAAGGGAAAGAAATAAGTCTTGCTATGCTTCTTATATCTGGATATTATATACAAAAATTAAGAAAAATAAAAGAATAATTCGAAATAAAACCAAAAGAAAATTATGGAAAAAAAGCTTAATCCGAAATGGCAACGCGACGAGCTCATTCTCGCTCCGCATCTAGATTTTCAGATTTAGAATAGAAAAACGCATATAGAAAAAGTATATACATCAACTAGCAAGTAAATGGAAAATACTGTACAAAAACTTACGAGCGCATCCGTCTTAAATGACAGAACGGAAAAGATTTTCCGGTATGTCGAAGCATATAACAAGATGGATGTAGAAGATATGGTAGCAAATTTTGATGATGGAATCATTTTTCAGAACATAATGAATGATGAGAAAACTATGGAATTACAAGGAATCGAGGAATTCAAAAAACAAGCCATTGAAGCTCTCTCGTATTTTAGTGAAAGAGAGCAGACCATTGAGTCAATAACCCACACCCATAGTTCGACAGAAATCACGATCAATTACAGAGCTATTGCGGCGATCGATTTTCCAAATGGGCTGAAAAAAGGTGATGAAATAAACTTGAAGGGCAAATCAATTTTTGAGTTTTCGGCCCATGGGAAAATAGTTAGGTTGACAGATATAGCGTAGTGAAAAGAATAAAAAAGATCAGCAAGAAATGGAATTTGAAAAATTAGTCAGCAGTATTCAAAATACCCATGAAGAGCTACAGCTCTCAGCTATAAAAGCTGTAAACCAATCGCTCACTTTACGCAACTGGCTGATAGGCCTATACATCATCGAATTTGAGCAAAAAGGTAAAGAAAGAGCAAAATATGGTGAACAACTACTCCCCGAACTTGCAGCATCAATAAAAATAAAAGGATTATCTGTTACGAATCTAAGGTTATGCAGACAATTTTATATTGCATACCCTCATCTAATATCTGCTGTAAAAGACACACTGATCAACAGTAAATTAAAAGGAATTCAAATTGGTCCGTCGATGACTGACCAATTACAAAAAACTGGCTACGAGTCAAATACAATTCATCAGTCGACGACTGATGAATTGAACCAAGCGTTTCGACAACCTATAAAAAATGGCCCACTAACAGATCCTGTCGAAATTTTATCAAAGATTTCTTTTACTCACCTCGTACAACTCCTCCCAATTCAAAATTTAGAGAAGCGCACATTTTATGAGTTAGAATGTATTAGGCAAGCATGGAGCGTCGGCGAATTGAAAAGACAAATCAACACGCTATATTATGAGAGAAGTGGGATAAGCAAGAAACCCGATAAATTATCCAAGATTATCAATCAAAAAGCAGAACAGCTAACAGCCGATGATGTCATCAAATCACCTTTTACCTTTGAGTTCCTTGGGCTAAAGGCCAAAGATGTCGTTTATGAAAATGATCTTGAAAAATCACTCCTAGAACACTTGGAGGGCTTTCTGCTTGAAATGGGCCAAGGCTTTTGCTTCGAAGCCAAACAGAAACGCATATTGATAGGTGGAGAATACTTCTTCATTGATCTTGTTTTTTACCACAGGATATTAAAATGTCATGTCCTAGTAGAACTCAAAATCGACGAGGCCAAGCATGAACATATCGGGCAATTAAAAACCTACGTCAATTATTACAAAAAGGAAATGATGCAAAAGGACGACAACCCTCCGGTGGGGTTATTGCTCGTGACCAACCAAAACAAAGCCTTGGTAGAATACGCCATTGCCGACAGCGATCAACAATTGTTTGTCAGTAAGTATTTACTCGAATTGCCTTCGGAAGAAGAGCTTATAGCGGAAATAGAACGGGAGAAAAATATATTACGCGAGCAAGGTATCGTATATGGTAGAGAAAATTGAGAATCCTCTAACCTTGATTTTGGAGATCTCGGTCCAAAAACTGGAAAGATGAGGTAATGAAAGATTCCAACGGAAAAAGCGTAATCTCAAAAGCTAAGGTAATGAGCTAAGCTTAATTTTAAAGAATCATATTTAGAATGGATTTTCCAAATGGTGTTAAAAAGGGGGATGAAGTGAACTCAAAAGGCAGATCAGTACGCTGTAGTATGAACGAAATTATACATCCATCTCTCAAAAAATATAGTCTAAAAAAATGAATTATCACAATCGAACATTTAGAATAGTCAACAATTCAGACAATAGCGATACTTCCAGCGAAACCACATTTCATTACAAGCAAGAGGGAAATATACTCACCTCTTCGTATTCAGGCGGGAATATTGTCTCAGGTCATTTATTAGGTATTGTGGACGAAAATGGAAATATAAATATGCGATATCATCATGTTAATAAAGATGGGGAAATAATGACGGGTCTTTGTCGATCTACGCCTGAGATTCTTCAAGATGGAAGAATAAGACTTCACGAAGAATGGAGATGGACCAATGGTGATCAATCAAGTGGAAAATCTACTATTGAAGAAATTGTATAAACATGAACTACGTTGTCATAACTGAAAATGATGTTTCCCAATGGAAGAATAGCACAGGAAGAGATATTTAGCAAAAGGGACGACCTACAAGAAGAAGATGAATTTAATGCCTATTTGGCGAAAAAGAATAAACCAGATATACAAGTGTATCAACATGATATTTAAAGATTTTTCAGAAAATGAGCTCTACCTATTCATGAATGGTAAACTCATATACAAACGTTGGTTAGATACTGGCGCATCAAAGGTTTTCGATGTGATGGCATATGACAAATACACCCTTGCCAGTATAAAAGAGCTTAATCCCGGAGACGGGTTGTTTATAGTCAAGGCAAAAATACGACTAAAGCCTACTGAAGATGGTGGCCGAAAAACTGGTATCAGCTCAGGTTATCGTCCCAATCATGTGTTTGAATATAACTCGGAAGGTAAATTAAAGCAAACATATATAGGTGATATAAATTTTGAAGGTGAAAATTTAATGCCTGGTGAAGAAAGAATTGCTACAGTTCGCTTTCTCGCAATAAATGAGCTGGATAATTATTTAACAAAAGGTCGCAAATGGTGGCTACATGAAGGTCCTAATATTATTGGTGAAGCGGAAATTTTATAAAGATAACCATGGAAAAAAAACTAGGGCTTAAAATAGAACTCAACGGCAGTCCGGTCACAAATGCTGGATTGGACAAGGATGATTATGTATTAATTGCCAATCTAAACTTTGTGGAAAGAAAGAATGGCAGTAAGGAGTTCTCCTTTAATGTAAGTGGAATGGATGGTGAGCAGAACGACCATCTTTATTGGTACGGCACTGACCTTAAAGAGGGAGACACTATTACAATGGAGGTGATTGAGGCTCCTTTTGACGAGCCCAAAACTAGAACTAAAAGTGAGATTGATAAGAAAGCCGTATTAAAAGATAAACTGGATACTTATTATCATTTGAAAGAAAAACTTAAAGACCACATCAAATAAATATATGAATAATATTGGCGTTAAAATCAAAATAAACGACAAGCATGTTACCAAAGCGGGATTTGACAAAGCTCACTACGTATTGCATGCAATGGCGGTTTTTGCGCGTAGACAAGGTCGAAATGAATTTGGTTTTCTTGTTGGCGGTCTAGATTCTGATACGGATAAAAGCGTTGATTGGTTAAATACTACACTTAAACTTGGGGACGTGGTCACTTTAGAAATTATTAAAGGGCCATTCGATCCTTCAAAGCCACACCTACCGCCAGTCGTTTCAGAAGAAGAACAGCTGAAGTATGAGTTAGAATTATTTTATCGTATAAAAGAGGAATTGAAAGATCATATTGAGGAATAGGTCTATTATATCGGCGAAACTCCCAAAGCTTTGAACCAAATGTCCACAAAATTCCAGATCAACGATCCCAGTCTAGAATCGCAATGGCGAGCCATTATTTTGTTTGGCAAAAACTCGGCTACCTATAAGTTTGCATTTGCTAAAGCTATAATAGAACTCTTATCCCCTAACAGATCTTCCCTATCCCTTGAAGAGCTAGCGGTACCTTTTGCCAGAAATATTATTGAGCACCTTGGGAAAAGTGATAAGCAAGGTAGTTCTACATCAAGTAAATTTCTAAATGCCTGTCGTGATTTTGCTGCTGGTCGGATCAGTGAAGACCAGTTGATCCAAACGACAATCAAATTTGGTTTTGTCAACGTGGTCGATGCATTTCAGAATGTCAATGGTGATATAATCAAAGATCCATTCTATCAAAAGAATTACGGTGATGGCAAGAAGGAAATCATTCTAACGGACAATATCTTTAAATTAAGAGAAGCTCTTCAATTTATTAATTTGGAACAAGAGGTTGATGCCCGATGGAACCTGGTCGAAACAGCATGGAACTTACAGATCAATCCGAACCTGCTGGAAGTCAAACACGATGCTGTGAAGCAAGAATTGTTCATAGATTCATTTATGCGGAGGATTGAAATCACTTCGGTTAGGGATGCCTTAAATGGTTATCAAAAAGGCAAATGCTTCTATTCCTATCAAGATATCTTTGTCAATAAGGGATCGGAGAATATATGTGAAGTGGACCACTTCCTCCTCCATCTTAATAAGCGAGCACATACAGCCGAGGAAGCTAATATTAACGGCGTTTGGAATCTGGTGTTAGCTGACCCAAAGATCAATAGTGATAAAAGTGCAAGGGTACCGCATCGTCGTTACCTAGAACGGCTGTATAATCGAAATGAATTCTACATTGAGAGCAAGCACCCATTAGCCGAAACCATTATTAATCAAACCGGAAAAACAAAAGAAAAAAGACGTATCTTTCTACAGTCGCAATACAATCTAGCGCTCTCCCACTCGATCCATGAATGGCAGCCTTGGATTGAATTGCCGGGAAATTTTTAGCCATGAGCAGCATTAAAAACTTTTTAGAACTACCAACAGACAAACAAATCGGAGAAACCCACCATTTCTTCTTGATCCGAGACGGCTTTCCAGTTAGCCCAGGTCATACCTTAATTATAAGCAAAGCACTTCGCACCGATTATTTTGACCTCACTCCTGATGAAAAAGCTGACTTAGATAACGCGATCGGCCTGGCTAGATCCTTAGTAGAATCTGAGTTTACTCCTGACGGTTATAATATAGGCATGAACTGTGGTGAATCTGCCGGACAAACGGTTTTCCATTTTCACTGCCACCTGATTCCACGTTATTCTGGTGACATGGAGAATCCTAGAGGGGGTGTGAGGCATGTTATACCGAGTAAGGGAAGTTATTAGTACTTATAAAGAAAATATCGTATATTTTTCTCAAATCCGAATATTAATTACAATAAAGATTTATTGAACGCGGTTGTATTGTATTTAATTAAATAAACTCATACATTTTTCTAAGAAATCCTCAAAAATTTAAATAAAAAAAATCTTTAAAATCACAATTTCCCCAAATAAAAACAATCCTCAGATTTAGAATAACCTTCTGTATTGTAAATATTCGCTTGCATATAAAACAACTGGATATCAGTGTTTTCCATCGCAGCATAACCAACTCCTAAAGTGGAAATTTTATTATTCATTGGAGCAATTACTGTATTGTAATCGTCAAAGTCTTTGATGTAATTTAAAATTGTAGTTTTGACTTCCTGAGGATTAGTTAAAGAAACCTCCATTTTTTTTGCATGGGAATACATCGTTAATATCTGATCATATCTATGCTCATTAATTATCTGATTATTAATACTCATAGGATTATCACTAGATCCGATAATTAGAGTTACCATTTCAAATTCGAAGCTCTCTATTAATTTAATAACTCTTTCTACTTCAAACCCTACTAATATAATTAAATGATTTCTTCGGGTTGGGTCAAAATACCCAGGAAACCCAATGATAGATCTTAATTCTTTAACACCTTTTGTAAGCCATTTATCCGTATGTTCAGTTATATTATATGAATATTCCTGAACAGATGTATAGCTTACAAAGACTGTATCAGATTCCCTCTTATAATCTCGTATAACTCTAAATAAAATTAATAAATGTTCATGAGTAAAAGTGCTGATATCTAAAACCAAGAAAACTGGCTCATTCACAAATATATTAACACAATAGTTGACTATATTAATGAAAGAAAAAACGGGATCAGATATCTTCAGATCTATTTTTTGAACCTTATAATCCTGCAGAAGGTGACACATATGATTTCGAGATTCCTCAATTTCTTTCGCAAAATCTATTGTAGCAAAAATCCCTATATCATCTATTTCTTGACCAAGCATAACTTTTACTAGGGATGAAGATCTATCTTCAAAACTTGCGCAAGTTAAAAAATGGCTGACTTTACAACCTGCAAGTTGATGTTTTATATCCTTTAAGGTAATTTTCTCCATATTTTCTATGTAAATAATGTCAATTGATTGTCTTCAAAAGCGGAATTAACACCGCTTCGTTTTAATCGCCCAACAAAAGTATTTGGCTTTGTCATTGCTTCCAAAAGTATTTGGCAAGTAACAAATTTATATCCGGCAAAACTTGTCGGATCTAGTTTGAAATAAGGGGCTAACAATCTATTCAAAATATACAATTGAGCTTGACCAGTTCCCATCTTATTTCCAATTAAAGATTTCTGAAAATAACCTAATTCGACACCAAGTTTTAAAACCTTTCTTAGCTCTTCATTTGGATCATCTTGGAGTGCAAACGAAAAAACCCGTCTCTCTTTAGAATCAGAAATTAAAATCAAATGAAAAGTTTGACCTAAAGCTTCTAATAAATTACGAAGTAGTACAAAATCGTTAAGTTCTTCAGAGGAATTACTCGCATCTTCCTTTAACTTCGCAAAATTTTCTTCTAAAAACCATTTAGAATATTCTTTAATTTGTTCATCTTGAACTATTGGGGTAATAAATCTAATTTCTTCCTTTTCATTTTGTTTACTAAGCTGCATGGTAAACATCCTATGCGAAAAATCTATAAAATGTCTCATAACACCTGATGATATATTTACCAAATTATCAAATCCAGCATAACTGTAATGATTTCTATTTCCCTGTAGATTTTTTATAAAATCTGCTCTAGCGTATCTATAAGCAAAATCGTAACCTTTTTTTTCCCCTCCATTTTTTTTCTTATATTCTTCAAAAAGTTGATTTATCTTTTTTTCTTGATCTTTATCTGAAGGAAAATATTCATCAACACTTATATTACTTTTACTAGTGAATTTCCTAAGTCGCCTCTCGACAGCTTCTTTAATTCTTTCTCTATACAAACTTTTCTTCGTTGTATATATATCAGATATATTAATTTCCGAGTAATCATGAGGAGTATCAATTCTAGAATTATTTATAGTTTTATATGTCTTGTATCGCAATTGAGTAGAAATTTTTAAACTAACAATTTTAGAAATTCTTAATGAGACCCAAGTATTTAGAATTTTAGTCTGGATTATGTTTAAGTTGTCCGCATCATCGATCATAAGGTAAATAGGGCCTCTAGGAAAGAAAGGAAGTTCTTTCAAGCCTTCGAGAAAATTTAACATAAAACCATTAAAAAGACATAGCGGCCCCGAATAAGAGATATGTTTTCCTTCTGCTAAAAATATTTGTGAAATTAGAGTTCTTGTAAAATCTCTATTTATATCTTTACATATGTTACGTAAAAAAATAAAACATTGTTGAATAGTGCTAATCCCTTCTATTGAATAATCTTCATCCCAATAAGAGTCTTTTAATAAAGAAAAGAAAACATTTTCGATAAAAAAGCGACAACATTTCAGGTTTTCTTCCGATTCCTCAAAAGATATCCTACTTAAATTTTCAAATATTTTAATGGAAAAATTTATAACCATAAAATGTTCGTTAATTAAGTGTTCCCCATGCTTATTTTTAAGTAGTGATAAATCGGTTTTGTCCAATTGACCTTCCTTAATTGGTAAGTGCAGTGCCAAATAATCAAGGTTCTTGATTTCTTTTCCTTGAACTATTGATTGGCAATCAGGTTCCATATAACGAAAATACATACTCTTTCCAGAACCTCTGGGGCCATTTAAAAATGTATGCCCTAAATTTGGAACATTATAATATTCTCCTGAGTAAGGGACAAATAGATCTATTATGTCTTTTGCAGTAAGAGCTTCTGGCGATGTATATTCAAAAGGACTTTTCATTACCTAATTGTTTTGTTTTATTGATAAAGAATTGAAATATTCACCATCCAGTCTGGAGTTATTACGCGACAATTCAGGGCAAAGAATGTATATACTCGACGTATCAGATGGATATCCTCTATCTCTAATATCAAACACTAGTTTATCATGAATTTCGCAAATTTCCTCTTCACTATAAAATTGAATATGAACACGTATTCTATCTATATCAATGTTTTTTTTCATAAATCTCATGCAATAGCGTTTTTCGTAATACATTTTCATTAATCGTTCATATATTTCATCCATAAGAAAGACCTCCTCATCTAATTTACCAAATTTTCTACTCAAAAAGATATCAGGAACAGAAAATGTAACTTTTATTTGTGCGTCTGAATGTTCAAATTTAACGGATTGTAAACAATGTGCATATGCATGGAAAACTTCACTTTTTTTCGGTATTTTACCTGTCCTCAACAGAGTTGAACTAGCCCTAGTTTTATCGTCTGCCAGCTCATCGGCAAAGCGAAGTATACTCGCCAATAACCTCGGTCGAATATCACCATACATTGTATCTACTACTTTACTTAGAGAAGATATTTTATCTTTATTACCGTTTTCCAATTTCCCACCATGAGCCTCTGCTATTGATCTAATTGTCATTGCTTCTATAGTATCCCTACCACAAATTGCTCTTGCCTCTTTCATGATTTCCACAGAGTTTTTCTCATGATTATAACGCCCAAATATGTTTCCAATATCGTGAATTTGAATACAACAGAGTAAGAGATAAACTTCATATGGAGTTAAATTACAATCATCGGTTGCTACTAAATATGAAGCTCTAGATATAACCGTTTCGATGTGCTTTTCTCCATGATCATTTAGAAACATTTCTGGATCTTTTAAATTCGCTCCATGGACAACTTCCTCGTGAATTGGTTTCAAATGTTCTTTTAATTTTTTATAATGAGTATAATGATCCTCAATTTTGCCTTGAGGAAACATGTTGGGTTCTACATTTTTCAACCATTCTTCTAAATTCTTGTTCCCTAAATCCATTCAATCTTAACTTAAAATAATTTTCATAAAAATCTGCATAGCCAATAGAGGTGGAACTGCATTACCAATTTGCTGCTGTATCTCAACTAAACTTCCTTCAAAATAAAAATTGTCTGGAAAACTCTGTAACCTAGCAGCTTCTCGTACCGATAATCCTCTATCTTGGTATGGGTGAATAAGCATATTTTTTCTATAGTTCGATATTACTACTGATGGCTTATTTGGGTCCAGTCTACGATATATACCGCTATGGCATTTATTTCGATCCTTATAATTTTTCATCAATTCTTCCGGAATAGCTTTCCAATTTTGTCCAGGTTTTATATATCTATATCTTTCGATAACATAGTCTTTATTTTTTGAAACTAAATTTTGACAGCAATGAACTAGACCAGATCTCATTAATCTCGCGTATTCATTTTCTTTTGAAATCGTTTTTCCATAAGGTAACTTATCAATTAAATCTCCATTATTCAATAATGGTAGATCCTCAAAAGCTTGTTCAACAGTTATCTTTTGCTTATGTGGTTCTGGAAATATAAAATCTATTCCCATTAGATTACCAACCATTATAAAACGATTTCGATTTTGTGGTACCCCATAATCTGATGCACAAAGGATCTTCTCACTTGTCATATAACCTAATTCTTGAAATAAAGTCTTAATCTGCTTAACTGTATTCCCTTTATCAAAACTTGTTATCCCTTCAACATTTTCAAATAAAAACCATTTAGGTTTCAAATTTCGAACAAACCGGACAAACTCATGAAATAGATAATTATTAGGGTTGTCTAAATTTCTACTTTTCGTATTAGAAGATGAGAAACCTTGACAAGGAGGTCCTCCAAATAGAATAAAAGGTTCTTTAGGAGCTACCTCCATAGGATCAATATTTCTAATATCTTCTATAAGAACCATACTATTGGGGTGGTTTTTTTTAAAAGTTAATGCTGAACTTTTGTTTTTTTCGATAGCAACTTGTACTTTTATTCCAGCCATTTCGGCACCCAAGCTTAACCCACCCGCCCCACTAAATATGTCGACTGCAAATAACTCTTCCATGCGATCCTCAAAAACCACTTCCTTTTTTATTATTGAATTCTCCAATGTATTATTATAGAAATAAAAAATAAAGCTAATAATATGTGGCAAAATATGAATTTTTGTTGAAATAAAAAAAATTGGTTAATTGGGAAGTTAAAGGAAGAAGTGAGTTTGTGTTTAGACTTTGATCGTGAATGATTTAATATAAGGTCTGTTTGTTGGTTCCCTTGGTCGAGGGGAAACTAATTCCACATTTTGCTCATTTGTTTATAGCCCTTATAAGTATCAAACCATATATTTGCATTTTTATTACCCTAAAGTGCTTTAAATAAATGAGCTATTCCAAAAAAAAACATCCTAATCCTCAATCAAATTATTTAAATGTCGATAACTTAAAAGAAGTAGACTCAATAAAGATTCCTGAATTAATTACAATATTGACGATCGGATCAGGCTCTTGGTATGCTATTCTAACCTTTATTTTGGATATTTCTAATAATCCTGACAGTCCTACTATACTATTGGGATTAACTATAACTCATTTCATAAATACTATATTGATTGTTTGTTGTTTAATGGTTTTATATTACAGAACCGTATCTCTAACAGAAATTAAAAACCATAATCTTTCAAGATTAAATAAGATACATGGTCTTTGTATTAAAATTATTAAAATTTATTGGCTGCCTATCTTAATATTTTGTGTAATTGAATATCTGCTTTTAAGTTTTACAACTAATAACAGCAATGACTGGGTACTATCAATTTGTGTGATCTTGACATTATTAATCACTACTATTCTATTTTGCTATCTTTTTAAAATCACTCATAAAAAATTAGGAGTATTCATTTTGAATGAAATGGAATTAAGGTTTGCTCCTATTGTTATTATCGTTGCTTACTTACTTTTTTGTGTTGTAATGGTTTTAAGTTTTTCTAAAGTTGAATACAAATTTGAAAAAGAGTATTATTACAAAACTGAAACTCCAGTGCTATCATTAAGCCAGAAAGGATATTTACTTAAACCAATAATAAAGACAATTCAGTTTGAGAAAATAGATTCAGATACCGCATCTAATGATATTACGAAGTTTATTCAGATCAGCCCTGAGTCTATAAAAAAGAACAAAGATATTGTTCTAATAGCTTATGAAACCCCGATAGTTAGATTGCGAAAACAAATTTCAATTAAAGTGCCATATTTACAGAAGTTAGGGATTTCGACAATAACCGATTAATTAAAAATTGATTTGCCACATTCTTTTGTTTTATGTGTATAACAAAAGTATGGCAGCAACGGAGGAAAACAAGGTGTATGTAAGCGGTATATGGGAGATACCGAAAAGTCACGTATTTATCGTTGATATTCTAACTCAAATAAGAAATGCGACATTCTATTAGAAAGTCGCATTTGCATTTAAGTATCATGTCGGCATTAGGTCGCTAAAATCCCTGCTGTTCTCAACTTAGCCTTTAAATCCCGAAGCTCTAACAGTATGGACTGTACCTCCATCTGAGTATATGTAGTAGATGGATTACTTGCACTATCAGGAGAGACTGCAGCCTGACTTACTACTCCTTTTGAGCTAGCTGAAGCGTTTGGAGCCGCGGACCTGAAAACGAATCCATCCCAGATCATAAGTGTATTGGTGTCGGTGTTAAACCAGTCATAAGCACGTAGTGACCCCTGATCCAATGAAGGCATATTTGCTGTCCCACCTATATTCTGAAAATCATTGAGTGTATAATTTTTCAACTTTTTAAGATGATTCCCCATGCTAATACAATTGGTCCGATTGAGCGGTACCTGATAAAATATACCTGTTCCTCCCGAAAAATCACGGCCGTTGATGCTATTATTGCGGACAGTGATATCTGTGGCCGAGATTGTATTATTAATATATATTCCAGTCTGATTGATCGCTGACAAGATAATATCATTGTCTGCCACGACTACCAAATCATTTGCATGGAGAGGTGACAATAGAAGTATACCGCCATCAATTTCATTCTTTGTGATTCTCAAATTCTTACCGGAGGAAATTTGTAATGGCGATTTAAGCCTATTACCTGAAATAGTCCCTGTATAGGCAAAAGTTCCAGCAGTGTTGTTAATGGAATTAAACATTTTTAATGATACAATATCATTGTTCACGATCTCGACTTTGGAAAGTTCAGCGCCACTATTTTTATTAAACTCGTAACTTCCAACACCAGTGTTGTCTGCAAATATTAAATCGACCTGATGGACAAAACCCGAGAGCACATTTCCCCCATTAAAATGATTATTAGTTACTACAGATTTACCCAAATTTCTGGTCTGCAAAGAAGGAAGGATTTTATTTTGCTGGGAGCAATAGTTGTTGTTGAATACCAAATTGTTAAATCCTATTGATGTTTCAATGATGAAAGTAGAGCTATTACTTGCCGGATTAGTATTATGTAGGTAATTCGAGTCTATTTCCAGATCAGTGATACTATCACCGTTTTCAAAATTATGTACCAAACATCCATAGAAAGTCCCCTTTATTGTATTTCTGGTTATTCTTAAATTCCCATTAAATGAACTAAAATTTATACCAACTAGAGATCTGTTGTATGATATATTGTAAATCTGATTATTGTCAATAACAACATTACATTTTGACCTATCTGTCCGCGCGAATACTATGCCCTGACACACTAAATCTTCAGGAGAAGTCTGATACATGAAAGCTTTATTATCATAGATATATGCTTCATGACCATACTCAATCCAAAAAATTCCGCTCGGATTGGAACATCTTGTCTTAGGATGTTTTTTATAGATGGTATTGTTATATATGAACACTTTGCCATTTACATTCTTATTCGGGACGTCATAAACAACATTAAGTCGATTAACGTTTGTAAATATGCAGTTATAACAATGCCCCTCATGTCCTAAAAACATTACGCCATCGCCATTGTCAGTAAAATATTTAGATCCATCAACAAGTTGATCGTATAATATTTCGGTACCGTTTACTTTAAATTTATCCGGCAATATCCCTATGTCACCAAAATTACAGTTGCGGACAATAGTCTTGATTACCTCTCTATTGCTTTCTACTGCTGTTCTGGCTATATTTTCAAAGACACAATTGTCAATGGTAAGGAGATTCCCAGATAGACTATATATCCCCCATCCATGTATATTTTTAAAACTACATGTATTGATATTAGCCTCAGTATAGTTATTTACCCTTACAGGAATAGTATTTTGTGAGGTTCTAGCATTATTGGCAACATGGATTTGTACTTCCCTTTCATAGAAACTTTCATCATTATTTCTAGTTCCGTCGAAATTTATATCAGAAATATTGAGATTATGTCCTGAACAATTAAAGTCAAATATCACTACTCCTCCTGTGCCTAATTTTCTTTTTACTAGCACACCTGATCCATTTAATTCCAAATTTCTTTTGAGATTAAAAACTATGCTTCCGCTGATTTCAAAACTTGATAATCCTTTAAAAGTTAGACTGGAGACTAAAGTATTAGAACTAATGTATGCAGAAATCGCTATTAATTGGGTTTTAGCATCCACATTCGATTGAACACCAAAATATCTCGCATCAATTTCACCCACAAATTTATGTACGAGCTTAATACCGCCTACGTGGATAACGCTTCCACCATCATCTGGTCCAGGATCGGGAGTAAGTGGAGCTAGATAATAAATAATCGGCGCTGGGGTGTCCCCTTTCTGGTGATAGCCTAATAGTTGTACACCATCATAAGTTCCGGTCTGCAGTGCAGCGATTTCAGCGGTAGATAATGTTGTCATATCCGCCATTGTTTCCTTAATTAAAAATTGATTTGCCATATTCTTTTGTTTTTATGTGTATAGCAAAAGTATGGCTGCTACAGAGGCTATCCGAGGAAAACAAGGTTTATGTAAGCGGCATGGGAGACATACCGAAAAGTATGAGGTTTGAAATACAAAATACCACAGATTAATATATTCTTTTTAAATTGTAGAGGAAATTGCGAAAAACTATGAAATCAGTTTTCACCTTAAAATACATATTACATACTGGAGGCTGGGCCATTCTTGAAATTGGCAATATAGAAAAGACTGTCACAGTCAACATTTCCTTTTTTCACGATTCGTTGAAAGAATTGGCACAATCTGCCATTGAATTAAAAACTAAAGGTGAAAAATCAGTTGTTTTTATGGATGAACCTGGCGAGCATAAACTTATATTGAAAAAAAACGGTACTAGTATTTCCTATGAACTCCGGTGGTACAAAGATTGGGCTAGTTGGAACCTCATAAGTGGTGATAATTTTGAGACCATACTTTCGGGAGCTACTACCCTGCCGAAATACATTAATTTGGTACGGGAGAATCTGATAAGAATATGGAATGAAGAAGGGTTAGAAGGCTATAAGAAAAAATGGTGTAAACATGATTTCCCCCTCAGTGAATATGAACTTCTGAAGGGATAACCAGTTTTAATCTTATTATAGAGTATTAGTTCTAAAAAGACTCGGTAAACTAAAATCAAAGAATGGGCAACATAACAGTAGACCAAAGATTCCAAGAGTGGCTGGAAACTATAAATAAAATAGAAAAAATTGATAAATCGATAATTGCTTTCAATTTTGGACTTTTTGAATCAGAAGAGGGTTTCACAATGTATCTCAATGGTTCAAAAACCTTTGATGAGGATGATGAGGACTGGGCCACAAACATGGACTTTGAACCCAAACAGAAGTATTTTTCATTTGGAAGCGAATTTCTAAAGGATAAAAATTGGCAAGATATTTTAAATTATTCTGAACACCTCGTTCAAACATATGTTACTTCCGAGAATTTTAAAGCTTCTATTTTCGCCCATGCAAAAGCAATAGCAGTAGGATTTGATGATGGCAGTCTAACAATTATTAAATCTCAATAATTACGGAAATTATTAAAAAAAATGTTTAACGGATCATCATAAACGGAAAGGTCAATGGTCCGGTAGCCTTACCTGTTTTTCAGACAAATTAAAAATGTTAAATTAGTTTGTTATATATTATGAAAAAGAGCAAGTTTTCAGAACATCAAATCGTCAATATTTATAGTCTTGTATGCAATAAAAAAAACTCCCTTATTAATCGATAAGGGAGCCTTTTTGGCTAGATGTCCACTATAGTTAAATGATATTAAACTCCAGCTTCTTTATCGGTAAAAATCTGGACTCCTGCTTTCTTTTCAATTAACTGTAGCGGATATAGTTCAGGATTATATACACCATTAAGAACTTCATTCAAAGCGTTTTTCTTGGATTTACCAAACGTAACAATCAGAATATTTTCAGCTTTATTGATAATAGGTTCAGTCAAAGTAATTCTGAACATTGCCTGTGGCTTTAGATAGTAGGCATCAACCCATTTTTCTTTTTCTTGTAAAATCTTTTCACCTGGAAACAGAGAAGCTGTGTGGCCATCATCCCCCATTCCTAAAAGGATGAAATCAAAAATACCGTCATCTCCCAAAACATTTCTGATTTGAGTTTCGTATTCTTTAGCGTAATTTTCAGGCTCAATTCCCTCTTTATACATGGGGAAAATCTGATTTTTATTGACTGGAACCTTATTCAAAAGTACTTCCAAAGTCATCTTAAAATTACTTTTCTCATCTTCAAGAGGAACCCATCTTTCATCTACCCAAAAAAAATGGATTTTGTTCCAAATTATTTTATCTGCATACTCGGGAGTAGCTAATAAGCTAAAAATGGCTTTCGGTGAAGAGCCACCACTCAACGCGACCACAAATTTATCATGCTTCTGGATTGCTTTTTTAGAAAGCTCAACAAATGTATCTGCTGCTTTTTTATATAAAGCATCCAGGTTATCAAATATCGTAATATTCATTCTCTTTTCATTAGATTTTAAACCCACTGATGTCCCTGCCGCTCTACCAGTGCATCACTGTCATCAGGCCCCCAGTTTCCTGAAGCATAATTTGGGAAAGATGGATCTTTGGTTTTTTCCCAGGTTTCCTGAATCGTTTTTATCACATCCCAAGCTTCTTCTACCTGATCAGAGCGCATAAACAGTGTAAGGTCGCCCACAAGTGCTTCCAATAAAAGCGTTTCATAAGCTTCGGGCGTATCCGTCTGACAGGCAAAATTATCAAAAATCATTTCTACAGGTTTAAGCTGTAAAGACAAGCCCGGTTTTTTAGACATAAACTGCAATCTGATGTCCATTTGTGGCTGGATATTAATAATCAATCGGTTTGCTGACAGAAGCGAGCTGCTTTCTGAAAACGTAGAATTTGGAAGTGGCTTAAACTGAATCGTTATATAAGAATGCTTTTCTTTCATCTTCTTCCCGGTACGGACATAAAAAGGAACATCCTCCCATCTTTCATTATCCAGATAAAACTTAATAGCGACAAATGTTTCCGTATTGGAATCATGAGCAATTCCCTCTTCCTGGCGATAGCCATTTACTTTTAGCCCATTTACTTTGCCTCGTCCGTACTGTCCTCTTACCGCATAATGATCTACTTTGTCGGGAGAAATCCTACGGATGGATTTTAAAACATCAACTTTACGATCCCTGATCTCACCCGATTCAAGTGACGCCGGAGGTTCCATAGCAACCATACAAAGAATTTGCAAAAGATGGTTCTGAATCATATCGCGCAAAGCTCCTGTCTGCTCATAAAAACTGGCTCTTGTTTCCACGCCTACTTCTTCGGCAACCGTAATCTGCACCGATTCTATATGTCTGTGATTCCAAAGAGGTTCAAAAATTGAATTTCCGAACCTGAACGCTAAAATATTCTGAACGGTTTCTTTACCTAAATAATGATCGATACGATAAATCTGTTCTTCTTGAAAAGTTTGTGAAAGAAGATTATTTAGCTCAATGGCAGATGCTTTATTGTGACCAAAAGGTTTTTCGATAATAATTCGATCTGTTGTAGGATCAGATGCTATTGACGTATTTTTAAGATGATTTGAAATTACCGATACAAAGTTTGGTGCAATCGACAAATAGAAAAGTCTGTTTCCTCTCATTCCGTACACTTTATCAAAATTTTCCAGTTTCTGATATAAATTCTGATAAGAGCTTTCTTCATCAAGCTGATGCTGAAAATAGCTGATGTGAGCCTGAAAACCAGCCCAATCTTCCTTGATTACAGGCTTCCTGGAAAAACTCTCCAGATTTTCTTTAATATAAGCCCTGAATTTTTCATCCGTATTTTCGGCTCTTCCTAAAGCTAAAATATTAAACCCTTTGGGCATTCGGCCATCGATATATAAATTGTAGAAGGCAGGAAAAAGCTTTCTTTTTGCCAAATCCCCTGTTGCACCAAAAATAACGATGGTTGTTGGATGCAGGATTGTATTGTCACTCATTGTTAGATTCCGTTATTTGGGTTTTGCCATGACGTATGAAAGACTCCTGCTCTGTCAGTTCTTTGGTAAGTGTGTGCACCAAAATAATCACGCTGAGCCTGAAGCAGGTTTACAGGTAAAGATGCTGTGGTGTAAGCTTCGAAATATCCTAGAGCCGACTGAATTCCTAAACTTGGAATTCCGTTTGATACAGCAAAAGCAGCTGTTTTTCTTAATGGAGAAATTTTGTCTTTTACAATTTCTGCAATTTCCGGATCCAATAAAATATTAGATAAGTTCTCGTCTTTTGAATAAGCCAGATAAAATTTTTCCAATAAAACCGAACGGATGATACATCCACCCCTCCAGATTTTAACAACATCTTTTAACGGAATTTCAAACTGATATTCTTCAGAAGCTTTTACCAATAATGCCAAACCTTGCGCATAACTGATTAAAGTAGATAAATACAAAGCTTCCCCCACTTCTTTGATGAACAATTCTGTATTTTCAGGAGTTTTTACTTCTTCCTTAGCATATAATTGAGAAGCTTTCACGCGCTCATCTTTGTAAGCGGATAAAATTCTTGATGTTACTGCAATATCGATGGTTGGAATAGACACCCCAACTTCCATAGCCTCCTGGGAGGTCCATTTTCCGGTTCCTTTTGCTCCTGCTTTATCTAAAATCTTGTCGACAAGATAACCGTCTGTTACATCATCTTTTTGCTGGAAAATATCTCTTGTTATTTCAATAAGGAAAGAATTCATCTCGCCTTCATTCCATCTTTTGAAAACTTCATGCAATTGTTCATTGTTAAGATTAGCTCCTTTTCGCAGTAAATCGTATGCTTCACTGATCAATTGCATGATGGCATATTCAATACCGTTGTGAACCATTTTAACATAATTTCCTGCAGCTCCTTTGCCCATATAAGCGGTGCAGGGCTCCCCGTTTACTTTTGCTGAAATGACTTCCAGCATAGGCTTCACCAAATTGAAAACTTCCAAATCTCCACCCGGCATAATACTTGGTCCTCTTCTTGCGCCCTGCTCTCCTCCAGAAACTCCCATTCCCATAAAATGCAGGTTTTTAGAAGCTAAATCAGCTATACGTCTCTCGGTATCTTTGAAATAAGAATTTCCCGCATCAACGACAATATCTTTTGGACTCAGAAGTGGTGTTATGCTTTCAAGAACAGCATCAACCGGTTTGCCAGCAGGAACCATCAAAATAACTTTTCGCGGACTGTCTAAACTCAACACAAATTCCTCTAGAGAAACAGTTCCAACAACCTTTGTACCTGAAGCTACTCCTTTACGAAGTTCTACTACCTTTTCTTCATCTAAATCGAATCCTACGACAGAGAAACCATTATCGGCAATATTGTAAAGCAGATTTCTTCCCATTACACCCAGACCAATGACCCCGTAATTATACTTTTCCATTCTTACTTAAAGTTTATGTTATGCATCAAATTTACTGAAATGCATGCCAGTAAAAAAATTATCTAAAATTTTCTTTCAATTGTGACATTTTTATCATCAACTGGACATTTTGAGAAACTCCAGATAGCCAGTTACATTATTATGCGGATGAGATTCGAGCACTCTTTTAAGCTTTAAGATGGTAGCTTCAAATACAGGAACCACTTTACTTATCGTGCTATCACTATGTACGATACCGATAAGGCAGCTAGCGATCCACCAAAACTTTCACTGATTCGCCATTTTGGTCGATAAATGTAGTCTGCGTTTTAAATAATTGATACCACTTTCGGAACGTACCTATAAATACAAGCAGCATCAGGAGCATGGCCAATATCGCCAGTGAAGCTAATAGTAGTTGCCCTTTGGGTAAATAAATATCCACTACCTGCAGATAGCCTGCCCAAAAGGTGATACCGGCCATAAATACGCCTGGTATCGCCGTAAATAAAGCATATTTCTTCCTATTCATCCGAATAAGCATCGTCGTACAGACAATAAGGCCACAGGCAGCCAATAGCTGGTTGCTAATGCCAAATAAGGGCCAGATACTGCTTACATTGCCGGTAAAAACAAGATAGCCCCAGGAAAAAGTGAAAAGAGCACTGCATAGCCAAACGCCGGGTTTCCAATCTTTGTCTTTAAAAGCTGGAAAGACATTGCCCAGCATTTCCTGCAAAAAGAATCGTCCGACCCGCGTCCCGGCATCGATAGCCGTAAGGATAAACACGGCTTCAAACATAATGGCAAAATTGTACCAGTAAGCCATCACATCGTTCATAAAGGGAACTTTATCAAAGATATGGGCCATCCCCACGGCAAGGGAAACAGCTCCGCCTGTACGGCCATGGAGGTCTACTCCTATCCGATCTGAAAAATGCTGTAGATCCACGGCTTTTAATTCGGGATGCCTTGCCAGAAAATTTGCATAATCGCTGACTGGTGTGTTGATCGCAAAATAGTCGCCCGGTAACAGGGTGCATGCTGCGATCAAGGCCATTAAGGCCACAAATCCTTCCACCAACATCGCGCCGTAGCCTACAAAAAGTATCTCTTTTTCGGTGCCCAGCATCTTAGGTGTCGTGCCTGTGGCAATAATCGCATGGAAACCCGAAATTGCCCCACAGGCGATCACGATAAAAATAAATGGCAGCACAGGGCCGCCGATCACAGGGCCGCCGCCATGAATAAAATTGGTCAGCGCAGGCATTTGGATTATCGGATGCACAAAGACAATGCCCACGGCCAGCATCAGAATCGTGCCAATCTTGAGATAGGTGGAAAGGTAATCCCTTGGAACAAGAAGCAGCCAGATGGGTAGCACCGAAGCCAAAAACCCGTAAATAGCAATCGCAATCGAAATGGTCTTGACATCCCAATCAAAAAGGTTGTAAATGACCGGAATTTCCATCAAACGATGGCCTGCAATGATGCCCACGATCAATAATATTCCCCCTAATATACTGGCCAAGGTGACGGATCTGGCTCTATAGCGCATCAATAGTCCCATAAATATGGCAATCGGCATGGTCAGAATAATGGTAAATAAGGACCAAGGTGCCTCATGCATGGCGCTGATACAGGCAAGGGAAAGGCCTGCCAAGGTCAGGATCAGGATGAACAGAACGGCTATACCGGCTATACCGCCCACAACGGGACCGATCTCCTTAGACGCAATGGTAGCCAGGCTCTGCCCTTTGTGCCTTACCGAAGCAAATAGCACAACCATATCGTGCACCCCCCCGCCTAGGACACAACCAATCAAAATCCAGAGTGCACCGGGAAGATAGCCAAACTGGGCCGCAAGCACTGGCCCTACCAATGGCCCTGCAGCAGCTATAGCAGCAAAATGATGTCCAAACAACACCTTGCGGTCTGTCTTGACATAATCATGGCCATCAGCAAACTCGACTGCTGGCGTCGTGATGGCATCGTTGAGCCGGAGTACTTTCTGTGCCATAAAGACCCCGTAAAAACGGTAGGCGATTGCAAAAATTAAAATTGATGCAAAAACCAGTGTAAGGGCATTCATATGATCTAAATCCATCCTATATCCAGTATAATTCTATTTCAATATATTATTTTTTTTCCAATACTTGGCCCGACTCCAGCAGTTGTTTTTTTAACATGCCGTAATCCACGTGCTGCACAACCCCATCATTATCAAGCGCTAATACCGCAGCAACTCCTGCGCTCTGCCCCAATACCATAAATACGGGCTCCATACGGATAGAACCAAAGGCAATATGCGAACTGGAGAGGCAGACCGGAACGAGTAAATTGCTGCATTCATCGCTTCTTGGGATAATTGATCCATAGGAAATGGCGTAAGGTGCTGGCACATGGACACCAATATCGCCCTCATTCTGGACAAATCCTTCTTTGGTCACATAGCGTTGGGTATTGTGCGAATCCAAGGTATATGAGCCCATGCCAATCGGATCTTCTACTTTGCGCTTGCCCAAAATATTATGTTCGGTCGTCACATAGTGTCCTAGCATCCGCCTGGCTTCTCGTATATATAATTGCCAAGGCCAATTGTCATTATCTTCAAATTCATCTTTTGCCAGCCCCCATTCGGCCATCTTTGTCCTGATTGCTGTTGGGACGGAAGGATCATTGGCCATAAAATAATATAGGCCTTGTTGATACCGGCGATGGGCTTCGATAATGGACTTGCGTTCGGCATAGCTTGCTTCGGGATAATTATAATTCATCCCAATAAAATCTGTGCTGAACGGACCATGGTTATTGGCATCGGTCTTATGGTTGGGCACCAGATCAAATTTTTGAAAGGCTTCGTCCCAGCCCGCGCGAAATAAACGCTGTAACAAGACATAATGCTGCGGATCGTACGCAATAGGTTTGGCAAAGGGCTTCCGATTGCGAGCATCATTGGTCAGGCACATGCGGAAGCAATAGGCTTGCAGCTTCTGATCTGCTGCGCCATATTGCCCAGGATCTTGTGCTGAAACGCCGTATACCAGGCCGCTGCTCGGATCTCCCTCGCGCTTGTAGGGGCTGATCTGAGCGATAAAGTGGTGCCTGTGCTGAAAGACTCCGGTCTGAACACCATTCCACTGCTCCTCATAGGTGTGGTTGGCCTCCCGCCCGATCGTGTAACTGATTTTGGCCAGCGCCATCAGATCACCTTCATAAGTGGCATCAATAAATATCTTCGCTTCATAGATCTTTCCGTCTACCGTTTTAATGGTCTTGATGGTTGTGCCTTCTTTAACGATAGCACTTTCCTGCCGATCTAAATATGCTCCACGAACAACATCAATCTGATGATCCCGCACCCAAGAATCAAAAATGTCCTCGGCTACATGGGGTTCAAAAATCCACATCGTTCGATGCGCACTATCCATCGCGACGGTGCCCTGCCCACGATTGCCAAAGGAGGCCCGGGATTGCCAATTCCAGCTCGACTCCCTGGAGTAATGGTTATATACATCCTGGTAGAATTTTTTGGCCAGACCACCAATAACTGCTTTATTGCCAGAATCGGTATAACCAAGTCCGCCTGAACTCAGACCTCCCAAATGCTGATCTGGTGATAAGAGAAGCACAGATTTGCCGGCCTGTTTTACTTGCAATGCAGCGGTGATGGCTGCCGGTGTACCGCCGTAAACGACCACGTCTACCTTCGTGGTCGAATGCTGGGCCTCAACCTGCAGAAAAGCCAAGACAAACATTAATTTTAACCCTATTTTTATCTTTTGCATATGTACTTAATTTTGGTCTGAAACGGGAACCCACAAGATGGCATTTGCAGCCAATATGCCTTTTGCGTCCGAGGTAATCTCAACATAGGGCTTACTTCTTCCCTTTTCAAAAGCATATTCGCCGAGCGCTACCCAAGTACTTGTGGTCTGTCCGAGAATATTGACTTCCTTAAAATTTATTGTTTTTTCGATCCTTGTCTTCCCTGTATGGATAATGAATGTCCCGCTCTCGGTGCTTTCGGCAGTTCTAGGAAAATAGCTGTACAGCATATATTTTCCACCGGCAAAATCTTTACCGGGAGTAAAACGGGCCATGGCCCCGGGGCTGCTGTCGGCTTCCTGGTAACTCATGCCATAACCTTTTTTTGCGGATTTACGCCAAGTTCCTTTCAACATAACCTGATCTTTATCGTCTACATGAATGATATAATCGGCCCTACGGCCATCAGCCTTTGGGTTGTCACGCAATATTTTTTGCACGCGTCTTATATCAACATCCTGAACGGCAGTTTTGTTGTCAATTGCCTCGCAGGCTGCTACAGCAGCGGACTGCCCCAGCACCATAAATACAGGCTCCATGCGAATGGAACCAAAGGCGATATGACTTGCCGACAAGCACACCGGGACCAAAAGATTATTGATCTCTTCTTTTTTGGGGACGATCGCTCTGTAGGAAATCGGGAAGGGAGAAAATCCGCCAACCTCAACGTTACCTTCATTTTTGACCATACCATTGACGATCACTCGGTCACAATTGTGCGAATCCATGGTGTATGCGGCATAGCCTACCCCATCGGACACGACTTTTCGGCCCTGACAGTGGTCTTGGGTCATGACGACATCACCAATCATCCTTCTGGCTTCGCGGATATATAATTGCGGTGACCAATGTCCATTGTCAAGATATTCGTCTTTGGGATAACCCCATTTTTTGAATTCGCTTCGGATCGGCTCCGGCACCGAACGATCGTTTGCGACAAAATATAAAAGACCTTTGGTGTAATCTTCATGGGCCTGAATAATCTCTTTCCGTTCGAAAAAATCGGCTTCAGGGTAATGCCAGTTCATGCCAATCATATCTGTTGAAAATCCATTTCTATTATTGATATCAGTCTTTCCATTGGGCATAAGACTCCAGATAAATACGTCTTGGATACTCTTCCAGGGCTGTATCTCCTTTTGCCGCTTTAAGAGTTCATAGTTGGTTGCGTCGTAATTGTGGGGTTTGGTGATTGCTATTCTGTTTTCAGGGACATTGGTCAATGTGATCCGATAATTATAGGCTTGAACCTTGGCGTCTCCCGTTCCATTTTCTTTTAAAGGCCCCGTACTGATCCCCCATAAAACACCGCTCCCGGGATCACCTTTTATCCTATAAGGATCTACACCGTCCGGAAACTGATGACCATCAAGCAATTGCACACCGTTAATCGTTTCACCATAGGTACTATTCGACTCCCGCCCCACATGGTAGGACACGCCAGCTTTGGCCATAAGATCGCCCTCATAGCTACAGTCCATAAAGACGTTAGCCGTAACCGTTATATTTTTGCCTTCCCTGCTTTCACTCGGAAGCAGAGTTATGCTTTTGATGGAACGATGCGCAGTCTCTACGCCTATCAAACGAAGCCCCATCAGTGTTTGTATGCCAGCATGTGCTAGATAGTCCTTAAAAATAGATTCGGCAACCTTCGGTTCAAAAATCCATTGTTCAAAACTGCCATAGTGCTTGCCCATTTTGCGGTAAAAATCAAGGGCGAGCCCTGTGACGACATATTTATTCCCGATATCCGTCTGCCCCAATCCACCAGAACTGAGCCCACCTACCCGTGTGCCCGGATCAATCAGTAACACTGATTTTCCTGCCTGTGAAGCGGTGTAGGCAGCTATTACTCCGGCTGAAGTGGCACCATAGATACATAGATCTACCTTTCTGTCGGTCTGCCCTTTGACTAAATGCCAAAACATGGTCAAAAGGCCAATGGTCATTAAAAGTGTTTTTCTCATCATCATTGGAATTTAATAGCCTGGATTTTGTTCCAGGTTTTTATTGGTTACAATTTCAATATTCGGGATCGGCCAAAGGTAATTCTTGTTGGGATCGAACTTGCGTAACTCGATAACCCGCATGTCTTTCTGATTAGCAACATTTTTATAATTCACGTAACTATCTTCATCGATCGTCGGCGCATTGGCCAGCAAGCCTTTTGGAATGCGGCCATAGAATGTTGAATTCATGAATTTATCGGCCAGTTTCCAACGCCTCAAATCGACCAGACGAAAGCCCTCATTGGTCAATTCATAAAGTCTTTCTTTGCGTACGATCTCGCGCAGCTCAATTTGCGTTTTACCGCTGGATATTACTGGCATGTCAACGCTAGGACGCTGCCGAATACTGTTGATCGCATCATACACCGTTTGGTCGATCTTATTGCTTTCAATCATCGCCTCTGCATAAATCAACAAAACTTCAGCATATCGGCTCTGAATAATATTTAACTCCGATTCCATGGTAAAGTCCTTGTCTTTGATATCGACATATTTTTTCCAGCAATAACCAGAAAAGGTCGCATAGGCATTGATCGCGTCCTGATTTTGGATGCGTACTGCCGTAGAAGTATTGTAGGTGTAGTTCCAGCAGGTTATGCTATCCTTATGGGTCTCAAACTGAAAACCAAAAAACGTGCTGCCGGGAAGTGCAATGGTATAGCCCAGACGCGGATCCCGATTGGCAAATGGTTTTTTAGGATCAAATCTGGAAGATTTATCAATGGCAAATCCGTCGGTACAGAGATAACTATCAACAACGGATTGTGACGGAATTTTGTTGGAAGTTCCCTGTGCGTTGCGTGACAGAAATCCGCGCGTAGCACTGTGGGTCTTTGTTTTTTGTAATCGTAGATATTGAAAAGCAAAAATAATCTCCTTGGATGCCTCTCCATCATAGGTAAACAATTGGCCGAAGTCGGGGTGTAAGGCGTATACTTTCAGGTCCATGACTTCTTTGGCAGAACGCGCTGCTTCTTCCCACAGCCCATTATTGAGTGCTGCCCGAGCCCGTATGGCCAAAGCCGCTCCTTTGGTAGCGCGTCCTACATCAGCCGAGCCATAGCTCACCGGCAAGATAGCTGACGCTTCAGCAAGTTCTTTGAGGATGAATGCTGCAATTTCGGCCTTTGCTGTTTTGGGGACATTGGCCTCCACCAGGCTCAGGCCGCTCGTCACTAAAGGCACTCCACCGAAATAATCAATCAAATATTGGTAGACATAGGCCCGGATAAACTGTGTCTCTGCTTTATAACGCTTTTGAAGATTGGCATCCATCTTTCCATCCAACTTCTGGATATTGTCGAGTATAAAATTACATTTGCCAATGACCTTATAGGAATTGGTCCAGATATTCCGGATGTAACCATTGTTGCTGTCGTGATCACCTCTTCCCACAGCCTGTAAATCAGAGGTATTACGATCCCACCCAATATCGGTGGCATCATCAAGTGTGAGGTTGATAGGCATGTCGTCCGTGGGATGAAATGCCAGGGCACTGTACAAACCATTGACAACCAATGTCAGCTCATCCTGATTTTTGAAATAATTTTCGTCCGAAGGACCATCCAAGGGAGATCTGTCCAGGTATTTTTCGCATGCCCCCACCAAAAGGAGAACTGCAATCGATAGCGTATATAATACGAATTTATTTAGAGTTTTCATACATGCCAAGTTTATAATGTAATATCCAATCCAAAAGAATACACCTTTACCTGTGGGTAAAAGTTACCATAGCCTACAGGTGCTTCGACGTCATAACCGTCCCAAAACTTGTCTACGCTGAATAGGTTTGAGCCATTGACAAATACCCGGAACCTATTCAGTCCGATAGACTTTAGCAGGTCCGCCTGGAATGAATAGCCGAGCTGCAAATTCTTCAGCCGAAGGTAGGCGGCATTTTTCATCCAAAACTGGGAGGACTGCTGGTTGTTATTCTGTCCGAAAGCCAGGCGCGGATATTTAGCAGCAGTATGGTCAGGCGTCCATCGGTCTTTATTGTCCTCACGGATCGTCCCGCCAATTGCCCCCGTCGTTGTAAAAGGCTGTATACCTGCACCATAGAGGTAGCCATCGGCTTTTCCCACACCCTGCAACAGAAAACTGAGGTCGAATCCTTTGAAACTGAAGTTGGAATTGAGCGAATAGGTATATCGTGGAATCGTACTCCCGATAATGACCTTATCGGATTCATTAACTACGCCATCGCCATTTTGATCGCGATATTTGAGGTCTCCCGGAGCCAAGGTACCAAACTGTGTGGCATGTGCTTTCACTTCGTCGGTCGTCTGGAAAAAGCCTTCCGAAACATAGCCAAAGATCGAGTTAATGGGATAACCTTCCCGATTGACCGTTAGACCAGTCTGATTGATTCCCCGCATATCCAATACTTTGTTTCTGACATCAGAGAGGTTAAACGTAAAATTATATTTAAAGGCTTTGCCCGGATCACTCCGATAGCCCATGGAAAGTTCCCAACCTTTATTTTCGACCACGCCCGCATTTTGATAGGGCTTATTCAAACCAATGATGAGCGGGATGTCCAGCTGTAATAATATATCGCTGGTTTTTCTGTTGTATAGATCTGCGGTAATAGTCCATCGCTTAAATAGGGTAAGATCAATCCCGATATTTTTCTCCTCAGTAGACTCCCATGTAATATCAGGATTGGACATATCATTTAGCGCTGCCGTATTGACGATGCCATTGCCCAATGTATACGAACCTAGGTTTAAAGATGCCACGGCCGGATAGGTCCCGATATTCTGATTTCCCAGTTTACCCCATGATGCCCTGATTTTTCCCTCTGTAAGCCAGCCCTTGGATGCGGTTAGGAACTGCTCCTCAGAAAAACGCCATCCTGCAGATGCCGACGGAAAAAAACCATAACGATTACCTTTGGCAAACCTGGACGAACCATCGTAGCGTGCATTGAGTTCCAAAAGATAACGATCTTTGAAAACGTAATTGATCCGGGAAAATAAAGATTGTAACGCCCACTCGGAAGCACTTCCCGTAGCTGACTGATTCAGTGCCGACCCAGCATTGAGTACTTCATAGTCAGGGAGAACGTAGGTGTCCCTAAAACCCTGAGCGTAATCAATCTTGTAGTCTTCCCGCGAACCACCAATCAATGCTTTAAACTGATGTGGACCAAAATCCCTGTTTAGCGTAAGGGTCGCTCGCATATTATTAAAAAGTTCTTGGCTATTGTACTGGGTAAGTGCTGTACGCATAGGGACCGAGAAGCTCGGTGTACCATCTGGAAAATAGGACTGTACTGCTTTTCGGAAATTCTTATTTACCTGCGTCGCATATTTCGGTGCATAATTGACCTCGGCAGTCAACCATTCTTTGGGTCTGTAGATCACTGATGCGTTGATACTACCAAATGGACTTTTGTTGGTCGCAACACCGCCATCTGCAGCCGCCGAGACGGGATTATTACCATTCCAACCTAGTCCCCAGGTACCATTAGAATTTCTAAAGGATTGATTGGCGGGAATACTGCTCATCCACTGAAAAAGCTCTTCAATGCTCGCTGCGGGTGAGGTGACGATCGGATTGACGTATTGAAAGTCAAATTTAACGGCGAGCTTATCTGAGAATTTAACATCCACGTTGTTGCGGATAGTATAGCGCTTAAACGAACTATTCAGTGTCAACCCCTTCTGGTCGAAATAACCGACCGAAGTCAGCATTTTTACTTTATTTGTGCCTGCATTGACTGTCAGAAAATGGCTTTGCTGAAATCCATTCCCCTGCAACGATTCCTTTTGCCAATTGGTATTGGGATACTCGTCCGAACTACCATTGCCCTGATTTCGATAGGCGGCAATGATATCCTCTGGATATAATGGACTCGCACCAACATTGGTATACGCTTCATTAGTCAGCAGCATATGATCCAGGGCATTGACGATTTTGGGCATATTGGTCGCCGACTGCCAACCGAAATAATTATTGTAGGCAATAGCGACTTTATCAGAACTTCCCCTTTTGGTCGTGACCAAGATGACACCATTGGCAGCTCTCGAACCGTAGATCGATGCGGAGGCGGCATCTTTTAATATGGAAATATTCTCTATTAAATTGGGGTCGATATTATTGATAGAGCCCTCGATCCCATCAATCAGCACTAAAGGTGCTGCGTTGCCAAGTGTACCGATACCGCGGATACGGATATCCGCACCGTCCGCTCCCGGCTTGCCAGAACGCTGTGTGACGGTTACTCCCGAGGCCATGCCCTGAAGGGCCGAAGAGGTTTGCCCTGCGGGCCTATTATTCAGATCTTCTCCCGATACGGCGGAAACAGCGCCCGTCAAATTGACCTTTTTCTGCACACCATAACCGACGACAACAACTTCCTCTATCATTCCGGCGTTTGGTTTCAGACGGATAAGCACAGTGTTTTTGCTGGTAGCGGTTGCCACAAAATGCTTAACAGAATCGGTATCGTAGCCGAGATGGTGGGCATAGATCATATAATTTTCACCAGCAACAAGCGGGGTTAAAACAAACAATCCGTTGTTATCGGCCACAAAGTGGAGTTTTTTACTGCTCTTCTCGTGGACAAGATCAATAGTTGCGCCGGGTAATGTATTACCTTCGTTGTCTACTATTTTACCATTTACTTTCAGGTTTGATTGCGCAAATCCTACAGAAAAGTATGGAAATAGCAATCCCACGAGCATTAATTTGATTAGAATATGCTTCATAATTGTTTACAGTTGGTTACTCTGGTTTATATATTGGTTTATTTTTCCGCGTTGGGTTGATTCTATCCTACTGTACGTCCTCCTTTCTTCCCGAATTACTGATGTTGACAATACCATTTTTCACTTGGAATGTACAACCGTTCAATTGGCAGAAGCTGGTCAAGAAATTGACTAGCGATTCTTTGCTATTTAAACTTCCTGTAAATGAACTGTTGAGTAAATCAGGATTATCGCATATAATCGAAACATCATAAAGGCTTTCGATTACTCTTAGGAGTTGAACATTTTTGGTTTGATTAAATTTGACAGACTGATTGGTCCATTCTACATTGGCGGTTAGATGTGGAATGAGTTTTCTTAACTCCTTATCCACACGGGCAGGCTGAGATTTTGTCAATTCGGGCTCCGAAAACTTAATCATCTGCTGAAGTTTTAAGTTAACCAATACTTCTTCTTTTGGTTGGAGGTATATTAAATTTCGGCTATCGGCCGTAACTGATCCGACAGAGATTTTGCCCTCCATTAGTTTTATTAGTACATGATCGGCATCCTTGGGGTCTACGCTGAATATTGTGCCTAAGGCAGTGGTCAAATATCCTCTGTAATTGACTTGAAAAGGTGCATTTTTGTTTTTGTGCACCTTGTAAATAACCCGACCTTGCACCTGCTCTACATCGCGGTGGCCTTGGTCGTTGTAATCGAATCCGATTTTAGCCTGTGGATAAAGGATAACAGTCGTACTATCAGGAAGCTGAGCATAGATCGTATAGGCATTTTTATTTTCATACCAAGTGACCTGGTCCTTTATTGAGGTAGAGAAATTTTTCAAAAAGAGAACCGACAGTACACAGAGTAGAACGGCGGCACAGGAAGCCCAGACCCACGGGCTTATGCTCCGGATTAGTGTAGGCTTGGGCGGATCTACGGCATAGATATGATCGAGCACTTTTCGATGAACAATGCTTAAATCTGGTAAGTGAATCTGTTGTAATACTTGTCCTTCATCCTGATCCAGCATCTCAGCGATCCATAATTCCAGAATTGCAGCATCCATCTCGGCCATTTCGTCAAAAAATGACTCATAATACTGCACCTCCAAGCGGTTGTGGATATACGCCAACAATTGATCTTTAAAGGATTGCTCTTTCAAAATTTTCTATAATTAGTTCAATACATTGCTGTATTTGTTACTCTATACGTTTGGCAAAGAGAATCACACTATTGCTTTTTTATTTTTTTTATAGCTTAAATAAAAAGGCCGCAAAAAGACTGATTATATACTCATCTCGGTAATTTTCCTGAATATATTTTTTGATATCCTTGAGTGCGTGCACCAATTGATTGCTCACTGTAGATACTGAGATACCCAGTAAATCGGCTATTTCTTTATAACTTTTTTCCTCAAATTTATTGAGCATCAGAATCTCCTTTCGTTTGGGGCTCAGGGAGTCGATTGCATTGTTCAGCATCTGCTGTTTATCTTTGAAAAACAGCTTTTCTTCGGTATGATAATACAGTTCTATGGCTGAAGCCCATATTTCCAATTGAAGTGCCTTGTCTCTTTGCACTTTTCGAAAAAAATCCATGGCCAAATTATCCGAAATATGATTGAGAAATGAGACAAATCCTTTATTAGGGTCAATCTTTTCACGTTGGAGCCATATTTTGGTAAATACTTCCTGTAAGATTTCTTCCGCAATAGTTTGATCTTTGACCAGTTTGATCAATCTAATATAGATCTTTGGAGAATAATGGAAATAGATTTCATTAAACGAATTGAGGTCTCCATTTTTAAGTTTTTCCAGTATAGCAGCTTCTTTAGGAGATTTCATTTGGCAAATTCATATAATTGGTACGAACGACGATGAATATAATGATAAATTTACTAAATCAAAATCATTGGTACCATAAATAAAATTTTATATTTCCTATTGATTGGCTTGCTCCCTTTTAAAACATTGTTTTCGACTGCAGAAAGATTCCTCATGTCCTACTTTGTGTCTTTAATTAAGAATTGATTTGTCATGTCACTTTGATTTAGATGTATATCGCAAAAGTATCATGATAGTAATGTCTATCTAGGGCAAACAAGGTGAATCCGACATGAGATTCCTTCTTCACATCATTGAGATCGCAAATTAGCGTTTACAGGAGGAGTAAAAATCGAGACGAATAAAGTACTAAACATTCTGGGAGTACAAAAGAATACGATTCATAAAGATTTAATGATTATTTTTAAATATTTAACTGACAATTTGAAAATCCATAACCTACATTTTGTGGGCATGTGGAACTTGAAACATTTCTATGTAGGTATTTATTCAGGAGAGATTGAGGGATATCTACAATATTTTGATGTACACAAGCGATCGAAAAATACGGTAATCACTATTTTTTTTCGCATGGCCAACATCGCTTATGCCTAGCCAAGTTCATCGATACTCCAGTTGAGGTTGTAGATTTTCGTTTTAACAAGAAAAAATTCATACGGAAGATGAACCAGCAAAAATATATGGAAGAACTATCTTCCTATGGTTTCGATCCATTTGTTTTGCCTTCGGAAATTGAACAAGATACCATCACATTAAGAATAAATAATAAATCTATTATTATAAAAAAAGCGTTTATTCCAGAGATATTAAAAAACTATAAATCGATTGAAAATTCATCAATTAAAAGATTTTTGTTTTCTAAACTGAATTTAAAAAGAGACGATAACATTGCTCATGTTACCAATTATGACAATATAAAAAATCTTAATTATCATTTAGTTCTTCATCTCGTAAAAAAGAGAAACCAGATTACTCCTTTCTAACACAAAGAAGTAATCTGGTTTCTCTTTTTCCATACGAACAGGATATTGTTTATTTAACGCACGATTTCCTTTCAGTTGAAATTCCAAACTACTGTTTAGGCTTTATCGGAGGGTAACCGGTGGAAACGAAAATTGGGAAATGCACTGAGCTTACACCACATGGACCCGTCCCAGTAATTGTTAAAGTCACGTAATCACCTTGAGCAGCCTGATCAATGACTTTATAGGTTCTAGGTACGGAAATAAGTAAAGAGTTTGCACTTGGAGAACTGCTTGTAAGTTTAGAAGTGCTTAGGCTCCAACTCAAATTCGTATATCTTGAATCAATTAAAGTCCAGCTGTAGGATCTATTCGATTGTCCAACTTTTATGATACCTGGACCATTTATGTCTACAAAGGAATCTTTAGTTTCACAAGCATCAAATTTTTTGATGGCAATCTCGCCACATCCTGGCAAAATAGCAGAGATAGTACCTTTTAAAGGGCTAGTATTTGATTTCTTGGCTGTCAAGCTTGGACCAATAGAATCACCAACAATAGCAATATTTCCGGTAGTCCTCCATATAAATGGATGATCTAACAAAAATGAATTTGATTTAACTTTATAAACTGAATTGGTCGTTATATCTGATGGCCCTTCGATGGAAAAATTTTGCCCAGATCTCGTAATCTTAACATAAGAAATATGATGATTGTTTCTATATGCTCCATCCGGTGGCATAAAGTTGACCCAAAGATAATTGAAACATTCCGTCGCTGTAAGAGTCACAGTTTTGGTTGTATAGGTGGTCGTAAAATCACTTGATGTATAAGGATATTTTTGAATCGGCAGCTTCCCCATATTAGCATATGGAATTCCTAACAAAGCGAGATTGATTGATCCATTACATTGTGCTGGGAAATTTTGCGTATTAGCTAGCCCCATTTGCCAAGATGGATTTTTATCTTGACTAGCATGTGTTTTGCCCGCAGTACCATACGCCACATTCCCAATCATAATTTCAATCACATAGGTGCTCCCTTGAGCGAATTTGTACGGAATAGCAACACCAGCACCAGTTAAAGGTGCTGTTTCCGAACTCGAACTATTGACAGTAATATCACTTAGCGAACTTGCTGTATAGGGATAACTAGGACAG
The DNA here is from genome assembly GCF_003610355.1 of Sphingobacterium detergens. Taxonomy (GTDB): domain Bacteria; phylum Bacteroidota; class Bacteroidia; order Sphingobacteriales; family Sphingobacteriaceae; genus Sphingobacterium; species Sphingobacterium detergens. Next base: position 172,887 of record NZ_RAPY01000001.1, on the reverse strand, counting down.
GTAATAGGGGTATTTAGTGCATTGACACTTGTACCTTGAACATTTACATTTGATTTAATTTTGGCGCCTGTCTTCTGCCCTATTAAATCAAATGCTTCTTCCAATGTTATCGTCTCTTTACTAATGGAGGCTAGATCATCAGCATTTTTTTGAATATCCTTTTTTACGCAGGAATAAAAAAATAATGCAGTTAATAGAATACTTCCAAGAAGTTTAATTTTGTTTTTAATTTTCATAATTTTATAATAAGTTTCTCTAATTTAGCAATAAATAGTAGTAAAATAGCTAGATATTTTCAATTAAATCCTACAATTTGCTCTTTCAAATATGTTTAAACAATAATTTTATAATAAATAAGTTAATTTAATATTATAGATTAATTCTTACCCTACAACAATATTTCATGGAACTACTGAGGGAAAGCTAACTAATCAATCAGCAAAAGATCAGATAGCAAGTATTCCGGCACTTCGCAGTTTAGTTTTTAGATCTCTTAATTCAGCCAATATAGCTTGAACTTCCGACGGCATATAAGTGTTACTGGGATCTGCTGCTGTGTCCGGCGAAGCGGCAGATTGTTTGCCATCTACCCAAGTAGAGCCATTCCACCATACTGGTCGATTCAATGTGATATCAAAATACTCTTGCCCCACAAGCGATGTAGTAGGCCGCTGTAATGTAGTTCCTTTAGGACTATAAGAGTCCGTTTGGTTGAATACATTGTAAACCCTCGTATTAGGCTGGCTACCCAGAAGTTCTACACTAAAAGGAGTAGCATTGCCCACAATTTCCGAAATGGTATTACCGCTGCTGCCTGAGCCCAAACTTACAACTGGATATGAACCTATCCCCCTAGAAAACACGTTACATATTTTACTATTGATAATCCGATTGGTTCTGACAACTGGATTATCTAAAGCGGTTTGTGTTAGATTAAAAACATCTGATATAAATATTCCGGTCTTCGCAGTATTACCTTCAAGTGTATTAACAAACATGCCCGACTCAGAGTCTAGTTTGATGTCTGTTATATGTAAAAAGCTACCTTCGAAAATAATAGCTGCTCTTAATGGTGCAGGCAGATGAGCAGCGTATTTATAAGTTACGTTTTGGACCTTTAATCTATCCCGATTAAAATTGACGAGCTCTTTTCTGTCATTTATACTTAAATCTGAGCCAACAACAGCAGCATCAAAGTAGCTCGCCGAAATACCTTGAATATCAATCGTAATATTTGTTGCCACCGGTGTCCTAGTAATCGATGCACTACTGGTAAAAATTGGGACACTGTCTCTATGTGATGAATTATCGCCCAAATCCAATATATGGTTAAATTTCCTCCAAGCCACATTTGCGGAATTGCCCAGCGGATTGGTAGAACCCAAAAAATTGGGATTATCAATTGTGATATGCAAACCATCGATATTAAACATTCCGCCATCAACTCTGACATCACAATTTTTGGTTCGGAAGTTCTTTATAAATACTTCATTTTCTTGCCAACCAAAGGCTGCGTTAAGTGCTTGTACGGAATTTCGGGCTGGATCCGCTTCCATATAAATATTTTCCAACACTATATTCCTAGCGATCTTGGCATAACCATTGTTTGACAAAATTCCTCTTCTAAATAGATTTTTAACAACGATATCTTTTATTAAGATATTGCGGATTTCGCTATCCGCTGACTGGAAAGAAGGATTAATCTCATAAAAAACTTCACATCCATCCACGATGACATCTTCCAATACGATATCTCCACCATCATCACTCTGAAAAGCTATTTGTAAGCTGGAACCATTTCCATAATACCGGACTCCTTTCACGCTGGTACCTTTGTTAATTTTAATAAGGGAAATCATTTGGTACTGGAGACCGTCAGCTTCAACGGATATATTATTCACTTTCACATTCCCCATATAACTTATCTTAATAGCCCTTTTTCCGACATTCTTAAAATAGCAATTATCTATATTTACATCGCAGTTTTGAGCTTTACCTCCCCCATAAAACCTGATTCCATCGGCATCGTTGTAAGAAGTGTATGCACTTTGGGATAACCCATCATCTAACTTGGTCATGATGTCGGAAAATCTACAATTTGAAATATTTCCTGTTACAAAATCAGTTTGCACTTTAGCATTGGGATGAGCCGCATCAACTCTAGGATCGCTAATGTAGATACCGCCACAAAATCCTTTTAAACTTCCTGCTTGAGTGCCTGTATTATCATTTTTAATATTGGAGAATAGGCACTGATCAATAAGAAAGTTACTAACCCCATAAGGACTAATCATTACTCCATATTGCTGATCATTACTCGTACCCGCTTTTATACCCAAAGCATTTTTGAAAATACAGTCAGTGATACTTGGATTTTTAATGTTGTCTGTTAAATGAATAAAGCAATCTTTCAATTGTTTATCCATCGCGTCAAATGTTGCGCCATGGACACTAAAGTTGTCAGCTTCTACGCTTATAAATTTAGAATCAAAATCTCCAATAAATTCAAATACCAGATCATCTCCAATAATTTTTGTCCCTAATTTTAATACGTTGAGTGTGGAAGAAACCTTATATCGGCCACTGAATTTAAAAGTTGTATTTTCCGCTTGCGTCATTAAAAGGCTTTTAATTTTATTTGTGTAATCGTCGGTCTTGTTTCCTATAATTCCAAAATAAGAAACATGAATAAATTTTTTGAAATCATGAAATAACTTAATACCTCCCGTTTCAATTACACTCCCTTCATCTTTTGGTCCTGGATCAGGGTCTGTTAATGGATTAAAATAGTAATAAATAATCGGTGCTGGGGTATCCCCTTTTTGATAATAGCCCAATAACTGGACGCCATCATAACTTCCGTTCTGTAATGCTGTAATTTCGGCAGCAGATAAACCCTGCATAGCCGTCATCGTCTCCTTAATTAAAAATTGATTTGCCATATTCTTTTGTTTTTATGTGTATAGCAAAAGTATGTCTGCTAAGGAGGCTATCCGAGGAAAACAAGCTGTATGTAAGCGGTATCGGGGAGATACCGAAAAGTCAGATATTTGATCGTCTATAATGTAGCTCTAATAAAAAAAGTGCAACGCCATGAAATAATCCATGCGTTGCACCAAATTGAACACCACTACCTACAAAATTGTTAATTCATGGGCAAATTATTAAGATCTATATTGGGAGCAGTACCATTAGCAGGTCTTGTAAAAACAGTATTTTCTGCCACGAAATCATTAAAAAATCCACCGTTTTGCAAAAAGAACTTACCGATCTCAACTCCACCTCTATAATCGCCACGCTGATTATTATCACCTGCACCGTCCACGCTAAATTTACAAGAAGTTGATTCGATCCATGTACCCGTTGTTGACCTAACCCAAAAATTTGAATAATATCCCTTTCGGCCCAAGTAGCCCATCGTATTATTGAAATTTTCAAGAAAAGAGTACGCACCTTTTATGTAGGTCGAAATAGCCGGCCTCTTAAAGGTGGCAATATATTTCCATGTTCCTAACTCTGGAGCATAAAACCAGGATGAATACAGTGTATTTCCTAACCCGTCCGGTCTTATTCTTGTCAGGAACTTATATGTCGTCCCGGTTGACCAGTCGTATGTCCAATTACTTTTTCCGCCTGTCCCCTCTCCACCGAAACCACTGACCACCACATCTGTACCACTACTCACTGCAGTAGTTTTACCGTCAGCCTCATTGCTTGGATCCCATACAGAAAATATAATTTTTCGTTGTGTAGCTGAATTGACCTGAAAGCCAAAATACCCTTGTCCAAATCCATTTGCCATGTAATAACTACCCACAGGATCCTGTCCAGCGGGAACAGTCACTTCATTATACATCCATTCATAGGAATTTCCAGTAGGAAGACTTGGTGTTAAATGTACCGAAGGGCCACGACGTGAAAAATAATAGCTTGCAGGTATGTTCGCATAGGTAAGACCGGAGGAAGCTGCCGTACCACCGATAAGAATATCGGTCATATTACCGATATAAGTCGAAGTTTTGCTTATTCCCTGCAGATCTACTTTTACATAACCAGGTGCTGCTATCTGCACTGCACCTGCATAATAGTCTTTTGCGGGTGCTCCACCGGTCATGGTCACATCGAAGCTCTGTCCATTGACGGTCAAACGGACCACGCTCGTGCCCGTGGTAACGTAGCCTCTTATCCCCAAATGTAAGGTACCCGATTGTGTTACCTTAAAATAGGTACTTACCAGAGCCGAAAGACTAGTCCAATTACGCAACCCGTAATTTGAATTATCAAAAATCTCTGCTCCACTGGATCCATTGGTCACAAATGCATTCCCGCCCATCGGAATCGCAAGCGTCAGATCATTGCTATCTCCCTGGATCAGACTCGAACCCTTTTTGCTAACTATTTCGGACGGAGTATGCTCGACGGCATGATCTCTTTCACATGAGAGAAGCAAAAAACCTGCAAAACTCAAAACCGTGAAAAATAGATATAGATATTTTATCTTTACCATTTCAGTTGTTGTCATGATAACAGTTTCTTATTGTTTAACCAACCTGAATTTCTGCGCGTTGCCTGTATGCGCTGAATAGATTTGTATCTGCGTATCGTTGGCGGTACTTGATCCATTTACATCAAGGTTTTTGCCTACGGCAGATGCTGGCTCAAGGTTATAATTGCCGCTTCCAACATAAGTAATCTTCCACCGTTGTGCCGAAGTATTAGCAAATGTGGCCACCTGAACAGGCGTGCTGTTTGCAGATCCACCGCCCCTTACTTCCAATACTTTAGTCGTATCAGCCACATTCTTCAAGGCATAATATCCACTTCCAACACTTCTCAATTTCCAGACCTGATTGGACGTTGTTGGATAATTATAAGTCCATAATGTCACATCTTCACCATTAACCGGAGGATTACCGTTAGCATCAACCAGCTTGCTCGGCTCTTTCGTTAATGCAGATACGATTTTGTAATTGGCACCATCTGTCAAAATACCTTGGGGCGAGTAAAATGTAATCAATAATATATCAAGATGTGAATACCCTGCCAGTTTGCTTGCGAGGTTTGCTTCTCCGTAATAACGTGATAATGCCCATGCATACATCTTCACACGTTCTGTGCCAACGGTTTTGGTCGGAAAGTAAGATTTCATCGCATTATCGACAGATGCATCGTAACTAATTCCATCCACTCCATAGGTAGTCAACTTGCTGTACATAGCGTCCATGACAACCTGTTGCTGCGCAGCTGTCTTGCCGCTCAAATCTGACCAATTACAATAATAGCTTACCTTCCAACCAAGCTGCTTAAAGCCTGTCAGATGCTCTGGATACATACTTTCTATCAACACTCTATTTTTAATAGAATAAAGGCTATCCATTTTCTTCAAGGTCTTTAAAAATAATTGTTCATTTGTGGCGCTATTCAAGTCTTTACAATCCAACCAAAGCGAAGTATAGCCCGGAAGCTTCTGATTTAGGTTGGCAAAATACTCTTCCAATGTCTGTCCTGTTGCTGTTCCGGCTTCATGACCGATCAGGCAGGTTGGTTGGCCGCCTTTATTGGCAACATAGATATCCACCTCAAGGCTATTAATCCCTTCGTTGATAATCTCATCAACCTTAATCAGATCATTGGCCCGATGCGCACTTACAAAGGTCGGACCAGCCAATGTCGTATTGACTTTGCCCATTTTTTTTGGCGCGTTTTCCTGAATTTGGGTAATATCTTTCTGACAGCCCACAAATAGATAAGTCATACAGGCAAACATACAGACTGCTTTGCCAAACATTAATGTTGTTTTTCTCATAATTTTTATATTTTAATATTAAGTTTCTTCGTTTAAAAATCAATTTTTCTGGCTGTCATCCGCCCTTCTCCATGAATATCCAGCTGATGATCATTGAGCTCCAAAACACCAAAAGCATTCTGGTCGGCGGTTTCGATCATCCCCTCCAGTGTAATCATCGGAATACCTTTATAGGTTGCAAAATTGCCGGGATGATGATGGCCTGAGATAACCGCCTTTACAACCGGATATTTTTCGATAAGGGCCAATATCTCTCGATTATTCAGTGCTTCAAGGCCATTCTCGGGATACAGGGGATGATGTGTGAAAACGATCACCTTTTTGGATGCTGACTGGGCTTTGTGAAGTTGCCTTTCCATCCATTTCAGCTGTTTTTCGCTTATGCCTCCGTTCCAGGGCTGATCATTGTTTCTTTTTGCTGTCTTCAGTATATCATTGAGTTTCTTCCAAGCCTCACGTTGGCCTGATCCCGCCTTAGTGGCATAATCGGCAAGTTCATTGGTATTGAGCAGTATAAACAGCCATTCACCCTTTTCTACGGTATAATAAGGATTCGGCATTTTATATAACTTATATAAATGGGCCCCGTCATCAACATCCACATAATCGTGGTTTCCCAAGATATTATAGACTGGTCTTTTGAGCTTGTTGAGTCGCTGAAGCGCCGGCTGCAGATCTTTTGGCCCTACATCAACCAAATCGCCAAGCATGACCGTAAAATCCACCCCTCGCCTGTTGATCGCTGTGACGGCCGAATCCAATTTGTCAAGTGAGTTTCGGTAAAAACGGCTCCCACGGGTATCCTTATCTGCGTACTGTGGATCGGCGATAAGACCGATCCTAATAACAGATTGAGCCTGAACCATGCTATAAAATAGGATGAACAGCAATGGCAAAAATACTTTTATTCCCATCCTGGATTTTGTTTTAAGTTATTGTTCAATGTGATTTCATTTAGCGGTATACATTCCAGATAATCGCGGTTTTCCTTAAATCCATAGCCATTCGGCAGCTGCGTTACAAAAGGATCCAGCAAACCGTCCGCATCAACTTTATAGTTGATTTTTGTGCCCGTCCAGTCCGAAGCCAAAAATGGATAACCTTTGGGGCGTTTCCCTTTCAGTAATTTATGGGCGGCCCATCGTCGGATATCGTCATAGCGAAATCCCTCGGCTCCAAGTTCGACGGTACGCTCGCGGCGGATTTCTTTTAATTGGTCTGATATATTATAACCATAGTCGGCATACCTGTCCTTATTTGGATCGTCGGTAATAGCAAAATCCGGCATACCTGATCTTTTGCGGAGCAGATTGATTGATTTGGTATAATCGACTGTTTCGCCAAGTTCAGCCTTCGCTTCAGCATAATTCAATAAGGCTTCGGCATAACGAAAGATGATGGCACCAGTTTCATCACTTGAGCTCCAGGAGACACCACCACCCGCTAGAGCCGATTTTGGATCATTTCCCTTCCGGATCTGAAAACCGGTATTATTCAAGGCCTCGCCGGATTTGTCCAGAAATGGCTTTTTAAAGGTGGCTTTACCAAAGGTATTATCCCACATCAAGGCTCCCGGCGTCCAGATCGTCTGGGACAGCCTTGGATCACAATCAGCCCGTATTTTTTCTAAAAAAGCATTGCCTTTCACAGTCTTACCAAGGGTAAAATAATCGTATGGCTGACCATTCCGGCCCAGATAATGCTGTACCTGTTCAAAAGTCATCGATATCCCCGCTGTGCGATCGGACACGTAGATCTGAAAAGAGTGTGACAGATCACGGTTGATCGAATAGGCTTTCCAGAGGATCACCTCTTTATTGGCAACCTGATCTTTCAGGGAAAATAGTTTACAGTAATCGTTTTCGGGGTCGTTGTTGCTATACAGCGACATCCCATATTTTGCATCCATCAACGTTTCGGCAGCCGCAGCAGCTTGCCGGAAGTACTTAGAGGGATCAGCGCCAGCTGTACCAAATGCTGTACCTTTGTGGTATTTCTGCCAGCTGCCTTCAAATAGGGCGACCCTGGATTTGAAAAGCAGGGCAGCCTGTTTAGAAAGCCGATTGTTTTTACCTTTTACTGTAGCCACAGGTTCCAGATATTCAATCGCTTTATCCAGGTGTGCCAAAATTGAGTCCACTACCGTTGTCCGTGGATCACGTGCTTTGAATAATTCTTCAGAGTCCATCTCCAATGGATCCGTATACCAAGGGACATCACCGTAGAGCCTGACTTTTTCGAAATAAAACCAAGCTTTAAAGAAATGGGCTTCTCCTAAAAACTGCTTATATTTTTCAAAAGGATCTTTGCATTTCGTATAATTCTTGAAAAAGATATTGACACTGCGGATATTACCCCAGCCCCAGTTTCCGCCGGATGAAACCGGCGATTCGGTACCGTTCCAGACTGTACTCGGCGAACTGGAAATCTGCACGTCAGATCCTCGGCTGCCATCCCAGCCAATCACACCGAGAAAACTGCCGACGGTATTAAAAGCGGGGAATACTGTATAGAATTGAACCGTATAATTCTCTAGGTCTTTGGCTGTTTTCCAATAGCTTTCGTTTTCAATCTGTGTCAATGGCGGCCTGTCCAAAAAATCTTCGGAACAGGAACCGACCAACAGTAAAATGACTGTCGTATATAGTAAGATTATTATTTTTTTCATTGGTTATTAATTGCTAGATATAATTTTCCTTCGCTACCTAAGTAGTTACCTTTACATTCAAATCAAATGATATTAAAGCGAAATATTTATCCCGAATGCCCAAATTGCCTGTGAAAACATGCCTTTGCCATTCCCAAATTCTCCCAGTATTGCTGTTTCAGGATCAAATGCGCTAGGGAGTTTGGATAAGGTATAGATATTCTCGCCGGAAAAATAAATACGTGCCCGTTTCAATCCGATTTTCTGGAGCATCAATGGAGGAATGGTATAGCCTATCTGTAGATTTTTAAGACGTGCATAGGCTCCATTCTGCAGGTAACGTGTCTGCATTTGCTTATTCTTGCTATCTTGGGTGGTATTACTGTAAGGCCGCGGAAAATAAGCTTCAGTATTTATACCAAGTCCGGAATAGCGATCACCTTCGGTATCCCGATAGTAATCCATGTGGTGCGGGAACAGGGAGGATTGATTCCAGGCCCTAAAACCCCAGAATACATTGCCATCCAACCATAGATCACGCTTTCCAGTACCTTGGATAAACACAGCGATATCAACATTTTTATAATTGGCGGTTAAATTAAGTCCGAACTGATAACGGCGTGTCGAATTACCAATGATTTTAAGGTCACCATGGTCATTTATGGTGTTTTTGCCCTTATTGATTACCCCATCTCCATTGAGATCTCGGTATTCAACATCCCCTGTCTGCCAGAGCTGCCCATTGATAAATTTTTGGTAACCAGATGCATTGATCTCGTCCGCGCGTTCCTTGGTTTTAATCAGGCCAACAGTTTCATAGCCCCAAATTTCACCAGCATCTTTGCCTACGTAATCCGTTGTCAGGATACCCGTTGGATTGGTGTACTTTGTAATTATATTTTTGTAATCAAAAACATTAGCCGCTACGGAATAATTAAAATCCGAACCTATTTTTCCATTCCAACGCAAGCTAAAATCCCAACCCTTGGTTTTGAGTTCCGAATTATTTTCTCTGGGAATATTCGCTCCCAATACCGCGGGGAGTGCCTGCGCGGGTCCGAGACGGTCATAGGTCAGCCGTTGATAGTATTCAAATTCAGCCTGCAAGCGGTTTTGAAAAAATCCCAGTTCGACCGCCGTATTCATTGAACGTGAGGACTCCCAGGTAAGAAAGCGGTTTACCAAGTTTGGTGCCGTGGTGTATGCCGGCCGCATGCCATCAATAAGCCAGCCTAGGTTACTTTGTACCCCCAATAATGCCAGATCCTGATAGGAGGCAACATTCTGATTACCCAGCTTCCCCCATGATGCCCTCAGTTTCATAAATGGTATATAATCCTGTAGAGGCTGCCAAAACAATTCTTTAGAAACCACCCATCCCGCGGATACGGAAGGAAATGACCCCCAGCGTCTGCCACGGGCAAATTTGGATGTACCATCATAACGGACATTTGCCTCGATCAAATATTTGTCTGCATAATTATAATTTAATCGTGCAAAATAGCCTAAAGTAGACCAATGTGTGAGACCATCGCCCACCTGCATTTCACCTGTTGCTGTTGTAAAAGATGGGATATCAGGAACGATAAGTTCCCTTCTTAAGCCATTCATCGAATCCAGTTTACTGATTTCATTCTGAAAACCAGCAAGTACCGTAAAATGGTGATCCTTTCCTAGATCTAAATTATAAGTTGTATAAATATTAAGTGCTTTGTAGGTGGTATTGGATTTTATCTTTTCGATATACGGAGGGACGGTAAGTGCTATTGGCACGAGCGTACCATCTACTTCATCTTCATAAGCCACTTGATTAACACCGGCATAATCAAAAATCTGATAATCTATCGAGTAGTCGGCATTTATTTTCCAGTTTTGGAGCGGACTGATTTCTGTGGCCAAGCGTTGTACCAGCGTATTATTTGTCAACTTCTGATAACCGGCTTGCATCTGCGGCACACGTGAAAGTTGCGAATAATATCCATTTGGTGATTTAAGAAAAACCTCAGGGTGCGTTCTCAAAATCTGGTGGATAATCATGCCATATTCACCCTCACCGTTATATATAGGCCTGTCACGTACGGCATTTGTGAGCCTTGTATTGGAGCTGATCTTCCACCAGTCTGTGATATTGGCATCGAGTTTAGCTTGAAAATTGTAGCGTTTATACTTATCATCGACCATTCTCAGTACCCCTTTTTCGGATGCATGTCCGAGAGACAAAAAATAGGCCATGTCCTTGGATCCGCCCTTAACAGATAGATTTTCCTGCATGCGGCGACCATTGCCATAATGGATATCTATCCAGTCATTATTACCATTTGAGAATTGATAGGTGGACCACTTACGTGGGTTGTTGGCATCAGGGACAGTTTCAGGAAGCGTAGGGTCATCAATATATGCAATAATCCGATCGATGGTGGATTCAGAAAACAACCTAGCAACGCCTTGGTTGTCATGCATTTCATTCATTGCACGGGCAAACGTGTAGGAATCAACCATCTTTGGTTTATTGATAATGGTTGTAGGTCCTCCATTCATGGAAAAATCAACTTGTGGTTTCTGATTAGCTTTTCCTGATTTGGTCGTAATCAGTAAGACCCCATAGGGTGCGCGGGCACCATAGATTGCCGAAGCGGCGGCATCTTTTAAGATAGAAACACTTTCTACCGTATTCGGATCGATGGTATTAATATCTCCGGCGGTGCCATCGATCAGGACATAAGGTTTACCTTGGCCCCTGATCTGTACCGACGGTGCAGCGCCAGGTTCAAAACCATTGTTACCATATGCGATGGTCAGACCGCTGACTGTCCCGTAAAGTGATTGTGAAACGTTGTTTACCGGTCTATCCTGTAAACGTTTTCCATCAACAACAGCAACAGATCCCGTAAGGTTAACTTTCTTTTGGACGCCATACCCCACCACCACGACTTCATCAAGTTCGCGTGCCTGGTCAGCGGCCAGCCGAATCACAAAATCTCCGGTGAGATCACTGTTAATTAAAGTATCTATTGGTTTAAATCCCATAAAATGCACGGATAAGGTATCCGAAGGAAAGATCGAATTTAGCAGAAACATCCCTTTGTCATCGGTTTTGAATTTTGTGTTGGTGCGCTTTAAATTTAAGGTAGCACCCGAAACCGGTGTACCGGAGGGATCGACCACTTTTCCGGAAATAGGTGTTACCTGGCGTTGTGCCTGTCGCGCCAAAACAAAGCCACTATCTGTCTTTTTTACCTGAATACCGTAAGGTGTCAATAACCTCCGTAAGACTTGTTCCAAAGATTCATTTTTTGTATCAAATTTGGCTATGTTAATATTTTTTAGCCCCAGGCTCTCCGTAAAAGAAATATCTGAGCCAGACCTCTTCTGTAGATCCAGGATAACATCCCGTAGCGTTGTTTTTTGGTAGTTCTGGTTATAGATCTTGGCATTCTCCTGTGCAAATGTACTGTTCCAGGGAAAAGTACCGGATAATAGCAGTAGCGCTCCACCAAGACCTAAAGAAAGGTATTTGTTGCTTCTTTTTTCTTTTATTATTAGTTTTTTGTTAATCATTTGTTAATTTTGTATTGATTAAAGGTTTTACATCCATGAAACCGATTATGGAATCGGGTCAGATAGATTCCATAATTTTCTGTAAAGGGTCTTACACTATGTGAGCCCTTTTATTTTTAGTATAGAATGATCTCTTTTCCCTCCTGCTTATTTTTGATACTGATTTTTTTTCCGGTCAATAACTGAATCTCTTCCAGTGCGGCTGTCATTGTTTTAGATTTTCGGAAATTAATATTATAACGATCCTTTAATAATTTCTCATCGGCTGTATGGAGTGAGAATCCGTAGAAATTCTTAAAATTTTGGTTTAATTCTTCAAAACTTGCCTGATCCAGCTTAACATGGTCCGATAGCCAAGAGGTCTCTAAAGAATATTCAGCATTGGTCAATTTAAAATTGCTTGATTTGCGATCGTAAGATATATTTTCATCGGGCAACAATGTGCGCAGATTTTTCTCGTTGTTGTCAACCTGAACTTTACCTGTGCGCACCGATACGGATGTATTACTGATATCGCGATAGGCCTTAACATTAAAACTGGTACCCAACACCTTGATATTTAATCCACCGCCATGTACCGTAAAGGGTCTGGACGGATCTCTCTTGACATCAAAGAAGGCTTCGCCATAGAGTTTCACATCGCGCAGGTGGTCATAATTGCCGACCGTTATGCCTGAGTTGGCATTCAGGATCACTTTCGTACCATCGTTCAGGATGACTGTGGTTCGTTCGGCAATACCAGTGGATATCGTTCCTCTATCTAGATATACTATTTTGATTGGCTTGATCAGACGGTCAATCTGCGATGGTGAAAAATACTGATGATATAAAACGGTTGAAAGCATAAACAGTGCGACGCTCGCAACAGCGACATATATAAAACGTCGTCGGTTAGTGGATCGCTTATCTACGTATTCAGAAGCAGCCCAAACAATCCGCTGTTTGAGATTTTTGCGGTCTGGAAGAAAATCTATTTCTGAATCTTCGGTTTTTTGCTGTCCCAAGGATTCATACCAATATTCCACAACAAATTTTTCCGCAGCACTCGCTGTACCTTCCTGGTACTTCTTGATTAGTTTTTTTAACTGGTTTTGATCCACTGGTAATCCTTTCTAGATGTGTTCTTTCTAGTAAGACAGCTGGTGACAATCAAAAGTATGTAAGGAATTAAAAAAATTATTTGACCAGCAAAAAAGAAAGCATTACTGTCAGGGAACGGGCGAATTCGGGATGACGCTCTATTAACATGGCTTTAATACGGCGATGCATTTCTGCACTGTATCCTTTGACGGTCTGTTCGGCCAATCCTAAAGCGACAGCAATCTCCTTGAGGGTAAAATCTTCATTTCGTAGTTTAAAAATCTTTTGCATGTGATCAGGTAACTCGCTCAAAATTTCCGAAAACAAAGTGTTTAGATCTTTTTCGATCAAAAGATTGACCAAGGAAAGATCTACGACTTCAAGGCTCACCGCAAGCTTATTCTTCACATCCTGGCGAAGCTTGGCCTTAGCAAAATAATTCATAATTTTATTCCGCAGGGATACATAGAGGTAATTGTAGACCGGACCATGTACAACAATGGACTCTCTTTTGATCCAGAGATTGATAAAGAGATCCTGTACAAGATCTTCTGCATCTTGCAGGTTTCCAATTTTTAAGAAAGCAGTCTGTGTCAGCTTGTCGGTATGCGTATTCACCAACATTTCAAAATCTGAAATATCTTTGATCAACAATTTTGATTTCATAATTTAATTGCTGGTTTAATTGCTTATAATATTGCTGTTCCTAATCAAACATACTGGATTTTTTTCGCATTAAAAGTCAAGCCTTTAAAACAAACGTTTGCGTAAATTTTCATTTTATCTCTTTCTGGATAGAGATGATCTAGAGGAACAAGCGAATTGTTTTCAGTCAATGCAAAGTCTAAACCCCATCTACCTATCAATTTATCACTTTGCGCAAACAATGGATAAGCGAATAGCAGTGAAACTAAAAAAACAAATATGGTCTTCATGTAAATTAAAATGGTATACGGCCTATGGCGTAATAAATTTACATCATGATAACGAAAAAGACAACGCTAAAATTGATGATCAGTACCAGCACAATGTAGACATGCTTGGCATATTAATTTGATGACAACTTATTATTCAGAATTAATAGCATTGCTCGTTATTACCAAACTGCAACCCAATAAATTATGTTCTTCTCCAATTTATTGACAGCGACACCATAAGTAATACCATGCTTCCAATTAGATGGCATTGATGCATTTTCACCAAGAATTTCATTTTTAAATTGTCTTTCCTTATTGTCAGTATGGATAATATAAAATTCATAATTAGGATCAGCGGGTATCCCATTTTTATAACTAATAAAATTTGGAACAGGAACATCGCCTTGTAAATTAGCGCTGTCAATCTTCGGAAATTCACTAAAGCCATCTATGATCTTTTCATTTCTATTGATGATTAAAAGATTTTTACCTCCCCCTCTATAATACTTAGTATCTATCAACCTATTAAGTAATTTATTGATATCTTTTTCACTTACGTTGCGTTCAACTAGGTATAGATTGAGATTATTATTTTCGATGCCTTCATTATAAATGATATCCACCTCACTTCCCAATTGCTGCGGGAAATGTACTGTAGACTCCTTTGGAAAATTCATCTTATGTTCAGCCAAAATCTGCGTATTCTTAGGATCAATATAATTCCGTCCATCGCAAGAACAGAGGAATAAAAATACAATAAGGCAGTTCAATATTTTCAGCATGCTTAATAATAATTTGAGGACTTTGTTAAATCAAAAAATACATCATATTTTGTACTTTTCCCTCTGTAATTACATGGTATCAATATACAATATATTTACCTTAACTTTAGTATGAATGCATCATGCAGTATTCTACCTGAATACTGCATGATTATTTTTACCTCAATTAGTCGAAACTCGATTGCCCAGACACCCGTATTCCTCAACTTTGTTTTTAGATCCGTTATCCTTGCGAATATTCCCTATCGCTAGCTGCTCAATATCGTTAACTTGCTTGTTGACCACTCGCTCGATCTGACTGTAACTTCGTATTTAGCTGAGCCTTCAACTCGTTAATCAAATCGACGGCCTGATTGTATTTGGATTTCAGGTCATTCACCAAGGCTACGGAAGTAGTTAAATCAGCAGCATCATTAAGAACTGATTTTGCACTGTTACTCGCGACTACATTGGCTACTACCACAGACTGTGAGACAATGCCTTTAACCGTGGTGGTTGCGAGATTATTGTCGTGAATAAGCCTACGCAAGGGCGACCAATCCGTTACCGCTCCAGTACCAAAAAGTTTTTTGGTAAAATATAGTTCATCCAGGGTGTTTGATTTAGAATATATCCGAAAAGAGCTGATTGAATTCGTATTATCGAAATTTCCTGTTCTATCAACTCCTAATGCTACACCTAAGGTCGGCCAGAATGGCCCAGCCTCCTTGACGATAATTGGAGAAAATCCTCCTACGGGATTAATGCTGTTAATTGGCGTAAGGATATCATTTTTTTCCTTTACCTTATATGAATCGCTAGCTACTGTCCCATCGATCTCGATATTTTGTTTTATAAATTCTTCTAAGTCAAAATCCTCTACATTAACAAAGGATGTATGCTTCCCTAAATCAAAAATTCCTTTTGCTCCATTTTTAAATCGGTTGTAAACGGAATTCTTGATTTCAATATATCGTGCACCATCTTGTATTTCAATCCGTCCGATCATCGCTCCGACAACAGAAATCTGCTTAGCTTTGCTGCCTATACGCAGGATATTCCCGAAATAGCAATTGGTATAGGTGCTATAACTCGAACTATCGGAAACATCGACAGGATTGGCCTCCAGTCCTACACCAATAAAGGTATTTACTTTACAATCCTTACCCACAACGATGCCATATACACTATTGGCTTCTGAGCTACCGCCGATAAAGGTATTTTCGTCAGCTTGGGACATCAATACCCCAATGCTCAAACCTTCAAAATAGTTTTGATAAAACGTGTTGTTAGTGCTGTTACCAGCAGTGATGCTACCACGCTGTCCCAATCCGATAAATATACCTGCATATGGGACGCTCGTCATCGGGGTGAGATACTTGCTACATCCACAGCCCAAAAATTGTGTCAGCTGTACGGAAGCGAGGTACCAGCCATATCCATCACTACTATTCTTGCCATCGCCTACCCACACATTGGAGAACTTACTCCGTGCAATGCCCCTAAGGTATAAGGTAATGGTGGTGTTGGCATTTCCGGAGAAGACGATATCACTGATGGTGATATTGTTGATAAACTGGGTCGTTTCGGTACCGCCTTTAAATGCATCAATCTCAAAAGCATTGTCTGCAGATCCAGTAAACTTTAATATGGTGCCTTTTCCCTGTCCTCTGAGTTTGGCACCTTCGAAAACAAAGTTTAGCGTCTGACTATAGGCGATCGTTCCGATAGGTAAAACACCTTCTAGCGCTTTGTTTTCCTTTAGATAGTCAAAAAACACAGCTAATCTGGCTGCATTATCAGTTAGTGAGGCACTGACACCGAAATAAAGTGCATTGACATGTTCGATAAATTGGTGTTCCAGTTTAACACCTCCCGTTTCGACAATACTCCCGCCGTTGTCTGCCAATAAAGTTGTACTCAGTGAGTAAATAATGGGTGCAGGGGTATCTCCTTTCTCATAATACCCTAATAGTTCCACTCCTGCACAGCATCCGCTCTGTAATGCCAGGATTTCACAAGCAGATAAGCCGCGCATATCCGCCATCGTGTCTTTAATTAAAAATTGATTTGCCATATTCTTTTGTTTTTATGTGTATAGCAAAAGTATGATTGACGAGGGTGCTATCTGAGGAAAATAAGGTATATGTAAGCGGTATCGGGGAGATACCGAAAAGTCTATTTCATTCTTTTAAAGCCTATGCAGATACTCTAAGTAAAAAAGCTTCCCTCTTTTAATTTGAGGGAAGCTGTCTTAAGCATTACATTTATAATAATGACTTATTGTATAAGTACTTCAATATGCTTAGCGAATGCGTATTTCATTAAACTTTTTAAGATTCTTATCAGTCCTAGGGATTAATGTTATCATGCACAGATCTTCTAAGTCACCTACAAACTTCATAGGAGAAACAGAAATCAGCATAATATTACTTTCATCAATTAGAACTTCCCTGGGATTATTTTGAACAAATCGGTCATCAATCTTAAATATTACTCGTTCAGATTTTACATTTGTATATTTTTTTACAATATCTGACAAACTCATTAAAACAGGTTTGTATTCAAGCGTCAATTCAATTATCACTACCCCTCTTTCTTTGTTAATATCTACTGACTTAACTCCTTCAGATTTTAAGGACCACATGGCATCGCCTAAGTAATTTTCCCCTCGCATCTCTATCTTAGGCAAAGGTCTTTCATTAAGATCTTTGTAAACAACTCTAGGCAAAGTATCAGTTTTGCTATATAAAGGTTTCAATTGCTGTCCATACGTTAAACTTAAACCCAAAAATGACAAAAGAGAGAATAAAAACGTTTTTTTCATTTTTAATTATTTTTATATTTATTACAATATACCACTGACTATGAGGTTATTTATTAAGCATTTATGGAAATAATAGTTATACATTGATCTTAATCAATTCCCAAAATAGTTTATACAACTTATCATAAACTTCGGTATCCTCTTGTTGACATCAGACCTTATGATAAAGTCACTTGAATTTCCCCATCAAGTTGTATAATATGCGCAAAATTTCCGAAATCCGGATAATTTTCCCATAACGGATTTATATCTATTTTTTCGTTAGCGAAGTCTCTATATATCCCCTCCTGATTTTCAATCACTTTTCTTCAAGAACTAATTCTCATTGAAGTGAAAGTCTATCACGGGTAGGCTTTAGCTTGTCATCTGTATTACCTTTAAATTCCCAAAATTGAACTTCTTTTAAGAATATTGAACACAAAATGCGGTACTTTTTAGAGTACCGCATTTTCTATGCTCACTACCTGACTAGGGCGCCAGGACACCTGCTGTTCGCAGCTTGGTCTTCAAATCCCGCAATTCAGTCAATATACCCTGCACTTCCGATTGCGTATAACTTGCTCCCGGCAATACGGCACTGTCGGGAGTAACAGCAGATTGATTGACCAAACCTCTCGCTAGATCTGAGGCATTACCCAATACATCTTCATTTTTATACCGGAATAGATGATTAATGGTATTGGCCTGTGCAATAGCATAGCCCGAATAGAGTACTGGAGCCACAATATTTTTATTTAGAGCCAACTGAAATACATTCATATTGATAAACAATCTAAAACCAGTTGCAAGTGTAGTACCCAATGCATTGATCGTATCCTCAACAGAAGCTCGTGTAAATACATTATTCACTATAAAATGAAATCCATGATTGCTCCTATTCACTCTAAAATAGTTATTGACATAACAGTCGATAAAAGAGTTGGATTCAATCACAAAAGTGGGTGTACTATTTCCTCCAAGCGTCTCAATAATCGGATAATTGACTTTACCAATATTCTTAAATATATTACGTAAAATATTGGCCCGTACCCCAGCTCCTGTATTCCGTATGGTAATAAGGCTATTATCTGACTGTTCGGCTATCGGCTCCAATCCGTTGAACGTATTTCCGACGATATTAGCCAGCTGACACCCTACGGGGACATTGATCAGCGATTCATTAACAACATTGGGTCTCGATCGCAAATCGAACGTATTATTGATATAATCCAACTTTTCCATTACAATGTTTTTTGAACCCAGATATCCCGCATAACCTCTAAAATAACAGTTTTCAAAGGCCAAAGACTTCAACTGGGTCACAGTATTTCCTGTTGCTACCGTACAAACACCAACATCGTAGACAGCAACATGATCAAGCTTGATATCAAGATCCGGACAAGCAAATGGAATATTAAGAAAGCTTAGTTTGACGCCATTCAATCCTCTCAATTCGGTGTTGTTGACCCAAAATCTTTTCATTAAAGATAAATCAGTAAAAGTATTGCTTAGATTGATTACATGTAAATTAGTTTGCCCAGTACTATAGCTCGCATCAGATTGGATATACGAGTTGTCCATCTGAAAAGACGCCGCACAAACGGAAACATCTCCTGAGTAGTTACCAATTTTTGTTGGATAAGATCGAAGTCCCGTAACGGTAACATTACCAGCTCTTGCTACTCCTAGATTGCTGATCAAATTATCACGCATTTCATTATTTTCGAGATAAATATGATCAATCCTAGATGTTTCTAGCGGAAATGGATTAAACATCGCCAATGCCTGATAATTATCGCTAAAGACCGAGTTAGTAATTTTCACATCGATAACCTTTCCGACCTTAATTTTGCCATCTTTATTTGGATTGGGCTCAAGGTCTATCCCTGCCATAGGAAGTGTCCCGTAGGTTTGAGAAAATAGACAATCGTCAACTTCAATCGTACTGCAGTTTATCAGGGATAACCCCTGTCTCCTATTGTCGATAAACTGAACGTTATGATATTTAACCATTTCACTCGGTTTGTTGTTGCCCTGATCTTCATCACCGCCCACAGCCGATCCGTCGCCCCAAAACTCGCGTAAAGTCAGGTCACTGATATGTACATTACTTGATGAATAAATATAGATACCATGTCCCCACTCGCCTAGTTTTTCTTCAATAAGCTCTAGCTTCATAAACTGGTTCTCTTCGGATGGTCCCGAAGGCATTCCTAGTAAAAATTTATCTCCGATTACTGAACTCGTGGTGACACTTGGATCCTTCTCCATGCGGCCAAGCTGTATTACTTTATAACCATAAGAATTTAGGGTAACATAGTCCCCCAATTGATAGTTACCATTAAACCGATTGAAATGTTGGTAATAAATAGTAAGGCCTGTCACAGGTCGCTTATGTTTATAGCCTATGAGCGTTCCCGTACCTTCAAAAGAAACGTTGGTGGCGTTTCGAACCAGAAACATACTGGCATTGCCATTTGTGCTCGGCCGATGCCGTATCATCCCGTTGATAATAACCTTGGTATTACTTACTACTTTAATTGTCCCGTCGTTCCAGCCAATTCCCATATCCATCGTAAAGTCTGTGTTATAATCAAACAGGATACTTTTGCCGGCATTATTGATGAAAATATTATTGACGAGCTGGGGATCATTAATGTAGGCCGCACCACTACGTAAGCCAAAATACCGTACATCAATCGCAGTATCAAAGGTGTGCAGCAACTTTGTTGTCCCAGCTGAGATTATGCTTCCGCCATCATCTGCTCTGGGATCGGGAGTCGTTGGAGCTAGATAATAAATAATCGGTGCCGGGGTATCGCCCTTTTCGTGATAGCCCAATAGTTGAACACCTTCATAAGTCCCGATCTCTAGTGCATCGATTTCTGCGGCAGATAATGCTTTCATAGCCGCCATAGTTTCTTTAACTAAAAATTGATTTGCCATATTCTTTTGTTTTTATGTGTATAGCAAAAGTATGGCTGCTGCGATGGGTATCTGAGGAAAATAAGGTTTATGTAAGCGGTATGTGGGAGATACCGAAAAGTCGAGGCTATTAAAAAATAAATCCACTAAGTACAATATCAGTAACCTCTATTTAAACGCGGTACTATTTTTAAGAACTTATTATTCTTCCGACTCCGGTGCCTCTGTTTGACTTACCATTTATACTCTTTTAAGTTTATAAGTCCACTCGTATTAAATTGGGTAATCGCACTTGGCCTAAAGATTGGTGGTTCAAAATAGAGTCTTTCCAATGCTGCAAGACCCGTCACATTGATCTTTTGCAGTGGGTTACCATTCAGATCAGCATCTTTAAGCTGGGAAAAAGGCCTCAGATCAATTTCGGTTATTTGATTATTAGAAAGGTCCAGCTCTTTAAGTTCAAGAGATCCCTCGGCTTTGAATGTCGTCAACTGATTTTTAAAAAGCTGTACATGCTCCAATTTAGTTTTTTTGCTCAGATCAATTGATGCCAGCTTATTTACATTGATCCGTATATCCCTTAACGCTGCGAGCCCAGAAAGGTCCAAGACAGGTAATTCATTTTGATCCATAAAAATCACCTCCAGGTTTGTACAGCCTTTCAATAGGAGTCGTTTAATCTTATTGTTGTTTCCATAAACATATTTAAGATTTTGCATCCCTTCAAGATCAACAGTGGTTAAATGGTTATTCAGGAATGCAAGCTCTTCAAGACTGATAAAATTTTTAATACCCTCTAATGACGAGATATCGGCATTATTTACGTGAAGCTTTTTAATTTGCGTAAGTTCTGATTTTTGGATTTTTCCATCTCCGTTGGCATCAATCCCCTGGGCAATTAGAGCTGCTTTGAATTGCTCATCCGGAAAGTTGATGCTTTGGGCTTTCAAATCAACAACGCCCAAGTAAAGGGACAGGTTTATGAGAAGTATTGCAATTGATTTCATCTGTTTAGTTTTTTAATTAGTTCCATAAAGAGTGATAGGCGTTGAGATTACCCGCTTTATTTCGCGATATTGATTACATTGGGCTTATGATCAGCATCTACCTCAATGTAGTCACCAACTTCTTCCTCATAGGCTCTTGATTCATAGCGCATTTCTGTGGGTACATAACCTCCCCCCATCTGTATTCCGAGCATATTATAGTTGGCTATGACTGGCCCAGATTGAATTTTGTTACCACGCACTTTTTCCCATATCACTAGACTCACCACATAGTATTTTCCAGGTTTCAGGTTGGTAAACACAAAATTTCCCTTGTCATCTATTGTCTTTGTTTCAATACGGGCCATGGCCGCTTCTTTTGTCATCGCTGCTTGCTTTTTCTTACTGTTGTATTTCTTTTTCAGTTCAATAAATTCGGTAAGATGAGCTGTTACAGGATATAATAAAACTTTGGACTGATAGCTTGGATAGTTGACATATCCCCTTTTTTTAAATGAGATAGTACCTGTTATGGTATTGCTTCCTTCATCAAGCATTGTATAAGCTTCCGTTGAATTAAAGGCTGCGTTAGGAAGTACATAGTCCACTTTTTGCTGTGCCGTTGCCCTAGACAAGGAACACAAAATAAGAACTATTTTAAAACAGACGGATAGCTTCTGTCTGTTTTGAAAATCGGGTATCAACTTAAACCTTTTCATATCCTTTTTTTTCAAAATTAGGATATTAGCGATCTTTTAAAGTGGTCATTTTGAGCAAAAAATGGTCATGTACACCCCTTTTTCGCAGGTACTCGACAAGAGGTTCTCCAGCAAATGGTAACACAAGGTTCTCGAGGATTCGACACAGTCGATGGAGAAAAAATTATATGGAGAAATTCAGTTGGAATACTAGCTTTTTAAAGGGGCCGATTTTCCCTGTCAATGAAAATCAAACCAGCATTGCGCAACTTCAAAGCAGAGAAACTTACCCTATAAAAAGAAAAAGGCCGCTTGAACAGTATCCAAGCGGCCGCAAAACCTTACATCGTTATATGCTTTATTTTCCTTTAGCTATCTCCGTCTGGACCTCATTTACAAATTCTACAGTGACGTTCGATAATTCGGCAATCTCCGAATTCGAAAACTTATTCGAAGACAAAAGGTTTTTTATTACCTCCGCTTTTGCCTTAGCTTCTCCTTCAGCTTCTCCCTCTGCTCTTCCTTCGGCCATTGCTTTTTCGCGTGCTCGTTTCAATTGCTCTTCCTGACTACTTCGGATACTCTCGGCATCCCATTTATTTCTTAAACTTGCATTGTACATCTCTCGTTCCTCCGGTTTTAGTTTGCTATACTCTGCTAACTGAAATAACTTTTCAAATATCGGCTTCCGCAGATATTTTGAAAGTCCCTTTAGCGAGGACATGTTTTTGAGTATATAAAGCCAACGATCCAAATCATTATCTAACTCTGCCTCAGCTGTAACAAAGTTAACCAATTCCACATATATAAAGCC
Organism: Sphingobacterium detergens; assembly: GCF_003610355.1. Classification (GTDB taxonomy): domain Bacteria; phylum Bacteroidota; class Bacteroidia; order Sphingobacteriales; family Sphingobacteriaceae; genus Sphingobacterium; species Sphingobacterium detergens. The sequence continues at coordinate 149,889 of NZ_RAPY01000001.1, read as the reverse complement.
CAGATCCTCGTAAAATATTTTACCGTGATCCCGATAACATAGACAAATATCGTGTAAAAAATACATCTCATCACCCGCATCAGGCATCGTAAAACCATCCATCAATACAATAATATAGACTTCACTAATTGCATAATTCCAAGCCCTTCGGTTGCCTTTGGGTGCCTGATCCGCTATCAATTTACTACTGTAGTAAAGCATGCGCTTTTTCAAATTATCTTGCGCCGTGCGCTGCACTTCAATAATAAACCGTTCGCCATTATCTGCCGTACAGGTCAGATCAAAAATAACGGTACCGACATCCTCTGTATCTCCGACATGCTCATTTTTGTTATAATATAAATCAGCAATGACCTTGCGCCCTCTAAAAAGCTCGTTTAAGAAAGCGATCAGAAGATCTTTATTGGTATCTGATCCGAAAACTTTTTTAAAGCCATAATCCGTCGTGATATCGATATATTTAGACTGCTTCAATTCACTCATAATATATTGTTTTTAAATTGGTTAACAATACAAATATAAGTAAACAAATACAGCTATGCTAATATTTTTAGCAAAAATAATATTATTTTATATTTCTGTTAAAACAATGTCTACGATGAATACGATCATATAGTCTTTCATCCATTTGTATGTTATTTGGGAATATAGCAAATGCTTATTCAACTAAACTTGCTTCATCTTTCAGATCTTCGCTATAATTGTTGTCTTTTAGCAGTATATGGAGGTAAAATAGTTTAAAGATAGACCGCTCAGGAAACAACTTTTGGTGACTTGTTCAAAGGGATTGTACAGCATGGGGCTAACTTAGGATTTAATCAGTAAACTCTTTCTTGTTCTTTCGGATGTAGTCAACCTGAATTTTTTGTAAGTTTTTGGTTTCATTAAGTTTGTAGAATTCCTCGTCAAATTTGTTCAACGGATTGTTTTCGTAGGATTTACTGAAACCTTCTACCGTGCCATCCTGATCTTTAGTTATTTTCGATTTCTCTTTTTCAAACGTGCGGTTTGCTCGCTCGGTCAGGTCAGCAAATTTAGTAGCGCCGACCAATTTCAACGCTTCTGGCAGTGCGGCAGCAAATTGACCGCTTGAATTGAAATAAAATTGATTATAACCTCCATTATTTACTTCTGTTTGTAATTGGCTGATCATATATATTGCTTGCCTAGATTTGTTCCAAGACAAGACAATTTCATATTCTTTATCATGTGTTGCCGATAACTTACGATAGAGATTATCATAAACGACGTCTAATAACAAATCATCTGAAGTCGTATCAATAATTTGCTCGGTTAGTGTATTCTGGATTGATGGCTTATTATTGTTTTGTTTAGTACGTTCAGAACAGCCAAACAAATTTAAAATCATTATTATTATAATTCCGATGGTAATAATTTGTGTTCTCATTGATTTTATCATCTTTAAACCTTTTTAGTACTCAAATATATACATTGATTTGCCATATTCCTGTGTTTTTATGTGTATAGCAAAAGTATGGTTGCCACGGAGGTTATCTGATGAAAACATCGTGTTTGTAAGTGGTATCCGAGAGCTACCGAAAAGTTTGTAACCGTATAAGTATTAGGCAGGAAAAAAAATTATTCTGTCTCTGCTTTATTAATCAATAACTTTTGAAATTCCTTTCCGATAACGGGATTAATGATATGTTGAAAGTTTTTTTGTAACGTAAAAACCGTAATTGTAGCATCAGATTCCGGAGAATAAATAACATCAGTCCCCCACCAACCGCCATGGTAGTAAGCATTGAATCCCATATCAAAGTGATAAAGTCCCAAACAGTATTTGGATTGATCTGAAGGCAAAACGTAGGTATGCATAGCTTCCAGGATCTGTTTGTCCTGAATGATTTTTCCATCAAATAGATATTGGAAAAACAGAGCTGATTCTTTGGCCGTCGCGGCAATTCCACCACCACCATACAAATCCCAGGAAGGATTAATAGCGTACGAATCCCATTTATACTCACTTGCATATTGATGAGCAAGTGCTAGGGTGTTGGCAGGATAATTTTCCAAATCAATAAACCAGGTTTTGGTTAGATTGAGTTCTTTGTATTTCAATAAATCCCGAATAGCTGCATAAAATGGCTGATGTGTTTTTTGCTCAATAATTTCGGTTAGGAGTAAGTAATTTATATCTCCGTAACTAAATTTTTCACCTACAGGCTCAGGATCTCCAATTTCAATCGATCTCTCGATTTGCTCCTCTTTTTTCCATTTGTATGTCGGATGCTGATTTACGAATTCAAAATAATCTTCGTCCACATAATCCTGAATTCCAGATGTATGAGACAATAAATGCTTTATCGTAATTGCGTCCAGATGATACCCATCTTTTTCAAATAATTGACGCGTTCTCTCCGATAATAAATTTTTGATCGGCTGATCGATGGATAAGCTGCCTTTTTCGACCAATCTCAGTATTGCTGCAGCGACATAAGGCTTGGTATTGCTCGCTATCAGAACAGGTTGTTGGTTATTTAGCGGCTTATTTGTTTTGCTATCTGCGATTCCAGTTGCATAGCTCCAAGAAATATTTTGCTTCGGTGCTTCGACATGTACAATAATTCCGATGGCATCCTTATTTCTTTCGTAAATCGAGTCTACTTTATTTTTAAAAACTACCTGTAATTGGGCTGACCCTATCAATGGAATCCACAGTGTATTTAATAATAATACTTTTCTCATCTGTTCTTTTGAATACTACCTGTAAAGCGATAATGAATTAATATAATGTCTGGATTTTTCATGCTCAGTCCTGCTATATATTACTTAAATAGGTCTCCATGGATAATTCAGACATATGACATGGCGACAGGTTAATATACAGTTAGTTTGAACCTGTCTTCACAACCAAATATAGACCTTTTATTTATCTTTTAAAATAAAAATTATTACTCCTATTTGACCGCTAATCGAAACAGATGACCTCCCCTGACTCACATTCTGGGAATTTATTGATCTGCCCTATTCTCTTGTTTTTATGTATAAAGCAAAAGTATAGCTATGGTTGTGATTATCTGAGAAAAACAAGCTATATGTGAGCCGTATGCGGGAGATACCGAAAAGTATGGTACGCCGCAGTTAGGAACCTTATTTTTAATAAAAAAAGCATTCTGCTTTCTTTATATTTGTTATAAATCAGTAATATGACTAAGGAATTATTTGAATTTGAAATTTTAAAAGCTAGCAGAACTAGGCTATTACAATTAATAGAAACAGTTGATAACAAAATATTATTTAAAATTCCAGAAAACTTTAACAATAATATAATTTGGCAAATTGGTCACTGTATCACATCTCAACAGAGGCATATGTATATGCGTAGTGGATTACCCATGTACATATCACAGGAGTTTATGGAAGCGTTCAAAATTGGAACTTCCCCACATACTTGGAAAAATATTCCAGACGTTGATGAAATAAAACATTTATTACTTTATACCGTAAATCAACTTAGTAAAGATCTAGAATCAGGCATATTTGTTAAATACCAACCCTTTAGCTTACCGATTGGTATCTTTATAAATAATCACATTCAAGCACTTCAAGCTGCTAACTTTCACGAAGCCGAGCACAGTGGAATAATATTAAACTACTTAAAACTTCTTATTAAATAAGATATATTTATGCCATATCTATTAGCATTTAGCATAAAAAAAGCCGTAGGATCCTACAGCTTTTCTGCTTTTAGCAAGTTGCACTATTTCAGCACGCGAACTGTTTTCGCAGTGGATTGCTTATTGAAAATGTCTGTAATGGTCAGACGAACATTGTAGTTACCTGTGGCTAAGGTATTATTCAACGTATCGGCACGTTTCTCTGGCCTAATCAATTCTTTATTTGCAAGTACCACCCCATTAGGATCGAGTAGTTCAATTTTATAACTTAGCTGTGGCGAACCGGTATCACTAACCGCCCAGGATACAATGACTTTATTACTTTGATATTTTGCGGATTCATTGCTGCTGTTAAGTGCCGTTAGCGTTGGAACGGTCCCCTGATTAGCTTGCTCCGGCAAATCTAAAGTACGTCCTGTCCCAAAAGCGGCATCTGGTGTTACGGAACCACCATGCTCCATAAAATGTGCATTTTCTGTCGCATCATATCCGGCATTAAAGGCGCGATCGAAATAACCATTACGACCGGCGTCATTGTCATTCGCTGAAAAATACCGACTCGTAGATTTCTCCCAAACGTTGTCTACACCTAAGTTCCAACAATCTTTAAAGAATGCTTTGCGATGAAATCTACCATCCCATGAAGGATTATCTCCTACCCAGTTTTCAAGAAACGCGCCATTGCCAACACCCAAAAATCCGGATTCTGCTTGTCGTCCAATCGTTGACGTATGAAACCACTTCCCTGTCGCTTCATTACGGATAAAGTTAGCAATGTAAATTTTTCCATTCTCCTTCCACGAACGCAGAACCACGTTATACCAGGTGTTTAATTCCCAGCCGTAAGGGTTGACGGTTTTCTGTCCATCCCCTTCTCCGCCAAAGCGACTTGCCACTGTTGTCGGTGCCTTGTAAGAATAAAAAGCATAGTTCGCAGCACTGGTATTGAGATCCCACAAAGATGCAATCAAGGTATAAGGTGTGGGTGTATTCTGATCGGGTGTATCTTGCAATCCAGCATAGCCCCCCTGATAATTGTGTACGGAAAAGTATTCGGTCTTGGCGGTATTGGTAATTTTAATCTTATGCATCTTCAAGACAGCGTCATTCTTAAACCTATAAACTAGGTGTTGCGAGGGTGCAGCATTACTTCCCGACAGGTTCAAATTGGGCAAGTCTTTGTCGCTTTGTGTTTGGCTGTTGTATTGTTTCAGTTTTAAATCGGGTCTGGTACTTTTAGAACAAGAACTGCTTAATAGAACACTCAATAAGATCGCACATTGTGAGGCTTTTATCATAATTACAAGTTTTATTAAAATTAGTTAACAAGTCTGACTGCTGTTAAAAAAGCGTCATTACAATAAATTATTTATAAAATCTGAGATTATAAAACTTCACCTAAACGAAATCGATTGCATAATCTTATGTGTAACAGAATGAATCTTTAAATCGGGTTCGGATTGCATCACGGAATGTTTATCCAACGTAAAGTGTCCAAAGATCCGATCAAGGATAAAATTACAGCAAGTTAGTTTAATAAATTTCTCTACCACATCAACCGCTCGCAAAATGCGATAAGTAAATAAAATTATATCTTTTAATCGCCAGTGATAGAATTGAAATGATTAATTTTAGTCAATGGGATATGATGAATTGTAAACCACTAAAAATAGCGTATGAAAAAAATATTTTTTGCTTCTGTCATGGCATTATCTATTCTCTCCTGCAGAGAAAATAAAGCTGATGATTCCCCTGCAGACAACGTAATAGATAATGCAGGCTCTTTAGTTTCCGGTTCCCTAAAAAGTTATCGGGGCGACGAAGTAACTGTAAACAGTATCTATTTTAAATTGATTAAAAATGATAAAAATCTGACGGCGCTCAATACCAAAATAGTAGACACCTTCGAGGAAACCGAAAAAACTTTGGCCGTCTATAGAAATATACTTAACACCTCTACCTCATATTATCAGGATGCTCATCAGCAGACAAAATCTATCACAGATTCATTAGTCAGGCAACAGGTAGAAAAGGAAATTACAGCCAGTTCTGACCAGTACGATCTTAAAGTAAAAAATATCAAGGAACGGATGGATCTGATCAACAAAAATAGTGAGACCTTGACAAGCCTCTATACCGCTTTTAAAATCAGAAAAACGCTCCCTGAAATTGAAAAATACCAACATGCACATCCTTTACAAAAAGATAGTCTGGATCATTTCATTAATAAACAAAACAAACTTCTGGAAGAATTAAAAAATTTAAAATAATACATTCATGACTTATACAACGAAATGGCTGACGGATAAAACACGTGTTGAAGAACTTGTAGATTTCTTTATCGCCCACAAAACAGATTCTTATATCTCACACAGTGAAATCATGTATGGCAGAGCCATCGATTCTAAGCATTGGAACCCTGATCTCAGAGCTGTATTTACAGAACAGCTTATGAACGATTATGATTATAGCGGGACTTCCCAACTTAAGATTCTGATTGTAGAAAACGAGCTTAGAAAAATTGTGGGCATGCTTGTTCTTACTGTGATCAGCAGCCCTTTTAAAAAATATGCGGTGTTAGAGGACATGCTTTTGGATGGATCTGTCAGAGGCCAGTCTCTTGGAAGCAAACTGTTGGAAGGCGTAATACAGGAATCCAAAAACTGGAATGTTAGTTTTATCATGCTGGAAAGTGGCGTCAATAATCATGGTGCGCATCATTTTTTCAGTAAGTATGGTTTTGAAAAAGTATCCGAAAGTTATATGTTAACATTATAAAAATTGATTGAAAACTAAGTAATCGTCCAATTCCTGATTTTCTTCATTTAGGATCAATGCATAATAGCCGACATTTGACTCTTTTGACAACAGATTCAACCGGATTTCGATGACATAGTTCTCACTACGCATATCGTTATATAAAAATTTTATCGAATCCCTTTCAAGTTGGACATCACTAGCAGATTTAGCTATTTCATTAAATAAACAAGAATTCTCTTCTAGTTCGATACAGCTGTGATAGGAATCGATCGCCCTTTTAAAATAATTCTCCAATATTTGATGATGTATATTTTTTATCAAAGCAACTTGTATTTTAAAGGCATTACATCTTCAATCCCTACGGTTAAAGTTACAATATTGCCCAGTATTCCGTTCGATAATAACAGGGGAAATACCGAAAAGTAGGATAATACTCCCATTTTGTGGGAAGAGGTCAATTCTTTACTGTTATTGAATTATTTAGTGATAAAAGCTGAAATATCCTCTATCAATGACGGAAACAATGCCTCTGGTATAGCGTGTCCCATTCCATTTTTTAGGATCAACTCGCAGTTAGGAATATTATTTCTTAAATCAACCGCATGTTCCGTACGAAATAGCGGATCTTGATCGCCGTGTATCACCAATGTCGGCACATGGAGACTATGTAGGACATCTGGGTCGTATTTATAGCTTACAAGGGCAATGATCTGACGAAAAGGTTTTATCAGAGATGACTTTCGGCACTCGTCCTCGATAATTAGCGCACACTCCTTTTCTTCATTAAAACTAAATTGGTTTCCATAGATAGCTTTCATAAAGTCGATTTTTTCCTTTATGAAAGTTGGTTTATTATCTTTAAAACTTGTGGTTGAGCTTGTCATTTTTCTTATCAAAGCATCATCTGCCTTCGGGAGAGCAGGATTAAAGGATGAGGACATTAATAAAATCAACGTCTTGGTCAATGCGGGGTATTTATATGCAAATAGCTGTGCTATGATTCCCCCCATTGATCGCCCGACAATATGTGCACGTTGAATGCCCAGTGAATGTAGTAGATCTCCGATGTCATCGGCCATATCCATTAAGGAATAAGGAGCAGTATGTTTTTCGGGATGCTGTAAAAAATCATTCAGAGAAAAGCTATGGATATCGTTGCTTCCATCGGTAGTAAAAGTACTTTTTCCACAGTCTCTGTTATCAAAGCAAATCACACGAAATCCTTCTTCTACAAGTTGATTACAAAATGAAAGTTCCCAACGTGTCATTTGGGTATTTAATCCACTGACCAGCACAATAGTTTCTCTATTTTTTTCGCCATATATTTCATAATAGATGGCGGCATTTTTCAGCTCAATATATCCCATAAATAATTTACAGTAATGCAATTTCCAAAGGTAAAAGTCTTGAATCCAAGATAGCGGCGGAACGATGTCCTACAATTTGCATATAACCCGGATTTTGCTCAAATGCGAAAAAGTCCGATACGCTTTTTTGCCTGATCAGCATGCATATATGCCATTGTTCGTCCTGAGGACCAATCAAAAAGTGGTCCCCTTTCCCGATGAAAAGTATTTCCCCGCCCCCCTGTTCTACAAATGGTTTGGCCAGTTGTATATATTGCATAAAAGCATCATATCCCGAAATTTTGCTGACAGGTGCAATCTTAGGAAAATCGGAATAATCTGCAATTTCCTTCAAACGTATCAGATTTAAATTTACAATTGATCCCTGAATATTTTTTAGCGCAAGATCCCGGCCGGCTTCGTAAGTGGGATGTAAATATTTTTTGTCGATATTCATAATTAATGTTTAGATATCACCGCCCAATGACTTCAGCTGGTTTGAGAAAATTTCCAGATCTTCTGCCGCCATTCCATCTAACAGTTTTTTGGAAATGTAATCTGCCGTAACGCTCGCCTCCTTATAAACTTTATCTCCGGCTGTACTGAGCTTAACATAGCTTACACGGGCATCCCTTTCATTACTGTCCTTTTCAACAAGCCCAATTTTTTCCAACGGTAAAATAATGCGCGTAATTCCCGATGCAGTTAAACCAGTATTTTCTGCTAGATCTATTCTTTTTAAACGATTGCCGGGGGCTTTGCTTAAAATATGCAAGATCATAAAGTCTGTAAGACTTATTCCATGCAGGCTCAAACCGTCAAACTTCTTGGTAAGGACAGATTGAATTTTTATGATGTTTAGAATTGTATTTATTTCCATGACTATGATATTTGCAATATACTTGACTAATCAAGTATATTGCAAATATATGTATTTTTTTTAATCAGCCACGCAATGATGTTTTTTCTATTATTTGATCTTGCCAAAACAGCCTTTAGGTATCGTCATTTCAATGGCTTTATTCCAACGATACTGTCTAAATGATAATAGCAAATTGAACAGGTATACGAATATATAATTGGGTTGTATTGCTGATGTGATTATGCCCCTTTTACCTTACTTTAAATGTTGTCACGACAAAACCATGATCAGAAGGGTATAAAATTTCTTTGCCATTCAGTTTTATGGTGTCATTAAAAAACGCTTGATAAGACTCGGATTTTATGGCTTTTAACTTCGGACTTTTGTAAAATATATAATCTATCCGATGGTCATCATTTTCTCCTTTGGTATGCCATGTTATACCCGGATGTGTGACGGGATTTGGGTTCAAGGTTCGATACGTATCCAGCAATCCGATATCTGCCAATACTTTTGTCGAATACCAGGGAACCACCAGATTATTGTGAATTTTCTTGGTATTCTTGCCCCAATCCAAATGAGAGGGTGTATTCAGGTCTCCCCCAAGGATCATGGGTATTGAATCTGCCTGTGCAGTATACTTTTTTAGATAGGGCAATACCTTTTGGATCATTTCGTATTTGGCGCCCGACCTTTCCCAAACAAGAAGTTCTTCGGCTGTTTTACCCAACTTTTCGGGCTCATTTTCCCATGGTAAATAATGAAACCAATTTGAGAAAAACCGGATCTTTTGATTTTGGATGATAACTTCTCTTCCGCCCAGAAAAAAAGGAAATTCAGTATCAATTCGTTCCCCAAAAGGATATCTTGATATAATTGACAAATTAACTTTCTTATCATTTAAGGCTGTTCCTTCTGGAGCAATTAAATGAAAATTGTAGCCTAAGGAATCGGCTATCTCTTTACCAGAACCGTAAGTTTCCACCATCAATATGACATCCGGATTTATTTCTCTTATAATCTGTACCGCATGGGCTTTGCCGTCTTTGCTATCATTGGCTCCGTGCAATATATTCCATGCCATCACCTTAAAGGTTTCGGGTTTCTTTTGAGCTTCGCAGTTAAAACAAATAAATGCGAATGTTAAAAAGAGCATAGTAAACTTCATTGTCTGTCTTTATTAATTTAAAAATTTTAGAAGATTCATAAATGTATTGTAGGGCCAAGATTAATCAAAAAATAAATATGTACAAACATATAAAATTCGAAAAAAGCACCATTTTATAACCAAAGTTGATATTAGCAGAAATAGAAATGGGAAACGGCTTACTATGTACAAACATAATTATTTAATAATGATCTGCAAATATCTTTTATGTCAATTCCATCTGTGGGCTTTATACATTTTCAAAGATGCGTCGAATTGCGGTTTTAGACTGTTTTTGTCAACTTTTGATAAAAAAATGATAAATGAAATCAGGTTTTACACCTTTATAATCAATATATTACATATATATTAAATAACTAATAGCAGCAGCTATCTTTGGTTTTTCCTGAACAGTGACTTTCCAATAATTCCATTACCCTAGCTATAAAACGATGGACAGTTTAATAATCAGTAAAAACTACTCAGTGACTTTAGCAAAGGGAATTTCTTGACCAATGTCAATCTTTTTTATCGGAAAATAGAAGAACTTAGACAATACATTAAATAGAAAAAAATATAAACAGAATTAAAAGGAATGTTATGAAAAAGATTGCTATTAATGGATTTGGCCGCATCGGACGCGCCGCTTTAAAAATAATAACAGAAACTGCCGACCTTGAGGTTGTCGGAATCAATGATCTGATGAGTATCGAAAACGCTGCCTACCTCCTCAAATATGACAGTAATTATGGTAAATATGAAAAAGATGTACGTATCGAGGGAGATACACTTGTAGTCGATGGAAAAGCTGTTAAATATACGAGCATAAGGGAAATTGAAAAATTACCCTGGAAAGATATTCAAGCCGATATCATCATCGAAAGTACAGGTATTTTCACGAACAAAGCCGATGCTGAAAAACATCTGACGTCCGGAGCAAAATTTGTAGTGATCTCGGGCCCAACCAAAGATACGCCCACTGTTGTCCATGGTGTAAATACCGAAGATGGAAAGGTTTCTGTTTTCTCATGTGCAAGCTGCACGACCAACAATATCAGTCCGATCATCGAAATATTAGGAAGAAGGATTGGAATCAAAAAAGCAATTCTGAATACCACACACGGTTATACTGCTTCGCAGGCACTTGTAGATGCTCCTTCAAAAAAAGAACCGCGTATGGGAAGGGCTGCAGGAATTAACCTCGCTCCTGCCGCTACCGGTGCTGCAATAGCAACTACAAAAGCACTTCCGCAATACGCTGGAAAGTTTGACGGCATAGCAGTTCGGGTGCCTGTTCCGGTGGGATCCATATCTGATATTACGTTTATTGCTGAAAGATCCACAACAATCGAAGAGATAAACCAAATTTTGATCGATGAATCCAAAACTGATCGCTATCAAAAGGTACTAACAGTAACAGATGAACCACTGGTATCTACCGATATCATCAAAAGTCCGTTTGCAGCGACAGTTGATCTGGAAATGACAAGAGTTGTCGATGGTGATCTTGTAAAAGTGATGGCCTGGTATGACAACGAATGGGGATTTACCAATCAAATGATTAGACAAATTCAAGCTATTTAGAGCAATAGCAATGAAAAGCTGAACATACAAGACCTTTCAATAATTTGGAAGGTCTTATCTTTTATAGTTAGGTGTTTTGAATTAGCTCAACTTTTACAATCAATCTACTCTAAATTATAAAAACAATCGCCTCCTATTGCACCACCACCATATTCTAACACAAGCTTGTCATTTACCATAATGTAACTGCAACCGTCATTGTAACTCGTTTTTAAGCTATCGGGAATTGGTTTGTCAAAAACATTGAAAGAATACCTTCCCATGCCACTTCTTTGAAAACTTATTTGACAAGGTTCTCCACTTGTAATACCAATACAATTTGCTTTATCCAATTTCTCTTTAAGAGTTTTTAAAGTTCTGGTCGTCCAACCCAGTTTTTGTAATAAGGTGTCTGCTTTACTCGAATTAATTTTTACGTCCCAATTACTTTCAAAATTATCGTCCACTTTTACGTGAAAAATACCTAAAGTATTGTTGTCCTCAAATTCTATCTCAACTAATTTGTCGGGCGGAATTATCTTGTTTATGTAATTTTTGAGTTCATAAATTTCTGCCTTCTTTTCCTCAAAGTTTTCTTTAAGTTCCGATACGGAATAATCTTTGTCAAAGCCACCAAAAGCGGCAATCATCATCCCCATAAAACCGACAAAAATTACAAAGCCAATCCCGCATAAAATTAAAAGTGCTTTTAGAAAAATATTCATTTGTTTGTTGTATATAGCTTTGCTAAGGTGTAGCCCACTCTCGAATTTACACAATTCTTCAGATATGATGTTTAATCCCCCTAGATAATTTCACCCGAATTGATTTTGACTATAATCTTGCTATGGCTATTCCGCATCGCTTCTCGCATTGCCCCTCCATTCATTTCGGTAAACGAAATAATTATGGGAATCTTGCCTAAGATATCGGCTGAAATAACTAAGGGCACTCCTTATTCTCAAACTAGTGCCGAACGACACCATTTTCACTCAAAAGTGGTTCCTCTTACTCCTAAGTATGCTCCGCAGATAGGTATTCTTAATGAAAATCCCTGCCCTATAAGATTGATTATCAATCGATTTTAATGCTTAAAAATTTTCAAAAAAAGTCTTTTTTATTATGTAACTTTTTCTTTACATTTATATAAACAATGCTAAAGTTGATTCAGCTTGTAGGCGTTTGCATCTTCATCTACTTAGGTCAAACACAATTTTTAACCAATTTCTAATTACATGATTATGAGTAAAATCTTGTCTTTTTTACTTTTATGGCTAGTGATCATCCCATTAGCCCATGGTCAACAACGGGTGCTAAAAGGAAGCCTTGTTGACCTCGCCACTAATGCACCCTTGGGAGGTGCAACGGTCCGCCTTGAATCTACCAACGTCGGAACCTCAACTGACGATCAAGGGAAATTTACGTTAAATGTACCGCAGGGTGCAGTCAAGCTGCTGGTTACACTGGTTGGTTATGAAGATACAAGGCGTACCATAACGGCACAAGAAAACGACATCAGCATCAAAATGACGAGCAAATCGTCTTCCTTGGAGACGGTCGTGGTCACGGCTTTAGGTATTCAGCGTAAGGCCAAAAGTCTAACCTATTCGACGCAGGTCGTAAAAGGTGACGAACTGACCAAAGTAAAGGATGTCAATCCCATGAATAACCTGACCGGTAAAGTCTCGGGGGTGCAGATCAACCGCAGTTCGTCAGGCATGGGTGGATCCGTGAATATTGTGCTGCGCGGATTTAAATCAAACCGCAACAACCAGCCTTTGTATGTCATTGATGGTCTCCCGATCACAAATACAAATGGTAGTGGCAACGATGGTGCCTTCGGCGGAGCTACGGACCGTGGTGATATCCTGAGTACCTTGAATGCGGATGATATCGCAAGTATCAATGTCCTAAAAGGTGCATCGGCCTCTGCATTATACGGCAGCCAGGGGGCAAATGGTGCGATTATGATCACCACAAAAAAGGGGGCTGAAGGAAACTTGAAAATTGATCTCTCCAGTGGTTTCACAGCTGACAAGGCGTTTTACCTCCCCAAATTGCAATACCGCTATGGGCAGACCACTCCTTCGAGCGAGGAAAGCTGGGGTGAAAAAGGTACCTTCGCTGACCCGGTAAAAGATTTCTACAATACCGGAACAACCTTTATCAATACCTTGGCACTGAGTGGCGGAACCAATCGTATACAGAATTATTTTTCATATGCGAATACAAGCAACAAGGGAATTTTGCCGACCAATACGTTTAAGCAGCACAGCGCCACCTTTCGAAATTCGATGAATTTCTTTGACGATAAACTCTTCTTTGATGGAAGTCTGATGTATTCGCGTCAGAATATTCATAACCGTCCTTCCTCAGGTCTATACTTCAGTCCGATAGCCGGCTTATACTTGTTTCCGAGAGGACAGGATTTTGATAAGTACAAAAATTTCGAATATTTCTCCGAAAGCCGCAACTTCTATTTGCAGGATTGGTGGAATATCAATGCAGACGCTAAACTGACCGGAACACATCATCAGCAAAATCCTTATTGGGTGCTCAATCGTATTCCTACGGATCAAAAAAGGGATAATATTATCGGGCAGGCTCAATTCCGTTATGTCTTGACAGACTGGCTGTCTGTAAGTGCCCGCGGAACCTTGAACAAGCGCTGGGATCATTGGGAACGCCGCATATATGCTGGAACACAGGGCGTATTGTCAGGTCTACCAATCGATGGTAAACTTGGCGACAATGGTCGTTACAATACCGATCGAAGCGAAAGCACGGCCTTATATGGAGATCTATTATTGACCGGTAATAAACAATGGGCCGAGCAGCTTGATTTAAATTTTACAGCGGGTACCTCAATCAATGATTTACGTTCAAATGGTACCGTTTTAGACCTGGCTAGGCTCGCCGTGGCCAATAAATTTCTGATGAGCAATATCTATCGTGATGCTCCTATGCAATCCGCGACTGAAACGATTTCACGTCGGCAGATCCAATCTTTATTTGCTTCGGCAAATTTGGGCTACCGCGAAAAAGTTTACCTCGATTTAACAGCAAGAAATGACTGGGCTTCTACACTGGCTAATACACCCAAGGAGCATAAGGGCTATTTTTATTGGTCGGCGGGTGTATCAACCGTACTGAATGAATTATTCAAATTGCCAAGCTTCATTACCTACAGTAAGCTCCGTTTATCCTTCGCACAAGTTGGGAACGATGTTGCCGCCTATAGCACAATCCCTGTAAACACCTTAAACACAGGTATTTTAACACCAAATGTATCAGGACCTTATAGAGGAATACCACTGAAACCAGAAATTAGCAAAAGTGTCGAATTAGGTTATGAAGGCCGCTTTTGGAAAGACCGTGTCAATCTGGATATCGCACTTTACAAAACCAATACCAGAGATCAGTATTTTGAGTATCAAGGACCCGTGGGTGTTGTTAACACGACCGTATTTTTAAATGCTGGAAATGTTGAAAATAAAGGTATTGAAGCGGCTTTAGGCGTGACTGCTATCAAAAAAGAGCATTTTAACTGGAACACGGGATTCAATTTTACCGCCAACCGCAATAAGATACTAAAATTAGCTCCCAATCTCGGAAATACCTACCCTCTGGGCGGAAATTTCAATGTCCTTCGCCTTGGCGGTTCCTTTGGTGATTTCTGGGCTCCTATGTTTAAGCGCGATCAAAACGGGACAATTATCGTTGATGACAATGGTCGGCCACAGATCGCTCCTGCGGGATATATCGGCAATAATACGCCTAAAGCCATTGTGGGATGGACCAATAATGTTACTTACAAAGATTTTGGTCTGAGCTTTACAATAGACGGCCGATTCGGCGGAAAAGTAATCAGTATCACTGACGGTTACCTCAATTCATTTGGTGTAAGCGAAGAAAGTGCAGCAGCAAGGGATCGCGGCGGTGTTGACATTGCAGCTGTAAAAATGGATGGCACAGCTTGGGAGGGCCTTCTTCCGGCACAGGCCTACTACAGTGCAGTAGGCAACCGTGATGGTATCATCGAAGGTCAGCTTTACAGCGCCACAAATATTCGGATGCGTGAAATTGCTTTAAGCTACAAGCTTCCTATTAAATGGCAAGGCATCAAGCAGCCATCCATATCACTGACAGGACGGAACTTATTTTTCTTTCGCAACGATGCCCCTTATGATCCTGAACTCAATACAACCACGGGTGTCGGAGGCCAGGGCTACGATAGCTTTGCCCTTCCAACCACCCGTAGTTATGGTTTAAATCTCAAGGTATCCTTTTAATAACGTAGATCATGGACAACACAATCAAATTTTTCCCTTATAGCAGATTGATCTGCATCTTGCTCGCTACCTGCTTGCTAACGGGCTGTACCAAAAACTTCACTGAATTAAACACGAATCCTGCAGGTGTAACGGACGAAGAAGCAAATGCTGACTATGCACTGGTCGCCTCATTTTTGGCGCAGGCACAACGTGACATTATCCCCGAAAACGTCGGTGAATATCAGTTGGCCAATAACCTCTGCAGTGACACCTATGCGGGATATCTTACTCCCCCAACTCCCTTCGTCGGAAACGCGAATAACGTTACCTATAGCCTAGTACCAGGCTGGTATCAGGCTATTTTTGTAGATCGCTACATCAAAGCCATGAACCCGCTTTTCCGTGTGGAACGCGACAGCCGTCAAGATAAACGGCTTCAGGATATTTTCGCTTTTGCCAAACTTTTAAAAGTATCGGCTATGCATCGAACCAGTGACAAAGTTGGCCCCATTATTTACAGCAAATATAATGTGCTAAATGAAAATGGACAGATCGATTACGATTCGCAGGAAAATGCATACAAAAACTTCTTTTTAGACCTGGATACGGCGACAACGATCTTAAAAGATATCCAGAATAATCCAAAATCCGCAGCAATGGCCAAGTCTGATATGGCTTATACAGCGGATAATTATAAGCGCTGGCTACGCTATGCAAATACGCTGCGTCTACGGCTGGCGATACGTATCGTTGCCATAGCACCCAATATTGCAAAAACGGAGGGTGAAAAAGCACTCAATCCTGCCAATGGTGGACTACTCGAGGTAAACGCCGACAACTGCATTATCGGGCTCAGTACGGATCACCCGCTAAATACCATCACTGGCGCATGGGGTGATACACGCATGAGTGCGCCCGTAGAATCCATACTCGGTGGCTATGATGATCCACGCATGGCAAAATTATTTGACCCGGCAGCGGATCCCCTGGTAGCTGGGCAGTATAAAGGAATACGCTCAGGTATAAATATAGATGGCAAAAGCCGTTATGAAAATTATTCGAAGCTCCGGGCTTTTCCGAATCAGATGCAATTAATGATCGCTGCTGAAAGCTGGTTTTTGAAAGCAGAAGCTGCGCTGCGTGGCTGGTCCAATGCAGGAACAGCAAAGACCAACTACGAAACCGGTATAGACCGTTCCTTCGAAATGTATGGGCTAAGCAGCCAGGTTACGGCTTATAAGAATAATAGCACGAGCAAACCCAAAGCGTATGTTGACCCAAAAGCTATTAAAGCTGGTGAAAATAACGTAGCTATTGGCTCTCCTTATTTGAGCACGATGACTATCCGCTGGGAGGACGGAGACTCGAATGATAGGAAACTTGAGCGGATCATAACACAAAAATGGATCGCTATGTTTCCCGATGGTGATGAAGCCTGGGCAGAATACCGTCGTACAGGTTATCCCATTCTGTTTCCTAACATTGTAAATTTCAGCGGGAACACCATACCTACAATTCCAGGTATCCGCCGCATGCCTTATCCGCAACGCGAGTATGATAGTAATAATCAGTCTGTCACAGCCGCTGTACAGCTTTTGAACGGTCCTGATAATGGTGGTACACGACTGTGGTGGGATGTGGTGAACAAGCATTTTTAGAAGAACTTTCTCATTCATTTTTTTAACATAATAGTCGGTGGATTACCGGCTGTTATGTTAAAAATTCACCTTTCAATAATTTGGAGGGTCTTATCTTTTATAATTAATATCTTTGGGGTATGAATATCGAAAACATCGGACAACCTTTCCTCAAAAAATTTCCCGGAGATTTTTCCAATAATCCCATGCAGAGAAACACGCCAAAAGTTTTATTTGCTACGATTAAACCTGCCGGGTTTGACCATCCCCAACTAATTGCTTTTAACGAGGCTCTATCTGAAGAAATAGGGCTGGGAAAATTTGAAGAAAAGGATCTTAATTTTCTGGTGGGATCTCAGCTTCCCGACAATATTCAGAGCTATGCCACTGCTTATGCCGGACATCAATTTGGCAACTGGGCAGGACAGCTGGGAGACGGAAGAGCGATTCTCGCTGGGGAAATTACCAATGCTACGGGTAAGAAAACAGAGATCCAGTGGAAAGGAGCCGGTGCAACTCCTTATTCAAGACGTGCAGACGGAAGGGCTGTATTGCGGTCTTCTGTACGCGAATACCTGATGAGTGAAGCGATGTATCACTTAGGCGTACCCACTACCAGAGCTTTGAGCCTGGCCTTTACTGGAGAAGATGTTATTCGGGATATCATGTATAACGGAAATCCA
Source organism: Sphingobacterium detergens (assembly GCF_003610355.1). GTDB lineage: Bacteria > Bacteroidota > Bacteroidia > Sphingobacteriales > Sphingobacteriaceae > Sphingobacterium > Sphingobacterium detergens. The sequence goes on along the minus strand of NZ_RAPY01000001.1, from coordinate 131,976 downwards.
CAATACGAAAAAGGGGCCGTAGTCATAAGAACGGCTGAAAGCTTCCTTCGTTTCGGACATTTTGAATTGATGTTTGCTCAAGGTGAACACAAGCTGTTACAGGATCTGCTTGATTTTACGATTGAAAATTACTTTTCCGAAATTATTACATCCGATCATCAGAAATATAAAGATTTTTTTGAAAAAGTATGTAGCAGGACGGCAGACTTAATGGTAGAATGGTTCAGAGTAGGTTTTGTTCATGGTGTAATGAACACAGATAATATGTCGATCTTAGGTTTAACGATTGATTATGGTCCCTATTCCATGATGGATGAGTATAATTTAAATTTCACTCCGAATACAACAGATCTTCCCGGCAGAAGATATGCATTTGGAAAACAGGGACAGATTGCACACTGGAACCTCTGGAAACTAGCGAATGCCCTTCAGCCAATAATCAATGATGAAAAATTCTTGGAAAGCACGCTAAATAATTTTGGCGTTTATTTTTGGGAGGCCCATGACAAAATGCTGTGCAAAAAATTTGGTTTTGATGGGCTCAGAAAAGAGGATGATGAGTTTTTCAGCAACTGGCAGGGCATCATGCAAGAATTGGAATTGGATCATACGTTATTCTTCAATCAATTAGAAAAAATAACTCCAGATACGGATTTAAACGAATATTTCAGCCCGGCAGCTTATACTGTTTTAAATGAAGAAAAGCTCAGAAAACTTGAAGACTTCATTGAAAAGTACCAATCTCGTCTGCATTCAAATACAATTTCAAGGGAAGAATCCCTGGAATTAATGAAAACGACAAATCCTAAATTCATACTGAGAAACTACCTGCTTTACCAGTGTATCGAAGAAATTAGTAACGGGAAAACAGAAATGCTAACTAAACTAACGCAGGCTTTAGAAAATCCATACCAAGAACTATTTCCGGAATTTTCTGTGAAGCGCCCTTCCAGCTATGATGACACCGCAGGATGCTCTACGCTTTCATGTAGCTCATAACAAAAGTTAATGAATTGTAGTCTTTTTATAAATTCGAGAGTCGCTCAGGACCTGTCCGTACAGTTATTTTTTTAATAAAATAAAGAAATAGCTAACTGTGGGGATGCATACAATTGATTTCAATCTATGGTTAATGACTTTTTGGCCAATTATCGGTCTTGTTGTAACTTTATTTTTCCTCTACTTGATTTATAGAGCTATAGTTTGGCTGATCAGGAAGTGTGGAAGAGAAGAGCTGGCTAAAACAGAAAAAATGCCCAAAACTTTTGATGTGAGCAAGTTGAAATAGTGTCATTCGCAAAGGTCTTTCAATAGCATTTTATTTTAATTGACCGCATTAAAATAAAATTTGGTACAACCCCAAACTAGGGGCAAAAAAGTACTGTTTGCCTTTTAAGGTTACGGTTTTGGGCACTGTCATATCATCGCACTTAAAGCGTTGTTTTTTCAGTTCGTAATATGCCAAATAATCCGGACTGGGCAGTTTGCCATTGCGCCAACCAATCAAAACATCGTCATCGAATTTAGGGATTTCAGTTTTTGCTATATCAAGCTCGCTTTTAAAAAGATCTGTTTGTCTAACGACCAAAGTCTGGTTGATCACTCGAAATACATCACAGCGCTCGGTATTTACGATCGTGTAGGGACAAGGTTTGAGCCCATATGGTTTCAACATTTCTACCTCGTATTTTTTTAAAGCGTCCATCTGCAAGCTATCATTCAGATCTTTCAATTCTTCCGATTTTTTGCGTAAACTATCGGCGACAACCACCGTTTTGAAATCTTCTTGTTTTCCATAATCCGGATAGAAAAACTTCTTACCGTTGAAATATAAATTCCCCTGTTTATCGATGTAAAATGGCTGTTCCCAGTTGTAAATCTTTTCAAAGAGTATGTTTTTATTTACATCAATAATCTTTAGGGGCGAATTGCTGTTGTCGGGTTTTAAAAGTATTCTGTCGTCGTTAAAAAAAACTAGACTACTTACTCCAGTCATATCAGTCACTTTTCTGAACTTGCTTTCATCTTTTAGCAATTCGATCAGTTGGGGCACATCTGGGTGTTTATCTTTTTGAGGGATAGGATTACAGCCTACAAACACGAGCAGTACAAAGAAAAGAAGGTATCTCATAAGCTATTCTTTTGTATAATTTGATTTTCCGTCTATATCAACTGGCTCACCTAGATACCTTGGTTTTCTGCCCCTTATAATATCCAAAACGGCTTTGGTGACGGATAGTTTTTCCCGAAATGCATAGTATTTATAACCTGGATAAACGCCCCTATCTGCGCTATAACCCAATGATTTTAAACCCAATTTATCACCTAGGTAAATACATCTATTCAGGTGGTATTTCTGAGATACCAAAATTGCTGTATCAACATGAAAAATATGTTTCGCACGGTACATGGTCGAATAGCTATCAAACCCAGCATAGTCGATGTAAATTTTTGTGGTATCGACGCCATTTTTCTGACAATATAATTTCATTACTGTAAGCTCATCGTATTCATCTCTTCCATTATCTCCCGACAGCAATATTTTATCCACTTTGTTATTTTTGTACAGTGAAATCCCAGCATCCAGCCGATCTTTTAGATACCTACTTGGTTGATCGCCGTTTATACCAGCGCCAAAAATGATGACTACCTTCGTTTTTGGCACATCTTTAAGTTCGGTGAGAATCGCCTTTTCGGTTTCGGCTGTTACGTTGCTGTTGGTTACCAAAACGACAGCTAGCGCTATTAGGCCTAGGATGATAACTGGTAAAAGGAACTTTTTAATCTTTTTCATGTGCTTGATTTTACAAGGATCTATAAAAATCGGTTTCTTTTATGTCTTCGGCAAAAGGAACAGATATTTTTTCATAAAATACTGTTATTAATTCCCAATATTTTTAATAATATACACGCCCTGCTTCTTGTTTTCGTGAAAATTGGTGCTATAATCGTAGGTCAAAAAACGCACATTACTTTTAGCAGCATATTTAGCCGGCAATTCGAATACATGCAGATAAGTTTCTATGTCGCCTCCAAAAGATGCTCTATTAGCCACGGTTTTAAAATTCAAAACCGTGTTTTCAATTGCTAAGTCATAATATGCTGTTCCATAAAATTCGTTGGGAATACCTGGATTCAAATACCCCTCAGTCGTGTAAGTTTCTTTTGCAAAAGCCTGTGTTTTTACCTTCCCTTTGTTGGTATAGTCCAATTTTTGGTCAGGGAAAAACGTATTGTCCGAATTAAAAGGTGTGATGTAAGCATCCGTATACCTGAGCTCATTTGAGTAGGTTGCGTTTTGCACATCTTTCAGAAAGTGCTCATACTGCCATTTCGGCAAAATTTGTTCCCTATTTATTTTACATTGTATTTTTGAACCTTCTGCATAAATAAATGATGAAGATTTAGGTGTATAAAGTTTTATCCATTTGCCATTCTGACGAAAATATACCGCCTCTCTACTGATCAGTTCGGTATGATAGCTGTACAATACAGCATCCGATGTGTTGTAAAATTTACCAAAAAAATCTTCAACCCAAACTTTGTCTGAAATAGTACTGTCTGTATTTAAGATCTCAGCAAAATGTTCTATATGGGGTTTTTCTGCCGAAAAATCGTAAATACCATCTTCTGTAGTTACATAGCAATTTATGGCGTCTAAAAACTTTAATTCTGGACTGTTTTCTAGTTCAAAAACCTTATTTCCAGTACGATCTATTTTTATAAAATAAGGAGAGCTCGCTATTAAGAAAAAATTCTTTTCGGGGAAATATCGAATGCTACCATTACTATTTTGAGTTACCCTATACATCAAAAAATTATCCCATTGCAATTTTTCCTGCAGCTCGGCAAACTTTTTATACTTGGCTCTATTCCACAATAAACTTGGTGATAAATTGATAACAGAACCGCTCTGTATGGCTGCATAGGCTACTAGAATTATTACGATAGAAATTACCATTTTTTTCATCATTTTATTTTTTGAAAAGCAAGTTCTTTTGTTCATCAATCCTGCGATTAAATTTTATCCTATAATTTCCATTTAGAAGCTTGCTATTTCTCTTTAAATAAGTTTTGCTTTAAGCTAACAGCCATTGTAATCGTTAAAGACTTGAACTTTATTTTACGCTTAAATTTAGCTGTAAAAACTCTAGGAAATTGGACGAATTATAATTCGCCGGAGATAAATTATCATTCGTAGGCGTTTGCCAAAAAACTACTCACTCCTCGGATCGGGTTTTAAAGGCATCTTCGCACAGCGGAGCACTTCAATGGATGGGCATCCGTATTCGACGATGACCTTGCCCTCGATCAGATAGATCCCCGCTCCTCTTAGGGGATATTTTACGAGTGTTTGTGGAAAATGTACGGTATCAAAGAAATGCCCCTCAGCGTCCAGGAAGGTTCCGAATTTCATCTGGTCTCTGCGCTTGGTTTTGACAAACTTCTCACAGATAAAATCGCCAACAACGCGTACAGTTTTACCCTCGTGAAGATGGAGTTCTTTGGATGGCATATCACCACGGTAATCGCTTTTGGCAAGATCAAAGAGTGTCCCTGTCACACAAAAACCGATCAGCTCCATCTCATCGTAATAGTCCTCCAAGATATCTTCTTCCAAAGGGGGAAGAATCGGCTTGCGGCTCTCCGTCTCAAACAGGACCATACCTACCACAGCGGGTTTGTGTCTGCTCATCAACAGGTGGGCCTCCCACAGCAATTCCTTCTTCCCTAGACCCGTAAACCGCAAAGCACCGACACGGATCAGAATAATGACCTGCTCAAGGCCCGCTTGCATCCTTTTGACAAAGTCCCCCATGCTCTGATAAGCTCCGTTGCGCTCACGCTCGGTGATAATCCGATGGGCTAATCTCCCTTCCAGATTCTGCAGACAATCGAATCCGAGATAGATATCCTTACCCTGGATCAAGGTATTGAAAATCGACTGGTTGACACAGGGAAGACAGATCGTTCCACCGGATACACGCGCTTCATTAACATAGACCTTACGATTGTAAAAACCGCCATAATTGTTGAGCACCGCAACCATAAATTCCAAGGGATAATAGGTCTTAAGAAACAGGCTCTGGTAACTCTCTACGGCATAGGATGCCGAGTGTGCCTTATTAAACGAGTATCCGGCAAAGCTTTCCATCTGCCGCCAGACCTCCCGGCTGATTTTTTCATCATAGCCTTTGGTTTTGCAGTTGGAAAAGAACTTGTCCTCGATCTCAATCAGATGATCTTTGCTGCGATATTTTCCCGACATCATACGTCGTAGCACATCGGCGTCGGCCATATCAAGGCCACCGTAGGCATTGGCGATTTTCATCACATCCTCCTGATACACCATCACCCCATAGGTCTCTTCGAGCTGCTCCTTAAATACGGGATGTGGATAGGCTACTGTGCTGGGATCGTGATGGCGACGGATGTATTCACCCATCATGCCTGAACTGGCTACACCCGGCCGGATAATGGATGAGGCCGCTACCAAGGTCAAGTAATCATCACAGCGGAGTTTGGTCAGGAGCTGTCGCATGGCCGGGCTTTCGACATAGAAGCAGCCGATGGTATTAGCGGATCTAAGTTGTGCGGCAATATTGTCATCCTCGAAAAAGCGCTTTGGATTGTCGGTGTCAATGACAACGCCTAGGTTCTCCCGAACGATGGTACGGCAATCTTTGATATGGCCGATGCCGCGCTGAGAAAGGATATCAAATTTTTCAAAACCGATATCCTCGGCAACATACATGTCAAACTGCATGGTGGGTAGTCCTTTGGGTGGATTGTCCATGGCGGAATAACATGTCAGTGGCTCCTCGGAAATCAGTACTCCACTAGCATGAATGGTTCGTTGATTGGGAAAATCGGCCATGCGATTATACACGCTCAAAATGGTGTTGGTCACTTCATTTTTATTGAGCATATGCTCGGGCTCGTGCACCAGTCGATCGATCTCTGCTTTGGGAAGACCGTATACTTTACCGAGTTCACGCAGGATACTACGCGACCGAAATGTACTCATGGCACCCATCAATGCGGTATGGCCGGTCTGATAACGGTTAAAAATATATGTATACATTTCGTCCCGCTCATTCCAGCTAAAGTCGACATCAAAATCGGGTGGACTTTTCCGCTTCGGATTGAGGAAACGCTCAAAAGGAAGGTTGAGGGCTATGGGATCAACATCCGTAATCCCGAGGCAATAGGCCACAGCAGAATTGGCTCCTGACCCACGACCTACATAATAAAAACTGCGGCTACGCGCATGCCGACAGATATCATCGGTAATAAGGAAATAACTCGAGAAACGCAGGTTTTCAATGATTTCAAGTTCGCGCTGTATTCGATCGGCAGCGATGCCATCATTCCGTCCATAACGTTTGGCAAAGCCCTCCATGCAATACTTGTGCAGCAATTCCTTATCGTCGTACCGATTGTCGGTAAAGGTCGCTTTATTCTTGACACTTGTAAAATCAAAACTGAAGGAACATTGCCCTATTATACGGTTGGTATTGGCCAGCAGTTGTGGTAACTCGGAAAATAATTGCATCAGCTTGACCTTAGCAACAAAAACTTCGTCTTCAGCAGCGACCTGCTCCCTTTCCAATTGGGATATCAGCAGATTGTTGTCAATAGCTCGCAGTTGCCGATGCAGGGTATAATCAGCTCGGCGGAAACTAACTGGTGCCAGGATGACACAGCGGTCAAGCAGCTTGCGCTCCAGCAGTTGCGCCCGCGTACGCTCGCTCGGGCGGATACCAATGTATTCAAAGTCCCGCAATTGAAATGTATTGATCCGGCTAAAGGGATAGATCACAAAGACCTGTTCAAACTCAGGTGCACGCGCGGGTGTGGCACGATTTTCCCTATTGAGTTTGGTTCGGTATTCGTTGATCTCCCGGAATCCCTGTTCATTCTTGGCGATGGTGACGAAACAAAGCTGATCGCCAGCACGGAATTCCATGCCCGCAAGGAGGTTGAGTCCAGCTTCACGTCCCATTTTAATAAAATCCAGCGACCCAGAACTGTTGTTGATATCGGTCAGCACTGCGGTATCATAACCGCCTGCCCGCATCCCCGAGATAAGATCCTGCAGACTCAGTGTACCAAAGCGTAAGCTAAAGTAACTATGTAGATTTAAGAGCATGCTCCCCTCCTTTCTCCGGTAGTGGTGCACAGATGCCTTTCATCAGAAATTCGGCACCATAACGTTTTCGGATCTTGTCCATCGCCTGCATCAGGTTGACCTCTTCGGCACTATCATCAAAGAGGTCGGTCTGATAGGAACCGTAGATTAGTCCGGAGAACTTGATCCCGATAAGGCGTATCAGCATCCTGCGGCTATAGAGTTTCTTAAAAAGTGAAAGTACAACCTCCGTTAACTTTCGGTCAGAATTGGTATAACCGACCTGCAGCTGTTGGGTATGGGTATCGAAATTGCTATAGCGGATCTTGAGGGTGACACAACTCGTTAGCTTCTGATCTTTCCGCAGATCGAAAGCCAGTGTATCGACCATGCTGATCAGGGTACGACGGAGTACATCCATATCGATGGTGTCCTGCTGAAAGGTGTTCTCCTTGGACATGGACTTCTGCTCACGAAAAGGTATGACCAGTGAATCGTCCAGACCATTGGCTTTACGCCAGATATTAATCCCATTCTCGCCGAGGACTTTCTGCATCGTGAATACTTCCATCTGCTGTAAGGTTCCGATCTTGGAGATCCCCATATTGCGCAGCAGGGTAAAAGATTTTTCACCGACCATGGGGATCTTGCGGATGGACAGTGGAGCTAGGAATCCTTTTTCGCTTCCGCCTTGAACTTGCTTTTCACCGCAAGGCTTGGCTGTGCCGGTCGCGATCTTAGAAACGGTCTTGTTGACGGATAGTCCAAAGCTGATAGGCAATCCTGTTTGTTTGATAATCCGCTGGCGAAGTTCCTGCGTCCATTTCCAACAGCCAAAAAAGCGGTCCATTCCGGAGACATCAAGGTAGTGCTCATCTATACTTGCTTTTTCAACAATGGGTGTCTCCTCTTCGATAATCTGCGTCACAATACTGGAATACTGACTGTACATATCATGATCACCCCGCACCACAATAGCTTCGGGACACATACGTAGCGCTAGCCGCATCGGCATAGCGGCATGTACGCCAAATTTACGGGCCTCATAGGAACAGGAAGCAACTACCCCACGGTCACTATTCCCCCCTATAAGCACAGGCACTCCGATTAGCTTGCTATTCTGCAAACGCTCGACAGATACAAAGAATGTATCTAGATCACAATGTACTATACTCCTTTCCATGTTTTTCAATTCGCTATCCAGCCGTTCCGCACGATTTTTATTTTCGGTGGTTGTTGTATTCAAAATTACTAATATTATTAGCAAATAATCAATACAGGAGATTGATTTAATTTTTATCACACTCAGGATCAACCACATAATTTATAAGGCATATTGATTTAAATAAGATTGTACGGTTGGTTTTTACGAAAAAATTATGGGTATCGTAATTTAAGATCATCAATCTCTTAAATTCTTACTAAATTGTAAAGGGATGCAGACAACGCTACAGTTTTAACTAAAGACCTCATTTTTAATAGACTAAAACCAACGATCGAATACAATGAATTTGAAAGAAACGTTATATAAAGTAGTAAATTCCAAAACAGTTCAAGGAATTTTGACAGCCAACATTTTCGCATTCCTAGTCATTGGCATCCAGTCTTCATTGATGCCCAAAGATCCAGGTATACTTGTTTTTTCAGAGTTTGTGATTATTCCAATGTTGATGGGTATTATCACTGCTTGGTTTTGGAAAGACACTAGGATAAGGGGAAAACAAATCACGGGACATTCTGTCGTGAACTGTCTTATTGCGATCTCAATGAGTTTTTTCTTCCTAGGTGAGGGCTTTATCTGTCTCCTAATTGTTTCGCCTCTTATTTTTAGCTTTATTATCGCGGGCGCCTTTATTGGAAGGGCAATGTTTAAAAAGAGAAATCAAAAATTGAATATAAGCATTGTGAGCCTATTACTTGGAGTTTTTATTGTTGACTCCCTAAGTGACCATTATCACGAAAATATGGTTTCTGATGAGATCTTGATTCATGCGACTCCAGCAGAGGTGTGGCAGCACGTGGTCGCCTTTGATCCGATCTACCAGAAGGAAAACTATTGGCTCTTTAAAATAGGGATGCCCAGCCCTATGGCGACAACGGTAAGTGAGCATAAACTGGGTGCAAACCGAAAATGCATTTTTAGCAATGGATATATCTTCGATGAAAAGATTGTAAAATTTGATATCAATAAAAACCTAATTTTTGATATCGTTGATCAACCCAAAGACCCTGAAATTATGGGACATATCGATATAAAAAGAGGTGAATTTATATTGAAGGACAATGGAAATGGCACCACCACCCTTGTGGGGAACAGTTGGTATAACCTTCATGTCTTCCCTACTTGGTACTATGATCTCTGGGCGGAAAGTATTACCAGGAATGTTCATTTTAGAGTAATGAAGCATATTAAATTATTAAGCGAGAGATAGTCTATGTTTTCTTTTGTAGTGAAAAAAGCTGGCTTTTTAAAGGATATCCCTTTAGTCGCCATTATATTTGATAGTCTCATGAGATTTTGGATGTTTGTTACCAAACCTGAATTACTGGATTGGATCGACGAACTGGAGGAAGATATGGCGCAGATGCCCGAAACTACGATTGGAATACATAAATATGGTGGGACTCAGTTTAATTATAAAGGAAAAGAGTTTGCACATGTACACAGTAATGGCTTATTGGATATCTTATTAAATAAAGAGCTAAAACAATCGCTGATATTTGAAGGGAAAATTAAGGATCATCATGTATTTAAAAATTCAGGATGGATAAGTTTTCAGCTTCACAATAAACAAGACGTAGGCTATGGATGTTATCTCTTGAACAAGGCTTACGACCGTGCCAAACAACAGTAGAATTTTGTATATCACCTAAAGTAATTGAAATAGGTTATAAAGTATGGACAACAACCCTCCAATCGTAAAAAAAATCCAATATTTTCGTAATGGACTATAACTGTCTTGAGAGGAATATTTAAGCATTATTCCCAAGAAAACTAGGCCAATCGCTGCGATATAACTTAACATAATTTATTATTAATTTGAACAAAACCCAATATTCAAAGGTAATCACATTTCTGGTCTTTAAAACTAGGTAGTCGTCCAATGTTTGATTTTCTTCATTTAGAATCAATGTATGGCAGCCGGCAATCACAAGATAAATATAATCGTTTAAAATCTTCTTTTTAATAAAGAAAGTAGAACACTTTGGTTATATGTATTATAAGTCAATAGAGTCCATTCCGCGTGAAAAAGAGGCTTCAAGAACGACATAGTCTTGAAATGGGCTATTCCAGAAATGTGAATACATAGGCTTTCGTTTGAATTGTTACAAAGATGACAAATACGTTTTTAAGGATAAATTGCTATCTTAGAAATAGTATAAAAAGCTAATCAAAAACCTATACAAGTAAGCGTCTATAGCGAGCAAAAACAAAACTAGATCAACAAACTTATTATGATTTATGGCTCAAATGAATCTATCAATAGAAATATTAAATTATGGACTCCAACTATCCATGGAATTTGGGAAAAATTGGTTAAAACCTATAAATGAAAGGCTGGAAATTAAATTTCCTAATCTAAATAAGCAACAACAGGAAGAATGCAATCTGATCTGCAAAAGGGTACATCAAATTGCACATAACTACGTGGCCGAGAATCCCATTCGCTCCGATTCAGGAGTTGAATTTGTAGCATTCTACCAATTCAAACAATTTATACTCACAAAATATTGCTGGCTTTCGACTGCAAATTTACAGCGTCTTTACAGTCAAAGTTGTTATTACGCCAGTAAATAAAAATTTAATCAATAGCGTTACTTGGTTATCCTGGAATCTGAAACAACGATGGGGCAATAATCTCTTGGGTTCACATCGTCAACCTAAGTACCGCTTCGCTATTGAAACGGTACTATTTTATTCTTTATTTTTATTGTTTCTGCGCATCTACGCTTCACTTTCTTCCATTGATAGGATTTGAACGAGCGGGGTTGCCATGAGGCAACTTCACATAATAGGATGTATGGTAACCATTACCTGGTCTAAAAAAATCGGTGGATATAATCTGGGCTCCGCTATTAAAAGCCGCATCTGCCCTCTTATAGTCATTGATCTTTGCTTCGTAGGTTTCGATATCTGAACGGCTACGAACAATATAACCTTGTTTTACAAGATTTTGAATTTCATTTTGACGAACTAGCGCATTGTCCAACAGGATAAAAGATGCAAAACTATCATTGGGTTCCGACTGTACAAACATGATACGTTTTTCAAGATTGGGTCTGTCTTTAACATAAGCAGATTCAAGGTTCATTCCAGCAGTGGCCGGAAGTAACAAGAAAACAAATTTTCCACGGGATGTTTTAATGGTCGGCCAGTTGCCCGAACGCACCGCCTCACGTAAGGTGGTATACTTTCCACGTACATCATCTGGGGTAATAAGCTTATCTTTTCCCAATATTTCGACAACTTCGGCATCCAGCTGATCGAATGCCTTTTCATCAAAAGGGAGAACCTCAGCGCTATTTGGAAAGATTGGTATGCTTTTGTCCTTTGCTTCGACCATAATAAAGATCGGAAGATGTCCGGGATGTCTGTCGGACCAATTTCTTAACGCTTTCAAGCCGCTTCGGAAAGTAGCATAATGTGATCGAAAATCAAAATCTGCAATATGGAGCATCTTGAAACCTGGCTTTTCCAAGTCTTCCTTTTGATAGGGCGCCAGATCCGAAACACCCATGTTATTTAATACCTCGTACCCAGCGGGCTTATTGAAACGATGTCCTGTGGGATCATAATAAACATCCATTTCTAAACTCCGAATACCACTGTCGAGCTGTACATCAAAAGATGGGTGATCATATTTCAACCCTTCGCTCATCGTCATCGGATTTGGATGAAACTCCTTAAATGACGCAAGCTTGTCCGCGGGGATTAATGTGGTCATCTTTTCCATCATTTTTGCAAAAATAGGGTCAGCATAGGCGGCAAGACGTGGATCCACAGGCCTAGCATAACTATTATGCGTACCAAGCACCTGAATCTGATTGATCTTTAATGCATTAAGCTGTGGAAGCTCGGATTGCTGAGCATGAATAACTCCAGTACCTAGTACCAGGGTGGACAACGTTGTTAGGATAATCTGTTTGAATTCCATATTTGTTATATTTTAAAAAAGTTTTGCACTGATCCCTACTTGACCACGGACAGAATACCATTCGGCTTGTTCGGCACGATCGTATACACCATGATAGTAGCGCACCGGGGCTCCAGTAATGTTATTTAACTCGACGAATAATCTGAATTTCGAGTTGATACTATAGGAAGAAGAAAAGTCTACCGAAAAATTGCTTGAATACCAACGGTAATGCTCAGGTCCAGCGACCTGACGAATGGCATCAAGATATTTACCTTTATAATTGCCGGCAATACGTGCCATAAACTTGCTATTCTCATAGATCAAGGAGACATTGAACAAGTGTTTTGCCTGCTTAGGAATCGCGCTTTCATCTTCTATCAATTTTCCTTTGTCAAAGCGCGGAACTTTCGCTTTTGAGTCTGTATAGGTATAGTTGGCATCTACTCCAAATCCTTTCCATATTCCTGGCAGCTCTGTAAATCGCTTGGATATGCCGGCTTCAAAACCTAACAGCCAGGCATTTTGAAGATTCTCGGGCTCATTTACATTGAATAAAACACCATCAATATCTTGTGTAGATTGATTGGAATAGATCAGGTTGGAAAGTTTTTTGTAAAATGCACCTGCCGAAACCATACCTATGCCGCCAAAGTAATGTTCGGCCATGAGATCAAAATTGCTAGCGAAAGTGGGTTTCAAGTTTGGGTTACCACGGGTGATGACACGGTTGATATCGTCTTGTGTCGTACCGGGATTAAGGCTACCAAAATCGGGACGGGTGAAACTTCGCGTAAATGCCAGCCGAATAATGTCATTCTTCGTCGCATTGATCTTTACATGCAACATTGGCAGAAAAGCATTATAGCTATTGTCCTGATTGATTGCTTCTACTTTAGTCGATTTGTCTGCGAGCGTTGATACTTTGTTGCCTGAAAAAGTAACTTTGTTGTACTCGTTTCGTATTCCTCCTATAATGGTGAGCTGCTCTGTCAATTTAAATTCAGCAGAACCATAAATTGCATATACATTTTCCTTTCCACTGTAGTAGTTGGCGGCGCCTGATGCGTTGCTAGCTGAATCGACGCGGAATGGGTACAACTTGTTTTCGGCAATACCCTCCGGTGATGCAAGTTGCCTCACTGATGCCATAGCTACCTGATCAATAAGCACATTGTTGTAGGGCGATCCTATTTCGGTCAAAAAACCACCCCGATAGGGATAGGGTTCAGTACCTAGGCTGGCTAATGTTGGAGCAGCTCCAGAGATACCGGCCACATAAATACTATAGGGGTTTTCTACCTGCTTATCCTTGTGGATAAACTTTCCACCAAATTTAACGATCAACGAATTGCTAGGTGTATATTTCAAGTTTACTCCAACACGCTTGTTGCGTTCTTGATTTTTGCTCCTGATATTGACAACTTGTGTTAATTTCATGGCTTCTGCGCTAATCGCTGTAGTGGAAGCAAGATGAGGTAGGATATGGTCAATATAGTCCCCTGTTCCATCTGGCGAATCCATCGCGAGGTATTTCTTTCCATCTGGAGCCAAGCCATCATAATCAACCTTTTGGGAAAAGGTTGCCATTGGATAGTAATCGGGGTCCTTAAATTTAAAAGCAGACTTATCCATGCTCAGTGCCCAATCTAATCCAAATCGTTCTGAAAAACTCGACTGCCCGCTAAGCTCTCCAGAGTAAAGGCTTGTATGGTAATCTGCGGCTCTGGTTGTTATGGTCGCTGTTTTGGTATTAAAATAGAAATAATTCTCACGGACACGCTGAGCGTCCATATATTCACTATAGAGTCCCTTAGCCATGATTTTGTGCCTTTCATTGAATGCATATTCAAGCCCACCATTAAATCCCAGTGTACGCCGGCGTGCAATATAATCCCGCAATTGTAGATCTGTGATGGAAAAAGCCTGCATAGCATTACTGTTCGAAAAATCATAGTTTAGGTTATATCGGTCCTGGGCAGCAGTTCTGTCCCAGATTACTGCCGAAAGGATATAACCCAATTTTCCCTGCGCAACAAGGTCGCCAAAGAGGATTGAACTGTTGTATGATCCGCGCTGAGATTGTCCGTTATAGCCGCCAGCCGCATTGATATGGAGTGTACGTTTTAAGGGTGCTGCTTTGGTAATAAAATTGATCGACCCTCCGATCGCATCTCCTTCCATATCCGGAGTGATTGCTTTTGATAGCTGCACATATTGAATCATCTCTGAAGGGAAAATATCCATCTGAATCCGTCGATCTGCATAGTCAAGACTAGCGGAAGGAAGCCGGTTCCCATTTAACAAAGACGCACTCCACTGTATGGGTGTGCCACGTACGGAAGCATATCGCCCCTCCCCTTGATCTCGTTCAATGGAAACCCCTTGAATGCGTTGTACCGCTTCGGCAGCATTGCGATCGGGTAATTTACCAATAGCATCCGCCGCCAATACTTCCATAATAGCATTTGCCGTTTTTTTGATGTTTAATGCCTTGAGCTGAGAACCAGCTGAAGAACCGACGACAACAACCTCGCCCAGGCTATTATTGGATGGCTGCAATTTGATTATTCCCAAATGAACTCCCTCGCCTGAAACAAGTGTATCTAACACGAATGCTTGATAACCGGTGTATAAAATAGCAAGTCGAGCAGGCCCCTTTTCCTTTAAAATCAGTGTAAACTTGCCATCGAGATTGGTTTGTGCAGTCAACTTCCCCACCTGTATTGTAGCACCAGGCAATACCTCGTCAGTCATTGAAGTGACAGTCCCTGTAATTTGTTGTGCCTGTAAAAAGAAGGGCATCAACGAAATCAAAAAGAGTAATGTTCTTTTCATATCATGTAATCAATTTTTGTTATTTGCTACGAAATTGATATTTCATGAGATGCCTGTCGTCTTTCTCGATAAAGAAGTACGATCAATTAACACAAAACACCACAAAGCACTCATTTAATGATATTTACAAACATTAACTTTGCATTAAGATTAGGTTACCGATAAATTGATACGCTGATCGCGACGTGGAAACACCGCTTTTAGGATTAATTAATACCCGCTTTTCCAGCCCGATGGACAAGCATATTCACTTAGGTATTCACTAGGTTATAATGTGGTTTTGCTTTGAGATAGGCCGAAGGTGTGCAGCCCTGAACCTTTTTGAAATATTGATTAAACGAGGATTTGGAATGGAATCCAGCCTGAAATGCCATCGCAAGTATATTGATGGTCTCTCCTTTGCTTTTGTACAGATCCATTAATGTAATAACCTCCTTAATTCGATACTCATTGACATACTGATAAAAGGACTTTTCCTGGTACTGATTTAACGTTTCGGAAAGATGGTGACGTGATACATCGACCTTTGTAGCAAGAATATCTAATGTGAGACTTGGATCTAAGAAGACTTTATGCTGGGACATCAGATTTTCTACCTTCGCCAAAATACCTACATAGTCTATGCCGGCATTCCTTTCATTTTCCTCAGCAAATGGGTATCGGGGTTTCCCCATCGAGCTGTCCAACCGATTTTCATGCTGATGGTCAAGAATATGCGGCTTTGCTTGCTCCTGCTGATATAAATGAACATATAGGAAGGAGCTTACTTTGACATAAATAATAGATATGCAGATAACCGCTAATATAGAATAGATAATCAGACGGAGCCACAGATGGATAAGATTAAAATAGACGGATATATCAGATAGTCGAGTCCAGATGCTGATGATTAAAAATGCGAGTCCAACAAACAGGAACAGGGAAGCGGCCAGTCTAACCATACGTTTTTCAAGTTTCCAAAATGTCGGTATCGTATGTGTCTTAGCCAAAATTTTTAACGGGTACACGATATATAATATCGTATATGCATAACCAGATATTGAATTGTATAGTTTGATGAATGGTGGTAATTCGCCAGAATGGTTGATCACATAGGCAGCAATCCAAAAGTAACCAATAGATGCACCTATCGATGGAAACATCGCCAAAAGAATATCGATGGGCTTTCCCTTATGTTCGAGAAAACGTATATAACACCATAACAAACCGGGATATGCCAATGCGATAAATGTATTGAATTGCTGATGGATTTTTGAATTGGGCCAAAAGACGTTCAATGCAAAACTGATTGCCAGGTGCAAAAAAATGGAGGCTAATAAATAAGAAAGGATATTATCATGCTGTCCATTATTTTTTTTGTCCTTCAATAAAACTCCCAAAGCCATTAAGGCTTGGGTTGCCCCTACGATAATAATATAATTCACGTTCTTAATCTAATTAAGCTGTTCTGCAAAGTTAATAATCAGGTATTATCAAATTGTTAAATGTACTTTCAGCAAGTTCTCTTGCCATTTCCTATGATGTGATTCCTTTTCAGCTTCTTATTTATCAGAATTAAGCTGTAACTTAAACGCCTATAACGTTTACAAAAGCTCAAGTTCAACATGACATTTCTCCGTAGATATCTTTCTTTCATCGCCTCCATAACTACCCTACTATTTTCCGTGAATGGATTTGCTCAAGAGAGGACTAAAACAGACAGCACGGTAATGGCACTTAAATTCGTTGACACATTACTTCCTGAGGGCAACTATATTGTAGAGGTGTTGGGATCCCCTCCTTTGAATGCCGCTGAGTCGGAAATTCTCAAAAAAATGAAACTTGCCATTCAACAGAACCAAGATTGGTTTCTAAAAACAATGAGCGGATTAAAACCTGGGGAACTTATGCCATATCACAAAAATCTAGGCATTAGCGAACAGGAGTACGCGGTATTTATACAAGTTTCACAATCGGCAAAAATAGACAAAATAGGGATCGTAAAGCTTAAGATCATTCACAAAGACAACAGCATTTATTTCGAGCCCGAAGACTTTCCACATTATTTAAAGGAGCTCACAATTCACCTTAAGGACTATACGATCATGATTGACAGTATACCCTTGAAATACAAAAGTCAACGCATCATGGACAGCAAAAATACAACACTAGTTGCGGGACCATGGAAGGGATACTCCTGGGATTTTGAAGAAATTAGGAAAGACGGACAACTAATTGCAGACCCCGATAAGATGGATCCATCGGAAATTAACACGCTCGATATAAAATCGGTAAAACTGACTATTGGTAAACTCGACCATAATGACCAATGTTTTCTTTATCTAAGAAGTAATATTGTCAATAAAGGTCATGTTCTCGCAAAACAGGATATAGCACTCTTATTAAAAAAAGAATAAGCTAAATCTCGCTTGCTAGCTTATTCATTAAGCAGAAGAAATTCGTCTTGATCAATAAATGGAACAAATGACCAACGGCAGGCTCATTCCCTGATTTGATAGCTAGCTTCTTTTAAAATAAAGCATTTAAATAAAAGGCCACTTAGTGTTTTTCTAAGTGGCCTTTTAGGAACTCCTATAAGCAACTGACGATTGATTAGTTTTACAAATTTGGGTTATTATTCAGTTCGTTTAGAGGTATTGGAAATAAAAAATATTTGCTATTTGGAGATAAGTTAGATCCATCTGGAAACTTGAGAATATAATGTCCCATTACTGCTACTGTCTTTCCAGCATCATCCACAAAGGTCTCATTAGCCTCGCGACGTACAGGCGCCGTCTGCGTCCGAAGAATATCGTAAAGACGGAAACCCTCACCCCATAATTCTTTACGGCGCTCCAATAAAACTTCCTGTACCGCCTTTGCTTTATCAAAATTTGCGACATCGAGATCTTGCAAAGTCCGTTTACGTCTTAATTCGTTCAGGAGGTCTATAGCGCCTTTTACATCGTCCAGGCGAGCTCTACTCTCGGCTTCGATAAGCAGCTGTTCAGATGATCGCATTAAAACGATATGTCCATCACGGTTAGGGTGCTTATTTCTAAACTTACGGTAACGATAAGAACGATAGATCGCCTCAGCAGGTTGCTTCGCAATCTCAAAAAGCGATTTACGCACATCAGCAGCTGTAAATAAGCTGATAAAATTGGGGTCAGGAATAATGCTATTATAACCAAAATATAGATTTACACCTTTGGCATCTGTTGCGTAGGGAGTTGTCTCAATATAGGCTAAGAAAGAAGCTCCACCCAAATTTTGGGTTGCGGTCTGTGGGTGTCCCCAGATCCACTCCGGATTGCTGACATCGTTAAATCCTTCCTTGTACTGCTCTGCCGTCATAATCGGATAACCGACACGTGCTTTTGCTGCATAATCACGTGCTTGCGCCCAATTTTCCTGTGTCAAATATGTTCTAGCCAGTAGACCATAAACGACATTGAGGTCGAGTCTGTTCTTCACTTTCCGGTTGAAACCCGCCAATAATTTTTCGGCTTCTTTCAAATCGGAAATAACCTGCTCATAAACTTCCTTTACTGTAGCCAGTGGTTTGGGAACCGTCGTTGGTGTCGTCGGTTCGGTATAAATCGGTATTGCCTTGACATTTGGGTCTTTCGCATAGGTAAACTGGTACTGACGTACGAGATTGAGATAATTCAATCCCCTCAAGGCATAGGCTTGCCCCTTGAGGTGTTTTAAGCTTTCTTTACTGTTATCGTCAATTTTCACATTGGCTATCAGATTATTGGCATGGTCAATAGATTTATATTGCAAGGTCCAAAAGAAAAGCGCCCGGCGAGTGGTGTTGTCAAAAGGATCTTTATAGGGATATGAGTCCCGAAAACCATAACGGCCGTCACGTGCAATAGCGTCCTCTCCCATCACTTCATGTGTGAGGAATATGGTCGGGAGTCCAGGATTGTCTTGAGAGGTGCTATTTTCCATCAAAAAGCGGATTGATCCGTTGATAAAGGCATCAATATTATTCTCTGAAGAAAATACCTCGGGAGTCGTAATCTGGGTTGCAGGAGCAGTCTCGAAGAAACTGTCACGGCAGGATGAGAGTGCCAATAAAGGAAAAATGATAGTGATATATTTTAATTTCATAATAAATCAAATATGCGTGTTAAAAGGAAACATTGAGGACCAGAGCGTATGACTTCTGTGCCGGGTAGCGATAGTAGGTAACTCCACCTACCGTTTGCTCTGGGTCCAGGCCCTGAGTTCCATAGAACGTCAATAGATTTTCACCTACAAAACGTATCCGGACATCGGAAAGAGACCATTTTGACACTAGATTACGCGGAATAGTATAGCTTAAGCTCAAATTCTTTAGGCGTCCATAGCTTGCACTCCGTAGAAAACGTGTGGAGGGAATACTATTCCAGGAATCAGTCACGTAAGACAATCGAGGGAAATCGGTATCTCTATTTTCGGGTGTCCATCTATTGAGGGCCTCCTTGGACCAGCTTCGCCCCGGTGCTGAACCCACATGCATAATCATGGGTTGATCACCATCAAAGATTTTTCCTCCTAGACTATAGGAAAACAAGAAAGAAAAATCTATTCCTTTGTAACTAAAGTTGTTACTAACACCACCATAAAGATCTGGTAATGAACTTCCTTCAAAATAAAATGTTGCTTCATTTTGATTCGTTGTCGTCGTGCGCCCAGTTATATTTCCTGTTGCATCTTTTACATCTTTATACCAGGTTGCCTTGCCAGTCTCCGGATCTACTCCAGCCCATTCCTTGATATAAAAATCATAGATGGAACCACCTTCAACCATTTTTTTCGTGTTACCATACTGCCCAATGGATCCGGTGAGAATTTCTTTTTGTGGTAGTTTGGTGATTTTATTTTTATAGTGTCCCACATTTGCCGTAATAGACCATCTGAAATCTTTGTTTCGAATAGGCACACCGGTAATCTGCCCATCAATTCCGCGGTTGCTCAATGAGCCGATATTGGCGTCAATCCCGCTATAACCTGTAGACGGTGAAAGTGGCTTTTGGAAAAGCAGGTCTTTTGACTTCCGATCATAGACATCAATCTGTGCTACCAACCGATTGTTAAATAAAGCGATATCAGCGCCGATGTTGAGATTAAGATTTGTTTCCCATTTTAAGTCTGGTGTAGGTAAATCAGAGGGTAAAAGCCCCAAATTGTCCAAACTGTTATAAATGGAATAGAATCCACCATAAGCATAGTTACCAACTTTATCATTTCCCTGAGCTCCATAACTCGCCCGTAGATTCAGGTTGTTAATCGTGCTGATTTCTTTCAGGAAGGATTCTTTTTTGACATTCCAGGCGGCACCGACAGACCAGAAGTTACCCCAACGTGATTGCTTACTGAAGCGGGATGAACCGTCTCTACGGTAGCTTGTAGAAAAATGGTAGCGATCCAGATAATCATAATTTACCTGTCCCAGCCAGCTTGCGAGCTTATAATCGGAAGAAGTCCCGTTAAAAACACCACTCAGTGTCCCTGCGGATGGTTCCGTTTTACCAAGCACCTGGAAGCCCGTGCGGTTACCTGATAGTGAAGAAGCTCCCTCTACATAGATTTCGGGACCGACCAGCGCACTAATGCTATGTTTATTACCAAATGTAGTCGCATAGTTCAGAAAGCTATTGACCGTATAGTTGAGTGTACGGCTCGAACTTCGGCTTGCGGATCCCGCTCCATCTGTAAGGACACCGGTACTATAGTACGAATGCGAATAGGTATGTGAACTCGTGTTTCGGTAGTCGATATTGGCCGAGGTCTTCAGGAATAAATTGTCCGCAAATGATATTTTGATATTGGTCCCCAACAAAACTGATTCATTGTTGCTACCGGAAATTGCATTTTCCGCGCTACCTAAAATATTTGAACCACTCGCAGCTGTGGTTGGGCGCCATAACCCATAGTCCCAGATCTTATTGCCCTGTTCATCCAGCACATAGCTCCCATCGGGATTGCGCTGATAGACGGGATACAGATCGGACACTAAACGCTGAAAGTTAGCGAAGTTGCCGGTATTGCTATCGCTCTGCGTGGGCGCACGTTGAAAGCCTGATGACAAGGCAACATTCCCACCAACTTCAAACCAGTTGTTCACCTTTGATTGTATATTTGTTCGGAAATTATACCGCTTGAAATCAGCCGTGCGAATCCAGCCTTGTTCATTGAGGTAACCGACAGAAAGATAATAACGAGTACTTGCGCCGCCACCACTCAAGCTAAGGTCATATTGCTGGCGTCCCCCCCTTCGGGCAATTGCTTCTCCCCAGTTATCGTTCCAGAGCGATGTTGCTCCTGCAACCAGCTTTCCATCGAGTCCCACAGGTTTTGGATAGTTAGTCCCAAAGATGTTTACTTTAAGCGCACCATCGACCAAATAATCTGTGGCGTACTGGGCAGCATCGCCGGCGGATTTCCCTTGATCGAGCTGCGTATTGCGGATTGCTTCCCATTGCAATTCATAATATTCCTGCTGGGATAGGTATTCATAATCTTTCACGGCCCTCCCTGTATAACCGTAATTCGCCGAAAAGTTAACGGCAGTCTTACTGTTCAGTTCACCGGATTTTGTTGTGATCACGATGACGCCATTTGCACCACGTGAACCGTATAGTGCACTTGCTGTCGCATCTTTTAAGACCGAAATAGAAAGGATATCTTTTGGATTGAGGCTATTGGGATTGGCCCCGGGGGTACCATCTACGACATAAAGCGGTGCTGTTGACGCGTTTACAGAGCCTACACCCCTGACAAATAACTCGGCATCACTCCCAGGCTGACCTGCTGCGGCAATGGACTGTAGCCCAGGCACCGTCCCTTGCAATGCTTTCCCAATTGTCGTAATCTGTAGATTATCTAATTCTTTGCCACTTACGGTAGCTACGGATCCTGTATAACTTGATTTTTTAGCCGTAGTATAACCTACGACGACGGTCTCCTCAAGTGTATGATCCACAGGCTCAAGTTCAATAACCACTGGAGAATGATCTATGACCAAGGTCTGACTTGTATACCCCACAAAGGAAATTGTCACTGTAAAGGGTAATTTCTGTCCGGTTACAAATTGAAACCTCCCAAATTTATCGGTACTTACATGATGGGTTACATCCTTTAGACTTAAGGTTGCACCAGAAAGAGGCTTTCCAGTGGCAGCGTCCTGCACAACACCACTGAGTACAGCATTTATAATAGATTTTGTTTGCTCCTGTGCGAAGGAAGGTACCACGGCCCCACTGCCAGCTAGTGAAAGAAGCAAATAAAACAAGCTTGATTTTCTCATTGTTTTTCTGTTTGATGTTTTTTGTTTGTTCTTTACTCGCCGTAGATTTCCTTTAATTTCTGCAATAGCGCATCGCCTTTAATGTTTCGGGCCACGATAATACCATGCTCATCGATAAGTAGGTTGCTCGGGATAAAACGGACACCATACAGAGCTGCAGCTTCTGTATCCCAGAACGAAAGATCAGAAACCTGAGTCCAATCCAATCCATCGTCCTTAATGGCTTTTAGCCAATCTGCTTTTTTCTTATCCAGTGATACGCCAAATACGCTAAATCCATGGTTTTTATATTTCTGGAAAGCCGCAACAATATTGGGATTCTCCCGACGGCAAGGACCACACCAGGCTGCCCAAAAATCAAGCAATACGTATCCTTTACCAAGATGCTCACTGAATCTTATTTTATTTCCATCGGGACCAATAGACACAAAATCTAAGGCTTTATTCCCCGGCAATACGGCACGCTGTTTTAAGATTAAATCTTTCAAGATGCGCACATATTGTGTTTGTTGCAATGAGGCATCCAGCAATTTTGTATGCTCTTCGAGCTCATCCGGCGACAGATTATAGGAATAGTTACGGAACAATGCATACGCAGCGACAATAGATTTGGGATCCGCTTCAATAAACTGCTTAGCAGTATACTTACGTTGCTCTTTATTTGCGCGCTCAAAATAATCTTGAGCTTTTGACCCTCTCACAGTAGCATGATCGCCATTTTCTCCATACTGGATGAGCACTTCAATTGGAGCATCCTCCAAGAAAAGTTGGACGGGATGGCCTTCTTCATTCAACTTCAGACCATAGAGTTCGGGTAACTGCACTTGAGTCCCGAAACTAAATCGACCGTTGTGGACTAAAGCTGAATCAATCGTCTTAAATACTTTATTATCGTATTGTTGAAGATATATTTTACCTTCTTTCAATCCTTCTATTTTTCCAGTTAAACGTAGCGCTGCTACTTTTTGGGCCGATGCCTGTGTGGCAAGAAACAGCATCGAAACAGTAAATAATGTCAGTTTATTTTTCATCTATTTAAATTATTTAGGAGTGTTTATTTTCACTGGTATAAATGAAATCACTATGCCCAGTTTGCTTTTTCTAATAAAACTGCCTGATATATTCATTTTCCGGTAGGATTATTCATGGATATTTTGCTTTTTAGCTATATTTATGAACTCCTCACTCTCCATTGAATAAATCATAGTTTTATCCTATTTTATTCGTTGTTAGTTTGTAATCGTTTATCTTCTTATCCCAGATTGAAGAACCTGTCCGAGCAAGACCGCATTAAAAAAGCTGCGTGCATTGCCAAAGGAAATACCTCGGAATAAGGGATCGTCAACAAAATATACAATACGTCCATTCCCACTATTTTCTACGATAATGCTGGCTGTACCTGTGATGCTCTTTTGGTTTTCGGCCGATGCGTATCCATTTAATAAGGGAGACTTGCTATAAATTGCAACATTATTATAGGCCTGGTCACCTAGCTCAACAAAAAGAGTGTGGTTGCGGTAAACAGGCTTTGTTTTCTGGGTGTAACCATAACCGATGGGATGGGTTCTGTCAATTTCAGTGTTAAAATAGGTTCCACCAATACGTTTTGTTCCTTCCCGACCTTGGGCGGAAGCATAATCAAAACGTTCCTTTGTTTTCGTTGGTTTTTCCTCTTTCGGCACTACACTATCGCTCCTTCCGTCAAGAAATTGAAAAGAAGCAATCTTTTGTCCTGCAAGCCATTGTCCAGTACGTCCAAAAGCAATTAATGTTCCCCCATTTTTTACCCAAGCACGGATACGCTCAATAGCCGCCGAACTCAATCCGGTGTACTCGCCGCTAGCCAATACAAGTACTTGATATTCCTCGAGGTTTACACGACTGAATTGATCAAGATTTAACCGTAAGATCGGCTGTTCCAATTGGCGCTCAAATGTATACCACACTTCTCCGGCCTCATAAGCACTAATCCCATTTCCGGTTAAAAGCAATGCATTTTGAGGTGCGAGGCTTTTAAATCCACTACTTCCGAGATCTATTCCCTTTCCGCTGTATCCCGTGGAAGCGGATGCAATCGTTATATTTCCTCTTTTATTCAATTTCTGTAAGAGATCAAATAATTCATCTGCTGAGATGGGCTGACCTTGTATGGGAATCAGCAGACTTCCATAATCAAACCCTATTGTCCTGCCCTGATCAGATAGTTCAAAGGGACTGCTAGCGGACTTAACAAGGATGCCGCGCTGTAGCAATTGGGATAACAACCAAGCTGCTCCCTCCTGCCGCCAGTCTACGAGATAAGCATAATTACTCCTTGTCAGGGCAATAGCGTGCGGATTGATAGCAGAACTTTGATCGCTCTCTCCGTTGTCCACCCCTTGTTTTAGACTAGCATAAGAGAAGCCATAGAGGTAAGCAATGGAATTGCCCGAGCCATCATAAAAAACGCTGTCCACATATGTTTTGGTTTCGTCAAAGATGACTTTGACCAGCCGATAGTTTGCCTGCGCCGTCGGAATAATGATGGAAGTTCCTTTCTCAAAATCTTTACCATCTACCTTACGGTCACGATTGTTCGTTAGGTAGCGGATTTGATGCCTGGCAAGAAGTTCCTTGAAATGTGCTGCTGTGTTATTATTGTACTTTAGATCTACCAAGTAACCTTTAACCGGATCTTTTTGAGCTAATTCGAACGCCGACTGGAAGAATCTCAGTTGATTTTCCAAAAGTGTCGTACGATGATCAATAGATGCTGTAATGCTCGCCAAGGCTATTCTGAAGTGGTTTCGAATAGCAAAGGGGTAAGTTAGATCACCATTGCTTGTTTTTTGAAAGAGGCCTCGTGGACTTGCTTGCTCAAAGAGGATTCCTAAGCTTCCGACATGATCAGGATAAGTAGATCCATAGGTTGGATTAATATTATCAAATTGTTCTTTGGTGAAATAAAAAGATCCTATTTCATCCAATGCCTTCGCATAATAAGTAGCAAGTTTCTGATTTAGCTGATATGTACTTTTAGGGACTAAGGGAGATTCTTGAGCATCGGTCTTTGTGGGTTCGAAGAAGAAGGAAGATGCTGCTCCCATCTCATGGAAGTCGCCTTGAAAATGGGGCAGCCAATGTTGAAAGTAGCTGACACGCGCCTTACTTTCGGGATTTACCTGATTGATCCAATCGCGGTTTAAGTCAAACCAATAGTGATTTGTTCGGCCTCCGGGCCAAACTTCGTTGTGCTCTCTATCCAGAGGGCTTCCGTTTGGTGGAAATGCTGCATTAGCATTGACCCAATTGACATAACGATCATAACCATCTGGATTACGAACTGGGTCTATAAAAAATATTCCCTTTGCAAGTGAGGTCGCAACAACTGGGTCTTCGGCAGCCGCTAGGTAATAAGCGGTTAAAATAGATGCTTCGGCAGCTGAGGTTTCGTTACCGTGCACACTAAAACCCAAAAATACCAATGCGGGCTGTGTTTCATTAGATACGATCCGGTTCTCTTTTGCTTTGTTAATCGTTTCGATATGCTGTTGACGAATTTGTTCACTATTGCGTATGTTGTCGGGTGAAGAAGCTTTCAGCACGATCAGCGGTCTCCCTTCCCAGGTACGACCAATCGTATCTATCTTTATCCGGCCGGAACGTTGCTCAAGTATCTTAAAATAATCAACAATCTGGTCATAACGGGTATGACTATGACCGATTTGATGATTGAAAAATTGACTTGGCGTGGGGATGTTTGTCACAAAACGGCTTCCTGCCGGAAAATAATAATCTTTCTCCAAGTTTTGCCCAGCGGATTCATTTTGAAACACTTTGGGCACTGGGCCCTCCTGGGCAGAAGCAAAAAGAATACTGCTCCACAGAAAAAAAAGCAATAGCGAGCACTGGAAAAATACTTCGTATTTTTTCATAGGGATGAATTAGTTTAATAAGTGAATACTGACAAGTAGGATGATGCTACTTGTGGCATGATTGATAATAAGAGAAATACTATCCTTTACTATCCATTAAAAAAGTCTAGAAGAAAAAATTTAAGCGCAATAGCGCATTCGAAATGGAGTAAGGTTAAATCGAATGTTTTTCATGTTGTGAATGACGGAAAAGGTTGATCTTTGTGGTTTCATTTGAACTTTGTTTTTGTTAGGTTGTATCGCTGCCAACGCCAATTGATAAACGATTTGATCACAAATATAAAACATCTTACTGATAAATACTACTAAACAAGTAGTCTTTTTTTTACTTTTATCAGGAATCACGATTTTGTGACAAGGATATCATTGCCCAATACACCTAAGACGCCGGACCAAGGATAGCTATAAACTTTTCGAGATACTTACATTTATCCGAAGCAATGGTAATCATTTCCTTTAGATTATTATTCGTGGTTTTAGGATTTCAACAGAGGTGAGTTTATCATTTCATTGTGAAAGCGCTCCAAGTGTAAGGTACGTTGCCCAGATACTGGCTGCTAGAGCGAACAAGAGACTGTACCAGAGAATATCTATTGGCCTTCTGATCTTTATCAAAAAAACTATGACAAACATCAATGGGCAAACTGTGATAAAAATAAAGATAATTGTCGCTAAAGTCTCGAAAATATCTTGACTATAATTCATAAGCAATAACATGATCCCGACATAAAACAGCCAGACGAGGAGCGGTGAAATAAAGCACAACAGCAATCTCCACAGTAATTTGAGCTTAAAATGATCCGGGATGGCCCTGCGATAATTTCTATATAATAAATAACATATCCCCGCCAGACATAGGACCAGAATTACTAACTGCAAATAGATATTAAAAATGGTGTCAGCACGGGTGTTGATATTTGAAGAGGATTGGAGTTTATCATGGTTATAGTGTTTGATATTGATTGTTTCTCCATTAACAAATGTCTTTATGACCTTATCGGCACTGATCGTGTCCCTGATTATCCAGGTGGAGTCTTCCAATCCCATCTTATAAAATCCTTCAATAATAGTCTTACCTCCTTTTGTCCTGATGAACCGTCCATCAAGTCGCCCACCATTAAATCTTAAAGAATCACTCCCCTCTTCAGTATTGACTGTGAGCAAAGTTATTTTTCCGGGCGAAACCAGGCTAGCACTATCTGCTAAACGATGTAAAATGGCAAGATCAAGAGTTTTGATTGATTGATTTTTATTGTAATCATCGTTCCGCTCAGGCCTACTGGTAGATAGATAATTTATTTTGACAACAAGTAAGGAATCGCTTTTATGAAATTCCAATTCATCATCAAAATTAAGGTGCTGGATTGTCGGATCTTTTAACAGTACATACTGCGGCTGATCAAAAGATTGGATATATCTTTGCTGGCTGGTAGCACAGAAAGAGAAAATTGCGACAGCTGCGCTAAAATATGTGCTCAATCGCGTCATTAAGACTGGATTGACGGACTGTTGTGCCCTCCTTTTTGTGTAGAACCATGCCAACAATATCATGGGTAATGCGATCAGATCCGAAAGATCCACGGTTCTTCCAATACCAAAGTAGGGCTTCATAAATTGTATGATAACCGAGGAATATTCACTTTTCCAAAAGACAAATAAGACTGCTGTGGATATAAAAACCGTTAATTTTTGTTTAGGGAAGATAGCGGACCAGAAAATAGGGAAAATAAAAAGCCCACTGAAATCAGATAGTTTTCCGGTAAACGTATTATGGAATACCGCTTTCAGAAAAAAATCATTGATAATTAATAGAACAAGAAAAAAAATAAAAAGTGGCGAAACAAGATGCTTTAGGCGTTCATACATACTTTAGCGTTTACGTTTTCTATTGATACTTATTATGTAATTTGGTAACCCAAAGACTACAGCAGTTGCGAAGACCATTTTCACAATAGTTATGGGGATATTGTTTAAGATTGGGAAAGTGTGATTTTCGGAAAATAACGGCAAAAATAGAATGGTTCATTCGACCATTAACATCCCATCGGGGTTTTAATAATAATTAATTTGGTTACTTTTTGTCCATTGTCTTTCCGCTTACCTACGATTCGTAAGAAATATCGACTTATACTTATGGCACAAGGATATTCACGTGGAGAATTTGTCTTTTCCAAAAGTTTAAACCAATCCTCTCCACACTGCTCTTTTACTGTTTGTTTCAACTCATCCATCGAGACTTCGGGAAAGGTATTATAATCCTCTTCGGTGTATTTATCACCTACAAATTGCCCATTTGAATTTTGTTTTAACGACTTCCAGTTGGAGTTAAAATGCTCCCAATCAATAAGATCACAGTGAGGCCCTTCATTCATAATGGTTACACTCGTTTCATACCGTTGCTCAATGTTCAAACCGATAAGTTGCTCGCTCGAAATGGATATGGTACGTCCTTCAATGGTTTCTCCAACTTCAGCTTCGATCTCAGCAGTATCTTTTTGAATCCGTTCCATTTTTTCTGCATCAAAAATAGCCATGCCATTAATGACTACTACAAGTTCATTGAATTTTATTTTTGTAATTGTGTTAGATTCATTCGTATTGTGTACAGCGGATAGGTCCACGCTATCGCTCCCTCCTAGCTGCATATTTTTATTTTCAGTCAGTAGAACTCCTGCAGTATCTTTCTTTTCGTCCCCAGTGATAACTACATGTTGTGGATCAGTTCGTTTTTTTTGTTCTCTTTCGTTTCTACAGCTTAAAGCCATTAGCGCGAGTATAGTAAGCGTAATATTTTTCCACATGATAAAGTCGTTTTAAAATCCAGAACGTCCACAATGAATGGTACTTTACTTGATATTTATCTTATTGTTTAACTCAGCAGTGTAATAAGTAAACTGCTTGCTTCTCTCATTGTCGACCTTTTTAAGTGTATAAGCTTTTACAATTATGGTATTCTGATCGATCCATCTAATATTTTCGACTGCCCAGTTTTCGGTTTGAAAACTACTGTTTTCGGAAAGACGAATCCGAAATGGAGTTCCTTTTCGCACGTCAAGAATTCCTATAAAACAGCTATTAGGTGCGTACACCTCATTGTAGTAATATGCCAGAAACCGTGCGTCAGGAGATGGAATAGGAATTTCAACAGCACCATCACCTACCGAAGCAATCCTATGCTGGCTACCCTCGATGCTATCCAACAAAACCAAATCGCTAAAACCTAAACTTTCGGCAACAGAATGGCTTACCAAAATATGCATTTTCAGCTGTGGAAAATAGCCGTTATACTCCCAACCCTGGAATCCATCCCCTTGGCCTGCTGAGGAATCATACTTTTTAAATTTTAACTTACCTTTTCCTATTGGAATCACAAAATTTTTCTTTTCAACTGCAGGCCTGATATCGACGACGGTATTGGCGCTGAATGCCTTTTCATAGTTTTCTGCTGCCGCGGTCTTGAAATTTATCTTAGGCAAGCTGTCGTACCGATCTCCATAGCCGACAGTCAGATTTTTATCGGACTGCCCGTAAACAAGGCTTATGGAAAAAAGAATAATAAAAATCAATCTCATATTTATTTCTCGATTATGCGTAGCAAGAAAAGTTTTCTTGATACTATTTGACAAGCAGATTTATAACTTCCTAAAAGAATTAAAAACCAACTCGATATAAAGGTAACTTACATAACAACAAAAGTTAAAGGCTATTTAATATTTGTTTATAGCTGTTTATGATTCGCAGCTTCATAAGCTTTTTTTGCTTCGCGGTGGCATGAGTCATTGTATCAGCAAATTTGACGGCAATCTAGTATATATTAGGCTTCTATCTACCCGTCTAACAGATATCAAAAAAATAGTCCTACATGTGCTGTGCATTGCTTTGTACAGCCAAAAAATTCAAGGGAGAAGAAATTGGAGCTCTTTTTGCCATTAAAATTTAACGAATTTATCCTATCTTTAATATTCAAATATTTAAATTTTATGAAGGCACATACGTACGAAACACAATCGACAATTACTCCTGAAAAAGCATTAGACTTCTTAAAAGAAGGCAATCAACGCTTTGTCAATAATCTAAAAGCAAACCGGGATCTACTCGAACAGGTAAATGCTACTCGTGAGGGTCAATGGCCATTTGCTGTGGTGTTAAGCTGTATCGATAGCCGCACTTCTGCTGAACTTATATTTGACCAAGGTTTGGGTGATATTTTCAGTATCAGAATTGCAGGAAATTTTGTCAATCAAGATATTCTAGGCTCTATGGAATTTGGCTGTAATGTCGCTGGATCTAAACTGGTTGTCGTTTTAGGCCATACCAAATGTGGTGCTTTGAAAGGTGGATTGGATGCTGCACAAATCGAAACAATGGGAATGGACAACTTGAACCATTTAGTTAATCATTTTGATCCTATTATCAATGAAGTGATTGATGAGAATGAAGAGCGTTCATCAAAAAATAGTGTATTGCTGGAGAAACTCAACCAACAGAATATTAAACACGCAATTAAAGATATTCGCAGACAAAGTTCAACACTTCGTAAACTTGAAGAAGAAGGTAAGATCAAGATTGTTGGTGCCAATTATGATGTTGAAACAGGAAGTGTAAATTGGTTATAGGCTTATTTCAGAAAATGTGATCAACTCTTATGAGGATCAAAATTTGATGACTTATTCAAAGAACTGTACAGCATAACACGAAGACATGGGTTATGCTATAAATATAAAAAGGCCGTTTGGAAAGTATCCAAATGGCCTTAAATTACTTTGTATTCCTACTATTTATTTCAGATAATTTTCAATATCAACAAGCTGGTATTTGGGGCTTCTCTGCATGAATTCATCCAAAAAAGCGCTATGGGTAGCTCCCATTATTATAAGAATTCGATCATCGTTATTGACTGGTATCTGGTTTAAATTGGAGAATATCCGCAGATTTCGTCTATAAAATTTGCTCGCTTCATCTGCCCCTTCGAAATTGCCTTTTGTACTATTGTGAGTTAATATATCAGCATTTAGATTTATAAATTTTTGGAAAGTCGCTTTGCGATTAAATAGCTTCAATTTTTCTAGCACAGAAAGGTTTTCTGCGGCCATAAATTCTTTAAGAATACTGGCGTTGTATTTTTTTGAGGTTATACTGTCCACCTGATTTTCCAATTCATTCCCTATATTATAGTTATAAGCTGCAGTCTGCTGCTCGTCGATACCATATATTTTGTTTACGCCAGTCATTTTACCGATTTCGTAAGCAATTAAGGCGATCTCCCCTCCATATTTTGGTGTATAATCTTTAGTTTCCTTAAAACTCCTGTAGTCTGCGTTCAATTCCTCATTTTTGGTTGGAAGTACTTCCACACAAATTATTGTCGGTTTGAATTCCGCCAGCATCTTTGCTATTTTATAAGCCTCATTCTTATTTTTGTCATCCTTTTCATTAAATTTTACTTTATGTGCATCAGGTGTATATGTCATGTGAAAAGTCGCAAAATTTAAGACTTCAATTTTTTGCGCATAAACTTTTCCAAAAAGAATTCCACAAAGCAATATGAGGATGAATTTTAAATTGATCCCTTTTGCTCTGTTAGATAATTGAATCAACTGTGCTGTGTTTTTCAGGCTTTTCATGTGTTAGTTTGTTCTTATTGATTCAAAAATATCACAGTTCGCTCGAATACAGGCTACACTTGGGTGTAGTTTTATAGGTGGGCCTAGGCGGAATAGCTTAACTCATTCTTTATGGCTAATGAAAGCTTCCAGAACAGCTTTAGTCGATGAATATTCAGGTGTACTGCTTTTGAAAACCACGTTATCGATTAACCATCGTTCCTGCTTTATTAAAACCACTTCGTCAAACCAATTTAGTTTTAATTTGGAATTCTTAAACTCCAGGATAGCTCTGGCCGTCTTGCCTTCGACTATAATACTATCCAAAACAAATTGTTCTGCACCTTCATACTCGCTCGTGAAAATATCTCCTTCCAATATGATTGGCTTGTCGGTAGGATCGCTACCATTGGCTGTTTTGAGTACCTCATCTTTTTCCTTAGCGATCGCTTGGGTGATCAATGTCGCCAAGTCTTTGCTGAGAAGGTTCATATTGACAGTCTCTAAGCGGCTCTTGTAATTCATAAAAAAGGTATTTAAGGTTTGAGTTATTTCTGAAATATCCTGCTTCTTTTCATACTCCTCCCTTAAATTCTTATCTGGTTCTGGCACAAGTTCAGTACGGTCATGAGTACTATCCTTTTTTCTTTCCGGATTGGTACAATGTGCTAAGAATATGATGATCATCTGACCGAGCATTATTCGCTTTACCGTATAAAATCTGAACATAAAAATGCGAATTACATATATATCTGTAACGAGTTAACCAGAACTATTATTGCCGGTCAGAGGTTAAAGATGGTCTAACAACTGGCCATTTACTGTATTTTAATCATTTAATGGTATTAGTTTAAAATGGATTTAGACACTTCAAAAAATCCATATTATATTATGACATGGTTAGATTAGGAAATTTATCCTGTAAAACTCCAATAAATTTCTCACCAACGACCTGATATTTTGCTCTTGTTTCCAATTGTATCTTTAGATTGAGCAGATCTTGCGGGTCAATCCGATAATTAAGTCTATCATGGATTTCAAGAGATAATGAACTTCCATCAATATCAAAAGTAATAACATGTGTTTTTGGTAAATATTCCTCCGATGATTTTGAATAAATACCCAATTGCGATTTCAGGATACCTCCATATTGAAGCGCAGCCTTTTCAAGTCTAAAATTATCAAATACGATGTGTTCATCTAATTCGCCCACTGTATCTGTGCTGAAAAAATGTAGATCGTTTCCACTTAAGGCCCAAAAACAATCGGTTTCAATTCGTCTAAGCTTTACACCAATTGTAGACAATGCTACGTTTTTCAATCCATCAGTTACGAGTTCCTGCACTTTATTGGCTGTTGACTGAGGAACAGATGCAGAAGTAAACGCATCAATGGGTTTACCATTCATCCATCGTTTTAATTTTGAAAAATCCTGTATTAAAAGTTCCTGTTTGTATTGGGCATATCGAGTTCTCTCAACATCTAAATCAATTTCTGATTTTGCAGTTTTATGTTTTTTATTCATAATAATCATGAAAACTATACCTGCAATGATTAATATGACCGGAATTATAAATAGTGGGTTCATTCTTTCTTTAGTTTAAGTTTTTTGTGTTTGTCAACTGTTTTTGTTTATGGTTCTATTTATTTCAAGACTGTATCATAAATTGTGTTCAACAGATCCTGTCTCATTTTTGAGTTTCTCTGATCAAGAAGTATGATAATACCCCATTTTTTATTTCTATTGTAGCAGATGATGGAAGACTGTCCCATAGAATCTCCAGATTTCATATAAATTGTATTTTTATCATCTGATACAATGTTAAGTCCTAATCCCATCTCTCTCTTTTCATCTTTATATACTACTTTTTCCGTGATGATAGCTGCTTTCCCTACTGTTGTTTCATTATTTAAAACGGCTTTTAAGTAGGCAACCATGTCAGAAGCATCAGACTTTATTAATCCTGCAGGTGCCGTAATATTCCATTTGAAAAATTCCTGGATTCCTCCATTTGGATTGTGAGCAGTTGTTCTGTTTTCTACATCAAAATCCTTCGTTAAGGTATTGGTCATATGTAATGGCTTTATCAAGTTAGCGCTGATAATTTCATCATAGCTCTTACCATACACCTTCTCCAATATTTGTCCCATTAAAGTATATCCAATTGTGGAATAGCGATATTTACCATAATCTTTTAGTTCATTACAATTATTGATTATTCCAGCTAATGTTTCAGCAGTCACGCTACTTACAGGCTGCTGCGGGTTCAGTTCCATCAATTTCGGAAAATCTAGATCTGGTAAACCGGACTGATGTGATGCCAGGTCCGAGATTTTAATTTTGTTTTGAAGATTTGGTTGGAGTATATACCCATTGGGAAGAAATCCATCGATATAATCATCCAGTTTTATTTTATGATCCATAACTGCCTGTGCAATTAAATTTGAAGTCAGGATTTTGGTAATTGACGCAATTTCGAAGATGGAGTTTTTATTAATTTTTGTTTGACTCTCTGCATTCAACTTACCATAGGCCGTATAATATTCTTCATTGTTATTGATAAAGCCAACACTAATTCCTATCTCAGGATTTTTTTTATAATTATCATTTACGATGGAATCAATTCTTTTGCTCAGGTTTTGTCCAAAAGAAAAGCTACTAATAAATAATAGTCCAACTAAAAGTTTTGATGAAGTGTTCATTGTATCGTATTTAGGTTAAAATTTATTCCGATACAAAGATGTGGAAGACATTCAAGTTATGCGACCGAATAAATGCAGTCGCCCGTATTTCTTCAGAAAAATGAGTACGAGTAATTACAAAAGGAGTACGAATAATTACAAGCAGCTAATTTAAAGACCCTTACGATAAATTGTTGGTGTAATACCCGTATGTTTTTTAAACGCGGTATTAAAAGAAGATTTTGAATTAAAACCAACTTGATATAAAATTTCGAGGATAGTGACCTTATTTTTTGTATCATCCTTTAAAATATCCATCGCATTCTCAATACGATAAGTATTCACAAAATCGTAAAAATGCTGTCCTATTTGATGATTGATTAAAAGAGATAAATCCCGAACTGGAATTTCTAGCTCATTGGATACATCTTGAATGGTGAGCGATGGATTAAGAAAGGGCTTTTTCTCGACCATATACTTTCTTAACTTCACAAGCTCCTCATTATGTTTCTGTTCAGCTAGGGTTGACTGTTCACGACTATTTTCTTCTGAAACGAGCTCAGAAACAAGCTTTAGTTTTGAGTCAATATTTCTAAAAATATCCGGATTATTTAATGCTTTAAATAGATACCAGCAAAAAACAAAAAGAGAAGATACTAAAAGTCCAATCTTTAACCATTCTGAAATATGTGGATAATCCGAAAATTTAAGAATGTTTTTTAAAAGAGCTACGAGATATAAAATGGTCAATACAATGGTAAACTGAAACAGCCAATTATATGAACTGACGCTTTTCCCGGCAAAATTTTCAAGATATAGTGTCTTTGATTTTCTTAATACACTAAAAACAGCAGTGATATAGGTAATAATCTGAAGATGTATTAAAATATGAAGGAACTGGAACTCTATCATATTTTGACGATTCTGAATAAAACTTATTTTCGATGCTACACCTACAGTATAAAAACGTGGTGATAAAACCAAATTAACAATTAAAAATGGAAGCAGATGTAGTAAATATTTCGGCCTTAACTTAAAATCAGCGTAACAAACAGATATGATATAAAGATAAAAAACGGGAATTTGCAGAAAGATTAATGTACCTCTAAACATTCCCAAATTTGAGGGGCCATCAACCATCATATTAAATACAGGCTCACTAACATCTATTGCATTTAATATCAGAAAAATAGCAAATAATGAATTGCTTATTTTGTGCTTTGTTTTAAGCGTAAACAAGAAAAATGCGAGAAACAGTGAAATGAATAAAGAGACTATATTTACAATAATTAATAAATTGATTTTATCCATTCCTTACTTTTCTTTGTTTATGGTCATTTCTATTGGTATTCAGGCAGTGTATTGAAATTAAAAATCCAACAAATGCAAATATAAAAATTAGATTGACTTTGTCTGTTTGTTTTTTTTATCAAAGTATATTCTAGCAAAGCAGGCTGGGTACCGATTTTTTAAGTTGAACTTTGCGATAGGAAAAGGATAAAAATGAAAGCTCAGGTCGGCTAGTCGCAATTCAATATGTGGAAATTATGATAAAGTTTATACTCCTAACGAGGAAGATCATTACCTTTGAGCACTATGCTGCAAGTAACCTGTGCGATTATACAAGACGCTAATAAAATTCTGATTTGCCAACGCTCTGCGTCGATGAAGCTACCATTGAAATGGGAATTTCCGGGTGGGAAGATTGAAGCCGAAGAGTCTAAAGAAGACTGCCTACGCAGGGAGATCAAAGAGGAACTCAATATTGATATTACGATACATAAAGCGCTCACGGTGGTAGAGCACCATTACGCCGAATTCTCACTACAGCTCTATCCATTTGTATGCAGTCTGCATTCGGGTGAAGTGGATACACTGGAACATGCGCAAGCGATATGGGTAGATGCCGCTGAGCTAAAGAATTACGACTGGGCAGAAGCGGATCTGCCTATAGTGGATGAGTATTTAAACGGACAACAAGATAATAACAAACATATGGTACATTCTTTTCTGATGGTTGGCCAATCTAATATGGCTGGAAGAGGATTTTTAAATCAAGCTCCCCTACTTTTTGATGAAAGAATAAAAATGCTCCGCAACGGATGTTGGCAAACGATGTGGGAACCTATTAATTGTGACCGTCCAACGTCTGGAATCAGTCTTGCATCAAGCTTCGCCGCTGCCTGGCTGGAGAAGAATCCAGATCGTGAGATCGGACTTATTCCATGTGCTGATGGCGGAAGTAGTCTGGATGACTGGCGCACCGATGGTCCACTCTTCAAAAATGCTATTTTTCAGGCCAAACTAGCCATGGAAAACAGTTCCTTGGATGGCATACTCTGGCATCAGGGTGAAAATGACAGTTTAATGGGACGTTCAAAGCAATATGCTGAAAAATTGAAAAATATAGTCGATGCATTCCGAAATGCCTTGGAAGCGGCCGACATTCCTTTTATTTCGGGTGGCCTTGGCGACTTTTTACCATTGGGGCGCTACGGACAATACTTTCCTGAATCCCGCGAGGTGAATGAAGCTTTATTAGGTTTTACCGAAAATAGTGACAATTGTTATTTTGTGAGTGCTAGCAAGCTAAATTCCAATCCCGATGGATTGCATTTTGATGCGCCATCCCTGCGAAAATTTGGGCTGAGATATTTTCAGGCATTTCATCGGCAGACCAATATACTTGGTGCGCTGGACAATGAGGAAGAAACAATCCAAAGATTAGAACAGCGACCATTGACAGCAGCAGAAAAGAAAACGGTGCTGGAAATTAGGTATGCCTCAGGGCTGCTCTCGCAACATGAATATGAGAAACAATCGCAACATTTAGAACGGTGATTTTGAGCAGAGGTTAGCCTATCTCAGGGCTCCATCCTCACAGTAATCTTCAATCGCTGGAGAAACATGGACTAATTATAGTTGCAGCATCTATTGTATTCCATGATTTCCTTCCAATTAGCGTATCTTAGTATTGCTGCAATTTTATTGTTCTTTCCCAGAGGCTCAAAAATGACACTTTGCCCCCGTCGATTCCTTATCTTAGGTTATATATTCCCACAGAATATGGTTCTCTGTTTTCAATTCAAGGCCCTTCATTCTGGTTGGTTCGCCCTTATTAAAATTGAACTCATTGATATAACCGACCTCTGGTTTTACATTTATCTTTTTAGTCCAGATTTGATCAAGACCTTCTGTCGTCATAAACGTTTGATACACCTTAGAAATCGTACCTTTCGACCAGCTGGTCTTTAAACCTAGGAGTTTATTTTTTTAATCTAGAACTATAGCTGAATCAAAGAAAATTGAATAATTTTAGATGGTAAACAAAAGACCTAGGGACGATAAAAAATTATGGAAATAGAACAATATATCAGTACGCTTTCGCAAACCGAGCAACAAGCGATTAGTCAATTCCGAAAAGTAATATTAGAAAATGACAAAGCTGTTTCTGAAAGTTTTGGAAAATTCATGTCTAATCCCAATGCGATCAGTTATAATGAACAGGGTGTTTTCAAATATGGACTTACAGTTGCTAAAAACTATATCTCATTCCACTCGTTGGTGATGTATTCCAACCCCCAACTCATAGATGAGCTAAAATCAAAATTGCCCAAAGCCAAGTTCCAAAAGGGCTGTATTAATTTTAAATCGTTGGATGAATTTCCGGAATCGGTTTTGATAGACCATATGCAGATATCTTCCAAAATAGACTTCAGTCCAGTAATAAACCGGTACCTGAAAAAGAAGTAAAACCCATGCGAATTTATAGATTGACCAAAACTGGGGGATGTGCTCAGTTTGTCCTTTTATTTGGTATATGATCTGAATTGGAAAAGAGGCGTATTATCCATCCCTATTTGCAAACAAAATGCATCAAATTTATCTTGGAGTAAACTATGATAAGGTCGACAGGCAATGTAAAGAAGATTGTCAGCAATATCCTAACACAGCCCATTCTTTGTAGGATCATCGGTGTACTAATGGTCCTATTTAACAGTTTAATTACTTTTAGTGATATTCATACCCTCTATCAATATCATTTTTGTAAGAGTTGCTACTGGTACGAGATGGAGCTGGAGTCTATTCTTTATTTCAGAATAACTATTGGAACCATCAATATATTACTAGGAATGGCATTAATAACGCTAAAAATTAGGTACTGGTTGTTGGTTTTGATTATCTACATATTAATATTCAACATTAGCTTCGAATTAGAAAAGATAATCCATAGGGTAGAAATCGGTGATCCTCAGGAGTCTTCGTGTGCAGGAGATAATACTCAACTTGTATCAGATTATGCTATAGTATTTGGAGGAAGATCTTTTCCTATATTGCCGCACGAAATCCGTATAAGAATGGAACCCAGCAATATATTAAAAATATATAGGAAAAGTGATCGAAATATAAAGTATGCAGCCAGCAGCCGAGAGAAATCAGGGACTAAATATTCTGCAAATTTCATTATCAATGGATTTATATTCGTTTGGAAAAACAGTCAAGGCTTATCTTTATTCCCTGCTATATATCCTACAATAGGTAAACACATAAAACATAAAAGCTTCCCTCGAACTGACAGAGGGAAGCTTTTATCCGATTGTTATAGATTGTTTCTCAGATATCCTTGAAAGTTATCTTGAAACTGCAGGCCATTGCCTAATCTAAATTTACTTAATTTGCTATTTAGTGCTAATCCCCACAGTATAAATTCGGTCAGGAAATACCGATCTTCCGTCTTCGTTTCTGGCTGATATTGTTGTATCAGCGTTTGGATAGGTGTCATTTGATCTAATAAGCTCTCATAATCCGCATCAGTGAGTTCATCGGAAAGCTCAATACCCTCCGATTCCGAAAACCAACGAACGATATCATCATAGGGATAACGCTCGTTTTCCTTTTCCAGCTTCTCAATTTTGGGGAACAAGACCGGAAAGATACTTTTTACTGCATTTTCGATCAACTGCAACGCCACAGTAGCAGCCCCCTCCTGTTCACCTTCGTAAACCAGCTCCACCTTACCGGTTATAGCCGGTACGATACCCATAAAATCGCTCAAGCGCACCGCTGTTGCTTTTGTTCTGTTTCTAAGCATACGCAATTCGGCTGTGCTTAACAGGTTTTGAAATGCCGTGATGCTCATCCGCGCACTGACACCACTTTTTTCATCAACATATTCGCTATTTCGGGCTTCAAAACTGATCTGCTCAATTAATTCACGAGCCAGCTCAGGAACATATATTCGCTCCTTCTGCGCAGCTTCCAAATTGGCCTCTTGGGCAGTAATTGCCTTTGCCACCTCAACAGATGCGGGGTAGTGTGTTAGTATCTGGGATCCTATCCGATCCTTCAACGGCGTCACAATACTTCCCCTATTGGTATAATCCTCTGGGTTTGCAGTGAACACAAACTGTACATCTAATGGTAGACGTAACTTAAATCCACGAATCTGAACATCCCCCTCCTGCAAGATATTAAAAAGGGCCACCTGAATCCTAGCTTGAAGATCGGGCAGCTCATTAATCACAAATATCGAACGGTTTGCCCGTGGAATCATGCCAAAATGAATCACACGATCGTCCGCATAACTCAAGCGTAGATTAGCGGCTTTGATAGGATCTACATCACCGATTAAATCTGCTACGGTCACATCAGGAGTGGCAAGTTTCTCAGCAAAACGGTCGCTTCGATGAAGCCAACTTATGGGGGTGTCATCCCCGTTTTCCTTCAATAATTCCTGCGCGTAGCGCGATATAGGATTAAATGGATCATCATTGATCTCCGAACCTTGTACCACAGGTATATATTCATCCAGCAGATTAACCATAAGCCTAGCCAGGCGTGTCTTTGCCTGACCACGAAGACCTAGAAAATTAATATTATGCTTGGAGAGAATGGCTCTTTCAAGTTCGGGAATAACTGTGTCCTCGTAACCATGTACACCAGTAAAAACGTCTTCGCCTTTGTTTATTTTTGTAATCAGATTCTGGCGCAATTCTTCTTTTATCGTCTTAGGTTTGTAACCTGATGTTTTCAATGCGCCAAATGTTGTAATCTTCGTATAATCCATATATTCCTAATGATGAGGCGCAAACGTTGCGCAAGATGATATCCTATTATCGATAAACGATGTGTTTATCGTATTCTTTTTTTGCGATTTTCTTCGTAATCTTCAAAAATCATTCCGCCCAAATCTCCAAGTCCTGTGTAGTATGCTTTGCCTTGGTTTGAAGCTGTAAATTCGTTAACAAATTGCTGCAGATAAGGATCTGAAGTGATCATAAAGGTGGTAATGGGTATCCCCAGCTTTCGGGCTTGTGCTGCCATGCTATAGCACTTGCTGGTAATAAAAGGATCCAAACCCATCGGATTCTTATAGTAAGTGCCATCAGGCATATTTAAACAGCTCGGCTTTCCGTCAGTAATCATAAAGATCTGCTTATTGGCATGCCGTTTTCGTCTGAGTATATCCATCGCCAACTGAAGGCCAGCGACAGTATTGGTATGAAAAGGTCCTACTTGCAGATAAGGCAGATCTTTGATCGCTATCGGCCAGGCGTCGTTACCGAAGACAATGATGTCAAGGGAGTCTTTGGGATAACGTGTGATGATGAGCTCCGATAAGGCCATAGCCACTTTCTTCGCGGGTGTGATCCGGTCTTCCCCGTATAGAATCATACTATGGCTGATGTCAATCATCAACACTGTACTCATTTGCGATTTAAACTGCGTATCC
Organism: Sphingobacterium detergens; assembly: GCF_003610355.1. Taxonomy (GTDB): domain Bacteria; phylum Bacteroidota; class Bacteroidia; order Sphingobacteriales; family Sphingobacteriaceae; genus Sphingobacterium; species Sphingobacterium detergens. The sequence continues at coordinate 90,657 of NZ_RAPY01000001.1, read as the reverse complement.
TCTACAACCAGATCATTTTCTGATAAGCTAAACTCTCCTATCCCATGATTGATCTGTGCATTTTTCAAGCTCTCGGTCAATACGATTTTCTCCAGGCTGTCTCCAAACTGAAAGCTCCTAAAATCGCCCATATTTTCGTCGCTCCGCCCCTGATGATTGGTTTTATGGTTACCTGACGATCCTTTTCGCATCTTTCCGAAAATCTGATCTAATGCATTCTGTCGCAAAGCTTTTTCCAGCTTAGAGGTAAGGTCTACACCGCCATCACCGCCAAAGCCAAATTTTTCTCGGATGTATCCTTTGTTTTTGAGATCCGCAATGAAATCGTCGATCGTATATTCTGGAGTGGTCAATTTGAACTCTCTATCCAATTGACGCAGCCAATCAATAGCCTCATCAAAATCACCGGCAGTATGTGTAATCAGTTCTTTGAAAATAGTAAATAATTTATCAAAAGGTGTCTGAAACGGCTCGGCATATTGTGTGAAGAGAAAGCCCCTATTTCGTTTCGTGCTGTCCATGCATTTGTTATATTAAGGATGAAGAAGCTATTTATCTATAGATATCGGAATCGCTTCATAAGATAAATTTACGAAATAATAATTCTTATAAAGAGTCACATATCCAAAATTTCATCCCGATTATGCCAATCACAACAACGGATCAATGTTTATCTTTTTCACTAATTCATTGACTTGTTCCCGATGTTTTTCCCGCACATTGTCAATTGCCAAGGTGCCCCCTAGTATAAGCATTTCTTTGTGCTGAAAGCGTTTCCCTAACCTGTCCTCAAGCATAACTTTCTCCATGCTTTGGGCAATGCCGATTTCCTCTAAAAAGTTATTGGGATGACCTGCAGTACAGATGACTATTCCATATTTGACTATTTTCATTTTAGGCAAGTCTGGCTTTTGTCCATAGGCATAGCCAACCGAATATACCCGGTCAAACCAACCTTTCATCATTGCCGGACAATCGCTCCACCAGACCGGATAGAGAAAGATAATACAGTCAGCATTTTCAATTTTTTGCTGTTCTTCAATCACATCCCTAGGAATTGGCAGCGCTGTATCCGCATTCCCTTCTCTTTGGTATTCCGTTGCGGTCATAATACCCTGAAAATTATTTGCATATAAATCAGAGACTTCAACATTCCATTTTTGGGCTGCCAATATATTCTTCAGATGGGTGAATATCTCAAAAGTATAGGATTTCTCGCTCGGATGACTGTAAACAATTAAAATATTCATAATGATACGATTAGAATTACATTTTCTTTTGCGAATCTTGTCGTTTAATCAAAACGAGATTGACAACGAAATACTCATAACAACCTATTATTCAAAGCAAAGGTCAAGGCCTCATTCATATTGCCTACGCCCAATTTTTCAAATAATTTCCGTCGATGAAATTTAACCGTATCGATTGAAATGAAGATCTTTTCGGAAGTTTCGTGGATAGTAAGTCCGCGATGATAATAACGTAATATTTCGATTTCACGTTCTGTAAGATTAATCTTTTCACGGGCGATCCATTTACCGGTCAATAGGTCAAGCTCCCACAGCAAATCAGAATGAAGTTTTTCTATGGTTACATTTCCTGAAGATACATTTGAAGATAGAGATACGATACACATGGCCTTCCATATCTTTCCCTTCTCGGTTAGAAAAAACGGTGTTAACTTGTGATTGATCAAAATATATTTCTTATTTGCATCTTGTATTTGAAAATCATAGGATATAACATGAAGCTTCCGCTCCTCCAATGGAATATTTTCATAGAAATTAAAGCCAGCATTGTTGATCTGAATGAGCATCTGAAAATCCGTCGCAGGGACATATTTCTGATAAAATCCGTATCCCATCTCAACAACCTGTTTTGAACTTAAACCTGCCAGAAACAACGGGTTATCTGAAACAAATTCAAATGCTTTCAATTGATAATCTATCACATAGATACTTTGATAGGTAATGCGTGCGAAAGCTTTAACTATTTCTATATAATCTTTGGTCTGTTCTAAATCTTTTGCTGAAAGACTATCCACCGTATTCTTGGGTGAAAATAAATCGTTAACATCCATGTTCAAACTCTATACTTCAAAAATAAATAAAACTACACTCAGGTGTAGCTTTTATTATGATAATCAGTAATATTTTTGAGCAAAATAGAAATCAATAGGGAGCCAAAAATCTATTGACTATGTGGACAACAATTATCCCTAATCGGAGAGCTTTGGCGAACAACAAACCGAAACATATCATTACAGCCTTAATTAACTTAAAAATGACAAATTGCAAAAACTGTGGAACTGATATCATTTCCAATTTCTGTCCAGAATGTGGTCAACCCGCGGTCCTTAAAAGAATAGATGCACACTATATCGCCCATGAGATCGAACATATTCTTCATTTCGAACGGGGGATTCTGTATACTATCCGCGAACTAGTCACCACTCCGGGAAAAAATGTTCGGAATTACATTTCTGAGAATCGAAGTCGCTTGGTCAAACCCATTATTTTTATTATTGTCACCTCACTGATCTACTCGATTGTAAGCCATTATTTTCATGTTGAAGACAAATATGTTAGTTATTATGAATCCCGACACTCCACAACGGGTGCTATGTATCTATGGATTCAAACCCATTATGGCTATGCCAATATTATGATAGGGATATTTATTGCATTTTGGGCAAAATTATTTTTTAAAAAATATGGGTTCAATCTTTTTGAAATTATCATCCTGTTGTGTTTTACTCTGGGAATGAGCATGTTAATACATTCACTTTTTGCAATAATCGAAGGTGCTACACATAAAAATGTTATGGTACTCTCTAGTATAGTAGGTATGTCATATTGCATTTGGTCTATAGGACAGTTTTTCGATCCACAAAAAACAGCTAGTTATCTAAAAGCCTTTGTCGCATACATTCTAGGATATATTACGTTTACAATAGTGGTCTTTACTATCGGTTCGACAATAGATCTTATCTTTCATTGACAATAATAGTTTTCGGATCTATTTATAAAAGGGATAAATCACCTCCGCCTTATAACTTAATTTTTATCAACTGAATTAATAAATGTTACAAAACAATTATTAAAATCCATTTATCAATCGATTGACTAAACAATATTGGATAAAAAATATAATTTTTTTTCTAGATAATAAGCTCAATGGTTTATATTCATTATTATACAATATAAACCATTATGAGAAAACTTTTAAATTTATTGATTGCCACCTTGGCTCTGGGTGTAGCGTCGTGTAATAAGACGCTCATCCCAACGGATGAAAAAAGTGAAAATCTAAAACTAAAAGCATCCAGCGCAACGATTACGAATGAATGGCGCCAAAATCCGTACAAACTCAATGTCATTTACTTCGTGCCTAATGATGTCGATTCAATCCCTAACTTTGGAAAACGAATCAGTAGAATCCTTCTTGATGCACAGGAAATGTTTGCCTCGAATATGAACCGCGAAGGTTTTGGGCGCAAATCCTTCGGATTGGATCTGACAAATGACACCCTGATCAATATCCATTACATTGCCGGAAAATTTGGTAAGTCAACTTACCCTTATTCAGGTGGTAGCGGTGCTGTAAAGTCCGAAGTAGATGCCTATTTTGCACAGAACCCCACGTTCAAAAAAAGTGAGCATAACCTGATTATTATTCCTACTTATAATACCGATCCGGCCAATCCAGGCGGCCCGCCATTCTATGGTACTGGCACGACCTGTTATGCTTTAGATTACATAAATCTGGACGCCAAAAACCTCGGAATAGGTGGAGATATTGGCTGGAAAGCGACAGTCTGGATAGGTGGAATGATTCATGAACTTGGCCATGGCTTAAATGCTAGTCATAACCGAATGAACAAGACATTGGCTCCGACTTTAGGTACTGCATTGATGGGATCTGGCAATTCAACTTATGGAATCTCCACCACTTCATTGACAGCTACCACTGCAGCAACCTTTAATAACAGTCAAGTGTTTAGCACTGTGACAAGAAATGACTGGTATGGTGCGGCATCTGCGGAAATAACTTCATTATCCTCAAGCTACAGCAACGACAAAATCATTATTTCCGGAAAATTTACCACAACCAAACCTGTAAATGATATCGTCGTTTGGCATGACAGGGAACCTTTTGGTGGCAATAATGATTATGATGCAGTACAATGGGCGACAAAAATCATTGGCCAAGATAGCTTCAGATTCGAGTGCCCGCTGGCAGATTTTTATGATTTAAATGGAAATTATGAAATGCGTATCGGCTTTATGCATGTCAACGGAAGCCGCTCAACATTAGGTTATGCTTACAACTTTGTCAATAATGTTCCTGATCTCAGCAAAGTTGTCACTCACAAACTATTGCCAACAACAGGCTGGTCAATCTTAGGCAGTGACAGCAACGAATCTGGTGCTCCCGCAAGCAATGTGTTAGATATGAACAGAAGTACAATCTGGCATACACCATGGTCTTCAGCCCAAACACCACAACCGCACTTCTTCTCTGTGAATATGGGTGCTCTACGGTCGGTAAAAGGACTTGCATTTCGAAACCGCGATAATCTGAATGGAGCGATGAAAGATATTAATATTTATACGAGCACCAATGGTACAAGTTGGACCTTAATTAAATCTGCTCAGCTGAGCAAAGTTTCGGGTTCCTGGATCAATGTTAATCTTGATTCAACAATTAGCACGCGCTATCTTAAAATAGAATCTGTGAATTCCTGGGGTGATTTCTTCTATTCACACCTTGCGGACTTTGGAGTCTTCTCTAATTAGTCTTCAATTCGCTTAAACCTATAGAGGGGTGTCCACAAAGGTCGGACACTCCTATTTTTTTTTATTTCGTAACCATCTACACTATCTTTTTCAAATATTCAATTCCTGGAGCACATTTTTGATTTTTGAACTGCTCCTTTTATTTATTCTAATATATTTGGTATCAACCACTAATATAGAGCCTATGACGATAAAACTGTCCCTTTAAATCTGGAATATGGATTTCAATCGATAAATCACTATTTTAGTTATTGTATGTCTTAATCAAATGATGAAAAGTTAATCATGGACCAAAAACAAGTAAAATACCCCGAGGAGAGTAAAACAAATTATATTAAAAATCAAACGACCGATCTTCAACTATTGGAATTCGAATTCGCAGAGAAAAGAATTCCAGCCACGATGCTTGTATTTATTCCGTTGTTAATATTTTTCACAGGTATCGATATCCTGTTAATAAGCAATTTGTATACTGTGAATGGTGATTTCAAATTACTGGCAGCTACATTCATTTGGACTTTCTTTCTTGTCACAGTCTATCGTAGTTTTCTCTGGAATCTGTTTGGCAATACAAAGGTTGAATTAAAAACAGATGGACTAATGATCGAAAAAAAAGGGACATTCCTCACCAGACCACAGAAATATGATTTAAATAAGGTAAGAAATTTAAAATTGGTTGATTATAAGTTCAGTTTTTTAAATTTTCTTGTTTCCCGTGGTAGTTTGATCAATTTACAAACCTATGGCTGTATTACCTTCAACTATGAAAATAAAGAAATAAATTTTGGCGGAAACATTTCGGGAGATAAGGCGCAGGAAATTGTTGAAATAATTCAAAAAAGAAAAGGCCTACTATAGAAACTCTTCAACAAGGAAGCATATCCCCAAAAGAAATCGAATAGCTATTAAGGGCAAAATGTACTCTGTGTAATTTAAAAATTATGGGCAAACAGATCATTAATACAAGGGCAGAAAAACAGGGCCGTATCCCTTATAATAAAACGGCTAAAAGTCCATTGGAAAGTGATAAAAACAAGGACAGTGGGCTATAGATGTAGGTATCCCGTGATGCAAATACCGACTGTCTATACTTCTTAAATATACCAACATATTTCAGATCACCTATAAATCGCAAAAAGAAAATGCCGCTAATCACATACATGCCGTAAAGTACATAGCGATTCTCGAAGGGAACCTTTATCATCCCAATGGCAGAGAGGTTTATCAATGCAAAAAATAATAATCCAATGGCGACAAGTAAAGTCCCCTGCCAACCAGGATTAAATAACCTTCTTCCATTCAAGTCTGTAGGGATGGTAGCGCTAATCCCCCACTGACCTCCGAATACCCAAAAGAGATGAAGTAATGCTAGCAAAATAAAGATATTGGCAATTACTATTGATAATATAAATTCCATTCGATAAATATAATCTTTAAAATATACATCACCTTTAAAAAGTAATTTTTTATTGCATAAACAACAGCATTGAACATTATTGCTTATGCTTTGTGGCTATTTAAGATAAGTAAGCTAGAAAAAACATACATAGGGCCAGATGTTTACTACATCTTGAAGACATTAAACTTATGACCATCAGGGTCAGCAAAGACAAATCCATAATAGTTATTACCGAAACTGGTCGGTTTGGATACAATCGTTCCCCCAGCACTTTCAACTTCATTGGCCCATTGATCTGCTTGTTCTTTGCTTTCTGCAGAAAGTGTGAATATGATCTCATTGCTTATCTGAGAATCGCCAAAATTGACATCTTTTACATTCGATTCCAGTATATTTTTCAGAAAAAAATGAATTATAAAATCATTTTCCCCAAAAAAGAAGCTGACCAGGTCATTAGAAGTATGGGGATTATTGGGTTTAAATCCCAGTACTTCATAAAATTTCTGTGTGCGTTCCAGATTAGCAACCGCCAAATTGGCCCATATCATTTTAGGTTTCATATTATCTCATTTTTGTACAGCATAAAGTTAATGGTTTTCAACAGATTAAAGATTGTCATGGGACAAGTTTTTCCTATTCCTCTTGCTTTGTCAAACAAGCAAGCCTTTATATTCTCGCAAAAAAATTAAAGGTATGTTGAGCGATGAGCACTGGATTAATAACTGATGTGTCATTAAGTCGATCTTCATACAATTCGATTTGTATCAATTTAACATCATTCGGTATTTTATACTTTTCATCTTTTGTATAATTATAACCGCGTACATCTTCATTTTCCTTGCCAGGAATTTTCTTGATTTCAACAAAGTAGCGCAGTGTAATGGTATTACCATATTGTTCGCCTTTTTCGAAACGAATTTTTCTGACCTGACTCATTGTATGTCCACTGGAATTAATATTTCCTTGTATACGAAATTCTAGCGTTTCAACAGTTTTGGAAAGCATAAAAATCTGGGGCGCGAACCGCTCTGTTATTTCGTTACGGCTTGTAAAAGTATATGTTGTACCAGTTTCGGGATTCTCTTTTGCCACGCGTTTTGGTACGGTTTGAATAGCAGAAATTTGCAATTTCTGTGTATTGATTTTACAGCCAGCAAATGCTACAAAGGAAATTAAAACCAGAATCTGTTTCATCGCACTATTTTAATCATATTAGATATCAAAAGTAACTAAAGGTATCAAACTAAAATATCCCTGAAAATGATGGTTTTTTTAGGTCTAAAGTTGATTTTTAGACTTGGATTAAGCCAAATCCAACCAATGACATGCACCTGCTGCTGAGATCCTTACGGTCCACCTGGATTTGAGCTTGCACCGATAAGAGTGAATACAGTATGCATAGGAACATTCAGAACAAATCCCCTAAGGTATCTAACTGAACTGGAAAAGAGGAAAATCCGCGCCGGTTTCAAAACTGGTAAATAATTGTAGCCGATGTTGGAAGTTTCTTGGGATAAATACAAAACTTTTTTTGTTACAATTTTAGAGCAAACAAGATAAAAACAACAGCCGAATCATCCCACTAAAGCAAAAAAACAACGCTTAAAAATGTTCATTTCAATTATTTATTGGCAAAAACAGCTCTGGTATCGCTTTGTATGAATTAAGCACATTGTTCCCAATATTTTTGTATAATAGCTATATTTTTAAAAAATAGCTAGGTAATGTTATCCATCGAATATTATTTTAAAACATATTTTCTACAGCTCTGTACGTTTGCCTTTCCATGGGTCAACTCGGAGGAAATAGCCAAGGATATTGTACAAGATGCTTTTATTGTCCTAATGGATAGACCAGAGCTGTTGGAGAAAGGAGAACGGGTTATCAAAAGTTTTCTCTACACCTCCGTAAAAAATATGGCAATGAACACCAAACGACGAGATATGGTATTTGATAAGATACGCAATTCCATCACCGTAGAAGAATCCGACAATCATAATATCCTGGACGATCTTATCAATTCCGAACTGATTGGCGCATTACACCGCGAACTTGACCAATTACCTGAAGGCTGTCAGCGAATCTGCCGTTTAATCTACTTGGATGGCATGAAATATGACGAGGTAGCACAGGAATTGGATGTGTCTGTCAACACCGTAAAAACCCAACGCATGCGTGCAATAAACCTTTTGAAAACCAAATTCCTAAATTTAATTTTAAACTTCCTTTTGTTTTAAAGATTATTTCTTTTTATTTTTTTTTCATCCCGAGTCACCCTTTTTGATTCCTCAAGTTATTTAGTTATTGAATTATGATAGAAACCGATAAAATAGTATTGGCTGAATTGGCTTCATTACTCCTGAAAGATGGACAATTATCTACTGCACAGGAAAATGAGCTAAAACGTTTGTTGGAAAAATATCCTGAGGCAAAGGATAGTTTACGCCACCGTCTTGCGAATACGGATATCCAAGTTCCATTTGATTTACGCAGCACCGATCTAGATCAGGAGTGGGAAATTTTAAAAACCAAATATAAAGAAAGAAAAATTGCTCCAAATTATCGTCGGTGGAATGGAAAATGGAAAACTACTATCGGAGTAGCTGCTGCACTACTATTACTCTTTACTTTTGTTTGGATCTGGAAATCCTATCTAAAACCTATCAATTATCTTATCCCAGATAAGGTCTATGGACAGAAAAATGATGTCCTCCCAGGGGAAAACGGTGCTATCCTGAAGATTAAAGGAAAAGAAGACATTAACTTAATGAATAAACAAGTCGATCAAAGCCTTTCTCAAGGTATCGAATTAAAAGATGGAAAATTACTATACTCACAGCTCAAAACCGAAGAGTCTAACCCGATACACACCTTAATTGTGCCCAAGAGATCTACTATAGCGATAACGCTAAGTGATGGTACACGTGTATGGGTGAATTCGGAATCAGAACTGATTTATAAAGCAAATTTCACTGAAAATGAACGGAAGGTAACATTAAAAGGTGAAGCTTATTTTGAAGTTGCCAAGGACACAAAACGACCATTCATCATAGAGGCTAATGACCTTAGTATCCAAGCTATAGGAACAGCTTTTGATATCAATTCCTATAAGCCCAACGCCAAAGTACTATTAACAGAAGGACGCCTAAAAGTCAATGGACAAGAAAAAGAGATTTTTATAGATGCTGGAAATGGAGTAAAAATGGTTAACAGTCAATTGGTAGCCTTTCCTATACCAGATATGGAGGAAGCAACAGCATGGAAAGATGGCTATTTCTATTTCGATAATAAAAATATGCAGCAGATTCTCGATGAATTAAGCCGATGGTATGGTATCAACATAGACTCCAACGTTTCATTAGACAAAAGGCGTTACAAAGGAGGTATAAAAAGAGATGTGACCCTTGCAGAGGTCTGTAATCTACTGAAAGACCTGACCGGCTATCAGTTAACAATCGACAAAGAAAAATTAATCGTTAACAAACCGACTGACAAAAATAAATAAACTATCTAACTAAGAAAAGGAGGGCTTATAATATGTAAGAAGATAAATACCTAAATATTGTATGAAAAAGAATGCAGAAGTACTCCAATACTCCTGCATCTAACTGAATTAACAACTGATCATAAACTATTAATTCTCTACCAAATTATGAATAATTTATTTTATTCAAAAGGAATTCTTTGTCCTATAGACAAAGGAAAATTTTTGAACAATCTAATCAAAATGAAACTGACAGGAATATTATTAGCAACATCCATGATGGGTGCCTATGCTTCAAGCTCTGCTCAGATTACACTGCACGCCAAAAATGCAAAGATTGAAACGGTCCTCAAAAACATCACCAAGCAGACAGGAGTACGTTTCATCTTTATGGAGGGCTTACTGAATAATGAAAAAGCAAATCTTGAAATAACAGATGCAACCCTGAATAAAACACTTGATCAGCTCTTTAAAAATAGCGCATTCTATTACATGGTACATCGTGGTACTGTCGTCATAAAACGGAAACAGGAAAATGTACCTGATGATCAATCAAGTAGCGAAATGCTGTATCAGCAACGAACTATTAAAGGGAAAATACATGACACAAAAGGAAATCTATTAAATGCAGTAAGCATTTTGCTCAAAGGGACAAACATTGGAACCTCAACAAATGCTAGAGGCGAATTTCAACTTTCTCTCCCAAATGGGAATAGAGGTACGTTGATCTTCAGCGCAGTGGGCTTTAAGCAACTTGAACTTCCCATCAACAACAAAACTGAGCTCAATATCGTCATGGACAACGACGAAATTGGGCTTGAAGAGGTGGTGGTCGTTGGATTTTCAGAGGTCGATAAAAAGCACCTCGCCTCCTCCGTATCTCAAATGGATATGGAAAAAGTAAAAAACCGTCCAATCTATAAAATGCAGGATGCCTTTTCGGGAACAATTGCTGGTGTTACAATGATGCGAGGGAATAGTCTTCCTGGCAGTGTACCTGGCACCATTTCTATTCGCGGTATCAGTACACTACAAAATGCCGATCCTCTGGTCATCGTAGATGGAATGGAACAGAGTATCCACGATATCGATCCTAACCAAGTGAAAAGTATTACGGTACTTAAAGATGCGGCTTCAGCATCTATGTATGGCTCCCGCGGTGCCAATGGCGTTATCATCATCGAAACGGAGCGTGGACAAACTGGCCAATTCAAGGTTTTTACAAATAACTGGTATGCAATAAACAAACCGATAGATCTTCCAGAATTTGTTGGCGCAGTTGATTTTATGAAATTGCGAAATGAAACACTGATCCAACAAGGGCAACCAGCGATCTATTCTGATGAAACAATTGAACAATATGCGAGTGGAAAAATAAAAGGAGTTAACTGGCTGGATGAAATAATGGAACGCACCTCTACCGCAATCAACAACAACGCTAGTATTTCTGGTGGTGGAGGTGTCGGTACTTTTAACCTTATGTTGGGTCATATTAAGGAAAATGGCCTTAACAATATTGAAGGGACGCAAAAATTCTCGGCCAGATTCAACACAAATATCAATATTGCAGATAAGTTTGTTTTGATGGCCGATTTTTACGCGCATCGTCTACAAGTCAATAGGCTGATGGCAAATGATGATGGTCACGGGCTCTATCAACAAGCCTGGCGCCTAAACCCAACACAACAGATCTACTATGATGTAGACAGGCCTGAACCATTCATTCTGCATAACAACATTAATCCGATAGCTTCGATTAAACATGGTGGTACCAAAAACTATATGCATGACCGTAGTACGATCAATCTCCGACCTAAATACAATATTAACAGTAACCTAAATATCGAAGGAAATGTATCATACATGATCAATAAATCTGCCGACAAACAAAAGCGATTAACCTATAAATTCTTTGATGAAAAAGGGGCGCCAATCAGCATATGGGGTAACGATGTGAATGCCTCACAGGGAGTAAGTGAGAGCCAACTGACTGCGCGAGCATTGGTAAATTACAATAAGGAACTACGTCAGGACAAAGACAAAATCTATCTCACCGCAGGTTCTGAGATCATGAGCTATACCTTCACCGATTTTAGAGAAATTAGCAAGGCTTCTTTTTTTGGTAAATTAAACTATTCATTTGATAACCGTTATATATTTGAATTAACAGGTCGTTCGGATGGAAGCAGTAAATTTGCACCGGGTCATCGCTGGGGATTCTTTCCATCAGGGGCCTTTGCATGGAACCTGCATAATGAAAGCTTTTTCAAACCTATCCTCGAATCCGAGACGATCAACAATATTAAAATCCGTGCCTCATACGGTTTAATTGGTAATGAAAATGTAGCCCCGTATCTGTGGCAGGAATCTGTCAATACTTGGGGATGGACAATGCGTGTTCCTAATTCTAATTTTTCATGGGAGAAACAAAAACAATGGAATCTTGGTCTCGATATGAATGCCTTCAAAAATAGACTTTCTTTAACAGCCGAGGTATACCATAAAAATTCGTATGATTTAATCTATGATCAATTTGCTGTTCCGCCCCTAACAGGCTCATACACCTTAGTCTCAGCAGTAAATATTGGTGCGGTAGAGAATAATGGCTGGGAAGTTTCGATAAACTGGTCTGACAAGAAAGATGATTTCTCCTATAAAGTCGGTGCAATGCTATTCAATAATCGCAATCGCATACTCAAGGCTGGCTATAATGAAAATGACCGCTTGATTTTCAAAGGCAATAATGATCAGATATGGTATAAAGGGATCCCAATCAATAATTATTATGGTTTTCAATCAAATGGCTACTTTCAGAATCAACAAGAAATTGATGAAACAGCAGCAAAAATGCCCAATTCTAGACCTGGTGATATCCGTTATGTCGATCAAAATCAGGATGGTCTCATTAACGACAATGACCGTGTTTATCTGGCGGATCCACTTCCCTATTACAATTACGCTATCAATATTGACCTGCATTATAAACGCTGGGATTTTTCTGCGTTAGGTCAAGGTGTGGGTAAGAGAACTGGTAGGCTAGCTGGTCAGGAAGCCTATCCAGTTTATGTAGATGGAAACAGCAATGATCTAGGGGCACCACGTGTTGAATATGTTGCCGACCATTGGAGTCCGGAAAATCCAAATAGTCGTTTCCCACGTCTATGGACAGGCTCTACGCCGAACACACTTTTGAGTAATGTATGGCTCAGCAATGCGGCCTATTTCCGTGTTAAATCACTTCAACTTGGATACACTTTTCCATCCATTGGTAAAAGTGTCAAAAACCTGCGGATTTATGTAAACGCCCAGGATGTATTCACCTTGACAAAGTGGGAAGGACTAGACCCTGAGCGGATCGGTAGTGGTAATGGAAATTACCCGCGGATGGCAACATACAGTTTTGGATTAAGTGCGAGCATTTTTTAATATCATATACAATGAAAAAGAAAATTATTACCCTGATAATAGCATTGGCGACACTTAGTAGCTGCGAAAAATTTCTTGATAAACGAGATCCAACAGCAACTTCCTTTGATGAGTTTTTTAACACAGAGGAGGATTTACGTCGTGTGGTCTATAGCAGTTATTTGGATGCTTTTATGGGTCCAGGTGAACGTCGTCTCCTTTTTTATATGACCGAAGGTCGTTCGGACAATGCTTATGCCCGCATTGAGACAGACCACCATATGATCATTGCCAACGGCAATATGACCAGCAACTCTGCTTTAGCTGTTTATTACTGGAATTTACACAATCAGCATATAGGACGCATTAACACCTATTTGGCAAATGTTGACGTTCCCTATGTCGAAAATGAATCTACGCGGCAAAGGTATAAAGCAATTCTTGAAGGTTTGCGCATCTGGCATTACTTCAGGATCACAGAATTTTGGGGTAATGTCCCTTTTGTGCTTACTCCTGTTAAACTGGAAGAGGCAACACCAGCTGTGACCCCTAAAGCCGAAATCCTCGACAAACTCTTTGAAATGAGTGAAGATGTCGCCAATAGACTTCCGGAAAATGAAGGTACTACAAATGCATATATGTTCAATAAGTATTCCTTTAAAACATTGGTTATGCGCTATGCGCTCTATAATGGAAGGTACGAACTGGCGGCGAGGCTTGCTAAGGAAATAATGGATAGTGGAAAATATCAACTGCACCCTCAATACGCCAATCTATTTAACTATCAAGCAGATAAAACCAACAAAGAGTTTATCATCAAGTTCGATATGGAGAGTCATAACAATTCAGCAACGGCGTCATTTCAACATCTGGCTCCACAATATCGAACCGGAAATGGACAATCTTATGTCGTTCCTCTAAAAGCACTCGTGGATAGTTATTGGACTTTACAGGGGCGACCAATTGACAACTGTCCATTACACAGCAAGCAAGCCTATGAGCTTAATCCAAAATTAAACCGCGATCCACGGTATGAAGCCAGTGTATTTGGTCATGGCGATCTCTTCAATAATGAAAAAATAGACATCTATGATTCCAAAAGCGCTTTTTACTACCAAAACCTACGCAGTAGTAGATCGGGATACTGGTTTAAGAAATTTGTGGACCAAGCCGATGCGTTCCGTACTGGTGGAAATATGCATTTTTCTTTAGCCCGCTACGCCGAAGTCCTTTTAACCTATGCCGAAGCCAAGATTATGTTGAATGAAATAGATGAACTGGCTAAAAGTTGTATCAACCAAATTCGCAAAAGAGCCGGACTTGATATGAGCATTGCGGATGTCAATTTAGTTGCAAAATCACAGCAGGAATGGATAGCGCTCATCCGCAACGAAAGAAGAATCGAATTTGCTGGCGAAGGATTACGCTATAGTGATATCTTGCGATGGAAAACGGCAGAAACGGTACTTAATCAAGCAGCTCTCGGTCACATGCGTTTGAATGGTGCTGGACAGTCTGAGGTACTTAAAATTGAGGATCGAAAGTTCTTAAATCACCAATACCTATGGCCATTTCACGAAAGTAGTTTTCAGGTAGAACCTAACTTGGTGCAAAATCCGGGTTACTAATCCAATACAACTGTATTCTTTTATCCGATATTGCAAAAGCGGCATTCCTTATGGAATGTCGCTTTTGCATTTTATTTTTCTTTTGTTCAATACAACTTTTAATAGGAATAGCCTACCTAAGCGAAAAGAGAGACCTTTCGAGCAATGCCAAGAAGTAGCCCCCCTTATATGCGCAAAATAGCAACAACTTTTTCAAAACGACCATGATTGCTTACTGAAGTTGCAAATAGTTCTGTCCCCCCCTCTACAGCAATATATGGAATGCCAAAATGGTCTTTGACAATTTCATTTTTTTCGATTTCAATAACGTAGTCTAGAAGACTAAAAACGCTAACAGCTATGGAATGTATAAAATCAGGCGCAAGAATTGTTTCTGTATAGTAGATATTCCCTTCACAAAAAACCCGGCCATAAGCATTACTGATCGACTGCTGGAATATTGTACAAACCAGTTTTTTAGGCATATATTTCCGGATCTTGGTTTCTCTATTCCATATCTTATAAGCTGCCTCTTTCATGCTCCATAAGAGCCATAGCGTAGTCTCGGGATCTGGACTACTTGCTATTAACAATTGCTCATCAGCACCAAATAATTTCGGAATAAATCCCCTACGTCGCCAATTACTGTCTTTGCGGGATTGCACCAGATCGATGACGTCATTACCAATCATTTCATTTGAAGTTTGCTTTCTATAATATCAATAGCTGCCTTTACATTGAGCATACGTTCCATATCGGGATTGTCAATAACAATATCGAATTTCTCTTCAATATCCAATACTATATCAACCAGATTGGCAGAATTGATTTGGAGGTCGTGAATGAAATCAGTATCCTCGCTAAGGCTCCCAAAAGCGTCATCATTTGCAGTATATGGTGCTATGATAGGCCTTAATGCGTCAATTAGTTCTTCTCTGTTCATAGACTTAGTTATTAAATTTTTTAAATATTAGACAGGCATTTACATCGCCAAAGCCAAAACTGGCTTTGGCTACAATATTGGGTCTCAAGTAGGTTGTTTTCAGCGGTACTTTCAGCGGATCTATAAGAGCAGCAATGTCGGGATGTAGGTCATTACAGTTGCTATTACCGAACAAGAACCCTTCGTACAGTTGCAATACTGTAGCGACACTTTCAATACTACCTGCCGCGCTGAGGCAATGTCCAATCAAGCCTTTGAGCGAATTGATGTAAGGGAAGTTTTTCCCGTTACGTTCAAGCGCCTTAGTCCAATTTTCTATCTCGAGCGCGTCCTTGGCTGTTGCAGTAAGATGCCCATTGATGGCATCAATATCCATAGCAGAAATGCCAGCATTTTTAAGTGCATCGATGATGCATCGTTGCACAGCATCGCTATTAGGAGCTGTCATGCTCCCCATTCCACGCTGACCTCCTGAATTGACCTGGCCCCCAAGCAATTCTGCATATATCTTTACACCACGCGACAAGGCGCTTTCCAAATCTTCTAATAGTAAAGCACCTGCTCCACTACCGGGGACAAACCCTCCGGCCGTTGCACTCATTGGCCGGGCCCCTTGTTGTGGATGTTCATTATATTGAGAGCTACAGACCCGCAGGGCATCGAAGCCTGCCCAGATGTAAGGGCCACTATCTCCTGTACTCCCTGCTACCATCCGTTTTGCTCTTCCCGAACGAATGCGGTCATAAGCCATCAGAATGGCTTCCGTACCCGTAGCACAGGCTGATGAATTGGTTGTCACTTGATTTCCAAGCCCGAGTTTTCCCCCTAGGTATGCACTGACTCCACTGTTCATCGTCTGTGCCACTACTGTACTTCCTAGCCTCCGTGTTTGCAGATCGTCTACTTTATAAATGCTCTCACGAAATTTATCTATGCCGGAGGTACCTGACCCAAAAACAGTTCCACTATCCCAATCCGGTTCAGAAGAAGCATCTATTGGTAGCTCTGCATCTGCCCATGCTTGCATACCAGCAATGACGCCGTACAATATTCCGGTGCTATTAAATCCTCTCAGTTCCAAGTCGGTAAAATACTGTCTTTTGAGATCTTCAGATATCGCTGGCGTTCCTGCTATCTGGCAAGAGAATTGTAACCTTTCCAGTAGAGGATCATGCATTATCCCCGAAAGTCCATTTTTTATGGCCGTTGAAAAGGCGGGTACTCCTACTCCGTTTGGGGCAACCACCCCTAGTCCAGTTATTACAACTCTAGTCATAGCTCTCTCTTCATCATACCTGACAGGGTTCCTTTACAAACCTCATATCCAGCTTCGTTTTTCAATGTGACAGCGCACTTGAGCTTCCCGAACCTAAAATATATCTTATCCGAAAAAACGGTAACCTTTTCCTTAGGATACACCGGTTTTAAGAATTGTATTTCACTTGAGGTCAATGCCATCGCAATACCATTGTTTAAATCACTACCGAGCAAATAAATTCCAAAGCAGGCCAGCCCTATCTGAGCCATTACTTCGGTCAAAATAACGCCGGGAGTAATTGGATTACCGCAAAAATGCCCTTTGTAAAAATCCAGATTTTCATTGAAAGTATAGTTTCCTATAATACCTTCTTCATCTACATGCACCAATTCATCCACAAATAAAAATGGCTCCCCATAAGGCAATTGCGCAATAATATCATTCAAATCCATCGACTTATTTTTTAAGGTTACCATTGTAATAAAACTCGCTGTGCTGAGAAACCGGGGCCAAAACTCAACATTAACCCTAGTTCTCCGGCCTGAGGCTCGTGTGCCATGATACGCTCGAGAACATAAAGAACTGTAGCACTTGACATATTGCCATACTGGGCCAGAACGGCCTTGGTATCTGTAATATCTTTGCCAAACTCGGCAAAAATCTGCTCCATTGTTGCGACAATCTTTTTACCTCCGGGATGAAAAATCATATACTTTATGTCTTCAATTTCTAAACTATTCTCCTGTAAAAATGGATGTATGACTGCATCAAAATGCGATGCGATCACATTGGGAACCTCAACATCCAATATCATCTGCATACCGCCATTTGTTAGCTTGAAACCCATAATGTCTTCAGTATCATAAAAATGGTACATCTGTTGGTCAAGTATCACAGGTCCTCGATCTGCTTCATGAGAAGAAAGTAAACAACAGGCGGCGCCATCTCCAAATATCGCAGCGCTAACTATATTAGACATTGAAAAGTCTGACAGCTGAAAGGTTGCTGTTGGTGCTTCGACGGCAATTACAGCAGCACGTTTTCCAGGATTGGCCTGCAAGAAATTTTTGGCGTAAATAATACCGGAAACTCCAGCAACACAACCCATTTCAGTAACTGGCAGCCTGACAATATCCTGCCGGAGTTTCATCTTATTGATAAGATATGCGTCCAATGAAGGTATCATAATCCCTGTACAGCTGACGGTGATGATATAATCCAGAGATTGGGGTGTCCATCCTACCTTTTCGAGAGCCTTACGAAGTGCTTCCTCACCTAATACTATGGCTTCCCGCATGTAAATATTATTTTTCTCCTCGAATGATGTTGCAGTAAAAACCTCATTCGGATCCATAATAGCATACCTTCTGTCGACAGCCGAGCCCTCAAAAAGTTTCTTTACTTTTTTTATAAACCGGTGCTCCTGGCCCTTAAGCCATATATCCAATAGCGGAAGTATTTCAGCAGTTGTGCTGGAGTATTTGGGCAGTTGCTTGGCAACACTTATTATTTTAACATTCATATATTGGAAATTATCCATTGGTAACGAAATGCCCATTTCCACTGGACCATATAGTTTTTTAAATGTAATTGTTTGCAGAACTCCTCAAGCTCATTTTTCTTAAAGCCACGTAATATTGAAATAAGTCCATCCTTCTTGGTCATATTGTTTAACTTAAAAACAACACAAATGGTTTGAAAAAGTCGATAGGCAATTTTGCTTCGCTGCAAATCGTTGATTACTATCCCTAGGTTTGAAATTTTGACAAGGATATTTATTAGTTCTATAATCTGATCAGTATCAAAATGATGTAATGTAAGAGTACATAGTGCAATGTCAAACTTTGCCATTTCAAAATTCTTATCGAATACATCGCCGCACAGGTATGAAATATTGGGATAATCTTTTGATAAAACTTGAGCATAGTTAACAGTGAATGGATTGGCATCTATTCCCACTATTTTAAGATCTATATTATTACTATAACCATAGTCGCTCAACATACGTAACATCTCGCCATTACCGCAGCCGATATCGACAATGGTTAGTGTTTTGGTTGTATCGGCTTTTAACAACAATGTCCGGACGCCATCTAAAGTAATCTTGTTGCCCCCCAAAAAATGATTTATTTTCGATATTTCGTCCAAAGTAATGCGGAGTTCATCACCTTCGAGTGAAAAATCGTCCATAATTTCGTTTTTCTTAGTTCTAAACTTTGTATTTATCCCCATTTTATTTGCTTCATATTTCCGTGAGTTTGTTTGATTATCCATGTCAACACTGCAGGAAAAAGTATGGCAACCCTCATTAAGACCCTAATACCAACTTCGTATCCTAGCACTGTTGCTAAAATCCTTCCGAAAAATAGGCGTCTCGCAAAGTTTTTTCGCCATTGGTTGATGTAACGTTTTTCCAGTCCTTCACGTGAGGTTATTTTGCCAGCATAATAGTCCACAATAAGTTCGGAAGCTATTTTTGCACTGTGTATCGCCATCGCCATCCCATTACCGCAAAAGGGGTGGATCAGGCTCGCCGCATCGCCGACCATTAGGATATGATCTTCTATCACTGTTTTTTTTTCAAATGAAATCTGGCTAATGGTTAGCGGTTTATCAAAAAGTACCGTATTGCGTTCAAAAAAACTTTTTAGATGACTATTCGTAAACAAGACATGCTTCTGATGATCGACGACATTTTTATATTTTTTAAACATCTCTACATCTGTTAGATAACATAAATTTATCGCATTATGCTCGATTTTTGAAATGCCGCAGTATCCTCCCGGAAAATTATGCAACGCAATTAGGCCGTCCGGAAAATCACCTGAATAATGTGCTTTAACCGCCATCCATTTCGATGTCTTTTTCATGAAATCACGAGCTAAAATCTGATCAATATTGGCACGTTTTCCAAAAGCACCAAGCACAATCTTTGCTCTCAAAATCTGATCTTGAACCGAAACCTCAAATATATCGTCACTAAAAGATATTCCAGAAACGCTGGCTATCACAATCGCACATCCATTTGCTTTTGCTTTTTGGTATAAGAAATCGTCCAAACAATACCGGCTTACGCCAATACCGCCCAAGGGCAATTTGACCTGAGCCGATTTTCCATTTTGCGTCGTGAATTTAAGATGTTGAATATAGGTTGGATGCAATTCATTTATATTGGCGTTAAGCCAGCACAAATAGGGTACAATTTCATTGGAAAGATATTCTCCACACACTTTATGATGAGGATAATTGTGCTTTTCGATTAATGTTACTTTTAATCCTTGTTTAGACAGATGAAGTGCACTCGTGAGCCCGGCAAGACCCCCACCTATAATTATCACATCAGGATTTACTGTCATACATCACAATTCGCTTTACATTGGTAATCTTTAACATATCATCTTCATAAGTCATCACAGTCTCCATTTGGTCAGTCCCGTTTGATTCAAACAAAATAACGCTAAAAAATAAGCACACTCGGCAAGGTAACTCACAAGCCTTATGATTAATCTGGTTTATGAAAAGTTTCTTTGATAACAGCTACGACCATAAATAGTTTTGATCTTGCGCCAAATAGAAAACTAAGAGCTTCCCCTCACACTTGTATTTTTCATCGATCAGAGCTTTAACTGGATTGGCTATGGACTTTTTAGAAATCTTTGCTCCTTTTCGACAAATAAACCGTCGAGAAAAAGATACCTGTCTCTGAATTGCTCGGGAGATGCCTTTGCTTCAATAGCTATGTTAAGTATATTCATAAATTTATCTGTTGCTGTGGTTTTTGGCCACACAGCAAGGTCTCTTCCATTGGGATTACCGGTCTTAATAAAATTGATGAAGTAGCGCTGTCCCAGTAGTGAAGTTTTATAGTCATCCTTCGTCCAGTCAAAAACATCATTGCTCTTCAGGTTTCCCAATAGATATTCAATATCACTGGCATGGGATGCTCCCGGGAGGACTGGTGGCAGATTCTCTTTGTCCGTATTCGCAGATTTTTTATTTATCCCACCAGCGAGTCCTGTCTCCACGTTGCTATAAGCTGCTTTCATCGGTGGCCGCGCTTTGCTAAATATGTAAACATAGACAGGTTGACCACTGTTTTTTCGTTGCAAATCGAGCCACTTCCAAGTACTGTAAACAATAAAATTATCACTGGCTAGCCCAGTCGCCGATTTGAGGACTTCACTTTCTGTTTTTCCGGGATATAATTTGAGTACTTCATCAGCTCCAGTGCCAAACTGTTCGCGTACTAACCTTTCATAGTTGTCCGGTGATGGATAAGACTTGCCTGTGAAGGCGAGATAAGGAGCCTCTGTAGACGTCCAGCCCGCAAGTAGAGGAACTTTGGACTGCTCCCCTGCTTCAAATATTTCCAACGGTGATTTGGGGAGAAAATAACCATCTATGATCAGACGTGTCATAAAGGCGCCGGGCTCACTGGCCCAGTCAAGTAGTTCTGCGGCAGGAATTTTACGCAATTGGCTGAGATTGCCTGCGTTGACTTTGGCCGCAAATGTAACACCTCGTTGTTCTTGCTCCCCAAGGGAAATAGTGCCATATCTTAAATTAAAAACACTTCCGCTCTGACCGATAGCACGCTTAAATAGCCCTTTAGAAAGCGGACTGCTCATCTGAGCGGAAACAGACATGCTTCCTGCAGATTCGCCACCTATGGTAACCTCATCAGGATTACCTCCAAAGGCAGCTATATTCTTTTTGACCCATTTTAATGCCGCATATTGATCCAGGAGACCATAGTTCCCTGATGCATTTTTTTGTGATTCTTGGGTTAGTTCCGGATGCGCAAAGAAACCAAAGATGCCCAAACGATAATTGACCGTAACGACAATAATGCCTGCTTTGGCAAAACTCTCCCCATCGTAACGATTTTCTGATCCATCACCGGCATTAAAGCCGCCACCATAAAAATAAACTAAAACAGGAAGTTTACCGGATCCCCCCGCCTTTGGTCGCCATATATTCAGGTAGAGGCAATCTTCACTTATACCCGGAGAACGAAATCTCATATCCCCATAGATCGGTTTCTGCATTGGTGAATTTCCAAAGCGATCTACCTTTCGAACCCCTGTCCAATGATCGGCAGGTTGTGGTTCTTTCCATCGCAAATTGCCAACCGGCGGTTTTGCAAAAGGGATTCCACGGAATGCCTGCACTCCGCTGGATAACGTAATTCCCTCCATTATCCCCTCCTCAACCTTTACTTGAGGCTGTTGGGCAAAAACAAATGATATAATCAGGAACGCGGTGACAGTAAAAAAAGTCTTTATCATAATAATGTTCGCTTAGTTTATGCTTTAGTATTCACTCAGTTAAAATACTAAAATAAAATTAAACGAACAGGTTTTCAATATCTTACATAGGACTGCACCAATTAGGTAAACTCTCGCTTGTAGGCATTGGTTAAATTACAAAATCAAATGCCTTTACTTTATCTCGCACCGTCATTCCATAATTTTTCAACAATTTCGTTTTGATTATATTCAAAATAATTGCCCTGTTTATCTTTTTGTCTTTGAAACAATCTGCGGTCAAAGGTTGTAAAATTTAGCTTTAGAAAATCAATAAAATAGTCATCAAGATGATAATGAAACTGCGCTCTCAAACTTTTATCATCCTCGTCCTGCATAACAAAAGTCTTTTGCCATCGCACAATTTCTGCCAGTTCATCCTTTGTGATATGTTCAATAATTTTCGGAGCGGGAAGTGATATTCTGAATGCCAAAACTTCAGCGCCTTCTTCCTCCCACCATTCCCAAAGATTAAATTGAGATATATCTTTACCCGTCATTTCATGAAGCGTATTTTCAAGCTTTTGATATTCGGTATTATCTTCATCCCCGTTCTCTTCACAATAGTCAGAATATGCCAGAATGAGCTTTAGAACTTCAGGATAGCGTTTTTCCAATGTTTGAAAATCAGGTTCAATTTCTTTTCTTAATTCCATTATCTAAATATAACGTCAAAAGTATCGCCATCTTGTTGAACGGCCTCCGCACATCCTTAGCTTTATACCAAACAAGTAGGTTCTTGTCTTTTGCTCAAAAAGACGAGGTCAACAAACAAAAATAGAATAATAATTTATACCGATTATATTTTACCATGTTATCGGCAGTTAAAAAATTAGTAAATTCACGATATAATAACGCTTGATCAACACATAAATATAATAAGATGCACCTTACACTGGTGTCCTGACAATGATTAAGCAAGTAAATGTCGTACATCTGTTATTTATCGGAAAACAATTATGGAACTATCATCGACAGCAGAAAATATTATCACGCAAATTAGCGACAAGAAGACCAAACTTGGTGACTTGCGTAAAATTGCTAACGTTATTAAAAAAGACCACGAACTAGCCATGGAACTGTGGTCTACAACACACTACCTTGCCCGACAATTGGCGATCTTACTGATGGACAAGAAATTACTTTCTAAAGAAATTATTGACAGGTTGGTCAGTGATATTGAACAACATCGGGAAGACGAAAAACTGCAGCTGATTGATTGGCTTATGGCGAATCAACTTGCCAAAGACAAACGTACAATCGCATTAATGGAAAGTTGGGAAAATAGTACATCTCCCCTTCAAAGACGTACTTTTTGGTACCATCAAGCCCGATTGCGATGGGTGGGACAAACACCGCCGCCCAATAGCGAGGAATTGCTTTCGAAGATTGAAACCCGAATTGAAAATGAAGTATCTGAAGTCCAGTGGGCGATGAATTTTACCGCCGCTCAAATCGGTATTTTTCAGGAAAATTTCCGAAAAAGATGTATAAATATCGGTGAGCAAACAGGGCTTTATAAAGACGAAATGGTGGCTAAAAATTGTACACCAAACTATTTACCAAAGTTCATCGCCATTCAGGTTGCAAAACTTAATAAATAAAATCACTGGATTTCTCATAAAGTTGTTCGGTGATATATCCCGGTGGCCAAAATTGAGATCACACTGCGGAAAATCTCAATTTGAGATATTAGCAATAACTTAGAAAGAACACCCAATCAACGGGCTAACAATGCAATGAAATCGGATATCAATATATCATCCGCGGAAATATGGACCAAACAGTTATCTATTTGGATGATATACCTGTTTCTTACTACGATGATTTTTCCTTCCATCTGTAATGGTCAGGATAAAAAATCGTGGTCGGAAGAAGAATGGAATACTTTGCTGACAGAGCAATTATTTCCAGGTAAAAAGATCGAAAATTTAGCTTTCAATTTCGATACCCCTTTTGAAGAGAAATACATTCCGATGAAGGATAGTATTATTCTGAATGGACTATTATTTAAAACCAAAATACCCAAAGGTCTGATCTTCTATTTACATGGAAGCAATGGAGCCTTGGACACTTGGGGTAAAATTGCGCCTATATATACAGCGAATAATTATGATATCTTTATGCTTGACTATCGTGGCTATGGCAAAAGCCAAGGTAAAGTTACCGATGAAAGTATGCTATATAATGATATTCAAATAGTCTATAATAAACTAAAGACAATCTATTCTGAACATAACATTATCGTATTGGGCCAATCTATGGGCAGTGCCCTTGCCTCTAATATTGCAGCCAACAACCAGCCGGGTCTGCTGATCTTACAGGCCCCATATTATAATTTAGCAGACTGGGTAAACAATGTTGCTCCTGAATTAGACACCACAAATATCCCCTTCCGTTTTGATAATGCATCTCATTTGAAGAAGGTAAAATGTCCGATTATTATTTTCCACGGCAGCAGTGATAAGGCTGTCTACTATGGTTCCTCTGCGAAACTTTCCAAACTGTTAAAAAGCTCAGATCGTTTCATCACATTAAACAATGAAGGGCATAATGACTTCTCGAAAAACAAAGTTTATCTGAAATGGATTAGCACGATATTAAGATCAAACCAACATGCGAAATAAATGACGATAATCCATTATTGGCTATAAATATTGACAGTCGCGAAAGGAATATGACAATTGACACCGAATTACCAATTACTCTTCCTACCTTTGTTTTCAAATTAAACACATATGCCAAAAGAAACAAAAGCGGGACTTTATCAGGGAACCATAGAAAAAGATGCCAATGGAAATTACTTTTGTGGCCCTTATCTATTGGATTATCAAATCGTAGAAGCTTATTTTAAATTGGGTGATCGGGTCAGCTTAAAAAGTATCATCAAAAATACCAGCCGTATGAGTATGGAAACTTATCCACAAAAATCAATTAAGTTTTCATATGCTACTGAAAATCATGACAATGATTAAGATGAACTAAATCGTTCAATACTGAATACACTTCACCTGTTTTCATACCCCTTTAAAACGGGATGTATGAAAACAGATGGATAATAAAGTATCAGCCCTGCAACTTAGGGGTAAACGAAATTGACGATCAACTTTTAGAGATGATAAAATCCTGATAAACAATTTCGAATTCCTTCTGTTAGGTATAAAACAGATAATATTGTTTATGCCTCATTTTATTATAGAATGTTCACAAGATATTCTTCAAACGATAGCTCCCGGCGAACTCATGGACGCTGTATATGATACCGCAGACGCTACAGGAATTTTTGCTAACAATGACATAAAGGTTAGAATTCAGTCATTCCACCATTATAAACTTGGAAGCAATAAGACTAATTTCTTACATGTCTTCGGATATATTATGGAGGGACGAACTACGGAACAAAAGGCAAATCTCTCAAAAACAATCACTGCCCGCCTCAAGAAATTGCTTTCTTCGATCTCTTTCCTTTCGGTTAGCATCAGCGAATTTGAAGCAGCAACCTATTGCAACAGCTCGTTAATAAATCCTCAGAATATGAATCATGACCGTCATTTCGAATTATAGGATCTCCACATTAATTTTCGGCTAAAATGATCCATCTCATTTACGTTTGAGATATGGATCACGATGATCCCTAATCATTCTGCTTAACTTAGTCTATATTCAAAAAAGGAGATAATATGACGAATACAATGAAAGCCGCACGTTGGTATGCTGCAAAAGATATCAGAGTAGAATCAACTGAAATTCCTGAACCGAAGTCTGGTCAAGTTAAAATAGCTGTTCATTTCGCAGGAATCTGTGGATCTGATCTACATGAATATGTACATGGTCCCCAATTAATCTCGGTAGATCAACCTTATCCACTAAATGGGCATCAAGGAACCACTACATTAGGGCATGAGTTTTCAGGAGTAATAGATGCGATTGGTGAAGGCGTCCATTATTTAAAAGTAGGTGACCGTGTGGTCGTAGAACCGATTTTTAAAAACTTCGATAGTCCTTTTATCGCAAATGGTGCATATAATTTATCAGAACCTTTGGGATTTGTAGGCCTATCCAGCAATGGTGGATTTGCGCCGTATGTTGTCGTCGAAGACTATATGGTACACAAAATACCCGATAGCATGTCGTTCGAAAAGGGGGCATTAGTGGAACCTGCCGCTGTAGCAGTTTATGCAGTACTCCAAAGTGGACTTAAAATCGGAGAAACGGTTTTGGTCTCTGGAGCTGGTCCAATAGGTTTACTATGCGTTCAGGCAGCACTTGCCGCAGGTGCAACAACAGTTATTGTGACTGATATCGCTGACAAGCGTTTGGAGAAGGCTAAAGCCATCGGTGCTACCCATATCATCAATGCAAAAGAAGAAGGTATACCACAAAAGATTAAGTCCATCACGGAGCTTGGAGTGGATGTATTTCTAGATTGCGCTGGTGTACAAGCCTCCTATACAACTGGAATTGATAGTTTAAAAAATGGTGGAACGGCTGTTTTAGTTGCACTTTTTGGTAAACCTGTAAATACCAATGCACTGGATCAAGTGCTACGGGAAATCACCATTAAAGGTATTATTGCTTATCGTAATATCTTTCCACAGGTTATTGCACTTATCGATAGTGGACGTATGCCCGTAGAGAAACTTGTGACACGCAAAATAAGCTTAGACAATATCGTTTCAGAAGGATTTGAAGCTCTGGTTCATGATCCCACTGAAGTCAAAATCTTAATTGATATACAGAAAAATTAATGCAGTCAGGATACAGACAATAATAAGCAACGTATCGAAAAAATAATGTGATCGTTATAAATATGGCCGCTTGGGTGTCCCAAGCGGCCATATTTATTCGGTTTGCCAAATCTTTTGTAAATGATTTACATCTTATTTGGTATTATTGGTCAACGGGAAGATAGCACTCTCCACATGCGCTTTCTCAATCAAGCGTTGCAATTCCTGTACTTTTTTCGGATTGCTATTCGCAACATTGTTCTGTTCTTTTGGATCTTGTTTGAGATTGTACAGCTCTTTAATCGGAGTAGCAGTAGTTACTTTCTGCAAAATGAGTTTCCAGTCACCTTTTCGTAAGGCCTGACGTCCACCATCTTCATGGAATTCCCAATAAAGATAATCATGTTGCTTTTGTTGTTTATTCCGTCCCAATAAAGTAGGAACAAAAGAAACCCCATCTGTATATCTGGGTTTATCCGCCTTAGCAAGTTCGACCATCGTCGGCATAATATCCCAAAAAGCACCCAGATAGTTTGATGTCTTTCCTTCGGCTATTTTTCCCGGCCAATAGGCAATGAACGGAGTCCTGATACCTCCTTCATACAAATCGCGCTTATTTCCACGCAAACCTCCAGAACTATTGAAAAAATTAGGATCTGCTCCCCCTTCTTTATGCGAACCGTTGTCACTTGTAAATATGATTATGGTATTGTCAAGCAAGTTGTTTTGACGTAGTTTTTCTACGATCTGACCAACATAAGCATCCATACGACTTACCATGCTTGCATACATAGCATGCGGTTTCTCTACACCAGCATAACCCGGAACTGTTGCCTTTGGTCCGTAATCATTTCCTTTATGTGGTTTTTCATCAAATGAATTGGCATATTGCTGGTAATATTCATCTTCTGGACCAGAAAGTTCGGCATGGGGAAGCACAGTAGGTACAAAGAGAAAGAAAGGTTTGTCTTTATTCGCATCAATAAAGGCAAGAGTTTTCTCTTGGATCAATGCTGGTGCATATTGACCTTTGGCCAATAATCCATTACCATCAAGCTCAATCCGCTCTTTATTATGCCAAAGATGAGTAGGGTAATAACGGTGGGATTGACGTTGGCAATTGTAACCATAAAACTCGTCAAATCCTTTCTGATCTGGTGCTCCGGTAGTATTGACCATCCCTAGCCCCCATTTTCCGAAAGCACCTGTCGCATAACCCGCCTTCTGCAACAACATAGCGATTGTCTGTACCGAGTCTGCCAACGGTTGTTGTCCCTCTGGTTCGATTTCTTTATTTCCTCTTACATAGGTATGCCCAGTATGTTGTCCTGTCATTAGGGAAGAACGCGAAGGAGCACAGACAGAGGTACCAGCATAAAAGTTCTCAAACTTCATTCCCTTATTGGCTAGTGAATCAATATGCTTGGTTTCAATTTTTTTCTGACCATATACACCAAGATCCCCATAACCGAGGTCATCCGCCATAATAAAAACAATATTGGGTCTTGTCGCCCTATTTTGAGCAAATGTGGCTCCTGATATAGCCAATAAGAAAACAGCTACAGCTACCTTCTTATTATTAATAGATTTTAGTAGGTTCATGTATATCCAAAGTTAAGTAATTACCAACCTTCATTTTGTTTTAAATTTTTATTTTGTACAAGTTCCGAAGAAGGAAACGGGTATAAATAATAATACTCCGGAAATGGTGACGGCGCCTTACCTTCGTAAGAGATATACCCTTTTGTCGATCCATTTTCAACTGGGATAGGTGTATTGGCCGGAACATCCACACCTTTAGTAATATATCGGCCCAATTTTGTCGCTACCGCATAATCCATTTTTCTCCATCTTCTGAGATCGTCGAATCGAAAACCTTCTCCCATCAATTCAACTGCCCGTTCCCTACGTATTTCCCAAAGGATGGTATTCACCGATTGATCGCGTGTAGGATCTTGTGGGATTGCAGTTAACTGTAATGGCGCTACACCACCCCGTGCTCTCAATTTATTTATCGTTTGATCAATAATCTGCTGGCTGATTTCGTCTAATTCGTATTTTGCCTCTGCATACCCAACCAAAATTTCACCAAGTCTAAATATTGGTGCATCATTGATATCAACATTTTGGATTCGATTAATTTTATTGCTGAATTTATAGAAACGATAGCCCGTATAACTTACACTATAGGGCTGTCCATTTGTAAAATCTACATAATGGGGTTCTTCTTTCAATATCAGACCTTCCCAGTTCATCCATGGTAACGTTTTATGCTTATCGTCAGATAATGTAGCCATTAAATCTATATATTCCCGATCATTTGGATTATCCGTATATTCCCATAGTAAATTTGTTTTCCCCATTTTTACTCTGTAAGGAGGTGGAATGGTATAGTATAAACGGGTATCCCGATTCCGAAATTCGTCGTAAGCACTTTGATCCCCATCAAATGCAGTACTTGTCCAACGGGTTTGCCCATCTTTCATCAGGTACATATCGACGGCTTTCTTGGTGAGATCCCAACGACCAGCTGAATTACGGGCTCTAGAGGCCAGACCATGTGTAATCTGATTCAATTCATACTGTTTGTAAAGAAATACTTCGTTGACATTAGCCAACGACTCGCTGTTAAAAAGCAAATCATAATTGTTGATCAACGGAATATTATTGACCAAAATCTTCTCCGCAGCTAAAGCTGATAGACGCAGGTATTTTTCAGCATCTTTAAGTTGTCGATATTTACGCCAAGTACCTTCACGCAAACCGAAGCGTGCGGTCAAAGCCAATACAACTTTACGGTTTATCGTATTAGGTCCATCACCGTTTTCTTTGATATTTTCTCCCGCATAGCTTAGCATTTCCAGAATATGAGCAGCGATTTCATCGCGGTCGCTCGGGGTACCATATAAGATTTCCTTATCGCCATCATCGATGGTATGTTCTACCCAGATCGCGCTGCCGAATTTGTTCAACAGGTCCATGTATTGGTAAGCTTTGAAAAAGTACCCGATACTGCGAATATGTTTTTTCTCAGACTCAGACAATTGGCTGGCTTGATCAATATTATCCAAAAGAATATTAATGGAACGAATCTGTATAAATGGATCCTTATAATCTGCGCTCGTTGAAGGAACAACCATACGCTGCCAGATCCAGTCCGAAGTACTATTGGCTTGAGCAGTTGCAAATAAATCGCTGTTCACCTCTGAATCTGGAATTGAAACGTTGTATCCTGGGAAGGTTCCATAAAACTGCCAGGCATACGAAATAAAATTATTGTAGTTAGTGAATGTGCTCTGTTCGGTTAAAGTCCCCTCGGGATCCAGATCCAGTAAATTGCTACAGCTGGATAAGGATGTGCTCAAACCAAGGAAAATGATATATTGGATAAATCTCTTTTTCATAATATTTTACGTTTTTCTAATGATTAAAAAGTAACATTCACACCAAAACTGTATTTTTTCAGGAATGGATAAATCCCTCCCGAACCGATATCTTCTCCATCGGCTTCCATCCCTCTGGGCATATGGTCGGCTTTAAATAGATTTTCACCCGACACAAAGAATTTGATGTTGTTGACCACTTTACTGCGTAAAATTTTATTGTCCACTGTATATCCTACCGTAATATTCCGTACACGCAGATAAGATGCATCTGAAAGATATTTCGTCTGCCGACGCCTATTGGCACTGGTATTTAATCCAGCATTTGCATATATTCTTGCATAGGTCGCATCCGTATTCTCCGGAGTCCAATAATCAAGATTGCCCTTGTAGAGCGTGCCAAACTGATTATTATAGGGCCACATCAGGAAATTATCTAACCAAATATCCCGCTTACCCACCCCCTGGATGAAAACGCTCAGATCAATATTTTTATAAGAAAAATTACTATTTAATCCAAATTGAAAACGTCTATTGCTGTTACCGATGATCTTCATATCGCCCGGATCGGATACCGTATTGGTGCCATTGAAAATAATACCATCTTGGTTCAGATCCGCGTATTTCATGTCACCGGGATTCTGCGCCACTCCCTTGAAAAAAGGTATACCTTCTTTAAGTTTGCCATTCATCAGATTAGCATCCAATGTATTAGGCTGAAAGTCGTCATTTGTATAATATCCATTACTTACATAGCCCCATATCTCACCAATTTCTTTCCCTTTGTAATAACCATCTATCAATCCTGCGCTATTATTGATCTTGGTAATGAATGCCCTATTGTCGGAAAGATTAAAGGTAAACGAATATTTAAAGTCTTTGATTTTGTCCTTCCAGGAAAGTTCGAGCTCCCAGCCTTTCGATTCAAGGTCAGTCACATTTTGAAATGGTGGTGCAGATCCCAAAACTGCCGGTAAATCTGCTCCCTGATAAAGCATGCCAATTGTCTGACGTCTGAACCAATCAAAACTTCCATTCAGTTTACTGTTGAACAATGCAATATCAACACCTAGGTTTAAGGTGCGAACCTTTTCCCAGGAAAAAGTCGAACTGATTAGATTGGGCGGATTGATCGTCAGATAACGGATACCCGTATTAGGGTCTATCCAGTTGGCATTGCCCGTAGTCATTTGTGGAATTGCGGGGAAATAGACCTGATTTTTATCGAGACCCAATACGACTTGGTTGCCTATCTCTCCATAAGAAGCCCTAAATTTCAGCATTGGAATGCTGTTTTTAAGATGCTCCATAAAACCTTCCTCTGCGACGTTCCATCCCGCGGACACAGAAGGAAAAAATCCAAACCTACTATCTTTAAGAAAGCGGGAAGAACCATCCAAGCGACCATTTAGCTCCAAAAGATAACGGTTTTTGTAATCATAGTTAATTCTTCCGAAATAACCCAACACAGCGTACTGACCGAAACTATCGGATGTATTTTGTGTCCCCGTACTTGTCCCTAATGAAGGTGAATTTGGACTCAATATGCCATATCTTGTAGCTGAAAAGGATTCGATATAACTTTTCTCATAATTTGTTCCTACCAGTACTTTCAGATTATGATCTGCTATCGCACGACTATAGCTCGTATAAAAATTTAAGGCATTATAATCTGTCTGCGAATTTGACCGGGTATAAAAATCCTGATTAAATAGATATTCCGTATTGAAATTGTTCGGATTCATATACCTATTTCTATTCTGGGCATTTTTATTGTTTAGATTATTTTTGCTAAAGGTGTACTCTGCGGTTATATTCCAGCCGGGTAAAGGATTATATTCCAATTTTCCAAAAAGCCTAAGATTTTCCTCATATCTACGTGCGGCATCCTCGTACCTAAGGTAATTGTTTGGAGTTCCATAGGGAATAGTTTTTCCATCGTTATCAACGGTTTCACCCGGATTGAGATAGGATCCGAATGTGAGAGCTCTGTAAAACATTTCGCCCATATTTGCTGGAGTCAGGCGATTATCCTTTTTATAAAATACATTGACACTTGCATTAAAATTCTTAAACAGTTCAGCATTCACAAAAGCATTAAAATTATACCTGCTGTAGCTGTCTTTTTTGGTAATCATAATGCCATCTTCATTGCTATACATACCGGATAGCCTATAGGCTATCTTTTCGGAACCGCCCCGGATAGACAGATTGTGTAAATGCTCAAATCCTGTCTGGAACACTTCGTTATAGAGATCGTATTCTTTCAAAGGATATTTTGTATTGTTTATCTCGGCTATACCATCGGCATATTTAGAGGGATTGGTCTGATATTCCTTTAACAGTTCAAGCCAGGTATCCACATTTTGACCTGCCCAATTTGAACTGTTTCCGAAGTCTTTTAATGCCTGAACGAACTCCAAAGGAGTTGCCTTTTCCGGCAAAGTTGACGGCCGGCTCCAAGTTAGATTACTGGAGTAATTGATGCTGGTTGGTTGATTTCGAGTCCCCTTCTTGGTTGTGATGAGTATAACACCAAAAGCAGCTCTAGCACCATAAATTGAAGCCGCAGCCGCATCTTTCAATACAGTGACATTTAGAATATCTTTTGGGTTGACATCATCCATATTCATAGGTACATTATCCACCAAAACCAAAGGAGATCCACCATTAATTGAAGGTAAACCACGAATATTCAATTCGGTTGAAGTTCCCGGACGCCCCCCACCAAATGTCACTTGAAGCCCCGGTAATGCACCTTGTAAGGCTTGGGAACTACTCGTTACCGGCCTATCGCCCAATACCTTTTCCATATCAACGGAAGCCACAGATCCAGTAAGATTTGCCCTCTTCTGTGTACCATAACCAACGACAACAACCTCTTCTAAAGAGGTTAAATCTTCTTGTAAGGTAATCGCCATAAAAGATTGACTAACTGAAACTTCCTGACTTATAAAGCCGACATTACTAACGAGCAGTACTGCATTGGGGCCACTTACTCTGAGCGTAAATTCGCCTTTGTCATTGGTACTTGTACCGCGATCCTTGTCCTTTTCAACCAAGGTTACACCAGATAGCGGAAAGCCCTGACGATCCACAACTTTTCCTTTGATATCGAGACCTTGTAGTGATTTAGCATTAACGGTTATCACATAAGTATTCTCGCTCGTGTTTTCCATTCGAAGCTGAAATCTATTCAGCAATGGCGCCAAAGCATTGTTCCAATTTTGATTTTCGACAGAGATTAAAGGTAGGTTTTTATCATCTACAACATTGTCAAAATAGATGAATTTAACTTTGGTTTGTTTTTCAATTGTTTTCAACACAGTTTTAAGATCAGTATTCCTGATTTTTAAAGATACCTTCTCTTGAGCTTTGGTGCTTATTCCGAAAACCTTTACGGTAAATGCAAAAGTGAGCGCTAGCGTTAATTTTGTCATTAATGCATATTTAATGGTACTTGATTTTCGTACAAAAAATACCTGACCATGTAAATTATTTTTCATAGTTTTAATTTGATTATGGAACCATAGAGTACATTATCTTTCTCAGGGACCTTGTACTCTTTATTTCATGAACTTAGAGGATACATCAACTGGTGTATCCTTTTTTTGATAGGTTATGTATAGTCTTTATTCATCGTTTATTTAGGGTTAATATAGAATAATTGTGTCATTTTCATGTTTAACACGTATAGCTGGATTAGCCAGTGTAATAGTCTTTAAAGCCATGTCAAGATTATAACCTTCCATAGTTCCTGTGAACGTCGTATTTTCAAGCTCCGTATTGTTAATTATAATATTTCGATTATACCATTTGCTAATTTTAGAAGCGACGATAGACATCGGATCGCCTTCAAACGAGAGCTTATTTTCAAGCCACAAAGTCTCTGATGGCATTTTTTCCCCTTCTTGAATTTGGAGTTCTGTACGTTGTACCAATGGAATGCGAGTTTTTCGCAAGGCCTGCTGAACTAATTTTTCCGCAATAGTTATTTTTTCACCCGGTATCATACGGTAGGTTTCGCCATTCGTTCTATCTGTCATTTCGATCGCACCTTCTACGAGTGAGGTCTGTATTTTATGCTCGTCAGGATATGCTCTGATATTGAACTTGGTGCCAAGAACCTTCACTTCAGCGTCTTTGTATGACACAATAAAAGGATGCCTTTTGTCTTTCGCTACCGAGAAGAAACCCTCGCCAATTAATTTGACATGACGATCCTTTTTGTTGAAACCTTTGGCCAAATAAAGTTTACTATCTCCATTCAGCCAGACCGTACTGCCATCTGGAAGATTAAGAATTCTCTTCTCTCCTTTAGCACTACTATAATGCATTCCATACTCAATGGATCTCGCTTGATGTTTATACCACCAAATGCCGGTGGAAAGGATAATTAGTACAGAGGCAGCGGCTAAATAAAAAGGATAGCCCACTTGCTTAACTTTTAATTTCAGCGTCTCAAATAAAGATAAGCGTAACGACGGAGTCGCGATCTCCTCGGATTTCACTGTGTTGATTTCTGACTCAGTGCTTTCTATCTGTTGCCATATTTGATCAAATGCGGATTCAGTATTTGGGATACTCGATTGCGAAGATTGAACTTTACTTACAATAAAATTATAAAGAACTTTATTTCGACTATCTTCATTGATCAATTTCTCCAAAAGCCGCTTTTCTTCAGGATTTAGTGTTCCCTCAAGCTGTCTATTTAATAAATCTAGAAATTGATCTTGGTTCATAGTTCCTTTTGATTCTTTAAAATAAGAGCCAAAAGAGGATGAATGTCACCAATTGAAAATGAAATAAAACTTCAAACAACTGTATACTAGCTATTTATTTTTTTTAAAGAAATTGATTCTCTTAGGCGACGCAGGGCAAGCTGTATATGCCGATCCACTGTATTTTTGGAAATTTCCATAATAGCGGCCGTTTCGTGGTACGTACAGCCAAGGTCTTTTACGAGGGTAAAAGCCATTTTGCATTTTGAGGGCAGTTCCTCAATAGTTTGTTGTATAATTTTCAGATTCTCATTTGATATATATTCCTGTTCAACACTTGGAGATTGATAATTGAAATCAATAATCTCAGAAATATCAACATGAGAGGGTTGTCTTTCAAGATATTTTATGGCATTGTTTCTAACAGACCTAAAGAGATAAGTTTTAATATTTTCTATTTCCATTAACTTATCTTCCAATAGCCACAATTTCATAAATATCTCTGAGATAATATCTTCTACCGGTTCCGACGACTTAATTATGGCGACACCAAACTCATATAGATCGGGGTGAAAACTTTTGAATAAGGTTTTAAATGCAACCTGACTTCGATCGAACGCTATTGCATATCGCAATTCATTCCATAGGAAGGGGGCTTGATTAAAATCCTGCATTTATTTATGAAAAATGGTCTATATAAAATAAAGATATTAATTTTTACACATATACAAGAATACAAAAACCATACTTTTTTAGCCAAATACTATTTTTGGTTTGCTAATTGTTTCAGTTAACTAGATTGCATATAACTGTTCAGTTGGTACAGACCCTCCTTATATAAAATGTATAAATTCTTAATTGAATTTATACATTTTATCCTATTCATTAGACAAGGCAACCTTTATAGCAAAGCTTCCGAGACCGCATAACTGTCTTCCAAGAGCGTATATTCGATAATTTTATGGTTGTGTATCCTCAAGTGAATAAAGAATACAGAACTGACCAACCTTCCTGTTTCCAACATCTTGGAGGTAAAATTCCCTTTTATAATAGCCTGTTCTTCGTTGGTCAATACTGTCTGTATTGCAGCCGTTACGGGTTCTACAGCTGACCACAATAGCTTAAAAAGTTGTTCCACCTCCGGTTTTGAACTTCTCGATCCCAGCCATTTTATCTTTGCTGTATTGCCCGGAATTTCCAGGTAAAACTCTTCAGCAAAAAGATCAACCAGGTTTTTCAGTTCTCGCCGCTGCAAGCTAGCTAGGAAGGTATCCACAAAAGCATTGATATTTTCCATCTCAAATAGTGTTTAGATTTCTGTTTTGCAAATAAGCCATCATTCCAACCCATACGGCAACAGCTAGGATCATAACAGAACCTATAATACTGATTGTATAAAATAAGGAGATGACAGCAATAACGCTGGCAATAACCCAAATAACATCTAGCGTAATGATAAATTTGGTCCAGCTTTTCGAGATAATTTTCTTCATAGCCGTTGCCAGTACAAATACAGAAAACACGATCAGGAAACCTCCCACCAAGGTAAATGGGCTACTGTGTGGTGTTTTAAATAGTTGTGTAAATAAAGAAGGCATGGTCGCTAATAAGATCCCGGTCATTCCTGAGCTGATCGCATTGGTCAGCAATACATTTTTTAGTGTCATAATTTCTATCTTTTTGTTACTCAAAAGTACTGCTGTACGGACGGCTTTGGATTATCTATAAGCGACAGGGTATTGACATTATGCGACAATCAGATACAAACTGTAAAACATATCATTAGATTTACAGTATGAATTATAGACAGACCATGTTGCAAGCCTTAATTGCCTTTTGTGGCGAGCGTGGGCTAGATAATGCTAAAATTACTGCATTATCAGGGTTTTCGATTGCCCAGTTAATGAATGGCTCCAGGTTTGATATCTCCGATCAACAGGTGGAAAATCTGTGGAAGAACATTGTTCAGTTTTCCAAAGATGAGCTGATAGGCTTGCATTTTGGAGCCACAATGCAGTTAGCGGCGCTAAATATTGTCGGACAGATTATCCAGACGAGCAGCACCGTGAAAGATGCTCTTCTACAAGTACGATCGATGATGCACGTAGTCACGGATCTTTATACAATGGAAATAGAACTCGGACCTAAAACATGTGTCATCCAATACCTTAAAAATATAGGTTTTGACCATTTCCAGATGACCCAAAGACAATTCGGGGACTTCCTGATAGCGTTTACAATTTATGAATTGAAAGGGCTGTTGCTTAAAAATCTGAAACCCACGAAGGTTGGTCTACCAAGCTTTCAGAAAGATCGCTACATGGACTATGAGATAATTTTGAAATGTCCAATAGGAAAAGCAGAACATTATACAGTAGAATTTCCCAGAGAATACCTGGACTTTCCGATCATTACAGCCAACTATGAGGTGCAAACTTTGCTCATTAACCAAATGAACAAATTGCAAAATCCAAACGAGTTAACAGGTGCTCTTTCCAAGAGGATATTCAACTACCTTCTAGCGAACTCTTACCTTTACTCACTCTCGATCGAAGCGGTAGCCGGAAATTTCAATGTCAGTGTAAGGACTTTACAACGTAAACTCAAGGATGAGGGAGCTTCTTATGTACAAATTGTTGAAGAGGTGCGTAAGTCACTGGCTGTCCATTACATGCAAAACAGTAATTCTTCCATAAAAGAAATTTCAACCATTTTGGGCTACGCTGAGCCAAGTGCCTTCGTTCGGGCATTTAAAAAATGGACAGGGAAAACACCTACAGAATATCGAACAGCTGGTCTCTAGATTTTTATGGTGTTACAATAATATAAAAATTATAAGAATATCCGTGTTTTAGCCTTTTCCAATGGCTAATGTAAAACCACTTAGTTAGAGCTTGAACCAAGAACAAAATATTTATCCAATTCACAATGTAAAAAAGATGAAAATTAATGTATTTTAATTGATTTTTAAACTTGAATGATTAAAATAGTCAAAAATATAATCTGAATTCTTATGAGTTTTACAAGAACTATTATTGTCGCGATTTTAGGTTTTATAAGCCTCCGTTATATTAATCAACAGCAGTATGGAACTTCGTTTATAGCTGATTTCTTTTGGATATTCATTCTAATATGTGATATCCTATTAACCATTTTTGTAATTTTCAAGGATGTCCAAGGATACAAAACGAGTAAAAAGTTAGGTTCTTTTTTGCTAACACTTGTGTGCGTATGTATCACGATCACTGCCTTTTTACTAAATCATAGTGTAAAAAAGGAACTCAATAGGCCTGTTTTCATGGAATTATATTTTAACGGTGATATAAATGGTATTGGTATTAGGCTACGGAGTGATAGTACTTACATTTATGAAAGTGTATTTTTGGTTGGCTCGGATATTTCATATGGAAGGTACAAGACCACTGACAGTACTATAACGTTAGATCCTCCTTTCAAAGGCTCAAAAATTGATTATCATAACTTTAAGCTTATGCCAACAGCGAATGGAATACAGGCAAGTCCCATAGATAAGAACAATAATATTCTTAGCCCCTACTACAATTTTAATGTCATTGACCATAGGAAATAATTCCTGATCTAAACAAACTATTTCTAGCCTTTCATACAAATAAACATGGTCGTGCAACAAAAGAAAAAAATGAGTATTTACTAGAATATATCAGCCCCATTTTTGGGTGAAGCTGATATATCTATATATAGAGTTTAATAATACAGTCCCAACATATATTTTGAAGTGACACGCAAACCTATTAGAATGAAACCTTACCCCATTCTATTTATCACAAATCATCAAAGATTTCTTGAATGACTCTCCAAAAGAATTGATTGATAGACAGGTTACATTGGAAATAAAGGCTCTCCTACGCAGCACAAATTTATCCATTAAAGAGATTGCCTACCGTCTCAATTTTGAAGACATTTCGTATTTGACACGTTATTTTAAGAAACAAACAGGTATGACATTAACGCAATACAGAAAATAATTTATGGGAACGCCTTATCATTCCCAGACCTCCCATTCCCCACGCTGGAAATCATACTTTGCGTATTCCCCACTGTCAGTAAATTCTGAAGCGACCATTCCTACTTCAAAAATTGAGTTTTCATTCCAGCTTGCTGTAAAGTAGAGGGCATGTCCTGTTAATAAGGCGATGCCAAAATCGCCATCGGAATGGCTAAAATGTAGACCATGATCATCCTCTCCTGTGATCTTGTAGTTGTAGCCTAAAAGTCGCTCTTTAAGCTCTTGAAACTGTTGTCCAGTAAAAGGAACAAGGTTTTCCTCTTTTTCGAAAAAATCCGCATCATGAGCATTTTCCTCCCTTGCCTTTGTTTCAGTCCTGTATAGTGAAATATCGTAACTCATCTGTTTTGAAATGCTTTTATTATTCTTTTTCAATTGGCATATTTGACAAATGCTGACCGAGTCTTGTGGTACGCTATAAGATCTCTTGTAACGCCTTAAACCCCAAAATACCATTATTCAATTTTACTCATAGCCCTTCCAGCAACCGAAATATGCAATTTTAATTTGCTTTATAAATATAGTAAGTAATGATCCTGAATACCAGATAGATTTATGATTCGGGGGGTAGGACTTAATATCTGTCCAAAATAATCGATTATTTGCAGCATCATTAATTTCAAACTAAGCTTCTTGAATAGACCACACATATCGATTGTAGAGATCTA
The DNA here is from genome assembly GCF_003610355.1 of Sphingobacterium detergens. Taxonomy (GTDB): domain Bacteria; phylum Bacteroidota; class Bacteroidia; order Sphingobacteriales; family Sphingobacteriaceae; genus Sphingobacterium; species Sphingobacterium detergens. The sequence continues at coordinate 50,912 of NZ_RAPY01000001.1, read as the reverse complement.
TCGCAACTTGAGGCGAACTTCAATCAATCGATGAGGTTGCGCCTCGAAGTAGGACAAAAATCAGCGGTAGAGTTCTTCCCGTAATTCCACCAAAAGTTTTGTCAGCATAGCCTGATCCGGTGCAACTGGAAGCATGCTCGATAAAGAAAGATCCTGTATCTCTTTAGAAAGCTGTTGGGAGCGCAGAAAAAGTTCCTCATAACTGTATGTTCCACTTTTAATGAGCAGGAGCTCTTCCCTATTTGGCCGATGTACATGCAATTCACCATTGAACAAGATCTCTTTTGCCTGTTCCAACAAGCGGATCGTGTGCATCATGTTTTTGGCATCATACCCCTGACCATGGCCCACTGTGCCCTGAAAACGAACCTCATTGCGTTTGGCCACCCAAGTAAAGTACTCATTGTAAGTCTTACAATAGGAAGAATAGGCTTCATGGTTAACAAAGAGATATGCACTGGACGTTTGGTCCTTTGCAATCGAGCTACAGGAGACCTCATCGCTTGCTGTGGATGAGATAATACCTTTGTATCCGAACTTTCCTGTCAAATCATAAAACAATGCATACATACCTTTGGTATGATCTATCTTTGCCAATCCACAATTTTCCTGTTTCCATTGGCGATTGACCAACCATTGTTTCAACTGTTGACTACCATTCCCTTCGATTACAAAACAGAAATCAAGCAAGCTTTTACGTTCCTTGTCCATGGGGTTGTTAATTTTCTTGTTCAATCCTTTCGCCTTATGTACCTGAACCATTGCGTATTGGGCAAAAGTAGTCACCGCCTCGCGAGTCATAAATCCCTGAATCTTAAACCGTTCAAAGATCGGATCTTTGTATAAGAGACATTCATCAGTACTGGCCAGAAGCTCCAATATATTGGGATTGCTTTTGGAAAGGAGTTCCACAAAACGCCCCAATTCATAATAAACCTCATCATTACTCGAATTGGCAACTTGAGCAATATATTTATTTCCAAAAAAATATTCGCGCGGTAAATAAAAGACACCCTTGATATCTGTATCCGAAGTAGCGGTCGCCAGTCCATAAGCCCGACTTCCGACCACTGCCTCAAACAGGATTAGTCCATTATCCCGAAGTTCATGTATAGTCATTTCAGTATAGTTTTAAAGTAATCTTCAAGCCCCTCCTTATGGAGCTTAACCATTGGAAGATCATGCACTTCATGTTCCAAATGATTAAATCTTTCTTCCAGATAATCTTTTATTATTGCGGGACAACTAAAGTTGAAACCTTCGTCTACCTCACTCTTCAATTGTACTAATTTCGCGACTTCGGTTCGTATCCCCTCAGGCATTAATCCAGATAAATCGACTAAAGCCATTGGTGCATAAGAACGGTAGGTGATACACCACTCTGCAGCCAGCAAAGATCGCAAGATATAAAATAGGGTCTTGAGTCGTATAGTCCCACCGCAGAGATCGCCGATCTTACTACGAACTATTCCCAGATAATGATGCGCTTGTCTGCGCGCACTAAAATAGTCTTCGATCAATAGCAGAAAACCTTCTTTAAATCCGGAAGTTTCATGATATACAATTGGTGACTGTATCCATTCGAATGGGCTAACATTGCTTTTGTACAACAACGTCAGTACTTTAATTAGATCCCAACCAGATATATCCAGTTCTCCGGTTATCGGATAGCGCAATTCTGTTTCCAACGGAAAAACGCTGGAATAATCTGAAGGTTTCCTTATGTAGAAAAACCGAACATCATAATCACTATCTGTTGAAGGGAATCCCCAACCACGACTCCCCGATTCACAGGCAAACAGTATACTTATACCTTCTATTTCCGCTATTTCATTTAGCCTATTTTTTATCTTTGTTTCCATGTTTGATACTTTTATGTGTTTTTCCTTTTTCGTTGTCACAAATATCAAACTGGGATACTGTAGCCTTTTTGCGTATCCAAAAAAACAGATAAAAATTCTTATATCTAACTTATTTACAGCAAGATATTTTTACATAAAAAAAAACACGTCACTAAGCTATTTCTAAAGTACGCAGGTAGAATACGTAGTAATGATGAAAAGAAATATTAGATCATACATTCACTGACTTTCTTTCCAACGGTATGACGATTTTTATCTATATAATCTAAAAGGGATCGAGGTATCTTACAATCTTTATCCAGCACATCAAATTGTATTTTTAAACATTGGAACAAATAAAATTTTCTATTCTCCAATAGATAGAGAAATGCTACATCTCCAACTTTTAAGTGTCCCTTTTTCTTCGAACAAACCAAGACCCCAAGATCAGTTGTAGAAGCAATACTTTCAGCAATAAGTCGTAAGGTATTTTTATTTTTCAGATAGTTATGATAATTGGAATCTTTAATAAGAGAATTGCTTTTTTTATTCCACTTGAGCGCGATATTATCAGCAATTTTCACCAATACCGTATCAGAAATGAGCTTATTAGCGTCTGTTGTCCCATTCAGATCCTGCTTCGCATAGACATAATTTACGCGAGCATCTTTCTTAAAATAATTAAAAAACAGTAGTGAGCATACAATATATAATAACTTTTTTTCCATCGCGTAGTATCTCTTAGTACAATACGTATCTTATTGTTTGATTTGATTATTTTTTGATCACCCATTTTTTTGATCAAGAACAACGCTTTTTATATAACTCATTTTCAGCTAAATTACATGGTAGTACCTACAAAAATCAGAGGTTCAGCTAACGTAAATCTGCAAATAAAATAAAAACTATTTTGTACAGATCGATAGCTGCCATAACACGATTGATATCCGCACCGATTGAGTAAATTTATGTAAGATGTTACTTCCCGAAATCACGATGACAGGCAGCTTACCGTGTTTATCTGAGGCCCAAAGATCTCGAAATGCGTGGTCCCTCATTATGAATTTGGTATGCATTTCCAGCATATATTCCGAAAACAATGAGCAAGTTCCCTTTTATTTAACTTGTATAGCGATATCTTAAATAATTTTGGTAAATTAAGCAAAAGAAGGCTCGGTCAAGAAAATGTCTACATTGAAATTTATAAATCACTGGGCATCGTAACCAATTGCTGCTTTCCACAAAGAACAATACAGAAACCAACTCAATAATTGAGAAACGGAGGGAAATTAATGAATATAAAAATTATTGGGTCAGGTAGCTATCTTCCGGACAATAAAATCAATAACGCGAATTTTGAAGATCGTATTTTTTTGGATGAGGCTGGTGAGCCTATCAAATACCCTGAATCCATTATAGGTAAGTTTAAAGATATTACTGGCATTGAGGAACGTCGTTATGCAAATAATGATCAGGTTGCTTCTGATCTAGCGTCTATTGCCGCAGAGCGGGCAATCACTAATGCAGACATCGATCAAGAGACACTTGATTATATTATCGTCGCACATAACTATGGCGATGTACCCTATGGAAAAGTTCAATCCGATACTGTTCCCAGTCTGGCAACACGCGTCAAGAAAAAATTAGGTATACGAAATCCACATTGTATCGCCTATGATCTTTTGTTCGGTTGTCCGGGCTGGAATGAAGGCGTGATACAAGCTAATGCGTTTATCAAATCAGGCATGGCTAAACGCTGTATGGTTATCGGTACCGAGACTCTTTCCCGTGTCGTAGATCCATACGATCGTGATTCAATGATCTATGCTGATGGTGCTGGCGCAGTTATCGTAGAAGCTACAACAGAGGAGGCAGGATTACTATCTTTTGAAAGTGCAACTTATGCATTTGATGAGGCCGACTATCTTTATTTTGGAGGCTCCTTTAACAGCCAACATGAAGAAGGCACCCGTTATATTAAGATGAAGGGACGAAAGATATATGAATTCGCTCTGAGTAAGGTTCCTTTAGCCATGCAAGTCTGCATAGAGAAAGCTAATCTTGACATTAATGCCATAAAAAAGATATTAATTCATCAGGCCAATGAGAAAATGGATGAGGCCATTATTTCGCGATTCTATGGATTATATCATATGCAGCCGCCAGAGGATATCATGCCGATGTCTATTCATAAATTTGGGAATAGCAGTGTTGCAACTATTCCAACACTCTATGATTTAATTAGGCAGGGAAAAATTGAAGGACATTCATTCAATAAAAATGATATCATCTTATTTGCCTCTGTAGGTGCAGGAATGAATATCAATGCATTCACCTATAGACTTTAGCAATTCGTCAACATACCTAGTCAATTCACGTTCAATGGGCGAAAACGAAACACGCTCAATCTTATGATAGAAGGCTTATTTAATAGCTAAGAGCGTTTAAAATTTTATATCAAAAGAGCGAGCAAAAGCCTGGTCTAATACTCCACTCTTTATACTCGCTCCAAGTTAATAATCTACCATTAAGTCAAGCTATCTTCTACAATTGCTTATTTCTTTTTTTTACGAAAGACATTATCTGTTAGATCTTTTGAAATTGAGTCCTTTTCTTTTTGATATGACGACTGTGTTTTCTCTTTTGTACTTTTTTCCTTTTTTTGATCTTTACTCATGACTTATATTGTTTACATTGTGAGGGTGTGTCCCATAACCATGGGTCCATGAGTTGTGGGAATTAAACTTGGGTGTGGTTGGTTCTAAACAGAAAATTTCACGATGATATAATTGGAGAAATTTAAAGATAAAACGAGAAGCTTTTATCATGTTTGGTTTGTCGAATGGGGTTATATGAATAACAAACCTTATTCCTAAAGATACAAATAATAACTGATATCCCATCAATCCCAAAGGTTTATTAACAATAGCATAGCTTTATCAGCTCATCTCCTATCCAGAAAATAGCAAGGTATCCAATTTTTGTGTGGTTTATCGCTTGCGGAACTTGCCTTTGATCATTTTGTTACCTTCCTATGAACAGTAATAATGGTATTTATTTCAGTAATTCATATAACTTTATATACTAGCGTATTTCGCAATTTTGAAAAAGATATAATTTCAATAAGATCCTGAAGACAAGAATGCGTTAAACTTTAGGTAATATCCTGAAGGAGAAGCATTCACTCGGAAGAAACGGATTAATTGTATCGATCCTCGGGATTGATTACAAGACTGGAAAATAAATTGATATAGATGAAAATGACATTATCAAATAAAATGGCAACAATAGTAGTAAGCCTCGCAATGTTCTCATCAGCCAATGCTCAAAATAAGCAAAAGCCAATGGTTATTGAAGAACAAGGCAGTTTTGCGATTGGTGGAACAAAGAAAATGGAAGAAGGGAAGTTCGAGCTGAGTAATGCCTTAGCTCCTCAGGGGCAGACATTTCATGCAGACCATGCCTATGTCTATTACCAGATACCCCAGAAGGCCCGAAAATATCCATTGGTATTTTTACATGGCGCAGGACAGTCAAAAAAGACCTGGGAAACAACTCCCGATGGCAGAGAGGGATTTCAAAATATCTTTTTACGCAGGATGTTCCCGGTATATTTAGTTGACCAGCCCAGACGTGGAGATGCGGGTAGAAGTATGGTCGAAACAACTATCAAACCTATTGCAGACGAACAGTTTTGGTTCACACAATTTCGTATTGGCAATTATCCCGACTATTTTCCAAATGTACAGTTCCCCCGAGATACCGCATCGCTGGAACAATTTTATCGACAGATGACACCCAATACAGGACCATTTGACAGTAATGTGATCGCTGGAGCACTCTCTACATTGTTTGATAAAATAGGTGCTGGTATATTGGTAACGCATTCACAAGGTGGCGGCCCGGGATGGTCTACGGCAATTAAAAACAGCCGAGTTAAAGCCGTTGTCGCTTTTGAACCATATAGCAGCTTCATGTTTCCGAAAGGCGAACTGCCACAACCAATCCAATCCACAGGACTTTTTGGTGAGCTCAAAGCTGTTGAAATTCCATTAGCAGATTTCGAAAAACTCACCAAAATTCCCATCGTGGTCTACTACGGAGATAATATTGCCAAACAGCCCAGCAAAGTCTGGAATATGGATCACTGGCGTTCGGGACTAGAAATGGCCAGAATATGGGCGGCAACAATCAATAAACATGGGGGTGACGCCACTGTCGTCCATCTTCCCGAGGCCGGTATTCATGGAAATACACACTTCCCCTTTTCTGACCTCAATAATATTGAAGTCGCCAACCACCTATCAAAATGGCTGAAAGAAAAAAGGTTGAGCCTTTAGGCATCTTATTATCCTGTTATAAACTTAAATTTATGATTTATCGGCCAATAATATATCCACTATCTTAAAATACACTTGTTGAATATCGATATGATCTGTATTGCTAAGTATAACAACGCCTAGTTTCTTTTCGGGAATTAACGAGAGTATGCTCCTATAGCCAATATCTCCTCCCTCATGGACATAATTTACATAGCCTCTATAGGGATAAATAAACCAGCATAGTCCCACTGATAATCCCTGAGCCGGATCAACAGTCACAGAAGGGCTTGTCATTGCCTTAAAAGTGGACGGTGTGATAATTTGTCTATTTTTATATCTTCCTTCATACATATTTGCAATTGCCCAATGTGAAAGCTCTAATACATTTGAAGTTAATGTGGAACTAGGTGCATGTTTCCGATTATAGGGATATACCATACTTATGGACTGTGAGCTGCCCGTATAGGGCACGGTCTGCAAATCCTTACTCATCTTAGGGTAATAAAAATTGCTTTTGTCCATGTCAAGAGGGACTAGAATATTTTCTTCTTCATACTTTTCAAATGATACACCAGAAACTTTAGCGACCACATCTCCTAATACATCAAAGGCAATGTTGCTGTAATTAAAACCTGAGCCCGGATCATACATCAATATAGAATCAGCCAAGCTCCGTGTATACCGTTCTAGTGCCCCTTCGTCTGATTCCGCTTTTTCCCATTCATAATCTGTAACATCTGGGATACCCGAAGTATGATTGAGCATTTGTTTTATAGTAATTTTTCTATACCGCGGATCTTTCATTTTAAAATACGGTAAGTAATGAATTAAGGGCCTGTTGATATCAAGTTTTCCTTGCTCAGCTAATTGCATAACGGCAGTTGCTGTAAATGTTTTAGATATTGAGGCGACATGAAAAAAATGTGAAGGAGTAAGTTTCTCTTTAGCCTGTATATTAGCAAACCCAAATCCTTTCGCGTATATAACATCTTGCCCATTTGTAAGTGCTATCGCAATTCCTGGAATACCCGCCGTATCAATCAATGAACTCAAATAGGAATCTATCTGTTGAGTAGCAATATGATCTTCCTGAATGGCGTTTTCCGATTTTCTACATCCAGTGACCATCAATAAAATAGATATTACGATACATAGAATAGTTTTGTCTGCTTTCATCTTACCTGTTTTATTATTAAGACAAAGTCAAGATGATTTACCCTCGTCGTCAAATCAATTAAATTTAAGATTCGACCAACGGCATAGGTTAGTAAAACTATACGATAATTTTTCTGAGAGTCAAAATACTTGCCCTAGGACAAGTATTTCAAAGTGAATTTCTTGTAGTTTTATATCATAAATCTGCATTTCTATGCCTGTTGTTTTTTCCGTTTCCACTTTAGCATGCCTCATTTTATTTGGACTCGCTTCTCCCAATAAAATGGTGGTGATTCCTATTGCGATATGGGCATTTGCACTCTCAGCGGTGTCATCCCTTAATATTTTTCTGATTTTCCCACCTACTTTTGTACTTGTCTTGGTGAGCGCGCTCTTACTGAGTATCAGTTACTATAGATTATCAAAAAATTTAAGCTTGAACGCTTATTATCTGCTTGGTATCCATATCATCAGACTCCCTATTGAATTCATTATTTTTCAACTTTTTAAGCATAAAATGCTGCCTATAGAAATGACATTTTTGGGTTGGAACTATGATCTATTTTTCGGCATTACTGCCGTTCTATTTTTAATCTTTAGTAGCTTCAATCCAAAAATACTAACATCTGCATTTTTCAAAGCATGGAATATTTTGGGTATCTGTTCACTACTAGCTGTTGTGGTCATTGGTATATTATCATCACCATTACCTTTACAGTCAATAGCATTTGATCAACCTAATATTGCTGTATTACAGTTTCCTTATGTCTTGCTTCCAACAATCATAGTACCTATAGTAATGTTATCACACTTTCACCTGCTGGGAAACAGCGCTATTGCTGAACACCAAGAATAAACTGATGCTAACAACATAGCCTGAAATCAGCATTTTATCGCTTTTGCTGCAAATTGAACACGGTACCAGCAGGGTCGGTAATCCAATGCATATTTTCCGGAAGTTCCTCAATTTCGTCACAGGTTTCCACCCCACTTGACAATAGATAATCGGTCGCTTCAGCAACATTCGGAACAGTAAGCTGCAACCAAGTTTCGGAATGGGTGTAGTTATCTACACAATCCAGCCAAATAATATTGTGCCCAAATTTCACCTCATGTGTCCTGGAGACTGTTGGATTATCGATCGGCTTCTCCTCGACATCCAATTTCAGAATATCCCTGTAAAAAGCTACCGTCTTTTCATATTTATTTTTGGGAATTTTTATGGCAATATTAATCCCAGCTTCAAATTTTGTGTTCATATTTACTATTTTTAACAAGAATACAAGATAAATAATTTATTTAGTCAAGACGCTTGCCCTATGGCAAGATTTGGTTCAGACAAACAAACTTTTATATGATCCCACAGCTATACACTTTCTTAAAAATCATCTTTATATTTCTTCTTTTTGATATTTTAATATATTTAAGGTTACGCAGACTGGCCGTATGGAAATCACAACCATTAACCGCAAATGTAATCTGGTGGTTATTGAGTATTTTCTCTTATGTCTGCATATTCTTGAATTTATTTTTCGAGTGGAACAATTTTTTCGCCGCTTGTTTCATGTTCTTCCCTATTTCATTATTGCTTGCAAAGACAATCCTTCTTTTCTCCATCGGCGTGGATATACTTTCGATATTTTTTAGAAATATTGGCAGACGACTAACAAACGATAACACAATACCAGATGCAAATAAAAAGACCATAGGAAGATCTGATTTCATTATCAAAAGTGGTCTTTTGTTAAGTAGTATCCCTTTAGTCGCTTTAACCCGTGGTTTTATATCCAATCTCTATGATTACCAAATCAAACAGGTCAATTTGATTTTACCCGATCTTCCAAAATCGTTCGAGGGCAAGATCATCGCTCAGATTTCTGACATACACGCTGGCAGTCTTTATAATTTAAATGCCGTAAAAAAGGGTATAAGCCTATTGCTTTCACAAAAGCCAGATATCATTTTCTTTACAGGAGACCTGGTGAATGACTTTGCCCATGAGATGGATGACTACCTCTCCATATTTGATAAATTAACGGCCCCCTTGGGTGTATTTTCTATTTTGGGAAATCACGACTATGGGGACTATCATTTTAATAGGTTCCATTTCAACAATAAGCGTAAGTTGACCAAACAGCAGAACCTGAGCAATGTAAAAGATATCCATCGCAAACTTGGCTGGCAGCTCCTGTTAAACGAGTCGAAGGAGATTGTCGTAAATAATGAAAAAATCACGCTTGTAGGTGTAGAGAACTGGGGGGCGAACAACCCGCACAACTATGGTGATCTCGATCTGGCCATGTCCAAGGTTGATCCTTCTTCACCTATCAACTTCCTCCTTTCACATGACCCGTCACATTGGAGGGCTGAGGTATTACCAAAATATCCGATGATCGATGTCACCTTTAGTGGACACACACATGGGGGGCAATTCGGCTTTAGCAATCCAGATTATCAATGGAGCCCAATTAAATATGCCTATCGTGAATGGGCCGGTCTGTATCAGGAAAAACATCAATCACTTTATGTGAATGTAGGTTTCGGCTACCTGGATTACCCCAGTCGAGTGGGAATATTACCTGAGATCACGATATTCCATTTAAAAAGTAAGGTTTAATACGATGTCATAGACGACAGTATTAAACCTTACAGAAATAAACAGACGTTTTTTCAAAAAACGGCTTAAAACCTTGAAATTAGGGAATCAATTCCCTACAAACGATCTTTAGACAAAAAACTATGGTCGCAGATGGTATGCTTTGGGCTGAACAAAAGCGCGGATTCCCTGCGCAGATAGGGTTGATCCCAGCCCTGAGTTTTTTCGTCCAGACCAAGGGACGTTGGGACTTACCCGATCACAGCAATTCCAATACACTGTTCCCGTGTTCATTTTTTCCAGTATTGCCATGGCCCTATCCTGATCAGCTGAAAATACGGCTGCAGTCAGGCCATAGGTGGTATCCTGCATTAGATGGATCGCCTCATCATCTGAAGTCACCTTTTGGATGCCGATCAACGGGCCGAAACTCTCCTCCCTCATCAATTCCATGTCGTGATTGCAATGCTCAAAAACTGTAGGTGCATAGTAATAACCTGTATCTTCCAGTGTATGCCCCCCCAGGCGCAAGATTGCTCCCTTTGCAAGCGCGTCTTTTACTTGGGCATCAAGCACAGTCAGCTGAGCGGCTCTGGTTAGTGGCCCGATAAATACATCTTGCTTCATCGGATCTCCAATGGTATAAGAGGCTACTTCTTCAACAAAAGCTTCAACAAACTGATCGTATATCTTGTCCGAGACATAAATCCGCTCAACAGCACAACAGCTTTGTCCATTGTTGTAAAATGCACCTTCTGCTGCTGAAATGGCGGCTTTCTTAATATCTACGATATCATCGGCAACATACAGCGGATCCTTCCCTCCTAGTTCCAATTGGACGGGAACTAATTTATGCGCTACTGTGGTCGCAATATGGAGACCAGTCTTATATGACCCTGTAAAAAAATAGCCATCCAGAGGTAGCTCCAATAATTGCTGGCCAATCTCAGCGTCTCCGACAACACATTTGAATACATCTTGGGGAATACCCGCTTGATACAGGTATTTCTCAAACTGTATACCTGTACCAGTAGCAAACTCCGATGGCTTATAAAGCACGGCATTGCCAGCTACAAGTGCATACAGAAATACATTAAACCCAACATTATAAGGGAAATTCCATGCGGAAATATTGGCGATCAGCCCCAGTGGTTCATACACAATCTTTTCGTGGGTTGCCCCAGTTGTTGTAATGAGTTCCTCGGAAAGCCATTTAACCGCATTTGTCCGAAGATGTTCGATACGGTTCTGCGCCCCCACAATTTCGTTTAGCGACTGGGTAATAGGTTTTCCCGTTTCCTTCGTCAGTATTTCGGCAAGTTCTTGTTTATTGGCCAGAATTAACTGTCCAAACGCAATTATGCAGTCTAAACGTTGTTGTAATGGCACTTTTGCCCAAGAAAGTTGTCCTTTTTTTAAAAGAGCGACCGCTGTATCTAATTCGGATGCTGTGATAACAGGGATCACAGCATCTACCTCCCCCGTAGCGGGGTTTCTAATTTCTATGTTGTTTTGCATGTTCTAGAAAAACATTAAAAATCAATTCTTCATCCAACAGTTCTCCGGCTTGCGTAGCAGAAAACTCCGGATGCCATTGTACACCCATCACTTTACCTGGAGCTGCTTTGGTATATCCAAATGCCTCGATAAAACCATCATCCGAATGAGCGTATACTTCCAAATCTTGTCCAAGCTGTTTGACCGCCTGATGATGTACGGTGTTTACCTTAGGATTAGAGATATGCCCATACAAATCCCCAAGCAAGGTTCCAGGTACAAAGTTTATGGGATGATTAATCGTATCGTATAATTCTGCCGACCGATGGGCTCCTGCTCCAGGTATCTGTGAAGGAATATCCTGATAAAGTGAACCCCCAAAATAGACATTCATCAATTGAAATCCCCGGCAGATACCCAATATGGGCTTCTCCTTCCTGATCGCATAATCCAATATCTTTAGTTCATACTGATCCCGGTAAGCGTCTCCTCTCCACTTCCCTATGGGATCCTCACCGTATTGCGCTGGAGCAATATCGCTCCCCCCTTGAAGGATGATACCATCCATCTGATCAATAATATCCGTCAACAGCTCCCCTTCTAAATCGGGAAGCAGCACCGGAAGTACACCTTTTTTCCCTATCCAACGGGCCATATCATTTTCCATATAGCTCAGTGATTTAGGACCAAAGACAGTACGTTCCTTGTCAGGATAAAAGAAGCAGGCGCTTATACCAATTTTGATCATACTATTTTTTTATTAGAATGCTGTTTCATAAATAGCAAGAAAGTCTTCTGTTGTCACCGGCTTCGGATTTGAAGGATGACAGAAATCCGCGTATGCAAGTTCCGACAATGGTGCAAGATGTTGCTTTTGCACACCTATGGATGATAAACGGCTAGGTAAATCCAGGCGCGTATTCAGTTCAAATAAATAGTCCACGACTTTATCGCCATCGTTATTGCCAATACCGAGCGCTACTGCCATTTTATCAAAACGATCTTCGAATCCCGCATAGTTAAATTGCATACCGTAAGGTAGATTAATAGCGTTGGCAAGTCCATGATGAGTGTCTAACAACGAGGAAAGAGGATGTGCCAGACTATGGACAATACCCAGCCCCTTTTGAAAAGCCACGGCCCCCATGAGTGAGGCCAAAAGCATCTTCGAACGAGACTGTAAATCAGATTCCTTGGTTGCCTTTTCAATAGCTGCTGCCACCATCGCCATTCCCTCTAACGCTATACCATCACACATCGGATGATATCCTTTTGCTAAATAAGCTTCCATATTGTGTGTGAGCGCATCCATTCCTGTAGCTGCTGTGACGAATGCCGGAAGATCCATCGTGAGGAGCGGATCCGCAAAGACTATTTTGGCCATCAGCCTAGGGCTGAACAAAATACGTTTCTTTTTGGTTTCGTCTTCGGAAATAATAGCACTACGACCAACCTCACTTCCAGTACCTGCTGTAGTGGGTACAGTGATTAGATGTGGGATCTCATTGGTTACATAAATATCTCCACCGATAAGATCGTCGTAGTCAAAGAGATCACGATGATGATGTGCACGCAGTGCTATTGCACGCGCAACATCAAGTGCGGCTCCACCTCCAACACCGATGATGGAATCCCTATTGTTCCCCCGATAGACATCCCCACCTTGCAGCACATCGGATTTAACCGGGTTTTTGTGCAAATCATGAAACACAATCACGTCTATCCCTCTGCCCGTCAATTTACGCTGGATTTCCTTAAAAAAAGGAAGTTCGGCAATAGTTGGATCCGTTACCAATAAAGGGCGGTTAAGACCATTGCGCAATAGGTAATCCGGTAATTCATTGATCGCTCCTGCACCAAAACGAATCGGTGTCGGAAAATTAAAACCATAAATTTTATCTGTATCCATCTTGCAGTTAAATAATTTCAAAATATCTTTTTGTTTCCCAATCTGTTACTTGTTCTGAAAACTGCCGCCATTCCCATAACCTGGATTTACAGAAGTGGTCAACAAACTTTTCACCGAACAATTCTGATGCTATTTCAGACTGCGCCATCCGGTTCGTAGCTTCATAGAGATTTCTTGGTAAAACGCCATGTTGCAAATCTTTATAACCATTACCTACAGTATACGGATTGTCCAAGGATAGTTTATGCTTGATACCGTAAAGTCCACTCGCTAGACAAGCCGCTATGGCGAGGTATGGATTAACATCCGAACCAACCACCCGATGTTCAATACGTGTAGCCTTTGGTCCACCATCGATGACCCGCAGGGCCGTAGTCCTATTGTCTATCCCCCAGGTTAAAGTCGTAGGGGCCCAAGCGCCCTCCGTGAGTCTTTTATAGCTGTTAACAGTTGGTGCAAATAAGGGTAGAATATCCCGCAGACAATACAGTTGTCCAGCAAGAAATTGCTTCATCAGTTCACTCATGCCCAACTGATCGTCGGCATCATAAAATAGATTTTTTTCTTTTTTTAGGTCCCAGAGGCTCTGATGTACGTGACCGCTACAGCCCGGTAGTTCTTTCGTCTGCTTGGCCATAAAGCTAGCGACAATACCATGTTTTTTACCGATCTCCTTTACTGCTGACTTAAAGAGTATAGCCCGATCTGCAGCTTCAAGCGCATTACTGCATTGAATCGCCGCCTCCATTACGCCAGGTCCTGTCTCAGTATGCAAACCTTCCAAGGGAATACCAAACTGTTCGAGCATCGCAAGAAGATCACGAAAGAACCCGTAATTATCAGACATCCGCAAGATGGAATAACCGAACATTCCTGAGGTAATCGGTGTCATTTCTTTAAAGCTGTTCTGTGATGCATTGATATCACCTTTAATAAAATTGAACCATTCAAATTCCTGTGCAAAAATGGGTTTGTAGCCAGCCTGTTCAGACTGTGCTATGATATTTTTTAAGAGCGCCCTCGGGCACACATTTTGATCTATAGCATGTGACGATTCAAAGTCAGCCAGAAAAAATGGAACATCCTCCTGCCAGGGTATCTTTCGGAAGGTATTTCCATCTATACGGGCAGGAAAATCTCCATAACCGGTATGCCAGCCTGTAATTTCCACATTGTCATAAACTTGGTCATTGACATCCCATCCAAACACGACGGAACAAAAGCCGAATTCATTGTCCAATGAAGAGATAAACTTATCACGGTGCATAAATTTGCCTCGCAATACGCCATCAATATCTGCTACGGCGACTTTGACGTGCGTACTCGTACTTGCCTTTAATTTGGAAATAATTTCTTTTTTGTCGATCATGATTTGATGGTTTTATCCTTGTCAAGGAAGATTAAGAAATAGAGATATGATAAGATGACAAGCCCAAAGAATAGTAAGGCTGTCAATGGGTTGTAGTAAATCATAGCAACCAGGCAGATCAGGGCGATGATCAGCGCAAGCATAGGAAATAAGGGATACAGAGGAACTTTAAATGGGCGCTCCAATGCGGGTTCTTTCTTGCGTAAGGCGAAAAAAGACCACATGGATATAATATAGAGACTGATTGCACCAAAACAGGCAATGGTAATGATCCCAGCCGTCTTTCCCGTCAGTAGCGCGACTATACCAACAGCCATATTGACCAATAGCGCATTAGCTGGTGTTTTAAAGCGTGAGTGAACTTTTCCTAAGATAGATGGTGCATATCCTACCCGTCCAAATTCAAAAGTGGCACGTCCCCCGGCCAAAATAATACCATGGAACGACGCAATAAGACCCAACAACCCTACCCCAATTAGTAATTTGTATAGAATATGGGAGCTATCAATGACGTTGGCAATAGCAAGAGGTAAAGGAGAATCTGAGGCCTCGGTACTTCCCAATGGATAGACAACTGCTTCCCAACCAGCGACACCAACCGCTGATAAAAATGTAATGATACACAACACGACCAAAGTAACGATAGCTGACCCAAAACCGATCAATACATTTTTCTGTGGATTGATGGTTTCCTCAGCCACATTGGCGACCCCTTCAATGGCTAGAAAAAACCAGATGGCAAATGGAATGGATGCAAAAATGCCTGAATACCCATTGGGAAGTGCATTTTGTTGAAGATTAGAAAATTCAAATGCTGGCAGCGTCACACCGGCGAATATCAATAATTCAATAACCGCAAGGACTGTCACAACCAATTCAAACGAAGCAGCGAGTTTCACACCTAAAATATTCATTGCTGTAAAAATCAGATAGGCTCCAATCGCAAAAGTAAGATAGCCTACACCTGGATGAAGCAAATGAAGGTAAGCACCTATCGCCGCTGCAATGGCCGGCGGTGCAAAAACGAATTCTATATTTTGAGCAATCCCTGCGACAAACCCTAATTGTTTCCCCAGCCCCCTATTGGCATATTCAAAAGCCCCCCCAGCTTTCGGTATGGCACAAGCCATTTCTGTATAACTAAAGGTAAAGGTGAGGTACATAATTATGACGAATATAGTCGCGATGGCTAAGCCTAAGGTCCCTCCTTCTGCCAGACCAAGGTTCCATCCAAAATACATTCCTGAAATTACATACCCTACCCCCAATCCCCACAACATGACGGGGCCAAGGACTTTCTTTAATTGGGGATCACTCATAATTCTTTTTCTAGGTTGGTAACTGATATTAAGTAATATGAATTTACTACTTTAAATTAAATTATAGTGTTAAATACCTACTATTAAACTTATTTTAGTAAAATTATATTGAAATATTATTATTTTTAGATTTGCTATTCCAACGACAGGCTTATACCCCTTTGTTTTTAGATTTAAATTACTACAACAATGAAATTAGACGAAAAAGATCTTATGATCTTGGACCTTTTGCAACAGGATGCCAACATGAGTAACAAGGAAATTTCCGATCGAGTCAACTTATCCATGACTCCTGTATACGAACGGATTAAGAAGTTGACGGCTACAGCTGTGCTCAAACAAAAGGTATATTTGCTGGATCGAAGAAAACTGGACCTGAACCTGATGGTTCTTGTATCGATCAGTATGGAAAAGCATTCAAACGAAAGTGCTTTGCTATTTATGGAAGAAATACAGAAATTTCCGGAAGTGGTCGAATGCTTCCATGTGACAGGAGCTTTTGATTATCAGCTCAAGGTTATGGTCAGAGATGTCGACCATTATCATGAATTTAACTTCAATAAGCTTGCAACGATTAAAGGAATCAGACATATGGAAAGCTATTTTGTCATGAAAGAAATTGTCAACGCGACACGACTTCCACTTTTCCTTTAACGATCTTCATCTGGCAAACTAAAATGTGATTACAAATTTTCAGACGGAGATCTGCGTTTATTTTAAGAATGCTCCAAACCCTGCTGCTTAGTTTTCCACTCCTTGTACTTTTCCCGCATACAATGACCACATGGTCTATATCCATGGCTGACGGCATCAGCCTCATCCCGAAAGAAAACACGATGTTCGACTTTCATCCGTTTACCCGTGGCACAGTTTAGACGACCGTAAATCTTAGCCTTTTTATATCCGCCCAAGGTAATTTCGCCCTTTCGAATGAAGGAACTTAAAGACCTCGTTCTGTCAGCCGCTGTCCCTCCTAAATCTATATGTCTGACCATTGACTGGGATTAGTTTTTATGATTTAGCGTCATGAAAGATCAGGCCTAACGTATGGCGTTCGCCACTATGAATGGTCGATACCCCATGTTTCATAGTTACGCGGTAGTAACCCCTTGCCCCTTTAACCGGACGAAAATTAGTCGTAAACACAATAATATCACCTTTTTTGGGCTTAACGACATGTGTACGGGACTGAGCCATCGGTATATTTTCCGTTAAAATAAATTCTCCGCCTGTATAATCTGTATCAATATCATCTAAAAAAAGAACAAGCTGCATTGGAAAAAAAATCTCTCCATAAAGATCCTGATGCATGGCGCAGAATCCGCCAGCACCATATCCGAGAATTAAGGCTGTAGCCTTATCCTGACCGTTATTTTTACATTGTGCTATAAAATCCCTATGCATCTGCGGAAACTGCACATTTATTTTTAAGACTTCCATCCATCTGTTGGCTAGCGGCATCAGATAACCATAAAAATTTTCCCTTAATTCGGTCAATATGCTGGGCAATGGATAATGAAAATATTTATAAACACCCCGACCAAAACGATACCGCTCCATCACAACGGTCTTTCTATAGCGATATTCGGCCTTAAACTCACCAAGCAATTGAGCACATTCCTGTTCATCAACAACATCGGGAACAACCGCAAATCCCTTGTCGATCAATTCGTCAAGGATAAGATCCCATTGTTTCGTTTTTAATCTTTGTTCTATTGTATACATACCTATAATTTAAATGGGCTATTTTTTACCTGCAAGAATCTCCTATCCTTAGCTAAGACCATCATGGAATATAATCCCAAGGCTATGCCGGTGCCCCTTGTGCAATGGGCTAACACCATGCTTCATATGGACCCGATAATAGCCTTTGGTGCCTTTCGCTGCGCGAAAATTAGTCGTAAAGATGATCATATCACCACGTTTGGGTTTTAAGACATTAACCTTAGACTGCGCCCGTGGTATCTGTTCTGTGATAACAAACTCACCACCGGTATAATCCTGATCCACCTGATCCAACAGCAATACGATTTGTATGGGAAAGTAAATTTCACCGTATAGATCCTGGTGTAGCGTATTAAATCCGCCTGTATTATACTTTAAAATAAGGACGGTAGGTTCCACCTGTCCATGCTGCTGACAAAGTTCTCGCATGGCAGCATGCGAAGCCGGAAATCTTCGGTCCAGATTAAGCTCCTCCATCCATTGATTGGCGACTGGAGCAATCAATGCGTATACTTTTTCCCTTATTGTCGTAATCAGCTCGGGCAAGGGATATTGAAAGTATTTATATTCCCCCAAACCAAAGCGATAACGCTCCATGACAATAGTCTTTCGATACCTATTGTCAGCACCGTAAGCTGCAACCAGTTCATCACATTCGACTTGATTTAATAGATCAGGTACAATCACAAAGCCCTTATCATGTAATTCCCTGGTGATGACTGTCCAATCCCTTGCCAGCAATCTAGATACTATATTTTCCATGACGATAATTTTCAACAGCTCAAAATTAGGCCTATCAATCAAGGTAAAAAATCCGAAACCTGCTGTTTTTCCTTTTTTGGAGATATATCATCAATCTTGACACAATGCGCAACAAATTACCATTTTTATCGAGCACCATTTTTTGCTAAAACGATCGAAAAGAGCAGTTTAAACAAAACAACGAGCAGCTTCAGTATAAAAACTAAAAAAAGAATAGGCTTTAAAGATACAAGCCAGAAAATCAGGAATAAATACAAATCGGCAGAATAGCTGATTTTCAACCGCAGACAAACAGGCTAGGGAAAGCTTTTCGAGAAAAAGCGATTAAAAAATAAAAGTGAATCCTTTTAGAAATGAATATTTAGAAAGAGACTTTAAGGAGACAAAAACAAAATTAGAGAATAAAACATAGGTTAAATGGAAAGAGCCCGGTGGAATACCGAGCTCTAGTACAAAAAACTTAATTTTGTTAATCCGTCTAACTTTTGAGGTTCACTTCAATAGTGGACGATTCCTATTTTTTTTTATGTTGTTGACACTATTTATTTAATGAAGCCATATCAATGACAAACCGGTATTTTACATCACTGTCCAATACACGTTGGTAAGCCTCGTTCACATAATCAATGTCAATCAATTCGGTTTCTGGAAGGATATTATGTTCAGCACAAAAATCAAGCATATCCTGTGTTTCCTGTATACCACCAATACTTGAAGCCGTCAAAATTTTATTTCCTCCCATAATCGAGCGTCCGTTAATTTCCATTGGCGCTGCTGGGATACCAACACAGATGTATACACCCTTGGTTTTTAGCAATGCCAAATAGAGATTATAATCGTGAGGTGCCGATACGGTGTCTATGATAAAATCAAAATAGGCTGAAAACTCCTTCAACTCCGAAGACTCATGCGTATTTAAAAACTTCTGGGCACCTAACAGCGCCGCATCAGCTTTTTTACGGGGCGAATGACTTATCATCGTAACTTCAGCTCCCATGGCGACAGCGATCTTCACTGCCATGTGGCCTAAACCACCTAACCCTAGCACGCCAACTTTATGCCCCTTGCTGATATTCCATCGTTTCAAGGGCGAGTAAGTGGTGATCCCCGCACAAAGTAAAGGAGCCACCTTTTTGATATCAAGCGATTCCGGCACATGTAAGACAAAGTCTGCATCAGCCACAATATTATCGCTATACCCACCATAGGTGCAAGAGTGATCGTGCATCACATCCGTGCTATTATAAGTCCACACCGTTTTCTTCTCCGAACAAAACTGTTGCTGATCCGATTTACAATTATCGCACTCACCACAGGATGCCACCATACAACCAACACCGGCTAGATCACCTTTTTTAAACTTGGTCACCGCACTGCCTACCGCACTGATGCGACCAACGATCTCATGCCCTGGAACAATTGGATATTGTGTCCCACCCCACTCATCATGCACCTGGTGAATATCTGAATGGCAAATACCACTATACAAGATATCGATTAGCACATCATTTGAACCAAGTTCTCTTCTTTCAAATTCCCAATATTCAAGCGGGGAATTGCCATCCTTCGCCGCGTAACCTTTCGATTTAATCATTCTTTTGTTTTTTATAAAATACCAATTGGATCCAAATTATCAATAAATAAGATCCATTTACCACGTTGTGCGAAGTTAATGGGGATTTGCCCGAAAAAAAGAATCTTTCAGACATTATTGACATTGAACAAACAATGAAAATCGCAAAATGTTCTTGGGCAACCACTCTGAACAGTCAATTTGATCCCTTTCAAATTTTAATCCCTTTCAAAATCAATCTCATAACCCCTGATCACATTCATGAGCTTTCTTTAGAAGCACAAATCTAGCATTCTCTACATATTGGACAGGTAATATGTCTCTTGCATTTAATTGATTATTTCTCCATTACCCTTCGCCAAACGTTCACGGAACCGCTGAAGCTCTTCGGAGCTCGGTCTGACCCAGTCGCTTACTTCACCGATGATTTTCAATGCCATTGTGGAGCGATAAGAACGCGTCGGGTTACCT
Organism: Sphingobacterium detergens; assembly: GCF_003610355.1. Lineage (GTDB taxonomy): Bacteria > Bacteroidota > Bacteroidia > Sphingobacteriales > Sphingobacteriaceae > Sphingobacterium > Sphingobacterium detergens. The sequence continues at coordinate 30,373 of NZ_RAPY01000001.1, read as the reverse complement.
GGGAATTTTTTATCTGTTAGATTTGGATCATTTTCATAGCTTCCCACTGGTTCAATAATATAAACACGTTCGCGACCATCGCCCCTTGCCAAAGCCGCCGCGAGTCCGGCTCCGTTAACTAATGCGGTGAAATAAATATGGTTCATGGTAAGTTCAGATTGATAGTTGGAATTACCTCCCGCTGTCAATAGCGCACCCACTGGTAAATCAGCTCTTGTACCATGATAAAATGGACCGGTATCTGATGGTTTTTCACCCAAGACTGCAGCCAAATCAGCATATCCATGAGACTTATCACTATCCCCCAGCGCTTCATAGCATTTGGCCAGGTTCAAATAAAGATTTGGCAAAGCACTCTTAACCGTATCATCATTTAGTTTTAATGCATGGCTCAAGGCCGCCTCCAACCATGTCAATCTGTCGGAAATAGCCTCTTGATTCCTGGCGATATAATAAGCCGCAAGAAAGTGTTCGTGATCGTCTGTGGCTTCGTTCCAAGCTTGCATAAATAAGCGAAGGGCTTCTTCAGTATGCTTGGCTTCTTCCATGCTCATACCCTGAAGACAAAGTTTAACAACGTTGTTGAAAGGTGAAAATTCCATACGCGTATCTTTTTTTACATCGCCGAATGTACCCTTGGCACAGGGAGATTTAAAATCCACATGCACCGGTATCTACTGGATTAAAGTTCTACATTTTTTTATACATTTCCGTATTTTGTTCGTAAATCATATCGAATCGACCTTCGGACAATTCGTAATTATTCCTAAAAACAGCAGATTGACATAAAGGTTTTACCCCCTTATATTGTCGCAATTGCACCTCATCCGTGCTTCTAAACTTCGCTAAATTTGAATTGATAATCAAACACTTGAAACAATGAGAAAGATCAGAATTTTCGAACACATCTCCCTTGATGGCATCATCGAACACGATGGAGATTACGCCTATGGCGCATGGACAACTGCCTATAGAAGTCCCGCAGGAGCGGAAATGCTCTTTCAGGCATATGGCTCAGACTTCGACCTTCTTTTAGGTCGTCAGACTTATGATATCTTTAGTGGCTTCTGGCCCAATGCGGGAGATTTCCCTATGGCCAATGCCATAAATGCTGCAACAAAATATGTCGCAACACACCGTCCCGACAGTCTAACTTGGGGGCCAGTAAAAAATTTGGAAGAGGACATTGTCGCCGCGATTCATGCCCTTAAGTCAATGGATAGTCCCGATCTGATTGTTGTAGGTAGTTCTACACTGACCTCGCTATTACTTGAGCAGGGTCTCGTCGACGAAGTGGTACTCATTACCTACCCCGTTTTGCTGGGACATGGCAAGCGCCTACTCTCAGATATGGTGTACGCCCAGGAACTTGTCTTCCTCGACTCAAAGGCAACCCCGACTGGCATATTCATCAATAGCTATAAATATATTGGACCGCTTAAAAGATAATATTCCTACAATGGATAAGCTCCCCTCCTAGCCAACTTTATACGGGTTAGGAGCTAATATTTCCTAGTTTTACGCAATAAATCATGTCATAAAAATCTCCCCATTTTTTTCAGAAATGGTTACAATCATTGATTTAAAACTATTGTTTATATAATCATTACCTTACTCAGTTGAATATGCCTACTTTCTTGTATATTTGATTTTAAACAAATTATCTCTATGAAAAGAACCTTATTATTCATTGCTATTATTTGCAGTACTTCCTTTGCTTTTGCGCAAAAAACAACCTATAAAGTCAGTACACAATCATCAATAATCAAATGGGATGCGAAGAAAGTCGTCGGTGGTCATGTTGGTACTATTGCCTTGAAAGACGGAACGATCCAAACAGATAAAGGTAAAATTACCGGTGGTGGATTTACCATTGATATGAATTCTATGGCATGTACTGATGCGCCAAAACTAACTGGCCATCTTAAAAATGAAGATTTCTTTGATGTACCGAAGTATCCAACAGCAAAATTCATTATCAGCAAAGTGGATAACAGCAAGGCTACTCCAGTAATCACAGGGAATCTTACCATTAAAAACAAAACGAAAGCGATATCTTTTCCCGCAAAGGTAACTAGCACTGCTGACGGACTTTCGGCTGAAGCATTAGGTGTAAAGGTAAATCGATTGGATTTTGATATCCAATATCGTTCGGCCAGCTTTTTCTCTGACCTCGGGAATCGGGCTATTGAGGACGAGTTTACATTGGACATTCAGATCAAAGCCGCAAAATAGCTATGATAACAAACAATGATGTAGCAAAAAAACTGCGACATCATTGTTTGTCTAAAGCAGCTCAATCCCCTGAGCGATATATTTACGCATCTGGGGGCTCGTTGATTCATGTTCTGTCACAATGATATCAAGCTTTTTGGTTTTATCGATGATAAAGCTTGACTCAGTATCAAATTTATCGGAAGTACACAATCCAACGATGCGAACACTCTGTTTCATCATTGCACGTTTCGTTTCAGCATCTTCCTGATAATTACAGGACAAATTTTCAGGAGTAATTGAACAAACGCCCAAAAAGTATAAATCAGCTTTAAAATTGGCAATGCTTTCCAACGTAGTATTGCCAAAAGTGGTAAAGGCGGACTTATAAAGTCGGCCTCCCAAAAATATGATATCGATCAAAGGATGGTCTTCGATCACACTCGCGACAGGAAAACTATTCGTAATGATAGTGACTTTAAGATCCTTTGGTAAAATTTTAGTCAACTCCAGGATAGATGTACCCCCATCGAAAAAAAGTACCTGATCATCTTTTATTAATGATAAAGCTTTTTGTGCAATAATCTTTTTCTGTTCCAACCCTGCTTTCTCGCGATCACGATAATGATATTTTTTTTGCACAATGCTGTGAGCTCCACCCCGTACTGCGCGAAGAAGATCCCGATCATTCAATTCCTTGATATCTCTCCGTATGGTATCTTCAGATACCGAAAGCTTTTTGCTCAAGGTTTGAAATGAAACCGAGCCCTCCCTATTGGTGATATCTAAAATGGTTTGCAGACGATCGTACTTTAGCATAGGAACAAATATATAGATTTACCAGAATAAAATGAATTGCAAAAATTTGCTATAATTGCAATATTTTGCAATTATATAATTACATTTGTGCAATAATAAAGATAAAACTTATGATAAAAAAGACAATTTCCATTGATATGGACGGTGTACTTGCAGACATCCAACGGCACTATCTTTCACATTATTTTGAAGAAACGGGTATACGGATAAATGAAAACGATATCGTAGGGCTGAAGGAAGCGGATTGTTTACCTGATCAGACGGCAGTCTTACGGTATTTGCATACACCAGGTTTTTTCCGCAGTATTCCTGTTGCACAAGATGCACAAGACGTGGTGAAGGAATTACAAAACTATTATGAGATTTTTGTCGTATCTGCCGCAATGGAATTTCCCAATAGTCTTTTAGAGAAACGGGAATGGTTACAAGAATATTTTCCATTTATCTCGTGGAAGAACATCGTATTCTGTGGGAATAAAGGTATTATCGACACCGATTTTCTTATTGACGATCATCTAAAGAATCTAGACAGTTTTTCTGGAAAAGGGCTTATGTTTAATACATTTCACAATGTCAATGAGCACCGATTTGAACGGTTGAAGAACTGGACTGATGCACATCGTTTTTTTGTTGCTGACCTGCAAAATAAAAGGTTCAACTGAGTAAGTTATAGCTGGCCAATCACAAGAGGTAATTGCCCAGCTATAGTTTGCAAGAATTTATCTTCTAGCCTGGAATTTCCAATAAGTCCAATAAGACACGGAAAGTGAAAGCATAAGAAAAGCAACGACGATAAGCGAGACTGAAATTCCATAAAATTGGGCAACTCCACCCAACAAGGCGGGGCCCAACAACTGTCCCGAGTGCCCCAATGTTGACATAACCGGAATACTTGCTGATGCCCCAACCCCTTTTAAATTTCCGGCATGACTAAATAAAATCGGAACAATATTAGCAGCACCAAAGCCCAATAGGATAAATCCGGCTAATGCACCCCAATAAGAAGGTGATAAAACAGCTACCAGCAAACCGAATACCGCTAAGAGTCCCCCTCCGACCACAACAACCCGATGATCTAACCGGGCAACAAGTACATCGCCAAAAAGTCGCATTGTTGCCATGGCAATGGAAAAGGCAGCATATCCTATCCCCGCAATTTCAAGCGGTGCATTTTTTTCCTCATGCAAAAATACCGCACTCCAATCCAACATTGAACCCTCAGAGAGATAAGCACAGAAACAGAGCATGCCCAGAAATAAAACATGCAAATTGAACCAACCAGCCCATTTGGACTGGCCTGCAGCCATTTTCTTGTCATCATGATGACTATTAATGCGTATTTCATCATCATGCGCATACAACCTACGATACATGACGAACATAATTACAACGATCAGTAAGGAGATCAATAACATGGCATAGGTAGCCTGAAACCCTAACTTTATCAACAGCCCTAATCCGAGCGACCCCGTTAATCCTCCCACACTAAAGATACCGTGCAGACCGGATAAGATCGGCCGATCAAAGAGTTTCTGGATAAGGATTGAGTGCGCATTTGCGGAAACTTCTATTCCTCCCATACACATACCAAAAAAGAATAGTGTAATCCCCATTGTTATGATGGAATTAGCAATTAACAACATCGGCAGTATCAATGCGAGCGTGATACCCGAAAGAAAGATAATTTTTCTTGTTCCAAATTTATTCAGAAGGATGGTCGAAAATGGCATAATAAAAAGAGCTCCGCCGCCGATAAGAAGCATCAAAAGTCCCAATACACCATCATCTATTCCAAGCCGTTGCTTAACATAAGGAACGACAGGTGCCCAACTGGCGAGTCCCAACCCACACACAAAAAAGATAAACCTGACAGCATTTCTCGCTGTATCCGGACGAATGGGTAATGATTTAATTTCCATATAATTTGAGATAAACAAAAATAGTATAGCGATAGACTTGTCTAGGCTTAGTCGTACAAAACTATCAATAATAAATCAAAACAGAAGCATATTATTGCATAATATTGCAAAAAATGCAAATTAAAGCAATAAAACAACCAGTCCCATTAAATAATACCGTCATTAGTAATCGTTTACAATTTTTATTTCAAGGACTACTATCTCCATACATTTTTTGGCGCATTAATCTTCACCCTCTATTTTTGCTATAATTGTGATTTATACCTAAATTGCTATTAGAAAGTGAATTCTTTCCAACAAAAAGGCTTGCGTCATCCAGAATAGGCAAAACGTTTATTTTACCACATGAACTATAAAACGATAGGCTATTTTCTTTTATCAACACTAATTATAGGGTCACTCTATATAAATGGTTGGTTTAATATATCTTATACATTCCGACAGCTTATAGGGATTATATTCATCATAGCTTACTTTGCAGGAACGGTCTTCTTCATTCGCGCACCTATTTTGAGAGATAAACAATTAAAAAGACATCTCTTAATAAGATTGGGTATCTTAATACTAATTGGCCTTATTATCATTATTTCTCAATGGTATATGCATAAAGAAAATGATCGTTTGGGTGCTGGCTATTTATTTTATTTCGAAATGCTCGGTTTTGGAATTCCGCTCCTCATTTATACAGTAATAGAATCAATTTGGTTATTAGCGAAGAAGAAATATGCAGCGCTGTGCATCAATCTACTGTTGGCGATGGGAATCTATTGTATTGTTATCTTTAGCGGACTCTTCGGTTTTTAAATTGGCTGTCATTTGCCGCGAGGCAGATCCAAATATTTTAAGATCACTAGAAAATAAACCTATTGCTGCAATAAAAATTCATATAACCATTTTACCTGGACTGATTCCAATTGTACGAATACAGTTGCATATCACGCCGCCCAAAACAGTCTACTGACTAACTAAGCAATTCCACTATTGGGTTCAATATCTCCTTCTCATATGCAAAAACAGTTTTTTCCGAAGCCTTCCCTGCCCCAAAATCAGGGCTGATTTTATAACTTTTCAAAAACTGCTTTTCCTTGATCCCTAAACTATAATGCCAGTCACAAGATTCTGAGCTCGTGATGATGACCGCCTCCTCAAATCGCATTAATTTTCGTCGGCCAAATGGTAAATTCTCCCGATAAATTACCTGATTATTGCCATCAAATATATAGCGGACATTCAATTTAAAAATGAGATCGTATAGTCCATGAATGAAAAGATATACTATGATAGCACAACAAAGTATTCGTCCTCCCTCTCCTAATCTTGCATTGAACAGCCCCAAAATTATCACTGTCACAGCTATACCCGCAACAAACCCATAGAGACTGGACATTATTCCCCGATATGGGCTAAATGCAATGCAATTATTCCCGATTTCGAGTCGCAGTTTATCCTTCAAATCCATCTATTTTCATTTAATTATTTTGAGTTAGCGTTCGATAATCTCATGAATTTCATTTAGTATACTTTGAATAGGTTTGGTATAAAAATGTTGAGCAAGCTTCAGCTCCTTGTCTTTACCATTTTTACTATAATTAGCCAATAGGGTAACGTTTGTCGTAATAAACCCCATCTGTTTCAATTTATGAATTGTAAACCCTTCAAGATCCGAAAGTGGTAACACCTTTACACCGCTAAACAAACTCACTCTAGTTCGAAATTCCTGTTGGTCCATATCTATTGTCAGGAAACCTACATAGAAGGATAGCGTTAATAGCGTCGTAATTCCCAGCATCCACCATTTGAATGTAGATTCAGGTATTTTAACAAACCCTAGAATAGTTAATAAAAGAAAGAAACCAATTAATGGAACAAATAACCCATATTGTTTGTTCAGGGTATATACATTACCCTCCTTTGTGAAATTTTTCATGTTTTTTTTAAATCAGTTTAAGGCATATTGAGCATTTTATATTCAACACCATGTTTGTCGGCATATGGAATAATCAGATCATGAACCGCATTAAACTTTTCATCTATGATCCCACCTTTATTTGAATCGAGCTCTGCAATAGCGGCATCGATCTCAACATCAGGCTTCCCTTCATCAATCATTTTAGCAATGCGGGGAAAATCAACTTTATAGATTTGATCGACATAGGTAAACATATCGAGCGCAAGTGTCAAAATTTGAGCTGTTTCTGCTTTAGATTCCAATTCCTTTAAGGACTTAATATCGGCATCAAACATCCGCACATAATGATTTTCGACATAGGCTACAGCGCCAACCTTTTTGACCTCATTCTTTTGGGTTACAATAGTTAAACTCCCCGCCTTAAGTTGTGCCCTAATCTCATTAAAATGCCGCTTAAAACCATTTGGAATCTTGTTCCCATTCAATGCCACGCGTTCAAAGACCTGCTCTGGGTAACTTTTTTCACCTATACCACAAGAACCTAAAACAAGAAAGAATAAACCAGTCAAGAAGAAGATAAAGTTCCTTTTCCAGATTATTTGCCTATTATGACCAACCTGACACATTAAATCATGAGTCCTCGTTATTTCATTCAATTCCATTTCTATTTTCATTAAAACCTTATTTTTAATAAGAGATCGTTATCTATTTTTATTATACAGGATCAAGCCCGGAACCAACAAAGCCAAGGCTAATATAATCAATGGCCAATTTCCATATTCAAACATCCAGGCTGTTTCTTTTGATATGCCGATTTTTAGAATAACCACCAATGCAAATCCAATAAGAATAAGCATAATACCAAGTGCTTTTTTCATTTTCTCTTTATTTTAAATCTTTTAATTATTTAGTTTAATACTATTTTTCTGAAACAAATATGCTATACTTGATCCCGGGTGATTAATTTTCCCAGCTCATTGGACAATACCTGCATTGGCCCCCTCCCAAACGATTGACTGACCACATGACGATTGGTTTTTCCTTCAAAATTAAATCTTGCATAGAGCGTGCTATTTATTGGAATACGCAGCCAATAAATGGTGTCCATTTCAAAACTGCTGAAATCTGAAAAGGAATACGAATCCGGTGTTTTTTCTAGCTTGGCTCTGTCCACCTGAATCCGTTGATCTTGCGGACAAACCCTGAATTTAGATGGTCTTAGGATCATTAGAACCAATATCAACAGTGTAAAAGAGACGATACCAATACCTGTTTTTATATACTCACCATAGGCAAACATAAAAAGCCCAATAAAAAACCAAATAATCAGTATAATATGCTGTAGGGCAATAAAGGTCCTAATCTTGTAAGCATTCCCCTCCATAATTAGATATTTATAATATTTCATAACCATCCCGCTTTTACTCCTATCCGATAAAGGCAAATTTATGTTCAAACAATTTGCCGATCAGTGGCAAGGGTTTGCTTACTTCATTTGCAGCGTTTATCATACCGAAAATCATCAGCGCTAAAAAAGCAAAACTACTATAGTACAATATCCCTAATGCCGGAACAATCGTCACAACGATTGCGATGATCATGTTGCCAATGAACCAAGTGATGACTAATCCCAAAGATTGGCGCAAGTGATACTTCAACAAGCCGTCAGCTTCTTTATTAGGAGAAAAATAGGCTATCAACCAGCCAATCAAAGTGATGTACGATACAATAGAGCGTGTTTTGTTGTCCATAATTTTATGATTTGTTGTTCATCCCAAAATTCATCTTTCACCATTTTAAAACCAAAGGATAGGATCCTACAAAAGGTCTACTGTCAGTAAATGCAACATCTACAAAACGTCTACACGCATACACAACAAACTAAAAAACAACAATTTACAACAACAAAACAAAGACAACAAAAAGAAAAAAGGCTCGTATTAGGTCTACAGCTTTTGTACATTTGTAGCATGAACAAGATAATTGCTTTTGTACTATTTTGGGCGGGTCTCTTACCAATGGGCTTCGCAAATAACAGCTATGTCGATAGTCTACAAAACCTTTTAAAGACGAATTTGACGGCGACAGAACAAGTATCGCTCCAACAGCAATTAGCGGACTGGTATCGCGCTAATGAACAGTATCCACAGGCCATACAAATGGCCCAAAACAGCCTCAAGTCCGCTCGCAGAATTTCTAAAAACAACCTTGAGATGACCAAATCATATTGGATTCTGTCAAATATATATACCAATACACAAGATTTTGAAAAGTCGCAGAAGTTTATCGATAGCGCTTATCATTCCGCTCAGAACCAAAAAATTCCCTTGCAGCAGCCTATGCAAACTATGCATCAGCTGTATTACACACAACACTCTTTGACAGTGAAAAAACAGTGCAACTGTTACATCAGGCGCTTTCGCAGATTGGTGACAAGGAGCGAGAACCTCTTCTGACAGCGCGAATTTATTACCTTCTTTATGGCGTTTATACGGAATGGAATGACGAAGCCCAAGCATTGAATTATATCCATAAATCGTTGGAATTCGCCCAAAAATCAAAAAACATCAATATGCTGGCCAATTGTTATACAGCCATATCGGTTGTGTTTTCCTTTAAATATGAAACCACTCATCAAAAACAGCATTTGGATAGCACCATGCTGTATCTCGATCATGCGATCCTATTACAGAAGCAATATCCTGATCAGGTACCAGCCAACACCTATGCCAATAGTTATAACAACAAGGCAAGCTACTATTTAAAATATTACAATATAGGCGATCCAGAAATCAAGCGAAAAATACGGCAACATATCAATGAAGCCTTGCGTGTGGCTCCCGCCACAAATGAAGAAGCAATGGCAAGTAGTTATGGTATGCTCAGTGAATTGAGCATGGAGGAAGGTGATCTTCATGCTGCAGAAATGTACCTCAATAAAGCCTACATCATGCTCGCGCAAAAAAAGAAGCCTTATTATCACACCTTAATCAATGTACTGAACTCGATGGTTAGCCTATACACGAAAAAATCAGATTTCAAGAAAGCACTGGATTTTCAGCAAAAGGTAGCTGAGTACAGTAACCTGCTTTTTAACGAAGAGATGGCCTCAACCACCAAGCGCTTTGAAGCACAATATGAACTAACAAAAAAAGAACAGGAGATTAAAAGTCTACAAGAAAAAGCAACAAACCAGCAAACACAAAAATATTTTATTTTAGGACTTTTTGCCCTCGCTGTCATTGGATCATTCTTTATGTTCCGCTCTTACCATTTTAACCTCAAGTATGCATTGGCGAGGGAAAAACAACTTACTTCCGAAAAAAACGAAAGCTCCCTGCAAATAAAATATGAAAAAGAAGAACGAGCTCGCATGCAACTAGAACAGGAGTTATTGGAATTGCAGCAACAAAAACTACAAAATGAAGTTATGACAAGTCAGCTGCAATTACAGCATAAAAGTAAGGTCCTACAACAAGTCAAGGAAAAACTAACAGGAGCCGAAGCCGCCAATATACAGCAGATCCTTAGAGAAGAGTCCCTAACAGATACTGAATTCGAAAAAGCAAAGTTTAGAATAACAGAACTGCACCCCAATTTCTTTAAAAATATCAATGAGCATTCGAAACAGAAATTAACCGCTTTAGATCAAAAATACTGTGCCTATTTCTATCTTGACATGGATACCAAACAGATTGCCAACTTACTTCACGTAGAACCCAAAAGTGTACGGATGACCAAATACCGAATCAAACAGAAGTTCGGTTTGGATAGTCAATCCAATCTTACAAATTACCTAAAAATGATTGTATAGCTTTCATCGACTATGCTGTAAATCAATAAAAGCTTAATGGGATGACTCCCATCTTCTGCATGCTGATTAATAAAAGCTCTTGTCCAGGAAACAAAAAATTTTCGTATATTTTTAATGTTAGTCGTTCCGACACCTTTGCGAAGCCAACGGCCCTAAGTCGTGCTTCTTTAGAAATGAACGGGATTATTCTCCATAAATAAACTAAAAATATGCAAACTCGAGCAGAAAAATTACAGCAGATTATGGATTGGGCACAAAACAATACAGATATTCGGGCAGTTCTCCTAACCAGCTCCTTGGTAAATCCACTGGCACCAGTTGATGAGTTAAGTGATTTAGACATCGAACTTGTATTTGATGACAATACCACGTATGTCGCCGATAAGAATTGGCTAAATAACTTTGGCTCTCCTATCGCCATGATTGAAGAGGATGAAAGCTACTTTGATAGCAAACATGCCATGAAAATGGTTTTATATACAGATCACATAAAAGTTGATTTTAAGTTATATAGTAAGCCTAATTTTTTGGAAGAGGTACGCCAAAGCCCGTTATGCGAAGATTGGGATATTGGTTATCAAGTACTCCTTGACAAAGAGGGGATAACGGAAGCGATCCAAAAACCCTCCTATCGGGTGTCAATCATAAAAAAACCTACCGAGCAAAAATTCAGACAGCTACTCAATGATTTTTGGTGGGACTGTACTTATGTCGCCAAATGTCTTGTCAGAAAGGATATTTTTTATGCAAAATTTATGTCCGAAAACAATATACGTACCGATTATCTGGTACCGCTGATTGAGTGGTATATCGCTAGCCAGCATGATTGGAATATCACAACCAATAAACATGGACGCCTATTTAAAAAATACCTGACCGAGCAAACCTGGGGAAAAGTAATGCGGACTTTTTCAGCTGGCGATATCGATGAAAATTGGACGGCGCTATTCGCAATGGCCGATCTTGTCGCAGAAATTGGCAGGGAACTAGCGAATAAATTGGGCTATACATACCCTATAAAACTCGAACAGGATATCAGGATATATCTCAATGCCATAAAGACGAAATGAATTTGATTAATTTTTTAATATCTTTAATTATTGTATTTTCCAGAACTTAAAATTGATCACTATGATGATAAAAACACTAACATTGAATATGTTCTTCCTGCTATTGACCATGAGCGTTTTCTCGCAAAACCATGCAGGAATAAAATCGCTCCTAAACAAGGATTCAGAATTTATTTTCCCACAGACAGTGCAAAAAATCGAAGCAGCTTTAAATGCGAAAACGGTCTACTATGAAGATGCCAATGAAGAAAAATATGCCAAATGGTTGACCAATTCCGGTCTGGAACTCTATACCAGTCTTGGAAAAGGTAATACCATCAATGAAATCTTTTTTGATATCCCAGAAGATCAAGCACTTGTTGTCGAGGGCTTGCCTTTTAATCTTGTGATGAACAAAACCACACTTAAGGAAAGTGCAGCTAAATTCAGTAAATATGCGGCCAAAACGCAAAAAATGGAGGAAGGAAGTACCTTTCCAGGTGGTTCAAAACTTACCTTTAAAAAGGGAAAACATTATGCTACTTTAATTTTTGACAGTAAAAATCTACTGAGATTTTTAGGCCTTACCACTGAATTTATTGGACCTGGCGTAAATTAAAAAATAGTCCCAGCACTTTGATTCTTATCAAAGTCTATACCGGAGAGAGATGGCCCGCCAGATATGATTTGCAAGATCCTGATCCAATTCATGCTGTTGAAAAGACCATCTCTCTTTGTTCTTAACCAAAGTTTGCAATAGACCATCTAACAGAATATCTAATTCTGTCTCTTCTTTTGTCGGACACTTTTTCAACAATTGAATCTGAAAATCTCTTTCCTGATATGTAATGCGGAAAATCTGTCCTTTATATGCTGTATTTAACTGTCCAATCGTATCTTCCATGGCATCTAACTCAAATTTAGTCTAATCTGTCAAACCGTATGGTCGGCCTATCTATAGCTCTTAACCACATTGGAGCATCCATACACCTCTCCTAAATATCCAAAATAGGCTTACGAATAAGTGTTCACATTCTAAATAAGTATGTAAATATAAAAATAAAAAACAGTATTATACTAATTATTTTAGCACAAAATAATCTAATTTTTTAATCCCGATTATTCGATATCTTCGCTTCTATATATCCATTACGGCGTCCAATCCGCGCTTCAAGCCCTCAAAGGTCGACAACTTACTTACAGCCATCAAAATCCCTTTTATGTACGGTTCTGCGCCATTGCCTGCATCGTGACGAAGGATCAACGTTTCGTCCTTTTCACCAAATATTGCCTCAACACCAAGAATATGTCCCGGTAAACGCACAGAATGCACCTGTATACCATTTATGCTTGCTCCACGCGCATCCTTCCGTCCGACGGTATCATCAATTGCTACCGCTAACTCTGGTGTCTGAATTTTGGAAAGGCGATATGCAAGTTCAGCTACGGTGCCACTTGGGGCATCAGGCTTATCCCCGGAAGCATAATCAATAATTTCAAAATGTGGGATAAACTTAGCCGCAATTTCCGCAAACTTCTGTAGAAGCACTGCAGTGATTGCAAAATTACCGGCAGCTAAAATTGCCGTATGATGCTCATCTGCCACCGCTGCGATTTCTTTAAAATCAGCATCTGTTAGCCCCGAAGTTCCCAACACAACTCGCTTCCCTCTTTTTAATGCTGCAATAACATTGCTCTTGGCAATTTCTGGTCTGGTAAAATCAATCATCACGTCAAAATCCACTAGATCAAGCGCATCTGTTATATTATCAAATAATGGAATCGGCCCGTCTCCCAGATTTAAAATTGTTGCTAAATCAGCACCACCTTTGGAGCGGGACAGACCACCCACCAATTGTAAGCCCTTTTCCTGCGTTATCTTTTTGCTTAGCTCAGTTCCCACCCATCCTGTTGCACCCGCTATAAATACCTTTATCATAGTTCCTTTTTTTGGTCGTCCAACGCTCAGATGTTACTTCTTTATGGCCACTATCGCATAGACCATTGGAATTTTGTCCTCAAGTAGTTCAATCCGATATTTATTCTTTTCAAATTCAATCGTCCCGTTAAAACAATTATAGGGGGAATAATCAAATTCATCAAGTTGCGCAATTTGCAGTCCATTTTTTATCAGACTATTGACCACTTCACTTATACCGTGATTCCACATGACATACTCCTCTGTTATAGCCGCATTTCTATCCGCATAAGTTCCGTTTGCAGTTTCTATGATAGCTCCTGAATTAAAATATCGATAACCTATTTTTTCAAAATTATCATCAAACATCCAAACAACAGGATGGAACTCAACAAAGACAAATTTCCCATTGGGCTTCAAAAATCTGGAAATAACCTTTGCCCATTTATCTAAATCAGGCAACCAGCCGATTGTACCATAACTCGTAAAAACATAGTCAAATTGCTGATCCAAATGATTCGGCAGATCGTATAGATCACAACAGATAAAACGAACATCGGCATTTGTCTGTTCAGCAATTTTTCGCGCACTTTCAATAGCCTTATCGGACAAGTCGACCCCAGTTACTTCAGCACCGAGCCGGCTCAGTGAAATTGTGTCTTGACCAAAATGACATTGCAAATGTAATATTGTTTTCCCCTGAATATCATCGAGCAGGTCTAGCTCAATCTCATTCAAAGAACTTCTCCCCTGAAGAAAACCCGGGAGATCATAAAATTCTGACTTGAGATGTGAATCCGTTCTACTATTCCAGGACGCTCTGTTTATATCCAAATAATGCTGTTCTTTATTCATAGCTTAAATCTACCTTTTTTATCCGTATTATTTATATCATTAACCCATGCTTAAAGAAGAATTAATGTTCTTAACAGCTGTAATACTTCATTGTTTTAAGAAGGTCAGATTAATATTAGAATGCTGATAACGTCCTAACCTATTATTTTCTGTTAATTTGAGTCTGTTGTCCGCAAGCACAAATGTCAGTCCTGTAAAATCGTAATAACTCCAATAAGCTCTTGTAAAAAAGTGGAATGAACGAAAAGGAATATGATCAAAGTCAAAAAAATAACTGTGCGCTGTATTCACACTGTCTATGATTAAAAGCTTATTACTTTTAGGTTTTTCAATAATTAAATATTGGTACAATGGAATCTGGTCGTTTTCCGTTTTTATCCAACCAAAGTCTCCATCTGTTACACAGGCTTTCACCGCCAATTTTTCAACTCTTCCATTAGCTAATTCAAATGCCCGATAATATTGTGGTTCGGCAATATTGTCAAAGTATATTTTCACGCTATTGGTATCAAGTTCCTCATTGGTTTGATATAAGGGGAGAAATTCCGTACTCGTAGACCAATCTGTTTTAACATCGATCTGCGATGGCATCTGAGAGAAAAAAGTCAGGGTATCATTTTTAATTACAAAGGACCCTCTGGATTGATTCTCATAGCCCACATCCTCCCCCGCTTTCAGGGGAAGGTTTGTTTCCTTATAAAAATAACTATGATCCCTGAAGTTCAGCACCAATTCATTGGTAGAATCGCTTTTATATGTTATGATTTCAGCATGATGATCAACCAGATGAGATGTGTCGCCGCCTGTTTTCTGGCCATTATCCCCACAAGATTGCGATGCAAATAGTACAAGCAGCAGTATTTTATAATTTTCAAGTGCTAACATGACGTTCAAATTTTAAAATATAACATGATTCATTTATGATCCCTTTGCCTCAAAACCCCATGAAAATAAACTATTTCGCCTTTTCAATTTTTATATCAGATGGCCCATCTCCATAGTAAGTAGGTTTCTGTTCGACCATCTTTGGATTGCCATTTTCGTCTTTTTCCAATTTTTTAATACCCGTTCTTGGTGGACGTTTGGTATCCAGATCCATCTCGAAAGAAATGGTAATTTTATCATTTATGCCAAGACTGTTTCCTTCATTATCAAAAACCTGCAAATCATCCGCTGTAAACTTATCAGGAATATACATTCCGTTTTTATTGTCCTTGTAGCCCAAATCTATACTACCGATATAATCTCCTTTTCCCTTTGGTTCAGAAAACAACGAAACAGCAATTTCCATATCGCTTCGGACTGTTACGTCACTGTTAAGGTAAGGGTACCCTGTCAAGCTAAAGCGCTTGCCGGCATTATCCTTGTTTTGATCTAGTTTTTCAAACTGATCCGCATTAATTGGAGTTGCCGGTTGATCCTTTCCACCACCACAACTTGATATCGCAAAAGTTGCAGCCGTTAGCAGAGTCATCACTGTCATTTTCATTGTTTTCATATTATTATCATTAAAAGTTATACCTTAATTAAACCAATCTGTTGTTGTTGTAGTATCCTGAGATAACAAACCCAACAATCAAATATAGAATAAGCAAGCACCACTTTTAGACCGGTCTAATATTCGCCTGAACCCAATGAATATCCGTCTATCAATTACAAGGTTCCGGAGCTAGACTCGCACAGGAATTGATCTAATTTAAGCGTTTTCACCCCTTACAATTTGTTCATTACTACTTTTATCCGTTTTTATGAAATCCTTATTTTATCAATACTGCAAATAATAATATAGTTGCGTACCTAATGAATAAGCTAATCCTAGCAATATCATGACTGGTAAAACATATAATAAGGAATAATATTTGGCAATAAAATCAAAAGATCCCTTACTGCTCCTTACCCCCTCTTTTTCAAAATAGTTTTCCAGATCTTGCTTTGCCGAAACTGGAAGATAGTGAATATACTGCTGGCCTGTTTTTAAGGTTATTCGCAAGACAAAGTACAACCTTAACGAATCAAATATGCGAAAGAATTCAATATCTTGAATAGCGATGTTTTTCCCGTTCAAAATGATTTGGTTATCCTCAAAAATTATAACATCTGCGCTCGATTTTATTTTCGACACAAATAATGAATACGGGAAACCTATGACTAAGACTGCATTCCATAAGGGATGAATATTGCGAATTAATAGTGTGCTAGCGAACATGAGCGCGAAAGAAATCAAAGCGGCATATAAGCTATACAAAAGTATTCGATCAAAGTTAAAGGCTTCAGCTTGTAGTGGCTGCTTCATATACAATTATCTTTTCTGGATTAACAGCAGGCTATTTTTCAAATTGACCCTTATCAAAAGCTTGACCCTTATCAAAAGCCGAACAGGTCTTATTTTATCTGACTGCTGGGATAAAGCTAGCTCACTACCACCACAATACTAGATTTATTTACAATTCGCTATCGTCCTTTTACAATATGTCTGTTTTCATGATTTTAAGGGTTCAGTATCAGCCTACAATCTGCTCTCTCAAATTTTCAACCAAATGGTTGTTTTCAATACCCCATTTATCAATGATTGCTATAACTGGCAATAAGCTAATCCCCAAGTCAGTCAGGCTATACTCGACTTTAAGCGGAAGTCCTTGATAAATTTTCTTCACGATAATACCAGCTTGTTCCAATTCATGAAGCTGCATATTGATTACTCTTGGGCTCGCATCATGAATAGCACGATGCAATTCACTGGGACGTTTTATACCTTTGTTGATACCATCCAATATACAGGCTTTCCATTTTCCACCAAGTATTTTCATCGTGACGACTATGCCACAGTCAAGATCTTCGGGAATCTTTCTACTATACATAATTTCATAATTTTCATTAAAACTACTGAATTTTGCAATTCCATAGGGAATAATTTTTCCCTGGGTGAATCCTTTTTCCCTTATTGTCAACGTACCAGCTTGTCCTCATATTTGTTGTATAAAAATAAATAAGGAAACACATGGAAACATTGAAAAATCAAATCAGCATTATCGGCCTAGGTCCGATGGGTATAAAAATAGCGCAGCTCTATCTACAAAAAGGTTTTCAGGTCAATGTATTCAATCGAACAGCAGCTAAAGCAGATCAACTGGTAAGAGAAGGTGCTCGATTAGCAAAAAACATCAGCGAGGCCATTGAGGCGAGTCCAGTGAGTATTGTTATCGTTCATAACTATGCGGTAGCGAATGATCTTTTTTCATCAATCGAAACGGGAAATGCATTAGCGGACAAACTCATTGTGCAATTGACTACTGGTACATCGCAGGAGGCACGTTTAAGCGAAACCTGGTTTAACAGTAAAACTGCCGGCTACCTTGATGGAGCGATACAGGTGGCGCCAGAACAGATGGCACAGCCCGATACAACAATATTGTTTTCGGGCAATAGCGGAAAATATCTGGAAATCGAAGATACATTGAAAATTCTGGGTGGAAATCTAAAATATCTAGGGGAAAATATTGGTGCTGCGGCAGCCATGGATACCGCTACACTCTCCTATATCTATGGTGCAGCAGCAGGTTTTCTACATGGTGCTTTAATTGCCGAATCGGAAAATTTCGACGTCAGGGAATATGGCAATATCATCGCAGAAATTGCTCCGGGAATGGGCGAATTTTTAAAGCATGAGGGTGCAGTCATCAGTAGCGGAGATTTTAAGCTTTCCCAAAGTCCACTTGCCATCTCTGTAGAGGCAACAGAAAGAATCCTTGCAACAGCAAAATTAAGTGGAATAAATAGTGAATTTCCCCAATTTGCGGCAAATTGGCTCAAAAGAGCAAAAGATGCGGGCTATGAACAGGAAGAATTTGCTGCTGTGATTAAGACATTGCGGACACCGCGATAACCAGAAGCCCGACCACCTAAAAGTGGCTCAACACAAAAACGTTATCATCGGATAGCTTTATGAAACCAATTGTGGAAATAAAGCTATACGATTAGAACTAAAATTTACGACCAACCGATTAAAGAATATAATAGAATTCCTCGGCAGGTGCCGTTGGCTTCGGAGGAGGTTCGCCAATAGCCTCCAACAGATTCATCTCAATGGTCTGGCAGATCGTTGTCATCGGCGTATCCATGGGTTTATTTTCAAAAGGATCTTGCATTAAGATGGCAGTACGTTCAATAATAATAAAAATAATGGGAATTCCGATCGTCAGCATCATTTTGACCAAGATAACATCATCATTCAGACTAAAGGGTAATAAGAGCGCAAATAGATAAATCAGAAAATGGATCAGCTTACCATAGGACACCGGAAAAACCGTATTTTTTATGCGCTCACATCGCCCCATTGAATCCGAAAACCGCGTTAGAATCTCGTCTGCAGCAACCTGCCGAAATTCAGTAATCAACCCCTCTTGGGCCAATAAACGCAAATGCTTTCCATGCGCATTTAAAATTCCGTAAACAGCATTGGTGTCCTTGATTTGATAATTTTCCAAATAGTCGCTTACCCTTTTTGAATACGGCTCCTTTCGCAGCGATTCACTCAAGGCATAATTCCATATAATCTGTCTTTCAACAAACATTTTTAGATGGATGTCCTGATCTTTACTGATAAAAGTCTGCAAAAGACGAATTAAGCTACGGGAATCATTGACAATTCCGCCCCAAACGATACGGGCTTCCCACCACCTATCGTAAGATTGCGCAGTTCGAAAAGCCAACAAAAGCGATATGGCTGTACCAACGATGGCAATTAACGATAAGGGAATTTCCAATGTAAGAAAGTCTTTGTGTTTTGCCAGTAGGCCCACCAGACAGCCAAAAAATACAATTCGAACCAGATCAGTCTGAATGGTTTTTAAGAAGTATGAGACAGAGATCCTCCTATTAAGTAACATATAACAATCATTCTTTAGTTGAAATAATACATCATATAAATCCGAAAGTTGTTTTTTTGTTTTAAAAGACTAAAAACAAAATGTTAAAAACCTACAATAAAGCGAATTATTTTTTATCATCTCTATTGAGATTATTACGAATCTTATGGACAGATTTTCAGGTAAAAAACAAAAATAATGCCGTATTACACAAGATTTCCTTAAATTGTGTCCGCTTGATTTAACAAGTGTATAATACGATGGATATATTGGATTTGGATAAAGAATATTGGGACAATCGCTATAAAAACAGGGAGACCGGATGGGATATCGGTTATGCCTCACCGGCATTAATCGAATATGCGGAAATGGTGATTCCCAAAGAGGCTTCTATTTTGATCCCTGGCTGTGGAAATGCATACGAAGCGAAAGCGCTACTTGACAAAGGGTTTAAAAATATCACTTTACTTGATATCGCACCAACATTAGTCAATCAGGTTCAAAAAGAGTTTGGTGAAACTGCACCGATCCGGATTATCTGCGAAGATTTTTTTGAACATGGCGAAAAATACGATTATATTCTCGAGCAGACTTTTTTCTGTGCATTAGATCCGATTCTACGTGAAAAATACAGTAACAAAATGGCCGATCTGCTCCATCCACATGGTATTCTTGCAGGTTTATTGTTTAACAGAGCATTTGAATCAGCTGGGCCACCCTTTGGCGGAAACAAAACGGAATATCAACGACTGTTTCAGGTAGCCTTTGATATTTTAAAAATGGAGAACTGTTTTAACAGCATACCTCAACGACAAGGTAGTGAGCTTTTCATTGCATTAAGGAAGAAATAGCTTATTTACCAGGCATCACCTGATAAGTCGGATCCTCCATAATATTAACGATAGCGATTCCCTCGGCATTTTTGAGTAAAGAGCGACAATCCTCACTGAGGTGCCAAAGCTCTATCTTCTTCTGTTGTGCGGCATACCGCTCCGTGATTTTATTTAACGCATCCACAGCAGACATGTCCACCACCCTGCTTTCCTTAAAATCCAAAATGACGCGATCGGGATCCTCAGAGATATCAAACTTATCCAAAAAATTGGCGGTAGATCCGAAAAAAAGAGGACCATATATTTCATAATGCTTTATGCCATCTTGGTCGAGGTATTTTCTGGCCCGTATCCGTTTTGCATTATCCCAGGCAAAAACCAATGCAGACACGACGACACCAACAAGTACAGCTAAAGCCAAATTGTGCAATAACACTGTTATTCCAGCAACAAGAATACCAACGAAAATATCTGATTTCGGAAATTTATTGATGATCCGGAAACTTACCCATTGAAAAGTTCCGATCGCAACCATCATCATCACCCCGACAAGTGCCGCCATCGGAATCTGCTCGATAAAAGGAGCACCGACCAGGATAATCACCAGGATTGTTATGGCACCGATAAAAGCAGATAGTCGGGTCCGTGCACCGGCATTCAGATTCACCAGCGTCTGGGCCACCATGGCACATCCCCCCATTCCACCAAAAAATCCGTTAACCGCATTTGCAATCCCCTGCGCCATGGACTCGCGATTTGCGTCCCCCTTGCTAGCTGTAATTTCATCAACCATATTAAGGGTTAAAAGAGACTCAACAAGTCCCACAGCAGCCATCACTAGGGAATATGGAAAGATCAATTGCAATGTCTCCCAATTCCAGGGAACATTGGGCAGATGAAAATGTGGCAGTGATCCGCTGACTGAAGCGATGTCCACGACCTTCTTGGTTTCTATACCCAGCAGGGAAACCAGACCAAAAACGACTAAAATGGCGATTAACGACGCGGGAATTGCTTTTGTCAGCCTCGGAAAACCGATCACAATCAACATCGTTAACAATGTAAGTCCCCCCATAATATATAGTGTCGGCCCAGACATCCATGCTGTGCCTGTTCCACTGCTCACTTTAAATTGGACAACCTGCGCCATGAAAATAATAATCGCCAATCCGTTCAAGAAACCATACATAACAGGCTGCGGAATCAGTCGAACAAATTTACCCCATTTAAAAAGACCGACCAAAAATTGCAATAGACCTGCCAGGACCACAGCGGCGAAAAGATAATCGATACCATGACTTGCTGCAAGCGCCATCAGAACGACAATAGTTGCACCGGCCCCACCAGATACCATACCCGGTCTTCCTCCCAAAACAGCTGTCACAAGCCCCATTAAAAAAGCCGCATAAAGCCCCGTCAGAGGAGGCAAGCCCGCTAATATTGCAAATGAAAGTGATTCCGGTATCATGGTCATGGCAACCGTCAAACCAGCAAATAGCTCATTCTTAAAATTGACGGATCGCACATTAAAAAATTCAAAGGTATTGTTCATATCAAAAATCAGTTGAACAGTAATAAAGCCCTGCAAAGGTAACAATCCGTACCGCAAATCAGCAAGCTATGCGCAGCTAAAACACAAAGAAATCACAATCCTAAAAACACTTTTAGCAACTATTTGTTATTCATTACAAGTTTTATTGCAAAACAGTATATTAACCCTTATGAAACAACATTTAGGTACATATCGCTCTATTTTATTTTTATTTATAAATCTATTTACTACCCTTTTTGGAAGCTTGGGCTTTGCTAATTCCACAGCTAGCGGAACCACTTATACAAGTCAGTCTGTCGTACCATTTTCAATCTTAAATCCCTCATTGCTAGCAGACAGCATGCAGCTAAAATCATCAACAGACAGCATAATTCCTATAGGCCCCAAAAAAAAATTGATGGATAGCATCACCGTATCCATGCACCAGACGAAATGGATTTCCGATCGGATCAATGCCAAATTACCCGATAGTATCGTAAATTATCAAAAGAAAGACTTTCTGCGGGCTGGAATCGAATGGTTTTCTATTCAGGCCATACCTGCTTCAGTCAATTATTTCATACGGAAAGATCCTGTCTCCCATATTTCCTTCAAAAATTTCTTCAGTCATTTGAAGTTTTCCGCTTGGACATGGGATGACAATCTCTTTGCTACAAATCAGATCGCCCACCCTTACCATGGTCAGTTCTATTTCAATTCATTCCGATCCAACAATTTTAGTTTCCTACAGTCTACGCTCGCGACAGTTGCCGGAAGTTACATCTGGGAGACAGCAGGTGAGACAGAGCCGCCTTCGATCAACGATATTATCAATACCAGTTTTGGTGGAACAATTCTCGGTGAGATGACTCATCGTCTTTCACACCATGTGCTCGCCAGACCAAGCCTTACAAAAGGACAACGTAATAAAAAGGAAATTTTGGCAATGTTGATCAATCCGATGAATGGCTTAAATCGGCTGCTCGATGGCCGTTGGGGAAATACAACCAAAGGTGCCGTGGTTGACAGTTCTTTGGTCCATACCGAAGTGGAGTTGGGGATCCGCAGATTTGATGCCAAGGAGCATAATGTCCTGAGCCGGGGAAAGAATGATATCTACGCGCGCATTAAACTGATTTACAACAACGATGATGTCGATAAAAAGAAACCATTTGACGACTTCTTTCTAAATCTTGAGATTGGATCAGATGACAGTTCTATGGTCAATGCAGTTAATGTTTACGCTTCTCTCTATGGAAATCGAATATTATCCAATTTAACAGGCCGACATCGTGGTATCGTCTCCGCTCATTTTGACTTTTTGCGTAATGAAGCGTTCTATTATGGATCACAAAGTATCAATTACAATATTTTTTCCAATTATAACATCAGTAAACGGACCAAGTTGACCACCATTCTGGGTGGTGGTCCAGTCGTACTGGCCGCAGTACCGGATCCCTATCTTCATTTTGGCGAAAGTCGTACCTACGATTATGGCCCTGGAGCAGATGTCCGGGCATCAGCAACACTAAGTACGCTCAATCGCTTCAAATTTGGTATAGATTACCGTGGTGGATATTTCGTCACAATCAGTGGTAACAAATCTCACCACTATCTTCATACCGCATCCACCAGTGCATCTGTGCGGATCTGGAAAAACTTTGGGGTCAACCTTTACTCCGGATATTTTAGACTTGAAGGCCATTACCAAGACCATAACAATGTCAATAAAGATTATCCTTTTATCCGTTTGGCTCTAGCCTACAACTCCGAATACTAAGACAAACCAAACGATTAGAAAAAAGACCTAACCGTCTTCCGGTTAGGTCTTCTTTTTAATTTGTCCAATATTTTTTCATCGCCTCCTTCAGACGTGGGTCATACCCATAGATATCTGGATAAGAAACCATTTTACCATCATCGTCAAGCCAGGTGGTATAATAAGTCAGGTATACAGGCATCTGACGTTTCAGTGTTACCCAACGCGACTTGGTGATAGAATCCGTTGTAATCTCTTTCGCAATCTTCTCAGCCTGCTTTTCATTATTGACCAGGTAACCGGCCAGGTCTACGGGTTTTTCAACGCGCACACAACCATGGCTCACAGCGCGGTTAGTCTGTCCAAACATTTGTTTGGCAGGCGTATCATGGAGATAGATCGAATAAGCATTTTCAAACAAAAATTTCACATTACCCAACGAATTGTCTGAACCCGGATTTTGTTTAAAACGGAATTTCTCCACCGAATCGGATTGCCAATTTACGGTACTGGGATCCACCTGCTTTCCTTTATAATATGCCACCATATTACGTGAAGCTAGATAGTTGGGATTGTTCCGTACACTTGCCAATAATTCTTTTTTCACAATACTACTCGGGATATTCCATACAGGGTTGACCTGCATGGCATCCAAGATGCCCTGCATGACCGGAGTTTCATGGTTTTCACCTTTACGGGTATATGCCGGGTTATCCGTTTCACCAACACACACATTCATCAATTGGCTGGTTTTTCCGTCTTCCATGATGTGTAGTCTCTGTTCAGGAATATTGACAATAACATATTTCTCGGGGAAAGACTCCCCCATCCACCGTAATTTTTCAAGCACCATCAATACTTTCGTTCTTTGCGCATTATCCAGGTTACCGTTTTCCAACAAATCCTGAAATTGAATGTAATACTGGTTTTTTGGTTGAATTCCAGCCATTAATGGTCCAATCTCCACACTATCCAATAGATGCACGACGCCAGCATAGTTCATACGTTTCTGAGGAACAAAATACCTCCCATACAAACGTTTTGGGTTGATTACACCATATTTTATACTGCTTACATAAGCCACTAAGCCATCTGTCCCTAAAAGATCCAATTTGGCCAGAAGCGGATAAGATTCCGCTACATCCTTAGGCTTCAGTTTGCGAAGAGAAAATAAAGTTTCCTTGATCTCTGTTGTATGAAAGTAACTGCTACGAATCCCATGTTTTTCGCTTTGTTCAAAATAATTCAATAGCGTATCAATACTACCATCGAATAGATGGCCAGCGATTAAAGTCATCCCCTCGGTAGAGTCAGATAACTCCTTCATCCAACTCGGATTATGCAATTTGGACTTCTGTTTACCGTACACCTCATGGAATACCTTCAGATAGGCCGTCGTATCAAATTCTTTATAGGATTTTTGCTCAAAACCGTTTGCGAGCACATCGCCATAAGTCGGTGGATTCTCTTTACAGGAAAAAAATACAATTGAAACGAAGGAAATAAAAACTAAAATACGTAACATACGACAAATAATGAAAAAGAAATGGCTTCGCAATAATGAAGCCATTTTCTGATCACAAAGATAAATAATTCTAATTGGCAAACGAATTTTACCTGTCATTGAATCACTACAGAATGAATTACTGCTGTTTTTGCAGGAAATCTTCGAGGAGTTCGACCATCTCGGAGTTCCCCAAAAAAGCTGCCGTTCGTTGGTGTAATGTCTTTGGTTCAATATCTAAAATACGTTGATATCCATTGGTCGCTTTACCTCCGGCTTGTTCAATAATAAAAGCGATCGGATTACACTCATACATCAATCGCAGTTTACCATTCGGGTGGGCAGAGGTGGTTGGATAAAGAAATATCCCTCCTTTCAATAGATTACGATGAATGTCGGCAACCATAGAGCCAATATAACGTGACGCGTAGGGGCGCTGGGTAGAAGCATCTTCCATTTGGCAGTATTTGATATATTGCTTAACGCCGTTCGGAAATTTAGAATAGTTTCCCTCATTGATCGAATAAATATGGCCAGCTTCGGGAATCTTCATATCGGGATGTGATAGGCAGAATTCACCAATCGAAGGATCCAATGTAAACCCATTCACACCCTTTCCAGTGGTATAGACCAACATCGTTGAACTTCCGTAAATTACGTATCCAGCTGCAACCTGCTTAGTTCCATGTTGCAGAATATCATTGCTATTGCACGATACTCCGGTATCCGAAAGCCGACGGTAAATCGAAAAAATGGTACCCACAGAAACATTCACATCAATATTACTCGAACCATCCAGTGGATCTATACAAACAATATATTTTGCATTTTTAGAAACTCCAGACTGCATGTAAACTGGATTTTCATGTTCCTCAGAAGCAACCACACAGCATTCGCCCCCACTTTGGAGCGCTTTAATAAATTGCTCATCAGCATACACATCCAGCTTTTTCTGCCCTTCCCCCTGAATATTGGTTTGACCTGCATCCCCCAGGATATCAACCAATCCAGCCTTATTGACTTCTCTGTTAACAATTTTTGCTGCAATTCCGATATCACGCAAGAGTCTGGACAGCTCGCCTTTCGCGTATGGAAAATCGGCTTGTTTTTCAATAATAAATTGACCTAGTGTTGTTATACCACTCATAATAGTGTTTTATTGGATATTTGTTGCACAAAGCTAAAAAAGTAAAACATATTTTAGCAAAGTCAAACCCCTGTTCAGCTAAACTTTAGCAGACGAAATACGCAATCGATTGCGCATTTCCTTGAAAACTTTCATTTGCTAAAACGATTATCAACTACAAAAAGATAACAAAGCTCAGCCAGAAGTAGATATCTTCTAAATATTGCCAAATAAAAAAAAACTAAAAAATGATAAGTATTTGGTAATTTTGGCAAAACAGATTGATACAATGCAACAACTTATACAGCTCGTTGAAAAGGAAAAACTAGGCAGCCAACTTGTTACGCAACATACGTTGATTATTGACGATAAGCAGGTCAGCCATGGTGCACTTTTTTTCGTTAAAACAGCGCGTAAAACCTTTAAAATAATGGTTCCATCACCTTTTCACGAAGCATTGTTAGCAGGCAAACTAACTGTCCAGAGCTTAATGAAGCATCCAGAAGCCATGCTGCTTTCCTAAAAGCCGACTTTGGTCCCCAATACAACTTAACTCACCCCTATCCTCCCTGTCCCCGCTCCTGTTTCGTTGGGTATTATCACGCTAAACAAATAGCCCACTTTGTTTGTTTATTTTAGGTGTGGTATCGAGATCATCGTTTATCCAACAGGTTGATTTTCTTTCCGAAAGGACGGAATATACGCTTTGAAATATTACAAATAAACAGTGTAAAAGTATAACATTACCCAAGCAATAACCCTTAAATTTATTGTACAACAAAATGCTATGCAATACCAATATAAACTTTCAGGCATGTCCTGTGACGGGTGTAGAACAACAATTGAGAATGCTATCAATCAGCTTCCTGAAGTTCAGGCTAAAGTTACGCTAGAGCCACCGCTACTGACAATAGAATCTGCAATAGAAATTCCGACAGAACAACTACAGGAGACCCTCGCTAAATTAGGTAATTATCATATTGGCGAACTGAATAAATCTGTACAAGAAACCCCAAATACGGAACAACCAAAGCTATCTGCATCAAGCAAGTACTATTGCCCTATGCACTGCGAAGGTGATAAAACCTACGATCAACCGGGACGCTGTCCTGTTTGTGGGATGTACCTTGTACCGATGGAAAATAATGAAAACAAACATCATCATCCTGATCATAGGCACAGCGCAGACCAAACTCCAACAGTTGTCACACAGAAAAAGAAGGAACAGCAGCATGAATCCATTATGCAGGAACATAATCATGCTGGACAACAACATCAATCTGAAGCACAGGATCATGACCATCACCAACATGAATCGGTACAACATGGTCACGACCATAACCAGCATAAACATGCCCACAACGACCATTCTGCCGCTGCAAAACCCAATCAACAGAAAGCGGGTTCAGCGGGAAAATACTACTGTCCCATGCATTGTGAGGGCGACAAGCTCTATGATAAACCGGGCAACTGTCCAGTTTGTGGGATGAACTTGGAGAAAGTACCCGAATTAACCAAAAGCACACAATACAGCTGTCCGATGCACCCCGAAATTGTTCAGGATCATCCTGGAAGCTGCCCGATCTGTGGTATGGATCTTGTCCCTATCGCTGGAGGAAATGATACCGACGATGATAGGACCTATAGAGATCTCCGGATGAAACTGTGGCTATCCATCCTGTTTACAGTTCCGATATTTATACTATCCATGGGAGAAATGCTTCCCGGTAATCCGATCGGTAAAGTAATTCCACCGGATTGGTCAGGCTGGATACAATTATTTCTATCCCTGCCGGTGGTCTTCTATACCTGTTGGTCATTTTTCCAACGCGGTTGGATTTCTTTTAAAACCTGGCGTCTGAATATGTTTAGCTTGATTGCCCTTGGCGCTGGTGCGGGGTTCGTATATAGTATTATTGGCCTGTTTTTCCCGCAGTTATTTCCGGCTGATCTAAAAAATCATCACGGATATATCGCATTATATTTTGAGTCCGTTACTGTTATCCTAACATTGGTTCTCCTTGGGCAAGTGATGGAAGCCAAAGCCCATTCCAAAACCAATTCAGCAATCAAAGAGCTCATTAAACTCAGCCCCTCTGACGCTACCCGGGTCGAAAATGGTATCGACGTAAAAATTGGAGTAGATCAGATTAAGATCGGTGATACGCTGAAAGTAAAACCCGGAGATAAAATCCCTGTCGATGGACAGATTACAAATGGTACGACGAGCATTGATGAATCCATGCTGACAGGCGAACCTCTACCTGTCGAAAAGCAGGAAGGTGACAAGGTCAGTTCCGGAACCATCAACGGTGAACGAAGTTTTCTCATGAAAGCAGAACGTATTGGTTCAGACACCTTATTGGCTCAGATCATTCAGATGGTCAATGATGCCAGCAGAAGTAAAGCTCCAATCCAACGTCTCACAGATAAAGTATCTGAAATATTTGTTCCAATTGTGATCGTTATCGCATTGTTGACATTCTCCGCCTGGTGGATCTGGGGTCCTGCGCCATCATTGGCTTATGGCTTTGCCAATGCATTGGCAGTGCTTATTGTTGCTTGTCCTTGTGCGCTTGGTCTGGCAACTCCGATGTCCGTCATGGTCGGTGTCGGCAAGGGAGCCAAAAATGGTATTTTGATCAAAGATGCCAGTGCATTAGAAAAAATGAACAAGGTTGATGTTGTATTAACAGACAAGACGGGAACAATCACTGAAGGCAAACCCACCGTTGATGACATTCAACCCACCGCTAAGAGCGGTATCAACGAAATATTATCCTTAGCCGCCGCCCTCAACAGCAACAGCACCCATCCACTCGGGCAGGCTATTATTGATCGGGCAAAAAAGGAAGGAAATAAAATAGAACAACAGGTTGCAGACTTCGAAAACGTTGCCGGACAAGGTATCAAGGGGCATATTAACGACCAATTGGTTGCCCTCGGTAATCAATTGTTGATGGAATCCATGCAGGTGATCATTCCAGACGAAATACGAAAAGCTGTCGAGTCAGCCCAATCCAATGGCAAAACTGTTTCCTATCTCGCAAAAGGAAGTGATTTACTTGGCTACTTTAGCATCTCCGATCAGATCAAGACCTCTTCCAAACAGGCCATTCACTACCTGCTTCAGCATGATGTAGATGTAATTATGCTTACTGGAGACAATGCACACACGGCAAAATCCGTAGCCCAGCAGGTCGGCATCAAACATTTCAAAGCAAATGCATTACCGAAGGATAAATTACAGGAAATACATAAGCTACAGGAACAAGGACATATTGTGGCAATGGCTGGTGATGGTATTAACGATGCTCCTGCCCTTGCGCAAGCCGATATTGGCATCGCTATGGGAACAGGAACAGATGTAGCGATACAAAGTGCGTCTCTGACCCTGCTACAGGGAGATCTAATAGGCATCGCTAAAGCCAAAATACTGAGTAAGAAACTTCTCCGAAACATTAAAGAAAATTTAGGCTTTGCTTTTATCTATAATATTTTGGGCATTCCCTTGGCTGCAGGGCTTCTATATCCCAGCTTTGGCATCCTGTTATCACCAATGATAGCTGCTGCTGCAATGAGCTTTAGTTCCGTTTCGGTGATTTTAAACTCACTACGCTTAAACCGTGCAACAATAGAAGTAGATAAGAAGTAAACAAAAAGAAAGGCGCTTGATAGCAACGAAAATAGATAATTAACTATATTCGCTATTCTTAATGACATATATTTATCATTATTAATTATGCGTAATATACTTTTAATACTTCTATCGGTTATCGTAACGCTAGTTTGTGTCAAAAACCCGCAAACAATCAATATTGATCTTTTTGTGGAGAGCAAAGTAGCATTATGGAAACTCCTATTGACATTTTTCGCAATGGGAGTACTCTTTGCCTTTCTCCTAAAAAGTGGTAAAAAGACGAAACAGCAGGAAAACACGGCGGCATTTGATCAATCAGAAGACGACAATCAGGCCCCTAAATCTACATTATCCGATGAAGATCGCGATTTTTTGTCTTAGTGATAAAAAATAAATAGCTAAAAATGAAGGTTTAAACACATTAAAGGCATTTTTATCACATAAATAGTTGCGAGGAATAGGGATTAACCCTATCTTTGCATCACTTCAAACAAGGAACGATAGTTCAAAAACAAAGAAGTAAGATTCCGTAGCTCAGCTGGTAGAGCAATACACTTTTAATGTATGGGTCCTGGGTTCGAATCCCAGCGGGATCACAGATTAGTATTAAAAAGCGCA